>CAVWRG010000004.1:0-431553 GCA_963757355.1 uncultured Acidobacteriota bacterium | reverse complement strand
TCATGGTAGGCGCCGGTGTGGTCGGTTTCCACGCGGTAAACGCCAAAGAACGTGCGCTCGCGGTACAGCGACTGGGCGCGGACGCTTTGCACGACGGCGCCCGCGGCAAGCAGCGCACCGACGCACAGAGCGAACCGCACGGGCCTCCCGGACTGTGCGAACGCGGCGACGGCGGCCACACAGAGGCCCATCACGAAGAGGCGCGGGCTGATCGCCGACCCAGCCGCCCACAGCAGATATCCGACCGAGAACGCGCCGATCGCCGCAGCGATCACCACGTCGGCGAAGGATAGGCGCAGCGCCACCCGTCGACGCCCGGGGCGGAACAATGCGCATGCAAGCGTGAGCGCAATCGGGTACTCTGCGATCGACGAGAACGCGAGCGGCGCGAGTAGCGAATTGAACAGCCCGCCTGCCACGCCGCCAACCGCCATCCACAAATAGAAATCTGTCAGCAGGTCGGCTGGAGGCCGCTCTGACGCCAGCTCCCCATGACAGCTCAGCGAAGCGACCGTAAAGACCAGCAGGTGCAGGATGAACGTGAGGTAGAGCGGCACGATCAGCCTGGTCATGAGAAGAAGGACGAGCGGCAAGACTAAAAGCGGGAGGGCGCCTGCCGCGTGCGCCCGAAATTCATCACCCCAAGAGCTGAACGCCAGGATGAAGGTGGTCAGATACAGTGCGAGCGGCACGACCCACAGCAGCGGCACAGAGGCCACGTCCGTTGCGAGATAGCTCGTGACGCCGAGCATCAGGCTTGACGGAACGAACGCCAGCACCGTCCAACGAGCGCGTTGCGTCCACGAGGCGTGCGAGGTCGGAGCGGCGTTAGAAGGTGCGTCGTGAGTAGCCTCGTCGCTTGACCCGACTTGCCGCCACACGACCGCCATTGCCGCGAGCGCGAGCGCAACGAACACGGCGTAACCGGCCGCCCACCAGCGTGCCTGATCGTGAAGCGCGAGACGCGGCTCGACGAGAATCGGGTACGCCAGAAGCGCGAGCACGCTGCCGAGATTGCTGCACGCATACAACACGTACGGGTTGCGTGCCCACGGGCTCCTCGTATCCGCGAACCATCGCTGGAACAGCGACGTCGTCGTCGCCAGGACGAAGAACGGCAGGCCCACGGCGCCACTCAAGGTGACGAGCAGCCAGGGCGTTGGGTTGGCGCCGGGCGAAGGAGCGCCGGCCCTGATCGAAAGTGGCAGGAATGCAACGGGCGCCAGGATGACGACCGCATGTATCACCAGACGACGCCGATCGGCCTTCACGGCGAGGAACCGAGCGTACCAGTAGCCCGCCAGGAGCATCGTCTGAAAGAACACGACACATGTGTTCCAAACCATCGGGGCGCCGCCCGCAACCGGCAGGACCATCCGCGCGATCATCGGCTCCACCAGAAACATCAGCGTGGCGCTGATGAACACCGTGAGCGCGAAAAGCAGCATGGACGAGAGGTTAACCCAGGCTTGCTCCGCCTGCTGCGCCGGAATGGCTCAAGCCGTCACCGCGGGATTCAACGCTACGCTTTCGTAAGAAGTGTTCCAAAACGGCGCGTTAAAGAAGTCGCCATTATGTGCAGTTACGTGCAATTACGTGAAGAATTCGAGATGGCCAGACCTTGCAGTGTCCTAATGCGTGCGACACGTGCTTCCCTGGCTCGCTGTGCTCTGTGCCATTACGGCACACAGCGGCGCAACACGCGCGGATATCGTCGATTGGTCGCCCGCCGCCGAAGCGGTCGTGAGCGCCTCCACGACCTCCGGCTCCGTGGCGGACAAGGCCGCGCTCGACGAGATGCTCGTGGGAACGAAAGGCATGCTGCAATACTGGACCGCCGCGCCGGAGCTCGTCGTCCTCACGTCCGTCATGGAGTATCGCGGCGACGCCGGCGCCGAGTCGGTCGCCACCGCCGAGCAGATGACCGACGCAGACGCCGACGCCCTCGAGGCCGACCTGACCGGCGCCCTGCGGCTCCTCACCGGCGACAACTACCAGAAGTTTGCCGCGATCCACCGCGAGGTGGTGCCCGTCGGCCAGCAAACCAAGCTCTCGCGCCCGCGCCAGATCGTCGTCGGCCGCTACAACGGCCTCCGCCGCGTCCGCAGCATGATCGGCTTCGGCGGCAGGGCCGCCCGGACCGACGGCCACATCAGCGGCGGCGCCATCCTCCTGGACCGCGACTACGACCAGACGAGCGAGCTGCGGCGCCTCCTGCGGATGCACGAGCTCGGGCACGCCCTCGGATTCAACCACGTGCAGGCGCAGACCTCGATCATGAACCCTGCGATTGGCCCCGAGCTCACCGCGTTTGACCGGATGGCCATCCGCATCGCCTTCGACCGCACGCACAATCACTCCGCCAACTAACTCCCGCTGCGCCTTTTGCGCCACCCAGCGTCACCCGTTCAAAACGGTGACGAGTGCCCTTTGACCTTGCCTCCTTTGTGCCCTCTGTGTCCTTTGTGTTTTGTCCTTTGTGTTTTGCTGGATAGTCTTCCTCCCCGCGGCTTTTAGGCTGACCCGCGCGACCAAACTTCGTGTCGGACAGCTTCTGCCTCTACCTCTAACGATATAGATCCAGGCAATTTGTCGAACGATTTCAAATATGTAAGGCAACTCAGCCAATCGGCATTGCGGTTGCTCTAGATGAGCACGTGGACCACTCCGAACGTCCCCACCGATCACCACGGAAGCGGCGATCCAGGCGCCAGATCCGGAAAGGCCGCTCGCAGCTCACCGTGTGGCTGCTCGTCTGGACCGTGGTCGCGCTCGTCTTGATTGCGGTTGCAGCTTTCAAAGGGTCGTTCAGCAGCGCGAATCGGACCACGGACGGCAACGACGGCTTCGAGGTCGCGGACGCGGACGTGCCCGGCGACGCGGACGCTCCAGACGCGGCCGACACCGATGCCTCCGCCGGCCGTCCCGTCTATCGCTACTCGGTGATTCCGGGAGGCGCGTACGATCCGCACGAACTGGCCGCCGCCATCGATCGCGATCCGATCGTGGCGGCCGAATATCGAGGCGTCGCCGCCAGGGGCGTTCATCCGGAAGTGGTGCCCGCCGACCGCATGGCGTACATGTCCTACCGCATCGCCGACAAGATTTACTGGACGAAGCACCAGATCAAACTGCGCCGCGGCGAGACGATTCTGACCGACGGCAAAACCCAGCTCCGAGGCCGCTGCGGCAACGGGATCTCGCTCGACCCGATGCAGCCGACCGCCGAGGCCGAACCGGGACCGCTCGAGCTCGAGGCCCTGAGCGAAGCGCCGCTCCTCACTTCGCGTGGACTTCCATTCGACCTCGTGTTGCCGAATGGGCTGTCGTCGGGCCTCGGATTGTCGAACGGATTGTCCGCCGGCGCGAGCGGCCCCTTCGGCGGTCCGCTGTTTACAGGCGGCGGCCTCAGCGGCGGGTCACCAACGGGTTCGACGCCCGATACCCCGCCGAACACACCCTCGGGCGGCGGACCACCCATCGACGTGCCGCCGATCTTCCCTCCGGGGGTGCCTCCGGGGCAGGACCAGATCATCCACCAGATCATCGACATCGCTGTTGGCGGCAACACGTTGACCAACGACGAACCTCCCGGCGATGGACCGAAGTTCCCGAAGGACCCCGGCACGCCGACGGAGCCGCTCCCGACGCCCGAGCCGACGACGATGCTGCTGGTCGGCGGCGGTCTGGCGATGGCGCTGCGCAAGCGGCGAGCCTGACGTTCGGCTGAAGCGTCCCGCTCGGCTGAAGCCTTCGCGCTACGGGACGGGGCGATGTGTCGCGCAGCGAGCCGTATAGTCAGGCGGACGCTCCGCTCCCACGAAAAACGGCGCGAAGCGATGCCCTCCGCGGCGGTCTGATCGAAAGCCACACGGTCCGTGGCGTTGCCCGAGTGCCGGTTGTTCCGTTGAGCGATGTTCGAACTGGTAGGACCGCCGCGTGCAGCGTCAGAAGAGAAAGCGGCGCGACGTTTTTCCCGCCTGACGATATCGGCTCGCGAAGCGAGATATCGTCCCGCCGTACCAGCGCGGGCAGCTCCCACCTCCCGGAGCGGCGGTTTCCCGCGCCGTCGCCCGGGACGCGGAGCAGCTGGTTGGGCGCCGTCGTCGCTGGGGCTAGAAGCGCTCGGCTAAAGCCTTCGCGCTACGGAGGGCGGCTAAAGCCTTCGCGCTACGGGGAGGCTTCGCGAGCGACCAACCGGCTGGTCCGCGACCCCGTGGGAGCGGCGCGACGCGCGCGCAAGATGGAAACCGCCAGCGCAGGGCCGAGTCCAGGCCAGGTCACGGACCTGGCCGACGCTGTGCCCACCTCCCGGAGCGGCGGTTTCCCGCGCCGTCGACCCGGGGACGCGGAGCAGTTGGTTGGGCGCTCGATCGCTCGGCTGAAGCCTTCGCGCTACGGAGGGCGGCTAAAGCCCCCGCTCGGCTGAAGCCTTCGCGCTACGGAGGGCGGCTAAAGCCCCCGCTCGGCTGAAGCCTTCGCGCTACGGATGGTGACTGAAAGCCTTCGCGCTACGCAAGACTCAGGAGAGAAGCGCCGATAGTCTTCGAAATGGCCGGTTCGCTGCGCCTTTAGTCATTCGTTCCGCAGCCTTTCTGGCCCGGGTAGCGCTTGAAGGCCGAGGGCAATCCTGCGGCGCGCTGACATCTATTGTCGGCAGTCCATCTGGCGATCCGATTGCAGTCGTGCGGGCTGGCCGCTTTCTGATCTTCGTAGCGGCGCCGAATAAACACAAAGGACACCAGGCACGCAAAGGTTCGAAGTATTGCCGTCCCCAGCGACGTCTCTCGTTCGTGCAGCCGCGGCGCTGCTGGTCCTGATCGCCCTCGCGGGCGGCCGGCGAATGCTCGCCGCCGACCAGGATCTGCAGCCGGCGATCCGGATCACGTCGCCCCTCGGGCGCACCGGCGTGGTCACGCGCCTGCGCATCGTCGCGCAGGTGACGATCCCCGCCGGCCAGGCGATCTCGACCGTCAGCTTCTACGTTGACGGCGCCCTCATCGGCACCGCGCCGGCCGGTCCCTACTCGGCCGTCGACTGGCTGGACCAGAACCCGTTCGAGCGCCGCGAGATCATCGTCGAGGCCGCCGACGCCGCGGGCCGGGTGCTCAAGGACACCGTCGTCCTGCCGCCGTTCGAGGTCACCGACAAGACGGAGGTGACGAGCATCCTGCTCGAGACCGGCGTGTACGACAAGGCCGGCCGCTTCATCTCGAGCCTCGATCCCGGCGTCTTCGCGGTCCGCGAAAACGACGTCGCCCAGAAGATCGATCTCGTCGCGCGCGAGACGCTGGCGACCCACATGGTGTTGCTCGTGGACAACAGCCAGAGCATGTCGCGCACCATGGACTTCGTGCGCCTCGCCGCCGAACGGCTGGCCGGCGCGCTGCGCAAGCGCGACACCGTGATCGTCGCGCCATTCAATTCCCACATCGGCACGATCACCGGCCCCACGAACGACGTGCCGACGATCGCGCAGGCCATCGGCGCCATGCACGCGGCCGGCGGCACCGCCTTTCTCGACGTCCTGCGCGAAAGCACCCATCTGCTCGAAGGCATGGAAGGGCGCCGCGCGATCATCCTGATCACCGACGGCTACGACGAGAACAGCAAGTCGACGATCGCCGAGGTGATTCGCGAGGCCGAAGCCGCCAACGTCACCATCTACGTCGTCGGCATCGGCGGCGTGGCGGGCATTTCGTTGAAGGGCGAAGACGCACTCCGGCGCGTGGCGAACGAAACGGGCGGGCGCATCTTCTTCCCGCCGCGCGAGCCCGATCTGGTCGGGATCGCCGACTCGGTGGCGACCGATGCGCACAGCCGGTATCTCATCACGTATACGCCGGCGAACCAGAAGAAGGATGGCGCCTGGCGCGCCATCACGGTGGATGTGCCCGAGGGTTATCGCGTGCGGACGCGCGCGGGCTACTTCGCGCCCTCGCCGCCGCCCATCCGTCCGGCGCTCGAGTTCACGGTCACCGACGATTCACACGCCTTCGTCGACATTACGGCCGACGATCTGGAAGTGGTCGAAGACGGCGTCGTGCAGAAGGTGGACACGTTTCAGGAGGCGGTCGATCCGGTCTCGATGGTCATGGCGCTCGATTCGAGCGGCAGCATGAAGAAGAGCGCCGCCGCGGTGCAGGAGGCGGCGCGCGATTTCGTGCTCGCCGTGCGGCCGGAAGACAGCCTCGCGCTCATCACCTTTGCCGACGTCCCGAAGTTCGCACACGTCCTGGCGACCAACCGTCAGTGGAGCCTCGACGCCATCGACAAATACGTGCCTCTTGGCGGAACCGCGCTGTACGATGCGCTGTTCAACTCGCTGATGACGCTCAAGGGCGTGGCGGGGCGGCACGCCGTCGTCGTGCTCACCGACGGGAAAGACGAGAACAACCCAGGGACCGCGCCGGGCAGCGAGCATACGCTCGACGAGGTGCTCAAGCTGGTCAAGAGTGTCAACGCGACCGTGTTTCCGATTGGGCTTGGTACAAAGGTCGAGCGGCCCGTGCTCGAACGCCTGGCGGCCGTCTCCGGGGGCGAAGCGTTGTTTCCAACGGATGTGACGCTGCTCGACGCGCAGTACCATCGGGTCATCGAGAACCTTCGTCGCCGTTATGTCCTGAGCTACACATCGACGAACTCTTCGCACGACGGGTCGTGGCGCAGCGTCGAGATCCGATCGCGCACGCGCGACCTCGTGGTCGCAACGCTCGGCGGCTATTTCGCACCGGGGGAATAAGGCTCGCAGAAAGATCGCCCTGCGGTGGTTCTTTTGTCGCTCGCGAGGTGACTTTCTGGTCAGGCCCCCAGGACACATAGCACGTAAGTACTACGGCCCAACAGTATTGTTGCTCTGCCGAGCTGGCGACGCGCTTGCACAGTGTTTACAAGCGTGTTGCTGACTCCGGTGAACTCTGTGGATCCTGCATTCGATCTGGTCGCGGCGGTTCGGGATCGATCCTGGGCATGGTTGTTCCAGCTTGGCTCTCGCCTCAATCTCGACGTCCACATCGTCGATCTGCGCGCCTCGCCGGTGTTATCCGCGCCCGCCGAAACGCTGCCCGCCACGCTGCACGATCCTGAATTCACCGCGGCCGTCGGCCGCGCTCAGCGCTCGCCATCGGTTGAAACGGTACAAATCGGCCGGACGCTCGTCTCGTGCGCCGCGCTGCGCCTGGCCGGTGCCGACAACGGGGTCCTCGCCCTGTTGCGTCCCATCGTCTCTGAGGAACCGACCGCAGAGGCCGAAGAACGGCGCCTCGAGCAGATTGCATCATGGCTGCGCCGGGCGGTCGAGGCGCACCTCGAGAGCGAGATCGCGCGATCGAGCGACGAAGCGCTGCGGCTGACGGCCCTGCGCCGCGCGCTGGCCGAGTGCGGCGCCGGATCGGAGCTGGATCTGGTGCGCGTGTTCGGCGACGCGGTGTCGATCTGGGAAGACCTCGAAGTGCGGGCGTACAGCCAGCGACTCGACGGCCAGTACATCCAGCAGTGGGCGCCCGCCGGGGCAGCTGCGCAGGACATTCCTGTCGAGATGTCCGTGCCGCTGGCCCTGCAGACGCGCGAGCTGTCGCAACTGCCGGTGCAGAGCCTGGAGCAGCTCGGTATCGCCTCGACTGCGGACATCATCTCCGCTCAGGTCGCACCGAACGGCTCGCGGTGGCTGCTGATCTTTGCCGGCGCCGTCGATCCGGCGAGCGTGGACCGCCTTTCGGTGTACGTCGACGTCCTCGAACAGGCGTTGAAGCAGCTGACAACCGACGCCAGCCTGCAGTTGTGCCGGAGCGTGTGGCACCACCTGCTCACCTCCGAGGAGCAGCCGGCGCGCTCCGCCACCGCTGCGCTTCGCGAAATCGTTCGCGCGGTCGGCGGCGAGTTCGCCGCGCTGCTCGTCACCTTTCCCCATGGCGGGCGCGCGCTCGCCGTCGGCGACATCGACCGGTTCACCGATCTGCACGCCCCGTCTCCCCCGAGCCAGATCGCGATCACGCGGCTGCTCGGCGCGGGCGGCACGCTGGTGATGGCGGTTGGGCGAGCCGAGGGGGGGACGCCGTTCTCGCTCGGCGAGCGCGACATCCTCGAAACGATCTCTGAAATGCTGGAGTCGTGGGCCGCGGCCATCGTGCGCCGGCCGACGCTGGCGGGCGAGCGGCGGACGGCCCCGCGGCCGTTCCAGCAGGTGGTCGAAGAGGTCGCCGAGCACACCATCCGAAGCGGCGGCAGCGTGTCGGTGGTGGTGATCCGCCTGGGCGCCGCGGCGTTCCGGCCGGGAGCCGCGCACCGGCTTGCCGCGCAGATTCGATCGCATCTGCGCGCCGCCGAACCGGCCGGGGCGCTCGCCGAAGGCGAGATTGCTGCCGTCCTGTTCGACACGAACCCCGATCAGGCCCGCGCCGTGATCGCGCGTCTCCGCCGGCTTGGCGACAATCTCGAGGGAGGCGCCGCCTTGACGTCGGCGTCGATGGGCCTGGCCTACCGCGCGGCCGGATCCGTCTACGACACACCGCTGATTCTCGCCGCCCGCCAGGACGCGCTTCGCTCCGAAGCCGGAGTCGAGCCCGCTGAACGCATCCAATGAGCCTACTTGCCGATCGTCGCACGCGCATGCGCTACGAAGTCGTCGGAGTGTTGCGAGGCACGCTCGAAATATCGCAGTCGGCCCGCGTCATGAACATCAGCGGCGACGGCGCGCTGATCGAGACGTCGGCAGCCATCGCCGTCGGATCGACACAGTCGATCCAGATGACGCTCGACGGCCGATCCTCGCGCATCACCTCGCGCGTGCGTCACGTCACGCCCATTGGTCAGCCGCCCAAAACCGAATACGCGGTCGGTCTCGAATTCGTGTGCCCTCCGGAGGCGCTCACCGTCTCGGTGGCCAACCTGATCGCCGAAGCCCAGCTCGATTGATCGACTCCAAGATTCTGGCTTTTCCGGGATAACCGGCTGAAGAAGTCAGAGGTATGCGACTTTAGTCTCCCTTTCAATGACTATTGGTTTGCCGCACGGAAGCCGATAAGTCCCACTCACCATTAGCCTTAGCCAGGCAGACAAATAGCAGCCAGACGATGGCGACTTGCTTGCTATCTGAGCAATCGCTTCAACGATTTTCAACCGGTTCAATTCCGCGGACGTGTGTGAGACGTGCCGCCGCGGCGGTCTGCAGGGAGTGTTATGGACGAACGGCGGCGGTCGGTGCGGATGGCGGTGGACGGACAGCTCGCCACGCTGCCCAGCAATGTGGATGTGCAGGTGCTCGACATCAGCGTGGCCGGGGTGTTGTTGCAGACGAATCAGCCGTTCGACCCCGGCACGCGCGGCTCTCTCCGCTTGAACCTGTGGGGGACGCCGTTTTCGGCGGACGTCGAAGTGAAGCGCGTCAACGCGCTGATGGACGGGGAGCGCAAGGCCGGATACGGGGTCGGAGCGGTGTTCGTGGCGATCATGCCCGAGCATCGGCAGTTGATCGAACGATTCGCGAGCCAGTGACGTTATGAGAGAACTTGTGGAAACAGCCCCACGTGTGACCAGTTTTGCCGCGCGGCCGAAAACGGGCGTGCAGTTGATCGGCACGAGCCCGGTGATGGTCTCCTTGCAGCAGGAGATCGACCGGGTGGCGCGATCCGACGCCAAGGTGCTGATCACCGGCGAAAGCGGCGTCGGCAAGGAAATCGTCGCGCGCAGCATCCATTACCGCGGGCCTCGCGCGTCGAACGTCTTCGCGCCGGTCAATTGCGCGGGCCTGCCCGAGACGCTGCTCGAGTCGGAGCTCTTTGGCCACGTCAAGGGGAGCTTCACCGGCGCGTATCGCGACAAGCCGGGCAAGCTGGAGTCGGCCAACAACGGCACGTCGTTCCTCGACGAGATCGGCGAGATGACGCTGCGCATGCAGGGGCTGCTGCTGCGCTTCCTCGAGACCGGCGAGCTCCAGAAGGTCGGCGCCGACGGCGGCGGCAGCCACGTGAACGTCCGCGTGATCGCGGCGACCAACCGCAATCTGCGCGAGATGGTCGCGCAGGGCACCTTCCGCGAGGATCTGTTCTACCGGCTGAACGTGATTCACATCATGGTGCCGCCGCTGCGCGAGCGGCGCGAAGACATCCCGGCGCTCGTGAATCATTTCCGCGCGCAGTACGCGGCGCTGAACCACTCGCCGATCGCGAGCGTCACGCCGGCCGCCATGAAGGCGCTCACGGAGTACTCCTGGCCGGGGAACGTGCGGGAGCTCGAGAACATCCTCGAGCGGATGATCGTCACGGTGCAGGGCAACGTCATCGACGTCGAGCACCTCTCGTCGGAAACCAGGGCGCAGGACACCGTGGCGCTGCGGCCGAAGCGCGAGCGCCGGCGGACGGTCGCCGACGACCTGTACAAGCGGATGCTCGAACAGCGCGAGTCGTTCTGGACCACGGTGTATCCGCTGTTCATGGAGCGCGAGATCACGCGCGCGAACGTGCGCGAGGTCGTCCGGCGCGGGCTCGAAGAGGCGCGCGGCAACTACAAGATCGTGTCGCGGCTCTTCAACATGGAGCTGCGCGATTACAAACGGTTCCTCAATTTCCTGAGAAAGCATGACTGCCAGATTCCGTTCAAAGAATATCGCTGACGTGACCGGCCGTGGTGTGGCCTTGGTTTTCTCTCGTGGGCTCTTCCCGCTGGCGTGCGCGCTGATCGCGGGGCTCGTCTCGACCAGTACGGCCGCGCAGCAGCCGCCCGTGGCGACGGCTTCGTCTGGCGCGCAGGCGGTGGCAGCCGCGCCACCTGCGTCCACGCTCCCCAAGGCCGCGGCGGCCTCGGCGAGTCCTGCCGGCGTACCGGTGCCCGGCGACTACGTCATCGGCGCGGAAGACGTGCTGGCCGTCGTGTACTGGCGCGACAAAGACATGACGACCGAGGTGGCGGTGCGCCCGGACGGCAAGATCTCGCTGCCGCTGTTGAACGACGTCCAGGCGGCGGGTCTGACGCCGGCGCAGCTCCGCGATCGGCTGATCGAAGCGTCGAAGGAATACTTCGAGGATCCAAGCGTCACCATCGTCGTCCGCCAGATGAACAGCCGGAAGGTCTTCATCACCGGCGAGGTGAACAAGCCGGGTCCGTACCCGCTGATTGCGTCGACGACGGTGCTGCAGTTGATCTCGATTGCAGGCGGGCTCCACGAGTACGCGGACAGCAAGAAGATCATCATCGTGCGCAACGAGAACGGCAAGCCGGTGAGCTTTCCGTTCAATTACAAGGACGTCGTCTCGCGGAAGAACCTGCGGCAGAACATCGAGCTGAAACCCGGCGACACGGTGATTGTTCCTTGAGATCCGTGATTGTGGCGGAGGACTTTGTGAATAGAGCCCAATCGTGGCGCAGGACTTTAGTCCTGCTTGCTGCCTTCGCGACGCTGCTGCTCGGCGCGACGCCGCCGGCCTTCGCCCAGCGCGCCAACGGTCCGTACTCCGGTCTGTTCGGCGGTCAGGACACATCGAACCAGGCACAGGGGCTGAATCTCAATCTGGCGCTGTTTGGCGCCTACGATCAGAATTCGTTTCCGCCCGGTGAGTCGACCGATCTCATCGATCCTCGGCTGAAGGAAAGCGGCGCGTCAGGTGGCGTGTCGGGATCGCTCCAGTACCAGCGCCAAGGGGATCGCGCCCGGTTCACATTGAGCGGCGGCGGCAGCGGCCAGGAGTACGCGGCGAGCCCTGGTGCGGTGGTCGCCTACAACACTGGCAGCTCGCTCGTCGTGAATCTCCGGCCGACGCTGGTCATGAATGCGCGCGCGGGCGCGGCGTACTCGCCGTTCTTCCAGTTTTCGCCGTTCCAGGACGGCGGCGGCGCTGTGACTGGGCCGGCTTTGTCGGGTTTCGGCTTCGCGGCGGTGGCCGAGCGAAACGTCATTGCCAACGAATCGATCGGCCTGACGAGCAATTTTACGGCGCGATCGAGCGTTTCCGCGAGCATCGACCGGTACGACGCGCGCCTGCTGGACAGTCCCGAAAACAATGTGAGCTCGTGGGGCGGCCGCGTCGGCGTGCGTCATCACCTCACGCGCGCGCTCGGCCTGCATCTCGAATACAGCCAGGAGCAGGTCACCTTCGCGGCTCCGGGCGCGCCAGGCTATCTGAACAGCTCGATCGATGCTGGCGTCGACTACGGCGACACCCTCACGTTTGCGCGACGGACGTCGGTGGCGTTCGGCACATCGACGTCGGCCGTGCGCTACAGCGGCACGACGTACTATCGCCTGAACGGCAATGCGACGCTCTCGCGCGGCTTCGGCCGATCGTGGAGCGCGTACGTCGGCTACACCCGCGATACGCAATTCCTCATCGGCTTCCGCCAGCCCTTGCTGACCGACTCGGCCAGGACCGGCGTGGGCGGACAACTTTCCCTGCGTACGCGATGGTCCGCGGCCGGCGCCTACACGCGCGGCGCGATTGGATTCAACGGATCCGATTTCACCAGCTACAGCGCTTCGTCGCGCTTCGACTTCGCGCTCACGCGATCACTCGGCCTCTACGGGCAATATGCCTACTACCGCTATCAGATACCGGCGGGATCGAGCGACATCGACATCCTGTCGCGCCTGTCGCGGCAGACCGGCACGGTCGGCCTGAGCGTCTGGGTGCCGATCATCAACGACGCGAAGCGCCCCCACGAGTCCAAATAACATGATTCCCGGCAAACAATACACTCCCGAGATCGTCCTCGGCATCGCGTGGCGGCGGAAATGGCTGATTGCCATTCCCACTGTGCTGATCGCGACCGCCGCGAGTCTCGTCACGCACTATCTGCCGAACCGGTACCACTCTGAAAGCCTGATTCTCGTCGTGCCGCAGCGCGTGCCCGAGAGCTACGTGCGGTCGGCGGTCACGACGCGCCTCGATGAACGGTTGCAGGCGATCAGTCAGCAGATTCTCAGCCGCACGCGGCTGGAGCGGATCATCCAGGAGTTCAACCTCTACGCCGACCGGCGCAAGGTCGACCTCATGGAAGACATCGTCGAGCGGATGCGGAAGGACGTCGACGTCGACACCGTCAAGGGCGACGCCTTCCGCGTCGGCTTCACGGCCGACGATCCGCGCATCGCGATGCGCGTGACCGAGCGGCTGGCCGCGTTCTTCATCGACGAGAACCTCCGCGACCGCGAGACGCTGGCCGAGAACACGAATCAGTTCCTCGAGTCGCAGCTCGAAGAGGCGCGCCGCAAGCTCGTCGAGAACGAGAAGCAGCTGGAAGAGTACCGCCGCAAGCACGACGGCCAGCTGCCGACGCAGCTCGATGCGAACATGCAGGGGCTGCACAACACCGAGATGCAGCTGCAGGCGCTGGTCGATTCGCTCAATCGCGATCGCGATCACCGATTGGCGCTCGAGCGACAGATTGCGGACCTCAACGCATCCGGCCTGTCGGATGCCGCAGCACCGGCGCGACCGTCCGGCGCCGCCGGTGACGACATCGCGCCGGCCGGCACGGCGGCCGATCAGTTGCGCGCGGCGGAAGCGACGCTGCAAGGTCTGTCGCTTCGTCTGAAGCCGGAACATCCCGACGTGCTCCGCCAGAAGCGCATCGTGGCGGCGCTCCAGCGCCGCGCCGACAACGAAGCGAGCGCAACCCCTGTTGCCTCCGCCGCGCCGCTGACGCCAGCCGAGGAGATGCGGCAGAACCGGCTGCGCGACGCCAAAGCGGAGATGGCGAACGTCGATCGCCAAATCGTCACCAAGAGCACCGAAGAGCAGCGGCTTCGCGGCGTGCTGACGAATTACCAGCAGCGAATCGAGGCGGCGCCCGCGCGCGAAGCGGAGCTTTCGGATTTGACGCGCGACTACGAAACGTTTCAGCAGAACTATCGATCGCTGCTCGTCAAGAAGCAGGAATCTCAAGTCGCCGCCAATCTCGAACGGCGGCAGATCGGCGAGCAGTTCAAGACGCTCGACGCAGCCCGGCTGCCGGAGAAGCCGTATTCCCCCGACCGGCCGAAGCTGTATGCGGTGGGAATCGTAGCGGCGTTCGCCGTCGGCTTGCTGTGCGCGGCCGTGGCCGAGTACCGCGACAACGCGCTGCGCTCGGAAGCGGACGTGAAGCTGGTGCTCAACCTCTTCGTGCTCGCCACGGTGCCGGTGCTCGAACCAGCGCAGCCCATCGGCCGTCGGCGTCGCCTGCTGGCCGTGTCGATGACAGCCGGCGTGGTGCTGGTGGGCGTGGCCGCCGCGGCGTGGAAGCTGTTTTTGAGATAGCGATGTACGAGGAATACTACGGCCTTCGTGAACGCCCGTTCGAGCTCTCGCCGGACCCGCGTTTCCTGTTCTTGTCCAAGGGGCACCGCGAGGCGTTGCTGCACTTGCGCTACGGACTCAGCGGACGCCCGGGCGTCACGGTTCTGCTCGGCGAGGCGGGCACCGGCAAAACGACGCTGGTGCGCGCGGCGTTGCACGCCACCGCGGGCCCGCGCGCGACGATCGTCCACCTGTCGAATCCGACGCTCACGCGATCGGAGTTCTACGAGGTACGTCGCGTCCGGTTTTGGCTTCAGCGCCGAGGCCGCCGCGTCGAAGAGCACCTTCCTGCGCGAACTGGAGCGCGCGCTCGTCGAGCGCGCCGCCGCAGGCGGTGTGCTCGCGCTCATCGTCGACGAAGCGCAGAGTCTGCCGCACGAGTTGCTGGAAGAAATCCGGCTGCTGACGAATACCGAAGGGAACGGACGCGCGGCCGCGGTCGCGCTGGTCGGACAACCCGAGCTCGCCGATCGTTTGAACGAGCCGCGCCTCCGTCAACTCAAACAACGGGTGGCGCTGCGCTGCGAGCTGCCGCCGCTGGATCTGCGCGACACGGCCGCGTACATCGCCTCGCGCGTCAGGATCGCCGGCGGCAACGCCGACCTGCTGTTCACGCGCGACGCGGTCATCGCCATTCACGAGTACAGCCGCGGCATCCCGCGCATCATGGGCGTCATCTGCGACAACGCGCTGGTGTCCGGGTACGCCGCCGATGTGAAGCCGGTCGGCCGCGACCTGATTCTCGAAGTCTGCCGCGATTTCGCGCTGGATCAGACGCCGCCGTCTGCGCCGCCTGTGCCGCGTGCACCGAGCGGTCCACCGGTCGCTGGGACGTGGCCCGGGCCTCCGACACACGAACGGGCGGATCAGAAGGCGGAGGCGCAGCCGCTGTTCAGTGGACTGAACCGCCCTCGCCGGTTTTCATTTTTTTGAGGGAGTGAATGACTCGACTGACCGAGGCGCTCGAGCGCGCCCAATTCGTGCCGGCCGCCGCGCCCGTTGAACGGACGCCGGCCCCCGCGCCTGGCGACACGGTGCCGGGAGCGTGGCAGTTCGATCTGGACGAGAGCCCGACGCTCGCGGCACCGCAGGTGGCTCACCCTCGACGCGACGTGGTGACCACCACTGCGCCGGACGTCTGTTCATTTCCTCCCGAGGTGGCTGAGAAGATCGTGGTGGGCGGCACGGCCGCGGCGGGTCTGATTGAGCAATACCGGCGCCTCGCCGCGGTCATGCACCACGCACAGACGGAGCGCGGCGCGCGCAGCGTGATGATCGCCAGCGCCGTCGCCGCAGAAGGCAAGACGCTGACCGCCACCAATCTGGCGCTCACGCTGAGCCAGTCGTTCGATCGGCGCGTGCTCCTGATCGATGCGGATCTCCGGCGTCCGAGCATGCACGAGATGTTTCGCTTGCCGAACGAGCAGGGGCTCGTCGACAGCCTGCGTCGCTCTGACGGCGGCCGTCTGCCGGTGCGCGCAGTGTCGCGGAATCTCTGGGTGCTCACCGCGGGCCGGCCGACGTCGGATCCGATGAGCGGCCTCGTCTCCGACGCCATGAAGCAGCTCCTGGCCGACGCGGCGGAGCAATTCGACTGGGTCATCGTCGATACGCCACCCGTCGCGCTGATGCCGGACGCGAACCTGCTGGCCGGGATGATCGACACGGCGCTGCTCGTGGTCAGCGCCAACACGACACCGTATCCGCTCGTGCAGCGCGCGGCCGCGGCGATCGGCACGTCGCGCATTCTCGGCGTGGTGCTGAATCGCGCCAGCCAGTCGGCGCTCGAGCAGGAGTACGGCTACTACGGCTACTACGACCGCGTGCCGCGCGCGCCGGAAAAAGTGCGCCGCGGCGTCTTCCGGCTGTTCGGCAAGTAACCCCCCATGGTCACCAGCACGTGGCGAACGGCCGTCCTGCTGACGGGCGAGACGGCGCTTCTGACGGGGGCCGTCGCGCTCGGCAGCTACGTGCGGCTGCGCGACAGCACGCCAGCCTTTTTCGCCGGCACCGACGGCGTGCTCCGCGTGCTGCTGATCGTCGTCGTCTGCCAGATTTGTCTCCACTACGCCGATTTGTACGACTTGCACACGATCGCCGATACGCGCGATCTGATCGTGCGGCTCTTGCAGGCCCTCGGCGCGACCTCCCTCATTCTCGCGGTGATCTATTTCTGGTTTCCGGACTGGGTGATCGGCCGCGGCGTGTTTCTGATCGCCGCCGTTCTGGTGATTTCGCTGCTCCTCGTCTGGCGGATGCTGTTCACCTGGTTCTCGAAGAACATGGCACCGCGCGAGCGGCTGCTCCTGGTCGGGACGAATCCGGCGAGCATCGAGCTGGCGCGCGAGCTGTTCGAGCGGCGCCACGACCTCGGCGTCGAGATTGCCGGGTTCATCGATCCTGATCCGTCGCGCGTCGGCGCTCCCGTGTTGAACCCGGGAGTGATTGGAACGGTCGACGACATTCCGGCGCTGGTCGAGCGTCTCCGCATCGACCGCGTCGTCGTGAGCCTGACCGATGCGCGCGGCCGGCTGCCGATGGATCGCCTGCTCGACATCAAGCTCAAGAGCGGCGTGAGCTTCGACCACCTCGCGTCGGTCTACGAGGAATACACCGGCAAGATCGCGGTGGAAAATCTCCGACCGAGCTGGTTGATCTTCTCCGATGGCTTCCGCAAGACGCACGTGTCGATGGCGGTGAAGCGCGTGTTCGACGTGGCGCTGTCGCTCATCGGCCTCGTCGTGAGCGTGCCGATCATGGCGCTCGTGGCGCTTGCGGTGAAAGCGACATCGTCCGGTCCGGTGCTGTATCGGCAGGAGCGCGTCGGTCTCAACGGCCACATCTTCACCGTGCTGAAGGTGCGGACGATGCGGCAGGATGCTGAAGCGGCAACGGGTCCGGTGTGGAGCCGGAAGAATGATGCCCGCGTCACCCCGGTCGGCCGTTTCCTGCGCCGCTCCAGGCTCGACGAAGTGCCGCAGCTCTGGAATGTGCTCCGCGGCGAGATGAGCTTCGTCGGGCCGCGTCCCGAGCGGCCATCGTTCGTCGAACAGCTGACCGCGCAGATTCCGTTCTACGGACAGCGCCACGTGGTGAAGCCCGGTTTGACCGGCTGGGCGCAGATTCGGTACACGTACGGCGCGAGCGTCGAGGACGCGATCGAGAAGCTGCAGTACGACCTCTACTACATCAAGAATCTGTCGTTCTCACTGGACCTCGTGATCGTCCTCGAGACGATCAAGACCGTCGTGTTGCGGCGGGGTGGGCAATGACGACGGACCCGCGGCGCGTGGCGGCATCGGGCGAGATGGTGAACGCGATGAGCGTCGACGTGGAAGATTACTTCCAGGTGTCGGCGTTCGACCGCATCGTGTCGCGGCATGCCTGGGACTCGTTCGACAGCCGCGTCGTCGAGAACACGCACCGGGTGCTCGAGCTGTTCGATCGCGCTGACGTCCGCGCGACGTTCTTCGTGCTCGGCTGGATCGCCGAGCGCTTTCCCGCGCTCGTTCGGGAAATCGCGGCGGCGGGTCACGAAGTGGCGTCGCACGGCTACCACCATCAGCTGGTTTACATGCTGACCCCGCAGCAGTTCCGGGAGGACGTGCGCTCCTCGAAACATCTACTCGAGCAAATCATCGGTGCGCCCGTCATCGGGTTCAGGGCGCCGAGCTTCTCGATCATCGAGTCGACGTTGTGGGCGCTCGACGTGCTCCTCGAGGAGGGGTACATGTACGACGCGAGCATTTTTCCGATCCACCACGATCGCTACGGCATTCCGGATGCCGAGCGCCATGTGCACATCCTGCGGCGTGCTGCGGGCACGCTCGTGGAGATGCCGGCGTCGACCGTGCGCATCGGCCAGGTGAACCTGCCCATCGGCGGGGGCGGCTATTTCCGGATGTTGCCGTACGGCTGGACGCGGTGGGGCATTCGCCGCGTGAACCGGACCGAGCGTCAACCTGTAGTTTTCTATTTCCACCCGTGGGAAGTCGATCCCGATCAGCCGCGGTTCGAGATTGGCCGGACGACGCGCTTCCGCCATTACACCGGGTTGCGGACCACCGCAGATCGCCTGCGCCGGCTGGTCGGCGATTTTCACTTCGACTCGGTGGCCACCGTGCTGAATCTGCAGGCCACGCAGGCGCCGGCGCGGACAGCGTGAGATGATCGCCGCCGAGCTCGCTCCCGAGTCCCTTGTCGATTCCGTTGCCGTGCCGCCAACGATCGCCGTAACGATCGCCATTGAACGAGACGCCGCCGAGTGGGATCGCTTCGTCGAGGCGCGTCGCGGTGCGTCCGGCTATCATCTGTGGGCGTGGCGCGGAGTGTTCAGCAAGGCGTTCGGACACGAATCCGTGTACCTCGTCGCGCGCAACGGCGAGCGCATCGCCGGCGTCCTGCCGTTGGTCTTCATCAACAGCCGGCTCTTCGGCCGTTCGCTCACGTCGTTGCCGTTCTTGAACTACGGCGGGGTCGTTGCCGAGTCGGCGGAGGCAGCAGACGCGCTTCTCGCGCGGGCGGCCGAGGTCGCGCGCGAGCGGCGATGCGGCCACGTGGAGTTGCGTCACGTCGCGCGTCAGTTCCCGCAGTTGCCCTGCAAGCAGCACAAGGTGACGATGCGCCTGCAGATCGAGCCAGGGATGTGGGAGCGGCTCGATCGCAAGGTGCGCAATCAGATCCGCAAGGCGCAGAAATCAGGACTCACGAGCGAAGTGGGTGGCGCCGGTCTGCTCGACGAGTTCTACCGCGTCTTCGCGCGGAACATGCGCGATCTCGGCACGCCGGTGTACGGTCGATCGCTTTTTCGGGAAGTGCTGCGGGCGTTTCCGGATCGCACGCGGATTCACGTCGTGCGCCTGAACGGGGTGCCGGTTGCCGCGGGTCTCACGTTACACGAGTGGTACGACAATCGAAGTGCCCTGGGCTTCATCGGTACGCGACTACAACAACCTGTGTCCCAACCATCTGCTGTATTGGAGTGTGATCGAAGCGGCGATCGCGAACGGCTGCGCCGTGCTCGATTTCGGACGCTCGACGCCACACGAGGGCACCTACAAATTCAAGGAGCAGTGGGGCGCCGCGCCCGTCGCGCTGCACTGGGAGTACCAGTTGCTCGACGGAATCGCAATGCCGAATGCGAGCCCGACGAATGCGAAGTTCCAGTTGGCGATCGCGCTCTGGAAGAAACTCCCTCTTGCTGTCGCAACGCGGGTCGGACCGTCTATTGTGCGGGCGATTCCATGAAGCAGATGGCGGCCGATGCGCCTTCGCGCGCCGCCAGCAATGTGGTTACTTGAGAAACGCGATCGCCGTCGCGACGACGGTGCCATCTGGCTGCAGCAGTCCCTGGACCCGAAGATTTTTGCCGTTCGCCAGGGACGAGCACGAACCTTTCGAGTAGGAGGTCGCGCTGCCGGTCGTGATGGACACACTGCCTATCGTGAACGTTGCCCTTGGGCAACTGCCCGTCAGCGTGGCCATCACTCCGTCGAACTCGGCCGGCACGGCGGTGGTGGGGGTTGGCGACGAGCTCGTGGCGCTGGTGACGACGACGTACGAACTGCAGGAGGCGCTCAGCATCGTGGCATCGGTGGCACCGCACGTCAGGGCGGTGGCGCCGACTGGAAACCGTGAGCCGGATGCAGGTACACAAGTCGACGAGATGGGCGCGGTGCCGCCGGAGATGGATGGCGCGAACGTCACGGCGACCGGCTTTCCGTTGGGTGAAGTAGCGGAAGGCGCAGGGCACATCACGGTGAGCGCCTCCGCGGATGATGGCGGCGGCGGGCTGAGCGACACCGGTGTCTGCCCCCACACCTCAGCCGACGGTGGGCTCATCACGCCCGCCGAGTTGTAGGCGCGGACGGTGAAGTAATAGGAGGTGCCATCCGCGAGGCCGCTGATTTGCTGCGACGTCTGGTTCCCGGCCTGAATCGTATTCGAGTAAACGCCGGATTGAGTACCGTATGCGATCACGTAACCGGCGACGTCAGTCGCCGTCTCCGCATCCCATGCAATCGTCAAACTGGCGGCCGCGGCGTACTGGGCGAAAAACAATAGGATGAAAGTTGCACCGCAGCTGATGGCAATCCGGAATCGATTCATGACGCTCGGTAGAAGGCAACCGACGTACCGCCGGCCCTTCTGTCGCACGATCTATGGAAATCGCTGAAAACACATGACTTCACGCGCCGCAGTAAGACGATGTTCAGCGCCGCGGCACGCGCCCAGTTACGGTTTTGTCCGAGCTCGTATAAATCCGTGCGGATGCGTCGTCGTTGATCCGGTCGAGGGTTTTGACTCGCGCGGCTTGTCGAACCATGTCTGATTCGGTACGGGTTCCGATCGAGGTCTCGGCCGATCCGGAGGATTTCCCGTTCGAGCGACACGGCGAACCGGTGACGCTCGGTGTCGCATTCGGACGCGGGCTCGCCCGAGGCGGAGCATGGGTGCTGCGCGACAGTCACGGCGTGGCGCTGCCGCTTCAAGTGTCCGATCTCGAGCGTTGGTCCGATGGATCGACGAGGTGGCTTCTGATCGACTTCCAGGCTGATGTCGCGCCAGGTGCCCGAGCCCACTACGAACTGACTTGTGATCGTGAGTCACGTGAAACGTTGCGGAGCGAAACACTCCGAGCGCTCGATATCGGCGATACGATTGTCGTGACCACCGGCCCCGCGACGTTTCACGTTCCTCGTTCTGGAGGAATTCTGCTCGCCAACGTTGCGAGCACAGATCAGGGCGCCATCGAACCTTCTGTCACGTCAGTCGTCCTGGCAGATGCGGCAGGAACGGAACATCCACTCGAGATCAGTCACGCGGCAGTGGAACGATCGGGTCCCGTTCGTATCGAGGTGCTGGTCGTCGGCCGAATCTCGCTCAGCGATCACTGCCAAATCGAGGTCACGGCGCGACTGCACTTTTATCGCGGTCTGGGCACCGTGCGCGCCGAGTTGTCAGTGACGAATCCGAGGCGAGCGCTCCATGCCGGTGGCCATTGGGATCTCGGCGATGCCGGCTCACTCTTGTTCCGTGACTTATCGGTTGTGTGTACCGCCGGCGCACCGATCACATCGATTCTGTCTTCGATCGATTCATCTGCGCCGCTCACGGCAGCCGTCGGCCCCTTGGAAATCTACCAAGACTCGAGCGGAGGAGAACGATGGCGCAGCGCCAACCACCAGAACCGGCAGGCCGAGGTTCCGGTCACTTTTCGAGGCTATCGGATGTCTGCGTCAGGCACGGAATCCCGTGGATATCGTGCGACGCCCATCGTCATCGCCCGTGCTGGTAAGAGTCAGATCGCTCAGTGCGTGCCGAAGTTCTGGCAGGAGTTCCCGAAGGCGATCGAGGTGGAGGATCGCCGTGTGACGCTGCGCCTCTTTCCCCGGCAATTCGCGGATCTCCACGAATTGCAGGGGGGAGAGCGCAAGACACATACGTTTTGTCTAGGTTTCGGTCCAGATTCGGTCAGTGAGATGCCGCTCGCCTGGGTCCGGTCGCCGGTGCTTGCGGTTGCCGCGAGCCAGACCTACCAGGCCGCCGGCATCTGGCGCGCGCTGGAAGTGGGCAGCGACGAGTCGAAGCAGACGTATGGAACGCTGGTTGATGCGGCAGTCGACGGGAACGAATCGTTCGCGAACAAACGGGAAGTCATCGATGAATACGGCTGGCGCCATTTTGGCGACCTGTACGCCGATCACGAAGCGGTCAACGAACCAGGCCTCGTGTCGCATTACAACAACCAATACGACGCGGTTGCGGGCTTCGCCACACGTTTCTGTGAGACAGGGGACAGGCGATGGTGGATTGCGATGCGCGATCTGGCCGCCCACGTCGTCGATATCGATATTTATCACTGCACGACAGACCGGGCGGCATACAACAACGGTCTGTTCTGGCACACGAGCCACTACAGTGGCGCTCATACAGCGGGCCACCGCTCCTACTCGCGTCGCGCGGGCCCGTCGTCCGGGGGGCCTTCGAACGAACATAATTACACCACCGGCTTGCTCCTGCACTTCTTCCTGACTGGGTGTGATGCGTCTCGTGAAGCGGTCCTGCAGTTGGCCGGCTGGGTACTCGACATGGATGACGGGGCCAAAGGCCGGTTCTGGTGGATCGACCGCGGAGAGACGGGGTTGGCGAGCGCGACGCGCGAGCCGAACTATCACGGCCCAGGGCGCGGCGCGGCGTATTCGATCAACGCGCTGCTCGACGCGCATCGTTTGACCGGTGAGTCGCGATACCTGGTGAAAGCCGAGCGTCTCGTCGAACGGTGCATTCATCCGACCGACGACCCTGATGCGATGGATCTGCTCGACGCGGAGCGTCGCTGGTCGTACACCGTCTTTCTGCAGGTGCTCGGAAAGTATCTCGAACACCGCGCCGAGAAAGGATTGCTCGATCGACGGTTCGAGTATGCCCGAGCGGCGCTTCTCAGATATGCTCGCTGGATGGCCGAGAACGAGCGGCCGTACCTGGATCGCCCGGACCAACTCGAATTCCCGACGGAAACCTGGGCCGCACAGGACATTCGTAAGAGTGCGGTTCTGGAATTCGCGGCTCGGTGCACGGCTGACCCTGAAGGATCGAGCCGGTTCACAGCGGCAGCGGACAGATTCTTCCGCTACTCCGTCACTGCGCTTGGCCAGATGCCGACGCGGCACCTGACGCGGCCCGTCGTGCTACTGCTTGCCTACGGTTTTCAGCGGCCGCTCGTCCAGGGCGTGGACTTGTCGGCTGCGATCTCGCCAGCCGACGTGCCGATTCGGCCCGTTCGTCGTTTTGTTGCTTCTCGTCGTCGCGTGGTCATGAGGCTCGCGGTGGCGGCGACCGTACTGATCGGTGCCGCGCTCGCCATGCTATGGCTCATCGTGCTGCGATGATCATCTAGAAGGGTCACTCGATGTTGTTCAGCGGCGTCTACATCCTCTGGAACGACCCGTTGATCGTCAGTTGTATGGGCGACAGACAGGCCTCGGCGGCGCTGCGTATCCCTCGGGTGACTGATGTGATCGTCCACCCCGAGTGGCTGTTGACGCCGAGAAGCCTTCCGCGTCTGCTTCGATTCTGGCTGGAGGGGAGACGCCGGGGGAAACGACTCCATTTCATGGCGTGCGCGGATGAATCGAATCGGATGCTGCGGAGCATCGGGTTGTCAGGTGACCTCGTGAGCATCAGCACGTACATCAACGAGCACGTGTTTCGTATCAGCGGTGCGGAAAAGCGCTACGACGCTGTATATGCGGCAAGAATGGTGAAATACAAGCGGCTGCATCTCGCCGCATCTGTGCGCAGTCTGTTCGTGCAGACGTACGGCGACTGTGTGTCGCCTGATGGTTCGTACGATCTGCCAAGGTTTGAGCCGACCATTGGACATTGCGATTACAACAAAGGATGGATTTCCAAAGAGGAGCTGGTCGCGATCTACAACGGGGCGCGCGTCGGACTTGCGCTGTCAGCCCGCGAGGGCGCGATGTTGGCATCTGTCGAGTACATGCTGTGCGGACTTCCGCTCGTCACCACGGCGTCTCAGGGTGGGCGGGAACAGTTCTTCGATGATCGGTATGTGAAGGTCGTCGACGCGACGGCGCCCGCAGTGGCCGAGGGCGTCCGCGATCTAATCGAGAGCCGAATCGACCCTGAGCTTGTTCGGTCGGGAACACTCAAGACCCTTCAGGTGCACCGCGAGCGCTTCTGTGACTACATCATTGGGATTATCAGCGCACGGTCGAGTGAGCCGCCGGCGCGCCAGCGGCTGCTGCACGAGATCTACAGCAGCGAGGATGGCACGCGCAGCCGTTTTGTCCACTTGCGTGATTTCCGACAGCATGGGTTCGAGTAGCGGCGGCCTGAGGGGCGGAGTACGCGCCCTCGGCTGTCGGTTTGAAGGTCTGGCGATCAACGTCCGATAAGCATGACGTCCATGGGTGTGAACTCAGTGTCGTTCGTGATTCCTGTTCGCAACGACGCGAGACGGCTCGATGCGTGCTTGATGTCGATCCGCCGAAGTGAGTCCGGGTTGGGTGGAGTCGAGATTGTCGTCGTCGACAATGGCTCCGAAGATGACAGTGCGAAGGTCGCCGTTCAGCATGGCGCCCATGTGCTCTCTTGTCCCGGTGCACGGGTCTCGAGGCTGCGAAACGAAGGCGTTGCGCGAACCGTTGGATCGGTCATCGCCTTCGTGGATGCTGATCACGTGATTGGCTCAGGCTGGGTGTCAGCCGCGCTGGATGGTCTCGAGCAGACCGACGTGGGGGCGGTCGGCGCGCCCTATCACGCGCCGCCGGACGGCACGTGGGTTCAGCGGGTCTACGACTTGTTCCGCGTGCACGCCGATCGGCAGGTTGACGCCTCGTGGCTTGGCAGTGGGAACCTCGTCGTCAGGCGGTTCGCGTTCGAAGCCGTCGGCGGTTTCGACGAGCACCTCGAAGCGTGTGAAGATGTCGATTTCTGCTCCCGGTTGCGAAAGGCCGGGTTTCGCATCGTGAACGACCCCGCGCTCGTCAGCGTGCACTTTGGCGATCCTGAAACGCTCAGAGGGTTATTCAACAGTGAGTTGTGGCGCGGCCGTGACAACCTCCGTGTGACGTTGCGGGCGGAGGGTTCATGGCAGCGGTTCGTGAGCTTGGCGATTCCGGTCGCGAACTTGACCGCCTTGGTCTTGGTGCTGACCGGAGTCATCGTGAGCTCCTGGCCGATCGCGATAGCCGGTGTGACGGCCATGAGCGTGCTCGCGGCGTTGCGTGCGGCCCTGATGGTCCGGGGACGCCGGTTGACGCTCCGACTCGCAGCGCAGGCCTGGACGGTCGCGCTGGTCTATCACAGCGCGCGTGCACTGGCGCTCGGGTGGCGCGGGAAACACCGGCACGCACGGCTGCCGCGACGTCTCGATTCCATGGCCGACGGTGCTCGATGATGCCGCAGCCAATTCGCGTCCTCGAGCTCCGCAGCGTGAAAGGGACCGGCGGCGGACCCGAGAAGACGATCATCCAGGGTGCGGCCCGAACCGACCGCAGCCGCTTCGCCGTGACGGTGTGCTACCTGCGGGACCGACGTGATCAGGTGTTTTCCATCGGCGACGATGCCAGCCGACTCGGGGTCGATTACGTGGAAGTTCAGGAAGCCCATTCCTTCGACTGGCGAATCGTCAATCGTGTCCGTTCCGTGATTCGTGCGAGGCAAATCGAGATCGTTCACGCCCATGAATACAAGAGCGACCTCCTCGCCTTGATCCTGGCCCGGATCGAATCGGTCGTGCCGCTCGCAACGGTCCACGGGTGGACTGGTCACACGACACGTGAGCGTTGGATGTATTACCCCGTCGACAAGCGCATTCTGGCGCGGTTTCCGAGGCTCGTTGCGGTGTCTGGCGAGATCCGGGACGAGCTGGTCCGTTACGGGGCGTCGCCCTCACGCATTTCCGTGGTCCTCAATGGCATCGATCATCGCGCGTTCGTCCGGGACGCCGCTGAGGGAGAGGCGGTCCGGGGTGAGCTCGGTCTGCGCCCTGATGAGTACGTCATTGGCGCTGTCGGCAGGGCCGAGCCACAGAAGCGATTCGACCTGCTGCTCGACGTGTTCGCGGCGTTGTTGCCCAAGTACTCTCACCTGCGTCTGGTGATTGTCGGGGACGGCAGTCTGCGCTCTCAACTCGAGCGCCGCGCTGCGGACAACGGCGTGGCGGCCGCGTGTCGATTCGTCGGCCATCGAAAGGATATCGTAAATCTGCACAGCTCATTCGACCTGTTCGTCCAGTCGTCGGATTACGAGGGGACGCCGAATGCCGTCCTCGAGGCGATGGCCTGCGAGACGCCTGTGGTCGCTACAGACGTGGGGGGAACACGCGAGCTCGCGCGACCGTCTGAAGAGGCGCTGATCGTGCCGCCGAATGACCCGTTGGCGCTCCAGCGGGCGATCGAGACGTCCGTCAACGACACGCGTGGTGCCCGTCGCCGCGCCACACGGGCTCGGGTCCGCGTTGAAGGCGAGCTGTCGTTCGCTCGACGGATGGAGCGGCTCGAGCGCATCTACGTGGAACTCGCGGCCCGCGAAGGTGCGAATGGTGAGCTCGATGGTGTCGGCGGCAGTTATGGGATGGCAGCGCGGTGACGAGTGGCACTGTGAAGCAGCGCCACGAGAGGGTCGAGGCAGCACTGCCACGAGAGCGTCGACACCGTCGCTCGCCCGGCCATCTGGCGCCGGCCTTCCGCGGTCAGATCGAACAGCGTGAGGATGGCGCTCGCAAAGGCGCCGGCATCGGACGCCTCGAGGCAAGCCGGCATGACTTGGGGAGGGAGTCCCTGTGTCACCTGCGGCGTGGCCACGACGGGCAGGCCCGCGGCAACCGCTTCGATCACTTTGTTCTGCATGCCCCGTGCGATGGAGAGCGGCGCGACCGCGACGGCGGCCTGCCACAAATACGGGCGTACATCGGCAACCGTCCCGGTGAGCTGCACGGATGGGTGGCGCGCGACAAGATGGGTGAGCCGTCGCGTTGGATTCGCGCCGACGAGCGACAGGCGTGCCTCGGGCCGCCGCGCCAGAACGAGAGGCCAGACCGACTGAATGAGCCATCGCGCGGCCCGCTCATTCGGCTCGTAATCCATGATGCCGCAAAAGACCGCGACCGGCTCGGCCGTGGGCGAGCCCGTCGGCCGCAGCGCGCTGGCGTCGACGCCGTTCGCCACGATCTCGATTCGGGCATCGGGTGCGATCGCGGCAAGCGTCGCCCGCTCACGCTCGTTGACGACGAGGGTCGCGTACGCCAGACGCGCGGCGCGCCGCTCGAATCGTTCGAGCAGGTATGCCTCGCGCGCGTAGACGAGCCGCTTCGGATTCAGCGGATGTTGAGCAGCGGCGAGGGCTCGCCACTTTGCCGAATCGACGTCAACGAGGTCCAGCACGAACGGAAATCGATCGAGTGGCGGCTCGAGGGCGAAACGCGCCATACCGGAGCAGTACGCCAGCACGAGATCGGGTGGATGTTCCGAGATGGCCTGTCGGATCTGGTCTGCCACGTCTGGCGCGTCGAGCAACACGTGTGTCAGTGGACGCGCGGATCCGAGCGCCAACGCGGCGTGCACGCGGGCCCGTTGGCGGTCGATGCGGGCTACGCGGACGGTTTTGGCCAGTCCGCGCATGTCAGCTTGGTGGGCCAGTTCCTGGTCGTCATGTGCGAGCGAGATGAGGTCGATCTCGGCCTGATCGTGGAGCGCGCGCAAGGTGTGATACGCACGAATTCGATCGCCACGGTTGGGCGCATACGGCAGGCGGTGCGTGAGATACAGGACTCTCATGTGCGCAGGCGAACGACTCGAGCCGGAACGCCGACGGCTATCGCACGGTCCGGAATCGGCTTGGTGACAACCGCACCGGCACCGACGATCGCGCCGCTTCCGACGTCCGCCATCACCACGGCGTTGTTCCCGATCCAGGCGCCGGCCCCGACGCGCACGAGACGCGGCGTGCCGGGTTGGTCGCGAATCGGCGTGAGCAGGTCGGCTGTGCCGTGCGTGTAGGGGCCACTCGGGATGTGTACCCCTGCGGCAATCAACGCGTCGTGTTCGATCTCCACGAGGCCGAGGTCGCAGTGCGGACCGATATAAACGTTGGGACCGATCCAGGCACCGGTGTGAGAGAAGACGGTCCCGAAGCCGATGACGGCCGAGGAATCGCAGCCGCGAAGCACGCGTGCCAGGAACGCCCGGCGAACATACTGGCCGACGAGGCCGGGAACGAGCGCCAGCATCTGCGTGGATCCCTGGACAGCGCGATCGCGGTTGACGAGCAGTGTCCGCACGCGGAACGAAATCAGCGACGGTATGACGGCTACCGTCGCGATCATCCGTGTGATCTGCTTGATCACCGCACGGGCGGACAATTCGGCGGCTCCCTGGGGACGTGTGGTGTCAATTGGCGGCCACAATGGTGACGCGGAGCGACGACTGGGAGCACATATTTGGCGCCAGAGCCGCCCTCGGCGTCGGTGGCGGTCCGAAATCGGGCAGACGAACTATCTCTCTCGCGATCTGAATCGAAGGCTCGAAGCATGCTGCGTTCATTGCTGATTGTCGCAATCTTGATACCGGGCATTATTGCGGCCGTGCGGAGCCGGTTTGCCGGGCTGCTCCTGTATATCTGGTTTGCCCTGTTTCGGCCCCAGGAGTGGTTGTGGATTGACATGACGTCCCTCAGACTGTCGCTGGTCATCGGGATCCTGTTTGTGGTGCCGTGCTTTCTCACCGGCGTCTTTCCCACTCTGTCGAATCCGATCAGCGTCGGTACGCTGCTGCTCCTTGGTGCGAGCTTGTTATCGCAAGTCTACTCGGTGCGACCCGATCTAAGCTGGATTTGGGTCGATTTTTTCACCAGACTCATCATTGTATGCCTCCTGCTGGTCACGTTGACGAATACGCGTCGTCGCTTTCTGATCGTCATGGCCGTCGTCGCGCTCTCGGTAGCCTTTCATGCGGCGAAAGCCGGCTTGCAGTCGTTGCTGGTCGGCGGCGTGAGGTTCGCCGACGGTTTGTCGGGCGCGTACATCGACAACAACGGCTATGCGCTGGCCACCGTGATGATTATTCCGCTCGTGATTGCGACGGCGCAGAACGTCGACCGCGCCTGGCTGCGCAGAGGCCTCTATGCGGCGGTTCCCCTCTGCATCATGACGGTCATCAGTACGTTCTCACGCGCCGGATTCCTCGGGCTGTGCGCTGCGACCGTGGTGTTCGTCGCGCTGCAGAGACGGCGCATGCTCGCATTCTTCGGACTCGCCCTGGTTGTGGCCATCGGACTCGTCGCAGCGCCGATCCCACTGGGCTACTTCGATCGAGTCCAGACGATCGAGACGTACCGTGAAGTCGGAGAAGACTCGGCGCTCAGCCGATTGCATTTCTGGCGCGTTGCTGTGGACATGGCGGTTGACCGGCCGTTTGGTGTGGGCCTTCGCAACTTCGACCAGGCGTATGACGCCTATGACTTTCTGCAGGGCCGCTACGGACACAATCGGTCTGTTCACAGCAGCCATCTCGAAGTGCTGGCCGAAATGGGATTTTTCGGATTCGCTGTCTATCTGATGATCATGGTATTGAGTGTTCGGGCGCTGCTGAGAGTGCGTGCGCGCGCGCGGTTACCGGATCTGCCGCCAGAGGCTCGGCACTTTTATTTCACCACCGCCAATGCGCTGATGGCATCGCTCGCCGGGTTCATCGTCGCCGGCGCCTTCATCGCATTGGCGTTGAACGATCTCCTGTGGTTCACCCTGGCGCTCGTGATCGCCCTGGACCGCCTCCCTGTCGAGGCCACGGCAGCAGCGCCGAAGGCCTCGCCGGCATTGATTAACCCGTGGGCACCCTCAGAACTGGCCGCAAAGGCGACCTCATGACAACGAAACAAGACCGTGAACGGGAATTTCACAACGCGGCATTCAGCGACGAGCGACGCCGGGTCGTCGCGCCGGCGTATGCGATCGTGCATGACAGCCGCACATTTTATGAGCAGGCCATTCGGTCGAGATCGCGGGGCGCGCGCGTCCTGGAGTACGGCTGCGGCGCGTCGGCCTTCGTCGCGGGCGTTGTCGACGATGCCGGAGAGCTTGTCGGGATCGACATTTCGGACGTCGCCGTCATGCAGGCGACCGAACGGGCTGCACGGGAGGGCCGGACCGCCCATTATCAGGTGATGGACGCGGAGTCGCTCGACTTTCCGGATCGATCGTTCGACCTCGTCTGCTCCACCGCAGTCCTTCACCACCTCGATTTGAGGAAAGCGTTCCGAGAGATTAGCCGGACGCTGCGTCCAGGCGGCCACGCAATCTTCATGGAACCGCTCGGCCACAACCCTCTGATCAACTGGTACCGTCGTGCGACCCCGGATCTTCGCACGACTGATGAGCACCCGCTGCTGATGTCCGATCTCGCGCTCGCGGCTCAGTATTTCGATTCCGTCGACGTGCACTTTTTCGTCATGTTCTCCCTGGCGGCGGCGCTGCTGCGGAAGACGCGTATATTTCGCCCGGTCTTGTATCGGCTCGAGGCGCTGGACCGCCTGATTTTTCGATACCTGCCGTGGACGAGGAAGTACGCTTGGCAGGTGGTCCTTGTACCTATCCGAGCCCAAGACGGCTGTTGCATCGATCTGATTGAGCTCGTCGCCCCACAGTCCCGGCTTTCCGATGTGAGCGCTCGCTATGCCAACAATCGAACAGAACCAAAGCTTGTGGAACGGCGGCTACGACTGGAGTCAGGCAGGAGCGGAGTGGTCGCGCCGATTTGGTAACCCCGAGGCGCAGTGGTGGGCGTCGCTCATGCCGCGGATTCACTCGTTCGTGCCAGCCGATACGATTCTCGAGATCGCGCCCGGGTTCGGTCGCTGGAGCCAGTTTCTGGCCCCCTTGTCCAGGCGGCTCATTCTCGTCGATTTGTCCGAGGAGTGCGTCGCCGCGTGCCGCCAGCGTTTCGCCGGCGACGCGTCCGTCTCCTGTCACGTCAACGACGGCCGCTCGCTCGCCGTGGTCCCTGATCGTTCCGTCGATTTCGTGTTCAGCTTCGACTCGCTCGTTCATGTCGAAGCCGACGTCATCGGCGCGTATCTGAGTCAGATTGCGATGAAGCTGAAGACGGACGGCGTCGCCTTCATTCACCATTCCAACCTCGGTCAGTACGCCGCGTACTACCGATTCAAGCGCGCCCTTCCCAAGAACACCGGCCCGTTTCTGCAACGGATCGGCCTCATGGACAACGACGGATTCAGGGGTATTACGATGACGGCGGACCGGTTTCGCCGTCTGGCCGCAGACGCCGGTCTCGTCTGCACCAGCCAGGAGATTGTCACCTGGGGCAGCCGGCGCCTGATCGACTGTTTTTCGATCGTGACACGACCCGATTCGCGATGGGCGCGAGAGACGAAGATCGTCCGCAATCCCAGATTCGGTCATGAGGCGAGCTACATCCGCGGCCTCTCAGGACTCTACGTCGAGGCGACGCGTTAGGCGGCGTTCAACAGGCGAAAGGAGCGACCGATTTGTCGGCCGGCGTCCCAAATCGTAATTTTCGCTCGTGCCAAGTAAGCCGGGAAGTGTTGGCAGCGGTGTGAGTTACCGTCGACGACGTGCACGACTTGGCAGGCATGAGGGTTGCAGCCTGAGGGGCGTTCCCCGTTCAAGATTCCGAACGCGCGACGCAACAAATGCGATCAATCGAACAGTCTTATGATGAAACGAACACACTCGAGATCACTTGGATTCGTCAGGATGGCCGCGCTCGGAGCGGTAGTCTCTCTGATAGGGGCGCTGAGCCCCAGCGGCATCCACGCGCAGACGTCCTCGGCTCTGCTGCAATCCTGGAGCCTCGTGTACGACGGCGCATTCCGCGTGCCGCAGGGGACCTCGTTCGCCTACGGCGGCGGGCAGCTCGCCTTCAATCCCTCGAGCGGCGGGCTGTTCGTCGGCGGATTCCCTGGGGCGCTCGTGGCGGAACTCTCGATCCCGACGCCGGTCAATAGCGCAGTTGTGGCGAACTTACCGACGGCGACGCTGCTGCAATCGTTCAAGGATCCGACAGAAGGTAAGCTGACGACGCAAATCCAGGCCAATGGCGCGAACCTCGGTGGGCTCCTGGTCTCCGGTGGAAAACTCATCGGCACCGGGTATATCTATTACGATGCCACAGATTCCCAGCGGCTCTCGCATTACACCCGCCCGCTGAATCTCAGCGATGCCGGACACGTCGGCGGGTTCTATAACGTCGGTAATCTCGGATACAAGACGGGCTATGTGTCTGGTCCGATGTGCGCGGTGCCGCCAGAATGGCAGACGCAGCTCGGTGGCCCCGCGATCACGGAGAACTTCGATCTCTCGATCGTCAGTCGCACGTCCTATGGTCCTGCGGCGTTCGTCTTCAATCCCGCAGATCTCGGCGTGGTCGATCCCGTGCCGGCCACAGGCTTGATCTATTACCCCACTGACGGATCGTTCGACGGCCATCTCTACAATCAGACCAGTATGATCTGGAACGTGGCGCAGACGCAGGGTGGGTGCGTATTTCCGGTCGGCTCCCAATCGCTGCTCTACTTTTCGGTGCATGGTGTCGGAGAGTATTGCTATGGCCAAGGGACGAACGACTCGAGTTTGAACAAGACGCTCGTGCCCGGTTACACCGACGTCGTCTACTGCTACGATCCAGAGAACCCGCAAGCGAAGGGCACTCACGCCTATCCATGGGTCTATCAAGTGCTGGCCTATGATGCGAACGACCTCGCGGCGGTCAAGGCGGGCACGCGCTCGCCGTCATCGCTCGTGCCGTATGCGCGCTGGGAACTCACACTGCCCACGACGGCTTGGAAGCATTCCTTCCAGACGGGCAGCGTGGCGTATGACCCTGCGACGCAACGGATCTTTCTCGCGCAAGGGCTGGCGGATGGGGCGGGCGAGCCGTTGATTCACGTGTTCCATATCGGCAGCGGCCCGTTACCTCCCTCCAACGTGCGTGTCGTTCCCGGCACCTGACAGACGGGTGCCGGCTCAATCGCGGTCCAGAGCGTTCTGGTAGATCCGACCCAGCTTGGCGGCCGTCGTCGCCGTGTCGAATCGTCCGACCAAACTCGACCGCGCCGTCCGTCCCATCGCGCGGCCAAGATCAGGCATTTCCAGGATGCGCTCGATCGCCTCTGCATACGCGGACGGCGGAGATGCTGCCTCGACGCCGAGTCCGTACTCGGGCGCCGACAGTATTTCGGTGATGCCACCGATGCGAGTCGCGACAACCGGCAAACCACTCGCCATCGCTTCCAAGACCGCGATGCCGAAAGGTTCCGAACGTGTCGGAAACAGGAACACGTCGACGTCTCGAAGGATTGAGGGGATGTCCGTGCGGGAACCGAGAAATCTGACACGGCCACCGAAAACAGCGCTGCCAGCCATCTCGGCGACGCGCTGCGCGTAGTCCTCTTCGCCGACTCCCGCTCGACCGATGATCCAGAACACGAGCCTCTCGTGGCGTGGCAGTAGGATTCGTGCGGTCTCGAGGACGATGTCGATACCCTTGCGGTGCGAAATCTGCCCGACTGTCGCGACGACGATCTCCCCGGAGCGCTCATCCCGTTGCGCCGTTGCGGGTTGGAATGTGTCGAGATCGATTGAGTTGTACAGCACCTCGCTTTTTCGTTGGATGCGTTCGAAGCCGGTGATGTCTCGTTTTTGAGCATCCGATACGAGCAGAACTGTCGTCGCGGCAAGTCGGTGCAGGTTATTGAACGAGATGGTCTCCGGGTTGTGAAGGTGAAGGATGATGGGTACGCGAGCCCACCACGCTCCCAAGACGAGGTCGACATCAGAGCCGAAATAATTGAGGTGCAAGAGGTCGATGTCGAGATCGCGAATGGCCTGGGCCCATCGCGAGATCCGGCGCATCATCTGCACCGGTCTTCTCAGACTCACAATTGAGACGTCCGCGGTCACGATCTCAACGGCCCGGCTTCTGAGTTCGTCGACGAGGGGACCTTCACCGGTCGCGATGAACACCGGATCGAAAACGGATCGATCCAGGAGATCGATCAGGCTGACGAGAGCCTTTGGCGAACCGGTGTCGAATTGTTGCGATCCGTAGTAATAGAGGATGCGATCGCGACGATTCGCGCCCTGGCGACGAGCCATTGACATCGTTTGTCTCTGGAATTGTAGTGGGTCGCGCAACGGCTTGATAGTTCCCAATTATTTGGGTGGTTGTTCATGCTGGAGCAGCATTGCCTGCCGACAGTTTGCCGCGGGTGCAGGCGAAGAGCCGATCGAGGCGGAGGGCATGTTCCTCGAGCAGACCGACGAGCCGCTCGAGCGCGCGCGCGCGATTCTTGTGAGCATGGCAATGCGCGATCCTCCAGAGCAGGTGGTGCAGAAACAGGCCCTCGAGCTGATGGGTCAGCGACGGCTCGCGGCGCAAGACCTCGACGAGACAGAAGGCTAGATGGTCGGCGAGTGTGTGGCCGAATCGTGGCGGCATCAGGTCCATGAACGACAGGGCCAGACCGAACTCGTCGTGGAGCGGCATCGCGGTCAATCCGAACTCGTCGAAATCGATCACCGCGGCGGCGCAATCCGAAAAGATCAGATTGTTGAGGCAGAAATCGCCATGCTGCCAGAACCAGGCCGTCGAGGGCGCATCGGCCAGCGCGTCGCGCCATCTGTCCCACGCGCGTGCGGCCAATGCCGAGGCGATCGGCAGCGCGTTGGACGCGTCGAGCTGTCGGCACATTTCGGCCGCCAGGTCGACCGTCGGAACGACCCAATCGGGATTGCACTTGATCGCCGAGTGGAGAGCATCGAGCGAGTGGAGGGCGGTGCGCCTTACTCGTGCCCAATCGGCTTCATCGGCAAGATACTCACGCAGCTGAAACCATGGCCGGCCGGGAACGCCGGACTGCACCTGCACCCACGCGCCGCCTCTCCACGGCTGACACAGCAAAGACTGCGGTACGAGCGTTTCCGCGAGACTGTGCAGCCGGTCAAGAATCGCGTGCGTACGCTTGAGCGAGTCGTCCGGACCGATCCGAACCGCCCACCGGGGGGCGAGACTCCCGCCGTTGAAAACGAGATATACCGCAATCGTCGTTTCGATACGGGCGACGCTGACGCGGCCATCGGACACATGCTGCGGAATCATTTCTCGCATGAGCGCAGGAATCTCGAGAATCATGCGCGCCTCGCGACAACTACGACGCCACCGAGCGCGGCGGGGAGTCCGGTCCATCGCTCGAGGCCCGATCTTACGCGAGCCTTGAGGCCGGAGGCCGGCGCGGGCAACAAAACGCGCGTTGCATACTCGGCTGCATCGCCATCGAGCGCGTACAGAATCACCGGCTGGTGCAAATCCGGAAAAGCGCCGAAGCGGCCTTCGACCGACAGTGAGGAGCGTTTCAACTGCCACTCCACCACGCGAATCTGTGCGAGCGTGACGATGAATCCGGCAAGGCGCGCAGTTGGCGTGAGACCACCTATGGAAAGCGGCACCACCACACGGGCTCCGGACGGGAGATGCTGAAGAGCGTGGCGCCGCTGACGGTTGCCGAGCAACTGCGTCCACCTGAGCACAACCGGAGGAGTCGACAATGGTCCGACGAGCATCTGAATCAATGCCGCGTGCTCTGGCATTGGAGTCGGGGGGGGCAGCGAACCGCCTGCGATCGCTCGCGCAGCGTGTCGGACCAATTCTCGAACCTGTTCGCGGTCGTCTTCGGGGGAGCCGACCATGAAGGCGATGCCCCCCGCAAGAAGGCTGCCGATGCCTTTCAACGCCAATACTCCGTATGATGCCGTCGGGATCGCCCGGTTCAGAAGCATCAAAACGGCGCCAGTAATGACGGCGACGACGAAGGAAGGGCGCAATACCTCGTTAAATGTCCGGCCCACCGGCAGTTCCAGTTTCCGACACAAATGGACCGGCAGGATCCAGAACGTCAGAAACAGCGCCGGCATGAGTGTCGCGAACGCCACACCAGATAACCCGAACCGCCTGATGAGCCAAAGGCTACCGGCGAGATTGACGGCGGCTTCGAGCAAAAGGATCAGCATCGGCCGTCCGAGGACCTGTATCGTTTGATAGAACGGAAGGGTCACTTGCGTAGACAGCACTTGACAGAAGCTCGCGAGGCCCAGCCATAGAAGAACCCACTGCGCCTGATCGGTTGCAAATCCACTCCCGACCCAACGCTCGAGAAACGGCCTGCCCAACAACACGAGGCTGACGTTCAACCACGCACCGAGGAAACACGAGACGCGCGCGACCCGCACGAACGCGGAGCCCATCTCTTTGGATTTTCCCTCGGTGTGCATGAGGACCAGCCGCGGCAGAATCACCGTCGCGATCGCGGCAATCGTATATCTGCCGTACTCAATCAGCTGCAGCGGCAGCGTGTACAACGCCACGTCTGTCGCGCCGAGCTTCATTCCAATAACTGTCGTATCGGTATAGCTGATCAGCTTGCTTGATACTTGAATTCCGAAGGACATCAGGCCGAACGCATACAACGGGCGAAGGTCGGAGAACTGGGGAATCACCGGGCGGATCGACAGCCCGCCGGTGACTCGTCGTGCGAACACTGAGAGCACCAGCGCTTCGGCCCACGAGGTCACGGTGAAAATGGCCGCCAGGATCACGAGGGAATAGTCACCCCTGACACACAGCGGTACCAGCGCCAGCCTGACGCACGTGAACGCGATCAGGATTCCTTTGAAAATGTCATTCCGGTCGTGAGCGAAAAGAATGCCAGAAAATACACTGCCTGCGAAGAGCGCCGAAATTCTGGCGCCGATCAGGATCACCGTGATACTGGCCATGCTTGCCGAGATCGACTGGAGATTCGAGCCGAGCAATCTGGGCACGGCGGGGCTGACCATCACGGCGCCCACCAGAAAGAGGCCCCCAATCGCGATGTAGACCGTAAAGACGACCGAACAAAGGCGCCGCATGCGCGGGAGGTCGTCACGCGCGCGGAATTCCGCCACGAAACGAATGAGCGCCCCGCCCAGGCCGAGATAGAAGAAATCGGCATACGTGGTCAGGCCGTTGACGAAGGACCAGACGCCGTACCCCTCAGTTCCGAGCGCACGGATCACGAACGGTGTGACCGCCAGCGAATAGACAATCGCCGCAGCCATCTGCAGCCAATTGAGCGACACATTGCGAGTCATTGACGCGCCACTTTGGGCGCGTGTTGCCGTCAAATGACTCGAGGGGCGGTCCTGCGTGTCTCGAGATGCCGTGACGATCACGGCACGGGTCCGATCATCTTGTGCCGGCCAGGAATTTGAAAGCCGTTCACTTTCACACCGGCCTCATGCGGAAAGATAGACCCTGAGATCCGTGCATGGCGCGCTGGACGGCATCTGCCGAAATGCATGATGCTACGGGAAACGTCGGAGGCACACCGGGGATCGAGATCCGAATCCAGACGCACGGCGCGGCAGACGCTACGCACAGGTATTGCTCCGGAGTGTGGCGGCCACACGTCCCGCTGAATCGAGAAAGGGGCAATATAGCAATAACAATGGATACGTTACGAGTTTACCCCATCGAGGCCTTTTGACCGCGCCCACTCCTGAGCCGTCGACGCAGGCGCCACGTGACGTGACATCTGCGCGAGTTCTGCCGGTCGTCCTCAGTCTCTCGCCAGGAGGGACCGAACGACTCGTCATCGAAATCTGCCAGCGCTTGCCGGCGGGGATGGTCCCGGCGGTTTGCTGCCTGGACGAATGCGGCGCGTGGGCGGCGGAACTGACGTCGGCAGGCATTCCGGTCGTGGCGCTGAATCGGCAGCCGGGATTTCAGCCGCGGCTCGGCCATCGCATCGCGGCGCTGGCGCGCCGCGTCAACGCCAACGTGATGCACTGCCATCACTATTCGCCGTACGTGTACGGTGCGCTGGCGAAAGTCTTCAATCCCGCCTGCGGCCTCGTCTTCACTGAGCACGGCCGCCTCTCGGACGCGGTGCCCTCGCGAAAGCGGCGCCTGGTGAACCCTTGGCTGGCGACGATCCCTGGCGCGATCTGCGCGGTGTCGGCGGACCTGAGACGGCACATGGTGGCCGAGGGGTTTCCCGAGCGGCGTGTCGAAGTGGTCTACAACGGCATCGCCGTCGGCGCGCGCGTCGGCGAGGACGATCGCGCCGCGATGCGCGCCAGCCTCGGATTGCCGCAGGACGTACTCGTGGTGGGCAGCGTGGCGCGCCTCGATCCCGTGAAGAATCTCGGTGCGCTGATTCAGGCGCACGCGTTGGTGTTGTCGGCGATTCCTACCGCACGGCTCGTCCTCGTGGGCACCGGACCGGAGCAGGGCTCGCTCGAAGCCGAGGCACGAGCGCTCGGGATTGGCGATCGCGTGCTCTTCGCCGGCTATCGCGCGGACGCGCAGCGGATCATGTCCGCCTTTGATTTGTACGTGAACTGCTCGACGTACGAGGGGGTGTCGCTCACGATTCTCGAAGGGATGGCCGCGGAGCTGCCGGTGATCGCCACGCGCGTCGGCGGGAATCCTGAAGTCGTCGTCGACGGCGAGACCGGTCTGCTCGTCCCGGCGCGCGCCGTCCAGCCGCTGGCCGAAGCGATCGTCGCCCTGGGATCGGATCGGCCGCGGCGCCGGAAGATGGCGGAGGCAGGGCGCACGCGTGTCGAGCGCGCGTTCTCGATCGATCGCATGGTCGCTGAATATCGGCGCTTGTACGAGCGCTACGGCACGCACTAGAACGGTTCCCGATCGAGCGTCTCGGCGCAACGCGGCGCTCGGCTGAAGCCTTCGCGCTTCATCGATCTAAACCTTCGCGCTACGCCGATCTATAGTCTCAATGGTCGGGCTTGGCGAGAGTATTGCTTAGCCATAAAGAACTGCGCAGGTTGGGAGGACACGCGACTGTGATGAAAATCCCGTCCCTCACCGTTTTCGCACTCCTGTCGGCAACCGCCGTGGCCTTCGCTGCGCCGATGGCGGAACAGGCTGGACAACCGGCATCGCAAGGCGAAAGGGCTGTAGCCGCGCCCCCGGCGCAGGGCGGTCCACTGCCGGACGCGATACCGGCGGTCGCGCCGTTTTATACCTTGCCGCTCGGCGATGTCGCCGGTCCGCGTGTGTCATTTCTACAGAACGCGGGTGTTTTGACCGCTGTTTGGATGACTCCGCAGGGCGAGACCTATGGCCGCGGCACGTATCAATGGGACCCCCTCATCAAAGCCTTTGCCGGGACCTCGAGCACCGTGTATCAGTGTCTGTCCGACGATGGCCGGGTCGCTTCGAGCTTTCAGTATCAGGTCAAGGAGCAGATCTTCGTGGTGAGCCCGCGCGAGCTCAAAGATCGATGGACCAAGGCCATGGACGTGGACTGCACCGTCGGCCTGGTCGACAAGTTCAGATGGTACGAGCGCGAGTGGGTGGCTGCTGACAAAGATTGGAAACCGCTCGGCGCGACCTCGGCCGCCCAGCCCCGATAATCGACCGCTTCGTCAATCGCGTGATCGCGCCCGCAGCGCGAGGGCGATCCCGACTCCCATCGTCAACGCGATCCACAGCAGCTCGAAGTCGCGGCTCACCAGCATCATCGATTCGACCGGCGCCTCGGGCCAATCGAGCGCGGCGCCTGCCGCGGTCGCAACAGCCAGCAATCCGGCCCAGAAGAACGGCGACCGCCCATGCGGCCACCCACGGGCAAGCAATGCACCGCCGATAGTTCCGACCACGTGTGCGAAAAGATCGGCGAGCCCCGGCATACGCGACTCCACTACCGCTTCGCTCGTCTCGAGGCCGCACGCGGTGGCCACCCCGAGCAACACCGCCCAGACACCCGCACGACGGACGCCCGCCTGTTTCAGCCAAAGCGCCGCCGCCAACGCGAACAGCACATAACGAACCCCGCCGACAATGGCGCCGCCCATTGTCGGGCGCTGCCAGAGGTCGTTGTGCAGCGCGTGCCACTTCTGCACGGCGTTGCCGACGTCGAGCGTCACGTCGAACGGCTGCCACGCGGCCGCACACACGAGCAGCGCAGCAAGTGCAAAAGGCAAGAACGCGGGCAACGCAGTGAGCGCGGACACGAGTGTTGCCGCGGAGGAGCGGCGCCACGCCGCGTGCAGCGGATACCAAGCCGCCGCGCCGATGAGCGCGCCCAGCGTATCAGCGAGGACGTCGGCGATCGACGAGATGCGATCGAGCGTGAAGAGTTGAAGACCTTCCGCGAGTGTGCTCAGGAGCAGGGCGTAGGCCGTCACGCGCGCGATCGTCGCCGCCATCGACCGGCGAGCGGACGCTCCGCCGAGCGTCCAGACACCGATCAGGCCGAAGGGCAGGAACAGGAGGATGTTCTGCGCGACATCCGGGACCGACAAGCGGTGCCCAGTGTCGGGAGAGATGAAGGGATTCACCGCGATGCGCGCGAGATGCGCGCGGACGATCGCAGGATCGACCGTGACGCGAAACGGAATCATCGCGCCGTACAGAATGAACAGCGTGAAGCACGCCCATGCCGAGAGCGCTCGCGGCGACGGAGTGGGGCAGCCGGTCAGCAGCAGGCTAGCTCTTGCTCGTGCCGAGGAGCTTGCGCGCTTCGTCGGCGCCGCTGAAGTCCGGCTGCAGCTTCAGCGCCCGTTCCAGCGTCTGGCGCGCGAGAAACTTGTCCCCGTTCTGGTTATAGGCCAGCCCGAGGTGGTACAGGTACGACGCGTTGTGCGGATCGACGGCGGCGCACTGTTTCAGTGCCGCAATCGCCAGCGTCGACAAGCCCTTTCTGTAGTAGACCCATCCGAGCGTGTCGTCGACTTCGGGAGACTTCGGCAGGCCGGCCTTCGCCGTTTGCGCGAGCTGCAGCGCCACGTCGAGATTTTCGTTGCTGTCGGCGTACATCTGGGCGAGGTTGTTCGCCGCGACCGCCGCGTGCGCATCGAGCTCGAGCACTTTCTGGTAGCGCGGCTTCGCATCGTTCGGCTTGTGCTGCAACTCCAACAGAATGGCCACCGCTGTTTGCGCAGCGACGTCGCTTGGCCGGATCGCCGCCCGTTTTTCGAATTCAGCCGTGGCTTCCGGAAGCTTGTGCTCGGTCACGTACAGCCGCGCGAGCAGGTCGTAGGCGTTGAGATTGTTCGGATCGGTCGAGAGCGTTTGCTTCAACGACCGTTCCGCCGCGTCGTTGTCGCCCAAGGTCACGTACGCGCGCGCCGCCACCATCTGGAGCGCCGGATTCTTCGGGGCGGCTGCAACAGCCGCATCCACCCGGGCGCGGGCGGCCACCGTTTTCTTCTGTTGCACGTCGAGCACGGTCAGCCCTTCGAGCGCGGTCACCTGAAGCGGATCTTTCGCGAGGGCGCGCTCAAAGGCGGCGCGGGCGCCAGCCTGATCCCGCTTGGTGAGGAGCAAGCGCCCGACTTCCGCCTGGACGATCGGCTCCTGCGGGAAGTTCGCGTTGAGCAGCTTGAGCGGCTGTTCTGCATCGTGCGGATCGCCATTGGCCATCTGCGCCCTGGCGAGCATGAGATACGCCTTGGGATAGCGCGGAGCGGCTTGGATGGCGCTTTGGGCCAACTCGATGGCTTCCGGATATTTTCCGGCCACGATCGAGAGCCGCGCCAACTCCGTTGCGGCCGGCGCGAACCTCGGGTTCGCACGCAGCGCCTCTCGCTGCGCCGCCATTGCTTCTTCGTCGTGTCCGGTCGCCGCCAGGAGCGTGCCGAGCAGAAATTGCGCCTGCGGCGACGCCGGGCTCGCGGCGACGGCCGCGCGGCTCGTGGCGACGGCATCAGCGAGCGTTCCGTCCGCCGTCTGCAACTGCGCTTTGGCGACGAGCGCATCGACGCGCTTCGGCTCCTTCGCGAGAACGTCATCGATCAGCCGGTACGCGCCAGCCCGATCATTGTCGAGCATGCCGAGATAGGCGAGACGCAGCTTGGCCGCCGCAGAGCCGTCGCGCTGCTGCGCCACACGCTCGAGCACCGTTTTCGCGTCGGACGGCCGCTGCGCTGAGATGTAGAAGTCGGCGAGCGCGAGCTGACCGTTCGGGCCCGGCGTGACATCAGCCACAATCTTCAGCGGATTCTCCGCCTCCGGCAGGCGGCCCGACCCGACATACAACATCGCGAGCGCACGGTTGGCCACCAGATTTTTCGGGTCAACCGTCAACGCAGCCTTGATCGTGCTTTCAGCCTCGGTCTTCCGGTTGGTCGACCAAAACAGGTTCGCGAGCGCCAGCAACGCATCGACCGACTTCGGGTTCGCGTGGACCGCCTTCCTGAAGGCCGCTTCGGCCTCACGCGGATCGCCTTTGGCGGCTTGCAGCACGCCAAGGTTCGAGTAACTCACGCTTTGCGACGGGTCGGTGCGAATCGCTTCCTGCACCTCGCTGATCGCCGCGTCCATGTCTTTGAGGCCGGCGAGCGCGTTGCCCTTGAGCAGTTGCGCCTCGATGTCTGTCGGCGCGAGCTTCAGCGCCTTGTCGGCGCGGCCTCTTGCATCCTCGAATCGGCCGGCCAGCAGCAGCGCCTGCGCCGCTTTCTTCTGCGCGCCGACGTTGGCCGGCAGCAGGTCTGCCGCGCGAACGAACTCACCGAAGGCGTTTTGCCCGTCGTGATCCTTCAAGTAGGCCTCGGCCAGCTTGAGACGAGCGTCCCCCGAGCGAGGATTGGCCTGGACGGCGAGACGATATTCCAAGATGCCTTCACTGCGCTTGTCTTGGACCATGAAGGCGTCGCCGCGCTTCAGGTGGCCGGCGGAGGCGACGGCCGGGTCCTGGCGGCACGCCATCGACAGAGTGCCGCCCGCGACAATCATGGCGGTGAGGCAGAATCTGAACATTCGCATACTGATTATGTTTCGGATGAACGGCGTGTTCTGACCAGTGGAATCAGCCGGCTCGGGAAGGCTGGGGACCCTACCGAGCGCGACGTTGAGAAGGCGCCCAACGTTCCGTGAGAGGTGTTCCGGAACGTTGGGCTTGCCTCGAGAGAGCAGGTAGGTCTGTCTGTTACGCCTTCCGTGCTGCGCGCCGGCGACGGATCGCGCCACCGAGACCGAACAACCCAGTGCCCAGCAGCATCATCGACGCAGGTTCGGGAACAGGGGCATCCGTCGCGGAGAACGAAAACGTCCCGGTGCCGATGCCCTGGCTGCTGAAGACGAATTGGCCAGGCGCATCGTCGAACCCCTGGAGATGGAGCGTTCCCGTGCCGGACAGCGCCAGCTGGTCTCCACTCTGGTTGACCGTCAAGTTGGCCAGGTCGAACGAGAAAGCGGGCCCAGTCGTGTCGACTTCGAAGTTGACGATTGGGGTGGCGCGAAATCCGTTGACCGTTGTACCGGTCAGCGAGAGATCCTGAATCAGACCGAGGTCGCCGCCAATGATGCCCGCCGAAATCTCCGTGAAGGACCCGGTCGCGCCGACGACCTGATAAGCGCCCGCCACGCCGGGGCTGGTCACGTTGTTGTTGGACGTGAAGTCCAGACCGGTCGCCGCCCCGATGGACGTCATGCCAGTGGCCTGGCAGTCAGCCTGGGTATCACAGTTGGCTGCGATTACCGGGATGTAAGCGCCAGTGATGGAAATGCTACCGGTGATCGTCGCCGCGTCGGCTCGAGGCGCCAGCGCCAACGCGCTCGCGACCAAGCCGATTATTGCCAAACGCTTCAACATACTCTCTCCTCTTGCCCCGGTCGCTTGCACGGCAAAGAATGTCGCGCCGTCTGGGGTATCAGAATCATCTGATGCTCATCCTTTTAGCAAGAAGGATACCTCTATATCTCAAACGTTATATTCCAGTTAAGTCATTGTTTAATAGGTTGTTATCGGCGAATGACGAAATGGCAGCCAAGCGGTGAAGTTCGCTCAGGCGCTACCTTTTGGCTCCGTATCGAATAGCTGCGCTGACTCTCGTGGCGCCGCGGGTCGGGAATTCATCGGGCTTCGGCGCGGACAATCGGGTCTGCAGAGCCCGGACGTCCTCGCGCTGTCTGAGCTCAGGGTTCAACTTCAAGGCTGCCGCCAGTTCGCTTGCCGCTTGGGCAGATTTCCCGTTCGCGGCCAGGATGAACGCGGCGTGCAGACGAATGTCCGCGTTGTCCGGCATCCGCTTGGCGGCGTCCACCAAGAGCGGTTCAGCGGCGGCATCGTCGCCCGCCAGGTGCTGCACCCAGGCCAGCGTGTCGGCGATCGGCGGAAGATCCTTCGCCAGATCGTGCGCACGTAAGGCGAGGGGCAGCGCTTTGGCCGGCTCGTTCTTGCGGACCGCCAGCACGTAGGCCAGATTGTTCAGCGCGAGCACATTGTTCGGTGTGCGGTCGAGGATCATCCTGTAGCGATCGATCGCGGCATCCCATTCGGTCAGCGCCTCGTACAGCGTGGCCAGAGAGAACTGCGCCGCCCAAAAGCCCGGATCGAGCTTGGTCGCCTCTTCGAAGGCTTGTCGAGCGCCGGCCCGGTCGGCGTGGTCGAGCCGAACGTTGCCTTTCACGAACGCGCTCGCGGCATTGGCTTTGACGCCGGTCGCGGCGAGCACGGCGATCTTCCGCTGGCTCAGAATCGCCGGCAGCTCGGTCGCCTCGTCGATCCCGGCGTCGATGTCGCCCTTCGCCAGCGGCTTCTGGCGGAACGGCGCGCACAGCGGGTCGCCGATCACCACGGTTTCCCATCCGACGAACGGCATCGCGAGATAAAACGACTCCGCCAGATTCATCCCCGACACGTAGGCCGGAAACAAGATGTCCGGCCGGATGGTGGCGTTCAGGTACGGTTCGGCGACGTGGCCAGCCACGCCGGTGATTCCGTCGCGAATCAAATCGCCGATGAGCGATTGGCCGGTCTTGCCCGGGGTCCACGAGGCCGGCGGCTCGTGAAAGGTGCGCGCGTCCGTGCTGACGAAGGTGGCACCGATCGCGCCGGGCACGAACCCGAGCCCCAGATGACGATCGAATTCGAGCAGGTCGTTCGATCCCCACGAGTAGTAGCCGAGCACGTTCGGCTCGTCGTGCAGCACTTTCGGCCCGGCATCGAGCACGATTCGATCGCGCCACCCGTCGATTTTCTGAAGCTCCGTCGAGGCGCGCTCCAGCCATTTGTTGCCGAGCGACGGGGTCATCTCCGGCTTCTCGTCGAGCAGAATCCGACCCTGGGTTGACGGTGTCATCCCCCGATCGATGAGCGCCTTCACTTCTGCCACCGTGAACCCGTCCAGCCGCGTGACGAGGTACAGATCCTGAACCCGGTGCGTGAACGGCTTCGCCGTGCCGATCGGCGCGTCGTTCAGAAAGTACGGATTCTTGATCGATCCGGGCAGCGGCACCGTCACCTGACACAGCTTGCGATAGAGGAGGGTCAGCTCGGAATCGACGCTCGCCACCGTCCCCTGCAGGCCATCGGTTCCGCTGACGCGAATCGGCACATCCTTGGTGAGGACGATGTACAGGATGCGATCCTGGGCGGCATGGCGGCCCAGCCAGCTGGCGATCGGCCGCTCGATCTGCTGCTCGTAGACCGCGCGCGGAATCTCTTCGGTCGCCGGCATTGGCAAACGCAGCAGCTGATCGTCGGGCACCTGCCGCTTGCGCGCATAGTAGTCGGCGATGTCGTTCGACGCGGGGCTCGTCGCGTTCGCGACGATCAGGACGTTCTCCCCAGTTTGCGCCGCAGCCGACCGAGGCGCGAGCGCGGCTGCCAACACGACGAACGCCGCACATGCGAACCGACGACCGCTTCTCGTGACCAGACCTAAAGCGCTTTGCATTTTCGTGTAGCTGCTTTCACCGATGCATTTATCATGAAGACCACGAAGAACACGACGGGCACGAAGTCTTTCGATCCAAATGCTTCGTGATCTTCGTACGCTTCGTGCCTTCGTGATACGTCGCTATGACAAACGCGCTAGCCTTTGATCGTCGCGAGCGCCTTCCGCGCGTTGGCGGCTCCCTCGAAGGTGGGCTTCAGCGACAGTGCTTTGTTGAGCTCCGCACGCGCTTTATCGAATTCGCTCACCTGCAGGTACGCCATGCCGAGGTGATAGTGAAAGACGGGATTGTCCGGCGCCTTGCGGGTGCTCGCCTCGAGATGCGGAATCGCGAGCGACGCCATGTTCTTGCGCACATAAATCCATCCGAGCGTGTCGGTGACGCCAGGCTCCTCCGGCAGACTTTGTTGAGCCGTTTGCGCCAGCTGCAAGGCCTGGTCGAGATTCCGGTTCGAATCCACGTACAGCCACGCGAGGTTATTGGCCGGTACCGCCGCGCGCGGATCGATCGCGAGCGCCCGCTCGTACTCCGCCGCCGCCTCGGTTTTCTTGTCCTGCGCCTCGAGCAGCATGCCGACCATCGTGATCGCCGACAGCGACTTGGGATTTTGCTTCAAGACATCCTGGAAGCGGGCGATCGCCTCGTCCAGCCGCCGCTGCTTGGCGTACAACTGACCGAGCAGTGAGTACGTCTGCAGGCGCGAGGGGTCCGCGGCCAGCGCCTTCTGCAGGAGCTTCTCGCACTCGGCTAGATCGCTGGCACTCCAGTACGTGCGGGCGCCGAGCAGGAGCAGGTCCACATTCGGTTCGCCGCGGTTGAGCGCGGCGCCGACGCGCGCGGTCGCCTGGGCGGCACGCCCATCCGCCAGGTCGAGGCGCGCCTCTCCGGCTAGCGCCTCCAGATTCTTCGGATCGAGCAGCAGCGCGCGATCGAAGGACGCTCTCGCCGCCCCTGGCTGCTTGTCGGCGAGCGCGGTGAGCGCGGCCAGGTTGAACACCTCTGGCGTGTTCGGATACGCCTTCTGCAGAGACGCCAGCAGCGTCTTGGCTTTGCTGACGTCGCCCTGACGCAAGTAGCTCCGCATCAACAAATCCTGGGCGCGCGCGTTCTTCGGATCGAGCTGCAACGCCTGTTGCGCGTAGGTCGCCGCTTTGTCGGCTGCGCCGTTCTGAAGCTGCAGCCGCGCCAGTTCCGTCGTGGCGTTCAGCGGCCGCCGATCCAGCTTCAACACCTGTTCGTATTCGCGAATCGCGTCGTCGGTTCGATCGGCGGACGCGTAGATTCGTGCGGCCAGATCGTGCGCCTGGGGCAAATTGGAGTCGATCGCGATCGCCGCAGTCACGGCGGCGCTGGCTTCCTCGCGCTTGTGATCCAGCAGCAGCAGATTGGCGCGCAGCAGCAAGGCCGACGTGTCTTTGGGGTACTTGGCGAGCACCGCCTGCAGGTTCATTTCCGCTTGCGCCCGGTTGCCGTCGAGCGCGTCGAGCGCGGCGAGGCGCACGGATGCATCGGCGTAAGAGTCGGGCCGCCGGGCCAGCTCCGCCAGCACCTTCCGCGCCTCGTCGTGCTTGTTGGTCGCGATGTAGTACTCGGCCAGCGTCATCGAGAACGCCGGGTTGGAGGAGTCTTTCGCGAGCGCTTTGAAGTAGGGCTCGGCTTCAGCCGTCCGTCCGGTCCTCATGTAGAACGCGCCGAGCGCGCGATTCGCGACAAGATTGGCTGGGTCGGTGGCGAGCGCCGCCTTCAGCGTCGACTCCGACTCGGTTTGTCGTCCCGTGGCCGAATAGAAATTGGCGAGCGCCAGCTGCGCGGCGACCGATTTCGGATCCTTCGCGACGGCCGTCTTGAAGGTGGCTTCGGCTTCGTCGCGCTTGCCTTGCATGAGCTGCACGGTGCCCAGATTGTTGTAGGCGTTGCTATGCGCCGGGTCGGCGGTGATCGCCTGCTGATAATCGGCGACAGCGGCGTCGAAGTCCTTGAGGCCGGCGAGCGCGTTGCCCTTGAGTATCAGCGCATCGATACTGGTGGGATCGATCGCGAGCGCCTTCTCCGCGCGGGCGCGCGCGTCTTCGAACTGGCGGGCACCGAGCAAGGTGGTGCCAGCCTTGATCTGTGCATTGACGTCGGTGGGCAGCACGTCGGCGGCGCGCGCGTACTCGCGCAGCGCGTTGTTGCCGTCCTTCAAGCGGATGTAGGTGTCACCCAGCTTCAGCCGCGCCGCCCCAAACTGCGGGTTGCCCTGAATGGCGATCCGGTATTCGACGATCGCCTCCGCGTACTGGCCCGCCTCGAAATACGCATTGCCTTTTCGGAAATGGTCCTCGGGCGTGGCTCTGTGGCACGCGGCGGTGACGGCCAGCAGACAAGCGGTGATCAGCACCGGGCGAAGGCTTGTGAATCTCATGATCGCTCTCATTGCGGGAGGTACGCGGGCAACTGCGGAAACATGGTCTGAATGAACGCGGTGCCGAGCTGTTCCGCGCGCGCTTCGGCATCACCGGCGTCGCCGAGCACCGGAGCGATGACGCGCACGAGCGCACCGTCTGTCCGGTTCAACCGCACGGCGTCGCGGATCAGATAGAACTTGCTCCAGTATTCGCTCGCGATCACCCGCCCGTGCGCCTGATACCAATAGAGTACGAGCTGACGGTCGAGCCCTTTCTGCACGACATATCGGTTGATCGTGATCTCGGAAAGGCCGCCGCCAGCGGCGCCGTTGTTGACAGGCACGCGCGTGTACGTTTGTGAAATCGGCTCCCATCCGGAGCCTGGCAGGCAGTTGAGTGGCGAGTGCATCGTGTCGCCTTGACGCTGACTGCGGTAATAGCCGATGTACAGTCCGACGCCGCCGCGATTCGGCAGAAAGTATGCCCGAGTGAGGTACTCGTCGACGCCGAGGATTTTCAGAATGCTGGCTTCGAACGGCGGCTCCTGAACCCCGCGCCACGCGCCCATCAGCATGGGGAACCCCGCCAGGGGCGCGCGCGGCGGCACCGATTCAGATCGTTCAGCGCGGGCAATCGTTCCCGCAGCGACGGTCAGGCACGCGAACAGAATCAGCGATCGGATGAGCATGATCGTTACGTCGCTACTGCAGGAGCACCTTGCGACGGTGCCGGGGGAAACACCCACGCGATCGCGCGCTGCACGCCGAGCATCAGCAGGAAGGCGACGATGAAGACCGCCCAGCCCGAGAACTCGTGAAAAAATCCTTGAGCCGCAGCCGGTCCGAATCGGTGCGCGGCGATCCCGGTGCCGGCGACTCGCGCGCCGTTGGACACGATGGCCACGGGAATCGTGGACAACGCGACAGCCAGCCGGACCCACATCCGTGAATCGGCCAGATAGCCGAAGACAATGCCCAGCGTGAGCAGCGAGATGAGCGACCGAATGCCGCTGCACGCTTCCGCGACCTCGAGGCTCGTGTTCGCGAGCACGAGAACGTTGCCTTCGCGAAGCACCGGGATGTCGACCGAGCTCAACGCATATTCACCGGCTCGCGATGCCAACAGCTGCAGCGGAAACGCGATCTGGTTGAAGATGATCGCCGGCAGCGGAATCATCAGCAGCAGAAAGCACAGCGGGAAAATGAGAATCCGGAGATGCTGCCAGCCGAACATGAATAATACGATGCCGCCCAGCACGCCGAGCAGCGAGACACGGGTCAGAAACAGCTCGGCCCCCAGCACGCCTGCCGCGAGCACTACCAGGCTCGCCAGCACCACCAGTAGCCCGAGTCCGCTTGGGCGAATCGCGGCGGCCGCGAGCTGACCGCGCCGCTCCCACGCGAGATACACCGCGATCGGGACGATGAAGAAGCCGTGCGAGTAGTTGTCGTCGGTGCGCCACGCCGAAAAGAGCTTCGCCAACACGTCGGCGTACAGAATCAGCAGCCCGATTGTGACGAGCGCCGCCGCCGCGATGGTGTTTCGTTTCATCGTTACGTGCAAACTCTCCACCACTGAGGACACGGAGCCCACGGAGGAATAAACCTGTTTCTGCTCAGGATTGAACCTCTGATTATAGGCGATCTAGTGGAATGTATCGGTCATTCCAGGACCGCTCTTTGGCCCACCGGCCGCCCAAAAAAAAGCGGCGGGACCGTTGTCCCGCCACATGGGTCGGTGAGTGTCGAAGGGGCGGACACATATGTCCGCTCCTATCTAGACTTTCTTGCGACGCAGTCGGCTGCCGAGCAGCGCCAAGCCGGAGCCGAAGAGCGCAAGCGATGCGGGCTCGGGGACAGGCGGAGGCGGCGTGCTGGGCCCCTTCGCGCCCACGTTGCCCGTGTTCCCGTTGGCGCCCACGATGTCCGACGCGAAGTAGAAACCGCCGTCGTTGGCGACGAAGCTCGCGACGGTGATGCCGGTGAGCGTCACGTCGAACGTGAGCGGACCCGCCAGGTTGCCCGCCTGTCCGCCATGGCACGATCCGGGATTGATGCATTCGATCGAGTACCCAAAGCTGCCGAACGAACTTGCCGTCGCCGGGGACGGTCCGATCACAAAACCGCTCGTGATGTCGGTAACCGAAATCGCAGGGTGCCCCGCAATATTGAATTCCAGCGCCTCGCCGGCGCCCGTGCCTGCGAACCGTTCCCCCGACGCCAGCGTCAGCAGGACGTCGACGGTATTTGCCGGTTCCCCCGCCAATGCGTCGTTCAGCACGATCGTGCCGAACGGTCCGGTTCCGCACGTGCCGCTGCACGCATCCTGATCGAGCGTGAACGTGAGGGTATTTGCGCTTGCCGTGGCGCTGAATGCGGCGATGGCGATCGCTGCTAGCACGAGACTCTTGAGAGATGTCTTCTTCACCTGGCTCCTTCGGTCGTCAACGACTACGTTGGTCTGTCGATCCGCCATCGCGGCTGCTAACGGTTGAGCAATCGGACTGCCATTCGAAAAATCGGCAAATTCATTAGGAATAATGGCTTTTTTGTTCGAGAAGCGGTTCAGGGAGTTCATCGCTACGCCGACTTTTGTATATATCTGCGGAGGTATATCGAGGGGCATCACGAACTCACGGAACCACGAAGAACACGAAGAACACGAAGTGACGATCGGCTGGATGATCGGCCGGACCTTGACCCACCACGGAAACCACGATGGCGCGAAGCGGACGAAGATCGCGAAGTATTCAGATTGAAAGACTTCGTGCTCTTGCGTCTTCGTGGTGAACGTGATTGGTGGAGAGGGCGAGGCGAGGAACTGCAGGAGGCGGGTACAACAAAAAAGCGGCGGGACCGTAGTCCCGCCGCGAGAGGTGGTTCCGTCAGTGCCGGCGACTACGCCTTCTTGCGACGCAGGCGGCTGCCGATGAGCGCCAGACCGGAGCCTAGCAGCGTGAGCGACGCTGGCTCGGGAACTGTGGGCGGTTCCTGCGGAACCGTGCAGTTTCCATTGACATTCCCCGCGTGCGCAGTGCTGTCACTCCCCCCATTGCCAGCGCCAATCAATCCTGTGCAGGTTCCGTTGGTGACGTTCGCCGCAAAATCTACGAGGCTGCTGCCGCCCAGGGTCTCAAACTGCGCCAGAGTCAATTGCGACGTAGCCGTAACCGTGAAAATCAACTCGTTGCCGTCCACTCCGGGCTTAACGCCATAGCTGACGATGTAGTCGAATTTGCCGGCGCCGTCCTCCTGAGAGGAATCCCCTGAGAAGAATGCCGCGCTGTAATTTGCCCCTCCGAAATCGAACGTAAGATCCTGCGAACCGCTATCGTTGAACATGAACGCATCGAGGCCGTTGGTCTGGTGAAAATCAAGACCTGCCGCCAATTTGATGTCGAAAGTCACTTGGTCCAAGTTGCTCCCCTGCGTGAGCTTGACCGTTCCGCCATCAGTACCTCCACCGAGGCACGCCTCGGAGCAGAAGTCCCAGTTCAACGTGAATGTGTCGGCCGACGCCTTCGGGGCTGTTGCCAACCCGAAGAGCGCCATCACCGGAACCACCAAGAGCAGTTTTCTAATCACTGGCAAAGCCTCCTTGAGAGTCGATTTCATCACCGCCGCCTATGTCGATCTGGTCCACTCCGGATCCAGACCGCACCGGCATATCGAGCGGTGCTCAACCATTGAGCAAGCCTGCTGCCATTACAAATCGTGAAATTCCTCAGGATCATTGAGGATCTCGCGCGATTATGCTCGTGAGAGTTCCGCGTTGCGCTGACTTTGTGCCGTCAGCAGGCAGCCTAGAGCCGTCCCGGCGACGCACTCAAACGACCATAAACCGACGTAGATGCCGCCCGAATCGGCGTCTGCGCCTCGAAACGCGCATACGGCTCAGCCTTGGGTACATTCGTTGCCCCTTTACACCGCAGCGAGCTGTAACTCACAGACGAACGCACCGAAGTCAGGTTTTTCGCGGGGTATTGTCGGATGCTGATTCCTGGAAGTCTTTCTTACGCGTGACTTGTTCAACGATCTCAATGACTGAACCGGCCCGGTCGAACGTTCGCATCCTTCTGCCCGAGCAGACACGCGAGCTCCTCGACCTCCACGTCGGCGCGCCCGAGCGCTCCGCGATCGCCGACGCGCCACATCTCGTCGTTCAGGCGATCGCGGATATCGTCGGAACGAAAGCGGCGCTCGTCTGTCGCGAAGACGGCAAGTGGACGATGTTGTCTGAATCGCCTGGTGATCCGGCCATCCCGCCGATCGACACGGTCAGCCAGGCGCTGGATCGCGCGGGCGACGCCGCGTCCGTGGTCGTCGAAAGCTGGACGTCGGGCGACGAGGAATGGACGCTCGTCGGCCTGCCGCGCCGCCAGACGCCGTCGGTCCTCATGCTGCATCGCGACTGGACGCTCTCCGCTTCGCCGCTGCGTCAGCTGGGCGAAAATCTGCGGCGCGCCGATCGCGTCTACGCCCTGTCCTCGGCGGCGCAGGTGCGCGTGGCCATGCATCGCCTCACGCGTGCGCTGGCGCGATCGACCGGCTACGCCGGCGTCGCCGACCTCGCCGTGCGCAACGCCGCGCGCGCCGTGCGCGCGCAGATCGCCACGCTCGCCGTCGCCGACGCCGACAGTCAGATGCTTCGGATCATGGCGACGGTCGGCTATCCCGTGAAGCTCGTCGAGCATCTCCGCATCGCGCGAGGCGTCGGCATCATGGGCTCCGTGTATCAGACCGGCATGCCGCTTCGAGTGACGGACGTCGCGACTTTGCACGGCACGCGCAAGCCGCGCTCGCGGTATCGAACGAATTCCTTCGCTGCGGTGCCCATCACGACGGCGACCGAAGTGCTGGGCGTGCTGTGCGTCACCGATCGCGCCGACGGCCGGCCGTTCACCCGCACCGATCTTTCGACGCTGCGCACGCTGGCGGCGCCGCTCGCTCTCGCGCTCGGGCGCGAGCGCGCCCTGGCACAGGCGGGATCCTACGCCGAGGCGGCCGCGATCGATCCGGTGAGCGGCCTGTTCAACCGCCGATATTTTCACACGCGCATCCAGGAGGAATTGCAACGCGCGCAGCGCCATTCCCTCTCCGTCGGCCTGCTGATGATCGACGTCGACGATTTCAAAGCGGTCAACGACACGTACGGCCACCTGGTGGGCGACACGGTGATCCGCACAATCGCCGACATCCTGCGGCGCTCGGTGCGCGTCTTCGACATCTGCACCCGGTTTGGCGGCGAGGAATTCGCCGTCGTCATGCCGGGCAGCGCCGCCGACGATGCGGCGCGGATTGCCGAGCGCATTCGCCAGCGCGTGCAGAAAACCTCGTCTGCGGAGCCGGGCCTGGCGTCGTTGAAGGTGACGGTGAGCATCGGGTTGGCGGTGTCGCGGCCGGACATGTCGCCGCGCGACCTGATCGCCGGCGCGGATATGGCGCTGTACCAAGCGAAGAAGGCGGGAAAGAATCGGGTTCGGACGGCGGGTACTGTGGGAGACGCCGGCAGCGCACCCCTGTCGAGCTCCACTAATTGATCGGGTCGGTCGTGCCGAAAATTACTGTGAAGATTTGCGCTATGGCGCGGCGGCTTGCGCTATAGTCCCGTTCCCGACCGGGCCGCTGTGAACACGAGGCAAAGTTCCATGGAACGCGATCTGTTGCTCGTCGGCACGTCGCCCGCCTCCCAAACGCTGTTGGAAGACATTCAAAGCGCCGCGCGGACGCACGCGAAAGTGCTCATCCTCGGGGAGACGGGCGCTGGCAAAGAGCTCGTGGCGCAGATGATCCACGCCCGAAGCAGCCGGCGGCTGCATCCGTTTGTTGCCGTCAATTGCAGCGGGATTCCGGAAACGCTCCTGGAGTCCGAGCTGTTTGGTCACATGCGCGGCAGCTTCACCGGCGCCTATCGCGACAAGCCCGGTCTGGCGCGTCAAGCCGACACCGGCACCTTGTTTCTCGACGAGCTCGGCGAGATGAGCCTGCGCATGCAGGCTGTCCTGCTACGGTTCGCGGAGACCGGCGAGATCCAGCCGATCGGCGCCGATCGCACCATTGCGCACACGGACGCGCGGCTGATTGCCGCCACCAATCGCGACCTCAAGGCGCTCGTCGCGGCGCAGGCGTTCCGTGAGGATCTGTTTTACCGCCTGAACGTGATCCAGATCTGCGTGCCGCCGCTGCGGGAGCGGCGCGACGACATTCCGGCGCTGCTGGACCACTTCCTCGAGCGCGCGAGTGCCCAGCATCGTCTGGCGGCCCCGGCGCTGGGCGCGGCGGCGCGTCAGTGTCTGCAGGAATTTTCGTGGCCGGGCAACATCCGCGAGCTGAAGAACGTCGTGGAGCGGCTCGTGGTGCGCGATCTGGGACGTCCCGTGCGCGTCGAGGATCTGCCCGAGGAAGTGCGCGGCGCGTTCGTTCACGTGCCGCTGCCGTTTCCGCCGCGGCCGGCGGCCGACGCGGCTCAACCCGGCCGTGTCGAGGCGGCGTCAACTGAGAGCGTGCTGGATCGGCTCTGGCGCGAGCTGCATACGGGGGAAACCTTCTGGACGTGCGTCGCCGAGCCGTTCCGCAATCACGATCTGACGCGGCTGGACGTGCACGCGCTGGTGCAGCGCGGGTTGCACGAAACGCAGGGCAGTTATCGCGCGCTGCTCGGGATCTTCAATCTGCCGGGTGCTGATTACAAGCGGGTGCTGTCGTTCTTGCGGCAGCACGATTGTCACGTGCCGTTTCAGCGGTTTCGCGGGGCGGGACCGCGCGCCGTTCACGCTGAGACTCGCCCCTCCACACGCGCAGTCAGTTAACAGGCGCGGCGATTACCCCGCCAACTCTCACCACGGTGGACACGGGGGACATAGAGGTTCAGAGAGCTCCTCCCTACGCCGACTGTTTATATATCTGCGGCGGTATATGGGAGGCGCATCCGGAAACCACGAAGAACACGAAGAACACGCGAGATGTGTTTCAGACGTCGCCGCTCAGCGGCCCGCGCGATGAGAGCCGTCGGGCAGCCCGCTCAACGTGAGACGAAGCTGCCATTCGAGGACATTCATTGTGGCCGTATTCATCGGTCGGGCGCGCGAGAACCTTTAGCGAAGAGCCTCGCTTCAACACAAAGGACACAAAGGAAACCAAAAGGATTGATCCTCTGTGTCCTCTGTGTCATCCGTGGTGGAGCGTTAATCGCTTTCGCCGGCTCTCGTTTACGACGCAACCTCGAAGGGCTGCTTCGGCCGTTCGGACGCCGTGGCGGCGTCGCCTGTGCGATAACTGCGGAACGGCAGATTGCACTTGTGCTGGAAGAGGAAGGCCTGGAAGCGCTTGTAGTCGTGCGCCGGGAGATTGAACACCGCGATCAGCGCGCGATAGTTGCCGCGCGTGTGGTGCAGCCCGATGTGAATGAGCATCCGCAGATCGGCGCGCGTGATGTCGTGCGACTTGAACATCTCCGCTACCGTCCAGAAATTGTCGCCGTCCTGCAGGCGCCGCCACAGCGTCTCGGCGATCGATGAAGGAGCGCCGCTGACGGCGACCGCCGGCGAAGAGGACGCCGCCGCAAAGTCGGAAGCGCCGCCGTCGCGGCCGGAGGGACGAAGCTCGAGGGGAAGATCCTCGCGTGTGATCGGCCGTCGGACATCGCGCACGACGAGGCGCTCGGTGATGTTCTTCAACTCACGCACATTGCCAGGCCACGGGTAGCTTTGCAGCGCGGCCTCGGCATCCGCCGACAAGCGTGGGCATGGCAGATTGTGCGCCTCGCTGGCCTGTCCCAGAAAATGCTGCAGCAGAAGCGGAATGTCGTCGGCCCGTTCGCGCAGCGGCGGAATCCGCAGCTGGATGACGTTCAGGCGATAGTAGAGATCCTCGCGGAATTTCCCGTCGGCGATCTGCGCGCGCAAGTCGCGGTTCGTCGCCGTGATCAACCGCACGTCGGAGCGGCCCGCGGGTCGATCCGCGCCGACCGGCTGCACTTCACCGGTTTCCGTGAACCGCAGCAGCACGGCCTGCATGCGCAGACTCATTTCGCCGAGCTCATCGAGCAACAGCGTTCCGCCTTCAGCCTGCCGCACCAGCCCGGGCTTGTCGCGATAGGCGCCGGTGAAGCTGCCGCGCGTGTGGCCGAACAGCTCGGATTCCAGCAGCGTTTCCGGAATGCCGCTGCAGTTGAGCGCGACGAACGCGCGCCCCTGCCGCTGGCTGTGCCGATGGATCAGGTGCGAGGCGACTTCTTTGCCGACCCCCGTCTCGCCGAGGATGAGCACCTTCGCGTTGGTTCGTGCCGCTTCGTGGATTTCTCGACGCAGCGCCACAATCGCCGGGCTCTCGCCCAGCAGTGAAATCGCCTCATCTCGTTTTGTCAGCATTTCCAGGATCTCCGAGCTCGTCAGGTCGTTTTGTCTGGCGCGACTGAGAAGTCTACCTAAACAGGGAGACTAAAGTAAACCCTTATGTCGTAGCAAGTCATAATAACCGCCAACAAATCCGTGATCCGGCTAGCAGAAATGTCTGACATCGTGGCAAGATGATCACGCGCCAGGCGGCTAATAATGACGTAAGTCTCGCAGAATCTGGCGCTTACGATGCAAGTGAAAAAGCTCGCACGAGGTGTGCATACGGCGATAAAGACGACCTGACCAACATTCAGGTTCAGAATGGCCTTGTGACCTTCGAATATCAATGCTCGCCGCCTCCGACCCTGCTCGTCGTCGACGATGACCGCGCCACGCGCGAAGGGCTCGCGCGGATGCTGGCCGACGCCGGCTACCGCATGCTCACCGCCGACAGCTTCGAGCGGGCGGTGGACGTCCTGAAAGCCAAGTCGCCCGATCTGGTGATCCTCGACGTCCGGCTCGGAGATTTCAACGGGCTGCAGTTGATCGCAACTGCTCCGCACCCGCTCCGTGCGATCGTCGTGACCGGCTTCGCCGACACGGTGCTCGAGCGCGATGCGCGGAATCTCGGCGCCGAGTTCCTCGTGAAGCCGATCACGCGCGCGCAGCTGCTGGCGATGATCGAACGGCAGTTGCCGTCGCCTGCCCCCACGCCGGAGCGTCGCTGGCGGCGGAAGCATCTTCCGATGGCGCTGCCGACGAAGATCAATCGACTGCCTGGCCGGCTCCTCGACGTCAGCTACGGCGGCATGCGCCTCGAGATTGACGATTCGCCGGACGACCTGCCACAAAACCTCGCCGTAGTGCTGCCGGCTCTCGCCGTCGCGGCGCCGGATTCGGATTTCGATTCGAATTCGGAGCGACTCATTCAAGTCGAAGTCGTCTGGAGCGTGCGGCAGCACGAGCGCGCGTGGCAGTGCGGCGCCATCGTCGCCGAGGCCAACGATCGCGTGACGTCAGCGTGGCGGGATCTCGTCGACGCGGTTTAGAGCCTTCAATCGGGCAGGATAGGCGGGAAGGGCGGGAGTGCGGATGCGATCGTGGCGCAGGACTTTAGTCCTGCCGTGAGCCGTGGCGCAGGACTTTCGTCCGACTTCAATCCTCCGCCGCCAGCTTTCTAGCACCTCGGGTATCCGCGTGATCGGGACCGAGCGTGTGCTCGAACTGATCGGCCGCCGATCGAAACGCCGCGAGTGCGTCGCCGTGCCGGCCTCGGGCATCCTGGGCGCGGCCCAGTGCCAGGTAGGCATGGCCCAGGAAGCTCGAAAAATTCCCTGGCCGGACGAGGCTTGCCATCATTGTGAGTGCGCGAGCGGCGTCGGTTTCCGCCGCATCCGCGCGCCGGAGCGTCAGCTCGATCTCCGATCGGTGCACGAGATAGACGCGCAGATAATCGCCGCCCTCATGTTTCGCCCGTCCCGCCGCTTCGCCGATCTCGATGGCGCGATTTTCCAGATCGAGCGCCGCCGCTGAGTCGCCGCCCGCCTGTGCCACGAGCGCGCGCTGATCCGCCAGCGTCGCAAACGCGATGTGCCCTTCCGGCAGCGTGCGGCGCAGCTGCTGTTCCGCGTCGGCGAGCATGCGCGACGCGGCGTCGAGGTCGCCTCTCAATCGGTCGATCGTTGCGCGCACGAAGAGCGACTGGCCGAACGCCACGTCGTTGCCCGCCTGCCGCGCCCGCGCGGAGCCGCGTTCGGCGTAGTCCGACGCTTCGTCGAGGCGCTGCATGTCGGCCAGCGAGCGGGCGTAATTGATGAACACCATCGGCGAGACGGCCTGTTCGCCCCGTTCGTCGCTGTGGATGGCGACCGCGCGGGCCAGCACGCGCGTCGATTCGAGCGGCCGGCCGATCTGCCAGAGCGTCACGCCCCAGTTATTGAAGACCGTCCCCGCCCTCGCGGTGTCGGCGCGGCCGAGCGAGGCCATCCGGTCCGCCGCCTGCGCGAAGGCCGCGCTCGCGTCCTCGAGACGGCCGACCACACGATATCCGCCGGCGAGCGCGATCTGCGTGTCCACGTCCAAGAGCGGCGATTGGAACCGCGACGCCGCCAGCGCGCGCTGCGCGGCCTCGGCGCGCGCGATCGCCTCCTGCGCAATGCCGGTGTTGCGCGCGATCTCGCTGCCGCGCTGCAGGCAGAAGACCCGATCCAGGCTGAACTGCGGCTGATCGGGCAGTTCGCCGACCCCCTCTTGAAACAGCGCTTCGGCGCGCGACAGATCACCCGACGAGCCGAGCGTCTGCGCGAGCGCGCACGCCGCGCGTGCTCGCGTCGACGGCTCGGCGAGCGCCTGCGAACGCGTGTACGCCTCCTCCAACAACCGTCGCGCCTTCGCGTAGTTCTCTTGAACGGTGTACTGCCGGCCGACGTCAATCAACAGTTCGACGTGACTGCCGGCGTCCCCCTGCTGGTCGCCGACGATGCGCTCGGCGCGCGCGAGCAGCTCGTCGACCGTGAAGCGCTGTCCCCCTGGCGCGGCATCCGAGAGCACGAACGTGTTCAGATCGTTGATCGTCTCGGCGCGCGACAGTTGCCGCAGCGCGAAGTCGCGCTCGACCCGCGCCGTGCGCGCCTGAAGGATCGTGCCGACGATGCCGGCGATCGATGCAAGCAGCGCGAGGCCGGCGAGGGAGGTTGCCGCGCGGTTGCGCCGGACGAACTTCGCCGTCCGATAAGCGAACGTGTCGGGCCGCGCCTTGATCGGCTCGTGCCGGAGGTACCGGCGCAGATCGTCGGCGAGGGCAGCGACCGACGTGTAGCGCTGCTCTGGCTGCTTCTTCAGCGCCCGGACCAGTATCGTATCGAGATCAGCGCGCGCCAGGCGGCGAAGCTTGCCGGGCGTCCCGGCGCGGTTCGCGGCGGCCGCGGCCGATTCGCGGCCGCTCGCGCCGACGACCTCCGACAGCCGGCGCGGCTCGGTGTCGACCAGCGCCTTCATCATCTCGGCCGGCGAGCGCCGCGAGGCGCCGGACGGATGCCGGCCGCTCAGCAGCACGTACAACAGGACGCCGAGCGAGTAGACGTCGGTCGCGGTCGTGATCGGGCCGGCCGTCATCTGCTCTGGCGCCGCGTACTCCGGTGTCAGCGCCACGGCATCGACCGTCATCATCGCCGTGCCGGCGCGTCCTTCGTCTTCGAGCAGCTTCGCGATCCCGAAGTCGAGCAGCTTGACACAGCCATCGCGTGTGACCAGCACGTTCGACGGTTTGATGTCGCGGTGCACGATCAGCATCGCGTGCGCGTGGGCGACGGCAGCGAGCACGTCGAGGAACAGCGCGATCCGCGCCGGGACGTCGAGCCGGCAGCGGTCGCAGTACTCGTCGATGTGTTCGCCGTCGATGTACTCGAGGATCAGGTACGGCTGGTGCGCATCCGACACGCCGGCGTCGACGAGCTGCGCGACGTGCGGGTGGCTGAGCCGCGCGAGAATCGCGCCTTCGCGCCGGAACCGCTCCTCGCCGCGGCCGGCGAGGGCCACGCTGAGGAACTTCACCGCGACGCGCCGATCGAAGCGCCCGTCGTGGCGTTCGGCGAGCCACACGCTGCCCATGCCGCCTTCGCCGATCGGCGCGATCAGACGGTAAGCGCCGATCGTCTGACCGGCCGACACCTGCGGCCCGGCGGGCAGCACGGGTCTGTCTTCGAGAAAGCGCTCGAGGACGACCGCGCGGTGCTCATCGAGCAGCAGCTGAAGCTCCGACGCCAGCGTCGGATCGCGATCGCGGAGCGCGGCGAGCCACGCGTCGCGCTCCGCGTCGCTCATGTCGAGCGCGCGATCGAGATCCGCACTGATGGCCTGCCACCGCTCGCGATCGATGCGGGCCATGCGGTCAGACCGGCAGATCCGAGCGGAGACTCTGGTGCAGGTAGATGCGCGCCTTCTCCCACTGGCGCTGGACGGTGCGCTCCGAGACGCCGCGCATCGCGGCAATCTCGCCGAACGAGAAGCCGCAGAAGAATTTCAGATCGACCACTTCGGCGAGGGCGGGTTCCGTGCCGGCGAGCTCGTCGAGCGCGTCGGCGACGGCGGTCAGCTCGCGCGCGTCGGCCACGTTCTCGCGGACGTCGGTGCCGAGCGACGTGATCTCGAACTCGCCGCCGCGCTTGCTGGCGCGACGACTCCGCGCGTGATCGATGATGAGGCCGCGCATCACGCGTGCGGTGTACGCCATGAAGCGCGGCCGATCGGGGAATTGCGGCCCTTCGTGCGAGGCCATGTCGAGATAGGCCTCGTGCAGGAGCGTCGTGACGCCGATGCTGGCGGCCACGCCGCGGCGGGCGAGCTCCCGCTTCGCGAGCCGGTGCAGCTCGGAATAGAGACGTCCAAACAACGCCTGGCTGGCGGCGGCGTCGCCGTGTTCAGCGGCGACAAAGAACGACGAGAGCGTAGCGGGCAACGAGGCGACCTCCTGGCAGGAGCGCAGACCGGCTGGGGGAGCCAGGTTTCTGGGCCGGCCTGGATTCTACACCGAGGACGGTCTATACCGGGACGGGTCTCTGTACCGGTAGTGGGGACAGGTCTCCGTACCTCTCGTGGCGGAGGAAGCTCCTGTATCACGAAGGCACGGCGAACACGAAGGCCGCGAAGAGGTTCGATGAGTGGGGCTGGCACGCGTGGCCCCTTTAGTCCTGCCGGGGCCGCGGACCGAGCTCGGGCGATCCGACGGGCACGAGCGGGATGACGCCGTTGCGGAAGCGGGCGCGAGGCAGGCCGGCGACGTCCGCGCGAGATCGGTTGGCGGGAAACGGCTCAGCTGTCGCGGGACGAGAGGCGGCGCGAGTCGTGGCACGCGACGCGAGCCGGGGATCGAGCGCGACCAGTGTGTTGCTGGCGGTGCCCGCGACCCGGTGCGCGGGATGGAACAGCGCGCGCGCGTACCCGCGGCGGCACGCGCGACGCTCGGCTTCAGTCTGCGATACCCCTGTTGCCTCCAACAGATCCTGATACTCGGCCTGCGCCCGCTGCCGTGCCTTGAACAGATCCATCAGCACGCGGCTCTGCGCGTTCACCGCGCTGTCGCCCGTCGTCTCGATCGCGCAGAAGATCGCCTCAGGGTACTTGGCGGTGACGAGCGACTGCACGCCGTCGGAGACGCCGGACGAGGGCATGCAGCCGAACGGCTTCACGCTGATCACCATGTGCGACTTCTTCTCCTCGACGTGCTGGATCAGCTTCCCGACTTCCATGTGTCCTTCGCCGCCGCGCAAGTGATTGTCGTAGGTACCTGGTGGGAAATCGTCGCGATGTCGTCCATATCGGACAGGTGATAGCCGTGAAGACCAATCGCATTCGCATAGAGCGCGAACGCGCCGCGCAGCGCACGGTCAGCAACCTTCAGCAGGAAGAGTTTCCTGCGCGTGTTCGTCCCTTTCAGCCCGGCCCTGCCTTCGTCATCGACGCGCAGCATCATTCGCTGCTTCGTGTCCCACACGTTCTCCCAGATGTTGTAGAGGAGCCACGCCGTGATCGGCTGGATGTCCACCTCGGCGCCCTCGCTTTCGAGGAATCGCTGGAGCCGATAGTTGCCGTCGCCTTCGGTCGTCATCGCCCAGAACTCGCCGATGATGGCGACCTTCGGCTTGGGCTGCAGGCGATTGACCGGCACGCGCGCGAGGAGCCGCCGGCATTTCCACAGCGCGACGAACAGGCTGCGGCGCCGTTCGAAGGCGTGCTCGATGATCTGTCTGCACGCCGCGAGCGCGCGATCGGTGGCGCCGCGCTCGATCTCGTACGGGCGGACGCGATAGCCGATCAGGTTCAGCACGTCGCCCGCAATCACCGCTCTCAGCAGCGCGAAGAAGAACTTCGTCGAGAACTCGAGGCCGGCGTCCTCGCCGGTTGCTTGCCGCAGGCCGCCCTGCTGCTGGAAGAGCAGCACCCGAAAGCCCTCGAACCCGGCGTCGCTCAGCGCCTTCCGATATTCGGTGACGTAGGTGCCGAACCGACACGGACCGCACGCTCCCGCGGTCAGGAACACATGGCGGCCGATGATCTCGTCCACCGGCATGCCCGCGCGGTCGCGCAGGTGCACGAGGTGCTTCACGAGGTTGCCGACCGTGAAGTAGGTGGGATTGCACTGGCCGCGGTTGCCGAACTCTTTGCCGAACCGGAGCGCGTCGGTATCCGGCACGTCGAGCGGCTGAATGCGATAGCCGAGGCCGCCGAACGCCGCGCGCACGAGGTGATCGTGCGCGACCGTCAAGCCGCCGAGCAGGATGGTGGTGCGTTCGCGCTCGGCACGGGTGAAGGCTTGCGGATTGTGGTCGACCCAGTGCTTCACCTGCTGCTCGTCTAGGCCGAGCCGCCGCCGCTCGGTTTGTTCGAACGCGTGCACTTCGGCTTCGATGTCCTCGTAGCTCCGCACGTCCGAATGCGTCTCTGCCATCATCGGTCGATCTCCTTCATCCAGAGAATGTTCGATGCGGCCGCTCCCCGACCGGCCCCAGCGAGGACCGTCTCCGTCGGCGGCAGCGGTGCGACGTCCGCCTCGCGCCGTGTCTCCGAGAACGCCGGCAGCACGGGGTCTTCCTGCAGATACGACTCGTACGCCCCGTCCAACTCGCCGCTTCGTCTATCGCCGGCCTGCTCGCGGCGAAGCGCGGCGGCGGCCGCCAGCTGGCGCTCGCGCATGAGGGCGTGACGTTTCTCGTCGACACGCCTCTGCAGCTCGGATCGCGCCGCGGCGAGATCCTGCAATCGTTCTTCGTGTCGCGCCAGTGTGTGCGCGTAGGTCTTCACGCGGATCTTGATCGAGCCGGACGGCTTGTTCGCATCGATGTCGTGCAGCGCCGAATACGGCGTGCGGCTCGACGAGATGATGTTGTCGATCAGACCGTAGGTCGGGGCGTCGTGCCCGCATTTGAAGCTGGACAGATCGAGCACGACGACGTTCGGATGCCGCGCCGCGAACTTGGCGGCCCACACTTTCTGCACGCTGTTCGCGGAATAGTTTTCGGGCCAGACATCCGACACGTCCAGCGGCGATTGGACGAAACCGCGATCGAGATCGTCCTTGAAGAACCGCGCGAGCCACGCCGGATCCTTCGGCACTGAGCGGATCGACAGGATCGGATACCCCAGCGCCTGGAATTCATCGAGGACGTTGTGATTGAGACCGGGATCGAGGTGGTACGGACGGCCGAGCAGCAGGACGCCGACCTTGTTCTGTTCCTCGAGCCCCTGGAGAATCTCCAGGCCGCGGCGCTGCAGGTCATCGTCCAGCGCGCGCAGGGCAGCGAGCCCCTGCCGGCACGCCCAGTCGTTCTCGTCCTCGCTGATGCCGAGCCGCTCGCCCCACATCTCGAACATCTGCCGAGCGAAATAGTTCGGCTCCGCGAGCGTCACGGCGCCGTCGATGTACTCGACGCCACGCGAGGCGAAGAAGTCCACTTCCTTCGTGAATGCCGCGCGCACCACCTTCGGCGCGCCGGCCACGATCGGACACGACGTGTCGTCCATCGTGTTGACGACGAACGTCGGCACATGGGTGATGCAGGGGAAGAAGATGTAGTTGAGTGCGTGGCGCGGCTGCCGGAACAGCAGGTTGTGGATGTGCGCCTGACACACCTTCGACGGATAGCAGGGGTCGATCGATCCATACTTGCCGCCCTCGGCCCAGAGCTCCTCCGACGTGTAGTCGCTGAACACGATGTTCTCGCTCTTCACACCGAGCGTCTCGAAATAGGTCCGCCAGATCGGTGCGGTGGAGTAGATGTTCAACACGCGCGGGATGCCGATCTGGATCCGCCGCCGCTCCTGCGCTGACTCGGGCGATCGCTGAAACGGCCGCCGGACCGGCGTCTTCTTCACGCCGCCGAAGATCGTCTTCTTCACCACGACGCTGTCGATGAGTGTGCCGTCCTCCGGGAGCGGCTCCGGCGTATAGAAGCTCCGGAACAGCACCTTGCTCTCGTAGTCCACCAGATTCGGATACCGGACGCGCAAATCCCTCCGCCGCGCGGTCAGAGTTTTCAGCGCATCAGCCGATTCGACGGTGCCCTTCTCGCAGCTGAACCCGGAGATGTAACGGCTGGTGCGGCCATCCGGCGTCCGCGCGTCGATGAACGTCCGCGCGCAATCGTTCGGACAGAAATGGCACCGCGTCGTCTCGTCGTTGGTGGATGTATAGGACAGATCGATGGCCGCGTCGAGGCCGATGAAAGTGGAGTGGCCCCGCCGCGTCACGACGCGCAGCGTTTCGAGCGCCGCGCCGATCGCGCCCGCTTCGCCGGGATGCGGATGCACGTGCACGTCGGCGTCCGGCACGCGCGCCTTGATGTAGTCCACCTGCGCCTTGACGCCCGCCAGGTTGTATTGCGTGCCGCCCTGCAGGACGTACCTCCGGCCGAGCGCCGCCATCCGCGGGATCTGCACGACGTACTGCCACACGTTTTTGGGGAGCACCATCGCGAGGCCCGCGAGCAGCTCCTCCTTGCTGTAGCCCTCTTTCTGAAAGTTGACGCGGTCGGCGTCGAGGAACACCGCGCAGCCGTAGCTGAACGACGGCGTGAGGCCCGCCTTGAACGCCGTGTCGGCGTACTCCGTCACCGGCACACCAAACTGATCGGCCATCGCCTGGAGCAGCATGCCGTTGCCGGCCGAGCACTGGTTCGACAGCCGGAAGTTCCGGATCTCACCCTGCGCCATGAACAGGACTTTGATGTCCTGGCCGCCGATATCACAGATCACGTCGACGTCGCCGAAGTACTTCACCGCCGCCATCATGTGCGCCACGGTTTCGACGATATTCGCGTCCGCGCGCAGCGACTCCTCGAGCACATCCGCGGCGTATCCCGTCGCGCCGAAGCCGATGACGTCGAGCGTCGCGCCCTGATCGCAGACGTATTGCCTGATCTTCGCCAATAGCTCTTTGGTGTCGGCGATCGGATTGCCCTGCGACAGCTGGTATTGCTTCACGAGGACGCGGCCGTCCTCGTCGACTAGCACGGCCTTCGAGGAGGTGGACCCGCCGTCCAACCCGATGACGCCGCGCACGCGCTGGCCAGGGGTGAATGTCGCCGGCTCGAAGCGCGGAATCGCGTACGTCCGGCGAAATGCCTCGAGCTCGTCCTGGCCGCTGATGAGCGGCGGTCCCGCCGTGTCGCCGAGCTGCGCCTTGCGATCGCCCGCGATGAACGCCTTCAACGGGTCGAGGCCCCGGTAGGCGCCGACGCCGGCCGCTTCGTGCAGGCCGTAGATGACGGCGCCGTACGCCGCGTAGTACTCCGCATTCGGCGGCACGATGATGAGTGTGTCGATTGCCGCGTCGGTGGGATAGGCGAAGCCTCGCGATCGCCAAGTCTCGGGAATCCGCTGGCGCCAGCACGCCTGGAGAAACGGCAGGAACGCATTCGGACCGCCGAGCAGCAGCACCTTCGGCCGCAGCGTGTTGCCGCGCGTGAGCACCGACAGGTTCTGTCCGACGATCGCGTCGGCGAGCGAACACATGATCTCGGGCGCCGGAATGCCCGATTTCACCAGGTTGACGATGTCGGTTTCGGCGAAGACGCCGCACTTGGCGGCGACGTGGTGCAGCCGCGATGCGTCCCACGACAGCTCGTGCAACGCGTCGCGCGGCATGCCGACCTTGAGCAGGCACTTGTCGATCGTCGCACCGGTGCCCGAGGCGCATTTGTCGTTCATCGAGGCGATCGCGCGCTTGTCGCCTGCGGCGGTCTCCTTGTAGATGATGATCTTCGCGTCCTGCCCGCCCAGCTCGATCACGCTCCCCGCATCCGGGTGCAGGACGTCGACCGCCATCGTCACTGCGTTGACTTCCTGCACGAACTTCGCGCCGAGCGGCGCGCGCAGCGGACCCGCGCCGGATCCGGTGATGAAGACGCGAATGCGATCGAGCGACAGATCGTGAAACTCGTCGCCGATTGCGACGAGCAGCTCCATCACTTTTTCCGCCTGACGCGTTTCGTGGCGTTGGTAGTCGGACCAGAGAATCTCGCGCGTGAGCGGATCGACGGCGACGACCTTCACCGTCGTGGACCCGACGTCGACGCCGAGAACGAGGTGATCGCCGGTCAGGCGTAAGCGTGCGCGTGCGCTCGGTAACATGGAGCAACCGCTAAGTGCAAAAACCGTGCGCGACAATGACAGGTCGTTGCACGAGCGTCAACGCCTTTTCCGCTGTCGTGTTTCTTCAGTCGATTGCGATCTTGATGAGTGGAGGAGATTGTCTGCATGCGCCACGTCATCAAGTCGACTGTCCGCTGGCTGAGAGTGGGCTGGTTCTGGCCGCTCGTGCTGCTCGCACTGCCCGATTGCGGTTTCTCGCCAGGCGCGTTATCGCTGCAGCAGAATTTCAATCCGGGTCCGCTGCCGCACACGGCGGCGGTGTACTGCGATATCGAGCAGGTGTTGACGCGACACTGTGCGACAGACGAGGACAAAGCGAACGGCATTCGTTTGGCGGCGGGTGCGGTGGCGTTGACCGAGGGCGACGCCAGCAGCATCGGTCTCGATTACTCGGCCGCCTCGCTCAATAACTGCGGCGGACAGCCGGAGGCCGTCGGCTTCCAGGCCGCGTTTCCCACCGGTTCGCTGGTGTGCATGAACAGCTCGGTGATCGGCTCGGTGTACGCGGATGCCGCCGCCGTGTGCGTCACGCAGTGCGAGGACGTGTTCAGCCCAGCCGGTGCGGAAGTGCCGCCCGATCCGCAAGTGGTCGCCTTCTGCACCGCTCACGCGCATCCGAGCACCAACATGCCGACGAACCCGCCGTTCTTCGACGGCGGCTGCACCGATGCCGGCAACAGGAACGACAGTTTCCTCGATCCGCGACAGTCGCCCGAACCGGTCGTGTGGCAGGACCTGGTTGGCGTCGCCGCGAGCGGCACCAACGGGAACACGCTGACCCGCACGGCGGCAAACACTGGCGCGTTCGATGCCGGCGCCGACTCGGCGCAGCTGATCATCGCGGGCGATGCGTTCGTCGAGTTCACAGCGGCTGAAACGACCACTGCGCGATTCGGCGGCTTGTCGAGCGGCGCGCCCAACACCGACGCCACCTTCGGGACGATCGGCTTCGGGCTCGACCTGTTCAACGACGCAAACGTGTACATCTTCGAGAGCGGCGCCGCGCAGCCGGGTCCGATCCCGACGGGGAACGGTCCGTCGTTCGGTACGTATGCCTCGGGCGATCGATTCCGCGTGCACGCGACCGACGACTTCGACGGCACCGCGACGATCACGTACGCGAAAGTCACCGGCCCGTGCAGCGACGGAGCGCCGTGCGCAGAGACGGTCTTCTACACGAGTCCGAACAAGGCGGCGTACCCGCTGCACGTGGATTCCTCGTTCAAGCAGATGGGCGGCACCCTGACCAACGTCCGCCTGGCGCGCATCCGTTAGGGCGGGAGATGAGAGTCATGAAGCACACATCGATGCTCCTCTTCACCGGCGGCGTGATCACCGCAGCCGTCATGGCGGCGACCCTCGTGGTCAGCGCCGACGTGCAACCGGCCACCGCGAGCAACCTCACGGGGAGCCTGCACGTTCAGCAAGCCATCCCCTGCAACCAGCAGGTCGATCTGACCACGCCGGTGACAGGCGGCCGCATCCAGTTGACGCCCGCCGACGGGATCGACGTCTCGGGCGGCAAACAGTTCACGCTCACGAGCGTGCAGGTATCGTTCGGCGCCTTCTCCGCCACGCGCTCGTGCGACACCGTCAGTCAGACGCAGAGCTATTCCGAGATCGGCGTGCAGCTCGCCCGCGCCGTCACGTTTGTCGCGACGCCGCTCGGCTCCAACGTCTTCGCGATCACGATCCCGAAAGGCGATTTCCTGATCTACGAGGCGTCGATCGACAACGGGTCGCCCGAAGGGGGCTACAAGCAGCCGAGCCAGGACGTCACGGGGACGCTGGACTTCACCAGCGGCACGTTGTCCGTTACGGTGGTTGTGGCCAACTCGATTCACTTCAAGGCCGGATGCGTCCCCGTTTTCGGCTGCGTGGTCGACGAGACCGACGCCGGCACGATGACGGCGACGATCGCTGGAACGATCGCGTTCCCGGACAGTGACGGCGACGGCGTCCCCGATCGCACCGACAATTGCCGGTTCGTGCCGAACCCCGATCAGACGCCGGTTCCGACGCCGGTGGTGTCGGCGCCCCCCGGTGTGACGCTCGCGTCGTGTACCGCGCACACGATCGGTCAGGCGACAGCGGTGGATGTCTGCGACGCGACGTCCGTGTCGATCACCAATAACGCTCCGCCCGTCTTCAGCGTGGGGTCCAATCTCGTCACGTGGACCGGCGTCGACGGAAAGGGCCGTGTCGGAACCGCCACGCAGAACGTGTCGGTGGTCGACACGACACCGCCGGCGTTCACGTCGATTCCGCCGGACCTGTCGCTGAACAACTGCGTCGCCGCCAACCTCGGCGTGCCGATTGCCACCGACGATTGCGCCGGAACGCCGACGTTCTCGAACAACGCACCGGCGATCTTCCCGGTGGGCCAGACGCACGTCACGTGGACCGCGACCGATGCGTCGGGCAACCACGCGATCGCCACGCAGACGGTGACGGTCACCGACACCGCGCCGCCGACCGTGTCGTGCGTCGCCGTCAAGCCGAACCTCTTCGTCGTGTCTTCGAACGACGCGTGCGGCGCCGCGCCGATCACGCTCGGACCCTACAATCTCGCGCCGGGAGAAACCATCGCGGTCGAAGAGACGGGGCAGTCGGGCGTGCGGCTCGTCAACACAATCGGCCCAGATCAGACCAAGCACTTCCACGTCGGCAAGGGCGAGGCGGTGATCATCGCCGTTGACGGTTCCGGGAACACGTCGTCGGCGATCTGTCGATAGGAAGCGGGTAGCAAAATTAGCGAGCTCGCGGGTGGCCGCGAACGGGGCCGCCCCGCCGGGCGCGGAGCCGTGGGCCGTGACGAGCGCTGTTCGGCGAGCACCCGGTGGGGCTGCCTGCCCCGCGTTCTTAGCGGGGTTCGCGGACAGGCCCCGCCAAAAGCTAATTTTTGGCAGAGCATTCTAAGCTATCCGCACCGCCGCTTCGAGTGTCTCCGTGTGGGACACGGAGGCCGACTGTGGCGAACAGTCGCGCCTCCGTGTCGTTTTTTGCCGGCCGTTCACGATCTTCTTATGTGAGGGGACGGCTCCGTGCATCCAATTCTGTTTCAGCTGCCATTCGGGCCGACCATCTACGCGTACGGCACGATGCTGTGCCTGTCGGTGATTGCCGGACGGCTGCTCGCGGTCGATCTGGCGGCGCGCGCCGGCATGGACACCGGCGTGATCGATCGCTGCTGCCTGTGGACGCTCGCCGGCGCAGCGATTGGCGCTCGACTCCTGTTCGTCGTCACGGCGCCCGAACAAATCAAAGGCGTCCTGGATGTCGTGGCCTGGTGGAAGGGCGGTGTCGTCGCGTACGGCGGATTTCTCGGCGGCTTCCTGGCCACGATTGTGTATTGCCGCGCGCACCGCATCCACATGCTGACGTGGGCGGACTGTGCGGCGCCTGCGCTGTGCGTCGGCCTGATGATCACGCGCATCGGCTGTTTCCTCGCGGGCTGCGATTTCGGCCAGCCGTGGAATGGCCGGTGGGCGGTCCATTTTCCCGTTGGATCTCCCGCGTTCGAACAGCAATCGCTCATGGGCCTGTTGCCGGCGGGGGCGACGGAGTCGCTGGCCGTCCATCCGACCCAGCTCTATGAGTCGCTTGCCGGCCTGGTCCTCTTGATTCTCGTGTTCGCCGTGCGGCGGCGTCAGACCATCCCCGGCCGCGCGTTTCTCGCGACCGTGCTCGGGTACGCGGTCCTTCGCGGCGCCATCGAAGTGCTGCGCGCCGATGGGCACCGCGGCGCGATCGGTCCGCTCTCCACGTCACAGTTCATCGCCATCGTCACCTTCATCCTGGCGGCGGCGTCGCTCGCCCTGACACGCAGGGGATCTCAGCCCTTGCATCCGGCTCGGACCCTGAACGCTGCGTGAGGAGGACCCGTTCCATGCGAAATCGGTTGCCGTCGGTGTTGCGCACATTGGCTGTCGGCTGGCTCTGGCTCGCGATCCTGCTGGTGCTGCCAGCGTGCGATCGCGTCTTCGGGTTGGACGAAGTCCCGCCGGGCACGCCGAATCTGAATCAGGGCACTCCGCCGCGGACGCTCCCGATCTTCTGCGACATCGAGAGCATGCAGCAGGCGCGGCACTGCGCGTCCGACGATGAGGTGGCCAATGTGCTATCGAGAGCGCACGCAGCCGTGGACCTCGTCAACGGTCAGGCCGCCGGCAACGAGGCGCTGGACTTTTCGTCGGACGCCAGGAACGCCGCCGGATGCGGCGCGATGCCAGTGGTCGTCCCCTTCGACACCACGTTCCCGCAAGGATCGCCGGTCTGCGTGAAGTACCTCGACATCATCGGTCCCGGGCTCTCGGTACTCCGATCCGAATGGCGTCTGCGTGGCGATGTGCGAGGACATGAACGGCGGCACCGTCAATAACACATCGGCAGCGGTCGCCACGTTCTGCGCGCAGCACGCGCGTGCCAGCACCAGTTATCCCCTTGGCGATCCGACGCTCTTCGGCTTCGGCGGCTTTCAAGGCGCCTGCACCAGCGAGGGCGTCCTCCGGGCCGACTTCGACGATCCGAGTAACGCGGCGCTGCTGGATCCGCGCCGCATTCCGGAGCCGGTCAGCTGGCAGCATCCGGTAGGCGTGGCGATTGGCGGTGGCGCGTCCAATACGCTGACCCGGACGTCGGCGAACACGACGGGCAACTTCGACGCCGGCGCCGCGTCGGTGCAGACGATCGCCGGCGGCGATGGGTACGTCCAGTTCACCGCGACCGAAACGAATCTGGCGCGGCTTGGCGGGCTGTCGATCGGGAGCGGCAACGGCGACACCAACCCCAATTTCACCAACATCAACTTCGCGATCGACCTGTTCAGCGATGGCCAGTTCTACGTCTTCGAGAAGGGCCAGATCCAGACCGGGCCGAACGGGTTCGCATTCGGTACCTACGTCGCAGGCGACCGGTTCCGCGTCAGCGTCAAAGACAATTTCGACGGGACTGCCACGGTCACGTACTCGCGCCTGGTTGGTCCGTGCGCGCCCGGCACAGCCTGCGCCGAAAACGTGTTCTACACAAGCACCACGCCCGGCAGTTATCCGTTGTACGCGGACTCGTCGTTCAAAGAGCAGCGCGCCACATTGGACGATGTGCGCGTCGTGCGCATTCACTGATTCGAGGAGATCGAACCCATGACCACAAAGTGGATGCACCTCGTGACCGCCGGCGCCGCGGCCCTCGTGCTGGCGGCGGGCTTCGCCAGCGGCGCGGATCTTCAACCCGCCATCGTCGCCAGCCTGACGGGCACTCTGCACATCGAGCAGCCGCTGCCGCTCAATTGCGACGAAGTAAACCGGACAGTGGCGGTCACTGGCGGACGCGTCGAGTTCACGCCGGCCGACGGCGTCGACGTCGCGGGCGGCAAATCGTTTGTGCTGACGCGTGCCACAGTGTCGTTCGAGCCGTTCCACATCCACGCCAGCTGCGATGGAGACAGCGGCGATGAAGACTTCAGCACCGTCAGCGTGCAGCTCGCCCACGCGACCTCGTTCACGGGCGCGGCGCTCGGCGGCGGCGCGTACGCGGTGACGATTCCCAGAGCCGGATTCAAGTTGTACGAGGCGGCGACCGTCAATGGTCAGCTTTCCACGAACTATCTCACGCCCCTTCAGGACGTCACAGGCACGATCGATCTCACCCAGGGCACGCTTCAGCTGACGGTTGTGATCGCCACCAAAATGCATTTCTCGATCGGCTGCATCGACGGCCATTGCCTGTTCGACGACGACGAAAGCGGCACGCTGACGACGACGATCTCAGGTCCCATCACGTTCCCGGATTCCGACGGCGACGGCGTGCCGAACCGGTCGGACAACTGCCCGCTGTTCCCGAACCCGCCGGTGAACGGCGTCCAGCCCCTGGTGCCGACGCCGGTGGTCAACGCGCCTTCGGGCATCACGCTGGCCTCGTGCACCGCTCACGCGATCGGCATGGCCAGTGCGTCGGATATCTGCGACGGCGGACCGGTGACGACGACGAACAATGCTCCGGCCGTTTTCAACATCGGAGCCAATACCGTCACGTGGACGGGCACGGATGCGAAGAGCCGAACTGCCAGCGCAACCCAGACGGTGACGGTCGTCGATACGACCAAACCTGTGTTCACGTCCGTTCCGCCGGACATCACGCTGAACAATTGCGTGGCGACAGCGCTCGGTACGCCGACGGCCACCGACGATTGCGCCGGGACGCCGACGTTCACGAACAATGCGCCCGCGATCTTCGGTCTTGGCCAGACGCAGGTGACCTGGACCGCGACTGATGTGTCGGGCAATCACCAGACCAACAACACGCAGACGGTCACCGTCATCGACACGACGCCGCCCACGGTTTCATGCGCCCTGGTTCAGTCGCCCGGCAACGGGTTCCTGGTGTCGTCGGCCGATGCGTGTGGCCTCGCGCCGATCAAGCTGGGCTCCTACGTGATCGCCAACGGCGAAACGATCACGATCCAGGAGACCGGCCAGTCCGGCGTGATGCTCATCAACACCGTCACGACCGACGGCCTGAGGCACTTCCAAGTCGGCAAGGGAGAGGCCGTGGTCACGGCCACGGACAGCTCTGGCAACGTCGCCACCGCGGTCTGCAGATAATCTTCTCCACCGCGGAGGACACTGGGGACATCATGGGGACAGGTCTCCGCGAGGTTCTAAGGAGTCCTGTCCCCGGGACTTTTCCTCCGTCGTCTCCGTGTCCTCAGTGGTTGAAGGAGCTCACTCATGGCCCGACGTGATCGAGGACGGCGGTCGTGGTGGCGCTCGTCGAATGACTCGTGACGGCGAGCCCGACATAGACCGTCGACGCCATCGAGATCGAGGCGGTGCCGATCGTCGTCCACGTCGAGCCGGTCGACGACTCCGAGGCCGTGAACGTGCTGCCGCTTCGCTGCAGGCGCACCCACCGCGGCGGCGCGGACAGTGATCCCGTCCTGTTGAGCGAGTCGCCCCCTGTGGTCGGCCGCCACTGCAGCGCCACGCCTTTCGCCGCCGATACCAGCGCCAACGCGTGCTTTGACGAGGCGCTCAGCGTCTCGCGAATCATCACGCCGGCTTTCGACCACGTCGCCGCCTGCTGCACACTCGCCACGCGCGCCTGGATGGTGAAGTCTCCGCTCATCTGCTGATAGACGAAATGGAATGCGTCAGCGGTGCCCCAGATGTCGGCGCCTGACGCGCGCACGCTGAAAGTGCCGTTCGAGTACCTGCGCTGATCCGGCGATCGGCACGGCCCCGATGTCCGCGTGCTTCCAGGGGCTCGGCAGACTCGAAGAGGATACGGTGCCTGCTGTGGTGAAGCTCCAGATCGGGCCCGTCTTGGTCACGTTCGCCATCGTCTTCGAAACAATCTTCCAGTAGTACGTCGTCCCAGCCGAAAGGGTGGGCAGCGGAACGCTCTGAAGTTGCTTCGGCGACTTCGCCGGATCGTCGGGGCCGAGATTCTGATTGGCGAGGAACAGCGGCGGGTTCGACGAGGTGCCGAAATAGATGTCGTAGACGTGCGCCCATGCGCCGCCATCCCACACCAGCTTTGCGCCGCTTGTCGCGACGGCCGTCGCGCCGCTGGCCGGCGTTTGGTACGAGGGTGTCCCCGGCGGGAGCGGCGTGAACGGCCCGGTTTCCTTCGCGCCGACGGGGTTCGTGTTGTTCCAGCGCCGATTGAAGTAGGTCACGAACCAGTCGAAGATGGCGTTCTTGGTCGTGAAGTAATTGTGTTCGTGCTGTGAATTGGCGGACGGCGTGCTCCAGTTCGACGAGCCGAAAATCGTGAGGCCCTGGCCGTAGAGCATCACCAGCTTGCCGTGATTTTCGCCCTGATGGGTCGTGATCCGGATCGGAATGCCGGCCGCGTACAGGCGATCGACGTTCCATGCGTCCCAGATGCGGTCGCGGTTGCGATATTCGCCGGGATCCACGATCAACCGGATCGCGACGCCGCGGCCCTTCGCGGCGATGATCGCGTTGGTGTGCCGCTGGTCGGTGATGCGGAACATCATGGCGTCGATCTTCTGCGTCTCGGCGTTGTAGCGGCTCACCGAGCGGTTCGCGTAGTCCTGCCCCGGCGGAAAATTCAGCTCCGGATCGATCGACATCACGGGGTACGAACGGACGAGCGTTCCTGGGGGATTGGCGTACGTCGCATAGTTGGTCGTATCCACCCACGCATCGTCGAACTTCGTCATGAAGCTGTCGACGACGGTGGCGTCGTTGGTGAAGTAGACCGTCTCGTCGACGTAGTTGACGTACGGCTGGGAGTAGACGAACGCGTCGGAGCTGAAGTTCGCCGAGCCGAAGTACACCGTGCTCTGGTGCGCGAAGATCATCGCCTTCCAGTGCTCGATGCCGGACGCGATGCGCTTCCGCATCGGAATGCCCGCCGCCTGGAGCTGGTTCATGATCTGCTGGTCTACCGCATCCTGCGGGAACACGCGCGGGTCCATCAGCACGCGTATCTTGACGCCCGCCTGCCACTTCTGCACGAGCAGGTTCGAGTAGCGGGCATCCTCCATGAACCAGAGTCCGACGTCGATTTCGGTCGTCTCGGCTTTGATCAGATTCAAGAGCGGCGTTCGGCAGTCTTGGTACGACGGGTCGCACAGCTGTTCCAGCGCGCTCGCACGCGACGCGCTGATGATCACGAGAACGGCAGTCAAAGCGAGAGCCGGAAGGCTCTTCATGGTTGCTCCAGTCCACCGATGACCGCCCGTCAGACCTGCCGCCCTCTCACATTCGTCTCGAGCGCGTTTACACGCGCGTCGCTGCGGCGGCGAGCGCGGGCAGACCAACGCAATCAAGACATCCGTCTCGTTGCGACCCCAACAGCATCGGCCGCCCGGGGCCTGTGCGAGAGAGATGCCACGGCAGCCCAGCAGTCAAAGGTCCGAAGAAACGGTTGGTTGCGGCGATGAACGGATCACGGCGCGGACACATTCTCCGGATGTCGGACGCCGAATGCGCGTTTGGTGGAATCGGTTTGCTCAGTCGACGATCGCCGATCACGAAATGCCGCGGGTCGAGCGGGGAAATGCAAAGGGGCTGCGGCCCGTCGTGTTCGTTCACGGACTTTGGTTATTGTCCAGTAGTTGGGACGCTACGCATCGCGGGCGCGACGACGTCTCGCGCAGCGAGCCGTATGGTCAGGCCGACTCGCTCGCACGAAAAACGGCGCGAAGCGGTGCCCTCCGCGGCGGTCTGATCGAAAGCCACCCGGCCGTGGGCGTTGCCCGAGCGCCAGTTGTTCGGTTGAGCGATGTTCGAACCAGTAGGACCGCCGCGTGCGGAAACAGAGCAGGGAGCGGCGCGACGTTTTTCCCACCTCCGCTCGCCCATTTATTTCCGCGAGCTACGGCGGGCGGGCCGGCCTGACGATGCGGCTCGCGAAGTGAGATGTCGTCTCGCCGTGAGCGCTGAAAGCCGTCGCGCTACGTCCAGATGCGTCTCTGCGCCTCCCAGGCCGGGTCGAGTTGCACCGCGGCCTGAGAGGCTCAGAGTCAATCCAAGCGATCAACACCCTCAGAATTGATTCTGATCGCCGCCTTTCTGTTCGACGCCGGGACGGCCGCCGTCGCCATGCTGGGTGAAGTCAAAGAGATCGAAGAGATCGCCGATCGACGGCATATTGCTCGGGACGTAGGCGTTGGCGCCGTTCTGCTTCGGGTTGGGCAGGTTGTCGCGGCTGCGGCCGGTGAGCGTGGTGTTCAGCATCCAGTTCCGTTCGACGAACTTCACGAACGAGGAATGCTCGTTGTAGACGTGACTGATACGGCCGCCGGTCGAGAAGGGCGACACGGCGATCATCGGAATGCGGGGACCCGTACCGAAGAAGTCGACCGGCTGAATGAACCCCGAGTCGTAGTAGCCGCCGCCTTCGTCCACCGTGACGAAGATCGCGGTCTCGGCCCACTGCTGCGGGTTGCTTTGCGCGAGCTCGACGATGTTCGCGACGAAAGCCTCGAAGAGATCGAACTTCGAGGAGGCGGGATGGCCGTCGAGCGCGCCGTCCGGCTTGACGTAAGACACGGCCGGCAGCGTGCCGTTGGTGAGATCGGTGAAGAGATCGGTCACGTCGCGCATGTGATCCGCGCGCAAAGCCGGATAGTTCGCCTGATATTCGAACGGGTTGCAGATGTTGCAGTAGCCCGCGATCCCGCCGAGGTTGTAGCCGTTGCCGTAGTACTTCCAGGGGATGTTCGCCGCGCTCAGCACATCACCGATGCTCCGCATCGTCACCGGCGGAATGCTGCTGGCGGGGTTGCTCAGCGTGCCATCCGGATTGAACGCCGGATTGACGTTGACGGCGTTGTAGTAGTGACCGGGATCGCAGTTCGGCGACACATGATAGGGCAGCGCTGACAAGTACGCCGAGATCGCCGGGATACCGGGTTGGGACTGGTCGGCGCAGTTGAACCACTGCTTCCGCGCCGTGTAGAGATTGAGCGTGCCCGCCTGCGGGTCGGGATTGTAGATGCTGCTCGCGGGCGGCGTCGTCGCGCGGCCCGCACCGTCGCTGAAGAACACCTGGTCGGCGAAACCGAGCGGAACACTGTCTGGTCCTGTGCCTCCCAGGACTGGCTGGTGGTAATTGTCGCTCATCGTGAATTCGTCGGCGAGGCGCTTCAGGACCGGAACATCTCCCTGCTGCATGTTGAAGAACGCCATCGTCTGACCGGTATCGCGCGCGACTCCGGTGAGCGGGGTGCTGTAGGTCGTCGTGATCGCCGACTGGAGATCGTGCAGGCATCCGGTCGGGTTGTCGCGCGACACGTGTTCTTTGTCGATGGCACAGTCCATCTGCTGGTACATCTGGAAGAACTGATGGATGGTGTCGGCCGTGTACGCGTCATACGGCATGAGGTTCCCGGTCATCTGGAATGGTCCGGGCAGCAGCGTGGTGACGCCGGTGATCCGGGTGTCCGGACCGGCCGTGAAGCTCAGTCCGGTGCCACCGGTGCTGAGGAGCTGTTGAGCCGCGGCAGTGGTCGGCCCAAGACCGGGATCGGTCTTGCCGAGAAAGGGCGGGGTGACAGGAGCGCCGGCCACATCGGGCGCCGGCAGCACACTATAAAGCTGCTTGTCGGCGACGCCGGCGCTGATGAAGAACTTGCCGCCGTTGGGCGCTGACACGATTTTGAATTGATGCCCTTGCGCGAAATTCTGACCCGGCGTTCCGTCGGCATTGACGATGCCTTCGGACAAGAGATTGCGCACGCTCTCGCGCTGGTTCGCCGGCTCGTAGGTTGCGAAGAGGTGATCGAAACTGCGATTCTCGCCGACGATGATGATCACGTGTTTGATCGGGCTCGCGGTCGCAATCGAATCGACCGTCTGATCAGGATCTGAAGCGGCATGCCCCGTCGAGCCGCCGAGCGCCGAAAGTGCCAGCGCCGATAACACACCGACAACCTTCTGCCTTCGTCCAAAACGACTACGTGTACGCATCGATACCTCCAACGTTTGAGTGACTGACAGTTGGAGGTTAGTTATCGACGGTAACGCACGGCTGTCGTCGGTGTCGCAGCTGCGTAAACTCTCGATCGTCTTCGCGCTAGTGCTGCGCTGGATCAGAAACTGATGACCGAAATGACGGTCAGCATTTGTGCAGAAAATATCGAAGTCATAAAATAACGCGAGCAATATCCTCTAAGAAGTCGGACCGGCATGCCCCATCGAGGGATGTAGCGCGAAGGCTTCCACCTCCGCCAAGGCTCCGGCGGACAGGTCAGCCGAGCGTCCTTCGCCCTGTGCCCTTACGGCGCGACGACATCTCGCTTCGCGAGCCGTCATCGTCACGCCGGCCCGCCCGCCGTAGCTCGCGGAAATAAATGGGCGAGCGGAGGTGGGAAAAACGTCGCGCCGCTCCCTCCCTGACGCCCCACGCGGCGGTCCTACTAATTCGAACATCGCTCAACGGAACAAGTGGCGCTTGGGCAACGCCTGCGCCGTGGTGGCTTTCGATCAGACCGCCGCGGAGTTCATCGCTTCGCGCCGTTTTTCGTGCGAGCGGGGTCGGCCTGACTTTACGGCTCGCTGTGCGAGGCGTCGCCCCGCCGGCCTCGTTGGGCTTGGTGTAGCGCGAAGGCTTCCACCTCCGCCAAGGCTCCGGCGGACAGGTCAGCCGAGCGAGACGCGGCCGGTGGTCTGCGGAGTGGGGCCGACCTGTGTGTCGGCCCCGGACGGTCGGCGTCGCGCTTCTAGCGCGCGGACTTGGATGCCTCGCACGGTGTGCCGACCAGCGTCGATACGACGACGAGCGGATTTTTCCCCGTGCGGTCGAGCGAGTGGTTCTTGCCGTTGGGAACGACGACGAGCGATCCCGCTCGCAGGGGCGTCGTTCCTTCTTCGATCCGAATGGAGCCCTCGCCAGCGACGACATAGATGATCTCGTCGACGCGATCGTGGACGTGCCGTGCGATCCCGTCGCGCATCTGCAGCAGACGGACCGTCTCCAGCGGCTCGCACGCCAGAATCGATTCCTTGATCGGCTCCCGCCCGATGAAATTCTTATCGAGAAAATCGAGAATCGACATCGTGACCGGCGGGCCGCTGGGCAACGCGGCAGGCGGCGGCGGCGCGGGCGCCGGTGGCGGCGGCGGCGCGGCATCCAGCACGATGTCGACCGGGTTCCCGGCTCCACCGTGGATCGTAAACTCCCGGTCGAGCGTGATGAAGCCCTCGTGCTCGCATCGCACGCGATACACGCCGTCTTTGAGATTGGGGATGATGGCCGTTCCCAGGGCACCCGTCGTGAACGTGCCGGGCACCTCGCCCGCCGCGCCGCTTGATACCAGGAGCTGCGCGCCGCTGAGCGGCGCACCCTGTTGATCCTTCACAGATATCCGCACCGATACCGTTTTTGGCGCCGCGGGCGCGCGCTTCTGTGTGGATCCTCGTCCCGTCGATTGGGCGGCCACGCCGACGCTCAGCAGCGCTACTGCAATCGCGGTCGTACTCAGGAATACTCTGGTCATAACAGACGATTCTATCTGTGATTAAGCAAAACACGTGCTCGCGTCAGGTCAGAATTCCAGAGCAGTATCCGGGAATCGGCGCCTGCGCACTGCGCAGATCGTCAGGCGGTCGACGCAGCGTGCAGGTCGACCGAGGAGCTCGGCATTAACAGCAACCTTGCTGAAGTCGCTTCCTGATTTCCGCGCCGGCGCCAGCGGAGCGATACTGTCATCTTGTCCTTCTCAACATCGCCACGCGTTGCCGCACTCCTCATCCTGGCCGGCTCGCTGCTGGCCGGGCCGACTCCTGCGTATGCGCAGCAGTTGGAACCGGCCGAACCGGCTGAACCGGCGAAGGTCCGCCCGGTTGCCGACACGGCCACATTCCTCGCGGGCGCCGCCGCAGCCTTTGCGATTCACGAGAGCGGCCATCTGGCCTTCGACACCCTCTTCGATGCCCGGCCGCGCCTGGTGCCGGTGCGATTCGGCCTGATACCGTTCTTCGCGATCACCCCGACACGGCCCTTGTCGCCACGCCGCCTCTTCGTCGTCGCGTCCGCCGGCTTGTGGACGCAGGAGATCTCGAGCGAGTGGCTGCTGCCCAAGCACCGCGACCTGCGTCACGAGCACGCGCCGTTTGCGAAAGGGATGCTGGCGTTCGACGTGCTGACGTCGATCGGCTACGCGAGCGTCGCCTTCGCCGGCGCGGGTCCGTCGCAGCGCGACACGCGTGGCATCGCGCAAGGCGCGGAAGTGTCCGAGCGGGCAGTCGGCGCGATCGTGCTCGCGCCGGCCGTGCTCGAGGCGTATCGTTACTTCCGGCCGGATGCCGTCTGGGCGCGATGGGCGATGCGCGCCGTCGAGGCGGGTTCCGTCCTCTTGATCCTCAAACCCTAGATCGCCCCACGCACAGTGATGTTCCATCCAGTCATCGCCCGTTGGTTCTCGGAGACGCTCGGCACGCCGACGCCGGCGCAGGAGCGCGGCTGGCGCGAGATCCAGTCGGGGCGTCACACGCTCATCGCGGCGCCCACCGGCTCCGGAAAAACACTCGCCGCGTTTCTCGCGGGACTCGATGATCTCTTTCAGGAGGGCCTGCGCTCGCCGCTTCCGGACGAAGTGCGGATCGTCTACGTCTCGCCCCTGAAGGCGCTGAGCGCCGACATTCACAAGAACCTTGCGCAGCCGCGGCGCGGCATCAAGGAGGTGGCCGACCGGCTCGGCATCGACGCACCGCGCATCACGGCGGCGGTCAGGACCGGCGACACCACTTCGTCGGAGCGCGCCCGGATGCTGCGGACGCCGCCCCACATTCTCGTCACGACGCCGGAATCGCTGTTCCTCCTGCTGACCGCGGAGCGCAGCCGCCAGATCCTCCGTACCGTCCGCACCGTCATCGTGGACGAGATTCATGCGGTGATCGGCACACGCCGCGGCGCGCATCTCGCCCTGTCGCTGGAACGCCTGCAGCAGGTCGCGGAATCACCGCTGATCCGCATCGGGTTGTCGGCGACTCAGCGTCCCATCGACGCCGTCGCCCGATTCCTGGCCGGTGCCCACGGTTCGTGTGCCATCGTCGATGAAGGGCATCGCCGCGATCTCGACCTCGATCTCGAGCTGCCGAAATCGTCGCTCGAAGCGGTGATGTCCCACGAGATCTGGGAGGAGTACTACGATCGACTCGCCGAGCTCGTGCGCGCGCATCGGACGACCCTCGTGTTCGTCAACACGCGGCGGATGGCCGAGCGCGTCGCGCGGCATTTGAGCGACCGCATCGGCGAAGAGACGGTGACCGCGCATCACGGCAGCCTGTCCAAGGAGAAACGGCTCGACGCCGAGGCGCGGTTGAAGGGCGGTCACCTGAAAGCGCTCGTGGCCACCGCCTCGCTCGAGCTGGGGATCGATATCGGCCACGTCGACCTGGTCTGCCAGATTGGATCCCCGCACCGCATCGCCACGCTGCTGCAGCGTGTCGGCCGCTCAGGCCACACGGTGTCCGGCACGCCGAAAGGGCGCGTGCTGCCGCTGTCGCGCGACGATCTCGTGGAGACGCTCGCGCTGCTGCGCGCCATTCGCCGCGGCTCGCTCGACTGCATCGTCTCTCACGACCAGCCGCTGGATGTGCTCGCACAACAGCTCGTGGCCGAGACCGCGTGCCGCGAGTACACGGAAGACGACCTGTTCGCGCTCGTCCGGCAGGCGTGGCCGTACCGGGCACTCGAGCGCGCTGCATTCGACCAGGCGGTCGCCATGATCGCCGAAGGCTTCACCACGCGGCGGGGCCGGCGGGGCGCGCTGGTGCACCGCGACGAGGTCCACCATCGACTGCGAGGCCGGCGCGGCGCGCGGATGCTGGCGCTCACCTCCGGGGGCGCCATTCCCGAAGTGGCCGATTATCGCGTCGTCCTGGAACCGGACGACACATTCATCGGCACGCTCAACGAGGATTTCGCGATCGAGAGCATGGCGGGCGACATCTTTCAGCTGGGCAACGCGTCGTGGCGGGTGCTGCAGGTGGCGACCGGCGTCATGCGGGTGGCCGACGCGAAGGGCGCGCCGCCGAACATTCCGTTCTGGCTGGGCGAGGCGCCGGCCCGCAGCGACGAGCTCTCGCGCGAGGTCAGCGATCTGCGCGCTGATATCGAGAGACATCTGAAGCGAGACGTCGATGACGGCGGTGCGATGAGCAATAACGCCAGCGGACACGGCAGGACTGAAGTCCTGCGCCAGGAGACGCGGGTCAGCGCGACCGTCGAGTGGCTGCGGGCAGAAACCGGCGTGGATGCGGCAGCGGCGCAGCAGGCGGTCGACTACATCGCCGGGACGGCTGCGGCGCTCGGCGCCGTGCCGACGCAAGAGACGCTCGTGCTGGAGCGCTTTTTCGACGAGTCGGGCGGCATGCAGCTCGTGCTGCACGCGCCGTTCGGCAGCCGCATCAACAAAGCGTGGGGCCTCGCGTTACGCAAGCGGTTTTGCCGGCAGTTCAATTTCGAGCTGCAGGCCGCGGCGACCGAGGACGCGCTGCTGCTGTCACTCGGCCCGCAGCATTCGTTTCCGCTCGCCGATGTGTTTCGCTATCTGCATCCGACGACGGCGAAGGACGTGCTGGTGCAGGCGCTCCTGGACGCGCCGCTCTTCCAGACTCGATGGCGCTGGAACACGACGATTTCGCTGGCGGTGCCGCGCTTCCGCGGCGGCCGAAAGGTGCCGCCCCAGCTGCAGCGCATGCAGGCCGACGACCTGATGGCGGCGGTGTTCCCAGATGCCGCCGCGTGCCTGGAAAACATTCCCGGCGATCGTCAGGTGCCCGATCATCCGCTGGTGTCGCAGGCGATTCGGGATTGTCTTGAAGAGGCGATGGACTTCAACGGCCTGGCGCGCGTACTGACGCGCATTCATGCCGGGGAACTGCGGCTCGTGACACGCGACACGCCGGAGCCGTCACCGTTCTCGCATGAGATTCTCAACGCGCGGCCCTACGCCTTTCTCGATGATGCGCCGCTCGAGGAGCGGCGGACGCAGGCGGTGTACGCGCGCCGCGCGACGGAGCCTTCGTCGGCCGGCGACATCGGCGCGCTCGACCCCGAGGCCATTGCGCGCGTGCGCGATGAAGTGCGCCCCGATCCCCGCGACGCCGACGAGCTTCACGACGCCATCGTCACGTCCGGGTTCCTGACGGTAGAGGAGTGCGGGGCGTTGCCGCGCGCGGTGTTCGACGCGTTGGCTCTCGCCCGTCGTGCCACGCGTGTCGACGTGCCAGGTGGATCGTTCTGGGTTGCTGCCGAGCGCCTTCCGGAGCTGTTGGCGGTGCATCCCACCGCGCGGCTCGTTCCCGCGATCGTGGCGTCGCCCAGCCGCGCGGCGCGCCCCTGGTCGCGCGCTGAGGCGATGGTCGAGATCCTGCGCGGGCGGCTCGCGATCGCTGGCCCGACGACGGCGGCGGCGGTGGCGGCGTCGTTCGCAATCGCCGAGGCGGACGCGTACGCGGCACTACTCGATCTTGAAGGACAAGGCGTGGTCCTGCGGGGACAGTTCACCGCCGCCTCCGGCGCCGTCGAGTGGTGCGACCGGCGCTTGCTGGCCCGCATTCACCGATACACGCTCAACAGGCTCCGGGCCGAGATCGAGCCGGTGACGGTCGCCGATTTCATGCGCTTCCTGTTCGCGTGGCAGCACGCCGATCCAGCGCACCAGTTGACCGGCGCCGATGGATTGCGCGCGATCGTCGCGCGCCTCGACGGATTCGAGCTGCCGGCGAAAGCCTGGGAACGTGCGGTGCTGCCGGCGCGGCTGGATCGTTATGAATCGCCGATGCTCGACATGCTGTGCCTCACGGGGCAAGCGGGCTGGGGACGCCTGTCGGCGGCGGCGGAGACCGGGAACCGCCACTCGATGCGTGTGGCGCTCTTTCTCCGGGAACACGCCGACGCGTGGCAGACCTTGCGCTTCGCCGATCAGGCGCAGCGCGATGCGGGGGAGCAGCGTGTGGATGAAACCGCCCGCCGCGTCCTGGCCATGCTGCGGTCGCGGGGCGCGTCGTTCCTGCGTGATCTGGCGACCACGTGCGAGCTCGACGAGACGTCGTTGGCGACGACGATCGTGACGCTCGCGGCCGGTGGCCTCGTCACGTCCGACGGATTCGCGGGCGTGCGCGCCATCGCGCGCGCATTGAGACAGCAGCCTGTGTCGTTCGATCGTCGTCGCGACCTCGCCGGCCGCTGGGCGGCGACGCCAGCGGCAGACACGGTCTCGCGCGAGATTGCGATCGAGGAGCAGGCGCGCGCGCTGCTCGGCCGCTACGGTGTGGTCTTCCGCCGGCTGCTCGCGCGCGAGACGAACGCGGCGACGTGGCGCGAGCTGACCGCCGTCTACCGGCGGCTCGAGGCCCGCGGGGAAATCCGCGGCGGCCGTTTCGTGGGCGGGATGTCTGGCGAGCAGTTCGCGCTGCCAGACGCCGTCGAGCGCCTTCGCGAGATCCGGCGATCGGGCCGCGACGGTCGCCTCATCACGATCAGCGCCGCCGATCCACTCAATCTGACCGGCATTGTCACCAGCGGCGATCGCGTTCGCGCGATCACTAACACGCGGATCGTCTATCGCGACGGCGTTGCGCTGGCGGTCCTGGAGGGCGACTATCTCCGGCCGCTTTCGGACATCGAACCGAATGCAGCCGCCGAGGTCGCCAGCGCGCTCGCAGGCCGCCGCGTACCCGCCGTCACGAGTGGCTTCGTCGGCCGCTTCTGAGCGAGTAACGGCACCGCTGTAGCGCAGGTCTTTAAGTGAGCTCCAGCCAAAGGGACGTGCCAGCGTATCCTCCGGTGAGCTCGCCGTAGTCGGCAAAGGCGCGCTGAAACCGAGGATGCCCCCACAACCTGTGCACGGCGGCTGCGAGCTGCGGATCCTGGCTGATGTGGGCCAACGGCAACAGGATCTGCACGCGACTCGCGCCCCCGAGCAAGTAGGCCGCCAGGAGGTACTGTTCGGAGTAATGGCGGTCCGCCCACAGACGGGGATAGTCGAAAGGAAGAAAGATGTCGTGAATGTGGACGATGACGCCCGCTTTCAAACGGGGCAACACTTCGAGGAAGAAGACGGTCACGTCACTGTTCTGGAACACGACGTGTGAGCTGTCGAGAAACAGCACGTCGCCGGCGGCGAGCTCGTCGAACACCGACGGGTCGACCGCTTCCAGCGGCTGGCGGATCACGCGGTCGCAGAGTAGATCGATGTCGGCGCGGGGCTGAGGATCCAACGACATGATCTCGGTGCGCAGCCCCAGGTCGCGGATGGCCCGTCGCGCGAACTTCGTGGAATTGCCCGACCCCACCTCAACGTAACGAGTGGGCTTTCGCGACCCGAGCAGGCCGTACAACGTGATCGCATCCAGCGCCGAAAAGAAGATGTTGCGCCAGTGTGGCTCGCCCGGGGCCGCGGCGTCGACCGTTTCCGCGACCTGCGTGAGCGGTTCCGTGAACGCGGCCAACGCGGTGAGCGTGGCGAGATATGCCGCGTCCTGTCGCGCGAAGAGCGCGTGAAGTCCGGGGTGCGGAGGTTTTCCGTCGCCATATCGCGGCTCCGGCCGCACCGGGTACTTAAGGATCACCGGATACTCGGGCTGGAGGAGATCCGGGAGGCGCCATCGCATGTATCGATCGAACACGGTCTGAACGGATTGGCGCTTCCAGCTCGTCATCATCGGAGCAGCTCCCCTGATCAAGCGTAGCGCACAATGACGCTCTCTTTCGACAGCGGATCCCGCAGAGCCGGAGCCCACGTGCGCAACGACGGGCTCTGGTAGGAGACAGACGAGTGGCGCCAAGTCAACGCGGTCCGCTCATACGATCCGCCATCATCGTCCATCGCTGGTTGGGCGTGACGCTCGCGGCAGTCTTCGTTGTGTGGTTTTCCTCTGGAATCGGCATGATGTACTGGGACTTTCCGAGCGTCAGCTCCGCCGAGCGGCTCGCGCGCTCGCCACGCCTGGACCGCTCGAAGGTGCGGCTTTCGCCAGCGGACGCTTACGCGTCACTTCGCACGAAGCCGCCGCTCACAGAGGTTCGCCTCAACACGTTTGATGGCCGTCCTGTGTATCGCTTTCGCTCGGGCCGTGGAGAAACCATCGTCTATGCGGACACTGGGGACGAGCAGACCGAGGTGTCGAAGGCGATGATGGACCGGGTCGCGTCGGCGTGGACTGGCGAATCGGTCGGTGGCGCGAGGTTCGAATCGATAGACGAGGCCGATCAATGGACGGTTGAGGATGCGTTTCGCGACCTTCGGCCGCTCTGGAAATACTCCTGGGCAGATGGGCAGCAAGCGTACATTTCGCAGGCCTCCGGCGAAGTGGTGCAGTACACGACCACCGCCTCTCGCATCGGCGCGTACCTCGGGCCGATCCCGCATTGGCTGTACTTCACGCCGTTGCGCGCGCATCGGGTGCAGTGGCGCATTGTCGTGATCTGGGCTTCGGCGATCGGCACGATGACCGCGATCCTCGGATTCAGTATCGGCCTCACGTTGTACTCGCCCTCACAGCGCTACCGATATGCTGGGATGCCGACCGGCATCCCCTACCGAGGGCCAAAGCGTTGGCATATGACTCTGGGACTCATGTTCGGGCTCGGGGCGGTGACCTGGGCCTTCAGCGGCATGCTGTCCATGGAGCCATTTCCCGCGAGCGTCGGCTCGACGGCGCGTCGAGGCGGAAATGGCGATGCCAGAATTTCAGACGCGCTTCGCCAACCCGTTCAACTGGCGCCGTATGCCGCGAAGCCGCCGCGAGAGGCGTTGGCGGAGCTCGAGCACCTCGACGTCAAAGAACTGGAGCTCACGACGTTCGCTGGAGAATCTGTCTATGTCGCCACGCTGGATCGTGGAGACACGCGCGTCGTGCCGCTGGCCGGCGATCCGCAGCGCGAATTCGACCGGCGCCGCATCATCGATGTGCTGACGCAGGCGGCACAGCCGAACGGCCGGCCGGACATCCGCGTGATGGAGCGGTACGACATGTATTACGTGGATCGCCGGCATCGACGGCCATTGCCGGTGATTCTCGCGCGAGTCGACGATGTGGATCACTCGCGGTACTACGTCGACCCCAAAACCGCGCGCCTGGTCGCGACATACAGTTCGCGCGACTGGGTGTCGCGCTGGCTGTATCACGGCCTGCACTCGCTCGACTTTCCCTGGTTGTACGACCATCGGCCGGCCTGGGACATCGTCGTGATCACGTTCATGATCGGCGGTACGGCATTGTCCCTGACGTCAGTGATCCTGGCGTGGCAGGCGGTGCGTCGAAGACTGATCCGAAGCGCTGCCGCCGACACGACATTCGGCTGAAGCCTTCACATCCAGCCGACGACGGGATTCAACGACCTCTGACGGCGCGGCGTCTACGGCTTGTCGCCGGCAACTCGTCGCCGGAAACGGGAACATTGCCTTTGCCCGCGCGCTTGAGGACCTGCAGTGCCTTGCCGATTTCGCCTCTCGCGGCGCGCTGAGCAAAGTACTCCTCTGTTCGAAGAGCCGAAACCTTCTCGGCGACTGCCACATTGATCAGCTGATTCACCGCGACGCCTTCGGCTTTCGCGACCTTCTTGGCTTCTTCCATCAGCGACGGCTGAAGTCTCAACGCGAAATTGCTCTTCTTCATGAGCGTCTCTCCAAACGACGGACCGCATCCGCCGGTGCCAGGATTTCGATTCCAAACTGCGCTGCTGCTGGCTCAAAGTCCCATCGTATTCAATATCATCTATGCACACGAGACTGTGGGAGCGACGCGACGTTTTTCCGGCCTGACGATGACGGCTCGCGAAGCGAGATATCGTCCCGCCTCACCGTGAAGGCTACGTGCCCATGACCGACACGTTGGTCGGCCCCCTACGACGGGTTTGAAACCTTCGCGCTACGTCGGTCGCGCGGCCTCGCGCAATCTGTAAACTGTCCTAGCGGTGCGGCAGCATCGCCTTGCGAATCTTGGCTGCGACCGTGAAATTCGGATCGACGACGTTCGCGATCTCGTATTCGGCGGCCTGGCCCATGAACGTCTGCGCGCCGCGCTCGGTCATCCCGTAGTCGGCCATCAGCCATCGCTGAAGCTCCGCCGTCGCGTGCTGGAAGGCTTCGAGCAAGGGACGGGCGCTGCCGAGCACCAAGATGTGCGTGTCGTTCTCGAGGCGCGGCCAGCTGATACTCTTTTTCTTCACGAGGCCGACAGTGAATTCCACGTCCATCGATGTCTCGAGGCCGGTACCGACCACTTCGCCTTCGCCCATCCGGGCATGGCCGTCGCCCATGAACAGCAGCGCGCCGGGTACGTTGACCGGCAGCATCAGCTTGACGCCGGCGATCAGCCCGGCGTAATCCATGTTGCCGCCGAAGTTGCCAGGCGTCCCGGTTGAGATCGCTTCAGCCCGCGCTGGCGCTACCGCGACGCAGCCGAGCATCGGCCGGAGCGGCAGCTCGATACCACCCGGTTGAATATCGCGCTGGTCGAGCGTCGCGATGCCGCGCGCCTTGTCGAGGGTCCACGTCAGGCGGCGGGGCTCCCGATCGATCCGCGCAGCGATAGCTGCTGGATCGGTCGCGTAGGGGGCCAAGAGGCTCCCGGAATTCGCGGTCGTCCGGTTGGTCTCGATTTTCTCGAAGGTGATGACGATTATGTCACCGGGCTCGGCCCCCTCGATGTAGAAGGGACCGGTTTCCGGATTGCCGCCGCGCGCGACGCTCTTTCCGTTCCAGTCGACGCCGCCGGCATCGATGGTTTTCGTAATCACTCGATCGCCCGGCTTGATCCGCAAGGCAGGGGGATGCGCGTCCGAATAGGTCGTGTAGAAGGTTTGTGGGATGAAATGATGCGTTTCCGCCCGAAGCGCAACCGCGTCGAGAGCCAGCATCATGAGGATCAGGGAAGTGAGGGTTCGCATGTTGCGTATTCTCGCAGGAATTCCGCTTGTCCTCGCGTCAACCGATCCTGCGTCGCAGGTGTTCGCGGCCAGCCTCGTGTCGTTGAGATACCTTGCCCCGGCGATCGGCGAGCACCGCCGGGGACCGTGTCGCCCAGTGCAGCGCCTGCGTCACGATGCGCTCTTCGGCGGTCTGGAGAGGCGCCGCGGAAGGGCGGTCGAGTAAAGCCAGTTCGCGTCGCATCGTCACAAGCCGATTCCGAACAGCGCGGCGACGTCGGTCGAGGATCGAAAGGGTAGCCATTAGGTGCGTCACGAGCAAGGTCCGCACCAGCGGCAGCCGGATCGTGATCGCAAATGCCTCTGAGAATGGCCTCGATCGGCGGTCTGGCGCGTGATGTGATTGGCGACGAAATTGTCTGGACGTCGCCATGCGGCTGACAAAAGTGCCGGCGCGTCGGGCCTTCGGTGCGATGGCGATTGGGTGAAGCTTTCGCGCTGCGAAGGAGACGGCGGCGCTCGGCTTGAGCCGTCATGCTGCAAAGGGAGAGAGGTGCGGACGCCGGAGACGAAGATGTCGTCACCACCGTGAGTCCAGACAAGTTTGTGCCTTTCGTCGTTATCCCCAGGCTCGCATCCACGTAAAACCACTGTCGGAAATGCGAAAATGGCGGCAATTCACGTCAATCACGCTGATGGTCCCTCCATTGCTATAGATGTCGACACTACTCATGGGCGACGCGCAAGAAGGCGTTTGCGAACCGGTCGAGAGGACGGGAGGAGATCGGAGGAGAAATGAGCGCGATGTCTGAGATGATCGTTCGCCGCGTCCGCGCGGAGTATCTCGAAATGCCCGGCCTGCACCTGACGGCGCGCCAGGCTGCCCGTTTGTGGAGCCTGGACCAACCCCTCTGCGACGCGGTGATCGCGCAATTGGTCGACGACGCGTTCTTGAGGCGGACACCCGCGGGCACGTTCGCCAGAACCTACGTCGGCTTGACGAACCAACACGCACACGGAGGCCGCCTGTGACAGATGGCGTTGAACGGCTCTCGCTCTCGAACCCGCAAGGACGGATGGGCGAATCGGGCGCCGCAGCTCCGCCTCTGCGTCGTCGGATCGCCACGACGGCGTCCCGTCGAATGTGGCGCGGACGCCGGGGAAGACCTCGTCGGCTCGCGTGTCTCTGGCGCTTCAAACGCGGCGGTCAGCATGCCGTCGCTTTCCTGTTCGAAGGCCACGACCTGCAGTTCCGTCTGAGCACCACGGGCTGTCAGCCGAAGACTCGACGGTTCGCGGATCCCAGCGCGCTGTTCCGTTTCGCGCGGACTGAACGAGCGCGACTGGAGGCGGCGGGCTGGTTCGAAGTCCCATGAGCGACTGCCACAGAGCCATCGAGAATATCCTGGGAATTCTCTAGGTCGCGTCTCTGTGGCCCCTTCTCTGCCTCACGCAGCCCGTGGACCGGACATCTGCACGGGCTGCTAAGACTTGAACCGGCGGACGTCGATCTGGAGGGTCCGCACCTTGTATCCCAGAATCCGTTCCGTCGTATCGAGCAGACGCGCCGCTTTGGCGCGGTTGCCGTTCGCCGTCTTGAGCGCGTCCTGAATGAGGTCCCGCTCGTACGCGGCCACGGCGCTGCCGAGGGAGACGCGCGCGATCGTGCCGGAGGCCTCGGCCGTCTGCAGAGATGGTGGCAGGTGGTGCGCGTGAATCACTTGACCGTCGCAGGTCAGCACCGCGCGCTCGAGCGCATTTTCGAGCTCGCGCACGTTGCCGGGCCAGTGGTAACTCGCCAGCATGTCGATCGCGGGCGTGGAGATGCGCTTGATCGTCTTGCGATGATCGCGCGCGAACTTCTCGAGAAAGTGGTCCACGAGCAGCAGTAAGTCGGCCTTGCGCTCCCGCAGCGGCGGAACATAGATGCTGAAGACGTTCAGGCGATAGAACAGATCCTGCCGAAAGGTGCCGGCGGCGATCGCCCGCTCCATGTCGTTGTTCGTCGCCGCAATGAGGCGGACGTTGATCTTGATGGTCTCGGTGCCGCCGAGCCGCTCGATCTGGCGCTCCTGCAGCACGCGCAGCAGCTTCACCTGCGTGGTCGGATTGATGTCGCCGATCTCATCGAGGAACAGCGTGCCCGTATCCGCCAGCTCGAAGCGCCCCTTCTTCCTCGAGTCGGCGCCGGTGAAGGCGCCCTTTTCGTAGCCGAACAGCTCCGATTCAATCAGGCTGTCGGGCAACGCGGCGCAGCTCACCTTGACGAACGGCTTGCTGGCACGCGACGAGTTGTAGTGAATCGCATTCGCGATGAGCTCCTTGCCCGTGCCCGATTCGCCGCGGATGAGCACGGTCGTGTTCGTGCCGGCGACCTGCGCCACCTGCTCGTACATCTGCCGCACCGGGCCGCTCGTCCCGATGATCGCCGAGAAGTCATAGCGATCACGCAGCTCCTGACGCAGGTGCGTGTTCTCTTCGACGAGCCGTCGTTTGCCCTGCTCAATCAGCCGATGGATCTTGATCGCCTGCGCCAGCTGTGACGCGACGACGCCGAGAAAGGTGACGCGCTGGTCGAAATTCCGATCGGGCTTGAACCGCAGGTCGATGCTGAGCGCGCCGATGGGGCGGCGATTCAGGATGATCGGCACGCAGATGAAGCTCAGCTCCTGACGGGCGAGCTCGGGCCGGCGCGACGCCTTCCGCAGCAGCTCCGGCTCCTGGCTGATCTGCGGCACCACAATCGGCTTGCCGCTTTCGACGACGCGGCCGGTGATGCCTTCGCCGAGGCGGTAGCGGATCGTGAGCGCTGGCACATCCAGGCTGTGGGACGCCTCGACGCGAAGCTCTCCATCCTGCAGCAGCATGACCATGCCGCGCAGCGCGCCGTGCCGATCGGCGAGGATCTCCAGCACCCGGTGGATGGCGGCTTTGAGGTTCAGCGTGCCAGACAGCGCTCGACTGATCTCCAGCAGCGTCGCCAGCCGATGCGTTTCTGTGGTGTCTTCCTTCATGGCGACAATTTCGTCGTGTCTCGAGTCGTGGTTGGACGCCTGACGACGGGGCTGACAGGCGATGCCGCACCATTATCATCGATTGGTGGACGATGGCGGCAGTCGAGGACGAAGATGTCGCCGCGGTCACCGAGTCCGACACATTTGTCGCTTTGAAGAGCGGCCGACCGCGATGCGGCTGCCGCGAGCCGTCACCGTGGCGCCGGCCCGGACCCGCTCGCGCGCGCGGCCGGATCATCCATGCGCGCAGCGAATGCGCCCAAATCATCCATGCTCATAGGGAATGAGCCCAATCTGATCATTGCATTTTACTTCTGGGCCACGGACAGGCATAACTGAACGCGCGTGTCCATGCTTCCACCCGGCTCGAACGGTCTCTACGATCCCAGCCAGGAGCACGATGCCTGCGGCGTCGGCTTCGTCGTCGACATCAAAGGGCGTCCGTCGCACGGCGTCATCGCCAAGGGCCTGCAGATTCTGCTCAACCTCCTGCACCGTGGCGCATGCGGCTGCGAGGCCAATACCGGCGACGGCGCCGGCGTGCTCATCCAGATGCCCGATCGCTTCCTGCGCGCCGCGACGGCGTCGCTCGGGTTCGCCCTGCCGCCCGCCGGCCAGTACGGCGCCGGCCTCGTGTTCCTGCCGAAAGAGCCGGCCGACCGCGAGCAGCTGCGCCGGCTGATCGAGCAGACAGTGCGCGCCGAGGGGCACGCCGTCGTGGGCTGGCGGCCGGTGCCCGGCGACGACTCCAGCCTGGGCGCGTCGGCGCGCGCGGCCAAGCCGGTCATCGAGCAGCTGTTCGTCGCGGACGGCGCCCGCGTGCCGGGAGACGCTGACGCGGCGGCGCGTCAGCGCTTCGAGCGCGCGCTCTACGTCATTCGCAAGCAGGTCGAGCACGCGGTCGATCGGCTGCCGCTCTCCACCCGCGGCGCGTTCTACATCGTCAGCCTGTCGGCCAACACGCTCATCTACAAAGGCATGCTGACCGCCGATCAGATCGCGCCGACATTCCCGGATCTCATGGACCCGGCCATGGAGTCGGCGCTCGCGCTCGTGCACCAGCGCTTCAGCACCAATACCTTTCCGTCGTGGCCGCTCGCGCATCCGTACCGCTACGTCGCGCACAACGGCGAGATCAACACGCTGCGGGGCAACATCAACTGGATGCGCGCCCGCGAGGGACTGCTGCGCTCGGCGATCTTCGGCGACGACCTGAAAAAGATCCTCCCGGTGATTCGCGAGGGCGGAAGCGACACGGCGACGTTCGACAACGTGCTCGAGCTCCTGGTGATGTCGGGCCGGTCGCTGCCGCACGCGATTCTGATGATGATCCCCGAGCCGTGGTCGGGCGACGAGACGATGACGCCTGAGGTGCGGGCGTTCTACGAGTTCCATTCGTCGCTGATGGAGCCGTGGGACGGCCCGGCGTCGATCGCGTTCACCGACGGCCGCGTGATCGGCGCCATCCTCGACCGCAACGGCCTGCGCCCGTCGCGCTACTACGTGACGAAGGACGACCTCGTGATCATGGCGTCCGAGGTCGGCGTGCTCGAGATCCCCGCCGACGAGATTCTGCTGAAGGAGCGCCTGCATCCGGGCCGCCTGTTCCTCGTCGACACGGCCCAGGGCCGCATCGTGTCGGACGATGAGATCAAGCGCGACCTCGCGGCCGCCCAACCCTACGGCCGCTGGCTCGCGGATCATCTGATCGATATCGAAGACCTGCCCGCGGCGCCCCACCTGCCTCCGCCCAGCCACGAACACATCGTGCAGCGGCAGCAGTTGTTCGGGTACACGCAGGAGGATCTCGGGATTCTGCTGATGCCGATGGCCGTGAACGGCGACGAGCCGATCGGATCGATGGGCACCGACACGGCGCTGGCAGTGCTGTCGGATCGACCGCGTCTGCTTTACGACTATTTCAAGCAGCTCTTCGCCCAGGTCACCAACCCGCCGCTCGACGCCATCCGGGAGGCGCTGGTGACGGCGATGGCGTCGACGGTCGGGCCCGAGGGAAATCTGCTCGACGCGCGGCCCGAATCGTGCCGGCAGATCAAGATCGAGTATCCGATCATCGACAACGATCAGCTTGCGAAGCTGCGCTACGTCTACGAGCCGGCGTTCAAGTCGATCACGCTGCCGATGCTCTACGATCCGCGCAAGGGCGGTCGCGGCCTCGCCGCCGCCATGGAGCGGCTGCAGAAGAGCGCGAGCGATGCCGTGGCGGCCGGCTACACGATCGTCATCCTGTCGGACCGCGGCGCGGATCGCGATCGGGCGCCGATTCCCAGTCTCCTGGCGACGGCCGGCGTGCATCATCATCTCGTGCGCCGCGGCACGCGGACGCAGTGCGGCCTCGTCGTGGAATCCGGCGACGCGCGCGAAGTGCACCATTGCGCGCTGCTTCTCGGCTACGGCGCCGGCGTCGTCAATCCGTATCTCGCATTCGAGACCCTCGACGACATGCGGCGGCAGCGTCAGTTGGTCGGCGTCTCGCACGCGCAGGCCGTCATCAACTACATTCACGCGCTGAACAAGGGCATCCTCAAAGTGATGTCCAAGATGGGCATCTCGACGCTGCAGGGCTACTGCGGCGCGCAGATTTTCGAAGCGGTTGGCCTCGAACGCGCCTTCATCGACCGGTACTTCGCCGGTACCGCCTCGCGGATCGGCGGCGTCGGCATCGACGTCGTCGCCGACGAGGTGCAGCGGCGCCACGCGCACGCGTTCCCGTCGCGCAGCGGCGGCTCGCGGGATCTCGACACCGGCGGCGAGTATCAATGGCGCCGTGACGGCGAATACCACCTCTTCAATCCCGACACGGTCTACAAGCTGCAGCACGCGACACGCAGCGGCCAGTACTCCGTTTTCAAGGAATATACGCAGCTCGTCGATGACCAGAGCCGGCGCCAGGCGACACTGCGCGGCCTGCTCCAACTCGCGTCAGACGGACGATCGATCCCGATCGACGAAGTGGAGCCGGTCGAGCGCATCATGACGCGCTTTGCGACCGGCGCGATGTCCTACGGTTCGATCAGCCAGGAGGCGCACGAGACGCTGGCGATCGCGATGAATCGGATCGGCGCCAAGTCGAACACCGGCGAGGGCGGCGAGGATCCGGCGCGACAGGTTCGCGATGGCAACGGCGACTGGCGGCGGAGTGCGATCAAGCAGGTGGCGTCGGCGCGATTCGGCGTGACGAGCGAATACCTCGTCAACGCCGAGGATCTGCAGATCAAGATGGCGCAGGGGGCCAAGCCCGGTGAAGGCGGCCAGCTGCCCGGCCACAAGGTGTATCCGTGGATTGCCAAGGTCCGCTACGCCACGCCCGGCGTGGGTCTGATCTCGCCGCCGCCGCACCACGACATCTATTCGATTGAGGATCTCGCCGAGCTCATTTACGACCTGAAGAACGCGAACCCACGGGCGCGCATTTCGGTCAAGCTCGTGGCGGTCTCCGGCGTCGGCACGATCGCAGCCGGCGTGGCGAAGGCGCACGCCGACGTGATTCTGATTTCGGGCCACGACGGCGGCACCGGCGCCTCGCCGCTCACGAGCATCAAGCATGGCGGCGTGCCGTGGGAGCTCGGTCTCGCCGAAGCGCAGCAGGTGCTGCTGATGAACAACCTGCGCGACCGCGTCATCCTGCAGGTCGACGGCCAGATCAAGACCGGCCGCGACGTCGTCATCGCGGCGCTGATGGGCGCGGAGGAATTCGGCTTCGCCACGGCGCCGCTGGTCGTGTCGGGCTGCGTGATGATGCGCGTCTGCCATCTCAACACGTGCCCGGTCGGCATCGCGACCCAGGATCCGGCGCTGCGCGCGCAGTTCTCGGGCAAGCCGGAGTTCGTCATCAACTTTTTCCGCTTCATCGCTGAAGAAGTGCGCGAGTACATGGCGCAGCTCGGCTTCCGCACGATGGACGAGATGATCGGACGCGTGGATCGCCTGGCGGTTCGCGAGGCGATCGACCACTGGAAGACCAAGGGCCTCGACTACTCGGCGATTCTTCACGAGCCGGAGGTAGCGGCCGGCTCTGCCCGCCGCCACACCCAGGCGCAGAATCACGGCCTCGAGCAGGCGCTGGACAATGAGTTGATTGCCGCGTGCGGTTCCGCGCTCGAGCACCGGCGGCCGGTCGATCTCGCGCGGCCGATCCGCAATATTCATCGCGCGGTCGGCACGATGCTCGGCTCAGAGGTCACGCGGCGGTGGGGCGGCGCGGGCCTGCCCGACGACACGATTACGATCCGGTTCACCGGGTCGGCCGGACAGAGCTTTGGTGCGTTCGTGCCGCGCGGCATTACGCTCGTCCTCGAAGGGGACGCGAACGATTACGTCGGCAAGGGTCTCTCGGGCGGCCGCCTCATCGTCACGCCGCCGCGCGGGGCGACGTTCCCGGCCGAAGAGAATGTGATTGCCGGCAACGTGGCGCTCTACGGCGCCACGAGCGGTGAGGCGTTCATCCGCGGCATCGTCGGCGAACGATTTGCCGTCAGGAATTCCGGCGCGACCGCCGTGGTCGAGGGGGTCGGCGATCATGGCTGCGAATACATGACCGGCGGCCGCGTCGTCGTGCTCGGGTCGACCGGGCGCAATTTTGCCGCCGGCATGAGCGGCGGCATCGCCTACGTGTCGACCGCACGCCGCGATTTCGCGCGCTTCTGCAACGTCGAGATGGTGGACCTCGAGCCGCTCGACGATGAGGACCTGGCGTTCGTGCACGATCTGATCGCACGCCACGTGGGATTGACGGGCAGTCGTCTAGGCGCCCGCGTCCTCTCGGACTGGCGTTCGGCTGCGCCGGGGTGGACGAAGGTCATGCCACGCGATTACAAGCGCGCGCTCGCGATCGCGCCGGTCGAGCCCGCGGCGGTCGTGAGTCACCTGAAGGTCGTCAATGGGTAAGGTCACCGGCTTTCTCGAAGTCCAGCGGCAGAAGCCGCCTTCGCGCCCGATCGCCGAGCGCCTCCGCGATTGGCGCGAGATCCCGCTTCCGTACGAAGGGTCGGCGCTGCAGGAGCAGACGGCGCGCTGCATGGACTGCGGCATTCCGTTCTGTCATCAGGGTTGTCCGCTCGGTAACCTCATTCCCGATTGGAACGATCTCGTGTATCGGGATCGGTGGCAGACGGCGATCGATCGGCTCCACGCGACGAACAACTTCCCCGAATTCACCGGCCGGCTCTGTCCCGCGCCCTGCGAGGGATCGTGTGTGCTCGGGATCAACAATGCGCCGGTGACGATCAAGTCGGCAGAGGTGGCGATCATCGATCGCGCATTCGCTGAAGGATGGGTCACCGCGCAGCCGCCGGCGACGCGAACGGGCAGGCGCGTGGCCGTTGTCGGCTCGGGCCCGGCGGGCCTCGCAGCCGCCGCGCAGTTGAACCGCGCCGGCCACTGGGTCACCGTCTTCGAGCGAGCCGATCGCATCGGCGGCCTGCTGCGCTACGGCATTCCGGAATTCAAGCTGGAGAAGCGCACGCTGGAACGCCGGCTGGCGCTGATGGGCGAGGAAGGCGTGATCTTCCGGACCGGCGCCCACGTCGGCGTGAACGTCGATCCGCACGAGCTGATGCGCGACTTCGACGCCGTCGTGCTGGCGGGCGGATCGACGGTGCCGCGCGACCTCAGCGTCCCCGGACGGGAGCTCGCGGGCATTCATTTCGCGATGGAGTATCTGACTGCCCAGAACCGTCGCGTGCGAAGGCGACGATGTCGACGTGATTAGCGCGCGCGGCAAGCACGTGATCATCATCGGCGGCGGCGACACAGGCGCCGATTGCCTCGGCACGGCGCATCGTCAGGGCGCGCGCAGCGTGCGCCAGCTGGAACTGCTTCAGCGTCCGCCTGCCACGCGCGCGTCTCAGAATCCCTGGCCGACCTGGCCGAACATCTTCCGCGTGTCGCCGGCGCATGAGGAAGGCGGTGAGCGTCACTACGCGGTCGTCGACCGACCGTTTCTCCGGCAGCGCGGATGGCCGTGTCGCGCAGCTCCACGCCACGCAGATCGACTCGCAGGCGCCCGTCGAATTCGACGCCGACCTCGTTCTCCTCGCGATGGGGTTCGCCGGACCGGAACGGGGCGGCGCCGTCGAGAGCCTGGGGATTGCGATGACCGAGCGCGGCACGGTGGCGCGCGATGCGAACTGGATGACGAACGTGCCAGGCGTCTTCGCGGCCGGCGACATCCAGCGCGGCCAGTCGCTGATCGTCTGGGCGATTGCCGACGGGCGGAGCTGCGCGCGCGGCGTCGACGTCTATCTGATGGGCAGTTCGTCGCTGCCGGCTCCAGTAGCGTAACGGAAATGGCGACGTCGATCGCAGCCGTGGAAGCGGCGCGCGAAGCGCTCTCTGCGGCGGCCCTGCGGGGCGCCGCCGGACGAGACGCGCTGCGCGGCCTTTCGGACAGCGTGGATGATCTCCTCCAACGCCTGTTCGCCGATGCGCCCTCCGCCTCCAGCCGCAGCGTCGTCGTGGCGCTCGGCGGCTACGGGCGGCGGCAGCTCTGTTTGCACTCGGACGTCGACGTCCTGCTGCTCTTCGACGGCGCGATCGGACCGGCCGAAGAACGGCGCGTGAGCTCGATTCTCCATCCGCTTTGGGACTCCCGTTTTTCGGTCGGCCATCAGATCCGGCAGATTGACGATTTCGAGGAGCTCGAGATCGACAACCCGGAGTTCCTGCTCGCGCTGCTCGACGCACGCGTCGTCGCCGGCGATGCGAGGCTGCTGGACCGCATCGCCGTGCACGTTCGCACGCCGGCCGCGCACGCGCGCATTCTCGACGCGCTGAAGAGCCTCATCGACGAGCGGCACGCGCGGTTCAACGACACGCTGTACCAGCTCGAGCCTGACGTCAAAGACGCTCCCGGCGCCATTCGCGATCTCTGGGCGGCGCGCACAATTGCCGCGCTGACCGATCCGAGTCTGATCAATCGCGGGCTGGCCGACCGCGCACGGCTCGACGAGGCCGAAGAATTTCTGTTGCGTCTGCGGTCGATCCTGCACGTGGCGCACAAGCGCAACAACAACGTCCTCAATCACGAAATGCAGGAACGGACCGCGCAGTTCATGCAGTATGCCGGCGCACCGCGACAGCAGGTCGAGTCGCTGTTGAGCGACTACTTCCGGCACGCGCGAGTCGTCAGCCGGTCCCTGGGTTGGGTTCGGCAAGCGGCGCCGGTTCCCGTGGCCGTCAATCTCGTGCGATCGCGCGACGGCATTCGATTCGTCGACACCGACGACGCCGATGCGCATCCGGAGACGTGGCTGTCGCTGTTTCAGGCCGCCATCGACACGGGCACGCCGGTCGCGGATGAAGCGCTCACCTGGATTCAGCAGCGCGTGGAGCGGCACGCGCCCGACGCGTTCTTTCCATCCCCCGCGCACGTGACCGCGCTGCTGGCCTTCTTGAGGCCGCGTCAGGGCCTCTACGCGCGGCTGTCGGAGATGCACGACTGCGGACTGCTCGGGCGGATGTTTCCGGAGTTCCAGGCGATCTTCTGCCGCGTCGTGCGCGACTTCTACCACAAGTACACCGTCGACGAGCACACGCTGCTGACGGTGAGGAATCTCGAGCGTCTCGCGACGAGCGCGGTGAAAGGACGCGAGCGTTTCGGCGCGCTCCTCGCGGATCTGGCGCACCCGGAGGTGCTGGTCCTCTCGCTGCTCTTCCATGACGTCGGCAAATGGCGCGACGACGACCACGCGGAAGAGAGCGTGCGGATGGCCTTGGAGATGGCGCGGCGGCTGGAGCTGCCGTCTGAGTCGACCGCGCTCGTCGAGTTCCTGATCCGCCATCACACGAAAATGTCGCTCATCGCGTTCCGGCGCGACACGGAGGATCCGGAGATCGTCCGCCAGCTGGCCCATCTGGTCGGCATCGAGGAGCGGCTGAAGATGCTGTGCCTGCTCACGCTGGTCGACGTCGAGGCGGTGAACCCGGAGACGTTGACGCCGTGGCGCGCCGAGCTGCTCTGGCGGTTGTACGTCGACACCTACAATCAATTGACTCTCGGGTACGCGGACGATCGGATCGAGCGCGAGGAGTCCGGATTGCACGCGCTGGTCGCCGGCCGCCCTGCTGATGTCACTGCCGCCGAGATCACGCGCTTCGTCGAAGGGCTGCCGCGCCGGTACTTGCAGCTCTTTTCCCACGACGCGATCTACCGCCATGTGAGGCTGTCGCGCGCGATCCGCCCGGATGACGTCCACGCCGATCTCGAGCGGAAGGGATTGTTGTGGGAGCTGACCGTGGTCACGCTCGACAAGGCGTTCCTCTTCTCGAACATCTGCGGCGCGCTGTCGTCCTTCGGCATGGACATCACGCGCGGACACGCGATGACCAATCCGAACGGCCTCGTGCTGGACGTGTTTCAGTTCACCGATCAGGAGCGTTTTCTCGAGCTCAACGCCACCGGACAGGAGCAGTTTCTCGCCCTGCTGGGTTCGGTGATCTCCGGCGCCACCGACATCACTGAAGCGCTGCGCGTCCGCGAACAGAGCGTCCTGTACCGGCGCCGCGCCGGCGTGCCGTCTACGCCGCCCGTGATTCATGCCGACAACGAATCGTCCCATCGCTACACCATCCTCGACATCGTCGCCGACAACGCGCTCGGTCTCCTGCACCGCGTGAGCCGCACTGTCTCGCGGCACGGCTGCGACGTGGACCTCGTGCTGATTTCGACCGAGGGCCAGAAGGCGATCGACGTGTTTCACATCACGAAGGCGGGCGCCAAGTTGACCGAGACGGCGATCGCCGAGCTGACTGCCGATTTCCACCGAATGCTGGAGGCATGACATGAAGTTGATTAAGGCCATCGTGCGGCCCAACAAGGTCGATGACGTGAAGGACGCGCTGGGGCGCGTGGGCCTCCCCGGGATGACGGTCACCGAAGTGCGGGGACACGGCAAGCAGAAGGGGCACATGGCGATTTACCGCGGCAAGGAATATGACGTCAGCCTGCTGCCCAAGATGGAAATCGAGATCGTCGTGCCCGACAACCTCGTCGACGAGGCGGTCGCCGCCGTCATCCAGGCCGCTCGAACGGGGGAGATTGGCGACGGCCGCGTCTTCGTGATTCCCGTCGAGCAGAGCTACCGCATTCGCACCGGGGAACGGAGCGAGATGTGAAGGCGATCCTGATGCTCATCCTGGTCTGGCTGTGCCTGCCGATCGCGCTGGCGCACGCGCAGCCGGCAGGCGTTGCGCCGGCGGCGGCCGTGAGGGCCAGCGATCTCGCGAGGCTCGATCAGCGCGTGACCGCCGCGCAGTCTTCGGCCGACAACGCGTGGATGCTCGTCAGTGCGGCGCTGGTGCTCATGATGACGGGACCTGGTCTGGCGCTCTTTTACGGTGGGCTCGTCCGTCAGAAGAACACGCTCGCGATGATGATGCAGAGCTTCGCGCTCATGGCGCTCATCACGGTGCTGTGGGCGCTCATCGGCTACAGCCTGTGTTTCGGAGAGGGGACGCCGATCATCGGCGGCTTCAGCCACGTGCTGCTCCGCGGCGTCGGCGTCGATCCCAACGCCGACTACGGAGGCACGATCCCGCAGCTCACCTTCATGGTGTATCAACTGATGTTCGCCATCATCACGCCTGCCTTGATCACGGGCGCGACGGCAGAGCGGATGAAATTCAGCGGCACGCTGCTGTTCATGACGCTGTGGTTCCTCTGCGTCTATGCGCCGCTGGCGCATATGGTGTGGGGGAAAGGCGGACTGCTGAACGCGACGCTGGGCGGCCGCTTCCCGACGCTCGATTTCGCCGGCGGGACCGTCGTCCACATCACGTCAGGCGTGTCGGCCCTCGTGTGCGCGCTGTATCTCGGCAAGCGCACGGGTTATCCGAAGGAGCCGATGCCGCCGCACAGCCTCGTCCTGAGCTTCATCGGCGCGTGCCTCCTGTGGGTCGGCTGGTTCGGGTTCAACGCCGGCAGCGCGCTCGCGTCCAACGGTCTCGCGACGAGCGCCTTCGTCGCCACGCACTTCGCGGCGGCGGCGGCGACGCTCGGGTGGCTGGGCGGCGAATGGTGGATCCGCGGCCGTCCGAGTGCGCTGGGCGCGATCTCGGGCGCGGTGGCGGGCCTCGTGGCGATCACTCCGGCGTCGGGCTTCGTTACGCCGATGCCAGCGCTGCTCATCGGGTTGGCCGCAGGCGTCGGCTGCTTTCTGATGGTGACGTTCGTCAAAGGGATCTTCGGGTACGACGATGCGCTGGACGCGTTCGGCGTGCATGGTGCGGGCGGGACGCTGGGAGCGCTGCTCACCGGAGTGTTCGCGACGCGAACGGTCAACGCGGTGTTTCACGATGCGCAGGGGCGGGCGCTGCCGGTCGGGCTGCTCGACGGCAATGCGTCGCAGATGGGTTATCAGCTGGTGGGCATCGCGATGGCGTGGGGCCTCGCGCTGGTCGGCACCATCGTGATCCTGAAGGTCACCGATCTCCTCGTCGGCGTTCGGGCGAGCGAAGAGCAGGAGATCGAGGGCCTCGATCTCACTGAGCACGGCGAAGAGGCGTACAACCTGGAGATGTAGCCAACGCGAGAAGGGAACGGCGGCACATCGGCGAAGCCGCGATGTGCCGCCGAACGCCGTTTCAGAAGCCGCACGATCCGTGCGGGAAGATGCGGGCGCCGCTGTTGCGGGCCGTGACCGCCAGCGCCGCGGAGGCGGACCCGTCACCATAGGAGCCACTGATCGTCGCGGAGACTGTGCCGCCAACCGCTCTAGTGCCGATCGTGAATGCCGCCGGCGATGCTCCTTCGGGTACGGTCAACGTTGCCGCAACCGTCACGTGATCGCCGCCGGGCAAGGCGACGACGGCGCCCCGTCCGGGGCGGACCCGTTCAACGTCGCGGTGCCCGTCACCGAATTGTCGATGGAACAGAAGGGTGTGCCATCGGCGCCGTCGCTGACGACTTTGCCGTCTGCTGTTTCAGGCGGGTCAGCGGACTACGCCAGCGTCGGAACGAACCGCGGCAAGTCGATCGAAAAAATGCATCCTTTTGTCGGTAAATTGCGGGTATGAATCCGGCCATTGTTGGCTTCGGCGCCCCATTGGCTGAAGGCGAGGCCCAGGCCCAGGCCAGTTCGGTCGGCGCTTCGCTGCTCGAACGGGCGGAACAACTCGTCACCGCTTCCACCCGGGAGGCCGCCGCATTCGTCCTCGACCTCGATGAGCACGCGATCGACGCTCGCGCCGACGCGTAGCGTGACGGTGGAATGCGGCCGAGTGAACTTGAACGCGTTCTGCAGCAAGTTGCCGACTGCCGCCGCGAGGATCTGTCGATCGGCCTCGATCATCATGCTCGCCTCGACCGGCAACACGGTGAATGTGATGCCCCTGGCGTTGGCGTCCAATGTGGCGGCGCAAGCGACTTCATCGACGAAGACAGACACCAGAAACTGCTCGCGATTCTGGACGCCTTGCGTGAGACGGACCTCGGCGAGCGACCGGCCAATGAGCGCGCGCAGTCCCGTGAGGCTGCGATGGAGAACCGTGCCGGTGCTCCCGGCGACGCCCACATTTCCAGTCTTCAAGACCTCGAACGCGACGATCGCGGTGTTCGTCAAATTTCGCAATTCGTGCATGAAGAACCCGAGACGTTCGCTCCCGCGCGCTGTTTCTCCATCGATCGCCGACTGACTGCGCTCGCGCGTGTATTGCGTGACCGCGCCCGCGATGGCATCGTCCAGGCAGCGGTTCAGCATCCTGAAGTCATCGGTGCTGACTGGCGCGTTCAGTTCCACCGCCAACTCAGTGATCGCCTGACAGATGTCACCATAGTCGTGCACGACCTGTGACACGGTGAATCCCTGGAGCAGGAGATCGTGCCCGTGTTTGAGAGCGCTCTGACCAATCTCGGGGCTGGAGGTTAGTCCGAGTCGCAGGGCGCTTCCCAGCTGATCGAGAAAGACGGGCACGCCGTGATCGATTTCCGCCTTGGTTGGCGGCGGGACCGTTCGCCTGCCCACCTTGGCCCTACACCGCCGAATGATGTCTTCGCGATTGACGGCGATGAATTCATAAAGCATGGCACGTCACATCAAACAATCGGACGTTCGGGTGAATCGGTCCTCGAACGCCGGCAGCCGAATGATGCCGTCGCCTCGGACGCCTTCCCCTTGCACGCCAGCCCGGACTCGCGGACATTTGTCGCCAGCGGAGGAGATGCGCCCGATCTCCGGCGCACTGGAGTGCCGTCGAGCGAAGGTCAGGCTCTGATCCATCTCCGCCCAGAGATGAGGTGAAGCAGCGCCACGAAGAGGGCGGCGCCGACGATCGACCAGACGATCGGAAATGACTGACCACTCACGTGGAGCACCAAGGGCTCGGACAGAGTGAGCTGACGTGCCACCCATGGCCCGAGCAGCGCGCCGATGAAGCCGAGCGCAATGGAGGCGACGAGGCCGCCTTGGGCGCCGCCAGCGAGCGCCTTGCCGACGGCGCCGCAAATGGCCGCGATCACGATCAGCACGACGAGTCCTGGCAGTGTTAGCGTCATGAAAAGCACCTCTGTGACGAACCGTTGACGTTGAAAAAGGATCGACGGCGGAATCTGGTCGCCGCCGGCGACATAAAAATCAATGAGCACGAGCGCCCGATGGTAGGGGGTTGACAGCCGCAATGTTATTGCCCGGCGTGGACCGCGTCTGTTCCATTGTGCACACTGCCAATCCGCGCAGGTGTAGCTGCTCGCCGCTACGGAAGCAAGGCAAGCCAGCTCGGGTGGTGCCGACAATACTTCGTGCGACCAGGCCCGAGCGTGGCCGCGCTCACGATTCTGTACACCGTTGCGGATATTCGCCGGTAAACGGTGGCGTCACAAAGCGTTCAGTTCCGCGATTCTCTTCCGAACCACCCTCGTGTACACCTCGATGTCTTCAGGGGCGTAGCCGGCGGCGCGGAAACAGTCCCGGATTTGTTCCTCGGAGAGCATCGACAGCCGGCGCCCCAGCCATTTCGCATCGGCGCGCGGTACCTGTCTGGTGATCTGTTCGATCCGAGTGCGCGTCCGATAGTTCGGCAGGTTGATCGCCGACAGGAGGAACGGGCGGCTGTGCAGGACGAAGTCGATGACGTCGGGCGTCGTGCGCGCAATGAACGTCGACTCCGCGTAGGCCTCGGGGTTGCTCTTCGACCGGGTGAGACTGTTGCCGGTGTTGCCGAACGTGGCGCCGACGTCGCTGACAAGGTACCGGCGCTCGCCGCCGAATTCGTCGATCGAGTTGTTGATCGTTTTCAGATCCCAGTTGTTCATCAACGACATCATGACGCGCAAGCCGTTCAGCTCCTGCGTGTCGAGGAACGGATTGCGAAACCAGTCCCACGTGCCGAGCTTTTTCGAGCCCTTCACCTTGCGCTCCAGGCGCGCGCCACGGACCACCCCGCCCGGTGAGACGAATTCATCGCCGCGGTGCAGCGCGGGGAGATCCTTCACCGTCAACTTCGCCACGTACGAATCTTCATCGACGAAGTAACCGGCTGCCCACAGCAGACGTGTCGCCGCCGTTTCCGACTGTGCCTCCTCGCCCAGTTTCACCTTCCATGTGACGCCGTGCTGATCCTTGACATCGAACTTCGCGCTGGTCCCTCCTGCGTCTTCCTTGACGAACGTGAATGTGCTGTCAGGGAGCGGTCCGTGACCTTCCGCCGCGCCGGCGAGCAGATTCAGGATCGCCATGTCTCCCGGATCCCTCCAGATGACGCGCGGCAGCGACTTCTTGTGCGCGATCAATGATGCCGGCATCGCCGCGAGCAGCAAGACCAGGAGAGCGGAATACGACCTGATTTTCGTTCGGTGCATGGCTCGAGACCTCATGTCTATTGAAACGCTGTATCGCTCGGCATTCGTCCAACCGAGGGCACTGGCGACGGCTGAGAGTGACACGCTTGCTCCGCCTTGTCTGTTCTCTTTCGCACGCATCCCGGCTCTTTCTCGTCGCGCTTCTGAGCGGCGCGGATACCGCGCGATAACAGCACCACAGTGCCGCCCGACGCGGCCGCGCCCTCGCGCGGCTGAGACGTCGTGTGTGCGCTTGTGTACACGGGCATTGAGGTTCCGCGTGTGATGCTCGCCTGATGAGACCAATCGGTATCGCTGGTATGGTGCTCATCGCGCTCGGCCTGGCTGCGCTCGTCTATCAGGGCATTACTTACACGAGCCGCGAGACGGTGATCGACATTGGTCCGCTGCACGCGACGGCCGAGCGGCAGAAGACCCTGCCGCTTCCGCCAGTATTCGGACTGGCCGCCGTCGGCAGTGGCGTCGCGCTGCTAGTCGTCGGGCTTCGAAAGCGGACGTATCGCCAGCGCTGAATCAGCGAGCGACGGGGGCGTCAAGCTCCTTGTCGAGCGCCACTGCGATCCGCTGGAGGTCCGTTTCGGCCAGAAGCTGCTGCACGCGCTCGTCGCGCATGGCGACCTGTACGCCCCCTTGCGTGCACAGCCCGTTCAACATGTGCAGCATGGCTGTCAGTTCCTGTTCGGCCAGCAGATTCACTTGAAGGTCGAGGTGCGCCCGGCGCTCGGCGTGTCGCGTCATGTTGTTCTGCGTCAGCAGCACCACGCTGGTGAGCAAGACGGCCTCGAGCGCGACGACGAGGTTCAAGAGGCTGAATGGAAACGGATCGAACGCGAGTCGCGTCGAGTTCACGACCGTCCACGCGACGAACCAGGCAGCATGGAGCACGATGAACGTCACGCTGCCGGCGCCGCGCGCGACGGCGGCCGTCAGGCGATAGACGGGCGTCAGATCGTCCAGCGCCTTGCGATCCAATTCCGCAATCGCCCTGATATTCTGGGCAACCGGATGTTCCTGTTGTGGTCCTTGGAGTGTCGTAGCACTCAGGCTATCGCGACGCAGTCGGCGCGTGCTGTCCAATTGAGCACAGTACGTGGAAATGCGTCGTGATACTGATCAAGCTCGTCCAACACACCGTGCGAATCAGGGACCTCGTTGCGTACCACTCTGCCGGATCGCCTTTCGTGTGCCTGTTCAATACAGCGCACGGGCGAAACGACTCACCGGGGCAGAATCATGCGCAAATGAATATGTGCATCCGCTTCGTCTGTGTCGCGCTCCTGGTTGGGTCGGTCGCCGGAGCGGTCGGATGCGCGCCGGGAGCGCGGCCCGCCTGACCGGGCCACGGTAGCCCATGAAACTGCTGATCCAGCCACGCGACGGCGCCGCGCCGCTCATCGCCGCGATCAAGAAGGCGAAGACGAGCATCGACATCGTCATTTTTCGCTTCAACTGCAAAGACATCGAGCAGGCGTTGCACGCCGCCGTGGGCCGCGGCGTCATGGTGCACGCGCTCATCGCGCACACCAACCATGGCGGGGCAGGGCGGCTGCGGAAGCTCGAGCAGCGACTGCTCGGCGTCGGCGCCACCGTCGATCGTACCGGAGAGGACTTCATCAGGTATCACGGCAAGTTCATGATCGTCGATCGCCGGACGCTGCTGCTCCTCGGCTTCAACTTCACACTGCTCGACATCACGCGGAGCCGCAGCTTCGGCATCGTGACGAAGAATCCTAAGACGGTGCAGAGTGCCAGTGCGCTCTTCCGGGCCGATTGCGCGAGGCTGCCGTACATTGGCGGCGGCGCGCTGGCCGTGAGTCCGGAAAACGCGCGCGCGCAGTTGTCGGCGTTTCTGGGCAAGGCCAGGAAGCAATTGCTCGTTTATGATCCCAAGATCAGCGACCTTCGGATCGTCCAACTGCTGAAAGAGCGCGCCAACGCGGGCGTTGACGTGCGAATCATCGGCAAGGTGAGCACGCGTGCCGATGCGCTGATCCATCAAAAGTACCCAGGCCATCGTCTGCACGTCCGCGCCATCGTCCGTGACGGTCATGACGCCTTTATTGGAAGTCAGAGTCTGAGAAAGCTGGAGCTGGACAAGCGGCGCGAGGTCGGTGTGTTTGTCAAGAGTCCGACGATCGTGAATGAGATGATCGCGACCTTCGAAGCCGATTGGGCGCTCACGGCCCTGGGCCAATCACGGCCGTGACGGCCGCGTCACCCGCCGAGTCGTTTACTGCTGTGTGGAAGCGCACACGCGTCCAGCGCATTGGGGCGTCAATGAATGGCCGGAGGTGCTTGACGTGCAGACGGTCGGTACGGGCCTCGGCGTGCATTTCGCCGATTCGGAGACCGATCGCCGAGTCGACCCACGCAATCCTTTATCGATTGGGCACCAGGCTTCGCAGACCGCGATCATGACCAGGCGCAGGGCCTGGTCATGGTCGTCAGTAGTTATCGTTTGTTCCGTGACAGCAGGTCATAAATCAATCCGCCAACGCCGCCCACGGCCGTGCCAACGCCGGCGCCCTTTTTTCCGTCGACCGCTGCACCAATGAGTGCGCCGCCTCCTGCGCTGCCGCCCACAATGAGCGCGTCCTGTGCCCATCCCCAGGACTGCTTGTTGCGGGGCTGCGTTTCTGGTTGGTATCTTACAGCGCGCGGCTCCTGCACAAATTCCTTCCGGTTAACATGACCGTCCATCCGCACCGGGCGCAGCTCTCCCGTCTGATCATCACGATAGTACACAGCATTCGGGTCTTGCTTGCCCGATGGAATGACAAACTCTCCAGTACGTCCATCATCCATCGTCACGGGGACAGCGGTACTTCGACGACCATCGGGGTGCAGCATCGTTCCGTCGTATGCGTTCTGAATGCCGTAACGCTGTTGGACCGACCGAACGGTCGTCGTCGTCGTCGTTCGACTGCGACTTTGCGCGCGGGCGGATCCGGCCAGCAGTAGATTGCCAACGGCGGCGATGGCTAGTGTCTGGAGAATCTTTTTCATAGCGGAACAATACGCGATTGCTAAGTTCGCGCCTGTCTCGTATTGCACATGACGCTCGCGCAACCTGGATCTCGCCCGCAGACGTCATGAGCCCGCCTTGACGAAACAACATGTGCGCGAGGTCCGTTCGGAATCGCACGTTCGACGGGCAGCCGGGACCAGACCCTGCGGAAGGGCGATTGCCGTATCAGAAGGCGCTCGGCGAGTTCGAACGGGCGCGGCAGACCACGCTGCAGTCCTCAGGCGTGACGATCATCTCGCCAAGCGGGTTGGGTGCGCCCACGACAGGCAGCGGGCGGCCTGCATCAGCGACACCCGCATCCACCTTCGTCCCGTGATCTTCGAGAGGGTGGGCTGGCTGATCGCCACGGTAAACGGCTCCTGTCCCCAATTGCACAGTGTCCAGCAGACGGATCGGCGATAGTCGGTGGGGGGAACGAACCCCACAAGGAGCACAACATGCGCGGACATCGATTCCTGAGTTCACTCGTCGTCACAGCCGCCCTGCTCGCGCCCGCATCGGGCCAGACGGTCGTCGCAGCGCAAGAGCGTGCCTCGGTCAAGGCCGGCCCCGTCACGGTTCGCGTGTACGATCGCGCCCACAAGGACTATCACGTGTGGGACGATCAAGAAGATCGCACGTACCGTAGCTATCTGACCGAGAACCACCGAACCTACCACCCCATTGCGAAGCTCAGCCACAAGCACCAGGCCGAGTACCTGGAATTCTCGCCACACAGGCGACAGGCGATAGACACGTCGCACCCGTCTTGACGCACCCTGCGCACGGTCCATCCTGAAAGCCCCGGGGAGCTTGATGAGGCTCCCCGGTCAAAGCCAGTCCGCGTTCGTCACGCCAGCGAGCTGGGGTCTGGCGGGAGTAGTCCCATACCTGCGCGCGAGCTATGTGCAATTTGGGACAGCGCGAGACAACCGGTCAGGGCTACTGTAAGGGCCGTGACGGACCGTGCCGCCTGTCGACGGCTGATGCTGCAACTCGAGCGTGATTTGGTGGCGCGAGGGCAATTCAGGACCCTCTTGACCGCAGCCAACGCCACGATCGTCGAGCGCCGGCGGGAGTTGCGCAATGTCAAAGCGCGCATGGCGCGTCAATCGCCAGGACGAACTGCATGAAAAAAAGAACGCGAGCGAAGTCACCGTCTCCAACGCTGCCGAAGGCACTCACCGGCATCCAAGGTCTCGACGAGGTGACTGACGGTGGACTCCCCCGTGGGCGCCCGACGCTGGTGAGTGGAAGCGCCGGCTCCGGAAAGACGCTGTTCGGATTGGAATTTCTGGTTCGCGGCGCCACGCAATATGGGGAGCCCGGCGTGTTCATGTCTTTTGAGGAAACACTCCCGGACCTCACGAAGAATGCCGCGTCTCTTGGCTTCGATTTGAGCCGGCTTGTCGCGGACAAGCAACTCTTCATGGACCACGTGCACATTTCGCGCAGCGAGATTGGCGAGACCGGCGAATACGACCTCGATGGTCTCTTCATTCGCATTGCCGACGCCGTCCAGAAGGTCGGTGCGAAGCGCATCGTCCTCGACACGCTGGAGACGCTGTTCGGCGAGCTGCCGAACCCGGCCATTCTGCGCGCGGAGATCCGCCGGCTGTTCGCGTGGCTGAAGCAAAAGGGGTTGACCATCGTCGTCACCGCGGAGCGCGATCGGCCCGATACCCTCACGCGCCACGGCATCGAGGAGTTCGTCTCGGACTGCGTGATCGTGCTGGACCACCGGATCCGCGAAGAGATCTCGACGCGGCGCCTCCGCGTCGTCAAATATCGCGGCTCGATGCACGGCACCAACGAGTACCCGTTTCTCATCGATGAACACGGCATTTCCGTCCTGCCCATTTCCTCGCTCGGCCTGGATCACTCCGCGTCCCCTGAGCGGATCTCGACCGGCATCGCCCGCTTGGATGGCATGATGGGCGGCAAAGGCTTTTACCGGGGAAGCAGCATTCTGATGTCCGGCACCGCCGGCACCGGGAAGACCACGGTCGCCGCACATTTTGTGGAGGCCGCGTGTCGCCGCGGTGAGCGCTGCCTCTATTTCGCGTTCGAGGAGTCACCCAAGCAAATCGTCCGGAACATGCGCTCGATCGGCATCGACCTCGAGCCGTGGGTCCGCAAAGGGCTTCTGCGATTCCACGCGGCGCGCCCGACGTACGCCGGGATCGAAGAAGTCCTCCTCGTGACCCACAAACACATTGCCAGCTTTCAGCCGAGCGTGGTGATCGTCGATCCGATGACGAACCTCCTGCAGGTCAGCACGCTGAACGAAGTGCGGTCGATGCTCACGCGGTTGGTCGACTTTCTGAAGACGCAGGGGATCACCGCGATCTTCACCAGCTTGACATTGGCCGGCGGATCGCTCGAAGCGAACGAGGCGGATGTCTCGTCGCTGATGGACACCTGGGTGTTGCTCAAGGCGATCGAAGTCGGGGGCGAGCGAAACCGCGCCCTCTACGTCTTGAAGTCGCGAGGCATGGAGCACTCGAACCAGATCCGCGAATTCGTGCTGACCCATGACGGTCTTCGACTGCTCGATGTGTACCTGGGGCCAGAAGGTGTGCTCACCGGGACGGCGCGACTGTCGCAGGAGGGGCGTGAGAAGGCGGCGGGCACGTCCCGGCGACAGCAACTGGAAGGTCGGGCGCGCGAGCTCGATCGCAAGCGCGAGATTTTCGAGGCGCGCATGACCATGCTGCGCGCGGAGTTTCAAGTCGAAGAGGACGTCATTCAACAGAGCATCGCCGAATCGAAGTTGCTCGACGCGGAACTGGTGCAGGATCGCGGACAGATGGTGCGGAGCCGCGACGCAGACACGTCCGCTTACCAGAAGAACGGGCACGCCACAGGCGCGCGGACGCGCTGAATGGGAACCGCCAAGAGACCCGGTCGGGCACGGCCGCGAGCACCGAAGCGTCGAGCTCCAGAGAAATTCACGCTTCGACTGTATGTGGCGGGCCAGACTTCTAAATCGATCCGCGCTTTTGCCAATCTCAAGGTGCTCTGTGACGAACATTTGCGGGGCCGCTATCAGATCGAAGTGATCGACCTGCTCGAGCATCCCGAGCAGGCGCGTGGCGCGCAGATCGTCGCCACTCCGACGCTGGTCATCAAACTGCCGCGGGCCGTTCGAAAGATCATCGGCGATCTATCGAACACCGATCGCGTGTTGGTAGGCCTCGCCCTGCAGGAGCTGGGATAGCGATGCCCGTGGCCGCGAAGCAGCCGGAGGTGGCGCGCGTCGCCGCGTCGAGGAACGGTCACGGCGATTGGGCGGCCCTGCTCACGCGCATCTCGCAGGGCAGAACCGTCTCGGACCACGGCGACGCAGGGATTGTCTTCATGCAAGGGCAGCCGGCGGACTCGCTGTACTTCGTTCTGCGAGGCAAGGTGCGGCTCACCGTGGCCACGCCAGAGGGGAAGGAGGCGATTGTCGCGACTCTCGGTCTTGGGGAATTCTTCGGTGAAGGATGCCTCGCCAGTCAGCCGCTCCGCATGGCCACGGCGACCTCAGTCGGCGGCTGCCGGCTGACCAGGGTCGAGAAGCCAATGATGCTCCGACTGCTCAAGGAAGAGCCCGCACTCGCGGAGATGTTCGTGACGCATCTGGTGTCCCGCATTATCCGTTACGAAGCGGATTTCATCGATCAGATGTTCAACTCGAGCGAGAAACGTCTGGCGCGCATGCTCTTGCTGCTCTCGCACTTTGGGAAAGACAGCAAGACCGAAACGGTCGTTGCCGGAGTCAATCAGGAACACCTGGCGCAGATGGTCGGCACCACGCGATCGCGAATCAATCTGTTCATGAACCGGTTCAGGAAGCGCGGCTTCATCGATTACAACGCCGAAGCCGGCCTGATCGTTCATCGCGGACTGCTCACGGTCCTGCACGACTAAAGCCATTGTCGTTTCCATGTAGTACGTCGTGTCTGGCTTCAGCCGGACCTTCTGAGGTCCGCCTGAAGGCGCGGACGACCGTCGTGCCGCGCACTTTCGACCGCTCTGAGCGCGACTCGCACCTGCGCGTCCCCGCTCGGCGCCGCGAGCTCCTCGACGGTCTGGCGCTGTCGATCCCGGCTGAGGAAGTCCATGCGCGCGTACGCCGCCGGCCGGGTCGCGCTGCAGGCACCTGCTCGACGAGGCAGGACATCGTCTGCGAGGGTCGGCCCTGTGCAATAGAGCACAGCGTCGCCGAGCGGTACGGCGCATCATCGCTGCATGTCGCCCAACATCTCCCACGCGCGCGCCGTTGCGATCTGGTGCATGTCCATGCTGACGCTCGGCGCCTGGAGCGTCGTCTCTGGCGCTGCGATGACGATCCCCAACGGCGAATTGCTCGCGGCCGTCTGTGTGGTGCCGCCGCTGTTCATGCTGCTCGTGTGGCGCCGGGCGGCCTCGCGGGTCGCCCGGCCAGTCGTCGCCGGAGCCGTGGGTTTCGCCGGAAGAACCTGAGAGCCATGTTTGATTCTCACTACCAGACGAGGCCCGCCGGGAGCGGGAGTGGTGGACCCACGCGTGCAATCGGGAACACCGCGCGTTGGATTCAACGTGCGACGCCAGTGCTCGAACGCGTGGGATTGTTTCTGACGATCACTGTGCACTTAGGTACACGCTGGCGCGTGACGCGGTCGGTAGAGTAGCGTTCGAGGAGAACCACAGATGATGACGATTCTGATCGTGCTTGCGGTGCTGATGCTGCTAGTGGCTTGTACTCACTGAAGTAGTACTGGTACGCTGTCGCGCCATATGGCGCTGACACTGACTGTTGATGAACGAGCTGAATTGGAGCGTCGTCTGCGGAGTCTCAAGATTCGCGCGGAGGACGCGCGGCGCGCACGCGTGATTCTGATGCTGGCCGACGGCGCGCCGTACTCGATGATCGAAACGACGGTCCCGTGCTTTCGTGACTACATCAACCGTTGGCGGAAACGATTTCTCGCGCAGCGACTCGACGGGCTGCAGCCGCGCTATCGCGGCCAACCGCCCACGGTGCTGACCCCGGCGATGGAGGCCCGCATTCTCGAGAAAACGCGGCAGCCGCCGTCCGACGGCAGTACGCACTGGAGCACGCGCAAGCTCGGTCGCGTGTTGAAGATTCACCATAACCTCGTGGCCAAAGCGTGGCGGCGCGCCCGATTGCAGCCGCATCGGTTCGAGCGGTACATGCAGTCGGACGACCCCGACTTCGAACCGAAAGCGGCCGACGTGATCGGGCTGTACGTCAATCCGCCGGACCATGCGGCCGTCTTCGCGGTCGACGAGAAGACGGCCATTCAGGCGCTCGATCGCCGCGATCCCGTGCTGCCGCTCTCGCCCGGCCGCGCCGAGCGACACGGCTTCGAGTACTACCGGCACGGTACGTTGTCGCTCTTCGCCGCGCTGAATACTCAGTCCGGCGAAGTGCTCGGTCAGACGGTACCGCGGCACACTAGCGCCGCGTTTGTCGACTTCCTCGGCGACATCGTCGCCAGTCAGCCCAGGCGGCGCGAGATTCACGTCATCGCGGACAATCTCTCGACCCACAAAACGCAAGCGGTGCGCACCTTCCTGCTCGCGCATCCGAACGTGCAGCTGCACTTCACGCCCACCTATTCGTCATGGCTCAACCAAGTCGAACTCTGGTTTTCGAAGATTGAGCGAGACCTCCTCGCGCGCGGCATCTTTACATCCGTCGCCGATTTGGCTCGCAAGATTCGGCGATATATCCATCGCTATAACCAGGCACCAAAGCCGATCCGCTGGGCCTACCGCAATCCGGCGCGTCACATTGGTAGTACTTCAGCGAGTACGGTCCACTAGGAGCCATTCCTGCGTGGCCGCATAGTCGTAATTGGGGATACGGCCCAAGCGGCGGGTTGGGTCTCGTGCTGTTGATCGTGGTGATTCTGCTCCTGACCGGCAGAATCTAGGCGCATCTGAAGATCAAGCGCCTCTCCACGCCGAGCTGGCGACTCGTGCTCGTGACAACGATGTTCTTCACGGGTCTGCTCACTGCTTATGTGCCCGACACCGATTTCGATACGGGCCAGCCGACCGCACGCGGCGACTACTCGCTGGCTGATGCGACGTACGGCGAACTGCTCGACAAGCTCGCGGATCGCAGGTTCGCCCACGCGTCATCGCTGTTGAGCGCCATCTCGCCTTTTATCGCGGCGATCCGCCCCTCGCGGCTCGTCCGCGGCTGGCGCTGCTCAAGGACATCTGGTCATGTCGAGGGATCAAAAACAACCTGAGCGGCGGCGTCGGGCCGTGCCATGCTTAGCGCGTGAAACCGAAGGGACCGAGCAAGCGCGCGACTGACGGCGTCCCGGCCGTGCTGAAAGCCGCGGCCGTCAGGACGGGCTTCAGCGCGCAGGGCTTTCTCGACTCCGCTGGTAGCGCAAAGACCATCGTCCGGTACCGGCGCGGTGAGTCGATCTTCAAGCAAGGCGATTCGTGCGACCACGTCATGTACATCCAGGCGGGCGGCGTGAAGCTGTCGGTGCTGTCGAAGATCGGCAGAGAAGCCGTTGTCGGGATGCTGGGGCCGGGGGACTTCTTTGGCGAGGGGTGCCTGGCCGGGCAGCCGCTTCGCATGGGCAGCGCGACGGCGATCGCGCCGAGCACGATTCTGCTCGTCGGCAAACAGGCGATGGTGCGGCTGCTGCACAAGCAACGCGGGATGTCCGACCGGTTCATTGCGCACATGCTGGCGCGCAACATTCGCATCGAGGAGGATCTGATCGATCAGCTGTTCAACTCGAGCGAGAAGCGCCTCGCCCGAGCCTTGTTACTGCTGGCGCGCTACGGGAAAGTGGACAAGCCGGTGCGGCTGGTGCCGAAGATCTCGCAGGAAACGCTCGCCGAGATGATCGGGACGACGCGGTCGCGGGTCAATTTCTTCCTGAACAAGTTCAAGAAACTCGGCTTCATCGACTATGATGGCGACATCCCGCTGAAGATCAACAGCTCGCTCCTCAGCGTTGTCCTGCACGATTGATGCGCGTTGAGTTCTTTCCACGCGTGGGAGCGCGGGATGGACCCGGTATCGGGCGAGCGAAGAGCAGGAGATCGAGGGCCTCGATCTCACCGACGGCGAAGAGGCGTACAACCTGGAGATGTAGCCGACGCGAGAAGCGAACGACGGCACATCGGCGAAGCCGCGATGTGCCGCCGAACGCCGCTTCAGAAGCCGCACGATCCCTGCGGGAAAATACGGGCGCCGCTGTTGATGGCCTTGCTGCTGACATTGCCCAGGCTGTCGTGAATCGTCAAGGTGACCGTCAGCGGAAACCAGGTTGTTCCTGCGGGGAACGGCGCCGCTGGCAGCATGCTGCAATCGACCGTGGGATTGGTCAGCACGGGCCCCGATGTCGTCTGCGTGAAGGCGTTCGACACGCCGTACGACCAGTCCCATGCAGTGATCGTCCCCGGAGCACTCGACGTGCTGCCGTTGAACGTGCAATTGATGGTGCCGCCGTTGTTGCTCATCGCGCAGGTGTCACTTTCGCTCGGGCCGGTGACGCCGAAGCTGGCCGTCGCCACGGTGACGGCCGTGGGAGCCATGACCGCCAGCGCGGCAGAGGCGGACCCGCCGCCGTAGGAGCCACTGATCGTCGCGGAGATTGTGCCGCCAACCGCTCTGGTGCCGATCGTAAATCCCACAGACGATGCTCCTGCAGGTACGGTCACGGTTGCCGCGACCGTCACGGGGTCGCCGCCGGTCAAGGCGACGACGGCGCCGCCGTTCGGGGCCGCCCCGTTCAACGTCGCGGTTCCCGTCACCGAATTGCCGCCCACCACGCTTGCCGCGCTCAGTGTGAGCGAAGTCAGTCCAACCCCGGTGGTGACGTTGAGCGACGGCGATGTCTGGCTGCTGCCGTTGGCTGACGCGGTGATCGTTGCGGAGCCGGACGCCATCCCGGTGACGCTGATCACAGCGGTCAGCGCGCCCGCCGGCACGATGATCGGACTCTGCACCGTGGCCACGCCCGTGTTGCTGCTGGAGGCTGCGATACTCAGGCCTCCAGCCGGCGCGGCCGCGTTGAGCGCCACGGTGGCCTGCACGGTCGCGCCGACGCTGACGCTCGCGGCGTTCAGCGTCACGCGCGAGATCGTGCCGGTCCCGCTCGGCGCCGAAGGCGTCGAGCCACACGCAGTGACGAAAAGGCCCAGCATCAACATGCCGGGCACCCAGAACCAGTTGCCGCGGTGGTCAGTATCTTCTTTCATCACTTGCTCGAGCTCTTCTTCGATTCGTTGTACGGGGCGTTCTTCTCGAGGATATCGACGAGATGGCGGCCCGACTCCGGCACGGCGATGTCTTTGCCCGTCACGATCCCTCGCGCCGACATGCGGCGTCCGTAAACGGCTTTGCTCGCGTCGTTGTCGGGACGAAGCGACGTGCCTTCGAGCGACACGCCGGCGAACAGCCCGCGGGCGCGCGAGTAGCTCAGGATCTCCGCGCGGAGCGTCGCGTCCGTCGACGCTTCCGCGTTGCGCCCCTTCGGGCCGGCTGCGGCCGACATGTTGCCGCCGAGCTTGACCTTGCTGCCGAGCAGCGCGTCCACGCCGCGGTTGTTCATGACGAGCAGGACGACGTCGGTCGATTCACCACCGAGCTGCAGACCGAAGCTGCCGCCTTCGAGCGAGTACATCGCCGGGGCGCCCCACGGTCCCTTGAACATCTTGCCGGTGCGACACACCATGGCGCCGCGGCCGTAGCTGCCGCCGACGCCCAACGCCAGCTTCGTCATCGACGGGATGACGATGACGCATTCGGCCTTCTCCAGCAGCTCCTGCGGGATGTTGTCGGGGACGTCGAGGACCTCCTGCATCACGACGCCGCAGTTTTCCAGCCGGCTTTGTTCTTTGCCGACGGCATCGAGCGCGACGGAGCCCACGACGAAGCAGAGTGCGAGACTGAGATAACGAAACATAAGCAAACCTCTGGAAGCAGAATGGACGGGCGCGAGCGGGAGCGTGCTCAGCCGGCGATCGGGTTGCGGCCTTGAATGATCCGAATCAGCACGACGATGACCGCGACCACGAGGAGAATGTGGATCAGGCCGCCCATCGTGTAAGACGTGACGACGCCGAGGAGCCATAGCACAAGCAAGACGATGATGATTGTCGAAAGCATCAGTGACCTCGACAGCGATCGTAAGCGCCTAGCCCGGAATCGCGTGTGCTGTTGAGCACACACGTTTTGTGCAGGCCCCGAGTATCGTCGGTGTACATGGCCACGAGTCGGTTGTTCAACTCGAGTTGGACGCCGGGTTTCCTTCGTGTCCGTTGCGCCCTTTGTGTTGGACGAGGCCAGCGACACGGTGACTCAAAACGTGCTCTGGCTGGATCGCTACCCGCGTCTAGCTGCCGGCTCAGGAAGTGCGGCGGCGGTCCAGCCGTTCGCGCACCTTTCGTGCGAGCGTCTCGGGCCTGAACGGCCTCTGCAGGAAGCTCGCCTTGTGACGGCCCATACCGAGCTCGATCGCCTCGCGACTGGCATAGCCTGAGACGAACAACACCTGGATCTCGGGGCGTCGCTGTACGATGTGCTGGGCCAGATCGGCGCCGCTCTGGCCGGGCATGATCATGTCGCTGACGAGCAGACTGATGACGCCGGGATAGTGTTCCTCGATCGACAGCGCCTCGGTGGCATCCTGTGCCGCCAGCACCGTGTAGCCGTACCGCTCGAGCACTTTTCCAATCAGCGTGCGAACGGCGGCTTCATCTTCGACGAGCAGAATCGTTTCGGTGCCTTCGACGGTCGGAACCGCCAGCGCCGCCGTCAGCGACTCGATCGAGTCGGTCACCATCGGCCAGAAAGTCGTCACCGTCGTGCCCACGCCGGGCGTGCTGTCGATCGTGATCTGGCCGCCGCTCTGCTCCACGAGCCCCAACACGGTCGACAAGCCGAGGCCGGTGCCTTTGCCGAGCCCTTTCGTCGTGAAGAACGGTTCGAAGACACGGGCGAGGACATCGGGCGTCATGCCGCTGCCGGTGTCGGTGACCGCGAGCGACACGTAGCGGCCGGTCGCAGCTCCAGCGTGCTCGCGCACGAAGTCGGCGTCGAGGACAACGTTCGCGGTGGCAATCGTGAGCGCGCCGCCGTGCGGCATGGCGTCGCGCGCGTTGACCACGAGGTTCATCACCAGTTGTTCGATCTGACCTGGGTCCGCTCTTATATTTCCGAGATCGGGCGCCGCCGTGATGTCGAGGCGGATGTTCTCGCGGACGATGCGGCTCAGCATTTTTTCGAAATGACTGACCACCCGGCTCAGATCGAGGACCTGTGGGACCCAGATCTGCTTTCGACTGAAGGTCAGCAACTGCCGCGTCAGTTGGGCGGCGCGCTCTCCGGCCTTCTTGATCTCCTCGATGTCGGCGACGATGTCGGCCTGATCGCGGACGCGATCGAGCACCAGCTCGCTGAACCCGTTGATGATCGTCAGCAGATTGTTGAAGTCGTGGGCGATGCCGCCCGCGAGCTGGCCGAAGGCTTCCATCTTCTGCGCCTGCAGAAACTGTCGCGCCAGGCGCTTCGCCTCGCTGATGTCGGTCAGCACGCGCATTGTCCCGCAGACCTCGCCCTCCGCGTTTCGAATCGGACTGCACGAGAGGCTGACGGGGAGCTGCGTGCCGTCCTTGCGGAGGCAGCTCGTCTCGATCCCTGACAACACCGCTCCGGCCACGACGCGCACAGTCAATGCCTGTTCTTCCGCGTGCCGATCCGAGGGAACGAGCGGATGCGGATGTCCGCAGATTTCCGCGGCGGTCCATCCGAACATGTCCGCGGCCGTGCAATTCCAGATCGTGATCCGCCCCTCGAGATCGAGCGCGATGATGCCGACCGGCGCCGCTTCCTCGAGCACGCGCAGACGTTCGGTCGCCGTCCACAGCGCCTCCGCCGTCGAGGGCGGACAATTGGGAGCGCGCGGCGTGCAGAGGCTGTCGCCCATGGCGGCCTCAGCGCTCTGCGAACCGCAGGTGCCCGGCGTCACACGCCTATGCTTTGCGCCGTGGACGCGCCCCTTGACGGCATCCGCGACGCGCTCAGCTGATTGCAGGTCCAGCAGCGGCAGGGAGCCTCGTGCAATGCAATGACACCCGCACGGTTTCTGGCGAACGCGAGGAGTCCGTTCCAGAATTCTGAGGCGTGGTAGCCGCAGACGTCGTTCGGAATGGACGGAATTTGCGTGAGAGCAGTCTGGCGGCAGTAGGCGCATCGCATGAACGCACTGTACGCGGTTGAGCTTCGCGGCGGCTGTTCCCTTTTGCACACGAACGCGCACACCTCCACGCTGTGCAATTCAGCACAGCGCGCGGCCACGCGGGCCGCCTACAGTGAGCGTGGATCGCCCGCAGAATCGAGTCTCCAACGCATGTGGGTGAATGAAGGTGGCCGTGATGTTCAGACTGATTACGACGACGAGACGCGGCGGCTCGGCCGCGATGCCGCAGGCGTGTGCCCGGTATGCCGGGCTCGAGGCGGCGCGCGCCGGCGGCGTCGAGCTGCTGCGCGACGACCGTGTCGTGCGCGTCATGGTGGTCCGCAACGAAGTGCCGCCGGCATTTGTCGAATGGGTTGAGCGGTGATCGGGCGGTGGACGAAGATCGGTCGCTGGGGCACGCCGGCGGCCGTAGACGCTGTCCCCAATCTGGTGCCTGACGCTGACGGCCATGCCGGCCAATACCGGCTGCTTCACGAGTACCTGCGCGATCGGTTTGCGAACCGCGTGGTCCTCACCTTCGCCGAGATCGAAGATCTCCTGGGATTCGCACTGCCGGAGGCGGCACGTCTCGAGCCGCAGTGGTGGACCGGGGCCGCGCCTATCGCGGATCGTTCAGCACAAGCGGACGCGTGGATCGGCGCGAGCCGGACCGCGACCGTCAATCTCTCGGCCCGGATCGTCGTCTTCGAGCGCGACGCGCGCGTGATGTGACGCGCGTCGCCTCTTCTACCGATCGGCGACCCCCGCCACGGGGATCGCCAGCGCTTTCCTAAACGCCGATGCGCGGCCGAGCACGACGCGGACGCGGTGCGTTCCGCCATCGTCGACAATCGGAATGGCCGCGGCGTCAACGGCGACCTCGTCCAGCCACGCTTCTCGGATACCGCGACACTGCCGCTCCGGATTCGACACCGTGACCAGATATCGCGATCGTCCGGCGCGCCAGCTGATCTCGGTACTCGGGCCAGGACGAGGGGATGCACGGGTCGATGCTGAACGTGTCGCCGCGCCGCCGCAGTCCGAGGATGCTCTCGAGTCCTGCGCGGTACATCCAGGCTGCCGAGCCTGTGTACCAGCTCCAGCCGCCGCGGCCCGCGTGTGGCGCCGCCGCGTACACATCGCCGGCGACAACGTACGGCTCCGCTTTATAGCGCCCGACCGCAGGCGCGGTTCGTGTGTGATTGATCGGGTTGAGCAGGTGAAACAGCTCGCCGACCTCGTCGCCGCTGCCGAGCCGCGCCAATGCCATGACGACCCAGACGGCAGCGTGAGTGTATTGCCCGCCGTTTTCGCGGACGCCAGGCGGATACGCTTTGATGTACCCGGGATCCTGGAGCGATCGATCGAACGGGGGATCGAGCAGCAGCACGATCTGCGGCCCTCGGGCGATGAGCGACGTGCGGACTGCATCCATCGCGCGCTCGGCGAAGCGCTGCGGCACCGCGCCGGACAGCACCGCCCACGACTGCGCGATCGAGTCGATCTTGCACTCGTCGTTCTGCGCCGATCCGAGCGCCAGGCCATCGTCGTAGTAGCCGCGCCGATACCATTCGCCGTCCCACGTCAGCTCGAGGTGCGCGGCGAGGCGGCGCGCGCCGTCTCGGTAGTGCGCGGCGTGCGAGCTCTCGCCACGCGCGTCGCACAAGGGCGCGAACTCGTTGAGCACCGTGTGCAGGAAGAAGCCGAGCCACGTGCTCTCGCCGCGCCCGGCCTGTCCGACGCGGTTCATTCCGTCGTTCCAGTCGCCCGAGCCGAACAGCGGAAGGCCGTGGGTGCCCGCGGTGGTGCCGCGGTCGATCGCGCGCAGGCAATGCTCGAACAGTGTGCCGTCCTCGGTCGACGCGCCGGGCTGCCCGTAGGCTTCATGTTCGTCGCTGGTGAGCAACGGCGCGGTCAGGAACGGCACCCGTTCGTCGAGAACGTGAGCGTCGCCGGTCGCGCGGACGTAATCGGCGACGACGTGCGGCAGCCAGAGCAGATCGTCGGAGCAGCGCGTCCGGAGCCCGCGTCCGGACGGCTCATGCCACCAGTGTTGGACGTCGCCTTCGATGAACTGGCGTCCCGCCGCTCGAAGCAGATGTTCGCGCGCCAGGTCGGGGCGCGCCCAGGACAAGGCCATGACGTCCTGCAGTTGATCGCGGAAGCCGAACGCGCCACCGGGCTGGTAATAGCCGCCGCGCGTCCAGAGACGACACGCGACCGCCTGGTAGATCAGCCACCGATTGATTAACGTGTCGAAGGAATCGTCCGGCGTGCGCACCTGGACGACGTCGAGCGCCTCGTTCCACGACTCGAGCGCGCGCTCGCGGGCGGCGACGGCCGCCTCCACGCGCCCATGACGGGCGATCAGCTGCCGCGCCTGATCGCGATCGGTCGCCTCTCCCAACAGGAACAGCAGCTGACGACGCTCGCCAGGTTGGAGAACGCATCGCACCTGCAATGCGGCGCAGGGATCCAGGGCGGCGCCGACCTGGCCCGACAACGTCGTCTGCCTCATGGCTGCCGGCTCTGAGATGTCGCCGTTGCGTCCGATGAAGGACCGGCGGTCCCCGGTGACCGATACTGGTGTTTCGCTCGCGTGCAGGAACGCGACGTGCCGCGCGAACTCCTGGTTGTAGGCGTTTCGCGCGAACACCGCACCGGTCTCCTGATCGACGTGGGTCACGACGTGCAGGTGCTCGTCCTGGCGCGGAGGGCCGAGCACCCATTCGTTGTACGCGAAGACGCTCAGCGTTCGCGCCGCCGCGCCGCCGTTCGTGAGCGTCAGGAGCGAGAACTTCACGGGATCTGCGGCGTCGACGAAGATCTGCAGCTCGTGATTGATGCCGTGAGCCGTGCGCGAAAACTCCGTTGATCCAGCCGTGTGCCGGACGATGCAGCGGCCGGCCGCCGAGCGCGGCATCGGTCCGGGCGTGGGCGACCACGACTCGCCCGTCTCCTCGTCGCGCACGAAGATCGCTTCGGCGGTGGGATCGCTGACCGGATCGTTGGCGAACGGCGTCAGCCGATTTTCACGGCTGTTGCCCGACCAGCTGTGCGCCGCGCCCGACGCGGTGATAATCGTGCCGAAGCCGGGGTTGGCGATGACGTTCACCCAGGGCATCGGCGTTTCATCTTCGCCGTTCAAGACGATCGCGTACGCGCGTCCTTCGTCCACGAAGCCGCCAAGGCCATTGGCGAATGTCATCGCCGGCGACGCGACGTCTGTTGCCGCAGGCTCAGCGCGTGGCGGCGACGCGAGTGCAAGCGCGGTCGTCGGCGCCTGGAGCGCATCGGGCAGATCGAGCTGCGTCCGCAGATCACCGTGATCGCCGCGAAGGACCGCCGTCGCCACCGCCTCGAGCAACACGCGCTCGGCGCGCCCCATGCGGTCGGCGCGCAGCAGATAGGCGCCGCCCGGCCGATGCTGCCACGTGCTCCACGGACCGTCGTCGAGCACGGCCGTGAGCTGCGCCTGCATCTCGTCCAGGTAGCTGACCGGATACTCATTGAGGATGACGACGTCGGCGCTCAGGCCTTTCAAGCGCCAGTACTCCTGCGCCTGCAGCACCTGCCGCACCAGCGGCACGTCCTCGTCGGCGAGCACACGGACGAGCAGGATCGGCAGGTCGCCGGAGATGGCGTGCGGCCACAATCCCGGCTGCCCGAGCTCGTTCGACGCCATCGCATCCGCCCCCGCGCGGAGCGATCGGTCGGTGCCGAGCACACGCGATGCCAGTCGCTCGAACAGCATCGCATCGTCGGCGGAGATACTCAGGTGACGCAGTCCGCTCAGCGCGTGCGTTGACGCGAGCCGGAAGGTGCGGGCGGCGGCGCTCGGATCGTGATACTTCCGCGCGAGCGCTTCCGCCGTGTCGCGATCTGACGCCATTCCGGTCGCGAAGCAGAGGCGCACGGCGGCGCCTGGCGGCAACCTGATTCGCTGACGCAGGCTCACGATCGGATCGAGCACGACGCCGGTCGTGCCTGAAAGGACGCGTCCGTCGAGTGCCTGCGGGTCGCCTGGCTGGCGCCCGCGCCCGAGGAAGCGCGCCCGATCGGTTTCCCATTCGACCGGTCCTTGCGGACGTCCCTCGAGGCTCAGCGCGTGGAAAGTCCACGCCGCGACGTCGCGCGGATCCCGCGGCCGCCGGTGGCAGAGCAGGGCGGCGCTGGCGGGCAGATATTCGGTTTCGACGAACAGCTTGCCGAATGCGGGGTGGGCGAGATCGTTGACCGCGGACGTGAGCACGATCTCCGCGTAGCTCGTCACGTCGATCTCGCGGATGCGTGAGCCGTGATTGCTGACGGCGATCCGCCGAACCTCGACGTCGTCTTCGGTCGAGACGGCGATGTCGAGGTGCGTCGAAATATCCTCGTCGCGCCGCCGGATGGAGACGCGGTCCGCCGTGCACGTCACGGTGTAGTCGTCCGGCTCACGCCGCGACGGATGATACGTCGCCGACCACACGGCGCCGCTGCGCACGTCTCTGAGGTAGATGAACTGGCCGTCCGCGTCGCGCGTGGCGTCGCGTCGCCAGCGCGTGACCGGAAGCCCGCGCCAGATGCTGCCGCCGCCACCCGCGTTGGTCACCGCCGTCACGTAGTTACCGTTCGACAGGAACTGCGTGTGGGGAAACAGCGTGTGCGGCGTCCGGAAGCGCCGAACGGGCGTCGACGTGACGGGCGCCGCCACGCGCATCTCGTCGAGCGGCCGCGGTTCGATCGTCGTCGCGCCGCGCGGCACGCGCTCCTGCAGCAGCAGCTCGGTCGCCAGGACGCGCGGCTCCGCGTGGAAGCGCTCGACCATCCGATCGCCCAGCAGCGCGTTGGCCAGCGCCACCAGCGTCATCGCCTGGTGATGGGCCATGTAGGTGGGCACGACAACGCCCATGACAGTGCCGTCGTGCGGCACGCCATCGGCTTCACGATGCGTGTAATCGATGGCGTCGAAGAATCCGTACGCGCCCTCGAGACCCAGCGCGGCGAGCCGGCGCAGGTTGGTGGTGCTCGCGGCCGGATCGATCAGCACGGCGAGCGCCGTCGCGTATGGCGCGACGACGACCTCGTCGCCGAGACCGCGCTTCAGCCCGAGGCCCGGAATGCCGAACGCTTTGTACTGGTATGTGCCGTGGCGATCGACAGGTTGTAGGCCGATTCCGAGATGCCCCACGGGACGCCGCACGCCGCCGCATAATCCATCTGCCGGCGGACGACCATGCGGCACGACTGGTCGAGCAGCGTATCCGGATAGCGTCCGCATGATCAGCAGCGGCATGAGGTACTCGAAGAGCGTGGCGCTCCAGGACAGCAGCACCGGCGCGCCGCGTACGCTCGTCACAGGCCGTCCCAGGTGGAACCAGTGCATCTCCGGCACGTCGCCTTTGGCGATCGCGAGGAAGCTGGCGAGGCGCGCTTCGGACGCGAGCAAGTCGTAGTACGACGCGTCGAGCCGGCCCACGCCGTCGGCGTCGGCCAGACGGTAGCCGATGGCGAACAGTTGCCGCGCCGGATCGAAGAGGAAGCGGAAGTTGATCGCATCGAAGAGCGCGGTCGCGCGTGCGGCGAGCGCATCGAGCTCCTCGCGCAGGTCGTCGTGCTCGCGGCGCAGGTCTTTAGACGTGCCGTCCTCAGACCTGTTTTTCGCGAGCTCCCTCAATCCGGCCGACAGCGTCAGCAGCGCCCCGGCCAGATTGCCGCTGTCCACGGTCGACACATACGCCGGCTGCAGCGGCTCGAGCGTCTGGGTGTCGTACCAATTCAGCAGGTGCCCTTCGAACCGCTCGAGACTGCTCGATCGTCTCGAGTGTCGCGCCGATTCGGCTCACCAGCTCTGCGCGCTCGATGAACTTCGAGGTCGTGCGCGGCCAACACCGCGAGCAGGCCGAGGCCGATGTTGGTCGGCGACGTGCGATGCGCGATCCGCAGCTCCGCGCCGGCCTGCACGTTGTCCGGCGGCAGGGCGTGGTCGCGGTCGCCGACGAACGCGTCGAAGTAGCGCCACGTCTTGCGCGCGATTTCGAGCAGATACGTGCGGTCCGCAGCCGTGAGCGGGGCCCGCGTCCCCGCCATCGGACGGCTCAACGCGAACGCGACCCACGGCGCTGCGATCCACAGGCCGAGGATCGGACTGGCGACCGGCAATGCCGACGGGCGTGCGAGCCCGACGATCGCGAGCGTCGCAATCGCGAGTACCGGACTGGCCAGCATGCCGGCGAGAAATGCCTGTAGCTGCACCGGGCCGCCGCGCGCCGCGCTTGCCGCCGTCGTCTCCCATTCGAGCAGGCGGCGATGCGTGACGCCAAGACGGACGAGCGTGATGGCGATCGCGTGCAGCCGCTCGCACGCTTCGTTCGCCATGAAGGTGAGCTGCAGCCCGCCTTGCGCCGCGGCCGTGTTCAGATCGTCGGCGGCGCTACGCAGGAACACGCCGAGCGATTGCTCCCGCGGCGGACCGCGCAGCACGTCGAGGGCGCGCGAGAGGTACGGAAAGGCGAGCGTGGCGAGGCCCGCCGCGGTCCACACGACGGGGCTGCCGGGCAGCACGATCCAGCCGGCCACCAGCAGCAGCAGCGTCGCCGGCGGCAGGAGGCTGCGGCGCAGGTTGTCGAGAATCTTCCACCGCGCGATGAGCGGCAGCCGATTCCGGGTGACGCCGGTGCGCGACGGCACGAACGGAAAGAGCCACAGCAGAATCTGCCAGTCGCCGCGGACCCAACGGTGCTGCCGACGCGCGTGGGCGAGCACGCTGGACGGGTAGTCGTCCACGACCTCGATGTCGGTGACGAGCGCCGTGCGCGCGTAGAGTCCCTCGAACAGATCGTGCGAGAGCAGCGCATTTTCCGGGACGCGATCCTCGAGTGCCGCGGCGAACGCGTCGACATCGTACAGACCCTTTGCCGGTGAAGATGCCTTCGCGGAACAGATCCTGATAGACGTCCGAGACCGCCGTCGTATACGGATCGACGCCGGTGTGGCCCGCGTACGTGCGCGCAAACAGCGATCCCGCCGCGCTCGTCATCGTCACGCTGACGCGCGGCTGCAGGATGCCGTATCCCGCCGTGACGCGCCCCAGGGCCCGATCGAAGCGCGGCTGATTCAGCGGATGCGCGATGATCCCGATGAGGCGCTTGGCGGCATCGCGCGGCAGCCGCGTATCCGAGTCGAGCGTGATGCAGTAGCGAACAGAGGGCAGCACGTCGAGGTTGCCGACTTGCGTCGAGAAGCTCGTGTCGGCGGCGCCGCGGAGCAGGCGGTTGAACTCCTCGATCTTTCCGCGCTTCCGCTCCCAGCCGATCCACGCGTGTTCCTGCTCGTTCCATTGGCGCGCGCGGTGGAAAAGGAAAAACTGATTCGCGCGCTCGGCGCCACATTTGAGATTGAGCGCCTCGATGCCCTCGCACGCGCGCTCGAGGATCGCAGCGTCCCCGGGCGCGTCCAATGTGCTCGTATCCGCGAAGTCGCTGAGGATGGCGACATGCACTCGCGGATCGAGATTGCCGAGCGCCAGAACCTCGACCTGCTGCAGCAGCGCGTCCACGCCGGCGACGCTGGTCAGCATCGTCGGCACAATTACCATCGTGCGGCCGGACTCCGGCACACCGTCGGAGAAGTCGAGGCGCGGCAGCCGTTGGGGGCCGACCGTGGCGACGACCAGGCGCTGGATGCAGGCAATGGCGAAGGCGCTCGCCGGCAGCAGGACCAGGAGCGCGACGATGAGCAGACTGCCGGACGCCGCACCCGCATGCGCCGCATAGATCAGGGCCACGGCGACGAGGAGCGCTGTGACGGTCGCGATGCCGCCGAGGTACGCGGCAGACGCGTGGCGCAGCAGCGCCCGCCGGGCGCGGATCGGCGCAGGCGGTCGATACGCGAGCTCGGCTTCGAGATCGACGCGACCCTCATCGACGAGGTGATAGCCGACGTGGGCCGCGCGATCGTGCGTCGATCCCCGTAAAGACGCTTGACGGGCGCTCTCGATCGCTTTCAACGCGACGCGAACCTGCGCTTCACCGCTCGGCATTGCCAGCGCTTCCACCGCTTGCCGCTGTTGATCGCGGCTCAGAAAATCCATGCGCGCGTACGCGCCCGCGGGATCGCGCTGCAGCGCCTGCTCGACGAGGCTGACGGACTCGACGTACGTCTGCCAATCGAGCGTCGAGCACAGGCGCAGGCTCGTGACGGCATTCGCCATCGAGACCTGCGCCACGCCTTGACGCTGGTGCTCGCCGCGAATCGTGTCTTCCGCCGTCGTCTGCTCCAGGGCGAGGTGAGCATCGACCGCAACGCGGACTGGAGACAGCCGGACGCCGTACTCGCGGACGCGATGTAGGAGTTGAACGATGAAGGCCGGGCTCGAGCGCACCGGCAGCGCCTCCATGCCGCGTGCCCCGTCGGCTCTCGACACGTAGCGATCCGCGGCGAGGCGAGCGGCGCGCGCCGTGAGCAGCTCCTCGGCGAGGCGGCGCAGGTTCTCGATGAGCGCGAGCTTCAACATGCTCGGCCAGGCCCAGAGCTCGCCGATCGTCAGCGGTGCGACGCGCTGGTAGCTGGTGAGGAACTGAATCAGCTGCTGGCGATCCAGCCGGCTGTCGCTGTGGCGAATCAGCTCGACCGCGATGGCGTAGATGCGCGCGTGCCCGGCGTGTTCGCGCGAGGCGAGCGCCGGCAGCGTGCGGTAGTAGGTGCGCGGAAGATTCCGGCGGATGTCGACGATCTCCGCCGTGACCAGATGGAAGTTGTCGAGCAGCCAGTCCGCTGCCGAGACCACGAACATTCCGGTGCGCACATCGTCGGCCAGCGTGCGATAGGCTTCGCGAAGGAGGCGCACGTTGTCTTCGAACCGGGGAAACGTATCGCGGGCGCGGTGCCCCGGATCGGGATCGACGGTGAGGCTGGCCGCCAGCGAGAGCGCGCGCTCTTCGAGCCGCTCGATGCTGAGGAGCTCGTCGCGCAGAGGCTTCTCGGCCGTCGGCGGGGGACGCCGCCTGAACCACGCGGTCGGCGACGTCACGGGAAGCGCCGATCGCACACGGAAATATGGGTCATGCAGTCCTCAGCGACGTGCTTCGGTGAGGGCTGAAGGCCGGAACGGCCGCAGGGCTCAGAAAAGCGGGAGAGGCCTCAAGTATACGTCCTTCCAACTCCCGTCGCCCCGGTCACAATTCTGCTGAGCCGCTCAATTCATCCACCGCCAATCGAGCCCGCCGGACGCTCTCGTAGAGGCGCAGCGCTCGATTCGTGTGTCGACGGTGCTGACGCTCAACGACGGCAGCGCGTGTTCGTACCAGCTCCTGGGCGCCGCATATACTCTAAGTAAATGCGCCAATTACAGGATAATCAAAAGAAAATAGAATGCGCGGTATGAGGAAAGGACAGGTCGCATGGATCGGCGAGTAGCAGAGGGTTCCAGGAAGCGCGGCCGCCCGTCGAAGTTCGGCCGCCCGGCCCGGGTGGTCGCGATCACGCTGCCAGAAGACGTGATCGACCGGCTGCACCGGGTGCATCGCGACCTCGGATGGGCCATCGTGAAACTGCTCGACAAAAACTCCCGTCCCGCGCCGACGCGCGGCGGCGATGCCCAGCCCGATGTCGAGCTCGTGGCGGCGGCGGATCGACAGTCGCTCATTGTCGTGAACCGGGAGGTGATCAAGAACCTGCCGGGCGTCAACATCGTGCCACTCAGCGGCAACCGCGCGTTCCTGGCGTTGGATATCGAGCGCGGGATGAGCGACCTGGAGCTGGCGGTGATCGACCGGTTCGGAGATCCAACCCTCGAGCGCCGCGAACGGCGGGCGCTTGAACAACTGCGGGCGCAGCTCGCCGCCTGGCGCCACGATCCGAACATGCGAGTTCATACGCGCGCCATCATCGTCGTTGAACGTCATGCTGCGAAGCCGTCCGATCGGAACCGAAGGGCCGTGGCGTGCGGCGCGACCAACCGCCGGGCGCCGGCCAAGGCGCGTCCGGCCACGAGGGACGCCGGGTGATGCTCGTGCCCTCGGCGCCGGCACGTCGACGGTGTGATTATTTAGAGCAAATATGACGCGTGTTCATTTAATTACGCAAAATAAACGGCAGTATTATTGAGCATAACGGAATAAGTATCATTTAATTACTTGAGCGCCGATCGCTTTTCGAGTACTCTATTCCCACCTCGGGGTTGGCCCGGCGGAAGACCCCCCACCCTTCCGCGTCAGCGATTGCGATAACAAACACCGATTCTCTTTTCAATGCGCGGTGGCTCGAGATCCGACCATCGCCGGAATGACTTGTGATGAACAGTGGTATCGCCCGTTTTGTGTCTGCTCTGGGGCTGATAGTGGGGGCCGCCGCGTGCTCGGCCAAAGCGCCCACGCAGCCGACTCCGGCCACGACGACGTCCCCGGCCCCGGCGACGCCGGCGGCGATCGTGTTGAGCGCCCCGACGCCTGTGACGCCCGCCAATGGCGCGACGACCAATGGCTGGCCGACGTTCACGGTGACCGACGCGGTGCGGTCGGGATCACCCGCCGCGCCCTTGGTGTACCGGTTCGACGTCGCCACCGGCGCCGACTTCGGCACGATCGCGCTGACGGCGACCGTGTCGGAAACGCCCAATCAAACGAATTTCACGCCTGCACAAGGCCAGGCGCCGCCGCCTCAGACGGCTCTGTTCTGGCGCGTCATCGCGATCGATCCGATCAATGTCGTCGCCAGTAAGCCGAGTGCGGTTCAGAGCTTCACCTACGCGGCGCCGCCGAGCATGGCCGCGACGCTGAGCACCCAGGAAGGGGCCGTGCTCTGGCCGGGGGCTCAGCCGCCCGGGAATCCCGGGCATGCAACGTTGGGGAATGCCTGGGACGTGGGGACGCGCACGTCATTCGACGGCGCGACGTTCCTCAGCCCCGAGCTCGAAGAACTTCGCGTCTTCGATCTCCTCGATCGCGGGCTCGATCCACAGGGTGCCATCGATTGGATGCACAGCAACGGCTATCCAACCGTGGCCGCGTATTACCCGTCCGTGGCCGTCATCGGGTTTCGATATCAGTACATGGCGCTCATCGGCGGCCGATGGGATCTGGTCCTCAAGGTCGGCGCGTAGGGACCGTCCGTGAGAGAGGCTGCGTCGACGGCTGGGCGCCGACGCAGCGCGGTTGGCTGTGACGGTTGGAGTCGATCGAGAGCGGCATCGCTGCCTCGACAGGCAGAATGGCCGGTGCGACTATCTGCGACGCCGTTTGGCGGCCTTCTTCACCGGCTTCTTCGTCGTACGTTTCGGACGCGGAGCCTCGCCGGCCTGGTGCAGACCGATGATGTTGTTCTCGGGGTCTTTGAAGGCGGCGATCCATCCCATGCCTTCTCCAATTCCCTGTTTCGGCAACACGATGACCCCGCCGTTGGCTTCGACGATCCGCGTCATGGCGTCGATGGACTTGACGGTCACGTAATTCGTGAAGGGTTGACCGGGCATATTGCGCTTCATCAAGCCGCCGTTGATCCCCGGCTCACCCTCCTTCCGGGTCGTCACGCCAAAGTACTCCTGGCCTGGAGGCATCGGAAACGGCTTGATCTTCCAGCCAAATGTCTTCTCGTAAAACGCCTTGGCGCGCGCGACATCGTCCGCCGGAATCTCGAAGTGCAAGATCGTGTTGGCCATCAGACAGCTCCTCCCAAAAAATGTGCGCCTAACGATACATCAGGATGGTCTGTTTGGCGCGATGGCTTCGGAGGGGGATTCGGAGGTGTTCCCTTTACGTCGATGTGAAGCGCGAGCGGAGACGTGATCAGCGGCCGATCTGCAGGACGAACCCCACCGTCGCGCTCAGGTGATGCACCGCACCAAATTGCACGCGACTATCGTACGAGGTGACACCCGACGTGAGCTCGGTGACGCGCAGATCGAGCGGCGACGCCGTCCAATGATCCGACACCTCCAGACGAACGCCGATCCCGCCAGGACCGATCGGGACCCGGATGTCGGTACCCGCCCCGAAGGTCAGGGCGAACACGGTTTTGACGCCAAGCTCCTCTTCCGACAGGATGAACTGCCGGCCGCGATCTCCGACGATGATCGTGTTGGGTGCAGAGGGGAGTGCGGGCGCCTGCGTGATGAAGGTGAGCGGCGGACTGACCGTTTGCGCCAGGTCGTATGTCACGCCGCCGAGGCCGACGAACCCGTATGGCTGGATCACTCGGCTCGGCTTGTACTCCAGGGCGCCGATGACCCCGCGCACGTCATAGAGCCAGGTCTTGATCCCGATCGGCGCGGCGCCGCTGATCCTCAGTGAAGACTTCGAATAGTTCCCCTGGAACCGCAATCCGTATCGGCCCTCCCAATACGTGAGCCCTCCGCCATACGACTGGTCGGCCTCGACGCGGAGCTCGCGCGCGAGGATCTGCTCAACCACGCCGGAGCCGGAGGAAACCGAGCCGAGCAGGACGAGCGTGCTCCAGTTGGTGGGAACGAGGACGCCGAAGGATGCGCTGAGGTCGATTCGCGGCGGGCGGTCCTCAGGATCGGCCCACGGGTCGGGCAAAAGCTGTGCTGATGCGCGCGCCGGAAGCAGCATGAACCCGGCGAGCAACGCTGCCGCGCAGAGGAACGGGCGACGCATGAGACTTACTCCTTACTCCTGCTGCCCACAGACGGCGAAGCAAGAACAGCGCCCGTCGGTCGCGAAGGGAATCCTGTTTGCACATCCCGGCGTCTGAGGCCATCCCGATGAAACACGGAGCGCCGTGGATTCCGCTGCTGCTCACGCTTGCCGTGGCGCCAACATTCGCGAGGCGCGTTGAACCCGCGAAGGACAGACTGGCGATCAGCGTCCAGCCGTCAACGCTGGCCCTGATGATCTCCGAGCTGGCGGGGCAACGCGTCAGAGTGCCCGATGCCCGGGTCGTCGGCGTGTTCGAGCCTCGCGTCTTCGTCATCGAAACGGCTTCCAGATTGGGGCCCTTCCCCGGCCAGCGCGACCGCGTCGTCGTGCTCATCCAGCCGGGCGCCCTCAGAGTGCCGCCCAGCTCGATCGTCGCGTCGACGGTGACGGTGTTCGGGGTCGCGAGAACGGTGCTGGGCATCCAGGTGACCGGCGAAATCCCCTGGCCGTCAAAGCTCGATCCTCAGCTCATCGACCACCTCGAGATCCGCGCGGCCCTGCTCGCGACGTCCGTGCAAACGGCCGAGGGTGTGGAGTTGACTGATCAAGCACGAACGGGCGACCTGTCCTTTTTTGTTGCATCCTGCGTCAATCCAACAACGATCGAGACTGCCGATTGGGCAGCGCGTCCGTGTGAAAATCGCTGACTTCCACAGCTCAGCCCGCTCGTGCCACCCGACTTCACGCCGGTCTGAATATCCGGCGATACAGGAACAGCAGCAAGATCGCGCCGAGCGTGGCCATGACGAAGCCCGCCGCCTCTCCCGGCCGGTACCAGCCAATCAGTTGGCCGATGAATCCACCGACCAGGGCGCCAGCCACTCCGAGCAACATCGTGACGATCACACCGCCCGGGTCGCGGCCGGGCATGATCGCCTTGGCGATGACGCCGATCACGAGACCGAAGAGTATCCACGACAGAATGCCCAACATGTGCGTCTCCTCTCACTCAACGCTTCTCTTGCGACGCTTGGGGTCGAATCGTCGACTCGGTGCTCATGCGCGCTCGTCGATCGCGTCCGATCGGCTCGCCTGACGATTCAATTCGAAGGCCAACGAAACCATTCCACTCGACCACGGCCTGTCGCGGGCGATCCACGGCGGCCGGCCGCGCGCGCTGCACCTCATCGCTTCAGACGCGAGAAATTCCTGAGAGTTTCGCGCGTTCCTATCGCTCCACCACCGGAGTGTCCCGGCACGAGACTGGAATGACGGGAGTGGCAAATGATGAACGACAAACGCGCGCACGCCTCTTGGGTCGCATCCGCCGCCTTCGTCGCAGTCCTCGTCGCACCCGCGGCCGCGCGCGCGGACGGCCTCATCATGCCGTTTGTCGGCGCCGACTTCGGCGGCGACGCCGGCGATTGCCGCGGCGTCACGCCCTGTTCGTCGAAGCAATTGACCTACGGCGTGGGATTCGGTTTCATGGTCGGCGGCGTGATCGGCTTGGAGGGCGAGATCGCGCACGCGCCGCACTTCTTTGGGGAAGGGAGCGCCCGCGCGGACAACTACGTGCTGAGCGGGATGGTCAACATCCTCGTCGGCGTGCCGATTGGCCCGATGCGGCCGTACGTGGTCGGCGGCATCGGCGTCCTCCACACCGACATCAACCAATCGACGACCGGGTTGTACAACGCGTACTCGAACAACAGTTTCGCGTTTGATGTCGGCGGGGGGCTGATCGGCATGTTTTCACAGCACGTCGGCGTTCGCGGCGACCTGCGGTACGTGCGGACGCTCCAGGACATCACGTTCACGTCGTTCGAGGTCAACAACAAGCAGCTGCAGTTCGGGCGGGGCTCCATCGGCGTGGTGTTCCGTTTCTAAACGAAATCTTCTTCCACACCGACATGCTGCCGACACTGCTCGCGTCGCCGGCGAGCCCGACATCGTCCGTCACGAAATACCGTGGGGGACGCGCCGCCCGGCGCGGTGCACGCTCGCATCGCACGCGCGCGTCGCGCGCAGGATGTTCCGGAGCGAGCCGTTGACGGCCGACCATAGGCCGCGACTACTTCGAGGCTGAACGTCGCGACACACCACGAGATATCGAGGCCCCGGCGCTCGCCAGCGCGGTCCCAACCGCATGACATCTGCGTTTCTCGACGGAAACCGAAGAAACACGAGTCCATCCCCGCCCGTCTTCCCCGGCACGGTTTGTGTGGCACTGGCCGGCAGAGAGGTACACATGCGGGCATTTTCATTGGCTCTGCTGAGCGGTTGTTGTTGCATTGGTCTGACTCTGAGCGCGGCCGCCGCCCAGGCCGCCCAGGAGGCCGGCGCCAGCCAGCCGCTCCAGCTCACGGCCGAGGGCACGGTCGTCTCCACGACGCACAGCACGTTGATCGTCAGGTCAGAGGACGGCAAGTATCAGTTGTTCGTACTCGATGATCGTACGACGCGCCCGTCGACGATTCCGGTGCGAGCGACGGTGCGTGTCACGTTCGTGCCGAAGATCAGCGGTGAAGCACCCACCGCGACCGAGGTCCACGTGCTCTCGATGCCGCCTGCGCCGCCGCCACCGGGCGCCCCGCCAGAAGAGCCCGTGCCAGCGACGGTTCTCAAGATGGAGCAAAGCATCCAGCGTCAGGTCAAGCGATTTCGCATAGGCGTGCGTGCCGGAGCGTCACTTGATCCGGAGATGATACTCTTCGGCGTGCACACCCAGATTGGTCCGATCTTCAGCGAGAATTTCTTTGCGCGTCCCAACATCGAATTCGGATTTGGCGAGGTCACGTCCCTCATCGCGTTCAATTTCGAGGGGGTGTATCGATTGCCAGCCAGGCCGCAAGGTGGTCAGTGGGCGCCCTTCGTGGGCTTCGGTCCGAGCGTGATCATGTCCAAGCGCAGCTTCTCGACTCCTGAGGGTGAACGCGAACCTTTCGACTTCAGCGATTTCGTCGTCGATGCCGGACTCAACTTTCTCCTCGGCATCCAATCCCGCGGCGGGACGTTCATGGAGCTGAAGGGCAGCGCCTATGCTGTGCCGCACATCAGATTCATGGTGGGCTTCAACTTCTGAGGCGCATCACGTCGACGCTTCGACCGGCCGGCTCGACCGAGTCTCGTGGGCTCTACGCTCTATCGGTCCTTCTCGCCCGCGGTGGAGCATTCCGGCTCCGGTATTTCGTGATCGCATCCTCCGCTTCGCGCTGCGACCATCCGGCGAACGCAGTGCGAGGCCCAGCGTGAAGTCAGCCAATGCCGCACGCGCGCTCGTGGCATTGGCCACGCCTGCGATGCTTCGCCCATCTCGCGGCCGGCACGACAGGTGTTGCGGCGGATGGTTGCCACGCAACACAAGGAATAACAGTTGCAGCGTGCGAGCTTTCGATGGTCAGGGTGTCCCTGCGGATTCGTATGCGGCCGCACAAACGCGACGAAGCCCTTAACGCGATCGACGCCCTCGCCGAACGGATGCGACATGCGCCTGGTTGCAGCCGCTGTGCGCTGCTGACCGAAGTTGAAGATCACAACTCGGTCGCGCTCGAGTCTGAATGGACTGATATGAAATCGGCCGAGGCGTTCTTCGACTCCCGCGAGCTTCAGATTCTTCGTGGCATTCGGATCCTGTTGCGCGACGAACCGCTCATCGTGCTCGACGATGTGCGGGAACGAGTCACGCGGATGATCGGCCGTAGCTGAACACGCCTCGTCACCGTGGCCGTTCGATCCCAAGCTTTGACATCCGGCTTCGGAGCGTGCTCGGTTTCAGGCCAAGCACCTGAGCGGCGCCTCTACTGCCCTCGATTCGCCAATGGGCCGCGTCCAGCACATTCTGGATGTAACCTCGCTCCATCTCCGCCAGCGTCCCGGCTCCGGATGTCCGGACCTGGGGTGCCGGAAGCCACGCGTCGTGCAGCATCAGCGTCGTGCTGGTCGACAAAATGATGGCGCGCTGCAGCACGTTCTCCAGCTCTCGGATATTTCCTGGCCAATCGTGGCTCTCGAGGATCTGCATCACATGCGCGGGAATCATGTCAATGCGTTTTGACAGGGCGCGCGACAGACGCGCGACATGATGCCGTACGAGAGCGGCGATGTCTTCCCGGCGGTCACGGAGCGACGGCAGCGTGATGGGAAACACGTTGAGGCGGTAGTAGAGGTCGCGGCGAAATCGACCCTGGCGCACTTCTTCCTGGAGATCGCGGTTCGTGGCGGCAATCAGGCGCACGTCCACGTCAACGGTCCTCGGACTTCCCAGCCGCTCCACCTGTCCTTCCTGCAGCACCCGGAGCAGCTTCGGTTGGAGTTCGAGCGGCAGTTCGCCCACTTCGTCGAGGAGCAGCGTGCCTCTGTTCGCCATTTCGAATCGGCCGATCTGGGTCGAGTGCGCACCCGTGAAGGCTCCGCGTTCGCGACCAAAGAGCTCGCTTTCGATGAGATGCACGGGAAGCGCCGCGCAGTTGACGATCACGAACGGCCGGCCGCGGCGCTGGCTGCGCTGATGGACGACCTTGGCCAGCAGCTCCTTTCCCGTACCTGTTTCGCCAAGCAGCAGCACGGTCGCAGACGTGGGCGCCACCTGGTCCACGCAGGACATCACGTACCGCATCGCATCGCCATCGCCAACGATGTGCACGTGGTCATCTCGCTGAGCGACGAGAGGCGCGGCAGCCTCGTCGCCATAAAGCGAGCTTACAAAGTGATCGCGAGGAGGTGAAGCCACAGACGGCACATCGACACCCTCCCTGTTGGCCGCGGGGTGTCGCCCCAGCACGCGGCCGGGCCGACCGGTTGCTGCTTGGAGCGGGGCCCCAGAAACGTCGCCGCGCCGCGCTCTTGCGTACCAACTGCGCTCCGGCGTGGGTGCCGCGGCGAGGGCCCACGACGGAACGTGATCATCGTCTGAGTTCAGGACTCGAGGGAACTGTGTGTTTTCACAGAAGCTGCAGGAAAAAAGTGCGAGTGATCACTGATGCCGAAAATGCATAGCGCCGGTCAGAGGTTCTTTCTAGAGTGAGTGTACGCGGGTTTCACATTGCGCTTCCGTCGTGACCTCGAAGGCCGACGCGAGTGGGGCCAGGACGGCAGTGCTCTGTCGGCTCGCGCGTCGTCGACCTGCGTGACCCGGCGAATGGATCCGCGCGAACTGCAGTAAGGAGAACGGGCATGATTCGAGCGAGCCGTGCAACGGCCAGCGTCGCCTTGGCACTGGCGATCGTGGTCGCCGCACAGGCCGTTGCCGCTCAGGCGAACAAGCCGGCACCGTCCTCCCAGGCGGCCAAGTCTGAGGGGTCCCGCCAGGGGACGAAACCGGCCGCCGCCGACACGCGCGATGTGAACCTGCGCGCGTACGTCGAGCTGCTGCGATCGGACGTCCGCAGCCAGAAAGTGGCCATCCTGACCGAGATGATGAACTTCAACGAGCAGGAGGACGCGAAGTTCTGGCCGATTTACCGGGAGTACGACGCGGAGCTCTCGAAGATCAACGATGACCGCGTCACGCTGATCCAGGAGTACGCGAAAAACTACGAGGAGATGACCGACACCGTCGCGGATCGGATCGCCCGTGGTGCGCTCGACCTCGAAGCGCGGCGACACGCGCTGAAACAAAAGTACTACGACCGCCTCGAGTCGGCGTTGTCGCCGAAAACGGCCGCGCGGTTCCTTCAAGTGGAAAACCAGCTTCTCATGATCATCGACCTGCAGATTTCCGCGGCGCTGCCCGTCGTCAAGTGACGCGGCCGATCAACGGCAGACGCCGTGATTAAGCCAGCTTCCGGCGTCTCGATCGCAGGCGCCAGCAGGAACACCATGAACTCGAATCAGGAAGCCGCGAGACTGCAGAACGCTCATGACACGAAAGCCCCTTGGAGGAAATGGGGACCGTACCTCAGCGAGCGGCAGTGGGGAACGGTGCGCGAAGACTACAGCTATGACGGCAATGCCTGGGACTACTTCACCCACGACCAGGCCCGCTCCCGCGCCTATCACTGGGGAGAGGATGGTCTTGCCGGCATCAGCGACGAGAAGCAATCGCTCTGCTTCAGCGTGGCGCTCTGGAATGGCCGCGACCCCATCCTCAAGGAACGGCTCTTCGGGTTGACGAACGGCGAAAGCAACCACGGCGAGGACGTGAAGGAGTATTACTTCTACCTCGATAGCACGCCAACCCACTCGTACATGAAGTATCTGTACAAGTATCCGCAGGCGGCCTTTCCCTACGACGACCTGATTGCGACCAGCAAACGCCGCAACCGCGGCGACATGGAGTACGAGTTGCTGGACACGGGCGTCTTCACGAGCGACCGCTACTTCGATGTCTTTGTCGAGTACGCCAAGCAATCGCCTGAGGACATCCTGGTCCAGATCAGCGCATCCAATCGTGGGCCCGAGCCTGCAACCATTCACGTCCTGCCGACGCTCTGGTTTCGCAATACCTGGAGGTGGTGGCCGGACATTGCGAAGCCGTCCTTGAGGCAGATCACGGACAGCAATCACTCGCCTGCCGTGGCGGCGTCTCACACCGAACTGGGTGACCGCTATTTGTACTGCGAAGGAGAGGCGGCGCTGCTGTTCACGGAGAATGAGACCAACAACGAGCGAATCTTCGGCACGCCCAATGCCAGCCCCTACGTCAAGGACGGGATCAACAACTGCGTTGTGAACGGAACGCGGGCCGCCGTCAACCCGGAGGGCGCAGGCACAAAAGCCGCGGCGCACTACACGATCACCGTGGGCCCTGGCGAAACCGCCGTGGTCCGGCTGCGGCTCAGCGATGTGGCGCCTGACGCCATGGGCGATCCATTTGCGATCTTCACCCAAGTCATGAAGGACCGTCGGGCTGAGGCGGATGAATTCTATCGAGCCATCACACCGGATCGGGTCAGCCAGGACGAGGCGCTCGTCATGCGGCAGGCGCTGGCGGGGATGTTGTGGTCCAAGCAGTACTTCGGTTTCGATGTGGACAAATGGCTCACGGAACATGGCGTGGACCCGATGCGGCAGGGCGATAGCCACATGCGGAACAGCGCATGGTTCCACATGGTCAATGCGCACATCATCTCGATGCCGGACAAGTGGGAGTATCCCTGGTATGCCGCGTGGGACCTGGCCTTCCACACCATCGCGCTCTCCACGGTCGATGTGGACTTCGCGAAACAACAGCTCGACCTGATGCTCCAGGAGTTCTTTCTGCATCCCAGCGGTCAGATCCCCGCCTACGAGTGGAACTTCAGCGACGTCAACCCGCCGGTGCATGCCTGGGCCACGATCTTCCTCTACCGGACTGAGCAGGCGCTCAAAGGTGAAGGGGATGTGGAGTTTCTCAAACGGTCCTTTGCGAAGCTGATGCTGAATTTCAGCTGGTGGGTGAACCGCAAGGATCGTTTTGGCAAGAACCTCTTCGAAGGCGGCTTCCTTGGACTGGACAACATTGGCGTCTTCGACCGCAGCGCGCCGCTGCCCACCGGTGGTCACCTCGAGCAGGCTGACGGCACGGCGTGGGTGTCGCTGTTCTGCCAGAACATGTTCGAGATCAGCGTCGAGCTGGCATCCTACGACTCCTACTTCGAAGACATGGCCATCAAGTTGGCTGAGCATTTCCTTTGGATCGCTCACGCCATGAATCAGATGGGACCAGATGGGATGTGGGACGAGGAAGATGGGTTTTACTACGATGTTCTGCGCCTTCCCGACGGCAGTGCCACGCGGCTCAAGGTGCGCTCCATGGTGGGCTTGTTGCCGCTCTGCGCGACGACGGTCATCGAGCCCTGGCAGCGGGAGCGGATCCCTCGAGTGATGAGCGTGATGCAGGAACGCGTGCGACGGATGCCCGAACTGCGCGAGAGCATTCACCCAACCGGGCAGGGGCATCTCGGGTACGGCGATCGCGGCATCGCCGCGTTGGTGAATCAGGAACGGTTGCGCCGGATTCTGTCGCGCATGCTCGACGAGCGCGAGTTTCTGAGCCCTTACGGGATACGGGCGCTCTCCCGGTATCACGCCGAGCATCCGTACGTCTTCAACGTGCAAGGCCAGGAGTACAGGGTGCACTATCTTCCGGCCGAATCGGACACCGGCATGTTCGGTGGCAACTCCAACTGGCGTGGTCCGGTCTGGATGCCCGTGAACGCGCTGCTGATTCGCGCCCTGATGTCCTATTACCTCTACTACGGCGACAACTTCACGATTGAGTGTCCCACTGGCTCGGGCCACGTGATGAACCTGTTCGAGGTGTCGCGGGAAATCGCCTCTCGATTGACCCGGATCTTTCTACGCGATGAGTCCGGGCGGCGGCCGGTATACGGAGGAACCGAGAAATTCCAGACCGATCCCCATTGGAAGGATTACGTGCTGTTCTACGAATACTTCCATGGAGACAACGGCGCTGGGTTGGGGGCGAGCCACCAGACCGGCTGGAGCGGTCTGGTCGCCAAACTGATCGAGCTGTTCGGCCGGCTCGACGGAGAGCAGCTCCTCGCAGGCGGCAAAGCGCATGCGTTCGCCAAACACGAGCTCGCGAGCGTCCGCGCGAGGCGTTGACCGGGCGACTCCTGAAAGATCCCCTCGTCAATCCATTACGGTGCTCATCGTCTGACTCTCCTTTGTGGTGGCGGCGGACTCGTTCACGCGGGCTGAGCGCGAGGTCAGCCGCGCGCGATCGGGCGGCTCTGAGCATCATCAGGGCCGGTTCGGTTGCGCCCGATCGAACCAGAGGAGCTGCCAGGCCACTGCCACGGTGGCGAAATCGTTGCCGGTCCGCGTCGACGCACCGGTGCTGTACGCGATCTTGAGAGACTGGCGTCCGCCGACTGGCAGCGACAGCGTGGCGCCGAGGCGGGCGTTGCTCAACCGGCTCGCCGGTGGGCCGCCATTCACGCGGACGCCGGCGCCGCCGTACCAGGTGGCGTCTACCGCGGCCCACGCGCGGCGGGTGACGTTGTAGCTCGCGTGCGTCTGGACCACGAAGAGCGGATCCTGCGTGCGCGTGGAGTTGCCCGGATAGAACTGATCGTTTGACGTGAAGAGCCAGACGCCGCTCGATACGTCGAGCGTCCAGCGGCCCCGAGGATGCGAGAGACCGACTTCGGGCTTGAACGCCCAGCGATTCGTCCCGAGGTTGATCAGTTTGTCCCTGTAGTACTGTCCGACGGGCGCCGCCACGGTGAGGCTCGCGCCGATGTTCGTCAGCGGCGGGGCCTTCGCGAATTCTGCCGGCCTCAGGGCTGGCGTGCCCGTCAGGTTCACGGACAGCTTCAGCCGCGCGTCGCCAAGGCCGGAGCGCGTGATGCTGCGCGCCTGTTCGGCCACGTTCCCTGCCATTTCTCCCCACGCGTAGGGGACGGCGACGGTCGCCAGCGCCAGGTGACCCTTGAGGCCGAACGTTCGCCCGGCGCCGAGCGTTGCGGCGTTGATCTCCGCGTGAACGTCGGTCACCGGAACCGATGGATCGAAGACCACATCGCCGCTCGATCGACCGATGCCCACCACGAGGAAGTTGGTGCCGATGGGGGAGGCAGAGTACGCGCGCGGCTCGAGCTCTTGCGCCGCCACTGGCGTCGCACAGAGCATCGCCAGCAGCGGGACGAGCGGATGAGCGGCTCGATTGCGCATCGAATGCGTCAGTCCAATTTTCACATGCGTGGTAGCGCGAAGGCTTTCGCCGAGCGTGTCGGCCGGCTCCAGCCCGTTATAAGCGAGCCGGCCCGGATTGTCTGCTGTCAGATCTTCCAGGGCTGAGCGCGCGTCACTCGACGTCGCCGACGTCCCGCCCGCGCCGACCGCCGGATTGAGCGTTTCGTCGATGCCGAAACTGCATAGCGCGGTCGCGGGCACGGCTCTTAGGCTGCGGTCATGGCGGCGATCGAGCGGAACACTCTCCCAACCGCGGAGCTCGCGTTGCGGGTGCTGTCCCTCGTCGTGCTCGCGTGCTGCCTCGCCGGTATCACGGCGGCGACGGCCCAACCGTCTCCAGACGCCGGCCCACCGGAGACCTTTGGTGCGCGAGCGCAGGCAGAGAGCGCCACTGGCGCATTCGTCTCGGCGCCGATCCTGATTCACATCGAGCGATACACACCTGACTTCGATCGCACCACGATCGAAGAGGGGATGCGCATTGGCGGCTATTCCGGATTCCTCGCCGCCCTCAGGAAAGCTCCAAAGGTCGGCTACGTGGAACTGAGCGGCCATCAATTTCCGATTCGGTATGCGAGACAAGTTCCATCCGATGCCGGCCGGACGATCGTCGTCGTCACCGATACACCGGTGGTGTTTCTCGGCGGCGGACTGGAAGCCGCCAAGCCGCGTGCCGGCTATGAGGTGGCGGTCATCCAGTTGAAAGTCGATGGTCGTGGAGACGGCACCGGAACGATGGCGGCGGCCGCGCGCGTGAAGCGTGGCGGAGAGACCGGCGTGGAGATCGATGACTACGCCGAGGCGCCGACCTCGCTGCTGCAGGTGACACGCAAGTAAAACCGGGGCGGCTATATGACACTGCAATCGACCCTGACGCTCGCGCTGCTTGGGACGATGCTCATCACGGTTTCGGGTTGTAAGGCCGCCCCCATCACCAAGCCGCTGACGGGAGGACCGGTGGACACGGGCCGCGGCTCCCTGACGGAAGCCCGGAAATTCCTCGAAGGGCGCTGGACGCTCGAGTCGTTCGAAGTGCGCCCACCAGGAAAACCGGTCGTCACGCTGCACGGCCAAGGGACCTTGACCTATGACGCTTTTGGCAACCTGACTATGGAGATCCGGACCGATGAGGCGACGTCCGATCTGTTAAGGGCCGCCGGCATCGACATTCGCGACGGCATCATCTCATCGAGTGGCCGGACGGCCGTGGATATGCCGAACCGGACGCTGACGTATGTCATCGAAGGGCAGCCCGTCGCGGGCACCGGTCCGCTGGCGACGAGTCGTCCCCGCTACTGGCAAGTCGAGTCGGGCACGTTGACGTTGACGACGAAAGACGATGCCGGCAATCCGGTGTCGGTCGGACGGTGGAAGAAGCTCCCGTAGATTGACGTTGGGATAGCAGATGAACAGCCGGACACGCAACGTTTTCGCACTGTGGCTGTGCGCCGCCGTCGTGCTGCAGGGCGCGAAAATCAAGACGCGCGCGGAGTCGGATCCGACGTTCAACTTCCGCGAGCTCAAGACCTGGGCGTGGGATGTCGACGGTGCCGGGGACGTGATCATGGCACGCGCGTCGGGAGACGATCCCGCGCCCGTGAAGAAGCGCATCGACCCGGTCCTTGTCGCGGCCGTGGCGCACGAGCTCGGTCTGCGCGGGTTGACGCTGGCGTCGGCCGGACAACCGGACATCAGAATCCACTACTACCTGCTCGTGACGGTGGGCATGGATGCACAAGTGATGGGGCAGTTCCTGCCGCCCGTGCCCGAGTGGGGCGTGCCGCCGTTTGCGCCGGCGACCCAGTCGCTCAACATCGTCACGCGGGGATCGCTCGTGCTCGACTGCGTGTCGACGTCACTCAGCCGCATCGTCTGGCGCGGTGTCGCGCAGACTGACATCGACATCGCCCGTTCAGAAACCGAACGCGACGCTATTATTCGCGACGCCGCTCACGAGCTTATCAAGCGAATACCGCTCAAAAAATAGTTCAGTCCCGAGACGATGGCCCATCGGTCGCGACTGGCCCGACGCGCGCGACCCAACCTTTCCTCGCGGCTTCCTTGCTGGTTCCTTGCGGAAGGTACCGAAGCTGCATGTGACGCCCTCGACGCCCACACGGTTGTTCTGCGTTGATGAGAAGCCGCAGATCTCAGCGCATGAGCGCAGGCAACCGACCGCAGGCGACTGATGCAGTCTCAGCGGACCGTCGATGCGCAGGCCGCGCAGGACACGTCATAAGAAACAGTTACAGAAACCAGGTCGGCCTTGGCATTTCAACGGTTGTTTTGCCCGCGTCCTCCGCCGTCAGGACTGGCGCTCGCCGGGCTCCTATGCGTCCTGGCCAGTACGCTGACTCCACCGGCTGCGGCGCAGACGGTGGCGCTGCCACCTGTGGCTGCCGACGAGTCGAAGGCGATCCTCCTACTTCACACGTACGGCTACGATGCGCCGGCCCGATTGGCGTTTGACGCCGCTCTTGAGCGGGGCTTGCGCGAGGAGGCGGGAGTCAAGGTCGACCTGTACAGCGAGACGCTCGATGCCAGCCGCTTCGCAGGTGAGGCGCATACGCGGCTGATGCGGGACTACCTGCGCGGCAAGTACGCCGGCAAAAAGATTGCGGTGATGATCGCGGTCGACGACTGTGCGCTGGCGTTTCTACTCGACAAACGCGACCCGTTGCTCCCCGCAGTGCCGATTGCTGCGTGGCTGACCCGGGATGCGCCATCGAGCCCCGAGCGGGTCTCGGCTATCAGGCGTGGTAATCACATCGCCGACTCCGTCGCCCTGGCGCTGACGCTCCATCCGCGGACGCGGCAGATCGCCGTCATCGATGGTGCGCCCACGGGCAGCGGCAGCGACACCGTCTACGCGGAGGCGCTGAGTCAGATCGCCGCCATGAGGACGCGCGTGCCCGTCACGCCCCTCCTCAATCTGCCGCTCGAAGAATTGTTGGCCCGTGTGCAGGCGCTGCCGCCGGAGTCGGTCATCTTCATGGCTCGTCAGAACATCGGCCGGCGCGGCGAGCTCATCGACGACGCCGAGGCTCTCGCGGAGATCGCGCGGGTCGCTCGATCGCCGATCTATGTCGGCGCGGACGAGCTGATCGGCCTTGGCGCCGTTGGAGGGGTTGTCGTCAGTATTGAGCGCGAAGCAACACGGCTGGCGAGTCTCGCGCTCAGGCTCGCCCGCGATGGATCGCGCATTCCTCAGACCGAGAGCGTTGCGGTGCCGGTGTTCGACTGGCGTCAACTCCGGCGATGGGGCATCGCCGATGATCTCCTGCCGCCGCAGAGCGACGTCCGGTTTCGCGAACTCGGTTTTTGGGAGCGGTACACCTGGCACGCCGTCGGAGCCCTGATCGTGTTCCTCACCGAGAGCGCGCTCATCATGGGCCTTCTCCTCCTCCGCGTGCGGCGCCGGCGAGTGGAGGTCGCGTTGCGGGACAGCGAGTCGGCGCTGCGCTCGAGTGACCACGAGGTGCAAACCCTGGCGGGCCGGCTGATTGCGGCACAGGAGGAAGAGCGCGCCCGAATCGCACGGGAGCTCCACGACGATCTCAGTCAGCAGTTGGCGCTCTTGTCGATGGATATCGATCAACTCGTGAGGTTCACGGGAGCGGCCGACGGCGTGATCTGCTACGCGCGGGCCGCCGCGATTCGCGCCGGCGAAATCGCAACCGACGTCCACAATCTGTCGCACGAGCTTCACCCGGTACGCCTCGAAATGCTGGGGCTGGGACTGGCGCTGCGGGATCTCTGCCGCGAAATGTCCTCCGGGCACGACCTGCACATCGGGTTCGAGCATGAGCAGATCCCCCGATCGATACCGCCCGATGTGGCCCTGTGTCTGTTTCGCATCGCCCAGGAAGCGCTCCGCAACATCGTCAAGCACAGTGGCGCGCGGGAAGCGCAAGTGAGGGTGTGGCGCGCGGAGGGCATGCTGGCGCTCCACATCGCCGATTGGGGCCGTGGCTTTTCTCACGAGCAGCACGGCAGCGACGGTCTCGGGCTCGTCAGCATGCGTGAGCGTGCTCGTCTCGTTGGCGGCCAGATCGCGGTGCAGTCGAATGCTGGAAAGGGCACCCGGATCGACGTCAGAGTTCCCGTGAAATGGACTGCGGCAGAGAACGTCCACCCGTGTCCCGAGTTAGAGATTCGCTGACAGAATCTTGCCACGCCGGCGAGGATCTCGTCGGCGGTTTTGCGCCAGACGAACGGCTTCGGGGCCTCGTAGCTGATCGTCAGGTACTCACGAGTTGCAGTCTCGAGCGCAGGTGTACTGCGATGAGCTCCCCGTTTGATTTGCTATCTTGCGGCGTCGCGAACTAGGAGCCGGGCTCCAGCGACACCATCATCGCTTCTGTCCAGACGATGTCGACCTTGTCGCCGACCTTCACCTTGGCCAGCGCGTCCGTGTCCTGCACCTTGGACGTAAACTGCCAGCCGTTCGGCCCGGTGAAGGTGATTGACGGGGTGTTCATGTCGATAGCCGCGATCGTCGCCGTGATCGTCCGCTGCTTGGCTCTGGTGCCACCTGGCATTGCCTGTTCGGAGCCTGTCGTGCCCTTGACCCTGTTATCCACTTCCGGCTCGCCGGGCCGCTTCAGCCGGACGACGACGTTCTCGTAATACCGAGCGTTGACCTTGTCGCCCACCTTGACCTCGGCGAACCGCGTGATGTCTGGCCCTGCGACGATCGCCACGTAGGTGCCGTCCGCCTTCTTGAGTGTGATCGTGCGGGTCGAGGCGTCGATCGCCTCGACGATGGCCGTTTCCGTTCTCATCTCCGACGCGACGGTCTTGGACTGGGCCATCGCCGTGCACGCCATCGACAGCACAACTGCCACTGTAATCATTCCTACGAGTAGCCGTTTCATGTGTCCCCCTCATCGCGCCTCGAGACGCGTTACGTCTGCGTCGATTGATGTCCGCGCGACCGGCGCATCCGCGCCGATCAGAGGCTCGACAGCACAGGCAGCCGATCACCTCAGCGGACACGCGCGCGAAGGTGCAGACCGCGTGCCGTGAGCGGAGACGCCAGACACGGGCATCTTCATTGAGGGTTTCACGAGATGCCGCCGGTTGCGACCGAACCGCCAGGGCGGCTCGCCCCAGCCTGACGGAGGTCGCCCGGAATACAGTGGGCGAGACGTCTACGCCGACGATTCGCTCGTGACGGAACGCGCCTGCTCATGGCTTTCCCGGCAGCCCCACGCGTCCGGGAATGAGAATTGCGGCGTGCCGTCGCGTGGCGTTGATGCGCACGGCCGCCTGTGTTGCCCTGCTCTCCCTTGCGGCATGCGCCGGCCTGACCAAGAAGCCGACTGGGCCCGATCTGAGTCCCTGGCCGGAAATCCGGCCCGACCTCCGCGTGGAAACGTTGCGGGCGCGCATGTACCGAGTACTCGATCACGTTCGCCGCGGAAGTCGATCTCACTGCTGCGGCGATCGAGCGACGGGCTGCCGAGTCGACAGTCCGCCGGAACGCGTTGCTGTGGAGGGCCCGCGCAGTACCCGAGATGCGAAAGGCGTGCTTTCGGCTCGAGGCGGTCAGCGCTCTCGTCGATGCGTGGATCTTCGCGCGCCAGATGGATCAGCTCTTTACGGAAGGCGCGGGCGCAGGCGCTTTTGGAACATTCCAACCGAAAGCCGTCGAGGTCTCGCATCAACTCGTGCAGCAAGTGCGGGAGATCGTCGCTTCGATCGCCGTGTCTCCCGAAGCAGCGGTCGCGTTCGAGCGCAAATTCATTGATCCGTGGCTCGCCGAACATCCTCTCCGTGACGTCACATTCGTCCGCGAATCTCCGATTGCGCGCTTCGCGGAACAATCCCGGGCGCGCGGCGACATCTTCCAGTCCGTCGGCACTATGGAGGACCTGGCGGTCAGCCTCTCCCAGCAAGCGCGCATCTACCTGGCCGATCTGCCGCGGCAGGTTCGGGGAGAAGTCGACCTGATGCGCTCCGACATGCTGGCTTCTCAAGACGTGGCGTCGATGCAGGGCGACCTGCACGTGAGCGCGGCAGCCGCGGATCGCATCGCTGCCACCGCCGAAGCTCTGTCGCCCATGGTCGTGAACCAGCGACGGGTCGTCCTCGACGAAGTGAGTCGGCAGCGACGCCTGGTCATGGACGCCATTTCCGTCGAGCGGGAGCGGGCGGTCGGCGCGATGACCCGCTCGTTCACCGCGGAACGCCTCGAGCTGCTGCGCGACGTCGAGTCGCAGCGACAGGCCACGCTCGCGTGGGCGACCGGCGAGCGGCGTGAGGCGACCGCGGACCTGCGCCGGGAGTTGGTCGCGTCAATGGAAGGCCTGCATGCTGAGCGCGTCGCCGCCATCAACGACCTGCGTCACATCGTCGATGGGGTCCTGCTGCGCGTGGCCATGTTCCTCGTCGCAGCAGTGGTGCTCGCGCCGCTCGTCGCTCATGCCTACGCCCGTGTCTGGCCGCGGCGATGGCGCTGAGCCGCTGACATGACGATTCGCAGCCCGCTCACTTTGGCGTGATCTTGCTGATCTTGTTGCCTTGTATTCCGAGACCCGCCATCAGTCCCTTCTGTCCGAAGACGAAGGCGTAGATATCGTCCTTCAGTGTCGCCGTCGTGGTGGTCTTGGCCATGCCCTCGTCCACCAGGACGACGCTGGGGCCGACGCCGACTTCGAAGCCATTCGCGCTGTCCAGCTGCTCGAGCGCCTTTGCGTTCATGAAGAGCATCGCGTAGCCGTACTGCTGGCCGCCTGCCTGCAACCCGAACGACGCACCCGTTGTCTTGTAGTACCCCACCGCAGTCTCCGCCTTCAACAGGGCGCCTTCGCCATATTGGCCGCCCATTCCGAGGCCGGCCTTCGTGACCTTTGGGAAGACCAGAATGGCATTCGCCTTCGGCCCGAGTTCCTTCGCGAGCGGCACGCTTGCGTACAGCTGCTGCAAGGACGCCTGCGAGGCGCTTGCGAGTTTAGCCGCCTCTGTCTTTCCCTTGTCCTGAGCGACTGTTGTGTGTGCCGCACAAACGACTGCGGCGCTCGCGAGAACGCTTGCCATCCACGTTGTCATTTCATGCTCCTCGAGGGCTCAGCGTCGGCCCTGTCTTCACGAGGACGAAAGTGAGGCGCGTCTCTCTTCTACTCGAAGAGGATGCGCCTCACTGTGGCACATCGCGTGGGCCTCGGCAGTCCACGGCGAGCGCTGTGCGGTGTCGATTCGCGAACCTCTAGTGCGTCGTCCGATGACGCCAGAGGGTGAGGCACAATCCAGCAAAGAGCGACACGAGTCCCGCGAGCCCAAGAGCCGGCAAGGGGCTGGCCGTCTTGGGCAGATTCGTCGGCTCGGCGCCCGTAGTCCCCGCTGAAGTTGCAGGTGGCGGTGGGGGCGCCGCCTGCTGCGTCGACGACGGCGCCGCGGGCGCCGCCGCAGGCGTACTCTGAGCGGGAGCGCTCTTGGCAAGCGTTGCGTTGACTTCCTTCTCGGACATGACGTGAGGCGGCTTCGATGTGATGACTGTGGCTGTCAGCCGATCACCCGCACGAAACTCCGAGATCTGCGCCGGCTTGCCATCGCGCATGATCGTGATCCCGCGCTTATCGATGTCGCTCTGGCTGAACACCTTGTACTCGCCGTCCGTCTCGACGACGAGGCTCGTGGCCATAGTCTTCTTGACGGTTCCGTTCTTCACCTCGGTCACGGTGACGGGGGTGGATGTGGTCTTGGTGGTGATGGTCGCAGTGCCTGTCATGCCAGGATTCAGTTCCTGCACCGACAGGTCCTTCCCATCCACGTTGAACTTGAAGTCAGCGGGCACGGTCAGTTCCCGAGTGCCTTCGGGCAATTTGACGACGAGCTTGTTTCCTTCGACAGCGATGACCTCGAACTTCTTGGTCTCCGTCGAGGTCGAGGTCTGCTGCGCACGGATGCCGGCGACCGCCAGGCACACGAGCGCACCACACAATACGAACCGACTCGTTGCACGCGTCATAAAGCCTCCTGTTACTCCATTTTTCGAAGTACCGATCAATGGTCGGATTTCATTTCCCGTGATGCGTCTGATCTCCTGCCTTCAGTTCGGCTCGCGCGCGGACGATGAAGCGTCGTGGTGCTGGGCCGACGTGATAGAACGGATAGCACGTGACCAGCGTGAGCGAGCGCGTCGGGGTCGGGTCGAGCACAGATACGTCCTCAGGCTTCACGACCCAGATCCGTTCGACGCGGTAAACCTCCTTCCCTCGCAGGGTCTCGAGCTCGATGGCATCATCGGGCACGATGTCTTTCAGGCCTCGAAAGAACCCATCGCGGTGCCCGGCGATTCCCGAGTTGCCATCCGCTCCCGGTAAGGCCGTGTTTTCGATGTGACCCACGGCGCGGTTGAGCGTGATGTCGTCCGTGCCCGGCAAGATCGGCACCTCGAGGCGGACTTTCGGAATGCGCAGAACCGCAAGCGGCGGCGGTGACGGTGCGGTCGACACGCGTCGCCAGGCGTTGATGCGTTCGCGGTCCCAGAGGCTCAGATCCGGTTCGGCGGTCTGCTGCGCCGCGACGGCTTTGAGGACCGCAAAGCGCTCGAGCTCGCGGCGGGCGCCCCTCGCGCCGTCGAGGTACAGCACGGCCCACGTCATCACGCAGACGAGTCCGATCGCCCAAGCCGCACGTTCTGCTAAAGCATCGCGCAACCCAGAGCCAGTGGCGATTCTCGGATTGTCAGGCGGAGCAGGTTTCACTCGCGATTAATCTCTGCATCACGCCCGGGTGACCCCGGGATCAGGGCCTGCCTCGCGCGCGCTCATTCACGACCGCACGTGTTGTGCCAGATCGTGAATTCAAGGATCCCAGCCGTTTCCCGGGTGCACTTCGGGCAGCCGCGTACGCCGCCTCCGGGCCGCCGGAGAGCGTCCGTAACATCGTGCGCAAACGAAGCGTCCTTCACAACGACCAAGGCAGATTCGATGCCATGCGCGCAGCGGCCTCGATGCTGCGGGTAGTCGCCGCGCTTTCATCTGTTCATTCGATGAATCGGCGGCACGCGACAACACTTGTGGCCGCGAGCGGATGGAGCCGTACCAGGCCTCTGATATTCCGGGGGCTTCCCCCGGCCGACCGGAGTCGCAGAACGTCCCGCAGCGTGGCGAGATAGGCCACACCGGCAACTTAGCCGCGTCATGAGCCGCGGATAACTGACGGAAGTGGCAGAAGTGACAGGAAAAAAACTGACAGTCCGCTTGGAGCTCGTGAGTTGCCGAATCCGCATAGTCGCTCTTTGCAGCCGCCAGATATTGTGTCGGGGAACGATCGGCAACGACCAACGCAGTTCAACTGGAGACCACCATGACCTATCGCACACTCATCGGCATCGCGGGCGCGCTTCTCGCCGTGGCAAGTCCAGCGTCGGCTCAGGAGGAGGGCGTCGTGAGCCTGAACCTGGGCGGGGGCTTCACGATTCCGTCTTCGGACTTGCGGGACACCTTTGGCACGGGAGGAAATTTCCAGATCGGCGTCGACGTGCGCGTGGCGCCGCTGATCACGCTCCAGGCCGAGTACGGCTACAACAAGCTGGGGAGCAAAGATCTGGTGCCCGGGACGGCGACGGCGGGCGTTGTCACGTCGATCCCGTTGACTGCGAACCACTCGATGCACGACGGCGACTTCAACGTCCTGGTCGGCCCGTCGCGGAAGGACCAGGCGGTCGCGCCGTATGGCATCGTGGGCGTGGGGGTCTACCACCGGATCGTGAATGTCACAACGCCGGCCGTGGGCATCGGCACCGTGTGCGACCCGTGGCTCTTCATCTGTTATCCCACGCCGGTCGCGGTGGATCAGATTATCGGCGAACGCACCAATACGGAGTTCGGCTTCAATGTGGGCGGCGGCGTGACGCTGCGGGTGACGGAGTTGACGAAGTTCTACGCCGAATTCCGGTACATCTGGACGAACGGCCCGTCGTTCACCGACGCCGCCGGCGCCTCGCGGACAGCGAATGGCCACTACTTCCCGTTCACGTTCGGCTTCAAGTTCTACAGCTAGTGAGCGGAGGACACCGGAAACAATTATTGGGTGCAGCGGTGGCGACGGCAGCGCTCGTGTCACCGTTCGCCGGGACAGCTCAGAACAGAACCCTGACTGGCGAGCAGAAAACTGTCACGGCGACGGTCGCACCATCACGGCAACATCACACACATCGATCCGAACGTGCCATCGATCACGTTCACCGGACCGAACGGCTGGACGTACACAGATTTCCAATGCCGCACCCAAGTGAGGGCGTCGACACGCGGCCGGATATCGCTCCTGCCTACTGATCGAGCGCGTTGCGAAGGGCCGGGATCAGATGGGTGCACAGGTTGCGTTTGAGCACGTATCCCGACGCGCCCGCGCGCTCCGCCGCGTCGATGAAGTCCTGGTCCTCGTGTACCGTCAGGAACAGGATCCGTGGGGGATCCAGCAGCGTCAACAGCCGGCTCGCCACTTCGAGACCGCTCATGAGAGGCATCGAGATGTCGAGCACCACCGCATCGGGTTTCAGGGCGAGGATGGCGTCGAGTGCCGCTTGGCCGTCCGATACCGCCGCGACGATCTCGAAGTCGTCAAGGAGCTGATGGCTCACACGATCGAGGATCGCCTGATGGTCGTCGGCGATCAGCACGCGCGGGCGGTTCATTTGAGGGGTACTTTATGACTCCCTGACTTCCCGCGCTACTCGTCACTGTGACAGGGGCGGACTGTAGAAAGGAACCTTCGCGGACTGCTCGGGATTCCTGACTCCGCGCCGTGATGTCATGGATCGCCGCCTCAGGATCGCCGATCCCGTACTTCTGCGGAAACGATTCTCTCAGTGCTTGGGCTCGGTGCCCTGCAACCAACTGTTTCACACCCATCGGCCAACCGTGCCCCATACTCGATCATGTCCTTCTGGCCGCCGTGTCTCATCGTGACTTGGGTGTCGCAGGCAAGCGCTCGTTCCGGCGCGCGGAGACTCTCGTCGAGCGTTCGCGGGAGCGGGGCAGGTATGGTGATCGAGCGAAAGATCCCAGGCGGATCCGGAACACAATCATCAAGAACGATAGGCCGTCTGGCGTCACGACGACGGACGGCCAGGTGCCACCGCCATCGTTTCCGTTACCGCTCGCGACCGCTGATACTCTGGAGGTTTGGGACGACGCGCGAGCAGCGGCCCGTGAATTCTGGCAGCGTCCCAGTGATGACGCTCGCCTCTCAGGTGAGGCTCGAACGTTTTCCGCCGCAAACGCGACTGCGCTCATCAATTGAACGCAGTCGTTTCTGCGCCCCTTGAAAATCCACAGCCGTATCGGGCGAGATGGAGTTGGAGGCGGGGGGATTCGCACCCCCGTCCGAAGATGTAAAACCGACGGCCTACTACATTGCGTAGCCGCTCCTGAATGTTCGCCTCCGGCGTGAAGGAGCGACGGAAACCGCCAGAGACTAGCCCCGAAACATCTCATCGCCGCCGTTCGAGACAGCCGGCGGCGACCAGCCTACTAAATGACGTTCGACCCCCAGCGCGTAGGTAAGCTGGGGCGAACGCTCACAGGTTATTAAGCTGCGAGAGCGAGCTGCGTGTTCGCAGTTGTGGTTTTCCACCGGATTTACGAGTCAGTGGGGCTCGGCAACGCATCCGTCGATCATCAATCCCCGTCGAAACTAGTCGCCCCCTCTTGTGAACCTCCCATTGTACGACGGACCGCCCCGAACGGGGTCAAATGATTCTGTACGTTGGGGTTGCTGGGCTGGTCCGCTCTTGACTTGCGCCGACGGCGGCCCGCATAATGAACAGCGCCCCTCCTCGTCAGCTTTACGCATGACATTCGACGAAACGCTTCACGATACGTTCGAAACGCTGGGCGACCGCCTTCGCGCGGAGCTGCGCACGGCCTCGGCTCAGTTGACCGACGCGCTGCGGATGGAGAGCGAAACCGTCGCTCGCCCCCTCGCCGTTGAATCGGCGCCCGCGGCGAAGCCCCACGACGGCCTGCCAGAGGCTCTGCGATCGATTGGCGCCGCGCGATCGCTCAGCGGCATTCTCGACACGCTCGCCGACTGCGCCGCCCGCGATGCTGAGCGAGCCGCCGTGCTGGTGGTCCGCGGCGGACGATTCCGCGGCTGGCGATTCGCCGGCTTCGGATCCGACCTCACCGCACCAGGTGCCATCGACATCGAAGAAGACGATGGCGGCGTACTCACGGAAGCGTTGCGCGCCGGTGTTCCGGTATGCGGGCAGGCGATCGGGGCCAGCGCGGCTCCCGCGTTTGCCGCGCTGCCGTCTGAACGCGAGTGCGTCGCGCTGCCGATCGCGATCGGCGGACAAGTGGTCGCAATCCTCTATGCGGATCAGGGCAGAGAGACCGCGACCGCGAACGGCGACCAATTGGACATCGGCCGTCTCGACGTGCTGGCGAGCTACGCCGCCCGCTGCCTCGAAGCGCAGACCGCATTCAAGGCGGCTCGCGCGCTGCTCGATCGGCTCGATCGAGGCGATCGCCAGACCGTTCGCGCTTCAGACGAGACCGCAGACGCCGGCGGCCCCGCCGACGGCGACGTCGCCGCGCGCCGCTATGCGCGCTTGCTCGTCTCGGAAATCAAGCTCTATCACGAGCAGGCGGTTCTCGCCGGGCGCCGCGAGCGCGACCTCGCTACACGGCTCGGCGACGAGATTGCACGCGCGCGCCTGCTGTACGACCAGCGCGTCCCACCGCCGCTGCGTGAGCGCACCGATTATTTTCACGCGGAGCTGGTGCGGACGCTCGCCGACGGCGACGCCAGCCTGATGGCGCTTCACTCGTGACGCGATGAAAACCCGCGCCCTCTTCTTCATCGTCCTGATCGCCGCCTGCGCGTGGCCGGCTGCCGCGCAACAGACGGCCGACGTGGTGCTGGTGCCCACGAATCATCCACGGCTGCCGTCCGAGCCATCGCAATTCTGGATGGCGCCGAATCCTTCGACGCGTTCGACACTGGCCGCTCGCACGCATGGCGCTGCGCAGGCCGATCTCGTCGCCGCTGTGAAGCTCGAGATTGAGGCCAACTACGCGAAAGCGCTCCCCTTGCTGTCGCAGCCGGCCGTGCAGCAGGGACCGCTCGGGCCGTACGCGGAATACTACAAAGGCTTCGCGGAACTGCGGCTGGGCCGTGCGGCGGACGCCCGGCGCACGTTTCAGGCGCTGGCCGCCCGCCAGCCGGCAGGGTATCTGGCTGAGGCGTCCGCGTTGCGTGAGGCGGAGAGCGATGAGGCGCTCGGCGACGAGGCTGCCGCTGTCGAGATCTACGATCGACTCTCCCGGACCAAGACCACCGCGCCCGACGATGTGCTGATGCGGCTGGGACGGGCGGCGCGCGCGGCGGGAGATTCCGAGAAAGCGAGCGCGGCGTTTTCGCGCGCGTACTTCGAGTTTCCGTTCAGCGATTTATCGGCGCTCGCCGAATCGGAACTGGAGAGCCTGCCGAACGTCCCGCCGGCGATGGCGGGATCGACGCGGTACACGCTGGAGCTGGGCCGCGCCGAGCGGCTGTTCGGCGGCAAGCGATACGCGCAGGCGCGCACCGCATTCGAGCGTCTGCGGGGCGCGGCGCAAGGCGACGACCGCGAGCTGATCGCCCTCCGACTGGGCGAGTGCGACTACTTCCTGAAGCGCACGCGCAACGCGCGCGACGAAATGCGGCCGTTCATCGACAAAGCATCGCGCCAGGCCGAGGCGCTCTTCTTCTTCGCGGTGTCGCAGCGCGATCTCGGCGACACCGACGCCTACCTCAAAACCGTCCATCGTCTGGCCGAGGAGTTCCCTGAGCAGAGCTGGACGGAGGAAGCGCTGAACAACCTCGCGTCGTACCGGATCGTGCAGGACGATGATCAGGGAGCGGACGAGGCGTTCCGCGAGATGTACGCGAAGTTCCCGGCTGGCCGGTACGCCGAGCGCGCCGCCTGGAAGATCGGCTGGTGGGCGTACAAGAACGGCCGCTACGCCGAGACGACGGGCGTGTTCGAGGCGGCGGCCGCGCGATTCACGCGCTCCGATTATCGGCCGTCGTGGCTGTACTGGTCGGCGCGCGCGCACGAGGCGCTCAAAGAGAGCGCGCTCGCCGACGCGCGCTACACCCTCGTGGCGGCAGACTATCTGAACTCGTACTACGGCCGTCTCGCCCTCACGCATCTGGATGCGGCGTCGCAGCGGCGAGCGATCGCGGACATCCTGCCGCCGGCTGAAACGGCGCCAGAAGCGCCGCCGTTGCCGCCCAATGAACCGATCGTGCGCGCGCTGCTCAGCCTCGATCTCTACGATCAGGCGCTCGACGAGCTGCATTACGCGCAGAAAGTGTGGGGCGACTCGCCGGCGATCCAGGCGACGCTCGGCTGGATCGCCCACGAGCGCGGCGATCTGCGCGCCGGCATCAACGCCATGAAGCGCGCCTATCCGCAGTACATGGCCGCCGGCGGGGAGAAGGTGCCGCCCGAACTGTTGAAGGTGCTGTTCCCGGTGAACTACTGGCCGCTGATCCGCCGCTATTCGATCGAGCACCAGCTCGACCCGTACATGATCGCGGCGCTGATCGCGCAGGAGTCTACGTTCACCGCCGACGTCAAGTCGGCCGCCAACGCGTATGGGCTGATGCAGATCGTGCCCGCCACCGGCCGCCACTACGCGAAAACCTTGCGGCTGACGAAGCGCTTCTCGATCAGCCTGCTCACGACCGCCGAGCCGAATCTGAAAATGGGCACGGCCTATTTCTCGGATCTGGTGAAGCAGTTCGGCGGGGCGCACTTCGCGCTGGCCAGCTACAACGCCGGCGAGAGCCGCGTGGTGCGCTGGATGGCGGCGCGTCCCGGGATCCCGCGCGACGAGTTCATCGACGACATCCCGTTCCCCGAGACGCAGGCGTACGTGAAGAAAATCCTCGGCACTGCAGAGGATTATCGCCGCCTCTACGGACCTGATGGCCCGCGCGCCGGCGAGGACGAGGACGGGGACGCGCTGCCGGCCATCGCCCAGGCCAAGCCGCCTGTTGCGAAGAAGGCGGCCGCCAGGAAACCGCCTGCGAAGCCCGTCACGATGAAGAAGGCCACGACCGCAAAGAAGCCAGCGCCTCGGAAGAAGAGCGCGCCGCGGAAGAAGAAATCGGCGTAGAGTTCGCACCCATGTCCAAGCTCACCGGATCCAGGAAAGCCACGCAGTTCACCGAGTCGGTCATCCGCGAGATGACGCGGCTCAATCAGCTTTACGGCGGCGTCAATCTGTCGCAGGGATTTCCTGATTTCCCGGCGCCGGCGGCGATCAAAGATGCGGCGTGCGCCGCGATCAATGCCGACGTCAACCAGTATGCGATCACGTGGGGAGCGCGTCCCCTGCGCGAAGCCATCGCGCGCGAATTCACCCGCCGGCACGGCCTGCCGGTGGTGGCCGATGAGCAGGTCACCGTCTGCTGCGGCGCGACCGAAGCGATGATGGCGACGATGATGGCGATCATCGACCCGGGCGACGAGGTGGTGATCTTCGAGCCGTTCTACGAGAATTACGGGCCGGACGCGATTCTCTCAGGCGCGACGCCGCGCTACGTCACCCTCCACGAGCCCGACTGGACGTTCGACCCCGACGAACTGGCGGCGGCGTTCAACGAGAAGACCAAGGCGATCATCATCAATACGCCGAACAACCCCACCGGTAAAGTGTTCACGCGCGAGGAGCTCGAGGCGATCGCCGCGCTGTGCCGGAAGTGGGACGCCATCGCGATCTCCGACGAGATTTACGAGCACATCATCTACGACGGCCGCCAGCACATTCCGATCGCCACGATCGAGGGGATGGCCGATCGCACAATTACGATGAACGGGCTCTCGAAGACGTACAGCGTCACCGGGTGGCGCATCGGCTGGACGATCTCGCCGCCGTCATTGAGCGGCGCGATCCGCAAGGTGCACGATTTTCTGACGGTGGGTGCGGCGGCGCCGCTGCAGGAAGCGGGCGCGTCGGCGCTCGCGTTGCCGGAGCAGTACTACATCGATCTCGCCGAAGGATACCGCCGCCGCCGCGACATGCTCCTCGGGATCCTCGAGCAGCATCATTTCACCTGCTACAAGCCGTACGGCGCGTACTACATCATGACCGACATCAGCCCGTTCGGGTTCTCCGACGATGTCGAGTTCGCGCGGTACCTGGTGAAGGACGTCGGCGTCGCCGCCGTGCCGGGCAGCAGCTTCTACAAGACCGGGGCAGGCCGGACCAAGCTGCGCTTCTGTTTCTGCAAGAAGGACGAGACGCTGCAGGAAGCCGATCGGCGGATGGGGAAGCTCGCGGCGGTGGGCGCGCAGCTTCACTAATCCGGAGGCGGATTTCAACACAAAGGACACGAAGGACACAAAGGGCAAGCCCTTTGGATCCGGAAAATCCTCCGAGTATTTCCTTGGTGTCCTTTGTGTCCTCTGTGTTGAGGGCGCGTAGCGCTCCCTGTCAGTAGCGCAGCACCGCCCCGAAATACAACCCCTTCATCGTGAACGAACCGGCGTCGGTTTTGAACCCGTAGGTCACGTCCATCGATCGGTACCCGCCCTTCACGCCGATGTTGTCCGTGAAGTTGAGCGTGCCGTACACGTCGACGTCCACGTAGTAGCCTGACGCGTCCTTCACCAGTTTGTCCGGCAGCCGGAACGCGGTCACCTCACCAGTAATCGAGATGTTCGGTACGACGTAGTAGCGTCCGATGCCGCCGAGGGCCGGAATCGGCGCCTGCGCGTGATCGAATTCATTCAGCATCCTCACCGGCGTGGCGAGCGTGGCGGTGACGTCGGTGTATTTGAGCTCGGCGATGACACCGGCGAAACCCTGGTTCTTCACGATGAAGTCGTATTCGTACCCGAACCGGAAGGCCTTCCAGTCGAGCTCGGAGTTGACCGGCAGCCCGAGTTGATAGAGCTGTCCGTTGAACTTGACGCTGCGCTGCAACGTCGCGCTCTGACTGAAGTTGATCGGGATGTACTCGAATCGGAATTTGTGGCTCCGCGCGGGCCGGAGCAGCAGCTCGAGCGCGGGAAGCCGCTGATCGACCAGCCCGAGATCTTTCTTGAAATCGATCAGGTCTCCGGGGATGCCGAGGCCCTCGCTGGAGATGGAGATGTCCGCGGTCGGGAACCACAGGGAGGCGGCCGCCTCGATGTGATACTTCTCGCCCGTCGCGGGATCGTTCAGCGGACGCGGCTGGTACTGCGCGGAGGCGGGGGCGGCGGCGAGCAGCAGCCCGGAGGTCAGGCCGAGGATCACCGCGTACATACGTCGAGCGAACGGATGTGTCATATGACGAGTTGTCTCCGGAAAGGTGCACAGCCCGCTGGGAACGGGCGCTGCTGAGGATAGCACGGCTCAGCGCCGCTACACGGAATCGGAAACTGCTTTAGAAGCCAAGCACGTTGAGCGTCGAAGTCAGGAGTCCGGAAATCCGCAACAGATCCCCAGGCTGTGAGAGGCCTTGGTGCCCGGCCGGTTGGATCGGCAACCGCAACCGTTGCCCGCCAGTGAAGGTACGCGCCGACGGACGACCAGTGCCAGGTAGCGAGCCGCGTCGATTGCCAGCAAGTGTTCAGTAATATGGTTCTGTCGACGCCCATCGTGACGCCGACAACCAGCGAACTCGCCGAGCCCTCGTACCGCGCCGGTCGCGCGCCGCAGGGTCGTCGCAGCCGGCACGCGCCTGAACAACTGAGGAGTATCGGTATATGCCAATCGCAAAGAGCCAGGGAATCCGCCGCACGCGGCAGGCCGTCCAGATGACGGTTGTCGCGATTGCCACGCTGGCGGCGGCCGTCACTGTGCACGCGCAGCAGCCGGCGGCCAGTTCACTCGAGGATCTGCTTCGGCAGGCGGCGGAACGCTTCGCGCAAACGAGCCCCCGCGCACCAGGGCCCGATCTGGCCGAGTCGCAATCGGCGGCGACGCCGACGCTGTCGCTGACGCTCGACGAAGCCGTGAAGATGGCGTTCGACAAGAACCTCGACATCGCGGTCCAGCGGTTGAACCCCCAGACGTACGATTTGGCATTGGCCAGCGTGAAGGCGGCGTATCTGCCGACAGTGACCTCGCTCATCGGCGATCAGCGTCAAACGGCGACGCCGACGACGTTGTTGACCGGCGGTCAACAAGTCACCACGAATACGGGCACCATCAATGGCCAACTGGCGCAAAACGTGCCCTGGGGCGGCGGCAACCTGAACGCGACGTGGAACAACAACCGCGTCCTCACCAACAGCTTCTTCTACAACTACAACCCGGCCTTCGATGTGAATCTGAGTGCCCAGTACACGCAGCCGTTGCTTCGGGGCCTGCACGCGGATGCGGCGCGGCAGCAGCTGGCCGTCGTCAAGGTCAATCGCGCGATATCCGATCTGCAGCTGAAAAGCACCATCACCAACACCGTGACCAGCGTGCGAAGCGCGTATTGGGATCTGGTCCTGGCCGTCGAATCGATCGACGTCGCCAAGACCACGCTGGGTCTTGCGCATCGGCTCGTGGATGAAAATCAAAAGCGCGTGGAGACGGGGACGATGGCGCGGTTGGACCTGGTCACGGCCACCTCGCAGGAAGCGACGGATCGGCACACGCTGGTCGTGGCTGAAGGGACGCGGCGCACGGCCGAAGTGGCGCTCAAGCGGCTCCTCGTCGCCGGGCCGGACGATGCGTTGTGGCGCACGACGATCGATCCGGTGGATCGGCCCGACGACAAGGCGCATGCGATCGATCTCGAGGGCGCCCTCAGACGCGCGCTCGCCGAGCGAACGGATCTGGCGCAGGCGAAGCAGCAGGCCACCGCCAACGCCGCCACGATCCGCTACCTGCGCGATCAGACGCAGCCGCAGGCTGATGTGGTCGCCACCTATGCCCTTGCGGGCCTGGGCGGCACGCAGCTCATTCGCGCTGGCGGTGCCGAGGATCTGGCTTCGCTCACGGCACCGATCGTCACGACCATTCCCGGTGCGTACGGGAACGCGCTCAACAGTCTCGCCGGGCGCCATTACCCGACGTGGGGGATCGCGCTCAACGTCACCTATCCGCTCGGGTACAGCGCCGCACGCGCCGAAACGGCGCGCGCGCAGATAGAGGCGAGTCAAGTGCTGGCTCAAACGCACCAGCTCGAAGTGCAGGTGGTCACCGAGGTCACGGACGCGGCCATCGCCGCCCGCAACGCGTTCGACGAGATCGACACGGCGCAACGCGCGCGCGACCTCGCTGAACAGCGGCTCGACGCGGAGCAGAAGAAGTTTGGCGTCGGTCTGTCCACGAATTATTTGGTGGTGCAGGCGCAACGGGATCTTGCCGAGGCGCGCAGTACCGTGCTCCAGGCGGAAATCAGCTATCAGAAGGCGCTCGTCGAGTTCGAACGGGCGCAGCAGACCACGCTGCAGTCGGCCGGCGTGACGATCATCTCGCCAAGCGGGTTGGGCGCGCCCGCGACCGGCAGCGGGCGGCCTGCATCCGGGGCACCGGCATCCACGTTCATCCCGTGATCTCGTCTCGCCGCTACAGGAGCCGGAAAACGGCTCTAGATTTTGCGGTCGCGCTCCAGCGACCGTGCGTCTATGCCTCAACAGGCAGGCGGGTGCTTGTACAGCTCGACGATAATCTGGCGAAGGATGGTGAGGAGCTGCTTCACCGGATTCTCTTTGCCGCTGGGCACTCAGCGACGATCGTTTTCAACACAAAGGACACGAAGGACATACATTCAACAACTAGTACGCCGGCCAGTCCAGGCGTGTCAGCTCGTTGATGACGCGCCATAGCTCCGGAAACAACGCCTCACGCGACGTATGCTCGAGCCGCGAGGCCGGCACGCCCCGCAGCGATCGGACATCGGCGCCGATGACGCGCTTCACCAGATGATAGTGCGCCTCCCGAAAGCGCTGAAACCATGAGTCCACGTCCATCAGCCCCTGGACGAGCGCAAACAGCGCCTGGTGGGTGTGGCGATCCTTGTGGACGTCGAGAAGCGTGACGCCCGACGCGGCGAGTCGCGCGTCGAATGCCGCGGCGACGTCGGGCGCCATCTTCAGGATCTGGTTGAAGCCGGGCGACTCTTGTCCGCTGCCATGTCCCAGCGTCATTCGGATGGGATGGTAGTCGGCGGGCGCGAGCGTTTCCATCACCGCCATCTGATCCACCAGGACGCGCTCGATTTCGTGGATTCGGTGCAGCCGGAGTGTCGCCTCCGGCAGATCGTTCTGCCGGATCTGCTCGATCGCGACGCCGAGCTCGTAGCCGATCACCTTCATCCAGAGCTCCATCACCTGATGGGTGACCTGGAAGAACAGCTCGTGCGAGTTGACGAGCGCGTCGAGCGGACGCTGGCACGCGAGCAGCGCTTCGGTGTTGACGAATTTCTCGTAGTCGGTCAGCGTCCGCGCCATCCCCGGCCGCCGTTTCCTCTAGGCCATTCCATCACGAAGAGACGGAGAACACGAAGAACACGAAACCAATTGGTCTTCGCGATCTTCGTGCTCTTCGTGACTTCGTGATACGAAGGTGCTGGTGACTCAATGCCGCGATGTGGAATCGGGAGTGGCATCAGACTTCGACTTCCGAGAATTCGAAGATCGGCACGCGGCCGGTCAGCACGAGCACCCATCGCCGCGCCGCCGACGCCAGGATGATCACGGCGCAGATCATCATGATGACGGTGCAGATGGAGTTGACGTAGCCTTGCGTCTGCACGGCCAGGTCGGCGCCAATCGCCATCGGCCAGAAGTTGTCGCGCACGCTCATGTACCCGGCAGTCAGCGTCGTCGTCGAGACGAAGCAGAGCGGCAGGAAGGTGACCCATGCGTACTTGGCGCGGCCGATGTTGATGATGATCGTCGTGCCGACGGCGAGCGCGACCGAGGCGAGCAGCTGATTGGCCACGCCGAACATCGGCCAGATCGTGCTGATATTCCCCGTCCAGATGAAGTAGGCCCACGCAAAGACGAGCGCGGCCGTCGTGAGCATCGAGCCGGGCAGCCAGTTCGGATCGCCGAGACGCGTCCACACTTTGCCGCCGAACTCCTGCAGCAGGAAGCGGCCGACGCGCGTGCCGGCGTCGATCGTCGTCAGGATGAAGACCGCCTCGAACATGATCGCGAAGTGGTACCAGTACGCCATGAGACCCGCCATGCCCGGCAGGCCGCTGAAGATTTTGGCCATGCCGACGGCGAGCGACACGGCGCCGCCGGGACGCCCGGCGACGATTTCACCGACTTCGTGCTGCAGCATCGATAGGTCGATCGGCGTCATGCCGAGCGTGGCGAACTTGGCCGCGGTGGTGTTGATGGCGAAGTAGTCGGCCGGGTGCAGCGCGGTGGCGGCGATGATCGCCATCACGCCGACAAGCCCTTCGAAGAGCATGGCGCCGTAGCCGATCGGCCTGATGTCACTTTCCTTGTCGACCATCTTCGGCGTCGTGCCGGATGCGATCAGCGAGTGGAAGCCCGAGATCGCGCCGCACGCGATCGTGATGAAGACGAACGGGAACAGCGGACCGGGGATGATCGGCCCGCCGCCGTGGATGTACTGCGTCGTCGCCGGCATCTGCAGGTGCGGGTTCATGATGATCACGCCCGCGGCGAGAATCAGAATCGTGCCGATCTTCATGTACGTGCTGAGGTACGCGCGCGGCGTCAGCAGCATCCACACCGGCAGGACCGAGGCGGCGAAGCCGTAAATCGCGAGCAACATCGTGATCTGATGCGGCGAGAACACGAGGTAGTGACCGAACGATGAGGCGGCGAACGGTTTGCCGAGAACCACGCCTGCCAGCATGATCGTCACGCCGACGATCGTGGCTTCCCGGATGTGACCCTTCCGCCAGCGGAACATGTGGAAGCCGATCAGGATAGCCAGGGGAATGGTGAGGCCGATGGTGAACGTGCCCCAGGCGCTCTCGGCCAGCGCGTTGACGACGGCGATGCCGAGGCCCGCGAGCGCGATGATCATGATGAAGAGAATCGCAATGCACGCCGTAATGCCCGCGACCGGGCCGATCTCGGTCCGCGCGATCTCGGCGAGCGATCGTCCGCCACGCCGCGTCGAGGCCCACAGCGCAACGTAGTCGTGCACCGCGCCGGCGAGACAGACGCCGGCCACGAGCCAAATCAGGCCGGGCGCGTAGCCGAACTGCGCCGCGAGCACAGGGCCGATGAGCGGACCCGCGCCGGTGATCGCCGCGAAGTGGTGGCCGAACAGGACCCAGCGGCTGGTCGGATAATAGTTGGCGCCGTCGTATTTCGTGTGTGCCGGAGTCACCCGCGTGTCGTCGAGCACCATGACCTTCGCCGCGATGAAGGCGCTGTAATAGCGGTACGCAATCGCGAGAATGCAGAGCACGGGCAGCACGACATAGAGTGCAGGCATGGAGCGGATTCTATCGCTATACTCGGACGCATGTCACCCTTTGGGCGGCTTCTGGGATATGTCTCCAAATATCGCCGCGAGTACCTCCTCGGCCTCGCGTGCGTCGTCGTGAACAAACTCGTGGCGCTGGCGGGCCCGATGGTGCTCAGCTACGCGGTGGACGATCTTCATCGCGCGGTTACGCGCACGAAGCTGTTCGGCTACGGCACGCTGCTGCTCGGCATCGGTCTGGTCGGCGGCACGTTTCTCTTCCTCTCGCGCCGCATTCTGATCGGCGCGTCGCGCGAGATCGAGTACGACATACGCAACGACTTCTTCGCGCATCTCCAGACGCTGCCGCTCTCGTACTATCAGACACACCGGACCGGCGACCTGATGTCGCGCGCGACCAACGATCTCAACGCCGTGCGCATGATGATCGGCCCGTCGGTCATGTACTCGGCGAACACGATTCTGGTGTTCTTCGTCACTCTGGCCGTGATGCTGAAAATCGACGCGCGGCTCACGGCGCTGGCGCTGATCCCGCTGCCGTTCGTGTCGATCTCGGTGAAGTACTTCGGCAGCGCGATTCACCGCCGGTTCGAGCGGATTCAGGCGCAGCTGTCCGACATCAGCGCCGTCGCGCAGGAGGCGCTCTCGGGCGTCCGCGTCGTGCGCGCGTACCGGCAGGAGCACGCCGAGCTCGAGCGCTTCCGTGTCGCCAACGCGGAGTATCTCCGCCGCAACCGCGGCCTGATCGCGCTTCAAGGGTTCTTCTTCCCGAGCATGTCGTTCTTTCTCGGCCTCGGCGCGCTGCTGATTCTGTGGATCGGCAGCCGCGAAGTCATCGCCGGCCGCATCACGCTCGGCCAGTTCGTCGCGTTCAATGCGTATCTGGCCATGTTGAGCTGGCCGATGATCGCGTTTGGCTGGGTCACCAACATGCTGCAGCGCGGCATGGCGTCGTGGAAACGGATGCTCGAAGTGCTGGAGGTCGAAAGCGCTCCGGGTCGCGGCGAAGGTGGAAGCCGGATGTCGCCGATCCGGGGCGAAATCGAATTCCGCGATCTCGTGTTCCGCTATGGCGACACGCTCGTGCTCGATCACGTGTCCGTGCATATTGAGGCGGGGCAGACAGCGGCGTTTATCGGCGGCACCGGGTCGGGCAAGTCGACGCTCATCAGCCTGCTCGCGCGCCTGCACGAGCCACCGCGCGGCAGCGTCTTCGTGGACGGCGTCGACGTGCTCGATATTCCGTTGACCGTGCTGCGCGGCGCCATCGGCTTCGTGCCGCAGGAGCCATTCCTGTTCTCGGATTCGCTGGCCGACAATGTCGCGTTTGGGCTGGATGCGTCAGGGGCAGGAAGGGCTGGTGGGGTAGGTGGGGCAGGTGGGGTAGGTGGGGCAGGTGGGGCAGGACGGCGCGAGCGAATTGTGAGCGCGGCGGCCGTGGCGCGGCTCGACAAGGATGTCGCCGACTTCCCGCACGGCTACGAGACGATGGTGGGGGAGCGCGGCATCACGCTGTCCGGCGGCCAGAAGCAGCGCACCGCGCTGGCGCGCGCCGTGGCGATCGATCCGCGCATTCTGATCCTGGACGACTCGCTTTCGGCCGTCGACACCTATACCGAGGAGGAAATTCTCTCGCGCCTGCGCGACGTGCTGCGCCAGCGCACGTCGATCATCGTCTCGCACCGGATCTCGACCGTGCGCGACGCCGACCGCATCTTCGTCCTCGACGCCGGCCGCATCGTTGAGCGCGGCACGCACGATCAGCTGATCACGATGAACGGGCTGTACGCGGCGCTGCACAAGAAGCAGCTGCTGGAAGAGGAGCTCGCGGCCTCGTAGGGCCTTTCAACCACGAAGGCACGAAGGCCACGAAGATCATTCTTGGGCGAGAACCCTTGATGTTCTTCGTGTCTTCGCGTTCTTCGCGGTTTCAGAGCTGCCGCGCTATTTCGCCGGCGTCTTCGGCTTCGCCGGCACCGTCGTCATCTGCGCGTATTCGTAGAGCGCGGCCGCCGCGTTCTTCTCGGCGTTCGCCAGGCCGCCGCCTTTGCCGACCGATTCGACCGTGTAAAACTCGTTCGCGGCATGCGCGCGGCCGCCGCCGCCACCTCCGCGCCCGCCCATGCCCATGGGAATCGAGACCGAGCCGACCTTCTGGCCCACTTCGCCATCGGCGAACAGATACGACGGCCAGTAGCCGCCGGCCGGATCCGCCGCGGTCTCCGAGTACAGCAGGCTCGGATTCGTGAGCGCGGCCGACGTCGGCAGCGCCGGCTGTCCGGCGCGTCCCCCGCCGCCACCCAGCCCGATCGACTCCATCACCTCTCCCGCCTTCCGATGCGCGTGCGAGATGTCGGTGTCCGGAGAGGAGCCCCTCGACCACGGCACATCGCCGATCAACTTCATCTCGACGTCCTTGTACCCGTTGGCGTCGAGCTGCGCGCGCAGCTTCTTGACGATGTCGAGGCCGTTCATCCGCGGGACGTAGCGGAAATTGTGCTTGGACGTGATCTTGTTCGGCAGGATCGCGCCCGCGCCGCCGGCGTACATATTGCCGCCCCAGAGGCCGTCCAGGTTGAACGACGTCTCGAAGCGGCCGTCCTTGAGCACCTGGAACGGATCGTCGTGCATGAAGCGCGCGACGCCCGACGCCTTGGCCATCGTGACGAGGTCCATTTTCGCGGCCTGCGCCTTCATCGCCTCGATTTCCGCCTTCGTCGGCGGTTCCATGTTCTCGAAGAACCCCTTGATGAGCGGCGTGTTGCCGTCCTGCGACGTCAGCGAGGCGAGCATGTGGATGTGCCGCCATGCGGGGCTGTCGGTCGTGCGCTTCATCACGCCGTGCACATCGGACTGCACCGGCCCGCGGCCCCAGCTCTTGCCGCTCGTGGTCAGCTCTACGTAGACGCACCCCTCGGACGGTCCGCCCGTGAACAGCGCGTCCGCTTCGGAAAACAGATCGGAATGATCGATCATGAACTTGCGCAGGCCGATGTCCATGCGCTCTTCGTCACCTTCGGCGACGAAGATCAGATTCACAGGCAGCTTGCCGGTGGCGGCCTTCAGCGAATTGATCGCGTTCAGCACGGCCATCTCCGGTCCTTTGGAATTGGTCGCACCGCGGCCGATGATCACGCGCGACGCCCCGGGCACGACCGCGGTCGCGCCGTCGACCACGCGTCCTTCGAACGGCGGGACGATCCAGACGTCCGGCTGCGTGACCGGCATGGTGTCGTACTGCCAGTAGATCGCCACGGTCTTCGGGGCGCCTTCGTCGCATTTGGCGTAGACGACCGGATTGCCCTGGCTGCCGTACTCGGTGAGGCCCGTGTCATAAACGCGCGCGGCCTGGCAGCCAAGCTTCTCGAAGAAGCCCTTCACCATGTCGGCGCTCTCGGGAATGCCCTCGCCGCTGTTCGAGATGCTCGGCTGCCGGATCCATTTCTGGATGTTCTCGGCATGCTCGTCCACGTGTTCGTCGATGTATGCGAACGTCTTCTGCAGATCCGCCGGCAGCTTGGAGTAGTCGGGCTTGAAGTTCGGATCGGCCGTTCCGTAAGGATGAATGGCGAGTGTGGATTTGGTCGCCGCCGCCGCTGGTTTCGGCGGTTCGGCCTTCTGCGAACAACCGGCGACGCTGGCGAAGACGATGATGAGACCGGGCAAGAGCCATTTCAAGCGCATAGTCATCTCCTGGATGGGCACTCTTATACACCCAACGTCGTGCGCGCGCGGCCGAATTCTTTGTCTGCGATTATGATCGAGGGACGACGGGTGACGCGGGCCGCGGCGACGGCGCTCGGCTGACCTGTCCGCCGGAGCCTTGGCGGAGGTGGAAGCCTTCGCTACACCGAATCAACGATGCAAGACGACGACATCATCGGCAAGGCTTACGACGCGCGGCTGATGCGCCGCCTGCTGGAGTACCTGCGCCGTACTGGCGATCGGTGGCGGTGGCGTTCGTCGCGATCATCGTGGGGTCCGCCGCCTCGCTCGCGCAGCCGTATCTGGTCAAGATCGCCATCGACCGCTATATCGCCGCCGGACGCCTCGAGGGGCTCAATCGGCTGGCCGCCCTCTATCTCGCGATCCTGATCGGCGCGTTCGTCGCCGAGTACGTCCAGACGTGGACGATGCAGCTGATCGGGCAGTGGATCATGTTCGACCTGCGCATGGCCATCTACGGCCATCTGCAGCGCCTCGACCTGCGGTACTACGATCGCAATCCGGTCGGCCGCCTGATGACGCGCGTGACGTCGGACGTCGACGTGCTCAACGACCTCTTCACCTCGGGCGTCGTCACCGTCTTCGGCGATCTGTTCGCGCTGTTCGGCATCATGGGGATGATGCTGTGGATGAACTGGCAGCTGGCGCTCGTCGCGTTCGGCGTCCTGCCGTTGATCGTCGTGATCACGCAGTGGTTTCGCCGGCACGTCCGCGACTCCTACCGCGTCATCCGGGGGCTCATCGCGCGCATCAACGCGTTCCTGCAGGAGAACATCACCGGGATGTCGACGGTGCAGTTGTTCCGGCGCGAGCCGCTGAACTTCGCCCGCTTCGACGCGATCGACCGCGATCACCGCGACGCGAACATCGAGTCGATCTTCTATTACGCCGTGTTCTACCCGGCGATTGAAGCGGTGAGCGCGCTGTCGGCGGCGCTGATCATCTGGTACGGCGGCGGCCGCGTGCTCGCCGGCGCGCTGACGCTTGGATCGCTCGTCGCGTTTCTGCAGTACTCGCAGCGCTTCTTCCGGCCGATCAGCGACATGTCCGAGAAGTTCAACACGCTGCAGTCCGCGATGGCGTCCTCCGAGCGGATCTTCAAACTGATCGACGAGCCGATCATCGTGCGGCCTCCGGCCCGGCCCGTGCCGCGTCCCGCGCCGGCTGCGGGACACATCGCGTTCGACGGCGTGTGGTTCGCCTACAACGACGAAGACTACGTGCTGCGCGACGTGAGCTTCGAGGTACGGCCCGGCCAGCGCGTCGGCATTGTCGGCGCGACCGGCGCAGGAAAGTCGTCGCTGGTGAATCTGCTGCTGCGCTTCTACGACGTCTCACGCGGGCGCGTCACCGTGGACGGCGTCGACGTGCGCGATCTCGCACTCGGCGATCTGCGCGGCCTTTTCAGCCTGGTGCTCCAGGACGTGCACCTGTTCTCGGGCACGATTGCGGACAATGTCCGGCTCGGCGATCCGTCGATCACCGACGCGCGCGTGCGGGAGGCGGCGCAGGCGGTGCACGCGGATGCATTCATCGACCGCATGACGGACGGCTACGCGAGCGCGGTCGCCGAGCGGGGATCCACGCTGTCGGTCGGACAGAAGCAGCTGCTCTCGTTTGCGCGGGCGCTGGCGTTCGACCCGCGGGTGCTGATTCTGGACGAGGCGACGTCGAGCGTCGACACGGAGACGGAGCTGCTGATTCGCGACGCGCTGCGCGTCCTGATGAAAGGCCGGACGACGATCGCGATCGCACACCGGCTGTCGACGATCCAGGACATGGATCAGATCCTCGTGCTGCACAAAGGCCAGCTCCGGGAATCGGGCACGCACCAGGAGCTGCTGGCGCGGCGGGGGATCTACTTCAAGCTCTTCGAGCTGCAGTATGCGGCGAGAGAGCCGGCGGTGAAGTAACGCTCGGCTGACCTGTCCGCCGGAGCCTTGGCGGAGGTGGAAGCCTTCGCGCTACAGCGATGGCGGCTGAATCACCTGCGGCAGCGGGCGCGAGGGCAGGGGCGGCGACGCGGGCTCGCGCTTCTTGAAGATCCGATCCAGGAACGTGGGCGTGGTGGCGCGCGGGTTCCAGCCGAGGCGCAGCACTTTCAGATGGATCGGCCGCCGGCCGAATTGCAACGCCTCGTTGCAGTTCCACATGTAGAGATCGACCAGGCGCCCCTGCACGGCAGGCCCGGTGTCCATCACGGTGTAAATCCCGGAATAGCGCGGGTCGCTGGCCTCGATGTCCACGACCGAGCCCACCGGCAGCAGCGACGGATCCGATGCCGCGACGCCGCTCTGCGCCGGCACGCCGGAGGTCGTCGTGAGCCCCTTGCAATAGGCGGTCGCACTGAACGCGATCCGGGCGCCCGGCACCGGGAGCGCCGTCGCCTCCGGCGGCGGCATCTGGCGCGTGGCGTACTGCGAGTCGAGCGCCCGCATTTCGTAGAGCGACACGAAGCCGCCCACTGCCACCGCCGTGACGAGACTTTTCCGCCACAACGAATCGGAAATGATCATCGCTTCTTCGATGCCGGGGGGGGATGGTGGATCATGTCATGAATCCGCCGCCGGCTTGTCACGAAGGCGAGCGCCAGCGGATACGCGATGGCGGCCATCACGAGGGCGCCGAGCATCGATCCCACGGTATACGGCCAGACCCACGGCATCGTGATCTTCACGAGCTGATGCCAGAATTCGCGCTGGAACGCCGAGTGCTCGAACAGTGCCGCAATCTGGCTCTTGAAGCCCGCCGGCACGTGATGCCCAGTCAAGGGCGCGCCGACGAACATCGTGACGAACGCGTAATAGGGGCCGATGATCCACGGCAGGTTCGAGTACACACCGAGCAGCGCCGCGACGCGATTCAGGTTCAGCAGGAACGCGAGGCACACCGCCAGCAGCGTGTGGAGCCCGAGAAACGGCGAGAAGCCGAAGAACACGCCGAGCGCGAACGCCGCCGCCGTCCGTTCAGGCGTGTCCTCGATGTGCAGCAGCGCATCGAGCCAGCGCCGCACCATTCTGCGCGTCAGGTGAATCATCGGAAGTGGCTGTATCCCCGCGGCAGCGGCGTGTCGCCGTCCGCGCGGCGGACGATGAGCGCGCGATCCGCCGTGAAGGTGCCGATGAACGTGAGCGCGGCACCCGCGTCGCGCGTCGCCTTCAGGCGGCGGCGCATCTGCGGCCGCACGCCGATCAGCAGTTCGTAATCATCCCCGCCGGCGATCGCGGCATCGATCGCATCGCCGCTACACGCCTCGAACCAGCGGCGGGCGCTCGCATCGATCGGCAGCGCGGCGGCGTTGATGATCGCGCCGACACGGCTGGCCTCTGCGACTTGCCGGACGGCATCCGCCAGCCCGTCGCTGAGATCCATGCACGCCCGTGCCGCGCGGTTGCGCGAGAGCAAGAGGCCCATCCGGATGCGGGGCGCCGGGTGGAGGTAGCGATCCACGCAGCTCTTCACGAGGCCGGAGCTCTCTACCACAGAGGACACGGTGGGCACGGAGGCAGAATCCTCTTGGTTTGGTGTCTGATCCTCCTGGCCAGGTCGGCGTGCTCGTCGTCTACGCGCTTGATCCTCTGTGTCCCCCGTGTCCTCCGTGGTGGCGAGTTTGGATTGCGCCTGCAGCATCTGCAGCCCGGCGGCGGCGCCGCCGATCGTGCCGCTGACGTAGATTTCGTCGCCGGCGCGCGCGCCGCTCCGCGTGAGCGCTTGCCGGCGTTTCACGCTGCCGATCACGGTGATGTCGATGACCAGCGGCCCGGGCGAGCGCGTCAGGTTGCCGCCGGCGACGTGCAGTCCGTGCTCGGCCGCCAGCGTCGCGATGCCGGAGACGATGGCGTCGAAGTCGTCGAGCGGGAGATCCGCCGGCAGCGCAAACGACAGGAGCGCGAGGCGCGGCGCCGCGCCCATCGCCGCCAGATCGCTGAGGTTGGCAGCCAGCGCGCGGTGGCCGATCGCGCGGGCTGGTGTGAACGCGCGATCGAAATGGATGCCCTCGACGAGCGCATCCACGCTCAGCACTTCCGCGCGGTTGCGCTCCGGCTCGACTACGGCGGCATCGTCGCCGATTCCGACGAGCATCCACGGGGGCGGCGGCGGGAGGTGCGTCCGAATGCGGGCGATCAGCTCGCCTTCGGTCCGATCGCCGACGCGCCTGGACGCGTCGCCCGCGTCACTTGGCATAGTCGACGGCCCGTGTCTCCCGAATCACCGTCACCTTGATCTGTCCGGGGTATTCGAGCTCGTTCTCGATGCGCCGCGCGATGTCCTTCGACAGCCACACGGCCTCTTCGTCGGTGATCTTCTCGCTCTCGACCATGATCCGGATCTCGCGTCCCGCCTGCAGCGCGAACGACTTGGACACGCCCTTGAACGAATCGGCAATCCCCTCGAGCTTCTCGAGCCGTTTGACGTACGACTCCAGGATGTCGCGGCGCGCGCCGGGGCGCGCAGCGGAGATCGCGTCGGCGGCCTGGACGATCATCGCCTCGAGCGACGGCCAGTCGATGTCCATGTGGTGCGCCGCCATCGCCATCACCACCGCTTCGCTCTCGCCGTGCTTGCGGAGGAAATCGATGCCGATCTGCAGGTGCGTGCCTTCCATCTCGCGATCGATCGCCTTGCCGATGTCGTGCACGAACGCGGCGCGGACGGCGACGTGCGCGTCGAGGCCGATCTCGCGCGCCATGATGCCGGCCAGCCGCGCCACTTCGGCCGAGTGCGACAGGACGTTCTGACCGTAGCTGGTGCGGTACTTCAGCCGCCCCATCAGCCGGTGAATTTCCGGATGCAGATCGTGCAGGCCGAGCTCGAACGCCACCGCCGCCCCTTCCCGCCGCATGGCATCGTCGGTCTCCTCTTTGACTTTCTGCACGACTTCCTCGATGCGCGCCGGATGAATCCGGCCGTCGGCGATCAGCCGCTCGATGGCCTGCTTCGCGATCGCGCGGCGGTAGGGGTCGAAGCCAGACAGGATGATCGCGCCCGGCGTGTCGTCGACGATGAGGTCGACGCCGGTGGCGAGCTCGAGCGCGCGGATGTTGCGCCCCTCGCGGCCGATGATGCGCCCTTTCAGGTCGTCGCTCGGCAGGTCGACGACCGACACGGTCGTTTCGATCGCGTGCTCCGCGCCGCAGCGCTGAATCGCTTCCGTGATGTACTGCTTGGCGCGATCGACGGCGACTTCGCGCGCTTCGGCGTCGAGTCGTTTGAGCAGGTTCGCGGAGTCGTGCCGCGCCTCGCCCTCGATCTGTTTGATCAGCAGCTCCTTCGCCTCGTCGGCGGTGAGACCGGCGACGCGCTCGAGCTCGTGCTTCTGGCGGGCGACCAGCTCCTCGTATTTCGCGGCGGCGGCGCCAGCCGACTGCTCGCGCTCGCGCACGGCGCGCTCCCGCGCGGTCAACTCCTTTTCGAGTCGATCGATCGACGACTGGCGCTCGGCGATCGCGGACTCACGCCGCGCGAGCGTCTGGTCCAGGGCGGCGGCCTGCTGGCGCTCCGTCCGCGCCTGGCGCTCGGCGTCCACGAGCAGGTCGTGCGCCTTTTCTTTGGCCTCGAGCAGCGCTTCCTTGCTGCGCGTGTCGGCGTCCCGCGCGGCATCCTTGAGGAGGCGCTGCGCCTGTTCTTCGGCGCGTCCGATGGTCTCGGCGGCGATGCGCTTCCGGCGGGTTATCCACGCCGTAAAGACCGCTGCGGCCACTCCCAGCGTAACGGCGCCGTTTATGAGCAATCCCAGACTCGGCAACACGCGTGACGTCCTTTCCCGTACTCGGGGTCAGACCCGTTTGTGGGCCAGACGCGGGGGTGACCCCGTTCGTCTGGGCCGGCGCCGCGCGCGGAGGAGGTGCCCCGCGAAGTTAGAGTCGCGTCTCGCTCCTCATGCCCTGCCAGCCCCTCGCCGCCCTCGGTGCGACAGCGAACGTCAGAGGCGCGACACGAGAAGAAATGGAGGGAGAAGCCGAAAGGCCCCGCTTTGCCGTGTGGGGAGGTTCGATGAACCTGCTAAAGCAGGTGGAGTCGCTCAAACAAGCCGCGCTTCAGGCTTCCTCGTTACAGAGGCATGCACACCACGCGGCGTCGCAACTCACTTGGGTAAACATTGGCTCAAACGAGCCTACCGCCATCACGCGCAAAGCAGGGAGCTCAAAACGTCGTGCCCGATCTTAGGCCATCAGCACCCGGTCCAGCAAGCGTTCGAGCTCGCCGGCACGGTCGGCGAGCTCGCCGTCGCGCGCGCGATTGGCATCGCGGCAGCGGAACAATTCGTCGGCGATGTTGAGCGCCGCAAGCACGGCCAGACGGAGCGTGTCGCCGGTCGGTGTCGAGTCGGCCGCCGCGCGCATCTTGTCGTCCACGTAGACCGCCAGGCGGGTCACGTAATCCGGATCGAGCTCGCTGCGGATCGGATACCGCTGCCCCTGGATGTCGACCGAGATGACGCGGTCGGACTCAGACATCAGAGATTGAGGGCTTCGAGCTGCTCGAGCATCTCGCCAACCCGCGTCCGGATGACGTCGCGCTCTTCCTTCAAGGACGATAGCTCGCTCGTCAGCGTCTCGCCCGACGCCACCCGCGCCCGCAGCACTTCCACTTCCCGCACGAGGCGGTCGTTCTCTTCTGCCACGCGCGACTGTTCCGCCTTCATCCGATCGATCATGCCCACGAGCGCCTTGATTTTTTCCTCGAGGCGATCGATCGGCTCGAGCTCGATCCCGCGTGTTGCCGTTTTGGTTGCCATCTGAACCCTCGTAGTGGCCAAAGGCCAGCGGTGCGCCCGCGTCTCTCTGGCCGTCGTTGGTGTCCTGCTTGACTTCTCGCCTGACTCCTGTCGACTGGTCACCGCCGACTCGTTGACGCCGACTGGTGACTGACGACTGGTGACTGACGACTATCTTTGTACCGCTGCGTGCTCGCGAACGAGCGCCGCCAGAATGCGCTCGAAGCTCTCCTGCACGTCGGCGTCGGTCAGCGTGCGATCGGGCGCCTGAAACGTCAGGCGCAGCGACAGGCTCACGGATCCCTCCGGCACGCCCTTGCCCGGATAGCGATCGAAAAACGCGATCGCCGTGAGCGGCGCCGGCAGATCCGCGCCGGCCGCTTGAATGGTGCCACGAATGATCTCCGCAGGCAAGGCATCGGAGACGGCGATCGAGAGGTCGCGGACGACGAAAGGATGACGCGGCAGGGGGTGCGTGCCCATGTCGCCGGTGGCCGCGACGGCCGCGATCGCGTCGAGGTTCAGCTCGGCCACGAAGACGCGATCCTTCCGCGGCAGTCCGCGCGCATCGGCGACCGCCGCGGTCAGCTGGCCGATGAGACCGATCGCGCCGCCCGCGGAGGCGTGGACGGAGGCGGTCTGTCCGTCGACCAGAGACGGTTCGCGCGCCGGCTCGAACCGCGGCGCGACGCCGAGCGCCGCGCAGAGGCGCTCGACCACGCCTTTGACGTCGAAGAAATCGACGTCGCGCGCGCCGCCCGACCAGTGCTCGGCGCCGGCATTGCCGGTCCACGCCAGGCCGACGCCGCGTGTTTCGCCGGCTGCGGTGAACCGCGCGCCGATCTCGAACAGCCGCGCGTCGCGGCGGCCGTGGCGCCGGTTGTGCGCGACCGCGTCGACGAGGCCCGGCACGAGCGATGCGCGCAGCGTGTCGAATTTCGCCGACAACGGATTGGCAATCGCCACGCTCGCCGCGGCCCCGGCGAAGGCGAACGTCTCGGCGGCGTGAGCTTCGATGAACCCGAACGTCACCGCTTCCGACAGACCAGCGGCCGTCAGCACGCGGCGCACCAGCCGATCGCGCGGAATCCGCGCATCTGGCGGCGGCGCGACGGTCATCACCGCCGGGAAGGTCGGTTCGAGCCTGTCGAAGCCATGATGGCGGCCGACTTCCTCGATGAGGTCCACTTCGCGCAGCAGGTCGACCCGCGCGGTCGGCGCGATGGCGTCCCACCCGTCTGCCGCCGGCGTCACGGTCAACCCGAGGCCGCGCAGGATCCGCTCGACGTCGGCGTCGGGCACGACGACACCGAGCAGACGAGCGAGTCGATCGCGCCGAAGATGGAGGTGCCGCGGCTCGCGCACGGTGGGGTAGCGGTCCACAATCGGGCCGGTGACACGGCCCGCGCCGATCTGTTCCATGAGCGCCAACGCGCGCTGCAGCGCGATGACGGGGGCGTTGATATCGGCGCCGCGTTCAAAGCGCGACGAGGCTTCCGTCTTCAAGCCGAGCCGTTTGCTCGTCCGGCGTACAGATGCCGGGGAGAAGTACGCGCTCTCGAAGGCCACGCTCCTGGTCGTCGCCGAGACCTCGGACGCGCCGCCGCCCATGACGCCGGCGACCGCTTGCGCGCGTCCGGCGTCGGCGATCACGAGCATGTCGGGGTCGAGCTTCCGCTCCACACCATCCAGGGTCCGGATCACCTCGCCCTTTTTCGCGCGGCGCGCGCGAAGCTCTGCGCCGGCCAGCGTGGCGAGATCGAACGCGTGCATCGGCTGGCCGAGCTCGACGTTCACGTAGTTGGTGATGTCGACAATCGAGCTGATCGGACGGATGCCTGCGGCCTGGAGCCGGCTCGCGAGCCACGCCGGCGACGGTCCGATCGCGACGTCGGCGACTGCGGCGGCGTAACGCGGACACAGGTCGGCGTCTTCGATCGTGACGCGCAGGCGGTCCGAGTCGCCGATCGGCGCCGACGCGAGCGCGAGCGGAGCGCCCGGCGCAGCCGAGGGCGCGCGCAGCGGCAGGTTGTAGGTGGTGGCGACCTCGCGCGCGAATCCGATCACGCTGAGGCAGTCGGGCCGGTTCGCGGTCACTTCGAAATCGATCACCGCATCGTCGCCGGCCAGCGGCTCGATCGAGGCGACCTCGAAGCCGCGGAGCGCAAGCGTCGCGGCGATCTCGTCCGGCGATGCCGGAACGTCGACGAAATCACGCAGCCAGGAAACAAGTAGGCGCATTGGTGTGGTTAGCTGCGTTGTTCTTTCACGAAGTCACGAAGCATACGAAGGTCACGAAAAAGATCGGATCTTCTTGCCACAGAGGCACGGAGTTACGGAGAAAATCGCTCTCACTTCACCCAAAAAACAAAAGACGCGGAACCCACTGATCCCGCGGAGTCAGAGCGCCTTGCTGCGATTCGACGGGCGTCGCGTCGCGACGCGCGCTGTCGGAGTCGGGCCGGTTCACGAACCAATGAGACGACTGGCGGTTCGTGAACCGACCCGATCCGCCAGCGCCAGCCGGCCTGCGGTGCAGGCCGGCCCGTCGAATCCTCACGGCGCCTCTGTGGCTCTGTGCCTCCGTGGCTAACGTTCTTCGTGGTCTTCGTGTCCATCGTGGCTTCGTGATGAACCGTCGTATCGAGTTAGTACGGAAACTGCTCGAGGAATCTCAAGTCGTTCTCGTAGAACAACCGAATGTCCTCGACCTGGTAGCGCAAAATCGCCACGCGCTCGATGCCCATGCCCCACGCAAAGCCCGTGTAGCGCTCAGAATCGTAGCCGACCGCTTCGAACACCGCCGGGTGCACCATGCCGCAGCCGAGGATTTCGAGCCAGCCGCTCTTCTTGCACATCGGACAGCCGGCGCCGTCGCACTTCCAGCAGCTGATGTCCACTTCGGCGCTCGGCTCCGTGTACGGGAAGAAGCTCGGACGGAACCGCAGTCGGGAGCGGGCGCCGAACATGTCGCGCGCGAAGGCGAGCAGCGTCCCTTTCAGATCGGCCAGCGAGATGCCTTCGCCCACCACCAGCCCCTCGATCTGGGAGAACGCCGGCGTGTGCGTCAGATCGAGATCGTCCCGCCGATACACGCGCCCGGGCACGACGATCCGAATCGGCGGTTGATGCGTCTGCATGTAGCGGATCTGCATCGACGAGGTATGCGTCCGCAGCAGCGTGCGCACATCGTCGCGGCCGCTGCCGCCGGCGATAGGCGAGGCCAGATACAACGTGTCCTGCATGTCGCGGGCGGGATGCTCGGCGGGCATGTTCAGCGCGTCGAAGCAGTGCCAGTCGTCTTCGGCCTCTGGCCCTTCGACGATCGCAAAGCCCATGCGCGTGAAGATCTCCTCCATCTGATCGCGTACGACGGTGAGCGGATGGCGGTGACCGAGCAGCGGGGCGCGGCCGGGGAGGGTCACGTCGATAGCGCCGGCGGGGCGCGCGGACGCCTCAGCCTGCGCCCCGTGGCGGGTCCAGCGCTCTTCGATGGCCTGCTTCAGCTCGTTGGCGTATCGGCCGATGGCTTTTTTCTGATCCGGCGGAGCGGTCGCGAGCGTCTGCATCCAGGATGCGACCACGCTGTGCTTCCGGCCCAGGTATTTATCGCGGACGACCTGTGCCTCACGGGGCGTCTTCGCCTGGGCGAGGTCGGCCTCGAACGCCGCAATCTGCGTCTGCACCGCCGCTTCGTCGACCGAGATCATGGAGGACTCTTTTTATCACGAAGAAACCAAGGACACGAAGATCACGAAGGGCATGCCGTACAAAACAGTCTTCGTGCCCTTCGCGCCCTTCGCGACTTCGTGATGAAGGGTTGGCCGGGGTCGCGTGTGATGAAGCGGAAATGGGCCTAACGCGCGGCGGAGCGGACGTTCGTCTTCGCCGCCGCCTTGGCCTGCTGGGCGAGCGTGCCGAACGCGGCCGGGCTCCCGATGGCGAGCTCCGACAGGCTCTTACGATCGAGCGTCACACCGGCGTTCTTCAACCCGTTGATGAACTGTCCGTAGGTGAGGCCGTGCTCGCGCGCGGCGGCGTTGATCCGCACGACCCACAGCCGGCGGAAATCGCGCTTCTTGCGGCGGCGGCCGACGAACGCGTACTTGAGCGCCGTGTCCACCGACTCTTTCGCGGCGCGATACAGCTTGCTCTTGTTGGCGTAGTAGCCCTTCGCCAGCCCGAGCAGCTTCTTCCGCTTGGCGCGCCGGACCGTTCCTCTTTTCACACGCGGCATTTCGATCTCTCCTACAGGTCCGGCTGAAGCCGGACACTACGATCACGTCCGGCTAAAGCCGAACACGCAAATCCCGAATCCCGAATCCCAAATCCCGAATCCCGAGTGCCTTATTTGTAAGGCAGCATCCGGGCGAGCTTCGCCTGGTCCACTTTCGCGACCGTCGTGGTCCCGCGCAGCTTGCGCTTGCGCTTGGTGCTCTTGCTGCTCAGGATGTGCTGCTTGAACGCGCTGCCCCGCAGAAATTTCCCGTTCTTCGTCCGCTTGAAGCGCTTCGCGGCGCCGCGGTGTGTCTTGATCTTCGGCATCGTCTTTTTCTTTTCGCTGAACCTGGCTACCACAGAGGACACGGGGGACACGGAGGTTCAATCCATTTCCCTGTACGTTCCGACCTCTGTGTCCTCCGTGTCCTCCGTGGTGGAGCGCTACCGCGCCGCCGCCGCGGCCGACTTCGACTTGCCACCGCCACCCTGCGCCTTCCGGGACAGGATTGTGTGCATCTGGTTGCCTTCCATCCGGGGCATCGTCTCGGCCACTGCGACCTCCGCCAGCTCGCCCAGCAGGCGCTCGAGGATGCGGCGGCCGATCTCCGGGTGCGCCATCTCACGGCCGCGGAAGAAGATCGTCGCCTTGACCTTGTCGCCTTCTTCGAGGAAGCGCTCGATGTGCTTCTTCTTGAACTGGTAGTCGTGCTCGTCGACCTTCGGCCGGAATTTGATTTCCTTGACCTCGATCACTTTCTGGTGCTTCCGAGCCTCGCGCGTCCGCTTCTGCTCCTGGTACTGGTATTTCCCGAAGTCCATGATGCGGCAGACCGGCGGCACCGCCGTCGGCGAGATCTCGACGAGGTCGAGCCCCTTCTGCTTGGCAATGGCCAAGGCCTGCGGCGGCGGCATGATGCCGAGCTGCGTGCCTGTGTCGTCGATCACGCGGATCTCGCGGACCCGGATACGTTCGTTGACCCGCACGCGATCGTCACGGCGGGGACTTCTGTCGAAAGCGATAAAGGCCTCTCTTCTCTTCTTTACCCTTGTTTACCCTTGGTCGAAACTTCCTGACCCGCCGCGGCGATGAAGTCGTTGATCGATCGGCCGCCCTGGTCGCCGCCCGCGCGCGCGCGCACCGAGACGGTGCCGTCTGCAGCCTCGCGGTCGCCGACCACGAGCATGTAAGGCACCTTCTGCAGCTGAGCCTCACGGATCTTATATCCGATCTTTTCCTGCCGCTCATCGAGATCGACGCGCAGCCCCGCCGCCTGCAGCCGGTCGCGCACCGAGGCCGCGTACGCCATGTGCCGATCCGAGATCGGCAGCACCACGGCCTGCACCGGCGCCAGCCACAGGGGAAACGCGCCCGTGTACTGCTCGATCAGAATGGCAATGAATCGCTCGAAACTGCCGAAAATTGCACGGTGGATCACAATCGGCCGGTGCTCGGCGTTGTCGGCGCCGACGTATTTCAGGTCGAAGCGGACTGGCGCGTTGTAGTCCAGCTGAATCGTCGCGCACTGCCATTTCCGCCCGATCGCATCGGTGATGTCGAAATCGATCTTGGGCCCGTAGAAGGCGCCGTCACCCTCGTTAATCGTGTAGGCCTGGCCCGCCTTCTCGAGCGCACTCCGCAGCTGCGCCTCGGCGGAGTCCCAGGTGGCAATCTCCCCCATGAACTCGGCCGGCCGGGTCGAGAGCTTCGCCGTGTAATCCAGCGCGAAGTCGCCGTACACACGGCGGATGAGCCCGAGCAGCTGTTCGACTTCGGCCCCGATCTGATCCTGCGTGACGAAGCAGTGCCCATCGTCCTGCGAGAACTGGCGAACGCGCGTCAGGCCCGTGAGCACGCCGGAGGCTTCGTTGCGGTGCAGCGGCGTCTGCTCGTGGTAGCGAATCGGCAAGTCGCGGTAGCTGCGCACGTCGCTCTGGTAAACGAGATAGTGGCCCGGGCAGTTCATCGCCTTCATGCCCATCTGCTCGTTTTCCGATTCGACGAGGAACATGTTCTCGCGATAGTGTTCCCAGTGCCCGGACATTTCCCACAGGGCCTTGTTGTAGACCAGCGGCGTCTTGACCTCGACGTAGCCATTGGGCAGCAGCACGCTGCGCATGTAGTCCGCCAACAGGTTGTAGAGCGTCGTCCCCTTGTCGAGCCAGAACGTCGCGCCCGGCGCCCAGGGATGGAACATGAACAGCCCGAGCTCGCGCCCCAGCTTGCGGTGGTCGCGCTTCTTCGCTTCCTCGATCTGCGTGAGGTAGGCCTTCAGATCCTTGTCGGCGAAAAACGCGGTGCCGTAGATGCGCTGCATCGGCTGGTTGCGCGCGTCGCCTTTCCAGTAGGCGCTCGACGTGCTCAGCAGCTTGAACGCCTTCAGCTTGCTGGTCGACGGCACGTGCGGCCCGACGCAGAAGTCGACGAAAGTGTCCTTGTCCTTGATGGTGTAGCAGGTCACTTCGGCCTGACCTTCGGTCTTTTCGTCGATCAGCTGCACCTTCAACGGCTCGCCGCGCTTCGCGAAAAACGCCTTCGCGTCCTCACGCGGCCACATCTGGCGCTCATAGACGAGGTCCTGCGCCGCCAGCTCCTTCATCTTGTTCTCGATCGCGTCGAGGTCCTCCGGGACGAACGGACGATCGACCACGAAGTCGTAGAAAAAACCCTCGTCGGTGGCGGGACCGATCCCGCACTGCGCGTTCGGAAAGAGATTGATCACCGCCGCCGCGAGCAGATGCGCCGTGCTGTGGCGGTAGAGCGGCAGCGCTTCGGGGCTGCGGTCGGTCACGATGCGCACTGCGGCGTCCGTCCGGATGGGCGCGGTCAGATCGACCAGTTTGCCGTCGATCACGCCGGCAAGCGCCGCCTTGGCGAGGCCGGGAGAGATCTCGGCCGCCAGGTCGCGTACAGGCGTGCCCGCAGGCACAGTGCGACTCGATCCATCCGGAAGCGTGACAGTGACCTGACTCATTTCGGGGGTTGCGGCGAGGCCTTCACCAACCGTCCGGCTCATGCCGGATACGGCTTACTCATTGGTAGGCACGGGTGGACTCGAACCACCGACCTCCTGCGTGTCAAGCAGGCGCTCTAACCTCTGAGCTACGCGCCTACATCTTGAAAATACAGGCGTTAGACGAACCTCCAGTATAACAGACCCCCGCGCCCTCTACGCTGCTTTCTTCTGGGTGAGCCCCTCGATGGCCTTGTCGAGCACCGGATCGGTCGTCGGCGCTGGTTGGCCGAATTCGACGTCCGGTTCGTCCACGGCGACGGCAGGCTCGAGGCCTTTTCCGTGAAGCGGGGCCCCATTCGGGGTGAGGTATTTCGTCGTGGACAGCCACAGGCCGCTGCCATCCGGCAGTTTGACCAGTTTCTGGATCGCCGCGCGGCCGATCGTCCGCTCGCCGATCAGGTCGGCCCGATTGTTGCCCGCGAGCGCCGACGCGAAGAGCTCCGCGGCGCCGGTGGTGCCGGTGTCGATCAGCAGCGTGGTCGGCGCGGTGATGGTGCCGTCGCCCGGCGATGCGACGATGGTTTCCTTTTCGCTGCCCTTGGTCTCGCGTTGCGCCAGCGTGCCTTTGCCGACGAACAGCCGCGCAATGGTGAGACCGCTGTCGAGCGGACCGCCCGATGTGCGGCGCACGTCGACGATCAGTTTCGTCGCGCCGGCCTTCTGCAGATCCGCGATCGCCGATTTCACCCGATCCGCGGTCGCCGGTCCGACCGACGCGATGCGGACGTACCCGACGCCAGGCGCCGCAATCCTGCCGCTCACGTCCGCCGCCGGCGCTTCTTCCCGCGTCAGTTCGACGACGTGCGGATCGGCCGCATTGCCGCGGATGATCGTGAGCGACACTTTCGAGCCGGGCGCGCCGCGCAGCGCGCGCATGCCTTCCCACACCGACATCTCGCGCGTCGGCGTCTCGTTGATGGCGCGCACGTAGTCGCCCGTGCGCAGGCCCGCCTTGGCCGCCGGAGAATTGTCGCGCGCGGCGATGACCCGCAGGTAGTACTGCCGCGTCAACTCGATGCCGACATCGCCCGCCGGCAGCGGCTTGCTGCTCTCGACCTGAGCGACTTCGTCAGGCGAGAGATAGGCGCTGTCGGGATCCAGACCGTCGGCCAATCCGCGCATCGCCCCGTTCATCACCTTGTCGACGTTGACCTCCTCGACGTAGTTGCCTTCGATCAGGCCGACCACATCGTCGAAGACCTTCAGGTGCTGATACGTGTCCTGGCGCGCCATCACCTTGCCAAGAAAACCGCCGACGATGGCAAACGCGATGACGGGCGCCGAGATGGCCATGACGATCGCGCGCGTTCGAGAGCTCATACAGTCACCGTTTCCTTAACCATTGTAGCGGGTCCACGGGGTGACCGTCGACGCGCAACTCGAAATACAGTCCGGCTTGGCCGGCCGGCGAGGGCCCGACATGGCCGACGACCTGGCCGTGGTCCACCCGCGCGCCCTTGGCGACTGCCAAATCGAGCAGATTGCCATACAGGCTGAAGGTCTGCGATCCGTGATCCAGGATCACGAGGTTGCCAAAGCCGGCAAAGGTGTCTGCGAACGCGACGACGCCTTCGTGGACGGCTTGTGCGGGCGTGCCTTCATCGGCAGTGATCTCAATTCCATTGGACGGCCGGCCGCCGGCCGCGGCCGTGGCGTTGAAGCGGCGCCTCACGACGCCGGTCGCCGGCCAGTCGAGATCGCCGCGGAACGGGCGCAGCGGCAATGCAGCGACGTCGGCGGGCGCCGCGCCGCCCGCCATCTCGCGCAGCCCGAGCTGCAGCTTCTGCTGAGCCGCTTGGAGCTCCCCGGACAGCTGCGCGTTCAGATCGCGACGCGTGTCGATGTCGCGCACCAGATCGTTGCGCGCCTGTGTCGCGCGTGCGGCGGCTGCCTGTGCGCGCGCCGCGTCGGCGCGCACCGTCTCCAATTTCTTTCGCCGCACGTCGAAGGCTGCGCGCGTGGACGTCAGCTCGCCGAGCGTCTGCTGATGCGCGGCGATGCGATCGCGATCGAGCTTGGCCATGACCGCCACGGCGCGCGTCGCCTCGCCGAGGCGGCGCACGTCGGAGGTCGCGAGCAGCAGACGGAGGTAGCGGCCCTGACCGAGCTTGTAGGTTTCCACCAGCCGTGCGCGCAGATCGGGCCGCTCGGCCTGGTCCTGCTGCTGCAAGCGGGCGATGCGCTCGTTCGTCGCGTCGATCTCGGCCTGGACGGCGCGGACATCGGCGTCGGCCTGCTTCAGCTGCTCGGTGCGGATTTGTCGATCGACTTCGAGCTTGCGCAGGTCGCCGAGCAGCGTCCGTTCGTCCGACGCGAGGCGGTCGGCTTCGCGCTGCAGCGACTGCAACCGCTCGCCGGCGCGGCGCGCGAGCGCCTCCGTTCGCGCGTGATCCGGCTGCTGCGCGACAAGCGGTGCGCAGATCGCGAGGGCGACCATGGTCCGGCTGAGGCCGGACACGACGTACGGGAAGCGCGGACCGGACGTGGCGCGTCTGACGGCGGACACTAGTTGGCCATCGATATGTTGTGGAGGCAAATGATTATAGCATTTGGAAATACACGCAATTGGTGAGTTGGTAAATTGGTGAATTGGTAAGTTGGTAAGTTGGTGAATTAGTGCGCGCGACTGGACGGGTACTGGGCGTTGATTTCGGCGGGCGGCGAGTCGGGCTGGCGATCAGCGATCCGTCAGGGACGCTCGCGCGGCCGCTCGAGACGATCCTGGTGAGCGGCGCAGCGGACGCCGTCGATCGCGTCGCTCGACGCATCGTCGCGATCGCCGCCGAAGAGGACGGCCTCGCCACAATCGTCATCGGGCGGCCGGGGCACCTCGATGGCACCCCGTCGGATGCGACGGCCGGCGTCATCGCGTTCATCGCCGCGCTGCGGCAGCGGATCAGCGTGCCGATCGTCACCGAGGATGAGCGGCTCAGCAGCCGCGAAGCCGAGAGTCGGCTCGCCGAGAACGAGCGCGACTGGCGCCGGCGCAAAACCAAGCTCGATGCCGCGGCAGCCGCGGTGTTTCTCCAGGATTATCTCGACCGTACCACTACATAGGGCGGGAGGGGCGGGAGGGGCGGGAAGGGCGGGAAGGGCGGGAGAGGCGGGAGGGGCGGATGAGGCAGAAAGCGCAGGAGGGGAGGAGGGCAGCACGCGCATGAAAAAGATCGTGGTGTTCCTCGTTCTGGTTCTGCTCGGTGTCGGTGCGGCGGCAGGCCTGTTCGTCCAGCGCAGCCGCGCGCCATATCGCGGATACACCAGCGCTGAACAGTTCGTCGAGATACCGGCGGGGTCCAGCACGAGCGCGATCGGCGCACGTCTCGTCGCGGCCGGCGTCGTGCGCGACGCGCTGACGTATCGCGCGGTGCTCTGGATGAGCGGTCAGGCGAGGCATTTGAAAGCGGGCGAATACCGCTTCGATCAGCCGCTGACGCCCGCGCAGGTGATCGACAAGATCGCGCGCGGCGACGTCTACACGATCGCGCTCACCTTACCCGAAGGGCTGACGATCGCGGAGATGGCGGCGATCGTCGAGGCGCACGGCTTCGGCTCCGCCGCCGCGTTCGTCGACGCGGCGAAGGATGTGTCGTTGATTCGCGCGGTCGATCCGGCGGCGACCGATCTGGAAGGCTATCTGTTTCCCGAGACGTATTCGCTGTCGCGGCACACCGATGCGTCAACGATCGTCCGGCTCATGGTCGGCCGTTTCCTGCACGTGTTCGGGGCCGACCTCCGGGCGGCGGCCGAGGCGCGCGGGCTCTCGGTGCGCCAGGCGGTGACGCTCGCGTCGATCGTCGAGAAGGAAACGGCGCGATCGGACGAGCGCCCGCTGATTGCGGCGGTGTACACCACGCGGCTGCGCATCGGCATGCCGTTGCAGTGCGATCCGACCGTCATCTACGCGCTGCAGAGCGCCGGTCATTACGACGGCAACATCCACAAGGCGGATCTCGCGTTCGACTCGCCGTACAACACGTATCGTCATCCGGGCCTCCCGCCAGGTCCGATCGCCGCGCCCGGCAAAGGCTCGCTGGAGGCGGCACTGCACCCGGCCGACGCCGATTTCCTGTATTTTGTGAGCCGCAACGACGGCTCGCACGCGTTTGCGCGGACGCTCGAGGAGCACAATCGGAACGTGCAGAAGTATCAGGTGCAGTACTTTCGGGATCAGAAGGCAGGAAGGGCGGGTGAGGCGGGTGGGGCAGGTGGGGCAGGTGGGGCTGGAAGGGCGGACGGGTCTGGAGCGGCGGGACGGGCTGGAGGGGCAGGAAGGGCTGGAGGGTTGGATGACGGCGCGCGGAAAAAGCATGCGCGGCGGTCGGGTCGGTAGGGCGCTCGCGGCGTGTGCGGCGCTGCTTGCCCTGGCTGCAGCTGCGGCCGCAGACGACTCGACGGCTCGCGTCCGCGCGTGGCGGACGCAGCACGAGCGACAGATTCTGCACGAGCTGTTCGATCTGCTCGCAATTCCGAACGTGGCAACCGACGCCGCGAACATCCAGCGCAACGCCGTCGCGCTCGTGGCGATGTTCGAACGCCGCCACTTCACCGGCGGCGTCGTCCCGACGGCGGGCGCGCCGCTCGTCCTGATGGAACGCCGCATCCCCTCGGCTTCGCGCACCCTGACGTTCTATTTCCATTATGACGGTCAGCCGGTCGTCGCGTCCGAGTGGACCTACGAGCCGCCATTCTCGCCGGTGATCGTGGTGCCGCACCCTCCGGCAGGCCGCACGATTTCGCTCGACACGTGGACAGGCGCCATCGACCCCGAGTGGCGGATCTACGGACGGTCCTCGTCCGACGACAAGTCGCCGATCGTTGCGCTGCTGGCGGCGATCGATGCACTCGACGCGCAAAGGCCGGCCGGCATCACGTCGAACGTCCGCATCATTCTCGAAGGCGAAGAAGAGGCCGGATCGCCGAACCTCGCGGCGGCTGTGCGCGAGCACGCGGATCGGATTCGCGGCGACGCGCTGATCCTGGTGGACGGCCCGCGCCACGCCAGTGGACGCGCGACGATGAATTTCGGATCGCGGGGACTGATGGCGGCGACGATCACCGTCTACGGCGCGCAGCGCGATCTGCACAGCGGGAATTACGGCAACTGGGCGCCGAACCCGGCGCTCGATCTGGCGCGCCTGCTGGCCTCCATGAAAGACGAGCAGGGGCGGGTCACGATCGACGGGTTCTACGACGATGTGGTGCCGCTGACGACGAGCGAGAAGCAGGCGATCGACGAGATTCCCGACGTGGAGCCGGCGCTGATGAAGACGTTCGGCTTCACGCGGCGGGAGAATCCATCCGAACGGCTCGAGCTGCGCCACAACCAGCCGACGCTCAACGTGAACGCGCTCGAAGCGGGCGGTGGCGTCGGCGGTCAGGGGCGGACGATCATCCCCGCGTCCGCCAGCGCGCGCCTCGATGTGCGCCTGGTTCACGCCATCGACCCGGCGAAAGAATTCGATCGGCTCGTCGCCCACGTCCGCAAACAGGGCTACTTCATCGTCGACGGCGATCCGGACGCGGCGATGCGCGCGGCGCATCCGCTGATGGCGCGCGTCACCCGGGTCGGCGGGTATCCGGCCGGCCGTACGTCGATGGACACGCCGCTCGCCGCCGCGGTGTCCGGTGCGCTCTCAGCCGCGGCCGGCGGCCCGATCGTTCGGCTGCCGACGCTGGGCGGCAGCACGCCGTTCTATCTGTTCGCCGACGTGCTGAAGGTGCCGACGTTCGGGTTGTCGATCGTCAACTTCGACAACAACCAGCACGGGCCGAACGAAAACCTGCGGATTGAAAATCTGTGGGAAGGTATCGAGTCGATGGCCGCTCTGCTGACAATCGGACGGGACTCGGGATTTGGGATTCGGGATTAGAGCCCATTTCGATTCGCCGTGTCGCTGGTATCTGGCCGCCGTTCAACACAAAGGACGCAAAGGACACAAAGGATAGATCAGCGTTCGTTCCATTTGAGTTTCTGGCGCAGCACGTCGAAATAGCTGCGCGGCGAGGGGCGAAGCAGGCGGACGCGGCGCTCGGTGCAGCGGATCTGGACTTCGTCGCCCGCTGCCAGCTGGTAGCCCTCCTGGCCGTCGAACGTGACGTAGAGCTCGTCGCGGTCGTCCATCATCGGCTGAACGCGCACGAGCGAAGCCGCGGGAATCACGATGGGGCGGTTCGTCAGCATGTGCGGCGCGATCGGCGTCAGGACGAGCGCGTCCACGACCGGCTGCACGATCGGGCCGCCGGCCGCCAGGTTGTAGGCGGTCGATCCGGTGGGCGTCGCCACGATCAGGCCGTCGGCTTTCACGCGCGTGACGAATTCGTCGCCGACGCACACGGACAGATCGGTCATCCGCGCGCGCGCCGACTTGGTAATCACCACATCATTGAGCGCCAGTTGTTCCGGGAGGGAGGCGCCCGCACGCACGGTCGTTGCGCGCAGCATCAAGCGCTCCTCGACGCGCGCCTGTCCGCTGACCGCCGCTTCGAGCGATGGATACAGCTCCGGCAGCGTCGCCTCCGTGAGGAAGCCGAGGCTGCCGAAGTTCACGCCGAGAATCGGCACGTCGGGGCTCGCGGCGGCGACGCAATTCGCCACCGACAAGAGTGTGCCGTCCCCTCCCAGCACGACGATGAGATCCACCTGGGTGACCAGCGCGGCCTTCTCGGCGACGCGGCGCGAGGCCTTCGCGGGCATCATCGCGGCCGTCGCGGTTTCGAACAGCACCTCGAGCTGGCGGGCGGCCATCCACGACTCGATGTCGATCAGATGCGGCGTCGCCTCGCGCAGATGCGACTTCGCGACGATCCCGACGCGCGTGACGGTGGCATTCACGCGTCTATCCAATCACAGAAGACACAAAGGACACAAAGGACACGAAGAAGATTTGCCACAGAGCCACCGAGCCACAGAGGCGCCGCGGCGATTCGACGGCGTCGCGATGCGACGCACGCGGCCGGAGTCGGGCGAATTCGCAAGCCTTCGGCGCGGAAGGTCTGGCTTGTGAATTCGCCCGATCCGGTCGCGCAAGCCGGCCTGCACGGCAGGCCGGCCGTCGAATCGCCGCGGCGCACTGCCTGCGAGTGTCACGCCTGCGCTGAGGGAGAGAGTATTTCTCCGTGCCTCTGTGACTCTGTGGCCAGACATCCGTTTCGGATCACGCGGAGCGCAGATGCAGAAAAAATTCCTGATTGCCCGTGGCGCCGGTGATCGCCGACGGCGACATCGCGATCCGCGACAACCCGACCGCCGCGGCGGCCGCGGTGACCTGCGCGATCACCGCCTCGTGCACTGCCGGATCCGACACGATGCCGCCCTTGCCGACCTCGCCACGTCCGGCCTCGAACTGCGGCTTCACGAGCGCGATGACGTCCGCGGCGGGCTCGAGAAATGGCGGGAGCGCCGGCAGGATGTGGCGCAGCGAGATGAACGCGACGTCGATCGTGACAATCGTGACCGTGTGCGGCACATCGGCGGACGAGAGAGCGCGCGCGTTGACGCCTTCGCGCACGAGGACGCGCGGGTCGGTTCGCAGCTTCCAATCGAGCTGGTTGTGTCCCACATCGAGCGCGATCACGCTCGACGCGCCGCGCCGCAGGAGCACGTCAGTGAAGCCGCCGGTCGACGCGCCCACATCGAGCGCACGCCGCCCGGCGGGATCGACGCCGAAGACGTCGAGCGCGTGCGCCAGCTTGACGCCGCCGCGTCCCACGTACGGGTGATCTGGCGCGATCAGCTCGACAATCGCGCCGGCGCCGACAGGCGCGCCCGCCTTGGAGACGACGCGGCCGTCGACTTTGACTTGTCCGGCAAGAATGAGGGCACGGGCGCGCTCGCGGGAAGCGACCAGGCCGCGATCGACGAGCGTAGAATCGAGGCGTGCTGTGTTCTTAGGCACGCTAATCAAACACAAAGGACACGAAGGACACGAAGGAAAAACTCATCTCTGATCGGATCTAAGGGTGTGGATTTACCGCTGTGTCACTTGGGTCCTTTGCGTTGAGCGCGCGGAGCTGCGGATGTAAAACCGTTTCGGTGCGAACCTTTGTGTCCTTGGTGTCCTCTGTGTTGAGCCCGCGCAGCTTCAGTTGCGGCGCGACACTACCCAGTCCGCAATCGGCCCGAGCCATCCGTCACTGAGGTCGCCGCTGAGGAGCGCGGCGTGTGCGCGCACGATGCACTCCGCGGCCATCGCCCGCGAGCGCTCGATTCCGAACAGCGCCGGGTAGGTCGGCTTCGCCGCGGCCGCATCCTTGCCGGCGGTCTTCCCGAGCTGCGCCGCGCTCCCTTCGACGTCCAGGATGTCGTCCACGATCTGAAACGCGAGACCCAGCTCGGTGGCGTATCGTGCGATGGCGTCCACGACCTCCTCGGCCGCGCCCGCCATCACGGCACCGCTGACGGCGGCCGCGCGGATCAGCGCACCGGTCTTGCGCGCGTGCATCGCGCGCAGCCCGTCGGCGTCGAGCACCAGCGGCTGTCCGGGCGCCTGTCCTGCGGCCTGCAGATCGATCGCCTGGCCGCCGACCATGCCGCTGGGACCAGCCGCATCGCCGACGATCTGGACCACGCGGAGCTTGCGGGACACGACCGCGGCGTCCGCGGTCACCGGCTCGCGCGCCAGCAGCGTGAACGCCTCGGCGTGCAGGCCATCCCCGGCGAGGATCGCGATGCCGTCGCCATAGACCACGTGCAGCGTCGCGCGGCCGCGCCGCAGCGTGTCGTCGTCCATCGCGGGCAGGTCGTCGTGGATGAGCGAGTACGTGTGAATGAGCTCGATCGCGCAGGCCGCCGGCATCGCCACGGTGCGCGCGCTGGTCGCGTCGCCGGAATTCGTTCGCGTCGCCACCGCGTCAGCCGCGGCCAGCGTCAGGATCGGGCGCAGGCGTTTGCCGCCGGCGAAGACGCTGTACCGCATGGCTTCGCTGATCACCGCCGGGCAGCGGGGCGGCACCGGAAGATACTGATCGAGCGCGCGATCGATTGCGGCTCGCGCGGAGTCGAGGAAGGCCGCGAGCGTGGGCTCAGCCACGCGGTCAGCCCCGATCCGCGTCGGGCCGGGGCCTCGATCTCCCGCCGGCGGCGGGCGACGCATCGTCTGCGCCGAGCGAGGAGGGCGCCGCTTTCAGATCGCCGCGCTCGGTGAGGATTTCGATGCGGCGCTCCGCCTCTTCGAGCCGCGCGTGGCAGAAGCGCGATAACTGCACGCCGCGCTCGTACAGCGCGAGCGATTGCTCGAGCGGCAGATCGCCCTCCTCGAGCTTCTTGACGATCGCGTCGAGCTCGGCGATCGCGGCTTCGAAATCTTTGATTGATGTATCCACGGACCCAACCCAACCTAGTTACCACAGAGGACACAGGGGACACGGAGGAACAATCCTATACGAACCAGGTTTGATCCTCTGTGTCCTCTGTGTCCTCCGTGGTGGCGCGTTACGTCTTGTCCCGTACCTCGCACTCCAGCTCCCCGCGCGCCAGCGTGACGCGTACGGTGTCGCCCGGTGTCACGACCGATGCGTCGCGCAGCACGCGTGTTTTGTCGGCATTCCATGCGACCGCATAGCCGCGTCCGAGGACCGCGAGGGGACTGAGCGTGTCGAGGCGGCCGGCGCAGTTGCGCACCTGCAGCGCGGCCACGTGATGCCGCCGCGTGATCGCCGCCGCCATCCGGCCGTCTGCGCCCGACAGGCGCGCGCGGACCGCGGCAAGCCGGCGGTCGACGCCAAATGTGTCGAGCTGTCGCTGCAACTGCAGAAGACGCCGGCTGCGATTCGCCATCGCCGTGCGCGCCGCTCGGGCCATCGCATGACCGAGGTCCGCCACGTGACGGCCCTTCATCGCGAGCCGCCCAGGGTAGCCTGCGAACGCCGGGCGGCCGCCGATCATGTGCACGCGGCGGCTCATCGTCTGCACGCGCCGCAGCGCCGCCGCGTGGAGCCGGTCCTGCAAGCCGTCGATGCGCCCGCAGAAGTCGTCCTTCGCGGAGACGACGAGCTCGGCCGCCGCCGACGGCGTTGGCGCGCGCAGGTCGGCGACGAAGTCGGCGATCGTCACGTCCGTCTCGTGCCCCACGGCGGAAATGACCGGCACTGGCGATCGCGCGATCGCGCGCGCGACAATCTCCTCGTTGAACGCCCAGAGATCCTCGATCGATCCACCGCCCCGACCCACGATCACGACGTCCACGCCGGCGACCCGTCCGATCGCCTTGACGCCGCGCGCGATCTCGAGCGCCGCGCCGTCGCCTTGCACGCGGGTCGGACGGATGACGAGATGCGCGTTCGCGTACCGCCGCCGCAGGACGTTGATGATGTCGCGAATGGCGGCGCCGTCGAGAGACGTGACGATGCCAATCTTGCGGGGGAGCGCGGGCAGGGCACGTTTGCGCCCGGCGTCGAACAGGCCCTCCGCCTGCAGCCGCGTCTTCAGCTGCTCGAACGCCAGCTGCAGCGCGCCCAGTCCTTGTGGCTCGAGGTGCTCGCAGACGAGCTGATATTCACCCTTCGGCTCGTACACGGACACGCGTCCGCGCGCGACGACACGGAGTCCGTCGGCCGGCTTGAACTTCAGATACCGAAGCGCCGATCGAAAGATCACGCCGCGAATCTGCGCCGATCCGTCCTTCAACGTGAAGTAGAGATGCCCCGTGTTCCACACGCGGCAGTTCGAAAGTTCGCCTTCGACCCAGACCTCGTAGAACTCGGCTTCGACCACGTCGCGGATTCGGACCGTCAGCTCGGTAACGGAAAGGACCCTTCGGGTAGTCTTCAGTCGGCGGTCGTTCTGTGCCGTGTTCATCGACTCGTCCGGGCCCGGCGACTGGGGACTGACGACTGGTGACTGACGAATGTCGTCCTCCTCTTCGAACGGCAGATCGAACAGGTCAGTCATGGGCCGTTCCAGCCAGTGCCACGATCTCCTCGAGGCTGTAGCTCAATCGCTCGATGTCGGACGCCCGCCCGGTTTGTTCGTCCGCTTCGACGACAACCGCGTTCAGCCGCGGGTTGGCGGTCGCCGTTTCGAATCGCGCCGGCATCCCGTTCAGGAAGCGGCCGAGCGCCGGCGCGATCTCGACGCCGATGATCGAATCGTGCGGCCCCGTCATGCCGACGTCGGTGAGATACGCCGTTCCCTTCGGAAGGATCCGCTCGTCGGCCGTCTGCACGTGCGTGTGCGTGCCCACGACGGCCGTGACCGTTCCGTCGAGATGCCATCCCATCGCGATCTTTTCCGATGTGGCCTCGGCGTGAAAGTCGACGAAGATGATGCGCGTCCGCTGCCGCAATGCCGCGACTTCGCGCGCGATCACCGCGAACGGATCGTCGATGTTCAGCATGAACACCCGCCCCATGCCGTTGATGACGCCGACGCTCACATCGTTCCGCCCGCGCGCGACGTAGCTGCCGTTTCCCGGAACGCCCGCCGGATAGTTGATCGGCCGCAGCAGACGCGGCTCGATCCCGATGTAATCGATCGCTTCCTTCTTGTCCCAGATGTGGTTGCCCGACGTCATCACGTCGACACCATAGTCCAGAAGGTGTTCGCCGATCTCGCGCGTGATGCCGAACCCGGCCGCCGAGTTTTCCGCGTTCGCGATCACGCAGTCGATCGCATGCTCCGCCACAATCCCCGCGAGGCCGCGGCGCACCAGCTCGCGCCCCGGCTTGCCGACGATGTCGCCGATGAACAGGATGCGCGTCACGACGGCGGTGCCGCCAGCATGACGCGCACCTGGATGCTGCGTCCACGGCGATCGGCGATCTTCGGGATCGACACCCGCAGCTCCCCGGCCGCCATCGTGGCGCGGGCGTTCGCGCCATTGCACGGCTGCGTGAGGCGGACGCTGCGCGCGAACCGTCCGAACCCGCGCTCGACGAGATGGAAGCTCGATTCGCCTTGCGCCCGCCGCGCCGGTTTCTCGCCGACGATCAACACCGCGCTCCCCTTGATGAGCACCCGTAGTGCATCGGGACTCACGCCGGGAAGGTCGGCCACGATCTCCAGGGTCTCGTCCGTCTCGTAGACATCCATCGCTGGCGAGCATTCGCCCGCCAGCGATTCGAGGCCGAACGTGCGACCGAGCTCGAGAAAGACGCGCCGCACCTCGTCAGCGAACTCGTTGACTTCGGACGGCAGGACGACGGCATGAATGCGAGAGCGCATGAACGAATGATCGCACAGGGAGGGCGGGCAGGGCAGGAGGGGCCGGAAGGGCAGGAAGGACAGGAAGGGCTGGAGGGGCAGTGGGGCGGGTGGGAGAGCCCGGCCATTCGTTTGAGCCGAGCCGCGGTTCGCTGCTCAGACCAGCTAACAGGCCGACCGGACCGGCGAGGCGTCCCGTCCTGCCCTACCAGCCCTACCTGCCTTGCCAGGCATGTAGTTTAGTTAGTAGCACTCATATAAATTGCTTGACATAGACTAATAGCGCTTCTATACTTCCTCTCATCAAGAGATTGGGGGACAGAATCCGATGCCAGGCAAAGTGATTGGAATCGACCTCGGCACGACCAACTCGGTCGTTGCCGTGATGGAAGGCGGGCAGCCCGCCGTCATCGTGAATCAGGAAGGCGCGCGCACCACGCCGTCGGTGGTCGGCTTCGCGAAAGACAGCGAACGGCTGGTCGGGCAAGTGGCGAAGCGCCAAGCGGTCACGAATCCGGAAAACACGATCTTCTCGATCAAGCGGTTCATGGGCCGCAAATACGATGAGGTCCGCACGGAGTCTTCCCGCGTGCCCTACAAAGTGGTCCGCGCCGAAAACGGCGACGCGTGGGTCGAGACGCGGGGCAGGAAGCAATCGCCGCCGGAAATCTCGGCCATCGTGCTGCAAAAGCTGAAGCAGGCTGCTGAGGACTACCTGGGCGAAAAAGTCAGCGACGCCGTGGTCACCGTGCCGGCGTACTTCAATGACGCGCAGCGGCAGGCCACCAAGGACGCGGGCCAGATCGCCGGCCTCAACGTCCTTCGCATCGTCAACGAGCCAACCGCCGCGGCGCTCGCGTACGGGCTCGACAAGAAGAAGGACGAGACCATCGCCGTGTACGACTTCGGTGGCGGCACGTTCGATATTTCCGTGCTGGAGGTCGGAGAGGGCGTGGTCGAAGTGAAAGCGACCAACGGCGACACGCATCTGGGCGGCGACGATCTCGACGATCGGATCATCGAGTGGCTGGTCGCCGAGTTCAAGAAAACGGACGGCGTCGACCTGGGCAAAGACCGCATGGCGCTTCAGCGTCTGAAGGAAGGCGCCGAGAAAGCCAAGATTGAGCTCTCGACGGCGATGGAAACGGACATCAACTTGCCGTTCGTCACCGCCGATGCCACCGGGCCGAAGCACCTGCAGCTGAAGCTGACGCGCGCCAAGCTCGAACAGCTCGTCGACGATCTGCTGCAGCGGACGATGGCGCCGTTGAAGCAGGCGCTGGCGGACGCCGGCGTCAGCGCGAAGCAGATCGACGAGGTCGTGCTCGTCGGCGGCTCGACGCGCATGCCGAAGGTGCAGCAGCTCGTGCGCGAGTTCTTCGGCAAGGAACCGCACAAGGGTGTGAACCCGGACGAAGTGGTGGCGATCGGCGCGGCGATTCAGGGCGGTGTCCTCACGGGCGACGTCAAGGACATGCTGCTGCTCGACGTGACGCCGTTGTCGCTGGGCATCGAGACGCTCGGCGGCGTGATGACGACGCTCATCAATCGCAACACCACGATTCCGACGCGCAAGAGCGAGATCTTCTCGACGGCGACCGATCATCAGACGAGCGTGGAAGTCCACGTGCTGCAGGGCGAGCGCCCGCTGGCGCGCGACAACCGCACCCTCGGCAAGTTTCACCTGATCGGGCTGCCGCCTGCGCCGCGCGGCGTGCCGCAGGTGGAAGTCGCCTTCGACATCGACGCCAACGGCATCGTCAACGTCACGGCGAAGGACATGGCGACGGGCAAGGAGCAGAAGATCACCATCAGCGGGGCGAGCGGCCTTTCCAAGACGGACGTCGAGCGGATGGTGAAGGAAGCGCAGAGCCATGCGTCGGAGGATCAAGCGCGGCGCGACTTGATCGATGCGCGTAATCAGGCGGACTCGCTCGCCTATCAGGTCGAAAAGACGGTGAACGAGAACCGCGAGAAGCTGCCGGTCGGCGAGCTCTCCCGGGCGGACGCGGCGATCGCGGAGGTGCGCAAGGTGTCCGGCGGCGAGGATCTGGCCGCGATCAAGCAGGCAACCGATGCACTCGCACAGGCGTCGCATGCGATTGCGGAGTCGCTTTACAAGGGCGCGCCAAGTGCGCAGGGTCCGCAGGGTTCACAAGGTTCGCAAGCCTCGGACGATGCGAACGTAAAAGACGGCGAAGTAGTTGACGCGGAGTACGCGGAAACGAAATAGGGGCGGGTAGGGCAGGATGGGCAGGACAGGCTGGAGGGGCGGACGGCAGGAGGGCATCACGCCTTGGCTCATCCTGCCCGTCCTGGCCTTCCTGCACTTCCTGCCCTGATGATCATCATGCTACGCTCTATCCCGGTCATGAATCACGCAACCGAACCGAACGACATGAACCACGAAAACGCGACGCCGGACCTGAATCTGGATCCGGCGCCGCCGATCTACAGCCGCTTCCTGTTCGTCGACGTGGCGGCACTCCGTGCCAAGCAGTTGCGCCGGGGCGCGCGCCTCCGCTTCGCCGAAGCGGATATCCTGCACCTGCCGAAGAAAGCCGAGCGGCTGGCGATGGAGGAAGTGCGGCGCGGATTGGTGCAGTACGACGTGCCGCCGCCGAGACCGGCTTCCGAGCCGGAGGATGGCCTATGACGGAGCTCCAGCAGCTGATCGCCGGCGCCGTTCAAGGGCTGGCGTCGAGCACGGTGTTCGTCCTCGCGCTCTTCATCGGCTTCTGCGTGATCTTCGGCTTCACGAAGCTGAAAAAGACGGCGGGCGGAAGTGCGAGGGTCGTCAAGAGCCTCGACGAGCGCATCTCCCATCGCCCGATGGAGTATCTCCAGCCGAACGCGCCGAGTGGGCCGTCCGATCAGCTGCGTTCGCCGGAACTCCTCGAGGCGGCTGCACGTAAGTGATCGGTAGGGCGGGCCGCGCGAGGTCCGCCGTTTCGCCGGGTGTCGGGCACCGGCTTGCGGAGATCACATGCTGTCGCTGCTGCTCCTGCCGATCAAGCTCGCCGTCCTGATGGTGATGGGACTCCTGTTTCTCCCGTTCCTGCTGCTGCGGCTGGTGTTCAAGGCCGCGGTCGCTCTCCTGCTCTTGCCGGTCGTGCTCCTGATGGTGGTGGCCGGCGTGCTGTTCGCCATGCTCGCCGTTTCATTCGCACTGCTGCTGCCACTCCTCCCGTTCGTCTTCATCGCTTTCTGTGTGTGGCTGATGATGCGCCCGCGCGCGCTGCCGGCCGTCAGCCGCTGACGCGGTCGCCCTGACGGGTCCGGCCAGAGGTGTCGCGCTATCCCGCGACGCTCGACTGAAGCGTTCGGCAACCGCCGTCCCGAACCACGAAGGCCACGAAAACACGAAACAATTTTGCACGAAACGTCTTCGTGCCTTCGTGAGCTTCGTGGTTGATCCCTGATCCCTGATCAAGCCACGCTCTCGGGCTGCCACCGTAATCCGAGATTGATGATGCGCTGGAGCACCGTCTCATAGCTCAGGCCGACCTTCTCGGCCGACGCCGCGAAGTCCTCGCCCTTGGCAATCTGCGGATTCGGGTTCGCTTCCAGCACCCAGACGCGGCCGGCTCCGTCCAGCCGCAGATCGATGCGCGCGAAGCCGCTCAGCTCCAACGCGCGAAACGCGCGCTTGCAGACATGGTGGATCATGTCGCACACCGCCTCGGGGAGATCCTTGGCGGCCCCGCTCTCGATGCCGTACTTCTTCTGATACTTCACGCTCCACTTCACCCGATCGGTCGCGATGCGCTTCGCCTCAGGCGGCATGTTGGAGAAGAACAGCTCCCAGACCGGCAGCGACTGCAGCGTCTGGTTGCCGAGGATGCCGACGTACAGCTCGCGCCCCTCGATGTACTGCTCGACGATTGCCGCCGTGCCGATGCTCTCGTGGATGAAGGCGACGCGCTCCTTCAGCTTGTCGTCGCTGTCGACCACCGACGCCTGCGAGATCCCGATGGAGGCTTCCTGCGTCAGCGACTTCACGATCAGTGGAAAGGGCAGCCGCTTGGGCCGCCGAATCGGCCGCCCGGCGCGGAACACCTCGAACTCGGGCACCGCAATGCGGTGGTAGGCGAGGAGCTTCTTCGACAGCGACTTGTCGCGTGCGAGCAGCAGCCCGCGCGGATTGCAGCCGGTGTACGGCAGCTTCAGCAGCTCCAGGTGCGAGACGACGTTCTGGTCGAAGATCGCGATGTCGTCGAATCCTTCGAGCAGATTGAAGGCGATGTGCGGCTTCCACTCGGTCGCCACGCGCCGGATCTCACCGAGATCGTCGTGCACGCCGAGCGCCTGCACGTCGTGGCCCATCGCCCGCAGGGTCGAGATCACGTCGTATTCCGTGCGCCAGGGCGCCGACACGATGTCGGTGCCCTCGTCGAGGGTGTCGGGTGGGATGAGGTGCCGGTGAACGAGCGCGAGCACGCGCAGCCGGGTCACCGTCACAGCGCCACCCGGTGCCGGCCGCTATGCAGGTAGTTCATGGTCTGCACCGTGAGGAACACGAGAAAATCATTCTTGGTGGCCTCCTCGGATTCAGTGAGCCGCAGATTCTGCTCGCGGCAGCGGGCGACGATCTGCTGGATCAGCTGATCGATCGTGTACTGGTAACTGTCGGTGAAGCTCGCGACGGTACTGCGCACCTCTTTGCGGATCTTGCGAACGAATCGCGCCGCCGATGGATTCTTGGTGTATTCCGGCGCGTTCGAGAAGAGGTTGCGCAGATCGCTGTCGTAGAAATCGGGATGATCGAGGCCGTAGTGCTCCCGCTTCCGGCGATAATGCTCGCCGAGCGTCTTGCGGAGACGCCGCAGCGGATCCACCTCACGGCGGCTGATCACCGTCGGCCGCCTGTGCGCGAGCTGGCGCATCAGGCGATCCATGTATTCCACCTTCCGCTGCGCCGGCCAGCCTGCGTAGCGCATCGCCCACATGGACTGCGGATCGACCCACACCGCGAAGGTCTCGGCGAAATCTTCGTCCGGATGGCTCTGGGCGTACCAGTGGTCCAGATGCTGGACGAAGCTTTTGCTGTACGGCTTCGGCGTGTAGTACTCGGGATACTCCGTCGACGGATTCCCGAACAACCGCCGCCGCGTCGGCCGCCGCTGCAGCCGGTAGGCGTTGTCGATCGCGTGGCCGACCTCGTGCCGCAGAATCTTCAGGCAGGACGCCGGGTCTCCCCCTTCAACTTCCAGCATCTGCGCGAGCTCGAGCCGGGCCAGCCGCGGATGCGCCAGGTAAAACGGGATCGCGATGCCGGGCACGCCGTCGGGGGTGAACCACTCGTCCGACAGCCAGTAGTGCGGACGGAACGTCAGCCCGCGTGCCTCGAGCTCGGCGTTGACTTCGGCGATGCGCTGCTCCACGTCGGTGCCCGCGATCGACAGGTGCAGATCGCACAGGCGGATCTCGAGCAGCTTCTCGTCGCTGAGCGACGCCCACCAGTCGGGCGGCGTCAGCGGCTCGTGATGGGGGGGCTCTGGGTCGACCATTCAGTGTCCCGCTCGTACGCCTCCGCCGTGCGCAGCATCGTCGACTCGTCGAAACGCCGGCCGGTGAGCTGCAGGCCGATCGGCAGTCCGCCTGCGCTCACTCGCGAATCGCCGAGCGTCGGCGCCCCATTGCTCCGCGTGAAGCCGCAGGGCACGCTCACTGCCGGCAGGCCGGCCAGATTGGCGCTGACGGTGAAGACGTCGGCGAGATACATCTGCAGCGGATCGGCGACGCGCTCGCCCAATCTGAAGGCGCCCGTGGGGCTCGTCGGCATGGCCACGAGATCCGCGCGCTCGAAGGCGCGGTCGTAGTCGCTCACGATCAGCGTGCGCACCTGCTGCGCTTTCAGATAGTACGCATCGTAGTAGCCGGCGCTCAGCACGTACGTGCCGAGCATGATCCGCCGCTTCACTTCCGGGCCGAAGCCGAGCTCGCGCGTTGCGGCGTACATCGTTTTGAGATCGTAACGGCCAGCGTCCGACGAGAGCGCGTCAGGGACGGTGTCGCGCCGTCCCTGGTCGGATCCGGCTGGAAGCGGACGTCGCGCACCCGCGCGGAACCCGAAACGCACGCCGTCGTAGCGCGCCAGGTTCGAGCTCGCTTCCGCCGTGGCGACAAGATAGTAGACCGGGATCGCGTGACGCGCGTGCGGAAGCTCCACGTCGACGAGCGTGGCGCCTCGCGCGGTGAGCACCTCGAGCGCCGCGTGGAATGCGCGCGAGACGTCAGGGTCCACGCCGTCGCCCACGAGCGCACGCGGCACGCCGATCCGGACGCCGCGGATGTCGCCGGTGAGTGCGGCGGAGAAATCGGGAACCGGCTCAGGCGCGCTGGTCGCGTCGGCGGCGTCAACACCGGCGATGATCGTCAGCGCCAGCGCCGCATCGTGGACCGTCGCGGCGAGCGGTCCTACCTGGTCGAGCGAGGAGGCATGGGCGATCAGCCCGTAGCGCGAGACGCGGCCGTACGTCGGCTTCACGCCCACGATGCCGCATAGGGCCGCCGGCTGGCGAATCGATCCGCCGGTGTCGGACCCGAGCGCCAACGGCACGAGGCGCGCGGCGACAGCGGCCGCCGAGCCGCCGCTCGTTCCGCCCGGCGTGCGATCGAGCGCCCACGGATTGTGCACCGGCCCGTAGGCCGAGTTCTCGTTCGACGAGCCCATCGCGAACTCGTCGCAGTTGGTCTTGCCGACGATCACCGCGCCCGCCGCCTCGAGAAGCGACACCGCCGTGGCGTCGTACGGCGGGACGTAGGTGTCGAGGATGCACGACGACGCCGTCGTGCGCAGGCCCTTCGTGCACAGGTTGTCCTTGATCGCGATCGGGACGCCGGCCAGCGGCGCGTGGCGCCAGCGATCGCGGTCGGCGTCGATCGCCGCGGCGCGGGCGATCGCCCGGTCGGCGGCGACGGTGTTGAACGCGTTGAGCGATGGGTTGAGTGCGTCGATGCGGGCGAGCGCGTCGCGGCAGATGTCGGTGGCGCTGCGCGCGCCGGAGCGCACCGCGTCGCGCAGATCGGTGATGGTCGCGCCGCTCATCCGATCACACGCGGCACTTTGAAGAAGCCGCCCTCTTCGCGCGAGTCGTCCGGATCCGGCGCGTTGGCGAGCGTGTCGGCGATGTCGAGGCACGGCTGCACTTCGTCCGCACGGTCCGCCGCAAATCGTGCGACCACGCTGGCCGTGGGCGCGACGCCCGTCGTGTCCACCTGCTGCACTTCGTCGACGTACGCCAGGATGTGACCAATCTGCTGCGCGAACAATTCGATCTCCGCCGCCTCGAGGCGCAGATTCGCGAGCGCCGCAATCTTCAAAACATCCTCCCGGGTGAGCTCGGTCGCCATGGGACAAATGCTAACACGCGGGAAATACAGGGCAGGTGGGGCGGGTCGGGCAGGTTGGGCAGGTCGGGCGGGTTGGGCCCTACCTGGCTTACCTGCCCGTTGACCCTTTCGCAAAAAGCGCGCGTAGCGCGTTCAGGTTCTGCTCGTCCAGCGGATCAATGGCAATCGCGCCTTTGGGCTTTCCCTCCGCCTTCGGCGTCTCCAGCAGCATCGGCAATCTGCTGAAGCGCGGATCGTTCACGATGCGCCGGAAGGGCTCCAGGCCGAGATGCCCCCGGCCGATGTGCTCATGTCGATCGACGCGGCTGCCGAGCGGCTTTTTCGAGTCGTTCAAATGAAAGGCTCGCAATCGCTCGAAGCCGACCACCCGTCCAAACTGCGCGAAGGTCGCCGCGTACCCTTCCGGCGAGCACACATCGTAGCCGGACGCGAGCAGGTGACACGTGTCGAGGCACACACCGACGCGCGGATGATCGCCCGTCTTGGCGATGATCGACGCGAGCTGCTCGAACGTGCAGCCGAGCGCCGTGCCCTGCCCGGCGGTGTGCTCGATCAGAATCATCGTGGTGCCGCGCCGCCGCTCGCCGAGCAAGGCGCTCAGCGACTCGGCGACGAGACTGAGGCCGTCGGCCTCGCTGCCGGCCGTATAACAGCCCGGATGCAGGACGACGCCGAGCAGCCCCAACGCCTCCGCGCGATCGAGCTCGTCACCCATCGCGGCCATCGATTGCGCGCGCAGCGCTTCGCTCGTCGTCGCCAGGTTGATCAGATAGCTGGCGTGCGACACGACCGGATGGATCTTCGCCGCCTCCACCTGCGTGCGGAACGCGCGGACTTCCTCGGGCGGCAATTCGCGGCCGCGCCATTGGCTCGCGTTCTTCGTGAAGATCTGCAGCGCGTCGCATCGATGGAGGACGGCACGCTCGACCGCGCGCGGCAGGCCGCCGGCGACCGACATGTGCGCGCCGAGCCGCGGCATCAACGTCCGAGCCGCTCGCCGTCCACGCGGCCATCGGCGCCGATGTGCACCGTCGCCGTGAACGGATCCGGGCGGCGAACCGGCTGATCGAGCGTGAGGATCCCGCCGGCAAACCGCATGTCGCTCCAGCGGACGGTCGTGGCGCCGCTCGGATCGGTGAAAGCGCGCGCGGAGGGAAACCGCGAAAAGCCGAGGAAGACGCGGCCGAGGTCCGTCGCGGCCGCCTGCGTCACGCGCGGCATCCAGTTGTTGGGAAACCGCAGCGTCACACGCCAGAGATTCTCTGCGGCAGGGGACGCGCCGCGAACGCGCGCATCGAGCAGATCCAGCTCGTGAATCTCGTACGCATTCGAGAGGTGCGCGATCACCCGCCATTTGAAGGGCGACACGAACGTCGGCATCGCCGCGATTTCGACGAGACATCGCCGGCCCGGCACGGGACCCGTCATGATGTCTGGGCGGGGCCAGTGGTCCAGGACACCGGTCGCCGCGGCCTCCGGATCGCATTTCGTGGGCAGCAGCGGGCCGAACAGACGCGGGGCCACGACAAGCGCCTCGTGGTGTGCGATGCCGCGGACGCCGTAGTTCGCGGCCATCAGCATGAGCACGATCGCCGCGTTGCGCCGGCGCGCCGCTGGCGAAGCGGCGCCGAACAGCAGGCCGATCGCGAGCGCCATCAGCAGGTAGACGTCGATGATCGGCAGCCAGTCCGCCGCAAACCAGTGCCAATCGAACGGGCTCAGCACGCGGGTGCCGTAGGAGGTCGGGATGTCCATCAGCACGTGCAGCACGACACCGATGATCCCGATCGCGGCCAGCATGCCGAACGAAGCGCGCGGCTCGTCGGGACCCGGGGGCCGTCCGTTGTTGCTGTTGCCGTGCCGGTTGTCGCGAAACCGCTGCCACAACCACACCAATCCCGCGGATACGAGGCCGAGGACGATGATGCCGATCGGGCCGTGCGTCGGACCGCGGTGCCATTTCAGGTACGACGCGCCACCGCCGGCGAGCGTGACGATGTCGATGTCCGGAATGTTGGAGGCGATGAGCAGAGCCGCCGTCGTGCCGCGGCCGGCGCGGCCCAGCGCCGTGCGGCCGAGGGTGACGGCGAACAGACTGTGAGTCAGATTATCCAAGGGACGATCGCTGCGAGGTGAAAGCGGCGGGCGCGCCGAATCCCGAATCCCAAATCCCGAATCCCATCCGCTAATATAGCCGAATGCGAAAGGCGCTCGTGGGCCTCCTGACGGTGTTGCTGTGCTCACTTGCGCCGTCGCCAGCATGGGCGTGGGGATTCGCCGGCCACCAGTTCATCATGCGGCGCGCGATCGAGCTGTTGCCGCCGGAGTTGAAGCCCTTTTTCACGGCGCATCGCGACGAGCTCGTGCTCCGCGTCACCGACCCGGATCTGTGGCGCAACGTTGGCTGGGAAGACGACCCGAACCACTACATGGACTTGGGCGTGCCCGAGTTCGGGCCATTCCCCTTCACCGCGCTGCCGCGCGAATACGGTGCGGCGATCGAAAAGTTCGGGATGGCAACGCTCAAACGGAACGGCACGCTCCCGTGGCGCGAGGCGGAGGAGTTCGGCAACCTGCGCCGCGCGTTCGAAGGGTTCAAGCGGCAGGCGCCGTACGCCTCGTCCGACACCGTGCTGTTCGCGGCCGTGGCGAGCCATTACATCGAGGACGCGCATCAGCCGCTTCATGCCACCAACAACCACGATGGCCAGCTGACTGGTCAGATCGGCGTGCACGCGCGGTTCGAGCGCGATCTGATCGAGCGCTTCGAGTCGCGGCTCACCGTGCATCCGGCGGCGGGTCCGCCGATCACCAACCCGCGCGACGCGGCGTTCGACGCGCTGCTGGCCAGCTATCAGCTCGTGGATCCGCTGCTGGCCGCAGACCGTGCGGCGAGCGCAGGCAAAGACGTGTACGATGAGGGCTACTTCGAGAAGTTCTTCGCTGGCGCGGGCCCGATTCTCGAGCGGCGGCTCGGGGACTCGATCACCGCGACCGTCGGCGTGATTGTCGGCGCGTGGGAACAGGCGGGGAAGCCGGCGCTCTCGCTCAAGGACGCCAGGCCGCTGCAGAAGATACGGAAACAGTGACGAAGATTCTCAGCTTTTTTGGGATGTCATGTGAAGCTTCGCGATCTCGCTGACCGTCTGCGCTGCCGGCTCGACGGAGACGGCGACATCGAGATTCTCCGCGTCGCTGGAATCGAGCAGGCGGCCGCAGGCGATCTGACCTTCGTCGCCAACCCCAAGTACCAGGCGCGGCTCGGGGACACGCGGGCGTCCGCCGTGATCCTGGCTTCGTCGACGGTGCTCGACGGTCCCGCGCCGTTCGCGATCCTCCGCAGCGATCACCCGTATCTCACGTTTGCCCAGGCTCTTCGCGTTTTCCAACAGGCATCGCCGCCGCACGTGGGCATCGATCGGCTCAGCGCCATCGCACCAGACGCGCAACTCGGCGAGGACGTCTCGGTCGGTCCGTTCGCGACGATCGGCGCCGGCGCCGCGATTGGCGCGCGGACGATCCTGTATCCCAACGTCGTCGTCGGCCCCGGCGCGCGGATCGGCGCGGATTGCGTGCTGCATTCGCACGTGTCCGTCCGTGAGCACGTGACGATCGGCGATCGCGTCGTCCTGCTCGACGGCGCCGTCGTCGGCAGCGACGGCTTCGGTTTTGCCCGGCAGCCGGACGGCACGCACCTCAAGATTCCGCAGCACGCCGACGTCGTCATCGAAGACGATGTGGAGATCGGCGCGAACACGACGATCGATCGTCCCGCCGTCGGCGAAACGCGCATTCACGCCGGCACGAAGATCGATAATCTCGTGCAGATCGCGCACGGCGTCCGTGTCGGGTATCGATCGCTGCTGGCGGCGCAGGTCGGGATCGCAGGCAGCACGATCGTGGAAGACGAGGTGATGCTGGGCGGCCAGGTCGGCGTGACTGGTCATGTGCGCATCGGCAAGGGCGCCATGGCCAGCGCGAAGACCGGCATCACCGGCAACGTGGAGGCGGGCGTTCTGGTGTCGGGCTACCCGTCGCTGCCGAATCGAGAATGGCGCAAGACGCAGGTGCTCGTCAGGCATCTGCCTGAGCTCAAGAGGCATGTCGCCGAGCTCGAACAACGCATCGCTCAATTGGAGGAGAAGCTCGCCGCATGCCGGACACCGACGGATCGTTGATGCGGCACGCGGCACTGGCCGCGTGCCTGTTCCTGACTCTGGCCGCCCCTGCGGCGGCCCAATACATTCAGCCGCCCGCGTTCGCACCCGCGCCCGCTTCGCCGGACTTCCTGACTCGCTACGACTTTCATCTGTCGGCGGCGAAGCTGAATCCCAGCACGCCGGACAGTGTGTCCGACCCGCGGTTCGTGTGGGACACGCACTTCGGCGGCGACCTCGACGTCGTGGACTATGTGAGCGGCCGCGCCTCGATCCTCATCGATTACGAGGCGGTGCTCGGCGACGAGTTTCGTCCGTTCGATCCGAATCAAGGCAATTACACGCTCGAGGCATCGGGGTCGCTGCGCGTGGGCGAGACGGAGATCGCCGGCGTCTTCCACCACGTCTCGCGCCACCTGGGCGATCGGGCCAAGCGGTTTCCGATTGCCTGGAACGTGCTCGGCCTGCGCGCGATGCGCCGGGTGCCGGTGGCGGGCGCCACGATCGACGTGACCGTCGGCGGCGGCAAAGTCGTCCAGCACTCGACGGTCGATTACAAGTGGACGGGCGACCTCGACCTGCTGGTCCGGCGTCCGATCAACGAGCGCGTCGGCCTGTTCGCCCGCGGCACCGGCGAAATCTTCCTGATCGATTCGACGCTGTCGAATCGGGATCACCAGACCGGGGGGAAAGCTGAGGCCGGCGTGCGTTTGAATGGGCGAGGCGGTGCGCTCGAGCTGTTTGCCGGCTATGAGCGCCGTATTGACGCGGATCCGTTGGAGTTTCAGGCCCACGATTGGGCGCTCGCCGGGTTTCGGTTGCTGTCCAAGTGAGGCGCGCTCTCGAAAAGGGGCCGTATCCCTTTTTCGCCCGATCATGGGAAAAAGGGGTACGGCCCCTTTTCGCACGCGGTTTCGCGCCGCGCAGTGGTGGATAATCGGACCATGAAGTGTCCTGTCCGTGCGCTGACGGCCGCGTCGATCGCGGCGGCAATCATCTGTGGCGCCGCGGGGCTCTCGGCGGCCGTTCGTCCGCCGAAGCTCCAGTACCAAATCACCACGCTGCCAAACGGGCTCACGCTGGTCCTGTCCGAGGACCATTCGACGCCGATCGTCAACCTGCAGATGTGGTATCACGTCGGGTCGAAGAACGAGAAGCCGGGGCGCACCGGGTTCGCGCATCTGTTCGAGCACCTGATGTTCAAGGGCTCGCAAAACGTCGAGCCGGAGGGGCACACGTCGTACATCTCGTCGGTGGGCGGGCAAAGCAACGCCTACACGACCGACGATGAGACGGTGTTCTGGGAAACGGTGCCGTCGCAGTACCTGCCGCTGACGCTGTGGCTCGAGGCCGATCGCATGGCGACGCTGCGGATCGACAAGGACACGTTCACGAACGAGCGCGAGGTCGTGAAGGAAGAGCGCCGGATGCGCGTCGACAATCAGCCGTTCGGCCGGCTGAACGAGATCATCTACGACCAGGCCTTCACGACGCACCCGTACAAGCACCAGACGATCGGCAGCATGAAGGATCTCGAAGCGGCATCGGTCGAGGACGTCCGCGATTTCTACCGCACGTTCTACGTGCCGTCGAACGCGACGCTCGTCCTCGTCGGCGACTTCGAATCCAATCAGGCGCTGCAGCTGGTCAACACATTTCTCGGCCGCGTGCCGAAGGCCGATCACCCCGTGCCGCGCGACATTCCGAAGGAGCCGCCGCAGACGAAGGAAAAGCGTGTGACGGTGCAGGAAGCGTGGCCGCTGCCGGTCGTGGTGGTGGCGCATCACATCACGTACGACGGCAACCCGGATTCCTACCCGCTGCATATCGCCGCGAAAGTGCTCTCGGACGGCCAGAGCTCGCGCATCTACAAGGCGCTGGTGTACGACGAGCAAATCGCCGTCGCCGCGTTCGGGCAGGCGAATCTCATCGAGGATCCGAATCTGTTTTACGCCGTCGCGATCGTGCAGCCGGGACACACGCCGCAGGAAGTGGCGGATGCGTTGATCCGCGAGCTCGATCGCTTGACCGCGGAGCCGATCACGCCGCACGAGCTGCAGCGTGCGAAGAATCAGTTTGCGCGCGACTACATCATGGGACGGCAGTCGGACCAGGACAAAGCCCAGGACCTCGCGCACGCCGTGGTCATTCACAGCGACATCAAGACGGCCGATGCCGAGTTCGATATTTTTCAAAACATCACGGCGGCCGATGTCCAACGCGTGGCCCAAACGTACTTCACACCGTCGAATCGGCTGGTGCTGACGATCATGCCGTCGGGGAAGGCGGGAACGGGGCAGGTTGGGCAGGTAGGGCAGGTAGGGCAGGTAGGGCGGGAGGGGCAGGACGGGCGGGAAAGGCAGGTGGGGTCGCGATGAAAAAAACGATCGCTGTGGCGCCGTGGCTCTGTGGCCTGTCCGTCTGCGCGTCCCTCATCTTCAGCGGCGCGGTCGCCAGCGCTCAGATCATCTGGCCGACCGAGGGTCCGCCGCGGCCGCTGCCGGCGCGCAACGTCAACTTTCCACCCTACGAGGTGCAGACCCTGCCGAACGGCTTACAGGTGGTCGCCGTGCTGCAACACGAAGAGCCGTCGGTGAGCATGCGGCTGCTCGTGCGGGCCGGCAGTGCGTCCGATCCGAAAGGCAAGCTCGGTCTCGCACGGTTGTCAGCGTCGCTGATGGATCAGGGGACGACGACGAAATCGGCGGGGGAGCTGGCGGATGCCATCGACTTCATCGGCGGGGCGATGGGCGCGGGCGCCGGCACCGATCTGAGCTACGTGAATATGCTCGTGATGAAAGACAGCTTCGAAGTCGGGATGCGGACGCTGTCCGATCTGGCGCGGAACCCCGCATACGCCCAGGCGGAGATCGATCGGCAGAAGCAGCAGACGCTGTCGGGCCTGCAGGTCAGCGCACAGGATCCGGACTACATCGCGAACGCGGTGTTCGATCGCCTGGTCTATGGCTTCCATCCGTACGGACTGCCGCAAACCGGCACGACCGACTCGCTCTCGGGCCTCACGCGCGACGATCTGCGGGCGTTTCACGAGCGGTACTTCGCGCCCAACAACGCCATCCTCGCGATCGTCGGCGACGTGACGGCGGAGGAGGCCTTCGCCACAGCCAAGAAAGTGTTCGGCGACTGGCACGCGCACGATGTTGTCGCAGAGAAGTACAGCGAGCCGCCCGACCCGACCCGCCGTGTCATCGTCATCAACAAACCGGACGCGGTGCAGACCGAGATCCGCGTCGGGCACGTGGGCATCCAGCGCAAGCACCCCGACTACATGGCGCTGAATCTCGCGATTCGGATCCTGGGGGGCGAAGGCAGCAACCGCCTGCATCAGGTGCTGCGGACCGAGCGCGGCCTGACCTACGGCGCGCAGGCCGACATGGACACGCTGAAAGAAAGCGGCGACATCGAGGCGGAGACCAACACCCGATCGGAGGCGACCGGGGAAGTGGTGCGGCTGATCGTGGACGAGTTCTCCCGGCTGCAGCGTGAGCGCGTGGGGCAGCGCGAGCTCGAGAACGCGAAGGCGTACATGACCGGCAGCTTCCCGCTGACGATCGAGACGCCGGATCAGATCGCGATGCAGGTGTTGAACGCCGTGTTCTACGGCCTGCCGCTCGAAGACCTGCAGAATTTCCGCGATCGGGTGAATGCGGTCACCGTCGACGACATCCAACGCGTCGCGCGCACGTATCTGAAGCCGGACCGCCTCTCGATCGTCCTCGTCGGCAACGCCGACGCGTTCGCGACGCAGCTGAAGGGCATCGGGTTGCCGCAGTTCGAGACCGTCGATCTCGACAATCTCGATCTCACCGCGGTGAATTTCCAGCGCGCGAAGCGCGCCGCAACCGGCGCGGGCGGCCGCACGTCCGTCGCGCACAACGCACCCCGAGGCATGGTGCACGCCGGCGCGGCGCAGAATGCACGTCCAATAGCGGCGCAGAACGAGAGGATCTCCTATCAACCACCGGCACAATCCTCGACGATCGCGCCGGCAGAGGGCGCGCGCGCACAGGCGCTGCTCAATCAGGTGATCGCCGCCAAAGGCGGTCTCGACCGCCTGCAGGCGCTCAAGACGATCAAGGCGGTCACGAAAGCGACGGCGACGACGCCTGGCGGCAAGGTCGAAGTGGAAACGACAACCTACATCGAATATCCCAACCACGTGCACGTGGACATGAAGCTGCCGCAGGGGACGCAAGTGCAGGTGTTCGACGGCCAGCACGCCTGGGTGCGCGATCCGGCTGGCCTGCACGAGATTCCCGAGGAGGGTGTGCAGGCGATGCAGGCGACGCTGCGCCGTGACATCATCTCGGCGCTCCTCGCGGCGCACGCCGGCACGCTGCGTGCCCGTGCGATGCCCGATGCGAAGGATGAAGCGGGCGTCTTGCACCACGCGCTCGAGTTGTCGGGCCCGGGCACCGAGCCGTTCATCCTCTATATCGATCCCGCGACGAATCTGATTGCGAAGGAAACCTACGTCGCCGACGGACCGGAGCGGCCACTCGTCGAGGAGGTGTACTCGGACTATCGGCCGGTGGACGGCGTGCAGGTGGCGTTCGGCGCCGCCATCCGCCAGGGCGGACGCCAGGTCGTTGAACGGCGCGTCACCGCGTTCACGATCAACACGGTCCTCGATCCTTCGCTGTTCAAACGTCCCTCGGCTTGAGCGCTCGCCTTCTGGTATCGTGCGGCGAGCCGTCCGGCGATCTCTATGCCGGTGCGCTGACGCGCGAGCTGCGGGCGCTCGATCCGGACGTCACAGTGGCCGGCCTCGGCGGCCCGGCGCTCGCCGCGGCGGGCGGCGTGCTGATCGACGACTACCGCGGCCTCGCGGTCACCGGCCTCACTGAAGCGCTCGCCAAGGTGCCGCGATCGTACGCGACCATCCGGCGGCTCACGCGCGCCGCGCGGACCGAGCGGCCCGACGCGCTGGTCGTGATCGACTTTCCCGATTTCAATTTTCCGCTCGCGCGCCGGGTGAAGCGGCTCGGCATTCCGGTGATCTACTACATCAGCCCGCAGATCTGGGCGTGGCGCTCGGGGCGGCTCCGAACGATTCGCGAGATCGCCGACCGCGTCCTCGTGATCTTTCCGTTCGAAGAGGCGATCTATCGCGACGCCGGCGTGCCGGTCGAGTTCGTCGGCCATCCGCTGGTCGACCTGGCGATGGCGTCTGTGCCGCGCGACGCGTTCCTGCGCGCCCACGGCTTGTCGCCGGCCGCGCCGACGGTGGCCATTCTGCCCGGCAGCCGGCCGAACGAGGTGGGCCGGATTCTGCCCGGCTTGGCGTCGGCGGTTCGCTTGATCGCGCGACGCGTGCCCGGCATGCAGTGCCTGCTCGCCAGGGCTCCGAATCTCGACGATCATCTGTTCGAGGAGCTTCGCGCCAGCGGTGCGCCCATCACGAGCGTCGAAGGCGACACGGATGCCATCCTCGCGTCCGCGGACGTGGTGCTCACGGCATCGGGAACCGCGACCGTGCAGACGGCGCTGCACAACACGCCGATGGTCATCGTGTACCGCCTGTCGCCGATGACGTATCGGATCGGCCGGCGGTTGATCAAGGTCGACACCGTCGGCATGGTGAATCTGATCGCCGGCGAGAAGATCGTCCCCGAGCTGATTCAGGACGCGTTCACCCCCGAAACGGTCGCGCGCGAGGCGGTCTCGATGCTGACGGATCCCGCGCGCGTCGCGACGATTCGCGAAGGGCTCGCACGCGTGCGTGCAAAACTTGGCGGTCCGGGTGCCAGCCGGCGAGCGGCCGAAGCGATTCTGCGGGTCGTCGCAGCGCACAATCGTCACGCTGTAGCCCGAAGGCGGTGTAGTGCGAAGGCTTTCGCCGGCGAAGGCTGTCTGACGCGAAGGCGGTGTAGCGCGAAGGCTCTCGCCGGGGAAGGCTGTGTACGCGAAGGCGGTGTAGCGCGAAGGCTTTAGCCGAGCGAAAGGGAGAAACCCTCATGCGAATTCTGTGTGCGTGCGTTCTGACGGCGTGCATCGGCGTGGCATCCGCGCACGCCACGACGCTCGTGTCGGCCGATCTCGGCGAGCTGTCGCGCGAGGCTGTCGCGATCGCGCGCGGGCGGGTCGTGGTCGTCACCGGACAATGGACCGACGATCATCGCGCGATCGAGACGATGGTCTCGCTCCAGGTGGACGAGTACCTCAAGGGATCGCTCGGCGCCGTCGTGCAGTTCCGCGTGCCTGGTGGGTTACTGGGACGCTACCGGAGCATTTTCGTCGGCGCGCCCGCGTTCGCAGTCGACCAGCAGGTCGTCGTCTTTCTCGGTGCGCAGGGACCCAGTGTGCCGCACGTGCTCGGACTGAGCCAGGGCGTGTTTCGCGTGGTGTCGAACGCAAGCGGCACCGGCTGGCTGGTCACTCCGCCCGCCTTGATGCCGGTCGCCGCGCCGACGCTCGTCGTCCGCGGCGGTTCCACGCGTCAGCCGATCGCGCTTGCGGACTTCGAGCAGCGCGTGCGGGCGTTGGTTGGAGGTGGAAAGTGACAGGCCAGACGAAAGATCTGCGGAGCCGCTCCGCCATCGTCGCCATGGTCACCACTTTCTGTCTGCTCGTCGCGCAGGCGCAGCCCGCCTTCGCGTATCTGAAGTTCGGCGTGACGGTCGACGGCCAGCCGATGACGGTGAAATGGAGCCAGACGCCGGTCCAGTATTTCGTGTCCGACGCCGGCGCACCGGGCGTCAGCTCGAGCGATTTCGAAGCGGCCGTCGGCCGCGCATTCGCGACCTGGCAGGCTGTGCCCACGGCGTCGATCGCGTATCAGTTCAGCGGAATCACGTCGGCGCGGCCGCTCGACAACGACGGACGCTCGACGCTCGGATTCCTGTCGCGGCCGGATCTCGATCGCGTGCTGGCGTCCACGAATTTTCTCATCGACGATGCGACCGGCGCGCTCCTGGAGGCTGACATCTTCTTCAACACGTCGTTCCAGTGGTCGGTTGCGCCCGCGGGCGAGACCGGGAAGTACGATCTGCAGACGATCGCCACGCACGAGATCGGGCATCTGAGCGGCCTCGGCCACTCGGCGATCGGCGAAACGGAGATCTTGCCCACCGGCGGGCGGCGCGTGATCGCGGCGGAAGCCGTGATGTTCCCGATCGCGTTTCCGGCCGGCAACATCAGCGGCCGGGTTCTGAAGGCCGACGACATCGCCGGCATCTCGGACATCTATCCCGACGCCGGCTTCAACACGACCACCGGGAGCCTCTCGGGCCGCGTCACGAAAGACGGTCAGGGGCTGTTCGGCGCGCACGTCGTCGCGTTCGAACTGGCCACCGGACGCCTCATCGCCAACCTCGCGCTGGACGACCAGGGGCGGTTTGCCATTGCGGGCCTCTCGCCGGGACCGCACATCGTCCGCGTCGAACCGCTCGACGATGCGGATCTGAACAGCTATTTCGACACGTCGCTCACGACGGTGGATCTCGATTTCCGCGTCAGTTTTCTGGATCGGCTGGTGGTCGTGCCGAAGGGCGGCGACAGCGGAGCGATTGAAGTGAAGGTCGTGCGCAAATGAGCCGGGTGCGGCGCCTTGTCGCCGCTGGCGCGTGTGCGGCGGTCTGCGGACTGAGCGCATCGGCCGCGCACGCACAGACGGCGATGGACGGCGGACGATTCGAAGTTGCCGTGGGCTTCACGTGGAGCGGCTCGCTGTCGTTCGGGACCGTCGCCGCGGCGGAGACGGCACCGTCGGCGGGCTTCACGCTGTTCTCCACCTCGACGGAATTGGCGGCGGCGCCTGGCATCGAGGCCAGCGTCGGCGTGCGGCTGACGCCGATATTCGAGATCGAGGGCTCGTCGTCGTACGGGCAGCCGCGCCTGCAGACCGCGGTCAGCGGCGATTTCGAAAACGGCGCGCCCGTTACGGCGTCCAATTCGCTGCACCAGTACACCGTCGATGGTGCCGTCGTCGCGAACATCACGCGTTGGCGAATGGGGAGCCGGGCGACGCCGTTCGCGCTGGCCGGTGCCGGGTACCTGCGCGAGGTGTACGAAGGGGGCACGCTGGCGGTGACAGGGCAGACCTATTTCGCCGGCGGGGGCATCAAGTATCTGCTGACCTCGCGGCCGCACGGGTTGAAGGGCGTAGGCGTGCGTGCCGATGTTCGCGCGATCGCGCGCCGAAAAGGGGTTGCGTTCGACACTCGTCTACGCACATCGCCCGTGGTCGCCGCGTCGTTGTTCGTCAAGTTCTGACGGGCCGAGAGCGAGGATGGGCGGGCCCGTCCAGCCTATCCTGCCTTTCCAGCCCCTCCTGCCTTTTCCTGTGGTACCGTCGCGATTAGATGCCCACCGACGGTGCGCCGGCGCCCGCGATCGAATTTGCGGACGTGAGCTTCGCGCGGCCGGGCGGTCTGCGCGTGCTCGAGCGGTTCAATCTCGCCGTGGAGCCGGGCGACGTGCTCGCGCTCGTCGGGCGCAGCGGCGCCGGGAAGAGCACGATCCTCAAGCTCGTCAACCGGCTGTTGCTTCCTGACGCCGGCACCGTGCGCGTCGAAGGGCGCGACACGCGCGAGTGGTCGCCGGTGCGGCTTCGGCGCCGCGTCGGCTACGTGCTCCAGGACGTCGGACTGTTTCCGCACATGACCGTCGCCGCGAACATCGGCGTCGTCCCTCGACTGGAAGGCTGGCCCGCCGACCGGATCGCCCATCGCGTGAACGAACTGGTTGCGTTGATTGGACTCGAGTCCGCCGGCGTCGCCGATCGCTGGCCCGACGAGTTATCGGGCGGCCAGCGCCAACGGGTGGGTGTGGCACGAGCGCTCGGCGTCGATCCGCCGGTCCTGCTGATGGACGAACCGTTCGGGGCGCTCGACCCGCTGACGCGCGCGGAGTTGCACGTCGAGTTCCATCGCATTCAGGATCGTCTGCGCAAAACCGTCATCATCGTGACCCACGATATGGGCGAGGCGTTCGCGCTGGCGAATCGGATCGGCGTGCTCGACGCAGGCCAGCTGATCGCCTTCGACCGGCCGGAGGCCATTGCCCGTTCATCGGACTCGCGCGTGCGTCGACTGTTGGACGCCGTGCCAGCCATTCCGCGGGCTGACTGAAGAAAAGGGGCCGTACCCCTTTTTCAGGGACTCACAGTCGAAAAAGGGATACGGCCCCTTTTCTATGTTGATGCGATCCGAATGATTCCGCTACTCACGTTCTGGTCCGCCCACCGCGCTGAGCTGGCGGCACTCTTCGGGCAGCACGTGCTGCTCGTCGCGATCTCGACGACAGTGGCGGTGACGATTGGCGTGCCGCTCGGCATCTTCGCGTCCCGTCGTCCGCGCCTGTCCGCGCCGGTCGTCGGCCTCGCCAACATCGTGCAGACCATTCCCAGCCTCGCGATGTTCGGCTTTCTCCTGCCCGTGCCGCTCGTCGGCGGCGTCGGCGCCCGCGCCGCGATCGTCGTGTTGATCCTCTACGGGCTGCTGCCGATTGTGCGGACGACGATCGCCGGCTTGAATGGGATCGATCCGTCGATTCGGGAGGCGGGCGTCGCGATGGGCATGACGCCGGGCGAGCTGCTGCGGCAGGTGGAGCTGCCGCTTGCGCTGCCGTCGATCGTGGCGGGCGTCCGCGTGGCGGCAGTGGTGGGAGTTGGTGCTGCCACGATCGCGGCCGCGATCGGCGCCGGCGGCCTTGGCGAATATATCTATCGCGGGCTGTCGATGGTGGACACGACCGTGATTCTGGCCGGCGCGATTCCGGCGGCCCTGCTCGCGCTCGCCGTGGATGGGCTGCTGCTCGTCGTGGAACGCCAGCTGTCTGCGCGCCGAAGGGTCGGGACCCGGCGTGCCGCGGCACTTGCCGGAGGTCTGGTCGTCGCCGCAGTGGGCGTGAGCAGTCTGCTCGCCGGGGCCTCCGATGGCGCGATCGTCGTGGGCTCAAAGAATTTCACCGAACAACTGGTTCTCGGCGAGCTCGTCGCGCAGACGATCGAGCGGGACACGCACCTGCCGGTGCAGCGACGTTTGAACCTGGGCGGTACGTTGATCTGCGATCATGCCCAGCTGACCGGCGACGTGGACGTCTACGTCGAGTACACGGGGACGGCGCTGACGGCGATCTTCAGGCAACCGGTCGCCGCCGACGCGGCCACGGTGTACGCGACCGTCCGCGAGCTCTACGCACGCAGCGGCCGGACGCTGCTGCCGCCGCTCGGCTTCAACAACACGTTCGCGATTCTTGTCCGCGGCGAAGACGCCCGCGCCCGCGGGCTGAAGACGATCGACGATGCGGTGCGAGAGGCGCCGGGATGGCGCGCGGGGTTCGGCTACGAGTTTCTGGAGCGGCCGGACGGCTTCCCGGGGCTCGCCAAAGCGTACGGTCTCCATTTTTCGGCGCCGCCGCGCGTGATGGACCTCACGCTCACCTATCGTGCGCTCGCGGCGAAGCAGGTCGATCTCATCGCGGGCGATGCCACCGCGGGTCTCATCAAGGGACTCGACCTCGTGCAGCTCGAGGACAATCGACATTACTTTCCGCCATACGACGCCGCGCCGGTTGCGCGATCGGAGATGCTGCTGCGCCATCCGCAGGTGCGCGCCGCGCTGGAGCGGCTCGGGGGCCGTGTGTCCGCGGCCGACATGCGCGCATTGAACTATGCCGCCGACGTCGAGCACCGGGACATCTCGCAGATCGTGCGCGACTTTCTGTCGCGCTAGTGACACGATACTTAGCACGGTCACGTAAAAAGCGTTTCCTTTCCTCGTTTGCATCTGCGTATAATCCGCCGACATTCACGGCTCGTGTTCACGATCTCCGTGCCGGCGTCGCACACGTCCGAAGGGGGAGGCTCGTCTGCTGCGGAGTGTCATGAGGGGCATTGACGAATGACGAAACGCGCCGCGAACATTTTTGCCGTGGTCGCCGGGGTCGGCCTGAGTCTCAGCCTCGCCGCCGACATCGGCTCTGCCAATAGTCGGCAGCCGCCGGACGCGGCGCAGGTTACGACGCAAGGAACCCCAGCGCCGGAATCAATGCCCGCGGCCGCCCAGATCGCGCTCGTTCACCAATATTGCGCCAAGTGTCACAACGACGCCGACGTCACCGGCGATTTGTCGTTGGAGCACTTCAACGGTTCCGAGCAGGCCGCGCCGGCGCTGGCCGCAGCGATGGCGCGCCGGCTCAAAGCTGGGGAAATGCCTCCCGCCGGTGAGCCTCGTCCCGACGAAGCCACGGTGAAATCGTTCATCGCGGCGCTGCAAGTTGCCGCGATCCCCGGGATGGCGTCGGCGGCAGCGGCCAGTGCGACGGCGACGCAAGTGATCGCGTTTCCGCACACGGGCAACAACATGCCAGAAACCGCGCAGAACGCGATGGTTCACCAGGTCTGTACGCAGTGCCACACCGACAAGCGGAAACCCGGTGGACTCTCGTTCGAGCATTTCGACATGGCGTCGGCACCCGCGAACGCGAAAATTGCCGAGGACATGATCGCGAAGCTGCGGGCGGGGATGATGCCGCCGCGGACGGCGCCGAAGCGACCGGACGAAGCGAGCATCCAGGCGTTCATCGTCTCGCTCGAGAACCGGCTGGATCGGGCGGCGGCGCTGCAGGTCAACCCTGGCCAGCGCACGTTTCAGCGGTTGAACCGCGTCGAGTACACGAACTCGATCGCGGCCATGCTGGGAATCCATGTCGACGTGACGCAGTGGCTCCCGCCGGACACGATGAGCCATAACTTCGACAACATTGCCGAGGCGCAAGGATTCTCGCCGACGCTGCTGCAAAGCTACCTGACCGCAGCAGACGCGGTCAGCCGCCTCGCCGTCGGCGATCCCGGCGTGACGACGACCTCTGTCACCTATCCGGTCGACCCGTTCGCGTCGCAGATGGATCACGTCGACGGCGCGCCGATGGGCACACGCGGCGGAATCTCGACCGTCCACATCTTTCCGGCCGACGGAAAGTATCGCTTCAAACTGGTCCTCTACGACACGCCGCTCGGCGACCTCTTCGGCTTGACGACGGTCGGCGAGCAGATTGAGGTGTCGATCAACAACGAGCCGGTCGCCCTGCTGGATGTCGACCCGCGGATGAATGAGGACCGGCCGGAGGGGCTGACGATTGCAACGCCCCCCATCGACGTCAAGGCGGGACCGCAGCGCGTATCGGCCGCGTTCATTCAGCGCTCGAACGGGCCAATCGACGATTTGGTGAAACCGATCGAGTTCACGCTCGCCGATACCAACATCGGATCCGCGCAGGGCGTCACGTCGCTTCCGCACCTCCGCGACTTGAGCATCAGCGGTCCCTTTTCGGTCACGGGCGTCTCCGACACGATCAGCCGGCAGCGGATCTTTGTCTGTCGCCCCGCCTCGGCGGCGGATGAAATGCCCTGCGTCCGGAAGATCCTCACGAATCTGGCTGGCCAGGCGTATCGTCGCCCCGCGACGGCGGAGGACTTGAAACCCCTGATGACGTTCTACGAGCAGGGGCGGAACGGACACGACTTCGAGTCGGGCGTTCGCATGGCGCTGCAGGCGATTCTTGCCAGTCCGGACTTCCTGTTCCGGCTCGAGCCGCAGCCAGCCGCCACCCGGGCGGCACAGAACTACAGAGTCGACGACCTTGGCCTGGCGTCCCGTCTGTCGTACTTCCTCTGGGCCCTCCCACCTGACGCGGAATTGAGGAAGGTTGCCGCTGAAGGGCGTCTCCACGAGCCGGCGGTCCTCGATGCGCAGTTGCAGCGCATGTTGACAGATCCTCGGTCGATCGCGTTGTCCACGCGGTTCGAGTCGCTCTGGCTTCGGCTGCAGGACGTCGACAAGGTCCATCCCGATCCCCTGGTCTATCCGAATTACGACAAGACGCTCGCCGACGCCATGAAGCGCGAGACGCAGCTGCTCTTCGACAGCATCGTCAAAGAGGATCGAAACGTCCTCGATCTGTTGACCGCGGATTACACGTTCGTCAACGAGCGCCTCGCGGCGTTCTACGGGATTCCAGGGATCGCCGGCTCACAGTTCCGCCGCGTCTCGTTGGCTGGCACGCATCGTCAAGGTGTGCTCGGCCACGGCAGTATTCTGGTCGAAACGTCGGTCGCGGACCGAACGTCGCCGGTACAACGCGGCAAGTGGGTGCTGGAAGTGCTGCTGGGGCAACCGCCGCCGCCGCCGCCGCCGAATATCCCCACGTTGGACGAAACGTCGGCTGTCAGCGGAGGCAAAACGCTGTCGGTCCGCGGACGGATGGAGGAGCACCGCAAGAACCCGTTCTGTGCGTCGTGCCACAAGACGATCGATCCGATTGGCCTGGCGCTGGAGAACTTCGATCCCACCGGCCACTGGCGGGTCCACGACTTCGGCCGATTCGACAGCGACGGCGTTCCGATCGACGCGGCCGGTGAGCTCTACGACGGCAATCGCATCGACGGGCTCGAGGGACTCAATCAGAGCCTGCTGAAGCACAAAGATACGGTGATCCGGGTTTTTGCCGAGAATCTGATGGCGTATGCCATTGGACGTCCGGTGCAGTATTACGACATGCCGACGATTCGGGCGATGGTCAACAAGGCGGCGAGCAACGGCAACCGTTTTTCCACCTTCGTCGTCGGTATCGTCAACAGTCCAGCGTTCCGCATGCGCCATGCGGAGGCGGAAGTGCTCACCGACAGCCAGTCGGACCGGCAGTAGGCCAGCGACGAGGAGTTGCAGTGATGTTCATTACGCAAAGGCATATTTCCCGCCGCGCCGTTTTGAAAGGCATGGGCGTGACACTGGCCTTGCCCTTCCTGGACGCGATGGTGCCAGCGGGGACGGCGTGGGCGAAGACTGCGACGGCTACTGCCGCCAACCGTACGCGCCTTATCGCCATCGAGATGGTCCATGGGGCCGCAGGCTGTTCGGAGATCGGCGCCAAGCTGAATTTGTGGTCGCCGGCCGCCGTGGGCAGCAACTTCGACCTTTCTCCAAGTAGTCTCCTGCCGCTCGAACCGTACCGCCAGTACCTCACAATCGTGAGTGGGACGTCGGACCATGCCGCCGAAGCCTGGGCGGCACCGGAGATCGGCGGTGATCATTTCCGCTCCAGCACGACCTTCTTGACGCAGGCGCATCCGACACAGACCGAAGGGTCGGACGTCCACGCCGGCACGTCCCTGGATCAGATCTACGCGCAGGAGATCGGGCAGGCGTCAGCGATCCCTTCAATGCAGCTGTGCATCGAACCGGTGGACCAGGCAGGTGGCTGCTCGTACGGTTATGCCTGCGTCTATACCGACACCATCTCCTGGGCGTCGCCGACCGAGCCTCTGCCGATGATCCGGGATCCGCGCGCCGTCTTCGATCAGTTGTTCGGCGTCGGCGGTTCGCCGGCCGATCGAGCCGCGCGCCGGCAGGCCAACGCCAGCATTCTCGACTGGGTGACGGCGCGGGTGACCGTCCTGAAGCGCGATGTGGGGACGAGCGATCGTCTGCGACTCGACAGCTACTTGAACGATGTCCGCGAAATTGAGCGCCGGATTCAGAACATCGAAGCGCAGAATCGCAGTGGCGAGATGCGCGCCCTGCCGGAAGCACCGATCGGCGTGCCCGACTCGTACACGGACCACGTGCACCTCATGTTCGATCTGATGGCTCTGGCGTTTCAGTCGGATCTCACGAAGGTCTTTTCGTTCAAGATGAGCCGCGACGTGTCTGGGCGCGTCTATCCTGAATGCGGCGTCAAAACCGGTTTCCACAATGCATCGCATCATCAGGAGAAGGAAGAGAACATCCGGCAGAATCAGAAGATCAACACGTATCACGTTGGGCTGCTCCCGTATTTGCTCGCGAAGCTGAAGAGCATCCCTGAGGGCGACAGCAACCTGCTGGAGAAGAGCGCCATCCTGTATGGCTCGCCGATGGGCGATTCAAACCTCCACAATCACAAGCGGTTGCCGCTCATCCTGTTGGGGCACGCCAGCGGACAACTCAAGGGCAATTACCACGTCAGGGTCGCCGACGATACGCCGATGGCGAATGTCGGATTGTCGTTGCTGCAGAAGTTGGGCGTCGAGAAGGACAAGTTCGGTGACAGCACCGCGCCGATGGAACTGAATCCCGCCGTCAGGACGACGGCGGAGTGAGAGGAGAACGTAGCCATATGCTGCGACGACTATTCGGCGGTGCGTCCCTGAGTGCGATCGGGGCTTTGTGTTGCTCTGCTCTCCTCATTGCGGCGCCGAGCGACTCTCCCGTGGCCGATGCGGCGATGCACCGCGATTCCGAGGCGGTGCGATCGTTGTTGAAAGACGCGGCTGATGTGAATGCATCGCAGGCCGACCGCATGACCGCCTTGCATTGGGCGGCCATGAACGGCGACCTGGAGATGGCGCAGATGCTGATCTACGCGGGAGCCAACGTGTCGGCGGTCACGCGCCTCGGAGCGATGACGCCGCTCCACCTCGCCGCAAAGAACGGCCAGGCGCCGGTGGTCGACGCGCTGCTCAAGGCTGGAGCCAGCGCCACGGCGGCCGACGCGTACGGCACGACGCCGCTGATGCTGGCGTCCGCAGCCGGGATCACGGACGGCGTCTCCGCCCTCATTGCGCACGGCGCGGACGTCAATGCGACGGAGTCGGTCAGGGGCGAGACGGCACTGATGTATGCCGCCGCGTACGGCCGGACCGATGCTTTGAAAGCGCTGTTGGCCCACGGAGCGGACTGGAAACCGGCGACGAAGGTGTTCGACTGGACCAAGTTGCCGAGCGACGACCCGCGTCTCCATCAGACGTTCGATCCCGCTCTGGGAGGCGCGCCGCCCGACGAAAAGAAGCCGGTAGCGGACAAGGGCACGGGCGCGTCAGCCGAGGCGACGGCTGCCAAGGAGCCGGCAGCGAAACCAGCTCCGGCGAAGACGGCTCGTCCAGCTTCTTACGCCGATCTTGTCGGCACCCAAGGGGGGTTGACCGCGCTCATGTTCGCGGCGCGCGAGGGGCATCTCGACACCGTGCAGGCACTGGTCGACTGTGGCGCCGATGTGAATCAGGTCGATCCCGGCGACCATTCCAGTCCCTTGATCGTCGCCACCCTGAACGGACGCTTCGATACGGCGATGTACCTCTTGGACCACGGGGCGGACCCCAACCTGGCCGAATCCAATGGCGCCACGCCGCTCTATGACGTGCTGAACGTGGTCTGGTCGGCGAAGACGGAGTATCCGCAACCTCAGGCGAACAAGCAACAGAAGACGGCATATCTCGATCTGATGACGGCGTTGCTCGCGCACGGAGCGAACCCGAACGCCAGACTGACACGGAAGGTGTGGTACAGCGGCTACAACCGCGACATGTCCGGGTTGGATGAAATCGGCGCGACGCCGTTCTGGCGAGCCGCCTACAGCGACGACATCGATGCGATGAAGATGCTGGTCGCGTACGGCGCCGACCCGAATGTGCCGACGATGAAATCGGCTGGCCGCCGGCCGGGCGGAGCCGAGCCGGCGGGGCCCGACAAGTCAGGTTTGACGCCAGTGCCGATCGGTGGTCCCGGCGTGCCGCCGCTGCTTGCCGCCTCTGGGGAAGCGTACGGATCCAGCTTCACCTCGAATGAACATCGCTATGCGCCGACCGGGATGCTGGCGGCGGTCAAGTATCTCGTCGAAGAGTTGCACGCCGACGTGAACGCGCGAGACGCCGAGGGGGACACCGCACTGCACAACGCGGCGTCTCGAGGCGACAACGAGATGGTGCAGTACCTGGTGTCCAAGGGAGCCGACGTCACGGCCATCAATCGCAAGGGGCAGACGACCGCCGACATGGCAAACGGCCCCTATCAGCGGATCCAACCCTTCCCCCAGACGATCGCATTACTCGAGAAGCTCGGCGCCAAGATTATGAACAAGTGCGTTTCCTGCTAAACCTGTCCCCTTTTCTCGTCGGCGCAGCAGTCAACGATCGCAACGGTTTACACGGTTCGAAGCGAAGCCTGCTGAGGCGCGGCGAAATGACTCCCGTCCCCTTTTCACCGGCCTGCTGACACCGCGCTCAAGTCGAGCGCGATGACGCTGTTCTCGTCGCCATCGGTCACATCGTCCAATGACGCCGCCGGCCATCTCGCGGCGGCGACTCGTCCCGCAAGCTCCAGCGCCGCAACCCCTCCAGCCATTGACGCGATGAGAACGGTGAACCCGCGGTCCTGCTCCATGTCCAGCGCGCGCGAAAGGGGGGAGCGCGGCATGGTCACGCCTGTGCCATCGCGTCGATGAGTCCCTGCGTCCGCTCTTCGACGCGCTCTTCCGCCACTAACGCGGCAAACACCGCGTCCAGCGAGGGCAGTCGCAGCGTCTCGCGCAGCTTCGCCACATCGTCGTGGCCGACGACGCGGCCGTCTTTGAGGATGACGACGCGGGAGCACACCTGCTCGACCACCTCGAGGACGTGGGAGCTGAAGACGACCATCTTGCCCGCGGCGGCGACCGCGCGGACAAACGCTTTCAAGACGCGCGCGGCGGTGACGTCGAGCCCGGAGAACGGTTCGTCGAGGATGAGGATCCGCGGATTATGGAGGACGGCGGCGGCGATCAGAATCTTCTGCCGCATGCCTTTCGAGTACGACGACAGCGTCTGGTAACGATCGTCGTAGATGCCGAGGAGTTGCAGGAAGCGGTCGATCTTGTCATCGAGCAGGGCGTCGGGCAGTCCACGCAGCCGGCCGACGAGCCGCAGATACTCCGGGCCCGTGAGATACGAATACATATGTGGCTCTTCCGGGACGTAGCCGATCTGGGCCTTGTAGGCGAGCCGATCCGCGAAGGCGTCGCGGCCGTCGAGGTCGACGTGGCCCGTTGTCGGCTCCAGCAGGCCGGTGAGTATCTTGACAGTCGTGCTCTTGCCGGATCCGTTCGGCCCGAGCAAGCCGAGCACCTCGCCGGGATGCACGACGAACGAGAGATCGTCGACGGCCGTCAGCGCGCCGTAGCGCTTCGTCAACCCGTGAACGTTCAGCACGTGGTCTCCTTCACGAATGCGATGTCCCAGATGTTCAGAACACTGACGCTGGAAAGCGCGTCGGCAGGCGGCGTGTGCGCTTGGACCGTCCAGCGCGCCGCCCGGCGGCGGCCTACGATGTCGAGCGCGATCGAAAAGACGACGAGGCAGGCGATGAGCCGCCCGAACGCCAGCGGGTTGCCCCACGCGGATATTTCGAATCGAACGGGATAGTACGCAGACGCGAACAGCCCCACCGCGTAGATCCACCAGCGTGTTTTCAGCCTGGCGTGGCCGGCTTCGTACGCGCGCGTGAAGGGCATGAAGTCGATCGTCAGCGCCACGGCTTCGATCATCATCGTCGCCGCGACGCAGACGAACAGCGCGTGCCAAACGGCGCCCGTCCAACCGAGCAGCGGCACAGTTACGAGCGCGGTCACCGCCACCGTGCTGGGCAGCACGAACGCGAGCATCGCCGCGCGGACTGCTGACCAGTACGCGGTCGAGGGCTCTGGCGCATTCGCGGAGAACGTCCACGCGGCGGGCAACTCGCTCGGCACGAAGAACGAGGCGCGCAGGCCGATGGCGATCGAATACGCGAGCACCGGCGGAATCCACAGCACCGCGATTCGCGGGTGCGCGAGCGACACGATCGTTCGCACCTGCATCAGCGCCGCGAGGATGACCGCGACGCCCACCGCCGCATTCATGGCGATTGGCGTCTGCTGCGCGCGGTTGCGCGCGATCGTGAGGAGGATGAAATCGGACGCAGCGTCCGCGACCGGAAAAGGGGCCGTATCCCTTTTTCTCGCGCTGAAGAATCGAAAAAGGGGTACGGCCCCTTTTCCTCGGATGATCGTGTGCGCCAGGAATCGCGTGAGTCGCGCCCCGCCGCCGACGCCCGCCCTGGAGGCAGGCGCGAGGGCCCGCTGCATCTGGCGCCGATAGCTCATCATCGAGATCAGCGCGGCGCCGGCCAGGGCTCCGCCGGTGGCGGCGACCGCGCGTACGGCCTGCGGCTGGAAGTACGCCGCGAGCGGACCGGCATGGAATCGTCGCGATCCACGCAGCGCTTCGAAGAGAGCGAGGAACCACGACGTCGGCAGCCAGCCGGTGACCGTCATGTTCACCAGCGCGCTGTGCGGCACTTCCCAGACGGCCGGACATAGGAGCACGAGAAGAAGCAGCGCCAGCACGAACACGAATTGCAGCGACGAGCCGACCGCCGCGGCGATTCTGGGTCCGGCGACCAGTCCGACAACGCCCCGGAGAATGACGATGGCGGCGAAGACGAACATGGCGCCGGCCACAGTGGACCCGAACAGCGCGGCGAAATGGCGGATCAGTGTGACTCCGCTCAGCCGATCGGCTGTTGAGAAGGCGAAGACGATCGCGTTGAGCAAATTGACCGCGGTTGCGGCGGCCAGCAAAAAGGCGCCGAGCGCGGCGACCTTCGCGATCACCATCGTGCGGCCACGGACGGCCAGCGGCCCGAGCACCATCGCGTCGCGCCTGTCGAACGTCAGCGTGTCCCACACACAAATCGCGATGAAGCCGACGGCGACCATCGAGTAGGTGACGAAGATGAAGGCGATCCAGAGCAGCGTGTCGTCGAGCTTGTCGAACTGCTGATAACGAATCGCGCGTAAGACGATGCCCTGGTAGTCGAAGAAGAGCTCGATCAGGAGGAGGAGCCCGGGCAGGAGCAGAAAGGCGAGGACGCCGATGATCGTCTGGCGCAGCTTGTCGTCCGAGCTGATGGACTCGCTGGTGAAAAACTGCTCGAAGAAGGTGCGGAACAACACGACGAACGGGCGAGCTGCGGGCCGGCTGCCGTCCTGTGTCGTGGAACCGCGGACATCGGTCACGGTCGGTTGGACACCGGCCCGTGCCGTTTGTTCCCATCGATAAGCGATGGAAGTCGGAGTGTTACTCGTGCCGCACCGAGACGAGCGGATCGAGCGCCACGGCCCGGCGCGCCGGCAGCACGCACGCGATGCCCGCGATCAGTGTCAGCAACGCTGCGACGCCAATCAGGTTGATCGGATCTGTGAGGTGGTAGAAGACGGTCCGGGAGCCGCCTTCGCCGAAGAGTCGCTCCCATGCGCGCATGCAGGCGACGCCGGTCAGCAGGCCGATGCCCAGTTGAGCCGCCGCGCGGCGCAGCACAATCGCGACGATGTGCTGCCGCCGGGCGCCGAGGGCCATGCGGATGCCGATTTCGTGCGTGCGCTGCACGACGGCGTACGACGTGACGGCGTACACGCCGACGCCGGCGAGACAGATGGCGACGAGTACGATGCCGTCGAGAATCACCGCGGACACGCGGCCATTCCACTGCGACTCGGCAAGCGCCTGGTCCATCGACATGGTGCGGTACAGCGGGAGATCGGGGTCGATCGCGCGGACCGCGTCGCGCAGCAGGGGCGCGACGACCGCCGCTGCGCGCGGCGCGCGAACGATCAGTCGAGCCGAGGTTGGTGGCCCGGCGTTGAGCGGAAGGTAGACGATCGGATCGGGATCGGAAGTCGAGCGCTGTCGAACGATTGCAGAGACGCCGACGATCGTCAGCCACGGTGCCGTGCCATTGGGCGCGCGCGTCTCGGTCAGTCGAATGTGCCGGCCAATCGAATCAACGCCCGGAAAAAAGGCGCGTGCGAACTGTTGATTCACGATGACACTCTCGTAGCCGGCCAACCCGTCGCGCGAGGCGAAGGCCCGGCCTTGCAGCAACGGAATCGACAGGACATCGAAGTATCGATCGCTGATCGCCACAGCCCACACGATGGGTGCCAACTCTCCCGATGGCCGCGCCTGCCCCTCGATCTCCACTGCTTGTGCCGCCGCTCCACCCAGCGGCAGCGCCGTCGCTACTGCGGTGCCGGACAGACTTGGTATCTGCGCGAGCCTGGTGTCGAGCTGCTCGTAGAATGCGAGGCGCCGTTCCGGCGTCCGATAGCGTTCGGCCGAGAGCGTGACGGCGCTCGTCACGAGATTCGTCGGATCGACCACGAGCTCGCGACGCTCTGCAGCGTGCGACGCCCGCAGATTCACGAGGAGCGCGGCTACCATCACCATGGTCAAACCGAATTCAGCCGCGAGAAAGGCGGTGGTCCAGCGGCGGACGCGCACGCTCGCGCCGCCTCCACGGCTGCCGCTTTTTACGAGTTGGCCGACGTCGGTTCTGGAGGTGTGGACGGCAGGTGCGAATCCGAACACGAAGACGGTGCCGAGGCAGATGGCGCAGAGCAGCGCGAAGACGCGCCGATCCATCGTGAACGTCACCCAGTACGGCAGCGTGTTCGGCGGAACCATGTTCGAGAGCGCATGAAGGCCGGCCGCGGAAAGCGCCGTGCCGAGGGCGCCGCCGAGGACCGCGAGCAGCACGCTTTCGACGAGCAGTTGGCGGACGAGCTGCGATCGCGACGCACCGAGCGAGGCGCGCAGCGCCATCTCGTGGCCGCGCGTCGCCGACCGCATCAGCAACAGGTTCGCGGTGTTCGCGCACGCGATCAACAGCACGATGACGCCGACGCTGATGAACGCGAGCCAGACCGAGTCGGTGATCCGCCCGTTGAACTTCTCGTTGATCGGTACGACGGCGAGCCGCATGCCGGTGTTGGTGTCCGGATAGTCGTGCGACATCTGCCGGGTCGAGGCCGCCAGTTGACCGCGGACGTCGCCGATGCTCGCATGGTCCTCGAGGCGGCCGAATACGCCGAGCGCACGGGTCGTGCGCTTCGCACCCGCGATGTCCGGCATCGACGCGAGCGGCCGCCAGATCTCGGTGTTAGTAGGAAACCGGAACCTGTCGCGCATCACGCCGACAATGACGGCCGGCGCGCCGTCGACCCGGACCGTGCGGCCGACGATCGACGGATCGGCGCCGTAACGCGACGCCCAAAGGGTATGCGCGAGGATCGCGACCCCAGGAGCGCCGGGCTTGTCGTCAGCTGGCTCGAAGTCGCGGCCGATCAGCGGCCGTTCGGCAAGGATGCCGAAAGCATTCGCTGACACGTAGGCTCCGAGCGCGCGATCTGGCGCCTGGCCTTCGTCGCCGATGACCATCGGCGTGGTCGCGAACGCTGCCAAGCCGCTGAGGCCGCGGATGGTCGAGCGCAGGTCGCGGAACTCGCGAGGCGACAGCGGTTGCTCGCGGTCCTGCGTGTCGCGCGCGGCGAGGAAGACGACGCGATCGACTCTGGGGACCGGCAGGCCCCGGACGCAAATATCGTTGATCAGAACCGCCTGCAGGTTGGTGATACCAATGCCGAGTCCGAGGACTGTCGCCGCAACGACCGTGAACCGCCGCTCTTTCGCGAGCAGACGGGCGGCGAATCGACAGTCGCGGGAGAAATCCTGCAACCACCGCCAAACCCAGACGTCACGCGCCTGGTCCTCCCCGAGCGCGCCGCTGCCGAAGGCGCGGCGCGACGCCAGCGCGGCGTCTCGCGAATCGAGGCCACGGCCCTCGAGCTCGCGGGCCGTCATCTCGCGATGGAACGCCATCTCGTCGGCCAGTTCGCGCTCGAAGCGCCCACGGTGAATGAGATACCGGACGCGCCGCAGCAACTCACGCATGGTCAAATCCCGAATCCCTCGAATCCCGCCCCGAATCCCAAATCCCAAATCCCAAATCCCGGACCTACTCGCACCGAAGCGCGATCATCGGATCGAGGCGCAGCGCGCGGCGGGCCGGCAGATAACAGGCGGCGATTGCGACAACCGCCAAGAGCGCCATGATTGAGACGAACGTTGTCGGATCGGTCGGGCTCGTTTGCACCAGCAGGCTGTGCAGCAACCGCCCGGTGCCAAACGCACCGGCCATCCCGATCATGGAGCCGAATGCGATTGGCGCCAGGCCGCGCCGCATGAACAGCCACACGACATCGCCGGTCTGGGCGCCGAGCGCCATGCGGACGCCGATCTCCTGAGTGCGCTGGGTCACGGCGTAGGCGGTGACGGCATACAGCCCTATCGCCGCGAGGATCAAAGCGATGGCCGCGAATGCGGCGAACATCGTGCCGAACACACTGTGGCCCCATCGCGACTGTTCCATCCACGTCTCGAGCGAGATGGGCCGGTATACCGCGACGTCGGCATCGAGAGTCCGAGTTTCGTCGCGAACGATCCCAGCGATCGCGGTCGGATCTTGACTGTGTACCATCAACATCGCCGAGGCACCAGGATGGGCGCGAAACGGTAGATACACGACCGGATCGATCTCGGACATGAATTGCTGCCGAACCGTCGGCGAGACGCCGACGATCTGCGCGCAGAGCGGGGCAGCGCTCCGCGAGTCGGGGTTGCTCAGGCAGATGCGTTGTCCCACGGGATCGCTGTCATGAAAGAACATCGAGACCAGCCGCTGCGTGATGATCGCGCTCTCGTGGCCGCTTGTCCCATCAATGGCGGTGAATGCGCGGCCGCGTACCACGTGCACGCCCAGTGCCTCGAAATAATGACCGCCGATGGTCACGAATGAAACCTTCGACGGCTGGTCGTCTGGCCGGTCGCTTCGGCCGTCGACGGTCAGATCCCACATCGATCCTCCCGTGAATGGCACGGAGCTGGCGAACGCCGCTGTGGAGAGCGGTCGCACCGCGTCAAACCGATCTTCGAGACGCTGGAAGAAGGCGATTCGCTTGTCCGGCGTCGGATATTTGTCTGGCGGCAGCCGGATCGACATCGTGAGCACGTGGGAGGCGTCCACGATGCTGTCGGTCCGTGCAATCGCGAGAAAGCTCCGCATCATCAGCGTCGCGCCGGTCAGCAAGACGAGGGTGAACGCGATTTCGGAGACGAGAAGGCCGCTCGTCCAGCGCCGTGCGGAGACGCCGGCCGTTCCGGTCCGCGCCGTCTCTTTCAGGGAATCATGGACATCGGTCTTCGCGGCGTGCAGCGCGGGAGCAAGGCCGAAGACGAACGCCGTGGCCAACGACGCGGTCGCCATGAAGGTGAACACGCGTGCATCCATCGTCCAGTTGTCGCGATACCAATACGGCAAATTGATGCCCGCAACTGCGTTCGAGAACAGCTTCATCGCGATCAGCGACAGACCAAGCCCGATCGTGCCGGCGCCGATCGACAACAACACGCTCTCGACGAGGAGCTGCCGCACAATGTGCCATCGTGTCGCGCCGAGCGAGATGCGGATGGAAATCTCCAGCGAGCGCTGCGAGGAGCGGGACAGCAGGAGGTTCGCCACGTTGGCGCAGGCGATGAGCAGCACGAACCCGACCGCTCCGAAAAGAGCAAGGATCATCGGATGTGAGAACCTGTCCGTGTAGGCAGACACCACAGGGCGAGTGTTCTTGTCAGTCTCTGGATAGTCTTTTGCGATCCGGGCAGTGATCGCATCTAATTCTGCCTGCGCGTACGTTATCGTGGCACCGTCGCGCAGGCGGCCGAACGCAGTGAGCCGCCGCGTGTCTCGACTCGCTGTCTGGAGTCCCGGCATCGCCACGATCGGTTCCCACATCTCGTCCGCAAGCGGAAACCGAAAGCCTCGCTTCATCACGCCGATGACGACGGTCGGTCGGTTGTTCACCCTGATCGTGCGGCCGACAATCGTCGGGTCGGCGCCGTAGCGGTTGCTCCAGACGCTGTAGCCGAGGATGACGACGGCCGGGGCGCCGGGCACATCGTCCGCCGCCACGAAGTCACGACCGAGCAACGGCGTTTCGCCGACCAGTCGGAACGCATTTGCTGACAGGAAGCTGCCGTATGCGACTTCTGGCGTGCGTCCTTCGTCACTGGTGACGAATACGGCGCCGAAGCTGAACGCCGCAATCCCTGCGAACGACTGCGCGGCGCGCCAATCCTCGACGTCTGGATACGACGCGATGACCGGGCCGCCGCCGGCATTGCTGAGCACGACGATGCGACGAGAGTCGTCACCAGGCAAGCCGCGCAGCACCATCGCGTTGACGATGGTGTAGATCGTGTTCGTCGCAGCCAGGCCCGACGCTAGCGCGAGAACGGCGACCGCGGTAAAGGCTCGATCCTTGATGAGGAGACGAGCCGCGAACCGGATGTCGCGCGCAACATCCTGCAGCCACGTCGCGATCCACACGTCGCGCGCTTGATCCTCCCCGAGCGCGCCGCTGCCGAAGGCGCGGCGCGACGCAAGCGCGGCGTCTCGCGAATCGAGGCCGCGGCCCTCGAGGTCGCGCGTCGTCATCTCGCGATGGAACGCCATCTCGTCGGCCAGATCGCGCTCGAACCGCGCGCGGCGAAGAAGATGCCCGATGCGCCGCAGCAGCTCACGCATGGCCAAATCCCGAATCTCCCCGAATCTCCCCGAATCCCAAATCCCTAATCCCGAATCCCATTCCAGTGGTAGCCTGATGCCATGAAGACTTCCATCGACAAGGCCGGCCGCATCGTCATTCCCGCCGCAATTCGCGAACGGGCCGGGCTCGTGGCCGGCGCGGAGGTCGATGTCACCCTCGATGACACCGGCATTCGCCTCGAGCGCGTCGCGCCGGGACCGCGGCTCGTGAAAGTCGGCCGCCGGCTCGTCGCGCGGCCGACGGCGTCCGTCCGGCCCCGGGTCGATGTCGCCGCACTCGTCGAAGAGGAGCGGAATCGATGGCCGTGAGCGTCTTCCTCGACACCAGCGTGCTCGTCGCGGGGCTCGTCGACTTCGGCCCCCAGAGCGCGCCGGCCCAGTCGCTGCTGCACGCGGTCGCCGAGCGGCAGATCACCGGCGCGGGGACCGCCTGGCATTGCTGCCTCGAATTTTTCTCGGTCTCGACGCGGCTGCCGCCCGAGTTCCGGCTGACGCCGGAGGTGGCTGCGCAGCTGCTCGAGGCCGAGGTGTTTGCGCGGATGACCGTCCACGATCTCCCCGCGGGCGATCGGCTCGCCATCGTGAAGGCGGCCGTGCGCGACGGCGTCGCCGGCGGCCGCATCTACGACGCGCACATCGCCGAGGTGGCGCGGGCGGCGGGCGCGCCGGTGGTGGTCACCGACAATCGTCGTCATTTTCTCGTGGCGCTGAGACATGGGATGCGGGTAGAAACGCCAACGGAGTTTCTTACCGGATTCAAGCCGCGCCGCGGGTGAGTGACTTTCAAGACCGTTCCTCCGTGTCCTCCATCTCCCGAGTGGTGGCGAGCTTTCGTGCGGGACTGTTCCACGCATACGATCCGCCTAGGTGGCGTCGAGGATCTTCTGGACCGCGACGATGAGCCGATCGAACTCGTCGCGCTCGACGGCGAGTCGCTTGCGGCCGGCCGGCGTCAGCGTGTAGTAGCGCGCGCGGCGGTTGTTCTCTGATGCGCCCCACTCGGCCTTCGCCCAGCCTTTCAGCAGGAGGCGCTGCAGCGCCGGATACAGCGAGCTTTCGCCCACCTGAAGGACTTCGTCGGACTGTTGTTTGAGCCGCTGCGCAATGCCGTAGCCGTGCTGCGCTCCGAGGGCGAGGGTCTTGAGGATCAGCAGTTCCAGCGTGCCGGGCAGGAGGTCGAGCGATTCGTTGGTTCCCATCGTTTATCGATGGGAGAATGCCAGACCGGACCCGCGTGTGTCAACAGGTCCGAAAAGGGGACGGGAGTCGTTTATTCGGAGGCTTGAAACAGCCCCATGAAAACGACTCCCGTCCCCTTTTCTCGATCACGCCGTTTTCGCGAGGAGCGACGGGAGCGTCGCGGGCGCACCGGGATCTTCCATCACCTCACCGTGCTGGCTGAGGTCGAGACCCACGGCCTCCTGCTCGCTCGAGACGCGCAGCGGAATGATCAGGTCCGTCACCAGGTACAGCAGGTACGATCCGCCGAACGCGAACGCGGCGACGAACGCCATCGCGCCGCAGTGCACCAGGAATGTCGTCGCATGACCGGACGTCAGGCCGACATCTTTCGCGAAGACACCGGTGAGCAACATGCCCACCATACCGCCCACGCCGTGGCACGGGAAGACGTCAAGCGTGTCATCCAACGTGGACGCGTGATTCTTCCAGTGCACCACGAGATTCGACACGACACTGGCGCAGACGCCGATGAAGATGCTCTCGCCAATCGTGACGTAGCCGGCCGCCGGCGTGATCGCCACGAGGCCCACGACCGCGCCGACACACGCCCCGAGCGCCGACGGCTTCTGGCCGCGCATGCCGTCGAAAAAGATCCACGCCAGCGCCGCCGCCGCTGACGCCGTGTTGGTCGTTGCCAGCGCCATGGCGGCCTGACCGTTCGCCGCGAGCGCCGATCCCGCGTTGAAGCCGAACCATCCAAACCACAACATCCCGGTGCCGAGCAGCACGAACGGAATGTTCGCCGGCGCGTGCGCTTCGCCGGCCTGATGCGCCTGCCGGCGCCCCAGCACCATCGCCCCGGCGAGTGCCGCCAGCCCGGCTGACATGTGCACGACCGTCCCGCCCGCAAAATCGAGCACGCCCATCTTGTGCAGGAACCCGTCCGGATGCCACGTCCAGTGCGCAAGCGGCGCATAGATGAACAGACTGAACAGGCACATGAAGAGCAGATAGCTGCTGAAGCGCACCCGCTCGGCAAACGACCCGGTGATCAGCGCCGGCGTGATGATGGCGAACTTCAGCTGAAACAGCGCGAAGAGCACGAGCGGAATCGTCGGCGCCAGACCCGGATGCGTCGCCTCACCGACGCCCGTGAACATGACATAGGTGAGCGGGTTGCCGATGACGCCGTGGAAGCTGTCGCCGAAGGCCAGACTGAAGCCCACGACGATCCACAAAATGCTGATGACCCCCATCGCCACAAAGCTCTGGAGCATCGTCGAGACGACGTTCTTGGTGCGGACCATGCCGCCGTAGAAGAACGACAGACCTGGTGTCATCAGCAGGACGAGCGCGGTGGCCGTGAGCATCCACGCGATGTCGCCTGCGCTCACCGGGCCGCCGGTCGTTCGCGGTGATCCGGGACGGATGCACGCGCCCAGGATGGCGATTCCCGCCACGAGAAGGAACGGAAGCGCCGAGAATTCCCGGATCCGCTCGGTTTTGCGCCGCACCATTGCCAAAGTCATCGGCTCTCCTCCAGGTTGCAGCCGATGCTATCAGAATTGTGCACAAAGTGCGCATATTTATTGGCAAAATGTGCATATGGCAGCTTATGTGAGGCAAATAATGCAACGTTCGTGCAAATTATGCACATTTACGGCATCACACAGCGCCGATCGTCAGGTGCGTCATCGCCGCGTCGGGCCCTCAGAGACACGTAAAATCCGTGTGGTACGATGAGGTTTTCGCGAGGAACGCCCTCAATGTCCACGCTCAACAGCTTCAAGACACGCATCACCCTCCCGGCCGGCACTCACAAGTCAGCGCAGTTCCACAGCCTCCGGACGCTCGAAGCGCACGGCTTTCCCGGCGTCGCGCGGCTGCCGTACTCATTGAAAGTGCTGCTGGAAAACCTGCTCCGCCACGAGGACGGCCGATTCGTCAAAGCGGCCGACATCGAAGCGCTGGCCAAGTGGGATGTGAAGAGCACGACGCTTCGTGAGATCTCGTTCGCACCCGCTCGTGTGCTGCTCCAGGATTTCACCGGCGTGCCGGCCGTCGTGGATCTAGCGGCCATGCGCGACGGCATCGCGCGGCTCGGCGGCGACCCCAACCGCGTCAACCCGCTGCAGCCGGTCGAACTCGTGATCGATCATTCGGTCCAGGTCGATTCGTTCGGCCAAGCCAACTCGTTTCAGCTGAACGCGGAGCTCGAGTTTTCCCGCAACCGTGAGCGCTACGCGTTTCTCCGCTGGGGACAAAACGCCTTTCGCAATTTCCGTGTCGTGCCGCCCGACACCGGCATCGTCCATCAGGTGAATCTCGAATATCTCGCGCGCGTCGTCATGACCGACGACACGCCGGATGGGCCGATGTGCTATCCCGACACGCTCGTCGGCACCGACTCGCACACCACGATGGTGAACGGACTCGGCGTGGTGGGCTGGGGCGTGGGCGGCATCGAAGCCGAAGCGGCGATGCTGGGCCAGCCGATCTCCATGCTGATTCCGCAGGTGCTCGGCTTCCGTCTCACGGGGACGATGCTCGAGGGCGCGACGGCGACCGATCTCGTGCTGACGATCACGGAGAAGCTGCGCAAGCACGGCGTCGTCGGCAAGTTCGTGGAGTTCTTCGGCACGGGCCTCCAGCATTTGACGATTGCCGACCGTGCGACGCTCGGCAACATGTGTCCGGAGTACGGCGCGACGATCGCGATCTTCCCGATCGACGCGATGACGCTCGACTACTTGCGCCTCTCGGGCCGCGAGCAGGCGCAGATCGATCTGGTCGAGGCGTACGCGAGGGCACAGGGAATGTTCAGCGAGCCGGGCGTCGCCGACCCCGTGTACACGGAGGTCATCGAGCTGGATCTGTCGTCGGTCGAGCCGAGCCTCGCCGGCCCGAAGCGTCCGCAGGATCGCGTGTCGCTGAAGCATGCGAAGAGCAGCTTCCAGACAGCGCTCGGCACGATGCAGGCCGCGGCGAAGGCGAGCTCGGTGACGGCGGCGAGCGTGGCGGCGATGGCGAGCGAGGGCGGCGTGGCCGTGCTGCCGGTCGTCGCCCAGCAGCTGGAACACGGGTCGGTCGTGATTGCCGCGATCACCAGCTGCACGAACACGTCGAACCCGAGCGTGATGATCGGCGCGGGCCTCCTCGCCAAACGCGCGGTCGAGCGCGGTTTGTCGAGTCAGCCGTGGGTGAAGACGAGTCTCGCGCCGGGCTCCAAGGTCGTCACCGAATATCTGAACAAGGCGGGGCTGACGCCCTATCTCGAAAAGCTTGGCTTCAATCTCGTCGGCTACGGCTGCACGACGTGCATCGGCAACAGCGGGCCGCTGCCCGATGATGTGTCGGTCGAAGTCGAGGCGCGGAATCTGGTGGTCGCGTCCGTGCTGAGCGGCAATCGCAATTTCGAGGGGCGCATTCAACAGCAGGTGCGCGCGAACTACCTCGCCTCGCCGCCGCTGGTTGTCGCATACGCGCTCGCCGGCCGGATGACGATCGATCTGACGACCGAGCCGATCGGCATCGACAAGGGCGGCGCGGCGGTCTATCTGCGCGATCTCTGGCCGTCGGAGCGCGAAATCCAGGCGACGATGCTCACTGCCGTGACGTCGGACATGTTTCGGGAGCAGTATGCCAACGTCTTCGACGGAGACGAGCGCTGGCAGACACTGCAGGTGCCGGAGGGCGATCGTTTCGCGTGGGAGGCCGATTCAACCTACATCCGCAACCCGCCGTTCTTCGACGGCATCACGCTGCAGACGACGCCGCTCTCCAACATCACCGGCGCGCGCGTGCTCGCGCTCCTGGGCGACAGCATCACGACCGATCACATCTCGCCGGCCGGTGCGATCAAGAAGGACAGCCCGGCGGGGAAGTATCTCCTCGATCACGGCGTCGATCACAAGGATTTCAACTCGTACGGGTCGCGCCGCGGGAATCACGAAGTGATGATGCGCGGGACGTTCGCCAACGTGCGCCTGCGCAATCAGCTCGCGCCCGGCACCGAAGGCGGCTGGACGACGTATCAGCCGGCCGGCAACGTGATGACGATCTTCGACGGTGCGATGAAATACAAAGACGCGGGTGTGCCGCTGCTCATCATCGCGGGAAAAGAGTACGGCTCCGGATCGTCGCGCGACTGGGCGGCGAAAGGCACGCTGCTGCTCGGTGTGAAGGCGGTCATCGCCGAGACGTACGAGCGCATTCACCGCAGCAACCTGGTGAACATGGGGGTCCTGCCGCTGCAGTTCACCGACGGGGCGTCGGCCGCGTCGCTCTGCCTGACCGGCCGCGAGCGGTACGATCTCACCGGGATCGCGGAGGCGCTGCGGCCTGGCGCGTCGGTCACGGTACGTGCGACCAGCAGCGACGGAAAGACGATCGAGTTCCAGACGACGGCGCGTATCGATACGCCTGAGGAGCTGGTCGCGTTCCGGCACGGCGGGATCCTGCCGTACGTGTTGCGTCAGTTGGTCAACCGAGCCTGACGCCCAGTTGTGGCGCAGGTCTTCAGACCTGCTTGGGCCCGCGGCTCGGCAGGACTGAAGTCCTGCGCTACGAGACGCGGGCACTTATGACATCCGACGACATCAAGCGCCGCGCCAAGGAACTCGGTTTCGATGCGTGCGGCATTGCGCCGGCGACGGATCATCCCGAGCTCCGCTTTCTCAACGAGTGGCTCGCGCGCGGATACGCGGGTGAGATGTCGTATCTCCATCGCACGGCGGACCGCCGTGCCGATGTTCGACGCGCCATGCCGTCGGCGCGGACGGTGATCGTCACCGGCACGCTCTACAACACGGACCGTCCCTATTCGACCGAGTGCGCCGACCGCGAACGGGCGCATGTCGCCCGATATGCGTGGGGCGACGACTACCACGACGTGATCGCAAAGCGGCTCGACGCGCTCGTCGGCTGGATGCACGGGGCGTGGCCGGAGACGTTCGAAGCGTGCGCCTACGTGGACACCGGACCGGTGCAGGAGCGCGTCTACGCGCAGCACGCCGGCGTCGGCTGGATCGGCAAGAACACGTGCGTGATCAACGAGGCGCTCGGCTCCTGGCTGTTCCTCGGCGTCATCATCTGCAGCTTGCCTCTCGCTGTCGATCCGCCGGCGCTGGATCAATGCGGCACGTGCACCCTCTGTCTCGAGGCGTGTCCTACGCAGGCGATTCTCGAGCCGGGCGTGCTCGACTCGACGCGATGCATCTCCTACTTGACGATCGAGCATCGCGGCGAGATCCCCGAGGCGCTCCGCGCGGGCGTCGGCACGCGCATCTACGGCTGCGACGTCTGCCAGGAAGTCTGTCCGTGGAACCAGGCGGCGCCACCCTCGACTGATCCGGCGTGGCAGCCGCGTCCGGTGTGGGATGCGCGCCGCGTCGGCGATCTCGACGCCACTCCGGATTCGGACTTGCAAATGGCGCTGCGCGGCAGCGCGATGAAGCGGACGAAGCTGAGCGGCCTGCGCCGCAATCTCGCCGTTGCGGCGGAGAATGTGAAATCTCGATCACGGCAGGACTGAAGTCCTGCGGCACATCTGCCAGTCCTGATCACATCATGGCGAAGCGGAACAAACCGGCCGCTGACCTCATTCCCCCGCGCCCCACGCTTCCCGCGGTTCGCGCGGCGGCGAAGGACTGCACCGCGTGCGATCTCTACAAGCGCGGCACGCAGACGGTGTTCGGCGAAGGGGCGCGAACTGCGGAGATCATGCTCGTCGGCGAACAGCCGGGCGATCAGGAAGATGTGATGGGACGCCCGTTCGTCGGCCCCGCTGGAAAGCTGCTCGACCGGACGCTCGCGGAAGCCGGCATCGATCGACGCGTCGTCTACGTGACCAATGTCGTCAAGCACTTCAAATGGGAGCCCCGCGGCAAGCGGCGCATTCACAAGAAGCCGAACGCCTCGGAGATCGCGGCGTGCCGCCCGTGGCTCGACGCGGAGGTGCAGCTCGTCAAGCCACGCGCGATCGTCTGCCTCGGCGCGACCGCGGCGCAGGCGCTGCTCGGACGCGCGTTCAGGCTGACCGCGCACCGCGGCGAGTTCGTCGACTCGCCGCTCGCGCCGCTCGTCCTCGCCACGATACATCCCTCGTCGCTGCTGCGCGCGCCGGACGATGAGACGAGGCGGCGGGAGACGCAGCGCTTTATCGACGACTTGCGTACGGTCGCGCGCGCGCTAAGATCATAGCCATGCCGTCGGATGTGTCGCTGGCCCCGTCGCTCCTGCTCTCGATGCCGCAACTGGTCGATCCCAATTTCAACAAGACGGTGGTGCTGCTGTGCAAACACAGCGACGAAGGCGCGTTCGGCCTCGTCGTCAACCGGCCGCTCGTCACCAGCGGCCGCGTCGTGATCAACACTGAGCCGCCGGTCGAGACGGAGCGGGAGCTGGACGTGTGGATCGGCGGGCCGGTGGAGCCGCACCGCAGTTGGATGCTGGTCGGCGAGGAGCCGGATGCCAGCGAGGAACTGCGCGGCATGCGCATCGCGGATGGCTTGTATCTCTCCACCTCGCCCGATCTGCTGCGCCGGCTGCTCGAGCCATGTCCGCCTGAGCGGACACGGCTGATCGTGGGCTATTCCGGGTGGGCCGCCGGGCAGCTCGAGATTGAACTGAACGAGTCGGCGTGGCTGATCAGCGACGTCGATGCGGATCTGATCTTTAACACGCCGCCCGAAAACATGTGGGAGGCGGCGATTCGGAGGCTGGGTGCGGATCCCGCGGCCTTACGCATGTCGCGTGGGGTTCACTAAAAGTCGTCAGTCGCCGGTCTTCAGTCGCCAGTCCAGTCGTCAGTCGTCAGTTTGCCCGCTTCAGTCTCCAGTCCCGCAGAACATCGTTACAATACGCGCATGACTCACCTCAAAGTCGCTGCTGCGGCTGGCTGCATGGCGGCAGCGGCGTTGTCGCTGTCGGCCCAGGAGGCGCGTGTGCCCGATACCGTGACGCTGCAGCGCATGGCTGCACGTTTTGCGCCGACCGACATCGGCGCCGATCTCTCGGCGCTGCCGGCCGCCGATCGCCGCGTGCTGGCGAAGCTGGTGGCCGCGTCGAAGATCATCGACGCGCTGTTTCTCCGTCAGGTCTGGGCCGGCAACGACGCGATGCTGCTCGACCTGGTCAAGGATCAGTCCGCTGCCGGGCGCGCGCGGCTGCACTACTTTCTGATCAACAAAGGCCCCTGGTCGCGGCTCGATCACAACGAGGCGTTCGTGCCTGGCGCGCCCCCGAAGCCGGCCGGCGCGAACTTCTACCCGCCGGAGGCGTCGAAAGCCAATCTCGACACGTGGGTCCGCTCCTTGCCCGAGGCGGAGCGCGCCGCCGCCACCGGCTTCTTCACGGTGATTCGCCGCGGCAACAGCGGTGCGAACGGCTACCGTGTCGTGCCGTACAACGTCGAGTATCAGGGCGAGCTCACGCTCGCGGCGTCGCTGCTGCGCGAGGCGGCGGCGCTCGCCACCGAACCGACGCTGAAGGCGTTCCTCACCAAGCGCGCCGACGCGTTTCTGACGAACGACTACTACGACAGCGACGTCGCATGGATGGAGCTGAAAGGGGCGATCGAGCCGACGATCGGCCCGTACGAGGTGTACGAAGACGAGCTGTTCAACTACAAGGCGGGCTTCGAGGCCTACATCACGGTGCAGGACGAGGCCGAGAGCGCCAAGCTGCAGAAGCTCGCCGGCGAGTTGCAGGACATCGAGAACCACCTGCCGATCGATCCGAAGTACCGGAATCCCTCCCTCGGGTCGCTGGCGCCGATTACCGTCGTCAACGAGATCTTCGCCGCCGGAGACGGCAATCGCGGCGTTCAGACCGCGGCGTTCAATCTGCCGAACGATGAGCGGGTCGTCCGCGAAAAGGGCACCAAGCGCGTGATGTTGAAGAACGTACAGGATGCCAAGTTCGCGAAGACGCTGGTGCCGATCTCGAAAGTGGTCCTGAGCGCGGCGGATCAGAAGGACGTATCCTTCGACGCCTTCTTCACGCACATCGTCGTGCACGAGCTGATGCACGGGCTCGGTCCGCACACGATTACTGTCGGCGGCCGCCAGACGACCGTCCGGCAGGAGATGAAGGAAACCTACAGCGCGATCGAGGAAGCAAAGGCCGACATCTCGGGGCTCTTTGCCATCCAGCACATGATCGACAAGGGCGTGATGCCGAAGTCGCTCGAGGGCTCGCTCTACACAACGTTTCTCGCGTCGGCGTTCCGGTCGATCCGCTTCGGCGTCAACGAAGCGCACGGCCGTGGGATTGCGATCCAGTTGAACTACCTGCTCGATCAGGGCGGGTTCACCATCCGCCCCGACGGCACCTTTGCGGTGAATCCTGCCAAGATCAAGGACGCGGTCGCGGGGCTGACGCGCGAGATCATGACGATTCAGGCCGAGGGCGACTACGCGAAATCGAAAGCGCTCGGCGAGCGGCTGGGCGTCGTCCGGCCGCCGGTGCAGAAGGTGCTCGACAAGCTGGCGGACGTGCCCGTGGACATCGAACCCTTGTTCGGAACCGCCGAGCAACTCGTCGCCGAAGCCGATGGACGTCCAGCTCCGGGTGCGCCGACGAAGCCGGGCGGAACGCAGTAATTACCGGGCCCCGCCGAGAGACAAACGATGACAAGGCGGTGTCTCAGCCGCGCATCGTATACTCTCTTTATAGTCCCCGCGCGTTCTTTATACGAGTTCAAGGCCCCAGTCATCTCTATGCGTCGAAACGTGTTGACTCATCTCTGGCAACTCGCGGCGGCCGCGGCGTGTGCCAGCCTGGCGCTCACAGGTTGTTCGAAAGCCGACACCGCGCAGGCGCGCGGCCGCGAAGCGGCGAAGTCGGTAAAAGTCGAACCGGTGCGGGAGGAGTCGCTGCATCGTACGGTCGAGGTGGTGGGCACTCTCGCGGCCGTCGACGAGGCGACGATTTCGTCAGAAGCCGAAGGCCGGGTCAGTCACCTCTATACAGACCTCGGCGATCGCGTGAAGGCGGGTCAGGTGCTCGTCGGACTCGATCGTGAAAAACTTCAATACAACTACGACCAGCAGAAGGCGGCGCTCGACCGCGCGCTCGCGCAATTCGGCGCCCCCGACACGACGCATCTGCCGGCCTTCGAAATGACGCCCGACGTCCAGCGGGCGAAGGCGGAGCTGGTGCAGGCGCAGCAGGCGTACGACCGCGCTGCGGCGTTGAACAGCCGCCAGCTGCTGCCAAAGCAGGGGCTCGATGATGCCGAGGCGATGCTGCAGACGAAAAAAGCCGGCTACGAGACGGCGCTGCAGAACGCCAAGAATCTGCGCGCGAACATCGATGCGTCGGACGCGAGCGCGAAGCTCGCCGATCGCCAGCTGCGCGACGCCGATATCCGCGCGCCGTTCGACGGGTACGTGTCGCAGCGGCTGGTGAATCTCGGGCAGTTCGTGAAGAACCAGACGCCCGTCATGAGTGTCGTGCGCGTCGATCCGCTGAAGGTCACGGCGGAGATTCCCGAGAAAATGGCGCCCTGGATGAAGGTTGGCCAGCCCGTGGAGCTGCACGTCGACGCGTATCCCGACCGGAAGTTCGTCGGCACGCTCTCGCGCATCAGCCCCGCCGTGAACACGGCGACGCGCGCGTTCCCCTTCGAGGCGCTGGTGCCGAACATCGACGCGCTGCTCAAACCGGGAACCTTCGCGCGGGTGCACATCGAGAGCAACAAGGTCGATCAAGTGCTGACGGTGTCGTACGCGGCCATTCAGTACCGGTACGGCGTCAACCGCCTCTTCGTCGTCGACGGCGATCATCTATCGGTCCGCGAGCTGAAGGTCGGCGAGCGGGTCGGCGATCGCATCGAAGTGACGGCCGGCGTCAAGCCGGGCGAGGTCGTCGCGTTGACCGATGTCGACAAGCTCGTCGACGGCGAGCGCGTGACGGCCGAACGCGGCGCCATGGCGCCTTAACCGCCCCCGAAAAGGGGCCGTACCCCTTTTTCGCAGCTGAATCGGGAGAAAAAGGGTACGGCCCCTTTTCGCGTCACCCATGCTTTCAGAGCTCTGTGTCCGCCGCCCCGTCTTCGCGACGATGCTCGTGATGTCGCTCGTGGTGCTCGGCATCTTCTCGTTCCGCGATCTGGGCGTCGATCTGTTTCCGCGCGCCGATCCCGCGACGGTGAACGTGCAGCTCGCGCTGCCGGGCGCGAGCCCGGACGAGATGGCGACGTCGGTGATCGAGCCGATGGAGGAGACGCTCAGCAGCGTGTCGGGCATCGACGAGATGTCGTCGATGCAGATCTCTGAGGGCAAGGGCAACATCACCATCAAGTTCGTTCTCGAGCGCGACATCAACGACGCCGCGAACGACGTGCGCGAGAAGGTGTCGGCGGCGATGGCGAACGTCCCGCCGCAGCTGCTCCCGCCGGTGATCACCAAGGTCGATCCCGATTCGGATCCGGTGATGTCGGTCGTCGTCTCATCCGACTCGATGAGCCTTCGCACGCTGACGGAGATCGCCGACAAGCAGGTGAAACGCGCGATCGAGGCGGTGAACGGCGTCGGCGAAGTCGATCTCGGCGGCGGCCGCGCCCGCGAGATTCACATCGTCGTCGATCTGGAAAAGCTCAACTCGTACGGGCTGTCGATCGATCAGGTGCGCGACGCGGTCGTGAACGAGAACACGGAGATTCCCGGCGGGACGGTCGAGCAGGGCAAAGCCGAACTGCTGCTGCGGACGCTCGGCCGCATCGACGCCAGCGATCAGTTCAACAACATCGTCGTCGCGACCAAGAGCGGCACGCCGATCCGCGTCTCCGATATCGGGTATGCGGAGGACTCCAACGAGCGGCCGACGCAGGCGGCCTGGCTGGGCGCCAACCAGGCGGTGATTCTCGACATCAAGCGCGCGATGGGCGAGAACACCGTGGCGGTCATCGAAGGGGTGAAGAAGAAGCTCGCGATCGTGCGGCGGTCGCTGCCGAAGGCGGTCACGCTGACGATCACCCGCGACGACTCCAAGTTCATCTACGCTTCGGTCGCGTCGCTCGAGGAGCACCTCATCTGGGGCAGCTTCTTCGCCGCCGTGGTCGTGATGTTCTTCATCCGGAACATCCGGGCCGTGATCATCTCGGCGGTGGCGATTCCGGCGTCGATCATCGCGACGTTCACGCTGATGCGGGCGATGGATTTCACGCTGAACAACATGACGCTGCTCGGCATCACGCTCGCCGTGGGCATCGTGATCGACGATGCGATCGTCGTGCTGGAGAACATCTTCAGATACATCGAAGAGAAGCAATGTACGCCGTTCGAGGCGGCGATCCAGGGCACGCGCGAAGTGGCGCTCGCCGTGATGGCGACCACGTTGTCTCTCGTCGTGATCTTCCTGCCCGTGGCGTTCATGACCGGCTACGCGCGCCGCTTCATCAATCCGTTCGGCTGGACCATGGCGTTCTCGATCATGGTCTCGATGCTGGTGAGCTTCACGCTGACGCCGATGTTGAGCTCGCGCTTCCTCAAGCTGGCGGACGCGGAGGCGGATCACAAGACGAAGGATGCCGGCTTCTTTCACTGGCTCGACACCTGGTACACGGGGTGGGTCGAGTGGGCGCTCGATCATCCGGGCCTCATCATCGGCACCTCGGTCGTCGTCTTTCTGCTCACGTTCCCGCTGAACCGGATGGTCGGGCGCACCTTCGTGCCGGTCGAGGACATGGGGGAGTGGACGATTCACATCGACACGCCGGAAGGCACGTCGCTCGAAGGCAGCGGGGCCTACGCGAAGACGCTGCTGCAAGAGTTGAGCGGCATTCCGGGCATCGCGCAGATCGAGCCCACGATCACCTCCAGGCCGACGCACATCCACTTTCTCGTGCAGACCACGCCGTACGAGGAGCGCAGCCAGCCGCAGGCGTCGCTCATTGCGGAGATGCGGCGGCGCCTGTCGTTCCATCCGTCGAACAAGCCGAGCATCACGGTGCGCAATCCGCTCGGCGGCGGCGAGCAGAACGGCTTCCCGATCTCGGCGAACATCCTCGGACCGGACATGCCTCGTCTGGCCGACTACTCGCTGAAGGCGCTCGCGCTCGCTCAGAAGCTGCCGAGCCTGACCGACGTCAAGATCACCCTGAACGTCTCGAACCCGGAGATTCACGTGGACGTCGATCGGAAGCGCGCCGCCGATCTCGGCGTACGCACGGCGACCGTCGGCAACATTCTTCGACTCGCCGTCGCCGGCGACGATGAGATCTCGAACTACCGGGAAGGGTCCGAGCAATATCCGGTGAAGATCCGCGTGCTCGATTCGCAGCGCGGCGACATCGCCGCTGTTGGCCGCCTCACCGTGCCGTCGTTGAGCGGACCCGTTCGCATCGACAACATCGCGCGCATCGAGCGCGGCCTCGGTCCGAGCACGCTGCAGCGCTTCAACCGGCAGTTCTCCGTCGGGCTCTCCGCGGATCTCGCGCCCGGCCACGCGCTGGACGAGGCCTCGAACGATGTCCGCCACCTGCTGAGCGGATTGAGTCTCCCGCCCGACATGTCGTTCTCGCTGAGCGGCCAGACGAAGATTCTCGACGAGACGACGACGAACCTGATCATGGCGATCGCGCTGGCGATGATCTTCGTGTACATGGTGCTGGCCGCGCAGTTCGAGAGCTTCATCCAGCCGGTCGTGATCATGCTGGTGCTGCCGCTGTCGATTCCGTTCGCCCTCTTTACGCTCTGGATCACCGGCCGCACGCTGAACCTCTGGAGCGCGCTCGGCGTGCTGCTGCTGCTCGGGATCGTGAAGAAGAACTCGATTCTGCAGGTGGACTACGCCAACGTGCTCCGCGCGAAAGGGATGCCGCTGCGCGAGGCGATCGTGGAGGCGTGCCGCACCAGGCTCCGGCCGATCTTGATGACGACCTCGGCGATCATCGCTGGCCTGATCCCGACGTCGCTCGGCCTCGGCATCGGCGGCCAGGGCCGCGCCGCGATCGCGATCACCGTCATCGGCGGCCAGTCGCTCTGTCTGTTCCTCACACTCCTGCTGGTGCCGGTCGCGTACGTGAAATTCGACGGCTTCGAGCAGTCGCTGCTCAATCAGAAGTGGAAGGGCTGGATGGGCCGCGCAAAAGGTGCCTCGCGCAGGTTGACGCCGGCCGCGGCAGACCATCGGCAGGGCTGACGCACGCCCTCTCCACATCCGTGATCGACGAGAGATATCCATGACACGCATCGCGATCGTCGCGCTCGCCTTCGGAGCCATTCTCTCCGCGCAATCCGCAGCCGATCCCCAGATGCTCGCGAAGATCCGCACGGAAGGCCTGCAGCACTCGCACGTCGCCCCGGTGTTCGAGACGTTGACCGTGGACATCGGCCCCCGGCTCACGGCGTCGCCTGCGCACAAGCGCGCGGCCGAGTTCATGCGCGATCAGCTGACGGCGGACGGCCTCTCCGACGTCCACCTCGAGCCCTGGAAGTTCGGGCGCGGCTGGACCATGGAGAAGCTGACGGTGGAGATGATCGAGCCGCGCTACCTGCCGCTCATCGGCTACGCCGACGGCTGGTCGGCGTCCACGGCCGGCGAGATCGTCGCAGCCCCGGTCTTTGCGGGCGGCAAGACGCCCGAGGAGATCGGCGCGATGCGCGAACGGCTGAAGGGCGCGATCGTCATGACGCAGCCGATCCTCACCAATTTCGTCCGGAAGGATCGCCCGCAGCCGACCGATCCGGCCTACGCCCCGAATTCCGCCGCGTATGCGACGAGCGTCGGCCAGCGGCCGGCGCGCGCGGGCGAAGAAACACCGCAGCAGCGGGCGCAGCGCGTCGCGCAGGCATTCCGCGACGCGGGCGCCGGCGTGCTGCTGAAGCCGAGCGCTGGGGAGCACGGCACCGTGTTTGTCACCGGCCGCGACGGCGGCCCTGAGGCGGTCCCATCCGTCACGCTCAGCGCCGAGCACTACAACATGATCGCCCGCATGCTCGAGCGGCACATTCCCGTGAAGCTGCGCGTGAACGTGCAGACGAAGTTCTACGACGACGACGCGGGCCGGGCTTACAACGTCATCGCCGAGCTGCCGGGGACCGATCCTGCACTGCGCGACGAGGTGGTGATGCTTGGGGCGCATCTGGATTCGTGGCACACCGGCGTCGGCGCCACCGACAACGCGGACGGCGCGACGACCATGGTGGAGGCGATGCGGATCCTGAAGGCGATCGGCGTGCGTCCGCGCCGAACGATTCGGATCGGGCTCTGGGGCGGAGAGGAGCAGGGGCTGCTCGGATCGAAGGCCTGGGTCGAGCAGCATCTCGCGGGAGATGCGAACCGCGCTGCGCGCGACAAGTTCGACGTCTACTTCAACATCGACAACGGCACCGGCAAGATCTACGGCTTCTATCTGCAGGAGAACCAGCCGGTCCAGACGCGGTTCGACGCGTGGCTGACGCCGCTCAAGGATCTCGGCGCGCGGAAGAACACGATGGAGGCGATCGGCTCAACCGATCATCTCAGCTTCATCGACGCCGGCATCCCCGGATTCAATCCCATCCAGGATTACGTCAACTACGACATCCGCACGCATCACACGAACATGGATACGAACGAACGGCTGCAGGAAACCGACATCCAGCAGGCCGCCATCGTCATGGCCACGTTCGCGTACCAGTGCGCGATGGCGGATCAGAAGATCCCGCGTCCCGCGAGGAAGCCGCCCACTCAGCAGGACTGAAGTCCGGTGCACGAGGACGGCAGCTCGATCAGCGGGGCTGGCGTGCTGTGGTTTCGTTTTGGACTCCGATTTAAGGTCTTGACTATAGTCGATAAATAGGTCATCTTCATGACCATGATCGTGATCAACATCAACGAGGCCAAGGCGAAGTTCTCGGAGTATCTCGAGGCGGCCGCCAACGGTGAGCGGGTGGTGATCTGCAAGCGGAACCGGCCCATCGCCGAGATGCATGCGGTGGCGCAGGTGCGTACCGAACCGCGGCCCGTCGGCCCCGGGCGACACCGGTTCGCGGTTTCCGACGCGTTCTTCGATCCGATGCCCGACGAATTCCTCGATGCCTTCGAGGTGGGAGCGATCTATCCGGAGACGAAGCGGCTCCAAGGGCGCGTGGCCGAATCGCCGGCCCCACCGTACGGACGCTCGTCCAAGCGAAAGCGGCGGTGAAAATCCTCCTCGATACGTGCACCTTTCTCTGGCTCGCGGGCGGTGGCCGCGCACTGCCGCCGCGCGTCGTGGAGTTATACCGATCGCCAGAAACGGAGGTGTTCCTGAGCGCGGCGTCGGCCTGGGAGATCGCGGTGAAGTACGCGAATGGCCGGCTGCTGCTGCCGGAGCCACCCGATCGGTTCATCCCGGAGGAACGCGCCGACCGCGGGATTCAGTCGCTGGCGATAGACGAGGAGTCGGCATTTCACGTGACGCGGTTGCCGCGCCTGCATCGCGATCCGTTCGATCGCATGCTGGTCAGCCAGGCAATCGTCCACGGGCTGACGCTCGTCACGCCTGATCCGCTCATCACGCAGTATCCGGCGCGCACGTTCTGGTAGTGTCCGCGGACGTTGCGCTCGGCTGACCTGTCCGCCGGAGCCTTGGCGAAGGTGGAAGCCTTCGCGCTACACCGATGGGAACGGCTCTAGTTCATCGAACAAGACCCCGGCCCGCGCGGATCGCCACAGTGTCCGCACGCGCCGGACGCCGGCGTCTGGAAGCGCTTCTCGGCGCCGCCGCCTCCCACCGCGAACGCGGACAATTGCTTCTGCAGATCCGCACCGGCACACGACGGGCAGGCCGGCGACTGGCCGTCGCGCGTGAGGTATTCGAAGTGATGCCCGCAGCCGCGGCATGCATATTCAAAAAGAGGCATGAGGTATTCTAGCGCGCAACCCCTATGTCTATCGTCGCTGCGGTCATGCCGGCACCCCGCGCACCGGTCGAGCTCCGAGAGTTCCAAGAGCCTGCGCTCGCGCCTGGGTCCGCGCTGCTGCGCACGCTGTATTCGGAAGTCTGCGGCACCGACGTGCACCTCTGGCACGGGCGGCTCGCGGGCGTGCCATATCCAATCATTCCGGGCCACGTCTCAGTCGGCTTTGCCGACAAAGTGCGCGGCGACATGCGCGCCGCCGACGGCACCCGCATCGTCGAGGGCGATCGGCTGGTTTTCTTCGACGTCCACCGCACCTGCGGGCGATGCCGCGCGTGCACGGTGACGCGGACGCCGACGCGCTGCGAGGCGCGGCGCGTGTACGGCATCACCGATTCGGCGGACGACGGTCTGTTCGGCGGCTGGTCCGAGGCGATCTATCTCGAGCCGGGCGTCGTCGCCGCACGGCTGCCGGAGGCGGTTCCGGCGGAAGCCTATATCGGCGGCGGCTGCGGGCTGATCACCGCCGTCCACATTCTCGATCGCGCGGCGGTGCTGCTCGGCGACACCGTGGTGGTTCAAGGAACCGGCGCCGTCGGCCTGAGCGCGATTGCGCTCGCGAAGCTGGCGGGCGCCGCGCAGGTCATCGCGATCGGCGCGCCGGCGGATCGTCTCGATCACGCGCGGGCAATGGGCGCGGACCTCGCGATCGACGTCATGACCACGACCGCCGCGGATCGACTCGCGCAGCTTCGCGCGCTCACCGGCGGCCTCGGCGCGGATGTCGCCATCGAAGCGGCGGGTTCGGCGCGGGCATTCGAGGAAGGGCTCGATCTCGTCCGCGACGGCGGCAGGTACGTGATCGCCGGCCACTATACCGATGCTGGCCCCAGCACGGTGAACGTGCACGAGCAGATCAACAAGAAGCATCTCGAAATCCGCGGCTGCTGGGGCAGCGAGGCCGGCCACTTCGTCCGCGCGCTCCGGCTGCTCGAACGGCATCACGCACAGGTGCCGTGGCGGGCGATTGGCGCGCGCACGTATGCGCTGGCCGACGTGAACCAGGCGCTCGCCGACGCCGAAGGGATGCGGCTGCCGAAGGCCCTTGTCAAACCCAGCTGATCGCGAATCGGGCGGACACACAGCTCCGCCCCTACAACTCGATGGACCGCCGGGGCAACGGGTCAGCGGCGGATCGATCCTTCGCATCACTCTGTGTGCGATCGGGTTTCGCCTGCTGTCCGCGGTCATCGCGTTGTTCGCGAACCTGGTTTTTCCGCTGAATCAGCCGGAGCAGCTGACGGTGTTCGGGACGACGAGCCCATTCTGGGATACGTTCGCGCGCTACGACACCGGGCACTTTCAAAATATCGCGTGGGGCGGATATGTAGCCGTAGCCAACGGTCGCAGCGACATCGCGTACTTTCCGGTGTATCCGCTCCTGATGCGATGGGTCGGCGACTTGTTCGGCCGCCATCACGCGATTTTGTACCTCGCGGGGATCTTCGTGTCGTGGCTGTGCTTCGTCCTCGCGATGGTGGCGCTGTACTACCTGGCGCGGCTCGATCTGCCGCGGCGCCGCGCCGAGCGCGCTGTGCTGTTGACGGCGATTTTCCCCTTCGCATTTTTCTTCGGCGTGGCGTACAGCGAGAGCACGTTTCTGCTGTTCACCGTGCTGGCGTTCTATCTGTTTCGGACGAGACGCTGGGTGCTTGGCGGAATCTGCGGCGGGATTGCGACGGCCACTCGCGTGCCGGGCATCATGATGTGGCCCGCATTGGCGTGGATCGCGTGGCGCACGGCGGAGCCGACGCGTCGCGATCGGCTTGGCGCCGCCGCGGGCCTCGTGCTGGTGGCGAGCGGCTTCGGCGCGTATTGCGCCTATATCTACGGTCTCACCGGCAATCCGTTCGAGTGGGCCGCGACGCTGCAGCGGTGGGGCTATTATCCCGGCGGGATGCCATGGATGGCGCCGGTGCGGCTCGTGCAGCAGCTCGTCACCCACCCTTATCAATATCTGACCGCCGATCGGATGGCGCCGTACGACACACTCTACGGGCTGACCGGCATCGGCTTCGTCATCGCGGTGCCGTTCGTCTGGCGGCGGTTCGGCGCCGGCTATGGTCTGTTCATGCTGCTGAACTTGTATCTCCCGCTTTCCTCCGGCAGCTTCGAAGGCGTCGGCCGCTACTGCGCTGTCCTGTTCCCCGCTTTCATCTGGCTCGCCACGATTCGGTCGCGGCTGGTCGCCACGGGTCTCATCGTGACATTCGCGCTGTTCTATACGCTTGGCCTCGCGCTGTTCACGACCATTCATCCCCTGTTCTAGAGAGCCGGATCGACGCGTTCGGTGTCTAAGGGGACGTGCGAGGTCGCCGATCTGCCGCAGCGCTCGAAAAGGGGCCGTACCCCTTTTTCAATATCGCGCCTCGAAAAAGGGGTACGGCCCCTTTTCGGCGGATGGGCTGGCCGGACCGAGTGGTCCTCGTCGCGGCCGTCGCCGGGCTGACGGCTTGCTCGACCGCTCCGGCGAAGCCGCCGGCGATCACGCCCGCCGTCCGCGCGGCGCAAAGTCTTGCTGATGCCGACGCGCTCGTGCGCGCCGGATGCTTCGACTGCCTGCTGGCCGCGTACCGCGCCTACGACGACTTGCGCACCGTTCCGTCGGTTGCCATCGCGGCAACCACCGGCGCCGCCCGCGCGGCGATGCTGCTCGCGATCCGCGAGCGTGAGCTCGGGACGGACGAATCGGGCTACTTGTCGCGAGCCAGCGATCTGGCGGCCAGTGCACCCGCCGTGCAGCCGTTGATCGCGCCGCTGCTGGAAATCGCCGATGCACTGCCATCTCGCGTCACTGGCGGCGGCCGGCAGGTGACCGACGACCGCGAGCTGGATCGGATGCAGCGGGGTTATCGGAACCGCGACGCGTGGCTGGCGCGCCTTCGCGCGCACGCGAACGACGATGCGGCGAACGCGTATGTGTGGATCGCCTTCAACTGCTCGTACGCGACGTCGACGCGCGACGCGATCGACCAATGGTTGGCCGTCGTCCCCGATTGGCGCGACAGCCCGCTGCTCGCGTTCAAGCGCGGCACCTGCGGCGGGTTTGACGCCGCCGCCCTCGATCGGCTGCTGACGCAAGAGCCGCGGTTCGTGGAAGTGCACTACTTCCTCGGCCTCCGCGCGATGATGAGCGGACACCTCGACGAGGCGGACGCGCGGCTCGAGCGCGCGTACACGTGGCATCCGCGCTGGCCAGCGGTCACCAACGCGTTGGGCAGTGTGGCGCTCACCGCCGAGGAGTTCCAGCGCTCCGCCGACTTCTTCGACCGGACGCTGGCGGTCGTTCCACGGCACCCGGAAGGGCTGCTGGGCAAGGTTCGCGCGCTGACCTACATGGGACGGCACGACGAAGCGATCGCGGCTGTCGATCAGTTGCTCGCGCTCGAACACTGGTACATCGGCGATGCGCGCTACTGGCGTGCGCTCAACGAAGCGCAGCTTGGACGGAACGACGATGCGTGGACGGATATCGAATCCGCCGCAAAGCTGCTCGTCAACGCCGAGGTGCCGAAGCTCGCCGGCCTGATCGCCTACCGTCTGCACCACCTCGACGTGTCGCAGGCGAGATTCGAGCTGTCGCGCGATCGCGATTCTGCCGACTGCGAAACGGGGTTTTATCTCGGGATCGTGTTGTCGGACGAGCGCCTCTGGCCGAAGAGCGCGGAGGTCCTCGTCGGGACCGCGACCTGTCTCCAGGCTGCCCAGACGCGGCTCGCGCAGGAGATCGAGACGATTCGCGCGTCCAACGATCCGCCCGATCGCAAGGATCGCCAGATCGCCAAGCGCGAGCAGCAGATCGTCGAGGCGCGCCGCATGCTGGCGACGTCGTGGTTCAACACGGCGATTGCGTATTTCAATCTCGAACGGAAGGCGGAGGCGCGTCAATTCGCCGAAAAAGTCGAGGCGGACGACGAATTTGGCGCACGTGCGCGTGATTTGCTCTGGAGGATCGGCAAATGAGCGTGGAATGCACAGACGCAAGCCGCCACGCGTTACGCCCATCGACTATACTGAAGGGATGTCTTCATCAGCTTCTTCCTCTTCTGTATCGGCGCCGCCCGGGCAGGTCGCCAATTCGATGCGCCGCAATGTCGCCATCATCGCGCACGTCGATCACGGCAAGACGACCCTCGTCGACGCGCTGCTGCACCAGAGCGGCACCTTTCGCGCGAACGAGCGTGTGGCCGAGCGCGCGATGGACAGCAACGAGCTGGAGCGCGAGCGGGGCATCACGATTCTCGCCAAGAACACGGCGGTGCACTACAACGACATGCTGATCAACATCGTGGACACGCCGGGCCACGCCGATTTCGGCGGGGAAGTCGAGCGCACGCTGTCGATGGTGGACGGCGTGATGCTGCTCGTGGACGCGTCGGAAGGGCCGCTGCCGCAGACGCGGTTCGTGCTGCGCAAGGCGCTCGAGCGCCGGCTCGAGACGATCGTCGTGATCAACAAGATCGATCGGCCGGACGCTCGCCCGCAGGAGGTGCTGAACGAGATTTACGACCTCTACATCGACCTCGATGCGAACGAGACGCAGCTCGATTTTCCGGTGCTTTACACGAACGCGAAGATCGGCACGGCGACGCGCGATCAGGACGGCGCGGGCGCGGACCTCCGGCCGCTGTTCGATGCGATCCTCGCGCACGTGCCGCCGCCGCGCGGCAATCCCGAGGCGCCGCTGCAGCTGCTGGTGGCGAATCTCGACTCGAGCGACTACCTCGGTCGCATCGCGATCGGCCGGATTTTCAACGGCCGCGTGAAGATCGGCGATCCGGTCGCCGTCTGCAAGCTGGACGCCAGGGTCCAGCACACGAAGGTGACGAAGCTGTTCGCCTTCGACGGCCTGAAGCGGGTCGACATCCAGGAGGCCGCCGCCGGCGACATCGTCTGCCTCGCCGGCATCGAGGACATCACCATCGGTGAAACCATCACGGACATGGAGCATCAGATTGCGATTCCGCCGATCGCGATCGACGAACCGACGGTGTCCATGGTGTTCGGCGTCAACACGTCGCCGATGGCGGGGCGCGACGGGCAGTACGTCACATCGCGGCAGTTGAAGGACCGCCTCGACCGCGAGCTGCTCGGGAACGTCTCGATCCGCGTGGAGCCGACCGATACGCCCGAGCAGATCAAGGTCGTCGGGCGCGGCGAGCTGCAGCTGTCCATTCTGATCGAGATGATGCGGCGCGAGGGGTTCGAGATCCAGGTGTCGCGGCCCGACATCGTCACCAAGACGATGGACGGCCAGGTCGTGGAGCCGGTCGAAGAGCTGGTGATCGACGTGCCAGAGGACCATCAAGGCGTGGTGATCGCGCAGGTCGGTGAACGGCGCGGCACGATGACGAAGATGGTGAACAACGGCAGCGGGCGCGTGCGGCTCGAGTTCCGGATTCCGGCGCGCGGCCTGATCGGGTTTCGCTCGCAGTTCATGACCGACACGAAGGGCACCGGCATCATGAATCACATTTTCTCCAGTTGGGAGCCGTGGCACGGCGCGATCGCATCGCGCCAGAACGGCGCGCTGGTCGCCGACCGCGCGGGCGTCGCCACGTCGTATGCCATCTTCAACCTCCAGGAGCGGGGCGAGATCTTCATCGATCCGGCCGTGGTCGTGTACGAAGGGATGATCATCGGCGAGAACGCCCGCCCGGCGGATATGGACGTCAACGTCACGAAAGAAAAGAAGCAGACGAACATGCGCGCGTCGAGCGCCGACGAGGCGATCCGTCTCATCCCACCGCGCCGGCTCGGCCTCGAACAGGCGATCGAATTCATCAACGACGACGAGCTGGTGGAGGTGACGCCAACGGCCATCCGCCTTCGCAAGCGCATCCTCGCCTCGAATCAGCGGCCGAAATCGCAGAAAGAGTAGCCGGCGCCGGGCGGGCCGGCTGAGCCCGACTTTTGCATCGGTCCCGGCGAGGCCATGCGCACCGACGGATACGCCGCCATCGAAGATTACGCGTTGATCGGCGACGGCCGCGCGGCAGCGCTCGTGGCGCGCGACGGGTCGATCGACTGGCTCTGCCTGCCGAACCTCGATTCGCCGAGCGTCTTTGGCGCGTTGCTCGACGCGAAACAGGGCGGCGCCTTCGTTGTACAGCCGTCGGTTCCCTTCGAATCGTCGCGACGCTATCTGCCCGACACCAACATTCTCGAAACCACTTTTCACACAGCGTCAGGGGTCGTCCGCCTGGTCGATGCGATGACGCTGCCGGATGGCCGGCTCGCGCCGATGCGGGAGCTTGTGCGCGAGGTGAACGGCGTGTCGGGCCGCGTCCCGATGCGGTGGCGATTCGCGCCGCGGTTCGAGTACGGATCCCGCGCGCCGCGCTTCACGACGTCCGCCGGCGTGCCGGTGGCGATCTATCGCACGGAAGCGTTGGCGCTGCGGCACTGGGACGCTGGCACCGCGACGTATCGCGCCGACGGCATCGAGGGTCAGTTCGAGATCGCGGAAGGGCGCCGGACTACGTTTGCGCTGGCGACGGCGTACGCGGAGCCACTCGTGCTGCCGTCGCGCGCGGACGCCGAGGATCGGTTGCAGCGCACCGCGCAGTTCTGGCAGCGATGGGCCGGCGAGCTCCGATACAACGGCCCGTGGACTGCTGCCGTGCGCCGGAGCGCGCTCGTGCTGAAGCTGTTGATCTTCGCGCCGTCGGGTGCCGCGGCCGCCGCGCCGACGACGTCGCTGCCCGAGGATATAGGCGGAGAGCGCAATTGGGACTATCGCTTCTGCTGGATTCGCGATTCGAACTTCACGATCGATGCGCTGATCCGCCTGGGGTGCTCGGATGAGGCGCACTCGCTGTTCTGGTGGTTCATGCAGGCGACCGCGCACACCGAGCCGAGGCTGCACGTGCTTTATCGCCTCGACGGCGGCCTCGGCTTCGCCGAAGTGCCGTTGCCGGTTGCGGGCTATCGCGGATCGCGCCCCGTTCGTCTCGGCAACAGCGCCGTGGAACAGACACAGTTGGATATTTACGGCGGGCTGTTCGACACGGCGTGGCTGTACAGCGAAGGGCACCATGCGATCGACGTCGACACAGGGATTGTGCTCGGCCGGATGGCCGATTACGTGTGCGACATCTGGCGCGGGCGCGATTCGGGCATCTGGGAGGTGCGGAACGGTCCGTTTCAGTTCACCCACTCGAAGGTGATGTGCTGGGTCGCGCTCGATCGCGCGGTGAGGTTGGCCGAACGCGGCGAGCTGCCGTCGCGCCACCTCGCGCGGTGGACCCGCGAAGCGTGCGCGATTCGCGCGTTCGTCGAGGAGCAGTGCTGGTCGGAGGCGCTCGGCAGCTATACGCGCACGGCGGTGGGGGAGGAGCCGCCACGGGCGGACGCGAGCCTGTTGATGCTGCCGCTCGTCGGCTACGGCGACCCGCGCGGGCCGCGCATCTCGGGCACGATCGACGCCGTCCTCCGCACACTGCGGCGCGGAGATTTCGTGTATCGGTATCTGGCCGCGGACGGTCTCAGTGGCAAAGAAGGAGCGTTCTTGAACTGTTCGTTCTGGCTGGTCAGCGCGCTTGCCAGAAACGGGCGCGTGCGCGAGGCCAGCGACCTGATGGACGCGTTGATCGGCCGGGCGAACGACGTGGGGCTGTACGCGGAAGAAGTGGATCCGCACTCCGGCGCCTTTCTCGGCAACTTCCCGCAGGCGCTGGTGCACCTGGCGCTGGTGAACGCGGCCGTCGCGATTCGGGATGCCGTATGACGCTCTTCTGGTCGGAAGTCGTCGGCGGCTTCGCGGGCACGGTCGTGCTGACCACGGTGACGCGATCGGCGAGCGAGTTGGGCCTCACGCGAATGGACATACCGTTTCTGCTCGGCACCGCCGTCACCGACAACCGGCGCAAGGCGAGAGCAATCGGCTACTGCTTTCATTTCACGATCGGCGTTGCGTTCGCACTGGCGTACGGCGTCTTCTTCCTGGCGATCGGCTGGAGCAGCTGGTGGCTCGGCGCGATCATCGGCGCGCTGCAGGCGTTGTTCACCGGGACGGTTCTGGTCAACGTGCTGCTGCCCATCGTGCACCCCCGCATGGGCACGCCAGACACCGCGGCCAACGACGTCACGCTGCTGGAGCCGCCCGGCTTTCTCCTGCTCAATTACGGGCGCAACGCCTTCCTCGTGACTCTCACCGCGCACATCGTCTACGGCGCGATCGTCGGCTGGACGATTCGCCTCTAGCCACGCGACACCCAGCACGCGGCACCCAGCCGCGGCACGCAGCACGCGGCATGCGGCACGCGGCATGCGGCACGCTGCACGCTGCACCCTAGCACCCTAGCACCCTAGCACCCTAGCACCCTAGCACCCTAGCACCCTAGCACCCTAGCACCCTAGCACCCAGCACCTCTTGTATGATCTCTTGGTGTTTCAACGTCGCACTTCAGGGTCGGTGGTGTGTCCGTCGTGCGGATCGCTCGTGGGCGTTCGGGACGACAAATGTTATTCGTGCGGCCGGCCGAATCCCGGGCTGTGGGGCTTTGGCCCGATGCTGCGCCAGCTCGGGACAGACCTGGGCTTCGCCCCGCTGGTCATTGGGGCCTGCACCGTGATTTACGTGCTGACGCTGCTCGCGTCGGGCAGCCAGTTGCAGGTAGCGGGCGCCGGCATGTCGATTTTGTCGCCGAGCACTCGGGCGCTCCTGCTGTTCGGTATGAGCGGCGCGTACCCCGTCTTCGTCTACGGGTGGTGGTGGACGGTGCTGAGCGCCTCGTGGCTGCACGGCGGTCTCATCCACATCCTGTTCAACATGCTGTACGTCCGGCAGATTGGCCCGGCGACCGCGGAGATGATCGGGCCATCGCGCACGGTGATCGTCTATGTCGTCTCCGGCGTGACCGGGTTCCTTCTCAGCTCGTCGGCCGGATATTTTCTGGCCGGACTGCCGATTCCGATTCTGCACGGCGCCGCGTACACGATGGGCGCGTCCGCGTCGATCTTCGGACTGCTCGGAGCTCTCGTGCACTACGGCCGGAAGAGCGGCAGCAGCCTCGTGCATGGTCAGGCGATGCAATACGCGATCTTTGCGGGCGTCTTCGGCCTCATCTTTCCCGGTGTCGACAACTACGCGCACCTCGGCGGTTTTCTCGGCGGGTACTTTGTCTCGTCGGCGTTGAATCCGCTCACGCGCGAACGCGGCGATCACCTCCTCATGGCGATCGCTCTGCTCGCGATCTCGGCGCTTTCGATCGTCTTCGCGGTCCTCCACGGTTTAGGCATTTTCTAACCTCATGGCGGGTGGACCCGCCCTACAACATGCGGGCCCGGCGGGACGTGGCACTCTACCATTCGCGGGTGCGGCAGGCCGTGGCACTGGCTTTGCGACGCATTGTCTCGAGCCTGAAGGAGGTCAGACATGAGGGTGTTCTTTGTGGGATTGGTCGCGGTCGCGCTGTCCGCGGCACCGGCATGGGCGGGCGGTGGACGACCCGATCAGAGCAAAAATGATCCGAGCATGTCGAAGCATTCGACATCAGATGAGACGTTCGTCAAGAAGGCTGCCGAAGGTGGAATGGCGGAGGTCGAGCTCGGCAAACTGGCCGCGGACAAAGCGACGAGCAACGAAGTGAAGCAGTTCGGCCAGAAGATGGTCGAGGATCACGGCAAGGCGAACGATCAGCTCAAGTCGCTGGCGCAGATCAAGAACATCACGCTGCCGGCCGATCTCAGCGCCAAGGACAAAGCGTTGCACGACCGGTTGTCGATGCTCTCTGGACCTGCGTTCGATCGCGCGTATATGCACGCGATGGTGACCGACCATACGAAGGACGTGAACGAATTCCGGACCGAGGCGAAGGCTGGCGCCGACGCTGACGTCAAGTCGTGGGCGTCGAACACGCTGCCGACGCTCGAGACGCACCTGAAGATGGCGAAGGACGCCGACCGCGCAGTCGGCACGTCGGGCACGATGCCGAAGAGTCCGAAGTAAGAGTCGATGGCGGCAGGGCGGCGGTCAGTGGCTGCCCTTGCGCGTCAACTCTTCGTCGATGATCCGCTTGAACGCCTCGAACGGCTGCGCGCCTGTCAACATCCGTCCGTTGATGTAGAAGGCCGGCGTTCCCGAGACGCCGGCTTCGTCGCCCGCCGCGACATCCGCGTCCACGTCGGCCTTGTATTTGTGGGTCGCGACACAGCGGTCAAAGCTCGCCACGTCGAGGCCCGCCTGGCCGGCGGCATCCTTCAGGTCGGCATCGCTCAAGCGGCCGCTGCGGGCGAAGAGCTGATCGTGATAGGGCCAGAACTTGCCCTGCTCATTCGCACATTGCGCCGCCTCCGCGGCGGGTCGTGCGTTCGGGTGATTCGGCAGCGGATAGTGGCGGTAGACGAACCGGATCCGGTCGCCGTACGTGTTCAGCACCTGCGTCACGGTGGGGTTCGCTTTCAGACAGAACGGACACTGGAAGTCGGAGAACTCGATCATCTCGATCGGCGCGTTCGCCGGCCCGCGGGCCGGCCGGCCGTCTTCGGCGACGACCTGGCGCGGCGGATCGAGCATCACCTTGACGGCGGTCTTCTTCCGGAGCGCGTCGAGGTATTCCTCGCGCCGGCTCTGGGTGCGTTCCTGCGTCAGCAGTGACTTGATAGGGGCCCGTACCTGATCGATCGGCGCGCCCTGCACGCGCGACTGGTTGGCTTGATACCACGCGGCGACGTCGGCGTCGGTCACCGGCGCCACCTTGGACGCGATTTCCTGCGCGGCCAGCGCCGCGCGGTCGACCCCATGGGCCTTGGCTTCCTGATCGAGCAACAGGTCGCCGACTATACCGTCGAGCGCCGCGCGACGCGCCTCGTAGAGGGCCTCGGACAGCCTCAGGTTGCCGAAGTTGGACGCGGGCATTTTCAGCGCCTGCGCATCGACCTGCTCGAGCCGGATCGACGTCGGGCCAACCGTGGCCACGACGTCGGTTGCCGCTTGCCCTGGCGCCTGCTGCGCGGAGCCCGAACAGGCGGACAGAAGGACGACGCCGAGGGTCAGGATGTAAATGCGCGCCTGGAAAAGCATGCACAAGTATCGCGCGTTTTCCCGCCAATTGCAGGACCCGCCCGGCAACGGCTCGACCGGCCCCAGCCACCCTGCCTGCCCTGCCTGCCTTTCGAGAATCAGCGCAGCAGACGCGCCGGCATCTCGGCGATCATGTACGCCATCGCGCGACCGCCGTGGCCCGGCGCACCACTGAGTTGCGCGATCGAACGGCAGCGTGCCGCTGAGGCAGTTGCCGATTGGAGTCCGTGGACGTCGGGGGACCAAGAAGAGAAGTTGGACGTATCAGCCAGCCGCCTCGTAGAGCGTAAGCCTCCGGAAAGGCATCGTCAGCCTCCGGAATTCCGGAATGTCCACAGCCCCACATCACCAAGTGGCGCCCTTTCGTGCGGACGACGCTTGGTCCATCGCTTGCACGGTCGACGCACAGCCGCCCGGAGCGGCGAACGCGATGAACAACAATGTCCGGCCTGAATGCGGACGAGGCGTTGCGGTGGTGAGCGTGATGAAACTGCGCACGATTCTTTGCGGGATACTTATCTTGGGTGCGGGGCCGATCGGCGCAGACCAACGGCTCACGCTGAAAATCTCGCCGGCTGTGGCATTCGCGCCGGCCAACCTCATCATCCGGACGATGGTCGAAGCGGACGCGAGGAACCGCGCGATCTTGCTCGTCGCCGAGTCGCCGGACTTCTATCGCGCCAGCGAGGTGCAGCTCGATGGCGACCAGGCGCCGCGCACGACGATGTTCGAGTTTCGGAGCCTGCCGAGCGGCACCTATCGAATCACGGCCACGCTGCTCGACGCACAGGCGAAGCCGCTCATGTATGTACGCTCCGAAATGAACGTGCTCGACAACGGCGGCGGACGCTAGAAATCAGTCCGCACGCGTCAGTGGCGGCGCGGAAGATATAATCCGCGCCATGACGCACATCTCTCGGGCTGGACTCATCTCCTTCGCCGCTCTCGTTCTGTTTGCGATCGTTGGCTATCCGTCTGTTGTGGCGCAGGACTCTAGTCCTGCCGTGGGCATGCAACAGATCAACGAATCTGTTCTCAAACATTTCACCTGGCGCTCGGTCGGCCCGGCGGGCGCCGGCGGACGCATCGTCGATATCGCGGTCGGCGGCGAGTCGCCCCGGCGAATCTACGTGGCGTCGGCAACCGGCGGTCTCTGGAAGAGCACGAACGAGGGCACGTCGTGGGAACCGCTCTTCGATCACGAGCATGTCGCGTCGATCGGCGACGTCACCGTCGACCCCACGAATCCCGATACGGTGTGGGTCGGATCGGGCGAGGTGAACCCGCGTAACAGCGTGTCGTGGGGCGACGGCGTCTACAAGTCGACCAACGGCGGGAAGACCTGGACCAACGTCGGCCTGAAGGACACGCGACACATCGGGCGAATCATCGTCGATCCGCGGAATCCCAACGTCGTGTACGTCGGAGCGCTCGGCCATCTGTGGGGGCCGAACAAAGAGCGCGGCGTCTTCAAGACGACCGACGGCGGCCAGACGTGGACGCCGAGCCTGTTCATCAACGCCGACACCGGCGTGTCCGATCTGGCGATGGATCCGTTCGACAGCAACACGATCTACGCCGCGGCGTACGAAGTGCGCCGGGACGGTTTTCCCGGCGGCGATCCCGAGAAAGGCTGGGGACCGGGCAGCGGCATCTACAAAACGACCGACGGCGGCCGCACGTGGCGCAAGCTGACGCAGGGACTGCCGTCGGACGATCTTGGCCGCATCGGCATCGACGTCGCGGTCAGCAATCCGTCGGTGCTGTACGCCGTCGTGCAGACGCCGACGACTGTCCCACGCGAAACGAACGACGAGGCCGGTCCGCCGCCTCCCGCGGCCGGGCCGAAGACGATGAAGGACGGCGGTGTCTTCCGCTCGGACGATCGCGGCGAGACGTGGCACTGGGTGAACGCGACGAATAACCGGCCGTTCTATTACAGTCAGGTGCGCGTCGATCCGGCCAACGAGAATCACCTGTTCGTCATGGGCTCCTCGGATGCGGAATCGGACGACGGTGGGCACACGTTCCGCAATCAGACGTGGAACATTCACGTCGATCATCACGCGATGTGGATCGATCCACGCAATCCCAAGCACATCCTCGACGGCAACGACGGCGGCATCGACGTCACGTGGGACGGCGGACGCTCATGGGAATTTCTCAATCAGCTGGCGCTCAGCCAGATGTATTCGGTGGACGTCGACATGCGCAAGCCGTACTTCATCTACGGCGGCGCGCAGGACTACTGCTCATGGGGCGGCCCGAGCGAAACGCGCAAGAGCGTCGGCATCCAGGTGTCCGACTGGTTCAAGGTGCAGACCGGCGACGGGTTCCAGGTCCGCGTCGATCCGACCGACTACACGATCGTCTACGCAGAGTCGCAGAACGGCGGCCTCGTCCGACACGACCTCAAGAGCGGACGGAACACCAGCATCAAGCCGCGCGCGCGATCGGGGCAGCCGGCGTATCGCTTCAATTGGGAAACGCCGCTGCTGATCTCGGCGCACGATCCGAAGACGATTTACGTCGGCGGCAACTATCTGTTCAGGTCGACCGACCGCGGCGACGCGTGGACCGTCATCAGCCCTGAGCTGACGACGGAAAAGGTTGCCACGATTTCGACATTTGCCGAGTCGCCGCTCGATGCGGCGGTGCTCTATGCCGGCACCGACGATGGCAACGTGTGGGTCACGCGCGATGCCGGCCGCAACTGGAAGAACATCACGTCGAAGTTTCCGGGCATGCCGGGCAAGCGCTGGGTCAGCCGTGTCGTCGCGTCGCGATACAACGCGGGGACCACGTATCTCGCCTTCGACGGCCATCGCAGCGATGATCTGACGACCTACCTGTTCAAGTCCACCGACTACGGCGACTCCTGGAAGCCGCTCAGGGGCGATTTGCCCGCCGCTACTCCCGTTCGCGTTGTCCGTGAGGACGTCAAGAACCCGCATCTGCTCTTCGCCGGCACGGAGTCGGCGGCGTACGCGTCGTTCGACGACGGCGCGCGCTGGATTCGGATCATAAACGATCTGCCGACGGTGCCGATCGCCGACCTCATCGTGCACCCGCGCGACGGCGATTTGATCGCGGCGACGCACGGACGCAGCTTCTACGTGATGGATATCTCCCCGCTGCAGGAGCTGACGCCACAGGTGCTCGCGTCCACTGCGCATCTGTTCTCGGTGAAGCCGGGGGTCGCCTTCGATTACCGCGTGTTCACGAACGACGAGTTTCTGGCACAGAAACGATTCGTCGCGGACAATCCGCCGCCAGGCGTGACGATCAGTTATTACGTCAAGTCGGCGCCCGGCTCGGTGGCGTTGGCGATTCTCGACAAGAGCGGCACGGTGATCCGCGAGCTGACGCCGACGAAGGAGGCTGGCATCAACCGTGTGCAGTGGGACCTCCGAGGGAAGCCGCCCGTCGTTTCGGCAAGGGCAGGTGGGCCAGGCGGGGCAGGTGGGGCAGGTGGGGCAGGTGGGGCAGGAAGGGCAGGAGGGGCAGGAAGGGCAGGAGGGGAGGGAGATGCCGGAGAGCCAGGAGGGGCAGGAGAGGTAGGAGGGGCGGGGCGGGCCGGTGGCCAGGGTGCGCTCGTCGATCCCGGCGAGTACGTCGCCAAGCTGACCGTTAACGGGGAACAGCTGACCACACCGGTGATTGTCGAAGCCGATCCGTTAGTGACGACGACGATGGAGGAGCGGACGCAGCGGCGCGGGGTCGTCGCGTCGGCGCTTGCGCTGCAGGGCAAGATCGCGCCGGCATCTGCGCGCGCGCAGTCGGCAAGCGATCAGCTCGAAGCGCTGCAGAAGTCGGTAGACGGGTTCGCGTCCGCGCCGGCGGCGGTCAACACTGCGGCGAAGGACGCTGCCGCACAAGCTGTGAAAATCAAGACGGAGCTCGCACGCCTGAACCGCAGCACGACGCAGCTGTTCGGCCAGATCAGCGGATCCCCATTTCTGCCGACCGACACGCAGCGGCTGGAACTGGAGGACCTCACGAAAGAGTTCACCGAGCAGTCCGCGGCATTGAATACGCTGCTGGCGGCGACGGTGCCGGCGCTCGAGACGCAATTGAACGAGGCCGGCGTGCCGCGGATTGTTGTGAAGGACTGAACGGGGATCAGGGATCAGGGATCAGGGATCAGGAAGACCGGGATCGGTCGAAGCAGGACTAAAGTCCTATGCCACGAGTGAGACGCGCGAGCGACTCGTCTTGGCAGTCGTAGCGCAGGTCTTTAGACCTGCCCGGGACGACGCGATCTCAGGTTCTGAGCTTTCACGATGATTTCGTGGAGACGCCTCGCGGGCGGCGGCTTCGTGATATTCAGGGGGCGCACCGAAAGGAGCGCCTCATGCGATTCGCGCGGGTCGTTCGCCTTGCTGCCGTTTGTGCGTTGCTGGCCATTGCTGTTTCCGCAGACGCCGATTCGATCATCGCGCCCATCGCGATCCGCCCGCCGTCGATCGTCGGGCTGACCACGCCTTGGATGTCGACGCTCAGGCGCATCGCCGCGACAGGCGACAGCCGCCGGCTCGTGCAGACCGCGTTCGAGGCGCTGGACGATCTGCGGCGCGCTGGCCTCGGCGACGGCTGTTGCGATCCGGCAAACGACTATTTTCTCGTCACGTTTGTCGGCGCAGATCCCACCGGGGCGCCCACCCTGATCACGGTGCTCGCGCACGATCCGATGCCGGCCACCGTCGCGCTTCCCGGCGTCCATGGCGTCGGGCAGCCGTTGTACGAAGTGTTCCTGTCTGACGATCTGACGTCTTCGCTTCAAACGACGTACACGATCACGCACGAAGAGAATCCCGCGGCAAAGCAAACCGGCGCATTCGCGGCGGCGATCATCGGGAACCTCGCGCTGCCGCTGGCGACTCGATCACGTGCGCCGGCTATGAATCCGCCCGCTGAACCGCCTGCCAGGTTCGACGTGGCGGTCGCATTCAGCCGGGTCGTGTTACCGGAGACCGGCGCGATCTCCCTGCACCAGACGGTGACGTCCGTGCATCCCATCGGTCATCTCGCGGCGAGAGTCGCCGCGGTCAACCGCGATCAGCAGGCGGTGCTGCAGGCGCGAGACCAGAGCGATGGAGCGCTGACGGCATGTGCCGATCTCAGCACGATCTTGAAGGAGCGGATCGATACGACGACCGGGGGCGCCGCGTGCGGGTTGTGGCCGGCGGATCTGGCGGCGTGCACGAAAACCGTGCGCGAGGATCTCGATCGGACCGCGTCGGCCTATTTCTCCGCGGCACCTGCATGTCCGATCGACGCCGGCGCGCCGCTCGTGCAGGAATATCTGTCGGTGGTTCAGGACGTGAAGCCGATCGCGAGCACCATTGCGATCGGCAACGCGCCGCTGATTCGATACGGCTTTGGCCTCGCCGCCGGCTATATCGCGCACATCGATGCCGACGTGGCCCACCCGCGCGCCAGGCTGCAGGGCGGCCGGATCGTCGCCGACCCGTTCGCGCGTCAGCTCGCGATGGGCGTGGTGAACCTGACGCCGTGGGGCTACGATGCGCAGCGTCAGTCGCTGTCGCTTGCCGAACGAGCGCGGCTGGTGGCCGGCGTGGCGTTCAGCCCGAACTTCGGCGTGACGGCAGGCGGCGCCTTCGAGGTCAACCGCTATCTCGCGGTCAATGCCGGCTACGCGCGCCTCTGGTTCGACACGCCGAGGGCGGGCGAGCAGATCGGCGCGGCGCCGACCGCCGCGAACAGCGCGGCGCCATTTGTGCTCCGATCGACCGGGGCGCTGTTTTTCGGCGTCTCGTACAACTTCAAATGAAGGACAGCACCAGAACACCTATAGCGCGTTGCCGGTGCGCGGCGGACCCGCCGGCATGGCCATCGTGGGGGGGGGGGCGGCTGATCTGATTACCGACGTTTTCTTCACGAAGACAAGGAGGCGAAGACCACAGTCTAATCACAAAAAGGCCGATTGGCTGTCGCTCGCACTTCTACCTTCCGCTATATGGCGTTTTCTTTGCGACTGTGAAAGATCCGCTACAGGTTGACTTGTTATCAAACGCGATCTGAAAATACACACTGTCTGGCTCTATGCTGACCCTTTCCAACGTGCCGCCAATCGTATAGGAGCCATCCATGGGTGTGTCTGGTTTATAGTTCGTCGTGCTTGATTCGTGTTGAGACAGCGTCGCATGGGGAGTCGACGCCGCGAATCTCAGCGGTGATATTTGGGTAACGCTAATGTTAAAAGTGACTGTGTAGATGTCCAAGTGATGATAGTCGGCTCCGAGGAAACCGACGCCTCCGCTCTTGGAGAACGAGCACTGAAATACCGAGCGCCCGTCCGGCGCAATCGTTAGAGAATTGGTATACCTGAATCCACCTTTAAGTTTCTCGTTTTTGGCGCCTTCATAATGTCCTGATATTTTTCTCAATTCAGAGATTGGTGCGTCACGGACCACTTTATATGTAAGCGACGCCAAGAGGTCATCAGCTGATCTCCGATAGGCATCTGACAATCCTAACGTCATTGCCGACCGCAACTCTACAAGAGACTCCGCTGCATGCCCCTGCGCGTTCAAGACAGTGGCAATGTTGAAACGAACGAGCGCATTGTTCGGTTCTAACCGTTCGGCTTTCTTAAGTTCGTCAAGTGCAATGACGAAATTACGCTCTGACAGGGCCGCAGTCGCGACTTTCAAGTGAAAGTCTGCGGTGTCGTCTTGAGCCGCGACGCACGTCGAAACTCCAAGAAACAGCGCAACAACAAGTGGAGTGATAGGTCTCGACAAATGGTCCTCCTGCTTCGTGACTCGTCCATCTCGCATTGGACACTGACATCGGGCCGCTAACTCTTCGACGCGTTGGTTCGCTCGTTGACGACGGCATCCGACTCAGGCGCCTCCGGACGTGGTGCGTCTAATGGTCACGCATCTGATTTCCAGCAGATGTGGCCTCTCTGATGCCCGCATGGGTCTGAGCTCAGATAAGACATCGATGGCGCAGCATTCCGATCGCCGGGCGACGGACGCAATGCAGCGTTCAGGAAGGCTCTCGTCTCGGCCCTCATCGCGCGATCACTCTGCACTGAATCAGTGTCCTAACAGCCTGATTCAGGAGGATTCCGTCGTTCAGGCGATCGATAAGCCCCTGCACTTCTTGCCGACCGAGCATCGAGCTTTGCGCGGCTTGGTTCTGTCGTTCGTGAGCTAGAGCAGATTGATACGCGATTATCTGTGCATCGATCCCCCTCAAGGCGGCTTCCGCGCCACCAGCGGCGGTGATTGCGGCAGAGATCGATTGCTGAGCCGCCATGGTTTTGAGTTCCTGCGTCTTGATCTGCATTACCACGTTCGCCGGAATCCGATCCGCGCATGCTGCGACCGCCACCCCTGGGTTCCCTCCCGAATTACTTTGCCCCGCCAAGGGCGAGTACGAAGGTTGACTGGGCGCCGGCATTGCTCCCTGTATTCCTTGCGCTTTGGCCCGAGCATCCTGAGCCTTCGTCCTTGCGGCCCCCTCTTGCGTTCGAAACAGGACTGCCGCTGACCCGGCAACATACGCGGCGGCACGGTTGCCTTGCGCGGTAAGAGTCTTCGCTTGTCTCTCGTTGTCATTCGCCATGCCCTGGAGTTGGTCGGCGTGGCGATCGGCGGCGTCCGCCTCCTGCAGCAAGCTCTCGACTTCTATTTGCCGCTGCTGACTCTGGTTCGCCGCCAGCGCGGCAGCAGCGTCACTTCTGGCGATGGGCGCACCCGCGACGGACGCCTGCCTAACGCTTTGGGCGGAGGCGTTAGCCGCCGCCGCCTCAAACTGGCGCTGTAGATCACCATCGGGGGTGTTTGGCTTGCTCTCACGAATGTGCGCGTACACGGCATTTCTCGCGGAGGCATCACCGCGAGGCCCCAATTGGTTCAGTGTGATATCTGATGGGAACCACTCCGAAATACGTCCCGATACGAAAAGAAGCTTAAGCGTTCCTCGATTTGGCGTGTCGTAGTACCAGCTCGCGCCCTGTGGCAGTGAGGGAAGGCCAAGCAAATTAAGAACCTGTTGAGCCGAGAGTCCCTTCAGTGACAGTGGAGCGTCTCGGTCGATTGAGACCGGCCCCGATTCCGTCGGAAGCGTCGCTTGAGGCGAGGCATTTAATTCGGCGGCGCGGCCAGCCCTGAACCGTTCAAACGGAAAATCTTTCGGAAACCAGTTCGAGACGTCGCCGCCAACAAAATGGATCTTCAGAGTTCCGAATTGGGATGTGTAGTACCATACGTCTAAGTCAACGTTAGAAGCGTCAATGTCAGAGGGCGCACCTAGAGCCCGCTCAACTTCTGACTTAGTGAATCCGTCAAGCTGCAAACCGGCGGAAGACTGCTGCGAGTAAGCTGTGGTACCGAGAACGACGATGGCCACGGCGAGCATAACGCTAAAGCGATTCATACTTTGTCCGTTCGTCCTAGCTGAACTTCCATCCTCAAATGCACACGTAGTCCGGGGCGTACTGCTCGACATCATAGAATCCTTCGATGACGGTGTGGAGAGGATCCTCGTGGTCTAATAAGCCTGAACAGTAAGACAGGCGACGCGATTGTTCATCAGGGTGCAGGTTCGCAACCCTCCCGAGTCGTCGCATGCCAATCGTCGTAGGCCTTCTTCGTCTCGGTAAACCATCCACCAGTCCATCATCGCCTCCATATAACCGATCTCGTCGTTTCGCGGCGTGAGGTTCGTCACCACCAACGACCCCTGCGGTAGCAGCCGCGCACGCAGGCGCCGAATCAATAGGCCGGCCACGCGGTCATCGAGATAGTCGAATAGGCCAGAGGCGTAAATCAGATCCGCGCGCGGAACGCTCTCGGCGTGCGCCAGCATCTGTCTTACGCTCGTCTTCTGAGGAGTAACCGCGCCGGCGTACAGACGCGTCAGGCACGCCAGCGTCTGCTCGTCATGGTCGAGTCCGTAAATCCGCCCGCGGCCGACCGTGTTCGGCTCCATCCACTGAAGCTCGCGCATGTGCCCGCAGGCGATGCTGACGATGACAGCGTCCGGCTTTGTGGCTCGGACCGCCGCAATACGGTCGCTGAGATAATGGGTTCTGGCGCGCACGGCGCGGGCGATCGGCAGATCGGTCGTGATCTGCAATAGACGACGACCAAACTCGGTTGTCTCCGGCGGCGCCTGTCGGAACCGATACACGAAGTCGAGCGTGTCGGCGTCGCCCGGGTAACCGCGACTCTTCCGAAACGCGCTGGCGGTACATGGATCATTGAGTAGCAGTGCGTGCACTCGATCTGCCGCGACTGCCGTCGCGGCGCTTTGCCAGTCGGCTGGGGCCAGCGCTGATCGTGTGCTGGCGAGCGTCGCGACGAACTCGTTCATCGCCGGTTCAATCTCACCAGCGCCCATCTCCTGTTCGCATCGGCGGCAGGCAACCGCAATCGCCGTTTCACTGACGCTGCACCTCGGGCCCCACAAGCCCGATGATGTGGCCACCGTCGAAGCAACCAGCTTCATACCCGTGCCGTTCATAAACCTCCTTGTTCATCAAAGTGTCCCGACCCGGAGGCCACCGGATTGACCGCGGTCGGTCATTCCGTAGGCAAATGCGGCTTTGACCGTGGGAGGAAGATGGCGCACGCCATCGCGCACGTCTTTGGAAACAGCCTGAATTCGGCCTGAATTCCGACTGGAATCTTCCCGGGATGGAGCCGAGTGGCGTTGATCTAGTTGAGCGCTAAGCCCACGCGGCGGCGGAGATCCTGAAATCGGGGGTCGGAGCGGAGATCTCGAAAGTCGGGCTCGACGTCAAGGAACGTAATGTGGTGGTCGCGTTCGCGATAGGCTCGTTCGAGTTCAGCCATCGCGCGGTCTCGATTGCCGAGCCGAGCATAACGCCAGGCCATCCAGTAGGCGCTGCAGAACCGATCGTAAGGCGCTTGCCAGAGGGCCCCGGAGTGATCCCGTCCTTCAGTCGCTACGTCGATCTCACGCTGCAGGAAAGCACGCCAGCCGCTCTTGGCGTATGTCTCGCCCAGAGAGTCCGCGACCGAGTTCGCGCGCTCGGGCACCAACACGTGCCTCAGGAAAGCCAAAGACTCAGAAACCGCTTCATCCCGGCGGCCCATGTCCGCGTACGCCGCCGACAGAGAGAATCTTGCACCCATCCAACTTGAATCGTCTGACAGGACCTGCTGGAACTCATCGACGGCGTCCTGCGGACGTCCCACGAGCCTGAGCGCCAGCCCATACGCGTCCTTCATGTCAAGGGAGAATGGGTCGAGTCGAAGCCCTGCCCGCAGGAGGGCGACACCTTGTTGGGTATGACCCGAGGAGTAGAGCAATTCGCCGTACAGGAAATTCGTGTACGCGTCGCCTGGATTGAGCTCGAGTCCATGCTGGAACTCCTGAGCGGCGGCGACCCAGTCGAAATCCTGGTGGTACTTGATAAAGCCCAACACGGAATGGGCCATGCCCGCTCTATCATCAAGTTCCAGCGCACGCGCGATCGCCTGGTGCGCGGCCGGCACGATCTCCGAGGCGGGTCGCTTCAACATATCAGGAAAGGTATAACAATACGCGAGCTCCGTATAAGCCTCGGCGAACGTGGGATCCAGCTTGACTGCCTCTCGCAATAGGGCTTCGGCCTTGACGCAACCTCCCGCTTGCCAGCGGTGGCTGAAGTACAGGGCCTGTAAAAACCGGTCGTACGCTTCGGGCTGGACGGTTCGGCGCGTAACGGCGGCCTGCGTCTCCTTACCGCTGGCGTTGCTCGTGATCTCGGCGGCGACCGCGCGCGTGATGTCGCTGTACAGGCTCAGAATGTCCCGCAATTGGCCGTCATAAGTGCGCGCCCAAGTCTGCGTATCGGTGCGAGCATCTACTAGATCGATCATCACCCGGACGCGGTCACCGCTCCGTGCGATCCCGCCCTCAATCAGACCGTCGACCTGCCCGAGTTGCTTCGCGATCTCTGGTGCGGATTCGGTGCGATGCTTGTAGCGGGACGCCGATGTGCCCGAGATGACTTCGAGCGATGGGATGCGCGCAAGCTCAGATCTCAGTTGTTCAGTAAGTCCGTCAACAAAGTAGTCCTGCTGCGAGTCACCCGTGAGATTCGAAAGCGGCAAGACCGCCACCGAACGGATCGGCGTGCGGCGGGCCGGCGGGATCCTCGATGCGATCAGTCTCCATCCCGCGATCGCCGCGATGCCGACGATGAGTGTGGCCAGTGCTGCCGCTACCACCGGTCCTCGGCGGACGTTCGACGGTTGCTCGGAAGGCGAAACGGAGATCTTCTCGTCGGAGGTGCGCGTTGCAACAGGCACTTCAGTGGCCCACACGACTGGCGTGAGCAGCCGGTAGCCACGTTTCGGTATGTTCTCTAGGACGGTCGACGCTCGGCCGGTATCCCCGAACACCTGTCGCAACTCGCTGATGCAAGCCGTCAACGCGGACTCCGAGATGAACTGCTCCGGCCAAATCGCGTCCAAGATTTCCTGTTTTGACACGACTCGGCCTGCGGAGTTGGCGAAGAACACCAGAAGATCGACGAGCTGGGGCCGAAGTCGAATGGGAGAGGCAGTCCCCTTCGAGATTTGATTCAGGCGGGGTTCAACGTGCCAGTCGCCAATCTGAAAGGGCGGGCGCGGCGGTTGAGCGTTCAATGGCCGCGAGTTTACAGCAAACGCTCTTTTTCCGGTGGAGACAATCGGATTACACAACGCTTGCTGAAGGCAGATCGGCTGCGCGCGCCGTTCGGCAGAAGCCTTCGCGGTGGGGCGCTCGGCTGAAGCCTTCGCGCTACAGCGCGTTGCCGGTGCGGGGCGGGCCCGCCGGCACCGCGACCTCCGGCTCCGGCGTGAAGTCCTCGCCGGGATTGATGAATTGATCCCGTTCGAAATTGTACTGCTTGTCGTACAGCTGCCGGTAGCGGCCGCCGCGCGCCAGCAACGTGTCGTGCGTGCCGCGCTCGACGATCTCGCCGTGCTCGAGCACGAGAATCTGATCCGCGCTCCGGATCGTGGAGAGCCGGTGCGCGATCACGAACGTCGTGCGTCCCTGCCGCAGCGTCTTCAACCCGTCCTGAATCAGCGCCTCGCTCTCGCTGTCGAGGCTCGACGTCGCCTCGTCGAGAATCAGCACCTTCGGGTTCGCCAGAATCGCGCGCGCGATGGCGACGCGCTGCCGCTGGCCGCCGGAGAGGCGGACGCCGCGCTCGCCCACGATCGTGTCGTACTGCTTCTCGAAGCCGCGGATGAACTCGTCGCAGTGCGCGATGGTGCTGACGGCGATGATCTCGTCGCGCGTGGCGTGCGGGTTGCCGTACGCGATGTTGTCGGCGATCGTGCCATCAAAAAGAAAATTGTCCTGGAGGACCACGCCGAGCTGCGCGCGATAATCGCGCAGCTTCACCGTCATCAAATCGCGGCCGTCCACCAGCACGCGGCCCGACAGCGGCCGGTTGAACGTCATCACCAGGCTGATCAGCGTACTCTTGCCCGATCCACTCGAACCAACCAGCGCCGTCGTCGATCCCGCCGGCGCCAGGAAGCTGACGTGCTGCAGCACCGGCGCGCCTTCGTTGTACTCGAACGTCACATCGTCGAACGCCACCTGTCCTCGGACGTCCGGCATCGCGTCGCGCGAGGCGTCTTCGTCGTCTTCCGTGGACATCCGGCGGATCTCGCGGATGCGATCGAGGCCGGCAAACGCTTCGCTCAACTGCGTCCCAATCGAGGCGAGCTGGATCACCGGCATCGTCATCAACGCGGTGAAGGAGAGGTACGCGACGAGATCGCCGATCGACATGCGCCCGGCTCGGATCGACGAGCCGCCGACGAGGATCATCGCGATTACGATCGACCCGATCACCAGGCTGGAAAAGGCCGTGACGGCCGACACGCCGGTGAGCGACTTCGCCACGTTCCGGAACAACCGGTGCGCGCCCTTCGCGAACACCAATTCCTCCCGCTTCTCCGCGGTGTACGACTTGACGATGCGGACGCCGCCGAGGGTTTCGGCGAGCCGGCCGGTGACCTCCGCGTTGATCTGTCCGCGCTCGCGAAACAGCGGGCGCAGCCGCGTGAACGCCCACGCCATGCCGCCGCCGAACGTGCCCAGAATGACGACCGTGGCGCACGTCAGCCGCCAGTTCAGATAGAACAGGACGCCGCCCGCAATGACGGCGGTCAGGATCGAGCCGGTCAATTGCACCAGTCCCGTGCCGACGAGGTTCCGGATGCCTTCGGCGTCCGTCATGATCCGCGAAATCAGAATGCCGGTCTTGGTCGAGTCGAAGTAGCGGATCGGCAGGCGCATGACGTGCGCTTCGACGTCCTTGCGCATCTCGGTGATCGCGCGCTGCGCGGCGACGCCGAGGATCTGCGAGTTGCCGAACGAGGTGGCCGCTTCGACCAGCGTCGCGGCGCCGACGGCCATGGCAATCTTTGGCAGCAGGTCCCAGTGGTTCTTGGCGATGACATCGTCCATCAGCCACTTGGTGGACCAGGGGGCGACCAACCCCGAGAGGCGGTTGATGAGCATGAGGCCCAGCCCCAACGCCATCCGCTTCCGGTGTTCCCAGATGAGCCTGCGGGCTTCTTCCCACGCGCCCGGCGTGAGCTTCTTCTTTTTCGGGGGATCCGCCATCCGGCGATCATACAGCGACGGGGAAACCTGGCGCCCCACCCATTCGTCTAACGTTCAGTTATGTCCAATTTTCTGCAGGACTTGCGGTACGGCGCGCGCCTCCTTCTCAAGTCGCCCGGCTTCACGCTGGTGGCGGCCTTGTCGCTCGCGCTCGGAATTGGCGCGAACACGACCATCTTCACGCTGATTAACGCCGTGCTCCTGCACCCGCTGCCGGTCGAGGATCCGTCGCAGCTCGTGTCTGTCTGGACGGCGGACGAGCGAAACGCGGGAAACGGCGCCTTCGGATTCCTGCAGACCTCGCCGCTGAATTATCAGGATTACCGCGACAAGAACGAGGTGTTTTCGGGCCTCGCTGCGCACCAGGGCCTTCCGCTGAACATCTCGGGAGGGACCGGCGACCCGCAGCAGATCTTCGGCGAGATCGTCACCGGCAACTTCTTCGACGTCCTCGGCGCGAAGCCGCTCGTCGGCCGCGGATTCCTTCCGGAAGAGGACAAGACGCCGGGCACCGCGCTGGTGACGGTGCTCGGATACGGGGAGTGGCAGAAGCGGTTCGGCGGGGATCCGGGCCTCGTGGGACGGACGATCACCCTGAACGGTCAGGCGTTCACGGTGATCGGCGTCATGCCGAAAGAGTTCAAGGGCACGAACGCCATAGGCGCGCCTGCGCTGTGGGTGCCCTACATGACCTACCCGCAGACGACGAGTGGATTCTTCCGGGAGTCGATAGATTCGCGGCGCGCGCTCGTCTTCAACATGACGGGCCGGCTGAAGCCCGGCGTCACGCTGCAGCAGGCCGAAGCGAACCTGAAAACGATCGGCAGCCAGCTCGCGCGGGAATACCCGAACGATAACCATGGGCGCAACGTCACGCTGATCCCGCTGGCCCAGGCGACCGTCAACCCGGGCTTTCGGGACACCATCGTGATGGCGGGCGGTGTGCTGATGACGATCGTCGGCCTGGTGTTGTTGATCGCGTGCGCCAACGTCGCCAACCTGCTGCTCGCGCGCGCGTCGGTGCGCCAGAAGGAAATCGCCATCCGATTGTCGCTCGGCGCGAGCCGGTCGCGCCTGATCCTGCAGCTGCTGACCGAAGGAACGCTGCTGGCGCTGATCGGCGGCGCCGCGGGCCTGCTGCTGGCATATTGGGCACAGGGCTTGTTGTGGTCGTTCCGGCCGCCGTTCCTTCAGGCCGATGCGATCGACCTGCACCCCGACCTGCGTGTGCTGCTGTTCACGATCGGCGTCTCGCTCGTCACCGGCGTGCTCTTCGGCCTGGCCCCCGCGATTCATGCATCGCGGCCGGACCTCGGCGTCGAGCTCAAGGAGCGATCGAGCGCGCCGACTGGCTCGAGCGGTCTGTTCAGCCTACGCAACGTGCTCGTTGCCGCGCAGGTTGCGCTCTCGCTCGTCGCCCTGATCGGCGCCGGTCTGTTCCTGCGCAGCATGCAGAACGCGCAGCGCACCAATCCGGGCTTCGACGCCGATCATCTCGCCTCCATCTCGTTCGATCTCGGCGCGCAGGGCTACACGGAAGAGCGCGGCCGCCAGTTCCAGGAGGCCGTGCTCGATCGCGCTGCGAGCGTGCCCGGCGTCACCGGGGCGACGCTCGCCGGCTCGGTCCCGCTGTTCAACGGCGGCTTCGGGCGCACGGTCTTCCTCGAAGGGCAGGACACCACTGATCGCCGCTCCGGCAAGCTGGTGCAGATCAACGTCGTCGGACCGAAATACCTCGAGACGCTCGGCATCCCGTTGATGCGCGGACGGATGTTTCTCAATGCGGATCAGCCGAACACACCGGCCGTCGTCATCGTCAACGAGACGATGGCGAAGCGGTTCTGGCCGGATCAGGATGCCATCGGCAAGCGCTTCAAGTTCTTCGGCCAGAATTATTTTTCACAGGTCGTCGGGATTGCGAAGGACAGCAAGTACAACTTCATCGGCGAGGATGCGACACCGTATATTTATCAACCGCTCTCGCAGGTGTACCAGCCGCAGGTGTCGCTGTTCGTGAAAGCGGCGCAGCCGCAGGCGGTGCTCGGGACGGTGCGCGGGGAAGTGCAGCAGCTCAATCGCAATCTGCCGCTCACGGGGATCTTCACGCTGCCCGAGATTTTCGATCAGGCGCTGTGGGCGCCGAAAATGGGGGCGTCGCTGCTCGCGATTTTCGCGGCGCTGTCGCTGCTGCTCGCGGTGATTGGGATCTACGGCGTCATGGCGTACTCGGTGAGCCAGCGGACCCGAGAGCTCGGCATCCGCATGGCGCTCGGCGCCTCGCGCCAGGACGTCGTGCGTATGGTCGTCTGGCAAGGGCTGCGGCTGACGCTGATGGGCGTCGCCGTCGGGCTCACCGCGTCGTTCATCGCGACGCGGTTCGTCACGACGTTGCTCTTCGATGTCAGCGCCACGGACGCGACGACATTCATCGTCGTGCCGCTGCTGCTGGCCTGCGCCGCGCTTGGCGCGAGCTATCTGCCCGCGCTGCGCGCGACGCGCATCGATCCGATGGTGGCGCTCAGATACGAGTAGGGCGGGTAGGGCAGGTAGGGCGGGTAGGGCAGGTGGGGCGGGTAGGGCAGGTGGGGCAGGTAGGGCGGGTAGGGCAGGTAGGGCGGGTAGGGCAGGTGGGGCGGGTAGGGCAGGTAGGGCCGGTAGGGCCGGTAGGACGGGCGGGCCGGTGACCGGCGAGAGCGGCATGGGCATTGAAGCTCTCAGACGACATCATGCCGCTTCGACATCACTCACTCGTCGCCTGGCAGCGCGCGGATGACTTGTTCATCAAGCTCCATCTGCTGACGAACAAAACCTTTCCGCCTTCGGAGAAATTCGAGCTCGGTGGGCAGTTGCGGCGCGCCGCGTACTCGGTTCCGGCGAACATCGTTGAAGGATATGCGCGCCGATACCGTCGATCGAGATTGCATTTTCTGAACATCGCGGAAGCGTCGCTCGCTGAGGCCGGTTATTGCCTTCACGCCGCGCGGCGCCTCGGCTACATCACTGAATCGACGTATGCCGAGTTGGAAGTTGACATCCGAAGAGTTGTGGCTCCGCTTGTTGGGCTGATTCGATCGACAAAGACCCTGCCGATAGCGGGCGCTATTGATCGGGACTTCCCCTGACTAGCCTACCTGCCCCATCCACCCTACCTGCCCTACCTGCCCTACCTGTCCTACCTGTTCCGCGCTACCGGCCCTTCCCGCCTTTCCCGCCCTACCGGCCCTATTTGCTCGGCGTCGCGGCCCTTGCCGTTGACGGCGGCACGTGGCCCTTGAGGCGCATGTAGGTGACGATATTGCCGTAGTGTTCGTTGTCGTGGCTGATGTTGTCGAGCAGCATCATGCCGCGCAGCGCGTCGCCTTTGCCTGCCTTGACGACCCCCAGCGCGTTCTCTGCGGTCGTCTTCGCGTAGACGTCGTCGCACTTCGTCATCGACGCCTTCAGCGCCTCGACCAGCGCGGCCTTCGTCGGCGCCTTCGACTTCTCGTTCGCATCGGAGTAGTCCGGGTTGCTCCCGCCGGCAACGCCGCAGAAAAAGTTCTGCGAATCGGCGATGTGACCGATCAACTCGCCGAAGCTGCGCACCTGGGGCGTCGGCTTGAATCCATATTCATTCTCGGGCACGAGGTCCGCGGCTTCGACGATGTCGCGTTTGATGCTGTCGAAGCGCGCCTTCACGGCGCGGCTGAACCGCGTCATGTTGCCGGGATCGGCAGCCGCCGGCGCGGTCTGCGCAACGGCCTCCGCCGATATCGAGAGACCGGCGACGACGATGGCGACGAGAGTGAAGCGTGGCATCTGCGTCTCCTTCCTGGAACAACGATGGCTTCGGATGTAGACGCGGCAGGAGGCCGTCCGGTTCGTTCGTGCGGTATCGAACGATCGCAATCCCAGGAATGAACGTTCGGTGCTAGGTGCCGGGGTGCTGGGTGCTAGGTGCCGAAGTGCCGCATGCTGTGGTGCTGCAGTCGTACAGACGAAAATGCCGGGGCGCGTTTCACAAAGCGAGATGCGGCGACGGCGACGTCGACACGCGGCCAGACGGCCTGGGCTCTAGAAACCCCTATCCGGCGCCACGACCAAATCCAAAGATCGTGTCACCAGACTGGCGTGTCGTATCAGCACGTGCCGAGCATTCCGCCCGGGCGTGGCCCCGACCTCCGCGACTCTAGCAAGCGGTACGCCAATGACGGAGGGGTCGTCTTTCCAAGAATTATCGCCGGATGTCCGAGTGCCTCGCCCTTGTGAGGGCACGCATGTACGCTTTCGCGGCATTGTGGGAATCCGGTGTCAACGTTCGCCCATTCCGCGATCGCTTCAGCACCGGCCGAGTGGGAGGGGAGCGCCAGTTCAGGGCGCGTCGCCAGAAGAAGCCGAACCAACTAAACACAAAGGACACAAAGGACACAAAGGAAACGCGGGCTCGATGAGAAGCACGCTTGTTCGGAGCCTGCGGATTTTACCTCCGTGTCCTCAGTGTCCTCCGTGGTGGAGCGTTCCGGAGCACATACTGCGCGATCGCCTGCGCCAACCCGTCCTCATCGTTCGTCCCGGTCACCAGGTAGCCGCGGCTCTTGACGACGTCGGTGGCGTTGCCCATCACGACGGCGGTGCCCGCGAAGTCGAGCATCTCGACGTCGTTGAGATTGTCCCCGACGGCCATCACCTCGCCGGCCGCGACGCCGCGGCTGAGCGCCCACCGGGCGAGCGTCGAGCCCTTCGAGCACCCAGCGCCGTTGACGTCCACAAGGGAGAAATCGCGGTGCGCGTACTCGGTGACCGCGACCGTGTACTCGCCCGATCGATCGGCAGCGCGCAGGGCCTGGACGAGCTCGCGCATCGGCTCGACGCTTCCGTTGAACATCACCTGGATCGGATCTTCGATGAGCACGTCGGTGAGCGGCGCCGGCGCCTCGGCGATGAACGCCCGGTTTTTCTCGTAGTACTGACGCCGATTCGGGTGCGACCAGTCCATGCGCTCGAAGACGATCTGGCGCTCATCCGGCCGATCGAACACGACGGCGACGCAGTCCTCATACGCGCGCGTGCCGGCGAGCACGCGGCGGGCCACCTCGCGCGGAAGCAGACGCCGCATCTCGGTCGAGCCGGTGGTGTTCTTGACGAGCGCGCCGTTGTTCACGATGAGCGTGAGCGGCAGCGCGAGCAGCTCGACGATCGGCATCGTGAAGTGCGCGCTGCGGCCCGTGGCGAGCGCGACCTCGACGCCGGCAGACACCGCGTCGGCCAGCGCCGCGCGGTGCGCGTCCGGTAGACGGCCGCGACTGTCGAGGAGCGTGCCGTCGATGTCGACGGCGAGAAGGCGAATCACTTCACCGGAGTCCGGGCCGCGGCGGCTGTTCGATCCACGACCACGGCGCCGCCTTTCATCACCCAGCGGACGCCATCGATCAACACGTTGACGTTGGCCAGCGGATCGCCGTCGACGGCCACGATGTCCGCGAAGTACCCGGGCGCCAGCGCGCCCAGCGTCTTCTCCTGACCGAGGAGCGCCGCACCACCGCCGGTGGCCGCCTGCAACGCCTGCGCAGGCGTCATGCCGGCTTTCGCCAGCTGCGCGAGCTCGCGCGTGTTCTCGCCGAATCCCGAATACACTGCGTCGGACCCCATGGCGATCTTCACACCCGCCGCGATCGCCTTGCGCGTCGTCGCGAGATTCCGCTCGACGAACGCGCGCAGCGCGGCCACCGCCGCCGCGCTGAAGCCATATTCCTCCGCGTGGTCGGCGTAGTAGCGATTGTGATCGATCGTCGGCACGTACCACGTCCCGAGCCGCGCCATCTGCGCGATCGTCTCGTCGTCCATGTCGGTCGCGTGCTCGACGGAGTCAGCGCCGGCGCGAACGGCGTCGCGGGCGCCGGTTGGGCCGTACGTGTGAATCGCGATGCGCTTCCCGAGCGCGTGCGCGGTGTCCACGGCGGCCTTCATCTCGTCGAACGTGAATGTCTGGAACTGGGTGACGTCTTCGAAGCTGCCGGTCGAGCCAAAGAGCTTGATCCAATCGACGCCGGCGCCGACCTGCTGGCGGACGCGCAGCATCACCTCCGCCACGCCGTCCGCGGTACCCGGCCCGGGCACCGCGCCTGGCCGGTACGGCTGCCGCGTGATGCTCAAACCGTAGCCGACCACGAACATGCGCGGACCGGTGAAGACGCCCATCCGGATGAGGTCCCGCATCGCCACGTCGGTGTATTCCGAGGCGTTCATGTCGCGAACCGTGGTGACGCCCGTCTCCAGTGTCTTCTTCAGATTCGCCTGCGCCAGGACCATCGACACGGACGGCAACCGGTTGCCGCCGCGCGGCCGCGTGCCGGGCGCGCCGTCCCAGTAGTACGTCATGTGCGTGTGGACGTCGATCATGCCGGCGATGACGGTGTAGCGGCTCAGGTCGATCAACTCGGCGCCCGGCGGAGGCGTGCCGGTGCCGACCGACGTGATGCGATCGTTGTCGATCACAATCACGGCGTTCGCGATGGATCGGCCGGACGGGTCGATCGCGTGGCCCGCGCGAATCGCTTTCGTGGCGGCGAACGCGTGAGGTGATGCGGCGAGCATCAATGCGATCGATACCACAGGGGCTCGAGGACACCAAGACCGGCGACCGGGCAGGACTGAAGTCCTGCACCACGAGCGCATAACCGAACGGCGGCCGTCTCCGTGCACGCGCGTCGTTGGGGCGGCGTTCGACTCAGCAGATCTCATGCATACCTCGCCAGTGCTTCTTCGAACTGATCCGCGATTTGGCGCGCCAGACCCTCTGGTGCCAGCACGCGAGCGAACGGTCCAAAGCTCAGGATCCAGCTCTGGAGCGCGCGATCGCGACAGACGTCCAGCGTGAGCGTGATGCCGCCGGCGCCGGTCTCGGCGACGCGCTGCGTCGGATGCCACTCGCGCGCGCGGACGTAATCGGCAACCGCCGGCTCGAAGGCGATCTCGACCCGCTCGGGCGGACCCGAATGGACGCCGAGCGAGTGCGGGAACGCCGCATCGGGCAGCTCTTCGATCGGCGCAAAGCGCTCGTCGAGCAGCGCGAGATCCTGAATCCGCTCGACGGCGAACGTGCGCACCTCGCCGTACTCGGGCACGTACGCCAGCAGGTACAAGCCACCTTGTGCGTAGGCCAGACGGTATGGGTGGACGAGATACGCTTTCGTGCGATCGCTCGATTTCGAGTAGTACGTGATGGTGGCCGGCCGCAGATTCAGCGTCGCCTCGAGCGCCCGCGCGATAATCTGCGGCTGCCGTGGATCGTCGCGCTTCCTGGCGTCGCCTTTGGTGGCGATCACGCGCGGCAACTGATCCAGGAACTGCCGCATGTGCGGCGTCAGCGCCGATCCCAGCTTCTCGAACGCGCTCTCGACATCGTCGCGAAACGGCGTCCCCGAGAGCGCCTCGAGCAGCGTGCGGCTGAAGTGCAGCGCGCACAGCTCCGAGAGCGTCAGCCCGGCCGCCAGCCCCTTGAATGCCTGTCCGTTGATGTTCCAGCGCGTGCGGCCGTCGTCGTGCGCCTTGTTGTCGTAGAGCGGAAAGCCGGCTTCTTCGAGCGCCTGCAGATCGCGGCGGATGGTGCGGGTCGTCACGGCGCAGAGCGACGCGAGGTCGTCAATCGTGACCCCGATCCCGCGCGCGCGCTCAATCTCGCGCAGGATGGTCCACTGGCGGATGACTTCGGCGTTCCGCGGCATCTCCGGTGCTGAGGATACTACAGCCGATCGGTTCGAATTCCTTCACAGGAGGCACGGAGATCATCGAGACGTTGTTTTTGCCACAGAGGCACAGAGTCACAGAGAAATGCGCGTCGGAGAGAATCAGCACGCCGCCGTGACGGCAGGGTGAGTATTCGACGGGCCGGCCTGCTGGGCAGGCCGGCTGGCGCGGCCGGATCGAGACGATTCACAAACGATCGTCAACGTTCCCCGGTTCGTGAATCGCCTCGACTCCGGTCGCGCGCGTCGCGGAGCGACGCCCGTCGATCTCGCTGACACCTCCGTGGCTCGGTGACTCCGTGGCAAGTCTTCTTCGTGAGCTTCGTGATCTTCGTGGCTTCGTGATGAAGAGTGCGGCGAAACTAATCCAGCGAGATGCGCCGCAGCAGGTTGAAGTCCGACAGCATCATGCCGGCGCCGAGCACGACCGACGACAGCGGATCTTCAGCGACCTGCACCGGCAGCCCGGTCTCGTCGCGCAGCCGCTTGTCCATGTTCTTCAGCAGCGATCCGCCGCCGGTCAGGATGATCCCGCGATCGAAGATGTCGGCCGACAGCTCCGGCGGAATCCGCTCGAGCGCGTCGTGCACCGCCTGCACGATCGCGCGGATCGGCTCGCTCAATGCCCGGCAAATCTCCTGATCGTTCATCGTGACGGTGACCGGACGGCCTTCGCTGAGATGACGCCCTTTCACCTCCATCGTCAACGCTTTCTCGAGCGGGCAGGCCGAGCCGATCTCCATCTTGATCTGCTCCGACGTCCGCTCGCCGATCAGCAGATTGTGCGCCTTTCGCGCGTGCTGGATGATCGCCTCGTCCAGCTCGTTGCCGGCCACCCGCACCGATCGCCCGTAGACCACGCCCGCGAGCGAGATGACGGCGATATCCGTCGTGCCGCCGCCGATGTCGACCACCATGTTGCCGGCCGCTTCGGTAATCGGCATGCCCGCCCCGATGGCCGCCGCCATCGCTTCCTCGATCAGATGGACCTCGCTCGCCTTGGCCCGCATCGCGCTGTCCTTGACCGCCCGGCGCTCGACCTGCGTGATCTCCGACGGCACGCCGATGACGACCCGTGGGCGCAGCCAGCCGCTTCGCTTGTGCGCCTTCCGGATGAAGTGTGTCAGCATCTTCTCCGCGGCCTCGAAGTCGGCGATGACGCCGTCCTTCAGCGGTCTGATCGCGGTGATATTGCCGGGCGTCCGGCCCAGCATCTCCTTGGCCTCGTCGCCGACGGCCTCGATCCGGCCGTTCACCTTGTTGAGTGCCACGATCGACGGTTCGCTGACGACGATGCCCAGGCCGCGCGCGTAGATGCAGGTGTTGGCGGTGCCGAGATCAATCGCGAGGTCGTGCGAGAAGCGGGCAAGCATGGATGAGAGCACGTGGGGAGCCTTTCGTAATCTGTCGGCCGGCCTTATTGTGGCCGCAGCCTCGCTCAGCGACAGGCAACGAGAGTGCCGGACGACAGCCACGAAAAACGTGACGGAAGTGGCGGAAAATGCGAGTGCTCGACGATTGGTCCGCGAGCACTCGTTACAATTCTGACGCAAAATTACATCTTTGTTCTGTCGGGGCAGGACTGCTCTATGGGGCCAGGGCGCCTGGCTCTTGCGAGCGGCAGAGGCTGAGGCACCGATGGGACGGGTTGGCGTGGTACACTTTCGGCTCGGCCTGAATCCAAATCCCCGTTCAAAGAGTCTTAGACGCATGTATTTCAAGAAGGGTGCGGTCGTGGCGGCGCTCGCGGTAGCCGCCTCCGCGTGCAATCGCAGCCAGGCGCAGCCGCCGGGCGCGCAGGGCATGCCGCCGTCGGCCGTGACGCTGGCGGTCGCACAAGCCGAGCCGGTCGAAGATGCGAGCGAATACGTGGCGACCCTCAAGTCGCTGCACTCGACCACGATTCAGCCGCAGATTGAAGGTCAGATTACGCAGATCTTCGTCAAGTCCGGCGACCGCGTGAAGCAGGGCGCGCCGCTCATGCAGATTGATCCGCGGCGCCAGCAGGCGGCCGTGTCGAGCCAGGAAGCCGAGCGCGCCTCGAAGGAGGCCAACGTCAACTACGCACGGCAGCAAGCCCAGCGCGCGAGCGAGCTGCTGAAGGCGGGCGCCATCAGCAAGCAGGAGCAGGAGCAGGCCGAAACGGCACTGCGGACCGCGGAAGCGGATCTGCAATCGCTCCAGGCTCAAGTCCAGCAACAGCAAGTGCAGCTGCGGTATTTCACCGTGGCTGCGCCGACCGCCGGCATCGTCGGCGACGTGCCGGTGCGCGTCGGCAACCAGGTCTCGCTGACGACGTTGCTCACCACGATCGATCAGAACGAGACGCTCGAGGTCTACGTGTCGGTGCCGATCGAGCGGGCGCCGGAGCTGAAGATCGGCCTGCCGCTGCAGATCCGGAACAGCGAGGAGCAGGAGCTGGCGACGTCGAAAATCTCGTTCGTGTCGCCGCACGTGGACGATCAGACGCAGACGGTGCTGGTGAAGGGCCAGGTGAAGAACGCTGACGGCTCACTGCGTGCCTCGCAGTACGTCCGCGCGCGGATCGTCTGGAAGGTCGCCGACGGCCTGTTGATTCCGGTGACCGCCGTGCTGCGCATCAACGGTCAGTTCTTCGCGTTCGTCGCAGAGAGCGCCGGTGGAAAGCTGGTCGCCAAGCAGCGCGCGGTGAAGGTCGGCGAGATCGTCGGCGACGGCTACGTGGTGCTCGGCGGTCTCAAACCCGGCGAGCGCGTCGTCGTCTCGGGCGCGCAGAAGCTCGCGGACGGCGCGCCGATCGCGGAAGCCCCGCCGCAGCCGCCCGCGGCACCGGCGTCGCCACTCCGCTGACGGCGTGCCGCAGACGTTGAGCAATTGGTGCGGCGCAAATCAGCAATCAGCACGTAGCCATTGGCATTCTGAAGTATTCCTGTGTTTGTAGATACCTTCATCAAGCGCCCGATTCTGGCGAGTGTCTGCTCGCTGGTGATCATTCTTGCCGGCCTGATCGCGATCCCGACGCTGCCGATCGCGCAGTTTCCCGACCTGGCACCGCCGACGGTCAACGTGGGCGCCTTCTACAACGGCGCCAGCGCGGAGACGGTCGAGACCGCGGTCACCACGCCGCTCGAGCAGTCGATCAACGGCGTCGAGGGCATGATGTACATGACCTCGTCGAGCGGTAACGACGGGTCGTGCAGCATCACCGTCACGTTCGACATCAACCGCAACATCGACATCGCGGCGGTGGACGTCCAGAACCGCATCTCGCAGGTCACCGGCCGCCTGCCGAACGAAGTGAACGCGGTCGGCATCTCGGTCACGAAGGCGTCGAACAACTTCGTGCTCGGCGCCGGGGTATACGCGCAGAACGGCGAGTACGACGCGCTGTTCATGAGCAACTACATCGACCGCTTCATCAAGGACGATTTGAAGCGCGTACCGGGCGTCGGCGACGTGCTGATCTTCGGCGAGCGGAAGTACGCCATGCGGCTCTGGCTCGATCCCGAGCGGCTCGCCGGCCGTGGGATCACCGCCGAGGAAGTCGTCAGCGCGCTGCGCGAGCAGAACGTACAGGTGGCGGCCGGGCAGGTCGGCCAGCCGCCGGCGCGCGAAGGCCAGACGTTCCAAATCAGCGTGCGCGCCGTCGGACGACTCACCGAGGCGTCCGAGTTCGACAATATCATCCTGAAGCGAACGCCTGACGGCACGCTCGTCCGCGTGAAGGACGTCGGACGCAGTGAGCTCGGTGCCGAAACCTACACGTCCGATCTCCGCTACAACGGCCACCCTGCAGTGGGCTTCGGCGTCCTGCAGCTGCCCAGCGCGAATCAGCTGAACGTCTACAGCAACGTGATGGCCGAGCTCGAGCGGTTGAGGCTGCGCTTTCCCCCGGGCATGAAAGCGGACCTGGCGTTCGACACGACGAGCGTCGTCTCCGAGTCGATTCGCGAGGTCGTGACGACGCTGCTCGAGGCGATCGGCCTCGTCATCCTCGTCATGTTCCTGTTCCTCCAGAACTGGCGGACGACCCTCATTCCGGCGATCACGATCCCGGTGTCGCTCATCGGCACGTTCGCGTTCGTCAAGCTGTTCGGCTTCTCGATCAACACGCTCACGCTGTTCGGCATCACGCTCGCCACCGGGCTCGTCGTGGACGATGCGATCGTCGTCATCGAGAACATCGAGCGGCACATTCACGAGTATCACCGGCCGCCGGCCGAGGCCGCATCGAGCGCGATGAGCGAAGTGACGAGCGCCGTGATCGCGACGGCTCTCGTGTTGGCCGCCGTGTTCGTTCCCGTCGCCTTCTTTCCGGGCACGACCGGCCGTCTGTATCAGCAGTTCGCGCTCACCATCGCGGTGTCCATGGCCATTTCCGCGTTCAACGCGCTGACGCTGACGCCGGCACTCGCGGCGCTGCTGCTCGCAAAAGTGGAGAAGCCGAAGGGCGTCTTCTTCCGCGGCGTGAACCGCGTGATCGAGGGGAGCACGTCGGGCCTGGTCTCGATGCTGCGCCTGCTCGTCCGCGCGCGCGTCGTGGTCACGCTCGTGTTCGTCGCGCTCCTCGGCCTCACGTATCTGGTGTACATGCGGGTGCCCACCGCCTTCGTACCCGACGAAGATCAGGGATACATCTTCATTCTCGTGCAGGGGCCGACCGGCGCATCGCTCGACTACACGATGAACATCGTGAAACAGGTCGAGGGTGTGCTGCAGAAGACGCCCGAAGTCCAGCACACCTTCGGCGTCGGCGGATTCAGCTTCGGCGGATCAAGTCCGAACGCCGGCGTCATGTTCGTGATGCTGAAAGATTTTCAGGACCGCCCGGGCGAGGCGCACGCGGCGAAGGCGGTCGTCGGCAAGCTGTTCGGCGCGTTCAGCCAGATCACTGGCGCCATGGTCATCCCGTTCCTGCCGCCGTCGATCAACGGGCTCAGCACGTTCGGCGGCTTCACCTACGAGCTGCAGGACCAGTCGGGTGGGCCGATCGAAGGGTTGGCCGCCGCCGCGCAGGGCCTCATCGGTCAGGGCTACGCGACGCCGGGACTGACCGGGCTGTTCACGCAGTTTACGGCCAACGACCCGCAGCTGATCGTCACGATGGATCGCGAAAAGGCGAAGAGCCTCGGTATGTCGATGAGCGACATCACCGATTCGATGCAGGTGCTGCTGGGCTCCGTCTACGTGAACGATTTCGACTTCAACAGCCGGTCGTATCGCGTCTACGTGCAGGCCGACAAAGCATTCCGCGCAAGGCCCAACGACATCGAGCAGTACTACGTGCGGACCAGCGGCGGCGAGATGATGCGGCTCGGCAACGTCGTGTCGATCCGCGAAGGCACGGCGCCGAAGACGATCACGCACTACAACATGTTCCGTTCCGCGGAGATCAACGGATCGGGGGCGCCCGGCTACAGCTCGGGCCAGGCCATCCAGATCATGCAGCAGCTGTCGGACCGCGTCCTGCCGCAGGGCATGACCTACTCCTGGTCCGGCCTGTCGCTCGAAGAGATCAAGGCGGGCAGGCAGGCAATCGTCATCTTCGGGCTCGGCCTGCTGCTCGTGTACCTCACGCTCGCGGGGCAGTACGAGAGCCTGACGCTGCCGTTCATTATTCTGCTCTCGGTGCCGCTGGCGATCCTCGGCGCGCTGCTCGCGCAGTGGGGCCGCGGTTTGGCGAACGACGTGTACTGCCAGATCGGTTTGGTGATGTTGATCGGCTTGTCGGCGAAGAACGGCATCCTCGTGGTCCAGTTCGCTGAAGAATTGCGCGACCGCGGCATGTCCGTCGTCGACGCGGCGATCGAAGCGGCCCGCATCCGGCTCCGGCCGATTCTGATGACGTCGCTGGCGTTCATCCTCGGCGTTATCCCGCTCGTCGTGGCGAGCGGCGCCGGACGGGAAGCGCGGCATTCGGTGGGCACCGCCGTCGCCGGTGGCATGGTCGCGTCCACGTTCCTCAATCTGGCGTTCATTCCGGTGCTGTATGTCGTCGTCAAGAGCTTTGGGCGGAAGGAGAAGCACAGTCGTGGCACTGCTTCGTAGGCGCCGGCCGACGGCGACTCGAAAAGGGGCCGTACCCCTTTTTCTGGGGCGCGCTCTGCAAAAAGGGGTACGGCCCCTTTTCGCCGTGCTGATGGCTGCGGCCGTCTCGCTGCACGCGCAGGCGCCGGTGCCGACGGAAAAGATGTCCTTCGACGATGCGATCCGGCGCGCGATCGAGAAGAACCCCTCGTCGGCGATCGCCGCCGCCGGCATCCTCCGCGCCCAGGCGCTGCTCACCGAAGCACGCGCGAGCGCGCGGCCGCAGATCAACGCCACCGTGACGACGACGACGCTCGCTCGGACCGTCGAGTTTCAGGGGACGACCGTGACCCCGCGGAACGGTGTGGTGGCGACCCTCGACTTCCGCACGCCGCTCTACGCCCCGGCGGTGTGGGCGCGGCGGGCGCAGGCCCAGGACGCAGCGCACGTCGCGGATCTGAGCGCCGCCGACACCCGCCGCCAAACAGCGCTCGCCACGGCCGATGCATATCTGACCGTCATCGCGCGGCGCCGCGTCGTCGACGCCAACCAGCGCGCACGCGACACGGCTGGCGCGCATTTCGATCTGGCGCGCGAGTTGGAGCAGCGCGGCAGCGGCAGCCGCCTGAACGAGCTTCGTGCGCAGCAGGAAGTGTCCACCGACGACAGCCTCGTGGAGTCCGCGCGGCTCGCGTTGTATCAGGCGCAAGAAGCGCTGGGCGTGCTGCTGGTGGCCGACGGTCCCGTGGACGCTGCAGACGACCCGGTCTTCGATCTTTCGAATGTGCTCGGAGTCGATCTGTCCAGCGGCGCCAGCGCCGCACCGTTCCAGCTTCCCGCCGACGTGCTCCAGGGCCGTACGGACATCAGGCTCTTCACCGGCGAACAACAGGCCGCCGAGCGCGTGCTGCGCGACAGCTCGAAGGACTACTATCCGTCGCTAGAAGCCATTTTCCAGCCGGCGTCCACATATCCGGCCCAGTTCTTCGTGCCGGCCAACACGGCGCAGTTCCTGCTCCAGCTGTCGGTGCCGATTTTCGACAGCGGCCAGCGCAAAGGCGCCCGCGCCGAGCGGCAGGCGGCGCTGAATGTGTCAAAGGCGAACGTCGCGGCGGCGATCACGCAGGCGAGCTCCGAGGTGCGGACCGGGCGGGAAAACGTGCTCAGCGCGCAGCGTGGTCTGGCGAGCGCGCAGGCCGCGGCCGATCAGGCGCAGCAGGTCGTCAACATCGTGAACATCAGCTTCCGCGCCGGCGCGTCGACCAATATCGAGGTGATCGACGCGGAGCGCGGCGCGCGCGATGCCGATACCGCGGTCGCGGTGGCCGAGGACACCTTACGCCGCGCGCGGCTCAACCTGCTGACGGCGCTCGGGCGCTTCCCGCAATGACCATGACGATCAACGCAGAAATCGCGCAGACCGCCGACAGCCCGTTCCTCTGCGGATTCTGTCAGCACCGCAGCACCTAGCACCTTTAGCACCTCAGCACTTCAGCACTTCAGCACTTCAGCGCCTCAGCGCCTCGTGACCGTAGCCGCAAAAGCATCAGCCGAGCGACAATCAGGTCTGAATGAAGGCCATGGCTCTGACACACGCAGGAGCCGGATCGCTCGAGGCGGGCGATCGCGACGTGCCGATCGCGCAGGCCCGGCAGGTTCTCGTGAAAATCGACGCGTGCGGCGTGTGCCGGACCGATCTTCACCTCGTCGACGGCGAGCTGCCGCCTGTGCCGTTGCCCGTCGTACCCGGACATCAGATAGTGGGAGCGGTCGCCGCGGTGGGTGACGAAGTCGTGGGGTTCACGATCGGCCAGCGCGTCGGGATTCCGTGGCTCGGCTACACCTGCGGCGAATGCGCCTTCTGCCGCAGCGGACGCGAGAATCTGTGCGTGAACGCGCGGATGACCGGTTACCACAGGGACGGCGGCTACGCCGAATACGTGGTCGCCGACGCGCGGTATACCTTCGCCCTTCCAGGCGGCTACAGCCACGCGGAAGCCGCGCCGCTGCTCTGCGCGGGGTTGATTGGCTATCGCGCGTATCGCATGGCTGGCGACGGGCGACGACTGGGTCTCTATGGATTTGGCGCGGCCGCCCACATCATCGCGCAGGTCGCGGTGCACGACGGCCGCGAGGTCTACGCGTTCACCTCGCGGGGCGACGATCGGGCGCAACAGCTCGCGCGCAGCCTCGGGGCCGTGTGGGCAGGCGCGTCGACCGAGGCGCCGCCGGAGCCGCTCGACGCGGCGATTCTCTTCGCGCCCGTCGGCGCGCTCGTGCCCGAGGCGCTGAGCCGCGTCACGCGGGGCGGGGTGGTCGTCTGCGCCGGGATTCACATGTCGGACATCCCACGGTTCCCGTATCAGCTGCTCTGGGAAGAGCGAGTGGTCCGATCGGTGGCGAACCTGACGCGCCAGGATGCGCGCGAGTTTCTCGCGATCGCGTCAGCCATTCGTCTCCAGACGCACGTGCAGCCGTACGGCCTGCTCGACGCGAATCGCGCCCTCGACGATCTGCGCGGCGGACGCGTGAACGGCGCGGCGGTTCTTCTCATCCAGCCGTGACGCGGACAGGAGTGATGCGATGACGCCGAGTGAACAGGTCGAGCGGCACTTGCAGGCGCTCGGGATCGTGTACGAACGGTACGAGCATCCGCCGGTCGCGACCGCGGAGGCCGCCAGGGAGCACTGGACCGCCATCGAGGCGATGCACTGCAAGAATCTGTTCCTGCGGAATCAGAAGGGGAGCCGCCACTATCTCGTCGTGCTGGAGTACTCGAAACGCGCCGATCTGAAAAGCGTGGCCGGCCAGATCGGCGACGGCAAACTGAGCTTCGCGTCACCCGAGCGGCTGATGACGCACCTCGGCCTGACGCCCGGGTCGGTGTCTCCATTCGGGTTGATCAACGATGCGGCACACGGCGTCCGCGTCGCGCTCGACCAGGACCTGCAGGCTGCGGAACGCGTCTCGTTTCATCCGAACATCAACACGGCGACGCTGGTGATCGGCCGCGGCGACTTCATGCGATTTCTCGAGACCTGCGGAAACCCCGTGCAGTTCGTCGCGGTGGCAGGCGCCTGACTCCTCCCTGATCCCTGACGACTGACGACTGACGACTGAGTGACCTCCCCTGTCACACCCTCCTCGTAGACTTGTCCGTAGGGCACGGCTCATGTGCCGTTCCGCGGAGGATGCATGGGGATTGCGAAGGAACAAATCATTGCGGATGAATGGGTTAGCTTTCCTGGCGGCGAGCTCGAAGGCCAGCGGCCCGAAGCGATGTGCCCCGCCTGCCGCGACGTGCTGAAGCGGGCGGCCGCCTCTGCCGAGCTGTATCGTCCCCGGACCACCCTCTGTTTCCAGTGTTACCGTGCCGAGCTCGACCGCGAACGAGCGTTGAAAGCCGCTGGCGATCTCGACACCGCCTCGGTCGAACGATTTCAGACCACGCTGCCGTTCGAGCCGGTGAACCGGGCGCGGCTGGCGATGTTGAAGGCCGATCGCGCGATGGCCCGCGCATCCATGCGACAAGGCACCGGGGCATTCGTGGGCAAGCGGAGGCAGGCGCAGATCGCCGCGCGTCACGCGCTGCAGCGGATCTTCGCCGGCGTCAGCGCGCGTCAGACGGTTCTCGGGGGCGCCGGGGTCATCGCCGCCGCGACGCACGCCGCCGAACTGCAGTTGCCCGAAGCGTGGCTGCCGTTTGTGGTGTCGAGGTAACGACGTCACCATTCGATGTCGGTCAACCATGCGATACTGTCACGACATCAAACCCTGTCACGGTCACGGCATTCAAGGCCTCGCTCGCCGAACGCACGGATACTCGTGTGCTCTGCGGATTGCGCGGTTTCAACGTCGGTCGTAGGAATTCTTGGAACTCTCCATCCTGCTTGTCCTCACGCTCGGCCTCATCACTGGCGCGCTGATTGGCTGGCTGGCCGCGCGTCCGGCCCAGGCCCATCTGCAGAGCGAGCTCGTCAAAGAGCGCGCCGTTCACGCCGAGCGCCTGAAAGCGTACGCCGACGCCGATGCGAAGCTGCGCGAGACATTCCAGGCGCTCAGTGCTGAAGCGCTGAAAACGAACAACGCGGCGTTTCTCGACCTCGCGGAAACCCGGCTGCGCGACGCGCGCACCGAAGCGGCCGGCGACATCGAGGCGCGCAAGCAGGCGATCGAAAACCTGCTCGCGCCGATGGCGAAAACACTCGAGCAGGTCGATCGCGAGATCAAGGACGCCGAGCGCCGCCGCGTCGAAAGCGGCGCGCAGCTCATGCAGAAAATCGTCTCCCTCGACACCGCCGGCCAGAGCCTGCGCGACGAGACGCGCCGCCTCACCGACGCGCTCAAGCGGCCGGGTGTCCGCGGCCGCTGGGGCGAGCTCCAGTTGAAACGCGTCGTCGAGCTCGCCGGCATGATTGAGTACCTGTGACTTCACCGAGCAGCAGACGATCGCGGGCGACGAGGAGGGGCGCATCCGGCCCGACGTGATCGTCCGGCTGCCGGGCGGCAAGCGGATCGTCATCGACGCGAAGGCACCGCTCGACGCGTATCTGCGCGCGCTCGAGGCGCCGGACGAAAGCGCGCGCCAGAATCTGCTCGGCGAGCACGCGCGCCAGGTCCGGTCGCACATCGCGCAGCTCTCGGCGAAGAGCTATTTCGACAAGGTCGCCTCCACGCCGGAGTTCGTCGTCATGTTCCTGCCGGGCGAGATGTTCTTCAGCGCCGCGTTGGAGCAGGATCCGTCCCTCATCGAGTGCGGCGTCGAAAAGCGCGTGATTCCCGCGAGCCCGACGACCTTGATCGCGCTGCTGCGGGCCGTCGCGTACGGCTGGCAACAGGAAGCGATGGAAGAGAACGCGCGGAAGATCAGCGATCTCGGCAAGAACCTGTACGAATCGGTCCGGACGTTGGGCGATCGTTTCCAGACGCTCGGCTCACGCCTGAAGTCGAGCCTTGAGGCGTACAACGACGCCGTCGGATCGCTCGAAGGCAACGTGCTGATCAAAGCGCGCAAGTTCAAGGAGCTTCAGGCCGCCAACGGTGGCGAAGAGATCAAAACGCTCGAGCCGATCGACCGCGTTCCGCGCATGCTCCAGGCGCCGGAGTTGACCGGCGGATTACCCTTCCACGATGCCGAGCTGGTCGACGAAGAAGAGATCGCCCGCCGTTAGTTATTCTGGGTTCCGTATTGGTGCTATAATGGCGCCATGGCTGTCAGCCTTTCAATAAAGAATGTTCCCGATGAGGTAGTCGAACGGCTTCGCGCCCGCGCGGCGCGCAATCGACGCTCGCTTCAAGGGGAGTTGCTCGACTTGGTCGAACGCGCCGCCGATGAAACGCCCACGATCTCCGCGCGAGACGTGTACGCACGGATTCGAAAGCTGAAGCTCCCTGTGGGGGAGAGCTCGGTGGACATCATCCGCGAATTGCGCGATGGCCGATAAGGTGATCGACGCATCGGCGCTCGCGGCCGTCGCGTTCGCTGAGCCCGGCGCCGACGCCGTGATCGACGAGATCGACGGCCACCGCCTGCACGCGCCGACGCTGATCGTGTTCGAGCTCATGAGCGTGGCGTGGAAGCGCGCGAAAAAGCATCCGGCGGCCACGTCGCTTTTTCTCGAGGCGCTCGAGGCCGTCAACGGGCTGGACCTTCGCTTTCGGGGGATCGATCAGGAAGCAGTGGTCAGACTTGGCCTCTCGACAGGCCTGACGGCCTACGACGCGAGCTACCTGTGGCTGTCGCGTGTGCTGGGGATGCCGCTCGTCACCCTGGACAAGAAGCTTGGCGCGCACCCGACGCACCTCTGATCATCACTCCGTTTACGTCGTCTATCTGCGTAACCCCAAAGGCGACGGCAAGGCCGGCTACTACGTCGGCATGACGGGTCTCACGCCAGAGCGCCGCTTCCAGAATCACAAACAGGGCCTGAAGGCCGCGCGCGTCGTCAGAAAATTTGGCGAGCGGCTCGTGCCGCGGCTGTACGCCCACCTCAATCCGATGCCGTACGCCAAAGCGGTGGAGATGGAAGTCGCGCTCGCCGACAGTCTTCGTAAGCGCGGCTACGCCGTGTTTGGAGGACACTAGCAGCATGGTGTTTCAATCGGATCTGCTGAAAGGCCGCGCCGCGCTGATTACCGGCGGCGGCACCGGCATCTGCCGCGGCATCGCGCTTGCGTTTGCCGCGCACGGCGGCGACGTCGCGATCCTGAGCCGGAAGGCGGAGCATCTCGAGCCGACCGCGAGTGAGATTCGCGCGAAAGGGGTGCGCGCGCTGGCGTTGGCTGGCGACGTGCGCGACGCCGCGTCGGTCGATGCGGTCGTGAGCGCCGCCGCGACGTCGTTCGGCCGCCTCGACATCGTGGTGAACGGCGCCGCGGGAAATTTCATCTGCGCGGCCGAGCACCTGTCGCCGAACGGCTTCGGCACCGTGGTGGACATCGATTTGAAGGGGACGTTCAATGTGTCGCGCGCGACGCTGCCGTACTTGAAGGTGCACGGCGGGTCGCTGATCAACATCTCCGCGACGCTGCAATACCTCGCGACGCTCGGACAAGCGCACGCGTCGGCGGCCAAAGCGGGCGTGGACGCGCTGACGCGGACACTCGCCGCGGAGTGGGGCGGCTACCGCATCCGCGTGAACGGGATTGCTCCGGGGCCGACCGGCGACACCGAAGGCGTGCGCCGCCTCTCCACGTCCGAGTCGCGTGCGCGGATGCTGGCGCAGTGCCCGCTCGGCCGGTTGACGGCAATTGAGGACATCGCGAATGCCGCGCTGTTCCTGGTGTCTGATGCGGCTGCGTTCATCACCGGCGTCACGCTCGTCGTCGACGGCGGCCTCTGGTCCAACTCCGATCGATTGTTCCAGCAGGACTGATGCAGCCCGCACTCCCATTCGACCACGTGCCTGAAGTCGTCTTCGTGCGCCACGACCGCGCACGGCGTTATCTCATTCGCGTGCGCGACGACGGCGTCGTCCGCGTGACACTTCCGCGATGGGGATCGAAACGGGAGGCGAAGGCGTTCGCCGAGCGCGAACACGCGTGGATCCAGAAGCAGCTGCGGCGCGTGGCGCAGGAGCGCGAACGTCCGCGGCCGCAGCCGCTGGCGCCCGACGTCGAGCGGAAGCTGCGCATTCGCGCGAAGCAGGAGCTCCCACCGCGCCTGCTGGCGCTCGCCGCCGACCACGGGTTGACCGTGAAGCGGATCAGCGTGCGCAGCCAGAAATCACGCTGGGGATCATGCGCCCGCAGCGGCCACATCTGCCTGAACTGGCGGCTGGTGATGATGCCCGATTTCGTGCGCGATTATGTGCTGATCCACGAGCTGATGCACCTCCAGCGGATGGACCACTCGCCGAAGTTCTGGAAACTCGTGCAGGCCGCGTGTCCCGCGTACAAAGAGGCGCGTGCGTGGCTGAAAACGTTCAGCCGCGAGTCGCGGTAGGAACGGCCGACACATAGGTCGGCCGCCTTCACCAGGCTGTTCGGTTCAACGAGGAAGCGTGGGAAGCGTCGAGGCGTCCCAGCCGCCGCCCAGGCCTTTCAGGAGCATGACGCTGGCGGTCATCCGGCGCGTGAGGAGTTCGACGGCTACGCGTTCGTTGTCGAGCGCAACGCTCTGGGCGGAGGTGACTTCGAGGTAGGTGGCCAGTCCGCCGCGATAGCGATTGGTTGCCTGGGTCAGCGATCGCTGAGAGGCATCGACGGCGCGTTTCTGAATCGTGGCCTCTCCGTCGAGCACACGCAGGGCGGCGAGTTGGTCCTCGACTTCGCTGAAGGCCGAGAGAATCGACTGCCGGTACACAGCCGTGGCTTCCGCGTACGCAGCTCGCGCCTGGTCTATGGCGGATCGGCGCCGGCCGGCGTCGAAGATCGTGATCAGCGCAGTCGGGCCAATCGTCCAGAAGTTGCTCGCGCCCGCGAACCAGTTGGCGAGAGAGCTGCCCTCGAATCCGCCGGTGGCGGACAACGTGAAAATCGGATAGAACGCCGCGGTGGTGACGCCGACCTGCGCGTTGGCTGCGGCGACGCGTCGCTCGGCCGCCGCGATGTCCGGCCGCCGCTCGAGCAGTGCCGACGGCACGCCGATCGGCACGTCGGGCGGCGCCTCGCGCAGCGTTGCCGGCACGAGCGCGAAGGTGGACGGGGGCTGGCCGACCAGCACCGCGATCGCGTGCTCGAACGCGGCGCGCTCGACGCCCAGATCGACCGCCTGCGCGCGCGTCGTCTCGAGCTGCGTCTCCGCGAGCGCCACGTCGGCTTCCGAGACGATGCCGCCGCGGAAGCGGTTCTGCGTCAGCTCGAGCGCGCGTTCGAAGGCGGTGACCGCGGAATCGAGGAGCTCTTTCTCGCGGTCGATGCCGCGCAGCGAGAAGTAATTGACGGCGAGCTCCGCGTGGACGCTCAGCCGCGCTGTTTCGAGATCGGCCGCCGTGGCCTGCGCGGTCACCCGGCTCGCTTCGACGGAGTTCCGGATGCGGCCCCAGACGTCAGCTTCGTACGACACGTCGGCTGGCAGCAGGAAGTCGGCATAACTGCCCCGGATGGCGGAGCCGACGGCGCGGTTCGGGGACTGCCGCGCGCGTACGATGGACGGGTTCGCGGTGACGGTCGGATACAGGTTGGACCGCGTCCCACGCAGGATCGCCCGCGCCTGCGCGAACTGCGCTTCCGCCGCCTTGAGGTTCTGATTGGAGACGTCAATGCGCTCTTCGAGTGCATTCAGATCGGGGTCGCCGAACAGCTCCCACCAGTTGCCGCGCAGCTCCGCGTCGCCTGGCTGCGCCGCCTTCCAGTCGGCGTTTTCCTTGAATGCGGGCGCGACCTCGGCGACAGGCGTCACGTATTTGATCTTCGGCGCGCAGGCGGCGCTCGTGAGCAGCAGCGTGGCAATCACGGCAGGTCTAAAGACCTGCGCCACGGCTGAAGGGAGCGGGACCCGCGCCACCACTGAACGTAGCGCGAAGGCTCGAGCCGAGCGTCGCATCACGGCTGCGCGCTTTCGGCGACGCGAACCGTCTCTCCGCTCTCGATCGAATCAGGCGGGTTGACGATGATCCGTTCGCTGCCGGTCAGGCCCGCGACGACCTCGACGGCGTTGCCGTAGTCGCGCCCGAGCGTGATCGGATGCAGCGTGACGCGGTTGTCCGGCCCGACGATCGCCACCTGCACGCCTTCCGTGCGGAACATCACAGCGTTCACCGGCAGCTTGAACGTGGCCGCATCGCTGGACACCTTCAGGTGCACTTCGGCGTACGACCCGGGCAGAAGCTCGCCCTTGGCGTTCTCCACATCGATTTCCGTCAGCAGCGTTCGTGACGCGACGTCGATGGCCTGCGCCGTTCTGGCCAGCGTGCCCGCGAACGTGCGGCCGGGAAACTCGGTCAGCGTGAGGTCCGCTGTCATCCCTGCGACCGCCGCCCGCGAGTACACCTCGGGGACGTTCACAAACAGCCGGAGGCGATGGACGGCGGCCTCGTGGAAAAGCTCCTTGGCGTTGCTGCCGGAGTCGATCAGCGCGCCGAGGTCGACGTTGCGCGCCGTGATGACGCCATCGAACGGCGCCGTGATCCGGCCGAACGCGTGAAGCTGCTCCAGCCGCCGGACGTTGGCTTTCGATGAGTTGACCGCGGTGACTCTCGCTTCGAGGTTGCCGTTCGCGTTGTCGAGATCCTGCTTCGACACCGAGTCGGTCGTGATCAGATCGCGATACCGTTCCGCCGTCAATTGCGCGAGGCGCTCGTTCGCCTCCGCCGTGGCGAGGTCGGCGCGCGCCTGCTCGAGTTGCTGGTCCACTTCTGGTGTGTCGATGTCCGCGAGCACCTGGCCGGCGCGCACCTTGGCGCCGATGTCCACGTATCGCTTACGGAGATAGCCATTCGTCCGGGCGAAAATCGGCGCATCCGTGAAGGCCTCGAGCGTGCCGGGCAGCGTGACCTCCTGCCGCGGCGCGCCGCGCTCCGGCGCGATCACCGCGACGGACGGCATTGCCGTTTCGCGCGTTTCCTTCGTGACCTCCGACAGCGCCTTCGCACGCGTCCCGATGCCCCAGAACGCCACCCCAAGCGCGACCACGAGCAGCAACAGGCCGCCTACTGCGGGTCCGAGCCCGCGTTTCGTTGTTTCTTCAGATACCATCATCGAATCGTTCCTTACCGTCACGCGCCGGGGTCCAAAAGGACCCGGCCTACAACTCAGGCGCCGGGTCTACAAGAACCCGGCCTACATCTCAGGCGCCAGGTCTACAAGGACCCGGCCGACAACTCAGGCGCCGGGTCCGAGCCCGCCCGTCGACCGTGCAGAAACGCGAACACGGAGGGCACGAAGAACAGCGTCGCGACCGTCGCCAGCATCAAACCGCCGATCACGGCACGGCCGAGCGGCGCATTTTGCTCGCCGCCCTCGCCGAGCCCCAGCGCCATCGGCACCATGCCGATGATCATCGCCAGCGCGGTCATCAATACCGGACGAAAGCGCGTGAATCCCGCGTCCAGCGCCGCGGTCATGGCAGGTACGCCGCGCTCCATTTCGTCCTTCGCGAAGCTCACCACCAGAATACTGTTGGCCGTCGCCACGCCCATGCACATGATGGCGCCGGTCAGCGACGGCACGCTGAACGTCGTGTGCGTCAGGAACAGGAACCAGACGATGCCGGCCAGCGCCGCGGGCAGCGCGGAAATAATGATCAGCGGATCCAGCCACGACTGGAAGTTCACCACGATCAACAGGTAGACGAGGACGATGGCGAGCGCGAGGCCGGCCAGCAGGCCGATGAACGACGACGTCATCGTCTGGATCTGGCCGCGCACGCGCAGTTCCGAGCCGCGCGGCAGCTCCTTCCGGCTGTTCGCCAGAATCCCAGCGATGTCGCCCGCCACGCCGCCGAGATCGCGGCCCTGGACCGCACCGTAGATGTCGATCACCGGCGTGACGTCGTAATGCGAGGCGACGAGCGTGCTGCTGTCGCGCGACACCGTCCCCAGCGCTTCGAGCACCTGCGTCTTCGACGCGCCCCCTCCCGTAATCGGGATGTTGCCGAGATCCTGCAGCGACGCCAGCTTGTATTGCGGCGTCTGCGTGGCGATGGCATAGCTGACGCCGGTCTGCGGGTTCAGCCAGAACGTCGGCGTCGTCTGGCCGCTGCCGGAGAGCGAAATCAGCAGGTTCGTCGCGACATCGCGCTGCGTGAGCCCCATCTGCGCGGCGCGCGTGCGGTCGACATCGAGATTCAAGCGCGGCTGGTTGAATTCCTGGTGCACGCGCAGGTCGGCGATGCCGGGAATCTGCGCCAGCCGCCGCAGCAGGGATGCCGCGAACCGGCGGTTCGCGTCGACGTTGCGGCCGACCACCTGCACGTCGATGGGCGCGGGCAGCCCGAAGTTCAGGATCTGCGTCACGATGTCGGCCGGGACGAACGAGAATTCGACGCCGGGAAATCTCCGCGGGAGGGTCAGCCGGAGATCGTGCATGTAGGCGGCGATCGGCCGATGACCCTCGTTCAACGCGACCATGATGTCGGCGTCACCGGGTCCGACCGGGGCGGACGTGCTGTACGACAGGTTGAGGCCGCTGTAGGGGAGCCCGATGTTGTCGATGATGCCGTTCAGTTCGCGCGGAGGAATCAGACCGCGAAGGGCGTCCTCCACGTGATCGCAGAGAATCGCCGTCTCCTCGATTCGCGTGCCGCTGGCCGCGCGCAGGTGCAGCTTGAACTGCCCGCCGTCGACCGCGGGGAAGAAGTCCTCGCCGACCCACGGCAGCAGCGCGAACGAGGCGATACAACAGAGCAGGAAGCCGGCGGCAAACAGGCCGCGATGCCCGATGGCCGCCGCCAGCCAGCCCTTGAAGGAGAGCCGCAGGCGCTCGAACCACACCTCGAAATGTCCTTGCAGCCGCGTCAACGGGTTTCGGCTGCGCAGGCGCTCGCCCGGATCCTCCGGATGCGGCCGCAGCAGATATTTGGCCATTGTCGGCACGAGCGTGCGCGAGAGGAAGTACGACGCGAGCATGGCAAAGACGACCGCTTCGGCCATCGGCACGAACAGATACCGGCCGACCCCGGTGAGGAAGAACATCGGGACGAAGACGATGCAGATGCAGATCGTGGAGACGAACGCCGGTACCGCGATCTGCTGCGCGCCGTCGAGGATCGCCTGCTCGGTCGGCTTGCCTTGCGCGAGGTTGCGGTTGATGTTCTCAATCTCGACCGTCGCATCGTCCACGAGGATGCCGACGGCGAGCGCGAGCCCGCCGAGCGTCATGATGTTGATGGTCTCGCCGAGCGCGCTGAGCGTGATGATCGAGATCAGGATTGACAGCGGAATCGACACGGCGATGATCAGCGTGCTCCTCCAGCTGCCGAGGAACACGAGAATCATCAGCGCGGTCAGACACGCCGCAATGAGCGCTTCGCGCAGCACGCCTTCGATCGACGCCCGCACGAACAGCGATTGGTCCGCCAGCGCCTTGATGTCGAGCGCCGGCGGAAGCCCGGCGCGGACGCGCGGCAGCGCCTCCTTGATCTTCGCGATGATGTCGAGGGTCGACGCGTTGCCGGTCTTTTGGATCGTCAGCAGCGACGCGCGCAGCCCATTGACGCGGACGATGTTCGTCTGCGGCGGATAGCCGTCGCGCACGTGTGCGACGTCGCGCACGTAGACCGTCGCCGAACCGACGGTCTTGATCGGGAGATCGTTCAGCTCGGCGACCGTCTGCGGGCTGCCGTTGATGTCGACGTTGTACTCGGCCGATCCGATCTTCTGCGTGCCGGCCGGCAGAACCAGGTTCTGCTGGCTGATGGCGTTGACGACGTCGGATGGCACGAGGTGCAGCGCCTGAAGCGCGACGGGATTGAGATCGACCTGCACCTGCGGCTGCTTGCCGCCGTACGGATACGGAATCTGCGCGCCTTGAACGCTCGCCAGCTGCGTGCGCAGGAAATTGACGCCGAGGTCGAACAGCTGCTGCTCCGACAGCTCCTTACCCGAGAGGGCGAGCTGCAGGACCGGCACTGTGGACGCGTTGAACGCGAGGATGAACGGCGGCTGCGTGCCGGGCGGCAGCTGGCGCAACTGGGACTGCGAGATGGCGGTCACCTGCGCGACCGCGAGATCGATCTGCGCGCCGGGCTGAAAGAAGACCTTGACGATCGAGATGCCGCGCAGCGACTGCGATTCGATGTGCTCGATGTCGTTGACCGTGGTCGTCAGCGAGCGCTCGTAAATCGAGATGATGCGGGTGGCCATTTCGTCGGCCGAGAGCCCGCCGTAATTCCAGACCACCGCGACGACAGGGATGTTGATGTTGGGAAAGATATCAGTCGGCGTCCGCGCGATGGTGAGCGGCCCCACCATCAATATCAAGAGAGCCAGGACGACGAAGGTATAAGGGCGGCGTAAGGCGATTCGGACGATCCACACAGTTAGATCATAGTGACATTACTCTGGAGATCGCGTGCAACTTGTTGTCACTGGCAACAACCGCGCTGTCACACGATCGTTTCACCGGTGAAACACACGCCCGTAATCGAGGCCGAACGAGGGGGCGCTGCGCGTGCCGCTGATTTTGATCGGAATCGAGCTGCCGGTGCCGTCCGGCTTCTTGAAGAGCGGGTCGATGATCTTCAACAGCATCGATTTGATCCCGGTCTGTGTCTGCGAGATCTTCGCGTCGAGGAGCAGCGAGCCTTTGAAGTCGAGCGTCTCGCGCTTCAGCCCATAGGTGCCGGCCAGCTGCACCATCGCGCCGGGCACCGAGAACTGCAGCTCGGGCAGGCGGAGCACACCGTATCCGAGCTTGAAGCGGCCCTGGAAGTTCGACACGACGCTCGCCTTCGGGGTGTCCGACGTATTGCCGCGTCCGCGGTGGCTCAGCGCATTGATCTTGCCCTGCACGTCGTAATTGGTGAACCGCGCCTCGCCGATGGCGAAACGGCCGTCGAGCTGCAGGCGCTCTACGACATCGGCCTCGCCAGGCGGCAGCAGAAACTTGGTGACGAGCTTCAGCGCGCCGGTCATCGGCGGCTTCGCCGCCTTGACCGCCATCTGCATGATGTCTTCGATTCGGGCGTGCTGCATGTCGACGTCGAGCCGGACCTCGCGGCCCTTCTTGCCGGGCGTGTCGACGACGCCGCCCGCGGCGACGAGCGACGACTGCAGGAACGACGCGTCGATGCGCTTCAAGATGGTGTCGCCGTTGGTGGCATCGATGACGGCGTGGTATTTGGTGTGGAGCGGGAACGGATGGCCGCCGACGTTGATCGTGAAGTCGGGTGTGTCGGTTTCGCCGCTCGCGTCGATCCGCGCCAGCGTGCCGCTGAAGAAGCCTCGCGACGACAGTATCCCGGAGATGCCCTTGAAGATGCTGAGGTCCGCACGGTCGAAGGTGAACGTGCCGTCCAGCGGCGTGCGGCCCGGCTCGTCGCGCTGCCACGGGCCGAAGGTGCCCTTGGTGACGATCTCGCCGCGGGGAATGCCGTTGGTCAGCGTGGCGTCGTACGCCATCGCCTGGCCGACGCCGATCGTCTTCATGTGCAACGTGTGGATGTTCCACACCTTGGGCGGCTTGTCCGGGTGCGAGGAGATGATCGCCAGCCGCGCGTCCGTGCTGTCCATCGAGTCGATCAGGACGCCTTCCTCGATATCGTTGGCGCTGGGCGCCTCGCGATCCGCCTGCTGTGCCGGCTCGCCGGTCGTGTCGGCCGCCCGTCGCGATGCCGCCGGCGCGTCTTTCGACGGCGCCGCCTCGTCCTCGTTCGGGTGACGGTCTGGCGGAATTTCGATGTCGAGCGCTTCCAACTGCACGTGCGTGACGTGCTTGCGCATGAGACCCATGAGGTCCGCGTCGACTGAAAACGATTTGACGGTGATGAGCGGCGGGACCTCGGCGCGGCCGCGCTGCCGGACGATCAGCGATTCGCCTTCGACCTTCAGCCGCGGGAAGATGCGCAGATGCAAGTCGCCGAGCGACACGTCGCTGTCGAACCGATCGGACAGGGTGGCGACGAGGCGATGACGGAGGGAATCGGACGACAGCGGGATGGCCGCGGCCAGCAGCGCCAGCACGATCACGACGGCCGCCGTCAGGCTGCTGGCGATCCAGATCCAGCGGCGGCGATGTGTGTGGGGCGGGGGCTGTGTAAGCGACTCCACAACACCGCTAACTGAGCACGACCTGTGCCAGCCTTCGCGGGCCGACTCGCGGCGAGGCCCGCTTCGGCTCGCAAGCCAGCCCGCGCGGGCTTTCACTCGTCTGAAACCTTTGCGCCACCAGCACTCCGGCTATTCGCTCGGCTGAAGCCTTCGCGCTACACCTTGAGCACCATCCTCCGCGCCCGTGGTACGTTTGTCGGATGCCCTTGGTTTCGCTCGACCGCGTCTCGATCGCGTACGGTCACTTGCCGCTCCTCGACGCCTCATCCATGCAGATTGAGCCGGGCGAGCGCGTGTCGCTGATCGGACGCAACGGGACCGGTAAATCGACGCTGCTGCGCATCATCGGCGGCGAGTTGCCGCCCGACTCCGGGACGGTGTGGCGGCAGCCGGGCATGCACGTCGCGCGGCTCGAGCAGGACGTCCCCCTGTCCGCGCATCGCGCGGTGTTCGACGTCGTGGCCGATGGTCTGGGCGGCCTGCGCGATGCCATCACGGCGTATCACCATGCCGTGCACGAGATGACCGCCGGGGGCGACCATAGCGAGGCGGCGCTCGATCGGCTGGGCCGCTTGCAGCACGAGCTGGAGGAACAGGACGGCTGGAATCTCGAGCAGCGCGTCGAGCTGGTGCTCGAGCGGCTTCAGCTGCCGGCTGAGACGATTGTCGATACGCTCTCGGGCGGCTGGCGCAGGCGTGTGCTGCTCGCCCGTGCGCTCGTGGCGCAGCCCGAGCTGCTGTTGCTCGATGAGCCGACGAATCATCTGGACATCGACGCGATCACCTGGCTCGAAGGGTTTCTGGCCGAGTACGCCGGCGCCGTCGTGTTCGTCACGCACGACCGTGCGTTCCTCCAGCGCCTCGCCACGCGCATAGTCGAAATCGATCGCGGGCAGTTGACATCGTGGCCGGGCGACTACGCGACGTATCTGCGGCGCAAGGAGGAGGCGCTCGCCAACGAGGCGACGCTGCAGAGCAAATTCGACAAGAGGCTCGCCGAAGAGGAAGTGTGGCTGCGGCAGGGCGTCAAGGCGCGGCGGACGCGCAACGAAGGGCGGGTGAAGGCGCTGGAGGCGATGCGCGTCGAGCGCGCCGCGCGGCGCGAGCCGATTGGCGACGTCCGGCTGTCGGTGGAGCAGGCCGACCCGTCGGGCAAACTGGTATTCGAAGCGAAGCACGTGTCGAAGTCGTTCGCGCCGGCAAACGCCGCGAGCCCCGCGAACCTGACGAGCCCCGCGAACCTAACGAACCCTGCGAACCTGTCGAATCCCGTTGTCACAGACTTCTCCGCGCGCGTCATGCGCGGCGATCGCATCGGCCTCATCGGTCCGAACGGCGCCGGCAAGACGACGCTGCTGCGGTTGCTGCTCGGCGAGACGGCGCCCGACGCCGGCGATGTGCGGCAGGGCGCGAACGTGCAGATCGCGTATTACGACCAGCAGCGCGAGCAGCTGGACCCGGAGCGGACCGTGTTCGACACCGTGGGCGAGGGCAACGACACGGTCACCGTGAACGGCAACTCGCGGCACGTCCACAGTTACCTGCGCGATTTTCTATTCCCGCCGGAGCGCGCCTATTCGCCCGTCAAAGCGCTGTCGGGCGGCGAGCGCAATCGTCTCCTGCTGGCGCGGTTGTTCACACGGCCGGCGAACGTGCTCGTGCTGGACGAGCCGACCAACGATCTCGATCTCGAGACGCTGGAGCTGCTCGAGGCGCAGTTGGTCGAGTGGCCCGGCACGTTGCTGCTGGTGAGCCACGACCGCGAGTTTCTCGACAACGTCGTGACGAGCACATTCGTCTTCGAAGGACACGGCCGTGTGCGCGAATACGTCGGGGGCTATGACGATTGGCTCCGCCAGCGAGGCGATGCGGACGCGGCGGCGCGTGAGCCTGAGGCGCGCCGCGGGGCAGCGGCTTCGCGGACCAATCAGGGCGCGAAGGCGGTGGTCGAGCGCCGGGCGGCGCCCGCCCCGCGCGCGGCGAAAAAGCTCTCGTACAAAGAGCAACGCGAGCTCGCCGATCTCCCGGCGCGGATCGACGCGCTCGAAGGCGAGCAGCAGACGCTCACGGCCAGGATGGCCGGCGCCGAGTTTTACAAGGAGGGGGCTGACGCGATTGCGGCGTCGCTCGCGCGAGCCGAAGCTCTCGCTCGAGAGGTGACAGCAGTGTACGCCCGATGGGACGAATTGGAAGCTCGCCGTCGAGACTGACGACTCTCTGCCGAGGTTGACGACCGAGGACTGTCGCTGACGACTGAAGACTGGCGACTGACGACTAATGTATAGCCCCTCCGTGCAGCTCCGCGCAGGACTGGCAAACACCATCGTCGTGCAACCATTCGGGTGCGGTGCGCCGGTCGCAGGACCTGGCAAATCTGAAAGGAGGCGAGGCGCGCTTCGCGCGCGCCTTTAATCAGCGCGGACAACGCATCCAGCAGCGCGTTTTCGGGGAGGCGCCGCCACTTCAGCACGCCCACCCGCCGCGGTTTCGCGGTGAACTTGAAAGGGGTCTCCCAGACGCCGGCGAATTCCGAGATCGTCAGGCTGGCGTGCGTGAGAAGCGCCACGACCTCCGGTGGATCGCCGCCAACGAACTGAATCGCACCGTCAGCCACCGCCTGCTGATCGACCGGCCCGGGGAGCCGCGAGCCGAGGAACGCCATCAGTTGCTCAAAGCGCTCAGGAACATCCATGCGTGATGGATCTTACCGTGGCTCGTCGCGCGGGGCACGGTACGACTGCGGGCAGGCTGGCGCCTTCGCACCCGGCACCGTGGCACCCAGCACCGTGGCACCCTGCACCTGGAACGCGATCACCCCTATCGGCAGGCGGCGTGCTGGCAGTTGCAGTGCAGCTCGGTCGAAGAGCCTGACTGTTTGCAGTATTCGCTGCAGTACTTGCCGTACGGTCCGCCCTTCGCCACGGTGCAATTGCAGCTCGGATGTGCGCACTTGGTCGGTTCGGCCATCGTGAGCCTCCTTGCGGAAACTTTACGCTTGGGCTCGGGCGCCCGCAAGCTGAGCTATGCACGGTCCGCCGGGCGTTTTTCAGGGACGTCGTGTCCGACATGAGCCGGACCGCGACCAGCGACAACGCGTAGAAATCCCGCTAGCCGCGGCGGATCTTGGCGATCTTGGCGTCGCGATCCGAGATCAGCCGCTCGCAGTCGCGGCGGTACTGCTCATCGAGCGCATCCCGCGCGGCCGGATCGCGCGTGGCACGCACCGCCGATTGATGCAGCACCTGTTGCTCGGCGAGCTTCGCCTGGCAGATGTTCCGCACTTCGGCAATCGACATCTTCTGTGCCTCGGTCAGCGGACGCACCTCGATGCCGGCGTCGGCATCCTGCTTCTTCAGGCGCTCCATTGCGAGCTCGAACGAGGACTTCATCGGCTTGTCGTCAGTCACCCCGTGATCCTAGCAGGCCGTGGTGCACGCCGGCACGGCCCGTGACTTACGGCGTGAAAAACGTTGGTGGACCGACTGCTGCCACGGTTTGCGCGACGAAACGGAAGGAAATATGCAAACGGCTCAGTCGTGGGCAAACGGAAGGTCCGGAAGCGCGGGTTCTTCGCCGAGCATTCGCTGACCATCGCGGTCGCGACCATTTGGGGTCTCTGGCTGGTCCTGTACCGATTCGCCGATCCGCAGACGCACCTGGGCGCGTTCTTCGGCAACTCGATCGCGGACTGGCTCGGGACGCTCGCCTTTGTCGTGCTGACGAAATATTTCTTCGAGATCGGATCGAAGGAGAGCCACCCGCCTCACCCGCACTGGCACAACCGGTTGCTCCGCACGCTGTCGAAGCATTCGCTGTCGCTCGTCATCGTCGCGACCGGCGGCGTCTGGGTGGTGCTCTTCGCGCACGCCGATCCCAACGGCAAGGTCGGCCAGGTCTACGGCAACATCGTCTCGGAGTGGGGCCAGCTGCTGGCGCTCATCCTCATGACGAAATATTTCCGGGAGAAGGGCTCCAAGGAGAGCTGAGCGCGATCACGTTGTACGATGGCGCATGCGCGTCATCAACCGCACCGCGATCACGATCACGGGCGCCCAGCCGTACACCGATTGGACGCTTGGCACCGACGCAGACTTCGCCAAGGGCGCCATCACGGTCGCGCGCGCGAAGACGTACGGCACCGCCTACCTGTTGCCGGAGCTCGAGCTCGAGGAAGACGTGCAGGAGTGGGTGGAGGAGAACGCGGCGTGGCTGTTCGAGTTTCAGCTCGCCGCATGGACCGAGGATGAATCCACCTGGCCGCCTGAGCGCGACCTCGCGCTCTTTCGCCGCTGGTTCCGCGTGGACATTCAGAGCGTCGTGGTCGACGTCGCCGACGATGAGATCGAAGGCGAAGAGCTGTAAGAGGCACACCCTATGCTGATGCACATCGTGTCGTTCAAATACCGCGCCGACGCCGACGCTGCCACGCGCACACAACACCGTGAGCGCCTGCACGCCCTGAAAGTCTTAGACGGCGTGATCGACCTGAAGGTTGGCGAGGACGTCGTGCGCTCGGCGCGTTCGTTCGACACGGGCCTCGTCATCACGTTCGGCGATCGCGCCGCGCTCGACGCGTACCAGAAGGATCCACGGCACGTCCCGGTCGCCCAGCTGGGTGTTTCGCTCTGCGAGCAGATTGTCGCCGTCGACTTCGAAATCTAGCGCCGTTCTCTGATCTTCGTAGCGGCTCTGACTCAACACCAAGGACGCCAAGGACACAAAGGTAATACGGCTTTGTTCCTTCGTGTCCTTTGTGTTCCTTTGTGTTGGATTGCGGGGGCGAGTGTTCATTCGTTCCGTATTCGGACATCAAACTTCCGCGCGTGCCATCCGTCTATTGCAGACAGGATGCGCACTGCCATTGCTGCTCTCACCGTCGCCGCTGCGTTCCTCTCCCATGCGCCGGCCGACGCGGCGCCTCGCTCGCACAGCGAGGATCCCTCGTCCGCGCCGAGCGCATCTGCCGCCCGCACGCTGCCGCCGATCACGGTCCGCGTGTACGTGGCTCCACACGTGCCCCAGTCGACGGTCACGCGCCTGCTCGCCGAGGCCGCCGACGTGTGGCGGCCGAATGGCATCACGTTTCTCTGGGTGCCTGGTCCCGAAGAGGTCGCGCCGTACGGGCGCTCAGGCGAAGACGGGCGGTATCGTCCTTCGACGCTGCGCGTGTCGATCGACTACGAACGCGGCGATCCGAGGCGCGACACGCTGACGCCGCTCGGATGGATCCGATTCGATCAGCCCGACGAGCCCGATCAGGTGATTCACGTCTCGTATGCGAACGCGATGTCGCTGCTCGAAGGGTCGGAGCTCGCGGTCGGAAAAGTCAGCACGATGCCGAGGTTGGAGCGTGACGTGTATTTGGCACGTGCGATGGGGCGCGCCCTCGCGCACGAACTGGGGCATTACCTGCTGGCGTCGAAGGCGCACACCGCGCGCGGGTTGATGCAGACCGGGCGATCGGCGGGCGAGCTGTTCGGGCGGGAACGCGTGCATTTCGAGCTCGACGCGGCCCAGAAACAGCTCGCGCTGTCACGCTTGATGCAGACGATGATGCTGACGCGCCGCTGAGCGCAGGGCTTTAGACTTCGCTGAGCGCTCGGCTCAAGCCTTCGCGCTACAACCCTGTTTTCATCTTCTGTTTTCATCTCCGGCGATTCGCGCTACCATCCTCACCAACTCCGCGTTCCCACGCGTTCAATCGAGGGCTTATGTCTTATCGCTCTGTGATCCCTGCGGGTCTGAGGATCCGCGCTACCTACGCGATCGCGCTGCTGGCGCTCACGTTCGCCGTGGCCGTGCCGATCGCGCAGAACAAGTCGACCGGTCCGAAGGTCACGTCGCCGAAAGAGCAGTTCGGCCACGACATCGGCGACGACTACTACCTGGTCAACTACACGCAGTACGTCGAGTACCCTGAAGAAGATGGACCAGCAGTCCGACCGCATGACGGTCATGGAAATCGGCAAGACCGAAGAGGGGCGGCCGGAGTACACGGCGATCATCACGTCGCCCGAGAACCACAAGCGGCTGACGCAGCTCAAGGAGATCAACCGAAAGCTGGCGATGGCCGACGGCCTGACCGACGATCAGGCGCATCAGCTCGCAAAGGACGGCAAGGCGGTCATCTGGATCGACGGCGGTCTGCACGCCACCGAAGTGCTCGGCGCGCAGCAGCTCATCGAGCTGATCTATCGCCTGAACACGAAGAGCGACCCCGAGACGCTGCGCATCCTGAACGACGACATCATTCTGTGCACGCTCGTCAATCCCGACGGGATGGAGCTCGTCTCCAACTGGTACATGCGTGAGAAGGACGAGAAGAAGCGGAGCACGAGCGGCATCCCGCGTCTGTATCAGAAGTACGTCGGGCACGACGACAACCGCGATTTCTACATGATGAACATGTCGGAGAGCACGAACGCGAACAAAGTGATGTATCGCGAGTGGTATCCCGTCATCATGTACAACCACCACCAGACGGGCCCGGCTGGCGCGGTCCTCTTCGCGCCGCCGTTCCGCGATCCGTTCAACTACAACTTCGACGCGCTGATTCCGCTCGGGATCGACATGGTCGGATCGGCGATTCACACGCGGCTGGCCGAGGAGCACAAGCCCGGCGCGGTGATGCGGTCGGCAACCAACTATTCGACCTGGTTCAACGGCGGGCTCCGCACGACGTCGTACTTCCACAACCAGATCGGAATCCTGACCGAGACGATCGGCAACCCGACGCCGGAGGAGATTCCGTTGGTCCCCGACATGCAGCTGCCGCGCGCCGACGTGCCGTACCCGATCGCGCCGCAGACGTGGCACTTCCGGCAGTCGATCGAATACTCGATGTCGACCAACTACGCGATCCTCGACATCGCGTCGCGGCGGAAGGACGAGTTCCTCTTCAATATGTACCGGATGGGCAAGAACGCGATCGCCAATGGGAGCACCGATCACTGGACCATCCACCCGAAGCGCATGGCAGCGCTGAAGGAAGCGATTGAGAAGGCGGCGCCGGCCGGTGAAGGCGGCCGCGGCGGGCGCGGCGGGCGAGGCGGCGGCGCGCCGGTCGCGCTCTACACCTCCGTGCTGCACGATCCGGCGATGCGCGATCCCCGCGGCTTCATCGTGCCCTCGGATCAGCCGGACTTTCTCACGGCGACGAAGTTCGTCAACATCCTCATCAAGGCCGGTGTGGTCGCGCAGCGGGCCACCGCGCCCTTCACCGTCGCCGGCACGCAGTACCCGGCGGGGTCCTTTGTCTTCAAGGCGGCGCAGCCGTTCCGCGCACATCTCATGGACATGTTCGAGCCGCAAGACCACCCGGACGATATTCCTTATCCTGGCGGTCCGCCGCGTCCGCCGTACGACGCGACGGGCTACAACCTGTCCTATTCGATGGGGGTCAAGTTCGATCGCATCCTCGACGATTTCAGCGGACCCTTCGAAACGCTCGCCGACGTCGTCATGCCGAAGGCAGGGACGGTGGCGCAGGCGCCCAGCGGCGGCGGCTATCTGCTGAGCCATCAGGTGAATGACGCGTTCATCGCCGTGAACCGGCTGTTGAAGGCGAACGAAGAGGTCGATTGGATCAAGACGGCGTTCGACGCAGGCGGCAAGAACTATGGTCCTGGCACGATGTTCATTCCCGCGAAGGCGTCCACGCTGCCCATCGTGCAGAAACTGGCGGCAGAGAAAGGGCTGACGTTCGATGCCGTGGCGTCCAAGCCGGCGGGCGAGGCGATGAAGCTGAAGCCGGTGCGCATCGGTCTCTGGGATCAGTACGGCGGATCGATGCCGTCGGGCTGGACGCGCTGGATGCTCGAGCAGTACGAGTTCCCGTTCGAGCGCGTGTTCCCGAAGACACTCGACGCCGGCAACCTGAACGCGAAGTACGACGTGCTGATCTTCGTCGACAACGGCATTCCGATGCGCGACAACGCCGGACGCGGGGGCGGCGAAGGATTCGGCGGCGGTCAGCCTGCGCCGGACGCCATCCCGGCAGAATTTCGTGATCAGCTCGGGCGGGTGACCGTCGCGAAGACCGTGCCCGAGCTGAAGAAGTTCGCAGAGAACGGCGGCACGATCCTGACGATCGGGTCGTCAACGGCGATGGGTTATCACCTCGGGCTGCCGATCAGGGACGCGCTGGTCGAGCGCGTGAACGGTGCGGAGCGCCCACTCCCGCCCGAAAAGTTCTACGTGCCGGGCGCGATTCTCGAAGGGCAGGTGGATAACACCGATCCGCTCGCCTATGGGATGGACGAGCGTTCCATGATCTATTTCGATCACAGCCCCGCATTCCGGCTCGAGCCGGCCGCGGCGCTGCAGGGCGTCAAGCCGGTGGTGTGGGTCAATTCGCCGACGCCGCTGCGCAGCGGCTGGGCGTGGGGCCAGCAGTACCTGGATCAGGCGGTCGAGGTCATCGAAGCGCCGGTCGGCAAAGGGCACGTCGTATTGTTCGGGCCCGAGATCACCTGGCGCGCACAACCGCACGCGACGTTCAAGCTGCTGTTCAACGGCATCTACTTCGGCAGCGCCTCGTCGACGGGCGGTGCGCGCACAACCGATCGTTGAACCGCGAAGCGCACGAAGGCACGAAGATCTTTTTGCCACAGAGGCACGGAGAGAGCGATTCGATGGGCGTCGCGTTGCGAGCCGGCCTGCGCAGCAGGCCGGCCCATCGAATCGATCCGCATGGTTCGCGCGTCCGCACTGTCTGCCTGCCTGAATCGCTCGATCTTCTCCGTGTCTTTGTGCCTCTGTGGCCAAGAAATTCTGTGTCTCGTACGACGATCAGCGGGGAACGAGCTCGGGCGACGGGATGAAGTTGTAAAGGTGTCGCCCGACGATTTCCTGGATGACGACGGCCGGGTACTCGCGCAGCACGACGTCGGGGTCGAAATCGTTCTGCCAGAGATACACCGCGCGGCTGAAGTGCTCCGATGTGAACGGCACGAGCGCCGAGAAGAACGAATCGCGGAACACCACGGCGCGCGGGAGCGTCGAGCCGGGAATCTCCGTGACCAGGCGGCCCTCGGCCGCGGTGGCCGCCGAGCCGGGCGGCTCGACGACGTGCGCGCGCCGCGGACGTGTCGGCGTCAGCGTGAGATCGATCTCGCGTAGCACGCGCGTCAGGCCCATCATCCCCGCCAGGTCCATCCCGTCGCGCGCGATGGGCGTCTCCTCGAAATCGTCGCGCGTCCACGGCGGCGGAACGCCGGGCACCTGGCTGTGGACCGCACCGATGATCTGTTGATAGCCGACGAACGCGCCGAGATCGTTCCAATGCGTGTCGGTCTGCTGATACACCCGCTCGCGCGTTTTCGCCGCATCGAGTGCCGGCCGCGCGTCCACGACCGCAATGCCTGCGTCGCGCAGCGCCGTGAACAGCTGATCCATCCGCGAGACGTCGCCGACACGATGAATCGATGCCGGAACCTCCTCGGGATAGATGACGTGCTTGTCGGGCGCGATGACGAATACGTACGCGACGCCGCGCGCACGCAGCCAATCGCGCGCGCCGACGACCGCCGCCCGCCAGTTCGCGACTTCTGACGGCGGCAGCGGGCGCTCGTTCGCATAATCCGTCATCGCCTCATCGTCTGCGTAGAAGAACCAGCCGTGGCCGCCCTTGACGACGGCCGCAGACGGAGACACGCCGAGACCGAACAGCCGGCTCTCGCCATACCAGCGAACAAGCCACGACCGGAAGCCGAAATGGTCTTCGAACCAGCGTTCGAAGCCGTTGCCGAAGGTCGAGATCGAGGACCAGGTGGCGTCGAGCTGCGGAAACGCGGCGAGCTCGCGATTCTCAGCGACCGCATCGGCGCCGTCGTGGCCGGTGAGGTTCGCGGCGAGCGGGAGCGCGATCACCAGCAGAAAACAGATCACGAGCAACGCGCTGCACGGTTGATGCGTCACGAGACGGTCGCCGCCGCTGCCGTGGACCGCGGCGTCAGCGCGCGCCATCGGAGCAGGCGCTCCATTCGTCGTCCTTTGTGGTGACGAGCTTGGCATCAGAACCGGAAATAGATGAACGGGTTATACGTACGTGCGGCCATCTGCATGACCGACGCGGCGAGCAGCGCCACGAGCGCTGCCGTGCTGACCAGTCCGAACGTCCACGACTGTTCGCGTTCGCGCGCGAGCGCCGGCAGCCACGGCATCGATCCGATCACGCCAGCCGCGAGCGCCAGTCGAAGCTCCGGCGTCAGATACCACTGCACAGCGAACGTCGTAGGCATCGCGAGGCCGAGGCCGGCCATCGCTTTCAAATAGGCGATCGCTCCCGGGAGCGTGTCGGCGCGAAAGAACACCCAGCCGATCATCACGACGAGCAGGGTGTAGCTGTGGAGCAGCACGGATCGGGTGACGGCATGTCCGCTGCCGGGTCCAAAAGGACCCGGCCTACGCGCGGAAATGCCGGCAGGCCCCAAAGGACCCGGCCTACGAGAGCTGCGCGACACGAGCCGTTCGATCACCAGGAACGTGCCGTGAAACAGCCCCCAGATCACGAAGTTCCAGCTGGCGCCGTGCCAGAGCCCGCATAGGAAGAACACCGCGACGAGGTTGCCGTACGTCCGCGCGGGCGAGAGGCGATTGCCGCCGAGCGGCACGTACAGATAATCGCGAAACCAGGTCGACAGCGAGATGTGCCATCGGCGCCAGAAGTCCTGCACCGAGCCGGCGATGTACGGCCACCGGAAGTTCTCGGGAAACCGGAAGCCGAACATCCGCCCGAGGCCGATCGCCATGTCGGAGTAGCCGGAGAAGTCGAAGTAGATCTGCAGCGTGTAGCAGCTGATCCCGAGCCATGCGTGCGCCGCCGAGAGCTGATCGAAGGGCAGTGCGAACATCTTGTCGGCCGGCCCGGCGACGATGTTCGCCACCAGCACTTTCTTGGCGAGCCCGATGATGAACCGGCGCACACCGTATGCGAAATCGTCGAGCGTGACGATGCGCCTGGCCAGCTGATCGGCGAGATCGCGGTAGCGGATGATCGGGCCCGCGATGAGCTGCGGAAACAGCAGCAGATACAGCGCGGCATGGACCGGGCTCTTCTGCGCCGTCGCGTCGCGGCGGTAGACGTCGACGACGTACGAGATGGCGTGGAAGGTGAAGAAGGAGATGCCGATCGGCAGCAGCACGCGCGGCACGACGATCGGGTGCACGTGGAGCGCCAGGAACAGCGTGTTGACGTTGTCGGCGAAGAAGTTCGCGTACTTGAACAGGCCGAGAACCGCCAGATCCACGGTCACCGCAACCGCGAGAATCGGTTTCGCGCGGCCGGTCGCGCGTCCCCGATCGACGGCAATCGCCATCCAGTAGTTGAACGCGATCGATCCGAGCATCAGCCATGTGAAGGCGCCGCCGCCCGTCGCGTAGAACACGACGCTGGCGACGAGCAGCAGCCAGTTGCCGTACGCCGAATGCTCCCGGGAGAAGGTGGCGAAATAGAGCGCCAACAGGATCGGGAGGAACAGGAAGAGGAAGGTCGGTTCGGTGAAGAGCACAGACTCGCTTAGGATATCAACAACGCGAAGCCTGCGGGCACAGGCTGCCGTCGATCAGAAGCCGCCGTGATGATCCTCAGCCTGCGTCACGGTGAACGTCTGATCGACGATCGTCACTGTTCCGACGCGCGACGCGCCTGGGTTCCTCGCCACGACAATCGAAACGGTTCCGTTGCCAGTTCCTGACGCGGGCGGCGAGACGGCGAGCCAATCGGCGCCGGAAACAGCGGTCCACGCGCATCCCGCGCCGGCCGTCACACTCACTGAGGTGACACCGCCGCTCGCATCGATCGTCTGTGCCGCTGGGGCGATCGAGTACGTGCACGGCGCGGGCGGCGCCGCTTGCGTGACGGTGAAGGTCTGGCCTGCGATGGTCAGGGTGCCGATGCGCGTGGTGCTGGTGGCATTCGCGGCGGCGCTGAATCCAACTGTTCCATTCCCGGTGCCCGACGCACCACTCGTGATCTGCAGCCAGTCGGCGTTCGCTGACGCGCTCCACGAGCAGTCGCCTCGCGCAGTCACCGCCACGCTGCCGGTCCCTCCTGCCGCCGGCACGGCCTGGCTCGACGGCGTGATCGCGAAGCCGCACGCAGCGGCCGGCTGCGTGACGGTCAATGTTACGCCGGCGATCGTCAGCGTTCCCGTTCGTGTCGCTCCGGCGTTGGCCGCAGCGGTGTAGGCGACCTGCCCGTTGCCAGTGCCCGACGCGCCGGCTGTCACGGTGATCCAACTCGCATTCGACACGGCCGTCCACGCACAGCCGGCCGTCGTGGTGACGCCGACCTGCTGCGACCCACCCTCTGCCGCGACAGTCTGGCTCGCCGAGCTCAGCGAGAAGGCGCAAGGCGTCGACGGACTCGGGGGAGCCGGTGGAGCTGCCGGTGGAGGAGTGGACGCCGCGGCCGCTTGCGTGACGGTGATCGTCTGGCCGGCGGCCGTGATGGCGCCGGTCCGTGCGTCTCCGGCATTCTGACCGACTGTAAAGGTCGCCGTGCCGTTGCCAGCCGTCGCCGACTGCTTCGTCATCGCGATCCAGGCGACGCTGCTCGCGGCGGTCCATGGGCACGCCGTGGAACTGGCCGTGACGGTGACGGTGAGCGGACCGCCAGCGGCGGAAACGGTCGCGTCGGGCGATGCAGCAGTGAATCGGCAGACGCCGGCGTCTTGCGCGACGGCGACTTGGGCGTCGTTGACGGCGACCATCGCCCGGCGTGGCGTCGGGTCGGCATTTGCGGCCACGCGATACGCCACGCTGCCGCTGCCCTGTCCCGCCGCCTCCGATGTGAGCGCAATCCACGAGGCTCCGCTTGACGCCGTCCACGTGCAGTCGCGCGTCGTATCGATCGTGATGGTGCCGGTTGCGCCGTCGGGCGGCACCGACGCCAGCGAATTGGTGGCCGACACCTGGCACTTGGGCGCGCTCGGTCCGGTCACAGCGATCGACGATGAGCCGCAGGCGGATGCCATGAGCGCCACCGCAATCATGACGATCGGTGCGCGACGCGTGATGCCGTGCGAGCGCGTGCTCATTCGCGACCACGCTGCACTGCAAATCGATTGCCTGACGCGTGGCCAACGCTGAGGCGAGGCTGGACCGTTTCTTGCCCCAACTATCTCCAGCCGGCAGCTCGACCGTAGCCTTGTGGCGACAACATACTCTTTTTAGGGAGATCGCAACAGATGAGTGGAACCGAACGACTCGAACGCGTCTTCTTGCTGGCCGTCACGCTGACGATGGGCCTCGGAATTACCGCGTGTGGTTCGAAGTCGCCTTCCGCTCCGACGGGCGGCCCGATCGCCAGCGTCGCGCTGAACGCCACGACAATCGGATCAGGAAGTACCGTCCAGGGCACGGTGACGCTCAACGCGGCCGCGCCTGCGGGAGGGCTCGCCGTCGCCCTCTCCAGCAGCAACCCCGCCGTCGCGACGGTGCAGGCGTCCGTCACCGTCGCTGCAGGGGCCTCGAGCGCGACGATCACCGTCACCGGTGTCGCACCGGGCACCGCGACGATTACGGCGACGGCCAGCGGCGGCAGTCAATCATCCACGGTCACGGTGACCTCAGGAATCGCGCTCTCTGCGATCACGCTGAGCCCGACGAGTGTGGTCGGCGGCAATTCAGTCACGGGCACCGCGGTGCTCACCGCTGCGGCCCCGGCCGGCGGCGCCGTCGTCGCCTTGTCGGGCGGCGATCCGGTCACCGTGCCTGCCAACATGACGGTTGCTGCCGGCGCCACGTCCGGCACGTTTACGATTGCGACCAGATTGGTTGGCGGAACGATATCTGCCACGATCACGGGTTCGTATGGCGGCGCGTCGGCGTCTGCGACGCTGTCGGTGACCAAGCCGCCGACAGCGGTCGCGAGCTTCGGGGTGACCGGACCCAACGAAACCGACACCTGCGCGTTGATCAACAACGGCAACACCATCAACTGCACGTTCAACGGCAGCACCTCGGTGGCGCCCGGAACGATCACGGCGTGGGACTGGTCGTACGCCGTGGCGAAGACGTTCGCGCAGACCACGTCGACGGCGATATTGACCAACCCGACCGTCGATTGCAGCCTGGTGCCGCCGCCGCCGTTCCCGACTGGCGTCACGTGGTTTACCATGACCGTCAAGCTGACGATTCACGACAGCAGCGGCAACACGAGCGCGGAGGCGGTGAACAACGGCGTGCGCCTCTTTCCGCAGGGCACGTGCGGCTATTAGTGCTGGTGGACTAGACTTTGAGGAATGAACGAGACGCCGTTAACGCCTTCGCGCTTGTGGAAGCTCATGACTCCGGATCAGCGCCAGCGGGCCGCGCGCGCATTCTGGAGCGATGAGGAGGCGACCGACGATCAGATCCAGGCGGTGCTGCTCATCTCGCAGCAGAAGAAGTTCAGACCGAAAACCGTGGTGGGTCTCGACATCGATCGCAAGACGAGGCACCTCGCGAGCCTCGCCTCGCTGCCAGACCCGCTGGCGGGGCGGGCGCTGATTCTGTATCACCTCGCCGAACAGCGGCCGATGATGAGCGCGTTTCTCGACGCGCTCGGCATCGAGCACGACAGCGGACTGATCAAGGAAGACGAGGTCAAGCCCGACGCGGCCAAGCTCGCGCCCGCCGCCGCCGGCCTCGCCGGGACGTTTCCCGCCGACGATGTGTCGCTGTACCTCAATACGCTGCTCTGCCAGGATCCGGAAACGTGGGGCGGCTTGCGAGACGTGCCTGAACGTCTCGAGGCAAGAAGCTAGGTCGCGTCTTGCGACCCGCTGAACCGTCGGCGCTCCGCCCGCAGGCATCGAGCCCGGTCGTGGCGGACCGGTACATCGAGCTTGCAGAGTCGCCGCTGGCGCCGGGCACGACGCCGGTGCGCCTTCACTATCGGGACGTGGGCGCCGGCGCGCCGCTGATGGTGCTCCACGGTGGATGGGGCTACGACATCTATCCGTTCGATCGACAGATCGCCGCGCTGGCGGCATCGCGGCGAATCGTGATTCCCGACCGCAGCGGCTATGGCGCATCGGGACGTCTGATCACGCCGGAGATCGATTTTCATCGGCGCGCAGCAGAGGAGACGTTCGCCGTCATCGACGCGCTCGCGCTCGATCGCCCGATCCTGTGGGGACACAGCGACGGTGCCGTCATCGCGCTGTTGATGGGGCTGACTGCGCCCGAGCGCCTCGCCGGGTTGATTCTCGAGGCCACGCATCTGTTTCGGCGCAAGCCGGCCTCGCGTCCGTTTTTCGAACTGATGCGCGACAATCCCGAGGGGCTTGGCGAGCGCGTCACAGGCGTCCTGGCGCGCGAGCACGGCCAGCGGTGGAGGCATCTGATCTCGACCAACGGCGCCGCGTGGCTGCGCCTCGCCGAACAGGGCGGCGACCTGTACGACGGCCGGTTGTCGGCACTGCAGGTGCCCGTCCTGGTCATTCACGGCGCCCGCGATCCGCGCACGGAGCCGGGTGAGCTGGATGCGCTGCGCGAGGCTCTCGAGGGCAGGTCGCGCCAATTGGGCAGGTCTAAAGATCTGCGCCACTTCAGTGCCGCCGACGCCAAGCCAGATGAGGCGCAGGACGTCGCGCCGAGAACAGTCGTGGCGCAGGACGTCGCGCCGAGAACAGTCGTGGCGCAGGACGTCGCGCCGAGAACAGTCGTGGCGCAGGACTTTAGTCCTGCCGTGCGCTTCGAAATATTTCTGGAAGGTGGGCACAGCCCGCACAGCGCGCCTGCGACGGCCGACGATGTGACACGCGCCGCGGCGCAGTTTGTGTCTGCGCTGGGCGCCGGTCTTCCTGGTCCATCCGATCGCCGATGATCACGCTCGATCGGGTGTCGCGCACGTTCAGCACACCAGGCGGCGACCCCTATTGCGCGCTCGATCAGATTTCGTTCTCCATTCCCGCCGGCACTTTCTGCGCCGTCGTCGGTCCCAGCGGCTGCGGCAAGTCCACGCTGCTGAACATCATTGCGGGCCTCATCCCACCATCGTCGGGTACGCTGCGCGTCGGGGGCCTGGAGCTGGCCGGCGTGAATCGCCAGGCGACGTATATGTTTCAGCAGGATGCGCTCCTTCCGTGGAAGGACGTGCGCGACAACGTCGCGCTGGGGCTGACGCTGGCCGGCGTCAGTCGAACGGAGGCGCACGCGCGCGCGGACGCGTGGCTCGAGCGCGTGGGTCTGGCGGCATTTGCCCGTCATTTTCCCGCGCAGTTGTCCGGCGGCATGCGCAAGCGCGTGACGATGGCGCAGAACTGGATCATCGACCGCGACGTGTTGCTGATGGACGAGCCGTTCAGCGCGCTCGACATCCACACCCGGCAGCGGATGGAAAGTGAGCTGCTGGCGCTCTGGGAATCATCCGGCCGGAAGACCATCGTTTTCGTTACCCACGATCTCGAAGAGGCGCTCGCGCTCGCCGATCGCGTGATCGTGCTGTCGGCCGGACCCGCGAGCCGCGTGGTGTCGGAACACGCCGTCCCGATCGATCGCCCGCGCGACTTGGTGGAGCTGCGCACACAGCCGGAGTTCATCGATCTCTACCGCGCCGTCTGGGCCGATCTGCGCGCTGAAGTGGTCAAAAGCCAGCGCGAGGCGCGCGCGTGACGCGCGTTTTCGTGTGGCAGGTCGGCATCGGCGTGGCGGTCCTCGCGTTCTGGGAGTGGGGCGTCCGCGTGAAGCTGCTCGATCCGTTCTTCGTCAGCCGCCCCGGCGCCATCGCCGCCCGCATCGGCGCCTGGATGATGAGCGGAACGATCTGGGGCCACCTGGCGGTGACGCTCGAAGAAGCGGTCCTCGGCCTGATTGTCGGCGGCATTCTCGGGATCGTGCTCGGCTTTGTCCTCGCGCGCTCACCGTTTGCCGCGAGCGTGTCGGATCCGTACATCAAGATGCTGAACGCCGTGCCGCGCGTCGTCCTGGCGCCGCTGTTTCTGCTCTGGTTCGGGCTCGGCATCTGGTCCAAGGTTGCGCTGGCGGTGACGCTGGTATTCTTCGTGATGTTTTTCAACACGTACCAGGGCGTGCGCGACGCCGACCGCGTGCTCATCGACAACGTCCGGATGCTCGGCGCGTCGGAGCGGCAGCTGGTGCGCCACGTCCTCGTGCCGAGCGCGCTCACCTGGATCTTCTCGAGCCTGCAGACCAGCCTCGGATTCGCGATGGTGGGGGCGGTTGTGGGAGAGTATCTGGGCTCCGCACGCGGCCTCGGCTACATCATTTCGCAGGCTGAAGGCACGTTCGACACGACGGGCGTGTTCGCCGGCATGTTCGTGCTCGCGGTCGTCGTCGTGATCGTGAGCGCTGGCGTCACACGGGTCGAGCGATACCTTCTGAGGTGGAAAGCTGATAATCGCGGATTGGTCCAATGATGCGTAGAGCTGATCCGATCCGTTTTCCCTTTGTGTCCTTCGTGTCCTTTGTGTTGATCGTTTCCGTGTCGTGCGGCCCATCGAATCGGACGGGCGGCGGGCCGCGGCAGACACGCGTGCGGATCGCCATCGGCGGCCAGAATCAGCTGCTCTATCTGCCGACCACGCTGGCGCAGCAGCTCGATTACTATCGCGACGAAGGGCTCGAGGTGGAGCTGCAGGACTTCGCCGGCGGCTCGAAAGCGCTTCAAGCGCTCGTCGGCGGCAGTGCTGACGTCGTGTCCGGCTTCTACGACCATACGATTCAGATGCAGGCGGAAGGGCGGGAAATGACCGCCTTCGTCTCCATGCTGCGATTTCCGGGGCTGGTGCTCGTCACATCTCCGCAAGCGGCGGCGGCGGTGAAGACGGTCGCCGATCTGAAAGGCCGCATCGTGGGTGTGACCACGGCCGGCTCATCGTCCAACATGCTCTTCAACTATCTGGCGCAACGCAGCGGTGTCCCGGCGGATGCCGTCAGCGTCACGGCGATCGGCAGCGCCGCGACCGCCATCGCGGCCATCGAGCACGGCAAGGTGGACGCGGGCATGATGGCGGATCCAGCGTTCACGCTCGTGCGCACGCGCAATCCCACCGTGCGCGTGCTCGCCGATCTCAGGCATGCCGAGGGCGTCAAGCAGGCGTTCGGGTCCGACACCTATCCGGCGTCGGTGCTCTACGCCCAGGGCGCGTGGATTCGCGCGAACCGCGAGACGGCGCGACATCTCGCGCGTGCGATCGTACGGACGCTCGAGTGGATCCAGACCCACTCCGCGCAGGAGATCGCTGACAAGACGCCCGCCAGCTTTCGCGGTGAAGATCCCGCGCTGTACGTCGAGGCCTTGAAGAGCTCGCTCCCGATGTTCTCGCCCGACGGCGTGATGGCCGCCGACGGCGCGGAGTCGGTGCATACTCTGCTGGCGGGCTCCATGCCGAACGTGCGGAACGCGAAGATCGACATGGCGAAAACATACACGAACGAATTCGTGAATGGACGCTAAGCACATTCTCTTCGCCGGCCTGGCGATCGTTCTCGTCGTGTACATCGTCGCACTCGTGCGCGGCGGGCTCGCTGTGCCGACCGTGTTCCAGACGCTGGTCGGCTTCGTCACCGCGTTCTTCGACACGCTGGGCATCGGCTCGTTCGCGACCACGACGGCGGTGTTCAAGCTCCGGAACATGGTTCCCGTGAAGGAGATTCCCGGGACGCTCAACGTCGGCCATACGTTGTCGACCATCGCGCAGGCGTACATCTATACGCAGATCGTCAAGGTCGATTCGACGACGCTGCTGCTGATGATCCTCGGTGCGATGGCCGGCTCATGGCTGGCGGTGGGCGTCGTCGTGCACTGGCCGCGGCGGCGGATTCAAATCGGCATGGGCGTGGCGCTGCTCGGCGCGGCGACGGTGATGCTCGTCTCTCAGCTCAACGCGGGCCCCGGCGGCGGCGACGCGTTCGCGCTGACCGGGATGCGACTCGCCGTCGGCGTGGCCGGCAACTTCGTGCTCGGCGCGCTGATGATGCTCGGTATCGGGCTCTACGCGCCGTGCATGATCCTGATCAGCCTGCTCGGAATGAACCCGACGGCGGCGTTCCCGATCATGATGGGCTCGTGCGCGTTCCTGATGCCGTTCAGCAGCGTCCGCTTCATCCGCGCGAACACCTACAACGTGCGCGCGTCGATCGGCCTCGCGCTCGGCGGTCTGCCGGCGGCGATCATCGCGGCGAAGCTCGTGGAGTCGCTTCCGTTGTATGCGGTCAAGTGGCTCGTCATCGTAGTCGTCGTTTATACGGCGCTGAACATGCTGCTCACCGCGCGCAAGGAAGAGCGCGTTCCCTGAATCATTGCGGCCGACCTGGTTCGCCTCTTACAGTCACCCTACACGATGCGTAAACCTGTTGTTCTGATCACCGGCGCCGGCGGCGAAATCGGCCACGGCCTCGTCGCCCGGCTCTCCGCGGCCTCCTCTTCGATCATCACGCTCGACGTCAGCCCCCTCGACCCCGCGCTCACGCCTTTGGTGACGCGCGAGTTCACCGGCTCGATTACCGACGTGGGCCTGCTCGATCGCGTGCTCGCGGAATTCGAGGTCGATCACATCTACCATCTCGCCGCGCTGCTCTCGACGCGGTCTGAATTCACGCCGATGACGGCGCACCACGTCAACGTCGAAGGCACGCTCAACCTGCTGGAGTTCGCGCAGAAACAGGGCGAGTCGCACGGGCGGACCGTCGTGTTCGTGTATCCCTCGTCTATCGCTGCGTACGGTTTGCGCGACCTGTCGACGAAAGCGCACGCCGGCCGCGTCAAGGAGGACGAGCACACGCACCCGACGACCATGTACGGGTGCAACAAGCTGTACTGCGAGCAGCTGGGACGCTATTACGCCAGGCACTACAAGCAGCTCTCGGCCGACGCCGCGACACGCCGTGTGGATTTCCGCTGCGTCCGGTTCCCCGGCTTGATCTCGGCCGCGACCATGCCGTCCGGCGGCACCTCGGACTATGCACCCGAGATGATCCATGCGGCCGCCAAGGGCGAGCCGTACGCCTGCTTCGTCCGCGGCGATACCACCATTCCGTTCATGGCCATGCCTGACGGCGTCGAGGCGCTCCTGACGCTGGCGTCCGCCGAGCGCGCCTGTCTCACGCGTACGGAGTACAACCTGGGCGCGTTCAATCCGTCGGCGGATCGGATCCGCGACGTGGTGCTGGCGGCTTTCCCGGCGGCGTCGATCACGTACGAAGTGGACCAGAAGCGGCAGGGGATCGTCGATTCGTGGCCCGCCGACGTGGACGATTCGGCCGCGCGCGCCGACTGGGGCTTCGCGCCGAAATACGACTTCGACCGCGCCTTCGGCGAGTACCTGATCCCGACGATCAAGCAGCGATACCATCCATAGCGGCAAAAGAGAATGTGCCACAGAGCTGTAGGGCGGGTCCTTCTGGACCCGCCTCGCCGCCGGGTTTGAGAAGACCCGGCCTACACCTCGATGTTCTCCGTGCCTTCGTGATGAAGCTATCCGCCGAGTAAGATCATTCTTCGCATGAAATCTGTGACGGCCTTCGCGCCGGCAACTGTCTCCAACGTCGGATGCGGCTTCGACGTGCTCGGATTTGCCCTCGACGCTCCGGGTGACGAGGTGATCGCACGCATCGTCCCAGGTCCGCGTGGCGGCGTGTCGATCGACGACATCGCCGGCGACGAAGGGCGTCTGCCCCGTGAGGCGTCGCGCAACACCGCAGGCGTCGCCGCGAGCGCACTGCTCGTCGCGCTCGGCGAGTCGCGGAGCATCGCCTTGACGATTCGCAAGGGCCTTCCGCTCGCGAGCGGTCTCGGCGGGAGCGCCGCAAGCGCCGCCGCCGCCGTGGTCGCCGTCAACGCCGTGCTCGGCGCGAGCGCGACACGCGACGTGCTGATCGCATGTGCGCTCGAGGGCGAGCGCCTTGGAGCCGGCTCCGCCCATCCCGATAATGTCGCGCCCTGCATCTGCGGCGGTTTCGTGCTGGTGCGGCATCCGCGGCCGCTCGACATCGTGCTGTTGCCGGTGCCGATCGGGCTCACGGCCGCCGTCGTCCACCCGGAATTGGAGATCGAAACGGCGCGTGCCCGGGCGATGCTGGGCGATACCGTGCCGCTGGCCGACGCGATCCGCCAGTGGGCCAACGTGGGCGCCCTCGTCGACGGCCTGCACCGATCGGATTTCGCGCTCATCGGCCGCGCGCTGGAAGACGCGATCGCCGAGCCGCGCCGGGCGTCGCTCATCCCCGGCCTGGCGGAAATCAAGCGCGCCGCGATCGAGGCCGGCGCACTCGGCTCCGGCCTCTCCGGATCCGGCCCATCATTGTTCGCCCTGTGCCGCGACCGCGCAACGGCGGAGCGCGTCGCGGCCGCCATGACCGGTGCCGTCAATGTTCACATCGGCGGCGGTGTCCAGTCGTTCGTGTCGCCCATCGCCCGCGGTGGTGCGCGGGTCGTCTCCACATGCGATTCGTAAGCACCAGCGGGCAGGGCCCCTCCGCAACGCTGACCTCTGCGCTGTTCGACGGCCTCGCGCCAGACGGCCGGTTGTACGTGCCCGAGTCAATTGATCGATGGCAGCCCGCCGAGATCGCGTCGCTGCCGTCGATGACACTGGCCGAGATCGGTGTGCGCGTGCTCCAGCCCTTTACGGCCGGCGAGCTCGAACACGCGACGCTCGCCGCCATCGTGCGCGACGCGCTCGATTTTCCGATGCCGCTCGTCGAGATCGAGCCCGGCGTTCTGGCGCTCGAGCTGTTTCACGGGCCGACGCTGGCGTTCAAGGACGTCGGCGCGCGGGTGATGGCGCGGCTGATCGCCGCGCTGCACGATGGCGGCGATCCCATCACGATTCTCGTGGCGACCTCCGGCGACACCGGCGGCGCGGTGGGCCATGCCTTTCACGGCGTGCCGCAGACCCGCGTCGCGATTCTCTATCCCGCCGGCCGCATCAGCCCCACGCAGGAAGCGCAGTTGACGATGTTCAATGGCGAGCGCGGCGGGAATGTGCGCGGATATGCCGTCGCCGGAAGCTTCGACGACTGTCAGGGTCTTGTGAAGGCCGCGTTCGCCGATGCCGCGCTCCGCGCGCGCGTGCGGCTGTCATCGGCCAACTCGATCAACATCGGCCGGCTGCTGCCGCAGATGATCTACTACTTTCACGCGATGGCGCGGCTGATCGAGGCGCGGCTGCCAGACGTCACGTTCTCGACGCCGAGCGGCAACTTCGGTAATCTCACCGCCGGCCTGATCGCGAAACGATCGGGACTGCCGATCAGGTCGTTCGTCGCCGCGACCAACGTGAACGACGTGGTGCCGGCCTATTTGCGGACCGGCCGGTTCGAGCCGCGAGCGTCGGTGGCGACGATGGCCAACGCCATGGATTGCGGCAACCCGAGCAACTTCGATCGGATGTTGTGGTTGTACGGCGGCAGCGTGGACGCGATGCGCCGGGACGTGTCGGGCAGCCGCCACGACGATGATGAGGTGCGCGCGACGATTCGGCGGGTGTACGACGAGCGCGGCCACCTGCTCGATCCGCACAGTGCGATCGCGTATCTCGCCATCGCCGGGCCACAACAGCGAGACCAGGACACCGCGGCGCGCGTGTTTCTCGCCACCGCCCATCCCGCAAAGTTCGCTGAGGTGGTCGAGCCGATTATCGGGCGCACCATCGAAAAGCCGGCCGCGCTGACCTCTGCGCTGGCCGCCGCTCGTCCCATCGCGCCGCTCGCGGCGACACTCGACGCCCTGCGGGCCCGGCTGCTCGCTGACGACTGATGACTTATGGCTGGCGACTGACGACTGGCGACTGACGACTGTGTCAAGTTTCCAGTATCGCGCCGACGTGTTGGACGCGCTGCTCGCTCACGGCGTCCGGCCGAGGGAGACGACCCGTCCGGAGCTCGTGCATGCGTTCGTGAGCGATCTCTATCGCTACGAGATTCGCCGGCTGCGCGCTCGCCTTCTGGCGAAGGACTTTCCGAAGGAAGAATACGCCGGCCGCGTGATTCAGCTGCGGATGCGGTACCGCATCATCTCGATGCGGCCCCAGGAGTGGTTGATACGGCAGGACTAAAGTCCTGCGCTACGAGTGAGCCGCAATTGCGCGCCGAGCGACCCGCACTGAGCCGTGCCTGCTCCCATTGGCGCCGGCCATTTCAGTTCTGCCCAGCCGTGTCGCACGACTTTGCCCAGCCGTGTCGCACGACTTTGCCCAGTCGTGGTGCAGGACTTTAGTCCTGCCCTGCCCTCTCACACGCCGAAGGCCTCACGAATCGCACTGAGGATGCGTTCTGGCGGCCAGGCCGCATCCATCACGAGCGCTTCGTCGTCGTCTGGCTCCTCGAGCACCGCAAGCTGCGACTGAAGCAGCGCCGGGCTGAAGAAATGCGGCGCGCGTTGGGCGAGCCGGCGCTGAAGCACCGCCGGCGCGGCGCGCAGATAGACGAAGCGTACGGTGCGGCGATCGCCACGCAGCCGTTCGCGATAGCGCGCCTTCAAGGCCGAGCACGCGATGACCGTGTGCTCGCGGCGATCGACGGCGCGCGCGATGATGGCGTGCAGCGCGGCCAGCCACGGCTCGCGGTCGGCATCGTTGAGGGGAACGCCAGCGCGCATCTTTACCACGTTCCGCGCCGGATGCGCATCGTCGCCTTCCACGTAGCGCCATCCCAACTCGACGGCGAGCGCATGCCCGACCGTCGTCTTGCCCGCACCCGAAGCGCCTATGATCACGATGACCATCCGCACGATCTTATGCGACACTCATCGGTGGTGCGCCGAGCGACGGATGTCACGCGAGGCGGCGCTCGGCTGAAGCCTTCGCGCTGGACGGCGCTCGGCTGAAGCCTTCGCGCTACACCGAGTGTCTCGATCCCTGATCCCTGATCCCTGAAGCCGAACATGCGAGCGATTGAGATCCGACAGCCTGGTGGTCCAGATGTGCTCACTCCGGCGGAACGGCCCACGCCCGTGCCGGGTCCCGGCGAGGCACTGATCAAAGTGGCGGCGGCGGGCGTGAACCGGCCCGACGTCGCGCAGCGGCAAGGGAAGTATCCACCGCCGCCTGGCGCGTCGGATATTCCTGGACTCGAGATCGCCGGGACGATCACACAGATTGGCGACGAAGTCCGGGAGTGGCGCGTCGGCGATCGTGTGTGCGCGCTCGTCTCGGGCGGCGGGTACGCCGAGTATTGCGTGGCGCCAGCGCCGCAGTGCCTGCCCGTTCCGCGTGGCATGTCCGACGTGGACGCTGCCGCCATTCCCGAGACGTTCTTCACCGTCTGGACAAACGTCTTCGAGCGCGGCCGGTTGGCGCCGGGTGAGTCGTTCCTGGTGCATGGCGGATCCGGCGGGATCGGCACCACCGCGATTCAGCTCGCACACGCGCGCGGCGCCCGCGTGTTCGCGACCGCCGGGTCCGCTGAGAAGTGCCGCGCATGCGAGCGGCTCGGCGCGGAGCGGGCGATCAACTACCGCGAGGAGGATTTCGTCGCGATGACGCGAGAGGCGACGGGTGGCCGCGGTGTCGACGTGATTCTCGACATGATCGGCGGCGACTATTTCCCCCGGCACATCGAGACGCTTGCCACGGACGGACGCCTCGTCCAGATCGCCACGCTCGGCGGACCGAAGGCGCAGATCTTCCTGCCGGCGATCATGCAGCGGCGTCTCACGATCACCGGCTCGACACTCCGCGTGCGATCGGTGGGCGAAAAGGGCGCCATCGCGGTCGCGCTGCGGAAGGAGGTGTGGCCGCTGCTCGAAGCGGGCCGCGTCCGCCCTGTTGTCTTCAGAACGTTTCCGCTGGACCAGGCGGCCGATGCGCACCAGCTGATGGAATCGAGCACGCACATCGGCAAGATCGTTCTGACGGTGTGAGAACGACGGTTGAAGCACGAAGGACACAAAGGAGACTAAGGGCACAAAGGAAACAAAAGGAACGAAGCCGCATCGTCATGGTTGAATCGCGTAGCGCGTTATACAATCAGTGGCTTATGGACAACATCACGAGCCTTCAGGTGGCGGACACGAAAGTCGGGACTGGCGCAGCCGCGGCATCCGGGAAGGAAGTCAGCGTGCACTATACCGGGTGGCTCTACGACGCCAAGACCGCCGATCATCATGGGAAGAAGTTCGACAGTTCGCGCGATCGCGGCGAGCCGTTCTCGTTCAAGCTCGGTGCGCGGCAAGTGATCAGCGGCTGGGACATGGGCGTCGCCGGCATGAAGGTCGGCGGTACGCGCACGCTCATCATTCCGTCCGACCTCGGCTACGGCAGCCGCGGCGCCGGCGGAGCGATTCCGCCGAACGCCACCCTCGTGTTCGACGTCGAATTGCTCGGCGTGAAATAGCGCTGCCATCCCATTCCTATGGAATACATTCGACTCGGTTCGACCGGCCTGAAAGTTTCCCGTATCTGCCTCGGCACGATGACCTACGGCACGCCCGAGTGGCGCCCATGGGTGCTGGACGAGGCGGCCAGCCGGCCGTTTCTCACGCGCGCACTCGAACAGGGGATTAACTTCTTCGACACGGCCGACATGTACTCGCGCGGCAAGAGCGAAGAGGTCGTGGGCCGTGTGCTGAAGGAGTGCGCCTCGCGCGAACAGGTCGTCATTGCGACCAAGGCTTTCTATCCGATGGGCGACGGTCCGAACGATCGCGGACTGTCGCGAAAACATCTGATGCACGCGATCGACGCGTCGCTCCGCCGGCTCGGCACCGACTATGTCGATCTGTATCAGATCCATCGCTTCGACCCTCAGACCCGGATCGAAGAGACGCTCGAGGCGCTCCACGACATCGTCAAGGCTGGCAAAGCGCGGTACATCGGCGCGTCGAGCATGGCGTCGTGGCAGTTCGCCAAGATGCTCGCGACGTCGGACGCGCACGGCTGGACGCGATTCGTCACCATGCAGAATCATTACAACCTCGTCTACCGGGAAGAAGAGCGCGAGATGCTGCCGCTCTGCCGCGAGGAGGGGATCGGCGTCATCCCGTGGAGTCCGCTCGCGCGCGGCTTTCTCGCGGGCAACCGCCACAAAGGGGATCGCGGCGAGACGATTCGGGCGAAGAGCGACGAGTTCGCGCACAAGCTCTACTACGCAGACTCGGATTTCACGATCGCGGATCGCACCGCCGAGCTCGCATCGCGGCGCGGCGTGAAGCCGACGCAGATTGCGCTCGCGTGGCTGCTCGCCCAACCGGGCGTGACGGCGCCCATTGTCGGCGCGTCGAAGCTTCCGCACCTGGACGACGCGCTCGGTGCGCTCGACGTCCGCCTGGAGGCCGGCGAGATCGCGTTTCTCGAGGAGCTGTATCAGCCGCACCCGGTTCTCGGCCATTGAACCTCCCTCGGTCTGTTGTCGCCCTCCAGCATCGCAACTTCCGCCTGATCTGGTTCGGCCTCTTCGTGTCCTTCACGGGATCGATGATGCAGAATGCGGCCCTGCTCTGGCACGTCTCCTTGCTCGTGTCTCCAGAGAAGAAGGGGATCGCGCTCGGGCTGGTGGGCCTCGTCCGGGTGGTGCCGATCATCGTCTTCTCGCTGATCAGCGGGGTGGTCGCCGACGCGTGGAACCGGCGCACGCTGATGCTGTTCACCCAAATCTCGGCGACCCTCGTGGCGGCCGCTCTTGCGGCGCTGACGTTCCGCGGCGTCGTGCTCGTCTGGCCGATCTACGTGCTCGCCGCGCTCGGCTCCGCCGTTGGTGCATTCGATCTGCCGGCGCGCCAGGCGCTGTACCCGATGCTCGTGCCTCGAGAACATCTTGCGAACGCGATTACGTTGAACACGATCATGTTTCAAACCGCGTCGGTGGTCGGCCCGTCGCTGGGCGGCCTTGTGATCGCCGCGTCCGGCGTCGGCTGGGTCTACGCGATCAACGCCGTCTCGTTTTTCTTCGTGATCGTGTCGCTCCTGATGATGCGCGATGTGCCGGCGCGCCAGGCGTCCGAAGAGGGATCCCGCGACGATGTCTCGCTGCACGCGGCGCTCGAAGGCCTTCGATTCGTCTTCCGCTCGCCGCTGATTCGATCGACGATGCTCCTGGACTTTTTTGCCACCTTCTTCTCGTCGGCGACCGCGCTGCTGCCGATCTTCGCGCAGGACATCCTGCAGATCGGGGCGGCCGGTTATGGCTGGCTGTACGCAGCGCCGGCGGTGGGCGCGCTGCTCGCCAGCGCCACGATGGTGCCGATGTCGGCGCGGATCGAGCGGCGAGGGCTCACGCTGCTGTGGGCGGTCACCGGCTACGGCGTGGCGACGGTGGTGTTCGGTGTGTCGCGCTCGTTCTGGCTCACGTTCGCCTGCCTCGCGCTGGTCGGCGCCACCGACATCGTCAGCACCATCATCCGCAACATCGTCCGCCAGCTGGAGACGCCGGATCGGTTGCGCGGCCGCATGACCGGTGTGAATATGGTCTTCTTCATGGGGGGACCGCAGCTCGGCGAGTTCGAAGCGGGCGCCGTGGCCAGCTGGCTTGGCGCCACTTTCTCAGTGGTCAGCGGCGGGATCGGCTGCCTGGTCGCCACCGGGTGGGTGGCGGCGACGACGCCGGCGCTGCGGAATTACCGGCGCGACGAAGCCGAGACGACGTCGGTGGTGCCGTGAAAGTCGGACTGATCTCCGATACCCATGGCCTGCTGCGCCCGAATGTCGCCTCGGTGCTGGCCGGCGTCGATCTGATTCTTCACGCCGGCGACGTCGGCGGCCGCGGCGTCCTGCAGGCGCTGCGGCAGATCGCTCCGGTGGAAGCCGTGTACGGCAACGTCGATGATCCCCACGATCCAGATTTGGCGGCGGAGCGAACCGTCGTGGTGGACGGCGTGACCATTCACCTCAGCCATGGTCATGAGGTCGGACGGCCGACGCCGGCGTTGCTCTTCGCGCGCCATCAGGGCGATGTGATCGTGTTCGGCCACACGCATCGCGCTCTCGTCGAGCGCGGGGACGGCAATCGGCTGGCGGTGAATCCCGGCGCGGCAGGACCCCGACGTTTCGATTTACAGCCGAGCGTCGCGCGGCTGACCATTGAAAACGGCGCCGCCGCCGTCGAGATCATTTCGCTTGCGTAACCGCATCATCGAGACGATCTCAACTTACCAACTTACCAACTTACCAACTTACCAACTTACCAACTTACCAACTTACCAACTCACCAACTCACCAACTCACCAATTATCGATTTGGTGTGAACTCGATCGTGATCGCGCGGTCGAAGTTGATCTTGAGGCCCGGCGCTTCCTGCAGAATGGCCTTCATCTCATCGGCCGTTTTCGCCGCCTGAATGCGCGGCAGAAAAGTCTCGTCCTTCAGCAGCTGATCCAGGTTCACGTCGAGAAGCGTCACGCGCGAGCCGTCAACGAACGGGCTGCTGGTGCGCACGAGCCGGCCTGCCGGTTCGACCGCGATGGTGACCCGCGCGCCGCCGAACATCTGCTTCAGCGCCGCGATCTGCGCCGGCGACGTCGAGCCGGCGTCGCGAGCCATCAGGCCTCCGGCCGGCAGCTCCGGGAGGGGGACCGTGACGGTCAACAGCGCGTTGCCGTTCTCAGTTCGTGCGAGCGTGAACGTGATCGCCTGGCCGCGCGAGTCGAGGCCGTCGGCGCGCACGGTGACGCCACCCGGCGGCGCCGGCTGCGGATTGATCCGCAGCTGATTGATGTCGGGGAAGGCATACACGGACGCGCGGCCTTGCCCGGTGTCGTCGCTGATTGGCGTGGAGGAGAGGAGCGTGGCGCCCGGCCCGAGCCTGGCGGCATCGGCACGCGCCTGCGCTTCGGAGATCGGATCGACTGGCGGCCCATTCGATCCGCCGAGCATCGCGAGCTGCTTCATCTGCGCCAGCGCCGCGGGCGAGAAGACGAGCCGCTGATCGATCGTGCCGCTTGCGTCTCCCTTGACGTGGACGACGGTCGCCATCTGGAAACAGGCGCCGGACGTAAGCGCCGCTGACAGCAGGAGCGCCCATCGAAGGTGTCGCATCTGAACAATGTGACACAGAATGCCCGCGCGCCGGGCTAGAATCCGCGCATGGTGATGGGAAGTCTGGTCGTCACAGCGGCGATCGTCACGCTGGCTGCGACCGTCCCCGATACGTCGGCCACCTTCAATCCTGCCGAGACGCGCGCCGAGATCGATCGCCTGGTCCGCGCCAGCGGCGCCGACGTCGCGGTCGCCTTTCGCACACTCGACGGCCGCGACGAGCTGCTGATTCAGCCGGACACCGCCTTTCATGCCGCGAGCACGATGAAGGTGCCCGTGATGATCGAGCTGTTCCGGCAGGCGCGCGCCGGCCTGCTGCGCCTCGACGATCGCGTGCCGGTGGTCAACGCATTTCACAGCATCGTGGACGACAGTCCATACACACTGGATACGAGCGACGACTCGGACGCGGATGTCGCCCGGCACATCGGCGGGGAGATGTCGTACCGCGAGTTGTGCGAGGCGATGATCACCGTCAGCAGTAATTTTGCCGCGAACGTGATCATCGAGCATCTGGGCGCGAAGAATATCCAGCGAACCACGGACGCGCTGGGTGCCGGCGGGATGCGCGTGCTCCGCGGCGTCGAGGACACCAAGGCCTTCAACGCAGGCCTGAACAACACGACCACAGCACGGGCGTTGATGACGCTGCTCGGCGCGATCGCCGGCGGCCGGGCCGTGGACGCGCAGGCGAGCGGGGAGATGATCGCGATCCTCGAGCGTCAGCGGTTCAAGGATCGCATTCCGGCCGGCCTGCCGCCCGGGACGGTCGTCGCGCACAAGACAGGCGAGATCACCAGGATTCAGCACGACGCCGCCATCGTGTACGCGCCGCAGCCGTTCGTCCTTGTGATTCTCGTGCGCGGGCTGGAAGACCCGACGAAAGGCGCCGCGCTGGCCGCCCAGATTACACGTGTGCTGTACAACGCGTCACAGCATGCGGCCGGTCCGAACCGCCTTCGCTGAAGCTGTGGCGGTCGGCCGATTCGACTTCGCCAAAGGCTACGGCTTCGATTTATCGTGCACTGTTGCCGGCTGACGGCTGCTCTGGCTCGTTTCACGCGGCGACCACTCCGCACCCGCCGTGACGCCCCGGGCGCCGGCCCGATCTGGCCGGTAGTACAAGCTGTCCCACCAGTTGGGCAGCGCGAAATGGGGCGCGCTTTCCCAGGCGGCCGCCGGCTCGATCGCGACGATCGTCACGTCCACGCAGCAGGCATCGCCCGTCTCGCGGTTGAAGCGGTCCACGTCTGCTTCCGACCACTTGGCAAACGTGTCGAGATCGAAGCCGGGGAATTTCTTGATGTGCTCCCGCGACAGGTCGGCGACCAGCACTTTCCGTTGGACATCGAGCTGAGCATGTCCGACCGGCAACAGATAGTGTTTGGTCTTGAACCAGCCCTTCGAGTCCACGACCACGTGATAGGGCCGAGCCGAATCGGCATCGAGAATGAAGCCGTTCACCTCGCCGAGCTTCTCGTCCGCGTCATTTTTCACGTCGAGGCCATCGAAGTCGAACGTCGAATCGTCCAGGTCGCCAGCTTTCACGTATCTCAACCAGGGGCGGGGATGATCCATGTGCGCCTCCAGGGCCCGAGTCGCAGCAAGATCCGCGCCGCGCTGCGCGCATCGTGCAACAGCGTCGAGCATCGTCGCGTCCTGCGCTATGATTTTCTGATGGACTGTTTCGCGCCCGCCGATGCGACCGCTGCGCCCCCGCTCCGCCAACGCTCGGAGATTTCGGATCGCTTCAAGTGGAACCTGACCCACATCTTTTCGAGTTGGGTGGCATGGAAGGCCGCCTACGACGAGCTCGACGCGATGATTGGCGCGTATGCCGCGCTGCAAGGAACGCTCGCCGGCGGCGCCGGTGCGCTGCTCGCCGCCTATCGGCTTCGCGACGAGATGGGCGCGCTCTCCTATAAAGTCTGGTACTTTCCGGCGCTGCACTACGACCAGGATCAACGCGACAACGAGATCAACGCCAAGCGCCAGCAGGTGCAGATCCTGTTCGCGAAGGCGGCGCAGGCGGGCGCGTGGTTCGATCCCGAGTTGCTCAAGATCCCGCTGACAACCGTGCAGGAGTGGATCGCGGGGAGCCCGGAGCTCGCGCTCTATCGCTTCGCGATCGAGGATTTGTATCGGCAGCAGGAGCACGTGCTCGACGACAAGGGCGAACGCCTGCTGTCGCTCGCGAGCCGATTCTCTTCGTCTCCGAACGACGCGTATGCGGCGCTCTCCACCGCCGACGTCAAGCATCCGACCGTGCGGCTCTCCACAGGCGAGGTGACGCTGACCTACGGGCAGTACCGGGCGATTCTTGCGACGAACCGCAACCAGGCGGATCGGGCGGCGGCCTTCGCGGAGTTTCACAAGCTCTTCGAGGCGAACGTCAACACCTATGCGTCGCTCTACAGCGGCGTGCTGCAGCGCGACTGGTTCCACGCGCAGTCGCGCGGCTACGCGTCGGCCCTCGACGCGGCGCTGCACGGCAACAACATTCCGACGGCCGTCGTGGAGAACCTGATCGAAACGACGAAGGCGGGCACCGAGCCGCTGCGCCGCTATCACCGCCTGCGCAAACGCGTGCTCGGCCTGCAGACCTATCATTCGTACGACACCACGATCCCGCTCGTCGATTTCGATCGCCAATATCCGTACGAGGACGTGCTCGAATGGCTGCCGGCGTCGGTGGCGCCGCTGGGCGCCGGCTATCAGCGACACATGCGCGAGACGCTCGATGGCCAGTGCATCGACGTCTACGAGAACCCCGGGAAGCGCAGCGGCGCGTACTCAGCGCCGGTGTACGGCGTGCACCCGTACATGCTGTTGAACTACAACGACACGCTCGACGCCGTGTTCACGCTGGCCCACGAGATGGGCCATTCCATGCACACGCTGCTCTCGAATGCGCACCAGCCGTTCGTCTATTCGGCCTACACGATCTTCGTCGCCGAAGTGCCCTCAACCCTCAGCGAAGCGCTGTTCCTCGATTTCATGCTCGCGCGGGCGAGCGACGACCGCGAGCGCATCGTGCTGCTCCAGCACGCCATCGACGGCATCGTGTCCACGTTCTACACGCAGGTGATGTTCGCCGACTACGAGTTGCAGGCGCATCGGCTGGTGGAGCAGGGCAAGCCCGTCACGGCGGAGGGGCTCGGCGAGATCTATTTCGACCTGCTGAAGACGTATCACGGCGACGCGCTCGACTACGACGAAGCCTCGCGCGTCACCTGGGCGCGGATTCCACACTTCTACAGCACGCCGTACTACGTCTATCAGTACGCCACCTGCTTCGCCTCGAGTGCGCAGCTGATTCAGCAGCTGACGGTGGGAACGGACGCCGATCGCCGGGCGGCGACCGAGCGCTACCTGGCCCTGCTCGAGTCGGGCGGCAGCGACCATCCGATGGCGCTGTTGAAGCGCGCGGGCGTCGATCTGGGCAAGCCGGAAACGGTGCGCGCCGTGGTCGCGCAGCTCGATGCGCTCGTCACGCGCCTGGAGCAGGCGATCGAGAAGCTGAGCTGACGCAGGGCGGACCTGTGTGTCCGCCCAGGGCCGATCACAGGTCGGCCCCTACAACTTTTCTTTTTCCTAGGTCGGCCCTACAACGCCTTCTGTTTCATCGGAATGCGCAGCATCGCGTGCGTCGCGCCGATGCACGCGTCCATCACCACCGTCAGACCGCCGGCCGTCGCGCGCGCCGCCGCTTCCTCACTCTTGATCCCGGTCTGCAGCCACAGCGCTTTGGCGCCGATCTTGACGGCTTCGTCCGCGATCTGCGGCGTGTCTTCGGCGCGCCGGAAGACGTCGACGATATCAACGTGCTCCGGAATGTCGATCAGCGACGGATACGACCGCTCGCCGAGCACCTCGGTTTCCCTCGGGTTGACCGGGATCACTTTATAGCCGACGCGCTGCAGCTTCTGCATGATGCCGTGCGACGCCTTGTCGGGGTTCGACGAAGCGCCGACCATCGCGATAGTCGTAGCAGTGGTGAGCAGCGTGCGGATGTCGGCGTCGGACGGATTCGTGTGAGACATCCGGCCAGTATACCGAAAAGGGGCCGTACCCCTTTTTGGCCTGTGACCGCTGCGAAAAGGGGTACGGCCCCTTTTTGCTATGACGCTCGCGGCCTTCGCATCAGGTAGAGGAGGCTCGCGATCGCGAGCACGAGCGCTTCCACGCCAAGCTCCCGCGGCGTGGCGTGCGCGAGGAGCCAGAGAATCGCGGTCGCCGCGGCGATCGGAACGACCGGTCCGCCGGGCGCGGTGAACGGCGTGCCGCCGCTGCGCACGTCGCGCCGTTGCAGCTCCCACGAGCCGGCCACGCACAACAAGTACAACGACAGCGACGCCACGTTCGCCAGAACAGCCAGCTGGGCGAAGCTGCTGCTGATGGCGAGGCTGCCGACCAGGATCGCGTACACACCGATGGCGACGTCCGGCGTACGAAAGCGCGGGTGGACGCGCGCGAAGACGCGCGGCAGCATGCCGTCGCGGCCGAAGGCGAAGAGCGTCCGCGGAGTGCCCAGCATGTCGCCGGAGACGTAGCCGAACATCGACACGACCGCGCCAATCAGGATCAGCAGCCGCCCGGCCGGTCCGAAGATCCGGCCCGCCGCGTCGGCCAGCGGCGCCGTTGCGTGCTCGGGCAGCGCGGCGCCGAGGACGGCTTGCGCCACGTACTGAATCGTCAGGTAGAGCATCGTCGTGATCGCGAGCGCTGAAAACAGCGCAAGTGGAACCGTCCGCGCGGGATTGCGGATCTCGCCGCTCGGTACCAGCGCGATCTCGACGCCGACGAACGCAAAGATCAGCACGATCGCCGTCCGGCCGAGTGCGGTGGCTGGGGGCAGTGATGCGTTGATTGTCATCATCGATCCATGCCTCCCCACATAGAACAGCCCCGCGCCCACCAGAAGCACCAGCGGCAGCAGCTTGGCGACGGTGACCGTCTCAATCAAGCGTCCGCTCGGCGCGACGCCGCGGATGTTGATCGTCGCCAGCAGCGCGAACAGCGCGGCGAGCACGGCGGCTCGTCCTGCCGGGGTGGCGAGGACCGGCCACACGGCCCCGAGCGACCCCGCGAACGCGCTGGCGACCGACGCGACCGCGAACACCGCGGCCAGCGTATACAGCACGCCGGTGAGAAATCCGACGTACGGGCCGAACGCGACCGTCACGTACGCGTACAAGCCGCCTGTCAGTGACACGCGGCTGCCGGCCGACGCAAAGCAGGTCACGATCAACGCCATCGCCGCCCCGCACACGATGTAGGCGAGCGGCGCGGCCGCGCCGAGCCCGCCTGCGACGATCGCGGGCAGCACGAAGATGCCGGCGCCGATCGTGACGTTGACGATGCTGGCGATGAGCCGGCGCAGGCCGATCGCTCGCACCAGCCCATCGTCATGTTGCTGGAGCCTGCCATCGTCATGTTGCAGGAGCATGAGGCGGCCACTGTAACTCATCTTTTCTTCCCGCGCTGCCCCGGGGCATAGCCCTTGCGTAAAGCCGATCAAACGGTTGCGCAGGGAGACCTCATTTATGGCCCTTGAATCGCTGAAGGAGTTGTATCTCGACGAGCTCGGCGACCTGTACGACGCGGCGGCGCAAGCGATCCGCACGCTGCCTCAGTTGTCCGAGCGCGCGAAAGCGCCGGAACTGCGTGAAGCGCTCACTCTGCACTGTCAGGAATCGCGGTTGCACATGGAGCGTCTGCAACTGATCTTCACGCATTGGGGCCAACAGGTGTGGCCGCACGCCTGCGCCGGCGTCGCCGGCATTGTCCAGGAAGCCGACGACCGTCTGAATCAACCGAAGACAGCCGACGTTCGCGATGCTGCGATCATTGGCGTGGCGCAGCGCATCGAGCACTACGAAATCGCCGCGTATGGATGCGCCCGAACGTACGCCCGGCGGTTGAATCGGCCGGATGAAGCCCGGCTATTGCAGGAAACACTCGACGAGAAAACACGCACAGACCGCCGCCTCACCGAGATCGCGGAGGCGCACATGAACGACGAAGCGGAGTCGCCGGAGGAAGAAAGTCCCGATTCGCTCTCGGCTGGGAGAGAACGCACGAGGACCGCACCGGAGTCACCGAACTGGGCGAGCGGAGGCCGGTCAGCCCCTTCGCGTGCGGAGCGCAGTGTCGCCGAGAAACGATCGCAGGTCGCGAACCGGTAAGCCTGCCGATGATGGGATGATGTACGATCGCGCGTCGTTTCATTCCGCATGCTGTATGTTCTCGCGCTGCTCGGCGTTCTCGGCATCTCCTTTTCGGCGATCTTCGTCCGGCTGGCCGGCGTCTCGCCGGTAACCGCCACATTTTTTCGCACGGCGTACGCGGTGCCGGTCCTGGCCGTGATCTGGGCGGTGCAATCGCGCGGGCGGGCCAGGCGCGGACTGCCGGCTCGCGCCACGCGCGAGCGGGTGCTGGCGTTTGTCAGCGGCCTGATCCTCGCCGCCGATCTTGTTCTCTGGCATGAATCGATCGCGCTCGTTGGCGCCGGCCTCGGCACGGTCATCGCCAACGTCCAGGTGGTGTTCGTCGCGATTGCCGCGTGGGCGTTGTACGGCGATCGGCCTTCGTCGCGCACGTGGGCCGTCATCGCAGCGGTCCTGTGCGGCATTGCGCTGACGTCCGGTCTGGCCCGATCGGACGCGTACGGCTCGAATCCCAGCCTGGGGGCCGTGATTGGCCTGATCGGCGGCGTCGTGTACGGCGCATTTCTGCTCGTCTTTCGCGCCGCCAACGCGTCGCTTGCACCGCCGGCGGGGCCGCTGCTCGATTCGACGATCGGAGGGGTGGTGGGCGCGCTGCTCTGCGGGGCGTTCGATCCACACTTCGCCCTCATACCGATGTGGCCCGCGCATCTCTGGCTGGTGCTGCTGGCACTGAGCTCGCAGGTCGCTGGGTGGCTGCTGATCTCCACCGCGCTGCCGCGCCTGCCCTCGGTGGAGACGTCGATCATGCTGCTCGGGCAGCCGATCTTCACCGTCATCTGGGGCCTGCTGATCTTCGACGAGCGGCTGTCACCGCTGCAGTGGACCGGCTCGGCGATCGTCCTCGCCGGCGTCGCGGCGCTGTCGCTCGGGCGTTCGCGCCAGACGCCATCCCCACGACTGAAGACTGTAGACGTGGCGACTTTCGACTGACGACTGAGACTGACGACTGAAGACTAACTTGCTCCTATCTCCGCCGCCGCCCGCCGCCCGCTTTCGATGGCGCCGTTCATGTAGCCCTGCCACTTGATGCTGGTGTGCTCGCCGGCGAAAAAGAGCCGCCCGAACGGCTTCGCGAGCCAGGCGCGTAGCGCCGGATCGAACGCGGGATCGAAGTACGCGTAGCCGCCGCGCGCCCATGGATCCGACTCCCACACCACCTGGCGCGATCCGGCCAACTCGCCATGTGTCGAGCCGAGCCAGTCGAGCTCGTGGATCAATCCGGGCATCCCCGCTTTGGCGACGAGGGTTTGCGTCGCGGCGCTCGCCCCACCTCCTGCGAGAAGCGACAGGATGCCGGCCGGCCCGCGCTGTTCTTCGTTACCGTCCCAGACCGAGCCGAACGCCAGCGGCGAGCCGAACGCGCGCGAACGGCCCGGCAGGCGCCAGAACCGGCGCGAGAACTGGAGGAGCGTTTTCGTCGCGCGGCCGTATTTCAGACGCGCCAGCGCGTCGTGCTGCTGCGCCGGGAGGGCCGGCGTGATCGGGATGCGGCGCAGGACGGGCGCGGGAAGCGTGAACAGCAGATAGTCGGCGGTGATCGCGGAGACGGTCCGGCCGCTGCGAACGTTCGCCCGGATGCCGCGTCCGCGGTGAGAGACGGCGATCAGCTCGGTGCTCAGATGCAGCCGATCGCCGAGCGGCGCCGCGAGCGCTGCGGCCAGCTGATCGTTGCCGCCGTCGATCCGGTACAACGCGCCCGGCGCCAGCGTGTCACTCGACGCGAACTGATCGACGAGCTCGAGCAGCGACAGCTCCTCGGGATCCGCGAGGAAGAACCCACGCAGGCCGGTGGCAGTCGCGCGCAGCTCTTCGTCCGCGCCGATGTCGTCGAGCCAATGCGCCACCGACCGCTTGGCGATGTCGGCGGCGATCGGCGAGTCCCACCGCTGCTCGGCGAGGCGATACCGGCGCGTCAACGGCGCGAGCGCTTCGGCGAGCCGATTCCAGCCGCGCGCCGATTCCCGGCCCACGATCTGTGGACGGCCGGACCCGTCAGACCGGACGGAGGTGAAACCGCCGCGAAGGATTTTGGTGAGCGTGAGGCCGAGCTCCAATGACAGGTGTCGAATCTCGTGCTGCGCCTCGTCGATCAGGTCGCCGCCGGCCTCGGCGTGCTGGCTCCCCGCGAAGCCGTCGCGAATCGTCCAGACACGTCCGCCGATCCGGTCGCGCGCCTCGATCACGGTGACGTCGGCCCCCATGGCCCTCAAATCGTGCGCTGCCGCGAGCCCAGCCAGGCCCGCCCCCGCCACCAACACCGACACACCGCGCAACGTCATCGCATCAACTGTAAATGCAAACTGCACGGCGCTGCGGTTAAACTTTGCGGATGATATTCACGCTGGCGCTCGTCGCCCTGGCCTACGTGCACCCCGAGCAGCTGGTCGACACCGCCTGGCTTGCCGCGCACACAGCCGATCCGGCTGTGCGCATCGTCGACATGCGCCGGACTGGATACGCAGAGGGGCACGTGCCCGGGGCGGTCGCGCTCGCGCCCGAGGCGATTCGCGACGCGACGAGTCCGCCCACGTTTCTCCCGACGCCAGCCGCCTTCGAGCAGATGATGGCGACGCTCGGCATCTCGAATGCCACGCGGGTCGTCGTCTACGACGAGCGCGGCGGCATTTATGGCGCGCGACTGTGGTGGATTCTGAGCTACTTTGGCCACACCAACGTGGCGCTGGTGGACGGCGGCTGGACGAAATGGACCGCGGAGCAGCGCTCGACGACGGCCGTGGTGCCCGCCGTACCGCTTGGTCATTTCACGGCCCGGCCGCAGCCCCACTGGGTGGCGACGGCGAGCGACGTCGTCGCGGCGATCGGCAAGGCGTCGACGAAGATCGTCGATGCGCGGACGCAGGCGGAGATCGACGGCAAGGATCTGCGCAACATCCGCCGAGGCGGCTTCGTGCCTTCGTCAGTGCCGGTGTACTGGGAAGATCTGCTCGATCCGCAGATGAAGACGTTCAAGTCGGCCGACGAGATTCGCCGGATCTACGAGGCGCAGGGCATTCTGCCTTCGCAGGAGGTCATCGCCTACTGCCAGGTCGGCATGCGCGCCTCGGTGGATCTGTTCGCGCTGCACCTGGTCGGCTACGACCACCTGCGCAATTACTACGGCGCGTGGGAAGAGTGGGGCAATCGCGACGATCTGCCGCTTGGGAAAAAGTGAGGCACCTTTCATCACGAAGGCACGGAGATCACGAAGTTCACGAAGTGTTCTTCAATACGAAGATCTCTCCGTGCGCTCCGTGTTCTTCGTGACTTCGTGATGAACGGTCGGACGATTGTCGTTTATCGCGCGAAACGCTTGAAGAAGCTGGTCGCGTTCCACGCCGGCCGATCGTTCCGGTCCGCGATCCGCAGCGCGAGCGCCTTGATGACCTGCACGTATGCCTCGGCGGCCGACCGATCCACTGGCTGATTGAGGTCGTCGGACGGCGCGTGATAGCGCTCGGCCGTCCATTTCCTCGCGATCTCCGCCTGCGGCGACCCCGGCTCGTAGCCCACCTTCATGGACAGCGCGGGGATGCCGGCTTTGATGAAGCTGTACCTGATCGCTGCGGATGAAGCGATTGCGCTGCGGCTCCGGATCCGCCTGGACCGCCAGACCCTGATCCTTCGCGACCGCGCGGATGTCTCGGCCGAGGTCCGATTCGTCGAGCCCGAGCACCATCAGCGTCTTCAGCGGAAACAGCGGCAGGAACATGTCCGTGTTGACGTTGGCGACCATGGCCGACGCGGGCACCGTCGGGTGCGCGGCGAAATACCGCGAGCCGAGCTCGCCCTTCTCTTCGCCGGTGACGGCGACGAAGAGCATCGACCGCGCCGGCTTCGCACCCGATTCATGGAGCTCCTGGGCAATCTCGAGGATGGCCGCGACGCCAGACGCATTGTCCATGGCGCCGTTGTAGATCGTGTCGCCGTTCACCGCGCCGCCGATGCCGAGATGATCGAGATGCGCCGAGAGGACGACGTACTCGTTCCTGCGCGCCGAATCCGAGCCCCGAAGAATGCCGGCGACGTTCTGCGATTCGACGTCGCCCCGACGCACGCTCACCGCCGCCTTGATGCGCGCCGGCAGACGGAATCGCGGCAGCGGCGTGCCGGCATCGGCGAGCGCGAGCAGCTCCTCGAACGTGTGGCCCGATCCCGCCAGCAGCTTGTCGGCGTGCGCCGGATTCATCGTCACCGCGAGCTGCTGTCCGGCTGCATCGTCGAGCGCCGGATCGGCGAGCACCATCGACGGCTGGAGCCGCGCGAGCGTCGAGCGCGCCCACGGGATGTCCATACTCTTCGGGTTGGCGATGCTGATCGCGCCGACCGCCCCCGCGCTCTTGAGCGCGCTCCAGCGTTCGCCGGCCGACTGATAGTGCGCGCGGAGCGGGCCGGGGATGTCCGACGGGCTCCCGGCGAGATAGACGGCGACCGCGCCCTTCAAATCCTGACCGGCGAAGTCGTCGAATTGCTGCTCGGGCACGCGCATGCCGTAACCGACGAACACCAGCGGCGCCTCGACTGTCGACGCGGCCTCGCTGCGCAGGCCGATGTTCGCGTCTTCGCCGAGCGTCAGCGTTTCCGTTTTGCCGGCGTTCACCAGTGCGAGACTCGAGTGGCTCTCGTCAATCGTGCGCGTCTTGAATGCCACAGACTGGATGTAGCCGTCGGTGCCGGCGGGCTCGAGTCCGGCCTGCTTGAACTGCGCCGCCACGTATGCGGCGGCGCGCTTGTGCGCCGGGCTGCCCGTGTCGCGCCCTTCCATGCCGTCGTTGGCGAGCGCTTCGACGTGCGACCACCAGCGCGTCGCGTCGGCGCGAAGCGCCATGGTTCCCGCCAAGGTCAAGACAACAGCCAACGCAACGCGTCTATGCATGAATATAGAATACAGGCGCTGCCGGGCTGTTGGAGCGGGAAAGAGGGTTTATGAAGGTTGTGCGTCTCGGTTACGTCTGCATGTTCGTCGCGATGGCGTCAGGCGCCTCGGCTCAAACGCGTCTGCAGAGCAGCGACCTGTTGAAGTTGCGAAACGTCGCGGGCATTCAGCTATCGCCCGACGCGATGCGCGTCGCCTACGTCGTCGATCGCAACGACGGCGACGGCCGGCCGTGGGGTCAGCTGTTCGTGATGACGCTCGCCGACGGCAAGTCGGCACGGTTCGGCGGCGAGCGTGAAGTGTCCGGCAGCCCCGAATGGTCGCCCGACAGCCAGTGGCTCGCGTATCGTGGCCGGCTCGGCGACAAGAGCGGTCTGATCGTCGCGAAACCGGATGGTAGTGGCGCGAGATTTGTCGCGGAGATCACAGGCACGAATGCGCCGTTGCCTGACGCCGGCAAGACGGTGGCGTGGTCGCCCGATAGCAAACGCATCGCGTTCGTGTCGTCGGTCCCGGGTCCGGAGACCGCCGACGCCACCGGCGATCCCATCGTCATCACACGCTACCTGTACAAGCCTGACGCCGCCGAGGGGTTGACGCACTTCAACGATAACCGCCGCTTGCACCTCTTCGTGGCCGATCTCACATCGGGCCGCATCGAGCAGCTGACGAACGGCACGCAGTACGAACACTCGATCGACTGGTCGCCGAACGGTCAGGAGCTGCTGTACCTCACGAATCGCGACGCCGACTCGGACGAGTTCTTCAACTACGACATCTACACGCTGAAGCTTGCAGACAAATCGGTTCGTCGGCTGACCGCGACCGAGAGCAACGAATACCAGCCGCGCTGGTCGCCAGACGGCAGGATGATCGCCTACGAAGCCACCAAGCGCGGCCTCACCGATCGTGAGACGACGATGGAGGACACGCATGCGTGGGTGATGAACGCGGATGGGACGAACGCGCACGAGGTCGCCGGCCGCGTGGACAACCGGCAAGGTCCTCCCGCGTGGACGCCCGACAGCCGCGCGCTGCTGTTTACGGTGCAGGAGCGCGGCAACGCGCGTCTGTACCGCGCGCCGTTGGATGGTGGCAAGCCGGAAGCGGTCGTGAGTGAGCGGGGCACGGTCGGCGCATTCTCCGCGGCGAAGGAGACGATCGCGTACACGTTCACGAGCCCGTCCGACCCGGCCGAGCTGTACGTGCGCACTGGAAGCGCCGCCGCGCGCAAGGTCACGGATCTGAACGGCGCCGTTCTCGACGGTAAACCGCTCGCGGACGTCGAGTCCTTCACGTTTATCTCCAACGACAATAAGTTCGAAGTCGAGGCGTATCTCACGAGACCGCTGGAGGCGCCATCCACCGCCGCACGGTTGGGCGCAGGTGCGGCATCGGGCTCGAGTCGGACGTTTCCGCTGATCGTGAACATCCACGGTGGTCCGCACGGGCAACAAGGGCCCGCGTTCAATTTCAAGAATCAGGTGTATGCCGCGCGCGGATGGGCGACGCTGATGGTGAACTACCGCGGATCGACCGGCTACGGTCAGGCCTTCACCGACGCTGTATTCGCGGACCAGAACGGCAACGAAGGGCAGGATGTGCTGTACGGCGTCAATGCTGCGCTGCGCCGCTACCCGTGGATCGATCACGACCGCCTCGGCGTCGAAGGCACGAGCTACGGCGGCCAGCTGTCCACCTGGTTGATCACGCAGACCAACATCTTCAAGGCGGCGATTCCGACCGCGGCGATCACCAACATCATCAGCTACAACTACATGACGTACTACAACCAGTACGAAGCGATGGAGTGGGGCGTCTATCCGCACCAGGGCAACCTGATGGACACGCTGCTGCAGCGGTCCGCGCTCCGCCACGTCGCCAACGCGCACACGCCGACGATGCTGATGCACGGGGAGAACGACAACGACGTCCCGATTGCCGAGGCGGAGCAGTTCTACGTCGCGCTGAAGGACGTCGGCACGGAAGCGGTGATGGTCCGCTATCCGCGAGAGGGGCACGGCATCCGTGAGTCGAAGCACGTCGTCGACAGCATCGACCGCAGTATCAAGTGGTACGAGAAGCACTTTCCCGCGAAGCCGCAGTCATGATCGGCGACAGCCGAAACGCCACTACGGCTGAATCGAGCGCGTGACCTTTCCGCTCCCGTCCAGAAACTCGACTTTCGCGGCGCCGGCGCGGTCCACACTGAGAACCAGGCGCGGCTTGCCCGTCCCATCGGACAGCGCAAGCGTCGCCGTGCCGGCCGCATTCTTGCCGGCAAACATCCGAGGGCGACTGCCGAGGGCGCCCGAGTCCACCAGTTCCTGCCGCACCTTCGCCCGCGCTTCATCGGTCGTCGCGTCGTTCAGCCGGACGGCGACGCCCAGCGACGCGTCGGGCCGATCGGCCACCGTGAGCCCCGCCGAGCGGTCGGCTCCGTCTTGTGCGTACCGCAGCGTCACGGTTTCGTCCTGTTTGTATTGATCGAAGGAGAGTCCGGCATTCGCACGGGCGATCCCGTTCTCGGTCCGGCCGGCCCAGGTCATGCCGCCGTTCTCGTCGCCATCATCGTTGAAGAAGATCAGGCCGGCGTCCCGTTTCCGGCTGGGCAGGATCTGTTTGCCGTCGATCACCGTCACCGCCTGGCGCGCACTGTTGGCGATGACCAGTCGGACGCGGCCGTCCTTTTCGACGACGTTGATGCGCTCGACGTCGATCTCGTCGAACTTCTGTTTCGCCGGCGCGGCCTGCCGGAACGCCGCCGCCGCGATGAACACGAGCGCAAGCGTGCTCAGCCCCGCGTAGATCTTGAGAAACCGAAGGTCACGACGTAGCGTGCGCATGCAGCCTCCCCAGCACCGCTTTCTTTCGGGTCACATCTGCTCGATGGTGTAGCCCTTCGCCTTGAGCATTTCCAGCAGACCGTCCGGTCCGACCAGGTGCGCCGCGCCGACGACGACGAAGGCGTGGCCGGTGCGGGCAAAGAGCGCATCGATCTTCGGCAGCCAGTTGCGATTGCGCTCGACGAGCATCCGCTGATATATCACGCGATCGCTTTTCAGATCCTTGAGGACGATCTGCTCGACCATCGGCGCGTTGCCCGCTTTCCACGCATCGGCGAGCTGGGTCACGCTCGCTTTTTCCGTGTCGAGCTCCTTGAGCGTGTCCGCCAAGAACCGATCCTGCTGCGCCATCGTCATCTCGTCGAAGCGCGACAGCTGATACTCGACGGTCTCGAGCCCCTGCACTGGCTTGCCGCTTTGTTGGGCGAGGTCGTAGAAATGTTTGTCGAGACCGAGGTTCGGATCGAAACCGCCTTGCTGCAGCACGAGCCCTTCGAGCGCGACGGCGAGCATCCACGGCTTGAACCGGTGGAGCGCCTCCATCGGCGCGCCCAGACCGCCGGCGGTCTTGGTGACGAGCGCGTACGTCGCCGGCGAGAGCACCTTGTCGAGCGTCTGGTCGCCGGAGAGCATTCCCCGCGAGAGGATCTGCAGCTGCGCTTCGGGCGCCAGCATCTCGCCCAAATCGACCTCCTCGACGAGCAGATCGGCATCCTTGAACGATCCTTCGAGCGCAGGGTCGAGGGGGTAGTAGTCCTGCGACAGCATGTGCACGGACCCGACCAGATACACGACGCCGCCGCGCCCGGTCGCTTTCCAGAGGAAGTTGTGTCCCGCGGCCTGCAGCGGTGCCAGCAGCGCGATCGCCGCGAGCGCGGCGATGATAGGCAGGACGAGAGTGCTGCGCGACAAGAGTCGCGGAACCGCGCGCCACGACTGCCAGGTTCCCGCTCGCCGAGCGCGTTGATTCATATCCATCCGCCACCTCACACACGCGCTGCCGATTACCCTAGCACCCAGCACCTAGCACCCTGGCACCGAGCCTAAATCAAAACCATTTTCCCCGGGTTCATCCGGTTGTCGGGGTCGAGAGCGCGCTTGATCGTCCGCATGACCTCGAGCGCCGATCCGTGCTCGGCCTCGAGAAATTTCATCTTGCCGTAACCGACGCCGTGCTCGCCGGTGCACGTCCCGCCCATCGCGAGGGCACGGATGACCATGCGCTCGTTCAGCCGCCGCGCGATGTCGAGCTCGGCCGCACTGTCGGGATCGAGCACGTAGATCAGATGGAAATTGCCGTCGCCGGCATGGCCCACGAGCGCGATCGGAAACGGCGCCCCGGCGTTGTCCGCCTTCGTGTCCAGGATGCACTCCGCGAGGCGCGAGATCGGCACGCACACGTCAGTCGTCCACGCGCGGGCGCCGGGCCGCAGCGCGAGCGCCGCGTACAGCGCATCGTGGCGCGCCTGCCACAGCCGCTCGCGATCTTCCAGACGCGTCGCCCATTGAAATCCCTGACCGCCGTGGTCGGCGGCGAGCGCTTGTACCGTGTCGACCTGGTCCGCCACATGACGCGAGCTGTCGCTATGAAATTCAAAAAATAGCGTCGGTGCGACGGCATAGTCCGTCTTCGAGTAGCGGTTCACTGCGTCTATTTGCGTTTCGTCGAGCAGCTCGATCCGCGCGACCGGCACGCCGACCTGGATCGTGGCGATCACGGTCTCCACCGCGCCTTGCATCGAGCCGAACGAGCACACCGCCGCAGACACGGCCTCAGGCAGCGGGTGCAGCCGGAGCGTGATCTCCGTCAGGATGCCCAGCGTGCCTTCCGATCCGACAAACAGGCGGGTCAAGTCGTAGCCTGCGGATGACTTCCTCGCACGCGTACCCGTCTTGATGATGCCGCCGTCGGCGAGCACGACGGTCAGGCCGAGCACGTTCTCGCGCATGGTCCCGTAGCGGACCGCGGTCGTCCCCGAAGCGCGTGTGGCCGTCATGCCGCCGAGCGTGGCGTCGGCGCCCGGATCGATCGGAAACATGAGCCCGGTGTTGTTGAGCGCCTTGGCCAATTGCAGCCGCGTGACGCCCGCCTCCACGGTTGCGTCGAGGTCGTCGATGCTCACGCGCACGATCGTGTTCATCTCGCGCAGATCGATCGTGACGCCGCCGTGAATCGCGTTGACGTGGCCTTCGAGCGACGTGCCGGCGCCGAACGGGACGATCGGCAGGCGCGTAGCCGCCGCAATCCTGACGATCGCCGCTACTTCGGCCGTCGTTCTCGGAAAACACACGATGTCGGGCGGCGCATAGAGGTGGTAGGACTCGCCGTGGCTGTGATGATCCCGAATCGCGGCCGCGTCGGAGGCGCGCGTGCCGAGTAAATCCTTCAGCGCGCCGATGGCCGATTCCGTCGAGGCGGACATGAGGCTCAGTCTAACCCACCGGACCGCACGTGTCCGATCGTCACCCTTCGTCGCGTTCCGCGCCGGGCATCGCGGCAGTCGTTTCCGAGGCGACCGGCGGGGCAGGCGTTGCGACTGTCGATTGCGCGGGCAGACGGACGGTGAATGCCGCGCCCCGGCCCTCGCCCTCGCTCCGCGCGGTCATCGATCCGCCGTGGAGCTCGACAAGATTCCGCGCGATGGCCAGCCCGAGCCCGAGGCCGCCGAACCGCCGCGTGCTGCCCGGATCTTCCTGCCGGAAGCGCTCGAACACATGCGGCAGAAAACCGGCCGAGATGCCGATGCCGGTGTCGGTCACACCGATCTCGATCGCGCCCTCAGACCGGGCGACCGTCACGCCGACGTGGCCGCCGCTCGGCGTGAACTTCACCGCATTCGACAGGAGATTCCACACGATCTGCTGCAGTCGCCCGGCGTCGCCAGCGACCAGATGTCCGCCAGGCTCGATGATCGTCTCGAGGCCGATCGCTTTCGCGTCCGCGGCCGGCCTGACGGTGTCGACGGCCTGTCGCACGACCTTATCGAGCTCCACGGTGCGGATATCCAGCCGCAGCGCCCCGGTCATGCCGCCGGATACGTCGAGCAAGTCGTCAATGAGCCGGGTCTGCGCCTGGGCAGCGCGCTCAATGGTGCGAAGCGCCTTGTCCTTCATGCGATCTTCGACGACGTCGTTCACGAGGATCCGGGCCCATCCGCAGATCGCGGTCAGCGGCGTCCGCAGCTCGTGCGAGACGGTCATCAGAAACTGATCTTTCAACGCGTTGGCCGATTCGGCGTCGCGCCGCGCATGCTGCTCGCGCTCGAGCGCCGACGCGAGCCGTTCGTTCGCCTCGGTCAGGCGCTCGGCCTCGAGCTGCTGCGTCCGCGCGAGCGCCAGCTCCGCCTGGGCCTTCGCCTCGGTCTGGCGATACAGCACAACCAAGGTCCCAGCCAGCGTCAGCGTCAGCGCGGTGAAGAGCGCGGCGGATCCCAACGCTTCGTGGAGCCAGCCGGCCAGCACCTCGGCGCGATCAAGTGACACGGCCACGATCAGCGGCGGCGTGTCGGTCGCATGGAAGGCGCTCAACTGCACCGGACCGTCCCGATCGACCGGGCCTTCGAGGACGCCGGCGGCGCCGGCGCTCCTGACCGACGCGGCGAAGATCGGATTGTCCCGCACCGAATGTCCGATTGGATTTTCGCCCGACGGCTCCCGGAAGAGGACGAATCCGTCCGGATGGAAGACCCAGACGCTCCCTTGCCGGCCGACGTCGACGGTGCGAAAGAAACCGCGCGGCGCCGCCGGCATCAGCGTGGCCACGATCGCGCCGGCGAATGCACCGTGCTCATCGCTCAGTCTCCGGCCGATGGGAATCAGGTACAGGCGTGGTTCCCGGAGGCTGAGAAAGGGCGTGTCGATCGCCAGTTCGTCGTCTGGCGCCGCGCTCAGGCGGCGAAAGACGTACTCATCTCGCCGCGACTGACCGAGGATGGCGGGCTGCGTCGAATGGCGGATGATGCCGTCGCGATCGGTGACGGAGATGGAGCCGACGCCGGCGAGGCCCGCTTTCGCCGATCTCAGGCTTGGAGCCCAATCGGCCTCGGGCGCCGCAGGCCCACCGATGCGGCGGCTGTGGAGCGCCAGCTGGCGCAGCGACGCGTCGCCGGCGACAAACGACTCGTGGACATACTCGGCGAGAATCAGCGCGAGGTTGGCCGCCCGCGCCTCGGCGGCGTTGACCGTCTGCGTGCGCCATCGCCACAGGTCGCGGGCACGCAGCGCAGCCGTCGTCAGCAGCACGATCGTGAGCACGCCGATCGCGAATTTACGCAAGGGCCCTCGCCGCCGGATCAGCGATCAGTCGTGATAACAGAGGGCGCGATCGCGACGGACATAGCGCCCGCCTTCGATCGGCTCGAAGACGTGACAGGTGGTCATCTCGCCGCCGTAGATATGTATCGTGATCGAGGGCTCATCGAGCGCGTTGGCCAACACGTGGTACTCGAACGGCGGAATGAGGCAACCGGCCGATCCGACGGCGGCGTGGACGCACCCTTTCTCCTCGAACCGGAACGCGTCGTGATGTTCTTCCACCAGATCGTATTGCGTGACGTCCATCCGCCCCTCGACGACGCCTTCGACGCACCAGATCCCGGCGTGATCGTGCAGCGGCGTGCCCTGGCCGGGGCCCCAGGTCATGACGACGGCGGTGTAGCCGAGGTTGTCGTTGCGATGGAGCAGACGCCGCGCGTAGCCTTCGGGTCGGACGCGGCGAAAGCGCGCCGGCAGCATCACCGTGCGATCGCGCATCGCGTCTTCCAGGTCGTGCTTGACGCGCTGCGTGATCGCGTCTGCGTCACGCAGCTGAACCGCCGCATCAAGACGCGCGATGAGAGTCGTCAGCCCATCGGACATTCGATTGAGTACTGAGTATAACGAAGTTGTGTGCCAAAAATTGATTGCAGGACTGGTCCTTTTGGACCCGCCGAGCCGGGTCTCAAAAAATCCGGCCTGGACGGCAATCGCCAACTCAGTGCATGCTCCCCTGGAAATCGGCGAACGTGCGTTGAATGCGGTGAAGAAACGCCGCGTCGAAGTCGGCGCCGTCGCCGAGATCGCGCAGCAGATTCGCCACCGCCGCGCCCCCGGCCTCGTCGAGGAGTCGCCGCGCGGCGATGGCGCTCGTCGCGTAGGCGACTTCCGCTTGCGCGCCGGTGAGCCGGCCGAACGAAGCGGGCAGCGCGCTGAGCGGCACCGCCGTGTGCGTTTCGGCGACGCGCCGCTCCGTCTGGTCCGTCTCGCCCGCTTCGAGCGCCGTCGCCAGCCCTTCGTTCAGCCAGGCGGGAACGCCGCGTGCGGCGAGGGTGTGGACGAGCGCGTGCACGAACTCGTGCGCGAGCACGCGATCGAGCTCCTTGGGATTGTCGAGCGCGCCGCGCATCGGCACGCGGATGACCCCGTCGAACGCGCCGCCTGACCACGCGGGCGCGCGCGTGATGTCGCTGAACTGTTGAGCCGTGTAGAGCGCCACCGGCACCGGCTCGTAGGGATAAGTACCGAGCGTCTGTCCGATCCGCCAGTACGCGCGGTCGAGCGAGGCCAGCGCCTGCTCGGCCAGCGCGGCCTCCTGCGGTCCTTCGAACGACACGGTGAAATGCGATCCGACCGTCTGCAGCATGCGATCGTGGAGGTCGGCTTCACGGCGCCATCGCTCCAGCGTCGCGGCGGCGTCGGCATCGGCGGGGACGCTCGCGGTCAGTGCTTCATACACGCGGATTGCGCCGGCGACGTCGCCGAGCCGGTGCAGCGCGGCGCCGAGAATCTCGCGCGCCTGCGTGAGCGTCGCGTCGAGGTCGAGCGCGCGCTCGGCTTCCGTTTCGGCGTCGACATCGCGTCGTTCGAGATACGCGGCGGCCGCCGCGCCAAGGTGCAGCCGGGCGTTCTTCGGGTCGCCGGCAAGCGCGTCCCGGAACAGGCTGGCGGCGTCGTGCGCGCGGCCGGCGTTCAGCGCCTCGAACGCCGCTCGTTCCAGCAACGCCGTCTTCGGATCCACCTGCGCGGCGCGCAGACTTGTGCAGCACAGCAAGCCGATCGCGACGGTCCACAATCGCTGTCGCAGAAATATCACTGGGAACGATTATAGGGGTCACGTTATCGTTTTCTAATGGTCCAGATGCTATTCTTACCGGACAATCACCGATGCCCCAACCTGCTTCCGCCCAGATCGAAGAAGGCGTAATCGACGTGCTCAAGAACGTGAGCCGCCGCCCGATCGAACCGACCCTGAACAGCGATTTGGTCGCCGATCTGGGGTTCGACTCCCTGCAGGTGCTCGAGGTGATTGCCGAGCTCGAGGATCGCTTCGACATCTCAATTCCACTCAACGACGTGCCGGCCACCCGCACGGTGGCGCAGGTCATCGGCGAAGTGACGCGGATTATCGAGGGGCGGGCGACCGCCTGATGCCACGATTGCGCACACTGCCCGAGGCGCTCTCTGCTGCGTCGGGGACGGATGAGGGATTCGTGTTCATCACGGACGGCGGAGAAGTGCGCCGCTCGTTTGCCGATCTTCGACAGCAGGCTCTCGGCGTGGCGCACGCGCTGCGCGAACGCGGACTCCGGCCAGGCGATCTGGTGGCACTCGTCATCGCCGACGCCGAACCATTTCTCACCGCGCTCTTCGGCGCCTCACTCGCAGGGCTGATTCCCGCCTCGCTCTATCCGCCCGCGACGATGATCGATCTGCCGCGGTACGTCGAGCAGACCGCCACCATCCTTCGCACCGCACGCGCCTGCGCCGTCGTCACGACCGCTGCGCTGCTGCCGTCGTTCGAGGCGCTCCTTGCGGAGTGTCCCGACCTGGAGCTGGTGCTCTCGCGCGAGGCGCTCGACGGCCCACCGATCGAATCGACCGCGCGCGTCGCGCTTGACGATCTCGCCTTTGTGCAGTTCACGTCGGGATCGACATCGGCGCCGAAAGGGGTGGCACTCACACATCGCAGTCTGGCGTCGAACATCGCGGCGATCAACGGTCCCGGCGGCCTCGGCGTACGCGCGGACGATTCCGGCTTGAGCTGGCTGCCGCTCTATCACGACATGGGCCTCGTCGGGATGACGCTCGGCGCGATGTACAGCGAGCGTTCGACGGTTCTGCTGCCGCCGCAGACCTTCGTCAAGCGGCCGGTGACGTGGCTCCGGGCCATCTCAAAGTACCGATCGACGATCAGCTTTGCGCCGAACTTTGCGTACGATCTGTGCGTGCGCCGTGTCAAAGAGCGCGAGCTCGACGGGCTGGACCTGTCCTGCTGGCGGATCGCCGGATGCGGGGCCGAACCGGTCCACGCGCCGACGCTGGCCGCCTTCGCCAAGAAATTCGCGTCTGTCGGCTTCCGCGATACGAGCTTCCTGCCCAGCTATGGCCTGGCCGAGCATGTGCTTGCCGCCACCTTCCCTCCGTGCGGACGGGCGCCGCGCGTCGAATCGATCGGCGCGGATGATCTGACGGAGCGGCGTGTGGCACGACCATTGGACGACAATGCGGTTTGCCCCCGGGTGACCGTGGTCAGCTGCGGGATGCCGTTGCCGGGGCACCAGATACGGATTGTCGGAGAAGATGGACGCGAGTTGCCTGAGCGCGAGGTGGGCGAGATTACCCTGGCTGGGCCGTCGGTGATGCTGGGCTACTATAAAGAGCCGGCGCTGACGGCGCAGACCCTATCGGGCAAGTGGCTGCGCACGGGCGATCTCGGGTATCTGGCCAATGGCGAGCTGTTCGTCTGCGGACGGGCGAAGGATGTCATCATTGTAAATGGGCGCAAATATCACCCGCAGGACCTCGAGTGGGGCGTCGACGATGTGGTCGGCATCCGGCGGGGACGCGTGGTGGCGTTTGGGCTGCCGCAGATGGGTGGCCCCGATCGCGTAGCGATCATCGCCGAGCCGAGCGGCACCGTGAGCGCAGACGCGCTCGTCGAGAGCATCCGTCGCCGAATCGGCGATTTGTGTGGGCTCTACGTGGACGACGTCGTGCTCGTGCCGAGCGGGGCGATCGGTCGGACGACGAGCGGTAAGGTGCAGCGCGCGGCGACAAAGGCTCGCTACGAGCGCGGCGATCTCGCGGCGACCGCGCCGTGAGCGAAAAAGGGGCCGTACCCCTTTTTTGGAGCCTGCACGACAAAAAAGGGGTACGGCCCCTTTTCCGGAGACCGGATGGACCTGCTCGAAAAGCTGCGCGCGATTGAAAGACGCCGCGAGACGTTCGCCGACGCGTCCGCCATGCCGGGCGCGACCGTGATCGAACGGGTGCTCGGGCCATGCGAAGTCGCGATCGGCGGACAGCCGACCTTGATGTTCGGGTCGAACAACTATCTCGGCCTGACCATGCATCCCGACGTGATGGCGGCGGCGCGCGATGCCGTAACCGAGTTCGGCACCGGCACGACGGGCTCGCGCACGGCGAACGGCACGCTCGCGATGCACGAGGAGCTCGAACACGAGTTCACGGAGTGGTTCGGCAAGCGTTACGGCATCATCTTCAGCACCGGCTACCAGGCCAACCTGTCGCTCATCGGCGCGCTGTGCGGTCCGGGCGATGTGATCCTGATCGACGGCGACAGCCACGCGAGCATTTACGACGCAACCCGCCAAACCGCAGCGCAAGTCGTGGCGTTCCGCCACAATTCACCCGAAAGCCTGCGCAAGAAGCTCGAGCGTCTGCCCGCCGGGCAGCGCAATCGTCTCGTCGTGGCCGAAGGTCTGTATTCGATCCGCGGCGACGTGGCACCGCTGCGCGACATCGTCGACGTGTGCCGCGCGCACGGCGCGTATCTGATGGTGGACGAAGCGCACTCACTCGGAACGTACGGCCCGCACGGCCTCGGCTGCGCCGAAGCGCAAGGCGTGCTCGATCAGGTGGACTTCGTGGTGGGGACGTTTTCGAAGTCACTGGCCGGCGTCGGCGGCGTGTGCGTGTCGGATCATCCGGAGCTGCGCGCGCTGCACTTTCTGGCGCGCGCGTACGTCTTCACGGCGTCCGGTTCGCCTTCGAACGTCGCCAGCGTTCGCGCGGCGGTCCGCGTCGTGCGCGGTCATCCGGAGCTGCGCGATCAGCTCTGGTCGAACATCCGGCGGCTGCGCAGCGGCCTGCAGGATCTCGGCTACGTGATCGGCGGCACGGAATCGCCGATCGTGCCCATCCTGACCGGCGACGAGGAGCGGACGATTGCGCTGTGGCAGGAGCTGCTCGCGCAGGGACTGTACGTGAACGTGATCGTGCCGCCCGGCTGCCCGCGCGATGCGTGCGTGCTGCGCGCGAGCTGCTCGGCGGCGCACACATCGGAGCATCTGACGCGCGCCCTCGAGATCTTCAGCCGCGTCGGCGCCGAGCTCGGTGTGACGCGCGTCGCGTTGTCGTAAGCGTCCGCGTAGGGACGGACCTGCGTGTCCGCCCATGGCAGGGCCGACACATAGGTCGGCCCCTACAAGGGTTACTTCACTCCACCAGCGTGAACATCTCTCGCTGCCCCGATTCGACGAGCGGCAGGAGCTTCTGATAGTTCGCCTGCCAGTCCTTATCGCCCATGACCTTGGGCATCATCCCTTCGAGGGCGGCAAGATTCGGCACCGCCAATTCCAGGACGATCGTGTAAAACGGTCCGGTCATATCCGTCATCAGACGCTGGGACATGTCCACGCCGGCTCGTTTTTGAATGGCGATCCCTTCTTTCATGATCGCGAGCGCTTCACGAGCCTTGCCGAACTTCAACTGGAACGTATTGCGAACGATGATCATCGGCCGCTCCTTTCTGGAACATGTCGCCGGATTGCCGGTTGCCGCTTCACTCGCGCCGATCGTCGGCGTCTGAGCCCAGAGACGATACACAGAATTGCACATTTGGGCAAGGTCGCCGCCATGCGCGGTCAACGCGCAAAAATGTGATGCGACTTGGGTTTCCTTCGTGTCCTTTGTGTCCTTTGTGTTGAATCACAGCCATCCCTGCTCGCGGTACCACGCGGCGGTGCGGGCGATCCCCTCTGGTAAGTCGACCGTGGCCTGGATCCCCAGCTCATCGCGCAGCCGATCCACGTGACAGACGAACCCTTGCGAGTACATCTCCGCGTACCGCCGGCGGTTGATGGGCAGAGTGCGTCCGATGATCCGCCCGAGCGCGTCGGCGGCGACGGCAATCGGGTAAAGGATCGCAGCGGGCACCGGCACCAGCCGCGCGGGACGGCCCACAGCTGAGCGAATCGCGTCGAGCAGATCCGAAACGCGGACCGGTCGCGCGTGGGCGACGAAGCAGGTGTGTCCGTGGCCGCCGGCCTCAATCGCCGCCGCGATCGCGCGCACGAGATCGTCGACGTACACAAAGCTGTACGCGGCGTCCTGTCGGCCGACTACCGGAATGATCCCGTGCGCCGCACAGCGGAACAGCGGCAGCACCGCGCGGTCGCCCGGACCGTAGACGACGCCCGGCCGCAGAATCGTCCAGCGCAGCCCCGCCGTTGCGCGGACGGCTTCTTCACCGGCCAGCTTGCTCCGGCCGTACGCGTTCATCGGGATGGCCGGATCGTCTTCGCGCCGCGGCGCCGCCGCCGGCGCGGGGCCGGCCGCCGCGAGGCTGGAGATGTGCACGACGGGAACGCCGCAATCGCGCGCGGCAGTCGCAACGGCGCGTGTGCCGTCGACGTTCGCGCGCGTGAGCTCCTCGTCGCGCACCGCGCTGACGAGGCCGGCGAGGTGAACGACGATGTCGACGCCGGCGAACGCGGCGCGCAGCGCCTCAGGAGTGAGCGCCGCTCGCACGACCGACACGCCTGCCGGCGCCTGGCGGGGCGACTCGGGACGCACGACGGCGCGTATCGAATCGCCCCGCGCGATGAACTGCGCGGCGAGATTCCGTCCGATGAATCCCGTGGCTCCCGTGAGCGCCACGGTGCGGCTCACGCGAGCGCCTTCTGGTAAATGCGATACGTCTTATATCGTCGCGCACCCGCCTGTTCCACCGGGTGGTTGATGTTGTAGTTGTCTTCGAGCACCCACGACAACTCGGCCCGCCGGTAACCGGCCGCGTCGGCGTGCTGCTGCAGCTCGTGCCATAACAGCGCGTAGAGCCCGCTCTTGCGATGCTCGGGCAGCAGCCCGACGAGCAGCACGCGCAGCTGATCGACGATCCGGCCGCGCAGCAGCAGACGGACGAGCCCCAGCGGGAACAGCCGGCCGCCCGTGCCTTTCAACGCCTGGTTGATGTCGGGCAGCGCAATCGCGCAGCCGATCATCGTGCCGTCGACTTCGGCGCGGATCGCGATCCGCGGATCCAGAATCAGCTTGAGATCGGCGGCGACGCGGCGGAACTCGGCTTCCGTCGGCGCCACGAAGCCCCAGTTCTGCTCCCACGCGCCACAGTAGAGGAGCCGCAGTCGCTCCACTTGCTCCTTGAACTCGCTCGCCTTGAGCGGACGAATGACGACGCGCTCGCGCTTCTTGAAGCGGGCGGCGACCCTTTTGACGGTCTCTCCCGCGCCAGTGTGGACGTCGCACAGCCACGCATAGAGATCTTTCACCTTCACGTAGCCCGCCGCTTCGATGAACGCGGCGTACTCGGGCGGATTGTGCGGCATCAGCAGCATCGGATCCGTATCGAAGCCGTCGATTAGCAGGCCCGCTTCTTCGTTGAGCGAGGGGTTGAGCGGCCCGCGCAGGTGCGCGCGGCCGCGCGCTCTCGCCCAGTCCTCGACCGCGCCGAGCAGCGCGCGTGCCGCCTTGGCATCGTCGGCCTCGAAGAAGCCGAACGAGGCGAGGTTGTCGCCGTGCGTCGCGTTATGTCGACGATCGTCGAACGCGGCGATCCGGCCGCACACTTCGTTTCCGCGCCACGCGAGCAGGAGCGCGTGATCGGCGTGCGCGAAGAACGGATTGGTCTTCGGCCGCAGCCGATCGCGTTCCCCGATCCGCAGTGGTGGAATCCAATGCGGGTCGCGCCGATTGCGCCGATAGGGGTAATTGATGAAGCGCCGGAAGTCGCGCGTGGCGTGCACGGGCCGAACGTCGATCACTTACGTATGTTAAGCCAAGCTCGTCTGAGCATGTGCCGCAGGGGCGGACCTGTGTCCGCCCTGGGTCGACATGTAGGTCGAACCCTACATGAACGCCCTGGGTCGACACGTAAGTCGACCCCTACATGAAATAGATACAGGTCAGACCCGGTACAAGAGACAGCTCAGACCCGGTACATGAGATACGCATAAAGTCGACCGCAGCAGCGATACTGGCTGGACACACCCCACCGGGCACGCGACAATAGATCGTCCCTTTTGTGATGCAGTTTCATGGTTTCTTATCGGCGGGGTACGGCGCTGTCCGCCGCGTTGTGACGCTCGTCCTGTGCCTGCTGCCGGCGGCCGTCTATGGTCAAGCGGCGCCGGGCGGTGTGATCGAAGGCGCCGTCACGACGCAAAGCCGCACGGTTCCGCTCGCGGGCGCGGTCGTCACGCTCCGCAGCGGCGATCACGACGTGGCGACGATGTTGGCCGACGGGGACGGTCGCTTTCGCTTTCAACATGTGCCGAACGGCCGCTTTCAGGTCGTGGCATCGCTCGACGGATTTACGACTACGACCGTCCAGGCTGTCGTCAGCGGACAGCAGACCGTCGAGGTGTCGCTGGATCTTCCCATCACCAACATGACCGAGCACGTCGAAGTCGTCGCGCCGATCACGGTCGTGCCGGCCAGCGGCACGTTGAGCGGCACCGACCAGGTCAACGGGAAGGAAATCGACCAGATGACGTCCGGCGGCGGGTTTCAAGCGGCGCTGCGTCTGCTGGCGAGCGTGATTGAAGTGCCGGGCGGCGTGAGCATCAAAGGCGGTCGTCCGAGCCAGTCCAGCGTTCAGATCGGGCCGACCACGCTCGTCGATCCGTCCACCGGCCTCACGCACGTCTCGCTGCCCGACGATGCGATCGATTCGGTGGCGGTGTTGCCGAATCCGTACGCGGTGGAATTCGGCCGCTTCTCGTCCGGTCTCGTGGTGATTCAGACGCGTCGCGCGGGCGATCAGTGGCACACACGGTTGAACAATCTGGACCCGGCGTTTCGAACGTCGCGCACCGGAAATCCCTTCGACGTGTTGGGCATTTCATATTTCAGCCCGCGCCTCGAGACAGGCGGCCCCATCATCAAGGACCGCCTGTTCCTCGAGCAGACGGCGCAGTTCCGGTACACAACGGCCGATGTGCCGAGCCGTCCCCAGAACGAGCTGAAGACCGACCGCTGGTTCAGCACGTTCACGCGCGTGGACGCCAATCTGTCTCCCAAGCACTCGTTGATGGCGACCAGCGGCTTTTTCCCGCGGGTGTCCACCGACGCGAACCTGGGTACCTTCACGCCCCCCCTCGCGACGGTGGACCAGCACAGCAAAGTCAATCACGGCGCGTTCACCGAGCGGGCGCTCTGGACCGACTCGCTGTTCTCGGAGACGACGGTGCAGATGCACCACTACACCAACGAGGTCACGCCGCGCGGCAGCTTGCCGATGGAGCTGTTGCCAGAAACGACATACGGCAACTTCTACAACAGCCAATATCGCAACACCAACACGTATCAATGGATCGAATCGGTGTCGGGATCGAGCAATACGTGGGGCGGGCTGCACCTCTACAAGTTCGGCGTCGATCTGCTCCACAGCGACTACAACGGCACGAGCGGCAGCAATCCTGTGCTGATTGAGCGATCGGATCGAACACTGGCCCGGCGGCTCGATTTCGGGCCGACCAGCACGCAGGCGGTGAGCAGCACGGACGTCGCGCTGTTTCTCCAGGATCGCATCCAGCCAACGGCGCGCTGGTACGCAGAGCTCGGCGGACGGATCGATCGCGACGGGATCATCGATCGGTTCAACGCGACGCCGCGCATCGGGACCGCGGTCCTGTTGAACGAGGCGGGCACCTCGGTGGTCCGCGGCGGTTTCGGACTGTTCTACGAGCGGACGCCGTCCACGGTCGGCGCGTTCAGCGGGTTTGAAAACGCGGTGGACACGCGCTTCGCCGCCGATGGCGTGACGCCGCTCGGCCCGCCGATCCTGTTCGAGCACACGGTGTCGCCGGATCTGCGGACGCCGCGCAGCCGCACCTGGGATGCGGCGTACGATTACCGCGCGAACGCGCAATGGGCGTTTCACTTCGGCTTCATCGACCGCGCCGGCTCGAATGAGCTGATCGTCTCGCCGATCACCACCCCATCGTCCGGCGAGCTGCTGCTCGAGAGCACTGGACGATCCAGCTACCGCAGCGCCGAGGCGAGCGTGCATTTCACGCACAGCCATGGTGTCGACGTGACGCTGTCGTACTCGCGCTCGGTCGCTCGCGGCGATCTGAACTCGCTGGCGAGCTATTTCGATGTGATGATGTGGCCGATCATCGGCCGGAATGCGTACGCGCCGACGAGCGCCGACGTGCCGAACCGCTTCCTGGCGCGCGGGCGCGCGATGCCGACGGAGCGGTGGCTGCTGGTCGGCATCTTCGACTGGCGGAGCGGCCTGCCGTATTCGGTCGTGGACGAGAATCTCGATTTCGTCGGGCCGCGCAACGCGCTGCGTTTCCCGCCGTACGCGCGGACGGAACTGGGCGTCGAGCACCGGTTCAAGATCTTCAAATATCAGCCATGGATCGGGGTCCGCGTGTTCAATGCGTTCGACAAATTCCTCCCAACCGACGTGCAGGCCAATATCACGTCACCGGCCTTCGGCACGTTCTATAACTCCGAGTACCGACAACTCCGCATCCAGATCCGCTTCGAACGGTAGCGCGACCGCCGACACGCCAATGCCGCATGATTGGTTCGCCGTTGGATGAGGATCGCCGCTCCCGCCTCCCGCTTCTGATTCTGTCTGCGCTCGGCGTCGTCTTCGGCGACATCGGCACGAGTCCGCTCTATGCGCTGCGCGAGTGCTTCGCCGGCGGGCACGCCATTCCAGTGACCGCCGGCAATGTGCTGGGCGTGTTGTCGCTCATTCTCTGGTCCCTCATCATCACCGTCTCGATCAAATACGTGCTGTTCGTGATGCGCGCCGACAACGGTGGGGAAGGCGGCATCCTCGCGCTGGTGGCGCTCGTCCGCGCGAAGGGGCCGTCGGGCCATCGCGCGCTGATCGCGATCGGCCTGTTCGGCGCGGCGTTGCTCTACGGCGACGGCATGATTACGCCGGCGATTTCCGTCTTGAGCGCCGTGGAAGGCCTCGGCATCGCGACGCACCGGTTCGAATCGTTCGTCGTGCCGATCACGGTCGCCATCCTGATCGCCCTGTTTCTATTTCAGCATCGCGGCACGGGCGGCATCGGGGCGGTGTTCGGGCCAGTCATGGTCGTGTGGTTCGCCGCGATCGCGCTGCTCGGGCTGCCGCACATCAGCGAGAGCCCGGTCGTGCTCACGGCGCTCAATCCGGTGCACGCGGTGCGCTTCTTCGCCGACCACGGTCTGCGGGCGTTCGTGACGCTCGGCGCGGTCTTCCTGTCGGTGACCGGCGCCGAAGCGTTGTACGCGGATATGGGGCATTTCGGCCGGTCGCCGATCCGCGCCGCGTGGTTCGCGCTCGTGCTGCCCGCGCTGGCTCTGAACTACCTCGGTCAGGGCGCGCTGCTGCTCTCGCATCCCGCGGCGGCCGCGAATCCCTTCTTTCTCCTCGCGCCGACGCCGCTGCTGTATCCGCTCGTCGCCCTCGCGACGATGGCGACGGTGATCGCGTCGCAGGCCGTGATTTCGGGCGCCTTCTCGCTGACGCAGCAGGCGATCCAGCTCGGATATTCGCCGCGCTTCGACATCCAGCACACCTCCGCGCATGAAAAGGGACAGGTCTTCATTCCCGAGATCAACTGGCTCCTGATGATCGCCACGGTGGGTCTCGTCTTCGGCTTCCGCACCTCCGCCAATCTCGCCGCGGCGTACGGCATGGCCGTGACGACAACGATGGTGATCACGACGCTGTTGGCGTATTTCGTCGCGCGCGAACACTGGCACTGGAGCGTGTGGCGCGCCGGCGCAGTCACGGCCGTCTTCCTGGCCATCGACCTGACATTCCTGGCAGCCAATGTCGTCAAGATCGCGCACGGCGGCTGGTTCCCTCTGGTGGTTGCCGCGATCATCTACGCGATGATGTCGACCTGGCACACCGGCCGTCGGCTCGTGTTGCAGCGGCTCGGCGAATCGCACGAGCGGCTCGATGATTTCTTCGCGGAGCTCGCCGCGCACCCGCCGGTGCGGGTGCCGGGCACGGCGGTCTTCATGACGGCGCGGGCGGAAGGCGCGCCGCCGATCCTCGTGCACCATCTGAAGCACAACCAGGTGCTGCACCAGCAGGTCGTGCTGCTCAGCGTGTCGATTCTCGACGTGCCGTCGATCGGCGGTGGGCCGGACATCGAGGTCCATCGCCTGTCGCAAGGCTTCTATCGGATGATCGCGCGGTATGGGTTCATGCAGACGCCCAACGTCATGGCGGCGCTGGCGGCGGCGCGGCAGCAGGGGCTCGCGTGGCGGGATGAGGACACGACCTTCTACCTCGCGCACCTCACGCTGTTCGCCAACGATCGCATCGGTATGTCGGCGTGGCGCGACACGCTGTTCATCTTCCTGTCGCGCAACGCGCGGCGCGCGACGAACTTCTTCCGCGTCCCCGCCGATCGCGTGGTCGAGATCGGGATTCAGTTGGAGCTATAAGCCCGGACGAATCGCTTCGGGCCTACATCGCTCTTCTGTCCGCCGCGCGCACAGGTCGGCCGCAAATCCCATACGACGCTGGATGCCAAGGAGGTGAGCATTGCCTTTGTGTCCTTGGTGTCCTTTGTGTTGATCGCTAGAGGATCTTTTCCATCACGATCACATCCACCCAGTGTCCATCGAGCTGGCCCTGCTCGTGGTAGATGCCGACCGGGGAGAAGCCGGCGCGCGTGTAGAGCGCGACGCCCGCGGCATTGTGCGCGAGCGCGGCGAGCACCATCTTGTGATAGTGGAGCTCGTTCGCGCGGTCGATGAGGCGATCGAGCAGCTGCGAGCCGATGCCTCGTCCACGCCAGCTTCGCTCGACGTAGATGGAGAAGTCGACGACGTGATCGTAGGCGGTCCGTGGGTTGAAGCCATTGAGGCTGCCCCAGCCGACGACCGCTCCGTCGGCGGACGCCACAATCACAGGGTGACGCGGACCGCGATCGGCGAGCCACTGGCGGCGCTCGGCGGGCGTGCGCAGCGCCGTCTCGAGCGTGGCGACGCGATCGGCGATGCCCTGGTTGAAAATCGTGCAGATCGCGTCGGCATCGTCCGCCGTGGCGGCGCGGAGCGTGATCATGGAACGGGACCTACATGCTACCATCGGCCTTCATCACGGAGACACGAAGAACACGAAGTGCACGGAGGATCGGCATGTAAAGAATTCTTCGTGATCTTCGTACTCTCCGTGCCTTCGTGATGAAGATCGCCGTCATCTTTTGAACACCGGCAGCGTGGCGCTGCTGATTCCCGATTGTCCGGCATGGCGTCCGGAAAAGGAGTTCGCGCGTGCACACCATCGTTTCCACCTCCGCCGCGGCCCGGTTGTCGGCGGCCCGGCGCTTCGTCCTCGAGGCGCCGGCTGCTGCGGAAACCCTCATCGTGTCGGCCTCGCGCGGCGCAGCGGATGATTGTGCCCGCGACCTCGCGCGCGAGCGGCCAGCGACGTTCGGCCTTTACCGATTCAGCCTGACGCAGCTCGCCGCGCGATTGGCGGCGCCCCTCCTCGCCCGCGATCGGCTGTCACCGGCGACCGCTCTCGGCGTCCAGGCGGTGGCCGCCCGCGCATTGTTCGACGCCGACCGTGAGGCCGCACTTTCGTACTTCCAACCAGTGGCCGAGACACCGGGCTTTCCCCGCGCGCTCGCGCGGACGCTGGAGGAGCTCGCGCTCGCATCGGTGCCGCCGACGGCGCTCCAGCGGCTTGGCGATGGCGGCGCAGATCTCGCCGCGCTCTTCGATCGGTTCGACGAGCAGTTTCAGTCGGCGTCAGCAGTCGATCGTGCGGCGTTTCTCGGTCTGGCCACCGTCGCCGCCGCCGATCCGCGTGGGACATACGCGGCGTGCCGCGTGCTGCTGATCGATGTGGCGATCGGCAACGCGACCGAGCGCGCATTCGTCGAGGCGCTGCTCGCGCGCGCGCCGGCGGCGTTCGCCACCGTTCCTGCCGGGGACGCGCCGACCCTCGCCGCCTTCGCGGCCGCAGGACCGGCCGTCGATCTCGATCTCGATCGAGACGAGCCGAACGGCCTCGAGCGCGTGCGACGCTATCTGTTCGCTCCAGCGGCGCCGCCGCTCGCCGAGCCCATCGGTGAAGTCGAGTTGTTTTCAGCGCCGGGCGAAGGACGGGAGTCTGTCGAGATCGCCCGCCGCGTGCTGCGGGAAGCGCGCGGCGGCGTGGCCTTCGATCGCATGGCCATTGCCCTGCGCGCGCCGCAGCACTACGCCGGGCTCCTCGAACATGCCCTTGAGCGCGCGGGCGTGCCTGCGTACTTCGAGCGCGGGACCCGCCGGCCGCATCCGGCCGGCCGGGCGTTCCTCTGCCTGCTCGGCTGCGCGCTCGACAACCTCTCGGCTCGCCGGTTCGCCGAATACCTGTCGCTCGACCAGCTGCCGGATGGCCTGACCGCCTCGCATGCGCACGGCTTTCCCGCCTCCAACGACGAAGTGTTCGGCGCGATGGCGGATCGCGCGGACGCCGCGCCGCGCGGAGAGGATGCGGTCCCGAGCGATGGAGAGACGCCGGCACAGCGCGCGGTGAGGGCGCCGTGGAAGTGGGAGCGGCTGCTGGCCGATTCGCGCGTCATTGCCAGCGCCGATCGTTGGGCGCGCCGGCTGAACGGACTTGTCGAAGAGTGCGAGCTGCAACAGCAGGAGCTCCGGCGCACAGAGCCGGAATCCCCGCGCATCGACCAGCTCGCGCGGAAGATCGAGGACGTGCGGCGGTTGGCGGCGTTTGCGCTGCCGATCATCCGCGCGCTCGGTGCGTGGCCGGCGCAGGCCACGTGGACCGAATGGCTCGACGTCTTCGCAGACCTCGCGCCGCGTGCGCTGCGTCGTCCCGATCGCGTGCTGCGCGTGTTCGCCGACCTGAGGCCGATGGGCGCCGTCGGGCCGATCACGCTGCCGGAGGCGGCGCGGGTTCTCACCGACCGTCTCGCGACGCTCGAGGCGGAGGCGCCGGCACGCCGCTACGGCCGCGTGCTCATCGCCACCCCGGCGCAGCTGCGCGGCCGATCCTTCGACGTCGTCTTCATCCCCGCGCTCGCCGAACGGATGTTTCCGCAAAAGCCGCGCGAGGATCCCCTGCTGCTGGACGATGCGCGCGCACAGCTCGATGCGGGGTTGCCTTCACAAACCGAGCGCGCCGATCTGGAGAAGCTGCACCTGCGGCTCGCCGTCGGCGCGGCCGCCGTGCGGCTGTACGTGTCGTTTCCGACCGTTGAAATCGGCGAAGGGCGTCCGCGCGTGCCGTCGTTGTACGCGCTCGAAATCTGGCGCGCGATGACGGGGCGGGTGCCGAGCGCCGGCGAGCTGCAGCAGGCCGCCGCGCGTGCCTCGTTGGCGACGCTGGCGTGGCCGGCGCCGGCCGACCGCGACGAAGCCATCGACGACATCGAACACGACCTCTCGACGCTCCGCGCGCTGGTCGACGAGCCGGATCATCGGGCACGTGGCCGAGCGCAGTACATCCTGCAGCTGAACGACTGCCTGCAACGGTCGGTGCGCGAGCGCTTCATGCGCGGCAGAAAAACGTGGTCGCATTGGGATGGCCTCACGGCGGCGAACGAGCGGACGGCGCCGATTCTGGCGCAGCAGCGCCTGACGCAGCGGCGATACTCGCTCTCCGCGCTGCAGAAATACGCCGTGTGCCCCTATCAGTTCCTGCTGAGCGCCATTTATCGCATGCGGCCGGCCGAAGACCTCGAGCCGCTGCAACGGATGGACCCGCTGACACGCGGCAGCCTGTTCCACGAGGTGCAGACGGCGTTTTACCGGCAGTTGCAGACTGAGCGTGCGCTGCCCGTGATCGAGGCCACACGCGACCGCGCGCTCGCGGTCCTGGACGAGACCGTCAAACGCATCGGCGCCGATTACTACGAGCGGCTCGCGCCCGCGATCGACCGCGTCTGGCACGACGAGATCGCGTCCATCCGCCGCGATCTGCGCCTGTGGGTCGACGAACTCGCCGGCGCCGGCGGCGAGTGGATCCCGCTGCGATTCGAGTGGGCGTTCGGCCTTCGCGATGGCGGCCCGCTCGCGGTCGGCCGCGACCCGCACAGCCAGGCGGAACCGGTCACGATCGACGGGCGCTTTCAGCTGCACGGATCGATCGACCTGGTCGAGGAGCGCGCGGGCACCGGCGAGCTGCGTGTGACCGATCACAAGACCGGCAGATATCGCGGCAAGGATCACATGGTCATCGGCGGCGGCGAAGCGCTGCAGCCGGTGCTGTATTCGCTGGCGCTCGAACAGGCGACGGGACGGACGGTAGCGGAAGGCCGGCTCTATTACGCCACGATGGCGGGTGGCTATCAGGATGTGCGCATTCCGCTGACGCCGCAGGCGCGACGCATGGGCGTCGAGGTTCTCGAGATCATCGACCGCGCGGTCGAGACCGGGTTTCTCGCGCCGGCGCCGAGAGAGCACGCCTGCACCTGGTGCGACTTCAGGCCTGTGTGCGGCCCGACCGCCGAGCGCCGCATCGGCCGGTTCAAGTCCCAGGAGCCGCTCGCGGACCTGCTCGCGTTGAGGAGAAAGCCGTGAGCGACAAACCGGCAATGCTTCCTGACGACGCCGATCGGCAATTGATTCGCGAAGGCCTCGACGACACCGTGATCGTCGAAGCCGCCGCCGGAACCGGCAAGACCACCGAGCTCGTCAGGAGGATCCTCAACGTGCTGGCGCGCGGCCGTGCCGCGATCGAGCAGATCGTCGCCGTGACGTTCACCGAGAAGGCCGCGGGCGAGTTGAAGCTGCGCATCCGCAAAGAACTGGAAAGCCTGCGGCAGGGCACGAACGATGCCGCCGCGCAGCACCACCTCACCGACGCGATTCAGCGGCTCGAAGAGGCGCACGTCAGCACGATTCACGGCTTCTGTGCCGATCTGCTGCGCGAGCGCCCGGTTGAAGCGGGCATCGATCCGCTGTTCGAGGTGCTGACGCAGCCTCGAGCGGATCGCCTCTTCGACGAGGCCTTTCGCGCCTGGCTGCAGCGCGAGCTCGAGTCGCCGCCCGAGGGTGTGCGCCGCGCGCTCCGGCGCAGCGTCTGGTCGCGCGACGGCCGCGACAACGACGAGGGCCCGATCGATCGGCTGCGCCGCGCCGCGCGCGAGCTGGCCGAGTGGCGCGACTTCACCGGCGCGTGGCGGCGCGATCCGTTCGATCGCGACGCCGGGCTGGCCCGCGTGCTGGAGCGCGTCCGCGAGACCGCACGCCTGACCGACGCCGCAACCTCGCGCCGCGATCCGCTGTACCTCGACACGCGCGTCGTCCGCGATCTCGCGCACGACATCGACGTCGCCAGCCGGTTCGAGGCGGCCGACCCTGATGGCTGGGAAGCCCGCGCGGTCGACCTCGCGCAGAACCGCGACTTCCGGCGCGCGCGCAAGGGACGCGGCGCCTACGGACCCGGCGTCGACCGCGACGCCGTCTGGGCCGCCTACACAGCGCTCACCGACGAGCTCGACGCGTTTCAGCGATCGGCGGACGCCGATCTCGCCGCGCTGCTCCACGACGAGCTGCGCGCTGCCATAGACGGCTATGAGGAGCTGAAGCGCCGGGCGGGCGCGCTCGATTTCGTCGACCTGCTCCTGCGCGCGCGCGATCTGCTCGTCAGCCATCCGCGCGTGCGCCTCGCGTTTCAGTCGCGCTTCACGCATCTGTTCGTCGACGAGTTCCAGGACACCGATCCGCTCCAGGCGGAAATTCTGCTGCTGCTCAGCGCCGACAGCCCCGCCGAATCCGACTGGCGCCGGGTCACCCCCCTTCCCGGCAAGCTCTTCATCGTCGGCGATCCAAAGCAGGCGATTTACCGATTCCGCCGTGCGGATGTCGAGACGTACCGCGACGTGTGCGAGCTCCTGCAGGCGCGCGGCGCGAAGCGCGCGTTTCTGCATACGAGCTTCCGCTCGACGCCGGCGATTCAACAGGCGGTCAACGCCGCGTTTGCGCCGTTGATGACCGGCGATCGCGCCACGCTGCAGGCGCCGTACGTCGCACTCTCCCCGTATCGCGTCAATTCGGCGGATCAACCGTCGGTGGTCGTCCTCCCGGTGCCGGAGCCCTACGGGACCCGCCGCGTCGCCGGCTATGCGATCGAAAAGTCGCTGCCGGACAGCGTTGGTGCGTTCGTGCACTGGCTGGTGACCAAGAGCGGGTGGACTGTGACCGAGCGCACGTCGCGCAACGAGCTGCCGATGGCAGTGCCGATCGAGGCGCGGCACGTCTGCATCCTGTTCCGCCGGTTCCTGCATTTTGGCGACGATGTCACCCGACCGTACGTGGAGGCGCTCGAAGCGCGCGGCGTGCCGCATCTGCTCGTCGGCGGGAAATCGTTTCACGATCGCGAAGAAGTAGAGACCATCCGTGCCGCGCTGGCGGCCATCGAATGGCCAGACGACGAGCTTTCCGTGTTTGCCACGCTGAGAGGCGCGCTGTTTGCGCTCGACGACGAGACGCTGCTCCTGTACCGCCATCGCCACGGTGGATTTCATCCGTTCAGAGTGCCGAAGGAGAGATCGCCGGAGCTCGAGCCGGTGGCCGAGGCGCTCGAGCTGCTGCGTCGTCTGCACCGGCGGCGCAACGACCGGGCGGTTGCCGACACGCTGACCGATCTGCTGAACGCCACCCGGGCGCACGTCGCCTTCGTCCTGCGGACGGCGGGTGAGCAGTCGCTCGCCAACGTGCTGCACGTCGCCGAGCTCGCGCGGCAGTACGAGATCAGCGGAGGCATGTCGTTTCGCGGTTTCGTCGAGGAACTGCAGGCGCAGGCCGACGGTGGGCAGGCCGCCGAGGCGCCGATCCTCGAGGAAGGCAGCGATGGCGTTCGCCTGATGACAGTGCACAAGGCGAAGGGGCTCGAGTTTCCGGTGGTGATCCTCGCCGACATGACGGCGAAGCTGCGGGCCGATCGGGCCGACCGCCTGATCGACAAAGCGCAGAATGCGTGTTACCTGCGCCTCGGACGCTGGACGCCGATCGAGCTGGCCACCCACGAGGCGCTCGAGGTCGCACGCGACGAAGCCGAAGGCGTGCGCGTGGCGTACGTGGCCGCGACTCGCGCGCGCGATCTGCTCGTCGTGCCCGCGGTCGGCGACGCGACGTGGGACGGCGGATGGACCGATCCGCTCAATGGCGCAATTTATCCCGCGCCCGCCGCGCGGCGCACCGCCGGTCTCGCGGCCGGATGTCCGCCGTTCACGAAGGATTCTGTCTGGAGGCGGCCGGACGACGAGCCGGCGACGCCGCTCACCGTCTGCCCGGGGGCACACATGTTTCCAGACACAGCCGGCGGCTACATGGCCGTCTGGTGGGATCCGCATGCGCTCGGACTCGGCGCGGAAACGGCCGCGGGCATCCGGCGCGAAACGTTGATCATGAAGGACGTACCTGACGCGATCGTCGCGGACGGTTTACGCGAGTACACGACCTGGCGGACGCTGCGCGCCGACGCGGTGACGAAGGGATCGACGCCGTCGATCGTCGTGCGTACGGCGACGGAATGGGCGGCATCCAGCGATCGGATCGAAATTTCTGAGAGCGCGATCGTCGAGGAACCCGCGGCGCCGAAGCAGCGTGGGTTGTTTGACGCTCCTGAGAGTGCGGCTGACGCAGGAGACCGCCGCGTTCGCGCTGAGCGCGATCGCGAGCGAGAGCGAGAGGAAGTCGTCGTGGTCGACGCGCGCGGACGCGGGCAGTCGGGCGGCGCGCGCTTCGGCGAGCTGGTGCACGCCACACTCGCCGTGGTCCCGCTCGGCGCCGATCGATCCACCGTCGACGCACTCGCAGAAGTGCAGGGTCGCATTCTGGCGGCGCCTGCAGACGAGATCGCGGCGGCGGTCGACGTCGTCGAGCGCGTGCTGGCTCACGACCTTCTCCAGCGCGCCAGAGCTGCCGATGCGATCGGTGACTGCCGGCGGGAAACCCCCGTGACGCTCAGCTTGGCCGACGGAACGTTGGTCGAAGGGGTTGTGGACCTCGCGTTTCTGGAGGCGGGCGCATGGACCATCGTCGACTACAAGACGGACCGCGAAATCGCCGGGAGCGGCGAGGCTCAGGTACCGCCGTCAAGTTGGGCTCTACGTGTCGGCGATTGCTCACGCGACGGGGCAGTCGGCCCGCGGAGTCCTCGTCCGGGTGTAAACACATCGAGTTTCGAGGCGTTTCGGCGGTACGTGGTTGGCACGCGAGTAGCTGGAAGGGCATCAGGAGCCATGCCGATGCCGGAGCCCTTTCTGGAGGAGCAACTTAAACGCATCAGGCAGATGACTGAACGGATCGCCGAAGCCCGCAGCCGTCAGCATGAGCTGTCCGAGCGGATTGAGCGGGACCGTGAGCACCAGCGTCCCAATCCGCTGGCTGACGTTCGCGATTTCCGCACCGAGACCCACAACGAGCACGAGCGGAAGCGTGAGTACGACGACGACCGGCCGGTACGCCGCCGCTCCGCAGATGTTCGTCGCCGCCGGTAAAGCCCGTTGGGAGCCGTCACGGTAGGCTTCCTGAAGCAGCAGCACGAACGAGGTGGTCGGCATGCCGCCGGTCAGCTCGCCTCGCGTCAACGCGTCGATCAACCGATCGAGATCGGCTCCGCCGACATGGACGTTCCAAGCGACCACCGTCAGCGTGTCGGCCGGAAGGTGGCAGCGCACACCTAGCGCGAAGGCTTTAGCCGATCACGGGTGCGTCTTCTTTGTGAGCGGTGTGGCGACGTAGCCGTTGCGCGCGCGGACGCGATATTCGCCGCCGGTGGCGCGAACCCTGATGCTGTGATACTTGCCGTCGGCGCCGCGCGGCGAGCTGTAGCCCAGGACGTACTGGCTGTTCAATTCCTCGGCGATGCGCGCGGCGGCACCCGCGATCTCACCGCTGTCGCGCACGACTTCCGTGCGGCCTCCGCTCTCGTTCGTGATCTCACGCAGCGTCCCAGCGTCGAGCTGCGCGTTGATCGTCTGGCGGTCGGCCACGTCGATCGCGATCGCATACACGAACGCCTCGCTCCTGAGGAGCGCCGAGCGAACGTCGCGCAGGCTCGCGTTGCTGGCCGTGTCGGCCCCATCGGAAATGATCAGCAGGGCGGCGCGCTGCCGTGTCCGCCGCTCGAGGACAGGCAGCGCGCGCACGACGGCGTCGTACACGGCCGTACCGCCGGAGGGATGCAGCGCCTCGAGCGCATGGCGGACCACCTCAGGCACGTTGGTCCAGTCGGTGAGGACGTGCGGCTCGTGATTGAACGCGAGGATGAAGAACTGGTCCGCAGGGTCGAGCAGCTTCAACAGAAACTCGTCCACCGCGAGCCGCGCGTCCTGAATGCGCTTGCCGAACATGCTGTCGCTGATGTCCACGAGCACGCCGAGTCCCAACGGCACGCGCTCGTTTGTGAATTGCGTCACCTTCTGCCGCTGGCCGTCTTCGTACACCTCAAACGCGTCGCGCGGGAGTCCGGTCACGAGCCGGCCCTCCTTGTCGAAGACCGTCGCCGTGATGCTCGTGACCTCGACGCCGCTCTGAAAGAGCTGGGGATCGCGGATCGGCGGCTGTTGCGCAGCGGGGGACACGGTGGCGAGCGCCACCAGCGCGAAGAGCATTACGGCGCAAGTCGGGCGCACGGCCCATGCTACCGCATCGGCTCGGTTCACTGCGGACGCAGCCGCTCGCTGCGCAGCCGCATCTGTTCGGCGACACGCCGGCGCAAGACGTCCGGCAAGTGCTCGGCATAGCCATCGAGAAGCGCACGCAGCACGCGATGTCGAGGCGCCCCGATCCGCGCGCTCATGGCGTCAAGCCAGTGTGCGACCGGACGAGGCAGCCGGACGACGCTCGACCGTTCCCGGGAACGTGTCATGTGCGGCCCTCCACGTTCACGAACAGTGCCAGCGGTGACCAAATCGGCCCCGCCGGCAAACAGCTGAGAGGAGGATCGCATGCGACCTGAAATCTGTGTTCGAGCCCTGACCGTCGTCGCCCTGCTCGCCGTCACCGCGCCTCTCGGCCTGGCGCAGAGCGCCCCACCTCGCCCCGAACCGCCGCCCCGGGATGCGCTCGTTGGCGCGTGGTCCGAGATCACCGACAAGCTGATCACAATGGCAGAAGACTTCCCGGAGACGAAATATGACTTCCGGCCGGCCGAAGGCGTCCGCACCTTTGCCGACCAGCTCCGCCACATCGCGTTCTGGAACATGTACGTCGCGAAGACGATGCAAGGCGAGAAGATCGATCCTGCGATCAACGAGCTGTCGAAGACCGAATACCCCACGAAGGCATCCATCGTCGCCGTGTTGAAGAGCACGGCCGCCGATGCCTCCGCGCAGATGAAGCAGCAGGACCCGGTGCCCACGCCGCGGGCGATCCGCGTGTTCAACACCTTCACCGAACACGCGGGCGAGCACTACGGTCAGTTGGTTGTGTATTACCGTTTGAACGGGATCGTCCCGCCGGAATCGCGGCCGAAGGAATAGCGGTCTGTGCCGCGCTAGACGTCTTGAAGGCTGAAATCACTGACATTTGAGTCAAGTGCTTCTTGACGGCCTTCAAGACGTCTCGCCCCGCCGGAGGCGGGGCAAAAAAACACTGTCACTAGCGAGGCGGAGCCATTCTCGCACAGGCTCGCCGGCCTGAGCGGAGCCTCGCTAGAATTACTTGCGCGCGATGAGGTCCGCGACGATTTTGCGCGCGAGTGGCAGGCTGACGCCGCAGGTGGGATCGTCGATGCGGCACTTGGCGACCGACAGGTCGCAGCCGCACGTGCACGCCCCGGCATTCAGCGTCTGCAGGACCTCGGTGCGGCGGTTCGCCGGAATGGCGGCCAGATCGATGCCGGGGATTTCGGTCGCCTGCGCGGCGTCGCCGAGCGCGACGCGTGTGACGGGGTCCGTCTGTTCGACGACGGCATTCACCGGCAACCCGGCCAGCGAGCGGGTTTCCTGCTCGGTCCGCAGCGCGTTCAGCATGCCGACGTGCTTCTGCACGATGCGGCCGTCGCGATCGATCAGGTACGACGTGGGCAGCGCGTTGATGCCGGGGAAGGCACGTTCCACCTCCGGCGTCGACATGACGATGGGATAGTTGACCTGTCGCTCCGCGGCGAAGCGCTGCACGACGTCGGGCGGCACTTCGTCTTGTGAGATGCCGATGACCTGCACGTACTGGCTGTACTTTTTCTGCAGGGCGACCAGATCAGGGATCTCGGCCCGGCAGGGTCCGCACCACGTCGCCCAGAAGTTGACGATCGTCACCTTGCCGCGCCAGTCGGCCGACGAGACCGCTTTGCCGTCGAGCGTCCGCAGAGCCAGCGCGGCGACGGGCGCCGGGTTGCGGAAGAACTGCAGGGTTAATTTGTCACCGCTTGGCGCCGGCGGGATGGCGGCATCAACACTGTTGCCGGCCGCCATGGGGCGCTGGATGTTGCGCGCCGCGGCCCAGACAACGGCGACCGCGATCAGTGCAACGCCCAGAACCAGGTATCGTCTTGCGGTCATAACTCCTGATTTTACCACTGGCGCCGGAGGGCGTGCCGGATGGGCGTTATCGCCGGAAATACGTGTCCGTCTTGTCGATCCAGTCCTGTCGGATCGGCGTGAAGACGTCGATCACGGAGCTGTCCTCCAGCACCTCGACCTCGTGCGCGAGTCCTGATGGAATCTGCACCACGTCGCCTGCGGACGCGACGACGGTTTGTCCCTCCACCACGAATTTCAGCGCACCGCTCACCACGTAGGAGAGCTGCTCTTGTTCGTGGGCGTGGCGTGGCACGACACCGCCGGACTTCAGCTGAAAGTGTGCGAGCGTGACGCGTTCGGTCGTGATGAACTTGCGATCGATGGCGGGCGTGATCGATTCGACCGCGATGTCTGACCAACGATGACGAAGCATGCGCCGTGCAGCCATGTGCTGACCTCCGGCGCCATGATACCGTGCGCCGCGTCAGCCTATGGGCGTCGACGAGGATACGGACGATCGCTGCTGCCGCGTTTCCGCAGCCCATCCGTCGGGACAGCCGGGCGGCCAGGCGAAGCGCTGCCGTGGCCGCAGCGTGTTGCGTCGGGCGTCAATCCGCGACGTACTCGATCGACGAGTAAATCTCGCCGTCTGGCGCGCAGCGCAGGATCAGATACGTCGTGGTTCCGCGCAGCGCGGCGACGCGCAGCCGGTACGACACCCAATCTTCACCGACACGCACGCGGACTTCGGGAAGGCGTCCCGGACGAGGCTCAGGCTCCTTCTCCATAGCCGCGCGGACTTGCAAGAGCGTCGCCGGATCACGGACGCCGGCGCCGGTCGATCGCTGGCCGCCGCGGGAGGGCCCGGCGGACAGGCGATCGATCGCCGGCCCGCCTGCCGATATACCGGTTCACCAAATGGACAAGTTCCTCAGGTGAGCAGGGCTTCGACACCACCTCGTCACAGCCAGCCTGACGCGCCCGTTCGGGGAGATCCGCCACGACATGCCCGGTGACCGCCACGACCGGAATCATCCGAGTACATTCCTGCTCGCGCAGATGGCGGACCATGTTGATGCCATCCATGCGCGGCATGGCAATGTCGGTGAGTACAAGGTCGGGGTGCCGCTCGAGCGCGGCGCGGAGACCCGTCACGCCGTCTTCCGCCAAGGCGACGGTGGCACCGGCGTCCTCGAGGACAAACGTAAACAGCTCTCGCGCATCGCGGTCGTCATCGACAATGAGTACCTTGCGATGTGTGGGCATCTAACTGACGGTATCGTCGTGCCGCCCCGGCCGTAGCGGCGGACACGACCTCACCAGCGTGGACCTTATACTACCGTTTGCCGGCCGCTTAGCAGGCCAACCAGGAAGAGCACGAGCGCGACGACGAGCAGGACGTGAACGAACGCGCCGATCGTATAGGTGCCGACGACCCCGAGCAGCCACGCGATGAGCAGGATGACCGCCAGTGTGTACAGCATGTTGTTCTCCCTCCCACCTGTTGAACTGCAAGAAGCAGGACCTCAGCTAAAAGTCCGCGGACGGTCCGACGGGGCCGGATTCGGGCGACCTCAACCGCGAGCACATACAATCGGCGGTAATCGGCGACCCATTTTCTCCGAATGCGCACACATCCTCATCTCTACGAGATCAACACATGGCCCTGGCTGGAGACGCTGTCGCGGCGGAGTGGACGGACCATCACGCTCGGCAACATCCCCGACGCCGAGTGGAGCCAGCTGCGGGATCGCGGCATCGATCTCGTGTATCTGATGGGCATCTGGCGCCGCAGCGCGACCGGCCGTCAGCTCGCGCGCAGCGAGCCGTCGCTGTTCGCGGCGTACGACGAGGCAGTCGCGGGCTGGCGCGCCCGCGACATCGTCGGCTCGGCATTCAGCATCGCCGGGTACGAGCCGGACGATCGACTGGGCGGGTTGGCCGAGTTGGATGCCGTCCGGACGGCGCTGCACGCGCGGGGACTGCAGCTGATCGTCGACTTCATTCCGAATCATGTCGGCTTCGATCATCCATGGATTGCCTCACATCCGGATTGGTTCGTAACGGCCGACGACGAGGCGTTCCGGCGGTCGCCGTCCGCGTTCCGGCCGATCGAGCTGCGAAACGGCGATGTGCGGTTCATCGCCTGCGGCCGGGATCCGTTCTTCCCGCCGTGGACCGACGTCGCGCAGCTGAACCACTGCAATCCGGAAATGCGCGCAGCGTTGATCGGGGCGCTTCGGCAGGTGGCGCAGCATGCGGACGGCGCGCGCTGCGACATGGCGATGCTGGTGCTCTCCGCCGTGTTCACGCGCACCTGGAGCGAGCTGCACCCGGGCCCGCCGCTCGCCACTGAGTTCTGGGCCGATGCGGCGGCGGCTGTCCCCGACTTTCTGCTTCTGGCCGAAGCGTATTGGGATCTCGAATGGCCGCTGCAGCAGCTCGGGTTCCACTTCACGTACGATAAGCGTCTCTACGATCGGCTGCTTCACGGATCGGCCGACGATGTGCGCGCGCATCTTGGAGCCGAGCGTCCATACCAGAACAGGTCGGCGCGGTTCATCGAAAACCACGACGAGCCAAGGAGCGCCGCCGCCTTCGGCGCACGTGCGGATGTCGCGGCGGTCGTGATGAGCACGCTGCCCGGGCTGCGGTTCTACTACGACGGGCAGTTCGACGGACGTCGGGTGCGCGCGCCGGTGCAGCTCGGCGTCGTCGCCGACGAAGCGATCGACGCGCGCGTGAGCGAACGATATCGCCGGCTGCTGGCGATCGCTGACGCGCCCGTGTTTCACCACGGGGAGTGGCGGCTGTGCGGCATCTCCGGCGACACGGCGCGCGATCTCGTCGCCTGGCGCTGGCGCGACGCCATGAGCTGGCGCCTGGTGGTGGTGAACCTCGGCCACCACACGGCGGAAGGACGCGTCGACGTCAGCGGAGAGCTGCCGGAAGGCGATCGGCTCGTCTTCGATGATCTGTTGAACGACGCACGCTACGAGTGGTCACGCGCGAATCTGGAGGGCGGGCTTTATGTGCGCCTCGAGGCCGGCGGTGCGCACATCTTCGCCGCATCGACTGGCCATCAGCCATTGCTAATCAGTAATCCGTTTATTGGCAATTTAGAAGACGTGTCATGAGAGCCATCGTCGTCAAGCCAGAATTGAAGGACAGCATTCACGTCCGCGACATGCCCGATCCGAAGATGCAGCCGGATCACGTAGCGGTGAAGATGCTGTCCGTCGGCCTCTGCGGCACCGACGCGGAGATCAACGAAGGGCGCTACGGGAAAGCGCCCGACGGCGAGGAGTTCCTCATTCTCGGCCATGAGAACTTCGGCGTGGTCGAGGCCGTCGGGAAGCTCGTGAAGGGCTTCAAGGCCGGCGATCTGGTCGTCTCGACGGTCAGGCGGCCGTGCGGCCAGTGCTACAACTGCCTCCACCGCGAGAGCGACATGTGCTCGAGCGGCCTCTATGAGGAGCGCGGCATCATACGCCGCCACGGGTTCATGGCGGAGTATTACGTGGAGTCGCCGCAGTGGCTCACCAGGATTCCGAAGGCCGCCGCAGAGATCGGCGTCCTGCTCGAGCCGACGTCAGTGGTGGAGAAGGGGATCGAGCAGGCGTTTCGCCTCCAGGAGCGCTTGAAATGGCGGCCGAAGACCGCGCTGGTACTCGGCAGCGGACCGGTCGGTCTGCTCGCGGCCGCGGTGCTGCGCCTGCGCGGCCTCGACACCTGCATCGTCGGACGCGAGCCAGACACCGATTCACGCGCGCAGATCGCGACTCAAATGGGCGCGACCTACGTCTGCGTCGCGAACAGCACGCTGATGGACGTGCAGGCACGGCTGCCGCCGATCGACTTGGCGATCGAGGCCACCGGCGCCGCGAGCAGTCGCGTTCAGCGCGATGCAGATCCTCGGCCGGAACGGCATGCTGTGTCTGCTCAGCGTGACGGGCGGCTTTCAGGTGGCCGATCTGCCGATCGACAAGATCAACCGCCAGCTGGTGCTCGGGAATCAAGTGGTGTTCGGCAGCGTGAGCGCGAACCCGCGGCACTTCAAGAGGGGCGTGAAGGATCTTGCCGCAATTCAGAAGAAATGGCCGGGGCTGCTGAAGCAGTTGATCACGACGCGCCTGCCATGGATGGAATACAAGCAATGGTTCGGACCGCACCGCGCCGGCATCAAGACGACGATCGAGATTACTCCATACCACGCGCGCGTTTGGTGATCACGTACAGATGATGGCCCTCGTGCGCGAGGAAGAGCTCCAGCCACGCGCGGACGGACAGCGCACCGAATCCAGCATGATGGCCCACGCGCGTCCACTGGCCCGGCTGGAGGCTCTCGAGAATGCCGATCAGCGTGCCGCGCGCCGCGTGGAGCCGCTGCACGGCTTCTTCAAACGAGAGGCCGTACCACTCCGGCCACTCGGGATCCGTCTCGGCTCGATATGAGGCGATCGTCGGCTCGTGCTCGGTGAGGATCAGCTGCACGCGCTCAATCGTGATCTCATGGTAGCGGGCGAGGTGTGCGACGTTTTCGGTGACCGACCATTTGTCGCCGACGCGCGCGTCGTAGGCGCTGCGCCGTACGCCTCCGAGCAGGGCGGGCAGGCTCGAGAGCTGCGTTCGTAGACGCGTCAGAATCGCGGCCGAGGCGTCCATAGACGATCCTCCTCTGGACGGCGTGCAGAATCACATTGTAGAAACTACCGTCGCCATTCGTCGATGAGATTCGCGACGAGGCTGGTCCAGCCTGTTTGATGGCTGGCGCCCAGCCCGGCGCCGCTGTCGCCGTGGAAGTACTCGTTGAAGAGCAGGCAGTCGCGCCAGTGCGGGTCGGTCTGGAAGATTTCCGTCCCGCCATAGATCGGCCGCCGTCCGTCGCTTCCGCGCGTGAAGAGGCCGATCATGCGATTTGCGATCTCCTGCGCCATCTGTCGCGGCGTGAGAGGCGTCTGTGGCGACTCCGGCGTGGTAACCGAGAACGACGCGTTGTAGGCCGCGTCGAACTTCGTCAGCGCTTCCATCAGCAGGAACGATGTCGGAAACCAGATGGGCCCGCGCCAGTTCGAGTTGCCCCCTTTGATCTTGACGTCCGCTTCGGCTGGGGCATAGCGCACGGCGTCGCCGCCGAACACGAAGGGGTGTGCCTCGTGAAACTTCGACAAGCTGCGGATGCCCCCGGCCGAGAGAAACTCTTCGGGATCCCACAGCCGCTGCAGCAGCATCTCCAGCTGATGCCGGTCGACAATCGACAGCACATGCCGCGTGTGTCCCGCGGCGATCTGCGTGAAGCACGCCTCGCCGACGAGATCGGGACGGTTGCGGACGAACCATTGCAGGCTGCCGAGGAAGGCGGGCATACGGGCGACCGCGTCCTCGTCCACGACGTCGACGGCGAAGAGCGGAATCAACCCGACGAGCGACCGCACGCGGAACTTGTGAAACGTGCCGTTGGGGTACCGCAGGATGTCGTAGAAGAAGCCGTCGATCTCATCCCATAACTGATAGTCGCGCCCGCCCATCTTTTTCATCGCGCCGCCGATGTAGACGAAGTGCTCGAAGAACTTCGTCGCCATCGTCTCGTAGGTGCGGTTGTCCTGCGCGAGCTCGAGGGCGATGCGCATCATCGAGAGCGAGAAGAACCCCATCCAGCCGGTCGCGTCCGACTGCTCGAGGATCGCCCCGCCGGCCAGCTGTTGACTGCGATCCACCACCGCGATGTTGTCGAGGCCGAGGAAGCCGCCTTCGAAGACGTTCATCCCCTCGCTGTCGACCTTGTTGACCCACCACGCGAAGTTCATCAGCAGCTTGTGGAAGCACCGCTCGAGAAATTCGCGATCCCCGGCGCCGGCGCGCTGCTTCCGCATCTGGTAGACGCGCCAGCACGCCCACGCGTGCACCGGAGGATTCAGATCGGAGAACTCCCATTCGTAGGCGGGCAGCTGGCCGTTCGGATGCTGGAACTGTTCGAACAGCAGCAGCCAGAGATTGTCCTCGGCAAAGTCCGGATCGACGAGCGACAGCGCGACGCAGTTGAACGCGAGATCCCACGCCGCGAACCACGGATACTCCCACTTGTCCGGCATCGAGAGAATCCGGATCGAGTTCAGATGCCGCCAGTGCACGTTGCGAATCGTTTTGCGGCTGGCGGGCGGCGGATTCGCAGGATCGTCGCCTTCGAGCCACTGCTGTACGTCGAACTGATAGACCTGTTTGGACCACAACAGCCCGGCGAGCGCCTGCCGCTGCACGAGACGCTCGTCCGCCGTCGCCTTCGGCGGATGGATCGCGGCGTAGAACGCGTCCGCGTCCGCTTTCCGCGCCTCGACGATGGCGTCGACGTCGGCCAGCGGTGCACCGAGCACCTCGGGCGTGAGCCGAAACCGCCAGACGACCGATCCGCCGGCCGGCACCATCGCGCGGTAATGCAGGCAGGCCTTTGTGCCTTCGGGTATTGGATTCGTCGCTTGTTCACCGTTGATGATCTGTCGGTGGAATGCGTCTTTCGTGAACGCCGACGCGCTCACCGCCGCCGGTCCCCAGGCCGCCGGACCATTGGTCTCGTTGTTCGTGAACAGCGGTTCGCCGTCGGCCGGTCCGTACAAGCGCCGCGGACCCAGGCCGTAGACGTATGTGAGGTTCACGAGCTGCTCGGCCCCGGTGTCGTCGGCCTCGAGCGCCACGAAGGCGCCGGCATCCGACGGGCGCGTGCCGATCTGAATCCGCGGCGTCTTCTCGCGTGCCGGTCCCCAGGCCCACGTGTTGCGAAACCAGAGCTGCGGAATGACGTGCAGTTCCGCCGCCTCTGGTCCGCGATTGAACGCCTCGATGCGAATGCAGATATCTTCGGGGCTCGCCTTCGCGTGCTCGACGACGATGTCGAAGTAGCGGTTCTCGTCGAACACGCCTGTGTCGAGCAGCTCGAACTCCGGGCCGCTTCCATGGCGCGCACGGTTTTCGTCGAGCAGCTGCCGATACGGATACTCCGCCTGCGGATATTTGTAGAGCATCCGCATGTAGCTGTGGGTCGGCGTGTTGTCGAGATAAAAGTAGTACTCCTTCACGTCCTCGCCGTGATTGCCTTCGGTAGACGTCAGGCCGAAGTAGCGCTCCTTCAGAATTGGATCGCGTCCATTCCAGAACGCGGGCGCGCACACCAGCAGTTGATAGCGATCGCAGAGGCCCGCGATCGCGTCCTCGCCCCAGCGGTACGCCTTGCTCCGCGCCATGTCGTGCGTCACGAAGCCCCAGGCGTCGCCGGTGGCGCTGTAATCCTCGCGGACCGTGCCCCACGCCCGATCGCCGACGTAGCAGCCCCAGCGGCGCCAGGGCGCCCTGCCGCTCACGTGGGGCTCGGTCAGTCGATGATGTTCGGCGGTGTCTGATAGAGGCATCTGGTTGGAACCGTAACTCGAAATGTGCTCTATAGTATGCAACCGTGCGTAAGCTTATCGCCGGCATACTCGTCGGCCTCGGTGCGTCGGCCGTCGTGCTCGCGATCGATCTGCTGTTCATGCGCGTCGGCGCCTCTGGATCGAGTCCGCTGCAGACGGTGGAGTTGAAGACGTACGACTGGCGCCTGGCGCACACGGCGCAGCCGGAAACTGCGCGCCGCGACATCGTGCTGATCGAGATCGACGAGGGGTCGCTGCGGACGCTGCAGCCGTATGCCGGCCGGTGGCCCTGGCCGCGCGTCGTCCATTCCAGCCTGATCGATTTTCTCGCGCGCGCCGGTGCGAAACTGATCGCGTACGACATCGACTTCGCCGAGCCCGACACGCGCATCGGCTTCAAGTACGGCGATTCGACATGGTCGGGCGCCGATTCCGATCAGGCACTTGCGGATTCGATTCGGAAAGCCGGCAACGTGATCCTGCTGGCCGACGCGTCGTACGACGCCGAGACGCCGGAGGTCGAGCGGCTGCCGGCCGGCGGCTACCCACTCGATGTGCCCGGGGTCATCGAGCGCCGGGGCGTGCTGCCGCCGTTCGACGTCATTGCGCGCGCGGCGTCGGGCCTCGGCCACAATCTCTTCATCCTCGACCCGGATGGTCCGCTCCGCCATACCGTGCCGTTCATTCGCAGTCACGGACGGGTGCTGCCGTCTCTCGGCGTGGCGGCGGCGCTGCGCGCATCGGGCATCCTGCCCCGAGAGATCCGCCTCGACGGGACACGCCTGCGCTACCGCGACCGCGTCATGCCGCTGGCGTGGCGTCACGTCCCTTCGTCGGACGGCACGCTCAGTTATCTCTGGGGGCTGATCGATTTTCGCGGCCCCGCACTCCTGGCGGATCTGAAGCGCCGCACGTACCCGACGTATTCGTTCTTCGATGTGCTGCAATCGCAGGAACAGATCGACGCGAAGATGACGCCGACCGTTGATCCGGCCGTGTTCCGCGACAAAATCGTGTTCGTCGGCACGACGGCGGCGGGACTGTTCGATGTCTTCGAGACGCCGTTTGCCAACGGCAAGATGCCGGGCATCAACATTCACGCCGCGGTCGCCGACGATCTGCTCTCGAGCCGCTTCCTCGATCAGCCGAGCGATGGTGTCCGCGTCGCATCGGTGGTGGCGGCGGCGCTGGCCGCGGGTATCGTGGCGACGTTCGTGCCGGCGTGGTGGGCGACCGCCGCCACGCTGCTGCTGATCGGCGGCATCGGCTGGTTGGCGACCGACCTTTTTGCGCACGGCTACTGGGTGAACCTGTCGCAGCCGGTGCTCGCCTCGTCGTTCGCGCTGTTCGGCGGCGTCGGGTACCAGTATTTCGTCGAAGGGCGCGAGAAGCGGAAGATGAAAAAGCTGTTCGGCCAGTACGTCTCGAAGGACGTCTACGAGCAGCTCGTGGCGAACCCGGCGCTGGCGCGGCTCGGCGGGCAGCGGCGCGAGATGACCGTGCTGTTCTCCGACATCCGCGGCTTCACCACCGTCACCGAGCGCGGCCAGCCGGAAGAAATCGTTCACATGCTGAACGAGTACTTCACGAAGATGGTCGAAGTGGTCTTCAAGCACGGGGGCACGCTCGACAAATTCGTCGGCGACATGGTGATGGCGCTGTTCGGGGCGCCGCTGGCCGACCCGCACCACGTGGATCACGCCGTCGAAGCGGCGCTCGACATGATCGTGGAGCTGGGCACACTGAACGAACGGTGGAAGGCCGAGGGGCGCTTCGCGGAGCTCGATATCGGCGTGGGCATCAACACCGGGCCAATGATTGCGGGCAATATCGGCTCGGAGCAGATCATGAGTTATACGGTGATCGGCGACGCGGTGAATCTGGGGTCGCGGCTCGAATCGTTGAACAAACAGTACGGCACCCGGATTATCATCAGCGACGCCACGCGCGAGCGGCTGACCGGACGCTACCGGTTTCGGCCGCTCGGCGACGTCATCGTCAAAGGCAAGACCCACCCGGTCGCGATTTTCGAAGTCGTCGGCCGCGAACCCGTGAGTGAAGAGGCCAAGGTATGAAGAAGTCGATGCTGATTGTCGCGATGCTTGCGTTGAGCGTGCCGGCGTATGCGCAGTTCGGCGGATTGAGCGACGGCCTGAAGCGTGCGCAGCAGGCCAAGGACGCCAAGAACAAGTTCGACGATCTGAACGTGAACGAAGACGAGGAGCGGAAGATCGGCGAGGACGTCAGCGCCAAGATCCGCGATCGCTTCGGCGTCGTCCAGGACGCGGCCATTCACAAGTACGTGACGCTGGTCGGCACGCTGGTCGCGCGGCAGTCCGAGCGGCCGAATCTGAAGTGGACCTTCATCGTCCTCGACACCGACGGCGTCAATGCCTTCGCGTCGCCCGGCGGCATTGTGCACATCACACGCGGCGCGCTCGGCCTGATCCAGAACGAAGCCGAACTGGCCGGTGTGCTGGGCCACGAGATCGGCCACGTGGCGCACAAACATGCCGTCAACGCCATCCGAAAGAACAAGGCGGTGCAGCTCGGCACGAACGAGACGCTGTCCGATCGCGGTCCATTCCTGGACAAGATCGCCAACAAGGCGTACGAGATGGTGCTCGAGAACAAGTTCGACCGCGGCGACGAGATGGACGCGGACAAGGAAGGCGTGACGCTGGCGGAGAAGCTCGGCTACGCGCCCGGTGCGTTGGGCGAGTTTCTGACGCGCCTCGACGACCGCAACAAGGATCAGCCGGCGCAAAACGGGCTGTTCGCATCGCATCCGGAGACGAAGGAGCGCATCGACACCATCCGCAAGATGGCCAGCGGCAAGACCGGCGTCATGGTGCAAGCGCGCTATAAATCGAACGTGAAATACGAGGCGACGCCGGTCACTGCCATCGCCACGGTCGTCGACGGCGCGTCAGGGCTCACCGGATCCCGTGCGCCCGCCAAGGGCGACAAGAGCGCGGAGAAGAAAGAGGAGGAGCCGAAGAAGAAGGGCTTCGGCCTCGGCGCCCTGAAGCCGGCGTCGTCCGCACCCGAGCGGCAGAGCGCGCAGGTGCAGGCATCAGGCGGATCCCGAGGAATCGGTCCGGATCGAGCGGCCAAGGGCGGCGGCAACGCCAACCCGGTAAAGGTCGCAGTGAACGACGCCGATCTGGCGGCGTTCAAGAAGGGGATTGCGTAGACAAGCCGAGAAATTGACGGACGCGCGCGAGGAAGCGGTGCGGCGCCTCCGGTGACTCCGGCGCGATCGCGCGCGTGGTGCGGTGCAGCGCCAGGCCGGCGCGGCGGGATTCGATCGCCGCGCTGACCCGATCGAGGATCACCGGATCGGCGATCACGACCGCGCGAAACGCGTCGACGCCGATCTCGATCACGTCGCAGTCGGTCGCCGCCGTGACGGTTGCGGCACGCGGCTCACCGGTCAACAGCGACATCTCGCCGAAAAAGTCGCCGGCATGGAATCGGGCGACGTCGCCCGCCGCGCCGGCGAGCGACACCGCCGCCTCGCCGCGCAGCACGACGAACATCGACGTGTTGCGGTCGCCTTCGCGGACGATGACTTCCCCAGCCCCGAACAGCGCCGGCCGCACGCCGCGCAGGAGCTGTGTGCGCTGATCGTCGGTGAGCGCGGCAAACAGCTCCACGGTTCGCAGCGAGCCAGACAATGAATCGGGCGTCGCGGGCGCCGGCGTCTCGCCCTGATACTCCACCTGAATCGGATACGGAATCGTGATCTGGTGGCGCCGGAACGCGTAGTACACGCGCGAGCGGACGCGGTCGCGCACGCGCGCGTCGGCGGCGAAGTCGGCGGTCCACACGCGGATCAGATACGTGATCGCCGATGCGGCGAAATCGGCGATCAGAATTTCGGCTTCGTGATCCGTGGCCAGGAGCGGCTCATCACGTAGCGCCTCGGCGATCACGCGCTTCACCTCGTTGGGCGGCGTGTCGTAGCTGGCGCCCACCACGACCTCCAGCCGCGTGAGGCGGGTCGGCTCGGAGTAGTTCGTGATCGTGTCCTTGGCGACGACGCTGTTGGGCACGATCAGGAAGTTGCCCGCCTTGGTCCGCATCTTCGTCGCGCGCCACGTGACCTCCGTCACGATGCCGTCGGTCGTGCCGATCGTCACCCATTGGCCGACGCGAAACGGCTTTTCGATCTGAATCGCGAGGCCGGAGAACAGATTGCCCAGCGTATCCTGCAGCGCGAAGCCGATGACGACGGCGCCGACCGCGGTCGTCGCAAGAATCTTCTCCTGCATGAACAGGATCGCCACCAGCGCGAACAGCGCGATGATCAGCGAGTCCTGCACGATGGTGGGGAAGCGGTCCGGCAGCCGATCTTCCCGCCAGGGATTCACCGCCACGACCACGACGAGCGTGGCGACGGCGAAGGCGAGGAGCAGCGGGTTGAACGCGCGGATCTGCGGCGCGACGTCCGGCGGCAGCGGCGCATACGCGGCGAGCGCGGCGGCCGCGGCGTACGCGCCGAACAACAGCGCCGAGGTCAGCAGTCGGCTGCGGACGAGCCGGTTGACGCTGGCGCCGCGCAGCGCCAGCGTGACGACGAGGAGCGCCAGGCCGACGATCAGCGGTGTGTCCCCACGCTCAGTGATCTTCGCGCCGGTGCATTTCGGCTTCCCGATCCATCGCGATGTTGTCGCGCCGCGCGGTGGTCGCAGCCTTCTTCCGGGCAATCGTCGCGGCCGCTTGCGTCTTCTCGGCCGAGCTCACGGCAAAGCTCGAGAGCAGCCGCTCGAGATCGCGGCTGTGGCAGGCGGGACATTCCGGTGGCGCGTCGTGCGGGCGCACGAGCGCTTCGAATTCGTGACCGCAGGCGTGGCATTGAAAATCGTAAATAGGCACGGGGACCTCCGCCTGCAGATCTTACGCGAAGCAAATCGGTCGCAGTGCTGTGGTAGCGCAGGACTTTAGTCCTGCCACGCGAGGCAGGTCTGAAGACCTGCGCTACCCCCGTTATTTGTTGCCCATCCCGCGTTTCTCGGCTGTCAGCTTCTTGATCTCCGCGACCGAGTTGTCGATGCCGAACTCCGCGACGACCTTGCCGATTTCCTTCGTCGCCGGATGCGGATCGCCGGTGAGCCCGTTGTTCACCCGCGGTGGCGCGTTCGGATCGACTCCGCGCCCGCGCCCGCCGCGTCCGCCGCCCGCCGCCGCCTGTGGTGTGCCTGCGGCCGCCGCCGCCTCGCGCGCCATCCGCGCGTCTCGCGCCGCTTTCCATTGCTCGGGCGTCTGGCCGGTCGGATCGAACGGCACCGTCTTGTACGTCGATCGGACGTACATTCCCGGCACGGGCTCTTCGTAGAGCTCCTCCGAGGTTTCCATCATCGCGCCGTGGCCGCCAATCGGCAGCTTGTGCTCGTACATGTACATGTCCACATCGTCGTGCGTCTTCTGATAGAAGTCGGCGATGTAGTACACGTGCACGCCTTTTGACGCAAGCTTGGCGTCCATTTCTACGGAGGCCGCCTTCATTTCTGCCTGGCCGCCGCCGTGGTCGCCCATGACGTAGATGTCCTTGAAGCCGCTCATCGCCATGCTGTCGATCTCGGCGAGGACGACCTGCTTGAACACTTCGGGCGAGATCCCGATCGCGCCCGGCGTATTCGTATCTTCCCGGAGGCCCGTTGGGGCGGGCACGATCGGCAGCACTGGCGCGACGAGCGCGTTGCCCAGCTTCTTGGCGATGGCGACCGCACGGTAGTGCGCCATGAGCGTGTGACCGCCGAGCACGGTGTGCGGCCCGCGCTCCTCAGTGCCGCCGGCAACGACGAGCACCGACGTGGTGCCGCTGTGCAGCCGCTCCGTCACTTCGCTGTGTGTGAGGAGCTCGAGCTCCACGGTGGTTTTCGGATCGAACGTACGAGTCGTCTGCGCGAGCGCCGGCGAGGAACAGCACGCCACGACGCCGAGGAAGGCCAGGACCTGTTTCATAAAAACCTCTCTGTAGAATGGGCGGCTAATGTACTGCGCGAATCGCCGGCGCGCAAGCGGAGAGGCAGCCGGTCAGGGCGGAGCCTTTCAGCCACAACCAATCAACGCGGCGGCGCGGGCGTCGCCAGCGGTTTTCCTTTGTCGACAATGTATGTGGAAAGGATGCGCACGGGGCCCACACCCCGATTCGTCGCATTGTGTACCGTTCCGGCCGGGATGAGGAACGCCTGGCCGGCGCTGACCGTCTGCGCCGGCTGCCCATCCTGCTCGACGAGGACGATGCCTGCGAGCACGTAGCCGATCTCCTCGCCCGGGTGCGAGTGGCGGCCGGCGGAGGCGTTCGGCTGGAGCTCCGCGATGCCGGTGACGGCTTCCTTCCCCGGAATCGACATGTCGGCCTGCTGCAGAATCGTGCGCTTGAAACCGGGCTGCTGGGCGCTGACGCCGGCCACGAAACCGGCGAGCGTCAACGTGACGGCGGCGAGAGTCGCTGTGTGCACATCGTCTCCTTTCGTAGAACTGCGGATAAGGCGCTCCGGATCTTACGCGCGTCCGCGCTCCTTGCGCCAACGCGGTGGACTCTGAAACTTATTCACACTCACGGGCAGACATGTTATCGTCGCGCGTCGCTCCTGAGGATCGACACTCCTGAACATGAGCCTGTCCCGGGCCGGCCGCATCGCTGTCGTGGCGTGCGCCATGCTGTTTGCGGCGGCGCTGACGTTTGCGCAAACGCCGCACGCGCAGCCATCGCGCGCGATCGTTCTCGATCAGACCGGCCTGGCGCTGCCCGGCGTCCGCATCGACGTGTATCGAGGCGATCAGATCATTGAAACCGTCACGACCGCCGCCGACGGCACGTTTGAACTGACGCCGGGTTTGCCGAACGACATGGTCGACGCGGCGCTGGAAGGCTTCGAAACGATCCGCCTGCCGCGCCTGCAGGCGAATCGGATCGTCCTGCCGCTCGGACGAACGAGCGAAGTGACCGAGGTGGTCGCGTCGGCCCTGACCTCCTCCGGCACGTCGATGGAGAAGCTGGGGAGCACGATGTCGGCGCCGATGGCGCAGCGGCTGCCGACAGCGAGGCCGCACATCCTGCAGTCGTTGCCGCTGCTGCCGGGTGTGGTCCGCGGCCGCGACGGCCTGCTGCGGATCGGCGGCACCCGCCCGCACGAATCGAGCCTGTGGGTCGACGGCTTCGACGTGACCGATCCGGTGACCGGCACGACCGCGATCGATCTTCCCGACGAGAGCGTGAAGGGCATGGGCGTGGTGCGCGATCCCATCTCGGCGACGTTCGGCGGCGTACTCGGATCGATGGCGTCGATCGAAACGACGACTGGTGGAGATCAGTTCAAGGCTGGCGTTCAGGGGTTCATCCCGCGCCCACGGCTGAATCGCCAGTACGGGCTTGGACGCATCGAGGCCTTTTTTCCGCGTGCGTACGCGAGCGGCCGCGCAGGCATCCTGCATTATTTCGGCTCCACCGAGTTGAACTTCGAGCGCGTGCCGGTGCCCGGCGTCACGACGCAGAGCGGGACGCCGGCCGCCGGCGCGACGGGCGTCGTCTCCTTCGCACGTTTCGACCTGGATGTGTCGAAACAGCAGACGGTCACGCTCGAAGGGCTCTTCGTGCCCGGCAGCACCTCGTTCTCTGGGTTGAGCCCACTGCAGCGGCCCGAGGCGTCGCCGGACGTGACGTCTCAGGATCTGTTCGGCGGCATCGTCGATCGGTTCGTGCTGGGACCGTCGCAGTTGATCACCGTGCGCATCGGCTGGATCAGACACAGCAGCACGATCGGCGCGAGTGGATCGGGCGCCGCCATCCTGAGCCCCGAAGGGTGGAGCCAGAACTGGTTCTCGACGGTGGACACCACCGGCACGCGGCGGTCGGCGTCGGTCACTTGGGATCGCGCCGGCTTGTCGGCGCTCGGCGCGCACACGGTCTCGCTGTCCGGTGCGTTTCAACAGCGCACGATGAGCGGCACGCTCGCACATCAGCCGATCCGGATTGAAGACGACGACGGCCGGTTGACGCGGCTGATCGGGTTCGCTTCGTCCGGGCCGTCGCTCGATGCGCACGACACGAGCGGCGGCGCCGGCGCTCGCGATCTCTGGGACCTGAACCGCAAGCTGCAGATCGATATGAACCTGCGGCTCGACGCCTCCGGCGGGAGCTCGGCGTGGTCGCCGCGGGTCGGCATCCGGTACACCCCGGCCGACGACGGCCGGACGACCCTGAAGGCGAGTGCCGGACGATTCGTCGGGTTCGTCCCGTTGGCCGCGCGCGCCTACGCGGAGTACCCGGCGCGCACCGACACGACGTTCGACCCGGTGTCCGGCGTCGCAGTGCGATCGATCACGCTCCAGCCAGCCTCTCGGAGCCTCGACCTGCCACACGCGGACGGCCTGGCGTTCGAAGTCGAGCAGCGTGTCCGCGAGGGCCTCGAGCTGCAGGCGTCAGTGCGGCAGCGCCGCGGCAACTTGCTGCCCACCGTCAACGTGCCGGTCGGCGACGGCGCCGCACAGCTGGCCAGCACGGGCCGGAGCCTGTATCGCGAATTTCAGATCTCGATGCGGCAGATGTGGACGAAAGACGCGCAGCTCTTCGTCAGCTACGTCCGCGCGTCGTCGCGCGGGGAGCTGAACGACTTCGGCACACTCTTCACCCGGCTGTCCGCTCCGCTGCTCGAGCCCGGCGGCATGGCGCCGACGCCGACGGACGTGCCCGATCGCCTTCGCGCGTGGGCGACGCTCGCGCTGCCGCTGCGGGTCGTGGTCTCGCCGGCGGTCGAGTGGCGCAGCGGCTTTCCCTACTCGAACCAGGATGCGTACCGCCACTATGTGGGAGAGCCGAACGGCGAGCGGCTGCCGGCGTTCTTCTCGACCGACCTGACGGCCTTCAAGACCTTCGATCTGTTCGCCCAGAAAATGGACCTTGGCCTGCAGGTGTTCAACCTCACCGGCCATTTCAATCCACGCGACGTGATCAGCGTGGTCCCCTCGGCGGCGTTCCGCACGCTCACGAACAGCGTAGGCGTGACGCTCGCCGGATACATGCAGATTCGCTGGTAACGGGCGCCGACTCCCGTCACTGGACAACGAGCGCGAAGCTCAGCCAGCGTTGACGTGGCCGGCGCTATTCGATAGCGGGGCGATCGGGCCCTTCGCGATCAATGTGCACGCGTTGGCCGCAGACGCAGTACAGTGAGAGACATCAAACTCATGATGGCGATCGAAGTCGAAGTCAATTTGAAGATTCCACGCGTCACGATCCGGTTGGCGAACCAGCCCGATCAGGTGATCGACAACAGCGCGACGCGCTTTGCGACGCTCACCCAAGTCCCCGCGATCCCGAAACCTGGCGCGGTCCTCCAGCTGACGACGAACGACAGCCCGTTGGAGTGCACCGTGACGAGAGCCGACTGGAACGAAGAGCGGTCCCGATTCGTGCTCTCGTGCAGCTATGCCAAACGGTCGATGACCGCCGCGGAGTACGAGTCGCTCGTCAGCGACGCGGCCTGGACGCAGAAACCACTGTTCTAACGCCGGGCGCGAGGCAGACGGCATACGCGCGCGGCATGGTTCATGCTCCGGCCCACCGGATATGGTCCAATCCGATCCCACGATGCCACGGTCGTTCGGCACGCTGGCGCGCCGCAAGATCCTGCACCTGCTCGCCCGGACCAACCAGATGTGGCGCATCAATTTTACGGTTCGCACCGAGATGGCGGGGCGTCCGCTTCGGATCCCGGTGGTCTACGGCCAGGGCCTGACCAACCTCGCGTTCCTCGAACCGGGCATTTTTGGCGCGTTCGGACGGCTGTTCAAGCTGCGGACCGGCACGTTCTTCGACGTCGGTGTGAACGTGGGCCAGACGCTGCTCAAGGTGAAAGTGCTCGACCCCGATCGCCCGTACGTCGGCTTCGAGACCAATCCGCGCTGCTGCCAATACGTCGAAGAGTTGATCAGGGCGAATCGGTTCAGCGACTGCACGGTCATCCCCGCCGGACTCGCGGATCGAAACGGGCTGGTGACGTTGTATCTCCGGTCCAACGTGAGCCTCGACCCGATGGCCACCATGATCAGCGACTTCGGTGACGAAGCCGCATCGTTTCGGCCTCAATACGCGGCCGTGTGCCGCGGCGACGATGTCGCAAGCCGTGTGAAGATCGATCGGCTGGCGGTCATCAAAATCGACACGGAAGGCGCCGAGCTCGAGGTCCTCAGCGGGCTGACGGAGACCATCGGTCGACATCGCCCGTTCATCGTCTGTGAAATCCTTCCCGTTGGCGACGCGCGGCTGCCGGTGGGCCAGATCCGGCTGGAGCGCCAGCGAAAAGTGCAGGAGCTGCTGAGGGAATGGGACTACGATCTATTCCGTTTGCATGCCGACGTTCGGCTCCAGGCGATCAAGGATATCGGCGTCCACGACGATCTGGCGCTCAGCAACTACGTGTTCGCGCCTGGCGAACAGCGTGACGACATGGCGCGCTTGTTCACGATCGCGGAGTGACATCCGAAAACTACCCACCACGGTGGACACAGGTGGAGAGTTTCATCGAGGATCAGCATGAGAGAGACCACACGGAGATGGCGCAGGCTCGTTCTGTGCGCCGGCCTGCTGAATGTCGCGGCGTTCACGGCGCCGCATGCCGCGACACAGGCGCCATCGCCGGCGCCCGCGGCGACGGTCGGCGTCGACGTCGCCGGCATGGACCGCACGATCGCCTCCGGCGAAGATTTCTTCCGGTACGCGAACGGCACGTGGGATCGCACGACGCCGATTCCGCCTGATCGATCCAGCTGGGGGCTCGACGCCACGCTCGCGGAAACAGCGGGCCTGCGCACGCGGACGCTGCTCGAGGAGGCCGGGAAGAGCGCCCCCAGCGGATCGGATGCGCGCAAAGCGGGCGACTACTATGCGGCGTACATGGACGAGTCCACGATCGAGACGCACGGCCTCGAGCCGCTGCAGGAACGGCTCGATCGCATCGCGGCCATCGCCGACCGGACGCAGCTCGCGGCGGCGCTCGGCGATACTCTTCGCACCGACGTCGATCCACTCAACGCGACGAACATGCACACCGATCGCCTGTTCGGGCTGTTCATCGCGCAGGATTTCAACGAACCGACGCGCAACACGGCGTATCTGCTGCAGGGCGGGATCGGGCTGCCGGACCGCCAGTACTACACGGCGGGCGACGAGCACATGGCCGGGCTCAGAACCCTGTACAAGAAGCACATCGCCAACGTGCTGACGCTGGCGAACGTCGCGGACGCCGAGTCGAAGGCGGACGGCATCTTCGCGTTGGAAATGAAGATCGCCGCGACTCACGCGAGCCGCGCCGATTCCGAAGAAGTGCACAAGGCGAACAACCCCTGGTCGGCCGACGACTTTCGCACCAAGGCGCCAGGCCTCGATTGGGCTGCGCTCTTCAAGGCGGCGGGCCTCGATGCGCAGCCGCAGCTGATCGTGTGGCAACCCGCGGCCATCACCGGCGAGGCCGCGCTGGTGGCGTCTGAACCGCTCGACACGTGGAAGGAATATCTTCGCTACCAACTGCTGAACCACTGGTCGAACCTGCTGCCGAAGGCGTTCGTGAACGAGCGGTTCGACTTGTACGGCAAGGCGCTGAGCGGCACGCCGCAGATGACCGACCGCTGGAAGCGCGCGGTCGCGTCCACCAACGGCGCGATGGGCGACGCGGTCGGCCGCTTGTACGTCGCACAATATTTTCCGCCCGACGCGAAGGCGAAAGCGGAGGCGATGGTGGCCGACATCAAGGTGGCGTTCGGGCGGCGGATCGAGCGCCTCGCCTGGATGTCTCCGCAGACCAGGGCCAAAGCCCACGCGAAGCTCGATACCCTCGTCGTCGGCGTCGGATACCCGGACAAATGGCGCGATTATGCGACGCTCGAGATCGCCCGCGACCAGGCGCTGCGCAACGCGATGCGGGCGGAGGAGCACGACTACCGCCAGGACGTGGCGAGGCTGCGGGGGCCGATCGACCGCGCCCAGTGGTGGATGACACCGCAGACGGTGAATGCCGTCAACCTGCCCATTCAAAACGCATTGAATTTCCCCGCGGCCATTCTGCAGCCGCCGTACTTCGATCCGCGCGCGCCCGCGGCGAACAACTACGGCGCGATCGGCGCCGTCATCGGCCACGAGATCAGCCACAGCTTCGACGATCAGGGCAGTCAGTTCGACGCGACCGGGCGACTGGCGGACTGGTGGACGCCGGAAGACTTCGCGCACTTCAAGGCCGCGGCGGCGCAGCTCGTAGCGCAGTACAACGCGTACCATCCGCTTCCCGATCTGTCGGTGAACGGTCAGCAGACGCTGAGCGAGAACATCGCGGACGTCGCCGGGCTCTCGGCGGCGTACGATGCGTATCGGCTGTCGCTCAACGGAAAGCCCGACGCCATCCGTCAGCGATTCACCGGCGATCAGCAGTTCTTCATCAGCTTCGCCCAGAGCTGGCGCGACAAGTACCGCGAGCCGCTGTTGCGACAATTGCTGCTGACCGATGGCCACGCGCCGTCGGAGTACCGCGCCGACACGGTTCGCAATCTCGACGCGTGGTACGGCGCGTTCAGCGTGCCGGAGCGAGCGAAGCTGTATCTCGCGCCGGCGGATCGCGTCCGCGTCTGGTAGCAGCCCATGGTGTTCCGCACACGCACCGTCCTCACCGTTCTCGCGCTGGTGATTCGCCCGGCCGATGCCCGCGTTCGCACAAATCAAAGCGCAGGCTCGAAACGGGGCGACGCCTGCCTGGAACAAAGGCATCCTGCCGATCAGTCCGGAAAGCTATTGGAATGCGGTCGGGTGCGGGAAGCAGGGCGGCGCCGACCCGCCGTGCGTGTTCTACGACACAGGCTTGTGCAAGAACGACGACTTCGCGCTCGCCCTCTACACTCCGTACAAGATGGTGGCGTACGCGGTGTGGCAGGCGGTCCGGCAGAAGCAGCCGGTACCCACGCCAAGCTACTCAGAAGCGCAGCGCACCCGAATTACGATCGGCGTCACGCCGGTGCGCGGTTCGACGAATGCCTTCAAGACGCTTGTGCTCGAGCGTGGCGGACACATCGTCGCGCCGGTCGACCGATCGCTGAGCGACAACGGCGGACGTTTCACGTTCGACTATCCGGCGTTCGCGGCGACCGCGAGCATCAAGCTCAATCTCGTCGGGCAGGCGAAGACCATCTCCTGCGTCATCGAGCCGCCGGTGCTGGCGCAGTTCCGCTGACGCTGCTCGCCCCGCTCTAGCGAGGCTGGTCTTTCTGCTTGTGCTCCTCGGCTTTGTGCTTCTGTGCTTCGGCCTGGCGCTTGTGCTCTTCGGCTTGCGTACGGCCGGTCCGCTCCGCTTCGCGTTCGTGGGGGCTTCGCACGATCACGCGGTGCTGTTCGACCACCCGCGTTTCGACCCGCGGTGCGACGACGACACGCCGCGGCACGGCGTACGGATGCACGTACACCGCCCGGTTGGCCCACGTGCGGCCCCACGGCGCGTTGTTGACGAAGAGTGCGTGGCTCCCCCACGCAAACCTCGTCGATCCCCAGCCCCATGGCGCAAATGCGGTTCCGATGGTGACGCCGAAGCCATAATGGACCGCCGACGTCACCACGAAGCCTCGACGCGGCGCCACGAACACCACAGCAGGGTTGTAGTAGGGCACGACGACGAAGGCCGGGTCGGCTGGAAGGATCTCGATGTACGGACCGCGGCGGACGATGACCCGCGGATTCGAGCTCAGGTACCCGTAGCTCGAGGCGCGCTGGCGCATCCGCTGCACGGCGTCCATGACCGATTGCGGGTCGGCCAGAAAGGCGCCTCCGAGCTCCTCCGTCCACGGCATGTCCGACGCCATCATGCCGAGCACTGACGGGAAGGGCAGGAGCGCCTGGACGCTCGGCTCCCACGGCAGCTGGTCGCCGGCGATCGCTCCGGGCAAAGATGCTGCCGGCAGATAGTGGTGTTGATCCGCCCACCGCGCGGCGTCGGGAATCTCCGGAGAAAATGTGGCAGCCGTCAGCACCTGGCCGAGCAGTGGATCCGGATACAGCGCGATCGGCGAGACGATGCGATCCAGTTCCTGGGGTGGATACTCGGCGGCGGGCGGTGGCGGCGCAGGCAGCGGCGCCTCCTGCATCGGCGGCGGCTGATTCGGGAGCGGCGCGCCTTGAGGCTGCGCCGATACGGTCATGAGCGCGAGCAAAAGTAGAATCACGAGTCGAGTATAACCGGCTTCTCTTACGAAGTCGGCTTGGTTCGATCGGTCACGATTTTCCCTTTGAAGACGACGACGCGCACTTTTTCGATCGCGTGGATATCGACGAGCGGATCGCCGTCCATGGCGATGAAGTTACCCTCCATCCCAGGAGTGAGCTTCCCGAGCGTGTCGAGGCCGAGCAGCGCAGCGCCTTGTAGTGTTGCCGAAACGAGCGCCTGTCGCGCAGACATGCCGTGCTGGACGTCGGACACCAGCTCGGCGAAGATGCCGGTGCTTCCCGCGGTGTAGGCGTTGTCTGAGCCTGCGGCCATGGTCACGCCGTTCTTCAGCGCGAGGGCGAAGCTCGCCTCGTGCTTCGCGACGAGCGCCTTGGCCTTGAATTGGCTGTAGGCCGAGGCACCGAACGTCCCAGGCGCCGCGCGGCGCGTCTCGTTCGCCGTCTCAATCGCGACGTGGACGGTCGGCACGAGCACGACGTTGTGGCTCTTCATGTAGTCGACCGCTTCCTGATTCAGATCGGAGCCGTGCTCGATCGAGTCGACGCCCGCGCGCATGGCGTCCATGATCGCCTGGAGACTTTCAGCGTGCGCGGCGGCCTTGAGGTGATGCATGTGCGCCTGCTGGACGGCCGCGCGCATCTCGTCGAGCGTCAGGTTTTCATCCGCGGGAGAATCGAGCGGCGAGCCGACGCCGCCTGAAGCCATCAGTTTGATCACGCGCGCGCCGAACTTGATCTGGAGCTGCGTGGCCTTCTCGGCATCGGCGGGCGAGCTGACGTAGCCGTGAAGAGGCGTGTAGAGATCCCGGACGTCCAACGTGTACGGCAGCGGCGCGAAGTCGTCGTGGCCGCCGATGATCGAGAGCGGATGCGCCGCGGGGATAATGTGCGGTCCGGGAATCAGCCCATCGTCGATCGCGTTCTTGATCGAGACGTCGAGGAAATCGCTCGTGCCGAGCACGCGCATCGCGGCGACGCCGAGCGCCAGCGCCGCGCCGACGCTCTTCTGCGCCTGGAGCGCGGCGTAGCCCGGCGTGGCGAGCGGCGTGGGCTGGCCTGGCTGTGGTGTGGGCGCGCCGCCCGCCAGATGCGTGTGCGCGTCCAGCAGCGACGGCATCATCGTCAACCCGCCGAGGTCGAGCTGCCGCGCGCCGGGTGGCAGCGCGACGTTGGCGCCGGCCGCCGTCACGACGCCGTCGGTGATCACGAGCGCGCCGGGGCTGATGGCCGGCTGGCTGGCGTCCACGATGAGGTGCGCCGCTTTGACGTAGAGCACGTCGGCGGCGTGGACCGGGGCGGCGCAAAGCGCCGCGATCGACAGGAGCAGAGTTGACGTGCGCCGGAAGTGCGTCGGCATCTACGAGTCCTCCAGAAAAACCGCGCGGATTGTCGACGTGTCCTGCTTCTTGTTGCCGTGCTCGCTCATCGGGCGGCCGGCACAATCTGCGTGCCGGTCAGACCGCCGCGATCGAGGCGTTGCTGCGCTTGCTCGGCGTCGGGGCGGGAGGTGAACGGACCGCAGATGACCTGCTGCCAGCTGTCGGCAACGCGCCGGCGCACGGGCAGACCCAGCGTCGAGACCTGGGTCGCCACTGTTTCGGCACGCGCGTCAGTCCGAAACGATGCCACCACGATGTCGAAATGCTGGACCGCCGCCGCGCCCGCCTCCGGCGGAGCCGCAGTGGGGGCGGGCTTCGACTTTGGTGCGGCCGGCGTCGTCTCCGGCAGTGCCGGCGCGATCGTGAGCGTGGGCTCGGGTTCAGCCGGAGCATTCGTTTGGCTGGTCGCAGACGAACCCTGTGCCGCCGGCGACGAGGCCGGTGGCGCGGGACGACGAACGGTACGGAAGCCAAACCAGATCGCCGCGGCGAGCACGACCGATGCGGCGAGCGCGAGGCTTCGCGCCAGTCGCGACGCTGTAACCGGCTTCGCGCCCGTGCCGAGCTCAGCGGGAGATGTTTCTTCGGCGTCCGGTACGGCGTCTCCGAGTGCTCCCCAATCGGACGAAGCGAAGCCTGGAACCGACGCGCCGGGATCGGACGCCGCCGCGCTGCGCGGAGATTCGCCGGCGATAGATGAAGCGAGCAGCTCCGACGGTTTCTCAGGTGCCGCCGATGTGTTTTGCGCTGCGCGCGGCATCGCCGGTGCCGGGGCCGGTGCGGGCTGTGCGTGGATGCCCAGCGCGCGTGCGGCCATGTGAATCAACGGGCCGTCGATCGCGTGCAAGCGAAACACGTGGGCCTGTTCGAGCGAACGATCGCACAACAGGTTGATCACGCGGGGCAGGCCGCCCGAGAACTGCAGGATCGCCTCAATCGCGTCCGGCATGAACTCGACTTCCGCGCTGGGTCCGCTCCACTCGGCGAGGGCCTGCGACAACTCAGCCGCGCCCGGCGTGTCAGAGCGGCGACTATCGCGTGCGAGCGCGATCCGGTGCTCGATGTACTCACGCACTTCGCCGCTGGTGAGCGGCTCCAGACGCAGCCGCCGCGACACGCGCTGCTGCATCTGACGCAACTCGGGGCGGGACATCAGCGTCTCGAGGTCCGTCTGGCCGACCAGGATGATCTGCAGGAGCGTACCGTGCTCGTCGCCGGTATTCGAGAGCAGGCGGATCTGTTCGAGGACGTCAGGCTGCAGATGCTGGGCCTCGTCGATAATCACGACGGCGTGCGCGTGGATCGGCACCAGCGATTGGAGAAATGCGTGCAGCGTCTCGGCGAGGTCGTGGCGCGTGGCCGCCGTGATCGCCGTCCGACTCTTGGGAATGACGCCGAAATCCTGGAGCAGCTGCTTCAGCAGCTCATCGCGTTCGAGCAGCGGGTCGTTGATGACCGAGAGGAACGTCTTGCGCTCGAGTCGTTGCAGCACGGTGCGGCACAGGAGGGTCTTCCCTGTGCCGATCTCGCCGGTGACGACGACCAGCGGCTCGCGTCGCTCGAGGGCGTAAGTGACCTGGGCGAGCGCGGCCGAGTGCGACGCGCTTGCAAACAGGAAGCGGGGGTCTGGGGCGAGCCCGAATGGCGCCTCGCGGAGCCCGAAAAACGGCTCGTACCCTTCCGGTTGCGGGTTTGGCTCACGTGTTAGCACGGCACATCATTTCACGCATTGAGCCAGGGAGGGAATGGATTATCGGAGATTGGAAGAGGTCGCCCCAAGCGGTCTGCGAAACATCGAGAGCGCCGGCGCGAGCTCGGCGTATGCCACGGGCAACCATGCCAGCCCCAGGAGGGCCCGGGTGGCGGCGAACGTGAAGTGCGCGACCAGGCTGAAGGCCAGGAGGCGCGGCGCGGATGCGAATCGCCCGAAGAACAGGAGCCATGCCGCCTGCGTCGTGCCGAGATGTGCGACTGTGACGGGCAATGCGGCGACCATGAAGATCACCGGAAGAAACGTGAGCATCTGCCCGAAGGGGATGTAGATGCCGAACGCATGCGCGCCGTAGTAGTGGGCGCCGAGCGACACGAGAAACATCGGCGCGCGAAGCAGAACGATCTGCGCGTAGCGGACCGCGGTCGCGCGGCGGAACGTCCGAAGGACCAGCCACTCGCGAGGCGCGAACAACCATTGAAGGGCGCGGCTGGGCGTGACGTGGAGCCGCGTATAGGCGAAGAAGGCGATCCAGAACAGGGCGACCGCCGCGGCAATCGGCAGGAGCCCGGTCGTGACGTCGGTGCGGAACCCAAACACTCCCAGCATCGCCCAGAGCACCAGCTGTGTGTACTCCGTGAGCACCAGGAACATCACGGTTCCACCCAGCTCGAGAAACGGCGTGTGCAGCCGGCGCCACAAATAGGCGGCGAGTGCGCCGCGCCCGGCGTTCGTGTTGAAGAAGCCGACCACATACGACGCGGCTCGAATGGGCAGGAGGTCTTGGTACGGCACGTCGCCATGGAACCAGCCGAGCACGATCTTGAGGATCAGCGTGTCCCAGCAGAAGTAGACGATCGTGTTCGGGATCATCACCACGAGGAACGCAGCGTAGTTGGCGTCGCGGAGCGCGTCGGCCAGGCGGTCCAACGGGATGCGGCGGGCGATCAGCGCGAGCACCGTGACGGTCAACACGACCGGAACCACGCGTCTGATCATCGTCCTCATCGAAACAGATCCAGAGGCGCCGGCCGCACCAGGGCCGCGCCCGCTCCGATTGTGTCGTCGCACCATTCGGCCGCGCCCCGGATCACTGCCACCGGCAGCCCGCTGGTCTTGCCCATCACGATCGCGCCGGCGCTCGCGAGCTCGTCGGCAATCGCGATGATGGTGGACTGGAGGCGACGCCCGAATGGATCGCTCCGTCCCCGGTAATCGTCGAGCGGCCGCAGCCCGGCGGCCCCGAGCGCGACGTTCACCACGCCCTCGCGCCAGGGGCGGCCGAAGGTGTCGCTCACGATTGTCGCGACCTGGACGTGCGATTGTGCACAGAGCGCCGTGCGCAACCGCGCGGCCGATGTGTCAGGATCGCGCGGCAACACCGTGACGAATCCGGGCGGAACGTTCGAGGCATCGACGCCGGCGTTGGCGCAGACGAATCCGTGATGCGTTTCGGCAATGAGGATCCCGCGGTCCATCCGCACGATCCGCCGCGACTCGCGCAAGACCACTTCCACCATCGCGGGATCTTTGCGGCACGCGGCTGCCCACGAGGCCGCCAGCGGCGACGGCGTCACCGTGGCGAGATCGACAATGGCGCCCTCCGCCTTCGACACGATCTTTTGCGCGACGACCACGACGTCGCCGTGCTCGAGCGCGAGCCCCGCCCGTCCGAGCGCGTTCTCTATCACGCGGCCCAGATCGTCGCCCTGGCTCACCTCCGGCAGCCCGGGCACCGTGAAGATGCGCAGGTCGGTTGCCACTACGAAACGACGTGGACCTTTTGCGGCTCGATCGCGACGAGCACGCGCACTTCGCCCGGCGCACGGTACGGATATTTGTCCTTGTCCAGATACTTCTTCGCCATCTTGTCGATATGGGCGTCGGCGCCCTCCTCGGTGATCTTCGCAACGCGGCCCTGAATCCCGAGATAACGGTACGGGTTGTCGGGATCCGCGATCGAGAGCGCCACATCCGGATGGCGCCGCAGATTGCGATCCTTCACGCGGCCGCGCGCAGTATTCACATAGACGTGGGTACCATCCCAGTCGACCCAGACCGGCGTCACCTGCGGCGTGCCGTCGGCATTGAGCGTCGCCAGATTCGCGAACGCGCGTTTTTTGAACAAATCGGTGTGCGTGGCAGGGATCGAAGCAGCCATGGGGCCTCCTGAGGTGTGAACGACGCCTACAACCCGACGACCCGGAACCGGGCGTCGTGGATTTTGTGACGGCGATTGATCGCAATCGCCAGAAACGTGACGTGCTCGATGGCCCGCGCGCGCGACAGCGGTCCGACGTCGACCGGCCGCAGCCCGTGAAGCATGCGGACCAGCGCCATCGCGCCTTCGCGCGCTTCGCTCGAGTCGCCGCAGACGAATTCGTCGCAGTCGAGCGGCTGCGCGACCGCGTCCAGCAGCCGAGCGGGCACCGTCTTGAATGCCACCGCGACCCGGAGATCATCGCGGAGCCGCGCCTTGACGTATTCGGCCGCCGAGCCGTCGGGTACGTCGGCCAGCGTCACGGTGCCGCCGCTGAAGATCACGGGCACGCTCACGTCGATGATCAGTGCGCCGGCGGCGAAATCCGCTCGATGCCGGCTGAGGAGCTCCTCGAGCGTGTCGAACGGCACCGCGAGCACGACGATGGCCGCGGCGGCGATCGCATCGCGATAGCTCGCCGTTCGAATCGAGCCCGCGGGCATCGCCCATCCCGCGATCGCTTCGGCCGCGCGCTTGGGGTCTCGCGACCCGACGATGACAGGCGCGCCGGCGTGGGCGAGGCGCCGCGCGATGCCGCTCCCTTGCTGACCGGTGCCGCCGAGAACGGCGATCGTCGAGCCGTGCATCGGACCATCTTACGCGAGCCGCGCGTGGTCGTTCTATTGTTTGATTGGCGTTTCCGAGAGATGGATTAACGCCTTCCCGATGCGCTCGATGGACAGTCCGATCAGAAACGCTCCGACCGTCAACAGGCCGATGTCCGCCAGCAACTCCGTGAAATTACTACGGCCCTCCTTACTGTGGAGAATCGCATGTTGCACGAAGCCGAAAATCCCAAAGCCCGCCGACATGATGCCGCCGCCGGCATACACGCCGATGCCGTTGAGCAGCTTGCGCAAACCTGTCTTATCGTCATCGCTGGGCCGGCTCAAAGTCATTTCAATCCCCCGCATGATTCCCACAGACTCACGGCTTGAACACGGCGTCGAGGTCCGTCGGATTCAACTCGTATTTGATGACATGCCAGAGGTCGACCGGCGTGCCGCTCACCTCGCGCGCGATGCTGAATGGCAGTTCGATGCCGTCCACGCTGCGATACTCGCCGTACGTGATCCGCTCGGCCGTCGTCTCGGGCGACGACGTCGACGAAGTCGCGCGGCCATTCACGTTGCTGGCAATACCGTGCGCCGTCATCGTGTAATCGTCGGTCATCAGCAGGCGGTGGGAGGCGGGGTCGAAATACAAGCGCAGGTCGAATCCCACGTCGTCGGTTGCGTGGAGGACGCGGACGACGTGTCGATGGACGGTGGCCGTCCCTTCGTCAGCCAGTGAGACGCCGAGCGCGTCCGGATCGAAGAGCAGCCATGCGAGCGCGAAGCGTCTGAGCTTGCCGCGCTGGAGACGCGCCGCAGTGATCTCAGGGAGGCGACCTGGTGCGATCACGCGGGCATCGTCGATGCCACTCTGGATGAAGTAGGGGCGTCCTCCACCGGTGATGATGCGATCGAGGAACCGGGAGGGTGGCTCGAGCCAGATGTGCTCTTTATCAACCGGGCCGCCGTGTCGATCGTCGCCGCTCCCGGCTGCCACAATCTGGCGACTCAGCGTGGCATGCAGACCATGGACCTTCGCGAGCGCTTGCGGATCGCCAATCGCACCGCGCGCGATCGAGAGGAAATCGGGCGGCGGGTCCGCGCCAGACGGCGGTCCCGATGCGAGCAGGAATGCCGACGTCACGATCCCGAGGATGACAACCCGATGCATGCTGCCTCCTTACCGCGAGTCGGGGCATGGTAACAGGTTTGAGCGCAGCCGGCGTTGATCAGTGGTGCAGCCGGCGTTATAAAGAAATCATGAGACGCCGGGCGATACGCCTGTCGGTGGTGGCGCTCGTCGCGTGCGGCGGCTCGCTCGCCTGCAACCGCAATCCCGCGGGCCCGAAGGAAGGGCCACTCGCGACCGGCCGATGGACCGGCGACGGCGCGTGTCTGTCGGTGACCGACACGGCGTGCAACCTCGCGGTCGGGTGCGGCCATGGTCAGTTCGCGCGACCGACCATCCGCACTGACGGTAGGTTCGACGTCGACGGCACGTACCGCATCGAGGTTGGGCCAATCTCGATCGAGCCGGCGCCACCCGCACACTTTTCGGGCGTCGTAACCGGTTCGCGCCTGATCCTGCAAGTCGTGCCGAGCGGATCGCTCCCGCCGGCGTCCTACTCAATGACGCCGACGACTGCCGGGATGTGCCCCACGCTGTGCGTTTAGCCTGCCGTCAAAACCACGAAGGCACGAAGACGGCGAAGACGCAAATCTTCGTGGTGTCGCGGGCAACCGCGTTAGCGAAACATCACTTCTCGAAGACGCCTTGACATTCGACATATGTCGGCCGCACTATGTGTCGGATGTCTATGCCTCAGAACAGAACCGAGCTCCTGCAGGGCACGCTCGATCTGCTGATCCTGCAGGTCGTGTCGCTCGGCACCCTCCACGGCTACGCGATCGCGCAGCGCCTCAACCAGATCTCCAAAGAGGCACTGCAGGTGCAGCAGGGCTCGCTGTATCCGGCGCTCCATCGCCTCGAGAAGCGCGGCTGGCTGCGCGCGGAGTGGCGCACGGCCGACAGTGGCCGCGAAGCCAAGTTCTACGCGCTGACCGCAGCGGGCCGCCGGAGGCTCGACGTCGAACGAACGGAGTGGAGCCGCCTGAGTCAGGCGATTGCGTTGGTGCTTCAGACGGCGAAGTAGCGGGGAAGACGATGCGCCGCGGAGAGCAGATCGACAAGGAGCTGCAGTTTCACGTCGACGAGCGCATCGCCGATCTGATCGCGTCTGGTATCACACCGGAAGAGGCGCGGCGGCGCGCACGTCTCGAATTCGGCGGCGTCCTGCAGACGAAGGAGGCCGTCCGCGATCAGGACCGGTCGCACTGGTTGGAGAGCTGCGCGCAGGATTGTCGCCTCGCCATCCGGTCGCTGCGGCGCACGCCGGCGTTTGCGCTCGCTGCCGCTGCGATTCTCGGCCTGGGCATCGGCGCCAACGCGACGGTTTTCAGCATCGTGAACACCGTCATGCTTCGTCCGCTGCCATTCGAGCACGCTGACGACATCGTCCAGGTCCGGCGCAGAACGCCGTCGGGCAGCAGCTTCAGCTTTGCCACTCACGACTACGTGGCGCTTCGCACGCAACGCGGAGTGTTGGCGGCGCTAGCGATTCTCGATGTCTACAAGGCCGGCCGCTACACGATGCTGACGGCTGACGCGGCTGAGTCGATCACTGGACTGCGGGTCAGCGCCCAGTTCTTCCGCGTGTTCGGTGTTACGCCGATTCGGGGTCGCCTGTTCGCAGATGGGGACGATGTGCCGGGCCGGCCGTCTACCGCCGTGATTACACGAACGTTCTGGAGTCGCCGTTTGGGGAGTGACCCAGCGATCGTGGGTCGATCGTTGACGATCGGAGGCCACCTGTACACCGTGATCGGTATCGCCCCCGATTCGCTCGAGGCGTTCAGTCCGGCGGGCGTGTATCTGATATTGCCAATGCCGGAAGCCAGCGACGATCGCGCGAACTCGTTCCAGGTGCTGGCGCGCGTGGCGCTTGGCATCAGCCGGGCGGAGGCGGAGGCGCAGATCGATGGAATCGCGCGTCGCGAGGCGGCGCAACACGCGTCCTTGACCAACATGCCGGACGGCATAGTCCTGCGGTCTTTACAAGAGGAGTTCGTCGGACCGATACGGGCGGCGCTGCAGGTGCTGATCGTCGCCGTCGGTTTCGTCCTGCTCGTGGCGTGCTCGAATGTCGCGAATTTGGTGTTGGCGCGCGGGTTGGCCCGCCGGCGCGAGATCGCGGTCATGGCGGCGCTCGGCGCGTCGCGATGGCGAATCATTCAGCGCGCGTTAGCCGAGAACATGTTGATCGCCACTTCGGGCGGCGGGCTTGGCCTTCTGTTCGCTTACGGCGCGGTGAGCGTGTTGCCGGCGCTGTCGGCTGCGAACCTGCCGCAAGCCGATCGCATCCACATCGACGCTCGGGTCCTGGTTTTCGTGGTTTTCGTCGCGCTCATGTCTGCTCTGCTCGCAGGTCTGCCGCCGGCGCTGCAGCTGTCTGCCGCTGACCTCACACGTTGGCTGAAACAGGGCAGCGCTCAAAGCGATTCAGGCATCGGTGGCAACCGGCTGCGCTCCGCGTTGACGCTCGCGCAAGTGCACGCTCTCGACGATGCTCCTTCTGGGCGCGGGCCTGTTAGGTCGAAGTTTCTGGAAGCTTGCGGCGGTAGATCCCGGGTTTCGTGCCGATCATGTCTTGACGATGTCGGTGAGCCTCACTCCATCGCGCTATGCGGATTCGGCGCGATTGGGTGCGTATAGCGCCACAGTGTCCGCGGCTCTCGAGCAGATACCGGGAGTCGTCGCGGCGAGCTCGACGCCTGCGCTGCCAACGGACTTCCCGATCGATTTTCCCGTGACGGTGGCCGGCGCACCATCGAGTGGCTCGCCAAGATCGTCATCCGGGGACAGCGAGCACGATGGGTGGTACCGCTCCATCAATCCTCACTACTTCGCGGCCATGGGGATTCCCATTATCCGCGGACGCACGTTCGCCGATACCGACTCCGCGGCCGCCGCGCCCAGCATCATCATCAATCAGGCGTTGGCGCGTGCCGCGTTCCCGAAGGGCGACGCTATTGGTCAGGCGCTCGTCATCGGGGAGGGATATTTGACGGACGCGCGGGACCTGCGGCCACGAACCATCGTAGGCATCGTCGGCGACACGCGTGAACAGGGGCTGCGCTTCGCTCCGACGATGACGATGTACGTGCCGGTCGGGCAGTCTCCTGAAATGATCACGCGCTTGATTGTCGACAAGATTCCGCTGCGATGGGTCATCCGCACGGACGGCGACCCATCCGATCTGGTGCCGGCGGTGCGCCGTCGCGTGTTGGCCGTCGATCCGGCGCAGCCGGCGACGGACTTCGTCAGCATGACCGATGTGCTGGCCCGGTCGATTGCGCCGAATCGTTTCAACATGCTGATGCTCGCGATGTTCGGAGGTCTCGCGCTCACATTAGCGGGGATCGGTGTGTACGGCTTGACGGCGTATGGGGTGGCACAGCGGACTCGGGAGATCGGGATTCGCGTCTCTCTCGGCGCGAGGCCGGGCCAACTACTTCGCTCGTTCATCTGGCAGGCGTTGCGGCTGTCTGCTGCAGGCGCTGTGATTGGCACCGTGGGCGCGTTGTTGTTAGCGCGTTTTCTCCGCACGCTGTTATTCGGCGTCGGCGCGACCGATCCGCTCACGATCGCGGCGGTGGCGTCAACCATGGCGGCGGTCGTCGTGGCGGCGACGTATCTTCCGGCATCGCGCGCAGCGACGATCGATCCGATGCTGGCCTTACGTCAAGACTAGCGGAGGGCCGAATGAGCCGAGACGACGAGTTCGACAAAGAGTTGCGGTTTCACGTCGACGAGCGCATCGATGATCTCATGGCGGCGGGCGTCCCACCAGAAGAGGCGCGGCGGCGCGCACGTCTCGAATTCGGCGGCGTCATGCAGGTGAAGGAGGCGATCCGTGACGGGCAGACGTGGTGGGTGACGGCGGGACTCTGGCAGGATGTCTGTCTCGCCCTTCGCGGGCTCCGCAGTACGCCGATCGTGACGGCCGTCGCGGTCCTCTCGCTCGCGCTCGGCATCGGCGCCAACACCGCGATCTTTTCCATCGTCAACAGCCTGCTGCTCCGGACCTTGCCGGTCAACGATCCGGCGCGGCTGGTGCTCGTCACCGACGGCGTGCCGACACGTCTGCGCGTGTGGACGTACCCCATCTGGGAAGAAATCCACCAACGACCGCAGCTCTTCGACGCGACAGCGGCGTGGTCGTTCACGCGGCTCAATCTTGCGACCGGTGGAGAGAAACAACTCGTCGACGGTGTCTGGGTGAGCGGGTCGTTCTTTGACACGCTGGGCGTGCCGGCTTTGCTCGGGCGGCCATTCTCCGACGCCGACGATCGGCGCGGCGGCGGCATCGACGGTCCCGTCACCGTGATCAGCTACAGCTTCTGGCAGCGGCGCTTCGGCGGCGCCGCAGACGCCATCGGTCGCTCCCTTCGACTCGAAGGGGTGCCGTTCACGATTGTCGGTGTGACAACGCCAGATTTCTCTGGCCCTGAGGTCGGCAGAACCTTCGATGTCATGGTGCCGGTAGGCGACGAGCCGTTGATTCGTGGCCGCGACACGTGGTTGGACAACACCGGCACGAGCTTCCTGAGCGTCGTCGCCAGACTCAGACCCGGGCAGTCGGCGGAAGGTGCGACGGCCGGACTGCGCCAGGTGCAGCCCCAGATCCGCGAGGCGACCATCGGAGACGCCTTGCGCCAATCTGGAAAGCCAGCCGTCGACAAGTATCTGAAGAGCCCATTCACGCTGGTGTCCGGCGCGACTGGCTATTCAGGTCTCCGCGACCGATACGAACGCCCGTTGTTGACGATCATGGCGATCGTCGGCCTCCTGTTGGTCATTGCGTGTGTGAACATCGCCAATCTGTTGGTGGCGCGCGCTATGGCCAGACGTCCGGAGCTGAGCTTACGCCTCGCTCTTGGCGCCTCCCGTTGGCGGCTCGTGCGGCAGCTCCTGACGGAGAGTATCGTGCTGTCGAGTGGCGGCGCGGCGTTCGGCATGGCGGTCGCCGCATGGACCAGCCGCGTTCTTGTCCGCCAGCTGTCAACGTCGGCGAATACGGTGTTCCTCGACCTGTCGATCGACAGCCGCGTCCTGGCCTTCACGATCGGGATCAGCGTCGTGACAACGGTGCTCTTCGGCACCGCCCCTGCGTTTCGCGCCTCTCGTGTCGCACCGATGGACGCGCTGAAGCAGCAGGGTCGAGTGACGACCGACCGGGCACATGGCGTCCTGTCAGGTTGGCTCGTCGTCGTGTAAGTCGCGCTCTCGGTGCTCCTGGTCTTCGCCGCCGGATTGTTCGTCCGCACGTTCACAGCACTCGCGACGCGGCAGCTCGGTTTCCAGCCCGATCGCGTGCTCGTGGTCACCATCGACGCGCAACGGACGACGGTCGATCCGGCGCAGCGTGTTCCGCTCTACGAGCGTGCTCGTGAGGCCGTTGGCGCGCTCCCGAATGTCGCCGACACGACGATCTCGTTCGTGACGCCATTCAGCAACGCGTTCACACCGCCGTTGGAGGTGTCCGGTAGCCAGTATGGCGAAACCTATATGGAGGTGTTCGGGAATCTGATCTCCCCGGGATGGTTCAGCACATTCGGGATACCGCTGATCGCCGGGCGCGACCTCGCGGACAGCGATCGCCAAGGCGCGCCGCGGGTGGCCGTAGTCAATGAAGCCTTTGCACGAAAGTTTCTCAACGGCGATAACCCGATCGGCCGCACGATCACGCTGTATCCGCACCGCGCCATCGCCCTTCCGCCGATCGAGATTGTCGGCATCGTCGCGGATGCGGTCTACGGTTCGCTTCGCAATCCGGTACCGCCCACCTGGTACGTGCCGATCGAGCAGTTCGATCTACCGGGGTTCCCGCTGACATCAGCCGATTTGAGCATCCGATCGAAGGCGGACTCGCCAGTGACGTTGACCAGAAGCATCGCAACCGCGCTCGCTTCCGTGAATCCACAACTCGCGCTGACGTTCCGGCCGCTTGCCGACCGGGTCAATGCGTCGCTCACGCAGGAACGCCTGGTCGCGCGACTGGCTGCGTGTTTCGGCGGGCTCGCGCTGCTGCTGTCTGGACTCGGCCTCTACGGCGTCACGGCCCACGCCGTCTCTCGACGACGCTTGGAGATCGGGATCCGCATGGCGCTCGGTGCGCTTCCGCGGCGTGTCGTGCGGCTCGTGCTCTCGCGCGTCGCGCTGCTGGTTGGTGCCGGCGTGTGCATTGGCGCCGGATTCAGCCTGTGGGCATCGTCACTCGTCGCATCGTTGCTCTACGGCGTCGCGCCGCGCGATCCTGCGACGCTGGCCGGTGCGATCTTTACGCTGGCGATCGTGGCGGCTCTTGCTGGCGGGCTCCCAGCCTACCGTGCGTCGCGGGCCGATCCGGCCACCGTGCTGCGAGAAAGTTAGAGCACGTTGCAGAATTAAGGTCTCCACCACGGAGGTCACGGAGGACGCAGAGGAACGTACTCTTCAGGATTGGGCCTCCGTGTCCACTGTGTCCACCGTGGTGAGAGCGTCGTGTGCTGCTACTCATACCTGAGCGCGACGAGCGGATCCACCAGCGAGGCGCGGCGGGCGGGAAAATAGCTGGCGGCCATGGTGAGACCGATCAACGCCGCCGGAACGATGACGTAGGTCGCCGGGTTCGGCGTGCCAAGACCCACCAGCGCGGCGGTCAGCAGGCGCCCGACCACCACGCTCGCAACGCCGCCGACCGCGACGCCGGCAAGTGAGAGCGTCAGTCCCTGACGGAGGACCATCGTCAGCACGTCCGATTTGCCGGCGCCGATCGCCATGCGAATGCCAATCTCCCGCGTCCGGCGCGCCACCGAATACGCGACCAGGCCATAGAGGCCGATCAGCGCCAGCATCAATCCGAGCAGACCCATCGCCCCGACCATCTGCATGACGATGAGGGGTATTGCAATCGTTCGCTCCTGATACAGGCTCCAGAACGTCCGAAGATTGGAGATCGGCTGATTGACGTCGATGGATCGGACCACGTCGCGCAGCGGCGTCACGAGAACGGCCGGATCCGCATTGGCCGTTTCGACCATCAACGACATCTCCGTCCGCTCGTGCTGCGCAAACGGCAGATACAGAAAAGGCGTGGGCGCTTCCCCGACCCACGTGTACTTGCCGGTCGGGGTCACGCCGACCACGTCCAGCCACGGACCGCGGCTGTCCGCCAGGCGGATGCGTTTGCCAACTGGATCCTGATTCGGCCAATAGGTCTTCGCCAGCTCCTCGTTCACGATGGCCACCAGACGAGAGCCATCTTTGTCGTCGGCCGTAAAGGCGCGCCCGCGGGCCACCGGGATCTGCATCGTGTCGAAATACCGTTCGTCGACGACGGCGGCAAACACGGACACGCTCCCTTGGGCGCGCGGGAACAGATAGCCTTCAGGAATCACCGCTTCGGTGCGCTGGCTGTCGACGTCGAAGGGGACCGCGCTGGTGAGCGCGGCCGAGACGACGCCAGGCAGCGCGCGCGCCCGCTCGACGAGCGCGCGATAAAAGGCGCGCGTCTGAGGTGCGGTGTACTGCGAGACCGACGTATCCGTGCTCATGATAGTGAGGTGGTCGATTCGGAAGCCAGGTTCCAGGACCACTGCCTTCCGAAAGCCATCCAGCAGCATCCCGACGGCGACGAGCAGGACCATGGACGAGGCGATCTGTCCGACGACCAGCACGTAGCGGCCGACAGTTCTCGTGCGACTCGTCTCGCTCGGCTCCGAGGTTTTCAGCGCAGGCGTCAGATTCGTTCGCAGACTCTGACGCGCGGGCGCCAGCCCGAACAGGATCGCGCTCGCGGCGGCGGCGAACAGGCCGAACAGCAGCACGCGCTCGTCCAATTGCGGGGCAAGCACCACCTGATCGCGCGCGGGAATCGTTTGAAGAAAACGGATGGCGCCGTACGCGATTCCCACGCCGACCGCAAAGCCCGCAAGCGTCAGCACCAGACCTTCAGTCGCCAACTGTCGAAGCAGCCGCGTGCGGCTGACGCCCAGCGCGAGACGAATCGCCATCTCGCGTGACCGGGCGCGGGCCCGACCCAACATCAGGTTGGCGACGTTCGCGCATGCGATGATCAACACGGCCGCGGCCAGCGCACCCAATATCGCCAGAAGGACGGCATCCTGCGGGTCCTGCCGAATGCGCTCCTGCAACTCGCTGCGGACGCCGATCGTTCGATTGCGGTTGGCGTCGGGATACTGCTGCGCCAATTGGTTCCACACCGTGGTGAGCTCTGCGCGAGCACTCTGTGTGGAGATGCCGGCTCTCAGCCGTCCTTTGATCCAGTACGCGCGCTCGTCTCGTTTTTCCAGCGGATCCTGGAGCGCTGCGCCGAGCCGCTGCGCCATCATGAGCGGCACGTAAAACGCCGGTCGGAAGGGCTGTTCCGTGCCGGTGAAGCTCGCCGGCGCGACGCCGACGACGTGGAATGGGATGCCGTTCATCCAGACAACATCGTCGAGAATCGACCGGTCTGCGGCCAGCGCGTTTTTCCAAAAATCGTAGCTGAGCACGACGACCGCGTCGCGGCCAGGCACCTGGCCCTCGTCGGGCGTGAAGCTGCGGCCGAGCGCCGGCTGGACGCCGAGCACGCTGAAGAAGTTGTCGCTGACCAGCACTCCTGTGCGAAGCTCCCGAACCGCCTCACGCGATCGGGCGAAGCCGACCGTCGACAGTCGATACGCCACGAGGCCATCGAAGGATCGCGATGCATCCCGCAAGTCGCGGTAGTTCGGATACGACATGCGTCCGCCGCCGGACCCTTGATCCGGGGCGTCGGCGTTGACCGTGACCACCGCGCCAGGATCGCGGACGGGAAGCGGACGCAGGATCAGTTCGTCGGCCAAGCTGAAAATCGCGCAGTTCGCGCCGATGCCGACGGCCAGCGAGACGATGGCGATCGCGGCGAAGACTGGATTGCGCCGCAGCAATCGAACCGCGTGGCGCAGGTCGCGGCCCAGATCGTCGAGCCACGGAAGCCCGCGTTGATCGCGCAGGGCCTCCAACGCGTGCGCGATACCGCCCGAGCGGATTGCTGCGGTGCGCGCGGCGTGGTCGGGCGTGCTGCCCTTTCGTCGCGCGTCCTCGACCGCGAGCTGCAGATGGACGTGCAGCTCCTGCTCGAGCTCGCGATCGCGCCTCCTCGGATGGAGGGTCCCCAGGAGGCGGTTGATCCATTCGCGGAGCATGGCCATGAGCTTCTCGCCTCCAGTCAGGCCGGGTCGCGCAGGAGCGCGTCGATGATGGACGTCATCCGGTCCCACTCGGATCGCTCGGCGGCGAGTTGGCGTCGTCCCGCCGTGGTGATCGTGTAGAACCGTGCCTTTCGGTTGTTGTCCGTGATGCCCCATTTGGCGCGCACGAACCCGCGCTGCTCCAGACGCATCAATCCTGGATATAACGTGCCCATATTGAGCTGGAGCGAGCCGCTGGAGACCTGCTCGAGGCGCGCGGCGATGGCATAGCCGTGGAGCGGTCCGAGGGCGGCCAGCGTCTGCAGCACCATGAGGTCGAGCGTCCCCTGGAGGATGTCGGCCTTGGCCGGCTCTCTATTAGACATACGAATGCAGTATATGTCGTTCTATTGGGATGTCAAATACATGCGCGCGGTGTCACATCGCGCAAAAAGGGGCCGTACCCCTTTTTCGGCCGGGAGTTACCTGTCGTCGCCGTCCGCGCGACCGTGCAGGCGTTCATTCACCGCACGTAAGCGTCGCATAGCGTGCTCGTACGCGCGCTTGCAGCGAATGGACAGCGGAGGAATGGGGTCCTGACGAATCCGCTCGACGAGTCTGAATTCCGTGGGAACCTCGAAGAGCGCAGCGTCGAGCTCCGCCGTCGACAGGTCGGTCACTTCCGTCTGCCACATCGACGAAGGCGCCTGCGCCGATCCGTCCGGCGGTGTCATCGTTTCAGGCAACGTGCGACTCAGCACGGCAAATCCCGTCTCAGCCTCGCCGATGTCTCTGAACATCGGAACGTCGCTCGGCTCGCCCTTGACAGTGAGAGACAAGAGTCCGTGACCAGCGCCTCCAAACCGCCACGACGGGTCACAGGAGATGCGCCTGTCGAGGTCGATGTACCAGCCGTCTGTCACCGTCGTGCTCGGTCCCCGCTTCGCGCCGGCAAGCGGAACGATCCGTCTCGTGGTGATGACATGACGACCCAGATGACCGAAGAAATCCTTCCGCTCACCTGTGTCGACGGTTTCAGTCTCGACGAGCACCGTCGGTTCTCTGCGCTCGACAACCTGACCGTGCGGAACCGCATGGGCCCGCGGCCATTCTTCCTTGCTCGCGTAGACGTGCAGAGGGGAAGCCGTGTACTCGCGGTCGTCAAGGTTGAGCCAGAACTGTTGTTTGATGTCGCATCGAGTGATCAATGCGGTCCATGGTTCCAAGCGGAACCTCGTTCTGCCTTGCGGCCGGAGGCGATAGCCGCTCCAGCCTCGACGCTCCTCGCGTTTGCGGTCGGCCCGAATGTACTCCGTCTGCTCGGATGATGGAGGCTCGAGCCGCCCAGGAATCGTGTGCCGCTGCGTTAGACGAATCGTGAGATCTTGCATAACGGACGCACTCTAATTCGAGCGACCGGGTCGCGGTCCCGCGGACCACCTCCTCCAAGGCGACCGCGGTCCTTCGTCGTGGGGCAGACGGTCGCACGCCTTCACCGCGCGGAATGCCTCTTCCGTCACTCAGTGAGATGGCATTGCAAGAACCGAAGTATCTGCCTGATGATCTCGCGCGAGAGCTCGGTGTCGAGAAGGAGGTCGAAAGCGTGCGGCGCCGCCGAGTGATTGACGAACGTTATCGGTAGATTGCAGGTCACCGCGTCGAGCACGAAGTGATCCAGCGCCTCATTGAGGCCGGGCATCTGGTCTCGGCCCGCCCTCGCAATGAACATCGGGAGGTCGCGCGGGAGGTCCGCCACCGATTTGCCGGCACATGGGTTGACGAACCCGAATTGTCTCGCCGCATCTGAGACCCGGCTGGACCTGTCGAGGTCGAGCATATATCCGTAACACAGGGCCGCACACTTCACATGGTCATGTGCGTCCTGCATCAGCAACGACAATGCCGTCGGAACATTGCCTGAGCAGGCCCACAATCCGATCCGATTCTCGTCGATTGCCAGCGTCGCAGCATTGTGCCGAATGTATCGGAGCACCTCGTGAGCGTCTGCTGCGGGGTCGGCATTCGTGTAGGTGATTGCTACCAATCCGGACGCGGCTGCAAGTTCCGCCCACGAGACGTAAGATCCCATCTCTTTCAGCTTGCATCCGAGCATCCGCTCTGCGCCTGCATCTGAAAAGCCGGTGACAAAGAGAACGACGGGACGCCGCGTTCCGTCTGTCGAATCGGGTGGATAGTACACATCCATGGTGAGAGCCGCCGAATCGACAATTCGATATTCGTGGTCTCGGCGAACCCTCACGGCGTCCGTGCCGATCGTGCGATAGACCACTCGTCGTTTCGAGAGGTGATCCTCTGGCCGCGTATCTTGGCGCATGTGTCGTCTCCTTGTCATCGCGCTGCCGATGGTGTGCGTGAACACAATCCCCCGAAAACACAAAAGCCGCCGGGCATCACGCCACGACGGCTTATCAATCAGCACTCGGTTGGGACCTGGTCCCGTGCTGTTTGTCTACTTGAATGTAAGGGGACGCTACAGATTCACCTCCAGATCGTGGGATTGACGCCGAGCCCGCAGCCCATGGGCCGCGGGCAGTCGACTCGTTTACAATCCGTCACTATACCGATCCGGCGACCCGAGCGCAATGCGAACGACGTGGCTGGCGCGTTACTATCGACGGCGGGGCGGTCCGGCTTCCGCCTTCGCCACTCCGCGGCTTTGGCGGACACGTTAAGCGGGACACGACATCCAAATGAACCCTGATATTCAAGGAGCGAGACCGTGGCGCGCATGCTTCACGTCATGAACGGCGACGCGACGCGAACGCCGTTCGAGCAGTCGGGGATGCCGGGCGATGCGACCGTCTATGCCGACGCGCTTCTCGAGGGGCCGGTGCCCGCTGGCCTGACGGATGCCGAGATGCTCGGAGTCCGCGAGGGCTTCTGGGCGAAGCGGCACCGCCCCAGCAGAAAGAGTCAGCCGAGGAGGTGAGCCTGCTCGGAATGTGGCAGCGCGGGATGGATAGATATCCGGACTACGAAGAGGTCGTGCTCTGGTTCGAACACGATCTCTTCGATCAATTGCTGCTCATTCGTCACCTCGACTGGTTCGTTCGCCACGGTCTCGGCTCGACGCGCCTCTCGTTGATCTGCATCGGCCGATTTCGCGGAATCGAGATGTTCAAAGGCCTGGGGCAGCTGACGCCCGACCAGCTCGCATCGCTGCTCGACACCAGAGCGGCGGTCACCGCGGAGCAATTCGCGCTCGGTCGCCGGGCCTGGCACGCGTTCACCTCTCAGGATCCCACGGACGTCGAGCGGTTGACCGAGTCCGACACCAGCGCCCTGCCATTTCTCGGCCCGGCGCTCCGCCGGTGGCTGGAGGAATTTCCGGCAGCGGATAGCGGGTTACCGCGAAGCGAGCGGGAGATTCTCTCTGCGCTCGCTGACGGGCCGCGGTCGATATGGTCCCTGTTTCACGCCTGGCTTCGCCGGGAAGATGCCCTGACTCCGACCGACACCGCGTTGAGAAGCCGCATAGACGCGCTGGCGTCCGGGCCCCATCCGCTCATCGCCGCGCAGATGGAATCTGAGCGATTCTTCGATATTGCCGAGCGGTACGGTCACGCGAACCGACACTGGCCGCGACGTGCTGGCCGGTCGCCTTGACTGGACCAACCTCGTGCCCTTCGACCGTTGGCTTGGCGGCGTTCACGTCACAAACGATTCCATGTGGCGTTGGGATACGACGCACGGTCGCATTCGCAAGCCCTAGCGGCGCCATGCAGCTCTCGTGTCAGAAGTGAAATTTGAGGCCGAACTGGAACTCGCGCGGATCTTGCGCCGCTTGCACCTGCCCGAAGCTCACCGAGTTGAAGTTGGTGACCGGCAGTAGAAAATTCGCATGATTCAGCAGGTTGAAGACTTCGGCGCGCAACTCAACGGATCGCGATCCGAATCGCACCCGCCGCGATAGTGTAGCGTTCACCGACTCGAAGCCGGGCCCCGTAATGCTGCTCCGCGGCTCGTTTCCGAACGTGAACGGCGCAGGGGGCAAGAAGACCGAGGTGTCGAACCATTCATTCGGCGTGTGAGGCGCGTTCGCGTTTGGATCGCCGCTCATATTGGGTCGTTGGTTGTTCGTCGCGCCGATGTTCGCATTGTCGATGCTGAGGAGCGCGGTGATCGGCGGTCCGCTCACGAACGTGGCGATTGTCGCGATCTGCCAATCGCGCGCCCACGCGTTCTGAAATGGCAGCCCATAACTGAAGCTGATCACGGCCCGCTGCCTCCGGTCATATGATGCGAGGCCGAGGTCCGCTCCCCGATTCGCCGGATCCTGATTCGACACTCCGTCCTGCGTGTTGTCCGTCGTCTTCGACAACGTGTAGGACGCCAGCAACGAGAACCCTTTCGACAGCCGCTGCTCGTACTTTGCTTGGAGCGCTTTGTAGCGCGTCACGCCAGTACCGTCTGTCCACGTGATCGTCGTGTAGTTCGGGTACGGACGCCTTGGCTGCACGGCTCCAGGGCCTGGCGCCGGCTGGTTCAGGTTGTAGGAGCTTGCCTGTCCGCTGGTGTATGAGCCAACGTACGACACGTCCAGCACGCCGCGCGCGCCGACCGCTTGCTGGACCCCGGCATCCCACCGTTGCGTGCGGCCGCCGTGATAGGACGGGTCGACACCCGAAGTTGCCAACGTGCCATTCGCCAGCGCGGTCGGAAATGGATCGCTCAGCGAGATATTCGGATTCGTGGCCGACGCGTTGAATTGCCCTTGCTGCGAAATCGGCGCCGACGTGTAGCCGCTCGGCTCGAAAATGTTGTGGATGAGCGACTCGTAGTAGATTCCATAATTCCCGCGAATGGTGTGATTGGCGTTCCCGCCCGGATCCCAGACGACGCCGGCCCGCGGCGCAAAATCCTTGTAATACTGATTCCGCACGCCTGCAGGCACGCCGTTCGTGCCGACGACGACCGCGCTGCCGAGCGACGGGACGAAGGCGCCGAGTAAGTTGTTCGACGACGTATCGGGCGTCTGGTATTCGTACCGCAATCCATAGGTCAGCGTGAGGTTGGACGATGCGCGCCAGCTGTCTTCCGCATACGTCGCGACCTGCCAGCTGTTCTCGTCATTGACGGGCGGCCCAATGAGGTTGGTCGTCGCCGAGGGATAGCCGAGCAGCAGGTCGGCGACGGAGTTCCCCGTGTAGCGCCCCGTAAACGTGAATGACCCCTGCGGATTGCTGTCGTCGACGATGTCCATCCGGAAATGCCGGTACTCGCCACCGACGCGGATCGAATGGTTCTCCTTGTTGTGGGTCACCGCGTACGCCACCTGCCAGAGCTTGTGCAGGCGGATGAAGGGGTTCGTGAACGGCGTGATCCCCTGGTAGCCGCTCAAGCTGATGGTGGGCGGTCCGCCCGACAGGTTGTTGGGCGAGGTCGTCGCCGTGGTGCCGCTGGTGAGGCCGATCAGCGCGTCCCCGTTCTGTTGATTCTGCGGCCACTTCTCGTTGTCGACGTGGCCGAAGCCGACGCGAAATTCCTGAACGGTCTGCGGCCCGAAGACGTGTGTCCATTCGCCGCCGATGTTGTAGTTGTGCTTCTTGGTCTGCGTCTGCGCCAGCGCAAACGGCGACGGGCTCGTGTCGATGCTCGTCTGCCAATATTGCGAGAAGCGGCCGAAGAAGCTGTTCGCCGAAGTTGGGGTGTAGTCAACCCGCGCACTGCCGACCTGCAGGTTGTTCGGCACGACCGGCGAAGCGATGTAGTTGCGCGACGTATCGCCGCTGGTCGGCGCCGGGTACAACAGATTGAGAATGTTGCGCGCGATGGGATTGATCCGCGCGTCCGGGATCTGGTTGTTCAGGAACGGCAGCCCCGTCGACGGATCTTTGATGGCCGGAAGTCCGCTGAAATCGCCGGAGCGCATCGCGAGGGTTGGAATGGTCGCCGTCTGCGTGACGCCCTCGTGGTCGATCGTGCTTTCATATCCACCGAAGAAAAACAGGTGCTGTGAGGCCGGACCGCCGAAGGTGCCGCCGAACTGGCTCCGGTTCAGCGGCGGCTTCGTGGTCGCGAAATAGTTCTTCTGGTTGAAGGCATCGTTGCGCAGAAACTCCCAGCCGTCGCCGTGATATTGCTGGCTGCCGGACTTCGTCACCAGGCTCACGATGCCGCCGTTGGCGAAGCCGATGCCTGCGCCGTAGCTGGCGCCCATGATCGTGAATTCCTGCACCGAATCGACCGTCGGATACGTCAGCGTTTCACCCGTCGTCGGGTCGTTGTTGTCGAAGCCGTCGAGCAGGAAGTTGTTCTGCGTGTCCTGCGCGCCGACGATGTTGATGCCGCCGCCGCGGCTGGCGAGGTTGGAGTTCTGCGCCATGTCCTGGACGCCTGGCACGATCAGCCCCAGGTCGCGGAAATTTCTTCCATTGAGCGGCAGCGCGACAATCTGCGCTTCTCCGACGACCTGGCGCATGGCGCTGTCTTGGGTATCGACCAGCGGCACTTGTGCAGTCACCTGCACCGATTCCTGCACGCCGGTGAGCTCGAGACGAAAGTCGACGCGCTTGGTCTGGTTGATCGGCAGGGCGATGCCGTTCTTCTGGACCTTCTGGAATCCAGTCAGTTCCGCCGAGAGGTTGTAGTTACCCGGCGGCAGCAGCGACGCGTCGTAATTGCCCGACTGATTGGTGACCGTCGATCGCGTGAGGCCGGTCGCGGTATTCGTGATGACGACCATGGTGCCGGGGAGTGCCGCGCCGGACGGATCGGTGATCGTCCCCTGGAAGCTTCCGGTGGTGCTCTGTGCGAACGCATCGCCGGCGCCAACGAGCAGTGCAGCCATCACAACGGCCGTGCGGATGCGAACGGCATTCATAAGGCCTCTCCTGGGGAAAATGCGTCGAAAACTCGCGCGAGTATAAGAGCGCGCCCGCGTTCGTCGCCGTGCATTGTTGTAAATGTTTGTCACCGCTGCAGCGCACGTCGGCTGAGTTTCGATGACAAATTGGCGATCATTTCTTGCGTCACCCGAGCGTATACTGCGCGCTGGAGGGCGGACGACAATGAAACAGTTGGTCTATGTGGTCCTTGGCGCCGCGGCTGTCGGCGCGCCACTGACTGCCAGCCACCAGTCGACGACCGCATCGCCGAAGCTGGTCGCGTCGCACGTCGTCGCCACGCCCTCGGCCGCGTCGCTCAATGCGCAACTGAACGAATACTGCCTCGGATGTCACGACGCCGATGGAAAGGCCGGCGGCTTGTCGCTCCAGGACTTCGAGCCGGCGCAGGCTGACAAGCAGCCCGAAATCGCGGAGAAGATGATCCGCAAACTGCGCGCGGGCATGATGCCGCCCGCCGGTGCTCCGAGGCCGGACGCAGCCACCGCCGACGCGCTTCGAGTCGCGCTCGAGACCACCGTCGACCGCGCAGCCGCAGCGTCCCCCTTTGCCGGAGCACCCGAGCTCCATCGTGTGAATCGCTCGGAGTATCGAAACTCGGTTCGTGACTTGCTCGATCTCGATATCGATGTCTCGGCCTTGCTTCCGCCGGACGAACTGGGGCGCGGTTTCGACAACATGGCCGACGTCCTCGCCGTCACGCCGGCACTCGTGCAGGGATATGTTCGCGCGGCGGGAAAGATCAGCCGCGAAGCGATCGGCGATCGTGAGGTTGCGCCGACCATGGCGATGTACACGGTGCCGAAGGTCGTGAACCAAATGCGTCACGTCGACGGCGCACCGCTCGGAACGCGCGGCGGCACGTCGGTGGTGCACAACTTCTCGGCCGATGGTCAATACACGTTCAAGCTCGCGTTCTACTACGACTTTCTGGAGACGCTGTACGGCCAGAACCTGCCGGCGAACCTGCAAGGCCAGCAAATCGAAGTGTCGGTCGACGGCGCCCGAGCCGCGCTCTTCACGATCGATCCCAACATTCCGGAAACCAAGAACATCCTGACGACGCCGCCGGTGCGAATCAAGGCGGGCCCGCATCGCGTGTCAGCCGCCTTCATCGCGAAATTCGACGGTCCCACCGAAGACGAATTCCGGCAGGTGGAGCAGTCGATGGTGGACATCACGGCGGGGATTCCGGGGTTGATCGCGCTGCCACACTTGCAGTCGATGACGATTGCCGGTCCGTTCGGCGTCACCGGCGTCTCCGCGACGCCGAGCCGGCGCGCGATCTTCATCTGCACGCCGGCGTCCACTCGCGACGAGACGGCGTGCGCGCAGACGATCATCGCGAAGCTGGCGCGCAAGGCGTTCCGGCGGCCCGTGACGGACGCAGACGCCAACTTCCTGTTCGACTATTACCAGGAAGGTCGAAAGGACGGCACCTTCGAGAGCGGCATCCGGATGGCGCTGCAGGCGATCGTGGCGAACCCGAAGTTCGTGTTCCGGTTCGAGCGGACGCCCGCCGCGGCCAAGCCCGGAACGAACGCCCGGCTGAACGACCTCGACCTGGCGTCGCGTCTGTCTTACTTCCTCTGGAGCAGCAGCCCGGATGATCAGCTGCTGACCGTTGCCGCGCGAGGTCAGTTGAAAGACCCCGTCGTCCTCGAACGGGAGGTACGGCGCATGCTGGCCGATCGCCGATCGGAGGCGCTGGTCGACAACTTTGCGGCGGAGTGGTTGCGCCTGCGGCATGTGAAGGACGCCGATCCGGATACGGGCCTGTATCCCGAGTTCAGCCGGAACCTCGGCGAATCGATGACGCGCGAGACGAAGCTGTTGTTCGACAGCATCATGCGCGAGGATCGCGGCGTGACGGAGCTGCTCACGGCGAACTATACGTTCGTGGACGAGGTCCTTGCGAAGCACTACGGCATTCCGAACGTGCAGGGCAGCACGTTCCGTCGGGTGACGCTGAGCGACCCGAACCGGTTCGGGCTGCTGGGCCACGGGAGCATTCTCACGCTGACGTCACTGGCGAACCGCACATCGCCGGTGCTGCGCGGCAAGTACGTGATGGAAGTGCTCCTCGGGGTTGCGCCTCCGCCGCCGCCAGCGAATGTTCCGGCACTCGAGGAGAACGTCGAGAACCAGAAGGCGCTGCCCGTTCGGGAGCGCCTCGCGGAACATCGGAAAAACCCGGCGTGCGCGGCGTGCCACAAGATGATGGACCCGATCGGACTGTCACTCGAAAACTTCAATGCGATCGGGCTGTGGCGTTCGGTCGACAGCGGCGCCCCGATCGATCCGTCCGGCGAGATGTACGACGGCACCAGGCTGGACGGCCCCGTGAGTCTGCGGAATGCCATTCTGAAACGGACGGACTCCTTCATCGGCAGCTTTACCGAGAATCTCCTGGCCTATGGCCTCGGACGGCTCATCGACTATCGCGACATGCCGGCCGCTCGCGCGATCGAACGCGAGGCCGCGAAGAACAACGACCGTTTCTCGTCATTCGTGCTCGGCGTGGTCAACAGCGTGCCGTTCCAGATGCGAAAAGTGGACGACGTCGTGACGACGGCGCAGAACGAACCCGAGCGGAAAGCGTCTCCCGCACGGAACCGCCAGGAGTAGGCCCGACATGTTCATCACCCAGAAACATCTCTCCCGCCGCACAGTTCTCCGCGGCATGGGCGCGACGATGGCGCTGCCGCTGCTCGACGCGATGGTTCCGGCGCAGACGCTCCAGCGCAAAACCGCCGCAGCATCGCGGATCCGGTTGGCGTGCATCGAGATGGTGCACGGCTCCGCGGGCAGCACCCAGGAAGGGCTGGAGAAACATTACTGGGTGCCGGAGAAGGAAGGCGCCGATTTCGACTTCACGATGATCCTGAAGCCGCTCGAGCCGTTCCGCGATTACGTGACCGTCGTGACGCAGACCGATCTTCGAGCCGCGGAGGCGTGGGCCGCGGCGGAGGAGGGCGCCGACCACTTCCGATCGAGCGCGGTGTTTTTGACTGCGGCACACCCGAAGCAGACCGAAGGATCGGATGTGCGCGCCGGCACGTCGATCGATCAGATCTACGCGCAGCAGTTCGGCGCCGACACATCGCTGCCGTCGCTGCAGTTGGCCGTCGAGAACGTCGACAGCGCCGGCACCTGCGGGTTCAATTACGCCTGCGTCTACTCGGGGCCGATTAGCTGGTCGTCGCCGACGACACCGACCTCGATGACGATCGATCCGCGCATGGCGTTCGAGAACCTCTTCGGCGAGGGGGGAACAGCGGCCGAGCGCGCCGCTCGTCAGCGCGCCAACCGCAGCATCCTGGACGGCATCACCCGCGAGGTCTCCCGCCTCCGCAACGACCTGGGAGCCGGCGATCGGAACCGCTTGAACAGCTACCTCGAGAGCGTGCGCGAGATCGAACGGCGCATCGCCAAAGTTGAAGAGCATAACGCCAGCGGCGAGAACCGTGCGTTGCCGTCGGCGCCTCTTGGCGTGCCCGACTCCTGGGAAGAGCACGTGAAGCTGATGTTCGATCTGCAGGTGCTGGCCTTCTCGTCCGAGACGACGCGTGTGTCGTCGTTCAAATTGAGCCGCGACACCAGCAATCGCGTCTTCCCGGAGAGCGGCATCAAATCGCCATTCCACGCGATGTCGCATCATGGCTCGATTCCATCGAAGATCCTCGAGTACGCGAAGCTGAACGTCTATCACATGTCGCTGCTGCCGTACTTTCTTCAGAAGCTGCGGGACACCCCCGACGGCGACGGCAACCTGCTGGACCATTCGCTGATCCTGTGGGGGAGTCCGATGGGCGATTCGAACGTGCACACGCACAGACGGTTGCCAGTGCTGCTCGCCGGTCACGCGAACGGGCAGATCAAAGGCAACCTGCACGTCCGGTGCAAGGACGAAACGCCCTATGCGAACGTGCTGCTCACGATGCTGCACAAACTCGGGATCGATCAGGACGCGATAGGCGATAGCACGGGTGAGGTGGCGATATGAAAACGCTGTGGACCCTCTTCCTGACCGCACTGCTCGTCCCCGCTGCGGCGTCTGCCGTCAGCGCCGACACACGGCTGATCGACGCTGTCAAGCAGCGTGATGCGGTCGCCGTTCGTGCACTGATCGCCGAAGGCGTCGACGTGAACGCCGCCGACGGCGATGGCAGCACCGCCCTGCACTGGGCGGCGAACAGCGGCGACCTGGCGCTGACGAAGGCACTGCTGAAATCGGGCGCGAGCGTCAAGGCGGTGACCCGCCTCGGCGCCATGAGCCCGCTGTTCATGGCCGCCCGAAACGGCAACCCGGCCGTCGTTGGCGCGCTGCTGACGGCAGGTGCGAGCGCGAGCGAAGCCAATGCGAACGGGACGACGGTCCTCATGGTTGCGGCGGCATCTGGCAGCGCTCCAACCGTCACGCTGTTGATGGATCACGGCGCGAATCCGAACGCGAAGGACGTCACGAATGAACAGACGGCGCTGATGTTCGCCGCGGCGCGGAACAGCGTCGATGCGATTCGAGTGTTGCTTGCTCGCAAAGCCGATCCGTCGATGCAGACGAAGGTCGTGAGCTTGAAGCGCGTCCGCGTGGATGCCAATGGCGATCCGTTGCCAGAGAGCGACGTCGAAAAGCCGGCGAGAGCGCGCGCCTCGGCCGATCAACAGCAGCTGCCCGGCGTCGGCTTCAACAAGGACGGCACGCCGCTCAGGAATAAAGACGATGAGCGCGTGTTCGGCGCCACGGTCGTCGGCGGCATGACGGCGCTTCAGTTCGCCGCCCGCGAGGGCCATGCCGAGGCCGTTCGCGCGTTGATTGACGGCGGGGCCGACGTCAACCTTGTGAGCGGCGGGGAAAAGACCTCGCCGATTGTCGAAGCAATTATCAATGGACACATCGACCTCGCGATGTTTCTGCTGAACCACGGCGCCGACCCGAACCTCGCGAACATCGATCGCCTGACGCCGCTCTACGCGGCAATCGACATGCGCTGGCGCCATAACACGTGGTATCCGCAGCCGACCATCGAGCAGGAGAAGACGACGTACCTGGAGCTCATGAAGGCGCTGCTGGATCACGGCGCCGACGCGAACTTCAGGCTGGCGCGGAAGCTGTGGTTCAGGAAGTTCCGCTACGGCGACGACTGGGTCGAGCCCGTCGGCGCAACCGCGTTCTGGCGCGCGGCGCAGGCCAACGACGTCGACGCCATGCGACTGCTGGCCAGTCGAGGCGCCGACCCGAACGTGCCGACGACGCACGGAGTGACGCCGCTGATGGTGGCGGGTGGCGTCGGCTTCGAGTACCAGGGGACGAATATCAACCCCGATGCGCGGCTGGCCGCGGTGAAGTATCTGGTCGACGAGCTGCACGCCAACGTCAACGACAAGGACGACAAGCGGTACACCACGCTGCACGGCGCCGCGTATGTCGGCAACAACGATCTGGTGACGTACCTGGTCGCGAAGGGCGCCGACGTGAAGGCGCGCGCCAGCGGCCGGCTCGGCGGCACGCAGGGCGCCGAAGATGTGCCCGAAGGGACCGGCGACACCGTCGCCGACATGGCGAACGGCCCGCGCGAGAAGTCGCTGCTTCATCCCGATACGGTGAAGCTGCTCGAATCGCTTGGCTCGGAGAACTCGCACGACTGCCGGTCGACCGCGTGTGTGAACAACACCAAAGCGGAAAAGCCGGAGAAGAAGCCCGACAAGCAATAGCCGATGAGCACGAGGACCCACGGCGTCGTCTGCGCGCTGCTGCTCGCCTTCGGCGCTCCGGTCTTCGTCTCGCAGGAGTACAAGACCAACCTCCCCGGCGACGATCCCGCGATCCGCTACGGCCATCTGCCGGTCGACGATGCCGCAGCGAAGATCGCGCACGAGCTCGAGCAGGGCACGCTGACGCTCGACGCACGCAGCGGGTCGCTTGGTGTGCTTCCGGCCCTCCTCGATCGACTCCACGTCAACGCGGATTCCCAGATGCTGGTGTTCTCGAAGACCAGTTTCCAGGCCGCGCGGATCTCTCCTGACCGGCCGCGGGCGATTTATTTCAACGACGACCTCGCGGTGGCGTACGTACCAGGCGCACCGAGCCTGGAGATCGCGGCGGTCGATCCCGTGCAGGGTCCGGTCTTCTACACGATGGCGATCGGCGCGGCCGGCAGGCCGCTCGTCAGCCATGGCGACACCTGTCTGCGCTGTCATCAGGGCCCGAACACGAACGGCGTGCCTGGCCTTTACGTTGGCTCCGTGATTCCTGGGCCAACCGGGGCGCCGCTGCGGGACGACACCGCCATCATCACGGACCATCGCACGGCGTTCAAGGATCGCTGGGGCGGCTGGTACGTCACGGCCAAACGCGGCGAACAACTCGATCGCGCCAACGCGACGGCGTCGAATCCCGCGGAGCCGGAGGCGCTCATCCGCGAGTCGCGGCAGAACCTTCCAAGTCTCCTGGGCCTCTTCGATCCCGCTCCCTATCTCGCGGCTTCGAGCGACATCGTCGCCCTGATGACGTTCGAGCACCAGACCCAGATGACCAACCGCATCACGCGCGTGGGGTGGGACGCGCGTCTGACCGCGCACGACGGTAGCGGCACGTTAGCAGCCCGTGGTGAAACTCTGGCTGCATTCGACGGGCGATGCATCCCCGGGGGCTGCGTTGATCCTCGCTCAAATACAATCGGTATTCTCGGTCGTCGCGCCTTGCCCGCGGGGCGCCTCGCCCGTCTCGGTGCGACGCCAGACTTTCACCACGGGCTGCTAGCCCGCGGCGCCCTCGACGAGGATGTTGACGACCTCGTCGAGTACATGCTCTTCACGCAAGAAGCGCCGCTGACGGAACCGGTCGAAGGCGTGTCGTCGTTCGCACGGACGTTTCCGCAGCGCGGTCCGCGCGACCATCTTGGCCGGTCGCTGCGCGATTTCGATTTGCAAACGCGGTTGTTCCGCTATCGTCTCAGCTACATGATCTACAGCGCTGCATTCGACGCGTTACCCTCCGACGTGCGAGCGCACGTCTATCGGCGGCTGCACGACGTCCTCATCGGCGCCGATCGGCGTGCGGTCTACTCACACCTCACTGCCGATGAGCGCCGCGCGATTCTGGAGATCCTCCGGGACACGAAGCCTGACCTGCCTGCGTACTGGCGCGCGACCGAATAGTTGCGCATATCTTCCGTGGCGCAGGACTTTAGTCGTGCTGTTGACCCAGATCTTCCGTAGCGCAGGACTTTAGTCCTGCCGTCGATCGCGCCGTGGCAGTCACTGGGCCACGTTGTCAAAAGTGGCGGTGCAGAGCTGCGAATTGTTATGACTGTTGACCGCCAGTCCGATCTGGACGGTGGATCCCATCGCGATCGTCACAGAGCCGATCGACTCCCACGTCGATCCATCGGCCGACTGATAGCCCGTCACCGTGGTGCCGGCGCGAACGATCTTCACCCACGTTGGCGCGGTCGCCGTCGTCCCGGTGATGCCCGCCGCTGAGGCGCCGGCGCTGGTTCGATACTGGAACGCGGTGCCTTTCGCTGCGGAGACCAGCATCAGCGCATAGGCCGAACCTGGATCGAGCGTCTCGCGGATCATCACGCCCGCCTTGGACCACGTCGCCGCTTCCTGCACGGACGCCACGCGCGCCACGAGCTGACCGTCTCCCGTCAACGGCTGGTAGACGAAATGAAACGCATCCGCCGCGTTCCAGATGTCGGCCCCGGAGCCGGTCACTGTGAACGTGCCGTTGGTGTACGACGCGGATCCGGCGAGGCCGACGGCGCCGACGTCCGCATCCTGCCACGGCGCCGGCAGGCCGGCAGCTGTGGTGAACGACCACACCGGGCCTGTCGTCGATCCGGCACTGTTGTGGGCGACGATCTGCCAGAAATACTTCGTGCTGGCGGCGAGAGGCGCCGGCGTGTACGACGCCGTCGTTTGTCCGGTCGTCACCGATGGTGGGGGATTCGCCGTCCCGAAGCTGACGTCGTAGCTCGTCGCACCCGCGGCGGTCCACGTCAGCGTGGGCCGCGTGCTGACGCCGGTCGCGCCGTTAGCCGGCGCGGGATTCGTGGGCGAGGCCGGCGGAGCGGCACTCGTGCCCCCGCTCGCCGTCACGTTGTCAAACATCGCGGTGCACAGCTGCGTATTGTCGTGGCTGGTGACGGCCAGCCCGATGAACACGGAACTGGCCATCGTGATCGACGCCGTTCCGATGGCCGTCCATGTCGTTCCGTCCGCCGATTGATACCCGGAGATCGTCGTACCTGAGCGGACGATTTTGATCCAGAGCGGCGCGCTCCCGCTGCCGGCGCCGTTCTGCAACGCGGACGCGCCCGACGCCGTGCGATATTGGAATGTTGTTCCGTGCGCGGCGGAGACCAGCATCTGCGCGTATGCGGATCCGGGCGACAAGGTCTCCCGAATCATGACCCCTGCCTTGGACCACGCGTTCACGTTGGCGATCGAGGAGACGCGCGCGATCAATTGTCCGTCGCCGTTCAGCGATTGATACGCGAAATGGAACGCGTCGGCCGTGCCCCAGATATCTGCGCCCGATCCCGACACGCTGAATGTGCCATTGCTGAATGAAGCCGTGCCGGCCACGCCGACCGATCCGATGTCGGTGTCGATCCACGGCGCAGGAAGGCTCGTCGACCCGCCGCCTGATCCCGTCGTCGTGAAGCTCCAGACCGGCCCCGCCTTCGTCACGTTCGCCATCGTCTTGGAGACGACCTTCCAGTAATACGTCGTGCCGGGCGCCAGCGTGGGCAGCGAGAAGCGCTGATACTGCTTGGTGGACTTGGTCGGATCATCAGGGCCGAGATTGAGATTGGCCGCGTAGAGCGGCGGCGCGGAGCTGGTGCCGAAGTACACGTCGTAGTTGTGGGCCCACGGACCGCCGTCCCAGACCAACTGCAGGCCGGACGTTGCCAGCCCCGTCGCGCCGTTCGCGGGCGTCTGGTAGACGGGCGTGTCGGGTGGCAACGGCGTGAAGGGCCCCGTCTCCTGGGCGCCCGAGGGATTGGAGTTGTTCCAACGCCGCTCGAAATACGTGACGAACCAGTCGAAGAGCGATGCATTGGGCGTGAAGTAATTGTGTTCGTGCTGCGTGTCGCCCGACGGCGAGCTCCAGTTCGACGAGCCGAAGATCGATTCACCCAGCCCATAGAGCAGGACGAGCTTTCCGTGATTCTGCCCTTGGTGCACGCTGATCCGAATGGGGATGCCCGCCGCGAATAGACGGTCGACGTTCCAGGCATCCCACAGACGATCCGGATTGCGATACTCGCCCGGATCGACCAGCAGGCGGACCGCCACGCCGCGAGTCACCGCGTTGATGATCGCATTCGTGTGGCGCTGATCCGTAATGCGGAACATATCGACATCGATTTTCTGCTTCTCCGCGTTGTACTGCGCCACCGCCCGGGTGGCGTAATCCTGGTCCGGCACGAAATTCATCTCGGGGTCGATCGGGTACGTCGGGTAATGTCGAACCAGCGTCGGCGGAACGTTGGCATACGCCGCGTAGTTGGTCGTGTCGACCCAGGCGTTGTCGAACTTCGTCATGAAGCTCTGGACCACGGAGGCGTCGTCGGTGAAGTAGACGGTCTCGTCGCTGTAGTTGACGTACGGTTGATTGGGGACGAACTCGAGAGGGCTGAAATTGGCGGATCCGAAGTACACCGTGTTCTGGCTGGCGAAGATCATCGACTTCCAGTGCTCGATGCCCGACGCGATCCGTTTGCGCATCGGAATCCCGGCGCTCTGGAGCTGATTCATGATCGATTGATCGGTCGAGCTCTGCGCAAATTCCCGCGGGTCCATCAGGATGCGCACCTGCACGCCCGCCTGCCACTTCTGCACGAGCAGATTCGAATAACGCGCGTCCTCCATGTACCACAAGCCGACGTCGATCTCGGTTGTTTCGGCTTGAATCAATGCGAGCAGCGGCTGGCGGCAGTCCTGGAACGACGGATCGCACAACTCTTCACGAGCCTGAGCTCGTGGCGCGGTCAGCGCGATGAATGCGATCCCAACAGCGACGATGGACGATATTTTGCGTGTGCGATCGAACACGGAACCCTCGCGTTCTTTACACCTATTTGATAAAAACCCACGAACCTCAACATGCGTGAGTGCCAGAGGGATGCCAGATTGTGAACCGGCGGGCCGTTCTGCCATTTCATCCGGGTACGAATGGCGTCGTGGCCTCCCGATGGGAATATTTGTGGTCGGCTCGTCATACTTGTGGGCAGATTCATCGTCCTGTTAGTGTGTCACCCGCCTGGAGCATGAACGGCACTTCTCGATGCGATTAAGATACGTGCCGACGACACCGGCGCCGCCAGTGGCGGAGTCGGCATCACCAGGACAATGTGGAGAAGACATGCAACGCGATCTGCCTCGTAAACGGCGTGTGAATCGGCCCGCCTCTCTGATCCTCCTGGCCGTCGCGGTCGGCACATGGACGCTGTCGGCGCAGACCGCACGCACTGCCAGGCCGGCGACCGCTGGGCCCGCGGCGTCGTTCAGCGTGGTTGAAGCGACGATTCCCGGGATGCGCGCGGCCATGGAGCAGGGTCGCACGACGTCGCGCGAGCTCGTTCGGCAATATCTCGAGCGCCTCGGAATGTACGAGGACACGCTGCACGCTGCGATCTCCGTGAACCATCGCGCGCTGGCGATCGCCGACGAGCGTGATCGCGAGCGGTCGCAGGGGCGGATTCGCGGTCCACTGCACGGGATTCCCGTCGCGTTGAAGGACAACATCCACACCACCGACATGCCGACGACCGGCGGCGCATTGGCGTTTGCCGGCTACGTCCCGCCGTACGAGGCCACGCTCACAAAAAATCTGGAAGACGCCGGCGCCATCATCATCGCGAAGACCGGCCTCACCGAGCTTGCCAACTGGGTCGCCGGCAATCCGGATCCAATGCCGGGCAACTACAACGCGGTGGGCGGATTCGGCTACAACCCGTACGACCCGCGCCGCGATCCGCGCGATCGCACGTTCGACGGACGGCCGGCGCTGCAAACCGGAGGATCGAGCTCGGGCGTCGGCACGGCGGCCAGCTTGTGGGCGGCGAATGTCGGCTCCGACACGGGTGGGTCGGTCATCTCACCGTCGAATGCGACGATGCTCGTCGGCATTCGTCCGACGCTGGGACGCATCAGTCGATACGGCATCATCCCGATCACCGCCGAACACGACACCGCGGGTCCGATGGCGCGCACCGTGACTGACGCGGCGATCATGATGGGCGCCCTCGAGAGCCCATCGCCAGACGCCCATGATCCGGCCACCACGACGTGCACGCCGCCGCCGGGACGCGACTACACGAAATTTCTCCGCGCCGGCGGTCTGAAGGGCGCCCGCATCGGCGTGCCGCGGGCGTTTTATTACGACCGCATGACGCTGCCTGGCGAAGAGCGGGCGCGCGGCGGCCTCGACGCCGCGCAGGCCAAAGTGATGGCCGACGCAATCGCCGTTCTGAAACAACAGGGCGCGGTGATCGTCGATCCCGCCGATGTCCCGAGCTTCGTGGACAAGGATCCGGACAAGAACTTCCTCCTGTTCGACTATTGCTCGGGCGCCGATCAGGCGAGAGGGAAGGACGAGCACTGCTCGGTCAATTTCAAGTACGGGATGAAGCGCGACTTCAATCTGTGGCTGAAGAGCCTTGGACCGTCGGCGCCGGTGCACACGCTGACCGAACTGCGTGAGTGGAACCTGAAACACGCGAAGGCGGGCGCCATCCGCTTCGGACAATCGCGCCTCGACATCTCGGACGAGATGGATCTCGATCGCGATCGCGCGAGGAATGATGCGGATCATCGAAAGGATCTGGCGCTCAGCCGCGTCACCGGCATCGACGGCGTGCTTCAGGCCCATCACCTCGACGCCATCCTGACGCCAGGCGGATCCGGCGCGGGGCTCGCCGCGCGCGCGGGCTATCCGATCATCGTGGTGCCGTTCGGGATGGTGCCCAACGCGCCGGCACAGCCGTTTCCTGACGGCTTCGACGCGAAGCCGGCGCCATTCGACGTCGGGTTCACCGGCACGGCGTGCAGCGAGCCACGGCTGATTGAGCTCGCGTATGCCTTCGAGCAAGCCACGAAGAAGCGCGTGCCGCCATCGTCGACGCCGTGAACGCCCAGCGCGGTTTGGGTGTCGCGGCCTCCGATGTCGGTCGCGATACGCCTCTATCGCCGTTGACGACGAGATGGCGGCTAATATAACGTCGAACGGTCATTCATGGAACGGCGCTCACCAGAATTTCTTCCGCACCTGGTGGCCCACATCGTGGGCGCCGTCGAGGACGCGCAGGCGTACGACACGCCGTTTCATCATTTGATCCTCGACAAGATTTTTCCTCAGAGCATTTACGACGAAATGATCGCGGTGATGCCCGACGCGCGCCACCTCCGGCCGTTGGCGGGGCGCCACAAGCACAGTAATCGCCGCGCCGATGGAAGCGCCACACGCGTCAAGGTCGATCTGCTGCCGGAAATTGCGCGCCAGTTCTCTCCGGCGCATCGCACACTGTGGACCACTGTCGGACGAGCGCTTCGCGCACCCGCCGTGCGCGACGCTTTTGTTCGACGGCTGGCGCCGGGGCTGCAGCGTCGATTCGGGGACGACTACACGGCGACCGGCTTCTTTGCCGTTCCCACGCTGACGCGCGACACGACAGGCTATCAGATCCACGAGCACACCGACACGCGCTGGAAGGCGATCACCGTCCAGATCTATCTGCCGCGAGACCGCTCGCTCGATGGAGTCGGCACGATGTTCAGCGAAAGGCAGCCGGACGGCACGCTGCAGAAGGTCAAGCAGGTGGCGTTTGTGCCGAATCACGGCTATGCATTTGCGGTGGGCGACAACACCTGGCACTCGGTGAACGCGCTGGGCGATCTGCCGGCGTCGCGCGACAGCATTTTGCATACGTATTGGGTCGACCAGGGCGCGTTGCTCAAGATGAGAAATCGGGCGCGGCGAGCGGGGAATTTCGTGCTGAACGAGGCTCGCACGCTCTTGCGCCGGTAACCGGGCGCGCTTGCTGCGCGAGACATCGTCCCGCTTCGCGAGGGGTTGTAGCGGGAAGGCTTCCACTTCCGCCAAGGCTCCGGCGGACAGGTCAGCGAATCGCTCTCGTAGCGCAGGACTTCAGTCCTGCCGGTTCGATCGGCGGGACGATATCTCGCTTCGCAAGCCGTCATCGTCAGGCCGGCGCGCCTTCGCGCCGAAAGCGCTCCGGTGAGCCCGGCGAAACTCGCGCGAACGGCAGGCGAGCGGAGGCGGGAAGGCTTCCACCTCCGCCAAGGCTCCGGCGGACAGGCCAGCCGAGCGAATCGCTCTCGTAGCGCAGGACTTCAGTCCTGCCGGTTCGATCGGCGGGACGATATCTCGCTTCGCAAGCCGTCATCGTCAGGCCGGAAAAACATCGCGCCGCTTTCCCCTCCTGACGCTGACGCGGCGGTCCTACTCACTCGAGCATCGCTCAGCGGAACAACCGGCGCTCGGGCCATTCGAGCGACCGGGTGGCTTTCGATCAGACCGCCGCGAAACGCCTCGCTCCGCGACGTTTTTCGTGCGAACGCGTCGGCCTGACTACACGGCTTGCTGCGCGAGACATCGTCCCGCTTCGCGCAGGGTTGTAGCGCGAAGGCTTCCACCTCCGCCAAGGCTCCGGCGGACAGGTCAGCCGCGCGCCGCCTCGCGCCGAGACATACGATGCGCGCATTGAGGACGTCGTGATCGTGTTCAGGCGACGCGAGTATCCCAAGGCGCAGCAGGCGCAACCCACTTGCCGACGATGCCGGCCAGCGCGCCGACAAAAACGCCGTAGCCCAGAGGGACGAGCAGATACACCGACACGATGAGCAAAAGGAGCGGGTTGAGGAAAATGGCCAGTACAAGACCCGGAGTGATTATCGCGGCGGCCGCGAAAAGAACTGCCGTGCCAGCGAAGCTCGTCGCTCCAGCAGCCAGCATCCCCGTCCTGATGAGACGAGTCCGCTGAACGCCGCGGAAGGCGACGAAGAAATAGATCACAGCGTCGAATAGAGAGACGCCAGGCGCTCCCACAACGCTGCCGTACCATAAACCCTTGACAAGCATGATCGTCAGGAACGTATGTCGCAATTCGGGTCGAAAGTTGGGCGCGTGGTGACCGGGGCGAAAGATCGTGACGGCGAGCAGGACACCTTGCGCCGCCAGCACCAACGCGTAACGCCGAATCAGTTGCCAGAGCACGCTCGAGACGTGCTTGATGTACCAGGCATTCGCGCGAAACGCGCCGAGCGCTGGACGCCGAACCACCCGATACTCTTCCAGCAGATCGCCCGAAATGGATTCACGATCGGCCGGCCTCAACACTAACCGCAAGATCGCTTCCGCCCAGCGAGGCGGGCTCGGTTCTGTGGTCGTCATGCGCGCACCTTCAATGGCCAGGTGAGTCCGTGCCACAAGCCATCGGTCACCGACTTGGCGTCGTTCAGCGCACGGACGCCTGCGCCGGTCGGCACGAAGTAGCGGCGGGCGCGGCCCCCTCGAACAGCGGTGCCTGGCGCGAGTCTCGACGATGCGAGCCCCTTGGCCTCGAGCCGCTCGAGCGTCGCATAGACGGCGCCGGCTGAGACGTCGCGATTCAATCGCCGCTGGACTTCGTTGAGAACCGCCCGCCCGTAGGCTTCCTTGCCCAAACGAACGAGTGCGAGCAGTACGGCCTGTTCGAAGGGTCCGATGACATCCGGCATGAATGCTTACAGTGTAGACACAAGCAGCGGTGACATGTCAAACTAGATCTCAATAGCGAATCAGGCTGGCCCAAATCCTCGTTCTCTCGCCGCGGCGGATCGCGCTTGGTCCAGGGCTCGAGCTCGCG
>CAVWRG010000003.1:335000-3000808 GCA_963757355.1 uncultured Acidobacteriota bacterium | reverse complement strand
TTCCTCATCTTCGGTTTCTTGCGGCGCGGAGGAGTGTGACTTCGCGCACAGTATTTTGAGTTGAGGGCTTCTAGGACTTTCTGCACATCACAACGCCGGAGCTAAGGAGAGAACCATGACCCATCTTAATGAAGAGCCGAACTTGAAACGGACTGATGACATCGTCATGTTGCAGGACAGCGAACTCGACCTAGTGGTCGGAGGCTTTCTTGGCACCGCAATCCAAAATGCGAAGAGCCGCGCCCTAGGACCAGAGAACGTAACCGAGCGTCTGACCCTAGCGTACAACCACGTCGAACTCGGTTATTGACCCGCATCCGACGCGGTGACCGCGCGCATGCTGGCGAGCGCAATAGGCATGGCCGATGCCTTATCTTTCGGATGCGTCTTCGTCAGGAGCTATTGTTTCCGCGTTCTTGCCACGGCTTTCGTGGCGAGGGATGTTAAACCCCGCTGCGGAATACTCGGAAATCTTCTTCCTAAGCGACCGCACTGAGACGCCAAGCAGACGCGCAGACACGGTTCTATTCCCGTGAGTATGAGCGAGGGTTTCTAAGGTCAGGTCCCGCTCTACGGCGCGAATGGGCGAACAGACCAGCAGCCGAGCGAGACGCCGGCGCGACGAGCAGGAATTCGGAGCGTGAGTACTCATTGCCCGATACTCTGCAAACACAACGCCCCGCCCTTTGTCAGGACACAACAATATAGTTAATGATTTATGAACGATCTGGCGTCGGCCCGCTTCACCTCGAAGAACCCGGCGAGCGATGCGGTCAGACGCGAGCGCGAGGAGGAGTGACGCTAGCTGCATCGCCGCCGTGACGGGCACCAGATGCTCGACCGCCGTGGCATCCTTACGACGATGACGACAATCTCCGTCGTGCTGAACACTTCCGGTGCTTGCACACGCGGATCGATGATTGCGCCAGCATGAGCTTGTTCGCGATGGCCGAAATGGAGAAGCGCGACGATGGTAAAATCCACAACTGGCCTTCGCCGTCTACCATCTGGTCGAAATGGTTCGTGACCTGAAGCGCCACTATCACGCCGCTTACAAGGGCGAGATCGAGCCATGAAGCGCCGGCGCCGATCGGTCAGGAAGCGCAACCGGCAACGGATGGCGACACACCGCCGGCGCTGTAAGCCTGCTGTAAGCGTTGGCTGATAATCATCGCACAGGCGCCGGGCCACTCCGGCGCCCCTGAGCAAGAAGCCCGCCCCACGGCGCCCCTGCTGGGGCGGGCTTTTTTGAACGCCGGGGCCGGTTCCTAAAATGGAAAAGGCGATCGACCGATTTTTGAATCTTTCTGATCTCCGTCTCTGCAGCGGCGTTCACCGCTGTGATGCTGGCGTACATTGCCCACTATGATCTTGGCCTCTCTCGTGAGGAGATACGGGCCTTCGCTGTAACAGCCGCCGGCGTTGGCGTGGCGTTGGTGGGTATAGATTATTTTGGCAAGAAATTGCGCAAGCCCAATTGATCGAAGCCGGATTGCCGCGCACGCGAGGCGGTTGAGGCGATGACAACTAGCCCGCTGGGTTTGCGCCCGGCGGGCTCATTTCTGTACCACCGAACCGCGCCATCGCTGATGACACAATGATGACAAAAATTTCCGCAGCAGGCGTCGCCCGAGCCGCCAAATTTCCCCCTCAGACTTTTTTCTGATATGTAATGGGAAAATGGACAATGTTTAAAACTGTATTGTCTCGCGAAGAGTTGAAAGATCGAGCGTTTCAGGCAATCAAGCGGTGCGAGGGGTGCGACGCCGTTTCCGATGTCACAATCTACGTGATCAACGACGACGACGCCCAAAGCAATTGGGGCGTAGGGGCGATTGGGGTAGGTCCCGGTTCCGCAAGTGCGGCCAAACGTTGAGGCGGTCCTCGTTGAGCACGAGTTGCAAAACGAATTTGATCTGTTGGTAGGGCTCTAGGGAAAGCGGCTCGGGCGCGCTGGCAGTGCGGGAAGGATCATGCCCTCACCTCACCGGTACGGCGCGTCGAGTTCGATTGATTTTGCAAGCTCGCGCTCCCAGCGATCGCCATTGTCTACCTTTACCGCCGATCCTTTGTTTCAAAGATTCAAGTTCGTCTCCTACCCGGTATAGTCTTCATTCCGAGCTCGGCGCTGTAGTTCTGGCGTTGTTCGGACTTCCGGCCGTAGCTTTGCTCGCTACAGGGTCTTGGCACTTTATCGAAAGGCCCATCCTTGGCTTGCGCAAGAAATTCTCGTTTGTAGCGAGAGTGCGCGGCGTCGTAGATGAAACGGACGCCGGCATGGCGCCCCGTGATGTCGTCCAACAAGTGCAGAGATCAATCTAGATCCGATCAAGCCATTCGTCGGTGGTCTCCGGATCTTGGCTGTATTGCCATTTCCCGTTGACGAGGCGGCGCCAAATCTTGCCGCCGGGGTACGATGTTAATCGGAATGCCTCGACGAGGCTTACGTCTGGCAGGTCCACGCGATGCCAAAGCATTCCGTCCGCCTGATTTGCTGACCGGCACGTCACGCGGCATCCGCCATGATTCCGCCGATCGCGCATCACAATCAAGCCGCATCAGACCCCGATCATGAACTAGGTGTTTAGTCCCGGCATTTGATGGATTGGATTAACCTGAACCTTTCGGGTTCGGCTGTATGCAGATTTTGCAGATGTGTTCATACGGGGTGAGGCCTTTAAAGGTATTCAGCCGCCGGCCAGAATTGTAGGCGCTGATGAAGTCTGTGAGATGGGTATCGAGCTGTTGGTGGCTGTTGTAGTGATAGCGCTTGACGGTGGCTTCCTTGATGGTCCGGTTCATGCTTTCGACCTGACCATTCGTCCATGGGTGCTTGAGTATTTTCGTGAGGCGGTGCTCGATACCGCTCTCCTGGCATCGCATATAAGGAACATTGTTCGTCATGTAACGCGCCGTCGGACCATCGGCGTATCGCGGCGGGAAGGTAAAGTGGATGCCATTGTCGGTTAGGACAGTGTGGATCTTATATGGCACAGCCGCGATCAGGGCGACGAGGAAGGCCGATGAAGAAGTCCTTCCTGTCTTCCTGTTCCACGGCACGACGCTACACGGCAGGCAGGCGATCGATCCCGCGCGGCGGTCGGAGCCGATCACGTACTATGCGCGAACAGGTCCATTCGGCGTGGCGTTTTTCAGCCTGCCACATGTCACGCCGAACTCACGCGTCGCCGTGGTCGGCCTCGGCGCCGGTACGCTCGGGGCGTACGCTCACGCTGAGCAACGATGGACGTTCTACGAAATCGATCCGGCAGTGGAGCGGATTGCCCGGACGTGTACCTACTTCACGTACCTGACGGACTGCGGGACCCACTTTACCGTCGTGATCGGCGACGCGCGTCAATCGCTCGCGCAGAGCGACGGCACGATGTATGACCTGATTGTGTTGGATGCGTTCAGTTCGGACGCGATTCCTCTTCATCTTCTCAACCGCGAGGCATTGCGCATTTATCTCGGTCGGCTCAACCGGGGGGGCGTGCTGGCTTTTCACATCTCCAACCGGCATCTCACGCTCGCCCCGGTGCTCGCGAAGCTTGCCGAGAGCGAGGAGCTCGTCGCCCTCGATTGGTTCGATGGCGGAGGCGATTCGTCAGCGAACGGGAAGCAACCCGCCGAGTGGATGCTCATGGCCCGGAGCGACAGCGACCTGGGCCCGATTTCCAGCGACGCGCGCTGGATCCGAGTCAAGGCGCTGCCTTCGACGCCTCTTTGGACCGACGACTTCACGAATATTTGGAGCGTCCTGAAACGGCGCTGAGGGAAATCGAGAGCAGTTCTGACGCGACAGACGGTGGATCGGGCGTTGAAATCAAGAAAATCGGCGACGAAGTCTACCACGGCGGCGTAGTAAAAGGGGATAGGGAAATAACCGCGATAAAGGCGGCTCCCCGCCAAGGTGTGCGGCGAACGATCCTCTGGCGGACTTGGCTCCTTTCTCGCGGCAACAGCGGCGGTGCTGGCGTCTACGAGTCTGACGGATGCCCAGAGTTCTCCGATCTAGTCGCCGCGTCGGGCCAGACATTGGCCCGGCTTAAAATCAGCGCTGTGCAGGGCAGATACAAGCACCAGATCATCAGCCGCCCGCTCCAGGCCAAACCCTGTTCGTAGGATCCGGCTGGCGCCAACACCCACGCGACCCATGTAACAGCTGTGAGAATCGCCAGGCGATCCCTTCGCGACGCCTCCGAACCAATAGGAACAGCGGAACAACCTCGTACAACGCTGGGGTGAGTGGAATGCACGCCAAAGCAACGAGCAGCCGCGCCTCGGGCCTGCGCCAACGCGCCAATGCGAGTAAGACAAGCGGACCGACGAATGTGTAACTAATCAGCGGGGCCACGTGAGGCACAGCCTTGAGTTGATGCAGCCACGACACGATCCATATCGGCCGCACCAGTAACGAGACGATTAACAGCAAACCACACATTGCCGCGCTGCGCGCCCGTGGATAGGCGATCCAGAGCGCAAAGCCGAGTGTTGGCTTACAGATCAAGAGCGGACTTAGCGCGGGCAGCAGGGCGGCCGCCGTCAGAAGCGGGGACCACTGAGAAGCTTGAATGACATACAAGAGAGAAATCGAGGCGAAGACCCACAGAGAGGCCGGCGCTGCAGAGCGCATGTGAGTGCCCAGGTCAATGCGCCGATGCTGAGGGCCACGAATAGCGGATCGGCCACGCTCAACGGAAGAAATGAGAAGGGCCAGGCGGCTATCACGGCGGTCAAGGGATAGACGAGGGGGAATCGCCAAGGGAAGGGCAAGCCAGGGCCAACGACGGCATAAGGGTCGAGCCCCTGTCGCCAGCCGCGGGCCGCGGCCCACACTTGTCCGAAATCAGAGACGGCCAACGGATTGGCAGCGTGGAACTGAATGGCGATCACGGCCGTCGCGAGCGCGGCGACTGTTGAGATCACTACGCGCCGAGCGCTCTCCTGGTTCATGGAGCGTCCTTGCAAGCGGCTAGTTATTGTCTCGATGGTCATTTCGGCTAGGGCGAGCGCGAACCAATCTTAATGCGGCGAAGCCGGTAGCCGGCAGCAGTTCGCCAGGCGACGCTCGAAATTATGGCGACACGCACGGGATCGGCCGTGCACTCGTCTGTGAAGTCCCGCCGAAATATATGGCCGTCCAAGAATACACTGTTGGTTGCGCCTGTTCGAAGGGCGTTGGTTCCGTGTAAGATGGCGTCGCGATGCGGTTGGTTCGGCCAGCGTTTTATGCGGTGCTCTTCGCAGCGCTTGCGGCGCTCCACCTGCGCTTGATGTCCTATGCGTTCGACGATGCGTACATTCATATACGCATTGCGCAGCACCTGCTGACGTCAGGCCAGCCGTATTTCAACCTGGGCGAGCCGGTCATGGCGTCTTCTTCGCCTCTTTGGACGCTCGTATTGGCGGCACTGTTCAGGCTCGGCGGCTCCCCGCTGCCTTCGATAGCTATCGTTAACAGTGCTCTCACGACTCTCTGCGTCTGGACCTATTCGACCCTGCTATACAAGCTGGTGCGCACCGCGACTCCGGCCATCTGGTGCGATATCACAACCGCAGTGCTTCTTGTGCCACTTCTCGCCGCCTCAAGCTTCGGCCTGATGGAAACACCGTTCGCAATGCTGTTGACTGGCGTCGGGCTCCTGCTCATCCTGAGCGGCAAATCTTCGGCTTTCGCCGTCCTCGGCGCAGCGGCCTTCGTGCGGATGGAACTCGCTCTGTTCGTTCTTGTCTTCTCGGCGTGGACTGTGACATCAGCGAGGTTTAGACTGCGGAGTGTTGTGTCGAATTTCTGCGTCAGTGCACTTCCTCTGGCGGCTTATCAACTGTTCGCATTTCATACGCTAATACCGCAGACAATCCTTGCCAAGAGCCGTGGATACGACGTCCCATTCGGTGAGGTTGTGCTCGGTATCACAGACTGGTTTGCGATCTCACATAGCGCCCTCTACCTGGTTGCCTTCCCGGCGATTGCCGGGACATGGCTAGCGTTAGACAAACGTTCAGTACCTTGGATAGCCAGGACGACGTTCATGGCTGGCGTTGGGATCATGGGGACGTATCTCATCACCCGCGCCCTGGTCTTCGAGTGGTATCGACCGATTTACCTCGTACTCATAACTTGGCCGGTTCTTGTGTTATTAATGTCGCCGGTGATTGGGCGCACACGCCGGGCGACCTTCGCCGCGCGAGTGCTCTATGTGATTCTACTCACCGCTGTGATAGCGCCGGCTGAGATCAGTTTTGGGCGGTTGGTACAAGGCGCAGTTGTGAACGTCGCCTACGCACCTTCTTTTGGGCAGGGCGCCCGTGTGCATAGTTACATCGCACTCGGTCGCCGCCTTTCGGCGCAGTTGCCTGGCTATCGCCTATTGACATCAGAGATCGGCGGATTCGGATTCGGCTTCGCAGGACCGATTGATGACGGGTTCGGATTGGTGTCTCCTGGAGCGTTGAAATATCAACCGCTCAAAGTACCAGACGAGCGGTCCAGTGGGGATCTTGGGGCGATTCCGCCGGGTTACGTGGCGGAGATCGACCCGCCAATAATTGCCAGCTACGATATTTTTATCGAGGCATTCTTGCGATCTGCCGTCAGTGAACGATATGTCAGACTTGAGTTGCCTGCGTTCACACCAGACGATATCGCGCGCGCTCGTGACGCAGGCCAGCCTCTTGAATTATGGGGTATTCGAAGCTTGAACCTGTTCGTGCGACGCGACGTTTATAATGACCGGACAGGTTCTTTATCCCTTCAGTGAACTCTCAATAAAGCGGGCTGCAGTGGGACGTTGTTCAGACAGCGCGCCCGCAATTCACCGTGGTGCCTGAGGCTGTCGACGCCGATCGTTCTCAATGGGTCGCGTCATGATTCGATGGTCGTATTCAGGGATCGGGAAAGCAACCAGTGACGGCCCCAGCGAACGCCGGCAGGACCGGTTGATCGGCGCGCACGGCTACGAATGACTGCATGGTGTCCACGTCGATCCGGTAGCCGTGACCGGTCAGCCACGATTTCAGCACCGATTTGGACTGCGGATACCAGGCGTATCCGGCCGAGTGCGCTCGAGAAATGACAGTCCCTGCGGAGTGCCGTCACCGATTCCAATCTGTTCGTTGATCGTTTCTGGTGAATAAAGCAGATCGTATCGCGGGTCGAACGACACTCGGAGTCGAGGCCCGAGGTGCCAGATGACGTACTCGCCCCAGTCGAACCACACGGCAATCCGCCCAGACGGCCTGGCATCGATCAGCGAATGGGCGGCAGCGGGGTCCGGGCGCCAGTCGCCTGCCGACAAGCATGTGAACGATGGCCACGCGATCACACCAACAACGATCGGGATCACGGCGAATAACGCTGCGTTCACGCTGCGCCACACTTGCGGCCTCGGAAGTTCAAGGGGACGAAGCGCTTTGAATCGACGACTCACGGGGGCGAGGGCCAATACACCGACCTCTACGAAATACGGGGTGAACTTGACCGCACGGATCGACAGGAAGGCGAGGCCGCCAAGGCAAAGCAGTCGATCCCACCGCACTCGAGGTTGTAAACGTCCATAGATCGCGACCAGGACGACCGTAAAGATGAGCGGTATCGAGTTCCCGATCGGCGCGGTCCAGAGGGGCTGCCACTCGGCGATCGCGCGGGACATGTGCGCCACCCTCATCGAGAAGCCCCAGATGTGCCAGCCGTACGGGTTGGCAAGGCTGGCGAGAAACGCGGCAGCGGTCAAGGCCGCCGCTTGAACGCGCGCCTGCCGGTCACCGTCCCAAGCCACCCTAGCCGCCCATAAAACAAGCACACCGAGACCGATCGTCCACCCAGCGTGGCAATTTACCCACAGGATGAACAGCAACGGGACACTGATCCGATATACGGCGGAACGGGCCGCCAACATTCTGCAGAGCAACGCCAAGAACAGAAATGTCCAGAGTTGTGCGCGCAGCGTGAGTGTGATCGGGAGTGCCCCGATCGCTACAAGAGCTGTGGCGATGTCCGAGACGAGCGGAACGGCCCCGTCGAACGCGCTCCCTACCAGCCAGAGCGTCGCGCCCACGATTGACGCTTTCAACAGAACGAGCCCTGGGGTCCCTGCCAGCCTGTAAACCGCGGCCATGCACACTTGCGCCAACCAGTCGTGGTTAATCCATGGGATATCCTGTGTGAAGGAATAGGGGTCGACGCTTGTGACGCGGTGTGTCGCCAGAATATCGAAACCGAACCGCAAGCTGCCCAACAGATCAGGGTCGGCCGAGGTTCGGATCGCAATGAGCGCGATGAAGCTCCAGATCAGCACTCGAAGCTCGGCGACGATCGGAGCCGGGAGCGGCTTGACGACGAACGAGGTGTCAGTCTGATCGTCGCTCGCGCTCAGGTCGCGGATGGATGGCATTTGGAAAGTCACCTGCGGAAGGCGTAGGACCGTCCGACAAGGCTGGTGCGGTGGTTAGCCTGCATTAGCGCTACATCAGGTGTCAACTTGAAGACGCGAAAACGCCCGGTCCATCGTTAGGATCAGTTATCGCCCTGACCGCGTCGTTGGCTACCCTGCGAGAGCCACGCGGGGTACTGTGTTGTTGTCATCGCTTCGCCCACATAGGAGCAGCGCACTATGGCGTCGGCCCTACACATTGGTTATCGCGAGGCAAAGGGGCATGCGATTATCTTCGCCTGCGTCGGATGGCTCTCCGTCCTCAGCTTTGGCCTCCTGGGCACCGGTGATCGAAGTATTTTCGGGCCATTGAAGTGGAGCGACTTCGTCCATTTCTACACCTTGGGCCAGATCGCGAGGACCGGTCCCCCGTCGCTCCTCTATGACGCCGATGTCAATACGTCCGCCAAGTCGAGCTCGTTCCGGCGTCCGCAGGCCGTGGCTTCCTTCCGATTTACGGTCCCCAGACGGCCCTTCTCTTCGCGCCCCTCAGCCTTCTGCCCTACCTCTTGGCCGGATGGCTCTGGGCAACGATCACAATTGCGATCTATCTCTGGGCTGTTTGGAACGCGGCAAGGAAAGCTCGATCGGTTTTTCGCGATGAGGTTTTCGTCTTCGCGGCGGCGCTTGCCTTTCCGCCTGTGTGGCTCTTGCCGATGTATGGTCAGACGACCGTTGTGCCCCTTTTTGCGTTTGCAGCTGGATGGCTCGCCTTGGAAGCCGACCGGCCGTTTGCCGCCGGTCTCGCTCTCGGCTTACTGGCCGTGAAGCCACAGCTCGGACTCGTTCTTGCGCCCGTCGCATTTGTGGCTGCAGAGTGGAGATTGATTGGGGGTGTCGTCATTTCCGTGCTGGCTCAATTCACGGCGGCACTGGCGTGGTTCGGTCCGTCGGTGTTTCCCGATACCTCCGGGCCCTTCGAGGCCTTCCAGCCAGGACGGCCTTGCTCGAACCAGATGCGTAAAATGCACTCAATCGCCGCATTGACCAGGCTCCTACCAGAGCCCGCGAATTTCGGCACGTGGGCAGCGTTGAGTCTACTGATTATCATCGCGACCGTCGCGATCTGGAGACGTTGTCGCCCGGCGCGCGTCCGCTGTGGCGTTCTGGTTCTCGGTTCGGTATTGGTAAGCCCTCATACGGCTGTTTACGATGTCACGCTTGTGGCGTTGCCCGTGCTTTGGCTGGGCGGATGGCTGCTCGAACAGAATCTCGACGCAACGTGGTTCTGGCAAAGCGTCTACTGGCTGGCCGTAGCTCTATTCCTACCGACTGCGCTTCTCCTGAAGGTGCAGGTATCGGTAATTATCATGGGGACACTCTTCGTCCGTGTTGCGTTGTGTTGCTGGAAATCTGGAAGTGTTCCATCAGCTAGACGCGCGATAATTGGCGTTTCTTCTGACGCTGGTCGTATAACAGGGCCACTCTGAACTTGGCAAAGCGACGACAGCCATCCACGTTGCCAGTATCGCCCACGTGTAGAGTGACCCGGCGGTGAACGACGCAATGACGGACGGCTGGCCAATGAGGACGACACTCAGGGGTAGGATGAAACAGCCGCCGAGCGCCAGAAGTGGCCACTTGAGTGCGGGGCGGTTACGCCATGCGTGCAGAATGGCTCCACCGAGCGGTCCCGTTGCAAACCAGAGATAGTAGGTCCATCCGAGCGGAGAGATGAGCAGGGCAGCGAGCCACATGGTGGTCCACTCGCGATCAAGATCATCGGTTCGACGGACCCGGTATACGGTCACGATGGCGATGATCAGCGAACAGGCGAGTGCAGCAGCGACTGCGAACCGAGGAGCGATCGCGTGGGCAAAAGCCGGCGACGGCCCGAACGCGCGCATCCATGGCGCGAAGATGGACGCGTTTACGTATAGCCATCCCCACCGCGGCACGTCGTCGCGCAATGCCGCTTGCCATTGCTGATGAACGCCATCGCCGAAGATCATTTCGCCGCATCCGATCGAGATCATCACGACCAGCAGGGACGCGAACGTGCCGCGCCAGCGCCGATGCCACGCCAGCCACATGATGAACACCAGACGAACGGCTTTTGATAGGCCAGAACGCCAAGCCACGCCCCAGAAACGATCCATTGTTCCCGTCTCGCCGCGCGCCATGCCAGCGTCGCGGGCAACATCAATAATCCGCGTATTGCCCGGTCTCGAATGCCCCTGCCGTTAGCGTGGATGCCACTATCGCGATCGCGATTGTAGCCACATCAGCGGGTGCGAGAATGACGCGCCATTCCCGCAGGCACAAATGTAGGCTGATGGCCCACCCCGCGAGGTTGCACAGGACCCAGAGACCGAACGCCGGACCGGGCGGCAAATAGGTGAATGGCAGAACCAGAAGATGAAATACGGGGGCCGCGACATTGCCCATCTGCGCGTTGGTTTCGCCGACGATGCTGGTTGTGGCAACCGTCGGCGCGTAGAGGCTGCCTCCGCCCCGCCACGCCAATGCAGCGTAGTACAAGCGTCCGAAATCACTCAAATGCCCGTGCAGAACATTCACCCGGTATGTCTGTTCGGCCTTGAACGACACCATGAGCAAGACAACGCCCCAGACGTACAGGCGCATCGCCCTCGGGGCGAAAGGATGGCGGTCCGCCCGCGCCATCATCGCCGCCCCGATTCCACGCGCAGTGGGATCAGATGTGCAGCCGAACACACGTCAGGCGTTGAGGGCGACGCCGGCGCAAGGCGCTCCCCAGCACGATCGGCCCTGACGAAAAGAGACGCATCCGCATCGGTGTAGAGCGGGACCCAATGCCTGTCGGTTCCGATCGCGTGAAGAACCTGGCTGTCGCTTGGCACGAGCAGAAGATCGGTGTCGTATTTCAGCGGCGCGTCGACACGTATTCTGCGTGGGTCAGATGAGTAAAAGCCGAATTCTCTCCGACCATTTCATCGGGAAACAACGACACGTTCCGGCCGTCCATCGAAACTTTGACGGCAGGATACGGTTCCCAGGTTATGTAAGAACCCCACCACAACGGATTGTAGACGTTGCCTTTCACGCCGTTCCGTCGCATGAACTCGACGGCGCGGCAGGGGTTTCTGCTCCCGAGCACGCTTCCGCCAGTCGCGATCTCGGGACGCGGTTGATGCAGACGTACGCGAGCGTGAGAACGACTCCAACAAGAATGCAGGTGCCCACGCCCGTCCACAGGTCGGCGAAGCCAGCGCGGGATTTCGACGTATTGAGCTCCGATGCCAGAACTGCGAGGACGGGCCCCAGCCAGATCGCGGCGATCGGAACATTTGGACCGTCATGTAGGCGATGAGGACGACCGGCAGACTTAGAGCGCCCCATTGCCACCCAAACAGGCCGGCCGCACGAAGCCGCCGTCGGGTCGTCATCCAGGCGAGTGCGATCAGCGTCACGGTCATTACGGTCAGTGCAACGGCTGACCACGCGTCACGTTGAGGAGTCGTCGGCATCCACTCTTCGATGTAGCGCCTGTTCGTATCGTAGGAGCTCATGCGAGATGTAGCTCCACAGGCGAACACCTCGAGGGTTGACGAGACTGGCCAACAGGCAGCAAACGAGTGTGATGACGAGCGGGCGAACCGATGCCGCGGCGGAGCGAAATGTCTTCGCGCCCTCTTTCATCACGCTCCACGTGGTTGCGCACATGGCCAGTGCCAGAACACCCAGCCCGGCGACAAATCCGCCGTGCAGATTCGCCCAGATAATTGTGAGCGGCGGAAGACACCACAGCGCAGCCCGCCCCTGAATCACAAAGCGGAACGTGATCGCGACAAAGATCGCGAAAAACAGGAACGTGAATAGCTGTGGCCGAAAGAGAAAGTAGCGCACCAGCGTCAGTGTGACCAGGAGAAACGCGGGTACCCACTTCGGATCATCGTAGTCAACCGCACGGCTGCCCTGACAAAAAGGAGCACGCCTGCGCCAACGGTGCACTTGAGGGCGATGAGACCAATGGGGCCGAAATTGCTGTACGTGAGCCAAAAATAATCTGCGCCGCGTATTCGGAGCTGATCCAGGAAAATCCGTGAGATGTGTAGGCGAATGGATCTGCCGGGGCCAGACCGCCGGGTTGCAGGAATAGACGCCCGTAGGCCAAGTATCCAAAAAATCAGGATCGGCCCGCCGTATACCGTAAATGCATACCGCAGCACTGACCAGCGCAAAACCGTTTAACACGCGCGGCAAGGCTCGGTACGCGTCCGATTCTGCGGCGTCCTCGAAGGTGCGGGGAGTGGTCGGCACAGAGGGCCGGATCTCTCGAACGCGCGATTGCCCGAGCAAAGCCATGAAACCGTGCGGCGCGTACGCCATCCAGATCGCCAGCATGGGACCAATCATGAGCCCCCAGTACATGTCGAAGGGTTGCCCGGCGACCATGAAGAATGCGGCGTAGGTCATGACGCCAATCCGGACGTGTGGCGGCATCGTCGGCGCCCAGCAGGCAGCAGCGGCCAGGACGATGTACGGGCGAACCCTGGCAAAGGCATCATCACGGCAAGGCCGCTCCACTGAAGCGCACGCAGGAGGAAGCCGATCCCGCCAGTGTAACAGAACGAGTGCGCAGTCACGAGATCGCCCGGCAGACGCGCCCAGACTGCTTGCCACGCGTGCGAACAGATATCCGCTGTGTACGCCACGGCGCCCGCCGCCCACGCCCGCACCTCGCTCCAATCGCGACGGTAGGCCGCGTAGAGCGTTGCCGCGACGCAGAATGGAGCGGCGAGTTCTCGGATACACAGCGCGAGCAGCGCGAGCCCGATACCCAGTTTTCGATGGTTCGCCGTGAGGGCGATGGCCGAAAGCCCCAGACACATTCCTGCCCAGAACTCCGTGAGTTAACGTCAGCGGACTGGCCATTGCCATTATCAGTGCCTGCGCCATGAACAACGGCGTCAGCTGAGGGTAGCTCTTGCCAATCGACACAGCGCACAGCAAGGCAGTCGCAAGAACGAGCAGGATCGCCTGAGCGCCATCGTCGGACACGTGCGCGATGGTGACGTAGATCAGCGGTTGCCGGAAATTGAAAATCGGACGCGTCGGGGAGCCGCGAATAGACGGAGTTCGCTTGCCACCGCTTCTGTAATACGGCTGACCAGCTCGGATATCAGCGACAATCCCACGGTAGAGTTCAACATCGCGGGGTTGCGACTCACTGATCGCCGCTGCCGCTCGCGTTCCATGAACCAAAGCGTCGCCGCAAAGAGAACGACCGCTCCCGCGGCAATGATGAGTGCGCGGACCGGAAAAGATGACACGGTCTCAACGAATCCGGCGGGTTTTGGCATCATCCTCGAATGGGTCCGGGCAAATAGCATCAATATCGCTTCGCGCGAAGGTATTCCTGCAGGTCGCGGCGGCCGGTCAAGTGCAGCTTGTCGTACACGTGGTGAAGGTGAATCTTCGTCGTGCCCACACTGATCGCCAGTCCGGCGGCTATCGCGTCATTGTCGAGACCGGCGGCTGCGAGCCGAAGAATCTCCATCTCGCGCGGCGTCAGCCGTTCGGCGAGCTCTCCTTCGATGGCCTCGCGGCGCTCGAGCCGCTCAGACAGATCCATCCCTTCCACATTCAACCACCGTCCTCCGGCGTGGACCGCTCGAATGCAGTCTTCGATACTCGTGGCGCCATCGCTTTCAGCACAACCCCGCGAGCACCGAGACTGACCGCGCGCAGTAGCTCTTCTTCGTCATCGCTCGCGGTCAGCACGACAACGGCCGGGCGCTTGGATGGATCGAGACTCCGTAATACGTCAAGGCCGTTCTGGTCGGGCAGCGACAAGTCGAGGACTAGAACGTCTGGATCGAGCGAGCTCGCGGCCTGCAGCCCCTCGGCGGCAGTCCCACACTTGGCGAGCACCCGAAAATCTGGATCGGAAGAAAGCAGTTGCTCCAGGCCGTTGAGCACCAGAGGATGATCGTCGATCAGCACGAGTGTGATGAACATGGGTCTCATGGTCCGACCCGCGCGTTGGAGAGCGTAATCACCACGCGCGTGCCGGAGGAATTCGTTTCCAACTGAAGGCCGCCACCAAGTGCACTGACTCGCTCGCGCAGGATCAAAGGGCCCTTCTCCATCGCGGCGAGCGACGCCAGATCGAAGCTCCCGTGGAACGGATACCCTTTGCCATCGTCCTCGATGGCGACTCGGAGCCCTTCACGGCTGCCAGTGACATCGACGCGAATGATCGACGCATCCGCGTGACGAGCCGCGTTCAATGCGGCTTCCTGAATGAGACGAAATACTTGCTCGGTAACCGCGTCGGGCCAGTCGCCGACTGGAATCTGCAGCTGAATCTGCACGGTGACTTCCCACTGTTTCTGAATGCGCAATCGAAGCTCATCGAGGCGCTCCCCAAGGCTGCCGCGGCGAACCTCGTCATGTGCCGGGTACTGCGGCGCGGGCACCGAGGCGGGACGCAGACGCCGGATCATCGATCGCACCTCGAGCTGATCGAGCTTCAACTGGTACTGCACCTCCGCCAATCGACCCCTCGCGGTCGAGGGATTGAAATCGAGCAGCCGGCGCGCCGCCAACAACTGGAGCGCCGTGCCCGCCAGCGTCTGCGCCAGATTATCGTGGAGATCTCGCGCGACGTGCAGCCGTTCCTCCAGCGCGGCGGACTCGGCCATCTGCGTCACCAGATGCAATCGATCGAGCTGGGCGACTGCGAGCCGTGCGACCAGATCGCCGATGAGCAAATCGTCGATCTGCATGTTCTCGTTGCCCAATGAGAAGAGCCGGCCTTGGACGAACTCGCCCTCCAGGACGCACGACTGTACGGCCCGCATCTCGAAGCGCGCTCGCAGCCGCTCGTCCACCGCACGGCATCGGCGCCGCCGCAGCCGCCCGGCAGACCAGTGGATCACTCGCCCAGCATCGCGTGTTGCATCGAATGCCTGGAAACTCTGTCGTTCAAGCTCTGGGGCGACGAGCGTGCCGTATGTGCCGGCGGGATCAGAATCCATATGAGCCCTTCGTCCCCCATCCAGGCAACATTGACGCGGCTATCGTTCGGCGCCACCCACACCAATACCACGGAGGCCCCTAGCACCTTGGCAGATTCCGAAACGATATCGCTGACGAGAGCGCGGCTCGTTCGAGGAAGTTTGCGAGGCCAAAGGGCCACGCGTGTGATCTCGCTGTGCAGCGGATGTGAATACGTGCCGAGATAGCCGATGAGCGCGGCCGTACCGCCAAGATAGAGGCTGCGCCTGACCAGTTGATCCACATCGAACGCAACGGCCGCATCCGTCGCCGCGACATACGCTTGTAACGCAATGATCAGCGCCAGAGATCCGACGGCCGTCCACAGAGCGCCCAACGACTGCCAGCGTAGCGTGGCGCAGATCAGGATGAAGACGAAATACACGAGGACCGGACTCGACGGGGCGCCCAGAAAGGAAACGAAGAGCGCGAACGCGACCACGTCGAACGTGTGCACCGCAATGCCCCAGCCAGGCGTAAAGCGGACCGGCTTCCAGAGCAGCGCCATCATCGCCAGGCTGTAAGCCAGGTAATAGAACAAGCCGGGAAAGGCGAGCTCCGTAAGATGCGTGATGCTCCCCGAATCGAGCCGGACGTCGAGAAGCGCCGCAAAAGCGAGCACCACGCGGGTGCCGCCGATCAGCCATTCGACGCGGACTGGCGGTGGATGTTGCCGATGCAAGATCTAACCTGAAACCTGTTCCGCCACGTCTGTCAGCAATGGATCTCGGCGGGAAATCCCGCTATCCATTTCTGGCCAGGAGCTTCATTGAGCGGCGATCCAGATCGTCTTTCGATACTTGACGGGCACGCCATTCTTCATCGCCGGCTGAAAACGCCACGCCTTCGCGACGCTGAGGAAGAGGGTATCGATGACATCGCGGGGTTGTCCGAGAAACTTCACCGATTCGACCGTTCCGTCTCCTCGAACGACGAGCTCGATCCGGCCCAAATGCTTCGGCTCCACGCCCTCCGGCAGTTCCCGCGGGAGCTGAGGGCGAATGCCGACCGGCGGCGTCACTCCTTCGGAGTCCGGACCATAGGTCATCGCATCGTCTTCGACTACGCGCGGCGGGACGGTTTGTTCGCTCGGAATTGACGCAGAATCGGCATTGTCGCGAATCGCCACTGCGGGCGGCGCGTCCGGCTGTAGATCGAACGCCGCGAATGAGCTCGGCTCCGCTTTGAGTAAATGCGAAGGCCGTTTGAGCGCAGACGCGGAACTTCGAGGCGTTTCAGTTATGGTGAGCGGCTGCTGGGCAGCCGTTACCGGCGCGAGACGCCCCAGGCCGAGACGTTCGGTGATAGCCGACATACCCGACTCGACCGCTCCGCCGATTGCATTGGAGGCGAGTGTGGTCACGACATGCACGGTTGCGCGGGTCGGCGGAGCCATGCCTCGCATCCGGAGATAGACGACAGCGGCGGTCAATCCCACCAGGACCAGAACCGCCGCCGCGATGAATCGCATCTGAAACGGCAGCCGGGTGCGGGTCGCCTGCGGTGCCCCTCCACTTAACGCGGCCCATTGCTGCAGCGGTGCCAAATCATCGAACGTGCTCGGCGAGCCCGTCGCTTCCCCACCGACAGGTGCCGCGACGGCACGCGCATACAACGCGCGAAGCAGCGCCTCACGCTGTGGACGCTCGAAGTAGGCGAGCGCCTCCCAGTACTCCCGAACCGAATTATACAGAGGCTCCGGCGACGTCGCTTGCGAGATGACCAGACGCAGTTGAACCGGAGGGTCCGATTGAACGATCAGCGCGTGCAGTATCTGGCCCAGACGCCGCACTGGATCTTTGGCAACGGCGGCGCCTGAAATGTCAACCGATCCGGCAGCCGAAATGTGGATCTGGTCCAACTCCGGAATGCGGTGAAGCGGCTCCGCTGTTTCGGTTACTAATTCCGACACCGCTCGGACGATGGCGACGGCCTCGTACCAAGTGAGCCCCGCACGGCGGCGAATAAGATCCGCGGCCGTGAGGTCGACAAACTCAGAGGTATTTGATCCAGGTAACGACATAACTCACGAGATCCGAGGCCCAGAGCGCGACCGTGTTCATGAACGACGCCGGCCCCCCCATCGCCAGAACGATGAATCCAACGAAAATCGTGAGCGGGAGGATCGCCATCCACCCTTCGTTCGGTTTTCCTGAGATCTCCACGCCTTTCACCCTACTCGAGTCAGGCGACGTAGGTGATCGGCTTTTCGAGCTCGTCTACGAAGTAACCAGCGCACGCCGCTTCGAGCAGCTCCCAGGTGAGGTCCCTTGACTCGCCACGGTAATCGGCCAGCGACAGCATCTGGTCGATGAGATCGCGAGGCTGGCAGCCGCGCAGCGCAATTTTTCGCGGCTCGTAATAGTCTCGGAGGAGCTGTTCGACGAGGCGCGCGTCGAATCGCAGATCCCGTTCGCGGCAGCAGTTCTCGAAGATGTGAACGAACTCCGCGACGGTGGGGCTCTCGGCGAACACTTTGTACCGGATCCGCCGCAGGAACGCCTCGTCCACCAACTCGGCCGGCTTGATGTTGGTCGCGAAGATGATCAACACCATGAACGGCAGCTCGAACTTCTGTCCCGATTGCAAGGTGAGGAAGTCGACACGGCTCTCGAGCGGCACGATCCACCGGTTCAGCAGATCACGCGGAGAACAATGCTGCCGCCCGAAATCGTCGATCACCAGGACGCCGCCGTTGGCGACCGCCTGAACCGGCGCGTGATAGAAGCCGGTTGCCGGGCTGTAGCTCAGCTCCAACGCGTCCAACGTCAGCTCTCCACCGACCATGACCATCGGCCGACGGCAGCGGATCCAGCGGCGGTCCGGCTGCGCGCCACGATCGAGCCCATGCTCCGGGTGCTCGTCCGCGTCGCCAACCGGCTCGTGATTCACCGGATCGAAGAACCGGATGATCGAGCCCTCGACTTCGATCGCATGTGGAATCGCAATCTCCCCGTCGAGCAGTTTTCGAATCGCCTGGGAGATGACCGTCTTGCCATTTCCGGGCGGACCGTACACAAACATCGAGTGGCCGGCGTTAATCGCCGGGCCGAGCTGGTCGAGGACGTGCTGGCTGATGACGAGATGCGAAAACGCCTCGCGAACCCGATCGCGCGTGGCGCTTCGTGGAGCGTGGGTCAGGAACGTCTCCATGTAACGGCGGTACTGTTCCAACGGCACCGGCGCGACGCCGACGTAATGATTGCTCTCGAGGAACAATGCCGCGCGCACCCGTCCGGCGTCGGTGATCCGATAACGGTACGATGCCCGCCCGACCATGGCCCCGCCCGCGATTTCTACCTGCCGCTGCTCCTTCAGGAGATCGACGGCGGGCTCGATCACCGAGAAGTTGAGGCCGAGTCGCTGCCCGAGCTCGGTCCCGGTCAGCTCGCCAGCGAAGTGCAGCGTCTTGAGCGCCAACTGCAGCAGGAGGTCGAGACTCAGGCCCGACTCCTCGATCGTCGTGGGAGCCAGCGGCATGTCCATCACAGGGAGCGGCGGCGCTTGTAAAGTATTCATGGGCAACCCTAGTTAATCTCCGCCGCAGAGCGCACGCATTCGAGCGTCGTGCGCGCGCGTCTTGGCAGCGCCGAAATTCGGCCGAGCCTTGATCGCCTGCTCGAACCGATCCGCCGCGATAGCGTATTGCCGGCCGGCCAGATACACGATGCCGAGGTTGTATTCGGCGGCCGCCGGATCGCCAGCCGCCAGAAATTCTGTTCGCGCACGGACGAGATCGCCGTCGGCCGCGAACGTCAGCGCCAGGTTGTTGTGAGCGGCCGCCAGGTTTGGTGAAATCTGCAATGCCTTCTCGCACCACGATTGCGCTTCGTCGAGACGTCCACTGCGAAACGCCGCATAGCACAAGTTGCTCAGCGCCCACGCGGCGGTTGGGTCGAGAGACAGCGCCCGTTTGTACGCCTCACTCGCCAGGTCCGCGTGCCCGAGTGCGTCGAGGAGCGTCCCAAGCGTGTTCTGCGCACTTGCCGACCGTGGATCGTAAGAGACCGCCCGGTAGGCGGCGCCGAGTCCCAGTCCGGGAAATCCCCATTCGCGCCAGATCCGTGCCTTCGCTTCGTGAGCCTCGGCCCGACGCGGCTCCTTTTGCAGCGCCCGATCCACTCGTGCGTACGCCGCATCGAGAATGCCCAGGCGCTCGTACTCGCGCGCCACGAGAAGATGACTCTCCGCGGTCGGCAAGAGCGCTTCGGTCGTCAGCGCAGCCGCGAGGCGGCGATCGGCGCTTTCGATCGTCGGCCCGGCGATTGCGGTGCGGGCCGGAGCCACGCTCGGCTGCACTCGCGCCGTTCTTCGGCTGGCCGGTGCCGCAATCGGCGGTCCGCCGACGTCCACAGCAGGCTCACCCTGCGTCACGAAGCGCGACGCCAGTGATCCCCCCTGACTCGTTGCGCAACCGTGAGGAACAGAATGCTGAGTGCACCGTGACGAAACCTGTCCGTGTCAGCACGCGGTTCTTTCAGTCTCCGTCTTCCGACCGCAGCCGCGACCGCCGCCGGACCAGGTACAACACGAGAAAGACTGCCGCGAGCGCCAGCAGAATGATGTTGAGACTGCTCCCCATGTGTTGCTCCCTTATGTTGAGTGACCGTTACCGACTGACGACTTGCCCGAAGAAAATGCGAACGAACTGGATCACGGCCGGGCCCAGAGTGACGACGTAGAACGCCGGAAAGAGGAAGAACACCAGCGGAAACACAAGCTTCACGCCGATTTTCGCCGCTCTCTCCTCCGCCCGCTGCCGCCGTTTGGTGCGCGATGTCTCGGCATGCGTGCGCAGCGCCTGCGCGATGCTCGTGCCAAACCGATCCGTCTGCACCAGCATCGCGACGAGCGCCCGCACGTCGTCCACTCGTGTGCGCGCCGCGAAGTTCTTGAACGCCTCGATGCGCGGCTTGCCGGCACGCACCTCGGTCGTGATGAGCCGCAGTTCCGCGGCCAGATCGGGGTGCGAGATCTCCAGTTCGACGCTCGTCTTCAGGATCGCCTGATCCAAGGCGCATCCCGCCTCGACGCAGACGATCATCAGATCCAGCGCGTCCGGCAGGCCGTTCTCGATGCGCCGCTTCCGCTTCGTGATCAAATGCGCGAGCACGAAGCCCGGGATCATGTAGCCGATCAAGGCCGCAGTGGCGGCGACGATCCACGCCATCGGGGGATTCAAGAACTTGAATGCCACTGCACCGAACACGAGCGGAAGCACCAGCTCGGCGACCGAGTAGAACACGGCGGCCCCGAAGCTCTGAATGCCGGCGGACGCGAGTCTCCGGCGCAGGCGGCTCATTTCCTTGGGCGACTTCGGAATCGCACTCGCGATTCGCTCGAGACGGGGATCGACGCGTTCGGTCAGGCGAACCTGCTCCTGCTGAGCGTCGACCCGCCTCCGGTGCCAATTTCACGCAGCCGCCGCCGCTCGGGCACACTGCGGGCCAGCACCGCCGACGCGCCCATCGCGGTGAGCACGGCAATCGACGCAAACAGGCCGACGAGCACGAGCCACAGATCGGGGGTCATTTCTCGTCTCTTTCTGAGCTCCTAGTACGGGATGTCCACCAGCTTGCGGATGATCAACGTGCCGATCACCTGCAGGACGAGCGCGCCGACGATCATCTGCACGCCGAGCGGATCGGTGGTCAGCATCTTCATGTGCTCGGGGGCGACGACCATCATCGCGGCCGCCAGCGCCGGCGGTAGACCGCGAGAATCCAGCCGGTGATCCGCCCGTGCGCCGTCAGCACGCGAACCTGACGCTTCACTCGGAATCGGTCGCGGATGACCGATGCGAGATTGTCGAGCACCTCGCCGAGGTTGCCGCCTGTCTCGCGCTGCGTGAGCACGGCGGTGACGAAAAAGCGCGCATCGATCAGCGGGATGCGCGCCGCGAACGCCTTCATCGCATCCGGCATCGGCATGCCGAAATTCTGCCGGTCGTAGAGCAGCTTGAACTCTTCGCCGACCGGCTTGGGAATTTCCTCGGCGGCCATGGCGAGACCGGTCGTGAAGGCGTGGCCCGCCCGCAGCGCGCGGCCGATCAGGTCGATCGCTTCCGGAAACTGCTCTTCGAACTTGCGCAGCCGCCTCGTCTTCATCTGCTTGACATAGATGAACGGAACGAACGACGCCAGGAGGCCGGCGCCGATCCCAATCAGCGTTTGTGAGAGAAGAGCTTGACCACCAGATACGCTGCGAGCGCCAGACAGCCCGACGACAGCAACAGCGTCGCCACGGTGATGTTCAGGCCCGCCTGGGTCAGGTCGCGCTGCAGCGGCGCGACCACACGGCTCATCTGGTCAGCCCGGCGTTCAGCCGGCCGACGCTGCTCAACTGCTCGATCGGCTTCAGCAGCGCGAACTTCTTCGGCATGCCGCCGCGATCGTGCCGGGCTTCAGCCGCTTGCGCAGCGCGGCGTCCTCCGACTCGTCGAGCCTGAGCACGAATGCCCAATAGGGCACCAGCACCAGCGCGAGGACCGCGACGAACGCGATCGCAACAAGAATCACGCGTCCTCCTTCAGGCCACGGCCTTGACGTGCTCGAACATGTCCATCGGCAGCGTCATGCCCGCTGCGGCAATCCGTCGCTGCACTTCGGACGGATGCCGGTCGCCCGGAACCGGCCGATCACCTTGCCGTCCGGCCCGATGCCGGTGCGCTCGAACACGAAGATGTCCTGCATCGTGATGACGTCGCCTTCCATGCCGGTGATCTCCGAGATGCCGGTCACCTTGCGGGTGCCGTCCGCCATGCGCGACACCTGGACGATCAGGTTGATCGCCGACGCGATCTGCTGCCGGATCGCGCGCTCCGGAATGTTCAGGTTCGCCATCGCCACCATCGTGTCGAGGCGGTACAGCGCGTCGCGCGGGCTGTTCGCGTGGATCGTCGTCAGGCTGCCGTCGTGGCCGGTGTTCATCGCCTGCAGCATGTCGAGCGCTTCCTCGCCGCGGACCTCGCCGACGATGATGCGGTCGGGCCGCATACGGAGGGCGTTGACCACGAGCTCGCGCTGCGCGCACGGCGCCTTTGCCTTCGATGTTGGCGGCCCGCGTCTCGAGCCGGACGACGTGGCGCTGCCGCAGCATCAGTTCCGCCGCGTCCTCGATCGTGACGACGCGCTCGTTCCCGCCGATGAAGCTCGAGAGCATGTTCAGCAGCGTCGTCTTGCCGGCGCCGGTGCCGCCCGACACGATGACGTTCAGCCGGCAGGCGACCGCGCCTGCGAAGGAAGTCGAGCATCGGCTCGCGTCAACGACTCGCGCGTCGACGAGATCCTGGGCGCCGAGCCGGTCGGTTCGGAACCGCCGGATCGACATCGCCGGACCGTCGAGCGCCAGCGGCGGAATGATGGCGTTGACGCGCGAGCCGTCGGCCAGACGCGCGTCCACCATCGGGCTCGACTCGTCGATGCGGCGTCCGACCGAGCTGACGATGCGCTCGATGATCTGCATCAGATGGCGATCGTCCTTGAAGACGACGTCGGTCTCCTCGAGCTTGCCTTCGCGCTCGATGTAGACCTGATCGAAGCGGTTGACCAGGATGTCCGAGATCGCCGGATCGCGCAGCAGCACTTCGAGCGGGCCAAGGCCGAACAGCTCGTTGAGCACGTCGGTGATCAGCGCCTCGCGCTCGAACAGGCTCAGCGGCATCGAGGCGCTCTCGCGCTCGACCATCGCCGACGATGAGGCCGCGGATTTCCGGCTCCGCGTCCTCGCGGCGCATGCGCGTGAGCCGCTCGAGATCGAGCCGATTCAGCAGCTCCTGATGAATGCGGCTCTTCAGCTCCTGGTAGTAGGCACCGCGGGTATCGACGCCGCCGCCGGCCATCATCATCCATCGTTGACATCTTCGTTTCCTTCTCTGTTCGAGATCACGCGCTTGCCGGCGCGAGCAGCCCGAACAAGCTTCCCGGCTTCCCTTTTTGAGCGCCGTCGCGGTCTTCTCCGTCGCCGCCAAGGTGCGGCGAACGCCGTGAGCGACGCGACAAATCGTTGTGAGTCTCGAGCACGATCGGCCGCCCCTTGTTCATCGCCTGCAGCGCCAGACGGTAGTCGCTCGGAAACGTGTGGCGTATCTCGATGCCGACCGTGCGCTCCACGTCTTCATGGCCGATCTCGGCGCGCCGATCGTCCGGGTCAGCACCAGGCCCAGCCGATCGCGGCCGTAGCGCTGCCGCAGGGTGGCCGCCATGCGGCTCGCGCTGCGCACTGTTGCGAGCTCCTGGTTGGCGACCAGCACGATCTCGGTCGCCCTCGAGCGAATCGAGCACGGTCGTGTCCGATCGGGGCACGTCGAGCACGGTGTACCGGTACGCCTGGCTCGCGAAATCGAGCAGCCCGCAACCGCCCTGCATCGAACGCCGCCGTCATCGGCCGGCCCGAGGCGCCGAGCAGATCGAGGCCCGCTTTGGTGCGCACGACGAGGCCGCGGAAGTACGCGGCATCGAGGCGCTTGATGTTTTCGAGCGCATCCAGCACGGAAAATCGCGGCTCGCCGCCGAGAAACACCGCCGCATCGCCACACGCGATGTTCAGATCGATCAGCAGCGTCGAGCCGGGCTTGGCTTTCGCCAGCGCAGTCGCGACGTTCACGGCGACCGTCGTCGCGCCGACGCCGCCTTTGGCGCCGATGAACGCGAACACCTCACCGCGCACGGTGCAGCCAAGTGTCCGGAGAGCCGTTTGACTGCCGCTTGGAGCTCGGCCACCGATATTGGATCGGTCACGCACTCGTTGACGCCGGCGCGCATCGCTTCGAGCATCATCGCCGGATCGAGCTGCGACACGACCAGCAGCACGCCGGTGGTCGGGTGCTGCCGCTTCAGCAGCGCCAGCGCGGGCGGAAACTGCTGTTGACCGCAGGTCCAGCACGAGCACGTCGGGCTGCTGCGTTCCCCGTGCGTCAAGGTCGAGAGCGCTTCGCTCGGAAGCGCGAGGCACGCGCCCCCGTCTCGCGCAGCAGCTGCGCGAGCTGGGGATCGGCACTAACCAGCTTGATATTCAACCGCTGTTGCCCTCACTGCGTCAGTCCGCAGTCAACACAGAAACGATGCGTCATCGTACGAGCGTGATGATGGTGCCGAAGGCGCCGGCCACGGTCCCGCCGTTCGGCGCGCTGATGCCGGGGTAGTTTACAAGCCGCCCGACGATCGCATCTTGCGCTTGGCCGCCATTTGGACACATGTGGGTTTGCTCCAGGACGAAGTTGCCCGAGCACGTCCCTTCCACGAAGAAGCCGAGGATATTCACGACGCGGACAACTCCATTGGTCCCGGTGTAGCCCGGCCACATATTGGCGATGTCGAACACCGCCACGGGAACGATCCGCGGGCGACTGCTGCTGACGACGTGCCCCGGTGAGGGGCTATCCGTCCACGATGCGCTCGGGTCCATGGCCATCAGGATGCCGAGCGGCTTATTCGGACTGTTCTTGTTATCTCCAGCCTGCGCGCCTGTGCGGACGCCGATGCAGCCGAGACTCGGGTCTTCGTCGCCCGCGCACGTCTGGCGGGTGCGGCGATTGCGACCGTATCGCTCGTGCAGCCGTCATGTTGGCGCCGTAGGCCGCGCCGTTGCCGGTGACCGTCGGTTGGCCAAGTCCAATTCCATCGACCATCCTGCTGACAGCACCGGACCCTTTCCAGGATTCGAGAGCTTCAGGACGAGTTGATACCCGTAGTCAACAGGGTTGCCATTTGCGTCCTTGTTGCTGAAGCCAGTCCCTGGAGACGTCGCACTCGGGGGCGTGTAGCTGTCGCCCAGGTTAGGCTGGTACACGAACTCTGCGTCCACGGCGGGGCATTCTGCTCCAGCCACTTGTCGGCGACCGCCCACGGTTTCAAACAGTTGGTCGCATTTGCGGCCACACCCCGCGCGGTCGCGGTCGCGGTCACGCCCTGAGAACCCACACCGACAAGGCCTCCGAAGAAAATCGGGAGCGGTTCCCTCGCGCCTGATTGCGGAACGCATTGACCCGCACGCACGTGTCTGGTCCCATGCCAGGCGTCGGCGGGCATGGACCGATCAACACATCGGCGGGTTGGATATCCGGCACCGCGCCCCACACGCCGTTCTCAATCCAGTGCCTGGGCTTTCACATGCGCGCTCGTCCGTGGCGCTGTCGAAGGCCCGTGCCGTTGCGCCAGCGAGTGCGCCGGCATCGGCAGCCGTCTGCACCTGCGCCGTGAGACCCACATCACGCCGTAATCGACCACTAACGCGCTAAAGGCGAGCAGCGCGACGATCGATATCGCGACCATGATCAACGCGGCTCCGCGTTCGGTCGGGCGACGCGACGAAAACTTTGGCATGGCTGGCCTCACTTAATCGCCACCTTTACGCTTCGGCGCCTGATATGGCGCGTCGACGACCCCAGCACTTCCCTCGAGGCGATCGCCGATATCGTCGGACCGCGCTTCACCGCCTTCCGGCTTCTTGATTTCGTCCGACTTTTTCATGTCGTCGCCGGGCTTCTTGAGGAACGGCTCCGGGGTGGTTGGCAGCGGCGGCACTTCGTCTGGATCCAGCGCGCGCACGAGCCTGGGCGTAATCAGCACCATCAACTCGGTCTGCTGCGCACTCTTCGAGATGCTCTTGAACAACGGGCCGATGATCGGCAGTCGGCTCATGATAGGGATGGCCGCGCCATTGTTTTGAGAGATGTTGTCGAGCAACCCGGCGATCGCGAACGACTGCCCGTCCCGAAGCTCCACATCTGTCTCCGCCCGGCGTGTCGTCAACGCCGGAATGCGGAAACCGGAAAGCGTAATGCCGTTGTTGAAATCGAGCGAGCTGACTTCAGGCTTGACTTTCAGCCGGATCACGTCTCCGGCGATGGTCGGCCTGAAGGTGAGCCGGATCCCGAACTCCTTGAATACGATCGTGACCGTGCCGGTTGCGCCTTGAACGACCGGAACAGGAAACTCGCCACCCGCCAGAAAGCTCGCTTCCTGCCCGTTGTAGGCGATCAGGTTCGGCTCTGCGAGGCTCTGAAAGGCGCCGGTCGACTGCAGCGCCTTGAGCACTCCGCCGATGCCATGTGTCTTATCGAAGAAGAAAAGGTTAAGGAAATCGCTGAATGCAAGGCCACCCGGCGCCGCATCGTCGAAGTTTGGCGCAGGGAACTGCTGCGTCGTGGAGCGGCTGTCGAAGCTCTGTCGCCTGGCGAACAGGCCGATGCCAGCTTCGGTCAGCAAACTCCGGTTCACTTCGGCAAAGCGGACCTGGAGCATTACCTGTTCACTCTGGCTGCCACCGGGCACCTCCAGCATGTTGATAATTTGCGCCTTCGGCATCGACGCCGTCGCGATCTCGCCCATGCGCAACATCACCTTGGTGCTGGACACGCGACCTGACAAAATCGTGGCGCCTTCGTTGGTGCCGACAGTGACATTCTCCCCGGGAAAGAGCGCGTGCAATTGCTGCTCGAGATTTGTGATCGGCTGGTCGACGACGATGTCGTACTGCAGGCGATTATCCGTTCCCCAGACGATCAGGCTCACCGTGCCCGGCTTCTTACCATCGATCAGGATTTCGCGCGGTTGCACAACCGTTGCATCGGCCACGTCCGGGCTCGTCACGGCGATGCGGGTCACGTCGAACTGGGTCGACACGACCGTAGAGCGCCCAGCCGTAAGTTCCACCCGCGGGTAATTCTCGTGGCTGTCCGGCCGCGCGGCGGTTGGAGCCGGCGGCTGCGGTACAGCCGGCCTCTCCTGCGCAGCGGCGGCACCGACGCGAGCACCAGAAGCAGTGCCGTCGCGACAGCTCCATGAGACACGAGAATCCAATGAGAGACTACATTCATTTTCGAACGACCTCTTCTGACCGCTTCGCACCCCGGATGGCTTCCACCGTGTAGATTTTTGACACGAGCTGTACTGCCGGAGCGGGTGGGGGCTGTCCAGCGACCTGGTGCCCCTGCACACTCTTGATGACCGGCGCAGGGGCCGGCTGGCCAAAGAGCGCAGCGGTCCGCACGCCGCCCGTTTCCGTCGGCTTGCGGTCGAGCGGATTGCGCAGCGTCAACATGATTTGTCCTTCATTACCGGCCAACGCGATCCGTTCGGCGTCCGACGGTGTAACGAGCAAGGTAACGACTGATGTCGGAATCGGTTCACCGTCGCGCGCTTTTTCCTGGTCGTACCGTGTACCAGCGGTGAGCACCTGGACATCGCTCACCACGACCCGCGTCATGGTGTCCTTTTCGACATCCCGCCTCATCGTTACCATCACGTCAACATGCGTTCCCGGCACCACAAACCCTGCGACACCGATCACCTCATTCACTCTGACTGAGACGGCGCGCATGCCCTCGGTAATCGACGGCGGAAGGCCAGCTCCAGCCTCAAGAGTCGCCAGCTTCGTCTCGGTCAACGGCTCGTTTGTACCGACCGCCGAAATCAGCCCGCGATTGAGGACATTCTCGATCGTCGTAAACCCTTTCGATACCGGGCTGCTGGCGGGCCACGCGACCAGCTTCACGTCGTCCTTCGTGATCCTGGTGCCCATCGTCAGATCGTGCGAGGCGACGACTTGGTACAGGCTGCGAACCTCCACCTCGCGAACGGGCATCCTCTGGATTACGCGATACAAGCCGAAACTGGCGAGTCCGGCGACGGCGACCGCGATGGCGACGACGATGGCTGTTCTGGTACTGCGATTCATGACATCTATCTCCGCGTCCTATACGAACGGTTGATTCCGGGCTCCGTTACACACTCTCGACTACGTGCAGCTGGCGACCTCGCAACGCATGATGGCGATGCCTCTGAGCGGCACTGATGTGAAGGCGCCGCCGAACCAACCTGCTATCGGCCCGAGGAACAGGTATGGCGACGTGTATAAGACGTCGACCTTCACACCTGGCAGCGAAGGCGCGTAGGGGTTCCAGTGCCCATCGAAATCGGAAAGGGCTTGGTGACCACGATGGTCGGGTTCGTAGGAGTCGGGCACGATCCGGTGGTCGTCACGCCTCCATTAGTCAGATAGTCGAGCGCACGTTGACAAGCGTCGGTCGCAGCGTAACCGGGAAGGACCCCGATGCGCGCACCTTCCCTGGCAGCGTTCGTGACGACCTCGTATCGCTGGAACGTAAAGCCGAAGTCGATGATGCCGACGACCACGAACAACAATAGCGGAAGCACGAGAGCGAACTCGACCAACTCGGCGCCCTTCTCGGACTTCAGTCGTCAAGTCGGGACATCATCGAAGCCATAACGCCACCATCAATCCCGCGAGCATGGGAACCGCGTAAGCCAGGCGCGGCCCCCGATGGCTCGAGAGCGTGAGCGCCGGTGACGGCCGAGGACCAGCGACTCGCCAATAAGCAAGAAGCCCCCAGATGTTCACAATCGCCTGCAGCAGATATCCAGAGGAGAGGGCGACGACGAGCGCCATCGCGCCGCCGGCGATGCTCGAAAAGAGCGCCACCCACACGACGGTGGTCGGACCCAGCCACGCGCCAATCGCGCCGAGCAGCTTGACGTCGCCCGCGCCCATGCCGCCGAGAGCGAAAAATGGAAAGAAGAGCGCCACGCCGGCGGCCCAACCCGCCAGCGACATGCCGGCTGCCGTCCAGCCGTCCATGTAGGCGTGAACGCACAACGCGACAAGGGCGGCGCCGAACGTCAAAAAATTCGGAATGCGCCCGCTGCGCAGGTCCCACACCACGGCAGCGAGTGCAATCCCAACAACGGCAGCTTGGTAAATATTCAACATAGCTGTATTCCGACGAATTCGATGGCTACGAGCCACCACCGCTCGGCTCGGGAGGAGTGATGGACAGGCTCTGGACCTGACTGTCCCATCCGATGTAACCAGAGCCGATGCCCGCACCGATCACCTGCCAGACGAGGACGCTGACCGTACCGATCAGGCCAGCGAGGAGCGCGTACTCAATCAGATCCTGCCCCGTGTCGTCGACGAGCAGCCTGCGAAGGCCCGAATTCATAGTCGCCGAACTCCTACGTGGACGCCAAAGCACTGACCTTTGTGCTGAGAGAGCCGTACGTGATATTCAGCTGAGTGCCCAAAGCCGTGATCGCCCCCATGCTCACCAATGCAATAAATGCGGCGAGAAGCGCATACTCAATCAGGTCCTGCCCCTGATCTTCACGAATAAAACGTCCGAGCAGATTCCTCACAGATATCTCCGGTAATCACGTTGCCGATGTGCAGGTGAAGGCGCCGGACACCGAGGGCCCAGCGCCTCCTGGCAAACTAGCTCGCCGTTGACGCCGACGATACCTGGTCCGAAACCTTCCCCCACAGAATGTTGAGATTGGTGCCGACGGCCGTGATTGCCGCGACGCTCGTGAGGGCGATGAAGCCCGCGAGCAGCGCGTACTCGATGAGGTCCTGACCCTGATCTTGACGAACAAAGTTTTTAAGTAGATTCTTCACAAAACATCTCCGGTAGTCGCGTTCCAGATTTGCACGTGAAGGCGCTGGACACGATCGCCCAGCGCCTCGTTTGAGACTAGCTCGCCGACGACGCCGACGACACCTGACTCGAAACCTTGCCCCAGAGAATGTTGAGGTTGGTGCCAACGGCCGTGATCGCCGCGACGCTGGTAAGGGCGATGAAGCCCGCGAGCAGCGCGTACTCGATGAGGTCCTGACCCTGATCCTCACGAATGAAACGGTTGAACAGATTCTTCATCACACTACTCCTCGCCGATCTCGCTACAAAGGTTATTCTCTGCAGCTTTTGGCCCATGCTCGCTTGCGATGACACCTGTAAGCACCGTGTACGGTGGCTGTTCGCCAAGTCTGGCGAGGTGCCTCGAAGGGGCAAGACCGATTACGCAGACGCTATGCTTGTCCGGCGGCCGTCTGCGCCCAGCCGTCGGCGTTCCGCCGCATGGCGAAAACTCCGGGTTTATCTGTCGTGGCCTATTCCCGTGCAGGCATAGAGAGCAATCCGGGTGCCCAAACGCTCCCCTCGTGCTAACCTGTGCAACTTGCTCTATGGACGGCCTAAATCATTGAAGTCCAATGTCTTACATAGTGGCGATCGGCTTGTAAGTCTGACTGCTGTACGCTCAAAGTCTCGCTCCGCGCGGATAACTGGAACTGAAGGGATTGGTCAGATGCCCGCGACGTCCAGGCCAATTCGGTGGCCTGGGTCGCCACCGAACTTCTTCACGAAAATGAGCGCGATGGCGGATCCTTGGCCTTGAATCCGTGGTCGATTCCGTGCGGCGCCGGGAGCGGAACGACGCGCCTAGTCGGATCTCCTCGCGTTCTCTAGGCGGTGGGAACTATCACGCACTTTCAACCGCCGGCCGGGTGTGGGTTCGGGCTTTACGTCAACAGCGGCCGCACAGCAGCTACCTTGATCTCGTGTGGCGATTGATGCTCGAGAGGCGGCAATGCGCCGATCGAGCCGACTGCTGGTCCGCCGCGCCAAATGGCGATCGAGATCCACGCGAGCAGCATCCCACCACCCACGTCGACGAGGTAATGAAATCCGAGCACGAACGTACTCGCGACCATCAGCGCATTAATCGGCGCCATCGTCCAACCGGCGATCCGTGTCCGTTGTTGCACCGTGTACTGCATCACAATCGCCAGTGCCACATGCAGACTCGGAAAACCCACAAAATACCCGAAGCCGCTGATCGGTTGTCCGCCCAAGCGAATGGAAGAAAACTCCGCTAACGAAGCCCTCATGATCTCGTGCGTGCCGGCTCCCGCAAAGATGGTGCTAATCGATGTTGGATACACAAGGTACGGCCCCGCGACGGGCCACAGCAGAAACACCAACAAACCGCCAGCGTAGCAGGTACACATGCGGAGGAGGAATTGTCGCAGCTGTGGAGTCGTGAGCAGGAAAAGCATCAGAGCCACTTCCGCGAACATCGCTATGTAGGCCCGCTCGAACATCGTCACGAGCCACCGCACGTGCGTCAACGGGAAAAAGCCTTCGTACGAGCTCGCCATTCCGAAGAAGGCGCGATACACCCACACGTCGATGAATTGTGCGGCGGCGTCTTGCAGACGGGTAAGTGTTGCCACAAGCGCGAGATAGTTCACGTTCCACAGAACTACATAAATCGCTGCGATCATCGCCAACGCCGAAAGAATTCGCCGGGCTTTCCCGTCGTGAGGTCCCGCTAGTCCACGGATGATCAGCCCCAAGGTGACGATCGCCGCCAGTACGACAAACCACCAGCGATCCGGCCAGTACAGGCCCAGCACCACGACTCCGATGAGGATGCCGGCGACCGGCGTGTATCGCCGCTGCCGACGTTCCAAGAATCCAATCAGCTGCGAGACGCAGAAGCCAAAAGGCACCACGACGAGGAAGAGAAAGACCAGTCCGAGTGGAAGAACCTGATGAATGCCAACGAGAGGCAGCGCCGCGACGGACAGCGCCACGACGACACCGGCGGCGCACATCGAGGGCACGCTCAGCCCCTCGTCTCGCAAAGCATCCCGCGCGTTCGTGGAAGGATTTATACCGGATGCGCGACCTAGGGCGTTTCTTGGGGACGGTGCCATCGGCCAACTCTTGATTCAGAGCCTCTGCGTCAGCGCTTTGAACCCTTCGCTGAGGGCGAATGTGGTGGCGTAGCGGCTCGGCGCCTCGCCACGCTGCTCGATGCGACTCTCGCGCAGATTGCCCAGGAAGGCGCCGCCATCAGCCAGATACGGCACCTTGTCAGGATTGAGGCCGATGATGCGCGCGCACGTCGCGTCCACGGCGACCAGGTCCTGCCCCATCGCGATGAACCCCATGGAGCGCGGCGTGCCCATGATCGGCCCGTCGCCCTCCATCGCGACGACGGCATCGACAATCGTGAAGTGCGGCGCGACGGTCGCGTTCAAATCGAGAATGGAATTGGCGATGCCTTTCACGTGCAGAATGTTCTTCGGCCAGCCGTAAACCGCCCCCGGCAGGACGCCAAAGAAGTTCTTCATACTGGCCGTCATCCCCGCCCAGTGGTGCGTCTTCAGCTTCGGCATCGACACAATCACGTCGGACTGCAGCAATTCGACCGGCAACGCCAACTCGCTCAGGCCGGTGAAATGGCTCCGCAGCGGCACTGAACGCACGTCGTCGTGATTCAAGTCGACGAAGCGGATGCGCATTTCCTTCAGGTGGTCGTAGAGGCCGGTCGACACCAGCAGATACTCGATGTCGCGCCGGTGGCCCGGCCCTTCGCCGACAATCACCTCGCGCGCGCCGGCCTTGAGAAACGCCGCCGCCGCGCCGGCAACCACCAGCGCGTTCGTGTTGATGACAGTGCCCGCCTCATACTCCACCACGTTCGGTTTCAGGAAGACGCGCAGCCCCTTTACCGAAGGCCCGACGATCTGGAGACCGCGATAAATCACGTCGGAGAAGTCGGCCGCGTAGTCGGCCACTGGAAACAGTCCGACGGCCGATCGGACCGGAACGTGAAAGTCCTCAGCCCGATACGGCGCCCGCCGGCATGCGCTCGCGGCCGCGACCGCAAGCGGGATGCTCGCCAGAAAATCGCGGCGCGTCACCTTAAACACGGAACGCCTCACCGCCCTGCGACTCACCCGCCAGCGCGTACAGCGCGAGCGCGGTCAAATGGGCGTTACCGAGAAACGCGGTGCGATCCCACTGCGCCAGCAGACGCTCCTGCACATCGTCGCGCGGCAGATCGAAGACGCGCAGCGCAATCAAGGTCAGGCCGAGGGCCATCGCTGACTGCTCCGCCACACGGTGCTGCGTCAGAAACGCGAGGCTCCGGACGATGCACGGCTCCTGCCGGCGATCCTGCATCGCCAGCAACCCGGTCGCCGTCGTCGAGACGTAGGGATGCAGCGTCTGGCCGAGCATGTTCGAGTTGCCGTAATTCCAGCCGCCGGCGTCGCAACACCGGTCGATGAGAACCCGTTCCGCCTCTTGAATGCGCGCGCGAGCCTCATTGGAACGGGACGAGGCCTTCTTCAACGCGAGCAAGCACCAGGAGGTCGGTTCCACCCACGTGAACGTCTCGTCGATCCAGCCCCAGCCCTGAAGAGCGTTGTCCTGGCGATTGATGCTGGACTGAGCAAGCTTGACGCCTTTGTGCTGGACGAGAGCGGACACCACGAAATCAGGAGCCACCTTCATGCCGAGATCGTGCCGATCGAGCAGGATGGCGGCTAACGCGTTGAATCCAAGGTTCGGGCGGTGTTCACCGCTGATGGCGGCTTCGACGAACAGGCCATCTTCACGCCGGGAGCGTTGCAGAAAATCGCGATGCGCGGAGAGACGGGCGCTTGAAGTCGGGTCGTTTGGGAGCAACGCCAGGAGAGCCCAGCAGGTCGGTTCGAGCCGGCTGGCCTTCCCCGGATAATAGCCCCAGCCGCCATCTGCGTTCGCCGCCGACAGCAGCGCGCGCCGCATGTCGATCAGGCGGTTTTCCATCGGTCGGTCTGCAGGCTATTTGGACGCCGAGGCGCACTGCCAGTGAAAAACGGGCTTCTTGACGACGTGGCCGACTCCGACCGGCGAGGCGGCCCAGAGGATCGGGGTCGCGGCTTCGCGCGCAGCCAGGGCGCGGGCCATGTCGGCGGCGCGCCGGCCGCCACGTCCCAGCGCGCGACGCTCGCCTATCTGCCGGCGATCGCGCTGCGGGACCAGACTGAAGATGTCATTCCAGTTCGTCACAAGGATGCTCCCTGCTGCGAGACGCTCGGCTAAAGCCTTCGCGCTACGTCGTCTCGACATGCTCGTCTGAAGCCTTCCCGCCTCCGCTCGCCTGTTCTTTGTGCGAGCTTCGGCGAGGCGCGCCGAAGCGCCTACGGCGCGAAGGCGGGCGCGCTACCAACACACGTATCGGCATACCCGACCGGATGTATATGGTGAGCGATATAGTGCATGAAATACGCCGGCTGTGATCGCTCAAAATACGAGATGGAACTAAGGGCCCTCCGACAAAGGTCTCACATCAGATGACTTCTATCCGCTGAATGTCTGACTAACTCTCGATTTCAGGCCCGAACGAGTCGCTCAAAGCACCATGGGTGCTCAAATCACTTCGAGCGAAAGCGTGTCGCCGGCGCCGGTCCCGCACGACGCAAACGCCCCCGCCGGCGCTTCCACCACGCCGAACGCCCGGAACGCCGCCGACATCCGCCACGGCGCCAGGGCCGGCCGCAGCTTCAGCACCCGGCCGTCGCGCGACACGAAGGCCACGTCGATGGCGAAGCGCATGAAGAAGGTGTGAATCGCGTTGGTCGGCGCGATGATCAGCGCCTCGCCGGCCGCCATCCCGTCGCGCCCCAGCAGGCCGCGGCGCCGCGTCGCCGAATCGAATGCGCCGGCCACCGAGTCGGCAATCACCACGCCCGTCCGCGCGTTCACCAGCCGGAAGCGGGTCGCAGGCTCGCGCAGCAACGGGTTCACCCAGGACGCCATGGTTTGAGCCGACATGATACAGGCGATCAGGGGCGGGAGGGGCAGGTCGGGCGGGAGGTGCAGGAAGTCTAAAGGCGACAGGTCTAAAAGACTTGCGCTACGACAGCCAGGCAGGACTAACGGCCTTCGCTAAAGCTACGGTTCCGCCGAAGCCTTGGCGGAGGCGGAAGTCCTGCGCCACGACACGCCCCACCTGCGCTACGAGAGGGCGTCACGGTCCGCCGCTTGCTATGGCTGAGCAACGCGCCGCATGGCCACGCTGCCCTACTTCGTCCTCGGGCCGAGCACCGTGCTCAGCGCCCTCGGCCTGGTCCGCGGGCCAGACCGCACCATTCCCACGCCCGCCGAAAACTGGCGCGACGCCCGCGTGGACGTCATCATCCCCGCCCTCAACGAGCAGGAGCACGTGGCGCTCGCCCTCGCCTCGATCATCCGGCAGACGATGCAGCCCCGCCGCATCATCCTCGTGGACGATGGAAGCGACGACCAGACGGTGGAGGTGGCCGAAGCGTACTGCTCGTCTCAGGACCTCGAGATCATCGTCATCCGCCGGCGCAAGCCGATCGGCAAGACGCCGACGATCAAGCGCCAGGCGCGCGAGCTCGACTCCGACGTCGAGTTCATCCTCGACGCCGACACGATCCTCGCATCGGAGGATTACATCGCGCGGACCGTGCAGGAGCTGTATCAGGCGGCCGGCGTCGGGAGCGCGTGCGGCACCATCCTGCCGCTGCGTCGCAAGGATCGCGACGCGTGGGCGAGCCACCCCGACACCCTCGGCTTCAGCCGCATCGTCCCCTGCCACGAGTCGCCGCGGATCCGGAAGTGGTTGCACGATCTCTCGCGCGGCATCACGAACTTGTACCGCGAGGTGCTCTATCTCTTCCTGCAGAAGTTCGTGTATCACGGGCAGATGGAATACTTCGGCTCGACGGCGAACCCGGTGGGCTGCGCCGTCGCGTATCGCCGCAAGTACGTGAAGTCGCTCTTCGATCATTTCTCGCCGCTCCTCGGCGACGACCTCACCAACTCCGAGGACATCTTCATCGGCCTCGCGATGCTCGACCAGGGGTATCGCAATATCCAGCTGACCGACGTGTACGCGTGGACGGTCGAACCGGGCGTGCACCAGCTGCCGCGACAGGTGTATCTCTGGTCGTCCGCGTTTCTGCAGTCGTGCTTCTATTTCGATCCGCTCGTGAGGAGCCCGCTCCGCGCCGCGAAGCGCGCCTGGGAGGCGTTGTCTGGCGCTTCCTCTCGCGGCGGCGCCGAGCGGCGTCGGCTACGCGAGCCGTACCGGCAGGCATTCGGCCGCCAGCGCACCGTGCAGTTCGGAAGGCCGGCGGGCTGGCTGCTGATGATGGGTGCCGTCGAGAAAGTGTTCTTTCCGACAGCGCTCCTGGTGATGGCGATTCTCGGCAACTGGCACGGCCTCGCGCTCACCGTGCTCGTCGAAACGCTCATCGGCGTTCTCGTCCTCGCGCTCGTGATGAAAGGCCGTCGCCTCGAGTACATCGTCAAGGGACTGGCGGTGGCGCCGATGCGGTATGCGCTCGCGGCGTTCGAGCTGGTGACGCTCGGGCGGTTCGCCAACGACATGTGGCTCACGAAGAATCGCAAGTGGCGAAAATGAGCGCGCGGCAGATCGCGCTCGCCGCGCTGCTGTGCCTTGCGTGCGGCGCCGCGATCGCACAGGAGGTGCCGGCGGCCGGCCTCGTCGCCGAAGGCGCGGGCCGGTGGGAAGAAGCGATTACCGTGTATCGCCGCGCCGTCTCGGAGGATCCGAAACGATCCGATCTCTGGGCGCGCATCTCGACGATCGAAGCGCGCCTCGACCATCCTGCCGCGGCGCTTCGCGCGATGGACGCGGCGCTGGCGATCCAACCGGCGAGCGCGGAATACCTGCGCGCCGGCGCGGTGCTCGCCACATGGCAAGGCGACTACGCGCACGCCGCGGAACGCTATCGCTCGCTCGTCATGCTGAGTGAGAAAGACGATGAAGCGATCCTCGGGCTGGCGCGGGTGACGGCGTGGTCCGGCGCGACCGACGAGGCGGCTTACGCGTACCGGCGGTATCTGCGCGCGCACCCGGACGCGGGCGACGCCTGGATCGAGCTGGCGCGCACCGAATCGTGGCGCGGCAACGACGCGGGCGCCATGGATGCGCTCGCGTCGTATCGCGCGCTCGCGGGCGAGACCACGGAGTACACGCGCGAGCTCGCGCAGGTGCTGACCCATGCCGGGCGGCCGACGATGGCGCTCGAGTTGATTGAAACGCTGCTGCAACACGAGCCGGATGCGCTCGATCTGCTGGCGGCGCGGCCGGTGGCATTCGCGCTGCAAGGTCGGACGCACGACGCGTACGCCGCGCTCGACGCCGTGCGGAGCACGCATGGCGACTCGCGCGAAACGCACGCCGCTGCGGCGAGCGTGCGCGCGCTGGTCGGTTCGACGGTGCAGCCGTCGGCGAGCGTCTACTCCGATTCGGATCGCCTCACCGTGCAGCGCTACGCGGCGTCTGCGTCGGTGATCGTTGCGGGGAGCACGCGCGCTGTGGCCGGCTACGAGCGGGCGCTGCTGGATGCGCCGGTGTCGAGCGGCCTCGGCCGCCAGGACGGCCGCACCGCGGTGTTCGATCAGCTGTGGGCGGGCGCCAGCCAGAAGCTCGGCGCGCTCACCGTCGACGGCCGCGTCGGGTCGGCGCGCGCCGACGATCGATCGACGACGCCGTATCAGGTCGGCGTTCAGATCCGCGCGTCGGACACCGTGAGCATCGCAGCCGGCCGGACGTCGAACTTTTTCGTCGTCTCGCCCCGCACGATCGACTTGGGATTGACCAGCGAGCGCGATCGCGCGGCGCTCGAGTGGTCGCCGGGTCTGCGCGCGCATGTGTCGGTGCAGGCGAACGTGGATCAGATCTCCGACGGCAACACGCGCTGGGAAATCACCGCGACGCCGCGGACGGCGGTGGCCAGAACCGAGCGGCTCAACTTCGACGCCGGCGCGACGGCGTATCTGCTCGGCACGACGAAGAATCTGTCCGACGGCTACTATCAGCCGCGCCGGTACGAGAACTATGGCGCGGCGCTCTTTCCGTATTTCAAAATCAGCGAAAACGTGGGCGTCGGTCTCTCGGTGACCGCCGGTGTGCAGCGCGACGATGTGGCGGCGCCGTTCCGGTTCGGCGGCAACGCGAGCGCGGAGGCCACGATCGGCATCTATCGTCCCTGGGTGCTGGCGTTGCGCGCCACGGCCACCAACAATCGCCGCGGCGACACGGGCGCCTTCCACGGGTACGGTGGATCGGTAGTGTTGACCCGCCGGTTTTGACAGGAGCACGTTTTCAACACAAAGGACACAAAGGACACAAAGGCGGTGTCCTTTGTGTTTATTCAAGAAACGGCTGCGCTCTGTCACAGGCTGCTATAGAGTAGGGCCGTGCTGTTACGGCGCGCGGTCGATCGACTGACGCTCGTCGTGTTGGGGACGGCGATCGTCCTCCTGCTCGCATGGCTCCTCTTCCATCCGCTCGTCGTCGCCGCGCTCCAGGGAGCGCTGGTGATCCTCGCCGCCGCGTGGCGCGTGCGGCTCGTCCGGCGCGCGTCGTGAATCGAGGCTTCATCCTGTGTAGCGCGAAGGCTTTAGCCGAGCGGTCCAGCGCGAAGGCGGCCGGCCTGACGATGCCGGCTCGCGAACTGAGATGTCGTCTCGCCGTCGGGGCACAGGACGAACGCTCGGCTAAAGCCTTCGCGCTACATCCGGCAGCTGAAGCGACGCGGATTAGCCGATTGGTCGCCACGATCGGACCGTTCGCGTGTTTCGTTCACGTGGAGGATCGGTGATGCGCCCTGAGGAAGACTTCGGCGCGCGCCTGCGTCAGCAGCGCGAGCGCCGCGGCATCTCGCTCGCCGCCGTGGCCGACGCGCTGAAGATCAAACGGTCTCTGCTCGCAGATCTCGAGCGGGGCGACCTGTCGCACTGGCCAACCGGCATCTTCCGGCGTGCGTTCCTGCGCGAATACGCGGAGGCGATCGGCGCGTCCGCGGCCGACACCGTCAGCGAATGCCTGCGACTGTTTCCGGAACCCGGCAGTCCGCCGCGAAGCCATCAACGCGACGCGGGGGACGGGTCTCCGTACCGGTACGCAGATCCCTCCCCGTACGGAGCACCGGCGGCGCCTCACCGGAGCTGCGGTTGACGATGGCGACTCCGGCGCGGCACGTCGAGCTTCGGCGGCTGTCCGCCGTCCTGATCGACACCGTGATCATTGCGGCCGTTGCGACGATCGCTTCACGGGTGAGCCGAGTGGATCTGTGGAAGATGGGCGCGGTGTGCGCGATGGTCTACTACGGCGTGGCGACGATCTGGATGGGCAAGAGTCCGGCGTCGTGGTATCTCGCGCCGCGGCGGGGCCGGCGATCGCTGGCGCGCCGTTCGCGCAGGCGCGCGGCCAGACACGCGGTCGAGGGCACCGCCAGCAGAAGCGGATTGATCGTCGGCTGATTCAACACAAAGCTGGCTTCACCGATGCGTTTACCACGAAGACGCGAAGAGCACGAAGTCTATTCGATCCAAATGCTTCGTGGTCTTCGTCACGCTTCGTGCCTTCGTGATACGCCGTTGTGAAAAGCACGCTAGCCAACCGGCCCGCGCGATGGCGGCGCTCAATGCCGCGTCGTGTGGCGCGCGACGGACCAACCGGTTTCGAGCAGCCGATTGGTGATTTCCGCGTGACGCCGCAGCGCGGCCAGCGGACTCTTCACCGCTTCCACCGTTCCCCACTCGACATTGGCGTGCGGCACGACCGCGATCTCATAGGTGGTCGCACCGTTGTGGCGCACGTCGACCTGGCACGTGAGATTCTGGCCGCCGCGTTGGAGCACCCAGCGCACGAGACAGTCGCCTGAGTTATTGGTCATGCCGATCGAGATCGGCAACGCCAATGCCAGCGAATGCCAACGATTTCGCCCGCGATTCGATCGATTACAGGATTGAAATCCACCGGCCCGCAGACTTTTGGGAGGATGTTCAGGGATGCCCGTCGCCTAAACACAAAGGGCACAAAGGACACAAAGGACACAAAGGAAATCAAAACCGTCACGTTGTGTTCTCAGTGACGTGGGATCAGGGCTCAGGAATCAGGGCTCAGGGCTCAGGGCTCAGGGCTCAGGGCTCAGGGCTCAGGAATCGGTCTTGCGATTTCACCGAGAACACGACGGACACGAAGAATTCAAAGGACTTCCTGGTCTTACCTTTGTGTCCTTAGTGTCCTTTGTGTTGAAAGTCGTGTCACCCGATCAGACCGTGCACATCACCGGCACGACGGGCGGATAGCCGCTGGAGGGCCACGGCAGCGCTGCCAGCGTGGCGAGCGCGTGACGAGCGGTCGCGCGCGGCGACAGCCTCAGCACGATGCTCTGCGTGCCGTCGGCGCGAGGCGCCACTTGCACCCAGAAGTCGCGGCCGTCCGTGTGGACGCCCAGCACGTGCACCACCCAACGATTGGGCCCGTCTCCAACGCGCTGCAATTCGAGCGCGGCGGCGAGACTTTCGGCGCGAGTCGGCTCGGATAGGCGAACCGCCGTGGACTCAGTGCGCGTGACGGGCATTGTTCCTCCGCAGATCCCATGTACATGATCGGTGCCAACAATGCCGGTGGGGCGAAGAACCATCCAACGCGTTGACAGGTCAGCACATCGCGTGGATCACGCCTTTTGCAGGATGTGTCAGGAAAAGCCCTAGAGTACGTAATTTCGCCACAATTGGTTCGCTCTGTACCAGACGTATCTCTTCCCAACTAGGTTGACTTCTCGCGGCGCCTTCTCCTCGCGACATTCCTTTACAAATACGGACAGTCTGCATTTGCGCGCAAAAAGTTTTCGAGCGCGACGACTTTGTCGCGTCGCGATCGCCGCGCGAATGTGAGCCGTCCGAGCGATCCGGCCTGATTTCACGGTTTCGTTACGCGCGCCCGTATGGCAGAGCCGTGGCAGCGCGTTTGCCTCTCAGCTTCCAAACGGCTCAAACGCCAGGTTGGCAATCGGCTACGCCCATCGTGTGTCTCCGTGACGGGTGTGTCTGCTTCCGCAAGAGGGTGATCGAATGAAACGCACGTTGACTTCCGTCGCAATCGTCGCCGCGCTGGCCACGTTCGGTGTGCTCGGCGCGCTGCGGGCGTCGGCGCCGCTGGTGCCTTCGAACACGTGGCTCGCGACCGGCGCGATGACGACGGCGCGCGCGGGGGCGTCGGCCACTCTGTTGCCCGGCGGACGGCTGCTCGTGGCGGGCGGAGCCGCTGACGCCGGCGCGATCGCCTCGGTCGAGCGCTACAGCCCCTCGTCGGGCGGCTTCCTCGCGACGCCGCCGATGCTGCAGGCGCGCGCGAATCACTCGGCGACGCTGCTGCAGGATGGTCGCGTGCTCGTCGCCGGCGGCATCGGTCCGGACGGACACGCGCTCGGCTCGGCGGAGATCTACGACGCGGCGGCCAACGCGTGGCTGCCTGCAGGTCCGCTGTCGTTCGCGCGCTCCGGTCACACGGCGACGCTGCTGCCGGACGGACGCGTGCTCGTCGCGGGCGGCGACGATGGCGGCACGGCGAGCGCGGCGCTGGAAGTATTCGATCCCGCGGTCGGCGGATTCAGTCTGCTCGATGCGACGTTGAGTGTCGCGCGCACCGGCCACGCGGCGGCGGTTGTCGGCGGCAAGGTGCTGCTCGCCGGCGGCTTCGACGGCGCGCACGCGCTGGCCTCGTCGGAAATCTTCGATCCCGCGACGAACGCGATCGCGGCCGGACCGTCGCTCGTCCAGGCGCGCGCGGGCCATTCGGCGACGACGCTCCTTGACGGCAGGGTGCTGATGGCGGGCGGCGCCGGCGACACGGCGGAGCTCGCGTCGGCGGAACTGTACGATGCGACGACGAACGCGTTCACGCTGGCGGGCGGCTCGCTGGCGCCGCGCGGCAGCATCATCTCGCGGTCCTCCTCCCCCACAACAACGCGGTGCTCATCGTCGGCGGCTCGGCGGGCGGCACTGCGGTTGCGCCGGCGGAGTTGTACGTGCCGTGGGAAGGGACTGGCGGCAGCTTCGTGGCGACCGGCGTGCCGTCCGCGGCGCGCGTGTGGGCGGCCGGCGGCGCGCTGAGTGTGCCGGCGACCGACACGGTTCGCAGCGGTCCAGCGGATGGTCTGCTGCTGTTGGCGGGCGGCAGCGCAGCGGCGAACGCGTCCACGCCGCTGGCGAGCGCCGAGTTGTACGGCTTCGCGACGATTCACACCGACAAGTCGGATTACGCACCGGGGACGACGGTGACGATCACCGGCAGCGGCTGGCAGCCGAACGAGTGGGTGACGCTGTTGCTGAAAGAGTCGCCGGATCTCGACGAGCACCCGCTGCTCGCGGTGCAGGCGGACGACACAGGGAACATCATCAGCACGGAGTTCTCGCCGGACGCGCACGATGTCGATATTCGCTTCTATTTGACAGCGATTGGTCAGTACTCGCAGGCACAGACGACGTTCACAGACGGTGGGCAGCTTTCGTATTCACCTCTGACTGCGTCACTTACGATCGCGTCAGGCAGCAGCGGTAGCTTTACTCAGGCGGTAACAGCTCCTAAGAACAACGTCGCATTCACAGCCACGGTTGCGGTCACCCCTACCCCAACCTTACCTGCTATTTCCGCAAGTTGGATTTCGACGAGCCCAAGCCCACTGAGTTTCGTGGCCACTACTAACAGCGACCCTGACCAGACCAAATCGTGGAGTGTCACAGTCGCCGTGCCTACAGGCACTGCTGCCGGAACTTATACCGCGAACGTTTTCGCCACTCCGTCGGCTGGACCGAATGACGGTAACAATAAGCCCACAGTGTTGACCGTTACGGTGACTGCACCCATCATGCGGACGTTGACGGTCGCCGCCACGGGCGCGGGCGTCGGAACGATCGCCAGCACTCCAGCGGGCATCAGTTGCACGAGCACCGGTGGAACCACCAGCGGCACGTGCAGCGCCAGCTTCATCGACGGTTCGAACGTCACACTCAGCGCTACGCCAAGCGCCACACTTCCCGCAAGCGCGGGCTCGACATTCAATGGCTGGAGCGGCGACGGCACGGGCACAACAGCCCGGTCTGTCACGATGAGCGCGAACAGCTCGGTTACCGCGTCATTCAAGGCCAATCAGACGATTAACTTCGCCGCGCTGGGACCCAAGACATTCGGCGACGCGTCTTTCACCGTCAGCGCGACGGGCGGCGGCTCGGCCAACGCAGTGACGTTCGCCAGCACCACGGCAACTGTCTGCACCACCGGTGGAACGAACGGCGCGACGGTAACCATCGTCGCGGCTGGCAGCTGCTCGATCAAGGCGTCGCAGGCGGGGAACATTAGCTACAACGCCGCGCCGGATGTGAGTCAGAGCTTTACGATCAACCCGGCCACTCTCACTGCATCGATCATCGGTGACCCGACCAAGTCGTATGACGGCAATGCGACCGCGACGCTCGCGGCGGGCAACTTCTCGCTGAGCGGCCTGGCGAGCGGCCAGTCGATCAGCGTCACCAAGACGAGCGGCCTATACAACAGCGTCGACGTCGCCACTGCGACCTCCGTGTCCACCAGCCTCGCGGCCGGTGACTTCAACGCTGGTGCCGGGACGACGCTCTCGAACTATGTGCTCCCGACGACCGCCAGCGGCCCTGGGCACATCAGCGCTATCGGGCTCACGGCCTCGATCACAGGCAATCCGACCAAGCCGTATGATGGCACCGCGACCGCGACACTTGTGGCCGCCAACTTCTCGCTGAGCGGTCTGGCGAGTGGCCAGTCGATTAGTGTCACAAAGACGAGCGGCCTCTATAACAGCGCCGACGTTGCCACTACGACTTCGGTATCTACCAGCCTCGTGGCCGGTGACTTCATTGCGGGCGCCGGCACGGCGCTGGGCAACTACGTGCTCCCAACGACCGCCAGCGGCGCCGGACACATCACCGCAGTTACGCTAACGGCGTCGATCATCGGCAATCCGACCAAGCCGTATGACGGCACCGCGACCGCCACGCTTGCAACCGCGAACTTCTCACTGAGCGGTCTCATCGCCGGCGAGTCGATCAGCGTCACGAAGACGAGCGCGCTGTACAACAGCCCCGACGTGACCACCGCGACCTCGGTGTCCACCAGCCTCGTGGCGGGTGACTTCACCGCGGGCACCGGAACGGCGCTGGCCAACTACGTGCTCCCGACCACCGCCAGCGGTGCGGGACACATCACCGCCGTCACGTTAACGGCCTCGATCATCGGCAATCCGACCAAGCCGTACGACGGCACCGCGACCGCGACGCTCGCGGCCGCCAACTTCTCGTTGAGCGGTCTGGTGACCGGCGAGTCGATCAACGTCACCAAAACGAGCGGGCTCTACAACAGCGCGGACGTGGCCACCGCGACCTCCGTGTCCACCAGCCTTCTGGCTGGGGACTTCACGGCAGCCGCCAGCACGACCTTGACCAACTATGTGCTCCCGACCACGGCCAGTGGCGCAGGGCACATCACTGCGGTCACGCTCACGGCCTCGATCATCGGCAATCCGACAAAGCCGTATGACGGCACCGCGACCGCGACGCTCGCGGCCGCCAACTTCTCGCTGAGCGGCCTGGCGAGCGGCCAGGCGATTAGCGTCACAAAGACGAGCGGCCTCTACAACAGCGCTGACGTCGCGACCGCGAGCTCCGTGTCCACCAGCTTCCTGGCTGGGGACTTCACGGCGGGCGCCGGCACGACCCTGACCAACTACGTGCTCCCGACCACGGCCAGCGGCGTGGGGCATATCACTGCGGTCACGCTGACAGCCGCGATCATCGGCAATCCGACCAAGCCGTATGACGGCACCGCGACCGCGACACTCGGGGCGGGCAACTTCTCATTGAGCGGTCTGGCGAGCGGCCAGTCGATCAGTGTTACCAAAACCAGCGGCCTCTACAACAGCGCTGACGTCGCGACTGCGACCTCCGTGTCCACCAGCCTCCTGGGTGGGGACTTCACGGCTGGTGCTGGCACGACGCTCTCGAACTATGTGCTCCCGACGATCGCCAGCGGCCCGGGACGCATCACCGCGGTCACGCTGACGGCCTCGATCATCGGCAATCCGACGAAGCCGTACGACGGCACTGGGACCGCGACACTCGGGGCGGGCAACTTCTCGCTGAGCGGTCTGGTGACCGGCGAGTCGATCAGCGTCACCAAGACAACTGGCCTCTACAACAGCGCTGACGTCGCTACTGCGACCTCGGTGTCCACGACCCTCGCGGCAAGTGACTTCACCGCGGGCGCCGGCACAGCACTGGCCAACTACGTGCTCCCGACGACCGCCAGCGGCGCCGGGCACATCACCGCGGTCACGCTGACGGCCTCGATCATCGGCAATCCGACCAAGCCGTATGACGGCACCGCGAACGCCACGCTCGCGGCGGGCAACTTCTCGCTGAGCGGTCTGGTGAGCGGCCAGTCGATCAGCGTCACCAAGACGACCGGCCTCTACGACAGCGCCGACGTCGCCACTGCGACCTCGGTGTCCACCACCCTCGCGGCGAGTGACTTCACTGCGGGCGCCGGCACGGCACTCGCCAACTACGTGCTCCCGACGACCGCCAGCGGCGCCGGGCACATCACCGCGGTCACGCTGACGGCCGCGATCATCGGCAATCCGACGAAGCCGTACGACGGCACCGCGACCGCGACGCTCTCGGCGAGCAACTTCTCGCTGAGCGGTCTGCTGAGCGGCCAGTCGATCAGCGTCACCAAGACGACCGGTGTCTACAACAGCGCCGACGTCGCCAGTGCGACCTCGGTGTCCACCACCCTCGCAGCGGGTGACTTCACGGCTGGCGCCGGCACAGCACTGGCCAACTACGTGCTCCCGACGACCGCCAGCGGCGCCGGGCACATCACCGCGGTCACGCTGACGGCCGCGATCATCGGCAATCCGACGAAGCCGTACGACGGCACCGCGACCGCGACGCTCTCGGCGAGCAACTTCTCGCTGAGCGGTCTGCTGAGCGGCCAGTCGATCAGCGTCACCAAGACGACCGGCCTCTACAACAGCGCTGATGTCGCCGCTGCGACCTCGGTGTCCACCACCCTCGCTGCGAGTGACTTCACCGCGGGCGCCGGCACAGCTCTGGCCAACTACGTGCTCCCGACGACCGCCAGCGGCGCCGGGCACATCACCGCGGTCACGCTGACGGCCGCGATCATCGGCAATCCGACGAAGCCGTACGACGGCACCGCGACCGCGACGCTCTCGGCGAGCAACTTCTCGCTGAGCGGTCTGCTGAGCGGCCAGTCGATCAGCGTCACCAAGACGACCGGCCTCTACAACAGCGCTGATGTCGCCGCTGCGACCTCGGTGTCCACCACCCTCGCTGCGAGTGACTTCACCGCGGGCGCCGGCACAGCTCTGGCCAACTACGTGCTCCCGACGACCGCCAGCGGCCCGGGGCACATCACCGCAGTCACGCTCACGGTGACGCCCGATAGCGCGAAGACAAAGACCTACGGGGATACATTCACGGCCTTCACCGGTACCGTGACCGGACTGATCAACGGCAACACTGGCACGGCCACCTACGCGAGCACCGGCGCAGTTGCGGGAGCGAACGTGGGGAGCTACGACATCACCTCGAGCTTCAGCTTCACACTCGGGAGCGCGGCCAACTACGACGTCCACACCAACACCGCGGTCAACGGCTTGACAGTGAACAAGGCGACGCCGATCTTGACTTGGTCGCCGAATCCCCTGGGACCAATCACCTACGGGACAACGTTGGCAGGGTTACTCACTGCGAGCAGCGGGCCAGTGCCGGGTAGCTTCACCTACGCCGCCGGTGCGACGCCAGTGACGAATAGCACGGTGCTCAACGTGAACACCGTCCCATACACGCTAACCGCGACCTTCACGCCGACGGACACAACCAACTACGTGAGCGGCGGGACGGTCACGAACAGCCTCAAGGTTCAGTACGCCTTTGGCGGATTCTTGCAGCCGATCGCGAACTTGCCAGTGGTGAACGCCGCCAATGGGGGCCAGACGATTCCTGTGAAGTGGCAGCTGACGGATGCAAGTGGCAATTTGATCTCGGATCTGAGCTCGTTCACTTCCTTGCTCCAGGGCCCTGTCGCCTGCGACGTCGCACCCGCTTCCATCGTCGTCGACGATCCGACTGCCACGACAGGAGCCACGGTGTTCCGGTTCGACGGCACGCAGTTCATCTACAACTGGCAGACCGCCAAGAGCTGGAAAGGCTGCTTCGCCCTTGTGTTGAATTTGAAGGACGGCACGCAGCACGTGGCGAAGTTCACATTCAAGTAATGTTCGTCGGCGGACACGGACCATCATCGAGGGCGGGAATCGATTCCCGCCCTCACGGTTTTGTGGGTCTCCCACCCTGTTCCGGGCGATCGTTGGAGCGCGCTGAATCGACGCGGGCATCGTCAGCGTACGCCGGAGGCGGCGTTTTTCCGCGCGAGATCATCACGACGCGGCCCGAACTCCTCGACGCGCAACCTGGCAGGACTAAAAGTCTTGCGCCACGACAAATGGCGCGGGCGGCCGGGCGTACAGGCGGCCGGACTAACCACCTCCGCCAAGGCTACGGTGGTCCGCCGAAGCTTTACGCGAAGGCGGAAGTCCTCCGTTCACGAAGGGTCTGCGCCATGACGCTGGAGATCACTGATGCTCGTTCCTGGCACATGGCGGGTGCTGTTCCGGCACATCCTGCTGGCATTCAACCTGGAGAAAGTGTGCACTGGCGTGCAGTTTCTGGCAGGTACATCAATTGCTCAGGTGGGATGTCATCATGCCGGACAACCTCCACCTCGGTGACCACGAAGCGGAAATCTGCCCGCGATGTCAGCGTCAGCGGCTCGTACGACTCCGCAGCATGGCGCGCCACAGCGACATCGACTGGTTCAAGTGCGATGGGTGCGACCATCTGTTCACGCGGCCGCGGGTTACGCTCGACCTTGAACGTGTCGAGCCCACCGTCGCCACAACTTAGAGCACGTGGCAAAATTAGCGAGCTCGGGGGTGGCTGCCCCGCCAAAGAGCTAATTTTGCAATCCATTCTTGAATTCGCGGCGGCACCGCACAAGACGCGGATCACCTGGTCCGCGTCTTGCTCTTTTCCGCCACGTGGCCGGCACGCACGCAGCGATTCCGCAGCAAAACCACGAATTCGGCCCATTCGGCACCTCCACGCTGGCGCCGACCGGGCGCCGCGCGACCGCGCAACGCGAAGAATTTTCCACCATTGGCCGGTTCGCCTACATACCTCGTCCACGCAGCGTTCTCGCCCGCCTCGTCCGCATCGTCAACACCGCGGTTCTCGGCGTGCCGCAATCGCGCTGAATCGGACTCCTCGCCGAGCTTCGTCCCGCATCGCTGATCTCAGGCCGCACGCATGAACGAGCGCAAGCCCGGAGCCTCGGCGGCGCTGCGCGATCTCGCGACGCAGCGGGTCAACGCGCAGCTCATCAAAGCCGAACAGCACGCGGCGCGTCCCTGGTCGCCCGACGCCGGCCGGCTTGCGGCGCTCGACGCGGCCATTCTCCAGGCGTGGAGCGCCCGCGAATCCTCCGCACACTTCGCCGAGATCGCTGAGCGAACGGTCGAAACGCTCGATCCCCTGATCCGGCAGACGCACATCGAAACGCTGAATCTCGTCGATCGCATCGACGCCATGATCGCCGTCGTCCGCGAAGGCACGGACCGTCTCGCGCGCTGGACCACGATCCTGGCCGTCGTCGCCGCGGGCCTGCTCATCGTCGCCGCGTTTCAGATCTGGCTCGTCTGGTCCACCCTAACCCACCGCTAGACGTCTTGAAGGCTGAAATTCCTGACACCTGAGTCGTGTTTTTCCGACGTGAAGATCTAGAAACGTATCTGAGGCTTGTGAGCCGTTTCGTCCCCACTTTTCGCATCAGCCAGGTAGAGGAGTTCGATTGAAGACAATCTTCCGCTCCACGCTGGCGCTGTGGACCTGGATCGTCACGATCATCCTGGTTCCCACATCTGCGTCCGCCCAGGCCGCAACTGAATCTTTCGCCGACTTGAGCCGTCGGCTCGCAGTGGGCGATACGATCTCCAGCGCGCCATCCAGCGAGCTACGCCAATCTATCGAACGAGAAGCCGCACGCCTGGCGAACGCCAGCCTTCCCGCGACGGATCTCCAGCTGCAACAGGCACCACAACGAAATTGGGCCGGCCGGCATCCCGTGGCCTTAGGGGCCATGATAGGAGCGGCCGGAGGGACAATATGGGGTGCGGCCGAATGCCGGACCGCGTGCGAAGGTGGCTCTCTGACGGGACCGATCATGGCGCTCGGCGCCGGCGTTGGCGCGGCGATCGGGGCTGGGATCGGTGCGACTATTTCGCTCGTCAGACGCTGAACCGATCCGCAGTGGGCAACTTCCGCGACGACGAGAGTTCGTCGGCTTTCACCACGGGTGCTGCTAGGCCGTGGACACGCGGCAACGTTTTGCGACGGAGGCACGAAGCCACCTTTGTGAATCTTCGTGTCTTCATGGTGATTCGGAATCGCACGTCGCCGGAAGTCATGCTCGCATTGGAGGCGGTGAATGGGTTCGACGAACCGTTCGATGAGCGCTTCTGATCACTACCAGGCCATGGTCATCGGCTCAGGCCAAGGGCGGCACGCCGCTGTGCCGGGCGCTGGCCGATTCGCCGGGAAGGCGGCGCGCTACGCGGATCTGGAAGCGGGCCGCGACAGAATGATGTCGAGCTCGCTACTTCTTGACGACGGTCTGCGGGTCCCGTCCCTCTTTGATCACCCGATTCTGGGGGAAAGGCGGCTTCTGTGGGACCGACGTCGACTGGGGCGGCGTGGGCTTGGGAGCCTGCTGTGTCGGCATGACGAACCTCACCTGATCGATCACGAACGGAAAACCACAGAGGGCGGTGAACCCGAGGACGGCGAACAGCGAGATTCGCCCCCAATGCAAAAGCTTGCTGCGTCGGTCGTTGCTCTCAGTGTTTCGGTCTGATGCTTCGATTATACGCCGGCGGAAGTCGTTCTCGAATTCTTCCATCACCTCAGCCTCTCCGCCGACCATCCGCCTCGCGTACTCCAGAAACTCATCGCGCGCCGCAGAAAGCTGACGAAGCAGAGGCAGGTATGTATACGTTTGCGCGAGGTAGGCTCGCCCCATCAGGATCAGGCAACTTACAAAAGCACACGCGGCGCCGGCAAATTCGAGAGTAAACATCCACGTGAGCACTGAATCGCGGTACGTAAACAATCGGGCCATCAGCGCCAACACGCTGCCGAGACCTGAAAGGACGCCAACCGGGAGTGTCAACGCGCTCGTGAGCGCTTCCTTCCGGGTGAGCTCGAAGTCGTAACGATCTTTGAGAAAATCGAAGTCGAGAACGTTCACACGATTGTTCCGCTCTTTTCGCGCCGATCTTACCGGCGGACAAAGCCCACCCACTGGACCAATCGACTAGATCTGCACACTTTCAAAGAGCATTTCGCATCCTACATGGCCGCCGGCTTGCTGCTAATCTCGGTGAGGGAGCCGCCGTCTGCTTCGCGGCAGTCGAGCGGCGGAGGATCTCAATGGATTCGACGCGTCGTTCGACCACCGATTCCGCGCACTACCAGGCCATCGTCATCGGCTCAGGCCAGGGAGGCACGCCGCTGTGCCGGGCGCTGGCCGATGCCGGACTGCGAACGGCGCTGGTCGAGCGCACGCACGTGGGCGGGACGTGCGTGAACGACGGGTGCACGCCGACCAAGACGATGATCGGCAGCGCGCGGGTGGCGGAGCTCGCGCGGCGCGGAGCGGACTACGGCGTCGTGACGGGATCGATCCGCGTCGACATGACGCGTGTCCGGCAGCGCACGCGCGATATCGTGGACAGCTTTCGTCAAGGCAGCCAGACGCGCCTCGAGAAGACCGCCAACCTGGAGTTGATTTTCGGCGAGGCCAGCTTCACCGGCCCGATGTCGTTGCTCGTTCGACTGGCAGGCGGCAGCCAGCGCGCACTCTCGGCCGATCAGATCTTCATCGACGCCGGTGCGCGGCCGGCCGTGCCGAAGATTCCCGGCCTGGAGGACACCCCTTTTTTGAATAGCACGTCCATCATGGAGTTGGACGCAGTTCCCGAACACTTGCTGGTGCTCGGCGGCGGCTCCATCGGCCTCGAGTTCGCGCAGATGTTCCGCCGCTTCGGCAGCCGCGTGACGATCGTCCAGGACGCGCCCCAACTGCTGCACCACGAGGACGCCGACGTCGCCGGCGAAGTGGCGGCCATCCTGACAAAGGATGGCATCGAGCTGCTGCTGGGCGCGCACGCCGAGCGCGCGGCCTTCACCGGAGGGCGAATTCAGCTGACAGTGAGCATCGGCGACGAAGCGCACGCCGTCGACGGATCGCATCTGCTCGTTGCGACGGGACGCGTGCCCAACACCGACGCGTTGAACGTCGTCGCCGCAGGCATCGCCACCGACGAGCGCGGATTCATCCGCGTCAACAGTCGACTGGAAACGAGCGCCGCCGGTGTCTTCGCGTTGGGCGACATCAACGGCGGGCCGAAGTTCACGCACATCGCGTACGACGATTTCCGCATCCTGCGCACGAACCTCCTCGAACATGGCCAGGCGACGACCGAGGCGCGCCTCGTGCCGTCTGTGGTCTTCATCGATCCGGAGCTCGGGCGCATCGGCCTGAGCGAAGGCGAGGCGCGCGCGAAACATCTCGCGATCCGTGTCGCGAGGCTGCCCATGGCCAAGGTCGCCCGCGCGCTCGAAGTGGACGAGCCGCGCGGATTCATCAAAGCGATCGTCGACGCGCGCACCGATCAGATTCTCGGCGCGGCGGTGCTCGGCCTCGAAGGCGGCGAGGTCATGTCGATGCTGCAGCTCGCGATGATGGGCCGCCTGCCCTACACGGCTCTGCGCGACGGCGTCTTCGCCCACCCGACGCTGGCCGAAGCGCTGAACAACCTCTTCACGCACTTCGATGCGTGACGGAGGTCGCTACTAGTGGAGCGTATGCGCTGATTCAGTACCCGCTCGCTGGCCCGCGTCTCGTGGCGCAGGACTTTAGTCCTGCTCTGCCCGCGGGCCGAGGCAGGTCTGAAGACCTGCGCCACAGCGGTCCTGAATCGGCGGAGACAGGCCGCTAGTGGACGACGGTCTGCGGATCCGTCGCAGGCTTTGCGAGACCGCTGGGCCGTGGACGCGCGGGATGTTTTTGCCACGGAGGCACGGGGGCACGGAGAAATCCTCCCGGCCCGAGCCGCAGACGCCGTCACGCACAATCCGCGGATCGATTCGATGGGGCGTCGCGTCGCGACGCGCGCTGTCGGACTCGGGATGGTTCCACGAACCATTTCCGCCATCTGACGGTTCGTGAACCATCCCGATCCGCCAGCGCCAGCCGGCCTGCCGTCGCAGGCCGGCCATCGAATCGCTCTGGCTCTGTGACTCTGTGGCAAGACTAGATAGATACCCAACCTGGGCGAACGGCGTCTTCGCCCACCCGACGCTGGGCGAAGCGCTGAACAGCCTCTTCACGCACTTCGATTCATCACGGGAATAGTCAACGCCGCGCAGCACGCGCTGAGGAGCGCGAACCCGGCGCCGATCAACATCACGATGCGATAGCTTGTGATATAGGCGTCGCTCACCGCGCGCTGCATTTGCTGACGCAAGTCGCCCTGAATCGCCGGCGGCACATTGGCCTCGGCCAGCCTCGGCACTTCGGCATCCAGCGCACGCCGCAATTCAGCGGACACGCCCAACGTGTTCGCACGCTGGTCCAACGCATGACCGAACACGGCGACGGCGAGGGCGCCGATGACGGCGACGGCCAGCAGGCCGCCGATGCGCGCAGCCGCATTGTTGATGCCGGACGCCACGCCCACATGCCGCGAGTCCACCGCATCCATCACGGTCGTCGTCAACGGCGCGACGCTGATCGCCATGCCGAGCCCGGCGACGAGCATCGCCGGAAAGAACGTCGTCCAGTAGGATCCGCCCACGCCGGGCACCGCGAACAATGCACACCCGATCGCCGTGATGATCGGACCAGCGATGAGCGGCGTGCGCGCGCCGTGCCGGCTGGCGATGCCGCCGGTCCACCGCGAGAGGCCGCCCATCATCGCCGTGAACGGAAGAAACGACGCGCCGGTGGCCGTGGCCGAATAGCCCTGCACGTCGATCAAATTGAACGGCAGCGCGAAGAAGACGCCGCTCAACGCGAAATAGAGCAGCACCGTGATGCCGTTGGCGCCGCTGAAGGTCGTCGATCGGAACAGATCGAGCGGCATCATCGGCGAAGGGGTGCGCCCTTCGAACCACACAAAGCCGGCCAGCACGAGCAGGCCGCCGAGCATGGAGCCGATCACCGCCGGATGGAGCCATCCAAAACGTGGCGCCATCGTCAGGCCATAGACGGCCGCCGCGAGCCCGGCGGTGACCAGACTGCCGCCGCGCCAGTCGACCGCCGCTCCGTCCTCCGCGCCGCGACTCTCCGGTACGTGCCGCAGCGTGATGGCGAGGGCGATCGCGGCGAGCGGCACGTTGATGAAGAAGATCGCGCGCCAGGACCACAGGTCGACGAGCCCGCCGCCGACCAGCGGGCCGAGCGCCGTCGTCAACGCCGAGAAGGCGGCCCATGTTCCGATCGCCCCGCCGCGCTCCGTTTCGTCGAAAGAAGCGCTGATCACCGACAGGCTGCTCGGTACCAGCAGCGCGCCGCCGATGCCCTGCAGGACCCGTGCGCCGATCAGCACCGCGAGGTTCGGCGCGATCGCACACGCGACTGAGGCGAGCGCGAACAGCGCGATGCCCAGCGCGAACACGCGGCGCCGGCCGAACAGGTCGCCGGCCGATCCGCCCACCAGGATCAACGCACCGAGCATCAGCAGGTAGCCGTTGACGACCCATTGCACGCCGGCAACGGTCGCCGTCAGATCGCGTTGAATCACCGGCAGCGCGACATTGACCACCGAGCTGTCGATGAACGCCATGCTCGAGCCGAGAATGGCCGCGGCGAGCACCCATTGTTTGGCGGCAGTCGTCTGGACGGTCATCGTGGCTCCTCGTTCGCTTCGCTCACGATCAAACACAATCAAGCTCTCCACCACCGAGGACACGGAGGCCACGGAGGCCACGGAGAAATAGAAGCGTTTCTGCCCAAGATTGAACCTCTGTGTCCCCCCGTGTCCTCCGTGGTGAGAATGGTCACCCGTCCGTGTATCCTTGGGGCGTGACGGAGACATCATCGCCCCGAATCGGCCTCTCCGATTCCTCGCGCATCGTCGCGTCGACGCATCAGCTTTCGTGCGACCTGGCGGGCGACGCGGCGATCGTGAACCTGACGAGCGGCGTCTATTTTGGCCTCGATCCGGTGGGCGCCCGCATCTGGAACCTGATTCGTGAGCCGACCACGTTCGCCGACGTCCGCGATGCGTTGATTCACCTCTACGACGTCGAGCCGCACACACTTGAATCCGACCTGCGCGATTTTCTGAGCCAGCTGGCCGAGCAGGGATTGGTCGAGATCAGCGCATGACCGCGGTGCGGACGCTCGCGTCGATGGAAGCGGCGGAGCTCGCGCTGCTGGTTCACGCCTGTCTCCTGCTCGTCCGAATCCGGATCGCGCTGTGGCTGTTGCCTTGGCGTCGAGTGTTGGCGCTTCTCCCGCACGAGGTGACGCCGGCCACTCGGTTCAGTGTCGATCGCCTGGAACGCGCGGTCCGAGCGGCAAGCCGTATCGTCCCGCGCGCCACCTGCCTGACGCAAGCGCTGGCATTGAACCATCTGCTTTCACGAGGCGGCTACGCCTCCTTCGTCCGGATCGGCGTGACAAGTGAGCACGGCCGCTTCGTCGCCCATGCATGGGTCGAATGCGGCGGCGCTCCGCTTCTCAGCAGCGCCGCGGAAGTCGCGCAGTACGCGCAACTCCTGGCGTGGACTCCGACCCAACCTGACCAGTTCCGATGAGCGGCATCGCCGGCCTGTGGCACCTCGACGGGCGGCCCGCCGATCAACACATCGTCGCCGCGCTGGCCGCGACGATCACCCATCGCGGTCGAGACCACTCCGGAATCTGGTCTGGCGGTCCGGCGTGCCTCGCGTGTCAGCTTCAGCGTGTGGCGCCGCAGTCGGCCACCGAATGCCAACCGGTCACCGACAGCCTCGGCCACGTGCTGCTGTTCGACGGCCGGCTCGACAACCGCGAAGAGCTCCTCGCGGCGATGACCACACGTAGCGCGAAAGCTTTAGCCGACCGTAGCGCGAAGGCTTTAGCCGAGCGTAATAGCGTGAAGGCTTCAGCCGAGCGTAATAGCGGGAAGGCTTCAGCCGCGCGTAGTGGTGGTAGCGCGAAGGCTTTAGCCGAGCGAGATGCTTTAGCCGAGCGAGACGTTCCCGACTCGGCTCTTGTGCTGGCCGCCTGGCGCGAGTGGGGCCGCGACTTTCTCGCCAGGCTCCAAGGCGATTTCGCGCTCGCGCTCTTCGACTCGCGCGCGCAGCGCCTGCTGCTCGCGCGCGATCCGGTCGGCTGCCGGCCGCTTTACTACTGGACCAACGGCAAGACGGTCGTCTTCGCTTCAGAAATCAAAGCGATCGCGGCGCACCCCGACGTGCGCACGACGCCGAACGACGATCTCCTTGCCGACTTCTTTCTGCTCGATCGGCTTCCGTACGACGATGAGGGTGCGACGTTCTTTCGAGGCATCCACGCCGTTCGTCCGGGACACTGGGTGCGCGTCGCGCCGCACCACACGACGTCGGGACAGTTCTGGGATTTCGATCCGCTCGCGCAGGTCCGCTACGCCTCGTATTCGGATTACGCCGAACGGTTGCGCGAGCTGTTGATTCAGGCCGTGAAGCGCCGGCTTCGGAGCGCGCACCCGGTCGCGGTCGCCACCAGCGGAGGGCTCGATTCGTCGATCGTGATCTGCATCGCCGACGATCTGTGCCGGAGCGGCGACGCGGATGTGTCGCTCCTGCCCTTGTGCTACACGCCTCGCCATGAGTCCCACCGCGAGGAAAATGAGTTCATCCAAGTGCTCGAGTCCGCGCGCAAACTGCACGTTCGCCGGATCGAGATGGGCGAGCCGTGCCATCCTGATCAGCTCGCGCACGCCGCGTGGCATTCGGAGTCGCCGCTGTTCGACGACGGCTGGTGCGCGGAACGGCCGATGCTCGCGGCAGCGCACGCGCTGGGCGCGAAGGTCCTGCTCACCGGCCTCTGGAGCGATCAGTTTCTCTTCGTGACGGGCTACCTGACCGATTTATTTCGAAGGCTCGCGTGGCGCCAGGTCGCGAGGCACCTCCAGGAATACCCGCGCTGGTTCGTCGATACTGACGCGACGTACTTCCGCGCGCGGTTTCGTCAAGATCTGCTGCTCGGCCTGACGCCGAACGCCGTTCGCGGCTGGCTGCGCCCGTTTCGGACCGTCGTCTCGAGCTCTCGAGCCTTCCCGTTCATCACCCGCGCGTGGGCGGCGCGCGTACGACGACGACGATCGCGGTTCGAACGGCCGCGGTTTGCGAGCGCTCACGCCCGAAACATCTATCAAGGCGTGCGCACCCAGTCGCATCGCCTCGAGTTCGAAGCGGACGAAAAGTTAGCTGCCAGCTTTGCGCTCCAATCCGTGACGCCATTTCTGGATCGCGACCTCATCGCGTTCCTGATGAGCATTCCCGGCGACGTGCAGACCCGCGACGGCGTGCCGCGCGCGCTCCTTCGAGATGCGATGCGCGGAATTGTCCCCGACGCGATCCTCCGCCGCCGATGGCGCGATGACGAAGCTGCCGCGCCTGAACTCGCACGCGACCGCCGGCAGGCCTATCTTGCTCGCGCGATGCCGCTACAGTCCTGCACAGAGCTCGGCTTCGTGTCCGACGCGCCGACAATCGGCCCTGATTCGCTCGAATTCCTCGGGCTGGAAATCTGGAGCCGGGTGTTCTTTTCTGGTAAGCTGACCGCGCCCCCCGCTTGAGTCGAAGAGCTGATGAAACAGAGAAACAGCGCGAAGCTGCCCTATTCCGTACCTAAGCTGACCATTCACGGCGACCTTCGCACCATTACTGCCGCGAAGGGAAGCAAGAATAATGAAGCGGGCAAGCCAAAGACGTGGAGTTCCGGCGCGAAGTAGATCGCTCGAAGAGCTTATGAAACAGAGAAACAGCGCGAAGCTGCCCTATTCCGCACCTAAGCTGACCATCCACGGCGACCTTCGCGCCATTACTGCCGCGAAGGGAAGCAACAAGAATGAAGCGGGCCAGCCGAAGACCTTCAACACGGGCGCCAAGTAGACGGCCCACCATTTCATGAGCGGCGTGTTTGGCTGCTGGCATTTCACTAGTCGACCACTCGACCTCGCGTCCTTCGATCGAACCCTCAATTCCATCAGCCCACACGGTTCGAGCGGGATTCGGATTTGGACAGAAGGGCCGATCGGACTCGGCTCCAAGTCGTCCCTCCTTCTCGATCGATTTGACGCCCATCGCCGGCCGCTGACGTTCGAGCAGACCACGTGCGTGCTCGACGGCCGCATCGACAACGGCGCCGAGTTACGCTGCGACCTTCGCGATCATCCGCTCATCGACGCGGCCTGCGGCGATCGCGATCTGGTGCTGGCGGCGTACGGACGATTCGGCGAGCATTTCGTCGAGCATCTCGAGGGCGACTTCGTGGTCGCCGTGTTCGATCACCGGTTGAATCGTTTGCTGCTGGCTCGCGACCGTGTGGGTCTCCGTCCGCTGTGCTACACGCAGTGCAACGGGAGCTTCCTGTTCGCCTCTGAAGCCAGGGCGCTGCTCGCGTTTCCTGGAGTGACGACGGCGCCGGACGAAGAGACGCTCGCCGATTTCGTGCTCTCATTTCCTTCGCACGACACGGGAACCCACACGTTCTTTCAAGGCCTTCACTCGCTGCCACCCGCGCACCTGCTCATCGTCACGCCCGAGCTCTCGAGCCTTCGCCGCTATTTCGATTTCGACACCACGAGGCAGATCCGATTGCCTGCGTTCCGCGACTACACGGACGCCTTCCACGATCTGTTTGTCGCCGCGGTGCGCAACCGTCTTCGATCGGCGAGCCCGGTGGCGATCTCCGTGAGCGGCGGGCTCGACTCCGCGTATATCTTCTGCGTGGCGCAACGCCTGATGCGCGACGAGAGCGGACTGTGTCCGGCTGTCCTCGGCTTCAACTACGACGGTCCGGCAGGGACGCCTTCCGATGAGCGCGGTTTCATTCATGCGATCGAGGAGACCTGTCGCACGACGATCGCGCGCGTCGCGCAGCGTCCGGGATTCATGGAATGCGCCGGCGACGAAGTGTGGCACTCGGAGTCGCCGATGGTGGAGGCGCTGGCGCGCCAGGGACAAGCCGTGCTCCAAGCGGTGCGTGAGGCGGGCGCCGGACGATTCCTCACAGGGCACTGGGGCGATCAGGTGCTCTTCGATTCAGACTACCTGTTGGATCTGCTGCGATCCGGCAGATGGTCGTCGGCACGGCGACACGCGCGAGGGTGGGGCGTCAGCGTTCAACGACTGGCTGTGCGCTATGCGCGAGATCTCGCGGCGCATCATCTGCCTTCGTCTGTGATGCCCGCCGTGCGGCGTGTGCGCGGTCATCGGGACGGACCCTGGCAATCGCCCTGGTTCACTTCGCGCTTTCGGCGGCTGTTGCGTGAGCGCGCGACGCACGCGCGATCGATCACGCTCGGCGGAACGCGCCACGCGGCCGCGATCTATAAACAGAGTCGCCTCGGGTATCACGTCCAGTGTATGGAATGGAACAATCGCATGGGGGGCATGCACGGCCTCGACATCGCGTTTCCGTATCTCGATGGCGACCTGGTGCAATTCCTCATGAGCATTCCGGGCGACGTGCAATCGCACGACGGCGTCCCGCGCGGGCTCATGCGCGAAGCGATGCGCGGCACGGTCCCGGACATGATTGTCGATCGCCGGACCAAAGGTCAGTTCACCCACCTTGCGAACGAGAGCATCGAGCGCGACTTCCCCGCCATCCGCGAGATCCTCGGACCCACGGCGTTGTCCGTGCAGTTCGGTTACGTTGAGGGTCCGGTGTTATGGAAGCAGCTGGACCAGTGGCACGCCGCGATCAAGGCCACGGACGATGCGGTGCTGACCAATCGGCTGGTGGATCTCTGCGGCATCGAACTGTTCCTGCGCCGCTTTTTCGAGACGAAGGAGGGCGCGGCGATCTCGCGATCGGAACCCGCTCTGGTTTCATGCTGAAGGCTGGCCACGCACGCGCTCAGTCAGCGGCTGCTGACGGCGCCGTCATTCACGACCTGTACGGCATCCGCATTCGCACGCCGTGGCCGATCGCCGGTGTGGCCGGCCGCACAGACGGCGCGTGGGACGTGGAGTTCGTCGAGGGCGACGCGACGATGCTTGCCGAAGCCGCGGCGCACGTGCCGCCGGATCAGGCGCAGCGGTGGGCGCAGGCTGCCGATCTGCCCGACGGATCCAGCTATCGCCGCTGGACCGATCTGTTCGAATTTCTGGTGACGCCCGACGCGCGCCGCATCCACGCGCGGATCCTGAACGGCACGCACGAAGAGGCGCTGCTCGCCTATCTCCTCGTGGACGCCTTGTCGTTTTCCATGGTCCGCCTGGGATGGGAGCCGCTGCACGCGACCGCCGTGGTGACCCCGCACGGCGCCGCGGCGTTTCTCGGCGAGAGCGGCGACGGCAAATCGACGCTCGCCGCGCTCTTCGTGCACGGCGGTTTCAAGTTGCTCACCGACGACATGCTGATCCTCACCGCCGAAGGCGATCGCTTCATGGCGCAGCCGGGGCCGCCGCGGATCAAGCTATATCGCGAAATCGCGAACCGCATCTTCGACGCCGGCTATCGCGGCGTGCCGATGAACGCCGTGACCGAGAAGCTCATCATCCCGCTCGACACCCTCCAGCACATCGTCCGGGCGCCGCAGCCGTTGACGACGCTGTACCTGATTCACAACGATCAGAACAGCCGCTCGCCGGATCGCCGGCCGGTGATTCAGCGCTTGTCGCCTGCGCAGGCGCTGCCGAGAATCCTCGCCGGCACGGCAGGCCATTGTCCATCCGGCGCGGATCGGCTGCAGCGGCAATTTGCGTTCGTCACGCAGCTGGTTCGGCAGGTGCCGATCAAGACGCTCTCGTACCGGCGGAACGAGGACGAGATGTTCCTCGTGCGCGATGCCGTGCTCGCCGATCTCGCGACGAACGTAGCGCGAAGGCTTCAGCCGAGCGTCTCGGCGGACTAGCGCGCTTTTCACAACTGCGTATCACGAAGGCACGAAGCGTGACGGAGATCACGAAGCACTTGGATCGAAAGACTTCGTGCTCTTCGCGTCTTCGTGATAAAGGGGGCGGATAGATCCCGTGAGCTCATTTCCGGACGACGATCCGCTCGACGCGGTCCTCAGAGGAGAGGACGTGCGGTGGCGCGCGGTCGGTTGGACCAGCGACAGACTGCTCGAGACCTGCGCGAAGCGTGAAATCTCGGCGCTGGTGCACCAGAGACGACTTCCGTTTCAGTCCGCCGATGATTGGCCCGACGACGTTCGCTCCGAGTTGGCGCGCACGGCACACGAGGCTGCGGCGATGGAGCTTCTGCGCGGCAGCGAGATCGCGTCGGTGATCGACGCGCTCGCGTCCGGCGGCGTTGACCCGATCCTGCTGAAGGGTGCGCCGCTCGCCTACACGGTGTACGACTCGCCCGGCTCGAGGCCGCGCGCCGACACCGATGTGTTCGTCCGGCGCGATCAGATCGGGGCGGTGAAGCAGACGATGACCAGGCTCGGATATGTCGAACCGCCGCTGAGCGACGGCGAGCTGATCTTCTGCCAGTTCGCGATGGAAAAGCGCGATCGATTCGGCGTCGACCACGCGTTCGATTTCCACTGGAAGATCAGCACGCAGTCGCTGTTTGCCGATGTTCTGACGTACGACGAAATCGCCGCGGCGACGGCGCCCGTTCCGGCACTGGGATCGCGCGCCCGCGCGGCCGGCGCCGTGCACGCGCTGCTCCTCGCGTGCATTCATCCTGCCATGCATCACCGCAACGTCGAGCGGCCGATCTGGGTGTACGACATTCACCTGCTGGTCTCACGGCTGACGGAACCAGAGCTCGAGCGATTTGCGGCGTTGGCGATTGAGAAGCAGATGGCGGCGGTCTGCGCGCATCAACTGGCGCTGACACGCGCGCGGTTTCATACGCCGGTGCCCGATCGCGTGATGGAGAAGCTGTCGTCAGATCGCGAGGTCGAAGCGTCGGCGGTCTACCTGCAGGCTGAGCGCCGGTGGCACCACGAGTTGGCGTCGAATGTCCGCGGTCTCGGTCGATGGACGGATCGGCTGCGGCTCCTGCGCGAGGTGCTCTTTCCCAGCGCGCGGTACATGCGGCAGGCGTATCAACTGGACGGCCCGGGCGTCGTGCTGCTTCCAGTGCTGTACGTGCATCGCTGCGTGAACGGCGCGTGGAAGATCCTGCGCGGACGCAAATGAAGGGCGTCGCGGGTCGTGTTGGAGCATCGGGGCCGCAATGTCTGGAAGACTAAGCAACCGTGAAATCCGAATGTGGTATCAGCAGGAGTTGAAGCGGATTCCACAGCGGCTCGACGCCTCGATCACGCTTGAACAGAGGGCGCGTCAGGCGTATCGACTACGGCACGACGCACAGATGCGCGCCAGGCGCTTGATGCAAGATGGCGACAGTGTGGCGTCGCTGCCAGAGCCGCGGACCTGGGACGCCCTCGTCTCGAGATATCAGGCGACCGGACTGAGCGGAGACGCCCTGTGGCGGGCGATCATCGACGCCGCGTCTCGCGCTGGCAAGATGATCGACGAAGCCGCCGGCCTCTGATAAAGGGGACGGGAGTCTTTTTCTGCGTCCCGATCCTTTTCTACCGCGACGCGATGCTGTACCGAATCAGCACATCGTCCACGAACTCCGCGGTGATGCGCCGCCCCGGGCGCACGAACACGAGCGTGACGACGGTCAGCGCGCCTTCGCGGCGTTCTGACACGTCGCTTGGACGGCCCAGATCACGTTCGGCATCCTGCCGCAGCATGCCTTTCCGCGGCACGTCCTCGCTCGCGACAAACGGGGCAGCCGGCGGCCTCGCCGCTTCTCGTTGCGGGGCGGTCTCGCCCGACATGTCGGCGAACGGCCCCAGCGCGGCGGCAAGATCGGCGGGCCGCAGATCCTTGGGGACGGCGCCGTCGTAGCGCACGTTGAACCGCGATCCGCCGCGCAGCCGCTGCTCGGCGACCTGCTCACGCTTGCGCGCTTCCGCGACGGTGCGCGCCGCCTCGATGCGGTGGTTCTCCCGTTCGCGCGCGTCGCGCAGGCTGGCCAGGTCGTGCTCCAGCTCACGCCGCCGGTGCGCGTCGTCTTCATCCTTGACGCGCTTTTCGAGATCCTTCTCTTTCTGGCTCTTCTCCACCAGCGGCATGTTCACCGACGTGCTCGTGTCGTCACCGAACGTGCCGAAGCCGCCACCTCCGAGCTGGAACTCGATCAGATCCTTCTTCACTTTGACGAGCGTCACCGTTGTCGACTCGCCCGCGTGAATCGCGGCGCCGTACTGCTTCAGGCGGTCGCCGTAACGCTGGTAGTCCACCGGCTGGTTCGAGTCGGCGCGGACGTCCACGCCGTCGGAGGTGCCCGGCAGGTCGATCTTGACCGTGACGCGCCGCCCCTCGAAGAACGCTCGAAGCGCCCCTTCGTCCTGTGCCACCACGGGCGCGGACGCGGCCATCGTCATCGCCACCGCCATCAGCAGGCTGCGCGACGCGGTTGGAGTGTGTAGCATACGCAGAGTTATCGGGTGGTCGCGCGGCTCGCGACAGAGTGGCCTCGGGCTGGCGTTGCGCGACTGCCTCAAACACAAAGGACACAATGGACACCAAGGAAGCCAGATCAGTCTTATCTAGTTGTCCTTGGTGTTGAAGCCGTGACGCACTTCACGTACATCGTCCGCTGCGCGGACGGCACGCTGTACACGGGATATGCGCGCGACCCGGTGAAGCGGTCCGCGGCGCACAACGCCGGCAAAGGCGCGCGCTACACGGCGGGCCGACGGCCCGTGTCGTTGGTGTATTGGGAAGCGTTCGATTCGGTCGGGGACGCGCTGCGGCGCGAGCGTCAATTGAAGCGGCTGCGCCGCGCGATGAAGGAAGCGCTGATCGCGGCCTACAGCACGATCTCGCCGCGTCTCTGAAGAGTCCCGGCCTACTGCCGCGATCCCGCGCGCGCCGCCGGACGCTCTTCGTCGCGCCGGACTTCCACCTTTCGCCCGCGCAGCTTCGTCCGCCGCAGCGCCTCGATAATGCGATCGGCGAACAGCTCCGGCACTTCCACGACCGAAAAATGATCGGCGACGTGGATGGCGCCCACGGCGTCGGATTTCACGCCGGCCTCGCCGGTGATCGCGCCGACGAGATCGCGCGGGCCGATGCCGGCATCCCTCCCCGCCCCGACGTACATCCGGACGACGCCGCCCCAGGTGGACTTGTCGTCGCTCGCCTGGGCCTCGGCCGCCGGCGCTTCCGCCGCGCCTGACGTCGCCTCGTGCGCCATCTTGACCGCGGCCGCCGCCACGTCGAGGATGTCGAACTCCTGCGCCAGCGACTCCACCACGACGCGCACATCGTCGAGCTTTCCGGCGACGATGCGATCGCGCAGCGACGCACGCGTCAGCTCCAGCCGCCGCGCCTGCAGATCGGTGACCGTCGGCAGCGTGAGGATCTCGATCTTCTGCTTGGTGAACGCCTCGATGTTCTTCAGCAGCCGGTGCTCGCGCGGCTCGGCGAGCGTGATCGCGACGCCTTCGCGGCCGATGCGGCCCGTACGGCCGATGCGGTGCACGTAGGCTTCGGCCGCCGACGGCACGTCGTAGTTGATCACGTGCGAGAGGTGCTCGATGTCGAGCCCGCGCGCGGCGACGTCGGTGGCGACCAGCAGATCGGTCTTGCCCTCGCGGAACTGCTGCATCACGCGATCGCGCTGCCGCTGCATCATGCCGCCGTGCAGCGCCTGCACGCGGTAGCCGTACGCATCGAGCGTCTCGGTGAGCGAATCGACCTCGAGCCGCGTGCGGCAGAACACGATGGCCGACTTCGGCCCTTCGTACTCGAGCACCCGGCCGAGCGCCGCCGATTTCTGATTGCGCGCCACGACATACGCCACCTGCCGCACCCGCGGCACTTTGCCGGCCGCGACCTTTTCACGCGCGACGGTGATGCGGCTCGGGTTCTTCAGGTGGCGCTGAGCAATCGACGCGATGCGCGACGGCATCGTGGCCGAGAAGAGCGCCGTCTGCCGGGTCGCGGGCGTCGCCGTGATGATCGCTTCGATGTCCTCGGCGAAGCCCATGTCCAGCATCTCGTCCGCTTCGTCGAGGACGAGCATCGTCAGCGCGCCGAGCTTGATCGTCGAGCGGCGGATGTGATCGAGCGCCCGACCTGGCGTGGCGACGACGATCGCCGCGCCGCGCTGGAGCGCGCGGATCTGCTGATCCATCGACGCGCCGCCGTAGAGCGGCACGACGCCGAGGCCGACGCCCTTCGCGTACTTGTGGATCGCTTCGGACACCTGCATCGCGAGCTCGCGGGTCGGCACGAGCACGAGCCCGCGCACGCCGGCGCCGCGCGGCTGCGGATCGGCCGCAATCCGATCGAGCATCGGCAGCGCGAACGCCGCGGTCTTGCCGGTGCCGGTCGCGGCCTGCCCGAGCAGATCGCGGCCGGCCAGGAGAACGGGAATCGCCTCGCGTTGGATCGGCGTCGGCTCTTCGTAGCCGAGCGCCGCCACAGCCGCCACGAGCGGCTTGGCGAGCCCGAGCGACGCGAAGTCCGACGTGAGGGTCGTAGGCATCGTGAGTACGGTTACCACCGCGGCTCGGAACGGCGACGCGGACCCTGACCGCCATCGCGACCGCCGCCACCGCCGCCGCCCGCGAATGCCGGCTTCGGCTTCGCTTCGTTCACGACGAGCGCGCGTCCGCCCATGTCGGCGCCATTGAATTTCTGAATCGCCGCCTGCGCGTCCTCTTCCGACTGCATCTCGACGAACGCGAAGCCGCGCGCGCGGCCCGTCGACATGTCGCGCATCACGCGCACCGTGTCGATGGCGCCCGCCTGGCTGAACAGCGCTTCGAGCTCCGCTTCGCCTGTCTCATACGGGAAGTTGCCGACAAATAATTTCCGACCCATGGTTGTGCTCTCCAACGGTGATGGAAAGTAGCCTGAGTGGAGAATCCACTCTGCTTGCACGTGGTGAGGAACGAACAGGGGAAAAACAGTGCTCTGGTCGGCTCAGACAGCGGGGAAAGCGTGCGGGCTAAATTTCCTGCAGCCAAGAGTATACCCGATCATGACGCCGGGTCCAAAGGACTATGAACCCCGGGTCCAGACCGCCGAAGCCTTGCGCGGCGGCGGAAGGACCCGGCCTACGTCCATCGCAAAAGAAGTTGATGCCGGCGACGGGCTACCATACGCCATGCGCCACGCGGGGACGGAAGGGCCGCAGCCATGACCGATTCGCCGTACGCGGCACGCCCCTGGCTGCGCCAGTACCGACTACTGGGTCCGGCCGCATATGAACTATCCCCAGCGGCCGCTGCACGAGATCCTGACGATGGCGGCGGTCGAGGCGCCGGACAGCCCCGCGACGGCGTTCCTGGGCGCCACGCTGACGTTCGCCGAGCTCCACGTGCGCGCGGAGCGCTTCGCCGCCGCGCTCGCGCAGCGCGGCATCGTCAAAGGCGATCGCGTCGGCATCATGCTGCCGAACTGTCCGCAATACGTGATCAGCGCGTTTGCGATTCTGCGGCTCGGCGCGATCGTCGTGAACATCAATCCGATCTACACGGCGCGGGAAGTCCTCGGCGTGGCGCATGACGCAGCGCTGCGGATGCTCGTCACGCTCGACGCGCTGGCGCCGTTGGCGCTCGCGGTCAAGCCGCAGGCGGGCATCGAGCAGGTGATCGTCACCTCGCTGGCGGAATATTCCGCCGCGCCGGCGCCCGCCCCGCGCGTGGACGGCACGCTGGCGCTCGCCGATCTGCTGAGCGAGGTGTCCGACCGCGATCGGCCGCGCGCGCCGATCGACCCGCACGACGTCGCGGTGCTGCAGTACACCGGCGGCACGACGGGCACGCCGAAGGGCGCGATGCTCACGCACGCCAACATCTTCGCGAACGTGGTGCAGAGCGAAGTGTTCATGTTCCGGTCGCCGGTCCGCGGCGAATCGCGCTACCTGCTGGTGATTCCGTATTTTCACATCTACGCGTTCACCGTCGGCATGATGAAAGGCGTCTGGACGGGAGCGCTCCAGATCCTGCTGCCGAAGTACGAAGTCGAGTCGACGCTCGTCGCGATCCGCGACTACCAGCCGACCTACGTGCCCGGCGTGCCGACGATTTTCGTCTCGCTGCTGACGCATCCGAAGGTGCACGAGTACGGCCTCGAGCGCGTGCGGACGTTCTTCAGCGGCGGCGCGCCGTGCCCTGTCGAGGTGATCGATCGATGGGAGCAGAGCATCGGTCGACCGCTCTACGAAGGCTACGGTCTCTCCGAGACGTCGCCGGTGACGCACATGACACCGCAGCTCTCGCGCCGCAAGCCGGGCAGCATCGGCGTACCGCTACCCGACACCGACATGACGATCGTGGACCTCGACGCCGGCCTGCGCGAGCTGCCCATCGGCGACGAAGGAGAGCTTTGCATCGCCGGCCCTCAAGTGATGACGGGCTACTGGAATCGGCCGGAGGAGACCGCGAACGCGCTGCGCGCGCACGCCGACGGCCGCGTCTGGTTTCACACCGGCGACATCGCGCGCATGGACGCCGAAGGGTCCACGATGATCGTGCAGCGGAAGAAGGACATGATCATCGTGGACGGCTACAACGTGTATCCGTCCGACGTGGAGGCGGTGCTCTATGCACATCCGGCCTGTACGCCTGGCCGCGGTGATCGGCGTGCCCGACGCGTATCACGGCGAAGTGGTCAAGGCGTGCATCGCGCTGAAACCGGGCGGGGCCGTGACGCGCGACGAGATCGTCGCGCACTGCCGGCAAAGCCTCGCGGCGTTCAAGGTGCCCTGCCAGGTCGAGATCCGCGACAGCTTGCCGATGAGCGCCGTCGGCAAGATCCTCTATCGCGTGCTCCGCGACGAGCACGCCGCTGCGAAACGATGAAGAAAAGGGGCCGTACCCTTTTTCGGCTCGGGTCCATGAGAAAAAGGGGTACGGCCCCCTTTTCGAGGCGCTGATGTCGAACCTCGTTCGGTACGAAATAGCGGACCGCGTGGCGGTCCTCACGATTGACAACCCGCCGGTCAACGCACTCAGCCCCGCGCTGTGGGAGGCGATCGATCAGGCGGTTGCGCGCGGCGTCGCGGACGCGGCCGTGGACGCGATGGTGCTGATTGGCGCCGGCTCGACGTTCATCGCAGGCGCCGACATCAACGTGTTCGACACGTTGAAGACGCGCGAACAATGTCTCGCGCGATCGGCGGGGACGCACGCGTTGCTCAGGCGCATCGAGGACGCCGTCAAGCCGCTGGTTGCCGCCATCCACGGCCACGCGCTCGGCGGAGGCATGGAAGTCGCGATGTCGTGTCACTACCGTGTCGCGGTCGGAGATGCGCACGTGGGACAACCCGAAGTCCTGCTTGGGATCATCCCGGGCGCGGGCGGCACGCAGCGGCTGCCGCGGCTGTGCGGCGCCGCACTCGCGCTCGAGATGTGCGCCGAAGGCCAATCGATGCCAGCGCCCAAGGCGCGGCTCGCCGGCATCATCGATCACGTGGTGGATGGCGACCTGCGGGCCGGCGCCATCGCGTTTGCCGCAGCGCGCGCGGCCGCGGGTGAGATTCGCAAGACACGCGAGATCGTCGTGACGAGCGAGGACGCCACCGCTGGTCTGGTGGCGTGCGAGCAAACGCGCGCGGCGCTCGCCACAAGCGCCCGCGGCGCCAGAGCGCCCTTCGCCGTCGTCGACGCGATCGAAGCGGCGCTGACACTGCCGTTCGACGCCGGATCGGTCCGCGAGCGCGAGCTGTTCGCCGATTGCCTCCTCTCGACCGAGTCGAAGGCGCTGCGCCACTTGTTCTTCGCCGAGCGAGAGGCGGCGAAGATCCCCGACATTCCGAAGGACACACCCGTCGTCGTCATTCGGCGCGCGGCGGTGGTCGGTGCGGGGACAATGGGCGGCGGAATCGCGATGACATACGCGAATGCCGGCATCCCGGTGCTGCTCAAGGAAGTGGACCAGGCGGCGCTCGAGCGCGGCATGGCCACCATCCGCAAGAACTACGAGTCGTCTGTGGCCAAAGGCCGAATCACGCCGGAGGCGCTCGCACAGACGATGGCGCTCATCACGCCGACGACGAGCTATGGCGGCTTCGGCCAGGTGGACGTCGTGGTCGAAGCGGTGTTCGAGAACATGGATTTGAAGAAGACGACGTTCGCCGAGATTGGCTCGGTGACGCGTCCCGATTGCGTGCTGGCGTCGAACTCCTCCACGCTCGACATCGACGAGCTCGCGCGCGCGAGCGGCCGGCCGGCGCAGGTGATCGGACACCACTACTTCAGCCCGGCCAACGTGATGAAGCTGCTGGAAATCGTGCGCGCGAAGGAGACGAGCAAAGAAGTCGTGGCGACGTCGCTGAAGCTCGCGAAGCGGCTCAACAAAGTCGGCGTCGTCGTCGGCAACTGTTTCGGGTTCGTCGCGAACCGGATGCTCGCGTACTACATGCGCGAAGCGTATCTGCTGCTCGAGGAAGGCGGCACCGTGCCGCAGATCGATCGCGTCCTCGTAGAGTTCGGGCTGCCTGTTGGTCCGTTCGGGATGCAGGACATCGCCGGCATCGACGTGGGCGCCCGGATCCGCCAGCACCTCGCGTCGATGGGCAAGACGCGCGCGGAGGGCCCGCAGTCGGAAGTGCCGGACGAGCTCTTCGCGCTGGGGCGCTACGGGCAGAAGACCGGCGCGGGCTGGTACAAATACGACGCGCCGGGCAGCCGCTCGCGCGTGCCGGATCCGTTGATCGACGAGCTCGCGGCGAAGGCGGCGGCCAGGCGCGGCATCACGCGCGGACCGATCGTCGACGAGGACATTGTCGCGCGGATCACGACGGCGCTCGCCAACGAAGGCGCGCGCGTGCTCGACGAAGGGTACGCGCTCCGCCCGGGCGACATCGACGTGATCTACGTGTACGGCTTCGGCTTTCCGCGGCGCCGCGGTGGTCCGATGTTCTATGCGGACACGGTCGGTCTGCCAGTGGTGCTCGCGCGCGTGCGGGAGTACCGCGCGCGGTTCGGCGAGTACTGGAAGCCGGCGCCGCTGCTCGAGCGGCTCGTCGCCGAGGGCCGCGGATTTTATGCCTGAACACACCTTCATCACGAAGTCACGGAGAACACGGAGATCACGAATGAACCTTGTACAAAATAACTTCGTGGTCTTCGTGATCTTCGTTCTCCGTGATGAATTGGTTCCCCTTGATGACGGTCCGCCGCCGCCGTGTCACAATTGATGTACCGCCCATGAGAGAAGCCGTCATCGTCGCCAGCTCCCGTACGCCGCTCGCCAAGTCCCATCGCGGATCGTTCAACTTGACGCGCCCCGACGATCTCGCCGCGCATGCGATTCGCCACGCGCTCGCCAAGGTTCCGCAGATCGATCCGAAGGAGGTTGAAGAGGTCATCCTCGGCTGCGGCCAGCCGCACGGCGTGCAGGGGCACAATATCGCGCGCGTCGCGGCGCTGCGCGCGGGGCTGCCCGTCACGACGGCCGCGCTCACCGTGAACCGCTTCTGCAATTCCGGCCTGCAGGCGATCGCCCAGGCGGCGCACATGGTCCAGCTCGAGCAGGTGGACGCGATGATCGGCGGCGGCGTGGAGTCGATCACCATGCTGCAGCGCGACAACGCGCCGAACCCGTGGGTGCAGGAGCATTACCCCGGCGTGTACATGGTGATGGGCGAGACGGCGGAAGTTGTCGCGAAGCGCTATCACATCGGCCGTGAGGCGCAGGACGAGTACGCGCTCATCAGCCAGCAGCGGACGGCGCGGGCGCAGCAGGACGGGTTCTTCAACGGCGAGATCGCGCCGATCGACGTGACACGCGCGATCCTCGACAAGAAAAGCGGCGCACAACTCGGCACCGAAGCGGCGACGGTCGCGCAGGACGAGTGCAACCGCCCCGACACGACACTCGAAGGGCTGCGCAAGCTGCCGCCGGTGTTCGACAAGAGCGGCGCCGGCACCGTCACCGCGGGGAATTCGTCGCAGCTCTCCGACGGCGCATCGGCGACGGTCGTCATGTCTGCCGATCGCGCGAAGGCGCTCGGCATCACACCGCTGCTGGTGTTTCGCGGTTACGCGGTCGCCGGCTGCGAGCCGGACGAAATGGGCATCGGCCCCGTGTACGCCGTGCCCAGGTTGTTGAAGCGGCAGGGGCTGACGGTCGGCGACATCGACGTGTGGGAGCTGAACGAAGCGTTCGCGTCGCAGGTGATCTATTGCCGCGACACGCTCGGCATCCCGATGGACCGGCTGAATCCGAACGGCGGCTCGATCTCGATCGGCCACCCCTTCGGCACGACCGGCTCACGCCTCGTCGGCACGATCGCGAACGAGATGCACCGCCGCAAGGCTCGATACGGCATCGTCACGATGTGCGTCGGCGGCGGCCAGGGCGCGGCCGCACTGTTCGAACGGTACTGACCGGCGGGTCTAAAGACCCGCGCTACGATCGGATGCGAATCCCAAACCGCGAATCCCGAATCCCGGCATCGTGATCACGATCTTCCCCACGACTTGTCGAGCCGCCATCAGCGCGAGCGCTTCCGGCGCGCGCTCGAGTGGAAATGTCGCCGAGATATGCGGGCGGATCCGCCCTTCGGCAAACCAGCGTGTGAGCTGACGGATGCTCTCCGCGACGCGCTCCGGCTCCCGCCGCGCATAGTCGCCCCAGAACACGCCGACGATCGCGCAGCCTTTGAGCAGCGTCAGGTTGAGCGGGATTTTCGGAATCTCACCGGCAGCGAATCCGACCACCAGGAGCCGTCCTCGCCACGCGATGGATCGCAGCGCCAGCTCGGTGTACGGACCGCCGACCGGATCGTAGACGACGTCGACGCCGTTTCCGCTCGTGAGATCTTTGATTCGCCCGCGCAGATCCTCGCGCGCGTAGTTGATCGTGTCGTCCGCACCGTGCGCGCGGCAGACCGACAGCTTGTCGTCGGTCGACGCGCACGCAATCACGCGCGCCCCCACGGCTTTGCCGATCTCGATCGCCGCGATGCCGACGCCGCCGGCGGCGCCGAGTACCAGCAGCGTCTCCCCCGCTTTCAGATCGCCGCGGTCGCGCAGCGCGAAGTCCGACGTCCCGTACGTCAGCCCGAACGCGGACGCGGTCACAAAATCCATCTCCTCGGGAATCGGCATGAGCCGGCCCGCCTCCGTCTTCACTTCCTCGGCGAACGCGCCGTAGATGGTGACCGCCATCACGCGATCGCCCGGCTTGACGCCGGTGACGCCCTCGCCGATCGCCTTGACGACTCCGGCGAGCTCGCTCCCTGGTGAAAACGGCAAGGGCGGCTTGACCTGATATTTGTTCTGGACGATCAGCACGTCTGGAAAATTGACGCTCGCGGCCTTCATCGAGACGACGACTTCGCCGGGGCCGGCGACCGGCGACGGCACGTCCTCAACGACGAGCGATTCTGGCGGACCGTACGCGCGACACAAAACGGCTCTCACGCCTCGAGCTTATCGCAGCTGCCAGACAGAGCCCATCCGGGCGGCGAGACCCGTCGCTTCACCCGCGTTCTGCTGAACGACATGCAACGCAGAACCCGGGTGGTGTCTTTTCCGCGATTTCCGCGCGTTCTGCGTTGATCGCCCGTTGCGAGCGGCGATATACTGAAGGCGCCAGTTTGCCTGCGGTTGAATGGTAGGTGGCCATGAAACACACATCGTTCATTACCGCTGCCGCGTGCCTTGTCGTGCTCACGCTAAGTGTCGCGCCAGCGGCGGCTCAAACACGCGGTCATGTGAGCGGGGGCGCCGTCGGACGGGCCGCGCCGGTCGTCGGACGCGCCGTTCCGAGGGGGGTGGCCGGCGGGCACGTCGTCGCAGCACCCTACCGCGTCTATCGACCCTACTCCTATCCGTACCGCTATCCGTACGGTTACTACGGCTATGGATACGGCTATCCATACGGGTTCGCTAGCTATCTGTCGTTCGGCTTCGGCTACGGCGGGTACGCGGGCTTCGGTGTCGGCTTCGGCTACCCTGGTTACGGTGGCTACTACGGGTACCCTGGCTATGCCTACGGCTATGGCTACCCTGCCTACGGTGGCTACGGGTACCCGGGTTACTACGGGGCGTCACAGGGGTACGCGGCGGCCGGCGCGGGACAGGCGTACGGCAGCGTGCGGATCGAGAGCCACAACCGCGATGCGCAAGTGTTCGCGGACGGCTACTACGTCGGCATCGTCGACGACTTCGACGGTACGTACCAGCACCTGAATCTCGAGGCTGGCGCGCACAAAATCGAAATCCGGACGCCAAACGCGCCGCCGATCGCATTCGATGTGAACGTGCTGCCAGGTCGAACGATTACCTACCGGGCAGACCCTCGATAACGATCGCGGCTTCACCACGACGGTCGCGGTGGACACTGACGGAGATCTCTCGAGAAAGATTTCCTTCGTGTCCTCCGTGGTGAATCGCTTTCTTACCGGCCGATATCCTCATTCCACAGCTCGGGGTGCTCGGCGATGAACTGCGTCATCATCGCGATGCACCGCGGATCCTGCACGACCTCGACGATCACGCCGCGCGCACGCAGCAGATCTTCCTCGCCCATGAACGTGCGGTTCTCGCCGACAATGACGCGCGGAATGCCGTACAGCAGAATCGCGCCGCCGCACATCGCGCAGGGCGACAGCGTCGTGTAGATCGTGCACTCGCCGTACACCGGCGCGGGTTGGCGTCCGGCGCGCTCGAGCGCGTCCATCTCGCCGTGGAGCACCGCGCTGCCCTGCTGCACGCGGCGGTTATGGCCGCGGCCGATGATCGCGCCGCGGTAAACGAGGGCGGCGCCGATCGGAATGCCGCCTTCCGCACGCCCGCGCTCGGCTTCCTCGATCGCCGCGCGCAGAAAAGAGTCCATGCCCAACATTATGCGGCGATATCTTTGGCAGGTCTAAAGACCTGCGCGACGACCGTTCAGATATCTTTGGCAGGTCTAAAGACCTGCGCTACGACCGTTCAGCAGGACTTTGGCAGGTCTAAAACACCTGCGCTACGACCGTACAGATACCTTTGGCAGGTCTAACGACCTGCGCTACGACCGTTCAGCAGGACTTTGGCAGGTCTAAAACACCTGCGCTACGACCGTACAGATACCTTTGGCAGGTCTAACGACCTGCGCTACGACCGTTCAGATATCTTTGGCAGGTCTAACGACCTGCGCTACGACCGTTCGGCAGGAGTGGCGCAGGACTTTAGTCCTGCCGTCAGTTCGGCCGTGGCACGTGTTTAGCAACCTGGACGTCCGGAGGTTGCTGCCATGCTGCATATGGCCCTGGTGTTCCTGGTGATCGGTGTGATCTCGGCTATTCTGGGATTCACGACGATCGCGGGCGCCTCGTTTGCGATCGCGAAGTTTCTGGCCGGCTTGTTCCTGCTGCTGTTCATCGTCTTTCTGATCATTGCGTTTACGGCCGCGAAGAAGATCATGGACTGACGGCATCCGCTACAATGGCAGACTCGGAACTCGAGATCTGCCATTGAACGCCCGTTCGATTTCACTTTTCATCGCGACGATTGCCGTCGGCGTCCTGATGCTGGCCCGAACCCCCACGAGCCAGACGCCGACTTCCGTTCTGACCGTGCTGGCCAGAGACGGCCGGCATCCAATGCCCCTCACGATGGTGAACGACCAGGAGCTGGTCGGGCTGGACGACCTGGCCGCGGCGTTTCAACTGGCGGTGCGTGAAGAAGCGGGCGCCATCACCATCACCTACAAAGGCAAAACCATCGTCGTGACACCTGACCAGGCGCTGGCGTCGGTGTCGGGCCGCCTCGTGTCGCTGCCGGCGCCCCCCGTGCACGCGGGCCGCCGTTGGCTGGTGCCGGTCGAATTCATCAGCCGCGCGCTCGCGCCTGTGTACGACGTCCGGCTGGATCTCCGGAAGCCGTCGCATCTGCTCATCGTCGGCGACCTGCGCGTGCCGCGCCTGACGGCGAAGTACGAAGCGGTCGGCGGCGGCGCTCGTCTCACAATCGACGCCGCACCCCGCGCGACGAACACCGTTCAGCAGGACGGCGAGCGGCTGACGATCAAATTCGACGCCGACGCGCTCGACGCGCCGAATCCGCTGGTGCCGCCGCAGCCGGCGCCGGCGATCGTCCAGGCGGTGCGCGTAGTCGAGCCGGCCACGCTATCGATCGAGCTTGGACCACGCTTCGCCGCGTTTCGCGCCTCGACACAGCCGGCCGACACCGTCATGCGGCTCGTCATCGATTTCGTCTCGACACAGACCACGACGGAACCGCCCGCCGCGCCGGCGGCGCCCGCCGCACCGGGGCCCGCTCCCGAGCTGCCCCCCGCCTTCACGCAACCGGCTTCTGCCATCCGAACGATCGCGATCGACCCGGGGCACGGGGGCGACGACGAAGGCGTGAAAGGCGCTGGCGGCACGAAAGAAAAAGATCTCGCGCTCACGGTCGCGCGTCTCCTCAAAGGCGCCATCGAAGGGCGACTGGGCATCCGCGTGCTCCTCACGCGCGACGACGACCGCGCGGTGGGACTCGACGATCGAACGGCGCTCGCCAACAACAACAAAGCCGATCTGTTCATCAGCCTGCACGCCAACGCGTCATTGCGGCCGGCCGCGACGGGCGCGACGATCTTTTCGGCAGGATTCCCGCGCGACGCCGAGCAGCAGGCGCGCGCGTCGCTCGCGCCCGAGCCGTTGCCGACCTTCGGCGGCGGCCTGCGCGACATCGAGCTCGTGCCCTGGGATCTCGCGCAGTACCGCCATCTCGATCAATCCGTCGCGTTCGCGACGATGCTCGAGCAGCTGCTGCGCGACAAGGTGCCGCTCGCCGCGCATCCCGTCGACCAGACGCCGCTCAGAATTCTGGAGTCGGCCAATATGCCGGCGGTCTTGGTGGAGATGGGCTTCCTCACGAACCCGGATCAGGAAAAAGCGCTCGCAGGCGCCGCGTTTCAGAACACGTTCGTGCAGGCGGTGTTCGACAGCGTGCTGAAGTTCCGCGATCATCTCGGAATGGCATCGGCCAGATGATGCCTCGTCGCGCCGCGCTCATCGCCGCACTGACCGCCGTGGTCGCCCTCCTCGCCTGGCTGCTCTTCGTCGGCCTGCCCCGATGGTATGGCGGCCCGGTCAGGAGCACGGCTGCCGCCGCCAAGCCGGGCACACCGGCGGCGCCCGGTCGCAAAATTACGGCGCACCTGTTCTACGTGGCCGACGATGGGGTGCGGCTGGTGAGTACGGACCGCGACGTGCCGTTCGGCGAAGGCACCGTGCAGCAGGCGAAGGAGATCATCGGCGCACAGATCGCGCCGGTCGCCCCGCCGCTGCTCTCGGCCATTCCGCCCGGCACGACTTTGCGCGCGCTCTTCATCACCGCGAAGGGCGATGCCTACGTCGATCTCAGCCGCGAGGTCTCGACCGCGCATCCGGGCGGAACGGTGAACGAGCTCCTGACGGTCTACACGATCGTCAATGCGCTCACGGCAAACCTGCCCGCGGTGTCGGGCGTGCAGCTGCTGGTGGACGGCAAGGAAGTGGACACGCTCGCCGGCCATGTCGATTTACGCCGGCCGCTCGCGAGAAATCTCTCGTGGGTGCAATAGACTGGTAGCAATGCGATTCGACAGTCGACCAGCCAATCAGCTCCGTGAGACGATTCTCACACCGAATTATCTGCCGCACGCCGAAGGATCGGTCTTCATCGAGGCGGGACGCACCAAGGTGATCTGCACCGCCAGCGTGGAAGACCGCGTGCCGGGCTTTCTGCGCAACAGCGGCAAAGGCTGGGTGACCGCCGAATACGGCATGCTGCCCCGCGCGACCAATACGCGCATGCAGCGCGAGGCGTCGCAGGGCAAGGTCGGCGGCCGCACGCAAGAGATTCAGCGGCTGATCGGCCGGTCGCTGCGATCGGTCACCAATCTGTCGGCGCTCGGCGAGCGGACGGTCTGGCTCGATTGCGACGTCATTCAGGCAGACGGCGGCACCCGGACCGCGTCGATCACCGGCGCGTTCGTCGCGCTGGCGCTGGCGCTCGAGAAGATGCGCGCGCGCGACATGATTCGCGCGATCCCGCTGTCGGATTACGTCGCAGCCATCAGCGTCGGCATCGTCGGCGGCGAGCCGCTGCTCGATCTGGCGTACGAGGACGACTCGCGCGCCGACGTGGACATGAACATCGTGAAGACGGGCAACGGCCGGTTCATCGAGATTCAGGGAACGGCGGAGGCGGAGCCCTTCGGGCGCGACGCGCTGCTGAACCTGCTCGACCTTGCGGATCTCGGTATCCGGCAGCTCGTCGAAAAACAGCGCGCAATCGTCGGGCACCTGGTCAAATCGGTGTAGACGGACGATCAACGCAGAGGCCGCGGAGATCGCAGAGCACCGACAATCAACGCAGAGCCCGCTGAGCCCGCAGAGTTTTCAGAAATTGTTTCTCTGCGAACTCTGCGAGTTCCGCGTTGATCGTCGTGAAGAGTATCGTTTTCACATGCCCCTCATCCTTCACCGCGCGACGATCGCCACACCCCTCGGCGACATGCTGGCGCTCGCCAGCCACGCGGCGCTCTGCGCGTTGGAGTTCACGAGCGGCAGAGGGGTGCACCGCCTCGAGGGGCGGCTGCGGCGCTGGTTCCCGGCGCACACGATCGCCGACGGCGACGCGCCGGTGATTGCCCGCACGCGCGACTGGCTGGCGTGCTATTTCGACGGCCTGGGGGCCGACATCACACATTTTCCGCTGGAGATGTACGGTGCGCCGTTCGAACAGCGCGTCTGGGAGGCGCTGCGCCAGATTCCGCCTGGCGGTACCTGCACGTATGGATCGATCGCGAAGGCGCTCGGATCGGCTGGCGCGTCGCGGGCGGTCGGCATGGCCAACGGCGCCAACCCGATTGCGATCATCGTCCCCTGCCATCGCGTGATTGGCTCGAACGGCACGCTGACCGGCTACGGCGGCGGTCTCGATCGCAAGACGTGGCTGCTGAACCACGAGCGCCGCTGGAGTACCGAGCGGCTGTTCTGAGTCTTCCACGGACGCTCGGCTAAAGCCTTCGCGCTACGGGGCCACATCTGCTCGACTGCGGCCGCACGCGCGGCGCAGTTCAAACCACGAAGATACGAAGTTCACGAAGAATAATTTCCTTCGATATCCTTCGTGCCTTCGTGCCCTTCGTGGTTCAGTCTTCCTCCGTCGCAACACATCACAGGTGCGATTCGAGGAATGTCCGCAGCGCGCGAAAGGCCTGGCCGCGATGGCTGACGGCGGTTTTGCGATCGCCGGCCTCCGCCAGCGTCAGGCCGAATTCCGGGTAGTAGAAAATCGGATCGTAGCCAAATCCGCCTGCGCCTCTCGGCGCCGGTGCGATCGTGCCGGCGACGATGCCGCGCGTTTCGAAGCGGACGTGGCCCTGGCTCACCAGCGCGAGCGCGCACACAAATCGCCCCGCGCTCGTCGTCTGGCCTCTGGCGCGGAGCGCGTCGTAGATCAGCGCGAACTTGTCGGAGTACGACGTGTCGACGCCCCCAAAGCGCGCCGACTGCACGCCAGGCGCGCCGTCGAGCGCGTCGATTTCGAGTCCTGAGTCCTCAGCCACGGTCAGCTCACCGGTGGCGTTGGCGTAATACAACGCCTTGTCGCGCGCATTCTGAGCGAAGGTCTCGCCCGTCTCCTCGGGTGCCGGCACGCCGGGCCATGCGGCGAGGGTCACCAGGTCGAGCGGCACGCCGTCGAGGATCTGCCGAATCTCGCGCACCTTGTGAGCATTCGTGGTCGCCAGCAGCAAGCGCACGACTACAGGCTAACCGATGGAGGTGCTAGGGGTGCTGGGTGCTGGAGGTGCTGGGCGCTAGGTGCTGAAGGTGCCAGGGTGCCAGGGTGCCAGGGTGCCAGGGTGCCAGGGTGCTGAGGTGCTAGGGTGCTGGGATGCTGAGGTGCTAGGGTGCTGGGGTGCTGGGGTGCTGCGTGCCGAAGGTGCAGGGTGCTGGGGTGCTGCGCGCTGAAGGTGTAGGAGACTGACGACTGGGACTGAAGACTGAGACTGGCGACTGAAGACTGGTGACTGACGACTGCCGAAGGTGGCGACTGATAACTGCCGAAGGAGGCTCGCGGGCGGCGACCCGAAGGTCGTCCGCCCGGGGTGTATAGGAAGGTGGTTCAGCCAGCTGGGTGACGGCTCAAGGTATGGCTTGTTTCCAGCCGACGGCGGGTAAGAAGGTCGATGTCGTCCAATCGTCAGGCAACCGCTTTCGTGTGAGACCGATCGCGCAGGCCCGCTTTCGCCAGCCCGGCGTGTTCGAGACGCATGAACGCGCCGTCGCGCGTCCGAAAGAGAAATTTCGTGTCGACCAGCGTGCGCAGCAGCGCTCCGCAGGAGGCTGCATCAAGGCCCCACAATCGGCGCGCCTGCGCCTCGGTCAATCGGAGACCTGGCATCTCGAGAAATTCGCCCTTGACGCGACGTAATACGTCGTCGGCGGATTTCGCATGCTTTGCCATCATTGAGTCAGTCCTTTCTCGTTGTGGGTCAGGTGATGCCGCATGAGAAGGGAGCAACGGATATGCCAGCCGCGGCCGGGCTCGCCAGCGGGGAAATGGGATGCCGATTGCTCAAATCTCTATGACTTTGTATGGCATGAGTGGCGCTAAAGGCCATCCATAGATACCGCCACCTCAACTGCTGTTTGACCGCTGACAGCGTGCGTAGGAAAAGCGGTCAGAGACATCGCACCACCTCTGCCCCAGAACTTGCATGCCCCGGGGGCATGCATCTACCCACTTCCGCCCGTGAATTGAACCTGACGACACACCGAGCTCCCAGCAGCGTCTGGGACAAGCGCGGTTGGGACGGTTCGCGTGAGAGCCTCACCGTCGCGCGATGGCTGGTCGGCGTCGGCGGAGGCGTCCTGGCCATTCAGGGCATGCGCCGCCGTTCGATCGTCGGCGGCATGCTCGCAGGCCTCGGCGGCAGTCTCGCGTGGTGGGCGCTGACCGGCGAAGGCGATCTATCGGAGGCCGGCCGCTGGTTCGCGCAGATCCGTGATCGGGCGCCGTGGCACCGCGAGGATCTGGTCCACGAGGCATCTGCCGACTCATTTCCGGCAAGCGACGCACCCTCATGGACACCGACGGTGGGTACCGGCCTGCGGCACCGGCCCGGGAATCCCTGATGAATCCCTGATGCTGCGCGCGTTCCGCATCCCGCTCACTTGGACCGACCTCGCCAGACGGACGGCCAGCGAGGTGATGACGGACAACTGCCTGGGCCTCGCGGCCCAGCTCGCCTACTACTTCTTCCTCGCGCTCTTTCCGGCGCTGCTGTTCCTGGTCGCGATCGTCAGCTTCATTCCCGTTCACGGTCTGCTCGAGGCGATCACGGCCACGCTCGGGCGCGTCGCGCCGTACGAAGCGCTGAAGTTGATTCAGGAGCAGATCCTGAACATCGCGCACCAGAAGGACGGCGGTCTCCTCACGCTGGGCATGATCGGCACGATCTGGAGCACCTCGTCAGGCGTCAGCGCCATCATCGAGACGCTCAATCAGGCGTACGACATTCAGGAAGGACGGCCCTGGTGGAAGGTGAAGCTGATCGCGCTTGGCCTCACCGTGACGCTGGCCCTCTTCATCGTCGTCTCGACGGCACTGGTGCTGGTGGGGCCGGCGCTCGCCGAGAAAGTTGCCGCCTGGGCGCACCTGGGTCCCGCATTCGAGTGGACGTGGAAGATCGCTCAGTGGCCCGTGGTGTTCGGACTGGTGGCGCTCGCGATCGCGATGATCTACTACTACGCGCCCGACGCCGAGCAGCGATGGATCTGGATTACGCCCGGCTCCATTTTCGCCACCGTGGCGTGGCTGCTCGTCTCGCTCGGGTTCAGGTTTTACGTCACCCGCTTCACGTCCTACAACGCCACGTATGGGGCCATCGGGGGCGCGATTGTCATGATGCTCTGGTTTTACCTCTCGGCGCTGGCCGTGCTCGTCGGCGCCGAGTTGAATGCCGAAATCGAACATGCGTCCCCTTATGGGAAAAACCGCGGAGAGAAAAAGATCAGGCGCGCCGGCACACTCGAGCCGGACATCCAAATGCCCAAGCCCCACGTCAACACCGATCGGGTGTCCGTCGTGCCGCCGGCTCCCGCGCCACCTCGTGTGAGTGCTCCAGCGCCGCCTCGTGCAAGTGATTGGGTGCTCAGCGCTCTGGTTCTCGGCGAAGCCGCCGTGCTGACCTACGCGAAGCTCCGATCGCGTTTTCGACGTCTTCGAACGTAAGCGCTGCCTTCCCTTGCCCCGGCGTCAGGCGCAGCTGATGCGAAAAGACGCACGGCCTCCTCACCGCATCGCCGTACGACGTAGAATGGCCCCGTTGTGGGTGAACGGCTGTTTCACGTCCTGTTCAAGTACCCGCGCTTCGTCTTCCAGCAGGGCGATTTCACGTGGGCCGTTTCGCGTCCGCTGCTCATCATCATCGGGCTCGCGGCCGCCGGCGTCGTCGCCGCGCTGCTGACATATCGCCGCGTCGGCACGCTCACCGACACGCGCGACCGCACGATTCTCATCGCGCTGCGCCTCGCGGTGCTCGCGCTGCTCGCCTTCTGCCTTCTGCGCCCGACGCTGGTGCTCAAGGCGGCCGTGCCGCAGCAGAATTTTCTCGGCGTGCTCCTCGATGATTCGCGCAGCATGGCGATCGCCGATCGCGGCAGCGAGACGCGTGGCGCGTTCGTCGAGCAGCAGTTCGGCGGGAAGGACGGCGCGCTGCTCCGCGCGCTCTCGCAGCGGTTCGTCCTCCGCTTCTTCCGCTTCGCCTCGTCGGCGGCGCGCACCGACACGGCCGCCGCGCTGACGTTCGACGGCACGGCAACGCGGCTCGGGCCGGCGCTCGATCGCGCGCGCGACGAGCTTTCCGGTCTGCCGCTCGCCGGCCTCGTCATGGTGACCGACGGCGCCGACACGTCCGACGCGGCGATCGATGCGTCGCTCGCCAGCCTGAAAGCGCGATCGATTCCGGTGTTCACCGTCGGCGTCGGGCGCGATCACTTCGCGAAGGACATTCAGGTGACGCGCGTCGAGACGCCGCGCATCGCGCTCAAAGGCACCTCGCTCGTCGTCGACGTCGTCCTGTCGCAGACCGGCTATCGCGGCCAAACCGTGCCGCTCACCGTCGAAGATGATGGGCGCATTGTGAGCACGCAGGATGTGACGCTGCCGGACAACGGCGAAGCCGCGACCGTGAAGGTGCCGTTCACGGTCACCGAGGCAGGACCGCGCACCTTCCGCTTCAGCATTCCCGTTCAGCCGGGCGAGGAGGTCACGCAGAACAACGCGCGCGACGCGCTCATCGAGGTGGGCGATCGCCGCGAGAAAGTGCTCTACTTCGAAGGCGAGCCGCGCTTCGAGATGAAGTTCATCCGCCGCGCCGTCGAGGACGACAAGAACCTGCAAGTCGTCATTCTTCAGCGCACAGCGGAGAACAAGTACCTGCGGCTCGACGTCGCGTCGCCGGACGAGGTGATCGGAGGGTTTCCGAAAACGCGCGAAGAGCTGTTCGCGTACCGCGCGATCATCCTCGGCAGCATCGAAGCGGCGGCCTTCACGCCCGAGCAGATGCGCATGCTGGCCGATTTCGTCAGCAAGCGCGGCGGCGGACTGCTGATGCTCGGCGGCCGGCGATCATTCGCCGAAGGCGGGTGGGCCGGCACGCCGCTGGCCGAGGCGTTGCCGGTCATGCTCGATGCCAACGGCGGGCGGCCGGCGACAGCGTATTTCAGCCCGGTGAACGCGCGTCCGACGCGCGCCGGCGCGCTGTATCCCGTCACGCAGGCGGCCGAAGGCGACAAGGCGACGACGAAGTGGGCAGACCTGCCGCCGGTGACCAGCGTGAACTCGATTCACGAAGCGAAGCCTGGGGCCACGGTGCTGTTGAGCGGCACCGACAATCGCAAGCAGGAGCAGATCGTCCTCGCGTATCAGCGGTACGGCCGTGGCAAGGCGCTGGCGATGCCGATTCAAGACTCGTTTCTCTGGTACATGAATCCGAAGGTGCCGGTCTCGGACACAACGCACTCGACCTTCTGGCGCCGTCTCGTGCGCTGGCTGGTGGACGGCGTTCCGGGCCAGGTCAATGTGACGACGACGCAGGATCGGGTGGAGCCGGGGGAGCCGATCAAGCTGGCTGCCGAAGTGCTGGACGCGGCGTACGTGGAGGTCAACGACAGCCGGGTCGTCGCGCGCGTGACGTCGCCGTCTGGCAAAGCGAGCGACGTGCCGCTCGAGTGGATTGTCGAGCACGACGGCGACTATCGCGGCAGCTTCGTGCCCGATGAAACGGGCTTGTATGAAATCAAGGTCAGCGCATCCCGTCCGGCGAACACGGCGGGGCGGGCCTCTGGCGGCGGCGATGGCGATCGCGGCGACCTCGCATCAAACGTGATCCATGTCCGCGCGGCAGCCGGCGACGGCGAGTACTTCGATGCCGCGATGCGCGCGCCGCTGCTCCAGCGTGTGGCGGATGAGACAGGCGGACATTTCTTCACAGAAGCCAACGCGGCGTCGCTGCCCGAGGCGATCAGCTACAGTGGACGCGGCGTCACGGTCGTCGAAGAGCGCGAGCTCTGGGACATGCCGATCGTTCTCATCCTGCTCATCGGCCTGGCTGGCGCGGAGTGGGCGTTCCGCCGGACGCGGGGGCTGGCATGAAGCGCGTGCTGTCGTGGCGGAGGGCTTCAGTCCTGCCGCGTGAGGCAGGTCTAAAGACCTGCGCTACAACCGCCGGCCAGTCGTGGCGCAGGACTTTAGTCCTGCCGCGTGAGGCAGGTCTAAAGACCAGCACTAGAACCGCCGGCCAGTCGTGGCGCAGGACTTTAGTCCTGCCGTTCACGTGGCGCAGGACTTTAGTCCTGCTGATGGCCTGGTTTCTGTTGTCGCCCGCCGCGCGCGCGTCGGCGCAGGAGACGCATCTGCTCGTCATCACCGGCGTCAGCGGCGATGAGGAACACGCAAAGAAGTTCCACGATCTCGCCGTACGCTTCATCGACGCCGCCAAGAAGAACCACGGCGTCGCCGACGGGAACGTCGTCTATCTCGCCGAGAAGCCCGAGGCGGATCCGCAGCGGATCCATGCGCGTTCGACGCGCGAGAACGTCTCGAGCGCGTTTGCGGAGATCGCCGCGCGGGCGCATCCGAACGACGAGATCTTCGTCCTCCTGATCGGTCATGGCAGCTTCGACAGCCGCGGCGGCATGTTCAACCTGCCGGGGCCGGACCTCTCGGCCGACGACTACGCGAAGCTGCTCGCGAAGTGGCCGACGCAGCACGTGGCGTTCGTGAACACCGCGAGCGCGAGCGGCGCGTTTCTTCCTGCCGTCGCCGGGCCTGGACGGACGATCGTCACCGCGACGAAGACCGGCGGCGAGAAGAACGAGACGCGCTTCGCGACGTATTTCGTCGAGGCCTACGAAACCGAAGCGGCCGATCGCGACCGCAACGGCCGCGTCTCGGTCCTCGAGGCATTCGACTACGCGAAGGCGAAGGTCGTGAAGGCCTTCGAACAGGAAGGCACGCTGCTCACCGAGCACGCGACGCTCGACGATGGGAGCGAGGGGAAAGTGGCGGCGACGATGTTTCTCGCGCCGGCGGAAGGGCGCGCTTCGTCGAGCTTCGACATGACCAATCCGGCGATCCGCGATCTCGTCCGGGAGCGCGACGCCCTCGAACAGCAGGTAGCGGCGCTGAAGCTGCGCAAGGCCGACATGGATCCCGCGCAGTACGAGCAGGAGCTCGAAAAGCTGCTGCTGGCGCTCGCCGAGAAATCGCGCGCGCTGCAGCTGGCGGGCAAGAAACAATGAGAGCGAGGACACCATGAGCCTGCGCGGACGCCTCGCCGCCGTCGTGCTCGTCGTCGCCGCCGCGGGCGCAAGCCTCGTCGCCCAGCGGCGCTTCTTCGAGCCCTCGCCCGCCGACTTCACGCCGGCGAAGAATGCGGGCTACGACGGCCGGTTTGCGTTCGCGCGGCTGAAGTACACGGCGAACAGCCCGCGGGCGTTTTACTATTGCGGCCTGCCGCCGTGGGCGCACGGCTACGCCTCGTGCCGCGGCGGCCAGCGCGCCGAGACGAGCCTGATGCGGATCATGAACGAGGTCAGCTATCTCGGCGCGCACATCGAGGAGAGCCAGGTGGTCGCCGTGGACGACCCGGAGATCTTCAAGTACCCGGTCGCGTACATGACGGAAGCCGGCTACTGGCAGTTGAGCGACACGGAAGCGGCGGCGTTTCGGGCGTACCTGCAGAAGGGCGGCTTCGTGATCTTCGACGACTTCCGCGGCGACTTCCGCGGCGGCGGCGGCTGGGACAACTTCGCGGCCAACATGGAGCGCGTGCTGCCGGGCGTCCAGTTCATCGACATGGAGCCGACACATCCGATCTTTCACTCGTTCTTCGAGATCGACTCGTTCGACGTGATCCCGCAGTCCTACGACGCGGCGCGGCCGATCATCCGCGGCATCTTCGAGAACAACGATCCGGCGAAGCGGCTGATGGCCATCATCAACTACGACACCGACGTGTCGGATTTCTGGGAGTTCTCCGCGACCGGCTTCCGCCCCATCGACGAATCGAACGAGGCCTACAAACTCGGCGTGAACTACATCATGTACGGCATGACACATTAGCGGCGTCTTCAATTCGACACGCTCGACTCAAGCCTTCGCTTCGACGCTCGGCTAAAGCCTTCGCGCTACGTTCAGACTGACGACAAGGAGCTCCTGTGGATCAGACGACAGCGGATCTCGAATCAACGGACGACATCGCGCTTGCCGACAAGATGAAGGCCGGCCGCGCGCAGATCGTCGCCGAGCTGCGCAAGAAGATCATCGGCCAGCAGGACGTGCTCGACCTCGTGCTGCTGACGCTCTTCGTCGGCGGCAACAGCCTGATCGTCGGCGTACCCGGACTGGCGAAGACGCTGCTCATCGCGACGCTGGCCAGGGTGCTGGAGCTCAAGTTCAACCGCATCCAGTTCACGCCGGATCTGATGCCGTCGGACATCACCGGCACCGACATCATCAACGAAGACGCGGCGACCGGACGCCGGCAGATGGTGTTCGCACCCGGTCCGATCTTCGCGAACATCGTCCTTGCCGACGAGATCAACCGGACGCCGCCGAAGACGCAGTCGGCGCTGCTCGAGGCGATGCAGGAGCACCGCGTCACGATCCAGGGGCGGACGTACGAGCTCGCCGAGCCATTCTTCGTCTTCGCGACGCAGAATCCGATCGAGCTCGAAGGCACCTATCCGCTGCCCGAAGCGCAGCTCGATCGCTTCATGTTCCACATCATCATCGAGCATCCACCCGAGGACGAGGAGTTCGAGGTCGTGCGGACGACGACGGCGCTGCAGGATCCGGTGTTCGAGCGCCCGGTCAACGGCGACGATCTGATTGCGTTTCAGCGTCTGGTCCGGCGGGTGCCGGTCGCGGAGCCGGTGATGCGGTACGCCTTGAATCTGGTGCGCACGAGCCGGCCGCGGTCGCAGCACGCGCCCGACTCGGTCAAGAAGTGGGTGGCATTCGGCGCGAGCGTGCGCGCCGCGCAATATCTCGTGCTCGGTGCGAAGGCGCGCGCGCTCACCAGCGGGCGGTATCACGTGAGCTTCGACGACATCCGCGCGCTCGCGCACCCGGTGCTGCGCCATCGCGTGCTCACCAACTTCCGCGCGGAGTCGGAAGGGGTCTCGACCGACACGATCATCGACGAGTTGCTGTCGATGGTGCCGACGCCGAAGAGCGGCATGTAAGGTGACGGTTCAACACCAAGGACACAAAGGGCACGAAGGCACAACCAATGAGATTTCCTTTGTGTCCATTGTGTTCTTTGTGTTGAACGCGTTCATAGCCCGCGAGATGCGCGTAGCGCGCACGCGCAATTGCACGTAGCGTGAAGGCTTTGGACGAACGAATTGTGACCGTAGCGCGATGGCTTTAGCCGAGCGATAACCATGGCCCGATCCTCCATCCCAGGCGCACGCTTCATCGACCCCGCGGTGCTGGCGCGGATCGGCAACCTCGAGCTGCTCGCGCGCCACGTCGTCGAGGGGTTCATCAACGGGCTTCACCGCGCGCCGTATTTTGGCGCGTCGATCGACTTTGCGGAGCATCGCGGCTACGTGGCCGGCGACGACATCCGGCGCGTGGACTGGCGGCTGTTCGCGCGGACCGACCGGTACTACGTCAAGCAGTACGAAGCCGACACGAACACCAATCTGAACATCCTGTTCGACGTCTCGCGCTCGATGGCGTTCGCCAGCCGCGGCGTATCGAAGCTCGAGTACGCCTCCTACGTGGCGGCGTGCCTCGCGTATCTCGCCCACCGCCAGCGCGATCGCGTCGGCATCGTCACCTTCGACAGCGACCTCGTCACGCATGTGCCGCCGTCGGCGAAACATTTCGACGTCGTGCTCCAGACGCTGGATCGCGCGGCGGCCGAGCGGCCGGGCAACCTCGCAGCGCCGCTGAACAAAATGGCCGAGCACTTCAGGCGGCGCGGGCTGCTCGTGCTCATCTCCGATTTTTACGAAGAGCCCGACACAGTGCTCGACGCCATCAAGCCGCTGCGGTTCCTGGGCAACGATCTCATCGTCTTCCACGTGCTCGATCCGGCCGAGATCGAGTTCGGCTTCGAGGACGCGTCGAGCTTCGAGGATCTGGAGAGCGGCGAGCAGGTGCCCGTCGTGCCGGAATCGCTGCGTGCCGAGTACCGGCTGATGATCCAGGCGCACATCGCGGCGCTCGGCACGAAGTTCTCCGAGCATCGGATCGACTACACGGTGCTCAACACGAGCGAGCCGCTCGACCGCGCGCTCTTCAGCTATCTCTCGAGCCGCGAGCGGCTCCTCCGCGTGCGATGATGCGAATCCCAAATCCCGAATCCCGAATCCCGTGTCTTTCCTAAGTCCTCTCTTCCTGGTCGGCCTCGGCGCGATCGCCATCCCCGTGCTGATCCATCTGATCCAGCGCGAGCGCAAGCGCGTCGTTCAGTTCCCGTCGCTGATGTTCGTGCGGCGCATTCCGTACCAGTCGGTCCGCCGCCGGCGGATCCGTCATTGGCTGCTGTTGGCGCTCCGCGCGGCCGCGATGGCCTGCATCGTGGCGGCCTTCGCGCGTCCCTTCTTCCGGCAGAGCGCGATTGCCGCCGCGGCGGCGGGCGGGTCGCGCGAGATCGTCGTCCTGCTGGATCAGTCGGCGAGCATGGGATACGGCGATCACTGGCAGCGGGCACAGGACGCTGCGCGGCAGGCGGTGCGATCGCTGAGCGGCGACGAGCACGGTACGCTCGTCCTCTTCAGCCGCAATGCGGAAGAGAACATGCGCGCGACCACTGATCACGGGCGGCTCGAAGGCGCGATCGCCGCGGCGCGGGTCGGATCCGATGCGACGCGCTACGGTCCGGCGCTCAAACTGGCGGAGAGCATCCTCGCGCGGTCGCCCGCGAAGCGACGCGAAGCGGTGCTCATCAGCGATTTCCAGCGCGCAGGATGGAGCGGCTCGGAAGATGCGCACTTCCCTGAGGGCATGACGCTGACACCGGTGTCGGTGGCAGCGAGCGGCACCGTCAACCTCTCCGTTCCCTCCGTTACGTTCGCGCGCTCGTCGTTCTCGGGGCAGGAGCGGGTCACCGTGACCGCCGGTCTGGCGAATCGCAGCGACGAGGCGATGACGAACACGGCCGTGACGCTGTCGATCGACGGCCACGATCTCCAGACGCTGCCGATCACGATAGGCCCGCACGCGTCGACGGCCGTCACGTTCACGCCGTTCACGCTCGCCGAGCCGAATGTGCGCGGGTCGGTGCGCGCGGGGACCGACCCGATGCCGGCAGACAACGTGTTTCACTTCGTCCTGGCGCCGAGCGCGCCCGTGTCGATCCTGATCATCGACAGCGGCGCGCAGGCGAGCGCGAGTCTCTATTTATCCAAAGCGCTGTCGATCGGCACGGCGCCCGCGTTCCGGGTCGATCTGGTGCCTGCGGCGCGCGTGACGCCGGCGGCGTTCGACGGCCGAGCCGTTGTCGTTCTCAACGATGCTGCGTTTCCGTCCGCTGCCGGCAACGGCGTTCTCACGCGCTTCGTCGAGCGCGGCGGCGGCCTGCTGGTGATCTTCGGCGAGCACTCCGCCTGGCCATCGGGCGACACCGATCTGCTGCCCGGCGCGCTCGGCGAGATCACCGATCCGGCGAACGGCCGCGGCGGCGCGATTGGGTTCATCGATTACAGCCATCCGGTCTTCGAGGTGTTCCGGGCTCCGCGCAGCGGCGACTTCTCCTCGGCGCACATCTTCCGCTACCGCGCGCTCGCCGCCCGCCCCGGCGCGCGCATCCTCGCGCGGTTCGACGATGGCGCGGTGGCCGCGGCGGAGCGGCGCGTCGGCGCCGGCCGCGTGATTGCGTGGACGTCGACGCTCGATGATTCGTGGAGCGATCTCGCGGTGAAGCCGGTGTATCTGCCGCTGGTCCATCAGCTCGTGCGCTATCTCGCGCATTACGAGCAGCCGCTGTCGTGGCAGACCGTGGGACAGGTGCTCGACCTGCCCGCGTCGTCGAAAGCGCGGGGCGATCGTGTGATCGTGACGCCGTCCGGCCAGCGGATCTCGCAAGCCGCAGACGCTGCAGGGCTCCTCGAGCTGAACGAGCAAGGGGTTTACGAAATACGAGGTGCTGGGGCGCCGGGGGCTAAGGGCGCTGAGGGTGCTGGGGTGCTGGGTGCTGAGGGTGCTGAGGTGCCAGGTGCCGGAGAATCAGGTGCCACGGTGCCAGGTGCGGCGAATCGGCCTCGGGCGATTGCGGTGAACCTCGATCCGGCTGAGTCTGATCTCACGCCGCTCGATCCGCGCGAGCTGGTGGCCGCGGTGACCGGACACGCGACGCCTGTCGCAGCGCAGCCGCTGGCGCCGGAAGCGACGCGTGAAGACGCCGAGAAGCGGCAGGCGCTCTGGTGGTATCTGCTGCTGACGGGGCTGTTGCTGCTCGCCGCCGAAACGACGATCGCCAATCGTCTGTCGCGGCGCGAGAAGTTTCTGTAGGGCGGGTCCTTTTGGACCCGCCGCGAGGGCCGGGTCTGAAGACCCGGCCTACATCCGAAAAGATCGGGTCTGAAAAGACGAGGCCTACATCGGGCGGGCGCGGTGTAATCTGTTCTCAGGGAGATCCGTCATGGACCATCGCGCGGAACTCATCGACGTCATCCGCCGCGTGCGCAATCGCTGGCGTCTGCGCCTCGCGCTCCGCGGCGCCGTCATCGTCTGCGCCGGAACGATCGTGGCGCTGCTGCTCTCGGCGTCCAGCCTCGAGCGCCTGCATTTCACGCCCGCGGCGATCATCACCTTCCGCATCCTGGCGATCTCGATCTTTGCGCTGCTCATGGCGTTGTGGTTCGTCCGCCCGCTGCTGCGGGAGGTCAGCGACACGCAGGTTGCGCTCTATCTCGAAGAATACGATCCCACGCTGGAAACGGCGCTCCTGAGCGCGATCGAAGCCTCGGCGTCGGCGGCCGACGCGCATTCGCCGCGCCTGGTTGAACGGCTCGTGGAGGAAGCGATCGAGAAATGCCGCAACGTCGATCACGCGCGCACGATCGAGCGCGCGTGGATGCGGCGCCATGCCGTCACGCTGGCGTCGGTGGCAGCGGCGACGGCGCTGCTGATCGCGCTCGGCCCCGCGTTTCTGCGCCACGGCATGTCGGCGCTGCTGATCGTATCGCGCAGCGCCGAAGCCGCGAGCCCCTATCGGATCGACGTGCGGCCTGGCAACGCGAAGGTGCCGCGGGGATCCGATCAGGCGGTGTCGGCACGGCTCTCCGGCTTTGTGTCGACTGACGTGAGCCTGATGCTGCAGACCGCGGCCGGCGGCGCATTCGAGCGCGTCCCGCTCGTGCCGACCTCCGATTCCGCCGCGTTCGAGGGCATGCTCTTCCATCTCGAGAAGCCGGCGCAGTACTACGTCGAGTCGAACGGCGTACGGTCGCCGACGTTCACCATGGACGTGCTCGACCTGCCGACCGTCAAGCAGCTCGATCTCGAGTATCACTTCCCGGCGTACACGAACCTGCCGCCGCAGAAAGTCGAGACCGCGGGCGACGTCGCGGCGCTGCGCGGCACCGACGTCCACGTGCGCATCGTCCCCTCGATGAAGACGGCGGGCGGACGACTCGTGCTGAACGACGCCGCGTCGGCGCTCACGCCGCAGGCGGATGGATCGCTGGCCGGCGCCTTCACGATCGACGCGCAGGGGTTCTACCGCATCGAGCTCGATGGCCCGCACGGCGAGAAAGTGGACGCATCACCGCAGTACACGATTGACGTCCTCGAGGATCAGCCGCCGTCGGTGTCCTTCGTGAAGCCCGGACGCGACACCGGCGCGAGCCCCGTCGAAGAAGTGTTCCTGCAGGCAAAGGCGGACGACGACTTCGGTGTGAAACAACTGCAGCTCACCTACACGGTGAACGGCGGCAATGCGAAGACGCTCACGCTGTTCGGCGGGCCGAAGCCGCAGCAGGACGTGTCCGCGGCGCACACGGTGTATCTCGAAGAGCTCGACGTCAAGCCGGGCGACTTCGTCTCGTACTACGCCAAGGCGACCGACAACGACACGGTGCACGGCCCCAATGTCGGCACGAGCGACATCTACTTCGTGCAGATCAAGCCGTTCAACAAGAACTACAAGAAAGCGCAGTCGCAGGCGCAAGGCGGCGGGCAGCAGAACGGCGTCGGCCAGCTCTCCGAGCAGCAGCGGCAAATCGTCGCGGCCACGTTCAACGCCGTGCGCGACAAGGCCAAGATCAAGGCCGACAAGTTCCGCGAGAACGTGGTGTTCCTGAACCTCGCGCAAGCCAAGCTGCGCGAGCAGGTCGACGAGCTGGTCGGCAAGATGAACATGCGCATCGCCGACGATGCGGCGTTCAAGAAGATCGCGGAGGCGCTGCCGAAGGCGTCGCAGGAGATGCGCGGTGCCGAAGCGGAGCTCAAGGGACTGAAGGCCGACGCGGCGCTCCTGCCCGAACAGCGCGCGTTGAAGCTGCTGCAGGACGCCGAACAGGAGTACGAGACGCAGGTTTCGATGCAGCAAGGGGGCGGCGGCGGAGGCGGCCAGAGCGCGATGGCCGAAGACCTCGCCGATCTGTTCGATCTCGAGCTCGACAAGCTGGCCAATCAGTACGAGATGCAGAAGCGCGCCGAGCAGCAAGGCAACGATCGGCAGATCGACGCGATGGTCGAGAAGCTGAAAGAACTCGCACGGCGCCAGCAGCAGGAAGCCGAGCGGCAGCGCCGGATGGCCGCGGCGGGCCAGCAGGCGTCCGGCGGCGGATCGAGCGCGGCGCAGCGTGCGCTCGCGGAAGAAATGCAGGAGGCGGCGCGGCGGCTGCAGCAGCTGACACGCGACCAGCCGCGCCAGGATCTGCGCGACGCCGCGCAGCGGATGCAGGAGGCGGCCGACGCCATGCGGCAGGCGGCGGCGAACGGATCGAAGGACGGCGGCGCGCAGGCGAACGCGGCGCTCGATCGGCTGCGCGAGGCGCAGCAAAAACTCGAAGGCAGCCAGGGCGGCCGCACCGGCCGCGACGTGCAGCAGGCGCAGCGTCAGGCGCAGGAGCTCGCGGCCGAACAGAAGGAAGTGGCGTCGCAGGTCGAGGCGCTGGCGCAGGCGGGCGCCGCGCGGCAGGGGCGCGCGCAGGCGCTCGGCCAGCGGAAGGACGCGATGGACGCGAAGCTCGGCGATCTGCAGCAGCAACTGGAGAAGCTGGGCAACGAGACGCGCCGCGACGATCGCGACGCGTCGCACAAGCTCGACGAAGCGGCCGGCAACATCCGCGATCGAAAAATCCGCGAGAAGATTCGCTACTCGAAAGGCACGCTCAACGGGCAGCCCTCGGAGTACGCGAAGGCGATGGAAGACGACATCGGCGCGAATCTCGAGGCGCTGCAGAAGAAGATCGGCGACGCCGCCAGCGCGATGGGCCAGGCGAAGAAGCAGGACGCGATGGCGCGGGCCGCGGAGAAGACGCGCGATCTCGTCAAGGGCCTCGAGTCGATGAATCAGCGTACGCGGGAAGCCGGGTCGCAGGGTTCTCAGAGTTCCCAGGGTTCGCAAGGTTCGCAGAGTTCCCAGGGTTCGCAAGGTTCGCAGAGTTCCCAGGGTTCGCAAGGTTCTCAGAGTTCCCAGGGTTCGCAAGGTTCGCAGAGCTCCCAGGGTTCACAAGGTTCGCAGGGCTCGCAGGGCTCGCAGGGCTCGCAGGGTTCGCAGGGCTCGCCGAGCGCGCAAGGAGAGGGCGGCGGTCAGCCGAACGGTGGCCCGAATGCCGGCGGCTTGCGCTTCGGCGGCGGCTACGGGCGTCTCAGCGCCGACGATCGACGCCAGCTGCAGCGGCAGCTCCGCGAGTGGCAGGGCGATGCGCAGGCCTTACGGCAGCAACTGCAGGCGGCGGGCGTCAACCCGCAGGATCTCGATCAGGTGCTGCACGGCCTGCAGGGGCTCGGCAACGACCGCTCGTACGAAGATCTGAAAGGGCTCGAGCAGCTTCAGGCCGCCGCGATCGAACAGCTGAAGAAATTCGAGTTCTCGCTGCGCAAGCGCGCCGAGCCGGCGCACGACTCGCTCTCGCTCTCGGGCTCCGACGAAGTGCCTGCCGGCTTCCGGCAGGCCATCGAGGAGTACTATCGGGCGCTCGCGAAGAAACAGCCGAAATGATTGCGGATGGCGAATTGCAAATTGCTAATTGGCTGGCGAATTGACAGAATCAACGGAGCGGTTCGCATTTGAAGTGGAGCCTTCAGTCACCCATTTTCAATGAGCCGCCATCCCAATTAGCACGTTGCTGTTGGCATTCTGCAGTTGAATTCGGGGCGTAGCGAAGCCTGGTATCGCGTCCGCTTTGGGAGCGGAAGATCGCTGGTTCGAATCCAGTCGCCCCGACCACTCTCGTTCGCATCCGCGGAAACCGCCGTCACACAGGTGCGCCGGTCAGTGCCATCACACGCGCGCTTTGGCCTCTTCGATCTCGATGCGGCGACCGGCGAGCTTCGCCGCGAGGGAGCGGCCGTGCGCCTGCAGCCGCAGCCGGCCGCCGTGCTCCGGCTGCTCGTCGCGCGCGCCGGCGAGATCGTCACGCGCGAGGAGCTGCGTCAGGCGGTCTGGGGCGCCGACACGTTCGTCGACTTCGATCGCGGCCTGAATTTCTGCATCGCACAGGTACGCGCCGCGCTCGGAGAGAGCGCCGACGCGCCGCGTTACGTCCGCACAATTCCGAAGCGCGGATACCAGTTCATCGCGCCCGTCGGGCTCGTCGCCGGCAGTGAGAACGCGGTCGAGCCACTCCCGCCGTTTCTCGGGATCGCTCGAACGCCCGAACCGCCGGTGCCTGAGGCGACGCGACGCCCCGCTGGGGCGATTGCGATCGTCGCCGCCATGATTCTGGCGGTCGCTGCCGCCGGCTGGTGGACCCTCGGCCGGCGCCAGCCTCCGCCCGCGCAGGCGCCGGTCATTGCCGTGGCGTTGTTCGACGCCGACAGCGACGCGCCCGAGACGGGGCGCTTCGCGCAGGCGCTCACCGATGCGATAGTGGCCGAGCTGACCACGGCCGGCGAAGGGCGGTATGCGGTGATCGGCAACGCGCCCATCCTGCGCAGCGCGCGTACCGTCCGCGATCTGAAGGCCATCGATTTGGCGCTGCACGCCCAGTACGTGGTGCTCGGCAGCGTGCAGCGTGAAGGCGACCACATCCGCGTGCTGGCGCATCTGATTCGACTCCCCGAACAGACGCACGTCAGCGTGGCGCGACTCGATCGCGCCGTCGGCGACCCGCTCGGCGCGCAAATCGAGCTCGCCCAAGCCATCGTCGCCCGGTTCTCGCCGCGACTGGACGCCGACCGCACGCCGATCCGCCCCTCATCGCACGCGACAAGCGACTGAGCCGACACGAGTTCGCTCCTCACATTTTTCTCGCCGCGCTCTCAGCGGGAATGGTGTGGCGTCGCGCAGCCGGATCTCGTATCTCTCTGTCATGAAAAACAAAAACTGCTGGTCGCCGTCACGCCGTCAGCTGCTCGTCCTCGGCTCGCTGGGTCTGCCGGGCAGCCTCATCATGCGGCCCGGCACTGTCGCCGCCGCGTCTGAAACGCAAAGCCCGACCGACAGCGCGAAGCGCGCGGATACCGTGCCGGAGCTCTTCCCCGCCCAACCGGCCGACCTGGTGCGCGACATGGTGACGGTCTCGCATTTCAACCTCGCGCACGTTCGCGAGCTCGTCTCCGCACGACCCTCGCTGTCGCGCGCGGCCTGGGACTGGGGCTTCGGCGATTGGGAGACGGCGCTCGGCGCCGCCTCGCACGTCGGCAACCGCGACATCGCGGAGTACCTCATCGCGCACGGTGCGCGCCCCAGTCTGTTTTCGGCGGCGATGCTGGGACAACTCGACGTGGTGAAGGCGTTCATCACCGCCCAGCCGGGCGTGCAGCGCATCCCCGGCCCGCACAGCATCGGCCTGCTCGCACACGCGAAAGCGGGCGGACCGGCAGCGTTGCCCGTGCTGCGCTATCTCGAGTCGCTCGGCGACGCCGACGCGCCGCCGACGGCGCCGATCACCGCCGAAGAGATGGACGCCCTGACTGGCGTGTACACATTTGGCCCGGGCCCAACCGAGCAAATCGCGATCGCGATCGACCGCGGCCAGCTCACGTTCACCCGCACAGGCACGACGTCGCGGATCCTGCGCCATCTGGGCGACCACATCTTCCACCCGGCCGGCGCCGACCACGTGAAGATCACCTTCAGGGGATCACGCGCGACGAATCTGACACTGACCGTGCACGATCCCGGTCTCGTGCTCACCGCCGCGGTTTAGAGTGGATTTCGGTTCGCCGCGTCGCTGGTATCGGGCCGCCGTTCAACACAAAGGACGCAAAGGACGCGCGCTACGCTGCCGCGCGCCACGCGCAAGAACTCGATCCGATCGCGGCGATCAACGCGGACGTATAAAGAAATCGTTCGTCCTCTCGCCGCCACACACTGTGGCCACTCGTGGACAGCTGCGCGGTCCGGCCGCGATTTCCGTTATTTTTTGGCGCAAACAGGACATCGGCCGTGGCATATTCGTTGCTCCCAACCTCTACGCCAGCCAGAGGTGTTGCGTGCGTAGAACGATTCAGATTGCGTTGCTCGGAGCCTTCGTCGGTCTGTTGCCATCTGTGGCGCACGCCCAGTGGTATCCGTATCCATATCCGTATCGGTATCCATACCCGTACTGGGCGTTGGACAATCTGCGCAGCGCCGTGCGCGTCGAGGTCACGCCGAAAGACGCCGGGGTCTACGTCGACGGCTATTACGCGGGCGTCGTGGACGATTACGATGGCGTGTTTCAGCGCTTGCGCGTCACGCCGGGTCAGCACGAAATCGTCGTGCGCCGCGATGGCTTCCACAGCCTCCGAGAGAATCTTTACCTGACGCCCGACACGACGCACCACATGAAGGGTCGTCTCGAGCCTCTGCCCGCGGGCGAGCCGAACGAGCCGCCGCCCACGCCGATCGCGCCGCAGGCCGGCGCCGGCCAGCCTGGCGAATCTGGATACCCACCGACCGTCCCGCCGATGGCGCCCGACCCGCGGCGCACGCCGCCGCGCCGCATGCCGCCGCCGCCCGAGACGACGCCGCAGGAGGCGCCGCCCCCGAGCCCGCCGATGCCCGGAGAGTCGTCGGCGTTCGGCGCGCTCGTGATTCGCGTGCAGCCGTCAGACGCCGACGTCCTCATCGACGGCGAGCACTGGAATGGACCGCAAGGCGAGGAGCGCCTCGTCGTGCAGCTCCCCGAAGGCCCGCACCGGATCGAGGTGCGGAAGGATGGCTTCGCGCCGTACTCCAGCTCGATCAACATCCGCCGCGGCGAGACGACCCCGTTGAACGTCAGCCTCCCGCGCCGGGACTGAACCGGGGCCGCGTTGATCTTTGCCACAGAGGCACAGAGACACGGAGCAGGCGTGATTCGACGGCGTCGCCTCTGGCGACGCTCGCTGACCGGACTTGGATCGATTCGCGAACGGCGCGCGTCACATCCCGTTCGTGAATCGATCCAATCAGGTCGCGCGGCCGGCCTGCAAAGCAGGCCGGTCGTCGAATCGACGCGGAACAGTCACGCGTCCACAATGTTTCGGGGCGGTGTGAGCGGCGCTCTTCTCCGTGCCTCCGTGTCTCCGTGGCAAAAATCTCTCTGACAACAATCTGTCACTGGCGCAAGGGTTGTGCGGATCGCCAAGTCGGCTTATAACGGTGTGCGTGGCGAACATCGCGCAAGCCGGCGCTCTGGTCTTCAAATCACATCGCACATCACCGCAGGTGCTCCTGATCAAAGCGCGGCGTAATCCGCAGCTCTGGATCTTTCCCAAGGGACACATCGAAGACGGCGAATCACCCGACGAGACCGCACTGCGCGAGACGCGCGAGGAAGCGGGCGTCGCCGCCGACTTGATCAGCCGTGTCGGCACGCTGCAGTTCGAATCCGGCAAGGACGTCGTGCACGTCGAGTACTTCCTCGTGCGCTGGGCCGCCGACGTCCCCTCGGACGAAAATCGCGAGCGCCGCTGGTGCTCGGTCGAGGAGGCGTCCGAGATGCTGGTGTTCGAAGGCGCGCGCGCCCTGCTCGCGAAGGCGGCGCGCAAATGGAAGGACGCACAGTAAGTCGTCAGTCGTCAGTTGCGTTCCACAAACACGCGGCGCCGCGCACGCCGCTCGAGTCGCCGTGCCGCGCGCGCACCAGCCGCGTCGTCACCGCGTCCGAGAAAACGTAGGGCAGCCACTGCGGTGGCACCCTCTCGTACAGGCGATCGATGTTCGACACGCCGCCGCCGAGGACGATCACGTCCGGATCGATCACGTTGATGATGCTGCCGAGCGCCCGCGCCAGCCGCTCTTCGTACCGCGCGAGGCACGCGACCGCGGCAGGCTCGCCCGTCGCCGCGGCCGCGGCGATCTCCTGCGCCGTCCGCGTGCCGCCCATGTGCGCCGCGTAGTCGCGCGCAAGGCCAGGGCCGGAGACGAATGTTTCGATGCAGCCGCGGCGACCGCAGTAGCAGCGCGGACCCGGACGCTCGTCGTCGTGCATCGCCGGCAGCGGGTTGTGTCCCCATTCCCCGCCAATCTCGTTGTGCCCGCGCAGCACGCGCCCGTTGACGACGATGCCGCCGCCGGTCCCGGTGCCGATGATCACGCCGAACACCACGTCGGCGCCAGCCGCGGCGCCGTCGGTGGCTTCCGACAGCGCGAAGCAGTTCGCGTCGTTCTCGAAGCGCACGGGCCGGCCGAGCAGCGCCGGCAGGTCGTCGCCGATCCGCTGGCCGTTCAACCACGTCGAATTGGCGTTCTTCACCAGGCCACTGACGCGGGCGATCGTCCCGGGGATGCCGACGCCGACCGTGCCGCGCTGGCCGAGCGTCTGCTCGACGTGCCGCACGAGATCGACGATCGCTTTCAGCGTGGCGCCGTAGTGGCCGCGCGGCGCCGCGATGCGCTGTCGCAGCCGTTCGCGCCCGTCGTCGTCGAGCGCAATCGCTTCGATTTTCGTGCCGCCGAGGTCGATCCCGATGCGCATGAGTCTGCGCCCTATAATCTACTCGGAGGCTGTCGTGACGTCACAATCCTGGGTTCGTGTGGTCCGTGCGGGCGCGATCGCCGCGTCGGTTGCGGTCGCGCCGGCCTGCTCGGTGTCCGCACCCACCACGATGGAGAAATCCGGCGCGTCGCCCACGGCCGCCGACGCAAAGGCCTTCCTCGATCGCGTGAACGACACCGCCCTGCGGCTCGGCGTCGCGCAAGGCGAGGCCGGCTGGGTGCAGCAGACCTACATCACCGACGACACCAACGCGATCGCCTCACGCGCGAACCAGCAATACATCGACGCCATCGCAGCATTTGCAAAGGACGCCGCGAAATACGACAAGGTTGACGTCCCCGCGGATCAGCGCCGGCAGCTCAACCTGCTGAAGGTGTCGCTCGTGATGGCGACGCCCGCCGACGCGAAAGAAGCCGAAGAGCTGACGAAGACGATGGCGCGGCTCGAAGCGGCTTACGGGAAGGGCAAGTGGTGTCCGGATCCAGCGAAGCCCGACGCGTGCCAGAACATCGACGCGATCACTCGAACGCTCGCCACGTCGCGCGACGAAAAGCAGCTGCGCGCCGCGTGGGAAGGCTGGCACGCCATCGCCACGCCGATGAAGTCCGACTACCAGCGGTTCGTCGACCTGTCGAACAAGGGCGCGCGCGAGCTCGGGTTCGCCAATACGGGCGCGATGTGGCGCGCGAAGTACGACATGCCGCCCGACGATTTCACGAAGGAGCTCGATCGCCTGTGGGGTCAGGTGCGGCCGCTGTATGTGAAGCTTCACGCCTACGTCCGCATGAAGCTGCGGGAGAAGTACGGGAACGTGGTCCCGGCGGACGGCCCGATTCCCGCGCACCTGCTCGGCAACCTGTGGGCGCAGGAGTGGACGAACGTGTATCCGCTCATCGCGCCTGCGCACGCGGACGCCGGCTATTCGCTCACCGACATTCTCAAGCGGCGGAACGTCAGCGCGCTCGACATGGTGCGCACGGGCGAGCGCTTCTACACATCGCTCGGCTTCGCGCCGCTGCCCAAAACCTTCTGGGAGCGATCGATGTTCACGCGCCCGCGCGATCGCGAGGTCATCTGCCACGCCAACGCGTGGGACATCGACATGGCCGACGATGTGCGCATCAAGGTGTGCCTCGAGCAGACGGCTGAAGATTTCTCGACGATCCACCACGAGCTCGGGCACAACTTCTATCAGCGGGCGTACAAGAACCAGCCCGTCCTGTTCCGCGACAGCGCCAACGACGGCTTCCACGAGGCCATCGGCGACACGATCGCGCTATCGGTCACGCCCGAGTACCTCGTGAAGATCGGGCTGCTCGACAAGGCGCCGGACACGTCGCGCGATATCGGCCTGCTGATGACGCGCGCGCTCGAGAAGGTCGCCTTCCTGCCATTCGGGCTGCTGATCGACCAGTGGCGATGGAAGGTCTTCGCCGGCGAGATCACCCCGGCCAATTACAACGCGGCATGGTGGGATCTCAAGCTGAAATATCAAGGCGTCGCGCCGCCCTCGCCGCGCGGCGAGAGCTTCTTCGATCCCGGCGCGAAGTACCACGTGCCCGACAACACGCCCTACATGCGCTACTTCCTCGCCGACATCCTGCAGTTTCAGTTTCACCGCGCGCTCGCCAAGACGGCGGGCTGCACGAGCCCGCTGCACCGCTGCTCGATTTATGAGAGCAAAGAGGCGGGCCAACGGCTGAACGCGATGCTGTCCATGGGCCTGTCGCATCCGTGGCCCGATGCGCTCGAAGCGCTGACCGGATCACGACAGATGGACGCGACCGCGATCCTGGACTACTTCGCCCCGCTCTCGGCGTGGCTCGACGAGCAGCTGAAAGGGCAGAAGGTCGGATGGTAATCAGGGCTCAGGGCTCAGGGCTCAGGCCGACGTAGCGCGAAGGCTTCCACCTCCGCCAAGGCTCCGGCGGACAGGTTAGCCGAGCGTCTATGGCTTTCGTTGCGCCTGCTTCATCGCAATCTCGTATTCGCGCGTCACGAACGCGGCGTAGGTGCCGAGCGACTGATCGATCGCAGCGGGATTGGCGCTCTTGGCCCGGTACGTTTCGACGGCGTCCAGCGCAGCGCGGCACGGCAGCGACTGCTCCCGCTGCGCGATCGTCGTCAAGCGATTCCGCAAAGCGTCGAGCGCGGCGACGCCCTGCTGCGCCCGCAACACGTCTCTGAACGCGGCGGCGACGGCTCCGAGCGCGTCCCGCTCTTTCACACGCCTTGCGAAAATCTCCCGGATGATCGGCTCGTCGCCCAACGCCGTACCATCGTCGAGCACGACCGCGATCACTTCGACCGTCGCTCCGTCCGGCACGGGGTCCAGCGAGATCTCCCGCGACTGGCCGGGCGCCAAACGTTCGAGCCGCGTGGAAGCCCCCGGCAGGCCTTGCGTCACTTCACTCAGGTAGCCGTCGGCGATTTCGATCTCGCGATGTGTGCGGCCGCCGGCTGGATGCGTCACCGTCGCGAGTCCCCATGCCGTGACGGGCTGATCGGCGGTGTTCGTCAGCGTGACGCGGCTGTTCGGTCCGACGACGAGATGGCTGGCGGTCAGCGGCACATCGGCGGCTGAAACGCTCGCGACGACCGTGAGGGCGGCGAGCAAATGAATCATCGGCCTTCTCCAGCAGTGCAGGTGCGGGTCCGCGTGTCCGCCCTGCTGCTTAGTATAAGGACGGACCTGCGAGCGCGCTCTCACAAGCTCTCATGATTAGTGTAGGCGCGGGCCTGAGTGTCCGCGCTGACGACCCAGCACAGCAGGCGCTGGAGCGCCTCGAACCTCAACAACTTGGCGAACGTCTGATAGTGTCAGAAGATGCCGCGATTCCGGATGGTCGCCGTCGCCGTTGTCGTCTGCGCATGCGGCGTGAGCCTGTCTGCCGGAGCCGGGTCCAAAAGGACCCGGCCTACGGGAACGGCGACGACCGTAGGGCGGGTCCTTTTGGACCCGCCCTCCGCTGCGCCCACGGTCGTAGGACGGGTCCTTCCGCAGCCGCCACCCATCGAAACCGATCTCGACGCGTTCATGCGCGACGTGCTCGCGCACCGCGACGCGAACTGGAAGAAGCTGCAGCAGTACGTCCTCGACGAGCGGGAGACGATCGACCTGCGCGGGCCCGGCAACGTCCCGCTCTGGGGCGAGCGCCGCGACTACACGTGGTATTTGCGGGACGGCTTCTTCGTCCGCAGTCCGGTGAAGTTCAATGGCGTCGTGATCTCCGAAGCCGACCGCATCAAGTACGAGCAGCAGTATCTCCGCTCGGTGCAGGAGCGGGACAAACGGCGCGTGCGCGGGCAGGATGCCCCGGCTGCGCCGCCGCCTTCCGTGCCCGCGGCCGGCGCTGCTGAGCCCGGCAACGTGGACGCGCTGATCAAACAGACGCGCGAGCCCGCGTTCATTTCCTCCGCGTACTTCCTGCGCTTCAAGTTCGAGCCGGGGCGATATGCGCTGGTCGGCCGAGAAGCGCTCGACGGCCGCGACGTGCTGCGCATCGAGTACTACCCCGAGAAGCTGTTCGGCGGCACCGACCGCCGGCGCACCGACAAGCAGGCCAGCGACGCCGACCATGCACACGATCGAGAGTTCCAGCGCCTCATGAACAAAGTCGCGCTCGTCACGTTGTGGGTCGAGCCGGCGGCGCACCAGATTGTGAAGTACACGTTCGACAATGTCGGCTTCGATTTTTTCCCGGCGCAGTGGCTGGTGCACATCGACGATCTGCACGCCTCGATGACCATGGGGCAGCCGTTTCCTGACGTCTGGCTGCCGAACGCGCTCGACCTGGCCGTGTCGATGACGCTCGCAGTCGGCCAGTTCGACGGGCACTACGGCCTCGAGTACCACGACTACCGGCGCGCGGACGTCTCGGTGAAGGTCGGCATCAAGGAGCGCTAGTGCTGGCGCTCCTTCTGCTCGCGATGCTGCCCGGGCCGTCCGGGATCCCCTCAATCCAGACGGAAACGATCGCCGACATCCGTGTGCACGGCAACGTCCTCACGACCGACGACGAGATCAAGCGGCTGGCGGGCATCGAGATTGGCGCAGCGGTCACGCCATCGACGGCCGACGAGGTCGCCGCCCGGCTGCGCGCCGCGCATCGTTTTCAGCGCGTCGACGTCCTGAAGCGCTTTGCCTCGATCGCCGACCCCTCGCAGATCGTGCTGGTAATCATCGTCGACGAAGGTCCGGTGAAGATCGAGATGACCGGCGACGCCGATGCGCCCGCACGCGTGGTCAAAAGCCGCGGACCCAACCTGCTGTACTTCCCCATTCTCGACGTGGAGGATGGCTACGGCCTCACCTACGGCGTTCGGCTTGCGATGGCCGACCGCGCCGGCAAGCAGAGCCGCATCTCGTTTCCGCTGTCCTGGGGCGGCGACAAACAAGCGGGCGCCGAGCTCGACAAGACATTCGACAGCGGTCCGCTCAGCCGCTTCGTCGCCGGCGCCTCGCTGTCGCGGCGCACCAATCCGCTGTACGACCGGGACGATGACCGCGCCCGCGTGTGGGCGCGCGGCGAACGGCAGCTGATACACGCCGTGCGCGCGGGCGTGGACGGCAGCTGGCAGCATGTGTCGTTCGCCGGCACCGGCGATCGGTTCGCGCAGCTGGGCGCCGACATCGTGCTCGACACGCGGGTCGATCCGGTCCTGCCGCGCAACGCCGTCTACGCGCGCGCCGCGGTCGCGCGTCTGGACTTTGCGAGTGTCGGCGGCGTCACCAGGACACAGGTGGACGCGCGCGGCTATATCGGGCTGTTCGGACAGACGGTCCTGGCGGTCCGCGCGATACGCGAGAGCGCCGATGGCCCGCTGCCGCCGTACGAGAAGCTGCTGCTGGGCGGCATGACGAACCTGCGTGGGTTCCGGGCGGGCACCGCCGCGGGCGACGCGCTCGTCGCCGGCTCGGCGGAGCTCCTGGTCCCGCTCACGTCGCCGCTGCACGTGGGGCGGATCGGCGTCAGCGCGTTCGTGGACGAGGGAACGGTGTACGACCACGGCGAGCGCTTCGCAGATCAAGAACTGAAGCGCGGCATGGGCGGCAGTGTCTGGTTCTCGGCGGCGTTCGTGCGCTTCAGCGTCGCCGTGGCGCACGGCATTGGTTCCTCAACGCGCGTGCATGTCGGCGGGAGCCTGATGTTTTAGCCGGCGCTCGGCTGACCTGTCCGCCGGAGCCTTGGCGGAGGTGGAAGCCTTCGCGCTACGACGGACCCACGCACCGCCGATGAACAGACCGTACTCGTCAACCACGTCGGCGTCATCGGCGGCGGAAGCCGTTCACCGGACCGGGGTGCAGGAGCTTGTCAATCGTGATGACCCCACCCTTCTTGAAGACCTCGCCGTTCTTCATCACGAACTGCACGTTCCGGACGGCGTCGATGTTGGTCAACGGGTCGCCGTCGACGGCGACGATGTCGGCGTAATAGCCGGCCTTGAGCGGCCCACGCTGATCCTTGAAGACGTCGGCCGCCTTGTATCCGTTGACGGTCAGCGCCTTCAGAATGTCCTTCGCCGGAATGCCAGCCGCCTTCCAGGTCTTCAGGAACGCAATCGTCAGCTCCCCGCGATCCAGCCATTCGCCGGTGTCCTTCTTCATCCGCTCGTTCCAATAGTCCATGTCGGTGGAGAAGGTCACTTGCACACCCTTCTGCCACGCCGAGTGGAGCTCGTCCGCGGCATGCTTCTCGCCTTGCTCTGAACCACGATAGTCGGTGAAGGGCGTGTCGGTGCTCGCGAGGAAGATGCCCTTCTGGGCCATTTCCGCATGCTGCTCCGGCGTGAGCTGTTGGCCGTGCGAGATCACGTGGAGGCCCGCGTCGATCGCGCGCTGTGCGCCGTCACGCGTCTGCACATGCGCGTTCACCTTGGCGCCGCCTTTGGCGGCTTCACTGATGAACAGCTTGATGTCGTCGACCGAATAGCCCCACGGTTTGCAGTCGAGACAAATCTTGATCACTTTGGCGCCGAAGAGCAGGTTCTCGCGCACCGCTTTGACGATCTCGTCGTGGCTGTTCGCCTCCAGATACTCCGGGTAGACAATGTTGTGGTACTTGTACATTTCCGGAGACGGCGTGAACTGCCCGCCGGTCGTGCTGATGATCAAGCCTGAGGGAATGATGGTCGGCCCCGGAATCCATCCCTGCTCGATCGCCTGGCGCAGCGCTGTGTCCGCATACAGGCCATTGTTCCCAACGTCGCAGACGACCGTGAAGCCTGATGCCAGCAATTGCATCGCGTTCGAGGCCGCTTGAATCGACCGCAGCGGGGTCGGGTCGGCGATGTAGGTGTAGTAATAGATGTTGTTTTCCGGAATCTCCTTGTACGTCATCGCTTCGTGCGTGTGCGTATCCACGAAGCCGGGCAGGACGGTCAACCGCGAGAGATCGACGACGTCCGCGCCCGGTGGGATCGCGACATTCGGGCCGATGTCCCGAATCTTCTCCCCTTCGACCACGATGATCTGATTGGTCGCGACAGTCCCCGTATCCGGGTCGATGACCCGTCCGGCGCGAATCGCCGTGACCTTGAGCGGGCGGGCGGGCGGCGCGCCACCCTGTTGGGCCTCGAGACTCAGGCCCGCAATGCCGAGCGCCACAACTGTGACCAAGACGCGGTTTCTCATCATGCTCTCCTTGTACACAAGTCGGATCCCGACACGGCGAAGCCCGTGAGGTCGCGATTCGCCCTTGCCGGAACGAGGTGATACTGCCACAGTGCGGATCCTTGCGCCTCAGCTGCTCGGCCAATGTGATCTGCTTCCAGCGGTGGACCCGCGGTCTCCGCCTTTTTTGTACAATCGCGACGTCGTGTCGAGGATTCCGCTGCTCCTGACGATGGCGGCGCTGTGTGCGTGGGCTTCGCCCTCGAGCGCTCAACCATCACAGGCGACCGCGCCGCCGCCGATCTCGTTCAGCTGCCCGATGGATCCCGATGTGATCGCGGACCGCGCCGGGACGTGCCCACGTTGCGGCATGGAGCTCGTGCCGGTCCGGCTCGACACCGTCTATGCGTGTCCGCTGCATCCAGCGGTCATCGAGACGAAGCCGGGCGCCTGCCGCATCTGCCGCCGGCAGCTCGTGCCGGTCACCGTGTCGCTGTTCTGGACGTGCGCGGGGCATCCCGAGGTGCACGAGCTGAAGCCCGGCGCGTGCGCCGATGGTCAGCCGCGCACGACCGCGCGCGAGCGCCGCGCGCACGGCGATCACAATCCGCGGCACGGCGGGCAGTTCTTCATGGCGCCGGACAACTGGCATCACCTCGAGGGGACGTATCCGCGCGCCGGCGTCTTCCGCGTGTTTCTCTACGACGACTTCACGCGACCGATTGCGCTTCGCGGCATGGCCGCGCGCGCCGTCGCGCACCGGACCGCGGATTTTTCCGCCCAGAGCGGCGCGGGCGAGGCGTCAGTTTCGTTGAAGCCGTCGGCGAACGGCCGCTATCTCGAAGCGCGCGTGCCGCTGACCCTGCCGGCGCGGATCACGGCGATGATCCGATTCAACCCCGGCGGCCGCGAACATCATTTCGACTTCGATTTTCCGGCGTACACGAAGGAGCCGACGCCAGGCGCTGCGCCGGTCGCCACGCAGGTGACTGCTGCGCGCCTCGAACCGACGGCGCCAGACGCGGTGAGCAGAACCAGCGCGGCGCTGATCGCCGAGCTACGGTCGGGCAAAGAGCAGGTCGAGGCGCTGTTGCAGCAGGGCTCGCTCGCGCAGCTGTACATTCCCGCCCTGGCCACCAAGGATGCCGCGCTCGCGCTCGACGCTCACGCGAGCGAGTTGCCCGACGACCGACGCGCACCGGCCGACGCCGCCGTCAAGCGCATCGTGCTGGCGGCGTGGTCGATCGATCGCTACGGCGATCTGGGCGATCGCCAACGGCTCGACGAAGCGTTTCGCTCGTTCTCGGACGCCGTCCTGGAGTTGATGAAGGCCTATGAAGGGGCTCGGTAACGTCACGGCATGATCGACACAAAGGACACGAAGGAAAAGCCAGTGCGTGAGGTGCTGCGTCCTGCCATTTTGATTTCCCTCTTGCTCGTGGCCTTGGCGAGCGCGCCGACGCAGGCGCACAAGCCGATCACGTCGAAGTACACCTACAACGCCGACGTCTTTCCGATTTTTCGGGACCGCTGCGGCACATGCCACGCGCCGGGCGGCGCGGCGCCGATGTCGCTGCTGAATTACAAGGACGCCGTGCCGTGGGCAGAGTCGATTCGCGAGGAGCTGATCGACGAGAAGATGCCCCCGTGGTACGTGGACCCGAGCCGGACGCGCATCAAGGGCCCCAAAGCGATTTCGCCCAAAGAGATCGACACGATCGTGACGTGGGCCACTGGCGGCACGCCGGAAGGCGATGTCTCGCTGCGACCGGTGCCGGCGGCGCTGCCGAAGGCATGGCCCGGCGGCACGCCAGACCTGGTGATCGCCATGGACGCCGACTACACGGTACCGGCGGAAACGCAGGAAGAGATCCACGAGATCGTGCTGCCCACCAGCTTCGCTTCGTCTCGTTGGGTGACGCTCGCGGATTTGCAGCCGGGCGCGCCCGACATGGTCCGCGATGCGACGATAGCCGTCGAGAACGGGCCGCTGCTCGCCGCGTGGACGCCTGGCGAACAGCCGGAGCGCACGCCCGCTGGAGCGGCATTCCAACTGCCCGCCCACGCGCGCATCCGGCTGCGCCTGCACTACAAGAAACCGTGGGAGGACGAGCGCAAGGCCCGCAGCGATCGCAGTCGCATCGGCTTGTACTTTGCGGCCGACCACCCCGCTCTTCGCGCGGTGGAGACGTTGTCGCTCGACTCGACTTCGAGCGGCGCGGCGAGCGAACCGCCGCAGCCGATCGCGGCCCCGATGCCGTCTGCGGCGAGCGTCCTGTCGTTTCATCCGCTGCTGGACCAGCCGTATGCGGAGCTGGACGTGCAGGCCGTCCTGGTGTCTGGCGCTCGCGTGCCGCTGCTCCGCCTTCACCGGCCGCGCCCTGAATGGAGCCGGCGCTACTGGCTGGATGCACCAATCGATCTCCCCGCCGGCTCTCGCGTCGAGGTGCGCGCCACTCCGGCGCCGATCGATCCCGACGAGCCGCCGCGCGTCCGCAGCGGTGCGCTCCGCCTCGCTGTCGAGTACGTCAAGCGTTGAAAGGGCTAGGCTGACCTGTCCGCCGGAGCCTTGGCGGAGGTGGAAGCCTTCGCGCGGCGTCGGATGAAGCCGCCTCGGGCCGACACCGTCCGCGCTAAAACTTGGGCGGCGGGCCGAGCGTTCGGATGTAATTCACGACGTTCCAGATGTCCGTGTCGCTGAGGCGCTGCGCATAGCCTTCCATGTCGGCCGACGTGCCATCGTGGATCGCCGTAAAAATCTCGCCGTCGCTCGATCCGTGATCCCAGACGTCGTCCGTCAGATCGGACGGAGGGACCGCGCCGGCGGCATTGCCGTCGCCTTTGCCCTCCGCGCCATGACACCGGGTGCACAGACGCTGATAAGCCTTCCGCCCCGCCGCAACCGACTCCGCTGTTTTCTCGACGGGATTCTTGAGCTTCGCGGCTTCCGGGTTGCCGCCCTTCGGCGCCTGCGCAGCGACGCCCGCCAGGCTCGTGGCGTAGACGATGGCTGTGAGGATCAGACCGATCGAGGAGGTGCGCATGGTCCGTATCTTACCGTTAGAGCGGCGCGACTTCGAGCAGATCGCCAATCCGCTCGACGGTCACGTCCGCCGCCGGATAGCGGTTCACCAGCTGCGCGTCGTGTGCGTAATGTCCCTGCCGCACGAACACGGTCGTCAGCCGCTCCTTCCACGTCTCTTTCATCGCGGCCAGGATCCTAATCTTGTCGTCCACCATCACGTATCGCGACGCCGGATACCGCTCCTCCACATCGTCGAGCATCTGTTCCTTGTGAATGTAGATGAGCACTTCGCCGTCCACGGCGGCCCAGAGACCTGAGCGCTCGACCTTGCGCGGCTGAAAGACGACGTCGCCGTCGGACAGGATGACCACCGGTCCCTGACGCCGCCAGTGAGCGATCAGGGCGAGGGCGTTCGGATACACGCGATCGGCGAACGGATAGTGCAGCAGGAAGATCGACAGGCCGAGCAGATGCGGGTCGCGCGGCCGCTCGATGCGGTAGCGCTGCAGTGCCCCGAGATAATCGGCATAGCCGAGCTCCTGACGCAGTTCCTCGAAGATCTCCCAGTAGCGCTTTTCGCGCTCGGCGCCGAACGTCTCGATCAAGTGCCGCTTCAGATCAAGCGTGACCGCGTCGTTGTCGAGCAGGGTGTTGTCGACGTCCAGCAGAAACACGACGTCCGCCATCACTTGGCGCCTTCCAGCGTTTCAGGCGGGCACGGCGCGTTGGTGTAGCCTGAGCGGAACGCGGTGACCGCGCCGGACGCGGGGTCGAATTTGTGGCGCCAGACGCACGCGGTGTCGTTGGCGAGCAGATGGATCGACACCGACGGCACGTCGGAAATCGTCTTCACGTAATGGATATCGTCGGCAGGCGGAAGCAGCGGATAAAAACCGCCGCGCGACAGTGTCTGGCGCTTGGCGACTTCGAGCTGCGCGTGCGCCGGATCGCCGCCATCGTCCAGTCGGCGGTAGACGGTTTCAGCCTGCCGACCGCGATAGATACCGACGAGCCCCCACGCGAGGTGATCGTGGACGGGCGTCTCCGCGCCGACCGGCACGACGAGCGAGAAGAGGCAGAGCGACGCGTCCTCTGCACGGTACAAAGCGTATTGTCCGATGCCGCCGCCCATGCGGCTCGTGTCGTCCGGCATGGCGCACGCATCCGGCAGCCAGCCTTCCTGATCGAGCAGCGCGGCGAACGCCGGTTTCAGCGTGTCGACGCGCAGCGCATCGTCGCGGATCTCACGCGTGAGGCGTCGCGTCTCGTCGATGAGCGCGCGGATCGCCGGCGTGTCCACAAGAAACCCGAAGTGTTGGTGGGCAGGAGAATGGTCGTGTCCGAAGTCGCACATGTCCGCAAGAATACAACGAGGCGGCGGTGCACGCTCGGCTAAAGCCTTCGCGCTACATCGCGGTTTTCCGCTCTTCGGGTTTTTCCTCGACGATGCGCTCCACTTCGAGCGTGCACTCGGTCAGCACTGCCGCCAGCGCCCCGACGGCGGCGAGCACTGGCGCAAATACCGCCCCGATGACACCAGCGGTCAGCGGGAACTCCGCGATGCTGCGCCCCTCTTGCTTGATGACGACCCGCCGCGCGTTCCCTTCGCGGAGGATCTTCTTGACCGCGTCCACCAGCTGGTCGCCGGCGACTCTGAACGATTCCTTGAATGTCCGCTCACCCATGACTACCTCATTGGGAAGATACGTGAACCGCGGGTCATCTGTTCGCGCCGGATGGAGTCGTCTTCAGATCGGTGTAGCGCGAAGGCTTCCACCTCCGCCAAGGCTTCGGCGGACAGGTCAGCCGAGCGCCGCGTCCGCCGAGACGCTCGGCTAAAGCCTTCGCGCTCCATGCTCTAAATCGTCGAGCGCCCTGGAGATGTTCGCGAGCCCACGCGCGACAACGGCCGGACGTGTGCCGAAACTGATGCGGATGTGCTGCGGCGACTCGAAAAAACGTCCGGGCACTACCAGCGTCGAGTATTCCTTCAAGAGGTGCGCACAGAGCGCATCGCCGCTGATACCCCGCGGCAGACGCGGGAAGGCGACGTTGCCGCCGCACGGCACGTACGCCTGGAGCCGCGACTCGCGCGCGAAGAAGGCGCGCAGCCGCTCGAGGTTCGGATCGAGCAGCGCGTGCGCCCGTCGATCGAGATCCCGCCGGTGGCGGAACGCCGCCAGCGCCATCCGCTCGCCAGGCGCCACGCCGTTATTGGTCATGATGTCGTTGATCGTCCCGGCGCGGCGGACGAGCGCCGGCGGTCCGAGCATCCAGCCCGCGCGCAAGCCGTCGAGCCCGTACGCTTTCGTCAGGCTGTTGGTCGTGATGACATTCGGCCCGGCGTGCACGCACGACTGCGGCCGGCTGCGGAACACGCATTCGAGGTACACCTCGTCCACGAGCAGCACGCCTTTCACGCGCGCCAGGATCGCGGCCATTTGCGTCAGCGTATCCCAGTCGATGCGCGCGCCCGACGGGTTGTGCAGATTCGTGACGATCGCCAGGCGCGTTCTGGGCGTCACGATCGATCGAAAGCGTTCCAGGTCGATCGCGTAACCGTCGTTGAACCGTCGATCGAGCCGCCGGATCCGGCAGCCGAGCGCTTCGACGATTTTCAGCAGCGGCTCGTACGTCGGCTGCTCGACGATGACTTCGGCGTGGCGCGGCGCGGCGTCGAGGGCGGCCGCGCACGCGATCCAGTTCGCAAAGCTCGCACCGCCGGACACGGTGAACACCTGGTCGGCGCCGGCGCTGTACCGCCGCGCAATCGCGTCGCGCAGCGGCGCATAGCCATATTTGACCGGGAGGGTGGTCACGAGATCAGCAGCGGTCAATCGCAGCAGCGACGGCGGGCAATGATCGATGCCGCTGCGCGCCAGGTTGACCTTGACGGACGGCAGCGCCTTCGCCCAACGGATGTATGCGAGCTCGGGAAATGTCATTCATGACCTTGGCAGGCTAAAGTCCTGCGCCACAGCTAACCCGCCCGCGAAAAGGGGCCGTACCCCTTTTTCTCGGAGTCACGATCGAAAAAGGGGTACGGCCCCTTTTCGTGGTCGAATCATGAAAAACGCGATCGCGCCGGCGGCGAGGATCGCCGATCCAATCAGCGACTGCGCCGTATACACCACGAAGCCGTTGACGACCACACCCGCTGCGACCACGATGAACAGCATCGTCGTCCACGGATGCCCGGGCACCAGGGCGATCCCGGCGCCCGGCAACGGCTCGCGCCGCCGCACGATGAGCAGCGCGCCGGCCGTCAGCCCGAAGAACAGCCAGTCGGCGAAGACGACGTACGACAGCAGTTGATCGTACGTGTTCGTCGTCAGGAGCACCACCGAGACCGCCGCCTGAAACCAGAGCGCGAACACCGGCGTCTGGAATCGCGGATGCAGCCGCCCCGCCCGGTCGAAGAGCAGCCCATCCACCGCCATCGCGTAATAGAGGCGCGGTCCGGTCAGAATGACCACCGCCAGAAAACCGAGGCTCGACACGACGATGAGCAGTGCGACGAAGTGCGCGCCGGCTGCGCCCGCAACGGCGCGCGCGACGTCGGCGGCGAGCGCCGGCGACGCCGCCACCTGCGACGGCGTCAGCACCCAGAGATAGGCGGTGTTCAGCGACAGATAGAGGGCGACGACCACGATGACGCCGAGCACGTTGGCGCGCGCGAGGTTGCGCGCAGGATCTTTGATTTCCGCGGCGATGTTCGCGCAGCTTTGCCATCCGCCGTACGCAAAGAGAATCGGGACGAGCGCCGTCAGCACCATCTGCAGGGAGGCGCCGTGCATGACGATCGCGGGCGACGGGTTGAAGTCGCTGGCGGGCGCCGCGCCATGCGTCAGTGCCATCGCGACGAGCGCAATCATGCCGGCGAGCTTGGCCGCCATCAGGGCATTGTTCGTCCACGCCCCCGCGCGCACGCCGACCACGTTCACGGCGGTCAACGTCAGCAGCGCCGCCGCGGCCGCCAGCCGGACGCCCGACGGACCCAGCGTCACGAATGACTGATCCACGTAGGTCGCGAAGAGAATCGACACGGCGGCCAGCGATCCGCCGTTGATGATGAACAATAGGGCGACGCCGTATAGAAACCCGACAACGGGCGGATAGGCGCGCTGGAGGTACACGTACTGCCCGCCAACGTGCGGATAGCGCGACGCCAGCTCCGCCCACACGAAAGCGCCGACAAGCGCGACCCCGCCACCCAGCGCCCACACGAGCAGGATCAAAACTGGATCGTGGACAACGCGCGCGACATTCGATGGATTGGCGAAAATGCCGACGCCGACGATACCGCCGGCGACGACAACCACCGAGTCCAGCAAACCCAGCTCGCGGCGGAATCCGGGGTGGCCGGCTGGCGACATCAGTGCGAGCCGGTCTGCGGCCACAACCACGCGGCCAGCGTGAGCGTCATCGCCGTAAGACTACTGCCGTTTTCCCACCCGCATCTCACCAATTCAGCACTGCCAAACTAAATGACACAAAGGACACCAAGGACCCAAGGATACAAAGAGGGTTTGGGACGTGCAGGCGAAAATCGCGATCTCAGAGAATGACCGGACGTCGAGCTGAATCGGCGGGGCCGGAGACGGGCAGAGCGTGTCGCGCGGCACGGATGCTGAGTCGCTGCCTGAGCCGGTCGCCGACCTGCGCCCAGGGAATCCAGAACACGTAGCACATCATGAACTGCTCGAACGTCGGGCCCATCAGCAGGCGGATGCCGACGAGGAACAGCAGACCGGCGGGAACGAGCACCAGCCGCGCCCAACGGCTGAACAGGACCAGTGGAAACAGCGTCTCCAGCATGATCGCGGCAGCCGCCATCGCGTGCGCCGCCCAGGCATGATGCGCGATGACAACGCCCCACGTGGTGAGCGGATCGCCGTCGGAGATGTGGTACTGCTGCCGCAGCAGCGTCAGTGAAAAGCTGTCCGAGAAGATCCACGCGAGGCCCGAGTGTCGCCACTTCGAGAGGCCCGCCGCGAAAAAGATGAGCGCCATCGCGACCCAGACGAATCGAATCGGCCACGTGTATTCGTCACGGTCGCGCGGCGCGGATGCGGCGCCGCTCCGGACGGAGGCGATCAGGGCGTCGATCGACCACGCATCGCCGGCACGCGACAGCGCGAGGGCACCAGACGCGAAGACAACCAGGGTGTCGAAGTGCTGCGTCTGACCGAAATTGTGCGGCAGCCCCAGCAGATACGCGCCGAGCGCGAACGCCACCACCATCGCAGGCCGCGTGAACAACCCGATCGCGCTCAACAGCAGCGACACCTTCCACGCCGCCTGCAGCCATCCGAGGGTCGACGACGCCGCGAGTGGAATGCCGAGCGCCTGGAACAGCCAGATCGGCATCCAGAAGACGGAGGCGTATCCGCCCCATGGACTGAAATCGTGCGGCAGCTGCCAGACGAACAGCATGCCGAAAAACAAAAGGCGGCAGATGCCCAGCGTCGACGCAGGACCCGGCTCGAACCAGAAATGATTCCAACGCCGTGCGACCGCGCGAGCTGCGTCCCCCATGCTCGCGTGCGTCACGGCCGCGCGACCTCGGTGATCAGCCTGCGGCGCTCCGGACGATCGACGTTCGACACATGGCGATCGATTCGCCACTCCACCTCGTACAACCGCATCCCCGTGAGCGGCGGCCCGTCGTGCCGGTGCTGCGCGCGCAGCTGCTCGTATCGCGTGAGACAGTCGCGGACCGCGGTGACGACTCGCGCCGATCCATCGCGCTCGTCCAGCATGCGCCTCAAGGCCTTGGGCAGACGCGACAGATCGAACGGCGCGATGAACCGGTTCGATGCCAGCGCCACCTCGCGTCCGTCGGCCGTCACGCCGAACAGCCGCAGCCACGTGAACGTCGGGCTGCGCCACTCAACGGAAAACATCGGATACTGCGAGAAGGGCCAATGCTCTTGATCGGTGATGATGTCGTACGCCGAGCCGAGGATGAGGCCGCCGAAAATGAGGTTCAGAAACACCCGTCGCGTGATACCCATCGTGCCGCTCTGCCGCACAGCCACCGTCGAGCTCCCGCCAAGTCGTGGAGCAAGCGTCGTTCCGACACTCGCGAATTCTTTAGATTTGGCGCGGCAATTGCGAACGAGCTGAGCCGGACATGGATGTCTCCATTCTGATCTGCACGGCCAATCGTGCGAACGACCTGCGAGAGACGCTCAACAGCCTCGCGAACGTGCGCTGTCCGGGTTCTGCAGAGCTGATCGTCGTGGACAACAAGTCGAACGACGCGACTCGCCAGGTCGTGAACGATGCAGCCAAAGCGTATCCCTTTCCACTTCGATATCTGTACGAGGGCGAGGAAGGGAAGTACGCTGCCCTGAATGCCGGCATCCGGCGGGCGATGGGCCGGGTGATCGCTGCGAGCGATGACGACGCGCGGTTCGAGGCCGACTGGCTCGAGCGCGCCGTGGACGGGCTGAGCCGATACGGCTGTGCGTTTGTCGGCGGCCGGGTGCTGCCGCTCTGGGGCGGCGTCAAGCCGAACTGGCTGGCCGAGCACAACGGGCTTCACACAAAAGTGGTCGCCCTGCTCGACCACGGCGATCAGGTGCGGGAATTCGGACGCGGGATCTCATGGCCGCTCGGCGTCAACGTCGCGTATCGGCGCGAGGTGTTCGAGCGCGTCGGTCTGTTCGACAACCGGCTGGGCCGCAAAACGGGCACGCTGCGGAATCAGGCGCAGCGCGAGTGGCACCTGCGCGCACGCGCCGCCGGCCAGCGCGGATTCTATCTGCCGGAGATGGTCGTCCATCACCTCGTGTCGCCCGAACGTCTGGCCAAGAACTATTTCCGCCGATGGCTGTACTGGCACGGCATCAGCCGCGCCACGTTGTACCGCTATGGCGGATTCGACATGGAAGAACCGGAGCTGCAGAACCCGCCGCACGCCGGCGAACGTTCGATCGGCGGCGTTCCCGTCTATCTGATCCGGAAAGCGATGCGCTCGAGCCGCAGCCTGATCTGGCATACGATGCGGCGCGACGGCGTGCTGGCGTTCGAGCACGAGCTGTGGCTCTGCTTTTTCGCGGGAATCGTGCGGCAGCGGTGGACGGATCGAAAGCAGCCGATCGGCGAGGGCCCGACTTGGCCAATCGCCACCCTGTCGGATGTCGGCGTGGCCGTTGGAAGAGGCGTGGCGGTCGGACGATCTGACGAATCGGTGCTGAATATTTAAAGCGCTAAATCCCTAAAGCTACGCGGGCAACGCGCGAAGATCGCGGCCGCCGAGCCGGACGAACATTTCTTCTTCGCGGCGGGCGCTGTCGACACTCGCCGGCCACGGCTCGCGGATGTGCATCATCGTCAAGGCGGCGCCGACGAGCGCGATGTTCTTCATGAAGTTGGCCATCTCGCCCGCGCGCTGTTGTGGGTCCTCCACCTCCCAGAAGCGGTGAATCTGTAAGGACACCGGGATGAGGAACGTAATAATCGCGGCGAGGCCCTGGCGAGGCCGAGCGCCGGCGAGGACACTCAATCCGCCCGCGACGAGCAGGGCGCCGGACGCCTGAACCGCGAGCGACGGGGCGGCCACGCCTTTGTGCGCCGCGTACTGACTGAGCATTTCCTTGTCTTGGAAGTGGTGGATGCCGCTGTAAAGGAAGTACCCGCCGAAGATGGTCCGGCCGAGGATGTGTAGTGCACGCATATTTCCTCCTGCTGATCGGTGCCCCATCTGAACGATGCACTCTCCGTGCCCTCAGCCCTACCCTTCCCGCCTGTCCCGCCCTTCCCGCCCTCCCACTGCCCCCGCAATGTGCGCCGCGTGATGCCGACAGTGCCACGCATACATGGTGATCGACTCGTCGACGGTGACAGCGCCCCACTGCGGATGCACGAACGCCTTCCGGAAATCTGATTCCGGCAGCGCACGCAGAAACGTCACCCACCGCGTGTGCAGCGCCTCGAGCAGCGCGAGCGACATCTCGATCGGAGCGGTCTTCGCTTCCGGCAACTCGGCCCACCGTGCCTCTTCGTACGTCGTGATCGACGGCGCGTCCTCGGTCACCGCCAGCTTCATGCGCACGTACGCGTTCATGTGGCTGTCGGGCACGTGATGCACGACCTGGCGAATCGTCCAGCCGCCGGGGCGATACGGCGTGTCGAGCTGCGGATCGGTCAGGCCGGCCACCAGCGACCGAAATCGGGCCGGCGCTTCCTCGATCGTGGCGATGAAGGCGGCGCGCTCGCGCGCGTCGAGCGGCGTCGAGCGCCGCGGCAGCCGTCCCACCGGATAGCGAAGCTGTTCGAGATCGTCCACGTTTGTCTCCGTGAGCACGCCCGGCGTAGCGCGAAGGCTTCAGCCGAGCGTAAAAGCCGAGATACAATGCGCGCGCGAGGCTTCCCTATTATGTTCAAAGCATCCGTTATTTTTGGCGTCGTCCTGTCGTTCATGATTCTGGTGCCCCAGGCACACACACCGCAGGCCCCTGAGGTCCAGGCCGCTGGCGGCGGACAGCGCGGCGGTGGTGGCGCAGGCGCAGCGGCCGGTGGAGCGCAGGCCGGCCGCATCGGCACGATCGAAGAGCGCACCACCGGCATGCAGAAGATCGATGGCTACTTCCCACTCTATTGGGACGAGCGCAGCGGGTCGATGTTCCTCGAAATTCCGCGGCTCGATTCGGACTTCCTGCTGTCCACCGGCCTGGCCGCCGGACTCGGATCGAACGACATCGGGCTGGACCGCGGTCAAGGCGGACAGGGCCGCGTCGTCTCGTTCCACCGCATCGGCCCGAAAGTGCTGCTCACTCAGGGCAACGAGTCGTTCCGCTCGACGAGCCCGAATGCCGCCGAGCGCAGATCGGTTGAGGATTCGTTCGCGAAGTCGATTCTGTGGGGCTTCACGGTCGCCGGCGACAGCAACGGGCACGTGCTGGTCGATGCGACGGATTTCCTGCTGCGCGACATCCACGGCGCCGGCAGCTCGCTTCGTCCCGGGAACTATCGTGTGGACCGCACGCGCAGCGCGTTCTATATGCCGCGGACGAAGGCGTTCCCGAAGAACACCGAGATCGAAACGATTCTCACCTTCACCAACGACGCGGCGGGCGGGCGCGGCGGCGGAGGCGGAGGCCCGGTGCAAGGTCCGACGCCGATCACCGATGCGGGCGCGGCGGGCCGCGGTGCAGGCGGCGGCAACGCGGGCGGCGGACGCGGCGGCGGCCTCTTCTCCGGATCCGTGGCGAGCGTGACGCCGATGGCGGATGCGGTCACCCTGCGCGAGCACGTCTCGCTGGTGGAGTTGCCCGACAACAACTATAAGCCGCGCTGGGACGATCCGCGCGCGGGCTATGGCGGCCTCACGTTCGTCGACTACAGCGTGCCAATCGGCGAGCCGATGCAGATGCACTACATCCGCCGACATCGGCTCGAGAAGAAGGATCCGACCGCCGCGGTGAGCGACGCCGTGGCTCCGATTCAATACTGGGTCGACAACGGCGCGCCGGAAGATGTGAAGAAGGCGCTCGTCGAAGGCGCGAGCTGGTGGAATCAGGCGTTCGAGGCCGCCGGCTTCCGGAACGGTTTCAAGGTCGACGTGCTGCCCGAGGGCGCCGACCCGATGGATATCCGTTACAACATGATCAACTGGGTCCACCGATCGACGCGCGGCTGGAGCTCGGGCGGCAGCGTCACCGATCCGCGCACGGGCGAGATCATCAAAGGCACCGTGACGCTCGGCTCTCTTCGCGACCGGCAGGACTACATGATCTTCGAGGGCCTGCTCTCGCCGTACGCGAACGGCAGCGAGAAGCCGTCGATCCTGTACGAGACCGCACTGAAGCGGATCCGGCAGCTCTCGGCGCACGAGGTCGGCCACACGCTCGGCCTCGGCCACAACTACTACGACAGCACCAAGGGCTGGATCTCGGTGATGGACTACCCGCATCCGCTCGAGGAGTTGAAGGCTGACGGCTCGATCGACATCAGCAACGCCTATCCGCAGAAGATCGGCGACTGGGACAAGGTCACGATCAATTACGGCTACCGCCAATTCGCGCCGGGCACCGATGAGAAAACGGCGCTCACGAAAATTCTCGACGAGGCGTGGACGCAGGATCTGCGCTATCTGACGAACCAGGATCTCGAAGCGCACCCGAAAGTCGACCAGTGGTCGAACGGTGTGAACCAGGCCGACGAGTTGAACCGGATCATGAAGATCCGCCGCGCGGCGCTCGACCGCATCGGCGAGCACACGATTCGCAACGGTCAGCCGATGGCGACGATCGAAGAGCCGCTCGTCCCGATCTACATGTATCACCGCTACGCTGTGGAGTCGGCTTCGTCCATGGTCGCCGGACAGGACTACATCTATGGCATGCGCGGAGATGGCCGTGTCGCGACGAAGTGGGAGCCCGCGGCGGATCAGCACAAGGCGCTCGACGCCCTCGCCGCGACGCTGAAGCCGTCCGAGCTGACGCTCTCGAAGCAGATCCTCGATTCGATCCCGCCACGGCCGCCGGGCTGGGGTCGCCATCGCGAGCTCTTCCCGCGGACGACGGGCGACACGTTCGATCCGCTGACGCCGGCGATGGTCGCCTCGGACGTGACGATCGGCTTCACGCTGCAGCTCGATCGCGCCGCCCGGATGGTGGCGCAGCACGCAGTCGATCCGGCGCTGCCCGGCCTCGAAGAGGTGATCGATCGGCTGACCAAGGCGACCTTCGGCGCGGCTGCCGCGACCAGCTACGAGAACGAAGTGCGGCGCGTCGAGGAGCGGGTGCTCGTCGATCGCCTGACATGGCTCGCGACGGCGGCGTCGAATCCGCAGGTGCGCGCGATTGCGGCATTGAAGCTGTCGCAGCTCGCCACGCGATTCAAGACGGCGCCCGTCACGGCCGACGCCGACCGCGCGCAGAACATGTTGATGGCCGCCGACATCAAGCGCTTCCTCGAGCGGCCGGCAGAGCCGACGCGCATGATGGCGCCGCCCGACGCGCCCCCCGGGGCGCCCATCGGCGACACCGGCAACGACTGGCTCGCCGCGCCGCCGTGGTATTCACGAGCGGCGGCGTTCGACTTCGATCAATGGGTCGAAGAACCGCCGATGTAACGCTGGTGGGGCAGGTGCGGCTTGTAGGGCGGGTGAGCTGCCCTACAGGCCCCTCCCACCCTACCCACCCTACCCACCCTACCCACCCTACCTGCCCTACCTGCCCTACCTGCCCTACCTGCCCAACCTGCCCTACCTGCCCTACCTGCCCTACCTGCCCTTAGACCAGCTTCTTGATCAACTGAATCTGCCCCGCGTGATAGATGTCGTGCGCAGCGATGCCGCGGATCGTGTAGACGGCTGTCTGCTGCTTCGCGTCCACCGGTTTGTCGAGCGCGCGCACCGGAAACGCGGCAACGGCCGCACGCAGCTTCGCGTGCTCGTCCACCAGCAGCCGCACATCGTCTTTCCACGCACGCGTGCCGCCGCCCTCGAACCAGTTGCTGCCCTCGAGCGCGAACGACGCGCGCTTGGCTCCGGTGAGGCGGCGCCGCACGGCATATTTCCAATACGCGGCGTGGACCGTGAGCTCCCGGATGCTGTGGCGTCCGCGCGCCGGTCGCCGCTCGGCCTGCGCGGCGGTCACGCCGCGAATCGCCCCAAGCAGCGTCGGACCGTGCCACGCTTTGTGGTCGAACGCTTCGTCAATCAACGACAACAGAACATCGATCGGCGTCATGCCCCCTCCTGCCCTTCCTGCCCCTCCCGGCCAGTAAGGCGCCGCCCTGCGATCGTGATTGCAACCCCGGCGGCAATCACCAGGCCCGCTGAGACCATACCGGCCGACAACTGCTCGCCCGCAAGCGCCGATCCAAGCCCCACCGCCACGATCGGGTTGACGTACGCGTACGTGGCGACCCGTGCGGGCGGGGCGACGCGCATCAGAAACGAATACGCGGTGAACGCCACGATCGAGCCAAAGACGACGAGATACGCGAGCGCCGCGGCGGAGACCGGCGACACCATCCGCAGATCGAAACCGGCAAGCTCGTGCGTCCCCCAGGACGCCAGCAGCAGACCTGCGCCGCCAGCGACGAGCGAGATGCCAGCCGAGAGCGCCAGCGAGCAGGGCACGCGCGGCGGACGCGCGTAGAGCGATCCCGCTGCCCACGCGCCGGTCCCCGCGAGAATGGCGACGATCGGCGCGACTCGCAGCGGGTGCGCCGATGCGCCGTCGACGAGCAGCGCGACGCCCACCAGGCCGATGACCAATCCCGCCATCGTGCGCGTGCTCGGCCTCGAGCCGCTCGACCACTCGAACGCCACGAGCCAGAACGGCGTCGTCGCCGACAGCAGCGCGGCGATGCCGGAGGTGAGCTGCTGCTCTGCCCACGCAAGCGTGCCGTAGGCGCCGGCGAACATCAGTGTGCCGGCGACGGCGGCGTGCCCCCAGTGCCGCGGCGCGGCGAGCTCGCGCCGGGCGAGCGCCCACGCAAGCAGCAGCACGCCGGCGGCGGTGCAGCGGACGCCCATCATCAGCAGCGGCGGAATCGACCGGACCGCCAGGCTGATGGCGAGGAAGGTCGAGCCCCAGATCAGGTAAATCGCGGCGTAGGCGGCGGTCGTCACGGGCGTGTAACCTCCAAAACAATTGTTGAAGGTTACACCTTCTGGATGGTAACCTGTCAAGTACATTTTGATGGTTACATCACCAGCGGCCGCGCAGCGCTCGGAGCCTGGCTACACGTTCGATTTCTGCGGCGGCCACCTCGCCATCGACTTCACGAACACCGTCGGATCGCGCGGCGCCGAGCCGGAGGAGCATCTGCGGACGTTCGGCGATCTGGTGGCGTGGGCTGAAGCGCGCGGGGTTCTCGCGCGCACGGGCGCGCAGCGGCTGCGCCGCACGGCCGCGCAGAAGCCGGCGGCAGCGCGCGCGGCGCTGTCGGACGCACTTGAATTACGGGAGGCGCTGTATCGAGCCATCGCCGCCGCCGCCCAGACACGCCAGCCTGCCGCCGCAGATCTCGACCTGCTCAACGGCCACGTTCACACCGCGCTGTCGCGCCTGCGCCTGACGCCGCGCGGCAGCGGCCTCGCGCTGATCACGCAGGGCGATCGTGCACGGTCGCTCGGCGACGAGATAATCGGGCCGGTGATTCGCGCCGCCGTCGAGCTGTTGACGACCGACGCCATCGCGCGCGTGCGCGCCTGCGCCGACGACACCTGCCGGTGGCTGTTCCTCGATACCACGCGCAGCCACACGCGGCGGTGGTGCGACATGAAAGCCTGTGGCAATCGCAACAAAGTGAGGCGCTTCAGACACACCGGCCGGTAATCCTGAGGTCGGTGTGCCCAGCCGTTCGCTCCGGTGGCGGTGTGATTGCAGTCAATCGGCTGTGTCATCAAGGGAGCAACTCATGAAAACACCTCTGCTGACTGGACTCGCATTTGCCTGCGCAGCGGCCGCCTTCGCGGGCCAGAGTACGCAAACGCCCACGAGCCAGACCGGATCCATGACGGGATCGCCGACGCAAACGATGACGCTCATCGGCTGCGTCGGCGGCGGCGCCTCGTCGTCTGATCCGTTCACGCTCTCGAACGTGACGGCCGGAGCTGGTACGGCAGCACCTGGCCAGATGGCGAGCGGTGCAGTGCCGCCGGCGTCAACGGGCGCAGCCGGCACGGCCGGCGCGGCAGGCTCATCGGGCGCTGTCCCAACGCCGCCGACTGGAACAGCCGGAACCACCGGCACCGGAACGGCGACCGGAACGACTGGAACCGCGGGCACCGGCGCTGGCACGGCCGCGACAGCCGGCGCAACCGGAACGGCTGAAACGGCCGGGACGAGCGGCACGACCGGAACCGCAGGCACGATGCCGCCAACGACGACGATGCCACCAACCACGACGTCGCCAACGACGCCGGCGGCTGGATCGCCAGCGGTTGGATCGCCGACTCCCGGCGTCACAACGCCGGCGGGATCCACACCTGCGGGTTATCAGCTGAGCGGCGTCGACGTCTCGGGCTTCCGCGGTCAGCGCGTGCAGATGGTCGGTACATTGGCGCCGCCGGCGAGTGCGACTAGCGCCACCGGCGCGGCGAGCACTGGGACGCCTGGCGCCGCGACGGCACCAGCCGCGTTGCCAGAATTCCGCGTACAGAGCGTGATGGCGATATCGGGTAACTGCCCGCCGCGATAAGCCGCGATAACCACACACGTCCATCACACGCGCGTGTGTGGCGCCCCCGAAAGGGGCCGTACCCCTTTTTCAGTTGATCGCGAGAAAAAGGGGTACGGTCCCTTTTTCCATGTACATGGCGAGCCGGAGGGCTTCTGGTGCGGCCCTCCGTTCGTGAGGCGGGTGTGTTGCCGTGCGGCAGAGAGCCGAACGGGCGCGGTCGCTTTGATGAGAGCAATCGCGGTGCCACGCGGCGATCAACCGGCGGCGAGGCAACAAAGCGATTGTCGATTGCGTATCTACACGCATGCGACATGTGATTCGGCGCTTGGTCCAGCTGCCGATTTTCACGGCGGTGGCGGTGGCGACGCTCGGGATCGGCATCGGGGCGAACACGGCGATCTTCAGCGTGATTCAAGGCGTGCTGCTGAAGCCGCTGCCGTACCCACAGGCCGATCGGCTCGTGGACGTCGACCACTCAGCGCTCGGCATCGGCGTCGCGCATGGGGGCGCTGCGCCATTTCTCTATGCGATCTATCGCGAGCAGGAGCGATCGTTCGAAGACATCGGGCTGTGGGTCAACGACACGGCATCGGTCACGGGGCGTGCCGACCCCGAAGAGGTTGTCTGCATCGCCGTAACCGACGGCATACTCCCGATTCTCGGTGCCCGGCCGGCGCTCGGCCGCGTCTTCACGCGCGAGGATGATTCGCCGGGCGGCGCCGAGACGGTGGTGCTGTCGCACGGCTACTGGCAGACGAAGTTCGGCGGCGATGCCGGCGCGATCGGCCAGTCGCTCATGGTCGACGGCCGGCCTCGCGAGATCATCGGCGTCCTGCCCGAGAGCTTTCGGTTCCTCGATCGAAAGCCGGCCTTCTTCAAACCGATGCGCATGGATCCGGCCAAGATTTATCTCGGGAACTTCAGCTTCTCCGCCATCGCGCGGCTCGCGCCAGGAGTGACTCTCGCGAAGGCCAATGCCGACGCCGCGCGGCTCGTGCCGATCGCGCTCCAGCGCTACCCGCCGTATCCCGGCTTCAACGCCAAGATGTTCGGCGACGCGCGTCTGATGCCGGCGCTGCGTCCGCTGAAAGATCAGCTGATCGGCGACATCGGCGGAGTGCTCTGGGTCTTGATGGGCACGATTGCGCTCGTGCTGCTCATCGCGTGCGCCAACGTTGCCAACCTGTTGCTCGTGCGCGCCGAAGGACGCCAGCAGGAGCTCGCGATTCGCGCGGCGCTGGGCGCCGGCTGGCCGCAGATTGCGCGCGAGCTGCTGCTCGAAAGCGTCACGCTGGGCGTGCTCGGCGGCGTGCTCGGACTCGGCATCGCCGCCGCCGCTCTGCGCGTACTCGTCGTCGTCGCGCCGGCCAGCCTGCCGCGCCTCGACGAGATCGGCATCGATGGCGCGGTGCTGGCGTTCACATTCGCGATCTCGATCGTTGCGGGTCTGCTGTTCGGACTGATTCCGGTCGTCAAGTACGTGCGGCCGCAGCTGGCCGGATCGCTGCGCGCGGGTGGACGCACCATCAGTCAGAGCAAAGAACGGCATCGCGCGCGCAACACGCTCGTCATCGTCCAGGTGGCGCTGGCGATGGTGCTGCTGGTCGGCTCGGGGCTGATGATCCGGACGTTTCAAGCGTTGAAGCGCGTGAATCCCGGGTTCTCCGCGCCCGAAGAAGTCCAGACGCTGCGCTTGTACATTCCCGAAGCGCAGGTGCCAGATCCGGCGCAGACGATCCGTATGGAGCAGAGCATCGCCGACAAAATCGCCGCGATTCCCGGCGTCGCCTCGGTCGGTATCACCAGCGACGTGCCGATGTTGAGCAACGGACGGCGCGATGCGGTGTTCGCGGAAGATCACGTCTACGCCGAATCGAAGATTCCGCCGCTGCGCCGCTTCAGGTTCGTGGCGCCCGGGGCACGGGCGACCCTGGGCGTGCCGCTGATTGCGGGGCGCGATTTGACGTGGGAAGAGGTGTACGACAAGCGCCCCGTCGTGATGGTGTCCGAGAACCTCGCGCGCGAGCTCTGGCACGATCCGGGCGCGGCCATCGGCAAGCGCGTCCGCGACAGTCCAAAAGCGCCCTGGCGCGAAGTCGTCGGCGTCGTCGGCGACGAACGCGATGACGGCCTCGATCAGCCCGCGCCGAGCACCATCTACTGGCCGATCCTGATGTCGGATTTCTCGGGCGACGCCGTATCGGTCCGCCGGACGGTCGTCTATCTGGTTCGCAGCCGCCGCACGGGATCGAGCGGCTTCGTCGATGAGATCGGCCGCGCCGTCTGGGCGGTGAATCCGAATCTGCCGCTGGCGAGCGTCCGGACGCTGCAGGACGTGTTCCGGCAATCGATGGCGCGGACGTCGTTCACGCTCGTGATGCTCGCGATTGCCGGCGCAATGGCGCTGCTGCTCGGCGTGGCGGGCGTGTATGGCGTGATCGCGTACTCGGTGTCGCAGCGCACGCGCGAGATCGGCATCCGGATCGCGCTCGGCGCGCGCGCCGGCGAGGTGACGCGCCTGTTCGTGGGGCACGGCGTGCGGCTCGCCGCGATCGGCGTCGCGTGCGGGCTGGCGGTTGCGATCACGCTGACGCGGGTGCTGTCGTCGCTGCTCTTCGACGTGAGCGCCACCGACCCGCTCACGTACGTCGCGGTCGCGCTGGGACTGGCGGGCGCGGCGGGGCTGGCCAGCTACGTCCCGGCGCGGCAGGCGACGACGGTGGATCCGGTGTACGCGCTGCGCGCGGAATGACGGGCGCATTCGTGGCGCAGGACTTTAATCCCGTCGTTCTTGAGGGCGCTCGGCGCACCGCGCTGTTGCGCGACGCGAGACGGGGCCAGCCGCGCGCGTGTGTTCTGCTAGGATGACGGCAGGCGCCCGTAGCTCAGTTGGATAGAGCACCGGCCTTCTAAGCCGGGGGTCCCGCGTTCGAGTCGCGGCGGGCGCGCCAATATTTGCGGATTTCCTAGCCAATCGGCACATTCCCACTCCGTCGTATTCGGTCAGAAGCCGTCAGAACCTGTCCGAGTTGCGTGGGTACGCGCGTGGGTACGGGGTTCGCGTGGGTAACCGCGTGGGTAGAGTGCCGAAATGCTGCCAACTTGGTCGCGTTCGTTCCTCCACCGCCACTACTTGGAGCCCAACGCGCACTTAGCCGTGAAACATGAAGTCACTGTGCTGCAGATTCAACGCTGGCTCGAAGGGGCATCAATCAGTCCGAACGAGATGGTCAGGAAGGCCAAGCTGAAATCGATGGCTCGCGGAGACTTGACGAAGCGATCGAGAATGTCGACTTCGTCTCGCAATCCATGGACGCTTGATCGACGCTTTCGAACGAGGTCCATCATTCTGCATGATCGTTGTCCCTTTCCCAGATTATGCTTTCTTTGCGGTAGTCTTCTCAGCGGTCGGGTTGCTCGTCTCGCCAAGGGTTTTCAGCATGTTGTTCAATTCCTCGGAGGGCCATCTACCCTTCCTTGCCATCTCGATGATCGCTTCCGCTTTTGTCGCGTTGATCTTCATATTCGCAATGGCTCTCTTTCCGCTTGCCACTGCTGCGGCCCGCTGACCCCGCGCGATCAGTCCCCTCGTGACGGACTGCTTCGCGCTCGCAGGCATCTTCGTCCCGGAGGTAACGCCCGAAGACTTCTTGTTCGAGGCGACCGACGACTTGCTGACCAGAGACGACGACTTTCGGACTTTCTTGGCCATGTGAGGGTTGTCCTTTCTCGAGCGTCTTGCTACCAAACAAATGGTCGATTGCTAGCGAGTCGCACGGTGATGGTCGGGCCGCCCATGCAGGTCTGCGCCGAAGCGTCACGCCGCACGATAACACCAAAAAAAGACGGAGAACCGGGCGTTTGAACCGACTCACAGCAGCAAGCGACAAGAGAACTCGCATCATGAACGCCTCCTTGCCTGTTGAGTCCACACAGCGCGTACAGGAACCTGGCGAGTTCGGCGCGTAGTCGGCAAAATCGCACCAAACGATTTGACGTTTCGCCCTTTACCCCCTTGGCAAAGTCCGCCACAGGTGACCTCGGGATCAGCGGCAGACTTGACAAGAGCGTACGACCGTGCCCGCGAGCGCGCTCACCCAGTCGTGCTCGATCCGCCGATCTCCCGTGGCTCGTTTCGGCAACTTTCCGGAACCGGCAGCACCCGCTTGCCGGTTCCTAGCCAATCGGCGCAGCCCCACCCCGTCAGAACCCTTCCCGCTTGGCGTGGGTAGCCAGTTCGAGTGGGTCAGCACGTGGGTAGATGCGTTTGGCCGCCACGGCTTTCGCGCGATTCTCTACACTTCACTCAGCGATAAAGCGGAGCGGCCGAAAGTGCAACTCGATTGAGGCTGGACCGGACCTCGTACAAGAGGTCGTCAGCCGGCATGTTGGGGTCTTGCTTCAGAAGTTCGTATCCGAGGGCCATTGCGTACTCGCTGAAAGCAATCTCGTAGGAAAGCCGACGAACACCTGCCTCCTCCACGCTGCCATCTGAAATGGCTGCCGACAGCACTGGGTGATCCAGGTTGATCAGAATGCTCAACGAGCGCTCCTCATAACGCGACCGATGTTCGGTTCGACCAAGATTCCGGTAAACAACTTGAAAACCACCTCTCGGACGACGGCGAGCTCCTTCACTTGAGCCAGCCGGGTCGATCGGGTCCTTTCCATCTCGATTCGGTTCTCCTGACACCGCGACGTGCGGTGCAGTTCGCCCGTGGCCCTCGCCGGGGCTGGGGTCTTTCCGTGAACGCTCAAGCTTTCCCCTCTGTTGCGTTCCACTCACCCAGGAATCCGGGCTATCGTCTCCCGTCGTGCCGCTTCCAAATCGAGCACCTGCCGAACCTGGTTTCGCTGCGACGGTCTTAATGCTCGTCAAGCGGTCTCGAACACTATTGAAATCGCTATTCAATAACTCGGCTATCTTCTGAGCCTGAACTTCAAGTCGACGCGCCTGCTCGCTCTTGCGAGCCTCTTTGCCGCGCCGCACGAGATCGGCTCGAACCTGTTCGAGCTTCGAGCCGATGAATCCGATTAGCACGCTTGCCACCGGGTGCTCCAGATTGAGCTGCAGCGACCGGCTAGAGTCGTAGGGTGCGATGGGGATCGCGGCGTTGTCGAGGGCGATGACATCGATCTCCCCGAACAGGTACGTGCCGAACTCCTTGTTCTCGGTGCCGGCCCTCTCAACGGCCACCAGGTTCCCTAGTCCGGCCGTTATGATGACTCCTTGTTCGGCCTCCGGAAGTGGGGCGCGCGCGACCTTGATCAGTAAGCTTACGGGGCCCAGTATCTCAGCCTGTTCGGGGGACGGTTCGAATCTGTGCTGCGCCTCAATCTCGGGCTCTCGGTAGGCGCAGACATGATCGTTGACGGCGACCTCTGGAGCCACTGCCCGAAACGCTTGAAGGTGGCGCTCTATGTACTCGATGATCGGCGCCGTTCGGATCTGCCTGAGCAAGACGCCCTCGATGAAGACCGTGGTGCCGTTTGGTGAATCAACCCGTTCGTTTCGTGCCAACCAGTCAACAATTATTTCTTTACCGCCCGAACGTTCGATCATGTCGCGCGTCAACGCGGCCACGTTGCGAAGGCCATCCCTGACGGTGTCGACGCGCAGAAGTGTGGCAATGCCGAACGCGGCAGATTTTCCGGTGCCAAACTTCCCGCGGCCGGCCCGACCCGCGAGGCGATCAACGTTCTCGCCGTGCATCGTAAAGAAGTGCTGGAGATCCTTGTCGGCCATCCCCCGACCGTTGTCGCTGATCGCAATCGCACGGTCAGCTTGGCTGACGCTGACGGATATGCGAGGAGTGGTGCCTCGATCGACGTACTGAAGCCCGTTGACCACGTATTCCCAAACCGCCGCCGCCTCTGTCTTGAACGCCGCGGCTGAGGCCAACAGGTCCCGTCCAACGTGGGACGTGACTTTCATGTCATTAACTCGGGCCATCGATCTTCTCCTTGTCAATCTCGTCCGAAAGGCGCGTCAAGAACGGACTCAGCTCATCGTCGTCCCCAAACATGGCGCGCAGTCGCGTGAGCTTCCCCTCGCGAACTGAGAACGTTGAATAGCTGTCAAGTCGAAACACCTCTCGCGCCTCCGCGAGAACAACCGATCGTTCACCCTGGGACCACCGCGCCCAAGCGGGAAGGGACAGAATGCGCTTGCGCTCGCGGTCGCGGCGACTTGAATCGACGGACCCGGCTCGGGACTCACGCCTCTGCGGTTCGTCCGTTCCAAGTGACTGGAGCTTCGACCGGGCCGAGCGAAGCCAAGCCAAGCCTTTCCGCGTTAGCGACCAGCCGGTCCTCCCGGAGCCTGTCAGAAGCTCGCCGTGTTCAGCTTTCTTTGCGTCTGAAAGGTAGACACGCACCAGCTCGAGGTTGATCTGCTGGGGATACTTGCGCCAACTAAAGCGCTTCGGCGCCAGCTCAAACGCCTTGACCGCCACGTCTTCCGTATCAATACGCTTTTGGTCGCCTCCGAGGATGTACACCGCCCAGGTCACCAACTCCGCCGTTGTTGTCGTAGATGTCAACGATTTTTTAGCCATAAAAATGCTTGACATGATACCATATCGGCATCTTCCTTAACTGAAGAATGCTTTATTGAACATGGAAAACCTAGGAATACCGGCGTGGGGCGAACGAGGATGCCCCCTCCTGCCGGAAAGCCTTCGCATGCTTTGGGATGTTGAGGCTGTGCCGCAGTGGGTTGCGCTCGAGCTGGGCCTCGAGCCAGATGCGACGTTTTCCGCACTTGATGTCGGCGCATGGTTGCGCTGTCGCCACGACGAACTCCCAGAATCAGTCCGAAGGTTCTTGATCAACGTCATCTCTATGCGGCGCTTGCCCATTGCCGACCTTCAAGTGTTCGTACGGCCCTTGCCACGCTCACTGGATCCTGCGTTCCTGCCCTGGTCGAGTCGCACTCGTAATTGCCTCCGAAATGCGGGGCTCCTTTCAGATATTTCCCGCCTCTCCAACATGTCGTTCGGAGACTTACTGTCGATTCCAGCCCTGGGCGCAGCTTCAGTTCTCGACTTCGCTTGTGTGGCAGAGGCTGCCTTGACGCCGACGCACCAGGCTATGAGGGAAGGAGTGCCGGTGTGCGACGATCCTGCCGCGCAGTTGCTCGAGGCAATTGATGCCGTTTGGTCCGGACAGATCAGCAACCAGGATCCGCGATTCTCGGATCTACTTCCTCCCGGGCACCTGACCATCTTCGAACGACTGGAGCAACTGACCGCGGAGCCGGAAGACCCTCCACTCGCGGAGATGCAATTGGCGCGGTCGCTGATCGCCGTGCGGGAAAGGCTGACGAGATTGTCACAGGTTCCACTTGACGTGGCTCTGGAAGACCTCGTGGCGCAATTGACACGGCACAATGGCGTAAGACTCCGAGCGCTTGTGCGTCGTCTCGGATGCGACGGTGAGGAACCGGCAACCTTGGAGGAGGCAGCTTCAATACTGGGTGTTACCAGAGAACGAATGCGGCAGATTCAAACGAAGTTTACTGGTCGGTTGCCGAACCACCCGATTTTCATGCCTCAACTCGATGAGGCGATTCGAACGCTTCGACAGGCTGCTCCCATAGGCGTCGACCGCGCCGCAGAACTCCTCAAAGCCAAGAGCATCAGTTCGCGCCCCTTCCACCCAAAGAGCCTGTTGGCAGTTGCCGAATTCTGCGGCCGACCTCAGCCTTTCGAACTCGAGAGCTCGGTCGGACTGCCGCGCGTGATTGTCGAGCAGAGGCTGGAGTTTGAACGGGCTACGTTGTCCGTAGCCTGTCGCCAGGCGGAGGCTTCTGGTGCCACCAACGTGCAGGAGGTGGCAACGGAGTTAGCGTCTCGAGGCCACTCCGACGCCGACCATCAGAGAGTCCGACGATTGCTGAAAGACTGCCAGGAAATCGAATTCTTGAATGAGGATTGGTTTTGGTACAAAGCCGGCATCCCGGATAGGAACCGCTTGCGAAACGTCACCCGAAAAATGCTGTCTGTGACCTCGCCTATTCCCGTCGGTGAAATTCGGGAGGGCGTCCATCGCCACTACAAAATACGCCGAACGCGCGGCATGGGTTCGTGGTCTCTTGTGACACCACCCCGTGCCGTTCTTCAGGAGTTCTATCGCGTTCATCCCGAGTTCTCGATTGACGCCGGCGGCTATGTTGGCTCTATCGGCCAGCTCGAGTACGCCAGCGAACTGAATCCGACGGAACGCGTTCTCTTCGAGGTCCTTCGATCATCGCCAGCGTGCTTACTTGACCGTGCCAGTTTGGCCAGAAGTTGCACCGAGTTGGGGATGAATCCGAACACGTTCTCTCAGTACCTGACAGCGAGCCCCGTTATCGCCCACGTCGGCACCGACATGTGGTCATTGCGAGGAACCAGACTAGATGCGGCCGCCGTCGAGGCCCTTCGGGAAGCAAACGCGTCAAGGCCCAACGAAAAACGTATCATCGACCACGGTTGGACCGAACGCGGTGATCTCTGGCTAGCGGCCAGGCTTCCAGACCTCCCGTCCCATTTTGTGTTAGGAATTCCGTCGGCCATTCGTCGTTTCGTTGTCGGACGGGAATTCCCAGCGACGGACGAAAGCGGCACTGACGCAGGCATTGTTCGAATCAACACCGAAGGAACATCCTATGGTTACAACGCATTCTTGGCTCGACGGGGGGCAGACGCCAACGATATCTTGCTCGTCTCCTTTCGCCTTAGCAAAGGGGCTTCGACTTTGCGCCTGATCGACGACGAGGAACTCGAGGCCATCAGCCCTGGCGCTTAGGGCCTGCCGGACGATCCGGAGTGCAATTCCGCGTGGGAGTTGGACAGCCGACGCCACTACATCAGCGGCGCGAAATTCGGGAATTGAGGGCCGTTTTGGAACAGTGTCCAGACGAGCGGAAATGGATTCAGAAGCAGGACTACCGTGGCTATGTCGTGACGGAACCTCGACCACAAACGGTGGATGAAATCCGAGCCGCGATGGCAGAAGCGTCGGCAATCATGGCCAGCTGCCAAGGGGCAGGGGCTCCAGCCTATGATCAAGCACATGTGATCTGGGACATGCTCGATGCGGACCTACGCATCGAACTGTCTAGAAGAGGTCCTGCAGACCGCGAGGCATTTCCAACCACGAAGATCGATGCGGCCATGGTCGATGTTCTTGTGCCATTAAGAAACCGCCGGGCGTTTGACGATGAATTACGAAGCTTCGTTGAAAGTGCTCGCACAGCCGGCGAAGAACTGGCACTGATCTGGTTTGACGTCGACCATTTCAAGAGCATCAACGACGATCACGGCGGTCACGACACTGGCGACGAGGCGCTAAGCGCCATCGCTGATATTGCTCAAGCGTGCGTCAAAGGCAAGGGAACGGCGTACCGCGTTGGAGGCGACGAGTTCGCACTTGTCCTTCCGAATTATTCAGAACCTGAGGCGGTTGTTATATCTGAACGGCTAAGAATCGCTGTGAATCGCCAACCGCTCACGTCCCGGTCGCTGCCTGTAAGCCTTAGCATCGGTGTCGCGATGTTCCCGACTCACGCTACCGACTTCGCCGGACTGAAGACGGCGGCGGATACAGCCGCGTACGATGCCAAGGATCGTGGGCGAGACCTTGTCCGCATTTTCGGTGAGGCTACGCCCACGCAGAAGTCACGTGAACCAGAGCGGAAGGAGGCCCAAGACAATCTTCATACGGTCACGAGAACTTTGAGCCCGGAGGCCATTTTGGCTCTGAACTGGTACGGTCGGCTGCAGCGCGAACACATCGCAAACTCGCTTCATGCTGGAAATCTCGGGCCGCACTTCGACGGAGCCGACGGTCGCTCACGATTTGATGCCGCGACCCGCGAGCTGCGCGATAGGAAACTGCTGTGGACCGACTACGCACCTGGAGCGGTTGCAGGTGGTGACGCTTTCGGCATGCACGCCACCGATCTAGGCTGGGCAGTCATTGAAAACATGTGGCCAAATCTGCGTCGCTCTACCGGTAATCCTTAAAGGTGACGCGGCTATCGGTGGTAGAAGAGGCCGACCGTCTGCGTCACGGGTCTACGCGCACTTAGGTGCCTTCGCGGCGCCGGCGATACCTTGCAGCCGGTCATGTGCCGAATTTTTAGTCACGACTAAAATCGGGAGTGCCCTCGCTGGATGGCAAACCGGACTGCGCCGGCATCCTGACCGAAATCGGCCTTGGAGCCACGCCGTGGTGTCGTCACCCGCCTGTCTGGTTGTCTCGGTGGCGCAGCTTCGCTGCCGCCGTGCAACTCTCCCACGTCCAGAGCGTCCACACCGCGTAGAAATGAGCGTGGCAGTTTTGGCGCGTGGTCGGCAGAATTGCACTGACGAATTATCGCTTCGCGCCTTGTGCGCGTTTACCGCCGGCTGGCATTGACTGCGTCTTCGCGAGGCAACGCGTACCCAAGCTATTGACCCGCCTCTCGCGAACGCCTCGTTTCCGGGGAGACTTTTCTCGATCCCCTCTCTACAATGGAACTCGCCGATTTCCTGGAGGCCGAATGCCGGATCTCCGCCTCGCCATTCGCGCGCTGCGCGCCACGCCCATCGTCACCGCCGTCGCTATCCTGTCGCTGGCGCTCGGCATCGGTGCGAACACGGCCATTTTTTCGCTCGTAGATGCCCTGCTCTTGCGGACACTGCCGGTCGCAGATCCCCAGCGCCTCGTGCTGGTATCAGTCAGTTCGAACACCTCCTACCGACCGCCCTTCAGCTTTGCGACGTTCGACCAGATCCGCCAACACGGCCAGGCATTCGCCGGGGCGCTGGCGTTCAGCAATCGCGGCAAGGGGACCCTGACCGTCGGCGCCGAGTCGTTGCCGGTGGATCGTTTCTTTGTTAGCGGCGACTTCTTCGACACGCTCGGCGTCTCCCCTCTCGTCGGCAGGCTGCTGACACCCGCCGACGAAGTGGCCTCCCGCGGTCCGAACGGGCTGGTGGCCGTCATTGGCTACCGGCTATGGAAGGAGCGTTTCGACGGCGCCGTTAGCATCATCGGCGCGCCCGTCAGCCTCGGAGGCACCGCGGTCACGATCGTGGGCGTGACGCCGCCCGACTTCCTCGGCGTCGAGGTCGGATCCACGTTCGACATGATCCTTCCGCTGAAGACGACGCTTCCCGGTTCCGCCTTCGACGATGACGTGCCCTGGTTGAGTATCATGCTGCGGCTGAAACCGGGCATGTCGCTCTCCGCCGCCACCGCTGCGCTCCGCGCCGTGCAGCCGCAAATCCGCGCAGGCGCCGTGCCGAAGCGCTTCAAGCGGGCATTTCTGAGCGACCCGTTCACCCTCGAATCTGCTGGCGCGGGCACCTCCACGCTTCGCGAACGGTTCGAACGCCCGTTGGTCGCGATCCTCGCGGTCGTCGCGCTGGTGTTGCTGATTGCCTGCGCGAACATCGCGAACCTGATGCTCGCGCGCGGCGCCGCGCGCCGGCACGAATGGAGCGTCCGTCTCGCACTTGGCGCGTCGCGCTGGCACCTTGTGCGCCAGCTGCTGGCAGAGGGCATCGTGCTCGCAGGGGTCGGCACGATGTTCGGGCTCGTGTTTGCAAAATGGGGTGCCGGACTCCTGGTAAAGGAGTTGTCGACCTCGACGACGCCTATTGTGTTGAACCTCTCACTCGACTGGCGGGTTCTGGCGTTCACCGCGACGACGATGGTGACGGCCGTGCTGGTGTTCGGGATGGCGCCAGCGTTTCGCGCCACTCGCGTGGTGCCCGTCGATACGCTGCGCGAACACGGGGGTGTCGCGCGCGCCGCGGACGGCCGTCTTGGAAGCGGTCTCATCGTCGTTCAGGTCGCGCTGTCGTTGTTACTCGTCGTCGCTGCGGGGCTGTTCGTGCGGAGTTTCGAACGACTTGCCAGGGCGCCACTCGGGTTCGATCGCGATCGTGTCCTCCTGGTCACCATCACGGCGCCGACCGTCCCGGCGGCGGACCGCAATCCGTTCTATCACCGGCTCGTGCGCGCGGTGGCGTCCGTGCCGGGTGTTGCACACGCAGGAGGTTCACTGAATCCGCCGTTCGCCGGATTTCTGGTCGCCGACATCATTGTGACGACTCCTGGCGTCGTGCCGGGGCCGGACGCAGAAGCCGTCTCGCAGAACATCGATATCACTCCCGACACGCTGGCGTCGTACGGCACCCCTGTTCGCGCGGGCCGCGATTTCGACGATAGCGACACGGAGACGGCGCCGAAGGTGATGTTGGTGAACGAGGCGTTCGTGCGGCGCTTCTTCCCGGGACGGGACGTGATCGGCATGCCGCTCGCCCTCACATTCCGCAGCGGTTCATCCGGCGACATCCCGCTCGGTGCGCGAACGATCGTCGGTGTCACCGGTGACGCGGCGTATCGGTCGATCCGGACGCCGATGCGGCCCACGATCTATCTCCCACTGGCACAGCGTGAAGATCCGCTTCAGTTTACGTATTTCTATATCGCGGTGCGGTCTTCCAGAGGCTCGCCGGCGCTCCTGTCGCGCGCCATCGCCGCCGCGTTGACGGCCGTCAATCCCGACATGACGATGACATTTCGTCCGCTGACCGCGATCGTCGATGAATCGCTGGCGCAGGATCGTCTGATCGCTGCGCTTGCGGGATTCTTCGGAGCACTGGCATTGCTGCTTGCCGGTCTTGGGCTCTACGGTGTCACCGCCTATGCCGTCGCGCGTCGGCGCGGCGAGATCGGCATTCGGATGGCGCTCGGCGCGGCTCCGACCCGTGTGGTCCGGCTTGTGCTGAGCCGCGTGGCCTTGCTGATCGGCCTTGGCGTAATCGTCGGCGCCAGCGTCAGTCTATGGGCGTCGACGTTCGTGGCGTCATTGCTGTATGGACTCGCACCCCGGGATCCCGCAACGCTGATCGGTGCGGCGGTGACGCTCGCCGCGGTCGGCGCGGTGGCCGGTGGTCTGCCGGCATGGCGCGCATCGCGGATCGATCCAGCGGAAGTCCTTCGAGATGCGTAACTAAGAGGAGACGGTGTTACTGTCGGGCAAAACCCACGACTGGTATCACCCGGCGAACGACGACAAGACGCGCGCAGGCCCGCAGATCAGAACCGCACTGTGATGGCGTCATGCGCTTGGATTTTAGTCACGACTAAACTCGCGAGTGCCATCGCTGGATGGCGGACCGGATTATGTCAGCATCCTGACCGAAATCGGCGTCTGGACCCGCTCACCAGAATGTGCCCACGCGAAGGAACGGGAGACGTCGACCTCAGCTGCGGATCTGAAGGTGTGTTGGCCGCCAATGGCTGCGAGCGCTTAGGCCGTGCGTTTTCGGCCACTCCTGCCTAACGCAAGTACCGATCGTAGACGCCTCGGTACCCAAGCGCTTCCGCCAGTGGTCCGAGTGCGGCGGCGAACCCCTTCTGGATCGGAATAGGGACCGCTGCGTCGTACACGCCGTGCTTCATGTAAATCCGGCCTGTCGCAACAAACTGAAGGGGATTCTTTGGTAAGCCGCTCTTCCCAACGCGCCCTTCGCGAGCCAGTCCATTCAAAGTTGCAAGCGCGCCCAGCACCTCTGTCGCTGCATCAGGAGTCGTCGCTCCGTCATTGGTCTGACGGTAGACCATCTCTTCTGCCCCCGTGTTCCACGGGTGGACGTGCGGAACGCCTGCCGGCATGAGAACGTTCTCGCCTTTCCTCAACGTCCGCTGCTCGCCCCCCAACAGATACGCAGCCGTCCCCTCGAGGATCTCGAACGTCTCGACCCAGGTGTCATGGATATGAGCGGGAGAAGCTGCAGGTGCACCCTCCGGACAATGCACCTCGAGGACCCACCCACGTCCGCCAGTCTCCTCCGCGGCCTTGACCAGGACCTGTTCGAGTCTGAGTCCGTGGATCTGTCGTCTCGAATCCCGCGCGAATCATGGAGCCTCCTTGGCAGATCCTCGAAGCGGCCGGTTGTTGATCGCTCCTCCCCAAGGACGTCGATCAGCAGGCCTCGCCAGACGCGAAGACGTGGCAGGCTAGCACAACGCATAAGATCGTGCCTAACCAAGGCACCACGATTTCGTCTGAGAATCAGTGGCCCGCCGCGTAACACGTTCGCGTGGGTAGCCCGGGTGGGTAGCGCCGCAAGGCGCTGACGCGCATAGCCTTCGAGCATATGCCACTGTCTTCTAAGCCGGGGGTCCGCGTTCGAGTCACTGCGGGCGCGCCAACCTTCGCTCACGGATTTTTAGGCGAGCTATGGTTGGCAGGCCACCCGAGGCGCGCCGAAGTTCTGCGTTGTTCATGAACGAAGGCGGGCCGGGCGCGCCACTTTTTGAAGGTCCGACTGACAAGTGACTAACAATCGGTAGCAGATTGACTCGCACGCGCTCGATATAGACCGTCACTTGCCCTTTCAATGCTTTAGTGATACAGAAATTCCCACTGGGGTTCGTTTCGATGGGAGCAGTCAACCGCGCTATGGCGGATGACGCGCGGGAACGTGCATATCGGTGGACCTTGTCTTTCCTTCCATATAACCGGTCGCTGCCCGATGAACGCTTGCCCTTTGCGTACCGGCCGCTCGTCGAATTCATGCTCGCCCTTGACTGGGCCCATATCGTCCGGCCCAACGAGGAGCGCCTCCTAATGCGCCGCGGTTTGCGTGGGATCTTGCCGGAAGCCGTGCGGACAGGGCACTGTCAAATCGCGTTTTCTTCCGCGCTTCTTGAGGGTCTACGCGCTGCGTGGCCACGAATCTCACACTTCGTGACCGGTGACCAGTTGGCCGAACTGCGGGTCGTCGAGCGCAAACCGTTCCAAACCGCGCTCGAAGCGATGAGGGCGGGATATCGGGGGTCGAACACAAGAATCGCGATGACTGCGCTCTGCCTGGAAACGTGGTTGGGTCTCAAGGCGTTGTCGTTGAACGGCGGTTGAAGCGCATGCATCGATATTTCGATTCCATATGGGATGCGCTGCGGGTCGACGTCCGTTATTCGCTGCGAGGGCTTCGTCAGTCACCGGGCTTTACGCTCGCTGTGACCCTGACGGTCGCCCTTGCGATTGGCGCGACGACCACCATCGGTAGTCTGGTGAACGCCATTGTGCTGCGACGCGTCTCCGCAGCGGATCCGGGTCGGCTCGTCTCGATTTCAGCCACCGACGTTCGAACGAACCAGGCTCGGCTGATTTTCGCCGATGCGTTCGACGCGTACCGGCGTGTGCAGCACGCGTTCTCGGGAATGTCGCTGTATTCGTCGGGACTCCTGCGCGTCGAAGCTCCCAACGGGACGGCCGACGCCGTCTTTGAAAGCGTGACGCCGGAGTACTTCGGCTTGCTGGGCGCAAGAGTCGGAACGGGGCGATTCTTTACGGACGCCGACAGCGCACGCGAATCGGTCGCGGTGATCAGCGATCGATTTCGTCAACGGCTCTTCGGCGACGCGCCCATGATCGGCGAAACGGTCAGGATGGACGGGAAGCCGGTCACGATCGTGGGCGTGACGGCCGCTGGATTCAATGGGCTGGAATCCGACAGCGGGGCCGACGTGTTCCTGCCGATTGCGGTCGCGCGATCGCTGTCCGGAGATACGCGAGCCTTGCGCGCGAGATACATGGTTGGTCGACTCGGGCCCGGCGCCACGTTGGCCCAGGCCCGCGCCGAACTGGGTGCCCGCTGGCCCGCCATTCAGGAAGCCACCGCGCCACCGTCGCTGCCGGCGGCCGAAGAACAGGCATTACGCTCGCAACGCCTCGAGGTGGAGTCGCTCGCGTCGGGATTCTCGGGGTTCCGCGTACTGTACGGAACCACTCTCGTGGTGCTGGTGGCGCTCGCCGGCGTGCTGTTGGCGATTGGGTGCATCAACCTCGCCGGTTTGCTGTTCGCACGCTCGCTCAGACGACGCCATCAGATTGCGGTGAGACTCGCGCTCGGTGCCAGTCGTGGTCGTATCGTTCAGCAGATTCTGATCGACGGTGTTCTGCTGGCGTTCGGCGGACTCGTGGCCGCGCTGCCCTTGACTTGGTGGACGATCAGAGTCCTCACAGCGATGATGACAATCGCCCGCGCCACACCGCTGCTACGGAGCCTGGCTCCAGATGTGCGCGTCCTCGGTGTCCTGACTGTGCTCACGCTCGTGATCGGCGTCGCGATTGGCATCCCTCCAGCGTGTCAATCTGTGCGCAGTCGGATGGCGGACGGTTTGCGACCGGGTCGCGCGATCGCCGGAACGCTCGGCCGGTCAGGCCGGCTGCTGCTCATCGCGCAAGTGGCGCTGTCGCTGGTCCTGCTTGTTGGGGCCGGTTTATTCGTGAGCACGTTGACACGATTGCGGGCCAACGACGGCTCGCTCCATACACGCCGCATTGTGTGGGCACCCCTCGACCCCACGCCCGGCGATCACGAGCGGATTAACGGGGTGTATTTACAGGCGTTGCTTCGGAACCTCGAGGCGCTTCCGGGGGCGGATGCCGCTGCGCTCTCCGTGTACTTCCCTGCGTATCTCGGATTTCCAGGTCAGCTCCCCACGGATCGGTATTCGCGTACCGATGCCCGCGCGTCGGCCGAGATCGCGGGGCTGACGGAATTTGTGTCGCCGGGCTTCTTCAGCACGGTCGGCATTCCGCGGCTGAGAGGACGCGACTTCACGTGGGCAGACGACGGGAGCGCGCCCTCGGTCGCGATGGTCAGCGAGAGCCTCGCCCACCGACTGTTTTCCGGCGACGAAGCAGTCGGTCGTCGCCTCCGCACAACCTCCGGTCAAACCACGAAGGAATTCGACATCATCGGAGTGGTCGCGGACACCGCGATCGGCACGATTCGTGAGCCGCATCAGCCGGTCGTGTTCAGGCCGATTCTGCAGGAGCCGGCGAAGGCGCTGTACCCCCTCGCGCACGTGCGCGTCACGGGTGATGTGAAGACCGTACGGGCCGGGTACGCGCGAGTGGTGGCATCACAGGGGCGGCATTTCGTGCGGGCTGTCTTCACAGTAGATCAGTGGGTCGACCACGCGCTGCTGCAGGAACGGCTGACCGCAGGATTGTCGACCTTCGCTGCCGTGCTGACCCTGATACTCGCGTGCATCGGGGTGTATGGCCTGCTGGCGTACGCCGTGGTTTCGCGTCTCCGCGAAATTGGTGTTCGGCTCGCGTTAGGCGCAACCCGCGGACGAGTCGTGCGGATGATTCTGCGCGAGGGGTTGACCATCGTGGTGTCCGGCGTCGCCATCGGCGTTCCGTGCGCGCTTGCGGGGGCGAGGCTCATACGATCGCAGCTATACGGCGTCGGCCCGAATGATCCCGCGATCACCATCGCGGCTTCCGCCACATTTCTCGTCATCGGCGTGATCGCGTCGCTTGTGCCAGCCTGGCGCGCCTCGCTCATCGACCCAATGAACGCGTTGCGCCAAGACTAAGCGGCAACCGGGCTCACCGCGCCTCCTGCCGCTAAAGCGAACAGGACCGGGGGGCCATAGCGGGACGCTCACCCGCGTCCCGCCTGGGGTTTCCTGCCGCCCTGGCCTCGCCGGATCCATACAACGATGACAAGCCCGCCGATCGCTGCTGCGACGAGTAGGTGATGTCACTTTGGACGGCGGTAACGCCACCTCCGATCTTCGTGACCGCCGCATCGAGCTCCGTCTGCCGTCGGCCGGTCACGAACACGCGTGCACCCTCATCCGCGAAGAGCCTGGCCGTCGCGAGACCGATGCCGCTGCTGGCGCCACCGGCCTCATGGCGAGCCAGCCACTAGTGGCTTGTACTCACTGAAGTAGGTACCTGGTACGCTGTCGCGCCATATGGCGCTGACACTGACTGTTGATGAACGAGCTGAATTGGAGCGTCGTCTGCGGAGTCTCAAGATTCGCGCGGAGGACGCGCGGCGCGCACGCGTGATTCTGATGCTGGCCGACGGCGCGCCGTACTCGATGATCGAAACGACGGTCCCGTGCTTTCGTGACTACATCAACCGTTGGCGGAAACGATTTCTCGCGCAGCGACTCGACGGGCTGCAGCCGCGCTATCGCGGCCAACCGCCCACGGTGCTGACCCCGGCGATGGAGGCCCGCATTCTCGAGAAAACGCGGCAGCCGCCGTCCGACGGCAGTACGCACTGGAGCACGCGCAAGCTCGGTCGCGTGTTGAAGATTCACCATAACCTCGTGGCCAAAGCGTGGCGGCGCGCCCGATTGCAGCCGCATCGGTTCGAGCGGTACATGCAGTCGGACGACCCCGACTTCGAACCGAAAGCGGCCGACGTGATCGGGCTGTACGTCAATCCGCCGGACCATGCGGCCGTCTTCGCGGTCGACGAGAAGACGGCCATTCAGGCGCTCGATCGCCGCGATCCCGTGCTGCCGCTCTCGCCCGGCCGCGCCGAGCGACACGGCTTCGAGTACTACCGGCACGGTACGTTGTCGCTCTTCGCCGCGCTGAATACTCAGTCCGGCGAAGTGCTCGGTCAGACGGTACCGCGGCACACTAGCGCCGCGTTTGTCGACTTCCTCGGCGACATCGTCGCCAGTCAGCCCAGGCGGCGCGAGATTCACGTCATCGCGGACAATCTCTCGACCCACAAAACGCAAGCGGTGCGCACCTTCCTGCTCGCGCATCCGAACGTGCAGCTGCACTTCACGCCCACCTATTCGTCATGGCTCAACCAAGTCGAACTCTGGTTTTCGAAGATTGAGCGAGACCTCCTCGCGCGCGGCATCTTTACATCCGTCGCCGATTTGGCTCGCAAGATTCGGCGATATATCCATCGCTATAACCAGGCACCAAAGCCGATCCGCTGGGCCTACCGCAATCCGGCGCGTCACATTGGTAGTACTTCAGCGAGTACGGTCCACTAGTACCGACTTTGTCAGATCCGCAGTTGATGAAACCGCTGTTCGGCTTGGTGCATCCACCGCATGTATTGGCCCGTGGGGCGGCTCACGCCGTAGCGCTCGCACAGCTCCGTGATCGACCACTGACCGCTCTCCCAGTCGTGCAGGAAGGCGAGCCCGCTCGCGTTTGGCGCCCGCGTAGAAGGTCTGGCTGCCGCCCATGTCGCGGTCACGATGGCTCTCGAGCAGGCTGCGGCCCTCCTTCGTCAGGGACACAGCGTAGTCCCGCGAGCCGGGCACACGGGTTGTCTCCATCAGCCCCAGCTCACGGAGATGTCGAAGGTCGCCCGAACGCGGATCGGCTGGGCGATCGTTGTGGTCTCGGAGATCTCCTCGACGCGTATCCGCGCCTTACGCGTGAGGACATTCAGACGGCGATGCGTTATGCAGAAGACCGGTAGATGGCGTAATGGACGCGTTACAATGGCCATAGTCGAGGTCACTCGGCCGGTGGAGATAACATGAGCGCGATAGACCGAATCACGATGAGTTCGGACGTCTGTGGCGGCCGGCCGTGCATTCGCGGCCTTCGCATTCGCGTGAAGGACGTGCTCGATCTCCTCGCGGCCGGAGCGACGCGGGAAGAGATCCTGGCCGATTATCCCTACCTCGAAGCCGAAGACATCCCGGCAGTCCTGCAATTCGCAACAGGGCGGCTGTGACGAGGTGAGTGCATGAACGTCGAACTGACCCCCGACCAGCGCGCCTTCGTTCAGCGAGCGATCGACACCGGCCGGTTCAGCCGTGAGGAAGAAGCGGTACGCGAGGCGTTGGCGCTGTGGGAAGAACGCGAGCGCAGGCGGATTGAGATCATCTCGATGATCGATGAAGCCGACGCTTCGCTGGCACGCGGCGAAGGACGGGTGTTCACGAAGGAGTCGACACCGGCTCTGGTCGATGAAATCAAGCAGCGCCTCCGTCGCCGAATCGCAGCCGAGCGTTCCGACGCCTCGCGCTGATGGCATATCGGCTCTCACCGCAAGCGGACGCGGACCTCGAGGACATCGCCTTCTACGTGTATCTCGAAAGCGGCAATGTCGAGATCGCCGAGCGCGTGATCCAGTCGATAGCCGAGCGGTTCGATTTACTTGACGCGTACCCGCAGGCTGGTCGATCTCGTGATGATCTCCGGCCCGGCATACGCGGTTTTCCTGTGGGCGATTACGTCGTTCTGTACCGCGTCGAGGGCGCCGATGTGGCGATCGTTCGCGTCGCCCGAGGCAGCCGCGATCTCGAAGCGCTGTTCCGGGAGTAGGCGAAAGTCGACTGACAAATGACTGACAATGCGTAGCGGCTCGGGGTTCGCGGAACTTCTAAGCCGGGGGCCGAAGGTTCGAGTCCTGCATGCACGGCTGACTCCTTCGGGCGATCTGCCGCCGGCGATGCCGCGACTGACTCCGCGCCATCGCAATAACTCAGCGGTTCATTGCGCGCTATTCGGCCCGTAACGCGTCTGCCGGATCGACGCGCGCCGCCCGTCGTGCCGGCACCCAACTCGCCAACATCGCAATCGCGACGAGAATCAGCGCCGAGCTGCCGAGCGTGAGCGGATCGCTCGGCGCCACGCCGAACAGCAGCAGGCGCAGGAATCGCGCGACGAGCGCGAAGATTGCCAGCCCGCACATGATGCCAACGCCGGTCAGCGCGACGCCATAGCGCGTCATCGCCATCGCCACCGCGCGTGGTGAGGCACCGAGCGCCATGCGAATGCCCAATTCGCGTCGGCGCAGCGTGACCACGTACGCCAGCACACCATAGAGTCCGACGGCGCCGAGCATCAGCGTCACCGCCGCGGCGCCGCCGAGGAGCAGAATGATGAACGACAATTGCGCGGTCGCCGCGCTGAACACCGCCGTCATCGGCCGCACGTCGAAAATGGGCTGGGTCGGATCGAGCTCGCGCACGGCTTGCTGCACGGCCGGAGCAATCGACGTGGGTTCGCCGGTCGTGCGAACCACCAGCGCCAGCGTGCGCTGCCCTGTCGCGAGCGTCTTCGGCTCCGCTGTCAGCGGGAAATACACCGCCTGTGAGGGCTCGCCGGCGAGCGTTGTCTCGCGGGTATCGCCAACAACGCCGATGACCGTATACCAGCGGGCCGTCGGCAACGGGCGAAAGCGCCTTCCCAACGCGGCGACGCCCGTCGGGTCTTTCCAGAAGACCTCCGCGGTACGGCGCGAGATAATCGCGTCGCCCTCGCGCTGCGCCTCTATCTGATCGAAGGTCCTGCCCGTCAACAGCGGGATGCCCATCGCGCGGAAGTAATCGCCGTTCACGGCGCCGAACAGTTGCAGCGGCGGCAGCTTGGTCGCGTACCGATGGATCGTCTTCGGGATAGAGCGGGTTCGGATTGACCCCGTGCGCCTCGAGCGGCAGCCGCGATGTCAGCCCGACCGTCTGCACGCCGGGCAGCGCGGCGACATGCTGGACCAGCCGCGAGTAGAACTGGACGACGGACGCGTCTGTCTGGTAGGTGGCGCGGGGCAGCGACAGCCAGAAGGTCGAGACGTGATCGGGATTCCAGCCCGGATGGATCGCGTTGAGACGCTGGAACGTCCGCACCAGCAGGCCGGCCCCCGAGAGCGCCACGAGCGCGAGCGCGATTTGCGCCGCCACCAGTCCGCCGCGTAAGCGATGTTGACCGCGCCCAGCCGTGCCGCTCCGCCCGCCCTCGCGGATCGCGAGAGCGCCGCGCGCCGCGCGGATCGCCGGCATCAGACTGCACGCCATCGCCACGAACACGGCGACGACGAGTGTGAACAGCATGGTCGTCGCGTCGATGCGCACCTCGGCGAGTCGCGGGACGCCGGCGGGTCCTCCGCTCACGAAGGCTCGGACCGCAGCCGCCGCGAGCAGGAGTCCGATCAGGGACGCGACCGCCGCGACAATCGCGGACTCGGTCACGAAGTGCAGCGCGATCCGTCCGCGCCCGGCGCCGAGCGCGTCACGGACGGCGAGTTCACGCTGACGGGCGTCGGCCCTCACGAGCGTCAGGTTCGCGACGTTGGCGCAGGCGACAAGCAGCAACAGCGCCGCGGCGCCGGCAACCGCCCAGAGCGTCCCGGCGATTCCGCTCGTGATGTCCGCCCGCAGCGGCACCAGCACGGGCGTTGGCCGCGCCTGATCCATGATCTGCCGCGTCGACATACCGGGGACGAACAGCGGCACGACATCTGGCGCCCGCGGGAGCACCGCCGCGAAATCGCGCTGCGCGTCGGCGACCGTCACGCCAGGCTTCAGGCGAACGATGGCGTTGTAGGCAAATGCCGTGGCCGGCGGATTGACGGCGTCGAGCTGGAGCGGCATCCACAGCTGGGTCGCGGCGGTCGGCATCTGAAAGCGCGCCGGCAGGACACCCGTGATCTCACGACTGACACCGTTCACATCGAGCCGGCGGCCGATGATGCCGGGATCGGCGCCGAAACGCACGCGCCACATCGCCTCACCGATGAGCATGACGGGCGGTGCGCCGGGGCGATCTTCGGCGTCGGTGAACGCGTGGCCGAGGATCGGCGGCAGTTGGAGCACCGGAATGAGAGTCGCCGAGATCGATGCCGAGATGACACGCTGCGGCTCGACGCCGCCGCGAGGGTCGGCGACGTTCACTTCGCCTTCGCGGTAGACGCCGATACCCTCGATGGTCCGCGCGAGCCGGAGATACGTGAAGTAGGTCGGCGGCGATTGCGGCTGGTGGATCAACCCGATTGACGGCATGTCGTGCCAGGCGGCAACGAGCCGTTCGGGATTTCCATATGGGAGGGGACGGAGCAGCACGCCGTCCACGACCGCAAAGATCGCGACGCTGGCCCCGATGCCGATGACCAGCGTAAGCACGGCGGCGATCGTGAACGCGGGCGACCGTCGAAGCGAGCGGACGCCGTGGCGGACATCTTGCGCGGCCGCGTCGAGCCACTGCGTGATCCGCTCGCGCCGCCGCCGATGGCGGTCCACAGAGGTGAGCTCGCGCCGTGAGGCGCGGACGTCGCCAAACTCGGCCTCGGCCATTCGCCGCGCTGTTGCTTCCGACTGTCCGTGCGCCACCAACGCGCTCACGCGGCTCTCGATGTGGAACGCGATCTCATCGTCCACATCGCGCTCGATGCGTCCGTCGACGGTGCGCGGCTCGTGCGGCATCAGCGGTTCTCCCAGGCGGATGAGTTCAATACGCGGAACAAGCCTTCGGCGTATCGGGCCAGCCGAGAGGATTCGGCCCGCAGCTGCACGCGACCGTGCGCGGTCAGGCGGTAGAACTTCGCGCGCCGGTTGTTTTCGGAGACGCCCCAGTCGCTGTCGACCCAGCCTTGGTCCTCGAGGCGGTGCAGGGCGAGATACAGGGCGCGATCCTCGACGGCGAGAGCCTCGCCCGACGTGTCTTTGATCCAGCCGGCAATCCCGTAACCGTGGCGCGGGCCCCACGTGAGCGCTTTCAAGATCAATGCGTCGAGCGTGCCGCGGAGCAGCTCCTCGGTTGCCTTGGCCATCGTGTCTTACTCCCCGGATATTCTCCGGGGAGTAACCGTAACATTCGGTGACGACGCTGTCAACGAATGGCGCGATATGTGTCAAGACTCGTTAGAAATGTCCCCACTCTTAACTCGATAGAAATGTCCCTTTTCGACGAGGACGCGGTCACGGCTGACTGGCCATCCACGGCCGGCGATCCTTCGCCAGCTGCCGCGCGACACGATGATCCTCGACGGCATGGCGCCATGGGTGATCGCCACCCGCGCGCGGCCCGCGCGCCGACGCGTCGGGTCGACGGACGGGAATCGGAGTCGCGGGGGACGCCGTCGGGCGGCCCAGTGCCCCCACCGGCACGTCGGTCCACCGCATCACGCGATCGCGATACCGGATTTCGATCTGCCCCGCGCGGTCTTCGGACACGATCACCGTGCTGCGCGCCGGCGCCAGGCCAGTCTGCCGTTCGAGTTGGAGGTGGCGGTTGGCATAGCGCACGACCCAATCGTTGGAGACCGTGCGCGTTTCTTCGAGGCGAAACACGCGATCGAGTTGCCGCCCGCCCGGCCGCGCCACGTGAAAATCGTCTACGGCCGCGGGCGCCTGCGCGAAGCGGCGGTTGTGGTCGGCCCAATATGCCGCCTCGAGAAACGCATTCGCGGTCGCGACGTCGGCGATGCCGCGGCGGCGGAGTTTTTTCACCAGACGATCTTGTTGCGTGCCGTGATTCCGTTCGATCCGCCCTTTGGCTTGGGGCGAACTCGCGGGGATGATCTGGATCCCCAACGTCGCACACATCCGCCCGAATTGCGTCAACGGCTCGGCGCCCGTGACACGCTCGGCCGCATTCGGCGGGCGCACATACACATTCTTCCAGTCGGTGTACAGCGCGTGCGGCAGCCCATAGCGTTCGATCCAGGCGCGGAGCACGCCGACCGCCGCCCAGATCGTTTCCTGCGCGCCGAAGCGTCCCAGGGTCCGGCCGGTGGCATCGTCGACCAGCGTCAGCAAACAGCTCTGCGGCCCGCGACCTTCGAACCACGGGTGAAAGCTGCCATCCATCTGGACCAGCTCGCCGAAGTGCGCCTTGCGCTCGCGGCGCCGGCGATGCAGGCTGCGTTTCCGCGCGCGACTCCACAGCCCCGCCGTCAGCATCCACCGCCGCAGCGTCTCGTGGTCGACGGTCAGGCCGTCTTCACTCGCCAGATGCTCGGCCGCCAGCGTCGGCCCAAACCGCACGTCCACCCCGCCGCTGTATTTTTCGCGGACGAGCGCCAGCACCCGCGCCCGCATCGTCGCCGCCATCGCGTGCGTCGACACGCGTCCAGCGCTCTGATGTTTCAGCCCCGCGGCCCCCTCACGCCGGTACCGCCGAGCCAACCGCTTCGCCTGGCGATAGCTCACGTCCATCAACGCCGCCGCCGAACCCAGCCCCAACGTCCCCGCCACCACCCGCGCCAACACGCCCGCGCGCTGCAGCTCCCTCGTGCTCATCGCTGTCCGTCCCAATCCACGACCTCCTCGGAGGTCGTAAGCTTAGGGGGACATTTCCAACGAGTCCGCGAGGGGACACTATCAGCGAGTCACAACACGAATGGCGCGATATGGATCTTGGGAACAGCACCACAGCGAACTGATGATCTCAAAGTACTGCGTCCACCTTTCGGCTGACGCGGACTGGTTCGCCGTGATGACCAGGTCTTTGGTTCCGGCGGTCTGTCGAACACAACCGATGCTTGACGCGACGGGGGCCTCACCGTCGAGAGCGTTGACTCATTTGCCCGCCGCGTGTCGAAACACCCACGTCTCGCAGTTTCCGGTCGCTCCACAGAGGAGTCGCGTTGCCCTGATCACCAGGCCGTCGGCGTCGCCCAACGAGACGCGCCTCACGCGCAGTTCATCCAACCAGGAATCCGGCGTGTCAAAGCTCGTCGCCTCGATGTCTTCGAGAATCCGTTCTTGCTCGACGCGTGTGAGTTTTCGAGATCGCACTGTTGGCCGGCGGAGTCGGCCGAGACGCGATCGACTCCGTGAAGTCTGTCGACGGCTCGATAGCTGTCGGGTAGACATATTACCTGAGCATGGCGTAGCCTTGGGTCAGGCGTCTATCTGTGGAGAGCGCGATGCACAAACTGGTTGTCGTTTTGGCGGTGTCGTCCCTCGCACTGTCATCAGTTGGGAGAATGGTGGCCCAATCGCCTGGTTCCGTCACTCTCGTCAAAGCAGCCCGGCTGCTGGCGCCGAAGACCGGCTCGGTACTCTCGCCCGCCGCAGTGCGAATTGAGAATGGCACGATCAAAGAAGTCGGCTCCCCTTCGGAGGTGCAGCCGCACGTACCGGCCGGCGCGACGATCGTCGACCTCGGAAACGCCACTCTCCTCCCCGGACTGATCGACAGCCATACCCACTTGCTGCTCGACGTGGTCGTCCCGCCGGAAGCCGAGATCGGGCGCCGGGGCAATGGCATGTTTGCTCCCAGCCTCCTGTTGGCCGTCGCCGAATCTCCCTCGAAGCGGGTGCTACTGGGGGCGCAACTGGCGCGCGAAGACCTGGAGAGCGGCTTTACGACGGTCCGGAATCTCGGCCACTCTGGTATCGACGGCGACACGGCACTGCGCGACGCCATCAATGCCGGCCGCGTGCCGGGTCCGCGAGTCCTGGCGTCGGCGCGCAAGCTGATTGCGCTGGGCTCATATGTCCAAAGCCTCAATCCGGCTCTTTCGCAGGCGATCGTCGAGCAGGAATTCCTTCCGGTTGACAGCCCCGACCTGGCGCGACGAGCGGTGCAACAGAACGTCTTTTACAACGTCGATCTCATCAAGGTGACGGTCGGCGAAGACTTCTCCGTCGCCGCACTGACGGCGGTTGTCGAGACCGCACATCGCCAACATCTCAGGGTGGCCGTTCATGCGGCCGATACGGCGAGCATCCAAACGGCTATCGACTCCGGCGTCGATTCCATCGAGCACGGCAACCAGGTGACCGACGAGCAGCTCGAGCAGATGCGCGACAGGGGGATGTTTCTGGATCTGACGCCGACCTTCTACAACCGCTTCCTCATCACGATCATGGAGCCCAGCATCGTGATGTCCCCGTCCTTTCGCGCGTCGAACACCGACTCGGCGGCTCGCACCCAACAACGATACGCCGACCTGGTACGACGGGTCTTGAAGTCGGGCGTAAAGTTTGCGGCGGGATCTGACATGTGCTGGCTCTATCCGGGCAAGACGCGCGGGCAAGCCAGCGCCGCTACGTTCGTGAATCTGCGCGACGCCGGGATGCCGCCGCTCGATATCATTCGCGCGATCACGACCAGCGCCGCGGACATGTTGGGTTGGCCGGATCGCGTGGGCGCCATCGAGCCCGGCACGTTCGCCGATCTCGTGGCCGTGTCTGGCGATCCGATCGCCGACGTCAGCGAACTCGAGCGCGTCCGATTCGTGATGAAAAACGGTCAGGTCGTAAGGAATGACTTGGCTGAGATACCTGCCCGAAAGAAGCCCTGAGCAGGAGATGAAGATGAACGCACGTGCCGTCGCTTAGAGACTGAATGGCGATATCGAGTGAGCGCGATGGATGACCCAAACAGCCGCGCCAGCTGATGCAGCGACGCGCGGCCCTCAGGCGATCAAGGAGCATGTTGCGGGCGGGATCGCCAGCTCCCCCGATCTCCCCTTCAGCATCGAACGGGTGTTGAGTGAAGGCGATCGAGTGGTGATGCAACTGCTGATGGAGGGCACGAACCAGGGCGCGTGGCTGGGAATTCCAGCGAGCGGCAAGAAGAGCTAGGGCCGGATATTTCGGTTACCGTGAAAGGCATTCGAGGGATCGTACTTTCGCTTCAGCGCGACGAGCCTCGAGTAGTTGGCGCCGTAGGCGCCGCGCACGGCTTCGTCGTTATCGCTGGACAAGTAGTTGACGTAGGCGCCGGCCTTCGACCACGGCCGCATCGCCGCCATCGCGTCGTTCACCCACCCCATCGCCAGGTCCGCGCGCGCGGAGTTACGCCAGTTGGCGTCGAAGAAATATGTGAACTGTCCGGGCGTACGTGGCAGCGGCGTGGCAGCGGGCGGCACCTGGCAAATCTGACCATGCATGTAGTGCCCGAGCCCCATCGACATGCCTCTCGATGCCGCTTGAATCGCGACGTCCATCTGATCGATCGCCCCGTCCGAGAGTTCGGGAAGTGAGCCGCCTCGCCAGTAGTCGTATACCTGGCCGGCCGGCGGCGCGGTTGTGGGGGGCGGTCCGAACACGCGAGCCGAAAACTCCGGACCCGGCCGATCAGTTAAATGCGCGTACGGTGTCAGGCCGATGGCGTCGGCCACCGGTGGACCGAACTCGCGCAGCGGACGGATCGCGCGTTCGCCGTCGGCGGAATCGCCGCTCCAGCAGACGGTGCAGAACACGGTTGGCCGTTCGAGTATCACGATGCTCGCCTCGACGGCAAGAGCGTCCGGCGCCGCTTTCATGAAGTCGCGGTAGAAGCGCAGAAACGGCGCAATGTCCGTACGAAACGCGATCAGGCCTCCCAGCACGCGATCAACCGGGTGGAGGCGATACTCGAAGGCCGTGACGATGCCGAAGTTGCCGCCGCCGCCGCGCAGTGCCCAGAAGAGATCGGCGTATGCGTCGGCGTTCGCGCGCCGATATGTGCCGTGCGCATCGACGACGTCCGCCGCGATGAGATTGTCGCAGGCTGCGCCGAATCGTCCGAGAAACCACCCCAGCCCGCCGCCGAGCGTGACTCCTGCCACGCCGACCGCAGGGTTGCATCCGAGGACGGCCGCAAGACCGTAGGGACTCGTCGCCGCGTTCAACTCACTCGAACGGACGCCCGACTCGACGCGCGCCGTGCGGTGTGCGGCATCAATCGCGATGGCTTTCATCCGCGATACGTCGATGACAATCCCGTCCTCGCAGACGGACGCGCCCAGCACGTCGTGTCCACCAGCGCGCACCGCGATCTCCAGCGCTTGCGCCCGGCCAAACTCTATCGCACGGGCGACATCGTCGGCATTCGAGCAGCGAGCGATCAGACGCGGGCGCTTGTCGGTGGAAGGGTTGACGCTGGCAACCGCACGGATGCGATCGTAGTCGGCATCACCGCGGACCACGATCGAGCCCTTGAACGATTTCCTGAATTTGGCGAGCGGATCTCCGTATCGTGCTGTTCGAAGCGACACGAGGCCCGCGCCGGCGAGAAAGGTACGTCGAGTGATCGACATTGATCGGCTTAGACGGGATGAAGTCCGTGCAGGTTGCCGCCAAGTATAAGGTGAAACGCGCGACTCAGGTTGACATATTACCCGAGTATTACGGATACTCCGACCGATGTCAGAGAGCTCGCCTCGACCGTCCGTAGCAATCTGAATGCTTGCAGATCGATGGGCGGGCCCAGGCGAGGTGGAGGAGAGACATCATGCGTCCAGTGCTCTGGGACATCCGGCTGACCTGCCGGTCACTTCTGCGACAGCCCGGTTTCGGCGTGCTGGCCGTTTTGTCGCTCGCGCTCGGCATCGGCACCAGCACGGCGATGCTCGCGGCCGTGAACGACGTGCTGCTGCGGCCGCTGCCATACGCCGACGCCAACCAGTTGGTCGCCATCCAGGAGCAGGTGCCGCGATTCTCGAGCATCTCTCCCGAGCTGCCCGTCAACGCGTACGACTTTCGACAGTGGCGGCTGCGGAGCCGAACGCTCGATGGCGTCGCGCTCGTCGCCGGAAGCAGCGTCGTGCTGTCGTCACCGTCTGGACCTCCGAAACGGTTCACAGCACAGTTGGTATCGGCCAATTTCTTCTCCCTTCTCGGCATCCGGCCGGCGCTTGGACGTGGGTTCGTGGAGGACGACGAGCAGCCTGGACACGAGCACGTCGCCATCCTGAGCCACGGCCTGTGGGTTCGTGAATTTGGTTCCGATCCGGGCGTCGTCGGACGCACGCTGTCCCTCAGCGGCGTGTCATACGAAGTGATCGGCGTGCTGCCGGAGGGCGTGGCCGTGCCGCGCGCGAGTCATCTTACCGCGATGCTGTCCGGCGACCTGCCTGCAGATGTCTGGTTTCCCTTCGTCGTGCGCGAGCCAGACCTCACGCGCATGGCCGAGTTCAACTACGCCTGCATCGGACGCATCAAGCCCGCGGTCACGCTCGCTCAGACGCACGACGATCTCGAAACGATCGAGCGCGACATCGCCAGGTCCGCCGGCGCCGACGCGGAGCTGCACATCATCATCAGGCCGCTGCAGGCGCAGGCCGCCTCGCAGGTCCACACAAGCATCGTCGTCCTGCTGACGGCGTGCGCCATCGTGATGCTGATCGTCTGCGTGAACGTGTCGAACCTGTTGCTGGTGCGGGCGCTCGGCCGGCGGCGCGAATTCTCGATCCGGGCGGCGATCGGCGCGAGCCGCGGCCGACTGGTGCAGCAGGCGTTGACGGAAACGGTGACGATTGCGGCGGCCGCAAGCGTCGTCGGCTTGCTGTTTGCCGATTGGTCGCTTCGCGCGGTGCTTGCGAGCCGCGCGCTGAGCCTGCCGCAGCTCCGCCCCATCGGCATGGACCTGCCGGCGTGGGCAGCCGCAGCGGCGCTGACGTTGATGGTCGCGCTGGTCACGGGCGCCGTTCCCGCCTGGCGATCGGCCACGTCCGATCCGCAGCTCGCGCTCGCGTCGGCCGGCCGCGCGCTGACCGGTGACGGACGCGGAGTGTTTCGCCGCGTGCTCATTGGCGCAGAGGCCGCATTGTGCACGGTCGCGCTCGCGATCACAGGCCTGCTTCTGGTGAGCTTCGTCCGGCTGACGCACGTCGATGCCGGCTTCGCCGCCGATCATGTGCTCACCACGAACGTGACGGTATCCGGAAAGGCTGACGCCGGCGTGGCGTTCGTCCGTGCGTTGCTTGCACGAGTCGAGGCGCTGCCCGGCGTCACGGCCGCCGGCGTCGCAAACCGGCTGCCACTGTCGGGCGAAGGCAGCAATCTTGGAATCCATATCGACGGCGTCGCGCTCGGCGCGAACGAGTGGCCGACGACCGATTATCGGTGCGTCACGCCCGGCTACTTTTCAGCGATTGGCATTCCGCTCGTTGCCGGCCGGCTGATTCAGGACAGCGACGGCGATCATCCCGTCGCGGTCGTGTCCGCCAGCACGGCTCGACGCCTGTGGCCCGGAACGGATCCTGTCGGCCAGTCGTTCAAACTCGGCGCGGACTCCGAGCCCTCCATCGAGGTCGTCGGCATCGTGGGTGACGTGCGCGTCAGTCTGCAAAAGACACCAAACCTCACCGTCTACGTGCCGTACTGGCAGCGCTTCCGATCGCCGGTTGGACTTGCCGTGCGCGCGGCCGGCGATCCTCGCTCGGTCGCGACGGCGGTCCAGGCGGCCGTCCACGCGATGCGGCCCGGCGATCCGTTGCCCCGCGTCTCGACAGGCGGCGAGATTCTCGATGCGTCGGTGGCCGCCCGGCGGTTTCAGCTCGAGATCGTGATCTTCTTCGGGATCGCGGCGCTGTTTCTCTCGGCCGTCGGTGTGTACGGTGTGGTGTCGCAGTCCATCGCGCGGCGCACGCAGGAGATCGGCATCCGCATGGCGCTCGGCGCGAGCCGCGCCGACGTGTGGCGCCTCGTCGCGCGCGAGGGACTGACGCCAGTGGCGGCGGGACTCATCGCGGGCCTCGTCGCAGCGATTCCTTCCGGCCGGCTGCTGCGCGCGCTGCTCTTCTCCGTCAGCCCGTCGGATCCGCTGACGATCACCGTCGTCGCCCTTGTGCTTCTCGGTGCGGCGCTCTTGGCGTGCAGCGTGCCCGCCGCACGCGCGGCGCGCCTCGATCCGTTGTCGGCGCTGCGGATTGAGTGAGTAGTGGCCTTCGCACGGCTCCGGGGCGGTCAACGCGACGCGACCTCGTAGAGCACGCATCCGAGCCGCGAACCATTGTCGGTCGAAAGCGGCGACGCCTTGTGCAAGCTGATGCGAGATCTGCCGATACATAAGGATGTGATGCGCGTCTGGTGTCTCGCCCTTCTGCTGATGGCGCAGTCCGCCGCGAACCTGCCGCTCGGGCTCCTGAAGGGGCAGGCGGTCGTTCCGGTGACCCGCGCGCAGCACGAGTGCCTCACGCTCCCGGTCGATCCGCCGAACGATCGGCTGCAGGGGCCGCATGGCGACACGCTCGTGAGCTCCAGATGCGAGGTGACCGAGTTCACAGATCTCGGCGGCGCCCAGCCGGAGAAATGGATGGTCGCGCGTTACGCGTGGGTGTCGATCTTCACTGCCGAAGACGCCGCGAGAGGCACGGACGCGCGCGATACGGCGAAGGAGGAGGAAGTCGTGCTCTTCGAGGCCGTGCAACCCGGACGCGTGCGGCCGGTCTGGCACGCGCGCATCGACACCGGCGAGTATGGGGTGTGGCGCTCCGTCACGCCTGAAATCGGCGCCACGAGCGAGGGCGATGCGCTCTTGAGCGTGATGTTGTGCGTCAACGGCACCGGCGGCTGCAGCCAGGATTTTCTGCACCGCCACCCTGACGGCCGATGGTTTCCAGTCCGGCAGACGTGGCTCGATCACCTACCGGCCGGCTATTCAGGACGGATCCGCCACGGCGTGCGAATCGATGCGCGCACGCTGCACGCGGAAGCCGGCTTCTACGGCGACGCGGATCCCAACTGCTGTCCATCGGAAACGCTCGCCGCCGATCTCGCGGTTCGAGACGATGCGCTCGTTCTGCGGGCGCCGCCGTCGATCCGCGTCAATCCGCGCTGACGCCGCGGCCGAGGACCAGACGCACTTCGCAGCGTTGTCGCTCGTGCCCACGCGATCTCCCAGAGAAGACTCATACGCTCAATCACATCACCATAGGCATTTCGTCAGCGCTGACCTCCTATTGACATTCGATATGTAGGATCGATACGATTCGTTCATATCGAATGCCTGTAGGAGCAGACTCGACGTCTCAGCCAGCAGCCCTCCTTCAAGGAACGTTGGACCTGCTGATCTTGAAATCGCTCGTCGCCGGCGAAATGCACGGATTGGGAATTTCGCGCCGAATCCAGCAGATCACCCGCGGCACGTTTGTGGTCAAGCCCGGCTCGCTGTTTCCCGCGCTGCACCGGATGGAAGAAGGAGGTTCTATTTCCTCTTTCTGGGGCGAGTCTGAGAACAACCGCCGCGCGAAGTACTACCGCTTGACCAAAGCGGGACGGAAGCACCTCGACGTCGAAACCAAGCAATGGGGCCGTATCTCGTTAGCTATCGCTCGAGCGTTGGAAGCATAGGAAGCCAGGTTTCGCATGTGGTTCCTTGTGAAGGCCAGAAGCTTTCTGCGAAATCTGTTGGCCTCCGGGCGCTTGGAACGCGACTTGGACGAGGAGATTCGCTCCCACCTCGACATGTTGACGGATGAACACGTGCGAACGGGCATGGCGGCGGGCGATGCGCAACGTGCCGCACGGATCGAGCTCGAGGGGATCGAGCAAGTGAAGGAACAGGTTCGCGACGCACGCCTCGGTCAGTGGCTCCAGTCCGTACTCGCCGACTGCCGCTACGCGCTTCGCCAGCTCCGCAAGAATCCCGGTTTTACGGTGGTCGCCGTTTTCACGCTTGCTCTCGGCATCGGCGCGACGACGGCCATCTTCAGCGTCGTTTACGGCGTGCTGCTGCGGCCGCTGCCATACCCGGCGCCAAATCAGATCGTGGCCGTCTTCGAGGTCAATTCGAAAGGTCGGCCGGCGCGCCTTGCGGATCCGAACTTCGACGACTTCCGCGACCAGAGCCACAGCTTTCAGGCGATTGCGAAATACAGCGCCTACGTCGTGTCCGTGTCGGGCGCGTCGCAGCCGACGCGCACGATGGTGGCGGTGGTTTCGCCCGATTTTTTCAAGGTCTTCGGCACTCAGCCGATCCTCGGACGAGGGTTCAGCGCCGACGACTCGAGAACAGGGGTCGCACGCACTGTCGTGGTGAGTGAGGGTTACTGGCGTCAGGCTCTCGGGTCGCCGCGGGACCTCTCGCAGGCCCATTTGAAGATTGGCGGCAATATCTTCTCTGTCATCGGCGTGCTGCCCGCGGGATTTCGTTTCCCCGCGGACGTCGAACTGTGGATGCCGGCCGATCTCGACGGCGAAAGTCCGAGCAGGACGTCGCATAACTCCCGTGCGGTCGCGCGACTCCGCGAGGGGATCTCTGTCGAGCAGGCCAATCGAGACATCAGCGCGATTGCACGGCGCATTCACGATACCTCGAGCGAGCAGGGCGAGTACCTCCTCAAAGACGGTATGGTCATCCCCCTGCAGGACTCGATTACGGGCACCGCGCGCGCTCCCCTGCTGGTCCTGCTCGGCGCGGTGGGATTTTTGCTGCTGGTCGCCTGCGCGAACGTCGCGAACCTGCTGCTGGCGCACGCGTCGGTGAGAGCGCGCGAGCTCGCCGTGCGCAGTGCGCTCGGCGCGGGGCGCGGACGGCTGATCCGCCAATTCCTCACCGAAGCATTCATTCTGTCGCTGGTCGGCGGAGCGCTTGGCCTGCTGGGCGCGCTGTGGGCCGTGTCGGGATTGGTCGCCGCAGCGCCGGCCAATCTACCGCGGCTGGACAGCGTCACGATCAGCATTCCCGTCCTGGCGTTCGCGTTCCTCCTGTGTACGGCGATCGCGGCCGGCCTCGGCGCGTTCACCGCCGTTCGCGCGACCTCCGGCGACGGACGCGACAGCCTCTCGGAAGGCGGCCGTGGACAGGCGGGCTCGCACGGCAGCCAGCGCGTCGGCCGCGTCATCGTGGCGGCGCAGATGGCGATCACGATGGTGCTCGTCGTAGGAGCGGGATTGCTCGGACGCAGCCTGATGAAGGTGCTCGACGTGAATCCCGGGTTCCGCGTGGACAAGATCGTCGCGATGGACGTCTCCCTGCCGTGGTTGACGGATGCGAACGCCAAAGCCGGCCAGGCGCTGTTCTTCTCGCGGCTGCTTGACGGGCTCGCGCAAATTCCCGGCGTCCGCAAGGTCGGCGCGGCGAGCGCGCTGCCGCTGATGGAGGGCGGCCTTCCGGATGGGATGTTCGTCCTGGCGACCCAAAATGAGGCTCCCAAGACGGTGGACGATCTGCTGGCGATGGGCCGGCTGAAAGCCCGCGTCGGCAGCGCGGATTTCTGCGTCGCCACGGAGGGCTACTTCCAGGTGCTCGGCATTCCGCTCGTTCGCGGGCGCATGTTCGACGGGCGCGACGGCGCGAACACTCCGCACGTCGCTGTGATCACCGAATCGCTGGCGCGCGAGCGATGGCCGAATCAGGACCCGATCGGCCACACCATTGAGTTCGGCAACATGGATGGCGACCTGCGCCTGCTGACAATCGTCGGGATCGTCGGCGACACGCACGAATATGGGCTCGATGCGCCGCCACGTCCGACAGTGTACGTGAACATGGTCCAGCGGCCCCGCGCGGAAATGACGGTGACGATGCTGAGCGATGCGGACCCACAGTCACTCACAGCGGCCGCCCGGGGGATCCTGCAGCGTCTCGACCCAGAGGTTCCGACGAAGTTTCGGACGTTCTCGCAGATCTACGCCGCGTCGCTCGGCTCGCGGCGATTCAACGTCATGCTCATCGGCTTCTTCGCCATCGTTGCGATGCTGCTCGCGACGAGTGGGGTGTTTGGCGTTGTGGCGTATTCCGTCAGCCGCCGCACGCGCGAAATTGGCGTGCGCGTCGCGCTCGGTGCCTCGACCGGCGCGGTGCTACAGATGATTCTCGGCCAAGGGATGCGCACGATCGTCATCGGAGTGGCGACGGGGTTTGCCGGGGCACTCGTCCTGACGCGCGCCGTGGAGTCGCTGCTCTTCGGCGTCACGGCCACCGATCCGCTGACGTTCGGCGGCGTGACAGTGCTCCTCGTGGGGACCGCTCTGCTCGCCTGCTACATTCCGGCGCGACGGGCAACGAAGATCGATCCAATGGTTGCGTTGCGGCACGAGTGACAATCGAGATCGGTCCTCACCACTTCCGGGTGTGTACTCAGTCGTGAAGCCGGGATTTCTGCGCAGCAGCCGGACGGTGTAGCGGGCATCCTGCGCGAGCCGCTCCGGCCAGCGCCAGCCCCACATTCCGCGCGTCATGCCCTTATTCCCCGCGCATGGCAACCATCGGATCGACGCGGGTGGCTCGCCGGGCCGGAATGTAGCAGGCGAGCAAAGCGACGATCAAGAGGGACAGAGCCACGCCGACGAACGTCAGTGCATCAGTCGATTCGATTCCGTACAGAAAACTCGCCATCATCCGCAACGTCGCGAACGCGACCATCACGCCGATCGCGATGCCCGCGCCGGTTACGCGCGCCGCCTGCAGCAGCACCATGGCCATGATGCGTCGACGTCCGGCGCCGAGCGCGAGCCGCATGCCGATCTCGGGCGTGCGATCAAGCACTGCGTAAGAGACGGCGCCGTACAGACCGACGCAGGCGAGCGTCAGCGCGAGCGCGCCGAAGGCGGACACCAACAGCATCGAGAAACGAGCCTGTGCCATCGCGCCGTCCGCGATGGACGACAACATGGCGATGTTGGCCAGTGGCAAATCCGGATCGATCACGCGGATCGCGCCGCGGACGCTCGACAGCAGCGCCGCCGGTTCTCCGCGCGTCCGGATCACCGCGTGCATCGTCAACATTGATGGCCATGGCTTCTGCGTGTACGGCACGTACATTTCCGGCGTCGCCTCTTCGCGCACGGATGAGTGCTTCACGTTTGCGACCACGCCGATGATGGTCATGTCAAAGGAGGCGATTGGCATCCCGACCGCCTTTCCAACGGCGGTCTGCCCCGGCCAGAACTTCTCGGCCATCGCCCGGTTCACGATCGCGACGGGCATCGAATCGGCCACGTCGGCCTCATTGAAATCTCGTCCCCGCAGAAGAGGCGCGCCCACGGAAGCGAAGTAGCCGGGCGACGCAATGGTGTAGTTGGCGAAAGGCCGCTCCTGGTCGCGCGACGTCGCGCGGCCCGCAATTCGGACTACCGTGCTCTCGCCAGTGCCGGCCAGAGGCACTGTTTCTCCGATGCCGGCGGCCTCGACACCTGGAAGTGTCCGCAGCCGCTCGAGCGCAGTTCGATAGAGCGCCACGATGCGATCCAGATCCGCGTAGCGCGACGCCGGCAACGTCATCTCGAACGTCACGACGTGCTCGGGATCGAAACCCGCGTCAACGTGCAGCAGGTGCACAAATGTCTGGGCCAAGAGGCTCGAGGCGAGCACGAGAACAAGCGCCAGCGCCACCTCCGCGACGAGCAGGACGTTGCGCAACCGTGAGCTGCGGGTCCCGGCCGTCGATCGCAGACTTCCCTCTTTCAACGCCTGGCCGGCAGCGCCGCGGGCGCTGACGACAGCCGGCACGAGCCCGAACGCAACGCCGGTCAGCGCCGATGCGGCGAGAGCAAACGCCAGAACGGGCCAATCAAGCGTGACGTCTGCAAGCCGCGGAACGTTCGGTGGCCCGAACCTCTGAGCGAATCGAATGCCCGCGAGCGCAACGACAGCGCCTGCCGCGCCGCCGGCGATCGATAGCAGCATACTTTCAGTCACCAGTTGGCGAACGAGGCGTGCGTTAGACGCGCCGAGCGCTGCGCGGAGGGACAGCTCGCGGGCGCGCGCAATCGATCGCGTCAACAGCAGGTTGGCCATGTTGGAACACGCAATCAACAGCACGACCCCCACGGCTGCGAGCATCAGCAGAAGCGGCCGCACCGTCTCGCCGGCAATCTGCGTCCGGAGCGGGACGACCTTTGAGGTGAACCAGCCCTTCGCTTGCGGCACTTGCCGATCCATCTGGGTGGCGAACAGGTCGAGTTCAGCCTGCGCAGCGTTCATTGACACTCCGCGGCGAAGACGGCCGACGACGGCGAGTTCGCTCGGCTCGCCTCGCTTTCTCGGTCCGACTGGCAGGGCGAGCGGTACCCACACCTGCGCCTCCCTCGGGAGTGTGAAGCTCCCGGGCATTTCGGCGGCGCGCGGAAAGGCGAAGCCCGGCGGCATCACGCCCACGACGGTGTACGCCGCGCCATCCAGATTCACGCTGCGATCCACAACGGCGGGATCGCCGCCGAACCGCTCCAGCCACAGACGATGGCTCAACACAACTTCGTGGTCGCGGCCGCCGCGTTCTTCGTCAGCGGTGAACATGCGCCCGAGAGCCGGCGCGACGCCGAGCGACGGGAACAGACCGGCGGACGCGCGAACGCCTTCGAGTCGAATCGGTTCACCAGCGCCGGTCAGGTTAAACGAATCGCCGACAAACGCGCCAAGCGACGCGAACGTCTTCGTTTGCCCGGAAAACGTCAGGAACTCGGTGCGGCTCCACGGAAGTTCGTTGAACCCTAGATAATTGACCCCGTGCGGCGGCAATGCCCACACCAGCACGATTTCCTCGGCCGAGGGGTACGGCAACGGCTTCAAGAGTATGGCGTTCACGACGCTGAACACCGCCGTGGTCGCGCCGACGCCCAGCGCCATCGTCAGGATCGCGATCGCGCTGAACGCCGCATCCTTCCGCATCAGGCGAAGCGCGAACCTCGCGTCCTGCAGAAATGTTTCGGCGAACGCGCGAAAGATCTGTTTGCTCACATTCATGACGCCGTCTCCACAATACGCGTGACCGCGGCGGTCAACCTACGCCACGGGTTCCCTTCCTATCCGAGCTGGCGGCGCCGGCGGCGGCGCGTATGTCGATACCGGAGACTACCGCGCATTCATCGACCGGAGCGAGCCATCGTCACGCCCATGGCGAACACGGCCTTTCGCCCGCGATATTGGCCGCATTCGAGCGTCATCATTTCCGATCCATGCATCCATTCGTACGTGAATGATTGAACAGCCTCTTCCCAGCTTGGTGGGAGCGTGACCGGGCGGCCGTAGGTGACGACGAGCGGGTCTAACACGTCGTGACAGGCTGGATAACGTGCCTCATTGCTTCGCGGCGACGCTCTCCCCTTGACCCATTCGACCGGCAACTCCAACGACACCCAGAGCCGCTCCGTGACACCGTCCTGAATCCACGCCTGCACGTAATACACGCGGTCGTGCGATTCCATCTGCGTGAGGCGAAGAACGTACGTACCGGAGCCTCGAGAGTGGAAGAACTCGCGCATCCACGCTTTCTCGTCGTCCTTGGAGGTGCGGTGTCGAACCCCCGCGCCGGGCGTCAGCTCGTGCGACGATCGAGGATACCGATCGAGCAGGGTCGCCAGATCCATGTCGCGGCGGAATCCCGCAAAGACGAACGGCCCGGCCTGCACGCTCCCCATCACGAGAGCAGCCAGACAGACACGGCCCATGCCGGCAGCAAGTGGATTCATGCAACTTCTTCAGCACGCTAGAGGACCAGATCGATCACTTCGCCCGCCGCGACACGAACCCTTCGCAGCCCGGTTCTGCCTTCAAGGCTCAAGTCATATGCGCCAGGCGGGAGCCCGCGGAGCACGAAGCGGCCGTCGATGACGTCCGTCACGAAAGAGGCTGGAAACGAAGCGGGGATATTTTCGGAAACGCGCTGCGCCGTCACACGGCTGGTTTTGTGATCTGTGGTCGCGCCCGCGACGGTGCCTGCCCAGTCCAGAATGACCTCCAACAGTTGGTGCGCTGGGTCGACCGACGACGCCACGATATCATTCCCCTTCAGCGGCACACCGTTCATGCGGAGACCGACAATGACCACCGGCTTAAGCGGGTCTGCATCGAACTCGCGAACGGAGTACGACTCGTGTGGCGATAAGCCTTCGAACTCAAACTGCAGGTCGTCGATTCGGCGCGGCTCAACTCGAAAGCTCATGTTGCCGCGAAATCCACCCACGAGCGGCGCACTCAACAAGTCAATCGTGACACCGTGCGCGAGCGGTCGCGTGCCGTCGCGCATGAGGAAGCGGCCCTCTAACCTCTCGCCGGGCGTGACAACGAAATCAACATGCACAGGTATCCCGTCGTCGGCGACCCGAAAAGATATGGCGTAGTAGTCCAGCGACGTGGGCAGCGCGTTTGTGTTTCGCCACGGCGAAAGCGGGGAAGGCGCTTTCGCGACGAATGCGCAGTAGTTTCCACCCTTCAACCTGCGGAGCGTCGCGACGCCGGCGGCGTCCGTTCGGAGCGCTTGGACGTATTCCCACGGCCGGTTCCCCGGCAACCGGCCAGCTTGCTGAGCACTGTCCCCGCGCCGCTCGACGAACACCTCCGCTCGCGCCACAGGAAGACCTTGCCCTGTCCGTACGCGAACGGTGATGGCGGGAGGTCGTTGTTGCCCGAAATGGATGTCGACATACGCTGGAGCGTCGCCCAAGGTGACGAGCGCGGCCTGATCCTTGTCCGCAGTATCGGGGTAATACCATTGCTCGCCGACAACCTGGTGTGCCTCGGACGAATACCGTTGAGCGCTGATGTAGTAGCGACCACGAGCCAGATTAGAAACAGAGTACCGCCCCTTCGGCAGGCCTGTTGTGTGAACGTCGTGGTGTTGCTCGTCCTCGAAGAACACCCAGCCGCCGTTCGGTAGCGGCTTGCCGTCCTCCCCGTAGACGGTGCCGCTCACGGTAGCGGCGGCCCGCGGCAACACAACTTCCACGTCCTCGCGCAGATGAGAGGGCGTCAAGACGATTGACCGCCCGAAGCCGTGAGAGCCGGTTTCCTTGTCCCGAAGCATCTGCGTGAGATAACCGGTCTTCTCGGCCCTCACGCGGTAACTGCCAGGCTGAGCCCCCGTGAACTCAAACCGACCGTTGGCGTCGGTCGTCGTGACGACGGAAGGGCAACCGCCTTTTTCGACGAGGAGGTAGACCGTCGCGCCGGTCAGGGGAACGCTGTTGTCGTCCACGACGGACCCAGAGAGCACGCCCGCGGCGATAACGGCTCGAGGCGTCACCGTGGCCAGCCAAAGGAGAACCGCCGCAGTCTGCCAGCGCATAAACACCCTCTGGGAGAGCGCCACCATGTTAGCTCCGGCTCATCGCGAAATCGCAATCGGCCCACGGGCGTGTGACTGTGCGGCCCGCATGGACGCTCGAGGCCCATCGTCGCTCATGGATCGCGTCAACGCGACGCATCCACCTTTTTAAGCACTTGCTCGGCGTCGCGACGAATCTCGCTTCGCCGTGGCGCCGTGTCGGACCACGACGACGCGGGCGCCCCCGCGTCCAGAAGAGCCAGGACCTTCTCCGCGTGCTGGCGCGCCAGCTCCTTCTGTCCAGCCGCCATGTAGGCGCCGGCGAGATCGTCATGCGCGTCCGGCGACTCCGGATACGCGAGCAGATTCAGCTCGTAGATCGGGATTGCCGACGTCGGGGCTCCGGCGCGCAATTGATCGTGTCCTTTGATCGCCATGGAGATTTCTGGAAACAGCTGGATGTGCGGATCCTTCGCCCGCGCTTCCGTCAACTGCTGCGTCACGTGCGCAACTCCGCCGGGCTGATCGACCTCGTTGAGAATCGCCGCCGCCGCCAGCGTGTCGGCTGGAGCATGCCCGGGCGTCTTCACCAGCGTGGTGACAAACCAATCGGCGATGATGCCGGGCAGCTCGGGATGCCCCTTGAACAAGTCCGTGCCGTGGCCCCCGGTCGCGGTCACCTTGCCAATGTCGAAGGGCTCATACCAGAGCCACGGCGCTTCCGTGCGCGCCGAGTAGTGCACCAGTTTCTTGCCGGGATTCAACGATGTGGCGTACAGCAGCTCCATCGCTTCCACCGTCGGCGGATACTCGTCGTCGTCCGCCACGACAAAAAGGCCCGGCAACTGCGTCGCCTCGTGCAGGAACTGCAATTCAGGAAGGAACGTTTCGCCGGATAGCAGCGCGAGCGATTTCAATTGCGGCGCATGCCTGCGCGCGGCTTTCACGGAGTTGTCGACGCCGAGCAGCCCCGCGCCTCCAAGGCCGATGACGTCGCGGTTCACGTCAGGCTGCGACACCAGAAACTGAAACGCCGTCTCGACATCGTCCGGCCATCCGAGCCATGCCTTGCGCTGCTCGAGCGGCGGGAGCTTCTCGAACGGCACGTCACTGCTGTCGCCGTGCCCGCGCATGTCGAGCGTCAGCGTGTTGATGCCCGCAGCCGCCAGGCGGCGCGCAACGTCGTCCCACGCCGTGCGGTCGCGGTTGACTTGATGCAAGAGCAGTACACCGGGGCCACGCTTCCCCGCCGCGAAGTAACTCGCCCTGAGCGCCACGCCGTCGGGCGCCTTCAGGTCCACGATTCGCGGCTGCTGTCCCTGACGCGCCGCGGCCGCGAACAGAACGCCTGCCAAGAGGATGCCGGAGATACTTCGCATCCAATCCATCCTTTTCGGAGTCACTCGTATCGCAGCGCCATGAGCGGGTCGACGCATACCGCGCGGCGCGCCGGAATGTAACACGCCAGCAGTGCGACGACGATGAACAGGAGCGCGACACCGCCGAATGTCAGCGGATCGCTCGGTCTCACGCCGTACAAGACGCCAGCCATGAGGCGCGACACGAGCACGGCCCCGGCGAGCCCGGCGAGGGCGCCCGCGAAGGCGAGCCTCAGGCCCTCGCGCACGATCATGCCGAGAATGCTCCGCCGCCCCGCGCCGAGCGCGAGACGGATGCCGATCTCGCGCGTCCGCTCGCGGACGAGAAACGACATCACGCCGTAAATGCCCAGCGTGGCGAGGAGCAGCGCCGTCAGCGCAAGAAGCGCGACGATTTCCATCGCGAAGCGCCGCTGCGCGAGCGAGGCCGATACCGTATCCTCGAGCATCTGCCCGCCGAACACCGGCAGAGAAGGATCGCTGGCCTGAACCTCGCGTCGCACCTGATCGGGCAGCGTCGCCGCGTCGAGATGCCCTCGCAGAAAGATCGCCAGGCGTTTCGCGCCGCTCTGATAGAGATTCGCATAGACATGCGGCACGCGTGCGGCAGCGAGCGACTCCGTGTGCATGTCGGCCACGATGCCGACGACGGTTGTCCATCCCTTGGCGAGCCGCCCCAGGCGGATGTGCTGCCCCACGGCGTTCTCGTTCGGCCAGAACGCCTGCGCCATCGCCTCGTTAATCACCGCCACCGGCGGTGCCTTCTCATCGTCGAACTCGGTAAAAAGGCGTCCGCGATCAAGCACCATCCCCATCAGGTGAAAATATTGGGACGTCACGATGGATTGATCGACGAGCGGCGCCTGGCTCGCGATCGTCGCTCGGCCTTCGATCACGAGCGACCATCGATTCTGGTCCTTCTCGGCGTGATCGAGCGGGACCGCCGTCGTGTTGCCGAGCGCGGCCTCCGCCACGCCGGGCAGCGTCTGCGCGCGGCGAAGCACGTCGCGGAAAAAGACGGCCTGCTGCGGAACGGTGAAGTAGCGGTCCAGCGTCGGATCGTTCGGATAAGGCAGCCGCGTCTTCACGGTCATCACGCCTTCCGGGCGAAACCCAAGGCGGACGTTGAGCAGATCCGAAAAACTGCGCAGCAGGAGACCGGCGGCCACCATCAGCATGAGCGAGAGGGCGAACTCCGCCGCCACGAGGACGCGTCTCGTGCGCGCCCCTCCCGGGCCGCTCGATCCGCGGCCTTCTTGTTTGAGCGTCCCCGCGACGTCGAGCTGCCCCGTTTGCCAGGCGGGCGCGAGCCCGAAGATCACGCCCGCGGACACCGCGGCGATGAGCGCAAAGAGCAGCACGCGCCAGCTCACCGAGAGGACGTTCAGCTGCGGCAGGCTCTCCGGCACCAGGCGCAGCAGGATGCTCTTCGTCGCCACCAGCATCATCAGGCCGGCGATCCCACCAAGGCTCGAGAGCAGCAGGCTCTCGGTCAGCAACTGGCGCACGAGCCGCGAGCGGGCGGCGCCGAGCGCCTGGCGGACGGCCATCTCACGCGCTCTCGCGCTGGCGCGCGCGAGCAGCAGGTTGCCGACGTTGACATAGACGATGAGCAGCACGAGCGCGACGGCGCCGAACAGCAGCAGCAACGGCCGGCGCACGTCGCCGACGACACGATCCTTCAGCGGCACCAGCCGCACGGTCCACCGGCTCTGCGGCGGATAGTCGTCAGGAAACCGTTGCCGCAGCGACGCGACGACGGCATCGACGCGGCTCTGCGCCTCCGTGATCGACAGCCCCGCTTTCAGCCGGCCGATCGCTTCCGGAAAGTGGCTGCTGCGCGTCGGCGGATCGGCGAACGGCGTCGCGGAGAAACCGCCCGCGGACCAGACGTCGATGTTCCGCTCCGCGATCGTGCGTCCGGGCGCTCGGAAATCCGGCGGCATCACGCCAACGATGCGGTACGCGTCGGAATCGACATGAATGGTCTGGCCGATCACGTGCGGATCGGCTGCGAAGCCGCGCTTCCAGATGCCGTCGCTGATGACGACTTCGAGGTTGTAGCCCGGCGTGAGGTCGTCGGGATTGAACGTTCGGCCGAGCTGAGGCGCCACACCGAGCAGGGAGAAATAGTTCGGTGCGACGCTGAGCTGGCGCACGCGCTCGGGCTGCGACGAGCCCGTCAGATTGTTATCGTCGTACCACGTGGGCGAGACGAGCTCGAAAATGCCGGAACGCTGAAAGTCCTTCCACTCGGGCGTCGACATGCCCACGTCCGTCGTCCCGACGCCGGGCAGATCGTCCTGGAGAACGACCAGGCGCTCGGCGTGCGGATACGGCAGCGGACGCAGGAGCGTGGCGTCGACCAGGGTGAAAATCGCGGTGCTCGCGCCGATGCCGAACGCCATCGTCAGCATGGCGACCAGAGTGAATCCGGGCGATCGGCGGAGCATGCGCGCAGCGTAGCCGACGTCCCGGCAGACGCGATCCCACCACAGCCAGCGGCCCGCTTCGTAAAAGCGCTCCTGTGCGTGGGTCACGTTGCCGAACAGGCGACGGGCCTCGGCACGCGCTTGTTCGACACTGAGGCCTTCCTCTTGAAGGCCCTCAGACTCCAACTCGAGGTGCGCCTCGATTTCGGCAGCGAAGTCGCGGGATGGGCGGCGACGTCGATGCATCGCCTAACTCGCTGCGGATCCCAGGATGCGGCCGATGGCGGTCGCGAGACGCTTCCACTTCGTCGTCTCGCGCACGAGCTGCTTGCGCCCGGCCGGCGTCAGCGCATAAAACCGGGCCCGACGATTGTTCTTCGAAGTGCCCCATTTCGCGCGGATCCAGTCGCGGTCTTCGAGCCGTTGAAGGGCAGGATACAGTGCCCCATGCTCCACGAGCAGTTCCTCGAGCGACGTGTGCTTGATGGCGCGCGCAATGCCCTGCCCGTGCTGCGGTCCGAAGAGCAGCGTGCGCAGGATCAACAGGTCGAGGGTGCCCTGCAGCAGTTCGAGTCGATCCTTGGTATCTCGGGTAGACATTTAACCCGAGTATGAAGCTTCTTCGCGTAGCCTGTCAATCCGAATGCGGAAACGCCTGCCAAGGGCGACGCGGCCGATCATCGCGCAGCTGCCGCGACGGCGATCGCAAAATACTCAGGCGCGTCGTAGAACAGGAAATGGCCGGCTCCCTCAATCTCCGTGACGATGCAGGCCGACCGCCGCAGGCGCGAAAGATAACTGAGATGACGGTTCATCGACCCATAGACAAAGTGACACCGAGTCGGCAACGCCACGAATCGGTCGAGCAGTCTTCCCTCATCGGAATATGAGACCGTCTGAAAACTGAAGTCATAGTAGGCCCGAGGGTTGGCGGCGGCGAGCACGCCAAGATGCCTGGCAGGGCCACGTCCGTCCTGAGCCTGTAGATCCTTTTTTATCCGCGGGAAGACCTCGCGATTGAACTCGTCGAAGGAATGCGGCACGACGAGACGCGAGAACATGCAATCCTCGGGCGCGAGGTTGCCCTCCACGTTCAGGAAGCCGACGAGACGTTCGGGGTGACGCTCGGCACAGAGAAGGGCGACAAGGCCTCCCATACTGGCACCGACGATCAGGTGCCGCCCGAGATCGACTGCCTCTTGAAAGCCCTCCACGATCGACACCAGCGCATCGATGTCGAGTGCGTGATCGGACGGATACGGACTCTGCCCACAACCGGGCAGATCGAGCGCAACCAGCCGATTTTGCTCCAGCGCCGGCTGTTCGAGCATCTCCTCGAAATTCGCGGCGGCATTCCCCAGGCCGTGCACGAACAGAATCGGCACCTCAGGACCTGGGCGGTCGAAGTACACAATTGATTGGCCACCATAGGGCAGGTCGAGGTCGATCGAACGACGGCTTCCGCTCGGCCACTCGATCCGACCCCATGTGACTCGGGTAGACACTTCACCCGAGTATCGGTATTTTGAGGCCGTACGTCAAACCTGACGGAACTCGGGCGCTCGCATTCCCGTAAGGTTCAGCATGCGAACAACTCCGGACGTCCCGGCACGCTGGACGCGCGTCGCTATCGACGTCGGCTCGTCGCTTTTCATCGTCGCCTTGGCGGGATCCGCCATCGTGGTACCGCAGCTGCGCGTGCTGCACCTTCTGCAGGCGCTGATTTACGTGGCGATCATCATTCTCAGCCGCCGGAACAGGCCGGAGGTGTTCGGCGCGGCGATCGCGGTCGCCATCGCCTGGAACAGTCTGAACCTGTTCATCACGCACTTGACACAGGCCGGCACACGCGAGTTCTGGTCGCTGTTGGCGACGGGGCACGTGCAGCGGGTCGATACGATGATGGTGGCCCTCGGCAGCCTCGGTCACTTCATCTTGATCGTCGCGTGCCTCGCCGCCTTCCTCCGGATCGGCGGCCGCCCGGGCGCGTGGTGGCGGCTCGGCAGCGGCGCGGTGGCGGCGCTGGCGTACCTGGCGCTGATCATCGTCGCCGCGGCGCCATGATCATCGTTCCCGCTGACGCCGCAAATCGGATGCGGTAGTTGCCGGCGAGAGCGCTGACATCGGGATCGTCTCGATGACGCAGATCCCTCACGCGCGAAACGCGGTTCCCAACCGTATTCAGAAGATCCACGTCTAATCTAACCGCTCATCTATTTGGAGGCCCCCGGTGTCGCAACTTCTCACGCTGATTCTCGTGCTTCTCGCGGCCGCTGCGCCCGCCGACCAGGCGCGATCGTGGCTCAAGGCTTCGGCGGCTGCGCTCGGCGGTGAAGAAAAGCTGCGCACACTGACCGCCATCGAACTGGACGGTGTTTCGACGCTGTACCAGCGCGAGCAATCAGAGCGGCCGGAAGGACCGTGGGTCGCCACGTACTCGGACTTCACCGACGTCCGGGACTTCGCGGCCGACGCCGTTCGGCGGACCGCCCGGGTGCGCGGTTATTCGACGCCCGACTGGGTCAACAACCGCGAATGGCTGCCGCCCGGTACGACGCTCACCGTTTCGGGAGTCGGTCTGGAGAAGAGCAACGATCGCTGGCTACCGGCTCGAACGCCCTGGGAAATCGCGACGCTGCCGCTTGCGTTCGAGCCCGAGCGCGTCGTCCTCACCGCGCTCGACGCGGCCGATCTGCACGCGGAGCCGGACGTTCAGCTGCACGGATACACGCATCATGTCGTCGCGTTCACCAGCGGCTCGACCCGCGTGCGGATTCTGCTCAACCCGCCGAGCCTGCTGCCGAAGGCTGTGGAAATCACGCGCGCGAGGCCGTTCGAGACGTTCTGGGCGCCGTGGGGCGACGTCACGCAGCGCGTCACCTTCGGCGTGTGGATCCTCGAACCCGACGGGATCAGATTTCCGCGGCTGTGGGATTTTTCAACCGGAGGCCGGCCGGATGGCCGCGTCGACATCACGCGCGTCCGCATGAACGCCGCCGTCGATCCGGCAGCCTTTTCGATTCCCGCAGACGTGCGTCAGACCTTCATCGCCAACCGCCGCCGCATCGCCGAGATCCCCTTCGGCAGCCCGGAGCGGCCGGCCGTGGAGCTCGCGCCAGGCATCGTCAAGGTCCCGGCCAACTGGGACATCACGGAGGTGCGGCAGGACGATGGGGTCGTGATTCTCGAAGGGCCACTCGTGTCCGATTACTCGGCGAGGGTGATCGAGGACGCAGGCAAGCGTTTTGACGGAGCGGCAATCAAAGCGGTCGTCACGACGTCAGATTCGTGGCCGCACATTGGCGGGATGCGCGAGTACGTCGCGCGCGGTGTCCCGATTTACGCGCTCGATCTGAACGTCCCGATTCTCAACCGGCTGTTCGCGGCGACGTATCGATCGTTTCCTGACGCGCTCGCGAAGGCGGCGAAGCCGGCGCGCATGCACCCCATCTCCACGAAGACGACGCTCGGCACTGGAGCGAACCGGATCGAGCTCTACCCGCTGCGCACGGTGACCGGCGAGCGTCAGATGATGGTGTACTTTCCCGAGTACGAGCTGTTATACACGAGCGATCTCTTCACGATTGCGGGAGAGCGGATCTTCCTGCCGCAACAAGTCTCGGAAGCGGTGGATGCGGTGAACCGCGAGCACTTGAGCGTGAAGAGGGCGTTCGGGATGCACTACGACGTCCTTGACTGGGCGAAGGTCGTCGACAGCGCGAAGCCGCCGAAGTACTAGGCGGACGGTGGCGCGCGCGTCGAGGACCCGACACATCGGCGCACTCTTCACGGTGATGTCGGCGAACCCTTGCTGCTCACGTCATGTCGCAGGGCTTGGACAACACTCTTTGGCCGTCACTTTTGGTCGCGGTGCGCAGCCAGGGGTCGTCTTGTCTGGTCATACACTTCACGGATGGCGTCAATCACGGTCTCCGGCTCGTCGAACTGGATATATTCCGAGCTATTGCGGGCGAAGATCTGTTTCGCGTTCGAAGACAGTCCGAGCCAGCGCGCCTGGGCCAGCGTGGTCTCGTGCTCATATTTGACGTGTTCCGGCGTGTCTGCAGGCTTCATCCCCAGGTGGCCGACACCGTGGTTGCCGGAGGTGAGCACGCGGATAGGCCGCGAGCCGAACGAGCGGCGGCGCTGTTGCAGATAGGTTTCGTCCGCCGCTGTTTGTTCCATCTCCGAGGAATAAGCGTCATACATGGCAACTTTGGTTTGCGCGATTTCCAATAGTTTGGCGTTCAATTCCGGAGACCACTCGGCTTCCGGCAAACCCCGGAAAAAAAACCGCTGAGCGCAGGTCTGTTGTGGCTGGCGAGGATTTGGCGCGGGCAAAGGCTTGTGCTCGGCAATCGCGTTGCGACAGTCGCGCAGACCCGAGGGAATCCCAGCGTGTGCTCGATGTGCCTCTTCTCGCATCTCCCTCGGTTCGAGGTCGTCGGGATCGGCGTCATCCAAGACGAGCCCCGCAACCTCACCCATGTACAGGTCCGCAAACGTTCGCATGTTGTCGCCGCCGAAGGAGCTTCCTACCAGAATGTAGGGGCCCGCGATGCCGGCATGGTGAAGCGCAGTGCGCAGCTCCTTGGCGATGCGCACGCTGGTGCGCGGCATGGGACCCGGATCGCTGAATCCCGTGCCGGCACGGTCATAGCTGCAGGCGCGCGTCCACTTTGCGATCTGTGGCTGCACCTTCGACCACGCGGGCGCCCAGTCTCCCCATCCGGAATCGAAGACGACCGTGGGCGAGCCGCTCCCCATGCAGTAGAGATTCAGCCGAAATCCCCCGACGTCAACGAGCTGGCCGGATTGTCCATAAACAATGTCCGCGGGAGCGCTGCCGCTGTTCGCCACTTGCTGGCCGGAGACCGCGGCTGCGGAGATGAGCACGGCTAAGAGCACGATTCGGGTTTGTTTCATTTCTTCGCCTCGAGTGACTTCGCGTGGTCTATTCGTCTCTCAGCGCGATCATCGAATCCGAGCGCACCGCGCGCTCTGCCGGCACGTAACAGGCCCCAAGCCGGCCGTGTTGGGTAGACATGTCACCCGAGAATCGCGTACACTCAGGTCAGATGTCAACCTGACATCATGTGCTGGTAAACAGCGATCGCACGGCGGCTGGCGATTGATAACCCTAAGAGCCTGTAACAACACCCCACATCGCTACCCGTCGGGTGGGTGCCTCCATGCGGATTACTCAACACTGGGCGACTGCGCGAGAGTAATCTACGCCTCGATGTCGAATCTTGAACTCGTGGCCCTCGTCGTGCGGGACTACGATGCCGCGATCCAGTTCTTCGTGCAGGCGCTGCAATTCGAGCTAGTGGAAGACACTCCGTCGCTGACCAACGATGGACGCCCTAAGCGCTGGGTCGTCGTGCGCCCCCATGGCGGGCAGACGGGCATCCTCCTCGCGCGTGCCGACGGGCACCAGGGCAGCATCGTCGGCCAGCAATTCGCTGGTCGCGTCGGGCTGTTTCTCCGCGTGGACGACTTCGATGCGTCTCATCAGCGCATGGTCGACGCAGGTGTGCGATTCGTGTCGTCGCCTCGCCACGAGCCGTACGGAAAGCTCGCCGTGTTTCTCGACCTCGAGGGCAACCGGTGGGACCTCTTGGGCCCCGATCCGCGTTGAGGTCTCTCGGCTTGCCTCGGTCGGCATATGGCGACCGAGCGCGACTTAGCGAATGCTAAACACGCATTCACGGCGTCCGAGAGGGCATCCGATCAATCCGATGCCCGTGGACGCTTCGTCCGCACTTGGAGGTACTCGGAGGTACCTGGCGAGAGTACACCAAAGGCGCCACACTGCTTGATTCCGTTTCCGTCTCGAGTCAACGCCGGAGTCGCGACGCGGTTTCAGGTTACGGAAACCCTTTCGCAATTCGTGCGCCCCGCGCCTGCGCGCTGATTACGGCGTGAGCCGGAACGCACCACTTCTTCGAATATTTCCGCGGCAAAAAAACGCGGAAGCAATCGAACGATCACGCCGCATCTTTGGCAGTCGTATTGCTGAGCCCTCCGGCAACCTCTCTAACCGAGACGATCCAAGCCATTCACGACGTGGCGTGTCCCGCCCCCAGCGGATGCGCGTCAGGAGAATACAGACATGCGGTTCCGCTGGACGATGGTGCGGGTGGTGTCGGCGCTCGCCGCGATAGTGACGCCGATCGCGGTGCACGCTCAAACCTCGGTGGCGTCGGTTCCGATCGGGCCTCAGCCCGCACTGACCAATCCGACACAGATGTTGCTGAATCCGGCGAACCACAAACTCTATGTGGTCGGGGACTTCGGCACGATCGGCGTCATCGACGCCCTCACGAACACGACGATCACCCATCTCGCCAATACCAACGGTGCGAGATATGGCATGCTCCTGAGTCCGTCGGCGAACGAAATCTACTTGATCGGCGGGACGATTCAGGTGATCGACAGCACGACCGATACGATCGTGCGCACCTTCACGCCTCCGCCGATACCGGGAGCGGATCCTCTCGTCCCCCCTCAATATGCGAGCGGCGGCTACAATCCCGTCACCAACACGCTCTATGTCAGCGCGCCGCAGGGGCTCGTCGCCCTTGACGGCACGACCGGCGCCGAATTGGCTGTGGTGGCGACAGGGAGTCCGACGGTACCATTTGTTGGCGCGCAGATCGTCAACCCCGCGACCAATAAGATCTACGCGATCGCGTCCGGGACCTCGAGCACCGTCGGCGGGTACGAGGTGTATGACGGCGCCACCAACACGCGGATCGCCGGGAGCGAGTTCGCAGGGCAGCAAGCCACGGACATCCTTCGAGGATATTTCCAGAGCTATCACATCAACCCCGCGGACAACAGCGTCTGGATCGCGTCGATCGTCCAGACGTCGGTGCTCGCGGCCGACGGCACGATTCTGTCGACGCCCGCCCGAACGGACTTCTATCGCATCGACGGCCGGACCGACCAGGTGACGACGTTTACGACGTTCGGACTCTTCACGGGGATCGGATTCGACCCCGCGAGCGGGAGGTATATCGGTACCGGCGGGTGCATTCCGACCACCGGTGTCGCGCCCCCGAGCCTGCAGAAGGACCCCTGCTCGATCACCAACACGACCGGCTTCAACGCTGAAAACCTGGTGGCCTTCGACCCGGCCAATCCTGCGAGTCTCATCGCGGTGAACACGACGGGATTTCAGTTCACGGCCGGATTTACGAACGGCGTGAGCTGCGGGCTCGGATATTTTCAGTTCGTGGGCGCCGACGTCAGCGGCGGCAATCTGTACCGGGCCCAAGAAGACTGTACGTCGGCACATCCGGCTGAACTCATCGTGGGTAAGGCCGACTTCGGCGCCGCTCCGGCGCCGACGGTCCCGCCTTCGTTGAGCGCCCACTGGGTGGCCAACCTGCCGACGAAGGTTACAGCTATTTTCGATGCTGAGTTCCTGACGAATGCGACGCACATCACGGTGGACCCATCGACGCACCGCGCGCTATTCTTCACCACCGCCGAGAACATGCTGACCGGCGTTGATCCGGCGGTCCCGGCGCTGTCCTCGCAGCTGTTGGGGAATACGCCGGCCGGTCTGGCAGTCAACGCTGCGACCAACACCATCTATGTCGGCGACCGCACGTCCAAGACGCTGAATATCATCGATGGCGCGACCAACGCGACCCGTCCCCAGGTGCAGGCAGGCGCCGGACCGTACGTGGCGGTCAATCCAGCCACCAACCAGGTCATCATGGCCGGACCGTCCGACCACACCGCTGATCCAAATCAGGTCCAGGGAGCGTTCTTGCTGGACGGTATCTCCGAATCCGTCGTGAGGCCACTCGAGGCGGCGGCCACGAGTCCTGTGGCCGTCAATCCGGTGACGAACATCGCGTATTTCGCAAACGGCACCCAGTGGTATGCGGTCGATCTCTCGACCGGCTCGAGAACCTTTACCGGTGCCGATCTGAGCGGCACAGGAGCCGACGTCTGCCAGATCACCGGAATCGGTGTGAACGCGGCGACCAATCAGATTTTCGTCGCCGGGAAATGCCAGGTGAACGGGCAGACGCTGGCGCTGTTCGACGGCGCGACGAACTCCCTGCTCCAACAAGTAAGTCTTGGTGCGTTCATCACCGCAGGATCCAACTTCGGGTTCGGCAACCTGGGCGTGAATACTCGGACCAACAAAGTGTACGTGGAGAACATTCGGCTATTGAACTTCGGCGGATCGGTGAACTTCGAGGATCCCGCGATCGAAGTGTTCGACGGCGCGGCGCTGGCGCATCTCGCGACCATCAAGGGTCCGCGGGGCCAGATGGCGATCGACACAGCGACCGACGTCGTCTATGCGTGTGGCGGCTACTGCATGGCTATCGACGGCCGGACCGACACGTCCCTCAGCACGTTCGGCACGCCTGGCGCCCAGCAATCGGCGGTCGCGGTGAACGAGAGCACCAACACGGTGTACATCGCCAGCACTCGACCGGACCCGCATTTGCCGGGTGGCTCACCGGCTGGTTTCGTGGACGTCTTCAGAGGGGTGCCGCCGAGTGTCAGCGTCAGCGGCAGCATCCTCAGCAGCGCCGGCACCGGGATCGCGGGCATCACGGTGGCCATCGCCGGCCCAATCGTCACCACCGTGACAACGGATGCCACTGGTCTCTTCACCGTGCCGCGCCTCACGCCGGGCACCTACACGATCACCCCGAAGAGTACGAGCTTCGTCTTCCAGCCGGCGGTAAGAACGCTGACGGTGGCCGACGCGAGTCTGACAGACGTGACGTTCACGGCCGTACCCAGCTTCAGCATCAGCGGACAGATCGTCGATGCGGCGGGCGCCGGGTTACCGGGAATCACCGTTGTCAGCCAGGGCGCGGTGACAACAACAGCGATCACTGACGCCGCCGGTCAATTCGCACTTACAGGCTTCCCCACCGGCATCTACACCATCGTCCCGGCGACGACTGCGTTTCTCTATACGCCGGCGTCTCAAAGCGTCACGGTGGTCGACGCGAACGTTACGGGCGTGAGTTTCACGGCAGCGCCGACGTTCACTGTCAGTGGACAGGTAACGGGCGCGAATGGTGTCGGGCTGGCCGGCGTGACGGTCACCGCCCAGGGCGCCATCAGCGCGACGACGGTCACCGGCGTGAACGGTCAATTCGCTCTGGCAGGTCTCCCAGGAGGGACGTACACGATTACGCCGACGAGTGCTGGCGTGGTCCTCGCGCCGTCGAGTCAGACCGTCAAAGTGGCCAAGGCCGACATTCCGGGCCTGACGTTCTCGGTAATTCCACCGCTCGCGATTACGAGCTACACGCTCAGTCCGTACTCCACGATTGGATCCGGCGTCGTGACGATCGGCACAATCGTGTTGAATCAACAGGCGCCTGCCGGAGGCGTGGTGGTCGCGCTATCGGCGAGCGACACGAAACCGGCGAAGTTCCCGGCCACGGTGACGGTCGCCCCAGGGCAAACGTCCGCCACATTCAACGTTCAGGGAAATGGCGTCTCCGCCATCTCCACTGTGACACTGAGTGCGTCCTACACCGGTGCATTGTCGCCGAGCGGGACGGTGGCGAGCGCCGTTCTGACGGTGGCTCCCACCGACGTGCTGCACGTCACGAAGGCGACATGGTCCACGTCCGCGCAGGTGCTGACCGTCACCGCCACGAGCACGAATGCCCAGGCGATCATCGCGGTGCTCAACGCGAATGGGAATGTGCCACTTGGCACGATGAGCAGCCTCGGCAACGGAAGCTTCTCGTTCCAGACGACGATGGCGTCGCTTTCGTCGGTGAGCATCAAGAGCAATCTGGGCGGCTCGACGGGACAGGGCGTCAGCGTGATTCCTTAGAGGCAACGACCAAAGGATCCAGTGTGCCTATCGTCATCGAGCGACCGCGGCGGTGGATTTCCAGGGAACGAGCCCGCTCCTTCGGCATGGCGGCGCTGGTCTTGTTGGTCGTCTCCCGCACGCGATTCGCGAACGGTCAGCCTCAAGCGCAACCGCTTGCCACATCACCGCGACTCGAGGACGTGGACGAGCGGGACGGTCCGTTCGTGGTCGGCGGAAAGAGCTTTACGATCGTCCACCATTACAAGCGATTGCCTGGGAAGAACGGTCCCGACGCCCAAGCACTGGCATCCCTCGAAGTGGTCGGTGCCGGCGGCACGGTCGAGCATCACGAGAGTTTTCCGTACTCGATTGAACGTGGAGAATTCTCTGAAAGCTGCTCAGCAGACGTCGAGCGTCTCGACGGCAGCAACGGCAAGGGGTTCCTCATCGACAGCCAATGTCTGCCTTCGGCCCCGCTGAGCGGAGGCCCTTGGAAGATTCTCGGCCTGGTGAACGGCCGGCTCGTACCGTTCGCCAAACCGTTGACCACGGAGGGTGAAATGGGCGGGTTTGTGCCGGGCGCAATCAGGCGCATCGGCACGGCGACGCAGATTCTGCCCGATACGCTCAACGTTCGGGTGTGGACCGGCTACTTCTTCGCCACGATCCCGGTCCGCATCGATTGGTCACAAGGCTCCCTTACCATGGCGCAGCACTGCTTCTACCAAACCGGCCACGGCTTCGCCGAAGACGGCTGCGAAGTGCCAGTGCAGCATGTGGAACGGCTGCCAGCTGACGAGGACCTGACGTTCGTACGGCTCTTTGCGGAACCACACGAGCCCGGCGGAATCCCCGCCCACGTCGTTGTCAAGCGCGATGCTTCGGTCGACATTCTTGCCGGCAAGGTGTTCACGACATGGGATCAAGGACCGGACTCCGTGAACCTTGGTGTGACCGACGACCTCTGGCTCAAGGTGCGCATCGACGGCAAGGAAGGTTGGATCCACACGGTGGAGGACTTCAGCGCCATCGGACTGCACCCGTCTGGCTGAACGAGCTTCATTATTGGGCCAGCAGTGTAACGTCCTCGATTCAGACCCACGCGGACGCGCCTCGCCGGCTTCCTCCGGATCGGCGGCCGCCCGGGCGCGTGGTGCGCCTCGGCACCGGAGCGGTGGCGGCGCTGGCGTACCTAGCGCTAATCATCGTCGCCGCGGCGCCGCGCTAGCGCCTGTCGGCCTTATGTCGTTGCGTGGCTTCTTGGGTAGACATTTAACCTGAGCATGACATACTATGTCCTACGTCACAGTCGACCTCAATCGCGTCAACCACCCTGACAGACGCGGACCTGTTCTTGACGCCCCGCGATCCGATTCCTTCTCGGAGCCGCACATTATTGGCACGCTGCGCGAGCGAGCATCGTCAATGATGAGAAATCCTAACGGCGATGCGAATGCGCTTACTGACATCTGGACAACTTCACTCAGGTTCTCCTCGATCACAGACGTTCTGGCGACGTGTACCGCATGATGCCGCTAATGGCTTGTACTAACGAGTTGCAGATTATCTGATGTCGCATGCCATCGACATCGTTTGTCACCCACGGGCGTGGAGTCTGAAGTTCTTGAGCGTTCGCTCAAATGCATGTAGGGGGAACGAAATGTTAAATCGTGTTTCTCAGTTGCTGCTGATGGCTTGTCTGATTACCGGTACGTTATGGGCAGCGGGCGATCCCTTCGTCGGCACATGGAAGGTGAACCCGGGCAAGAGCACACTCACCGACGAAATGACGGTTGAGGCTGCGGGCGCCAACAGATACAAACTCACCTTTGAGCCCGGCTTGGTCGACACCATCGTCGCCGACGGGAGTGACCAGCCAGCCCTGAGCGGGACCACGTTTTCCATCACCGTGAAGAAACCCAACAACTGGACGGTTGTTCGTAAGAAAGACGGCCGCATACTCCTCTCCGCCGATTGGACGCTTTCTGCCGACGGCAGGACGCTGAACGACGCCTTTACACAATATTTGCCCAGCGGTACGACATTGTTCTCGCAACCGTTGCCCGACGGTTCGACATTGTTCTTGCCCTATGTGTACGAGCGGACGGCGGGAGATTCAGGTTTTCTCGGCACCTGGGACAGCGAGAGCGCGAAAGTGAAGGCGGGGATGGAACTCCAGATCCAGGCCTACGAAGGTGCCGGCCTGTCATTTAAACGTTCCGATGAAGAAATGGTCAAGAAGATCACGTTCGATGGGAACGATCATCCGGACCTCGATCCGAAGGGCGGGGATAAAGGCACGACATATTCGGGCCGCCGCATGGACGAGCGCAGCCTGGAAATCACATACAAGTCCAAAGGCAAACTTACGGGTACTCTGCAGGTCGAGCTTTCTACAGATCTCAAGACCTTGACGATGACCGAGCGCCTGGTGGGTCAACGCAGGCCCAAGAGCATTCTGGTGTTTGATCGGGAATAGACCGCGCAAGTACGGCGTGCCGACAGTGCTGCCGGCACGGAGCCTGGGAGGTGAGCCATGGGGAGGGTCGATCCGCAAGGTGCGATCATTGCCACATCCGTGATCGTCGCAATACTGTTTGGCGGGTTGTACTCGAAGCGCCTCGTCCCCCGTCCATCCCTATTGCTGGCGGGAGGACTGATCGTCATGGCTGCGGCGGCGTATGAGAGCTACATGCACTTTGTGTGAGAACCGTCAGTACATGGGCCAATTCGACTCGATATCTTCATCGTTGACCTGCCGCTGGTAGCGATCGGCTTGATCGTCGGTCTCTGCTCCACGATCGGCCGACGATCGCCACGATAGTGGCACAGCCTGACACGGCCGCTGCATCCCGAAGGCGCTCCACACGCGCGCCTCGCTCCTCCGACGGAATGCCGCTCGCGAAGAAGTTGACGTCAACGACCACCAGCGGCCTTGTCTTCGTGTTCCTGCCACTCATCGCTTGACACGTGCGACCGCCGACGCTCATCGATGGTCACGGTATCCGTGCGCCGTAACGAGAAGGCAAAGCTATAAGGCGAATGTCACTTCGGGCCGATATCCCAAGAGGGAGTTCCCACCTCATTCCTTTGATCTATGACCAAGATACTGGCCCGCGTCGCAGCCCTGCGTAGATTCCTCGAGCGCGTGACGTCGCTGCTCTTCGCCGCCCTGTTCGGCAGGTGGAGTTGGCAGGCGCCTCCATGGATGGCGCGGACACGATCGGCCACGAATCGGGCGTTCCGTTATCTGGGCAGCCACCCGCTGCACGCCGTCGGGCTGATGCTCACCCTGACCTTCGCAACCGCCAGCGGCTACTGGATCCTCACCCGTCCCAAGCCTCACTACGCCACGCTCACGGTTTCCGAGCCAGGGCTCACCGAGTACGACGACAAGGGGAACATCTCGATCAAACGCCTGACCGTCACCTTCTCCCAGTCGGCCGCACCGTTGAAGATGCTCGACAAGGCGGTGACCACGGGCATCGATATGTCGCCGGCCATGCCCGGCACGTGGACCTGGACGACCGACAAGGTGCTCACGTTCACGCCGAAGAACGACTGGCCGGTCGACGGACACTTTTCCGTCAGGCTCGCGAAGAAGGGGTTCATCGCCGAACAGGTCATCCTCGAGAACTACGGCTTCACCTTCAAGTCGCACCCGTTCTCCGCGACGATCGCCAAGAGCGAGTTCTATCAGGACCCTCGCGATCCCAACATGAAGAAGCTCGTCGCCACCGTGAAATTCACTCACCCGGTGGACACCGAACGCTTCGAGCGCCTCGTCTCGCTCGCCGTCGCGAAGGACGCCGACTATCTCGGCCTCACCCCCGATAGCCGCCACTTCAGCGTCGTGTACGACAAGCTGAAGCTCTCGGCTGTGATCCACTCCGCAGCGCTGGCGATGCCGAGAGACGACACGCCGATGACGCTGAACGTCGAGAAAGGCGTGCGCGCCGCGCGTGGCGGCAACGAGACGAGCGACCGCCTCCAGTCGGTCGTCATGATTCCCGGGCGTTCGAGCCTCCGCTTCTCGGACGCCCGCATGACCATCGTCGACAACGCGCGCTACGAGCCTGAGCAGGTTCTGGTGCTCGCCAGTTCGTCGCCGGTGCTCGAGAGTTCGATCGGGAGCGGCATCATCGTGCGCCTGCTGCCGGCGCGGCATCCAAAGCAGCGCCCCGAAGACAGGCGCCTCTGGAGCTGGACCAACGAGGAGGAGATCGGGGACGACATCCTCTCGGCGAGCCAGGCGGTGAAGCTCACGTACGTCCCGTCCGAGGAAGGCGGCAACACGAATCATGGCTTCAAGTTTCTCGCGCCGGTCGGCCGATGGCTGCACATCGTGGTCAACGACGGCGTGCAGGGCGTCGGTGGCTACGTGTCGGGCAAACGATACGTTGCCACGGTCAAGGTGGAGCCGTACGAGCCGAAGCTGACGTTCCTCGGTGAGGGCTCGCTCCTCTCGCTGACCGGCGACAGGAAGGTCGGGTTTCTGGTGCGTGACGTGGACACGGTGGACGTCGAGGTCGGGCGTGTGCTGCCGGATCAACTGCAGCACTTGTCGCCGCTCCTCTATAACTTCTCGCGCCCAGGGGGGTACGAGTTCAATTTCAATGAAGATCGGATTGTCGAACGGTTCATCTCCAAGCACGACTTCAAGGGGAAAGCGCCAGGCAAGCCGACATACGACTTCGTGGACATGGGGCAGTACCTCACCGACAAGGCGCAGACGAGGCGGGGCCTCTTTCTGCTTCATCTCCACGGAGAAGGATCCCAGATCCAGGACTCACGCCTCATCCTCGTCACAGACCTGGGAATCTTGATCAAGCGCGCGAAGGACGGAACCCGAGACGTCTTCGTGCAGTCGCTTCGCACCGGCCTCCCGGTGGAGGGGGCGCGCGTGGAAATCGACGGGGCGAACGGGCAGCCTGTGACGTCCGCAATCACGAGCGCGTCAGGCCGCGCGACACTGGCCGAGCCGGATCCCCAGACCTCTCGAAGGGAGAAGCGGCCCGAGCTGGTGCTCGTGCGCAAAGACGATGACATGTCGTTCGTGCCGCTGAACACGGGCGACCGCGGCCTCAACCTTTCGCGCTTCGACGTGGGTGGGATCGAAAACGCCTCCTCAGCGCGGCAGCTCACGTCGTATCTCTTTTCCGATCGCGGCATCTACCGGCCCGGAGAGACGACACACCTCGGCATGATCACGCGCACGGCCGACTGGAACACCTCGCTGGCCAGCCTGCCGATCACTGTGGAGGTCCACGATCCACGGGGGCTCATCGTCAACCGCACGGACGTCAAGCTGACCGACAACCCCTTCGACGAAATCAGCTACACCACGCAGGAATCGGCGCCGACCGGCACGTACGAGGCACTGGCGTACATCGTCAAACCGAACCGCCAGCGCGATACGCTCGGCAGCACGACCTTCAAGGTTCAGGAATTCGAGCCGGATCGGCTGACGGTGCGCCTCGACCTGGCCGATTCGGACAAGACCACGGCCGCATGGCTGAAGCCAGACGACGTGAAAGCGCGCGTGACGGTGAACCATCTGTTCGGCGACGCCGCCGGCGGCCGTCGCGTCGAAGCGGAGCTGAGCCTCACACCGGCGCTGCCCCGCTTCGCTCAGTTTGCCGATTATCGCTTCCAAATCGGCGAATCGCTCCCGGAGCCGTATCGCGAGCAGCTCGCGCCGGTACGCACCGACGATCACGGCAGCGCGGATCTCAACCTCGATCTCAAACGCTTTGTCGGCCATGCGTATCGCGTGAACCTGCTCGTCCGCGCCTTTGAAGCCGACGGCGGTCGCAACGTCGGCGCACAGAACAGCGCGATTGTCTCTGGCGCTCCCTATCTCGTGGGCGTGAAGCCGGATGGCGACCTTTCATTCATTTCGCGAGGCACCAGGCGGGCCGCGCGATTCCTGGCGGTCAACCAGCAGCTCACACCGGTGGCCGCGACCGGGCTGTCGCTCGACTGGATGCAACGCAAGTACGTGTCGGTCCTGTCGGAACAAAACAACCACACGTTCCGCTACGTGTCGCGGCTCAAGGAAACCGTGCGCGATACGAAGAAGGTGTCGGTGGCGCCGGGTGGCACCGACTTCGCCTTGCCGACGCAGGAGCCGGGCGACTTCGTCCTGGTGCTGCGCGACGGCGCAGGCACCGAGCTCAATCGCGTGAGCTACACCGTCGCGGGACAGGCCAATGTCTCGCGTTCACTCGAACGGAACGCGGAGCTGCAGGTGCAGCTCGACAAACCCGCGTACAGCGGCGGCGACACGATCCAGGTGAGCATCCGCGCACCTTACAGCGGCGCCGGCCTGATCACCGTCGAACGGGAACGGGTGTTCGCCCATCAATGGTTCAAGACAACCACGACGAGCACAGTGCAGAAGATCGTGCTGCCCCGGGACTTCGAGGGAAACGGCTACGTGAGCGTGCAGTTCGTCCGCGATCCTTCGTCGGACGAAATCTTCGTCAGCCCGCTCTCGTACGGGGTCGCCGCGTTCGCGCCAAACCTGTCGGCCCGGCGGGAAACGGTGTCGCTCACGGCGCCGAAGCTGGTCAAACCGGGTCAGACGCTGACGATGCACGTGACGCCCGGCGATGCGTCGCGGGTCGCCCTCCTCGCCGTGGACGAAGGGATTCTTCAAGTCGCGCGGTACAAGAATCCCGATCCGCTCGCGTTTTTCTTTCAGAAGAGGATGCTCGAAGTCGATACACGACAGATCCTCGACCTGATCCTGCCGGAGTATTCGAGGTTCCTCGCGCTCGCCGCTCCGGGCGGCGATGCCGGCCCCGACTTCGCGCGGCAGTTGAACCCGTTCGCGCGAAAGCACAAGGCGCCAGTCGCTTTCTGGTCAGGCATTGTCAACGTCGGCGTCGAGGGGCGCGACATCCGGTACACAGTGCCGGACTACTTCAACGGCCGGCTCCGGATCGTGGCGATCGCGGTGGGCGCACATCGGATGGGTGTCGCAGAAACCGCGACGGAAGTGAAAGGCGACTTCATCCTCACGCCAAACGTTCCGGAGACGACAACCCCCGGCGATGAATTCGTCGTCAGCGTCGGTGTGTTCAACAACACGACCGGCAACGGCCCGGTCCACCTGGAAGCACGCGTCAGTCCCGGGCTGACGTTGATGAGTCCCGCCGGCGTCGACCTGACGATCGCGGACAGAAAAGAAGGTGTCGGCGAGTTTCGTGTCAAGACGAACCCCGTCCTCGGGAGCGCCACGCTCACGTTCGTCGCTCGACGTGGCGTCGCACAGTCGACAAGCGAGGAGACCTTGGGCGTGCGGCCCTCGACCCCGTTGCGCACGACGCTCACGATCGGGCGTTTCGATGGCGCGTCCGCAACGGCGAACGTCACGCGCGATCTTTTCGCGGAACGTCGGGTCGTTGAAGCATCGGTTTCAGCGCTGCCACTCGTCTGGGGACAGGGGCTCGTCGTGTACCTCGAGAACTTCGAATACTCCTGCACCGAGCAACTCGTGAGCATGGGAATGGGCGGCATGCTCGTGGCCGCGCGGCCCGAGTTCGGCACGATCAACAGCCGGACAGGCCGGACGCCGCAGCAGCGGCTCGACGAAACGTTTTCGACAATTCGCGGCCGGATGAACGACGAGGGCGGCATGGGTCTCTGGGCATCGTCGCCGCAGACCGCGGAATTTGCGACGGTGTACGCGGCGCACTTCCTCATCGAGGCCAAGGATCACGGGCAGAAGATTCCAGACGATGTCCTGACGTCCGTCGACTCGTGGCTGATGCGCTTCGCGGCGACACCGGCGAACACGCTGGCCGAGGGGCGAGCGCGCGCCTACGCCGTTTACCTCCTTGTGCGCCAGGGGATCAGGGCCAATGCGCAGTTGACGAACGTGGAGCACGAGTTGGCCCAGCGCTATCCACAGACGTACGGGACCGACCTGGCCGCTGCGTATCTCGCCTCCACCTATCGTCTGATGCAGCGGAACAACGATGCGGAGCGGCTCCTCAAGAACGTGCCATGGGCGTCACAGAAGCGCGACCTGGCGGGAGGGGTCTATTACGACGGCGTGGTACACGATGCGCAATTGCTGTATCTCGTCGCGAAGCACTTTCCGAATCGCCTCACGAGCATGCCGGCGGAACCCATCGAGAACATCAGCGCCACGATCAGCGCTAACCGTTACACGTCGCTTTCGGCGGCCTATACCCTGCTCGCGCTCGATGCAGTTGCGAAGCAGGCGGTGGGAACCGTGAAGTTCGGCATCACCGAGATCGGCAGGGACAATCGAGAAAAGGCGCTCGTCGTCCCCGCTTCCTCGATGCCGAAAGTGAGCGTGGCTCAGACAGCCGGCAAAGTGCGGTTCTCGAAAGACGGCCCGCTTCCGGTGTTCTTTGCGCTGAACGAGTCCGGATTCGATCGGAATCCACCTGCGGCAGACGTCAGCAGGGGAATCGAAGTGTTCCGCGAGTATCTGGACACGAACCTCAATCCCTTGACGCGCGTGGCTGTCGGGCAGGAGTTCCTGTCGCGGATACGCGTCCGCGCCACCAGTCGCGACGTCGTTGCGCAGGTGGTGCTCGTGGATCTCGCGCCAGGAGGTGTCGAGCCGGTCCTCGAGATTCAACCACCAACGGAGTCGAGCGACAGCGGCGTGGACCCCGCGAAGGCGCGCCGCGACGGCCGCGCTGAGGCCGCGTTACCGGTCGGCCTTCGGGACAAGTCCACGTGGAGGCCGTACCACATTGATGTCCGCGGGGATCGACTGCTGCTCTACGGCGACGTGACGAAGGACGCCGGCACCTTCGTCTATCGGCTGAGGGCGACCAACGCCGGCACGTATCAGATCCCGCCGGCATTTGCGGAAGGCATGTACGACCGCTCAATCACCGGCGTCAGTCCTTCGGGAAAGCTGGAAGTCGTCAAACCATGACGCGGCCAGTCGTGCAGCACCTGACACGTGCCAGAACCTGGGGGTGGATGGCGCTTGTACTGGCTGTTTTGCTCGCGGGGATCCGTCTATGGCCACGCCAAGGCCCTGCGGCGCGGATCTCTTTCTCGACCACCGTCTGGTCCGCCGACGGCCGCCTGATGCGGATCACCCGGTCCGCCGACGATCAGTTCCGCGTGTGGGTGCCCCTCAGGCAGATCTCGCCGACGCTGGTGGATGTGTTCCTGCTCAAGGAGGACCGGTCGTTCTACTGGAATCCCGGCGTCAATCCGACGGCGCTGATGCGCGCGGCGCTCCGCACGTATCACGGCGGCGTGCGCCAGGGCGGCTCCACGATCACCATGCAGCTCGCCCGGCTCATGTATCGCCTGAACACAAGGACTCCCGGCGGCAAATTGCGGCAGATCGCGGCGGCACTCTGGCTCGAGGCCCGCTATTCGAAATCGTCGATTCTCGAGGCGTACCTCAATCTCGTGCCGCTCGGGGGCAACATCCAGGGCGTCGGCGCGGCCAGCCAGATCTATTTCGAGAAATCTCCGGGCGCACTCACGCCAGGTGAATCGCTGACGTTCGCGGTGATTCCACAGCGGCCGGCTCGACGATCCGGATTTGCAGCCTCCGAGCCCGACCTGCTCAGGGCCCGCACGGACCTCGCCCGCCGCTGGCTGTCGAGGCATGGCAACTCTCCCGACGAAGCGAGACGTGTTGATCTGCCGATCCTGGCGCACCCGCAGCCGATGCCGTGGATAGCCCCGCATTTCGTCGATGCGCTGCTGGCCAGCGGCGCCGGCACTGGCAACCGCATCACCACGACGATCGACTCAGGACTCCAGCGGCTCGTCGAGCGGCAGATTCACGCCTACATCGACCAGAACGGCGACCGCGGCATCCGGAACGCGGCGTCGCTCCTCGTGGACACGCGCGACATGGCGGTGAAGGCATGGGTGGGTTCGGCAGACTTTGGGAACGACGCGATCGACGGTCAAGTGAACGGCGTGCTTGCCAAGCGGTCGCCGGGATCGACGCTTAAACCACTCGTGTATGCGCTCGCCCTGGACCAGGGCGTTCTGCATCCAAAAACGATTCTGCGTGATCTGCCGACCGCGTTCGGCCCGTTTACGCCGGAAAACTTCGACGGCCGCTTCTTTGGTCCCATCACCGCTGAAGCCGCGTTGATCCGCAGCCGCAACATTCCTGCTGTGTGGGTCTCGTCGCAGCTCCGCCAACCGAGCCTGTACCAATTCCTCGAGAGCGCCGGCGTGCGGGGAATGAAGCCCGAGTCGTTCTACGGTCTGGCGCTCCCGCTCGGCGGCGGTGAGATCACGATGGAGGAGCTCGCCGCTCTCTACGCGATGCTCGCCAACCGGGGAATGTTTCGCCCGCTCCGACTCGAGATCTCGGCAAGGAGCACCGCGGGGCTCAGCCTGCTCAGTCCGGAGGCGAGCTTCATCACGCTCGACATGCTGCGCCACAATCCGCGTCCTGACGAAGACGGATCGACGCCGCTGCGCAGGCGCTGGCCCGTGGCTTGGAAGACCGGCACGTCGTGGGGATTCAGGGACGCCTGGTCTGCCGGTGTGGTTGGGCCATACGTGCTCGTCCTCTGGATTGGCAACTTCAATGGCGATGGCAATCCCGCGTTCGTCGGCGTCGATGCCGCTGCGCCGCTCTTCTTCAGAATTGCCGATGCGCTCAATCTGGCCAGGCCTGACGAAGCGGTGCCGCCGCTGACTCCCCCGCCCGGCGTGGCGAAGGTTCCTGTGTGCGCCGCAAGCGGCGAGCTGCCGAACGCGTACTGTCCGCAAGTGGTCGATTCGTGGTACATCCCGGGCAAGTCGCCGATTCACGTCAGCCAGTTGCACCGGGTTGTGGCGCTCGATCGCATCTCGGGAAAGCCGGTGTGCCCTCCCTATCCGGCGGACACGCGGTTTGAAGTCTTCGAGTTCTGGCCGTCCGACATGTTGAAGCTGTTCAGGCAGGCCGGCCTGCCTCACCGTCTTCCGCCGGCACTGCCCGCGTGCACGAACACCGATCCGGCCGACGTTCCCCGCATCGCGTCACCGATGCGGAATGTCAGCTACACGATTCGTCAGTCCGCGCGCCACGAAGACATCGCGCTCGACGCGCACGCCGCCGCCGACGTCCGCACGCTCTTCTGGTTTGACGGGAACGCCCTGATCGGCATGCGACCGGTCTCGGACGGCGCGCTTCCCTGGCGGCCGCCGAATGCCGGCGCCCATCTCATCAGAGTGGTTGACGATCACGGACGCTCGGCGGAGCGGGATGTCGACGTGCGGATCCAGCCGTAAGAGCTGCTCCATTCCACTTGATCGCCACATCTTGACAAACAAGATGTGAAGCGAGCTATGATCACGGCCTCCGTTCCGAGGAGGCTTTTATGGGCACACCGGGCACCGACGTCATACAGGGCACTCTCGACCTGCTGATCCTCAAGACGCTCAGCCTCGAGCCGATGCACGGCTTCGGCATCGCCCGTCGTATCGAGCAGACGTCCCGCGGCGTGTTCAAGGTGAACCCCGGGTCGCTGCTCGTCGCGTTTCAGCGGCTCGAACGCGCCGGCTGGCTCGATGCCGAGTGGCGCCGCACCGATAACTCGCGCCGCGCGAAGTACTATGCGCTGACGCGCGCCGGCCGGAAGCAGCTCGATGTCGAGGCGGCGGATTGGGCGCGCCGCGTGTCGGCCGTCGCCCGCCTCTTGAAAGCGGAGATCTAGCCATGTCCCTCTGGCGCCAGCTCACGCGCGGGATTCGGACGCTCACCAATCCCACGGCCGCCGCTCAGGATGTGGACGACGAGGTGCGCGACTATTTCGATCAGACGACCGCGGAGTTGATCGCGCGCGGGCGGACGCCCGAGCAGGCGCGCCGCGAAGCGCGTCTCGAACTCGGCACCGCGACCACGGTTGGTGAGGAGGTCCGCGCGTACGGCTGGGAAAATCTCGTGAGCTCGACGATCGCGGATCTGCGGTACGGCGCGCGCCGCCTGCGCGCGACGCCCGGCTTCACAGCCGTCACGGTGCTGACGCTCGCGATCGGCATCGGCGCCACCACGGCGATCTTCGGCGCCGTGAACCCCGTTCTGTTCGAGCCGCTGCCGTATCCACAGGCGGACCGAATCGTCTCAGTGCTGGAGATGCATCCCGAATCGACGGGCTCGCCGGTTGCCGGCACCTTCGCGATGCACCGGCGTCTGGGCGAACGGTCGCGCACACTGCAGTCGATCGCGTCCTTCAAGCCGTGGCAGCCGACGATCACCGGAGCGGATCAACCCGAACGCCTGGTCGGCCAACGAGTGAGCGCGGAGTACTTTCGCGTGCTCAGCGTCGCGCCGATTGTCGGACGCGATTTCGAGGCGGCCGACGATCGCGTGCAGGGGCCGAACGTCACGATTCTCAGCGACGCGACGTGGCGGCGTCGCTTCAACGCCGATCCGGCCATCGTCGGGCGCGAGATCAGACTCGATGACGATTTGTATACCGTGATCGGGATCATGCCGGCCGGGTTCGACAACGTGCTGTCGCCGGAAGCCGGGCTTTGGGCGCCGCTCCAATACGACGCGACGCTTCCCGCGCAAGGGCGCGAGTGGGGGCACCATCTCCAGACGATCGCGCGTCTGCAGCACGGCGTGCGCGTGAGCGAGGCGGCGCGCGAGATCAACGCGATCGGACGCGGCATGCTGGCGGACCTGCATCCTGAAACGTACGATCCAAACACGTTGTTCGGCGCCACGCCGCTGAAGGACAACCTGACGCGCGGCGTCAGGCCCGCGCTGCTCGTCATTCTCGCCGCGGCGGTACTCGTGATGTTGATCGCGTGCGTCAACGTCACCAATCTGCTGCTCGCCCGCGGCGTCCAGCAGCGCGGCGAGTTCGCGCTGCGCGCCGCGCTCGGCGCCGCCCGGTCACGGCTCACGCGGCAGCTCCTGACTGAGAGCCTGCTGCTCGCGGCGCTGGGCGGCGTCTGCGGATGGGCCGTCGCGGCCCTCGGCGTGCGCGCGCTGGTCGCGCTGGTCCCGCCGGGTTTTCCGCGCGCCGGCGCGATCTCGATCAGCTTCTCCATGTTCGGATTCTGTCTCCTCGTGACGACGCTGATCGGTCTGGCGGTGGGATTGGTTCCGGCGCTTCAGGCTGCCCGCGATCGGCGTGGCCATCTCGAGCACGGCTCGCGGCACACGGTCAGCCATGTCACCTCCAGACGTGCGCTCGTCGTCGTCGAGATCGCGCTGGCCCTCGTCCTGCTGGTGAGCTCGGGGCTGCTGCTGCGCAGCATGGAGCGCTTGTTCGCCGTCCCGATCGGGTTCGACGGGTCGAATCTGCTGACGTTCCAGGTTCAGGAGATCGGCCAACGCTACCATCGCGACTCGGCGAGGTATCCGTTTTACGCGGCCGTGCTCGACGCGGTCCGACGCGTGCCGGGTGTCACGGCCGCTGGTTTCACCAGTCAATTGCCGCTCAGCGGCGACCGCGACGAGTACGGCGCTCACTTCGAGGCGACTCCCGAGCGGCCCGCCGATACCTTCGGCGTGTTTCGCTATGCGGTCAGTCCGGGATACTTGGAGGCGATGCGCATTCCGCTTCGCCGGGGCCGGCTGCTCAACGAGCACGACAGGGAGGGTGAACCCCTTGTCGCCGTGATCAGCGAGTCGGCGGCACGTGCGGAGTTTCATGGCATCGATCCGCTGGGCCAGCAACTGCGTGTCGGCGGCCCTCTGAGCGCGGCGCCGTTTACGATCGTCGGCGTGGTCGGCGACGTGAAGCAGCTGTCGCTGGCGCTGAACGATTCAGGAGCCGTCTATCACACGACGATCCAGGGACGATGGGTCGACACGCTTGCGTCGCTCGTGGTTCGGACGCGCGGCAACGCCACGGCGCTCGCGCCGGCGGTGCGCCAGGCGATTTGGTCCATCGACAAGGATCAGCCGGTGGTGCGCGTGGCGACGATGGACGCGCTCCTCGCCGCATCGGCGGCCGAGCGGCGCTTCGCGCTGATGCTCTTCGAGGCGTTTGCGATCGCCGCGCTGGTGCTGGCGGCCGCCGGTATCTACGGTGTCCTCGCCGGCAGCGTCGCCGAGCGGACGCGCGAGATCGGCGTCAGGTCGGCGCTGGGGGCGTCGCGCGCCGACATCGTCGGCCTCATCGTGCGCCAGGCGATGACGCTGACGTCGATCGGCATCGTGATCGGGTTGGCCGGCGCGGTCGCGGCCAGTCGGGCTATTGTCGCGATGCTGTTCAGCGTGTCGCGTCTCGATCCCGCCACCTACGTCGGGGTCGTCGCCCTGCTCGGCGTCGTCGCGGCGATGGCCGCGGCGGTGCCGGCGTGGCGCGCCGCGAGGGTGGATCCCGCGATCACATTGAGAGCAGAGTAGCGAATCTCCTGCTCAGCCCATCCCGTTACCACAGATGCGAACGGCCACACAGCTCTGCCCAGGCTCTCGTCACATCGACGTGAGGTGGGAGAGCCCGCACCCGACGGCGCTCGACACGAGTATGAGCGCCCAGCCGGTCGCCAGAAACGCGTCAATGCACAGCGCCCTCCCGTGAGGCGTCGTTACTCAGGATCGCCAATATCGCCCAACAGGTTGCGGTATAGGAAATGAACTGGTGGGTTCCATAGGGAAACCCAGTCTCGAAGTACTGTTGAACGGGCTTGGCCCGGCTCTTGACGTACCACGACCCGTCCGCATGCTGAGTTCTGAGCAGAAAGTCGATACCGTTTTGAAACTGGGAACTACTGGGGCGAACGACGCCAGCCGTCCGGAGAGCCAGCAAGCTCTCGCCCGTGGCGTAGGCGTCGCTCGCGAGCGTGTCGGTTTGTGCCCATCCTCCGTCGGAGCGCTGCTGCGCCAGCAGGTCGCGGCCGGCGTTTTGAATCGTGTCTCTCCCTGCCCGGCCCCAATGTAAGCCAAGAAGGCGAAAAGCCCGGTCCTCGGTGTCCAGCGGCTCGGCTCGGTCGAGCCAAATCACCGCGGCGGAGATGGCCTTCTGCGCCTCGGACTTTCGGTCGGACGGCGCGTATTCACGGATCGCCCGAACGACCAGGGCGGTTGCCGCAAAGTCGCTCGCTTCAAACGGTGGCCGTTGCTTCACCCGAGACTGCCAGTTTCCATCCTTGTCTTGAAGGAGGAGCAGGTAACGAACAGCGGTGTCGGTGATCGGGCTGGGTCGCACATGAGTTTGCGCCAGCCCAAAAAGCGAATAGCCAAAGATCATGTCGGGATTTGGTCCGACCTGTGTCGCGTGCTCGTGGGCCGAGCTGATAGCCTCGAGCATGTGCGTTCGGGATTTGGCCACGTCACGTTGGATGAAGCCTTGCTGATCGTGCAGGAACGACTCGTTGATGTGAAACCCACGCGTCCTGGCAGCATCGGCGGTCGCGGCCTGAAGAGCCTGATGGTGACACGATACGCAGCCAGCGTGCCATTGCTGCGCGCTTCTCTCCAGAAGGTCGAGCCCCCTTTGGACGGCATCTCGATTGGCCGCGGAGTTGGCTCGGCCGGCTAAGACGGTGCCGAAACTGGCCGTCGTCGCGCCAATCCCAATCGCGAGCGTGGTGACCGCCGCGCGGGTGAAGGTCGGTGCGCCGAACAGCGTGCGTACCGCGTATTGAAGATTCTGTAGTCCATCCACGAAGTTATCCCCAGAGACGCGACCAGGTGACGTGCGATCCCTGGGGTCGTCCAGCACCGCATGGCTCAACCCGTTCGACTCGCCCGTTCCTCCCTGCTCGACGAAGACGAGATTGTGATCCTTGTGCAGCCCTTCGAGGAACCCGCCGCGATGAGACGATCGGCATCAGGTTACCATCGAGCTTTCTGACTTGGCTTCCCTTCGCCTGTTCCAATGAGAGCGAGGGCGGCAAGAACAATCACGAACAGCGCATTTCTTACCGGCAGGGCGTACCAGTCCGCTCCGCTGCGAAGATACGCCTCCGCGATCCAGGCCATCGCCACCGCGCCGACAATGCTGACCGGCCGCGCGAAGCGATTGACGGCCAACAAGCACGCGCCGGGCAACCCGCATGCGAGCATCAGGACACGGTGCCGCTCGGTCATGCCCGGGTCGCCTTCGAGCACGGCGACGCACAACGCGCCGGCTGCGCCGAATCGAAGAATTCGCATCGCGACGGCGATTCGCCCTTCCTCAGACATGACGCCCGCCATCGATGCGAGGCGCACGCTGGTGCGCGACAGCCCGGCGTCGCCGCAGCAAGGAGTCGATGGACAGCGAACCAGGGCCGGTGAACGCCAGCGCGCAGTAGGCAGCGAGAACGGGCGCGGGGATGCCCATCCTCCGGTTGAAGTCCACCAACGGCCAGTGTTCCGTGCTTGGAAAAAGCGCAGCGGCCTTCACCTTGTCGACGCCGAAAAACCAGCACGACGACAGCCCGGCGCCGATTCTCAGCACGAGCAATCCGACATCCAGCGAACGGCGATGGAGGCTCAAAGGGTCACCTCTTTCGCACTGCGCCGCGGCGTCGGCCCGGCGTCGCGAGTCGGATATCCCGTGTAGAACATGAACGTGGGCTGCACCGCCTGATTCGCCGGGCGCGCCGCGACTCCGTGCGACGTCGCGAGCAAGTGCGCCCGCTGCCACGCTCGTCCGGCTCGAACGCTATTGGCCCGTTCGTATCGATCGCGCACCACGATCGCGCCGAAGAGTCGGGCCCGCGACATCAAGTCTGTGAAAGAGGGCAATCCAGACGATGGCGCGAGCGCCGTCAGCAGCCATTCGGGCAGAAGCCGATGCATCGCGACTTCGCGGGGCGTTTCGCCGCCGTCGCCGAGCGTCGTGCCGTCTCGGTACTTCTGCACGTCCCGCCAATCAGCGTGAAACCAGCGGCCCGTCGATGCGAAGAGCTCAGGATGCGACGACATCGCCTGCGCGGAACTCGCGATCGTCTGCACGACTCGCGTTCGATCCGCTTCCGACGTGAAGACAAACATCCTGACATCACGTTCTGTTTCGACGACGTGACGCGCCGCCTCCACGAACTCGGGCGGCAAGTCTCGATCAGGATCAAACGGGGCACGATTCGTGTGTCGATGTGGTATCGCATCGTACAGAGCACTGGCCTGCGGCGCGATCGGGACGAGCTGCACGCTCGCCACCAACCGCGGGCCCGCGCCGGCCGGATGCGCCTCGAGGACCCCTGAGGCGATCGTTGTGTCCGCCCGAAATCCAGCCGCCGCCGCCGCCAGCGTCAGGTTCTCGAGCGCGGAGCCGACGCTGATGTACTGTTCGCGCCGGAACGGATCGAAGGCCCCGATGTTTCGACTGGCGTCGACGTGCACGTCGATCGCACTGGCCGACACCTTGAATAGCCACGGTTGCGTGTTGAACGTGCTGGCGGCGAGAATGGCTGCGCTCACGAACCCCGGCGGACCATTGTCCGGTGAGCGCCAGTTCTTCCACGGCTCGTAGGCCGGTCCGCGGCCTGCACTGAACACGCCGTCGTCGTACGCCCGCCAGACGGTTCCTCCCGCCACGAGCACCGTGACGCCGGTGGCGCCCCGCAGAAATGCTCTTCGGCGCATCAACGACCTCCGTGGATCGATCCGGACGCGTCCGCGTTTCCACGTGTCCACAACCAAGTGTCGAGCGAGAGGCCGCCAGGTCCACTGATGGCAAGCGTCGCGAAGATCAGTCCATACAAGGCCGCGCGGAGCGGTTCTTCGCCGAGCCGCACACTAATCCCCAGGGACACGAGCATGTCGATCGCCAGCACGGCGGCCGCGACGCGCGTGAACAGCCCGCACGCCACGAACAGCGCCGTGAACGATTCGTTGAAGGTCGCGCACAGACTCAACAAAGTCGGCGCTGGGAACCCCAGCGAGCGGATCAACTGCGCGAGGCCCCACTGCGCCAGCGGTTGTCCGCCTCGCAACGTGCTCACGACAGCCCATGCCTTCTGCGCACCAAACGTCAGGGCGAGAAACAGGCCGGCGCTGCGCAGCGCCAGCAGCGCCCATTTCGGATCAGAGATTCGTGTGCGCGAACGGCTCACCACTTCAGATCCGCCAGAATGGCGTACATCTCGATCTCTCGCTTTCAGATGCGGGCTGCCCTGATGGCATGTATTGTTGGTCTTGTTCGCGTCGCTGTCGAACGGCCCAGACTCGGCGACATGGCAGTAGTCGCAGCTGACGGACAGCGACCCGGCGAAGACCTGCATCGTGTCCCAGAGTTCGGATGAGGGCGAGCCCTTCAAGTCGCCGAGCACTTGAAGGTTTGGCCTCCATAACGGACTTCACGTCTTCGCCCAGTGTCCCGGCTCGAAGTGGTCGGGGCAAGGCTACTGGCTGCACGCAGCTGGGGCCTGGCTGCAAACCCGCTAGACGCGTCCTCGTGCGGATTACAATCCCGTTGAAACGATAAAGAGTGCGCACCGTGCCGCCCAGGAAGATCCGTACGGCAGTTTTGCGTTATCGAACACTTGGGTCCCCTTGGCGAACAGTAATCCGATTAAAACGCACGGAAATGCTGTGATTCATTCGAGCGGTCCAGCGGTATTGAACTTGCGGGAACAGGCGAACATGACATTTTTCCGCGACGTGCGCTTTGGTGTCCGCGCTTTGCGTCGGAATCCGACGTTCGCCGCCGCCGCACTTGGCTTGATGGCGATCGGTATCGGCGCGACAACGGCGGTCTTCTCGGTCGTGAAAGGTATCCTTCTCACGCCGCTTCCCTACCGCGAACCGAACCGCATCGTGTTGTTCCGTGCCGACCTTCGTGGCTATCCGCAGCAACCACTGCTGACTGGGGAGGAGCAGGCGGCACTGCAGGACCGAACGGATCTCTTCGAGTCGGTCGCCAGCGTGTATCAGTCCGAAGGCAACCTCACGTCCGCGGACGAAATACGTGCGGTGAAGGCTGCGGCGGTCAGCGAGAATTTCCTGGAGACGCTTGGCGTGACGCCGGCCGTCGGCGGCAGCGTCTCGCGTCCGGATAGCGGCAAGCTGTTCTTGAACGCGGTCGACATCAGCGACGACGTCTGGCGACAAGACTTCAGCAGTGACCCGCACATCGTGGGCCGCAGGATCGAGATCAACAACAGCCTGAGGACCGTGGCGGGTGTGCTGCCCAAGACTTTCCGACTGCTGATCGGAGCAGGCGTGGCCGTCGACGCGCAGGAGGACCTCTTGTTTCTCGACCGGGGCGGAGACGGGATGAATACCTATCGGGGCCTGACGGTCATCGCCCGGCTTCGTCAAGGCGTGACCGTGGCCACCGCCCAGGCTGCGGTCGACACGTTGATGTCGACCTTCGTTGCCGAACATTCAGGCAGTTACAGCGGAGGACCAGCTCGCATTTCTCTCCGCTCGATCGATCAAGATGTCGTCAGCCAGGTCAGGCCGGCATTACTCGCGATCGCCGGCGCCGTGGGGTTCGTTCTGGCGGTCACCTGCGCGAACCTGATGAATCTGCTCCTCGCGCGCGCGTCCACGCGATCGCGCGAGCTTGCTCTAAGAGCGGCAGTTGGAGCCTCACGAGCCCAGATTCTCGGTCAACTTGTCGCGGAAGGGCTGGTCATCGGCGTGCTCGGGGCGTGCGGCGGTCTACTCGTCGCGCTCTGGGCGGTGGATGGATTACGCCTGTTGGCACCGGCCGCCCTGCCTCAACGGGGAGCCATCGCCGTCGACCGCGTGGTTGCGGCCGGTGCGATGGCCGCTGGATTGGTCACCGCAATGCTCGTCAGTCTTGTGCCGGCGTGGGGCGCCGCGAAATCGGCCTTCACCCCCGTGCTGAAGCACGACCCGGCCTCCTCACGCGGCGCGGCGGTCACCCGCGGCGCGCTCGTGGCGGGTCAATTCGCGGTCTCTCTGGTACTGCTGATTGGCGCCGGTCTGATGATCCGCGCATTCGTCAGCCTGCATTCCACGCCGCTCGGTTTCGACCCCCACGGCGCAACGACGATGAAGGTGCACCTGCAGTTGCAGCGGTTCAACACGACTGCTCGCAAGCTCCAGTTCTACAGGCAGCTCCAGACGACCGCGTCGCGCCTCCCGGGAGCCGACAGGATCGGAATCGGCTTACCCGTGCCGATGGGTGGCGATCCCTTGATCGAACGCTTCTCGCTCGGTCCCCAGCAACCCGAGCATCAGGCAGAAGGCGTGATCGCGCTCTCAGGGTATCTCGAAGCCCTGCGCGTTCGTTTGATCTCCGGCCGCTATTTCGAGTCGAAGGACGACGAGCGTTCCGTGGCGATCGTCGACGAACGGCTGGCGGACCAGATGTGGCCTCACCGCAGTCCAGTGGGTCAGCAAGTCATTCTGTCGCCGCGGCAACAGCCTCAGACCGTCGAAATCATCGGCGTCGTTTCCCACGTGGCCATGCGTGATCGCCGGGACAGCGGACTGCCGCAGATCTGGCTCGCATATGCAGTCGAGCCCTACGCGGCCCTGGATATCGTGGCGCGCGGACCGAATCCGATCACCTTGACCGATTCGGTTAAGCGCAGCGTACTGATCTGCAGCCCGGACGTGCCGTCAGCGATCTCCGGTTGCTCGATGACAACGTGGACGCGGCAACCGCCGACACACGCTTCGCGCTCTTCGTGCTGGCTATCTTTGCGGCCGTCGCCGTCATTCTCACCGCGATTGGGATCTATGGCGTTGTGGCGTACACGACCGCGCGCCGAATGCGCGAAATCGCGGTTCGCATCGCGATCGGGGCGAGCGGTCGGCAGATAATGGCGCTTGTCATGCGCGAGGGAGTCCTGTGGACGGGAGTGGGTCTTGGCGCAGGGTTGGTCGGCGCGCGTCTCTTGACCCGATATCTCGCGGTGCTGTTGTACCGAGTCGGCCCGAACGATGCGACGACGTTCGTCGGTGTCGTGGTTGGGCTTGGCGCGGTGGTGCTCTTCTCGATGGCGGTCCCGGTCGTCCGGGCTCTTCAAGTGGATCCGCTGCGGTCGCTGCGAAATGAGTAATCCAGTGCCGCCCGACATCACGTAAGTCCACCGTGCAAGCCAGGAAGATCCGCACCATCGTCGTCGACGACGAACCGCTCGCGCGAAGCAATGTGATCGCGCTGCTCCGCCGCGATCCGGAAGTCGAAATCGTCGGCGAGTGCGGATCTGGCGCCGAAGCGATATCCGCGATTGACCGCACCCAACCCGACCTGGTGTTTCTCGACATCCAGATGCCGGAGTGCACGGGATTCGACGTGCTCGAGCAACTGGGACCGCGCCTGGCCTCTGAAATCGTGTTCGTCACCGCCCACGACATCTACGCGCTCCAGGCGTTCGAAGCGGGTGCGCTGGACTACCTGCTGAAGCCGTTCGCCGACGAGCGGTTCGACGTCACCCTCCGTCGGGTCAAGTCGAGGATTGTGCTCCGCGATCTGCCTACACCGGACCGGCGGCTGTTTGTTCGGAGCGCGGGCCGGATCTCCCTGGTGCACATCGACGACATCGATTGGATAGAGGCAGCCGACTATTACGCGTGCCTTCACGTCGGAGCCGCCACGCACCTGATACGCAAGACGATCAACGAGCTCGAACACGAGCTGGATCCGTCGACGTTCTTTCGAATCCATCGATCGAGCATCGTGAACCTCCGGCGAATCGAGACGCTCGCACTCAATGAAGGAGGGGAATACGATGTCGTCCTCCAGGATGGCCACAAGCTGCGATTGAGCCGCGGTTACCGACAGCGACTGCAAGCGCGCCTCAAGAATGGCACGGTGCGCCTCACATGAATTTTCTGCGCGATCTTCGTTTCGGTCTGCGCGTGCTCGCCCGCAACCGGATGTTTGCGGGCCGCCTCACTCGCGGCCAGCTACCTCCCCGCTCGCGCGGCTGTCGGCATCGATCCACACGTCATCTTGCGACGCGAGTGAGAGGTCCTTCGTGAGGGTATGAAGCGTTCATTGCTGTTCGGCATGGCGGCAGGCCTGATCGTCGGATTCGGGCTACCGTACCTCGAGCTCGCGATAGCATGCCTCCGCCCGATCTCGGAAGGATGCGTCTGGGGTCGCGCCGTGATCCCCGTCAACATCGCAGCGACGCTGGTCATCCTCGGCATTCCCGTCGGAGTGGTCGCGGCGTGGTGGGCCCGCCGCAGGAGGTGACCGCGCAACCGCGCATTTCGCCAGGCGGGAAAGGGCTGGTGCTGGAGCGAAGCGTCGTCTTACGCCGTTCTCGACGTTGTGCTCTTTTTGGTGACCCGTACGCCGCGTACTGGCAGGTAACTGGCAGGTATCGAGTCGCGGACGCCTTGCGCAACGCGCTCGTCGCGGTCGAGATGGCGATGTCCTCAGTGCTGCTCGTCAGCGCGAGCCTCCTCGTGCAAAGCATCGTCCGGCTGCAGCATCAGCCGCTCGGCGTTCGCGAGGACCACCTGCTGAAGGGCCATTTCTACCTGCCGCCCGCGCGGTATCCCGACGCAGCGGCGATCGCGCGCTTTTCCGATGCGTTCGCCGAAACCGTGCGCGCGCTGCCGGGCGTCGTCGACGCGACGATCCCGCGCGCGCCCTCTATCAGGACTAAGAGCATGTCTCCCACTCCATCTGATCGGAAGACGAACGATGCCGCGCTCTAGATGGGACAGCGAGCGTCTCGGCTCGAGACGTCGATGCCGCTCAGCCAGTATCGAACATCCGTTCGATGGATCAGGTCTTCGACGCCGAGCTGCTCAATCGCAATACGCAGATGACGCTGGTGGAGGCGTTCGCCGCGCTGGCCCTTTTGATGGCGTTGGTCGGCCTCTACGGCGTGCTCGCCTATAGCGTCGCCCAACGAACGTCAGAGATTGGTGTACGAATGGCGCTCGGCGCCCAGCGGTCGACGATCGTCATGGAAGTCGTTCGGAGCGCGTTGTTTCTCGCTGCGTCAGGCATCGTCCTCGGCCTGGCCGCGGCTTTCGCGCTCACTCGGTTGCTGACATCGTGGTTGTTCAATATCAGCCCAGGCGACCCAGCAACATTCGGTGCCGCCGCTCTGGCGCTTGGCGTCATGGCGGTGCTGGCAAGTTATGTCCCGGCTTACCGGAGTGCCAGCATCGACCCGGCTTCGGTCCTTCGCGCAGAGTAGGTGAGGTCCTTCTACTGAACTGCCCGCCATAGCCGGCGCGACGCGGCCGATAAACCTGCGCGTGACCGTCCGGACGCCCCTGCATGCGGACGTCCGGCGGCCGAGACAGGAGCTATCGTGAAAACGGACCGAGGAACTGGCCGACGAGCCCTACGGACATACCTTCCGCCGGACGCACGCCGAACTGATCGTCCACGAGAGCCACACCAGCAGCCTGCGCGCTGCCATCAACGAAAATCGTTCCATCGCCGAAATTCGCGGTATGGTCTTTCCTGATTTCCAGCAGCAGGTTGCCCCGCTTCGGGTTGTACACGAAGGGCTGCGTCAGAGGGATGCGGAACGTGCCGGTGAAGCTCGTGGTCGTATCAGAGACCGTAAAGTCTGCGACGAGCTGCACATCATTGCCGAGGTTCGCGTCCATATCAGCGACGACCGTCGTAGAGGACGCGTCTGTTGTGGAGAGGAAAAACTGATAGTGCGCCGGTTCGATAAACCCCTCGCCACCGTTAGGGACATTATTGAATAAGTCGAGCGCGTCGATACGGATCTTGGACGGGATGGTTGTCGAGTCGAATACCTGCTGAATGCGCGTACTGCAGTCGAATGGCTCGCAGAACCCAGATCGACCATCGCTGTGAGGCACGATAATCTCGTCCGAGTCCGGACGATGTGCACTAACGGCCACTGCAAATGCCAGTACACCTACCCCGACCGCCGCAGTCTTCGCGAACTTCATGGTGCGCTCCTGTTTGTGTTCGAAGCGGTACGTCAGGCACCGTCGACGCCCCGCATCAAGAGAAGACCATGCCAGCACCAAAAGCCTCTGAATCGCAATTCTGGTGCGTCCGCCAAGATATGGTTTGGCACTATTCTGATTTTGATTGCCGCTATTAGGTCATTCCGGAACCGTCGCTCTGGCGGATTGAGCGTTCGTCCGCACTTCGAAGTCCCAGGCGGGACACTCTTCAACTCTTATTTCGGTTTCCATCTCGAGTCAGCGCCAGAGTCGCGACGCGGTTTTCAGGTTACGAAAACTCTTTCGCGATTCGTGCGCATCGCGCCTGCGCGCTGCTTACGGCGTGAGCCGGAACGCGCCGCGTTTTCGAATCGATGGCGACGCTGATCTGGCCTGTAGGGACTAGCAGCCTGTGGTGCAGGTCAGTCGTGGCACTCTAGTGCGGTCAATTCGATTCCATCGTGGAACCGATCGATCATCAAGCCGATCGGGAGCGGCGGTTGACCGGCCCCTTTGTCGGTGCATGCCCGTCGGACCGACAGGTTTCGAGCAGGACGAAGCCGACGCCGAGCATGATGGCCATATCCGCAACATTGAAGATTCCAGTCCGCAGTGGACCAATCCCCACGTTCATGAAATCGATGACGGTTCCATGAATGATCCGATCCAGGAGGTTGGAAACGCCACCACCTACGAACAGCGCCACACCGAGCAGAGTCCGCGTGGGCCAGCCTCGCCGCATAGCGACGACAAAAAGAGCAAGTAAGAGCGCGTTCCCAGCGCCAAAGACCGCTGTTCGGACCGGACGTGGCCAGTCTGCACCGAGGCTCAAGAAGCCACCGGCATTCTCGGCGTACTCAAGACGAAACGTGTCGGCGAGGAATGATCGGCTTGGCCCTTCAGAGAGCCTGATGGCCGCCACGTGCTTGGTCACACGGTCGCAGCCGATCGTGGCGCCAATCGCAAGGAGCAGGACGAGGCGAATGCCGATTTTGGTAATCATCGACTTGAGAAACCGGTTCGCGGTTCTCGATGCAGCGTTGTCGCGCCGCCACCACGATGTGGATGTAACGAACGGGGCCGCGGCGGTGCCGCGCCGCGAGCGTACTACAATTCGCACCATGGCGATGGGCAAACGCACACGCGATCGACAACCGACGATGTGGGTCCCGGCGACGGATCTGCCGACGGCCGCCAGCCACCCGTTCTATCGTCGCCTGAATCAGCTGCTGCGCGAGCACGGGTTCGACGATTTCGTCGAAGCGCAGTGCGCCGGCTTTTATGCCGACACGATGGGCCGGCCGGGACTGCCGCCGGGGATCTATTTCCGGCTGTTGCTGATTGGCTACGTCGAGGGCATTGATGCCGAGCGCGGCCGATTCCTTGGCGTTGCGCGATTTTCTGGGCGTCGGGCTGGACCAGGCGCCGCCGGATCACTCGACGATTTCGCGCACACGACGGCTGATCGCGCTCGAGACGCATCGGGCGGTGTTCACCTGGATCCTGCAGTGTCTCAGCCCCGCGGGGTTGGTGAAGGGCAAGACGATCGGCATCGACGCCACCACGCTCGAAGCGAACGCGGCCTTGCGGAGCATCGTGCGCCGCGACAGCGGCGAGAGTTATGAGGAGTTCTTGACGAAACTCGCGAAGGCCACCGGGATCGGGACGCCTACGCGCGCCGATCTGGCGCGAATCGATCGGAAGCGGAAAAAGAAGGGCTCGAATGATGACTGGACCCATCCGCACGATCCCGACGCGAAGATTACGAAGATGAAGGACGGCCGGACGCATCTGGCGCACAAGGCCGAGCACGCGATCGATCTTGAGACCGGCGCTATCGTCGGCATCACAGTGCAAGGCGCGAACGAAGGCGACACGATGACGATTCAACAGACGCTGCCCGAGGCCGCCGAGCAACTCGAAGCCGTGGCCGCGGTCACCGATGATGCGGTCGCGGTGATCGAGGAGGTCGTCGCGGACAAGGGCTATCACAGTCGCACCACTGCACGATCTGGAGACGCTCGAGATTCGCACCTACATCAGCGAACCGGATCGCGGCCCGCAGTCGTGGGCGGACCAGCACGCCGAACGCGACGCGGTCTATGCGAATCGACGCCGCATTCGCGGCGACCGCGGCAAGCGACTCCTCCGCAGACGCGGCGAATTGCTCGAGCGACCATGTGCGCATCTCTACGAGACGGGTGGGCTTCGGCGGGCACACGTGCGCGGCCACGAGAACGTACTCAAACGCCTGTTTGTTCATGCCGGCGCGTTCAATCTCGGTCTCTGGATGCGGGCGCTCTGCGGTGTCGGCACGCCGCGCAGCCTCCAGGGCCGCGCTGTGGCCCTCGGCGCGATGATCACGGTGGTGTGCACGCTCATTGCCGACCTCCTCGCAACGATTGGGTCGCCATCTCGCGGTCACACGCCATCGAACCTCGGATTTCGCGTCGCTGAGTCAGTCGCATGAAAATCGGGACTTGTACCACGGGCTGCTAGGAAACCGCCCTCGCGAGTGGATGACGCCGCCAGGCGAGGCCGCCGGAGGCGAGCGCGAGCACGGCCGCGCCTGCCATGACGAGGATCGATGCGTCGAGGGGCGGTCGGCTCATCATCAGAAACACGATGGTGAGCGCCAGAATCATCCGCAGGGCGAAGAAGACCTGCAGCAGCGGATCGTGTGCTCGCATCAATTGGACACGTTCGAGCGCCGGCGCGCTCGACGCGGCTCGCCAGATCGGTTGCAGGCGCCGCAGGCTCAAGGCGCCCGTGATCGCGAACAGCACCAGCGCGACGACCGATGTCGTCAACCACCCGAGCTCGGAAGCACGTGTGCCGGGCGTCACGCCTTGCAGGACGCCGCGCGTCAGATACCCTCCAGAGATCACAGCAAGCGCGAGCGACCCACGGTACACTCGAGGAACCTGGGCGGACAGTCCAATCCACGGCGCAAGTTCTTCGAGGCCCGACGATCGGCGCATGCGGAATACGCCGAGACCGTCCAACCCGAGCGCGACAAAGAGGCCCAGCATACCGACGACGTGGAGGAACAATACGAATGTGACGAGATTCATGGCTTCAACTCCCTATCTCTATCTCGCCGTTTTCGTGAAAGTGTAGGACTTGCTCAAGAACAACTTGTGGCCTGTCACCTTGATCCGCTCGTCGCCCGTGCAGACGAGATCGCCGGATGCCTGCATGCCGGACGTTGGCACGACGAGGGTGCCCTTGAATTGCCCGGCCTTGGCATCGTACGCAAAATTCTTGAGCATCACGAAACCCGGCGTCACGCCTTTTTCAGAAGACGATACGATGCGGCCAAACCAGTGGGCATCCGATTGGTACAGTTCGATGCGTTGGACGCCGTCGTCCCGTACCCATTCTCCTGCCAGTTGGCACGGCGCCACATCAGCGCTGACGGCGCCGACGCCTAGCACCCATACTGTGGACAGAGAGGCGAGCGCGCGCGCAAAGTGAAGTCTCATGATCTAACTCCTTCGATCGAACGGCCGCGGCCTGTTGCGATAGACACGCGCGAACTGGCGAAAACGTTACAAGGCCCGTTGAGGCGCGACTCAGTGTCGTCATTGCAAGACCAAGAATCGCGACAGGTTGTCGACGGCGCCGCCCACGGCGCGTGCGAGGGCGAGCTTTGCAAAGTTGTGTGCGAAGACACTGTTGATGTAGTCCAACTCCGCGCCGGCTACGGCCTCTTGCGATCGAATGACGTCAACCGCATCCGTGACGCCTGCTCGAAACCGCTGGCGCGTGAGGTCGAGCGTCTGCCGTACCGTTTCTCGATTGGCGCGCGCCAATTCGACTTGGCTCGCGCCCGACTGCACATCGAGACAGGCGGCGCGCACGTCCGCAACGACCTGGGCACGCAAGTTCTCGAGATTGGCGCGGCGCTGGCGCAGGCTGGAGTCTGCTCGCTGGACGTCGCCGGTCGTGCGCCCGCCATCCCACAACGGGACATGCACCGCGCCGACGACGGCAAAGGTGTTGCGCGCATTGTCCACGGTCGTCCCAATGGCGCCGTAGTCCGCACTGAATGACGCCGACGGGAGACGTTCGGATCGCGCGGCCGCCCGCTGGCGCTCGGCCGCTTGCAGCTCCGCCGCGGCGGCCTTGAGGTCCGCCCGGCGATTCAATGCCTCCGCGATCACCTCGTCCACGCCCAACGCCGGAGCCGGCGAGAACGGGACGTCGTCCCCGATGTCGTACTGGTCGGTCGGCGGGAGTCCCGTCAGTCGGGCGAGACTGATCTTTTGTTTTGCGAAGTCGTTCTGCAGCGAGACGAGCCGCTGGCGTTGTGTCAGCGTTTCGATCTGACTACGATTCACGTCGATCTGCGCGACAACCCCGACCGCCCGCTGTTGCGACGTTTGTCGGTACAGCGCGTCAGCTGTCTCTACCTGTGCGCGCGCGGATTCGACGCGGGCGCGACTCGCGACCACCTGTAGGTATTCGGCGCCGACCGCCAGGACGACCAGATCGCGCGCGTCGCGTGCCGCCCAGTCGCTTGCGACCGCGGTCGCCCGCGCCGATCGGTACGTCTCCCATGCGGCCAGATCGATAACTTGCGACAGTCGGGCGCGGATATCGATGACGTCGAACGGACCGACGAGCGTCGGCAGATCCAATCCGGGGATCGCAGTGTTGAATCGGATGCCCGAGGCGGCCAGGTTGATCTGTTGCCGGACTTCGGTGACGTCGGCGCCCAGGTGAGGTAGCAGGCTGCTCCGCGCGATCGCCGTCTGCCCCTGTGCCTGATGCGTATCCTCCTGCAGGTTTATCACGCCAAGGTTGTAGGTCAGTCCACGTTGGACGGCATCACGCAGCGAGAGTCGGCCCGTAAACGGCATCGTGGCGGTGCTCGTGGCGCTGCCGGTGAACGGGCCTTGGATCTGAATCGTCGGATTCAGGGTGTTCACACTTGTGGTGGTGCCGGGCACGGGCAACTGCGTCGCCGTTACCGATCCGGTCTGCGCGCTGACGCGCGTGACGTCGATCACCAATACCAGGGCGAGGAATAGCAGTCTTTTCATGGGGCTTACAGGAGTTGATTTCTGAAACGCCAGACGCTGAGCGACGTCAGGCCAATCGTCAGGCCAATCAAGCTCGCGAAACTCGGCCACACCTGAACGAACCCGCCGCCTTTCAGCAGCACGTCGCGCGTGATCATCACGAAATGCGTGATCGGATTGAAGATCGTGAGCGGTTGCAGCCAGCGGGGCATCGCCTCGATCGGCGTCAGCACGCCGGACAACGTGACGAGGGCCGGGTTGATGAAGAACGCCGTGAGCAGGGCCTGCTGCGCGGATCGGCTGAACGTCGCGACGACGGTGCCGATGCCGATGCCGGACAGCACGCACAGCGCCGCGGCCGCCCACACATTCAGGACATTGCCGTGGAACGGCACGTGAAATACGAATCGCAGAACGCCTGTGACGGCTAGGATCATCCCGCACATGAGCGCGAACAAGGGGGCAATCTTCGCCACGATGATTTCCGTCGTGTTCGCGGGGGACATCAGGAGTTGTTCGATCGTCCCTGTCTCCCGCTCCTTCAACATGGTCGCCGAGGCCACGATCGACGTGTTGAGCACCATCAGGAGGCCGAAGACACCCGTGACGATGAACCACGAGGCGACCAGCCCCGGGTTGAACAGGAAGGCAGGGCGCAGGACCACCTGGCCGCGAGAGACTGTGGCTCCGCCAGCGGGCTGAAAGGTGGCATGGACCCCTTCGGCCGAAAGACGCCGGTTGTACGACTGAATGATGCTTTCGGCATACCCTTGCGCGATCGCCGCCGTATTGGCGTTGATCGCATTCAAGACAAATTGCACGGTCGTCGCGTGTCCGCGCTCGAGTGTGCGCGCATAGTCGCGGCGGATGACGAGCCCCGCGTCGACGTCTCCTCGACCGAGCGCATCGTCGAGACCGCCCGCCGAGAAATAGGCGCCCGCCAGGCGAAAGCTGTGGCTATCGGTCAGCGCGCTCACCAGGGCTCGGCTCTGCTGACTCTGACTGTCGTCGAGGAGTCCCAGCCGGATGTGCGAGACGGTCGCGTTGAGCGCAAAGCCCAACAACATCAACGTGATCACCGGCTGCACGAGCAGCGTCGACGCCAGACGGGGATCGCGTCGGATCTGCGTGAACTCCTTGCGCATCAACGCGCGCAGCCGAGCACTCAGCCATCGTTGCAGGAATCTGTGCATCGCGATCACACCGAGAGCTGCATGCGGCGCATTTTCATCCATGCCAAGCCGTAGAAGGCACCACCAATGCCGCCAATCACGACGACCTGGCTCCAGATCGCCGGCCAACCGCCACCGCGGAGCATCGCGTCCCTGACGATTTCGATGTAGTAGCGCCCCCACACCACGTTCGAGACCCATCGGAGGGGAACCGGAATGTTCTCGATCGGAAAGATCAGGCCGCCAAGCAGAAAGACCAGCAGATACCCGAAGAGCGCGACAGCCTGCATCGCCGACGCCTGATCCGGAATCGCCGCCCCGATCAAACTGCCGAACGTCACCACGCAGAAGGCATAGAGCACGGTGGCGACGAGGAAGGGCGTGGGATCGGCGACGATGCCCACCCCGAAATACATCTTCAGCAGCCCAAAGAGGAGGAGGCCTTCCGCAAACGCCACAACCATGAACGCGAGAATCTTGCCGAGAAGAAATTCGTGCGCGGAGATGCTCGACACGTAGACCTGGAGAATCGTCTTCTGGGCACCCTCTTTGGACATCGCCAGGGACGCTAACAGCGCAGGAAAAATCGAGAGGACCAGCACGAAGATGCCGGGGCCGTAGAATTTCTTCGACGAGCGGCCCGGGTTGTACCACAACCGTACGGCGGCCTGGACTGGATCGGAGGTCGCGGTCGCACCGGCATGCTCGTTATACGCGCGCGTCACTTGCTGCGCGTAACCAGCGACGAGGCGCGCGGTGTTCGCATCGGAGGCGTCCACGAGAATCTGCACGGGCGTGGCGACTCCGCGCGCCAAGTCGCGTCCGAAATGCTGAGGGATCACGATGGCGGCTCGGGCGGCATTCGACGCGAACGCGTCATCCGGCGGTCGGTCAACAGGCCACGCGACCACGTGGAAGGTGATCGATGCCCGAAAGGCGTCGATCAGGCGGTGAGATGTCGCCGACTGATCGAGATCTTGCACGACGAGCGGCAGGTCGTTGACGGACAGCGAAATGCCGGACGCCATCAGCACCAACTGGATCATCGGCACGACGAGCGCCAGTGCGAGCGATCGGCGATCGCGCAGCAATTGCGTGAGCTCCTTGCGCGTCTGTGCGAGAAGGCGGGTCACGCGGCCGCCTGCTCGGCTGCCCGGGCGAGCCGCCGCTGCTCGACCAGGGTGATGAACACATCCTCGAGAGAGAAAGGCGCTTGGCGCGACCGCGTCACGTGGATGCCGTTAGCGATCAGGCGCTCGGTCGTGGCGCGTTGGGCGACCGCCGCGTCGTCGTCCGTGATGAGATGGAGGCGGTCGCCAAACAATGACACGCGCCACCGGTCGATTCCCGCCCGCAGGAGATCGGCTGCCTGCTGCGGCCGGTCGACGACAAATTCGAGGAGGCACCCGTTCTGCCGACGCTTCATGCCACCGGGAGAATCTTCCGCGATCATCTCCCCGCCCACCATGAGGCCGAGCCGATTGCACTGCTCGGCCTCTTCGAGATAGTGGGTCGTCACGAGGATCGCCGTGCCCGCATCGGCGAGCTGGTTGATCATCCGCCAGAAGGCGCGACGGGCGAGGGGATCGACGCCGGACGTCGGCTCGTCGAGGAAGAGGAGTGTCGGCTCGTGCATGATGGCCGCGCCAAACGCGACGCGCTGCTTCCACCCGCCCGGCAGGCTGCCGGTCAGTTGCGTGTCTTTCCCCTCCAGGCCGGCAAAGGACAAGACCCAACGGCGCTTCTCGTCGCGCTGGTCCGGGGGCACTCCATAGACGCCCGCAAAGAAATTGAGATTCTCCGCAATCGTGAGATCGTCGTACAACGAAAAGCGTTGGGACATGTAGCCTATCCGTTGGCGTACGTCCGACGACCGCAACGCGTTGCGGGCGCCGCCCAATTCAACGTCACCGTGCGTGGGTTGCGCCAAGCCGCAGAGCATCTTGATCACCGTCGTCTTGCCCGCCCCATTGGCCCCGAGCAAACCATAGATCTCGCCATGGTGAACGTTGAGGCTGACGTTGTTCACGGCTGTAAATTCCCCAAACTGCTTCGTGAGGGTTTTCGCGGCGAGCGCGACATGGCCGTGTAGGTCGCGGTGACTGGCGCGGGCAGGAAACGCTGCGTCGACCATGTCGTGTCCCAGGTGGCGCAGCGTCGCGACGAAGGTGTTCTCCAGAGTGGGCTCATCGAGTCGCACATCGCTGACCGCCAAGCCGGCCGACCGCATGGCGTCATCGACGGCGTGTCGGCCCTGTTCGGGATCGTGGAGCAGGAGATCCAACCGATCACCGAATCGCTGCACATCGAGGATCCGATGGTCGGCCCCGGCGACGGTGGTGAGTACGCGTTCTGCGGCCGCCAGATTCGGGGTCCACAGCTCGAGGCGCGTGGCGCGCAGCCCCGCGCGCAACGCCGCGGGTGTGCCGGTTTGTTGAATCTTGCCGAGATGCATCAGCGCGACGCGATGGCACCGCTCCGCTTCGTCGAGGTACGGCGTCGCCACCAGGACCGTGAGCCCTTTGGCAGCGAGGTGTGCCAGGACATCCCAGAACTCGCGGCGGGACACCGGATCGACGCCGGTCGTCGGCTCGTCGAGCAGCAACACGCGCGGTTGCGCCACCAACGCGCAGGCCAGCGCGAGCTTTTGCTTCATCCCCCCGCTCAACTGACCGGCGAGGCGATTCGCAAACGCACGCATGCCGAACAGCTGGAGATACTCCTCGGACCTGGCGAGAACTTGGTCGACTGGCACCCGTCGCAGCGCCCCGGTGTAGCGGACGTTTTCCATCACGCTGAGGTCCGGGTAGAGACTGAATGCCTGCGTCAGATAGCCGGTCTGCGATCGCGCGTGCCGCGGCGGCCGGCCGAAGATCGCCGCGGTTCCCCGCGTCGCCTCCATGACGCCGGCCAGCACTTGAAACGTGGAGGTCTTCCCCGCGCCATCGGGACCGATCAGGCCGAAGATCTCGCCCTCGTCGACGGCGAGATCGATTCCCCGCACCGCCTGGACGTCGCCGTACGCCTTCTCCAGTCCGACGGTCTGGATCGCGACGGTCATTTGCGGTCTTTCGGCCACGCGTCGCCGCGGACCAGCATCTCGCCGTCGGCGGGCATCCCCGGCTTCGCAAAGCCGAGCGCGCCCTTCAGCTGCAGCTTGACGCCCACCACCTGCTTCACGCGATCGTCGCGGAAGTACGTATTCTCAGGCGTGAATGTCGCAGCGGGATCGATCCGCGAGACGACCGCCTCAATCGGCTGACGCTGATTCGAGTCGAGGTAGACGCGGGCCCGTTGACCGACCTTGACCTCGCCGATCTGTCCCTCGGGCACGAACCCGCGCAAATAGACCTTCGCGAGATCCACGAGCGTGATGATGGCGGTCCCCGCCTGCACGACTTCGCCGGGCTCCGCGGCTCGTGTCATCACCGTCCCGCCAAACGGCGCGGTGACGGTGAGATCGCGGAGGTCGGCCTCAGCCTCGCGCAGCTGGGCCCGCGCATGGTCGGCGTTCGCGGTAGCACCCGCAATTTCCGACTGCTGCTGGGCAATCTGCCGGCGTACGCCGGCGGTCTGCGCGCGGCGAATGCTCCCATTGGCCAGATTCGCCCGCGCCGTCATCGTGGCGCCACGTGCGGCATCGACGCGTCGCCGTGCGGCCGCGACTGCGGCCGCCTGTTGATCCGCGGTGGCCACCGCCTGTTTGCCTTGGCGTTCGGAGACGGCCCCCGACTGCGCGAGCGCGGTGTACGCGTCCTTGTCGAACTGCGCGAGCTGATTCGCCGCCTCTTGCCGCGCGAGCTCGGCTTCTGCTCCAGCGAGATCCGCGTCGGCCTGCTCCACGCGCCCAGACGCGTCGGCGTTCGCCTGACCCGTTTGGAGCTCGCCCTGCTGCAGCTGTTGCTCCAGGACGGCGATCTGGCGTCGCGCCGCCTGCTCGCCTGCCTCCGCGACGATCACGGCGAGCCGCGCCTGTTCCTCGCGCGACCGAATCTGCGAGTCGTCGAGCCGCGCGATGGTATCGCCGGCGTTCACGACATCGCCTTCGCGCACGCGCACCTCGAGGATGCGGCCGCTGGTCTTCGATGCGACCGCGGAATCGTCCCCTTCCACGCGGCCGCTGACGGCAATGACGCTCGGAGGTCCGCCCGAGGACGCGGCCAGGAGCCGCCAGCCCAGGGCGGCCGTTGCAACTAGCGCCACGGGAATCACGGCCAATAGACGTTTCCGAATCGTCACCACTCACCTCAGCGAGAGACTGCGGGTTGTAAGACGGCGTCCTGTCGAGGACTGCGGCTCTCTCGTCGACGCCGGCGCTCGAGGACGATCGCGACGACACTCAGTGTCAGCAACACGACTTCGGGGCGCAGCAGCGCCAGGTTGTAAGGTGTGGCGCCGTCCAACACCAAGCCCTGAATTCTGGCTCCCGTGGCAGCGCCGATCACGGCGGCAACGAACGAGACACCGGTCAACAGCCGGCGAGTCGCGACGAGACACGCCAGAAGCGCGATCGCAAACCCGAGCGGAAAGCCGCCGAAGCCGACCCGCACGACGGTGATCGCCGTCGGCGACGTGAGCACGATGCCCATCGGCAGCGTCGCACCGATGGGATCGCGCAAATTGCGGAGGGCAATCATCGTCATAATGAACGTCGCCGCGAGGAGTAATAGTCGGCTGAACCAAATGACGACGCGTGAAGATCGGGTCATCGCTGTGTCTCCCTGAAGCTGGAAAACATGTCGTGGTGCCACCCGCGTATGAGGTCGGTGACGAGTTCCGGGTCGTCACACATCGGGAAGTGGTTGCCTGCAGGGATCGTCTCCTGCTTGCTATCGGGGAAGAGCCGCCTCCACTGCGGTTGAAAGCCGAGTGGATCGTTGCGCTCACCGAAGATCGTGAGTAGCGGCAGACCGCGGAACGAGCCGGTCAACGCGCGTGCCACCTCGCCGTAGATCTCTTCGCTGAAGCGCGCCGAGTTTAGATAATCGTGGAACGCGCCCATCGTCCGCGTGAGCCCCGCGCGATACGCGCGGCGGCTCGCGTCGTCGAGATGTCGACCGACGCCGAATGCCGTCGACGTGACCCACGCCAGCACGCCGGTCGCGAGGTCGAACCGCCGCATGAGCGGGTTTCCCATGACCGCGAGCATGCCGCGAAACGCCGCGCCCTCCGGCCTCCACCCAAAGGTATTGATGCCGACGATGCCGCGGACGCGATCCGGCGTGCGAGCGGCGGCCGCAAGTGCCGGCGGACCGGCGGAGTCGTGGACGACGAGTGTCACGTTCTGGAGATCGAGCGCCTGAATAATCGCTTCGACAGCGCGCGCCGAATTCGCGAGCGTTGTCGAGGACCGTGGCACCGGCGCGCTCAAGCCCATACCCGGTGGATCGAGCACAATGCATCGGAAGTCGGCCGACAGCCGCAGTAAGACGTCGCGCCATACGAACGATCCGATGCCGGTGTAGAACAGCAGAACGGGTCCGCTGCCGGCCTCGGAGAGCGCGACGGATGACCCGTCGACATTGAGCTGCATGGTCTCGAACGGCCACACCTCTCGCGGTAGCCACTCCGGCAGACGCAGCGGCGCGGTGCGATCCACGCGCGTTAACATCGTTGCACTACTGATTGACTTCGTCACATTGCCTCTCCTGGCCTAAACACGCATGGCACCGGCAAAGCGTTACAGTCTCGACGCTCGCGCGCTGGCTGCGAGCTGGGTGCTGAACTCCCAGAGACGCTGTCCCTCACGTGGATCGCGCGTGTGCGCGCCAGGCTCAGCCACCTTGAACCGTTTGATCTGCGTGAACAGCAATCCGCTCTTGCCTTCGAACTCCGGAGACACCAGCAGACGCATCGCCGGCTCCGCAATCTGTTCCGGCGTCTGCCCCAGCAGGGGATCGAAGACGAGCGGCACGAGCACCTTCATCCAGAACGGGAAGTCGCGGCGGATATTGGTACGAACCACGCCGGCTTTGAGCGTCGTAATCGTGACGCGGGGCGGCTCCCCACTCTCGGCCAGCCTGCGCGCCTGTTCGAGGACAAACAGGTCGTTCGCCTGGCAGCACTGCGGAACCATCGTGAGTATTCCGAAGTTCCGCGTCAGGTTGATGTCCTCGTAATGGATCGTGCCGTTCATCGCCGCGCCGCTGATCACCACGATCCGCGCGGCGGCCCCGGGCACGCCCGCCGCCCGTAGCAGCGGCAGCAATCCTTCGGTCAGCACGAACCGGCTGAGATAGTTGATGGCGAAATTCGATTCCACGCCCTCCATTGTCACGAGGCGCCGGCCGCGCACGACGCCTGCGCAGAGAACGAGGCGATGCAGTTTCGGGACACGCGCGATGAACTCGTCGGCCAGTCGGTCGGTGTCTCGCATCAGGCTGAGATCGGCCCGCAGGAACCGCACGTGGTGATGGCCCGCCGACGCGCGCAGTTCACGCTCCACGCGAGCGCCTTTTTCAGCATTGCTGCCGACGATGAGCACGTCGGCTCCGCGCGCCGCGAGTTCCCGCGCGATCGCTTTGCCGACGCCATCCGTGCCGCCCGTCACCAGGGCGCTCTCCCCGTCGAGGCCGCCTCCCATGACGTTATGCTGCGAGCAACCGGATGGCACGCGATCGATTGCGTTGAAAGATCAGGAGAAACAGCGCGAGCAGCACGCCGACCGGCACGAGCTTGGCCCACTCGCCCTGCGCGGCATGCGTCCACAGCGCGCCGACCATGATCGTGCTGAGGATCAGACTGCCGGCGGGCGTGGACGGTGGCACCGCCAGCAGGATCCCGCCGATGACTTCGAATGTGCCGACCAGCACCAGGAACCAGGACGGGAGTCCGACCTGCGCGAACATCGCCACCTGGTGCGACTCGCCGGCGAGCTTCGACAGCCCGCTGCCGGTCATCATGACGCCCAACACCGCCGCCAGAATTCCGATGCCTCGACTTGTTGACTGTGCCATCTGTGTTCTCCTGCTGAAAACGCGGCTTGTTACGATGCGCTCGGCGCCGTTGCGGGTGTCTGACGTCGGTCCACTCGCCGTGTGCGGGTCCATCTCTGTAAGAGCCTGCATGGCTCAACTCTTCGTGTTTCACGATGTCGCCGATGCGCGTGATCGCTGCGGCGCGCGACGCCTCGCCAGGCGCACCGCCGGACTGATTCTCGGCGTGGACGAAGGTCACGTCGGTCATCCCCATGAAACCCGGCACCCGTCGTAAGTACGGCTCCTGGAAATCCGATGCGGCCTGCGACGTACCAGGCGGATAGCTTCCACCTCGAGCCGTAATGACGACCACGCGTTTGCCGCGCAACAAACCCCTGGGCCCTTCGGCGCCATAGGCCACTGTCTTCCCTCTGGCCTCTTCACGTCCGCCGACCGTCAATCGTTACAAACCGGACGCTGTAACGAATTGACCGCCTCGGGCGTCATGCCTTCAGAGCGTCATGGGTCATCCTCCAGATCTCGTTGTCGTCGTCGGCGGCGGCCTTGCGGGCCTGACCGCGGCCTTGCACCTCGGGCGCGCGGGAATTCCTGCGATGCTGTGCCATGATGCCGCGCAACTCGGCGGCCGGGTGCGAACCGACTGCCGGTCTGGCTTTCACCTCAATTTCGGGCCGCACCGGTTGTACGAGCGCGGCGCCGCAGTGGAGGGATTGCGGGCACTCGAGGTGGGCGTCGAGAGCGCGCCGCGCGGACCGAACGGCGGTTTCGCGATTCGAGGCGGCGTCACGCACACCTTGCCGGTGGGATGCTTCTCGCTCCTGACGACCGATCTCCTGGGGCCGTCTGGGAAACGCGAGATCGCGGCCTTCCTCGCGGATGTGCCGACGATGGAGGCGGCGAGCCTGCAGGGTGTGTCGCTGACGACGTGGCTCCGAACCAGGCTGCGCGATCCAAGTGTCTTACAAGTGGCACTGGCCATGATCCGGTTCACGACCTATAGCGACGAACCCGACCGCCTGAGTGCTGCCGCCGGCCTCGAGCAGTTGAAGCTCAGCCTGATGGGACCGATCCTGTACATTCACAAGGGCTGGGCGACGTTGGTGGCGGCCCTAGAAGGCGCGGCGGAGTCGACCGGTGTGACGATCGCCAGAGAGCAATCGGTCGTGGCGGTCAACGTGGACGCACGACGCGTGGCGTCGGTGGTACTGGAGGACGGGACTCACGTCCGGTGTGCGGCGGTGATTGTCGCGACCGATCCACACCAGGCTCATCGTCTGCTAGGCGACGTGATGCCGCCGCTCGCATCTTGCTTTCCGGTGTGCGTCGCGGCTCTCGATGTCGCACTCCGACGGCTGCCGTCAAAGCGGACGATCTTCGCCGTCGGCATCGACGACCCGATCTGTTTTTCGGTGGATTCCGCAATCGCGCGCGTGGCGCCCAATGACGGGGCGGTCGTGCATGTCGCGAAGTATCTGCGAAGCGGCGAGCGCGGAACGACCGATGACGAACGGCACCTGGAGCGGACGCTCGACTTGCTGCAACCGGGCTGGCGCGAGGTCGTCGTGCACCGGCGTTTTCTCGGCACGGTCGTGGTGAGTCATGCCCTCGTCTCGGCCGAGTCCGGCGGATTCCCAGGCCGGCCGAGCGGGCGCATCGCCAACGTCGACAACGTGTTTCTCGCCGGCGATTGGGTGGGACCGGTGGGACAACTGGCGGACGCGGCCGTTGCAAGCGGGATACACGCCGCACGAGCGGTCGAGCGACTGACGGCAGCGGCGTGGGAGGCAGATGGCACTGACTGAAACGATCCTGACGCGCTGGTTCGAGCAGCATCGGGGATTCCTGTGGGGCGTGTGCTATCGCGTAACCGGATCCGCCGCCGATGCGGATGACGCGGTGCAGGAGACTTTCATGCGCGCGCTCAAACATGCGCCGAAGGAGTTGGCCGAGCCGCGGCGATGGCTGGTCACCGTGGCGGTCAATGCGTCGCGGGATTTTCTCCGGCGCCGCAAACGCAGGTCGTACATCGGTCCGTGGCTGCCGAGCCCAGTCGACACTTCGGAGGAGGGTCCGTTGCCCTCGTACGAGCCGGCCGCCGATGCGGGGCGGACGTTGGAGAGCCGCTACGACCTCATGGAGAGCGTGTCGCTCGCATTTCTCCGGGCGCTCGAAGCGTTGACCCCGACCCAACGAGCCGTGCTGCTGCTCTGTGACGTGTTCGACTACTCGGCGGCGGAAGTGGCGACCGCACTCGATCTCTCCGAAGGCAATGCGCGCACGATTCATCATCGCGCGCGACACGCGATGGCGGCGTACGAAGCGCGCCGCACACCACCAACGGCTGACAACCGCCGACGAACCTCTCAGACGCTCCAGCGGTTCCTGGAATTGCTGGGTGAGGCTGACGTATCAGGGATCGAACGCATGCTGGCCGCCGACATCCGCACGGTCACCGACGGCGGCGGTGAGTTCAGCGCATCGCCGTATCCGATTGTGGGGCCGGCCCCCGTCGCACAGTTCTTCGTCAGACTGGCCGAGTCACGGACCTCCGGCGTCCGTGTCCGCGTGATCGATCTAAACGCGTTCCCCGCCGCGCTCTTCGAGTTCGAGGCATCCATGGGCCGTCGGCCGCCCCGATTGGTGTTGACGGTGGATTTGAACACCGAGGGAGTCATCTCCGGGCTCTGTGTGATCGCGAACTCTCGAAAGCTGAAAGCGGTGCCCTGGTCGCTAGACAATCCGGCGTGGCATAAACACCGCCATTGACTGACGCGTACTGAGCTTCAGCAGACAGCATGGCTCTGAGCGCTGAGATTGCTCTGGATTCGGATCGACTCGACCGACTTTGAATGAACCAGTAATTCCCTGAGCAGATCGCCCATCGACTCGATGATCAGCGGTGATGTCTGTAGGCCTTAGGCTCAGCGATCCGGCGCGCCGACAACGGGCACATCGTTCGATTTCGGACGCTCGCACAACAAAATTCCGAAGCACTCCAGCGACAATTCGGCTTCTTGCCACGCGTCCGGACACTCCACGCACCGTATCTTGGATTTCGGAATCAAATCTTCACATCCACCATTATTCGCCATGTGTGGAACGCGGCGAACCCTCATAGCATCTTTCGCGACAGATCGCGCGTGAAGCGCGATCGGCTTTCATGGGAGTAGTTCATGACACGCGTGCGCCTTCACATGCTTGCGTTGGGCATCGCTATCGGCTTCGCGCAGGTGGCGTTCGGACAGGGCTTGCAGACCGGCACGATGCGCGGGGTCGTCAGCGATCAGCAGGGCCTCGCCGTGCCGGGGGTCACGGTCTCGGCGACGTCAGCGGCGGCTCAAGGAGTGCGGACCACGGTGACCGACGCGCAAGGGCTCTATGTGTTGACCGCGCTGCCTGCGGGCGGCTACAAGGTCACGTTCGAGCTTGGCGGCTTCAAGCCGTTGACGCTCGAGGTCACCGTGCCGTTGGGACTCACGGTGGAGAACCGCATCACGCTGAGTGCCGCAGGCGTCGCCGAGACCGTCGAGGTACGCGCGGAACAACCAGGACCCATTGCGACGCCAGTGGTCGGTGCCAATTTCCGCCATGAGGAGATCGAAGCGCTCGCCACCCCGCGAACGCTCGAAGGCATCGCGCAGCTGTCGCCCGCGCTCAACGAGAACGGACCGCAGAACAACGGGCAGGTGGTGATCAACGGCGCGTTCGCATTCGACAACGTGTTCATGATCAATGGCGTCGACGTGAACGACAACCTGTTCGCCCAGCCGCAGAATCTGTTCATCGAAGATGCGATCGAGGAAACGCAGGTGCTGACGTCGGGCATTTCCGCGGAATTCGGCCGCTTCACCGGCGGCGTCGTGAACGCGATCACCAAGAGCGGCGGCAACGCGTTCTCAGGGAGCGCGCGGGTGAATCTGTCGAACCCGGCGTGGACCACCGCGACGCCGTTCGAGGTCGCGCGAGGACAGTCCGCCGCCGCTCACCCGAGCTCGGTCCAGGAAAGCTACGAAGGCACATTCGGCGGTCCGGTGGCCAAAGATCGCCTCTGGTTCTTCTCGGCAGGGCGCTATGGGTCGGTCGATTCGACGGTGACGCTGTCCCAGACCGGGATTGCGCTGCCCGTCAACGATCTGAACAAGCGCGGCGAGATCAAGCTGACCGGCACGGCCGCGACCAATCACACCATCCAGGGCGGCTTTCTCACCGATCCGCGCACGCGCACGAATAATTCCGGGCTGCAGTCGTTCGTCATCACGCCGGACAGCGAGGTGATGCGCAGCAATCCGAACTGGTACTACTATACGAATTACCGCGGGGTGCTGCAGCACAACATGCTCGTCGAGGCACAGGTACTCGGAGCGGCGGTTCAAGTTCGTCGGCGACGGCGGCACCAGCACCAACATCGTGAACTCGCCGATCCTGTCGGCGACGCAGTGCGCCTGCCTCTACAACGCGCCTTACTTCGACGCCACCGATCCGGAGTCGCGGAACAACCGGCAGATCACCGGCAGCGTGACGAATTTCTGGGGTCTGGCCGGTCGACACGAAACCAAGGCCGGGTACGAGTTCTATCGCAGCCAGCGCACGGGCGGTAATTCACAGTCGTCCACGTCGTACGTCTTCAACTCGGACTTCGCGACGGATGCCAGCGGCGCTCCCGCGCTCGACGCGAACGGTCACGTCATCCCGGTCTTCGTGCCCGGCGTGTCATCGGTGGATTTCTATCCCGCGACGCGCGGCGCCGTGATGAACACCGACAACAACTCGTTGTATGTCCAGGACCATTGGACGGTGAGCAACCGGTGGTCGCTCGATCTCGGCGCTCGATACGAGCACGTGAAGTCGGCGTCCACCGGCGACATCATCAGTGTGGACAACAATCGGATCGTGCCGAGGCTCGCCGTCGCGTACAACCTCGACGGCCACGGCAATCATGTCGTGCACGCCACGTACGGCTGGTATTCGGGCCGGTACGACGAGGCGCAGATCGGTGCGAACAGTCCGGTCGGCAATCCGGCCGACTTGAACACGGTCTACCAGGGACCAGCCGGACAAGGACTGGCGTTCGCGCCCGGCTTCGATGTCAGGAATTATCCCGTGGGCCCGACGGCCTCGGCGACCGTGCCGACCGCGAACGTGTTCACGAATCCAAACCTGAAGTCGCCGGTCGTCCGCGAGTTCACGACCTCGGTACGGGACGAACGTCGGCGGGATGCGCGGCTACGCCGAAGGCACCTACGTGCACCGGCGCACGGTGGATCTGATTGAAGACTTTCAGACGGCTGCCGGCGGCTTCACCGACGTGGTGCTCAACGGCGTCAACGCGGGCGAATTCACGAACATCATCTACCAGAACAGCGACCTCGCCCGCCGCGTCTACGACGCCGCGGTGTTCCAGGCGCGCTATCGGGTGTCACCGCGGTGGAGCGTCAACGGGCATTACACGGTGCAGCTGCGCAACGACGGCAACTACGAAGGCGAAGCGGGGAATCAGCCAGGCAAGACGTCGTTCATCGGCAATTACCCGGAGGCGTTCGACGCGCAGCGCAACTTCCCCGACGGACATCTCCAGAGCTTCCAGCGTTCCCGTCTGCGCGTCTGGAGTATTTACGAGATGCCGATGGGTCGCCTGGGCGATCTGTCGGTCTCGGGGCTGTGGCGTGTGGACTCCGCGCTGACCTACAGTCTGCGCGCCGTGAGTGCGCCGTTGACCGCGACGCAGGCGAGCATCCTCGCCGCCGCGGGCTATCCTGACGCGCCGGGCACGACCTCGCCATCAAGTGGTTATTACGTGTACTTCGGCGATCGCGGATCGCAGACGTTCAAAGGGTACGGTCTCTTCGATCTCTCTGTGAACTACAACATCCCGGTGTTCCGCACGCTGCGGCCCTGGCTGAAGGTCGACGTCTACAACCTGCTCGACAACAACACGCTGATCGCCTGGAACACGACCGTCCGCCCCGATCCGAACAGCCCCAAGGACAATCTCGGCCTCCCCACCGGGTTCGTCCGGGCCTCGACGTTTGGCACGGCGACCGGCAACACGATCAACTTGACGGGGCTCACCGTCAACGCGTTTCCGACGGCATTCAGCGGCGCGCTGCCCGGCGGGCGGACGCTGCGGGTCGCATTCGGATTCCGCTTGTGATCCGCGTGCAGCGCCTGCCCTCCCGGGCGGCAGGCGTCTGTGGCGCGCACCTGGACACAGTCGGCGACGCGATGGAAACGTTGTGGGTAATGGTCGAACTGGAATGTGTCCTCGTCCGCGCCGGAAACGGGTACTACCTCGAATTGTGGCGTCAGGGTCAGCGGGTCAAGTCCGAATGCTTTCGCGGCGAGGCCGATGCGCGGTTTGCTGCGAGCGAGTGGGGCGCACAGTTGATGCGCGCAGTGAGCGACGAATTGGACAACTGACGTGCGCCCGGTGGCCCCCGGCAGTTTCGGTGGGCGCGTGACGACCCGGCACGCGCATCAGAAAATGCGGCCGCTCGTGCACGGCGGTGCTGTGCCGATGGGAGTCGTCATCGCGAAGCCGTCCCTTCGCGCGTCGTGTGTCGTGTACGCGGCCCGCAGGACTCGCCGTTACCAAATGCTCCACATGCCCAGGCTTGCTGACACCATCGATGTCAGCGTACGCGACGCCTCAGACGAGACCAACCGCGCCGCGATTCGGACACACCTCCAGCAGATTGCGACGGCGTTTGCATCCGGCAGCTTCGAAGCACCGCTGCTCACGCACGCCGAGGTGCCGCCCGGGATCGACGTGAGCTCTCCCGACGTGTGCGGCCAGAAGCGCCGCGCATGGAGATCAGTGGCATCCTGGAGCGAGTTACCGGCTCGAGGGAGGCGTCGCTGGCTGCTGCGATTTCAGCTCCCATAAGACGTTGAGGATCTTCCACTGGCCGTCGAATTTGACTTCCTCGAGGTAATCGACCCAACCGGAGGCGACAATCTTCACGACGGCCGCGTTATTGAAACGATCGAGGATCGTAATGTCCTTTTGCTGCAGTTCCTTGGGCGTGTGGCTCCCGCCGCCGGCGTGCGTACTTTGCACGAGCGTCATTGCGCTCATCTGATTGAGTCGGCTGTGCCCTCGAATGTCGGGCGCCACCATGCGCTTCGCCAGTTCCGGGTGCAGCGCTCGCTCCATACGCGCGGCATCCGCTTCATACCACCCTTCGATGTAATCAAGGGCCGTCTGCCGGATGGCCGCTTCATCGGACGGCGCTGGAGTCTGGGCACGGACCGGATGTTGCCCGGTCACGAGAACGGCGGCGATCATCGAGACCGCTGTGAAGACGTTCCGCATTGGCTACCTTCCTTCCAGATTAGGCAAGTCTGTCGCAAACGGAGGCCTGCGGATCTCAGCCGCGCACCCCATGTCAATGCCGTCGCCTGTGCCCTTCGCGACGAACTCCGAAGCCGCCTTCCACAGACACGGGCTGTCCAGTTGATGCCCGTAGTAACGAGCCTGGACCTGCCGACCGCGGGACAAGTACTTGACGGCCTCCTTGGCGAACCACGGCGGCGTGGATCCGTCCGCTTCGCCCGAGAACATGAAGACCGGGCGATCCGACGTGACCGGATCGATGAAATCGCGCGGGACCGTCTGGTGCGGCCATTCCGCACACGCCGTCCGGTGGACGCGCACCCGGTTCTCGCCGACAAATGTCCCGCGTGCTCCGTCGACGACCTCCTTGTCCGTGATGAACGGCACGCCCTCGGAGCAGGTCACGGTCAGGTACATGCCACGCGCCAGGTTCGCACCCGGGTTGTTCCGAATCGCCATCGTCTCGAACGGAATGAAATCATTTCCATAGGCGCGGTGCACGATGAACGGCACGAAGCGCGCGCCCAACGTCGTGTAGAGCATGAGGCGAAGATGCTCGACGTAGCTGTCACGCGACAGCGTGACGGCTCGTCGATGCCGGCTCGACGCATCGAGCATCTCAACGCGGAGCGCCCCTGTGTCGAATCGTGCGAGCACGGCGTCGAACTCGGATTTCAGATTGGGAAACGCCCCGCGGCAGCTCTCGTCGGCCGTACAGTCCTCGAAGAGGAGGTCGAGCGCGTGCTGCGCCGCTCGGGCAAAGGGCAGCGGCTGCTTGATCCCGGGAGTCGCGACACCGACGAGAAACGCGGACCGTACATGCTCGGGATGCTGGCGCAGATAGACCTGCGCCGCTATGGTCCCGTATGATGCCGCGGCAATGTTGATCGTGTGATAGCCGAGCGCTTCGCGGACATCGTCCAGATCGTCCATCGCGATCGGTGTCGTATACAGCGCGAGATCCGCGTGCCACTCCAGTTCCGTCCGGCATTGCCGGACGTTGTCCAGCGGAAGCAGCTCGCCAAAGAAGGCCTGGAGATCGGCCGGGTCGTCTCCGAGGTCACACTTGAGGGCGTTCGACTTCCCCGTGCCCCGCTGATCGACGAACACCAACTCGCGATCGCGTCGGAGGCCACCCAGTAATCCGCCCTTCGCCGTCCAGGCCACGTCCGTCGCCGCCACGCCTGGTCCTCCGGCCAGCCAGAACACCGGGTCTGGCGCCGGCGTTGGGCTCACCGCCGGCACCACGACGATGTTGAGATCGATTGTGCGGCCGGTCTTCGTGCTGCGATTCTCGAAGACCGTGACGGTACCACACTGTGTCGTCCCATCGAACCGAGGGATCTGACACGCGTGCAGCGCGAGGCGATCGCCGTGCCGCTCGACACGACGCGCAGGCGACGGAAGTACAGCGATCGCGGCAAGGAGGCCTCCGGCGAACGCACGCTGTAGCTGCATCATTCGACGACTTTGGACGAGGACGGCTTCCACAGACGGCCGAGTGACCAGACCCCAGGTCCGTAGGCCGCGATCATCAGCAGGCCACCCATGATCCCGAGATTCTTGAAGAATTCCCCCGCGTTCATGCTCGACGCTCCGCCGCGATTCCAGAAGTCGTGCAACCGCACGCTCACGATGCCCAAGTAGACGAACATCACCCCCGCGGCCGTGCGTGCTCTGACGCCCGTGATCAGGCAGATCGACCCAATCGCCTCGATCGCGAGTGCGGTGGCGAGGAGCGGCGCGACGAACGTCATCCCGTGCGCCGCCATGTACGACGCCTGGCCCGCCCAGCCGGAGATCTTGCCGTTCAGGGCGATCAGGAATTCCATCGTCAACAGCCACCGCGCCACCAAGGGCGCGAGACCAAAGCGTACCGGACGTTCGACGTTCGGGTTCACCGGCCGCCGTCCTTGCGTTCCTTGGGATCCACCGGCTCGAACTTCGCGGGGTCCACGTCGATGTTCGCTTCTATCTCTGAAATCTTGAACAGATTCTCGTCTTCCATGTAGTGCGTGATGATCGAATACGGCAGTTTGAGGCCGCCCACCTCACGATAGTCTTCGAACGACGTCTCCTCGACTCGGGTTCCAAATGGCGTCTCGATCGTGACCTGGTCTTTGTGCAGCAGTCCTGTCTGAACGTCGAAGAACAGCCGCTCGACTGCGTCGGGGTGCGAGTTCGCGGGAGCCGTGGGCCGCACTCGGCCTGGATGCGACTCGACCACATAGTAGGCTTGGCCCCCGATCGTCTCGACGCCCGTCACTTTGCGCGCGACGTCCGACTTCTCGTACTTCACAGGTTGCAGCAACGCGGCGAAATCCCTGAGTGCGGCGATCACGCCGGGCTGCAGGCCGGTTCTCGCCTGTGGCGTCAGCAGCCACGCGCGGTCGCCGTTCACAATCTGCTGGGTGCCGCCGCTCGCGATCACGATCTTGTCCGGAAATAGCGCGTACACCTCGCGTGGTCGCGACCCACGGTTCAGGTCGGCGGCGATGCCCGACATGTGGACGGACTTCAAGACCTGGGTCCCGACGGCCCGGCGGTAATTGGCCATGACCTGATCCAGATCCGGTAAGGTCGCCGATGCCGTCGCGGGCTGCGTGGGCGGTGCCGCCGCCGGGTCGGTCGCAACGGGCCGCACAGACTTGCTGTACGCGACAATCTGTTCGGCGGTTCTGTTCCAGGGACTGGGCGTCGCTTTCGGATGCGGGCTGCCCTGATGGCATGTATTGCACGTGACGACAAGTCGGCCGCCGAAGTTGTTCTCGTTGATCGCGCGCGTCATCTTGATCATGTCGCGCGCGAGGAGTTTGGTCTTGTTCGCGTCGCTGTCGAACGGTCCAGACTCGGCGACATGGCAGTAGTTGCAGCTGACGGACAGCGACCCGGCGAAGACCTGCATCGTGTCCCAGAGTTCGGATGAGGGCGAGCCCTTCAAGTCGCCGAGCACTTGAAGATTCTTGAACGTGGCGGCCGCGGTCTTCACAACCCCTGGGTTCGAGCCGCTGGCTTGATTGGCCGGCGCAGACTGCGCCGTGACGACTGGCCGCGCCACCGTCATGCCGAACACGAGCCCAACCCCCAAGACACATCCCAGTGACCTGTTCATCGTGCTTCCTCGCGAGGCGGCAAAAAAATGTTCATGGACGAATCGCGACATCAGTCGGCGCGCAAGGCGACCATCGGGTCCACGGTCGTCGCGCGCCACGCAGGACCCAGGCACGCCACGATCCCCGCGACGAGAAATGCCACCGCGACGCCCGTGAGCGTCAGCGGATCGCCGGCTGTCGTATCGAAGAGGAGTGATGCGAGGACGCGCGTGAGAGCCATCGCGGCCATGATGCCGAAGATCAAGCCCGCGCCGATGAGCACGAGCCCTTGCCCGACGACCATCCCGAGCACGCTGGAGCGGCTCGCGCCCAGCGCCGTCCGCAGCCCAAATTCCTGCGTGCGCTGCGAGACCGAGGTCGCCAGCACGCCCGTGATCCCCGTCATCGTGACGAGCATGGCGAGCACCGCGAAAATGGACAGCAGTGTCGCGGTGAGCCGCGGCGTCGCCAGGTAGCGGTCGCGAATGTCTTCTAATGTCCGGACGTTGACAACCGGCATATTCGGATCGATCGCATGGACATCTTCGCGAATGGTCTTCGCGGCGGCCAACGGCTCGCCGGTCGTGCGGACGAGCAGACGGCCACCGCCAATCCCCGACTGGGCCTGACTCAACGGGGTATAGACTTGCGCCACCGCGCCCTCGCTCAGTCCGAACTGCTTCACGTCGCCGACGACGCCGACCACCGTGGCCCACGTCTTTCCCTCGTCGAACGAGACGCGGGAGCCGACGGCATCCGCTTTGTCCCAGTACCGGGTCATGGCGTTGTTGATCAGGACCACCGGCGGTCCGTCCTGTTTATCGCTGTCGGTAAAGATGCGACCCGAGGCCAGCGGTACGCCGATGGTCCGGAAAAATTCCGGGCTGACGATCCGTGCATCAGCCGTCGGCCGCTTGTTGGGATCATCGACGGCGTGGCCCTCGATCTGAAAAGGACTGCTGCCTGGCTGCAGCGTGCTGAGCGGCACGGCGTTCGTCACGGCCACCGACACGACGCTGGCCTCGCTTTGCAGCCGCTGAATCAACGGCTGGTAGAAGGCGAGCTGCGCGGTGGGTGTGGGATACTTCGAAAAGTTCGTGAACACTTCGGCCGACAGGACGTGGTCCGCTTTGTAGCCCGGGTCCACTTGCTGCAGGCGATACAGACTCGTCAGCAGCAGACCAGCGCCCACGAGCAGGACGACGGAGAGCGCCACCTGCACGACGATCAGCGCACTTTGCAGCCGTCGGCGACCTCCAGTTTCACCGCCGCTTCCTTTGCTGCCCTGCTTCATCGCCTCGACGACATCAACCCGCGAGGCCATGGCCGGCAAGGTCCCAAACAGGAGCCCGGTCAGCATCGCGACGGTCAGTGCGAAGATCAGCACCGCCGGGTCGATGCCAATCTCGCCGGTTCGCACCGTGAAGCGACCGACAAACGTCGTGAGCAGGCCGATCGTGGCTCTGGCGAACAAGACGCCGAGCACCCCGCCGGCCAACGCCACGAGCAGGCTCTCCGTGAGCAGCTGGCGCACCAGCCGCATTCGGCTGGCGCCGATGGCCGCACGCAGCGAGAGTTCCCGCTCGCGACGCAGCAGCCGGGCCATCGTGAGATTGGCGACGTTCGCACAGGCAAGGAGCAGAATCAGTCCAGTCGTGCCGAGCAGAATCAGGAGCATCGATCGGGCGTTCTTCGTCATCTCCTCCTGCACACTGAGCGTCGTCGCCGCGAACCCAGTCCCGATGCGATACGCGGCGGGATTCTCGCGGGTGAACCGCGCGCAGATGGCCGCGACCTCGCTGGCGGCGCGTTCCCGTGAAACACCGGCCTTGAGATGGCCAAACACGGTCAGGCCCGGAAACGCGCGCCGGTTCTGGTAAATGAGTTTCTCGGCCGCCGCACGAAACGGGCACGCCGACACCGACATGTACACGTCGTTCTCTTGCGGGTAGTGCGGCACGTTCGGTAAGACGCCCACGACCGTGTGCGGCCGGTCGTTCATTTGGAATACCTGGCCGACGATGCCCGGATCACCGCCGAACTTCGTCAGCCAGTAGGAGTAACTCAGGACGAGCACGGCGTCGGCACCCGGTTTGTCGTCCGCTTCGACAAACGTGCGGCCAAGCATCGGCTTGATGCCGAGCACGTCGAAGAAATTGTGCGAGACGACGCCGGTGCCGACACGATCGGGTTCGCCGCGGTTGAGGAGATCGAACGTCATCTGGTGATACTCGACGAGGTTGTCGAAATCACTGGCCTGCTCGCGATACTCGTAGAGCTCCTTGATGGAGATTCCAGCAACGGGACGCCCCGCGAGCAAGGCCGACTGGCGGATCAAGACGAGGCGATCGCCGTCGGTGTACGGCAATGGCTTCAGCAGCACGCCGCGGATCACGCTGAAAATGGCCGTATTGGCACCGATGCCCAGCCCCAGCGTGAGAACCGCGAGCGCGGCAAACCCGCGGTTCTTCAGCAGCGTCCTCAAGGCGAAGCGCACGTCTCTGATGAGTTCGTCCACGATCACGACCACCTATTTCAGGAGCTTGGCTTCGACGACGACCAACCGCTGGTCCGAGTCCATCTTGCCGGTGATTTCCACGTGCGCGCCCGGCATGCTCGTGACCTTCTCCGCATTCGCGATGTCGACGATGGCGCCGGTACCGTCCACGACGAGCACGGGTTTTTGCCCTTGCTCGAAGCACTTCTTGTTGCATGCCGCATCGACCGCGGTGCCGCACTGCCTGTCGCTGATGAATCCCTTGTAGATCGTCGTGGCGTCGGGAGCCGGTGCGGCCGACGTGAAGACGCCGAGCGTCACACAGGAGAGGGCGATTAAACCGATGCGATTCATGCAGGCCTCCATAACGGACTTCATCGTCCTCGTCCAGTCTCGGGGCTCGAGGTGGTGCGAGCAAGGCGACTGGCTGCACGCGGCTGGGGACTGGCTGCAAAGCGGCTGCGCGCGTCCTCGTGCGGAATACAATCGAGACGCATGTCAGCGAGACTGGAGGCCGTCGGCTCACGCTTCTGGCTCTGGAACGCCGCCGCGTGGCTCGGCATTGGCTTGATTGGCGCCACCCAAACCGTGTTCGTGATGCGGTCACAAGGCATGCATCACGCGTGGGCCAGGCTCTTTGCCACCGAGTTGTTGGCCTGGATTCCCTGGGTGCTCGCGACGCCCCTGGTCTTCCGGGCGGCCCAGCGCTATCCGCCGATCGCGGGCGCATCGTGGCGGCACGTCGCGATGCACATTGGCGCATTTGGCGCCATCGCCATCACGACAGCGGCATGGGTCGCGCTGCTCGAGCGCCTGGTGAATCCGTGGGCCACGAGCCCTCACCCCCCGCCGTTCGCACGCCTCTGGGTCGCCCGTTTCGAGAACGGTCTACTCCAAGCGATCTTTCTGTACGGGGGAATCCTTGCCACGAGCTATGCGCTGGAGGCGCGGGACCGTCTGCTGCGACAGGAGGCCGAAGCCGCACGCCTGAACGACCAGCTGGCCCGGGCGCAGTTGCACGCCCTGCAGCAGCAATTCGAACCGCATTTCTTGTTCAACGCGCTGAACGCCGTCGCCGGGCTGGTGCGTGACCACAAGAACGACACCGCCGTGCGAGCGATTGCCGGACTGAGCGATTGCCTTCGGCGTGTGTTGCGCGCGTCCGACGGGGTGTCGGTGACCCTCGGCCACGAGCTCGAATTCGCCCAGAAGTACCTCGACCTCCAACGCCTGCGATTTGGAGAGGCACTCGAAGTGATCGTCGACATTCCGGGCTCGCTGCTCGCTTGCCAGGTCCCGAATCTGGTGCTGCAGCCGATTGTCGACAACGCCGTCAAACATGGCATCTCGCAACAGGCCCGCCGCGGTGCGATTCGGCTCGGTGCGACGGCTTCCGGCGACACGCTGACGCTCACGGTTTACAACGACGGCCCGCCGTTGGCGGCGCATTCGTCACGACCGGGATTCGGGATCGGCCTCTCCAATCTCGAAGCACGGCTCCGGATGTTGTATGGCGAGGCATTCCGTCTCGCAATCGAGAATGCCGTCAACGGGGTCATCGTGTCCGTGGCGATCCCGTTGAGACGATAAGGAGTGCGCTGTGCCTCCCAGGAAGATCCGCACCATCGTCGTTGACGATGAACCGCTCGCGCAAAGCAATGTGATGGCGCTGCTCCGCCGCGATCCGGACGTCGAGATCGTGGGCGAGTGCGAATCTGGGGTGCGAGATGCGCGCGTCATGCAATGAGATGACCGTAACGGGTGCGTCCGTCGCGTCGAGTGGCCCAAACTACGGCTCACGTTGGCCCAAGTGGCGGCTGTCGCGTCGAGTCGGCCGGTGGTGCATTTTCGCGGGGGATCGGAGGATCCGATGAACTGGCCGTTGATTGTGGTGCTCTCAGGATTCGGCTTCGCGATGGGGATCGGCACCGTGTCGCTGATTCCGTCCACCGTCGAGCCGGCGTTCTGGCTCGTGATTTTCGCGATCTGCGCGTACCTCATCGCGCGGCTGGCGCCGGGCCGCTTTTTTATGCACGGCGTTGCGGTCAGCCTGGTCAACAGCGTGTGGATTACCGGGTTCCACCTGGCGTTCTTCGACACCTACCTTGCGCACCACGCGCAGGAAGCAGCGATGACCGCGTCGATGCCCCTGTCGGATCATCCGAGGCTCCTCATGGCGGTCGTCGGTCCGATGATCGGCGCGGTGACGGGATTGGTCCTCGGGATCTTCTCAGTGGTTGCGGCGAGAATGACGCGTGGGCAGAGACGGTGAGCTATTTCTGTCAGCGTTCGAGCACCGGAGTCACCCGATCGGGCAACTGCGACGTGATCTCAGAGGACGCCTCCCGTGGAGTGTTGACCGTCAAGCCGCCACCCGAGTGTCGCGATGCACATGAAGATTCCTCGCGGGCAATGAGAGGAACAATCTGCGCGTGATTGGCATTCGTCCTCCGGCGCACTGCTCCCGCCTGTGCGACTGCGCCCCGAGTGCATCGAGTGACGCTGCGTGCGTCGGGCGACCGCCCTAGCTTTCCGCTGTGTCGAACAGGTGTCCGAAGGCGTGATCCGCGTATTTCAAGATGACTGCCGTCGAGGCCCAGACGGCGACCAGAATGCCGCCCGCGATGGCCGCGCGGCTTGGCGCGAGCGTGACACTCAGCACGAAATGCACGCCGTATTCAGCCACGGCGAACGCGACGAACGTCAGCGCCCACCGGAGCGGCCGCGACGGCAACCGCGAGCACACGTACCCGAGCACCACGAAGACCGCGGCCGTGACGAGGGCGTCCCCGCTACGGGCGACCAGCAGGTCCATCAATGCGCAGATGCCGGCGTACGTCCCAATCGCCAGAGCGGCGCGCGAGAACCGAAACGGACGCCGAACCACTTCCCAGGCGACGGTGACCCCGAGCGCCACGGCAAGCGCGATGCCGGCAGCGCGTGAAAATCCTGGCGCAAGCCGCCACACTTCGGTCTCCAACTCGACGCGGACATTCACCAGCGCCACGATCAGGAGCGCGGCGGCAAACGAGACGATCACGGACGCGACGATCTTCACCGCGTACAGGGCTGCATAGTCCCAGCGGTACACGCGACGGAGCGACTCGGTGACCATCGATTCGTCGCCGAATCGTTGAATCGCGTACGCGCGCGTGTCGGGCGAAGTTCCTGCGTCCTCGAAATGCGTCCAGAGTTCGCGGCGAAGATCCTCGCGCGCCGCCCGGCTCGGGATGCGCGTGCCCGCCACGATGCGTTCGACGAGCGCGGCAACGGCGTCCGGCTCATGCATGGCTGTCCCCCAAAATCGCGCGCATCGCCGCCGAAATCAGCGTCCATTGGCGGCGCTTCGACGCGGCCTGGCGGCGGCCCTTCGCGGTGAGGCTGTAGTACTTGCGGCGGCGCCCCAACTCGCTTTCGCGCCACGTCGCCTTCAGCAGGCCGGCGCGCTCCATCTGATGAAGGGCCGGATACACGGTGCCCTCTTTCAGCTGAAACGTCTGCGCGCTGCGGCGCTCAGCCTCCTGGACCATTTCATAGGCATACATCGCCCGCTCGCTCAGCAGGGTCAACAGCAGCACGCCCACCGTGCCGGTCAGGAACTCGCGGTCGTAATCCATCGTGATCGATCCTTGCCAAACAAAGTATCATCGGTCGTGGAACCCGTCAACGAGGGCGGCCTGGCGGTTCCTGAGGATGCAGGTCCGAGTGAACTCACGCGATCCCTCCTAGCGCACGGGCCTGGCAAAACGGGAGTCTTCCACGGGCGTGTTCTGCGCCAAATCAACCACATTGATCGAGGCGTATCCAACCGAGGTCGCAACGGTCCAGTGGAACGGAAACCGGATCCCCTGCACTGACCGGAAATCCGAATAGTCGATTTGCGTGATGTTTTGCCCAATCGCGGTTTCCAAGGCGTAGCTGAGACGGAGCAGATTTCCGCTGTTTTCGTTGAAGAGCATCGTGACCGGAATCTGCCCGAACGCCGTCCCTCGGATTTGATACACCTCCTGTCCGCCCAGACGCACGCGAGTGGACTCGGCAGCGCTCAGGATTTCATTCCACCGCAGCGCACAATAGACGGGATCCTGAAGTTTCGCTTCCGGAACTTCGTAGTCGCGCGTGTCGCGGACGCCGTAGACGGTCTGCACCCAACCCGCACTGCCCGACCATCCCGTCGTGGCTTCCGGATACTGCATCGGATCCCCAATTGCTCCGTGCGTCACGACCACGCCATTGTCACCTTTGGAGATGCGTTCCACATTCGAGATACGCCCGCCCGTGTCCGCGACGGTGTACCGCACCGTACGGGTGGTCATCTTTGCCAACGTGACTTCACCGCCGAGTGACTGCACATACGTGCGCAAGACGTCCGCGGGCGGCGGCCCCGGCACGGGCGCGGGGTCGGGCGCGCCGTTCATGCTGTCCGGGTTCCACCCCGAATAACTGGCCGAGGCCGGGGACGGCGTTCCAACGGGCCGTGCATTGCCGCGGTGACACGTGTAACACGTGACGACGCGGCTCCGTTGGAAGGTGTCGTTGTTGACCGCGCGAACCATGGCGATCATCTCGCGAGCTCTCGACTTACGCGCCGTGTCCGCCTCGCGGGCACCGCTATGACAAAACTCGCACCCCACGCCGAGGGACGCTGCAAAGAACTGCATGGTGGGAAACAACTGATCGGCCGGCGTACCGCTCAGGACCTTGATGTTCTTGAACACCGCCTCGACGGTCGCTTGCCGCGGGGCATTACGTTGCGCCGCACTCCCGACCGTCGACACCAGGAGCATGACCATCGACACACCAGCGCCGGCCCAGGACATACGCATCGTGTTACCTCGATCAGCACAGTATCATATTCCGGACTTCATGGTTGATTCGCGCACCCGTCACACATCTTGAATCAGTACTGCCGGCCACAGTATATTGCTGGACAAGGTATCTGCGCCATCTGCGCCATCTGCGCCATCTGCGCCATCCGAGCCCAACCGAGCGAGGAGCACCCAATGAAACTCACGGCCGTCGCGGCTGCAGCCGCCATCGTCGCCTGGATCAGCACTCAGCCGGTGCGAACCGTCGACGTGCTCTACGTCACCGCCGCGAAGCTGATCGTCGACGTCGCGAAGCCTCCCCTTTCAGCCGGTGCCATCGTCATCACGGACGGCGTCGTGACGGCAGTGGGGGCGAACCTACCGGTGCCGGACGGTGCGCGACGGATCGATGCTGGCGCGCTCACGATCATGCCGTCGCTCATCGACTCTCACACGCATCTCGCCGGCGGCAGCCCGACGCCGCAGCCCGGCAGGCCGTTGCCGATTGGCTCGCCGGCCTATTGGGCGCTGCGGTCGCAGCAGAGCGTGGCGCGCGCGCTGTCGCTCGGCGTGTCCGCGATGCGCGACATGCAGAGCGACGACTTCGTCGACGTGGCGATTCTCGCAGGCCATCGAGGAGGGCACCATTCCAGGTCCTCACGTGATTCCCGCCGCGCATGCGCTGTCGGTCATCGGCGGACACGAGGATTTCGAGCTGCAGCCCTACACCATGCCGGTCGCCAACCTGTACGACCCGCTCCACGGGTTCGTCGCCTCGCCCGCCGACGCCGAGAAGGCGGCGCAGTTGCAAATCAAGTACGGCGCGCGCGTGATCAAGTTGATGGCATCCGGCGGTGTGGGGTCGCCCCTCGACTACCCGAGCGATCCGAACCTGACGTTCGAAGAGATGCGGGCGGCCGTCGAGCAGGCACACATGCACCACCTGAAAGCCGCCGCACACGCCGAGAACTTACAGTCGGTCCTCGACGCCCTCAAAGCCGGCGTCGACTCGATCGAGCACGGCTCCGAGCTGAACCAGGACGCAGTGGACTACATGAAGGCTCACAACATCGTCCTGGTCCCGACGGTGCGTGTCGTCATGACCAGCGCGGCGACTCCTCCGCCCGGCGCTCCGACCTTGTCGCCCTTCGGTCAGTTCAAGGCAAAGCAGCTCCTGGACAAGCACCTGGCCGCGTTCTCCCTCGCGGTCAGGAACAACGTGACGATTGCCGCCGGGTCGGACACGGCGTATCCACCCGAGGGCACCGGCGTGTTCGCCGAAGTCGTGACGGAGGTTGAACGCGGTTTGTCCGTGCAGAAAGCGCTCGAAGCGGCGACCGTTCGCGGCGCCGCGCTCCTCGGTTTGGACAAGCTGGGAACCCTCGCGCCAGGAATGGAGGGCGATCTCATCGCTCTCGACGGCGATCCGCTGGCGGACATTCATGCCCTCGAGAAGGTGCGGCTCGTCGTCTTCAAAGGACGCGTGATCACCGATCGGCTCGACAGGCGTCCAGGGGCGTCGCGATGATACTGGAGAGTCGATTTACTTGGAGGCCTCGGTATCGGGCTCGCCCCAGAGGTAGTGATTGAACCAGTTCAAGTTGTGCTCCATCACGGCGCGAACCGCCTTCGGCCGCGTCATGTTGTGGCCGGATCCGCTGTAGACGTAGAAGCGAACTGGCACGGCCTGATCACGGAGTGCCTGATACAGCTCGTAGGCGCTCGACACCGGCACGATCGGATCCAGGTCGCCGTGATGGATCAGCGTGGGCGTCCTGGCGCCCTTGATATGCGCGATGGGCGAACTCTTTCGGTACATCTCCGGATCTTGCCAAGGAGCGGCACCGAAATAGCGGCGGGTGATTTGGGGCAGTTCGGTCCACGCATCGAAGGCCGGCCAGTCGGTCGGACCGGCGCCGACGGAAACGGCCTTGAATCGATCAGTCTGGGTTTCGATGAACGCGGTAACGAAGCCGCCGAAGCTCCAGCCCATCAGACCCATCCGGGCCGTGTCCACCCAGCCCTTCGCGACCAGAGCATTGACGCCCGACATCACATCGGCGTAGTCGCCGTAGCCGGCGGCTCCGACACGGAGCTGGCGGAACTTCTCACCGTACCCGATGCTCCCGCGGTAGTTTGGTTCGAGGATCAACGCGCCCTTCGCGGCCCACATTTCCTTTGGATAATAGGGGGTGTCAAACCCCAACGCCGACTGATAGAAGACGCCGGGCCCGCCATGGACGATGACGAGGAGTGGATGTTTCCGGGTCGGGTCGAAATCCGCGGGCTTTGTCAGCACGCCTTCGATCTTGGTGCCGTCGAGGCTCGTCCATGAAATAACTTCCCGCGCCGCCGCTTGGACATCGCGGACCTGCGCCGCGTAGTCGGTCAACTTCTTCGGAGCGAACCCGTTGAGGGCCGCCACGTAGAGTTCCGGAAAGTGTGTGAAATCGGATTCCACGAACGCGACTGACTTACCATCGTTCGTGAAGCTGAACGCCGAATACATCGCGTCGTCCTGCGGACTCACGCGCTCGACGGCGCGAGTGTTGGGGTTGATACGAAACAGCTGCGTCGTCGTCTTCTGCGCCGCCGTGAAGTAAATACCGTCCGGGGCCCATCCCTCGAGGTCCGCGCTCTCGTCGAAATCCGGTGTCATGCTCGCGATGCCGCCCCCGTCGGGCGACGTGATGGCAAGCCGCTTGTTCTGATAGAAGAAATCCTGGCGCCCCATGCCGGTCTGGAATACGATCTGCCGCCCGTCCGGCGACCACCTGGGGTCGCGGTCCGGCCCCGGCTCGTCGACGATCTTGCGCAGGGAACGATCGGCGAACGTAAAGAGGTAAATGTCGGAGTCGTCGTCGGATGCCATCGATGGCGTCGGCTGCGCATCGAAGGCAATGCGGCCGCCCTCGGGTGACCACGAAAAGTCGCCGACGGAAAACGTATCGCCGCCCGTCAACCGTTGGGCCTGACCACCTTCGACGCCTACAACCCAAAGGTGATCCATGCTGTACTCGCGCACCGCTTCGAGCTCGCCGTAGCGGTCCGCACGATCTTTCATCTGCTTGGACATGGGGTCGCTCCTCGTGAACGCGATTCGCGACCCGTCCGGGGACCATCGGAATCCGGACACACCGGTGTCGACGTCGGTCACTTGCCGGGCGTCGCCGGCTGATGGCGCGATCACATACAGTTGGCGTCGTCCGTCGCGATCGGAGATGAAGGCGAGCCAGCGGCCGTTCGGAGACCACGCTGGGGCCGTGTTCGTTCGCTTCGAATGCGTCAGCTGCGCCAGGGTGCCGGCGTGCACATCGGCCAACCAGATTTGCCGATCGTAGCGGTTGTCCGCCCAATTCGGCTCAGCAACGGTAAATGCGACGAACCGGCCATCCGGGGAGATCGCGGGCGTCGAAGGACGCTTCAAGGCGAGGAGATCGTCCCCGGTGAGCGGTCGCTTGCCGGCAGTCGCCGCGCCGATTTGGAGCCCGAACATGATCGTCGCGATCATCACGCCTCTGCGCATCGAGAATCTCCTATCCTGTGCGTCCGCTGACGCCGACAGGCATTAGATGCCTTGTCTAGCATGGTAATATACCATGGTCAGCATAGTGTTCACGTTGCGATGCGTTTTGCCGGTTGAGGATTGACGCATGATCGTTCAGGATGTCCGTTTCGGCGTGCGGATGCTTCGCCGCAGCCCCGGCTTCGCGCTTCTCGCGATTCTGTGCCTCACGCTCGGGATCGGTGCCACCACAGCGGTCTTCAGCTGGATCGAAGGTGTGTTGCTGCGGCCGTACCCGCTGGTGCGCGATCTCGATCGACTGGTGGTACTCAGCGGCACCTTTCCCAGCGAGACAAAAGGCACCGACGTTTCGTGGCCGGACTTCGTCGACCTGCGAAATGACACCACGCTCTTCGACGCATTCATCGCCGAAAAGATCGTCGGAACGACATTGAGCGTCACCGGCGACCGTGCGGAACGCGTTCGCGGAGGCGTTGTATCGGCCAACTACTTCGACGCGCTCGGTGTGCACCCCGTGCTTGGCCGCGGGTTCCAGCCGGCCGACGAGCTCGGGCGAAACGCCCATCCCGTCGTGGTGATCAGCCATCAGCTCTGGAAGACGCGCTTTGGGGGCGACCCGGATGTTGTGGGAAAGACGCAGGTGTTCAACGGCGTCACCCATACGATCATCGGCGTCGCGCCCGAAGGGTTCTACGGCACGTTCGTCGGCTACCAGTTTGGGTTCTGGGTACCGGCATCGATGCAGGAGGTCTTCGATCCGGGCGGATACAAGCTCGAAGATCGCGGCGGCCGATGGATCGAAGGCTTCGTCCGGCTCAAGCCAGGCGTCACGCTGCAACGCGCGCAGGCCGAGGTCTCGGCCGTGGCCAGACAACTCGAAGGTATCTACCCTGCGACGAACCGCGCGCGAGGCGTGCGGCTCCTGCCGCTCTGGAGGTCGCCGTTCAATCCGATGGAGGTCCTCTTTCCGACCCTCACCGTGACGATCGTGGTTGCCGTCGCCGTCCTGCTGATCGCCTGCGCGAACGTCGCGAATCTGCTTCTCCTCAAGTCGTTCGGGCGTCGACGCGAGATGACGATTCGCCTGGCGCTCGGGGCCGATCGCGCACGCCTCGTCTGGCAGCTGCTCACCGAAGCGCTCATTCTGTCGATGTTGGCGGCTGGCGGCGGCCTCCTGGTCGCGTACGCGTGCCAGAAGGGGCTCGTGCTGCTCTTTCCACCACGCGGCGGCGTCACGATGCAGCTTTCGGCCGAGCTCGATTGGCGGGTGCTCGCGGTGAGCATCGGCTGCTGTCTGTTCGCGACAATCTTGTTCGGCCTGGCACCGGCGATTCTGAGCAGCGATATCTCGCTCGTTGAGGCCTTGAAGTCCGAGTCGGGGGGCGTGGTCGGCGGGCGCCGCAGGGCCTGGGTGCGCTCCAGCCTCGTTATCCTGCAGGTCGCCATCAGTTTCGTTCTCCTGGTCGGAGCAGGCCTGGTTCTGCAGAGTTTGTCCCGAATGCGGCAGACGAATCCGGGTTTTTCCACAGACGGCGTGCTGACAACCGCCATCGATTTCGTGGCGGCCGGCTACGACCGGCAGCGCACGCGGACGGTCGAGGACGAACTGCTCGTCCGCCTGCAGGCGGCGAGCGGTGTTCAGTCGGCAGCGTTCGCGCGCGTCGCGCCGTTCACCTACGGGCCGCCGTATCCGTCCGCGCCGATCGCCGTCGACGGGTTCGAGGCGCCTCCCGACCAAGCGCCTATTGTCAACTACGACGAGATCGATCCCGGCTATCTCGCGACCTTGGGGATCCCGCTGCTGGCCGGACGCGAGTTCACGGCCGCGGACAACGAAGCGACCGCTCCGCTGGCCATCGTAAACGAAGAGATGGTCACTCGGTACTGGCGCGGCGGCGATCCGATCAATCGCCGGCTCGTCGCGAACGGCCGAGTGCTGCGCGTGGTCGGTGTCGCCAGGACGGCGATGTACCAAAATCTCATGGAACGCCCCGAGCCGTTCTTCTACGTGCCCACACGCCAAACTGAACCGGGACAGACGTTCGCAATCCGGACATTCCTCCGGCCCGAAACGTTCACCAAAGTGCTCGTCCGCGAGCTGCACGCACTGGATCCGAATCTCACGCCGGCCGAAGTTGTCCCGACACGCGAGCTCGTGGATCGCACGGCCTCGGCGCAGCGAATGGGGGTCACGCTGCTCGGGGTCTTCGGCGGGCTGGCGCTCCTGCTCGCGGGCATCGGCATGTACGGCGTCATGGCGTACGCGGTGTCGCAAAGCACGCGCGAATTCGGCTTGCGCCTGGCGCTGGGTGCGAGTGCATCGGACCTGCTGCGGCTCGTGATGTCGCAGGGTCTCGCGCTGACGGCGGTTGGCCTGATCCTGGGCGGAGGTGCGGCGCTCCAGCTGACGCGCCTCCTCGGCGATTTGTTGTATCGCGTGAGTCCGCGCGACCCCTGGACGTTCGGTGCAGCCCTCGCTGTCATGAGCGGAGCCTCTGTCGCCGCGATCCTCGTGCCGGCCTTACGCGCGACGCGGGCCGATCCGCTCGTCGCTCTTCGAGGTTGATAGCGGCACTTTCCCTGGCGGGATCAACGCCGGTGACGCCTCGGCGGTCCTTGGAGTTCAGATTCGTGACCGATCGGAATCGGCGCGCGTCGATGTATTGTTGCGTGGAAGACGACCGACTGCGAAGTTGAGTTTACTTATCGCACTGCAACCCATCGAGCTGGCGCCGCAGCGTCGGAATGGAAATCACTCCGCTCATGGTTCGCCCCCCGTCGTCCACGTACTCGTAGGACAACATGCGATCCTTCCAGTCAGGGTGCCGCTTGACGAAGTCGTTGTAGCCCTTCCGCAAGTTGATCGCCTCCTGCGGAGAGCGGCATCGGCAGGCTTCGATCGGGCTCCCCGCGTCCACGCACGCGGTGACGCTCTTCGAGAACGCGGTCACGAAGCCATTCAGCGTCCGAACGTCGACCACATCTTGGGCAGCATTGACCTTGATCGGGGCCGGCTGGGCGGCCTGCACCCACACGACGATGAACGCGATCAGAACCATCTGCGCTCCCTCCTTGTTCAGGCTAGCATGGGAGGCGCCTGACTTATTTCGAGACGGCTGCCTTCGCGTAGGCGCGATTCGATTGCGGATCGGTCCAGCCGCGACCCTGGTACTCCATTCGATCCGCAACCTTCTCGGCGACCTCCCGACCGAAATACCGTTCGACGACATGGAAGGCCAGATCGATACCACTGGTGAGGCCGCCGGAGCTGGCGAGGTTGCCATTATCGACGAACCTCGCCCCGCGTACGACGGTCAGGTCCGGGTGTTCCGTCGCAAGCCTGTCATACGCGCCGTGATGTGTCGTCATCGCTTTGCCGGAGAACAGGCCGGTCTTGGCGAGGAGCAGCGCACCCGTGCAGATCGACATGGTCACGTCGGTCCGCTTCGACGACTGCCGGATCCATTCGAGCATCGCCGGCGAACTGCCGCTCTGGGCCGGTATGACCACGAGTTTCGGCGGAGGAGCCGTCTCGAGCGTAAAGTCCGGGACGATGGTCATTCCGGCACTGGCGCGAATCGGTTTGTCCGTTTCACCGACCGTGTAGAGCCGGAACGCCGACCCTCGGCCGGCAACGCTGACGTCCTGAAAGACCTCCCAAGGACCGGCGAAGTCTATGACGACTGCGTTGGCCGACAGTAAGAAGGCGACGGGAATCGGTCCCTCGGTTGGAACAGCAAGCGGCTTCACCGCGGGTGGAGCCGCCGCGGGCTCTTGCGCCCTGAGAGCATCAAAGGGGAACGCTGCCGCGTATCCCACGCCTGCCGACACCTGCAAGAAATACCTGCGGTTCATGATCTCTCCTGCCTCCATGAGGATTTCTTCGTCCGCCCTCAAGTGTCAGCGGCAAAGCTTCTCGTGGCAATGCTGCCGGCTGCAGACAGCTGGGGATTGGCTGCAGGTGACGTGTGACGACAGCGCGCGCGAACTACAATGGGCCTCGTGCACATGCGGTCGATCCCGAGGCGGAGCCCCCGCGCGTCAAGCGCGCTCCTGTTTGGCGGCGCCACGTTGATCGTCACCTATTTCACGTGGATCCCCGCCGCGCGGACCAGCAGCCTGGCGCCGACGCTGACGATCGCCGCCGGCGCCGCGCACGCGCTCGCCGCCTCGTTCACCGGAGACCGCCTCCTCGACGCCAGCCGGACGCGATCGTTCGCGGAAGCCGGCCTGGTGGGTGCCTTCACGTCGCTACTGGCGCTGGCGATGTTCTCGGCGCTTTACGCCATTTTCCTGTTCGCCACCGACATCACCCAGCCGTCCGACTGGATCGGCTATCTCCTCAACTGGATCGGCTATCTCCTCATGCCCGTGTTCATCGCGACGTTCGCGTTTCTGGCGATCGGCTGGGCGCTCATGCTCGTGTCGAGCGTCGTCGGATGCGTGATCTACGGGCTCGCGTCGAGGTGACGGCTGTACCTGCCTTTGAAAGCATGCAGAGCGGCGCGCCGAACATGCAGCGCGACGGTAACGTCACGCCTCTACGCGTCACACATTTGGCGGTTGGGGTAGCGGATTGGTCGAGCGGACAGCTTCTCACCTTGCGTCAAGTTAGCTCCGTTTACTCGCTCCGCGAATCAAGGATCCGGCGTTCAAATCCCCGCTTCCGCACCATTCACTCACACACATGTCCGTAGCCGTGGTCATCGTGGCGATATTCGCCCCCACCACGGCACGCGAAACAACCCGGCGTGAATTTCGACCACGACCTGATCGCCCACCTGCAGGCTGTGGTACTCCGCTGAACTCACAAAGATCGCTTCTGCCTGTCGACCGGGCCGCCACGAGGCAAGCGTGAGGACGTAGGAGCCTCTGCCCCTTCTACGGTTAGTATTGTGTTTTCCGGTGATGCTGGTGTGAACGAGCCGCGGCGGCGTGCGATCGGCCAGGCCGTTGAATCCCAACACGACGCCCATGCCAATCAGGACGGCACCGGCCCAGAGATAGACTTGCCGCAACCACCCAACGTTGACCGCCAGCCGCTTCCGCACGTTCACGACGATGTGCGCAAGGAGTGGCAGAAGAAAAAGCACCCCGCCGAGGGACATCAGCGCATTCAGGTCCAACGGAGGGTAAGAGGAACTGGCGACGAGAAAGCCGACCAGGCCGATCAGCAGCAGGTACACCGCCGGCTGAAGCTGCTTGTTCAGCGCCCGTATTGAAGGCGCCCGTGGTTTCTCCGCGGCTTGAACGGCGCGGGCGTTCATATGCTCCACACATTTCCTCCACAGGCGACGCGGACATCTCTGTGCGCGACGGAGACGACTCCAAGAGAGAACCCAGAACCTTGGCCGAGACACGCGACCCGCATCAAGTCACGCTTGCTCTGGACGCGCCCTCCACGTTGAACGTGTCTTGATGGCGGCTCGGACCTCAGGGCTGTGCGCGATGCCTAGAGGCTCCAAAGCCTCAAAGAGATGTAATCCGGTTGAGTATATTCTCGTATCACTCGTATTCTCTGACGCGCGTGCTCGGACCAATGAAGACGCGGATCGTTCAGCAATTCATGTGATCGTCAAGCGGGCGAAGCCACGGCGGGCCCTTGCGCTCCAAGAGCATCGAGGAGGAATGCTGCCGCGTATCCCAAGCCTGCCGACACCTGCGGTCCATGATCTCTCCTCCCTGCGCGACGGTCACCACAGAACAATAGCCGCCTCTACGCTTCATCACGCCGGATCGACGGTTCGTCACAAAGTTGTTTCGACCTGATCGAGATTCCGATACGTTGGGAATCGGGCTTCGATCCGCGCACGAGACGCGCGAAGCCGCGAGCGGATTCGAGACAGAGGACTCGTCGATGGATCGCAGAGATTTCATCAAGCACTCGTTGGTCACCGCCGCAGCGTCCGCGTTCGCGTCGTCATTACCGACGTGGTCGTTCGCGGCCGCGCCGAAGCGGATTCTGGTTCTCGGCGGCACGCATTTCCTCGGCCCTGCCATCGTCGAAGCGGCAAACGCCGAAGGGCACATCGTCACGCTGTTCAATCGCGGCGTCAGCAATGTCACGCTGTTTCCCCATCTCGAGAAGCTGCGAGGCTTCCGGAGCAACGACCGGCGCGACGAAAACTTCTCGGCGCTCGGACAACGACACTTCGACGTGGTGATCGATGTGTGGCCCAACGATCCGGCGCTCGCCCAATCGGCCGCGGAGCTGCTCAAGGACCGCGCCGCCCACTATCTCTACGTCTCGTCGGTGGCTGCCTACGATTCGAAGGAATTCTCGCGGGCCGGCATCGAGGAGGATGCGCGGCTCGAGCCGTGGAATGGCACGGCGCGGGCCTACAATCGCGGGAAGGCGGAGAGCGAGCGGCGGCTGCAGGCGCTTCTCGGCGACAAGCTGACGATCGTGCGGCCGGGGCCGATCAAGGGCGATCGCGATACAACGCCCGACCTGCTCGCGTGGCTCATCCGCGCCCAATCAGGAGGCCGGCACATCGGTCCTGGCGATGGCACCGACGAGGTCGAGATGGTCGACGTGAAGGATGTCGCCCGGTTCCTCCTGTCGGCGATTCGCCGATCTCTGTACGGTACGTTCAACCTCACCGGAAGGCCCATGAGCTTTCGGCAGTTCATGAGTGCGTGCAACGCCGCCACCAACTCGAACGCGGAGTTTGTGTGGATCCCTCAAGGCTTCCTCCATCAGCACGGTCTGGAGACCGACTATTCGCTGGGGCTCTTCGCCGGCAATTTTCCGCTCTGGCGCCCGGCGGACGCGTTGCCGGGCCTGTGGCAAGTCAGCAGCGAGAAAGCGTTTCGCGCTGGATGGCACCCGAGGGCGTTCGAAGAGACCGCTCTCGACTGTCTCGCCTTCTTTCGCTCGGAGCGTGAACACCTGGATTGGACCGACTATTTGTCAGCCGACAAAGAAAAACAGGTACTCGAGGCCTGGGCACAACGTCCCTCGTGATTGCGTCGTTTCAAGACGGACACATGAGCCACTTCATTCTCACCGTGAATGAGCGCCAACGCGGCGTCGACGTCGCGCCTGACACGCCGCTCCTTTGGGTACTGCGGGATACGCTTGGGTTGCTCGGCACCAAGTATGGCTGTGGAAAAGGGCTCTGCGGCGCGTGCACCGTACATCTTGACGGCGAGTCGCGGCGATCCTGTCAAACACCTGTCGGCTCGGTCGGCGAGAAGAAGATCACGACGATCGAGGGCCTCTCGTCCGATCGCAGTCATCCCGTGCAGCAGGCGTGGATCGCCGAGCAGGTTCCGCAGTGCGGGTACTGCCAGCCCGGCCAGATCATGCAGGCCGCGGCGTTTCTCGCCAAAAACCCTCATCCCACACGGGAACAGATCGACCAGGCGATGCGCGGCAACATCTGCCGATGCGCGACGTACCAGAGAATCCGGCGCGCGATCGCGCGAGTCGCAGAGCAAAAGGCTTGACCATGGGCCAGGCGGAGATCCATCGTCGCGACTTTCTGAAGATGGGCGCCGGCGCCGCCGGAGCGCTGGTTCTGGCCTTCCGCGTGCCCGTGCGCGGACAGGAATCATCGGTCTTCGCGCCGAACGCGTGGCTCCAGATCACGCCTGACGATCGCGTCATCGTCTTCGTGGAGAAGCCGGAGCTTGGCCAGGGCTCGCGAACTTACACGCCGATGATGATCGCCGAGGAGCTCGAGGTCGAGTGGTCCGCGATTCGCGTCGAACAGGCGCCGACCATTCCGTCGATCTACGAGCATCTCCGCACCGGCAGCAGCGGCGGTGTCACGACGATCTACACGTCGATGCGGAGAGTCGGCGCCCAGGCGCGCGAGATGCTGCTGGCCGCAGCCGCGCAGCGCTGGAACGTCCCTCGGAAGGACTGCTACGCCGAACGGGGAACCGTGGTGCATCGGCCGACGCGCCGCCGGCTCCGCTACGGCGAGCTGGTGGAGGCCGCGTCTCGGCTTCCACTCATCAATGCCGATACGGTCGCGTTGAAACAGCCTCAGGACTTTCGATTCATCGGCAAGGACATGCCGCGCACGGATGTGCCGGACAAGGTCGACGGGCGTGCCGCCTTTGGCGTCGACGTTCGCGTCCCCGGGATGTTGTTCGCGATGATCGCACGTTGTCCCTTCGTGGATGGCCGTCGCCTCGCATCATTCGAAGCGGCCGCCGCGAAGGCCACGGCTGGCGTTCGCGCCGTGTTTGCCGTGCCCGCGCTTCCGCGTCACTTCAATACGGCCGGAGGCGTGGCGGTGGTTGCGGATTCGACGTGGGCGGCCATCCAGGGCAGAAAGGCACTCGTCCTCGAATGGGACAAGGGAGACAGGCGGTCGGCAGATGAATCGACCGCGACGCTCCGGCAGCGAATCGCGCAGCAGGCCGACGCACCTCCGACATTTGTGGCGGCCGACAGGGGTGACGCGCGAGAGGCGCTCACGGATGTCGTGAAGAGAGTCGACGCCACCTACGAATCGCCGTTTCAGGCACACGCCACGATGGAGCCGATGAATACGACCGTCCACGTGCGAGAGGACGAGATCGAGGTCTGGTCGCCGACGCAGTTTGCGGATGAAGTGCAGAGCGAGATCGCCGCCTTGTCCGGGCTGCCTCGCGACAAGGTGATCGTGCACATGACGCTGTCTGGCGGATCGTTCGGCCGGCGGTATCAGTGGGATTACGCCGCGGAAGCCTGGCAAGTCGCACGGGAAATGAAGCAGCCGGTTCAGCTCCTGTGGACGCGTGAAGACGACATGCGGCACGATTTCTATCGGCCGTACAATTACCAGCGACTCGCCGGCGGATTCGACAGTCGAGGCGGCCTCGTCGCCTGGTCGACGCGGATCGTGACCACTCCCATCGCCGCATCGAACGTCTACAACGAGATCGCCGAGGCGCCGCAAGCCCTGAAAGATCCGGCCGTGGTTGCGGAACTGGAGTGGTACGGCGCGGATATTGTTCCCTACGCCGTGCCCAATTTCCGCCTGGACTACGCGCCGGTCGATTCGCCTGTCCCCCGCTCATGGTGGCGATCCGTGTCATCGTCGTACACACCGTTCGCGAAGGAATCGTTTGTCGACGAATTGGCGTACGCCAGCGGACGGGATCCGCTTCGATTTCGCTTGGAGCTGCTGGCCGGCGAGTCGCCTGACACCGTGCGACTGCGAAGGGTGTTGCAGCTGGCCGCCGAGCAGAGCGGCTGGGGAAAGACGTTGCCCAAGCGGCACGGCCTGGGCATCGCGTGCCGGTGGGGCCAGAGCTGCGCCGCACAAGTCGCGGAGGTCTTTGTCGACGATGAGGGAGTGGTCCACGTACTGCGCATCGTGAGCGCCGTCGACTGCGGCATCGCCGTGAACCCGGATGGCGTGAGGGCGATGACCGAGGGCGCGATCAACTTCGCGCTCACGGCCGTGTTGACCGGCGAAATCACGATTCGCGGAGGGGCCGTCGAGCAAGGTAATTTCGACGACTACCGAGTGCTGAGAATCAACGAGGCGCCAGACGTCGACGTCCATATCGTCCCCAGCACCGAACACCCGGGCGGCGTCGGAGAGCTCGGCGCCATGCTCGTGGCTCCTGCGGTCGCGAACGCGGTCTTCGCCGCCACCGGCGTGCGGATCCGGCGATTGCCGATCGATCCTTCGCCTCTGAAGCCGTCGTGAGTTATGGTGGCTACTAACAGGAAGTCGGCGGCCGCGCCCGGCGGAACGCCTTCCCGGCATGGTGTATCCGCAGGATCTCACTGAGCGGCGCACTCGATGGCTCCTCGCCATCTGCTGGCTGGCCGTAGTCTGCGTCTTCGCGACGCAATGGTTCGCGTACGATGCGGCCCGCGGATATGCAGACCGGTTTCCGCACTACCTCTGGTGGTCGTTCTACACCTGGGGCGTGCTCACGCCGTCGGTGGCGGCGCTGGCGTACTGTGTGCCGATCACGCGTGCGACGTGGACACGCGCGCTCCCACTGCATCTCGGCGCCAGCCTCGTCCTCGTCGCGTCCGAGATCTCCATAGAAGCTCTGGTTGGCAAGCTCCAGCTGCACCACGCCTTGTCGATTCAGGAAGCGTTACGGCACTACTTCGCGCGGCATACACAGGTCAGTCTGCTGACATACTGGATGCTCGTCGGCGTGGTCCAGCTCTATCGACTGCGCGACGAGGCGCGGAAGCGCGAATTGCAGGCCTATAAGCTCGAAGCACTGCTTCGCGCGGCGCAGCTCGGTGTCCTGCGCGCGCAGATCCAGCCACACTTCCTGTTCAATACGCTTCAAGCGGCGACGACGCTCATTCACGACGATCCTGACGGCGCAGAAGACATCCTGCTTCGTCTCAGCGAGCTCTTGCGGATGTCGGTCGACGAGTCTGACGTGCACGAGATCGCGCTTGAACGGGAGCTCGAAGCGCTCGATTTGTACCTGGGAATCCAGATCCGTCGGTTCGGGGATCGGCTGCGGGTTGAAATGTCGATTGATGGTACCGTCCGAAACTGCCTCGTACCTGCCCTGATCTTGCAGCCTTTAGTCGAAAATGCCATCCGCCATGGCATCGGCAAACGCAAAGGAAACGATACGATCTCAATCCGCGGCTTTGAAGAGCGCGGGTACCTCCGACTGGAGGTGCGCAACGTGAACGGCCGCCTGGACGACGAACAGGCTCGCTTGCTCGATCGCGGCGTCGGTTTGGCGAACACGCGCGCGCGTCTCGGACAGCTCTACGGGAGCCTGCAGGATTTCTCGCTGAGAAACGTCGACCCCGTGGGCGTCTGCGCTGCGCTGTCTATCCCACTCCGATCAGTCCCGGCCCCAGGGGAGTCACCTTCTCGATGAGCATTCGGGCACTGGTTGCCGACGATGAGCGGCTGGCGCGGCGGGCGATTCGGCGTCTGCTCGGGCGCCACGCCGACGTCGAGATCATCGGTGAATGCGGCGACGGGGAGTCGACGGTCAACGCGATTCGAGACAAAAAGCCCGATCTCGTCTTCCTCGATGTGCAGATGCCAGAGATAGACGGATTTCAAGTGCTGGGCACGGTCGGCGCCGCCAGCATGCCGGTCACGATTTTCGTGACGGCCCATGACCGTTATGCGCTCCGTGCATTCGACACCAACGCGATCGATTATCTGCTCAAGCCCGTCGGGAAAAACCGGTTCGATCGGGCCCTTGCTCGCGCGAGGCAGCGCATCGCCGGACCAGTCGATGACGAAGAGGTGCGCCGCACGGCCTCGAACCTCGAGCGCCTCGCCTCGGCTGGACCGTACCCGAACCGATTGGCGGTTACACGCAGCGGTCGCGTGCTGTTCGTCACGATCGCAGACATCGACTGGATCGAGGCTCAGGGCAACTACGTCTGCCTTCACGTCGGCTCGTGTGCATACGAGTTGCGCGAAACGCTCGCAAGGCTCGAGGAGCAACTGGACCCAGCCGAGTTCCTGCGAATTCATCGGTCAACGATCGTGAACGTCCATCGCATCAAAGCCATCCAGCGTTGGTTCCACGGCCATCATCGCGTGGTGCTCAACGATGGCACCGAGCTCAGGATGAGCCGTTACCAACGCGACGTTGCGAAGAAGATGGGCCGGATTTAGGGACGGCGAAAGCACATGAAGGGGTACCGGAGGCCTCATGATCCTGGATGCGTTGTCGCGCGACGTCCGGTACGCCACACGGACCCTTGTCCGGAACCCCGGGTTCGCAGTGGTAGCGGTGCTGACATTGGCGCTGGGAATCGGCGCGAACACCGCGATCTTCACGGCTATCGACGCGTTGATGTTCACGCCGCTGCCCTTCCCGCGGTCCGACCAACTCGTGCGGCTCTATGCCACCAAGAACGGCGTCGCTAGTCCCCGACTCGGCGGTCCCTCACCGCCCGATGGCCGCGACTACGCCCAGGCGAGTCACAGTTTCCAGCATCTGGTCCTGTACGAGGTGTGGCGCAAGAACGTCAGTTTCGTGGACGCCGGCACAGATCCGGAGCAGATGCGTGTCGGCCTGGTCTCGTCCGAATATTTCGAGACCCTCGAGATGCGGCCCATCGCCGGCCGCTTGTTCACCGACGAGGAGAACCAGGAGGGCAAGAATTATGTGGCGGCCATCAGCGCGCGGCTGTGGAAGGCGCGCTTCAGTGCCGATCGGCAGATCCTCGGACGGACGATTCGCATCAATGACGAGCCGTACACCATCGTGGCCGTCATGCCCGACGGCATTCCCGAATGGATGGAGACCGGACGGATCGAGGTGTGGACACCCGCTGCGTTTTCCGACTGGTCGTCGGAGACGTCGCGCGGCCTGCGCGGTGGCAGCGCGCTGGCACGGCTGAAGCCGGCCGTCTCGCTCGAACAGGCGCAGGCAGAGCTCGCGGTCATCGCCGCCGGATTGGCGGCCACGCATCCGGTCGATCAGAACGTCGGCGTCCTGGTCCAGCGGCTGGCGGAAACGCGCGTGGGCACGCTGCGCTCGATGCTCTTCCTGTTGATGGGCGCGGTCGGTCTGATCCTGCTGATCGCCTGTGTGAATCTGGCCAACCTGCTGCTGGCGCGCAATTCCTCGCGCGGGCGCGAGCTCGCGCTGCGCGCGGCGCTCGGCGCCGGACGAAGCGGCCTGATTCGCCAGCTGCTCGTGGAATCACTGCTGCTATCGCTGATTGGCGCCGCCGTCGGACTCGGGCTCGCGCGTCTCGCCGTGGGGATGCTGTCGACGATGCATCCCGCCAATCTGCCGCAGCTCGACGCGATCGGCATCGATTCGCGCGTGCTGGCGTTCACGGTCGCCATCTCGCTGGCCACGAGCCTGCTGTTCGGCCTCGCACCCGCGCTGACCGCCACCCGCATCAACCTCATGAACGTGCTGAAGCAAGGTGGGCGCGGCCACGCCGGCGCCGCCGGTCAGCGGATGCGCAATGCGCTCGTCGTCGCCGAGATGGCGATGTCGCTGATGTTACTCGTCGGCGCCAGCCTGCTCGTGCAAAGCATCCAGCGCCTGCAGCGTCAGGATCTCGGCATCCGTCAGGATCACCTGCTGAAAGGCCATTTCTATCTGCCGCCGGTTCGCTATCCGGATCCGGACGCGATCACCCGGTTTTGCGATGCGTTCGCCGACAGAGTCCGTGCGCTGCCGGGCGTGGTCGAGGCCAGCGTCACGACGGCGTATCCGCCCAGCAACGGCTGGACCCAGATGCTGAGCGTCGCGCGCCATCCCATCACGCGGATCGCCGACGTGCCCTCGGCGCAATTCGGCATCGCCGATATACATTTCCTGACGACGATGGGCATTCCACTCGTGCGCGGGAGGAACTTCGACGCATCGGATATCGCGACGAGCGCCCCAGTGGCGATCGTCAGCGCGGCATTCAGCAAGCGGTATTTCCCCGGAGAGGATCCGATCGGTCAGCGGATCCACATCGGCCCGCCGCCGTTCCTGCAGATGCCCCCGGGCGCCAGCAACATGGACTCGGCAGACGTGACGATCGTTGGCGTGGCCGGCGACTTCCGCAACGCGGGGCTCGCGCTCCCGCCGGAGCCGCAGGTCACGGCGTTGTACGCCCAACATCCGCTCGTGAACTACGGCTTCAAGGACATCGTCATTCGCACCGCGTCGGAGCCGCACGCGGTGGTGCCTGACATCGGACGCCAACTGCACGCGCTGGACGCCAATCTGCCGTTCGCCGACGTCCAGACGATCGACGCGCTCGTCGAGCAGCAGACAGGCGGACAGCGCATCACGGCGGGGCTGCTGGCGTTATTCGCGGCGGCCGGCTTCGCGCTCGCCATCGTGGGCATTTACGGCGTCGTCTCGTTTGTCGTGGCGCAGCGCAAGGTGGAACTGGCGGTGCGGATGGCCGTGGGCGCCAGTCACGCGGCGGTTCTGTGGTTGGTGCTGAAGGAAAGCCTCGGCATGGCCGCAATCGGCGCAGCCGTTGGACTGATCGCGGCCGCCGCCGGGCAGCGCCTGACGGCCGGAGTGCTGTTCGGCATCTCGCCGGTCGATCCACTCACCTTTGCGGCCGCGGCCACGTTCCTGCTCGTGATCGCGGCCGCCGCGACCGCGATCCCCGGCCTGCGTGCGACGCGCATCGACCCCGCACGCACGCTGTGCGGCGATTGAACACCGTAGGCTTCCGGCGCGCTTGACTGATCGAGCCTACGCTGCGCGTCTTCCGTGGCAATCTCGTCGCGAGCGACGATTACAGAGCTGGCACCGAAACGCGTCGGATACGCGAACTGGCAGTATGGAAAACGCCAGCGTCCAGCCGTTGGACTCGCGCGGTCTATTCCCGATCAAACACCAGAATGCTCTTGGGCCTGCGTTGACCCACCAGGCGCTCGGTCATCGTCAAGGCCTTGAGATCTGCAGAAAGCTCGACCCGCAGGGTACCCGTAATTTCGCCTTTGGACTTGTATGTGATTTCCAGGCTGCGCTCGTCGACGCGGCGGCCTGAATGTGCCGTGCCTTTATCCCCGCCCTTCGGATCGAGGTCGGGATAATCGTTCCCATCGAACGTGATCTTCTTGACCAGTTCTTCATCGGACCGTTTAAATGACAGGCCGGCACCTTCGTCAGCCTGGATCTGGAGTTCCATCCCCGCCTTCACTTTCGCGCTCTCGCTGTCCCAGGTGCCGAGAAACCCTGAATCTCCCGCCGTCCGCTCGTACACATAGGGCAAGAACAATGTCGAACCGTCGGGCAACGGTTGCGAGAACAATGTCGTACCGCTGGGCAAATATTGTGTAAAGGCGTCGTTCAGTGTCCTGCCGTCGGCAGAAAGCGTCCAATCGGCGGAGAGGAGTATGCGGCCGTCTTTCTTGCGAACAACCGTCCAGTTGTTTGGGCTCTTCACGGTGATGGAAAACGTGGTCCCGCCCACGGCTGGCTGGTCACTCCCGTCGGCGACGATGGTGTCGACAAAGCCGGGCTCAAACGTGAGTTTGTATCTGTTGGCGCCCGCAGTCTCAACCGTCATCTCGTCGGTGAGTGTGCTCTTGCCCGGGTTCACCTTCCATGTGCCGACGAAGGAATCGTTCGCTGCCCATAACGTACCGGTAGTCAGACAAGCCATCAGCAGCAACTGAAAAAAACGATTTAACATTTCGTTCCCCTGTGCCCTTGAGTGTCGGGCGCCACCATGCGCTTCGCCAGTTCCGGGTGTAATGCGCGCTCCATACGCGTGGCATCCGCTGCATACCACCCTTCGACGTAGTCAAAGGCCGTCTGCCGGATGGCTGCTTCGTCGGACGCGCTGGAGTCTGCGCACAGAGCGGATGGTGCGCCGACGCGAGAACGACGCCGATCCACGACCAAGTATCTGGGCCTGATGTTTTCGTGCCAAGGCTGCCGGCTGCACACAGCTGGGGATTGGCTGCAGAGCGGCTGAACGGCGTCCCGTGCGGATTACAATCCTGGCGCATGTCAGCAAGACGAGAGGGCGCCGGAACGCCGTTCTGGCTGTGAAACGCCGCCGCGTGGACCGGGATTGGCTTGATCGGCGCGGACGATGTTCGCGGGCCGTTCGCCCAACCTGTGATCTTGAGACGGCGGTGCCTATTCGCATCGCAGCGCGATGATGGGATCGATTCGCGTCGCGCTCCGAGCAGGAATGTAGCTTGCCAGCAACCCAATGGCGGCGAGCAGCACGCCGGTGGCGGCGAAGGTGGCGGGATCCGTGGTGCTGACATCAAATACGAGACTGCGCATCATTCGAGTCGCGGCAAATGCGCCAGCGATTCCGACCGCCAGGCCAACCATCGTCAGACGCCATCCGTCGCTCAGGGTCATGCGCAACACGTCGCGTGGACGCGCACCAAGCGCCATCCGAATGCCGATATCGCGCGTGTTTTGCGCGACGGCGAACGCCATCAACCCATACAGCCCGACGCTGGCCAGGGTAATCGCCGTCGCAGCGAATAAGCCGAGCAGCACCGTGGCCAGCCGCTGCGTCGCGAACGAATCCGACACGGCCTTGTCGAGCGTCTCGACATTGAAGATCGGGCGTTCTGGATCGATCGAGAGGACCGTCCGGCGCACGACGTCCGTCAGAGCGTCCGTGGGCAGTGGCGAGCGCACGACGAGCGTCACCGCGCGTGCCATTTCCGCCCGTTGCGCCAGCGGGAAAAAGAGTTCCTGCCGCACCGGGATATCGATCCACTGTACCTGCCGCGCATCGGCGACGACGCCGACGATCGTGACCCAGCGGCCGACGCTCGGATCCGGCTCCAGGCCGTAATGACTTCCCAGACGAATGCTGTGGCCCACCACCTCCTGCGCGGGCCAATAGAGCGTCGCCATCGTCTTGTTGATCACCGCGACCGGCTCCGAGCGTGCGGTGTCCGATTCGTTCAGCAACCGGCCGCTCAGCAGACGCACGCCAGCGGTTTCGAAATATCCGGGACTGACGATGCGCAGATTCGCGTTGGGCACGCTCCCGTCGCCCTCGTAGCCGGGGAGCGAGAAATCCTGTGTGGCGATATCGGGCTGGCGGTCCATCATCGGCCGGCCGGTTGCCACGGCGGCGGCTTCGATGCCATGCGCGCGGCGCAGCCGCTCGACCAGCTCACGATAGAACGCCATGACGGTCGCCGGCGTCGGATAGGCATCCGCCGGGGCGACGAGCTGCATCGTCAGCACATCGTGCGCGTTGTAGCCGATATCCAGTCGCGATAATTCGCGATAGCTCCGCATCATCAGGCCTGCGCCGGCCAGCACCACCATGGCCAGAGCGATCTGCGAAATGACCAATGCCGACCGTGCCCAGCGCCCTTCGCGGCCGCCGCCCGCCTGGAGGCCGCCCTCGCGAACCGCGCGCGCCAGATCGCCGCGCGCCGAGAACACGGCAGGCGCAAGGCCGAATAAAATGCCCATCGTTGTGGACACGGCCAGCGCCAGCAGCAGTGCGTCCGTGTCGAGCCGCGGCTCGGGACCGGGCAGCTGGCCGATGCCGATCAGACCGACCGCCGCGCTGACGCCCCAGGCGGCCACGAGCGCACCTGCTGCCCCGCCGGCGAGTGAGAGCACCAGGCTCTCCGTGAGCAGCTGGCGCACGAGGCGGCGGCGCGGTGCGCCGAGCGCAGCGCGAATCGACATTTCGCGGCGGCGCGAGCTGGCCCGCGCCAACAACAAATTGGCGATATTGGCGCAGGAGATGAGCACGATCAGCCCCACCACCCCTGTCAGGATGAACAGCACCGGCCGCACGCCGCCGATCACCGCTTCCTTGATGTTCCACGTATTCAGTCGCACGCCCCGGTATTCCGGATTCGTGGCCAGATGTTCGCGTTCCCATGTGCGAGCGAATTCCGCCAGCCGCGCGTCCACCTGCTGCGCTGTCAGGCCTTTGCGAATAAGCCCATCAACCCACGCGCGACGATGCGAACGGTCGCTTTCGGCGAGGTCCAATTGGAATGGCAGGTACACCTCGCCGCCCCACAGTCCATAGTGCGGCGGCATGACGCCGATCACCGGGTAATGATCGTTGTCGACACGGATGTCGCGGCCAAGAATGTTGGGATCGCCGCTGAAGCGGTTCTGCCACGTTTCGTACGTCATCACCAGCGTCTTCGGCGCGCCGGGTTTGTCGTCATCGGGCGTGAAGACGCGCCCCATCATGGGCGCCGTTGCGGTCATCGGCATCGTATCGGCCGAGACAAGCGCCCCGTGGATGGCCTCTGGCGTGTGGTCGACAAAAATCGTTGCGGTGAAACCGGTCACCGCGCCTACGCGTTCGAAGACGTCCGTCAGCGCTTTGAAGTCGTCAAACTCGGCGGGCGAAAACCGCGTGACGCGAAGGTTCTGTTGGGGGAAGAACGCCCGGATGGCCACCCACCGATCGACATTGGGGTTCTCTTTCCACAAGAGTGCCGTCTCGACCAGGCTGAAGATCGTCGCCGAGGCGCCGACCCCCAAGGCGACAATGAAAACAATCAGGGCGCTGAATCCCGGAGCCTTGCGGAAAATGCGGAAGCCGCCGCGAAGATCCTGCCAGAGCTTGTCCATCGCGAATGACTCTCCGGGGCGACCGAATGAGCAAGCGTAATGCCAGTCATGAAGTCAGGAGCCGACTGATTCCATGGACAATCACGCTCCAAACGAGGTCGCGCGTGTTCGCTCACGGGACCGAGCCGTCCGAAAGCGGGCAGCTTCGCGTAACGACCCTCCGCTATGGCACGACGCGACCGGAACGCATACTCATCGCCATGACGTCAGTCGTCCTCGCGCCGCAGCGTGGCCGACTTATCGACGATAGCGGCTAGACCTGCTTCTCCGGATGGCTTTTGAGGTACGCAAGGCGGTTGTGCGAGAACGCGTACAACGCGCCAAATCCCAGCACCCAAGCAATGCTGAGCGCAAGTCTGTCGACGTTGTACCAGAGCCAGATGGGCTCGCCGACAATCTTGATATCAGTGGGGCTGGTTCCTTCCGGGTCCCACAGCACCTTCACCGGCTGGTTGACGTGATAGCCGTGCAGCAGCCACTCGAACGCGCCGCTCGTTGACTGCGTACTGCGCGTCTTGACCATTCCACGGCAGGGCATCGTTTCTGACGGGCCTTCCTGAATGAGTCCGGTGCGACAACGTTCTGCCGGCACGGCAAAGCTGACCTCATATTCGACCCAGTAACGAGTGCGTCCCCTGATGCTGCCGTATCGGCGAGAGAAGTCCGTGTCGTCCTGCTGCCTGGCGGAAACGATTTCGCCGTCGGCAACGGGCCAGGTGCGTCGGGCGTTCCAATCAGCGGTCAGCGTCCAGGCACGTTCGAACAGGGCAAGAAGTCCCACCAGCAGGAACAACCCCGCGACCAGCCTCCACAGTCGTGCGCGGCCGGCATTGGGAAAAAGCGCGCGTCCCCCGGTGGATTCTGCGGTGGCAGCTTTCGGTCGCGAAGTGGAATTCATCGCTGTACGTGCCAATCCTTTCATCCGCCTTCAATCTGTTCGCGCGTGCTTTCTTGTGATGCCCGCCCACCCGCCCAACGGCGTGAACACCGCCGGCTATTCTGCACTGTGGCTGGAGCGGGTAGTACACGTTTCGGTGGACGCGACCTTGGCCTTTAGACCGCTGCGCAAGCACCTTAATGACGACCACGAATCGAGCGTCTGGGTGTCGGTCGGCGTGAAGGCGCGGCCATCGATGATGGCCTGGAGCATCGCGATCCGTTTCGGCCATCTCGCGGATGCTTGAGCGGCCGACGGTGACCGAATCTGGGACGCAGCCGTCTCACGAGCGGTCATGCCGGAAACCCCATCGATAGATTCTCCTGCGAAATGTGCGGCACACCTTTCGCAGGACACCCGCAACTTGTCGAGGACTTCCATTCAATGAAGACCGCTATCCGTGCCCTCCGACGGACGCCCGCGTTCACGTCTGTCATCGTGTTGACGCTCGGCATCAGCGCGGCAGCCAATCTCGCCGTGTTCACCGTCATCGACGCGATGCTCCTGAAAGCGGTGCCGTTCGCGTCCGCCGGCCGAATCGTGCTGCCCTGGCGCCATCTTCCGCCGGGCATGAGCCTGGGGTACTCGGAAATTCCGTGGGGCGAATTCGAAGTGGCGGCGTTCCAATCGCGCCAGCGGACGTTCGAGCATGTAGGTGCGTTCAAGAGCGCCCAATTCAACTTGGGCGATGGCGTTGAACGTCTGGACGGCATCCGCGCCTCCGCGGGATTCTTTCGCGTGCTCGGTACGGCGCCGTTACTGGGCCGCGTGTACGACGCCGAGGACGATCGCGCGGGCCACGATCACGTCGTCGTCCTGGGCTACGGCGTGTGGCAGCGACGGTTCGGTGGAGACCGCCACGTCATTGGCCGCACGATTCACCTCAATGGCGAACCGTACACGGTGGTCGGCGTCATGCCGCGCGGATTCGCCTTCCCTCGCGGCGGGGACATGCCGGCGAGTTTTGAGTTCGCGCGCGAACCGGTCGCGTGGGTGCCGCTGGCGCTGCCCCCTTCGCCGCGTCGCGGGTTGTCGGAGCTCGCGGTCATCGCTCGATTGACGGCGGGCACCACGCTCCCGCAGGCTCAGAACGAGCTCGATGCGGCGGCGCGCGCGGTCGAGACGCAGTTCCCAGCCTCGAAAGGGTGGTTCAACGGACGCATCGTCGCACTGGGTGCGCAGATCCGAAGCGGGCTCGTGCGTCCGCTCTTGATGCTCCAGGCGGCGGCCGGGCTGATCTGGCTGATCGCCTGCGCGAACATTGCCAACCTGATGCTGACGCGCGCCGTGGACCGTCAACGTGACACTGCACTGCGTGTCTCGCTCGGCGCCACCATGCGCCATTTGATGCGGGACTGGATCGCGGAATCGAGCGTGCTCGCCGTTGGCGGCACGGCCGTCGGCCTTCTGCTGACGTCCAGTGCGCTCCGTCTGATCGCCTGGCTTGGCTCCTCACAGCTTCCCCGCGTCGGCGATGCGGCGCTGGACACTCGCAGCTTGATCTTCGCCGCGCTCTTCACGGCGCTGACGACGATCGTCATCGCCGTCCTTCCGGCGCTGCGTGCACGGACGCTCGGTCTCGAGCTGAGAGGGAGCGCACAGCGCAGTGGCGTGTCGCCGGCGCATCTGCGTCAACGCCACGTATTGCTCGCCACCGAGGTGGCGATCTCGGTGGTCGTCGTCATCACGTCGGCGCTTCTCCTGCAAAGCTACGCAGCGCTGTCGCGCGTTCGACCCGGCTTCGACGCCCGACACGCGCTCACGCTGGAAGTGACGCTGCCTTCGACGACCTATCCTGACCGCCAGCACATCGTCGCGTTCTACGACCGAGCGCTCGAGACTATTCGCCAGATGCCCCAGGTCGCGGCGGCCGGGGCGGTGAATCCGCTGCCGATGAGCGGCAGCCAGGAAGCCACGGTGTATCTCGCTGAGGGGTGGCCCGCGACTGCGCCGACCGATACGCTGATTGCCGCGTACACAATGGCGAGCGCCGGCTATCTGGACGCGCTCGGCATTCCGCTCGTGCGAGGCCGGGCATTCACCATGGCTGATGCGTCGGACGCTCTAGCCGTGACGATCATCAACGAGTCAATGGCGAAGCTGCTTTGGCCTGGCCGGGATCCGATCGGCAGGCGCATTCGTCTTCCGTCGGCCGCGTATCCGTGGATGACCGTCGTCGGTGTGATTCCCGACATCAAACGGTTGTCACTGCGCGATCAACCGACACCCGAGATGCTCGTGCCGATCGCCCAGAAGACCTACCCGTCGATGCAAACGATGCAGCTCGTCATCCGGACGAAGACGGAGCCGATGGCGCTCGCACCGACTGTAGGGGGCGCAATCAGGGCGATCGACGCCAGCGTGGCGTTAGCGCGCGTCGCGCCGATGGAGCAGCTCGTGAGCAACTCCCTGACCTGGCCGCGCATGTGGACGACGCTGCTGGCCGCGTTCGCGATCATCGCGCTCGTGCTGGCGTTCATTGGCATCTACGGGGCATTCGCGTACGCCGTGAGCCAGCGGACGCACGAGATTGGCATCCGCGTCGCACTCGGCGCCCCGCGCCGGCAGGTCGCACGCCTCATCATCGGCGGCGGCGCCGTGATCAGCGCCGTCGGCGTCGCCGCAGGTCTCGGCGTGTCCGCGATCGTGACCCGTGCGATCGGCGCGCTCCTCTTCGGCGTCACCTCGACCGACGCGTCGACGTTTGCGGGTGTGTCGGTGGCGGTCTTCACGATCGCGTTGCTCGCTTGCTACGTTCCCGCTCGCCGCGCGATGCGTATCGACCCGATAACCGCCCTTCGCGCCGATTAGCGCATGTTCGGCTGGAACGTGGTACGGCATCGTGGTCCTGCTCTCCCAAGGGGCCGTGGCCGCCGTACTCGTTGGGATGGCAGATGCGCGTCTAGAGCAGCCCCTGGTGAAAGTGGTCATTTCAACCGAACGTCGCGATCGGAAACGGTACGTCCGTCGTCGCGGTCCACATCATCGGTTGTCGATCACGTTTGCGCTTGGCCATCGCCATGGGGACACAATAGTGACGGTCGCGGGACTGGCCGCAGCGACAATGCCCCGACAGTTTCGGCTATCACGGCGGACTCGATAACGGCAGCCCGAGGCTGCGGCAAGAGACCTTCGGTTAACCCCGATAGAGAGCCGCGCCGGCCAAGGCTATGAGCGCGTAAGCGCCCGAAGATCCATCGGCGAGGTGCGGAGTGGAAGGGTCAATAGACCTAATGATGCTGCTCGCGTTTGCGCTCGCACCTCCATCGACGCCAGACTTTTCTGGGCTCTGGCGGCTGAATCTCGAAAAGAGCACGTTCCGCGGCCAGGCACCGAAGGAACTCCTCGTGAAGATTCAGCATAGTGAGCCGACGCTGGTTCAGACGATGCTTGTCGTCGCGGCCGATGGCGGAGAACGACTACTGACGTTCGCATACGATACGGCGGGTGGCGAATCCACGAACGCGGTGGCCGGCGGAGAAGGACAGAGCCGCGCCCGTTGGATCGGCTCCGAACTCGTCATCGAATCAGAGTTGAAGACGGCAAGTCGTACACTCCGTTTTAGGGACCACTGGTCATTGGCCCCGGACGGCCAAATACTACGAATGGCGCACCTGGATGACGATCTTGCTGGGCAAGTCGCCGTTCTCGAGAAAGCGCCGCCGGACATTGCGGCAAGGTTCAGACGGCAATAGGCACGTCTCACAGGCCTCGCGATCCTGCGGGTCCGAGTTTCGCCACGACGTTGCAAGCGCTACACCCCACGAAATGTTGACTTAGCATGTCAAGACGCTAATGGTTCTGAACGCGAAGTGCGCCCATCACAGGCGTCCGGACGATGCGGCGTTGGACCGTCAGCAAGTCGTTCGCAGCCACTCGGGAGCCGCCCAGTGCCTATTTCGGCAGTTGAGGCAGACTCATTCGAGCGGACCTCCAACGAACCCGACACGATTCGGAGTGACTGATGTCGTACCTCGAACTGGTAACACTGGTTGTGCGGGAATATCAACCAGCGATCGACTTCTTCGTGAACGTCCTGCAGTTCGAGCTTGTCGAGAACGTTCCTTCCTTGACGAACGATGGCCGCCCCAAGCATTGGGTAGTAGTTCGCCCTACTGGAGGGATGACAGGCATTCTGCTAGCGCGCGCCGATGGCGACCGGCAAGCGGAGATCGTGGGCGAGCAGTTCGCAGGCCGGGTGGGCTTCTTCTTGCGAGTGGATGACTTCGAGGCTGCTTACGAACGGATGGTGGCTGCGGGTGTCAAGTTCATCACGGCGCCACGTGCGGAGCCGTACGGTCAGGTGGCGGTTTTTCTGGACCTGGAGGGAAACCGGTGGGACCTTCTGGGTCCTGTCGGCAGCACCTAGGGACAGTTCCAAAGGAGATCATCTGCGCCGCTATCATGGGCCGGTCATCATTGACGGCGGCGGCTGCAGCGGCTGGTGCGGCACTTTGGAGAGCCTCAATTCTTATGGCCAGAAACATCGAAATCAAGGCCCGAATTCCGCACCTCGCCACCATCCGGACTAAGGCCGCGGCCCTCGCTTCTGGTCCGATTGAGACTATCGACCAGACAGACACTTTCTTTGCGGTTCCTCGAGGCCGGCTGAAGGTCCGGACGTTTTCCGACGGTTCAGGGGAGCTGATTACGTACGAGCGCGCTGACCAGGAAGGGCCCAAAGAATCGGTTTACATGCGTGTGGCTTGCGAGGACGCGCGAGCGCTCTCGCAGGCTCTCGGCAATGTTCTGCTCATTCGGGGGATCGTGCGAAAACGACGCGAGCTGTTCTTGCTTGGGAGAACCAGGGTTCACTTGGATCGAGTCGATGACCTTGGATGTTTTGTCGAGCTCGAGGTAGTCTTGTCCCCTGGGGAGTCTATCGAAGACGGACAGAGCGAAGCCCACCGTCTGTTGCGCGCGCTGGAGATTCCCGGCGGAGCCTTGGTGGCTGAGTCCTATATTGATCTGCTCTCCAGCAGTGCTACTACGAGTCACGGCATACTAACTGTCGATCCAGGGGCTGAGATTGCAGGCGGCATCGACATAGAGCGTGTTGCAGAGAGTTAGGATGGGCGCCAGAACGAATTGTGCCCGGCACGACGTGAAAGGCTCTTACGTCTGCGTGCACTCCAGCGCGACAAGCCGTACGCGACGGCCGACCAACAGACCGCGAACAGCAGAATCGGCGCCGCGCTCCATCGCGCGACCGGCGCGGGATCATACTTGTTCGGCACCCGCCCCGTGATCAGGACGAACATTCCGCAGAACCATTGAATCACGGCTGCGCAACTGAACGCATACGCCCACGCGACGGGTGTCAGCGCGGCACGGTTTCTCCGGAAGACACCGACCGACAGCACGACGAGCAAGACGAGCAGCAGGATCATCACGATCCACAACGGCCAGACGCCTGCGTTGCCCGCGATCCGCATCGCCTTGATCGCGCAGGGTGGCACGAACAGCAGGAGCATGATGAGCGGTGCCGCCATCTGGCGCTCGGCGGGCGTTGCTTTGATCGGTACGCTCAGCTTCATCCGATGACCTCAGTTGTGCACCTGATTACTCGGCCAACGTGCTTGCCGCGGTCAGAAGGCGCAGCCGAGAGGCAGACTCGACAGTGACCCATCTCAGAGGGCTCACTGCCCGGCCGGCTACCGCAGCGTAGCGCGGAACTGCAGCCAGTCGAAAACCGATTCGCCCTTGGCCGTCTTGTGCCGCGCCATGCCCGTAATCGTCAGCGTGCCTTTGCCGCGGCCGAATTCATCGAACTCCGTAAGCAGGCTTCCTGGGTCGGTGTACGTGCTCAACTCGTTCATCATGAACACGTAGTCGCGATTGGTCAGCACGAAATTGAAGTCGCGCAACTCCTTCAGAGCGTTGGCGCCGGCGTCGAAATTCCAGGCGTCGATGAGGATCGCGTTCGGGCCGTGCAGCGGCGGTGTGACGACCGCAGCATAGTTGGCCGACTCGCGACCACATGCTGGACCTACCTTGATCAGCCAGCCGCTGGTTTCACCATCTCTGTCGACGACCGGTTCGAGACAGAAGAAGAGTCCAGTCGGCATTCGGCGGACGAACTCGTGGCCCGCTTGCACACGTCCGGAAAATTCAAGCCCCGCATCGCGTGACGAGACCGCCACGGACAAGTGCCACGTCGACAAAAGCACCAACAGCATTCGATGATTATAGAAGAGTACCCTGACGGCTACCGCCGAGCCTCTCGTCTCGCTGCCCCACCTTGGCTGGCTCAGCGTTGACGCAAAGGACGATTGGATGCGGCAGATCGCCGCGATGCCGCAGCTGCGATTTCTCGGCGTTCAGGACACGGTGGCAGGTGACGAAGGATTTGTTGCACTGAGTCAGTCACAATCGATCGAGTACATCTGGGGGCGGCGCTGCCACAACCTCCGGCGGAGAGGGTTCTTCGCGCTCGCGAAGATGCCGGCGCTGCGCGGCTTGTCCGTCAGTTGCTTGAATGTGGACGATGCCGGTGTATCCGCGCTTCCGACGTTTCCCGCCTTGAAGGAGCTGATGCCGATGGACATCCCGGACACAGGGTGCCGGCACATAGGAGAATGCGAGCAACTCGAGTCCCTGATCCTCATGTACTGCCGTGATACCACGGACGCAGCAACGGAGCACGTCACAGGCCTGCGGAAGCTCTCGTGCTATTTCAACAGCTATATGACGATCACGGATCGGACGCCCGAGCTCCTGTCGGAGATGGATTCGCTCGAGCGCGTCACGTTCGACGCGTGTCACGGACTCACGAACGCGGGCGTGCGGCGGCTCGCACGGCTGCCGAGATTGCGCGAGCTGCGTGTTTCGGGAAAAGGCGTCACATCTGAGGTTGCCGCTGCATTTCCTCCACGCGTCAGCGTGTTCTACGCCCCATGACGCGAACAGTGACAGTCGTCATCGTCTCGATATGGAACGGCAGGTTAAGAGAACACGCCTCAAAAATGCGCAGTGGCTGAGATGGCGATCATGACCACAAGGGCTACAACTTCCAGGCCAAAACCGCACAGAATTCCAATGACTACCTCGCGGTGATTGCGGCGAGCGGAATAGACAGCTCCGGCGATGAACCACACTATCTGCACGGCGAAGGGGATGAAGAGGAATTGGTAGGCCCGTACCAGGTCGCCTGTATCTTTGATCCGGTTGAAGACGGGCATGACAGAGGCAAACAGCAGGCATGCCGACACAAAAGTAACAACGGCGAAGAGAGCCACCTGTGCTTTGTGCATATACGTCCTTGCATGACAACACGGGTAAACCGACCGCCGCGGTTTGCCATGCGGCCGATTCGTTGAGACTTCCGGCTGGGACTCCCCTGGCTGGTCACGTTTTCGACGTTGAGCGCCGTGCGGTCGCCTTAAAGAATGTGTAACAGAACACGCCGTCGGAGTCTGCGACGCGACGCAGACCTTCGACCGCCTTCTCGAAGTCTTCTGGTGTTAGCAGCCCCGCTGCAATCACCTGGTCGCGAACGCCTTCAATCATCGATGTGAACGTGCGGCGCGTGAAGCCATCGACCAGCTGCGGCCTGCTCCCATCGACGTACACCATCCGCGGGCTGACGTGGACATCGGCGAATCCCGCCTCGGCAAGCAATGGGTAAAGGCGCCGACCAATGTTCGCGTCGCCCCCAGCGAGGCGCTGGAGCTCAATGAGCGCGCCGATCGCCCGACGCGACGCCGGATTACTCGGATGAAAATAGGTCGAACCGTGATCGCCCTCGATGACGGTGACACTGCCACCAGGTTTCAGCGCTTGCCCCGGTTTGATCAGCGTTTCGGTGGGACGCGGCAAGTGCTCGAGGACGAAGCAGACGAACACGTGATCGAAGGACGCAGGCGCGAAGGGCAGGTCATTGATGTCGGCCCGCTCGAACCGGACATTGGCGATCGCCGCGAGGCGCGCTCGCTCAGAAGCTGCCGCGAGCGACTCGCTCGAGACGTCAATCGACACGATCTGTGCGCCAGGACTGTTGCGCGCCAGCGTCAGCGTCTGGGCACCGACGCCACACCCAGCCTCGAGGACGACGCAGCCGTCAGCATAGCGCGTGTCGGAATGAAGTAACTCGTCGAGCGTCGCCGCCTGATCCTGAAGGCGGCGCGCCTCCTGCGAATCGTAACCGTGCACGTAGCCGGTCGTCATGATGCATGCTCCGATCGTGATTCGGTAATTGGTAGCGGGTCTAGTCTACCGCGGCGACAAATCGGGCGTTCGCGCGTAGCCAAATGAGTGCGGGAGGGACTCGTGGCTGACGTGCTGTCCGATCCAGGAGCTTGAGATTGCACGTGGTATCGACACAGAGCGTGTTGCGGAGAGGTAGGATGAGTGCCAGGCCCATGGCGAACACCAGGAGACCAACCGCGATTCCTGACGGCATGACTCACTCAGAGAAAGGCATCATGATCGCGCGTCCTCCGCATCGATCGCCGCCAGGAGGCTACGCAGCTGCCAACGCATGAGCAGACGTCCCACAACAACACCGAACATCACAAACCATAACGTGCTCCCGACAACAGACAGCCAGAGGTTTGCGGGCAGCGTCTTCTCCCTTATATGCTCGGCCACGTTGCCGAACTGGATCAGCGCAACGCCGCCAAAGACGACAGCTTGGCTGGCGAGATCACCAATCGCTTCGACGTAGCGGGCGCTCCTCAGACGAGCCGGCTGACCTGTCCACCAATGTCGTCGACCCACTTGGCGAACCATCAGGACTATGCCGGCAAGACACATGATGATCCCGGCGTTGAGCAGCGTCAGGTCAGTCCAATACACGCCACCTCCATCCAAGGTTTTTATCTCGAACAGCGGACACGCAGTCCCGCCAGACGCAGCGCCACCCGCTCCCCGCGATCGAACTGCGCACGGCGCATCCACATATTCCATAAGATGCGGCGCCCGCACGGATGTGCGGCTACCTGTCGCGCGCTTCCAGCGCAGCCAGGCGCCGGTGCAGCGCGCGAACGGATCTCTCCGCAGACGATCCCAACAGGCCGATGAACAGGAATGCGAGCCAGCCGGGGATCGGCGGAGAAAAGCCGGTCGTCATGGCGGACACGACGAGCGCGAAGGCGAAGAGGATCGACGCGATCGAGAACAGTCGAAGAATGCCGAGATCGATCATTGAGACTGCTTCCTTGGGTCAGGGGTCTGCGACCCTGTAAGCAAAGGTGCTGCCTCACCGGATCAGCGGTTCCGGCTATTTCCTCGCACGAGCGACCACGTGCGCTTCCGTTGCTCGAAAGTGTTCACGTGCGTCGTAAATGTCACAGATTCGAAGACCCGAATCGGGCTGCATGCTCCTGCCCGCACAGGAAGCGGCACACTCATACGCTTCTCGATCGAACGTTATCCCTTCATTTGACCTTCCGAGCCTCCCACGACAAATACGGCGCAAAGGCGTCTGGTTTTCCCGGTGGGGCGACATCGAATGTGCCACGTAGTGTCGTCGCCGACGCTTGCGTGTACGTCAGTCGATAGCGTGGCTCCGAAGGCCGGACGTCGCTCAGAAAGACCACCTCGCCCTCCTTCGTCTCCGCGATGTACCGGATGATGTGGCCCTCGCTGTCGAAGTATTCTGCCTTTACGCGGCCGGCATCCTCATAGATCACCATCAAGTCGTCATGTCTCGACGCTGGCCTGCGGTCGTTCGCCGGCGTGTCGGAGTAGTTCGTCCGGACGATCACGCGATCCTGCACACTCAACGCAAAGCTGAAACCGCCTGTGGCGCCTGCTTGATCCGCGATGCCCTCCCACGACCCGAGAAGGAATTGCAGGGGCGACAGCGGCGCCGGAGCTTTCCCGCGGACCGCACCAGCCAACGCCAGCCACATCAGACACACGAGACCACATACGCGCAAAGACTGTCGACGATGCATGGCTGACTCCTTCGAACGATCGCCGTTTGACGTTTTCACAGCCCCTTTTCCCAGACAGGGACCTTCATTGTCAGGTTCCAGCGGACGCCGTCCCTGTCGGTGCCTGCTGTGCCGCTCGTCGCCACATCGAGCTGCTCTTTTTCCAGTGACAGCTTGAACACATCGGCCCTTGACGGCTGCCACACTTTCGAAACGGCAGGCGCGCGTGTCGGATCGTCGAACCCGACGTTCAAGAGGGACACGTGATTGCTCGGGTCGATCTTCACTATAAGGCGACAGACCGGTGTCTTTGGACCGTTGAAGTGGCTGGCTGCAACAGCGGCGTGGTTCACATCCATTCCGCTGATCTGCCGCCAATACTCCAGATCGGCCTCGGACAATGCGAACGGATACAACCTCACTTCGATCGAATCCCTTTGGCGAACGGCAAGGACGCTTTGCGCGCCAATGTCCCGTCCGTCAATCGAACAGCTCGAGGGTTGTACGAACTCCGTTGGCGTGAAACGATTCGTCCAGAGGGCCTTGAGGACGGCGCCGGGCATCACTTTGTTTGCCAACGTCCAGATGCCGGATGGACTCTTCGACATCACATACGCCTGTGCACTTGTATCCCGCTGGGATGTCGACTTGACGTTGTCGAGCACGAGAAAGCTGGTCGCGTTGTCGATGTTGACGATCCGAGGGCGATAGGACGCCAGCTGCTGCTGCTTCAGCAGCTGTTCCAGTTGTCGAGCGTCTCGCGACGCAAGAACGGCATATTGTTGCGCCAGCACGCCGGAGACGACTGGCTTGATGTCGTCGTACGTGCTCGCATGGTTGTAACGGTCGAAGACCGACATGCGCGCATCCTGCGCTTCCGCTGAGCACACGCACGCCACGACGAACAGTAACATGGATATCCGCGATCCACGGATTGGTGTAGTCATAGTCCTGTTTCATCTGACGAAGTATCAGTGGCGCGAAATAGGTCCATCCGCTCGCCAATCCTATCGGATCTGGCAAGAGCGAGTGACTTACGCCGTGGAAGCGGCGCACCGGCGCCACTAGCAAACGCGCTGCCGCGGGCGATCAACGATTTCGCGGCTCCTGCCCACTCGGTGAGTTACCAATGCACGAAAGTCGTCACGCGAATCGTAAGTCGGGCCCGCAGATTTTGCGACTCAGATATAGTCCTGCGCGCGGTTCGCCGTGACAGGCAAGTCTGACGTCCGTCTGTTCGAGAGGGAGCGCGTCGCGATCGTCACTTTCCCGGCAAGATCGCGCGCTTCGTCAGATCAAAACGCTGGCCGGGTGCCAATTCGTAATAGGGCTTACCGTTATGGTCAGCGCCGTCGTAGATGCCGACGTGCCCGTCGCCCACCACTGTCAACTGATCTTGCTGGACGATAGCGGCCGTCGCCTCGTCGATACCAATCCCCAGCAGGCCCGGCGCGGTCGCGAGTGTCGTGGCCAGGACCGTTTGCAGCGACCGTTGACTCCAGTGGGGCAGCACGATGGTGTGCGGCAGCAGTCCAAACGGTATGTGCTTCGCATCGATGAACAGCGCCTTGAAGGCGGGACTGTCAGCGAGTACCGTTGCCGAGCCTTGAATGATCGCGCCCGCCGACGTCCCGCCGACCACGCCGCCTCGGGCGACCAACGCCTCAATCTCCGCCTGTGTCCGCGTGCCCGTGTACGCGTCCATCAGGTGCTGCTCGCTGCCGCCGAGGATCCACACGCCAGTGGCATGACGCAAGGGTTCGACGAACTCCGGAGAATCGGCCGTCTGACGGTCGCGTGTGTGGAGGACGACAATGTGCTGGACGCCGAAGATGTTGACCATCGAATCCCGCAGGCGATCCAGACCGTCCGGCGTGAGGCGAGCATCCTCCAAAGTCGTGGGGATCAGGACAACGGTGGCGGCTGGACCGCCCGCTAACGCCACGAACTTCTCGACGAAACTCGGCCTGTTCGCGCCCCCACCCACCAGCACCAGTGCACCGCGGGACGGACCGGTGGTCGTCTGCGGCGTCAGCGTCAACGCGCTCCCGAGCATGAACGCAAGCAGTGAAACAGTTTCAGGTAATCTCATCCTCGAATCTCCTTCTTCCACCAGACGAGAGTGCCGGTGACCACGAGTAACACCAACCCGAGACTCGAGAGCGACATCAATACGCGAGTCGGCGCACCGAGGAGATCACCGGTGTGGACGGCGCGCACAACCTCGCGGACGCGGTAGCCGCCGGGCAGCGTGCTGAAGTCGTCGACGCGAAGAATCGTCCCCGCGTATTGGTCGACGAACACGGTGCTGTGCCCCGCTCCACCTGGCGCATGTTTCAGGAATTGCACCGGGGATCGATCACGCATCGGCAGGCGAATGGCATAGGTCGACGCGGCCGGCAACGCGCGATCTGCCTCACGCGCAAGCTGATCGAGATTGCGGCGACGCCGCAGGGGGCTCGACACGACAGAGCGAGGCAGCGGTGGTACGTGCCACGGCGAGGTATGTGTCACCCACAACAAGGCGCCATCAAATGCGAGCAAGAAGCCCGTCACGGAGAGGAGGATGAGCAGCGCCGATCCGCAGATGCCGACGACATTGTGCAGATCCCATATGACACGGCGCCAGGAACCTGCCCAACTGATACGCCATCGCTTCTTTCTCCACCACAGAACCAGGCCCGTCATAATCAGCAGCAGCACCGCCGAAGTGCTGACGTCCACGCCCCACCGACCGAGCGGACCGGCTGCCAGGCCGACATGAAGGCGTTCAACGAACCACATGACAGTCTCAAGCCGCGAGATGCCACGTCGCACGCCGCGGACGGAGCCGTCAGAGGGGTCGATGAACACACGATCTCCGGACGTAAGGGCGAACACCTGAGCGATGCCTGCTGTGCCGATGCTGATCTGTTCGACCCGGGCGGGCGCAAACTGCGCCTCGACTTGATCGAGGAGCGCTTCTTCAGCTACTCGCGTGTCACGCGTCGCGACGTTCCACAGAGACGGATGCATCCAGCGGTCGTAGTCAGCCTCGAAGGCGAGAATGCCGCCCGTCGCGCCTACGACCACAAGGAACAACGCGGCCGCGAGGCCCCCGTACAAATGCACCTTGAACACAACAGCGCGAAGCGTCACCGGTCACTTCACTTGGGTGCGATGCGCGACCATGCGCTGTTTCTTGCCGCCATCGAGCTCGCGCGTCAGCGCCAACTCTTCCCCGCGCCATGTGCCGGTCCACAGGCCGAATCCCTTGAACGACACGCGATCGCCCGCGATTCTTCCTTCGGTGATCGGAACCGTGCGGTCTTGCGTGGTGAGTTCCACGGTGCCTGTGAGCGTGTCGCCCGATGGCTTGAACTCGAACAGGAACGTAAATGTCCGGCCCTCTTCGCCCATCTCGGCCTCCCAATGGCCCGCGAGCGTCTTGTTCTGCGCCACTCCTGCGACGCTCCACAGGCCACAGATCAGCATCATGATCGCGAGGTATGTTCTGGTCATGGGACCACTATGACGTCGCTCGCTGGTCCGTGCGGACTGGCTCTGACAAGTTGGATCACGAATTGACCGGACATCTTGATGAATCTTGACCATGATCGGTCGCCACGTTTCTCTACAATGGAGGCCATGGACGCATTGGACGACACCGCGATGCCGCGGCTCCTCCTCGTAGACGATGACGTGGAGCTGTGCGTGCTGGTCAGTCGGTTCCTGATGGGCGAGGGCTTCCTGGTGGACGCGGTTCACACGTGCGCGGCGGGCGTTGACCAGGCGCGTCGTGGCGGGCACGCGCTCGTGTTGCTCGACGTCATGTTGGGCCGGGCCAATGGATTCGATGCGCTGCGGCAGATTCGCGCAACCTCGCCGATTCCCGTGATCATGCTCACGGCAAAAGGAGACGCGCTCGATCGGGTGCTCGGCCTGGAGATCGGTGCCGACGATTACCTCTCGAAACCTTTCAATCCTCCGGAGCTGGCCGCGAGGATCCGCGCCGTGCTCCGCCGGAGCGCCTCGACGCACAACGCTCGGACGCGCACCCGCATCGTCGTCGACGACCTGGAGATGGATCCGGCCGCGCGGCTGGTGCGACACCGCGGACAGCCGGTCGAGCTCACCACAGCTGAATTCGATCTCCTCGAGGCGCTCGCCGGTGAGGCCGGGCAGGTGATCAGCCGCGAGTCGCTGGTGCGGCGTATTCTCGGCCGCGAGTTCTCGCCGTTCGACCGCAGCATCAACACGCACGTCTACAACCTGCGTCGCAAACTCGGACCGCGTCCCGACGGCAGCGCGCAGATCGTCGGCATTCGCGGCATCGGCTATCTGTACGCATGTTCCTCAAAATCTTCCTGACGTTCTGGCTGACGGTCGCGCTGCTCGCAGCCGCGCAGGAGATGGTGTCGGTGCTGGTACGGAACGAAGAGCAACGCGGGATTGCTGCCGTCCGCGCCGCCGTTGCTGATGCCCGTCCCGTGGTCGATGCATACGAAGGCCGAGGGGTGGCGGCGGCACGCGACGTCCTTGTTTCGGCCGAGCGCAGTCGCCTGGTACACGCGAAGCTCCTCGACGCGCAACGGCGGTCGATTGTCGGTGATGCGCCTCAGGCCGCCGATCTCGAGATCGCTCGTCTGGCCGATCGCATCGCGGCAGCGGGTCTACCGAACGCCGCGGTGAACTTCATGGACGGTCTGGCGGCGCAGCAGATCATCAGCCCGAGCGGGAGCCGATTCACGCTGATTGTCGCGCTTCCCCGATCGGTCGTGCCAACGGTATGGCGGAGGCTCATGCTATCGATGACGACGCGTTTGGCCGCGATCTTCCTCGTTGGCGGCCTCTTGTGTTTTGCGCTCGCACGCCATCTGACGGCGCCGATCGCGAGCCTGTCGCGGGCGGTGGAAGCGCTCGCTGACGGACAACTGCACACCCGCGTCGGCACGGTCGTCGGACGCCGCCATGACGAAGTCGGAATCCTCGCGCGCGATTTCGATCGCATGGCGGAGCGCGTCGAAGGATTGGTCTCCGGCCAACGGCGCCTGCTCGGCGACGTGTCGCACGAACTGCGCTCGCCGCTGGCGCGCTTAACGGTCGCGTTGAGTCTGGCACGGCAAGGCTCGCGCCCTGACGTCGCAGAGTATTTCTCTCGCATTGACAATGAAACCGGTCGGCTCGATCGCCTGATCGAACAGCTGCTGACGCTGGCTCGCCTTGAGAGCGGCGTCGATCACGACCTGCGCGAGCGCTTCGATCTGGAGGAACTCGTGCAGGAGGTGGTCGGCGATTGCGACTTCGAGGCGCGGGCGGCGGGCAAGCGAGTCGTGCTCGAGATGTGCGAATGCGCTTCGATGACAGGCCTCGCCGAGCTCGTGCGAAGCGCGATCGAGAACGTCGTGCGCAACGCCACGCGACACACAGCGCCGGGCACCTCGGTCGAAGTCGGGCTGAGAGTCGAGGCGCAGATGACCGCACATCTCTCGGTGCGCGATCATGGGCCTGGCATTGACGAGACCCTGACGGCGGAGATGTTCAAACCGTTCTGGCGCAATCTCGGGGGGCAGGAGGAGCAGGTGGAGGGCGCCGGCCTTGGCCTCGCGATCACGGATCGGATCGTCCGGATGCATGAGGGCCGCGTCCGTGCTACGAACGTCGGCGACGGAGGGCTCGTCGTGACGATCGATCTGCCGATGGCACCCACATCGTCACACGCACGTCGGAGCAGCGCCTAGCTGTATTCAATGCGCCGGACCTTTCCACAATGCGATCTGCCGCGATCGGGGACCCTGATGCGCGCGCCTCGTGCAAGTCCTCGATCTTTTTGCAGAGGACAGTTGGCGTCGCTCCGGAGCCTCGGCTGGCAAGCCACCAGGTGCGCCCACCATCAGCGTGGTTATCGCTGCGCATGTCGGGCGGTAGGCCTTCGCCATGTGAAGGACGCACTGCATCCGGTGAGCGCGAAAGCCAACCTGTCTCCTCGACTGCTCTGCATCGGTCAGCCGACGCGTGCGTCGCAACCTTTAGGGCCGCGGCGTAATCGCCCTACATCAATAAAGTGTCTTCGAGCGCTAGCCAGGCGCAACCAACCCTAATCCGTTTCCCGTACGCACAGGTACGACTCAAGCATCCGCGTGGCCTCGGCGATGAGTTCACGATCGGCCACCGGGGGGAGCGCCGTCACGTCGCCGAAGACGATCCGCTCCTGCAACAACGCGGCAATCGCCGAAAGGCCAAATGCCACCGCCGCCGCCGGCTTGGGATGCCGAATCTCCCGCCGTCGCCCAAGCAACAGGCGATGAACGCGGACGTACGCCGCGGCGTTCAGCGCCATCGCGCGCTTCCTGAATACGGGATCAGGATGCGATCGCGCATAGAGCACGAGCGCCCGGACCAGCGTGCGATGCCGCCGATACCCTTCGCCGATGCCGCTGACCACTGCCGTGAGTATCTGCGGGGTTGTTGCGTCGCGGAGCCGGTCGCTTGCCAGCGCCCGTCGATTTGCGGCGTCGATCCCTGCAAAGAAGCGTGTGTAGACGGCTCGAAGCACTGTGTCTTTGTCTCGGAACCGCCGATAGACGATACCCACTGATAGGCCAGCCCGGTCGGCGATGGCACGCAACGTCGCGGCGTCGACGCCACTCTCACGCAGCAGGCTCTCCGCGGCCTCGAGCAGCCGTTCGGTCGTCATCCGGCTGCGTTGTTGGCGCGCCGGCAGTGCCTGATCGACGCTGTTCGTCCGCCGCCGTTTCGATGTAGTTCCCGTTGACACGACTTCCCTCCGTTTGTATGATCGATAAATGTGATCATACGATCACATTACTGTCAATGTCCTATCCATGACTCATTTGCTTGACGCGCTGCTCGTCGCCGTGGCCGCTGTCGCACTTCCCGCCTGGTCCTTCGTCACCGGACGATGGCGCGCCGGGCGGCCACGGTCGGAGCGGAAACTCTTTCAACGATATTGGCTCATCGCGATTCGAGGCGTCGCGCTGTCCGCGCTGGTGGTCTTCGTCTGGGGGAAAGCCGGTCGTCCTTTCTCAACGCTCGGCCTGGATGTGCCTGTGGGCGTCGCGGGTCGCGTCGGCCTCGTCATCGACGTGGTGATCGCCGGCTATTACCTCTTCAAAGTGCAGTTCAGTAGACGGTCGCCGGAGCAGCTCGCCACGACGCGCGATCGGCTGCGTCGGCTCGGAAGTTACGACATGCTTCCGCAAACACCGCGAGAATTTGCGATCTACCCGATCGCGGCCGTCGCTGGCAGCACCTGCGAAGAGCTGCTGTATCGGGGATTCCTCATCACCACGCTCAGGCCCGCGATAAGTACAACGGGCGCGGTACTGGTCTCATCCGCGCTATTTGGCTTAGGGCACGCATATCAGGGATGGCTGGGTATCCTTCGGACAACCGTCATTGGGCTCGGCCTCGGCGTCGCGTTCGCGCTGACGAGCAGTTTATGGTGGTTGATAATCGCCCATAGCGTGGCTAATCTGTCCGGAGTCTTGCTTGCGCGTCGGATGCTCGTGGAATCGCCCGAGCGGATCGCGAGCTAATCCCAGCGCCTCGGCCTCACGCACATCCTCGATCTTTTTGTGGAAGATAGTTGGCGTAGTGTTTATGCGGGTGAACGCCTGGTGCGCCCACCACCTGGGCCAGATGGCGGAACACCGCACCGGCAGCCATCGTCACGCCACAGCGCGCCCGTCGCTGCTCTTCTGGTACTGCGGCTCGACGTACCCTTCCTCGATCTAGATCGGCATTTTCGCGAGGTGGTTCGGCGATCTCAGCGACACAATGTTGAAGCGCGCTGCTCGTTGTCGGCGGCGCGTCTGGTCCTTGGGCGTCAAGCCGATCGTCGTTACTGGCGCCGGCCATGCGAACATCGTCTCACACCGTATGCGGCTCAGCTTGCAGACGCTTGTGTCAGAGGTCTTTGATGGCGAAGCTAAGGTAGCGGGAGTGACGTACACAAGATGAGCGACAAAACGTACGCACGTTTCATCACGCTTGTCGGCGCGGTATGCGGGTACGTCGTTATCAAACGCTTCCTTTCCCCCGATTCATTGACGCTGCGCAATGCTCTAATACAAGGCTTCTTCGTCGGGTACGGGCTGGCGGTTGTCACGATTGAAATTGTCGCGAGGATTAAGATGGCGACAATCAATGGCTGGGTCACCGCCTTCGGGTGTGGCCTGCCCGGCAACGGCATGTTCACGCGGGCCGCCCACACCCGAATATTTCCCGGCCCGATAAACGTGCCGCAAGAGGCGATGTACTGGAGGACGAACGTAGATGGAGCGGGCGACACGCTCTCCGGAGAGCACGATTACATCATGCACTTCCCGCCGGAAGGGCTCCCGCCCAACGACGCGTTCTGGTCGCTGACCATGGCCGACACGAAAGAACGCTTCGTCGCGAATCCGCTCAATCGGTACCTCGTCGGCGATCGCTCCGGCCTCGTCGCAAACGCGGACGGCTCAGTGGATGTCCATATCCAAATCACCGCCCCGGCGGGGCATGAATCCAACTGGCTCCCCGCGCCTTCGGGCAACTTCAGACTGTGGCTGCGCGCGTATCTGCCCGGCGCGGCCGTTCTCGACGGCAAGTATGCGGTGCCGCCGGTCGTAAAAAAATGACATCTATTCGATACGAGAATCTGCTCATATTCTGTGCTGTCGCGGTCGCCGTATGGTTCCTCGTCATTTATTTTTGGCCGCGCATTTTTCTCAACGTGTACAAGAGAGCGGTTCTCACGAAAGGGTTCGAAGGTCCAATCCCGATCAATACGCTCGCTACGGCCCCTCAAGCGATGTTTGCGGATCCTCTCCACCCGCCAGCCTCTGCCACAAAGTTGGCAACGACTGGCGTGAACCACGACACGCTTCCTACGGCCGGCGTGTTAGACCTGAGGTATGGACCGCAAGTCCTGCATGTGCCCGAGATGGCGGGCCGCTATTACAGCGTGCAGTTCACTGCCCCGAACAACACGATTTTCGCCTCCGTCGGCAAACGCACCAAAGATACGCAAGCGGGCGACTATCTCATCACGGGACCGGGTTGGAAAGGACAAGTGCCAAGCGGGATGAAGCAGATTTCGTCGCCGAACAATTCGGTATTCGTCATCGGCCGCATCCTCGTATACAGCGACAGCGACCTTCCGACCGCTTACGCGCTGACGAAACAGATTCAGATCGTCCCCAGGCTGGGGCGCTGAGTATCGCTACCCCTCTCCGGCAATGGCGCCGCGCGGTACCTGGGAAATGTCCGTATTCGTCGCTTTTATGTCATTGCTGCCTTAGACGGACGATGCGTATCATTGCGTCACATGAGCGGACGTCGCATTGGATTCCTGGGTTTTGACGGCGTGCAGTCTCTGGATCTCGTTGGACCGGCGGACGCATTCACATCGGATGCGTTCGATGCGGTCGCATCAATGGGCGATCAAAACCCTCGACCGTACGAGGTGGTGGTCATCGGGGTTCACGCAAAACGATTCACGACGAGCGCCGGGATCGTCATGCACGCCGACACGACTCTTTCAACCTCGATCTCGCTCGACACCTTGATCGTACCCGGCGGCAAGGGCTTGCGGAGGCCCGGCGTCGCTGACCTTGCCGCGAGGTGGATCGTCAAGCGTGCTCCACACATCCGCCGCATCGCCAGCGTGTGCACCGGCATCTACGGCCTCGCACCGACGGGACTGCTGGACGGCCGGCGAGTCGCGACGCACTGGAGCGCCGTCAGCGACGTCGAGCGGCGCTTTCCCCGGCTGCAGGTCGACCCGGATGCGATCTTCCTCAAGGACGGGCCATTCTATACATCCGCGGGCATCACAGCGGGCATCGATCTCGCCATGGCGATGATCGAAGAGGATTGCGGGGCGGACGCCGCCCTCGCCGTGGCGCGCGAGATGGTCGTCTACCTCAAACGGACCGGAGGACAGCAGCAGTTCTCCGAGCCACTGCGCTTCCAAATCGAATCGACCGACCGATTCACGGAAGTCGTCACGTGGATCAAGTCCCACCTTCGCTCGAACCTCTCCGTGGCGGCCCTCGCCAGGCGAGCGTTTCTCAGCCCCCGCCAGTTCGCCCGGGCGTTCAAGGACCGGTTCGGATTTACTCCCGCCGCCTTCGTCGAAGATGCGCGTCTAGCTGAGGCCGCCCGACGACTCTCTCTGCGCAACGCGCGCATCGACCTCGTCGCACAGTCTGTCGGATACGCGAGCGAGGACGTCTTTCGTCGTGCATTCGAACGCCGGTTCGGCGTGTCGCCGAGCAGCTACCGGGCCAGATTTCGACGCTACGGTAACCCCTTTCCTGAGAAACGCGCCCAATGAAGCTGACTGCACCGGCGGCTCGTGTGAGTCGTACGCGCCACCTCCTATGGATCGGGCTGGGCGTCTTTGCAGCGGCGTGTGCCGCACATCGACTCGGAACAGGACCGTTGCGCTCGACTGTTGAATGGACGGCGTACGCACACGACTCGGGTGGAACCAAGTACTCTCCCGCCGCGCAGATTACCCGCGAGAACGTCCACACGCTCCAGCCGGTCTGGACCTACAGGACTGGCGACTTCGCCATCGGCGATGCGATGGCTCGCGACGAGACGACGCCCCTCTTCGTCGACAACGTCCTGTATGCGTCCACACCATTCGGCGGCGTGCGGGCGATCGACGGCGACACGGGCACAGAGCACTGGTCGTTCGACTCACAACTCGACCTGTCGAGCGGTTATGGCGACTTCACGAATCGCGGTGTGTCGACCTGGCTCGATCCATCGAGTGCTGCCGCCGCCGCATGTCATCGTCGAATCTTCGTCGCGACCGTCGATGCTCGGCTCATCGCACTGGACGCGGGCACCGGAGCCCCGTGCCACGACTTTGGATCCCACGGACTCGTGATGCTCAATCGGGATGTGGCGAACGCACCGCTACCAGGCGAGTATGCGGTGACATCGCCCCCGGCAATCGTCAATGGGCTCGTCATCGTGGGATCGGCCATTGGCGACGGTCGACGTGCCGCGGCGCCGAGCGGTGTGGTCCGGGCCTTTGACGCCCGCACAGGCACGCTCAGATGGTCCTGGGATCCCATCGCTCGCGAATCCACTCAGCCCGGCTACGACACATGGATCGGACCGATTGCACATCGTACCGGAGCCGCAAACGCCTGGTCGGTCATCAGCGTGGACGCGGCGCGCGATCTCATTTTCGTGCCGACTGGTAGCGCGAGTCCGGATTTCTTCGGTGGCGAGCGACTGGGTCAGAACTTGTTCGCCAATTGCATCGTGGCGTTGCGAGCGTCGACGGGTCAGCTGGTCTGGTCCTTTCAGACCGTCCATCACGACCTCTGGGACTACGACGTGCCCGCACAGTCGCTGCTGTTCACCATGCACCGCGACGGCCATGAGATCCCCGCGCTCGCGCAGGCGACGAAAACTGGATTTCTGTTCATCCTCAATCGCGAAACCGGCACGCCGCTCTTTCCCGTTGAAGAACGCGAGGTACCCCCGAGCAATGTGCCGGGCGAGCAGGCGTGGCCGACGCAGCCATTCCCGCTCTTGCCGCATCCGTTGGCACCGACACGATTCGACGTGGCCGACGTGTTTGGCGCGAGCGACAGCGGACGAGCATGGTGCCGCGAACAGCTGGCCGGCGCGCGCTCGTCGGGAATCTTCACGCCGCCGTCCACGACGCCGACGGTGATCTTTCCCGGCAACATCGGTGGCTCGAACTGGAGTGGTGTGGCGTTCGATCCCGTTCGTCATCTGGCGATCATTCCGACGAACCGAGTCATCACACTCGTCGATCTCATCCCGCGCGGCGACCTGCATGCCGTCGCGATGAGTGGAAGCCCCTTGGATGAACTCGCGCCTCAGGACGGGACCGCGTACGCCATGCGCCGGCGTCATCTGATCGCGCCCGACGGCGCACCGTGCAACGCGCCGCCGTGGGGGACGTTGTCGGCCGTGGATCTCGAGAGTGGCGAACTCAAATGGGAACGGCCGTTCGGACGCGTCGCCCAGCTCGCCGGCGTGTCGGGCAGCGACCGGTGGGGATCGCCGAACCTCGGTGGCGCGATGATCACGGCAGGAGGCGTCGTCTTCGCCGGTGGCGCGACCGACCACACCCTTCATGCTTTCGATGTCGAGACGGGCAAGGAGCTCTGGTCGGCGAGTCTGCCGGCCGGCGTCCATGCCTCGCCGATGACGTATGTCACGGCGTCGGGCCGGCAATTCATCGTCGTTGCCGCGGGCGGCCATAAGGAACTACACGCGCGGGCCGGAGATTTCGACAAGGCGGGTGACTACATTGCCGCGTTCGCGCTGCCATCTTCGCGGCGCGCGAAAACGAGCTCGTCCGACGCCATCGCCGCCGGGCACTACGAAGGACACATCGTACTTGATCGCACGAGACTGGGACTCACATGGGATCTGACGGTGAGCGCCACAACCGCGGCTGTGTCGTTCGAGACTGTTGGGATCCAGGTCACCGGCCACGGGCGCGGCCATGCGGACGGCGATCACCTGACGCTCGATGTCGATTGGACGTTTCCGGCCCAGCACTGTTCCGGCACCATGCATCTGCAGGGCGCCAATGCCAACCACGACACGGCGATCATCGGCGAGCTCACGTACGTCGATGGCTGCGCTGGCGGTGGGACGAAGCCCGGGACCTTTGCGATGTGGCGCGGGCCACGCACGGAATCGGTTGTGCCAAGGTAAAGACTGTCGGGTCTTCAAAGCGCGCCGCCCGGTCCGGGCTCCCGCCGCACGGCAATCGGCATCAACGCACGCCTGGCGCAGGTCCTCGACCTTTTTGAAAGGAAGGTTGGCGCCGTGTTTATGCGGGTAAACGCGAAGTGCGCCCACCACTCGATGGCATCGACAGGGATCGCTCAAGCGTTGGACAACCTTCAGCGACCTATGAAGAGGTATCCGTCACGAGCCAGGTCTCTCAACGTAGCGCGAACTTGAAGTCAAACATTACGCGCGTCGGCACTGGCCTGCCGCGCAATAACGCTGGCCGGAATCGCCACTCGCCAATCGCGTGGACAGCCTGCTCGTCCAAACCGAACGTTCTGTCCAGCGAGCGGACGACCGCGACGTTTGAACAGGCGCCGTCCGGACGGACGACGCACCGAACGCGCACGGTGCCTTGAATCTTCTCGCGCCGCGCCGCCGCCGTATACTGCGGTCGGGGCGCGGCCAGTGGTACCGGCGCGGTCACGCCACTGTCCAAGTCGTAGACGCGCAATGCCACCTGCCAGTAGAGTGCCGCGCCAACGACTAGTGAGACGGTCATGGTGAGTCCTAGCGCCGTCGCGAATCGCGAACCGAGGTGAGCCTCGCGCATGCCACTCTTCGCGCGCTCGATGCTCCCAAACCGCGTCCGCGCCGCCGCTGCGGCATCGCACATACTCATGGGCGCGGCGAGATTCCGGCGGGTCCGCTCCTCTAGATGGAACTGGATTTCCTCGTCGAACTCACGCTCGAGCGATGCCGTTCGAAACAGATCGAAGACGTGTCTGAGAATTGCCACGATCAGGCGAGCTTCAGCACGCGCACAACGGCGTCCACATGGGCCATCCAGTCTCGTTGCACCTGCGCGACGCGGCGCCGGCCACGAGGAGTGATCCGGTAGTACCGAGCGCGCCGGTTATTGTCCGAGACTTTCCACTCTGATTTCACCCAGCCGGCCTCCTCCATCCGATGAAGCGCGGGATACAGAGAACCCTCCTCAACGCGGAGCATGTCGCCAGACGTTTCTTCAATTCGCTCCGCAATTGCGTAGCCGTGCACGGCACCGGCGGTCAATAGCGTGCGCAGCACCAACAGGTCGAGTGTTCCTTGTAGCTTGTCCGTACGTTGTCTCATAGACATCTATGTGAGATACTCGCGCCGGGAGGCACACCATGTCAAGCGAGGGGGTCGCACGCGGCTGCGCATGCGCGATTCTGCTCAGTGCTGTGCTTGCGACGCCGACGCTCCGCGCCACGATCGTGTCACCGGTGGATCGTCCGGTCGTGGTTGCGGCGAAGGTCGATGCCGAAGGATTGTCGCTCCTCCTCGTTCCGATAAAGGTCGGGACCACGACGTTCTGGTGCAATGTCGACTCAGGCGGCAGTTGGGTCTTTTCGATCGATCGGAAGAAGGCGCTTCAGGCGGGCCTTCGGCCGAACGCGACGGGATCCATTGCCGGTGCCGGACCTGAGGTCGTCGAGGACCAGCGCGTGCGCGGCGCCACCGCGGAGATCGGTAGCCTTGCGTTGCGAGACGTGACACTCGTCATGGTCGACATTCCGAAAGTCGTGCCGGATATGGACTGCGTTTTTGGACTCGGCCTCTTGCATGACTACGTCGTTGAGTTCGACTATTTAACGCCAGCCCTCCGCATTTTCAATGCAGACACATTCCGACCATCGCCTGACGCGGTGTCGCTGCCCTTCGAGCTCGATCGGTTTCGCAATCCGCATCTGACCGCCCGAATGCGTCTTAGCAGAGACGAGAGCGTCGAAGGTGACTTCATGGTCGACACCGGCGGGGGCTATTACACCGTCGTCATGACGAAACCATTTATCGATGCGCACCACGTCCAGGAACGAACGGGCACGGTCGTATCGCAGGTCTCCGATACACCTGGCCTTGTGCTCGCCGCGGCACGACCCACGGCAGTGACCGTTGGGCCATTCGAGATCACCGGACCTGTCGCCGCACTCATCTTGACGCCCTCGCGAGGGATCATCGAGGACGGCCTAATCGGGACGGGATTTCTCAGACGTTTCACCGTGACGTTCGACTACACGCGCAAGCAGGTGTGGCTCGATCCGAACAGCCGTCTGCGCGATCAGCAGCCGTTTGACGCCAGCGGGTTGGAGTTCCGGCGCAACACCGACAATGCGTACGCGGTGGTCGCCGTCGCGTCCGGGTCGCCCGGTGACAACGCTGGCGTGCACAAAGGAGATGTACTGCTCCAGGTTGACGAGCGCGACGTTCGCGACACTACGCTTGGCGAGCTAAAGGCGCTCCTCAGCCGCTCTGGGGTAACCTGTACCCTGAAGATCGGTCGGGACGGAACGATGCGAACTCTGACAGTGGCACTCAAGAATCGACTGTGACGGTTGCCTGTGCTCAACGATCTTCGTTACGCACTGCGCCTGGTCCGAAAGAGTCCAACCGCGTTCGCGATCGCGGTGCTCACCCTGGCCATCGGTGTTGGAGCGAATACCGCGATCTTTAGCCTCATCCGAGCGGTCGTACTGAAGCCGCTGCCCTATGCCGACGCTGACCGCCTCGTCGGTACTCGCCGAACGATGGCCGACCCTCTCTGGACCGAAGCCGATTTCTCGGCTGAATTATCGCGACTGGGCGACGCAAAATACGGTGTTCGAGCGGTTCGCCGCCAACAGTTGGGGCGACGCGACGATGAGCGCCGGGGATCTACCGCTCCGAGTTGAAGGCTCGCTCGTCTCCCCGACATACTTCGACGTGTTCGGACTGCACGCGGCGCTCGGACGTACGTTCGCGCCTGACGAAGATCAACCGGGCCGCGAAAAGGTCGTCCTTCTGAGCCACCAATTGTGGGTGACACAGTTTGGCGGCGATCGAGCGGTCATCGGACGGCCAATCCGCCTCGACGGCGAGAGCTACACGATCGTCGGCGTCATGCCTGCCGGCGCGAGTGTGGATTTCGGCTTCGACTTATCGAATCCGCAGCTCTGGAGACCGCTGCCTCTCGATGCTCCGCCGCCGCGCGGCGTTCACGACCTCCGACTCGTCGCCGCCAAGATGAAGGCCGGTGTCACCCTGGAGCAAGCGCGCGCACAGATGGAGGCCATCGCCGATCGGCTGGCCGCAGAGTATCCCGACACCAACAAGGGCTACGGCGTGGTCGTGCGGCCCTTTCCGCGTCCTGTCGGATTTGACGTCGAGGCGTCGCTGTATCTGTTGTTCGCCGCGGCAGCCGTCGTCCTGCTTCTCGCGTGCGTGAATCTGGCGAACCTCGCCATCGCCCGAGGTACGGCAAGAGTGCGCGAAGCGGCGATTCGTATCGCGCTCGGTGCCGGACGCGCAGACCTTGTTCGCCAGTTCATGACAGAGCATCTGCTGATCGCGGGCGTTGGCGGCCTGTCCGGCGTCGCTGTCGCATACGGCATGCTCGCGGCGCTGAAGACCGCCATCCCGACGAGCGGCTTCCGTGCTGCGTTCCCGGTTGACACACGAATCGGTATCGACACGTGGGTGCTGCTGTTCGCGTTCATGCTGACCGTGCTCAGCGGGATGGTTTGTGGGCTTGCGCCAACAATCGGCGTCACCCGACGACCGATTGTGACCGACATCCGAGAACGGAGCGCCAGTGTGGGGACGAGCCGGTCGCTTCGACGACTACAGCGGCTGCTCGTTGCGGCAGAAATCGCGCTGGCTTTTTCGCTCCTCACAGGAGCGGGGCTGCTGATGCAAAGCTTGCTCGCGCTGACCCACCGCATCGATGCGGGGTTTAATGCAACGAACGTCGTAACGGCTCGGCTACCAATTCCCGAGACGCGATTCCAGTCGGGCGCTGCCTTCAATGCCTATCTGGATCGCCTCGGCAGCCGCGTGCAGCTGGCCGGGATCCGCGACGTGGCGTTCGCGGACTCGCTGCCGACAGAGGGAAACCCGTTTGGCAAGTTGTTTCAGATCGTCGGTCAGCCGACGGTTCCCTACGCGAGCCGTCCGCTGTGTGGCTTCAAGGTGGTCAGCCCGTCGTACCTCGCGGCGGTCGGCCTTCGATTGATCGAGGGCCGATGGCTCGAGGACGGCGATCGCGACGCGGCGCCGCTGGTCGTCGTCATCAATCAGGCGATGGCGCGAACGTACTTCCGTCAGATGTCTCCACTCGGCCAGCGCATGCTCATGCGACGTAACCCGATCAGCGGTCCTGCCGGCACGGTGGATCTGGACTGGACGGTCGTCGGGATTGTGGCAGATGAAGGGGTCTCGCCGTTTGACGATCGCACAGCGAAGGCGGCTGTGTATGTCACCCGTGAGCAGTACCCTCGGCTCAACTTGGCGCTCGTCGTGAGAACGGCGATGAACCCAGTTGCCTGGGAAGACACGATTCGAAAAACGGTCTCCGCCGTCGATGCGACTCAAGCGGTGACGGATGTCAAAACGCTGGTCCAAATCGAAGCGGAAGACCTCTCGTCCGACCGCTTCCGCTCGTTCCTGTTATTCGCGTTTGCCGTGGTCGCCATCGCGCTCGCGACATTGGGCCTCTACGGAGTCATGGCATATTCGGTCACTCAGCGGACTCGCGAAATCGGGATTCGCGCGGCCCTCGGCGCGAGCGCCGCGAGTCTGCTTGGCCTTGTCATGCGGCAGGGGAATGTGCTGATCGGATGGGGGCTTGCGGCCGGACTCTGTCTCAGCTTCCTCTCAACCCGCCTCCTGAAGACGTTCTTGTTTGGCGTCGGGCCGGTCGATCCGACGACGATGATCGGCGTCGCGGGTGTACTGAGTGGAGTCGCTTTGGCCGCGTGCTACGTGCCCGCCCGCCGCGCAACAATGGTCGATCCGCTCATCGTGCTGAAATCTGAATAGTTCGCGGTTCGGTCAGGTACGCAGGACCGCGGACCCCACGCGTGGTTGCGGAACGTTCAGATGGAAACGCGAACGCGCCCAGCTGGCGCACATCCTCGGTCTTTTTGCGGAGGATGGTCGGCTCAATGTTTATGTGGGTGAACGTGAAGTGCGCCCACCAGGTGCGCCGACCACTGGGCGTGTGAGAGGACCGCTCAGCCGTTATCTTGCGGTACGTTATCGTCTTGCTCGTGGGACCAAGATGAATGAAGCCCCCTGTCGTCCGTTCTACTCTGAATACGCCTGGGCGTTCGATCTGCTCATTGACCGGCCTGTCGAGAAGGAATGCGGCGTGATTGCCGCCTGGCTTGTCGGCCGGGAGATTCTCCCGGGAGACGGGATCCTCGATGCCGGCTGCGGGACGGGACGATATTCGCGCGAACTCGCACGCCGCGGCTACGTTGTCCATGGTGTGGACCTCTCGCCGGAGCTCATAAAGGTTGCCGAGGAGACGGTCGGAGACCGGACCGGCGCCGTCTCGTTTGCGGTCGCGGATATCCTTGTCCCGCCCACCGCTCGATACGCCGTCATACTGTGCCGGGGCGTTCTCAATGACATCATTGACGACGGCCGACGCGACGCTGTCTTCGCGGCATTTGCCCGGGCGCTTCGACCAAACGGCGCGCTGATTCTGGACGTACGGGAATGGGGCACTTCTGCGGAGCGGAAGACGCGTGAGCCCCTCTTCAGAAAACGGGTCTCGACTGATCGTGGGGAGCTGACCTTCACAAGTGTCACCGAGCTCGATGCTGAACAGCGGCTCCTGCTGATATCCGAGCGCCACGAACTTGTGGGGCTGGGCGATGAGCGCGTCAGCGACTATCAATTCGTCATGCGCTGTTGGGAGCGTGAAGAGCTCGGTATGCTGTTTGCGCGCCACGGCTTCGGCAACATCCAGTACTTCGGTGCGGACCAATCACAGCGTCGAGCCGGGTGCCACCGACCGCCTCGTCGCCGTGGCGCAGCTCTCGGGCAATTCGGACAAACCATGAACCTTGGAGTTCTCGCCTCGCACGAGGGAACGACGCTTCAGAGTCTGCTCGATGCGTTCGCGGGTGGGCGCATCCCGGGGCGGGTTTCGGTGGTGGTGAGCAACAATGGCGACTCTGGCGCGTTGGTCAAGGCTCGCCGAGCCGGCGTTCAGGCAGTTCATTTGTCCTCGAGCACACACCCGGACCCAGCCACGTTAGACGCGGCGATTCGAGATGTGCTGGTTGCGGCGGGAGTCGACGTCGTTTTTCTTGCCGGCTACATGAAGAAACTGGGGCCCTTCGTACTCGGAACTTTCCAGCGGAGAATTCTCAACACTCATCCGGCACTCTTGCCGAGATTCGGCGGACGTGGGATGTACGGGGATCGTGTGTTCGAGGCGGTGCTTGAGGCCGGTGAGGTGGAATCTGGCGTTTCGATTCATCTCGTTGATCCCGAGTACGACACCGGCCCGATCGTGCGTCAATGCAAAGTTCCGGTCCTCCGGGATGACTCCGTCGACGATCTGAAGGCCCGCGTGCGGGCACGAGAAAAGAGTTCGTGGTCGAGACGCTCGCAGGAATCGCCGCAGGTGACATTCGTCTCGCCGGGGCTGGCGAACCTTACGTTGGAGCCGAGGCCTTCAACCGTTCGGACCTTGATCGAGCCGTGGATCGGCTGCGAAGCAGCGCAAACGTTGGCCCGCGATAGACTCGCCCACGTCGCGCAAATCCTCGATCTTTTTGCGGAGGATAGTTGGCGTAAGGTTTATGCGGGTGACTCATGTCAGCCTTCGCTCTCCGTACACGCGAAGGCTGTCCACCGAAGCGCGTAGCGCGAAGGCGGACCTCCGGAGCTTCGGCCGGCAGCCACCTGCGCCCACCACGACCCCATCAGGATTGGGCGCGGGTCTGGTTGCGCAGCAGCCAACCGTTCACCATCGAGCCCCGTCCAAGCACTGCATGACGATCGGCAAGGACTTCCGGTACGCGCTTCGGACCATCCGGCAGGCTCCCGGTTTCTCTGTGGTCGTGACTCTGACTATCGGGCTTGGCGTGGGCGCGACGACCGCAATGTTCAGCGTCGTGGACGCCGTTCTCCTGCGACCGCTGCCGTATCCGGCCCAGGCGTCGCTCGTGAAGCTGTTCGACACCCAGAGCGGACGCGATGTGGCCGCACTCTCATTTCCCGAGTTCATGGACTGGCGCGATCGCGGGAGCGACGTCTTCGAGTCCGTCGGCGCGTACGGCGGGCGCGGTGAGGTCCTCAGCGGCGTCGGCGAGGCGGAGCAGCTGCAGGGCGTTCAGGCGAGTCTCGAAGTGCCAGGACTCCTCGGACTGCGTCCGATCGTGGGACGGGGATTCATCGAGAGGGACGAACTGCCGGGTGGTCCGCAGGTCGTCGTACTCGGCGAACACCTGTGGCGGAGTCATTTCGGCGCGGATCCACGGATCGTCGGCCGTACCGTCACGCTGACCGGCGTGTCCTATGAGGTCATCGGGGTGTTTCCGTCGACGGCTTCCGCGATCTTGCCGTCGCCCTACTACATGGCTCGCGGCACGCCAGCGGATTTCTGGGAGCCGCTTCAGCGAGACGCCAAGACCGCACCGCGCGGTCTGCATCAGTTGGACGGTATCGCGCGGCTCCGGCCCGCTGTGACGATGGCGCAAGCAGCCGGCCGCGTCGATGCGATCGGGGACACGATCAAGAAGGATCGATCGACGACACACGGCCTCCACATACGTCCGCTTGCCACAGTCCTCGTCGGCAATCTCACGGCGCCGCTCGCATTGCTGCTCACGGCCGTTGCGCTGCTTCTGCTGATCGCGTGCGGGAATGCTGCCAATCTGCTCTTGGCGCGAACGGCGGCCCGCGGTCGCGAGTTCGCGGTCAGGACCGCGCTTGGCGCAGATCGCGGACGGCTCGTTTCACTCGTGATGGTCGAGAGCGTGACCCGCGCCGCGGTCGGAGGTCTGTTCGGCATTGGTCTCGCCTATGCCATCGTCAATGTCGCGCGAGCCATGTTGGTGGGAACTCTTCCGCGCGTGGCGACCGCGACGATCGACGGACGGGTGCTGGCCGTCGCATGGGGACTCTCTCTGGCCTCCGGCTTCTTTTTCGGCGTGACACCGGCGCTGCGGGCTTCGCGCCGTGACGTGATCACCGGCCTGGGCGGTGCGCGAGGCTCGGTGGAGCTCTTGTCTCGGGATGCCGTCAGGCGAACGCTAATGGTGGGCGAGATCGCGCTGTCATTCGTGCTGCTCGTCGCGGCGGCGCTGCTCGTTGAAAGCTATCTTCGCCTCGTGAACGTCCCGAAGGGATTCAATCCCGACGACCTGATCACCGCGCGCGTGTGGCTGCCTTCGACCCGTTACCCAGCGGACGCGGCGCAGAACGCGTTTTTCGACCGCCTCACGGAGCGCCTTGCCGGCGACTTCGGGCCGCAGGCCGTGACGCTGGCCAGTGACCTTCCGATTGAAGGCGGAACGTACGGAAGCATCGGGCTGACGAATCCCAGGTTCCCGGATGGCGCCGCCCACATCGAAAAGCGCATCGTCTCGTCGAACTACTTCGACGTCCTGAAGGCGCGGCTCGTCCGCGGCCGGTTCTTCCAGCCGTCTGACGTTCCGGGCAGCCAGCCGGTCGTCGTGGTGAACGAGACGTTCGCGCGCGAGTGGCTCCAAGGTGACCCCGTCGGACAGAACGTCGCGTTCTCATGGGGCATCAACGGGATGCAGACTGTCGTCGGCGTTGTCGCGGACGTGCGTGAGGGCGGTCTCGAGGAGCAGCCCAAAGCGGCCATCTACATATCGCGCGTCCAGCGGCCCTACTCCGACATGCACATCATCATGCGGACGCCGCGTGCCGCGAGCGAGGTGATCAAGCGGATTCGGGCATCCGTTACGGATCTCGATGCGGCGCTCCCCGTCATCGACGTCAGATCAGCCGACGACATCGTCGCGGCGAGCGCGCGCCCGCAGCAACTAACCGGCAGCGTGATTGGCGCCTTTGCCGTGTCCGCCCTCGTCTTGGCGGCGATCGGTCTCTACGGTCTCATCAGCTACTCGGTCGCCCAGCGCCGGCAGGAACTCGGCGTCCGGGCCGCAATCGGGGCGCGGCCGCGCGACCTGATTCAGCTCGTCCTCGGGCAGAGCCTGCGGCTGACCGTGATCGGCATCGTCTGGGGCGTCGGTGCCGCGCTGGCCGTCAGCCGTCTGCTCTCGACGCAGCTCTTCGGAGTCGGTGGACGTGATCCGCGCGTGTACGCCGCCGTCGCGCTGCTGATTCTCGTCGTGGCGTTGCTGGCGAGCGCGCTGCCGACATTCCGCGCAACGCGCGCCAACCCGCTGGACGCCCTACGCCTGGCGCAATAAGCAGCTGCTGTATGGGTCACCTGGCGGCCAGTAGTTTGTGCTGGCGCGCCAGGCGCGCGCGCCCGCCTCTCGCAAATCCGCGAACTTCTTGCGGAGGATTAGTCGGCCCAATGTTTATGGGGGTGAACTCGAAGTGCGCCCAGCCTTCGCTCTCAGTACCCGCGAAGGCTGTCCACCGTAGCGCGTAGCGCGAAGGCGGACCTCCGCGAGCTTCGGCCGGCAAGCCACCAGGTGCGCCCACCACTGCGGAGGGTTCGGGCTTACACGGCAGTCGCTATCAGCCACGGACCCAACCTCGACGGCAGTTCTAGAGTCTAATGCCGTGAGGTAAATGAGATGCGCCCCACCCTCTGCCGCCGCCTCGTCTTGCTGATAGCGACGATGGTTGCGAGCGTCCTGATCGTGCCGTCCCATTTGGTCGCACAACAGCCAGCAGACCAGTTGAGTGCCGTCGATCGGGTTGTCGTGGCGACGAGAATCTACGCGACAATCCGGCAATACTTTGCACACTGGGACGGTGCGCCACGACTCGAGATCGAAGCGGCCTATCGCGAGTATGTCGACGGCGCCATCCGAGCCGCGGCCCGCAAGGACTTTGATCTGGCCACGCTGCGGTTCATCGCGACGCTACGAAACGGCCATACGCAGTTCTTCGATAGTCAACTCGATAGTCGTCCGTTGAAATTTCGACTCTTACCGGTGGAAGGCCAATGGGTCGTCGTCAACAGCCAAGACAACCAGCTTCCACGAGGCGCCGTCGTTCGGAGTCTTGACGGGAGACTTGTCAACGACTTCGTACATGAGCGGGCGAAGTCGTCGCCGCGTCGAACGACCGACTCGCGTATACCCACGTCTTTTCTTATCCGGGTCTGTTTCCTGAGCGGATCAGGGTCGGTCTGCAGAACGGCGATGTCGTTGTTGATCGCGCGGTTCGCCCTGATGCACCTCCAACGTCGGCGACTCCAGCCTCTCAAGGTCGCTGGCTACGGGAAGCGCAATTAGCCTACATTCGGATCCCGTGGTTCGGGGAGCCCACTTACGAGCGCACGGCCGTGGAGTTCGTTCGGCAGTTTGCCTCCGCACCGAATCTGATCGTGGACGTTAGGGGAAACGGCGGCGGCACCACGCCTCGTCAACTCATTAGCGCGCTGATGAACCGACCGTGGCGTACGTGGCAGGAGGTGACGCCGCAGCGCATCGCGCTGTTGGAGGCGCAGGGCCTCCCTCCGATGGACGCGTCACGTGTCAGTCGGGTGCAGACTCCATCCGGAGACGCATACGGAGGTCGCCTCGTTCTTCTCGTGGACCGTTTCTGTGGTTCGGCCTGTGAGGATTTTGTCATGCCGTTCAAGGACACCAACCGGGCGGTCATCATTGGAGAAACGAGCCAAGGAAGCTCTGGGAACCCTTACCGCACGGATCTGGGACACGGCATGACTATCGCGGTTGGGGCGGTCCGGTACACATTTCCTGACGGCACGGCGTTCGAAGGAGTCGGCATCGCTCCCAGTGTCGCCATCGAGCGGAAACTGTCTGATGTAATCGCCGGGCGCGATGCCGTCTTAGAGCGCGCGCAAGAACTGGCCGATACGCCGCGATGAACCGCTTTCCGTCAGCGAACCGATCTTCCGATCGGGACATACGCAACTGAGAGAGACATCGACGCGCCCGCCTTGCGCAAATCCTCGATCTTTTTGCGGAGGAAAGGTGGCGCAATGTTTATGCGGGTGAACGCGAAGTGCGCCCACCAGTTGCGCCCACCATCGAGCCAGCTTTCGGGGACGAAGGAGTAGCGCTCAGCTGTTGGTAAACATTTGCCGACTCTTCGTGAGTAGCGTCTCTGCGGTCGTCCATGGTGGTCGTCGGCTTTGGTAGCATGTCGACGGTCAGTCACCGGGGGTCGCATGATGATTGCCAACTGTATTCGCCACGTCGCCGGCCGTGCAGGTCGGCCAGCTTGGAGCGGTGAACTTTCCGACCTCCTGTTCCGCCGACGCGCAACCAGCGCTCGAACGCGGCGTCGCATTGCTGCACTCCTTCCAGTATCAGGAGGCAGCGCAGGAATTGAAATCGCCGCGCGTCGTGACGCGTCGTGCGCGATGTGCCGCTGGGGCAAGGCCATGTCCCTGTACCACCAGCTCTGGGATTGGCCAAGACCGAACGCCCTTCGCCAAGGCCGAGAAGAAATCGCCCGTGCTTGTCGGCTTGGTGCGAGAACCGATCGCGAGCGCGGCTACATCGCCGCAGCCGCGGCCTTCTTCAACGCGCCGTCCACCGCGACTCCTGCCGCTCGCATTCGGGTGTACCTCGCCGCCTGGCGGTGCTTCACAAGCAGTTCCCGGATGATGGTGAAGTGACGGCGTTCTACGGTCTGTCGCTCATCGCACTGGCGGGCGAGCACATCGACGACCTCCCGAACCTTCGACGGGCGATCGCCGTCCTCAGTCCGCTCTTCGCTCGACAACCCAACCACCCTGGCGCCGCGCACTACCTGATTCATGCAACCGATCGACCCGAACTGGCGAGACTGGGTCTTGATGCGGCCCAACGGTACCTCGACATCGCACCCGATTCTTCACACGCGCTCCACATGCCGTCGCACATCTTCGTCCGACTGGGGATGTGGGAAGAGACGATCGCGACGAACCAGCGCGCGGCGCTGGCGGGCAAACAGGCTGCGCTGGAACACCGTGGCGACTACAGGTATCAGGTCCACGCGTTGGACTATGTGGACTATGCCTACCTCCAGCGTGGAATGGGCACAGAAGCGCGCGCGCTCCTACCAGCTGGACGATGTGCCGACCGCGTCGGACAATGAGAAGCTATCCGATCGAACCGACTTCCTCGTCCGCGCTGCGATCGAATCACACCGTTGGTCGGACGCCGCCGCGCTTCCGGTCCCTGCGCTGGAGCCGAGCTGGCTGACCAACGTGTATTGGGCTCGCACGATTGGCGCAGCGCGCAGCGTAAGCGCCGCGGTCGCCAACGACAACCTGCGGCGGCTTCGCGTGAGCCTCCACGCACTCCAGGCCGGGCATTCCGGCTCGTTCAGGACGCCCGTGTCGTACCTGGAGTCGGAAGGTTGGGTGGCGTTCGCCGAAGGTCGGAACGACGCTGCAATCACATATCTGCGGAGAGCCGTCGCCCGCGAAAACGCCGAAGGGGGCGACTCCGTGACGATGCCGGCGCGCGAGATGCTTGCGGATCTGCTCGCCGAACTGCATCGCCCGCAAGACGCTCTCAAAGCGTACGGAGCGTCTCTCCGGGTCGCACCCAACCGCTTCGATTCCCTCCTCGGCGCCGCTCGATCCGCTGATGCGCTTGGCGCAAATGCGCAGGCACGCGAGTACTACCGCCGACTGATTGCGCTGGCCGGCCCCACCGCCGACCGGTCAGAAATCGCACTCGCGCGGGCGTATGTAGAGAACGAGGCGCGGCGCGATTAGTTGCGAACAGCGCCGCGGTGTGGGGCGATCTCGCACTCCGATACGTTGGCCACTCGGATGAACCTCGGCATCGTCCGTAGATCGGCATTCCGTCGCAGCATCTTCAGGTGTCGATTGTTTATGAGGGTCAACTTGAAGTGCTCTCAGTAACCGCGAAGGCTGTCCACCGTAGCGCGTAGCGCGTAGCGCGAAGGCGGACCTCCGCGAGCTTCGGCCGGCAAGCCACCAGGTGCGCCCACCGTTGAACCCAACTGACAGGTCTTTTGGCCGCGCGGTAGTCCTCGGCGACTGAATCCTCCGGAAAGAGTGGAACAAGGGCACAGGCTGCCAAGGGGTGGTCTTTGCAACGCCGCCCCGGTGCGTCTACTATTCTGCCGATGATCTGGCTGGAGGGCGTTTGGAATGACGCCCTGCATGCTCTCCGGAGTCTGCGCCGTCAGTCCGGCTTTGCAGCCGTGGCCGTGCTCACGCTCGCGCTGGGTATCGGCGCGAACACTGCCATCTTCAGCGTCATCGATGCGCTGTTGCTGCGCGCCCCGGACATTGAGCATCTTGATCGACTCGTCTCACTCCGCGAACGCAACCTCCAGAAGATCCCCTTCGCCGTCGAACCCTCACCCGGCAACTTCCTCGATTGGCGCGAGCAAACCCACTCGTTCGATCAGATGGCGGCGTGGCGCAACTGGTACTTCACCTTGTCGGAACCGAGCGGCGGCGGGGCTCCGTCGGAGTCAGTTCGGGGCGTGAGGGTTTCACCGAACTTTTTCTCGATGATTGGCGTCGCGACTTCGCTCGGCCGCGCCTTTTCAACCGACGAAGAAGCGCCAGGACACGACCATGTGGTCATCCTCTCCGATGGATTGTGGAAACGACGTTTCGGCGGCGACGCGACCGTGGTTGGCCGAACCGTGCTCATCGATGGGTCGCCCTTCACCGTCATCGGCGTCCTCCCACCCGGCTATCAATTCTTCCAGCCCGATCTCGACATGTGGATGCCACTCCCCGTCGACGCGGCATTTCATGATCGCGACAGTCATTCCATCATGGTATTCGGTCGCCTCGCGCCGGGCGCCTCGCTGGCTCGGGCGCAGGCGGAAATGGACGCTGCCGCACGGACGCTCGGCGAGATGCACCCGGACACAGACGCCGGCTGGAGTGTCATCGTTGCGCCAGTTTATCCGACGCCAGAAGCGAAGGCGCTTCGGCCTGCACTGCTCGTCCTGATGGGCGCCGCCGGTCTTGTGCTGTTGATCGCCTGCGCGAACGTCGCAAACCTCCTGCTGGCCCGTGCAATCGCTCGTCACAAAGAGATCGCAATACGTGCAGCGATCGGTGCGAGCCGCGGCCGCCTGATTCGTCAGATCCTCACCGAGAGCATCGTGATCGCCACCATCGGGGGCGTGTCAGCGGTCGTCGTCGCACGTTGGGGCATTGCCCTTCTCGTGCCGTTGCTGCCGCACGCCGGCACAAACACAACGGTGTCGGCGTTCCGGTCGATTTCGCCAACGCTTGACGTGCGTATGCTGTCGTTCAGCATCGCGATCGGTGTGATCACCGGAACCATCTTCGGCATGATTCCCGCACTGCAGACGACTCGGCCCGACGTGCTGCGGGTCTGGACGTCTTCATATCTGACACCACGTGCGGGCCGCGTGCTGCTCGTGTCGGAACTGAGCCTCGCGATTGTGCTGCTGAGCGGAGCCGGGCTGTTGATCGAGAGCTTCTTCCACCTACAGCACGTTGATCCCGGATTTCAATCGGATCACTTGCTGACCATGCAGGTGTGGCTACCTAGAACGAAGTATACGGCCGCCTCGAGCGTGCGCGGTTTCTTTGACCAGGTCATCAGTCGCATCGACGCGCTGCCTGGCGTGCGCGGCGCATCGGCGATTAGTTATCGACCGTTTCTAAGCATGGGAACGGGCACGAGCGTCGAGATCGAAGGGCGGGCTCCGTCATCGTCCGGCGAGCTGCCATCTGCCGAGTACCGCGTCGTCGCTCCCAGGTTCATTCGGGTGATCGGTCAGCCGCTCGTCGAAGGGCGCGATTTCAACGATCACGACCGAGACACCTCTGACGGCGTCGCCATCGTCAACGAAGCGATGGCGCGGCGCTTCTGGCCGAACGAAAGAGCCATCGGCCGTCGTGTGCGGCCCGGGTACCACCGAACCACGGTTCCGTGGGAACTGGATGCGGAGCCGCGGTGGCTGACCGTCATCGGCGTGGTGCGCAACATCAAAGGGCTCGCGCCGAACGAGCACGATCAATCCCAGATGTACGTCTCGTCGAACCAGTTCCCCTTCTCGTACATGTTCCTCGTCGTACGAACCGTCGCCCCGCCGCTCACGATGGCGGCAGCGATTCAGGATCAGATTCGCCGTGTTGACCCGGATCAGCCGGTCGCGGATGTCCGGACGATGGAAGACGCCGTCGCCGCGTCGGTGCCACGATTCAACGTGGAGTTGCTTGGACTGTTTGCGTTGATGGCGGTGTTCCTTGCCGCAGTGGGAGTGTATGGCGTCAGTTCGTATGCGGTGAGTCAGCGCGAGCAGGAGATTGGCATTCGGATGGCCCTCGGCGCGCAACAGCAAGACGTGCGGGCGATGGTGGTTCGCGAAACATTGGCCCTTGCGTCGGTCGCAGTCGTCGTGGGGCTCTTGGTCTCGGTCGCGCTCACACGAACCATGTCCGCCCTGCTGTACGGCGTGGCCGCCACGGATCCGCTCACGTTTGCGGGCGCCGCATCGGTGCTCCTGGTAGTTGTTCTGGTCGCCGGCTACCTCCCGGCACGCCGCGCGGCTCGACTTGATCCCGCGGCAACGCTTCGCGGACAAACATAAAGGCAATCCGACGCGCGCGATGGCGAGTGTGCCACCGTTGTCGTGCCAAACGCCGCATCGCTGGCAACGTCGCGCCCGCCTCGCGCAAATCCTCGATCTTTTTGTGGAGGATAGTTGGCATAGTGTTTATGCGGGTGAACTCGCAGTGCGCCCAGCCCTATGGCCGGTGCTGTTGGTGCTTGGCATGACCGGGCTCATGGCAGCTGCGTTCCACTCCAATGCGCATCCGGGAATCTCCCTTCAGGGCTTCTTCGGCTGGCTGTCGGGTGGAATGATCCCATTCATTCGGAGGTACTCCACGAGCTGACCGTAGTGGTCGAACGAATGGGCGACCGCATCCAGTGCGAACGACAGGCGCGTCTTCTGCCACGCGCTCGGACTCCTGACGGGTTCGACCACGTTTGCCTGGCCGATCGTCCCGACGGACTTGTGCAGCGCCTCAAACGAGCCTTTTAGATATTCCACGACCTGTGGTTTGGTCCGGATGCCGTCCGGCCCGGATTCGTTGTCCATGTCAGGCGTCGGCGTCTCACCGAGGATCAGCGCCGCCATTCTGTAGTTGTTGGCTGCCAGATGCTTCACCTGCTCTGCGAATGTTCGAACGCCCTGGAAATCGCCCGTGTTTGAAGGGGGAGCGAAGGAGTATTTGTCTCCCGGCATGACTTCGGCTACCGGCACGAGGTGCGTCTCCGTGTTCGAAATCCAGGAGTCGAGCGTTTCGGTGATAGTCTGTTGCGCCATGGGTCTTGGGGCTTGTGCGAGAGGCGTGGCGATGCACGCGGCGACCATCAGTCGTGTGCACAGAGCGTTCTTTCGCTTCATGAACCGTATCCCTTCTCAAGACCAGTTGCTGGTGTCCGACAAATCTCGACAACGAGCTTACGACTTCAAGTCCACCTTTAAGGCAAGCGATTTCTCTCAGGAGACGGCGCCGTGTTGACTATCTCCGAGGTTGGGCGACGCGTTGGGCTGCGGCCGTCGGCGATTCGCTATTACGAAGACATTGGCGTGCTGCCGCGGGCTTACCGGGTCAGCGGCCAAAGACGGTACGACGAACCCGATCTGCACCGGCTGGCGGCGTTGCAGAGGGCACGACAGATTGGCTTCACGCTCGATGACATTCGACAGTTGTTCTCCGGCTTTCGCAGAGGCACGCCAGCCGCGGAACGGTGGAATCAGATATCCCAGGCAAAGATCGCGGCACTCGAGGCACTGATTCATGACCTAAAGGCGATGCAACAGGTGCTGCAAGGCGAGGGAAAGTGCCGCTGCGCGTCTCTTGAGGAGTGCGGCAAGTGGTTGCTCGAGAAGAAGTCTGGAGACACGATTCGCCGAACCAGCGCGTGAGTCTCGCGACGCTCCAGCGCGCCATTTCGTCAAGAATTGCCGGCGAGGTTAGAAACGCCGGCAGCGCTCAGTTCCTGCCGAGAGTCCGGTTCCTGTTGGACACATCGATCTTGCCAGTGTCCGCGGACACAGTTGCCGATGTTGGCGATCCGTCATCGTCTCGTTGGTCTGGCCACTGCGCGTGTCGCTCCGCAAGCAGGCTGCCCTGCGGCTCGAGATTCTCGCGTTGCGACACCAGCTCAAACTCCGGAACGGACACGTCCTCATCGCATTGCGGCTCACCCGATCCGACCGGCTGCTCTGGATCTCGCTGTCGGCGGTGGCGGGACTGGTGATCGGCCGTCGTCATCGTGAGGCCGGAGATATCACATCCCTTTCAGCTCGTCGGCGCTTACGCGGAAACTGGGGCGCCTGCTGAAGATTTACTGTCGCCCGGACGGGCCCAGCGCCACGGCTTCGAATACTACCGGCATGGCATGCTCTCGTTGCTGGCCGCGCTCGACACGCGGCGCGGCGCTTCTGATCCTCAGCACCGCGCCGATCGCCGATGTGGAGGCGCACGATAAATCGCGAATCGCGAGGATCGCGCGTAGTCAACGGCGGAGGCGCGTCGAGATGGGCGCGCCGGGTGTGGAGAGGCTTGTCCCACATACCAGCTCGGAGCTGCCTCTGTGGATTGCGCTCTCAATCACCGCTGGATGCTGTGAGGAGTTTCTCTTTCGCGGATACCTGATCTGGGTCTTTCAGCCGTTGCTTGGCCTCTGGGGCGCGGCCGCGTTGTCGGTCGTCGTGTTTGGCGCCGCACATGCGTACCAGGGAGCGAAGGGAGCCGTCGGGGTGGGTGCGGTCGGGACCGTCTTTACGTTCGTCGTGCTGGCGATCGGATCCGTCTGGGCCGCCGTCCTCATTCACGCCATCGTGGATGTCGGAGAAGGACTGGTGGCTTGGCTGGTCATTCGGAAAGGGGAGGGGCCGCCGATACAGGTCGCAGGCGATCTACAACTCACCGCATGATACGGCGTCTGGATTCTGCCACGAGCTGTCAGAGCCGCGTCGCCGAGGAGGCGTCGGCTTCCCTGAACATCAGTCTCATGCGCTGTCCCGTCGCCATTCCGCAGACGCAGATGAGTCTCGTCTGGCACTCCCGCACGCAGGACAGCGCGCCGCACGCATGGTTCAGAACGATCGTTCAGCAGACCGGCATGATGACCTCTCGCGGCAGGACCGTACGTATTCACGAACTGAATCTCTGCCCGTTCCAGAGCTGATGAAGCGGGGCGGCAAGAATCCTAGCTGCACGCCTTCGATGCACCTACGCACGTCGTTTGTGTTAGCCGCTGAACCCGAAGAGGCCGCCCGGCGGCCCACACGTCAATGGCGGCCTGATAAGTCGTCCTGGATTGGTTCTGAGTTTGCGTTAGCGTTCCCGGAACTCGCACGTGGGTGACACCATTCTGGTCATCAACGACTCTGCCGGCGCTTGTCGGCACGAATGTCGAGCTGAAGATCGGTGCTCCGCTCTGATCCAGCCATCCCTCCAGGTCCTTAACGAATTTGGTCCACGCATCATCCGCAAACTTCGCGCGCGAGCCGACAAAGCCGGCGCGGTCGCCCTGTCGAAACGTGAAGGCGTTGACGGACGCGTCACGGGCGAACGACAGCGGTGATTCTTCGACGGGCGGCTGTTGCATCGAGTGACCGGTAATGGGAACCAGAAACGCTGCGAGGAACAGCATCGTCAGCCGGCCACAATGTTTGGTGGACATACGAATGCTTTCGGCCGGAAGCTCGGAGCGCTATAGATGCTTCGCAAGCGCGGTATCGCTGTCGCATGCGGTCGTGATACTTCAAGAGACTGAATGTAGGCGGTCCGAAGCCGAATGCTCCGAAAGCGAGCTGGTCCTCGAACTTCTTGTGGAGGACAGGTGGCACAGTATTTACGGGTGAACTCGAAGTGCGCCCGCCAGCTGCGCCCACCACCGAGTAGCTTGGCAATTTGTCAAACCGAGCGTTCCTCGTAGCCCTCGAAACGAGCTCGGGCATGAATTGAGAGCCGACGTCCCGAGAGCTGCCGTCATCGCCTGCCGCTGGGCTCTCCCAGATAGACCTGGAAGTTCCACAAGGGTCGCTCTATCCAGCGCAGTACCGCCTCGAACATCAAGGCCTGATCAACGCGGAGTTTTCTGCGCGTTCGATTCGTTAGAGCCCATGACGATCGTGGGCGTCGTCGGCGATGTGCGACAGTACGGTCCCGCGCGCGAAGCCTCACCCGAATGCTATCTCCCATACTTGCAGCACGGCTTCAACAATGCGACGCTGAGCATCGTCGTTCGGACGTCGGGCGACCCTGGCCGTCTCGCTGACACCATGCGACAAAAGGCCCACGAGCGATCACCCGACGTCTCGGTCAAGGCGACGACGATGGATATCCTGGTTGGCGCACTTTGCGGCGCCTCGGTTCCGCGCCATCCCGCACTGGACCATTTCCGCAACTGGCCTATTCGGGAGGCCGCGTGAAGCCCGTTCGAATCCCCCTGGCGGCGCACCCGAGCGATTTGGGACCGATGTGGACGCGATCTCTGCAAGCTATTCGTATTTCAACGCCCTCATCGGATCCACTCGTGACGCACGGTGCGCGGGGATGAAGCCGGCGCAGAGCGCGACCAGCGCGAGCGCAACGGCCGATAGCGCCAGCACCGCCGGATCGGCGCCGGTCATCTGAAAGAGAATCGACTGCGCCCCTTTGCCGACGCCGAGCGCGCCGGCGAGGCCCACGAGCACTCCCACGAGCGTCATGATCGCAACCTGACGCAGCACCATGCCGCGAACACGGTCGGGCGCGGCTCCAAGGGCCATGCGGAGGCCGATCTCGCGCGTGCGCTGCGAGACGGTATAAGCGAGGACGCCATAGAGACCGATCGCCGCGAGAAGCATCGCCAGCAGCGCGAATGCCGCCGAGAGCGCCGTGATCATGCGATCGAGATACGTGTTGTTGCGGACCTGCTCGGGAAGGGTCTCGAGTTCCTCAATAGGGAGATTCGGATCCAGCCGCTTCACGACGGCTGTGATCGCCGACGCCGCCTGGGCGATATCACCGGATGTCCGCACGTAGACGTGCATCCCGCCTAGCCCCTTGTCCTGCCGATACGGCACGAAGAATTGCGGCGGCACCTTCTGCTTTACTTCGCTGTACTTCGCGTCCTCGACGACTCCGACGATCGTCGTGTCGAGTTTGCTGCGGTAGCCTTCTCCCGGCGCCCATCCGATCGACTTGCCGACGGCGTCGTTCCCTAGGAAGAACTTCTTTGCGAACGTCTGGTTGACGAGGGCGACCTTCGCGGAATTCACGGTGTCGGCATCCGTGAACTCGCGGCCGGCGATGAGCGGTATGCCGAGCGCTGAGAAGTAGCCCGGACCGACTCGGTTGTAGCGGGAGCCGCTGTCCGTGTCTGGTCCCGCCTTGAACCCCTGTACGGCGACGCCTCTTGACCGGTTGCTGCCAGCCAGAAGCGGCACGTTCGACATCGTCACCGCCGTCACGCCTGGCGCTGCACGAAGCTCATCTTCGAGGCGCTGGTAGAACAGGCGAGTGCGGTCGACCGAGTAGCCGTTCAGGTCGGGCGACAGACCGAACGTGGCCACGTGATCGACCTTGAATCCGAGATCCACCCGACTGACGTTCAGCAGGCTCTTCACAAAGAAGCCCGACGAGGCGAGCAGCAGCATGGCGAGCGCGATCTGCGACGTGGCGAGTACCAGCCGGACGCGCGCGGCGCTTTTCGCGCCGGACAGCTGGCCAGCCTGGTTCTTGAGCGCCGAGACGAGGTCCGGCCGCGTGCTGTGGAGCGCGGGGAAGAGCCCGAAGAGCAGGCCCGTGGCGAACGTCAGGCCGATTGCGAACAGGATGACGGTGCCGCTCATGCTGAAGGGGATCGTGTGCTGCACTTCGGGCGGCAGCAGCGAGATGACGAGCACGAGCGTCCAGTGTGCGACGACCATGCCGGCAACTCCGCCGAGAACCGCCAGCAGTAGCGATTCGGTGAGGAGCTGTCCGATTAAGCGCGTCCGGCTCGCGCCGATCGAGAGCCGGATGGCCATCTCTCCGGCGCGTGCCGCCGATCGCGCGAGCAGCAGATTCGCGATGTTGGCGCAGGCGATGAGCAGCACGAACGCCGTGACGCCAAGCAGCAGGCGGAGCGGCGTTTTCGCCTCGTCAGGCACCGAGCTCTGGCCGCGTCCGCCCGGCGCGAGGAGGATGGGCTTCGCGCGAAACCGCGCCAGCGTCTGCGAACTGATGTCCTTCTGCAGCGGCGCTTCGACATCATTGATGATGGCGCGATACTGGGTGCCGAGTGACGCGCGCGCGGCGTCGATGGCGACCCCCGGCCGCAGGCGCGCGAACAGGTACGCCCAATAATCGGTCCGGGACGACCAGGTGTTGAAGTTGGGGTCCAGCAGCTCGCGCAGCGTGATCGGCACGAACACGGCAGGCCGGATGCCGATCGTCGTGCCGTCGAAGCCCTTCGGCGCGACACCGACGATGGTAAGGCTCTGGCCGTTGACGATGATCTGCTTGTTGAGGATTGTAGGATCGAGCCCAAATCGCGACGACCAATAGTTGTAGCTGAGCACCACCACGCGCGACTCGCCGACGAATCTGTCGTCGTTCCAATCGAGCAGCCGCCCAAGCGCCGGGTGGAGCTCCAGCACCGGAAAATAACTGCCGGACACGAGGAGCCCCTCGCCGCTCGACGTCTGCGCCTGATACGCGAGGTTTGCGCCGAACTCGACGTGTGCCGCGACGTCCGTGAAGACGCGTTGGGTCTTCTGCAAGTCGCGGAACATGGCATAGCTGAAGACCACCTCGCAGTCGCCCGCGCGGCCGCAGCTCCCGAAGCCGGGCTTCGGGCCGGGCGCGCCCAAGTTCACGAGTGCCGACGGATCGGGAACCGCGAGCGACTGCAGCAGCACCTGATGGAACACTGAAAAGATTCCAGCAGTCGCGCCAATGCCGAGCGCGAGCGAGACGATGGCGATGGCCGTGACAAAGGGAGTTCTGAAAAGCGTGCGGATGGCGAACTTGAGACTGCGCATAAAGGCGTTAGACGAGCCAAGGTACCGCGGGGTTTACCGGCTCGGGCGTAACGCGCGGCCTCGCCACGGGCGGGCTGCTAACCTGGTGACGCATAGGTACTTGCAGTGCATGGCTAGCGCGTCGACCGATGGCATTAGCTCCGACAGTAGTTGCCCAGTCAGGGTCCGATAATAGTCAGGCGGACACCTGGAGTGCTGATTCGAACTACTCGCCTGACCGTGGCCTTCGCATTGAGGCGGCGCACCTCGAGCCGCAGTCCGGTGTCTAACCACGTGATGTTCTCGGGCCACATCAGATCCGCAGGTGTCGCCTCCCTCTCGTTACTATTGGCTGCATGTAGCGGCATTGCCCCGGCCGAGCAACTCCCGCAGGTAATAGGGACCTTTCGGCCCAACACGCTTGCGGCCGAACCCATTCCGGACACACTCGACACGGCGATCGAGACGTTGAATCGGGGCCTCTCTGGGGTTGACATGCATGCGATGCAGGTGCTCAGCGAAGAGGATGCGGTCACGTTTGTGTATCGTGGCGGCCAGTGGCTTCGACGACACTGGTTGGACTCGCGCGACGGCGGCTTGCAAAGCGAACTGACTTCGGCCGGCTTTGATAATCCCGACGATATGGCCGATGCCGCTCTGACGTCACTCTGGAGGCGGCTTCACGGTCGTCCGGTCGACTTGAATGGCCAGGTTCACCACGCTCGCGCACTGCGGGACGGGACTGACATTTCTGCGCGCTCCGTCGTGTTTTCCGACGACGCGGCCCATGCCTTGATCAGTCAATGTAGTCGCCGTGTGCCGACGTCGATTACCGGTGCGTGGACTCCCGATAGCGCCACGCTGCGTCGTCTAGCACGAGGGTTGATATCTGATTTGCAACAGGCCATCGACCGTGCGACTCCTGCTGGACACCGGGGGCCGCGTGCTACGGATTACTACCGGCAATATGGCGGGCTGATTGTTGGGGAGCGGCGGATGATTTACGTCAACGGATTTCACCGGGCGTATCTGTCAGTGATAAGTGACAGGCCTGAGCGCGCGACGAGTGGCGAACGCATGCGGTGAATGTCTGCGACGGTGGATTGGCGTTCTTCGGAGCGGAATACGATCCGAGTACTGGGCGGCTCGAGTCCGTCACCTTCAATGCTCCATAGCCGTCTAACAAGCCGCTGCCGCCGACGAGCAGCGCAGAAGAACCAGGTTCAAATGAGACGTTCCATTTCGCCCACTCTCAATCTTCGTCCTGTTCAGTTTAGCTTGGCGGTCTCGGTGCTGCTTTGTACGACCGTCGCCTGCCGTCAGCCGACCAGTACCGACCGCATGCTCGGGGCGAGAGCTCTCTCTTCGGCACCTTCCAGCGATGGTTCGTGCAAATTCGATCTTAGGGGAGACAAGGGAGACAACGTCTTCTTCGTGCTGGGGCTTCTGAATGAGTACAACGGCCGATACATTATGGAAGACTCGGACCAAGTCGAAGGCTTCTACTGCAACGAAGCGACCACAGCCCGCCTGTTTCGTCGGTCCATTGGCGCACTCGCGCAGAATCAGAACCTCGATCCCTTTATCACAGAGGCTACTGTCCAAGAGTGCTTGTTGTCTTACCACTCAATAGCGCTCGCCGATCGATTGAACTCCTGCTACGTGTATCAGACCTCCGCCGAACGGCTTGCACAAGGACCAGACGGGACGCGGAGGCGCACAGCGAGTGCATCGCTCAGCCGACAGCTCTTTTCGAAAAAGAGCAGCGGCGCCATGACAGAGAAGGGCCTGTCCGACGAACTCTTCTATCGCCGGCGGGCGCTGGCATACATTTCCGGAGCGTGGGCACGTTACGGTCGCGACAAGGACTTCGTGTTCGCAAATGCTCACGACAAGGCCATGCTTGTCGCGGGGTTATTGATGGCTCTGGGGTGTCACGATATTCGTCTCGAATCGACAGTTGGAAACCTTCCACAGGCCAACATCGTTCACTTTCAACCGACTGACGAAGTCATGGAGTGGCTAACGAAGGAATGGTAGCCGCGACATCGGACTGCCTGACATCCGAATGGAGCCGTCGCGCCCACCGTCCCGTGCGATGATGTCACTGCGGCCCGTGGCTCATTCGGCGTGTGAGCCGGACACGAAGCCTCTCCACCTGCGGAAATGATCGCGGCGATTCTCTTCGATCTCTACGAAACGCTCGTGACAGAGCGCGGCACGGCGCCGACTCGGGCGTCGTCATTGGGCCAGCGGCTCGGGCTCGACGGTACTGCATTTCTCAGACTTTGGAGATCTCAGCGGCCCAGGGTCATTCGGGGTCACATATCGTTTGGCGACGCGTTGGTGGAAGTCGGGGAGCAGCTTGGCCAGACGGTCGATCCCGCGATCGTGCGCGGCCTTTGCGAAGAGCGTTGTCGGGAGAAGTCGGGGCCCTTCGAGAGGTTCGAGCCGGACGCGCTCGCGGTCATCCGGCACCTTCACGACAGGGGCGTCAAGCTGGCCGTCGTCAGCAACTGCTTTGCGGAGGACGTGCAGGCGTGGCCGGAGTGTGCGGCGGCGCAGTGGTTCAGGGCCTCGGTGTTTTCATTCGACGTCGGAGCCGCGAAGCCCGAACCGGCGATTTACCTTGACGCGACGCGGCGGCTCGACGTCGAACCCGGAGCGGCGGTGTTTGTGGGCGATGGTAGTGACGACGAGTTGCTGGGTGCCGTGCGGGCCGGTCTGCGTTCGGCACAGGCGGCGTGGTTCCGAGGCGAGCTCGCGGATCTTCCGAGATGGATTCCCCGACTGTCGTCGTGGCGGGCCGTCCTTGACCTTGTAGCGGCCGGCTAACTAGCTCACGCGGCCGACGGCGACCGGTGCGACAGTGAGCCGCCGCGGCTGAAGCGGAAGCGTTAGCCAGACAGATCTCCGATCCAGATCATGCAAACAATCTTCGGCCGGGTACGCGGTTCGCTGCTCTGCGAGCGCAACTCTCCCATGGTTAGCGCAAGGCAGGCGATCGGTTGGTGGGAGGCTCGGAGAGTACCATTCAATCTCCTCGTTGGTAGTGCCGGAATCGTGTCAGTCGCCGTCGTGAGTGTCGTCGGTCTCGGAGCCTATTTCCTGTTCAACAGCGATTTCGGACTTCCGGATCCTCCATTCTTCGCCGTGGTCGGGGTGATCTTTTACGCGCTTGTCGTCAACATTTGTTATACGGGCGGCTGGATGGTCGAGCTCGTGATTCGAGCCGTGTGGCCTGAGCAGGCGGATCGATTCGCCACGCTCAGTCTGTCTCTCGGTCTGTTGTTGACAATTCTTGTGACCTTGCTTCCAGGCATTGTCGTGGGTGCTGCAGGCATCTTCGGTCTAGTACGACTTTGTCAGATCCGCAGTTGATGAAACCGCTGTTCGGCTTGGTGCATCCACCGCATGTATTGCGGGCGACTGATAAACAGCAGCCCGGTGAAAATCTCTTGTACGAACGCCCGAATCTGCGGAAATGTGAGCCGCAGGCCGGCTCGGGGCCGCATCCGTTCGGTCTGCAGAAACGCGTAGGCGACGGCACTGATCACCATGTGGTGCTGCCACCCGGGGTACGACCGTCCTTCGAAATGATCGAGGCCGAGTTCGGATTTGAAGTCTTGGTAGTGCTGTTCGATCGCCCAGCGGTGATGGGCCAGCCGCACGAGTTGCGACAGCGAGGCCGTCGCGGGCAGCGACACGAAGTAGTGCTTGCGCCGACCGGTCGGGCCGAGGCCGCGCTCGCAGAGCAGCCAGATTTCCGGCGCGAGCCGGCGCTGCCGCCAGTCGGTCGCCGGCGTTACGCGCTGTGCGGCGAAGTCCGCTTTCCACGGCGGGTTGGTCCCATTGCGCCACGTCACGCGGTGCCACGCGTGGGCGGGCAACGCGTCGCTGAGCGTGCGGACCACGATGGCCGCCTGATCGGGCCAGCCCTGCGGGCGATTGCGCGGCGGCGGTTGCCGGCGATCGATGCGCAGCGTGGGTGTGCCGCGGAAGACCGTCAGCGTGGGCGAGATGCCCAACGCATAGGGCAGGCGCAGCCGATGCAGCGCCTGGCGGACCGTTCGATTGTCGCCGTATTCGGCATCGGCGACCACCGCCGTCAGCGTCAGCCCGGCCGCTCGCGCGCGGCGCACCAGCGTCAGCGCGAGACGCCACTTCTCTTGAAAGATGACGGGCACCGGAATCCGCGCCGCTGCGCGGCGTACCGCATCGCTCGCCCACGTCTCGGGCAGATAGAGCAACGCCCCCACCGGCCACGCCCGGTGTCCGGTCCACAACGCAGCGGTGACCGCGACTTGGCAATTCGCCACTTTGCCCAGCGCGCCGCAGTACTGACGGGCTGTACCGACCGAATGGGGACCCGACTTCGGGAAGCTCGTTTCGTCGAGGATCAGAATGCCCGTGCGCTCGGGCACGCGCGCCCGCAACCGGCGCCACACGACCTCGGCATCCCACGGGGCGTGCGTGATGAAATGCTGAAACGCTTGATAGGACGTCGGCTCGCTGACGCGTGCGAGCATCGCCGACATCGACTTGCGAGCGCTGTCGCCCAGCAGCCCATCGATGTATTGGCGCAACGACACGTGCTGCGCGCGATGACCGAAGCAGTCCTTGAACTGATCCAGCCATCCCGTCAGACGTCGCAGCAGCGACCACGCGTGCCGATCGAGCACTGGGACGCAGCGTACCGGCAATCAGCGAAACGTACAATGTCCTCAATTCAGATCACTCGCGGATTCCTTCGGGAATCCGATGATCTGACAAAGTCGTACTAGTGGGCCATTTGTTGCGGCGTTAACCGGCGACCAGGAAATCCGTTCAAGTGGCTGGCTAACATCGAAGTCGAGCCGACGCTCTTGCGATCTGTGCGATCATGTCGGCACAAAGCGGGGCTCATTTGGCGTGTGCGGTGGACTCAAACGGAGGCGGCTCCGAGCAGTGCTGCTCGCCGCCGCACTCGACGTCTGGACCAAACGATGGCAAACCCTGATTCTCACGTCACGATCCACATGGCGGCGAGTCTCGACGGCTTCATCGCTCGAAAGGACGGGCGCGTCGACTGGCTCGAAACCTCTGACGAATTCGTCGGCGGTGACACCATGGACCCAGGATTCGTCGAGGCGTTCCTCAAGACGATCGACTGCTACGTCATGGGCTCGCGAACCTATGAGACCGCGCTTCGTTTTGAAGCCCAAGGGTTGGGGTGGCCGTACGGCGACAAACCCACCTTCGTCCTCACTCGTCGCGAACTACCACGGACTCGGGAGACCGTCGAGTTCCACGCAGGCGATCTCGCGCCGTTCGTGAATGGGCGCCTACGGCCCACGTTCCGTTCCATCTGGTTTGTTGGAGGCGGTGCGGTCTCCGGCGAATGCCTTCGTCTCGGGCTCGCCGACGAAGTTCGCTATTCGATCCTGCCGATCTTGATTGGTGATGGGATCCCATTCTTCGAGAAGCTCGACGGAGACATCGCTCTCCATCTGGCGGAAGTCAAAGCCTACAAGAGCGGCATGGTGGCGCTTCGTTACGAGGTGCGAGGACATCGCGGCGAGTCACGGAACGCCACCGAACAACAGCATGCAGCGGACGGCGCAGCGCGCCGCCGCTGATGCTGAACGATAGACGGACTCGATGAATGAAGACAGCCATCGGGGAACGAGCATGACCAGGGCCGTGTTTGTGCGCCTTTGGGGTCGCGTTGTGCTCACTTTCATTCTGGCAACCTGCGCTCAGGTTCTGATGTATGCGCCGCTATGGCACGACATGTCGATCCTGGCCGTCTCGATGCGTTTAGGCGGCGAAGGTCTCTACATCGTGCTGGTTCTCTTCTTCTTTTTTGGCCCAGCCGTGCTGGCAGTGCTATTCGCCAGACACATGATTAGGCAGGTGTGCATCGAAAAGGGCGCTCCGCCTGTGTCGATGGCGGTCGTCATCGCTCTGGCAATCGCGAGCTGCTATGGCGGAGTGTTGATTTCGTTCAATAGGTGGGGGACCTGATAGCAAACGGTGGCGAAACGCCCTGTCACGCAGCCCGGTCTGCCGATCAAGTGATCTTCCCTGAGAACAAGGCCCCAGACCTTCTTCGTTCGAAATGGCTGGCTAACAGGCCGCTGCAGCCGGCGACGAGCGGCGAGCCGATTCGGGTCACGTGAAGATCGAGTCCGCCGCTCGCGGCTGAGCGGCATGTCGTTAGGCACACGAATGGACTTCCCGACGACCGATCTCCATATCGCGGCAGCACGCTACGTGCTGGGGAGCCTTCCAAGCTGGGAGTTCCCGAGAATTGCGAATGCCTTGCTCGATGCAGGAGTCTACTCCCAAGCCGTCGGCGAGCTTGCCACGACGCCAAATCCAACCATGTCGGATGCCGGTCCGGTGTTCGAACGAGCACTTGTGGAGATGCGAATCGAGCTACCCTCGAAAGAAGAGGCAGTGTGGATGTTGTTGCGCCATTTCGTCGAGCAGCTGGCTTCTCGTCGCGTCACCGGTCGAAAGGGCCTGAGGGCTATTATCGACGTATACAATTACGTCGATCCAGCTGAGAAGTCGCGTGATTACGTGGGAGAGTCCCACGATATCCAGCACCTGGTGGGCGCATATTGGTCGTACGACGACCTTGAAGAGCGACCGACCGAGGTCTCGTTTCACGGCCGGTATGGACGCGACGCGGTTCAGGCGCTGGATGAAGACGTGATCCGTTTGGCACGAGAGTGGCTCGAGCAGCACGGTGCCTAACAAGCCGCTGAGAATGCGAAGACGACGATCGTGGTACGTGGCTCTTTTCGTCCTGCCGGCTTTGTCAGGTGGCTGGTCTGTGCTCGCGCCAGTCGACGTCAAGGCCGAGCCTTGGCGCTGTCCGGAACGACCGGTCGCGGCGTGCTTCAAGCATCACGGCCGACTGTCGAGTCAAAATGGTATTTCGTTGACCATCTGGCTGATCGGCACGACGCGGCGAGTTGGTCTCGCCAACAGCTTCGACGACCTGCCGGCGGGCATTCAGCACTACCTGGTCATGACCTCGCCAGAGCACAGCTACGTCTACGGCGATTTTGACATCTGTCCGGCTGGAGCCCGACACACCGGGGCATCTCAGGGAGGTGTGCGTGGCTGGTGCGGAGAAGCTCGTGGTTCAGAATCTCGAGCGGGACCGGCCCCCGTTTCGGCTGCTATCTACCTGGCGAGCCTTGCGCTAGGATTCAATGCGACCGTGGCGTGACTAGCATGGACCCACGGCGCCATAACATTCAGATGGAGCCGACGCGCCCAGCCGACCTGCACCAATGTTCGCCGAGGCGCGCGGCTCATTTGGAAACGTCAGACATCTGCATGTAACCGGAGCGCAATGATCCAAACCACAGACGCACGCGCCCTTCATAACCGGCATACGGGCGAAAAGCTTGATTTTCGACGCGTGGCACGCGACGGGCAGATCTGGCTTGAACTCAAAGGATCGCTTCCTCCACATCGGGAGGGACCACCGCTCCATGTCCACTACGAGGAGACCGAGGAGGGACAGGTCGGGGCGGGCACGCTGTCGGCGGTGGTGGACGGACGGCGAATCCAGGTTGCGGCCGGAGAGAGGGCCACGTTTCCGGCAGGCTCGGTGCACCGTTGGTGGAACGATGGAAACGACACCCTGGTGTTCGAGGGCGTCGTGAAGCCCGTGGTCGATTTCGACGTGTACCTTCAGGCGGTGTTCGAGGTCGTGAACAGTGGTCCTGCCGACCGACCGCCACTGTTTTACATGGCACACGTGGTCTGGAGGCATCGACGAACTCAAGGACTGCGCATCGCCCCGCGGTGGATCCAGGCCATCGTTTTGCCGGCAATCGTACTCATGGGCACCGTGTTGGGTCGTTATCGGGGCACGAACTGGCCGGGGTGTCCAGATCGGTTCACCCATGCCGCGCTCGTGTCCGACAGCGATCTCTAACACGGCATGCATCCGACGGCGCCGGAGGGAGTTGAGGCGCCGCGGCTGATGCCTGTCCGTTAGGCCGGAACATTATATGAATGTGATCCTCAAGATTGCTCTCGTAGCCGCTCTGACGGCACTCTCGATCGATCACGTAACCGCAGGTCAGGACTGGCAGGCCGCCGACGCGGCGACGATCAGGCTCAAGCCTTCGTCGTTTTCCGAGTTGCCCATGACTGTGCGGCGGTATCTTGAGCGACGCGGCTGCGGGATCCCTCAGGCATTTTCCAGCAATGCGCCCCACAATGTTGTCTGGGGCCGGTTCACCTCGTCCACTCAGACGGACATTGCGGTTCTCTGCTCGAAGGCTCGGACTTCGACGATTCTCGTTTTTCGAGGCGGCACGACAACCGCCGTTGCGCAGCTGGCTCGGGGCACCGATCGAGATTTCTTACAAGTGGTCGATGCCGGCGGTGTCGTCGGGTATTCGCGCGCTCTGGGCGTGGCCACGCCATCGTACATTCGGGAGCACTATGCCGCGTATGCAGGGCCGAAACCGCCTCCGATGGATCACGACGGCATCAACGACATCTTCGTCGGGAAGGCGTCTGTGGTGTGGTACTGGTATCGCGGGCGCTGGCATCAACTGCAAGGCGCCGATTGACGCCGCGGTCTAACCCGCGTTGCACCAGACGGCCGCACTGGCCCGAAGCAGTGGCCGCTGGTGAACGCTGGACGTAGCCAGATCATCTCGTGCCATCGTGTCGTCCTGGCGCGCGGCTCATTGGCGCGTCAGGCCGCGAACTTTTCAAAACGACATCTGGCGTCCGGAAGCGACCACGGCAGACGTTCACACTCGACGCTGCCGTGGTCGAAGACCAGACGGACACTGAACCTCGTACCGAGCGATCAGGCTACATATGGTGCGGCCTCTTATGAGAATTCTGATCGGGAGGATGGACCAACGTCGTTCCCGAGGTGTGCGTTTTCGTGATGTCACGTGCGAACGTCGGTTGGAACCGTGCGTGCGTGACCCCTTCGAACCCCGACGCGAGCCTGATCAGCGTCGGCTCACTGAAGGCGGTCCCAATGAAGCTGATGCCCACCGGCATGCCGAGCACATCGCCCGCCGGCACCTGGATGATCGGGTATCCCGGCGGTCCCGCCAGGCCCGAACTGGCGAACAGGAAGTGATCGGCGAGGATCAGATCGGTCGTCCAGCCCGGGCTGTCGGTCGGCGCCACGATCGCGTCGAGCTTGAAGTCGGAGAGTGCCGCATCCAGGCTCGCGCCTGCCATCTGATCGATCTTCAACGCGTCGTTGTACGACATGCACGTCGTCGTCGTCGGCAGAACCTTTGAGGTGAAGCCCGGCTGGCAGAAGTTCGGATCGATGGTCAGGCTCTGAGCTTGAATGAAAATCTCCTGTCCGAAGTACGGCATTTCCGCCGCCGCGTGCGCGTTGTTGAAATCGATTGCGCTCTGCAGATTACCTCCACCGACCGGCACGCCGACCCGCGTGTGGAAATAATTGGTGAGATCGACCTTCAGGTCGTACTCGAGGACCAGGAGCTCGCCATCGGCCGGTGAGAAGCTGAAGTTGTTCACGGGATCATCCAGGTCGACGATCACGGCGCCGGCGTTCTTGAGGGCCTGGATGGCGGCATCGAACGCGGCAACGACCTGTGGCGGGGCCGATTGGATGCCCTGTCGCGTGAGTCCCAATCGCGCGCTGCTCAGACTCAGGCCATTGGGATCCAGGAATGCCGCGTAGTTGGCGGGAAGCGTGGGCCGTGTTTTCCCGGCCAGCGGAGTCCCGTTGCAAACGGGATTGCATGCTTGCCATCCGAGCGGGACACCGCTTGTCGCCGCATCGCGCGCATCAGGCGTCCGGCTCGCGATCGCGTTCAGGGCCATGACCGCATCGGCCACGACACGTCCATGCGGCCCCACCGTGTCCTGGGTGTGCGAGATGGGCACGACGCCCGCGCGGCTCACCACCCCAATTGTCGGTTTGAGCCCCACGACGCCGTTGACGCTTCCCGGACACACGATGCTACCGTCCGTTTCGCTGCCGAACGAGATCGCCGCGAAGTTCGCCGACGCCGCCGCGCCCGATCCCGAACTGGATCCGCACGCGTTGCGATCGAGCGAGTAGGGATTGTGCGCAAGGCCGCCGCGCCCCGACCAGCCGCTCGTTGAAAATGTCGAGCGGAAGTTCGCCCACTCGGACAGGTTCGTCTTTCCCAGAATGACGGCGCCGGCGGCACGCAGCTTGGCGGCCACCGTCGAGTCCTGGACAGCGGGCAGGCCAGCCAGCGCGAACGACCCGGCGGTCGTTTGCATCTTGTCGCCGGTATCGACGTTGTCCTTCAGCAGGAGAGGGATGCCGAGGAGCGGGAAGTTCGCGGTGGTCGCCCCTCCCCGCCGCATCGCGTCGGCTTTCTCCGCGAGCTCGATCGCGTCGGGATTGAGCTCGATCACCGAGTTGACTCCGGGACCGTTCTGATCGAGCGCGAAAATGCGATCGAGGTAGTACCGGGTCAAACCTTCCGAAGAGATCCGGCCTTGACTCATCGCCTCCTGCAGCTGCGCGACGGTGAATTCGTTGAACTGGGTCGGCGCTTCGTGGGAACGTTGCGCGGAGCCGAGCGCCACTGCTGCGACGACAATCAGCAGGGTCTTGAAGGCGACGACGATTGGGCTTCTCGCAGTGGAAGACATGCAGCCCCTCCTGTCAATCCGCATTACCGGTGGGAAAGGACCCAAACGAAGCGGGGAATGTATGCCGCCCGACGTTAGGAATCAATAGCGAACAGAAGAAAAGCAGGTCGACAAGCTGATGAGTTTCGTCACGGCCGATTCGGGGGACGAGAATCTCCTCCACGGCGGTCTTCGCATCGAAGAACCACCGGCCGCCGCGCGCGAGCGGAATCGGGGACGGCCAGTTTTCGGCGCCGACGTCCTCGTCCCGATCACGCAAGCATTCGACGATGTTGTGGACGCGTGTCTGTCGACTGACCTCGCGCGCGTTGTCACATCGAGCCTGAGAAGAATCACACGCTCACAGATGCCGTCGGCCCTCACATCGTCCATTTGTGAGCCAGGCCCCGCGCGCTGCCCAAGTGCCCTCCGCGGACGGCAGTGTCTTGTTGTGGTGACGGATTCGCGCGCAATCCTTTCTTTATCCCAAGGCGAATGCGGCTTGCTCGATTCGACCGCAAGTATCTCGTTGTGAGCCATTAAGAGGCACGTGGCTCGTGCGACGCCGATTGGATCCCTTCTCAGGGCACGGCGAAAGCGGCGGCATGTCGCTTGCTGCCGTGCGCACACGCGCATGCAGTCCACCAACGCCACGCTGACCGCTCTCGTCGTGAGTGTCGCCGTCCTCGCATCGGCGTGCAGCAGCTCGGATACGGCGACGCCGGCGAGTCCATCGCCAACCCTCACAACGGACGTTCTGACAGGTGTCGTGCAGCCGCCCGTGAACGGTGCGCTCCAGAGCGCATTCGGGACGTTCGTCGTCGGCCAGGGTGGCGGCTCCGTGTCGCTCACTCTTACGTCCGCCGTGGAAACGCTTCCTGGAGGCGTGCTCTTACCCACCGTCACCATGGGTCTGGCGGTCGGGACACTCGTGGTCAACGCCGGAACGCCAACGAGCTGCACGCCGCTGACCAATGCGTTCACGACCGCTCAAGGTGGTGCGACTGCCCAATTGAGTGGAACGTTGGCCGCAGGGACCTATTGCGCGCAAGTATCGGATGTGACCAGTCAAGTGGGCCCTGTCGCGTACGCCATTGCTGTCGCACACCCCTGAGCCCTCGATGTTCGTGACTGGAACGGCGTTGACGCGGCGCAGCCGGATGCCGCCTATCGACGCCGATCTCACCTCATAGCGAACCCAGGAAGGATAGATGCACAGAACAGCGTGGCTGGCACTGACCGCCGGCCTTCTCATGACTGCTGGATCCGGCATCGCGAGCGCGCAAACCGTCGTCGTCAGAAACGCACCGGCAGGAGCATCCGCGACGTTGGTGCTCAATGACGAGCAGGTCGCGACGGCGACGGCCGACGCCGTGGGCAACGCCACGCTCAGGGCTGATATGTCGACGCGCCTTCGAAAGGTCGAGGCCGGCGTCCACGTCATCGTCGACTCGTGCGGTGAGGCGTGGCGCATCCTGCTCGTCGAAAACGGGGTACAGCCGGCGCCGGTCCAAGGCGCGTGCACCCGCGCCACGGTCCGTGACGTGTTCAGCATCCAGCCAATCACCACGCTCGTCATCGAGGTGGACGCGCAGAACCCGGCCGTGTGGATTCGACAAGGTCCGGCGCCAGTCGTGTGGCTCGGCGAAGAAACGGCAACGACCCTCAAGCGAACCTGGAAGGCCGCGCCCGTCGGCATCATCGTGTCGGCCGGCGTCGGCGGCGCGAACTTCGAGAACACCGTCAGCCAGGCGTGCGGCGACGCCGTGTCCTGCGTCGGCGAGAGCCTTCGAACAGACGGCGCGATCGCGGCGACGTACTGGCTCACGCGGTTTGTTGCCGCGGACGTCGCCTATCTGCGGCCGGGCCGCGTGAACGCGAGCGGCAGCGGCACCAATTTCAGCTTCACCAGTGGGCTCGATGCGCGCATGTTGACGATCGACGGCAAGGTTGCGTTTCAGGCGGGCCCGGTCAGACTCTATGGCCTCGGGGGCGTCAACCGCCTCTCCGCAACATCGACCACCGTGCAGACCATCCCGACTGGCGCCGACACGCCGGAGACCTTCGCATTCAAGGCGCAAGGCTGGGGCTGGCTGGCCGGAGGCGGCGCCGAAACGTGGATCACGAACCGGCTCGGCCTCTATGTTGAAGGGGATGTGATCGCGCTCAAGGGCGGAGCGATCGACAACGCGCAAGGCTCGCTCAGCGACACGGTGATCTTTGCCACGACCGGGGTGCGTGTCGCGGTCGGCCGCTCCTCAAAGATCACTGCACGCTGACGAGCGTGATCTGGAACACCAGCGTAGCATTCGGCGGGATCATTCCATGACGCGTGTCACCATAGGCGAGCGATGGTGGGATGACAAGGCGCCGGACGCCGCCTATTTGCAGGCCGACGACGCCTTGCTCCCAGCCTTGAATCACCTGCCCGTCGCCGAGTGTGAACGAAAACGGCGTCCCTGGGGTCGATGCGTCGAATTGGGCGCCTTGTTGCGCTGGTTGCGAGACGTCGTAGAGCCAACCCGTATAGTTGACGCCGACTGTATTGCCCACCGCCGCCGCGGCGCCAGTTCCCAGCACCACGTCGGTCTGACTGTAGGGCGCACCGTTGGCCGGGGACGTCGGCGAGGGACTACAGCCTGCCGCCGAAATCGCCAGCAGAGCGAGTACCACGCCCGCTTGTCGGTTTCCACGCCACGAGCTCGCGAGACGTCCTGACTTCGTCGCCATCGATGTCCAAATATCTTGCGAGAGGTATATGGACCTTCGGTGAACCATCCGAGACATTTCTGGGAACCGCGCACGATTCTCCCAGCCCGCTCTCTTCGGGGAGCTGGCGATCATGCTGTGGCTCGTGATCGGGGGCGTCAAGGTGCCAGCGACAGTCTGACAGAAACTTGATCTTCATCAATCGCTGCGGGCGGTTTCACACGCGCGGCGTCCGCGAGGCCCTGAAGGGGCACACCGTCGCTGGGTGGCTCTCGTAATCGTCGAGGCTGACAATTCTCTGAAATGGCTTTTCATGGGAATTTCAGGCTCCAGGCGTAGAATCCCGCTCAGCCGATGCGGATTCTGATCGTCGAAGACGATGGGCCGATGGCGGCGACGCTCAAGCGCGGGTTGGAGGAAGAGCGCCATACCGTGACCACCGCGCCCGACGGCGACGCAGGCCTGGCGCTCGCCTTGACCTACGAATTCGATGTCGTCGTGCTCGATATCATGCTGCCGTACGTCATGGGTTTCGACGTCGCGCGCCGCCTTCGGGAAACCGGCCGGTCAGTGCCCATCCTCATGCTGACGGCCCGCGACAGCACGCGTGACGTCGTGACAGGCCTCGATGCCGGCGCCGACGACTATCTGCAGAAGCCGTTCGCGTTCGAAGAGCTCCTCGCGCGCCTGCGCTCGCTCGGCCGTCGTCGTCACACGCTGCACGAAGCCGTGCTCGCGGTGGCGGACCTCGTGCTGGATCCGGCCACGCGAAAAGTCGTGCGCGGCAGCAGCGTCCTTCGACTCACCGCGACAGAGTTCCGCCTGCTCGAAGCGCTGATGCGGGCCGCTGGCCGCGTGCTGACGCGCGAGACGCTGATCGAGTCGGTCTGGGGCGTCGGCGAGGATGTTGAGGCGAACACGCTCGACGCTTTCATCCGCCTTCTGCGAAGGAAGGTCGACGAGCCGTTCGCGATCAAGCTCGTACACACCGTGCACTCCGTCGGCTACTGTATCCGGCCGGAGCAGGAATGATTCGATCGGCGCCGTTGCGCATACGCCTGACGGCCTGGTACGGGTCGATCCTCGCCGCCGCGCTCGTCTTCGCGGGGTGCATCGCCTGGCTCGCCATGCGTGCGAATCTCTATTCGGCGATCGATGCCGACCTGCACGACCGGGTCCTCGCCGCGGCGGCCGACCTCGAGCAGGAGGTGCAGCAACACGGTCGCGGCGACTTGCGAGGCCACCTGTTCGAGCACGCAGGGGCCGATGCGTGGCAAATTCGCGCCTCGAATGGGACGTGGCTGTACCGCGCAGCGGCGGCTACGGAGAACGATGCCCCGTTGCCGGCGCTTCGTCTTGGCGATGCCGCGCCGGCGTTCTCGAACATTGCGGCCGGAGCGGCGCGGTTCCGCGCGGCGGCAGCTGCCGCCGACGATGGTGAGGGCGGGAGCTACACGATTCAGATCGTGGAGCCGCTGAATCCGGTCAACGCGGCGTTGAGCGGGTTCGCGCGCACGATGGCGCTGGCGAGCCCCATCGTGCTGCTTGCCGCATGTGCCGGGGGCTACTGGATCAGCGGACGGGCCTTGCACCCGGTCGATCGCATCACCAGTACGGCTCGCGCCATCACCGCAAGTAACCTGTCGGGCCGGATTCCATTGACGGGATCGGGCGACGAACTGCACCGGCTGGCGGAAACCGTGAACGGCATGCTGGACCGCCTCGAACAGTCGTTCGCGCGCATGGCGCAATTCACAGCCGACGCGTCTCACGAACTGCGAACGCCTGTTGCCTTCATCAGAGCGACGGCGGAGGTGCTGCTGCGGCGCTCCAGGTCCGACGCCGAATGGCGCGACGGTGTGCGGGACATCGAGACTGAGTCAGCTCGCATGACGAAGCTGCTCGACAACCTGATGGTGCTGGCGCGCGCTGATGCCGGCGTGGAATTGTGCGTCCTTCAACCCGTGGACCTCTGCGCGGCGGTGGGAGCGGCCTGTCGAACCGCGGCCGCATTCGCGCGGCTCAAGGGCTTGGAACTGAGCGGGCCGACGGTTGTACAGGGAATCGAGGTCAAGGGAGATGCTGCGCTGCTCGAGCGCCTGTTCGTGATCTTGCTGGACAACGCGGTGAAGTACACCCCCGCGGGCGGCCGCATCGACGTGGGCATCGAGAGCGCGCTCAATCGAGCGTGCGTCGTCGTGCGCGACACGGGGATCGGAATCTCAGCCGAGGATGTGCCGAGACTCTTTGAACGATTCTACCGGTCGGACAAGGCACGATCGCGCGATTCGGGCGGCTCCGGCCTGGGTCTGTCGATCGCCCGCTGGATTGTCGACGCGCATCGGGGCTCGATCACGGTAGAGAGCCGCCTGGGGACGGGATCTGAATTTCGGGTGGCATTGCCGCTGGTATCCTGAACCATGTCACGCGGTGGCCCGATCGTCACTATTGGAGGCGCCTTTCTCTTTTTGTGGTGGGCAATCTCCGGAACGCGCCCCGCCTCGCAACTTTTCGGCGAGGACCCCCCCGATGAGATCGCGATGTCGGTTCTCCAGCGTCTGATGTTGGCTCTCCTGGGTATCGCGCTAATCCTTTACGAATGCCTGAAATTCTACCGCTGGTCCAGATGACCGGCGCGATGCCGAATGTTCGAGCGCTGAGTGCGGGCCTCAGCGATCGGTGACACCGGTCAGTGACAGCGCTCGATCGAGCACGTCGGCATGGAATACGGCGCCATCCTTCACGACGCAGCGTACGCGGCGCACGTCGCTGATGTGCAGGTCTGGAGCACCCGCGACGAGCGCCAGGTCGGCCAGCTTACCAGCTTCAATCGTGCCGAGCTCGCGGTCGCGATGCATCAACTGCGCAGCGTCGAGTGTCGCCATGCGAAGGACGCGGGCCGCCGGCACACCCGCCTGCACCTCCAACTCGAGCTCGCGGTCGAAGCCGAAGCGCGCGAGCCCATCGCTGCCCGTGACCAGCGTGACGCCGCGGTCGTACAGCAGCCGATCCATGCGAAGCATCGCCGCGAATGCATCAAGATAGCGCGGCACTTGCTCGGGTGTCGCGGGCAGGCCGGCGCGCAGCGCCGCACGACGCGGTCGCAGCGGCAGACGATCGAAGACCGGCGCGACGGCAGGATCAATCTGTCCCGCACGCGCGAGCAGGCGCGTCTCCCACGTGCTGAGCGTCGGGTCGACGATCGTGCGGTGTTGGGCGAGGAATCCGAGGAACTCGTGGACCGCTGGGGAATCGAGGTCGATCTTCGCGGCGCCGTCAGCCGCGGTCACGCGCTCCGGGCTTTCGAGATGTTTCACGTCGGGCATGAAGTTCAGAAACATGTAGTTGATGTGATTGATCTCGTCGAAGCCGGCGTCGACCGCCTGCCGCGCAGTCATGAACGCCGGCACGTGGCCTCCGACGCGCAACCCGCGACCATGCGCGAGGCGTGCGATGCACGGCACGAGCGCCGCCTTGATTGAGCCATAGATCTTGACCTGATCGAAGCCGTTCGTCGCCAGGAGGTCGATGACCGCGCGCGCTTCGCCTTCGGTGTCCACCAGGAGCTTGGTCGGCCCTTGATATGGCCCACGTCCATCGATCAACCCGGCGAGCAGCACGCGCGGACCAGTCGCCCGTCCCTCGGCGAAGTCGCGCCGCATCGCGAGGACCTGATCGACGTCGTTGCCGAGATCGCGGACGGTGGTGACGCCTGCCGAGATGTGAAGCAGACCGTCAGTGCGTGTGAGATGCGTGTGCATGTCCCACAGCCCCGGGATCAGCGTGTCACCACGGGCGTCGATGCGTTCCAGATTCGACGCCAGAGGCACGGTGCCGTCCGCGCCCACCGCGTCGATCGTGCGGCCGTTGACCACAACCGTCATGCGCTCGCGGACGGACATGGTGCGCGGATCGAACACCCGCGCGTGCACGAAGGCGAGCGGCCGTGTCCGAGGCTGGGCGATCTGGCGCTGGAGCGCCTCTTCGTCGGCGCGAAGCGCCGAGTCTCGCGCGGCCAGCAGCGCCGGCACGACATCGTTCCAGCCCTCTCGAACGATCGTTCCTGCCGTGAACGCCGCGAACAAAGTGCCGTCCGGCTCCAGCCAAATCTGAAACGGCGCGTAGTCGAGGCCGCGGATCTGGTACTGCACGACCTCCTTCGCACCGTTCCTCCCAGACACCGACACCGGGCCGATCTGGCGGACGATGGCGGCCCCAGCGGGCGCGAGCGCGAGGCTTCGCGTGGGTGACACGAGAAGCGCTCTCGTGAGACGGCCGAGCTCGTCCGGCATCGCCGCCATCTGTCCTTCGAGCACGGGCATCGTGAGGTAAAAGCGATGGGAAGCCGGACCCGAGCCCGACTCGGCGTCGTTGTGCCACGTCGCCGTACCGCCGGTTGTGTGATAGCGATCGCGGATTGATTGGCCAGCCCCATCGATGCCGGTCACATCGACGGACACAGGAATCCCGTTCGTGTCGAGCGTCGCAGATTCGTCGAATCCCCATGGGCGGCCGCCGTCGGTTCCATCGAATCGCGCGGTCACCGTCGAGCCATTGCTATCGACCGTTTGGTGGCCGACGACCTGACCTCCGCGCAGAAATTCGTACCGGCGTGACGGCCGGGCGGAGCGGCGGTCGCCGTGCTGGGCCGCGAGTGTCGCGGCGAGCCCGGCGACGAACAGTCCGATCGCGAGCTTCACATCGCCCGTCATCAGGTCTCTCCTGGCGTCCTAGCGCAGAAACGAGTACGTCCACTTCACCGACAGGCGACGGTCACGTGTCAACACGGGATTGCCGGCCAACAGGCTGTTGAACTGGGGACCGTCGTTGAACACGACGAAGAGATCGCTATCGGGGCGGTATTGATAGCGAAGCCGCCCGTTCCAGCTCACCCGCTCCGCATCGGCGGAGTTGTGTTGCATCAGCGCCGACACGGTCAGGAATCTCGTGAGCGAGTAGCTGGTCTTCAGCGAACCAACATAGACGTCGTCATCGCGGCCGCTGAATTGGAACCGGTTCCATGTCTCTCCGCCGGCAACCGAGATCCGCGGCAGTGGCCTCACGTTGACGGTGGCCGAGGCCGTGCTGAGCGTGCCGTTGTAGAAATCGCCCCACTGCTCGCTGGCGGTGTAAGCGATGCGGCGGCCGGGATCGGATTCGTAATCCAGCTGGTGTCGCGTGAACCGATACTCGCCGGCGGGAATCACCACGTTGCCGAAGATATTGAACGGTGTCGTCAACCGCTGAATCGTGTTGACGAAGAGGTCGTCGTTCGTGAAGGCGCCACTGTGGAAGAGCGCGATGATCGTGCCCTGCCACTGCTGCGTTTGGAGGACGCCGTGCGTGTCCGGCTGGCCGACGTAATCCGCGATGAAAAAGACTTGGCGGACGGGTCCGTGTCGCAGATGGGGTTTGATCTCCACGCCGACGTGATTGGTCACGAGATCCGTGCGGTCGACAAACCCGACTTCCGGATTGAAGTTCGCCTGCACGACGGTGCTCGACCCCGCCGCCTGGATTAAATCGCCGTTGTACGCGAGACCAGCCGAACCCGACCAATCTTTCCCTGGACCGCCAGCATTGTTCGAGGAAGCTGTCTGCGCGTAGTATCCCTGCGCGATCCACGCCTTGGCGAATCGAAACTGGCCGTCAACGCCGATGGCCCGGTTGTACGGGTCCCCCTCGGATCCACTGTGCTTGTCGATCGCCATCACCCCCACGTAGGACTCCTCGAACAGCCGCCGCTTCACGCGGCCGACGAGATAGTTCGCCCATGGGTTGGATCCGCTCTCTCGGGTTCGAGCGTCGAGCACGCCAACGTCGTAGTCGCCGACGGTGCCGGTGAGCTTCACGCCGCCGTCGAGCGGCACCTGCTCTCCCGTCCCTGGATCGATCCCGATCTGCCGGCTGAAGAACAGTTGCATGTTGGGCGCGCCGAACTGAAACACTCCGCTGTTCTCGAGAAAAAAGGGACGCTTCTCCGGCAGCAGCACTTTGAACGGCGTAATGTTGAACCGGAGCGGATCGACATCGGCGTCGGCGAAGTCGGTGTTCACCGTGCCGTTCACCACGAGACTGCTGCGCAACCCGTACTTCACATCGAACCCGGCGCTGTGGAGCGCGTCGGTCGTTCCCTCGGCTGTGTCCGCGCCGGTCACCGCAAAGGGCTTGAGCACGAGCAACCGGCCGCTGCCGATCTGCTCCAGTCCCTCGAGGTCGCCACCCTGAGACACGCGCTCGAGACCGTAGATGCGGAGAAAGGATCGCCACAGATCCTCTTCGTTCTTTCGACGGATGAACCGGCGGAAATTCACGCCGAGCACCGGCCGTTCAGACGCTTTGAAGTTCATCGTCGCGAACGGGATCGCGATCGTGGCCGTCCATCCATCGTGCGTCCTGACGGCGCTCGATTCCCACACACCGTCCCAGGCCGAATCGTTGACCGTGCCTTCCTCGGCCACCAGCGCGTCGAACTGCGTGCCCAGCGGATTCACCGTGAACATATAGGCGCTCCGCCCGTCGTGCGTCGGCGAGATCAGCACGGCAAACGAATCGTCGATCGACGCGTCGGTGTCGCGGCGCAGCTCGGTGGCGACGATGCCGGCCGGCGTCGCATCGAAACAGTGGACGCCGAAGAACAGATGGCTGCGGTCGTACAAGGTGACGACGACCGTGCGCTCCGTGGCGATGTCGCCTTCGCGCGGCTCGCGCTGCCTGAAATCCGTGATCGGGATCCCGCGGGCCCACTGCGGATCGTCGAGCGTGCCGTCGAGCCGCGGCGCCGTATCGACTCGGACCGCGACCACCGACCGCGCGGAGACGGGTTCATCAGCGGCCATCGACGTCGATGCCGGCACGGCCGATGCGAACGCGGCCAGTCCGAGCGACACAATCGTCGATCTCCATCCCGTTGCCAACATCCGCCCTCCGTGAGGGCCACAGTTGTACGGGTTCGATCTGAAAGTTGGGTGAAGGCGTTTTTCAGGTGAATTTCAGGAGGGAAACAGGCCACACCGTGAAGATGTGGCCTGTTCACCGACGCAGTTCGCGAGAACCGCATCGTCCGACGTCTTCCGCACCGCGGCTATGGCGCTACCGGTGTCAGCGCGCTCTTGTAGTCGCTGGTGTGACCAGGCTGCACGTACGCCTGGAACATCAGCGGCTGAAATCCTGGCTGCTGAATGTCGATGCGGTGGCCGCCAGGCGTCATGTCCAAGTGCTGAAAGTGCCCGTCGAAATCGTCGACCACACCCGCGTAGTACCCGTCGACGAGCACCGCCGCGGTTTTCGGCGTCACTTCGAGTCGCAGACCGCCGGTTTCTTCGCTTGGGACGACGTACGGATATCCATCACCGTAGTAGCCCCAGCCGAGCCCGTACCAGAATGGATCGAAGCCGAATGAACCGTACCCGTAATATGGCACCACGACGCGTGGCCGTGCGTGCACTTCAATCGTGGGACGTCCCGGCCCGACGCTTCTGACGACGGCATGGCTCATCGCGTGCCCCCCGAATCCGTGGGGAGGAGCAGCCGCCGCCGTGCCGGACATGGTCGTCACCAGCGCGCCGGATATGATTGCAGTAAGAAAGAGTTTCGTCATGAGTTGCCTCCGATCGTGTCGTCATTCACTGATTGGTTGAAGGGCAGGACTGATGCCAACGCATGGTCCCGCGTTTGCGGGGCTGTGCCCGCAATCAAGGGCACGGCACAGCAGAGACGTCCACTCGCGAAGACTATCGGACTCAGAAACAGCGCAAAAAGACGACGAGCACATGTGGCGCGCACTGTGCAACACTTGATCGAAGGCTCAAAGGAGGGTTACATGCGCGCACCTTGGCATCTCGCGTTCATCGGTATGGCCGCGCTCGGCACACCGGCGGCATACGCCCAACCGCCCATCCCCGGCGTCACCGGCACGATCGCGACTGAAGCCACGATCAAAGACGAAAAAAAAGCGGAAGGCAAGATCATCGTCGCGACCGAGGACGGCGTCGAGCACGTCTACGGTGCCGCCAAAGGTCTCGTCGTTCACGGCGGGAAGGAGCTGTCTGACCTCAAGCCGGGCACGACCGTGATCGTCCACTACACAACAGACAACACGGCGCAGGAGATCGATCGCGTCGGCCCCGGCGGGCTGAGCACCACGGAGGGCATCGCGACCAAGATCGATCGCCGCAAGAAAGAGATCACGATCAGGTACGACAACGGCAAGATCGAGAAGCTGAAGCTGACGGATCGGGCGGCGGCCGACGTCGGCAAGAACATCGGAGAGGACGAACGGATCGTTGTGTACTACTCGGACGAAGCCGGCGGGAAGGTCACGCACTATTTCAAAAAGCGCTGAACGATCCGCGCAGCGTTGTCAATCAACGTCGCGTACACGCTCAGCGATGGGCCACGCGACAGACGTAGCGCGAAGGCTTTAGCCGAGCGTTCGCCGCTTACTTCCCGGAGCCCGCGAGCTTCACCAACGCCGCGAACTCCTGATTCTTCACCCCGTCCAGCGCCTTTGCGCGCTCGACGACGCCGTCCGTCATCCGCTTCAACAGATCCTGCTCGCCGTCGGTCGGCGGCGCATCGGCCATCGACGCGAAATCGATCAGGCGCGCCAGCTTGCTGTCGATGCCGGTCGGGTAGTTGATCAGATCCTCGCCAGCCCGCGCGCGGTACTGCACCAGCCGCTCCTCGAGCGGATACAGCTTGTCGTTGAGATCCTTCATCGCCTTGTTGAGCGCCGCGATCCGCCGCGCGCTGTCGGCGCTTTTTTTCGCAGCCGCGATCATCGTCTCGGCGTTGGTTCGCATCTCACGAATCTGGCGCACGACGCCCATGGTTTCCGTGAGCTTGTCGCGTGCTGACAACAGGAAGCGCAGCTGCTGTTCGAGATCGGCATCGCTGTAGGTGAGGCGCGGGTCTTTCGTGATCGTGAACGGCTGCGTGAAGGTGCGGCCGCCGATGGTCAGCTCCACGCGGTATGCGCCAGGCGCGGCCAGCGGCCCGAGCGCGCGCCCCTGGTGCACCGCTCCGGGCAGCTCGTCGGCGCCTGGATAGCGCATGTCCCACACGAACGTGTTCGCGCCGGCGCGCACGTTTACTGCTCGCGACGGTCCGCGTCGCGTCGGCGGCGATGCCGGCTGTGGCGCCGCTGCGTCCGCCGGCTGCAGCGTGATCGTCCTCACGACCTCCGCAGCGCCCGCTTTGTCGCGGACGATCTTCAGCGTCGCCGCGTCGGCTGGCTTGTCCTTCACGTAAAACGGAATGACGACGCCGTTCGGCGGGTTCTGGCCGTCGTTCGCGTTGTTGCCGGCGCTGCCCGCGAGCTCCCCGCCCGCGCGGAACCGGATCGTCGTCCTTGGCTGGAACACCTCCACTGGCGCCGCGAGTGTCGTCTCATTGAACTGTCGCAGCAGGGCGACGTTATCGAGAATCCAGAACGAGCGTCCGTGCGTGGCCGCGACGAGGTCGCCGTCCTTGACGATGAGATCGTGGATGGGAACGACGGGCAGATTGAGCCGCAGCGACTGCCAGTGACCGCCGTCGTCGAACGAAACGTAGGCGCCCGTTTCGGTGCCGGCGTAGAGCAGGCCGCGGCGCGACGGATCCTCTCGAATGACGCGCGTGAAATCGGTGTCTGGAATGCCGTTGGTGATCTTCGTCCACGTCTTTCCGTAGTCCGCCGTCTTGTAGAGATACGGGCGATTGTCCTGCAGCTTGTAGCGCGTGGCGGCGAGATACGCCACCGCCGGATCGTGCGGCGACGGCTCGATGATGCTCATGAGGGCGAACTCCGGGATGTCCGGCGGCGTCACCTTCTGCCACGACTTCCCGTTGTCCTGCGACACATGGACCCAGCCGTCGTCCGATCCCGCCCAGAGGACGCCAGCCTTCGCCGGCGACTCCGCGAACGCGAAGATCGTCGCGTACCACTCGGGCCCGTACGCTTCGCGCGTGATCGGCCCCCAATACTCGCCCGCCTCGGGATGCGTGTAAGACGGCGTGTGCTCGAGCGTCTTCGGATCGTGGCGCGTCAGGTCCGGGCTGACGATCTGCCAGCTCTGGCCTTCGTTGGCCGTCCGGTGCACGAACTGCGACGTCACGTAGAGCGTCTTCGGATCGTTCGGCGACGTCATCACTGGATACGTCCACCAGAAGCGGAAGTTGATATCGGCCCCGCCCCAGCCGTAGTGCGTTTCAGGATTCGGCGAGATGTCGCGGATCTGGTGCGTCCGCCGATCGTAGCGATTCAGGAAATGATGGTCTGCGGCGTAGACGATGTTGGCGTCGGCGCGGCTTGGCGCGACGTAGCCGTCCTCGCCGCCCCCGACCGTTTCCCATTCCTCGATCGTGATGCGGCCGTAATCGGATCGGCTCGGCACCGACATGGTCGTGTTGTCCTGCTGGGCGCCGTAGATCCGGTAAGGGAACTGGTTGTCGGCCGTCACATGATAGAACTGCGCGGTCGGCTGGTTGAGGAGCGTCGACCACGACGTGCCGCCGTTGAAGCTGATCGTGGCGCCGCCGTCGTTGCCCTCGATCATGCGCTGCGGATCCGCCGGGTCGATCCAGAGATCGTGATTGTCGCCGTGCGGGATTGACACTTGCTCGAAGTGCGTGCCGCCGTCCTTCGAACGCCAGAGATCGACGTTCAACACCCAGAGCGTGTCGGGATCCTTCGGGTCGGCGAAGATGTGATGGTAGTACCACGGCCGCTGCGTGAGGTCGGCGTCGTCGGTGAGGTGCTTCCACGTGGCGCCGGCGTCCTCAGATCGATAGACGCCTTTCTGTCCGCCGTCGGCGTCGATGATCGCCCACACGCGGCTGGGACGCGAGGGCGCGACGGCGATGCCGATGCGGCCTTTGGTGCCGGTCGGCAATCCCGGCCGCGCGGTCAGATCGGTCCACGTCGTGCCGCCGTCCGTCGACTTGTACAGCGCCGTGCCAGGACCGGCGCTGCGGAAGCCCCACGGATAGCGCCGCAGCTCGACCGTCGACGCGTAGAGCACGTCCGCGTTCGTTGGATCCATCACGAGATCGATCGCGCCGGCGTCGTCGCTGCGGAAGAGGACCTTCTCCCACGTTCGCCCTCCGTCCTTGCTCCGATACACGCCTCGGTCCGGACTCGGCCCCCACGGGTCGCCGAGCGCGGCGACATACACGAGATCGGGGTTGGTCGGATTCACGCGCACGCGTGCAATCTGCCGCGTCGCGTCGAGGCCGACGTGCGACCATGTCTTGCCGCCGTCGTTCGATCGGTAAACGCCGTCGCCGTACGACGCGTTGCCGCGGATGCACGCTTCGCCCATCCCGACGTAGACGATGCTGGTATTCGAGGGAGCGACGGCAATCGCGCCCACCGAACCCGTATGGAAGAAGCCGTCCGAAATGTTTCGCCAGTTCAGGCCGCCATCGTCGGTCTTCCAGACGCCGCCGCCGGTCGAGCCCTGATAAAAGGTGAGCTTGTTGACCGGGTCGCCCGCCACCGCGACGACGCGTCCTCCGCGAGAGGGGCCGACAGGCCGCCAGTGCAGAAGCTGCAAGTAGGCGGAATCGACGGTCGATGGCGCGGCAATCGCGCTGGCCGCCGGTTGGCCGGATGGCGTCGCTGGGCCGGAGCCGGTCTGCGCGACAAGACGCAGGCCCGGCACGGCCAGGACACAAACGAGGCTGGCAACAAGCAACGGCGATCGACGGGTCATGACGGTCTCCTCGATGAATCTTGAGAATTTCGTCAGCAAGATACCACGGCGGCGCGAGAATGGCCGCAGCGCGGCAACTCGAGAATTAAGAAAGTTCCGCGAGACGGTAGCTTGTGCTGCGCCCCCCTGCTGGATTGCGCACAAGAATCCCACGTTCGACGAGCTCGGTGACGTCTCGCAGCGCGGTGTCCGTAGAGCATTTGGCCATCTTCGCCCACTTCGACGTCGTGAGGTGACCTTCGAAGCCGTCGAGAAGACGATTGAGGACGAGGCGCTGGCGCTCGTTAATCCGGACGTCTCTGAGCATCTGCCAGAAGCGCGCTTTTTGAAGCACTGCAGACAAAGTTGTTTGCGCGCCATCGATCGCCCGCGCGAGGCAACCGAGAAACCACTCCATCCACAGCGTGATGTCCAGAGTCCCTTTTTGAGTTTGTTCCAGAGTGTCGTAGTACGCGTCGCGCTCCTGGCGAATCTGCGCCGACATGCTGTAAAAACGTTGTGGACTTTGCTCCGATCGCGCCAAAACGAGGTCGGCGATCGCACGCGCAATGCGGCCGTTCCCATCGTCAAACGGATGGATCGTCACGAACCAGAAGTGCGCGAGCCCTGCCTTCAGCACCGGATCGACGTCCGCGCCGCGGCCTTCGTCGTTGAACCAGGCGACGAACGCTTTCATCTCACGATTCAGCCTCTTGGCCGCGGGCGCCTCGAAATGGACGCGCTCACGTCCGATCGGACCCGAAACCACTTGCATTGGGCCGCTGCGGTCATCTCGCCACGCGCCGACGCGGATTTTTCGCATGCCGCTGCGGCCTGTCGGAAACAACGATGCGTGCCAGGCAAACATTCTTCTCATGGTGAGAGGCTGGTCGTAATGCCGCGTGGCGTCCAGCATCATGTCCACGACGCCTTCGACGTGGCGGTCCGTCGCGACCAGGCCGCCGACATCAATCCCGAGGCGGCGCGCGATCGAGGAGCGGACTTGACTGGCGTCCAGCTTGTCACCTTCGATTTCGCTGCTCTTGACGACGTCTTGGGTCAGCGTCTCGAGGAGCGCCTCCTGTTGAAGGTGAAACCCCAGCGCGTCCATATGGCCAATCAACCGGCCTTGCTGGTGACGGATCGAGGTCAGCGGTTTCGTGAGCGTCTCCCGATCCCAGTGAAACTTGGGCCAGCCGGAAAGCTCATGGATTTGATGCTTTATTCGCCGCATATTTAGCGGTGATTATACTGCTCAATCACCGCACCGCGCAAGCTATTCACCGCATTATGTGCGGCGATTACGAGACCTCGTCACCGCATCCTTGGGCTAGAATCGCCACCAGTCCGGTGCCATGAGGGATTTCGAAGAGCTCGTCGCCCTGGTCCTCGCGGCCGTTCTCCTGGCCGCGGCGGCGCGTCGCGTCGGAGCACCCTATCCCGTTTTCTTGGCGCTCGGCGGCGCGCTTCTCGCGTTTGTTCCGGGCGCACCTTCGTTCACGGTCCTTCCCGAGCTCGCGCTCGCGATCTTCGTCGCACCCGTCCTGCTCGATGCGGCGTACGACACGTCGCTGAGAGATCTCAGGGACAACTGGGCGCCGGTCACCGGCCTGGCGGTCTTTGCGGTCGCCTTCACGACCGCCGCGGTTGCCCTGATGGCACATACGCTGATGCCCGCCATGGCATGGGCACCGGCGATTGCGCTCGGCGCCGTCGTCGCGCCACCCGACGCCGCGGCCGCTACGGCCGTGCTCCGCCAGTTGCGACCACCTCACCGCCTCCTGACAATCCTTGAAGGTGAAAGCCTGCTGAATGATGCTACCGCGCTCCTGATTTATCGCCTCGCCGTGGGAGCCGTGGCAGCCAACGCGTTCTCCATCGCAGCGGTGGCGCCGACTTTCTTATTTGCTGTGGCCGGCAGCGTCGTTGGCGGCCCGGCGCTCGGGTGGCTCTTCCTTCGGTTGATGAACCGTGTGCAGGACGTACCGACGGCCATCCTTCTTCAATTCGTCGGCACGTTCGGCGTCTGGATATTCGCCGACCGCGTCGGTCTCTCACCTGTGCTGACGATGGTCTGCTTCGCCATTGCGGTGGCGCGCAGGGCGCCTGAGCGCACACCCGCGCGGATACGCATACCGGCGTACGCCGTGTGGGACACGGTCGTCTTCGTGCTCAACATCCTGGCGTTCATCTTCATCGGGTTGCAGATCCGCCCGATTCTGGAGAGCCTGCAGCCGGCGGCTCGGGGGCGATACTTTGCCGTCGCTGGTGCCGTCCTGTTGACCGTCATCGTTGTCCGCATCGCCTGGCACATGTCGTTCAATGCCGTCATCAGGCGGCGAGATCGCCGGCTGGGTTTTCATCCGCCACGCCCCATGCTGCGACCGACCGTGGGCAGCGGTTTGATGATCTCGTGGGCCGGCATGCGCGGCATCGTCACCCTGGCCGCGGCACTAGCGTTACCGGTGGGGTTTCCGTTCCGCGACTTGATCGTGCTGACGGCGTTTTCCGTCGTGCTCGGCACGCTCACACTCCAGGGGCTGACGCTCAAGCCTCTTTTGCGCGCGCTCGATCTGCAGGACGATGATCCGGTTGGCCACGAGGTCGGTGCGGCGCGAGCACGCGCCTTGCGTGCCGGACTCGCGAGCTTCGAGAACGACCGTTCACCGGTTGCCGAGGAGGTTCGGCAGGAATTTATCGCACATCTGGGACCCGCGGGTACGGATTCTGAAGCCGGCAATGCCAGGCAAACGGCTCACACCGACATTCACAGCGGAGCCCTTCAGGCCGCGCGGCATGCCGTTCTCGCCATGCGTGCGACCGACGAGATCGGCGACGATGCGTTTCATCAGATGGAAGAGGAATTGGACTGGCTCGAAATGGCAGTCAGCAGGCAAGAGGAGTCACCGCCCAGCAAATAGTCGCCACCGATCTTGATGATCTCTTTCGTTGACCAAATCGCTCAGCAGCGCGAGAATGATTGAGATGTGAACGCGCATGTGCGCGTTACACAGGCCACTGCCCGCCGGCGTCGAGAGAGGCCGTCAGGGCGAAACAGGAATTCCGAGTGATGCGAAACCAAGACGATCAACCTCCGAGTAGCACCCGACTCTTGGAAGACGCCGCCTAGTCCGACCTAGCCACTCACAGGTTGCCCAGCGCATCTTCCACGCACATCGTGGAGAACGCGGCCGGGCTCACACTTCCCGCCGAACGTTTTCAACCTTTGTCGCCGGACCTCTGGTCCGGTCAGTCGTGTGCCGCTCTCCGCTGCGCTGAGAGAGCTGCCATGAACCTGTCCGAAATCCGTCTGCCATTCGTCCGCGCGCTCACGTTCGAGCGCGGTCCGGCGTCCGCGCCGAGCACGCGGCATGAGAACGCCGAGACGATCAGCCTCCTCGACGCCGCCGACCGCACGCAGTCGGCGCTGCTCGAACAGTTGCAGACCCGCCTCTCGGGCCTGACCGACGAAGAGGTTCGCGAGCGCCGTACCGTGCACGGGCGAAACACCGTCGCTCACGAGCGAGCCACGCCGTGGATGATGCTCTTGCTCAACAACCTGAAGAATCCGTTCATCGGAGTTCTCGCGCTGTTGGGCGCCGTCTCGTACGCCACTGACGATGTGAAGGGCACGGCGGTGGTCTCGGTGATGGTCGTCGTCAGCGTCGCCATGCGCTTTGTTCAAGAGTATCGGTCCTCGAAGGCTGCCGACACGCTGCGCACCCTGGTCCTCACGACGGCCACGGTGAGCCGCGACGGCCAACGGTGTGAGATGCCGTTCGAAGACCTCGTGCCAGGCGACATCTTGCACTTGTCCGCGGGGGACATGGTGCCAGCCGACGTGCGCCTCCTCTCGGCGAAGGACGTGTTCGTCAGCCAGTCCGCGCTCACCGGCGAGTCGCTGCCGGTCGAGAAGCTGGAACAAGAGCCGTTTCAGTCGCCGGCCGTGGCAGACGCGCTCGCGCGGCCGAATCTCTGTTTCATGGGCACGAACCTCGTCAGCGGCACGGCAACGACGGTGGTGATCCTCACCGGTGCGCGCACGCAGTTCGGATCGCTGGCGAAGAGCGTGGTCGAGCACCGCGCGCTGACCAGTTTCGACAAGGGGGTCAACCGCGTCACCTGGGTCCTGATCCGGTTCATGTTGGTCATGGTGCCGGTCGTCTTCCTGTTGAATGGCTTCGTCAAGGGCGACTTCAAAGAGGCGTTCCTGTTCGCGATCGCCGTCGCGGTCGGCCTCACGCCCGAGATGCTGCCGATGGTGGTCACCGCCAACCTGGCTCGCGGTGCAGTCGCGATGTCGCGCCATAAGGTCATCGTCAAGCGGCTGAATGCCATCCAGAACCTCGGCGCGATGGACGTCCTCTGCACCGACAAGACCGGCACGCTGACCCAGGACAAGGTCGTCCTCGAGAAGCATCTGAATCTGACCGGCACTTCTGATCTGCGAGTCCTGGAGCTGGCATATCTGAACAGCTACTACCAGACCGGTCTGAAAAACCTCCTGGATCGAGCCGTGCTCGAGCACGTCGAGCTCGCCCATGAATTCGATGTGCTGCAGCATTTCACGAAGGTCGATGAGATTCCATTCGACTTCACCCGTCGTCGGATGTCAGTCGTCGTGGCAAACGGGGAGACGCGCCAGGTGTTGATCTGCAAAGGTGCGGTCGAAGAGATGCTGACGGTGTGCTCGGGAGCGGAGCTCGGCGCCGAGGTCGTGACGCTCTCACCCGCACGGCAGCAGGAAGCGCTCGCCCTGGTGCGCGGTCTGAACGAAGAGGGATTCCGGGTCGTGGCCGTGGCCTCGAAAACACTGCCGCCGCATGACGCGACGTACGGCGTCAGCGACGAACGCGGGCTCGTTCTGGCAGGCTTCATGGCTTTCCTCGATCCGCCCAAGGCGTCGGCCTCGGACGCGATCGCCGCGTTACGGGGCCACGGGGTCCGCGTCGTGGTGCTGACCGGGGACAACGACGTCGTGACGCGGCGCGTGTGCTGCGACGTCGGTCTCCCAATCGACCGCGTCGTGCTCGGCCACGAGGTCGACGATGCGTCCGACGCGGAGCTCGCGGATCTCTCCGAATCGACCGCCGTATTCGCGAAGCTCACGCCAGCGCAGAAAGCGCGGATCGTGCGAGCGCTGCAGGGGCGCGGCCACACGGTCGGCTATTTGGGTGATGGCATCAACGATGCGCCCGCCTTGCGGGACGCCGACGTCGGCATCTCGGTCGACACGGCGACTGACATCGCGCGTGAGTCGGCCGACATCATTCTCCTGGAAAAGAGTCTGCTGGTGCTGGAGGACGGCGTGCTCCGTGGGCGCGAGGTCTACGGCAACATCGTCAAGTACATCAAGATGACGGCCAGCTCGAACTTCGGCAATGTCTTCAGCGTGCTGATCGCGAGCGCGGTCCTGCCGTTTCTTCCGATGTTGCCGGTGCAGTTGCTGATCCAGAACCTGTTGTACGACTTCTCGCAGCTCTCGCTGCCGTGGGATCGCATGGATCCCGAATTTCTGACCAAGCCACGGAAGTGGGATGCGAACGGCATCGCGCGCTTCATGGCCTACATCGGCCCGATCAGCTCGGTGTTCGACGTGACGACTTTTGCCGTGCTCTGGTTCGTAATCGGCGCGTCGACTGTTGCGCGCCAGGGCCTGTTTCAATCGGGCTGGTTCATTGAGGGTCTGCTGTCGCAAACGCTCATCGTGCACATGATTCGCACCAAGAAGGTGCCCTTTATCCAAAGCACTGCGGCACTACCAGTGTTGCTGCTGACGACTGGGGTGATGGCCGTTGGCATCTACCTGCCGTTCTCACGCCTTGGGATCGCGACCGGGATGGCCCGTCTGCCGTGGGGTTATTTCCCGTGGCTCGCCGTTACCTTGCTCGCGTATTGTGCCCTCACTCAGGGCGTGAAGACTTGGTACATTCGGCGTTTTCACGCCTGGCTCTGAGGAGAGACGACACAATGCTCGTTCGAGATTGCCTTCGGTCTTTCTGTCTCTCCGTGCTGTTGGTCGTCGGCAGCGTGACCCTTGTATCTGCACAGATGGCCCCAGATGCGCCGCCGGCTGAGACGACGATGTTTCCGCATCCGGATGACAGTCGTTGGTGGCTGTCCGGACAGGTCAATCTCATCTCGCAGATGCACGGACGATTCACGTCGCCGTACCAGGGCAACAACAGCCTGCGGCCGGATCCGGAGCAGGCGCTGTCGCGTCTGTGGACGATCTACACGGGCGTCACATTGCCGGGGCGCACGGAACTGCTCCTCGACGTCGAGAGCGCCGGCGGTCGCGGCCTCAGCGACGCGCTCGGGTTGGCGGGATTCACAAACCTGGACGTCGTCCGGAACCCGACGCTCGGCGCGGCGCCGTACATCGCCCGCGCGATGGTGCACGTGACCGTTCCGCTCAGCGACGAGGTGGTCGATGTCACGCCGACCGCCTTGTCGCTGGCCGCACACGTCCCCGCGCGCCGACTCGAGATCCGCGCCGGCAAGCTGGGGATGGCGGACTTCTTCGACGTCAACTCGGTGGGCAGCGACAGCCATCTCCAGTTCACGAACTGGACGGTCGACAACAACGGCGCGTACGACTACGCGGCAGACACGCGGGGATACACCTTTGCCGCCATCGTGGAGTACGACACGCCGAAATGGTCGCTGCGGTTCGGAGAGGCGTTGATGCCGACCGTCGCCAACGGCATTCACCTGGACTGGGACATCGCCCGTGCGCGCGCGGAGAATCTCGAGCTCGAGCTACGCCCAGCCACGGGCCTGGCCGTGAGGTTGCTCGGCTACGCGAACCACGCGAACATGGGCAGCTACGATGCGGCGATCAATGGGTTTCTCGCCGGTCGCGATCCGAAGCCCGACGTCGTCGCCTATCGTCAGCCTGGCCGGGTGAAAACGGGAGTCGGCGTGAACACGGAATATACGTTTCCAAGACTCGTGCGCGTGTTCGCGCGCGCCGGTTGGAATGAAGGTCACAACGAGTCGTTTGCGTACACCGAAGTGAACAACAGCGCGCAGGCCGGAGGAGATCTGAGCGGCGCGTCGTGGCATCGATCGCAGGATCGGGTCGGAGTCGCCGTCGTGTCCAACGGTCTGTCGGCAGCGCACCGTGAGTATCTGGCGTTGGGCGGCCAGGGATTTCTGCTCGGTGACGGGACGCTGCGCTATGGTCGCGAAGACATCCTCGAGACGTACTACACAGCGCATGTCTGGCGCGGCTTATCGGCGTCGGGCGGCCTGCAGCACATCGCCCATCCGGGCTACAACCAGGACCGCGGGCCGGTCCTGGTCGAAATGCTTCGCGTGCACGTGGATTTCTAATTGCCGGCCGTCAGCGCCTGCGCCGCGTCCGCGGGGCGGCCTTCGCGTGAAGCGTGGCGCGCCGGCCCGCGATCTCCTCGCGCTTCAGCCTCGGCAGCTCTTTGATGACGCTTCCGGCTTTCGCGTCAGCGACGCGGAGGTCGTACGCGCTTTGAAGGTTCAGCCAGAATTGAGCAGTCGTTCCAAAGAAGTGCGCCAGGCGCAGAGCGGTGTCGCCCGTGATGGCGCGCTGACCGTTCAGAATCGCCGTGATTCGATTCGTCGGCACCTTGAGCCGACGTGCCAGCTCAGAGGCACTCATCTTCAAGATGCCCAGTTCGTCGGCCAGGTGCTCGCCTGGATGGATGGCGGTAGGCATCAACTCGCGCTGTTCGCATCCCACTGTCGCCGCCACTCGTGAGATGTCCTCAACGCCTGGGCGTAATCGAGACAGAGTGTGCTTCTGATCATGCCGTCCTTCCGCAGGAGCCTGAGCTGGTATCTCGTGCTGTCGTACGGCACCAGCCGGCATTGGACCTCGTCGCGGGCCGACCACAACAACGTGCCGGCCATACGACGCGCCATCGTGATCGCGGCGTGAATCGGGCGCATCACCGGTACTGCGTCTCCTGGTGCGTTCAACGAGTGGCCGCAGCGGCACTGACGAGGGCGGCCTTCATCTGGCCGTGACCTCGCCCACAGAATTCCGAGCACGCGATTTCGTAATGGCCCGCCGCCGGCGCGACGAATTCCACCGTCACTGGATCGCCGCCCTTGGGAACGAGCGCGTCGATCTCGAGCTTCGGAATCGAAAATCCGTGTGTGCCGTCCGTGGAGCGAATCACGAGCCGCACGGACTCACCTGGCGTGACCTGAATCACGGCAGGCTCGAACTGAAACTTCGTCGCAACGATCTGGACCTCGTGTACCGGTTGGGCCGTGGCGGCCGTGCGACCCGCGATCAGCACGGCCGCGACGACGAAGGCTCGAGCCCAGGGCGTCATTGCTCGATGCATCGGTCACCCCACCACAATCTGCCCGGTCATCTTCGGATGAATCGAGCAGTAGTAGTTGTAGGTCCCCGGCGCGTCGAAGCTGTGCGAGAACTGCTGGTCGGTGTCGAGCACGGGCGACTTGAACTTGTGGTCGGTGCTCACGATGTTGTGAGGCACGTCATCTTTGTTGGTCCAGGTGATCGCCGTCCCGACCGGCACGGCGGTCGTCGCGGGAGCGAAGCTGAAGTTGTCGACCACGATGTCCTTGCCCATGCCGCCGGCCTTGGTTTCGTCCTCGAGCGGCAGGTCCGTGATCGCGATTGGGTGATTGATGTCGTGGAACGACATGCGCGAGAGACCGAGCACCTTCTTCAGCCGATCGGCCTCCACTTTCATGGGACCGGGGGACGGCGCTGTTCCGGGTGCGGGCTGTGGAAACGCGGTGGACATCGCCGTGTGAAAGGACACGTGGCCTTCGACCTTCTGCATCACCTGATGAATGTGTCCGTTCAGGACGGACACCGAGCCGAAGCGCTTCAAGTACGAAAGCGCGCGCTCGCTGTCGTCGGTGCCCCAGCCCCATTCCGGGTACACGGACCAGAGCGGAATGTGCGCGAAGACCACGATCGGCGTGCTGCTCTTCAGCCCCTTGACATCCTTTTCGAGCCATTCGAGCTGCTCGTTCCCGAGGCTGCCAAGACCGCCGGCCTTCAGATTCACGACGTTGACCAGGCCGATGAAGTGCACGCCGGCTTGATCGAAGCTGTGCCAGCCCGCGCCCTGCGTCCCCTTCCCGTAGCGCTGGAGATAACTCTTGCCGTCGTCTTCCAACACGTCGTGCTCGCCAGGGACGTAGAAGACCGGCAGCGCCAGTTCCGTCATCACCTGCTGGAGCGTGTCGAACTCGGATGGTTTCGAGAGGTGAGTGAGATCGCCGGTGTGCAGCACGAACGATGGCTGCTCGGGCGCCGCCTTGATTTTCGCGACGGCCGCACGCAGCGTGGCGGTCACGTCGGTATTGGCGGGCTTGTCGAAGCCAATGTGGCTGTCGCTGATCTGCACGAAGCGCAGGCCGCTGCCGCCCATGCCCGCCATGCCCTTCGCCATCCCGCGTGCCGCCTGCTCGAGCGGCATCCCCTTCAGGACGCCGCCGGCCATCGTCCACACCGCGCCGGTGCCGACCCACGCCATGCACTGCAGGAACCCGCGCCGATCCCATTCGTTCTCGTCGTGCTTCTTCATCGTCACAAATACCTTCCTTTTAAGGACGGAGAAAATCCGCGCCCCACACCAGAATTCCACCCAAGTGACCCGTGACGGCCACACATGCCGCTGCCCCAAGCAACGCGACGCGATAGATCGAGCGCGGCACCGTCGACGGCGCGTCCGCGCCTGCTGTGGCCAGCGCCGCCGCGACGGCGGCCATTGCGGCCATCGTCCCGAGCCAACGGTGCCATTCCAGCGTGGCAGACGCTTCAACGCCTGGCCCTCGCGCCAGGAGCCAGCCGGCGATGGCGGCGACCACCGCGAACGTCGCTCCCGCGCGCACGTTGGCAATCGCGACGACACGCCATGCGGAGGAGCTCGTCAGCGTCGCCACCAACTCCGCCGCCGCCGCAATGAGCACGAGGCCGATCGGAAAGTGCACGAGCAGCGGATGCAGTCGGCCAGTGAGTAGCAGCATTCGGCGTATAGACCGGACCAGCCGCCGATCTATTCCAGGGGTCGAACGGCGGTGTGTCGGGAATAAAAAGCCGGGAATGAGAGTCTCTTCAAACAGACCACCGCTCCAGAAGGGCCATTAAGCGCGACGGGGAGGGATCGAATCGCGGTGCGGCGTGGGTCCACATTCGCCGTGATCGCCGCTATAGTTCTGGGATGATGCGGAGCCGGCTCGGAACTGATGGACGAGCGCGCGGAGTCCTGGAACATTGACGATGACTCAGCGGAGTTTTGAGGAAATCGTCCTGCCCCACCTGGACGCCGCGTTCAACTACGCCCGCTGGCTGACCAGGAATGATCCGGAAGCCGAGGACGTCGTGCAGGATGCGTGCGTGCGCGCGTTGCGATTTTTCTCCTCCTTGCGCGGCGACAATCCGCGCGCATGGCTGCTCTCGATTGTGCGCAATACGTGGTACGGGCGCTTCGCGCCCCGATCGGGAGGCGTCGACAAGATGGCTGTGTTCGACGAGGTGATCGGCGAGCGCCCGGGCCTCGAGCTCGATCCTGAGGCATTGGTGATTCAGCAGCAGGATGTCGAGCGGGTGCGGCGCGCGCTCGAAGCGTTGCCGCCCGACTTCCGGGAGGTGCTGGTCCTTCGCGAGCTCGAGGGGCTGTCGTACAAAGAAATCGCCACCGTCGTCGACATCCCCATCGGCACGGTGATGTCTCGATTGGCACGCGGGCGTGAGCGGTTGCTGCTCGGGCTGAAGTCCTCTGCGGAGTCGACAGGAGACACCAGTGAATTGTCGTGAGTGCGAGCAACAGCTCGACGCGTACGTCGACGGTGAGCTCACACCGAGCGAATCGGCGGTGGTCCATGAGCATCTCCAGACGTGTGCAGCCTGCCGCCGGCGTCTCGCGGAGCGTGAATCGCTCGGCCGCCTCGTGAGGAGCGTTCCGTACTACCCGGCCCCCGATCGCCTTCGCGCCAAGGTATTCGGCACGCGCAAGCGGTCCTGGTTCACGCCGACCTTCCTTGCCGCGGCCGCGGTGGTGGCGATCGCCGTGTCGCTGGGCGGCGCGATGATTGTGCTCGTGCGCGCGCGAACCGCGGCAGAAGCGACGACCGCCATTGCCGAGGACGTCGTCGGCGATCATGTGCGGGCGCTGATGGAACAGCACCTCTTCGACGTGCGCTCGACCGATCAGCACACGGTGAAGCCCTGGTTCCTCGGCAAGTTGGATTTCTCACCGCCCGTCACCGATCTCGCATCCATCGGCTTTCCACTCGTGGGCGGTCGACTCGACTACGTCGCTGGCAGACCAGTCGCGGCTCTCGTGTATCAACGGCGGCAACACACCATCAACGTGTTCGTCTGGCCCGCTCCGCCGCGTGACACGCCGGTCCCACCGCGAACGATCCGCGGGTTCCAGGTCCAGCACTGGACTCGAGATGAGATGACGTTCTGGGCGGTGTCTGACGTGAACCCCGCGGATTTGACCGAGTTCGTGCACGCGCTCCAGCGGTGATCCCTCACTCGCATCGCAACGCTTCGAGCGGATCGACGGCTGCCGCCCGCCTCGTCGGCGCCCAGCAGGCGATGAGCGTGACGCTGGCGAACAGCAGGACCGCGGCGCCAATCGTGACGGGATCGGTAGGCGCCACTTCAAAGAGCAACGACTGGAGCACGCGCGACATCGCCAACGCGCCGGCAATGCCGGCGACGATGCCGCCGGCGACGAGGCGGAATCCTTCGCCAAACACCAGATTGTGAATGTCACGGCGACGGGCGCCGACCGCCGTCCGAATGGCAATCTCCCGCCGTCGCGAGGCGACCGACAACGCCAGAACGCCGTACACACCGACGACCGTCAACAGCGTGCCGACGATGGAAAACCCCACGAGCAATCGCTGCGCGAAGATGCGGGACGCGAGCGAATCGCTGCGAATCTGATCGAGCGTCTTCAGGTGCTCCACAGCGACCGTAGGATCGACGGCGCGCAGCTCGCCCATGCCGGCGAGTGATTCGCTGCCGTCCGCATCCACGAGAAAGTTGAACGTCCAGTAGTACGCCGCGATGCCATCGAACGACGTCGCCTGCTTCTGCCAATCCATCCATTGAATGGCGGGTGTGGGCTCGAGTCGCTCCACTTGCTGACTGTCGACACGGACGGACGGCACGAGCACCAGGCGCTGGGGATCGCGGTAGGGCGGCGGTGTGAGGAGCACGCCTTCCATGAGGCTGAACACGGCGGCGGGCGCGCCGATGCCAAGGGCCAGCGTGAGCGCGGCAACCACGGTGAACCCAGGCCGCTTGCGCAGCAGGCGAGCGGCCAGACGGACGTCGTGCAACATGGCTCCGACTGAAACCTCTGCCGGCGTTAGACGGTCGCGGCGGCTGGGGAGTTGGCAACGACTCCTATCAGACTCTTCGAGGCTGGATCGGCGCGATTCGCCACCGCATGTACGCAATGAACGTGGCGATCGCCAGCAGGACGAATGTGGTGATCGCCGAGCTCACTTCACCGCGCATCGAATGAAAAATCGTGGCCGAGATCATCACGATCATCACGCCAGCGGCCGCCCAGGAAACGAGCCGCGGCTGAATCCGCGTGACGCCTGGCAGCGTCAATCCCACCGCCGCCAGAACTTCGGCGATGCCGATAAAAAGCTGAAACCAGCGCGGGAGCGACGCGTTCATCTGGTCGACGATCGCCGCCGGTGGAAAGAGAAGAAGGCACCCGTGGGCGAAGAACGCCAGCGCGAGCAACACTTGAAGCACCCAGAGCAGGATATTCATGTCATCACCTCCGTGCGGGGACAAGGCTCCACGTCCACTGAAACCCGTCACCCGGTACGGAGACCTGTCCCCGTAAATTCGTCGAACGGGGGTCGCGTAGATCGACAAGCGCATCAATCATTCGCGGGTTGGCCGAGCAGCGCGAGCGCCGACATCGGATCCACGCGTGCGCCGGCGACGCGCAGCGCCCAGTGCAAGTGCGGGCCGGTGACCCTTCCGGTCGCGCCGACGAGGCCGACCAGATCGCCGCTGTTCACCTGCTGCCCTTCCTGCACATCCAGTCGGGACAGATGCGCGAGTATCGAGAACACGCCGAGGCCGTGATCGATCACGACCGTGTTGCCGGTGAAATAAAGATCGCGCGCGAGGACCACGCGGCCGGCGTTGGGCGCCTTCACCGGCGTGCCGGCTGGACTCATGAAGTCGGTGCCGGCATGCGGACTCCGGAGCTCGCCGTTGAACCGGCTTCGCTGGCCGAAGCGGCTGTTGGCGTCCTGCGGTACGGGACGGACGAATGGCCGGTGCCACAATGGAGCGTCAGCGGAATGGGCGTAGACGCCGTTCAGCTGATTGGCGTCGGCTGCGATGCGCGCGGCCGCCTCTGGCGGCGGGTTGACGAACTCTGGCGACACTGTCAGCGTGCGCGTCGCAAAGCGCTTTGGCAGAACGACGAGCGGCTGCGATGCCTCGATCGCATTCGATCCGCGATGCGCCGAAGCCGTCACCATGTATCGGCCGGGACGCTGTTCCACATCGATGCCGACGAGCGCGGTCCACGCGCCGCGGTCGGCGAAGGCTGCCACCGTCCTGCCGAAGACGGCCACGCGGACGTCGGTCAGGATGGTGGCATCCGCACTCGTCGCGGCCGGCTGACGGGCTTCGCCGATCTGCACGACGATCAACTCGCCCGGCTGCAGGGAGCGATCTGACATGGCGATCGTCAGCGGTGCGGTCGCCGCATCCGGCGACGATGGCGCCAGGATGAAAGTCGCGGCGACGAAAACAGCCGCAAACGCGCTCGAAGCGCGGCGGCGTACGCGGGCCATCACAGAACAGCTCATCTCGAACGGCGCTCCTCGGTCTCGTCGCGTCCTACCGGTTGCACCGTGAATCTTAAACCACGAAGCTAGCGAAGAGCTTCTGTACAGGAATTACCTCGTGGCCTTCGTGACATCGTGGTTTGGCGAGAAGGCGAGCACTCGCTCGACATATGCGCCTGGGATTGGCGCGGTTACACTGGGAACAGGTGCCGGAATGAGGGTCATCGACGCGGTCACGACGAAGCTGCTGCACGTGCCCGAGCTGACGCGGGTGCGCCTCTGGACGGCGTACGGCGTAGCGGTTGCGGTTGATGTCGTGCAGTGGATGCTCGGCCCGCTCGGCTGGCTGTTCGCCGACGAGGTGCTCGACGTCGCGGCAATGATCGCTGTCTCGCGCGCGATCGGGTTTCACCCGCTGCTGCTGCCGACCTTCGTCCTCGAGCTCCTGCCGGTCGCCGACCTGTTGCCCACCTGGACCGGCTGCGTCGCGCTCGTCATCGCACTCCGGCGCAGGCGGCAGCCTTCCCCGCCGCCGCCCGGCCCAGGTTCCGTCATCGATGTGTAGCGGGCTTACTGACTCTTCTTCGGCGTGCGCGGATCGTCGGCGGGATTCACGTACTTGAACTCCACAGGCCCTTGCCCATACAGCACAATCGTCGTCTCCTGCGCCGTGTAGGCGAAGTGATTCATGTTCGCCGGCATCAGCGCGAAGCCGCCTTCGTCGAGCGTCTTGTTCGCCGCTGCGCCTTTGGCCAGCTTGTCGCCCATACCGAACGTGACCGCGCCGGACACCACGACGACATGCTCGTCAGTGGGATGTGAGTGGGCGGGAATGGCGTAGTTGGCCGGGAACTTGAGACGAACCGCATAGGCGCCGGCCCCGGTGGGATTCCCGGAGAGCACGGCGATTTGCGCGCCCGCCGGAAGCATCGGAGGCGCGGGACCCCACTGCGCCTCTTTGGGAGACTGAATGACATGCGTATGACCTTGAGCCTGGACGGCGAGGTACCCGCCGCCACTCAGAATGGCGGCCGCGGTGATGGCCGAAGCGATCGTTTTCATCTGTGCCTCCTTATTGCGGGCGCGTGAAGTGCAGCCCACCCGCAACACTGTAGTCACGTTGGATCGAGGACGCGTCCCCCACGCGGGTCATTCTGAGCCGGCGTGGCAGAATGGCCCGAACAGGCCATGGCGACGGGTTAGACGAGGATTCCCCGGCGCGCGGCTTGCGCCACCGCGGCGGCGCGCGTCGACACGCTCAGCTTGCTCAAGATGTTCGCGAGATGACGATGGACGGTGTGATCGCTCACGAAGAGTCGCTCGGCGATCGTCTGATTGTTGAGGCCTTCGGCCACCAGACGCAGAACTTCGATTTCGCGCTTGGTCAATCCGCACCCGGACGCCCGCAGCGTCGATTCCCGATCCGGCTGCTGCTGCGCCGCGAGCGACTCGAGGATGCTTCGAGCCCGCGCCATGTCGAGCTCCGCCTTCAGCTCTGATAAAAGCTCGATCGCGCGCCGTGCCTCGTCTGCGGCCGCATCGATTCGTCCAAGCGCACCGAGAGCGCGAGCCAACTCAATGCGCGCGCGCGCCACTTCGTAGGGCGCGCCGCTCTGCAGAAAGAGATCCACGGCATCTTCGAGATGTCGCCGTCCGGCGTCCGGTTTCCCGTCGCCTATGGCCACGTATCCCGCGGCGAAGCTCGCCGCCGCTCGCAGGGGGATTGTGGCCACGAGCGTGGCGATGCTCGACAGCTCCGCCAGCGCGGTCTTCGCGCCGTCCGCGTCGCCAAGATCGGTCAGTGCGCGCACCAGCAGGTCCAAGCCGGACGCGCGGTCGGTCCGGTTCTGTGTCCGCACATGACGGAGGTATCGCGCCGCCTGGTCAGCGGCCGCGCGCAAGTCGCCGCGATCGAAGGCGAGCTCGGCGCGTCCCAGCAACGCGAGGCCGTGCCCGCCCGCCTGATCGAAGAGCGTCGTCGCTTCAACCAACCGGCCTTGGCGCCGCCGCAGCTCGCCGAGCCGCACGAGCGCATCGCCGGTCATGGCCGGACGACTCGCCGCGAGCTCATCGTTTGCCGCGCACAACTCTTGCTCGGCTTCGAGCCACGTGCCTCGCCAGAGGCAAATCGAGGCGTACTGTGTGCGGCACACGGCAAACAACGGACGAAAGCCCCACTTCGCACAGAAGGCCTTGAGCCGAGTGCACCACTGCACGGCGCGGTCGTAGTCGCGCACCCGCTCGCACGCCGCAATCATGTAACAGCAGGACAAGCCGATGGCGACGAGGTCGGTCATCTCACCGGCGACCACCGCGGTGTTCACCTCGTCGAGGCCGCGCATGCCTTCGGCCACTGCGCCGGACACGACAAGCGCGAGGCCCTGAATGGCTCGGCCGAGCATCTCGAGGTCGACGTTGCCCACCTCGCGTGCGATGCGGATACCCTCAGCCGCCAGGGCGTGCGCCCGCTCCGGGTCGCCCTCTTCAAGCAGACACAGCGAGCCTTCCCGGACGTCGAGCCACGCGTGCTCGGAGGAGACCGGCTCGCCGTCAAGCAGACGACGCGCGCGTTGAAGCCACCCATTGGCGACGGCGTTCTCGCCGCGAAAGGCCCAGCAATCCCACGCCAGCCACACCGCGACGCGAGCCGCCGCACGCCGGTCGTCGCGCGCGACATAGGCACGGTAGGCGCGTTCTCGGGAATCGAAGACGACGTCGGCGAGATCGAGCCACCAGGCGGCAAGGCCGAGGCCCTCGAGCGCTTCGGGAATTTCCTGGAGGCCAAGGACCGCGTCGAACGCCTCGCGTGCCTCGGTCCACGCGCCGCGTCTGAGCGCTTCATCGCCGGCGAGGCATTCGGGCGGCTTGGGTGAGGGCATTACCCGCGACATGATTATAGGACTTCGGAGGAGCCTGCTGACAGCAGATCGGAAGGCCCGGAGCGTGTCAGCGAACGGCCGCGTACTCTCTCAGCGCCGCTCGCAGAATCGGCACGTCGCGATCGGCGGCCTTCCACAAATCGAAGAACGCGGTATATGCCTTTCGGCTGTCTTCGCGCTTGCCGAGAGCGGCATTGGCGCGGGCCAGCCCGACGAACGCGAACGCGTAAAGCGGTGAGACCGGGTCGACCCCCACGTGATCCAGAATTTTCTGGAACTCCGCTGCGGCGAGAGCAGGCGCTCGCACGGCGAGGTAAGCGCGCCCTCGGATGATCACGGGCAGCAGACCCGCCTCCTGACCGAGCTCGTAGGGCGCGGTCGACGCCATTCGCCGCGTCACGTCGTCTGGCGTGCCTGGCGCGTCGAGCGCGAGGGCCATCCGGGCGGTCGGGGCGAAGACGCCGATGTTGAGCGTGGACAGCGGCCGATCGAGATCGAACGCCTCGAGCTGCGCTTGCGTGTCGCGCGCGCGGCCGAGGAGCCCGTTGACGATGGCTGCGATGCCGACGCTCGTGTCCGTTCGCGCGAGAGCGAGCGACGCGTCCACGACTTGCCGGGCCGGTCCGTCCAGGCCGGCAAGAGCGTCGTACGACGCCAGCGCGCTGAGGGTGTTGGCGGCCGCGGCGTCGTTGTGCAACGCGCGACTGGTCCGGACCACGTCCTGAAACAGCCGCGTGCACTCGGCGAACCGCCCATGCTGGGCGGCGGACTCCGCCTCCGCGTAGATCACGCCGGAGCCGTCGGCCGTCGCGCGGCTCCACGCGAGCTCGCGGTCGCGCGCCGCCGTGTCGCCGAGGAAGTCGGCCATCGCATAGCGCGCGGTGTGCGCAGAGCTATTGTCCGGGTCCCGCTCCAACATTCGGCCGGCCACCTCCTTCGCCTCGTCAAAGCGGTTGAGCGCGAGGAGCGCCGTGAGGAAATTGACCTGGCCGAAGATCTGCCGGGACTCGAGCTCGACGGCGCGTGCCGCGGCGTCCACCGCGACCTGATAGCGGCCCATCAGGTTCGCGTCATTGGCCAGCGCATTGAACGCCAGCCACTCGCCGGGATACATGCGCGTCCACAGGCGGTACGTCTCCGCGCCCTTTTCCAGTTCGCCCGTGACGATGTCGAAGTAGCGGCCCGTGATGTAGAGCCGTTCGGGCTCGGTCGCGCGATCGCGGAGCTCGAACGCCTTACGAAAATACGGCGCGGCGCCGGTCGTGTCGCCGGTGTTCGAGTACGCCGAGCCAAGCTGCGCGTACGCCAGCGCGAACTGCGGATCGAGTGCGACAGCGGTCTTGAGTACGGGAACGGCTCGAACGTTGTCGGCGCGACTGCGCAGCTCCATCCCCAACTCGAACGCCCGCAGCGCGTCGATGGAGTCCGTCGTCGCGACCTGCAGCGGCCTGTCGTACGCGGTCAACGTCTCGCGCGACTCGCCGAGCATCGCGCGCACGCGCTCGAGGGCTCGCCCGAGTGCTGTCAGCACTGCGTCCTTCGTTGCGGCCGTTTGACGTTCGCGGGCGAGCAGCACGCCATCGCCGCAGCGGCTGGCGCTCACCACGACGACGTAGGCCGCGTCATCGAGCGCCACGCTGCCCTCGATCACCCCCGCTTTGTGCAGACGCCGGCACACGTCACGCGCCAACCCCGGTGACACCGCTTCACCCGGCGCACGTCCGAGATCCTGCAGCGCCTCGTTGACCGCCGCGTCCGGCGTCACGTTCAAAAACGGCGATTGCCTGAGCGCCACGCTCGCGGCACGGCGCAGCGATCCGTCGAAGGCCGCATCGCCCGTCGTGTTGGCGAACTGGGCGATCACCAGCGACATCGACGCTGGCATCGCGCTCGAGACACGGCCAGCCCGGTAGACGATGCCCACGCCGATGACTGCCGCGAGGCCGACAAGCGCCGCGGCGATTCGCAGCCGGCGGCTCCGTCGACTCGGTGGCGCCGGTTCCGTCTCGATAGAAGCGGCCGGTTGCGCCGGCGGCGCAACCGCGGCTGGTGCGGCGGCGGCCGCGTTCGGACCTGAATCGAGGTCATCGCGCTCGACCGTGATCGGCGCGACGAATCGGTACCCGCGCCGAGGCACGGTCTCGACAAAGCGCGGGTTCGCCGCGTCGTCGCCCAGCGCGGCGCGGACTTTGGCGAGCGCGACGCCCAGACTCTTGTCGAACTCGACGAACGTGTTCTCAGGCCAAAGACGCTGGCGCAGTTCGTCGCGCGTAACGACTACGCCGGGCCGCTCGAGCAGCGCGACCAACACCTGAAACGGCTGCTCTTGCAAACGAACGGGCTGGCCCTGTCGAACGAGGCGGCCGTTTGCCGCATCGGCAACGAAGAGACCGAAGCGGTAACGAAACCGCGGGACAGACATCGTTGGCCAGGGTGCGCCGCCGCGGGCGCGATGGACGGAGAGCGTAGCACACGGTTTCGGCGGGCACGCATCGAGTTAGCAGAAGTCGGCAAATATTTCAGCCGCATGTACTTGCGGGTTAGCGCGCGGTTTACGCGCGGTTAGCTTGACCACCCGCCCGTGCAAGCGGATCGTGGGTTTGCAGCTCGCGTTCTACGTAACGCAGACGGCGTCATGGATCGCGTTTGCCAGTCGGCTGGCGTCGTGATGGCCGCGAGCGAGCTCGACGGTCAGGTGTCACAACCGGGAAATAAGCCATGAACGTGCACGCTGGTTTATCACTGCGTCCTGGTCTGCGTGGCCATCGATACGTTCCGCAATCGCCGATTGCACCTGGCGTTTGCGTGGGGCGCGCCGCTGCTCATCGTTTCGTGGCAGCTGGCGTATCTCGGCTCGCAGACGCAGGCGTGGATCCGTTTCGCCGGTTGGTTGGTGACCTGACTATGCGTCTGAAGCCATCGGCCTACAGTGAGGACAATCGCTGCCGGAGCGCGCCAGCCGCCGTCATCGAGGTTCTCTCAGGGAATCGATCCCCGCAAGGAGCCTCATCCTCGACCGCCATCGTCCAAAAGCGGCTCGCCGATCTGTGCCGCAAGATCTTCGAGCATCCGTAATGCGTGTCTTTCATCGTTCGGTCGCCGCCATCGAGGCAAAAGGAGATGTTCCATGAACGCCGCCACCACATCGCGACATTTCGCGCGCCGGCTCGGCGTGGTCGGCGCCGTGTGGGCGGCCCTCGTCGTGACTCTGGGCTCCCTCTTGCCCTTCCGCGGTCTTGCACAGTCCGGCGACGAGCCGGTGATCGACATGCATCTCCACGCGTTCGACGCTGGCAATCTCGGCCCGCCGCCGGTATTCATCTGTGCCCCCTTTCCCTCCTGGCCCATTCGGGATCCGAAGACTGGAGGCGAGGCATACGGAGCTGAATTCCTGACGCGCCCGCCCTGCGTCTCTCCCCTGCGCTCCCCATTGACCGATGAAGATCTCATGCAGCGGACACTCAGCATTCTTCGATCACGGAATGTCATCGGGCTGGCAAACGGCCCGGCCAAGATCGTCGCCAAATGGAAGGAAGCTGGTGGAGATCAGATACTGACTGCGGCCACCTTCGATGCAAAGACGGGCAAACCGACCGTGGACGATTTAAGACGGATCGTCAAGGGGTCACACGTCAGCGCCTTCGCCGAAATCGCATCGCAATACGACGGTATCGCGGCCAATGATCCACGCATGGAGCCCTACTACGCTCTGGCCGAGGAACTCGACGTGCCTGTCGGCATCCACATGGGGCCCGGTCCACCAGGCGCGGCCTACTACCTCGCGCCGGACTACCGGATGCGCCTCTCCAGCCTGCTTCTGCTGGAAGATGTCCTCACGCGCCATCCCAAGCTGCGTCTGTGGGCCATGCACGCCGGCTGGCCCTTCGCTGACGACGCGATCGGCGCGCTTTACGCTCACCCGCAACTCTACGTGGATATCGCGATCATCGACTACGCATTCCCACGGAAGGAATTTTTCGGTTACCTGCAGCGGCTCGTCGACGCGGGCTTTGGGAATCGAATCATGTTCGGATCTGACGAGATGGTCTGGCCCGACGCGGTGTCCGCGGCCATTGACACGATTCAGAGTGCGCCTTCGCTCACCTCGCAACAGAAGCGCGACATTCTCTATAACAATGCCGCCCGTTTTCTCCGACTCGAGCGATGACATCGCGGCAGCCCTTCGAACGCCGCTTCTACCTTGGCTTCAGCATCGTCTTCCTTGCGCTCGTCTTCTGGACGTTCGCGCGCTCGTTTTACCTGAAAGCCTTCTACCACACGCCTGCGCTCCCGCTGCTGCTCCACATCCACGGCGTGGTGATGAGCGGATGGGTCATCCTCCTCGTGGTGCAATCCAGCCTGATCGCCGCGCATCGCGTCCGCTGGCACCGCCGACTCGGCGTGTTCTCGACCGCGTGGGCCGCACTGGTCGTGATCCTGGGTTCAGTGACGACGCTGCACGCCGCAGTGCGCGAAGTTCGCGCCCATAGCACGTTCGCCGCGAGCCAGGTTGTGATCACAAGCCTTGACCTCATTCAGATGCTTCTGTTCGCCGGGTTCGTCACCATCGCGGTTTGGCTCCGGCGCCGTCCCGACTATCACAAGCGGCTGATGCTGCTGACCATCGCGTGCATGCTGCCGGACGCGCTCGCGCGCCTACCCGTCAGCTTCATGACCAATGAGCTCATTCTGCTGGGACTCGACGGGTTCGTACTCCTCTGCGTCGGAATCGACACGATTGGGCATCGGCGACTGCATCCGGCGTTTGGCTGGGGTGGCTTGCTGATCGTCGGGGCATTCCAGGTAGCGCTTTATGTCACACGCACACCGGCATGGATCGCGCTCGGAAGCCGGCTGCTGTCGTGAAGATTGGTTGTTTGTTCATCGCCGCAGCGACGTGGACGCCCGCTCAGCCGAGCGCGGATTTGTACAGCGCCACGAGCTTCGCCCAGGCCTTCTCCGCATCCGGCTTGTTGTAAATCGGCGCGCCGTTCTGCGCCGGCATGTCCGGGACGCACCAACCGTGCATCGATCCGTAAACCTCGATCTCAGCGGGAACGTGCGCGGCGGCAAACGCGTCCCGCAGCTTGTCCTTGGCGTCGGGCTGACTCTTGTCGTCGTTGGCCGCGATGCCGAAATACATGCGGGCTTTGATTTTCGGCGCCAGCAGATGCGGGCTGTCCGGTTTGTCGGTCACGAGGCCGCCGCCGTGAAAGGACGCGCCCGCGCCGACGCGACTCGGAACCGCGGCAGCGGTCTTCACGACCAGCGCACCGCCCATGCAGTAGCCCTGCGTGCCGATCTTCTTGCTCTTGTCCACCTGCGCCTGCGCGTCCAGGAACGCCACGAACGCCACCGCGTCCTTCTCCGCCGCGCCCGGCGCGTTGATCGATCCCATCAGTGGCTGCAGCTTCGCGCGATCCTGCGGGTTCTGGAAGCTGAACGTCGACATGTCGGCGATCACGGGCGCCTTGGCGACGCGATAAAACGGATTGGGAACAAGGACGGCGTACCCGTCGGCGGCGATTCGCTTGCCGATATCGCGCATCGACGGCCGCAGGCCGAATGCATCGGGCCAGATGATGACGCCGGGGTGGGAACCGCTCGCCGGGTGGATGAAGGATGCGTCGCACACGCCGTCCGGCGTCCGGACCTGCACGGCGGTCTCGACGACCGGCAGCGGCGCGGCCGAAGGGGTTGTGGCGGCCACGGCAAGACCGGCGACGACCGTCGCGACAAACTCGCGGCGCGATGGATCGGCCGGCCCTTGATTATTCGAACGCTGATCGGGCTTCAAATCACTCATGCTCACACTCCTCGCTTCAATACCCGCGATTATACGGGGTTCGTTGGGGCGATTCAGACTCGTCATCCCATCGAAAAGGCGGCCGCATGCAGTCCCGGGACGATCGTCGCGATCAAGGAGTGAACCGTCACCGCCCGTCCGGCTTTGTCGCGGATCGTGCCGGTCGAGATCGTATCTTCACGCGACACGAATTCCTCCCATCGGCGCGCCAACGGGAGATCTGCGCCCAACGCGGTGTCGAAGATCGACATCGTGAGCAGCTCGGCCCGTGTGTAGCCGGTGAGCCACTCCGCGCCCGTGCTCGCCGCGACGTACCGGCCGTGTTCGTCGATCGCCATCACCGCGATCTGCAGCCGGTCGATCAGCGCCTTCACCCGTTCCCTGGCGGCAGTATCGAGGTTGAGTTGCGTGCCGGCCTTCCGAAGCATGAGAAGCGACCGGCGAAGCCGGCGGCTCGCGAATCGGTCAATGGGCGTCGCGCTCATGAGCTCATCGACGGCTCCCATCACCGAATCAATCGGCGTGGGCGTGCTCAAGACAACCGTCGCGCCCGATTCACGCGCGCGTTGAGGCACGTCAAAGTGCAGCAGAGAGGTCACCACCACGGCGGGCACATCCGCGGTTGCCCGCTCCGCCCGCAGGGCCTGCAGGATCGTGAAGCCGTCGGCACCAGGGACGGCGACTTCCATCACCACGATGTCGGGCAGCCGCTTCTGCGCGGTGGTGAGCGCCTCGAGCCCGTTCGCCATCGCGTACACCACGAAGCCCGACTCTTCGAACAGGCTGGCGTACAGGAGGCGCGTGTCTTCGTGCGGTTCAATCAACAGCACGCGTGGCGTTTTGACCGTTTGGCGGTCGGCGTTGCGCCGCCTCCAGCGCTGCCGGCGATCGGATTGCCGACGCTCGCCCGGATTCACTGGACTTCGCCCCGATGCGTTCATGGCGGATGGATCGGTCATCGGCTGGACACTACCTCATTTTCGTCACGCGAAGCCTCCGGCTTTTTCAGCCGGCTCATCCAGTCGCATATTGGAGCGTGCCATCTGAAGCGTTAGGATGTCACGCGTGCCCATCGATGTTGCGCGCGACGAGCGGCGGCAATGGCTGATCGCAACAGCCACCGGAACCCTCACGATTGAGGAAATCCTGGAATTCATGCAGGTCGCGCGATCGTCGGTCGACGCGCGCATGATGCCGCTGCTCTTCGACGCCCGAGGCGCCTCGACGACAGCCACAGACGCTGACGTCGACCACGCGGTCGCCCTCGTCGCCAATCTGAACAGACTCGGGCCGCGGGGACATGTCGCCCTCGTGGCGGACACGGATCAGCTGTTCAGGTTGATGCTGCGGTACGAAACGGGGTGCGCGGCGATGGACGTGCGGATCATTCGCGTGTTTCGCCAGCGCGCCGATGCTGAGCGATGGCTGGAGATCGTGTCGGCCGCCCGGCACTTGCAGTAGGCGGACGGTCGACGCCTGGACGCCCTCGCGAAAGGGCGCCCAGCCGTCGAGTCTTCAGGACGCGTCAGCGGCCGAACAGCACCTTGGCACGGAACTGCACACCACCAAGATTGTGCTCGCCGAACGCGGCCGACGTCCCGCTGGGGCCCAACGCATTCGGCACGGTGGTGAATTGCACCTCGAACGCAGTCCGCCACCAGCGTCCGCCGGCGACCTCGACACCCGCCAGAGCGTGATAGCTGGCAAATCGCTCGCTGACGTTCTCGGATGCGTCGGAAAAAGCCGAGGTCTCTCGATAGAAATACGCCCCGGCGCCACCGCCGAAGTACGACGTCAAGGTTTTGAAGCGGTGCCGGTAGCCGGCTGTCACCGACAAAGGGATCACACGCACGGTGTCGGAAATTCCGAGCTTGAACACCTGCCCATTCGAGACGAACACCCGCTGACCCGTCTGCTGGAAGAACTCGACATTGCCCTCGATGAACACACGGTCGTGCAGGTGCACTTCGACGCCCCCGCCAAACAGCGGTCCGAAGGAGTGGCCGACCACGGCGTTGAACGCGTCGTGCGCCAGCCACGTGTTGAGGGCGACCTGACCCGATCCGAACACTTCGACGGGCCGGGACGTCTCCAGAGCGGCGCGTTGCGCCGCTGCAGCCGGTTTCGCCTGCCCGCGCGCGGTCCCGGCGCGCGGCGATCCCGTGACCGCTTCGACCTGCGAGGCCGCGATCATCCCCGACTCGCCGGCCCCACCACTTTCCGGCGGGACAACGACGATGAACCAGTCGTCTTGCCGCCCGACGACGTCGAGCACCGTGCCGGTTTTCACTGTGGTGATGGGAATGCGGGCCTCACGGCGCCAGATAATCGCCTGATCCCTGACGACCCGCACTTGGGTCTGGGCGGCGGCCGACGCACTCACCGCGAACACGATCATCAGCACGAAGGACGCGCGGCCGATGGGTGATCTCATGAGCGCGCTCATCTCGCACCGACGACGCGCGTGGCGATCCGCCGTTCAACAATGTCCATAGTCATTGTCACAAGAATACCCGCTCCAGCTCAGATCGAGTTATTTTTGGGCACCGTGTGTCAGGCGTGAGGGAACTGGACGGTCACGCTGCTGTGGCCTTCCGCGTCGATATCAAACGCGGCTGTGCCACCGAGGCGCTCCGTCGCCGTTTTCACTGCCAGCGCACAGGCCAGCGCGCACCACCCACCCATCCGGTCGCTGTACGTTTCGTCGAAGAATCGCCCGGCGAGCGCGGCGGGCGCGGGCGCCGCGCGTTGCGCGATGACGAGGCGGATCGACCCTGGTGCGGCGCCGCTGGATCCAGAAACGAGGATGGCAGGCTGATCGAGGTGCGCATGTTCAACGATGGGAAGCGTGGCCAGCACCGCGCTCGACACGATCAACGACACGTCGTGCCCGTTGACGGCCGCGCCGGCTGCGGCGCCCTCGATCCGCGCGCGAATCGCCACGCCGTTCAAGCGGCCCTCGGCCGCGAACCCATCCGTGACCTGATCGATCGCACTCGCGAGGGCACGCGTGCGGGCGGGACGCGCCGGATGTTTGATGGCGGCGTCGAGCGCGTCGAGCAACCGCGCCGCGCGCCACGCGTGCGCGGCGACGAGGTCGATCGCCGCCCGCGCAAGATGCGGCGGGCTCGTCTGGATGACGCCGGCGCTCGCCTGCACGATCCCCAACGACTGCGCGATGGCGTGCTGCACCGCCGTCGTCATGCTCGTCGTCGCATCGGGCCGCGCCGGCGAGAGGGTGTGCAGGTTGTCGGCTCGCGCCAGGACCATCGCCTGCGCCTCGTCGACGTGGTGAAGGAGACACGGAACGGTCGGCAACCGCAGGAACCGCGCAGCCGCCAACCGTTTGTGGCCGCCGATCGCGACGTACCCGGTCTCCCCACGCGAGACGAGCAGCGGGTGCACGATGCCGTGCGTCCGGATCGAGTCGATCAGGGGCCGGAGATCGTGCGGGTCAATTGTCTGCGATGAGGCGATCTGATCGACGGCCACCATGCGGACCGGCTGCCCGGCGGATTGCGACCCGAGGTGATCCACGTAATGGGTATCTGCGCGCATCCGATAGCCGCGTGGCAGCCCTTCGCGCTCGGCTCGGACAGATTCCAACGCGCTGGATTCGATGGCGACCTCGGCGTTGGCAGCCGCAGGGTCCGAAGCGCTCGTTATGGGTTCGATATTTGACACGTGTTTTTGCCCGTCTCTAGGTGGAAGTCGTCAGACCGAAAGCAAAACCATAGCCGCTCGCGTCCGGAGCGCCGCCCGGCGGATGTGCCACGGGTGAATACAAACACGTTGGAAGGAAGACAAAAGTCCGGAAATGCGAATGCTAACACGAACGAGGTCGTGCTGCCGGGTCTGGGCTTTTGAGTCGTGGCTACTGAGGTGCTGCCGGCGAAGCAGTGGCCGACGACCACCACTTCGCCCCGCACGAACGCCTGATGTGCGCGCGCCGCTTCAGGTCGCCGCCGGCGCTTCGACCACAGGCCGGACCTCGATCGTGCCCTGGCGAGCCGACGGAATCCGCCCGGCAATCTCGATCGCCTCGTCGAGGTTCTTCGCGTTGATCAGGTAATAGCCGCCCAGCTGTTCGCGCGTCTCCGCAAACGGGCCATCGGTGACGACGCGTTTGCCATCGCGGACGCGGACGCTCGTCGCGGCCGACGTCGGATGCAGCCGCTGACCGGCGATGTACTGCCCGGCGTCCTTCAACTGCTGCGTGAGCTGCTGATACTCACCCATCATCTGGTGCTGCTGCCCCTCACTCAGCGTGCCCCACCCTTTCTCATCGTCGTAAATCATCAACGTGTATTTCATCTGATCCTCCATCGCTTAGACGAACGGCGATCCGGCGAATCGACACGCCGTCGCGGTGCATTGCCAGGCGGCGCGCGCCGAGGACACCGACTGGCCGGAGATCGTGCGGCTGTACGATCGGCTCGAGCGGCGCCTCCGCGAGGTGCAGCAAGCACTGCAGCGCGAAGGCTTTAGCCGAGCGAATGGACCGCCGGCATGGCACAATGACGCGCTGATGGCCTTTCTGATTCGCCTCCTCGTCAACGCTGCGGCACTGTGGGTGGCCGCGCAGATCGTCCCCGGCGTGACGCGTACGGGCGGCTGGCTGCCTTTCCTCGGGGTGGCCGTCATCTTCGGTGCGGTCAACAGCGTGATCCGGCCGGTCGCAAAATTCTTCACGTTCCCGCTGATCATCCTGACGATTGGCCTCTTCGCCCTGGTCGTGAATGGCCTGATGCTGTGGCTGACAAGCTCGCTCTCGGCGATGCTCGGCCTCGGCTTCCACGTCAGCGGCTTCTGGGCGGCGTTCTGGGGCGCGCTCGTCGTCAGCATCGTGAGCACGATTCTGTCGCTGGTTGTGAGAGACCCGTCGCGGCGGCGTCATTAGGCCCGCTTTTAGAGGGCGTGTATCGGCGCGCAACTTTTTCGTTCTCCTGATCGTCTTAGGAGAGCATGGAACGCGCCGACCTCCTGCCCGGCACGCTCGATCTGCTGATTCTGAAGGCGGTGTCGCTGGGGCCGCTGCACGGCTACGCGGTCCTGCTCCGCATCGCGGGCATGACCGGGGGCGCCCTCGAAATCGAACAGGGCGCTTTGTATCCCGCCCTCTACCGGCTCGAGCACAAGGGTCTGCTCGAGGGCCGATGGGGTCTCTCGGAGAACAACCGGCGCGCGCGCTTCTACACGCTCACCGCGGCGGGCCGCCGGCGGCTGCGCGACGAAACGGCCAGCTGGCAACGCGTCGCCGCGGCGATGGCCGCGGCGTTGGCGGCCACCGTGAGCGAGGTGTAGCCATGGTCGCCCGGCTTCGTTCGCTGGTGCGCGGTCTCGTACGGCGATCCGCGGTCGAGCGCGATCTGGCCGAGGAGCTGCGCTTTCACGTCGACGCGCGGGCGGCGGATCTCGCCGCCTCAGGCCTCTCCGCTGAAGACGCGACGCGGCGCGCGCGGCTGGAATTCGGCGGTGTCGAATCGTACAAGGATCAGTGCCGGGAGGCGCGCGGCCTCCGCCTCTTCGACGATCTGCACGCCGACATGCGGTATGCCGTCCGCACGCTTGCGCGCACGCCGACATTCGCGCTCATGGCGATCCTCTCGCTGGCGCTTGGCATCGGCGCGAACACCGTCGTCTTCAGCGTCGTCAACGCGCTCGTGCTGAAACCGCTGCCGATTGCGCAGCCCGAACGCGTGTTCTTCGTGCAGAATCAGGGCGCGCATCCGTCCCAGTCGTTCCCCAACTACCGCGACTTCCGCGACCGCTCGACGGCGTTCGATGGTCTCGTCGGCTACCGCATCTCGCCGATCAACCTCGAGCGGCGCGGCGCCGCCGTCCGGACGTGGGGCTATCTTGCGACCGGCAATTACTTCGACGTGCTCGGCGTCAAGCCGGCGCTCGGACGGTTCTTTCATCAGACCGACGATCTCCACGAGGGCCAGTCGCCGTTCGCCGTCTTGAGCTACGAATGCTGGATGGGCCGCTTCGCCGGCGATCCGTCAGTGATCGGCACCGACGTCCGATTGAATCGAACGCCGTTCACGATCGTCGGCGTGGCGCCCAGAGGATTCCGGGGCACGGAGCTGTTCTATCAGCCCGACCTGTGGGTGCCGATGATGATGCAGCCGCAGATCGAGATCGGCAATCCGTGGCTCGACAACCGCAATACGTGGAACACGTGGATCGTCGGGCGCCTGAAGCCCGGCGTGACCGTCGGCGCGGCTGAAGCGAACCTGAATGTGATCGCCGCACAGCTGGGGCACGAGTACCCGCGCATGAACGAGGGTCTCCAGGTGACGCTGGCGAAGCCGGGCCTCGTCGGCGACGCGCTCGGCGCGCCGATGCGCGCCTTCACGATTGGCGTGCTGGCGCTGGCGGCGATGGTGCTGCTCGCCGCCTGCGCGAACCTCGCGAGCGTGCTCGCCGCGCGCGGCAGCGATCGGCGGCGCGAGCTCGCCATCCGATTGTCGATCGGCGCGACCCGCGGACGCCTCGTGCGCCAGCTGCTCACCGAAACCCTGCTGCTCGCCGCGCTTGGCGGCGCGGCGGGCTGCGGTCTGGCGTGGGCCGCGGCGCGTGCCCTCACCGCGTGGCGTGCGCCGGTGGACGTGCCGATTCAGTTCGACATCCCGCTCGACTTTCGCGTCTTGCTGTTTGCCTGCGCCGTTTCAGCGGCCGCCGGTCTGCTGTTCGGACTGGCGCCGGCGAGGCAGGCGGCGCGCACGAGCACGGCGAGCGCGTTGAAGGAAGCCGACGGCGCCGCGATCGGCGGGCGGTGGCCCATCCGCGACGTGCTCGTCGCGGTGCAGATCGCGCTGTGCGTCGTGCTCGTGTCGGCCTCGCTCCTCTCGCTCCGCGGATTGCAGCAGGCGCTGACAATGCGGCCAGGCCTGGATCCACGCGGGGTGACGACCATCGGGTTCGATCTGGGGCTCGCCGGTTACAGCAAGGACGATGGCGCGCGGTTTCAACGCCGCGCGCTCGACGCCGTGGCGGCGCTGCCCGGCGTGCAGGCGGCCGCATACGCCAACTCGATGCCGCTCAGCATCGACCAATCGAGCACGATGATCTATCCGGACGATCAGCCTGCGCTGAAGGCGTCCGACGTCCACTCGGCGGCGCGCTATGACGTGTCGCCCGGGTTCTTTCGAACGCTGGGCATCCGCCGCGAGTCGGGGCGCGATCTCGACTGGCGCGACGCCACAGGTGCGCCGCGCGTCGCGGTCGTCAATCGCACGTTCGCGCGCGTGATCATGCGGACCGACGATCCGATCGGCCGGCATTTCGCCTACGTGTGGCGTGCCGATCCGATTGAGATTGTCGGCGTCGTGGAGGACGGGAAGTACGAGTCGCTGACCGAGTCGCCGCGGCCGGCGGTGTTCGAGCCGATCCTCCAGGCCTACAACGGCACGACCACGATCCTGGTGCGATCGGCGCAGCCGCCGGAGCAGATAATCGCCGGCATGCGTCAGGCGATCGCATCGCTCGACGCGTCGTTGCCGCTGTACGGCGTCGGGAGCGTCGACTCGATGCTGGGATTCGCGCTCTTCCCCAGCCAGGCGGCGGCGATTGCGCTCACCGCCTTCGGCTTGCTCGCGATTGTGCTCGCCGCCACCGGCATTCACGGCCTCGTGGCCTATGCCGTTTCCAGACGCCAGCGCGAGATCGGCATCCGCATCGCGATGGGCGCGCGCGCGAGCCACATTCTTCGCGCCGTGCTTGGCCGGTTGACGATGGTGCTGTCGATTGGCGCGGCGATCGGACTGTTGCTCGCCGTCGCGGCCGGGCGTTTGCTGTCGACAGTCGTGTATGAAGCCTCGCCGAACGATCCGGCGGTCCTCGGCGCCGTGATCACCCTCTTCGTGCTCGTGGGCCTTGCGTCGTGCTGGGCGCCGGCGCGGCGATCACTGCGCACGGAACCGATGCGGGCGCTTCGGCCGGATTAAGGCAACGTTCGGCCTGGCCACGCTGAAGGCCTTCGCGCGACATCGAGCCCTCGCGTCGCGTATACGTTCGATCTTACAAGCCCGGTATACAATCGGCGCCGAGGAGAACCCGTTATGCGCCGATTCTTCGTGCTCGCCGTCGGGATCGTCATGTCGGCCTGGTCGATCGGGTTGGCGCAGCCGGCGTCCACCGCCGGACCGTACAAGATCGTGAAGACCGCCAAGGTCGGCGGCGCGGGTGGCTTCGACTATGTGTACGCCGATGCCGACGGGCGCCGACTGTACGTGCCGCGATCGGGTCCGGACGGACGCATCACCGTCTTCAATCTCGACACGCTCGAGCCGGCGGGCGAGATTCCCAAGGTCAATGGACACGGAGCGGCCGTCGATCCAAAGTCGGGCCACGGCTTTGCCAGCAGCCGACCGGTGGCCATGTGGGACACGAAGACGCTCGCTCTCATCAAGACGATTGACGTCGAAGGCAACCCGGACGGCATTCTGTTCGATCCGTTCAACGAGCGCGTCTGGATCCTGAGCCACCGCGCACCGAACGCGACGGTGATCGATGCGAAAGATGGATCGATCGTCGGCACTGTCGACCTGGGCGGCGCGCCGGAGCAGGCGGTCACCGACGGCCGCGGTCACCTTTACATCGACGTCGAAGACAAGGACAACGTCGCCGTGGTGGATGCGAAGACGCTGCAGGTCACGGCGCATTACGGCTTCGACGACAAAGCCAAGGTGCCGGCGGGCCTCGCGTTCGACGTCAAGAACCACGTGCTCTTCGTGGCGTGCCGCAACACGCCGACGATGGTGATGATCAACGCGGACACGGGGAAAGTCCTCGCCGCCCTGCCGATCGGCACCGGCGTGGACGGCGCGGGATTCAACCCCGCCACGATGGAAGCGTTCAGCTCGCAAGGCGACGGCACGCTGACGGTCATCAAGGAAAGCAGTCCCACCAGCTTCGCCGTGGAGCAGACGGTTCAGACGAAGGTCAGCGCCAAAACGATGACCCTCGACGGCAAGACCGGACGGATTCTGCTGATCGCGGCGGACTTCGGCGAACCGGCGACGCCGCCGCCGGCCGGCGGGCGCGCGGGGCGCGGCCCGATGGTGCCCGACTCGTTCTCGATCCTCGAAGTCGGCAAATGACCTGCCGGAAATCGAGGCCGGCGCTCTCGCAAGGCGGCGAGACGTTTCGAGCGGCGCGGGCGATGACGCGCGAGTGGGCCGCCGCACAGGTGCTCGCCGATCCGGCGCTGCGCTTCAGACGATGACGCGGAAGTCACGTTTGTAAGCGGCCCCCGCGATGGGTCGTGGCTTTTTTTCATCGGAACAATTTTGTCGTGTCTGGTTGATCGGCAACGGTCTGAAGTGCGGGCTGCTCGTCGGCGATATGGCCTCAATATCAGCGATTCTGGGGCGACTCTGACGCCGGGCACGAAGATGTCGTCCGCCGCGCTATGTCAGACATGTTTGTCTGTTTCTTACAACGGTAAACACGACACGCCTGCGGTGCACGCCGGCAGAGGCCGCGCCAAACCGCGCTTTTGGCGCCAGCCTCTCTGTTGGTCCGGCCGTTGCTATCAACATCGGCAACATGCCGAAGCGACAACGATTCTCCTGCACCGTGGTGCTGATCACGGTGATTCTGAGTGGTGCATCGCGCGTGACCGCGCAAACCATCGCCCATGTGCGTACGGCGTCGCCGTCATTGCGCGGGCTCATCGATGACGGTCTCGCGCGCTCCGAGACTTTACGCGCGCTGGTGGATCGGCTGGACGCCTCCGACGTGGTCGTGTACATCTCGTGCGGCGCAATCCGATCTGATACGGCGCTGGAATTCGGCGGGCGGCTGCAGTTCGTCTCGTACGCGGGCGGCGTGCGGTACGCGCAGGCGCAGCTGAACTGCGGGCTGCTGCACGATCGGCAGATCGCGTTACTGGGTCACGAGTTGCGCCATGCCGTCGAGATCGCCGAGACGCCAGAAATCGTGGACGCGCTGTCGTTCGGCCGTTACCTCTCGAGTCACGGGTTCGAGGTGTCGGACGATCTGCGCCATCGGACGTACGAGACCGACGCGGCCCAACTCACACAGCGATTCGTCCGTCGAGATCTGCTCGACAGCGCCGGCAGCGCACACACGGCCGCTCGGGACAAGTGACGTGATCAGTCGCGAGCGGCTGCTACTTCTTCTGCAGCCGCCGCCGGACGTCCGGCCAGAATTCATCGAAGAGATTGCCGCTGGCGCGGCCAAGAAATCCATTGACGCTCCGGAGCGCCGTCTGTCCGGGAGTGGTCATACTCGGCGGCAGCCAGGCGTTCTCGATCACGTTGTTGAAGACGTTGCCGGCATATCGGCCCCACGCGGGTGCGAGGTGGCCGTCCGGCCGCTGCGCCAACACAACGGTTTTCAATGCGTACCGCACACGCGGCCAGAGGCCGCGGCGGCCCGACGGGACATAGCGCGGATCCTCGCCCCAGATCGCGCCCGCGCCGGCCTCGATTGTGCTCGAGATCGCGACGTCTGCTTCACGCTCGAGATATCGCTTGCCGACACCGCTCCAGCTGCGCCCCCATTCTTCCGGGACATTGAATCCGGTCTGCCACGCATCGGCGAGCACGCCGACGGCGAGGCTCCGAGGTCCGATGGTGCCGACGACGATCCAGTCCACGCGCTGCAGGCCGGTAATCGGGACGTAGGACATCGTCGACAGCGGAGGTGTCTGAGAAACGGAGGTCTGCGCGCTGTCGATGGCGACAGGCGGCTCGAACGACGGAGTCTCCTGAGCTCGGGCCCGCGCTGGCGCAAGCGCAAGCACGAGTGCAAGGACGGACAGCAGACGCGCGCGGGTCAGGACCGATGCAGCGGGACACTCGACAAAACTCATGCGGCCATTGTGGGAGGGATGCGAATGCCGGCGCAATCTCAAGAGCTGTCGCGAGCCCAGCGTGTCCGGTTTGTGAAAAGACTGTGATCGCGGGGACCGGGAAAGAGCGCTCGTTATAATCAATGTTACGAGTTTCCACTCTGCGACGTTATCGGCGTGCCTCGCGATGGCGCTGTTCATCCCTTCCGCCGTGCGGGCCCAGGGCGACGACGGCGGCGATGCGCCACCACCACCACCACCTCCTCCTGTCGCGCTCCCAACGAAGGATGTCGGCGACGTGTGGCATCAGCTCAGGCACAAGCTGCCGACCGAGGATGCCCCGCCGGACGATGAGGAATCGCGCGCGCACTTCTTCGTCTTCGCGCCGTCGATCGGGTCGAAGCCCTCCACCGGCTTGAACGGTGGTTTCAGCAGCAACATCGCATTTTTTCGCGGCGATCCCAGGACCACGCGGATCTCCGTGCTCTCGACTGGGCTGAAGTTCTCCCAGAAGCAACAGACGCTGTCCGGCGTAAAGTTCTCCATCTTCACGCACGACGATGGCTGGTTTCTGCAGGGAGACAACCGGCTGTCGTGGACGTCGCAGAACACGTACGCGTTGGGCACCGACTCGCTGCAGGCAGGCAGCGCGAATATCAAATACGACTTCTTCCGCCTCTATGAGACGGCGTACCGCAAGGTGAAGCCGGGATTGTTCGTGGGCCTCGGCCTCAACGTCAACGTCCACGCCAACGCCCGCGCGGGTGCCGGCGCAGAATCGGCGTTCGACGAGTCGGCGTATCTGGCCTACAGCGAGCGGCACGGCTTCACCGAGGACACGCAGACCTCGAGCGGGACGAGCGTCGGACTCCTCTACGATACGCGCGACAACCCGATCAACGCGCAGCGCGGCTTTCTCACCAGCGCCACGTACCGGACCTTCGTGAACGGGTTCCTCGGCGGCGACTCCACGTGGCAGGAGCTGTACCTCGACGCGCGGGCCTACAGAAAGCTCACGCCCGACGCGCGCCACAAGCTCGCGTTCTGGTTTCTGGGCGACCTGGTCACCGGCGGCACCGTGCCGTACCTGGACCTGCCGGAGAACGGCGGCGATGGCCGGTCCGCGCGGGGCTACGGAGAAGGCCGTTTTCGAGGCGAGCGGATGCTGTACGGCGAAATGGAATACCGCGGCACGATCACGTCGAACGGCCTGCTCGGCATGGTGGCGTTTCTGAATGTGACGACCGTGGACAGGTACGGAAACGGGGGAGAAGCTGTTCGATTCGGTGGCGCCGGCGGCGGGCTTCGGGCTGCGGGTGCTCCTGAACAAACGGTCGCGCACGAACCTGTGCACCGACTACGCGTGGGGCAAAGACGGCTCGCGCGGCTTCTATCTGGCGATCCAGGAAGCGTTCTAGCGGGCCTCCGGCCCTGTCGGCCTGAGCCCGCTATAGTTCACTTGCGAGCCCCGAAACTTGACTCAAAAAATCAAGTTTCGGGTTCTCAAGGGTTCTAGGGGCGTCGGAGAATCCAGCGCTCCACCACGGCGGTCACTTCTCCGTGTCCACCGTGGTGACAACTCGTTGGTCGGTTCGTTACACACTCGGGCGAGGGCTACTTCGGTCCCATCTTGATTCGGTACGAACCATCGTCGAATCGCTCACGATAGACGCCGTGGCAGCTCCCGCAGGTCGCACCAAGCGCGGTCGCCGAGGTCTTGATCGCGTCCCACTTGCCCGTCGCGACGTCGCGATCGATCGCGTCCGCCTGTGTGCGCGCGTCGCCCGCCCATTTCGTGGCGTCCGCCTTGCTCTTCGACTTCCAGAACGCCTCCGTCTCAGTGAATGCCTGCTTCAGGATTACCGCGTTCTGCTTGGTCGCCTCCATGTCGGATTTGTCGACGGCGCCGCGCAGCGCGGTAAACGCCGGGGCGACGCGCTTCATCACCTTGTCCAGCATCTCTTCGTCGTTGGTCATCGGCGGCGGCAGGCGCATGGCGAGGTTCACCATTTTCGCATTCAGAACGGTCGTGGCGATGAGCGCCGGCTTGCCGCGATATTTCGCGGCGACGTCAGCCGGGACATCCGGCAGATCCACTTTCAGCTCTTTCGCCTGGTTCTTGATCTCGGCCGGATCGAACTTCACCACTTCGCCCAGCACCGTCACGTACGAGTTGAGCTCGACCGGCTCGTTGAGGCGCGGCGCGAGCACCAGCACGTCCTGGCCGGTGCTCTTCGTGCGGTCCTGATCCATCGAGAAGGACGTCGGCGACAGGATCTGATCGACGGTCGCCGTCATCGTCACTTCTTGACCGTAGTACGCATCGGGATGGGCAGCCACTGTACTCGCCACGACCGGCACGAGCGGCTTGGGCGCGGGCGCCTTGGGGGCTGCCGCGTCGGGCGACTCGCCGCGTTGTCCGCGCTGCCCGCGCTGCCCGGCGGGCGCGTTCGGCTTGGGTGCCGCAGGCTCGGGCGGCTGCTGCGGGGGCTGCTGCGCACCGAGCGCCACAAACGACGCCACGCCTATCGTCAATGCCGCGGTCAGTAGAGCGCCGCGTCTCGCTGCCATTCGTCCGTACATGGAACCACTCCTTATCGAGCGCACGGGGCGCCTTGCTGCGGGCCGAGTCGCCCGGCTGTCTGTCGTCGAGCGCATGATATCGCCTCCGCTCACGGAGATACCAACCCAAAAATCGTCATCAAGTGTCTACGTTCACTTCGGCGCTGCTGCTGCTCAACAGAGGGTACCAGGACTTCGGACAGGCGTCCCACCAGACGGCTCAGGCGCAAAGCACAGTAGAATCGTCGCCGACTTCTTCGAGGGAGGCAGGAGTGATGTCGCACACAGGTCAGCTCAAGCTTGCGGCGGGCCTCGCCGTGGCCGCCGCGCTCGCCGTTGCCGGCACCGGCGCACGTGCGATTGCGCAAAGTCCGCCGCAGCCGGTCAACGACTTGCCGAATCCGTATCGCACGGTCGAGAACTACTTCAAGCTCCCGGAAGGGCGGACGTGGGGATCGACGAGCGCCGTCGGCATCGACAAGGACGGCAAGAGCATCTGGATCGCTGAACGCTGCGGCGCGAACTCCTGTCTGAATTCGCCGACCGTCAACCCGATCATGAAGTTCGATGCCAACGGCAAAATGGTCGCGAGCTTCGGCGCGGGCATGCTGATTTTTCCGCACGGGTTCTTCATCGATCACAACGGCAACATCTGGATCACCGACGGCCAGGACAACGCGCCACGCCCACAGCGCGGACAGCGCGGCATGTCGGCGCCGGCGCCGGTGGGACCGATCGGCCCGCCGCCTGGCGCGACGGTCGGACACCAGGTGCACGAATTCAGCCCCGACGGCAAGCTCCTGATGACGCTTGGCAAGAAGGGCGGCGCCGCCGAGCCCGATTATTTCTACCAGCCGAACGCGGTGCTGGTGGCGCCCAACGGCACCATCTTCGTCGCTGAAGGGCACGGGGCGGGCGACGATCATCTGTTCAAGTTCTCGAAGGACGGCAAACTGATCAAGATGTGGGGCAAGAAGGGGACCGGGCCCAACGAGTACGATCAGCCGCACGCGCTGGCGATGGACTCGAAAGGGCGGCTGTTCGTCGGCGATCGCAACAACAACCGGATCCAGATTCTCGATCAGGACGGGAAGTACCTCGCCGAATGGACCCAATTCAGCCGTCCGAGCGGCATCTTCATCGACGCGCACGACACCATCTACGTGGGCGACTCGGAGTCCGAGTCGGTCTCGCGCAACCACGACGGGTGGAAGCGCGGCATTCGCATCGGCAGCGCCAAAGACGGCTCTGTGAAGTACTTCATCCCCGATCCGAACGAGAAGGCGACCAACACCAGCAATGCCGAGGGGGTCGCCGTCGACGCGCAAGGCAATATCTACGGCGCGGAAGTCGGACAGAAGGACGTGAAGAAGTACGTCAAGCCATAATCCGCCGAGCCTGCCGAGGCCGGCTATCATGGCTCATGCTGCATGTGACCGACACCATCGCGGTCGACGAGCGCGATATCGAGGAGCGTTTCGTGCGCGCGTCTGGACCCGGCGGCCAGAACGTCAACAAGGTGTCGACCGCCGTCGAGCTCCGGTTCAATCTGCGCACATCGTCGATTCCGCCCGACGTGAAGGAGCGCCTGGCCACACTGGCCGGCAGCCGGCTCACCGCCGACGGCGTGCTGCTGATCGACAGTCGCGAGCACCGGACCCAAGGGCAGAATCGTGAAGCGGCGCGGGCGCGCCTGATCGCGCTTCTGCAGGCGGCGGCCAAACGCCCGAAGAGGCGCCGGCCGACCAAGCCGCGGAAGGCGGCGCGCGAGAAGCGGCTCGAGTCCAAGAAACGCCGGAGCGCGGTCAAAGACTTGCGGAGCAGCCGGCGATCGGGCGAGGACTGAACCGCGCATTCTTTCCGCTCACGTTTGCGCTGACTGTCGGTCCTGGTTCGGTCTCGATCGCGATCATCGTCGCGCTGACGGTCTACCTCAGCTATCGATTTGCCTCGCGGCTCATCACCTATCTCGGCGAAACTGGAACCGTGGTGTTCCTGCGGCTGTCGGCATTCATTTTGTTGTGTGTTGGCGTCAGTATCATCTGGAGCGGCCTCGTCGATCTGATCCAGCCGCTCGTCCAGCTTCAGCGTTGAAAAGGGGCCGTACCCATGTTCAACGTCGCAGCGTCAGAATCAGAAGAATCAGAAAAGGGGTACGGCCCCTTTTTGGAGTGAGGTCCCGTGCGTATCCCATTCTTCACGTTGCTGGCTATTGCTTGTGCCGCTGCCATTCCAGGTGCGCAGACCACGAGCAAGAACGAAGCACCGAAAGCGCTCACGCTCAGTGGATGCGTGCAGCCGAACGATTCGGCGCCGAATCAGTTCACATTCGCCGACGATGTGAATCCCACGAAGGCGACCATGTATCGGCTCTCCGGCCAGGACATGAAAAAATATGCCGGCAAGCGCGTCGAGATCGTCGGCGGTATCGTCGTGCCGCGCGTCAAGATTTCCGGAGGCCTCTACCCCTCTCCGAACGTCGCAGGCCAGGCGGGCGCCATGGATCCGACGCAGGCCGTGATCGCCGGCAGCAGCGGCGGCGCAGCGTCCGGAACTGGGAATGTCGAACTGCCGGAGTTCAAGGTCAAGTCGGTGAAGACACTGGACGGCGAGTGCCCGCAGTAAGCGCTGACGCCTTCGAACCGCGCGCGTACGCATCCTCTAACCCACCGGATTGCTCTTGTAGCTGCGCTACAGGACTGTTTGTGAATTTGCCGGCGCGCCGCGGATCCGATGCTCGCGCTGCGCGCGGATTGACATTCAAACAACTTCTCTTCCGCACCGAGAGCGCGGAATGCGCTAGAGACGGCCGCCCGGGTTCGATGAGTGTGCGGCCGCGTGAAATGATCCGCTTGCCGCCGGCGCCAACTCCCCACTAGGATGGGCGCACATTCCTGGAGGGTCTGATGGAACACATTATTGCGAACCTGCTCAGCGACTTCGAACACGGCAAGATGACGCGGCGCCAGCTCATTCAAAGCCTGGCGCTCACGGCGACCGCGGCATCGGCCGTGGGCGCGGCGTCGGCGGGCGCGGCGGCGGCCGAGGGAAAAGGCTTCAAGGCGATCGCCGTCAATCACATTTCGTATCAGGTGGCCGACTACGGCAAGACGCGCGACTTCTACGCGGATCTCCTCGGTATGAAGGTGTCGCACGACGATGGGAAACAGGCGTACTTGTCGTTCGGCGATCACGGCACGTGGCTGCTCGCGCGCAACTCGCGCGAGCCGGCAACGGCGCCGAAAGTCGATCACATCGCCTACACGATCGAGGAGTGGGACAAGGACAAAGTGAAAGCGGAACTCGATCGCCGCAAACTCGAGGCGCGCGTCGACACCGAGAACAGCTTCCATATCAAGGATCCGGACGGCTTCGATGTGCAGATCAGCGGCAAGGAAATGAAACCCTAATACCGGCCTCTATCGAGAATTGCCGCTCCGCGCGCGTTTGGCCGCCGCTTCGTCGAGCTCGGCGCTCACGGCGACGTAGCACGCCGGGCAGATGCCGTGGCTGAACTGCGCCTCGGAATGCTCGGCGATGTAGCCCTCGACCTGCTGCCAGGTACCTGATCGTCGCCGCGGATCCGCTTGCAATAGCTGCAGATCGGCAGCAGTCCGTGCAGCCGCTTCACGTTCGACAGCGCCGCCTGCAGTTCCTCGACGCGTTCAGCGAGGCGCTCCTGGAGCGTCAGCACGCGCAGGCCGACCGCGACGCGCGCGCGCAGCTCCTCGGCATCGAACGGCTTGATCACGTAGTCGTCGGCGCCGGCGTCGAGGCCGGCCACGATATCGCCGCGGGTCTCGCGCGCGGTGACGAGAATCAGGTACATGTTCGCGAGCGGCAGTTCGCGGCGGACGAGACGACACACCTCGGGTCCATCGAGCGCCGGCATCATCCAGTCGAGAATCGCGAGCGTCGGCCCGGGGGACGAGCGCAGTTGCGCCCACGCTTCCGCGCCGTCGGTGGTAACGATCGGCGCGAACTCCCAGCGGCGCAGCGTCCGCGCGAGAATCTCCGCGGCCACCCGATCATCATCAGCAATCACGACGCGCATATCGGGGCGATTCAGCAAAGCGGCTGCCAAGGCGTCTCTCCTCAAAAGTCGGTGATCTGCGCCCATATCTTCGCCTAAAAGAGGCGTCGCCGTGCGCAAGCGCACAGGCGGAGTGTGCGGAAACGGCTCGCCTCCGCACAACATTGGGCGAGGACCGCCGCAACACCGTAGAAAGAAGGGCGCCGCGCCGATACGACGATGGAATGGAAGGTGCACCCCGCTGCCGACAGGACTTCCGGCCTCCCTGCACAGGATGGCACAACCGCTTATGACACGACGCTTGTTCCTGCAGCGGCTTGCGTTCTCGGTCGCCGCGGGCGCCGCCGCTGCCGCGCTGAACACATTCGCGCCGACGATGCGCCTGCTCCCGGGGCGCGTGCTGACGCTGCCGATTGCGATCCTGTGGGGCCCCGCATTCGGCGGGATCGCGGCGCTGGTCGGCGCGCTGCCCTTTGCGAGCATGTTCCCGGTCTTCCTGGTCATCCTCGGCGCCGAGGGGCTGCTGGTCGGCGCATTCGTCCGGCGAGGCCGATCGTCGCTGATGGCAGGGACGTTCGTGTGGGTCACCGTCGCCGCCACGCTCGCGCTCAAACCGGGTTGGTTCGGCGTGGAACATTTGCGATCGATCATCGGCCCGCTTGCGCTGCGGCAGCTTCTGAATGGCATGATCGGCGTCGTCACCGCCGACCTCGTCGCCGTCGTCGCGGCGGCCAGCCGGCGGCGCGCACGCGCAGACAATCCGCCCCGGCTGCGGGCGTACGCATTTCACGTCTTCGTGCTCGTCGCGATCCTGCCGGTCCTGATCCTGAGCGCGGTCAACGGCGAAGTGTTCGCGGCGCGGCGGGAGAGCGACGGCGCCGCGCGGCTGCACGAAGCGGCGACGGCGATGCAGGACCACATCGACGAGTACGTCAACACGCACGTGCGCGCCGTGCAGGCGCTCGCAGCGGCGGCGGCGCAGACCGGCGGCGACACAGCGAAGCGACAGCGGCTCATCGCACAGACCCGCGAGATCTACGGCGACTTCATCACCACCTTCATCGCCGACCGCGGCGGCATGGTGCACGAGATCGAGACGGCGCGGCCTGCAGGGAATTTCGTGAACCAGATCCGTGACCGCCCGTACTTCATCGAGGCGATGCGGACGGGCAAACCGGCCATCTCGGACGTCATCCTCGGCCGCGTCTCGCATCAATCGATCGTGACCATCGCCGTCCCGATCCTCGATGCCACCGGCGTACCGGACGGCGTGGCGGGCGGATCGCTCAGCCTCTCGAATTTCCAGCACTTCCTCGAGGAGTACGCCGCGCTGCCCGGCGCCACCATCATCGTCGCCGATCAGCACGACCGGTCGATTTACGCGAGCGCGCAGTCGGGCTTCGTCGCGCTACAGGACCTCGCGCGGGAGCCGTTGGTGCAAGCGAGCCTGTCGGCACGAGATGGCGTGTTCCAGTACACGAAGGCGAATCCCGCCGGCGTCCGCGCCGCGCAGCTCGGGGCGGTCGCCACCATCGACATCGGCTGGAAGGTGTTCGTCGAACAGCCGGTCGTCAATCTGCGGACACAGTCGTTCGATTACTACGCGCTGACGCTGTCGCTGATGCTGCTGGCGCTCGGCGGCGCCGTCCTCGGCGCGCGGGGCTTCTCGGGCGCCGTCACGCGTCCGCTCGAAGAACTGGCGGCCACCGTCCGCAGCGTCTCCGCCAAGGGTACGCCGGCGCTCGCGGCGCTCGACATCGACCCACCGGCGGAGATCGCGGATCTGCTCGAGGACTTCAACACGATGCAGACGCGGCTCGCCAATTCCTACCATCAGCTCGAGCAATCGCTCGCGCAGCGCGAACGGCTGAACACCGACCTCACGGCGCTCACCGAGGATCTCGACCGCAAGGTCCGGGAGCGCACCGCGGAGCTCGCGCAGGCGACCCGCACCGCCGAGGAAGCCAACCGCGCAAAGAGCGAGTTTCTGGCCAACATGAGCCACGAGATTCGCACGCCGATGAACGGCATCATCGGCATGACCGAGCTCGCGCTCGACACGGAGCTCAACGTCGAACAACGCGAGTACCTGTCGATGGTCAAGATGTCGGCCGACTCGCTCCTCGGCATTCTCAACGACATCCTCGACTTCTCGAAGATTGAAATGCGCAGGCTGGAACTGGAACGCCTGCCGTTCTCGGTGCGCGACCACGTCGCCGAGCTGTTGAGGCCGCTCGCGCTTCGCGCCGAACAGAAAGGCATCGAGCTGATCTGTCATGTCCTCCCTGATGTGCCCAGCGTCGCGCTCGGCGATCCGGGCCGGCTGCGGCAGGTGCTCGTCAATCTGGTCGGCAACGCGATCAAGTTCACCGAACGCGGTCAGATCCTCGTGCAGGTGGAGACCGCATCCGCGCAGGACGGCCAGATCGTGCTCCACTATTTCGTCAGCGACAGCGGCATCGGCATTCCGGCCGACAAGCAGGAACAGATCTTCCAGCCGTTCAAGCAGGCCGACGGATCGACGACACGCCGGTTCGGCGGGACCGGGCTCGGCCTGGCGATCTCGTCCACGCTCGTCGAGCTGATGGGCGGCCGTATCTGGCTCGAGAGCACGCCGCACGAAGGCAGCACCTTCCATTTCACGACGACGCTCGGCACGTCGGGGGCGCGGCCGGAGGCCATCGAGATCGATCTCACCGATCTGCCCGCGCTCATCGTCGACGACAATGCGGTCAACCGCCGCGTGCTCCACGATCTGCTTCGGCGCTGGAAAATGCGTCCGACAGTCACCGACAGCGGCGCCGCCGCGCTCGGCGCGCTCGTCCACGCCCGCGAGCAGGGACGCCCGTTCGCGCTCGTGCTGCTCGACGCCAACATGCCGGAGATGGACGGGTTCGAGGTCGCGCGGCGCGTGCGCGACAACATCCGCCTCACCGGCGCGACGATCATGATGCTCAGCTCCTCGGGTCAGTACGGCGAGACCTCGCGCTGCCACGAGCTCGGTATTTCACATCACCTCACCAAACCCATCGAACAGCGCGAGCTGCTGGCGGCCATTCGCCGCGCGCTGGCGAGCGAGCTGCCGGCGCGCACGGCGGCGCAACATCTACCGGCGTCCATGCTGCCCGGTCAGCTCCCCGACCGCCGCCTGCACGTCCTGCTGGCCGAGGACAACGCCGTGAACCAGCGGCTGGCGGCCAGCCTCCTCGAACGCCGTGGCCACCGCGTAACGATTGCCGCGAATGGTCAGGAGGCGATTGCGGCGCTGCAGCGCATGCACGTCGACGTCGTGCTGATGGACGTGCAGATGCCGGAAATGGGCGGGTTCGAAGCCACCGCGGCGATTCGTCTGCGCGAACGCGACACAGGTGCGCACCTGCCGATCGTCGCGATGACGGCGCACGCGATGACGGGCGATCGTGAACGCTGTCTACAGGCGGGGATGGACGAGTACATCACCAAGCCGCTCGACTCGAAGCGGCTCTGCGCGATCGTCGAGCGCGTGGCCGACGGCCGGACGGAACCCGGCGAGACTCACGCTCCCGCGCAGCCGGGGTACGACGCGCTGCTCGCGCGTCTGAGCGGCGACGCGCAGCTGCTGGCGGACGTGAGCCGGTTGTTCATCGAGGATGCGCCCAGGTATTTGCACGAGATTCGATCCGCGATCGACGCCGGCGACAGCGCGGCGCTGCACAAGGCCGCTCACGCGCTCAAAGGCGCCGCCGCCAACTTCGACGCGGCCGAGGTCGTGGCGTTGGCGCGCACGCTCGAGGAGGCCAGCCAGACGTCCGATTTGCGCGCGGCCGATCCGGCGTTTCAATTGCTCGAGCCTGCGATGCGCGATCTGCTCGACACGCTGACCGGGTACGCGTCGGTCAGCGACGCCTGACGCCACCGCCGCGACACGCTACACGGAAAGCCATCGCCGCGACGCTTGCACGGAAAGTGGTCGCGATCGCTTGACTTGCCCGACGTCCACCTCCACCATACGCGCGATCGTCACTCAGGAGGATCGCCATGGCCCGCGCGCGCAAGTCGCTCCGGCGTTCACGCGTCCGCCCTCGAGCGGTTCGCCGTGGTGCGAGACGCTACGGCTGGATCCCCGATCTGCCCGATCATCGAGATTTCGTGCTGTTGGCGCCGCCCGCGGCGCTGCGCGCCCTGCCGCCGCTCGTGGATCTGCGCGGCATGTGCCCGCCCGTCTACGATCAGGGGCAGCTTGGCAGCTGCACGGCGAACGCGATCGCCGGCGTGCTCGAGTTCGATCAAATCAAGCAGCAGGTCGCCGACGTCTTTCCCGCATCGCGTCTCTTCATCTATTACAACGAACGCGTGATCGAAGGCACCGTCGACGACGACGCAGGGGCGATGATTCGCGACGGCATCAAGAGCGTGGCGAAGCAAGGCGCGCCGCACGAATCGCTGTGGCCGTACGCGATCGCGCGCTTCCGCACGAAGCCGAGTCCGGCGGCCTACGGCGATGCCGCCAAGCATCCGGCGGTGCTCTATCAGCGGGTCGTGCAGGATCTCGATCAGATGCGAAGCTGCCTCGCTGCAGGATTTCCATTCGTGTTCGGCTTCTCGGTCTACGAGAGCTTCGAGAGCGCAGCAGTTGCCAGAACGGGGCGCGTGCCGATGCCGAAGCCGAAAGAACAGCTCATCGGCGGCCACGCGGTGGTCGCGGTCGGATACGACAATGCGACGCGATCATTCATCGCCCGCAACTCATGGGGCGTCGCGTGGGGCCGGGAGGGCTACTTCACGATCCCGTTCGATTACCTGGTCGACGGAAATCTCGCCGATGATTTCTGGACCGTGACGCTCGTTCGATAGCGCCCGCCCGCCGCTCCAGCGCTCTCCCGCTCACCTGTCCAATTCCCAATACACACAGCCGTTTTCTGGCCTCGGGGCACGACTCCTGCACTTGATTCGACGGCCGGCGCATAAACCGCTGAGCCCAAGGAGGTCCGTCGATGTGGAACAAGGACGAAGTGCAGGGCAAAGCCGATCAAGTGAAGGGCCGCGCGAAACAGGCCGTCGGCGACCTGACCGACGATGAACGGCTGCGGAACGAAGGCGAAGCCGACGAGATCGTCGGCAACGTCGAAGAGGGCGTTGGCACCGCCCGGAGGAAGGTCGGCGACGCCGTCAAGGATCTCGGCGACAAGATGAAGAAATAATTACTTCACAAGGAGCACGTACATGAATCGAATCGCATCTGGACTTTGCGTCGCGGTGGCGTTCAGCTTCGCGGCATCCCTCGGGGCGCAAACCTCTACGAGTAGTGCGACCGGCTCGACCATGAGCCGCGACAAAGAGGTGACGGTCACCGGCTGCCTGCAACGTGGTGCGGACGGCAACTACATGCTCACTAATGCCATGTTGGACACAGCGGCGCGAAGCAGCACGTCGACGACCGACACGTCGACGACCGGCACGACGGGCAGCACGGCTGGCACGACTACAGCTGGCAGCACGGCCGCGGGCGGATCGGCGATGGGGAGGAGTGCGAGCTCGACGGCGGCAAGCACCTGGATTCTCGAGGGTGGAACCGATCTCGACAAGCACGTCGGCCACAAGATTCAGGTGACCGGCCGCGAGCTCGAATCCTCGAAGAAGGACGACACGTCCACAGCCTCGACCACGTCTGGAACGACGGCAACCGGAACGACGGCGACCGGAACGACGGCAACCGGAACGACCGCCACGACCGGCACCACGGGGACGACCGGCACCAGCGGCAGCGAGATGAGCAGCGGTCACCACAGCGAATCTGCAGCGGGCCAGAAGCTGGATGTGAGGTCGGTGAAGATGATCGCATCGAGCTGTTCGTAAACGGCTACCTACCCTGCACGGGCGGCCCCCTTCCGCCCGTGCAGCCTTCGCTCCACAAAAGTGGGAAGTAATACACAGGACCCACCACCGACTCGCGGATTTCATCGAAAAGCTCAGCGAAAGCGCGAGTTGGGCCTCGGTACGAGCTTTGTAGAGCTAATCGGCAGCGCGATACGGCCCAGGCCGCATTGCGGGGACGATGCGACCAGAAAAGGCCCTGACCGAGAAACCTCACCCGCAAACTCGGAGTGAGCTGCAGACGTGGATCCGCGAGCAGCTCAGGCTGCCCGAGTCCGTCGAACAGAGGCTATTCCTGGCGATCGAGGCGGTGTTCACGCGGCACGAGCGCCTCTGGCAGGAATCCAAACACGAAGCCATTCAGGCGTTGTCGGCCGGTTTCGCCGACAAAATGGCGCGCGTCAAGACGGAATTGTCCGCCCGCGATGCCACCGTCAGCAGTATCTCGCGCTACTTCGAGGCGCTGGTCGCCGACCTCACCGACAGAGCGCAGCGCGATCCGAAGACCAAGTTGATGAACTTCGGGCGCTTCACCGAGCAGCTCGAGTCGTTTCTCGCGCTCGAGCAGCGCGGACGCTGGTGTGCGGTGGGGCTCGTGGACATCACCGGCTTCAAGTGGTTCAACGACGCCCTGGGCCACGCGGTGGGCGATCGGATCATCGAGCGCGTCGCGCACATTCTGCGCGAGCAGGTGCGCTCAGACGACCTCATCGCCCAGGAACGCTTCGGCGGCGCGCCGTCGCAGGAATTGCACGCGCGCTTTGGCGGCGATGAATTCTGCTTTCTCATTCCCGACCTCTCCGAGTATCACCTGGCGTACGCCGTCGGCGAGCGCTTCCGTGAAGCCGTGGAGCGGTTCGACTGGTCGACAGAGGATCGCCGGCTTTCGGTGCAACCAGTGCGCGTCGATGTCGGCGTCGTCTGCCTCGCGCTCGGACGCGTCGCGGACCGCCGCTTCATCGCGCGTCGGCTGGCGGCCGACTTGATTCAGCGTGCCGACAAGCTGATGTACGAAGCCAAGGGCGAGCGTGCGAACCACATCTATCTGCTCCGCGCGAAGGTCGAGAACGGCATGCTGGTCGACGTCGCAGGCGGCGATCAGGACGATCTTCACGAGGCGATTCCGTCGAACGAGCCTGTGCCGTAGAACGTTTCAGAAATGCCGCGCGTTGCCCGCCAGATCTGGCAAATGCTACACTCAATGGTTCGTGACCCGATCTGTGTGGTGGGCGTAGTTCAGTGGCAGAACGCCTGACTGTGGCTCAGGAGGTCGCGGGTTCGATACCCGTCGCCCACCCCAATCTCTCCTCCGTGCTCATCCGCTCGCTGCCTCACCTCAGGCGCAGCACCCCGCGGCACAGGCGTTGCGTTGTTCCGATGCGGAGGTGCGCATGCACGTCGAGTTGGCTCTGGGCATCCTGATCGCCGTGGCGCTCGCCGCGGCCCTGCTCGTGCCGTATTTGATGAAGGAAATCCGCCGCGGGAAAGTTGAGCTGGGCCCCCGGGTTCCGACCGGCGCGGGCGACACCCACCCGGGTCGTCGCGGCAATCCGGCGCCTGGGCAACCGGACGCCCAAGCCGATCCGTACGATCAGGAAGCGCGGCGCTGACGAGACCATCCACGCACTGCGAAGGCTTTTGCGAGCGTCGCTGCCGCCAAATCGCTCGGCTAAAGCCTTCGCGCTACCTCAATGGGTAGAGCCTTTCGCGCTGCCTCACTGGCTAGAGCCTTCGCGCTGCCTCGATGGCTATAACGGTTTTCTGATCTTCGTAGCGGCTCTGGATTACCACGAAGGACACCTAGGACACGAAGCTGAGACCATTTTGGCTTCCTTTGCGTCCTTTGCGCCCTTTGTGTTGAACGGCGGCCCGATACCCAGCGACACGGCGAATCGAAATCTGCTCTAAGGCGTTCACGCGCCTTGCGGGCGCTTTGTCATGTTCCGAAACGTGACATTCGTTCATTTCTGAAACAAAATTTCCGTAAGTACCTGTCGCGTAAGCGATCACTCCCGTTCCAGATGACGTAATCGTACGCCATTGTCATATAAACGAACATGAACGCGATGAGCGCTTGCGAAACCGGCTTTCCCTAAGCCATTGTTGCGCAGGCACTTATCTCGAAGGCACAGCTTGGCCGTCGAGTTGCTTCGCTTGGACCGATGGCTTCGGCTATGGATTCATCGACGAGCGCACCTGATTGGCGACACCAGCTGCCGACGCTGACCTCACGCGTCGTCACACTGCGAGAGCTGGCAGCGTCCGATCTCGGTCCACTCGTCGATCTCTTGTCGGTGGCCGACGCTTCGCACTTCGGGCTGGACGACCCCGACATCAGTGTGGCCGCGCAGCGGTTGATCGACGGCGCGCTCCGCGATCGCTCGAACGGTCTTGCCTTTACCTACGCCATTACGATCGGGGCGACGCGCACGTTCGTCGGGCTCGTGCACGTGCGTCAACTGGATCCCGCGTTCGAGGCGGCGGAGTGCGACTGCACGATTGCGCCGTCGTCGCGCGGCACCGGGATCTTTCTCGAAGCGGCGCGGCTGGTTGGATCCTTCGCGTTCGGCTCCCTCGGTGTCCATCGCCTCGAGTCGCGGGTGCTCTTGCAGAACGGTCGCGGCAATGGCGCGATGCGCAAGCTCGGCGCCGTGCAGGAAGGCGTGCTGCGACGCTCGGCGCGGCGCGGCGGCGAATTCGTCGATCAAGTGCTCTGGTCTGTGCTCAAGGACGACTGGGGCGATCACTGGGTGTCGATCGCTCCGCGCGTGCACTGACGCTCAATGATGAACCAGCTCTCGGTCGCCGGTCGCCGCTATGTGAACGCCGTCATTCTTGCCGGAGGCGCGCTGCTGCTGGTGTGTCTGCCGAAGGCGCATTTCGAGCAACCGTTCCTGTTCACGGCGCTGTTCCTCCTCTCCTCGGCATCGGCGGCGCTCAAGGTGTCGCTGCCGCTGACGAGCGGCGGCTCGACGATGTCGGTGTCGTACGCGATCGACTTCGCCTCGCTGCTGCTGCTCGGCCCGCACGAAACGATGCTCGTGGCGGCTGGCAGCGCCTTCAGCCAGTGCCACCTGAACAGCCGGGATCGCAATCCACCGTACCGCACCTTGTTCAGCATGGCATCGCTGATCATCACGGTGCAGGCGGCCGGCCTGGCGTTCCGTCTGCTCGGATATGCGGGACCGGGCACGCCGCTCACCGACGTGGCGCGGCCGCTCGTCGGGGCGGCGACCGTGTATTTCCTGTTGAACACCGGCCTCATCGCCACCGCGATTGCGTTGTCGTCGCGCGAGCGCATCGCGACGACGTGGCACAGGAATTTTCTGTGGAGCGCGCCGAGCTACTTCGTCGGAGCCGGCACTGCGGCGCTCGCCGTCTCCTTCGTCACGCAGGCCGGCTACTGGATTGCGCCGCTGACCTTCGCGCCGCTGTACCTGACCTACCGGACGTACAAGGTGTACATGGGCCGCATCGAGGATCAGCAGCGGCACGTCCAACAGACGTCCGATCTGCACCTGGCGACCATCGAAGCGCTCGCCCGCGCCATCGATGCCAAGGATCAGACGACGCAGATGCACATTCGCCGCGTGCAGGTGTACGCCGCCGGCCTCGCCAAGGCGGTTGGGTTCTCGCCCAGCGAGATTCAGGGCGTGAAAACGGCGGCGCTCCTCCACGACATCGGGAAACTGGCGGTGCCCGAGCACATTCTGTCGAAGCCCGGCCCGCTGACGCAGGAGGAATTTCAAAAGATCCGCATTCACCCGCAGGTGGGCGCCGAAATCATCTCGGCGGTGCCGTTTCCCTATCCTGTTGCGCCGCTGATCCTGAGCCATCACGAGCGGTGGGACGGCAAGGGCTATCCGCAGGGACTCATGGGAGATCAGATTCCCCAGGGCGCGCGCATCCTCACGATCGTCGATTACTACGACGCGGTGACGACCGAGCGGCCGTACCACAAGGCGCTCAGTCATCAAAGCGCGATCGGCCTGCTGAGGCACGAGTCCGGTCGCGCGCTCGATCCCGCGCTGGTCGACACGTTCATCGAGATGCTGCCGGCGCTCATCGCGGAGGCGGCGACGACAGACGACCGCCCCCTCCCCGCCGCGCGGCCTCCGGTTCTGGATCGGACCGGATCGACACCCATTGGCCTGGTGCGCGGTGCCGGCAACGCGTTCGAGAACATCGCGCTGGCGCACCGCGAGATCTACGCGCTGTACGAGATCGCCCAGTCGATGGGCACGAGTCTTGGCGTCGCCGACACGATGGCGCTCATTTCGGCGAAGCTCACGAAAATCATCCCCTGGTCGGGCTGCGCGCTGTTTCTGAATCAGCCTGACGGCGACTCGATCAAGTGCCGTTTCGCGGCCGGCGTGGACGCGCCGCAGCTGCTCGACGCCGTGCTGAAGATGGGGGAAGGGCTTTCCGGCTGGGTGTCGCAGAACCGGCGCACGCTGGTCAACGGCGACCCGCGCCTGACGTTCGAAGCGGCGCACATCGACGCCGCCACGCAGCTCAAGTCGGCCATCGTCTGTCCGCTGTTCTTCAACGACGCGTTCATCGGCTGCCTGGCGCTGTATCACGTCGAAGCGAACCGCTACACCGAGGATCACCGGCGTCTGATCGAGCGCGTCGCCGAGCAGGCCGGACCCGTCGTGTCCAACTCGATCGTGTTCGAGCAGACGCAGGAGGATTCGCTGACCGATCCGCTGACCGGCCTCCCGAATCGCCGGTCGATGTTCGTGCACCTATCACACGAGCTCGCGCGCGCTGAGCGCCTCAAGAGTGAGTTCGCGCTGATCGTCATGGACATCGACGGCTTCAAGGCGATCAACGACACCTATGGGCACTCGGTCGGCGACCATGCGCTGCGGGAAGTAGCCAGCGCGCTGCTCGGCGCACTGCGTCCGTATGATCTCTGCGTCCGCTATGCGGGAGACGAATTCATCATCGTGCTCACCGATTGTTCGCGCGAGGCGGCCGAAGCGAAGCGGCGCGAGCTGCAGCAGCGAGTGATGGACATCAAGCTGGAAGTCCGCGGCGGCAAGCTGCTCGAGCTCGCGGCGAGCGCCGGTGCCTCGGTGTTTCCAGTCGACGGCACCACCTACGAATCGCTGCTCGCCGACGCGGATCACCGCATGTATCGGGACAAGACGGCGCGCCGCGGCCGTACGGCCATCACGTACCCCGGGCGGCCCGCCTTTTTGGCCGACATCTTTGATGCGCCGCGCGCTGCTGAGCCGGATCCGCTGCCCCAACCTCAGGCGTTTTCGTAAGCAACACCTCCACAGGACGCACGTGTTGACGCACGCGTGCCCCGTTCAGCCAGCCTCGCAAATCGACATGCCGCGATAAGATAACGACAGGCATGGATAAAGCTGACCTCGTCGAGCGGCGGCGCCGCTACATTCAACGGCAGATCGCGCTCGACAAGAGCAGCGTCAACGTCAACTTCCGTCACCGCACGCCAGAAGGCTCAGGGCCGGCCAACCGCCACGGCATGCCGAAGCTGCCGGTCGGCCAGCACGTCGTGAAAAACTGGCCTGTGCTCGATCTGGGCGAGCAGCCGGCCGTGCCGCTCGACGCCTGGAAGCTCGAGATTGGCGGCCTCGTCGAGCATCCGTTCACGTTGACGTGGAGTCAGTTTCTCGAGCTGCCGCAGGTCGACGACGTCAGCGATTTCCACTGCGTCACGACGTGGAGCCGGTACGACAATCGCTGGCGCGGCGTGCGCTTCCGCACGATCGCGGAGCTCGCGGTTCCGAGAGATCACGCGCAGTTCGTGCTCTGCACCGGATCCGATTTCATGCCCGGTTCTGTACATCCCGTACACGACCAATCTTCCTCTCGCGCGCGCGGTGGACGACGACGTGCTCCTCGTGCACACGTGGGAGGACCAACCGCTGCCGGCCGAACACGGCGGCCCATGCCGCATGATCACGCCGAAGCTGTACGCATGGAAGGGCGCGAAATGGATTCGCAAGATCGAATTCCTCGCCGAGGATCGGAAAGGCTTCTGGGAAATCCGCGGCTACTCGAACTCTGCCGAGCCGTGGTTCAACGACCGCTACGCGACCGAGTAGCGGCTGGAGCGCTCGCGCGAGCCATCGCGGCGCCGACGTCGTTCGAGGGTAGATGAAAACAGAGGTGCCGGATCCCACAGAAGCCATGAGCCGCCGCGTGATCATCGACCGCGTCCGCCCGCGCATCGACGATGGGCGCTTCGCCATCAAGCGCACGGTGGGCGAATCGGTCGACGTCGCCGCACAGATCTTCGCCGACAGTCACGACCTGATCGCGGCGGTCTTACGGGACCGCTGCATGACCGGGATTCGGGATTCGGGATTTGGGATTTGCCAACCTCAATGCGGCGGACGGCGACGAATCCGCGCGAATCCCGAATCCCCAATCCCGAATCCCATCCACTGAGTGGCATGAGACGCCGCTGACGCCGGCGGCGCCCGGCACTGACGAATGGACCGGGCGATTTGACGTCGGCGCGATCGGCTGGCACGAGTACGACATCGTCGCCTGGATCGATCGGTTCGGCTCCTGGCGCCGGGATCTTGCGATCAAGGCGCGCGCAGGCCAGGACGTGAGCGTCGACCTGCTCGAGGGGGCGCTCCTCGTGCGCAGTGCGGCAGCGCGCGCAGAAGAGATCGGATCGGGCGTCGCGGATGCGAGCTGGCTGCTCGCGCAAGCCGCAGCGCTCAGCGCGGCGACGCCGATCGCCGATCGCGTGTCTACGGCGGCCGGCGGCGAGCTCGCGCGGTTGATGCGGCTCTACGCCGACCGATCGCAGGCGACGACGTCGCACACATCGCGCGTCTGGGTGGATCGCGAGCGGGCGCGCGTCGGCGCATGGTACGAGATGTTTCCGCGGTCGGCCGGCAACGGCGACCACGGCGGAACCTTCAGGGACGCCTGCCTGCTGCTCGCAGTCATCGCCGATCTCGGGTTCGACGTGCTCTATCTGCCGCCGATTCATCCGATCGGGCGCAGCTTCCGCAAGGGACGCAACAACAGCCTGACGGCCGGGCCGAACGATCCGGGCAGCCCGTGGGCGATCGGATCGGCCGACGGCGGGCACACGGCGATCGATCCGGGCCTGGGCACGCTCGACGATTTCGCGTCGTTCCGCCGGACCGCCGAGCGGCATGGCCTCGAGATCGCGCTCGATCTCGCCTGGCAGTGCTCGCCCGATCATCCCTGGGTGCGCGAGCATCCGGAGTGGTTTCGCCACCGCCCCGACGGCACGATCAAGTACGCGGAAAACCCTCCGAAGAAGTATCAGGATATCTACCCCTTCGATTTCGCGTGCGACGAGTGGCGATCGCTCTGGCGGGCGCTGCTCGACGTGACGTTGTTCTGGGTCGACCAGGGCGTCCGCATTTTCCGCGTGGACAACCCGCACACGAAGACGTTCGGCTTCTGGGAGTGGGCGATCGCCGAAGTGCACGCGCAGCATCCGGACGTGATCTTTCTCGCCGAGGCGTTCACCCGCCCCGCGGTGATGCGCTATCTGGCCAAGGCCGGCTTCACGCAGTCGTACACGTATTTCACCTGGCGGAATACGAAGCCGGAGCTCACCGAGTATTTCACGGAGCTGACCGCGTCGAGCGTGCGCGAGTATCTCCGTCCGAACCTGTTCGCGAACACGCCGGACATCCTCCACGCCTATCTGCAGAGCGGCGGGCGCCCTGCGTTTCAAGCGCGGCTGCTGCTGGCCGCGACGCTCGGCGCCAGCTATGGCATCTACAGCGGCTTCGAGCTGTGCGAGGGCCAGGCGATTCCGGGCACGGAGGAATACGCCGACTCGGAAAAATATCAGATCAGACGATGGGACCGCGATCGGCCCGGCAACATCAAAGAGCTCATCGCGCGGGTCAACACGATCCGGCGGCAGCATCCTGCGCTGCAATACGGCTGGCCGCTGCGCTTCCACGCGACCGACAACCCCGAGATCATCGCGTACAGCAAGGCGGCGCCCGACGGCTCAGACGTGGTGCTGACGATCGTCAACCTCGATCCCCACCACATGCAGCACGGCCACGTCGAGGTCTCCGTTCCCGGCGCCGATTTTTTCGCCGCGCACGATCTGCTCGACGACACGACGTACGCGTGGCGCGGCGGCTGGAACTACGTGCGCTTCGATCCGGATGTCCGCCAGGGACACATTCTGGCGCTCACGAATACGTCGTAGGGGCGGACCTGCTTTGTCCGCCCGGGCCGACACGTCGGTCGGCCCCTACGAAAAACAGCTGGTTCCGCCAGGATAGCGATATGGCGCTCGAGACCCCGAATTTGGCCCTCCCCACTGACGCCGTGAGGACGTCCGCGCCCGGCGTGGACGATCCGCTCTGGTACAAGGACGCGATCATCTACCAGGCGCACGTCAAATCGTTCTTCGACAGCGACAACGACGGCGTGGGTGATTTTCAGGGCATCACGCAGAAGCTCGATTACCTCCAGGGCCTCGGCGTCACCTGCCTCTGGCTGCTCCCGTTCTTCCCGTCGCCGCTGCGCGACGATGGCTACGACATCGCGGACTACCGGAACGTCCATCCAGCCTACGGGACGCTCGACGATTTCACCCGGCTGGTCGGCGCGGCGCACGCGCGGCACATCCGGATCCTGATCGAGCTGGTCATCAATCACACGTCGGATCAGCACCCGTGGTTCGAGCGCGCGCGGCACGCGCCCCCCGGCTCCCCCGAGCGCGCCTTTTACGTGTGGAGCGACACGGACCGCGCCTTTCCGGAAACGCGCATCATCTTCACCGACACGGAAAAATCGAACTGGACCTATGACGCCGTCGCCAAGCAGTACTACTGGCATCGATTCTTCGCGCACCAGCCGGACCTGAACCACAACAATCCCGCGGTCGTCGATGCGGTGATCGACGTGATGAAGTTCTGGCTCGATCTGGGCGTCGATGCGCTGCGACTCGACGCCGTGCCGTACCTGTGCGTCCGGGAAGGGACCAACAACGAGAACCTGCCGGAGACGCACGCCGTCCTCCGGCGCATCCGCCGCACGCTCGATGCCGCCTACACGAACCGGATGCTGCTGGCCGAGGCGAATCAGTGGCCCTCCGACGTCCGCGCGTATTTCGGCGAGGGCGACGAGTGCCACATGGCGTTCCACTTTCCGCTGATGCCGCGCATGTTCATGGCGCTGCAACAGGAGGACCGGCACGCCGTCACGGAGATTCTCAACCAGACGCCCGACATCCCGGACAGCTGCCAATGGGCGCTCTTCCTCCGAAACCACGACGAGCTGACGCTCGAAATGGTCACCGACGAAGAGCGCGACTACATGTACCAGGCGTACGCCGCCGATCCGAAGATGCGGCTCAACGTCGGCATTCGCCGGCGGCTGGCGCCGCTGCTCGAGAACAGCCGGCGCCGCTCCGAGCTGATGAACGCGCTGCTCTTCTCGTTTCCCGGGACCCCGATCGTCTATTACGGCGACGAAATCGGGATGGGCGACAACATCTATCTCGGCGACCGCAATGGCGTCCGCACGCCGATGCAGTGGAGCAGCGATCGCAACGGCGGCTTCTCGCGCGCCGATCCCGCCCGCCTCTTCGCGCCGGCGATCATGGATCCGGTGTACGGCTACCAGTCGATCAACGTCGAAGCACAGGAGCGGTCGCCCTTCTCGTACCTGAACTGGATGAAGCGGCTGATCGCGATGCGCAAACAGCATCGCGTGTTCGGCCGCGGATCGCTCGAGTTCATCTACGGCTCCAACCGCAAGGTGCTCGCGTTTTTGCGGCGCGACGAGCGCGAGACGGTTCTGGTCGTCGCGAACCTCTCGCGCTCGATACAGCCCGCCGAGCTCGATCTCTCCGCGCACGCCGGCCTGATTCCGGTCGAGATGGCGGGGCTCACTGAGTTTCCGCGCATCACCGATCGCCCGTATTTCCTGACGCTCGGCGCGTACGCCGCGTACTGGTTCACCTTGCAGCAGGACACGATGCAGATGACGCCGCGCGCGCTCGCGTCGCCCGATGCCATCGCCGCGACGCTGCAGGCAATGCCGTCGATCTTCATCGGCGTCGACTGGGAAGGCCTGCTCGACGGGGCCACGCGCGGCGTGCTCGAGAAGCAGGCGCTGGGCGCGTTCCTCCAGCGCCAGCGCTGGTTCGGCGCGAAGTCGCGGCAGATTCGCCAGGCCCATTTCAGCGATTGGACCCCTATCCGCAAAGGCGCGCACCCGGCGTTCCTCGCCATCATCGCGGTCGAGTACAGCGAAGGCCCGAACGAGGCGTATTTCGTGCCGCTCACCATGCTCGCCGGCGAGTCGGCGGATCGCGCACTCAAGGAAGCGCCCACCGCCGTCCTCGCCCGCGTCACCGGCGCCCGCAAAGGCGCGATCGTCGACGGATTGTTCGACGACGACACGTGCGAACGGATCCTCGGCATGGTGGATGGCGCCAGCGAGCTGGCCACGGCGCGCGGCACCGTCCGCGGACTGCTGACGGCTTCTCATTTCGAACGGGCCGCGGAACGCAAATGGGTTCGCGGTTCGGGCGATCAGAGCAACAGCATCGTGTTCGCCGACGAACGCTTCGCGTTGAAGCTGTTCCGGCGCGTCGAGCCGGCCATCAATCCGGAGTTCGAGATCGGGCGCTTCCTCGCCGCGCACGGCTTCACCCGGGCGCCGGCGCTGCTTGGCGGGATCGAGTACGACCGCCCCGGACTCTTGCCGGGCATGCTCGCCGTCGTCCAGGCGGCGATCACGCATCAGGGGTCGGGCTGGGACTTCACGATCGACGAGCTGCGCCGCTACTACGAACGCGTCATCGCGCGCGTGCAGCGCACCGAAATGATCGATGTGACGACAGGGGATCAGCCGCCGCCCTTCTTCGCGGCGCTCGAGGGCTGGTATCTGGCCAGCGCCACGACTCTCGGCCGGCGCACCGCCGAGCTGCATCTGACGCTCGCGCAGGGGGTCGATCCGGCGTTCGCGCCGGAACCGCTCGACGCGGCCGCGCTCGACGCGATCGTCACGGAGATGCGCGACCACGCCACCGCAGCTCTCGACACCCTGCAGGCGCGCGCCGCGACGCTGCCCGACGCGGCCCGCCTCGAGGCCGAAGCCCTGCTCGCCGCGCGCGACGGGCTGCTCACGCGGTTCGACGACATCCGCGGTCTCGAGCAGGCGGGTCAGCTGATCCGCATTCACGGCGATTATCACCTCGGCCAGGTGCTGCGCACGGAAGAGGATTTCGTGATCCTCGACTTCGAAGGGGAGCCGGTACGGACGCTCGCCGAGCGCCGCGCAAAATATTCGCCGCTGAAGGATGTTGCCGGGATGGTGCGATCGTTCAGCTACGCGGCCTACGCGGCGTTGTTCGCATTCGCCGTGCACGCGCCCGACGATGGCGCCGCCCTCGAGCCGTGGGCAGATACGTGGCGGCACTGGGCCGCCAGCGCGTTCGTCTCCGGATATCGAGCGACGATGGAATCCTCGGATCTGGTGCCGGCGTCAGAAGAGTTTTCGCGGATGCTCGGCGCGTTCGTCCTGGACAAGGCCGTGTACGAGCTCACGTATGAGATGAACAACCGGCCCGAGTGGATCCGGATCCCGCTCCGCGGCATTCTCAAATTGCTGCAGTAATCTGTAAACACGGTGCCGCACAGCTTGAAGATCCCGCTGGAGCATTCATAATCGATTCCGACGGCGCGTCGGCGCCGGCCGCTTGTAACAGAAGGACGTCTCATGGCCAAACGCAATTCACGATCGGATGCACGCGAAACCAACCCCTCGCCCGCTGCGGGCGCCGGCGACACGCCGGCCGTGCCCGCCAAGACCCGCCGCGCACGCACCAGCCGCGCCGCCTCGAGCCGCCGCACTGCGGCCACCAAGGCCTCGGCCGACGTACCCACCGAAGAGACATTCGCGGCGCGCGCCGCCGTCGATGAGCCGCCGATGGACGTCTCGTCCAACCGCACGCGATCGACCGCGATGGCGTCCGAGCCGAGCGAGGAACAGATCCGCCAGCGCGCGTATCAGCGCTACCTCGAGCGCGGCGCCGGCGACGGCAGGCACTTCGAGGACTGGCTCGAAGCGGAGAAAGAACTCAAGACAGGCCAATGATAGTTGGTGAATTGGTAAGTTGGTGAGTTGGTGAGTTTTGGTGAGTGAGGGATTCACCAAATCACCAATCACCAAATCACCAATTTACCAAATCACCAATTTACCAATTGCGGGTGTCACCAAATGCCTCGCGCGCTCTGGAAAGGATCGATCTCGTTCGGCCTCGTCAACATTCCGATCGAGCTCCATACGGCGGTTCGCGACACGCGGCCGCACTTCCGGATGCTGCACGCGACGGACAAATCGCCCGTGCGCTTCGAGCGGGTGTGCATTCGCGACGGGCACCCGGTCGCCTGGCAGGATCTGGTGAAGGGCTTCGAATACCAGAAGGGCCACTTCGTCGTCCTGACGAAAGATGATTTCAAAGCCGCGGCGGTCGAGAAGACGCGGACGATCGACATCATCGACTTCGTCAAGGCGCAGGAGATCGACGACCGCTTCTTCGAGACGCCGTATTATCTGACGCCGGCCAAGGGCGGCGAACGCGCATACGCGCTGCTGCGCGAGGCGATCAGTGAGTCGGGCCGCATCGGCATCGCGAAGTTCATTCTGCGCGACGTACAGCATCTGGCGGCCGTCGAGGCGATCGATCGCGCGCTGGTGCTGAGCGTGATGCGGTTCGCCCAGGAGCTCGCCGACGAGTCGCAGTTCGACTTCCCGGCCAGCACGCACGTGCGCAAGTCGGAGCTCGACATGGCCAAGTCGCTCGTCAACAGCCTCGCCGCAGAATGGAATCCGGCCAAATACACGGACGAGTACCGCGCGAACCTGATGCGAATCATCAAGGCGAAGATGAAAGGCCGGCAGGTCGCGCTGGCGCCCGAAGAGACGCCGCGTCAGGCGGAAGTGGTCGACCTGATGGAACGGCTGCGGCGCAGCCTGGCCGAGAGCGGTGGGCGAGGCGGCGCGCGCGCCCGCACGGGCCGATCGAAGGCCGGTGCAAAGCGGACCGGCGCACAGGCGGGCGGCCGCACGGCCAAACGCACCCCGAAGAAGCGCACGCGGGCTGCCTGAACTGCGGATTGCCAATTGCCAACCGCTGATCGATGATGGCGCATTGCAACGCCGGTGATTCGCGATGTGCCCCACGATCTGAGATCTGTCATCTGAAATCTGCCCTGTGAAGCCCCCTGCGTTGTCGCCGATGTTCGCGTCGCTCGTCGATGCACCATTGCAGGATCCGCATCTTGTCTACGAGCCGAAATACGACGGCATCCGCGCGATCGCGGAAATAGGGGGACGGGGCTCCGCGGGTAGTACGGAGACCCGCCCCCGTGTTCGCCTCTGGTCGCGGCTCGGTAATGAGAAGACGCACCAGTTTCCGGAGATCGCGGCGGCGCTCGAGAAATGGGCGGCGAAGCGCAATCAGCCGCTCGTCCTGGACGGCGAGATCGTCGCGCTCGACGCAAAGGGCGAGCCCGCCGGCTTTCAGCAGCTGCAGGGACGGATCCATCTCACGGGCGAGCACGGCGGCCCGAGTCGGGGCACCGCGTTCATGGCGTTCGATATCCTGCGCGACGGCGCGCAGGATCTTCGTAGCCGCCCGCTGCTCGAACGGCGCGCCGCGCTCGAGCGGATCTTCGGCCACACACAGTCGCCACTGCTGCGCCTCAGCGAGATGATCCGCGGCGACGGCCGCGCGCTGTACCAGCGCGCGCTCGACCACGGCTGGGAGGGGCTGATCGCCAAAGACGCGGCGTCGCTCTACAAATCGGGCAGGCGCTCGCCGGACTGGCGCAAGCTGAAGATCGTGCACGAACAAGAGTTCGTCGTCGGCGGCTGGACCGAGCCGCGCGAATCACGCGCCTACTTCGGCGCGCTGCTGCTCGGGGTGTACGCAGGCGAATCGCGCGAGTCCAACGAATCCCGAGAGTCCCACGAATCCCGCGAATCCCGCGAGTCCCACGAATCCCGCGGGTCCCACGAATCCCCCGGATCCCGCGAGTCCAACGAATCCCGCGAGTCCTACGAATCCCGCGAATCCCAAATCCCAAATCCCAAATCCCTTGTGTACGTCGGCCACACGGGCACGGGATTCAACGAGAGCGAGCTCGCGCGGGTGATGACCCGGCTCAAGCGGATCGAAACGACGAAGTGTCCGTTTCAGCCGCAGCCGAAGACGAATGAGCGGCCCCACTGGGTCAAGCCGTCGCTCGTCGCGCAAATCAAATTCACCGAGTGGACGGCCGACGGAAAGCTCCGGCATCCGGTTTACCTCGGACTGCGCGACGACAAGAAGCCGGAAGACGTGAGACGCGAGCCGCAGACGCGGCTGCACCAGACGTCGAATCGCGTGGCTGTGTCCGATCAGCCCCCGCGAACAGGGACTGGAAAAACGAGCGAAGAAATCGGGACAGTCGTCGAGCAGCTGCGCGCCCTCGAGGACGCGCGCAAAGACGGCGTGCTCGAGCTACCGGGCGGGCGGCGGCTGGCGGTCAGTAATCTGCACAAGATTTTCTGGCCGAAGCAAAAGCTGACGAAAGGCGATCTCCTCCGCTACTACGCGCAGGCCGCGCCGTTCATTCTGCCGGCGGTGGCCGATCGACCGCTTGTCATGAAGCGCTTTCCCAACGGCATCACCGGCGCGCCCTTCTATCAGCATCGCGCACCAAGCGTGCCGGACGGCGTCCGCGTGGAGACGGTGGGAGCGGCCGAACGGCGGCCGCAAATCATCGGCGGTCAGGTGGACACGCTGCTGTACATGACACAGCTCGCCGCGATCTCGCAGGACCCGTGGTTTTCCCGTGTCGGCACGCCGCAATTCGCCGATCACGTCGCGCTCGACCTCGATCCGGCCGATGGTCTGCCGTTCAGCAAGGTGCTCGAGGTGGCGCGCTGGATTCGCGACGAGCTCGACGCGCTCGGCGTCCCCGCCTGCCCGAAGACGTCCGGCGCCGACGGGCTGCACATCTATATTCCGCTCCCGCCGAAGACGCCGTACGACGCGGGCCTGATCTTCTCCCAGATCGTCGCGACGGTCGTCGCGCAGAAGCACCCGAAGATCGCGACGGTCGAGCGCACCGTGCGCCTCCGCGGCGCGCGCGTCTACGTCGACTACCTCCAGAACATCATGGGCAAGACGCTCGCCGCCGCATACAGCGCACGGGCGAGCGCCTACGCCGGCGTCTCGACGCCGCTCACGTGGCAGGAGGTCGACGAGGGCGTGCGCCGCGAAGACTTCACGATCCAGACAGCGCCCGAGCGGTTTGCGCGCGTCGGCGATCTCTGGGAGGCGCTGCGCCAATCGAAAGGCGCAGACCTGTCGAGCGTGTCGCGTTACACGGAGTCCAAGAGCAAGCGCCGCGTGAAGCGTCACGCGTCGTGAAGGACGACGTTACTCGGTGGCCTCCGTCTCTCCGTCTCCTTCATCCTGGTCCAAATCGTCGTCTGTATCTTCGAAATCATCGGCGGCGTCGGTGATGTCTTCGTCTGCGGTACGGCCGACTTGTTCCTGCTCCTCTGGCGTCTTCTCGCGCTTCTCAGCCATGCTGCCCTCCTCCTGGTTACCCTCGTCGCGCCTCATGCAGCAAGGCGGATACCAGAAGATGATTTGAGAAGTTGAAATCTGCGGAGCTGCGATTTGCGGAGCTGAGGAGCGAGGCTTGACTGGCGACTGATAACGACTGGCGACTGATGACGACTGGCGACTGATGACGACTGGCGACTGATGATGACTGGTGACTGACGACTGACTTGGTGCGCCCGACAGGATTCGAACCTGTGGCCTGCGGCTCCGGAGGCCGCCGCTCTATCCAGCTGAGCTACGGGCGCGATGAAACTGGCGAAAAGAAATATTGACGCGCCTGACAGCGACCAGATCCGTTCACATCGGCGAGTCGGTCGTCAGAGCGGCGTAGGAATCGTAGCACACACACGCCTGTTCGCCCGCCACGGCTCCCCGTCACCACTCGCGTCGTTCGAACCCTACTGCGGCTCGAGCATGTTCAGATCGGTCAGCGGGATCCGCTTGAGGAAGCGAACCGGCGTCCCGTTCTTCATCGCAGGCCGGAACTGCCAGTTCTTCGCCGCAAACACCCACCAGCGCTCGCGATACCGGTTATCGGGACTGTTCAAGTGTACGGACTCCACCGCACCCTGCGTATCCACGACGAGCTCCAGAACGCCGAGCGCATCCGGCGGGGTTCCCGTGTGCGCGCGAAATGGCAAATAGGGCCGAATCAGCTGCGGCTCCACGACCGTGGAATCATCGATCGTGAAGATCGACGGCTGCGGAGTTGAGATCGGAGGGGCTTCGGCGGCAGACAGCTCCAGCCGCAGTTGCGGCGGCTCGAGATTGCCTGGGCTTGCCCCTGTGCGCGCCTGTGGCTGGCGGTTCGATAGCGCTCCCGCGCGCGGCACATCGGTTCGCCGCGGCAAGACAGCCTCTAGTGCACGGTTGACCACGGCGCCGCTGCGAAGCCGACGGCCGGGCGTCATGTGCGGGAGTTCGATGTCGCTGCCCGCGGCGTCCGAGGTAACGATCTGATCTGTGCCGCTCTGACGAATCGAGTACGCGGCGAACCCCGCGGCAAGGAGCGCGACGCACGCCACGGCCGAGAAGTACAAGGTCCTCCGCTTTCGACGCGAGGCGTCAGGCTTCGGCGCCTCGATGGCAGCCGGCGGCGTCGGCATCGGTGCGCGCGTAGGTTCGGCGGGCAGCACCGGTTCGCTGACGTCCGGCTTGGCACTTGCGGCGCGTGCGTACAACGCGACCAATGCTGCGGCGCGGCCGGGACGCTCCCAGCCTGCGAGTTGCCGACCGAACTCGTCCAGCCGAAGCGGGGCCGCCGAGTCCGAGGCCGCCTGCCATGCGAGCAACCGCAGGTTCGCGGGCGCCGGGTTCGATTGCAGCAGTTCGTTGAGCAGCCGGCCGAGCCCTTTGACGAACGGCTCTCCGGGCGGATTCAGCGTGGCCATCAATCGGCCGGACGGCTCGATGGTGATCGCGTCGAGATCAGGAACACTGCCGTCAGGAGGACGGGCTCTGTCTGGAGCGAGTTGCTCGACGAGCTGCTGCAGCAGCGCGACCGCATCGTGCCATTCGACGGTGACGCCTCGAGACCGCAGACGCGAGAGCGGCACGGAGCGATCCGCCGACCGCGACAACGACATGACGCGATCCGCCGATGAGGAAGTGACGGCCGCAGGCGGATGCTCGTCGTCGAGCCACAGCACATCCATGTCGGCGGCGGGCGGCGGCCAGATCAGGCCGTTGGACGCCGGCTGCACGGTGGCGGGGTGGAGGTTTTCGTGTGCGCCCACGTGAATCATCCGAATGACGATGAAGGCGAGCGCCTAATGTGCGCTTTGCGTGGCGCGCGAGTCAAGTTCAGCCATATCGAACTGTGAAGGCGCCGGCCGGCATCGATCACGTCACCTCTACCGCCGCCCCAAGCGCGAGGGCGAGCTCACGCGTCACGTACAGGAATCCACGCCGCAGCCAGGCGTGCAGCGAGAGCGGGCCTTTCGCGGGCGGAAGAATCGTGAGATCGAAGAGCCACGGGCCGGCGGTGCGAACGTCGGTCGCGCCGAGGAGCCAGAAATACAGCACGATTGGCGTCGAGCAGAGGATCGCCATCGACGCCGGCGCGTCTCTCAGCAGCTCCGACGATGCGAGATGGCACGCTGCGGCGCAGACGCGAAGGATTGTGGCGGCGATGAGTAAGAGGAGTGCGGCGTCGGCCGTGGCCGCGAGAATGTAGCGGCTCGATCTGTTCCGCCGAGGCTGCGCCCGCAATTCCGCAAGAGCCGCCAAATCGAGCGGGGTCTCGGGCAGCAGAGGCTGCAGGGTCGCCAGCACCTCGGCCGGGTCCAGGCCGACCGCCTGCGCATACGCACGTACGGCCGTGCGCGCATAGATACCGGCCGGCAGCGACTCGTACCGTTCCTCGTCTATGGCCGAGATGACGCGGGGCGACAGTCGCGTCAGCCGCTCGAGATCTGCAGTGCTGATGGCGGACTCTTCGCGAGCGCGTCTCAGCATCGACGAACTCATGGCCGCTCTATCGGGGGCACGGCGCGTGCGGTTTACTCATCCACACGAATTCTCAGTCTCGTGTGGTCGTGCTTGCGCTAATTGTTAAGAAAGGACGGACGCGCTGTGAACGCCGGCTCAACCGCACGACGCTCATGCGAGGAGATCGCGGCAAAAGGGTGGTGCGCCCGGAGGGGATCGAACCCCCGGCCTACAGGTTCGAAGCCTGTCGCTCTATCCATCTGAGCTACGGGCGCATCTCAAAACACTGCAACAACTTAGCGGTTTGCGTGTCGATAAGCCGGTTCTCTTGTTCCGCTGGTTTTTCAGCTGGTCGACCGGCTACCGACGACGTTGAGCATTCTAACAGGTCCGGAAGAACCACGCGAAACTTCCCGGTCGGCAAACGCCTGGCTCGCATGTGGTAGACCGCAATAAAAACCAGCATTCGGATCGGCACAATCACAATTCCGGTCAGAGCCCTCGTCCACATCAGAGAGCCGCTCACCCCGCTGGCATTTCTCGCCTACAGATTCCGCCGTTTCTCATCGCTTCGGCGGGCCCAGCGGCCATGGAGATGACGACCGACCGCATTGAAGAGGCAATCAACCTCGGTTAACATCCGAGAAAGTCGAACCGTCCTGTGGTCGAACATACGAGCCGTCCGCCGGAAGCCGTCGCGCGACGTCTCGCCATCTTCACCTCCAGCAGTGATTCATTGCTGGCGGCCAACAAGCGGATCGCGATGCAACGATTCGCCGACGCCATGGGCTGGGTGACCGTCACGGTCATCGGTGACGACAGAAAACAGCTCTTGGACGGCGCCGCCACTCACGCGTTTGACCTCGTCCGGTGCTGGCGGACCAGCGACCTCCGACACGCGGAGTCACTGTTCGAATGCCTATGCGCCAACAACGTCGAACTCTTGGCTGTGGCGCAGAGCTGCACTGCTTTGCTGGAGTGACGCCGGTCTCTCTGAAGCACCGGAAGTGGCCGACAATGGATCAGGCACAATCCGGCTGGACCTCTACCGGGACTCGTGAAGTAGGGAACAGCACAAGGTACAGACACATGCGGATTGCGGCACTCTACGATATCCACGGCAACCTGCCCGCCCTTGAAGCGGTTTTAGAACAGGTGTGCCAAGCAGACGTCGACCACATCGTAGTCGGCGGCGATGTGCCGATCGGACCAATGGCGCGCGAAACAATGGAATGCCTGCTCGGTCTTCCGTTGCCCGTGCAGTTCATTTACGGCAACGGTGAGGTCGCTGTGCTTGAGCAGATGGCAGGCAACACGCCAGCCCACGTGCCCGAACAGTATCGTCCGGCGATTCAATGGACGGCGGAGCAAATCCATGATTACCAGTCGGTCTTAGCAAGTTGGCCATTAACGCAACGGCTTCACATTGATGGATTGGGCGACGTGTTGTTCTGTCACGCAACTCCGCGAGACGACAACGAGATATTTACCCGCGGCACGCCCGAAGACCGTCTGTTGCCAATCTTCGAAGGGCTCAATGCATCTCTCGTCGTCTGTGGACATACGCACATGCAGTTCGACCGAATGGTCGGCAAGACGCGCGTCGTGAACGCTGGCAGCATTGGGATGCCCTTCGGCGAACCCGGTGCCGATTGGCTGCTACTCGGACCGAACGCGCAGCTTCGACACACGGACTACGATTTGAGCAAAGCGGCGGAGCGGATGCGAGCCACCACGTTTCCGTGGCCAGAAGATTTTGCCGCTCGTTACGTGTTGGAGCCGCCGTCAGCGGCGGACATGCTCGACGTGTTCACCCGCGCGTCGATTTGAAACAACCCGCGTGATGAAGGGCGGAATCGTCCCGTCAGAGAAAGGTTCATCGTAGAAGATCTGGTTGCCATTGCCGCGCCGACGCACCCACGATAGCACAGGCAGACGCTCACGGCATCTGATGATCCATGGGCATCGACATGCTACGCCCCGCCATCGGTTGCGACATCCGCATGTTCCACATCCGCCCCATCGCGCCGACCGGCGGACGGATCGTCAGGAACACTTGAAACGACACAGGATGTGCGCCGTGCGTCTCGCGCAGCACGGCCGGCACGGCGTTGAGCGTCACCGCGCCGCCAACGCTGCTTTCGAACCCGTGCCAGCGTACGAGATCGTGTGTGGCGCCGAGCGTCAACGCGCCCACGGTGTTCTTGAGCGCCTCTTGCGCGAGGGTCGTCGGCTCGACATCGTTCAGCAGCACGGCGGTTTCGACCTGCACCGCCTCAACGCGTCCAAACAACGAGAAGTGATCGCTGCGGTGCGTCGCTTCGGCAAAAACGGCCTGACGGTTTGTCGCCTCCAGCGCATTGATCCCGTAGCCGACCGTGACCGCCATGAAATCAGAGCCGTTGCGCCGGAACCACGCGGCCGACGCGGTCGTGCGTTGGATGTTGCCCGGCTCGAGCTGCTCGGGCTGCACCAGATGTCCGGTTGACGCCTGAAATTCCCATTCATCGGTCGGGCGAAACCAGACGCGTGCGGACACGGAATCGAGCCGGCCGAAGTCGAAATCCCATCGATTCTCGTCCGGCTCCCGCCCATTGAACACTGACGCTTCCACGGTGACTGGTCCGTGATCGACGGCCCCGGTCACGACACCGAACGCGATGTGCGTCGAATCAAAGGTGTGGTGGCTGAGCGGCGCGAGCGGAATGTCCGCCGCCGACGCACGGTGCATGAAGGCGACCGGCCCAAGCGCCGGTTCGCCCACAGGTCCCCCCGCGATCGTCACGCCCGTCGTCTCGGAGAGCGGGAAGCGCCAGATGGCCGCCAGCTGCATGAACAGATCATGCGGATGCTGGCGATCGATCAGCGGCTTCCCGTTCAGCGCTTCTCCGACTTGGAGAATTTCGCGATAGCCCGATTTCCCCACGGTCGCCGGGTCGAGGCTGAACATGCTGGTGAGCGTCAGGCGCGACGTGCCGAGCTTGCGGCTCGCCATGCCCATCCACCAGTTCGGCGCGACCACTTCGTCGCCGCCACGCGGACCACCTTGGTGATTGAACATCAGCCGGAGGACGCCATCCTGCATGAATTGCCAGCCACTCGGCTCCATGTTCATCTGCATGTGGTCGTTCATCTGCATCGTCTCGTGTGATTCCTGGGGCGGCGGTGCGCCATCGGCGGGAACCTGAGCACCGGCGAGCACCGACCACCACACCACGAGGCCAGCGGTGAACGCGCTGGCTGTTCCAGAACTGACGAATCGCACACCGACACCCCGTTCGTTTGAACACACGTGGACACGCCGCGACCGTCGCGGGACGTGCAGACATTCAGCGTGAACGGTGGTTACACGCGGAGCGGGACGGCGAAAGAGGCGACGGGTGTGAGGGCGGCGGAGGCACGCGGCGGTGAAGTCGCCCGGGTGATCTGCGCGACGTTCAGACGTGCGGCGCCAAGGGGCAGTGCGGCGGTGGCCGTCGAGCGTGCGTGAGCGCTGGACCGCTGGTCTGCGCGGATGATCCCGTCGACGACCAGAGCGTGATCGTGTCCACAGGCTCCTGCGTAGGCACCCACGTACGGCGTTTCGTCAGTATGGCAGGCATGGTGCGCGCTTGTCGCCGGTGCCGACGTGGACGACGCCTGACAAGACGTCAGACATGCGTCGACGGCGAGCGGTGAAAACGCCACGCCCAACATCACGCTGAGGACAACGACTGCGCGAATCACTCCAGCCAGCATACCGCCAACGGCGGAGAGCAAGTCAATCGTCAGGCCTCCACGCCTTCGATGTGCTTGACGGCCACGCTGACGGCGTGGCGCAAAATTTCTCCGTGCATCCCGAGCGTCTTCACGTCGATTCCTCGGGGCTCGGCACTCCCCCGCGCGCGGTCAAGGCTGGCAACATCGGCGGGGCAGATCTACAGACCTCTGCGCTAAGCTATTGCGTTTACGGAAGATGTGTTGAAAAAGCGTCGCGTTCGAAGGCCGTCGCGCGATCCGTCTGAGCGAGGCGCACGGATGTGGTTCAAGGAGTGCGGCCGACGCGCCACCGTGGCGCAAGGTGCGGCGCATGCTAGAATTGGATTTTGTCTTTACGCCCCGCCCAACGACTGGGCCAGTAGCTCAATTGGCAGAGCAGCAGACTCTTAATCTGCGGGTTGAAGGTTCGATTCCTTCCTGGCTCACCACTCCTTTCATCAGCGCTCTCGGACGGCGCCAAGTACTTGAAAAGTGGTGCCGTTGCGGCGGTTCGATTGAATCGTTTTCCGTCGAACGCCACGCCTTCCGGAAAAAACAGCTGCTGAAGCCGCTGCTTGTAGTCGAGCGACGCCTGCACCCAGAGGTCTGATGCGCGCGGCAGAATACGTTCTGCGAACGCCAGGATGCCTTCCACGTCGAGTTCATCGACGGCCTCGGCGTGATGGTCGATCTTGGCCAGCGTCAGCTCTTCGCGCAGCTTGTCGCGTTGCCGGCCGTAGGTCGTGACGTCGATCGCCTCCGAGTAGAGGAACGCCTCGTCCAGCTTGTCCAGCTTCTGCTGAATGCCACTCACCCGCCGTTGCTGTTCCGTCGTCCGGTCCTTCGCTTCCGCCCGACGCTGTTCCCACACGCAGAGGATTCGATCCTTGACCAGACGCATGTAGCCAGGCGTTGGCTGCAGCAATGCGAGCTCATCGACGAAGGCTCCTTCCAGCGTCGCCTTGCCGATGTTGACCGCCCGGCACTGGCGCTGGCAGTGGTAGTACGCGTAGCGACCGTTCCGGCCCTTCGACCAGCTGTCCGTCAGCGGACGGCCGCACGTTTCGCAACGCACGAATCCTCTGAGCGGAAAATCTGGATGATTCCGCGGTCGTGGTCCTGCCACGACGACGCGGCCATCGAGAACAGCCTGCACGCGATAGAACGTGGCCTCGTCAATCAGCGGCTCGAAATCGCCGCGGGTTGACACGCCATAGTCCGGACTCTCGACCCTGCCGACGTAAATCGGGTTCCGCACCATCTGGCCAAAGCTTTGCGGCGAGAGCACCAATCCATGCCGCGTGCGCAAGCCGGCCTCGGTCATTCGGGCAATGACTTCTTGCTTCGTGAATCGTCCCGTGGCGAGTTGCTCGAACGCACGCGCGATGAGCGTCGCGCGTTCCGGGTCCGGCACCAGGCTCTTGCCAGCCCATTTCGGCGCGTTCAGATATCCGACCGGTGCAGGAAAGGTCCATCGGCCGAGTTCAAGTGCGGCGCGCATACCAGCGCGCGTGCGGTCAGACCGCACGTCGTTGTCGAACTGCGCGAAGGACGCCAGTACCCCTTCCATCAGCTTGCCGGTGGACGTGTCGTCGATCGGTTCCGTCGCCGAACGCAGCGAGATACCCAGCGATTTCAGGTGCGCCCTGAGCGCGAAGTGGTCGTACTTCTCTCGCGCGAACCGCGTGAGGTTGTACACGACGACGAAGTGGACCTTGCCCTTATGCCTGCGACAATATTTGAGCAGGTTCTGGAGTTCCGCGCGCTCGACCGTCTTTGCGCTCTCGCCCTCTTCCCTGAACCGCTCGAGAATCTCGTAGCCCTGGCGCCAACAGTACTCCTCGCACAAACGCAGCTGCGTCGGCAGGCTGAGATTCTCGGTCTGCTCTTTGGTACTGACGCGGACGTAGATGACAGCTCCCACCATGGGCGGCACCGTCAGATCCCTTCGTCGGCGGGCGTAAGCTCGCGGCACACATGCGCTACGCCGTCGCTGACCGATGTTCGAGAAAGGCGTCGATCACCACCCGCGCCATCATCTCGGCATGACGGCAGATTTGATCGACTTGTTCGTCCGAGAGGCCGACCGCCTCGTCGCCGAGCAATTCGCGACAGCGTTCGATCGAGACCTCTGCGTCGATACGCGGCGCGTTAATCCGTTCCATCGCAGGCCCCACATCGCTTACGTGTTTGGGGTCGCGCGTTGAGCGCGCCGGTCGGTCAACCGACGCGCTCGTTTTGGTCGCGCGGATGTGGGCCTGACGCCGACATCGAACCGCGAGAGGCGTCCGCCTCGCGCGGCGGTGGCCACGAATCAGCATCGCGAGCCACCAATGTGAGAGTGCCCTTCGCCCGGTCGTGACATCTGCCGCGATCGGCGGAAGGGCTGCCGTCAGCAAGCGCTGATCTCTGGGACGAACGTTGCTGCGACCCGACGAGCGATGCGAAGTTCGTGCGTCTGGTACACGCGAGTGGACGAGCGCGACGAATCTTCTGCATCCAGGGAGTGCGATCGTGGCCCTGAGGGCGACGACCGCAACGAGATCCGCAGGCGATGATCGCGATGCGGAGGGGCGCCATGAGGCACCGGCGAGATGTGCGCAGCATACCGCTGTGCGATTTGCGACGCAACCTCAACGATGCCGACGCGAGCGCGAGAGGCTAGGCGCTCGAGGTCATCGTGACTCCGAACGCCAGCCCCGCGTAGAAGTACGCCTCTTCGGTCACACTCCGAACATGGCCGTGCGCTCATTCGATCGCGTCTCGCTGATCGAATGGCTCGATGCTCGCGACCGCGGTGCGAAACTCCGCGCGTGCTTGCTCCAGACCGAGATGCTGCGCGGCCACGCGTTCGACGACGATGGACACCTCGTCATCGTTCGGCACGAAGACGCCGTAGATCGGTACCGCCCACCACGCCAGGCTGCCGAATTCGCGGAGCGCTCGCGCCGCGCCTCTGATATCGCTGCCTTCCGCATCTTCGCTGTGCTGCTCGGCCGCCTGAATTAACCGTGCAAGCGCCGGTGACAGTTTCACGGATTTCGTCGAACGACGACGCGACATGACTCTCCTCCTGCGGCGCACACGCGCCGGCAGGTCGGCGGTCTGGGTGTGGAACAATGACACCAGATCCGTCGGCCAGTTCGTTTGGTTGACGGGTTTAGGCCTGCCGGTCGTGTTCACAGCACGCCGGTGGGCCGATTTTCCAACTATCGGGATGTACGGCCGCGACACCTCCTTCGGCAGAACGAAGGTCAGAGACGCGCACCGGGTGCCAGTGGGAGAGCCTCGATCGAGCGACTGCAGAAGCCTGAGTCGTGGACTCAGTTGCTCGATCTCGTGCGGCGTTGCAAAGACGCGCGCACGCGCTTAAGAAGTGCGGTGCGAACTAGCTTTCGCGATATTACGCTCGTCGATCGCATTCAGCAAGACCTCACCGAGACGTTGCTGCACTCGCGTGTGCAACTGACTCAACCGTACCGATGTTCGGGCGGCCATCACGTAGCTGCCAAGTCGTGCGCTGCGCGCAGGCGCGGTCAAGGTCCGAAGCGCCGAGGGACGCGGCGTCGGAGCGCAGCGACGAGACCTTGACGGCGCCGAGCACAGCGCGACGATCACGCGCGTGATGGCCGCTCGGTGGACGGCTCGTGACATCGCCGGGGAGCGATCGGTCGACCGCTGTCAGAGTCGTACCTGCGTGCCGATCTGAGACGACACCAGAAGCCGTCCTGATCGACGATCAGATCACTTGTCAGGCGGCGCCGCAGAACGCGATCACAACGACGCCAGCAAGCGGGACGTGAGCGACCCCGGGGCCAGGCTCGACGCGGTCGCACGAGAGCCAGAGTGGGGTCGCTCACGTCCCTATTGCTTCCCTCTCTCTCTTTCCCGGCGGCAAAAAGCGCCGCCGGTTACCGCGCCGACCGCTGTCGCGCGGCTGTGCGTAACCTATTGGGGCGCCGAGAGAAAGGTCTACGAGGCCAACGACGCACTCGAGGAATACCGACTCTATCAGAGTGGCTGCCGCGGGACGGCGAAAAGGGTGAACGCTCGTGCGGGAGGGCGTTCTCCCCCCGTTCACCCATCCGTTTCGTTTTAGAGGCACCTGGCGCCACAGATCGGGTGCGCCTGAGACGAATTGGAAACCGTCATTGAGTGACCGTCTGCGCCCGCTTGAACGGCCCCTTCGTTGAGACGCAACACTCGTCGTCGCCAAGATTGACAGCCTCGAACTCCGCTTGCCTCAGCTGAATCGCCGGCGGGCAGGTCGAGGTATTGCATCAGGCCGTCGCGCGGGCTGACTGGTGCAGGAACTACGCAAACGGAATCAATTGACAGGCTTCTGAGGCCTCCGTACGCTGTCCCGACGAATGTGCAGCTTCCACTCTTACCGGCAGACGATCTGGTGAAGATTAATGTCGTCGGCGTGCAACGCATGCGTAGGCGCCAATCGGACGGGCGGTGGTCGCGATGAGGATACCCAACGTCGATCGCGCGATCATTGCGGCGGACAAGCTCACTGGCTACCTGCTGAATCGCTATCTACACAAGCGGGGCGGCCCGAAGGCGAGGTTGCTCCTAAGCGTCGGATATCGTTCGGACGATCCGCGATCGCTGGAGTCGGACCTGCGCGCTCAGCACTCTTTCGCTCGACGCCACCCGCACGCATGAGAACGCGTACCACATCGTGTACCTATGAGATTGAGCTGGCCGATCAAGACACCCGGCGGCAGGAGCGTCCGCTTCTGCTCAGTCTGGCAGGTTGACACTGGCACCGACGTGGCGCGATTCATTACCATGTACCGCGGTAGCACATGCCCTTCGACATGTCAAACAGCGACGCGATCCTGACTCGCGACGTGACCGAGCGCGGGCTGCGTACGGGCGACGTCGGAACGGTCGGTGGAGTGGCACGCCGTACCCGGATGGACCCAGAGGAAGGCTACTCGGATGAGTTTTTCGACATGACCGGGAACACGGTGGCTGTGGCCAACGCCGCCTGCGTATACGCTCTTCGGTCCCTAACGCCAGCTGATCGTCCCGCCGTTCGCGCCCTCAGCGCGTGTAGCTGTCCCGCGACGGCCACGCTGGTAGCTGGGCTTCTTTTGACTATTTCCAACCGCGCCGCCGCGCTCTCTGAAGATCTCCAGGCAGGCCGAACAATAGCCCCCAGCGTGTGACGATGTAGCCGGCGAGCGCCACAGCGCCAACGAGCAGCAGTGCCGGTACTCGAAGCATGATTCACCTAAACCGCTTTTGTCTTCGGCGGCCTTCATGTAGCAGAGCAACAAGATCCGACATCACCCAGGCGTCGGCCGCTGGGCTGGTCGCGCTCTTGGACAGACGTAACGCGGAGGCAGCGTGAATGGAACTATGCGAATGATCGCGATCGTACTGAACGTCGGAGAGCTTCCGTTGAGATCATCTGCTCGATCATGATATAGGAACAGGCCCGCGCCAATCATCAACATGTACCTGACTCTGGCTGTGGCCTGCGCGTTTTTTCTACTACTCAGCCTACCGTCAATCGCGGCGCTGATTGCTGACTTGGGCGTCACGGACCAAACTGAACACTCAAACTGATGCGCTACCGTACCCTGGGTAGTGTCTCAGTTTGATTTTTCATAGAGGGCCGCAGATTTTCCTGTTCTGGCAGGTGCCCTGCGCGATCAGGTCGAGAAGCTTTGTTATCCGATCCAGGTTGAGGCCATCGCTCAATGAGGTTTGTGCTTTCAACTGAACAGGCCGCACGACCTCAGTCGCGAGGTGAATCCACAGACCGACGGCGATGATAAGAAGCAGTGCTTTCGTTGTTCGATCTGTCGTCATGTCGCCTCCGCCGAATAGTCTAGCCTACGTTTGGCAACAATACTTGACTCACAGTTCATGAGACGATTACATTCGTTAATCCACCACAGTGCCGGATCGTGCGGTACCCACGGGTTACCGGACGAAATCATTTGCTGGTATTCTGGCGAGGGTTATTGTGGCGCGGGTTGTCAGCCGCGCGTCGTCTGTATCGCGGTTTCGGGCCGCTACTGCTCCAGTGCCAACGAACGATCTTCAAGGTTTCCTTGATCGGATCTGTCTCATGCTTCAAGTCTCTCAACCCGAGTCTTGCAGCGATGTATCTGGCGAGTTCGATCTTTTCTTTGTTGGCGTTCGGGCGTAGATGAAAGTCTTGGCAGTGGAAACCGATCGCGCCCATCAGGACATCGGCCGCTTGGAGCAGGTCGGACTTCTTCGAGTCGAGCGGCTCACAACGCTTCACAACGTCGGTGTCTACCCCGAATTCTTTCCGTATGCCGCGATTCAAGATGATATGGAGCGGCGTATAGGGGTCGCCTTTGACCGGGCGCTCGTCAATGATCACTCTCAGGTGGCATCGATGCACGACTGGAAACTGCGCAAAGTAGCGAAGCAGCCAGTGGTAGTAAAACTTGTAGAAGCCGAGTTCCTCATTCCCTTTGCTGAACGCGCGGTATTCGGGCGCGCGAGTATCGAGAATGATGGCTTTGAAATGCAGTATCTCTCGTTGTCTCGCCAGCTTAAAGAGCAGATCAACCAGGGACTTGTATTTGGCTAATCGCAGACAGCCATCAACCTTTGTCCACTTGAGTTCGCCGGGCATGGCTTCTCGCCGTCGCCATGCTTTGATCTCGTTTTGTAGCGTGATGATGTTGTCTAGCGAGACGAGAATTGCGCCGTAGACCGGATGACGCTTTCCGCCGTCGGTATTGCTCTCATCGCAATAGACGCGGAAGCCTGTCGGCTTTGTTTTGGCGTTGGCCATATCCGCTAACCAGCGAGCGCGGCGATTTCATCGAGGCCCCAGATGTGATCCTTAAGCCCTGCCTCCATCGCCAGCGTGACGCGAAGCGCCTGACCGATCACGTGTGGGACATCGAAGAACTGATCGAACGACTGGACAGACGCGATGAGGGCGTTTGCTGCCTAGCATAGTGCCATCTCGAGACGATGCCTGACATTCTCGAGCCGAGAGTCGCGATAGCCCTACTGCTGATTGGGTCGGTCATCGGCTGGATGCTCGCTAGCCGTGATCTCGGTGCGCCGGTTCCAACCTCCGGCTTTTTCAAGGGGACGCCGTCACAAGCCTTCCGCGTGGCCGGATGCACGTTCCTCATTCTTCTGGGCGTGACCCCCCTGGTCTTCGTCGCGGACTATTTCGGACTCGTCACGCTAGCGTTATTTTTAATCTGGGTGGTGGCCTTCATCATGGGCATTGCCGCCGGTGCCATCCTGCACGGTCACTGACCTGCGACGTAGCTGGCCGAGTGGCCTACGTGCAGGCGTACGGCGCACGCAACGCCAAGGGCGAACCGCTCCAAACCAACACGGTGATGTATGGCGCATCGCTCACCAAAACGGTCATGGATTTGGTAACGGCCGCTTGCCAGCTCAAGGCGTTTCATGATGGCCCGAGCTCTGGCGTGGTCGGCCGACGTCGGCCTTTCCTCGCGAAACGCTTGCATCAGCGAGCGGGCTCTGGCTCGAAGACGATCCGCAGACGCGTACGGGTTGCCTGCGCAAATCGCTCCAGCGCGTCCGTGGATGGACGCACCTTGCCGCCCTCGATCCGCGCGATATAGGACTGCGAGGTCTTCATTCGCCGGGCCAGCTGTGACTGCGATAGGCCCGCCGCCGTCCGCGCCTCGATCAGCGACCGTGCGAGATCGAACTCTTCACCGAGGGCGTCGTAGGCCTCTTTGTAGCCGGCGTTCTTGCTCCAGCGGCGATGGAGCTCGCTGATCTTTCGTCATGGCTTCAGTTCCTTTGCCCGTTGCAGCGCAAGATCGATCTCGCTCGGCGGAGTCTTTTCGGTCTTCTTGATGAAGGCCCTAATGATCACCACACGCTGCTCCAGCGCCGTGATGTAGAGCGCGCGTGCGATGCCCGCCCTTCCCTTGAGCCGAATCTCCCAGAGCGGACCGCGGATATGGCGAACGTGCGGCTGCTTCACGTTGGGCAACCCCACCGATTCGATCAACGCTGAAATCCGGACCAGTCGGGCGCGCATGTCGGCGGGCAGTTCTATCCAGTTCGGCGTCAACCGTCTCGTTCAGCGTCTCGACCGTCCACGCCATAGCTCGAAACCGATTATACCAGATGTGGTATCGCCCGACGGAGACGAAATCGACCTCACGCTGCCTGGCGTAGTCGATCAACCTGCCGTGGCCAGCCGTCGAGCTGGTTCCAACTCGTGAAATTTAGGCTCACCAGCTCCAACTCGTTGATTCCAAAGAGAGCAGCATCGCGATCCACATTGGCTATCGAACCTGAGTAGCGACGCGTGTGCGGCGGGCACCAAATGTAACCAGCGGCCATCACGCTTGACAGCGTCCGTCTTCGCGTGCACATTGCGCACTCACTCACCCGCGGCGGGCGCAGGTGCGAAACGGAGCGCTCTCGACGGAGGAGATGTCGACATGCGGCGTTGGACGCTGCGCATTCTTGTCGGCCTGTGTGGCCTGATCGTCGTTACTGCGCTCACCGGTGCACGTACCAATGGCTTGCCACTCGAAAAGACCTGGCGGCGACTCCGCCTCCCGGACGTCTCGTCGACATCGGAGGGTCTCGGTCTCCATCTGTGGTGCACCGGGGACGGCGCGCCTGCCGTCATCCTCGACACGGGCCTCGGCGGCTCAATTCCTGACTGGGGCTTCGTCCAACCTGATGTTGCTCGATTCACGCGTGTCTGCTCCTACGACCGAGCAGGCATGGGCTACAGCGATCCCGGGCCGTCACCGCGGACCGCACGCCGCATCGCGAGCGAGCTGGCCGAACTCCTAGCGCGTAGCGGAATTGCCGGACCGGTGGTGCTCGTCGGGGCATCCATCGCGGGCTTCGACGTCCGTGTGTTCGCTTCCGATCACCCTGAACGCGCCGCGGGTCTCGTGCTCGTGGATGCCTCCCACGAAGACGACGCACATGAAGTGCCGCGGATGGCGCGATTTGTTCCCCTGCTGTCGGCAATCGGCGTCCTCCGACTGTTCGGCGTGTCGTTCGGCCAGAAAATCGAAACGCTGGCTCCATCAGTGCGGCAATTCGCGCAGGCGACCCGGTTCCGCGCAGCCGGATACCAGGAGGCCGCTGACGAGATTATTCACACTCGGGAAAGCGCCGAGGAAGTCAGGAGCTCGCGCCGCAAACTCACCATCCCTGTTCTCGTCGTCACCGGTGCACGAGGAGCCGACGAGAATTGGCGACGGTTGCAACAAGATCAAGCTTCGCTGTCAGAACGAGGATGTCTGATCATCGCTCAACGGTCCGGTCACGTTGTGGCGGTCGACGAACCAGAGATCGTTGTAGGCGCGATCCGGACTGTCCTGGAGACGGCCAGAGGCCACGATGTTCCCCTTTGCGCCACGCCTGCCGCAAACGCTGACGGTGGCCCACCTCGGCAATGAATCTGCACTCGGACCGACCGGAGTGCCCTCCGCGGGTCTACGCGGTCTGTCGCAGTGCTTGGATCCGGCGCAGCAGGGTCGTGACTTGGTTCCAACTGGCGAACGTTAGGCTCACTTTTTCTCGCACCCGCTTAGCCGCCGCTCTGTTTTCTCGCGAAGGCTGTCCGCCGTAGCCCCAATCACGAGTGCGTCGGCAAACCTCCCGTTGCCAACGAGAGCTTCGGCTCGGCATGCCTTCCGCTACACCTAGATCTTGCCGGTCAGCGCAGCAATCATTCTTGGATCCGCACGCGCCTTGTCCCAATCGAGCAGATCGGGTGTCACGTCCGCTCCAGCAGCTACCAACCGCGACACCACCTCATCGTACCGGCCGGCCTCGGCTGAGGGCTTCCCGCTCCACCCTGTCAGCGCCCAGACCAACGGCGGCGTCCCCCAAGTCTTGTCGATCACGTCGGTGCGAGCGCCGCGGCGCAAGAGTGCAATCACGACGTCGACATGTCCATGAAACGCGGCCACATGGAGGCCAGTATGTCCCTCTCCGTGCCCCCTGAGCTGTTCGTCGACTTCGATACCTCGATTCAGGAGAAAGTCGACCGCATCCGCGCGGCCGTACACGCAGGCCAGAGAGAATCCGTCCACCATCTGCCCTTTCGTCGCGTTCGCGTTGAGATCACCGTCCTCAGTGAAGAAGCCTTTCACCACGTCGATCAGTCCAAGACCGGCTGCTCCTGGAAGATCTAGCCTTGCGCCGCGGTTCACGAGGTATTCCGCCGCGCCGGGTTGACCATTTGCAAGGCAAGCGCGGACCAGTGGCTGTTTGTTGCCGCCGGCTCCTGGAAGGTCCATCCGTGCGCCGTGTTTGAGCAGCACGTCGATCAGGTCTCGCTGCACGCCGGCGATCGCGGGAGGAGCACTCGTGGCGACGAGTCCGAGAGTCGTACATCCTCCTCCATAGACATCCGCCTCGCTGTTAACGTCGGCGCCCGCTGCGAGCAGGATCTCCGTAACCGTCGCAATATTCTTGGGACTGACCTGTCGGTAGTTCTCAACACCGTTGGCCGCGACATCGTGCAGGAGCGTGGACCGATGCTCGCGCGTCGAGCGCGCCCGTATCAATGTCGGCTGCTCGCGCAACAGACGTTTGAGCGTGGCGACGTCACCCGTGACGATCGCATACGCTGCCGCTTCGAATGCGGAAACCGGTGAACTCGCGCGGTCAAGCGACTTGATGTGCTGCACGAACCTCGGCCAACTCAGGAAGCCATGCGCCCGCGCGATCACGAATTGCGCATCGGCCAGCACGCACCTTGAAGAAGATTCCGCGCCACCGCTTGACAGCTTCGTTCGCGCGAATTCGTCGACCTGATGCGCGCGGCATCGATCTCCATTCCGTCTCGCTGGGCGTCGGGCTCCGTTTGATGCGTGGCGAGCGCTTCGATCCAGCGGAGCGCCCACGCGCCAATGGCAGCGGGATCGCCAGACCTGCACGATTTCACCAGGTCTTTGGCTAGCTTCTTGTACTGCTCGACACTCGGGTGTGGCGGAAGGGGTAGCGCGTCCTGCGGGTTGGGGTACATGCGAATCTCCTTTCACAACGCGCCTGGAGTCCGCACTGATCAGGCTGAAAGAAGGTTCGTACTGTTCGAGCGGCTGTGGGTGGGCACGGCCCTTTCCGCGGACTGGATGCGCCCCTCGCGCTGATGCCATTATAGCGGCGAATACGGCAACCTCGTCACGCTGCCGTGCGCAACGTGTTGAGCTGCCTCAGCCATCGTGCAATCGGGTTCCAACTCGCGAAATTTTGGCTCACCACACTTTCCCTTGAAATCTTGAAATTCAGAACCAAGCGCAGACGGCCCCGCGGCGTTTGACACACTAACTGACACACTACGGGCCGAATTCAAGTGCATCAGTGACCCTGATCATCACCCTTGGGCTCGATGAAGCCGTTGTTCAAGCGTCAGATCGCCGTCTCACGTGGCGACGCGAACGGTACGACGACTCTTCCAATAAAGCCGTTGTGGTGGACTCACCTTACGCGGCATTCGTGATGGCGTATACCGGTCTCGGACGAATTGGCCGCAGGGGCGTGCCGACTGACGCTTGGCTCGTGAACGCGCTGTCTGCCCATGTGGAAAGACCCGTTCCCGATATTCTCGAGCAGCTGGCTGCAGGCGCGGCGCGCGAGGTAGGGCTGCCCGAATCTGACGACGACGGCCTGTGCTTCGTTGGAGCGGGTTTCAACGCTGGGGGAGAACAGTTCTTCTTCACCGTTTCGAACATGCACGATCGCGAAGCGCGACCGAGCCTCCCCGTCACCTCAGAGTTTCGAATGTGCCTCCGAACATGCCGGCGGTTCGTCGGGATATTTGGAAACGAACCAGCTGCAGAAGCAGTGCAAGACCGCCTGTTTCAGCAGCTGAACAATGGCGAGCTGTTCGGACTTCAGGACGAGGAACTCCAAAACTTGACCGTGGCCGCAATCAGAGAGGCAGCTGCCGGCCCGGTGGCTCAGGGTTCCATTAGTGCGGATTGCATGGCAATCGTTCTCCGCCGTAACCGCGCAGCCATGGTGCGTCACTACCCTGCGAGTGATCACCCACCCACCATTGACGGCCCATGTCTTGTGCGACCAAGGCGCAGTTTGCCGGGTTTAACATGCGTCCGCCGGGCTGGGTCGAATCTCGATCCGCAAACGTACCCTTCACGGATTGGGCGCAATTGCCGGTTGTGGCGAGTGTGTCTCACAACGGATGGCTCCTACGCTGTAGAGCGACAGTGATATTGACCCCCTCGCGACACTAATTCTGACCCCCCTCAGGAGGGGCGAATGGAGTTCGAGAGGGATGTGCTGGTATCTCCTACGACGGAGGTGCCGGTGATCGAAGGCGAGACGGTGACCGCGATTCGGACGCTGGCGAGTCGTGGAATCGGGAAGAAGGCGATTGCGCGCGAGGTCGGCGTCGCGCTCAATACGGTGCGGCGGTATCTGCGGCATCCGATCACAGCCGGCTCGCAGGTCCGACCGGCAGCGCGGCGACTGACGGACGGCCGGCGCGATGAGCGCGGACGTTGTACGCGGGGCCAGCCGCCGGCAATGCGGTCGTCGTGCAGCGACTGCTCGCGGAGCACGGCTGCCCGATCAGCGTTCGCACAATCGAGCGAGCGGTGGCCGACATCCGACGCGCGCAGCGCGTCGCCGCGCTGGCGACCGTTCGGGTGGAAACCGCGCCGGGCGATCAGATGCAGATCGACTTCGGCCAGAAGCGGCTGCGATTGCCGGCATCAGTGTCCGGATCTTTCTGCTGGTCGCCGTCCTCAGCTACTCGCGCCGCCTCTTCGTCAAAGCGTTTCTCAATGAGCGTGGCGACGATTGGCGCGAGGGAATCGCGGGGGCCTTCACCCATTTCGCCGGCGTGCCGCGGACGCTGCTCGGTGACAATGCGCGCGCTCTGGTGCTGGGCCGCGATCGCGCGACCGGGACGGTCTGTTTCCATCCGGCCTATCTCGCGTTCTGTCGGGACTGGGACGTGCAGCCACGCGCGTGTGCCCCCTATCGCGCTCGGACTAAAGGCAAGACCGAAGCGGGTGTCAAATACGTCAAGCGCAATGCGCTGGCGGATCAGGCCTTCGAGTCCTTCGGCGCGCTCGAGCAGTACCTCGCCGCATGGATGACGGTCGCCGATCAGCGCTGCCACGGGACGACGCGTGAAGCGCCGATCCTGCGCTTCGAGCGAGACGAGCGCGCGAGCCTCCGACCGCTGCCGGTCCGCGCGCTGCCGCGACGGACGCAGCGTCTCCGCCGTCGCGTCGCCCTCGACGCCTTCGTCGATGTGGACACGATCCGCTACAGCGTGCCGCATCTACTGGTCCGTGATCACGTCGAGGTCGTCGTGGAGGATCACGTCGTCCGCATCTTTCGAGGCAGCGAGCTGGTCGCGACGCACGCGCTATCCACCGAGCCGTTTGCCCGTGTGGTCGACGTGACGCACTACGCGGGCTTGTGGCGCGCGGCGCTGGACGAAGCGCCGACACCCGGCCTGGCGGTCCTGGGCCGCGACCTGGCCGACTATGCCGCGGTCGTGGACGGTGGCCAATGAGCGTCGTCATTCATGCCCGTGTCGTCGAGCAGCTCTCGCGCCTGCGCCTGCGGTACGTGGCCGAGCGTCTCGATGCGGTCCTCAATGACGCCGCGCGGACCGAGCCGACGTATCTCGATTTCCTCGACGGCGTGCTGCGGCAGGAGGTCGATGCGAAGCAGCGGACTCGTGTGGCGATGGGCCTGAAGATCGCGCACTTCCCGACGGTGAAGACGCTCGACGACTTCGATTTCAAATTCCAACCGTCGGTCGATCAGCGACTCGTGCGCGAGCTGGCGACGGCCCGATTTCTCGGCCAGGCCGACAACGTGCTTATCTTTGGCGCGCCCGGTGTCGGCAAAACGCACCTCGCGATCGCCCTCGGGCGTGCCGTCGTCGAAGCCGGCCACTCGGTGCTCTTCACGAGCGCCACGGCACTCCTGGCCGCGCTGTCGAAGGCCGAGACCGACGGGCAGCTCAGTGACCGCTTGATGTTTTACACGAAGCCGAAGCTGCTCATCATCGACGAGCTCGGGTATTGCCCTTCGAGCGCCGCAGCGCGCATCTCTTTTTCCAGCTCGTCGCCCGGCGGTACGAACGCGGCAGCCTGCTGATCACCACCAACCAGGTCGTCACGCAGTGGGGCGCCGTGTTTGGTGACGATGTCCTCGCCGCCGCGATCCTCGATCGCCTGCTCCATCACAGTCACACGTTGATGATCCAAGGCGAGAGCTATCGACTTCGACAGAAGAAGAAGGCAGGACTGCTCGGCCGCGCCTCGAGAAACGACGGCTGACCATGTCCCATTCGGCAGCGTGCAGCTTCGAGTGACTGCGGGCGCTCGCCGGCGCTGCCGGCTCACGCTGTTTGGACGGAAAGACACCAATCAGGAGGGGTCAGTTTTAGTGTCGGAAGGGGGTCAGTTTCTCCTGTCGCTTGACATACGCCTCCGGAGCGCTGGAGCCGAGGCCCTCACCGATGTCGTCGTCGTCGTCAGCGAGGCCCCTGTGGACCTGCGGAATCTCGCGGAAGGATTTTTTTGGACCGCCGGGTACAAACTGCGAATCGCCAGCTTGGCGCGCGGAGAGGAGCGGCAACTTGCAGCTCCCGCCTTTCGCACCATAACCGAACAACACGCACTCGACGCGGTGACGCCGGAGCACTACCTCACAATCGTCGCGAGAGTCTCCGGCGGCGATTACCTCAAGTACCGAGGCCCGCGCGGCTGACCTCTGGATATAGCCGCGAGATGACGATGACGGCAATTCGCCTCATCACTTGGCTGACAGTACCCGAGTCCATTCTCTTCGCGGCCTCCTCTTGGAGCGCCGGCAGGACATCGCTGTACGTGTTGAGCGTCAGCGATACTTGCGAATGGCCGAGCGTCTCCATAACGACACGCGGATTGACGCCTTGTCCGCACTGCGAGCAGCGCGCAACGCGCCTTTACCTCCCGCTCGCCGGCCTTGAGCCGCGTTGCAGGCGATGTTGGGGCCTCAGCTACGACTCTCAAAGCTGGAGCTACAAGCCGACTGGGCTTCTCGGTCCCGTGCTCGGTCCGGTCGCATACGGGACCACAATCAAACGGCGGCAAGAACGGCAGCGCGCCGCGAGGGCTCGTTACGAGGCAAGGCGAGCGTTTCTGGGAGGCTGAATCAGCGTGAGCTAACGGAAGTCCTGCACGACGGACTGAACTACTCGATGCAGCCAGCGCGTCAGGTACTGCGACGAGTTCGCGGTCAAGTACGACTCGCGGAAGTTGAACGACGCGGATCGCGCCGCACTCCTGAGCGGAACGGCTAGTAGGAGAGCGTGAAGAATCCGCTGCCGTTGTACACGAAGACACACTGGCTCAGGATGTCGCGGCCGATCAATGCGTGAAACCCTTGTGCCGCGAGCAGTTCACATGCGATGACTGGCATGGTTTGGCTGAACAGCGGGAGTCCGTTCGGGGCTGGAATGACGAATCCGATGTCGTATTGGTCCGCAGGCTGCGGCATGGCACCAGTTGTCGGCGTGTTAACGAGGGTCGTTCCGGTCGGCGACAGCCCAAGCGCGGTCAGCACTGATGGGTCGACGGCGGTTCCGCTCGCTCCAGTGTCGAGTAACCCTCGAATATTGACGGGGCTCGGCACGGCCTGATTCGCCGCAGCAAGCGCATCGCGTCTGGGCTTACTGACGCTGACAAACGCCTCGATGATTGGGCCGTTTACGGAGACTTGCAGTGTGAAGTGCGACACCGCGGCTAGCTGGCGCGTCGGACGGGCGTCACGAAACGAGAGATGAAGTGAGCGTTTTCAACGGCCTCAATCCGCTTCACCAGAAAGGGTTCAAGGCCGAACTTGTCATATCCGCATTTCAGCGCGTCATCGTAGCTGCTGAACGTATCCACCACGTCGTCGCCGTGGATCAGCACAAATTTGCCAGCGTTGGCCTTCAGCTCGGGGAGCTTCGCCTTGTAGGTCGCGAGTTCTTTTTCGAGAGCCATATGTGCCGCCCTCCCGATCATGTCGGGGAGTCTACACCAAGTCTATCGGCAAATGGCCGACAGTGCCGGAACGATTCTACGGAATTTCACAAGCTCGTCAAGAACCCTCAATTCGATCCAGGGTTGTCCAAGGCCACTTGGCCCAGTGAAAGCATCCGCCCGGCGAACCATACGCGTCTTCTGCTGGCGCGCTTCCCCGAGGCCACGCCCTGGCGCACGGCTTTGAAGCGTTCGCTATGGGATCGAAACGTTGCTGCAATGCACGTAGCCGACGCGGTCGCCCCAACGTGAATCGCTGAATCGCACCAATTACCACGGGCCTGTGGCCTCATCGACCGACAGCACCGCGCCCGCGGCGAACGTGGCGACCGCCTCCTGCCGAAATTGGGGCTCGACAAACGCGGGTGTCGAGTCGGCGATCACCACAACACGTCGCTGGATAGGAAGGCTCATAAGATGATTGCACCCATTTGGGACCGCGACCGCTGGCGGTTGGGCCTGAATCGGTGCTGCGGCCGGCGCTCGTTTCTGGAGAGTTGGCTTGGCCGCTCGGAAAATCACCTCTTGCATCCCGTCTGGTGTCAGGTACGACCAAATGACGGTCCCGCTCATAGGTTTCGTCGTCGACACGGGCGTTCCCAAATACGCGCGCACTTGTTCCATGGTCAGCCCGTCGAGCCTTGGCAACGCAGAGTGCGCGATTCCCGGCGTACGCGGGACGGTCCTTAGCGCCGATGATAGCGACGTCGGCGCGTTTGAAAGGGCCGGCGGCGGCGGCGCGGACGGCCTCGCAGGGCGAAACAGGGATTCGGCGAATGCAGTCGACGAAGCCGCTGGCGGCTGCTGGTACTCGATTTGGAGCTGCTGTTGCTCCAGTCGATGCCGCTGGTTCGCGAGCTGTAGTGCGCGAAGTTGAGGCGCCTGGCTGAGGAAAGTCAGCGGACTCGGCTGAGGGAGAACGCGCTGGTAGATCGTGGCGTCGATGCCTCCAATGTACGGCGCGGGTTGACTCTGCATAGTTGATGACGCTGCCGCCATCGACGAGCAATTGGTGTAGGCGAACGTTCCGACCTTCTGCGTCGAGCAGTTTGTACCATCGCTGAAGTTGTCGTAGCGGAACTAACCGATCTGCTGCGACGAGCCGGTCACGCCGTCACTGAAGTTGTGGTAGGTGAATGGGCCGATGCGCGACGTGTTCCCGATCACGCCATTGCTGAAGTTGTAATACGTGAACGGGCCGATGTGCGACGCGTTACCAGTGAGCCCGGTGCTGTCGCCGTAGTACGTGAATGAACCGATGCGAGTGGAATTTCCGGTGACGCCGTTGCTGTCGCTGTAGAAGGAAAACGGTCCGATCGCGTTGATGGTGCTCGACGTCGCGCTCGGCGGCGAAATTGACATCGGAGGAATCATCGAAGGCAACGGAACGCCATTGCGTTCGGCCAGCTCGCGGACTGCTGCGTTGTACTGCTGAATCGTCAGGCCGGGGTCTTGCGCCAGCATCGCCGCATATGGGACTGCGGCTCGGATCTGTGCTTCTCGGGCGAGTTGCGCGATCGACTGGGCAGAACACGGGCCAACGCACACCAGCCAGACACTCAGCGCGAGACCGATTTCTGAGCGCATCGTCCGCCCTCCAGGCCTCTGACGCTACACCGGTTGAGCTCTGCTGTAAATCCAGAATTTCGTTCAAAAGACAGAACCAGCGCCAAGCGCTTCGAGGGTCGTGGGGCCGCGGACGAGGCAATCATGTAGATTGTGGATGACAGATCGGAGAATTAGGATCTGTTGAACCCCAATTCTACCCGCCGCCCCGCGCGAGCAGCAGACTGCATGGCGTGTCCGACCACGACTCAACAGGCAACGGGTGGAATGGCGCAAACTCCTTGAACGCCTTAAATGGTTTGAATGCCTTGAACGCTTTGAATGGCTCGAAATTGGTCGTGCGCATTCTGTCTTTTGTCGCGCAGGCCACATGACCCTGGTGGTCCCACAAAATCCCGTTTGCGAGCCAGCCGAGGTGCTTGCCATTGAACCCGTAGACATGAAAGCCGCCGGCGGGGTCGTCATCGAGATACGCGACCGGCTTGCCAGACCAGAGGTAGATCGTCGAATCTTCCTCAACTGCAATATAGGCGGTTGCTTCACCCTGTCCGCTGAACAACGTGATCTCGTCTTGGGCGGCGGTCGGCACTGTCAACGCGCCAATAAACATCACAGCCGCGATCAATCGCCTTATCATCGTCCTCGGTATCGGTCGGTAAACGGGCCGGCTACATCGGGAGCGGGTTTGGTCTACGACTTCTGACGGGCTCGAGGCCGTGCAATGACACGTCGCCCCATAAGCACCTGCGCGAAATCGTGCAGCATTGATTGCCTGCCGTTGATTTCGGTAGCCGTGCGACGGCGCTGCATAGAATCTGTGACCATGGCCGCGCACCGGATTCCGATTTTATGTTGCGGCTCCCTGGACATTCGGAAGAAGGAATCATCTGGGAGGAAGTTGAGATCTGATTTCGCCGACCAGTGCAGCAGCCGCGTTGGCGATCTTCTTTAGAGGCTGTTCACGACAGTATTTGTCCGTCCATGCCTCGACCGAATCCGAATCCGGTATTGCCTGAAGGAAATCGTTAACGCTTGCCCCAGCTGACATGCCACCTGCAAACGTGAATCCCTGCACCCAGGACGCCATCATGCTCTCATTGAGAAGATCATCCTGATAGCTTGAGCTCCTGGGCTGCTTTAGTCCCTCTCGCGCCGACAACCATTGACCGCAACTCATTGCCCCGGCGCCGGCATGTACGTCGTGCGGCTCCGCATTGACGCCGATTGTCGCAGACGATGGAGCAAGGGCGATGGCGAGGGCGAGACCGTAGAAGATGCGCTTCATGATCGTTCCTTCGCTGCGGGCGGTTTGCGAATCTGAGGGCAACAGTCGACTCTGAGAGCGTTTATGCCGCGATCGCTCGCTGGCGACTGCCGCGCAACGTCCGGCGTCATTCATTCAGGGTTGACACACTATCTGACACACTAGCCCAGGATCGCAAGCGGAAACCGGCGGACAAATCGAAGGCGAAGGAGCCGATTGTTAGAACAGAAAATACGCGACGGACACTGCCGAACGGGGGCCAGTCGTTCTCTCAATCTGCGGGTTGAAGGTTCGATTCCTTCCTGGCTCACCAACCCTCATTTCAATCGGGTTGGTTGATCCATGCACTCATCAGCCACGCGGCTCCGCCCTGCGGGCTCGCCGCCGTGGACGATTCCTTCCTGGCTCACCAACCCTCATTTCAATCGGGTTGGTTGATCCATGCACTCATCAGCCACGCGGCTCCGCCCTGCGGGCTCGCCGCCGTGGACGATTCCTTCCTGGCTCACCACAATTCCTTAGAAAATCCGGTGGCCTCGAAGCCAATCGGCGGTCGTGATGATCTCGTTCCTGCTCCGAAGGCAGCCAAGCCGAAATTCGCCAGTCGGTGTCTAACGGCAGCAAGGACCGAAGCGCCGGATGGCATATCTGCTGCTGCTCCTTGGTGTGACGACCGCGGTTGCCGCAATCGGGTATCTCGTCCCAATGGCGCACCGCGATGTCGGATTGTTCGGTCGTATTTCTGCCGGTCTTGTCGTCACGGTTTCGCTGATCGAATGTTCTGTGTTCGCGTGGGTGCTGTTGACACGCCATCTGGTCCCACCAGAGGTCGAAGCGTTCTTCTCGGTGGTCCTGCTGGCTGGTTTCCTCTGGGCGGTGGGCTTTCTGTTCCCAATGGCTCGCCGCAACCGCGATATATTCGGGATCGTCTGCACCATCATTGCAGCGTTAGCGGCGTTGGCGGCGTGGCTGCTGCTTGGCATCGGCGTGCGGTCTCGTTAGGCACGTGTGTGCTTTCGCGTAGATGTTTTCATCTCGCCTTCCCGCGTGCCCCACATCACCTCGGTCGGCTTTTTCTTCGCCTTCCCGAACTCGCTCAATGCTTCCTTCATCAACCGATCCGACACGCGCTTGCCCGTCAGATGGTTCAGGTAGTATTTCGATAGGACGGATGGCAGACAACGCCGCAAATCTCCGACAGCTCGAACGGACTGATGCTTGGCTCGCTAACCGTTCAAAATGGCGTTCATTCGCGCCGCCGCATCTTGCTGGAGTGCCGGTCGGACGTGACTGTAGGTGTTCAGAGTCACGGATATCTGCGAGTGGCCGAGCGTCTCCATGACGACTCGCGGATTGACGCCTTGGGCCAGCAGCAGTGTCGCGCACGAGTGCCGCAGATCATGCAGCCGCATGTCGGGCAACTTCGCCGCGGCGAGCAGGGCTTTGAACTGCCGCGTGACGTGTCGCGGTTCGAGCGGCGTGCCGATCGCGCCATCCAACGAAGCATCCGGTGTGGACCATCTCCGTCGCGAGGAACTTACGGTGAACGCTCTGCCAGGGCCCGCTTCAGCCGCTGCACATCTTCATTCGAGCTTCCTTGTGCGCTACTCCACCTGGCTTCTGCCGATTCGCGCGTGCGTCTCCTTCTATAAACCGCGGCGCGCACTCTTCGAGTGTTGGCACCTCCCTCTTCGGCTCGGGCAGACCGTGTTGCACCCAAGTGCCGCTCACGATCCTCGTAAGGGGCACCCGGCGCTCGGCTCAAGCCGTCGCGCGACATGATTCCTGTTGAATCGGTCGATGTGCAGTATCATCACCGGGCCATGTCGCTGGCCCGCGGTTCGGTATTCGGCCAGTACCAGATCGTCGCCTTCCTGGGCGAAGGCGGCATGGGCACGGTGTACCGGGCACGCGATCGAAAGTTGAAGCGCGACGTCGCAATCAAGCTCCTGCCTGACGCGTTTGCGGCGGATCCCGACCGCCTCGCCCGGTTCCAACGCGAGGCCGAAGCGCTTGCCGCTCTCAATCACCCGAACATCGGCGCGATTTACGATCTGCCGGAGGTCGGCGACTCGGCATTCCTTGTCCTCGAACTCGTCGAAGGCGAGACGCTCGACGACCGCATCCGGAAATCCGGCAAGCTCACCGTGGACGACGCGGTCGGTCAATCACTGCAGATCTGCGCCGCGCTCGAAGCGGCGCACGAGAAAGGCATCGTTCACCGGGACCTGAAGCCGGCCAACATCAAAGTCGCGCCAGACGGCACGACAAAGCTGCTCGATTTTGGCCTCGCAACCATGCGCCAGCCGCTCGTCAGTCATGGACTGACCGAATCGATCACGCGCGCGGGCATGTCCGCCCCAGGGACCGCGTCGGGAACACCGGAATACATGGCGCCGGAGCAGCTGCGCGCCGAAACGGTCGACGGCCGCGCGGACGTGTGGGCCTTCGGTTGCGTCCTCTACCAGATGCTCACCGGCGCAGCGCCGTTCCGAGGCGCGACCATCGCCGACACCTTTGGCTTGATCGTGAGCGGAGAGCCGGACTGGTCACGTCTCGAGTCTGGGACGCCTGACGGGCTGCGGGCGCTCCTCCGGCAATGCCTGCAGAAAGACCGCCGGCATCGGCTGCGTCACATCGCGGACGCGCGCATCTGGCTCGAAGACCTCGTGGCGCATCGGGGTGTCGACGTGATCGACGCGCGCGCACCGGCGGGCACCGGCCGACGACTGTGGGGAGCCGGGTGGATCGTGGCACTCGGCGCGCTGGCTCTGTTCGCCGTCGTTCAATGGCGCGACGCCGCGGGTCCCCCCGCGCCGGAAGCGCGCGTGCAGGTTGTCACGCCGCCGGGATCCGATCCGGTCGCGTTCGCGCTGTCGCCTGATGGCCGCCGTCTCGTGTTCCCGGCGACGTCGAGCGGCCGAACGCAGCTGTGGCTGCGTCCGCTCGACTCGTTCGCGGCGCAGCCGCTCGCCGGCACCGACGGCGCGTCCTTTCCATTCTGGTCGCCATCGGGCGACTCGGTGGCGTTCTTCGCCGATGGTGAATTGAAGCGGCTCGATCTGGCCGGCGGCGTTCCCGCCGTTCTCGCGAAGGCACCGCTTGGACGCGGCGGCACGTGGAGCGCATCCGGCGTGATTGTCTTCGCGCCCTCCGGTACCGGACCGCTCTTCAAGGTTCCCGCGACGAGTGGCGACGCGTCCGCGGTCACCCAGCTCGAGCCGGCGCATATGAGCCACCGCTTCCCCCAGTTCCTGCGGGACGGCGAGCACTTCATTTTCTTCGCTGCCGGTCAAAAGCCAGGCGTGTACCTCGGTTCGCTTCAGGGAGGCAACGCCCGGCAGATCGTCTCCACCGACCTTGCGGGGGTGATTACGCCCACCGGCTACCTGCTCTACTTGCACGAGGGCGCCGTGTTCGCTCAGCGGTTCGACGAGAAGCAGCTCGAACTGGTCGGCGCCCCCGAACCGATCGCGGAACAGATCGCCGTGGACTCGGGAGCGTTTGTCGGCGCGATGACGGCGGCTGCAGACTCGGTCGCATACAGGCCGGCAGGCGGAGGCCGCCGGCAGCTGAATTGGTTCGATCGCACCGGCAAGATCGTCGAGAGCGTCGGCGCGCCAGACGCTGGCGTCCTGACCGGCGCGGAGATTTCACCCGACGGGCGGCGCGTTGCCGTCAACCGGATGCTCAACGGCAACCTCGATGTGTGGCTCGTCGAGTTATCGAAGGGCGCGCTGACGCGTCTGACATTTCAGGCGCCGCTCGATGCCTGGCCGCATTGGACGGCCGACGGCAGCCACATCGTCTTCAGCTCCAACGTGAAGGGCACTTACAACATCTACGAGAAGGCGCCAGGCGGGGGACCGGATCGCATGGTGCTCGAAACGGCGCAGGCGAAGATTCCGATGGACGTTTCGCCGGATGGCCGCACGGTTCTGTTTGCGAGCCTCGATCCACAGAGTGGCTTCGACTTGTGGACGGCGCCGATCGCGGGCGGCACGCCGCCTCGCGTGTTTCTGAAGACACCCTTCCAGGAAACCGGTGGCCAGTTTTCGCCCGATGGCCGATGGATCGCGTACTACTCGAACGAGTCCGGGCGGTACGAGGTGTACGTGCAGCCGGTCGAGGGCGGCCAGGACCAGCGCGTCCAGGTTTCCACGTCCGGTGGCGCCCAGCCGCGTTGGCGCCGCGACGGCCAGGAGCTGTTCTTCGTCTCGCTCGACAGCAACATGATGCGTGCCGCCGTGAAGCCGTTGCCGAACGGCACGCTCGACATCTCGACGCCAGTCGCGCTGTTCCCGGTGAACATCGTCGGCGGCCCCGTCCTGCTGAACAACACGCAGCAATACGCCGTCTCGCCTGACGGTCAGCGCTTCCTGATCAACGTCCCGATCGATACCACTCCGCCAATCAACCTGCTCGAACACTGGAAACCCGGAACCAAGTAGAGGTGCCCGATGGCACAACGACCGAGTCCGCGCCGGAGGCACAAGTACCGCCGCATCGAAGCGTGGCAGCGCGCGCACGCGGATTTCTTCGAGAGGCTTGGCGTCACTCGAGACGCGCTCATCACGCTCGAGTCGGAGATCGTGGGCCAGGTCGTCCTGCCCGGCGACCCCGACTACAACCAGGACCGGCAGGAATCGAATCCGGCGTTTCAGGCGTACCCGCAGATCATCGTCTACTGCGAGGTGGAAGACGATGTCCGGTGGTGCGTGCAGGTGGCGCAGCAATACAACATCTGGGCGTGCGTGCGCTCCGGCGGGCACAGCACGGCGGGGTTCTCGGTCAACGACGGCATCGTGATCGATGTGAGCCGTCTCAGCTTCGTGACCGTCGACATCGTCGACCAGACGGCCGTGGTCGGCGCGGGCACCGATTTCGACACGTTGAACGGACGCCTGAACAACACCGGCCTGCACGTGCCGAGCGGAGCGTGCGGGAATGTCTGCGTCGGCGGGTTCGTGCAAGGAGGTGGGTACGGCTACACGTCCCGGCGGTTCGGGATCCAGTGCGATAACGTTCTCGCGTTTCGCGTGATGCTCGCCAACGGCGGCGTCGTGATCGCCGACTCGCAGACGAACGCCGATCTCTATTGGGCCATGCGGGGCGGCACCGGCGGAAACTTCGGCGTCCTCCTCGAAGTGACGTACCAGCTGCATCCGGTCGCGTCGGTGTGGGCCTACTCGATTCAGTGGGACATCGACGATGCCGCCGCGGCGCTGCTCGAGATGCAGACGAACTACATGCGCACAGGCGCGCCGCCCGAGCTCGGCGCGATGATCAACCTCGGGTTCAACACCACCACGCCGACCCCGACGCCGGTGCTGCTGATGCAGGGGATGTACGTCGGCAGCGCAGCGGACGGGAAGAACGCGCTGAGCTCGCTGCTCTCGCTCGGCAGCGCGGATCTCAACGTCGACATCAGCGGCCCGTACGGGTCGATGGACAAGTATCTCGACACGCATCCGTACTCGATCCCGAATCCTCCAGACGGGTCGTCAGAAGACAAGCGCGCCGGGTACATCTCGACGCCGCTGACGCTCCGGGACTGGCAGGCGATCGTCGCCTATGAGCTGACTGCGCCAAACCCGAACGACACACTGATCATCGAACCGTACGGCGGCGTCATCAATCAGTATCCGAAGGCGGCCAGCGCCTTCATCCACCGCGACGCGGCCATGGATCTGTTCGTCGATGTGTTCTGGCAGCAGGAGAGCGACAAGGCACGCGAGATCGCGTGGGTTGACGGGTTCGTGAAGCTGCTGCAACCGTACTTCAACGGTCACGTTTACCAGAACTACCCACATCGCGGTCTCGAGCTCTTCGGCCATGCGTATTGGGGCGAGGCGTACGGAACGTTGATGCAGATCAAGGCGAAGTATGATCCGACGAACTTCTTCCACTTCGCGCAGAGCTTGTCCGGCGACTGCGTGACGCCGGCGCCGGGTGAGATCGTGTACCAGATCCCACCGCCGGGCTCGAAGGCGTGAGCGCTCCGGCCACCGTGCGGGTTGCGGTTCCGGGCTCGCCCGACGTCGTTCAGCCAGCCGATGCCCACAAGCGCCGCATCGCGTCACGGCGATCCGAAGGCCGACGGGGCGCAAAGCTGCGGAGTATGCGAACGAGCCTTACCTGCGGGCTTCGTCGAGAACACTCAACATCCGCGCGGCTACGTCACGCCCTTTATCGAGAAGAGGTAATGGGCAACTACTTATTGACAGACCACGCCTGACGACATAGATAAGGCATTCCGAACTGCAGCGCATCGACGCGCGCCTCGCTCTTCTCGAGCCGGTGGTTAGGCCGGATGTCCTGCTCCTCGCCGGACCGGTTGACGCTGTGAAGCGTCAACGCCTTCATACAGGCGAGCCAATTCCTTTCAGGGCCTCATATCGGGGATTGAAGAGCATATCGATGCGGTGCGCAATCACAACTTCGATGGCGGTGCGGAAGTGCCGAGGCCAGAGTTGCTTTACCCAAAGGGCATACGCGGTGGGTATTCGATTGGCTGCGAGTCCCTTGGCGACTCGTGTTGGGAGGCCGTCGAAGAGTGCTCGAAACACCCGCATACTTGACTGCTCCTCCAAGCAGGCTTCGATAAGGCCTTCGAGTGCACTCGTATAGCCACGAAGCACCCACCATGCGTCCAGCGGCCACTGGATTCTGCGCCAAAGATGTGGCCATCTCGTCAGCTGGAGAAGGTTCGCCTCGTATTCGTTCCGAATCGAACGAAAGAACTCGCGACGCATTGCTTCGAACGTATTGCTAGTGGGCCGAGGACCCTGGAACCGGCCAAGAAGCATCTGGTGAATGTGAACAAACTCGTGTTCGATGATCGACTGCATTTCAACGCGCGTGCGATCGGGCCGCGGCACGGGAAGCAGGACCAGGGGAGGCCAATCGAAGCGATTAGCTTGAATTGCAGCGCCCTCGCAGCCGGGCATCGCCTGCGCCATCCAGCTACGCGGCACGTCACAGACCAGACAGGTCCGTCCAAACAGCGACGAGGCTCTCAGCCGCGCTCGGACGATCGGAGCGACGGCACTCCCGAGACGGATGACGTTGGAACGAGTCTGAGCGCTCTCGATGAACGCTAACACTGCGCGCTTGTATGATGGGCAACAGCCGTTCGGCAACTCAAGATGGTTCAGAATCGCTTGCGCCCTGGCATGATCGGCAGGTGTGGGTTGTCCTGGCGGCACGGTGGCATCAGCGGGCAGCCGCTGGCTCGAAAAGAATCCGCAGCCGCGTGCGCGTCGCATGCGCGAAGCGCTCCAGCGCATCCGTCGAAGGCCGCACCTTCCCGCCCTCGATGCGTGCGATGTAGGACTGCGAGGTCTTCATGCGACGCGCCAGCTGCGACTGCGACAGGCCGGCGGCCGTCCGCGCCTCGATCAGTGCCTGTGCGAGGTCGAACTCCTCTTCGAGGACGTCGTAGGCCTCCTTGTAGTCGGCGCCTTTGCTCCAGCGGCGGTGGAGCTCGCTGATCTTCGTCATGGCTTCAGTTCCTTTACCCGTTTCAGTGCGAGATCGATCTCGCCCGCCGGCGTCTTCTCGGTCTTCTTGACGAAGGCTCTCAGGATCACGACGCGCTGCTCCTGCGCCGTGACGTAGAGCGCGCGTGCGATGCCGGCTTTCCCCTTCAGGCGAATCTCCCAGAGCTGACCGCGGATGTGGCGGACGTGCGGCTCTTTCACGTTGGGCAGGCCCACGGACTCGATCAATTCCGAAATCCGGACCAATCGCGCGCGCATGTCTGCCGGCAGCTCGACCAGCTCAGCGTCAACCGTCTCGTTCAGCGTCTCGACGGTCCACGCCATAGCTCGAAACTGATTATACCAGATGTGGTATCACGCGGCGCGGCTACGTCCAGCCTTCGATCGCTTCTCCATGCGCCGGGAGCACGAGCGGAAACTGCTGTCATGACTCCTTGACCGGCGGCCGCAGTAGCGGCGAACAATCCGGCAGTCGCCATCCGAGCCAGTGGTCACGCTTCCGGTATCATGCATCGGCATGGGCATGCGTCAATGGCCTCGATCGAAACCGGTGCGTTGGCTGATCTATTTGGCCATTTGGACGTTCGTCGCCTTCTTCCTCGTCAGCCAAGGTGTCACACGCGCGCTCTATCTCGAGCAAAGCGTACCTTGGAGAATCCTGTTTTCCGTGTGGCTGACAGACAGCTATTTGTGGGCACTGCTGGCCCCGCTGGTTTGGACCGTCGCCAGGCGGCTGCCCATATCGCGCCGTTCCTGGTGGCGAGTCATTCCGACCCACTCCGTACTCAGTGTTGTGTTCTCAATAGCGGAGGCGGCATTGTTTGCCTTGGTTACCACAACGCTGGGACTCCGCCTCCAGCCCACCTTCCTGAGTACGTTCCGGATGGTGCTGCCCGGTGACTTCCATCTCAATATCGCCTTTTACTGGGCTATCGTGGCAATCGAACACGCCTTCAGCGTCTACCGCCGCTCGCAGGAGCGTGAAATCGAGGCGGCGCAGTTGCAACTACGCGCGTCGGAGCTGGAAAAACAGTTGGTCCAGTCCAGGCTGAGTGCGCTGCGCATGCAGCTTCATCCGCATTTTCTGTTCAACACCCTCAACTCCATCGTCGTGCTGGTGCGACAGGGCAAGAAAGAGGATGCCGATCAGATGCTGACCAATCTGAGCGAGCTGTTGCGCCGTACTCTGGAAGAATGGGAAAACCAAGAGGTTCCTCTGCGCACCGAGGTCGAATTCTTGCGATTGTATCTGGATATCGAGCGAGTCCGGTTCCAGGACCGGCTCCGGATCGAGGTGGCTCTCGAGCCAGAGACGCTTGGCGCGCTGGTGCCGTGTTTCCTCCTACAGCCGGTGGTAGAGAACGCCGTCCGGCACGGAGTCGCCAAGGCCTCAGCGGGGAAAGTGGCGCTGCGGTCACGGCGCATTGGCTCGACTCTCGAGTTCCGGATCTCGGACGACGGCCCTGGCCTCGCGAACCGGAAGGACGCTTCCGGCAACGGCGTCGGTCTCAGCAACACGCGCGCCCGCCTGCAGCAGCTTTACGGGACGGAGCAGTGCCTCGAACTCGAAAGCCCCGAGAGTGGCGGGACAGTGGCGACGATCAGGATCCCTTACCGCGATGAGGCCGAGAGCGCCGAATGACCGGCGGCACGACAACTGGCATTCGTGCACTGATCGTCGACGACGAGCCGCTGGCGCGACAGGGGATCCGCATGATGCTCGAGAAAGATCGTGATATCGCGGAAGTAGAGGAAGCGCGTAACGGTTCGCAGGCGCTGCGCGCAATCCTTGAGCGCAAACCCGATCTGGTATTCCTCGACGTCCAGATGCCGGAGATGGACGGTTTCGAGGTACTACGGAGGGCGGGCGGCGCCAGTGTCCCTGCGGTAATTTTCGTCACGGCCTTCGACAAGTACGCCATCGAGGCGTTCGAGGTGCAGGCCGTCGACTACGTGCTGAAACCATTCACTGCACAACGCATGCGCAAAGCGCTGGAGCGCTCCAAGTCGCGACTGCGCACCGGAGGGTCGCTGCTCGACAGCAAGGTCCTCGCCGTGCTGGAGCAGATCGCCCACGGCCAAGAGTATTTGACGCGCCTGGCCGTCAAGTCCGGCGACGCCACGATGTTCCTGGAAATGAACAGCGTGGATTGGATCTCTGCGGCGGAGAATTATGTGGAACTCCACGCCGGCCAGACGTCTCATCTGGTGCAGGTGACGATGAACCGGCTGTCGAGACGTCTCGACCCCGCAGTTTTTCTGCGGATCCATCGCTCGTCCATCGTCAACTTCAAATGCATTCGAATGGTGCGGCCGGCGGCACACGGGGAGTACGTCCTGACGCTCCACAACGGGGTGCAACTGCGGTCAGGCCGGACTTACCACGCGAGCGTGCGACGCCTCCTCTCTAATATCTTTTGAGGGCCGCCCTCCCTTCCGACCTTCGCCGTCCCTCCCAGCCGTCAGCGGAAAGAGCCGGTCGATAACGTGAGCGGGCCGGTTCGTCAAGAACCGCTCCCAACATCGATCGCGATCCGCTAAAACACTGTCAAGGACACACATGAGACTGACGATGGTGCTTGTGGTGCTCGCCTGTTCGTCCGGATCGGCACTGACCCACATGGGAATCGACCCAGGCGAATTTGCGGCGCGTCGGCAGGCGGTCATGAACGCGGCGCCCGACGGAATCGTCCTCCTGCATTCTTTTTCCGCTCCCAAGAATTGGAGTGATTCCGGGTTCCAGCAGGATTCCAACTTCTACTACTTGACCGGCCTCGAGAATCTTCACGATGCGATTCTTGCGGTTGATGGATCGACGAAGGAAACGCGGCTTTTCGTGATGGCGCCAGGGGAGAAAGAGCAGCGTCGTTTTTCCGCGCTGACCGGCTGGGATAGCGCCTATCTCACCCCGAATCATCAGGCAGAACAACTGCTCGGCATTACGCACATCGTCGCGTGGGGCGGGTTTTCCGACTTCATCGAGGCACGCCTCGAGGCGAATCGCAGGATCGTGCTGTATTTGGATCAAGGCGGCGAGGGCAAGATGGTTGCGGATGTCAGCAATCCCCCCGGTCTCGCCCCAATCGAAAATCCTTACGTCCTGTGGTCCGCGGCGGTCAAGGCCAAATGGCCGGCTACAACGATCTCCGATGCCGCGCCGATCCTTCAGAATGTCCGCGCGGTCAAGAGTCCCGCCGAGATTGCGCTGATGAAAAAGGCCGCCGTGTATACCGATGCCGGCTTCCGCGCGGCCATGGCCGCGACAGCGCCCGGACGCACGACCCGTGAAATTGAAGGCGCCGCGATCGCCGGGGCGCTGCGAGCCGGCGCGGACGGCGTGTCGATGTGGCCTGAACTCAAGTCCGGGTCCATGCCCAGCGTGGTCGTCTACCAAAAAGCCTACGACTATCACCTCCTGAACCGGACTGTGCAGGCAGGGGAAACCGTGCGGATGGATCTCGGATTCAGCTACGAGCACTACAACGGAGACGTCGGGCGAACCCTTCCCGTCTCCGGCCACTTCACCGAGGAGCAGCGCGAAGTCGTCGATCTCCTGAACGGCGCGTATCAAAGCGTCTTGCGTGCGCTGCATGACGGCGTCACTGCCGACGAGCTCGTTCTCGCGGGGGCCCGCTATGTCGAAGACCATCGGCAACAGCTCCACTCGGAGCTCGCGAAACGCGCCGCCGTGGAGATCCTCAAGCCTCGCACGTGGGAAATGTACACGCACGGTCTCGACATGGTCGAAATATTCCCGCCGAAAGAGTTCCACACCGGCAACACGGTGGCTATCGGGCCCGAATTCTATGTCGATGGGCAGGGATTCTATCAGGAGGATGTCGCCCTGATTACCGCGGACGGCTACGAACTCATCAATCCCGCGTTGCCCTACTCTGCGGCGGAGATCGAGAAGGTGATGGCGCGCGTCAAGCAGGAATCGGTTCGACCTTTTTAGCCGAGATGCAGGGCACCGCCTCGCCGCGGCGCCAGATGTGGGAGCGGATATGTATAGCCTGTTGATCGTCGCGTTACTCGCCGCGCAGCCGCAGCCATCGACCACGACCTCGAGCCCGGTGGCGGATGCCACGCGAAGCTGGCTGGAACAGGAAGCCAGGAATCTGATTGCGGCGGCGGAGGAGATGCCGGCCGACAAGTACACGTTTCAGCCCACCTCGGCGCAGATGACGTTCGCGCACCTGATGACGCACGTCGTCGAATCGAATCGGTACATGTGTTCGAGCCTCGCCGACGAGGCGTTACCGAAGAGCAGCGACGTCAAGGACACCGACGGCAAGGATGCGATCGTGGCAGACGTGAAGGCGTCGTTCGACTATTGCAACAGGGTCGTCTCGACGCTGGCCGACTCGCGGCTCTCGGACCAGATTCCGCTCTTCAAGCGGACTCGCGCCAACTTGATGATGTTCCTGGTGTCCGATCATGCCGATCATTACGCCACGGCAGCCATTTATCTGCGACTGAACGGGTTGATTCCACCGACCGCACAGCCCAAGAAATAGGCAATACTTACGTTCGTCACACGTCCTCCCGGTCGGTGATCGTGTACCTCACGACACGGGTCCCGGGTCATGTCGTGCTGATAGACGACGCGGGGAGTTTTCCGGAACCAGTGGGTATCCGGCGATTGACGAGCTGCGCTCGATCATTCTGCGCGGCAACCGTTGTCGCAATTCTCCGTCGCTGACGACATTGTCCGGTGGACGACCCACCCACAACCCTCTATTACGTGACCGCGAGATCAGAACGGATTCCAAGCTGTGCCCGCCGCACGACACTCACCGCTTGTTATTTGAATTCTTACCGGAAGCGCTGCTAGGTTAAGGTGGAGGCGGAGGATTATGCCGAGCAATGGTCGCCTGCCTGGTTGGCTCTCGCGCTGGCGCAACTTCTCGATGGTGCCCTGGATGCGCCCCTTCACCGAATGGCGGGTGTACTGGAAGTGGCACCGGCGAGGTCGCCTCATCCCTGCGCCTCCCATCGTCAAGCAGCGGATAGTGAAAGGCTGCTTGCGCCGATCCGGCGCCTCGACAGTCGTCGAAACGGGCACGTTCAGGGGCGACATGGTGGACGCGCTCGCGCCGATTGCCGGCCGGATCGTATCCATCGAGCTCGACGATCACCTCTACGCGGCCGCCCGGCGCCGGTTTGCGGGACAGCGACATGTCGAGTTGCTCCACGGTGACAGTGCGGCATTGCTGCCCCGCATCCTCAGCGGCCTCGATCGTCCGGCTCTCTTCTGGCTGGACGGTCATTACACCGGCGCAGGTTCCGCGCGCATGGAGGTCGACAGCCCGATACTCGCGGAGGTCGAGGCGCTGCTCGAGCATCCAGTCCCGGGTCATGTCGTGCTGATAGACGACGCGCGGGAGTTTTCCGGAACCGGTGGGTATCCGACGATTGGCGAGCTGCGCTCGATCATTCTGACGCGGCAACCGTTGTCGCAATTCTCCGTCGCTGACGACATTGTCCGGTGGACGACCCACCCGCAACCCGAGATCACGTGACGGCGAGATCAGAACGGATTCACGTTGTGCCCGCCGCACGACACTCACCGGCCGGCCGTGCGAGCCCTTAGCGCCCGAGCGCAATGAATCGAAGAGCGCTATGTCTGACATGCTGCCTCGGCGTCATCGGCACGCCTGTTGTAGCCGTCTGCCCCAGCCCTGTGCCAAAAGCCTGCAGCGTATTCTTCGACAGCGATGCAGTGTTCGTCGCCACGGTACTGTCGCGGCAGTACGTGGACAACGACGAGAACATCCAGTTCGAAGTTCGGGTATCTCGTGTGCTACGGGGTGACGTTAAACCGACGGTCGTCGTCTACACGGGGAACGACAGCGGCCGCCTGAACTGGGACGTCGGTCGCGAATACGTCGTCTTCGCTTGGCGTCGTCAGGGTCGACTATGGTCCGGTGACGATTGTGGTCCTCTGTCGGATCCGAAGAAGATCGCCGAGACCCTGAGGGAGATCGAGGAGTTGCAGCACGCGACAACGTCCTCGCTTGAGGGGGATGTGCTAACCGGCCTCCCTCCAAGCCCCGGAGTTCCCGCAGTGATCGTGCGTGCGACAGGTAATGGACAGACGTACGAGAGCAAGTCCGACCACCAGGGCAAGTTTCGAATGGAAGTTCCACCTGGTCTCTATGATTTGGCGGTCGATGCTCGCTTCGGGCAGTACGACATCAATCAATTGCAACACGGCACGACGAAAGTGCGTCTGGTGGCCGGCCAGTGTGCACAGTTCCGGTTCGTACCGCGTTGAGAGCGGTCGTTGCAAACTCAGCACATTAGGCTCACACCACCTTCGCTCTCGATCTGTCGGAAGGCAGCCGCCGGAGCCGTTGCGAAGCGACGCGTAGCCGGGATCTCGATGCCCGTTGCCTTGAAGCTAGGGATGGCAAGCCGATGCGTAACGGCTCATCCGACCATCCCGCCGACGATCGCCGCCAGCTTCACCGCCCGCGTGATCCGTACCGTTGTCCCTGCCGCGTTCCGCAGGACCACGTTGCTCAACGTGATGGCTGCATACCGCACGTCAGGCACGCGCGCGCGGATTCCCGGAGGCGACAGTTCGACCGTGATTGCGCCGGCGACGGCCCGCCAGATTTCAGGCTCGACAACGCCGGGGCCGGGCGCCTCGCGGAAGTCTGAGCAGAACTGGAACTGCCGCTGCGCACGCTCGTACACGTACGTCTGGACGGAGATGTTCGCGGATTCCCGGGCAAGGTCGAACGTCGCCGAGCCCGTCGAAAGACCCAGCGCGGCACCCGCGAGGCCAACGACGACGGCCTCAGCGCGATCGGCCGACCATCCGTATACGTGCACGTGGCCGCATCCGTCGGCGCCCGCGTAATTCATCGTCGGTTGCCTGGACACATCGTGCTGCTTCGTCCAGTCGACTGCCTTGAGCGCGGCATCCCGCACGAGCGTTTCTTCGCGGACCTCGCGGCGTTCGGCGTCCGTTTCGATCCGCTGCGTCGCGCGATGTGGGCCTTTCAGCACAGCCCACTCGGCGTTCCCCTCGTCATCCACACGCAAGACGGTGTAGTCGCGCGGGTTGAACGATTCGCGCGAGGGGGGCGCAGCGCCGCTTTTGGTGGTGAGCGCCTCGAACGTGTCGATCCGGACGAGTTCGTCCCGCACAACTTCGAAGAGGAACCACCGCAGCCGCCACGGACCTGATCTTCCCGAGGACTCCCAGGCGAACATCTCGATGAAGTGTCGTGACAGCGTGCGAGCCGGGCCCGTCGCAAGCTCGGTGTACTGCAGCGGCAGGAATCGCGCTCCGCGGGACACCCTCCCCCCCATCGGTACGCGCTTGGTGCGGCCCTCGTACGTGACCGTCGCCGCTGAGAGCTTCCATTCGACGTAGTGGCCGGAACCCAGGTCGAACGTCGCGGGCTCGAAACCGCTGTCGAATCCGACGTTCGTGAGCGCCAGACACTCGTCGTTGAACTCCTGTCCGCGCGACATGGAGGCCGGCAACAGCTTGGACGCTTCCCGGCCGAACGGGTTGTCGTACCTGTTCGCCGCGCGCGCGTACAGCGCGCAGGCTCGCAGCGGATCGACTGGAACACCGTCGCCCGAGTCATACAAGCCCGCCATGAAGAACTGCGCGGCGGTATCCTCCGCCCACGAATCTTCGGCGATGGGTTTCAGGATTTCGATCGCATGCTGGTAATCGCCGCGAGCAAGCGCCGCGACGCCATCCGCGGTCGTCGTCTGAGCGGACACGCGATCGGCAGCAGCGCTGACAAAAAGGACTGCGGCGAGAAACACTCGCGGCCACATCAGCGCGTGCCCTTCATCGGGATGACTTCGGTGCGCGGCGTGCCATCGCCGGTGATGGTGAACTCCGCTTCGCCGTTCGCATTGACCCGGAGCCGGACGAGCTTCGATGCGTCCGCTGTCGGTCGTGTCGCGCCGTTTACGACCGCGAGGACTTCATGGGTGAGAGGGTGCCATCCGTCACCCACCACCTCGCTCAAAGTCCACCGAAGCGCCCAGGACGACGGATTGGCCGTCGTATCGGGCATCCATGCGAACCATTGAAAAAAATGACGCCGGGCTGCCGTTGGCCGCGTGACGTTCAGCGGCGTGTACTCAATCGGAAGGAACGCGATACCCGGCGCCGGAGGCATCATCGTTGTCTGCTCCTGCTCGTTGTACGTCACCCTGACGCCCGTGTCCGTGAAAACGATCCGGTGCTCGGGCCCAAGCGCGAACGACTGCGGCGGACCGCCCTGCCAGCCCTCGTGCTCGATGCACAGCATGGACGCCAGCGGCCCGAGCTGATCGCGGATGACCGCCGCGATTGCCGCGGATTGTCCAGCGAACGGAGTTGGCTGCTGCGCCGCGCGAAGGAACAATGTGCAGGCGCGGAGTCCGTCGCCCGCGTGTCCCGTTTCGTGGAGGATGGCGAGGAAGAACTGCGCGGCAGGATCCGGCCGGCTGGGATCATCCGCGAGCGGGCGCAGGATGCGAACGGCCGCAGGGTAGTCGCCTCTCAGTACCGCGCGGATTCCATCTTCGGTTGTGGTCTGCGCGGCGGCCGGCGCCGCCAGCGTCATCACAACGCACACGGCGCGCGCACACGATGGCATTGACACTCGGGCACTCGGAGCAAACGAGGCGCCGCGCTCAATGCCCGGAAATCCTCTGTGTTGCGATTCGGCAGCCAGCGCGCGCCTACGATCCGAGCGCGCCCGTTACAAATCTGTCGGTCGCAGCCTTTTCGACCCGGCATCCGCACTTCCGATCGGTGTCAGGTTCGATCCCTTTATCGCGTCGGAGAAATCTTGTTGCCAATCTGGAGATCCCACCCCATCGCATCGGGTACATGGAAGCTCTCGAGCGTGCCGGTCATGTCCGGACGCGGCTCGCGTTGCCCTTCCTTATTGACGTAGACGACGTCGCGCTTTTTCAGCTCGGCCCGGACCCGTTCGGTGTCCCAGTGTTCGATGCCGAAGCTGATATGGCCGATCGTCGCGGTCGAGCCGTTCGCGGCTTTCGGCGTCGATGGCGCCGCACTGGCAGGCGGCCCGTCGCCGCGCGCCGCGGCACGGGTCGCGGCGTTGCCGCGGATGATGGCGCCGCCGATGTCGCCGATCTGCACCGAGGCCTGATTGCCGTTGCCGACGCGCATCGTCCACCCGAGGAGCGCCTGGTAGAACGCCGCGCTGCGCCGGAAATCGGGCACTTCGAACGAGATGTGATCGAGGTACAGCGTGTTCCAGCCGGTGGGCTCGAACGGTTCCGGCGCCGGCAGCTTCGCAGTGGCCGGCCCTTTGCGTCGCCGCGCCTTGGTGCCGTTGGTGATCGCGAGATTGAAACCGTCGGGATCCTTGATGCGGAAGCTGCGGTAGTCGCCCGCGTTGTCGGCAACCGGGTTCAATCCGCGTTTGTCGAGCTCCGCCTTCACCTTGTCGGCGTCCCACGGCTCGATGCCCCACGCGAAGCCGTCGAACACGGCATGGACGGGAGGACGGCTGACGCCGAGTCCGGCGTCGGTGATCGCCGCGGGCGGCGGCGCCGTCAGGCCGCCGCGGATCACAATGCCGCCTGAGTTCTCGCCGATGTCCAGCACGGCCTGCTTGCCGTCGTCGCTGCGCACCTTCCATCCCATCAGCGTCGCGTAGAAGGCCGCCGCCTTCCGGTAATCGGTGCATTGGTAGGAGAGATGATCGAGCCAGACGGTCTGCCAGCCTGTCGCTTCGAATGGGGGAACGAGTGGCGGCGCATCTTGTGGCGCCGCACCGCGGCCGCCGCCGGCAGTTTGCGCGAACGACGCGATCGGTGCGGCGACAACGGCCGCACCGAGGGCCTGCAGCAGTTGCCGGCGGGAAATCCTCCCGCCATCGAAGTCGTCGAGCATACGCGCGACTGAACGTGTCATGTTGCCGCCTCCTCGGGTGTTAGAAAGGGCTCGTAATCGCTCGTGATTCATCTCGGGCCATCGGTGCTGCGTGAGCCGCGGCGATTATAAGACCGATCGCCGGCCATCGTCTCACGCCCTCCACACACAGCGGCCAGCCTGCGGTCTGATTCCAACAGGCACAATTTGGGGTCACCACCTTCGAATTTCTGAAATTCAGAATCAGACCCCGTCTGATTCGTGGCGGTTCACACGCGAAACTGACACACTAACGGTCGAGAACGGCGTTCATCCGGACCGCAGCGTCTTCTTGGAGCGCTCGCAGAACGTTACTGTACGTGTTCACCATCAGCGATACATGCGAATGGCCGAGCGTTTCCATTACACGGCGCGGATTGACGCTCTTGGGCCAACAGCGCCGTCGCGCACGAATTCGTCGCCGAACACGACGATCACCAATCGGCGAGGTTGAGGAGCTGACCACTACCCATGGAACGCATTCGCGAAAGCTTTGACCGACAGGGCTTCATGCGCACGCTCGGCGCCGTTCTCGAATCGGTCGAATCCGGAATCGTGACCATCACATGTGGCTTCGACGAGAGGCTGACGCAGCAGCATGGTTTGTTTCACGGAGGTGTCGTGGCGAGTCTGGTCGACGTCGCCTGCGGCTATGCCGCGTTGTCGGTCATGCCCGCCGAGCGAGAAGTGCTCACGGTCGAGTTCAAGATTCACTTCCTGAAGCCCGCGAAGACGGATCGGGTGATCGCCGTGGGTCAGGTCGTCCAGGCAGGTCGAACGCTGACAGTGTGCGAAGGCTCCGTGTTCGATGCGACACGCACGCGCGTTCTTGCACGAATGACCGCCACGATGATGGCGGTTGCCACGACTTCCTCCTAGCGAGAGGCGGGCCGCCAGCTCGCGCGTCTACTTGTGAAGCAACACCAAAAAGAAGGGCTCCTTCGGCTCTGGCCACTGGGGAAACGTCTCGATGTAGACCAGGCCTGCGGCGCGAAGTTCCTCAGCCACGACCGCCGGCGGCACACCATGGCCGCCACGATTCGCCGGCACACCGTTCGGCAACGGCGAGCCGGGCTTGGCCTCGAAGTCGATGACCGCCAACCGGCCTCCAGGTTTGAGCGATTCCGCGATGCTGCGGTTCATCGCTGCCGGGTCGGTGATGTGGTGATACACGTCGCGCATGAAAATCGCGTCACAGCAACCCGCAGGAAGATTCGTCGATGCGGCAGCGCCCTGAACGACTTCAACATTCGTGAGATGTTCTCGCTCAGCAAGACCCTTGAGGCCCGTGACGGTCGCGGGATTCAAATCGGTCGTATAGATGCGACTCCTCGGGCCAAGCTGCCGCGCAGCGATCAGCGTCATCGCTCCGGCACCCGAGCCGATGTCCGCGATGGTCATACCAGGAACGACGTCGAGCGCCTTCAGCAGCACCGGCACATCACGTTCGGCCTCCCTGATTTCCTGGGTGGTCGGGCCGGACTGTGCCAGGATGACGGCGACCGACGCGAGACACAATGCGATGGCACCGATGGTGCGGCGCGTGCGCGGCATATTCCCTCCCTCGCTTTGACGGCGCGATGGTAACGTGGGTCGGGTTGGGACCAACCATGCTGCAGTTCCATGGTATCCACTTCCGCGTGGCACTCGCCTCGGATGTTCCAGCGATGGCGATATGCCGATCCACGGATCCGGCTGCCGGTCCGGCGGACACGCGGATGGCCTCCTACCTGGATCGAGAGCACCATCCGCACGAAGCGCAGCTTCCCCGCGTCGGATACGTCGCGCTGGCGGGCGATGAGATCATCGGCTATATCGCCGGACATCGCACGACCCGCTACGGGTGCGCCGGCGAGGTTCAGTACCTCTTCGTGGCGCCAGCCCACCGGCGCCGTGGAATTGCAACGGCGTTGCTGGCGCTGCTCGCAGACTGGTTCCGGGAACAATCCGTCAAAAGAGTGTGCGTCTGCATCGATGCTGATAGCCCGTCCGCTCAGCCCTTCTACGCCAGCCTCGGTGCATCGTCTCTCAAGCCATACTGGCGCGTGTGGGAAGACATTGGGCTGTTGTGCCGCTGACGATGCCGCTCAGCGCAAGCGGGCAAAGGGCTTGACGTAAAACCTGGCGGTCTCGAAGAGCGAAGGCGGACCTGCTCGCTGCGCGCTTCCGTTGGCAAGCCAACCTTTGCTCGCATGCTTCCGCCCATCGTTTAACGCAGCTTCAGTCGGAGCTCTCGCGTTTCACCTTCGCCGAGTGAGAACGGTGTCGCGGCGTTGCGGACCGTGCGGAGGAACTCTGGATCGGTCCATGCGTCTGGCTCGACGTCGCCGAGCGCGACGGCCAGATAGTCGCCCGGCGGCGGAGCGTTGACGGCGAATCGGCCATCCTGGTCCGGCGGCGACGCGAGGACGTAGCGCGATCTCGGCTTCCAGCGCTGCTCGTCTCGCGAAAACACGATCACCGTGTAATCCTTCACCAACTCGCCAAGGTCGTTCACAACCGTACCTGAGACGTTCGCTGGATGGTTGGTCAGCTCGATCTCGATATCGCGCACGTCCTGGTTCGGCTTGACATCGACGCCATTGTCGGTGATGTCGAGACCGTTCAGCCTCACGGCCTTCAGACTCCAGCCGGCGGGCATCGTCGTGTGTTGCAGATCGTAAATGCCTGGAGCGGCCTTCAGCGCGAACGTCCAGTCTTCGCGCACGCGCACTGGTTGGCCTGAGCCGAAGCTGATGGAGCTCGCGCCGATCGGGATGGTCGACAGCACGAGGCGAAACGCAGAGGGCGCTACTGACTTCGCGGCGGATGACTCGAGGATGATGCGGCCCGACACAACGGTCGGCGCCGTCGCCGCGAGGCTGATATTGGCGATGTCCCGGCCGGTTACGCTGACCCGCGCGGTGGCGAGCTCCCATCCGTCTTCCACTGACCCTTGACCATCGGCACGCAGCTGGTATTCACCAGGCGGAACGCCGCCGAGGGTGAACGTGCCGTCCGGCTGTATCTGGGCACGAATCTGATCCCCGAACGTGACATCTGTGTGGAACGCCCGAACGATCCCGATCAGCGGGCGGCCGTTCGGATTGACTGCCGTTCCGCTGAGGCGCGCCAGACGGGCAGGCACGAGCCCGAAGTTGACATCCGCGATCGACCGTTGCAGTGCGACCGTCAGCGGGTGTCCTTCGGCCGCATTGGCTGTTCCCGGATAATAAGTGGGCGCGTATTCGTCACCGCTGTCGCCATTGCTCGATCCGTCGGCATCCAGAGACTCACGACGCGGAACGGCGGACACCTGGTAACGCGCGGGCATCAGTCCGTACAACCGGTATTCGCCAAGATCGTCAGTCGTGTCGCTGGCCTCTTCAGTCAAGCCGCGCCGGTCCCCGGTCGTCACGTACCTCAACGCCCGGACGTTGACGTTTGGCGCCGGGTCGCCAGACTCGTCGACCACGCGGCCGGTGATGACGCCGCCGCGCGGCAAGTTGAAATCAACTCGTTCGAGCGTCTCGAGACCGCGTAACTCGAGCGGCTTGCCCATGGCGAACGGCCGTGTCTGTCCGTACTCCAACGAGACGTACCCTTCTTTCTCCACCACCAGACGGTATCGACTGGCCGCGAGTCCCGTGAACTCGTACCGACCCTGCGCGTCGGTAGCCGACGTGTGGGCCTCTCGCAAGGTGGGCGAAACGATAGTCACGAGCGCGTTGCGTACTGGCGTGCCGTTCGCCGCGTCGAGAACACGCCCACGCACTTGCGCCACCGACGGCGGCCGTACATCTGAGACCTGTGGCGATGCGAGGACTCCAGGTACTGGCGCTTGCGCTGCATGGCCCACCGATCCGCTGACGCAGAGCACGATCGCCACCGATGCCGCCAATGCGGTCTGGCTCATTTGCGTCACGGTTCGAAGGTCGTAAGCGTCAGATCGAGTGTCTTGTGCGCACCTGGGTCAGCCTCGAACATCACGGCGCGCTCGCGCAGGCGATCGAGGAACTCCGGGGCGCTCCAGTCGCCGGGCTGGACGCTGCCAGCGTCTATCGCAGCGGCATAATATGCACCCGGACGAAGTGCGTGTATCTGATACGCGTGCGTCGCGTCGGATCGCACGGCCACTACATTCGGATTCGCCGCGCCTCCATCCACGACGTGCCATTTCTCTCGATTGTGTGAGAACACGATGACCCATGCGTGTCGTGTCGGCGCGCCGTTCGCATCCTTGACGACACCTGAGACGTCGCTCACCACGTTGGTCACCTCGATGTCGAGCCCCGCCAGCGGGCTCGTGCCGATCTCGACTCCGCTTTCGGTGACGTCCACGCCGTTCAGCCGCACCTGTTTCACGATCCACCCTGGGGCCGCGATGGTGGCGTCGATGAGTGCTCGGCCTGGCCAGTCGCCGAATTGGAATGTGAAATCGTCTTTGACCGGCACTCGGATTCCAGTGTGATCGTCGGACCGCGCCGATCGCGAGTCGACCCGAAGGTCGCCAGGCTTGACCGAGGCCGTGGCGGCGCGATCGACGACGACGCGTCCGGAAATGCTGGTGCGCGTAACCCCGACGAGCGCGATGTCAGTGACGTCGATGTCGCGCACGCTCAGCGCCATTGACGCACGCTCGTCCCTCAACGGATCCTGGCCGATGGCCTGAAGCGCGTACTCCCCTGGCGTCACATCGGTCAGCAGAAACGCACCGTCGGATGTGATCGCGGACGTGAGCATCGTCTCTGGACCGCGCAGAATCACGCGGCCGCGAGCGGGACGTCCACTCGACTCGAACGCCGTTCCGCTGACCCGCACGGCATGAGCCGGCAGCAGCACCAGATTCATGTCGCTCAGGACCTGACCAGCCGCGATGGACAGGCGACGCGCTTCTGTCACGTCCGCTGTTCCTGGATAGTATGTCGGCAGGTACGCCGGCTGATTGGTCTGCGCCTCCGGTTGGATTCTCGGGAGCGTCGCCGAGAGGTAATACTCACCAGGCGGGATGCCGAAGACCCTGAATGCGCCGATGTCGTTTGTCGACCGCGTCGCCACGTCGACCCAACGTCCATTGCCGTCGCTCATGACCTGGCGTCGAACCACCGCGACCTTCACTCGGGCGATCGGCTCACCGATTTCGTCCACCACGAGGCCGGCGACGACACCTGCGTGCGACAGCCTCACGTCGACGCGATCGATTGTCTGTCCGTCCCGAATTGCGATCGGCGTGCTCTCCTCGAGTACCGCGGCCTCGCCATACCAACCAGGTACAAAGGTGGCCTTCGTGGCCGACACCCGATAGTGTCCGGCCGGAAGATTCTTCAGCTCGTAATGACCACCGGCATCAGTCGTGGCGATTCGTGCTTTGGAGCGAGCGTCTGGATCGACGGCACGCAGCTTCGCCTTGCGGATCGGCTCGCCGTTCTTCGCATCGACGACACGGCCGGCGATGACGGCGGTGCCGGTTGGCTCCGGCTGATCGCGTGCGGGCGTCTGGGCGGAGATCGAAACGATCGGCAGGGTCGAAATACAGATTGCGACCGCAACCGTATACACGATCGCTCGAGACATCAGTACCTCGCGACGTCAGCGCGCAAGTATACTTCCTGACCGCCTTGGCATCTATCGCTGCCTCCTCTCAAAACCTTCCAACCACCATCGCACTCGCTTCTTCGCTTCCGCAACTTGGTCGGTCGTCATCGTCTTTGCGAGGGCGTCACGAGCATTCGCGTACGTCGTCCTGTCAGCCCACGTGAAGGGATATCCGAGCGTGAACATTTCACTGCCACCTAACGGACGACTGGCAGCGAGGTCGAACCATGAATACGCCTCCACGTCATCCCGTGGAACACCTTGTCCGTCTCTGAAACTCAAACCGAGGTAAAACTGGGCGGTCAATTGTCCTTGCTCGGCAGCCTTTCCGTACCACTTGACTGCTTCCGTATCGTCCTGCGTAACGCCTTGCCCGTTGTGGTATATAACGCCCAACTCGTATTGAGCATTCACCTCGCCTTGATCCGCCGCTTTCCGATACCAATGCACCGCTTCTGCGTTGTTCTGAGCCACTGGCTTGCCGTTCTGATACATCCTGCCGAGGTTGTACTGCGCTGGCGCGAGTCCTTGCTCCGCTGACTTTCGGTACCATTCGTAGGCTTGCGCCTCGTCGTGCGCGATTCCTCTCCCCAAGGCATACGCGAGCCCCATTGAGTACTGAGCGTCAGCGTGTCCCTGTTCCGCCGCCTTCCGAAACCACTGGACTGCCTTTGCGTCGTCTTGCACAGCACCTTTGCCCCTGACGAACATCGATCCGAGGTGGAACTGGGCATTCGCATCACCGTGCGCAGCTGCGTTCCGATACCATTTCACAGCTTCCGCATCATCCTGCGCGACAGACTCGCCAGTTTCATACATCAACCCGAGTGCAAACTGGGCGTGCGCGTCGCCACGTACCGCAGCTTGACGCAACCGCATTACTTCCCCGTCTTCCGGCGCGCTGGTTTTCTGGGCAGTAGTCTTATTGGCTGGCGGCGGTGTCTGCGCCGAGGTACTACATGGCCCACTCACACACACAAGCACGCTCGCAACGCCAACTAGATGTTTGATGGAAAGCCGCGAGTTCTTTGGGACGGAGACGCCAGCGACGGCGCGTCGCACAACAGACATTTTCTTGGACAGCCTCCGCCGAGATATTTTACCAATGGACGAGCGCAGTCGCGCTACTCCGCAGGTCGCTCCTAGCATGACTCGTCGAGCAGCGGCTCGAAATCGCCGCGGGCTGACACGCCATAGTCCGGGCTCTCGACCCTGCCGGTGGGCGTGTCGTCGATCGGTTCCGTCGCCGAACGCAGTGAGATACCCAGCGATTTCAGGTACGCTCTGAGCGCGCGAACGTCAGCAAGGCCGTGAACACGAGGCCACGGATCAGAAGTGGGCGGCGATTGGACACGTCAGCCGGGTCTAATCGATTCGGTCAGCGCGGCAGTCAGCTGGAAGAACAGCACCGCGGATGCCATCGCGCCTCTGGTACGATTGACCGGTGAGACCGGTCCCCGTTTCGGTGTCGGTGCGTTCCGTGCGGCCCGTGCTCGGCTATCTCGCCTCGCAGGGGTACGACACGGGCAAGTTGCTGGACGACGTCGGCCTCGACGCCGCGACGTTCAACGACGCCGACGCGCGCATTCCCCACATCGCCGCCGTCGCCGTGTGGGACGCGGCGCGGGACGTCACTGGCGACGCGACGATTGGCATCCACGCCGCCGAAGCCATTCGACCGGGCATCTTCGGCGCGCTCGAATACGCGCTGCGCACCAGCCCGACGCTCGGCCGCGGCATCGAGCGGCTGTGTCGCTATCACCTCGTTTATCACGACGTCGCCGAAGTGGCGCTCGACGTCAGCGGCGAATACGCCACCCTGAGTCATCGACTGCCGCTGCCGGGCGGAGCGCCGCGAAGCGTCGCGGAGTTCATCCTCACGGGCTGGCTGGTCGTCGCCCGTCAGGCCACCGGGAACGCGTGCGCGCCTGTCGAAGTGCGATTCCCGTTTGCCGAGCCGGCGGACACCTCCGAGCATCAGCGCGTCTTTCGCGCGCCGCTACGCTTCGACCGCGATCACAGCGCGCTGGTCTGGCCGCGTCAGACCCTCGACCTGCTGATGCTCGGCGCCGACGCGATGCTGCAGCCGATCGTGGAGGGACAGGTCCGCGCACTGCTGCAGCAGCTGCCGGGCGGTGAATCGGCGACCGACGCCGTCCGCCGTTCCCTGGCGCAGGAGCTTTGCGACGGAGAGCCGACGCTGGAACGCGTCGCGGCGCGCCTGCACATGAGCGCCCGCACGCTGCATCGCCGGCTCGAAGACGAGGGCGTGACGTTTCGACGCGTCCTCGCGGACGCACGCCGCGAGCTGGCCGAGCGCCACTTGAGCGACTCGCGGCTGGCCGTCGGCGAGATCGCGTTTCTGCTCGGCTTCTCGGAACCGAGCGCGTTTCGCCGCGCGTTCAAGCGATGGACGGGACAACAGCCTGCGGCGTTCCGCCAGGCGCACGCAGACGCCCCCTCGCCCGGCCGCTGACCCGGCGGTCTTCCGTCTCGAGTCGGCAATCGACAGTCGGCAGTCGCGTGGCGGAAAAAGTCACGACTTCTGTCACCTTGAATCATGCCGTCCACGCCGCTCTTCCGATATCGTCGTCTACAGCGCTGCACGGCGGGCGTGCACCGGCGACGATGAGGCGAAGATGAAGGTGACGACAATTCTGGCAGCGGCGGCATCGCTGCTGCTGATTCCTGCAGCCGCGCACGCCCAATGGGAGGTCGAGGCCGATCCGATCGCGTACGGGTTGGGCGGCTTCTCGGTGCACGGCGCGCGTGAATTGCCAGGCGGCCGCGAACGGCTGCAGGTCGGCGTGTTCGGCGCCGACGTGCCCGCCGCGTGGCTCCCCAACGATGCGTTCACGGAGCGCGCGCGCGGCGTCACGGTCAAGTTCGATTACTTCCTGCGAGATCGCCCCGCGGGAATGTTCGTCGGAGTGGACGGCGACTACTCGCGCGAGGACTACGGCCTGAAACGCACCGGCGCCAGCACCAGCCGAAATTTCTTCGGCCTCGGCCCGCGCATCGGCTATCGATTCGACGTGGGGCGTCACTTCTACGTCACGCCGTGGTTCTCGGCGGCGTACGAGTTCAACGTCCAGGACGATGTCGTGCTATCGGGCGAGCGGTTCGATCAGCAGAAGTACAGCCTGTTCGCCACCGTGCACGCCGGCTGGCGATTCTGAACCGCGTCTGCGACAAGGCGTCGGACTGCGTGTTCTTCGTCGAATGCCGTAGAGCGTTCGACCTCAAGCCGGTGGCCGCGGGAGTTGCTTCCGCGAGCGCGCGTGGACCCAATCCGGGGAAAACTCTTTGAGGATGTTGGCGGCCATATCAACGCCGATCTGCACCGCGAGTTTAGAGGCGCCATTGGCAACGGTCCGGTTGTCCGGATAATACAGATTGGACAGCGCCACGGCGGTCGAATTGCCGACAATCTCTGAGAAGTTGAACTGCGTGCGGCCCGAATCGGTGTGCGTCCACAGAATCTGGCCCACGGCATAACGCAGCCGCGACCATCCGCTGCCCTCGCCTCGTCGGAAATAGCGCGGGTCCTGATGCAGCAGCGTGGGATACAGCCCTTCGGTCATCACATTGCCAATGGTCCAGTCCGCATACGAAGCCGCCGCATACCGCCCGTAGCCTTTGACGCCATGCCCGAACGAGGGGCTCGAATGCTCGAACTGCGCCTCGGCGCCAAATCCGGCGGCGAGCACGAAGGTGCCCCGGTCGAAGGAGTCTTGCGCGGCGATCGCCCACTTTTCTCTGATGGTGAGCGGCTTGTACTCGGCCAGATTTGGCGACGTTCGATAGTTCGGAATGATCCCGAAGATGCGCTTGTTCTCGGGCTCGGGCGCACTGTTGGTGGGGGACGGTGTTTCCTGCGCACAAGCCGCTCGTGGACATACAAGCGCGAGCAGAAGCACGGCGCACACAGACCATCGCGCCTCGATCAAGACCACCGGCATTCCTCCGATGAGAGCAACGAAGCCAGTCTACCCTAGGAGGCGGACGACGACGTCGGCGCTGGTGATTCTTTTACGTGGTGATGATACCGTGGAGTAGATTGCTCAGCGTGACGATTCGAGTGAAAGCTGTAACCGTCCAAGCGCTGGCGCTTGCCCTGTTCGCCGTGGGGTGCTCCCTTCCGCCCGGCACGCCCTCGCCCGCCACGTCGACGAGCTCGCCGACGGGTCCGACGACGGAGACCTTCTCTGGAACGTTGGTGGTACCAGGATCAAGCCTGGGCACCTTCAGCGTCGTGCAGGCTGGCGCGGTGACGGTCACGATCAACAATTTGAGCGCGCCAGCGAACACGGCGGTGGGCCTGGGGCTCGGGACGCTCGTGGCCGGAACCTGCAGCTTCTCGGTCTCCAATCTGTCAGCCGTTGCAGGGTCGGCCGCTCAGATCACGACGACGGAATCCCCCGGCCAGTACTGCGTCGAGATCTACGATGTGGGAGACCTGACGACCTCTGCGACCTTTACCATCTCAATCGCTCATTCTTAGCAGTACCCGCAGATCAGGCTCACATCGTTGAGCGTTACGATTCGGGTGAAGATCAGGCCTTCGGCACGCAAACGCGCGCGGATTCGCGGAGCAGCTGCAGCCGTCATGGACACGCGGTCACCCGCGGACGACGCGAGCCGGCGTGATCTCGCGAATCGACGGCGTGCCCATCTGGCGCATGATCAACGTCAGTTCGGCGCGCAGGATGTCCAGCACGCGCTCGATCCCTTCCTGCCCGAACGCCGACAGCCCCCAGATATACGGACGGCCAATGCCGACCGCTCGCGCCCCAGACGCCAGCGCCTTGTAGATGTCGGTCCCGCGCCGGAACCCTCCGTCGACGAACACCGGCATCCGCCCGCGCACCGCGTCTACCACTTCGGGCAGGCAGTCGATCGTGGCGCGCAGCGTTTCGGTGGCGCGCCCTCCATGATTTGATACGACGAGGCCGTCCACCCCGTGCTCGGCGGCCAACCGCGCATCGTCGGCGCTGTCGATCCCTTTGAGCAGCAGCTTCATCCGCGTGAGCTTCTTCAGCCTGTCGACATAGGCCCACGTCGCGTCGGGCGGATTGTAGGTGCCCTCGAGGCCGTCGAACATCGGATGATGAATGCCAATGCCGGCGCCCTGCGTGTGGCACGCGACGCAGTTGCGCGTGTCCTGCCGCGCGAAGCGCGTGGCTGTCTCCGTGTTCCTGCCAGCCAACAGATCGACGGTCCACACGAGCGCGGGACAACCGGCGTCCTCGACGCGCTTCACCAGCTTCTCTGTCTCGTCCCATTTCAACGGCATGTAGAGCTGATACCAGGGCGGCGTGCCGAGCGACTTGGCGACCTCCTCGACCGAATACGTGGTGACCGACGAAAGCACCATCGTGGTGTTCTTCGCGCGCGCCGCGCGTGCGGTAGCCAGTTCGCCGTCGCGATGAAAGGCCCGCTGCCAACCGACCGGGCAGATGAAGATCGGCGTATCCCACGTCGCGCCGAAGACCTCCGTCCGAAGATCCGTCTTGGACACGTCGACGAGGCGCCGCGGCTTCAGGCCGATGTGCGTGAAGGCTTCCTGATTGGCTTTGAGCGTCAGATCATCGTCGACACCGGTTGCCATATAGCCCCAGTGCGCCGGAGGGAGCGCGCGGCGCGCGGCCTCCTCGAAGGCCATCACGTTGAGCGCGTCCTGCGCACTCGCCAGCACGAGCGGGTCGTGGGAGACGGCCAGTTGCTGCGCCCACGCGCGCACGGCGGGGGCAAGAACAGTGCTGGCGGCGAGAAACTGCAGGAACTCGCGACGATTGGCGCTCACGCCGCGGAGCTTACTCTGGTCGCGAACAGCGGACAAGCGTCAGATCTACGTGCTGCGCTCCAGATCCTTTCCGTTCCGCATGCGGAGCCAGCGCTCCATGTCCATCACGTCGGGCAGGATCCGCCGCGCAGGTTCAAGGTCGAGCACCACCGGATGGGTGCCGAGCCACTGCCACATCGGCACGAGGTCGGCATTGACGACGCGGCGAATCAGCCATAGCGGCGCCGGAATCGCGAGCGGCGTCTTGCCGGTCACCCGCTTGAAGACGCTGCGCGCCTCCGCGATCGACTTCCAGTCGCCGGCGAGCGTGATCGCCTGGCCGATGAACGCGTTTGGATCCGCGAACACCCGCGCGACGATCGCGCCCACATCGTCCACCGCGATCCAGTACAGACGCTTGTCGGCCCCAACGGTCCGCCGCATGGTGCCCCACCACATCGGCGGCGCGTACTTCGTGTCGACGAGATCTTCCATGAAGATCGCGAGCCGCAGGATTGTCGCCGGTACACCGCTCGCGGCGACGTGTTGCTCAATCGCGGCTTTGGCCTCGAAATACGGAATACCGGTGCGCTGCTCCGCCAGGGCGATGGACGGAAAGACGATGTGACGGACGCTCGCGCGAGCAGCGGCGCAGGCGAGCAGACGCCCTTGCTCGACCTCTCGCGTCAGGCCGTTGCTGAAGAAATCGGTGACGGCGTACAGACCGTGCGCGCCCTGCACAAGCCGATCGAGCGCGGCCGCGTCGCTCATGTCGCCTTCAACGAGCTCAACGCCGGCGGCTGCCAGGCGCGCGGCGCCTGCACTCTTCACCCGTCGGGTGAGACCGCGGACGCGCCAGTTGGCGGCCAACAGATGACGCGCAGCCGCCCCACCCTGGCTGCCAGTGATGCCGGTAATTGCAATGAGTCGGCCGTCTGCCACGCGATACTCCTGATCTGAACGGTCGGATGAGGCGCCGAGCGACAGATTCTACTCTTGGCCGGGCGCGGAGCATTGAAACGAACCGGCCAGTGCGCATGCGCAAAACGTCGACCGGCGCTCGCTATGAGTTGCGCCTTCAGCCGGGCATGGTATAGCCGAAGGAGTGAATGGACGGCTACCTGGTGGCCGAGTCTGCGAATCGACGCGCCTGTACGAGCTCCGGCCGTCCGGGCTTGTCCGCGCGCTCGCAGATCTCCAGCAGCGACGCATAGTAGCCGCGCGCTTTCTGACGGTCGCCGGCGAGCCTGGCCGCCGTCGCGGCGCCAAACAGTGCGCGGAACCGGTTGGGCTCCTTCCTGAGCGTCGCTTCGAATGCCTCGAGCGCGCCGGCTGGCTGGTTCAGCTGCAGCAGCATCTCGCCCACGAGCTCGCGCGCCGGCGCCAGCGGGCCCGGCGTCACGGCCGCCTTCTCGGTGCCATCTTCAATCGCCGCCGCGGCGCGCATTTCAGCCAGCGCTTCCGCTTTGCGCCCTTCGACGAGCGCCAGCCACGCCGACGCCGAGCGACGCTGAATTTCCGTCTGCTCGGCCCAATAGACTTCCTTCTGTTCCGTGAGCCGATCCTTGATCGTGTGCAGCGCTTCGACCGCCGAGCGCGTGGCCGCCGCGTCACCCGTGCGCGCGGCGCCGATCGCCTTCGCGAAATACGTCAGCGCGTCGGCATACAGGTAACGGCTCGGCCGAGGCACGAGCTTCGCGGCGTCGGCCCACGCGCCGCGCTCGAGCGCGTAGCGTGCGGGAATCGCGGCGAGCGCGAACACCCCGGCGGAGCCGGGCGCGGCCGAACCGATCGCGTCGGGATCGAACCGAGCCCGCACTTCTGACAGCGCGCCGAGGATTTCGCGCGCCGCAGCGTCCTGCGCCGTCTGCAGATACGCATACGTCCGGTAATCCATCGCGTGCAATTCTTCGGCGGTCGCTCCTTCGCGCTTCGCGACCGCGCCGGATGCGATGTTCGTGTCGATCGATTCCTGCCAGTAGCCGAGGCGCGTGAACGTGTGTGACGGCATATGGAGCGCGTGCGGCGCCGACGGAGCGATCTGCGCGTAGCGCCGCGCGGCCTCCAGCGCGCGGTCCGCGAGCGCCGGCACGTCGTAGCTGTGAATGATGTAGTGCGACAGGCCCGGATGATCCGGTTGGCTGGCGATGATCGTTTCGAGCATCGCCCCGGCCTTCAGCAGGTCTGCGTACGTCTTGTCGGTCGGCGGTGCGGCCGCCGCGATCGACAGCGCGTAGAAGATCGAGGCCTCGGTGTCGTCCGGGTTGGCCGCCGCCACTCTCGCCATCGCGTCACGGTATGCGACCATGCGCGCGCGCTGATCGACGCGTTCGTAGCTGTCGTACAACTGCGACACCGCCTCGACGTACGCGCCCTCGCGCGGCGTCTTCGGCCCGATCGCCTTCGCGCGATTCGCGGCGTCGCGCCCCTGTTGGAGCGGTGCGGGCGGACGAATGCCGGGAGCGAACGGATTGCCCCACCGGCTGAGGGCGACGCCCCATTCCGCCATTGCGCACGACGGATCGGCCTCGAGCGTTGCGTTGAACCCCTCTATCGCGCGCGTGAACTCGAAGGAGTGGAGCAACGCGACCGCACGATTGAACCGCGGCTGGGCGTCGGCGCGGCAGGACGTCGAAAACACCACCACGCCGAGCTTCTCGTTCGCCGGTGAGCCGTGCTCGTGCTGTTGCGGAAGCACGGGGCCGGCGAGGAGCAGCGAGAGCGTCACGGCGCGCGGCACCGAGAATGGCGAAGTCATATCAGATTCCTCGCGAAGATGAAGATGTCGAGGCCATTATCCACCTCAGAGGTCCGGAAAAACCGGACACCTCCGCCCATCATTTTCGCCGCCGGCTCGGAATGGCTGATGCAGTACCGACCGACCAGGAGGAAACGAACGTATGCCTCGCAATTACGATCGGGACGACGGACGGCCGGCCGAGCGGCAGAACAGTAACGACAACAGGAGCGCCGCGCCACCGGCAGGCGGGACGGTTTCCGGCGACATCGCGCGTCGCGCGTACGAGAGATTCCGAGCCCGAGGAGAGGAACACGGGCACGACCAGGAGGACTGGTTCGAAGCCGAACGCGAACTGCACGCGCAGCAGCCTTCGCGCGGGTAAACGCGCAGCGTCGCACCATAGAGACGCCGCACCAGAGCTCCCACCATTCTCCGATTCCGGCCACTCATCACTACGGGGTCCTGCATCATCACGATGCAGGACCCCGACGTCACGACGATGCTGCACCGTAAAGCAGTCGAGTGCTGAGGCATTCCCGATGACGCACACCACTCAACACCGACGCGGCGACCACTCCGGAATGCGCACACGTCGAACGGTTCTGGTGCGATGTCGTACACGCAGTGGTGTTCGAGTTACACACTACACCGGCGCAATCGCAAAGACCGCCCATCGCACGCCCACTTCCGTTTGGTACGACAGTTGCGCCTTCTAAGTGGACTCACGCACGAACGCGCTCCGACGAGGCCGCTCTTCGAACGGGAGAGAGCGCTGTCACGTATGCGTGCTCTTCGGTCGCGACCATTGAACGCTTCCGCTTTCGTCAAGAGGGCTGAGGAGACGTTCACGCGCTCCGCGCACCGGCGCGAACTGAAGGCGGCATCGAGGCAACGTTTGAGCTGTCGCTCAACGAGCGGTGAGATCCACCTAGCACCGAGGAGGTCGAATGAGTCACTTGACCGGCAGCATGTTTGGCATCGGGACACCGGGAATCTATCCCATGTCGCAAAGCCCATGGGGCAGCCAAGGATTCGGCGCACAGCCGTTTCCTCAACAGTCCTACGGGCAGACGTTTTCGAATCCGTTCATTGGCGGCGGCTACGGTGCGGCGCCATATGGAGTTGGCACTGGGCAGCCGTTGCAGCAGGTTGTGCAACTGCTGCAGATGATTCCGCAACAGCTCCAGCAGCTGCAGCTCCTGCATCAGCAACAGCTCGCGCACCTGCAGCAATTGCTTTCCGTCGTGCCTGCGCAGCTTCAGCAGCTTCAGCAAATCCTTCAGAGCGTTCCTCAGCAAGGTCAGCAACCTCAACAGCAGTGGCAGCCATTCGGTGCGGGCGCTTCCGGGCCCACGGGGTTCGGGTTGGTCCCACCGGCGTTCGCTGGACAGTCGACCAGCAACGTGATGTGAGTCGGCGATCGGATTGGTTTGGGCCTGCTGTCGCTCGCTCGGCGCGGCCGCAGGCCCTTGACGCGGCAAGTTGTGAATGAGGAGAACCCCATGAATGAGATGATGTTTGGATCGGGTTCGCCGGTATGGACGGGAATGCCCTCAGTGGGATTGACCTTTCAGCCGCTGGGAATTGGCAACCAGGCTATCGGCACACCGATGTTCAGCACGCCGCTAATCTCTAGCGGGATCGGTGGAGGGTCGACCGGCGCTCAGGGGTTGTCCGCCTCCAGCCCGTTGCCAATGGGGACGTACGGATACGGCGGAGCGCCCGCGCCAATCGCTCAGCAGAATCCGGCGGGCCCTGGCTTCGGGATGGGCTATCCGTTGGCACCGAATCCTCCGGGCTCCTGGATCGGCTCGGATATCACAGGATTCATCACCGTTCCCTCGCTGCTCGCGGCCGTTGCCTTGCGCCGCGGCCAGCCGCAGGGACCGACCAACGATCAGGAAGTCGAAGAGTTCATCTACGATGCGCTCGACCTGCTCCCTGGCGCCGTCGACGTGGACGTGCGCTGTGAAAACGGACGGGCGACGCTGACTGGCCACGTGCAGCACAAACGCACCAAGCGGGACGCCGGCGAAATCGCGTGGTCGATTCCGGGCATGAACGACGTGCAGAACAACGTGTCGATTACATCGCGACGCCGGGCGCGCGCGGCGGGTCGGGAAGCCGAAGTGACGCCGACCACGTCAGCGCGGAAACAGCCATAGGCGCGGCTCAAACGTCTCCACAAGCGCAGGCGGAGGGCGAATCGGGGTTCGCCCTTTTCGCCGGCTCCGCCAAAACCGCCCCACATCCGACTAAAGTTCTTCAGCATTAAGCCTAAGTCCCACATCCGGCGACCTTCGCCGGCCAAATCCGCCCAGAATCATGGATCGGCCGGGGGCCCACAATATGCAAACCCAACCGTTTGCTGCCCACGCTGACCCGCCGAGCCGTGATATAAGCTCAACTTTGACGGCGCCGGGCCGGCGTGGCGCGCCGCACGCGAGCCAACCGGATCCGCCGGGAGCGTGTGATCCGGTGCGCTTCGCAAAGCGCTCAGACGGAGGCAAAGCGTGATGAACGATCCACACGACGCATGACCAGCAGTCATGGAGGAGCAGGAGTCGTATGAGTCTCAGTCGGACAGTTGACGTTGGCGGACGCCGCCATCAGGAGGGCAGATCATGAAAGGGACGGGATCAAGGTTCACTCTGTTCAGCGTGTTGCTCGTGGTGGCGCTGCTGTTCGGCGGTCACGCCGTATCGCTGGTGCAGGCTCAGTCCGCCCAATCCAACAATGGAAACGATCCCATCGTCGGCACCTGGGATATCACGATTCCGGGTACTCCGTTCAAGATCCTCCGGACCTACAACTCGAACGGGACCATAGTGGATGCTTATGCATTTCCGCCGTTCACCTTCACGCCAGGTCCGCTGATTAACAGCGCCGGTCACGGCGTGTGGGAGCGAATCGGGCGCGGTCAATACAAAGCCAAGGTCGAGTACTTTCAAATCGACCCGACCAAGAACTCAACGTTTCAAGTCCTGGACAGCATCGGAACGGTGAGGGAGCTCGTGACGATCGACGATTCGACCGGCGCCTACTCGAGCAGCTTCACGACCGAGGTGCACGATCCCAGCGGCAACCTGCTGATCACGAACGCGGCACAAACCACCGGGAAGGCGGTGAAGATCGATTTCTAGGCGCCGTAGTCCATAATGTCGCGGCGGTCGGGCCAGTTGGAAAAGCTCCATCTGACAGTTTTTTGACAAAAAGAAGGACGAAACCATGAAGCGATCTCTGTTGTCGTACGTACGTGTTGCCGTCATAACGGTCGCAGTGGCAGGAGCGGTAGTTCTCACCAACGTGAGTGGCCCCGCCATCAGCGCTCACGCACAAGGCAAGAGCGAGTTTGCACCGGGGCATCAGAGCGACGCTCCGAGCGCCGTCGGCACCTGGTGGGGAATCGCGCGTCCCTGTCCCGTCGATCCGGCTGGCGCCGATGCCGGTCATTCTGAGTTTTGCCAAAAAATCTGCGACCTCTGCCCGTTTATTCCCGGCGCGCTGCCTCCGGAAGTGCCGATGATGCCGACCATCCACGGAGACGGAACCGTTACGGTGAACGACGCGGGGTCCATCCCGGTCTTTCACACGACGGCACAGGGCGCCTGGGCCGCGGATCCCGATCCAACGCAACCTCAGTTCGATGGCAAGACACGATACCAGGCATCGTTCATTTGGCTGCAAGGGAGCCCAGACCAAGTGGTCGGGTCGAGCGTCGTCCGCCAGTTCGTGGGCGTGGCGCGACCGCGGTTTGTGGTGTACTTTGACCCCACGAATCCCGACAACATGATTGGATACATCCAACCGTACTTCTTCCCGATCGTTGGTCAGAACGGACTCGTAAACGTTTTGGCGCCCCCCCAGATGAAAGGGAATCTGGACGTCACCAATCATTATCCGGCGCTCAACTTCCTCGGGCCGTTACCGCAGGGGTGCAACCCTGCGGCTGGTTGCCTGGGGACCTTCCACTTCACGATCTCGCGCGTGAAGCCCAACGTGCCCAATTCCAATTAAACGCCGAACGCCGTCTGACCGAGGAGGACCCGGCCGAGAGGCCATCGCCGGGTCCTTCTTCCCAGCTTAAACCTCTCCTCGAGTCGGTCCCGAAACCTTTCAGATCGAGGAGCAGAACAGGAGTATGAACGAGGCGTCGTGAAGCCATCTGTCCGTGTGATCGTCGTGGGCCTCCTCTGCTTCGCCGCCGGCGCCGCGTCGCAGAAAGTCTTCGACGCCTACCGCCGTCCCAATCACGCGACGACCCAGGCGCTGAAATCGCCGGCGAGTTCCGGCGTCATCGTCGACGAGAAAAGCAGCGGCAACGTCGTGCCTGAACCTCTGGATCTGACGGGAGAACCGCTGTGGGCGTACGGTTTCGACAAGCCGGCCGCACCCGGCGAGAAGGCGAAGCCGCAGAGTCCGCCGAGCAGGGCGTTGCGTCCGGGTCAGGATCCCGTCGAGCAGACCACGCCCAGACACCTCGAAGGGAGCCCCGCCGCGTTCTCGCTCGTCGACATCCGCGACGGCCAGAACGTCGTCGACTGGTTTCCCGGCGAGCACCCGCGCATGCCCGACGTGGTCGCGCACGGCCCGGTGCATCTGGGTCCCGCCAAGCGCGGCTGCGCCTCATGTCATCTGCCGACCGGCAAGGGTCGCCCTGAAAATGCCGCGCCGGTGGCACTTCCAGTCACATATTTCATCCGGCAGATCGCTGATTTCCGCAACGGCCTGCGGCGCACCGCCGATCCGAGAAAGCCGAACACCAACACGATGATCGAGTTGGCGAAGGCGATGACGGAGGATGAAATGCAGGCGGCCGCGCAATACTTCGGATCCATGCCGTGGACGCCGTGGGTGCGGGTCGTGGAAACGAATCTGGTTCCGAAGACGCGGATTTCGGGGAATCTGTTTCTCCCGCTCGCCCAGGCGAAGAGCGAGCCGATTGCCGGGCGCATCATCGAGATGCCGGAGAACGAGGAGCAGGCCGAGACGTATCGGAATCCGCACTCGGGATTTGTCGCCTACGTACCGATCGGCAGCATCAAGAAGGGCGCGGACCTCGTGACCACCGGCGGCACGCGGATCGTCGGCGACAAGATCGTGCAGGGCAAGACGACGGCGTGCGGGACGTGCCACGGGCCGGACCTCATGGGCGTCGCCGATGTGCCCCCCATTGCGGGGCGATCGCCGAGCTATCTCGTTCGGCAGTTGTACGACATGCAGCGCGGCGCGCGGAACGGCGCATCCGCACAATTGATGAAGCTCGTCGTCGCCAATCTGACGGCCGACGACATGACGGCCATCGCCGCCTACGTGTCGTCGCGCCAGCCTCAGACGACGCCGGCGCGGACGACGCAGTTGTCGACCGTCGCCCAGCGTTGACTATTGCCCCAGAACGCTCGGCTAAAGCCTTCGCGCTACGACTAACGCCTTGGCGCGACGCCGAAACTAGAGCAGGTTGCGATGCGTGTAGCCGCGCGCCGGACGTAGCGCGAAGGCTTTAGCCGAGCGTCTCGGCGCGAGGCGGTGAGCCGCAGAGGCGCCCGCGAGATTCGACGGGCCGATCAAATCCGATTTTCTTCGTGGACGTCGTGATCTTCGTGGTGCCGATCAGGTTATCGCGGGAGCGCCCATGCGCGCGGCGTCCAGGTGCTCGACGAACCACTGATAGGTCCGGTCGATTCCCTCCGCGAGGCTGACGCGGTGCCGCCAGCCGAGCGCGTGCAGATGGCTGACGTCGAGCAGTTTCCTCGGCGATCCGTCAGGCTTCGACGGATCGAAGTGCAGCTCCGCGGCGGGATGCACGACGGCGCGCACCATCTCCGCGAGGTCGCGGATGCTCTGGTCCACGCCGGTGCCGATATTGATGTGCGCATCGCCTTCGTACTGCCGCATGAGGAAGAGGCACGCGGCGGCGAGATCGTCGACATAGAGGAGCTCGCGCTTGGGACGGCCCGTTCCCCAGAAGGTGACCTGCCGTGCGTGCGCGATTCGCGCGTCGTGAAACTTGCGAATCATCGCCGGAAGCACGTGCGCGGAGACCGGATCGAAATTATCGTTGGGGCCGTACAGGTTCGTAGGCATCGCCGAAATGAAGTTGCACCCATACTGTCGCCGGTACGCCTGGCACAACTTGATGCCGGCGATCTTTGCGATGGCGTACGACTCGTTGGTCGGCTCGAGCGGCCCCGTGAGCAGCGCGTCCTCAGCCATCGGCTGCGCCGCGTCTCTCGGGTAGATACAGGAGCTTCCGAGGTACAGCAGCTTCTTGACGCCGTAGAGATGCGCCGCGTGAACCACGGTCGCGTGAATCATCATGTTGTCGTAGATGAATTCGGCCGGCCGGGTGGCGTTCGCCATGATGCCGCCGACCGTGCCGGCGACCAGAAACACATACTGGGGCCGGTTCGCGCGAAACCAGTTGTTGACCGCCGTCTGATCGCGCAGGTCCAGTTGCTCGCGCGTCGCCGTCAGGATCGCGCCGAATCCGTCGCGCTCGAGCACACGAAGAATGGCCGACCCGACCAGGCCGCGATGACCGGCGACGAAGATACGCTCGCTGCAGTGCATGGTGTGACGCGACCTCGGTCCCGATAATATAGTCTGAGGCTCAGGCGCGCGCGCAACTGCCCATGGTGTCCACAATCGATTCCCCACAAACCAACAGCTTCAGTGCAGCCTGTGCGCTCGTCGAGGAGGTGCTCGATTCATCGGCGCGCGGCAGCATCGTCGACGACCTCGTCGACGCGAAGGACCTCGGGCAGGCGCTGCGGCGTCTGCGCGACAACTTCCAGTCGCACACGTTCAGGGCTGGCGGCGGATCGATCAACCTGGCGTCGGCGATCAAGCGGCACGACAGCCGGACGCGCGCGGACGGGTTCCACGTGCTGCACGACTGGGATGGCATGGCCGACCATGTCAACGAGGACACGATTCCGGTCGACGTGCTGAACTACCTGATCGTCAAGCGCGGCGCCGATCCGGCCGACGCGCGCGTGCTGCACATCCTCTTGGACTACTACTTCCTCCATGTCCTCGCGCTGCTCTCCGTCCGTGTCTGGGACGATGGGAATGGAGACGAGAACCTGGAGCGTCTCAACGGGCTGCTCGGCGCGCTGCAAGGCCCCGGCGGCAGCGGTCAGATGTTCACGGCGAACGCCGAGACGCTGATCCTGATTGCGACCTCACATTTCGAGCTGCACGAACGCGGGTACGGCACGCTGCTCGACAAGGTGAGAACGCTCAATCACACGCATCAGACCAACATTGCGCTCGGGCATGCAGCCAGCATGGGCAGCCACCTGCGATTCGGCTTCGAGGCGACCTACGGGCGCGACACGGTGGCCATGCGGGACGACAACGTCGCCGACTACCCGTGGTTGTGCTTCGCGCTCGTCGCCGTGATGCGCGAGTACTCGCGGCTGCACGACGCGCGCGTGACGGGCATCGAGCGCGAGCGCGTGATCGAAGCGCTGGTGAACGGGCTCTCGGCGGATGCACGGGCGTTTGTCGGCGCGCCGCCGGCGTCGCTTGCCTCCAGCGCGGCCGAGCGTTCAGAGTTCGCCGAGCGCTTTCAACGCCATAAGCCCGACGTGCTGACAGAGTGCGAGCGGCACCGCCCCACGGACGGCACGTATTCGCCCATCTCGTTCTTCTTCAACTTCTCGCACAACGTGTTGAAAGGCACGGTCGTCGACGCCTTGCTTCGCGGACAACCGTGGACCATCACGTTCAACGATCTGCTCACGGGCCTGCCTCGGGACGCCGAGGTCGATGCGCAGCGGCTGGAGCTGGCCGCGACGTTGATGGGCTATGCGCGGGCGAACCCGAATCGGATTCGCGGCCGCCTGATGCCGGTGATCGTGTACGACCCGGACGCCGGCCGGCGCGCGTTCGGTGTCACGATGGCAAAGGTCGAACAGCAGGACTGACGTCTCAGCGCTGCGTCAGTCAGGTCTTCGTAGTTGAAGCCGCCCATGAAAGCGGCGTCAAGCACGAGCCGGCGGGACGAGCTCAACACGCTGGTCATCTGGCGCCGATCATACGGCGATCCGGTCGACGGCGCGACGGACGGCGGCTATGATCCGGAGATGATATCGGTACGCCAGGCTCTCACCGCACTGCTCTGTTTCTGCTCCGTCGCGACGGCAGGCGCGCAGCCGGCGCCGCCGGTCACGGGCGCGACGAGTGTGCCGTTCTGGACAGGGATCTCGGACGTGGCCGCGTTCGATCGGGCGATGGAGGCGCGGCTCGCCCACGCCCGCGCCACGCTGGACGCGCTCGTGGCCGTCCAGGGCGCCCGCGCGATCGACAACACGCTCCGCCCCTACGACGACATCCTGCTGGAGCTGGACGCCGTCGGCTCCCAGGCGCAGTTGATCCAGGAGGTGCACCCCGACGACAAGTTGCGGCATGCCGCCGAGGAGATCTCGCAGAAAGTCAGCGCGTTTGCCACCGGGCTGTCGCTCAACCGCCGCGTCTACGACGCGCTGGTGGCGCTCGACGTCCATAGCGCCGACGCGGAGACGCAGTACTACGTGCAACGCACACTCCGCGATTTCCGCCTCGCCGGCGTCGACAAAGACGAAGCCACGCGAAAGAAGATTCAAGCGCTCCGCGACGAGCTCGTCGTCGCCGGTCAGGACTTCGACCGGAACATCCGCACGGATCTGCGCACCGTCACGGCGCGCAGCGCGGCGGAACTGGACGGGCTGCCGGCCGACTACATCACGCGCCACAAACCGGGCGCCAACGGCGCCATCACGCTGACCATCGACTATCCGGATGCGCTGCCGGTGTTCTCGTACGCGAAGAACGAGGAGCTGCGCAAGCGCATGTACATGGAGTATCAGAATCGCGCCTATCCCGCGAACATCGCCGTGCTGGACCGGATGATCGCCAAGCGCGCGGAGCTGGCGTCGCTGCTCGGCTTCAGCGACTGGGCCAACTACATCACCGCCGACAAGATGGTGGAGAGCGCGGCGAACGCCTCCGCCTTCATCGACCGCATCGTCGCCGCGTCCGGCGACAAGGCGCAGCGCGAGTACGCCGCGCTGCTGAAGCGCAAGCAGGCCGACGTGCCGGGCGCGACCGGCGTCACCGCGTGGGAGAGCGGCTACTACTCGGAATTGGTGCGCAAGGCGAGCTACGACTTCGACTCGCAGTCGGTCCGCCCCTACTTCCCCTTCGACCGCGTGAAGCAAGGGCTGCTCGACGTCACGAGCACGCTGTTCGGCGTCACGTACCGGCCGGTCAAGGGCGTGCCGGTGTGGGATCCGTCGGTCGAGACGTACGAGATGCTCCAGAACGGCGTCCTGGTCGGCCGGTTCTATCTCGACATGCACCCGCGCGCCAACAAGTACAACCATGCGGCGCAGTTCGGCATCCGCACCGGCATCGAGGGACGGCAGATTCCGGAGGCCGCCCTCATCTGCAACCTGCCCGGCGGTCAGTCCGGCGATCCGGGCCTGATGACGCACGAGGATGTGGAGACGTTCTTCCACGAGTTCGGACATCTCGTGCACGCGCTCATCGCGGGCCATCATCGATGGGTCGGCATCGGCGGCAACAACACCGAGCAGGATTTCGTCGAGGCGCCGTCGCAAATGCTCGAGGAGTGGACCTGGGATCCCGCCACGCTGGCGACCTTCGCGAAGCACTACCAGACCAATCAGCCGATTCCTGCGGCGCTGGTCAAACAGATGCGCCGCGCGAACGAGTTCGGCAAGGCGCTGAACGTTCGGCAGCAGATGATCTACGCGAAGCTCTCGCTGTCGATCTACGACCGCGACCCCAAGCAGGTGGACACGACGGCAATGGTCAAGGAGCTGACCAACAAATACCGTCCGTTTCCGTACGTTGAAGGGACGCACTTGCAGACGGCGTTCGGACACCTCGACGGCTACTCGGCGGTCTACTACACCTACATGTGGTCGCTGGTGATTGCGAAGGACATGTTCAGCCAGTTCGATCGCGCGAACCTGCTTGCGCCGGGCGTCGCCAGAAAATATCGCGACACGATTCTCGCGCCCGGTGGATCCAAGCCGGCAGCCGCGCTGCTGCGCGACTTTCTCGGCCGCTCGTTCGAATTCAAAGCGTGGGAGGACTGGCTCAATCGGGACGAGCAGTAGGTGCGAAGAAATCCGGTTCCGAACGCGACACCAATGCTGTGCGCAGCAATCATCGTGTGTCCGTTCCTCTGACGCCCCGCCCACTCGCGCCTCCGAACCCGCGTTGCCTCCCAGCCCTCCCCGCCTGTCCTGCCTACCCCGCCTACCCTGCCTGCTTTGACTTCCCCGCCCGCCCTGCCCCTTAGAATGGACCAGTGCCCCGCTTCAAACTGACTCTCGAATACGCCGGCACGCGCTACAGCGGCTGGCAGATCCAGAAAAACGCCAAAACGGTTCAGGGCGAGATCGATCGCTGCGTTCGCACGGTCACGGGACGAAAGGACTTCGAGCTCTACGGATCCGGACGCACCGACGCCGGCGTCCATGCCCTTGCGCAGGTGGCGCACCTCGACGTGAGCACGAACCTGCCCGCCGAGACGCTGCGGCGCCGCCTCAACGACGAACTGCCGTCCGACATCAACGTGCTGTCCGCCGAACCGGTCCCTCACCGGTTTCACGCGCGCCACGACGCCGTCGCGCGCCGCTACCTGTATCAACTCGCGCGCCGGCGGACGGCGTTCGCGAAGCCGTACGTCTGGTGGATCAAGGACCCACTCGATCTCGACCACATGCGCGCGGCGAGCCGGGCGTTTGTCGGCATGCAGGATTTTCAGTCGTTCGCCGATCATGACGCCGAGGACGACAAGTCGACGCTCGTGCTCGTCGAGCGGCTCGACATCGTGCCCGACGGCGATTTGATCCTGGTCGGCATCGAAGGGTCGCACTTCCTCTGGAAGATGGTGCGGCGCATCGTCGGCGTGCTGGTGGAGATCGGGCGAGGCGGGCTCGAACCGGCCGCCGCCGCGGCGCTGCTCGGCGAGTCGTCTGCGGCGCCGGCCAGGCTGACGGCGCCGGCATCGGGTCTGTTTCTGGAGCGCGTCTACTACAAGGGGGATGCGCGCGGCGCGTCACCCGGCGCGGCGACGCCGCTGCGCCGCAGCGGAAAGGATGGATTACGGTAGCCCTGCGCCTATACTGACCGGACATGCAGTCGCTGGTTCACCTCCTTCGGTGGCGGGTCGGCCTGGGCGAGGTCCACACGTGGACGCGGCCCGACGAAATCGCGTGCGTGGCGCGACACGCAACCGGAAGAAAGCGGCTCGCGGAGATCGGCGTGTGGCAGGGGGCGACGACGCGGCAGCTGCGCAGGGTGATGGCGCCCGACGCGACGTTGTTCGCCATCGATCCCTACCCGCCCGGGCGTCTCGGCATCAGTTACCAGAAGATCATCGCCCGGGGCGAAGTCGGCCGGGTGGCGAACGGCACGGTCGTCTGGATCGAGCAGACCGGTACTGCAGCCGCCAGGGATCCCGCGGTGACGAGGGCGGCGCCGTTCGATTTCGTCTTCATCGACGGCGACCACACGTACGAAGGCCTGCAAGGCGACTGGACGATGTGGTCTCCACTGGTGGCGCGCACCGGCATCATCGCGCTGCACGACAGCGTCCAGCCCCCTGGAGGCGTCGGCGCGGGCAGCATGCGATATTTTGCCGATGTGATTTCGCGCGACGCGCGCTTCGAGACGATCGAGACGGTACATTCCCTCACGATCCTGCGCAAGCAGTGCGACGACTAAAGCTAGAAGTGGATTGCAAAAATTAGCTCTTCATGGCGCGACGCTCTTCAGCTCCGGACGCCACGTCGAATCGAAGCGCGTCATCAGGATCAGGCGTACCACATTCCCGTAGCTCGCCATGCCAGCCTCGACGCGGTTCGCTTTGAGGTACCGATCGTAGACGTGCCAGCCCGCCGCGGAGAGGCGCGGCTGGACCTCGCGCTCGAGGCGCGCGGCGATCGCGCGCAGGTCTGCGCGGGGACCCGGCGCGAGCTCCGCGCCCGTGCGATCGCTGCGCGGCAACCCGTTGGCGACTTCACTGTACAAATAGAGCCACCCGCTATATTGATCGCGTGCGCTGCCGTGCAGGCACGTCAGCCATCCCACGAAATTCGCCTCGCTCTCGTCCGCATAGCCGGCCAGGTGCGCCCACTCGTGCGCGATGACGAACGGGCGCTCGAACGACAGCAGGCCGCCCGCCACCAACGTCTCGAGGAAGTACGGATCGGTCATGCCCTCCACACCTGCGCCGCGGAAATAGACATCGAGGATCGTCGTCTTGGGCCGCCCGGGACGCGCCAGCCGGAGGGCGCCCAGATCGGTCTGCGCGCGCGCGAATCCCGTGACGAGCAGCGCATCGGCGGCGTCGGTCTCACGTGAGCCATCCGCCCGTGAAGGCGCATACAGCGCGTTGACCTGCTTGACGGCGTCAGCGGCCAGACGCCGGGCGGCATCCAACGAGACGCCGCTCGCGTCGACGCGCAACTTTTCGGCAAGCGGCACGCGCCGGTAGTTCAGGCCCCAGGTCGCCAGAAAGATCACGTACAGCGCGGCGGACGCGACCACGCTTCGCACGGCGATATCGCGCAGCGCACGCCAGATGTGCGCGGCACGGTGGCGAGCTACCGCGCCGACCGCCCCCGCGATCCACCACGCCGCCGCCCCCGCGATGAGGAAATCCAGCAGTGCGACCGGCGCGCGATTCGACGCCCCGGTGAGCCAGGGCTGAAATGCGAGGTAGACGCGTCTGGAGTAGAGCTCTTCCACGACGCCTTCCGGCACCGGCGCGACCGCCAGGACCGCGGCCAGCGCCGTGGTCGCGAGGGCGAGGACGTGGCGAGGCTTCACGATATCATTCTCCTGCTTGAGCTTGACTTCGTTGTCGCTTAGTGACATTATTGTCGTTTAAAGTCATAATAAGTCTGGCTAATCTAGTCGTCCATTAAAGCCGATAACTTCACATGTGAGGATTCAGATGCGTGCTCATCTGCCTGTCGTTGTGTCCACGCTCCTGCTGATGGCCGGACTGTCGACCTCAGCCACGCACGCGGCGCCGCTGCCCGGTGCCACGCGCCCAAACGTGTTCAGCACGATTCAAGGCAACGCGCTCAATTCGGCCAACGGTCCGCTGCCCAACAACGTTGTGCGGCTGCGGGATGCGCGCGCCGGCCGCATCATCGACACTCAGACGACCGATCGATCCGGTCTCTTTGCATTTCGCACGATCGATCCCGGCAGCTACATCGTAGAGATCGTCGGCCCTGCGCAGGCGATTCTCAGCGCGAGTCAGATTCTAAACGTCGACGCCGGCCAGGCGGTCTCTGCCGTCGTGAAATTGCCGTTCCATATCTCGCCGCTCTCAGGGGTGCTCGGCCACACGGTGCCCTCAGCCGCCGCGGTCACGTCGGCCGCGGCATCCTCAGGTGTGATGGCGGTCACGGTCGCCGGCGAGCCCATTAGTCCTCAGTAGCCGATGGCAGACTCGCCTTTTTCGCAACTCCGCACGCCGGCGCCCGCGACGCCTGCGACCGCTGCGTCTCATCCATCATCGTCGGACGGCGGCGCACCGGTCCAGGCGGCCGAGAGCGAGATCCATCTGCTCGATCGCCTCGCGGTGGTGTATCGCTATCGCCATATCGCGATCGCGGTCTTTTTCCTCTCAACGTTGTTCGTGATGATCGAGGGCTACACGAACGTCAAGCTCTACCAGGCTCAGGCGCGGGTGCTGATCGAGGACGAACGCTCGACGGCGGTCCCCGGGATCAGCTCGACGGACAACACGTACTACGAAGATCCGGAGCCGTACTACAAGACGCAGTACCGCATTCTCAAAGGCCGGGATCTCACGCGCCGCGTGATCGCGAAGGTGCACCTGCAGAACGTGCCGGAATTCAACGGCACCGCGGCTCCGGCCCCGACGCCGTTCACGGTGCTGCACAATCTCGAGCATCGGCTGACGGAATCCGTGCGGCCGACTCCGCCGCCGCCGGCGATCGAGCCGCCGAAGCCCGACGAGACCAACGACGAGTCGGGTCTCGTGGCCGCCTTTCTCGGGCGCGTGGAGGTCGTACCGGTGCAAGGCAGCCGGTTGGTGGACGTGCTCTTCACGGCCGCCGACCCGCGCTTCGCCGCGCTGGCCGCCAACACGCTGGTTGAAGAGTACGTCGCACAGAATCTCGAGGTGAAGCTCCAGAGCTCCGAGAACATGCTCGAGTGGCTCGACAAGGAGCTGCAGAGCCAGCAGAAGAAAGTCGAGGACAGCGAGCGCTCGCTCGCGGAGTATCGCGACAAGGAAAACGCGATGTCGCTCGACGACAAGCAGAACATTGTCCTGGCGCGGCTCACGCAGTTGAACGACGCGGTGATGAAGGCGAAGACGGCGCGCGTGCAGCGTGAGTCGGTCTACAACCAGGTCAAGTCGATCTCGGCTGGCGCCGCCCCTGATGCGATTCCGGTCATCGCGCAGAACCCGCAGATCCAGGTGCTGAAGACCCGTCTCGCCGAGCTGCAGCGCGACAAATCGCGCCTCACGGAGAAGTACTTCGACAGGCACCCGCAGGTCATCGCCGTCAACACTGCGCTGCAGGACGCGCAGCGTCAGCTCGATCTGGAAACGGCAAGGGCGCTGCAATCGGTCCGCAACGAGTACGAAACCGCGGTGCTCGAAGAGCGGACGCTCTCGAGCAACCTGGACGCCGCGAAGCTCGAGACGCGCGATCTCAACCGGAAGAACATCGGCTACAGCGTGATGGAGCGCGAGGCGAAGAGCAACCGGCAGGTCTACGACTCGCTGCTGCAGAAGGAAAAAGAGCTGCGCGTGGCGAGCAACAGCCGCACGAACAACGTGCGCATCGTCGACCGCGCCGAAGTGCCCAAGGGGCCCATCTCCCCGAGCGGCCGGCGAACGTGGCTGCTCGCGATCGCGATCGGCCTCGTGCTCTCGGTGAGTGTGGCGTACGGTCTCGACTACATGAACGACACCATCAAGACGCCCGACGACATCGCGCGGCGGCTCAAGCAGCCGCTGCTCGGCCTCGTGCCGTCGGTGCGCGGCGACAAGCATCCCGTGCTCGCCTCGTCGCACGTCCCGCACGATTTCGGCGAATCCTTCCGCGCGCTTCGGACGGCGCTCGTGTCCGCCTACGCGACTGAGGGCACGAAGACGCTGCTGGTGACGAGCGCGCAGCCGCTCGAAGGCAAGACGACGACGGCGGCGAATCTCGCGATGGCGCTGGCGTACGGCGGGGCGCGCGTGCTGCTGATGGACGCCGACATGCGCCGGCCCGGCCTGCACCGGCCGCTGCGGCTGACGAACGAGCGCGGCCTCTCGCAGGTGCTCACGGGCCAGGCGCGCGTGCGCGACGTGATTCAGCGCACGGTCGATCCGAATCTGCTCGCGATCACCGCCGGCCTGACGCCGCCGAATCCGTCGGAGCTGCTGCAATCAGAGCGCATGAAGACGCTGCTGACGAACCTGACCCACGGCCCCTTCGACTGGATCGTGATCGACACGCCGCCGGTCCTGGCGGTCACCGACGCGGTGATTCTCGCGCCGCTCGTGTCCGGCGTGACGTTCGTAGTCGGCGCGGAAATGACGCGCCGCCGCCTGGCGGAACGCGCGCTTCAGACGATCTTGCAGAGCCGGCCGCGATACAGCGCCGTGGTGCTGAACAAGGTCGATTTCGCGCGCAATAAGTACTACTATTCCCGGTACTACGGCCACCAGTACAAGAATTACTACTCCGAAGCCGCGGTCTAGCAGGCCGGCGGCGGCGTACGCGCTGGTCGCGCTGGCCGCGTGGACGCTGTTCGCCGTTGCCGGACGCGATCACTGGGCCGCCGCTCCGCTGATGGCCGGCGCGCTGCTGCTCGCCGCCGCCGAGCGGCCGCGCATCGCCGGCCGCGGCACGCGGCTGCTCGACGCCGCGCTCGTCGCATGTCTCCTGGTGCCCGTCCTGCAGCTGATCCCGCTTCGACCGGCGCTGCGCGAGACCATCGCTCCAGCGGCCGCGGCGTTCGACCGCACAGAACGGATCACGGACCCTACCGCTTCACCCGTCGCGCGCCCCGTCTCGATCAATCCGCCGGCGACGGCCTGGGCGGTCGCAGTTGGCGCCGGACTCCTCTTCTTTTTCTGGAGTGCGCGGACGGCGTTGGCGCGCGGCGGCGTGCGGCTGGTCGCGCGCGGCATCGCCTGGTGCGGCCTCGCGCTGGCGCCATTGGTCATCCTGCAGCAGTACACCGCACCGCGTCTGCTCTATTGGTACTGGCCGCCGCCGGTGACCAATGCCTATCCGTACGGACCGTTCGTGAACCGCAACGACCTGGCGTGCTGGCTGATCATGGCGATCCCGCTGGCCGCCGGCTACCTGATCGCGCACGTGGAATCGCATCTGCGGCCTGGTCACGCGCGTGCGATCGAGAACGTCGTGAACGAGCGCGTCCTCTGGCTCGGCGGCTCCCTGGCGTTGATGACCGCGACGCTGTTCATCACGGTGTCGCGATCGGGCCTCGCGGGCATCGCGGCGGCGGTCTGCACGATGCTATGGCTCTCACGCGGGCGCATGGCGCCGCGGCGCCGCGCGTGGGCCGTCGCTGCGCTCGCGGTGATCGTCGTGGCGGCGGCGAGCTTCGCGAATCTCGGACTCGTGGCTAGCCGGCTCGGCGACACGCTCGAAGCCACCGGCGGGCGGCTCGGGATCTGGCGGCAGACGTGGCCCATCGCGCGCGATTTCTGGCCGGACGGCGTCGGCATCGGCGCCTTCGCGCAGGCGATGGTGCTTTACCATCGCGGGTCGTATCTGTTCTACGTCAACCACGCGCACAATCAGTATCTGCAGGTGCTGGCGGAAGGCGGCGCGCTGGCGATCGGCGCCGCGGCGATCGCCGTGCTGTCGGCGGGACAGATAATCTTGCGGCGGCTCGCAGCCGACCGCACCGCGCTGTTCTGGGTGCGCGCCGGCGCGGCCAGCGGCCTCGTCGCCGTCGCGGTGCAGTGTGTGTGGGAAACGCCGCTGGGCCTGCTCGCCAACGCCGTGCTGTTCACACTGCTCGCCGCCATCGCCCTGCACGACAGCGACGCGCGCGCGTCTGAAGTCTGACGTAGCGCGAACCCGCGCCCGATTCACACGAGATCGAGAATCGCGTGCGAGCTCTGCTCGTACCGATCGTGCTGTCCGGGCAGGCAGCGCGCGCGCAGTCCCATTCCTGCCAGAATTCCGTCGACGTCGCGGACCTCGATGCCGAGCGCCACCCACTGCTCCGGATGCATTTCCGCGACGATGGTCAATCGTCCACGGGCGTCGCGAAGCAGATCGTGCGCGCCGCGCAGCACGTCGAGCTCGAGCCCCTGCACGTCCATGCGGATCCAGGTCGGCCGCCGATCCATCGACGCGCACATCTGATCGACGGTGACGATGTCGACCTCGAGCGACGCAGCGTCGGGGCCGGCCGGCGCGATCATGTTCCGGTACGGCTCGTCCTCGAACACCACCAGCCGCGTCCGCCCGGTCTGCGCCCCCACGGCCGCGTGGCGGGCATCGACACGCTCCTCCAGACCGTTCATCCGGAGATGCCGCATCAGGATCGCGAAGCTCGACGCCGACGGCTCGAACGCGACGACGCGACCCGACGGTCCGGCCCAGCGCGCCGCCATCATCGCGTAGACGCCGAGGAACGATCCGATGTCGAGCACGACGTCGCCGGGCTGGATGCCGCGTCGCAGAAACTCGAACAGCGGCACTTCGCTCCGGCGGGGCACCAGATGTCTTGCATCCGGATCGATGCGGAGCGGCTCGCCATTCACTTCCCACGGCACGCCGCTGTGTGCGTAGCGTGCGCGCAGCCAGCGCGTGTGCACTGGACGGAGCGCGCGGACAATCGCGCGATCGTGCCCGAGTCGCTCGCTCAGGCGCATCGGCAGGAGTGCCGCGATGATGCCACGGCGGTGACGATCACGCGAGAACCGCGCGGAACAGCACGCGGCGCGCCGGCGGATGTTTGAGGAGCGCCATGATGAAGCCGCGATGCTCGTTGAACGACGCCGTGCGCCGCATCAGCGGCATGATGCCGTCGGTGTGCGCGAGCTCGAACAGCGCGTCGATGTCCGAGTCGGTGAGACGCTGCGCAATGCGGCGCAGCACGAGCTGCCAGCGGAGCTCGGGACCCAGGCGGGCCCGCCAGCGGCTCTCGTACACCGAGAGGTCCGCTGCGTCGACGGCATCGTGTGGAAGATTTTCGATCAGCGTGTCGGCGGCCAGCTTCGCGCTGAGCAGACTGTAGTAGATGCCGCCGCCGGTCGTCGGCTTCACCAGGCCCGCGGCGTCGCCGAGGACGAGCAGCCGGTCGCCGTACGTGCGCTGGATCGGACCGAGCGGCAGCACCTTTTGCCGCGGCATCGCCACATCATCAGCGCAGGCGCCCCAGCGAGGCGCGACGTCGGCGAGCAGCCGGCTGAAATAGCGTCCGGCGCCCTTCGTGCACATGAGGCCAACACGCACATATGGACCGTCGGGGCGGAGAACCGGCACCGCCCAGCCGAATCCGCGCGGCGCGACGTGCGAGCCCAGATGCACTTCAACGTCGCCGAGCCGTTCGGCCCGCAGTTCCAGCTGCGCCGAGTGGAGCATCGCGCGCGGCATCCCCAATCCGAACCGGCGCTGCAGCGTGTAGTTGGCCCCGCACGCCAGCACCGCGACGCGGGCGCCCGCACGTGATTCGCCGGAAGACACCGTCACGCCGTCGCGGTCGATGTCGAGCGACGACACGCGGCCGCGGTGAATGACGACGCCGGCGCGCACGGCCTCCTCGGCGAGGCGGCGGTCGAATCGCGCGCGATCGATGACGACCGCTTCCACGTGCGGCGTCGAATACTCGACGACGTCGCCCGACGGCGCGAAGAAGCGAACGGTTCTGAGCTCGTTGAGCGTGGCATCGGGCTGCAGCCCGAACTGTGCGAACGCGTCCCGCGCGAGCACGCCCGTGCAGTGCACGGGTTCGCCGATGTCGGCGTGCTCCTCGTACAAAGTCACACTGTGCCCCGCACGCGCAAGCGTGAGGCCGGCGTAGAGCCCCGCGGGCCCGCCGCCGATAATCGCGACGTCAGTCAATGGTGGCCCCGATTATAGCCGCGCTTTTTTTCCGGTCGGCTTTCTTTCGTGCGACGAACCAGACCTGCGTCGCGAGGCGCGGCCCGAGCCACGGCAGCGGCGTGGCGACGGTGTGCTCGATCGTGAAATCCCTGGCGAGGCGATCGCGAAGCGCCATCCAGTTGAAGCCCTTGTGATCGTGAAACGGCGCCTCGGCGCTCCCCAGATGCGCGCGGACCAGATGCTGGCGCCGCCCCGCCAGGACGCTGGCGACGTACTCCCGCAGCGTGTACGGGCTCGTGCCCGGATAGTCGCCGATGCCTCGCCAGCCGGCGACGCGCCGCGCCGCCTGCTTCAGCAAAAGCGGGAGTCCCGTTTCCACGGGCACGCTCACTAGCAGCGTGCCATCGTCGGCCAGCACGCGCCAGAGGCGATCGATCACGTCGTTCAGCGGGACGACGTGCTCGAGCACTTCCATGCAGACGACGCCGTCGTAGGCGCCGCGATGGACCTCGTCGTCGAGCGAGGCGATCGAGACGAAGCGCAGGCCCGAACGATCGCCGAGCCGCTCGCGGCAGTCGATCACCTGGTAGTCGTCGAGCTCGGCGCCGACGGCCTCGGCTGGCGGCGCGTCGGTGTCGGCGAGCAGTGCGAGGAACGTGCCGTCGCCGCAGCCGTAGTCGAGGATGCGGCGGCCCTTGAAGCGGCGCGCCAGCCGGAGGCCCGCCTCGAAGCGGCGGCGATGGCTCCACGCGATGACGCGATCCTTGCAGAAGATCTGCTTCGCGGCGTAGTGGCCCTTGCCGAGATCGGACTCGCCGTCCAGGCGCAAGCTCACAGCTTCCTCGCGCGCGCTTCCCACGCGCCGCGCAGCGTGATCCGAAACGAGAGCAGAATCAGCCGCAGGTCGAGCGCGAATGACTGCCTGCGGATGTACAGGAGGTCCAGACGGAACTTCTGACGCCTTGGCACGTCGCGTCGCGCGTAGATCTGCGCGATCCCGGTCAGTCCCGGCCGGACGCTCGTGCGCCGATCGAAGCCGGGGACGGCGGCAAGCGGTATCGGCGTGCCGGAGCCGTCGATCTCGATCTCCTCCGGGCGTAGTGCGCGCGGACCGACGAAGCTCATGTCACCGCGGAAGATGTTCCAGAGCTGCGGGAGCTCGTCCATGGCCGTCGCGCGCAGCAGACGTCCCACGCGCGTCACGCGCGGATCGTGCTCCGCCGCCTGAATCGGCCCGACGTCGCGCTCCGCGTCGGCGATCATCGATCGAAACTTGAGCGCCTGGAAGATCCGGCCGCCCTGGCCGACGCGGCCCTGGGCGAAAAAGATCGGGCCGCGGCTCTCGAGCTTGATCGCCGCGGCGATCACCACCCAGAGCGGCGCCGACGCGATCAGGCCGCTCCCGGACAGCGCGACATCGAGTGTTCTCTTCGCGGTCATGCGGGCTCTTCTCTCACCAGGTACTGCTCGAGCAACTCCGGCGTCCGCACCGTCGTCTCGATCAGCGAGCGGAACGAAGCAATCATGCGGTCGCGCGAAAACAGTTGATCGGCGCGGCGGGTCGCTTGCGCGCCAAGCGTCTCGCGCCGTGCGGGGTTTTCCAGCAGGGCCCTCATGGCCTCGGCGAGCGCGATGGCATCACCGGGCGGCACGACGAGACCGGTCACGTCGTGCTGATTGACCCATGGCACCCCGGTCGGCAGATTCGTGCTGACGACCGGTGCGCCGGCGGCCATCGCTTCAATCTGCACGATGCCGAACGCCTCGGTCCGCGCGATCGACGGGAGCACGAAGAGATCGCACGCCTGGTAGTGTGCGGGCAGATCCTCCTCGGGCACCGTGCCGGCAAAGCGCACGCGATCGGCCACGCCGTGCTGGACGGCGGCTTCGCGAAGGGACTGCTCGAGCGGGCCGGTGCCCACGATCGTGAGCGTGCCGGGACAACGCGCCATCGCGTGAATCAGAATCTCGACGCCTTTGTAGTACACGAGACGTCCCACGAACAACACGTGCGGACCGGGCGCTCCCGCGCGGATCTCGGCAATGCGCGATCGGCGAGCGGCGTCGGCCCGGCGATATCGTTCGAGGGCGACGCCGAACGGAATCACCGCCACGCGCCGTGCGCAGGCGACGAGCGGCGACTGCGCGGGCAGCGCCGGGCTCGACACGATGACGCAATCGGCGCGGCGATACAGTGCGCGCTGCACGCGCCCATACGTGTGCGGCGCCCACGACGGGCGCACGAGGTCGCTGTGGTGCCAGATGACGAAGCGCGTCGCGGGCATGTGCAGGAACAGCGCCGATCCCGCCACGGGATTCGGCTCATGAAGGACGAGGCAGTCGGCGCGTTGCGCCCACAAATGCCGCGGCATCGACGGACAGAGCGGGACGGAATGTGCGGTGGTCAGCGCGCCCGCCCGGACGACGTCCACGCCGTCGAGGCGCTCGGTGACCGTCTGACCGCCCTCGTTTGCAGCGACTACCCGCACATCCCAGTCCTGCGACGTGCCGTCGCAGATGTCGCCGAGCATGCGTTCCATCCCGCCCCGCACCGGCGGATAGAACTTCGCGGCGTGAACAATCTTCAGGCGGGACATCGCACCGATCCGCGCGCCGGCACCGGGCTGCACGCCAGCTCTCTATACACGCGCGTGAGCCCGTCAGCAAACGCCGTCCAACTGAATAACCGCGCCCGATCGCGCCCGCGCACCTGCCGTGCCGTCCATCGCTCGGGATCCGCACGCCGCTCCTCGAGCAGCGCCGTCACCGTGCGCGTCCACCCGTCCACATCGCCGACCGCGCAGAACTCGGTCGCCGCGCCGCCGACCTCGCGCAGCGCCGGAATGTCGCTGGCGACCACGGGCGTGCCGCAGGCGAGGGCCTCGATCACCGGCAGCCCGAATCCTTCCCTCGCCGATGGCTGCACCACCAGCGCCGCGCGGCGATAGACAGCCGCGAGCGTGCGCTCGTCGATCGCTGGCAGCTCCGAGATCTGTTCAGTCAGCCCGAGGTCCCGCGCGAGCCGTCGTTGTTCCGGTGTGAATGCGCCGCCGACGCGTACCAGGTGGAGCGACGGGTGGCTGCGCCGGACGGCCGCGAACATGTTCAGCAGCACGTCGATACGTTTGCGCGCGATGGTGCTCCCGACGTGCAGCAGCTCGATCGCGCCAGGTGGTGACGCCGTCAAGCGGGCGGCCGTGCGATCGGCCTCCGGATCACACTGCGTCGAATAGATCTCGCTCACGCCGACCGGCACGACGACGAGACGCTCGGCTGGCACGAGACCGAGCGACAGAATCTCGTCTCGAATCGCGGCCGTGTCGCAGGTGATCCGCGCCGCACGCTGAAGCCCGGCCAGAATGTGCCGCGTCATCATCCTGAATGGCGCCGACCGCACATCCTGATCAGGGTAGAGCACCGATCGGAACGTGTCGAGATCGTGGCAGGTGACGACCGTGCGTTCAGCCGGCAGCCGATGCACCAGCTGCGCATAGCTGTGATCGACGACGTGGTACGCGTCGTACGAACCGGCGATCGCCCTCGCGTGGCGCGGATAGTCCCAAAGCCGGTTTGTCAGCCGATCGAACGAAAACGCGACGTCGTGCGCATGAGATCGACTCGCGCGCGTTGCGCGACGGACGAATGGCGGACGTACGGCGGTCGGCTCGACGGCGCCGCCATGGTTCTGCCGCAGCCGCGCGATCAGCATGTCGGCCACGCGGTCCATGCTGGGCCATTCCTCTTCGGGAAAGTCGCCACAGATCGCAACGCGGATAGCGCTCATCTCTTCACGCCTTCGGCCAGCACGCGATATTTCCCGGCGTTCGCGATGACGAGCGGTTCACCGCACACACGCGGCTCCGAACGTCTGCTCACGCCCACGCCGGCGCCGCCTCTCCGCTGAGCGCGTCGAACAATTCGAGATGTTGACGGGCGACAATCTTCCAGTCGTACACGTCTATCGCACGCCGGCGTCCGGCAGCCGAGAGCTGCGCTCGAAGCGCCGCGTCGTCGATTACGCGCGCGATCTCGCGTCGCCACCCCTCTGCATCGGCTTCGCCGACCACGATGCCGGCGTCGGCGACGACGCACGGGATCTCGCCGCTGTCGGAGGCGATGACCGGCACACCGCACGCGAACGCTTCGATCAGCATGCGGCCGAACTGCTCACGCCACCGCGACGTCGTCTGACTCGGTGCGCAGAGGACGTCCATCGCGTTCAGATACGCGGCGACGTCGTCGTGTCCCACGTTCGTTTCAATAGCCACCCGATTGCCATAGCGCGCGGCCCAGGATCGCAGCGTCCGTTCGGCCGGGCCCGAACCGACAAACAGAGCGCGCCACGGCACGTCGACGCGATCGAGCGCGCTGGTCAACGTCGCCAGCCCTTTTTCCGGCACGAAGCGGCCGAGGAAACCGATCACCGGATCGTCACCGTCCCACGCGAGGGCGCGCCTGATTCGGAGCCGTTCGGCGCCGACCGGCTTGAAGTGATCGACGTCCACACCCGGCGGGATCATACGCAGTTGGATGTCCGCGTTCCTCGATCGGCGGTTCGTCGCAACCGCGCCCCTGTGGCGCTCGCGCAGCACCTCGAGCGCCGTGGCGCCAAAGGCGATGACGCCACTCGCGCGCCGCAGCGCGTAGCGTTCGAACCACGCGAACGGCGGCGGATATCTCTTGCTGATGTTCTGAAAGGTGGCGAACACGAGCGGCACGCCTGCCGGTGTCCAGGCCGCCACTTGCGCGGCAGCGGCGACGTACGGCTCCTCCCAGCAGTGCACGACATCCCAGGGCTCGCGCAGGAGCGACCGCAGCCGCGCACCGTAGGTCATCACGTGCACCCGGCCGCTGCAGTGGACCGGCACGCCTTCGACGCGGCACGCTTCGCCGGATCTCGCTTCGAGCGTATGCCAGCCGAAATCGCCGTGGAATCTCGACGGCGCAACCGCGGTCACATCCCAGTCGCCCGCCCGCGCGATTTCGTCGGGCAGGCGGCGATTCAATCCAACGCAGTATGAATGGGAGATGGAGAGCAGACGACGGCGGCTCATGGCAGACATTCGTTGATGTCGCGCGAAGGCTTCCACCTCCGCCAAGGCTCCGGCGGACAGGTCAGCCGAGCGCGGGACGGGCGCCGCATACGCTCGGCTAAAGCCTTCGCGCCACGTCGACGCATGTCAGTGCGGCCTCGCGCGGCTGGCCAGTGCGCGCTCGTAGACGGCGAGCGTCCTCTTCGCCGTTCGCGTCCAGGTCAGCCCGGACACGCGATCGAACGCCGCCCCGGCGAGCCGTACGCGCAAGGCGTCGTCGTGCAGCATGCGTGTCAGCGCGTCTGCCAGTGCGTCGGGCGCTCGCGCGGGCACGCGGAGCCCGGTGACCTCGTCGACGACGAGCGACGTCGCGCAGCCGACCGGCGTCGCAACCACGGGTAGACGCTGACTCATCGCCTCGAGCAGCACCATGCCGAATCCTTCGTACGTCGACGGCCACGCCAGGACGTCGTGGGTGCGGTACGCCTCCATCACTGCTGCTTCCGGCGCGCGATCGATCACAGTGATCTGCTTCTGCGCGGCCGCGCTGAACGAGGACAGAATGACGCCGGGGGGAAACCCGCCACCAAGAATCGTCAGCTTGGCCGTCGAACCGTTCGACACCATGCGCTCGTACGCCGTCGTCAGGTGCGAAATGCCCTTCATGGACGTCCAGCTGCCGCAGAACAAGATGCCGCGTCCGCGTCGTTGATCGACCGGCGGCGCATCCGCCAGACAGGCATCGGACACGCCGTGGGCGACGATGTCGATCTCAGCGTCCAGCTTCCAGCGCCGCGTGCGGGCGAATGCGTGGTCGCTCTCGTTCAGCAGCAGCAACCGGTCTGCGGCACGCGCCGCGCCGGCGACCTGCGACAGGCGGACCAGCGGATGGAACAGACGCCGCGTCCACGGTTTGGGGAGCAATCCTTCGGCGGCATCGTCGAGCATCCGCCGATAGTTCAGGTGCTCGAGTCCGTTCGAACGCGAGATCACCACTGCGCGCGGGCCACGCAGGGCGTGACGCGCCCACAACGCGATCCAGAGTCCTTCCGCGCTCGCGACATCGACAACGTCATAGGCGCCGCGCTCGCGGAACGCGCGGCGCACAGCGTGAAGCGCCAGGATGGGCGCGTATCCGCGGCGCACGTACGGATTGCGGGGCCGGTCGCCCAAGTCGTTCTCGAGCAGCACGTCGCACGTATGGCCGGCCGCGCGGAATTCCTCCTGCAGCTTGACGAACACCTTCGTCGAGCCGAGCCGGGGATCAGCCGGATAATCACCGACCAGCAGGATGCGCATGGGTGGCGACGGTGTCGGCCAGGAGACGGTCCAGCCGATCGAGATGTTGAACGAGTGTCATTTCCCGCGCGATACGCATGGCGCCGGCGCGAAGCATGGCGAGATCGTCAGGATGACGGCACGCGTGCGTGATGGCATCGGCGAGCGCCGACGCGCGCGGCGGATCGCCGGGGACCAGATAGCCGTTGACGCCTGGATGCAGCCATTCGCGGATGCCGCCGACATCGAACGCGACGGCGGGCACGCCGAGGCGGCCGGCCTCGAGACCGACGAGCCCGAACGGCTCGGGCCACGTGCTCGGCACCGCGAGCAGATGCACGCCGCGCAGCCACGGCCAGCGCGCGTCGCCGCGCTGCCACGGCACGAACGTCGACGCGACCTGCAGGCGTTCCGCGAGATGCTGCCATCGCTGCCGCTGCGGGCCGTCACCCACCATCACAAGCCGGATGGCGCTGCCGATCTGCGCCGAGGCGCGGGCAACGGCGCGCACCAGCAGGTCGCCGCCTTTCAGCGTCGTCATGCGGCCGAAGAACGCGACGGTCAGGGGTGCCGCCGGATCGAGATCGCCCTGCGGGTGCGGTCCTTCCGGGGCGAAGAGGCCATTGACGTGAACACGGGCGTCGTCCACGCCGTTGGCTGCGTATTCGCTCTTCATGTGCGCGCTGGCCACCACGAGCGCGCTGTAGCAGTCGAAGAGCGCCTGCTGCGTCACCGCGTGCCGATAGCTGCGCAGCAGCGTCATCGGATGCAGCTGACCACAGTGGCGCGGCGCGTACAACGCCAGACACGCGGCGCTGAAGCGGCGGCTGCACGGCCGCGCGGTCGGCCAGCCGAATCTCTTCTGGCCGCTGATGCATGTGCCGAAGTAGCCGTGCATGAACTTGACGACCGGCGCGATATCGGCGAGCGCGCGGTCGGTCGCAAGGTCGGTGATGTTGTGCGAGAAGCACACATCAGGCGCCCAGCCGCGCACCGCCGACAGGTGATCGTCGCCGGCCGCGGTGAACATGGGCCAGCCGCCGGCACCAATCTGTCCCGTCTGATGGCCATCGCGACGCAGGAGCGCCACGGCATGCCCGCGGGCCGACAGGCCGGGCACAACGGCATCGAGATAGCTCTGCACGCCGCCGCCATCGCCGAAGCCGTCGTTGGACACGAGGATGCGCATCGTTACGAGGCCATCAGCCGCAGGCAGCGGCCTTCGGTCGCCCATATGTCGCCGACCGGCGCGAGCGCCACCGGCTCGAGCTGCTGAGCGCGCAGCTCGGCGAGGATATCGGCGCGCGAGATGCCGAGGGTCGGCCACCGCGACGGATGCATCTCGACGAAGAGCGCGAGCGAGCCGCGGCGCGCGCGGATCGTCTGCCGCGCTCCGCGAAGCGCAGCCAGTTCGCTCCCCTCGACATCGATCTTGATGAAGTCCGGCGCGATCCGCTCGCGCGCGCAGAACGCGTCGATCGACGTGACGTCGACGGCGACCGATGCGCCCTCGGCGTTCGCCCCCGTCGCGAGATGACTTTCACCCGTTGTGCTCGCGAGGATCAGCGCGGCGGTCGCCGGCGATTCGGCGATTGCTGCCGCGATGGGCCTCACGATCGCTTCGAGGTGATTCAGATGAACATGACGAACGAGGGCGGCGTGGGTCAACGGCGCGGGCTCGAACGCAAAGACGACACCTGAGGCGCCGGCCCACGCGCCGAGCAGCATCGAGTAGGCGCCCACGTTCGCCCCCACGTCGAGTGCGACCATCCCGGGCCGTGACGCGGCGCGAAACGCCTCGTATTCGTCAGGATTCCACGAGAGGTACCGATGCTCCGGCAGGACGCGGATCACTTCACCGCCGGGCAGCTCCGCGCGCAGCCCGCGTCCGCGCGTCTGCAGCATCAGCGTCGCGTGATACGCGCGCTTCAGCCAACGCCGCGTGCCCGATCCGAACGGCATGGCGCGGAACCGTTCACCGATCCGTTCGATGGACCGCGGCGTTCGGAACCGATTCGCCGCGGCGGCCGGCAGTGGCGTCATCCGCGCGCCCTCATCGCGCCGTACAGGCGTCCGGCAGTTTGCCGCAGACCTGCGGCTGACGCACGGCGCCACCATGTGCGGCGGGGTCTCGACGATTCGGCGGCGATCGTCGCGCGCCAGCGGTCGTAGAACAACACGCCATTCCGCAGCACTCGCGCCTTGTATTGATCGGAGAAGCCCTTCAAGATCGTAGTGCTGCCCAGATGGGTATACGCGCCGACGCGTTCGTACCCGTGCGTCGCGACGCGCCAGCCTGCCGCGCGAATTCGAAACGCCAGATCCGCCTCGTCCCATTCAGTCGGGACGAACGCCTCATCGAGGCTGCCGACACGCGCGAGGCACGCCGTGCGCACGACCCATGGCCGGATCACCGCGTCGACTTCCTGAAGGCGCAGCCAGTTGAGCGGTCGCGCGCCGATGGTGCTCGTCAGACGCCGTTCGTCCACCAAATCCTCCCAGATGCGCACCGGATCGGGACATGGATGGCAATCGAGCCCACGGCTCAGACACAACATTCCAAGATCGTCGTACGTCGCGAACGTTGCGATCAGCTCCGGCGCGAGCCAGCGGCACGCGACGAACATGTCGTCCTGCCAGGCCATCGCCAGCGGCGCCCGCGCTTCGCGCAACCCTCGATTCGTACAACGCAGCTCGTGGAGATCGGCCTCGTGAAACCAACGCAGGTGCCGGCGTCCCCATGCAGTGTCCGACACGTCGGCGAGGTATTGCGGCGTTGCGTCGCGGCAACCGTCTTCGATCACGATGAGCTCAACGGGCTGATCCGCTGCGTACGTCTGCCAGGCGTCCAGGCAACGCGCAAGCACTGCGACGTTGTTGAACGTCGGAATGACGATGGAGAGAGCGGGATGGAAGTCGGTGGACATGTTGAAGATGAGACAGGCTGCCGCGAAGACTCAGCGCTGGCCGCGGCGTACGCCCGTATCCGCATGTGACAGCGACAACCGCGCATGATGCGGAGCTCCGGGTTCGCGGCCCAGAGCGGCAAGCGTATGACGCAGATCGAACAGGCGGTCGTACGTCTCGTGCGCGCACGCGCCAAGCGACAAGAGGCCCGGCGCGTCTTCGAGCAGATCCGCTGCCGCAGCAGCGAGTGCCTGCGCATCCCCCGCGGGCGCGAGCACGGCCAGGCCAGAGCCGCTCCACCAGGCCTCGGTCAACGCACCGGTCGTCGTGGCCAACGGCTTGCCGTGAGCGAGCGCGGCCATCACGCTGGTGCGCCGCGTGCTCACGCCGTCGGGAAACGGCTGCAGCATCAGATCGCACGCGCTGACATGCCGCGAGACATCGTCGGGCGCGAGCGGGCCGGTTGCCGCGATCCGGCCTTCGAGGCGCAGATCGCCCGCCACGATCCGGTGTCGCGCTTCCACGCTGCCGCGGCCGATCAACAGGACAGCGCAATCCGAACGCGCGGCGAGTGCCACGACGCTGTCCCGCACAAGCGTCCGGATCAATGCGCCATCGGTGCCGAAGTGGCCGACGAGTTGTCGGCCATGCGCGTATCTCTCGCGCACCGCCCGGATGCCTGCGGAATCGATCACGACGGGAATCGTGCTCGGGACAGGAAGCCATTCGACGGGAGCGCCGGCGTTGCCGAGCGGCGCGAGGAGCCGCTGCCAGGCGGGAATGGCCACCAGCCGCCTTTCCGCCGCGCCGTTGACGAGCGCGGCCATCGCGCGCGTCGCGGCGCCTAGACTGTTCTGCGCGGCGCTCTGCTCGCGCGACATCGGGAACAGCACCTCGTGAAACATCACCCAGACCGACTCGCGACGGCGGCGATACAGCCAGGCGGCGAACCGGATGTTGGCGCCCTTCCATCCAAATGCGTGGGGCACGTACTGGACGAGGATGCGCCGCGGCGCAGGCAGCGTGCGCAGATGCGCATCGATCGCGCGCAGCGATCGCGAGCCAAAACAATCCGGAAGGCGGCGCACGGTGAGCCGCGTGTGGGTGGACGACACTCGTCCCTCGCACGGCGGCGCCCACACCGTCACGTCCGCACCGGCAGCCGCGAGGCCGGTCGCGACCAGTTGCGTGTAATCGCTCACGCCACCCGGCTGCGGCGGGTATTCACCGGTCAGAATCTGCCACGCGGCGCCCTCGCGGATCACAACGGCTCCACCGGGGCGGCGGTCAGTTTCGGAATGAGGCGAAGCGAGACGAGCCACCGCGCCCACCGAGGATCGAGCGGCAGATGTTCGAAGAGCGACCGCATGTGCCAGACGTACATCAACCCGATCGCGCCCGTGATCGGTCCGGCGATCCAGACGCCGAGCGCGTTGTTCAGCGCGCCGACCGCGCCGGCGAAAATCGCGAGCGGGGCCAGCCGCAGGAGCCACGGCCCGAGCAGATCGCGGATGAGCGCGCCGAATCCGAGCGGCGCGGCTGGCCGCAGCAGCACGACGCCGGCTGGAGCCGCCATGAGCAACGCGGTGCCGAGGGCGGCGGCGGCGATGCCGACGAGGCCGAAGACATACCCCAGCGCGATGGCGCCGATCAGCTGCACGCCGCCGGTCACGAGCGTGACGATGCCGACCTTCAGGCGATTGCCGAGCACAGACGCGGCGGCGACGAGCCCGTGCACGAGCGACGCCGACACGATGCCGGCGGCGAGGAGCGCGTTGAGCGCGAGGCCGCCGAAAAATCCCGCGCCGACCCACCGTGTGACGAACGCCGGATTGAACGCGAGCACGACGCAGGCCGCGCCGCCGGCGAGCAGCAGGTGCAGGCGCAGCATCGCGTTGACGACAGGGCCGACACGCGCCTTCGAGTGAGGCTCGCCGTGCAGCTGCGCGAGTCCGATCAGGCCGCTGTCGGGAAGCACCCAGGCGATCTGCGCGCACATCGCGCTCACCTTCGACGTGCACGCGTAGATCGGCACCCATTCGGGATGCCCCAGAAACGCGATCACCATGTTGTTGCTCGCCGCGATCAGCTGCCAGCCGAACATACCGAACCAGACGCCGACGCCGTTGCTCAGCAGATGCCGAACCCCGCTCATCGTCGGCCGCACCCAACCGGTGAGTAAATACGGCGCGACGAACGCGACCCTGATCGCGCTGGCGACGTTCACCAACACGGCGGGCGCGGCGAATGCGACCGCCAGCGAGTAGAGGCCGTACCCCTTCAACAACATCACCACGGTGATGACGACGCCGACGATCAACTCCGCGGTCGTGAGCATGCCGTTGAAGACGACGTCCTGCATCCCCGACAGCACCGCCGAAAAGGCGCGGAACGGATAGCCAATTATGGTGACGGCCACGACGATCGTCAGCGGCGGCGTGAGCACCGCGCGATCTGCGGGGGACAAATGGAGCATCGACGGCAGCACGGTCCACAGCACCGCGACGATCGAGGCATACACGAGGCCGACAATGGTGCCCACCACCACGCCATTGGTCAGCAGCACTCGCATCGCTTGACGGTCGCCGCGTCCGTCGGCTTCGGCGAGCATCCAGGGCAGGACGCCCAGCACACCCAGATCCACGATCGCGGCATAGCCGACCAGCTCGCTGCTCGCCAGCCACAACCCGTAGTCGCGCGCGCCGAGCACGTGCAGCATCAGCGGCACGAGGACGATGCCGGTGGCGATCGCTAACCCGAATTGCGCGTAGCTGAAGCCGGCCATCACGGCGGCGCGCTTGAGGCGGCTCACCGCGCGCGCCTCGTCGCGTAGGCCTGGAGATTGAGCGCCAGCGGCGTGTGCACGGCCCCGGGCAGGCGGCCCGCCGCGTAGATGGCGAGACGCACCGCGCGGGAAATGGCGGACGGCGGCAGCTCTGGCGCCGCGGTGTGCACGACGACCTCGGTGAAGCCGGTGCGCTCGAGCGCGGTTCGCAGCGACGCCGCAGAAAAATGATTCACGTGCACGAGATTGTCGGCGAGCGAGACCGTGTGCCCCGGACGCAGCGCCGCGAGCACACGCTCTTTGTGCCACTGGCTGACGCCGCACGGCACTTTGATCGCAATGCAGCCCTGGTCTTCGAGCAGCGCGGCGACAGTAGACAGGACGCTGAGCGGCTCCGGAATGTGCTCGAGCACGTCGGTGAGACACACGGCCGCATATCGACGGCCCTCAGCCACGAGATCGCGCGCGTCGAGCCGGTGCACCGGCGCGCCGGTCCGGCGTGCGGCGTATGCGGCGGTGCGCGGATTGAGCTCCACGCCCTCCACCCGCCATTGCTGCGCCTGCGCCAGCGACATGAAGCGCCCCGCGTGGGCACCGATGTCGAGCAGGGTGCCCTTCGCCGGACGCCGCCGCGCGAGCTCGCGCAGAATCGTGCGGAAGATGAGGTCTTTGTAGTCGGCGTCGAACTCCTGCTCGACCCAGTCGTCCGACCATTGCTGGTCGTACATGCGGCCGAAGAAATCCTGCAGCGTCGGCAAGGCTTCCGGCTGTCCGAATCCGCATGCCTGGCAGCGCGTCAACCAGACGCGCGAGGCCGTGTAGGCCGCGAGCTCCGGATCCTGCCGCGCGTACTGGCTGAAATCGAGGCCGAACTCGTGATATCGCGTGAGTGTCCGGCCAGCACAGATCCAGCACGCGTCGATCGGCGCAAAGCTCACGCCGCGCGCTCCACGAGATCGACGACCTCTCGCGCCATCACATCCCAGGTGCGCGCCCGCAAAGCCGACGAAATCGGCGCCACGAGCTCGCGGTAATGATCGGCTCGCCGCCGCCATTCCGTTAATCTCGCAAGGAGCTCGCCCGCGTCGTCCGAGTTCGCGATGAGGAGGTCGCGCAGATCGGGGCCGTAGTGCTCCGCCACGCCAGCTGACGCGCTGACGAGCGCCGGGATGCCGCGGCAGAGCGCTTCGTTCACCGACAGCCCATACGCTTCATAGCGCGACGGATGGACGAGCGCGTCGAAGGCCGCCATCATCTCGGGAACGTCGCGGCGAAAGCCCGCGAAGCGCATGCGATCAGACACGCCCGCCGCGCGCGCACGCCGCTTCCATGCCGGAAGCTCGGCGCCCGCGCCGACGACCATCAGGTCGGCATCCCATTCAGACGACGCGCAGAGCGCGACCCACGCCTCGAACAAGGTGTCGAACGCCTTCCGGCGATCGCCGAGCGCTCCCACGAATCCCACGAGTGGACGGTCCGCCGCGCAGCCCAGCACGCGTTTTGCCGCGGCCCGCTCGTCCGCAGTGACCGGCATCAGTCGCGACGCATCGCAGCCGTAGTAGACGATGCGCGTCCGCGACTGTGGGATACCGAGCCGGTCGACCACATCGCGCTGCGTGCGGCGGCTGTTGCAGAGCACCAGACGCGCCTCGCTGAGCGCCGTGCGCTCGGCGGCGAGGTCGTGCCGGTGCAGCAGCGCGCGCTTCGTGCGCTGTGGCCACGGTCCGGTCAGATCGGGATCGAACGCGGCGTGCAGGTAGTGCACCCAGTTGACGTCCGCCACACGACAGTTGCCGCCGTTGACCACCGTGTGCACGTGCCGCGCCTGGAGCGACCGCGCGATGCGCCGGCCAGTGGGACCGAGCAGCGCGGCGCCGAGGGCGTGGCGGTTGCCTGGCCGCCAGACGCGGTGCACCGTGACCGCCGCGGACGTCTCGAGGTCGGGCCACGCACGGTGGGTGACGAGATGCACCTCGCCGCGCGTGGCGAGATATCGCGCAAGCGCGTAGTTGGCCGCGTCCATGCCACCAAGCGGCGTGAAGTCGCCCGCCACGAGGAGCCATGGCGTCATCACGCCGCGGGCCTGCGCCGCACCTGGTTGACCATCGCGCCGTACAACGCGCCTTCGAAAAACCAGAACTGAATGCCGACCGCCGTGCCGAATGGGATGAAGCTGAAGACGAGCGCCAACGTGCCGAAATTGGCCGCGGTCACGACCGCCACCAGCAATCGATTGTTGCCGCTCGCCAGATCGCGGAACAGCTTGAGCTCGTACGCAGCGGTCAGCCCGATGGCGAGTGTGTACAAGATGAGGAGCGGAATGCCTCCGTCGAGGATCCAGGCGTTCGGCTGGACTTCGGCGAACACCTCGTGCGAATCGGGGCTCTCGGGCTCGCCGAAGTAGTTCCGCATCATGCCCCAGCGCGCCAGGCCTGCGCCAAACGGATAGGTAACCGCGAGGCTGCCGAACGCCGACTCCAGCTGCACACCGCGACTTTCGTAGTAGACGTGCGCGGGATCGTTGTCGAGCAGCGTGAGGAAGCGATCGCCGACGCTCTGTCCGCCGAGCATGATCGAGATCGCCAGGGAGCCGGCGATGAGACCGGCCGCCGCGCTCAAAAAGCCGGTGACCCGCCGCTTCTCTCCTTGAAAACTCAGTAGCCCCACGTACACGACGAGCGTGCCGACCGTCACCATGAACGCCGCGCGCACGTGGCTCAGATAGATCGCAGACATGCCGGCCGTCGCAAACCCCAGCGCCACGAGCCGCTTCCACCAATCGATCGGCTCGATCGCGAGAATCAGGCCGAGCAGCACGGCAACGGTGCCGGCCGCGCAGACCGCGCCCGGGGTGTCGAACAGACCGGGCGGACGGACAATGAGCCGCCCATTCGGACCGAGATAGGTCACCGCTGCGAGCGCGTCGCCGACAAAGGCGGACGACAGCTGCGGCGGCATCCACCGCGTCGGGTCGTACACCTGCAGCACGCCGACCATCGAATTGAGACCGTTGCACACGAGCAGGATCACGAGAATCCGGGCGAGCTGCCGTGGCGTCTGCACGTACGCGGGCGCCCAGAAGACGGGGCAGAAGATCGCGAAGTACAAGAGCGTCTGGGCGACACCGGACAGCAGGCTGTTCGTGTTCGGGTGCGCGATCATCATGACGAGATACACGCCCACCAGCAGCAGCCATCGCTCCGCCGGGTGACGCGTCGGCCGGCGGCCGGCCCGATCGAACCACCACAGCGCGAACGCGAGCAGGCTGACCGCGTACGCACCGACGCGCAGCGGCAGTCGAATCGGTTGACTGCCGGGCACGAACATCAGCGCGGGCAGCAGCGTCTGGCTGACGGCAAACCACTCCGCCAGCCCCGACGGCAGCCAGCCGCCACCCTTCGGCCGCGGCGGCGCCATCGTCTCAGCCTGTGCCATCGGGACGCTCATGCGTGGATCTCCACCCGTGCAGCCGGCATGGCGGCGAGCGCATCCGCCAGCCGTTCCATCTGCGTGTGCGGATCGCACAACGCATGGGCCCGCGCGGGCGCAGCCGCCGCCAGCGCCGCGCGGAAGGTCCGATCGACGATGAGGCGCCGCAGCGCGTCGGCGAGCGCGACGGGATCGTGCGCGTCGACGAGAACGCCGCACGAGTCGTCGACGATTTCGATCGCGCCGCCGATCGCGGTCGTCACCACGGGCAGCCCCGCGGCGAGCGCTTCCACGAAGGCCACGCCAAATGCTTCCGGCCGCGAGTTGGCCTGGCAGTGGATGTCGGCCGCCCCCAGCAGGCGCGGAACGTCGCGCCGCTCACCTAGGAAGCGCACGCGGTCGCTGATGCCCACGCGATCGGCGATCTGCTGTACCGCACGCAAGCACGCCACTTCGCTCGGACGCTGCGCGCCGCCGATCTGCCACCAGATCCAACCGGGCACATCTCGCAGCCGGCCGAGCGCTTCGGCGAGCGTCGCGTGCCCTTTCGTCGATTCGCTTCGGCTCGCCTGCACAATCACCGTCGCCTCGTCCGAGGTGTCGAGATCGCAGCGCAGGATGTGTCGATCAGCGGCGGACAACGGAGCCCCCGGTTCGACCGGCGCGTAAATGGTGACTGTCGGCACACCGGTGAATACCGCGCCAACGGCGGCCGCGGTGAAATCGCTGTTGCAGATCGCCAGATCGGGCGGTGTGCGCCGCGCCCACCGCTCGGTCCACGGACGTCCGGTCATCAGATCGTGCGCCCAGAAGACCAGCGGCACTCCCGCGCGCCGCACGGCTGCTCCGAACATCGCGTGCGACCAAGCGGCGTGGCAGACGACGGCATCGAAACGCGCGGCGCAGAGCAATGCCAAGAGCGCCTCGCGGCTCCGGCGAACGGTCGCCGGGCGGCTGGCGCGCGCCTCCGGAAGTTGATGTGTGCGAATACCCGTGCGCGTCAACTCGGAGAGGAGACGGCCGTCGAAGCACAACGCCACTTCCGATTCGAGCCGGCCAGTGCGGTGCCTGGCGATCGCCACGAGAATGGCCTCGATGCCGCCATACAGGTTGCCGGTGTAGACGTGCAGGATGCGCATTAGACGTTCGGCGCCAGGCGGCGATACATGGGGACGAGATCGTGCGCGAGCCGCGCTGTGCCGAATCGGCGCTCGGCGGTTGCGCGGCCGGCGACGCCGAGCCGTGCACGCAGGGGAGCATCGCGCATCAATCGCAACAGCTGCGCGGCCAGACCCTCGACGTCTCCCGGCGCATGTGCGAGCGCGTTCTCTTCGGGCACGATGATCTCGATAGCGCCGCCCGCCGCGCTGGCAATCACGGCGCGGCCGCACGCCATCGCTTCCACGATCGCGAGCCCAAACGGCTCCGGCGCGGTGCTGGCGTGCACGACCACGTCGAGCGATCGCAAGGCGCGCTCCGGCCGATCCACGAATCCACAGAACCCGACGCGGCCGGCGAGCCCGAGTCGCTCGACCTGGGACGTCAGCTCCTGCTGCGAGTACCTGACTGGCAGCCGTCTGGTACACCGCCGCGCCGATCACATACGCGCGGAACGGCATCGCGCGCGGCAGACGCGCGAGCGCGTTCAGCAGCACGCCGTGACCCTTCCAGCGCGCGAACGTGCCGAGCAGTCCCACGCGGATCGTTCCCTCCGGCGCTGGCGGCAGACCGGCAACCGCATCGAGATCCAGTCGCTCGCCGCAGGGTGAGAACCGGTCGAGATCGACGGCATTGTAGACAACGCTGACCGGCGCGGCGTCGCCCAGCGCCGCGCGCGCATCGGTCGCCACGCTCTCCGAGTTCGCCACCACTGCGGCGCACCGGCGCAGATTTCGCCGCAACAGCCGCGCGGTCATCGGACGCGATCCGAGGTAGTCATGCAGATGCCAGAGAAGTGCAGGACGCGACGAGGCCCAACCGGCCAGAAGATGCGCTTTCAAACCGTTGGTGTGGACGACGTCCGGCGCGAACGTGCGGATCACGCGACGAAGCTGCGCGACATACAGCGCCGCAGGCACCGCAGCGATGCCCATCTGCGCAGCGAGCCGGCCGTAACCGCTCGATCCGGTGGCGCCCGCTTCGCCGAGACGCGCGACCGACTCCGGAAACGGCAGCATCATCGTCTGAACCCCGAGTGATGCGGCGCGAGGTTCGAGCGGTCCGGCGGACGGGATGACGAGATGCAGCCCCCACGAGGGCTCTGCCTGCCTGAGCGACGCGAGCACCTCGAGCAGACTCGTTTCGGCGCCGCCAATCTGACCGGTCGCGCTCAGAAACATCACATTCATCGCGCGGCCGGCCATCTACAACTGTCGCTAGTGTGTATCTCACCCATTCGAAATTCAGATTAGCCACGAAGGACACGAAGAAAAACTTGATGGCCTAGGCAACTGGCAGTCGACTTAGAAGAATCGCTGCCGCACGGTGATCGTGTCGTTCGCGAGGACCTTGTCCGAGAGCTTCAACGGCACGTCCACCAGCTTGCCGTTCACGAAGCGGCTCGCGGTGACGCCGCGCGTCGAGCCGCGATCGGTGAGGCCTCCCGCCAGCGCGAGTGCCTGCTGCAGCGTCATACCGGATTCCCAGATGAGCGAGCCCGGATTGCGCACCTGCCCCGTGATGTAAAAAGACAGGGCCTTCGGCACGTTGATGATGTCTCCATCCCGAAGCGTGATGTCCTGCCCTGCTTTGCCGAGCTGCAGATCCTTGAAGCTCACCCGCACGATGTCGGCGTCCTTTTCATCCGGCATCGCACCTGACGCGTTGGGCCGCCTCGGATGCGCGACGACGATGTCGTTGCTGGCGGCGGCGGTCGGTGAGCCGGCGAGGGCGAGCGCTTCGAGCAGGTTCAGGTTGCCGGTCATCGGGATTTTGCCCGGGTTGCGCACCTCGCCGATCACGTAGACCTGCTGGCTCTTGAATTGATCGACCTCGACGCGGACCTGCGGGTTTCTGATGTATCCGTTCGCGAGCGTCGATCGCAGCCGATCCTGAAATTCGCCGATGGTGAGGTTCCCCGCTGTGATGCGATTGATGAGCGGGAACGTGATGGATCCGTCGGGATCGACGCGATAGGTGTTCGTGAGATCAGGCTCGTCGAACACCGTGATCTTCAACAGGTCCTGCGGTCCGATCACGTACTGGCTCACCGTCGGGTCCGGTTTGGTCGCGGCGGCCGGAGTCGTCTGCGCCGCCTGCGGCGACATCATCAAGGCGACAAGCAATGCAAAAGAGAGATTCATAACCGATCCCAATATTCCTCGTTACTCGCTCCCGATCGGGATGCCGAGCTGACGCGCTTTCCGGTATAGATTCGGACGCTGAATGCCCAGCGTGTGAGCGGCGTCGGCCATGCGCCAGCCGTGATGCTGCAGCACGGCGGCGATGTAGTCGCGCTCGAAGCGCAGGCGCGCGTCGCGCAAATTACCGGCCGGCACAAACGCCGCGGGCGTGCGATCGAGCTGCAGCGCCGGCAACACGTGCTCGATCTGCATCACGCCGTCACTCGTGGCACCGGCGATGCGCGTGATGGCGTCGCGAAGCTCGGCGAGGTTGCCCGGCCACGTCATGGCGCCGAGCAGCGCCAGCGCGGCCTGCGTAAACGTGCGCGGCGGGCGCTCGCCGGCCGCCGCGAGATCGTCGAGAATCCGCGCCGCCAGGGCAGGGACATCGCCGGGACGATCGCGCAGCGGAGGCAGGTCGATCCTGGTCGCCGATACGCGGCGGTACAAGTCGCTGCGGAAGCGCTGTGCGTGCATCTCTTCATCGATCGCGGGTGCCGCGCCGGCAATCACCCGGAACCCCGTCGCGACCGGTTCCCCGTGCAGGCGGACTTCGCGATCGCGCAAGATCCGCGCGAGCCGGGCCTGGACGCCGGACGGCAGTTCGGTGATTTCCTGCAGGAACAGCGTCCCGCCGCGCGCGGCGGCGAGGCAGCTGTCCGGGGTGATCGCATCGAGGTCCGAGGCGGGTGTGCCCGCAGGTGCGCCAAAAAGATCGCGATCGAGGGTCGGCGTTCCGGACCCTGCGCAGGCGACTTGCACGAATGGAGCGCTGGCGCCTGTGCCGCGCAGGTGCAGATCGCGGGCGACGGCGAGGAGGTCGGTCCCCTGTTCGCCGACAAGGAGAACCGCGCTTTCGGTGGCAGCCGCCCGGTCCAGGAGCTCGTGGACCCGCCGGATCGCCGCCGAGCGGCCTGCCAACTCGACCGCACAGGGGCGCGTCTCGTCTGCCCGGGTCGTGTCAGCTCGCACCAGAGAGTTTTTCATGGATAAGGGGCAGGCAAAGGGCCGCGATGTAGCTCCGCCCTTTCAGTCACAAAAGGCGCTCAGCGGTACCCTGTCGACCCTTGGGGAGCGACCCGGCGCGGACACAGATCCACAGCCGAGGCGAAAGGGTCCACCGGACAGCCCAACCGTTGCGGAAATCTTGAGTTCGACGGATTGCTCGCTCGCCGTCAGCGTATTTATCGGCAGGAGGATTTGTATCAGTATGGATGGCCTGGCCGTATCGGTGCTGATACGGCGACCCGACCGCCTTCACTGAAGCTACGACGGTCCACCGAAGCCTTGCGTGGGGGCGGAAAGACCCGCCCTGCATGGCGTTAGCTGGGAGGTGTCAAGTCTGAGGGCCGCGGCCCGGTCGTCGTGCTCCCGCCGTTGGGGCTCGGCGGCGGCTCCTGGCGTGCTTCGAAGAAGCTGTTGAGGAAGAAGGCGAGGCCGAGAATCACCAGGAAACCGCCGACGCCGATGCCCGATTGCGGCTCCTGACCTGCGATCCCGATGAGAAACATCAGGCCGAACCCGATGCCGAGCAGCGTAATGCCCGCGCGCCGATGGCGGGCGCCGCCGCGGTGGATCCGCCCCTGCAGCGCGGTCATTCGGTCGTAGCGGTTCATGGCGCGATCGAAGCCATGGGGGTCGACCTCAGGGGGCGGCACGAGGCCTTTCTCGATCATGGCGATGCGCTCCTTGATCTCCAGCTCGCGCACCCGGGCGCGCATGACCGTGGCGACGATGGCGCAAGTAATGCCGCCGATAATGGCCACAATCGGAACCAGGAGCGCCACCGAACCACTTCCCCACTCGCTCATCCTGCATCCTCCAAACAGAACTGACTTGCCCAGATTAGACTGGAACGGATCCTGAATTGTTTCACTGAAACAATTCCGGGATCCGCGTGCTCTAATACCATGGCGGATGGAGCCCGTGAACGAGCGCGAGCTCGTCGAGCGATGCCGTCGCGGCGATGAGGGAGCGTTTCAAGAGCTCGTCGATCGGTACAAGGACCTGGTGTTCGCGTTGATTGCGCGCACGGTGCAGGATCGATCGCGTGCGGAGGATCTCGCGCAGGACGTGTTCCTTCGCGTCCACCGCGGGCTGCCGTATTTCCGCGGAGAGGCGCGCCTCTCCACCTGGATCTACCGCATCGTCGCGAACGCGTGTCTGCAGGAGCAGGCGCGTCCGAGGAGCGGGCGCGACACCGTGTCGCTCGACGACGAGGCGGGCCGGGGGCGCGTCACAGCGTCGGCGACGGACCGCCGGTTCGGCGATCTGGAGCTGCACGATCGACTGGAGAAGGCGATTGCGCGTCTGCCGGCGCACCAGCGTCTGCTGGTCGCGGCTCATTATCTCCAGGGCGTGCGGTATGAAGATCTGGCCGAGGCGCTCCAGCTTCCGCTCGGCACGGTGAAGACGCATCTGTTCCGCGCGAAGCAGCAGCTGCGGCGGCTCTTGGAGACGGAGCTGCGATGAGATCGGTATTCGGTGAATTGGTGAATTGGTGAATTGGTGAATTGGTGATTTCAACTCGCCAACTCGCCAACTCTCCAACTCGCCAACTCGCCAATTGGCGAGCTTATGTTCTGTGACGAAGCGCTCGATGCCATCGAGGCGATCGCCGCTGGCGAGTTGAGGCCGGACGGCCGCGTCGCCGGGCATCTGACGTCCTGCCCGAACTGCGCGGCGGCGCTCGAAGATGCACGCGCGCTCGAGCGGATGCTGCAGGCGCGCCCGACGCCGCGCACGCCGCCGCAGTTCACGTCCCGCACGATGGCGCGGATCCGCCGCGCGCGCTGGCGCAGCGAGCAGTTCCTCGACGTCGGCTTCAATCTGGCGATCGGCCTCGTCGTCGCGGCGATCGTGGCGGGCGTCTGGATGCTGATGCACCGCAGCGGCCTGACGTCGGTGAGCAACGACGCCGTGGATCTGTTCACGAGCGAGGTTGTTGCGCTCGCCCGGCGCGCGGCGCCGTCGCTCCCGTTGTACGCAGGGGCCCTGGCGCTGCTCGCCAGCGCGCTGGGGGTCTGGTGGTGGGCGGAGCGGGATGCGACACTGTAGAAATTGGTGAGTTGGTGAGTTGGTGAGTTGGTAAATTCGACGACATGATGAAGAGCGGCGTCATTCGCCAAGTCACCGGGGCACCAAGTCACCAATCGTCGCCCGGCAATCAAGCAGGTCCGTTGCTCAAGTGGGCGGGCGGCAAGCGACAGCTCCTGCCGCAGCTGCGCCGCTTCTATCCCGAGGCGTTCGGCCGGTACGTCGAGCCGTTCTTCGGCAGCGGCGCCGTGTTCTTCGACTTGTGGGGCGCGGGCCGGCTGCGGGATCACGACGCGATTCTCATCGACTCGAATCCGGATCTGATCGGCTGCTACGAGACCGTGCGCGACCAGCCGGAGCAAGTGTCGCGGGCGCTGGGCGAGCTCGCAGCGGCGCATGCCGCGGACGGCTCCGCGCACTACTACGCCGTGCGGGATGCGCAATTCAACCCGCAGCGCGAGCAGCGCCGGCGCGCGGACGGCCGCATTGCGTACACCCCGCAGCTCGCCGCGATGCTCATCTATCTCAATCGCACCGGGTTCAACGGGCTCTTTCGGGTCAATGCGAGCGGCGCGTACAACGTGCCGGCCGGACGCTATGCGCGGCCATCGATCTGCGATCGCGCGAAATTGTTTCGCGTCGCGGCGGCGCTGGCGAGCGCGCGGGTGCAATTGATCTGCGGATCGTTCGAGGCGGCGCTCGGCATCGCGGAGGCGGGCGATTTTCTGTACGTCGATCCACCGTACGCACCGCTGAGCGCGACGGCGAACTTCACGTCGTACACGGCGCCGCGCTTCACGCTCGAGGATCAGACGCGCGTGCAGCGGATGGTGATCGAGTTGGCGGGGCGCGGATGCTACGTGCTGGTCAGCAATTCCACCGCGCGCGAAATCGCGGCGCTCTACGACACGAGCGTCGACGCGCGCGCCGCCGGTCTTCGCGCGGTGCGCGTCCCCGCGCGTCGCGCGATGAACAGCGACGCGGCCGGCCGCGGCCCGGTCGACGAATTCCTGATCTCGAATCTGACGCCGAGAACGCTGAGCTCGTAAAAGGGGCTGTACCCCTTTTTCTTGGGCGCACCTGAAAAAGGGGTACGGCCCCTTTTCTATACTCCCGCCAGCCAGACCAGCTGACGACAGTGCGGGCAGGCATACGCCATGCGCAAGTCTCCGTCGAAGGAGACGAACCCGCCGCGCGCCCGGCTGACACACGAGGGGCAGATGGCCGCAGCCTCCGCTTCGATCGTGGCGACGCGCAGCGGCCGTCCGGTCGTCGGGCACGGAATCATCGCAGGGGCCGCCTTGGCGCGAGACACGCTTGGCTGGCCGTTCTGGCCTGCGTGCCAGTGAAATAGTCCATGATAGGGGTCAGGGCTCATACTCGCGCGGGATGGTAGCACAGTGTTACTCTGGAGCTTCCGGCTGGAGCCGGCACCATCGTCTCCGCGGGCGAAAGTGGCGGAACTGGCAGACGCGCCGGACTTAGGATCCGGTGGTTAACAGCCATGCGGGTTCGACTCCCGCCTTTCGCACTCCTTCGCTCACGCGCCATCGCGCGTGAGCTTCGGAGCCCAAGCATCAGATCGGTAAAATTGGCGAGTTGGTGAGTTGGAGAGTTGGTGAATTGAGGGTGTTAGTGACTGCACTGACATCCCATTCGCCAGGTCATCAATCGCCAAGTCACCAAATCACCAGATCACCAAATCTCGTTTTCACTCCATGAAAATCGCATGAAAACCGAGTTCGTCGACGTCAACGAGACGCGCAAGAACGTGCGCGTCGAAATTCCCACAGATGTGGTCAGCGCCGAGATCGACCGCATCGCCCGCGACTATTCGCGCAAGGCGCGCGTGCCGGGATTTCGCCCGGGGAAAGCGCCCGCGCGCGTGATCAAGCAGCGCTTCAAGGACCAGATCCTGCACGACGTCGTCCACGACCTGATTCCGCGCGCGATGGACGATGCGCTGCGGGAGCGCGGCGTCGAACCGGTCGACACGCCGGATATTCGGGACGTAAACGTCGAGGAAGGTCAGCCGCTCACCTTCACCGCGACATTCGACACCCTGCCGCCGTTCGAACCGGGCGATTACGCGACGGTGTCGTTGAAGCGCGCATCGACGCGCGTGGACGACGAGGCGGTCGATCTCGCGATGGAGCGGCTGCGCGAGCGCGCGGCCCGCTTCGAGCCTGTCGAGGGACGCGGCGTCGATCACGGCGACACCGTCGTGCTCGACCTGGAGCGCCACGCCGCGACACCGCCGCCCGACGGCACGGCAGCCGAGGACGCAGGCGCCGACACACACGCCGACGTGTCGGTGGAGCTGGGCGCGAAAGCGAATCCGCCCGGATTCGACGAGCAGCTGCTCGGCCTGGAGCCGGATGCCACCAAGACGTTCACGCTGCACTATCCCTCCGACTACACGATCACCGAGCTGGCCGGCACGGACGTGACGTACACGGTCCACGTCAAGAGCCTGAAGCGTCGCGTGCTGCCGGCGCTCGACGATGAGCTCGCCAAAGATCTCGGCGAGTTCGAAACACTCGAGGCCCTGCGCGCGCGGGTGCGTGAGGATCTCGAGCACGAAGCGCGGCATGCGGCCGAGCGCGACGTCCGCGCGGAGCTGATGAAGCAGCTGGCGACCCGCGTGCCCTTCGAGGTGCCTGCGTCGCTCATCGAACGCGAGATCGATCGGCGGATCGAGGATTTTGCGCGGCGCCTGATCGATCAGAACATCGATCCGCGGCAGGCCGGCATCGACTGGAACGCGTTCCGGGAGAGCCAGCGCGAGGTCGCGCGCGAAGCGGTCGCGAGTGCGCTGGTGCTCGACGAGCTCTCGCGGCACGAGCACCTCGACGCCACTGACGAAGAGGTCGAGCAGGAGATCGAGCGCTTCGCCGCACGGACGGGCCGGGCGCCGGCGGCCGTGCGCGCCGGGCTCGAGAAAGAGGGCGGGCTGTCCCGGGTGCGATCGGGCTTGCGCCGCGAAAAAGCGGTCGACTTCGTAATGAGCAAGGCCACCTTCACCGATTGAGCGCGGCGGACGGTCGCGGCGTGGAGGGAAAAGGGGTACGGCCCCTTTTCGGCATCCGGTTCAGCTGGACGACACCGGACAAAATTTGTCGGAGGCCGACGGATACGTGATCATCGGGCGGAATGTCCCCGGTAAAAGTGCTCGGATCTGCACCAGAGGCGTTCCGCGCGTTTCACGTGTTACAATAGCTGGCAGTGCTCGCCCTGCCGGGGCAAATCCATCCTAGCCAACATCGTGTGACATGCCGGACGCTCGCGCGACGGCCTAACTGATCTGACGTGCGGCCCGCATCCGAGCCGGCGCCCCGAGGACAATCGTCTATGCACTATCCGCCTGACGCCCGGAATCAACTGGTGCCCATGGTGGTTGAACAGACCAACCGTGGTGAACGGGCCTACGATATTTTTTCGCGTCTGCTGAAGGACAGCATCATCTTCATCGGCACGCCGATTGATGACGGAATTGCCAACCTGGTCATCGCCCAGATGCTGTTCCTGGAGGCGGAAGACCCCGACAAGGACATCCTGCTCTACATCAACAGCCCGGGCGGCTCGATTACCGCCGGGATGGCCATTTACGACACCATGCAGTTCATCAAGCCCGATGTGCAGACCTATTGCATCGGGCAGGCGGCGTCGATGGCCGCCGTGTTGCTCTCGGCTGGTGCGAAGGGAAAGCGATTTTCGCTGCCGAATTCACGGATTGTCATTCATCAGCCGTTGATGTCTGGTTTAGGCGGCCAAGCGACCGATATTGATATTGCGGCGCGCGAGATTCTCCGCATGCGGGAGCGGCTCAACGAGATCCTGGTCCATCACACCGGACAACCGGTCAAGCGCATCCAGGACGACACCGAGCGCGACTACATCATGTCGGCGGATCAGGGCAAGGAATACGGTATTATTGACGATGTCATCCGCAAAAGGGCGTAGGTAACCAGTTGTAGCGCAGGTCTTTAGGCCGGGCGGGACCGCAGGTCCCGCGCTACAAGAGAGACAGCATGGTAAAAAAGGCCGGGGAAACCGAGGTCCTGCGATGCTCCTTCTGCAACAAGGACCAGAACGACGTCCGAAAGCTCATTGCGGGCCCCACCGTCTTCATCTGCGATGAATGCGTCGAGGTCTGCAACGACATCATCGCCGACGACAATCGCTTCGAGAACCGCGGCACCCGCACGTCGCTCCCGACGCCCCAGGAAATCAAGAAATTTCTCGACGAATATGTGATCGGCCAGGAACGGACCAAGAAAAAGCTGGCCGTCGCCGTCTACAACCACTACAAGCGGATCGAGATCCAGAAGCAGCCGCGCAGCCGCAACGACATCGAGCTCACCAAGAGCAACATCCTGCTCATCGGCCCGACCGGCACCGGCAAGACGCTCCTGGCGCAGACCCTCGCCAAGCTCCTCTCCGTCCCCTTCACCATCGTCGACGCGACGACGCTGACCGAGGCCGGCTACGTCGGCGAGGACGTCGAGAACATCATCCTCAAACTGCTGCAGGCCGCCGGCGGCGACATCGAGAAGTGCCAGCAGGGGATCATCTACATCGACGAAGTCGACAAGATTTGCCGCAAGGACGAGAACCCGTCGATCACGCGCGACGTGTCGGGCGAGGGCGTGCAGCAGGCGCTGCTGAAGATTCTCGAGGGCACGGTCGCGAATGTGCCGCCGCAGGGCGGGCGGAAGCATCCGCACCAGGAGTTCTTCCAGGTCGACACGAGCAACATTCTGTTTGTCTGCGGCGGCGCGTTCGTCGGGTTGGACAAGTCGATCGATCGCCGCATCGGCAAGAAGACGCTCGGCTTCAAGGCGGATGTGAAGTCGCTGCGCTCGCGCGACATCGGCACCACGCTCGAGCAGCTCGAGCCGCAGGATCTGATCAAGTACGGCCTCATTCCGGAGTTCGTCGGACGGCTGCCGGTGATCGGCACGCTGCACGAGCTCGACAAGCCGGCGCTCATCCAGATCCTCACGCAGCCCCGCAACGCCATCACGCGCCAGTACGTCAAACTCTTTGAGTACGAGAACGTCAAACTCCGCTTCACCGACGATGCGCTGGACGCAATCGCCGAATCGGCGCTCGAGCGCAAGATCGGCGCGCGCGGGCTCCGGATGATCATCGAAGACCTGATGCTCGACCTGATGTATCAGGTGCCAAACCAGAAGAAAGTGCGCGAAGTCACCATCACCCGCGACGTCGTGATGGCAAAGGACAAACCCATCACGTTGATTGAAAAAGCCGGATAGAGAAATTGGTAAATGGATAAGTTGGTAAATTGGTAAGTTCAATTTACCCATTTACCAAATTGCCAACTCACCAAATTTGAATATGGACACCCCCTTGGAAGTCTACGAAACCCTCCCGATTGTGCCGCTGCGCGACGTCGTCGTGTTTCCGCACATGATGATGCCGTTCGTCATCGGACGGCCCTCGTCCACCCGCGCCCTCGAGCACGCGCTGCTGAAGGACAAGCGGATTTTTCTCGCCGCGCAGCACGACGCGTCGGTGGACGATCCGCGGCCCGAAGACATCTACACGATGGGCTGCATGGCGAACGTCGTCCAGAGCCTGAAGCTGCCCGACGGCAACATCAAGGTGCTGGTCGAGGGGGTCGATCGCGCGCGGGCGGTCGAGTGGAAGGAAGACAAAGGGTTCTACCGCGTCGTCGTGAAGGTGCTGCCGAAGGCGCGCGAGGCCAACGGCGAGGCCGAGAGCACGATGAGCCGCGTCGTGTCGCTGTTCGAGCAGTACGTGAAGCTGTCGAACAACCTGCACTACGACGCGATGATCGCGGCCGTGCGCGTGGACGATCCGGGGAAGCTGGCCGACACGATCGCCGCGCACCTGCTGGTCGGCGTCGACGAGAAGCAGAATCTGCTCGAGATCATCTCGCCGCTCGAGCGGCTCAATCGCATCGCCGGCATTCTCGAAATCGAAGTCGACAAGCTCCAGGTCGATCGCCGCATCCAGTCTCGCGTGAAGAAGCAGATGGAGAAGGCGCAGAAGGAGTACTACCTCAACGAGAAGATGAAGGCGATCCAGAAGGAACTGGGGCGCAAGGACGAGAAGGGCAACGAGGTCGACGAGCTGAAGAAGAAAATCGAGACGTCCAAGATGCCGAAGGACGTCGAAGAGAAGGCCATCCAGGAGCTGAAGCGGCTCGAGGCGATGCCGCCGATGTCGGCCGAGGCGACGGTCTCGCGCAACTATCTCGACTGGCTCATCGCGGTGCCGTGGCACAAGAAGACGCGCGAGAGCCGCGATCTGACGCGCGCCGAGGAGATCCTGAACGAGGATCATTACGGGCTCGAGAAGATCAAGGAACGGATCCTCGAATTTCTGGCCGTCCGCGCGCTGGTGAAGAAGCCGAAGGCGACGATCCTCACCTTCTCGGGACCTCCGGGAGTCGGCAAGACCTCGCTGGCCAAATCGATCGCACGCGCGATGAACCGCAAGTTCGTGCGGCTGTCGCTCGGCGGCGTGCGGGACGAGGCGGAGATTCGCGGCCATCGCCGCACCTACATCGGCGCGTTCCCCGGGCAGATCATCCAGATGATGAAGAAGGCCGGATCGATGAACCCGGTGTTCCTGCTCGACGAAGTGGACAAGATGTCGATGGACTTCCGCGGCGATCCGTCGGCGGCGCTGCTCGAAGTGCTCGACCCGGAGCAGAACAGCACGTTCCTCGACCACTATCTCGACGTCGAGTACGACCTGTCGAACGTGATGTTCATCTGCACGGCGAACGTGCTGCACACGATTCCGCAGGCGCTGCGCGACCGCATGGAAGTACTGCAGCTGGCCGGCTACACCGAGATCGAGAAGGTGCAGATCGCCAACAAGTTCCTCAAGCCGAAGGCCATTGAAGGCGTCGGGCTCACGGCCGACAACATCACGTTCAGCGAGGAAGCGTTCTCGACGATCATCCAGCGCTACACGCGCGAAGCCGGCGTGCGCAACCTCGAGCGCGAGATCTCGTCGGTGTGCCGCAAGGTCGCGCGCAAAGTGGTGGCGGAAGGGCCGAAGTTCTTCGAGGAGATCTCGCCCGAGAAGGTCACGGCGTATCTCGGCGTCCCCCGGTTCCGCAACACGATGGCCGAGGAGACCAACGAGATCGGCATCGCGACCGGCCTCGCGTGGACCGAAGTGGGCGGCGAGATTCTCGTCACCGAAGCGACGCTGATGCCGGGCAAAGGCGTGCTGACGCTCACCGGCAAGCTCGGCGACGTGATGCAGGAGTCGGCGCAGGCGGCGATGAGCTACGTGCGCACGAAGGCGGAAGAGTACGGCATTCCGAAGGACTTCAACCGCAAGACCGACGTCCACATCCACGTGCCGGAGGGCGCCATCCCGAAGGACGGTCCGTCGGCGGGCATCACCCTGGCGACGGCGCTCGTCTCCGCGCTCACGCGGGTGCCGATCCGGAAAGACGTCGCGATGACTGGCGAGATCACGCTGCGCGGGAAAGTGCTGCCCATCGGCGGCGTGAAGGAAAAAGTGCTGGCGGCGCACCGCGCCGGCATCAAGAACCTGATTCTCCCGAAGGACAACGAGAAGGATCTGGCGGACATCCCGAAGAACGTGCTGGACACGCTGAACGTCTACATGGTCCAGACGGTGGACGAGGTCCTGAAAATTGCGCTGACCGAGCCGGTCATGGGCCGGCTTCCCGAAGCGCCGACCGAGCCGGTGGACATCGTCGACGACACCATTACTCACTGACGTTCGGGGGATTCGGGATTCGGGATTTGGGATTCGCAGCCGGTCGGATTCGAGACGAATCCCGCCGAATCCCAATCACGAATCACAAATCCCGTGAGAATTGACGCCACGTTCGTCACCAGCGCCGCGGGCGCGCCCGGACTGCCGCACGGCGACGTCCCGGAGATCGCCTTCGTCGGCCGCTCGAATGTCGGCAAGTCGAGCCTGATCAATGCGCTCGTTCGCCAGCGTCTCGCACGCACGAGCGCGGCGCCGGGCAAGACGCGGCTGGCCAACGTCTTTCGGGTGCAGCGCGGCGCAGCGCGGCCGTTCCACCTCGTGGATCTGCCGGGATACGGCTACGCGCGGGGCGGCACCGAATCAGCAGGTGCGTTCGACGAGCTGACGCGGGCGTACTTTGGGCGGCCCCGGCAGATCGCCGCCCTGCTGCTCGTGGACGCGAGACACCCAGGCCTGCCGAGCGACCTCGACGCCTGGCGCTGGCTGCAGCAGACCGTCGATCACTGCACGCTGGTGGCCACCAAGATCGACAAGCTCGCGCGCGGCGAACGGATCCGCGCGATGAGGCAACTCGAATCCGTATTTGAGACTTCCGTGGTGCCGGTCTCGGCCGCCACGGGCGAAGGACTGGACGAACTGTGGAGACTGATCGACCGGCTGGCGAACAACCCCGCGGAACCGGCGCCGCGACCGCGGCCCCCGAGAAAGCCCCGGACAAGATAGAGAAGATCGAGCTGTCGACGCTCAAGGACATGAGCGTCGGCGCGCTCACCAAGATCGCGAAGCAGCTCGACGTGCCCGGCGCGACCGGCATGCGCAAGCAGGAGCTGATTTTCGAGATCCTGAAGGCGCGGGCCGAAAAGAGCGGCCTGATCTTCTCCGAGGGCGTGCTCGAGACGCTGCCCGACGGCTTCGGCTTCCTGCGCGCCCCCGACTACAACTACCTGCCGGGCCCAGACGACATCTACGTCTCGCCGTCGCAGATCCGCAAGTTCGACCTCCACACGGGCGACACCGTGTCGGGGCAGATCCGGCCGCCGAAGGACGGCGAACGCTACTTCGCGCTGATCAAAGTCGAGGCGGTCAACTTCGAGCCGCCGGAACGGGCGCGCGAGAAAGTGTTCTTCGAGAACCTGACGCCGCTCTACCCGCAGTCGCGCATCGCGCTCGAGACGGAAGGCGACAACCTGTCGGCCCGCGTGCTCGACCTGATGGTGCCGATCGGCAAGGGCCAGCGCGGGCTCATCGTCGCGCCGCCGCGCACCGGCAAGACGATGCTGCTGCAGAACATCGCGAACAGCATCACGAAGAACCACCCCGAGGTGTACCTGATCGTGCTGCTCATCGACGAGCGGCCGGAAGAGGTCACCGACATGCAGCGATCGGTGCGCGGCGAAGTGATCTCGTCGACGTTCGACGAGCCGGCGCAGCGCCACGTGCAGGTGGCGGAGATGGTGATCGAGAAGGCCAAGCGCCTCGTCGAGCACAAGAAGGACGTCGTCATCCTGCTCGACTCGATTACGCGCCTCGCGCGCGCCTACAACACGATCGTGCCGCCGTCGGGCAAGGTCCTGTCGGGCGGCGTGGACAGCAACGCGCTGCAGCGCCCGAAGCGCTTCTTCGGCGCCGCGCGCAACATCGAGGAAGGCGGCTCGCTGACGATCATCTCGACCGCGCTGGTCGACACCGGCTCGCGCATGGACGAGGTCATCTTCGAAGAGTTCAAGGGCACCGGCAACCTCGAGATTCACCTCGACCGCAAGCTCACCGATCGCCGCGTGTTCCCGTCGATCGACATTCAGAAGAGCGGAACGCGGAAGGAAGAGCTGCTGATTCAGAAGGAAGATCTGAATCGCGTCTGGGTGCTGCGTAAAGTGCTCACACCGCTTTCGCCGGTCGAGGCGATGGAGCTGCTGCTCTCGAAGATGGCGAAGACGAAGACGAACGCCGACTTCCTGTCATCGATGTCCAACGGCGGCAAGGGCTGACACTTTCCAACAAGCAACTCTCAACGCTCAACGAAATAACGCTCAACGAAGCGACGCACTCGACCGACGCTGATCGCCAGCGTGCGAGTTGAGCCTCGAGTCCTATGCGCTACCGGACATTCGGCCGAGCGGGCTGGCAGGTTTCTGAAGTCGGCTATGGCCTGTGGGGCATGGGCGGCTGGACCGGCTCCAACGATGAGGAGTCGCTGCAGGCGCTGGATCGCGCGCTGACCCTCGGCTGCACCTTCTTCGACACGGCGTGGGCCTACGGCGCAGGCAAGAGCGAGACGCTGCTCGGGCAGGCGCTCCGAAAAAGGGGCCGTACCCCTTTTCCGAGCGATGCCGGCGAAAAAGGGATACGGCCCGTTGTCGTCGCCACCAAGATCCCGCCGAAGAACATGAAATGGCCGGGGCGGGCGGAATACGACGTCCGCGACACCTATCCCGCCGATCACATCCGCGAGTACACGGAGAAGAGCCTCGCGAACCTCGGCGTGGAGGCGATCGACCTGCAACAGTTTCACGTCTGGAGCGACGCCTGGGCCGCGGATCGCGGCTGGCAGCGGGCGGTCGAGACACTGAAACGCGAAAAGCTGATCCGCGGTTTCGGGATCAGCGTCAACCGGTGGGAGCCGGAAAACGTCCTGCGGGCGCTCGACACCGGCCTGATCGACAGCGTGCAGGTGGTCTACAACATCTTCGATCAGTCGGCGGAGGATACGCTGCTCCCCTATTGTCAGCAGCACGGCATCGCCGTCATCGCGCGGGTGCCCTTCGATGAAGGCAGCCTCACAGGCACGTTGACCGCGGAATCACGCTGGCCGGAAGGCGATTGGCGCAACGTCTATTTCAACCCCGGCCACCTGGCGGCCACGCTCGCGCGTGTCGAGCGGCTCGAGCCGCTCGTGCCGGAGGGGATGAATCTGGCCGAGATCGCGCTGCGATTCATCCTGGCGAACCCGGCCGTCAGCACCACGATTCCCGGTATGCGCCGGACCGGGCACGTCGAACGCAACATGGCCGTCAGCGATGCGGCGCCTCTCCCACCCCGGTTGAAGGAAGCGCTGCGGAGCCATCGGTGGGACCGCGCGCCGAACGCGACGCCGTAGAGTACGGGCCGGCACATAGGCCGGCTCCTACACCACCATGGTATAATCGAGGATTCTCGTAACGCCCAAGGAGTACGCCGTGAAGGAAGGCATCCACCCGAAATACCACGAGGTCGAAGCGCGCTGCGCGTGCGGCGCCACGTGGAAGACCCACTCGACGAAGCCGGAGCTTCACCTCGAAATCTGCTCGAGCTGCCACCCGTTCTTCACGGGCAAGCAGAAGCTGCTCGACACCGAGGGGCGCGTCGAGCGCTTCACGAAGAAGTACGGCGCGCAGACGTCGGAGAGCCGAAAAAAAGCTGCCGCCGCGACCAAGGTCAAGAAAGAGCCGGCCGCCGCGCGATAGATCCAAGCCGCCCGGTTGAAAACCGGGTCCTGTGGGATCCGGCTACGGCCTCCGATTGCAGGGCGGGTCCTTTGGACGCGACTACGGCCTCCGATTGTAGGCCGGGTCCTTCTGGACCCGGCTACAGCAGCAAACGCGAGCTCATCTTCCGCTCGATCCGTGCCAGACGATGCCTCACCGCCGCGTGACTGGCGGGATGCACGCCGGATTCCAGACTTCGTAATGCAAAGCCTTTCGCCGCGGCGAGATCGCGGACGCGATGCTCGTGATGAATCGCGAGCGCGTCGGTCGCCTCACGTGCGACGTGGCGCGGACACGCGGGCGCGTCGAGCAGCGCGCTCCAGCAGGCTGCCGCGCGGTCGTGCTGCCGCGCGCGGCGCCAGGCCAGCGCCAGCGCGCGCAGCGACTCGATTCTGACCGCGCTGTGCGCGCTCGATCGGTCGGCCGCCTGTTGGAACGCGTCGCACGCGCGCACCTCGAGCCCGGCACGCAGGTACACCCGTCCGAGCGCCAACGCCTCGCGCGCGTCCTTCGCGGCGCCAGGACCCCGGCGGATGAGATGCAGCAGGCGCGCGGTCAGCCCGGCGAGCGACAACAAATCGAGCCGGTTGTGCTCGAGCACGGCCGCCAGCGGGCGCGCCTCGCCACTCCGAATGAACTGAAAGTAACGCGCAGGAATCTCGAATCCCGGGACGTCGCCGATGCGGCGCGCCCCGAGGATCTGACGCTCGAGCGACACCAGCGAACAGCTCGCCATCTCCTGCTCGTCGCGCCAGAAGCGCCGTGCCGGGTGCAGAACGTCCATGTGCGGCAGCTGCCCTGCGGCCCATGGCAGCCGGTGATACAAGTAGCGCGTCTCCAGCACCGGCGCGTCGAACGACTTGCCGTTGAAGCTGACCAACGCGCCCGCCCGGGCGAGCTCGGCGGCCACCGCGGCGAGCAGCGGCTTCTCGTCGGTGAAGCGCGTGAGCAGGAATTGCCGCGTGACGAACGCGCCTTCTTCGTCGAACGAGGCGCAGCCCACCAGAAACGCGTGAGTGCCGGCGCCGCCGCTCAGACCGGTGGTTTCCAAATCGAAGAACACGAACGGCAGCCGCGCCGGCGCACCGCCGGCGACAAGCGGCGCCTCGTCTGCGGCTGCTGCCAGGCGGCTCCAGAGCGCCCCGACGGGCTCGTGGCCATAGCAGACGCCACGGTCGTATCGCCGCTCCACGACGAAACAGCCACCGCGCCATTCGCCGGCCAGGCAGGAGAGATCTCGGGATTCGGGATTTGGGATTCGGGATTCGATCGGGATTTGGGATTCGGCCGGGATTTGGGATCCGCTCCACGGGACTTGGGATCCGGTCCCCGCGGCGCCAGGCGGCGGCGCGCCGATGATGCCACGCAGGCGGTCGGAGAGCGCGCTCAAAAAGGTTGAACCTCTGGATCGACCGTGTGCGCCGGCGTGGAGAGCGCCGTCGCGCCCGTCAACAGATCGAGAATCCGCAGCGCCACCACTTTCGCGAGCGGTCCGGTATTGCCGACGGGGCCGACGCATCCCGGGCAACCGCTCTCGCACTCGCACTCGGCGATGAGACGGCGCGTCGCGGCGAGCAACTCATCGTGCATCCGGAACAACGGCTCGCTGAAACCAATCCCACCCGGGTAATTGTCGTACACAAAGATCTGAACGCCGTCGGGATTGGGGATTGGGGATGCGGGATTCGACTGGCCCGCTTTCGGCCCCAATCCCGCATCCCCAATCCCGAATCCGGAAATTGAGATGCCGATGTCGTGCCCATCGCACATCAACAGCAGCTGCGCGACCTGGCGCATCGCGAACGCCAAGCCAACGACGCCGTCGCGCCGATCGTCCGAGGCGCACGGCAGCAGCCTCATCACCGACGCTGGAATGGTCAGCCAGTACGCGGTCGTGTGCATCTGCTGCTCGGGCAGGTCGAGCTCGCCGGATCCGACATTTTCGTTCGTATAGAACTTGATCTTCTTGAACCCGACGACGCGCGACACGACGTGGACCTCGCCGTGCGAGGAAAAGGGGTACGGCCCCTTTTCGTCGCCGGACTCACCCGAAAAGGGGCCGTACCCCTGTTCCTCCGCGCCTTGCGCAAACGTATCGAGGATCGTCACCCGCGTGTACGTGATCGCGGTCGTGTAGTAGTCACACTCGATCGCGCGCACGAACGCCTTGCGTCCTTCGAAATCGAGCCTCTCCACCTGATACAGCTTCCCTTCGACGATGTAGATCGCTTTGGGATGGAGCGTGGCGGGGCCGCTCGTGAAATCGGTCTCTCCGATGACGCACGTCTCCTCTGTCGTATCGACAATCACGAAATTGTCTGAGGACACCGACCGCAGGCTGACCGCGTCGGCCGGGTACGATTCGTTCGTCCACGTCCACTGCGTTTCGACCTCCGGCGCGTCGAGGTCGGCGCTGCCGCCGGCGCGATGCACCAGCCCCTGCTCCGCCAGCAGCGACAGAATCTCCTGGAGGTCGTGCCGGCCGAACGCCTCGCTCGTCGTGAACGGCAGCTCGAAGGCGGCGCACTTGATGTGATCGACCAGGATATGGAGGTTGTCAGGATCGATCAGCGCGCGCTCGGGCGACGCGTCGAAGAAGTACGACGGGTTGCGGACGACGAACTGATCGAGCGGTGCGCTGCTGGCGACCATCACTGCCGCCGATCGGCTGGCGCGGCGTCCGGCGCGCCCGGCGCGCTGCCACGTCCCCGCGATCGTCCCCGGGTAGCCGGCCATGACGCTGACGTCGAGCGCACCGATGTCGATGCCGAGCTCGAGCGCGTTGGTCGAGACCACCGCGCGCACCGCACCTTCCCGCAAGCCCTTTTCGATCTCGCGGCGCCGATTCGGCAGATATCCGCCGCGATACCCACGGATCCGCTCGGGTGCGCCAGGCATCCCTTCGAAGTCGTCCTTCAGGTACGTCGTCAGAATCTCGGTGGCGAGACGGCTCTGCGCGAAGACGATCAGCTGCAGATTCCGCTTCAGGAATTCGGCGGCAATGCGGCGCGTCTCACTCAGATACGACCGGCGGATGCCCAGCGGCTGATTCACCACCGGCGGGTTGACGAACACGAAGAACTTCTCGCCGCGCGGTGCGCCGCTTTGATCGACCAACTCGAATGGCTGCTCGGTGAGCCGTTCCGCCAGCTCCTGCGGGTTCGCGATGGTCGCCGACGAACAGAGGAACACCGGATTCGATCCGTAATGCCGGCAGATGCGGCGCAGCCGCCGCAGCACGTTGCACAGGTGACTGCCGAAGACGCCTCGGTAGGCGTGCAGCTCGTCGATGATCACGTAACGGAGATTCTCGAAGAGCTTTGCCCATCGCGGGTGGTGCGGCAGGATGCCTGAGTGCACCATGTCCGGATTGCTGAGGACGAGATGCGCGCGTCCCCGAATCGTGCGCCGCGCGTCCTGCGGCGTGTCGCCGTCGTAGGTGAAGACGCTGATCGGGGACAGGTCTCGTTCATCCTCGCCGAGACCTGTCCCCGACGGCAGCCCCGACAGCGTTTCGCACATCGCCTGCAGCTCGGCGAGCTGATCCTGCGCGAGCGCTTTCGTCGGAAACAGATAGAGCGCGCGCGCCGCTGGATCTTGCAGGATCGCGTGCAAGACCGGCGCGTTGTAGCAGAGCGTCTTGCCGGATGCCGTCGGCGTGACGACGACGGTATGGCGGCCGGCAAGCGCGTGCTCGATCGCTTCGGCCTGATGCGTGTAGGCCTGCGCGATGCCGCGCGATGCGAGCGCACGCCGCAGCCGCGGATCGAGCGCCTCTGGAAACGGTGCGAACTGCGCGGGAACGGCCGGGAGGCGGCGGACTGCGGTGACGTGCAGGTCGGGCGTGTCGGGTCGGTCGAGAGAGGAACGGGTCTCCGGGGGGACGGGTCTCCGAACGTCGGGCGGAGACCCGTCTCTGTGCAGCCGATCACCCGCCAGCCGCTCGAGGGCGGCGTCGAGAGCGCCGTCGCGCGTGGAGCGGGCTGCCAGACCAGTCAGTGTGGGTGCCGAAGCGTCCGGCATGAGGGTTCGATCCTAACAGCCGGCGGCGGGGAGAACAAGAGGCGAAAGGGCTCGTGTCGCGAAATTTCAGATGACAGATTTCAGAGGGCAGATTGGGGTACGTCGATTGCTGGCGATGGCCGCATGAACAAGACACAGCAAACGGCGCTGGCAGCTGGCGTCGCGACGATCGGCGCGGCGCTGATTGCACGCCAGATTCGCGCCGTGCGATCGATGACGTTCGACGGCTGCTCAGTTGTGATCACCGGCGGCTCGCGCGGGCTCGGGCTGCTGCTCGCTCGCGAGTTCGGCCGCGAAGGGGCGCGCGTCACGCTCGCCGCCCGTGATGAAGCCGAGCTGCAACGGGCGCGCGATGATCTCGCCGGCCGCGGCATCGAGGCGGCGATCGTCGTCTGCAACGTCGGCGATCGCGAGGAGGCCACACAGCTGGTCCGCGGCGTCGTGGCGCGCACAGGACGCATCGACGTGCTGATCAACAACGCGGGCGTGATCAAGGTCGGCCCGCTCGATCACATGCAGCGAGGCGACTTCGAAGAAGCGATGGCGGTGCACTTCTGGGGGCCGCTGCACACGATGCTGACGGCGATCCCGGAGATGCGCCGGCGCGGCGGCGGACGGATCGTCAACATCTCTTCGATCGGAGGCAAAATCGGCGTGCCGCACCTGACGCCGTACTGCGCGAGCAAGTTTGCGCTCACCGGATTGTCCGACTCAGTCCGCAGCGAGCTCGCAAAGGACGGCATTCACGTGACGACCGTCTGCCCGGGCATGATGCGCACCGGCTCGCCGTTCAACGCGTGGTTCAAGGGGCGTTATCGCGACGAGTTCACCTGGTTTGCGATTTCCGATTCGATGCCCATCGCCTCGATCGACGCCGCGCGTGCGGCTGGGCAGGTGGTCGACGCCTGCCGCCACGGCGATGCCGAGCTCGTGATCAGCTGGCCGGCGAAGCTCGCGGTCGTCGCCAATGCCCTCATGCCTGAGGGTGTCGCGCTGGTGATGGAGTGGGCCAACCGCCTCTTGCCGTCGGCGACGGACGCATCGGGCGACCGCCCGCGCACCGGCTGGCAGAGCGGCTCCGCCTGGGCGCCGTCACGCCTGACACGCAGCACCGAACGCGCCGCGGCCGAAAATAACGAGCTGCCATACTGAAGTTGGTGAATTGGTAAATTGGTGAATTGGTGATTTGGCGAATTCAATGCACCAAATCGCCAACTCGCCAAGCCGTCAACTCACCAACTTAGCAACTTACCAACTTACCAACTTACCAACTCGCCAACTCACCAACTCACCAACTCACTAACTCACCAACTTCCCAATTAATGAATTGTCTCCCCGTGCGGCTTCAGCACGACCTTGATGCACGCGTCCTGTTTGTCGCGAAACATCTGGTACGCCTTCGGTGCATCCTCCAGGCGCAGGCGATGCGTGATCACGAAGGACGGATCGATCTCGCCGCGCTCGATCCGCGCGAGCAGCGGCTGCATGTACTTCATCACGTGCGTCTGGCCCATCCGGAGTGTGAGCCCTTTCTGGAAGGCGGCGCCGAAGGGAATCTTGTCGAGGAAGCCGCCGTACACACCGGGAACCGACACGATGCCACCCTTGCGACAGGCCTGAATCGCCTGACGCAGGGCGCTCGGCCGGTCGGTGGCGAGGAACGCCGCGGCCTTCAGCTTGTCGAGGTACGCATCGAGGGTCGCGCCGTGCGCTTCCATGCCGACCGCGTCGATGCACGCGTCGGGGCCGCGGCCGCCGGTCATCGCCTTCAGCCGCTCGAACACATTGTCATCGGCCATGCTCAGGACCTCGGCGCCGCCCCTCTCCGCCAGCTTCATTCGCTCCCGCACATCGTCGATGGCGATCACGCGCTCGGCGCCGAGCAGGAACGCACTGCGGATCGCCATCTGCCCCACGGGTCCGCAGCCCCAGATCGCGATCGTGTCGCCGCGCTGGATGTCGCAGTTTTCGGCCGCCATGTATCCCGTCGGAAAAATGTCCGAGAGAAACAGCACCTGCTCGTCCGTCAAACTGTTTGGAATCTTCAACGGGCCGACGTCGGCGAACGGCACGCGCGCGTACTGAGCTTGTCCGCCGGCGTACCCGCCCGTCAGGTGCGAGTAGCCGAACAATCCCGAGGCGCTGTACCCATAGAGCTGCTCCGCCATCCACGCGTTCGGATTCGAGTTGTCGCAAAGCGACCAGAGCTGCTTCTCGCAAAAGAAACACCGGCCGCACGCGATCGTGAAGGGAACGACGACGCGATCGCCGACCGAGAGCTTGGTGTTGTCCTTGCCCACTTCGACGACCTCACCCATGAATTCATGGCCGAGAATGTCGCCCGCTTGCATCGTGGGAATGTAACCGTCGAGCAGATGCAGATCGGATCCGCAGATGGCCGTGGTCGTAATCTTGACGATCGCGTCCCGCGGATTCAGGATGGCCGGATCGGGGACGCGCTCCACGCGCACGTCATTGGTCGCGTGCCAGACTAATGCTTTCATAACACACTCCGTCAGTCGCGGTTGATGATGGCTAATTGCCGCGGGATTGACCAGCGACGGTTGGCACCTCGCCGGTTTCCATGAGCTGCTTGAAGCGCCGCAGATCCTCGCGGATCGTCTGCGACGGTTCGTGGCCCAGCATCCACGCGACGGTTGCGCCGACCTTGCCGGCCGGCGGGTCGTACTGCAGACGCACGCGCACCTCGGTGCCGCGTCCGCCTGTCGCACGCCTGAACTGCACGGACCCGGCGCTGACCACGTCCGCACCTTCGAGCGTGCGCCAGCCAAGCAGCTCACCCGGGATCTCGTTGATGATCTCGGCATCCCACTGAACCGTACGGCCGGCTGGCGCCTTGGCGACCCAGTGCGATCGGCGATAGTCGATCTGCTGGACGGACACGAGGTGCGCCATGATGGCCGGCAGCTGTGAGAAATCCCGCCAGAAGCCGAAGAGCCGCTCGGCCGGCGCGTTGATCGTGACGACCTCTTCCACATCGACACCGTGGCGGCCACGGGTGTCGCTGTCCGCTGTATTGAATCCGGCCGCGGCGTACACGGGACAGTGCCCCGTACCGCCGCGAGCAATCAGCGCGCCGCCCGCCGCGGCAAGCATTGCGCCCGCGACCGAGTGCTCTTCTTTCATCTGTTTGACGCCGTATGCCGCAAGCGCCGCACCACCGAGCGCCGACGCCCAACGTTCCACCCCGGCCACGTTCACATCTGCAGTCATCAGTGGCTCCTTTTCGCCCGAACGTGTTCAGGATTTGTGCCGTTCTCCATCCTCAACCACGAAGAACACGAAGCTCACGAAGTCGGGTTTGCACATGAGAAGTCCGTCGCCGTCGGCTTCAGACCGGACGGTGGCCTGACGCGCAATACGCACGAGAATGTGTACTCGAGAGCTTCGTCGCCTTCGTGGCATCGTGGTTTGATTGGCGCGAATGGCTGGGGCCGGCCCGTGGTAGCCTTCCGGCCACATGGCCACTACCGACACGCCCACGCCGAAGCTCACGCGCACGCTGGGCCTCTGGAGCTCGGTCGCCCTTGTCGTCGGCATCACAATCGGCTCGGGCATTTTCCGAACGCCTGCCAGCATCGCGCAGCGGGTGCCGAGCCCGGCCGCGATGCTGCTGCTCTGGGTGCTCGGCGGTGCGATCACGCTATGCGGCGCGTTGTCGCTCGGCGAGCTCGCGGCGGCGCTGCCGGAGACGGGCGGCCTCTACGCGTACCTGCGCGAAGGGTGGGGCCGGCTGGCCGGATTTCTGTTCGGGTGGTCCGAGCTCGTGCTGATTCGCGCAAATGCGCTCGGCGGGATCGCTGTCGTCTTTGGCGAGTATTTACTGCGGAGCATCGGCGTCGATCCGATCGAGCACTACGTAATCGCACGGAGCCTCTCCGCCGCAGCGATTGCGTTTGCCGCCGCCGTCAACATCCGCGGCACCAGTCTGGGCGCGTTCATCGTCGGCATCGCGACCTGGGCGAAGTTCGGCGCGCTGATGCTCCTCGCGGGCGCGGCGTGGGCGATCGGCAGCAGCCACGGGGCGACCCTCGCGAACCTGACGACCGGTACGGGTGAGCCGCTCGCGGTCGGCAGCATGGGGCTCGCGCTCGTGAGTATCCTCTGGGCGTACGACGGCTGGGCCGATCTGTCGTTCGCCTCCGGTGAGGTCAAGAACCCGCAGGTCAACCTCCCACGCGCGATCATTCTCGGGACGCTGGCGATCATCGCCATCTATCTGACCACCAATGCGGCGTACCTCTACGTGAACCCCATTCGCACAGTGGCTCAGTCGCGGCTCGTCGCCGCCGACACCATGTTCGCGCTGTTCGGCCGCGCAGGCGTCGTCCTGGTGTCGATGTTCGTGATGATCTCCTCGTTCAGCTCCCTGAACGGCAGCATGCTCGCCTCGCCCCGCGTCTTCTTCGCGATGGCTGACGATGGGCTGTTTTTCGAGAGGATTGCGCGGGTACACCCGCAATTCGGGACGCCGTACGTCGCGATTCTGCTCGCGGCCCTCCTCGGCATGGTGCTCGTGCTGAGTCGAAGCTTCGAAGCGCTGACCGACACCTTCGTCCTGGCGATCTGGCCGTTCTATGCGCTCGGCGTCGCGGCGATTTTTCGGCTGCGCCGTCTCCGCCCCGATCTGCCGCGGCCGTATCGCGCCATCGGCTACCCGATCGTGCCGGCGATCTTCGTGCTGGCCGTCGTGGGTTTCGTCGTCAACGCGCTGATCAATCAACCGCTGTCGACCAGCATCACGTTTGCGCTCATCTTCTCCGGCGTGCCGGTGTACTCGATCGTCTTTCGCGACCGCGCGCGTCGCGACTGACGATCTTTTTACGCGCGATCGGTGCCAAAGTCGTTGACGCGTCGTGGAGCGGCTGTTATTCTTTTCAACCCGGCAAATGATCTTTGCGAAGGAGGCTTGAAGATGGTTGTATGCGAGCCGCGCGTGCGGCGCCGAGGATTCTTTCTGCACTCCGAGACAACCGGTGAGCCCGAAACGGCCGAACTCGAGAACCCCGAAGGGTTCGTGGTCCGGTTTCGAACTGCCCGGCCTTCCGTTCCCCGCCGGATCGCCAGCGTGGCGCGGCGCTCGATTTTGAGCACGCGGCATTCAGGCGGCCGCTCCCGCACCGACACCGATCGCGAAGACACGCACCCGCAGATCAGATCTGGGAGCGTGACTGGCAGCCGTCAACGGGCACACTAGCTCCGCTGATCCAACTCGCACGCGGCGAGACCAGAAACGCGACGACCGCCCCGACCTCTTCGGGGCGGCCGAACCGCCCGAACGGCAGCTCCCGCCGCACGAAATCGGCCATCCCCTCTGGATCGTCCTGAACGCGCCGATCCCACGACCCTCCCGCAAAGAGAATCGACCCTGGCGCCACACTGTTGACGCGGATGTTGTCGCGCGCCAGTTGCTGGGCCATCGCCTTGGCGAGGCTGATCTGCGCGGCTTTCACGGCGTTATAGGTCATCCGCCCGCCAGACTCGCGGCCGTAAATCGAGGCAATCATCACGATGGAGCCGCCGCCGCGGCGCCGCATGTGCGGCACGGCGAGCCTCGAGGCGCGAACCGCCGGATACAGCGTCTGGTCGAACGCTTCCTGCCACTCGGCGTCGCTGGTGTCGGCGATCCCCGCGCCCTTGCCGAGCCCGACGTTGTTGACGAGGATGTCGAGGCCGCCGAAGGTGTCGACCGTGCGCGTCACCACGGCTTCGACGCCGCCGGCCGTGGCCAGATCGGCCGCGACGGCCAACAGGTGGCCGCTCGTCGGCGCGAGCGCCCGCAGGTCGGCAGCGGCGTCAGCGAGCCGCTGCTCGTGGCGGGCACAAATCGTGACGCGGCACCCTTCGCGAAGGAGCGCCGCCGCGGTGGCAAGCCCCAAGCCGCGGCTCGAGCCGGTGACGATCGCGACCTTTCCGGAGATCTCGAGATCCATAGTGATTTGATCGGCCGCTTATCACGGAGTCACGGAGGGCACGAAGTCCACGAAGAGCGCTTTTTCAAAAGACGACTCCGTGTTCTTCGTGTTCTTCGTCTCTTCGTGATGAACGCACGGTGAAGTTAGCTGAACGTTCGTCACCGGCCGCCGCGGCCGGTGAGATCGTTCAACGTCCAGTCGAACGAGCTGTAGGTGACCTGGAACTGATTTTTGGCGAGGAACTCTTTCTCGGTCGTCAGCAGCCGCGGCTGGACGAACGCGAGAATCGCGCGCTCGATTGGGCTGCGATCCGCGAATGGCGCCGGCGCCGCATCGGCGTATGCGGCGACGAAATCTTTCTCGCGCCACGAGAAGATCGCGCTCGCCGACACCTTGTTCTGCCCGCGGTCGATCTGGATGCACTGCGACCGGCTGGCGCATTCGTTGGCCACTTCAGTGAGCTGCGCCTCGAGACGAGCCGGTTGGAAGGCTTCGCTGCGGAGCCGGCCGCCGCCCACCGCGCCGCGGCCGATCGCGAGATACAGACGCGGATCCTGGAAGGTCTGGAGCACGGTCTGCTCGATCTGGTCGAGGGTCAGCATGCGTCCGGCAACGCGATGCTGCAGCCGATCGAAGGCGCCGGGAATCTGGCGGATGCTGCGGCCCGGATATTCGGTGGAATGCCCCTGAATGGGATAGTGATCGACGACCGTCTTGAGCACCAGCGCGTTGTATGCGTTGAGCCAGAACGCGATCTGTGCGTCGCGCGATTCCTTGTCGATGGCCACGCTGCCGAGCTGCGTGACGTAGCCATCGAGCTTCGCCCGTTCGCCCTTCAACGCCCGGTAGTACACGAAGCCGTCGCGAACATTCAGATCGAGGATCTGATCGTAGACCGTGCGGCGCGCGGACTCAGCCGCCGGCTCCTGCGCGCGCGGCGCCGCGATCGCGAACAAACCCAGCAGGACAATCACCACAACCCGACGCATGAGCACCTCTGACGACTGAGATTTGCGACTGACGACTGACGACTATATCCTGTGCTCCAAAAATCGCCCGAGCGCCTCATTGAACGCACCCGGCTGCTCCAGACTCGACAGATGGCCTGCAACCGGTACCGACGCGAGCGTGGATCCGGCGATGCCCGCGTGCAGCGCCTCGCTGAGCGGCCTCGGCGTCACGACGTCTTCGTCTCCCACGAGGACCAGCGTCGGACAGTGAATCCTCTCCAGCAGCGGCGTCGAATCAGGACGCGTCATCAGCGCCGTCACCGCGCCCGCGATTGCCGCGCTCGAGTTCGCCAGCACCAGCGACCGCACGCGCTCGACGATCTCGGGACGCTGCGCGCGCGTGGTGTCGCCGAGCAGCTTCGGAATCATCTCGTCCGCCACGGCCGAGGACCCTTGGGTCCGCACCAGCGTCAGCATGCGCTGGCGCCCTTCGACGGCCGCCGGCGAGTCGGCATCGGCGCGCGTGTCCGCGAGCACGAGCCCCTGAAAGTATCGCGGCGCATGACGAAACATCGCGAGCGCCACATAGCCGCCCATCGACAGGCCGCCAATCACCGCCTCATGAATGTGAAGCCGATCGAGCAGATCGATGATGTCGCCCGCGAAATCGTCCACCGACGAAGCCGGCGAATCGTGATCGGCATCATCGAAGCCGCGCAGCTGCGGAGCGATCACCCGCCAGCCCTGCCCGGCAAGCGCGAGCTGCGGTTCCCACATCCGCGCGGTCAGGGGAAATGCATGAAGGAGCACCAGCGCGCCGCGCGCGCGTGACGCTCCGGTGGGCGGTGCATCAAGATAACGGAAGCGGCCGGCGGTGGGCACGCGGCAATTGTAAAGGAGAACGTGCGGCGATAGGTGGTTCGAAAGGTGCTCTAACGCTTTTCCGATCGGACGAGCTCTGCCAGCACGCGATTCTGATCGAACGTCGATCTCAGCCCCTGGGCCGCCTCGACGAAAGCGGGCCGCATCGACGCGTCCATTGCCGTCGATTTCGCCAGCACGAGGAGCGCTTCGGCGCGATCGAAGTCCGACCGCATCGTTTTCACCGCTGCGAAATACGCGTCCCGCGTCGTCTGATCGACGCCGTAGGTCTGCGCGAACGTGGTGAGGACCATGCGCTTGTCGAAGTCGGACGTGATCTCGCCGGCCGCTTGCAGCACGCCGCGCTTCGCGTCCACGCCGAGCGAACCGGTGCGGATCAGCTCCAGGAGCACTTCGCGCTTGTCGAAGGCCGAGTGCATCGACGCGAGCGCGGGAAGCCATGCGTCTGCGCGCTCGACCGACGCGCCGCCGGCGAGCGCCGCGTGAAACACCTGGCGGCGATCGAAGTCCGAGTGCATATCGGTCGTTGCGCGCAGCGCGAGATCGGCCACGCCCGCCGGCAACGGCTTGACGGCCAGCACCGCCGACAGCGCCTGGCGCCGGTCGAAATCGGATTTCATCGGTCCGGTCGCCTGCATGTAGGCAGCGGCCGCCCGTGCGTCCAGCGTCACTGCACGTGCAATCGCCGTGAGGATCTCGCGTCGATCGAAGTCGGACGTCATGCGCTGGTTCATCTTCGCCAGCACGGGGAGCACGGTGGTTGCGTCGAGCGGCGCCTGCTTCACCAGCGCCTGAAAATAGACGCGTCGGACAAAATCGCCCTCGAGCCGATCGATTTCCTCGAGGACACCCGCGACGCCCTTCTTTTCAAGGATTGTTCGAGTGCGCGCGTCGGCAAACATCCCGGAGCGGCGCACCAGCAGCGAGATGTCGGTCGCGAGCAGCCGGCGCGCGTCTTCGTCCCATGGACGCGAGGCGCCGCCGACAAAGTACGCGCGCGAGAGTTTTCCGCCGGCCGACGTGATCTCCACGGTGTGCGGGATGATCGACGTCCAATCACGAATTTTCAGATAGCTGCCATCCGCCATCGTCTGCACGTCGGTGAGGTCGTCGTTGAACGTCACGTCGCCGTGCGCCTGCACGTCCATGCGTTGGCCGTCGCCCGACCACCGCATGTGCCAGTCGCCGTTGTCGCCCGACAGCGAGAAGTGGCTGCCACTTGGCGCCGCGGGAGGCGCAGGCGGCGCAGGCGGAGCGGGTGGCGCGGGTGGCGCGGGCGGTGCAGCTAAACCGCGCGCTTCGGCTGCGGGCGGAGCCGGAGGCGCGGGCGGAGCCGGAGGCGCCGGCGGCACACTCGGCGAAGGCGGTAACGGCGGCGCTGGCGGCTGCGGCCAGTAGTCCTGTGCATCCGACGGATCAGGCGACTCAGGTGTCTGCGGCGCGCCCGGCGTCGGCACATTCTGCGCGTCCGCAACGGGCGCGTCCTGCGCGCCCGACACAGTAGTCACGATACCGGTGCGCGATGCACTGACGGGCACATCGGCTCGGGGCGAGCGCGGCGATGACGCCGCTGCTTCGTGCCGGGTCGCGTCAGGCGCCGACGCACCGATGGACCCCGAGACGATCGCCGCGGCGCGCGCGCTGACGCCTGACATCATCACGGGCAGCCGCTGGACGCCACCTGCGCCGGCGGTGAACAGCAGGGTCAGCATCAACGTCGCGAGCCAGCTCGACGATCGCGCCTCGTCGGCGGCCGGCACGCGCAGAATCCGCCGCACACGATCGAGCAGCGATCCACCGGTCGCGGCGAGCACCATCGTCGTCGACACGGTGCGCCACGATTCCAGCTCGGTGAGCGCTTCGGCGTAGCCGATCGCATCGCCGCAGATCGCGACCGCGATCTCGTCGCAGCAGTGCTCGCGCTCGATGCGGATGCGCGACGACATCCACCACACGCCCGGGTGGTAGAACAGCAGCGTCTCGGCCAGCGTCTGACAGAGGTTGACCAGATAATCGTACCGGCGAATGTGCGCGAGCTCGTGCGCGAGAATCGCTTCCACCTGCGACGGCGTCAGGTTGGCGATCGCGGCGACCGGCAGGATGATCACCGGCCGGAGCCAGCCGACGACGGTCGGCACTTCCACGACGGCCGACTCGACGACGTGCGCCAGGCGCGCGAGGCCAAGACGCGATCCGATGCGCGCGCACGCCTGCTGCCATTCCGAGGCCGGCGTCTCGAGCGCGAGCTGATGCAGCTCGCGAACCTGCCACCAGCCGGCGGCCATGCGGCCCAGGAGAAGCGCCACGCCGATGACCCAGAAGATCACGATGCCGCGCATCACATCGGCAGCGCGACTCGCGCTGCCGCGGACGACCGCGACCGCTGACGCATTCAGCGTCTCGAGCTGCGCGCCAATCGCGGCGGCCGCGTCGCTTGTATACCGGTGCGATGGCGACTCGCTCGGTGTAGCCGCTGCGTCGAGGGAGACGCCGGCGCCCGCGGACTCCGCCGGCAGGAGCAGAGCGGCGGTCGCAGCCGGCATGGCGAGCGCTACCGCCAGACCTGCGCACGCGATCAAGTAACGAACGTGTCCTGATCGGTGACGCGCCAGCCCCAGCGCGGTGCGCGTCAGGAGCGCCGCAATGGCGCCCTGCCAGAGGAAGTGGATCAGCGTCCAGCCGGCGACCTGTACGAAGGGGTTCATCGTGCGCCTCCGCGTTGTTTGTCCAGCAGCTTCCGGATTTCCGCGAGCTCTTCGGGCGACGCCTTGTTTGATGCGAGCGCCTGCAGCACGAGCTTGGCTGCCGACCCGCCGAATGCGCGGTCGAGCAGATCCGAGACGAGCTGGCGCTGCGTCTGATCCTCGGTGAACGCAGCTTGATAAATGTGCGTTCGCGCGGTCTCGTCGCGAACGACGAGCTGCTTCTCCGTCATGATCTGGAGGAGCTTCAGCACCGTCGTGTAGCCGGCTTCGCGCCCCAGCGCTTCGGCCACCTGCCGCACAGTGCTTGGCCCGCGCATCCACAACACATTCAGGATTCCGAGCTCCGCGTCGGTCGGTTTTCGGCGGGCGGGTTTCATCGCCGGTCATTATCTACGATGGCCTTCGTAGATGTCAATGAAGGGGGGCGTGGATCAGGGATCGGGGATCAGGGATCGACGCCCCCCTCCGTTTCGTGGGCGAGCCTTGGACAGAAGGGGGCGCCGGATCGCTGACTGGCGGGCGGCTTACTGGTTGCCGCGGCCGCGGCCCTGCATCTGGCGTTCGGTGGACGCCGGAACAATCCCCTTCGAGCGGAGATAGACGTTCGACGTGCCGAACATCTCGTTGTCGTGCGCGATGAGACCGAACAGCGCGGCGCCGCGCGTCACTTCGTTGCGGCCCTGCGTGATGTACTGATTCGCATTCTCGTCGGTTGTCGACGACAGCGCATCGTCGCAGAACGCAAACGAATCGGCGAGCGCCTTGACGACGTCGGCTTTGGTGGTTTTCGTTTTCTCGAGATCGATGCCCTGGTTCGGATTCGGCACGCCCTTGACGGCGGCGCACTGGCCGTACTGGGCGTTGGCGACGTGCATGAACAGCGCGCCGAACGTGCGCACTTCCGGCATCGATCCCGGCTTGAAGCCGTAGTCGGCCTCCGGCATTTTCTCCGCGTTCTGCGTGAGATTCATCTTGATGCCGGCGTAGCTGCGTTGCAGGCTCGCAGCGGGGCCGATTTTCTGGCCGGCCGCCGGCGGCTGCTGGGCCGACGCGACGGCGACCGCGAGGACCAGACCTGAGACGAGACAGATGACACGCTTCATGGACACTCCTTGGTGAAAGACCCGCGGCCGGTGACTGTACGACACGTCTGCGCCGACTGACAACTAGGTAAAACACAAAGGATACAAAGGACGCCAAGGACGCCAAGGACGCCAGGTTAATCCCGCGAAGCAGGTTTGTTCCTCCGTGTCCTCAGTGCAGGAGAGCGTGATGATGATGCAACGTGCCCGTGCGGTGGCCTCAGTCCTCGGGCGGCGGGTTGCGCCAGCGACGCTTCCATTCGTTCTGCCGCCACCAGCGGCGTCCGATATCGAAGGCGAAGATACCGGCAACGAGCAGCACGATGAACAGCGTGGCGAGCACGTTACTGGTCCGAGCTGGGTTTTACCGCCCACACATGATTGCAATTCCTGCAGCGGAACCACATCAGCGACGATCGGAGGGGCCCGAACGCTTCAAGGTCGGCGACGTCGCAGCGCGGGCACACTTTCGGAGGCGAGACGACCACTTTCTGGAACACCTGATGGGATTCGGGATTCGGGATTTGGGACTCGCGTTGTGATTCGCGATTTGGGAATTGCGATCTGGGTTTGGAATTTGGGGTTCCGCCGAATCGCGAACCCCGAATCCCAATCGAATCCCTAATCCCAAATCCCAAATCCCGTCCCGAGTTCCCTAAGCGCAGCCCGACGTATTGCCGCAGTTGCTGCACTTGTAGCAGGCACCGCTGCGGATCATGATCGAGCCGCACGTGGAGCACGGCGGCGCGTCTTCTTGATTCTGAATCGTCGAGTACTGCCCCGCCGCCGCTCCGGCCGGTGCAACCGCTGGCGCCGCCGGCGCCCGTTCGGCGGCAGCCGGTGCGTGGCCGTTGTCGTCCAGCTCGCGACCGTTGACGCCCGCGTGGAACTGCGCCTCGGGCGACAGGAACTTCGACGCCATCCACCGGAAGATGTAGTCGACGATCGACTTCGCGAACCGGATCTCCGGATTGCGCGTCATGCCCGACGGCTCGAAGCGGACGTGGCTGAACTTGTCCACCAGCGCCTGGAGCGGCACGCCGTACTGCAGCGCGTAGGAGATCGCCTGGGCGAACGCGTCGGCGAAGCCCGAGATCGTCGAGCCTTCCTTCGCCATCACCAGGAAGATCTCGCCCGGCTGGCCGTTCTCGAAGAGGCCGACGGTGATGTAGCCCTCGTGTCCCTGGATGTCGAACTTGTGCGTCAGCGCATGACGCTCGTCGGGCAGCTTGTGCCGCGTCGGCTGCGTGATGAGCGCGGCGGCGGCCGCCTGCGCCAGTTCCGCGGCGGTCTTGTCCTTCGAGGTGTTCAGCGGTTGCGTGCGCTTGCTGCCGTCGCGGTAGATCGAGATCGCCTTCGCACCCATCTTCCACGACTGGATGTAGGCCTGCGTGATGTCCTCGACCGTCGCGTCCTTCGGGACGTTGACCGTCTTGCTGATCGCGCCCGAGATGAACGGCTGCGTGGCGCCCATCATCTTGATGTGCCCCATGTAGTGGATCGACCGGTGTCCTTTGGCCGCCTTGAATGCGCAGTCGAACACCGGCAGGTGCGATTCCTTCAGGGCCGGCGCGCCTTCGATCGTCTCGTGCTTGTCGATGTAGTCGATGATCGCCTCGATCTGCGGTTGCGTGTAGCCCAGCTTCTGCAGCGCCATCGGCACCGTCTGGTTGACGATCTTCATCAGGCCGCCGCCGACCAGCTTCTTGTACTTCACCAGCGCGATGTCGGGCTCGACGCCCGTCGTATCGCAGTCCATCATGAAGCCGATCGTGCCGGTCGGCGCCAGCACGGTCGCCTGCGCGTTGCGGTAGCCGAACGCTTCGCCCAGCTCCACCGCATCGTCCCACGACGCCTTCGCCGTGTGATAGAGATCCGACGGTACGTTGCGGCCGTTGACGTCGCGCATCGCGTCGCGGTGCTTGCGCATCACGCGCAGGAACGGCTCGCGGTTCTTGTCGTAGCCGGAGAACGGCCCGCCGTGATCGCGCGCGATCCGCGCCGACTGGGCGTAGGCTTCGCCGGTCATCAGCGCCGTCAGCGCCGCCGCGTAGTCGCGTCCGGCGTCGCTGTCGTACGGCAGACCGCGCGACATCAGCAGCGCGCCGAGGTTCGCATAGCCGAGCCCGAGCGGCCGGTACGCGTGGCTGTTCTTCCCGATCGCGTCACTCGGATAGCTCGCCTTGTCGACGATGATCTCCTGCGCCGTGATGAGCGTGCGGATCGCGGCCTTATAGGCCACCGTGTCGAACTCGCCGTCCTCTTTCACGAACTTCATCAGGTTGATCGACGCGAGATTGCATGCCGAGTCGTTCAGGAACATGTACTCGGAGCACGGATTGCTCGCGTGGATGCGGTCGGTCTCCGGACACGTGTGCCACTCGTTGATCGTCGTATCGAACTGCATGCCGGGATCGCCGCAGACGTGCGTCCCCTCGGCGATGAGCCGCATCAGGTCGCGCGCCTGATACGTATCGAGCACCGCGCCGTCGCGCACCGCATGGGTGTCCCACGTGCTGTCGTCGAGCACCGCCCGCATGAAGTCGTCGGGCACGCGCACGCTGTTGTTCGAATTCTGGAAGAACACCGAGGCGTACGCCGGCCCGGTGAACGAGCCGTCGTAGCCGGCGTCGATCAGCGCCCACGCCTTCTTCTCTTCCTCGACCTTGCAGTTGACGAACTCGACGATATCGGGATGGTCGGCGTTCAGGATGACCATCTTCGCGGCGCGCCGCGTCTTGCCGCCCGACTTGATCACACCGGCGAACGCGTCGTAGCCCTTCATGAACGACACGGGACCCGACGCCGTGCCGCCGCCGGCCAGCAGCTCCTTCGACGACCGAATCGGCGACAGATTCGTGCCCGTGCCCGAGCCGAATTTGAAGAGCATCCCCTCCGTGCGCGCCAGCGTCAGGATCGAGTCCATCGTGTCCTGCACCGAATTGATGAAGCACGCGGAACACTGCGGCGCCTTCTCGAAACCGCAATTGAACCAGACGGGGCTGTTGAACGCCGCCTTCTGGTAGACGAGGATGTGCTTCAGGTCGTCGCTGAACGCCTGCAGATCCTCCTCGGCGGCAAAATATTTGTTCGACCGGGCCCACTCGGTGATCGTCGTCACCACGCGGCCGATCAGCTGCTTGACACTGCGCTCCCGCTCGGGCGTACCGATCTGTCCGCGAAAATATTTCGAGACGACGATGTTGGTCGCCTGCTGGGACCAGGTTCTCGGAATCTCGACATCGCGCTGCTCGAACACCAGTTCGCCACGGTCGTTGCCAATCACGGCGGCGCGCAGGTCCCATTCGACTTCGTCGAACGGATCCACGCCGGCCTCGGTGAAGAAGCGAGGGAACGCCAAACCGGGAGCCGCGGCGGCTTTCTTCGCGCGCCCGTCGGCAGGCTCCGAGCGCTCCGAGCTCGTCGCGCGCGGTTTGTCTTTTTCCAGCAGCGCGTCGGCATGCGACACAGCCGGTGCTCCACTGCTTTCTACCGTCTGCTGGCCGGCACTCGCGGCTTGGTAGGCAGCGCCTTCTTTCATGTTCCCTCCACCGATGGGCGATCGCGTTCCGGCCCCCGGAAACGACCGTCGAAGCTGTATTGGATAAGCCCGTGACCGATCAGCGCGTGAAAAATCCTGGCGATCGAGCCCGAAGCTGGGAGATCCCGGCTCGCTCACCCCGTTCTGTTTCGGCGGACCAATATGAGGCCAGCCAGCCGGTTTGTCAAGCGTGTAAACACCACATATTGTGCCTTTCTTTTAGGGCAGTCGCAAGATGTTGACATCTGTGCAAAACAAAGAGAGTTGGTGAGTTGGTGAGTTGGTAAGTTGGTGAATGCCGGGAATGCTGACGAGCTGTCGAAACTGATTCGATCGCAATTTGGCTACGGACGCAAAATCGCCCCATCTTTTAGCTTTTAGCAATTTATCAACTCACCAATTTACCAATTGCCCGATCGCTAGAGGGGCAGGTGGGAGGCCCGCCTTTCGGCGGCCTCCCCTGGTGCACAGGCAGTGTAGGGGGTAGGTTGTTTGTCTTTCCGCAGGGTGCGAAAAGAACGAAGTCAACAGATAAAGGAGCAAGCGCGGTGCCACTGGCTGCCGAATGAACTCGGGCCCGATTGGCCCGGATCTCTGGGCTTTTACAGCGGGGATGTGAAAGGAATCGCTCTGGTGTGGGTAGAAAACTACTACCTGCCGGCCAGCTGAGCCGCGAGGTCGGCCGCTTTGTCTGCCAGCGTCTTCGCAAAGAGCAGGTTCTTCGCGCGCATGGCATCTTGCGCCTTCTGCGCCCAGCCCTTCGCCGTGTCGTATTGATTGCGCGCGTCGGTGTTCAACCGCTGGTAATCAATCCGGTTCAGATCGCCGAGCGCCCGCGACACGGTCGCGCGAATCGAGCGCTCGACCTCACCCTCGGCGGCTGCCGGTGTCGTCTGGAGAGTCGTCGGCGGCGTGACCGGCCGTGACGGCTCCTCAGGCGGTTTGGGCGCCTCGGCGGGCACGTCGATCTTGGGCGTATCCGGCTTTGGTTCAGGCTTGGCCGGTTCGGCGCGCTGCGTCGGCCGCGTGCGCGACGGCGTCGTGTGCGCAGGCTCCCCGGGCAAAGGCATCGGCGCCGGCATTTCCGCGTCCATCGGCTCGACGTCCCGCGGCGGCGGCTCGGGCATTTCCAGCGCCGGCTGATCGGGCGCGACCTTCGCATGCGCGCGCGTGCAGCCGGAGAGCGGCAAAAGGCTGCAGACCGCCACCAGCGGCCAGACGGCACGGCGCGACGGAGCAGGAACGAACGTCAGCAGGGCTTTCATGGAACTTCTTACTTTGTAGGTCTCACTGCCAACTTTTTCATCTCGGCGCCTTTCGACGGTCGCTCACGCCTGAGGGAGCAGCACGCGAAACGTCGTCCCCACGCCTGGAGTCGACTGTACTTCAATCTCGCCGTCGTGCATCTGCACCGTCCGGTAGACCATCGACAGTCCGATGCCGCTGCCTTTGTCCTTCGTCGTGTAGTACAGATCGAAGATCCGCTGCAGGTGCTCCGGCTTGATGCCGACGCCCGTGTCCACGAACGACACCGATACGCGGTGCCCGCTCGCCGCTTCGCAGTGCACGCTCAGCGTGCCGCCGTTGGGCATCGCCTGACACCCGTTCAGCGCGAGGTTGAGGAAGGCCTGCCGCAGCATCGCGGGATCGCCGTTGACGTCGGGCGCGTTGCATTCGACGCGCAAATCGACGCCCAGCCGTTCCGCCTCTGGGCGCACGATCGGCACGATCTCGTCGAGCAGCGATTCTAAGCGAACCGGCTGCAGCCGGAGATCTTCCGGACGGGAAAACCTCAGGAAGCCCTGCACGACTTCGTCGAGCCGGCGGATCTCGCCGGCGATGACGTCCACGTGCTGAATGGCATCGGCCGGGTCGACGCCTGGCGCCACGGGCGCGCCGCTCACCGCGACGGCTCCCGCCGCGCGGCCGGCTCCTGCCCGGCCTGCGCCCGCGCGAGCCGGGCTCGGGGCGAACTGCTGCCGGAGCAGCTCCAGGTGAATCATCATCGCGTTCAGCGGGTTCTTCACCTCGTGCGCGACGCCGGCCGACAGGCGCCCAAGCGCAGCGAGCTTGCGCGAGTAGCGAATCGTCGACTGTACCTGGCTCAGGTACTCCAGATTGCGCGCAATGATCATGACCGCGACGAGCTGACCTTTCGCATCGTTGACCGCGTGCGTCATGATGAGCCGCTCGCCCGATTCGCCGCCGCCCCTCACGTCGGCGAACGTGGCCGACAGCGGACCACGCGACTGGCAGGTCATCAAAGTCTGCTCGGACAGCCGCACCACCGGGTGATCAACGGGCACAAGCTGGCTCAGCACGATGCCTGGCGCCGCCTTCGGCAGCAGCACCCGCATGGCGGGATTCGCAAACAGCAGCTCGCCTCGGGGGCTGACGATGGCCAGGGCGTCCTCGAGGTGCTCGACCGCCGACTCGAGGTTCGCAACCTGCCCGGCCATCTGCGATCGGTCGGCCGACAGCTGCGCCGTGACGGCGTTGAAGAAGGTGCCGAGCTCGCCGAATTCGTCCGACTGATCGAGATCGACGCGCACGTCGAGCTCGCCGCGTCCCAAGCGCGTCAACCCGCTGCGGATCACGTGAATCGGCCGCAGGAGCAGCTGTGCGAGCAGCATCGCGACAATGACGGCGACCGCGAGGGCGGCAAACGCGGTCGCGACGGCGGGGCGCAGCGAGAGATCGAGATCCTGGCGGATGAGGAGCGTCGAGACGCCGATGCGGATCGAGCCGAATTCCGTGTTGCCGAGGAGCAGCGGCTGCCGGAACTCGAGGTTGCGCCCCTGCCCTGAATAGATGGCCACCAGCTCCTCGAACGCACGTTTGGCCAGCAGCGTGCTGAGCAGATCTTCGGTCAGCAGTACGTGCCCCTCGTAGGCGGGATCGGCGTGCACGACGGCGACGCCGTTGGCGTCCACGATCGCGGCGAAGGTCACGTTCTTCGAGTACAGGCTGGATTCGAGGATCGAGCGCAGGCCCGGATCTTCGCGCAGCGCCTTGTACGGATCGCCGTTGTCGCCCACGACCGCGGCGGCGCGGTGGTAAATCGAATACGCAAGCAGCTCCGCGCGCGCGCGGCTCTCTTCGAGGCTCACGCGCGCCAGGTTGGCCAGGTGCACCAGGCTCAACACGACGACAACCACGCCGACGATCGACGTGACGCCGATGACCTGCTTGCCTTTTATGCCTAGTCGCATGTGGAGAAGGGATTCGGGATTCGGGATTGGGGATTCGATCGGGATTCGGGGCGCCGCGAATCCCGAAGCCCGAATCACGAATCCCAGCTCCTATTCAGCCTTCTTGGGACGCAGTCTCAGCTTATTCAGCTTATTGTGCAGCGTCTTCAGGCTGATGCCCAGGATTTCTGCGGCGCGCGTCTTGTTGTCGCGCGTGTGCTCGAGCGTCATCAGAATCAGCCGCCGCTCCGCCTCTTCCACCGTCGTTCCCGGGCCGAGCGCCACCTGCGGCTGGTGCTGCGTCGTCGGCTCGTCGCCGAGCACGGGCGGCAGGTGCTTGGTCTCGATGAAGGGGCCCGGCGCGAGAATCGTCGCGCGCTCGATCACGTTGCGCAGCTCGCGCACGTTGCCCGGCCACGCGTAATGCTCGAGCAGCCGCATCGCCTGGTGATCGACGCCGGCGATCGATTTCTGATTGCGGGTGTTGAACTCGTTGATGAACGACTGGACGAGCAGCGGGAGATCTTCCTTTCGGTCGCGCAGCGGCGGGAGCCGGAACGAGAAAACGTTGAGGCGATAATACAGGTCCTCGCGAAGCTTGCTTTTGGCAACCGCCTCGAGCGGCTCGACATTGGTCGCCGCGATGACGCGGACATCCACCGACTGCTCGCCTCGACCGCCGAGGCGCCGGAACGTGCGCTCCTGCAGCACGCGCAGCAGCTTCACCTGGGTGGCAGGTGTCATCTCACCGATCTCATCGAGAAACAGCGTGCCGCGGTCGGCGAGCTCGAAGCACCCCTGCCGGCGATCGCTGGCGCCGGTGAACGCGCCCTTCTCATGGCCGAAGATCTCGCTCTCGAGCAGCGTCTCGGGGATCGCCGCGCAGTTGATCGCGACGAAGGGAAACGTCGCGCGCGGGCTCAGCTGATGGATCGTCTGCGCCACCAGCTCCTTGCCGGTGCCCGACTCACCAGTGATGAGCACGGAGGCGCCGGTCGGCGCGGCCTGCTCCACCACCTGGTAAATCTTCCGCATCTCGGGCGCATTGCCGATCATCGGTCCGAACGTGCCGTGCTCGCGCAGCTGGCGGCGCAGCGTCTTGACCTCGCGCATCGTCTCCAGCCGCTCGACGATCTTATCCAGCAGAATTTTCAGCCGCTGCAGATCGACTGGCTTGGTGAGGTAATCGTACGCGCCCTCTTTCATCGCCTCGACTGCGGTCTCGACCGTGCCTTGGGCCGTCAGCAGCAGCGTCGTGACGTCGGCGCCCTGCTGCTGCAGCGCGCGCAGCAGCTCGAGCCCGCCCATCCGCGGCATCACCAGGTCGGTGATCACAATCGCCGGACGGAACGAGGTGACCTTCGCCATCGCCTCCTCGCCGTCGCCAGCCGATTCCGCGATAAATCCCCAGCTCTTGACGAGTTGCTCCAGCCCGACCCGCGCCGCCGAGTCGTCTTCCACGATCAGCACGCGTTCAGAGACTGCGTTGGGGGCGTCAACCCCGAGCGCAGTTTCGCCGTTGTTCGTGACAATTCCTGCGCTCACGCATCACCTCGGCACCATGTCATTTTTACAGTGTGGCCCTCCATGTGCCCCGGCCGCAAGCTCAACTTGTGAGATTTCTCAGCGGCCGGCAACCAGTCGGGCTGGCCGTATCCTTGCAAACGGTTCAGGTATGCTCAAAATATTTCCACATCTCAAGCCGCTGACGTTCCTGTCGATCGCGGTGGCGATGTTTGCCGTTGGATGTAACCGATCGGAACCGGCCGGAACCACGGCCGCGCCACCCGCTTCCGCCCAAGCGCCTGCTCCCGCTCCTGCCCCGGCGGATCCGAATGCAGCCGCACCGACGTCCCCAGCGGGACAACCCGGCGACGCGCCTGCGGCCAAGGCAGCCGAGTGGCGCGAGGTCACACTGCCGGAGGGCACGCCGCTGCCGATCGTCCTCGAAACCACCGTCGGATCCGATATCAGTCAGGTCGAGCAGCCAGTGCACGCCCGGCTGGCGCGCGCAGTCAGAGTCCACGGCGAAACCGTGCTGCCGGCGGGGAGCCGCGTCAGCGGCGTCGTGACGGATGCGACGCGATCCGGGAAAGTGAAAGGACTCGCGCACATCGCGATTCGGTTCAACACACTCGTGCCGCAGGGGGACGCCGCCGCCGACGCGCGTTACTCAATCGAAACAACGGCGGTCGGACGGACGGCGGCGGCGACGAAGAAGAAAGACGCGCTCGAGATTGGCGGCGCAGGCGCAGGCGGTGCGCTGATTGGTGCGCTGTTCGGTGGCAAGAAAGGCGCGCTGGTCGGCACGGCGGTCGGCGGCGGCGCCGGCACGGCAGTCGTCCTGTCGACGCGTGGCAAGGAAGTGCGTCTGGCCAGCGGCGCGCCGTTGACGCTGCGGCTGACGCAGCCGGTCACCGTGCGGGTTCGCGAGCCATAATGGCAGATGGCTAAGGGCTAGGGCTGACGCGCCGCCTTCGACTCCGGCCATGAGCCCTCAGCCATGAGCCCTGACACGCCTCCGCGGAAAGCGGATCGACTCGTCGCCGCCTTCGAAGTCCTCATCTGCAGCGATTACCCGACGCAGATCGCCACGCAGTTCGTGCTCGCGCTGTTCGGCCTGCGGTCAGACGGTTCGCTCCACATCGGGTTCGTCGTCGCGCTGTCGCTGGTGGACACGGCGATGCTGCTCGGGCTGATTGCGCTCTTCCTGCACGCGCATGGCGAGCGTCCCCGCGATATTTTTCTCGGACGTCGATCGATCGCCGGCGAAGCGCTGCACGGCCTCCCTTTGATTCTGGTCGCGATCGGACTGGGCGCCGCCGTGCTGCTGTCGGCGCAGCATCTGGCGCCCCAACTGCACACGGTCGAGCACAATCCCCTCCAGGCGCTGATTCGGACGCCGCGCGATGCCTGGCTGTTCGCGCTCGTGGTGGTCGTCGCCGGCGGCGTGCGCGAGGAGGTTCAGCGTGCGTTTCTCGTGCATCGCTTCGAAGTCTGGCTCGGCGGCGGCGGTGTCGGCGTGCTCATCACCAGCGCCGCGTTCGGCGTCGGGCATCTCGTGCAGGGTGTCGATGCAACGCTGGCCACCGGCGTGCTCGGCGCATTTTGGGGGATCGTCTATCTACGGCGACGTTCCGTGGTGGCGCCGATGGTGAGCCACGCCGGGTTCGATCTGCTGCAGATCGCGCAGTTCATCGGCGTCAGCGGCTGATGTCATGGCATGAATTTCATCACGGAGACACGAAGACGCCGGAGAACACGAGGTCTTTTTGAGCCTAAACGTCCTTCGTGCTCTTCGTTGTTCTTCGTGACTTCGTGGTGCTCTCTGGGAGAGAGCTGCTCAAGGCGCCGTGAGATACAGATCAGTGATGTCGCCGCGGCGCCGCAGCCCGGCCACCCAGTCGTCCACGAGCGCTTTCCGCTGCGCGGCAACGAGCGCCTGGACGATCTGCGGGCGGGCGGCCTCGAAGGACAGCACATCCGATCCGCTCGTGAACGCCTGCGGGTGTTCGCGGTAGTACTGTCCAAGCTCCTCGACGCGCGGCGCCGGAACGGCGAACCGCTGATCGAGGTATGACCGGATGCGCAGATCCTCGCGCAGCGTCTCGCGCAGATGCTTCACGTCGATGCCCGACCGCTGCAGCGCCCGCTGAAACGCCTCGTCGTTGTCGAAGCGCGCGCGCACGGCTCGCAGCTCCTGATCGACGGCGTCGACGGCCGGCTCCGGCGGCGCGTATCGATCGACCTCGGCGAGAATCAACTCGCGATCAATCAGCCGCGACAGGATCGCGCGGACGGGATCGCCGGTCGATGGCGCCGGCACGAGTCCCAGCTCGCGCGCCGCCATCACGTCCGTGAGCGTAATCATCTCTCCGCCGACAACAGCCAGCACGCGATCGATCACCTCATCGGCGCGCACGGCGCTGGCACACGCGACGAGCAGCGCCAGACAGGCGCCAATCTGCAGCCCGATCTTGGCCATCGGCAATCTCATCGTCAAAACGCTTGTCCCAGGCTGATGTGAAGCGCCGTCAGGTCTTCGAGCCGGCCGGCAATCGTCTCGCGATGCAGCTTGAAGCCCAGGTCGACGCGGATGGGGCCGATCGGCGACTTGTAGCGCAGCCCGAACCCGAGCGCGGTGCGGAACTCGTCGACGTTGATGTCGTTCGTGCTCGCGAACACGTTCCCGGTGTCGACGAAGCCGACGACGCCAAGGCCGCCGTGCACCGGCACCCGCAGCTCCGCATTCGCGATGACCAGAGCGTTGCCGCCGATGGGGAAACCGTTCGTGTCGATCGTGCTGTTGGGCACGCCGAGCTGATCGAGCGCGAAGCCGCGCATCGTGTCGCCGCCGGCGAAAAACCGTTCGCTCGCGGGCAGCACTTCCACGAGAGTCGGCGTGCCGTCGATGCCGACGGCGGGACGTGGAAAGGCGGTGGCCAGCCCGACGCGCGCGTTTCCGGCGAACACGATGTGCCTCGTATGCGGCAGCGTGCGGAATGCCTGCGCGGTGAAGAACGTCTTGGCAAAGCCGACCTCGGAGCCGATGCTCCGCGCCGCGAGCTGGCCGTTGGCGCTCAGGTAGCCCCCGGCTCCTGGATCGGCGACATCGTCCCTGGTGTCGCGGGCGATGGAGGTGGAGAACGACGACAGGAGAAACTGCGGGAACAGCTGATCCGCCAGCAGCTTGTCCGAGGCGTTGTCGAACTGCTCGTCGAACAGCCTCGTCTTCTGAATCTGATAGCTGCCGTTGATGCTGATGCCGTGAGCGAGACGGCGTCCGACCTCCGCGATGAAGCTCTTGCGGCTGAAGTTGAAGCTCGCGCGATGCTGCTGTTCGATCACGGCGGTGAGCGACGCGTCCGCTCCGGTGTTCAGCACGCGCGGCTCTCGAAACGACCCGAGCAGGCGGTACTCCGTGAAGCCGAACCTGCCGCTGCCGCCCACCGGCGTGATGCCGTCCGCCGTATTGAAATACGGGCTCACCCGGCCGAACAGGTTGACCGATCGGTTCTTCCCGAACAGATTCCGCCGTGTAACCTCGACAAATGCGCTGGGGGCAAAGTCAATTTCGGTCTGCGCCGCCGTCCCCTGGCTCGTCTGGCCGATCACCTGCACAGCTTCGAACCCGCCGCCGTAGCCGATCGTGGTGACCGGCGCTTCTTCGACGGTCACCAGCACATCGCGCGTCGTCTCGTCGCTTTGGCGGAGTTCGGTGATGCGCGTGCGCCGAAACAGCCCGAGCGCCGCGAGCCGCCGCTGACTCTCGCTGACGGCCTCGAGCCCGAGCGGATCGCCCGCCTTGAACCGCAGCTCGCGCTCGATCGTCTCCGTGCGCGTGCGCAGATTGCCGAGGATCAGCACGCGGCCGACGAAGATCCGCTGGCCTTCCCGGATCGTGTACACGACAGCGGCCTGGCTTCCGTCGGCGCTCAGGCCCGGGCTGGCATCGACGGTGGCGCTCGGATACCCGAGGTTGGCATACTGAAGCTGCAGCGCGTCCCGATCGATTGCAATCTGCGGCTGAAAGAATGGCGCGCCGGCGCGCAGCCCCACGTGCGGGCGCAGCGTGGCTTCCGCCACCGCCTGGTTGCCCTGAATCCGCACCGACGAGACGATCGTCCGCACGCCTTCGCGAATCGTGATTCGCACGAGTAGCAGCACCTGCCCGGCCGCGGGTGGCCCCTGCGGTTCCAGCGCCGCTTCGGCCTTCGCGGCCGCGAATCCGCGCCGGTGATACAGCGCCTCGATGCCGGAGAGGTCGGCGTCGAGACTGGTGGCGGAGAACGGTTGGCTGTCGCGTACGCGCAGCCCCGGACCGAAGTCGGCCAGCGGCACCGACGCATTGCCGGAAATCTCGACCCGCGACACGCGGTACTGCGCGCCTTTCTTCACGGTGAAGGTGATCAGTAACTCGCCGTTCGACTCCGCGCGGATGTGCGGAGCCGCCGCGTCGCGATAGCCCTGAGCGCGAAGATACTCCTCGATCCGGTTGCTCGAGTCTTCCAGCAGATCTTCGTCGACCGACCCTTCGCGCTCGACCGGCACCAACTCGTCATGCGTGTCGGCCGGCAGCGGATCCCCGGCAAAGACGACGCGGACGTGCGGCCCAGGGGCGACGGTCAGGGTGATGTTCGCGATCCGATCGTTGTCAGCGAGCTCCACGCTGGGCACGACCGAGGCTTCGTAAAATCCTTTCGTCCGCCGTTTGGCGACGTAACTCTCGATGCGGCGGCTCAGAACCTCACGCTGCCACGGCACGCCGGTCGCGAGGCCCATTTCCTCGAGCAGTTCCGGCTGCGTCACGCTCGGCGTGCCGGCGATCGTGATGGCGCCGACGCGTGTGCGCTCGCCCGGCTCCAGCGCGAAGACGAGCGTGGCCCTATCGGGCGCGTGTTCGAGATCCGCGCGTGGACTCACCGAGGCATGGAGGTAGCCGCGCTGGTGCAGCTCATCGCGGATCAGCCGCGCGATCTCGTCCACCCGCCCCACAGGCGGCGAAACGCCGAATCGCTCGACCACCGCGCGCCGCAGTTGGCCGACATCGATGCCGGCCGCGTCGACGGGCCCGGAGAAATCGATCTTCGACACCGGATGAACGGGATCGAGTGTGTAGCGCAAGGCGACGCCGGCGCCCGCGCGCTCCGCGTGAACCTCGACGTTCTCGAAGCGGCCGAGGCTGAACAGATGGGTGACGCTGTCCCGCACCTCGTCCATCGACAACGGCCGGCCCGCGTGCGTTTCGACCACCGTCAGCAGCTTCGGATCGGTGGTCTCGCGTCCCTCGATCTCGATCCGCACCGACGCGATCGACTTGCCGATGTAGTCGCTGACGTCGGCCCCCGCCACCCGGGCGCTCAGCACCAGAGCGATCACCAGCAGCGCCCGCCACGTTCGCATCAGAACGAGTGCCTCACGCGGAATTCGAGCGCGTATGTTTGATCCTCGTTGCGCGAGAGAATCCACGACAGGCGGTCGTTCTCGTTGTACTCGAGCAGGATGATCTGGTCGGCCGTCGACGTGCTGAGACTGCGCGAGAACGTCAGATACACGCGATCCGAGATCCGTTTGCCAATCGTGACGCGGGCCGACGGGTTCACGCGCAGGGTGGTGGACTGGCTGTAGGGATCGACGAGGGACGGCGACAGCTGGAACGTATCGACGCCGAACGTCTGCTCGACCACTTTGCCCACCTGGCTGGAGATGGGAGTGGCGAGCAGCTGAGTGGCGCGCGTCGTCAGGATGTCCTTCTGGAGCTCGTTCGGGTTCTGTAGCGTGCGCAGCTCGACGTCCTGATCGTGCCCTCGGACGTCGCTGAACAGCAGCGCGACGACGTCGGCGGCCGGCAGCGGCGGATCCGAGCTGAGCTGCGGCTGGAGGCGTTCGGCAGTACCCGCGGCGCTCACGATCACACGGTAAGTCTGGCCGGGTACGCGGACGTCTGTTTCGGCCTCGATGTCGAAGAACGGCTCGATGCGCGTCGGGTTCGTGAAATCGATGGTGCCGCGCGTGATCTTGTAGCGGCGCCCCTCGAACCGCACGACGCCGCGATCGACCTCGCCGCGTCCGAGGAGCAGCGGCCTCTCGTAGGTGCCGCGCAGCTGCAAATCGGCGCTCGCGACCAGGCTCTCGAGCAGATTGTTGTCGACGTGCAGGGTGCCAGGTACGAGCACGCGGATGTCGAAGCGAAGCGGCACCGACGGCGCTTCAGTCGTGAGCCCGCCGGTCGAGCCGCCCCGGCGGCCGAAGTCGAACAGGCCCACCGTCGGCTCGATACGCTTGGTCCAGGTGGCACTGCGGACGTTGACGGTGCCGCCGAGCGTCGGCGTCTGGAAATCGCCGCGCACCGCCAGATCGGCGTCGATTTGCGATCGGACACCCTCCGGATAGCGCAGCCGCACGTTTTCGCCGCGCACGGTGACGTTGAGCGCCCCTGGCGTGTAGCCGTTGAAGCCGATCCGTCCGCCGAACTCCACCTTCCCGCCTCCCATCATCGCCGTCACATCGTCCATGCGCGCGCCGTTGGCGTCGAAATGGACGACGCCGTTGATGGCATCGAGCGAATTCGGCAGCGAGAAATGGCGGATGCGGCCGTCCGTGATCGTCGCGCTGCCGGAGAACAGCGGCTGGTGGAGCGGTCCGTCGACCGATGCGGTCAGTTCCGCGTGGCCCGAAGCGCGGACGTCCCGGAAAAAGCCCTGCAGCATGCCGAGGTTCGCCTCTCCCGCCGCCTTCAGCGCGATGCGCTGGTCGTGAAGGCCGACGGTGCCGGACACGCTGAGCTTCGTATCGACGCCGACGAGCTGCAGATCCGCGACCTTGACCTGCCGCTGATCGAGCGTGAACCGGATCGGCGTCGCGTTCTTCACCGCGTAGTCGAACAGGCGCATGTCGAGCGAATCGACAGTGGCATCGGCCAGCAGATGATCGACGTCGGCGAGCTCGCCGGCGATGCGGATCGACCCGCTCGCGACCGCTGTCGTGAACGGCGAGAGCTTCGGCACGAACAGGCGGACGTATGGATCGAGCGAGCTGTCATGAAATCGGAACGTCAGCTCCGAATCGCCGTGCGGCGTCAACGCGATGCGGCCGGTGCCGGTGATCGCCAGGCGCGGAGACGCGACGTCCACATCGCCGCTCAGCTCCTTGCCGCGCAGCGCGAGCGATCCCGTCACCTGGCCGACACCTTCCTCGGCGATGAAAAGATCGTTGACGCGGAACTTCACATCGTACCGCGGCGCGTCGAAGGTGCCGCTGCCCGTCGCCGTGAACGCCGCGAGCCCCGAGAGCGGCGCGCGCGGGTAGCTGAACGCGGCGATCTTCTCGACCGGCATGCGGTTGCCGTCGGCGTTGAACGAATACGTCGAGTCCCAGCCGACGAACGCGGCGCCCGTGACGCTGCCGCCCTCTTTCGCGATGTTCATGCCATCCAGCCGCACGCCAGTGCCATCGAAGCGCAGCGACGCGGTCGCCTTCTGAAACGGTTCGCCGTATGCGACGCCGTTGTCGATCGTCATGCCGCCGAAGCCGACCGGCCGTTCATACGCGCCCGTCAGGTGAAACTCTCCCGTGAGCTGGCCAGACACCGGATAGTCGTCCAGCTGGAAGGCGTGGCGCAGCGAGTCGAGATCGCGCCGGACCACGCGGAAACGCGCGTTGATCTCTTCGCCCCCGTCCTCGCGGGGATAGCCCAGCGAGAACCGGCCATCGGCGCGAATCTCCGAGCCGTTGGCCCGGATCACGCTGTCGGCCACCGTCACGTAGCTGTGCTCGACGATGATGTGGCCGCCGCCGTCTCCCCAGGTCGTGTCCCACGCGCGCAGGTCCTCGCCGGTGAAGTCCCCCTCGACCCGCGGCCGCCGGAACGCGCCGGTCATCACGCCGTCGAACTCGCCGCGTCCGCCGAACGCGACGACGCCGGTCGGCGATCCGAAGTCGGTGATGATGCCGGCCAGCAGCTGATCGCTTTCCTGCCAGTCGCGGCTCACTACGTGAAACGCAATGTTGGAAAGGTCGCCCCAATCGGTGGAACCGTCGAAGGCCACGTACGTGCGCTCGGTGGCCAATCGCCCGCCGTCGAGCTGCACGCTCGTCTGATTCAGGCGATAGGTGAGCTCACCGGCGATCGGCAGGTGCGCGGCGAGCGGTTGCGGCGCGAAGGGCCCCCAGACGTGGCGCGTGTGGTGGGCATCGGCGGCCCGCGCCGCCGCGAGCGACGCGGTCATCGGCTCGATTCCTGCGGGTGGCGTCACCACGATCGTGCCTTCGTCGTGCTTCTCCGCGAAGCGCCCCATCGTCCATTCCAAGACGTTGTGGCCTGAGGCGGAGCCGGCGAATCGGGTGCCGCGCAGCGCGTAAAAATCGCTGACGGCCGCCAGATCGGCACGCGCGTAGGTCGCCTCGAACCGTGCCGCCGGACGGACGCTCGATCCCAGGGGCTTGATGGCGAATGTGATCTTCGCGTCGCCACCGAACGCCCGCGCGCCGGCGTTCCAGACATCGAACGCATGGGGCGTCCACCGCAGCGAACCGTAGAGTGCCGGGAACTGGTACGCGTTCACGCCGAGCTGATCGCTGGCGAAGGTGCCGCTCAGATCGCGGCCGCCCTTGAACAGATGGAACACGCCGGTGAAATCGCCTGTGCCTCCGAGCCTCCACGATTCGTCGGTGAAGAAGATCTGCCGCATCCGAGCGAAATCCACCTGCGACTTCACCTGGTAGCGCATCTCCGGCCAGCGGCCGGTGTCCACATCGCCAAACGCCGACGACACCGCGCCATCGGACGTCAGATCGATCCGATCGAGGTGGATCTTGCCGCCATCGATGGCGAAGCTCGCCTTCATGTTCGCCCACATCGGCAGATGATCCTGGATCTTCACGGTGCCGCCGCTGAACGACGCCTGCCCGTGGTAGTTCGGCAGGTTTCCGATGCTGAGATCGAGATTCGGACAATCGACGCTCCAGGGCGCCTCGTGATCTTCGTACGCGAACTCGCCGCGCCATGCGCGGAGATATTTCAGGGTGGTGGTGAATTTCGGCGGGCCGCCGGGCTTGGTGTCGTCGCCTTTGATCTTCGGAAAATTGTGATTGTCGTCGCCCCAGCGTTCGACCAGCATGCGCCAGTCGGTCATCTCAACCGATGTGATGATGAATTCAGGCTTCCGCCTGAGGACGGTGGACCAGTCGAGCGACACCGCAATCTTCTTCGCCGTGAAGAATGGCCGGTCGCCCTCGTGCACTCCTTCGATCGACAGATCGTCGACGACGACGCGGCCGCTGAGCAGGTGAATGCCGAGGCGGCCGATGTGCAGCGGGCGCTCGAGCCGTTTCGAGCCGGCGCGCTCCGCCAGTCCGCGGACGGCCGGGCCGAGATCGATCGTCAGCGTCGCGACGACAACGACCGCCAGTCCGACGACGGTGGTCGCCGCGGCGATACCGACATAGCGGACCGCGCGATGGCGGAACGCCGAGCGCAGGCGCGCGGCGAGCCTCATGCGATAACGACGAGCACGGTACCGGCGTCAACCGACATCGCTTCCCGGGCTTGCACCTCGGTCACCGTGCCGTCGCGCGCAGCGCGCAGCTCATTCTCCATCTTCATTGCTTCGATGACCACCAGCCCTTGGCGGGCGCGAACCGGGTCGCCAGGCTTGACGAGCACTCGTACGATCTTCCCCGGCATCGGCGCGACGACGCGCTGCGGACCGGCGGTCGTGTGGCCGCCATCGTCCTTCCGGCCCCAGCGGCGGCGGCCGTTGAGGCTGACCGATATCGGCATGGTACCGACGCGGATCGTGAGCTGGCGCGTCACAGGGTCGGTCGCGATCGTGACCTCGTGGCTGCCGCTGATGCCTGCACTCCCGCTGCTTGCCCCGCGCGAAGTCGCAGGGAAACCGGACACTACGGACGAGGCATCATCGATCAACAACGACATCGTGTGCGCGTCGATGCGCGTCGCATTCACGTGCGCGGTGCGCCCGTCCACCGAGACGGTGAACTGATCGCCTGTGCGCGTCACCGCCACCTGCCGTATGCGCCCGCCGATCTCGATCTCGTACTGCATTCAGGAGAGCCCTTCGGCGCGCGCCCGGGCCTTCCACCGTCGCGTTGAAAGTTGGCCCTCGCCCGCCTGCGATGCCGCGGCCACCGCCGCCGGCGACAACAGCGTTTGAATGGCCGCCGCGATCATCGCAATCTCCTCGTCGGCCGGGCCGGGCTCGACGAAGGGTCGCCCTTCGCGCGCTTTCAGAACCTCGTCCAAATACGTCGTGTGAAATCGCGACTCCAGGAATTCCGGCTGGGCCAACAGCCACATGAAGAACGGCACGGTCGTCCTGATCCCCGCGACGATGTATTCGCCGAGCGCACGGCGCATGCGCGCGACCGCCAGCGGCCGGTCTTCCGCCCAGGCGATCAGCTTCGAGATCATCGGATCGTAAAAAATCGGGACGTCGAGGCCGGCCGTCGCACCGCTATCGTCGCGGATACCGGGGCCCGCAGGCGCCCGCAGCTGCAGAATCCGGCCGGGCGACGGCAGGAAGCTGTTGTCGGGATCTTCCGCGTAGATGCGGCATTCGATCGCGTGGCCGGAGGGCGTCAGGAGGCGTTCGGGAGACAGGTCGAGCCGCTCGCCGCGCGCGATCCGAATCTGCCAGCGCACGAGATCGACGCCGCTGACCATCTCGGTGATCGGGTGCTCGACCTGCAGCCGCGTGTTCATCTCGAGGAAGTAGAAGCGGCCGTCCTCGTCGAGCAGGAATTCGATCGTGCCGGCGTTCGTGTAGCCGACTGTGCGCGCGACGGCGGCCGCGGCGGCCGTCATCTCAGCGCGCAGCGCGGGGCTGACGGCGAGCGACGGCGTCTCCTCGACGACCTTCTGATGGCGACGCTGAATCGAGCATTCGCGCTCGACGAACGGCAGCACGGTGCCGTGCTGATCGCCGAGCAGTTGCACTTCGATATGGCGGGGCCGGATGAGCTGCCGCTCGAGATAGACCGCGGTGTCGCCGAATGCCGCACCCGCTTCGGAGCGCGCCGCGCGCACGGCGCCGGCCAGCTCCGCCGCCTCGCGCACCGTGCGCATGCCCTTGCCGCCGCCGCCGGCGACCGCTTTGACCAGCAGCGGATAGCCGACGGCACCCGCCACGCGCGCCATCTCCACGTCGGTGACCTCCGCCGGCAGCGGATCTTCAGTCCCTGGAACGACCGGCACGCCGGCGCGTTTCGCCGCCGCACGCGCCGCGGTCTTGCTGCCCATCAGCGCGATCGCCTCCGGCGTCGGGCCGATGAAGGTCAAGCCCGCATCGCGCACCGCCGCCGCGAAGTCTTCGTTCTCGGCGAGAAAGCCGTAACCCGGATGAACCGCGTCCGCGCCCGACCGGCGGGCGGCGTCAATCAGGCGATCGATGCGGAGATAGCTTTCACGCGGCGCGCTCGCTCCGATCGGATACGCCTCGTCGGCGAAACGCACGTGGAGCGCCGAACGATCGCACTCGGAATAGACGGCGATGGGCGAGAGACCCATCTCGCGGCACGCGCGGGCAATACGCACCGCGATTTCGCCGCGGTTGGCGATCAGAATTTTTTTCAGAGGAAAACTCTCCACCACAGAGGACACAGAGGACCTCCGTCCACCGTGTCCTCCGTGGTAAGTAGTGTCGGCCCCGGCGGACACACAGGTCCACCGCCTACGCAAATGTTGAATCTAGTTTAGCGCAGCGGCGGCGTCGACGCGGGCGGGTGACGGTGCTGCGTCGCCTGCTCATAGGCGTACGCCAGCCGGAGGAGCGTCGTCTCGCTCCACGCGCGGCCCAGCAGCTGGAGACCCGCGGGGAGCGTGCCGCTTCGCGTGAAGCCCATCGGCACCGTGATCGCGGGGAAGCCGGTGCCGGGCGAAAAGACCTGGCTGTTGTCGCCGCCAGGCGTATTCAGATCGCCAATCAGGCGCGGCACATTGCTCCACGTGGGATAGGCGAGCGCGTCCAGGTGCCGATCGTCCATCAGCTTCAGGACGCCCGCCCGCAGCTTCTCGCGATACTCGTCGTTCGCCTTGCAGCCCGGGGTGACGCCGGGCACATCGTTGGCCGCTTCCGCGCTCTCGAGCCGCGCTTGAATGGAGGGGTGATAGCGGCGCGACTTGATAATCTCCGCCAGCGAGTGCATCGGCGCCTTGTCGCCGAGCGACGTGAGATACCCGTTCAGGTCGTACTTGAAGCGGTTGCAGCCGCCCGACTGCGCCCCACGCATGGCCTCGAAGCCGTCGACTGCCACCGGATCGACGACGATGGCGCCTTCGCGCTGCAGCTCGCCAAGCGCTTGCTGAAACACCTGCGCCACGTCGGGATCGAGTGTCGGGGTGTCGTACGCCTGGTGCAGCACGCCGATGCGCGCGCCCTTCAGGCCGTCGAGCTTCAGGGCCGCGGCGTAATTGGCGTCGACGTGTCCACGCCCTGCAGTCGTCGCGGGATCATCGGGATCCGGGCCGGCAATCGCCTGAAGAATGGCAGCGGTGTCGGCGACCGTTCTCGTCAGGGCGCCGGCGACGTCGGCGGCCAGATTCAGCGGCACGACGCCCGCGCGACTGACCAGGCCCATGGTCGATCGCAGGCCGACGAGCGCCTGGTGCGCGGCGGGGCCGCGGATCGAATCGCCCGTGTCGCTCGCCAGGGCGACAGCGGTGAAATTTGCGGCTTCCGCCGCGGCGGATCCGCCGCTCGATCCCGCGGTGACGCGTGACGTGTCGTACGGGTTGCGCGTGTAGCCGGGCAGGATCGAATTGACCGTCTCGATCGGACTGAACGCGAACTCGGCCATGTTCGACTTCGCGATGAAGACCGCGCCTGCCGCGCGCAGCCGCTTCACCACGAACGCGTCCTTGCCCGTGCTCATGCCCTTCAACGACAGCGACCCGGCCGTCGTCGGCATCTCGGCGGTTTCGTAGTTATCCTTGGCGATGATCGGCACGCAGTGCAGCGGTCCGACGGGACCCGACTGCGTGAAGCGCCGATCGAGATCGTCGGCGACCTTCAGTGCGCCGGGATTCAGCAGCACGATGGCGTTCAGCGCCGCGCCATTCTTGTCGTAGGCCTCGATGCGGCGGAGATACTGCTCGACGAGCGCACGACAGGTCAGCGAGCCGCCGTGAAGGGCCGCCTCGATCTGCGCGATCGTTGTCTCTTCGAGCACGAAGCGAGCAGGCGAAGGCGCCTGCGCCGCCGCGCTCGCGAGAAACGCGAGCGCCAGTAATCCGGCGCCGATCGACGGCTCGAGAAATCTACGGATCACTCAGCAACTCGCCAATTCACGAACTCACCAACTCACCAATTGACCAATTCACCAATTTCACAGTGGAATGTTCCCGTGTTTCTTCGCCGGGTTCTTGTCGCGCTTATTTTCCAGATTCCTCAGCGCGGTGATCAGCTTGCGCCGCGTCTCGCGCGGATGAATCACCTCGTCCACGAAACCGCGCGAGGCGGCAATGTAGGGGTTCGCGAACTTCTCGCGGAACTCCGACACCTTCTCCGCGCGCGCGGCAATTGCATCGGCCGCCGCCTCGAGCTCGCGTTTGTAGAGGATGTTGACGGCGCCCTCGGGTCCCATCACCGCGATTTCGGCGGTCGGCCACGCATAGTTGAAGTCCGTTCGAATGTGCTTGCTCGACATGACGCAGTACGCGCCGCCGTACGCTTTGCGCGTGATGACCGTCACCTTCGGCACGGTCGCCTCCGCGAAGGCGAACAGCAGCTTCGCCCCATGCCGGATGATGCCGCCGAACTCCTGGACGGTGCCCGGCATGAACCCCGGCACGTCCTCGAACGTCACCAGCGGGATGTTGAACGCGTCGCAGAAGCGCACGAAGCGCGCCCCCTTCACCGACGCGTCGATGTCGAGCGTCCCGGCGAGCACCGCCGGCTGGTTCGCGACGATGCCCACCGGACGCCCGTCGAGGCGGGCAAAGCCGACGATGATGTTCTTCGCGTAGTGCTGATGGATCTCGAGGAAGTAGTTCTCGTCGGCAATCGTGTGAATCAGATCGAGCATGTCGTACGGCTGATTCGGCGACGCCGGCACCAGGTGATCGAGCGACGCATCCTCGCGATCCGGCTGATCCTCGAGCTGCGCCCGCGGCGGATCGTCCAGATTGTTCGAGGGCAGGAACGACAGCAGATCGCGGATCAACGCGAGGCATTCGCGATCGTCCTCCACGGCGAAGTGGGCGACGCCGCTCTTCACGTTGTGCGTCATCGCGCCGCCCAGCTCTTCCTTCGAGACCTCCTCGTGCGTGACCGTTTTGATCACGTCCGGGCCGGTCACGAACATGTAGCTCGTGTTCTTCACCATCACCGTGAAATCGGTGATTGCCGGCGAATAGACAGCCCCGCCGGCGCACGGGCCCATGATCGCCGAGATCTGCGGGATGACGCCGGACGACAGCGTGTTGCGGAGGAAAATGTCGGCGTAGCCGCCGAGCGACATCACCCCTTCCTGGATGCGCGCGCCGCCCGAGTCGTTCAGCCCCACGACCGGCGATCCGAGCTTCATCGCCAGATCCATGATCTTCACGATCTTCGCGGCGTTGGTCTCCGACAGCGATCCGCCGAAGACGGTGAAGTCCTGCGCGAACGCGAAGACCTGCCGTCCCTCGACGAGCCCATGGCCCGCAACCACGCCGTCGCCGGGCACGACCTGCGCGGCCATGCCGAAATCACGGCAGCGATGGGTGACGAGCTTGTCGACCTCTTCGAATGTGCCCGGATCGAACAGCAGCTCGATCCGCTCGCGCGCCGTCAGCTTGCCGGCGGCCCGATGGCGATCGAGGCGGTCCTGTCCACCGCCCAGCTCCGCGCGGTGTTCGAGGTCGGCAAGCGTCTCTTCTGGATTCATGGGAGATTTGGTCGACCCGAGCCTCGCCCCTATGCTTTCACCGCCTGCGATTTCTCCCAGTCCTTCAGGAATTTTTCGAGGCCGATATTCGTGAGCGGATGGTTGAACAGCTGATCGATCACCGCGGGCGGACAAGTGGCGACATCCGCGCCCATCCGCGCCGCGTCGATCACGTGGATCGGATTGCGGCAGCTGGCGACGAGCACTTCCGTCGGGAACTCGTAGTTGTCGTAGATCTCCACGATCTCACGAACCAGATCCATCCCGGTCGTACCGACATCGTCGAGGCGTCCGACGAATGGGCTGATGAACGTCGCGCCGGCCTTCGCGGCGAGGAGCGCCTGCGCCGCCGAAAAACAGAGCGTCACGTTGACGCGGATCTTCTCGCCCGACAGCGCCTTGCACGCCTTGATGCCATCGCGCGTGAGCGGCACTTTGACGATCATGTGCTCGTCGATCGTCGCGATGTCGTGGCCCTGGGTCATCATCCCGGCGAAATCGGTCGCGGTGACTTCCCCGCTCACGGGCCCTTTGACGATCTGGCAGATCTTCTTCAAGTTCGCGCGGTAGTCGCCCGGCTCTTTGGCGAGCAGCGACGGGTTCGTCGTGACGCCATCGATGATCCCGATGTCGGCGAGCGTCTGGATGTCTTTGATGTTGCCAGAATCGATGAAGAGTTTCATGTCACATCCCCTTACTTCGGTCGAACCCCTCTGCCCAAAACTCGCGACCACAGAGGACACGGAGGCAAAAATTCCGAACGTATCTTTTCCGCTGTGTCCGCCGTGTCCTCCATGGTGGAGAGTTACTCGTCTTGCACAGGATTGATCAGCTCCCCGACACCCTCGACGACGACCTTGACAGAGTCGCCTGGCTTCAGCGGCCCGATGCCTTCCGGCGTGCCGGTGGAGATGATGTCGCCCGGTTCGAGCGTCATCACGAATGTCACGAACTCGACCAGCTGCTCGATGGGAAAGATCAAGTGCTGCGTGCTCGACGCCTGGCGGCGCTCGCGGTTGACCCATCCCTCGACGCCGCGCGGCTCGCCGTTCAGCCCGGTGGCGATGCACGGCCCGATCGGCGCGAACGTGTCGAAGCCTTTACAGCGCGTGTACTGCGATTCCTTGTTCTGCAGATCGCGCGCGGTCACGTCGTTCACACAGATGAGCCCGAGAATATAATCCCACGCCTTCGCGCGCGGCACCCGGTGGGCGCGCGTGCCGATGACGATGCCGAGCTCGGCTTCGTGATCGACGCGGCCGACGCCGGGCGGTAGACGGATCGGATCGCCCGGTCCAATCACCGCGGTCGACGGCTTGATGAAAATCAGCGGCTCGGCCGGCAGCGGCTTGCCCGTCTCCGCCGCGTGATCCTTGTAGTTGAGCCCCACGCAGACGATCTTCGACGGCATCACCGGCGCCAGCACGCGCACGCCGCCGAGACCGCCGGGAATCACCGCGCCGGTGGCGCGGGTCTCGAAAATATTTCCGGCTGCGCGGCGCAGCTCGCCGCCGCGCTCAATCGCGTGAAACACCTCGCCGTTCTGTTGCACTCGATAAATACGCTCTCGTTCCATGGCGGATATTCTAGTGCGCCGGGCGCCAACTACCTATAGCACTCGGGGATGAGCCGTCGAACCGCTCGCTCGTGGTCGTCCCTCGACTCAGCGCGCGGCTTCTTCGAACCGATTCGACGGCGCGCTCTTGTTCCCCGCCGTGTCCACGGCGACGATGGCGTACACGTAGCGCACGCCGGCCGGCACGATGTCGTTGAAAATCGTCGCCTGAATCGGCGCCGGTGTGATCGGCTCTAAAATCTCGCCTGGAGCCTCGCCCCGCAGCACGAGATAGCCGGCGAGATCCTTTTCACTGTTCGCCTCCCAAATCAGGCTGATGGCGCCCTCGCTGGCGACGCCGCCCAGTCCTTTCGGCGCGGCTGGCGGAAACGTATCTTTCGGCGTCACGCACTTGGGCGGCGCTTCGTCGCTCTCCACACTCAACGGCCCCATGGTCGCAACCGTCCGCACGGCAAAGCATCGCTCGGCTCCAAAGGTCACGGAGGCATCGTGAAACTGCGTCTCCGCAATCGGCGCTTTGGTGAGGCGCACTTCCGGTGCGGGCGCCTTCGGCACTTCGTACACCTGATACGCCAGGGTCGGTGCCGTGCCGCCGAGTGGATAGGACGGCAGCACGCCCTCCACGACCGCCGCGGGGCTCCACGTCAGGGTGATCGTCGTCTCGTCATAGCTGATCGCCGGCGGCGACGGTGGCGACGGCGCGGGCACGAGCGGCACATTGACGCGGTGCGATACGGGGCCGTGTTTTCCCCTCGTGTTGACGCCGACGCCGCCGTACGTGCGCGTCAGCACGCGGGGGGCGGGACCAAGCAGCGGCCCTTCCGCGTTGGCGTCGGCTTTCGGGCGGCGCTTGCCGGCCAGGGTGACGTCCACCGGGACCAACGAGGCAGCCGCCAGCTCCTCCTCGACGCTCGCGCGCGCTCCCTGATCGAGCCCGCTGCCGACCGGCGGCTCCACGTCGGCCATGCTCTCGTCCGGTTCGGCCGTGTCGTTCGGATCGCGCGGCGCCTTCACCGCGACCTGGCCCAATTTCGTGCCGCGTTTGATCAGCTGTTCGTCGCTGACGTCGCCGGACGTGGTGATGCCGTAGACCTCCACCTGCTCGACGTTGGCCGGCCGCGTGTTGTCCGTATTCGCGCTCGGCACGGTCAACTCGACGACGACCTGATTGCCGCGCCGCGTCGCGGCCACGTCGGCGGGCGCTGCGGGCAAATGCAGCAGCGGCGGGAGCGGTGGCCCTTTCTTGCCGCAGCCCGCACACAGCACCACCAGCACCAACGCCGCGATCGCGGCGCACGACGTACCCTGCGGCGTCTGGGCGCCCCGCAAAAAGGGGCCGTACCCCTTTTTCAGGCGGCCCGACGCGAAAAAGGGGTACGGCCCCTTTTTCAGATTGTTCACAGAATGTACCGCGACAGGTCCTCGTCCTTGACGATCTCCGCCAGCATCTTCGTGACGTACGCATCGTCGATGACGACGGTCTTCTCGAGCAGATCGGGGCCTTCGAACGAGATCTCGTCGAGCAGCTTCTCCATCACCGTGTGCAGACGCCGCGCGCCGATGTTTTCCGTGCGCTCGTTGACGATCGTCGCGAAGTCCGCGATGCGATGCACGGCGTCCTCCGTGAACGTGAGGTCGATCCCTTCCGTGTCCATCAGCGCCATGTACTGCTTCACGAGCGCGCCGCGCGGCTCGGTGAGGATGCGCACGAACTCCTCGCGGCCGAGTGCCTCCAGCTCCACGCGAATCGGGAAGCGTCCCTGCAGCTCGGGAATCAGATCCGACGGCTTCGACACGTGGAACGCGCCCGCGGCGATGAACAGAATGTGATCCGTCTTCACCATGCCGTATTTCGTGCTGACCGTCGTGCCTTCGACGATCGGCAGGATGTCGCGCTGCACGCCCTCGCGGCTGACATCGGGCCCCTGGCCGCCCTCGCGTCCCGCGATCTTGTCGATCTCATCGATGAAGATGATGCCGGCCTGCTCGACGCGGTCCACCGCCGTTTTGGCGACGCTCTCCATGTCGATCAGCTTCTGCTCCTCTTCCTGCACCAGATACTCGAGCGCCTCGGGCACCTTCACGCGGCGCTTCTTCGTCTTGCCCTGGAAGAGGCCGGGCAACATGTCCTTCAGATTGATGTCGACTTCCTCGACGGAGGATCCCGCGATGATCTCGAAGGAGGGAAATGATTTCTCGCGGACGTCGAGCTCGACGACGCGCGTGTCGAGGCGGCCGGCGCGCAGCTGCTCGCGGAACCGCTCGCGCGTCTGGTTGTCGCGCAGCGCCGCGGCATCTTCGTCCGGCATCGGCGGGCGCGACGGCGGCAGCAGGATGTCCAACAGGCGATCTTCCGCGCTCTGCGCGGCCTTGCCGCGCACTTCCTCGAGCCGCTCCCCGCGTACCATGTCGATGCCGAGCTCCACGAGGTCGCGCACCATCGACTCGACGTCGCGGCCGACGTAGCCGACCTCGGTGAACTTCGACGCTTCGACTTTCACGAACGGCGACTGCGCCAGGCGCGCGAGCCGGCGCGCGATCTCGGTCTTGCCGACGCCGGTCGGGCCGATCATCAGGATGTTCTTCGGCGCGATCTCCTCGGCCAGCTCCGGCGCGAGCTTCTGCCGCCGCATGCGGTTGCGCAACGCGATGGCGACGGCGCGCTTCGCCCGCGATTGACCGATCACGTACTTGTCGAGCTCCGCGACGATCTGGCGCGGGGTCAGCGAATCGGCGGAGGTCTGCGTGCTTTCAGGCAATAGGATGGCCACGACCCTTTTTTCTCTTTTTTTTCCGCGCTACAACTCTTCGACGACGATTGTACCGTTGGTGTAGATACAGATCTCGCCGGCGATCAACATCGATTTTTCGGCGATGGCCCGCGCATCGAGCTCGGTGTTGGCGACCAGCGCTTTGGCGGCCGCCGCCGCGTAGGGTCCCCCCGATCCGATCGCCACGACGCCATCGTCGGGCTCGATGAGATCGCCGGTGCCGGACAGCAGGAACGTCGAGGTTTTGTCGAGCACGATCAGCATCGCTTCGAGGCGACGCAGGAAGCGATCCGTCCGCCAGTCTTTGGCGAGCTCGACGGCCGACCGTTCGAGATTGCCGCGGTACTGCTCCAGCTTGGTCTCGAACCGCGCGAAGAGGGCGAACGAGTCGGCGGCCGACCCGGCAAAGCCCGCCAGGATCCGATCGTTATAGAGGCGCCGAATCTTCCGCGCGTTCTGCTTGACGACCGTCTGGCCGAGGGTGACCTGACCATCGCCGGCCAGCACCGCACGGTCGCGATGCCGGACGGCAAGGATCGTTGTGGCGTGAAACATGGGTTTTCTGACTGTATCGGCCACCGATCTGGGTGTCAAGAAAACGGGACGCCGTGGACTCGCACGGGGACGGTGCATCTACTTAAAGACGTGCGTTCGAATGAATTTGGGCGGATACTTGAGGCAATCTTTACGGCGCAGGATGGCAGTCGAGTTGCTGTTAAAGGGGCGTAAGGGAGACCGGTCATGACACGCATAATGCCGACCTGGACGTACCTCGCAATGGCGCTGACCGTGCCAGCGTGGCTCCTGGCCGTTCCGGCAGCTGCTCAAGGGTCTCACGCGGGTGGAGGCGGTGGCGGGCACGCAGCGTCGAGCTCGGGTGGATCGAGCTCAGGCGGGTCCAGCTCCGGTGGGTCGAGTTCTGGCGGCGGGCAAGCGTCGAGCGGCGGCGGCGGTCATGTGTCTGGCGGCGGTGGCGGTGGATCCCAAGGCGGTGGTGGCGGGCGCACCAGCGGCGTCGCGGTATCGCGCGGCGGCGGCGGTAGTTCGGCGGGCCCGCGCTCGGGCGGCGAGGGCGGCCGCACCCGCGGTTCGGCCGAGCGTGGCCCGGGTTCCAGTTCAACCGGGTCGACAGCGAGCGGCGTGGCCACCGGCGGCAGCCGGACCGGCGGTCGGGCCGTGACGCGCGGATCCGCAGGTGACTCTGCTTCGACGGGCGGCTCGGTGCCGCAGTTCAGCCGGCCTCGCGACGGACGGCCGACGATCGGCCAGGCGGTGCCCCGAACGGCCGGCGCGCCGGGGAGTGGCGGCGCCATTATCGTTCCCGGCTACTACGGCGGATATTTCCCGTGGGGATTCGCGGGTCTCGGATTCGCGGGCTATTACGGCAGTTACTACGGCGGCTACTACGACCCGTACGGCGGGCTCGGCGGCTGGGGCGATCCGTATGACAGCGGCTACGGCGACTCGGGTGGGTACACGCAGTATCCGGAACGCGCCGACGAAGGCGCCCTGCACCTGAAGCTGAAGCCGCGCGGAGCGGCGGTTTACGTCGACGGTTCCTATGCCGGCGTCGTCGACGATTTCGACGGCATCTTTCAGAAGCTGCACCTCGACGCCGGTCCGCATCACGTCGAGGTCCGCATGGCGGGTTTCGAGACGCTGGCGTTCGACGTGCGCATCGAGTCGAATCACACGACGACGTATCACGGCGAGCTCACGAAGCTGCCGCAATGAATGGCTATGGCAATGGCTGATGGCACATTGACGTCAGCCATTTGCCATTAGCATTCTGCGATGAGCGCGATCCGTATCATTGCGGCCGTCTCGGGCGTCTACGACGCGCTGATAGGCGTCGCGATGCTCGCGGGCCGGCCGATGCTCGCCCGCCTCTTCGACGTCCCTCTTCCTGAACCACCGATTCACGCCGAATTGAACGGCGTCTTCCTGCTCGCGGTCGCCGCCGGCTATCTGATTCCGTATCGCGAACCGCAATCCTCCGGCGGCCGGTCGTATCTCTGGGTGATGGGACCGCTGTTGAAAGGCGGCGGCGCGCTGGCATTCCTGCTCGATTACCTCTTGCGGCACTCGCCGCGATCGTTCCTGCTCTTCGCCTGCAGCGACGGTGCACTGGCCCTCATCACGTTGGCGATCTTATTGGCGCGCTCGCCTTCAGATCTTGGAACGCGTCAACCACCAATAGACCGGCATGCCTGACGCGATGATCGCGAGGCCGGCTATCGACGGTACCGGGCTGCGCCAGATCTCGTTCGCGATCATCAGCGCGCTGGCGACGACGAAGATCGCCGGCGCCCACGGATAGCCCCACGCGCGGAACGGACGTGCGACATCAGGCGCACGGCGGCGCAGGACGAACACCGCACTGACGGCGACGCCGGAAAACAGCACGAGCGCGAACCCTGTGTAGCTGACCAACTGCGCGAGCGTGCCCGAGAGCACCAGCACGCCGCTCCAGATCGATTGCGCGACGACCGCGGCCACCGGCACGCGAAACCGCGGGTGCACACGCGCAGCCGCGGCCGGGAACAGGCCATCGCGCGCCATCGCGAAATACACGCGCGGGCCCGCGATGATCATCGCGCTGACGCTCGCCGCAATGCTGACGATGGTGAACGCGGCGAGCAGGTCGCCCGCGACAAATCCGAAGAGCCGCTCGGCGACGATGTCAATCAACCGCGCGCCCTGCACGCCGCCCAGCTGCGCCGCCGGCAGCGCGTGGAGATAGAGCGCGTTGAGCCCGAGATAGATCGTCACGACTCCCAGCGTGCCGAGGCCGAGCGCGAGCGGCACGTTGCGTTCGGGCGATCGCACTTCTTCGGCCACGTACACGGCGGCATTCCATCCCGAGTAGGTGAACATCACCGGGATGAACGCCATCAGGAGACCAGGCACGCGGATGCCCCCCGCCACGGCCAGCGGCGCGGCATGTCCGTGGCCGATCGCAAAGCCGATGGCGATGAACGCGATCAGGGCGGCGACCTTCGCGCCGCCCAGAGCATTCTGCACGAGCCGTCCCGGGCCGAGCCCGCGCACGTGCACACACGTCAACGCCGCGATCGCCAGGAGCGCGACGAGCGTGCGCCGCGACACGATCAGCGGAATCCCTGGCAGCGGCAACGTGATGATCGGCGTGTCGTCGGCGGCGCCCGGCACGAAGCGCCCGGTGTAGTCGGCCAGCGCCATCGCGCTCGCCGCAATCGCACCGGAAAAACCGGCGACAAACGACGTCCAACCCGTCAGAAACGCGGCGAGTGGACCGTACGCCTCGCGCAAGTACACGTACTCGCCGCCCGCGCGCGGCCGCAGCGCCGCCAGTTCCGCGTACGCCATCGCGCCCGTGAACGCCAGCGCACCGCCGCCCGCCCACACGAGGAGCAGCGCGCGCCCATCCGGCACGAGCTGCGCGACGAGAACCGGCACGAAGAAGATGCCGCCGCCGATGACGTTGGAGACCACGATGGCCGCGGCGTCGAGAGGGCCGAGGCGGCGAGCGAGCGTCGCGGCAGGAATGACGGCGGGCGGGGATGCGCTCATGACGTCACCCCCTGGAGTCGATCATGCCGTCACACGGCTGCGCGAAGTCGGAACATTAGCGGGTGATCAGCTGTCGGGTGATGGGAAACTCGCCGACCCTCGTCCACTGCGCCGATCCGTACTTGACGAGCAGCGTGACGGTCGCGTCGACGAACTGCGTGTTGTGCAGCATGGTGTCGCGCGGATCGGTGCCTTTGTAGCCCAGTTGAGACTTGAGGGTGAGCGTCGGCGTGGTGGCGCCCGGCGCCAGGCCTTCGGAGCCGGCCGCCGTCAGGAACCCGGTGCCCCATTCGGCCTTCGGCTCGCTGACCCGGTGGAACACGGCGTTGACTTGAAGAGTCCTCAGTGTCTCATCGGACACGTTTTTCAGCGTGAACGAGATCGAGGGCACGAGCTTGTTCTGGCCGTCCACCACGCCGGCGTCGAACCAGCCGGTGGAGACGGGTTGGATCAGAAGGCCCTTGGTGAGGTCAATCGGCTTGCCGCACGCCGATGCGGCCGCGACGGCGAGGACGAACAGCAGGCGGGCACACGCGCGCATGCGCGTATTCTAGAACACTCGCACCTCGATGCGCTTCAGCGCCTCCTCTTTCGTGATCTGACCCGACCGGAACGCCTTCAGCGTGGCGCCGTTGACGCGAATCAGGATGGTGTGGCTGTCGTTGTCGGCCGCGGCCAGCTGCGGCGTCTCCTGAATCCCGCGCTCGGCGATGGTCAGCCACTCGTCGGGGCCGATGGACAGCGCGCCGCTGTGTTCGAGCATCGCGTCGATGACGGCGTCGCTCACTTCCTTGTGATACGCCTCCTGCGAATCGCTCAAGAGCGTGTCCGGCGACGCTTGAGCCTCCGAGGCGCTCGAAATGGCGGCGACCGAACCCGTGGCGGTGCGCGCGCCGGTCGACACGTCGGCCAGGCGCGGCAGCGCGCCGTCCGGCGTCACCTGGAGCTCGACGCGCTTGAATGCCTGCTGAAGATTTGGATCGTTGGCCGAATCCACGTGGGCCTTCAGCGCCTTCAACGCGCTCTGGAGCCCGAGATCGTTCTGGTCGAGCGTGCGCAGGCTCAACAACAGCGACGCATCCAGCGTGCCGGTGACCGGCGGCACTTCGACGTCGAAGAACAGCCCGTAGCCCTCGAGGCGGAAGCCGCGCACGCGCGCGCTCTCCGGCGGCAGCAGCTGTGCCAGCTGCGCCGGCAGGGCCGCTTGCAGCCGATCGCGCATGATCGTCGCGCCGTGCTCGACGGCGCTCTCGATGATGCGCTCCATGACGCCGACCTGATAGCGCGACTGCTTCTGGTCCGCCACCGCTTGCGCCACCGTCATCGTCTGCGCGGCGGCGGGCGCCGCCACTGCTCCGCACATCAGACCCGCCACTATCGCCGATGCTGTCGCTTTCACACCGCCTCCTACTTCTGCGCCGACACGCGCACGAGATAATTCAACAGCTGCCGCTGCTTGAGCACCTCGACGCCGGTGTTGCTTTGAATCACTCCGAGACTCTGATCGATCTTGCGCAAATCCGCCTGACGCTGCGCGTTGACGCCGCGCGCCATCTCGCCGACGCGCAGCGCCAGCTCGCGGTTCTGTCGCCGCTCGCTCTCCTCCACGAGCGCGCGCATCCGCTTCAGCAGCTCGGCGTCAGACAACGACGGCTGCGTCGCGCGCGTGAGCATCAGGCCGGCCGGCGCCGGTGCGCCCGCCGACTGGAATTCCGTCCGAAGCTGGTGCTCGAGCGCGGTGAGATCGGCCCGCCACGGCGGAGCCCCCGCAGGACTGACACCCTGCCCCACACCAGGGTTGGCGCTTTCCGCGACAGAGGCCGGCGCCACTGAGCCTGTCTGCGTCGCCGCAGGCTTCAGCCAGCCAGTGTGAATCGACAGACCCTGGCGGTCGTAGCGGATGTCGAGATTCGCGAGGCCGGCGCCCACGCCAAGGCACAGCAGCGCCGCCGCCACCTGCGCCCAGGCGGGAATGTCGCGCCAGGATCGGCGACTGAGACCGGCGACTGACGACTGCGGACTGATGACCGGACTGGTGACTGACGACTGGTGACTGAAGACTGCCGCAGGTTGCCACGCGCTCAGCTGCGTGCGCACGCCGGACAGCTGCTCGACCTCCAATCGGCATCGCGCGCAGAGCACCAGGTGCGTGTCGAACGCCGATCGCGCTGCTTCGTCCAGATCGTCGTACAAATACGAGACGAGCGCTTCGTCCCGGCTGGGATACCCGCAAAGCGTTTCTACTGTCATGGTCGTCCTATCGATGCCCGAACGGCGTGGTGGCGCCCGCGCGCGCCAGCTCCCGCCGAAGCACCGTCAATCCCTGATAGAGCCGCGTCTTCACCGTGCTCAGTGGGCAGCCCACCAAGTCGGCGATCTCCTGAAACGTGAGGCCGTGATATTCCTTCAGCACGATCGCGGTCCGCTGATCCTCGGGCAGCAGCGCCATCGCCCGCTCGACAACGCGCGTCATGTCTTTGCGGGCGACGAGGTCTTCAATCGCTTCAGACGGCTCTGTGGCAGCGGCCAGATCCATGAGATCGACATCCTCCGGCGGCTGGACCACGGGCGTCCGTCGCTCCCGGCGCACCCAATCGCGGCACAGGTTCAACGCGATGCGATACAGCCAGGAGGAGAACTTCGCCTGCCCCCGAAACCCAGGCAGGGCGCGAAACGCGCGGAGAAAGGTCTCCTGGCACACGTCTCGCGCATCCTCTTCGCGGCCGATCGTTCGGTACGCGAGGGCGTAAATGGGACGTTCCCATCGCAGAATGAGCTCGTTAAAGCTCTCGTTGTCGCCGCTGATCGATTTCGCGACGAGCTCTTCGTCCGTCCACGTCATGCGGAGCGCGGATGGCCCTCTCTTCTCAGGATGTTAAGACGGTGCAATGGCCCGTACAGTCGGCCACAGTAAACACTTTGAAATTATACACTTACGGGCAGCGGCTGAGCAGGACTCCAGACGAAGCGGCAGTTGGCGCCCTTCCATCGATCGCGTACAATCGCCGCCGGCCAGCCCTCCCTACGGGCTCCGACCAACAGCGATGCCCGACTCCACGCGCTCCCGGCGACTCACGCGTCCCACGCCCGGCGCGGGATCGTCTGCGCCGGCAGCCGTGTCGCTGCCGATCGGTTCGCTGCTCGCGCAGACGACGCGGCTGATCGACCTGCTGCCGCATCTGCACCAGCACGCCATTGATGCGACCGACGGCCGCTGCACGCTCCTGTTCGAACACAACCCGCGCAACGGCGTGCTGCAGGCGACCTCCGGCTTCGGTCTCGAGACGCTTCGCACGGATCCCTGGATTCCGGACGCCGGCGAATCGGCGCTGGTCGACGCGGCGTTCACCCGCAATGCGCCGATGCTCGTGGCCGATGCCAATCGGCAGATGCCAGACCTCGCCTCGCGCCTGGGCACGCCGACGGCGCTGCTGGTGCCGCTGGCGCGCGGCGCCGAGCGTGTCGGTCTGCTCGCCGTGGGCTTCTCGCAGCCTCCGGCGGAACATCGGGTGCGCGAAAGCGCAGCAGATCTCGCCGGCATGTTTCTCACCTCGCTGGAACTGTGCCGCTTTCGCCAGCGCGACGAGCTCCAGCGCGATCTCCGCGACCTGCTCGTCTGATTTCTCCAACGGCCTGTCGGCGACCCTGAATCTCGCGACGGCCCTCGACCCGTTTTGCCACGGCGCCAGCCGGCTCTTCGGCGCCGACCGCACGTCGGTCTGGCTCCACGATCGCCGCGCGCGCCAGGTCGTGCTGGAGGCGTCTTCCGATCCCGGGTACGTCGAGCGCGGCGGGCGCGTCAGCAGCAACGATCCGCTGGCGCCGCCGGCGGCGGGCATGCGGCGGGCGCGCGCCGAGATCGCCTGGCCCGACGGCGACGCCGACACGGCGACGTCACTGGTCACCGTGCCGCTGCGCGGCACGCGCCGCGCGCTCGGGGCGATCGTCTTCGACGGCGCCCGCATCGAGCCTGGCGGCGAGCTCGACTTCCTCGATCGCGCCGACGAGCTCGGGCGCCAGCTCGCGGCCGCCATCGAGAATATGCAGCTGCTCGAAGACGTGGTGCGATCGAGACGCGAGCTGGAGAACACGTTCGATTCGATCGCGCACCTGGTGGCGGTGTCGGATCGCCGCGGCCGGATCGTGCACGTGAACCGCGCGTTCGCCGCCCGCGTCGGGCACACCCGCGAGGAGCTGATCGACCGGCCGCTCGCCGACTTCGTCGGATCCGAGCTCGCGGCGTGGGTCGCCGAGCAGGAATCGGCGGGGCGCCAACCGACCGACGCCGAGGCGACGCGCGAAGTGGTCGATCCGGTGCTGCACGGTCCGTTCATGGTCACGGCGACAGATCTGCTGAATCAGGGGCGCGAGCGCGTCGGCAGCGTGATCGTCGCGCGCGACATGACGCCGCAGACCAAGCTCGAAGCCGAGCGCGAGGAGCTGCGCCAGCGGCTGACGCAGTCTGAAAAACTGGCGGCGCTCGGACAGTTCGTCGCCGGCATCGCCCACGAGCTGAACAACCCGCTGCAGGGCGTGCTCGGCCATCTCGAGCTGCTGCGCGTGACGGGCGCGTTTCCGAAGCAGCTGCGCCGGGAGATCCAGACGATCTACCGCGAAGCCGATCGCGCGGCCAAAATCGTACGGAATCTGCTCGTCTTCGCCGGGTCGCGCCAGCTCGCGCGGCGGGCCGTCAGTCTCCACAGTGTGCTGCAGAAAGTGGTGGCGCTGCGCGCGTCGGCGTGCCGCGCCCAGGAGATCGAAGTCGTGCGACACTATGACGAGAAGCTGCCGCGCGTCCAGAGCGATCCGCTGCTCTTGCATCAGGTCTTCCTGAACGTGCTCATGAACGCCGAGCACGCGATCGCCTCGACCGGGCATGGCGGGCGCATCGAAATCACCACCGCCGTTGCGCCGGGCGGCGATCGCATCATCGCCACGGTCCACGACAGCGGACCGGGGATTCCGGTCGATGCGCTGCCGCGGATCTTCGAGCCGTTCTACACGACGAAGGAAGTCGGTAAAGGTACCGGGCTCGGCCTGGCGATCGCCTACGGCATCGTCCTCGAGCACGGTGGGCACATCGTCGCGGCGAACCATCCTGGTGGTGGCGCCGTGTTCACGGTCGAGTTGCCGGCAGGCCCCGCGACTCCGCGAGAAAAGACGTTCAAGCATGATTGACGAGACGTTTCTCACGACCGAAGAAGTCCTCGAGTACCTGCAGGTCAACCTGCGCACGGTGTACCGGCTGATCAAGGCCGGAAAGATTCCGGCGGTGCGCGTCGGCCGGCAGTGGCGCTTCCGGAAGCGCGACATCGACGCGTGGCTCGACAGCCAGCGGCCGCGCGGCGGCAATCGCGTCGCCGCGCCGGCGCCCGCGCGCCCTGCGGCGGCGGCCAATGCCCGTCCACGCGTCCTCGTGGTGGACGACGAGGCCAGCATTCGTGACCTGCTGGCCAAGACGCTTGCCCTCGCCGAATACGATGTCGACGTCGCGCCAGACGGGCGCTCGGCGCTCGAGCGCATGCGGCTCTATCCGTACGATCTGCTCATCGCCGATTTGAAGATGCCGGGCATCGACGGGCTGACCGTGATTCGTGAGGCGAAGCGCTATAAGGCGGATCTGCCCGTCATCATCATCACCGGCTTCTCCACCGAGTCGAGCGCGATCGAAGCGGTGAATCTCGGCGTGGCCGGCTATCTCACGAAGCCATTCCGCGTGCCCCAGGTGCTCGCCGCGGCGGCCAAGGCGCTCGGCGAATGAACCAAGGTAAAATGTAAATTTTACCTTTCATGATCCAGCTTTCAGAGCTCACCAAGACCTTCGGCGACCGTGTGCTCTTCGATCACGTGACGTGGCAGATCACGGATCGCGAGCGCGTCGGGCTGTGCGGCCCCAACGGCGCCGGCAAGACGACCCTGCTGCGGATGATGGCGGGGCTCGACGAGCCCGACTCCGGAGCGATCCTGAAGCCGGCGGCGCTCACAGTGGGCTACCTGCCGCAGGACGGCCTCTCGCACAGCGGACACACGGTATTCGAGGAAGCGGCGGGCGCGTTCGCGGAGCTGCTGGCGATCAAGGCCGAGATGCACGCGCTCGAAGAGCGGCTCGCCGATCCCGCGGTCCCGGAGGCCGAGCACGGGGCGATGCTCGAACGCTACAGCGATCTCCAGGATCGCTTCCGCCTGGGCGAGGGCTACAGCATCGAGCTGAAGACGTCCACGGTGCTGCAGGGCCTGGGATTCAAGCCGGCGGAATTCGACCGGCCGACCGAAACGTTCTCGGGCGGCTGGCAGATGCGGATCGCGCTCGCGAAGCTGCTGCTCGGGCAACCGAACCTGCTCCTGCTCGACGAGCCGACGAACCATCTCGATCTCGAGGCGCGCAACTGGCTCGAGGAGTATCTGAACGGGTATCCGCACGCCGTCATCCTCGTCTCGCACGACCGCTTCTTCCTCGACTCGGTGGTGACGCGCATCGCCGATCTCACGCTGCGCACGCTGACCGACTATCACACCAACTACAGCGGCTATCTCGTCGAGCACCACGAGCGCATCGAGGCGATGCGCAAGGCGAAGCGCGAGCAGGACGAGGAGGTCGCGCGCGTCAAGATGTTCATCGACCGCTTTCGCTACCAGGCCACGAAAGCGTCGCAGGTGCAGAGCCGCATCAAGATGCTCGAGAAGGTCGTGCCGATCGAAGTGCCGGTCGAGCGGAAGAAAATCCACTTCGACTTCCCGTCCTGCGGCAAGAGCGGCCGCATCGTGCTGGAGCTCAAACGCGTCGGCAAGCGGTACGGCGCGGTCGAGGTCTTCAGGGATCTCAACCTGCACATCGAGCGCGGCGATCGCATTGCGCTGGTCGGCCCCAACGGCGCCGGCAAGTCGACGCTGATGCGGATGCTCTCCGGCGAAGAGGCGCCTGACGCCGGCGAGCGCGTCGAAGGCCACAACATCGTCATGCAGTACTTCGCGCAGGACGAAGCGACGCGGATGGATCCGGCGCCGACCGTCTACGAGACGCTCGCTTCGGGATCGCCGCTGCACATGGTGCCGGCGATTCGCAACATCCTCGGCGGCTTTCTCTTCTCGGGCGATGACGTCTACAAGCGCGCGGGCGTCCTGTCGGGCGGCGAGCGCACGCGTCTTGCGGTCGCGCGCATGCTGCTGCGGCCGTCGAATACGCTGCTGCTCGATGAGCCGACCAACCACCTCGATCTCGACTCGAAGGACGTGCTGCTCGACGCGCTCGCGGATTACGGCGGCACGCTGATTTTCGTGTCGCACGATCGCTACTTCGTCGAGCGGCTCGCCACGAAGATCGTCGAAATCGGCCACGGCACTGCGGTCGTGTATCCGGGAACCTACAAGGAATTTCTCTGGCACAAGGAGCACCCGGGAGGGCAGGTAGGGCGGGAACGGCAGGTAGGGCAGGTAGGGGCGGACGGGCGGGAGCGGAAGAAAGGGCAGGACGGGCAGGGAGGTCGGGACGCGCGGCAGCCGGCGAAGGAGTCCGCGCCAAAAGCACCTCCCCGCGAGGAAAAGAAACGCGTCGACGCTGAGGCGCGTCAGCGGGCGCGTATCTCGAAAGCGCGCCAGGCCGAAATCGACGCGCTCGAGGCGCGCATCGCCGACTGCGAACAGGCGATCCGCGACATTGAACAGACGATGGCGGCGCCCGGGTTTTACGAGGACCACACCGCTGCCCAGCTTGTGGTTCGGGAGCACGAAGCGCTGATGTGGAAGGTGGGCGACCTGATGCATCAATGGGAAGAGCTCCAGTCGGTCACAAAAGCGTGATCCGATTACGTTTTTGTTATAATCCGCCCGCCGGTTCGTCCCTAACAACCTGAGTTCAGGCGCGTTTTCACGTCGAAGCCGCTCGACGGCGCAGGCACACGCTTTGCCCTCTGCGCAGACGAGCTGAGCGTTAAGCCCCGCCTGGTCGCGGTGCGCCCGAACGCTCACAGATGGGAACAGTGCGCGCCGAGATGGCCCAAATGACTGACCGCTCCGACGCGCCGGCTGCCCGCCCACCGGCGTCCCGTCCGTCCACAGCGGCGCGAAAGACACGCCTCCAACGTGGCGCCACAGCCGACGACCGCTTCTTCCGCCACATTGTCAGCAGCATGCGCAACGGCGTGCTGGCGATCCACCGCGACGGCACGCTCGCGCTGATGAACGACGACGCGTATCGCATCTTTTCGCTGACGAAGCATCCGCACGACGTCGGACGCCCGTTCAGCGATGTCTTTCATGGCCGGCTCGACGTCGCACGCGTGCTGGCCAGCGCCTTCGAGCTCAGCCATCTGCCCAACCGCGCCGAGCTGCGGCTGAAGGATCTGAATCGCGTGATCGGCTACACGCTGTCGCAGGTGAAAGACGACCACGGCCGGGCGATCGGCGCCGTGCTGTTCTTCAAGGACCTGACGCAGGTCGAGCAGCTCGAAGAGCGCGAACGGCTGCGCGATCGCCTCGCGTCACTCGGCGAGATGGCGGCTGGCATGGCGCACGAGCTGCGCAATCCGCTGGCGGGCATCGAAGTGATGGCGGGGCTTCTGCGCCGCCAGGTGCCCGACTCAGTCGATACGCAGGCGCTGCTGGCCGACATCATCAGCGAGGCCAAGCTCGCCAACGCCATCGTCGTCGAGATGCTCGAGTTCGTGCGGCCGGTCCGGCTGCAGGTCGAGCAGACCGACGTCGCCGACGTGTTGAATCAGGCGGTGACGCTCGCCGAGTCGAAGGCGAGCCGCGGCAGCATCGAGGTCACGGTGGACGTCGCGAGCGACCTGCCGATGATCGACGGCGACCATCATCAGCTCTCGCAGGTGTTCATCAACCTCGTCGCGAACGCGTTCGAGGCGCTCGACGGCAAGGGACACGTCGCTATCAGCGCGTCCGCCGGCGCGATCGACGAGGATCCGGCCTTCACGAGCGGCCCGTCGGCGCCGACGCCGGTCGTCATCGTCGACGTCGCCGACGATGGTCCGGGCGTCGCGGCCGGCTTGAGCGACCGGATCTTCAATCCGTTCTTCACGACCAAGCCGCAGGGTTCCGGCCTCGGCCTCGCGATCGTCCGGAAGATCGTCGATGCGCACGACGGACGCATCGATCTGATCAGCAGCCCGCTGGCGGGCACGCGGTTCCGCATCACGATCCCGGTGAAAAGCACATCGGGATGGTTCAAATAACTTGGCGCATTGGTAAGTTGGTGAATTGGTGAGTTAGTGAATCGGTGGATTGGTGAATCACTCGCCAACTCACGAACTCGCCAACTCACCAACTGTCTAGAGGGTTCAGCATGGCTCGCATTCTCATCGCCGACGATCACGACGCGCTTCGCCGCGGGCTCATCCGCGGCTTGACCGAAGCCGGCCACGAAGTAGAAGAAGCGTCGAACGGCAACGCGGCGATCGAACGGCTGCACGACAGCTACTTCGACGTCGTCCTCAGCGATCTGAAGATGGGCGGCAGCGACGGCATGGACGTGCTGCGGACGACGCGCGCGCTGCATCCGACGGCGGCCGTGATCCTGATGACGGCGTTCGGATCGGTCAACACCGCCGTTGAAGCGATGAAGATCGGGGCGTTCGACTACGTGCAGAAGCCGTTCGAGATCGAGGAGATGGAGGTCAAGATCGAGAAAGCGCTCGAAATGAAGCGCTTGAAGCACGAGCTCGAGTACCTCCGCGGCACGCAGCAGGACATCTACGAGTTCGACAAGATCGTCGGATCGAGCGCGGCGCTCCAGCACGTGCTCGACATCGTCAAGAAGGTGGCGAAGAGCAATACGACGGTGCTCATCCGCGGCGAAACGGGCACCGGCAAGGAGCTGATCGCGGGGGCGACGCACCACAACTCGCTGCGCAACGCGCGCAACTTCGTGAAGGTCAACTGCGCGGCGCTGCAGGAGAACCTGCTGGAGTCCGAGCTGTTCGGCCACGAGAAGGGTGCGTTCACGGGCGCCGACAAGCAGCGAATCGGCCGCTTCGAGCAGGCCGACGGCGGCACGCTGTTTCTCGACGAGATCGGCGACATGAGCCCGAGCACGCAGGCGAAGATTCTGCGCGTCCTGCAGGAGCACGAGTTCGAGCGGCTGGGCGGCACGCGAACGCTGCGCGTGGACGTGCGGCTCATCGCGGCGACGAACCGCGACCTGCCGGCGATGGTGCAGGCGGGCCAGTTCCGCGAAGACCTCTACTATCGGTTGAACGTGGTGTCGATCGAGATGCCGCCGCTGCGCGAGCGCAAGGACGACATCGTGCCGCTGGCGAGCGCGTTCATCCGCCGGTTCTCCGGCGAGTTGAAGAAGAAGATCGACGGACTGGACGGCGACGCGCAGAAGCTGCTGATGCGCTACAACTGGCCGGGGAACATCCGCGAGCTCGAGAACACGATCGAGCGCGCGATGCTGCTCGCGGAGGGGCGCGCCATCGCCTCGGGCGACTTGCGGCTGGGCGAAGTGGCGGCGGCCGGGAGCGGCCGCGACGCGGCGGCGGTCGTGAAGATTCCGCCGACGGGCATTGCGCTCGAAGACATCGAGCGGCACGCGCTGGTCGAGGCGCTGAAGATGTCGAACTGGGTGCAGAAGGATGCGGCGGAGCTCCTGTCGATCAGCCCGCGGGTGATGAACTACAAGATCAAGACGCTCGGCATCGAGTTCCCGCGAGGCCGGCGCGCGATGCCTTTAGTGGCGGCGGCGAGCTGAGTCGGGTCGTCATCCGATCGAGCTTCATCACGAAGACGCGAAGAACACGGAGCTCACGAAGTTCACGTACGTCATTTGTTTCCGTGCTCTTCGTGCTCTTCGTGACTTCGTGAAAAATGTTTCGAGGCCCCTGCCCTCGGATGCGCCTTCCGGTACACGTCCAGCAACTGCGCCGCGTTGACGTGCGTGTAGCGCTGCGTGGTGCTCAGGCTCGCGTGCCCGAGCATTTCCTGAATGACGCGCAGGTCGGCGCCACGGCGCAGGAGGTGCGTAGCGAACGAGTGCCGCAACGCGTGCGGACTGATGCCGAGCCGCGTGCTGCACGACGCCACATGACGGCGCACGAGCCGATCGACGCTGCGCACGGTCAGCCGCCCACCGCGATAATTCACGAACAGCGGATCCCGGTGCGGTGCAGCCTGACGAGGAGCGCCACCGCCAGGCCGGACGCCGTCGCTGCGGTAGTGTCCGCTGTAGTGTCCGGCTTCCGCCTTCGCGCCCTGCTTCGGCGGACCGCCGTAGCCTTGGCGGAGGTGGTTGGCCGGACCTGCGCTGACCAACAACTCCCGGTCTCGGAGATACAGCGCGTATGGCGTCGGCCGTTGCGCCGTTGAACGGCACGATTCGCTGCTTGCCGCCCTTCCCGAGGACACGGACCATCTTCGCGTTCAGATTCACGTCGCCGATGTCGAGGCCCGTGAGCTCGCTCAGCCGCAGGCCCGAGGCGTAGAACAGCTCGAGGATCGCGCGATCGCGCCGCCCGAGCGGCGTCGAATCGTCGGCCGCCGCAATCAGGCGCATCATCTCGTCTTCGGACAGATGCGCCGGCATGCGCACCTCGCGCTTTGGCGTAGACACCAGCGCGCCAGGATCCGAGGTGATGACGTCCTCCCGCCGCAGGTACCTCAGGAATGTGCGCACGGCGGCCAGCTTGCGCGCCGCCGTGGCACGCGACTCGCCCAGTCTGTGAATCTCCGCGATGAACCCGCCAAGCGCCGCGCGATCGAGCTGGGCTGGATCGAGCTCGCTGCGCTTGACGCCGGCGGCCGCTGCCGCGTGGGCGATGAACTGCGACAGATCGCTCTCGTACGCGCGGACCGTGTGCGGCGACAACCCGCGATTCAGCTTCAGGAACTGCAGAAATGCCTTGAGATGGATGATCATGTGGTGAAAATGGATCGTCGTGCAGAGATCCACGCTCCCAGATCGGCGAGCGCGCGCTCCGACAGCGCGACTTTCCGTGCCTGCTTGTTGCGCGGCGCGTTCGGCAGCGGTTCCATGATGCCAAACGTGATGTTCGACGGCTCGTAGTGCGCGGGATTGGCGTGCGAGACATAGAACGCGAGCGCACCCATCGCCGTCGTGCGCGGCAGCGCCGACACAGCTTCGCCCCGCGCCAGGGACGCCGCGTTGATCCCCGCGAGCAGACCCGATGCCGCCGACTCGACGTATCCTTCGACGCCGGACATCTGCCCCGCGAAGAAGAGCGTCGGCAGCTGCCGCACCTGCCACGTGTCGGCGAGCACGGTTGGGCCGTTCACGTACGTGTTGCGGTGCACCATGCCGAAGCGGACGAACTCCGCCTGCTCGAGGCCGGGAATCAGCCGCAGCACGCGCGCCTGTTCGCCCCATTTGATCTGCGTCTGGAAGCCGACAAGGCTGTAGTGGTCGCCGGCGAGATTGTCCTGGCGCAGCTGCACCGCCGCATACGGCTCGCGTCCCGTGCGCGGATCGATGAGGCCCACCGGCTTCATCGGCCCGAAACGCAGCGTGTCGACGCCGCGGTGCGCCATCACCTCGATCGGCAAGCAGCCTTCGAAGAAGCGCTCCGTGTCGAAGTCGTGCACGGTCGCCGATTCAGCGTGCGTGAGCGCGTCGTAGAACGCCGCGTACTCGTCGCGCGTCATCGGGCAATTCAGATAATCGCCCTCGCCATCGTCCACGCCACAGGCGGGGCCGGCAACATCTGTCAGCGAAAAGGGGCCGTACCCTTTTCCGGTGCGGGTCCTGCGGAAAAGGGGTACGGCCCCTTTTCGGCCGCGCGCAGGCTGCGATCCCACCGCGACTGGCGGAACACCTTCTCGCGATCGATGCTCTCGGCCAGAACGATCGGGCTGATCGCATCGTAAAAATACAGATGCTCGCCCCCGACGATGCGCGCGAGATCGGCGGAGAGCGCGTCGGAGGTGAGTGGACCGGTGGCGACGATCACCGGCTCGCGCTCGCTCGACGCGGGAATCGTCTGCACCTCGTCGCGGACGATCGTAATGAGGGGATGCTGTGTGAGGGTGCTGGTAATGATCGCCGCGAAGCGTTCGCGATCGACGGCCAGCGCCGCGCCCGCCGGGACGCGGCTGGCTTCGGCCGCGCGCATCACCAGCGAGCCGAGCCGGCGCATCTCTTCCTTCAGGAGGCCCACGGCATTATCGAGCTTGTCGCCGCGGAAGGAATTGCTGCACACGAGCTCCGCCAGCCGATCGGACTTGTGCACCGCGGTCGGCCGCACAGGACGCATTTCGTGCAGCGTGACGGGCACGCCGCGCGACGCGACACTGCCACGCAGCTTCGGATCCGGCGAGGCCGCCGCCGATGATCCGGACCGCCATCAGCTTGCGCGCTTGCGGACCGAACGCTTGCCGGCCGCGACGCTGCGCGCCACCTTTGGTTTCGATTGAGTTTTCGCCTTGACCGGCGGCGCGGGGATGACCTCGGCCGCGCGCACGGCCACGCGGCCTCGTCCCCGGGATCCGCCGGCGGCGCTGCGCCGGCCGCGGCGGGGCGACGGGGCCGCACTGCGGCGGGCCTCGAGCAGTGCGCGCGCCTCGTCGAGCGACAGGACGGCCGCATCGGTGCCCTTCGGAAGGGACGCGTTGATCTCGCCGTCGGTGACGTACGGACCGTAGCGCCCTTCGAGCACCTGCAGCGCCGTGCCGCCATCGGGCACGTCGATCTTCCGGATGACGCGCTTGGCGGCCTGGCGCGGCCGAGCGCTTCGGCGCCGCCAGCAGCGCAAGCGCGCGCTCGAGATCGACCGTGAACAAATCGTCGGTCGCTTCGAGCGAGCGATAGTCGTCGCCGTGCTTGATGTACGGACCGAACCGGCCGAGACCTGCGACGATCGGCTGTCCCGACTCGGGGTGCGCGCCGAGCGCGCGCGGCAACTCGAGCAACTTCAGCGCCTCGTCGAGCGTGACGGTGGATTCCGTCATGCTGCCGATCAACGACGAGCGCTTCGGTTTTTCCTTCACGCCCTTTTCCGGCGTCTCGCCCAACTGGACGTACGCGCCGAAGCGGCCGTGGATCGCGTACACGTTCATCCCGCTCGCGGGATCGACGCCGAGCCGGCGCGGACCTTCGGCTTTGGCGCGGATGAGCGTCATCGCTTTCTCGACTGTCAGGTCGGCCGGCGGCAACGTCGGGGGCAGCCCCGCGGTCTTCCCCGGGCCGCCTTCGCCGAGCTGCAGGAACGGACCGTAGCGGCCGATGCGGACTTTGATCGGCGCGCCCGATTCAGGATCCACGCCGACGTCGATCAGCGGATAGTCGGCGTTCTCTTCCGCCTGTTTGACCGCGTCCTCGAGGCCGCGGTGATGCTTGTCGCCGCGATAGAACTGCTTGATGAAGTCGAGCCACTCGCGCTCGCCGCGCGAGATCTGATCGAGATCTTCCTCCATCTCCGCGGTGAACTCGATGTCGACCAGATCGCCGAAATGCTCGCGGAGCAGGCTCGTCACCGCAAAGGCGGTAAAGCTCGGCACTAACGCCTTGCCTTGGCGGAACACGTATCCGCGCCGCTCGATCGTGCTGATCGTCGCGGCGAACGTCGACGGACGGCCGACGCCAATCCGCTCGAGCTCTTTGATCAGCGACGCTTCAGTGTAGCGCGCGGGCGGCGTGGTTTCATGCCCCTTCGGCTCGAGATTCAAGAGGCGCACGCGCGTCTGATCGCGGGCAATGCGCTCGCCGACGGTGAGCGCCGGCAGCACCGTTTCCTGCTCTTCGAGCTCCGCGGCCGGGTCGTCGCTGCCCTCGACGTACGCGCGGCGGAAGCCGGCGAACTCGATGGCCTTGCCCGATGCGGTGAAGATCGCCTGCTCGCCGTTGCCTGCATGCGCCGCGATCTCGATCGTCGTGCGCAGGACGCGCGCGTCCACCATCTGCGACGCCATCGTCCGCTTCCAGATCAATTCGTAGACGCGGAGATCGTCGCCCGTGAGCACACCTTCGAGCGACGCGGCCGCGCTGGTGAAGTTCGTCGGCCGGATCGCTTCGTGCGCTTCCTGCGCGTTCTTGACCTTCGTCGCGTACTGGCGCGGCGCGGCGTAGTACTCGTCGCCGAACAGCTCGCGGATCGCGCGCGCCGACTCCGCGAGCGCTTCGTCGCTCAACGTCGTCGAATCGGTGCGGTGATAGGAGATGTGGCCGTCCTGAAACAACCGCTGCGCCGCCTGCATCGTCCGCTGCGTGGAGAAGCCGAGCTTGCGGCTCGCTTCCTGCGTGAGCGTCGAAGTGGTGAAGGGCGCGGCCGGCCGCTCGATGCCCGGCTTCGCGTCGACCGCCGCCACGGTCCACGGCAGGTTGCGATCGAGCGTCGCAGCGAGCGCGGAGGCATCGGCGTCCGAGAGCAGCCGGACCTGCTTCCCGGTGAGCACGCCGTTGGCGTCGAAGTCCTTGCCGCTGGCGACGCGCACGTCGCCGATGCGCGCCAGCGTGCCGGCAAATGTCCGGCCGTCGGCGGAGAACTGCGCGTCGAGATCCGAGTAGCGCGCCGTGCGGAACGCGAGCCGCTCGGCTTCGCGATCGACGATGAGGCGCACCGCGACGCTCTGGACGCGGCCGGCGCTCAATCCCGTCTGCACTTTCTTCCAGAGGACGGGCGACAGGGTGTACCCGTACAAGCGATCGAGAATGCGGCGGCTCTCCTGGGCCCGCACGAGGTTGTCGTCCACGTCGTGCGCGTCCTTCACGGCCTGATCGACCGCCTTCTTGGTGATTTCGTGAAACACGATCCGCCGGACCGGCACTTTGGGCTTCAGCACCTGCAGCAGGTGCCAGCCGATCGACTCGCCTTCGCGATCGGGGTCGGTGGCGAGCATCACAGCGCTCGCGCCCTTCAGCGCGGCTTTCAGCTCCTGCACGCGCTTGCGCTTGTCGTCGGGCACGACGTAGTACGGCTTGAAGTCGCCGTCCGTGTCGATGCCGAGCCGACCCCATTTCTTCTTCTTGATCTCGTCGGGCACCTGGGTGGCCGATTCAGGCAAATCGCGCACGTGGCCGTAGCTGGCCTTGACGTCATACTTGTCGCCGAGAAAGCGCCCGAGCGTCAGCGCTTTGGTCGGCGACTCCACAATCACGAGCGTTTTTGCCATACCTGTCTTTTCACCCTAACACGATCTGTCAAATCGTACGAACCGGCCGCCGCCGGCGCGCCGCACGTATCCCTGCAGTTCCAGGTCGAACAATCGCGGCAGGAGCTTCGACGAGTGCAAGCCCGTTCGCTCGGCGATCGTGTCCAGATCGCACGCTTCGCCGGCCGGCAGACACGCAAGCACCGGGTCGGTCCGCACCGCCGTGGAGGACGCCGCCACCGCACCGGCCGGTGCGGACAGGCCCAGCTCCTCCAAGATATCGTCCGCGGACTCCACAATCTTTGCACCGTCCCGTAAAAGCGCGTGGGCGCCGCGGTTACGGCCGCTGAGGACGTTGCCCGGGACGGCGAGCACATCGCGCCCCTGATCGAGCGCGCACCGCGCGGTGATGAGCGATCCGCTCTTCTCGCCGGCTTCGATGACGACGATGGCGCGGGAGAGGCCGCTGATGATGCGATTGCGATGCGGGAAGAAGATCGCGTTCGGCGGCGTACCTGGCACCAGCTCGCTGATCACGGCGCCGCGCTGCTCGATGTCGCGCGCCAGCGGCGCATGCTCCGGCGGATACATCACATCGACGCCGGAGCCGAGCACCGCGATCGTCTCGCCGCCTCCGGAGAGCGCACCGCGATGCGCCGCCGAATCGACGCCGCGCGCCAGGCCGCTGACGATCGTGAGCCCGCGCGACGCGAGATCGACCGCGAGCTGGCCGGCCACTTCGAGCGCGTACGGCGTCGCCGCCCGCGATCCGACGATCGCGACGGCCGGCCGGTCGACGAGCGCGGCCAAGGCGCCGCGCAGCCAGAGAATCGGCGGCGGATCGACAATCGCCGCAAGCGCCGGCGGATAGCGAGGGTCGCCCCACGTGACCGCGTGGATGCCGCCGCGAGCGGCCCGATCGATCGCCTGCGCGATCCCGGAGGCGATCGCCGCGCGCTGCCCCGGCTGGTTGGGCCATCGCTCGCCGAGAAGCGCGTCGAACACATCGCCGGGGCGGCGACCGGCGCGGAGCCGCTCGGCGATCGATCGGCCCCACGAAATTGGAAGAAGGGAGAGCGCGATGAAATCGGACAGGTCGGTCATGCCGCGCCTTTGACGTGGAGCGGCCCAACCTACAAAGAGGCCGGACCGCCGCACGAGCAGTGCGGGGCTCGACCTCTGCCTTCCATTATAGACGCGATTCGTAAATCGAAGAGGATGCCCTTCACGAAAAGCGGCGCGTTCCGCAGTGTTCGCCGTGGCACATGGCTTGCTCATCCGCGGGAGAGAAACGTGTCCCAAATTCCTTGCATGTGCGTCTGACGTATCGCTATAGTGAGAAAACATCCAGGAATGATCGTGCGTACTGTCCCGTTGATTACGATTGCGACGCTCGGCCTACTGCTGTCGGTGGAATCGGCGCGGGCCGACCCGCGTCGCGATGCGAAGGCGCAGGTCGACTTCGGCATCGACGTGGCGCAGCGCGGCCTCTGGCGCGAGGCCATCTACCGATGGGAGCGAGCCGTCGAGATCGACCCGGCGTATGCCGCGGCGTTCAACGATCTGGCCATCGCCTACGAGCACGAAGGCCAGCTGCAGAAGGCGCGCAAAGCGTACGACAAAGCGTTGGAGCTCGAACCGAACAACACCCAGATTCGTCAGAACTACGAGCTGTTCAAGGAAATCAATGACCGGACGAATCAAGGGAAAGAGAAATCCTAGCCTTGCGCTCGCGGCGCTGACGGCGTTCGCCGTGGCGATCACCTTCGCGTGCGGCCCGGATTCCCTCGAAATCCCGATCGAAACCCCGATCACGCCGAAGCTCGACGTCTCGCCGTTTCAACGCGTGCTCGTGGCTGGATTTGTCGCGGGCGGCAGCGAGGAGGTCGACGCGAATCAGGAAACCGTGCGGCTGCTGCGCAGCCAGCTGCGCACGAAATCGCAGCTGAAGGTGATCGACGCCGACGTCATGCCGCTGCTCGACATCGTGCAGGAGCAGGCGAAGGCGGCCAACACCCCGACGGAAGAGCAGGTCGTCATTCGCGAGAACGTGCCGACGCCGAGCGCGCAGAGCTCGAGCGGCAACGGATCGAGCGCCGCGGCGGCGCAGCCGATGGCGCTGCCGAAGGCCATCAAGGAAGAAAAGGATCTCGAGCCGTACGAGCGGCTCTTCGCCAACACCGCGTACTGGAAACGAATCGGCGAGGAGTATCAGAACCCGCTCATCGTCACGGGCACGGTGCTGTTCGTGCCGCACGCCAGCGCCGGCTTCGTGCAGCGCGACGAGGAAGTGATGGACAACTTCGGACGCCGCAGCGTGCGTCCGGTTCGCACGTACATGGAGCGCAAGGGCTTCATCCTGCGGCCGAAGTTCGTCTTCATCGACGGCCGCACGGGCGCGACGATGTATGCGGAGAGCTATCGCGAGGAGATTCTCTACAGCGCGCAGCAGAACACACCGGCGCTGTCGTCGTACTTCGAGCTGATGGACCGCCTGGTCCCGAATTTCCTCAGCGCGCTGAGCAATCAGAAGATCAAGGGCACGCGCGTCCTCCTGAAATAGCGGGAAGGCGCGATCGATCGATCGGCGATCGGAAGTGAGGCGACGATGATGAAGCCGCTGCTGATTGCGCTCGCATCACTCCCGGCGGTCGCCGCCAAGCCCGCCAACACCAACATCATCGGCACATGGACGCTCGAGTTCGAGCGCGACGCCAACGACGTCACCAAATGGGAGCCGCCGATCTCCGACTGCACCTTCGCGCAAACGGGTGCGAGACTGACCGGCACGTGCGGGAGCGACAAGGTCGTGCTCAGCGGTGCCGTCAAGGGGCGGAATGTGACGTTCGAACTGCGATCGGATCAAACAGCCAAGCTCAATGCCCACCTCGATGATCGCGGCACGGTGATGACCGGCACGTGGCAGTCGCGAAGCCGGTTCGGACGATTCCTGGCGCGAAAGCACTGACGACAGGTTCAACTCGCGATGGGCTCGGCCGCAGTCGCCGCCTGGATTGCCCATGTCGCGTTCTGGGTCTTGCTCCTCCAGGGATGCCTCACGGGCGAGTTGAGCGGCGTGCGCGTCGCGGTGTTCGTGTTGTTGTGGGTGATCGGCCTTGTCGGCCTGCCGTATGTGCCGTATGAACCGGCGCACGCCATGTTCCCGTCGTTCGTCGCCATCCTGGACATCGCGCTGGTCTTCGTCATCTTCAAGGGCGACGTGCGGATCGCATGACGTTTGACGATTTGGTGCGTCCGCAAACGGCGGAGCGCATTGCAAAAATATCGACGAGAAGATGCGGGCCTTGAAGTATCGTGGGGCGGCTGAAACAGCCTTTGATTAGGAGGCGTGGATGGACCCTCGAGACAACGCGGCCCCGGTCACGCGCGGCGAGTTCCTCAGCGCCCTGGCTCTCGTCTGGACATTCATCATGCTGGCGTTCGCGAGGATGGTTTTCGGTTCCGAGCGCACGCCGGTGAACGGGATTTATCTGGCGGCCTCGTTCGTCATGGTCGTCGGCTACGCCGCAGCAGCGCTGCGCAACGATCTCTCGCGCAAGAAAGTGATCTTCGCCGTCGTGCTGGCGGCGGTCGCGTTGGCCGTTGGCGCGGCGGCCTTCATCGTGGGCAGAGCGTCGAGCTGACGCGCACACACCGCGGGTTTGAGTGTACAGCGAACGGTCGCGGCGCCGGCACCGCGCCGACGAAGGAGGGTTGCGCATGCGATACGCGATTCGGTCGGCCATCGCTATCCTTGTCTGCTTTGCAACCGGTGCGTCGCTCAACGTGCTGAGGGGCACCGAGTCACACACATGGGTTCCCGCGGGCCTCATGGTCTGCACGGTGCTCGCGGTGATCGCTTGGCGAGGACGCGGCTCGGCGACTGCACGACGCGACACACACGCGACGGACGTGCGGCCTCCGATCGGAGAATGATCGAATTATCGAGAGATGTTCCCGAGTGGCACCGCGATGCGAGATCCGTTGCTCGGTGGCGTTCTTGAACTACGGATGTGCGCCGAACTCAGGCGCCATATGTTTCTATACTTCGGGGTCTGGTCGGCGTCGAAGCGATGATCTCGGATGAACGGCGAGTCTTCGTTGAGATTCGGCCTGCAACAGCCGCTGACGCCATCGCCATCATCGACCTGCACTTTGCTGCCGTGCACGAGACGGCAGCCGCCTTCTACCCAATCGAGATACTCGACATGTGGTCGAGGCTTCCAGACGAAGCGCGCTACCAGCGCATTCGGAACGCCATCGCCAAAGGCGAAGAACTGTTCCTGGTGGCCCAGGACGCGTCAGGGGTCGTGGGCTTCGGATCGATCGTGCCGAGTGTGCAGGAGCTTCGCGCGGTCTACGTTGACCCCAAAGTCGGGCGGACAGGGATTGGCTCGCGGATTCTCACGAGTCTCGAGCGTGTGGCGATCGATCGAGGTGTGTCGCACCTCCAGATGGACGCATCGGTCAATGCCGAAGCGTTCTACCTACGCGCCGGATACGAGATCGTCGAGCGCGGCGTTCATCGGCTCGGTGACGGGTTTGAAATGGCCTGCGTCAAGATGAAGAAACGCCTAAGTGGCGACGCGAAGGGCGCCGTTCCATGACGATCTGCGCGCGGTTGGCTTCCTCTGGCGTTCACCGGCAAGTCGCTCGGCTCGCTGACGCTTCCGTGTGAAGCCGTGAGCCCGCGCTCTCGGCGTCGGACCCTCATGATTATGCGTCTTCATAAGTGAAACATGCGCTAAAATTGCAGCCTGAACGGAGGCCGAAAACATGCGCTTCAACCCGAAGGCCCTTGTCGTATTTATCGCCGTCTTTCTGTTTCTTGCGCTGGCGCTGTCCTCGGCTGGCTCTGAATGGAAGGGCGCAGGGGAGGCCGTCGCTTCCGTCCTGATAGTCCTGAGCCTGGTGAGATTCATGCGCGACGGGCGCCGCACACGCTGAATTCAAACTAGTGGACCGTACTTGCTGAAGTACTACCAATGTGACGCGCCGGATTGCGGTAGGCCCAGCGGATCGGCTTTGTGCCTGGTTATAGCGATGGATATATCGCCGAATCTTGCGAGCCAAATCGGCGACGGATGTAAAGATGCCGCGCGCGAGGAGGTCTCGCTCGATCTTCGAAAACCAGAGTTCGACTTGGTTGAGCCATGACGAATAGGTGGGCGTGAAGTGCAGCTGCACGTTCGGATGCGCGAGCAGGAAGGTGCGCACCGCTTGCGTTTTGTGGGTCGAGAGATTGTCCGCGATGACGTGAATCTCGCGCCGCCTGGGCTGACTGGCGACGATGTCGCCGAGGAAGTCGACAAACGCGGCGCTAGTGTGCCGCGGTACCGTCTGACCGAGCACTTCGCCGGACTGAGTATTCAGCGCGGCGAAGAGCGACAACGTACCGTGCCGGTAGTACTCGAAGCCGTGTCGCTCGGCGCGGCCGGGCGAGAGCGGCAGCACGGGATCGCGGCGATCGAGCGCCTGAATGGCCGTCTTCTCGTCGACCGCGAAGACGGCCGCATGGTCCGGCGGATTGACGTACAGCCCGATCACGTCGGCCGCTTTCGGTTCGAAGTCGGGGTCGTCCGACTGCATGTACCGCTCGAACCGATGCGGCTGCAATCGGGCGCGCCGCTACGCTTTGGCCACGAGGTTATGGTGAATCTTCAACACGCGACCGAGCTTGCGCGTGCTCCAGTGCGTACTGCCGTCGGACGGCGGCTGCCGCGTTTTCTCGAGAATGCGGGCCTCCATCGCCGGTGTCAGCACCGTGGGCGGTTGGCCGCGATAGCGCGGCTGCAGCCCGTCGAGTCGCTGCGCGAGAAATCGTTTCCGCCAACGGTTGATGTAGTCACGAAACACGGGACCGTCGTTTCGATCATCGAGTACGGCGCGCCGTCGGCCAGCATCAGAATCACGCGTGCGCGCCGCGCGTCCTCCGCGCGAATCTTGAGACTCCGCAGACGACGCTCCAATTCAGCTCGTTCATCAACAGTCAGTGTCAGCGCCATATGGCGCGACAGCGTACCAGTACCTACTTCAGTGAGTACAAGCCACTAGACCGCCACCGTACAGGGGGGAGTGCATCAGTTTGGCTGTTGATTTTTAGAACACCACCGTAGGATCACGCCGGCCAGTAAGCCTGCGAAAATGGCACCCTCAAACGCCAGCCTACGCCAACCGCTCGGATTCACAACGAACTCCGCCGTGATCACAACCACGACGCCGATCGATACGACGACAGCGATTTGTTTCAGCAAGCGCCGATTGTCTGATGGATCAATCATCGGGTTTTGGATCACGCCGCTACCTCCCCATGTCTGTCCAAGAAGGCGCGTCGGTGGACACACTGAGTTCTACTTCGTTCCCTCGTCTGTGCGCAACGGTCTGCACTTCGGCGAACGCAATCGAGATTAGCGGGGCTTGGCGTCACGTCGACTCACCGCACGGTGAACGTCATATCGACGGTGATCCGAACCGCAACCGGCTTACCTTCGCGCTGACCCGGCTCGAACTTCCATTGCTTCAGCGCCGCAACTGCGTTCTCATCCATCTGCTGTTCCAAACCGCTCACGAGCTCCACATCCCTGGTCGTGCCGTCGCTCGAGACGACACCTTTGAGCCTGATGGTGCCACGCAGTCTCTGTCGCATCGCTTGGTGCGAGTACCTGTACATATACGTGTTTCGTCACGCGCGGCAGGCTGATGCCGTCGCCCTGGTCGTAAACAGGTTCGTTGGCCGGTGCGGGAGTCTGAGCCGAAACGGATAGCGTGACGAGAAAGACGGTGACGAGCGCGGCGAGTAGCGGCCTCATTGTGCCTTCCCTGTCGCCATGGTGACGCTGAACCCATTGTACCGGTCTGGCGACCGGGTTAAAGGTCGCCAGGCCATCGTCGGGCCTGCGGGCTCCTGCGCGCGAGCCGTGGCGAACATCGCACCGACGCTGGTTGGCAGCAATCGAGCCAACCCCTCGACGCGACCAGGTGCAGGGTCGGCTCATACTTCCCACACATTCGTGGTCACCACCTGTCGCCATCGCAGGTGACATCCTCAGCGTTCCGTGAATCCGAACGAAAATTGTAGACCAAGCAGTTGAACGCCACAGCTGCCGTGTGGTTCTTAATCTTGCGGCTGAATCGGTTCGACATGCGTCGGTTCACGCGTCTGGCCAGCGAATTCTCGAAAAAAGTCGAGAATCAGGCGGCAATGGCGAGCCTATACTTCATGTATTACAACTTCGCCCGCGTGCATCAGACGCTCTGCGTGACGCCAGCGATGGAAGCTGGGACAGCAAATCACATCTGGTCGATTGAAGAAATCGTCGGGCTGTTGAAAGGGTAGCTAGCTGTGCCCAAGGGACTGCTTAAACTCTTGCTCCTGATGCTCGTGCTGAGCCCTGCCGTGTGGTTCTCCATCGGGCTCCTCGGCATCCGTGGTTCGTTGCGAGACCTGCTAGCGATGACGGTCCTCGCCTTCCCGAACAGTTACTTCGCACACAAGTGGACGAAATCACACTGACCCACTACCCCCCTTTACGGTAGTGCATCAGTTTTAGTGTTTTGTTTTGAGACATTGCCTATCGCGGCCAACGTCCGTGATAAATGAAGGAACAAAGCACAGCGCCTGCTACCCCACCGAGAAACCAACACAGCATTCGGAACCATACATAGGGCAAGTCTTGCCAGTAGCGTCGCCAAAACCCTCGGATCGCCGGATGGTGTGGGTGCCGCATTCGCCACCAGAATGTTCGCGGCTTTGACAAATGCTCGCGGCCGATGACGAAGATCAGGACGGGGCCGAAGAAGAATACGACCATCCCCACGGCCCACAGGAAGTTGGCAACGCCAGGCGGTTCGGATGAGCCTGCTCCCATCTCTCGACGGAACTGAAGCCAAGAGCCGTCCAAGCGCCAGTTAGAGCTGCGGTGATAGGGGTTGCCTTCATGGCCATTTACGCTGCTGCCTTACATCTGTCCAAGAGTGCGGTCATTCTTCGATGCTCTAGAGCAACATGCCATCGCTCGTGGCCATGCGATCGTCATTTTTCGAGATCGTCACGTTGCGGACTTCACGAGCCTGAGCACCTCCAAAGTCGCAGCGTACTGGCACGACATTCACAGCGTCGCGCAAATGATCGAGCATGTGTTCGCGCCGTGCCACATGAACTACCAACTGCTCGGAAATTCGGTGCCGCACGTCCACGTCCGCCTTGTGCCGAGGTACTTCGACGATCCTGCTCCCGGAAAACCGCTGCCCTGGGACCCGAAGACTGTCACCCAGCCCGAGTACGACAGGCAGGTCCAGCTTCTGACTGACGTCGCGAAGACTATTCGAGTTCCAATCAGCGTGCCCGCTCCGACAACGCCAGATTCAAACTGACCCACCACCCCTGGTACGGGTACTGCATCAGTTTGACTGTCTCGTCTTAGAACCCGCGTTGCGGCGCTCCTCGCGGCGGAGCGCCCAAAGCACTCGATAGAGCACCATTGCGACGACGATGACGCCGAGCGCGACGATACCCATCTATGATCCACCTCATGCTGCTACCGCGCTACGTCTGTCCAGGAGCGCAAGCAATTCTTCGATCTCCCACACATGATCCGTCAGCCGCGCTTCCATCGCTGGCGTGACGCGGAGCGTCTGATGCACGCGGCAGAAGTTGTAGTACGCGAAGTGTAGCGCGGTCGCCGCCATGTGACTCTCAATTTTCTTGCTGAACCCGTTCGTGAGACGCGCAAACCGCCGCATCGACGTCCGCCATGGTCAGATTTCATCGTTCGACGAAGGACGTGGCATCGCACGAGTAGCTATCGTTCTGGTCGCTCCGCTTGGAAATCCTGAAGTGCGGCGACCGCGTCCGTCGTTGCGGTCGAATCTCCACGAATGGCTCGCCGTTCATATGAGATCATCGCTTCGAGGCTGACCAGATCGCGAAGACCGAGATACTCGACGTTTGGTCGAGGCTTCCAGACGAGGCGCGCTATCGGCATCGGTTCGACGCGGAAGCGTTCTATCAGCGCGCGCGATACGAGGTGGTCGAGCGCGGTGCGCTCCGCCTCGCAGACGAAGACAGATGCCGTGCGTCAGGATGCAAAAAGCACCTCGCCGTCGATCCGGACCGCGACGATTGATCGTCGCGCTGGTCGTATTGAAGCACAATGCGCGGCGTGTCCGGCAGCCCGTCGAGAAGACCTCACGCCGAACACTCGGGGCGAGGGACGCGCGCAAACGATTCCGTTATTTCTTGGTCGGCCGGACCGCCTGCGCCGTCGAAGGCGGAACGTGTCCCTTCAGGCGCATGTAGACGACGATGTTTCCGTAGTGCTCGTTGTTGTGAGCGATGTTGAACATCAGCACGGCACCACGAACGGTGTGAGCCGGCCCTGCGCCGCCATCGGCCGGAATCGTCACCGGCTGATTGAAGCTCGTGTCGGTGGTGTCGGCATACACGCGATCGCAGTCGGCGAGTGAACGCTTCAGCGCCTCGACGAGTACCGGCCTTGTCAGCGACCGTCTCGTAGTTGACCCTCGCCTGTGGCTTTTCGCCCGCGGCCTGCGAGCAGAAGAAGAGATTCGCGTTGACGACATGCCCGATGATCTGGGCGAAGGTGCGGACTTCGGGCGTCGGCCGAAACGCGTACTCCTCGGCAGGCATGTCCTCTGCTGCCGTCGCCAGGTTGCCGCGAATCGTCGTGTGCATGGCTTTCGCGACGCCGGCGAGCGAGGGAGGCAAGGCGTCGTATCCGGCGCCGGTGGTTTGTGCGAAAGCGGTTGTCGTCCCGTACGCCAACATCGAGGTCAGCACGAGCATGCGCACCATGAGACCAACTCCCTTCCGTCATGAAACGCCAGTTGTGGAACAAGTGTAGCTGCGAGCCTATACTTCAGCTACTTGGTTCGATGGAAGGGACCTCTCGGATCACCTTTGGTCGATCGAGGAAATCGTCGGGCTAATGAAAAGGTCGCGGTGCCCAACGGACTGCTCAAACTCTTGCTCCTGATGCTCGTGCTGAGCCCTGTCGTGTGGTTCTCCGTCGGGCTCCTCGGCATCCACGGTTCGTTGCAAGACCTGCTAGCGATGGCAGTCCTCGCCTTCCCGAACAGTTACTTTGCTTACAAGTGGACGAAATCAAACTGACCCACTATCCACGCCACGGGTGTTGTCGCATTTAGGCTGAGTGGCTTTCGCTCAGGGTTGCGGGCTGCGGCGCTTCGGCCTGTTCGATCAATTCCACGATGTCGGAAATATCGTACACCCGATCCGCAAGGCCGGCTGCCATCGCAGGCGTGACGCGCAGCGTTTTATGAATCTTCGTCCAGGTGTAGAACACCGAGTAGAGCGCGACCATGTGCGCGTGGTTCTCGGCCTTCTTGCTGAAGCCGTTCGTCAGGCGCGTGAAGCGGCGCATGTGCATCCGCATCGTCAGATTCGCGCGTTCAACGAACGACGTGGAGATGTGTTTAGGATTGGGGTTGCCCCTAATCACCTCCTTCGTCGCACTCGTGAATTTCGCAGGGCTGTAGCGCGCCGCAGCCGTGCGCTCGCCGGCCATTCCGCCAGCGTAGTGCTTCTGGATCATCGCGTAGTCGATGTCGATGCCAAAGGCGTGATCGACCGCATCGACGTACCACGTCAGGCCGTCCGTCGTGAGCTGCACTTTGTTCGCCAGTCGTGACGCGACATCCTTCATGAACTCGTAGCAGTTGTGCGGGCCACGGTCGCCCACCAGGAACGAGACCAGCAGCTTACTGTCCGCATCGATGGCGGTCCACGTCCAGCAATCGCCCCAGCCTTCGGCCTTCTGCTCTGGCGTGGCGCGCTTCTCTTTCGCGCCGACGAACGACCAAATCTCGTCCGCCTGCACGCGCCGCGACTTCACGCCGCGCACCGTCTCATCGTGGAAGGCCGCGCAAACGAGCCCAGCGTCCACCAGGAGCTTCGAGACGGTGTTGATCGACACGTCGGCCAGTCGGGATGTCGCACGCATCGAGGTGCCCTCGCAAAGCAGCGAGAGGACCTGGACGCGCTTGGCCGTGGTTAATCGGTTCATAGTGAGCATTATGCTTAGCGGTAAGCTAAAATGCAAGCATAATCCGCAAACAAATGCTTGCATTCTCACCGTAACGACCGATACAATGCAAGCACTCGATTGGAGCTTGTGCTTGCATGAATGAGAAAAACGAGACCAAAGTTGCCGGCGGAGTCGCCCGAGCGCTTGCCCTAACCTCAGAGCGAAAACGGCAAATAGCTACCAAGGCGGCGGCGGCACGCTGGGGCACGCTGCCGATGGCCACCCACAAGGGCAATTTCAAAGAAGACTTCGGAATTGATGTCGATTGCTACGTGCTCAACGATGAGTCGAAGACAGCCGTCGTGAGCCAGCGCGGGATGGGGGCCATCCTCGGGCTCTCAGCGGCCGGAAACGCCTTCCCTCGATTCGCCAGCAACAAACGGCTGGCGCCGTCCGTCGGAGCCGAACTTCAGCGAAAAATTGAAAATCCCCTTATTTTTCAGTGGGGAACCGGCGGAGTCCAACAGCCTCCCAGCGCGGTTAATGGGTACGACGTCACGCTCTTGGTGGACTTCTGTAAGGCCATCCTGGACGCGGAGGCGGCGGGCCGACTCCTGCCACGCCAGATCCCTCAGGCTCGCCAAGCAAGCGTGATCCTGAGCGCATCCGCCAAGGCTGGCATCAAAGGATTGGTCTACGCGCTCGCCGGCTACGACGCGACCCGCGAAGAAATCATCACGGCGTTCAAGCTGTTTGTCCGCGAGGAGGCGAGGGAGTACGAAAAAGGAGTTTCCTGATCAGCTTTACGAGGAGTGGTATCGGCTCTACGAGCTGCCGAAGCCAGAACGAAACAAGCCTTGGAAGTTCAAGCACCTTACGGTCGCCCAGGTCTACCGCCCTTTAGCAAAAAGCAACGGGAAGGTGTACGAGCTAGCGCAGGCGCAACGAGCGAACATTCAAGAGCGCCACAAGAAGCTGCACCAGTTTTTATCAGAGGTAGGCGTTAAAGCCATTCGCCAGCAACTCGGACAGCTTCTGGGGATTGCCAGGATTTCTCACGACAAGGTCGAATATGAAGGGTTTTTTGAAAAGCTGTTCGGGGAGCAGCCTCGCCTGTTCGACTAGATCTTCTTCTGCCACCGAGCTACCGCTGCCTTTTTGGCGATAGCCTTCCGCTTAGCGCTTCCGAGGCTCTTGGCACGGGCCTCGCCGCCCTTGCGGCCGAGCGCGACGGCTGCGGCGTTCTTGCCGTCCTCTGTCAACGTCTCGTCGATCTCGCCCGTGGCGATCTTCATGACGTGGACGGCATTCGAGATCACATCGGCTGGGCGTTTTTGACCTTTGGGACCCTTCGGCATATGCTTAGCGATAAGCATAGCAGAAAAGAGGAGAACTGATGTCGAAGTACCAAGCCCTCGGTATCGCATGGCACGGCAACCAAGCCCGAATCTACTTACAAACGTTCACGACTGGAAAAGCCGATGGCCTTCCTGGCGACGCGCATTTCTTGACACCGGGCGAATACACGGCGGACATTTTCGACGCACACGCGGACAGGTTGATCGAGAACATCGTTCGTTTGAAACAGGAAGCGCGTGCGCGGCTCGCATAAAGGGACCAAATGCCGCGACGGGTAACACTTAGGGACCTGGTTAAACTCCGGTTTGCAATCGACGGCCCGTTCAACCTGCGTTCAAAGGTAGAGTTCGAGGTTAGGTCTTACGAGACGTCGGCAGTGAGGATTATTCGCGTCGGTCCAGGCGCAACGGCGAAAGGCAACCTCTCCAAAAAGCTAGTTGTGGTCAGCGCTGGCAGCGAAACCACGACGTACGATGCGAGGTATCAGATGGAGCTAATCGCTATCATCCACGATGGTGTTCGAACTCTGGAACCTTAGTCCCGGTCACTCAGGCGAAGCGAGACACTACCCACGCCACGGTAATGCATCAGTTTGACTGTTCCGATTCGAGACATCAATTCGTCCACGCCCACTTCACGAATCTGACGAGTCCGTAGAGCACGCCGAGTCCGATCGCCACCGCAAACGCGAACAGTGTCACGTTGATGATCCATTCCTGGCGTTCCTCGCGTGCGAGCTGGCGCTTCGTTTCTTCGTAGTCGCCACTCACGCCGCTACCGCGCTACGTCTGTCCAAGCAGGCTCGATCAAGTTCTTCGAGGCTCCAAATGTGATCGGTCAACCGCGCTTCCATCGCAGGCGTCACGCGCAACGTCTGATGCACGCGACAGAAGTTGTAGTACGCGAAGTGTAGCGCGATCGACGGCCATGTGGTTATCGACTTTTTTCGAGAACGCATTCGTCAGCCGCGTGAAACGGCGCATCGACATCCGCATCGTGAGGTTCTGGCGCTCCACGTAGGACGTGGACACGTGTTTCATGTCCGGGTTGCCTCTTATTACCTCCTTGGTGACGCCCGTCATCTTCGCGGGGCTGTAGCGCACGGCGGCTGCTCGGATCCCCAGCGACCTTCCCAAACACTTTGTTGATCTGTCGCGTAAGTCCACGTCGATCCCGAAGGCGTGATCGACCGCATCGTGATACCAGCGCAGGCCATCGGTTGAGAGCTGCACGCGGCCCGTCAGACGCGAGGCGAGATCCTTCATGAACTCGTAGCAGTTGAACGCGTTCCGCGCGCCGATCTCGTAGGCGATGATCAGCTTGGTGTCGGCGTCGATAGCCGTCCACGTCCAGCAGTCGCCCCAACCCGCCGATCTTCTGTTCTCTGGTGTCGTGTTCTTCGCCTTCGCGCCGACGAACTGCCAGATCTCATCGCACTGCACGCGCACGGCCTCCACGTCGCGGACTCTTCTCATCGTGCAGATCCGCGCAGGCCGAGCCAAGCTCCATCAGCAGCTTCAGCACCGTGTTCATTGCAACGCCCGTCATGCGGCACGTCGAACGGAAGGATGTTTCCCTCGACGAGCGCCGAGACGACCGCGACCCGCTTGGACATCGGCAGCCTGTTCATGAGTAGTATTATGCGTGAGCGCTCACGCATATGTCAAGTGTAATCGATTACACAATGTCCCAGAATGTTCCAGTACCTGGCAGACGACTGATGCTCCCACATCGCTGTCCACGCGGCACGATGTGCGTTGATCTGATGTGTCGCTCTAAGTGCTTCTGCAAGTCTGTTCTTATATACATGACTTGCATGCTATACAAACGCACATGCACGCAAGATGCTATTAAGCACATCGTCGCAGCATCGCGAGCGCTATGCAGCCTTCCCGTCGTCTTCCCGTTCTCGAATATTCATGGCACATAGACGCACGTCCTAGAAAGATAGCTGCTTGCAACCTGTGACTGTTATTGTGTTTGGATCTTGGATGACCTGAATAACACGCGATTCGAAAGGTTCCTTGTCTAGGGGAAGTTCCTTTCGAATCGCGGTGTCAGGCGGAGAGGTGGTGGTGACCGTGAGATACTGACGCCGCCCGTAGCGGGCGGGGGGCCGGGGATAACCCGGCCCCATCACGTCTCAGCGCCTTTCGTGTTTATAGCAAATCCAAGCTGGAGAATCAATTATGGCTGGCGAGCCAGTGCTTGATGTCGAAGCAACTATCGCGGCCCTGGAGGCCCAGAAGGCGGCCCTTGAAGACGCGGTCGCTGCTCTTCGTCGCTATCAGTCTCTTGCTGTCGGCTTCCATGGCGGCGCGCAGGCGGCATCCCGCTGCGGCTGGATCCGGCGAACATCCCAGACGACGCATTCTTCGGGCTTTCCATCGGGGAGGCGGCTAAGAAGTACCTGGGGATCATGAAGCGTAAACAGTCGATCCGAGAGATTGCTGATGCCTTGGACCGCGGCGGACTGCCCCACGCATCCGGCGATTTCCTCGGCACCGTTACGACCATGTTCGGGCGACACGCAAAAAAGGATCTGGACCTCGTTCGCGTCGGGCGCGGCGATTGGGGTTTGGCCGCTTCGGTACGGGAATCGGCGGCCTGCCGCCCGACCAACAACGAATGGTAAAGGCCGGAAGAAAGCGCGACCTCTCAAGACTCCGCGAAAGCGGCCTGTAGACGGAGGTATGTCCGTGAACGACATGGCGATCAAGGTTCATCACGTGACCACGGTGAAACCGCTGCAGCGTTGATGAAATCACCGCCATGATCGAAGGCTTGTCCGGACGCGTTGTGCCGAAGCAGACCCTTGTAAGCGATCTTGTCCCGCGGCGTGAAGAAGCATGGTTTGCGAGGTTGACCCGAGCCAGATACGAGCCTCTATCGCGTTGGCTTACAGCAACGCCTAACGATATGCTCGGCGAATCGCTCACCTCAAGGTCTTAATTGCCGATGAATGGCTAGAAACGCGGCGTTACGTTTCTCGCAGATCATCTCCGTGAATCCGTCTATTTCGAGCCAGGCTGCTGCTCGATGAATCCATCCCCGGAGCGTGATCTCGCCCTATCGGTGCTGACTAGCGCACGGAACCGCTCGTCAACTTCTTGGATGCTAAGGTGTGAGCGCAGCACGCCGAAAGAACCTTCTTGTGATGTTATGCAGGATTACTTCTACAGATCTCGCTGCTGCCGTCAAAGTAAATCTGATGGCACGCCGATGCGATTGCTCTACTCTATCTGTGATGGATCGTCTGCGGACTTTGATGACTTGTCAACTGGGAATGCTTGAAAGCGGCCAGTGCGTACCGGCCACACTCGCGTGCCGAGAAAGCAAGAGGACGTCTAGCGGTGAGCTATTTCTCTTAGCCTGGTATTTGCCAGTGCCACATGCGAATTCATGCAACGGCTGTGAGATAGACGCCTACAGGTGCCATAACCACGCTTTAGATGCCTCAAGTGGCTTCACTGATCAGCCGCACGTTGAGACTTGATGCGACTGAGGAGGGTGCTCTCCGCTGTGCCACGAACGTTGCACGATAATCCGTTTACTGTGTTCAGAACGGCACGCAGCGCATCGATCTTGTTATCCAATTGTTCCTCGGTGGCCTGATCGATGTAGGCCCGCAAGCCCACCATAGAGCGTTTCAATTCCCTTCTTGTTCTGCCAATAAATCCGAAAATCAAGGAGGAAAACAGGCTCTAATGCCCGAAGGCTACCGTGGGCGGGCGGCTGGTTCCAACGAAAGAGTTCGTTTACGACCGTGGTAGACATCACCGTTCTTGCTCAATATGACCGATTCTATTGACGATTGCCAATACGTGACCGCTCACGCTTTCTGCCTTCTCCAACGCGCCTGGGCTGCCTTTCGAGCACTGGCGCTGAGTTGCGATTTGCTTAGCTTATCGGCGCGGGCCCGACCGCCCTTCAATCCCCCTAGGCGACCCAGCGCAACAGCCAGAGGATTCTTCTCCCCTGTTCCCTCGGTGCGTTTGATAAGCTCTTGGAGAACATCGAACGCGCTTTGATTTGCGTCTGGCTCAGGCTGATGAACCTTGGAGGTTCCTCTCTTAGGACGCGGTTTGACTGGGATAGGTTCTTTGCGTGAGCGCTTGGGCATAATCCGATCATCGCACAGAAAGACCATGCGTGACCGCTTACGGTCTACGTAACTGAAGCACTACCCCACGCCACGGTAACCCTTTACAACTGAGCGACTTCGGTTGTACACTCTCCCCTTTGCACAGGTGAGCATCATGTACGCAATCATTCAGGCCAGCGGCCGGCAGGTGCGCGTCACCCCGGGCGGCTTCGCCACCATCGACGGAACCGCGGGCGAGCCCGGCGCCAAGCTCACGCTTAGCCAGGTGCTCCTCGTCGAAAAAGACGGCGGCGAAGTGCTCGCCGGCGCTCCCTTCGTCGCCAATGCCCGCGTCATGGCGGTCGTCGAGGGGGAAACGCGCGGCCCCAAAATCCGCGTCTTCAAGAAGAAGCGCCGCAAGGGGATGCGCCGCACCAACGGCCACCGCTCCTTCTACACACGCGTGAAGATCACCGACATTCTGGTATAGGACAGACGGGAATCGGGATTCGGGATTCGCATCGGGATTCGCAGATGCCGAATCCCAAATCCCAAATCCCGATTCCCTTCAGGAACGCACCCATGGCTCATAAAAAAGGACAAGGCAGCTCACGCAACGGCCGCGACTCGAACTCCCAGCGGCTGGGCGTCAAAGCGCACGACGGTAACCTCGTCTCCGGCGGCACCATCATCGTCCGGCAGCGCGGCCGCCGCTTCCGCCCCGGCCTCAACGCCGGCCTCGGCAAAGACGACACGATCTTCGCCAAGGTCGACGGCCGCGTGAAATTCGAGAATCATGGCGCGCACGGCCGCGTCATCAGCGTACGGCCGCTGGAATCATGAATTTGGTGCGTCGGTGACTTGGTGAGCTTGGCGCCTCCCGGTCGCCAGGCCGCCGATCCACCAGGCCACCAACTATGTTTGTTGACGAAGTCGATATCCACGTCGAAGCGGGCGCAGGCGGACGCGGGTGTCTCGCATTCCGGCGCGAAAAGTTCGTGCCGCGCGGCGGCCCGAGCGGCGGCGACGGCGGCCACGGCGGCTCCATCTACATCGTCGCCAGCCCGCACACCAACACCCTGATCAACTACCGGTTCCATCCCGAGTTCAGCGCCGAGCGCGGGCAGCACGGCATGGGATCGAACTGCACGGGCCACGGCGGCGCCGATCTCGATCTCGCCGTGCCGGTCGGCACGCTCGTCTACGAGAAGGCCGACGATCCCGAACATCCGTGGCGGCTGCTGGCCGACCTCACCGCCGAAGGCCAGCGCGTGCTCGTCGCCAAGGGCGGACGCGGCGGCATGGGCAACGCGCAATTCGCGACCTCGACCAATCGCGCGCCCCGGCGCGTGCAGCCAGGCCTCCCCGGCGAAATCAAAGATCTCCGGCTCGAGATGAAGCTGCTCGCCGACGTGGGCCTCGTCGGATTTCCCAACGCGGGCAAATCGACGCTGATCGCGCGCATCTCGGCGGCGCGGCCGAAGATTGCCGCCTATCCGTTCACCACGCTGACGCCGAATCTCGGCGTCGTCCGCCTCAGCGGCGATCGCAGCTTCGCCGTCGCCGACGTGCCCGGGTTGATCGAAGGGGCGCACCGCGGCCAGGGGCTCGGCCACCAGTTTCTTCGGCATCTCGAACGGACGAAAGTGCTCGTGCACCTCGTGGACGTATCGAGCGAGAGCGGACGCGATCCGGCAAACGACCTCGACGTCCTCCGCCGCGAGCTGCAGCTGTTTCAGCCGACGCTCGCCGCCAAGCCGCAGATCGTCGTCGCGAACAAGATCGACGCGGTGGACGATCCGGAGCGCGTTGCGGCGCTGGAACAGCGCGCCGCGGAGCTCGGTCTGCCCTTCTTCCGCGCGTCGGGCGTCAGCGGCGCCGGAGTGCCAGAGCTGCTCGAAGCGATGTGGACCCGTCTGCGCGCACAGCGCGAGGCGGACCAGGCCGAGGCGGATCGCATCGCGCACGAACACGTCGAGGATCTGCAGGCGCACACCGTCGAGAAATGACCACGCGGCGCATCGGCATTCTCGGCGGCACGTTCGATCCGATTCATCGCGGCCATACCGATCTCGCGCAGGCCGCCGCCGACGCGCTCGCGTTCACCCGCCTGCTCGTCATCCCAGCGAACATTCCGCCGCACCGGCCCCAGCCCTACGCGTCCAGCTATCACCGGTTCGCGATGGCGGCGCTGGCCGTCGCCGGGCGCCCCGGCTGGCGACTGTCCGATCTCGAGCTGCGCACCGAAGCGCCCTCCTATACGACGATGACGCTGCGGCGGTTTCATGAGCGGGGCTACCTGGCGACAGAGCTCTTTTTTCTGATCGGCGCCGACGCGTTCGCCGACATCGGCGCGTGGAAGGACTACCCGCACATTCTCGGCGCCGCGCACTTCGTCGTGGTGTCGCGACCCGGATGCCCGGCCGGCGAACTCCCGCGCCGGCTGCCGCAGCTGGCGCCGCGCATGATTCGGCCGCCGCTCGAGCCGCAGGCGACCGTGGAGCCGTCGATCATTTTGATCGATGCCGAAACGGCGGATGTGTCATCAACTGCGATCCGCCGCTGCCGCACCGGGAACCGGCCCATCACGGGCATGGTGGATCCGGGCGTGCAGCAACACATTGAGCAGCACGGACTTTACACGGCGATGGTGCCGGGACGCCGCCGCGACGACGGACACCCGGCCTCATCGGCAGGCAGGTTGCATGGCCAAGACTGAGAAGCGGCAGAAGCCGCAGCGTCTCCCCAAACAGATCGATGCGGCCGTCCAGGCGGCCGACGACAAGCAGGCGAAGGAGCTCGTGGTCCTCGACCTGCGCAAGGCGGCCGGGTTCACCGACTACTTCGTGATCTGCTCGGGCACCAACACGCGCCAGGTGCGCGCCATCGCCGACGCGGTGATCGAATCGCTGTCGGAAGGCGGCGTCAAGCCGGCGCACATCGAGGGGTACGATCGCTCCGAGTGGATTCTGCTCGATTACTTCGACTTCATCGTGCACGTGTTCGCCCCGGAGACGCGCATGTTCTACGGCCTCGAGCGCCTCTGGGGCAGCGCCGAGCGCATCGAAGTTCGCGCCAGTTGACGCGCCGCTGATCGGACGCGCCCTGCTGGCAAACCAGAGGGCGTGATGACCGGACAACCCGCGCGGCGCGCCTTCGCGTCTGCCATCGGCACGCTGCAATCGGCGTTGGACGGTGTCCTCGCCGTCGTGCTCGCACCCGGCTGCGCCGCCTGCGGCGCGCTGCTCGCGCAGCCCACGCGCGGTCCGGTCTGCCCCGACTGCTGGCGCTCGATTCTGCCGCTCACGCCGCCGCTGTGCCTGCGATGCGGCGATCCACTACCCAGCTGGCGTGTCAGCGCAACGGCGTCGCAGAACTGCCCGCGCTGCCGACGCGCGCGTCCGGCGATCGATCGCGCGCAGGCGATCGGCGAGTACGACGGGGCGCTGCGTGCGGTCATCCACGCCTTGAAATACGACGGACGACGATCGCTGGCGCGTCCGCTCGGCGCGCTGATGCGGCAGCGCGGCGCCGGCATCCTTGCGGGCGCGGCGTGCGCCATTCCCGTTCCTTTGCACGCGTCAAGGCGCAGACACCGCGGATTCAACCAGGCCGCCGATCTCGCGCGGCACGTCGGGTTGCCGGTCTGTGCGGCGCTCGTGCGGCGGCGCGCGACGGCCACCCAGACGGGCCTGGCCGCCGCGCAGCGGCACCGCAACGTGCGCGACGCGTTTGCGCCCACACGGGCAGGACGCACGCTCGGCGCGGCAATCGTGGTGCTGATCGATGACGTGAGCACGACCGGCGCGACGCTGGAGGCGTGCGCGCGCGCGTTGAAGGCGGTGGGCGTCGCGGAAGTCCGGGCGCTTACGGCGGCGAAAGTCGTGACGACACGGCGCTGAAGACGTCGGCCGCGATCGCGTCCTTCTCGCGCTCGCCGTCGAGCACGATCCACCCGCCCGCCGCGGCCTGACGCCGATAGCTCTCGCGCACGCGCGCCTGCATCGCGAGGTCGCGCTCGTAGCGATCGCGGTCCACGGCCTTGCGCTGCACCGCCGTGGCGGGCGCGATGTCCAGCATGATCGTCAACGAGGCCGGCGGCAGGAATTTCTGCATCTCGGCGAGCCACACCGGATCCAGCCCCTGTGCGTCGCCATACGCGATACTCGACGCCATATAGCGATCGCACACCAGGATGAGGCCGCCATCGAGCCAGCGGTGCAGATCCGGCTTCCGCTCGTAGCGGTTGGCAACATACAGCAGTTGCATGACGTCGGGACCGTACTCGCGCTCGCCCTGCAGCGCCCTGGCGAGCTCTTCGCCAATCGACGTCCCGTAGTCGGGAAACGACACGAGCCGCGCCTTGCGGCCATCCTGTTTCAAACGGTCGCGCAACAGCTCGGCCTGCGTCTGTTTGCCGCTTTGATCCAGTCCTTCGAAGGCGATGATGTGTCCGGGCATGTACGTCTGCGCTCGGCTGAAGCCTTCGCGCTACTCCTCTCGAATCTGGCCCCGATCAACACGAAGGACACGATGGATACAAAGGAAATTCCCGAATCTTACCTTGGTGTCCTCGGTGTCCTTTTTGTTTATCAAGTACTGCGGATCGCCAGTTACTCGTCCAGGCGTTCGAGCATCAACATCTCGTCCAGCGTTTGCCGCCGCCGAATCACGCGCCACGCGCCATCGTCGACCAGCACTTCCGGCGGCAGCGGGCGGCGATTGTAATTCGACGCCATCGCCGCGCCGTACGCGCCGGCGTCGCGGATGGCCACCAGATCGCCGACTTCGAGCGGCGGCAGCGTGCGATCGCGGCCGACGACGTCGCTGCTCTCGCAGACCGGTCCGACGATTTCGTACTCGCGCGCGGCGCCCTGGCGCGGCGTCACCGGTTCGATCCGGTGATACGCGCCGTAGAGTGCGGGCCGCATCAGCTCCGTCATCCCCGCGTCGACGACGACGAACTCGCTGAGGGCGTTGCGGGGCTTGATGTCGATCACCCGTGCGATGAGCGCGCCGGCCGGTCCGGCGATGGCGCGCCCCGGCTCGATGACGATGGGCAGGCCGGTCTCGCGCACTTCGTCAATCAGTCCCGCAACGTATTCCTCCGCCGACGCGACGTCCTGGTCGTCGTACGAGATCCCGAGCCCGCCGCCAACGTCCACATATTCGAGCGCCACGCCGGCGGCCGCGAGATCGCGGCTCAGTCCCGCCGCGACAGCCGCGGCGCGGCGAAGCGGATCGACCGTCGTAATCTGCGAGCCGACGTGCACGTGCACGGCCACCAGGTGGAGCGCCGGCCGGCCGGCGATCCCGGCGAGGAGCGCGCGCGCGTCATCGAGCGGCACGCCGAACTTGTTGACCTTGAGTCCGGTCGAGATGTGCGGGTGACTCTTCGCGTCGATGTCCGGGTTGACGCGAACGGCGACCCGCGCGACGCGGTTCATGCGCGCCGCGATCGTTTCGATTCGCGCCAGCTCGCCCGCCGATTCGGCATTGATCGCCTTGAGGCCGAGCGGGACAGCGGCCTCGAGCTCCGCAGCCGTCTTGCCGACGCCGGTGAAGACGATCTCGCCCGGCGCAAAGCCCGCTTTCCGCGCCAGCTCGATTTCCCAGATGGAATTGGCGTCGACGGCGCTGCCCAGGTGGCGCAGGAGGCACGCCATGGCCAGGGCGGAATTCGCCTTCAGCGCGTAGTGGAGCCGGTGCGGGTAGGCGCCGAACGCGGCGTCGATGGCGCGGTAGCGCGCCCGCACGGTCGCCGCGCTGTACACGTACACCGGTGTGCCGGCCGCCGCGGCAATCGCACTGACCGGCACGCCGTCGCAGACCAGCTCGTGGTTGGTGGTGAAGAAGCCGTTCGAGATGGACAATGTGGTACGGTATTCTACTCAATCCTTCATGCCCTCGGATTTGCCGAACCGCGCCGCGTCTTCGGACGGCTCCATCGAAGCGCTGATTCAGCAGTGCCTGCGCGGCGATCAGCACGCCTGGGAGCTGATCGTCCGTCAGTACTGGCGGAAGGTGTTCAACGTCGCGTACAAGTTCGTCGGCAAGCACGACGAGGCGGAAGATCTCACCCAGGATATCTTCCTGAAGATCTTCAAGTCGCTCGACACGTTCGACCGGCGGGCGAATTTTCAGACATGGCTGATCAGCATCAGCCGCAATCTGTGCATCGACCACTATCGCAGCGTCCGCAAGGAGCGCGAGACGATCGATCGCGACGTGGACGCCAACGAGCTGTCGCCGGCCTCGCACGAGATCAGCCCGGTGCAGGCGCTCGAGCAGCACGATCGCGTCGTGCTCCTGCGTCAGGCGCTGGCGGCGTTGCCGGAAACGCTGCGCACGGCCGTGCTGATGCGCGACATCCAGGAGCTGTCGTATCAGGAGATCGCCGACACGCTGCGGCTGCCGGAAGGAACCGTGAAATCGCGCATCAACCGCGGCCGCTCCGAGCTGGCGCGGCAGATCAAGAAACTGCGCGGCGACGATTACAGTCCGACGGGATCGGGCTCCAAAGGGTCCGATCCCGATCACCGCACACGCACGGGAGCTTATTGATGAACGTCAAAACCGAACAGACCGGCGGCATCTCGATCGTCCGCGTCGGCGAAGCGCGCCTGATGTACCCGATCCTGTCGGACTTCGCATCCGCCGTCACGGGACTGATTGCCTCCGGCAAGCATGAGATCATCATCGATCTGTCGCCGGTCACCTACGTGGACAGCGCCACGATCGGGTGCCTGATGGATCTGTACCGGCAAGTGCACAGCGCCGGCGGTCACCTCAAGCTCGCCGGCGTCCAGAAGCGGGTCGAAACGATGCTCACGATGACCGGCGCACAGAACTTCATCGAGATCCACGCCGACGAGCCGAGTGCCGTCAAAAGCTTCGGGGCATAAGCGATGCGCACCATCAAGACCACGACCGGCACCGAAATCGCCCTCGACGGCGATCTGCTCGCCGTCATGGAAGCGCTCTACCATGAAGTGACCGCCAAGCGCGAGCTGGAACGGTCCTTCGAGGACATGGTCAAGGAAATCCAGCACCTGATCGCGCAGATGGACGAGAGCGAGCGTCGCACGTACCTCGCGGAGAGCCTGTTTCTCAACACCGTGAAGTACGAGAACGACAAGCTCGAGACGTATATGAAGAAGCTGACAAGCAAATAAAATCGGTGAGTTGGCGAGTTGGCGAGTCGGTGAATGACGCCGAGCTAAAACCCGAAATCACCAATTCACCAATTCACCAATTTCTTCCGTTCATGTCTCTCAATTTTCTTGCCACCCGGTTCCAGTGCACGTGGCCGTGGAGCACGCTCGTCATGCTCTGCGACGGCCGGATCGTCTGCGGCTGCGCCGATCCGTACGGCAAGCGGGTGCTTGGTGATCTGCGCGCTTCGTCTGTGCACGACGTGTGGGCAGGACCGACGGTTGCGGCCTTGCGCGGCGACCTGAATCGCGGCGGATCCACGTTCTGCGGCGACTGCCCGCTCAAGCTCCCGCTCAAAAAGGGCGACCTGCCAGCCGAGCGATCGGTCGATGCCGGCGCGCTGCCGTCGCGGATGTACATCGAGTGCACCGCCGCGTGCAACATCTCGTGCACCGAGGCCTGCTGCGCACCGGAGACCGGCATCACCCGCACACGCCAGAGCGGCATGCTCGACTTCGATCTGTTCACGCGCGTCGTCGACGAGGCGGGACCGTCGCTCGTGCGCGTCGATTTCTTCAACTACGGCGAGGCGTTCCTGCACAAGCGGGCGGTCGAGATGTGCGAGTACATCAAGGCGAAGTTCCCGCACATCTATCTCTACACCAGCACCAACGGGCTCGCGCTCACCGAAGCGCAGGCGCGGCGGCTCGTCCACTCCGGTATAGACGAGGTGACGTTCTCGATCGACGGCGCCACGCCGGAGTCGTACGTGAAGTACCGGCAGCGCGGCCGCTTCGACGTGGCGATCGCCAACCTTCGCGCGATGGCCGACGAGAAGCGCAAGAGCGGACGCGATCTGCCGTTTCTCAACTGGCGCTACATCCTGTTCGTCTGGAATGACAGCGAAGCGGAAATGAACGAGGCGCGGCGTCTGGCGGCCGACATCGGCGTCGACCGCCTCTGCTGGGAGCTGACCGACCATCCCGAGCAGGCCTACTCGCGCCGCTTCACGCCGGGCTCGGATGCGCTGGGCGCCATCCGGCATGAGATCTGGGACGACAACAATCTCGGCAACGCGATCCCGGGCGCCACGCCCGCCGCGCAGATCGACGTCCGGATGCCGCTGCTGCGTGTGCCGGGCACCACGCTCGTGGCACGCGCCGGCCGGCCGCTGCAGGTCCGCACGCGCATCCGCAATCTGTCGACTCGCCCCTTCCCGGCGCACGCCACGTACGGCCGCCGCCTCGTCCGCCTCGGAGCTCAGTTGTGCGGGGAGGACGGCGCGCTCATCAACCGCGACTTCGCGCGCGCGTGGCTGCCGCAGACACTGGGCCCCGGTGCACGCGCGGACGTAGCCATTGAGATTCCGGCTCCAGAGGAGCCAGGACGCTATGCGTTGAAATTCGATCTGGTCAGTGAGGGGATCGACTGGTTCGAGCGGTGCGGATCGCGCACGACCGTCAAGCCGCTGCTCGTTCGCTAGCCGCGGGCAATGCGCTCGGCTAAAGCCTTCGCGCTACACCGAAGGTTCGCGAACCGCGGCGCGCGATGCGCTCGGCTCAATGATCAGTGGTAGCGCGAAGGCGCGTTCGCCGAGCCGATCAATTCGCGAGCCGCGGGGAGGCCTTCGAGACGACGACGCCGTCGACCGGGAGCGCGACGCCGTCGAGCGGCGCTTCGATCAGCCGCCAGCTCTGCGTCTCTTCGATGATCTTCGCCGCGAACTCCGTGTGCAGCGCGTGGCCCGCGCGATGCGCGACCAAGTGCCCGATCACCGGGTAGCCCACCAGTGCCAGATCGCCGACGGCATCGAGGATCTTGTGGCGGACGAATTCGTCCTCGAACCGCAGCGCGTTGTTCAGCACGCCCGTCTCGCCGAGCACGATCGCGTTCTCGAGCGACCCGCCGAGCGCAAGGCCGTTCTGGCGCAGCATCTCGACGTCCTTCAGAAACGTGAACGTGCGCGCCGGCGCCACTTCTTCCACGAATGATTCTTCCGTGATCCGCAGCGTCCGCGACTGGTGCCGCAGCAGCGGATGATCGTAGCTGATGCTGTAGGTCACCTTGAAATGGTCCGACGGATACAGGGCGATGCGCTTGTCGCCACGGGAAATCGCAATCGGGCGGACGATCTTCAAGTACTTGCGCCGGACCTGCAGGCGCTTCAGGCCCGCTTCGTTGATCAGATAGATGAACGGCGCTGCGCTGCCGTCCATGATCGGCACTTCCGGCGAGTTCAGCTCCACGATCACGTTGTCCACGCCCATGCTGACCAGGGCCGCGAGCAGGTGCTCAACCGTCTCAACCGACACTTCATTGCGCGCCAACCCGGTGGCGAGCTGAATTCCGGCGAGGTTTTGCACCGTGGCCGGCACTTCGTGGTCGCCCAGATCGGTCCGCCTGAAGCGGATTCCGAAATCGGCGGATGCCGGTTTCAGCGTGAGATTGACCTTGTTGCCGGAGTGAAGACCGATTCCGACGCAGGAGATTTGCCGACGTAGTGTACGCTGTGCGTCCATTAGCCTCTCAAACGAGCAGGGACGTGCACAGAGGAGCTCAGCAAAGAAGATGCCCGCTTGACGCCTGCCCGTAGAGCTGGGCTAACGCTTTGATTAGGTAGTGACTTAGACGCGATAGTCACATTGACAATGCGTACATGGAAGCGCGTATCTGTGGCGGGCGTGCCACAGCCGGTCGCGCCAAATTGTGGCCATACTACCACAAAGTACCTCACATCGCAGCGGAACGGACGGGCCGCCCGCGTTCCTGACCAAGCAGATCGGCCAGGAACCGGCCCGTAGCGGACTGATCGTTCTGCGCGACCTCCTCGGGCGTCCCGGCCGCGATGATGCGTCCGCCGCCCGCGCCCCCCTCCGGACCGAGATCAATAACGTAATCCGCTGACTTAATCACGTCCAGATTGTGCTCGATCACGACGATCGTGTTGCCCTGATCGACAAGCTTGTTGAGCACGTCGAGCAGCTTCCGGGTGTCCTCGAAATGCAGGCCGGTCGTCGGCTCGTCGAGGATGTAGAGCGTCCGGCCGGTGCCGCGCTTGGAGAGCTCTTTCGCCAGCTTCACCCGCTGCGCCTCGCCGCCCGACAGCGTCGTCGCCGACTGTCCGAGGTGGATGTAGCCGAGGCCGACGTCTTCCAGCGTCCGCAGCTTGTTGGCGATCTGCGGGAAGTTCTCGAGGAGCGGGAGCGCCTGATCGACGGTGAGATCCAGGATGTCGGCGATCGACTTGCCGCGGTAATTGATCTCCAGGGTCTCGCGGTTGTAGCGGCGCCCCTTGCACTGTTCGCACGTGACGTACACGTCGGGTAAAAAGTGCATCTCGATCGCGATCACGCCGTCGCCCTGACACGCCTCGCAACGCCCGCCTTTGACGTTGAACGAGAAGCGGCCGGCCCGGAAGCCGCGCGTCTTCGCGTCGGGCATCATCGCGAACAGATCGCGGATGAACGTGAAAAGTCCTGTGTAGGTGGCGGGATTCGACCGCGGTGTCCGGCCGATTGGCGACTGATCGATCTCGATCACCTTGTCGATCAACTCGATGCCGTCGATACGATCGTGCGCACCCGCATCGTCGCCCGCTTTGTACAACGTTTTCGCGAGCGACTTGTACAAGATGTCGTTGACCAGCGTCGACTTGCCGGATCCGCTGACGCCGGTGACCGCCGTGAAGAGCCCGAGCGGAAGCCGGACATCGATGTTCTTCAGGTTGTTCGCGCGCGCGCCGCGGATGATCAGGTCGCCTTTCAGCTCGGGCCGGCGAACCGCTGGCGTGGGGATCGATCGTGCGCCGGTCAGGTAAGCCCCGGTTAACGAACGCAGGCGGTCGCCTTTTTCCGATGCACCCTCGCCCGAAAGGGGTACGGCCCCTTTTCCTCCATCAGCTCGCGGGGCGTGCCCTGAAAGATCACGTGGCCGCCGTGCTCGCCCGCACCGGGGCCGAGATCGATCACGTAATCGGCGGTGCGAATGGTCTCCTCGTCGTGCTCGACGACGATGACGGTGTTGCCGAGATCGCGCAGCTTCGCCAGCGTCGCCAGCAGCTTCCGGTTGTCGCGCTGGTGCAGGCCGATCGACGGCTCGTCCAGCACGTAGAGCACGCCGGTGAGATTGGCGCCGATCTGCGTGGCCAGCCGGATGCGCTGTCCTTCTCCGCCGGACAACGTCGCGGCGCTGCGTCCCAGCGTGAGATACCCGACGCCCACGTCGTTCAGGAAGCGCAGGCGATCCTGAATCTCGCGCATGATCCGGTCGGCGATCAGCGATTCGCGATCGGTCAGCTGCAGGCTGTCGAACACGCGCAGCGCTTCGGCGATCGGCAGATTCACGTAGTCGGAAATCGTCCGCGCCTTGACGCGCACCGACAGGCTCTGCACCTTCAGCCGCTCGCCCTTGCAGGTCGGACAGGGGCGCAGCGATCGGAATGGCTCGAGGTCCTCCTGGAGCGCCCAGCTGCCCTCGTCGTAGCGGCGGCGGAGGTTCGGCACGAGCCCTTCGAACTTGCCGGATCCGAACAGCAGTACCTCGCGCGATTTCCGCGGCAGCTTCGCGAAGGGGACGCTGACGTCGATCCCGAAGTCGCGCGACAGGCCGTTCAGCGCGTCGCGCACGAACTTCTTGTCGCCCCGCGCCCACGGCGCGATGGCGCCCTCGGCCAGCGACTTCGATTCATCCGGCACCAGCCGGTGCGGATCGAAATCGACGGTGGACCCGAGGCCCTGGCAATCGGGGCACGCGCCATGCGGCGAGTTGAACGAGAACGCGCGCGGTGTCATCTCGGGCATGCTGAGCCCGCACTCCACGCACGCCAGCCGCCGCGAGAACAGCCGATCGCCGCTGTCGAACGAGTTGATGATGACCACGTCGTCGGCGAGATTGAGGGCGACGTCCACCGACTCGGTCAGCCGGCGCTCGACGCCGCCGCGGACGATCAGACGATCGACGACGACCTCGATCGTGTGATTGCGCCGCCGATCGAGCTTGAGGTCCTCTTCGAGCGAGCGGAACTGCCCGTCGATGCGCGCCTTCGTGTAGCCGCGCCCGCGCAGGCCGGCGATTTCCTTCTTGAACTCGCCCTTCCGTCCGCGCACCAGCGGCGCCAGGATGTTGATGCGCTCATCCTGCGGATACAGCATCACCATGTCGACGATGCGCTCGAGCGACTGGCTGGTGATCGCCTTGCCGCAATTCGGACAGTGCGGCACGCCGATGTTCGCGAACAGCAGGCGCAGGTAGTCGTAGATTTCGGTGACGGTGCCGACGGTGGAGCGCGGGTTCGAACCGGTGGTCTTCTGCTCGATCGAGATGGCCGGCGATAGCCCGTCGATCAGATCGACGTCCGGCTTCTCCATCTGCTCGAGAAACTGCCGCGCATACGCCGACAGCGACTCCACGTAGCGCCGCTGTCCTTCGGCGTAGATCGTGTCGAAGGCGAGCGAAGATTTCCCCGAGCCGGACAAACCGGTGATCACCACCAGCTTGTGCCGCGGGATGTCGACGTCGATATTCTTGAGATTGTGGACGCGGGCGCCGCGCACCGCAATCCAGTCGTGCGCCATGCTTTCTACCAGGTTTCTGACGGATTGCCGAAACTCCTATTTTACCATGGCCAGCGCAGCGACCGCCCAAGTCATCACGAAGTCACGGAGATGACGAAGGACACGGAACGGAATTGAACTTCCGAATTTCGTGATCTCCGTGGCCTCTGTTCTTCGTGATAAAAAGCGACCGTAATTCAGATGACGCGGCGGCGGCGCAAATCGGCGCGGGCGGCTTCGCCAATGCCGGCGGCAGCGAGCACCACATCCGTATCGGCACCCAGGGCCGGCGCGGAGGGTGCGCCGCCTTCGGCCATCGGTGTGCCTCGTCGCAGGCGTTCGACCGGTGTCAGTGCCACATCGGCGCCGGCGAACTGCGCGATCCAATCGTCGCGCGTTCGCGTGCGCATCACGGCTCGAACGTCGCGCAGCACGCGGTCGCCGGCTTCACCACGCGCGTGCTGCAACGGAATCAGGTCGGCCCGGCCGATCCCCTTGCAGAATGCCTCCCAGAACTTCGCTTCGAGCGCGCCGAGCGCCAGCCACTCACGGTCTGCCGTTTCGTACAGCATGTAGCACGCGCTCTCGAGCTCCCGACCCGTGGGAAACAGCGTCCATGCCTCCGCGGCGGCTTCGAGGGTGATGTCGAGGGCGCGACCGGTGCCGGTCCGCTGACGCTCGAACAGCGCGGCGAGAATCGCGATTGCCGCTTGCGCCGCCGCGCCGACGTCGCTGACGAGAGGGCCGGGCATGTCCGGTGGGCGCACGAGTCCCGCGAGCGCCTGGTAGTTGAGGTCGTGCCCAGGCGTCTCCGCGCGCGGGCCGTTCCGCGCGAAGCCGATGATCGACGCACAGACGAGACGCGGATATTTCGCGCGAAGCGTGGCGGCGTCAACACCCAGACGGCGGGCCGTCGATGGGCGAAAGCTGTCGACAACCACGTCGGCGGTTGCCACGAGCGCGTCGAGCACCGGTGCGGCGTCCGGCGATCGTAAATCGAGCGTGACGCTGCGCTTGTTGCGGTTGAGCAGCTCGAAGTATGGACGGTCGCTCGACAGCCGCAGCGTACGCATGCCGTCGCCGCCGCGCGGATCTTCGATCTTGATGACCTCTGCGCCAAGGTCGGAGAGCGTCAGCGTCGCGTACGCGCCTGGCAACAGGCGCGTGAGATCGAGGACGCGGACGCCGTCGAGCGGTTTCAAAGCCGGCACGCAGAGCCGCCGTTACCGAGCGACGGGTGGCGAAAGTGGCAGCTGGCGCAGCCGGCTGTGCTTGAAGCCGTACGCAAAGTAGATGACGAGCCCGATCACCAGCCACCAGCCGAACCGCCACCATGCGGCATCCGGCAGCCCCTTCATGATGAAGAGACACGCAGCGGCCGACAGCACGCACACGATCCACACCAGGGGGACGCGGAACGGGCGCGGACGCTCGGGTTCCTTGTAGCGCAGCACCAGCACGCCGATGCTGACCAGCATGAACGCGAAGAGCGTGCCGATGTTCGTCAAGTCGTACGTCTCCCCCGCATCGCCGATGAGCGACCACGACGCCACGAAGATACCGGTGAAGAGCGTCGTCGCCCAGGGGATGTGCGTGCGCGGATGGATCTTCGCCGCCCACTGTGGGAGCAGCCCATCGCGCGCCATCGCAAAGAAAATGCGCGGCTGCCCGTATTGAAACACCAGCAGCACGGCCGACATCGAGACCGCCGCGCCAAGCGCGACAATCCAGCCGACCGCGTTGAACCCGGCGAGCTGCAGCGCGCGCGCGAGCGGGTCGGCGACCGCGAGCTCCTTGTACGGCACCATCCCGGTGAGCACGCCGCCGACGATCACGTAGATGATCGTGCAGATCGCGAGGCCCCCGAGAATGCCGATCGGCAGATTGCGCTGCGGGTTGACGGTCTCTTCCGCCGCCGTCGAGATGGCGTCGAAGCCGATGTACGCAAAGAAAACAATCGCGGCGCCCTGATGAATGCCCCTGAAGCCGTTCGGCGCGAACGGATGGTAGTTCGCCATGTTCAGGTGCGTGGCGCCGACCGCGACGAATAACGCGAGCGCCATCAGCTTGATCACGACCATGATGTTGTTCGCGGTCGCGCTCTCGCGCGCCCCGCGCAGCAGCAGCCACGTGATCAGCATCACGATCGCAGACGCCGGGACGTGCACCAGGATCGGCACGCCAAGAATGTGCGGTGCCGTCGTCAACAGCCCGTGCAGCTGCGGATCGGAACTGAGGAGCGCCGTGCGGTAGCCGGTCGTCATCCAGATGGGCAGCGTCACGCCGAAGCCGTGCAGCAGCGTGTTGAAATAATCGCCCCAGGAAATCGCGACCGCCACGTTCCCGACCGCGTACTCGAGGATCAGGTCCCAGCCAATGATCCACGCCACGAGCTCGCCGAGCGTCGCATACGAGTACGCATACGCGCTCCCGGCCTGCGGGATCATCGACGCCAGCTCCGCGTAGCAGAGACCGGCCAGCGCGCAGGCGCCGCCGAGCAGCAGAAAGGAAAACACGAGCGCCGGTCCGGCGCCCTGCCGGATCACCTCGCCGCTCGGACCGATCTGCCCCGCCGCCGCGGTGCCGATTGCGCCGAAGATGCCGGCGCCGATCACCGCGCCGATCGCGAGCATGATCAGATCGCCGGCGCCCAGCGTCCGCTGCAGTCCCTGGCTGCCTTCGGTTTCCGACATGAGCTCGGCGATCGGCTTCCGCTGAAACAGTTGGGACATCGGTGTGGGGATTCTATGCCACGAAGGACACGTTGGTAACGTGGCTTAGGGTTTCCAGAGGTCTTCTAACCGCGCAGGCGAAGGGGACGATCGTCGGTCGGGAGCCGATACGCCGTGTCGTTGGTGCAGACGACGAGGCCGCCGCGCGGGTCGAAGGCGACGCCGACCAGCCCTGGGCCCGACAACACGAGCTCCGGCGGGCCGTCGGCCGGCATGCGGTAGAGCCCGCTGACTCCGGCGAGCGCCTCAATCGCGAACAGGACGCCGTCTGCATCGAAGGCGAGCCCCTGCGGACGGCCGAACCCTTCGAACCGAATCGTGATGGCGCCGTCGCGATCGATCCGGTAGATCGCATCGTGCGACGACAGCGTCGGGGCGGCGACGTACAGCGCATCGTCGGGGCCGAAGGCGAGATGAAAGGCTGCGACGCTGCCGGGCAACGAGGCGAACGGCGTCGCGTGGCCGCCGCGGTCGATCCGAAAGATGGTGCCGGATCGGTCGCCGACGAAGAGCGAACCGTCGGCGGCAAAGGCCAGGCCGCACGCCACGCCGAGATCGGTCGCGAACTGTTCGACGAAGCCGTCCGGCTGCACACGATACACGGTGCCTTCGAAGCGGCTCGAGACGTACAGACGCCCGTCAAGATCGAGGGCGGTCGATGTCGGATTGACGATCCCGGACGAAAACGGTTCGCGCGTCCCGCCGGGACGCACGCGAAAGATCGACGCCGGCACCTGCTGGCCACGCGTGCCGCTGTAGGTCAGATACAGATTGCCGGCATCGTCGAATGTTGGACTGTCGACTTGATGGAGCCCGGTCGCCAAAGGCGCCGCCAGGTTGACGAACGCCGGGTCGCCGCCAGCACCGGCAACGCGAACAAGCGAGGGTCCGCTCTCGGGGATACCGGGCGGTACAATCACGCCGAGCTGCTCAGGCGACGCGTACACGACGCGCGCTGGGCGTTCGCCGACGCGCACGTCGGGCAGTCGCGGTTGATCGATCGGAAATGCAGAACCTTCGATAATGAACCGGCCGCCCTCGATGGCCGAGGGCGGATGGATGGCGCTGACACGGGACGGCATTAGGTGTCGTCGAGCTCCGCGTTCCAATAGATGTAATCGCGCCAGCTTTCCGGGGCGTTGCGCAGGCCAACCGTGATCCGAATCGCGGGTGCCGACGATGGACGCCGCGGCACCCGCAGCAGATGCATGCCGGCTTCGGCCGGTGTGCGCCCACCTTTCTTGCGATTGCACAGGACGCAGCAGGAGACGATGTTCTCCCAGTCCTTGCGGCCGCCCTGCGCGACCGGCACCACGTGATCGAACGTGAGCTCACTCGTCGGGAATCCCTCGCCGCAGTACTGGCACCGGTGATCATCGCGCGCATAAATGTTCGCGCGCGAGAACGGCACGTAGTCGAAGCGGCGCTTGATCTTGATATAACGAAGCAGCCGGATGACGGACGGCAGCTTGAAGCTGATCGAAACGGCGCGAATCTCGCGGTCGTACACCTCAATGACCTCAACCTTGCCCTGGCACCAAAGGGTCACAGCCTTCTGCCAGTTGACAATCTTGAGGGGCTCGTACGACGCGTTCAGGAGAAGCGTCTGTTCCATGGAACCGTTGGGCCGTGCAAAGCCCGGTGTGTGTGAATTTTGCTCTAGGCCTGCCGAGGTGTCAAGATGCTGACGCTGTAAACGTCTTGAAACGCGTCGGTTAGCCGCGTAACGTCCGATTCACGAAGGACCGATAGACAAACGATGACCCGTGCCCTCTTTGCCCTCCTCTGTGTGCTGCTGGTCCCGCTGGTGACCGGCGCTTGCGCGTCCACCGGCGCCGTCCCGAGACCGTTTCCCTATCCGGGAGGATCGCCGGCAGGCGCGTCACAGGCGGATCCGCGGCGGAACGCTCCGGAGTCGCCCGAAGAACCGGGTCTCGAGGGCACCAGAGCGGAGGGCTACGCGGTGACCAGCACGGCGCTGGCTCTGCGCGGCGCGCCGTATCAGAACGGCGGCACCGACCCGCGCAGCGGCTTCGACTGCAGCGGCTTCACGCAGTATGTCTTCGCGCAGCACGGCTTCTCGCTGCCGCGCGAAGTCCGCGATCAATACCGGCTGGGAGAGACGGTGAAGCCGGAAGATGTAGCCGCCGGCGATCTGCTGTTCTTCACGACGACGGCGCCTGGACCGACGCACGTGGCGATTGCGCTGGGTGGGGACGAATTCATCCACGCGCCGAGCTCGACCGGCGTCGTGCGCGTCGAGCACCTGAGCGCGTCCTACTGGTCGCAGCGCTTCCTGGCCGCGCACCGCATCAACTGACGACCATTCTCTTCACGAAGACACGGAGAACACGAAGTCCACGAAGGGGTCGTGCACCAATCTCTACAAGATAGATCTCAGTGATCTCCGGCTCTTCGTGCCTTCGTGATGAGAACACGTTGACCGGCGCAGGTGGTTAATCCTGACTCGTTACGCGGCGCGGAACTGACCCTTGCGCACCAGCCGCCGCGACGCGCTCCGCAGGAACTGCCGGATGTGCAGGTCGTCCTCCGTGTAGCGCGTCGGCTGCTGCGGCGCGCGCAGCGGTCCAATCACGATCTCGTCGATGTCGACCTCGCACGCCGGCTGATCCACAAGCCGCTCGATGTACCGCTGCGGATAGGACGGAAATGTCCGAAAGCTGGTCCCGACGATGCCGCCGTAGCGCTTGTCGAGCGCCGCGAAGTCGTGGTGCAGAAAATCCGTAATCGCCGGATCGGGCTTGGTCGCGAGATAGGCATTCACCATCGCCGCAACCTCTTCGAAAAAGCGCTGACCGTGGCAGTGCGCTGAGTACGTGCCGTCCTCGCGCTCGATCCGCCGGATCCCGGCGAGCTGAGGATCGATGTGGTAGAGCTCGTGGATCACCGTATCGAGCTTCGACACCCAGGGCTGTGCACCGGGATAAAACTTTTCTTTGCGTGAGCGATCGAGCGACTGGTCGCAAAAGCGCGGGAGCGTGAAGGACAACATGTACTTCACCGGACGCGCGCCGATCGTCACGACGGGCGACTTGGTCACGAACCATTCAGAGCGGCGCGTGATCCGGCCGCTCGCGCGATCGCGCCAGAAATAGTAGCCGGGGTCGCTCGGGGGCAGCGTGAGGCAATGGCACGTCGCGAACGCGCCCTCGGCATTGGTCCGCCCGGCGCGCGCGAAGACCAGGACGTCGGCGATATCGATGAAGGACAACGTCGGGACGCGCGTCACGACGTCTTCCATCAGCAGTGTGAGTCGGTCGGTGTAGTTGATCATCCGAAAGCCGTCGCCACTACACGATCGCCCGCGCTGCGTGCACGCCGTTTATCTCCTGGGGGGAAGAACCCCGAAGTGGACATGACGCGGTCAGATTGTGTCAAGAAATGTGAGCCGAGTGCGTGTGACTATAGCGAACGCGAAAAGCGAAATCAAGCTGAACGGAGCGATTTTCCCTGCAATTCAGTGCAACTCGGCCGCGTCAGCCGGCGGCGACACGGCGCCCATCCGCCGGAGGATCACCTGCTGCCGGCGGAACAGCCGAGCGCCAGGATGTGCAGGATTGAGCACACGCGGGTTGACGATCGCGGCGGCAAGCAGCGCCGACTCACGTGCATCGAGCAGCGACGCCGGCGTGTGGAAGTACGTCTGCGCCGCCGCTTCGACGCCGTAGATGCCGTCGCCCCACTCGATCACATTGAGGTACAACTCGAGAATACGTGCTTTCTTCAACTCGCTCTCGAGGCGCCGCGCGAGGATCAGCTCGCGGATCTTGCGCAGCGGATTCTTCGACGGCGACAGATACAGGTTCTTCGCCAGCTGCTGCGTGATCGTGCTGCCGCCGCGCAGCCACCGGCCGCGCGCCACGTCGGTCTCGAGCGACTCCTGCAGCTGCGCCAGATCGACGCCTTCATGCTGCCAGAACGCATCGTCTTCGGCGACCAGGACCGCGCGCTTCAGATCGGGCGAAATGTGCTGGTAGCTGACCCAGCGCTGCACGTGCCGCGGCACGCGGCCCAGGCTTCTGGCTTCGCGCGCGCGCAGCTCCATGAACGCGGTGGTGGACGGATTCGAGGTTTTCAATGCGCGGACGTCGGGCAGCGTGAGATAGGCGTACGCCAGCAGCGCAAACACCATCGCCGCCGAAGCCGCCAACCCGCGTGCCACCGTCCGCATCAGACGGCGGCGCGGTGGCCTTGCGCGGCGAACGCCCGTTCAATCGCGCCCAGTAGCAGCACGATGAGCCGCGGCGACGAGCTTGCGCCCATCAGCCCGACGCGCCAGATCTTGCCGGCCAGCGGCCCGAGTCCGGAGCCGATCTCGATGTTGAACGCATCGAGCAGGTACGCGCGCACGGCCGCTTCGTCGATGCCGTCGGGCACGCGAACCGCGTTCAGCGTCCAGAGACGTTCCCCCTCCGGCGGCAACACCGACAGACGCTGCTCCGCCAGACCCTCGATCAGCGCGTGGTGGTTGCGCTCGTGCCGTGCCCAGCGCGCCTCGAGGCCTTCCTCTTCCACGATGGCGAGCGCTTCATAAAGCGCGTAGACCAGCGTCGAGGACATCGTGTGGTGATACTTCCGGCGGATCCAGTAGTCCTCGAGCAGCTGCAGGTCGAAGTAGAAGCTGCGGCACTTGACGCGCCGCGCGAGCGCCCGTGGACCGAAGACGACCGGCGCCAGCCCGGACGGTCCGCCGAGGCACTTCTGCGTGCAGCTGTAGCACGCGTCGATGGCCCATGCGCCGACGTCCAGCGGCTGGCCGCCGAGCGAGCTGACGGCGTCCACGACCGCGAGCGCGTCGTGCTCGCGGGCGATCTTCGCCAGCGCCTCGACGGGATTCAGCACGCCGGTGGACGTTTCGGCATGCACCATCGCGACGAGGTCGGCGCGCGTCGCATTCAGCGTCTTGCGCAGGGCTTCCGGATTGCAGGCGCGGCCCCACTCGACCTCGAGCCGCGTCACGGTCGCGCCGTACCGCTCACACATCTGGGCGAGGCGGTCGCCGAAGTATCCCGACACGATCACGACCGCGCGAGTGCCGGGCGCCACGAGGTTCGCGACGACCGTCTCCATTCCGGAGGTGCCCGTGCCGGACACGGCGAAGGCGAACGATCCGTCCTCCGCGCCGAACACCCGCAGCAATCGCTCCCGGACATCGTCGAGCAAGCGGATCATCAGCGGATCGAGATGACTGATCGTCGGCGCCGCCATCGCGCGCATCACGCGCGGCGAGGTCAGGCTCGGCCCGGGACCGAGCAGCACGCGTTCATGGCCGGGCAGCAGGCTCATGCCGGGATCTCCTCGAACTGTGCCAGCACCTCTTTGAGCGCCGCGACGCCCGCATCGGCCACGGGCGCCAGCGGCCCGCGCGGCTGCCCGAGGTCGTACCCGACAATCCGCAGCGCCGCCTTCAGCCCGGGGACGCCGTAGGTCGGACCGAGGAGCCGTGCGAGTGGGATCAGCTGTCGCTGCACGGCGCGCGCCTCCTCGTGGCGGCCGGCCGCGACCAGCTCGAACAAGCGCCAGCACGTTTCAGGCACGACACACGCGAGCGCGAGGATGCCCCCCGCCGCGCCGACACACAGTGCGGCGTAGAACGTCGACGTCGTGCCGGCGAGCACACGGAAATCATCCGGCGTGCTCGAGACGAGATCGGCAATCTGCGCGACGTCCCCTCCCGATTCCTTCATCCCGATCACGTTCGGATGCGACGCCAGCTGCGACACGGCGGAGGTTGGCAGGTTGACGCCGGTGAGCGCCGTGAAATTGTAGAGCAGCACCGGCACAGGCGACGCGTCCGCCACCGCGGTGTAGTGACGCACGAACGCGTCGTGCGTCATCTGCGTCTTGAAAAATCCTGGCGTCCGCACGAGGATCGCGTCCGCGCCGAGCTCCGCCGCCCGTTTCGCCGCACGTACCGCCGCCTGCGTCGACTCGCGCCCGGTGCCGACGATGAAGGGGCGGCCGCGGGGCACGCATTCACGTGCCGCGGTAATGACCCGATCGGATTCGTCCTCGTCCAGCAGCACGGCTTCGCCGTTCGAGCCGAGCACGACGAATCCGGTAATGGGCCGTGCGATCCAGCGCGCGAACGCGGCTTTGAGACGCGCGGTGTCTACACGATCGTCGCGATCGAACGGAGTGGGAACAGGTGCGAATATGCCTGAGAGTTGCATTTCGTGATTCTACGTCAGTGCCATCCTTCAGGCCGGCGGTCCTGAACGATGAGGTTGAGGCCGAGCACGAGGACGAACATCGCGGCGGCCGGACTGAGGAGCCACCAGAAATCAGCGAACGCGCGGATGTTCGACGCGTCGTGGAGCATCGTGCCCCAGCTGGCGATCGGCTCCGGAAAGCCGAGGCCGACATACGACAACGTGGCCTCGGCGACGATGAACGCCGGGATCAGCATCGTGATCTCGACGGCGATGAATCCGCGCCCGGCCGGAAGCAGATGGCGGCCGAGCAGACGCAGGTGTCCCGCGCCGAGCGACGCGGCCGCGACGGCGTAGTCGAGACGCCGCTCCGTGCGCACAATCGCGCGGACGCCGCGCGAAATGAACGGCGCGCCGACGACCGCGAAGATGGCGGCGAGCAGCAGGAACACCGTGCGCGGCTCGAGCACGAGCGGCAGGACCGAACGAAGCGCGAGCGCCACATACATGGCCGGCAGCACGATGATGAAGTCCGACGCGCGCATCAGCAAATCGTCGGTCAGCCCGCCGGCGTATCCCGCGATGCCGCCGATGGCGCCGCCGATGATCATCGCGCCGAAGGCGGCCACAATCGACAGACTCAAGGACGTCCGCGCGCCGAACAGCAGACGGCTGAACACGTCGCGGCCGAAGCCGTCCGCCCCCAGGAGCAGCAGCGGCGATTCGCGGTCGGCCTCTGAGCGCACCAGCCGGCCGCCGCGCAGCCACGCAAGCGATACGCGCGTCGTGCGATCCGGCTCGTAGCGCTGCTCGAGTTGATCGACGAGCCGCCACGGGTAAATGAACGGCGCGTGCCAGCCGCCCGCCTCGTCGCGCACATGCGGCATCGTCGGCGGCGCGTTCAGGAGGCCATCGAAGTGGTCGTCGACGGCATGAGGCGCCAGAATCGGCGCGCCCAACGCACCGGCACACGAGAGGACGACGAGCACGATCCCGATTCGCTGGCCGATCATTCCGCGGCCCGCGGGTCGACAAACGCCAGCGCCGCATCCGAGAGCAGCGTGCCGGCCGCGAGGAAGACCGAGCCCGCGGCCGCGCATCCCGCAACCAGATACACGTCGCGCGCGCGGAGCGCGTCGAGCATCAACCGTCCGAGGCCGGGCCACGATGTGATCATTTCGACGACGAACGATCCGCTCAGCAGCGAGCCAACGACGAGGCCGTAAATCGACGTCACGGGACGGAGCGCCGCTTTGAGCGCGCCGCGCCAGACGACGCGCGAGCGCGGCACGCCGCGCGCGAGCGCCGCGAGCACGAACGGCCGGCCGATCGTTTCCGACATCGCCTGCGACTGCATCCGCTCGAACATCGCCGCAAGCGGCATCGCCAGCGCGGCGGCGGGCACAATCAGATGACGCAGGAGATCGACCAGCGCACCGCCGGCGGCATCCGCGGAACCGCCCATGCCGCCGATCGGGAGCCAGCCGGTGCGTGCGGCGAGAAACACGAGGAACAGCGAGGTCACCAGCGGCGGCATCGACAGCAGCGTGATCGAGACGATCCGGATCAGGCTGGGAAGAGGGCCGCTGCGACGTGAGCCTGAGATGATGCCGGCCGGTACGCCGATGAGGGTCGCGGCAAGCAGCGCGGTGATCGCGAGCACGGCCGTGTTCGCCGCGCGTTCCGGAATCAGCGCGGCCACCGGCCGGTCGTATGCCATCGACCGGCCGAAGTCGAGCCGCACAGCGCGCGCGATCCAGTCGCGATACTGTTCGACGAACGGGCGATCGAGCCCGTACTGCCGCCGGGTCTGTTCCATAGTGGCGGCGTGTGCCGCGATGCCGAGCGATTCGCTGGCGTAATCGCCAGGCGCGAGCCTCACCAGGACGAGCGACGCCGACGACACGGCAAACACCAGAAACACCGCGAAGATCAGCCGCCGCGCGATGTAGGCCAGCATCGGCGGTTCAGTGCGTCAGGCGTGCGGCGCCGGTCACGGCGACGCGGTCCGGTGCCCACAGCAGCTGCGGACGAATCAGCGCCGGCTTCAGGTTCGTGACGCGTGTGGACGCGGCGACGAACACGCGTGGCGCCGCGAAATACACGGCGGGCTGGTGCTCCGCGAAGATCTTCTGCACCTCGGTGAACAGCCGTTTGCGCTCCTGGAGATCTGAGGATGCGATCTGTTGCGCCATCAACACGTCGATTTGACGTTCCCACGCGGTCGCCGGCGCCGGCTCGGCGATGTTCCACATGTGGGCGCTGCCGAAGCTGAACCAGAAGTCTGGCGTCAACGCGGGATCGGTGTCCGTCGCGGCCGCGCGAAAATAGATCGCGTCGTATCCGGCGCCCGACACGAACCGCTGGATGAGCGCGTTGCCGTCCAGCGGCACGACGTCCACGAGGACGCCAATCTTCTTCAGCTCGTCCCGGATCACCGCACTGCCCCGCTCGAGGCTGGTTCGTCCTTTTTGCGTGAGCAGCGTGAAGCGGACGGTCTGGCCGGCCGCGATCGAATCGACGAGCGCCTTCGCGCCGGCCGGATCGTGCGGCGTCTGGGGCACGTCGGACGAGAACCAATCGCGGTTGGCGGGTGTTTCGGGTCCGAAGACCGGAATCCCGGCGCCGAGAAACACCGTGTCCGCGAACAGCTTGCGGTCGACCGCCATGGAGATCGCGCGGCGCAGCTCGTCGCGCTGAATCCACGACGCCCGGGGATCGTCGGCGAATGCACCTGGCTTCAGATTGAACCACAGGCTGTCCGCGTCGTACGCGACGCCGAGATCGAGCAGCTGCAACTGTCCGCCATCGGCGGCGCGGCGCAGCGGCGCATAGTCCTCGGGCCGCATCGCGTCGGTGGCCATGTCGATCTGCCCGGCTTCGAGCGCCAGCATCTCCGCGTTCTGATCAGGAATGATCTGCACCGTGATCCGATCGAGATACGGCAGCTGGGTGCCCCCGGCATCCTGAAGGCAGTACCTCGGATTCCGGGCGAAGACCAGCCGCTGGCCCGGCAGATATTCAGACAGGACAAACGGGCCGAGCCCGACGAGCGCGGCCGGAGGCGTCTCGAGATTCCAGGCGCTCGCCAGCGTGCCGGCGTCGAGCGCCGCCTGCAGTGTGTGCTTCGGAAAGATCGGCAGGTTGTCGAGAATCCGCACGCCCGGTCCGAACGGCGCCGGAAACGTGACGATGACCGTGAGCGGATCGACTGCGGCGACCGTCAGCTTCTTGCCGTTGGCCTGCAGGGAATCGGCGAGCACGCTCGCGGTCCGCTCGTCGTAGGCCGCGGCGAACGAGAACACGACATCGTCGGCGGTGAAGGGGTGGCCGTCAGAAAAGGTGACGTTCGGCCGCAGCTTCATCGTGTAGCGCAGGCCGTCGTCGGATCGCGTCCAGCTCGTGGCGAGCCACGGCTCGACCTGCTGCGACGCGCGGTTGACGCGAACCAGCTTCGCCTGGGTGAGGATGGAGACCAGTTCGGTGCTGGCGTCGCGCTTGGCGAGCCGGTTGAACGAGGCGGGCTCGGTGCGCATCGACACGACGAGATCGCCGCCACGCATCGGGGCGGCAGACGGCGCGGTGGTGACCTGCGAAGACGATGGCCGGCGCACGCCGATGGCGACGGCGGCCCCAATGGCCACCACGGTCACAATGAAGACGCCTATGCGTCGCGAGTGTCTGGTCAAATCCTGACCCACCAGCCAGAAAACTGGCCGATCAAAATTGTGTGCAGCTGGGCCGTGTCGGCTTGTTTTGCACGCAAAACGCATCGCGTCTGAGGCGCTCTCAGATCTGACGGCCAGATTCCTAGCCGCGCGCTCGTCGCCTGCGTGAATTGTGCGTGCGTCATCGTATTGCAATAACTCCATGCCGGGCAAGGAGTTGCGCGGCACCTGCTGCACCGCCTCGAGCGTGGCACCGCCCGTGCGCTTATAGATGGCGCGGAGGAGCTAATGGCCACGTTCGCAAGTGCATCTGAAATCGGCTTTGAACCTCGTATCGGTCGGAGCGTCTCGCTCGACCATGCCGCGGACTTGATGGGCGTTTCACGCCGCACCATTTACAACCGGATTCGTGACGGACGCCTGCAGACCATTCGCACGCTGGGTGGGTCGCAGCGCGTGCTGCTCGATTCCGTGGCGCCCGCCGAGCGCGAGCACGCGGCCGACCAGCCCGGCCGATCCGCACCGTTCCCGCATCGTCGTTCACAGTGCTAGTCGCAATCGGAGAGATTCCCATGGCCAACCCGTCTGTCCCTGCTCGGCGCCCGTTCCGCTTCGGTGGGCGCGTCGCGTCCGCGATCCTGACGATCGCGTGTCTGGCGCCGGTCGCGCCGGCGTGGGCCGCGCACCATGCGCGCCTCAGCGCCGACCTGCAGGATCACTTGAACGCCGGATCGCAGTCGATCAACGTGATCGTGCACGGCAACAAGGCGACGGTTGACGCGCTGGCAGCCCGCTACAACATCATCGTGAAGCGGTACTTGACGAGCGGCGCGGTGCTGACGGTCACGGCCGGCCAGCTGGCCGCGCTGCGCGACGACGACAGCGTGGATCATTTATCGGGTGACGTCCGGATCCGCCCGGCGGCCGACGTCACGGATGAGAGCATCGGCGCCGACCAGCTGTGGAGCGGCACTGACGATTTGCCGGCGTTGTCCGGTTCGGGCGTGGGGGTCGCGGTGATCGATTCGGGCATCGACACGCAGCACCACGCGCTCCGGCACCGCGTGGTCGCGACGATGGACTTCACGGGCGGCGACGGGATCGACCGCTTCGGCCACGGCACCCATGTGGCCGGCATCATCGCGGGCGGTGCGGGTCAGACGGCCGACACGCGTGAGTACCGCGGCGTGGCGTCGGGCACTTCTCTGATCAACCTGCGCGTGTTGGGCGCGGACGGATCGGGCAGCGTCAGCGACGTCGTCGAGGCGATTGACTGGGCGATTGCGCATCGGCGTGCCTACAACATCCGGGTGATCAACCTGTCGCTCGGCGCGCCGGTGCTGCAGCCGTACCGCGACGATCCGCTGTGCGAGGCGGTGGAGCGGGCGGTACACGCGGGCATCGTCGTCGTGGCAGCCGCGGGCAATTATGGGCAGACGGCCGATGGCCGGTCGGTCTACGGCGCGATTACGGCCCCCGGGAACAGTCCGTACGCGCTGACGGTGGGGGCGCTCGACACGCACGGCACGCCGCAGCGGTCGGACGACACGCTGGCGCCGTACAGCTCGAAGGGGCCGACGCGGTACGACCTGGTCATCAAGCCGGACCTGGTGGCGCCGGGCAGCCATATTGTGTCGGCGGAGGCGGAGAACGCGTATTTGCCGGAGACCTATCCCGAGCGACACGTGGCGGGGAGCGGACCGGACGGGTATATCCAGCTGTCGGGCACCAGCATGGCGGCGGGGGTGGTGAGCGGCGCCGTGGCGCTGCTGATCGAGGAGCGGCCGAATCTGCAACCGGCGAACGCGAAGGCGGTTCTGCAGCTGACGAGCTCGTTCGTGCCGGGGGCGGGGCTGTTGGGCGCCGGTGCGGGGAGTGTCAACGTTTTGGCGGCTGCGGAATATGTGAAGCCCGGTTCGAGGAAATTCATTGATATCCGGACCGTTATTGCAGGTGAGCCATCGGCTCCAAGTGGCATAGCCTTTTCGGACAATTCCAATAAGGAGAGTATTCCTCAATTACTCCTGGCTCTCCGGCCGGAGGTCAAATCCACCACGGTGGTGTGGTCCGACACTGTCGTCTGGTCAGACACGGTGGTGTGGGCCGACACGCTGGTCTGGGCCGATACGTTGGTTTGGGCCGATACGTTGGTTTGGGCCGATACGCTGGTTTGGGCCGATACGCTGGTTTGGGCCGATACGCTGGTTTGGGCCGATACGCTGGTTTGGGCCGATACGCTGGTTTGGGCCGATACGCTGGTCTGGTCCGACTAGCTAGAGCCGTTTTCGACTAAAGGCCAACACTCAGTTGCGCTCGAAAGGAGTCTCGAAATGAAAACCCTAATCGTTTGGGGCGACTAAGCCGATAACAGATCGCCAGCCCTGCCGGGCTTGGCGGTTATGAATTCCATCGAGCTATCTCCCACTGCGCGCCTATACGTCGACTCCATAATCGCACTGGGGGCGGTGGTCGTTTTCTATTCGCTGCACCGACTGTATATAGCACCGGTCCAAGCACAATGGTTCGTCCTTGCCGGACTCACGCTCCTGACAGGGTCCTTTACCATCAAGGTTCCGACGATTCGCGCCCGCGCGTCCGTTTCTGAGACGTTCGTTTTTGCATCAGTTCTGCTGTTCGGCGCCGAAGCTGGGACGGTCACAGTCCTGCTTGAGACCTTGGTCATATCGTTCTGGCTAAAGTCCTCCAGTCGGTCACCGCATCGTGTCCTCTTCAGCATCGCGGCGCCTTCGATCGCCATCTGGACCGCCGGAAAGGTCTTCTTCTGGTTCTCTCAGATTGAACCCTACTCCAGAGTCGCGACTCCCCTGCCGTCCCTTCTGCTGCCGCTAGTCATTTTTACCTCGCTGTATTTTCTCCTCAACACTTGGCTAGTGGCGGTAGCTCTGGGATTCGAAAAACGAACGTCGGCCCTCGCCATTTGGCGTCAGAATTTTACGTGGATTTCAGTCAACTATTTCTCCGGCGCGTCCGTCGCCGCCCTGCTTGTCACGTATAGCGGGACAATCGACTTCCGGACCTTGGCAATCATCGTTCCTCTGCTAGTAATCTCGTATTTGACATTTCGCACAGCGATGGGGCGGGTTGAAGATGCGAACGAACACCTAGCCCAACTTAATCGACTCTACCTTTCGACAATTGAAACTTTAGCGATGGCGATCGACGCCAAAGATCAGATAACGCACGGTCACATCAGACGCGTTCAGGCGTACGCAGTTGGCCTTGCCGGACACGTCGGTGTTGTCGAACACACTCTAATCAAAGCGATCGAAGCCGCCGCATTGCTTCACGACATGGGGAAGCTGGCAGTTCCTGAGTACATTCTCAACAAACCAGGAAAGCTCACACCTACCGAGTTCGAGAAGATGAAACTTCACGCCAGTATAGGGGCGGACATTCTCTCTGCAATCGACTTTCCGTATCCGGTGGTCCCGATCGTTCGACACCACCACGAAAACTGGGACGGAACCGGTTATCCTGACAAATTGAAAGGCACCACAATTCCGATTGGCGCCCGGATCCTCTCGGTGGTGGACTGCTTCGATGCATTGAGATCCGACCGGCCTTATCGACCGAGTCTCTCGACAGACGATGCATTGCGCATTCTGAAAGATCGGCGCGGATCCATGTACGATCCGCTGATTGTCGACACCTTTATTCGTGTTCACGCCGTTATCGCTCCCGAAGAGCCGTTGTCAGCCCTCCCTCCGCACGCTCTCGCCGAAATAACAAGCTCGACACACCCTGCGGTGCTTGCTGGGAGTAGTCACACGCCTGGCGCAACCGTCACAGGGGCGCAGGCAACGTCGACGCTGCGTGAACTCGCAATTGCTTTGTCTCCGCAACTGACGGTCGCTGAAACATGCGACCTCATCGCACAGCACATCCACCTGTTGATCCCCTCATCATTGTGCGTTTTTTATATGTACGACGACAGGACCGACGAACTTGATGCGAAATGTGCGATTGGCGTGTCCGCTTCGATCGCGCATGGTTTGTCCATACCTAGAGGGAAGAAGCTAAGCGGCTGGGTAGCCGCCAATCGGCAGACGATCGTTAATTCGGACCCCACACTCGACTTCGGCGAGGCGGCGCACGCTTCATCGTCGCGCCTTCGCAGTTGTCTTAGCACGCCACTCGTGTCAGACGATCAGCTGATCGGCGTGCTCACCTTTTATTCTTCGGTGGCGGACGCGTTTACTGAAGAGCACGGAGCAGTCGCAGAACTTGTGGGCAAACAAATCGCGGCAGACTTGAAGCGATCCTCTGAATTCGATCATTCTTCGCAATACGGTCCATCAACGGACCTATCAGAGATGATCGTGTCAAAGAATTAAGGTGAAATGGAATGCCCCATTTTGCAAAGGACACTTGCTTTGACTTACCTGACTCAATGGTGCTGTCTCAAATGGCGATCGACAAGGACGTCCGAGCCATTGGCAGGTACGGGGCGGTGAATGCCTGACAGTTCGTCCGCAGCCGTGTTGTAAGAGTTGAGCAGTTCTATCTCTTCGCGACCTTTTCATCAGACGTTCGATTCCAGACCGAAGCCGATTCGGACCTGGTTGGGGGACGCACCAACCGCGGCAGTGCCTCAGCAACTGGGCCGGGCTTAGCAGTGGTTCTCAGACCATCTGCCTTCGTTGCACAAAAAATCACGTCAACTCATCGCTTTCAGATAGCGGAATCAACATTTTTCGATAAAAATGTCGCAAAGATTATGACCGAACCGATTAGTCTCGCGACAGAGCTGACAAATTCAGGACGTTTCGCAGACGCGCTCAATGTGATCGAAAGGGTCGTATTGCCTCAGGCGCAGCGACTTTCTGCGGATGTATTGACGGTCAGATTACTGGAGCGTACTGGTCGTCACGAAGCGAGTCGCGTACTTGCGGAGCGTTTGCTTCGGTCCAGACATTTGACGATTGGCCAACGCTCCTCTTGCGAACTGGCCCTTGGACAGATCGACTGGGAGAACAACGACACGGACGCTGCGGTCGCACATCTCCAGCGAGCAGTGGCATTGTCAATTGATGCGCACGACCCACAACAGACGCCGTGGACACAGTTGTGGTTATGGTTGTTTCTGGCTGAGCAATCCGGCACGGACGCCGCGAGTTCGAACCTCGAGATATTACGTTCGAATGCCGCTGCTCACCCTGACCCTCAGCTGTTAGCGGCGATTCACTTTTTCGTTGCAATAAATGAAGGCAAACGAGGATTTCTGCGGAGCGCTGAGCGCCACAACCGGATCGGTCGTGAGCTACTCCTAAAAGCCTCGAACAAATGGCTGGAGGCTATCAGCGAAAACAACGAGTTGGCATTTTCGCTGCTGCGCTCAGACTTTGACGGCGGATTGCCACACGCTCGTCGAGCTTTGGAGTTGGCTGACCAAAGCGGCGTCGCTGTTTTAAAACGCGCAAGTCTTGGCAATCTAGGAAACCTATATTACTTCATGGGTCGGTTTGAAGATGCTACCAATCTTCTGAATCAGGCATGCGCTGTGATGCCCCAATTCGGCCCGAACGGAGTTGGTGTTATCGACGCACTTGCAAATATTCATCTCCTCAACGATCGGCCGATGGAATGTGAGAGTCTTCTTGACGAACTCGATGGGAGGATTGGGTCGACCAAACACTGCGAACTATACGTCTATCGTTACAGCCAACTGACCCGGACCAAGCTGCTTGCGTACCAAGGCAAGCTTCAAGAAGCGATATCTTCGGCAGAACACGTATTGAGCGTCGCACGAGCAATGGGCGACAAGGCCTTAAATGTTCGAGTTCAACTTACTCTGGCCGATTTGTTTCAACGAACGGGACAGTTTTCGCGGCTTGTAAAGATTCTTGACGGTCTGTTACTGACATTGAAAGCGCACGCTCCAGACGTCTACGCTCAGTATGAGCAGATTATCGGGTGCGCACTTGCACGAGCCAAAAACTATGAAGGCGCTCACCATCACTTCGAACGATCCAGACGCGTTTACGAAACGGTTCACGCGGCTCCCGGCATCATCGACCTCGATCGTCAGTCGAGGGCGGCGACCGATAGTGGCGACGGCGATAGTGGCTGCCAATTCCCTCATAAGAGCGACGAATCCGCCCGCGCGATCGATGTGCTTCACAGCGTCGCAGGTTTGATGCTACACGCCGGCAGACCTGATTTATTGGCGTCTGAAATTGCAGAGATCTTGCGCCAAACCGGAGCGGTCGAACAGGCGTCCGCGGGTTGCCGTCGTTTGGGGGATCTCGCCGCTCCAGCCGGCGCCAGTTTTCATCCGACGGCCGAAAGATTGACAACAAATGTGGTGTGCCTCCCGGTGGGATCAACCGACGGTAACTTCTTTGAGGTTAACGTGAACCTCAAGCCGGACATCGAATCTGTGGCAACTATCAACGCCGTGAAGCTCCTCGTGGACACCATCCACGACCTCGAACGCGCACGCCTCGAACGGGAAGAACGCGCCACCCTGTGGCCGATCGACGAGCTGCCTCTCGACAACGGCCAGGCGGTCGCCGTCGGCGAAATGCGCAAGCTGCTCGCCCTCGCGCGCCGCATCGCGTCGACCAACGTCAGCGTCCTCATCACCGGCGAAAGCGGCACCGGCAAGGAAATCCTCGCGCGCGCCGTGCACGCCTTCTCCGCACGCGCCGCCAAGCCCTTCGTCGCCATGAACTGCACGGCCATCCCGCGCGACATGCTCGAGAGCCAGATGTTCGGCCATCGCCGCGGCGCCTTCACCGGCGCCGACCGCGATCACCAGGGCGTCATCCGCGCCGCGCGCGACGGCACCCTCTTCCTCGATGAAATCGGCGAAATGGGCCTCGACCTCCAGCCCAAGATCCTCCGCTTCCTCGAAGCGGGCGAGATCTCCCCGCTCGGCGAGCCCGAACCGATCACCGTCAACGTCCGCATCGTCGCCGCCACCAACGCCAATCTCGAGGACCTCGTGCGCGACGGACGATTCCGCGAGGACCTCTTCTATCGCCTCAACGTGTTCCGCCTGTCGATTCCCCCGCTGCGCAAGCGCCGCGACGAAATCCCCTCGCTCGTCAACGAGTTCGTGCGGCGCGCCGCGCTGGAGTTCCACAAAGGCCACATCCGCGTTGCCGAAGAGACGATGGAGCATCTGCTGGTGTATTCCTGGCCCGGCAACATCCGCCAGCTGCAGAACGAGCTGCGCCGCATCGTGGCGCTCGCCGAGCCGAACTCGATCATCGGCCCGGGCGACATCGCCGCCGAGATCCGCGCCACGCTCCCGATCTTTCCCTCGAGCGCCGACGGCCGCCAGATCGCCGTCTCGCTCAACGAACGGCTGATGCCCACACTCAACCGCATCGAAGGCGAGATGATCAAAGTCGCGCTGCGCGACCACGACGGCAAAGTGGACGCCGCGGCACGCGCGCTCGGCATCTCGCGCAAAGGGCTCTACTTGAAGCGGCAGCGCCTCGGCCTCTGACCCGGCCCCTCGGGCGCGACGAACATTCCCTGCTCCACTCGTTGCCGACGTCGCCAGAAGACGCGCGCACCTTCCCAACTTGCGCAGGGCCAAGACATCGACGCGCGCGCCGTCTACTGGTGGTTCGGTACCGTGATCATCTGGATGACTTTTTCGTCGAGATCCTGCACCACCTTGGGTAAGGGTGCGTAGTACAAACTCTCGGCGTACTGCTGGCCTGAGGTGACCGTGTAGCGGAGGAGATCGATGATCGCCTGACCTTTGGCTGCATTCTTCTGGTTCTTGAACACGATGATCCAGCTGAATCCGGCAATCGGGTAGCTGTCGTCGCCCGGCGCGTTGACGAAGACCGCCTTCAAATCCGACGGCATGTTGGCCGCTGCTCCGGCGCCCGCCGCCGCAGCGCCCGCGGCGCTCGGCTCGACGAACTTGCCCGCCGCGTTTTTCAATAGCGCCGACTTGATCCGATTTTCCTTCGCGTACGCCAGTTCGAAGTACCCGATGGCGCCCGGCGTGTTGGTGACCTGCCCAGACACGCCTTCGCTCCCTTTGGCGCCCACGCCTGCCGGCCACTGCACAGCTCCCGCCGCGCCGACCTTCGATTTCCACTCCGCGTTCACCGACGACAGATACGACGTGAAGATGAACGTCGTCCCGCTTCCTTCCGTGCGGTGGACGACGACGACCGGCGTAGAGGGAAGGGTCACACCGTTGTTCAGGGCAGCGATCCTCGGATCGTTCCACCTCTTGATCTCGCCGAGGTAGATGCGGCTGAGCGTGTCTGCGTCCAGCTTCACACTGTCAATCTGCAGGTTGTACCCAACGGACACGGCGCCCATGGTCACCGGCACGTGGACCACTGGCCCCCCAGCGCCCTCGGCGCTTCTGGTCTGCTCGTCATTCAGCGGAAAGTCGCTCGCGCCGAAATCGACCGTGCCGCTGGTCAGTTGCTTGACGCCACCGCCGCTGCCGATCGATTGGTAGTTCACTTCGATGCCCTTTTCCTTTTCGAGGGCGTCGAACACCTTGCTGAACAGCGGCGCGTCAAATGTCGAGCCGGCGCCTTGCAGCCGCGGCTTGCTCGCCGCCGGCGCCAGGCCGGAGGAGGCGGGCTGAGAGGAGCTGCCGCACCCGACCATCAGGAGCAGGGAACAGATACTGATAACGCCCGCACACTTGTAAAACATGCGCGGAGTCTGGCGGGGCGAAGTTTCCGACAGGTGACGGAAATGTAAATACTTCGCAACAATGAGGATTCTCACGTCATCGCACCGGGCAAGATCTATCACGGAATGTCGCGCCGCGCGCCCTTTGGAGGGATAGAATGACGCGCCACGGCACGCACACATGCATGCACTGTTCGCGCAGTCGCTTGGCGAGTACGGCGCGCTCGGTTCGGTTGCCTCTGGCATCCAACAACTCGCCTATTCGATCACCACGTCGCTCGGAAGCGTCAACGCGATGACCTGGGCGATTGTGGCGATCGTCGGTACTCGGTTTCGTTTTCTGGAGGCGTCGATAAGCGCCGTTCGGCGATGACGTCGGCGGAACGTTCGCTGACGGATTCAGTTCGGCCGTCCCGATGGCGACGCCGCTAACAGGCCGTGGTGCAAGTCGACACGGCCTGGGAGGCACAGAGAAAATCAGCCACAGAGGCACAGAGACACTGAGAGAAACCTTGGAATTCTCTGTCCTCGGTGTCTCTGTGGCCCTTTCTCTGCGTCTCGCAGCCCGTGGAGGACATCTGCTACGGGCTGCTAAGGCCAGGCGCCCGACGCACGCGGCGACGTGACGCCTTCAGGCCGCGTAGCGGACAGGGACAGCGTGCTCGGCGAGACGTGGCTGCAGGCGAGGAAGCCTCAGAGTCTGCCAGGCCGCATGGCAGGTTGCCGCCAGCCAGGCACCCACGAGAATCGCGAGGATCGGACTGCCCGTCAACAGAACGCCGCCGATCGCGTGCGGGCACATATTGAACGCGCTGCGCGCGAACTGAGGGATGCGCAGAAACGGGATCGCAATCGCGAAGAGCAGACAGGCGGCTCCAACGGCCTGTACCGGCGCCGGCATCTGCGGCACGTGCCCCCGGAACAAGTGATGCGATGCCGCGTACGTCGCGGCGAGCCACAACACTACGGCGATGAATGCCCACGGAGAGCGGGACGCCGTGCGCTGTTGCAGCTGTCCGGCGCGCCACGCGGTCATCTGCCGGAGCGCACCGGCCGCTGATGCCAACGTAAACAGCACCGCCGCGAATGGATGCGCGACGTCGACGAAGGTCAGGCTGACGTCCACTACGAGCAGAAGCACGACGAAGTCGCTGACGCATCGAAGCGCCCGGCGAATCTGGGTATTTCTTCTTTCCGAAGGATTTTTAGCCCTCGTCGGCCGGATTCGCCGGCGGTCGCCACCATCGACTGGCTCGCTGAGTGTCACCACTAACTCCTTCGGCTGCTTCAGTTGCAGCAGGTGTGCGTTCGGGCACGCCCAGCCGGCTTCGAAGTCTGTCAGCGAAATCGATGCCGGTTTTGTGCGAAGGATTACGCTTTCGGGGAGTGTCGGGAGAGTGATCGGCCAAGCCCCATGAGAAACGCGGGATTTAGCCTCGCCCCCGAGAGGATGTCGTCGGAGCGCGCGTGACGCGTCTGACGATCGCAAGCGCAATGGCCCACCATCCGGCCGCGAAGAGAAGACTCGTGACCGCACTCGAGCGCGGCACCGAAACGGGATCGTACTTGTTGGGAAGCTTTCCCGTGACCAGGGTGAAGAGGCCGTAGGCGAGCTGAATCAATCCGGTCCAGCCGAAGGCATACGCGCACGTCGCGAGCGTGAGGGCTGCGGGGTTTCTCCGATACACGCCGGCCGCCAGCACGATGAGCAGGGCGAGCAACAGGATCATCGGGATCCACAACGGCCAGATGCCGGGGCTGCCCAAGAATCGGATGGCGATGATCGACATCGCGGGCACAAACAGCAGGATCATGACCAACGGGACGGCCATCTGCCGCTCGGCCCGAGTCGCGTTGATTGGAATTCTCAGCCTCATGGGATGACCGCAATTGTGCTCTCGTCTAAGCCGCACCGCCGTACGCGCACGAGTGAAATCTCCTCAGAGCCGCGACATGTCCGCGGCTGATGCGGCGTCCCGGCCTGCGCGCAACTTACCTATTCGCATTTCTCGCAGCAACGCCTCAACCGATTCGATCAGCACTCGCTGCGATCCGCACCGCGTCCGAATGGTCCGGAGCCGCCCCTCGTGGATTCGGTAGTACACCGTACGGCGCGACACGCCCAATAGTTCCGCCGCCTGATGAATCAGCAGGCTCGTCGGTGCGCCCATCTGCCCTCCAGAATTTTCTGCGCAGCGGAGCAGCACGACAGGCGCCAGAATCACCACACGAAAACTTACGAAAACGCTTAGGCATTGCTTATAGAGAGCGGCGTAAGACAGGGAACGCGGTTCTCGACGGGTAGACGTTACCCGCCGTCGCCAGCCGCTACCCGTTTGATTCGATGCATCTTTCTGTCTTGCGAAGAGCTCAGTCGTGTTAGACTTTGACGACTCAAAATCAACCCCGATGTTACCCAAAACCCCCTCAGCTCCCTCGCGCGGCTGGCGGCTCCCCGCCAGCGCGCTGAGCTTGCCTGAGGTCCACGGCTCCGTCGCCATCCCCGCAGGCGCCGGCTTCTGGCGAAAGCTCTTCGCCTTCGCCGGACCGGGCTACCTGGTCGCCGTCGGCTACATGGACCCCGGCAACTGGGCGACCGACCTCGCCGGCGGCGCGCGCTACGGCTACACGCTGCTGAGCGTGATCATGCTGTCGAACCTGATGGCGATCCTGCTGCAGGCGCTCGCCGCCCGTCTCGGCATCGCCAGCGGCCGCGATCTCGCGCAGGCCTGTCGCGACAGCTATTCGCGCCCCACGACGATTCTCTTGTGGCTGCTCTGTGAGATCGCGATTGCCGCCTGCGATCTCGCGGAGGTCATCGGCGCAGCCATCGCGCTCAATCTCCTGCTCGGCCTGCCGCTGATCTGGGGCGTCGTGCTCACGGCGCTCGACGTCCTGATCGTGCTCTTCCTGCAGCAACGCGGCTTCCGCTACGTGGAAGCGCTCGTCATCGCGCTGATCGCCCTGATCGCCACTTCGTTCGCCGTCGAGCTATGGCTCTCGCGTCCCGCGATGCCAGCCCTGGCGGCCGGCTTCATCCCGCGGCTCGCCATCCTCCGCGATCACGAGATGCTGTACATCGCCATCGGCATTCTCGGTGCGACCGTGATGCCACACAATCTGTATCTGCACTCGTCGATCGTGCAGACGCGCAAGTACCGTGACACCGTCGAAGGCCGCGCCGAAGCGATCCACTTCGCGTCGATCGATTCGGCCGTTGCGCTGATGTTCGCGCTGTTCATCAACGCCGCGATCCTCGTCACGGCCGCGGCCACGTTCCATGGCACGGGCCACCAGGATGTCGCCGACATCGGCGACGCCTACCAGCTCCTTTCGCCGCTGCTCGGTACGGCGATGGCGAGCGCGCTGTTCGCCATCGCCCTGCTCTGCTCGGGGCAGAACGCCACGCTCACCGGCACGCTGGCCGGTCAGATCGTCATGGAAGGCTTCATCAACCTCCGCATCCGTCCCTGGCTGCGCCGGTTGATCACGCGGATCGTCGCCATCATCCCCGCAATCATCGTCGTCCTGCTCTACGGCGAGCGGGGCACGGGGCCGCTGATCATCTTCAGCCAGGTGATCCTCAGCCTGCAGCTGCCGTTCGCGGTGTTCCCGCTCGTCATGTTCACCAGCGATCCGCACAAGATGGGCGCATTCGTGAACCCCGGCTGGCTCAAGGTGCTGGCCTGGACGGTTGCGGTTATCATCGCCATTCTGAACGGGTGGCTGCTCTATCAGACGATCGCCGGACTCTAGACGCGTTGCACTTTGGTGTAGCGCGAAGGCGTGGGAACGCGCGACGATGTGAAACGCGTGGAGTCGGTGGGTTGCGTGGCGTCGGGCAGTAAACACATGTATCGACGCATTCTGGTGGCGGTGGAGAACTCGGCGGCCGACCGCACCATTCTCGCGCACGTCGCGCAGCTGGCGCGGATCACGGGGGCGGAACTGTTGCTCGTCCACGTGGCGGACGGCTGGGCGGCGCGCCACTTCGATGAGCTGAAGCTGCGCGAGTCGGAGGAAATGAAGGGCGACCGCGAATATCTCGACCAGGTCGCCAGCGAGCTGACCGCTCAGGGCCTGACCACTGGGACGCGCCTTGCGATGGGCGATCCGGCGACCGAGCTCATCCGGGTGGCGGGCGAAGAACAGGTCGACCTGATCGCCATGTCCACCCATGGCCACCGCTTCCTGAGCGACGTGATCCACGGGACAACGGCCGACCGTGTCCGCCATCTCGTCAAAGTCCCCGTCCTGCTGCTGCGCGCGCAATGACCGCGCGGGGACGGGTCTCCTTAATGATCACGGAGACCCTCCCGGACCCGCGTAATCGGCACGGAGACCCGTCCCCAACCGTGTAATTATTTCATAGCGCCGCCGCGGCCTCGATTCGGACGTTGAAATAATTCTGCAGGGAGACATCAAATGACATCGCGCCGTAAATAGCGGCACGACTCAACCCGTATCCTTGTTACTACTCTTTTCCGCGTACCTTACGATTCGCTGGAGCCCACTGGTGCTGAACCGTCTTCGTTTGTTTTCGTTGCTTGTGTGCGGCACATTGGTGCTCGCCCTTGCCGCGTGCGGCGGCACGTCGGCCGCAGGGGCAGGCGCCGGCGGACGCGGACGCGGAGGGCGTGGCGGAGATGCGCCGGTCGTCACCGCGAAGGTGTCGCAGCGCGACGTGCCAGTCGACATCGCCGCGATCGGCAACGTCGAAGCGTACGCCACGATCTCGGTCCGCTCGCAGGTCACCGGCCAGCTGCAGGAAATCGCGTTCCACGAAGGCGACCTCGTGAAGACGGGCCAGCTGCTCTTCACGCTGGATCGCCGTCCGTTCGAAGCGGCGCTCGCGCAGGCCGAAGCCAACTTGAGCCGCGATCAGGCCCTGGAGGCGCAGGCCGAGGCGCAGCTCGGACGCGACGCGGCCAACGCCGAATATCAGCAGGTCACGGCCGAACGTCAGAGCCAGCTCTCGCAGCGCGGCATCCTCTCAAAGGACGCGGCGCAGCTCGCGCAGTCGCAGGCCGATGCCACCGCGGCGCTCGTCAAGGCCGACAAGGCGAACGTCGAAAGCACCAAGGCGGAGCTCCTCGCACAGAAAGCGGCGGTCGACACGGCACGCGTGCAGCTCGACTACTGCGTGATCAAGTCGCCGATCGACGGCCGCACGGGCAATCTCAGCGTGAAGGTCGGCAGCCTCATCACCGCCAACCAGCTCGAGATGATCACGATCTCCCGCATCAATCCGGTCTACGTCACGTTCGCCGTGCCGGCGATGCACCTGTCGACGATCAAGAACCACATGGCCGGCGGCAAACTCGCCGTGACGGCGATCCCGCAGGACGCCGACGCGCAGCCGGCGACGGGCGCGCTCTCCTTCATCGACAACGCCGTCGACATGACGACCGACACGATCAAGCTGAAGGCGACGTTCGACAACGAGGACCATCGCCTCTGGCCGGGTCAGTTCGCACGCATCTCGCTGCGCCTCACAACGCTATCGAACGCGATCGTCGTGCCGTCCCAGGCCGTGCAGACCGGCCAGGACGGCCAGTACGTGTTCGTCGTGAAGCAGGATTCAACCGTGGAGCAGCGGGCGGTGGTCACGGGCCAGACAGTCGCGCAGGACATGGTCGTGCAGAAGGGGCTGACGCCTGGTGAAATCGTCGTCACCGAAGGTCAACTGCGGCTCGAGCCAGGAGCGAAGGTGACCACCGACCCCAATGGCGGCGGGCGCCGCGGTGGTGGACGCGCCGGGCAGGGCCAAGGACAGGGGCGCAGCGGCCGCACCGGCCAGTAGCGCGTGCTGTTGTGAACCTCTCCGAAATTTTCATCCGGCGGCCGATCGCCACCAGCTTGCTGATGGCGGCCATCGCGCTGTTCGGGGTGGTCGCGTATCGCGCGCTGCCGGTGAGCGACCTGCCGCAGGTCGACTATCCCACGCTGAACGTCAACGCCAGCCTGCCGGGCGGCGATCCGAGCACGATGGCCTCGTCGGTGGCCAGCCCGCTCGAGCGTCAGTTCACGACGATCGCCGGCCTCGATTCGATGGTGTCGCGCAGCAGCTCCGGCGGCACGAACATCACGCTGCAATTCGACCTCAATCGCGACATCGACAGCGCCACCGTCGACGTGCAGACGGCGATCTCCGCGGTGATGCCGCTGCTGCCTGCAGGCATGCCGTCGCCGCCGTCATTCCGCAAGAACAACCCCAACGATCAGCCGATCATCACGCTGAACCTGACGTCGAGCACGCTGCCGATGTCGCTCCTCGACGATTACGCGGAGAACATGATCGCGCCGCGGATCTCGATGGTCAGCGGCGTGTCGCAGGTGCAGGTGCAGGGCGCGCAGAAATACGCCGTCCGCGTGCAGCTCGATCCCGACAAGCTCCACTCGCAGAAGATCGGCATCAACGAAGTCGACCAGGCGGTGCAGGACTGGAACGTCAACCTGCCGACCGGACAGCTGTTCGGCCCGCACTCCACGTTCAATATCAAGGCGGCCGGCCAGTTGATGAACGCCGCGGCGTTCCGGCCGGTGGTCGTCACCTATCGCCAGGGCGCGCCGGTGCGCCTCGAGCAGGTCGCCAACGTCATCGACAGCGTCGAAAACGTTTTCAACGGCAACTGGTTCTACACCAAGGACGCGCAGGGCAAGGTCGACATCCAGCAATCGATCATGCTGCAGGTGATGCGGCAGCCGGGCACCAACACGATCGAGGTGACCGACGCCGTGCGCCGGCTGCTCCCCACCTTCGAGTCGCAGCTCCCGCCGGCCGCTCACATGACCCCGCGCCAGGATCACTCGCGCACGATCCGCCAGGCGTTCGCCGACATTCAGGTCACCATGCTCGTCACGCTGCTGCTCGTGGTCGGCGTGATCTATCTGTTCCTGCACAATGCCTCGGCCACGCTCATTCCCGCCCTGGCGCTGCCCTTTTCGATTCTCGGCACGTTTGCCGTCATGCAGGTGCTGCACTTCAGCCTGAACAACCTGTCGATGATGGCGCTCATCCTCTCGATCGGCTTCGTCGTGGACGATGCGATCGTGATGCTCGAGAACATCGTGCGGCACATGGAAGCGGGCGAGAAGCCGCTCGAGGCCGCGCTGAAGGGATCGAAAGAGATCGGCTTCACGATCCTCACGATGACCACGTCGCTCGCGGCGGTGTTCATCCCGATCCTGTTCATGAGCGGGATTCTCGGCCGGCTGTTCCGCGAGTTCGCCGTCACGATCACGACGGCGATTCTGATCTCCGGCGTCGTCTCGGTCACGCTGACGCCGATGCTGTGCAGCCGCTTCCTGCGCGTCGTCCACACCAAGAAGGGCTTTGCGGGCCTGATGGATCGCGCGTTCGACAAGCTGCTCGGCGGCTACGAGTGGAGCCTCGCGATCGTGCTGCGGCACCGGCTCGCGATGATCGTCACGTTCTTCGTGGTGCTCGCGGCGACGGTGCACATGTTCCGGATCATCCCGACGGGGTTCATCCCCGATCAGGACAACGACTCGATGTTCGTGAACCTGCAGGCGGCACAAGGCACGTCGTTCTACGACATGTCGAAGTGGACGCAGGAGGTGGCCGCGGTCGTCATCAAGAACAAGTACGTCGACTCGTTCATGGCGAGCGTCGGCGGCGGGCCGGGCGGCAGCGGCGGCAGCGCGAACAACGGGCGCATCAACGTGCAGCTCGTGCCGCGCGCGGACCGCGACGCGACGGCGCAGGAGATCGCGCAGCAGCTGCGTCCGCTGCTGCTCCGGTATCCGGGGTTCCGCGGGTTCGTCGGCCTGCCGCCGTCGCTGCAGATCGGCGGCCGCATGGGCAACCAGAACTTCAGCATCATGATGCAGGCGATGAACACCGACGAGCTGTACGCCTGGGGGCCGCAGCTCGAGCAGGCGGTGACGCGCGAGGTGTCGGAAGTGCAGGACGTCTCCACGGACATGGAGATGAAGAGCCCGCGGATCGACCTCGTCATCAACCGCGACAAGGCCGCGGTGGTCGGGCTGAATGCGACGACGATTCAGAATGCGCTGTACGACGCGCTCGGGCCGAAGTGGTCGTCGACAATCTACGGCAACACGGCGCAGTACCGCGTGCTGATCGAGCTGAATCCGAAGTACCAGGGCGCGGCGGAGTCGCTGCAGAAGGTGGCCTTCCGGACACCGAGCGGCGCGCTCGTGCCGCTCGAATCGGTCGTCGACTTCAAGGAAACCGTCGGTCCGCAGTCGATCAATCACTCCGGCCAGCTGCCTTCCGTGTCGGTGTCGTTCGGCCTGCGGCCCGGCGTCTCCCTCGGCGCGGCGACGGAAAAGGTGAAGGCGGTGGCGGATCGCATCCTCCCGCCGACGATCACCACGAGCTTCGAAGGCCAGGCCAAGGTCTTCCAGCAGTCGATGAGCAACCTGGGCCTCCTGCTGTTCGTCGCGATTGGCGTCGTCTACATCGTGCTCGGCGCGCTGTACGAGAGCTACGTGCACCCGATCACGATTCTCTCCGGGCTGCCATCGGCTGGCCTCGGCGCCTTGATCACGCTGTATCTCTTCGGCAACGAGCTGAACATCTATTCGTTCGTCGGGCTCGTGATGCTGATCGGCATCGTGAAGAAGAACGCGATCATGCAGATCGACTTCGCGCTCGAGGCGGAGCGCAATCACGGCAAGACGCCGGCCGAGGCGATCTACGAAGGCTGCGTCATCCGGTTCCGCCCGATCATGATGACGACGATGGCGGCGCTGCTCGGGTCGGTGCCGATCGCGCTCGGCTACGGCGCGGGCGGAGAGGCGCGTCGCCCGCTCGGTCTCGCGGTCGTGGGCGGGCTGATGGTGTCGCAGCTCATCACGCTGTACTTGACGCCGGTCGTTTATACATACATGGCGAACGCGTTCAAGACGCGAAAGATCGCAGTGACATCGGCCAAGCCGGCCACCGCATGAGGAATTGGTGAGTTGGTGAGTTTGTGAGTTGGTGATTGTCAGTAACGTTCGGGTAATCGGCGCTCGATCGACCAGTCGCCGGCCGACCGTTGAATTACCAAGTCACCAATTTACCAAGTCACCCATTCAACAACGGAAGGTAATGGAATGAACATCTCTGAAGGGTTCATCAAGCGTCCCATCGCCACCAGCCTGCTGATGGCGGCGATTGCGCTGTTCGGCCTCGTCGCCTATCGATCGCTGCCGGTGAGCGACCTGCCGAACGTCGACTTCCCCACGCTGCTCGTCACCGCGGAGCTGCCCGGCGCCAGCCCGGAGACGATGGGCGCGTCGGTCGCGACGCCGCTCGAGAATCAGTTCTCGATGATCGCCGGTCTCGAGTCGATGACGTCGGTGAACTCCCTCGGCTCCACGCAGGTCACGCTGGAGTTCGATTTGAACCGCAGCCTCGACGGCGCGGCGGTCGACGTCCAGGCGGCGATCACGCAGGCCGCGCGCCTGCTGCCGCAGGGCATGCCGACGCCGCCGACCTTCACGAAAGTGAACCCGGCGGACCAGCCGATTCTGTACCTGGTGATTACGTCGACCACCGTGCCGCCGTGGACGCTGGATGAGTACGCGGAGACGCGCATCGCGCAGCGCATCTCGATGATCAGCGGCGTGGCGCAGGTGCAGGTCCTTGGCAGCCAGAAGTACGCCGTGCACGTCCAGCTGGATCCGCACGCGCTCGCCTCGCGTCAGATCGGGATCAACGAGGTCGAGGCCGGCCTGAAGAACTGGAACGTCAACACGCCGACCGGCTCGATCATCGGCCAGCACAAGGCCTTCACGCTGCAGGCGACCGGCCAGCTGATGAACGCCGAGCAGTACAAAGACATGATCGTCTCGTACCGCAACGGCGCACCGGTGCGGCTCGCGGAGCTCGGCAACGTCATCGACGGCGTCGAAGATCAGCGCACGGCGTCGTGGTTCTACGAGCAGGGCGGCTCCGAGCCCCAGCGCGCCATCACGCTCGGCATCCAGCGGCAGCCGGGCACGAACACCATTGCCGTCGCCGACGCCGTCAAGGCGCTGCTCCCGCAGTTCAAGCTGGAACTGCCGCCGAGCGTCCACATGGACGTGCTCTACGACCGGTCGGACACGATTCGCGAGTCGTACCGCGACGTGCAGTTCACGATGGGGCTGACGCTCGCGCTCGTCATCATGGTGATCTACGTGTTCCTGCGCAACGTGTGGGCGACCGTGATCCCCAGTCTCGCGCTGCCGTTCTCGATCATCGGCACCTTCGCCGTGATGTACATGCTCGGCTACAGCCTCGACAACCTGTCGATGATGGCATTGATTCTCTCGGTCGGCTTCGTCGTGGACGACGCGATCGTGATGCTCGAGAACATCTACCGCCACGTCGAGATGGGCGAAGATCCGCTCACGGCGTCGCTCGTCGGCTCGCGCGAAATCGGCTTCACGATCGTGTCGATGACGCTGTCGCTCGCAGCCGTCTTCATCCCCGTCCTGTTCATGGGCGGCGTGCTCGGCCGCCTGTTCCGCGAATTCTCGGTCACGATCTGCGTCGCGATTCTGATCTCGGGCGTCGTCTCGGTCACGCTGACGCCGATGCTGTGCAGCCGGTTCCTGAAACACAAGGCCGCCGCCGCCCCGGGCACCAAAGAAAAGGTGTCCAAGTTCGGCGAGGTCACGGAGCGCGCGTTCGAGAGCCTGCTGCGCGGCTACGACCGGACGCTGAAAGTCGTCCTCCAGCGCCGCGCGACGACGATGCTCGCGTTCGTGGTCGTGCTGCTGATGACCGCGGGGCTGTTCATCATCGTGCCGAAAGGCTTCATCCCCGAGCAGGACACCGACCAGATCGCGGTCACGACCGAAGCGGCGCAAGGTACGGCCTACGACAAGCTCGTGGAATACCAAGGCAAGGTCGCGGACGTGATCAGCCGGAATCCGAACGTCGCCGGGCTCGTCTCCACGATCGGCGGCAGCGCGGCGAACACGCTGGGCGGCCCGAACCTCGGTCAGATCGTCGTGCACCTCAAGCCGCGCAACGAGCGGAGCGAGCTGGCCAACGACATCATCGCAAAGCTGCGACCCGAGCTCGACGGCATCGCCGGCATGCAGGTCTACCTGCAGAATCCGCCGACCGTGCGGATCGGCGGGCAGGTGAGCAAGAGCCTCTATCAGGTACTCGATGCAGTCGCCCGATCGCCAGGTGCTGTACGCGGCGTCACGACAAGTGAAGAAGGCGCTCGAAGGGACGCCCGGCATCGAAGATCTCACCAGCGATCTCGAGGTGTCGAGCCCCCAGGTGGACGTCCAGATCGATCGCGACAAAGCCGCCGCGCTCGGCGTCACCGCGAGTCAGATTGAGAATGCCTTCTACGACGCGTACGGTCCGCGGTGGGTGTCGACGATCTACGCGCCGGTGAATGAATACAAGGTGCTGCTCGAGCTCGCGCCCCAGTTCCAGGCCGACCCGACGGCACTCTCGCTGCTCTACTTCAAGGCAACGCCGGTTCAGGCGGCGATGCCGCCGCCAGGCAGCGTCGCCACGGGCAACAGCACGAATTCCGGCAACACGGGAAGCGGCGGCACAGGCGGTACGGCGACGCCGCAATCGGCCGGCACCGTCGTGCCGCTCGACACGCTGGCGCACACGACGCAGGTGATCGGTCCGCAGACCGTGAGCCACAAGGGTCAGCTCGCGGCGGTCACGATTTCGTTTGGCTTGAAGCCGGGTGCGGCGCTCGGCACCGTGCTGACGCACGTGCGCGAGATCGCCGACAAGAACCTGCCGGACGGCGTCAGCGGCGAATTCCAGGGCGCGGCGAAGGCATTTCAGAGCTCGCTGTCGAACCTCGCCGTGCTGCTCGTCATCGCGATCATGGTCGTCTACATCGTGCTCGGCATTCTCTACGAGAGCTACATCCACCCGCTCACGATTCTGTCGGGCCTGCCGTCGGCGGCGTTCGGCGCCCTCGTCACGCTGATCCTGTTCCACATGGATCTGAACATCTACGCGTTCGTCGGCATGATCATGCTGATCGGCATCGTCGAGAAGAACGCCATCATGCAGATCGATTTCGCGCTCGAAGCGGAGCGCGGCGGGATGACGCCGGAGCAGGCCATCTACCAGGGCTGCCTGATTCGCTTCCGCCCCATCATGATGACGACGATGGCGGCGCTGCTCGGCGCCGTGCCGATCGCAGTCGGCTACGGCGCCGGCGGCGAAGCGCGCCAGCCTCTCGGTCTCGTCGTGGTCGGAGGATTGCTCTTCTCGCAGCTCGTGACGCTCTACCTGACGCCGGTCGTCTACACGTACATGGCGCAAGTGCAGCGCTGGCTGAAGACTCGCCACGCGGTGGGCGTGGCGCAACCGGCGGTCTAGATAATCTCTTCTTCGTCGCCCCAGGGATTGGGCTGCGGCCCGGGGGTGATGCCAGCGATGTCGGGGTCTTCGTCGCCCGCCTGGCGGGGCGTATTCGAGCGGTTCACCTTCGCGTGGGCGCGCCGCTCTTCCTTCATCTTCCGCTTTTCCTGACGGGCGCGTTCTTTCGCCCGTTTTTCGAGTGTGGGTTTGGTGCGACTTGCCATCCAGCCTCCTGTGAGATCCCGTACGCTCTTTCAGGGTACTTCAAAACGGCCCCGCCGGCCCACCGTTCCGGCACGAACAGCCGGGCACACCTCGTGCAGTCGTCACGGATATGACGGTCCTTCGTACGGTTCAGGCGGCATTCGTCGGGTTCGCCCTCTGTGCGGCGGCTGCGCTGGCCGAACCGGCCAGCAATCAGGCGAGCCGGAGCCGCCATCCGGCCGACCGGCGCCAATCGCCGGCGAAGACCGCACGGCCGGCGCCGCTTCCCTGCGGCGATCTGCTCGGCTTTCAGGTGCTGCTCGATCGTCAGGGCTTCTCGCCCGGTGAAATCGACAATAGGACGGGCGACAACCTGACGCACGCGCTCGCCGCTCTGCAAGCGGCGCACGAGATCGCGACGAGCGGCCGGCCAGACTGCGACACGTGGCACGCGCTCGGCGGCGACGAGGCGGGATCGCTGATCACCACGTATACCGTGACCGAGGACGATGAAAAGGGGCCGTTCGTCGTCATCCCGGCGAAGATCGAGCAGCAGGCGGCGCTGCCTGCGCTCGGATATCGATCGCTGCTCGAAAAAATCGGCGAGCGGTTTCACGCCGCGCCCGCGCTGATCGAATGGCTGAATCACGGCGTCCGCGTCACCGCGGGGCGGTCGATCCATGTGCCGGCGATAGAGCCGTTCGATCCGAACCGCAAGCCGGCGCACGATGCAGAGGCGGGCAGCGTCACGATTCAGGTGTCGCGCGACGAGTCGGCGCTGCGCGCCACGCGCGCCGACGGCACGCTGCTGTTTTTCGCGCCGGTCTCGAGTGGGAGCGAGCACGATCCGCTGCCGCTCGGCGACTGGAAGGTCACCTCGGTGAACTGGCATCCGATGTTCCACTACAACCCGAACTTGTTCTGGGACGCGGAGCCCGCTCAAAACCGCGCCACGCTGAGGCCAGGTCCGAACAATCCGGTCGGCGTCGTCTGGATCGGCATCAACGTCGAGCACTATGGCATGCACGGCACGCCGGAGCCGGGACATGTGGGCCACACCGAATCGCACGGGTGCGTGCGGCTGACGAATTGGGACGCCGCCCGGCTCGCGTCGTTGGTGAAGCCGGGCACCCCGGTCGTGTTCCAATGACAGGACGCCGCAGATCGCGCGGGCGCCTCGCGGTTGCGCTGTTCGCGTGTTTTTGTGGTGGCGTGATCGTCGGATGGTATTTGCACGCCGGAGCGCCGGCTCCTGCCAACGCTGAAGCCGGACACGACCCGGTGCAAGAGACTCCGCCATCAGCAGCGCCCGGCTCTGGCCGGACGGCGCCTCCAGTGGTGTCCGGCTCTAGCCAGACGGCTCCACCACCACCGGCAACATCCGGCGTCGACCGAACCCAGGACGCCATTGCGACAACGGGCACACACAACCTGCCCGCCGTCGAGGCGCTGCGCGAGCACGATCTGCGCATGCCGATCGACGGCGTGACGGTCGAGTCGATGCGTGGCAGCTTTGACGAGCGGCGCGACGCCGGAAGCCGGCCCCACGAAGCGGTAGACTTGCTGGCGCCGCGCAACACGCCTGTGCACGCCGTCGAGAATGGCACGATCGCCAAGCTGTTCCTCAGCAAGGAGGGCGGCAACACGATCTACCAGTACGACCCGACTGGACGCTTCTGTTATTACTACGCGCATCTCGAGCGGTACGCGAAGACCGTGCGCCCGGGTGAGCCGATCGCGCGCGGCGACGTCATCGGGTTCGTCGGAACTTCAGGGAATGCGCCCGCCAATACGCCGCACCTGCACTTCGCGATATACGAGCTGACGCCGGAGCGGCACTGGTGGCAGGGCACGCCGATTGATCCATATCTCGCGTTTCGACGCTGACCTTCTGAGTCACTGGCGGCCGATCACCACGAAGAAACGAAGGCCACGAAGCTCGATCGCACAACCTGGGTCCTTCGTGTTCTTCGTGGTTTCGTGGTTTCGTGGTTTCGTCGTCCAGCCGGCCACCAGCCGGCCGGGATCACGACGAGGACGTCTTAAGGCGAGCGCGGAACGCTCGAAGCGTGTACATTTTATAAAACGTCATGCGCGGCTCCTCATGGGTCGTCGTGCCGGCGCTGCTGGTCCTCCTCTCCGCCGGCGACCGCCAAGCTCCCGCCTTGGCGAAGCGCTCGCGCGACGCTGAGGTCGAAGTGCTTATCGCGGAGGCGATGAGCGCGCCTCCGGAATTTGCCGCCGATGTGCTCATTCGCACCGCGGAGTCTTCCGCGATCGCCGATGTTGCGTGGCGGCGCGAGCTGCTCGAAGAAGCTTTCCGGCGCGCGTACGGGGCACAGGAGCCGTACCGGCGTGTGGCTGCGCCGATTTCACCAGACACACGGCAGGGCGCTGAGGCGCTTGCCGCCGACACGCCGCTCAATCGCGTCGCCCTGCAAGTCCGCAGCGTCCAGTTGATGCGGTTCTTCGATCCCGTCCGCGCCCGCGAGTTGTTCGGCTGGATCGAGCTGAACCTGGATGCAGATGCGTGCGAGAGCCCGCTGGCGCCCGCGCTCGACGAGTACCATCTGGCGCTCGCAACCCTGGCGCGCCAGACATTTCCGGACACTCCGCAAGGGCGCGCCGACGCCCTGGCGTTTTTCGAGCTGTTCCTCTGGCGCGCGCGCGTGCCGAGCGAGGTCCCCGCCGTCGCCAGAGCCATGCGCCGCTTCCGTGCAAATGCCGACGAAGCCGCCTATCTCGAAATGCTGCTGCGCGCGATGCTCGAGAACGGCGAACGGGGACCGCGTGCGTTCTCCACGTCGGCGATCGACATCGGCTCGCAGATCTCGGAGCTCCGGGACGTGGATCGCACACTCGGCGTAGGCGGACCGTACCTGCTCGCCACCCTTCGGCAGTACCTCGTCACGCAGCTCACCGGTCCTCGTTGCAGCGACAGCCTCACCGACGCCGCCGTCGTCGAGTTGTTCAACGCGATCGTCAGCAGGGAACGCAGCGATCTCGACGGCGTCGCGCCGATTTCGGCGGGCGACGCGCAGCCGTCGAAGCGCCTGGGTGCCGTGACGCTCAGCCCGTACTGGACGACGCCGGACGCTCGACGCCTCCACGACGACGCGGTGAGCTTGAGGGGGACGGGGAAGGCGCCGCTACCGCTGACGGTCCGTCGTTCGCGGTCCTGGCTGGAGCAAGCCGATCGACATCTCGTGGACGTACAGCAATGGTCCAGCACGCGTGAGGCGGCAGAACGCGATCACTTCTACCAGAAGGCGGCGCTGTTCGTCGAGCTGATCGACCTCGTGCCCTCAGGGCCGACGCGCGTTCGAACGCTGCGGGCGTTTGCCGACTTTCTGCATCACAACGACGCGGAGCGGCGGCGGGCGCTCTGGTTTTTCTTTGCGAACCGCTTGATCGAGCGGATCGAATCGGAAGACGGACCCGACGTGCTGCAGGCGATCGACGACACCGGCGATCAAGTGCTGTCGTTATACGCGCACGCCGCGCGCATCACGCGGATCAACCAGCGGCCGAACTAGTACGACTTTGTCAGATCCGCAGTTGATGAAACCGCTGTTCGGCTTGGTGCATCCACCGCATGTATTGCGGGCGACTGATAAACAGCAGCCCGGTGAAAATCTCTTGTACGAACGCCCGAATCTGCGGAAATGTGAGCCGCAGGCCGGCTCGGGGCCGCATCCGTTCGGTCTGCAGAAACGCGTAGGCGACGGCACTGATCACCATGTGGTGCTGCCACCCGGGGTACGACCGTCCTTCGAAATGATCGAGGCCGAGTTCGGATTTGACGTCTTGGTAGTGCTGTTCGATCGCCCAGCGGTGATGGGCCAGCCGCACGAGTTGCGACAGCGAGGCCGTCGCGGGCAGCGACACGAAGTAGTGCTTGCGCCGACCGGTCGGGCCGAGGCCGCGCTCGCAGAGCAGCCAGATTTCCGGCGCGAGCCGGCGCTGCCGCCCGTCGGTCGCCGGCGTTACGCGCTGTGCGGCGAAGTCCGCTTTCCACGGCGGGTTGGTCCCATTGCGCCACGTCACGCGGTGCCACGCGTGGGCGGGCAACGCGTCGCTGAGCGTGCGGACCACGATGGCCGCCTGATCGGGCCAGCCCTGCGGGCGATTGCGCGGCGGCGGTTGCCGGCGATCGATGCGCAGCGTGGGTGTGCCGCGGAAGACCGTCAGCGTGGGCGAGATGCCCAACGCATAGGGCAGGCGCAGCCGATGCAGCGCCTGGCGGACCGTTCGGTTGTCGCCGTATTCGGCATCGGCGACCACCGCCGTCAGCGTCAGCCCGGCCGCTCGCGCGCGGCGCACCAGCGTCAGCGCGAGACGCCACTTCTCTTGAAAGATGACGGGCACAGGAATCCGCGCCGCTGCGCGGCGTACCGCATCGCTCGCCCACGTCTCGGGCAGATAGAGCAACGCCCCCACCGGCCACGCCCGGTGTCCGGTCCACAACGCAGCGGTGACCGCGACTTGGCAATTCGCCACTTTGCCCAGCGCGCCGCAGTACTGACGGGCTGTACCGACCGAATGGGGGCCCGACTTCGGGAAGCTCGTTTCGTCGAGGATCAGAATGCCCGTGCGCTCGGGCACGCGCGCCCGCAACCGGCGCCACACGACCTCGGCATCCCACGGGGCGTGCGTGATGAAATGCTGAAACGCTTGATAGGACGTCGGCTCGCTGACGCGTGCGAGCATCGCCGACATCGACTTGCGAGCGCTGTCGCCCAGCAGCCCATCGATGTATTGGCGCAACGACACGTGCTGCGCGCGATGACCGAAGCAGTCCTTGAACTGATCCAGCCATCCCGTCAGACGTCGCAGCAGCGACCACGCGTGCCGATCGAGCACTGGGACGCAGCGTACCGGCAATCAGCGAAACGTACAATGTCCTCAATTCAGATCACTCGCGGATTCCTTCGGGAATCCGATGATCTGACAAAGTCGTACTAGTGGCCTGTCTCCGCTGATTCAGGACCGCTGTGGCGCAGGTCTTCAGACCTGCCTCGGCCCGCGGGCAGAGCAGGACTAAAGTCCTGCGCCACGAGACGCGGGCCAGCGAGCGGTACTGAATCAGCGCATACGCTCCACTAGTGGCGGGCGGGGCATTCGCGCTCCGCGATCTGGTCCTCGTTCAACGTGGACGGGCCACTAGCGAGCAGGCAGACGGCCGACCAGGGGCGCGAGCCTTGCGCGCCTGACGAATCGGGCAGCAGCGACATGAGCCGCAGGAACAGCGACAGTCGCTTCAGCTTCGCCGCGGTTTTCAAGAGCGACCGTACATCGATCGGCGTCCACCCGAACGGGATGAAAAACGGCGGTCCTTCCGGCGGCGCGAAGCGGTACGGCGCGCCCGCCCGCGCGACCATGTCGCCCATCCGCTTCCGCATCATCTTCAGCAGGCCGGGCGAAGCGATGTCGACCGCCCATCGTTCGAATGTGGGGACGGCCGCCAGATCGCGGGCCAGCACACCAACATCCTCGGCCGGCAAGTAGATCAGGAGCCCTTCGGCGATGACCAGCACGCGCGTCGCGGAGCCGCCGAGTCGATCGAAGAGCGTGCGCCGCGCGCCACGGTCCGACAGATCCAAACGGATGCGCTCGAGCACGCATCGAGGGGCGGCGTCTGCGAGAATGCGCTCCTTGTAGTCGAGAATCTCTGGGAGATCAACCTCGACCCAGCGCAGCGCCGGCGGCAGATCCATGCGGTGCGGACGCGCGTCGAGACCGGCGGCCAGGTTGATGACGAGATCCGCGCCACGCTGCACTTCGCGCACGACGATCTGATCGATCAGATAGGTCCGCGCGATCATCGACCACGCCGCCTGCTGCAGAAATGGCGTGGCGGCGGCGATTTGTGCGCCGCGCTCCCCCGCCAGCGCGCGCGCGAACGGGTCGCGGAAGACGGCGTCGGGGCGCTCGCTCTCCTGCGCCCGATAGCTGGCGACCCACCGAGCAGTGTCCGAGATGTTCCTGATGAGAGGTTCCATTGGCGCTCAAACGATACTGTGGCGTGGACCCACTCCGGTCGCAAGGTCCGCATCAGCGCCGGAGAGGTCATCGGTCCAGAAGAGATTTAGCCGTCGGCTGGCGCGGCCTCACACCTAACTCTTGGGTCTTCCTGTGTGTTGGTGCTGCTCGGGCGTGTGCTCTTCAATCTCGCCGGGGGCGGCGGCCATCTTCTGCCAGGACGATTGCACCTCCGGCGGCAGCTTGTCGCTGTGTTTGATGAACGCGATGATCTTCCACATCTCGTCATCAGACATGATGCCATCCCAGCTCGGCATGCCAGTCATCCGGACGCCGTGCTTGGTCACCCAAAACAGCCATGCGTCGTCATCATGCGGGATACGGTTGATCAATTGCGGCGCGGGAGGATTGAGCTTGTTCTGCATCGGGCTGATCTTCGCCTTCGCGCCGCCATGGCAGAACGCGCAGTGCTCCTCGTAGTCCCCGGCACCTTCGATCAAGTTGGCGGGCGTGAGCTGGACGGGATTGCCCCCGGCCGGCTTGTGTCTGTCGGCGTATTCGTCCATGGCGCGCATCGCCAGCGCACGCTCGATCGCGCCGGGAGGGTTGTCTGCGCCGATCGGGTAGAGGCCCAGGTGCGACGCTGCAAGAACGCCGCTTGCGATCACGAGCAGCGTGACGAGAACCCCGAGGACGAATCCTCTCATGGCGCCCTTCCTTCTTCAGCACGATTCTTCGGCATGGCCGCTCCGTCTGTGCGCATCAAGGTTTCGACGCAAGATCGCTGCTACACAGCTCCAGGGGATAGCCGTTCAGATCCTTCGTCAGAATGCTCTTGCCGAAGGCATCCTGCTGGGCGTCGAGGCCGCGGCTCTTCAAGACGGCCAGAACTCGATTCGGATCCCAATCTGCCAAGGTCCACGCGACGCGATCGACGACCGGTCTTGCATGGCGATCGGAATTGCTCCTGACGATCATGAACACGTCACCAAACCACAGGTACGCCTGTTGGCCATCGTCGTTCGTCACTGGCGTCCCCAGAAGCTCGCGGTAAAAGTCGCGAGTCGTCTTGTAGTCGGGACACAGGTACCAGATGTGATTGAGACTCACGGCCTTGAGCGGTGCCCGGGACGCAGCCGGCACTGGCCTCGTCACCAGATCCTTTGGATCCAATTGGAGGGCAAACCCGTTCACATCCCGTGTGAACGCGCTCCGGCCCTGCCGGTCGTGCGGATCGTTGCGGAGGAACTGGGCCGCCCTGCCCCGCTCTTCGAGCACCGTCGCCACGGCGTTCGGATCCCACGGGTCCAGCGTCACGCCAAAATGGTCGATGAAGGGCGCGGGGACCTTCGGCGTGTTCTTCGCGCTGAGCAACGCGTCGCCGGCCCAGAGGTATAGCTGTCCGTTGTCCTCCTCTGATACTTGAAACCCGAAGATCTCGACGTAGAAGTCGCGCGTCTTCTTGTAATCCTGCGATTCATATGAGACGTGGTCGATCGCGGTCGCTCGCAGCGCCGAGGTCGCGGAGCGAGGAGACAGGCCGGCCATCGTCGTCCCTACAGCAAGGCTCGCCATGAACTGACGTCGATCCAGCTGCGTGCGACCGAGATGCTCGTCCACGGCAACCTCCAGGCAGAAGCAATGGGGGCATCATACGACGGTTAGACTCCGCCCTTCGCCACGTAGTAGCCGGGCCGTGCCAGGACATCACCGCGCGCGTTCTTGAGCGTCACCTTCAGGTCGTGCCAGCCCTCCCGGACCGGCGTCTTGGGCGTGAACGTCAGCAGGTACCGATCACGCATCTCGGTCAGCGTCGCGGTGAACAGTTCCTTGAGATCGCGCCCTGAGCTCGCGGACCAACGGCGCCCACCGGATACCTGCGCGACCATGTTCACGCTTTTCTCCAGCCGGGGTGTCGGCGAGCCCTGCGGCTCGATCAGGTGAACGACGACGTCCGCGCGACGCGCGCCTTGAGTCACGTCCTCCACGCTCAGCCAGCTCCCGGTGTCCAAGCCGTCGGTGCAGGCGATGATCAGTGAGCGTGCGGCGCTGCCGCCATCATCGAGGCGTGCGAGCTCGAAGGCGACCTGCAGCGCGTCGTACAACGACGTCAGACCTCCCGCACGGGCTTGGGCGAGCGCGTCCAAGACGGCCGGGCGAGCAGCCTCGAACCCGCTGAGGAGCTTCACTTCGTCAGAGACCGTCAGGACCGCGATCCGATCCGTCGGCTTGAGCGCTCCGACCAGACCGCGACTCGCGTCGATCAGCGTCGCGAGCGCGGATCCTTGTACGCTGCCGCTGGTGTCCAGCACGAGCACCACGCGGAGCGGTAGCTGCTCGAGCAGGACACTTGTGACCGGTTCTAGCGTGCTGTTGTCGGTGACGACGAAATTGACGGCGGTCAACCCCCGCACTGGCCTGCCGTGGTCAGTGACCGATAAGTCAACGCGCGCGACCTCGACGCCAGCCTTGAACGTCGGCTGCTGCGCGGCGACGACGCAGGTGACTATACCGGCCGCAAACAGAACGGCAACGAATCTCATTGGGAGATGATTCTGAGCAGAGCCTGAAGTGCGGGCTCGAGCTGATCGAGGCCCCGCTGGTACTCGTTCCACGGATCGACGACGGTCGAGGTCGGCCGCCTCATCCACTGCTCGATGTAGTCTCGCGCCTGGCGATCGTCGCCCGCTCGTAACGCAAGGTTGCTGAGGCCTATGTACGCCTCCCGCGACGAAGGGCTGATCGCGAGTGCGGCTGAGTACTCCCTGACGGCGCCGTCGTTGTCTGCGGCGCGATCGGAAAGGTCGGCAAGGAATAAGTGCGCCAGATACGAGAGCCGCGCATCCCGGCTCTCGTTGACCACGCGCGCGAGCTCCACTCGCGCGTCGCGTCCCTTGCCTTCAAGCAGCAGCGTGCGGCCGAGTCGCAGTCTCGCCTCTTCCATCGTCGCATCGGCTTCCAGCGATTGTCGGTAGGCGTCTTCGGCCTCGTTCAGTTCGGCCGTGCGCTGCCGCTGATCCGACCATTCCGGCGCCGTCATCGGTCGTGCAATGCCAGGGCCGTAGCCTCGCAGTAGCGTCGCATTCGGACAACTTGCGCAAGCAGACGCAATGCGGCGGCTCTCCAAGCCCGCCGCGGTCTCGTGGACGATCCCTGCGGAAAGCCGCATCTCGGCGGGCGCGACGTTGGCCTTGATGCCACGCCCCACCAGGGCCTCTGCGGCATCAATATCCACTGCGTTGATTTGCATCACCGCGGACGCGATGTACCAGTTACTCGCGAACTGCGGGTCCTCCGCGGAGAAACGGATTCGCTGGAAAATGGCGTCGCTGACGGCGAGCTGCACCAACATCTCCTCATAGCGCTCGGCTTCCATCGCTCTGGCAGCGAGCACCAGGTGCATCGCCGCCGCGTCTTGGAGGAGCCGCATATCGCGCGCGTCGATACTTGAAAGTCCGTGCTGCAGCTGAGAAAGCGGCGCACGCACGATCGCGACTGCAGCGGCCGTCCGGTCGCCATGCGCGAATGCGCGGACGTCGACTTCGTAGGCAGCAGCATTCGGGCAGCACGGCACCGGCGCGACCGGCGTGGCGTCCGTCGGAACGGCGGTTCGACCGGGCGTGACGAAAAATCCGACCTGCCGCGTCGCTGCCGGAATGCCGCCACCGCGCGACTCCGCCGTCACGGTCAGTGTGTACGACCCTACTGGCAGATCGCTCAATGGTACCCGCGCCGTAAAGCCCACTCGCCCGCTCCCAGAACGAAGCTCGGCCGAGCTGCGCGTTTCAACAGTCTTGAAGAACGTGCGGCCGCTGTCGTCCGTGACGGTCGCACGGAGATCGACGATGTGCGGCGCGCCGGCTTCGTTGTCGTACGCTTCCGTGTAGAACGCGGCTGTATCCATTTGTGGAAACGCGCGCAGCCCGCCTGGTGGCCCAGGCAATAGCTGGCGCAGTGCATCGTCCGCCTTCGGAGTGGGTGTGGCCGATGCTGTCGTGGACGTGAGCACCACTCCACTCAACATGAGCGGCTTGCTGAAATCGGGCACCACCAGGTTCTCGAACACCGAGCCGAGACGGCCGCTGCCGTCGCGCGCGGCCACGCGCAGCTTATAGTTGCCCGGAGGCAGATTCATCCGGTTCAACACGCGGATGCCTGTCTGCTCGATCCGCGCCTGTGTCTCGGGCTTGGGATGAAGCGTCACGGTTTCAATCCGCGCCCCGAACGTCTTGCCTTTCGCGTCCACTGCGTCGTAGGCGATCTGGATCGTATCGCCGTCCGTCAGCTCCAGATCGCTGCCTCGTAGTTCCGTGCCGACGAGCACTGAGGCGTTCTTCGCGCTGTCTTTGAATGCTGTCGCGAAGAGATCGAGCGTCACGCTGCTGAGCGGGAACGGGCTGTCCAGCGCCTCGCGAATCCAGGCTGACTCATCGACCTTCTCCGTAGTGCTCTTCGCGTTCGGCTTTAGTGCTGTGTAACCGCGCCGCGCCTTCACGGTCACGCCCGGCCGGTCTACACGAACGTCAATCGTGTGAAACTTGCCGTCGCGCCGTTCGGTGCCCGCATATGCAAGCACGTAGTACGCGCTGTTATCGGCGACGATACGCTGAAACGCCGGACCGAAATCGTTGCGACCGACCACGGCCGATCCGCCGGTCTCTTCTGCCAGAGCCCTGAGGCTGTCTTGCGCGAGCCCGCCCGGGCTCGCCAGTCCGCGCGGGTCGATGGAATAGATGGCGACGTTGGCGCGCATCGCAGCGTCAACGGCGGCGCGCATGGCGTCCATGACGGCGGTGCCCCACTGATTGGACGAGGTCTGAGCACCAGGTTCGACGTTCATCAGCGCGTGCCCGCCGTCATCGGGCACCAGGTTCCGGATGTCGTAATCGATCCCACCGCTGAGGAACAGAATCGCTTTTCTCCGCGTCTTCACGTTCGCGAGCCGGCCGACGACGGCTTGGAGCGTTGCGAGCGTCGAGCGCGCATCTGCCGCCTGCATCTGGTCGAAGGAGTACCCGTCGCCTTGGCTCAATTGCCGGCCGACATCGAGACCGCTGGTCCCTTCGATCGCCGCCGAGAGTAGTTTCTTGTCGTTCGTGAACGTCTGGCTGGCATCGGCCGCTCCCGCCGTGTGCATCACCATCATCAGGTCGGTCGAGCCGAAGTCCTCGCGCACGAACTGCTGTGCCACGGCCTTCAGGCGCGGCGCCTCGCCAGGTTGCGTGTGGAGATCGTCGATCACCATGACGTACAGCCGGCCGTCGAACGGCTGCGCGTTCGACACGACATCAGACGGCGGTGTCGCCTTCACGTCCGACGGCTGTTTCGGACCTACGGGGATCTCCACGGCGGAAAAGGCGGAGATGTCCTGCGGTTTGCCGTCCTCGAATACCCGGAAGTCGTCTTTGGTCAGGCCGCGCACTGCGTGGCCTTGTGCATCAGTGACGACGACGTCGACGTCGATGTCGTTCACGCCCAGCTTGAACGTCGGAGGCTGCGACGTGACCGCCGCGGGTGGCGGAGAGGCCGGCTGCTGCGCCGACAGCGAGACACCCGCGAGCATGAGCACCGCCGCGACCTGTCGACTTCGCGTCATGAGCGATCCCCCCTCAGACCCTCGCTATTCGCACCGAAGCTGCACCATCGCGTCGACTCGAGACGCGCGACGCGCCGGAAGATAGCTCGCCAGGACTGCCAACACGATCATGACGGCGACCGCGGCTGCCAGGCTGGCCGGATCGGTCGGCGCGACATTGAACAACAGAGCTGCGACGAACCGCCGGCACACCAGCACGAATACCGCGCCGATGCCGATGCCGACGCCGACGAGCGCCAGCGAGTCGCCGATCACCATTCGCACGACGTCGGTCCGCCACGCCCCGAGCGCCAGGCGGATGCCAATCTCCTTGCTACGTCGCACGACGCTGTACGAGATCAACCCGAACAGCCCGACCGAGGCGAGGGCCAGCGCGATACCGCCGCACAACGTGCAGGCGCCGGCGAACAGTTTCTCGCGCGCGGCACGCAGACCAATCTGTTCCTGCTCCGTTGAGATGCCGATGGGCACATCGGGATCGATGTTGCGCGCCGCCTCGCGTACGGCCGCGGCGACCGTCATCGGGTCGACAGCCGTTCGCAACGCGATGGTCACAGGTTGCGGTCCACCCCAACGAGCCATCTCCTGCGCGTACGGCACATACACCGTGGGCGGTGCGGCGTCCCGAAGGCTGTCGTAGCTCACGTCGGTGACGACGCCAACGATTTCGTCTTCGCTGCTGAACTCGTACGACGGTCCCACGCGACGTCCGATCGGGCTGTCGCCCGGAAACAGCTCGCGCGCGGCCGCTTCGTTGATCATCACCACCTGGGACGCGTCAGCCGCGTCCGATCGGCTGAAGGCGCGTCCCGACACGACGGAGATGCCCCATGTCTCGAAGAAATTCGAATCGACCATCATCCAACGGACGCGGCGTGCGGCGGCCCGATCGACGTGCGGCGACACCGCTGGCCCGCGGCGATCGATCACCAGCGGCGTGGTGACCAGCGGACCCGAGAGCGGCGCAGGACGCGACAAGGCCGCACGCTCGACGCCTGGCACTCGCGTCAACCGATCGAGCAGGCGCGCGTAGAGCCGCAGGATGCGCGTTCGGTCATAGGTATTGACCGGCGGGTTCACGTTGACGAGCAGCAGTCGATTCGCGTCGAAGCCGACGTCGACGTGCTGCAGATTGTCCACGGTGCGCAGGAACAGCCCGGCGCCGACGAGCAAGACCATCGAGAGCGCCACCTGTGCGACTACCAGCGTGCGTGCGAGATTCGCTCGGCCGCTCCTCCATCGTCTGTCGGCGTTGCCGGCGAGATCCTGACGAACGACGATGACGGCTGGTATGAGTCCGATGGCGATCACGGCGGCGGCACTCGTCACCGCCGCAAACACCAGCGCGCGCCAATCGACTGGAGGAAAGCGCCCGATACCAGCCGGCAGCAGGTCGTTGGCACGGGAAGCCAGCAGCACGCCGCAAGCTCCGGCGAGCAGCGCCACACACGCGCTCTCGACGAGCAGCTGCCGGACCAACCGCCCCGCCGTGGCTCCCATCGAGAGCCGGATCTGAATTTCGCGCCGGCGTACGGCCCCGCGTGCGAGGAGCAGATTCGCCAGGTTCACGCAGACCAGGAGAAGCACCAGCGTCACGACCACCGCGAGGAGGCCCACGATCTGGTATCGATCGGGATTCACATCGTCGATGCCGTGCCTGGCGCTCGTCACGCGCAATTCGGGTGCGCGCGGATCGTCTCGCAGAAGCCCAAGCTTTCGCAGAAGCCCGAGCGCCCGCGCGTCACTGGACGATGAGCCGACGTAGGAGCTCCAACCGCGACGCGCCGATGTTTGAAACAGGTCCGATAGATCGGCCCGCACCTGCTCCGGCGTGACGCCAGGCTTCACGCGGCCGACGAGCTCGAGCCACCAGTACAGGGTCTGCCGGAGCATCGAGCCGCGGTCCACGTCACCGCGATCGAATCGCACGATCGCGGACAGCGGCACCGCCACATCCGGTGCGACGTCCGGAACGCGCTGGATGCCAGCGAAGGCGCGCGGCGTGACGCCGATGATGGTGACCGGAACGCCACTCATGCCGATCGTCGATCCGATCACCGATCGACGGCCGCCGAAGGCGCGCTGCCAGTACTCGTCACTGATCACGGCGACCGGCGGCGCGTCAGGCCTGTCGTCGGACGGCGCAAACGTCCGCCCCGCCTCGGCGCGCACGCCGAGCACCTCGAAATAATTGGCCGACGCCAGCATGCCAGTGGCCATCGCCGCACCGGCGGCGGTTTCCACCGCAAGCTGGATCTTCGGTGCGCACGCAATCAGATCGATGAGCGTGTGATTCGATTTCGCGAACGTCTGAAAGATCGGATACGGGAACGTGGCCTCGAGCTGTCGTCCGCGGTCCGCCGCCAGGAATCCATATCTGTTCACGCTACCTGTCAGATCGTTCGGACCGACCCAACTGAGGCGAACAAGCGTTCCAGGATCGTTGACGGGCACTGGTCGGAGCGCGACGGCATCGGACGCGCTGAAGACGGCCGTCGTCGCGCCGATGCCGAGCGCGAGAGTCAGGACGGCAACCGCCGCAAACCCCGGACTGCACCGCAGCTGCTGGACCGCGTCTCGCATGTCGCGAATGAGATCGTCCAGCCACGGAAGCGCCCGCTGCTCGCGCATCGCCTCCATCGCCTGGATGACGCGGCCCGAGCCCATCGCCGCCGTTCGCGTGGCGCGCCCGGGCGACTCGCCTCGTTGCCTGGCGGCCTCGGCCGCCAGTTCCAGATGCAGGCGGAGCTCTTCCGCCAGGTCGTCGTCCGTTCGACTGGGACGGAACGTACCGAGCAGTCGCTCGAACCGTTCGCGAAGCGCTGCCACGCGTTGGCTGGTCATGCGCGGTCGTACAGTAGTCTCATCCCTTTACATTTGAATGTCAAATGGAGTGAACTATCAGAGAGCGGCGTCACTCGTCTGAGCATGGGAGACCCTATGCGCCTGAACTCGCTTCGTCTCCGATTCGTCATCACCGCTCTCACTGGCCTTGGAGCCGTCTCGCCCGCGGTAGTCGGCCAGCAGTCTCCGCCGGCCGCTTCCTTCCGTTCCGGTGTGCAGCTGGTGCTCGTCGACGTCGTCGTCCGCGACGGGAAGAGCGGCCGCCTGGTCACGGACCTCACGAAGAACGACTTCGAGATCGAGGATGAGGGGAAGCCGCAGACCATCGCGTCATTTGCGTCTGTCAACCTGCCTGATACGCGGAGGGTTGTCAACAACACGACGGCGGCGACGTGGCCAGTGACGGAACACCTCGCCACCAACCGCCGCGAGAATGGCCGGCTGATCGTCTTCTTCATCAGCGATCCGTGGATTCCGTTCAACGATACCGGTTACCTCCGTAATCTCCTGCACCGGTTCGTGGACCGTCACATGCGCGACAACGATGAGATCGCCATCTGGCCGGCCACGAATCAGATGCCGCGACAGGAATTCACCGCTGACCGCACCCGCCTCGACGCCGTGATCGATCGCGTGCAGGGAACCTACGCAGGAGTCCCGGTTCCGCCAGATCAGCTGCTATCAAGCCTCGACATTCTGCTGCGTAGGATGGGCGCCATCAACAGCCGAAGAAAGGTGGTGATACTCCTCGGCGGTGAGGCGCTGGACAACAGGTTAATCGGCACTCCGCTGTATGAAGGCGTATTGCGTGTCGCAGCCGCCGCGAACGTCGGTATTTACCCGATGGGCGTGACTGGCGTGGTGGGCATGTCGGAAATCATTGGACCCACCACGCCCGGGAAGGCGATATCGTCACTTCTCGCGCTCAACGTGCTGGCTCAGGAGACGGGCGGGGTCGTTGCAAACCGGAATGACGTTGATCACTCACTGGAGCGCGTCGAAGAGGACGCCGGATCCTATTACCTGATCGGCTTCAGCCCCGGCACCGTCGGCGCCGCTTCGGGGCGCCTCCGCCGTCTGACGGTCAAAGTTCATCGAAGCGGAACGGTCGTCCAGGCGCGGCACGGTTACATGCCGTGGCCTGCGAAGCATCTCCCTAAGCCTTCAGGTGCGGCCATCCCATTAGAGGATGTGGCTGCGGAGCCGCTGGCTGACCCGCAGCTGCCGCTCCAGATGCAGGCGAGCTGCTTCCGTGACGGCAAGGATGGCGACGCCGTCATCGTGACGCTCCGCGTCAACGCCCCATATGATCGACTGGCTGGCCGTTCTCTTGAGTATTCGGTCACTGGTACGAATTCATCCGACCAGATTGTCGACGGGGCGAACGGTGCGTCGGCCATTCCCCGAGCGACGTCGCCAGTCGACATCGGCGTCGTATCGGCGATGCACCTGCCGCCCGGCCTCGTCACCATCAAGGCGACCCTGCGCCTGGGCAACGATCTGACCGGACTAGTGTCATTGAACGTCGACGTGCCCCGCTTGAACGAACGGCTCGCGATGAGCGACATCGCGCTCGCGCCGATGTCGGAGCACGCGATCGTGGCCGGCAATCCGCCGTCGTTCCTGACGCAACACCTGCCGAAGCCGGTCAGTGCGGAACGCACGTTCGACGCCGACGACACGCTGGCGATTTACGGAGAAGTGTACGGCTCTCAGCAACCGAACGATGTCACCGCCGTGGCCACGATTCTCGACGCGGCCGGTCACGTTCAGCGGAGTGTCGCGCTGCCGTTGGCTCCGGTGCCGCGCCAGTCGATCAGCCGCTCGTCACCCGTGAGCTACTCCACGCAACTCGATCTCGGCGGTCTGGATGCTGGCGCGTACATCCTCGGCGTCAAGGTCACGGACGCCGAAGGCCATACCAACGCGAAGGGTATTCCGTTCCAGATCAATGAGTCGCGATAACCCTATACGGCCTCCGGCACACCGTCGAAGAAATCAACGACTCCGGTCTCCAGCGAATACTCGGCGCCCACGACGACGAGCCCGTCTTCCTGGATTCGCGGCTCGAGAACGTCGGATCCGTGTCGCAGGTGGTTGGCGGAGACGCGGATGTTGCTGCGAACGGCGTGCCGGACGAGAGCCTCCGAGTCGTGTCTGAGTTCCGTCGCCAGCAAGCCTTCCACTGATGGCCGAATGCGGTCGACGATCGACCGCAGATTCCGCGACTGCTTCTCCCTTGGCCGCATGAGCTCTTCCAGTGTGGCCTGCACCGCCCCACACTGGGAGTGGCCCAGCACCACAACGAGCGGCGTGCCGAACCGCTCTGCGGCGTACTCCACGCTGCCGACTTGAGAGGACGCGACGATGTTTCCGGCCACGCGGATGACGAACAGGTCGCCCAGCCCTTGATCGAAAATGATCTCCGCCGGTACCCGCGAATCGGAACACCCGAGAATGATGGCGAATGGCTCCTGCCCGGCCGCCAACTCGGTGCGTCGCGCCTGGCTGGCGAGTATGTCACTGCTCCGAGCGCCAGACGCGAAGCGACGGTTCCCATCCCGCAAGCGTTCGAGTGCCTCTCGCGCTGAAATCATTCGTGTTTTTCCTCGTCAACTGTCGTGGCTCACCCGCGAGGCCCGCAGTTGCGCACTCCAATGCTGACGACCTGGTCGATCCGAAGAGGCATGTTTGGTGGAGAGAGAAGGTATTCGAGCCCAGTCGCAACGAGCGCCGCAGGCGCAAGTTGCGCAATGCCCTGGAAGTCCACCCGAGCCGACAGACCGACCGAGGAATTGGCTTGCCATCCAAAGCTTGAGCAGACATGTGGATGCCCACCGTCGCGCTTCGCGCTATGGTGGGCATCCTTCGCATGAGTCATAAGCGAGGGATGGCGGAGAGAGAGGGATTCGAACCCTCGGTAGAGTTTCCCCTACACACGCTTTCCAAGCGTGCTCCTTCAACCACTCGGACATCTCTCCGTTCAAGTAGGTCAACAGTTTACAGCGACGGGCCGCAGGCGTCCAGCCGGACTGTGAAGTGATTGTGAAGTGACTGCCTTCGGGGTTGCGTTTGCCGCGACCACGGCTGAGCCACGCTGCACTTCGTCCGTCCAGACCGCAGGCGCGCTGGCCTCAGGACGTAGTTTCGGGTCGGCGGTCTGCCTTCATTGTTTTCAGATAGCATCAAGTAAATCAATGTTTTACACGTGCTTCTGCGTCAGCCACATTTCTAGCGTTGTCACGTCTGTTGTCAACTTTTTGTTCGCATCCGACGTGCCAGAATGCCGGGGCGATGACAGCGAAGCGCGACGGAGTTCACCGGATTGTGTCGAGCGCGGCGAGCGCCTTTTTCAAGGCTGCCAACGCTTGTTGGTCCGTCGTCTTCTCGACCAAGTGTTCCAACGCAAGCCGCTGGGCTGTGGAGAGGGCGTCCTTCTCCGGCACCTTGACATCAGGTGCTACTCCCTTGCCTTCCCAGTTGGTCTTGGTGACAGGATTATCCAAATGCAACATCGGCATCGAGGCGAAAAGGTGGTCGGCAATGCGGTAGGGACCACCTCCATTGGCACCTCCGCCCGTTGTCTCTCCCACAACCGTCGCGCGCTTCTGCGTTTGAAGTGCGTCGGTGAATGCCTCCGCGATGGAAAAGGTGCGCTGACTGGTCAAGACGTAAATGTCCTTATCCACGTATCGCCGCCCCGTCACATAGGGCAGGGTCCACGTCTGCGTGACGTTGTAATCCTTTGTTCCCGCGAGGCGGAAGGCGAGGTCAAGTAAATGAACGGGATGGTCGAAAAAATACGAGGCGAGTAGAGCGAACATATCTAATCCACCTCCGTGATTGTCCCGGAGGTCGATGATGACTGCGTCCGTATTGGCGAGGAACGCCATTGCTCCCGCCGCTACAGCATCGCCGCCTTGTTGGTCTTCAAAGCCGTTGAACTTAAAATAACCGACATTCCCGCTGAAGCGCTCTAACCTCTCAAACTCGTAGTTGCTCGCTCGTGCCCGACGCAGTTCGCAATCGGCGCAAAGGGAAGGTGGTGGTTCTCCCGCTTTGGAAACGGGAAACGGTCCAAGCACTCCCGAACTGTAGGCGAGGGCGAGGTGCTTATCATGCGACGTTTCCCGCATCTGCTTCGTGAGAAGGTCGCTGAACGCTTTGGCACTCGTGATGGAGTTGTATTCTCCGCGCACGTTCCGTTCTTCAAGCATCTTTGCTACTGCATCGCCCACATCCGGGAAGACGTAAGCCGCCCGCAGAGCTTTCGTAAGCGAAGCTATCGCTTCCGCTCTCGTGTTCGCATCCATTGACGTGTCGGGCTGATTTGGGTTCGGTTGGGCTGAGACCGACGCAGGAAAGGTAATCGTTGCCGTCAGGAGAACAACAAGAAAAAGAGTTCTAGCCACGGTTCCTCACTCTTGGGAAGGCGACTGAGCGATACCTTACGGGGATGAGTTCTTGGGCTATTAGACATCGGGCGAGTGAGAATGTGCCACGGTCGTGAAGGCGGGCTTGCACGGCGGCGGACACCAGCACGTCTCGCAATAATAGGCGAACAAGTTGCGAAACGGTGCGGCATTCACAGTTCACGTGTGGTGTGGGTGACGAGCGGTAGAGTTCAACAGCAGAAGTCCTTCAACAGTCGCCGGTCTTTCCGGCGCGGACTACACGGACTTCGCAGCCGTGGACCTCTCCAACAGGTTTCTGACGTGATGCGACAGCGTGACGTTCTTCGCTCGGGCAGCGGCAATCAAGACCTTCACAACTCAAGCGGCACTTCGCGCAGCGTCATCCGCCGTTGAGCGCGCGATTCGCCGTTCGGCCATCGTGTCCTGCTCTTCGCTCGATTGGTCCTCGTCGAGCCAGCGAGACAATCGGCCTCGCCTTTTGCTGAATGTCACGGACGCGAGCCGTCGTCCATGCTCGTCGTGTTCCTCTGTCGCTGCGCCTCTACGCACGCTCTGCGAGTACCGAAGAGACAGATGCCGTCGCCGTCTGGATTGGGCGGTTCCGGCATCGGAACGCCACAGTTTTCAGACAACATCATGACAGTCGACGGCTAGCGTCGTTCAGCGCGTTGTCACGTCTGTTGTCAACTTCACCCGATTGGCAGGATTCAGCGCGCGAGAATTGTTGCCGGAATCACGATGTAGTCGGCCGGATGATGCCGAATCCGCGACCGATTTCAGAGTCAGACCGACCGGTTCGGAACGGCGTCATAATGCTGGCTCAGCCGCTCTCTAGGTGAGCACATCCTGCGCCGAGGACTCAGAGGGCAAATATGCGTCAGCCTTCGCCCGTCCTGCTGCTCGTAGCCCTTCTGGTGCCAAGCAGCAGTGGTCTCCTCTGCGCTCAGACACCCGCTGAACAAGAGGTCATCGCAGCCGAGGCGTCTCTCGAACAAGCCCGCGTGCAATCCAAGCAAACTGCTCTGGCAGGGCTGCTGGACGACAATGCGCGCGAAGTCGCGGCAGACGGGAATCTCGCCACTGCTGGTCAACCACAATTCCCGGTCCTCGCGTCCCAACGACTAGGCATCCGCATCTACAAGGATGTCGCAATCGTTAGGAGCACCGTGCGGTTACCAACAGTCGAAGCCCATGTTTTTCGGATTTGGGTTCGTGCCGAGACTGGATGGCGGCTGCTCGTCTCGCAGCAGACGGCGCTCGCAGCGCATCTCAGCCAATCATCAACGACTCGCGAGCCGCTCGCGCGTCTTGTTGACCAGGACGACGCCGAGAGCGCGGGTGTTCAAGAAGCAGAGCGTGCTCGCCTCGACGCGCGCAATCGTCAGGACATCGCCGAATACGCCATTCTTTTGGGCGACGATTACGCCGGAATCGATTCAACGGGGTTGTATCGAACAAAAATCGCGGAAGTCGACAGGAAACGGATGCTCGAAGCGCGCACACCCCACGATATTGATGTGAGAATCATTGGTCCTGTGGCGGTCGTGTCAGGATTCGAGTCTAGCTGGAACGCCAATCACACCATGGAAGGCTTGATGCGGTTCACGAGGGTATGGGTCCGGCGCGCCGGTCGCTATGAATGCGTCGCGGAGCAAAGCACGACGTCCACTGCGCATCCGTGACGACCCGGTATTCGTTGTGTGCAGCGGGACGCTAGCGGGTCTCCGAACGGCGCAAAAAGCATCACCTATGTGGCGGACGCCCGCACGTCGCGCAGCAGCAGCAAACGAACAAATTGCGAGACGGTGCGACGTTCACGGTCGGCGCGGAGCGCGAGCACGTGACAGCCAAAATTCCATCCGAGGAATCGCATGGGAGAAGCGGGCACGTCCAGAAAGGCGGTTCAGACCACGACATCGTCATCGCAGTCTAACATTCCCGGCGTTAACTCGCTTTCGTGTGAGGTGTTTATGTCTGTTCGCGCACTCGTCTATCTGCTGGCTGTAGTTGCGGTATTTACGGCGGCGGTCGTGGAACTTCCGGCGCAAGTCGAGACGCCCGCCTACGGATTTGAAATCAAAGTCGCACGGCAGGCCAACGACCCCACTCAGTTCAGAGTCGACGTATCGATTACAGAACTCGCAACCGGGCAGGTCATAGCAAACCCCCAACTGCTCGGACCCGCCAACACCGACTTGACGCTTAGGACCGACAAAAACGACTACGAATACACCGTGACAACGAGAGCCGACGTAAGCCGGGCGCTGTCCTCAGTCGAGATTCGCCGTTCGGGAAACACGGTATTCCGCCAGCAGTTGACCGTTGCAGTGCAGCAGTAGCGGTGGCCGGTGCGCTGTTTGCGGTCGGCGCGCTGGCCTGAGAGGACGGCGAGTTCTTCACCAACGTGCGGAAGGTTCTAGCGGGAGTGAATGGCGATGCGTTACCTCAAGAGTGTCATCGTTGGTGTTGTCGCTGCCGTCGTTGCATCTGTGATTTGGGTGCTCGCAGTTTTCATCCTTCCGGTATTCCTGCCCTTCTTCATCTCCCGGTTTTTTGGAAGTGGCGGAAGCGAAACAGGTGCAGCGTCAGTCGGTTCCGGTTCCATCCTCGCCGTAGCGCTGGTGGGTTTTCTGGTTGGTTTCGTCTGGACATTCAGGAGAACATCAAGGCTGAGCGCTCATCCATACTAGGCACGACAGCCAAAGTTTCATCCGATGCGTCTGAAGTGAAAATCCTTATGCGCCGCTGGCTAACAATGGAGTGCATGATGCCGCAGGTGATGACCTCGAACGGCGTGCGGATGCTGCTTCTCCTTGTGTTCGTGGCACTGCTCGGCGGTGTCCGCTTGATTGGGGCACAGCAGGCGGAGCCCTCTACCGCATCGATGGAACGCATTCGTGCTGCTCTACAAAGCCCACAGCAGCCCCTCAACAGCAACGGCGTGCCGCTTTTCGCCCCGAGTGAACCAGACGAATTTCATTGGGGCGTCCTGACATTCCTGCCGCCCGACACACCGGGTGAGTTTGTAAGTGTCAGAGTTCCGGTCGGCGACCTCGTTGGCCGCGCTGCTCATTCCGTCGTCGCCGCACAACATCGTCGGGCCGAGAACGCTGCGCACGATTCGGTTGTGAAGGCGTTGGCGGAATTTCAAAACGCACAACCGAAGTAGGTAATAACCTACCCGGCGTATCTGCCGTCGCGAGCACCGGCAGCGACAGAGACAGCCATGGCGTCAGCCACGGCAACCCTACATGCCGGAAGAACGGCTGGTCGCCATAAGCCGTTTGGAAAACCAGAAACGACGGTGGTTGACCGGAAGGTCCGCTAGCTCTCCGAATACTTGGTAGCCAAGCTTTGTGTAAAAGGTGGGCGCTTGAAAACTGAACGTGCTGAGCATGCTCAAGTCGCAGCCGCGCGCTTTTGCGATTTGTTCTGCCCGCTCCATGAGCGCAGTGCCGTAACCGCTTTTCCGATGCTGTGTGTGGACCCAAAGCACGTGGACGTAAAGAGCGTTCCAAAACGTCTCGCCCGTAAGACCAGCGACGAGATTTCCCGCATCGTCACGAACAGATAACACAAAGTTGAGAGTGTTCCGCGGTCCCACCTGCTCTTCATTGAACTCGCGAAGGCGTTCGCTCAGTTCGTTGGCGATACGTAAGTCCGGTTCAAGGTTGACTACGAGCACCGACCTCTCCGGCGGGACTCTACCACTGTCTAGATTTCAATGGAAGTCGGACGCCAGCACGTCGCGCAGCAGCCACCGAAGAAGTTGAGATCGGTGCGCCAGAACGTTCGTTCGCAGCACGCGCTCGATGGCATCGATACTCACGCGGCTTGGCGGGCCATCGTGCGGATCTGCGATGCCGGCGTTATTCACCAGGACATCAAGCTTTCCAAAGTCGGCCTCAATGCGCGTCGCCGCGGCCGAAATGGTCGACATCCGCGTGACATCAAGTTCAACGAACCGCACGTCGAGTCCTTCGCTCGTGAGGGTGTCCGCAGCCTCGCGGCCGGTCGTCGGATTGCGTGCCCCAAGCAGAGCCACGTAACCCGACTTCGCAATCGCACATGCGACTTCCAAGCCGATGCCTTTGTTGGCGCCCGTGACGAGGGCCACTTGCTTGCGGACGGCGTCATCGCGTCACCATGGGAGCGGGCCGTCTTCGTTCGAGAACGTTCCAGTCGGGCCATCCGCGTCGAGAAGCGCGAGACGCACGGGCTCGTGTGCAGCCTGCTCAACGGTGCGCGTGCCCTGGAAGTTGTTGAGGTCCGTTGCGGTGAAGCCCGGGCACGCCGCGTTGACCTTGATGCCGGCGGACTCGAGGTCAGAGGCGAAGGCGACCGTGATCGCGTTGAGTGCGGTCTTTGATGACGAGTAGGTCCCGAACATCGCACGGTGCGGGTTCGCCGGGTCCGAATTCAGCGTCAGTGAGCCGCCGGAGCTCGACACGTTGACGATGCGGGCCGCTGGCGATTCGCGAAGGAGTGGCAGCATCGCCTGTGTGACAGCGATGACGCCGAACACGTTCGTCTCGAACACCGCGCGCATCTCGTCTAGCGACGCGACGCTCGGGCGGCCCGACTTCGCGATCTCCTGAAGCGGCCTGCCAGGCTTTCCTGCATGCGAGACGCCTGCGTTATTGACGAGCACGTCGAGACGGCCGAGTTCGTGCCGGATGCGCTCCGCGGCAGCGGCGATGGAGGCCTGATCCGTGACGTCGAGCTCGAGTGCGCGCGCACCTGCTCCAACGCTCTTCGCGGCCGTCTCCCCAGGCTCGAGGTGGCGTGACCCGACGAGCACCGTGAAGCCGCGCGCCGCGAGATCCTTCGCGATTTGAAGACCGATTCCTTTGTTGGCCCCTGTGACCAGGGCGACTGGACTGTCGTGCATCGTTATCCTCCCGTGGATCAAGAATATGAAGGATGATTCAGGTTTACAATTCGCATTATGCGTGCCCAGCCCCGCCCCCCGTTGGAGCCAAGAAAAACGCCGATCCAGTCGCGATCTGCGGACACCGTCGCCGCCATTTCCGAGGCCACCATTCAGGTTTTGCTCTCGGGAGGACCTGATCAACTGACCACAACCCGCGTGGCCGAGCGGGCGGGGGTATCGGTCGGCACTCTGTATCAATACTTCCCCAACAAGCACGCACTGCTTTTCTCTGTGCTGGAGCAACATCTCAATCGCGTCGCCGACGCCGTGGAGTGGGGTCTTTTCCGCGATGGGTGGCGTGATGCGAGCGATTCTCGAAAGCGGTGCGCCGCCTGAGATGGTGCGCTCGCTGCGAAAGCAATTGGTCCTGCTGTGCCGAGGCTACCTGATGAGTGTCGCTGCCTACGCTTGATGTAACGCGGGCACGACGCGCGCGCCAATCGCGTCAATCGCGTGCATCATCTTGACCTGGGGCAGCGACGCCACGTTCATTTGAAACGAGATTCGGGACAGGCCACCCAGGGCCTCGGCGTGCCGCAGAATCTTGTCGACCACTTCGTCCGGGCTGCCAATCAGCAGGGCCCCGTCCCGGCCTCGTTGCGCGTCGAAACTCGCACGCGTCATCGCCGGCCACCCGCGTTCCTTTCCGACATCCGTCATCGCCTTGGCGTATCCCGGAAAGAAGGTGTCAGCGGCCTCCTGCGTCGTGTCTGCGACGTACCCGAGCATGTGGACGCCAACCTTGAGCTGCTCCGCGGCGTGTCCGTGCTGCCTCCCGGTCTCTCGATAGAGATCGATCAGTGGACGGAATCGCCGGGGCTCACCGCCAATGATGGCCACCATCAACGGCAGTCCGAGTTGGCCCGCGCGGACGAATGATTGCGGCGTGCCGCCGACGCCGAGCCAGATTGGCAAGGGATTCTGCACGGGCCGTGGGTAGACGCCCTGCCCGGTCAAGGCGGGACGGTGCTTGCCAGACCACTGCACGTGCTCGTGAGCGCGAATGTTCAGCAGCAGATCGAGCTTCTCCGCGAACAACTCGTCGTAATCCTCCAGCCGGAAGCCGAAGAGCGGAAACGCTTCGATAGAGGAGCCACGGCCGACGATCATCTCCGCGCGGCCTCGCGAGAGCAGATCGAGCGTCGCGAAGTTCTGAAATGCGCGAACCGGATCCTCCGCGCTCAGCACCGTGACCGCGCTGGTCAACCGGATGCGTTGCGTTCGTGCCGCCGCGGCACCCAGGATGACCGCCGGCGCCGAATCCAGAAACTCGCGACGATGATGTTCGCCGACCCCAAACGCATCCAGTCCGACTTCGTCGGCGTGCTCGATCTGCTGCACCAGCTGTCGGAGCCGCTCCGCCGGATTCACGGCGCGGCTGTTCTCGTCGAAGGCGGCCGCGAAACTGTCAATTCCCACCTGCATCAGAGGCATCCTTCAAAAGAAGATCGAACGATCGCGGACAAAGGCGCCAATCCAGAGCAGCACGATGGGCATGAAGGGATTGGCTTTCAGCGCGTCATGCGACAGTTCGGTCGCGATAGCCCCGCCGAAATAGCAGGACGCGAGAATAAACCCAAGCTTCATCGTGGCTGGCACGACGAACAGCGCGGCGAACGCCAGTTCCATGATGCCCAGGAGGCGAAGGTGCCGTCCGACGCCGAGCGCCGTCATCGTCTCCACGATCTTCGGGTTGCCAGACAATTTCAGCACGCCGGACAGCCCAATCAGCAGCGCTGGAATCCATGTCGCAAGGAGTTGAATCACCATATGCAGTTCCCCAAGTGGTTACTGTTGTATACCTAGGTATCGTGGATTACCATGACCGGAGCCGCAAGACGGCACTTTTTCCTGCGCTAGGTACCTGGAGGGAACCGTATGGCACGAGCGACCACGCCCGCAGCGCTGACGGCGCATCACGACTGCGAGTTTCGTGAAGTGCTGGACCGGGTCGGTGACAAGTGGAGCCTGCTCGTCATCGCCATGCTCGAACAGCGGTTGACGGCACGCGCGAGGTTTTCGGAGTTGAAGCGAAGTATTCCCGGCATCTCGCAGCGGATGTTGACGGCGACGCTGCGAAGCCTCGAGCGCGACGGCCTGCTCACGCGTCACGTCTATGCTGAGGTGCCGCCTCGCGTCGAATACGCGCTCACGCCGCTGGGCAAGCAGTTCATGCAACCGGTCCGCGGGCTGGTGACCTGGCTGCAGACGCACTGGTCGACGATTAGAGCGGCGCGCGAAAGATTCGACGGACAGTCGGCGAGTCGCAAGGCCTCCTGAGACGTCGGCGAGGCGTGGTCACGTTGCTTGACCAGCGCCGCGTCTGGCGCGACTATTCCCGACAGCCAGGGTGCCATACATGGTGAGTCACGGCGACAGTGCCGGCGCAGATGTGCTGGTCGACCCGACGACTGGTGCGCTTTTTCCAGCCGCGCCGACTGGATCGCTCCTGCTCAGCAGCGTGCCGCTCGGCTGGCGAGGCATCATCGTCGAATGGCACCGTCTTCCGCCACGGGAACTGTCAGAACACTACGTCATCGGCCACGGCATTAGCGTCAACACGGGCGCGTACCCGATCTCCTTCGGGTGGAACGGGCGCAAGGGATGGCGCGACGGCGTCATCAATCCCGGCGAGAGCCACTTCCTCACCCACGGCGAGCTCAACACGCCGCGCTGGCTGCAGACCTTCGACGAAATCTCGATCGTGCTTCAGCCCGGGTTTGTGGCCGATGTCGTGCGAGATGGACTGCCGGGGGATCGGATCGAATTCGCCACGCAGCGCTCGGTTGACGACAGCGTCATCGCGCGCTACGCCGCCGCCTTTCATGCAGAACTCGCGGCCGATATTCCGAGGGGTCCACTGTACGCCGACACGTTGACCATCGGACTCGTCCTTCATCTGCTCGCCCACTATGGTGTGGCGAAGCCGAAGGCGCCGGCGCCGCGAGGCAAATTGACCGCGTTTCAACTTCGCAAGTCGTGGACTTCATTGACGCGCACCTCGGCGAAGACGTGTCGTTGATGGCGCTCGCGCGACAGGCTCACGTGAGCCCCTTCCATTTTGCCCGTCTCTTTCGCCGCACCGTCGGCGTCCCGCCGCACCAGTTCGTGTTGAGGCTCCGTATTCAACGGGCGATTGGTCTCATGAAAACCAGAACGCTCCCCCTGGCGCACATCGCGGCGGAGGCCGGGTTTCACGACCAGCCACACTTCACCCGGGCCTTCCGCGCGGTGACCGGTACGACTCCCGCCGCCTATCCCCATCGGCGCTAGAGCTCGACTCGATCGAGCAAGTTTCTACAAGAGCATCGCCGTCCCATGGCGCTAGCGTAAGTGCTGTTCGGCCTGTCCCCTGTGGAGGCGAAGGAGAGTGATCATGAAAACGAAGCGGATTCTGATTACGGGAGCCGGTTCGGGCTTTGGGGAGTTAGCCGCGATCGGGTTGGCACAGCAGGGTCACGACGTGATCGCGGGAGTGCAGATCTGGCCCCAGGCGACGGCACTCCGCCGGAAAGTCGAGACGCTTGGCTTGAAGAACCTTCGCGTTGAGAAGCTTGATCTCCTGCATCCCTACGACGTCCAGAACGCATTGAACTGGGACATTGATACGTTGGTCAACAATGCGGCCATCGCTGAGAGCGGCCCGATCACCGAAATCCCGATGGAGCTGCTCCGACGTATGTTCGACGGAAATTTCTTCGCCCCACTGGAACTGACGCAGAGAGTCGTTCGCAAGTTCATCGACGAGGGGCGACCCGGGAAGATCGTATTCACCAGCTCGATTGGCGGCCTGATCTCGATTCCGTTTGGCGGCCCGTATGCCGCGACCAAGCATGCGCTCGAAGCCATTGCCGGCTCGATGCAGGCGGAATTGGCCCCGTTCGGCATTCAAGTGCAAGTGATCAACCCAGGGGGCTATCTCACGGGTTTCAATGAAACCGAAGCCGAATCCTCGTCTCACTGGATGGATGATCGCAAGAATTACGTGAAGAGAGCCGACGTGCAAGGCTTCTTCGATCGGATCCTCGGTGATGAACAGAACCGGATGGATCCACAGCTCATGGCCGACGCGATGGTACAGATCATCCCGAAAGACACAGGTTTCTTCCGAAACGTGGTGCCCCAGCTGGCCGAGGACATGGTCAAAACCGTCCAGCGGGATACATGGACAAACAAGATCGATCTGCCTGCGTTCGAAATGAAAAAGCTCTAGAGTGCAGCCGTCCCGACGGTCTGATCCAGGCCCACTTTGCTCGCCTCGCAAAACATCTTCGATACTGGCATCACAATCGTCAGTGTTCGTTGCTCCTGAAGCGATGCTTATCGACCTTGAGCGAGCGGATCTTCGATTCGAGCGTCGATCGCGGGACCCCGAGTCTCGCCGCCGCCCCGGTTGGGCCGGATACTCGGCCTTTGCTTGCGGCGAGCGCCGCCTCCACACGCGATCGCTCGTGGGCTGTCAATTCGTCATCCAGCGGCGTTCTAGCACTTGACTCGACGACGTGCTGCCGCACCAGCCAACGCTCATCGATGGTCAGAGTATTGGTGTCGGACACGATGACCGCCCGCTCGATGACATTCTGCAATTCGCGGATGTTGCCCGGCCAGGGATAATCGCGCAGCAGATCGAGCGACTGATCGCTGATGCCATCGATCTTCTTTCCCGCTCGCTTGGCATACCGGTGAACGAAGTACTCCACCAGCAGTGGAACGTCCGAGCGGCGCTGTCGTAGCGACGGGACTTCCACGGGAAACACATTGAGGCGATAGAACAGGTCCGCCCGGAATGCCTTTTCAGCGACGGCGGTCTGCAGATCGCGGTTCGTCGCTGCGATCACCCGGACGTCGACCTTGATCGGCCGGCTGCCGCCCACCCGTTCGAACTCGCGCTCCTGCAACACACGCAGCAACGCCATCTGCGTGTCCGGAGGCAGCTCGCCGACCTCGTCGAGAAAGATTGTGCCGGCGTCCGCGAGCTCGAACTTGCCCTGCCGCCGCTGAAGCGCACCGGTAAACGCGCCGCGCTCGTGACCGAACAGCTCGGACGCGATGAGCGACGGCGGGACGGCCGCGCAGTTCACCGTGACGAACGCACGCGTCGAACGTGCCGAGCGCCTGTGAATCGCACGGGCGATGAGCTCCTTGCCCGTCCCTGTTTCACCGGTGATCAACACGGTGGAGTCTGTCGGCGCCACCTTCGCGACCTGCTGCATGTACGCTGCGGACCGCGTCCGACGATCCGACGATTTCCTCGAACATGGATGCGCGACTGATCTCTTCGCGCAGTGCCAGGTTCTCGTTGTGGATCTGCTCTTCGGCCCGCTTGCGGTCGTTGATATCGGTGCCCGTCGCGTACCATCGCACGACGCGTCCGTCACTGTCGATGAGCGGCTTGTATTGAACGAGAAACCACCGGTACTGGCGGTCCTTGAGACGCGCGCGCATTTCGAGTTCGAACGGGACACCACGCTGCATCTTCTCTGAGCGGTCGCTTCGGAGCTTTTGCAGATCGTCCGGATGAAACAGCCATTCGCGAAAGCCATCAGCCATCACTTCATCGAGGCTGAGGCCCGTCGATTCGAGAACCGATTGGTTCGCGTAGAGAAGCTGGCCGGCAGGACTCATCGCGACGATGAGCTGAGGAATCGCGTCGATGACCTGCCGAAGCTCCTGCTGATTCCGTCGCAGGGCGCTTTCGTTGCGTTTGTGTGCGATCGCAAGGCTCGCCAGGTGTGTCACTTCGGCAACGACGCGCTGATCGTGCGGCGTGGGCGTCCCGGGTTGTCGCGAGAGGACGGCGAACGTGCCAGCGACACCGCCGTCCGCCGAGGGGATCGGCGTGGACCAGCAACTGCGGAGCCCGAACTGAGCCGCGACGTCTCGGTACTGCGCCCACAGCGGATCACTGGCGACGTCGTCGACAATCACCGGTGCGTTGCGGTACGCAGCCGCGCCGCACGAACCCTGGGACGGCCCAATCTCGAGACCATTGAGGGCCTCTCTGTATGCGGGCGGAAGACTTCCGGACGCGGCGTACCAGAGCCGATGGTCATCGGGATTCACGAGCATGATCGAGATGAACGAGTCCTTGAAGATCCCCTCGACCATCCGGCAGACACCGTCAAGGATCGATTCCAGGTCTTCGCCCTGTACAAGCCGCTCCAACAGCTGGTTTTCGCCGGTCAGCAATGCCTCGGCGCGCTGTCGATCCAGGGGGTCGTCGGGTGCGGCGGCCATTCGAGGCGACGCTATCACCCCCACACGATTACGACAAGCCGCCCCAGTCTGCTCCGCTGGCTGTCGAAAAGTCGCCATTTGGCGGAATCCCACCATTCGTCTCACCGCATTTCGTTCGTGATTTCGCCCATCTGAGCCGGGCGCGCGCGTTGCCATAACTCGGATCGGGCCGGTTTCCAGTATGACGTTTCGCGTTCAGCGTTCGACGGTCGATGACGCCACTGTGCTGATGCTCAGCGGCGACATTGCGGGCGATCACACCGCGGATCTCGAGACGCTCGTCGACGCGGACGGGAGGGGGCCCATCGTCCTGGACCTCAAGGACGTTTCGGTCGTTGATCGGGCGGGCGTCCTGCTGTTGGCCCGCAGCGAAGCTCGGGGATCGACCCTGCTGAACTGTCCGTCATACGTCCGGGAATGGATTCAGCGCGAGAGCCAGTTCGCACATTCTGAGCAGCGCGCAGGCAACCTGTGCAGCGAGGAGCATTCCATGGCAGGCGGTGTGGCGATTGAGACACGGGAAGAGACGCTTGACAATCAGGGCCTCAAGATCTTCTTTCGGTCGTGGACGCCCGCAACGACGGCACACGGAGCGGTCGTGGTCGTCCCTGGTTTCAATTCGCACAGCGGGTACTACAGCTGGGTGGCTGAGAGACTCGCGGCCGTGGGTCACGCCACGTATGCCGTGGATCTTCGCGGACGCGGCAGATCCGACGGCGAACGGTTCTACGTCGACACGTTTGTCGACTATGTGAGCGATATCGCGGCGCTCATGGACGTCGTGAAGTCTCGAAACGCGGGCCTTCCCGTGTTTCTGCTCGGGCACAGCGCCGGTGGCGTCCTCGCCTGCCTGTATACGCTCGATCATCCGTCGGACCTGGCCGGCCTGATGTGCGAAAGCTTTGCCTTTCAAACCCCCGCGCCAGATTTTGCGCTCGCGGTGCTGAAGGGACTCAGTCACGTGGCGCCGCACGCCCACGTCCTGCGTCTCAAGAATGAGGACTTCTCCCGTGATCCGGAGGTCGTGGCCGCCATGAACAGCGACCCGCTCATCGCGCACGAGACGCAACCGACGAAGACGGTTGCCGAGTTGGTTCGTGCGGACGAGCGGCTCAAGGAGGAGTTCGCGCGCATCAAATTGCCGCTGCTCATTCTTCATGGGACAGACGACAAGGCCGCCAAATCGAGCGGAAGCCAGTTGTTCTACGACCGCGCCGGTTCAGCGGACAAGACCCTGAAGCTGTATGAGGGCCATTTTCACGACCTCCTCAACGACCTCGGTAAGGAGACGGTGATGACCGACATCACCTCATGGGTCGCCGCGCGCTCACACGCGACGTAGAGCTCGGGAGCAACAGCGAATAGGGCGCAGTCGCAACGTTCACCAATCGGAGGATCGCATGGCAAGGCAGCAGCGTGTCTGCGGATTCGCGTTTGTTCTGGCACTCGTGGCGCAGCCTGCCGCGCCCCGCGCGCAGCAGCCTGCCGGGGACAGGGCGATCGCTGTCCGCACGGCAACCGCGGATGGCGTGTCGGTGCAGTATCTGAGCGCGGGAAGCGGTCCAGCGATCGTACTTCTGCACGGCTACGCCGAAACATCGCGCATGTGGCGGCCATTGATACCGCGTCTGGCGGCGACGCACACCGTGATTGCACCCGATCTGCCCGGGATCGGCGGATCCGCGATTCCGCCCGACGGTCTGGACATGACTCACGCCGCCGCTCGCATGCATGCGCTCGTGAAAAGCCTCGGCGTGAACAAGGCGGCCGTCGTCGGACACGACATCGGATTGATGGTCGCCTACGCCTACGCCGCCCAGTTCCCAGACGACGTCGACAAGCTCGTGCTCATGGACGCGTTTTTGCCAGGCGTCGATGGCTGGGAGACGATCTACAACGATCCTGGGATCTGGCACTTCCGTTTCAATGGGCCCACGCCGGAGGCCATCGTTCGCGGTCGTGAGCGGACGTACTTCGAGCATTTCTGGAACGACATGGCCGCTGATAAGACACGGTCGCTCCCCGAGGCCGATCGCCAGGCGTACACCACTGCGTATGCCCGCCCCGGGAGGATGCGCGCCGCGTGGGCGTACTTCGTGTCGTTTCAACAGGCCGCCAAGGACTTCGCGCGACTCTCGCAAACGAAGCTCACCATGCCGGTGCTCTCCCTCGGTGGAGAGAAGGCCAACGGCGCGGCTCTTGGTCAACAGGTTCAGCTCGTGGCCTCGAATGCCCGAACGGTGACGCTGCCGAACACTGGCCACTGGGTGATGGAGGAGAATCCGCAGGCGACGATGGACGCGCTCGTTGGGTTTCTCAACCCATCCGGAGCGGTCATACCGGCTGCACCCGGCAGCGCTCCGTCGAAGTCGCTGGCATCGAAATCCACGCTCCCGCAGATGCGAATGACACCCGATGAAGTCCGCGCGAATCAGACCGGCACGGAACAAGTCGGAAGCTCGTTCCTCGCTGGCGTGAGCACGAAGGTCCTCGCCGGCGATCCGTCAAAGCCTGGCTTCTACACGATCGTCCTGTCTGTGCCGGCAAACACCACCATTCCGGCTCATTCGCACCGCGACGATCGAATGGCGACCGTGGTGTCAGGCACGTGGCAATTCGGGTACGGCGATCGATTCGATGCAAACGCGTTGAAGCGCCTGCCCCCTGGGAGCGTGTACTCGGAACCAGGCCGCGGGAATCACTTTGCTCGCACGGGTGCCGAACCCGTACTCGTGCAGATCACGGGAGTCGGACCGACCGACACGCGCTACGTCAATCCGTCGGATGCGCCGAAGACGCCCGATCGGTAGCGCGCGGCTTTTCGTGAATGGCCCGGCGGCACGAGCTCGGTCGACGGCCTGAGGTCGACCCATGTCAGTAATGCGTCCAGCGCCGGGCACAACGCCTGTCCCCAGTCAGTGAGGCTGTACTCCACTTTCGGCGGCACCTGATGGTGCACAAGAACCTGACTTTTTTGTGCGTTCTTGCCATCCTGCCAGTGTAGTGCCTATTCTCCGGATGAAGGAGGTCTCGCCATGTCGATCTCGCTGCCGACACCGATCGCCGAGTACTTCGCTGCCGAGCAGGCGGGTGACGCCGCCAGGTTGGCTCGCTGCTTCGTCGGCGACGGCGTCGTGCACGACGAAGGCGGCACGTTCACCGGAAGCGTCGCGATCGAACGGTGGAACGCTGCGGCTCGAGCGAAGTATCACCATACCGTAATGCCCCTCCGTTCGACGGTGCGCGACGGCGCAACCGTCGTCGTCGGGCGCGTGACCGGCGACTTTCCCGGCAGCCCTATCGAGCTCGATCACATTTTTCGGCTCGACGGCGACAAGATCGCGTCGCTGGACATCGGTTGATGGCGACGGACGACGATCGACTGAGATTGATTTGCGCCGTCTTCGTTATCGTGTTCACGAGAGCCTCCTGACGCGGGTGTCTGCCACGCACGCCCATCGTTAATGAGAAGTGCCGCGTTTCGTCGAACGCCCATATCGCATTTGGACACGACGGCTGCAGTCGAAGCTATTGGACGATGGCGTGGATCGCGTTGACGAGTCGCGGCGCATCCGTCGAACGCATGGTTCCTCTGTTGACAGAAGCCGAAATGGCACACCAAAGGCCAACCCGTAAGCTCTCTCAACTGCACCATCCTCATTGACAGTCGACGGTAAATATAGTACGACATCGTACTAAATGACACGACGGACCGCTGAGTCGAGAGCCTCGCCATTCCGAATCCTGTCGCCGATTCACCAGGCTCATCGCCAAGCCAGCCTGTGTATCGACGCGCTCCTCTCCGATTTGGTGGTATCGGCGAGCGAAGGGCAAATGCTCGCGTTTATTGCCGCGCGGGACGACGTGGGCGTTCCGGTGACGGCGGTCGTGCGTCTGCTCGGCGTGCCAAAGTCGACAATCACCAGCCTGTTGAAACGGCTCGAACGCGCGGGCCTGATTCGTCGCGGGCAAAACCCATACGATGCGCGTTCGCAGCTGCTTTTCGTCACGGAGAAAGGGGCTCAAACCGGAAACGCGGCACGGGAACGCGTACAGGCCTTTGAACGCCGGTTGCAGGCCCAAGTATCCGAGGCGGACATGCGCGCGCTCGCCCGAATCGTTAATGCGGTGACTTCAGAGACGGGTATCAATCTGCCGGCCGAAAACGTCCCACGCAAGCCGCGTGGCGGGAGGAAGTGATGGATCCACAAGTCCTGGCGTTTCAATTTCAGATCGGGTCGTTCGTGCTCGCCAGAAACCTTGCCGGTGTCGGGCATGAAGAGAGTCTTCTTGCGCCGCAGCCAGGCGGCAATACCATGAACTGGATTGTCGGCCATGTGGTGCGGACTCGGAATCAGGCGATTGGGTTGCTGGGCGGCACGCCCCTCTTCGACGATGCCGAGTTCAAACAGTACGGCGCGGGTGGCTTTGATCCCGGTCACGCGGTGCGTCTAGAAGAACTCAGACAACGGTTCGACGAGCTGAGTCCGGCGCTGGCGGCGGCATTGGAAACGGCAACGTCCAAGCAGCTTTCGCAAAAAGCGCCGTTTAGTCCAACCGCGAATCCAAATGAAACGGTTGGAACTCTCTTGGCCGGCATCGCGTTCCACGAGGCGTATCATCTCGGACAGACGGGCCTGTCGCGTCGCCTGCTCGGCAAGCCAGGGGCGCTTCTCGCGCCTGGCGAAACCGGTCACCACGAGCAAGCCGTCTGATGCCGAGTCACCTGTCCTGGCGGACATACATGATCGCCATCCCACCAGGGACCGCTGTGGCGGCGATCGGAAACGGACGCTCGGCTTCGTGGCTCGTCACGGTGCGCCCCGCGATGATGCCCACCGTCGAGCAAAACACCACCTCGATCAACCAGTGACGGTATCGCTGTGGTGTGGGCGCGTCCACTCCACTGCCATGCATCCGTTAGCCGAGGGGCGCTGTGGATCGGCGTGCCTCGGCGCGCGTCGCGCTGGTGGCCGCAGGATCACGACCGGCGAGGAAGATGTGCAGCTGCGCTACGACCGCGGCCCCCTCCCCGATGGCCGCCCCCACTCGCTTCACCGAGCCGCAACGCACGTCGCCAACTACGAAGACCCCCTCGACCCCAGTCTCCAGCGGTAGCGGCGATCGCTGAGTTGAACGCACGTCGGCACCGGCCCGGATGAACCCCTTCTCGTCGATGGGGATGCCGCTGCCATTGAGCCAGGCTGCAGCCGGATCGGCGCCGGTGAAGACGAACAAGTGGGCGATCGCGTGCTGTTCCTCGGCACCAGTGCGTCGGTTGCGCCACCGCACGCCCTGCAGACCCTTGTCGGTCGTACCAAGAAGCTCAACGACCTCGGTCTCACCAAGCACGGCGATGTTCGGAGAACCCGCTATCCGTTCGATGAGGTAGCGCGACATTGTGCTCGAGAGGCCTGGCCCGCGCACGAGCACGCGCACGTGACGCGCGTGGCTTGCGAGGAACACCGCCGCCTGCCCCGCCGAGTTTCCGCCACCCACCAGGGCCACGTCCTCATTGCGGCATAGCCGGGCCTCGACGGGCGAGGCCCAGTACGAGACGCCGCGGCCCTCGAACTGCGCGAGGTTCGGAATTTCCGGACGGCGATAGCGCGCGCCGGTGGCGACCACGACCGCGCGCGCCCGGACCCGCCGCCCGTCGGCAAGCTCGAGGATGTGCACGGGATCGGGCCCCGAGCGTTCCGACGTGCAGTCCAGCCGCGTCACCTCGGTGGACAGACTGAAGTCGACTCCGAATTTCTGCGCCTGTGTAAACGCGCGAGCCATCAGCGCCTGTCCCGAGATGCCAGTCGGAAACCCCAGATAGTTCTCGATGCGCGCGCTGGCGCCCGCCTGCCCTCCAAACGCAAGCGCTTCCAGCAGCAGGACGGCGAGGCCCTCCGATGCGGCGTAGACCGCAGTCGCAAGCCCGGCCGGACCCGCGCCGACGATGACGACGTCGTACGGTTCCGAGCGGAGGTTCGTCGCCACCAGGCCGAGGGCCCGAGCCAGCTCCTGCTTGGTCGGGTTCTTGAGCACCGTGCCGTCCGGCAGAATGGCGAATGGGAGCTCGCCCGCCGCCGGGGCCAGGCGTGCGAGCAGCGCGGAGGCATCCCGATCCTCATCGGGATCGACCACGCGGAACGGAATCGCGTTGCGTTCGAGAAAGTGCGACAGCCGTGTCACGTCTGGCGACTTGAGTGCCCCGACGAGCACGGGACCTCCGAAGCCGAGCTCGATGAGCGCCACTCGACGCAGGATGAGCGCGCGCAGGATGCGCTCGCCGAGCTCGGCCTCGGCGACGAGCAGCGCTCGCAGCCCCTCAGGCGGAACGACGATCGCCTCCACGTCACCGATCGCTCGTGCGTCGATCACGCTCAAGTCCGGCCTTCCGGAGAGCTGACCGATGTCGGCAATGACCTCTCCCGGGACCACCTCCGTCATCTCCTCAAGCGGTGCCCCGATCAGCTGCGCGAACGCTGCCACTGGCACGGTCTGGCCCAGCGCATCGCGTGGCACGATCGCGATCCGTCCGGAGAGGATCACGAACATCCCGGGGACGGCCTCTCCAGCGTGGAACAGGAGCTGTCCGGCCGCGAACCGCCTGACCTCGCCGAAACGTCGGACGTGGTCGATCTCGGTCTCGGAAAGGACCGGAAACATCTGATGGAATCGCGACGCCAGGGCGGCATTGGATGCGGCCGGCCCTGCCGGAGTCCCGTTCCCCGATGCCTCGTGTTCGCTGCGCTCGTCGTCGATCGACATGTTCAGTTCCCACCGCAGCTGAGCTGATCCAACATCACGTGATCTCGAGACACGCTATGCGCGTGAGGCGCCGCAGTCAAGGGCGGGGAGGAGCATCATTCGGGCCGAGAAGAACGAAGCTCTCAAGAGTATCGAGGATTTTGCGCGAAGCGGTACCGCTTGAATCCATCGGCGTCGAGGACCTCGACGTCCGATGCCGTACGTGGCCGTTTGCCTGCTCCTTCGCGATCAACGAATGATCTCGTCGACCGCTCTCGATTGCGGCCACGTCCCGGTGCCAGAGGGGATCGACGCAGGATTCACGACCGCCGACAATGTCGTCCAGGTAACGATCCGTCGCGTCTGGTAGCGCCACCGAGATGCATTGAGTCGCAAGGAGCTACGGCCCGCTGACCCACCCTCCGGTATTCCGGACTCCAAACCCCATCGAACTCCAACCGACACCGGTAGACGGCAAGAAAGACTGGGAAATCGCGGCTCAGGCCGTGGGCACAGACGGTCCGTCATTTGCCTAGAGTTTGCGGGTCCGCAGGCGGCTCGGTTTCAAGACTCAAGAGTCTCACACCGCGACGCGACGGTTCCGACCTGTCTGCCGCAAGTGCTTGTGTAGCCCTGTCCAGGAGAGAACGATGGCAGCCGACAACGACTGGAGCAAACCGAAAGCCCTGGCGATTCCGAAGGAGGGCTACGTTACCCTTCAACAGGGACGATACGGCCCGACCTACCCGCGAACGCCCGCGTGTCATGGCTTCACGATCATCGCAAAGACCAAGCCGGGCACCGAGGCTGACATCCGAGCGTACGCGACACGGATTGAGACGACCGTCGACGCGAGTCCGCATGCGCTCGCCCCACTCCAGCTGCATTACCTCCGATGGGTGCTGTTCGACATCGGGTCCGACAAGTACTTCATGTATCAAGGCATCTTCGATACGGATTTCGACAAGTACACGGAGGACGCGATCGAGCTGTTCAAGGCAACGGGCGTCGACACCATTTTCGAGAAGCTCGAAGGATTCCCGGTGGATTGGAAGACGAACGCGCCGGCCTTCATCAAGTTCGTTCGCGAACATCAGTGCCCCAGCTTTCTCGAATATGGAGAATATCCCTACGTCACGGCTACTGAAATCAAGAAGGCCCTCGCGCTCAAGCAGGCCTTCTCGTCGATGCTCGACCAGATGCAGTGAGCCTTGATGACCGCCCAACTGGATCTGGAGGACATTCAGCACTTCCTGCTGACGCGGACGCCCGCGCTCGCGGCGAGGTACGAGTTTCTCAGCTTCGCGAGCGGTCCGGCAGGTCGAGCGTGGCTCACCGGTCTGGCGGACAAAGTCGGAACGGGCCAATCGGTCGGGACCGCATCACCCGACGCACGCTGGGTGACGATTGCATTCACCTGCAGCGGCCTGCGCGCGCTCGGCGTCGACGACAAGGCGCTCGCGACGTTCCCGGACGAATTCCGCCACGGGATGGCCGCTCGGGCGGAGATTCTCGGCATGACCGGCGACAGCGGTCCCGATCACTGGATCGGCGATCTCGCGAGTCCGGCCCTTCATGCGATTGTGATTCTGTTCGCACGTGACGGAACGGAGCGCGATCGCGGCGAACAACAACATCGCGAGTACCTGTCAACGCTGACCGGCGTCAAGGTGCTCTCGGCGTTGAACCTGGAAGCCCTGCCGCCGTTCGACGGCGTCCCGCGCGAGCATTTCGGGTACCGCGACCGCCTGTCTCAGCCTGTCGTCGCCGGAACGAGCGAAGAGCCGACCCCTGGTTCAGGACCGCCGGTGAAAGCGGGCGAGTTCTTTTTGGGTTACGAAGACGAGAGCGGAGTCCCGCCGCCCTTGCCCCAGCCAGAGCTGCTCTCGCGCAATGGCAGCTATCTCGCCTACCTGCGTATGGAAGAGCACGTCGCCGCGTTCCGGGATTTCCTGCGGCAGCAATCAGAAACGCCGGACCAGCAGGAACTGCTGGCGGCGAAGCTGATGGGACGATGGCGCAGCGGCGCGCCGCTGGTGCTCTCCCCGGACAAAGACGACCCGGCGCTCGGCGGCGACCTGCAGCGGACAAACGATTTCTTGTACAAGGAAGCCGACCCGCACGGTTATCGCTGCCCGATCGGCGCCCATATCCGCCGCATGAACCCGCGCGACACCGCGGAGAACATGCAGCGTCGAAAGATGATCCGCCGCGGCGGCACGTACGGACCGCCGCTGCCGGCAGGTGCGCCGGACGACGGCGTGGAACGAGGCATCGCGGCGTTCATCGGGTGTTCGAGCCTGATTCGTCAATTCGAATTCGCCATGAATGTCTGGGTCAACGATCCGAAGTTCAAGGATCTGGACAACGAGCGAGACCCGATCATCGGCAATCACGACGGCACGTTCGACATGACGATTCCCAGGCGCCCCATTCGCAAACGGCTTCGCGGTCTTCCCGCCTTTACCACGATTCGCGGCGGGGCGTATTTCTTCCTGCCCGGCATCAGGGCGCTGCGGTTTCTCGCGAGTGGTCAAGCGGAGCACCTGTCATGAGATCGAAAACCAGTCCTCGCACGTACAACCAGGTGGAAGTTCCGCGTCCATATACACCGGGACGTCGCCGCTTCAGCATCTACTGGACGTGGAGCTACCCGTGGGAAGCGAATCGCGACGTCACCGAGATGGACAATCGCTTTTCCACCATCACCGAGGTGCGCCGGGTGGCCTGGCCCACGTACGAGACCCCGGAGTATTCCGCGCGGTTATTCCTGCAGGGCATCAGCGGCACGCTCGAACTGTTCCATCTGTCGCTGCTTCGTTTCCAGCAGCTGGTTGGAGAGCAGACGGGACATCCAGTCGCGGTGTACCAGCGCGTCGACCAGGCGGGGCAGAAGCTTCCCATCGACGCCGGCATTCTCGACGACACGGACACGTTGATGGTGTTCGGCCTCGATCATCTGGTCACCGAGCAGGAGGCGGCCCCTGAGGAACTCGAAGCCTTGCGCGACTGGCTCAGACGCGAGGGCACGTGCCTGATTCTCGGCCCGCACCACGATGTCGGCGTGTCGACCGATCTCAAGGAGCGGGCCATGGAATACGCGCACCACCGCGACCCGCTGGTTCCTCGTCAGCAGCGATTCGGCCAGTACACACGGTCGGTGATGAAGGGCTTAGGCGTGCCGGTTCACAATCAGTACGGATTGCGTCCTGCCACTGTCGAGGGCACCAGACAGCTTCAACCGCTCGTCAAGCGCGGCGACCTCGATGCCCGCGGCTGGCTCGAAGGCGTGCAGACGTTCAACTTCCATCCACACTTGCCGCACTATGCGATCACCACGACCGATACCTCGGCGATTCGCCTGCTTGCGCAGCAGCCGATCGATCTCTCGCGGCCGCATCCGTTCACGGAAGCCGGTCACCGCGAATTCAACATGTTCCTCTGGATGCCACCGGCAGGCGATCGAGCCGGAGACATCCTGCTGGCGGATTCCACGATCTTCACGACGTTGTTCGGCGGCGACGACAGCCTCGAGCGGTTCTGGCACAACGTCGCGACCAAATGAAGCGGCAACTGAGTCGGGCTGCCGGACTGCTGGCCGCCGGCCTGCTCCTGGTGCCGGCAGGTGCTGACGCGCAGAGCCGCGGCGTCTATCCCCTCGGCATGACGGCCGTTGGCTCCGGCCTCACGCCAGACGCCGGCTTCACATACGCGAATCAGCTGCTGTTCTATTCTCGCGACGAGTCCAAATCGAACGATGGGTCGACGCTGCCGGTCAGCGGCCAGAACGCCGTCATCATGGACATGAACTCCTTCGTGTGGGTGAGCCGGCGGACGTTCCTTGGAGGCGCGCACTACTCGGCCGTCGCGACGCTGCCGGTCGCGAAAAACCAACTGGTCTCCGATATCCACGGAGAGCTGAGTGGCGGAGGGGGATTCGCAGATTCGTACTATCTCCCGCTGATCCTCGGGTGGAACAAGGAACGCGCTTCGATCCGAGCCCTCGTCGGCGTCCTCGCCCCGACCGGGCGTTTCTCCGAGAGCGCCAGCGACAACGTGGGATCGGGATATTGGACACCTACGCTGTCGTCGGGGCAGACCGTGCAGCTCACCAGCAAGAACGCTGTGACCTTCTCTGCGTTCGAACTCTATGAGTGGCATACCACGCAGCACGGCACGGGCGCGAAGCCTGGCGACACCATCAATCTCGACTACTCGTTGATCACGACGTTCGCGTTCGCAAAGGGTCCGACGCGTCTGCAGGTCGGCCTCGCGGGTTACGAGCAGCGCCAAACGACCGCGAAGACGGGACCAGCCGTCACCGACGAGGAATCGGGCGAGCGGTACGCCGTCAATGCGCTCGGGTTCGTCACGAACCTGGTCTTTCCGAATCACCGGTTCAACGCGGGCGTCAAGGTTTTCAAGGAGTTCAGCAACCGGGCCGCGTATCAGGGGTACTCGCTCCAGGTGTCCGGAGCGGTCAGCTTCTAGTTCACATCAGGGACGCGCGAGGTGCACATGGACCTGAAACAGGCTGCGATCTCCATCTCGATGATCGTGTTCGTCCTCTCGAGCATGCTCGGCATGGGCCTCGGGCTCCGGGTGAGCGAGATCGTCGGGCCGCTGCGCAACTGGCGGCTGGTCATGCTGGCGCTCGTGGCGAACTTCGTCGTGATGCCGTTCGCCGCCCTCGCCCTGGCGAGAATCTTGCGTTTGGACGAGTCGATGGGGATCGGCCTGCTGTTGTTGGGCACGGCGGGCGGCGCGCCCTTCCTGCCAAAACTCGCACAGATCGCCAGAGGCAATCTCGCGTTTGCCGTCGGACTCATGGTGTTGCTGATGGTGATTACGGTGGGGTATCTACCCATCGTGTTACCGATGCTGCTGCCCGGCGTCTCCGTGAACCCCGCGCAAATCGCGCGATCGCTCGTGCTGCTGATGCTGCTTCCATTGGGAGGCGCGCTGGCGGTCAACGCCAATCTTCCAGACATCGCCGCGAAAATCAAACCGATCTTCGACAAGACGTCGAACCTCAGTCTGATCCTGCTGATGGCGCTTCAGACGTTGTTGAACGTCCGCAGCGTTGTGGCCGTCTTCGGCACCGGCGGCATTCTCGCGGGCGCCGTGTTTCTGGGCGTGGGCGTCGCTACCGGGTGGGCTCTCGGCGGCTCCAGGCGTGACACGCGATCCGTCCTGGGCCTGGGAACGGCGCAGCGGAACATCGCCGCCGCACTCGTCGTTGCCAACCAGAGTTTCGAAGACCCGAACGTCGGGGTGATGGTCGTCGTCGTCGCGATCCTCGGGCTGCTGACCCTCATGCCGTTGTCCCGCGCGCTTGGGCAGCGCGTGCCGGCGGCAACGCCAATCGGTTGAGATGGCGACCCGTTCATTCACTGAGGCGCTCCCACCACGTGACCACCGAGTCTGCGTCAGAACTGTGTCACATACTTTCGAAACCTCGGGCAAGCATCGTCATTTGCGGGGGGCACGCCGGCGCACATCGCTGTTGCGGAGAGTCGTTGATGGGAACCGGGTTGGCGGGATTCGATGAGGGTCATGAGCGCATGACTCTGGTACTTTAGATGACGATCCGTCATTTATGTCAAGCCGCTGTTGAGTGGAGCTGCCGGGCCCGTCTCTTCCGGTCAGCGCTCGAGAACGATTCCGCAGGGGCCAGGTATCACGCGCCGTTGCCACTGCCCGCGATGAGGTCGAGGCCGCGGATTGTTTCGGGCGGGAGCTGCAGGCTCGCTGCGGCGAGATTCTCGCGGAGATGTGTCACGGACGATGTGCCGGGAATCAGCAGGATGTTAGGCGAGCGCTGAAGCAACCACGCGAGCGCCAGCTGCATCGGCGTGGCGTGCAGCGCGGCCGCCGCATCGTTGAGTACCGACGACTGCAGCGGCGTGAATCCGCCCAGCGGGAAAAACGGCACATACGCGATGCCTTGCGCTGCGAGCGCATCGACCAAGCGATCGTCGTGTCTGTGGGCGACGTTGTAGAAGTTCTCCACGTACACGATCTCGGTGATGGTCTGGCCCTCGGCCACTTGCTTCGGCGTGACGTTGCTCAGGCCGATATGGCGAATGAGTCCCTGACCTTTCAGCTCGGCGAGCACGGTCAGCGGTTCCTCGATCGAACCCTCCGACGGTTCCGTCGCATTGCCAACGCGGAGATTGACGACGTCGAGCGTGGCGAGGCCGAGATTGTTCAGGTTGTCGTGAACGCCGTCGATCAGCTCTTGACGCGAACGCGCATGAAGCCACGATTTGTCGGCACCTCGACGAGCGCCGACTTTCGTGACGATGACAAGACCATCCGGATAGGGATGGAGCGCCTGCTTGATCAGCTGATTGGTCACGTGCGGACCATAGAAATCGCTGGTGTCGATGTGATTCACGCCCGACTCGACCGCTTCTCGCAGAACGGCGATCGCGGCGTTGACGTCGCGTGGCGCTCCCCAGACCTGGGGTCCCGCGAGTTGCATCGCCCCGTAGCCCATCCGATTCAGCGCGATCGAGGTGCCGCGCAGTGTGAGGCGGCCGGCGAGATCGACGTGTTGAAGCATTTCTTCCTCTCCTTATGCGTATCTTTGCTACGATTGAGTTTATGAAGAATCATTCAGTTTTGGAATTCGCATTATGCCGGCGCGCGCGATAGCGCAGTTTCAGCCAAGAAAGACGCCGGTTCAGACGAGGGCCGCCGTCACCGTGAGCGCCATTTCAGAAGCGACTATTCAGGTTCTGCTCAAGGACGGGGTGGATCGCTTGACGACCACTCGTGTCGCGGAACGCGCCGGCGTTTCGGTGGGGACGCTGTATCAGGTACTACCCCAACAAGCAGTCGCTGCTCTTTTCTGTGTTGGCGGAGCACCTCGACAAGGTGGCCTCGGCAGTGGAACGTGCGTGCGAGCACGCGCGCCAGAAGCCGCTCGCCGAGATGATGAGGACGGTCGTCGAGGCGTTCGTGGCCGCCAAGCTGGAGCGCGCCGACGTGTCGCTGGCGCTCTACCAGATCGCGGCGGACATCGGCGGACCGGCGCTCGTGAAACGTGTGAGCCAGCGCTCGCACAAAGCTCTGGAAGCGATGCTTCAGACGGCTCCGGATGTCGAGAGCCCTCCCGACACGTTCGCGGTCGAGATGATGTTCGCCGCGATGGCGGGGGCCCTTCGTTACGTCCTCGAGGCCGGAGCCTCACCCGCGATGACGCGCGGCTTGCGGCAGCATCTCGTCGTGCTGTGTCAGTCCTACATGGGCACCCAGCTCGCTCGGCGGCGGTGATGGCGAGCACGGTCCCAAGTCGCGCAGCCCGATGCAAGCGCAGGGATTTCAGGGAGCGATATGTGCAACCTAGAGCCCATTTCGATTCGCCGTGTCGCTGGTATCTGGCCGCCGTTTAACACAAAGGACGCAATGGACACAAAGGAAACCAAAATGGTCTCACCTTCGTGCCCTTGGTGTCCTTCGTGGTAACCAGAGCCGCTACGAAGATCAGAAAACGGCTATAGGCCTGGTCTTGGCTTCTGCGTGAGCGATTCACAGGTGCATTCCCGACGCGCGAAGGGTGCCCCGGCGCAACGCGCGCGTTTTCATGAGGTCAAAGATCACGGGCGTGATGATGAGGACGTGAATCGTCGAGGTCACCATGCCGCCGATGATTGGTGCGGCGATGGGCTTCATGATGTCCGAACCGACGCCGGTGCTCCATAAGATCGGCACAAGCGCCGCCATCACGACGCTCACCGTCATCAACTTGGGTCGCAGTCGCAACACTGAGCCCGCGATCGTCGCCTGACGGATATCCTCTGCCGTGATCGTTCCACCTTCCCGGAGACGCTTATCCAGGGCCTCATGCAGGTAGACGACCATCACCACACCGGTCTGAACGGCCACTCCATAGAGCGCGATGTACCCCACCCACACTGCCACCGAGAAGTTGTAACCGAGCAGCCACTGCAGGATGACCCCACCCGTCATCGCGTACACGACGGAAAGCATCACGATCGTCGCTTCCGACGCGGAGTGGAACGTCATATAAAGCAGGATGAAGATGATGAAGAACACGAGCGGGATGAGCATCTTGAACCGCTCGCGCGCGCGCACCTGAAACTCGTACTGCCCCGTCCAGAGCAGCGTGTACCCGGCGGGCAGCTTGAGATGTTCCGCCATCGCGCGCCTGGCCTGATCGACGTAGCCGCCGATGTCGGACGTCACCGTGTCCACGTACACATACCCCGCCAGTTGGCCGTTCTCGTCGCGGATCATCGCGGGCCCGGGCGTCAGCGTGATCGCCGCGAGTTGAGCGAGTGGAATCTGCGCTCCCCCGGGTGTCTTGACAAGGATGCGCCGAAGGTCTGGCAAGGTGTCGCGGAAGCCCAGCTCGTACCGCACGTTGACGGGATACCGCTCTCGCCCTTCAATCGTGCGCGTAATGTTCTGTCCGCCGACGGCCGACTCGATCACGTCTTCGACATCGCCAATCATCAGCCCGTGCCGCGCAATCGCTTCGCGATCGATCGTGATATCGGTGAAGTAGCCTTGCGCGACTCGTTCGGCGTACACGCTTCGCGTGCCTGGGATGCCCTGAAGCGTGCGCTCAATCTCGCCGCCCAGCCGCTGGATCTCGTTCAGGTCCGAACCAAGAATCTTGATCCCCACCGGCGTCTTGATGCCGGTGAGGAGCATGTCGAGCCGATTTCGGATCGGTTGCGTCCATACATTCGGAAAGCCCGGAAACTGCAGTTGGGCGTCCATCTCGGCCTGAAGCTTCTCGATCGTCAGGCCGGCCCGCCATTGCTCGCGTGGCTTCAGCGTGACCGTCGTGTTCACCATGCCCATCGGGGTGTTGTCGGTGGACGTTGTGCCGCGGCCGACCGTGCCGAAGACGGTCTCCACCTCAGGAAATGTTCTGAGGACCTTGTCCTGGACCTGGAGGAGCCGCGTCGATTCGGTAATGGATAGCCCCGGCGGAGACGTCGGCATGTAGAGCTGCGCCCCTTCAAAGAGCGGCGGCATGAACTCGCTGCCAATCATGAACAGCAGCGGCACCGTCAGCGGAATCACCGCGAAGTTGACGAGAAGCGCTGCCCATTTCCAGCGAAGAGCGCGTCGCAGGATCGGCTCATACATCCAGGCAAACACCCGCGAAATAGGATTCTGGGACTCGGGCCTCAGCCGCTTGCCCCGGATGAAGATGATCATCAACACGGGCACGAGCGTGATGGATAAGATGGACGCCGCCATCATCGCAAACGTTTTGGTGAAGGCGAGCGGCCGGAACATCCGGCCTTCCTGGGCTTCCAGCAGGAAGACGGGCACGAACGAAATCACAATGATGGCGAGAGAAAAGAAGATCGGTCGCGCCACCTGCTTGGCGGCCTGCACGATCGCTCGCGGCTGGTCCTCGTAGGCGATGCCCTCCTCCGAGATGTGGCGGTACGCGTTCTCGACCATCACGATCGAGGCATCCACGAGCACGCCGATCGCGAGCGCAAGCCCTCCGAGCGACATGATGTTCGACGTCACATCGAGGTAGTACATCGGGATGAAGGACGCCAGCACGGCGACCGGAAGCGCGAGGATCGGGATCAACGCCGATCGGAAGTGGAACAGAAAGATGATGATGACGATCGACACGACGATCGATTCTTCAATGAGCGTGTGCCGCAGCGTGTTGATCGACTCGCCGATCAGCCAGGATCGGTCGTAGGTCGGCACGATCTTGATCCCCGGCGGCATCGAGTGCTGGACCTCTTGAAGCTTCGCTTTCACGCCCTGAATCACGTTCAACGCGTTCTCGCCAAAGCGCATGACGATGATGCCGCCGACTGCCTCCCCTTTGCCGTCCAGTTCGGCGACCCCTCGCCGGATGTCCGGTCCGACCCGCACCTGCGCGACGTCCCGCACGCGTACCGGCGTGCCCGCGGCACTCGCGCCGAGGGAGACGCCTTCGATGTCAGCGACGGAGGTCAGGTACCCCCGCCCGCGGACCATGTACTCCCGACCCGAGAACTCCAGCAATCGACCCTCGACGTCGTTGTTGCTCATCTTGATCGCCTGGATGACGTCTTTGATGCCGACCCCGAACGCCGAGAGCCTATTCGGATCGATATTGACCTGATACTGCTTGACGAAGCCGCCGATGCTGGCGACCTCCGCGACGCCTGGCACCGACGCCAACCAGTACCGCAGGTGCCAATCCTGAAAGCCGCGCAAATCCGCCAGGCTGTGCTGGCCGGTCTCGTCCACCAACGCATACTCGAATACCCAACCGGCGCCCGTGGCGTCTGGCCCAATGACCGGGTTCGTGTTTTCCGGAAGTTGGCCGCGGATTCCCTGCAGATACTCGACGACTCGGCTGCGCGCCCAGTACATGTCCGTGCCGTCCTGAAAGATCACGTACACGTAGGAGATGCCGAAGTCCGTAAAGCCTCGAACGGCTTTCACCTTCGGCGTCGAAATCAATGCACTCACGATCGGATAGGTGATCTGATCTTCGATGAGATCGGGGCTGCGCCCCATCCACTCGGTGGACACAATCACTTGCACGTCTGAGATATCTGGCACGGCGTCGAGCGGCGTACGCGTCATCGCCCAGATGCCCCACACCGTCAAGATGACGGTACCCGTGAACACCAGGAACCGATTCGCCGCACACCAGTCGATGATTCGGCTTATCATCGCGCCACCACCGGCGACTGCTTGCTTCCGAGGCGCTGCCCACCTCGTACGACGGTCACGGTGGCATCCCACCGGCCGGCCATCATCATTTGCCCGCTCCCGCGATAGACGCCGCTCCCGGCCGACGTCAATTTCGCCTCGCTCTTCATCGCGGGCATGTTCATCGTCGGCATCGCCGGCATGAAGAACTGCACGGTCACCTCCGCGTCGTCGATCGGCTTGCCGGCGGCATCTCTCACTGTCGCTTCCAACTCGTTGTCGCCCGTCTTCGCTGGGTCGGGAACGGTGCGAAACGTGATCTGGGTTCCCGCGGGCGCAGCGGCACCAGTGGGTGCCGGGGTGGCCTCATATCCCTGGAGCGACGCCCGCAGCTGACTCTCGGAGTCGAGGAAGAAGGTCGCGCCGGTCGCCACTTGCTGGCCTTCTTTCAAGCCATTGAGGATTTCGGTGGAATCGCCGAGGCGCCGGCCGATCGTGACCTTCTGAGGCTGGAATCGCCCCTCGCCCTGAGCGATGAACACCACCTGTTCGGTTCCAGAGTCGAGCACGGCGTTCGTCGGGACAACCAGTCCCGACCGTCCGCGAGATCTCAATTCGACGTTGGCGTACATCCCCGGTTTCAGGCGCCCGCCGCGATTCGTCAATTGCAAGCGAACCCTGTTCGTGCGGGTCTTGTCGTCGAGGTACGGATAGATGTAGACCACGCGGCCCGTGAACGACTCGCCGGGATAAGCGTCCACGGTGACGGTGGCGGCGTCGCCCACCTTAATGGCGGCCAGTTCGCTCTCGTATACGTTCGCCTCCACCCAGACGACGGAGATGTCCGAGACCTTATAGAGACTCTGACCGGGCATCACATGGAGTCCCTTCACGGCCACCTTCTCGACGACGAATCCGCTGACCGGCGCATGGAACACGACCGCGTCGCTCGCACGCCGCGTCTCGTCCAGCTTCTGGAGATCTTCGACAGGCAGATCCCAGGCCACGAGCCGCTGGCGGGCGGCGGCGATGAGCGCGTCCGCCCGTTCCCGGGCGTCGGCAATCGTGGATTGCTGCATCTGGTCGCGCGTCTTCAGCGCCAGCAGGTATTCGTTCTGCGCGTTGATCAGATCGGGGCTGTAGAGCGTAAAGAGCGGTTGGCCCCGCTGGATCGGCTGCCCGGTGTAATCCACATATAGATCCCGAATCCAGCCTTCGATCTTTACGTTCACGTCTGCTTGTTTCGTCTCGTCGTACGTCACGGCTCCCGTTGCGCGGACGTTCTGACCGACCGATTGCCGAACGACCGCGACGGTCTTCACGCCGATCAGCTGTTGCCGACGTGAATCGATCGTCACGTCGCCCCGAGACGCCGGCTGCGCTGCGCGGGTTGTGGCGGGGCCCGCAGCGGGCATGTTCGGCGTCGCCTCTTGCACCGTCGGCGAGGCCGAAGGGGCACTTCTCGCCGTGCGCGTGCGGACGACGTAGACACCCGCACCAGCGCCGAGCAGCACGGCGGCGACCACAAAAAAGATCGACAGCGCGCGCTTCATCGCACTCCCCCTTCGCGTCGAATCACGGTTGTCGTCGTGCCTTCGGGTAGATCCGCGCCCACGGCGCGTTCCAGGTCAGCAGTGGCTTGTTCGAAGTCACTCAGCGCACGGACGTATCCAAGTTGGGCGTCGAGCAACGTCCGTTGGTTGTCCATGACGGCTTGGAAGTTCACCTTGTCGGTCTGATAGCCAACGCGTGAAACGTCCAGCGTCTGCTGCGCTTGCGGCAGGATGGTGGTCCGGAGAAGTGCGGCCCGTTCTTGTGCCGACGTGGCACGAACGTAGGCCTCTTGCACGGCGAGCCGCACCATGTCCTGCATCGCGCGCTCGCGGGCCTTGGCGGTTTCTGAGGCAGCAATCTGCTCGGTGATGTGGGCGCTGATCTTGTCGCGCGACCACGGCGCCCTCGGCCAGCTGACGCCGACCCTCGCAAGCCAGGAGTCGGTCTGATTCGGCATGAGGAGATAGCCGCCCTGCACCGTGAAATCAGGTTTGTAATCCTGCTTCGCCGAGGCGACCTCCGCCTCCGCCTTCTCGATTTCGACATGCGCGCGCTGGAGTTCCGGTTGATGCTCGAGCGCCAGACGCTGGAGCTCCGTCGACGTCGGCAGCAACGTTTGCTCAGTCGCCCCCGTGAGGGGGCCTATCGGCGCCTCTGGCGGACGAGCGAGAAGCACGTTCAGCTGGGCGGCGGCAATGCCGGCTTGCTCCTCGAACGTGAGCAGATCGCCGTGCAGCTTCGACAGCTCGACGACCGGCTTCAAGACGTCCTGCTGAGAGATGCGACCGCTGGCGTACTTCGCCTGCGAGACGTCGGCGATTTGGCGCAAGAGGTCCACACTCGCGAGGTGGACCTCGGCGGCCTTCCGTGCGATGAACAAGGCCGCGTATGCCTGCTTGACCTCGTTGACGATCTGACGGGTGCGAATCGTGACGTCCGTCTGCGCGAGCGCGATGTCCTTCTCCGCCACGGCCGCGCGCAGTTCGCGCTTGCCACGACCGGGCAGTTCCTGACCGACCATGAACATGTACATGTTCGTGTTGACCGGATTGATGGAGTTGATGGGCCATTGCCAGATCGTGCCTTCGAGCATCGGCGGCGCCAGGGACCGCTCCTGCGCCGGGCGTTGGCGCGTGACCTCGACCTGCGCCCTCAGCGCGGCGACACTGAGGTTTCTCGCGAGGGCCTCATCGATCGCGGCTTTCAGCGTCAACGGTGGACCCTCAGCTGCGTGTGCCCCGCGTGCCACTCCAACCACAAACAACACACCCACGCACGCGATCCGTCGTCTCATGACATCCCCACTCGACGCGTGTGCCGATCGGCGCACGCAGTCCACGAGCGAGCGCACCGGGCACACGACTCCCGTCGCTCGCAATGAACGAAAACTGGAGCGGGGTTAGATCAGGAGGCCCGAGAACGCGATGTACGGCGGTGGAGCGTAGAGGAGGCCTGGAGGCGAGGAGTCGTGCGAAACGTGACTCTGCGTGTAAGCAGACGAGGGCGCCGCCGGAGGGGTCGCCCAAACGACGGGCACGGCCGTCGGAGCGCTGACGGATGCGGCTGTGACGATCGTGCCTTGGGATTCGCCCCGCGTCCCTGACTGCCTGCAGCAGTCAGATGCGCTGTCCTTCATCGGGCAGTGATCGTGGCCAGCCTTGCAGCAGGCCATCTGCTCGGTCGGAGCGGAGGTCGCACCCTCGACGCAGGTCGCCCAAGCCGACGTCAAGACGCCGAACACGAGCAGCAACGAGGAGAATGCGCGGCTCCACCGAACCATCTATCGCATTGTCTGCCCCAACTGCGGGTCTGTCAAACGCTCTACTCAGAACTTCACACGAGTCCTCGGCGTGATCGCGAAACCCTTCTTGTTAATTCAACCATTGATGGCTGACACGTCGCCATCCGCCGTAAGTTGACGGAAGGCATCATCGGTCTCAGCTGCCAAGAAAGCCTTATCCTTTCTTCTGGGCGTTCAGCCACGCGACTTGCGCAGCAGAGATGCCCTCGAGCGCCAGTCCGTACGACAACCCTTCTTGAAGCCGGCGGCGGAAGCGTGTCGACAGCGCCATCCTCGTGTATCGCAATGTGAGCGGGCTCTGCTTGTTCATGTGTCGAGCCAATTCCCACGCTCGCGGGAGCAACGCTTCGCGGGAAACGACCTCGTTCACGGCACCATACTCCTTCGCTTGCGCCGCGCTCAGTTTCTGGCCACTGAGGAGGAAGTAACGACCGCGAATCTCACCGATGACTTCGGGCCACACGACATGCAAACCGTCACCCGGCACGATGCCGAATGCTGGATGAGGCGCGTCCTGAAAGTACGCATCGTCGGTGGCAATGACCATGTCGCAGAGCAGCGCGTATTCGGAATGCACCGTCACCGGCCCGTTGATCGCCGCGATCATCGGAACCTGGATGTCGAGAAGATTCTCGAGGATCTTTGTGCCCTCGCGGAGAATCTTGTCGAATCCAATGGGCGTGAAGAAGTCGAAACCGTCCGGCGTGATCTGCGCACAGAATGCCTCGCCTGTGCCGGTCAGGATGACGACGTGGTTCTCGGGATCGTCGCCAATGTCACGGAAGGCCCCGACCAAGGCTTCATGCACGTGGCCGTTGAACACGAGCGGGCCGCCTCCTGAATGCAAGGCGACCTCGAGTATGCCGTCTTCCCGTTTCATCCTCACGTTTTCGTATTTGTTGTGATAGCTGTCGAACACGGCCTGCCTCCACGGTTGAGGTGCGGGTCAAGCGGCGGCGAATGTGACATTCCGATTTCACCACGTTTTGATTCGGTCGCGGCATAGCCGCTGAGAGTTTTCAGAGTCGGCGCCCTGCCCGGCGTGCTAACTTTCCGCCATGTACGGCGCCTGAAGCGACTCTACTCCTGATGCTGATGCCCAAAGTCGAGTACACGGCGATGTTGCTGGGCGCCACTGGCAACGTGGGCGGCCACATCCTGCACCTGCTCGTGCAGAGCCCGCTGTGCAAAAAGGTGGTTGTCGTGACTCGGCGCAACGTCGCGGAGCTCGCGAACCCCAAGGTGCAGCAGGTGGTCGTGAACATGGACAAACTGGCGGAGGAGCTTGCGTCACACGCCAGGGGCGTCGACATCGCGCTCGCGGCGTTCGGCGTCGGTAAGGGCAGCGCGAAGATGGCGGACGAGGAGGTGCGCAAGATCGAGATCACCTACCCCACGGCCTTCGCGTCTGCGGCCAAGGCGGGCGGCGCTCGTGTGCTGGCGATGATGACAGCGGCCGGCGCCGACCCGCAGTCGTCGACCAAGTACCTGCGCAACATCGGCGTCAAGGAGAAGAAGTCGGAGGAGCTCGAGTTCGACTTCCTCGGGCTCTACCGCCCGGCCGTGATCCTCGGCAACTCCAACACGCCTTCTGCACTGGGTGTTGTCATGCCGCTGTTCCACTGGGCGATGCCGTCTCGCTACCACTCGATTCACAAGAACGACCTGGCGCGCGCCATGGTCGCGCAGTCGGAGCAGGCGTTCCTCGCGCTCGCGCGGGGCAACGGCCCCGCGGCTCCGACGGTGAAGATTCTCGAGTACAAGGAGATGGAGGCGTTCTTCGTGGCGGGTGACAGCGACGCGCCGTGAGCAGGTGGATGCGGCAGCGGGAACCACTCAACTCGCAGGAACGCTGGACCGGACCTACAAGTCAGGCGGCACTGGAACGGCTGCCTTGCTGTCTGTCGATTGCTGAGGTCGTTCGCGCCCACTCGGGGCGTCGTGCTGTTAAAATGTCGCGGTTGCAACACACATCCTATGATTTGGCGAAAGCGGCAGAGCGACTTCGAGCAACCACGTTCCCGTGGCCCGAGGATTTTGCCGCACGTTACGTGTTGCAGCCGCCATCGGCGACGCACATGCTGGACGTGTTTACGCGGGCATCGATTTGAGCGGTAATCTTCCGCGTCGCCAAGGCAGCGGTTGGCACGCGGACCTTGTGAACATTCGCCTGAAGACGGGACGTTCCTTCACCTACGCGGCGGAAGGGTTTTAGCGGGAGTGAATGCGATGCGTTACCTCACAAGTGTCATAGTCGGTGTCGCCGCCGCCGTCGTTGCGTCGGTCGTTTGGATTCTCGCAGTCCTCATTTCTGGAAGTGGCGGGGGCGAAACCGGTGCAGCGTTGGTCGGTTCAGAGTCCATCCGCGCCGTGGCGCTGGTGGCTTTTCTGCTTGGTTTCGTCTGGACATTCAGGAGAGCATCAAGGCGCCGCGCTCATACACACTAGGCGCGACAGCTAAAGTTCCATCCGATACGTCGCTGCTGCTCTACAAAGCCCACAGCAGCCTCTCAACAGCAACGGCGTGCCGCTTTTCGCTCCGGGTGGACCAGACGAGTTTCATTGGGGCATCCTGACATTCCTGCCGTCCGACACACCCGGTGAGTTTGTGAGTGTCAGAGTTCCAGTCGGCGACCTCGTCAGCCGCGCTGCTCATTCCGTCGCCGCCGCACAACATCGTCGTGCCGAGACCGCGGCGCACGATTCGGTTGTGAAGGCGTTGGCGGAATTTCAAAACGCACAACCGAAGTAAGTAGTAACCTACCCGGCGTCCCGCAACACCTTCCGCTAGAGGAGACGAACCGCTTGAGAGACGGGCGCTGTTCACGGTCAGCGCGAACCAGGCGGACTTCGCGGCGGTGGACTTCGCCAAGCAATCAACACCTTCACAACTCACGCGGCAATTCGCGCGCTGCGCCTCTACGCACGCTTCACACGTATCTGTGAAAGGTCGGCCATCACGCAAGGTAATCCATAATCCATTGATTTGGAATCCTCAAATGCTTAATATGGAAGCATGAAGACGACGATAGATATTCCAGAAAACGAACTCCGAGATGCCATGCGCTTCACGCAGGCGACCACGAAGCGTGAAGCGGTCGTCAAAGTGCTGGAAGAGTTCAATCGACGCCGGCGCATGGCCGAGCTGGTGAAGTACACCGGAACGTTCAGCGACCGGTTCCCAACCAACAATGAAATCGAGGCGATCGACGCCAAGCGCGACCGCGGTCTTCATGCCCGTGCTCGTCGATAGCTCCCTCTGGGTCCAGCAGCTTCGAAAGGGTGGCGACCCGGCGAAGCGCGATCGCGTGAACGCGCTGTTGGAGAGCGGCGAGGCCGCGTGGTGTCCGGTCGTGCGGCTCGAGCTGTGGCGCGGTGTCACCAACGACGCCGAGCGGAAGACACTCCGCCGCTACGAGGCCCTGCTTCCCGACTACGAGATTTCTCCTGAGGTCTGGAATCGGTCGATTCAACTCGCCGATCGTGGGCGGGCATCCGGCGTCACCGTTCCGCTGGCTGATCTCCTCATTTTCGCCTGCGCGAAGGTGCACGGCGTCGATGTCGCGCACGACGACACACATTTCGACGAGCTCGCGAAACTCGAGGCGTGATGGCGCTCACTGTTCCTCTTACGCTCGCCGTTGGCCGCTCCAAACAGCTGCTTATGCGAATGGGCGAAATCTAGTGGAGCGTATGCGCTGATTCAGTACCCGCTCGCTGGCCCGCGTCTCGTGGCGCAGGACTTTAGTCCTGCTCTGCCCGCGGGCCGAGGCAGGTCTGAAGACCTGCGCCACAGCGGTCCTGAATCAGCGGAGACAGGCCACTACGCACGCCGGTCAATCCTTGAGCTCGATCCCGAACCGATCCGCCATGCGATACAGCGTCCGCCGGTCGACGCCGAGGATTTCGGCGGCGCGCGTGCGATTGCCGCTCGCCGCCTCGAGCACGTACAGGAGGTACCGTCGCTCGAGGTCGTCCAAGGTCGGCAGATCCGAAAACGGCTGATCGGGGCCGCTGGGGCGCGCGCCCACGACCGTGTCCGGAAGGTCGAATGCCTCGAGCAACGACCCGCGACTCGACACGACGAGGCGCTCGATGGTGTTCCTCAACTCTCGGACATTGCCCGGCCACTGGTGACGCATGAGGCCGTCGAGGGCTTCCGCCGACAACTCCTTCCGCTGTCCGGCCCGCTTACAGGCGTCTTCGAGAAAGCTGGCGATTAACAGCGGGATGTCGGCGCGTCGTTCCCGCAGGGAAGGTACACGAATGAGGATCACGCTCAGTCTGTAGTACAAGTCCTGTCGGAACCGCCCCTCGGCGACGGCCTGCTCCAGTGGTCGATTCGTTGCCGCGATGACGCGCGCGGACACTCGAATCGATCGCGCACCGCCGACCGGCCGCACCTCGCTTTCCTCGAGAACTCGCAGAAGCCGGACCTGCAGCGCCGCCGTCGTGTCCCCGATCTCGTCCAGCAGCACGGTTCCGCCGCCCGCCTGTTCAAACACTCCCTTGTGATCGGACACGGCACCGGTGAAGGCTCCGCGCGAATGGCCGAAGAGCTCTGATTCGAGCAGCGTGTCGGCAATCGCGCCGCAGTTGATGCCGACAAACGGCTCGTGCGCGCGTGTGCTGTGCCCATGGATCGCGCGAGCGACAAGCTCCTTCCCTGAGCCGCTTTCGCCGACGATGAGGACAGGGGCAGCCGAGTCTGCGGCGTGGGCGATCTGTTTGTACACCTCCAACATCGGCGCGGTGCGCCCGATGAGGCTCCCGACCGGGCTGGCCGGCATCTCGGCCGCGGGCTCCCCTTTGTGCGCGCTCTGCTCGAGGGCACGGTCGACAATCCGCTTGACGTCCGCGATCACGAACGGCTTGCTGATGTAGTCGAAGGCTCCGGCACGGACGGCCTCGATCGCGGTCTCGAGCGTTCCGAAGCCGCTGATCAACACCACGGGTTTTCCTTGATCGGTCTTGAAACGCCTGAGGAGATCGAGTCCCGACCTGGGATCGTTCAGGTTGATATCCGAGATGAGCAGATCGAATGCTTCGCCGCGGATCTTGGTCAAGGCGGCATTCGGGTCCAGCACGGACACGAACTGCCGATCGGGTGCGTCGAGCAATTCCCCGAGAAACGTGCAGGTCTCCGCATCGTCGTCGACGAGAAGGATGCGAGGCATTGTGTGAGTCTACGTCGCGGCCGGGTCGAGGGCCGGAAGGTCGATGACGAAAACCGCCCCAGGGGATTGATTGTGTGCGGAAATCGATCCGCCGTGCGTTCGCACGACATCGCGCACAATGGCCAGCCCAAGGCCGGAGCCCTGGCCTGTCGGCTTGGTGGTGACCCACGGATCGAACAGATGGTCGAGTATGTGGGCCGGCAATCCCGGGCCGGTGTCCGCAACTTCCAGTCGGACCTGATCGGCATGGCAAGACGCGCTGATTGACAGCGTGCCGCCACCAGGCATGGCGTCGAGCGCGTTGGTGATCAGGTTGAGCAGCGCCATCTCCAGTTGCGTCGCGGCTGCCTTGACCGCCGGGAGTCCTGCGGCGACCGACGTCTCCAGCCGAATATTCGACCGCATCAGCCGCGGGTGCGCAAGCTCGCGCACGCGCGCGATCACATCGCCGAGGACAACGGCCTCGACGCCTGATGACGGATGGGCGCGGTCGAGCATGGTCCGCAGCACGCGCGTCACGCGCTGAATCTGCGCTTCGACCGTTTGCAGACGCGAACGGGTCCGCTCGTCCGTCTTTGCGTCATCGAGGATCATCTGCACGTATCCCGATATCAGGTTCAACGGCGTGCCCGCCTGGTGGGCCACGTTTGCAGCCACCTGCCCGAGGGCGGCGACCCGCTCCGCACGCCCGAGCGCTTCTCGAGTGGCCAGCAATTGAGTCTGGCTGGCGGTCAATTGCACGTTCCGGAGCGAGAGGTCCCGCGTGGCCTCGTCGATCTGTTCGTGGAGAGACTGGTTGAACGTCTCCAGTTGATCGAGCATCTCGTTCAGGCCGGTGGCGATGGCGCCAAGCTCGTCATTGTTGCTGACCGCCGCCCGAGCGTGGAGATCGCCCTTGGCCGTCCGTTCCATCGTGCGCAGAATGGCGTTGAGCGGTCGCCCCAGCAACTGGCGGACCGTGAGGTGCACGAGGATGTTCACCAGCAGGATGGCAGGAACGACGAATAACAGCGCGAGCGCCAGCGCATGCTTGCGCGCCTGCAGCAGGCTTTCCAGACCGACACTGACGGCCACGGCGTAGCGCCGATGTTGAGGCAAGGGCGAGGCGACCGTCAGTGCCGTGCCGCTGCGGTAGCTCGAGGTCGTTCCCGACTGGATGGCGCGGCCGGCAAGGTTGACCACCTCTGTCTGCTCCTCTGTCGACGTGCTGGTGAAGACGTGGACGTGTCCCGTCTCATCGGCCTCGATAATCGAGATCGCGTCGAGCAAGGGCTCCGCGTTCACGAAGTCGTGCAGCCCATCTTGAATGTCGAGCGGGTCGAGCGGTTCCTTGCGTGAGGCGAGATCGTCGGCAACCGACCGGACACCTAGTTGCGCCGCGTTCACGAGATCGCCATCGACGATTCGCTCGAAGGAGCGAACCTGCAGATAGGCAACGCTCGTCACCACGCCGGTCACGATCAGGGCAACAAACAGCGAGATACGGCGGCTGATCGACGGCCCCAGCAGCCATTTCGCCACAGTGGGGCGAAAATGTCGACTCACCGCCGCCCGCCCTGTAGATCTGACATGTCGTAACTCATTGCGAACGTTGCCTGTTGCTGAATTGTAGCTCCGTGCGGCTGCCGGCACGTGGCTTGAACTTCCGATGTGCGTCCGCTCCAAATGCGAGCGAGAGGCCAGCATCATGAAGAAACAACTCCTGGTCTTGCTGCTCGCAGGGAGCGCTCCCGTGGCCGCTGGAGGCTTCAACCAAGCGTGGGCGGCACCGGGGCAAATGGGCAGCGGCTCGCCCACGGCGCTGGGCCAGTCGACTCAACCTTCGACGACGTTGGTCATGCGCGGCACGATCAACAAATACGATCCATCGTCGAAGATTCTTACCCTTTCAACGTCGAACAGCACGGTGCGGTTCACGATTACGTCGACCGTTCGCACTCGTCAGGGGCGGCACGATATTGACGCGTCGACGCTCGTGAAATATTCGGGGTTTCACGCGGCTGTTCGGTACTCGGAATCTGGTGCTGAGAAAACGGTTGAATCGGTGCACGTGTTCGGAAGGAGCCAGACGTAGCGATGAATGCCAATGTCCTAATCGTCGACGACGATCCGCAGATGGTGAGTGTGGTGGCCAGAACGTTGGGCAGTCGAGGGTACGAGGTTCGAACGGCGAGCGACGCCGGGTCGGCGATGGGCGCCATGCGCGCTCGTTGCCCCGGCCTCGTGATCACAAGCCTCGAGATGCCCGCGATGAACGGTCTCGAGTTCTGTCGACAAGTGCGGGACATTTCGAATGTTCCCATCATCGTCATCTCCGACACCGGCGACTGCCGCGCGGAAGTCGCGGCCCTGGATTCAGGGGCCGACGATTACCTGGTCAAGCCATTCGACAGCGAGCGACTGCTTGCTCGCGTGCGAGCCACTCTGCGGCGCTGTTCCGCCGAGGCGCCCGAGCCCACGGTGCTTGGCGTTGGAGCCTTCCACATCGACTTTGACGACCGCCGCGTCCGTGTGCATGGGCAGCCGGTTCGTTTGACGCCCAAGGAATTCGACTTGTTCGTCTTCATGGCCCGGCATCCAAACCGTGTCCTGCGGCACAGAACGTTGCTTGGGGCCGTTTGGGGAGAGGGGTCGGAGGACCAGTCGGAGTACCTGCGCGTCTTCATCGGCCAGCTTCGCAAGAAACTCGAAGCCGAGCCTTCGAATCCCCGTTACCTCACCACCGAACCGTGGGTGGGATACCGGTTCAATCCCACCGGCATGATGCACCAACCGGCATGATGCAATGAGGCACGACCGCTCGGACGCCTGGCCGAGCGGTGACGGCCGTGAAGCTCCCGTCTGACGCCCCGCCAGAATTCCTGCAACTCATTCGACAGCCTATCGCCAGGCACGCGGGAAGCGGTGCTCGAGCAGCCGCGATCGCCGCAAGTGGTTGACTCGACTAGAGGAGCCGCGGTCTGGAATAGGGGGCGACAGGTTCAAAACACGGAGCTCAGTAATTGATTGCAGGCGAAACGCCGATAATTGCTGATATGGAACCGACTGCGCGACCACGCGTCCTCGTCGTCGACGACGAGGAATCGAACCGGACGTTTGCCGCCCGAGTTCTGCGCGAAGCGGGTTGCGATGTCGTGAGCGCGTCCGGCGGTCTCGAAGCGCTCCATCTGGCCGGGCAGCCCTCTTCATTCGATCTGTTCCTCATCGACGTGCTCATGCCCGAAATGCAGGGTGACGAGCTCGCACGGCGGTTGCGGCAGATCGATGCCGACGCGAAGATTCTCTACTTCACCGGCTACGCCGACCGGCTCTTTCAGCACCGCAACGTGCTCTGGGAGCACGAGGCCTTCATCGAAAAGCCGGTCTCGCTGAGCGGGCTGCTTGAAGCCGTCTCGCTGATGTTGTTCGGACACATGCGGGGATTTCCACCGACGGCCTGAACGTCTGCATCGCACGACGTTAACAGCGAAACTCTATCCAGGTCACACGGACGCGTCCGTTGATCGCTTGTCGCCGCTCTCGACAAGCAATTGCGCTGCCACGGATCCACCCTCCGCTCGGACGCATCCAACGTAGATATGCTCGTTTGCTTGCTCCCGATCGCTTCAGGGATGTCAGCAACGGTCTCTTCGGCGCCGGTGAATTCCCGCGCGACGATCTCGCATGGCAATGCCGCGCGGATCACGGTTGTTTCATCGCGGCGTCACACCTGAGTCATGGCTCCCCGGTCTCAAGGACATGATGCCCATGCCCCGCCGCAGGAGAATTCCATGCGAGTGCTCATGATGGTCGTTGCCGTCGGTCTTCTTTCGGTCTCATCCGCTCGTGCACAGACGCAGAACTTTTACATTGGGGGAAGCAGCGGATTGGCGGCCGGACCGGACGGATCGTCGAGCGACACGTTCGGCGAGATCGGCGTGCGCGTTGCGCCTCGGCTGTTCGTGTTCGGCGACATCGGGCAGATCCACAATCTGCAGCCGTCCGCCGTCCAATCGACCGTGGACAGCACGACGGCGCTCCTGGCCGGCAACGGCCTCAACGTGATCGGCGAGGCGCGCGAGCCCGCTTGGTACTCAGTCGCCGGTGTGCGTTTCGAAGCGCCCGCCATCATGCACGTGTCGCCGTATGTCTTCGGCGGCGCCGGCTTCGCGCGCATCACGCCGGCTGCGCGGTTCACCTATTCCGCCGGCACACTGCCTGGCGCCACGCCCGCGCCGGGCGACGATGTGACGCAGCAGCTCACGTCGCTGGGCGACTTCACTCAGCCGGCGTCCACGACCGCACCGATGCTCTCGCTGGGCGGCGGCGTCGCGGTGCCGGTCGTTCGACATCTGAGTCTGGATGTGGGCTATCGATACGCCCGCATCGCCGCCGACACGCCGCTGCATACGCAGGGCGCCACCGTAGGATTCGGCTACCGGTTCTGACCATGCAAATCCCAACACGACTCGATTCAACAGGCGCGGTGATCCTCCTGCTCACCGGGACGCTCAACGCCACGTGTGTCCCCGACGTCGACCGCGCGCTCGCCTCGGCGAAGCAGCTCCGCCGGCCCGTCGTGCTCGATCTGAGCAAAGTACGGCTCGTCGATCGGCCGACGCTGGAATATCTGATCGACGTCACCGCTGAAGATGTGCGGTTCGTGAACTGTCCGGCATACCTCCAGTATTGGATGCGCCGGGCGGTCGAAGACGAACTGGCTGAGTAAGCTGGTCAACATCCTCTTGTCACGAAACCACGAAGAACACGAAGGACACGAAGATTCCTCTGGTATAAGAATTCTTCGTGCACTCCGTGTTCTCCGTGTCATCGTGATGAAATGTCGTACTAGGATCGGCGAGCCGGCAGACGGTCGCTCAACGATCGGAACGCGGCGAGCATCTGCGCGTAGGTAAAGTTCGCGTTGCGGCCGCTTGGGTTCGGCAGGACGAACACTTCCGCGTCTTCGAACCGCTCGGCCTGCGGTCCGACGACGACCGGCAGCGACGCCGGCCGTGCGAACACCGACCGATAGAGCGTGACGCCGACCAACGCGACGACGGGCGGGCGCCAGCGGCGGACCTTCCGCCGCAGGATGCGCTCGCCGTCGACGTATTCGTTCGGCGTCAGCGTGTCGATGCCGGGCGTGGGGCGCGCGATGAGATTCGTGATGCCAAGGCCGAACTCCGGCAACCGCTCATCGTCTTCGGTGCGGATCGGCTCGGGCACGAGACCGGATTCGTACAGCAGCCTCCAAAAGCGATTCGAAGGACCCGCGAAGTGATGACCGATCTGCGCCGATCGGACGCCGGGATTGATGCCGACCAACAGCGCGCGCATCGGCGGGCGAACGCGATCGCGGAGCGGTGGAAGAACTGGCCGCATCTGCCCTTCCTGCCCGTCCCGCCCTTCCCGCCCGTCCTGCCCTACCTGCCCTCTTTGAATCCAACCGGCACCGCGACGTCAGCGGGTGCCACATCGGTCACGACCTTCAGCACCTCGCTGGTCATCGTCATGAACGTCGCGCGCGCCTTGTTCGCATCGTCGCCGCCTGCCGCCTTCTTCTGAATCTTCTTGGCCATGAAGCCGCCAAGCATGCCGCCGACGCTGGATGGCGGCTTGCCTTTGCTGTCGTCTTGAGTCGATTTCGCTTCTTGGGCCATCTGCTCCGCCGACTTGACGGCATCCATCGTCGTCACGGTCTGAATCGGCGTGCCGCTCAACTTCGATCCCTCCGCGCTCATCTTGCCGAGCGCCGGCTTCATGTTCGGATACATCGCCATCGCCTGCGCCATCTGCTCCGGCGACACGCCGGTGATCATCGTGCCGTACAGCTTCTGGGCGTAGCGCATGTCGAAGTCGGCAATCTCCTTCATCTCCGGAATCTTCGGTCCCAGCCACATGTCCGACGTGAGGACCATGCCGCCGGCCTCCTCGAGGGTCTTGCCCTTTTCGCGGACGGTGATCGTCATCACCGACTCGTGCGTCTCGAACCCGTTGATCGTCTTCGTCTGCCCCGTGTTCTTGATATCGAAGTCGACCTCAACCTGCGGCTGCTTCTCTTCCTTCGAAGGCTGTTCAGCCTTCTCCTGCGCCTGCTCTTTCTGCGCCTGCTCCTCGGCCTTCTTCTTCGCCTCTTCCATCTGCCGCCGCAGCTCGGCGAAGGTGGTGACCTTATAGGTCTTCTTCCTGATGTCGAGGTCGTAGATCTTTTCTTCGCCGAGATCGATGATCTGGCCGGTGGCGTCGTTCAGCGTCGCTTTGCGATCGCCTTTCACCGCGACGGTCGACGTGATGCCCTCACGTGCGCCTTTGCCGCCGAACAGATTGACCATCCGGCCGAGGATGCCGGCGAACTCGACGCGCGCCCTCTCGTCGGCGCGGACGTCGGCGCGCACGGTGTGAGCGGCCGCCACGAGCATAGTGAGCGTGAACACAACGGTCAGTCGCGCGCGAATCATACAAACCCTCCCTTGGGGACCTTGGATTTTACTCTTCCAAGCAGGATTGTGAATGACACAACGCACGGCGCCCAGAACAGCGCCATCCGCGAAAACCCCATTCGCTCGAACAGAAAGCCGCCGAGGGCCGGTCCACTTAGCAGACCTGCCCCCCACGCCATGTTGTACAGCCCGTAGCCGACTCCGAAGGAGCCCAAGCCCGAATTCGAGGTCGCTTCGGCCATGTAGGCCAGCGACGGCGTGATGACCAGGGCGACCGTCGCCGCTTCCAGCGCGTAAAACGCGATTGCCGACCCATAACTCCACGCATGGCTCAGGATCGGCAGGACGCACGCGGCGAGCACCAGCCCGATCATCGTCAGGCGGCGTCCACCCCACCTGTTGACCAGCCGGCCGCATATCGGGTGGGCCAGCGTGGACACGACCGCGCCGATCCCGAAGATCAGGCCGATGCGCGCGGGACCGATGCCGAGCCTCGACGAGAGAAACAGCGGGAGTACCGGTTCGAGCATCGAGATCGTCGCCGACGCGGCAACCACGGCTGCCGCGCAGGCCGTGACCGCGGGATCCCGAAGCACCGCGGCGATCGGCACCACCTCGCGATCGGCGTGTTGCGCCGGCAGCTCGAGCCACAGGAAGGCCGCGGCGCCGATCAACGCGAGTCCGGAGACGACGAGAAACGGCAAACGGATGCCGCCGGCCTCATACAGCCATCCGCCAAGCGTCGGCCCGAACATGAAGGCGAAGTTGGTGCCGGCCATCACCATGCCCATCACGCGGCCGCGCTCATCGGATCGATACAGATCAGCGATCAGCGCGAAGCCGACGACCCACGTCACCGCGTCGGCGGCGCCCTGCACGAGACGCGCGGCAAAGAGCCATGGCAGGCCGGAGGCGAACGCGAAGAGCAGCGTCGCCGCGGCGAGCGCGAGCAGCCCGCCGACCATCGGCGCGCGGCGGCCGACGCGATCGGAGACGGCGCCCATCGGCATCGACACCGTCAACAGCGTCACGCCGAACGAGGCGAACAGCAGGCCGATCATCGTCGGCGACGCGCCAAGGCGCCGGCTCAAATCCGGCAGCACCGGCACGGCGATCGAGTACGCGACGATGTCGGTAAAGGTTGCGAAGGTCACAAGCGCGACAGCAACGCCGCGCGATCGTCTGAGCGTCATAGTTGATTCGGCGACAGTACATCACGAAGGCACGAAGAACACGAAGGCCACGAAGAGACTTTTGTACAAGACAGCACGTCGTGATCTCCGTGCTCTCCGTGACTTCGTGATGAAGGTGGCGGAATCAGATTTGGCGCTTCTTCAGCAGCAGACACCCGAGGGGCGGGATGATCAGCCGGAGCGACTGGTCGAAACCGTGGGCGGCGATCGACTCGGTCGAGGCGCCGCCGGCGTTGCCGAGATTGCTGCCGCCGAAAATCGCGCTGTCGCTGTTGAGCAGCTCGGCGTAGAAGCCAGCCTCCGGCACGCCGATCCGGTACTCGGCGCGCGGCACCGGAGTGAAGTTGACGATCATCACCACGAAGTCGCGCGGATCGCGCGCGTAGCGAACGATCGACACCACGCTGTTCTCGTTGTCGTTGCAGTCGATCCAGCGGAAGCCTGCTGGATCGAAGTCCAGCTGATGCAGCGCGGGCTCCGCGTGGTAGAGCCCGTTGAGCGCCTGCACGTACGCCTTCATGCCCGCGTGCGGCGCCTCGTCAAGCAGGTGCCAGTCGAGGCTGCGATCGTGGCTCCACTCGCGCCACTGCGCGAGCTCGTCGCCCATGAACAGCAGCTTCTTGCCCGGATGCCCGTACATGAAGCCGTACAGCGTGCGCAGCGTCGCGAACTTCTGCCACACATCGCCCGGCATCTTGTCGAGCATCGCGCCTTTACCGTGCACCACCTCGTCGTGCGAGAACGGCAGGATGAAATTCTCCGTGTGCATATACAAAGCGGAGAACGTCACCAGACTGTGCGCCCAGCGCCGATAGATGGCGTCCCTGCGTGCGTACTCGAGCATGTCGTGCATCCAGCCCATGTTCCATTTGTAGGTGAAACCGAGGCCGCCCAGATGCACCGGCCGGCTGACGCCGGGAAACGCGGTCGACTCCTCCGCCGCCGTGATGGATCCGGGATGCTCGCCGTGCGTCAGCGCGTTCAACTGCTGCAGAAAGCCGATCGCGTCGAGATTTTCGCGGCCGCCGAAGCGGTTCGGAATCCACTCGCCTTCCTTGCGCGAGTAGTCGAGGTACAACATCGACGCAACCGCGTCCACGCGCAGACCGTCGATGTGATACTCCTCGAGCCAGAAGAGCGCGTTCGAGAGCAGAAAATTCCGGACTTCGTTCCGGCCGTAGTTGAAGATCAGCGTGCCCCAGTCCTGGTGCTCGCCTTGCCGCGGGTCCGCGTGTTCGTACAGCGCCGTACCGTCGAACCGCGCCAGGCCGTGATCGTCCTTCGGAAAATGGCCCGGCACCCAGTCGAGAATCACGCCGAGCCCCGCCTCATGGCACGCATCGACGAAGTGCTTGAAGTCTTCGGGCGGCCCGAACCGGCTGGTCGGGGCGAAGAAGCCGAGCACCTGATAGCCCCACGATCCCGAGAACGGATGCTCCATCACGGGCAGGAGCTCGATGTGCGTGAAGCCCATCTCCTTCACGTAGGGCACGAGACGCTGCGCCATCTCGCGATACGTCAGGAAGCGATCGCCCTCCTCGGGCACGCGCGCCCAGGATCCGAGGTGCACCTCGTAAATCGACATCGCGTCGGCCAGCCAGCCGCCGCGCGCGGGACGCGCGGCCATCCAGTCGCGATCGCGCCACTGATACCGCGTGATGTCGTGGACGACGGCCGCCGACTGCGGCGGCACCTCGAACGCAAAGCCGAACGGGTCGCTTTTCTTCAGCAGCGCGCCGGCGTGCGTCCGGATCTCGAACTTGTATTTCTCGCCATCCGGCAGATCGGGAATGAAGATCTCCCAAATCCCATTCGGCATCAGATGCCGCATCGCGTGCACGCGGCCGTCCCACCCGTTGAAGTCTCCGACGACGCTGACGCGATCGGCGTTGGGCGCCCACACGGCGAAGTGAATGCCGGTCGTCGTCCCCACGCGGATGCGATGCGCGCCGAGCTTGTCGAACGCGCGATGATGCGTGCCTTCGGCAAGCAGATGTAAATCAAAGTCGGTCAACACCCGGCCATAGCGATACGGGTCGTCCAGCTCGACGATGTGATCGCCCGGAAACATGAAGCGCAGGCGGTAGTCGATCGCCGCGGGGTGAGCCGGATCGCCGGAGACGAGTGCTTCGAACACGCCGGCCGGATTTCGGCGCGTCATCGGCTGCAGCACGCCGGTCGCCATCAGGCGCACCTCGACGGCGTCCGCGCCCGGGTGATACGTACGAATGACGAGCGCGCGCCCGGCCTCGGCGGCGTGCGGCCCGAGCACCGCGAACGGATCGCGATGCCGCCCGCCCGCCAGCGCGGCGAGCGCATCGTCCAGAGCGGAAGGGTGTGCGACGGCCATGTCTCGCCGATCTTATCGGCTTTTGTGTTAGAACAGCTCTGCTCGGGTCCGCCTGAGGCGGCATTCGCGGCCGCCTGAAGGCGGACACTACGCGGTTCCGGTAGTGTCCGGCCTCAGCCGGACCGAATTTCAATCGGCAGGAGATCCGTCATCATGAGCAAACGCCAGCAAATTGGACGCCGTCGCTTCATTCAGGCCGTGCCTGCCGCCGTCGCGGCGTCGGTCACGCTCCCTTCGCTCGTGCCCTCGATCGCGCCGAGCTTCAGCCCGGCCGCTCAGGGCGGACGAGCCAGCACGCCGCCGAAATTCGGCAAAGAGGCGCTGAAGGGCGCGGAAGAAGTGATCGACCTCCATTTGACCGATGCTGAGGAGGAGGCGGCGTTGCCGGGCGCCAGCCGCAATCGCGACAGCTACGATGAGCTGCGCAAGCTCGACGTGCCGATGGACACCGAGCCGGCCGTCTGCTTTCATCCGGCGCTGCCGGGCAAGGAGCCGAAGGGCCATTCGACGCGCAACGCCAAGCTGACCGTGGCGCGTCCTGCGCATGTGCAGATCTCTTCCAACCTGGAAGATCTGGCCTTCGAACCGGTCGGGGTGCTCGCGTCGTTGATCGAAAGCCGGAAGGTGAGCTCGACGGACCTCACCAGGATGTATCTCGCCCGCCTGAAGCGGTACGGCGATCCGCTGCACTGCGTCGTCACGCTCACCGAAGAGCTCGCGCTGGCGCAGGCCGAGAGCGCGGACAAGGAAATCAAAGCCGGACACTATCGCGGACCGTTGCACGGCATCCCGTTCGGCGTGAAAGATCTGTTCGACACCAAAGGCATCAGGACCACGTGGGGCGCGCAACCGTACGAGCACCGGGTGCCGGACGGCGACGCCACGATCGTCGAACGGCTGCGCGAGGCCGGGGCCGTGCTGTGCGCGAAACTGTCGATGGGCGCGCTGGCGCAAGGCGGCGTCTGGTTCGGCGGATCGACGCGCAATCCGTGGGCGCCCGACACGAGCTCCAGCGGATCGTCCGCGGGGCCCGGCGCCGCCACGTCGGCGGGACTCGTCGCGTTCGCGATCGGCACCGAGACACGCGGCTCGATCATCTCGCCCTCGTCCACCTGCGGCGTCGTCGGTCTGCGCCCGACCTACGGCCGCGTGAGCCGCCACGGCGCGATGGCGCTGTCGTGGACGATGGACAAGATCGGACCGATGTGCCGGAGCGTGGAAGACTGCGCGATCGTGTTCAACGCGATCTATGGCAGCGACGGGCGCGACGGCACGGTGGTCGACGCGCCGTTCGAGTGGACGCCCGATGTGCCGTTATCGAGCCTGAAGATCGGCTACATCGCGAAAGAGTTCGAGCCCCAAGAGGCTTCGACAGGCTCAGGGCGAGGAGGTGGAGGCGGGCGCGGCGGCGTCGATCCGGAAACCGCAAAGCGTCGCGCAGAGGAGCAGGGGGCGTTGCTGAAGACGGCGCTCGACGTGCTCCGCGCTCAGGGCGCGAAGCTCGAGCCGATGGCACTGCCCGACTTCCCCGCCAACACGCTCAACTTCATTCTCGACGCGGAAGGCGCGGCGGCGTTCGACGATCTGACGCGCAGCGGCGCGGTCAACGAGATCAAGGGCAGCTCGTGGGGGAATACGTTCCGGACGTCGCGGTTCGTTCCGGCGGTCGAGTATCTCCGCGCGCAGCGGGCGCGGACGCTGCTGATGCAGCAGATGGACGCGCTCATGTCGAAGTACGACGTGTTCGTCTCGCCGACCGGCAGCGCGTCGCTCGGCATCACGAATCTGACCGGACATCCGGCCGCATGTCTCAAGGCCGGATTCGTCGATGGGACGCCGCGCGCGCTGATGATCACCGGCCGGCTGTACGGCGAGGCGAGCGTGCTGCGCGTCGCGCTCGCCTACGAGCGTGCGACGAAGTGGCACACGATGAACCCGACGCTCGACGAGAACATCAAGAAGATGAAGACGGACGCCTAACTGGGCAGGGCGGGCGGGAAGGGCCGGGCGAGCAGGGCGGCCGGGCGGACGCGATACGCTGGCCGGGCGGGTCCACATAACCCGCCCGGCTGGCGCTGAGTGAGATTACTGGCGTTCGATCTTCACCGATTGAATCACGATGGGCTTCACCGGCCGGTCGCCCGGCTTCGTCGTCTTGGTCGCGCCGATTTTCTGAATGACGTCCATGCCGTCGACGACTTCGCCGAACACGGTGTGCTTGCCATTCAGCCATGGTGTCGGCGCCAGCGTGATGAAGAACTGACTGCCGTTCGTGTTGGGACCGGCGTTCGCCATCGCCAGAATGCCCGCTTTGTCGAGTTTCCGTCCCGATTGAAACTCGTCCGCGAACTTGTAGCCCGCGTCGCCGGTTCCATTGCCGAGCGGGTCTCCGCCCTGAATCATGAAGTTCGGGATCACACGATGAAAGATGAGGCCGTTATAAAACGGCCGCTTCACCATCGCGCCAGTCTTAGGATCTTTCCATTCCTTCGTGCCCTGCGCGAGGCCGATGAAATTCGCCACGGTCTTCGGCGCATCCTTCTCGAACAGCTCTACCGTGAACGCGCCTTCGCTGGTCGTGATATGCGCGAGCACTTTGCCGGCCGGCTTCTTCGCGGCGGGTTCCTGCCCTGCGAACGCGAGCGATGCCGCCATCATGATTCCTGACGCGATCAACGCTATCGAACGGACCCTCATACGAATCTCCTTTTCGGTGTATTGGTAGTGGCCAGCCCTGACCCCTGATCCCTGATCCCTGATCCCTACGCCATGTACAGCGTCCCCTCGCCGGCCAGCACCGCTTCGCCGCCGACGCGGACACTGGTGATCTCCTCGTGCTCGACGCCGATCGAGATGTGCACGTGGCTCGGGCGTCCCATCTTCACACCCTGCAGGCTCAGGATGGCGCCCGCCTTTTCGGCCGGGACCACCTTGTGCCGCACCAGGTAACAACCCAGCGGACCGCTCGCGCTGCCGGTCGCCGGATCTTCGATCACTCCGAGGTCTGGCGCAAACATCCGGCTGTAGGCGGTGGCTTTGTCGCTCCCCGACTGCGACGAAAACACGAACACGCCGTGCGCCTGCGTCTTCGTCTCCGCGCGGAATTGCTCGAAGCGATCGCGGTGCAGCGACGCGCTGTCGACGGCGGCGCGCGTGGTCAGCGGCACGAACAGGAACGGCACGCCGCACGAGACGACCTGCACCGGCAGCCCGGTGCCGGCCACGGCCAGTTCGGACAAGCCCAGCGTCGCGGCCGCACCTGCGGGATCGGCGATCGGATCGCTGAACGCCGGGTTCGGCTGCGTCATCCACGCGAAGGTCAGGTCGGCGCCGCGCCACGTCAGCGCGACTGGAACCGGTCCGATGCCGAGCCCAAAGACGAAGCGATCGCGATCCGGTTCGATCGCGCCGCTGCGCGCCAGCGCGAACGTGCTGCCGATTGTCGGATGCCCGGCCATGGGGAGCTCTTCACCGGGCGTGAAAATTCGCATGCGCGCATCGGTGTCCGGCCGCTCGGGCGGCAGCACGAACGTCGACTCGGAAAAATTCATCTCCTTCGCGATCGCCTGCATCGCCTCGGACGACAACCCCCGGCCGTCGAGAAACACGGCGAGCTGATTGCCGCCGAACAGATGGTCGGTGAAGACGTCGTAGTGCAGGTAGCGATATGATCGGGGCATTCTGGAAAGAGAGCATATCAATGTTGCTAGCGCATTTCACGACGACCGACGGGAACTTCACGATTCAGCTGTTCGATCAGGACGCGCCCAAGACGGTGGAGAATTTCGTCGGCCTCGCCGAGGGGACCAAGGACTGGACCGACCCTCGCACGGGAAAAAAGGGCACCGGCGGCTACTACAACGGCACGATCTTCCATCGTGTCATCGACGGGTTCATGATCCAGGGCGGCGACCCGCTCGGCCAGGGCACGGGCGGCCCCGGCTACAAGTTCGCCGACGAGTTCACCCCGAAGCGCCGCCACGAGAAGGCGGGCATCCTCTCGATGGCGAACTCCGGCGCGAACACCAACGGCGGCCAGTTCTTCATCACGCTGGCGGCAACGCCGTGGCTGGACAACAAACACAGCGTCTTCGGCGAAGTCGTCGACGGCATGGACGTGGTCAAGAAAATCGGCGGCACCGCCACCAGCAAGCCCGGCGATCGGCCGTTGAAGCCAATTACGATTCAGACGGTCACAATCGAGCGGAAATGACGGCGCAGGGGCGGACCTGTGTGTCCGCCCGTGGGCCGACACATAGGTCGGCCCCTATACGAGATCGTCATGCGCCATGGCGGCGGAGGAGCGCGGCCGCTTGGCGATGATTTTTCTGCTGCGCGAGCGCGTACGGCGTGAGCCCTTCGCCATTGGGAGCGTTGACGTCGGCGCCCTGTGCGATCAGCAGCGTCATCAGCTCGAGGTTGTTGTTCGCGGCGGCGAGGTGCAACGGACGCCAGCCGCCGGCGTCCGCCGCGTTCACGTCTGCGCCCGCGCCGAGCAGCAGTCCGGCCACCATCTTGTGATTGCCGGCAAGCGCGGCGTGGAGTGGTGTGTTGCCGGTGGGATTGTGCGAGCGCGCGCGGGCGTCGGCACCGCGCGCGAGAAGCATTTCCGTGATCTTCGCGTGGCCGAAGAACGCCGACAGATGCAGCGGCGTCCAGCCATCGTCGCTGTAGGTGGCGATCGCCAGGCCATCCTCGTCGAGCAGGCGCTCGGCGCGCTCGAGCTCGCCGGCCGCGCACGCTTCGAAAATGGTCAGCGGTGCGCCGCGCGCGACGAGCAGATTCGCAATTTCCTTTTGCTGATGGTAGACAGCGGTTAGGATGGCGCTTTCACCTGTCCGTGCGCGCGCGGTGATGAGCGCCGGATTTGCGGTCACCATCGCCTTCACACGCTCGAATTCGCCGGCCTTGATGGCGTCGAATAGCCCGGCGGTATCGATGACATCAGCCATGACCCGATTCTATCCAATCCTAGCGAGGCTGCGCCTCAGACCGGCCAGCATGTGCGAGTGTGGCTCCGCCTGTCTCGAACGCAAGGAATTTCGGCCTTCAAGGCGTCTAGCGCGTACGATCGGCATTCTCGTTCTGGCGATCGGGTGCGCCGCGGCGACAGCCGGCGCCCAAACGCCGGCCCCCGCGGAGCCGCCCGCCGCGCCGCGCGCCCAGCCGATGCTCGGCACCGAGATTCCCGAAGTGGCGTTGACGGACCTGCCCTCCAGCTCGGATCTGTATTCGCTGCTGGAGACGATGCAGGCCGATCTGATTTCCGATCGCATGGACACCGGCGGCCTCGGGATGGGCCAGCCCGCCCGCATCGGCGCGCACGGCAGCACGTGGACCCAGACGCAGTTTCGGATCGGCGACATCGGCGTGACCGATCCGTCCGGCAGTGGCACCCCGCTGTTCATGCCCGGCGTCCTGGAGTGGGACCACGTGAACGTGCAGACCGGGCTGATGCCGGTCGACGTCAACGCACCGGGCCTCGCGATTACGCTGACGCCGCGCCGCCCCGCCGCTGCATGGACGCGCAGCGTCGAAGGCTTCTTCGCGCCGCCAGGACTGCAAGCGGGGCGCACGGTGAGCACGCCTCCGGCGATCGAGCGCATCAACGGGTGGCAGGACGGCAGTCTGCTGCTGAGCGGCCCCGTGATCCCCGGCCGGCTCGGCGTCGTCTTCGCTGCGAACGTCGGCCAGAGCAGCCGGTTCGAGCGGACCGATCTGACGCCGCTCGATTCGAGCATCGTGTCGGGATTCGCGCACATCGTGTTCACGCCGAACGCGCGCGACGAAATCCGCATCGTGGCGTCTGGGCAGCGGACCGCATATCCATACGTGCATCACGTCGCGTTCGCACATCCGGAGTCGAGCGAGCACGACCTGTCCGGGCTCGGCCAGGTCACCTGGGAACGGAAAGCCGCCGACGCCCTCTCGTGGCGGATCTTCGCCGGCTGGGCGGCGCGTCAGCAGCGGCCGCAGGTGACGCCGACGACGAGCATCGTGACCGATCGGTTGGATGAGGGACCGATCGACCAACTGCTGTCGCCTGGCGACGGCACCCAGCAGAGCGGCACGATCGGCGCGCATCTCACCCCGCAGCCGTTCGAAGCGCTCGGCTTCCGGCACGTGCCGACGCTTGGCGCAACGGCGACGCTCGGCCGCGTCTCCTCGCTGCCGTCGTTCGCCGGCCAGGTGGGTGAACTGATCAACGGCGAGCCGGCGCGCGTGTGGAGATTCGCGGACCCCGGCGTGCAGTCGCAGTGGCATTCGACGACGCTTGCGGCCTACGCCGCCGATCACGTGCAGCTGTTGCCGCGTGTCGCCGCTGACGTCGGTCTGCGGTTCGAGAGCGTGACCGGCGCGGCCACGGGCTCCACCAGCAGCGTGAGCTGGCAGGATCTATTTCCGCGGGCGAGCGTGCGATGGGACATCACGCAGGCCCTCGGGCTCTCGGCTTTTGCGGGCTACGGCCGCTACGGCTATGAGCTGCCGCTCAACTGGCTCGCGTACGGCGACCCGAACGCGCCGACCGGATCCGTCTACCGGTGGACCGGCGCCACGAGCGCCTCGATTATCCGGCCGAGCGACGTCGGCGCGCTCATCGCGCGCGTGGGACCGGGCACCGGCGGCAACGCCGCATTCAGCGCGATCGATCCTGCGCTCAAACGCCCGCACATGGACGAGTTCACGTTCGGGTTCGAGTCGCGGCCGCGCGCGCGCACGGTGATGCGGCTCACCGCGACCGCGCGCCGCGAGCGCCAGATGGTCGGCCTGCTCGACGTCGGCGTTCCCGACTCGACCTACACGGTCAGCTACATCACCGACCCGGGCTACAACAACACGATCCAGCAGCTGCCCGTCTACAACCGATCGCCGGCGACCTTCGGGGCGGATCGCTATCTGCTGACGAATCCCGCGAACGACCAGGCGACGTACGTCGGCGTCGACATCACCGGGCAGACACAGACGGATCGGCTGTTCTTCCTCTTCGGGGCGACAGCGGGCCGGTCGGAAGGGCTCTCCGCCAATCGCGGATTTCAGGCGGACGAAAACGACTACGGCGTCATCGGCGAAGTGTTCACGGATCCCAACGCGCGGACGTACGCGGAAGGACGGAATTTCACCGAGCGCGGCTACACGATCAAGACGTCAGCGGTGTACGCGCTTCCGGACGACTTCCACATCGGCGTGACGGCGCGGTATCAGGACGGCCAGCACTTCACGCGCGACGTCATCGCCGAGGGTCTGAATCAGGGGCCGGAGGCGATCCGCGCGTTCCGCAACGGCCGCACGCGCTTCACGTTCACCATGACGGTCGACGGACGCCTGCGCAAAGGCTTCACGGTCGGCGGGTACACGTTCGACGGGATTCTCGACGTCTACAACATCTTCAACCAGAACATCCAGGTCGAAGAGTTCGACGTCACCGGTCCGACCTGGCGTGTGCCGAGCGCGTTGCAGCCGCCGCGCGTGATCCACGTCGGCTTGCGATTTCACTTCTAACCACGAAGGCCACGAAGGCCACGAAGGCCACGAAGGCACGACGATAAATCAAAGTCGCCACAGAGTCACAGAGTCACAGAGAGATTCCTCTCTCATGTGCACCAAGGCGGCGAAATCAGAGCGCCGGTCCATTCGACGGGCCGGGGACTTCAGTCCTGTTTGACAACCGGAACGGTGGATCTGTCCGCGGACCACACGAGCAGAGCGGTGACCAGCACCGAGGGCCACAGATAGACGCCGGCCGCCTTCGCCCAGTCGATCCCGTCCGGCCCGAAGATCTTCGAGACGTCCGACGCGAAGAAGCTGATGGCCGCAAAGACGATCAGCGCCGCGCGCAGCGGCCGGCGCGACGACTCGGGCTGCGCCGGATCGCTCAGCACCATCCCGGCCGCCGCCAGCGTCAGCACGAAGCTGATGTAGTGGTGCACCCACGTCCGCTCGGAGAACCACAGCATGAACGCCGCGACCGCGCCGATCTCGACCACGTAGCGCGGCGATCGCAGGCTCGCCAGCGGACGCCGTGCCCACCAGAGACCGCCGAAGCCGACCGTCACCATCAGCGCCCGCACGATCCGTCGCGCCGTCTCGCTGCTGAGCGCCATCACATTCATGTAATGGCTCACGGTCACGCCGCCATGGTGCGAGTCGAACGCAGGCGCCGCGGTCACGAGCCGCATCACGAAGCTCGCCAGCGACTGGCTCGTCGCATACACGACCGTCCCTTGCGCGACGAAGGGCACGATCATGATCCGCGCCCATTGTCCCAGCCAGCGCAGATTCTGATCCCACCCAAACGCCAGCGCTGGCACGACGAACAGGAAGGCGGCGATGCCCACCACCGCCGCGCCGGCCACGCGCCAGCGGCGCTTCCACACAAAGTAGGCGACGAAGATCAGCGGCGTCACCTTCATCGCCGCGCCAAGACCGATCAGCGCGCCCGCACTGAGGTCGGACCGCCACCGCTCCCGCTGCGCCACATACAACCCGGCTACCAGCGGCGTCAGCGCGAGAAAGTTCGTCTGCCCTTCCTGCATGTCCACGACGACGGCCAGCCACCAGCAGGCGACGATGAGCGCGACCGCCGACCACGTCAGCTGGACGCCGGCGCGCGCCACGATGGCGGCGGACAGGAAAAATACGAGGCACGCGAGCGGCAGCTTGACCCACACCCATGCGAACGCCGCGTCCGGGCGCGAGAGCGCCGTGAGCGGCGCGAAGACAATGAGCGAGACTGGCGGGGTCGGCAGCTCGTCGCCGACGTAATCGACGCGGTCGTGCAGAAAACGCGGCGTCATCACCATCCAGCGATCGAAGTCGCTGATATGGCCGCCGCGGGGATCGGCCAGCTTGGCGGCGGTGCGCTGCCGCTGTTGCACCGCGATCACGAGCGTCGCGACCACAGCCGCCGCGGCGAGCCACGCGAGGCCCTTCCGCGACTGACGCGCAAAGACCATCACGTCCGCGTCACGGGAGCCGAATGGTCATGGCCGGCGTGTTCGATCAGGCGTCGCATCGCCGCATCAAGACGAGCGAGGCTCCGCCTCAGACCGGCGAGCACGTGCGAGTATGGCTCTGCCTGACTAAGATGCATGGAATTTCGGCCTTCAAGACGTCTCGCGTGAGTTGAATCAGCGGGCGGGATGAGAGAAAACGGCTCTCGGATCATGAGGTCTCGGCGCTCGAGGCACACCCATTGCGTATCGAGCGCGAGCGTCGAATCGCACGGATCATGTGCGGGTACGAGAGGGATGATGGGAGGCGGTACCGCGCCGCATCCAATCGCTGGTGGTGCACCCCGACACGGGACGGATCGTCCCCGACGGAGCTGCGAACCGGACGATCCCACCGGCGCCACGCCCCGCACGGTGCTCAGACCATGGCAGACGCGAGTACCGACAGGACCGCGAACGGCAAGCCGAGGTGGAGCGTGAAGCCGTGTACGGGCGGCCCCACCTCGGTCGCGTTCATTTACGCAAGCCGGACGTTCTCGGCGCGCGGGCCCTTTGGCCCCTGGCCTTTTTCGAACGACACCGACTGCCCTTCGCGAAGCTCGTCGAACGAGACGCCGCTGCACGCGGACTGATGGAAGAAGTACTCATTCCCATCTTCCGCCGCGATGAAGCCGAATCCCTTGTCGCTCACGAGCCGCTTGACTGTTCCATTCATAGACGCCATCTGTCTTCTCCTCCGAACGTTGACTACGTACCGCCGACGAGCCTTCCGGCGCGGCCGCAATCGGCATCGAGCCGACGGTCGCCGCACCAGGGTGTGTATTGTCCAACGAATTTCAGCTTAGGCGCCGATCAAAACCGCCGCGCGCCGCCGACGGCAGCCGGCCGGCGTTCCACACTTCACCGCAGCGCTCGCACCGCCAGTAACTGGTCGTATCGGCCTTCTCGCTCGCGGTCCGAATGGTGGTGGCGCGGCAGAAGGGACAATGCGACGGGGGCGGATGCGGCAGCGCGGCCGCGACCGGATTCACGATTTGGCGGCCGACTTCTCCGTCGGCGCCGCGCCGGTGCGTGTCGCGGCGACGAGCGCTTGAACGCGCTGACGCTTGGCCAGCTTGCGTTTACGGTTCTTCTGAAATCGTGCTTTATCGCCGTTGCGTGAGGACATCGGGGTCTCCGGCAGTTGGCCAAAGTGGGCCTGTCCTGCGCGCACCCGTTATCGAGATGATGTAAGGGGTACGAATTGACGCTGGCAGAGCACAGATCGGAATAAGCGACGAGTATACACCCTTTATGGCTTGTCGAGGAGGTATACTTGTTTTTCGGCTTTCCTGAGCGCTCAGCCTCGTCCGGCTCAACCCTCACCAAAGCAAGAAAGCACCAGTGATTAGACGTCCAGCCGGCAGCAATCCCTTCGAATTCGCCGTGGTCAGCGGCCTGCGCGCCGCGCAACTGATGCGCGGGTGCATCCCGAAAGTCGACCGCGAGCACAAAGTCATTTCGACCGCCCAGCTCGAAGTCGCCACCGGAAAAATCGCCCGCGTCCCGCTCGTCGTCGTCGAAGAGGTCTAACAGGGCAGGAAGGGCGGGAGGGGCTGGAAGGGCAGGTAGGGTGCCTGACCTGCCTTACCCGCCCGACCTGCCCTACCCGCCCAGGTGATCACCGCCGGCCGGCCGCCGCGCGGCCGATTTCGATGGCCTTCGCGCCGGCGTCACCCCACTGCATCACGAAGACGCTGAAGCCCTGCTTCATACGCGTCTCGATGTCGTTGGCCGTCGCCGGATAACCGCACGGCACGTTGAACTCCTTGCACGCCGCAAGCACCTGCTGAATCGCGCCTTCCCATCCGGCCGCGTCGAATACGCGCTCGCCGGCGGCGTTGGTCGTCGTGAAGACGCCTCGCAGTGTGCCGGCGCCGGGCCACAGCACGCCAATGCCTTTCACCGCCGCGATCTCTCGCACGTGCGCCAGGCCCTCTTTGCTCTCGACAATAGTCCAGTTGACGAGCTCGCCGTCGGGATTGAGCGGCCACAGATCGGCCTTCTGCTTGTATTCTGCCTCGGTCATGCCCCAGTACGCCGCGGCCTGACCGACAGAATCCGGGCGGGTGCCCCCCTTCGACTTGAACCGCATGGCGGCGAGGCCCTGGCGGACTTCGTCGGCGCTCTCGGTCTCGACGAACATGATGCCGCTGCTCCCCGCGTTCAGCTCGCGGCTGATGTTGTCAATCGCCTTGGTGTAATCCGGCGCGATCTTCGGCGTCTTCAGGATCAGCGGATGCGGCAGCCGCAGGAACGGCTCGGTCCGCAGCGCGCCCGCTTCGGCCATCGCCTTGACGTACTCGGTGACGGCGGGCAGGCCGCGGTCCACGCCGCCTTCCATGCTGCCGTCGAACGTGAAATCGCTGTGCCCGTTCGCCAGCGTTTCCATCGCCAGCTCGATCGGCGTTTTCAACCTCGCCGGCGGAGTGCTCGCCACCGCCGCGCCGCGACCGCGATTGCCGCCCTCGCTCGGCCGGTACAAACCAAACACCGGCTGCTTCTGCTCGAGCAGCTCGATCACGGGGTTCAGCTGATGGCGCGGGGTCTGGCCTTGAGCGACCGCGAGCGTACCCAACGCCGCAACACCTGCGATCGAACACATCACGCGTACACGCACATGCCCTCCTCTTGGAAAAGGGGGTACGGCCCCTTTTCACGTCGAGATTCCGCGGATTATAGCTTGGCCGGTCCCGGCGATTCGGGGATCATTACGGGTACTGTCATGAAGATCTGCCTGGCGACGCTTCATGCCAATCCCAGCTTCACCCCGCTGTCGCTGCTGTATCTGAAGGCCTCGGTTGTCGACCGTCTGGGCTATCCGCCAGGCGACGTGGCCATCCTCGAAGGCGCGCAGGACGCCGACCCTGAGGCGTTCGTTACGCAGATTCTGGCGACAACGCCCGCCATCGTCGGCTTCTCGTGCTACGTGTGGAACATCAAGACGTTGATGGCGGCGGCCCGGCGAATCAAGGCGCGCGCCCCGGACACCATCATCGTCGTCGGCGGACCAGAGGTCGGTCCGATTGCGATCGACGTGCTGCGGGCGAATCCGGCGATCGACGTCGTCGTGAACAGCGAAGGCGAGGTGCCGTTTGCGGAGCTGGTCGCGCGGTGGCGCAATGGTGACGCGATAGACGAGGTGCGGGGCATCTGCCGGCGCCGCGGCGCGGAGGTCATCGCGCACGACGAAGCGTCGATCGTGAAGGATCTCGGTGAGCTGTCGTCGCCGCACCTGGCCCGGTTCCTCGATCCGCGAGGACGCGTGGCCTGCATCGAGACGCAGCGCGGCTGCGTCTTCCGCTGCAACTTCTGCTTCTACAACAAAGATCTGTCGATCCGGAACCGGCGATTCAGTCTCGATCGCGTCAAGGCGGAGATCCTCGTCGCCCTCGAGGCGGAGGCCAGCGAGATCTACTTGATGGATCCGATCTTCAACCTGCACGCGGAGCGGGCCAAGGAGATTTGTCGCTTCATCGCCGCGCACAACCATCGGCGCGTCGGCGTGCAGGCCGAAGTCTGGGCCGAGTTCATCGACGAGGAGCTGGCGGCTCTGATGCGCGAGGCGAACTTCCAGTTCCTCGAAGTCGGCCTGCAATCGACCGACACCACGGCGCTCGCAACCGCGGAGCGGCGGCTTCGGATCCAGCGATTCGAAGAAGGTATCGGTTACCTCAAGGAGTACGGGATCAAGTTCGAGCTGCAGCTGATCTTCGGCCTGCCGGGCGACACGCTGTCGTCATTCAGAAAATCGCTCAACTACGCGAGCTCGCTCGATCCGGATTTTCTTGCCGTTTTTCCGCTGATGGTGCTGCCCGGCACCGAGCTGTGGCGGAAAGCGGAGGGGCTCAACCTGACGTTCGACCCTGAACCGCCGTACCTCGTGCGCTCGCATTTCTCTATGACCGCCGACGAGATCGCGTATGGCGACAAGATCATCGACGCGCTCGAATATCTCAGAAACTCTCGGACGGCGCGGTCCCTCAGCCGTGAGCCTGGGGTCACCTTCGCCGAGATGATTGACGGCTGGATTCACTGGCGCGAGGAGGAAGCGTGGCCGGAAGCGGCGACGCCGAATGCCAAGCTGTTCATCGCACACTTCTGCGGCCGGAAGGGGATCGACGCCGGCACGTACCTGGGGATGGCGTCGTGGGAGTTCAGCGGTTAGGTCAGTCGGCCGGGGCTGCGTCGTGGGTGCCGAGGGTCCGGCTGAATTCTTCAGCTTCCGTGCGAATCCGCTGGATCAACTCGTTGAATTTCTGTCGATCACTTTGGGCCGCCTCGAGTTGATCGGAAAGCCGCTTCATTCGATCCAGTCGTACGGCGATCTCGTCGGCATGGGGCGGCAACGGCACGCGACAGTATCCACCAGCAGGGCCTACTTGTCACTAGCAACAATTGACGAGCTGGCGAACGTCGCCGAGGATCGCGTCCCAGCGGGTTTGGGCTCCAGACCGAGAAACCGCTCCTCGCGCGACGGACGGCTGTGATTGTCGACGGGCGGCGTCGCAGGATCAGTCACGCGACGACCATTGCGGCTGACGCGCCGGCGGTCGGCGCGCGTACGGCGCTCGATGTGGCTCATGCCCTGTCTAGAAAAGCAAACCCCGCGCCGTGTAAAGAAATACGCGGTGCGAATGTCATCGAAATGCAACCGACCGTCTGAAGCGGTCGACGCAGCCACGCGGGAACGTTCCGTGTACGATGGCGCGCTGTGAGAACACCGGCGGCCGGCGATGTCCACGTCCGCTACCGTCGTACCGATGTGATCGACGACGCCACGCTGGCGGCGGCAGTCGCCCTGCTGTCGGACGAGGAGCGCGCGCGCCACGAGCGGTTTCGCGCGACGCCCGATCGCGACGAATACGCGATGGCGCACGCCCTGCTGAGATTGACGCTGTCGGAGCTCGGCGATCAGCCGCCGGGCAGCTGGCGGTTCGCATCCGGCCCGCACGGCAAACCGGCGCTGACCGGTTCGCCCTCGCGCCTGTCGTTCAACCTCTCGCACGCCCGCGGCCTCGTCGCCTGCGCCGTCGCGGCCGGTGCCGACGTCGGACTCGACGTCGAGCAGGTCACCCGCGCGACCGAATGGCGCCGCATCGCGTCGCGCTATTTTTCGCGCGCGGAGCTCGCCGAGATCGATCGCGCGGAACCGGCCGCCCAGACGATCCGCTTCTTCGAGCTCTGGACGCTCAAGGAGGCGTTCGTCAAAGCCCTCGGTGTCGGATTGTCGCAGCCGCTGGCCACGATGGCGTTCAGCGCCGAACGGCCGGACGCGATCGTCTTCACGCCGCCGTCTGACATCGACGCCGCCGTGTGGCACTTCGGCCTGTATGCGCCGACGCCCGCTCACCGCCTGGCGGTCGCCGTGAGCGACGGATCGGTGGGGCGATGGCGCATCATCGTGCGCGACGCAGATGCTCGATCCAGGCAGGACTAAAGTCCTGCGCCACGAATGTTTAGGCCGTCGTCGTGCAGGACGTGAATCTCGCTCAGGCTGTCGTAGCGCAGGACTTCAGTCCTGCCGGCGGCCAACGTGCACACCGGCCCGCAGCCAGCGCCCCGGCATGTCCACGCCCGAGATTTCCTGATAGTGCGTGTCGAGCAGATTCGATCCTTCGACGAACAGCGTGGCGACGCCGACGCTGCGGCTGACGCGCGTGTCGACGAGCCAGTAGTCGACGCCGTCGCGCCGGCGTTTGTACTCTGCGCGCTGACCGATGCTGAACTTCGCCGGCAGGGCTGCGCTCGCCGAGAGCGCCAGCGTTTGCCGCGCGTAGTCCAGCACGTATTCGGAGAACGTCGTCAGCGCGTCGGTGGATGCGTCGAGCAGCGTGTACTGGGCGCTGATCGAGCTCGATTCGGTTGCCGCCTTGCCGTCCTTCGTGTCCTTTGTGTTTGTCCGGACGAAGACGCGCCGCGCGCTCAGCTCGAGCCCGCGCGTCTCGACGTGCCGGACGTTGGCCGCCTGCCATTTGTCGAGGACCGACGCGCGCACGAAATCGATCGTGTCGCGCGCCTGCCGATCGAAGAGCGAGCCGCCGACCGTCCACCCGCTCATGCCGACCCAGTCGACGCCCGCCTCGGACGACCACGCGTGCTCGGGCACCAGAGTCGGCGTGCCCAGATTGTTCGGATCGACGTAGAAGCGCTCGGTGAACGTCGGCACGCGGAATGCGCGCCCGGCCGACGCGCGCAGCTTCACGCGATTGCCCATCCAGGTGACGGCCGACAGCGCGGGGCTCACCGCCGACCCGAACGTCGAGTAGCCGTCCACGCGGACCGCCGGATAGACGAACGTTCGTGATCCGATCTGCTGCTGCACTTCGCCGAAGACGCTGCCGCGAAGGAGGTCGTGGTCGCCCAGGTTGTTGGAATGAATCCAGTCGGCGCCCACCTCGGTCCCGATCGTCACGTGCGTGCGATCGCCCACCGAGCGCTGGAGGCGGCCGGTCGCATCGATCGCGTGGTCGCGATGCTGATTGGGCGTCCCCGGCTGCGTGGAATCGTAGAGGAACACGTCGCCGTGCGTCCGATAGCTGGTCTGCCAGCGGCCGCTCCACGCGCCGAGCTGCCGCGTCGCGCCGTCGAGCGATACCAGCGTCTGGTTCGTGCTCTCCGTCGAGAGCGCGGGGCCGTAGAAGCCGGCCGCGCCGAAGTCCTTGCGCAGATGCGACACCCACAGCTGCACGCCGTTCCCGAACGTCGTCTGCGAGCTGACATCGAGCGTGCGGAAGTCGCGATCGGTTTCGAAGCCATCCGCGCGATTGGCCGACACCGCGAGCGCCTCGCGGATGCCGTTGGCCGAGCCCGCGATCGAGGCGTCACCGGACACGAACCCGAACGCGCCGGCTGTGAGCGTCAGCTCGCGATCGTTGCCGGTGCGGCGGGTGATGACGTTGATCGTGCCGCCGAACGCGTCGGCGCCGTAGAGCGACGACCCGGGGCCCATCACGATTTCGATGCGCTCGATCTGGTCCAGCGGCACCGGGATGTCGCCGTTGTGATGGCCCGTCTGCGAATCGTTCAAGCGGACGCCGTTCAGCAGGACGAGCGTCTGGCCGAACGTCGCGCCGCGCAGCGCGAAGTCCGACTGCACGCCGAACGGACCGCGCGATTGCACGTCGACGCTCGCCGCGTACGCGAGCACGTCCGCCAGCGACTCGGCCGGCAGCCGCTGAATCTCTTCGCGTGTCATCACGACGACCGTCCGCGCCAGCGTCTGGAACGGGACGTCCTCCGCGTGCCCGGTGACGGTCACCTGATCCACGGAGGTCACCGGCTGATCTTGCGTCTGGGCAGATGCGAAACACGGGACGAGACAAACAAGGACGACGGGAGCGATCTTGAACATGGGAGACGATCCTCGATCAAACACAAAGGACACGAAGGACACGAAGGACACAAAGGACACAAAGGACGGGCTCGCTGAAATTGTTTTTGCGTCCATGTTCTTGGATGAGCGTCAGCCGCGCGCCGGCATCGGTGCGGGCCTAGCAGGTCGTCGTGCAAGTCGACACGGCCTGGAAGGCACAGAGAAAATCAGCCACAGAGGCACAGAGACACTGAGAGAAACCTGGGAATTCTCTGTGTCTCGGTGTCTCTGTGGCCCTTTCTCTGCGTCTCGCAACCCGTGGACGGACATCTGTCACGGGCTGCTAGACGATGGCGGGACGGAGCGCCGCAGCGGAACAACGCAGAAAGGCTTCGAGCTTCTCGACCACGATCTCGGAGAGGCGGCTCACCGGCGCCGCAAAGACCCAGAGATGCCGGCCCGATGCGCCGCTCAACTCGAGGCGCCATCGGCCGCGATCGGTCGGGCGCACGCTCACGCGCCAGCGACCGACGAGGTGACGAAACATGCGCCGCACGTCGCGTGCGATGGCGGTCAGCAGCCTCGGTTCATTCACGCCTTCGATGACGACGGCGACCTGGTCGGAGGGCACGAAATTCAGAATCACAGACATGCAATCGTAATTCCTAATTCCTACTTCTTACTTTTCAATTTCTCGTGCGCGGGCCGTCCAAGGCGCGCGACGATGTCGTACTCGGACTTCGTCACTGGCTGCACCGACAGGCGACTGCCCTTCTTCGTCACCACCATGTGCTCGAGGCCTTTGGTGGCCTTCAGCGTGTCGAGCGACACGGTGCCCGGAAAGCGCTCCACGAACGCGATGTCGACCATGTACCAGATCGGCGGCTTGCCGACGCTATCCGGGTCGAAATACTTGTGGCCTTTCTTGGCGGCGAACACATCCGGGTAGCCCGCCCTCACGATCTCGGCCAGCCCGGTGACGCCGGAGGGATCGGCGTTCGACGCGTAAAACAACACGCCGTCGCCCTCCTGCATGTCGTCGCGCATGAAATTGCGCGCCTGATAATTGCGCACGCCTTCCCAGCTCGTGCGACCGTCGCGCGCAAGATCGTCGATCGTGTACGCCTCGGGCTCGCATTTCATCAACCAATAGCGCCGCATATCCACGTCCACCGCGTAGGGCGGGTCCTTTGGACCGGCCTCGACCTCGACGCCGGGTCTCAAAAGACCCGGCCTACTATCCGCGCCGCATATTCATCCGCGCAGCTTCGCGGTTTCTCCTTTGATGGTCGCCGCGAGCGCCCGGAGCCGCGCGGCATCACGTCCGCTGCTGGCCGCGGCGTCGGTTTCGAGCTGCGCCGCCAGCGCATCCAGCTGACCGGCGGCGGCCACCGCGTTCTTGTCGCCTGCGTGCTGCCCGTCGGCGCGATCGAGTGCCGCCTTCACCGCACGGGCGCGCTCCGGCTGAATGCCGTGGCTGCGATTCAGCTGGTCGAGGTACGCGCGCGCGACGACTCCGCCGGCCGGCCACCCGATTTTTTCCTGTTCCTGCGGATTGAACTCACCCGATCGCACCAGGCTCGCCGCGTCGATCTCGTTCTGCGTCAGATACTCGCTGGGCTTCAGCGAGAACACGTCGATGCCGCGCGCGATCTCGGATCCGTAGATGTGGCCGTTGTACCAGTAGGCCGACCAGAACCCGCCGGTGATCAGCTGCGTCGCATCGATCGGACCGCGGTCGAAGAACGCGATCTCCACCGGCTTCGCCGAGTCGGTGAAGTCGAACACCGACACGCCGCCCTGATACCACCCTTGCACCATGATGTCGCGTCCCGGCACTGGGATGAGCGATCCGTTGTGCGCCACGCAGTTCTCCTGCTCGGTCTGCGGCGCCGGCATCTTGTAGTAGCTCGCGAACTTCAACTTGTGATCGACGATGTCGAAGATGGCGTCGGCGCCCCAGTTCAGTGGATCGGTCGCACGGCAGCGGGGACGCGTGCCGCCGCCCCACTCGTCCGTGAAGACGACTTTCGTGCCGTCGTTGTTGAACGTGGCCGAGTGCCAGTACGCGAAATTCTTGTCCGCGACGGCGTCGAGGCGGACGGGATGCACGGGATCGTGGATGTCGAGGAGGATGCCGTTGCCGGAGCAGGCGCCTGCCGCCAGGCCCAACTCCGGGAAGACCGTGATGTCGTGGCACTGATTCGTCGCGCGCGACGGCTGCGCGCCGGGGCCGCGGTCGCCGCCCGGCTCGAGGCCGGCGATCGCGCCCGTCTTCGCGTCGGCGAAGATGCGCGGGCGATTGACGAGCGCCGCTTTTTCAGGCGCGGCGAGCGGCACTTTGATCACGTCGATGCTGAACAGCGACGTATTCGGATCGTCTTTCGGATCCGCGTTGGAGCAGCCGGCGAGCTCCTCGCCCGAGCGTACCGAGCTGGTGCCGGAACCGTAGATGTACAGGTTCGCTTTGTCGTTCGGATCCTCGACGAGCGTGTGCGTGTGTGATCCACGGCACGTCTGGATGGCGGCAATCTGACGCGGCTTGCTCAGATCGCTGATGTCGAAGATGCGGACGCCGCGGAACCGTTCGGCACTGACGGGCGCCTGCACGCCCTGGGTGCCGCAGTCGACTCGTCCGCTGGTCTGCTCCACCGACATGAACAGCAGATTCCCGTGCACCGAGACGTCGCCCTGGCCGCCGGGACAGACAATCGACGCGAGCAGCCGCGGCCGCTTCGAGCTGTCGACGTCGTACGTGTTGAAGCCGTGAAAGTTTCCCATGAAGAGGTGATTGCGGCTGAAGGCGAGATCGGAATTGGCAAAGGCCAAGCCGCTGGGGCGCTGGGCCGCAGCCGGCGTACCGGCCGCGGGCGCAGGCTCTGCGGGTGCGGGCTGGGCCGCCGCCTCGGTGCCCGGTGCCGCCGGCGGACGCTCGGGCGGCGTCGGCGAACCGGCGGGCGCCGCGGGATCGAAGAATCCCTCGGGCCGCGGAAGGCTCGCGATGTGCTCCATGTTGAGCGCCGCTTCGCCGGCATTGTGCAGACCGGCCTTCAGGCCGACGCGCGGATCGTGCGCCGAGGCCGGCTGCTGCTGGGCGCCTCCTTCGATCCCGAGGAACAACAGCGCGGTGGCGACGCTCAGAACGGTGGCGACAATCGATTTCATTGCTGAAGCTCCTTGAGCATGGTGCTCATGCGGTCGATCTCCATGCGCTGATCGGCGTCCACGTCGGACGCAAACGCGAAAATTTCCGAGTCCTGCCCCGCGCCCGGCGTCGCGAACAAGTCGTGCACCATGGTCAATGCGCCGCCATGATGGCGGATCATGCCTTCGAGAAACAGGCGGTCGAACGCCGGCCCCTTCGCGGCGGCGAGCTGTTTCATCTGTTCGGGCGTCAGCATGCCGGGCATCATCGGCATCGACATGCCGGGCATGTCGTGCATCGCGCTCGGATCGGGAGCTTCGTGGCCGCGCGACGTCAGCCAGTGCTGCATCATCTTGATCTCGTCCTGCTGCGAAATCTCGATTCGCTGGCCGAGCAGCTTCATATCCGGGTTCGTCGTGCGCGTTTTCAACAGTTCGACCATCTCCACCGCCTGCGAGTGGTGGTGAATCATGCCCTGCATGAAGGTCACATCGGCTGGCGTCGCCTGGACGTGCGACAGGTCGCGCGACTGCTCGGCGGCGATCGGCCGGCTAGGCTGGCCGGGCGCACCCGGCTGAATGATTTGCGGCTTCTGATCCGCGAGCGTCGGCGGCTTCGCGGAGGCCGAGCGGCACGACGCGAGGCTGCCGGCGGCCAACAGGATGGCGGCGATCCGTGGCATTTGGATGGTCAAGACGCCCCGATCATACACATCTCCGAGCCTTGCGCCGAACCGTAGTGGGGACGGGGACCGGAATCGCACCGGCGTGGAACACGAAATCGGCAGACCGAAGATGACGCCGCCATGACAACCGTTTGGCGTAGAGTCGGCGTAATGAATGTCGAAAGGAGCCTCATGCGTCATCTGGCCCTCGCGCTGTCGCTCGTCCTCGGACCGGCTCTCGTCGCGCAAACCTCGTCGGTCTATCGCATCACCCACACGTACACGCTCGGCGGCGACGGCAGCTGGGACTACATCGTGCCCGACCCGCCGCAGCATCGAGTGTTCATCGGCCGCCAGACGCGCGTGATGGTGGTGGACGAGAATGACGGGAAGCTGCTCGGCGAAGTCACCGGCATCAAGGGGGCGCACGGCGTCGCCGTGGCGGATGGCGCCGGACACGGCTTCGCGACATCCGGCAACGACGCGTCCGTCGTGATGTTCGACCTGAAGACGTTCAAAGCGCTCGGCCGCATTGCCGCGGCCGAAGACGCCGACGCCATCATTTACGACGCGCCTTCGAATCGCGTCTTCACGTTCAACGGCGATGCGCACTCGTCGACTGTGATCGACCCGGTCGCGGGAAAACTGATCACGAACGTCGCTCTCGGCGGCAAGCCCGAGTACGGCGCGTCGGCCGGCGATGGCAAGGTGTACGTCAACATCACCGACACGAGCGAAGTCGCGGAGATCGACGCGAAGACGCTGACCGTGACGCGCCGATGGTCCACCGCCCCGTGCAAGCAGCCGGTGGCAATGGCGATCGACGCCGCGCATCACCGCGTGTTCAGCGGCTGCCGCAGCGGCGTCATGGCGATCTCGGACTTTCAAGCGGGCAAGGTGGTGGCGACGATGCCGATCGGCAAGGGTGTGGATGGCGCCGGCTACGATGCGACGAGCGGCGATGCGTTCGCGTCGAACGCCGACGGGACGCTGACCGTGATCCACCAGGATGGCCCCGATGCGTATCGCGTCGTGGAAAACATCCCGACGGCCGAGGGCGCACGCAACATGGGGCTCGATCCGGCGTCGCATCGCATCTTCGTTGTCTCGGCAAAGTTCGCACCTGCGGCGCCGCCGACGGCGGCGAACCCGAGACCCCGCCCGGCCGTGATGCCCGGGACGTTCACGATGATGGTGATCGAGCGGGCGCCCGGAGCGCGATGAACGTGAGCGTGGACATCCTTGTGGCGCCGTCGTCCGTCGATTGGGATCACGGCTGCACGCCGTCCGGCGATGGGCCGGGCGGCTCGTCCGGGGGACGCACGCGATACGCAATGCACCCCGCGCCGCGCTGCCAGAGCTGCAGCCGGCCGAAGACCAGCGGCCGCACCGTCTCGTCCAGCAGCAGCTGACCGTTGAGCGACACCGGCCCTGTCATATCATCGCATGTGACTAGTGCGCCCAGACGATCGATCGAGCGCACAAAGGCGTCGCGCTCGTACGGGCGAATCACGTCCGGCGCGAAGAAGAACGTGTGGCGACTCGCCGCCGGCACGCTGTACGCGTAGTGCCAACCCGAGCCCACTGGCGCATACAGGATCGGCGCACCGCCCGTCGCGGCGTGGATGCGGGCGAGAAACGAGAGGCGCTCGGCGATCGCCGCGGACACGACGACGCGCCCGCCCGTTGGAAGACGCACGGTTTCCATCGATGCAGGGACATGCGTCAGGAGCGCGGTGTGCAAGACCAGCCAGACGCACGGTGCCCACGTCGCTGTCACGGCCAGACGCGCGCGCGTCGATGCGCGCTCGATCGCGAACGCCGCGGGCGGCACGAGCACCCAGAAGAACTGCTGAAAGTGAAAGACGTGGCGAAAATAGCCGCAGCTCGCGATGCCGTAGAACAGCAAAAGGATAAAGGCCGATCCAGACGCGTCCGCCTCGCGGCCCTTCCGCAGCGTCCGCAGCCACGCGCCAAGACCGTAGACACCCAGCATCGCAGCCGTCAACGGCAACAGGTACCGCCCAACCATCAGACGCCACCCGCCCCACGTCAGCCACCGGAGGTTGTCGCCGACCACGGCATAGGCCTGGAACATGAAGTAAGGCCAGATCACGTCGTGGGCGATCGCCGCCGGCTGCGTCGCGAAGGCATGGACGATCCACAGACTCTCGACGCCGAGAAACGCGGCGCCCGTGACGAGCAGCGATCGTGCCCATCGACGCAGGCCCTCGTTCGACCAGCCCACCGCCGTGAGGCAGAGTGCGTCCAGGGTCACGATCGCGGCGCCGCCGACGAATGCGCCGCCGAACTTGATGCCCTGCCACAGTCCGAACACCAGCCCGAGACCGACCGCACTGGGCGTGCTGCGTGCGTCCGGCGGCGACCACGTCAACGCAAGCATCAGCAGCATGGTGCGTTCGAGCACGATGTACGGCGACGAAATGAACGCGCCGGCGATCGCACCCGGAATCGGCAGCAGCGCGAGCAGGCCGACACCGACGGCCAGCGCGACGCCCGCTCCTGCGCTCCGCCGCACGAGGCGGTACGCGAGCGCGGCATTCAACGCGCTCACCATCGCGAACAGAGACAGGTACACCTCCGGCGTGTTGCCGAACGTCCACGCCGTGACGGCATAGACGTACGCCGAAATCGGTCCATAGGGGAAGAAGAGGTCGCGATAGAGCGTCTGTCCGGAGAGAATCGCGTGCGCGGTCAGGAGGTTGTGACCGGCGTCGTGAAAGAGGAACTCGGCGCCGGCGACCAGGTCCGGCCGCCTGACCCAGAGCGCCGCGCCGAGCAGCAGGCTGCAGCCGGACGCCGCCAGTGCCAGGATGGCATCGACCCCGTTCCACGGTCGAATCCGGTCCTTGGCCACCACGTCCTGCTTATCGGCTTCCCGCCCGAACGGTGCAGGGGCGCGACGGCTACGTGGGCATCGACCGCTTGAACGACGTGGCGTCACTGAGCGTCCGACCGGCCCAACGCCGTCGATCGCCAGCGCACACACGAGCGGCCGTCGTCAGAACGAGTTGACCACCGGCCGCTGATGCTGCGCCATCTCCTGCGCGAAGGTGTAGTGGTGGTAGTGCAACGCACACCGAATCAGATAGGCGAAGAGATGTCCGGGATCGCGGCGGGTCCGCATCTGCCGCGCGACTTCCCGGCGATAGCGCGCTCGGAGATCTGGGTCGTCGATCCGGTGCATCAGCCGAGCGAACAACGCCGCGGCGCGGGCCAGGTTGTACGCCTGCCCCTTCAGCCGCGCCAGTGGATGACGCCGCCAATAGCGGGCGCGCGCGGGCGCGGACGGAAACGCGCCGTTCCCCAGGCCGCCTGCCAGGCGCTCGAAATAGGCATCGGGATGATAGATGTCTTCCATCAGCTGCACGTACCCGTCGCGCAGCGATTCGCGACTGAGGCGCGCAGGAAGCACGTTCGTGCCGAACGGCGAGTCGTCGTCGGGATCGAGCCGGCCTGCGGCCGCCAGCCGCGCGTGCAACGGCGTCTTCGGAATCGCGTAAAGCATGCCGATCATCGCCTGCGCGATACGCGCGTCGCGCAGGAATTCGCGCTGCGCGGCAAAAATCGTCTCATCGTCGTGATCGAAGCCGAGGATCATGCCGGACCACACCTCGAGCCCGGCGTGCTGCACTGCGTGGACGCGATCGACGAGTGTTCGGCCGATCTTGACGTTCTGATGCTTCCGCGTTTCGACGAGCGACGCTTCGTTCGGGCTCTCGATGCCGATGAACACGCTGAGGATGTTCGCGTCGATCATCAGCCGCATCAGCGCCGGATCTTCGGCCAGGTCGAGCGAGGCTTCGGTGACGAAGACGAAGGGAAAGCCATGGGCCTCCTGCCACGCCTGCAGCGTCTCGAGCAACGGCGTAACCGCTCGTTTGTTGCCGATCAAGTTGTCGTCCACGATGAAGACGATTTCCATGCCGTGCGCCCGAAGCGCCTCGAGCTCGCAGACGATTTGCGCGGCGGTCTTGAGCCGCGGGCGGCGGCCGAACGTGACGATGATGTCGCAGAACTCGCACTGAAACGGACAGCCTCGCGAAAACTGGATGCTGCCGAACAGGTACCGCCGCATCTCGAGCAGGTCGTATCGCGGCACCGGCACGCGCGTCATGTCCGTACGGATCGCCTGTTCGTACCGATCGCGCGGTGCGCCGCGCCGCCAGTCGTCGAGGAACTGCGGCCACGTCTCTTCCGCCTCGCCGACAAACACCGTGTGCGCGAGATCGCCGAAATACCGCTCGTTGACGCTCACCCATGGGCCGCCCACGATGGCGAACGCCTGCCGGCGCTGCAGCTCGAGGAGGATCTCGCGCATACGGGTGCGCTGCACGCTCATGCCCGTGAGGCCGACGATGTCGGCGCGCGCGATCTGCGCGAAATCGAGCGGCTCGACGTTTTCGTCGAAGATGCGCACGCGGTACTCGAGCGGTGTGAGCGCTGCGAGCAGCGGCAGGCTTGCAACCGGCATCGCGGTGCGCTTGCCGAGGAGCGGCAGTGCGCGCTCGAGGCCCCAGTACGACACTTCGAAGCGAGGATTGATCAGAGCGATGTCGGCAGCCGTGCGATCTGACATCGTGACACTCGCCTTGCGCTACTTCTTACGCTTTTGCATCTCCGCGAAAATGCCTTGCGTCTCTTTCTCCATGGCCGCTGCGATCGCCGACTCCTCGGTCGAGAAGCTCTCCTGCGACTTGCCCGAGGCACGGTCCAGCAGCTTGAACACACTGCCGAGCACCGGATCGGACGTTTGGCCCAATGCGACCGGCGACGCGCCGCCGTTCATGGAGGCGAAGGCGTTCATGAAGCTGTACTGCACCATGATAAACGGCGCCACGAACTGCGCCACACGCTTGGCGGCGCCAACCGCGGTCTGCATCGTCGAGGTGCCGCTGCGCTCCGAGCCCGCAAACGCCGGCTTGGGCTGGCCGGGCGCCGCGAGCGTGAAGTCGATGCGGGCGCTGATCGCCTCGCCGGACGTGCCGGACAGTTTCCCGAGCACGCCCTTGCCCGGCTTCTTCAGCTCGGAGACGGTGTTCTCGAGAATGTAGTCGCACTCTTTCGTCTTCGCATCCGCCGCGATCGCCGCGGCCGAGTCGCCCGTCAACGAGACGATGTCGAGGTCCGATTCGCTGAGGGATTCGGCCAGCGCCTCGGACAGGCGCGCGGATGCGAACGGCTGATCAGTCTTGTTCCCGATCGGCGCAACGCCCACGCGCACGACGCCCGGTTTCTTGATGCCGATCTCACCGGGCCGATGATCGGCCATCAGCTGCACGACGCTCTTCACTTCGAGGTAGCCCTCCGGCAGGTCGAACAACGAAGCCGGCAGGTTCGTCGTCTCGAGCGACGTGACCTCGAGCGTGGTGATCGCCGGTTTGTCGCCGCCGGCGCTCGCCGTCATCGTGTACGCGACCGGGTAGCCGACCGTCGGGGAAGAAGAGCGCACGAAGCGGACCTCGTCGCGGCAATTCGCCTGCCGCGAATCGATCTGTATTCGCGCCGCCGTCTGCGGCGCGGCCGTGCAGGTCATCGTGGCCGGGAGATCGATATACCAGCCGTCGGTCTCGACCCGCTCGGGCTTCTTGTCACACGCGGTGGCGCTGGCTTCTTTGGTGACGACCGTCTGCAGCCGCCGCGCGGGGTACCCGAACATCTGCTTCGTCTCACCCGAGTCGGTGACCGTCGTGGTGTACGTGATCTGCCCGCCCTTGCTGTTGGGCGGCGGAGGCGGAAGAGCCGCCGACGGATCGTCGAACGGCGTCGCGAGGAACGTATCGGTCTTCGAGTTCACTTGCAGCGTGCGATTTGCGTCGCACTGCAGCAGGGTGACGAGGTCGTTGCCGTATGCGATCCGCTGGCGCCCGCCTTTCATCGAGACGGTGCTCGCAGCGGTCTTGTCGCCGGTGGTGTAGGTCGAGGCGATCGTGATGTCGGCCGGCGGCGCCTTTTTCTCCGGCGGCGCGGGTTTGGCGGCGGGCGACTTCGGCGGCGTCTTCGCCGGCGCCTTGCGGACGGGCGGCTTTGGCGCCTGCGCAAAGGCCAGGGTGCTGCACGAAACTGCGGTCAGAACCAGCAGGGTCGCCCAGTTGCGGTCGGCCACGGCGTCACCTCGCCGAGAGCTTACTCCTTACTCTTCCTTAAGGGCGTGTTTTTCATGGCAAGGTCCGGTCAGACGCTCGGGCTCAAGCCTTCCCACCTCCGCTCGCCTATTGTGTGCGCGCGCTTCGGCGAGGCTCGCCGAAGCGCCTTTCGGCGCGAAGGCGGCGCGCGACGTCCGCTACGGCGACAGCGACGTCAGCGTATCGCTCGAGCACGGTCATCCGGCCGATTCTCGTGCGCATTGGCCGATCGCCGCCTATAATGACGTTGCTCAACGAGCGCCATGCGGCAAATCGCGGTCGTCAACATGAAGGGCGGCGTCGGCAAGACGACGACCGCCATCCACCTCGCCGCCGGACTCGCCGCGCGCGGATCGCGCGTGCTGCTGGTGGACGCCGATCCGCAAGGCAACGCCGGCCACGCGCTCGGCGTGCGCCGCGACGTCACCCTCCGGGAGCTGATGCTCGGCCAGGCGACCGCCGACGAGGTGATTGTCCGGGACGTGCGGAAGGGTCTCGACGTCATTCCGTCGACGCCGGCGTCCTTCGCGCTGGAGTCGCAGCTCGCCGGCGCACCCCAGCGCGAGACGATTCTCGCGCGCCGGCTGAAGACGATTCCCGCGGGTCGGTACGACGTCGTCGTGGTCGACAGCTCGCCGGCGATGAACCTGCTCACCTACAACGCGCTGTTGTTCGCGTTCGAGGTCGTCATCCCCGTGGGCATGGACGGCATGGCCATCCTCGGAGCCAGGCAGACGCTGGCCGGCATCCACGAGATCCGCGATCTCTGGCCCGATCGCACGCTCGATCTGCTCGCCGTGCTGCCGATTGCGGTCAACACGACGAACGCGACGCGGGCGGCGTTCGACGCGATGGAGGCGGACCCCGAAATACGGGATCGCCTGTATCGACGCGGCATCCGCCAATGCATAGATGTCACGTATGCCCTCACGCAGCGACAGACGATCTGGGAATATGCGCCGCGGAGCCGGGCGGCCGAGGATTTCGACGCCTTCATCAGGTTCGTCACCGGGCAGGAATCGGGCGCCGAAGCAGAACGTGAAACCAGCGATGAAGCGAGCGTCGAAAAAAGCCGCACCGTCGTTTGACGTCGCGCGCGATCCGATCGCCGGCGCGCAGTCGGGATGGGTGTATCGATCGGACGCGCAGCCGAGTCGCGATCCCTCGCCCGAACCTCCCGCGCGCGATGCTGAGAGAGCCGCGCTCCACGACGCGGCGGCGGCCACCGTCGCGCTCGTGCCCGTACCCGTGCCCGCTGCGCGAGCGCAGCGCCCCGTTCACGGAAGCGATTCGCGCTTCCAACCGGATGCTCCGCCTCCGCCGCGCCGCGGCTGGCTGGCGACGGGCATCTATCTCATGGCGCTTCCGATGACCCTTGGCATGACGCTGATGTTCGCGCCGGTGTCGTGGATGCTCGGGGCACGCTCGAAACGGTGACGCCCGCGCCAAGCGGCGACGCCCGCGTGAAAATCGTCGCTATCTCCGATCTGCATGGATATCTGCCGGAGATCCCATCCTGCGACCTGCTGATCCTCGCAGGCGATTTGTGCCCTGATTCGTACGGCGATGCGCGCAAAGCGCGCGAGCACCCCGAAGTCCAGGAGCCGTGGCTCCGAGGTCCGTTCAGCGACTGGCTGGAATCGATCCCGCTCCCCCGCGAGCGGAAGATCGCCACGTGGGGCAATCACGACTTCGTGGCCCAGCCCGAAGGAGCGGCGCTCCGACAGCAGTTGCCGGTCACGATCGCCAGCGACGAGGCGATCGAGGTGCTCGGCCTGAAGATCTGGATCAGCCCGTGGTGTAATCGTTTGCCCGGTGAGTGGGCGTTCATGCGCGATCCGATGGACCTCGCGCACATTTACGACGGCATTCCAACTGGGACCGACCTCATCGTGTCGCACCAGCCGCCGCAGGGGTACGGCGATCTCGAGCTCACCAGCCCCGGCCGATTCCAGCACGTGGGCTCGATCGAGCTACTCCATGCGATGGAGCGCGTCCGCCCGCAGGCGCTGGTGTGCGGCCACATTCATCGTTCGTTCGGCGCGTACGCACACGCCGGCATACCGATCCACAACGTCAGTGTGATGGACGAGAATTACCGGCCGACCCACCCGCTCACAGTTCTGCATGTGTCTGCGCAGGCGGGCCGCCAACTCGACCTGACGTGATATGCTGCGTCCTTCTTCCAACAACTTAGGGGCTGCCGCAAGTGGTCGATCTCGACTTCCTGGCCACGATTCAGATCTTTAGTTTCTTTACCCGGCCTGAGCTCGAGGCCGCCGAGAAGCTCTTCCGCGAGGTCATTTACGCCAAGGGCGACGAGGTCGTCAGGATCGGCGAGCCTGGCGACACGTTCTTTGTCGTCCTCGACGGCGAGCTGGAAGTCTGGGACGCGAGCCGGCCGCCGCGGCAGACCGGCACGCTCAGAAAAGGCGACTTCTTCGGCGAAATGGCGCTGCTGCAGGGCGGCAAACGGACGGCGACCGTCCGCGCCGATCGCCGCTCGTATCTGCTGGCGGTGGACAAGCCCGCATTCGATCAGCTGTTCCTGAAAAATCCGAAAGCCATCGCGTACTTCGCGCGCGTGCTGTCCAAGCGCCTCGCCGGCGTCACGCGTGCCGAGCGCATCCGCCGCGCAACAACGACCATTTCCGTCGCGAGCCCGCACGGGCTGAAGGGCGAGAGCGTCTGCGCGTTCGCGCTGGCCGTGCTGCTCAAGCAACTCACGCGCACGGAAGTCGTGTACGTGGAAGTGCGTCCGAGCGACGAGGGACCCGATCCGACCGTGCTCGACCTGCTGGCGGACAGCCTGAGCGCGGCCGCGAGTAAATACACGCTCCCGCAGCAGGGCGAAGGGCCGACGCACTTGAAGATCACCGTTCCGAACGGTCTCGATGAGGCGCGCTACGGCGATCTCGTGTCCACCCTCGCATCGCGATTGAGCGATCAATTCAGCTTCATCGTCTTGGACCTGGGATCGGGGGTGCCCGGGCTCATTCAGTCGGCGCCGGCATACTCGGACGTCTTCATCACGATCGTCGACTCGCCGGACGATGAGACCGGCATTCGGGATCCGCGGTCGATGAAGGTGTACAAGGTCATCAACCTGTTCAATCCGCGATCGCGCCCGCTGCCGATCAGCAGCAGCGAGCCGTTCGTCATCCCGTACAGTCCGATTTTCGCGGCCTCGACGGCGGAGGCGTGCCGGCAGATCAGCCAGCACCCGCGATCCGCGGCGGCGCTGCCGCTCTTCCGGCTCGCGCACAAGCTGCTCGGCACCTCCATCGGGCTGGCGCTCGGCGGCGGCGCAGCATTCGGGATCGCCCACCTCGGCGTGCTCAAGGTGCTCGAGGCGGGTGGCTTGCACGTCGACCTCGTCGCCGGCTGCAGCCAGGGCTCGATCGTCGCGATCGGGTACGCGGCCGGACTGCCGGTCCTCGACATGATCGAGATCGCGCGCGAGCTCGGTGCGAAGCGCAATTTCCTTTTCGCCTCGGATCCCACCTTCTTCACGAAACCCGGCATTCTGTCCGGCCAGCGTTTTCTGACGATGCTGCGGCCCTACTTGAAGGGGAAGGAAACGTTCGAGCAGCTGCTGTTGCCTTGCAAGACTGTAGCGACCGACATCCAGACGGGCGAACGTGTGGCGCTCGGATCGGGGCGCCTCGAAACGGCGTTCCGTGCGAGCTCGTCGGTGCCGATGGTCATGGCGCCGCTGAGAGACGGCGAGCGCGTGCTGGTCGACGGCGGCGTGGTGGATCCGGTGCCGGCCGAAATCGCCAGCGAGATGGGCGCCGACATCACCGTGGCGGTCAACGTCGTCCCCCCCATGAAGCGCGGCGTCGAAACCGCGATGTCGTATTGGTATCGCCGGCTCAACGCCTTCAATCCCCTGTCGTACTTCGGCACCGACACGCAGGACATGCCGAGCCTCTTCGACATCGTCATGAACTCGATGCAGATCCTGCAGTACGAGCTGGGCAACTTCAAAGCGATTACGGCGGACGTGCTGATCAATCCGGATCTCTCGGACTTCACCTGGATTGAGTATTACCGCGCCGACGAGCTGATCGAGCGCGGCGCGCAGGCGGCCGAGCGGGCGCTGCCGGCGATCAAGCAGGCGATCGAGTCGAAAATCGTGCCCATCCAGCAGGCGGCGCCCACCTTGCGCGCGTCGGGCGACACCGTTTCCGCATGACATTGCTTTCTGCCGTCGTCACCACCGCTCTCGTCTGGGCGATGGTCTTCGCCGTGTTCGTCTGGGCCGTGCGCGCACGGTGGATGGCGCGGTACGAAGCAGGCTTCTTCGTCCAGGTCGGGATCGCGCTGATTGGCGTGGCGCTCATGTCCGCGTCGGTCGTCGGCGTCTGGGGATATTTCGCGGCGCGGCAGATTCTCGACCAGGAGCTGGTGGTCGAGATGCAGGACGTCGGCCGCATCGTCGAAGGCGAGATCGCGAGCAACCTCGACGACATCGAGCACCAGCTGAAAAGTCTCGGCGCGTCGCTGGCTGACGCGAGGGACCGCGGCGTCTCGGCGGCGGATCTGCAGGATCGACTGGACGCGGCGCAGAGCTTCGGCACCAAATATCTGCAGCTGCGGCTGCTGAATGCCGACGGCACGGTCGTCGGCAACAGCGCAGGCGGCTCGTCGAACGGCGAGCCCGCGAACCGCATCGGGATCGCGTTCAATCAAGAGGGCAAGCCATTCGTCTCGGAGGCGTACTACTCCACCGCGTTCAAGCGCGAAGTCATGATGGTGTACCTGCCGATCACCGGCAAGGACGGCACACTCCGGGCGATGATCAGCGCGCGCTTCGACCTCGCCGCGGAGTTCGCGCGGCTGATCGCCGGCAGCACGTTCAACCAGAGCGGCTACGCCGTGCTCGTGGATGGTGAAGGGCAGATCATCGCGCATCCGAACGCCGCACGTCTCGACCAGAACGTCGCGACGTATCCGGCCGTTCAGGCGGCACGGCTGTCGCGCGGCGTCGGTTCGCTCGTCGCGAAAGACGCCGCCGGCGCGAACAAGCTGTTCGTCTACCGCGCCCTCAAGAACCCCTCGACAATGGCGCAACAGCCGTGGGTGCTCCTCACGGAAGTGGACCGCAACGAGGAGCTGGCCGGACTGCGCCGGCTGCGGCGCGAGCTCGGGCTCGGCGTGGTGCTCGTGCTGTTCAGCAGCTTCCTGATTGCACAGCAGGTGTCCTCGTCGATCACCAACCCGCTGCAGACGCTCGGTGCATTCGCCAGACGCATCGGCAGCGGCGACCTCACGACGCGAACGGCGATCTCGGGCCGCGATGTGTCGGGACAGCTCTCGGCGACATTGAACGACATGGCTGCCGGCCTCCAGGAGCGCGACCACGTCAAGGAAGTCTTCGGCCGCTATATCGCGACGCAGGTCTCCGACAAGATCCTCAACGGCGAAGTGAATCTCGGCGGCGAGGCGCGCCGCGTCACGATTCTCTTCTCGGATATCCGCAACTTCACCGGCATGTCCGAGGCGATGGCGCCGCAGCAGGTCGTCGCGTTCCTCAACGACTACTTCTCCGAGATGGTGGACGCCGTGTTCGAACAGGGCGGCGTCCTCGACAAGTTCATGGGCGACGGGCTCATGGCGGTCTTCGGATCGGTCGGCGACGAAACGGATCACCAGCGCCGCGCGGTGCAGACGGCGCTCCGGATGAAAGCGCTGCTGGCGAAGATCAACGGCGTCCGCGCGATGTCCGGCGGCACGCCGATCGCCATCGGCATCGGGATCCACACCGACGAGGTCATCGTCGGCAACATCGGATCGCGCAAACGTCTGGAGTACACGGTCGTCGGAGACGGCGTGAACACGACGTCGCGGCTGCAGACGCTCAACAAGGAATTCGGCACGACGATCCTCGTCAGCGAAACCACGCACGAGGCGATCGCCAACGAGTTCGAGTGCCGCCAAATGCCCGAGGCGCACCTGCGCGGCAAGACCAAGAACCTGCAGTTCTACGAAGTGATCAGCGCGAAGGCCGGCGCAGCGTTCGCGGGCGTGTAGCGGCGCGTTCGCGTCTCACGTGTCATCGCCACAATCGTCATGGATACTCTCACCCATCAGACCGCGACGGAGATCGTACGCCTCGTCGCCTGCGGAGACGTCAGCGCGTTCGAGGTCGTGCGCGCACATCTGGAACAGATTGAGCGCCTCAATCCGACGCTGAATGCGTTCGTCGAGCTTCGCGGCGAAGAGGCGCTCGCGGAGGCAAGCGCGCAGGATGCGGCCGCGGCGGCGGGCCGAAGCCGCGGCCCGCTCGGCGGAGTTCCCATTTCAATCAAGAGCGCCATCGAGGTCGACGGTCTCAAGGTCGAAACGGGATCGCCGTCGCGCAAAGGCATCGTCGCGGCACGCGATGCCGTCTGCGTCGCGCGTCTTCGCGCGGCCGGCGCCATCGTGCTCGGCGCGACCAACGTCGCCGACATGCTGATGGGCTATGAGTCGGAGAATCCGATCTACGGACGCACGAACAATCCGTGGGATCCCGACCGGACGCCCGGCGGATCGAGCGGCGGCGAGTCGGCGGCGATTGCCGCCTGCTGCTCGGCCGGCGGAATCGGCAGCGACGGCGGCGGATCGATCCGGCTGCCGGCGCATTTCACGGGCATCTGCGCGCTGAAGCCGACGCCCGGCCGCATTCCAGGCACCGGACACCAGCCGCCGTGCCTGGGGCCATTCTCACTCCTCGGCGTCGTCGGACCGATGGCGCGCACAATCGCCGACGTGTACGCGATGTTTGCGGTGGTCGCCGGCTGGGACGAGGCGGACCCGATGGCCGTGCGGATGGCGGTCGCGCCTCTCGATGCCGAGCCGCACGAACGCATTCACATCGGATTCTTCGAAGATGATGGCCGGACGCCGGTGACGATCGAAACGCGAGCCGCCGTTCGTGCCGCGGCTGAAGCGGCCGCGAGGGCCGGCTTCGACGTCGAGGGCTTCCGTCCCACAGGCCTCGATCGCGCGCGCGAGCTCTGGGACACGTTCTTCTGCGAGATCGGTCTGATGGTGTTGAAGGAGCCGCTCAAAGGCGCGGAGCTCGATCTCGCAATCCTGAAGGCGTTCCTCGAACGCGGTGCGCGGCCGCCGCTCACGAGCCTGGGGCTGTCGCAAGCGTGGGCCGATCGCGACGTCGTGCGGGCGGAGGTGGTGGCGCAGATGAACAGGCACCGTGTCCTCATCTGCCCGGTCGCCGCGACTCCCGCGTTCCGTCACGGCGAGCGGCGGTGGATCGTGGACGGCCGCGACGTCGGCTATCTCGACGCGATGATGTACACGCAATGGTTCAACATTCTCGGCAATCCCGCCGCGGTCGTGCCGGTCGGCACGTCGCCGGAGGGTCTGCCGATCGCCGTGCAGGTCGTCGGCCGGCCGTTCGAGGAGGAGATCGTGCTGACGGTATCCGCCGCGATCGAGCGCGAGTGCGGCGGCTACCGGCGGCCGCCGATCAGTTGACGCGCGCTCGGCTGACGCGCTCGGCTAAAGCCTTCGCGCTACATCGAGCGTGCCGTTGTGTCGGCCTATTGCAGGCCCTGGGCCAGGTACAGCTCGGAATCCTGGTGGCGCGCCGCATAGGCGTAGGCGCCGAGGTCAGGCGTGACGAACAGGTACAGCACGCCGAAAATCGGCGAGGCATTCGGCGCGGCAATCTGCTTGATCTCCCGACGCTCGCCCGTGGCAACATCCACGCGAACGACGGCGATCGGCAGGCGCACGGGATCGTAGACGTACAGTCCACCTCCGTCGGGCGTCCACCGGCTGATGAACTCCGTCGGCTGCACACCCGGCACCGTGCGCGGCGCGCCGCCGGTCACCGCGAACAGATCCAGCACGCCGTTCATTCGCGTTGCGGCCCACCGTCCGTCAGGTGAGATCGTCGCGTCGACCGCCACCCCTTCGGGTGTGATGGGCCGCGGCGGACCGCCGGCGAGCTCCTGCACGTAGAGACGCGCCGCGTGCCCGCGCTCGCTGCCACCCACCAGAATACGTTTGCCGTCGGGAAACCAGAACGCGCGTTGAATGCGATCCAGCGGGCCGAGGTCGATCGTGCGGCTCTCGCCGGCGCCCGTCGGGAGCAGGATGATGTGCGATCGATCTACCGTCACCGAGATCGCCCATTTCCCGTCTGGCGAGAGCCCCTCGCCAGTGCCGTCACCGAGCCGGATGGCGGGCGATCCATCGGTGTGGCGGATGTAGACGCCCTGCCGGGCACCACCACCCTGACCGGTCTCGTCGAACAGCACGGTGCGCCCGTCTGGCGACAGATCGCGCGGACGCGACCAGTCGAGCCACGACAGGTCGCGCTCGCTGCTCGCGCCAGGCGCTCGTGTCCAGATGTCGATGCCGTTGCTGTCGCGAGTGAGCAACGCGCGTCCGTCTTGAGACACGTCGCGCAAGGTGATCAGACCGAGGCTGCCCGTAATTGGCCGCAGGTGCCCGCTGAGTGTCACCGCGTACATGGCGCGATTCGAGCCGGTCTTCGATGCCGTGAACCAGATCTCCCGCCCCGACCACGCGAGCCCCTGCACGCTGAGCCACGATTGCGAGAGCTCCGTGACGTGCTTATTCCGATCGACCACCGCCACCGTCCCGGCATCGTCGTGTCTGAACGGATGCTCGATGAACGCGACGACGTCGCCTTGCGACGACACCCGCACGTCGCTCAGCCATCCCGTCGTGTCGTACAGCACGGTCCCGATCGGATACTCCAATCGCGTGCGTCCGCCGATTTCACGGATGATGGCCACCGTCGATCCGTCGGGCGCCCAGTCGGCGGATTGGACATTCTCGAGCAGTTCCCGTGCGCCGCCGCCACCGAGCGGCACGCGTGCGAGCGTGCCGGTAAACGTGAAGCCTTCCAGAACACGGCGGCCCAACGAAACCGCCAGGTCGCCGGACGCCGCCGCCGCCAGCAGGTCGGCGCCCTTCAGTCCGAGCGATCGCGATTCGACGCTGCCGTCCTGGATCGTGTACACGTCGAGCGCACCACCGGCCCAATCGGCCGCGTAGACGACGGTGCGGCCGTTGTTGGCGAAGCGCGCCGAGGGCAGCGTGCCTTTTCGAAATGTCAGTTGCTGGTACTCGGCGACGGCCGGCACGGTGCGAGGCATCAGCGCCGGCGCCCCCCACGCCAGCAGCGCACCCGCCGCGGCCGCCGCAGCCACGCTCCAGCGCGGCACGAGTCTCCCGCCGCTCGACCGGCTGATCGCCGCGGCCGGCACGGCGCCCGAAACATCCGGCGCCGTCTCGAGGTCGAACGCCAGGTCGCGCGCCGACTGGAATCGCTGGTCCGGCGACTTCTCGAGACAGTGCCGGACGATGCGATCGAGGCCGGGCGCGATGTGTGCGGCGAGTCGCACAAACTCGGACGGCTCTTCCGTCAGAATGGCGCTCAGCGTGTCGGCCGGCGTGGCGCGCGCAAATGCACGCGCGCCGGTCAGCATCTCGTACAGGATCGAGCCGAGCGCGAAGAGATCGGTTCGCGCGTCGGCTGGCTGGCCTCTCACCTGCTCGGGCGCCATGTAAGAGAGAGTCCCCAGCAGCAGTCCAGGCTCCGTGTCGGGCCGCATCATCGTCACGTCCGAGGCGGATGCGGTCGTCGTCGCGGCGGGTCGCAGTTTGGCCAGACCAAAATCGAGGATTTTGATCCGGCCATCGGCGGTGACGAACACGTTTTCCGGCTTCAGGTCGCGATGGACGATGCCCGTCGCGTGCACCGCGCCCAGGCCGCGGGCGATCTGGATCGCGTAGTCGACGGCTTTGCGCGCCGGCAGCGCCCGGCCGTCGAGGCACTGGCGAAGCGTCTGGCCTTCGAGCAGCTCCGAGACGATGTACGGCACGCCGTCGAGGGTGCCGACGTCGTAGACCGCGAGGATGTTCGGATGGTTGAGGGCGGCCGCGGCCCGGGCTTCCTGCTCGAAGCGCCGGATGGCATCGAGGCCAGCCGTCGTCGACCCCGCAAGCGTCTTGATCGCGACAACGCGGCCGAGCCGCACATCGGTGGCTCGGTACACCTCGCCCATTCCACCGGCGCCCACGAAAGGAGACGATGCGATACGGACCGAGCTGGGTGTCGGGCGCGAGAACCATGGAGGCCAGCGTCGACGCGATTATAGCCGCGCCCTCGCTCTCAAACGGTCAGATCACTGGTCGAACGAAAGCGGACAAATCACCAAAGGCTGACGCCGGATCGCTTGGCAGCCGTTCGCAGAGGTCCATTCTCGCAGCCCAGCGCGAGTTTTCGTCGCTGCGCCAGCCTTCGCGCTGTCGAAGCTGAGTGGCAGCTACCACGTCCGACGCAATGGGTGCGCTTCGGTGTTGAACACGACGTGATTGAAATCGAGCCCTTCAGGTTCGAATAGCAAGTACAGATACTTCAGCGTTTCGGCGAGCAGGAAGCTGTGCATCCGGTCGCCTTTCTCTTTCGTCACGACGTCGCGAAGCACCGTGTAGCCGTTGTCGGTGCGGCAGTATTTGATGAGGTCGTCCAGGAACGTCCGTCCCATCTCGAGGTACTTCGGATCGTGCGTGTAGTGGTAAAGGTAATATGCCGACTCGACAATCTCGGGTCGAAGTTGATAGCCGCCGCTGACCACGCGCATCGTCTTGTAGTCGAGCGTTTCTGGCTCGATGCCGTGCAGCGTCCACATCCGGAACGCTGAGTCCTGCAGGCGCTTTGCGCGATCGAGGTCGCCGCTCATCGCGAGGACCGCCGGGAAGAACGCCTGCAGCGCGCCATACACCGTTCGCATGCGCCGGCCGGTGTCCATGTCGGCCTCGCCGTACCACAGTCCGTCCGGCCCATCGTCCGTCAGATACTTGTTGATGGACGGCAGGCTGTCCTTCCACATCGTCGCGCAGTCGGGGTCGCCGAACAGCCTGTCGCACTTGAGCAGGTACTCGTAGTACGAATCGATCCCGCCGCCGACGTGGCTGGTCGTGCTCAGCCACGCGCCGCTCTCGACGTTGATGGCCTCGCCAACCAGTCCCGTGGTGCTCGAGCGACGTTTGTAGATCTCGACGAGCGCGCGCTTCGCCTTGTCGTAGAACACCGGCCGGTTCGTCAGCTTCGCCAGCGTGCCGAACTCGAGGATCAGCGTCCCCACTTCCGCCGGGTTCGACGCGGGGTCATTCGCCTTTCCCGTTCTCAGATTCACGTTCACGTACGGCATGCCGGTCGGCGAATCGAACGCCGGCAGCAGCCGGCGGCCCAGATCCGACGCCATCGCGAGCAGCCGCGGATCCTTCGTGATCTGGTGCGCGGAAAGCAGTCCGCCCAGGATGCGAATCGTGATCTCGAAGGTCTTGACGGAGATGTCCTTGTCGAACGACAGGTGGCTGACGATGAAGTTGCGAGTCTGGTCAGCTTCGTCGGTCAAGCCCAGGACGTACATCGTGTCGAGGGCGTCGACTGGCGTCATCAGCAGCGTCTCGGCGCCGTACCAGTCGTGCGGCACGTTGCTGATCGGATTCAGCTCGTCGTGTCCCCACGCCGCACGCTTGTAGCCATTCCACGCGTGAAGGAACTCGCCCCGCACCCGCAACGCGAGCGCCTTGCGGTCGAGTGGCGGCGCGGACGGCGGCGGCCCCGCCGCTATCGACGCAAGGGCGGCCACAATGGCCACGGCCGTCAGCCGCGCTCCCATATCCGTTACTCCGCCAGCGGATCCGGCCGCATTTGGAACTTCACGAGCTTGCTCGTTGTCCTTTTGCTACCTTCCATGTGGAATGGCGCTCGCGTGGAGATCACCGTGCCGAGGCCCTTCGCATAGTACCCCATCGGATACGGCATGCGCAGCGCCAGGAACCTGACGCCCACCAGCGCCAGCAAGCCCTCGGACAGATTGCCGGTCGCGATCGGCACATGCTTGCCGACGCCGAGCGCGTCGAACCGATCGACGAAGTCGTAGTGCGCCGAGTTGGCGCTGCCGTTCTCCACCGCCCCCTGTTGACGCTCACGGTGTTGACGCTCACGGTTGACAGTGCGTGGAGGCGGATCTATCGTGGCGGTGAAGTGATCTCTTCGTCACTTTGCGGACAGCGCGAATCTCTTCCCATCGACAACGACCGGGACATCCGACAAGTTATTTGAGCGTCAGGAGCCGAATGTTGATGGCCGACTCGCACGATGAGGGGCCGAACCTGCCGGACTACGAGCTGCAGCAGACCGAGGGTCAGCCGCCCGATCTGCCTCCGCCGAAGCGGCCGCTAGGCGTGTGGATGATCGTCGCCGGGCTGCTTGTCGCAACCGCGATTGCCGCGTATGTCGCCCTCGGCCGCCGAACGATGCCGGCACACGTGACTACCGGGCCCGCGCGCGTCGAGGTGCCACAGCAACCAGTTCAACCGCTTGGGGGCAGCGCCGCACCGATCACTCTGCCGCCGCTCGACGAGACCGATCCGCTGGTCCGCGACCTGGTGAAACAGCTCACCTCGAATCCACGTGTCGCCGCCTGGCTGGCGACGCAGGGTCTCATCCGCAACTTCGTGGTCGTGGTCTCGAACGTCGCCGAGGGAAAGACACCAGCCGGGCAGCTCCGCGTGCTGCGTCCGTCAGCAGGCTTCCACGTGGTCGAACGTGGCGGCGATCTGTACATCGATCCCCGCAGCTATGAGCGGTATGACAGTTTGGCCACCGCAGCGGCCTCGATCGATCCAGCCGGCGCCGCCCGCCTGTATGCGACGCTCAAGCCTCGTATCGAGGAGGCGTACCGCGATCTCGGTATGCCTGATACGCCCTTCGATCGCACGCTCGAACGGGCGATCGTCCTCCTGCTCGAGACGCCGATCGTCGATGATCCGGTGCGAGCCGCGCAGCGGGGCGGGGTTGGTTATGGCTTCGCCGCTGCAAACTTCGAGGCGCTGCCAGCCGCTCAGAAACAGCTCCTGCGGATGGGACCTCGAAATGTCCGGACCATGCAGTCGTCGCTGCGTGCGCTCGCGCTCGCTTTGGGCATTCCCCCCGCGCGGCTGCCCACGCCGATCAGTTGACGCGCGCCCGGCTGGCCACGCTACTCGCGACACCCGAGGCGACAACGATGCTGCTCGTCGGAGGCAGTCTGGTCACGGTGCTGCGCAAGCAGCGGTCATGCCGCGGCGCAACTGACGGAGCTCGGCCAGCAAGTCAGTTTGCGCAATAACCCACTGACGGCGCCCTATCGACTGATCCGCGTCCCCGAGGTCGACGGCGCGGGAAACCGCCGCTCCGGGAGGTGGGCACAGCGTCGGCCAGGTCCATGACCTGGCCTGGACTCGGCCCTGCGCTGGCGGTTTCCCATCTTGCGCCCGCGTCGCGCCGCTCCCACGGGGTCGCGGATCAGCCGATAGGTCGCCTGCGCAGACGGCCAGTTGCGCAACGTTCATGACGCCGGCCTCGAACCATCTGAAGCGACGCGGAAAGACGCAAGGTCGGCCGAAGGAGCCGCGATACAGGACGTGCCGCTAAAGCGTTCGCGCAACCGGAGCCTCGACGGTGGTCTTATGCAGGGCGGGACGATGTCTCGTGCAGCGAGCCGTATAGTCAGGCCGAGACCGCCCGCACGAAAAACCACGCGAAGCGGCACCTTCTCGCGGCGGTCTGACCGAAAGCCACCCGGTAGCGGGCGTTGCCCGAGTGCCGGTTGTTCCGTCGAGCGATGTTCGAATTAGTAGGACCGCCGCGTGCAGCGTCAGAAGAGGGAGCGGCGCGACGTTTTTCCGGCCTGACGATGACGGCTCGCGAAGCGAGATATCGTCTCGCCCCACCGGCCAGCTCTGCCCGCGACCGTCACCCGGCTAAAAGCCTTCGCGCTACATTCGTCTGACGCCCCGGGCGGGCCCTGCCGTCGATTCGACCGTAGCGGGAAAGATCTCGCCGAGCGTGTCCGCCTTCTTCATCGCGAGCTGGAATGCGCCGCTGTCGCCTTCGGGCCAGGCGACGACTTCGCCACGATCCCCTTGCCTTCCTCGACGGTGACAAACTGATTCACGGGGACCGCCGTGATGCGATCTTTCACGCCGCTCGGCCACTCGACCTCGATCGCGGTCACGACGGGATCCTTCGCCAGGCCGAAGGTCACCGCCAGATCGCTCTGCGACGCGTAGCTCGATCCGCTGCGGACGACGCTCCACTGCTTCCCGCCGGCGCTCTCGACGCGGACGACCGCGCCAATGCCATCGCGATTGGACTTCACGCCCTTCGTGCGGATGCAGATGAAATTGTTCCGGTTGCCGCCGTCGTTGCGGTACAGATACGCGGGGCCGTGATTCGTGGTGATCAGGACGTCGAGATCGCCGTCGTGATCGTAGTCCGCGTACGCCGCGCCGCGCGCCACGATCGGGCGCTGGAACTGCGCGCCCACCGAGCCGCTCGCATTCTCGAATGTGCGCTGACCCTGATTGCGGAACAGCAGCGGCGGTTCCTTGAATTGCACCTTCGGCTGCACGCGGCCGATCTCTTCCTCGATGTGACCGTTCGCCGCGAGGATGTCCGGGTGGCCGTCGAGATCGTAGTCGAAGAAGAAGACGCCGAACGCGAGCGACAGGAGACTCGAGCGCCCGACCGACGACTTGGGCGCCTCGTCGACGAACAGCCCCGTGCCTTCGTTGTGGTAGAGGCCGAGCATCTGGTTGGAGAAGTTGCCGACGAGCAGATGCGGACGGCCCGATCGATCGTAGTCCGCCGTGTCGGCGCCCATCGCACCGCGGGCGACGCCATCTTCGCTGTAGGCGACGCCAGCCGACATCCCCGCCTCGCTGAACGTGCCGTTCTTGTTGTTGCGATACAGCTTGTTCGGCTCCGTGTCGTTGGCCACGAAGAGGTCCGGCCAGCCGTCCATGTTGTAGTCGAACACGGTGACGCCGAGCGACTTGCTGGTCGGATCGTCGATGCCCGCTTTCTTGCTCGCGTCCTCGAACCGGCCGTCGCCCAGGTTGTGATACAGCTTCGACGAGGTCCCCTTGTAGGATTCCGGTGTGCAGTACGACTTGGTCGTGCCGTCGAGCGAGCACCAGAGATCGCCTTTCGGCGTCCACTGCACGTAGTTGGCCACGAACAGATCGAGCTTGCCGTCCTTGTCGTAGTCGAGGAACGCCGCGCTCGTGCCGAAGCTCGCGTTGCTGATGCCGGCAGCCTTGGTCACGTCGCGAAACTTGCCCTTGCCTTCGTTGTGGAAGAGGCGATCGCCCTCGAGCGCCGTGATGTAGATGTCGTCGCGCCCGTCGTTGTCGTAATCGCCGACGGCGACGCCGATCGCGTACATCTCGACGTCGAGCCCGCTGCCAGCCGTGATGTTCGTGAAGGTGCCGTTGCCGTTGTTGCGATAGAGCGCGCTCAGCGATCGGCGGCCTTTCGGCGTCCAGTCCTTGCTGTTGACGAGGAAGATGTCGGGCCAGCCGTCGCCGTCGACGTCGATGAAGGCGGCGCCGGAGCCGAGCGTTTCAGGCAGGAACTTCTTGCCCGCGCGCCCGCTGTTGTGGGTGAACGTGATGCCGGCCTTCGCGGTCACGTCCGTGAACGTGATGCCGGAGGGCGCCGCAGACGGCACCGCGCCAATCACCGCGATGGCGGCCGCGGCCGCCGCCACCCGCACGCCAACCGCTGCCGCACCACTGCCGATCGACGAAAACCAAGAGCCGAAACCCGGCACGCTGTTCCCCTTATTTACCGCCGACATGCGGCTGGTGCGACGACGACTTCTCCGCGACGAGCGCGCCGAGCGGCACGCTCTCGTGGTCGTGAATCGGCTGGCGCTCGTTGTTCTCTTCCGGGTTCAGCCGGCGGCGCTCCCCGGTGATCGCCTGCGCGGACTCTTCCGCCTTGAAACGTTCGAAGAGCTTCTGCTCGCGCTCCGACGCCCCGGCGTTGCCGAGGCCGCGATGCGCCAGCATCGCCGTGTAGTGCATCTGCACGTCTTCCGGATCGACCAGGCAGACCTTGTCGAGCGTCCGCAGCGCCGCGGCATAGTCGCGCTGCAGAAACTGGATGCGCGCGATCTGGTTCAGCACGACGCGATCGCGCGGGTACTTCTCCGAGGCCACGCCGAAGGACTTCAACGCGCCGGCATAGTCGCCGTCGGTCTTCTGGATCAGCCCTTCGAAGAAATAGATCCGCCCGAGCGACGCGTTCGCCTCGAGCGCGTGCTGGATGAACGGCTTCGCGGCGTCGGTTTCGCCTTCCTGGATGAGCGCGCGCGCCACGTTCAGCCACCCGTCGGCGTACTCCGGCTCCGCTTTCGTCACCTGCGTGAAGGCGTACTCGGCGCCCTTCAAATCGCCCTGCAGCAGCAGCCCGATGCCCCAGTCGTTCCAGCGCTCGCGATCCGCTTTCTGCACGACCGATGTCCACGCGGGCGCCGTCTTGCCGTCGCCGATCGGCAGCGTCGCGGTCGCGTGCGCCAGCGTGACGATGGGCAGCTCCGGAATCCGATCCTTGATCTCACCCGACACGTTCTTCGGAATGTTCGCCGGATCGAACGTGTAGTCGACGTCGTTGTAGTCCTTGGTGATCCCCGACGCCGCGTGCGGCTTGGGCTCTCCCGCATACGCGAACTGCGTGTAGTAGTGGGAGAACTTGCGGTAGTTCAGCTTCGCCGTGAGCGTGATCGGCCCGCGCGCATCCTTCGGAATCTTGATCCGGTAGTGCACGACGTCGGCCGCTCCCGGCGGAATCAGCCGCGCGTACAACGTGCTGCGCGACTGGAACGCGTTGCGCTTGTTGATCGCGTTGCCGTGCTCGTCGAGCTGATACGACTTGTAGAAGTGCGCTCCCTCTTCGACCGGCCCCTTCCCATCGTCCTTCACCTCGCCGCTCCAGAAGACGACGCGGCCGTCGGCGTCCTTCCCCTGCAGCTCGAGCCAGATGTCGAAGGCATCAACGGTGCCGCCCGGGAAGAAATGGCCAATCGTTCGCGTCCGCACGACGACGTCGACGCGCGCGGTCGATCCGGGGACCAGCGCGGGCGCGGCCTTGTCGATCGGCGCCGCCACCTGACCCACGTCGCGGATGAACACCGGTCCCGACTGCATCGCTTCTTCGCCCGCGCCGATACTCGACATCGCCTGTGGTGAATCGCCGCCCGCCGCCGCGCGCCGGATCATCGGCGTTCGCTCGCTCTTTTCGTCGACCGGCGAGGCCGCGAAGATGTCGACGCTGATGAAGCCGGACTGCAGGAAGTCCTCAACGGCCTTCAATTGTGTCGAATCGTGATTCACGAACGGCAGCGCCGTGTTCGCCGCCGCGAATCGATGCGAGTGCACCGTGCCGTCCGCGTGATGGCCCGGATCGTCCGACTTCACCGGCTTCATGTGACAGTCCGTGCACGTGGACGATTTCGCCGGGTAATAGAACGACCGCGCGCCCTGGCCCGACACGCCGCTCGCCTGCCAGTTGTCGTAATCGTTGAACCCGCGGAACCAGCGGTAGTTGTTGACCGGCACGTCGAGGTGCACCTTGTGGCAGCCCGAGCAGAACTCCGCCGCATCCTGCCGCATGAACGGCTTCATGAACGACCGGCGATGCGGCTCGGGGTCCAGGTACGTCAGGAATCGATCGAGCGTGCGGACGAACGGGTTCTTGCTGGTCGCCAGCTCGTGCAGGGGCGGATACGAGACCGTGAAGCCGCCGTTGCCCATGCTGCTGTCCACGTGCGTGATCGAGTGGCACGACGTGCACGCCAGGCCGGCGTGCGCCTCCGGCGTGTCGATCTGATCCTTGATCGGCCGATCGAACCGTCCGTTGAAGAAGACGGCGTGATCGTGGCAGCCGGCGCACCACTTGCTCGGCTGAGGGCCGACAACCGACTGCATGTACTCAATCGACTTCCGGTAGAACTGATTGTTGAACGAGGCGAAGTGGTGAGCAGAGCTCTGCCACTGCTCGTAGATCTCCTTGTGACACTCGCCGCACGTCTTCGAGTCCATGAAGAAATTCGACGGGATGATCCCGCCGACGTTCGTCTTCGCCGACGAGGGAAAGAACGGCGACTGCGGTCCGCCGCCTTCGCCCGCCATCGTCAGCGGAGCTGTCAGCGGATTGACGATGCGATCGGTTGGTGTCGGGTGAATCTTGACCCACACGCCGACGGCGAGCGGAAAAATCGCCGCGAAGACCGCGGCGTCGACAAACGCAATGCCGAACGCGCGCTGCGCGCCAGCCGACCGCCACGCCCGGATCCCGTACGGCAGCAGCGCCGCGATCCCCATCGCTGCGACGACCACGTGCGCGTAGCGCGCCCAGTCGTGATCGTGAATGGCGCCGGCCCAGGCCAGGAACAGGCCGAGGCCGAGCGCCGCGGCCAGGATGATGGCGGGAAACATCAAACGCCGACGCAGCTCGGCGTCGCGCAACAGCAACACACCGAACAGCACGGCCAGCAGCACACCGATCACCAGGTGCGCCAGCACGTTCCCCATGTAGAAGATCGTGGGATCGGCGAAGGCAGCGATGTATCCGCTGTTGATCAGCAGGACGATGAGGCCCAGACCGACCAGCACCTTGAGCGATGGTGTTTTCATTTATCTCGCTGCGTTGAGGTGATCTCGCGCTGCGTTGATGTGAGCGGCCGCAACAGGCGCAGCGCCGGACGCGTATTGTAGCGTTCCCGATAATCGCGGTGCAACGCATCGTCGGGAAAATGCTCGGCGGGAGGATAGGGATACGCGCTCATGGCGTGAAACGGCAACGGCTCGACCGTTTGCGAAAACGCCGTATTCGCATCGGCGTCTTTCGCCCAGCCGTCGACCAGCAGCAGGAAATCGCGCGTCCACTCTGGCTTCAAGGGCGGAAGGTGACTCGCCCCGAACAGCAGCCGAATTTCGTCACCCGAGCCCATGATGACGAGCCGATCGTCGAGCGTCTGCAGCAGCGGCGTCACGTCACCGTAGCGCGTGTAAAGGCCCGGCGTCGGGTTCCACATCGACAGCGGCATCGGGTGCGCGTAGTCGAACCGCTCCGGCTGCTTGCGCTGTGGATCGATGGTCGGCGTCGAGAACCCGCGATAGTGCAAATCTACTAGTGAGGCGTCCATGCGCGTCATCACATGGGCGGGCGGCGCAGAGCTTTCGGCCAGGAAGATCTCATCCCAATACAGGCAGAGGTTTGTCACGATCCGAACCTCACGCGACGCCGACAGAAATTTTCCCGTCAGATCGACGGCGATCGTCTTCGGCTTGCCGGCCGGGATGCCCATGTCCTCGACGACGGTGACCCATTTACCCGCGGCATCTTTCACCTGAATCGAGGGGAAGATCAGCCCGCGCGGATCCTGCTGCGACACGCCGAGGAACGTGCTGCCGTCGGCCCAATCGACCCACCCGCTCAGCACCAGCACCGCCTTGTTGTCCGCGGCGGCGTGACCGAAGTCGAGATCCAGCGTGTGGAGGGCGGCGACGCCCGCGTAGTCGCGCGCGAACGCGTCGGGATACGTCTGATCCTTGGCGAGCAGCTTCGCGCGCACGTCGTGCCCCGCGTCATCGACAGCACGCACGGGATGGACGCGCGTCTCGGCGCCGAACAGACGGAATTCCGGAAAGGGTGGTGACTTGAACTTGTCGTTGGTGAACAGATCGACCGTCTTCAGATGGTCCACGGCAATGAGCTGAATCTGATCGAGGTACGACACCTCCCGCAGTTCTTCGGTGACGCGGACTTCGTAGGCGCCGTTCTTCATCTGCAGCGCGTCGCCGGGAATCTGCACGTACTCGTCGTGGTCGACGGGGAAATAGGTGCCATCGCCCGAGCTCGCGCCAAGCGGCGCAACGCCGAGCACGTCCGTGATGTACCGGAATCCCGAGCCATCCCACGTGAAGATCATCGGGCAGGACCCCGACAGCCGCTGCGCTTCTTTGTAGGTGATCGCACGACTCACCGGCTGCCGAAGCTCGTTCTGGATCAAGCCGTTCGGCCACGTGATGCGGACGGTGTCGATCTCCTTGATGTCGCGCAGACCGAAGACGAGCGGCGTCCCGGTGTATGTTTTCTTCTGATACCGCGCGCCGCTCTTCACTTCAACTTGGGCTTCGGGCGAGAGCTTCGGGTTCTTGACGCCTGCGAGCGTCACGCGCAGCCACGCGTTCGACGCCGCCGTGTCGTTGTGCATCAAGTGGAGCGATCCATCCGCACCGATCGCCGCCGCGTCTGGCCGGCCGTCGTTGTCGAAGTCCGCGATCGCAAGGGCGACGGCGCCCGAGAGGACCTTCGCCGCCGGCGCCGCGAAATGTCCGAGCCCCTGATTGCGCGCGATCGCGCCGTCGATCACGAGATCGCTGATCGCGCGGTTGTCGAAATCGGCCAGCGCAACGGCTCGGGCGGCGTGCGCCGCGGGCACGGGAGAGGCGGTGAACCGTCCGTCGCGGTTCAGCAGCACGATCGGACCGGCGGGACCTGCAGCGGACAGATCGAGCCATCCATCGGCATTGACGTCCTGCGCGACGATCGAGCGCGCGTTCGCCGGCAGCGCGTCCACCGGCTCAGCTCGGTATTTTCCTGCGAGCAAATCGCGGTACACGACGCCGGCGTGCTCCGCATACGACACGACGATGTCGTGGCCGCTCGTGTCGTTGATCAGATCCAGCGTCGACGCGTCGACGGCATGTCCTGGCGCAAACGGAAAATCGGCGGTCTGATCGCTGAACCCCGCCTGCCCGTTGTTGCGCATCAACTTCGAGTCGTCGCCGAGCAGCAGCAGGTCGACGTCGTAATCGTGGTCGTAATCCACCCACACGGCCTTCGCAAACGCGCCGGCCGGCAGCGCCACCGCGGCCTTCGCGAACTGGCCGTTATGGTTGATATACAGCTGCGCGCCTTCGTCGGTGATGACGCACAGATCCGGGAAGCCGTCGTTGTTGTAGTCGCCCGCGGCGACTGAGCGAATCTTCTGCAGGTCGCCAAGACCGGCGTCCGCAACCGGCGTGTCGCCGTTCTTGAACAGACGGATGCCGGCAGCCGACCACGCCAGCAGATCGGCGCGCCCGTCGGCGTCTGCATCGAGCACGAGCAGACCGGCGCGGTCGCCGGCAAAGGCGCCGTCGAGTTTCGTGTCCGTGAACTTCACTTCAGCGGCCGCCGGAGCGTCCACGGCGAGCGCGGGGTCCAGCGGATCCAGAATCTCCGCGAACGCGCTCCAGTCGAGGTCCTCCGGAATCGCGGCACCGGTCTGGCGCCGCTTGATCGCCTGAAACAGCTGCTGCTCGCGCTGCGCTTCGTCGGCGCGGCCGGCGTCGCGGTACGCGTTGAACAGCTGGAAGTGCGGACCGGCCAGATTCGGATCGAGCGCAGTCGATCGCTCGAACTCGCGCAGCGCGTCTGCCGGCTTGTCCGTGAGCTTGTAGAGATACCCCAGGTTGTAATGCGAGATCGGCTCGTTCGGCGCGAGCTTCACCATCTGCTCGAACTGCGCGATCGCCTTGTCGTACTGCGAGTCTTTCTTGTACGCGATGCCGAGATTGAACCACGTGTGCGGCAGCGACGGATCCTGCTGCTGGACACGCTGCAGCTCGACGATCGCGTCAGCGGTCTTGCCGGCGCGCAGCAGCGCGAGGCCGTAGTTCAGACGTTCGCGTGCCGACGTCGGGGCAAGATCGAGTGCTTTCTTGAACTCGTCGACCGCCTGCTGCTGTGTCGTCGGATTTTCGTAGAAGGCCTTGCCGAGGTTGCGGTGATGCCACAGCTCGTCTCCGACCTGCGACTGCGCGCCAGCGACCGGCGCCTGTTCGAGCGCGGCGGGCGCGGTGGCCGTGAACGCGGCGAGCAACAGGGCGGCGGAGAGCCAAGCGGTACGAGACAACAGCTGATCACTCCTCTTGCAGAACGCTCGGCTAAAGCCTTCGCGCTACGTTTTCGGTTGACGCAGAACGCTCGGCTGAAGCCTTCGCGCTACGGTCGGCGGCTGACGCGGAACGCTCGACTGAAGCCTTCGCGCTACGGTCGGCGGCTGACGCGGAACGCTCGGCTGAAGCCTTCGCGCTACGGTCGGCGGCTGACGCGGAACGCTCGACTGAAGCCTTCGCGCTACGGTCGGCGGCTGACGCGGAACGCTCGACTGAAGCCTTCGCGCTACGGTCGGCGGCTGACACGGAACGCTCGGGCTGAAGCCTTCGCGCCACATGCCTAACGCTGAAATCATCGGCTAGAGCGCTCGCGCCAGGCACCTCACGCCGACGTAGCGCGAAGGCTTTAGCCGAGCGCTCGTCAGCCGAGCGCCGGGCGCCCGTTCAGCGAGAACCGCTCGACCCCGACTCCGTCACCGTCGTCAGCTTGTCGATCGGCGCAGTGACCGTCTGAACCAGTCCGCTGGGCCAGTGAATCTGGATTGACGCGATCGACGCGTTCGCCCCGAGACCGAAGTGGACACGCTGCATGCTCTGGCCGGCGTAGCCATTGCCGCCGTCGACCTCCCGGATCATCGTCTTGCCGCCCGCCGTCACCGTCACGCGCGCGCCGATGGCGTCGCGATTGGACTTCGTGCCAACCAGTTTCAATTCGATCCAGTGTCCCGCGTCCGTCGTCGCGTTGTGATAGAAGAGCGACGTCTGGTCGGCGTTCGCCTGGTAGAAATCGAGGCGGCCGTCGTTGTCGAAGTCGCCGACGCCGATGCCCCGGCCGTCCTTGTCGTTGTCCACGCCGACGGCGTTCGACATCTCCTTGAAGCTGTGGCCGTCGAGATTCCTGAAGAATTTCTTCTTCTGATAGCCGCTCCACGTCATGTCGCCGATATTCGGCCAGCCGCGAACGTCGGTGAAATCGACACCCGGCTTCGTGATCAGGTTCACCAGCACCGGGATGTAGTTTTCCGGACCGGCGGATCGCAGACCGTTGACGACGAAGAGATCGAGGAGGCCGTCGTTGTCGTAGTCGCCGAACTTCGCCGACCAGCCCCACAATGTCTCGCAGGTCGCCGTTTCACGCGAGAGATCCGTGAAGGTGCCGTCGTGGTTGTTGTGCCACAACATGTTGCACTCCTTCATGTACTCGTCGGTGATGTTGGTGACGTAGATGTCGAGCCAGCCGTCGTTGTCGTAGTCGCCGACGTCGACGTTCATGCCCTTGCGCGTGTCGAACCCGATCGACTTCTCCGTCGCGTCGCGGAACGTGCCGTCGCCGTTGTTGAAGAAGATGCGGTCGGTGCCGTAGTCGCACGCGAGATAAATGTCCTGCAGGCCGTCGTTGTTGAAATCGCCGTGGCCCACGTCCAGCGTCCACCCGGTGTGCTTGCCGAAGCCGGCCTTCTCGGTGACGTCTTCCCACTTGCCATTGCCGAGCCCGTGCCACAGCGTGACGCCGCCGCCGTTGACGGCGTTGTCGAGATCGTTCGGCAGCACGTGTGGATCTTTATCGATGCTCTTGACGTCCAGCAGATTCTGCGGCTTGAAGTAGTTGCCGAACATCAGGTCGAGCCGGCCGTCGTTGTCGTAATCGAACGCGATGGCGGCGATGGTGTTGCCGAACTTGTTCAGCCCGGACTGCGCGGTGACGTCCTTGAACGTGCCGTTGTGCTCGTTGTGATAGAGGAGCGGCGTCCCGAAGCGGATGACCAGGAGATCGCGCCAGCCGTCGTTGTCGTAGTCGAGCCAGATCGCGTCGGAGACGATCGACAGCGGATCGTTGCCGCCGCCGACGCCGGCCTTCGCAGTCACGTCGGTGAACGTCATGTTGCCGTTGTTGTGATACAGCCGGCTGGTCGTCCCTTCGGCCGAATCGGTCACGAACAGGTCGTCGAACCCGTCGTTGTCGAAGTCGCCGACGGCCACCGAGGCGCCGCCGGAGGTGAACATGCGCAGGACATCGGCGCTCGGTCCGTTGAACCTGCGCGTGTGATGATGAAACTCGACGCCGGCCTGCTTCGCGATCTCGTCGAACTTGATGACCGCGGGGCCGGCTGCCTGCGTCCGGCCGTCATGAACCACGAAGGACACGAAGAGCACGAAGAGTACGACGCACACCGCCGTAATTCGTAACCGTCGTGCGCTTCGTGAACTTCGTGCGCTTCGTGGTTCAAGCAATCGCCGTGTGCTCATCGGTTTGTCCACAAATCCTCGAGGCTCGTGTCGACCCGCTTGGCGGGGTCGTATCCGGCTTCGATGAGCGTCTTCAAGTCGTCGCCCTGCTTCGACAGCCGCGCCTTGAGCGGCGCGCTGTCAGGAAACTGCGCCAGGCCTTCGCGCCAGGTGTTGGACGCGGCGGTCACATCGTCGCTTTTCCAGTAGCCGTCGCCCAGCGCAACGTAAACGCGCACATAGTACGGCCGCTTGACGCCGGCCTTCTGCATCTTCAGCGCTTCGTTGAGATCGTCGATGCCCAGGTGCGTGCGGTTGAAGATCCTCGGCCAGAACAGGTAGCTGTTGCCGCGCGTGTAGAGGGCGATCCAGCTCGGTTTGATCTCGATCGACTTGGTGAACTCGCCGAGCGCGTTGTTCGCCAGGATCACCTGCGTGATCGCGCCGGCGTCGGGAATCTTATCGACGTAGGCGAAGCCGTAGTTCAGATGCGCATTCGCCGCCGCCGGATTTGCCGTGACCAGCTTCTGAAAAAACGCGATCGCGCGGTCGTAGGCCTTCGCCTGAATGACGGCCATCCGGTAATCATTGCCGGCCTTGATGTCGTCGGGCGCCCCGTTGAGCGCCGCCTCGAGCCGCCCCAAATCCGCCCCGGTCTCCGTCTGGAAGGCCACTACAGGGCTGAAGGCCTGCGCCACGACTGTCACCGCCACGATCGCAACCACCGCACGTACGATCTGCCTCATTGATTGGAGCCCTCGACGATCTTCGTCAGCTTGTCGATCGGCACGCCGGTCAGCGTCTGCTTTTCGCCCGACGGCCAGCGCACCTCGACCTTCTCGATGGCGGTCGCCGCGCCCAGCCCGAAATGCAGCCGCATGCTGCTCTGGCCGGCGAAGCCGTTGCCTCCGTCGACGAACCGCAGCTGCGTGCGGCCGCCGGCCGTGACACGCACCTGCGCGCCGACGCCGAACGAATTCGACTTGACGCCTCTCAGCGCGAACTCGGCCCAATGCCCGGCGTTCGGCATCGTGTTGCGATACAGGAACGGCTGCCCGTTCGCGTTCGCGACGAACAGATCGACGCGGCCATCGTTGTCGAAGTCTGCCGTCGCGATGCCGCGGCCGTCGCGGATCGAATCGACGCCGTACTTCGGCGCCTGATCGGTAAACGCCTGCCCGCGCTCGTTGTGAAACAGCCGCTTCTTCTGGTAGCCGCTCAGGCTCTTCGTGCCCATCGGCGGCCAGTTGCGCGCGTCCGCCAGGTCGATGCCCGGCTTGATGATCATCTCGAACACGTCGGGCACGTAGCTTTCCGACCCGGCCGAGACCCAGCCATTCGTCACGTACAAGTCGAGCCAGCCGTCGTTATCGTAATCGAAAAACTTCGCGCCCCAACCCCAGCCGGTGTCGTACGTGTTCGTCTCGCGTGAAACATCCGTGAACGTGAGGTTGCCGTTGTTCTTCCACATGAAGTTCCCTTCCTTCATGTAGTCGTCGGTGATGTTCGTCACGTAAATGTCGAGCAGGCCGTCGTTGTCGAAGTCGCCCCAATCGACGTTCATGCCCTTCTTCGTGTCGATGCCGATCGCCTTCTCGGTGATGTCGCTGAACGTGCCGTTGCGGTTGTTGACGAAAAACCGATCCGTGCCGAAGTCGCACGCGACATAGAGGTCGTCCCACCCGTCGTTGTTCGCGTCGCCGTGCCCCAGGTCGAGCGTCCAGCCACTGGTCTTCAAACCGATCTTCTCCGTGACATCGGTGAAGGTGCCGTTGCCGTTGTTATGGAACGCGATCACCCCGCCGCCGTTGTTCGCGGTCTCGAAGCTCTCGGGAAAGAATCGCGGCGTCTCGGGGTTGAACAGGTTGACCGGCTGGAAATAGGCGCCGACGAACAGGTCCACGTAGCCGTCGTGGTCGTAGTCGAACGCGACCGCGGTAATAGCGTTGAGATACCGCTCCAGACCCGAGCCCTTCGTGACGTTCTTGAATTTGCCGCCGCCGAGGTTCTGATAGAGCTCGTTCTGCCCGAAGCGGACGACGAGCAGGTCCGGGCGACCGTCGTTGTTGAAGTCGAACCAGAGCGAATCGGCCGATGCGTTCGCGCGATCGTTGCCCGAGTCGATCCCCGCCTGCGCCGCGACGTCGCTGAACGTGAGATTCCCGTTGTTGTGATAGAGGTGATTGCGGCCATCCACCGACGAGTCGGTGACGAACAGATCGTCGAAGCCGTCGCCATCGTAATCGGCCGCGGACGCCGACGCGCCCAGGGCGGTGTAGCCCGCCATGATGTGCGCGTAGGGATTTTCGAACTTCCGGTTGTGATGCGTGGTGGCGACACCGGCTTTCGCAGTGATGTCCTCGAAGCCGGGTTGAACCGGTTCCCCGGCCCCGGCGAACCAGGCGACCGCCAGCAGCGCCAGCACGAGCCTCACTGCGCGTCCCGCTGCGCGGCGACTGGAGCGTAATGCTTCTCCACCAGCGCGCTGCTCGCCGGCTTGCCTTCGGTAATCTGGATGATGCGGTCCGCCTTCACATTCGTGAACGTCTGCGTCTCGCCGCTCTTCGGCCAGCGCACCACGAGCTCATCGATCGACGTCTTGTCCGCCAGGCCGAAGTACTGCCGCAGCGAATTCTGCGATCCGTAGCCGTCGCCGAGCACGACCTCCCGCATCTGCCGTGTGCCGCCAATCGTGGCGTAGACGCGCGCGCCGACGGCGTCGCGGTTCGACGATGTGCCCACCAGCTCGACGCCCAGCCAGTGATGATTCGTGCCGACGTTGTTCTTCAACAGCGCATGCCTGTCGGCGGACGCCGCCACCGCGATATCGAGCGCGCCGCGGTTCCAGAAATCCGCCACCGCCGTGCCGCGCGAATTCAGCAGCAGATCCGTGCCGGCAGGACGTCCGATCTCCGTGAACGTGCCGTCGCCGTTGTTCCGCAGGTGCCGGTTCCGCTCCCAGCCGTGCCACGACCGCGTCCCGAAATACTTCGGATCGAAGAACCGTCCCGTTTTGTACTCGCTCTGCTTGCTGACCACGTTGTTGAGGAAGTCCATTTCGATCTCGGTGTGACGATCGTTGTAGACCCACCCGTTGGCCGCGTAGATGTCGAGCCAGCCGTCGTTGTCGAAATCCGCGAACGACGATCCCCAGAACCAGCCGATCGGGTTGGCATCCGCTTTCCACGTCGTGTCCTCGAACGTCCCGTCGCCCCGGTTGCGCAGCAGCGTGTTGCCGGATGCCATCTGGCGGAACACGTCCACGAAGCCGAAGCCGGACTGCCGGAAGATCTGGAAGTAGAGCGGCATGTCGCTCGTCCAGACGCCCTGCTTCCAACTGTTCAGCATGTAGCGCCACACGGTCGGCGGCTCGGCGAACCAGCGGCTCTCCGATCGAATGTTCGCCACGTAGAGATCGAGCTTGCCGTCGTTGTCGTAGTCGCCGAACGCCGCGCTCATGCCCGCGCCGTAATCGAGCGTGCCGCTCTTGACCGTCACGTCGGTGAACGTGCCGTTACGGTTGTTGTGATAGAGCGTTTTGCGACCGAAGTCGTTCACCACATACAGATCGAGAAACCCGTCATCGTCGTAGTCGCCCCAGACGGTGCCGAGGCAGAGCCCCGTGTCGCCGACGCCGGCCTTCTCGGTGACGTTCGTGAAGGTGCCGTCACCGTTGTTGTGATACAGCTGATTCGGCTCGCCGTTGCGCGCGTAGAAGGTGGTCGGAATCTTGGTGCGCGGATCGAGATAGCGGCCGACGTACAGATCCAGCAGGCCGTCGTTGTCGTAGTCGCCCCAGGACGCCACCGTCGTGCAGCAGTCGTCGCCGATGCCCGATTTCGCCGTGACATCGGTGAACGTGCCGTTGCCATTGTTGTGAAACAGCTGATTGTGCGTGAACGTCCGGCTGACGAAGAGGTCCTTGTAGCCGTCGTTGTCGAAGTCCGCGAAGACGCCGACGCTGACGCCATCGAGGCCCGCGAGGCCCGCCGCCGCGGTCACATCCGAGAAGGTGCCGTCGCCGTTGTTGCGGAACAGACGCGACGCGACGCCGTCGGGCACGAACAGGTCGTAGAAGCCGTCGTTGTCGAAGTCCACGGCGGAAATGCCGCCCGGACCATAGCGGATCATCCCGAACGCCATCTTCTGGCTCAGGAACGCGGGATAGTACTGGTTCGTGAAGTCGACGCCGGCGTCGTGCGCGACATCGACGAACTGCGGCGCGTCGCTGATCAGCCGATCGCCGTCCAGGAAGGACGTTGAGCGGATCCGCAGCCCATCCGCGCCGCGGTCGAACGTCATCCGGAAGCGCGCGCGATCGATGCCCGCCTGCGGCGCGCCCTTGGGCGTGCCGATCACTTCGAAGCGGACGGTCGCCACGAGCGTCGATCCGCCCCACTGTTCCAACTGATCGATGTGGAGACCCGCTTCGTCGATCGATGCGAAGCTGTCGCGATACGCGCGCCACTCCGCGAGCGAGGCCGCTCGATCGAGGACGGCGCGATCGGAGCGCTGTACGAAACGCTTCGCGCCGTCTTTCGCGCCGGCCGGCTCACGCGTCAGCAGCCCGAGGCGCGTGCCTGAAAAGTCGGCCGCGTACAGGTGATCCATCGCGGCGGCATCGCCCGCGGCGAGCGCCGCGGCGAACGGATCGAGCGCGCCGACGACGATGTCGCGGCCCGATTCGAAAAAGGCGACGCCGCGCCGATCAACCCAGACGGCTGTGAGAATCGCCACGGCGACGATCGCGAACAGGACGGCGATGATGAGACGCGAACGCTTTCGGCTCTGAACCACCGATCGGGCGGCGGACGTCACGGGAATATTCACGATGGGGCAGTATGCACAGTCTGGGTAAATTTGGAACGCAAGACGACCGGGGTTCCGTTCGACTCGCGTGCTGAGCTCATCAAGGTCGCTGCCCACGGCAGGGCCCGGCTCAGTTGTCCGTAGTGTCCGGCTTCAGCCGGACCGCGACGGTCCGGCTTAGCCAGTGCGGGGGCAACCGCGGAAGCCGGCAGTACCGGCCTTACACCTGGTGAATCAGCTTCTCGATCACCTCCGGCGACGGCGGGTTGTTCGCCATTTCCGGATGCGCCATCTTCGCGTGGATCGCCACGTGCTGCATCAACTCGTCCTTCGTTGCGGTCTTCACTTCGAAGGGACAGTCCGCGCCGGTTTCCGCACACATTAATTTGTAGGCCATGTTCTCATCCTCCAGTTTGAATATCGGTTATCTCGATGTCATGCGACCCGCTAAAAGCGGAAATTGAGGCCGATCAGACCGCTGATCAATCTGTTCGACTCGTCAATCGTGCCGAGCACGTTGTTGTTCAGGTCCGGATACGGTCCGGTCACGTGCTGCCGCGGAACATAGTACGCGGACGCCTCCGCGCTCAGGAACGGGAAGATCTTCATGCTGAAGCCGCCCGTGATGTGATGCTGGAACGTCGCCGGCGCGCCCGTCGCGGAGATGACGACTTCGCCGCGGAGCGGCATCTGACTGTAGTTGTAGCCGGCGCGCACCGTCAACGTGTCGGTCATCTGCCGCATCACGCCTGCCTTGACTGTCCAGACGTTGCGCCAGCCAAACGGCTCGATGATGCCGTTCACAATCCCGCCGTCGCTGCCGAAGCCGTTGACACCTCTGTACTTCGTGAACATGCCGTCGATGGCAATCTGCATCTTCTTGTCCGGCGACTTGAGGCCGGTGCCGAAGCTGATAACCATCGGCCCGTCGAGATCGTACGAGAGTGTTCGCGCGATGCCGTAGGAACGCGATGTGGGGTCGGCAATCGTGGAGTTGTATGTGTACGGCGAGTAGTTCTGCGGCGTCGTGACCGACGCGCCGACGCTCACCATCGGCGTGGCCTGATACACGAACCCGAGCTGCGCCGCCGCGGCGAACGACTGACTCGGCTTTCCCGCTTCCGGATACCAGCGATCGCCGTTCGCGGCGGTGTCGAACGTGCCGTCCGGCAGCGGCGCGACATAGAACTGGCCGACGTAGATGTTCAGTGACGCGCCAACCGAAAGCTTCGGCGCCACTTGATAGGCGAACGCCACGGGAATTTTCGTGACCTGATAGCCGGTGTAGATGCGGCCGAACCCGTTCGGCGGCTGCGCGAACAGGATGCTCGCGTTGTCCTGCGGATAGTCGGTGCCGAATCCGGCGACGGCAATCAAGCCGAAACCGAGCGCCAATTTCTTGCGCGGGTCGCGGACCATCCAGCCGAACGACGGCGCAATGGTGAGATGGCTGGTCGGGCGCGCATCGCCCGAGAGAGACCCATGCGTCGTGTGGATCTGAATGTCGTCCTCGAAGAACTCCGTGGTGAACGAAATCTGATTCCCCTCGGCCGCGGTCAGCAGCGCCGGGTTGAAGCCGAGCGCGTTCAGCGAGTCTTCAGGAAGCGCCACACCCGCACCACCCATCGAGCTGTTGATGGGGCCAAAGCCGTGCAGGGACGCACCCTGCGCCATGGCGGAGGCGGGCAGCAGCGTGAGACATGCGACGAGCACGATCGAGCGAAAGCGATTCATCTTCACCTCAATGTTGAGAAGTACAGCTTGAGCGGCTTCCAGTAGAAGTCGATCCATCCCTGCCTGAGCGAATCGGCCTGCCCGGCCGGAACATTCGAGTGCACCATGCGGACTTCGGTGCCGCCCTTGATCGCTTTGAACGTGAGCTCGACGCGCGAGTCGGCTGCCCCCTCGGGCCACTCGGTCGTCCGCCAGTCCTGCACGATCGCCTTGCCGGGGACGAGGGCGCGATAGACGCCGCTGATGTAGCCGTCCCAGGCCGTGAACTTGCCGCCCACCTTTCCGGTGCCGGTCGCCGGCGACCCGGTGAAGGCCGCGTGCTTGCGCGGATTGGCGAACGCGTCGTACACGTCGGCAGGCACAGCCGACACAACGACCTTCTGAGTGATGGTCCTGGCGCGAGTCATCGTATGGTTTTGCTGCGGTAGTCTAACTGAACAGGGGGGACTGCCGCTAGATGCTAAGATGCCCCGCGCTGAGTGTCAACCCCGGAGCGTTATGTCAAACGGAAGACGATTGAAGACGGCCACGTTTGTCGCGTTGGGCGATGGCTTGACGGCCGGAGCCGGCGATTTCGGCATGAGCGAGGAACTGCAGCCTTTCAGCTTCCCCGCGCAGGTTGCGCGGCGCCTGAAGACGCCGTTTCCCCAGCCTGAAATCGAAGCGCCCGGCATCGGACCGGTGATCGGCTTCGCTGATCTGCCGGTCCGGCTGCCGCAGCCGCTGCAGACGACCGTGCTCAAGGAATTTCCGCCGGCCGGCTTGTACGCGAACGTGTCGATTCCCGGTCTGAAACTGATCGACGCGCTGACCCGGCGGCCCGCCTCTCCGCTCATTCATCGCAGCGATGGACTGCAGACGACGGTCAACCTGGTACTCGGCCTGCCCGGGCTCTTGATGCCTGGCAATACGCTGCTGCCGACTGCCGTCGAGTACGCCCTGTTCCGGCGGCCGACCTTGGCGCTCATCGCGCTCGGATACCACGACGTGATCGACGCCGCCATGAAAGGCGACGCCGCATGGATTCCCGACGATGTCAGCTTCAGGATGAACTACGACAGCGTGCTGGCGCCCTTCGGACGCGTCCCCGCAACCATCGTCGCGAGTACGCTCCCCGATCCGGCCGACACGGCGCTCTTCACGCCCGTTTCAGCGGCGGCGCGAGTGGTGAAAGCCGAAGCCGCAGTGCTCTCGGCTCTGTTCGGTCTCGACGAAACGGACAGCCTGACGCCGTCGGGCCTGATCGAGATCGCTTGCCGGCTGATGACACGGACGTCGGGCGCGCTGCCTGAAGGCTCGGTGGTCCCCGCTTCGGTGGTCGCGCGCATCGGCGAGCGGGTCGCGTCGCTCAACCAGCAAATTCGCGCGCTGGCGCAGGAACAGGACGCGCTCGTGCTCGACCTGCACGCGCTGTTCGCGCGTGTGAAGCGCGAAGGCGTCACAGTCGGCGACCGCCGGCTCACGACCGACTATCTGGGCGGCTTCTATTCACTGAACGGCGTCTATCCGGGCGCCACAGGCCACGGCGTGATCGCGAACGAGCTGCTGCGCGTGCTGAACACCGCGTGCGGCACGTCGTACTTGCCGATCGACCTGGGCGAAGTGATCGCGGCCGATCCGGTGACGCAGTACCGCCTCGCACCCGGCCCTCTGCTGACGATGGGAGAGATGGGTGCAAAGCCGGCGGCACGGCGATCCGATCGGGTGTCCGCGCCCGCGACGCTCGCGGCCCACACAGAGATGCCGGCGCGCGGGCACATCACCTTGCCACACAGCCTCGAGGCGACGGTGGCGCTCAACGCCGAATCCAGTTACTTCGGCGACGCCCTGCGCGCCGCCCACACGACCTTCGAGCGAGACATCCCGTTCGGCAGCACGCCGAACACGCTCTTCGGCGGCCTGTGCCTCACGCAGAGCCATTTGAGCGGACACGTGACGTTCCGCTTCACGCCGCCAAAGGACGACATCACGCAATTCACGATGTCGCTCGGCGACGGATTGGTCGGCGAGGACGGACTGCTGACCGCACCGCAGTATTTCAAGCTGCCTTCGCTCGAGGGCAAGGTGACCGACGTCGAGGGCCTGGTGTCGGCGGGCGAGCTCAACCTGGCGACGGGCGAAGTGACGAACCTCAACGTCAAACTGGCGTTCATGAACACCGCGCTCGTCGCGCTGATCAGCGTGAACCCGAAGATTCCGCCGACGCCGATCGAGTTCTCGAACGAATCGCGCCAGGATCCGAACAATCCGCATTACGGATCGGCGTGGGCGAAATTCGAGCAGCGCGGCGATGGCACACTCGATTTCACGATGAGCGGCGTGTCGTTCATGCCGCTCGGATCCGGCTTCGGTGGCGAGCAGCTGCGATTTCCGCTTCCCTTCGCGGGAGCCGACCGGCAGTTCGCGAGCATCCCCGCGGTGAGCACCGCGCTGCACCCGCACATCTGCCTGAGCACGAAGGCGACCGAGGGCGTGCCCTGCGGCGACGCGTGTCCTGACATTCCGATCAACACGGTCCGCGAGTACACGACCTTCTCGCACAACACGGCGTTCGGCGACAAGTTCTCGTTGAACGTCCCCGAGATGGAAGGGGGCGCCACGGGACGATCGCACCTGGTCGGCCGTGTGGTGATTCAGTTCGGTGAGCGTGCCGGCAACTCGGTGCCCTTCGCCGTGTCGACGCTCGTGCCGGGCGGCATGTTCGCCAAGCCGCCGGATTCGCCGATCGCGAAGGAGTTCCCGGGGCGCCTGTCGATCGGCCTGCTCGGCCATGACGAGACGCTGCGCTTCAAGCGGATCGCTTACGACATGAAGGGCGTCTGCTGGGTCGACGATCCGTTCGAAGTCTCGCTCGGATCGATCGATCTGAAAACCGGCAAGGTGATCGGCGGATTCCTCTTCCGCGGGTTCATCGTTCAGGACGTCCTGCTCACACTGCTCGCCCTCGAGCCGCGGACGCCGAAGGCCTCTTGGTACATGCGCGGGCCGGCGGCATTCGAACGCGATCCGAGTGGGCAGACCGTTTTCGGATTCAGCGGGGGCGTTCGCGTGGCATATCCAGAGGGCTTCGGCTTCCCGCGTCCCGATTTGAAGTCGGTCTACAAGGTGGGTCCGGGATCCGCGCTGGACCCATACTTTTATCTGCAGGCCATGGACGGCGTGGCGCCGCCGCCGGGCGGGAAATCGGGCAGCGCGCGACGGGTGACCGCCTCCAACGGACAGCGGTTCTCGTACAACTACGCGATTCCGGGTTATCCGTCGGGCAAGCCGGCGGCGTTCGAGTACGTGAACGAGACAACCGGCGGCACGTTCCGGATGGGGAGCCTGGTGTGGGTCAGCTTCGGGAACGCGAACCGGGCGGCGGGGCCTGGCGAAGTGGACTGCGTCACATTCACCGGCATCGGCCTGTGGAGCCACGACATGTCGGGGCCGCACATGTGCTGCGTGCAGATCTCGACGGCGCCGGAGCACCCGTACGTGAGCATCCTCATCGACGGCGGCATGGTGTCGAACGTCAACACCAAGCCGGCGACCGCCGTGCTCCCGATCGCGGAGCCCGCGCTGGCGTAACGGGCAAATTCTTCTTCGTGTGCTTCGCGTCCTTCGTGGTTCCGTGATGACCTGCGGCCTCAACGGGCTCGATCGACTGGAACGTCTAGCTAGGTTCGCGGATGCTCGAGCCTGAACGGCAGCAGATATCCGCGCTGACGGGACGCGGCGGCCTCGCGGCGCGCGTGCTCGATGAGCTCCGCTTCGAGCCCACCGGCCGACTGCCATCCCGCGAGCAGCCCCGGCGCATACCAATCGAAGAACACCAGGCTGTAGATCAAGCCGTTCTGGAAAGCGGCGCGTGTGGACGGCTCGAATGGAATCGCGCTGTTCTGCAGGATGCGCGGCATATCGGCGCTGTTCATGAACGCGAACGCGAAGCCGCAGCCGTGCACCGCCGGCTCGACGCGCTCGTACGGAAACGCCGTCGCCTGTTCGATCGCGGCGTAAATGTCGATATTGCTGAACGCCACGATGCGGCCGTACCCGTGCGTGATGAGCCGCTGAATGTCGAGCGGATACTGCGCGAGGTACGCGTCGAAGAAACCTTCGGGGCTCGGTCCATCCGGGGCATCGAGCGGGATGAGGCCGAGCGATCCGCTCATCACCTTGAAGAAGCCGCGCTCGTAGATCCGGAGAATCGCGCCGATGCCCTCGTACGAGAAACCGGCGTAGTGCGGCGCGCAGCACGCGGCGAACAGCGCGTCGAGCCCGGCCGCGTCGAAGAGCAGCCGCTCGGTCGAGCCCGATCCAAAGCCGACGTGCGCAATCGGGAGCACGTTGACGGGCAGCGCCGGGTCGGCCAGCGTGTTCTCGGGCAGCCGGTGCTTCCCGACGCTCGTCGACAGCCCTTCCGATTTCCACAACCCGACGACCGTCTTCTCGCGATCGACGGCAGCGCCAGGTCCGCCCGACGACTCGGCATGATACTGGGTCAGCCGCTGCACGACCTCGCTTTGTGGGACAGGACGACTCAGCGCGCCAGAGGCCACGGTGCGCACGCCGGCGATCCGCCGCATGGCGCGAGCCGCCAGCGGAATCGAGAGACCGGACGTGTCGCCCGCCGGCGACTCGCCTTTGGCGTTCTGTCCGGCAAGGCCGAACGCGGCGTCCACGAGGCCGCTCGACACGTTGGTGCCGATCGCGTAAGCCGCCCGCAGCGGGCCCGTCAGCTGCCCGCCGGCCGCGCGCGTCACATCGTCTGCCGCCTGTCCGCTCGCATTGCGGGAAGGCGAGACGAGCGACAGCATCTGCCGTGCGGTAAACAGCGACAAGGCGATCGAGAAGCGGCCGACCGACTTCGCGAGATCGCCGGTCGTTTGCATCATGTCTGAGACGCGTTTGCTCGAGTCGGCGGATTCGGTCACGGTGTTGGGCTCCGCGTGGGATTATACCGGTGGTGCTGTCTTGGAGGAGATATCGTGTTTTTCGAGGACTTCGCATCCGCCGATCCCGTCGTATCGGGCGAACGGACGATCACAGAAGCCGACGTGATGGCATTTGCGCACCTGACCGGCGACTTCGTCAAGTTGCACACGGACGAAGACTACGCGAAAACGACCAAGTACGGCCGCCGCATCGCACACGGGGCGCTCGTGTTCAGCATTTCGGTCGGCCTGTCCACGCAGATGCAGTTGTTCGACGACGGGCTCATCGCGTTTGCGGGCGTCGACAAGCTGCGCTTCGTGGCGCCGGTGTTCTTCGGCGACACCGTGCGCGTCGCGAAAAAAGTCGTGGAGCGGAAAGAAATGGGCGCCGCTCAGGGCACGGTCACGTTCGAGAGCCGCGTCCTCAACCAGCGCGGCGAGGTCGTGGTCGCGTACCTGGACCGGCTGCTGATGAGACGCCGGCCTACGGCCGAGGAAAACGCGGATCGATCCTGACGCCTTCCATCTGCCTCTGATGCCGGCGCTCGTGCTGTGCGAGAAACGTCAGGATCTGGGCGACGTTCGCGCGGCCGGTCAGGGGGTGCTCGGACACGAGCGCCTCGAGATTGAGGTCGCCGTTGGACTCGACGACCGCACGCGTGGCCGCCATCGACGCCGCGAGATCCCTCTTCAGCTCCGAAGCCGGCCGATTCGGCCTGGGCGTCGCGACATCCGGATTGCGCGTCGGCAGGATCGGGAACTCGGTCAGGAGGTCGCGTACGCGGTCCGGCAGAAGCCGGCTCGCGATGCCGAACGGCACCTCGAGCCACGACAACACGGCGTCCGGCAGATGAAGCGGTGCGACGTTCACGTCCGAGAAGGAATGCCTGCGGTAGCCCGCCTGGCCCGCGCGCGCAAGCGCCGCAAGCTGCGCCACATCGTCGCGATACAAGCGTTCGGCCAGGAGCAGATGGTCGACAATCTCGCCGATCGACCACCGGCCCGGACGCGGCGCAAAATCGAGCTGGGCCTGCGAGAGCGGCATGACGGAGGCGAGCGTCAGCGCCCGCTCCCGCGAGAGCTCGTTCAGGCACTCACGCGTTCGGATTCCATCCATGGGTGACGCCTCACGATCAGATGGAGGATCGGCGTCGTCATGACCGTTGTCGCGATCGCCATGACGACGAGCATGGTGAAGAGCCGCGGTGAGATGACGTGCAGGTCGAGCCCGATGTTCAGCACGATGAGCTCGACGAGGCCGCGTGTGTTCATCAGGACGCCCAGCGCGGATGCATCGCGCCATTTGATGCCGGTGAGCCTCGCGGCGATGGCGGTGCCGCCGAACTTTCCGACGCAGGCCACGAGGACGATCGCCGCGCAGCACAGCCAGTCGGTCCAGCCGCTGATGAGACCGATCTCCGTGCGCAACCCCGTGTAGGCGAAGAAGGCCGGCAGGAACAGCACGCCAACGAGATCTTCGAGACGCCTGCGCACTTCCGCCGCCACTCGGCTTCCACTCGGGATGAGCGCGCCCAAGAGGAAGGCGCCGAAGAGTCCGTGAATGCCGATGTACTCCGTCGTCATCGCCGACACGAGCGCGGCGATGAGCACGATCGTGAACGCGCGCCGCGACATCGGCGACTCGCGCTCGAACGCGGGCAGAACGCGGCGGATCACCGGCGCGACGACCGCGAGCATCAGCGTGACGAACGCCAGGGTCAGCCCGAGCGTCCGGACGACATCTCCCGGATGCGCCTGCGCGATGCCCGCCACCACGGCGAGGAGGCACCACGCGGTGACGTCGTCGATCGCGGCGCACGTCAGCGCGAGAACGCCCATGCGCGTGCGGCTGATCTTGCGGTCGGTCAGGATCCGGGCGAGCACGGGGAATGCGGTGATCGACATCGCCACGCCGACAAAGAGCGCGAACACCGTGAACGAGACCGCGCCGGTCGCCAGCAGCGGGTAGAGCACGAGCGCGAGGCCAGAGCCGAGGAGAAACGGCACGACGATGCTCGCGTGCGAGATGGCGACGGTTGCGTGAACGCTCTGGCGCAGTTCGCGCGTGTCCAGCTCGAGTCCGACGATGAACATGTACAAAATAATTCCGAGCTGGGCGTGGAGGCCGACGAACGGCGCGATCGAAGCGGGCAGCAGTTGATGGAACACGCCCGGTGCGATGTGGCCGAGCAGCGACGGCCCGAGCATGATTCCGCCAAGCACCTCGCCGACGACCGGCGGCTGGTAGATGTACTCGAACAGGCGCCCCATCACGCGCGCCGCGAGGACGATGACGACGAGCGCCACCAGGAGGTGAAAGAGCGCGTCGGGGATCGGCGACACCACCGGCGGCGCCGGCACAGCGGTCGGCAGCGGCAGCGCCTTGATCTCGTGCGGCGCCGGCAGTCGATTTCCGATCGATCGGATCCACCAGAAGCCCGCTGCCGTGAGCGACACCATGACGGCGTAGAACGCCAACGCCGTTTCGCGGCTGGCCGCCGGCTCGTGCGGATTCACCGTTTTCATGTAGCGTCCGGACGAAAGACCGAATGGAACAGCAGCGGAATCGGTGAGTCGAGCGTCAGCGTGGCGATCGGTCCGGCCGACAGCGCGCCTGCGTCGAAGACGACGAACGAGGAGACGATGCCCTCGGCGTCGAACTGCTGGCACACCACCACGCCGCCGCCAGCCGTGGCCGGATCCGGAATGAGGCACGGCTCGCCGCCGTAATAACAGGATGCCGGCGCCTCGTGCACATCCACGCGTTCGGTCGGCCAGCTCACGCGGACGAGGTGATCGAAGAACTTCCTGCCCGGACGGCCGGCCTTGCTGATGCCCAGCATGAAGAAATGATCATACGGCTGCCCGAGCACGTCGGGGTCGTGCGCCGGGAAGTCAGGCGAGCAGGCGTACGCGATGTCACGACGCTCGACGATCGCCCCGCGCTCCGGATCCACGACGAAGCGGACCGGATGTCCGCGAAATGTGTCGGTGAACAGATCGGGAAGGACCTGGTACTCCGGATAAAGAGGCTGATCGAATTCGACGACGTCGACAATCAGACTGCCGTCGCGATCGAACGCGTTCACCAGGTGCAGGCAGTAGCGGTGGCCCGCGTCGATCGATGCGACCTCGGCCCCAGTCTCGCGCGAGAGGACGATGAGCCGGCTGCCGAGCTCGGGCTGCCACGACAGCGCCTCCATCACCGTCGCGCCCTGCTGCAGGAGCGCGTCCATCCGGAGGATCAGCGGGCTGACATAAAAGACGATGAAGCGCTCGCTGATGGCGAAATCGTGAATCGAGCTCGCATAGGGCAGCGGCAGGCGCCGGCGGTAGGCCAGCGTGCCGTCCGCCGCGAACCGGAACACGTTGAGCGTGGGGCTGCGCGATGAAAACGAGACGCCGAAGTTGAAGAGCTCACCCGTGCGATGGTCGATCTTCGGATGCGCGCTGAACGGCGTGACCTCGTTCAACTGCCCGCCGAACGTGTAGAGCCCGCGCGTCTCCAGCGTGATCGGATCGAGCGCCCACGGCAGACCCTGCTCGCCGAACGCGAGCAGCGCGCCGCGATACGGGTACACGCTGACGTTGACCGGCGATTCGAGGCCGATGCCGCGCGCCAACTCGTCACCGGCGAACGCGGTGCCGAACGTCCGGAACACCGGACGCTGCTCCGCTTCCTCGCGGATGAACTTCCGGCTCCGCACGAAGCGGTTCGTGAACCGCGCGCCGTCGGGGCCGATCGCCAGCGCCGCGACCATGCCGTCTCCGTCGAGCCAGTGCCGATACTGAAGTCCGGCGCGCGCAAATCGCGCAGGGCCGTTCAGCAGACACGTGCCGCGCACGTACGACGGCAGCGCGCCGTCGATGCGGACGGGCGCTCCCGCGGCCTCCACGACGTCGAGCGCGAACGCGCGCTCGAGCAGCGGCGCGTGATCGATCTTCAGTCCGGGTTCGTTCATGTGCCTCCGTGTCCACCGTGGTAGATCGTTCGGGGGGCACTTCGCGCGCCCTATGTCGCAGCCGTGGCGTTTTCGAGCTGGCGCGCCTTCTGCCGCAGCGGCGTGTTGAAGCGGAATGCGGCTTCGGGATTCCACCCTTCCGGCCAGACGTAACGGGCGGTCGTGTACGCGTGCGCGGCGTACTCCGCGCGCATCTGATCCGGGTCGAACGTGAGGCGCTCGGTGTCGAGCTGCTCGATGAACGTCTGGTTCCACACCAGCTCCGGCTCGTTGAGCACCATCGCGTAAATGTGCGCCGCGGTGTACTTCGCGAGCGTCATGGTATTGGCCAGCTGCTCGTCGAGCACCGCGCGTGCCTCGTCGAGCGTCACGCCGACCTTGTAGAACGTCTGCTCCGCCACCGCGAGGCCGTGGATGTCGTAGAACTCGAAGAAAATCGGCGAGGTGTGCGGCTCGCGGTGCACCTTCTTCCAGTCGTAATAATCCTTGATGAAGGTCTGCAGCACCAGATTCACGCGGCCCAGCTTCGTGAAGTTGCGAAGGAAGTGAATCAGGAAGCGCCGATCGGTGAACAGATCGTTGATGAACGGGAACACGTAGAAGCCGAAGTAAATCGTCAGTTCCCAGACGTACTTCAACGAGTACGCCTCCTGGTCCCCGAGGCACTCGTAGCTCACCGCGAAGCTCGGGACGTACGCCTGATACACCGCCTGTTCGAGCTGCTCGTACAGCGGGACCTTGGCATCGAGGTCGGCCTGATCGGCGGTGAGAATCGAGTCGGTGACGAGCGTGTTGTAGATCGCGATCACGTCGCCGCCCGGGCTGTACAGCGGATCGGTCCAGCGGCCTGCCTCGCCGACCATCGCCCAGTGATTCCGGTCGATTGTCTGCACCGCGTCGAACGAGAAATCGCGATAGCACGCCCAGTGAAGAATCGTGCGGTCGCGCAAACCGCGCCCGAACAGCGGAAAGTGTTCGCACACCCAATCCACGAGCCGCTTCGGATCGTTGACATCCTCCGGCTTGATCAACCGGTTGTCGTATACCAGGCCGAGGCTCGTCACGCCCTGCAGCGGAATCACCCACCACCACAGGCCCTCTTCGCAGAAGTGACTGGTCGCGAGCCAGAACGGGAAGTGCCCCGTCTGCGACCGCTGCGGATTGAGGCGAACCTGCTTGTTCGTCGCGTCGGTGAGATATTCGAAGTTCAAGAGGCCATCCACCCACATGAACGACGCACCGTGGCGGATGTTGTTCTTCTTCAGCAGACCCAGCTGCTTCTTGAGAATGTGCGAGCGCCCGGCGGCGTCAACGACCCACGTCGCCGTGGCGGTCCGCTGCTCGCCCTGGCGCTTGTAGCGGACGGTGTGCCGCCCGCCCGTCGCGCCGTCTTCGGCGAGGTCGATCGCCACGTCCAATGCGTGATTGTGGAACGTGTACTGTTCGGCGACGAGCTCGTTCCGCCGCAGCAGCTCGCGCTCAATCTCGTTGCGATTGAGCTGATAGGTCGGCACATTCGAGATCTTGCGGATGTAGGACTGGCTGTAGCTTTCCCACCGGCTGTTGTCCATGCCGGCAGTCTTCCAGTAGAAGCGCAGGTTGTACTTGAGGAAGTGCTCGCGGAGCAGGTACTCCTCCAGCTCCAGCACCTTCGAAAAGTAGTAGCCGCTCACCTGCACGGTCGCTTCGCCGACCTTCTGGCCGACCGGCGGCACCTCGAGCCGCTTGTCGACTTGAAGAATGCGGACCGACGTGGAGTTCAACAGCAGTTGTCGTGCGAGCGACAGGCCGGCGAGGCCGGCCCCGACGATGATGACGTCGTAATGATTGTCGTGCTTCCCGGCCACACCCATCAGCACGCCACTCCTTCGCGACAGAACGCCGGCAGGCGTTCGTGATCCGTCCAGTCAGCCACCATGCGCCAGACCAGCAGCGAGCTGGTCAACATTTCGTAGTGCTGCATGAAGTGCTGCACCAGCATGCGCTTCTCCAGCACCGTCTTCGAATGGCCCAGACGTTTCCCGGCCAGTCCGCCGGTGACCGTGTTCGCCATCCAGATGTAGGTCGAAATCGGGTCGACGCCGCTGACCCGCAGCGGCAGCGTGTCGGCGATCGCTTTCATCGGACCCATCACGCGCGAGGCGGTGCCGAACGTCAGCATATCCGCCAGCCGGAAGCCCCAGTCAATCGGATCGATGTCGACATTGGCGATCTGGTTCGGCCGGTTCACGACAAACGCCGCGCGCACGCGGATTTCACCGTCCGCCATCACCTTGAAGTCCACGTTCTGAATCGCGGCCGCGAAATGTCCGGGACCGTACGCGATGACGCCGGGCCCGCCCGGCGCGTACGGCACGAAGGCGTAGCCGAAGCCGTACTGACCGAGGACGCCCGGCTCGGGGTCGTCCTGATTCTTGACGAACGGCGGACCGAGCACGAGGTACGTCGACTCCTTCATCGGCATCTGCAGCTTCGGCGCCTCGGCGCCGAACGGCGCGAACGACAGGTTGAAGTCGAAGATGTCCACCTTGAGCAGAATCCAGTCGTAGACGGTGCCGATGTCGCGCAGATCGACAATGGCGGACTGTTCGTCGCCGACGAACTTGCCGATCTTCGCGGAGTCGCGCAGTTTGTAATACAGCTGCTGATAGCCGAACCCGACGCGGCGCTCAGCATCATCCGGCAGCCAGCTGAACGCGCGCGGCAGCGCGCCCAGGGGCGCGGCCTCGCCGGCAGGCGCCGCATGCGGCTGGCGCAGATGGCTGACCCGCATGAAGTACTTCAGCACGAACTCCTTCATCTGGTCGCGAATCGCATCGCCCTTCGCCATCTTCTGGCGGTCGTAGAACATCTCCTGCACGATGCCCATGACCGGCAGCGGAGCGTTGGCGACGACCGCGGTGTCGAAGAATCCGAAGTTGCGCCCGCTGTCGTTGTATTCACGGACGACGTCGAACCGCTCGGCGTAGTCGTCCAGCCGATCCTTTTCCTCCCACCAACGCCCGAGCTCCATGCCATCGGCCAGGGTCCGCTCGACGTGCTGAAGGATCGCCCGATCGGTGTCGGTGATCGATGCCGCGAACGCGTCCACGAACTTCAGCGTCTCGGTCGGCGCAGCCTCCGACGGCGCTTCCCTTTTCGACGCGGGCAGCGGCTTGTAGACGTCGGCGTACGACGCCCGGAAGCGGCCGCCCGGGTCAGAGAGCCTCAAGGTGTAGAGCGTCCGTGTCGCGCCATGCTCGTCGACCGCGGTGTCCATCATCAGCACGCCGCCGGCGCCCGTCAGCGCGCCCGTCCCGTGCGTGGCCGGACCATACGCGCTCAGCCGATTGACGGCGCCGCCGCTCCGCACGTCGGGAAAGGCGGTCCCCTCGAGGTTCGCCGCCACGATGCTGCCAATCCGGCGGCCGGCGGCATCGGTGAACGTGATCGTACGCGACGCGCCCTTCAGCTCCACAGCGCAGCGGAGATCCGACGCGTCGAACGGCAGCGGACCATCCGCCCTGCCGACCGGCGCGCCCACGCGGAAGAGGCTGCGGAGCCGCGCGGCGTTGGCGACGTCGTTGCCCACACGCGCGACACGCACGCGCTCCGAGCCGCCGCCGACGTGGGATTCCCCGAGAAGCGTGAGGACGGTCGCCGGCGCATCCGGTCCCGTCAGATCGAAGAGCGGCCCGAGCGTATCTTCCGTCGCCACCGGACTGCCGGCGTCGAACCGCCCGACGACCGTCAGCGCCACAGACGAAGAAGACGTCACTTCGCCGCTGATCATCAGCGTGCCGCGGGCGCCTTTCAAGCTGCCGGTTCCCTCGAAGACGACGGCGGTGCCGGCAAACAGGAGGCGCGCATGGCCGTCGGTCGTCGCCGGGTACGTGCGCCCCGCGCCGAAGAAACGGATTGCGCCCTGTCCGCGATCCTGAAAGGTGACGGAGCCCTCCTGCATCACGAACCGCTGTGAGGAGCCCTCGTGGATTTCCGTATCGGGCGGCATCGCCGACGGTGTCGCCACGAACCCGTCGGGGGCAAGCCGCCATTTCATCGACAACATGCAGATCGGCTCGCCGACACGATTGGCACTCGAGACACCGCGTTCGAGCGTCGGCAGATGGACGTTCGCGTCCAGCCGGTGCAGCGGCTCGTGGATGTCGAGTCCGGCCAGACCGACCGGCAGCACCGCCGACATCGTCGCGACCGCGGATCCCGCGACCTTGCCGATCCCGGTCGACAGCAGCGCCTCGCCGACGCGGTTGCTTCCGAAGAACATCGCCGTTGTCGCGCCGGAGCCCGGGCGCGAGATGAGCGACAGAAAGCTCTCCCGAACCTGTCCGGCCGAGGCGCTCGGCGCCTGCCCGGCGCTGACCGCGCGCCGCTTGCTTCTGCTGGTGTCGGAATCAGTTTTCATTGGGTCTCCGGAATCACATGCGCGCCGCAGCGACGAGCAGCCAACCGCCAAGGAACAAGAGCGCCACCGCGCCGAGTCGTTCGGCGCCTGGACCGAACGCGGGCGCGAACTGCCGGACGATCGATGCCAGGCCCGTCAACGCCACGAGCAGGGCGACGAGGAGCACCGTCCGGTTGCGAGTCTGCTGCGAGCCGTTGCTCTCCGGAACGTGCAGCTTCACGCGCAGCCGCCCTTCGGCCGCCAGCGTCAGCACATCGTCGAGCCGCTGCGGCAGCTGCACCATTTCCTGCAGCAGCCGATCGAGCGTGGACACAACCGTCGCCGGGTCGCCCATCCGGCGCGCCTGCGCGAGCCCCATTTCCAGACGCTCGTCCTGCAGCGCGGCCAATAGCGAGTCTTCGAACGGCGCGAGCCGCGTCGCGAGGCTCGCCATGATCTGGAGGCCGCGATAGAGGTGCAGGTGGTGCGTCGCCAACGGCCAGCCGGCTTCCCGCGCCATCCGCCATTGCACGAGAAGGTGTTCGGCGAGCCGATCGTCGCCGCTCCATTCGCCGTCGCGAAACGGCACCGCTTGTCGCAGACGGCGCCGGAGCGCCTCTTCGCGCCGGTCTGGATCCACAGGCGCCGCGGCGTCGAGAATCCACGCCGCGGCCGCGTCCGGGTCGTCCGCCGCGACCGCGTTGAGATAGCCGAGAAAGCGGACGCGCGCCGCCGACGTCTGCGGTTCGAACGCGCCCCCGACGAGCACGAGGCGTTCCGCGTCGACGACGATGTCGCGCGGGCCGAAGTCGAACGGCACCGTGCGTCCGGCCAGCGCCTGATGCAGCCACGCCGAGGCGAGGCGCGCGGCGTAGCTGCGGCCCACGTCTGGCGTCGTCGTCAGCTCCGCGTCGTCGATCATCAGATCGCCGAGCGTGACACCAGTCGGCCTCTCGAGCGTGAGGACGCCCGCGGAGGAGTGATCCCGATAGCACACCGGCGCGCCGAAGCCTCGGAGCGATGCGGAGGCGTCGGCCGCGAGCGTCGCGAACGCCGCGGCCTGACGCGTCTGATCCAGGCGGCGCCGCAGTGTGGAGGCGAAATCCTCCACTGCGGCGGCAAACGCATCGGGCGCGATATCGAACCAGGGCTGAATCAGCCGCAGCAGCGGCACGTCGCTCTCCAGCCAGGACTCCGCGTCGGGGCGGACGACAAGAACGACCACCGGCACGCCCGGCGCGATCCACGCATGATGCCGCTCGGTCCACAGCGTGACGTCGTGCGCGTCGCGGTTGAAGGCAAAGAAACGTTGCTCGAGCGGCGCGCCGAGTTGACGCGCCATCCACGTCTCCACGACAGCCGGTGTCAGCGCGGTTGCGCGATCGGGAATGGAGGAGAGCACCAGACTGTCGCGGCGGGCCAGCAGATCAATCCGCGATGACAGGTAGCGGCCAAAGCTCGCGAACACCGGCCCCAGATCGACGAGCACCGTCCGCACGCGGGGCATCGGATAGTCGTCGGCTCCCAACCGGCCTTCCGGCGGCGGAGCGCGGCGGACCGCTGGGGGCGGGCCGATCTCGGCGATGTGTGCCTCGACGGTCCTCCGGCGCGCTTTCGGATCCGAGGACAGTCGCGGGATCGCCTGGGCACCCATCGTCGGTGGCGCTAGCGCGCCGATCGATAGTGGAACAGCTGTTCGAGCTGGTGGCCTTCGGCCAGATCGCCGTACTCGTTGCGGAGCGCCGCTTCGCACGGTTCGGTGATCAGCTGTTGCCACAACGAGGCCGCCAGCTGATCGCCGCTTCGAGGCGCGTAGTGGATGAACGGCGAGATCCGTGCGTCCTCGCGCGTCGTGTCGTACCGCATCAGCACCGACGAGGTGACGCCGTTGGTGAACGCGTCGCTGCGCGCCGCCAGCTCGCCGTGATGCTGAAGGAAGGCTTCCATCACATTCGGCTGCCGCATGTTGACGACGGTGATCGCCCACGCGAGACCCGAGAGGACGTTGTTCCGCGCCAGCTCGTGCGGCGCCTCCTGATCCAGACGGCGGATCGCGCGCCACGGCGCGTTCACCGACGGCAGCATGTTCATCGGGTCGAAATACATGGCCCGTCCGGCGCCATGCCAGAAGTAGCCCTGAAGCTCGGGGTCGACGCTCGGAATGTGCGTATCGATGAGCGCGACGAGATTCGGATAGAGCGTCCGCGTCGCGAGGCCGAGCGATTCGAGCGCTGCGCCGGTGTACCCAGTGCGCGACGACAGACGGCACAGCGAGGCGAACTCGTCGATCGCGCCACGGACGACGTCGGAGGCGCTGGTCGCCTCGAGGCGTTGCAGCACGTGCTTCGCGAACGACATGCCGATGCCCGCGTGCAGCATCGTCAGACTCCAGGGTGGGAGGATGGCGACCGCCGGATCGTTCAGGAGACCGCTCACCTGTGCGCCGCCGCTGCGTGCGAGCGCCTGGTCGCCGGTGTAGTTGCCGAGGCCTTCGATCGCCCAGAGGCGCGGGAACGTTTCGAGCTCGGACGCTTTGGCGACGAGGTCCGGCAGCGGTGTGTGATCGTCGTCGTGGAGCCCGAGCCGGCTGTGCACCTGCGTGACGAGCGTGATGATCTGCAGCTTGTTCGTGAATTCCTGCGCGACCGCCGGTGCGTCCTTGCGCGCGACAAGGAACGAGTCGAGCCAGCCCACCGGAGGCATCCCGTATTTCACGATGGCCTGAAACACCGGGGTCGACTGCATTTCGGCCATCATCCGCATCAGCGCGCTCGAATCCATCGCCGGTGCGCGCATCATCATGAGATCGACGAGCGTGCGCTGCACGCCGTTGCCGACCTGATACGTCTGTGCGATCCAGCCGTCCAGCTGCTGCGCGGTGGCGTCCGAGACGACGTCGAACGCTTTGGCCGCGCCGGCCATCCGATCGGCAGATGGTGGCGCGGCGAACAGGTTGGCGACCTGCTGGACGCCAAACATCGAAATGGCCCACGGCAGCGTCACCGCCGACTTCGTCAGTTCGCGCACGTTCATAGTCATACCTTCGCGCTACGTCAGGGCCGTTGCTGTTGACTACGCCTGTGCCGACGGTGTCACCGCCGACGCCGCCTGCTTCACCGTATCGACCGCCTTGTCCACGGTCTGCTGGATCACGGTCATGCCGGTCTCGACCATCTTGCGCGGGTCGGCGTTGGTCAGCAGCGTGCGCGGATCCAGCGCTTCGACGATCCGGCGCGGATCGAGCGACTGCATCGACGCGGCGTCGAAGACGACGTCCACGAGCCGGCGCTGCCATTCATCGCCGGCGCGGAACTGCATCGCGGCAGCGCCGAACAGATGGCTCTGCACAGCGCGCGACACTTCTTCGACCTCCGCGGCCGTGAGGTCCTCTGCCTGCGGCGGCGACGTGGTGATCACTTTCGAGAGCTGCTGGAATCCGAACAGGGACACCGCCCACGAAAATCCGAGCATCGATTTGGCGATTTCGCGCATATTCATACCGGCCTTTCTGCCGATGTTTTCAGTCGGCGATTGCGAGCCTCCGAACCGAATCTCCCAGCGCGGCGAGCGCGCCGACGATCAACACGGCTTCGGCCGTGACCAGATTGACCCCGAGCTGCACGGGCATGGCCGTCAGCTCGAACAGCGCCGTGAAGGCGACGACGAGCCCGGCCAACCGCAGCGTGCGGCGGCGCAGCCGGCCATCACGAGGCGACGTGGTCGTGATGTCGACGTGCGCCAACGTGTCGCCGTCCATCAACCGCCGCAGCACCGACGCGGCGCGCGTCGGCCCGTCTTCCGCCAGCCGCGCACTCGACGCCGCCAGGCTCGCGAACGTGTCGTAGCGCAGCGTGGCGCGGCGCGCCTCCCACGCCACCCACCGCTGGCAGACCTCTTCGAGATAGCGTCCGACGTTGAACCCGGGGGCGAACCGGGTGATGAGCCCGTCGGTGGCGATCGCGGAGCGGATGTATTTAATCACATCGCGCTCGGGCCAGATGCCGGTCTGGCGCGACAGCGTGAGCATGTCGAGCATCACCAGCGTGAAATTCTTCCTGAACACCGTCTCGGCGCCTTCCCCCTGGTACCACTCCTGCGACAGCTCGGCGAGGGTCGTGCGGAACCGCTGGGGGTCGGCGTCCGGCTCCGAGCTCGTGAGCTTGAAGAAAGCATCGGCCATGCCGCTGACGTCCGCCCTCGTGTAGGCGAGCGTCATGGCCACGAGGTGACGCCGCGAGTAGCGACTGAGCACTCCCGTGATGCCGAAGTCCACGTAGCCGACGACGTCGCCGGGCAGCACCAGCAGATTGGCCGGATGCAGGTCCGCGTGAAAGACGCCATATTGGAACGCGTCGCCCAGAAAATTGTCGATGATGTGGCGGGCGAACTGGTTCGGTTCGAAGCCGCTCGCGCGCAGCTTGTGCGTGGCCCACTCGTCGCCGGAGGCGAGCGCGCGCAGGTAGTTCAGCACCGTGGTGCCCGGCAGGAACTCCATCACCAGCGTCCGCCGCGTCGTCAGATCCCAGAAGATTTCCGGCACGCGCTCGAACGGATTCGCCACCGCGTTGCGGCGCAGGCGATCCGCGTACCGCGCCTCCCGCCGGTAGTCGAGCTCCTCGCGCGTCCACGCGACGAACTCCCCGGTCGGCTCGAGCACCCAATAGAGCGATTTGATCTCGAGCCGGCGGATGACGCGCATCGCGAGCGACATCAGACGGATGTCGCCGATGAAATCCACGTCAACGCTCGGACGCTGAATCTTGACGGCCACCTTCCGCCCGTTCAGGACGGCGGTATGGACCTGGCCGATCGACGCCGTCGCGAGCGGCTCCGGATCGAAGCGGTCGAAAATCTCGTCCGGCGTCTGCCCCAGCTCTTCGCGGAACACGCGCGCCACGTGCTCGACTGGAAAGGGCTCGATGCGATCCATCAGGTTGAACAGCTCGTCGCAGTATTCGAGCGACACGATGTCGGGCTGCAGCGCCAGCATCTGTCCGAACTTGATGAAGCTGCCGCCGAGATCCTCGAAGAGCCGGCGGAAGCGCTGTGGGCCAGTGAGGCGCGTCAGCTCGAATCGTTCCGTCAGCCATTGGACCACGCGTGTCTGTCGAAGCCTGGGCGACGACGGATAGCGGACTACCAGGGCCGCAAGGCCGTGGCGGATCAGCACGCCGAGGATGTGCAGCAGGCGCGCCAACTGAAAGCGGCGCATCATGTCCGCGCCACCTTGTTCGGCGCATCAGCGTCGGCCTCGACCGGTGACGTCTTGTCGAAGATCGATCCGAAGAAGATCGACTTGCGCCGGAGCAGCATCTCGTCGATCGCTGCCTGCATCCGCTGGCGCACCTCGAGTGAAATGCGATGGACCGTTTTCGGATCGTCGGCCGCCTCGGGACCGTATTCCTGCTCGATGTGCATCGGCGGCAGGAACCGCGTGTGCCATTTCGAGGGGAGCGGAAACGGCGCGGCGGTGATCGGCAGGAACGGCCACTCGGTGTAGCGCTTGAACCACTTCCAGTCGACGCGCTTCAGAATCGGATAGATTTCGGCGCTCCCCACCGTGACAAACGGCAGGATCGGCGCGCGGTTGCGGAGAGCCATCCGCACGAACTCATCGCGGCCGAATTTGCCGAGCGTGTACGCCCGGTCGTACATCGTGAAGGCTCCGCGGATCCCCTCGGGAAACACGCCGAGCAGCTCGTCGCGCTGCAGCACCCAGTCGCCGTTTTCCTGGCATGCCATGATCCCGCCCAGCTTGGCCATGAAATCGGCGAGGAACGGGAACTTGGTGAGGCTCGGATGAATCAGAAAGCGCGGAATGCGATCGGATTTCGTGACGAGCGCGAACAGCGCCATCACACCGTCGAACGGCATGAAGCCGCGATGCATGCCGACGAGCACACCGCGCCCCGCCCGCGGCACGTGGTCGATGCCGTCGATCTCGACGCGCCAATACCGATCGTGCAGCCAATGAAAGACATGGCCGCAGTATCGCCGGATGTAGGCGGCGTCCATGCCGAACTCATCGTAGTCGCCGCGCGCCGGCTCCCCGCGTCCGGTGAGCTCGAGGATCGCTTCCTCGCTCGTGGACGCCGGCACGAATCCGAGCTCGCGCCGCAGCTTCTGTCCCGACACCGTCCATGAAAACCGGATGTACTGCAGTTGATCCGGCGGCGCCGCGAAGCTCGCGGTCGACGCCACCACGCGCAGCGCATTCTGGGCCAGACGTCCGAGCGGCAGACGCGGCACGCCGGCCACGCGCAGCGCCGCCTTCAGCGGAATCCCCGCGGCGGGCGCGACGTTGAACACACCCGGGACGCCGCGCTCGATCACGGCGGTTACCGCGCCGGCGAGATCCCGCGGGCTGAGCAACTGGATGGTCGGATCGTGTCCCGGATAGGTGATCGCCAGGCGGCCGGTCAGCAGCCGGCTGAAGTAATCGTCGCCATCGAGCACCGCTGCGGGACGCAGCACCGTCCGCATCGTCGGCGCCGCGCCGGAGTGCTCGCCGATCTGCGCGCTGAGACGCTCCACTTCACGCCAGTCGTCCGCGATGAGGCTCCGGCCTTCCGGAATGAACGCGGTCTCGTCGACCAGTCCGACGCTTTGGTGGTTCGGAGAATACACGGCCGCGCTCGAGAGGATCACGGCGTGCTTCAACGGAGACGACGCGAGCCGCGCGCACAGCTCGCGCGCGGCGGCGACGTCGGGACCGGTGGTCGCGCTGGCCGACGGCAGCGCGGAATACACCAGCGTGTCGAACCGGCCGAACACCGTCGCTTCGACGCCCTGCGGATCGTGCCCCACACGCTCGCACACCTCGACCTGCGGCGAGCGCGTCAGCGCGTCAACGAGGGATTTGGCGATGCGGTCGCGCCCGGCGACGACGGCAACTCGTGCCCGCACCGGCGTGGACTACGTCCTGACCGCTGCCAGATACTCCTGCACCATGTCGATGGTGTCCTGGACGGTCTGGAGAGTCGGAAGGCGCTCCTCGGGCACTTTGATCTTGAACGCATACTCGATGTCGACCATCACTTCGAGGGCCGACAGCGAATCGAGTCCGAGATCCTCCCGGTAGTTCGAGGAGTCTTTGATGTCCGCAGGGGCGATGCCGGTGATTCGGTTCACGCTCTCGCGGATGGTGTCACGAATACGGTCAACGTCACTCATGTTGGTCATTAAGAATCTGTGGGGGGCGCGGGCGATATCTTGGCACACAGACGACCTGAATGCCAGATCAATACGAGCGACATCCGCTGATTCGACCTCGCTCGCTCACCACGTCGAAGACTTCTTTACGGCGGAGCTTACATGATCGTCACATCGATTCGCCCGTGATCCGCCGCGCCACGTCCGCGGCGGACACGATGACCGGCGTGATGCCCCCGCCCGGACGGGTCCAGTGCCCACAGAGATGGAAGTTGCGGACCGGCCCCTCAATCGGCGGCCGGCGGTCGCCTAACTGGCCCGGCGACATCTCCCATCCCAGCATCGCGCCCTCTCGATTCATCGTGAATCGCCACGACGTGAGCGCCGACGCGCTCTGCCGCGTGACGACGTGCGTCGAGACGCCAGGGATCGCGGCTTCGAGCCTCGTCATCAGATCGTCTTCGACGCGCTGCTTGTGGGCCGCCCAGTCGACGACGCGGTCGTACCGGATCTCCATGATGCGCTGGAGGATGATGATTTGTCCGCCCGCCGGCGCCATCCGCGGCTCGTACATCGTCGGAATGAAAATCTTGAACGCGTCGTACATGACGTCGTCCGCCTGCCACGAGCGCCAGTGATAGCCGGTCTTCGGTTCGAGCGCCGACAGGGGGATGTCTCGCAGCCCGAGGTGGACGAGGAAGCACGGACTCGTCGGCCGCAAGGCGCGAACCTCGCGGATCGCTTCGTCTCCGACGACAGCCGGTCCGAGCAGCTGCTCCATCGTTCGCGTCAGGTCCGCGTTCGAGACGACATGCCCGGCGCGGACGCGGACGATGTGGCGGGCGGCGCCGAGGCCCGTCGCGATCTCGGCGGCGACGGCGCAGCCGTTCTCCACCACGATGCGCTCGCCCGTCGAGCGCAGCAGGATGTCGCCCCCGGCGTCCTGCACGATGCGCGCGAGATCATCCGCGAAGACCTGCGATCCGCCTTCCGGATAGTAGTTGCCGAGGAAGTACGACAGGCGCAGCATCGAGTCGAAGACGAACGACGTGCGCGACGGCCGCGAGCCCCAGTGCGCGCAGTCGGCGGAGAGCAGCAGGCGCAGCTTCGGATCGCGGAATTCGCGTTCGAGCACCTCGTGCAGCGAGAGATTGACGAGGGGATCGAGGCGATCGTGCCGCCGGCCGCGGAAGTAGTACAGGAGGCCGTAGAGATAGGCTTCGCGGACTTTCACGAAGAACCGGTCGATCGCGCCCGCCTCGTGCGGAAACGTCGCCTTGAGCTCGTCCATGTACTCGTCGAAGTCGGCGGAGACGGAGAAGCGGCTGCCGTCGGGGAAATGAAAGTGATCGACCGGGTCCATCTTCACCCAGCGAGTGCGGGAGCCAAGCTTCTCCAGCACGGCGCCGGTGATCGTCATCGGGTTGCCGAGCAGCGGATAGAAGTGCGTGGCGGCGTCGAATGTGTACGCGCCGTGGCGGAACGTGCTGCAGTAGCCGCCCACCATGTAGTGCTGTTCGACGAGGAGGACGCTGCAGCCCGCCTTCGCGAGCAGCGCCGCGCAGATCAGGCCGCCGATCCCGGCGCCGATGACGATGACGTCGTAGGTCGGCTTCGGGTCGCGCGTGAGCGCGCGATACGGCCTCATGGACCCGGCTGGGGGCGATTCCGGCCGTACGATTCGTGCGCGTCGACAAATTCGCCTGAGGCAATCGCGCCCGCCATCGACAGCTCGCCGGCCAGCAGTGTGGACGCGACGATCTCGGCGAGCTTCGGCGCGTGGCCTGCGCCGGCGCAGCCGAGCATGGCCAGGCACTCCACGCTGGTGCCGAGCATCGTCCCCCCGCCGACCGTGGCGACGGTCAGCGCCGGCAGCGTCACGCTCGCGTAGAGATCATCTTCGCGCGTCAGTTCAAAGTCGGTGACGCCAACCGCGGCGTTGGCGACATTGGCCACGTCCTGTCCGCACGCGATGAAGATCGCCGCGAGCCCGTTGGCATAGTGTCCGTTGAAGCCGATGGCGTTGGCCTGCAGGTGGCCGACGACGGTGTCGTGCCAGAACGCGACGAGCTGGCGCGGCGTCACCCGCATGTAGGATTGCAGCAGGGCGGCCGGGATCCGCGCGCCGGCGACGACGGTTTTGCCTTTGCCCCCGCTGAGGAGAAACCCGCTGGCGCGTTTCTCGCTGCTCATCCCGCTGAAGACCTTGTAGCGCGGCGCATGTCCGTGCGTCACAAGCCACTCCGACGCGCGCTCGGTGGCCTTCACGATCATGTTCATGCCCTGCGCGTCGGCGGTGTTGTACGAGAAGCTGACAATCACCGCGCGCCCGGAGACGCGCGCGCTGACGCGCGTCAGGCGTCCGTGGCTGGTCGTCGACTCCGCTTCCGCCTTGAGCGCGTCGAAGTGATCCGGCAACCGTGCGGCGAAGGCAGCGGCCTCGGCGACGGAGTCGAACGAAAACATCGGGCAGACGATGTTTTCATCCACGACGACGCGCACGGTGACGCCGCCGGCGCGGGTGAGCATCACCATCCCGCGCTCGTACGATCGCACGAGCGCTCCCTCGGTCGTCGCGAACGGCACGTAGAACGCGCCCTCGGCATGCTCGCCGTGGACGGCGATCGGCCCAGCCACTCCGAGCGGCATCTGCACCGATCCGATCGGGTTCTCGATGTTGCCGCGCATCTGCTCGCTCGGAATCGCGCACGCGGCGACGATCGGCAGCGAGATGCCCAGCTGATCCTGCAGCCACGCGCGCCGTTCGCGCACCTGCTCCGCCGTGTATCCCTGGCCGGTGAATCGCGGGACGAGGGGAATGCCCGCTTCGGGATTGCGCGTCTGGTCAGCCATCAGTCGATCGCGAAGACCGCCGCGCAGCAGTTGCCCTCGGGCGCGATGGCGGTGACGAGCGCGTGCGTGGCGCGAACCGCGCGCGTGCCGGCCGCGATGTTGAGCGCGATCGCCGGATCGAGTTGCGTCAGCCCGGCGACACCGGGCAACACTCCCGACCGCAGCGCTTCGATGGCCACCAGCGCCTGCAGCGCGCCCGACGCGCCGAGCGCTTCGCCGGTCATCGATTTGATCGCGGTCACCGGGACCGAGCCTCCCAGCACCGACCCCACGCCCGCAGCTTCGCGCGCATCGAGCAGCGGGCTTCCGCTCGCAGAGCTGACGACGACGCCGATCTGCTCCGGCGTCACCGCGGCGTCGGCGAGCGCGCGCCGGATCGCCGACGCGAGCGCACCCGGCGTGTTTGGCGACGGCCCGTGGGTGTCGGGATCGTAACTGTTGCCGAATCCGAGGACCCGTGCGAGGACGGTCGCGTTTCGTGCGCGCGCGGATGCCTCGGACTCGAGGACGAGGAAGGCCGCGCCCTCTCCCATCAACGTGCCGCTGCGGTGCGCGTCGAACGGCGCCGCCTGCGGCGCGCCGTCGCCGTTCGCCGACGCCAGGCGACCCGCGCGATAGAAGCCGTAGCATGATTCATAACAGATTTCTTCCGCGCCGCCGGCCACCAGGGCATCCGCGCGGCCGCGTTGAATCAGCTGCGATCCGTAACCGATGGCATGCAAGCCCGACGCGCCGCCACTGGCGATCGTGGTGTTCACACCGCGCAGCTTTTGCCAGATGGCCACCTGTCCGGCGGCGGCGTTCAACACCGTGTTCGAAAAGTCCATCGGGCTGACGTAGGCCGGCCCGGCCTGCAGCGCGCGCCGATCGAACTCGCCGATCGTCTTGACGCTGCAGAACATCGTGCCGAGCGCGAGGCCCACGGCTTCTGTGGCGCGCAACTCGGCCGTCCATCCGCCGTCGGCCAGCGCGAGCTCCACACCCACCAGCGCCAGACGCCCCGTGCGGTCCAGCGGACGGACGTTCCCCGTCTTCACGTAACGCTCCGCCGCGAAATCGCGCACCTCGGCGACCTCGACGCCCGGAACAACGTCGGGGGAAAAGAGCGTCGGCGCCGCGAATGGCCGGCGGCCTTCACACAGGCTCTCGAAGATCCGGGCGGGATGATCGCCGAGCGGGCAGATCGCGCCGCGCCCCGTCACGACAACCTGCCGGCGGTCGGTGGTCATGCGCGATGCTTTCGGAAGATGACCGACGCGTTGTTGCCCCCAAACGCGTACGCGTTGTTCATCGAGAGCTCCAGCGGCACGTCACGCGCGGCATTCGGGACGTAATCGAGATCGCATTCCGGGTCGGTGGTCTCGTGGTTCATGGTCGGCGGAATGCGGTTGTCGCGTACCGCCAGCGTGCAGGCCGCCGCCTCGATGGCGGACGCGGCGCCCATCGTGTGGCCGAGCATCGACTTGATGGAGCTCATCGGCACGGCGTAGGCCGCCTCGCCGAACGCCTGCTTGACGGCGGCGGTTTCGACGCGATCGTTGATAAGGGTGCCGGTGCCATGCGCGCTGATGTAGCCGATCTCATCCGGGCGTACGCCGGCGTCGGCCATCGCGATCTGCATCGCGCGGGCGGCGCCGTCGCCCTGCGGCGCGGTCATGTGATTGGCGTCGCAGGTCAGGCCGTAGCCGACGAGCTCCGCGTAGATGGTCGCACCGCGTGCCATCGCACGATCGCGGCGCTCGAGGACGAGGATCGCCGCGCCTTCTCCCGGGACCATCCCCTTCCGATGCTTGTCGAACGGCTGGCACCGCTCGGGCGCGATGGCGCCGAGACGGGCGAAGCCGGTGTAGGTGATCCGCGAAAACGCGTCGGCCCCGCCGGCCAGCATCAGCTCCGCCTCCCCGTGGCGTATCGCGTCCGAGGCATGCGCGAGCGCGTAGTTCCCCGCGGCGCATGCGGTGGGGATCACGAGGTTCGGCCCAGCCAATCCCAGTTCCGACGCGACGTGGGCAGCGATCACGTGGCAGGGATACTGTTCGATGAACTCGGGCCCGATCGACTGACGGGCACCGGCCGCCTCTTTGTCGTTGAACTGCTCGATCATCGTCGGCTCGCCCGAGGTCGTGCCGAGCGACACGCCGCAGGCTGACGGATCGATCGCGGTCACCTTCAGCCCCGCGTCCCGCAGCGCCAGACGGGCGGCCGCAATCGCCAGTTGCGAGGCGCGCGAGATCGCAGTGGGCCGGAGCCGTTCGACGAAGGCGCGCGGCTCGAAATTCTTCACCTCGCCGCCGATGTGAACCGCGTATCGGCTCGTGTCGAAGGACTCGACTGGACCGATGCCGCACGCCCCAGACAGAATGGCGCGCCAAAAGGCATCGACACCGATGCCGACCGATGTAACGGCGCCGATTCCGGTGACGACGACGCGTGGACGAGATTCCATGGGCGGACTAGTATATTCGCGCTCGCCAAAAAATGGCTTCCCCGAAGCGCAGGGCACGCGCTCTCTCCCATTCACCGACGGTCGGTCTGCTTGCCGGATTGATCGTGACACTGGTTGCCGTGATCGCCGATGGCGTGTACATCACTCGGCAGGTGGCCGGCCTGCGCGCGCTGCAGACCGATCTCGCCGACCGCAGCCGGAAGGATTCGCTGCACCTCCTGCGCATCGAGAACGACCTGAACACAATCGCCCTGGCGATGCGGGACATGATCGACATCACGCAGTATCCGTTGACGGCGTGGCGCGCCCAGTTCGATCGCGTCCGCGCCGATCTCGAGGACGCACTGCAGCGCGAGGAAGCCGTCGCCCTGGCCCACCGGACGCCCGAGCAGCGGCGGTATCTGATCAGCTCGGTCTCGCAATTCTGGGACGCGACGGACCGGATGTTCGCGACGGCGCGTGACGGCACGGAAGACGAGGCGCGATCGCAGATCCGTCTGTCCCTGCTGGCGCGGCAGGCGGCCCTCAGCACGACCGTTGCGCGCCTGCTCGTGGCGAACAACGTGAGCGAGGAGGAGACCGCACGGCGGGTGCAGGCGATTTACACCGCAGTGCAGCGGCAGGCGTATCTGTTCGTCGGCGCGACGCTGATCGCGATCCTCGTCACCAGCCTGTATGTCATCCGCACGAACCGCCGGCTGTTCGCGGAGCTCACCGCGCTGTCGCAGCGCCGCCACGAGCTGGCGGGCCAGCTGATTACGACGCGCGAATCGACGCTGCGCGAGATCTCGCGCGAGCTGCACGACGAGTTCGGCCAGATTCTGACGGCGATGGGGTCGATGCTCAGCCGCGCCGGCAAGCACGCGCCCGAGGGATCGCCGCTGCGCGCCGAGCTGCGCGAAGTGAACGAGATCGCGCAGACCGCGCTGAACAACGTCCGGGGGCTCTCTCAAGCGTTGCACCCCTCGATCCTCGAGGACGCCGGACTCGACGATACGCTCGACTGGTACGTCCCGCACGTCGAGCGTCAGCTCGGCATTATCGTGTCGTACGACCGTGTAGGATCCACGGCGGACGTGGACACCAGCGCCTGCATCCATGTGTATCGTGTGCTGCAGGAGGCGTTGAATAATGTCGCCCGGCATTCGGGCGCGACGCAGGCGTGGGTGCGTCTCCGCACCGCCGATGGACTGCTCGAGCTCGAAGTCGAAGATCACGGGCGCGGCCTCGACGCGGCCACCGAACGCCGCGGCCTCGGCATCGTGACGATGCGTGAACGAGCTGAGCTGGTTGGCGGTACGATTGAGTTCCTCGAGCCACTGGAAGGCGGCACGCTGGTCAGGCTTCAGATGCCGACGCACGGATGATCACAGGTACTACTCGCAGACGATCACACTCTCGTCCGCCGCGGATTCCGGCGTATGCTCGAGGACGATCCGGAGATCACCGTCGTCGGCGAAGCGGGCGACGGCGAGGAAGCGATCCGTCTGGCGGCGTCGCTGCAGCCGCATGTGATCGTGATGGATTGCGCGATGCCGCGCACGAGCGGGCTGATTGCCACGCGCGCGATCCTCAAGACCAATCCCGGCGTCGCGGTGCTGATGCTGAGCATGCACGCGGAAGAAACGCTGGTGCGGCAGGCCCTGGACGCGGGCGCCCGGGGATACGTGCTCAAGAGCGCGCTGGACCTCGACCTCGCCGCAGCGATCCGCCGCGTAGCATCGGGCGAACAGGTGCTGGATCCCAACGTGTCCGGCTCGGCAACGCTCAAAGGCGAGCGCCCGCAGGTGCTGTCGCCGCGCGAGATCGAGGTGCTGCAGATGATCTGCGACGGCAAGTCGAATCGCGAGATCGCTGCAGAGCTGAAGTTGAGCGTCAACACCGTCGCCGTGCACCGCGCGAACATCATGAACACCCTCGGGATGCACAAAACCGCGGAGCTCGTCGTTTACGCGATCCAGCACGGATTGGTGCATCTGCAGTGAACCGGCGGGCCTTTCTCGCGGGCGCGGCATCGCTCATGTCGTGGCCGACGCTGGCGCTGCAGGCAGCGGGACCGCCCGGAATCAAGCTCACCGATGTCACCTCGCGGGCCGGCATCAGCTTCCGCCACAACAACGGGTCGGCGGGCGGCAAGCTCCTGCCCGAGACGCTCGGATCGGGCTGTGCGTTTCTCGACTACGACGCGGACGGCTGGCAGGACATCCTGCTCGTAAACGGCTGCGACTGGCCGGGCACGAACAAGCGTCAAAAATCCACCCTCCGTCTGTACCGCAACAACCGGAACGGCACGTTCACGGACGTGACGCAGGCCGCAGGCCTCGACGTCGAGCTGTACGGCATGGGCGTCGCGGTCGGCGACTTCAACAACGACGGCTTCGCCGACGTGCTGATTACGTGCGTCGGCCAGAATCATCTGTTCCGCAACACGGGCAAAGGCACGTTCGTCGACGTCACGAAGACGAGCGGCCTGGCGGGACGCCTCGCATTCAGCACTTCGGCGATCTGGTTCGACTACGATCGCGACGGGCTGCTGGATCTGTTCATCTGTAATTACGTGAAGTGGTCTGCGGAGCACGATGTGTTCTGCAGCATCGACGGAAAGCAGAAATCGTATTGCACGCCCGAGGCCTACCGCGGCGATACGTGCTGGCTGTTCCACAACCGCGGCAACGGCACGTTCGAAGACGTCACGCCGGCAAGCGGCATCTTCGACACCAGCTCCAAATCCCTCGGCGTCGCGATGCTGGACTACGATCAGGATGGCTGGCTGGATCTGTTCGTCGCCAACGACACGCAACCCAACAAGCTTTATCGCAATCTCCGCAACGGCACCTTCAAGGACGTGGCCCTCGAAGCGGGCGTCGCGTTCAACGCGGACGGCAAGGCGCGCGCGGGCATGGGCGTCGACGCCGGCGATTTCGACAATTCCGGCAGACCGAGCCTGGCGATCACCAACTTCGAAAACGAGATGGTGGGTCTGTACCGGCAGGCGCGCCCCGGTGTCTTCGAAGACGTGGCGCTTCCATCGGGCGTGGGGCAGCCGTCGCGCGGCACATTGGGCTTCGGCTGCCTGTTCGCCGACATGGATCTGGATGGCCAACTCGACCTGATCGTCGCCAACGGCCACATCGACGAGACGGTGCGCGGCATTGCTGGCAACGTGGGCTACGCCCAGGCGCCGCATCTATTCGTCAATCAGGGGCAGGGCCGGTTCCGCGATCAGGCATCCGCCGCCGGCGCCGCGTTCGCTGAGCCGAAAGTCGCGCGCGGCCTCGCCTCCGGCGATTTCGATCGGGACGGAGACATCGACCTTCTGATGACCACGAACAACGGACCGGCGCATCTCTACCGGAACGATCAGGACGCCACGAACCGAGCGATCCGCTTTCACCTGACGGGAACGGCGTCGAACCGCGACGCGATCGGCGCGACCGTCCGTATCTTCCACGGGGGCGAATCACAATCGCGGATGGTCAAGAGCGGATCGAGTTATCTCTCCCAATCGGAGCTGGCGGTGACCTTCGGCGTGGGGCGGCGCGATCGCATCGATCGCGTCGTGATCCTGTGGCCCAATGGGCGTACGGACGAGTACAAAGACGTCGCCACGGGCCGCGCGTACGATTGCGTCGAAGCGCGAACGTTCACGCCGCGCAGCGGATTCTAGGGCGCTCGGCTAAAGCCTTCGCGCTACGAAACGCGTCCGCGTTCCACCGTGACGCGATCGACGCGCGTCACTTCTTCTTGCCTCGGTAGACGACGATCGACTTTGTACAGAAAGACGATGTACTTCTGATCTTCCGGCGGAATGCGCCATCCGGTGTCGGTGCCGCTCGTGTGCGCCGCACTCGCCCCCGACGACGAAACGGAAGCTGTCGTGGATCCGGGCGTCGTGGTCACGATCGTGACCTCGTCGCGACCCGACCGGGCCTTCGAGGTATCGCCCGGGTAGCGGTCGGCCCAGGCAGCGGGCTTGCGGGCGTGGCCGTGGCGCGCGCCGTCGAGGAACTTCGCAATCTTCACCGCCGCGTATGTGTTGCCGTCAGCCGGATAACTCACGAGCTCTTCCTGCTGATTCTGCAGAATGCATTCGTAGCCTGGCTTCGTGAAGACAATGGACCAGATGACGTACTTCAGATCGTCGCCGCTCAGGTCCTGATCGAGCATCGCGCCACCTGTAAACAGCGATGTCCAGCTCGATCCCGACGAGGTTGACGAGGTCGCTTCGCGCGTCGTGCCATTCGAGGGTCCGCTGATGCCCATGCCGTCGCGCGTGGCACCGGCCACGCGCTGCACGCCCTGCAGCACGAGGTCCATCGTCGCACCAGTCATGCGAATGGGCCAACGTACCATCGTGTCGACGACGGCATCAGTAATGTTGGCGCCGCGCGCCTGAGTCTGAGGGCCGGTAGTTTGTGATTCGACGTTCATGAGCCTGCTTACCTCCTACTCAGAAGGGAGCAAGTCACATGCCGCCGTTTGCCACAACGCGAGCCGATGCGCACACCGCTCGCGACGAGCTCTTCAGAGGGTTTCGCGTTATCTCGGCAGAAGGATGATGCGCGCGCCGTGCAGCTCGCCCCAAAACGAATGGTTCGCGTCTTCGACCCACGGCGCAGCGGCAACAATGTGCGCGCCAAGGTTTGGCATGTCGACCTTCGCCCCGGTGAACTGTGCGCACGCCGCGCTCGGAGTCGCCTCGGTCGTCGGTCCCTGGCACGGCACTTCGACGACGAGATGACCGTGGGCGTCGGGGCTGCTGTTGCCCGGGCGCAGGAGTGAGGTGTATGGACCGTCCGGTATCACTTCCATCACGAGGTCGCCATCAGGTTCGATGCCGCGATCCATGACGATTCCGGACGCCACCTGGCATTGGCTAAGCAGTCTCAGGCGATCTCGCAGGTAGATACGGTTCCAGAGCGTGTCGTCGCAGGTGACGGGCGCCTCTTTCAACTGAATCGCACAGCTCTTCACACCAACGGTCGCGGTCCCGACGCAGTCGGGCGACGCGGTCGTGGCGTATCCCTGCGGACCGCCGACCGACACGGAATAGGTCGTGCCCGCACTGACGGCGACCGATACGGGGCCGTCGTCGCCCTCTGTGACCGTCAATCTCGTCGACGGCTGAGTGATCGTAATCGTGAAGTCGCTCGCCGTCGCCGTACCGAACTTCGCGTTGCTGACCGTCAACGAAATAGCAAGGTTGAGAGAATTGGCGCTCGGCACCACGGGCGTCGTGTGTCCTGCGCAGGAGGCGGCCGACGAGACGGCCAGCGCTGTAGCGAGCAGGCAAAGAACGCCGGAAGAACGGGATCGCAAGGGCTCTCTCCGCACAGAAAGACAGGGGCAGACGAATTTCAACCGCTGAGATGGGTGCATCCTATGTCTGACCTCGTTGGCTGTCAACGTACTTCCGTGTCAGGAAGACGACCGCACTGACGCGCCAGGCGATGACGTTTTTGGTGGGTCGCCTGCCAGATGTACTCTGGAGGCGCAGGTTTCAGGAGTAGCTTCGCGTGCGGCTCAGGCGGAGCGCGGACTGATTTTTCCCTTCACGAGACTCGCAATCGAGGTCGCGAGGACACCAGCGTCCACCGGCTTCGAGACGTGGGTCTGGTAGCCGGCAACGAGTGCGCGCACGCGGTCGTCCGTGTTGGCGCAGGTCGTCACAGCGATGGCGGGAATCATCCGCACGGCCTCTTCTGGCAGAGATCGGATGCGCCTGATCAGCGCGTAGCCATCCATGTCGGGCATGCCGACACCGGACACGAGCACGTGCGTCTCAATGGCGTTGTCGGTCAGCTCGGCGAGCGCCTCAGCAGCCGACGACACGCCCCGTACACGGGCGCCGTAATGTCCGAGCAGCGCCAGCATCATCTCGCGCGCGTGGTCGTCGTCGTCGACAATGAGGATTGAAACTCCCCCGAGCGTGATGGGACGCGCGTCGCCGTTCACCGGCGCGGATGCTTCAGCCGCAACGCTGATCGGCAACGTGATCCAGAAGGTGGCGCCATGTCCCGGTCCCAGGCTTTCGGCGCCAACACATCCGCCGTGCAACTCGACGATTTGACGGACCAGCGCCAACCCGAGCCCTAATCCGCCGTGACGGCGGCTAGGCGACGCATCCTGTTGCCGAAACCGATCGAAGACGTGCGGGAGAAAGTCCAGCGCGATGCCCTCTCCGGTGTCGCGGATCGTCAGACGCACGTGGTGGCCGCTGCGCGCGAGGTGAATGCTGACGGTTCCTCCGGCGGCGGTGAACTTCACCGCGTTGGAGGCGAGATTCCACACCACCTGCTGCAGGCGATCGGCATCCCCGGTCACCGCCGGGAGATTCGGCTCGCACGTCGTCGTCATCGTGATGCGTTTGGCGAATGCCGTCGGAACAATGACCTCGACCGCGCCTTTCACGACGTCACTCAGTTCCACGCGATCGGTCACCAGCTGCAGCTTGCCGCAGAGGATTCTCGACATGTCGAGGAGATCCTCCACTAGGCGGAGCTGCGACAGCGCGTTGCGTTCGATGATCTCGAGCGCGCGGCTCCGCGCGCGGGGCGAATCCTCGGTGTGCAGAATACGGGCCCACCCAATCACCGCGTTGAGAGGCGCACGAATTTCATGCGACAACGTGGCGAGAAAGTCGTCCTTGAGCCGCGACGCATGCTCGGCGAGCGCTCGCGCCTGATCCGAGGATGCGATCTGGTTGCGGAGCTCGCGCTGCGTGACGACCCGCTCCGTCACGTCGTCGATCAGCGTCACGGTGCCGACGATGCAGCCGTTGTTCCAGAGCGGCTCGATGCGGGCTGTCTGCGCCATCCCGGTGACGCCGGCGCCGTGCAGATTCCGGCTGATCGGCAGCAGGTATCGGTGAAAGCGCTCCGACAGGACGCGCACGCTTCCGGCAAGCGCTTCGCGATAATAGTGATCGAATCCGCGCTCCGGGAGGCTCGGATACAGATCGAAGAGCGGTTGGCCGAGCGCATCGGACGCGGCACGACCAGTCTGGACGGCAAGCCACTGATTCCAGCGGCGCACGACGAGGTTGGTGTCGGTGATGAAGAGGCCGCGGTCGGCGGATTTCTGCAGCCACTGGACCATCGCCGCGTCGAGTGGTGGATGGCTCTCCATAATTCAATTCGTCAGTTCACTGTGAGCGTCAGCTCTGGGTGTTTTCCCATCGGTCGACCGCGCGCATGAGGCGACCGAGCGACGCGACGCTGAACACGATCAGCAGATGTCCGGCAACCGCCCCATTTCTGAGGCGGAATCCGGCGTGCACGATCAAGGCGTAGCACAGGTCCTGCTGCGCCACCATCAACGGTTGCAAAATCGCGGCGACGGTCGCAATTTCCAGATAGGGGACCGAGGACGACACCTGCACGTTCAGAAGAGTGCTGAGCGTGCCGAGACAGGCGTTGAGCAGAATATTGCCGGCCTCCGTGATCACTTCGCGGGCGGACGCGTCAATCGCCAGCGGCAGGGCGGGTTCATCCGTCAGCAGCTCCTTCAGTCTGGACGCCCGGGATTCGTTCAGAATCAGCAGTGCGTCGCCCGCCACTGGGCCACCGGAAAACATCTGGTGGACGCTCGCCACGTGCCCGTGCGTCATACGTTCGAGGGTATTCCCAACTTCTCCAACGCTCTGCAGCCTGACAGTCGGGACGTCCAGGACCACGCGAAGTCCGGTGAGCTGCGACAGGGATGTGGCGGCGCGGCCCAAACCGATGTTCAAGAGGTCGACAAGCGCGTCCTCTTGAACGGCGGTGAGCGTCGTCATGCCTCGGGCCCCGAGGAGGTCGCCGACGACTTTGAGGAAGGCATAGCGTCCTGCACGAGCTCGACTTCGTCGTCGCCGAGCCAACGTTCACGGTCGATTTGGGGTCACCGTATCAAAAACGGCAACACCCCTCGGACTTTGCGGTGATTTTTCGGGTCGTTTTCCTGACCGTCATGCCGGAGTCCTCAGCGGCAGCAAGGATCGTACCTTTCGCAAGGTCCGGTCCGGCCGGGAAAATGCTCACTCTGCGTTCCACACGTCACACCGAATTAACGCGTTCGTCACGCAGTCTCCAACTCGGACCGCTATCGTCCAACCTCGTCTGTTTGTTCCACTCTTTCTGCTACGAGGTTGGTGATGATGCGAAGATTTTTGATTCTGGCGCTGTTGCTGGCAGCGGCCGTCCCTGCGGTCGCGAAGACGCCGTCCCGCACCGAGGCCGCCACGCTGGCCGGCACCGTGCTCGACCCAGACGCCAAAGCGGTCGCCGGCGCCGCCATCGTCGTCCGAAATGAGGACACCGGCGCGATCGGCACCACGATCAGCGATGCGGCCGGTCATTTTTCTGTCGCGGACCTGCCGCCAGGACCCTATGCGATCGAAGTCGCCGTTCCTGGTTTCGAGATCGTTCGCCGGACCGGCGTCGTGCTGACGAGCGACCGATCAGAGGAGATCTCGATTCGGCTGAGCCTCGCCAACATCAGCGAATCGGTGACGGTCTCGGCGGCGCTCCCGGAGGCCGCAGTCGCCGCGCCGTCCCAGGGGTCACTCACCGGGCGCTCAGCCCAGTCGTTAATCAGCAACGAATACATCCGCAACTACACCTCGCCGATCTCCGACTACAGCCAGGTGCTCCAGATGGCGCCCGGCACCTTCAGCGTCGCGTCGAACGGACCAGGCCTCGGCGACACCAAAACGTTCTTCCGCGGATTCTCGGACGGCCAGTACAACATGACGTTCGACGGTATTCCGTTCAACGACACCAACGACCCGACGCACCACTCGTGGGTGTTCTTTCCGGCCCAGACGATCGGCTCGACCGTCTTCGATCGCAGCCCGGGCTCGGCGGTCACGATTGGCCCCTCGACCTACGGCGGATCGGTCAACCTGTTATCGCGATCGTTGAACGCGGAGCAGCAGATCAATGGCTCGATCTCGTACGGCTCGTTCAACACGCGCCTCTTCGACGCGGAATTCCATTCCGGCCGGTTTGGCGCAGACGGCAAGTCGCGCCTGATCCTCGACGCGCACGAAATGCAGTCGGACGGCTATCAGACGTTCAACTTCCAGAAGCGTGACGCCTTCTCGGCGAAGTATCAGTACGCCGTGAGCGACAACACGACGCTGACCGCGTTCACGTCGATCATGGAGCTGCACGCGAACACGCCGAACCAGAAGGGCTCGACGCGCGCGCAGATCCAGCAGTTCGGCGACAACTTCCTGATGTCTGGGGACCCGAACTCGCCGCTGTATTACAAGTTCAACTTCTACGCCATCCCAACGAACTTTGAGTATTTCGGCGTCCGCACGAACCTCGGACATGGCTGGTCGATCGACGACAAGACGTACACGATGCGGTACTACAACAAGCAGAACTACAACGGCCTGACGACCATCACGGCGACGAGCGCGACGGACAAGCTGAACAGCTATTGGAAGTGGGGCAACAACCTGCCGGTGTCGTACGTGTCGAACGCCGGCATCTTCCGCACGGGCCTCTGGACGGAGTATGCGTCGACCAACCGCTTTCAGGTTCCATCCGATCCGCGGACGTGGGTGGATGCCGCGCTCCCCAACTTCCACGAGATGTTCGGGACGACGACGGTGCAGCCGTACGCCGAGTATGAGCTGAAGCTGGCCGAGAATCTGACCGTCACGCCGGGCATCAAGTACGCCTACTACAAGCAGGACTTCACGCAGTTGGCCGACAACGGCAAGACGGTCGGCAATTTAAACGGCGCGCCCTCGGTCACGCACGCCGCCGAATATCACGCGTGGCTGCCATCGGTGGACGCGCGGTATCTCGTGCAGTCGGTACTGGTCGGTGTCTGATTCGTTGTCGCTGCGCTCTTGATGAGTCGTTCTGTTTCGTATCAGGTCTTCTTTGAGGCGGCGGTCTGACCGTTGCAGGCAAAGGCCACCTTAGGGAGGAACCATGACGAAAACAATCTGGACAGGAACGTGTGCCGCAGTCGTCAGTCTATCGACCGCCATCATCGTTGCGCAGGCGCCTCCGCCTCAGCAGGATCGTCCATCGACCTCAGATCAACGAATCACGGTCACAGGATGTTTGAAGGCGGCGCCGCCGAGCTCTGGTGAAACGACCGGAGCGACCGGAGCTGTCGGGACCACCGGGGCGACCGGCGGTGCGACAACTGGAGCGGCAGATGCTACAGACGCTGCGAAATTTCTACTCACCGATGTAACACCGACGCCGGCCGCCGACACGGCGGGCGCCGCCGGCGCGACAGGGGCGGCCACGCCATCGGCTGCGCCCAGCGGATCCTCGGCGAAGACCTATCGCCTCGTCGCCAATGCGGCGGCGCTGAGTCCGCACGTGGGCAAGAAGCTCGAACTGACGGGCACGCTCGATCAAAGCAGCGCGACAGCGCCCGCGGGATCTTCGGCAGCGGGACCTGCCGCCAATGCGCCGGCCCTGAAGGTCGAGTCCGGCAAGGTCGTCGCGCAGACGTGCGAACAATGACGCGTTGACGGACCGGGACGAGAAGCCCCATGCGCCTGTAGGCCGGGTCCTTTTGGACCCGGCGCGTGTGGTAGGTCTTTTTGGACCCGGCGAGCTGGCGCGGAGATGCGCGTCGAGACTTCTCGTCTCGGTCCCGGACGGTTGAACGGAAGCGAGCATAGCAGTAGCCGCCTCCAGCGGCGTCGATGTCTTACCTGTGTGAATTCCGCGAAAACAGTTCGGGCGCCGGCAGTTCGTGACGAGTGGCGATGCGCCGATGTTACGCGACGAGCGTATCAATAGCTCATGTCGTACACGCTCACGCTGCCTTGCAACTGTCTGGTTTATGTGGCCTGCCACCCGCGAACCGGACTGGCGCACACGCGCGTCATCGAATCGCGGGGCGAGGGGTGTGAGAGACGACGGCACGCTGTCGGTCTGCGGCTGAATTTGTGGGAGCTGTTGCCCGATCCGGAGTACCAGACGCGTGCCGTATTCGTCTCTGACGGCGAGCAACTGACACCTGCGTAGCCGCATCAGCCTCAAACCATTCCCGCGTTTACGCGACCCACGCCCCGTTCCTGAACAGCGTCACGGCGACATCGACGTTGGCGCGAAGCGTTTTCGCGATCGACTCCCAGTCCTTCTCGCATCGCAGCAGGGTCTTCCACGAGTAGAGATGCTTCGCCTTGTGAAAGTCGCTGTTGGCGACGTACGGATAGTGCTTCACACTCGTCACGGAAAACAGATCGTCGCGATTGGCCGCTTCCCACACGTCGACCAGCGGCGCGAGCCGCTTGCGATGATCCCAGAGGTAGCACGTCCCGATCTCCACACGCCGGGTCGTCCGATGATGCGGATGACACGCGATGCTGAGCGCACCCTGCCGGCGCACTTCTTTCAGGATGTCTTCTGCCGGCTGATCGGCGTCGATGAACTTGCGAATGTTCAAGGCAACGATGTGCGAGTTTTTCTTGCTGCGAATGTGATTCTGCGTCACCTCTGCGCCGGGAATCACGAGCATCCCGTACAGGCGCTTCGCGCGCCGGCCCTCCGCTTCGATGTCCGCCAGATACCCGGGAAAGCGCTCCTCGGTTACCGAGAAATGCCGATAGCCCAGCGTAGCGAGGCGGCCTGCGCGCGCCAGCAGATCGCGGCGCATGAGAATGTGATCGGTGATGGCGATGGCGTCGAAGCGCCCTGTCTTCCCGTACAGATCGACGACCTCGCGGAGCGTCAATCGTCCGTCACTCCAGGTCGTGTGCACGTGAAAGTCGCACAGCAGGAACGGCTCGTATCCGGGCACTACGGCCTCACATCCAGGTGTTCGTGATCGGACGGCCGGTGACGGAGAATCTCCGACCAGAAGTTGCGCACGTAGAGGCCGAAGACCGCCGAGCGCCCCATCGCGTGATAGCGCCGCGCCGACGTCCAGACCCAACACTCCGAACAGACGTCGATTCGGCCAACGGCCGTCAGCCGCCGGCCGATGTTCGTGTCTTCGCCGTGAAACTCGATCGTCCGGTCGAACCCGCCGATGCGCGCCAGTGCGTCGCGCCGCACCGCAAAATTGCCGCCATAGAAAATCGCGCCCGCTTTGAACACGCGATGAACGAGCAGATGCGTCGGGGGCGCCACGAGCGTGTCGTACAGCCGCAGGAGCGTGCGGCCGCTCCAATCCCAGTCGTAGAACCGGTAGGGCCCGGTCGCACCGACGAGCCACGGCGACCGCTCGAACCGCTGCGCCAGGCGTTCGAGCCACCAGATCGGCACACGGCAGTCGGCGTCGATGTAGGCCAGCACATCCGAGTGCGCCGCGCGCCTGCCTGTCTCGCGCGCGACGACGAGGCCCTTCACCGGCTCGTCGATGACGCGCACCCCAGGCACGCTGCGCGCCACGGCGCCGGTGTCGTCGGTACTGGCATTGTCGATGACGAGAATATCGTCAGCAGGGCGAGTTTGAGTTCGAAGCGAGTAGAGACACGCTGGCAGATATCTGGATTCGTTGTACGCGCACACGATGACCGTGATCGTCAGTGCCAACGGATATCCGGCCTCATCACCAGCACCATATCGCAGGGCTGTAACAACGCTGGCGCAGAGTGATTACATCCGTGTGAACTCCTGGCATTGGACGCGTCAGACGCGGGTCGCCGTCCGGCTACCCTTTTCCGCCAAGGCTACGGCGGTCCGCGGAAGCGGATTCGTGGTCACAGCAGCGTGCCTCGCAACACGAGAAAGCCGACAGTGAAATAAATCACCAGGCCCGTCACGTCGACGAGCGTCGCCACGAACGGCGCCGACGAGGTCGCCGGATCGAAACCGAGCCGTCGAAGAATGAACGGCAGAATCGACCCGATGAGGGAGCCCCAGAGCACGACGCCAACGAGGGCAAACGCCACCGTCAGCGCGACGAGCAGCCAGTGCGGTCCATACAGATTCGAGAAGGACGACCAGATCGAGATGCGCAGAAAGCCGATCGCCCCCAGGATGCAGCCGAGCAAGGCGCCTGTGAGCAGCTCGCGTCGCACGACGCGGAACACGTCGCGCAACGTCAAATCGCCGACCGCGAGCGCCCGAATCACCAGCGTTGATGCCTGAGAGCCCGAGTTGCCTCCGCTCGAGATGATGAGCGGCACGAACAGCGCGAGCACCACGGCCCGCTCGATCTCCTTCTCGAAGAATCCCATCGCAGTCGCCGTGAGCATCTCGCCGATGAACAGCACGACCAGCCAGCCGGCCCGCTTTTTCACCATCCCCAGCGCAGACAGCGTGAGGTACGGCTGGTCGAGCGCCTCGGACCCGCCGAACAACTGAAAGTCCCGGGTCGCCGCCTCCTCGGCGACGTCGAGCACGTCGTCGACGGTGACGATGCCGATCAGCACGCCCGCCGTGTCGGTGACCGGGAGTGCGGTTCTGTCCTCGTGTCGAAAGATCTCTACGGCCGATTTCTGGGTATCGGTCGCCTTCAGGGTCACGTACCGGCGGTCCATCAGGTCGGAGACGCGCTTCGTCGTCGGCACGACGAGAAACTCACGCATCCGGATGTCGTCAATCAGGACCCCGGCTTCGTCGACGACGTAGATGACATTGAGCGTTTCGCTGTCCTGACCGTGCTCGCGAACGTAATCGAGGACCTGCTGGACGGTCCAATCCTCTCTGACGGCGATATAGTGCGGCGTCATCAATCGGCCGACTGTTCCGGGCTCATAGCCAAGGAGCGTCACCGCCTCCGCGCGCTCTTCCGGTGTGAGCAGCGTCAAGAGTTGCTTCGTGACGGCGGCGGGCAGCTCGCTCAAGAACATTGTGCGGTCGTCCGGCGACATCTGATTCAGGACCGCCGCGGTCTCCTCGCGCCCCATGGCCTTGACCAGCGCCTGCTGCGCGGCCGACGGCATGTATTCAAAGACGGCTGCCGCCAGACGGCGCGGCAGAATCCGGAACGCAACTACCTGGTCGTCGGCACGTAGTTCGGCCAGCGCTTCAGCCAGCTCGCGCGGGCGCTGCTCGATGAGCGCGTCGCGAAGGTTTGCGAAATGACCGGTCCGGATCAGTGACGTGAGATCGACAAGCGTATCGGGCATGGCTGCCATTGTAGAGGGGGTCAGTGCCGGCCATGCTGGGGTCGCCGCACGATGAGTCATGCTAGGATCAGCGTTCCCCCAGACATTCGCGACCTTCGCCACGCGCACCTGAACGCTTGATGAGTCACGATCACCACCATCACTCTCATCCGCCCGGCCACGCGCATATGCCGCGCAACGTGTCGGCTCGTGCCATGGGTGCCGCCGTCGCGCTGACCGTCGCGTTCGTGGCCGTCGAGGCCTTGGCCGGCTGGATCGCCCACAGCCTCGCGCTGCTCTCGGATGCGGGTCATAACCTCGCAGATGCGGCGGCACTCGGCTTCAGTTGGTACGCGCTCTGGATTGCCGGCAAGCCGTCCCACCAGGGGATGACGTTCGGCTATCACCGCGTCGGGATTCTCGCCGCGCTGATGAATGCCGCCTCGTTAGTGGTGATTGCCGGACTCGTCGGATGGGAAGCCATCGCGCGGATCCGCCAGCCAGAGGCCGCCAACGGCGCGATCATGATCGGCGTCGCCGCTGCGGCCATCGCCGTCAACGTCACGATCGGAATGTGGCTGCACAGGGGCGCGCAGCACGACCTGAACGTGCGCAGCGCCTATCTGCACATGGTGGGCGATGCGGTCTCGGCGTTCGGCGTCGTGATCGCCGGCGTCCTCGTGACGACGATGGGCGCCCCGTGGGCCGATCCGACCGTGTCGCTGCTCATCGCGGGGCTGATCCTGTACAGCAGCTACGGCGTCCTGTGCGAGAGCGTCACCGTGCTGCTCGAAGGGACGCCAGCCGGGATGGACATGCCGGCCGTCGTGGCCGCGATCAAAGCCGTGGCCGGCGTACTCGACGTCCACGACCTTCACGTCTGGATGGTCGGCCCAGGCGTCGTCGCCTGCAGCTGCCATGTTGTCGTGGCCGAACAGAGCGTGCGAGAGGGCCAACAGGTGCTGCGCGCGGTCGTCCACGACATCGAGCATCGCTTCCACATCACGCACACGACGGTTCAAGTTGAAGTCGAAGGGTGCGACGCGACCGATATGTACTGTATGGGCCAGCGTTCCGGCAGCGCGCCGCGCTGATCACATTTCCGAAATGGGGCCGTACCCCTTTTATTCACAGGCGCCCCTAATTCGAGTATCTTCTCTACCCTATGCGCACATCATTCTTTCTGTTTGCCGCCCTCGTCACCTTCGTGCAGACTCCATCGCGCGGTCCCGCGAACCCAGCCGCCGCCTGCACCACCGCCACCGACGCCTGCACGGAGTGGGTCACTCTGGGCGGCGGACCAGGGCGGTCGATGATCTATCGCACGCATTCGCTCGACGTGCGCAACGACCACGTCCGGCGGGCGCTCATCATGGTCCACGGGACGAACCGCAATGCGGATCACTACTTCCAGACGGCCGTCACCGCCGCGTTCCTCGGCCAGGCCATCGACGACACCGTCGTCATCTCGCCGCACCTCGTGTCGGGCGATACCGGCTGCGGTGACAAGCTGGCGCCAAACGAAGTGAGCTGGAGCTGCAGGGGCGACAGCTGGCGTTCCGGCGGGACGTCCCTCAGCCACCCCAACCTGACGTCGTTCGACTTCATCGACGAGATCGTGCGAAAGCTGGCGAACAAGCGCGTGTTCCCCAACTTGACGAACATCGTCGTCGCCGGACACTCGGCGGGCGGACAGGTCGTCGCGCGCTACGCCATGGTCAATCGCGTGCACGACGCGCCTGGCGTGACGATCAGCTACGTGGTCGCGAACCCGTCCAGTTACGCATGGCCGGACGCCACCCGGCCGACGCCTAGCGGCGACGGGACGCCGGAGAACGCGAAGGCGGCCTGGAACAGCGAGAAGCCGCACACGAGTTTTTCGTACGGCCCGTTCGACGCGAAAGGATGCGCGAACTATGATCGCTGGCCCTTCGGCCTCGAAGACCGGACGAGCGGCTACACGAAAGGCACGAGCGACGACCAGCTGAAGAAACAACTGGTCACGCGACCGACCACTTATCTGTTTGGGCAAGTGGACGTGCTGCCACTCGGTGGATTCGATTCGTCGTGCTCGGCCATGGCCCAGGGCGCGACGCGCCGCGCGAGAGGCGAAGCGTTCGTCAAGTACATCAACGAGCAGCTTGGGGCCAAACAGCCAATGCAGATCGTGCCGGAGTGCGGGCATAACGACCGCTGCATGTACACCACCGACAGTGTGCTGCCGGTGATCTTTCCGAAATAACGACGATAACGACGTCCGGCGCGCGGCATACGAATACTTAACTTGAAATTCGCCGCAAACACTCCGAGACTGGCTCTCATGATGAGAACGGCTCGGTCTCTTGTCGTCATCCTTGCGCTGGCCGCATGGCCCGCCTCGTCGGGCCTCGCGCAGGCTCTTCCCCCGAGTGCGCCGGCGGCGGTATCGGCCGCGGCCGGCTCCCATCCGGATTTTTCCGGTACGTGGGCGATGGATCGGAGCATCAGCGTCGATCCCAATCAGATCAACCTCGCGCCGTCTGCCGGAAACAACCGGTCGCAAAATCAGAATCGTCGCGGAGGGTCGGGGGGCTTTGGCGGGCGCGGCTTTGGCGGCGGATTCGGCGGCGGTAGTGGCTACGGCCGCGGCGGGTCGCGGGCGAGCCAAACGCGTGAGTCAGAGGCGCTGACCGCCGATGAGCAGGCGCGCCTCAAGGCGCTGACCGACGAATTGAAAACGGCGTCGGCCTCGCTCGTGATTTCACATCACGACCCGAGCTTCGTCGTCGACGACGCGCGCGAGCACGCGCAGTTCTTTCAGACGGACGGCAGCGCCACCGAGAATCACGTCGCGGAGACGACCATCCCCACTTCCACACGCTGGGACGGCACGCGCATCATCACCGAGTACACGCTCGGCAGCCACCTGACGCTCGTGTATAGCTACACGCTGCTCGCCGCGTCCAATCAACTCGTGGTCCGTGTCAGTCGAAAAGATGGGGAGAATTTGCGGCCGTTTGCCCCCGACGTGAAACTGGTCTACGGCCGCAAGTCCTGAGAATAGCCGGTGCCGCTACGGCTTGGCAGCCGTGGTCTGCCCCGCCTCCACGGCGACCGCGTGGTAGTCGTAGACGAACGCCTTGAACTCCGGGTGCAGAAAGTCTGCCCCGAACTTGTACTGCTTCATCTCCTGGAACGCCCGATCGCTCGTCCAGCCGTCCTGCGTGATGCGGTAGAGCGCCGTCATCACGCCGGTGCGATGACGACCGCCGACGCAGTGCACATACACCGGCTGTCTCGCCGGATCGTTCACGATCTGAAGAAACTGCGCCTGCTGCGCGGCTGTCGGCGGCTGGTGCGTGGTCATCGGGATCTGGACGTATTTCATCCCCGCCTGCTCGCTCAACGCCTTTTCATCGGGTGCCGCATCGTCGCTTGTCAGATTGATCACAGTCTTCACGCCGAGCGCGGCCAATTCCGCGTAATCGTGTCCGCTGGGTTGGGCGCCGCGATAGTAGGTGGCGCTGACCTGTCCGAAATTGTCGATGCTAACTGGTGAGCTGCTGCTTGGATGCGCGGCAGCAGGCGCGGCCATCGCGAGCGCGACGGCGATTGAGGCGAGATACGAACGCGCAAGCCTACGGTTCAGGAGCAATTGGCACCTCTACAGGTCAGGAATGCTGTTGTCGCTTAGAGAGACGAGTACGGCGGCTGCATTTCGGAATGTGGCAAGTCGGGTGCCAGCGGCTCGCCATGAATAGGAGCCAAATCCGTTCGTTTGCGCCGGATGAGCCGCGTCGAGGAGCCCGGTGAGGACAGAATTCCACGTCAACGGCTACACCTCGACGGTGCCGAAATGTCCGGCTCTTAGCGATGGCTTCAGCCGGACACTTCGCGCTACATCCAACCCAAACGGTTTCTATAGCCGTTTTCTGATCTTCGTAGCGGCTCTGGATTACCACGAAGGACACCAAGGGCACGAAGGTGAGACCACTTTGGTTTCCTTGGTGTCCTTTGCGTCCTTTGTGTTGAACGGCGGCCAGATACTAGCGACACGGCGAATCGAAATCGGCTCTAGCTGCCCGGCGTCATGATGTGGGCGGTCGATGTGCCCGCGTTCATGATCCAGACGCCACCTTGTTTGGGATTGTCGGGCAGCCCCGTGGACTGCGTGGTGGCGCCCGGCACGGCAATCGTCACATGCAGGTGGGTGTGCGCATGATCGGCGCCGCTCAAGTCGTACCAGACCGATCCGTATTCCGGCTTCACGCGCGTCCCGTTCGCTTCCGCCGCATCCAGCATCTTCTGCCTCGGTGCCGTCGAGGTTGCATGCATTATCCGCGCAACGCAAGGAGCGGATCCGTGCGGGTTGCGCGCCACGCAGGCACGAAGCACGCGGCCAACGAAGCGACGGCCATCACGACGCAGGCGGATGCGAACGCCATCCTCGCGTCATATCTTTGCTCAGCAAGGCATCATACCGTGATGAGCAGAGTCAACCGGCGCCTGGCCCAGGCGTCACTTGTGGTACCCTTCGACCCATCCCTCGACACGGCCGAAAAAGCGCGCTCCTGCTCGTCGCGCGTCGTGTTCGAACCGGTCAAGCATGAGACTGTGTAACGGCGCGATCCTTCGTGTACTGACCCTGGCCGCCGCCCTGACGATGGTGCCGGGCATCGCCCGGGCGCAGACCGACGAGATCCAGGTCTACGACGCGAGCCATGCGGATCCTGGCACCTTCAATCTCACGTGGCACAACAACTTCACGCCGGACGGCGTGAAGACGCCCGCCTTCCCCGGGGCGATTGTGGCGAACAAGTCGTTCAACGGCGTGCCCGAATGGGCGTATGGCGTGACCGACTGGTTCGAGGCGGGCCTCTATATGCCGCTGTACACCGTCGACCGTCAGACGGCGACGATCGACGGCTTCAAGTTGCGCGCGCTGTTCACGGTGCCGCATGCGGCCGACCGCACGTTCGTCTACGGCGTGAATTTCGAATTCAGCGTCAATTCCTCGCACTGGGATGCCCGACGCTTCACGTCCGAAGTGCGGCCGATTATCGGCTGGCACCTGCACCCGATCGACGTGATCATCAATCCGATTCTCGACACCTCGTACGACGGGCTGAAAAACCTGGACTTCGCCCCCGCCACGCGAGTCGCCTACAACCTCCCCAAGGAATGGGCGGTGGCCGCAGAGGAATACGACGACTTCGGCCCGCTGCATCAGTTCTTCCCACGCCCAGGACAGTCGCATCAGATCTACGGGGTGGTCGATCACACGAGCAAGTTTCTGGACGTCGAGGCGGGCGTGGGATTCGGCCTGACCGACGCGTCGGACAAGCTCACCTTGAAGCTGATCCTCTCGCGCGATCTCAACAAACCGCACGATCTCAAAAAATAACGGCGACGGCCTCAGGCCGTGATCGTCAGGACGCCATTGGCGAACTGTGTCGGATACTGCCGGAGCGGCGCTGGCGCAGGACCGCCGAGCACGCGGCCGTTGACGTCGAAGGTGGAACCATGACACGGGCAGACGTAGGTCTGACTGCTGAATCCGGTGATCGTGCACGTCTGATGGGTGCAGATCGCCGTTAATGCCACGTAGTTATCCTGGCCCGTATGGGCCACCAGGAAATCGCCGATCGCTGTTTGCATCAGCGCCGCGCTGCCTACCGCCGACAGCGGCGAGCTCGAGTCGACCGCGATCGTGATCCCTCCGCTGATCCGTGTGCCGTTGACGACCGGCAGCGGCGGCGCATTGCTCGGCGATGTCGGGCTGCCACATCCCTCGAGGATCGTTCCCACCGCGCCACCGAGAAAGGCCATCGCCGCAGCGTGCGCGCAGAAGCTTCGACGAGTCGGATCGGCACACATGATCGTTTTCATCAGTTCACCGTGAGTCTTGATGTCGTGCGTCGCGGTGCAACCTGTGTACCGGAGCGTTTGGCCATGAACATCACCAATTCCTGAAAACTCCAGCAAGAACGTGTCCTCGCAGCCGGACGTTCCGCCCAGGATTCATCGTCTGTTCATCTTCGCCGAAACCTTATCGTTTCCTGTCGTCGCGTGGGGCATGCTAGCAGGAGCAGAATGCGGATTCTCCTGGTCGAGGACGAGCGCTCGGCGGCGCGGATGCTCGCGAAAGGCCTGCGCGAGCACGGGCATGCCGTCGACGTCGCCGCCGACGGCGCCGCCGCGGTGCACCAGGCGGCAGACGTGACCTACGACGTTGTCCTCCTCGACGTCTTGCTGCCGATCAAGAACGGCTTGGACGTGTGTCGCGAATTGCGGGCGAACGGCAACGCAGTACCGGTGCTCATGCTCACGGCGCGTGATGCGGTCGACGATCGGATCCGCGGCCTCGACGTCGGCGCGGACGATTATCTGACCAAGCCGTTTCATTTCGAGGAGCTGCTCGCGCGCGTGCGGGCGGTGACGCGTCGACGCGCGTTCCCGCAGCTCCCCGATCGCCTCGAGTGCGGGCGGCTCGCCTTGAACACCCGGACGCAGGAGGCGTGGGTGGATGGCGAGGCCATCGAGCTCACGGCCCGCGAGTACGCCCTGCTCGAGTACCTGTGCCGAAAGGGCGGCGCCGTCATCTCCCGCGACGAAATCGCCGAGCACGTCTGGGACAACCGGTATGACCCCTGCTCGAATGTGATCGATGTCTACGTGCAACGGCTGCGACGCAAGATCGATCGCGAACAGCCATCGTTCATCCGTACGCGGCGCGGAGCTGGATACCAACTGATCGGCCCTCCCGCGAGCCTCACATGAAATGGTCGATCCGCATCCGTCTGACGCTCTGGTACAGCATCGTCATGGCGGCCGGGCTGACCGTGTTCAGCGTCGGTGTGCTCTGGCTGCACGCGCGGTGGGGTCAAGCGCAGTTCGATTCCGAGTTGGCCAGTCTTGGCGCGGCGACAGCGCGCGTGATGCAGGAAGAGTTGGGCGAAAGCGGCAACCTTCGGAAAGCGGTTGCTGAAACACACACCTCGATGGACGTGCCCGGGCTGGCGATGGCGATTCTCGACCGCGGCGGCGCGCCGATGGCCGCGCACTGGCATGGATTCCGGTACGACCTCGCCACGTTCACCGCCGATGCCGCGGCCCCGCAGCGCTTCGCGTCCGTCAGCGACAACGGTGACCGATGGCGCGTGCTGCTGCGGCAAGAGTCGTCGCAGGCTGGCGATTACGTGATTCTCATCGCGGGCCCGCTGCGACGGCTGGGACGGCAGCAGCAGCTGTTATCGCGCGTGCTGCTGGTGGTTGGACCCCTGTTCGTGCTGATGACGGCCGCCGTCTGCTGGTGGGTGGCATCGTCTGCCCTGCGGCCGGTGACGATCATGGCCGCGCAGGCCGAGGCCATCACCGTGCATTCCTCCAACTGGCGCCTCGACGCGCCCAGCACAGAAGATGAACTGGGCCAGTTGGCACGCGCGTTCAATCGGCTGCTCGGCCGGCTCGGCGCCGCCTCGCAGGTGCAGCGCGAATTCATGGCGGACGCGTCGCACGAGCTGCGAACGCCCGTGTCCGTCATTCAGACGGCCGCGGAGGTGACGCTCGGCCAAGAAGAGCGGCAGGAATGGGAATATCGCGAAGCGCTGACGATCGTGAACGAGCAGAGCACGCGCCTCGGGCGGATGGTCGACGACATGCTGGTGCTCGCGAGAGGAGATGCGGGCGGCCATCGGCTCACTCGACGTCCGGTTTACGTGGATGAACTCGTCGCCGAGTGCGCGCGGGCGATCTCGGTGGTCGCCGCGACCATGGACGTGCGCCTCGAGACGTCACTCGAACCCGACGTGTCCGTCAGCGCAGACGATGGCCTGCTGCGCCAATTGGTCACGAATCTGCTCGACAACGCCGTGCAGCACACGCCGCGTGGCGGCGTGGTGACGGCGGCAGTCGCGAGCGACCGGCACTTCGCGACGATCACGGTGTCCGACACGGGGCCTGGCATTCGATCGACCGATCGCGAGCGGGTCTTCGAGCGATTCGTACGTCTCGATCCTGCTCGATCGGCGACGTCCGGCGCAGGCCTGGGGCTGCCGATCGCGCGCTGGGTCGCCGAACAACATGGAGGCACGCTGACCGTGGAGGACAATGCGTCGGGCGGCTGCCTGTTCATCGCGCGGTTGCCGCGGAAGCGCGCTCCAACGGTTGAAAGCCGACCCACTGATGCTCAGGAGTACACGGCGTGAAATTCGCGGCGAACATGAACGCTAGATGAATCGGGGACATCCCTTCCTCGCCAGAGGACAGGCGGGCTATGAAGTCACGTATTTTCTATGACGATCCTGGCAGTCTTGTTGCTATCTATCCACTGGTGCGATCTGTCGAACGGATCCACATCTTCTCGAGGTGTTCCATGCGCTCGCTGATTGTGCTCGTGATTGGCGCATTGCTGACGGCGCCGTCCGCGCGGGCAGACACGCCGGCGAACTCCGCGATGCTCTTCTCGAGTCGATCAGCAGACGCCACTTGGATCGGTGCGTGGCCGTCGTGTAGCGACGAGTCGAAGGTCGCCCCGTCAGCGCGGCATCTCACGTTGCCGCCGATCGCGCTGCAGCACGACGATGCGCAGTCCGTGCACGACGATGCGCCGCCTGCGCAGGACGATCCGCAGCCCGCGCAGCCGCTTCACGCGGCGGCCGTCGAGCACAGCGACGCCTATCTGAAGCGCGCCAAGATCCATAAGTACGCCAGCTTCGCGACGCTGCCGCTCTTCGCGGCGGAAGTCGCGCTGGGCACGTCGCTGTACAACACACCCGCCAATCCCGATAGCCAGCGCACCGCCCACGCGATCATCGGCGCCGGTATCATTTCGCTCTTTGGCGTCAACACTGTCACCGGGGCGTGGAATATGTTCGGCGAAGGCCGGAGGGACACGGAAGGGCGCACGTATCGGCTCGTGCACGGGTTACTGATGATGGCTGCGGATGCCGGCTTCCTCGCCACGTGGGCGGCCGGGCCCAACAGCGGAAGGCGGCGTGAGGCGCTCACGTTCGAATCGGACAAAGCGATGCACCGCAACCTGGCGATCGCGTCGATCAGCGTCGGCACCGCCGGGTACCTCATGATGCTCTTCGGGAATCACTGACGTGTGGGGCCAGCTGATCGCATCCTGGAGCTCGCTCTACGCGAATCATGCGGCACTGCGTACCGCCATCGAATTCACCCATATCGCTGGACTCCTGTTTGGCGGCGGCTGCGCGATCACCGCAGATCTCGCGACGCTCACCGCGGCGCGCGAAGGCACCGTGGCGCGAGCGACGGAGCTGCAGCTGCTGAACCGGACCCATCGCCTCGTCGTCGTCGGACTGGTGGCGCTGTTCGGCAGCGGCTTGCTGCTGTTGGCGGCGGACGTCGAGACGTACTGGTACTCGCGCACCTTCTGGTTGAAGATGGGGCTGGTCGCGCTCCTGCTGGTGAATGGTGTGCTGCTGTTGAACGGCGAGCGTCATGCAAGACGCGGCGACGCGGGGGCGTGGACGCGCCTGCACTATACGGCCACAGCCAGTCTGGTGCTGTGGTTCTTGACGACGCTGGCCGGCGCCGCCCTTCCAAACATCGGATAGAGGACATGAACCGCGACGGTAACAACGACGTGGACTTCTTCACGTGCCGGACTGACGCCTGTCCCGACGGGCACGCGACACGGCGCGAGTTTATGCAATTCGCAGGATGCCTTGGCGCAGCCGCCGCACTGCTCGGCCTGTCGACTGGCGAGGCGGAGGCTCTGCCCGTATCGTGGACCGACGGGGTTCAAAGCGGCGACGAACGCCGGTATCCAATTCCCACAGCCGATAGCGTGAACATCGATCGCGCGGCGCAACTCATCGTGGCGCGCGCCAACGGTCACGTCTATGTGTTTGCTTTGTCCTGCCCGCATCAGAACGCGCCCGTGAAGTGGATGCCGAAGGATCATCGCTTCCAGTGCACCAAGCACGATTCCCAGTACCAGCCGGACGGTGTCCACACGTCAGGTCGGGCGACGAGAAACCTCGACCGGTACGTGATCCGGCGCGACGCCGACTCCGTGGTCGTCGACCTGCATCGATGGGTGCAGTCGGACAAAGACCCCGCCGGCTGGGCGGCCGCGGCCATCGCCCTCTAACAATCGATTCACGCCAAGGCAGTTGGTGCGCGGATTAAGATAACGGGTCCACGGGGTCCGCCGAGATGAAGTTCCGCGCGCTGGCGCTCGACTACGACGGCACGATTGCGAAGGATGGCGTACTGAGCCCAGACGTGCGGGACGCCATCGGCGAAGTGCGGCAGCGAGGAGTCGCCGTCGCGCTGGTCACCGGACGACAGGTGGCGGACCTGCGGCGGGTGGTTGGAGACGTGACCTGCTTCGACGTCATCGTCGGGGAGAATGGCTGTGTGTTGGACTTTCCGGCGACCGGCCGGCATGTCCTGCTCGCGCATCCGCCATCGCGCGAGTTCGTTCAGGAGCTGCGCCGACGCTCGATCGACGTGTCGGTCGGCGAGGCCCTGATCGGAGCGGACGCCGCGGCCGCGCCCGCCATTCTCGAGGTCATTCGAAGGCTGGAACAACCGCTCGTGATCCTGTTCAACCGCGGAAGCCTGATGGTCCTGCCGCAGGCCACCGCGAAGTCGACCGGTTTACGGCAGGCGTTGTTCGCCCTGGGCTTGTCGATCCACAGCACCGTCGGCATCGGTGATGCCGAGAACGATCACGATCTTCTCGAGGCGTGCGAGGTTGGCGTCGCCGTGTCGTGGGGCAGCGCGGCGCTGCGCGCGATCGCCGACGAGGTGATCGAAGGCGATGGACCGGAAGCGGTCGCCGACTACATCCGGCATCTCTGCCGCCAGCCGCGGCTTGCCGCGGAACAAAAGGGCCGGCGGCGACTCCTATTGGGACGAGACGTCTGCTGAGCGACGCTTCCCGCCTCCGCTCGCCTGGCGCTCGGCTAAAGCCTTCGCGCTACGGCCGGACTGTGTCCGCCACATCTGCTGTGAGATGATGCGGCGCGACAGGGCCTGCGCGGGATCGACCACGGCGCGTCTGCCTCACGGCTGCGCGCACGAAGAGGACTCCGATGTCCGACACGCTGCCGGAACCACGCCCGAGCTCGAGGCCCGCGCCCACGCGGCTGTACCGGTGGCTCGCCCTCGTGGCGATGAGCGTCGCGCTCTACGGCAGCTACTACGCGTTCGACTACATCGGTCCGCTCGCGCCGCTGCTCAGCCGCCAGCTCCAATTCTCGGATTCCCAGATCGGACTGCTGCAGGCCGTCTACAGCCTTCCGAACATCGTCGCGATGCTCATCTGCGGCGTCGTCATCGATCGGATCGGGACGAAGAAGTCGATGGCGATCTTCAGTGTCCTCGTCTTCGTCGGGCTCGCGATCACGGCGCTCAGCCCTCGCATCGGCGTCATGGTGACCGGCCGCCTCATCGTCGGATCGGGCGCGGAAGCGCTGGCGCTCGCCTCGAACGTTGGCGTGGCGCGGTGGTTCTGGCACGACGAGTTGAGCCTGGGGTTCGGGATTCGATCGACGTTCCTGCGGCTCGGGTCGCTCACCGCGCAAGTCTCGCCGACCTGGGCGCCGCGCGCCTACACGTACTGGCAATGGCCGCTGCTGATCGCCGTCGGCTTCGGCGGGTTCTGCCTGATCGGCGCCGCGCTGTACTGGATGCTGGACTCGCGCGGAGAGCGGCGCTTCGCGCTGGGCCATACCGCGGGCGAGCATCGAGTCGCGCCGGCTGACGTCTTCCGCTTCGACCGATCCTTCTGGCTGATCTCGGCGCTGTGCATCACCTTCTACGGCTGCATCTTTCCATTCGAAACGTTCGGGCAGAAATTCCTGATCGAGGCGCGACACGTCTCGCCGAGGACTGCGTCGCTCCTGGTGGGGATGGAGCCGTTCTTCTCGATGATCGGCGCGCCGATCTTCGGCTATCTGGTCGATCGCTATGCGAGACGTTCGCTCTTCATGATGTTCGGGTCGCTCCTGATTGTGCCGGTGTTTCTGATGCTCGGCTACACGGACATTCCACCCGTCATCCCGATGGCGATGATGGGCGTCGCGTTCGCGCTGGTCCCATCGGTCATGTGGCCGGCGCTCGTCTACGTCGTGCAGAAATCGCGGCTCGGGATCGCCAACGGCATGCTGGACACGATTCAGCAGATCGGGCTGGTCGCCATCAATCTCCTCATCGGCTGGTCGAACGATCACTGGCTGGCGAGCGCGACGAACGCGGCCGGCTACCATGCGAGCATGTGGATATTCACCGCGATCGCCGTGCTCGCGGTGGTGTGCGCGTTCGCGCTCTGGCGTGTTGAAACGGGTCCTCACGCGCACGGGTTGGAGACGATTACGACGAAGACGATTACGACGACGCCGACGACAACGTAGTGCCGACACCACGGATACGAAGGCGATATGACTTTGGTTTCCTTTGTGTCCTTGGTGTCCTTTGTGTTTAATCGTCAAGACGTGTGTGCAAAGGGGAGGTCATGAAGATCGCCGACATGAATTGGATGCAGGTCGACGCGTGGCTGAAAACCGACGGCCGGGCCGTCGTGCCGATGGGCAGCACCGAGCAGCATGGGTATTTGAGCCTGTCGGTCGATGCGATTCTGGCTGAGCGCGTCGCCTGCGAGGCCGCTGCACCGATCGGCGTGCCGGTGTTTCCGGTCCTCAACTACGGCATCACGCCGTACTTTCTCCGCTATCCGGGAACCGTGAGCCTCCGCCTCGACACGTATCAGCGCATCGTTGCGGACATCCTCGAGAGCCTCGCCCGCACGGGCTTCAGGCGCATCCTGTTCGTGAACGGCCACGGCGGCAACAGCCCGGGCGGCTCGATTCTGCAGGAGTGGATGAACGATCACGCGGGCGTGACGGTGAAGTGGCACAACTGGTGGAACGCGCCCAGGACTGCCGCCGCGGTCGAGTCGATCGATCGGGACGCGTCCCACGCGTCGTGGATGGAAAACTTCGCGTGGACGCGGCTGCCGAAAGTGGACGTCCCGGGCGGCAAGAAGCCGATGATCGATATCGCCCGCATGCGATTGATGGACGCCGCAGCGGTGCGCGCGTACCTGGGCGACGGCAACTTCGGCGGCGCGTACCAGAAGCCTGACGAGGCGATGACGCTCGTGTGGCGCGCCGGCGTCGAGGAGACGCGCGAAGCCCTCGAGGGCCCGTGGGCGTGACCGCAGACGAAACCCGGAGGAATGACTCGGCGGACCGGATTCTCGTATGGGGCGGAGGCGCGATCGGCGGCACCGTGTCTGCCTACCTGCACCGCGCCGGGCTCGACATCACGATCGTGGATGCCAACGCCGCCCACGTGCGGGCGATCGGCGAGCACGGCCTCGCGATCACCGGCCCCATCGACACCTTCACGCAGCCGCTGCCGGCGTTCGGGCCGGAAGAGGTCACAGGCATCTGGGACACCATCTTTCTGTGCGTCAAGGCGCTGCACACCGACGCGGCCGCGCGTCAGCTCGCGCCGCACCTTGCCGCCGACGGCGTGGTCGTGTCGCTGCAGAACGGATTCAACGAGCTGATCGTCGCCGAGGTCGTTGGCGAGCAACGCACCATGGGCGCGTTCATCAATTTCGGCGCCGACGTCGTGGAGCCCGGCTTCGTGCACTTCGGCGGCCGCGGTGCCGTGGTCGTCGGCGAGTTGAACGGTCGCGACACCGATCGTCTCGCACGCGTGCGCCGCGCCCTGCTCCACTTCGAGCCCGCCGCGATCGTCACCGACAATATCTGGGGCTTCCTCTGGGGAAAAATGGGCTACGGCGCGCTGCTCTTCGCGAGCGCGCTCACTGAGGCGAGTATCGTCGACGTCCTCAACTCTCTCGAGGCGCGCCCGGCGCTCACAGCGTTGGCCCGCGAAGTGATGGCGGTGGCCGCCGCCGAACGAGTGACCGTCATGGGCTTCAACGGCTACGATCCGGCCGCCTTCGGCGAGCATGGAGTTGCGGAAGCGATTGATGCCTCGTTCGATGCGATGGTGGCGTTCAACCGCCGCTCCGCCAAGACCCACACCGGTGTGTGGCGCGACATCGCGATTCATCACCGTACGACCGAGTGCGACGCGCAGTTTCGTCCCATCATGACGATCGCGCGCCGCCACGGCATTCCTGTTCCCCATTTGGAGCGGCTCGTCGCACTCATGCGCGAGGTCGAGAGCAGCGCTCGACCGCAGACGTGGGAGAATCTGGCGCGGCTCACCGAGGGCTCAGACGAAAGGACCGATGCACATCCGCTTTGACGGCCGGACAGCGATCGTCACCGGCGCCGCGCACGGCTTCGGCCGCGCAATTGCGTTGAGCTTCGCGAGCCTCGGCGCGCGCGTCGTGGCGTGCGACGTGCTGAAGGGCGAGCTCGACGAGACCGCAAATCTGGCCAGCGAACGGGGAACGCCGCTCGAGGTGCGCGTGCTCGACGTGAGCGATCGAGACGCGGTGCACGCCATGGCGAAGAAGACGCTCGAGGCGCACGGACGCATCGATGTTCTCGTGAACGACGCCGGCGGTGTGCTCGGACAGATCGGGCGCCCGCTGGAGGAAGTCGGCGAGGCGGAGTGGCGGGCCATCTTTCGTGTGAACCTCGACGGCGCCTTCTACTGCTCCCAGGCAGCCGCGCCCGCCATGAAAGCCGCGCGCTACGGCCGCATCGTCAACATCTCGAGCGGCGCTGGGCTGGGGATCAGCCTCACTGGCATCCAGGCGTACGCGTCGGCCAAAGCGGGCCAGATCGGCCTGACGCGGCAGCTCGCGCACGAACTCGGGCCGTGGGGCATCACCGTCAACAATGTCGCGCCCGGCTTCGTCCGATCCAATCCCACGACGGAGCGGCAGTGGGAATCGTACGGCGCCGAAGGTCAACGCCGCCTCGTCGAGAACATCGCGTTGAAGCGGCTCGGCTCGCCAGACGATATCGTCAACGCCGTCCTGTTCTTCGCGAGCGATCACGCGGCATGGATCACCGGCCAGACGCTGTCGGTCGACGGCGGCCGCTAGTAGCGCAGGTCGTGGGATCTGCCCGTACCTTGCGGCGACGGTTGTAGCGCGGGTCTTGAGACCTGCCCGTGCCTTGCGGCGACGGTTATAGCGCAGGTCTTGAGATCTGCCCGCACCTTGCGGCGACGGTTGTAGCGCAGGTCTTGAGACCTGCCCGCACCTTGCGGCGACGGTTGTAGCGCAGGTCTTGAGACCTGCCCGCACCTTGCGGCGACGGTTGTAGCGCAGGTCTTGAGACCTGCCCGCACCTTGCGGCGAAAGGAGTGGAAGGTGTCTGAGAAGATCTTTCAAGTGGGATCGCTCGCGGCCAGCCCTGGAGAAAAGCGGTACGGGGTGAACGAGCTCACCGTGCAGGGGCAGCCGTATCGGCTTCCGATGTGGCTCATCAACGGGAGCGCGGAAGGTCCGACACTCGTCGTGACGGGCGGCGTTCACGCGGCTGAGTACGCGAGCATCGCGGCGGCACTCGACCTCGGGCGATCTCTCGAGCCCGGGACGCTGCGCGGTCGCGTGATCGTCGTGCCCGTGATGAACATGCCCGCGTTCACGGCACGCTCCATCTACGTCTGCCCTCTCGACGGCAAGAACTTGAACCGCGTGTTTCCCGGCGATGCGCGCGGCACCGCCTCCGACCAGATTGCGGCATGGGTGTTCACGAATGTGATCGCGCAGGCGGACTACTACGCGGATCTGCACGGCGGCGACCTCGTCGAGGCGCTGGTACCGTTCACCATTTTCTTCCGGTCTGGCGAGACACGGGTCGATACGATGTCGCTCGAGATGGCGAAGGCTTTTGGCATTCAGTATCTGGTGTGCAGCGAAACACCGGGCTCGACGTTCTGCGCGGCATCGCGCGCGGGCATTCCGTCCATCCTGGCGGAGTCGGGTGGACAGGGAATCTGGACGCCTGAAGACGTCGGGTTGCTCACGCACGGCCTCGACCGCCTGATGCGCCATCTCGAGATGATTCCTGGCGGCCCGCCCGAGCGCGCGCCGTTCACGCTTCTCGATCAATTTCTCTGGCTGCGCAGCGACCACGACGGCTTCTGGTATCCGGCCGCGCCAGTGGGCGAGGCGGTCAGAAAGGGGCAGGACCTCGGATGCATCAAGGACGTCGAAGGACGCGTGCTGCAGACCGCCACCAGTCCCGCCGATGGCCGCATCCTGTTCATCGTCTCGTCGCTGGCGATCAACAGGACCGATCCGCTGCTCGCCGTCGGCGCGTAGCCAACGCCACCAGGCTCGAGCATCGATAGAGGCTCTCGCATCATGGACGCCGTCATACAGTTACTCGCCGACAACGAGCGCCGCTACTTGCGCGAGCTCGCCGAGTTCGTCGGCATTCCGTCGATCAGCACGGACCCGGACCGCGCCGTCGACGTGCGGCGGGCCGCCGAGTGGGTGGCCGCGCGGCTGCGACGTGCCGGCGACATCGACGTCGACATCTGGGAGACGCCACGGCATCCGGCCGTGTACGGCTGCTGGAACGGCGCGCCTGGCGCACCGACCGTGCTCGTCTATGGCCACGTGGACGTGCAGCCGCCCGATCCGATCGAGGCGTGGGATTCGCCTCCTTTCGTTCTCACCGAGCGGAATGGACGGCTCTACGGCCGCGGCGTGAGCGACGACAAGGCGTCGATGCTGCTGCCGATTCTCGCGGCCGAGGCGTTCTTCGCCGCGGGGCAGCAGCCGCCTGTCAATCTGCGTTTCCTGTTCGAAGCGGAGGAAGAGATCGGCAGCCCGGATCTTCCGGACCTCGTGCGTGCGCGCCGCGACGCGCTCGCCTGCGACGTTGCGCTCTCGGCGGATGGCGGTATGTGGCGCGCGGACGTGCCGAGCATCACCGTCAGCGCGCGCGGCCTGGCGGCGCTCGCCTTCAGCGTGCGCGGGCCACGCAAGGATCTGCACTCGGGGCGCCACGGCGGCGGTGTCGCCAACCCGCTGCACGCGGCCGCGGCGCTGGTCGCGTCGTTGCACGACCATGGGCGGATCGCCGTCGACGGGTTCTACGACGATGTGGAGCCGATCGAGCCGGCGCTGCTGAAGGCCATCGAGCGTCTGCCGTTCGACGAGGCGCGCTACCTCACCGACGTCGGCGCACCCGCGGCGTTCGGCGAGCCCGGCTACACCACGCTCGCGCGCCAGTGGTACCGTCCGACGATCGAAGTCAACGGCCTGTTCGGCGGCTATCAAGGGCCCGGCGGCAAGACCGTGCTGCCGAGCGACGCGCACGTCAAGATCACGTGCAGGCTGGTGCCGCGCCAGCGCCCCGACGACGTGGTCGCGAAGGTGCGCGCGCACCTCGAACGCCACTGCCCGCCCGGTGTGAGTCTGATGTTCGAAGACGGAAGCCATGGGTCCGTGGCGTATCGCGTCTCGCCCGGCAGTCCCGCCGTGCAGGCGGCGGCCGACACGCTGCTGCACGTGTTTGGGACGGCTCCCGTCGTCGTCGGCATGGGTGGCACCGTGCCGGTCACGACGATGTTTCGCGAAACGCTCGGCGTCGACACGGTGTTCTTCTCGTTCAGCACCGCGGACGAGGATATCCATGCGCCCAACGAGTTCTATCGGCCCGAGCGCTTCCGTCTCGGGCTGCAAGCCTGGGCGCGGCTGTGGCGCAACCTGGCGGCCACGTGGAAATGATGATGTCATGGCATTCGACTTCGTGGCCCCACTCGAATGATGCGATTCGACCGCGTTCTCGGCGGGCTACTAACACTGCGCGACTAATGGGAGCAATCGACTTCTCGTGAGCCGTCTTCCGCCTGGAGCCCAATGCTTAGAGTTACGCTCGCGCGAGACGGTCTCCATTCGAAGTGCTTCGGGCCTCTGGCGACGAAATTCGGCAGAAATGGCGCGCCAACCGCAGGCTGAACGCCCGTTAGGGGTTTCGAGTGTCCCTTAGCACCGATTTAGCCACCAAGTCCGTGCAGGCCGCAGTTGCTGCGATTGAGGTCTACAACAAGCCGAACTTCTCCTACCGAGAAGAGGCGTTCGCGCTATTGATGGCGAACGCCTGGGAATTGTTGCTCAAGGCGAAGTGGCTTCTTGACCACGATGAGGCCCTTGATTCGTTGTATGAGCTCGTTGATGACGGCCAAGGCGGGAAGACGCCGAAGACCAATCGCAGCGGAAATCCGCTATCGCACGCTGCGGGGTATCTCGCCGCGAAGCTCAAGGAAGACAAAGACTCTGGACTTGAGCAGGCTTGTCACGACAATTTCCTTGCCTTGGTCGAGATTCGAGACAACGCTGCTCACTTCATCAACAAAGACCTCTACCTCGGGCGCCGAATTTTGGAGATCGGCACGGCCTCACTGCGGAACTACCTTTGCCTTGCGACAGAGTGGTTCCAGTTGGACCTTGCTGCATACAACTTTTTCTTGATGCCCATCTCGTTCTATCACGGGTTCGAGACGGCGGAGCCGGCAACGCGAGTTCACTACCCGGAACAGGTCCAACGGCTCCTGACCTATCTCGATGCACTGGAGGCGCAACCTCCCGAGGACGGCGCGAAACAGCACGTTGCCCTTCGAATGGAGACGAAGCTGGTTCGAGGGAAGGACACGTCGTCGGTCGCGTTTCGCTGGACCGACGATCCAACAGCTCCAGCCATGACGGTTCGCGAAGAAGACATCCTCAAGAATTACCCGATGACCTACCGCGACTTGGCAGATACGATGAAGCGACGCTATGAGAACTTCCTCGAAAACAGAGCGTTCCACAAGATCCGCCAAGCGCTTGAGAAGGATAGCAAGTACGCCATCGTCCGTCTCCTTCACCCGGCCAACCCTCGGAGCTCTCGACAGCGATTCTACAATCCGAACATCCTGCAGGAATTCGACAAAAACTATGCTCGCCGGAAGAAGTCCTAACTCCGCCTGGAACCGGCGCGCAGACAGATTAGCGTCATCATGCGGTCGCTCGCGCGGCTCTGTAAGGCGTCCTCAGACGCGGGGAGCACCAGCCTATGGGAAGTGATCAGGAACTGGAGAATCGCCGCGGCTTGGAGTGGCTTGTGACCGCTCGGAACAAGTGCCAGACCTTGATGTTCCGCTTGCTAGAGCGGTGGGAAACGCTACCGACATTTCGGCGCCAGGCGGCCCTTGCCTCTGCGTTCTCGCTGTGGCGGGCCGCATTCCTTCTTGTCAAAGAGCAGGACAAACCACTCGAGCGCGTGGACGATGCGGCACGGAAATTCCTTGAGCACGTCGTTCGAACGAATGCCGTCGCGTTTGCCGACGACCTCCGAACGCGATCCTGGTCGAGCGTCTATTACCTTGAAAACGCAATATGGCGCATCAGCAAGTTGACCGGGCATCAGTTCTCCGCGTACGGAACCTCGCCGGTTGGAACGGTTCGTGACGCGTGGAATGAAGCGTTCGAGGAACTCGACGGCTTCATAGAAGGCAACATCGTCGTTCCTCACGAGTGAACGCCGCTCGTCTGGACTACCGCCCAACGGTTCCCAGTGCCGAGGTCGTCAGGCCTTCAGCACCTGCCCGTAGCGGTTCTCACGCATCCTGAAGGCGTCTTTGCCGCCTTCCATGATGCGGCAGACCGCCTCCCGAATGCTGCCATCGAGCGAGCCGTCACCCTCAAGCGACTCAAGGCTGCCGCAAGTATAGTTGATGGTTGGGAGGCCATTGCCTCGCAACGCACTCGCCGCAACGATGACCTGCTCGGCGTCGGTATTGATCACGAGATTCGGATTGTGCGTGATGATGATGATCTGCCGCCGGCGCTTCGCTTCCCGGAAGTACTTGCGCAGGATCTCGTAGGTGGACTGATTGTCGAGGTTCTCGTCCGGCTGGTCGACGATTAGTGGCCGGTTGTCGAAACGGTCGACGGCCAGATACAGGATACGCAGGACGATCCCTTTCGTCCCAGGTGACAGCAGCCGCAGGTCTTTGCCCTCGTAGCGGATCGCGTGCGTGACGTCGAGGTGATCGACGCCGAATAGCCATTCGGCAACGTCCTTCGGCTGGAACCCGGCCTTGAGCTGATTCTTGAGCGCGTGCGTCTCTTTGATGTGGCCGAGACACTCCTCGATAGCTGCGCCGATCTTCGGAGCGTCGCACGCTGCCCAACCGCGTCGAAGCTTGAACTTCGCAATCCTCTCGATCTCGTCGTATCGAAAAGAGGCCGTCTTCCGAAGATCGAACAGCTCCGCTCCCTGGCAACCCACGCCGCGAGGTCGACGCTCACGCGACACACCACATCCAGTTTCTGTTCGTGGCTGCCCTGGTTGGCGAGCGCCTGCTTGAGCGGGGCGTATAGCTCCTGCAACACGCCCTTCTCTTCTTCGAGAAGTTCGAAATATGCGAGGTAGTGTTGGAGCCTGAGGTTACTCGCGAGAAGTCGTTCGTCCGTGTACGATTTCTCGACCCATTCGGCGTCGGCGTCGAGACGGCGCTTCTCTTCAGTCAGCTGTTGCCGCTGGGTGCCGATCTCCGTGATCTTCGTCTTCTTGGCCTTGTCGATATCAAGTTCGCCTTCGAGTTTCTTGATAGCAGCGTCGAGGCTGGCGGCGGTTTCGGGGGCTGGTTGCGTTGCAGCCGCGGTTCCGGTCGCCGTCGTGATCTGCTTGTCGATGGCGTCTCGGCGCGCCTTAAAGACCGCGGGAGGAGGACTCCAGCCTGGGGCCAGTTTGGCGATATCGGTCGTCGAGAAGCCGAGCTTTCTCAGGCTCTGCTCCGTCGTGGCCCAAAAACTGTTCACGTCGGCAACTTTCGTCGTTACCCTTCGCTCAAGGTCAACGACCTGTTGCCGCTTGTTTCTGAGCGCCGCGACCGTCTCGGTTATCTTTGCGCGCCGCTCTCGCAGCTTCGTGAGGTCTTGAAGCCTCGTGCGCGTGCCCTCGCTGTCGATCTTTGGGAGCGACTTTGCGAGCGCGCTGAGCAGTCCAGGCAGCTGCGTTCGGCGAACGCTCTTCTTCTGGATCGCCGCGCGGCGCTCGTCGAGGTCCGCGATCTCTTGACTCGTCGCGCGAATCTGCGTTTTTAGATCCTCGCGCGACTCTCGAATACCGCCCGTCCTGAACTCGCGCAGCTCGATGAAATCCTCGCATGCCATCTGCGCATCACCATCCAGGTGCCGAAAGATAACGCTCTCGACTTCATGTTGGAGGTCGTCGCTTAGCACATCGCCGTCGCACAACTGGTCGACGAACTTTTGGGACAGATACTTGACGGTAGTGCCAAGGGCTCCGCCCGGCTCATTCGGCACACAAGCCGTCTCCGAGCCTCCGTCATTCCACTGAAGCACGGTCGAGAGCCCGGAGATGTGGTCTTGGGCGCGTGAGACGAACGAATTGTCGCCGTCAAGGGTTGCGCCGCACCCGAAGGCGATGAGGTCCGCGAGCGCAGTCTTGCCTGAGCCCTTCAAACCCACGATAGCGACGAGGCCGGAGTTCAGCGGGATCTCGCGACCCTCCTCGAACCACTCGTTCGTGTTAGAAAGCGCGATCGAGTCAATGATTACTCTCGCGTCGTCCGCGTTGGGCGCGGCCTCTGCAACGCAGACGCGGTCTGCAGGCTCGTAGACGATTTGCCGCAAACCTTCTCCGGAGCACGTCGAAGTCGACCTTGAACTGATTGACGCCTTCCTTGTAAGCGGCGTCACCGATCAGCGCAGGCTTGGTCATCCGTCCGAGCCGGATCAGGCCAGACCGGTTGCAGGCGATGTCCTCGTCTCCTCGCTTGATGATCAACTGTGTGAGCGCCTCGTCAATGCGGTCGACGTGGTCGGGATCATCGGGGCTGATGAGAAGATGAAGATTTATTCCCTTACTAATCTTGGTCTCTGGCGAAATTCGAAACTCGATATTGGGGAATGCCATGGCGATGTTCGACATGCGCCCCCCGTCGTGATGCTTCTTAAAAGTCTTGTAGGTATTGATGCTTGAGTAATCAGTGATGCCAACGACGGCAATCGCCGGGTCAGCGGCCTCCACGGCGTCTAGGAACTGATCCCAATCGCCGAATTGGTCAGCCAAGGCCGTCCCCGGCGCATGGGTATGCAGATCCCATCGCCGCCACTCGGAGCCCCGCCCGTAAACAGTCGACGCCATGCGTGAAAGTCCCCAATCCCGCGTCTTTTGTGATGTGGAGGGTGAGTAGCCCATTGTAAGCGAGGATGGCTGAGAACCAGGAATTCAGGACGTTGCCAGAGGGACTCTAGCAGCCCGTGGTTCAAGTCCGTTGCTCAGAACGTAAACTCAACGATCGCTGGCGGAGACTGGTTGAAATCGCTGAAGCGGAGCCACCGCGGCTGGACGCGAATGTAGGTCACACCTGGCCAATGCTGGCGGTCGCGCCCATCGGGAAACCTGACGAAATAGAGTTCCTTCAAGCGTTCGAGGTCCGTTCCAGTGGGCACGTCCGCGATGCCTTCGGTACTGCACGGTACGCTCATCACCGTTCACCATCCCGCCAATGACCAACGCACACCGGGCACTCCGACGCAGATTGACCACTTTCCGCGTGGTATCGACGGTGTCGAAGACGATCTCAAAATCGTCCGTTACCATGAAGCCGACAACGGCAGCCTGAGGAGCACCCAGCGGCGAGACCGATGCCTGAACGGCCAGTGAGTGGCTACGCGTAAACTCCAGGATGTCGGCGCGCGTCACTGATGTTGTTCTTCTGAAGCGCGCGCAGCGTACTACGATCCGCAGCATGGGGACGGGCAAAACTAAACGCGCGCGCCAGCCGGCGATCTGGTTGGCGACGACGGAGTTGCCGACCGCCGATAGTCATCCGTTCTATCGGCGTCTGAAATCAGCTGCTCGCCAAGCATTGCTTCGACGAATTCGCCGAAGCTCAATGTGCGGAATTCTCCGCTACGACGATGGGCCGGCCAAGTCTGCCGCCTGGGATCTATTTCCGGCTGCTGTTGATTGGCCACTTCGAGGGCATCGACTCCGAGGGCATCGCGTGGCGCGCGGCGGACTCGTTCGCGTTGCGCGACTTTTTGGGGGTGGGTTTGGACGGTACGCCGCCGGACCACTCGACGATTTCGCGGACGCGCCGGCTGATCGATCTCGAAACACATCGCGCCGTCTTCACTTGGGTGCTGCAGTGCTTGAGTACAGGCCGGCTTGGTCAAAGGCAAGACGATTGGCATCGATGCCGCCACGCTAAAAGCCAACGCGGCGTTGCGCAGCATCGTCCGGCGCGATAGCGGTGAGAGCTACGAAGAGTTCCTGACGACGCTCGCTAAAGCCTTGGGCATCGGCACGCCAATGCGCCGACTTGGCGCGGATCGATCGGAAACGGAAGAAAAAGGGATCGAATGACGACTGGAGCCATCCGCACGATCCCGACGCTAAGATTACGAAGATGAAGCATGGCCGGACCCATCTGGCCCAAGATCGGCACGAGTTTGTGTGCCGTCTTCGGCTTTGGTCTACTCGCCGCACCGTATCGGGCGGGGGAACCGCTTGAACTCTGGATGTTCGTGGATGAATCCGAGCACAGTAGAGAAGAGATTGCGCAGGCGGTCCGCTTCCGCGGTCGTCGGAGTGGCACGGTCGTCCCAAACCACGGTGTGCTCGCCACCGCCGCTCAGAACTTCCATACGGTACAAGCGTGACGGATGAAACTCCCTTACCGATTCCAGATCTTCAGGTAGGCCGACAAACGCCGAGGGGTAGTCGAAGAAGCGGATGTCCTCAATGGCCTGGTAGATGGTTCGCAATTGGGCATCGGTGAGGACGATACGCGCAGTGAGTGTTTGCAGCGGGATGGCGGCTGGGCTCTCTGTAAACGGACCTGTATACGTGAACGTTCGCGAGAACGTGTCAAGCCGCTCGGTTAGGCACCCGATGCCGCTCGACTCGAAGCGAAATCCGAAGTCGGCAGACTGGGCGAGACCGTTGCCCCTGAAGACGCAGATCATCAGGGCGATCACGACGGCCAGCGTCCGACGCAGCGTCACCATGGAATTTGCCTCTGTAAAGGGAGTATCGGGTGAACAGGTCGGCCCAAGTAGCAAGACGCCGCTGTGGCGAGTGATCGCGTCATTCGCCAACCGGCCGGGCCCTTTTGGAGGGCTGGGCGTGGGCGAAGAAATACGCCTTTCCTAAATCGCGCACATCACGCGATCGAAGAGGCGGCCGAGCGGGCGCGCCACTGCATCGCCAGTCCCAACATGCTCATGAGCGCCACACCGGCCATGGCAGACAGCCAGATGCCGCGGTACTCGGCGAGCGCATTGCCGGCCTGGGCGCTCAAGGAAATCCCAGCGTAGCCGCTGATCGCGAGACCGGTGGCGCCGGCAATCTGCGCGACCATGTTCATGAACGAGACGATCGACGCCGTGCGCTGCGGACCGTAGGTGTCGGCGACGGACGCCGGAATCAGCGAGAACGAATTGATCGAGACGCCGATGAGAAACGAGAGGATGCCGAGCGACCACGGCCCGCCCATGCCCCTCGACAGAATTCCCAGCAGCACAAATGCGCTCGCCAGCCACAAGACAACGACCGTCGTGCGCGACATGCCCGCCTTGACCGCCAGATCGGATACGCGTCCGGCCAGCGGGCACCCGAGCCCGCGTCCGAGCAAAGAATACGTCACGACCGCCAGCAGGCCTCCGCTGAGCACGGCGGCTTTGACGTCGAGTCCGCGCTCGATATAAAGGTCAGCCGCGTAGACCGCGATCCACGGCTGCACGATGCGGATCGCCATGATGAAAGCGGAGAACAACAACGTGTACGCCCACAACTGCGGGTCCGCCAGCAATGCCGCATCAAACGGCTTGCGCGTCGTCGTGGGCGCATTTGGCGGCGCCGATCGCAGGAAGATCAGACACAGAATGCCGATCACCGCGAGGGCGGCAGCAACCATGTTCGTGGCCTGACGCCACCCCGAGGCGATGTAAATCGACATCGCCGGCAGCACGAAGAACGCGACGCTTTCGCCGAGCGCGCCGCCGATGCCGCCGAGCGCCGTCTGGCTGAGGCCCCGCTCGGCCCGGGGAAACCAGCGGGCGACGCCGCCAGTCATCGCCACGTAAACAGCGGCCGCCGCAATGCCGCTTGCGGCACGCCAGAAGAGCAGCTGCCCCGGAGTGCGCCCTGTGGCGAACCCCACCATGGTTCCCGCCACGAGCAGCACACCGATCGTCGTGATCGAACGGCTTCCCCAGCGGTCCGACGCCACGCCCCAAGGCATCTGGAACAGCGCGTAGGAGTAGAAGAAGAACGACCCGAGCAGGCCGAGCGACGCCTTATCGAGGTGCACGTCGGCGGCGATGAACTTCTGCACACCCGAGTAGTTCTGACGCGCGAACAGCGTGGCGGCGTAGCCGAGAATGCCGAACCCGAGCACCACCCAGCGATAGGCGGACGGCTCGGGGTCAATCAGCGCGCCTGCGACGCTCGGGTCAGGTGTGATCCTGGCGTCTTGTTCTGATGAAAGCATCTCCCTCTCTTAGTGCTACCCGCAGTTGCGATGATGATGTTCGGCGTGACGGCTTATCTTGTCAAAACTGACACACACTGACGAAAAGTGTCCGACATACGACCTCAGCGTAATAACTACCGAAGACGATGTAATCTGCGCGGGAATTGCCCGTTATTTCGGCCGCGATCGAGACAAGCCTGATGGTACGGGCATTGCCTCTGAATTACATCGGAGGTGGACTGTATGCGACTTATGCATGCTTTATTCGGCGTTATCCTGTGTGGCTGTCTCGCCACGACGTCCGCGTTCGCCGGTCAGCGCGGTCAGCACCCGACGCCAACGCCAGCGGCGGCGCACCCGGCAACGCCGGATCATCCGGCCAACAATACCGCGCATGCCGCGCCTGTTCCCGTCCCTCAGAAAATCGCCGCGAATCCTGCCCTCGTCACGCGCCTGCAACCCCTCTTGCCGTCAGGCCTGACGCTGACCGACGCGGCAACGGGCTTCAAGAATCAGGGACAGTTCATTGCGGCGCTCCACGTGTCGCACAATCTGAACATCCCCTTCGCGCAGTTGAAGACTGCCATGACGGGAACTGATCACGACAGCCTCGGCCAGGCGATTCACGAGTTGCGGCCTGCCGTGAACGCGAAGAGCGCCGCGAAGACGGCCGAACACGAAGGGGCCGCCGATCTGAAGGCGACGAAGCCCGCGAAAAAGGACGCCGACAAGGATGGTCGTTGACGCGCAGCTTCCTCGTGATGGCGAGCGTCGCTGCGACGTTGGCCATCGCGACACCCGCGGGCGCGCAGGGGAAAGGCAAAGGACCCAAGAGCCACCCGCCGAGCAGCAGTCCGCTGCCCAGCCCTGCGGCCGTCGTACCAGCAACCACGGGCAGCGTGCCATTCGCGTGGATCGACGACGCGAGCGTGCTGCCACCCGGAACCGTCGCGGTATCGGTGTCGGCGCTGCGCTGGCAGGGCACGGATCTGAGCGAAGTGGACGCGCCGGTTGTCGGGGTGGCGGCGGGCTTGACGCCCCGTCTACAGATCGGCGCCAGTATCCCGCACGCGGTCGGCAACGATGTCAGCGGCGTGGTCGGCGGCCTCGGCACCACGTACGTGAGCGCCAAGATCGGCGTTCTGAACGGGGCGCCGTCGGGCGTCAAGCTCGCCGTCGCGCCGACGATTGAAATTCTCGGGACGGGCGCTCTTCAGTCACTCGCGCCGGACGTGAGCCGGACGCAATTCGGACTTCCGGTCAGCCTGGAGATCGATCGCGGCGTGGCACGCGTCTTCGCGAGCGGCGGGTTTTTCTCGCAACGCGTCTGGTTCGCGGGCGGGGGCGTCGGCGCGCAGGCGACGCCTCGCATCGGCGTCTCTGCTGCGTTCAGCCGGGCCTGGAGAACCGATCCGCTCGATGGAATCGTCGGCGATCGACGCGAGCTCTCAGGCAGCGTGGCCTTCTCGCCGCGCGCTGATCTATCTCTCTACGGCTCCCTCGGACGGACGATCGCCACGACTGATCAAGATGGCGCAGGGACAACTCTGACCGGCGGCGTGATCTTCCTGCTCTCCTCATCCACGCTGAAATAGGGCGCATCAGAGGATCTGTGTCTATGTTCTTTTCACGTTCGATCCGGCGCGCGGCAACCATGGCGGTCGTCATCGCGAGCGCGATCGTGAGTTCGGCGGCGGCCGATCCGCCGGGGCGTGTCGCACGCGTGAGCGACATGAGCGGACCCGTCTCGTTCCGGCCGTCGACCAGCGATGAGTGGACGACCGCGATGCTGAACTATCCACTGACAATCGGCGACCACCTCTGGACCGATCGCGGGTCGCGCACCGAGCTGGATCTCGGATCGGTGTTCGCACGGCTGGCGCCAGCCACTGAATTCAGCCTGATCAACCTCGACGATCATCTGGCGCAGCTGCGCATCACGCAGGGTGTGCTGACGGTGTGCGTGCGCTCGCTGGATCCCGACGATGCCATCGAAATCGACACGCCGAGTGGTGCCGTGTCGCTGCTCCGTCCCGGCTTCTACCGCATTGACGTCGCCGAGAGCGGCGACGCGAGCACGATTACCGTTCGCAGCGGGGAGGCAGAGGTGACCGCCGGTGGCAGCGCGACTCCGGTGCGCGCGCAGGAGTCGCTGTCCATAAATGGCGTCGACGCGCAGTGGTCGACGATGGCGGCCATGCAAACCGACGATTTCGAGGACTGGTGCCTGGCGCGCGATCGCCGCGTGGAAACGTCGGTCGCCACGCGTTACGTCCCGTCGGAGATGATCGGCTACGCGGATCTCGATCAATACGGCGGTTGGCAAGAGGTGGCCGACTACGGTCCCGTGTGGATTCCGCGTGTCAACGCCGAGTGGGTACCCTACCGCTACGGTCACTGGGTCTGGATCGATCCGTGGGGCTGGACCTGGATCGACGATGCGCCGTGGGGATTCGCGCCATTTCACTATGGGCGCTGGGTGCGCCTCTCCGCCGGCTGGGCCTGGATGCCCGGACGCAAGATCGCGCGTCCCGTGTACGCCCCTGCGCTCGTCGCGTTCGTCGGCGGCTCGGGATGGCAGGCATCGATCCACGTCGGGGCGGAACCGGTGGCCTGGTTCCCGCTCGGCCCGCACGAACCGTTCAATCCCGCGTACCGCGTCTCGAACGCCTACGTGCAGCGCGTGAACATCACGCACGTGAACGTCACGGACGTCCATGTCACTACCGTGGCGTATGTGAACCGCGAGGTGCCCGGCGCTGTCACGGCGGTGCCGCGTGACGCATTCGTCCGCGCGAGGCCGGTGGCGGCTGTGGCAGTCGCCGTGCCGCGCGAGTCGATTCGCAGCGCACCGGCGGCAGCCGCGGTCACCCCACAGCCCGTGAGCCGTGCGGGAGGCGAGAGCCCGCGTGCCACCGCGCCGCCGGCGGCCGCGGTGAATCGTCCGGTCGTCGTGCGTCATGCGCCGCCGGATACGGCCCGGACGGCCGTGCGGGAACGCGCCGCCCCCGCAGCCACGCCCGCCGCTCCAGCCGTCACCGGTCAGCCGCGCGCACAGGAACGACCGCAGACGCAACCGCAACCGACGCCACAGGTGCCCCCGCAGCCGGCGCCGCGCGCGCAAGATCGTCCACCAGCGCAGCCACCGGCCCCGGCCACGCAGGACAGGGACGCCAACCTCGCCGCGCGCCATGCGCGGGAACGCGTGGACCTCGACGCGCGTCACGCCGCCGAGCGCGCGCAGTTGCAGGCGCGGCATCAGGCGGAAGAAAAGGCTGCGCAGGATGTGCGGCAGAAGCAGCAGCTCCAGAAGCAGCACCAGCAGGAACAGAAAGCGATGCAGGAGCGCCAGCAACACGAGCGAGAGGCGATCCAGAAGCGGCAGGACGACGAGCGCCGAAAGAAAGGCGGCGGATGATGTCGCGACTGAACCGCGGCGCGATCAGGGATCAGCCTTGGTCGCGGCGGACGGTCCGCCTCATCGTCCGATGCCGATCAGCGGCCAATACAACGGAACGAGCAGCAGGAGGATGAGCGCCGTGACCACGGACAGGATCGCGCCGATTTTCAGCATGTCCTTGTTGCTGAAGTAGCCGTAGGAATAGCCGACTACGAGCACGGCTGACTCGTAGATGAATATCTTCGGGCCGGCCCCGAACGTCCACACCATACCGAGTGCGAGCGGGTCGATGCCGTGCTGACGCGCGTAGGTCATGAGAATCGGCAGCGAGGTCGACAGCATCGCGATCTCGTTGCCGATCAGGATGTGATACAGAAACGCCGACCAGTACAACACCATCGTCGATCCGAGCGAGCCGGTGATGTGCGGCTTCATCCATTCGAATAGCACGCCCGTCACCACGTCGAGAGCTTTGGTCTGCACGAAGACGTTGCTCAGGCTCACCGCCGCCGCCACGAAAAAAATCGGCAGGAAATTGATCCCCCGCACGTCCTTGCTGTCGAGGACGCCCACCCGCGGCATGACGGCCAGCAGACCGACGCCCAGGCCAACCATCGGCGCGGGAATGTGATGCAGGAAGTCGGTCACCCACAAGCCGACCGCGCACAGCATCAACACCGCCGTCTTGATCTCCAGCGCCGACAGCCGCCCCATCAACTTCAGCTCGCGGTGCAGGAACTCGGCGCCGCCCGGCAGCGAGGCGGTCTCCGGCGGGTACATCCACAGCGCCAGTCTCCAGGCGACGATCATCACGAGGACGTCGCAGGGCAGATACGCCAGGAACCACTGACTCCAGAGCACGTCCACCTGACCGAACTTTTCGATGGCGCCGCGCGCCGTAATAGACGAAGCGCCGGCGATGAGCATTTTGTCGAAGATGGTGGCCTGGTACACCAGGATGACGAACATCCCGCGCGCGATGTTGCTGCCCTTGGGCAACCCGAACGCTTCAATCAGGCCGATCGCGATCGCCGCCATGATGACGACGCGCGCGATGCCGGACGGCACGACAGCCGTCAGCAGGAAATTCGAGACAATCAGACCGAACAGCAGACGCGGATAGCTGTGGCCGATGCCGCGCATCACGAGGTACGCGAGGCGCCGGGCCAGTCCCGACTTGCTGCCCATCAAGCCGAAGCAGACCGCACCGAACAGAAACCAGGGCGACGTATCGGCGAATCCTGAAAAGGCCGTCTCGAACTTGACGATGCCGAACATCCAGAACAGGAAGCAGCCGAGAATGCCTGCGATGCCATGATCCAGCACCTGGGTCATCCAGCAGACGATCATGAACATGCCGACGGACAGCGCGCTGTGCGCCCGCGGATCAATGCCGAGCGGCAAGAGCCGGAACCCGACGCAGGCGGCCGCAATCAGCAGCAGAAGCATGAACGACCGGAGGTCGGACCGCCCTTCGGCGAGAGGATCCACGGCGTGCACGTCCGCCGCTGGCAGTGATCCAACCGTCAAGGGTGCAACTTGGGAAGGCTCGTGTGTGGAGGCTGTCAAGCTAGTCCTGGAGGATACAGCTGAAGCGTTTGCACGATCTGCGGACCGTCCGCCTGACGCCGGACACTAGGACGATCTGAAAGACGCACGAAGATCGCGTCGCCAGACCGGACGCCGATCAATGGTCAGCCGCGCTGACCGTTGATCGGGCCGATCGTGGCATGTCGTGTGAGCCTACTCGCCGCCGCTCCGCTTTGCGCCAGTGGCCGGGGCCGTCGTCGCCGGCTCGCCATACGTAATCTTGGCACCAACACCGGGGAAGTAGTGTTCGTACGTGCCCTTGTTCGCCTTGTCGACCACTCCGAAAGCGTACTTGCCGGGATTCGGCGCGTAGTCCTTCAAATAGTCGCCCGGCGCGTTGATGCCGGGCACTTCGGGAATCCAATCCTCCGTCAGCAGGTAATTCGGATCGCCGTAGCGCGAGGCCAACGCGCGCACCTCGGGATTGTCGAGGCTCGTCATGTGCCCCTTGTCCAGCAGGTTGACCCACTTGTTGGCGTTGCGCAGCCGCACCTTGTAGGTCGTGAAATAGGTCTGCGTGTGCCAGCCGTGGTCGAACGCCACGTTGTGTTCCTCGGTGAACTCGCGCCACTTCTTCGATTCGGTCGGCGCGTCGGGATCGTGCCAGAGACGGATGCCCAGACCCCAGTGGATGACACCGGAGCGGACGCGCTCAGGACTCGTGTTGCCCGTCGCCGCCATCACACCCGGGTGCCGGAAGCTCTTGGGATGCGACCCGAAGGCGATCTCGTAGAGATACCAGTAGCCAGGTTGGTTGTGGTACGGGAACGTCAGCTCGTTCAAGCCCGGATAGTGCAGGAATTCATTCAGCGCTTCGCCCTGCGCCCCGCCGCCCTTCACACCCGAGATGAACCCGTTCTTGAAGTAGATCTCCCACCGTGGAAAGAATCCCCCGTGTCCCTGCGTGCCCGCGAGAACGCCTTCGATCCGGGCAATCGGCTCACGCGCGAGCCATTTCTGCTGAAACGCCGGATAGTTCACGAAGGAGTAGCCGAAGCGGCCGGTCGCCTGATTCGGAAACATATACAGGTGGCCGCGCTGATACGCGCCCGCCGCCCACCGCTGCGCCATCTCCTCGGTGATGTCCGCGTGCAGGTCCGTCCCTTCGGGATCGGTGACCTCGACCCGATCGATGTACACCAACGGCTCGAGCAGTTGCTCTTCGGCCAGCTGCCACACATCACCGGGATACGTCGACATCTGGCTCTGCAGGTTGTAGATGTTGTCGGTCACGAACGTGCCGAGGAACTTGTCCTGCATCGGATAGAGTTGGCGCCGCAGGCCTGTGCTGCCGCCGGCTCCCCAGAACACGCCGCGGACTTCAGAGTGCTTCGTCAAGAAGTCCTTGATCGCGTCGCCGATCGCAAACCGGCCTTTGTAGTCGGCCGTTGCAGAGGCGCCCGTGTCGGCGTCCTCTGTGCCCTCGCCGCGCGGCTTCTGCCGTTGGCCAGTGGCAACCGGCTCCGCGCCGTTCTCGCCCGGGAAGAGCTCCGCGTACACCTTCGGGTTCCGCTTCTTCAGCCAGGCCTTGGGCTGCGAGGGATCCGGGAACTGTCCCGTAATCCAGGCGGACGCCTGGTAGATGCCGGCCTCCTCGATCTGCTGCCCCTTGCCGCGCCGCTTCCGATCGGCGTCAGCCTGTTCTTTGGTCTGGCCCGTCATCTCGTACACGAATTTGATGTACGGCGTGATCTTCCGCTCGCCCAATGCGCGCTTGATGGCCTCGAGCACCATCGGATCGGCGTCGTTGGCCGCGACGATGAGCACCGATTCGCCTTGCGCGAGAATGCCCATCCCCTTGCCCTGCAACCCCGACTGGTTGCGGACGAGGGCGCGCGCCGCCGGCATCAGATCGTCGATGCCCTTCGGCGTCTTGAAATAGGAGGGCCAGCGCGGCTCGGGATATTTTTCGCCGGCGGCGGCCCCCACGTGCGCGGTCGCCGCCGCGCCGCCGGATTCCGCCGCGGGCGAGGCCGCCTTGCGGCACGCCCCCGTGATCATCGCCACACTGCAGATACACAGCGCCGCGCGTGTACTCATCGATCGATTCATCATGACCTGCTCCTTGCGAGCCTCATCCGTACCGTGAAGTCGATTGGTCTTACCTTTCGGAGCGCGAGATGTAACACAAGCGGTCGTGCAAGGTCAATCATCCCTTCGCTCCGATGCCGGCGACCGCTCCCGCTGTCGTGAAGCGTCCGTCGCGCATCGCATGAACCGTCGGGAACACTTCGACGGTCTTCGGGTCGTGACTGACCATGACGACCGTCTTGCCGTGGTCGGTGGCCAGCGATTTCAGCAGGTTGGCGATCACGGCGGCGTTCGCCGAGTCGAGGTTGCCCGTCGGCTCGTCCGCCAGAATGAGCGCCGGGTCGTTGGCGAGCGCGAGGGCCACGGCGACACGCTGCTGCTCGCCGCCGCTCAGCTCCTCCGGCCGTTTCTCGCCCTTGGCCTCGAGGCCGACCAGACCCAGCAGCCGCCGCGCGCGGGTGCGACAGTCCGCTTCCGGCATCCCGGCCATCACCATCGGCAGCTCCAGGTTCTCGAACGCCGTGATGCTCGGCACGAGGTTGAAGAATTGAAAGATGAAGCCGACGCGGTGCAGCCGATGTTGCTCGAGCGCCCGCTCGTTCATCTGCGCGACGTCCTTGCCGTCGATCACGATCTTGCCGGTCGTCGGCCGATCGACGCCGCCGAGCAGGTTCAGCAGCGTCGTCTTGCCGCAGCCGCTCGGTCCCATGATGGCGACCGCATCGCCCGTCCGAACTTCCCAGTTCGTCTCGCGCAGCGCGTGTACGTCCTCGGCCGCCATGCGGTAGTTCTTGCTGGCCCCGGAAACGGTGACCCCAATGCCCTTGTTGTTGAACAGATTGTCGGTTGCCATCAGCCTATGCCCTCTGTCGTGTCACTGGCGCCGCGTCCGCGCTGTCTCGCATCGCTCACACGCCCTGCATCGATTTATGCGCGGTGTCCCGGTACACCCACCAACTGAATCCTGACGCCATCCCCACCAACAGGAAGACCAGCAGCAGCGCGATCCACCCCGTGACGACCGACACCACCAGATGGGTCGGCAGCAGTTGCACGACGGTCCGAATCTCTCGCAGCTTCCAGACGTAGTTGGCCAGCCCGAAGCCGGCCAGCACCGCCGATATCGCCCCGAGCACGAGGCCCACGAGCGCCGGCGACAGCAGCATGGCGACGACGAACCGCCACATGTCCACGGGCGACGCGCCCCGGATTCTCAGGAGCGCCAGCGTGCGGCGGTCTTCGCTGTAATTCGCCATCGCGATGGCGAGAATCGCGACGAGCGCGAGGATCAATCCGCCCACGAGGTAGATGCGCATGTTGGCCAGGGCCAGCGAGATGTACATGTCGCTGCCCACTTTCGCGATCTCCTGGGTAAGGCTGTGAATCTCGAGCGGCGGAAACGTCGTCGCCTTGGCCAGCGCCTTCGGGAAGGCGATCGGATCAACCGAAGGATCGGCCTTGAGCAGCACGATGACGCGCGGCAGCAGAATCTGGAGCGGGCTCAACTTCGGATTGTCGATCCCGGTGGTCAGGTACGCGTTTGTACTGAACAGGTAGTTGAGATAGTCGATGCGCGCCTGCACGTAGCCTTGACGATCGTTGACGCTCTTGGGCGGAATGCCTGGAAGAAACGCCAACACGCCCGCGGTGTTGGCCGCAACTGCTCGCCGCTCCGCATCGAGCCCGAGGAGAATGGGCGTGCCAGGATCCAGCCGCCAGAAGTCGGCGACCGGCGGGGAGACTCCCACCGCTCCATTCCCGACCTGCGTCATGATGTCGTCGAACGTCGAGCTCAGGCCGACCGGCGGCTCCGCATACACGCTCGCGCGGTACGTGGCCGGGTTTCCGAGCAGGAAGAGGGGCACCCCCTTGAGGCCATAGCCGGGAAGGTAGAACGTCGGCAGCACCGATTCGACCATGTAGGTGGCGTCGCGAACGCCCGGTACCTGCCGCAGCGATCCGAGCAGCTTCTCGATCTCCGGCTTGAGCGCGCCGAGTTGTGCGGACGCGGGACCGTTCAGACGATCGACATTGATCAAATCGGGCGCGTTGAACAGCATCTGCCAATCGGCGCCGATCTGCACCTTGGCGCCGCGGACCGCCCGCTCTTCGAACGAGCTGCTCGTCACGATCGGATAGAGGCTCACGCTCGACATCAGCGCGACGATCAGCAGGAACGCCACGGTGCGGTGCGGCTTGGCGGACATGTGCCGCAGCGCAAAGCGCCCCAGGACGCCGCCGATCGGCTTGAGCACCGGCGCCATCACGTGTTGGATGCGCTCGCGCTTGGCGGCCAGCCCTGTGGCGACGCCATACAGGAAGAGCGGCAGGCCCAGGAAATCGAGCAAGCGGTCGCCCAGGCGGAACCATCCGAAGCCCGGCACGCCCGACAGGGCGAACTCGAAAATCCAGCCAAACAAGACGTAGCTGCCCAGCACGAGGGAGATCGCCTGCAGCGGCCCGAACCGCAGAGAGGCATTCACCGCCTCGGAACCGGAGATGCGCCTCGATGCTTCGAGCGGCGAAATCGTGGTCGCGTATTTCACCAGCCGGCGGCTCACGACGAGGGCGAGCACCACGGAGACCAGGAGAAACGCCGCGAAAATGGCGAGCTGTCTTGCGTCGACCAACACGCCGAGCGGAAGGCTGCCGCGCTCGTAGATCAGCAGCGGCACCACGGAACCCGCGACCAGGCCGAGCACTCCACCGCCGACGCCGCCGGCCGTCACGCTGACGAGAAGCGCGCGTCCCATCAGTTGACCGGAGATGCCGCGAAGCCGCATCAGGCCGAGCGTGCGGCGCTCGTTCAGCATCAGCAGCCCCGCGAGATTGGCCGCCAGCACCCACGCCATCCACAGCAGCGGCAGTGCGACCAGGAGCGAGACGACGCCGATCAGGCGCGCGATGTTCTGCATCCGGTCCAGCAGCACCTCCGTCGTGCTGTCCACGACGAAGTTGGTGGGCCCGAACTTGGTGTCGTCGTCGCCGACCTCACCCGCATCGTGAGTGTGCTCTGGTTGTCCGGTGAAGATCTTCTTGGGGGCCGGCGCGGTTTCCACCGCCCCGTGCTGGAGGCGCGTGTTGATCGCGCGGACGCGTTCCAGCGATCCGGGAATGTCCCAACCGGACACCAGACTGGGCCGGTCGATGCGCGCCACGTACACCATCTCGGGTGCGTACTCGGCCTCCTGAATATGGCCGGCCTCCTCGTTGTTGCCGCCGCCGAGCGTCTCATCGGGCACGAACCCCGTCGCCACCTGATCGAACTTGGTGAGCACGTCCCACTCGTACGGCATCAGGAGGATCGCGCCGATGTACGGCACGTAGCTGACCGATCCGGTCTGATCCATCAGCCAGCGGTTCAGGTCGTCACGATCGAGACGGACGACCGACTGCAGCGGCGTGTTGAACAGGAAATGCGGTTGATCGGCGACGTGCACCTGCAGCGTGAAATCCTTCGCGCCCTGCAGGGCGAGAAAGGCCTTGCCCATCGCGTACTCGGGCCCGATGAGGGCGAGCACCGCGCCGCGTTCACTGCTCGATCTGTTCTTCGACAGCGCGAAGCCGAGCGCGGGCGGGAGGATGGATGGATCGGAAGCCGCCAGGACGCACAGCCACGGCGTCGAGAACGGCTTGTGATCGACCTGCGCCTCGACCTCTCCGCCTTCCGGAAATCGCGCCCGCAGGAAGGCCATCGCTTCCACTCGCGTCACGCCCGGGGTCTTGGCGACGTAATCCTGCAGCGTCCGATCGCCGTTGATCGCGCCCTGTTGATAGACCGCGAGATCCCACGGGATCCGCTTCAGCTGATCGTCGACGTAGACCTTGAGCGCGTATCGCGACGTGATGTTGACCGTCGCCAGCAGCGCGCCGACGAGAAACGTCACCAAGCCGAACGTCAGCATCGTCCGGCGGCCAAGGATCGTGAGCAGGCGTCGTATCATCGGGGGACCGCGGAGTGCGTGTTGAAAAGTTCGGGTTTCAAAAAGGTGAAGAGACCGTTCCAGACGGCGTCCGGCGCGATCACCTCACCGTCCTTCGCATTGAACGTCACACCGGCGGGGTGCACGATGCCGGTGGAGCGCCCTTTGATGCGCGAGTGCGGCGCGACATCTCCATCGTCGCCTTCATCGTTCCAGACACCGATGAAGCCTTCGCTGCCGGTGTTCCACGGCGACGGCAGGTCGACGTCCGCCGGGAGTCCCGCGCGCGGCTTGTCGACGTCGTACGGCGGCAGATACTCGTTGTTAATCGCCGCCACGAAAATCCTCCCGGTGTCGGGATCGAGCCCAATCTGACGCAGTCGCGTGATGCCGGTTTTCGGTCCCGCGATCACGCGTTTGGGCGCGACGTCCCCCTGGTCGGTCCGCCCGAATATCAGCAAGCCGGTCACGCCGCCCGGCAGCCGGGAATACGTCGAAACGACGAGCAGGTCGCGGACCGGATCGACTGAAATCCCGACGATCTGCAGCAGCTTCGTCTTGATCCCCTGAATGGCGCGGAGCGGTTTGGCATCGCCGTCTGCGTCTCGTGCATACACCAGCACCCGTCGATCGCCAGGGTCGCCGACGTAGATCTCATTGTTCTTCTCGTCGACGGCGACGGTCTCCGGCCGCGACAATCCCGTCTGGGCGCCCTGAATCGTCCGAATCGGCGCTTCCTCGCCCGTTGCGCCGCCGCGAAAGATGACGACCGCGGCCGCCAGCGGATTGGGCGCGATGATTTCGTCGTGCGCCGTATCGTACGCGATGCCGTGCGTCGTCCGACTGAGATGTGTCGATTGCCCCTGAATCACCCGTGCCGGCGCCACGTTTCCATTTGCCAACCTGGCAAATGCCGCAATACGCGGTTGGCTCACTCAATTGGGGACCAGGACTTCCTGCCGCTTCGTGTCGTACGCCACGCTGTATGGATTGCCAAAGCCGCTGGTCTCCTTGCCGGCCGGCGCGTTGCGCACGATCCGGCGCGGCGCGGCGTTGCCGGCGGCCAGCCGCGGAAACACGAGCGCCGTGTGATCGCCGAAATTCGCGACCCAGACTTCGTCCTTGGCGACGGCCACGCCCATCGGCCCTTTGATCCCGGTCGCCGGCCCCCGTATCACGCGCTCCGGCTGCACGTTCCCGTTGGCCGTCCGCTTGAACACGAGCACCGAGCTGTCGCCGTTGTTCGCGACGAAGATTTCGTTGTTGGCCTCGTCCACGGCCACGCCCATCGGCCAGTCGATCTGGGTCAACGGTCCGCGGATCGTCCGGATCGGCGCGACGTCGCCCTTCGCGTCACCGTCGTAGACCGTCAACGATGAGCCGACGAAACTCCCACGGGCGGTTTCGCTGAACGCGTTACCCGTGCGCTCCTGGCGCGACTCGCGGGCGTCGTAGGCAGTGTACGAGGTAATCAGCTCGCCCGGCCGGAAGTTTCCGTGGTTGGCCACGAACACTTCGTTGTGGGTTTCGTCGAAATAAATCCCGTGCGGATCGGCCATCTCCGTGTGTGCGCCGCGCACGGAACGGACGGGCGCATCGAACTTCTTTGCGTCGCGCCGAAACACCACATACATGTTCGGCGTCTGCACGGACAAGGCGAGCTCGTCCCGCTTCTTGTTGAACGCGATGCCCCAGGACTGATGGGGCACGTAAAGCATCCGCTTCGGCTTGATGTTGCCGCGGGCATCGTAGTCGAACACCACCATCCGGTCTTCGACGTCGTTGTTGACGGTGAAGAGCTCGCGGTGCGCCGGATCCATCGCCACGCCCGCCACGAAGCCGATGCCGGTATCGGGGCCCATGATCTGCTGCAGGGGCGCGGCGGCCGTTTTCGCTGCCGCGCTGCCGCTCGAGCGGCCGTAGAGCAGGAGGCTCTTGCGATTGGTGTCGCTCATCATGACGAGATCGTTGACGGAGTCGACGACCACGCCGTTGAAGCTCGGGTACGGATCGACCACCATGCGCACGGGAGGCAGATCGCCGCCCGCGGCATCGCTGCTCGCCGGCACGGCGAGCCGCGGCTCCTGGACATCGTCGGTCCCAGGCATGAGGCAGGTCGCATCCGCGTCGCTGGCCGCCTCAGTCTGGGCGACGAACATCTGATCGATCGACGGGCCGCCCCACTGGCGCGCCGAGACGATCCAGAAGCCGATCACGCACGCGGTGGTGCTGAGCACGAAGCGCCGCATGTCAGTGTCCGCCCGTGTTGCCCGGCGCCGCCGCGGTCTTCGGGTAGAAGTGTTCGTACGTTCCTGCGAGCACCTTGTCGATCACCATCTTCACCGTCTTCCATGGATCGGGCGCGTAGTCGGTCATGTAGTTGCCCGGTGCGTTGATGCCTGGGATCTCCGGGCGCCAGTCCTCCGCCAGGAGTTGATCCGGATCGCCGTAGCGCGACGCCAGCGCGCGCACCTCGGCGTTGTCGAGACTCGTCATGCGTCCCTTGTCGAGCAGCGTCACCCACCGGTCCGCGTTTCGGAGGTGCACTTTGTAGGTCGTGAAATACGTGTGGGTGTGGAAGCCGTGATCGCGCGGCATGTTGTATTTCGCCGTGAAATCCAGCAGCTTCTGCGACTGCGCCTGGACGCCCGGGTCGTGGTGCAGCGTGATGCCGAGGCCCCAGTGAATCACGCCGGCCCGCAGGCGCTCGGGAATGACCGTTCCATCGTCGAGGCCCTGGGGGTTGCGGAAGGCTTTCGGATGCGTGCCGAACGCAATCTCGTAGAGATACCAGTACCCCTTGTGATTCTCGTTGTGGAACGGGTAGACGAGATCGTTGATGTTCGGGAGCTGCATGAACTCGCGCAGCGCGTCGCCGACGAGCCCGCCGCCCTTGACTTCGCTGATGTAGCCGTTGTCGTTGAAGTGCACTTCCCACCGCGGGAAGAAGCCGGTGTGATTGGTCGTGCCGGCGATCTGACCGTGAATGATCGCCAGCGGCTCGCGCGGCAGCCATTCCTTCTGGAAGGCCGGATAATCGACGACCGAATACCCGAACCGTCCCGTCGCCTGATTGGGAAACATGTACAGGTGTCCACGCTGATAGACGCCGCGCGCCCAGTGCATGGCCTGCTCCTCGCTGATATCGGCCCAGACATCGGTGCCTTCCGGATCCTTGGCCGTGAGCTTGTCGACGTGCACGAGCGGCTCCATGAGCTGATCTTCGGCGAGCTGCCACACGTCGCCGGGAAACGTCCCGAGCGCGCTCATGACATCCCATCGATTGTCGACGAGGAAGAGCCCCAGGAACCTGTCTTCCATGGGATGAAGATTGCGGCGCAGGAACGTGCCGCCGCCCTTGCCCCAGAAGATCCCGCGGACCTCCGGATGCTTCGTCAGATACGCTTGAATCCCCTTTCCGAGACTCGGCAGCATGAGCTTCTGCTGCACTTCGCGCAACTGCGGGGAGAGCTCGCGGCTCTTCGGAAACAGCTTGTCGTAGAGATCGGGACGACGGCCCTTCAGCCACGTCTTGACCGCTTCAGGATCCGGAAAGTTCGATTCGACCCACGTGGCCGCCTCCATGTAGCCCTGTTCCGCCGTGTAGGAGCGGCGGATCTTCCGGAACTCGAGCGCGTCCTGCTTGCTGACGCCGACCATCTCGTACTCGGGCACGACGTTGACCTTCACGTCGCGCTCTTCCATGGCGCGCTTCACCGCCGCGACGATCATGTCGTCCGCGTCAGGGCCGGTGACGAACGTGACCGTGTCCCCCGCCTTCGCGATGCCGAGGCCCGCGCCCTGGAAGCCCGTCTTGTTGCGGACGAGCGGCCGCACGTGCGGCAGTACTTCCTCGACGGACGAGACCGGCTTGAGGTAGGACGGATATCGCGGCTCCGGATATTGCACCGCCGATCCCGTCGTGACGGGTGCCGCCGGTTTCCCGCCGCCACAGCCGCCCGCGATCAGCGCGACGGCGCTGATCGCGATCAGGATTGCGCTTCTGTTCATTGTATTGGTCATACCAAACCGCCCAGAAGTGTGTGCCAAGGCGCCGCCGCTGTCAAACGCTTCGTCGATCAGAACTCCACCTTCGCGCCGAACTGAAACTGCCGCGCTGTGCCGACGATGGACGTGATCTGGCCGGCGTTCGATACGCGTCCAGACGAATTGAAGACCGTCGCGGCCGGCAATCCGAGGTTGACTCTGTTGGTGATGTTGAAGCCTTCCGCGCGCAACTGCAGCTTGCGGCTGGCGCCCAGCGCGATATTCTTGAACAGCGCGAGGTCCAGGCTCCCGAAACCTGGGCCGATGATCGAGTTGCGGGGGACGTTGCCGAGCGTGCCCGCCGCCGGCAGCGCGAAACAATTCGGGTCGAAGTACTGGTCGGCACCGCCGAGCACCGGGTTGAGCGAACAGCCCGGCACCAGGTCCGGCAACTGTCCGGCGCCGCCGGAGCGCGGCAGGGCGCGCGCGCGATCGAAGCCGAGCACGGGACTGAAGGGGACGCCCGATCGCATCGTCAGGATCGTCGACAACTGCCAGCCGCCGGCGAGTGCGCCGGCCGCGCCTTTGGTCTGTTTGGCGAACGGCAGCTCCCACGTCGAGTTGAACACGAAGTTGTGGCGAATATCGAAATCCGACAGCCCCTTGTTCAACATCGGGATGAAGGCGTAGGCCGGTTGAAAGCTGTTGTCGAAATCGCCGCTGCCGATCGCCTGCGAGCCGAGGTCCTCCGACTTGCCGAGGGTGTAGGACGCCTGCATCGAGAGGCCGTCACTGAACCGGCGGCTGGCGCCGACCACCAGGCCCTTGTACCACGAGAGTCCGTCGGTGGTGCGCAGCCGCATGCTGCCGAAATTCGGATTGCGCCGCGTGCCACCCGCCGGGAAAAACAGGCTGCCGTCGGCCAGGACCTGCGGGATCGCCTGGTTGTACTCCACGTTCCGCAACTGGTTGTAGCCGCGCGATCCGATGAATCCCGCCGAGACGACCGTCCGCCCGGGAAGCTCCCGCTGATAGCCCAGGTTGTACTGGACGCGGTACGGGTTCTTCAGATTGTAGTCAACCAGATCCAGCCGCAGGAGCGACGCACTGCCGGTCGTCGGCGGATTCGGAAAGGTCGGAGACGCCGGGTTGATCGAGTTGTAGTAGGGAGGCGTGCGGTCGCCGTACGCGCGGTACACATTGCTCAGAATCGGTTCGAAGAAGTAGCCCGCTCCGCCACGCACCACGTTCTTGCCGTCGCCGCCCGGGTCCCAGGCGAAGCCGGCGCGAGGCGCCACGTTCTTGAGCGACGGATTCTGGAAGATCGGCCCACCCGCCACGACGCTGGCCGCCTGCAGATCCGGCATGCGCGCTTCACGACCGTCCAGCTCGTGCGGTGTGGTGATGAACTCGTAGCGCACGCCCAGATTCAGCGTGAGCGCCCGGGTGGCCGACCAGTCATCCTGCGCATAGAGGCCGACGAGGGACTGCCGCCAGCGGCGCGCGGTCGTGGATCCAATCGCCTGTCCTTCGTACGTGTTCGGCTTGTTCTGGAGGAAATTATCGAGCGAGGTGAACGCGTAGCTGCCGCCGAGATCGAACGACGAGTCCTGGTCGTTCATGTAATACGTGAAGTTCATGCCCGTTTTCACGTTGTGGGCACCGTGCAGCCAGGAGAAATTGTCGATGACCTGAAGGCTCTTCAAGTCGACGAACGTTGGCGTGCTGGTATCGGGCCCGAGGCCGTTGATGCCCGAGACCGCCAGTGTGCCGAACCGCGTGCCGGGCACGAAGAACAGACTGGGATCGAACGTCCTGTTCTCGAGGTTATCGGTTTTTTCGTAGGCGCGGTTCCAGGCAATCTTGCCGACGTTCAGCAGATTTGACGCGATCACCCATTTGTGCTCGCCGACGATCGATTGCGTCCGGGTTCGCGTATCGGTCGTCCACAGCGGAATCGGTTGATCCACATCGACGCTCGCTTTGTCCCACGAGTACCGGACGGAGAGCGACTGATTCTGCGTGAGCGTGTGATCGATCTTGGCGAGCGCGTAATTCTCGCGTGTCGGGGAGACGCTCTGCACCGAATAGAGACCGGTCGCCCCGGTTTCCTTCCCGTTCGGCTGCGGATACAGAAGAAGATACGGCAGCGTCACGCTGCTGATGTCCGTGCGGGCCCGCGTCGCGCGGCTGGGCACCGTCGCGATCGAGGTGACGCCCCGATCCTGGAGGAGCCCTTCGTAGCTGGCGAAAAAGAACGTCCGGTCCTTGACGATCGGCCCGCCGAGATTCCCGCCGAACTGGTTGCGCGTGAGCGTCGGGATCGCCTGGTTTGGGTCGTCGAAGAACGTTCTGGAATCGAACGCGCTGTTGCGGTTGAACTCGAAGAGCGACCCCTTCACGAGATTCGTGCCCGAGCGGGTGACCGCCGTCACGATGCCGCCGGTGCTTCGACCGTATTCCGCGCTGTAGTTGTTGACCAGCACCTGGAACTCGCGCACGGTATCGACGCCCAGGAGGCCCCCGGCTGCGCTCCCTGGTGAACCGTTGCCTTGAGTGTTCGCATCCGTTCCATCCAGCTGATAACTGATCTGATTCGGGCGCGCACCCGCAATCGAGACTTGCGTCCCCATGCCGCGATCGACCGCCTGCGCGGTGCTCGGCGACGACGTCACACCGGGCTGGAGCAGCGTGAGCTGGCTGAAATCGCGTCCGTTCAGCGGCAACTCCCTGATCTGCGTCTGTTCGACCAGCCCGACGACCGCGGGGGTGTGCATGGCGACCAGCGTCGCGTCCGCCGTGACGACCACCCGCTCCGCCATCCCTCCGAGCTTGAGTTCGACGTTGAGCGCGGCCTGCTGTCCCACCGAGAGCGGCACCTGCGCGTACTCCGCCGTCCGGAACCCGGACAATTCCACGGTGATGTCGTAGTTGCCTGGCGCCAGCGCGTCGACGCGATACCGCCCCTGGGCGTCTGTGACGACCACCCGGGTCTGCCCCGTGTCGACGTGCCTCGCGGTCACCGTCGCGCCGGGGAGCGCCGCTTTGGTCTCGTCGGTCACGAATCCGTTGAGCGATCCGGTCGTTCCCTGTGCCGCCACCAGCGTGATCGTGGCGCACAGCATCAGGGCTGCGCTCACAAACTTTCTCGTCTTCGCTGTCACCGGGAGTCCTTGCATCGGTCCTCCTGCTGGATGGAAAGTGTGTGTAGGGAGGCCTTTTCGCGTTCCACGAAAGGTCAGGCCATTAACCGCGGGACGCAGGGTGCCGCCAATGGCGGGGCAAGTCAAGCAAAAAAGTGACGCCGGCACCGATCGAGGGCTCAAAGGTCGGACCAAAATATCTTGCACGCGCATCCGCCGCCGGCCGCAGGATGCAGTTGACGCGCCCCTCGCGGTCCGCGAGAATGCATCTATGCTTGCGAATGCCGGCCGCACGGGCCGGGTTTCCGAAGTCATCGTCCGGCGCATCAAGAAGCAGATCTCGGAGGGGCGCCTGGCGGCGGGCCACAAGCTGCCCGCCGAGCGGGACATGGCGCGACAGTTCAAGACCAGCCGCGTCTCCGTCAGGGAGGCGTATCGATCCCTCGAGGAGCTCGGCCTGCTCCGCATCCGGCGCGGCGCCGAGGGCGGCGCGTTCATCGTCAAGTTCAATCACGAGCCGGTCCTCCGATCGCTGTCGCTCGTGCTGGGCCTTGGCAAGACGTCGCACCAGGAGCTGACCGAGGCGCGCATGCTGATCGAGCCGTCGCTCGCACGGCTCGCCGCGCTCCGCGCCGGCCCGGAAGACATCGCGAGACTCGAGCAGGTCATCGTGCACGAAGAGGGGGAGGCGCACCGCGAATCGGCGCATTTCCGCCCGACCGGCCTGCAGTTTCACCGGTCGCTGGCAGATTGCACGCGCAATCTGCCCCTGATCGTGATGATGAATGCGCTGGCCGATCTACTCGCCGACGCAGTCTCCGGACTCGACGTGAAGGCACGAGCGCGCCACCGGAAAAAGAACTGCGAGTACCATCGATTGATTTTCGATGCGATCCGCCAGCACGACGACCAGGCGGCCTATAAGCTGATGGTCCGCCACGTCGGCGACATCCAGGGGCGCGTCGATCGCACCATCAAGCAGCAGTGCTCCACGGTGTCGGTCGACGACGAGCTGCGGCAGGGGAAGGCGACTCGCGCTCGCCGCCCGCCCGTATCTTCGAACGGACGTCGCCGGTAGTTGGGGCTGCTGGCTGGAATCGCGCGCCTTCGATCAACGAGGCAGCTTCGCGCGATAGTGGTCCCAGGTTTTCTGGAAGAGATTCGACGACCATAGCCGCTCGCGGCACGCCCGCTGCTCCGCCTCGCTGAACACATACGGATCGCCGATCTGCATCGCCATGTATTGGCGGTAGGCGTTCTCCTCCAGGTAGGCCGCCAGCGCGAAACACTCGACGATGGTCGCCCCGGCGATGACGGCGCCGTGCGCCTTCAGCAGCACGGCCGGACGGCTACCGAGCGCAGCGGCGAGCGCCTCGCCAAGCGGCTGGGTGTTGACCGACAGCGGCGAGTCCACCACGGGAATTTCGCCGAGGAGCGCCCCCTGCGCGAAAACCGCCTTCACCGTCGCGCCGACCATCGTGAGAAACGTCGACCAGCGCGGATGCGTGTGCATCACGGCATGGGCGTCGGGGCGGGCGCGATAGATCTCTGCGTGGATCGGAAACTCGAACGGAGGCTTGGCGCGGCCTTCAATCAAGCGGCCATCGAGATCGACCGTGACGATGTCGTCGACGGTCAGCGTGCCGCGCACCGACGCCGCAGAGTTGATATAGAACGACTCGCGGTCGCGGCGAGCGCTGCCGTGCCCGCTGTGATCGATCATGTCCGCGTGCGTCAGCATCCGGATCGCATCGACGAGCGCTTGCTTCGTGACCGCCGGCGACGGCAGATCGGGGATCACATCGTTCACGGAATGGTCCGCGGCCGCGTCGTCACTTCCATGGCATCACCGAGACGTGAATCGCGCCAGGCGCGCCCTGGCCGCCGACCGACTTGATTGCGTAGTCGACCTCGGCCAGACCGAATTGATGGGTCGTCATCAATTCCACCGGGAAGCGGTGCGACGCCAGCTGGTGCAACGCCAGCTCCACCGCTCGATACGAGTGCCCACGGGCGCTTTTCAGCGTCATGCCCTTTCGCGTGAGCCTTCCGATGGGGAAGGATGGAAACTCCTGATTGCCTTCGCCCTGGACGACCATGGTCCCGCCGCGGCGCTTGGCGGCCTCGATGCCGAGCAGCGTCGGAGCCGTGCCCCCACCGACCGTGCAATCGACGATCACGTCCACGCCCCGCCCTCCGGTGATGTCGAGAATCCTGGCGAGCGCGTCTTCCTTGTCGACGTTGATGGTGTCGTCGGCGCCAAGAGCCGTCGCCACCTCGAGCCGGCGGGCGTCTTTTGACGTGCCGGTGATGATGACGCGATCGGCCCCGGCCTGCTTGGCGGCCATCACGCAACAGAGTCCCTGTTGGCCCGGCCCCTGAATCAGCACCGTGGAGGCGTAACCGACGCCGCCGTCAATCAGCGTCCATTGGATGCCGTTCGACATGGGCGTCGCCACGCCCGCTTGCTCGGGCGTGAGTCCGGCGGGAACGTTGTGGAGCACGGCGTTCAAAGGGAGATACAGGTATCGGCTGAATCCGCCCCAGAGTGCCGGCGCCGTGTCGGTCGATGTGTAGCCGTAACGAATCGCTGCGGGATCGTAGAACCATTCGGTCGCCGCGCAGTGGCGGTACTCGCCCATGTGATCCCACTCGCAATGGCCGCAGGGGACGTAATGTTCGAGAAACATCAAATCCCCTTCCTTCACGCCTTTGTGCTTGGCGAACAGACTGCCCACGCGCGCGAGGTAGCCGACGTTCTCGTGCCCCATGATCAGCGGGCCGCCACGCAGCGGCAGACGGTACTGACTGACATCCGTTCCGCACACGCCGGCGACTTCGACCTTCATGAGCGCCGCATCAGGAGGCACCTCCGGAAGATCCATCTCGCGCAATTCAGTCGTGGATGGTGCAACCTTCAACGCCGCCAGAACTTTTTCGGACACCCGCTACCCTCCAAATGAGAACCTTTTAGAACATGTCCCGGCCAAGACAAGCCAAGGACTCTATGTGCTTCCACCGAAAACTGTCAACGCGATCGCGAGCACCGGTGATCGCCGGCTGACGCGATCACGATCCGCTTGCGCCGCCCGTCCGCTGCATCCGGCGCTCGAGAATCGGCGCCAGACGCGGATACGCTTTGACGACGTTCGCCTCGAAGATCTTCGTGCGGTCGTCTCCCGTGAGCCAGCTGATGGCGTCGACGCACGGCTTGTTGTCGTCGAACCACCGGCCGGTCCTGGGGTCGATGGTCGTCACACCGCCGAGCATCTCCGACGCGAACATCACGTTGTCGACGCCGACGACCTTGACCAGCAGATCCATGGCCTCCTGGCTGTACACCGTCGTGTCGAAATACAGCCGCTTGATGAACTCTTCAAACGGCTCCCATTTGTTCATGATGCTCAACGCCCGGTAGCGCGCGGCCTGATACGGAACCGTACCGCCACCGTGCGAGATGACGAGCCGCAGCGTCGGAAAATCCTTGAACACGCGCGACTCCATGAGCTGCATGAACGCCGTGCTATCGACGTTCAAATAGTGGGAGCCCGTCGTGTGAAACGCGGGGTTGCAGGTGGCGGACGCGTGCACCATCGCGGGGACGTTGAGCGCCACGAGCTTCTCGTAGAGCGGATACCACCACTCGTCGCCGAGCGGCGGATCGGTCCAGTAGCCGCCTGACGGATCCGGATTGAGATTGCATCCGACGAACCCGAGCTCCGCGACGCACCGCTCGAGCTCCTCGATCGATTCCTTCGGGCTCACGCCCGGCGACTGGGGAAGCGCGCACACCCCGACGAAGCGGTCGGGGAAGAGCGTGCAGACCCGGTGAATCAGATCGTTGCTGACCTCGGTCCAATGACGGCTGATCGTGGCGCTGCCAAAGTGGTGGCCCATGGCCGACGCCATCGGCGAAAACAGCATGACGTCGATGCCGCGCTCGTCCAGCAGCTTCAGCTGCCCTTTCACGAGCGAGCTGCGGATCTCATCGTCGCTGATGTTCACCGCGCCCTTCTTGGGCCGGCCCATGTTGGAAATCTGCAGCGCGCGAAAGACCCGCATCCCGGCGGGGACTGTCGTGTAATGGCCGTGCGAGTCGATGATCATGCCGGTTGGCCTCCTGGAGCCGCCGATCGAGTACGCTGCCGTTCCGGAACGCGCGCCACGGCCGCAACGCCAATCCCTGAATCGCCGCGCGATGATGAAGGTGCGATGTGTCGAAGCTGAGACTGACGCTGGCCTGCTGGAACTACGATCGCACGCGTGCCCTTCTCGAGGAGCGCGTGCAACCCGACGGCATCGATCTGACTTGCCTGACGCTGCCGGTGGAGGAAACCTTCTTCCGCATGCTGCGGCACCGCGAGTTCGATGTCGCGGAGATGTCCCTCTCCTCGTACGTCATGTCGTTGTCCGCGCCCGAGCCCCCGTTCGTGGCCATTCCTGTTTTCCCGTCCAGATTTTTCCGCCATTCGTGCATCTACGTGAATGCCGCCAGCGGGATCCGCGAACCGATCGATCTGATCGGCAAGCGCGTCGGCAATCCCGAGTACCAGATGACCGCCCCGGTGTGGATCCGCGGCATCCTGGCCGATGACTACGGCATTCCGGTCAACGGCGTCACCTACTACACCGGTGGACTGGAAGAACCGGGGCGTCCCGAGAAGTTGCGGCTCAACCTTCCGCCGGACATCGGCGTCGAGCGCATCCGGGACGACCAGACGCTGTCGGCGATGCTCGCCAGCGGCGAGATCGATGCGCTCTACACCGCTCGCGCGCCGTCGTGTTTCACGAACGGCTCCGCCAACGTGAAGCGACTGTTCGACGATTTCGTGGCGGTCGAGCGCGGCTACTTCCGCCGGACGCGCATCTTTCCGATCATGCACACGGTCGTGATCCGCCGCGATGTGTACGAACGGAGCCCCTGGTCTGCTCAGTCTCTGTACAAAGCGTTCCTCGCCGCTCAACGGGAGACGTACGCGGATCTCCGTCAAACCGCGGCCCTCAAAACCATGCTCCCGTGGCTCATCGCACACGTCGATGATGTGCAGCGCGAGATGGGCGATGACTTCTGGCCATATGGCTTGCCGCGTAACCGCGAGACGCTGGCGACCTTTCTGCGCTATTCGCACGAGCAGGGGCTATCCGGGCGCGTGCTGAATCCGGAGCAGCTGTTCGCACCCGAAACACTGGAATCATTCAAGATCTGAGCAACACGACACACGGCGGCTACACTTCGATGTACACGACACCGTCCTCGACGACGGTGGTGTACGTCTTCACGGGCACGACACAGGGCGGCTGAACGACTTCGCCGGTACGCACGTTGAAGACGCCCTGGTGAAAGTTGCACTCGATCAGGTCTCCGTCGAGGAAGCCTTCCGACAGCGATCCCGGTCCGTGCGTGCACGCATCGTTGGTGACGTAGAAGGCGCCGTCCACGTTGAACACGGCGAGGGTCAATTCACCCGCTTCGACCTTCATCGTTTCGCCGACCGGGAGATCGTCGATCCTGCAGAGCTTGAGCCGTAACGGCGCGGCATTCATCGCAAAAGAGGCTCCTGATTGACGCTGCAAAGCCACGAATGGTAGCGTCAGTCGCGAAAACGGAACAAAAGCCGACGGTCCGGGCGCGCCAGCGCCTGCACCTCGAAAAAGACGGCCACAGCCGCTCCCGTACACGGGGGGCCGTCTTCAGATGATATAACAATAGGTAGGACCATTACGCGCCAGGAGCCTGGGAATGCTCAGAAACGAACAAAACGCCCTGCTCACGCAGACCGGGCCAGAGACGCCCATGGGCCGGATGTTTCGCAGCTACTGGATGCCGGCGCTGCTGGCGGAGGAGCTGCCCGAGAACGAATGTCCGCCCGTCCGGGTGAAGCTGCTGTCCGAGCGCCTGATTGCCTTCCGCGATACGAACGGGCGTTACGGCCTGATGGACGAATTCTGTGCGCACCGCGGCGTCTCCCTCTGGTTCGGCCGGAACGAGGAATGCGGCCTGCGCTGCCCATACCACGGGTGGAAATACGACGTCACCGGCCAGTGCCTCGAGGTCCCCTCCGAGCCGGAAGAATCGGGCTTCTCCAAGAAGATCAAGCTGACGTCGTATCCGCTGATCGAGCGCGGGGGCGTGCTGTGGACGTACATGGGCCCCCCCGACCGGCAGCCGCCGCTCCCGGAATGGGAATTCGTCACCGTTCCGCTGCCGCAGACATTCACGTCCAAGCGCGTGCAGGAATCGAACTGGCTTCAGGCCATGGAAGGCGGAATCGACTCCAGCCACGTGTCGTTCCTGCACCGCGGCGATCTGAATTCAGATCCGCTGTTCAAAGGCGCCAAGGGCAATCAATACAATCTGAACGACTCGCGCCCGGTGTTCGAGGTCGTGGAGAGCCCCGGCGGGCTGTACATCGGCGCGCGCCGCAATGCGGAGGGCGGCAACTACTACTGGCGCATCACCCAGTGGGTCATGCCCTCGTTCACCATGATCGCCCCGCGAGGCAACCACGCCGTGCACGGACATTTCTGGATCCCGATCGACGACGAGAACTGCTGGGCGTGGAGCTTCGACTACCATCCCGTGCGCGCGTTGACCGACGTCGAGCTCGCCGCGATGCGCGACGGCAAGGGCATTCACGTCCGATACGTGCCCGGCACCTATCGCCCGCTCGCCAACAAGGACAACGACTACTTGATGGATCGCGCGGCCCAGAAGGCGGGGGTGACGTTCAGCGGCGTCGAGGGCATCGGGATGCAGGACGCCTCACTGCAGGAGAGCATGGGGCCGATCGTCGATCGCACGAAGGAAAATCTGGTCTCCACGGACAACGGCATCATCATGGCGCGCCATCGCCTGCTCCGCGCGGTCAAGGCGTTCGTCGATAAAGGCGTCGTGCCGCCAGGCGTCGATCCGGTTCATCAAAAAGTGCGCTCGGCCGCGATCGTGCTGCCCCCGGATCAGGCCTTCAAGGACGGCGCGCGCGACGTGTTGATCGCCCGGCCCGCCGTCGCCCCGGCCAGCGTCTGAGCGGACGCGATGCGCAGCGAATCGGCCCGTATGAGCTCGGTCGCCGAGGCGCGCTTCCGCGTCCAGGCGTCCAATTCGAGGCCACGCGCGACTCGCGTCATCGCGCTCGACGTCTCGAGCGAATACGTGGTCCGGCGCCTGGCCGACGCGCACTGGACCAACGCCACGTTCTTCACAGCCTTCACTGCCAACGACGACCACACTGCAGGATCTGCAGCCGACGGATGGCTGACCGATCTCGCCGGCAGCCGCCGGAACGTGCAGGACGAAGTGGACGCCGCGGATTTGGTCATCATGGTGGCCACGGCGGAAGGCCACGCGGAGGCGGCCGCAATGATCGGCCAGGCCTGCAGCCTCAAACGTGTGACCACGACCGCGCTCATCGTCGGCACCACATCGGCTTCCGACGAAGCGCTGTCGAGGACGTTGGCGCAATTGCGGCCATGGTCGCTGATGGTGGTGATCGGCGACGACGACGATTACATCCGCGAGATGATGGCGGCGCTGCGCGCTTAGCCGCGCGTCACGGTCACGTAGCGCGAAGGCTTTAGCCGAGCGTCACGGTCACGTAGCGCGAAGGCTTTAGCCGAGCGTCTCGGCGCGAGGCAGCGCTCGGCTGCAGCCATCGCGCTACACCGCCGGTCAGGAGGCATGACGTTTTGAACGGGACTCGCACCATCGTGATCATTGGCGGCGGACCTGCTGGCACGTTCGCGGCGATTGCGGCGAAGAAGCAGGACCCGGCAGCCGCCGTTGTGTTGATCAACAACGAGCATTGCGAGCCCTACGAAAAGCCGCCGCTGTCGAAGACGGTGCTGCTCGGCAAGGTGTTGCCGGGCGACGCACCCATCGCCGGCCCCGCCGGCATGGCCGGCCACAACGTGGCCCTCGAAACTCTGGCCCAGTGCACCGCCATTGACCGCACTGGCCGCGCGGCCGTTCTTGAAGACGGCCGGCGTCTGCACTTTGACGCGCTGGTGATCGCGACCGGATCGTTCGCGCGCGAAATTCCACATTTACCGAGGGGCAGGCCGCGCGTCCATTACTTGCGCACGGAAGCGGACGCCCGCGTGCTGAAGGCGGAACTGTCGCCAGGCCGCGAAATGCTCGTCGTCGGCGGCGGGCTGATCGGCCTTGAGGTCGCCGCATCGGCAGCCGAGCTGGGCGTGAAGACGACCGTCCTGGAAATCGCGCCCAGGATCCTCGCGCGCGTCTGCGACGAGGAAACTGGAGCGGCTGTGCACGCGGCGCATCGTGCGCATGGCGTCGACATCCGCACCGGCACGGCTCTGCTCGAAATCGCGGTGCAGGCCGATGGACGGATCGCCGCCACGACCAGCGATGGCGACCGGCTGAGTGTCGACCTGGTTGTCGTCGGCACCGGATCGAAACCCAACGACAGCCTCGCGGCCGCAGCCGGGTTGACGGTCGACGACGGCATCGTCGTCGACGCGGAATGCCGAACGTCTGATCCGCTGATTTTTGCCGCCGGCGACGTCGTCCGTTTTCCCGGGCCGCATGGGCTCATTCGACTGGAGAACTGGCGCCACGCGCAGGACCAGGGCACGGTGGCCGGCCGGAATGCTGCCGGAGCGCACGACGTCTATGGAGCTGTGCCGTCGTTCTGGTCGGAGCAATACGATCTCTACATCCAGGGCGTCGGCTGGGGAGCGCCAGACGCCACGCGCGTGCGCCGGCCCGTCGAGAGCAACCGTGCCTTGTGCTTCGACGTCAGCGACGGCCACGTCGTGTATGCGATGGGCATCAACGCCCAACGCGATCTCGCGACCGTGCGGCGTCTGATCGAACGACGCGTCCCCGTGGACGCTGCCGCCCTCGCCGACCCCACACGGCCGCTCGCGGCCATGCTCAAACCACGATGAGGCTCACTTCCGTCCTGTCAACGCCCGGCAGGCCTCGAGTCCCGCGTAGGAACGCACAGGCCCAGCCATCAGGAACCGGTAGCCTTCGTCGACGACCCTCTTCGCGTTCTGTGCGTCGACATGTGGATGTCCGCAGACCACATTGTGCTCCTTGCAGATTCGGCGAATGTCGCTCATCGCCTCCACCACCACGGGATGCTCGTACTGCCTCGCGTACCCGAGGCTTTGCGACAGGTCGCCTTCGCCGATGAGCACGACGCCGATGCCAGGAACCTCTTTCAGGATTTGCGGAAGGTTGTCGACGGCCTTGGCCTCTTCGCACATGATGACAACCAGAATCTCCCCTTGCGGATCGAGAGGCCACACATCAGCTTTCGCGTAGTACTGCTGGCTCGTCAATCCCCAGTACCCGGGCGGCAGTCACCGGAGAATCGCCGCGTACGCCCTGCGGCTCGAACAGCGGCGCCGACTTCGGTCGCGGATACCGGCAGGCGGCCACCGCGTTGTATGCCTCCTCCGCCGTGCTGACGTGCGGCCAGACGACGCCATAGGCGCCGATGTCGAGGACCTGCTTGGCGAACCACTGGTTCTTTTCGCCGCCGTTCGGCGGAATACGGATGATGGGCGTCACCGTCGACGTGAGCGTGCCCTGCTCCAGAATCTGCCGCCGGTTCAGCATGTACTGCAGACAGTCGCGCAGCTCCTTGATGTCGTACGCATGATGCTCGCCTTCGAGCACGACGCCGTCGTAGGCCGCCGCGGAGAGGGCGATGGTGCTCTCCACGGTGGGAGGAGAAACAAACGCGGTGATGGGAACGTGTCCCTGCTCCAGCGCGCGGATGATGTTGTTCAGGCGGGGCACTGCCGTCATGAGAGTCCTTTCCGAGTGGTCGTGATCGTCGCTCGCCGTTGCCGTTTCGAGGAGACGAGCACGCGCATGGATGGTAACGCGAGTCGGTTCACAGATGCTACGATGCGCACCGTTCGCGATGCGACGGCGCATCCTGCGCAGGAGAACGCAGCACGTGGCTGAATTTCTCACGCTTCACGACGCGGTCTCGCGCTTCGTCCGATCGGGCGACAGCGTCGCGCTCGAAGGCTTCACGCATCTCATCCCGTTTGCGGCGGGACAGGAGATCATCCGGCAGCGCCTCACCGATCTGACCTTGATCCGGATGACGCCGGATCTCATCTACGATCAGATGATCGGCTGCGGCTGCGCCCGCAAGCTGGTGTTCTCGTGGGGCGGCAATCCCGGCGTCGGATCGCTCCACCGGCTGCGGGACGCCGTCGAGCGCGGCTGGCCGCGCCCGCTCGAGATCGAGGAGCACAGCCACTCGGCCATGGCGCACGCGTACGCGGCTGGCGCGGCGGGGATGCCGTGCGCGATCTTTCGCGGCTACATCGGATCGGATCTCGCGCGTGTCAATCCGCGGATCAAATCGATCGTGTGCCCCTTCACAGGCGACACGTTCGCCGCCGTACCCGCGCTGAAGCCGGACGTCAGCATCGTCCATGCGCAGAAGGCAGACCGCCACGGCAACGTCCTCATCCGCGGCATCGTCGGCGTGCAAAAAGAGGCTGTCCTCGCCGCACGACGGGCGATCGTGACCGTGGAAGAAGTCGTCGACGAGCTCGAGACCGCGGGCTCGAACGCAGTGGTGCTGCCCTCGTGGACCGTGCACGCGATCGTCGTGGCGCCTGGCGGCGCGCGGCCGTCGTACGCGCACGGATATTATCAGCGCGACAACGCCTTCTATACCGCATGGGATGCGATCGCCCGCGACCGGAATCGGTTCCTGGCGTGGATCGACGAGGAAGTCATGGGAGCGCGCTCATGATGTACACGGCGTCCGAGATGATGACGGTTGCCGCCGCACGGGCGCTGCGCAACGACGATATCTGTTTTGTCGGTATTGGCCTCCCGTCGGCCGCGTGCAATCTCGCCCGTCTGACACACGCCCCGCGGTTGACCCTCGTCTATGAATCAGGAACGCTCGACACGAAGCCGCAGGTGCTGCCGCTGTCAATCGGCGATGGCGAGCTCTGTGAAACCGCGCTGTCGACGGTTCCGGTGACAGAGATGTTCCAATACTGGCTTCAGGGCGGCCGGATCACGGTGGGGTTCCTCGGTGGCGCCCAGGTCGATCGCTACGGTAATCTGAACAGCACGGTCGTCGGATCCTACGCGCAGCCGAAGGTCCGGCTTCCTGGCAGCGGCGGCGCCACCGAAATTGCAACCGGCTGCCAGCGGATCTTCATCGTCATGCGACATGGCGTGCGCGCCTTCGTCGACAAGCTCGATTTTCTGACTTCGCTCGGTCACGGTCCAACGGGCCAGGAGCGCCGCGCGCTTAGCGTGCAGACCGACGGGCCGGTGCTGATCGTGACGGACCTTTGCACGATGCAACCCAATCGACAGACCAACGAGTTCGAGGTCACGTCATTGCACCCTGGCGTGAGCCGCGATATGGTGCGCCAGCAGACGGCCTGGGACGTCCGTTTCCACAGTCAGGTCGACGAGACCGCGCCTCCGGCTCCGGAGGAGCTCGACGCTCTGAGGGATTTGCTGCAGCGCACGGCACGTGCGCATGGAGTATCACACTCGAATGAGTGATCAATCAGAGAGCGATCGCTTCGACGTCGCCGGCACCCAGCCGCGATTGCTCTATCCACCGTATCGGTCGACGACGAGGCGAGCCCCGATGATGCCGCTCATCCGTCTGCCCGAGACGCTGGCGGATCTGAACGTGCCCGTCTACGGCTGGTGGCCGATCGGAGAAACCGACAACGACCTGACGCGGCAGCACGCGCAAGAGCCGCAGGGACAGCGCATCATCGTCAGCGGACGCGTGCTCGACGAAGATGCGCGAGCGATTCCCCACGCGTTGATCGAAATCTGGCAGGCCAATGCGGCCGGTCGCTATCAGCACCCGAAGGACGGCCACCCGGCGCCGCTCGATCCCTATTTCGCGGGCGCGGGCCGGACAATGACGGATGCGGAGGGGCGTTACGAGTTCACCACCATCAAGCCGGGCGCCTATCCGTGGGGCAATCACGACAACGGATGGCGTCCCGCACACATCCACTTTTCGCTGTTCGGCTCGAGCTTTCTCACGCGACTCGTGACGCAGATGTACTTCCCGGACGATCCGCTGCTGCCGTTGGATCCGATGTTCCAGTCCGTGCGCGACGAGCGGGCGCGCCAGCGGCTCGTCTCTCGCTTCGACCTGGCGTTGACGCGTCCGGAATGGGCCCTCGGGTTCGCCTTCGACATCGTGGTGCGCGGACGCGACGCGACGCCGTTCGAGGAGCGCACATGAGCGCTGCCGCACGGACGGCGACCGCTTCACAGACCGTCGGACCGTTTTTCACGATCGGCTTGAGCACGGCAGCCAACGGCCGGATGGCGGAGCGTTTCCCAGACGCCGAACGACTTCGCCTTCTCGTACGCGTCACCGACGGCGACGACCGACCGGTTGATGATGCGTTGGTGGAGTTGTGGCAGCCTGGCCCTGCGGACATCACACCAAGCGCGGACGCCCTGTCGAGCGAGGCGCTGTTCGGCAGAATGGCGACAGACCACGACGGCACGTGCGAGTTCGAGACCGTGTGGCCAGGCAGGATCGGAGACGGCCGAGACGGGCTCCAGGCGGCGCACATCAACGTCTGCCTGTTCGCGCGCGGCCTGCTGCGGCACTTGTATACGCGCATCTATTTCGAAGGCGACCCGGCGATCGAGCGCGACGTCGCATTGGCGCTCGTTCCCGCAGATCGCCGAGCCACGTTGATCGCCAGTCCGGATGAGACGCGTGCGTCCCTGTGGCGGTTCCATGTGCGCCTTCAGGGACCCGGCGAGACGGTCTTTTTCGATGCATGAGAACCGCGCATGAGCGTGCGGCTTATCGAGAGTCTCGCCACGACAGAAGCGCTGGCCGACGTCTTTTCTGACGGCGCCCTGCTCGCGTCGATGCTGCGCTTCGAGGTGGCGCTTGCCCGCGCCGAGGCCCGCGTCGGAATCATCCCGGCTGCCGCGGCCGACGCGATTGCCGCCGCCGCGGTGCTCGACTCGTTTGATCCGGCGGCCATTGCCCGCGCGGCCCGCGCATCCGGGACGATCGCCATCCCGTTCGTCGAGATACTGACCGAGAAAGTGCGCGCCGCCGACCCCGCTGCCGCGACGTTCGTGCACTGGGGCGCCACCAGTCAGGACGTGAGCGACACGGCGCTCGTGCTCTGCCTGGTGCGCGCGCTCGCGATCATCGCTGCGGATGGTGATCGGCTCGAACGCGCCCTTCGGCGGACGTCCGATCAGCACGCCGGCAGCGTGATGCTGGCGCGGACGCTCCTCCAGCCCGCACCGCCAATCACGTTCGGCCTCAAAGCAGCCGGCTGGTTCGGGGCGGTGTCGCGCGGCCGGGCGCGGATCGCGTCGGCCTTTCGCGACGCGTGCGTCGTGCAGTTCGGCGGTGCCTCGGGAACGCTGGCTGCCCTCGGCCCGCACGGCCTCGCGGTCTCCACCGAGCTGGCGCGCGAGCTCGACTTGCCGACTCCAGACGCACCGTGGCACGCCCACCGCGATCGCCTCGGCTGGCTCGTGGCCGCGTGCGGGATCTATACCGGAACACTCGGCAAGATCGCACGCGACGTCGCGCTGCTGATGCAAGACGAGGTCGCCGAAGCGGCGGAGCCAGGCGGCGGATCGTCGACCATGCCGCACAAGAGAAATCCCGCGGGCTGCGCCGTGGCGCTTGCGGCCTCGACGCGTGTTCCGGGTCTCGTCTCCGCATTTCTGTCGGGGTTGCCGCAGGAACACGAACGCGGTCTCGGTGGATGGCATGCCGAGGCGACGACGGTCGCGGCCATCGTGCAGGCGACGGGTGCGGCGGTGGCGGCGGTGGCGGACGTCATCGAAGCGCTCAGCGTCGACCCGGATTGCATGCGCGAGAACATCGCGGCGACGCGCGGCATGGTCTTCGCCGAGCGAGCGATGGTGCTGCTCGCGCCCGTCGTCGGCCGCGAAGCCGCGGCCCGACTCATTGCCGGCGCCATCAGCGCGGCACGCCGCGGTGATGGAAGATTCGCGGACGCGCTGACACAAAACGCTGAGGTGCGGGCGGCCCTTACTGCCGCGGATCTTTCGAGTCTGGAGAACCCGGACGCGTACCTCGGCGTCGCCGAACGTCTCCGTCGCCGGCTGCTCGGTACTGAGGAATGAGGACAGTCACGCCATGCCGCTGCTGAGAATCGGCGACACGAACATCTATTACCGCCTCGAGGGAAGCGACGACCTCCCCGTGCTGATGCTCTCCCACTCGCTCGGACAGGATCATGGCATGTGGGATCCGCAGGCCGCGGATCTGGCCGCACATTTTCGCGTGCTGCGGTACGACATCCGGGGACATGGTGCGTCCGGCGTGACGCCAGGCGGCTATCGCATCGAACAACTCGGCGCGGACGCGCTGGCGCTGGCGGACGCCCTCGGCCTCGATCGTTTTGCATTCTGCGGCCTGTCGCTTGGCGGAATGATCGGGCAGTGGCTCGCCGCGCACGCCGCCGATCGCGTCGACGCCGTCATTCTCGCCAATACGTCCTCGCGCGCAGACTCCGCGGGCATGGAAACACGGCGACAGGCAGTACCTGACGGGCGGCATGCCGGCAGTGGCTGACGTGGTGATGCGACGCTTCTTCTCGCCGCGGCTCCTGGATGCGAGCGCTCCCGCGGTCGCGACCGCGCAACGTACGCTCCTCGCGACTGATCCGGCCGGCTATGCGGGCTGCTGTGCGGCGATACGCGACATGGACCTGACCGCCACGCTCGGCGCGATCCGCGCCCCGGTGCTGATCATCAGCGGCGATCTCGATGTGTCACTGCCGTGGACCGGACATGGCGACGCACTCGCACGCGGCATCGCGCATGCGCGCGTCGTGCACCTGCCGACCGCCCACCTGTCAAATCTCGAAGCGCCGCGATCGTTCACCGCCGCGCTGATGGATTTTCTCCTCCCGCCAGCCGCCAACTCGCTCGAAACCGGTTTAGCAGTGCGACGGAGTGTCCTCGGCGACGCGCACGTCGACGACGCGCTCGCCTCCGCGCCAAGCGCGGCATTCCAGGATCTCATCACCCGATATGCATGGGGAACCATCTGGACGCGCCCGCTCCTCGACATCCGGACGCGCCGCCTCCTGGTCCTGGCGATGACGGCGGCCATGGGACGATGGGACGAGTTCCGCCTGCACGTCCGCACGGGACTCGTCCACGAGCTCGAGTGGTGTGACCTCGAAGAGGTGCTGCTCCAGACGGCGATTTACGCCGGGGTCCCTGCCGCCAACACCGGGCTGCACATTGCCAGCGAGGAGCGCGGCCGACCGGTGTAGCGCGAAGACAATATGGAATGACCGGCTCTCCATCGTAACGTTGTAGTGCTTCGGAGCACTCAACACGGTGGTTTGAGCCACCGAGAATCGCGGGTTAGCGCTCGAGGGCGCTAGAGCCGCATCGAAGGGAGCCGGTCGTGAAACAGGTTACTACGTACGTGGGCATCGACGCGCATAAGAAGGACCTTTTTGTCGCGATGCTGATCGGGGACGCGACCCAACCGGTCACGTGGCAGCTGGCCAATGAGCCACAGGCGGTGCGCCGGTTGGTGCGGAAGCTCGAGCGGGAGGCGCCGGGTCCGGTGCGCGTGTTTTATGAGGCCGGTCCGTGTGGCTACGCGTTGCAGCGGCAGATGACGACTCAACGGGTGCGCTGCGACGTGGTCGCGCCCTCCCTGATTCCGCGGAAGCCGGGGGAGCGGGTGAAGACCAATCGCCGCGACGCGCGCAAGCTCGGGGAGCTCGGGCGCGCGGGGTTGCTGACCGCGGTGCAGCCGCCGACGCCGGAGGACGAGGCCGTTCGGGACTTGGCGCGTGCCCGCGATGATGCGCGGGAGGATCTGCAACGATGCCGGCATCGGCTGGGCAAGTTGCTGCTGCGGCGGGGGCTGCACTATGCGGGGCGCAACTGGACGCGCGGGCATCGCCAGTGGATCGCCAGTCTGACGTGGGCGCACGCCGCCGAACGGGCCGTCGTCGACGACTATTGGTTGGCGATTGATCAGACGGAGGCGCGGCTACGAGCATTGGATGCCCGGCTCGCGGAGATCGCCGCGCAGGCCCCGTATCGGGAGCCGGTCGGGTGGTTGCGGTGTTTCCGAGGCATCGATACGTTGACGGCCATGCTGATCCTCGCCGAGTTGCACGACGTTCGACGATTCGCCTCGGCGCCGGCGTTGATGGCGTATCTCGGGCTCGTGCCCGGCGAAAATTCCAGTGGGGAGAAGCAGCGGCGCGGCCGCATCACGAAAACGGGCAATGCCCTAGTCCGGCGCCTCCTCGTCGAAACGGCGTGGCATTACCAACATCGCGGACACGTCGGGAAGACGCTGGCCCGGCGGCGCCAGGGGCAGCCGTCACGGGTGATTGCCATTGCGGACAAGGCGCAGCAGCGTTTGTGCCGGCGGTTCCGGAAATTCGCGGCCGACCAGAAGCCCGCGCCGAAGATCGCGGTGGCGATCGCGCGCGAGCTCGCCGGGTTTCTGTGGGCCGCGCTCCAACCAGCGCCGGTCGCCGTGCCATAGCCCGCACAACCGGCACGACAGGAACCTCGGTCACGATGTGATGATCCGGTTCGGTGACGGACCGCGAAGACGGCGGATGATCAGAGGCACGATTGCGAGGATCGGCGGCTAAAGCATGCGATACGGACACCTGTCCCAACTCGCGACCGAAGACTGCACGTCCTCCCGACGAAGCACTGTCATGTGTGCGCTGCCGCGAGCGATCGCGGTAATCACCGTATATCAGCGTGACTCGTCGTCGAAGCGCCCTCAGCCATCCGTCGTCTTCGCGGCCCGCGCGCCGAGCGGCGTCCGACGAACCATGTGGCGAACACGGCATCCAGGGCTGCGCGCCCTGCGGGCGGCGCCTGCGGCGCCCCTGGACACCGCGCTCGCCACACGGTCAGAGGCTCTTATGCCAGCAGGCTGACGCTTGCCGGCATTCGCCAAGCCACCATCGAGAGATCGGGGCTTGACAGAGGGTCATTCCATATCAGGCTTTAGCCGAGCGCCGCCCGGCGCCGAGACGCTTGGCTAAAGCCTTCGCGCTACACCGATTTTGAAATGGTTCAGAACGTGCGATTGAACAGTCGCTCGGCGTTGTGCTGATACAGCTTGGCGCGATCCGGTCCGCTGATCGCCAGCCCGTCGATGACCTTGATCGTCTCGCGAATGTAGAGGGATCCGCCTTCGGGATCGAATGGCGCGTCTGACGCGAAGACGACCTGGTCGGGCCCGAAGAAGCTCAAGCCGCATTCGGTAGCAGCCCGGCTCCCGAACACCGCCGTATCGCCCCAGAACATTTTGAAATAGTCGTACGGCCGCTTCCTCAAGGACTTGAGCAACCCCTCGTAGTCTTCATCGGCGGTGCGTGCGCCGAACTGATCGAGTCCGTACCCGACTCTTCCTTCGAAGTACGGAATCATCGCGCCGAGGTGGTGCGCCACGATCTTGATACGCGGCAGCCGATCGAACAGCCGCGAGAATACCAGCCGCTGCATCGCTGCGCTCGTTTCGTACGGCCACCCGAAGGTCCACCAGATCTCGTACCTCGATTTCTCCTCGCCGGCATAGTCCGGCACCTTGGCGCCGCGCGCGGGGTGCAGCAGGATTGGACAATTGAGGCGCTCGGCCGCCTGAAAGAGCGGGAAGAAGCGTTCGTCGTCCAACGGCAGGCCGTTGACGTTCGAGAAGACCTGCACGCCGAGCGCGCCGAGGTCTTTCACCGCCCGCTCGAGCTCCGCTACGCTCTCCGCCGGATGGTTGAGCGGAAGGGACGCGATGAACCCCGGGAAACGATCAGGGTGCCGGCGGACGAGATCGGCCATGGAGTCGTTGGCCAGCGTCGCCAAATCGAGGGTGATCTGACGATCGGGGTTGATCGATTCGATGGGCGGTGCGGACAGCGAGAGAATCTGGCGGTACTCATCGCCGAACTCGTCGATCATCCGGAATCGGACATCGAGATCGTGGAGAAACGGGATGTGAAGCCAGCGCTTGATCGCGCCCTTGTTGACGGTCACGGCCTGAAGCCGCTCGAAAAACGGCTGCGGGAAAATATGATTGAACACGTCGATCTTCAACGTCATGCGTAGCCGCCTGTCGGCAGGCGCATCTCACCGTGTCGTGGCTGGCCGGTGACGAGCGCCGCAAGATGTCCGGGATCCGCCGGCGCGTCGTTGCCCCGCCAGGCGATGTGCAAGTCGGGTCGCAACAAAATGAGGTCGCGACCGTAGACGTCGCGCGCGATGTCGTCCGATACCGTCACGATCTCGAAGGGCACGCCGAGCGCACCCATCGCCCGCTCGAGGCCTGAGGTGTCGGCGTTCGAATGCCCCAGCCGCAGGAGCGTATATCCATCCCCGATCACGTCCTGCACGGGCGTCTGATTCTTCAGCCACACATGCGGAAGCCGTGCGCCAGGCCACGTCGTCGGCACGTACTCTCGAAACAGGTGCTCGGGTCCGCCCGGCTCATCCCATATCACCGGAGAGCCGACATAGCGGTAGCCGAGCTCGGCGCCAATCATCTCGTTCGTCTTCCGTTGTTCGACGTTCGCGACACGCGCAAGGCTGTCGCGCGTCGCCTGTCCATCGGCGCTTGCCTCGCGAATGTTCGGCCGGTATTGCGCACGCCATTTCCTCCGGCCGAGCGATGCATAGCGGGACGCACCGACATTGCGGTCGCCAACCTGGCGGCGCTCGATTTCATACGAATCGAGGAGGCGAACGCCTCCCCACCCGCGAAGCGTCGCGTGAAGCTTCCAGGCAAGGTCGATCGCGTCGCCGACGCCGGTGTTCATGCCCAGCCCACCGGTCGGGATGACAAGATGGGCGGAGTCGCCGGCAAGAAAGACGCGGCCGGAGCGGTAGCGATCGGCAAGCAGCAGGTTCTGCTTCCACTCTCCGGCGTAGAGCATCTCGTACCGAACGGGTACTCCGACCGTCCGCTCGAACTGCCCCCGCATCTCCTCCGGCCGATCGACGACGGCGTGCAGCGTCCAGTGCCGCGTGGAATCCTGCATGATGAGGAATGTCGATTGCGCGTCGGCGATGTGGTAATGCCGGCCTCTGCCAGGTCCGTCGCCGATCGGGATCATGTCGAACAGGTCGGGACTGTAATAAAGGGCCTGATAGAGGCGCAGAAGGTTGCCCTCTCCGAGAAGCTGAATGCCGATCTGTTTTCGAACCGCGCTGCTGCCGCCATCGCAGCCGACGATATATTGCGCGCGGATATCCCGCGGAACGCTGTCTCGGTCTCGCACGCAGGCCGTCGCGCCAGCCGCGGTCTGAGACAACGACAGGAACTCGCACCCATAGCGCACTGTCACCGTTGGCAGCCGCTCTGCCTCGGACTTCAGCAGCGGCTCGAGCGTGTATTGCGAAATAAGCTGGTAAGCCTCGAGCGGCATCGATCCGTCGTTGCACGCGGCAATCTGGGCCTGCGCTTCGGCCACGGAGGGATAGGGCAGGTGTAGCAGCGGCGCCTCGTTCATCGCCAGAGCGACGTAGACGTCCATGGGCACATCGCCGGGCAATCCAGCCGCGCGGATCTGGTGCTCCAGTCCCAACCGGCGAAAGATCTCCATGGTGCGCGCGTTGCACCGCTCCATCTTCGGCAGAAATTCCGGCGCCTCCTTTTGCTCGATCAAGGTGCACCGCACACCGCGTCGTCCCAATGCGATCGCGAGCGTCAGCCCGACCGGACCCGCGCCGACGATGAGGACTTCCGTTTCGTGCGTCATACGTTCTCAGCCAGTGGCCCTCCCATCGGACGGACGTCGTACGGCCGGCCCGCTCGCTGGCACCAGAACTCCCACGCCCGCTCGAAGGTAAACGAGCTGCGCGTGCGGAGCACGGCAGCCACTTCTCCGTCGCTGAGAAAGGTGATGTCGCCCATCGCGCTCGCCTTCATCTGCAGCTCGGCGTTGAGCTCGAGATAGACGGCGTTGAAGACGACCTCACGCAACGATTGACCCGCGACGACGCATCCGTGGCCCCGCATGAGAGCCACGGGAGCGCCGCCAAGCGCTGCCGCGAGATCTCGCGCCACCTTCATCTCGGTGACCAGGAGATTCGTGTCGCCGAAGTGCGTGCGCATGTCCCAGACGGGCACTCTCGTCCCCATCGACGCGCACATGTGCATGACCGGACGCAGCGGCGTGCCGGTGATGCCGAACGGAATCACGCTGGGACTGTGGCTGTGGATCACAGCCTGGACCTCCGGCCGCGCTTCGTACACCGCGCCATGGATGAACCGCTCGGCGTAAGGCTTGCGTCCGCCGGGGTCGATCGCGGCGCCGTCCAGCGTGAACTCCATCAGGTCGGCCGGCTCGATGCATTCAGGCGCCCGGGCTCGCGACAGATAGAAACGATCGGGGCGATTGGGGTGGCGGATGCTCACGTGGCCGAAGGCGTCGACCACGCCTTCGTGGGCAAGGATCCGGTTCGCCGTAACCAGCTCGTCGAGGGCTTCTGTCGCTGGGGCCATCAGTCCTCTCCTCCTGCGGAGACTTCGTCTACATTCTGTTCTAGAATACGCATGGTCTGACCATTAAATTCGAGCCCACATCGCGAATGAGGATACGCCGCCCATGGCCCCGCTCACGTTGAAGACCGCACTGGTGACCCACGGACACACGCAACCGCTCAAGGATGGAACGGTGAAACCGCGGACGTTCGAATTCGAGTTCGAGGACGTGCCGGTCATCATCAAGGCGTTCCGGCGCATGGTGCGCGGCCTGGAGTTCGACATTTCCGAAATGGCCATCACGACCTATCTCTGCGCACGCGCACACGGGAAACGCTTCACCGCTTTGCCGGTTTTCCCGATGCGCGCCTTTCACCATGGCGCCATTGTGTACAACACGAACACGGGCATCCGGAATCCGAAAGATCTGGAAGGCCGGAAGGTGGGCGTCAATCGCGGATATACGGTGACCACCGGGCTGTGGGCTCGAAGCATCCTGCAGCATCAATTCGGAGTGGACCTCAGCCGGATCACGTGGGTGCTCTCAGGCGACGAGCACGTCGCCGAGTACCAACCGCCGTCCAACGTCGTGCCGATCGAGCCCGGCAAGAAGATCGAGGATCTGCTGCTGTCGGGCGAGCTTGTTGCGGCGATCGGCGTCCAGGTCGATTCTCCCGACGTGAAGCCGCTCATTCCCAACGCGCTCGATGCCGGCCTCGACGGCCTGCGTCACGGGGGCCTCTACCCCATCAACCATACGGTCGTCGTCAAGGACGACCTTCTGGCGGCGCATGGCGATTTGGCGCCGGATATCTTCGCGGCCTTTGTCGAGGCGAAGCGGCTCTACGTCCAGCGGCTGAAAGAGGGAAGAATCGATCAGCCGTCGCCCAGCGATCAGACGTTCAAGCGGGTGATGGAAATCACCGGCGATCCGCTGCCCTACGGCATCGAACCGAACCGGAGAGAGCTCGCCGCTGTTATTCAATACAGCGTCGAGCAGGGCATACTCTCGCGGCCATTTACGGTGGACGAGCTGTTCCCCCAAAACACGCATGGGCTGATCGGTTGACGTGCGCTGGCGACCCGCGATTTACCGGGCCGCAGCCGATTCCAGAAATTTCAGCAACCGCGGCGTCGCCGTCTCCTCCGTCTGCTCGGCGACGGGCGCGTCCCAATACTCTGCCGCCGGCAAGCATTCTTCCAGAAAGCGGGCCGCGGATATCGCGTGGGTCTGATCGCAGCCTGGAACGATCAGGGCGGGAACGTCCAGTTGCAGGAGGTCTTCAGGTTCGGCACCGGGAGCCGTGTCGCGGTCGAATAGTGCGCGGGCCATTCCGGCGACGAGGAGCTTGTAGCGCTCCACATCCTGCCGCGCGTACGCCTCGGCAAACGCAGCATCGCGGCGGAGCACGGACACCCACGGCCCGCCTCGCGGGTCCGCGCCGAATGCCTTGTCGCCGCTCGCGGCGAGAGCCACCACGCCGCCGAGGCCGTGCTGCTGAACGTACGCCAGGTGTTGTGCGAACCGCAGGTGGCTGTTAATCCGATATCTGGCGCCGCCGACGGGCCAATACAGAATCAGGCTCTGCGTCCTCTCCGGATGCGCCACGGCAAACGCGACGGCCGGACAGCATCCCATGCACGCGCCCATGATGTGCGCCCGCTGCATATGCAGGTGATCGAGGAGATCCCTTCCCTGCCTCACATAATGCGCCCACGTGACGCGCTCGACGCGCCCGCCGGACTGCCCCGTCTCCCGGCGGTCGAAGACGATGCACGTGTGGTTCTTCGAGAGGTGATCCAGCGGCTTGATGCGGCTGTAGATGCCCTGCGTGGTCCATTTGTCCAGCGTCGCGTCGAACCCACCGGGCGAAAACATCAGCAGGGGCGCGCCGGCCCCGATCAGTTCGTAGCGTGTGGTGATGCCGTCGAGAACCGCCGTAGCCACGTCAGAGTTTCCGTCCGGCCGGAGCGGCGCCGCGAATCTGCCGCGACTCGCGCACATCGTCCGCGAAGCTCGTGATTGCGTCGAATGCGATCTTCGCGACGTTGGCGTAGCGCTCCGTCTTGTCGTCCAGCGCCGAGGCGAGGTACCCGATCGCGGCAAAGACGCTGCGGACGCGACCGTCCAGCCACGGACCGCCGCCCAGTCCACCGATCACGGGTATCGCAATGGCGCGCGCGACCTCCGCACCGGCTACCGGCCCGGAGTTCGTGAAGTCGAGAAGAGCCGCGCCCGCCTCCTCGAGGAGCTTTGCTTCGGACAGGAGCTGATCCTTCATCGCGGTGGCCAGCTCGGGACCCGCGTTCGACATGCCGCCGTACTGCAGCGCAGTGTGAGGCGTGATGCCGAACTGCGCCCACACCGGAATGCCGGCGCGGGTAATCGCGCGCACGGCGTCGGGGAACGCGGACGCGCCGTCCAGTTTGACCAGATCGGCGCCGCCCTCTTTGACGAGGCGGATCGCCGCACGCACGGCGGCCTCGGGCCCCTCCTGGAGCGGGCCGAACGGGAAATCGCAGCTGACCAGCGCCCGTTCAACGCCGCGCCGGACGCCCTGGGCCGCCAGGATCATCTGATCCAGCGTCACTTCCAATTCGCTGCGCTGACCCCACAGATTGATGCCGACCGAGTCTCCCACCGAGACGATGTCGACCCCGGCGCGGTCCACAATCTGCGCCATCTGGTAGTCATACGCGACGACCCCGACAATCTTGCGCCCTTCGCGCTTCATCCGCTGAAGCGCGGGAAGGGTGACCTTGCCCTCCATGGTCCTCCGTGTCTGCCTGGTGGCCTGCGCGCGCCAGCGCCTATAGTATGCGATTCGCTCTCACACGCCCGTCGGCCCTCAGAAGCGCGCGTTGATCCACTTCGTCACGTAGTTGAAAAAATTCTCCGCACTGTTCGAGTACTGGCCAGGCGTGGTCTCGCACGGCGTACACGGCGTGATCCCATGGGTCGCGCCTTCGATGACGATGAAATCCTTGTCGCGGCTGGCAGACACGTCGTAATGAATCTCGCTGTCGCGGATGAAGTAATGGGCGCCCATGGCGGTGATGAGCGTCGGGATCGTGATCTTCTGCACCGCACAGCGGGTCGAGTTGTTGCTCGAGCACCAGTCGATCTCGTCGAGAGAGTCCTTCGCGCGGATGGCATTCGCGCTGAGGAACGAATGCCGTGTCATGATCCGTGCGCCGCCTTCGAAGCTGGCGTTGCGCTTGTCGTAGCCGCGCGCCGCCTGGCGCACGCTCTCCACGATCTGCGTGACCACAGTGCCGTCGTTCTTCAGCAGCTTCTCCGGCTTGACGGTGGCGTGATGAATGCTCGGGTCGAGCTCCATGAGACGCGCCCCCTCGAACCGCGTCACGACCATCGCATCGTCATCGGGATACGGGGCGGTTCCCGCTTTCATTGCCTTCGTCTCGACAAGCGCGGCGTCGATGAGGCGGTTCATGCGATCGGCCTGGGCCTTGAAGTATTTCTGCTTGAACGCGTCGGAGTAATGCGACGCACCGTTTTTGTAGCCGTTCGCCGGATTGAAGGGGTCGAGCGCCGGGTCGATCTTCCTCGGATCGTGCTCGTCCATGACGGCCGGATTCAGACTCCGCAGCCCGTTGACCGACACGCCCGGGTGAGCGTCGACGAGGACGATCGCGTCGGCCTTCGGCAGGCCGTCGAGCGTCGCGTCACACTCGATCAGCTTGTTGGCGCCGCGGCAATAGCCCGAGCCCGTCTCGGCAACGGCTTGATAGAAGCTCGTCGCCGGCCCGCCGCCGCTGTGTCCCCAGAGGACGACCTTGGTGATGCCAGGCTGTTTGCGCAGAAACTCGACGCCGGACTTGATGTCGAGGGCGTTGGTTTCGAAGTTGACGATCGTCTCGTTGTTGTCGGACCGCGGGTTGATCGCCAGCACCATGAATCCGCGTTTGGAGAGCTCGCGCGTTGCGGCGCTGCCCATGACGTTCGCCGTCCGGTGAATGATGAGGAACGCCACGTGCGGCGCCGGTCCGCTGTCCGGCTTGTAGAGCGCGCCCTTGACCGGGCCCGGCGAGAACTGAATGTAGGTCGGGTTGCTCTGAGCGAACAATGGCGATGCAAGCGCCAGCATGCACGCGCTGAGGCGCACGGCGCGTCGATTCATTTAGCGCTCCCTGGCCGTCCGCGCGGCTCTTGTGAATAGTCGATGAATGGAAAGTCGAACCGATATTCCTGGTCGTTTGGCTGAAACCGTACCTTGACCGCAATGGTCGCAGGCAGGGCAAGCTGGGGCACGCGCGCTTCCAGATAGCCTCGCCCCGCCGCCGGCTTGAACGGGATCGCTGCAGCCGCCGGCTTGCCCTGGGCGCCGGGCACCTCGATGATGCGCGCTTGCAGGCCGGCTGGCGTGAACGGCTTCGAGTAGTTGTCGTAGACGTACAACCTGAAAATGGCCGCGGCGGGGTGCGTCACCTCGACGTGCCAATTGTTCGACGCCATGAGGAAAAAGCCGCCGTGCTTGGGATTGTGATCGCCGTGCGGGCGGAGGGAATACTTGATCGTCAGCGTCCGGCCGCAAATCGGACACTTGCCGGGATCGATGCTGTCGACTTTCCGATGAACCGGACAGGAGAACGAGACGGCCTTGATGATGCGGACAAGATCGCGGCCGCAGATTCGGCACCGGCCGGGGCCCATCGCCGTGATATCGAGATGGAGTTGACACGACCAGACGAGATCGAGCCTGACAGGCACCAGCGCCATCGAACAGATCGGGCACTTGCCAGGCTTGTCGTCTACCACCTCTGCGTGCATGACGCAGGTCCAGGACACCGGCGGCAGGGGTCGCGGCGGGACACTTGGGACCTTGAGAAGCGGGGCGGCTACGACCCCAATGAACGCGCGACGAGACAGCATGTTGAGTCTGTGACCTGCCCTCCCAGAACTGCGGGCGCCCGCTTACTTGCGCGCGTAGACCGTGAACCACTTACCTTCGTTCAAGCCGCTGATTTCCTGAACGGGCTTGAAACCGGCCGCGTCCATCCAGGCATTCACCTGCGATTTTGTCACGACCAGTGCGGGCTCGTCCTTGTGTGAGCCGTTCGGCGGCAACTCCACGATCGCGACGCGCCCCGTGGGCTTCATGTACCGCGTCACGGCCTTGAGGTAGCCGGCCCGATCTTCAATATGGTGCAGGACGTCGTGGAACAGCACGACGTCGACGTCGCGTGCGGGAAGCTTCGGATCGGAGGCCGCGCCGAGCACCAGCGTGACGTTGGAGACGTTCTGCTCCTTCGTCTTCTTCGCGATGTGATCGAGAAACGCCTGATCGATTTCGACCGCGTAGACCTTGCCTCCGGGCGCGACGGCCTTGGCGATGGGCAGGCTCAACACGCCGGGGCCGGCGCCGATGTCGGCGACGACGTTGCCCGGCTTCAGCTGCAGCGAGGAAATGATGTAGTCGATTTTCAGGCCGGCGACGCGCTCGGGACGCTCGAGCCTCGCCGTCCAGTCGTCAGCGGGCTTCGACGCGAGCTGACCCGACGACACGCCGCTGGTCAACAGGCACGCGGCGAGCGCGAAGAAGGCAATCTGCGGCGTCGAATACCATCCGCGCGCCCGAGGGAACAGCCGTTCGTTCTTCATCATTCGCCGCCCTCCTTTATCGTTGCTGGCCGACCGGTCTCCTTCGGCAGCAGGTCGGTCTTCTTCGCCTGCTCCACGTACCACGCCGCCGTCTTGTCCGAGAAGAAGCCGTCGTTTCGCAGTTGGTCCGCGGCGTGACCGACACAGGCCTGGTATTTTTCGCGGGTGAGCGTTTCGTTCTTCTGAAGAAGGCCCAACCGGCGCCACGCCTCGGTCGGCGTTTCGCGATAATCCCAGACGCCATCGCGGTTCATGTCGACAAATACCTTCTTCGCGTTGAGCGGCTCGATGCCCTGCCCCGTGAACGCCGCAAAAGCGGTCGTCCCGGACGTCGTCTCCGGGTAGTTGTAATAGACGCCCAAGGGACAGGCGACTTCGGGAAATGCGAGCGCCGGACGCTGGATCGCGCCATCGGCGGTCGCACCGCCGAGCTCCGCCCAGTCCGATCGCGTCGGCGGCGGCGCCGTGCCTTTCTCCACCCACGCAGCGAGCATGTCGATGAACTTGTCCATCATTCTCGACAGGTCGAGATTGTCGATCGCGCCTTTCGAGCCATCGCGCAGGTTCTCGCCGCCTGAATGGCTGATGCTGCGGACTTCGTACATCCGGTAGTTCGTGAGTCCCTTGTCGTGCAGAATCCGCGCGTTGTTCCGTTTGTTCTCGAGGTAGCTGTTCGACATCCAGGCGGGGTGTTTCGGCGGCCAGATGTTGTTGTACATCTGGTGGGCAACGTCGATCATCGGGACGAACGCGGCTTTGTCGGCGGGATTCGCGAACAGCACGTCTTTCCCATCCTTCATGACCACGGGATACCACGTGCCGGCCGCCGGGTCGTCGTTCAGCAGACCATCGAAAAAGCGCTTCCCGTCGCGGCCGACGTTGAGCCCCGCGGTGTAATTGATCGCGTGGCCGATGCGGGCGCCGGCCGAGTGGCCGTACATGAAGACGTGCGCCGGAGGCGTCCCCATCCGCTCGCCGATCATCTTCTTGGCCACCTCGGCGAAGTCGAGAATGTACTTCGCCGTGTCGTTGAAGGCGATGAAGTCCACCGTACTGCCGTCTTCGAGCGTCGCTTTGATCTCGCCGAGATTCTCGGTCGACGTGCGATGCGTCTTGACGACCGCGTAGCCTTTCGACAGCAGCAGCAGATCGTACTTGTCGAGATCGCCCGCCGGCTGCGCCGGATCGAGATTCTTGTTCCACGGCTTGAGGCTGCCCTCCTTGAACGAGACGCCGCGGCCGTGCACCATCACGAACACACTGCCGTTCCACGCCGATTTGTCGGTGGGGAACACCACGGTCATCGCGGCGCCTTTGTCGCGCTCGTACGCGGCCACCGCGAAAAAGATCTCGCGCGCGCCCCAGGTCTGCGGGAAGACGAGGTCCGGTGAATTGCTGAAGTATTCCTTGTAGTCGCCCACCTTCGCCAGATAGCCTTCGACCGTTCCGTCCAACCCGACGTCGAGGCGCGTGAACGGACGCCCGTCGTGCCGAATCTCCGTCTCCTGCATCAGGCACGATTTCGGCCCTGCCGCTTTCCCGCGGACCTGCCGCGGTGGATCCAGATACTTGTCACACGTGCCTTGGGCGGAGGCGACGGAGACCGGCGCCATCGCCAGGCAGAGCCCGGCCACGATCGCCCCCCAGGGCGCCCGGAACCTGGACGCACGCAGAACATCACCATTCATCATCGGTACAGCGCCTCTCGATCGGTGGACGGTTTCCGGAACAGCTCCGGCATGTTGAACATGAACAGCGCGTTGCTCACGCTGTCGATGGTGTAGACCTCGTGATTGGCGGGGTTGATCGCCACACCTGCGGGCCAGACGAGGCCGCTCGCCGGCCCTTTGATGACAGCCCTCGGCGGGACGTCGCCGTTGTCCTTGATGCTCCAGACACCAATGAAGCCGGTCTTGTCCGCACTCCAGGGTGACGGCCGCTCGGCCGCCGGATCGTAGTTCTCGAAGTTGTTCTTGATCGTCGCGAAGATTTGTCCACGCGCATCGTCGACCACGACCTGGCGAATTTTGATGATCCCGGTGTGCGGCCCGGCGATCACTGCGCGCGGCGCCACGTCGCCGCTGTCGGTCCGGTTGAAGATCAGGATGCCGTCGTTCGAATTGCGGCCGCCCGTATCCACACGGTTCCCGACGACGATCAGATTGTGGAGTGCGTCGACGCTCATGCCGTAGATGTTCTTGATCTGCGTCTTGGGTCCGCCGATTTTGCGGAGGGGCGCTTCGTCGCCCGCCGCGGTTCGCCGGAAGACGAGCACGCTGTCGTCGCCCGAGTCGACGATCATCTCGTCGTGCTCGACGTCGACGTACAACGTGTCGGGCTGCACGAGCTCCGTCTTCGGTCCCTGCAGCACGCGCGTCGGCGCGTCGCCGCCGTTCGCCCCGCCGGGCAGCGTCAGAACTGCGCCGCCGAGCGCCACTGGTACGACGATCTCATCGTGCTTCGGATCGTAGAAGATGCCGTGCATGGTGCGGCTGACCCTGCTCGTCTGACCGCCAATCACCCGCGTCGGTTTGGCGTTGCCGTTCGCCAGCCTGGCGAACGCCGAGATCCTCGGCTCGCTCACTCAATTGGGGACGAGCAGCTCGTCGCGCTTCGAATCGTAGGCGACTGCCCCGGGGTTGCCGAAGCCGACGGTCGGCGAACCCGCTGGCGCATTGCGAACGATGCGCTTGGGGGCGACGTCGCCGGCAGCCGCGCGCCCGAAGACCAGCGCCGTGTGATCGCCGTAGTTCGCGACCCAGATCTCATCGTTCCTGGTGTCGAACGTGACGCCCATCGGTCCATGAATGCCCGTGCGCGCACCTTTGATGATCCGAATGGGCGCCTCGTCGCCGGTGGCGGAGCGGCGGAAAATCCGAATCGAGCTGTCGCCGCTGTTCGCGACGGCAATCTCGTCGTGCTCCGCATCGACGTTCAGCGCCATCGGCCAGTTCAGGCCGGTCTTTGCCCCTTGTATCCGGCGCACCGGCGCCACGTCGCCGGTCGACATGCCGGGATAGACCGTGATCGACGGCACGTCGAAGTGGCCGCCCGCGAGCGCGCCTTGATCGCCGCGGCGCCGCGGTGTCACGTCGCCGGGCAACGTGGCGCGGCCGTTCTGATTGCCGTGGTTGGCGACCAGAATCTCGTCGTTCTTCCCATCGAAGAAGACGCCGTGCGGATCGCCGAGGCCGGTCTTCGGACCGCGAATCATCCGGAGCGGCGCTTCGTCGCCGCTGGCGCTCTGCCGGTAGATCACGATCTCGCGCGGACCCTCGACGCTGACCGCCATTTCCTTCCGCACCGGGTTGATGGAGATGCCCCACGCCTGATGCGGCACGTTCAGCACGCGCTTCGGTTTGATGTTGCCGTCCGCATCGTACGGGAACACCATCAGCCGATCGCCGATGTCGTTGTCGACGGTGTAGAGCTCCTGAGCCGCCGGATCCACGTCGACCGCCGCAATGAACATCATGCCGGTCGACGGCCCGCGAATGCTCGTGAGCGGCGTCACCGGTTCGGACGCCGTCGATGCGGCCGTCCGATCGTACGACCAGAGGGCGTGCCGATTGGGATCGCTGACGAATACGCGATTGTGTTCGGCATCGACCACGACGCTGTGCAGTGTCGGATACGGGTCGGATACCACGCGCACCGGCGGCACGTCTCCACCGGCAATGTGCGCAGAGGCCCAGTCGGGCCAGGACTGGGGATCGGGTGCCGGTCCGCCAGGATCGAGGCAGCCGTTGTCGCGCTCGACGGCCAGGACGGCCGACTCGTTCAGCGGCGATCGGACCGTCGTGCGGCCCTCTTCACCTTTGGGAGCCGAGACCCACGGCGGCTGCCACCGCACGGCGCTGAACACGACGAAGCCGAGCAGCGCAAGCAGCAGCCGACGAGCCATCTAGAAGGTCACCTTTGCGCTCAACTGCAATTGCCGCGACGCGTTGGTCGTACGCGTGATCTGGCCGGCCGTCGGCAGCACCGGGTCGTTCTGCGTCGCGCCGGCGAACACGGTCCGGGTCGGCGTGCCGAAGTTCGCGCGATTCAGCAGGTTGAAAATCTCGAGCCGGAACTGCAGACGCTGGCTGCCGCCGATCGGCTGGTTCTTGACGAACGAGAGGTCCACGTTCGCGAACCCCGGGCCGCGGAGGAAGTCGCGCGGCGTGTTGCCGAGCGTGCCCGCCGGTTGCAGGCAGAACGCGCTCGTGTTGAACCAGTGGTTCGGATCGCCGGTGATCAGCGAGGCTGGATCCACGCCCGGATTGCAGAGATTGGGCCGATCCTCGCCCGAGGTATTACCGTCGCGCGACCAGTTCGACGTCGCGATCGACGGCGAGAACGGCAGCCCGCTGTGCAGCGAGACAATCGAGTTGACCTGCCAGCCGGTCAGCAGCGGATTCTGCTTGTACCCGGGGATTTCCCACGTGCCGTTGGCCGAGAACACGTGGCGGATGTCGAACGCGGCCGGCGCCCAGTCGGCGTTCTGGTTGTACGGATTCATCGCGTACACCGACGTGTTGACCGAATCGACGCCCAACTGCGCCTGCGTATCGTCCATCGTCTTGCTCAGGGTGTACCAGAGCTGCACCTGGTAGCCTTTGGCAAAGCGTTTCTGCAGCGTGGCCTGCATCGAGTTGTACGTCGAATGGCCGCCCGAGTTCCGGAGATCGACCGACGTCCACGCCGGATTCTGCCGCGGTGCGCCGACGGGGAAGAATAAGGAGCCGTCGGCCTGCACCACCGGCACCGTCGGGTTGCCTTCGACGGCCGTCACCAGGTTGTACCCGTGCGACCCGGCATAGCCGACCGTGGCAACCAGCCCGCCGCCGAGCTCGCGCTGGAGGTTGGCGTTATACGTCCAGGCGCGCGGCTGCTTGATGTTGTGGTCGAGGGTCCGCAGCGCCAGCGCACCCGACGTCGTGATGCTCGCCGGGAATGCGGGAGTCGGGAACGCCGGGTTCGTCAGGTTGACGGTCGGCGCAAACGGCGGCGTGAACGCCGAAATGCCGAACGCGCTGTTGAACGTGCCGTCGGTGTCGTAGTAGATGCCGCTGCCGCCGCGCACGGAGGTGCGGCCGTCACCGGTGACATCCCAGGCGAAACCGGCGCGCGGAGCAATATTCTTTTTCGACGGGTTGATGAACGGCGGGCCCACCGTCGTTGTCGAGCTCGTCGGGATGTTCTGCAGGAACGCGTCGAGACCGTTCTTGTCGGCCGGTACCGTGTACGGCTCGTAGCGCAGACCCAGATTCAGCGTGATGCGATCGCTCACCCGGAAATCGTCCTGCGCATAGATGCCGAACAACGTATTCGGGCGCTCACGTACCAGGATCGAGCCCGGCAGCACGCCTTGGAACTGCCGCGCCGTGCCCGCGAGGAACGTCGACAGGCTGGCAAAGCTGTATGACCCGCGGCTGTTGGTGGTCGTCTGTTTGCTGCTGAAATCGTGTTCTATCAGCACGCCGGTTTTGAAGAGATGCTTGCCCTTCGTGTAGGTGATGTCGTCGGAGTAGGTCCAGTACGTGACGTTGTTGGTGGACGGCAAGGTGCTGTCGTCGCCAAGCGACGTCAACCCCGGCACCGAGATCGATCCCATGTAGGCCGCCTGTGGGAAGAACGACAACGGGCTCGAGAGGCTGTTGACCGGCAGTTGCTCGTACTGCAGGATGCTGTTTGAGAAGCGCGCCGTGTTCAGCAGCGCCGGCGTCATCACCCATTTCTCTTCCAAGGTGAAGAACTGATTGGACGAGGTCGAGTCGGTTTGGAACGCGGGAAACGAGACGGCGCCGGCCGGCAACAACTGGTGCGCCTTGTCGATCGTGTGCCGCACGAACAGCGAGTGATTGTCCGAGAGCTGCACGTCGACGCGTAACTGACCGAAGTTTTCCCGCGTCGGCTGGCTGAAGGCGTAGACATACTGGCCGACGCCGCCGCCGAGGTCCGCGCCGTTCGGCAGCGGATAGAGGCTCAGATACGGCTGCACTGCCGCGCTCACCGCGCCGGCACGCGCGGCCGCCGTCGGCACGGTGGTAATCAGCGTCGTGCCCAGATCTTCCTGCAGCCGCTCGTAGCCGCCGAAGAAGAACACCTTGTTCTGCTTGATCGGGCCGCCGAACGATCCACCGTACTGATTGCGCTTGAACGGCGGCGCCTGCTTGTTGCCCGACGCGTCCACCGGATCGAAGTAATTGGGCGCATCCAACTTGCTGTCGCGGAAGAATTCGAACCCAGACCCGTGGAAGGAGTTACTGCCCGCCTTCGTCGCGAGGCTGATCACACCGCCCATGGCGCGGCCGTAGTCAGCCGAGAACGCGTTGGTCACCACGCGGAACTCGCGGATCGTGTCGACGCCCAGCGTGCTGTTGGCGGCGGTGACCGTCGCGATCCCGGCGTACCCCTTCATGTTCGCGCCGTCGATGAGGAAGCTGTTCGACCGCCCGCCCATACCGTTGATGTTGAGCTGCACACCGCGCGTGCTGGACGACGTACCCGACTTCTCGGTGAAGTTGATGATGCCCGGCTGAAGCGTCGCCAGATTGATGTAGTTGCGGCCGTTCAATGGCAGCTCTTCGATGGTCTTCTCCGGTACCAGCGCCGACAGGGCCGACGACTGGGTGTCGACCAGCAGCGCGTTCGCCGTCACCGTCACGCTCTCCTGCGCCGTGCCCACCTTCAGCAGGAAGTTCAAACCTGCCTGCTGCCCGACCGTCAACTGAATCGTCTCGGCCGTGGTGTTGAAGCCTTGCAGGCTCGCGCGCACTTCATATTTCCCGGGCGGGAGGCCGGTAATCGTGTACACGCCCTCGCCGTTTGCCGCGACGGCGCGTGACTGTCCGGTATCCATGTTCTTGGCGACGACGTCGACACCCGGTAGGATGCCGCCCGTCTCGTCTTTGATCGTCCCCGACAGGGTCGCCGACGTAATCTGCGCCCATGACGTACCGGCGACGGTGGCCACGAGAACCAGCGCCGCGAGAACCTGAATCACCAACGACCCCAAATCGAATGACCTCTTCATGCTGTCCTCTGCTGCGGATGCAGCGCGCTTCTGGGTCACGACGATCGCGTGAATACTCGGCGATAGCTAGAAGGTCACCTTTGCGCTCAACTGCAGTTGCCGCGACGCATTCGTCGTGCGCGTGATCTGGCCGGCCGTCGGCAGCACCGGGTCGTTCTGCGTCGCGCCGGCGAACACGGTCCGGGTCGGCGTGCCGAAGTTCGCCCGATTCAGCAGGTTGAAAATCTCGAGCCGGAACTGCAGACGCTGGCTGCCGCCGATCGGCTGGTTCTTGACGAACGAGAGGTCCACGTCGGCGAAGCCGGGCCCGCGGAGGAAGTTGCGCGGCGTGTTGCCCAACGTGCCGGCCGGTTGCAGGCAGAACGCGCTGGTGTTGAACCAGTGGTTTGGATCGCCGGTGATGAGCGACGAAGGATCGACGTTCGGATTGCAGAGATTCGGCCGGTCTTCACTCGACCCCTCGCTGTTGCCCGACCGTGACCAGTTCGGCGTCGCGATCGACGGCGAGAACGGCAGCCCGCTGTGCAGCGAGACAATCGAGTTGACCTGCCAGCCGGTCAGGACGGGGTTCTGCTTGTACCCTGGGATTTCCCACGTCGCGTTGGCTGTGAACACGTGTCGGATGTCGAAGGCGGCGACGGCCCAGTCGGCGTTGGGATCGTACGGGTTCATCGGGTACACCGACGTGTTGACCGAGTCGACGCCCAACTGCGCCTGCGTGTTGTCCATCGTCTTGCTCAGCGTGTAGGACGCCTGCAGCTGATAGCCCTTCGAGAAGCGCTTCTGCACCGACGCTTGCATCGAGTTGTACGTCGAATGTCCGCCCGACGTCCGGAGGTCAATCGACGTCCAGGCCGGATTGATCCGAGGCGTCCCGGCTGGGAAGAACAACGACCCGTCAGGCTGCACCACCGGCACCGCCGGGTTACCTTCGATGGCCGTCACCAGGTTGTATCCGTGCGACCCGGCGTATCCGAGCGTGGCGACCAGCCCGCCGCCGAGCTCGCGCTGCAGGTTGGTGTTGTACGTCCAGGCGCGCGGCTGCTTGATGTTGTGGTCGAGCGTCCGCAGCGCGAGCGCGCCCGACGTCGTGACGCTCGCTGGGAAGACGGGCGTCGGGAACGCCGGATTCGTGAGGTTGACCGTCGGCGCGAACGGCGGCGTGAACGCCGAAATGCCGAAGGCGCTGTTGAAGGTGCCATCGGTGTCGTAGTAGATACCGGTGCCGCCGCGCACCGAGGTGCGGCCGTCACCGGTGACATCCCAGGCGAAGCCGGCGCGCGGAGCGATGTTCTTTTTCGACGGGTTGATGAACGGCGGGCCCACTGTCGTCGTCGAGCTCGTCGTGATGTTCTGCAGGAACGCGTCGAGGCCGTTTTTATCGGTCGGCACCGTGTAGGGCTCGTACCGCAGTCCGAGATTCAGCGTGAGACGATCGGTCACCCGAAAATCGTCCTGCCCATAGACGCCGAACAAGGTGTTCGGCCGCTCGCGCACCAAAATCGATCCCGGCAGGACGCCCTGGAAGCGGTTCGCCGTGCCCGCAAGAAACGCCGAGAGGCTGGCAAAGGTGTAATTGCCGCGGCTGTTGGTGGTGGTCTGCTTGCTCGTGAAGTCGTGTTCGAGCAGAACACCCATCTTGAACAGATGTTTGCCCTTCGTATAAGTGATGTCGTCAGAGTAGGTCCAGTACGTGACGTTGTTGGTGGACGGCAACGTGCCGTCGTTGCCGAGCCCCGTCAACCCGGGCACCGAGATCGAGCCCATCTGAGAGGCCTGCGCGAAGAACGACAGCGGGTTCGACAGGTTGTTCGTCGGTAGCTGCTCGTACTGCAGGATGCTGTTGGAGAAGCGCGCCGTGTTCAACAGCGCCGGGCTGACGACCCATTTTTCCTCGGCCGTGAAGAACTGGTTCGAGGAGGTCGAATCGGTCACGAACTGCGGCAGCGAGACGGCGCCGGCCGGCAACAGCTGGTGCGCTTTGTCGATCGTGTGCCGCACGAACAACGAGTGATTGTCTGAGAGCTGCACGTCGACGCGGAGCTGCCCGAAGTTCTCGCGCGTCGGCTGGCTGAAGGCGTAGATGTACTGGCCGACGCCGCCGCCGAGATCGGCGCCGTTGGGCAACGGATACAGAGCCAGGTACGGTTGGACGCTCGGGTTCACCGTCCCGGCACGAGCAGCCGCCGTCGGCACGGTGGTAATCAGCGTCGTCCCCAGATCTTCCTGGAGGCGCTCATACCCCCCGAAAAAGAACGCCTTGTTCTGCTTGAGCGGTCCGCCGAACGATCCACCGGTACTGATTGCGCTTGAACGGCGGCGCCTGCTTGTCGCCCGACGCGTCGGCCGGATCGAAGTAGTTGGGTGCGTCCAACTTGCTGTCGCGGAAGAATTCGAACCCCGACCCGTGGAAGGAGTTGCTGCCCGACTTCGTCGCGAGGCTGATCACGCCGCCCATCGCGCGGCCGTAGTCGGCCGAGAACGCGTTGGTCACCACGCGGAATTCGCGGATCGTGTCGACGCCCAGCGTGCTGTTGGCCGCGGTCACCGTCGCGATGCCGGCATAGCCTTTCATGTTCGCACCGTCGATCAGGAAGCTGTTCGAGCGGCCGCCCATGCCGTTGATGTTCAACTGCACGCCGCGCGTGCTGGATGACGTGCCGGATTTCTCGGTGAAGTTGATGATCCCGGGTTGCAGCGTCGCCAGATTGATGTAGTTGCGGCCATTCAAGGGCAGCTCCTCGATCGTCTTCTCCGGCACGAGCGCCGAGAGCGCGGAGGATTGCGTGTCCACGATGAGCGCACTGGCCGTCACCGTGACGTTCTCCTGCGTCGCGCCCACCTTCAACGTCAAGTTGAGGCCGGCCTGCTGTCCGACCGTCAGCTGAATGGTCTCGGCCACGGTGCCGAAGCCCTGCAGGCTCGCGCGCACTTCATATTTCCCTGGAGGCAGACCCGTAATCGTGTAGGCGCCCTCGGCGTTCGTCACGAGCGTTCGTGACTGTCCGGTGTCGACGTTCTTGGCGACGATGTCGACGCCGGGGAGAATGCCGCCCGTCTCGTCCTTGATGGTGCCGGCGAGCGTGGCGGATGTGATCTGCGCCCAGGAGGTGTCGGCGACGGCCGTCACCAGGATCAATACCGCGATGAGACGGAGTGCCAACGACCCGGGACTGTACGGCGTATTCATGCTCTCCTCTGCTGCGGATGGCAGCGTGATTCTGCTCACGACGATCGACCGAGGCTTGCGTCACGCACAACGACTTCGTGGAGTGGACCGCCGGACACCATACCGAGCCGTAGATGCGAAAGCAAGGGTTTATTGGTCTGACCGTTCGACTGAAACGCGCGAATATTGCAATCTTTTGTCTTGCCAGGGTTTTTCGAATGGTCGGACCTTGGAATCGGGTCCAACTCGCCCCACATGACGCCCCGATTGGCCCCGGCGCCGGCGTGAACCCTGGCCGGGGCGATCGACGCATTCCGCGATCCGCGCGTGCGCGTGTGCCGCGCGCGCGGCGCTGGCGTCGGCAGGCTTCTGCCGTGATGGAGGGGGCGGCCGGTCCTCGAGCCGCGTCGTTCGTCAGCGCGCGGACGCCCGCGAGCCGTGTGGGCTCGCGGGCGCGCTGCGTCGCGCTTAGAAGAGGAACTTGACGGCGAGTTGAACCTGGCGCGCTGTCGTGGACGTCGACGTGAGCCGCGCCGGTGAGGTGCGGCGCGTGCCATCCGGATTGAACAAGCCCGCTGAGACATCGGGCGGATTGAAGTTTGCCCGGTTCAACAGGTTGAACACTTCGACGCGCAGCTGGATCGTACGGCCGTTGCTGAGGCTGTTGCTCTTGAAGACCGACGCATCGAGCTCCGCGAGACCGGGCCCGATGATCGTGTTGCGGCCCACATTGCCGTAGTAGCCCGGCAGCGGCAGGACGAACGCGTTCGGATCGAACCACTGGGCCACGCTGCCCGTCACGGGATTGGAACTGGCGCCTGGCGCGAGGCTCGGGCGCTGTGCATTGCCGTCAGGCTCCTTGTCGCCCGCGTAGTCGAAGCCGATGTACGGCTGGAACGGCACGCCGCTCGAGGCCGTGAAGATCGCGCTGAGCTGCCACCCCTGCAGCAGCGCGGCGTGTGCGCCGGTGCTGCTCTGGCCGAACGGCAGGAGATAGGTGCCGTTGAATACGAAGTTGTGACGAACGTCGAAGTTCGAGAGTCCCTTCTCGCACGGCACGCACCACCAGTTCTGGGCGCTGCCGTTTGCTCCGTTGTAGTCGGCCGATCCGATCAGGCCGCCCGAGAATTCATCGGTCGATTTCGACAAGGTGTACGAGCCCTGGAACTGCAACCCATTCTTGAAGTTCCGCTTGATCTTGGTCGTCATGCCGTTGTACCAGGAGTGCGCCGCGTCGATGCGCGTGCGGACGCGGCCCCAGTCGGGATAGCGAATCGACGCGCCGGGCACGATCTGCCAGCCGAGCGGCGTCTGCTGCGCCGGCACGGAGTTCGGGTCGCCGTAGAACGGCAGATTGTAGCCGCGCGATCCGACGTAGCCGATTTCGCCGACGAGATCGCCCATCAGCTCGTGCGTGCCCGTCACGTAGTACTGGTTGATGTACGGCTGGGCGGAATTGTAGTCGACGAACTCTGAGCGCTTCTGCACCGCGAGACCGGTGCCCTGGCTGAGGATGTCTTGGATGGCCGGCCCGAACACCGTCGGCTGCGAGATGCTGACGCCGGCGAAGTACGGATAAATGCGGAACGCGGTGCCGCGGTAAAAGGACGTCGTCAGCGGTTGATAGAAAATGCCCGCGCCGCCCTTGATCGCCGTTTTGTCGTTGTCGCTGGGACTCCACGCGAAGCCGACGCGCGGCGCGAAGTCCTTCAGCGAGGGATTCTTGAAGAGCGGTGCGCCCGGAGTGACGCCCAGAGGCCCCGACTCGAGGTCGTTGAGGCTCAGGAGTCCAGCGACGCGTCCCTGGGTGTCGTACGGCGTCGTGATGAATTCGTACCTGAGGCCGTAGTTGATCGTCAGATTGTTGCGGACGCGGTAATCGTCATTCGCGAAAAACGCGAAGTAGCTCTGGCGCATGTTGCGCTGCGTGTCCGTGCCCGGCAGATTCCCGGTGAACGTGTTCGCGGCCGCGCCGTTGCCGCGGTTCGCCGTGAGAAATTCCTGGAGGTTGCGGAAGGCGAAGTTGCCGCCGAACCGCGAGTACGAGTAGCCGTCGAAATGGTACCGCTGGAAGTCGCCCCCGAACTTCATCGTGTGGGAGCCCTTGTTCCACGTCAGCGCATCATTGAACTGGTAAATGTGCTGGTCGTACTGAACCGGGGAGGTCGCCGTGGCGCCAGCCAACGACAGGCCGGTGACGTTGATCGACCCAAACTTGGGGTCGCTCGTGAAATACAGGTTTTTCGGGATGTTGACGAGCGGGTCGATCGAATCCGTGCGGAAGGTGTCGTTGATGGCGAAGCGGGCCACGTTGAGCACGTTATTGCTGAACAGGTGGGTTTCCTGCAGCGTCGAGTAGCGCGTCTTGGCCCCCGTGTCGTCGGTGAAGGTGGGATCCTCCTGCACCTGGCTTCGGGTCGATTTGTCGTTCGAGACGCGCAAGAGGACCGAATCATTGATCCCCGCCTGCCAGTCGATCTTGCCGACAAACATGTTCTCCCTTGTCGGGCTAACTTCCGCGTGCCGTAGTTCGGCCGTGCCGTCTCCAAAATCCTGGCCGTTCGGAATCGGGTACAGGAGATCGAGGTAAGGCTTGATGCTCGGCGCCACACCGACGTTGGTCAGCACGCCTTTCACCGGGATGATCCCTTGGTGCGCGAGCGCGTCGGGCAGCCGTGCCAGCTGCGTCGTGGCCAGGTCCTGCCGCAGACCTTCGTAGCTTCCGAAGTAAAACAGCTTGTTCTTGACGATCGGGCCGCCCACCACGCCGCCGAACTGGTTCCGCGTGAACGGAGGCGGTGAGTCGCCGACATCGAAATAGTTCTTGGCGTCGAGCTTGCTGTCGCGCACGAACTCGAACAGGCTGCCGTGCATGCTGTTCGTGCCGGACTTGGTCACCGAGCTGACGATGCCGCCTGCGGCGCGCCCGAACTCTGAGCTGTACCCATGGGTCTGGACGGTGAACTCCTGAATGGTATCGACGCCCAGCATGACGCCCGCGAGGCCGGACGGAGCCTTGTCGGACGGGTCGGCGATGTTGGTGCCTTCGAGGAGATACCCCGTGTGCTCCGGACGTGCGCCGCCAATGGCGATCTGCGTGCCGCCATAGCCGCCGGTGAAGTCGGTGCTGGAGCTGGAGCGGCTCACGGTGACGCCCGGCTCGAGCGTCGCCAGCTGCATGAAGTTGCGGCCATTCAGCGGGAGCTCGGCGATCTGCTTGGTCGTGACGAGGCCGCCGACCACCGTCTGGCTCAATTGCACTTGTGTCGTTTCGCCGGCGACGGTCACCGACTCGGTGAGGGCGCCGACCTTCATCTCCATGTCGGCGGTGACGTCCTTGTCGATCGCGACTGTGAGGCCGTTGCGGACCGCCTTGGTGAACCCTTGCAGCTCCGCCGTGACGGTGAACGTGCCGGGAGGCAGATTGAGGGCGCGAAACCGGCCGTTGGCGTCGGTGACGAGCGTTCGCGTGATGCCGGTCTCGACGTGCTCCACGACGACCGTCACGCCGGGCAGCACGGCCTTCGACTCGTCAGTGACCGTACCGGTGATGCTGCCGGTCGTCGCCTGCGCCCAGACGGTCGTCGGCATGGCGGCCAGCGCGATCAGTGCCGCCATGACCATTGCTCCGAGGTATTTCCTCATTCGAGCCTCCGCTAAAAGTTGGGGTGCCGTGTCCCCGCACTTGAACATTTCGCCCATTCGTATGGTCAGACCTTGTCGCGACGTGCCAGTTGCGGACGTTCCAGTGGTCCTACCATTCACGTTAAAGCGGCGTAAACAGTGAACGCTTTCGCCCGCAGAGTCAAGCGCAAATGCGCGGACGCGGCGCTCGCAAATCCGAATGTTCGCCGCTGGAATTCGAATGTTTGGATCGCGGCGCGGCTTCGCCGACGCACTCAGGCCGATCGGTCACCGCCGGCACCCCGCCCGGCGTCGATTGGTCAGACCTTCCGTCTACGCCGCCATTTGACGCCCTCCGGTCGTTCTGCTGTAATCAGCGCCCTCGTATGAGCAGCCATCGCGCGTCCGTCCGTCCGGCCGCGATCCGTCTGACATCGCCGTGCGCCGGCACGAAGCCCCTCACGCGAGTCGGCTGACCGCGCGGCATGAGATTCCTGCGCCCGGAGCTCGCCTCATGGTGGGAGGTCCTCCCCGTTCTCATCGCGTGCTGGACGCTGCGCTGTGGCTACATGCGGGCGTTGCGGCGGGCCTCAGGCGTCGAGCCGCACTTCTTGACGCGGTCGCGGCGCTCGGGCCTGGGTCGTGAGGGCGTCGTCCTCGCCTTGAGTCTGTTTGCCGCCGGCGCGCTCGTGTTCGCCGCCGCCCGCCCGCAGGTCCTGTTCACGCAGCGTGTGCCGGAATTCGAACGCGAAGACCTCATCATCCTGCTCGATCGCTCCGCGTCGATGCGGGCACACGACATCTCGCCGTCGCGCGCGTCGAGGGCCGTCGTCGAGATCAGGCGTTTTCTGGACCACAAACCGGAGGCGATCGATCGTGTCGGCCTGATCGGCTTCGCCGACGCTTCGGTGGTGCTGTCGTACCTCACCGGAGACCTCGAGAGCCTCGACTTCTATCTCGACTGGATCGAGCACGATCCGCAGACGCTCCTGGGCACCGACCTCGGTGCGGCCTTGAAGAGCGCGATGGACGTGGCGCGCAAGGACAATCGACCCACGCGCAAACTCTTCCTGCTGCTTTCCGACGGGGAGGACTACGGGGCTGAGCTCGACAAGCAGGTCGCCGCCTATCGATCCGCAGGGCTGCACATCCACTGCATCGGGATCGGTTCCGACCACGAAGTGCCCATTCCGGTGCTCCAACCTGACGGCACCGAAGTGTTCCTGCGCGACGATGCGGGCCAAATCGCGAAAACCAGGTTCGCAGAGGCGACGCTCCGCCGGATCGCGGCGATGACCGATGGCCGGTACATGCGCTGGTCCAGCGGCGACGACCTGGCGGAAGGCATCGCGAACATCGCGAGGGGGGAGCGACGCATTCTCAGCTGGCGTATTCGGAACGAGTACCGCGATCTCTATCCGGCGAGCCTGGCCGTGGCCGGCGCCGCCGGCGCCGCCCTCTGGTTGTTGTTATGAGAACTTCCGCGTCGATCGCGACGACGCCCTTGATGATCCGCGCGGCGCGATAACGCTGCCATGCGATTCCTCAACGTGGAGCTCGGCTCGTGGTTCTTCGCCGCGCTGGCTGTGGTCGCGGTCCTCCGATGGCGCGTCCACCGCTGGTTCGCCGCATCGTCATCGGTCCGTTGGCTGACCGCGCGCGTGTACCGCGCATCGCTCGTGCGCCGGCTGCCGCTCGGTTTCTTCGCCGCAGGACTTGCCCTCGTCGGGCTGGCACTGATGGATCCCGTCCTGCCGTATACAGACGTCCAGGTCGAGTCGCGCGGCCTCGACATCGTGATGCTGCTCGATCTCTCGTCGAGCATGCAGGAGCCGATGGAGCGCGTTCCCCCGCCGCCGCGCACGAGGCAGACGCCGACGCCCTCGGAGGGAGATGCGACCGCCGGGCGCACGGCTGGCAAAACACGGCTCGACGCCACCAAAGACGCAATCAAGACCTTCGTTCGACATCGGCGCGACGACCGTATCGCGCTCATCGTCTTTTCGGACAACGCGTACGTGATCAGCCCGTTGACGTTCGACTACGACTATTTGCTGCGCTACGTCGATCTGGTCGACGATCAGATGCTTCGCGCTGAAGGGATGACCGCGATCGGCGACGGTCTGGCGCTGTCCAACTATCTCCTGGACCGGCAGTCGCGCAGCGCTGAGCACCGCAATCGCGTCATCGTCCTCTTCACCGATGGCGAGAACACCAAGGGACGCGATCCGATCGAGGTGATGAAAGAGACGAACGCCGCCCATGTCCGCGTGCACGTCATCGGCGTCGATCTCGCGAGCGAGATCACGAAGCCACCGGTGCAGAAGCTCCTCGCCACCGTCCGCAAGTACGGCGGCCGCTACTTCAACGCGAATTCCGAGCGCGACCTGGACGCGGCGTCGCGTTCGATCGACTCAATCGAAAAGGGCTCGATCGTCCGCCACGTGCGCGTGCGCGATGTGCCCGTCTACCAGTGGTTCTCGCTGCCGGCGCTTGTCTGTTTCGCGCTCGCCCTTGCGCTGCGCGCCGTGCCGTTCTTCATCGATCAGACGTGAACGTGCGCTCGGCTAAAGCCTTCGCGCTACAGCGGACAGTTGACCCGACGCGGGCCGCGAAGCGGCTCAACGGCCATGCTTCAGCGCATATTGCAGATCTTCCGACAGTTTCTGACGCGTGCGCATCACCGGGAATCCCCAGCTCAACACGCCGCTCGGTGTGCTTTTCCACGTGGCGTCGCGATCGAACAACAGGTAGCTGTCCCACAGCGCGTCGACACGCTGGGGAAACTGGCCGTCGCCGCCACGCGACGGGCGCAGATCGGCCAGATGGCTCATGAACCATCGGCCTGCGGCCTTGGGCTCGTCCCACGTCTGGATCACACGGCGATCGTGAAAGATCTCCCGCGGCCATCGTGATTCTTCGTCGCCGGGGTACATGCGGAACCAGACGACGAACACGCGGAGATCGTCTCCTGGAATTTTCTCGAGCAGATCACTTTGCGCCCACCTGGCGCCAGCGGCGCACGTCGGTCACGTGGGGGACAAGAGCAGAATCAGACGCGCGTGTCCCGTGTTCGCGTTGAACCAATCGCGGATCTCGTCGATGCCGTGAAGGTGCGTGAGCGCGGGCGCGGCAAACGGACTCCTCGCGAGCAGAAGCGCCAGGGCCAACACCGTGCAGGCAATACGGCCGCGCGAAATAGTGTGTCGCACGTGGTGAGTCTATCCCTTTCGTCCGTCGACGACGAAGCTGGTCATCGAACTGAAAAACGAGGCAGCGTCCGCCATTTCATGAAGCGTCGAAAGCCAGCCCGTACCCTCGTCCCTGGTGATCGCGCCGGCATGCACGGCCCGATCCACCACGCGCGTCAGATTGTATTGGGCATCGAACGCGGCGAAATCCCGCTCGACGACGGTCACCGGTTCGACTGCGACGTCGGACAAGCCCGCCTCGCGGAACAATCGAGGCAGCTGACGCCCAATCCAGCCGCCGAGAAAACTGTCGCACCAGAAATGGAGGATGCGTCGCGTGAGCAGGCGATCGGGCGCGTCGATCGTGCGGGTCTCGATGTCGCGATCGATCACGACGATCTTCGCGCCGGATTTCACGACGCGCACCATCTCCGCCAGCGCGCGCCCGGGCTCCGCGATGTGGAGCAACATCCGCTCTGCGCGAGCGCCATCGAAGGTCGCGTCCGCAAAATCGAGCTGGTACACATCGCCCACACCGAACGTGAGCGGCAGGCGTTCGCCCGCCGACCGGCGCACGGCTTCAGCCACCATCGCCGGTTCGGCGTCGATCGCGTCGATATGGCCATGCGGACCCACGATACGAGCGAGTGCCCGTGCGTCCTCCCCTGCGCCGCAGCCGACCTCGAGGAGACGCGCACCAGCGCGGATCTCGAGCGCCTCGAAACTGCGCGCCTTGGCGGCGCGCATCGCCGGTTTCGCGCCCTCGGCATCGAGGAATTGCAGGCGCGACTGTTGATCGACGCTCTGGTCGACGCTGTGAAGCCCGGACGACTGCGCCATCGCTGACTTGGCAGGACTGAAGTCCTGCGCTACGAGCCTCCAAGAGTGCGCCCTACGGCTTCTTTACTTGCCGTAGCGCAGGTCTTTAGACCGGCCTACCCTACGGCCTCTTCACGAAGAAGTTCGGCACGAGATAGGTCATGACCGCGTTGGTGCCCACGCCGTAAACTTCGCCGCTCTTCGGGTTGACCGCGACGCCCGCAAATCCACCGGCCCTCGTCGCAGGTCCGCGGATGATCATGCGCGGCGGCACATCGCCGTCGTCGGTAATGGACCACGCGCCGATGAAGCCCGCCGTGTCCCCGCCGCCTTCGGCGTCGACCGGCTCGTCGTCGCGCTCGGCCCGATCGCCTTTGGCCTCCTGCGCGCGCAGCGCGGCGAGCGCCTTCTCATTTGTGTACAGGTCGGCTTCCTTCTGCGGCGTCGCCTCCTGGTGGCGGAAAGCCTGCACCGCCACGTAGATCATTCCGCGCTCGGCGTCCAGCTTCAACTGCCGGAATCGACCCAGGACGCCCGTGTTCAGTCCACCGATGTGACGGATGGGCGCCGCGTCACCGTCCGCCAGACGATCGAACATGTACAAGCCGTTCGGCCCCCCGGCCGACCGATTCGCGGCGACGATCACGTTGTGGACCGGATCGACCGCCACGCCGACGATGTCGCGAAAGTCGGTTTTGAGACCGCCAATTTTCCGCTTCGGCGCGATGTCGCCGTTCGCCAGGCGATCGAAGACGAGAATCGCGCGCGAGCTCGAGTCGGCTGCCACAATCTCGCCGTTCACCGGATCGACCTCGACTGTCTGCGGACGGATCAGACCGGTGCGCGACCCCTGGATAATCCGGACCGGCAGCTGGTCACCGCGAGCGTCTCCTTTGAACACGAGCACCGCGCCCGACAGCGCCACTGGCACGATGATCTCGTCGTGCACGGCGTCGAAGGCGAGGCCGTGCATCGTCCGGCTCAAATGTGTTTGCTGACCCTCAATCGTTCGGTCGGGAGCGACGTTTCCGTTTGCCCCACGGGCAAATCCCGAGATTCTCGGGACGCTCACTCAATTGGGCACCAGCAGTTCGTCCCGAACGGAGTCGTAGGCGGCCGACGCGGCGTTGGTGAAGCCCGTCGTCGGCGTGTCCGCGGGTGCGTTCCGGATGATGCGCTTGGGCGCCACGTCGCCGGACGCCGTGCGATCGAACACGACCGCCGTGTGATCGCCGTAGTTGGCGACCCAGATCTCGTCGTGTTGCACGTCCACACCGACAGCGATCGGCCCGACGATGCCGGTGCGCGGCCCCCCGATGGTGCGTGCCGGCGCGACATCGCCGTTCGCCGACGCGGGGAAGATCAGGATCGACGAACCGCCGTAGTTGGCAACCAGCAGTTCGTTCCGCGGTTTGTCGACCGTAATCCCCATCGGCCAGGCGAGCTGCGTGCGCTTGCCCTGGATCGTCCGGATCGGCGGCACGTCGCCTGTGACCGACGCCTTGTAGACGCGGATGGAGGATGGCTGGAAGCGGCCGGGAATGTACTTGCCTGGAAAGGCGGGCTCGTCGCCCGCGTAGGAGCGCATTTCGGTCCAGTTGCCGTGGTTCGCGGCGAATACCTCGTCCCGTGTGCCGTCGAGGAATACGCCGTGCGGATCCTCGAGCTGCGTGTTCATGCCGCGAATCGTCCGCTTGGGCCGCACGACGCCGGAGTCCTCGGCCCCGTAGATCGAGATGCCCTGGTACTGCTGGCTGGTGACGGCGAGCTCGTCGTGCTCGACGTCGAGCGACAGCCCCCACGACTGATGGGGCACAGTGAGCGAGCGCACCGGCTTCGCGTCGCCGTTGGCGGTGTACGAGAACACCTCGAGGCCACCGCCGTCGTTATTCGTCACCATCAGCTCGCGGCGTTTCGGATTGACAGCCACGCCGGCGACGAACCCCAGCCTGACGTTCGGGCCGATGATGCGGCCGCGCGGCTCCGTGGTCTTGCGCGAATCCCCGCCCGCGGCCCGATCGTAGATGAGCACGCCATGTCGGTTCTCATCGCTCATCACGACGACGCCGTTTTCGCCGTCGACGGCCATGCCGTCGAACGTGGGCCAGGGGTCGAGCACGGCCGCCGTCGGCGGGATGTTCCCTCCGATCGTGGCCTTGCCTGGCCATCCGGGCGGCGAGCCCTCCGGTTCCTGTCGAGACGTCGATCCGCCGGATCGCTGGCGCGACTGATAGGCCGTAATCGACGCCTGGTACGCCGCACTCGCTTCCCCGGACGGCGGCATCAAGCAGACGTCGTCGGGCTCGGTCGAGGAGATCAGCGGCAATGCGACGGCCGCCGAGATCGTCGGATTCTCCTTGGGGGCCCACATCAGCGCTGCGATCGCCAACGGCACAACCATCGTCCGTTTCAACATGTCTGCGACTCCATTGGTAAGACCATACCTGTCGGCGGACGCAGTTTACCCCGTTCGCGCCGATTCGTCACCTGTCACGGCGCACGACGCACGGAGCGCGAAGGCGCACGACGCAGGTAGCGCGAAGGCTTTAGCCGAGCGTCATGCCACCAGGCGGCGCTCGGCTGACCTGTCCGCCGCAGCCTAGGCGCAGGTGGAACCTTTGCTGCAGCGCTTCTAAAACTGGAATCGCACACCGAGCTGGGCGTGGAAGGGGTCGCCCGCGGTGTTGGTCTGCACCATCCTCGTGAAATCGAATCGGTCCGGGAATATGTTCGCGTCAGACCGCTATCGGACGCCGACGGTTTCCTCGGTCGCGACCGGTTTCAAGAACGGCATCATCGCCCGGAGTCGCGCGCCCACTTGCTCGATCGGGTGCGTCCGCTCGGCGTCGCGGGCCTGATTGAACCACGGCCGTCCCTGCTCGTTCTCTGCGATCCACCGTTTCGCATACGCGCCAGTGCGCACCTCGTCGAGCAGCGTCTTCATCGCGCGGCGGGTGTCGTCGGTGACGATCTTCGGACCTCCCGTGTAATCGCCGTGCTCGGCCGTGTCGCTGATCGAGTAGCGCATGTAATTCAGCCCGCCCTGGTAGACCAGGTCGACGATCAACTTCAGCTCGTGCAGGCACTCGAAGTAGGCGATCTCCGGCTGATAGCCTGCCTCGACGAGCGTCTCGAATCCGGCTTTGATGAGCGCGCTGACGCCGCCGCACAGAACCGCCTGTTCGCCGAACAAATCCGTTTCCGTCTCCTCGGCAAAGCTCGTCTCGATGACACCGGCCCGCGTGACGCCGAGGCCCTTGGCATACGACAACGTCAGGCCCCGCGCCTCGCCGCTGGCGTCGTGATCGATCGCAAAGACGGCGGGCGTCCCCGCACCTTCGACGAAGAGCTCGCGGACGCGATGACCCGGCGCCTTCGGCGCGACCATTGCCACATCGATGTCGGGCCGCACGGTGATCGTCCCGAACCGGATGTTGAATCCGTGCGCGAACATCAGCATGTCGTCTGGTTGCAGGTTCGGCTCGACGTGATCGCGATACACGGCCGGCTGGACGGTGTCTGGAATCAGCAGCATGACCACATCGGCCCACCGGACGACGTCGGGCACATCGCCCACGGTCAGCCCTGCGGCCTGCGCCTTCGCCCGCGATCGACTCGTCCTCGGCAGCCCCACGCGGACGCTGACGCCGCTGTCCTTCAGGTTGAGCGCGTGCGCGTGCCCCTGGGATCCGTACCCAATCACCCCGACCTTGCGCCGGCGGATCACCTCGAGATCTGCGTCCTTGTCGTAATACATCGTCGCCATTTCGACTCCTTGAGGTCAGGGGAAGATATTCAGACCGAGCATTCGCTGACATCGCCGATGACTTCTGCCGCACGCCATGGCCGCTGTGGCGACGCGGGACGCACCCCGGCCACACCCCGCGCCATCGACACGCGGCCGGTGCGCACCATCTCGATGACGCCATAGGGCCGCAGCACCTCCAGGAGGCTGTCGATCTTGTCCTCAGTGCCGGTCGTCTCGATGACGAGCGATTCAGGACAGACGTCGACGATGCGCGCGCGGTAGACGTCGACGAGCTGCATCACGTGCGTACGCGCATCGCCCGTGGCGGCGACCTTGATCAACGCGAGGTCGCGCGACAGCGACGGCACCGCGGTGATGTCCTCGACGCGCCGCACCGGTACCAGCTTCTGGAGGTGCGCCTCGAGCCGCCGCGCGCCGTATGCGTCGGTGTCGACGACCACGGTCATGCGCGAGACGCCCGGCGTCTCCGTGTGCCCGACCGTCAGCGATTCGATGTTGAACGCGCGCCGGCGGAAAAGCGACGAGACGCGGTTCAACACGCCCGGCCGGTCGTCGACGTACACCGCAAATGTATGGATCATGGTTGTCACGCCGCCCTTAGTCCGCCGCCGTTTCCGCGATCGGCGACGGCCGCCGGATCATGTCCTGCAGGTCCGCGCCCGCCGGCACCATCGGATACACCGAGTCTTCCTGTTCCACGCGGAAATCGATCAGCGCCGGGCCCGGTTGGCGGCGCGCGGCCTCAACCGCGCCCGCCACCTGGCGGCGCGTCGTCACCGTCGCGGACGCGACGCCAAATGCTTCACCGAGCTTCTCGAAGTTCGGTGCGCTGATCGGTGTGGCGGCATACCGCTTGTCGTAGAAGAACTCCTGCCACTGGCGGACCATGCCGAGGTACCCGTTGTTGATGATCGCGACGTTGATGTCGAGGCGCTCCTGGACCGCGGTCGCCAGCTCCGCCATCGTCATCTGGAAGCCACCGTCGCCGACGACGACCCACACGTCGGCGTCGGGACACGCGATCTTGGCGCCAATGGCGGCCGGCAGCGCGAAGCCCATCGTGCCGAGCCCGCCCGAGGTGATCAGCGTTCGCGCGCGATCGTGCTTGTAGTACTGCGCTTCCCACATCTGATGCTGTCCCACGTCGGTCACGACGATGGCGTCGCCGTGGGTGAGCCGCCACAGGTCGTGGATCACATGGGCCGCGTAGAGATGACCGTCGTCCGGGAGATTCTGGATGTCGCGGACGGCGGCATTCCCCTTCGCGGCGGTGATGCGCGCGGTCCACGCCAGGTGATCGCGGGCACTGACGTGCGGCAGCCACTCGTCGAGGGCCGCTTTCAGGTCCTGCGCGATCGCGACGTCAACCCGCACGTTCTTGTTCAGCTCCGCCCGGTCGACGTCGACGTGAATCTTGCGCGCGGCCTGCGCGTAGGTCTTGAGGTTGCCGGTGACGCGATCGTCGAATCGCATCCCGAGTGCGATCAGAAGGTCCGCCTCCTGAATCGCCTGGTTCACCCACGCCTCGCCGTGCATGCCCATCATGCCGAGGTTCAGCGGGTGCGATGCCGGGACGCTGCCGATCCCGAGCAACGTCACCGCGATCGGAATGGTCGCCCGCTCGGCGAGCGCCAGGACGTGGCGCTCGGCTCCAGACAGCGTGATCCCGTGGCCGGCGAGAATCAGCGGCCGCTCCGCGGCGTTGATCAGCGCGATGGCCTCATCGGCCGCGCCGTCGCCGGGCAGCGCCGCCGCGTACGCCTGGGAGAGATGCGGCTCCGCCGCGTCCCAGTCGAAGAGCGCGCTGCCCTGTTGCGCGTCCTTCGTGATGTCGACGAGCACCGGACCCGGACGCCCGGATCGCGCCACCGCAAAGGCCTCACGAATCGCCGGCGCCATGTCGTCGGCGCTCGTCACCAGATAGTTGTGTTTGGTGATCGGGAGCGTGATGCCTGTGATGTCGCACTCCTGAAAGGCGTCGGAGCCAATCAGCCGGCTGCCGACCTGCCCGGTGATGCAGACGATCGACGACGAATCCATAATGGCGGTCGCGATGCCGGTCACCATGTTCGTCGCGCCGGGGCCGGAGGTGGCGATCGCCACGCCGACCTTGCCGCTCGCCCGCGCGTATCCGTCGGCCATGTGCGTCGCGCCCTGCTCGTGGCGGACCAGCACGTGACGGATGGAGTACGAGCGCATGGCGTCGTACGCAGGCAGAATCGCGCCGCCTGGATAGCCGAAGACGTCGGTGACTCCTTCGCGGATCAGCGACTCCCACAGAATCTGCGCGCCCGTCAGTTTCATCACATCGCTCACACTCACCATCCGCGCCGACGCCTGGGCGATTGACGCCCTGTGCGTTCATCTGATGACGGTTCCCTCGACGCCGAGCTGAGAACCCGCGCATCGTCTGGCGAATACTCCGTTGGGGACCGGGAGGAGGCGCCACGTGGCCGGTAGCTGCATTGGACCGCTTAACGATGTAGAAATAAAATTGATAATGTTTAATAAATAGTAAATCAAATTAATATCGATGGACATCACAGGTTCCGCACGATTCAGTCCGCTGTTGTAGACTGCGCAGGAGATGAGCCGGCTTGACCGCGCCCTTGGCCTCGCGCGTTCGTTGGCCATTTATCACGGAATCCCCCGCCGCCAACGACGGCTTCGACGCCTCTATTCGCGCTTCGTGGCCCCCGGCGATCTGGTGTTCGACATCGGCGCCCACGTCGGCAATCGCGTGCGTGGGTTCGCCTCGCTCGATTGCCGGGTCGTGGCCGTGGAGCCGCAGCCTGATTTCGCGTGGCTGCTGCGCACGCTGTTCGGCCGATCGCCGCAGATCGAGATCGTCGAGGCGGCCGTGGCCGAACATGCCGGGCGACTGATCCTCTCGCTCAGCGAGCGCACGCCGACCGTGACGACGGCCGTCAGCACGTGGCGCGATGCCCGCGCGAAGGATCCCGATTTCGCTCGCGTGCGGTGGAATCGTCGAATCGAGGTCGAAACCACGACGCTCGATCGGCTGATCGAGCGGTTCGGCGTCCCGGCGTTCGTGAAAATCGATGTCGAAGGCAGCGAGCCCGCGGTGCTCGCCGGTCTCGGACGCGCGCTGCCGGCTCTGTCCTTCGAATATCTGCCGCGCGCGCTCCAGGAAGCTCAGATCTGCGTGGACCGGCTCATGGCGCTCGGACCCTATCGGTTCAACTGGTCGATTGGGGAATCCGGCCAGCTCGCCTCGGACCGATGGCTCGATGCTGGAGAGGTGCTCGACGCGCTGCGGACACCACCCGCGCAGCGCCGGCCGGGCGACGTCTATGCCCGGCTGTCGCCGAACCCTACAGCTGTTTTCTGATCTTCGTAGCGGCTCTGCATTACCACGAAGAACACGAAGGCGAGACTATGTGGTTTCCTTTGTGCCCTTTGTGTCCTCTGTGTTCAAGCGCGGCCCGATGCCCAGCGATACAGCAATCGACATGTGATCTAACGCGCCTCCTTCCGGCAGGTCAGGAGCAGCCGCGCCCGAAAGTGGCGTCCGATGAACGGCAGATCGCCGAGACCATGGAACGCGCCAGCCACGCGCAAGTAGTGGGCTAGATAGTGGACGCGGACATCGGTGAAGCCACACTGCGTGAGCAGCATCTCCTGACGTGCGGCATCCCGGACGGCGACATGGCCTTCGATCTGCCTGAGGACGCCGCTCGCGCGCAGACGCTCCATGAAGTACTCCCCATTCGGCGTATGCAGGTACAACGAGGCGCCGGGTTTCAATGCGCCGTGAATCGCGCGGCCAATACGCAGGAACTGGTCGTCGTACACGTGCTCGGAAAAATCCAGCGCAAAGGCCGCATCGAAATGACTGGCGTGCTGCGCACAGAATGTCACGATGTCGGCACAATGGAAGGTGCCGTTCTGAATGCCAAGTTGATCTTGCCGGCGCCGGGCCTCCCGCACGAACGCTTCAGAGAAGTCGACGCCGACGTACTCGCGCACCAGCGGCGTGATGAGCTCGAGAAGGACGCCGTTGCCGCACCCGAAATCGCCGACGATTTCGCGACCAGACAGCTCGAAGAATGGGAGCATGCGCCGGATGCGCGGAACGGCGTGGACGTCGTAATGGTCGACGTAGCGCTGATCATAGATGGCGCGCAGCTCTTCTTCAGACCGACGATGTGAGCGGCGTCCGCGTGCCATGGAACTTGACACTATAATCGAGCGGACCGTGGCACCACCGACTGGCACCGCTCCCCCACAAGCCCGACAGCGCAATCCTGCCCCGCACGTCGCGTGGAACGTCGTGCTGGCCGCCGCGGATGCCGCCGAGCGGCTCGCACGCCATGGCAAACATGAGACGTTTGCCATGGCGAATGAGAGCGACCTGCGCGTGGTCGCGGCAGAAGATCCCGATGCGCTCATCGCGTGGCGGCCGGATTCCGCCTGGGAAACCTGCCTGCCGGCGGACGATCCGCGGCGAGCGCTTCTGGATCTCTATCTGCCAGTTTGCAGTGCGACCATGGCCAACCCCGTCGTCGTCGGCCATCTTGGTCAGAGCCTTGACGGATTCATTGCCACCCATGCGGGCGAATCGCAGTGGGTCACTTGCGAAGAGAACCTCCGCCACCTGCACCGCCTCCGCGCGTTGTGCGATGCCGTCGTTGTCGGAGCCGGCACCGTCGCCGCCGACAATCCGCAGCTCACCACGCGCCTCGTCCCAGGGCCGAACCCCTTGCGCGTCGTCCTCGACCCCATGCGACGGCTGGGCGAACACTATCGGGTCTTCGAAGACGACGCGGCGGAGACGCTCTATGTCTGCGGTCGCTCGTTCATCCGTCCGCACGAACGCCATTTCGGCCGTGCGACGATGACCGCCGTCGCCGACACGCCCGAAGGGCTCGACATCGGAGCCATCGTCAGACTGCTGCACGACCGCGGGTGCGGGCGGATCTTCGTCGAAGGCGGCGGCGTCACGGTGTCGAGGTTCTTCGAGGCCAATCTACTCGACCGCCTGCACCTCGCGGTCGCGCCGCTATTCATCGGCGATGGGCGGCCGGCCATCCGATTGCCTCCGCGCAACGCCCTCCGCGACTGCCACCGCCCGCGCTACCGGGTGTTTCGCATGGGCGCGGACATGCTCTTCGACTTCGATCTCCGGTCGGCCGGCGAGGACAGCGCCACGTCGGAGGTCGATCTGCAGCCACCAGTCACCCGGGTCATTTAGAGACCGAGACGCTCGGCTAAAGCCTTCGCGCTACGTCCGGGGCGCGGGCCGTTTCGACTTCCTTCGCGCTACGTCCGGGGCGCGGGCCGTTTCGACTTCCTTCGCGCTACGTCGGGGGCGCGGCGGTTTCGACTTCGGTGTAGCGCGAAGGCTTCCACCTGCGCCAAGGCTCCGGCGGACAGGTCAGCCTGGCGCCGCTTCCAATGCCTCAGCCATTTTGTCGACGGCGTCGTCCCAGGTGGGCAGACCATCGCGCACGCGCCGCGCCCCCTCCGCGAGACGGGCGCGAAAATGCCGGTCGTCCAACACCTGTGAGAGTGCGGCGGTGAGAGCCTCGGTGTCACCAGGCGGGACAATCAAGCCTGCGTCATGTCCGACAAGTTCCGGAATGGCGCCCGTCGATGTGCTGACCACCGGCAGCCCGCGGGCCAGCGCTTCGGCGACGGCCATGCCGAAAGTCTCCTGCAAGGTCGCCAACACGAAGACATCGGCGTCGTGGTAGCAGGCTGCCAAGGCCGCCGCGTCCAGGTCGCCGGCGAGCGACACGCGATCCTCCAACCCAAGCTCCTGCAATCTCGCCCGTAGGCGCACCACAGTCTGCGGATGGCGATCGAGGCTGCCAGCACAGGTCAGACGCCAGTTGTCGCGTCCAACTGCCGCGAGGGCACGAAATAAGATGTCGTGACCTTTGCCCGGATTCAGAGTCGCGGCGCAGAGAAGGTGCACGACTTCTCCGCGCGAACCGCGCGCGACGGGTACTCGATCGGTGCCTGGCTCGACGATCGCGATCAGATTCGGCGCGACACCGGAACGCGTCAGCGCCTCCGCTGTGGCTTTTCCGGTGACGATCATCAACGAGGCGGCCGCGATCGCTCGACGCTCGCTGACGACGAAGCGGGCCGCCACGTCCGGGCTGAGGCCGACTTCGGCGGCCAGCGGAAGATGGATGATCGCGACCAGCTGCAGGCGACGCGCCTCGCGCTCGACTTCGTCAGGCATTGCGCCGAACGCCAGACCGTCGATGAGGACCGTGCCACGATCGCCGATGGCGCTGAGCGCTCGAGCGGCGTCTGCCAACGCGGCGGGCGTCGGGTACGGAAAGCTTCCGTCGACGGCTCGCACCTCGACCGGCCAACCGCGCGCGCGGAGGCCCGCGACCATTCTGCGGTCGGTACTCATAGCCACCGGTTCGAGTGTCGAGAGATCCGGGAACGATGAAGACGAGGGGACGAATGGCGTCCCCCCTCAGAGATCGAGCGCGGCCTCGAAGGCCGCCGAGGCAAGGTGCGACTCGCTCAGGCTCACGCGCAGACTATCGATGCCGCTGGCCCCAGCTCCAAGATCGCCACGCCGGATCGCCTCCACAACATGGTCGAAGACGACGCGTGCGAGGAATTCGGTCGTGGTGTTGCGCCCCTGAAATTGAGGAAGGTCGTCGAGGTTCCGATAATTGAAGTCCGCCAGCACCGCGTGCAGCACGTCGGTCGCGCGGCCAATGTCGACGACGAGGCCGTCGGGATCGAGCTCGCGACGGCGAAACTCGACGTCAACCACATAGGTCGCTCCGTGCAGCCGCTGTGCGAGGCCGAACACGGCACCTGTGAAGCTGTGAGCGATCATCATGTGGCTGCGGACGGAGACGCTATACATTTGTTAATAGCGTATCCGATGGCAGAGCGCGGGACCGGGGCCGTTGGCAAGCCGCGCCATGGTTTCAGGCAGATCGTCGAATGCGCTCTCGCCCGTAATCAGCACATCGAGCGACGGATCCGACAGCATGCGGAGTGCGAGTCGTATCCGCCGATCCGCGTCCCACCGAGATCGTTGCGAGGTTGCGACGGTACCCACCTGGGAAGATTTCAGCGTCAGCCTGAGGGCATGAAACCCACCGCCAAGCCTGAGCGGCACGGCTTGCTCGCCGTACCAACTCAGTTCGACGACCGTCGCCTCGAACCCCGCGACACGAAGAGCCAGGTCCAGCCCCTCGGGCGAGCCGCTGGCGTGAATCACGACGTCGGCGCCGGCCGAGAGCATTTCGGGTGCAGTGAACCGCACGCCGAGCGCCTTGGCGATCGCGGCGCGCTCCAAATTGACGTCGACGAGCTCAACGTCACATCCGGGTATGCGTGCAGCAAGCCAGGCCGTCAGACAGCCGACGGTCCCTGCGCCTATGACCACAACGCGATCGCCCAGATGCGGCCGCGCATCCCACACCCCGTTGATCGCGGTCTCGAGGTTCGCGGTCAGCACAGCGCGCGCAGGCGGCACATCTTCCGGCAACACATGGATCCACTCGGCGGGTACGTTGTAACGTGTCTGGTGCGGGTGCAGCACGAAGACGTCGCGGTTCAGCAGATCGGCCGGGCCGCGCTCGACCACACCGACGCTCGCGTAACCATACTTGACGGGCGCGGGAAAGTCGCCCACTTGAAACGGCGCGCGCATGCGCTGGTATTCGCTTGGCGGCACGCGGCCGTGAAAGACGAGCGCTTCTGTCCCTCGACTGATTCCGCTGTACAACGCGCGAACGACGACGGCGTCGGCGCCGGCCGGAACGGTCAACGGCTCGGTGCGGATCTCGCCTCGGCCAGGCGCGACCACCCAGAACGCCCGCGCGGCGTCTGCAGACATCCGCCGATTCTGCGGCTTTTCGCACCACGATACAATCCCAACCGGTACACGTGTTGACCAATCCGCTGCAGACTCGCGCGCTCGCGACCGGGACCGCCGCACTCCTTACCGTCGTTTGCCTCGCGTGGATTGCCCGGGCCGCGCTGTTGCTGAGTGCGTACTATCCGCTCAAAGCTGCCGGGATGTCTGCCCTCGTGATGCTCCTCGTCGTCGGGCATCTTCGCGGATGCCATCCCTTCGAGCGGTTCGGCCCCGCGAATCAGATCACGACGACGCGCGCCGTCCTTGTCGTGTTGGTCGCCGCACTGTTCGGTGAGTCCGGCCGTCCCATCGTCGCCGCGACCGCCGCCGCGGCGGGCCTCGGCGCGACCGTGCTGGATGGCGTGGACGGCTGGCTCGCGCGGCGCACCACGATGGCAAGCGCATTCGGGGCGCGCTTCGACATGGAGATCGACGCGCTGCTGGTGCAGGTGCTCGCGATCCTGGCGTGGCGATACGGCAAAGCCGGTGCGTGGGTGCTGCTGTCGGGACTGCTGCGATACGGCTTCGTCGCCGCAGGACGGCTCTGGCCGTGGCTGCAGCGGCCGCTGAAGCCAACGCGGCGAGCACGAGTAGTCTGCGTGGTGCAGATCGCCGCACTGCTCGTCGCGATCTGGCCGGCCGTCACACCGCCCCTCAGTACGACGATCGCGGCGCTGGGGCTGACGCTCCTCTGTTACTCGTTCCTGGCGGATACCTTACGGCTCTGGCGGGCGCAGCAGGACTAACCACCTCCGGCAAGGCTACGGTGGTCCGCCGAAGCTTTACGCGAAGGCGGAAGTCGTGCGCCACTACACCAGCGAGAGCCTGTGTCCCAGCTTTTCCTGTTTGGTTTTGAGATATCGGCGCGAAAGATCGGAGGCCGGAATTTCGAGCGGCAGCAGCTCGATCACCGGCAGACCGTAGCCGGTGACGCCTGAGAGCTTCTTCGGGTTATTGCTGAGCAACCGGACCGAGCACGCGCCAAGATCGCGCAGGATTTCGACGCCGACCGCATAGTCGCGCTCATCCGCGGCAAAGCCGAGACGCTCGTTGGCTTCGACCGTGTCGTATCCCTCGTCTTGCAACGTGTACGCGCGAATCTTGTTGGCCAGACCGATGCCGCGCCCTTCCTGATTCAGATACACCAGGATGCCGCGTCCCTCGTCTGCGATTCGTCGCATCGCCGTCTCGAGCTGTGCGCCGCAGTCACAGCGCTGCGAGTGAAAGATATCCCCCGTCGCGCAGGACGAATGGACGCGCGTCAGCACACCGTGTCCGTCGCCGACGTCGCCCCGCACCAACGCGACATGCGTCCGCCGATCGATATGATTCTCGTAAATGTGAATCTGAAAGTCGCCGTACTCGGTCGGCAGCTTGGCTGTCGAGACGCGCCGTGCGATCGGCTTGCCCAGAAGCGACCGGACCGCAGTGCGAAGACCGACCAAGAAGGAATCCATTGCCATGATCACCGCAAACCTCCATCGTATGGTCTGATTGACTCGGTGTCAAAACAGATCGCCCGGACGCGTACGCCATAATTGACGCGTGGCGATCGGAAAAACATGGACTCGCTGGGTGACACTCGGCGCGTCGCTCCTGCTGCTGGACGCATCGCTCACGTTTCAAAGCGTCTGGCCGACGCCGGCGATTCGCTGGCGAGGCGCACTCTCCATCGAGCTCGCGGCCTTCATCCTTGTCCTCGCGTTTCTGAGGCGGCCGCGGACTCCGCCGTCGCCGGTCACGCTCCGCTGGGTGAGCGCCGTATGGCTCGTGCTCGCGCTCGGCCGATACGGGGAGGTCACGTCTGAGGCGCTCTACGGGCGCGATATCAATCTCTTTTGGGATCTCCGGTTCGTTCCAGCAGTCGCGGCGCTGCTGGCTCGCCCGGAGCGACTGTGGCTCGTCGCACTCGCCGCCATCCTCGTCCTGCTGATACTCGGCGTGTCGTACGCGCTCTTGCGGTGGGCCGTCGGCCGCGTCTACGAGGCGATGACGAATCGGCAAGAGCGTCGCGCGGTCGGCGCGCTCGCGGCCGTGCTCGCGACATTGTTTCTGAGCCAACAACTGGGCGCGATGCCTGACTTTCTGGCTCGCAACGGATTCACCGGCCGCGCGTTTTCTGATCCCGTGACCTTGATCTACGCGCGACAGGCGCGACTGATGGCCACGTCGCTCACGGGCACACGATCGCTGGCGCCCAGCCCGTCGATGAGCTCGGACCTGGCGCTCGTCCGAGGGGCCGACGTGTTCGTCGTGTTCGTCGAAGCGTACGGCGCGGTGAGCTTCGATCGCCCGGAGTTCGCCAAAGCCCTGGCACTGCCTCGTCAACAGTTCGAGGCCGCCATTCACGACACGCACCGTGACGTCGTCTCGGCCTTCGTCGAGTCACCAACCTTCGGCGGCTCCTCGTGGCTCGCGCACATCAGCCTGCTGTCGGGCGTCGAGGTTCGCGATCACGATACGAACGCGCTGTTGATGGCGCAGAAGCGCGACACGTTGGTCACCGCCTTCAAACGCCAGGGCTACCGAGCCGTCGTCCTCATGCCGGGGACGTGGCAAGGGTGGCCCGAGGGATCGTTCTACGGATTCGACGACATTTACGATGGCCCCCGCTTCCACTATCAAGGACCGCAATTCGGCTGGTGGGACATTCCCGATCAGTTCGCCATCGCGCAGCTGGACGCGCTCGAGGTGCGCCACTCGCCGCGTGCACCACTGTTCGTGGTGTTCCCGACGATCAGCTCGCACATACCGTTCACGCCGACGCCGCCGTATCAGCCTGTGTGGGCACGTATGCTGACGGATCATCCCTTCGACACGGCGGACGCCGATCGGGCATTGGACCGTCAGCCCGACTGGCTGAACCTCGGTCCACATTATGTGGAGGCGCTGTCATACGAGTACCAGTCGATCGGCGGCTATCTGCGCGCGAGTGCCGATCGCGATTTCGTCATGGTCATGCTTGGTGACCATCAACCGGCGGCCGCGGTCAGCGGTGTCGGCGCTCCATGGGATGTTCCCGTGCATATCATCGCGAGCCGCCGGCGCGTGCTCGATCGGTTCCTGGCGTACGGATTCCGGGAAGGCCTGACGCCCGCCCGTCCGGTTGTCGGCCCGATGCACTCGCTGGCGCGCGTCCTGCTCGACGCGTTCGGCAGTGCAGGGGCCGCGGTCACCGCCACGCGCTGATGCGAACCAGTGAGGCGTGCCTGCGACGCCACATCAGTAAAACTTCCGCGAAATGTTGAAGCCGAGATACCAATCGTTGGCGGCCGGTCCGCCGCGAGCAATCTGCCCCATCGTCGTCGCGAACGAATCCGAGAAGTTCAACTGAAACACGTGGCCGCCCGCTCGCTTTTCAATCGCGACGCTTCTGTGGTCGACGCCGGGATGGAAACCGGCCAGGCGCGGACTGAGCTCCGCGACAATCGTGACGGTGGGACGAATTCGCAGTCGTCCACCGAGGCCGACCATGAAAGTGTCGGTCGATGCCGCGAGCGATGAGAACGGCTGCACGTCCGCATGGTGCACCCACGTGGGCTCTGCGTAGAGCGCCCCACGTGCGCCGAATTTCCGCGACAGGATCGCGGCCAGCGACGGCGTGTACTGATCTCTGAAGTTGTTCGTGCCTTCGACGCTGACCAGCATGGAGACGTCGACGGGCCGGCTCGGGGTCTGCCGGATCAATCCGTACTGCCCGAAAAACTCGATGGTCCGATCGCTCGTGCGATGAATGCCAACCTCTCCGTTCTGGACGATGCCGAACCGGTACTCCAACCCGATCTGCGCCCCGGAGTCGAGCCCGAACAAGTTCCCGGCGACGTCGCCAAACTTCGCATTGAGGGGCTGCGTAAACCGGTGCGTCACACGAAACGCGCTCTTGAAGCGTGGGACGCGGAGGGCCGTCGGGAGGCTGACGAGCGTGAAATCAGGTTCCGCCGGGTTGATGCGCAAATCATCATCCGCAGCAGGCGATGGAGTCTGCGCGGGTACGAGGCCAGGATCGGCGCCGGACGTCGCGGCCGCGGATGATGGATCGTTCGCCGTCACGTGGACTTCGTGGACGGTTTGATCGGCGGCGACGGCCGCGCGGGCTGACAGCAATGCCGCCACCGCAATCGTGGTCACAAGCCAGAGACGGATCCGTCGGAGCACGCGACGATCGAGGCCTTTCTTATAAGAGATCGGCGCGCTCGCGACGGTCACTTGGTGTCGCGCTCGCGCCGAGGCGTCAGAAAGTGATCGAGCACGAAGTTCGCGACATCCCTCCCAAGACGGTCACCGCTCGTCAGGTCCGTCCGGAAGTGCACGCCGGCGAACACGCGACTGAGCGTCGCCTCGTCAGCAGCCGCCGAGAAGCTGGAGAAGGAACGCTCGATACCGGGAAGGAGCTCAGAAGTCACGGTGAGCTCGAAATGATCGCGATCGAAGAAGGTGCTCAGCACCGTCGCGCCAGCACCGCTGATGACCGCGTGCGCGCCTGGATAGGACGGGTCGGACGGTGTCGTGCCGACGTTCGGGAGCCAGTCCGGATCGGCCTCGGTCTCGGGGTTCCCGTCAGTGTCGGCGGCGCGAATCGCGGTGATGGGACGCCAGAAGTTGTAGGCATATTTCGCGTCGTAGAACGCGATGACTCCATCGGCGAAGCTCAGATTGAGCAGGGCGAACAGTCGGGCGCTCTGGACCGTGTTCAGGTGCTGCGACAGCGACGCCGTCTGGGCGATCTCATTCCAGTAGTTTTGAATCGCGGCGTTCCAGAAGCGACCGGTCAGCTCTTCGTCCGGTGTCGCCGTCGTGCTGTTGGCGATCCCCAGCGATCGGATCTCATTGAACGCGCTGCGGTAGGTCTCACTCGTGAGCGCCGGTGGCGGTGCCGGACGAAACTGATCGGCGCGCTTCAGGGCGAACGGCGTCACCGCCGGCCAATGCGTGAACACGGGCTGCTTCGGAAAATTCGGCGGCGTCGACTGATAGTCTCCAGGCGCGCTGCCAAACGTGTACGCAGGCGGCTGTGCGTCTGAGCCGTCGGCGCTGCGGCGCGCGAGGATCTGATCGGCGGCTGCCTCGCCAATCCGAGTCCCCTCGGCGTCGCGTCGATCTGACCCGTGCGCCAGCGATCGCTGAAGCTCAGCGTCGAGCGCAGGCTGGAAACCCGGGTACAGGACCACGAGCACCCTGTGCGCCGCAGCCGCGGCCGCAGCCGTCACGGACGCGTCGTGGGACGCGGGCACCACGAACGCGACGTACGGCGTATGCGTCCGAGCGATCGAGTTCACCGCGTCGTAGATCGCCGCGTGCATGATGGCGAAACTGCGCGTGGGATGGACGGTCGGCGGTTGTACGCCAGGCGTGCGAACGATCGACAGTAGTGTTCGGTTCCATTCCACGACCACATCAACCGATCGGGCCGAGGCATCGTCCGCCCGGCCAATCGAGGCAGAGAGGACGAGGCCCAACAACGCACAGCCGATCACGAATTGCTTCTTGAACATATGACTCCCTCGCACCCACGGGCCTTACTGCAGATGTCCGATCGGTGCCGTTCGCGCATATAGACCACGCCGGGCGCCGAAATATTCCGCGCGAATTGAGCGGCGCCGACCGGGTCCTTCTCAGCCGCGACGGAGCTGAAAGGCGTAGGCGGCTTCTCTTGGACCCGCCGCGGCGACGGCGATGTTTCGCGTCAGTCGCAATAGGCGCCCTGGCACGGTGGAGCATCGGCCGTGTCCTGGTTGACGCTGCCGACCATGACCGGATGAATGGTGCAGTGGTATGGTCCATTGCCAATCGTCATCGGCTGGCTCGAGGCCCCTGGCGCAAGATTGCCGGTATCCACTGAACCGTCATTGAAGACCACGTGATGGGTAATCGTGTCGACGTTGTGCCACACGACCATCTGGCCCGCGGGCACCGACGCCGGATTCGGCGTGAACGACTGCGCGCCGTTGATGGCAACAACATTGATCGTGACGACGCCCGCCGTCGTGAGCGGCGTGGGACTCGTGGGATTCGCGCTAGCGGTATTACCGTAGCCACTGGAACCGCAGCCGCACAGACCGAGACCAAGTGTGATGAGGAGACCTGCAGATAGACATGCGCGCATGATGTGCTTCCCTTCGTTTGTGGTGGCCGAGGCGTTGTGCTCTGTTCGACGTTCGATCTTCACGGGCTTCACAGAGAGAGACCGCGTAGCTTCTCGAAATATTCCGCGCCGCGCTATTGGCTGTTGGTCGTTGTGGCGCTCGGTGGAACGCGCCAGGAGGGAATTACGTGACGCGTGCGTCGTTTACGAATCTTGCCGTGCGGTCGGGTGCCGCGATCAGTGTCGTGCGGCGAGTCGTGCCGACGCTTGGGCCGCCGCTACGCCAGCCGCAGTGATGCGCCGAACTCCAGCGTCCGGAATTGCGATGGAAGGATGTTCTTCGCGCGGCGCGCGTCCTCGAGCGCGCGCAGCGGTTCGTCGATGCCTTCGGTCGTCATCTGGAACGTGCCGAAGTGCATGCCGACGCTCTCCGACGCCTCGAGATCCAGATGCGCCTGGACCGCCTCCGCCGGATTCATGTGAACGGATTGCATGAACCAACGCGGCTCGTACGCGCCGATGGGTAAGAGCGCCAGATTGACAGGACCGAATCGACAGCGGATGTCGTGGAAAAAGGGCGCATACGCCGTGTCGCCGGCGAACAAGATGCGCGTGCCGCCGGCCACCAGCATGAATCCACCCCAGAGCGCGCGGTTTCGATCCAGCGGACTCCGCGCGGAGAAGTGGTGCGCCGGCGTCAGGGTTATCGGCAACGGCGAACTCTTCGCGTCCTGCCACCAATCGAGCTCTTCCAAGCGGCGGACACCAGATGACCGTACGAGCGCCCCGTTCCCCAAAGGTGTCACGACGAGAGGATCGAAGCGCTCCCCAAGCAGACGGAGCGTCGCCAGATCGCAATGGTCGTAATGGTTGTGACTCAGCAGCACCAGGGAAATGGGCGGCAAGTCGTCGAACAGCACCGCCGGCGGTCGAACCCGCCGCGGTCCGACCAGATTCAGCGGACCTGCACGGCGGGAGTACATTGGGTCGGTGAGGATATTCCCGGCCGCCGTTTGAATCAGAAATGTCGCGTGACCGATGAACGTGACGACGGCAGCAGCGGCATCGTCACGTTTCGGCGGCTGTCGCGGCGGCTCGTCGATACGCGCCGGCCAGGATGCTCGGGGCTCGAGCAGCAATCGGGGAACTGCAGAGAGTGGCTGTCCAGCGGCGCCATTGGGATTGAAGAATCGCCTGCCATCGAAATGCTCGCTCTTCTCCGGCGCCATTCGAGGATGTCGTGAATTCAGTCGACCGGTTCGTTGCGAGCGATGCGATCTGACACGGTCATAGAGCTGATCTGATTATCGTCCGTTTCGCCACAAACGGATCGACAGCGTTGATGATCGGTGTTTCAGCCGGTATCGTGCCGAGCGATCTATTTGGAGGCACACATGCTGCAAGCCATTACCGCTGAAATGAGAACCATCGCCGGCGCGCTCGCGCTCGTGATTGCGGCGGCCACGTCTGCCGAGGAGTTCACTCCAGCGCGGCGCTTGAGCGGTGATCCGCCGCCAATGCCTCCGCCGACGGCCGTCGGCTGGCTCGAGGAAACGCTCGATCTCACCGTCGACGCTGGTGGCCAGGTTCGCGGCGTCACGGCACTGCGCGGGACCACGCCCTCCCCGAACCTGCTGGCGCCGGTGGCCGCCATGTGGCGCTTTCTACCCGCGAGCGACGGGAACCGGCCCGTGAGCTCGCACGTGCTGAGCGTCGCGCTGTTCCGCCCGCCGCAGCTGTACGACCAACCGGCGCGCGGCTCGCCATCAACCCGTTTCGCGTCTGCATCACCGGACGTGCCGTCTCCAATGGGGATGCGCCGACCACGATACCCGCCGCTCGCCACAGGCGATTCGATCGTGCTGGTCGAAGTGCTGGTCGGCGTCGATGGACGCGTGCGCGCCGCGGCCGTCGTACAGGGTGCGGACAGTTTCGGCGAAGAGGCTCTACTCGCGGCTCGGGAATGGATCTTTCGCCCAGCGCATCACAACGGCGCGCTGGTGTCTGCGTACGCGTACATCGCGTTCGGATTCCGCCAGCCAGTGACGCGCCATTAGCGCGCATCGACCAGCGATCCACCATCCGCCTATTCGAGTCGTCGCAATCGCCGTGTGCGTTGTCGATATTGGAATGTGCCGCAGCCGTTCGCGCACGCGTAATAGTCCCACTGTTCAGAGAGACGCGCGCTGACACCGCCGACGTAACTGTGAACGTACCGCAAGACGCCATCGCAGGACTTGCAGCGCAGTGGCGGCGGCGCCACGGGCGGACTACTCGTCTCGAACCGCTGATGCGCACGGACCTGAGTACGGCGCGATGGTTCGACGCGCGATTCGCCCGGCACGATCGACGTGACTCGTTGCACGTGTAATCGACCCCGTGTCACGTCGGAGGACCACGGCTGGGAACGGTGACGGCGCCCGCGTTCGACCGCCTCCAGGAGCGCCTCGGGAAGCACGGGCTTGGTCAACACACTGTCGGCGCCCGAGGCGCGCGCCCGCGTCATCTCGGGTGGATCGGCTTCGTCTGTCACGAAGACGATCGCGACATTAGTCGTGTTCGGATCCGAGCGAAGCAGCGAACAAAGCGTGTACCCACTGATGAACGCCAGTCGCGTCTCCGTGATCACCAGGGCTGGCCGACGGCTGATTGCTTTCGCCAGCGCCTCTCGACCGTCTTCGGCGTATTCAATCTCTGAGGCGACCCGCCTCAGCACTCCGCCGTACAGGTCGCGGGTTTCTTGATCTGGTTCGACGAGGAGGGCCAACGGTGCGCGGACAACAGTCATGGGAGGCGCCCTTCTGTTCGAGACGGTGGCGTGCTAGCCAGTGGTCCAACGTCGATGCGGTGATGTCCGGCGCGCCGCGCCGGCAGGGTCACGACGAATTCACTGCCACGGCCCGGACCTGCACTGGACGCGCGAATCGTCCCCCCGTGGAGCTCGACGAACTGGCGTGCGATGGCCAGTCCGACACCAAGCCCCTCTCCTGGCGCATCATCACCGCGAATGAACGGCTCGAAGATGTGTGGGAGGACGTCGGCGCCAATGCCCCGCCCGGTATCGCTGACGGTCAACACCGCGTCGGCGGGACCACGTGCGAGATCGACGGCGACGCGTCCGTTCGGGCCCGTGTACTTGATCCCGTTGACGAGCAGATTCGACACGACCTGCTGGAGTCGCGCGGGATCGCCATCCAACCACACGGGATCCGGTGGCCAGTGGGTGGCGAGTTGCTGGTGCTTCTCGGTCACGTGAGGCCGAACACCCTCGACAACTTCTTCCACCAGGCGCCGGAGGTCGATCTGCTCCACGTGCAAGCTCGCCCGGTCCAGACGCAGATGACTGGCTTCGACGAGATCGTCGAACAACCGCGCGAGCCGTGCCAATTGCCTGTCGATGACCACGCATGCCCGCTCGCGCCGCGCGTCGTCTGGCGACTGTCGAATGAGCTGGAATGCGGCCCGCGCCGCCGAAAGCGGTTGCCGCGCCTCGTGTGCCACGCGCACGAGCATTTCAACGGATCTCCGATCGAATGGCCGATCGTCAGGGCGACCGGCCGGCGCGGCCAGGCCGACAGCCTGTGCCCATCGCTTCCACAGCGAGAACATGTCACCTCCGGAACTACGGGTGGCCTTCGAATCTAGGCGTACGTCACAAGCCGCACAAGCGGAAACCGGTTCCCTTTTCACTGTGCGATGTCATTGAACGTCGCGGAAGACGTGGCATTGGATCCGCGGAGTGGTCACCTCAGGAAAGTCCTGACGTGCGGCCCGGGTTTTTCCCGATCTCTAACTTGATCAGGTTATTCGCGACACGTCCCACCTTCACACAACGTTGGTGTGGCGGCACGCGACAAGCGGCAGGACGTGGTAAGGTCCGTCGAACCCGCGCCGGGGGGGCGCGTCAACCATCAAAAGGCCGGGCAATGCTCTATCCGCGCATGACTCGGGCGGTACCAATTCCCTTCACAGATACTCTTGCGGCACACCTGCAGCGGAATGCCGCGCCCCTTGGTTTCGATCTCGCCGGCTGGCGAGTGACCGGTTGCGAGGGCTCGGCGATGTCGACCGGCGAGAATGGCGTCAAGCGATTCGAGTGCGCGCCTTCTGAACAATCGCAGCAGGTGCACGTATTGCGCTTGTACGTCGGTGGCGCGTCGCCGAAGTCGCTGGACGCGATCAGGAATGTCAGGCGCATATGCGATGAGGCGCTCACCGGAAGCTACACGCTGAAAATCGTGGACATCTACCAGCAGCCGGACCGTGCGGCATTGGACCAGGTCGTTGCCGTGCCCATGCTCGTCAAGCAGCTGCCGTTTCCTCTGCGACGATTCATTGGCACGCTGTCACACAGTCGGCAAGTGTTGCGGGCGTTCGGCGTGATAAACACGGACGTGGAAATCGCCAAAGGCCCCGATCGAGGTTGACGTGGCGCGTACGGTTGAAGAACTCCAAGCTCGATTAGACGAGGCGGAGGAACTTCTGCGCGCGATCCGAGGCGGCGAAGTCGACGCGCTGGTCGTCTCCGGACCCCACGGCGATCAGGTTTATACCCTCAGCGGCGCCGAGCATCCCTATCGTGTCATGGTCGAAACCATGAGCGACGGTGCGCTCATTCAGGCGGCCGACGGCACGATCATCTATTCGAATGGCAGCTTCGCGGCGATGCTCGACATGCCGCTCGAGGACGTGATCGGCTCCCCGATGGATCGATTCGTCCTGGCAGAGGACCTGCCGCGATACCAAGCGCTGATTCAGCAGACACAATCGGGCGTTGCCAGCGGAGAGCTCCGCCTGGCTCGAAAACATGGGGCTGCAGTGTCGGTTCAGTTGTCCATCAGCTCATTCACAGACGAGGGACCTCACGGCGCCTGCGTGGTCGCCACAGATCTCACGCAGCACAAGCGACACCAGGAGCTGATCTCGGCGGAGGCGCTCGAACGGGCGAAGCGCGCCGAGGCTGAAGCCGGTCACGAGCGCGTGAGAGGCATCCTCGAGAGCATCACAGATTCGTTTTTCTCAGTCGATCGATCCTGGCATATCACGGAGGTCAACCAGCGGGCGGCGGCACAACTCGGACGGTCACGAGATGCGTTGCTTGGCAGTCTCATCTCGAACCTCGCCCTGGGCGATGCGATCCCGGAATTAGAAGCGCAGTATCGCAGAGTGATGACGGAGCGTGTCGCGGCTCATTTCGACGGACCCTCACCAGCAGTGCCGGGTAAGTGGTTCGAACGGCATATGTACCCGACCGATGAAGGCCTGGCGGTCTACTTTCGCGATATCACGGAACGCAAGCTTGATGAGGCCGCGTTGCTGCAGGCAAAGGAAGAGGCCGAACGCCGGGCGCGCGAAGCTGAGGAAGCTCAGAGCATCCTGCACACGATCCTGGACAACGCCCCCATCGGCATTACGCTTGCCGGTGGACCGCCAGAGTTTCCGATTATCGCCAACAGTAAGCATGCGGCCACGATGATCGGACAGGAGTCAGACACACTGTTGAATATTCCTGCCGGCGCGCATGGTGAAGCGTATGGCCTGCTGCTGCCAGACGGCACCCATCCCCAACCAGAGCAGTTGCCTCTCTATCGCGCGTCGCGGCATGGCGAGCTGATCGAAAACGAGGAATGGATCCTCGAACGTCCGGATGGCAGGCGCATGTGTCTGCTCTCCAACGTGGCGCCGATCCGCGATTATCACGGGCGGACCATCGGGGCGATCAACTGCTGGTATGACGTCACGGCCCAGAAGCGTGAGCATGAATCGCTGCGAGCAAGCGAAGAGCGATTTCGCAGGTACTTCGACCTCGGGTTGATCGGGATGGCGATCACGTCGCCGGCCAAGGGCTTTGTCGAAGTCAATGACGAGCTGTGCCGGATATTCGGGTACGAGCGAGCCGAGCTGTTGTCCATGACCTGGCGCGAGTTGACGCATCCGGACGACATCCTGGCCGACATGGACCAGTTCAAGAGGGTCATGTCGGGCGCAATCAGCGGCTACTCGATGGACAAACGATATATACGTAAAGACGGCCGCATCATCCACAGCATCATGTCGGTCCAATGTGTGCGGCGCGGCGACGGCGCTGTCGATTACTTCGTTGGGCTGGTGCAGGACATTACGGAGCGAAAGATCTGGGAGGAACGGCTGCGCCGCAGCGAAGCCATGCTCTCCACAGGACAACGGATCAGCCACACGGGCAGCTGGGTCTGGAATGTCGTCACCGATGACCTGTTCTGGTCCGACGAACATTTCCGGATTTGCGGCGTCGATCCCGAGAGCTTCACGTTGACGCGGGAAACCGCGCGCCAGCTCATTCATCCGGACGACCGGGCCGCCGCCAATCAGGCGTTTGACGCCGCCGTTCGCGATCAATCGGTTTTCGAGCACCAATACCGGATGTTACGTCCGGACGGATCCGCCAGATTTGTCCTCAGCCTCGGCTATCCGGTGTTCGACGATGCAGGTGAGCTTTCCGAGTACGTCGGTACGGTGATGGACATTACTGACCGAAAGGAGTCCGAAACGATGCGCGCCGAGCTGCTTCGGCGCCTGGTCGGCGCGCAGGAAGACGAGCGCCGTCGGATCGCGATCGAGATGCACGATCAGTTCGGCCAGCAGCTGGGCGCGCTGGTGCTCAAACTGGCCGGACTCAGACACGAAGCGGGCCGGCAAACCAATCTGGGGCAACAGCTCGCCTCGCTCGAAGAGATGACACGACGCCTGGACACGGACCTCGAGCTGATCGTTTGGCGATTGCGACCTCCTTCGCTCGACGACCTGGGTCTGATCGCCGCGCTCGCACACTATGTCGAGCGCTGGTCGGAGCACTTCGGCGTCCGTGCAGAGCTGCAGTCCAGTGGCATGGACGCAGGAGGCGTGATTGACGAAATCGATACGGCGCTGTACCGCATCGCGCAGGAGGCCCTGAACAACGTCGCCAAGCATGCGCAGGCAAAGAGCGTGGCGGTTCACCTTGACCGGCGCGCCGATCGCGTCTCGCTCATCGTCGAGGACGATGGGGTCGGGTTCCAGGCGGAGCAGCGGATGGGCTCGCGTCAGCGATTCGGTCTGGTGGGCATGCGCGAGCGAGCAACGTTGCTGGGGGGAACGCTCGATATCGAATCGCGTCCCGGAAACGGAACAACGTTGGCGGTCCGCATTCCGCTCCCACCTTACAGCAAGGGAGGGCGCCGTGACCAAGCTCCGCGTCATTCTGGTTGAGGACCATAAGGTCATGCGCGAAGGTCTGCGGATGATCCTGGACCGGGAGGCGAACATCGAGGTCGTCGGCGAGGCCGGTGACGGTCTTGCCGCGCTCACGCTCGCCCAGCAGCTGCGCCCCGACGTTGTGGTCATGGATATTTCGATGCCAGAGCTCAACGGCTTGAAAACGACCGAGGCGCTGAAGACCGTGCTCCCCGACACCAAGATCCTGATTCTCACGCGCCACGCCGACGCGAGCTACGTGCAGCGGCTGCTGCGATCGGGGGCGAGCGGCTACGTGCTCAAACAGAGCGCCTCCGAGGAACTGGTGCGCGGCATCAGACGAGTGGTGGCGGGCCAGACCTACCTGGATCCTGTGATCACGGAACAGGCGATCGGTTATGTCACCGCTCGAACGGGCAGCGACCGTACGGCCGGAAAGAGCGACTTGAGCCAGCGCGAGGAAGATGTTCTGCGTTTCGTGGCACTGGGGTTCTTGACGAGAGAAATTGCGAGCCGACTGAACATCAGCATCAAAACCGTCGAGACACACAAGGCCAACGCGATGAAGAAGATGGGCATGAACAGCCGTATCGACATCGTGCGCTACGCCATGTTGCAGGGATGGCTGCAGGAGACCTGATCCGCAATGCGTCCCCGTGGATCAGCGCTTCGTTCCTCAGCCCTCAGGAAAATGCCGACGTCAAATCGCTCCCTTCCCGATTCCACAGAAGCCGTCGGCGTGCGATAAAGCCTGCCTCGCGTCGATCGCTGTCCGTGGCGCCACGTGTGATGGCCAATCGGAAGCGACCCGCAGTCGAAAACAAGTCTGCTATGACCATGACCCGAGGTGACCAGTGCCCAGCTCAGCGACCACACACGACCACGTGCAGCGCATGCTTGCCGAGATCCGCCAGAACTACAGTCAACGACTGACCCTCGCCACACTGGCGAGGCTGCTCCGAAGGCAATCCCCCGATCTCGGCCGATTATTTCGCGACGAGATCGGTATCACGGTTCATGAGTACGTGACACGCGCGCGGATGGTGTTTGGCAGCGCGCAGGTTCGCGCCGGTGTGAAAATTGAAGCGGTCGCGCTGGACTTGGGTTACCGGAGCAAGAAGAATTTTTATCGCCAGTTCAAGCGGTTCTTCGGAATGACCCCGGAAGCCTACCGGCACGATCACAATGGACCCGCAGCCGATCATCCCAGGCAGGGCGACCGGCGGTCACACCGTGTGCATGTGACCAGCGTTGAGAACCTGCTGGGGGAACGTCACTCTGTGACGCCCCGGCGCTCTCGAAAGGCCACTGTTCGGCCTGAGCCCCACCGAAGAGGTGTCCGCCAGAAGGTTGGTGCTGCACCGCCATACCGATCGCCGCGCGTCTGATGCCGCAGGGGTGAGCTGATGCCCACACTCATCAACGTGCCGCGATCGGACTGGAGAGGGTTCTTCGATCGCATGTCGAAGGCCTTACTTGGCAAGTGGGCCGAGATCGAAGTGGCATCCCTCGACCTCGGCGATCAAATTGTGGCTGAGTGGGTCCCATTGCTTGGCATCACCTACGACACGAGAAACGATCTGGTCGATGTCGCCCTCGACCGCTCGAATCACCTGATTCGCCATCCTCGGGACATCGTGGTCGAACAGACCTCCGCCGGTCTCGCGAGTGTTGCCGTGGAGGATGAGGATGGCGCGTGTCAGGTCGTCAGGCTGAAAGATCCGCTGATGTTGCCTCCGCCGACCGTGCCCTGAATGTGCCGAACTGACGCGGAGAGGCTTGCCGAGCTTTCCGAAGACGATAGGAGTACAGACGAAACCAGACTCTCCCCAAGCTCGACCTGAACACCACTCCAAAGTTTGCTCGCTGCGTTAGAGACACACGCTGCTGCCGTAAGATCCCTAACGTCAGACATTCGGCCCTATTGCCCGACGTCATCGCGCCGATACTGACGAGCAGCGCCCTACCCTCTGCCATGATGCCCTGCTCACTGCGCTCGATGCGTGGACCCCGGCGAGAAAGGGAGTGCAATGCCGAGAAAGAGAGCCGGCACCTCAAAGTCGAAGGCGCGCAGTGTCGAGCCTATCTGGGAACTTCGGTTGTATATCGCCGGACACACGCCAAAGTCACTGACAGCACTCTCGAACCTCAAGAAGATCTGCGAGGAGCACCTCGCAGGGAAGTACAAGATTGAAATCATCGACCTGCTGAAGAATCCACAGCTTGCCGTTGGCGATCAAATCTTTGCGATTCCAACTCTCGTCCGGAAGCTCCCCGGGCCGGTGAGAAAGATCATCGGCGATCTATCGAACACCGAACATGTTCTCGTCGGACTCGACATTCGGACGGTGCGCTGACATTGATGCGCATGGCATCCACAGTCACCGTCCAGTGGTCAATGGCAGGAACGCGAGTAAGCCGAGTTCGACGACGCCGTTAGGAGACAGACGTGACATTGGGCTAATCTAACGAGCATAAGAAGGAGGCCCGATGGCAAGAGGCACGAACGGATTGAGCACGGAGAGACTGCGAGAGTTAGCCCGGACCGGCGCAGAACATGCACTGAATCAACTGCGGGCAGAGATCATCGCGATAGAGCGGGCGTTTCCTGAACTGGCGTTAACACGTGGTCGACGAGCCATTCGCCGGTCGGTGAAGGAAGCGACGCAGCGGACTCGGCGCATGTCGGCTGCCGCCCGTAAGGCCGTGTCAGAACGTATGAAGAAGTACTGGGCCGAACGCCGCAAGGCCAAAGCGAAGGTGAAATAGATTCGGCGATTCGCTTACGCGGTCGTTTGTAACAGGATGTGTCGATGGCCGCGGACCTCATCGTGTTCGGTCCCCATCCGGACGACATCGAAATTGGCCTCGGTGCCACGGTTGCGCGCCACAGCGATGCCGGGTATGCCGTCGGACTCTGCGATCTCACGCGCGCCGAGCTGTCATCGAACGGGACGCCGGAGCAGCGGCGTCTTGAAGCCGATGCGGCGGCGCGCGTCCTCGGTGCGGCCTGGCGCGAAAATCTCGGGTGGCCTGACGGCAACATCACGCGGACGCCTGCGCTAATCCGATCGGCGGTCGATGTCCTGCGCCAACATCGCCCGCGCGCCATTGCCATCCCGTACTGGGAGGATCGGCATCCCGACCACCGCGCTGCGAGCGACGTCCTCAGCGTCGCGGCGTTCACCAGCGGCCTGCGGCGCTACGATACCGCCGACGCCCCATGGCATGCCGAGTGGATCTGCTACTACTTCATCAACGATTCCGCGACGCCGTCCTTCGTCATCGATGTGTCCGCGCACTATGAGCGGAAACAGCGGGCGCTGGCGTGCTACGGCAGCCAGTTTGCCGTCGCTGAAGCGGATGCGGTGCCCACGCGACTCACGGCGCCAACCTTCCACCAGTTGATCGAGAGCCGCGACGCGCAGTTCGGGGCGCTCGCAGGCGTCGCCTTTGCTGAAGGCGTGGTCGTGAAAGAACCGCTGGTGCGCCAGACGCTGCTCAAGCATCTCCCATGAAGATCGGCATCGTCTGCTATGCATCGCTCGGCGGCAGCGGAGTCGTCGCCACCGAGCTCGCGCATGCGCTGGCGCTGCGGGATCACGAGGTGCACCTGATCAGCAGCGACGAGCCGTTCAGGTGGCGCTCGGGTGTGCCGGGACTCACCTTCGAGCGCATCGAAACGCCTACCTATCCATTGTTCCGCGAACCGCAATACCTGCTCGCCCTCACGAACGCGATCGTTCGGATCTCGCGCGACCATCGCCTCGACGTCGTCCACGCGCATTACGCCGTTCCGCACGCGACCGCGGCCTATCTCGCCGATCAGATCCTCACGGCGGAGCGCGGTCCGGCTCCGCCCCGGATGGTGACGACGCTGCATGGCACGGACATCACGCTGGTCGGCAGCGATCCGTCGTACGCGCGGGTGGTCGCGTTCTCGATCGAACAGTCGCACGCCGTCACCGCGGTGTCGCACAGCCTGCGTGCCGACACGATCGGGGCGCTTGGCATCTCACGCGATATTCGCGTCATCCCGAATTTCCTGGACTGCGCCGTCTATCGCCGACTGCCGGTACCAGACCTTCGTGCGCGGCTGACCGCTGACGGGAGCGATCGGGTCGTCATGCACGCGTCCAATTTCCGTCCAGTGAAACGCGTCGGCGCCGTCGTCGAGGTCTTCGGGCGGGTTCGGGAGCGCGTTCGTGCACGGCTGGTGTTGATTGGGGATGGGCCTGACCGGGAGGCCGTCGAGCAGCGCGTCGTCGAAAGCGGCCTGCAGAACCATGTCGACTTCGTGGGCGAGCAGCACGACCTCGCGCCGTGGTTGTCCGCGGCCGATCTGTTTCTGTTGCCGTCGCAGCAGGAAAGCTTCGGGCTGGCGGCGCTCGAGGCGATGGCGTGCGACGTGCCGGTGGTGGCGTCGCGAGTCGGCGGCCTTGGGGAGATCATCGACGATGGCACGACCGGCTATCTCTGTGCGCCTGGGGACCTCGGGGGCATGGCGGACCGCGCCATCGCAGTGCTCTTGGATCCCGAGCTGCGCGATCGGATCGGCCGCGCGGCAGCGGCACACGTCACGGAGCGCTTCTGTGCGGAATTGATCGTCCCGCAATACGAGCAGTGCTACCGCGACGTCCTCGCGGATGCCGGCCAGCCCCCGTAGATCACTTGAAGGACACGTTGCTGTCGCAACTGATTCTTTACGTGGTCGCCGGATACCATAGTGCGCGCCGTATCAGTTCCAACTCGAGGCCGAAATCGCATACGATACGTCGCCAGGAGAACGATTGAGGACGATCTCACGGCCGGCGACGGCCCTCTTCCTGTTCATGACCGCCCTGGGCGCCGGCTGCGCGAGTGCACCGCCGCCCTCCAGTCTGCACGCCACGCCGCCCGGGCTCGGGAGTTTTCCGTACAGCGACGCCGACGTGGACTTCATGTCGGGCATGATTCCCCATCACGCTCAGGCCGTGATCATGGCTGGCTGGGCGCCGTCCCACGGCGCACGCAAGGACGTCGCGATTCTCTGCGAGCGCATCGTCGTCGCGCAGCGCGACGAGATCGCCATGATGCAGAACTGGCTGCGGGACCGCGGCCTGCAGGTCCCAGACGCGACGTCGACGCACCACAAGATGAAGATGGACGGTGTCGAGCACGACATGCTGATGCCGGGCATGTTGACGGACGAGGAGATGGCCGCGCTCGACCGCGCGCGGGGACCGGAGTTCGACCGATTGTTTCTGATCGGCATGATCAAGCACCATCAGGGCGCCATCGACATGGTTGACGTGCTCTTCAAGTCGTACGGCGCAGCGCAGGACGAGATGGTTTTCAAGTTCGCGTCGGACGTCAACGCCGATCAGTCGATCGAGATCGATCGGATGAACCAGATGCTGGAGAGCGGCGGCCCTCCCGAATGAGAAGGAATCCAGACTTATGATGTTCCAGTTCTTGCGCTCACGCAGGTCGGCGCTGTTGATCGGCGGCCTGTTCGTCGGTGTCGTGCTCGGAGCGGGTGCGCTCTTCGTGGCCGCATGTGCCAGCTCGGCCCCAACGGCCGCATCGGCCAAGGCGACGCCGGGCACACCGTCTGGAACGCCGCGCCCGACGCCGCCACCTCCACCGCCGCCCCCGCCGGCGGTCATGCCTCCGCCCGTTGCACCGATTGTCTCGATGACCGCGCCCACGCCCGATCCGCGCGTCGGGCTCAAGGCCGGTCGTTGGGATGCAGGCGAAGCCGCATGGAACATGCGCATGATCTCGACGACGCCGCCGACCGGAAAGACGCTCGGCGCCACGCACTCGGATCTCGCGTTCGCCGGCAAGTACGCGATTCAAGGCAACTACGACGGGTTCGAGCTCTACGACATTTCCAATCCCGAGAAACCAGTGCTCGCGCAGAGCTACCTGTGTCCGGCATCGCAGAATGACGTGTCGGTGTACCGGAACCTGCTGTTCATGTCGTCCGAGTCGACCAACAGCCGATCCGACTGCGGCTTCGGCGGCGTGCCCGATCCGATCAGCAAGACTCGCGTGCGCGGCATCCGCGTGTTCGACATCGCCGACATCAAGCACCCCAAGCTGGTCACGAGCGTGCAGACCTGCCGCGGATCGCATACGCACACGGTCGTGACGCAGCCGGGCGACAACGACAACGTGTACATCTACGTGTCGGGGACCGCCGGCGTCCGATCGGCGGAAGAAGTGCCCGGATGCGCAGATGGCGGCATCGATGATCCGAACTCGGCGCGCTTCCGGCTGGAAGTCATCAAGGTGCCCCTCGCCGCGCCAGAGCAGGCGGCGATCGTCAGCTCACCGCGCATCTTCAACGGTCTGCCGGTGCCCCCGAAGAATGCGGATCGCGACGCCATCGACGCCGCTGCGCGGGCCGCTGCTGCAGCCGCGCGCGCCGCTTCAGGTGCGCCGGCGGACGGACGAGGCCGCGGCAACGCGCCAGCGGGGCCGCCGACCGGTCCGAATCAGTGCCACGACATCACTGTGTACCCTGAAATCGGCCTCGCCGGCGGCGCGTGCGCAGGCCTCGGCCTGCTGCTGGACATCCGCGACGTGGCGCATCCGGTCCGCCTCGACGCGGCGGCCGACGCCAACATGTCGTTCTGGCATTCGGCCACGTTCAGCAACGACGGCAAGAAGATCCTCTTCACCGACGAGTGGGGCGGCGGCGGGCAGCCGCGCTGCCGCGCCACGGACAAGATGGAGTGGGGCGCCGACGCGCTCTTCACAATCGAGAACAACAAGCTGATCTTCCATACGTACTACAAGATGCCGGCTGCGCAGACGGAGCAGGAGAACTGCGTCGCACACAACGGCTCGCTGATCCCAATCCCCGGCCGCGAAATCATGGTGCAGTCGTGGTATCAGGGCGGCATATCGATCTTCGATTGGACAGACGTCGAGCATCCCAAAGAGATCGCGTATTTCGACCGCGGCCCGGTGGACGCCACACGACTCATGGGCGGCGGCACGTGGTCTGCGTATTGGTACAACGGGATCATCGTCAGCTCCGAGATCGCGCGCGGCCTCGACATCTATGAGCTGGTGCCGAGCGGCCTGATCACCGAAAACGAGCTCGCAGCGGCCAAGACCGTGAAGATGCCCTACTGGAACACGCAGGACCAGCAGCGGTACGTCTGGCCGCCAAGTTTCGCGCTCGTGCGTGCGTATCTCGATCAGCTCACGCGATCGAAGGGACTCTCGGCCGAGACAATGACGGCGGCGCGAACGGCGTTGGCTGACGCGGAACGGCAGGCCGGAGCTCAACGCAAGGCGGCGCTGACGGAGCTCGCCTCGCAGCTGAAGGCCGCGACGGCCGCCGCACAAGATCAGGCCAAGGTGGGCATGCTCGCGACGGCGGTCACCGAGCTGGCCAACGCGCAGCACTGAACACTGACGTTCGCGTCGCGCGCGCGACGGCTGTAGCGCGAAGGCTTCAGCCGAGCGTCTCGGCACCGCGACGGCTGTAGCGCGAAGGCTTTAGCCGAGCGTCTCGGCACCGCGACGGCTGTAGCGCGAAGGCTTCAGCCGAGCGTCTCGGCACCGCGACGGCTGTAGCGCGAAGGCTTTAGCCGAGCGTCTCGGCACCGCGACGGCTGTAGCGCGAAGGCTTTAGCCGAGCGTCTCGGCACCGATCCGGAAGTGTTCACGCATGACCAGCACGGACACGCGTCACCGCTGCAGCTGGGCGACCGGCGATTCGCTGATGCAGTCCTATCACGACGAGGAGTGGGGTGTGCCCGAGCGCGATCCGCGAGCGCTCTGGGAGAAGCTGATGCTGGACGGGTTCCAGGCGGGACTGGCCTGGATCACGGTGCTGCGGAAGCGCGACGCGTTCCGCAAGGCGTTTGCCGGCTTCGAGCCGATCAAGGTCGCGCGATTCGGTGAGCGGGACGTCCTCCGTCTGCTTGAAAATCCGGGCATCATCCGCTCGCGCGCCAAGATCGAGGCGACCATTCACGGCGCCAGAATCTATTGCGAGATGGCGGATCGGGGCGAAGATTTCAGCAGGTTCTGCTGGTCCTTCACGGATGGTCAGGTGCTGAAAGGCAACGGCCGGCGCTTCGTCGCCACGACGCCGCTCTCGGAACAGATCGCAAAGACCTTGAAGCAGCGCGGCTTCAAGTTCGTCGGGCCCACCATCGTCTACGCCTGGGTGCAGGCGGTCGGCATCGTCAACGATCACGCGGCCGGCTGCTTTCGGCGGGAGCAAGTCTCGAAGGCCGGACTCGTCACGTAAGTGCTGCTGCAGCGGAAGCGCCTCGCGCGGCGCACGCTCAACCCGTCGGCCCGGGCAGACCGGTGCGGCTCGCGGGACCGCGGTCGATGACCGGCGTGCCGGCTCGTTGTTCCAGTACGAAACGCGCAATCTCGTCCTTGCGAGCGAACCAGACGCCAGTCTTGCTTCGTGCGTAAAACGAGGAAGGACACCGCGCGCCGAATTCGAGAAAGCGGTCGAGCACGCGGATGCGGCCGGCGTGGCCCGAGAAGTTGCGCATCCAGTAGGCGTTCCAACCAACCGGTTTCTGGCCGGTGACGCGCTCGATCGTCTCCACTCTGTCGGCGATGAAGCGCCTCTCCTCATCACGCGAGAGTTGGTAGCTGTTCTCCCAGGTTCGTCCATGAGCGGCGGCTTCATGGCCACGCCGCACAATCTCACGGGCGAGGTCGGGCGACGTTTCCACGGCCTTGCCAATCATGAGCGACGAGAGTTTGATCCCGTGCTTGTCCATCAGGTCGAGCACGCGAGTGATGCCCTCATAGTGGCCATAGGCAAAGAAGGCATTGGTCGGTAGATTCGGGATTGATGGCGAGCCGTGCATTGTGCGGCCAGAAGCCGTCGCCTTGTGGCTCAGGCGCGCCGGGCTGAACGCGCATGGCATCCGTTGAATCCACCACCACTTCAGATCCGTCGGCGGTCTCGCACAGGCAGCCACCAGCTCACCACACGGCGGATCGGGAATGCCGAAGACGGCGACCTCCCGGACCGACGGAACACCCATGTCGGTCCAGTAGATATGACCGACTATACGGCTCGCTGCGCGAAACATCGTCCCGCCGAGCACAGGGTCACCGTCGAACCTCTGTAACGCGAAGGCTTTAGCCGAGCGGCTCGTGCACTTTTTGTTGGCTGCGAAGAAGACACGCGAAGACAACCGATTTCTGGACACGAGCCGCGGAACCCGCTTGTAGGATCGTGGTGTGTGCGGAGACGGACGCGGTGTCCGCTGGGACGCGGTCTGCGCAGGAACGCGCAGCCCTATTTACCGGTTGACATCCTGATCGGCGTCATCGCTTGCGAGTGTCGAGAACGTCGCTCACATTTTGGCAAGAAGGGGTCTGGCAGCGAACATGCTGCTTCGGTGCCGGGCATCAAGAGAAAATCATGGCGATAAGCGAGAAGAAAGCGACAGGTCTGCAAGCCCCAACCGCATCGGAGTCCGCGGCCATTCTGCAGCGGCGGTACGGATGTGGTCCCGTTGAGCTTACAGACGGCCCTGACGCGCTCTACGACCGGCATCTCCTTTTCGACAATGTCTCCGATGCGGCGGCCGCCAGCCTGCGTCAACGCTTCGAGGCCTTCGCGCGCTCCGTCCGGGACATCCTCTCGCAGCGCTGGGTTCGCACGGAGCAGACCTATGAGCGCCAGAACCCCAAGCGCGTGTATTACCTGTCAATGGAATTCCTGATTGGCCGCTCACTCGCCAACAACACGACGAATCTGCTGCTCAGTTCCCTCGTGAGCGAAGCCGTCAAGCAGAAGTCCCTCGATTGGCCAGCTTTGCTCGAAGAGGAACCCGACGCCGCGCTTGGCAACGGCGGGCTCGGGCGCTTGGCGGCGTGCTTCCTCGATTCGATGGCCACCATGGAGTTGCCGGCGGTCGGGTACGGCCTTCGGTACCAGTACGGCATGTTCAAGCAATCCATTGTGAATGGGTGGCAGCAGGAGCAGCCGGACAACTGGCTTCGCCGCCCTGACCCTTGGGAAGTGGCTCGTCCCGATGACGCAGTCGAGATCGGGCTGAACTGCTCGTTCGAGATCCAGGCAGGAGCGCTGCGCGCCGTCGTCGGCCGGACATCCTCGCTGATCGGCATCCCCTTCGATCGGCCCGTCGTCGGCTATGGGGGCAAGACGATCAACACGCTGCGTCTCTGGGCCGCGGGCGCCCCCGATTACTTCGATCTCAAAGCGTTCAGCCATGGAGACTTCGTCGGCGCGCTCGCCGAGACGCTCGAGGCCGAATCTCTCACGCGAGTGCTCTACCCCGACGACTCCACGACCCAGGGACAAGGGCTGCGGTTCGTGCAGGAGTACTTTCTCGTCGCCTGCTCGCTCGCCGATCTGATCCGGCGATTTCGTCGTGCCAATGCGGACTGGCGCGCGCTTCCTGAAAAGGTCGCCGTGCAGCTCAACGACACTCACCCGGCCGTCACGGTCCCCGAGCTGATGCGAATCTTGCTCGACGATGCGCATATAGGATGGGACGAGGCGTGGGATCTTACGCAACGGACGCTGGCGTATACGAACCATACGCTGCTGCCAGAGGCCCTCGAGAAATGGCCGCTGGCGTGGTTCGAGACGATGCTGCCTCGCCACCTCGAGATCATCTTCGAGATCAACCGTCGACTGCTCGATGATGTGCGGCGCCGCTTTCCCGGAGACGAGGGGCGTGTGAAACGTACGAGCCTGATCGAAGAGGGTCCGAACAAACATGTCCGCATGGCCCACCTTGCCATCGTCGGCTCGCACAGCACGAATGGTGTGGCGGCGATTCACTCCGCGATGCTGCGCTCGATCACGGTGAAGGATCTCGCCGAGATGTTTCCGGACCGCTTCGGCAACAAAACCAACGGCGTCACGCCGAGGCGCTGGCTGCGGCTGGCAAACCCGGCGCTCGCCCGGACCATCACCGAAACGATCGGCGACGACTGGATCGCCGACCTCGGCCAGCTGGCGAAGCTCGAGCCGCTCGTCGACGACGCCAGCTTCTGCGACGCGTTTCGCGCAACCAAGCGGGCGGCAAAGTCCGCGTTCGCCGAGTGGCTCCGATCGCGCTCAGGGCAGACGGTGGATCCCGACAGCATCTTCGACAGCCAGATTAAGCGCATCCACGAATACAAACGGCAGCTGCTCAATGCACTTCGGATCGTCGTGCTCTACAACCGCTTGCGGGAGAACCCCACGCTCGAGATGACACCGCGGACGTTCCTGTTCGCCGGCAAGGCGGCGCCGGCCTACCAGCTGGCAAAACTCATCATCAAGCTCCTGAACAATCTCGCCACAACCATCGACGCGGATCCGTCGGTCCGTGGCCGGCTCAACGTGGTGTTCCTGCCCGAGTACTCCGTGTCGCTGGCCGAGCGGCTGATTCCCGCCACCGACGTCTCCAACCAGATCTCGACCGCCGGCTACGAGGCAAGCGGCACGAGCAATATGAAATTCATGATGAACGGCGCGCTGACGATCGGCACGCGCGACGGCGCCACGATCGAGATGGCGCAGGAAGCCGGCGAAGAGAATTTTTTCCTCTTCGGCCTGACCGCGGAGCAGGTCGCGAGCAGTCGCGGCTGGTATAACCCGCGCTGGCATTACGACAATCAGCCGGAGACCCGAGCCGCGCTGGACCTGATCTTCTCCGACCACTTCAGCCGCGATGAGCCGGGCGTCTTTGCGCCGCTGCGCGACACGCTGCTGGTGCACGATTACTACATGCACCTCGCAGACCTCGCGTCGTATCTCGAGGCCGATCGCCGCCTGTGCGCGCTCTATGCCGACCAGCGAGCCTGGGCGCGCACGGCCATCCTGAATGTCGCCAGCTCGGGCAAATTTTCCAGTGACCGGACCATCGCCGAGTACGCGGCGGACATCTGGCACGCCGGGCCGTGCCCCGTGTCGTAGTAGAGAGTTGTAGTGGAGAAAACCGTGGCTCACCCAACCAAGGAACGCGTGACAATCTCGCCCCTGGCGGGCAAACCCGCTCCTGCAGCGATGCTGGTTGATCTGGCGCGGCTCGAACAGGCCTATTACGAGTGCCAGCCGGACGCCAATGATCCGAGCCAGCGCGTCAGCTTCGGTACCAGCGGACACCGAGGCTCATCGCTCCGCGGCTCGTTCACGGAGGCCCACATCGCGGCGATCACCCAGGCGATCTGCGACTATCGACGCGCTCAGACGATCGACGGCCCGCTCTACATGGGGAAGGACACGCACGCGCTGTCCGAGCCGGCGCAGCGCACGGCCCTCGAAGTGCTCACAGCGAACGGCGTCGAGACCATCATCCAGCGTGACTCGGGCGTCACGCCGACGCCGGTCATCTCGTGGGCGATTCTCAAATACAACCGCGGCCGCAACGTGCACCTCGCGGACGGCATCGTGGTCACGCCGTCGCACAACCCGCCGGAAGACGGCGGCTTCAAATACAACCCGCCGCGCGGTGGACCGGCCGACGTCGACGTGACCGAGTGGATTCAGAACCGCGCCAACGCGCTGCTGCGCTCCGGAAACGCCGGCGTCAAACGGGTGCCGTTCGCGGTCGCCATCAAGGCGGCGATTACGCACCAGGACGACTTCGTCCTGCCGTATGTCCAGGACCTGAAAAACATCGTGGACATGGACGCCATCCGCGGCGCCGGCCTCGAGCTGGGTGTCGATCCACTCGGCGGCGCGGCAATGCCGTACTGGGAGCCGATCAACTCGCTCTACAAGACCAACATCACCATCGTCAACCGAGTGATCGATCCGACGTTCTCGTCCATGACAGTCGATCACGACGGCCAGATCCGCACGGACCCGTCGAGCCCGTACGCGATGGCGCGGCTCGTCGATCTGAAAGATCAGTTCCGCGTCGCCTTCGCCAACGACGCCGACGCCGACCGGCACGGCATCGTCACGCGCACCGCCGGGCTGATGAACCCCAATCACTATCTGGCGGTGGCGATTCGCTACCTTCTCACCCATCGGCACCAATGGCCGGCGCACGCGGCGGTCGGCAAGACGCTGGTCAGCAGCAGCCTTATCGATCGGGTGGTTGAAAAACTCGGCCGCCGGCTCTACGAAGTGCCCGTGGGTTTCAAGTGGTTCGTCGCTGGCCTGTTCGATGGCTCGTGCTGTTTCGGCGGCGAGGAGAGCGCGGGGGCGAGCTTTCTGCGGCTTGACGGCACGGTGTGGGCGACCGACAAGGACGGCCTGATCATGGGCCTGCTGGCCGCGGAAATCACTGCCCGCACCGACAAAGATCCAGGCGAGCATTATCAGGAGCTGGCGGCGGAGTTTGGGACGCCGTACTACACGCGCATCGACGCGCCGGCCACGCCGGAGCAAAAGGAGCGGCTGCAGACGCTGTCACTCGAAGCGGTCAAGGACGACACCCTCGCCGGCGAGCTCATCGTCGCCAAGCTGACCAGAGCGCCAGGCAACAACGCGCCGATCGGCGGCCTGAAAGTCGCGACGGCCAACGGATGGTTCGCGGCTCGGCCGTCGGGCACGGAGAACGTTTACAAGATCTACGCGGAGAGCTTCAGAAGCACCGCGCACCTGGACGCGCTCGTGACGGAGGCCCAGGATCTCGTCGATGCCGCGATCGGCGGCCACCGATGAACCAACCCGGAAGCGCGGATGGTAGCTGGCGCTGGCGCCGTACCGAAGGCATGCTCTCGGCGGCGGCTTTCCAATCGCTGCGAGACTTGACGCGCGCTTCCGCGCACAGGTCGTCTGGACACGCCGCACGCCGACCTCTCGACGCCTACCCACTTGTCACAGGAGGTGACACGATGAAGGCCACCCGAATGCTCCACGACCAGGGCCAGAGTCTCTGGCTCGATAACATCACCCGCGATCTTCTTCAGAGCGGCACGCTGGAGCGCTACATCGACCAGCTGTCCGTGACGGGGCTCACCTCCAACCCGACGATCTTCGACCACGCCATCAAGAACAGCGCGGCGTACGACGCGGCGATCCGCCAGAAGGTCAAGGACGGTCAGTCGGGCGAGGAACTGTTCTTCGAGCTGGCGCTCGATGATCTGACGCGGGCCGCCGATCTGTTTCGTCCGATCTGGGATCGCACGCGCGGCGTCGACGGCTGGGTGTCGTTGGAAGTGTCTCCGCTGCTGGCCCACGACACAGCCAGCACGCTCGCCGCGGCCAAAGCCCTGCACGCGCGGGCGGGACGACCGAACCTCCTGATCAAGATCCCCGGCACCAAGGAAGGGCTGCCGGCCATCGAGGAGGCGATCTTCGCCGGCATACCGATCAATGTGACGCTTCTCTTCTCGCGCGAGCAGTACCTGGCGGCGGCCGACGCGTTCTTACGCGGTGTGGAGCGCCGAGTCGCCGCCGGGCTCGATCCGGACGTCGGCTCGGTCGCCTCGCTGTTCGTCAGCCGGTGGGACACAGCGGTCAAGGACAAAGTGCCGGAGGGGCTGCGCAATCGGCTCGGCATCGCGATCGCGATGCGAACCTACAAGGCGTACCGCACACTGCTCGACTCTCCCCGCTGGCAGCGGATCCTCAATGGCGGCCGCCCGCAACGCCTGCTGTGGGCGAGCACTGGCACGAAGGATCCCGGGGCCTCGGACATCCTTTATGTGCAGTCGCTCGCCGCGCCGCTCACCGTGAACACCATGCCCGAGGGCACGTTGAAAGCGGTCGCCGATCATGGAGCGTTGGGCGGAATCCTGACGGCAGATGGCGGCGACAGCGAGGACGTGTTGGCCCGATTTGCCGCCGCCGGGATCGACGTGGACGCCCTCGCCAACCAACTGCAGGACGAAGGTGCCAAGTCGTTCGTCGGGTCCTGGCGCGACCTCATGGATGTGATCGTCTCGAAGAGCGCGGCGCTGGACAAGGCGAGCTGAGGAACCGCCTGGATCGGCGGAGCGCATCCGAACAATGAAAGGATGACCGATGACGGGAACGTCGCCACTGACTGCGCGCCCATCGTGGACGGCCCTGCAGACGCACCAGGAAAAGATCCGAGCGCTGCACCTGCGCACGCTCTTCGCGGACGACGCGACGCGGGGGGAGCGGCTGACGAAGGAGGCGATCGGCATCTTCCTCGATTACTCCAAGAATCGCGTCACCGATGAGACCCTGGCGCTGCTCTGTCGACTGGCGGAGGAGTCTGGCCTGCGCCAGCGCATCGACGCCATGTTCCGGGGAGACAAGATCAACCTGACGGAAAACCGGGCCGTGCTCCATGTCGCCCTGCGCGCCCCGCGCGGCATGTCGATCGTCGTCGACGGCAAGGACGTGGTGCCGGAGGTCCACGCCGTACTCGACGCGATGACGGACTTCTCGAACCGGGTTCGGAGCGGTGCCTGGACCGGCCATACCGGCAGGCGCATTCGCAACATCGTCAACATCGGCATCGGCGGATCAGACCTCGGGCCCGTCATGGCGTACGAGGCGCTCAAACACTACAGCGATCGCACGATGACGTTTCGCTTCGTCTCGAACGTCGACGGGACCGATCTCGTGGAGGCGACGCGCGATCTCGATCCAGCGGAAACGCTCGTCATCGTCTCGTCGAAAACCTTCACGACGCTGGAGACGATGACCAACGCCGAGAGCGCTCGCCGATGGCTGCTCGACGGGCTCGGCGGTGACGGGAAAGCGGTCGCCAAACATTTCGTCGCCGTCTCGACGAATGGCCCGAAGGTGTCGGAGTTCGGGATCGACACCGCCAAGATGTTCGGGTTCTGGGACTGGGTTGGCGGCCGTTATTCGATGGACTCGGCGATCGGTCTGTCGACGATGATCGCCGTGGGTCCGGATAATTTCCGCGCGCTGCTGGATGGCTTCCACCAGATGGACGAGCACTTTCGCACCGCGCCGTTCGAGCGCAACCTGCCGGTGCTCCTGGGTCTGTTGACGGTGTGGTACACGGATTTCTTTGGCGCGGAGACCGTCGCCGTGCTGCCCTACGACCAATACCTGAAGCGCTTTCCCGCGTATCTGCAGCAGCTGACGATGGAGAGCAATGGCAAGCATGTGACACGGGAGGGCGCGGACATCAACTACCAGACCGGGCCCATCTACTGGGGAGAACCGGGCACGAACGGACAACATTCCTTCTATCAGCTGATTCATCAAGGGACTCGTCTGATCCCTTGCGACTTCATCGCCTTCGCTCACGCGCTGAACCCGCTCGGCCGGCATCACGACATGCTGCTGGCGAACGTGTTCGCGCAGACCGAGGCGCTGGCCTTTGGCAAGACGCGCGAGCAAGTCGCGGCCGAGGGCACGCCGGAGAGCCTCATTCCCCATCGCGTCTTCGAGGGCAATCGTCCGTCGAACACGATCCTCGCCGAGCGCCTCACGCCGGAGACGCTCGGCAAGCTCGTCGCGCTCTATGAGCACAGCGTGTTCACGCAGGGCGTCATCTGGAACGTCGACTCGTTCGATCAGTGGGGAGTCGAGCTGGGGAAGGTGCTGGCCCAACGGATCATTCCCGAGCTCGAGAGCGAGAAGGAGCCTACGCTCGGCCACGACAGCTCGACGAACAACATGATCCGTCGCTACCGGAAACTAAGTGCCATGTTTCATCAGTAAGGCGACGTATTTTTGCCACGGAGCCACGGAGCCACGGAGCCACGGAGAAGGACCGACGGAGGGACGGGCTCCGTGCGGTGCCTCTGTGGCAACCTGTACGTCATCGTGATTGCGAAACGCTGTACCAAGGACTCAGTGACGATGGCCGTGGGCGTCAATCGCAAGGGAGGGACATCGTGCAACTTGGAATGATCGGACTCGGCCGGATGGGCGCCAACATGGCCCGGCGGCTTCTTGCCGGCGGCCACCGATGCGTCGTATTCAACCGGTCGCCGAAACCCGTCGAGGAGTTGAGCCGGGTTGGGGCCGTCGGGGCTTCGTCGATCGTGGATCTCGTGAAGAAGCTGGAGACACCGCGCGCCATCTGGTTGATGGTGCCGGCGGCGGCCGTCGATGCGACCGTCAGCAGCCTTCTGCCTCATCTCACGTCTGGGGACGTCCTCATCGACGGCGGCAATTCTTATTACGTCGACGACATCCGGCGTGCGCGGGAGCTCGCGCAAACCGGCATCCATTACGTGGACGTCGGGACCAGCGGCGGTGTCTGGGGACTCGAGCGCGGGTACTGCCTGATGATCGGCGGCGAGGCGGCGGTGGTCGAGCGCCTCGATCCGATCTTCGCGCAGTTGGCACCCGGCGCCGGCGACACGCCCCGCACGCCGGGTCGCGAGTCGATCGCCGGCACCGCCGAGCGGGGCTATCTCCACTGCGGACCGAATGGCGCAGGCCACTTCGTCAAGATGGTGCACAACGGAATCGAGTACGGCGTCATGGCCGCCTACGCCGAGGGGCTCGGCATCCTGCGCAGCGCCAACGCCGGCAGGCAAACACATGCGGTCGACGCCGAGACCACGCCGCTGCGGGAGCCCGAGCACTATCAGTACGACCTCGACCTTCGCGACATCACCGAGCTGTGGCGGCGCGGCAGCGTGATCGCTTCGTGGCTGCTCGATCTGACCGCAGCGGCTCTGGTCAAGGATCCTGCGCTGTCGAAATTCGCGGGCCAGGTCTCGGACTCGGGCGAGGGACGCTGGACGATCAAAGCTGCGATAGACGAGGCGGTGCCTGTGCCGGTCCTGTCCGCCGCGCTGTACGAGCGCTTCAGCTCGCGGGGGAACGCGGATTTTCAAAACCGCGTGTTGTCGGCCCTGCGGTTCGAGTTCGGCGGCCACGTCGAAAAATCGAGCAGCGGAGACCAGAGCTCATGATGACGAACGGCCATTCCGACGCCCTGGTGTTCTTCGGTGCGACCGGCGATCTCGCGTACAAGAAGATTTTTCCGGCGCTGCAGGCGATGGTGAAGCGCGGCCACCTCGACGTGCCGGTCATCGGCGTCGCGAAAGCCGGCTGGGGCATCGACCAGCTCCGCGCCCGTGCGCGCGACAGCGTCACGCAGCACGGCGGACTCGATGCGGCGGCGATCGAGACGCTGTGCGGCCTGCTCCGCTATGTCGACGGCGACTATCAGGATCCCGCGACGTTCGAGGCGATTCGCCAACAACTCGGGAGCGCCCAGCGCCCGGCGTACTATCTCGCCATTCCACCCGCGCTCTTTGGACTCGTCGTCCAGCAACTGGGCCGCTCGAACCATACGAACGGCGCTCGCGTCATCGTCGAAAAACCCTTCGGCCGCGACCTCGCGTCGGCGCAGGCCCTCAACCGCACGCTGTTGGGTTGCTTCGATGAGGACGCGATCTTTCGCATCGACCATTACCTCGGCAAACGGCCGGTGCACAACCTGCTGTTCTTCCGCTTTGCGAACTCCTTTCTGGAGCCCTTCTGGAATCGAAATCACGTCGAAAGCGTGCAGATCACCATGGCTGAAGATTTCGGCGTCCAGGGCCGGGGCGCGTTTTACGACCAGACGGGCACGGTTCGCGACGTCGTCCAGAATCACCTGTTCCAGGTCCTGAGCCACATGGCCATGGAGCCTCCGGCCAGAACGAACAGCGAATCGATCCGAGACGAGACGGTGAAGGTCCTCAAGGCGATCCCGTCGCCGACCGCGGACGATGTCGTGCGTGGACAATTTCGCGGCTACCGCCTCGAGAAGGGCGTGGCGCCCGACTCGACGATGGAGACGTTTGTCGCCTTGCGGCTCGCGGTCAATTCGTGGCGCTGGCAGGGCGTGCCCTTCTACATCCGGGCCGGCAAGCGTCTGCCGGTGACGAGCACCGAAGTGGTTCTGCGGCTCCGTCAGCCACCCACGATATTTCCAAGTTTCGATCTCGCGTCGAACTACTGCCGGTTGCGCATCAGCCCCGATATCACCTTCGCCATTGGTGGCAATGTCATCGCGCCCGGTGAGGAGACGCGCAGCGAAACCGCGGAGATGGTGGGGACCGAGCTTCCTCGCGCAGACGAGATGGACGCATATGAGCGGGTCCTCGGCGATGCCATGCAAGGCGATCCGACGCTGTTCGCGCGTGAGGATTACGTCGAAGAGGCGTGGCGAATCGTCGATCCCGTGCTGAAGGGCGGCACGCCGCTCTACGAATATGACCCGGCCACGTGGGGACCAAGAGAGGTTGACGCGAGAGTCTCGCCTCCCGGCGGCTGGCAGAACCCGACGGTGAGGCTGCCATGAACGCTGCACCGATGACGGACACCGACCTCGACCAGTTGTCGGTCAACACCATCCGTACGCTCTCGATTGACGCGGTCGAGCGCGCCAAATCGGGGCATCCCGGCACGCCGATGGCGCTCGCGCCGCTGGTCTACACGATCTGGAACCGCGTGATGCGCTTCGATCCGGAGGATCCAATCTGGCCGAACCGCGATCGATTCGTGCTCTCCAACGGTCACGCGTCGATGCTGCTCTGGTCCGTGCTGCACTTGACGGGTACGCGCGCCGTGAATGCCGACTACGAGCGGTTGGGAGACCCGTCGGTGTCGATCGAGGACATCCGCCGCTTTCGCCAGATCGGCAGCAAGGCGCCAGGGCATCCCGAATATCACTGGGTATCTGGCGTCGAAACGACGACGGGGCCGCTCGGGCAGGGCGCCGCGACGAGCGTCGGGATGGCCATCGCGCAGAAGTGGCTCGCCGGCCGGTACAACCGTCCGGGCTTCGCGATCTTCGACTACGACATCTACGTCGTGTGCGGAGACGGCTGCCTGATGGAGGGCGTGACGGCGGAAGCAGCGTCGCTCGCCGGTCATCTCGGTCTGGACAACCTTTGCTGGGTCTACGACAACAACCACATCACGATCGAAGGACAGACGAGCCTCGCCTTCACAGAAGATGTCCCCGCGCGATTCGCGGCCTACGGGTGGAACGTGCTGCGCGTCGGTGACGCCAACGATCTCGATCGCATCGAAGAAGCCCTCGGCGCGTTCCGACGTGCGAAGGGTCGCCCAAGCTTCATCATCCTCGATACGCACATCGGCTACGGCGCGCCGCACAAACAAGACATGTCCGCTGCCCACGGCGAGCCGCTCGGCGACGAGGAAGTCCGTCTCGCGAAGCGCAGCTACGGGTGGCCCGAGGAGGCGAAGTTTCTCGTCCCCGAAGGCGTCCGCGAACACTTCGCCGCCGGCATTGGTGCGCGCGGCGCGGCCGCACGCACAACGTGGACGGCGCTCTTCGCGTCGTACCGGGCCGCGTACCCGGACCTTGCAGGCGAGATCGATCAGATGCAGCGTCGAGAGCTGCCAGCCGGATGGGATCGCAACCTTCCTGTCTTTCCCGCCGATGCGAAGGGCGTGGCGGGCCGTGACGCCTCGGGCAAAGTGCTGAATGTGCTCGCGCAGAACATCCCGTGGTTCCTCGGGGGCTCGGCGGATCTCGGGCCGTCGAACAAGACGACGCTGACGTTCGAGGGCGCGGGAAACTTTCAAGCTGGGAACCCAGGCGGCAAGAACCTGCACTTCGGCATCCGTGAGCATGCGATGGCGGCGATCGTCAACGGCCTCTCGCTGTCGAAGCTGCGCGCGTTCGGCGCGACGTTCTTCATCTTCAGCGACTACGCGCGGCCGGCCATCCGTCTGTCTGCACTGATGGAGCTGCCGACCATCTTCGTGTTCACGCACGACGCCATGGGCGACGGCGAGGATGGCCCAACGCACCAGCCCGTGGAACATTTGGCGTCGCTGCGCGCTATTCCCGGGCTGACGACGCTGCGGCCGGGAGACGCCAACGAGGTCGTCGAGGCATACCGCTACGTGATGCAACAGCGTCACCAGCCGGCGGTGCTCGTTCTTTCGCGACAGGCGTTGCCGACTCTGGATCGGCGCACGTATGCGTCCGCCGCGGGCGTGGCGCGCGGCGCCTATGTACTCGCTGACCCCGCGGGCGGGAATCCCGAGGTGGTCCTCATGGCTTCGGGCAGCGAGCTCAGTCTCGCCGTGGAGGCGCACAACACGCTGCTGGCCGAGGGCATCCGCTCGCGTGTGGTGTCGATGCCGTCCTGGGAGGTCTTCGACCATCAGCCGCAGGAATACCGCGACAGCGTGCTGCCGCCTGCGGTGAAGGCGCGCGTCGCGGTCGAGCAAGCCTCGACGTTCGGATGGGAACGCTACGTCGGCAGCTCCGGCGACATCATCGGCATGAGGACTTTCGGGGCCTCCGCACCCTTGAAGGCTCTTCAAGAGAAGTTCGGTTTCGAACCCGAGCGGGTCGCGGCGGCGGCCAGGGAGCTGTTGGGCAAGCCATGAGCGACGGCTTCGAGGACGGCTCCAGTGCTCCTCTAGGCGCGACACTCGCCTTCGCCAAGGCGAAAGGGGGCCTGCCCACCGAAGCCTTGGCGAAGGTGGGGGTCAACTTCAGTGTCTTCTCGAAAGAGGCAACAGGAGTCCAGCTGCTGCTGTTCGATCGAGTCGACGACTCGGAGCCAGCGCGCACGATTCGCCTCGATCCTTCCGCGAACCGGACCTATCACTACTGGCACGTGTTCGTGCCGAACGTGCAGCCTGGCCAGCTGTACGGCTATCGGGTAGACGGTCCGTTCAACCCGTCGAGTGGGATGCGCTTCGATCCCGACAAAGTTCTGCTCGATCCGTACGGCCGCGGCGTCATGGTTCCCGCAGGGTACGGCCGCGACGCGGCGCGCAGGCAGGGCGAAAACACCGCGACCGCAATGAAGAGCGTCGTCGTCGACGTCTCTGCGTACGACTGGGAGGGCGACGTTCCTCTGCAGCGCCCGTCCTCGACGACCATCGTGTACGAGATGCACGTCGGCGGCTTCACGCGTCATCCCAGCTCTGGTCTGCCGGAAACGACGCGCGGCACGTTCGCAGGCCTCATCGAGAAGATTCCCTATCTCCAGCAGCTGGGCATCACGGCAGTGGAGCTGCTGCCGGTCTTCCAGTTCGATCCCCAAGACTCGCCGCCCGGACTGGTGAACTATTGGGGCTATGCACCGGTCTCCTTCTTCGCACCTCACCAAGGCTACAGCTCACGCCGCGATCCGCTCGGTCCGGTTGACGAGTTTCGCGACATGGTCAAGGCGCTGCACCGGGCGGGCCTCGAGGTCATTCTGGATGTCGTGTTCAACCACACGGCCGAAGGCGACCACCGCGGGCCCACACTGAGCTTCCGTGGGCTGGACAACTCGACGTATTACATCCTCGAAGCGGATCCGTCGCGCTACGCGAATTACAGCGGCACCGGCAACACGCTGAACGCCAATCAGCCGATTGTCCGTCGTCTGATCCTGGACAGCCTCCGATACTGGGTGCAGACGATGCACGTCGACGGGTTCCGGTTCGACCTCGCGTCGATTCTGGCCCGCGGTCCATCGGGCGAAGTGATCCCGGCGCCTCCGGTGCTGTGGGATATCGAGTCCGACCCGGTGCTCGCGGGGACGAAGCTCATCGCGGAGGCGTGGGACGCGGCGGGCCTGTACCAGGTCGGCAGCTTCATCGGGGACAGCTGGAAGGAATGGAACGGACGCTTCCGCGACGATGTCCGCAGCTTCCTCCGTGGGCAGGACGGCACCATCGAGCTGTTTGTCGACCGCCTGTTCGGCAGCCCCTCGCTTTATGGCCACAAGGAGCGCGAGCCGGAGGCGAGCGTCAACTTCGTGACGTGTCATGACGGATTCACGTTGAACGATCTCGTCTCCTACGATCACAAACACAACGAGGCGAACGGCGAGAACAATCGCGATGGCGTGGATGACAACCGAAGCTGGAACTGTGGCGTGGAGGGCGCGACGGACGATCCAGTGGTCGAGAAGCTGCGCACGCGCCAGGTCAAGAACTTCCTGACAGTGACCATGATGTCGGCAGGCATGCCCATGATGCTCATGGGCGACGAGGTGCGGCGGAGCCAGGGCGGCAACAACAACGCGTATTGTCAGGATAACGAGATCAGCTGGTTCGACTGGACGCTTGTGGCGAAACAGGCCGAAGTGCACCGGTTCGTCACCTTGCTCAATGCGCGCCGGGTGCTGCGCGACGTCGAGCCCGAGCGGCACCTTGTGGCCCTCAATCAGCTGATCCGGGAGGCGCACCTGACCTGGCACGGCGTGAAACTTCACGAACCGGACTGGCGTAACAATTCGCACAGCCTGGCGTTCACCGCGAAGCTCTCGCAAGGACGAATATTGTTTCACGTCGTCGTCAACGCGTATTGGGAGGCATTGGAGTTCGAGCTTCCGCCGGTCGTCGAAGCCGGTCCGGAGCCGTGGCGGCGATGGATCGACACCTTCCTCGATTCTCCGCACGATATCGTCGAGTGGGATCACGCGCCCGCGGTGGCCGCCCAGACCTATCGGGCCGAGGCGCGTTCCATCGTCACGCTGTTCGCCCGCCTCAGTTGACGCGCAGTCACGTGCCAACGAACGGTGGACTCAGTGGTCGGCGCCATGAGCCATGTCGTTGCGACGCATCGGGTTGCCCGTTTACCCAGTTCTGCGACGTTTCGTCTTGGATTTCCTGCGCTTTGAAGCTCTTGCGCCGCGCGCCCGTAGTTTGTCAGGGAGATCGTAGGCTTCCTGCAGCCAGTCGGTGATCGGCGGCTCGACCTCGTCTCGATGCCGAATGTGGATGATGTTCACGAGCTTCGACGATGACTTGCGCTCGACTCGGCGCACCTGTGACCCGCGCACAGCGCGGCCGAGGAACACGCACACTTGCAGAAAGCTTCTTCGCGGACGCACGAAGAAGTAGCAGGATTCTCGCGAGAACATGATCGCTGTACCCGACGCGTAGATCCGCTGGTCGCCGAACGCGACGGCGGTCTCGCGCAGCCGCTCCCACGCGTCCCTCAAGTCCTCGGATAGATCCTCGGTCAGCGCCGCCTCAGTGGTCGTCCAACAGTCGTGGGCCTCGCCTTCCTCGATCCAGTGTTTGCAATGGTGGCACTCGCGTCCAGCCATTCCGGCATTGTAAATGGGGCGGTCGCGGCGACCGCAGGAACATTGGAACTGCCCGACAGCCTAGAGCAGCTTGTCTGGCGTGATCGGCAGGTCGCGGATCCGCCGGCCGGTCGCGTGATAGACCGCGTTCGCAACGGCCGGGGCCACTCCAGTGATGGTGATTTCGCCCACGCCCCGCGCGCCCACGCCATCGCTGTCGATGAACGGATCAGGCGCGTCGACGAACAGGATGTCGATCGCAGGCGTATCCGCGTTCACGGGAATCGCATAGTCGGCGAAGTTGCTGGTGACGATGCTGCCGTCTCGTGAGTCGTAGACGGTGTGCTCCATCAACGCCATACCGATGCCCATGACGACGCCGCTGTAACCCTGACTGCGCGCCGTTTTCGTGTTGATGATCTTGCCGACGTCGAACGCGCTGACGACGCGCGAGACGTGCACCTTTGCGATCTCCGGATCGACCTTGACCTCCACGAACTGTGCGCCAAAGGACTGGAAGGCATACTTCTCCCGTTCGGGTCCGGGCTGCGTGTATCCCTCACCTTCGATGTCCGGCTGATTCGTCCGCTTCAACACGTCTTCATACGCGAGGCCCGACGAAGGGTCGGCGCCCTTCGGAAAGACGCGACCGCCTTCGGCGACGATGTCGTCGGGACGCCGATTAGTGAAGGGCGACGCCGGCATCGTGGCCGCCAGTCGTTTCAGTTTGCTGAGCGCATCCAGAGCCGCCTTTCGTGTTGCCGGAAGAATGCTGGCCGTCGTCATCGACCCACCCGAGACGGGCGCCGGCGGCAACAGGCTGTCGCCGAGAACCGTACGAATCCGATCGATCGGGACTCCCATCACATCGGCCGCGACTTGGGCCATCGTCGTATAGGTGCCGCCGCCCATGTCCTGGGTGGCGCTCAACACGTCGACGCCTCCGTCCTGCCGGAGTCGAACTTTCGCCGCGCCGGGGCTGCGGATGCCGGGGTACGTCGCCGTCGCCATGCCCCATCCGACGAGGACGTTGCCGTCGCGCATGGAGCCGGGTTGTGGGGTGCGCTTCGCCCACCCGAAGCGTTCCGCCGCCATCCGATAGCACTCTTTCAAGTGCTTGCTCGACCACGGCCTCCCTATTTGTTCGTTGACGTCCGCATGATTGACGAGCCGGAGCTCCACGGCATCCATGTTCAACATGTACGCGAGCTCGTCGAGGGCCGACTCCAGCGCGAAGAGGCCCGGGCTCTCGCCAGGAGCGCGCATCGATGTCGGTGTCGCGACGTTCACGCGGACGGCCCGGTGCTTCACGCGGATGTTCGGACAGCTATAGAGAAAGCGCGACGTGTTTCCGCACGGCTCGATGAACTCGTCGACATTGGATGTCTGCACGACGGTATCGTGATCGATCGCCACGAGCCTGCCGTTGCGCTCGGCGCCGAGCTGCACGTGCTGTGTCGTGTCCGACCGATGACCGCACGCGCTGAACATCTGCTTGCGCGTGAGGTTCAGCTTCACCGGGCGATTCACCTTCTTGGCGGCGATGGCGCTCAGAATCGAGTGCGGCCAAACAAATCCCTTGCACCCGAAGCCGCCTCCGACAAATGGGGAGACGATATGGACCTTTTCCTCGGGTATGCCGAGCGTGTGTGCGACGGTGTTGCGGGCTGCAGCGACCCACTGCGTGGTTTCGTAGAGCGTCAGCTCGTCGCCGTTCCATACGGCGATGGACGCCGACGGCTCCATCGGGTTGTGGTGCTCGATGGGTGTCGTGTAGGTCGCCTCGAGCGTGACCGCCGCTCGCGACAACGCGGCGTCCGGATCGCCGCGCGTGGTCGAGAGCTTGTCGCCGAAGAATTCGTCGGGCGAATAGGCCGTGTCCAGCGCCGCACCTGTTTCGATGATCGGGTCCTCGACAGCGTACGAGACTTTGACACGCTCCGCGGCGTAGCGGGCCTGCTCGAGTGTCTCGGCGACCAGGATCGCCACGTATTGTCCCGAGTAGTGCACCCGGTCGTCTTCGAACACGACTCGTGCTTCGCCGGGCTTACTCGCGGACATGAAGTCGTTGTCGGGTCGGTACAGCTTCGGCGCGTTGCCGTGATGGATGATACCGAGCACACCTGGCGCCTTCTCGGCCAGGGAGCTGTCGATGGCGGTAATGCGGCCGTTGGCAATAGTGCTCTGGATCGCGACGGCGTGGGCGACGCCGGCAAGCGGGTGGTCGGCCGCATACGGCGCGCGTCCGGTCACTTTGAGCCGGCCGTCTTTTCTGCTGATCGATCCGCCTACGGCAGTCGACATGTCAGTCCACCAAAGAATTCAAAGGTCATGCGGCAGCGCATCGGTGAGCGCGCGGACGATCGCACGTTTTGCGAGGTCGATTTTGTACGCGTTGTAGCGGCGCGGCACGGCGCCGGTCAGCGCAGCGTCCGCGGCGCTCCGGAATGTGGCCTGGCTCGCGGTTGCCCTCGTGAGCACCCGTTCCGCTTCGAGCGCCCTCCATGGTTTGGTGGCGACTCCACCGAGCGCGACACGGACACTTTGAATGGTGGTGCCTTCGAGCTGCAGCGCCGCCGCGGCCGAGGCGAGCGCGAACTCATACGAGGCGCGATCGCGCAGCTTGACGTAGGCCGAGTGTCGTCCAAACGGCCGGTTCGGCAAGGTGACGTACGTGATCAGCTCGCCCGGACGAACCACCGTCTCCCGATCCGGGGTGTCACCCGGGAGCAGATGAAAGTCCGTGATCGGAACGACGCGTTCGCCGTTCACGCCCTGAATGTGAACGAGCGCGTCGAGGGCGACGAGCGCGACCGCCATGTCCGATGGATGGGTCGCAATGCAGTGGTCGCTCACGCCGAGGATGGCGTGAATGCGGTTGTAGCCGTCGATCGCGGCGCAGCCCGCGCCCGGCTGGCGCTTGTTGCACGGGTATACCGGGTCGCGGAAGTAGTAGCAGCGCGTCCGCTGCATCAGGTTGCCGCCCGTGGTCGCCATGTTGCGCAGCTGTGCGGAGGCGCCGGCGAGGAGCGCCTGAGAAAGCACCCGAAAGCGCGACTGAATCCGCGAATCGTTCGCCAGATCGCCGTTCCGAACGAGCGCGCCGATTCTGATCGCCCCGTCGGACTGATCCTCGATCTGGTTCAGCGGCAACCCGTTGATGTCCACGAGTGCGGCAGGAACCTCGACGTTCAACTTCATCAAGTCAATGAGCGTGGTTCCTCCGGCCACGAATGTCGCGTTCGCGAGCCGCGCCCGTTCGAGCGCCTCGTGCTCATTCGTGACTTTCTCATAGGAGAACGGCTGCATGACAGACCTCTCACGCGCGGACGCGCGCCGCCTGAATCGCTGCGACGATGTTCGGGTATGCGCCGCAGCGGCACAGGTTTCCGCTCATCCGCTCCCGCACGTCATCGTCGCTCGGTCCGCACGGTTCGTTGAGCAGGGCCGCCCCGGACATGATCTGTCCGGCTGTGCAGTATCCGCATTGGAAGGCATCGTGCTCGATGAACGCTTCCTGCACTGGATGAAGCACGCCGTCCCGTTCGAGTCCTTCGATGGTGACGATGTCGTCGCTTTCGTGCATGACGGCGAGCGTGAGACACGAAAGAACGCGACGGCCGTTGACGTGAACGGTGCAGGCGCCGCACTGGCCGTGATCGCAGCCCTTCTTGGTTCCGAAGAGCTGGAGCTGCTCGCGCAGCGCATCGAGCAGCGTGGCGCGTGTGTCGACGTCGAACCGGACGGCTTCGCCGTTCACACGCAAAGCGACGACGCGGGTGACGATGGCGGCCGGCGCAACGGAAATGGCTGACTTGGCGGTGGCCTCCTGCGTCGGGCCGCTGGGGGTCGCCGTGATTCGCATGAATTCGAGTCGGTCGAGTAGAGGGGTGGACATAGGGACCCGTGGCTGCAGAGCAACGTCGATTGCCACGAAGGAACGCACGGATCGCGTGCAAACGAAACGCCGCCGCCGCGTCACCTCATCTTCACTATGACGAAGGGCTCGATCCGATCGGTCTGCTCAAAATCGGCGCGCCGTCATTTCCAGAGAACGTACGTGCCACCGTCGGTGCAGGCGATCACAAGGTTCATCAGAACCAGCATGAGGTCGTAATGCCATCCGGACGCCTTCTCTCCCCAGAAACCGGTGTGCCACACGAAGATCTTCTTCTGGATCGCGCCCAGCATGACCAGAATCAGGCCGATCGCCGCAAGTTGAATGAGCGCACCAAACGCGACTCCCACAGCACCGGCTAGCTCCGCGGCGCCGAGAAACGTCGTGAAGGCCGGAGTCAGACCGATGCTCTTCGCCCGCGCCTTTGGATTGGTAATGTCAGTCCAGCCGCTGGTCGCAAACACTGCTGCGACCATCAGCCTCATCAGCAACAAGCTGAGGTCGGTAAACTGAGCGAGCTGTAGACGCATCTTTGCAGAATCGTACGTGAGGCGCGCCTTAGAACCGCGACACAATTAGAAGGCCGCCTCCAATCGCTACCGCGTCTTCCACGAGGGCAATGACGAAGTCCGGCACCTTGAGCGCGCGCACGAGGCCCGTGCGAACGTGATAGCCCGCAAATGCGCCGGCGATCCCACCGATCGCGCCAAGAACGGCGCCTAGTGCGATCGACTGCGTCCCGGACGCCGCAACGCCCGCGCCGGCCAGACCTCCGAACATGCCGCGGCCGATGAGCCCGGGAAATCTTGTGCGGTTGGGGGTCGACGGAAGCTTGTCGGCCACCAGTTCACCGAGCGCGAGCACGGTGAAAATCGCGGCGGCAGCAGTCGAGCCCATGACGACCAGCGGCGAGTGACTGAGGTTGAGCCAATGTCGGTTCGCGGCCCAGGCGACGACGGCTGGCGCGGTCAGAGTGCGCAATCCGGCGATTACGCCAATGAGAAAGGCAGGAAGCATTACTTGAGAAGGCACGAGCATTGGCACAGCCTGTCGGCTTTCATTTCAGAAATGTGCCTCGCTCGAGCTCCTCAAAGGCTTGCCGGAGTTGCGCCTGCGTGTTCATGACGATCGGGCCGTACCATGCCACAGGCTCTTGAAGGGGTTGTCCAGAGACCAACAGAAAGCGGATGCCATTCTCGCCACCCTGGACCACGATTTCGTCGCCCCGATCGAACAACACCAGCGAGCGATTGTCGACCTCGGCGGGCGGCGTGGCATGAGGCCACCAGCCGACGCCTTCAGTCGGGACCGCGAGCGGTTCGGAGGCGTTGCAGAACGTCCCCGATCCGGCGAACACATACGCGAACGCATGTCGCGCGGTCTCGACCGGTAAGGTCTTCCGTTTACCCGGCGGAACCGACACATCGAGGTACGTCGGATCGGCCGCAATGCCCTCGACAGGCCCGGTCTTCCCCCAAAAGTGACCGCACACCAGCCGAACGTGCGTGCCGTCATCGTCGGTAATCGCCGGGATGTCCGCCGCCTTCACTTCCTGGTAGCGGGGCTTCGTCATCTTGAGCGACGCGGGAAGATTCGCCCACAGCTGAAACCCGTGCATGCGGCCGGTCTGATCGCCTTTGGGCATTTCCTGGTGCACGATACCGCTGCCCGCGGTCATCCATTGGATGTCGCCAGCCGCGATTGCACCGCGGTTTCCGAGACTGTCGCCATGTTCCACGGTTCCCGCGAGCACGTATGTGATCGTCTCGATGCCGCGATGCGGATGCCAGGGAAAGCCCGCGAGATAATCCTCCGGCACGTCGTTTCGAAAATCGTCGAGCAGGAGGAACGGGTCGTAGTCGGACGTCTGGCCAAAGCCGAACGCACGGCGCAGGTGGACGCCCGCGCCTTCCAGCGTGGGTTTCGCTGTGATCAGCTTCTTGACGGCTCGAATTGACATGGTCGCCTCTGGATTCGTTGTTGCCTCGGGACTCTACAAACGGCTGACCGCCAGGATCGTCAGATCGTCGGTCGAGCCAGGTCCGCCGCGGAAGGCGGCCAGATCGCGCAGGCACTCCGCAATAACCGCTTTCGGCTGCTGGCTCGCCGATGCCGCCAGTTCGCACAGGCGCTCTATCCCGTATTCGACGCCGGTCGCATCCTCTGCTTCAACCAGGCCATCCGTGTAGAGCAGCAGCATCTCGCCCGGCGCCAGACGTATGGTTTGCGACGAGAAGTGGGCACTGCAAAACATCCCGATCGGCAGACCGGTCGCGTCAAGCCGGGCGATCTCGCCCGCGCGGACGACCAGCGGCGGTGGATGGCCGGCATTGCAGATTTCGATCTCGCCAGACGAGGACGTGCGACCGCAGATGAGCGTCGCGTAGTGGGTCGGCAGCGTGGTTTCACAGAAGACCCGACTCGCGCGCTCCATCAATTGGCTGAGCGGCAGGTCAAGACTGATCAGCGTCCGCAGCATCGCGCTCAAGTGCGACATCAGGAGAGCCGCAGCGATGCCCTTGCCGGACACATCCCCGATCAGGAAATATCCGTGATCCGCATCGCCGGGAATCAGATCGCAGTAGTCGCCGCTCACGGGGCCCGCAGGCTGATAGTGATAGACGATTTCCCATCCCTTGAGGCTGACGTCTGGCTTGGGCAACAGCTCGCGCTGGATGCGCAAGGCGAGATCGAGATCCTGCTGAAGCGCGTGCTGCTGACCGGACGTCAGGTGATCAAGACAGAATTGGGTGAGAGGATCCGCGAGCAGGCGGTCGGGCTCGATCGGATCGTTGCACGTGGCGCAGAGACCGAAGGTGCCAGCGTTCATACGCCCGAGCGTGGCATCGACGGCCTCCAGGAGGCGCGTCACTTCGTCCGCGCCGACGAGCGCGGCGGCCGCAGTCTCGAGTTTTTGACGCCGATCGAGGAGTTGATCGCGGAGAACAGGCAGTGCAGTCGCTTCCATGGTCCAGGCCTCCACTTGTTGTCACGAAGGTCGCGCCGGCAGTCCATCGTAGTTCATGACGCCGCCGCGTGTGGCCTGGATCCTTCGAGCAGCCGCAGATCTGGATCATGGGAGTGGTCGGATTACTCAGTCCTCAGTGCGTCACCGCGACGGATCGTGCCGCCACGCGCGACCGTCGCGTAAACGCCGGCGTTCACCTCGTTGTGCCGAGCCGCCGTGCAGAGGATGCCTGGATCGCGCGGGAGACCGTTCTGCGGCAGGTCGTCATCACACAGCGGCGACACGGCCCGGTGATGTTCAGGCGAACCGCATCCCCGATCGAGAGCGTGCGGCCCAATCCAGGCGTTCTCGGCATGCGCCGATCGATCGCGATCGCGACTGGCGCCCGCTTCTCTGCCGCGTCGCGCCGACGAGATGCGCTGCGCTGACGTCTGCGTTGACGTTGTTAGTGACGTTATGAGTGACGTTCATATTGACGTCCTCAATGCCGACATATGAGTCGACGTTCGCACTGACACTTCGCATCTCGAGCGCAACCGGCCACTCAACCATTGCGCGAAAACCATCGGTGTGGAGATAGAAATCCTCCTTAGTGACAATCCATTCCTTCGTGAGATGGAAATCGATTCCTTAGTGAGATGTAAATCGATTCCTTAGTGAGATGGAAATCCATTCCTTAGTGAGATGAAGGTCGTACCTGCGTGGTCCGCGCAGTGAGACGAAGGTCGCACACGCGTGATGCGGCAGTGAGACCAACGTCGTATGTGTGTGGCCGCGCGCCGCGCTGGAACGTCGTTCAACATAACGCGCATGTAGCAAGCGCGTGTAGTAAACAGTCTCGGATCCTGTCGCTTCGTGTTCATTTTCTTGACGATGTCGGCTCGAGCGCGCCCTCACACGCACGCCGCTGCGCGACGGGCACACGTGACGAGGACTGCACTTTTTACTAGTGCGACGGTGGAATGTTCTCGATCTCGAATCTCCGTCGCCAGGCTGCGCGTTAGAAGACGCCAGCGGCACCGCCGTTGCTCGCAGTGGCCGAGCGTGGATGGTTGGCGGCTCTTGAAGATCGACAAACAACGATCACGTGGATTCTCGATGCGATGGTAAGCGCGCGTAATCGGCGCGTCCGGCGCGCAACCGGGTGGCGTAGAGATTGGCGTGGCACAAAGACTGAGTGCGCAGTCTGAAACAAACGTGTCCATTTCAACAATTCAGTTAACAGGGTCGAGGTCTGCCCGCCGAATGGGCTCTGTAACTGAGAGGGCGAAGCTTTGCACCCATCAATGACCGGCTCGTGCAAACCTTCGAGGACGGAAACACGATGAGAGAAATGATGTGGCTGCTCTGCCTCTTGTGCGGAACGGTTGCTGTCTCGGCACAGCAAACGGACCAGAACACCGCGGCGCTCAAGCGCGCCTCACAGCCAGCCACGCCCGTCACAAGCGGTGTTCCGCAGACGGACGAGATCGATCCGATGACGCTCTGGACCGGCGGCCGTTATCGCATTACGCAAAGCGACGTCCTCGAGCTGCAGTTCCCCTACGTCTCGGAGTTTGACCAGACGATCACCGTCCAGCCTGACGGCTACGTCTCCCTCCGGGGGATTGGCGATCTGCACATTCAGGGCAGGAGTCTGCCCGAGCTCAAGGCGATGTTGACCGAAGCGTACGGCGGGATTCTCCGAGAGCCAGTGATCAACATTGTGCTGAAAGAGTTCGAGAGGCCCTATTTTGTCGTGTCCGGAGAAGTCGGTCACCCCGGCAAGTTCGAGCTCCGCGGCGCCACCACCGTGACACAGGGACTGGCTCTCGCCGGTGGACACACAACCGCAGCGAAACACTCACAGGTGATCCTGTTCAGGCGGTTCGTCGGCGAGTGGCTCGAGGTCAAAGAGATCAACGTGAAGCAGATGTACGCGTCGCGGAACCTGAGCGAAGACCCGCTGCTGCGCCCGGGCGATACCGTGTTCGTCCCGAAGAGCACGATTGCCAAGATCGCTCCGTACATCCCAAAGCCGGGGTGGGGCTTCTACTTCAACCCACTTCAATAGCGCTCACGTTGGGGACGGACGCGTCACACATCATGAATAGCAAACTCGAATCAGATCGAGAGTTGCGCCTGCCTACCTTGCGCGATCTCGTGTCGCCGATCTTCCGCTACTGGCGCGCCGGCCTTCTCGTCGGGCTGACCGTCTGTGCTGGAACGACGATGGTCGTGCTCTTCACGCCAAAGCAGTACGAAGCCGAGATGAAATTCCTCGTCAAGCGGGAGCGCGCCGACCCCATCGTCAGCGCCGATCCGAACGCGGTGACGCAAGCATCCGCGTACGTCAGCGAAGACGAGTTGAACTCGGAAGTCGAGCTGCTCAAGAGCCGGGACCTTCTCGAGGACGTCGCCGCCACGTCGGGGCTGGTCGAGAACACCCCACCCGCCCCGGGTCGCACCGGCGTCTCCGGCCAGAACCAGGGAGATGCTGCGCTTGCGAGAGTCGTCCGGAAGCTGGAAGCAGACCTCAAGATCGCGCCGATCAAGAAGACCACGTTCATCAGGGTGACTTACCGTTCCGCGGATCCCAGTCTGGCTGCGCGCGTGTTGAGCGACCTCGCCAGGCTCTATCTCGAAAAGCACCGCGCCCTCCATCGTCCGACGGGCGCGTACCAGTTTTTCACGGAACAGACCGACCGTTTTCGAAACGAGCTCGCGGCAGCTGAAGCTCGCCTGAATGATTACGGGCGGCGCGAGGAGATCGTGTCCGCCGATTTCGAACAGCAGAGCGCGCTGCAGAAGCTGGCCGACTTCGAGTCAGCTCTTCAGGAAACCCGCGCCAAGATCACGGAATCCACCCGGAGCATCGGCGACATCGAAGCGCAGATCGCCGCGACGCCCATCCGCCAGACGACGCAAATCCGCACCTCTCAGAACGCAGAGCTCACGCGTGGGCTGAAATCCAGCGTGCTTACGCTCGAAATGAAACGGTCGGAGATGCTGCGGAAGTTTACGCCCACGTATCCACCGGTGGTGGAGCTCGAGGAGCAACTCGCGCAGGCTCGCTCGGCGTTGAAAGCGAGCGAGGAATCTCCACTGACTGAGCAGACGACCGATCAGAATCCGACGTACCAATGGCTGCACGGAGAGCTCGCCCGGATGAGAACCGAGCGGGCCGCCGCGACCGCCCGCGCCGCGGCGCTCGAACAGTCGGTGACCCTGTTCCGGGAGAAGGCGTGGCAGCTCGGGCTGAAGGGAGCGGCACAGCAGGATCTCAAGCGGTCTGTCAAAACGGCCGAGGAGAGTTACCTCCTGTATCAGCGCAAGCAGGAAGAAGCGCGAATCTCAGACGCGCTGGACGGCGCCCGTATCGCGAATATCGCCCTCGCCGATGCGCCAGCCGTGCCGGTCTTCCCGTCGAACACGGGCCGTCTCTGGCTGTTGATATTCGGCGCCGTGATGGGCCTCGCCCTGGGCACGTGCACAACATACCTGCTGGAGTACATCAGTCCGCATTTCCACACGCCGCAGGACGTCGAAGACACGCTGGGCGTTCCCGTGCTCGCGTCGATCTCGGCCCGGCATTGATGCCCGAATCTGCTTCCTGAACCTTCTGTGTACGAGCAGTACTACGGATTGAGCGAACGGCCGTTCGATCTCTCATCGAACCTGAAGTACCTGCTGCTCACCCCGAAGCATCAGGAGGCGCTCAGCAACCTGGAATGCGGACTGTCGGCCGCCAACGGCATCACGCTGCTGATTGGCGAAGCCGGCACGGGCAAGACGACGCTGCTTCGCAAGGCTCTCGCGCCTTACATGCGGCATCCATCCGCCAACCGCGCACACTGGGTTTATCTGAGCAACCCGGTGCTCAGCCGTGAGGAATTCCTGGAGTCGCTGGCGCACGGCTTTCAGCTCAGTCCGCAAGCGGCCGGCTCGAAAACGCGGCTGCTGCGCGAGCTGGAAGAAGCGATCGTTCGGCATCACGACGATGGCATGGCGAGCCTGCTGATCATCGACGAAGCGCAGAGCCTGCCGGACGAACTGCTCGAAGAAGTGCGCTTGCTCGCCAACATCGAATCCGACACAGCGAAGCTCCTTGGCGTGGTGCTCGCGGGACAACCTGCACTCGGCGCCCGGCTGAATGAACCGGGCCTGTACCAGCTGAAGCAGCGCGTCGGACTGCGTTGCACACTGCCTCCGCTCACGCTCTGCGAGACGGCGGCCTACATCGCGCATCGCATCTGGCTGGCGGGCGGCAGTCCCGAGCGAGCCTTTACGCGCGAGGCGGTGATGGCCATCCACGAACGGTCAGGCGGAATTCCGAGGACCATCAACGTGATCTGCGACAACGCCCTGCTGACCGGCTTTGCGGCCGATCGCCGGCCAGTCGAGCCCGAAACGGTGTTGGAAGTGTGCGTCGACTTCGATCTGCACGGCCAACACGCGGCCCGTGGACCCTCGGTCGTACGGCATCCAGCGGCGGCGCCGTCTGGCGAAGCCGTGGCCGAGGCCGGAGGCGCAAGCCGCGGCGCATTTTCTCGTTACCTGCACGCGAGGAGCCGATGAGCCGCGTCGCCGAAGCTCTACGAAAATCACGAAGCGAGATCACTTCCACTGGCGCGCTGAGTGCCGCGAGCGAGCGGGATCCATGGACGACACCAGACGATCCGTGGGGCGTGGCGGACGCGGTGCTGCCGCCTGAGCACGCCTCCGACATCCCGACACCGACGGTCAGCGATGTTCTCCCGGCGCCGGCGCTGCCGGCGACCTCCGTTTCCCGCGAAGAGCTCACACGGCTGGTTCAACGCATCTTTCATCCGACCACCGGAACGAAAGGCGTCCGTTCGGTGCTCTTCTCCCCCGCAAGCGAACAGACCGACTCTTCCCCGCTCTGCGCCTGGGCGGCCCATGCGCTGGCCGAACAGACGTCAGACTCGGTGTGCATCGTCGGCGGCAATCCGCGGATGCCGACACTGCACTCCACGTACGGCCTCACCGCCACGCGCGCGCTCTCCGACGCGCTCATCGATCCGGATCCCACCGCGGACGTGGGCAGCCTGGTTACCAGAATCGACCGCAACTTATGGCTGCTGCCGGCGGGATCCCGCTGTGCGGCGGCGCTGCCGCACGTCACGGCCGCGCAGCTCCGCGTTCGTCTGCCGCAACTGCTCGCTATTTTCGAGTACGTCCTCGTCGACGCATCGGCGGCGAGCACGCACGCCGACGTGTCGGTGCTCGGCGCGCTCGTGGACGGCGTGGTCCTCGTCGTCGAAGCCAATGCCACGCGCCGCGATGTGGCGAGACGTGTTGCGGGTCAGCTGCAGTCCACCAACGTCCGGGTGCTGGGAGCGGTCCTCACGAACCGCACCTTCCCGATCCCGGAAACCCTTTATCGCAGACTTTGAAGCACTCAGAGACACCATGACTTTTCCGGTCGGCTCTGCCTGGCATGCACCTCGACCGCTCTCGCACCGGGCGACGCGGGATTCAGTGTGGGTGTTGGTCCGCCACCTCGCAATGAAGAACCGGCGAGTCGCCGTCGTGGCGATTCAGCTGGGCCTTGTCTTCGCCTCGAATTACATCGCCTTCTGGCTGCGCTTCGAAGGATCGATCCCGCAGGTTGAAGTGGAGCGCTTCCTCGGGACCATCCCGATCCTGGTCGGCATACGCGCCGCCGTCTTCGTTCCGTTCCGCCTGTACGCCGGGTTATGGAAGTACACGGGAATCTCCGACCTGCGCAACCTGGTGCTGGCGGTCGTCTCGAGCACCAGCGTGTTCGCGGTCGTCATTCGGTGGGGAATGGAGATGCCCGGGTACTCGCGATCGGTCTTCTTCATCGACTCGATCGTGCTGGTGATCCTGTTGTCCGCGATCCGCCTCTCGAAACGCGTCGTGCAGGGGATTGGGCGGCCGAAAGGCGCGAAACGCGTCCTGATCTTCGGCGCCGGCGACGCCGGAGAAATGATCGTCCGCGACATGCAGAACCGGCCGTGCGGATACGAGCCCCGAGGGTTCATCGACGACAATCCCGCGAAGATCGGCCAACGCATCCATGGCGTGAGAGTGCTCGGAAACCGGCGGGATCTCGCGCGGGTGATCGCCGCGGAGCAACCGCACGAGATTCTGGTCGCGATGCCGGGCGCCGATCTGTCGGCCGTGCGGGGGGTCGTGGAGATGCTCCGGCCCTTCAAGATCCCGATCACGACGCTGCCGGGGACGCGCGACATTCTCGACGGGCGGGTTGCGGTCAATCAAATCAGAAACCTGACGATCGAGGATCTCCTGCCGCGCGCGCCGATCGACCTGAGCATCGAGCCGGTGCGCGCTCTCATCAGGGGCCGCCGCGTGCTGATCACCGGCGCCGGCGGCTCAATCGGCTCCGAGCTGTCGATCCAGATCGCCGCCCTCGGCCCAGCCTCGCTGGTCCTGCTCGAACGGTACGAGAATTCGCTGTATCAGCTGGTCAACGAGCTCGAGGACCGATTCGATTCGACGTCGATCCGTCCTGTGATCGGGGATGTGACCGACGTCAAGCGCGTGGAGCAGGTGTTCGCGGAGCACTTGCCGCAGCTCGTCTTCCATGCGGCCGCACACAAGCACGTGCCGATGATGGAATACAACCCGTGCGAGGCGGTGAAAAACAACGTGGCGGGCACCGCCAACGTGGCACAGGCGGCAGAGCGCTGGGGCGTGGAGCGTTTCATCCTCATCTCGACCGACAAGGCTGTCAACCCGTCGAGCGTCATGGGCGCGACCAAGCGCATCGGCGAGCTGATCCTTCAGGTGAGAGGCGGCCGCGGCGCCACGCGTTTTGCCGCGGTCCGGTTTGGCAATGTGCTCGGGAGCAACGGCAGCGTCCTTCCCAGATTCCTCGAGCAGATCCGTGCCGGCGGACCGGTGACCGTGACGCATCCCGAGATCCGTCGATTCTTCATGCTGATCCCTGAAGCCGTGCAGCTCGTTCTGCACGCCGCAGCACTCGGCGAGCGCGAGATGGTGTACGTCCTCGAAATGGGAGAGCAGATCAAGCTCGTGGAGATGGCGCGCAACATCATCCGCTGCGCCGGTTTCATTCCGGACGAGGAAATCCAGATCGCGTTCGTCGGCCTTCGACCGGGCGAAAAGCTCTTCGAGGAGTTGATAGGCGCGCGTGAAACCGCCGAACCCTCGTCCGTGCCGAAAATTCTGCGGGTGCGCGGAGTGTGCGATTACGACGTGGCCACCTTGGAGTCGGAAATCGAGAGGTTGATCCTGCTCGCCGAGTGCGGCGACGCTTCGAGCGTCGTTCAACAGCTTCGCCGCCTGGTGCCGACCTTCAACCCGCTGCCGGAATCCGCCGTCGCGGCCACCGTGCGCCACGCAGCCGGTCTCGCCGCAGCGTCGCAGATGTGAGTACGCCTCGATGTGTGGAGTAGCCGGATTCTGGTCGTCGCACATCAACGAAGATGCGCGCGCGATCGTCACGGCCATGGCGTCCCGGATCCGCCATCGAGGGCCCGATGATGAGGGCTGCTGGGTCGATGCGGAAGCGGGGATTGCGCTCGCCCACCGTCGGCTGTCGATCGTCGATTTGTCGCCCCTGGGTCACCAGCCGATGATGTCGCCGTCGGGCCGGTTCCTGATCGCGTTCAACGGCGAGATCTACAACCATCGCGAGCTGCGCCGCGACATTTCCACCGATCCCCGCTTTGGCATTCGATTCAGGGGTCAGTCGGACACCGAAGTGATGCTGGCCGCGATCGAAGCCTGGGGCCTCCGGCGAGCCGTCAATCGTTTCATCGGCATGTTCGCGTTCGCTCTGTGGGACCGCCACAAACGCGAGCTGCATCTCGTGCGAGATCGCCTCGGCGTCAAACCGTTGTATTACGGGTGGGCAGGCAGGACGTTCGTCTTCGGGTCGGAGCTGAAGGCGCTGGCTGCGCATCCGGAATTCGACGCGGTGGTCAACCGGGACGCCGTTGCCCTGTTGCTGCGCTACGCGTACATCCCGGCGCCGCATTCGATTTATGCGCGGATTCATAAATTGATTCCGGGCACGATGCTGCGGGTTCAATCGCCGCACCCGACAGCCGTCTCCGCTGTGACGTATTGGTCGGCGGGCGAAATGGCGGCAAATGGACTCGCACACCCCTTCACAGGAAGCTCTGAGGAGGCGGTCGGCGAGGTCGCGCGTCTCTTGGACGACGCGGTCGGCCTGCGCATGGTCGCCGACGTTCCGCTCGGCGTGTTCCTCTCTGGAGGCATCGATTCCTCCACGGTGACGGCAGTGATGCAGGCGCAAAGCCCGCGCCCCGTTCGAACCTTCACCATCGGCTCCTTCGACCCGGACTGCGATGAGGCGCCGCCGGCCCGCGCGGTAGCGCAGCACCTCGGGACGGATCACACCGAGCTCTACGTCTCGCCGCGCGACGCGGTCGACGTGATTCCGCAGATGCCTTCCGTTTACGACGAGCCGTTTGCAGACTCGTCGCAGATCCCCACGTATCTCCTCTCGCGGCTGACGCGGCAGCACGTCACCGTCGCACTCTCGGGAGACGGCGGCGACGAATTGTTCGCCGGGTACAACCGTCACGTCTGGGGTCCGCGGATTTGGCACGCGCTGCAACGGATGCCGTCGAGCGTCCGCGCCGGCACCGCGCGCGGCCTCACCGCAGTATCTCCGCAGCTGTGGACGACGGCGTTCCGATCGGTCGACCGGTTTCTGCCGGCCCGTTGGCAGCACCGCGCCCCGGGCGACAAGCTTCACAAGCTGGCGGGAATTCTCTCCGCGCCGACCGCGGATCAGTTGTACATGAGGCTCGCCTCACGCTGGCAGGAGCCAGCAGACGTCGTGCTCGATGCGATCGAACCGGCGATCGGAGTGACTGCAGCCGCCGCCTCGTTCCACGATCTCACGACCAGGATGCTTTACCTGGATCTGGTGACGTATCTGCCAGACGACATCCTGACGAAAGTTGATCGAGCCAGCATGGCGTGCAGCCTGGAAGCCCGCGAGCCGTTGCTCGATCACCGCCTCGTCGAGTTCGCGTGGCGTCTGCCCTCGAGCCTGAAGATTCACGGAGGCGAGAGCAAATGGCCTTTGCGGCAGATCCTTTACAGACACGTTCCGAAGCGCCTCGTTGAACGCGCCAAATCCGGCTTCGGACTGCCGATCGGCGCGTGGCTCCGCGGTCCCCTGCGCCCGTGGGCCGAAGACCTTCTGAGTCAACGCCGGGTAGCGGCGGAAGGTTTCTTCAACGCCGACGTGATTCAAAAGAAATGGTCGGAGCACGTGTCGGGCAGAAGGAACTGCCAGGACGAACTGTGGGCGGTCCTCATGTTTCAGGCCTGGTTCGGCGCCCGCGACATCCGCCCCGCTGTGGGCGTCGGCTCCCCATCACCAGGCACAGAGGTCACAGTTTCATGCAGCGCCAGTTAAAACTTGCGTACGTGACGACGGTCCCGATTACGCAGTGGGGCTTTCTGCAGGGGCAGAACGAGTTTCTCGCCGACAGGGGGTTCGAAATCCACGCGATCTCTTCCCCAGGACACTATCTGGAGGCCCTCGCCAACCGCGACAAGGTCGCAATCCATCCCGTACCAATTGCCCGCACGATCTCACCGCTCCAGGATCTCGCCGCCGCCTGGAGATTGTTCCGGGTGTTGCGCAGACTTCGACCGGACGTTGCCCACGTCAGCACGCCAAAGGCCGCTCTGCTCGGCGCCGCCGCCGCGTATGCCGCAGGCGTCCCGGTGCGGATCTACTGCCTCCGTGGATCTATCACCGAGCCGGCGTCCGGGCTGCGGCGGCAGATATTCCGATCGGTCGAGCGCCTCACCGCCCGGCTGTGTCACCAGACGATCTGCGTCTCCGAATCGCTGCTCCGCTTTGCGAAAGCGGAATCGATTCTTCCCAAGCACGCGGGGATGGTCGCTGCGAAAGGGATGTCGAACGGCATCGACGTCCGCCGGTTCGACGGCGACTCCGTCGATCCTGCCGGGATGCGCAGCCTGCCCGAATCGCTGCAGCGCGTCGCGCATGATCGCTCGACGATGGTGATTGGCTACGTCGGCCGTCTGGCGCGCGACAAAGGCATCGAGAATCTCTGGCAGGCGTGGACCATCCTTCGCGAGACCTACGCCCACGTACACCTCGTCCTCCTCGGATCCTGGGAACAGGAAGCGAAAGTCTCCGCGAAGTGCCGGCGCGCGCTCGAATCGGACGCCCGGGTCCACATCGTGGGACACGTCGGGGACGTGGTGCCTTATTACCGGCTGATGTCGTTCTGCGTGTTCCCGTCGTTCGGATCTGAAGGATTCCCCAATGCCCCTATGGAGGCCGCCGCGATGCGGCTGCCGGTGATCGCGACGCGCGTCGTCGGCTCGGTCGATGCGGTGGACGATGGCGTGACCGGGATGCTGGTTCCGCCTCGTGACACCTCCGCCCTGCTCGAGGCGATGCGCGTGTACCTTGACGACCCTGAGCTTCGGCGCCGGCACGGCGACGCGGGCTGCGCCCGGGTCAGGAGAGATTTCCGCCAGGAGATCGTCTGGGAGGCGCTCTATCAGGAATACATTCGCCTGCTTCAGGAAAGCGGGCTGGCCATGGGCGGCGACACCCTCGCGGTCGCCGAGCCGCGGCTTGGAACGGCCTTCGTCCGCGAGGAACGCACGTGATCAGCCAGCCGGGCGGATCGCCCGCGGCAGGAGTGCTCACGGGGCGTTTGCCCTGGTCGCCAGGCTTTCGCGATCGGTCCGCGCTCCATGGCATCGTCGTCGCGCTGTTGACCGTCGCCGGCGGCAGCAGCATCGTCAAAGTCGCGTCGATGGCCAAGGAGGTCGTCGTCGCGGGGCAGTTCGGCGCCGGCGATCAAATCGACGCGTTCGTCATCGCGTTCGTCCTTCCCTCCTTCGTCATCGGCGTCGTACTGGCGGCATTTCAGTCGGCGGTAATTCCCACCTACGTTCAGGTGCGGGACTGCGAAGGCCCTGAGATCGCGCGCGAGCTCGTGTCCACGGTGACGATCTGGACCTGTGCGCTCCTCTTCGCGCTGACGGCATTGCTGGTGCTCGCCGCGCCGGTCCTTCTTCCGATCCTCGGTTCAGGTTTCCCTCCCGAAAAGCTGTGGCTGACCCAGCGTCTGTTCTATCTGCTGCTTCCTCTGGTTGTTCTCACGGGACTGACGTCGGTCTGGGGCGCGGCGCTGAACGCCGAAGAACGCTTCGCGCTCGTCGCCGTGGCCCCGATTGCGACGCCGCTGTTCGTCGTGGCGCTTGTGCTCGCGACAGCCCGGGTCGTCGGCGTGTTCGCCGTGCCGATCGGGATGGTCTTCGGTGCCCTGGTCGAAGGAGGCCTGCTCGCCTACGCCATCTCGAGGCGCCGCATCTGGGTCGCGCCGCGATGGACGCACGCGCACCCGGCGGTGCGGGTGGTGATCAGGCAGTCGATCACGATGGCGGCCGGATCGGTGCTGATGGGCAGCACGGCGGTCGTGGACAACGCGATGGCGGCGATGCTCCCACCGGGGAGCGTGGCCACCCTGAACTACGGCAACAGGTTCGTGCTCTTTCTCCTCGCGTTCTGCGCGGGGGCGCTCAGCACCGCCATTCTGCCGCAGTTCTCCGCCCTCGTCGCGCGATCGGATTGGGCCGGGCTTCGACAAGTTCTCCGCAGCTGCCTGGGCTGGATCGTGCTGGCCACCGTTCCATTGACGGTAATCCTGATCGCGTTGTCGCTGCCGCTCACGCGCCTCATGTTCGAGCGCGGCGCGTTCACGCCTGAAGCGACATCGATCGTCTCTCGAGTGCAGATTCTCTACCTGATCCAGGTGCCGTTCTACCTGATCAGCATCGTCCTCGTGCGGCTGATCTCCGCGTTCAAGTCGAACCATCTGCTGGCGTGGGGCGCGGCGATCAACCTCGCGGTCAATGTCGTCCTGAACTGGCTCTTCATGCGATGGATCGGTGTGAGCGGCATCGCGTTGTCCACGACGTTCGTCTACATCGTCTCCTGCGGCTTCCTGGCGCTGATGTCCTGGCGGCTCATGAAGAAGTGCGTCTGAGCCTCATCATTCCCACCCTCGCCGCCGGTGGCGCCGAGAGAGTCCTGGCCGTCCTTGCCAACGAATGGGCGGAGCACGGCCACACGATCACGCTGGTGACTGTGGGGTCTCGCATCGACGACCGGCAGCCGCTGCACCCGGCCATCAACCGCGTTGCGCTCGACATGATGCGCGGGTCCGCAACCGCGGCGCAGGCCATCGGCAACAACTGGGTCCGCGTCAAGCGTCTTCGTGCCGAAATACGCCGGTCGCGGCCCGATGCCGTGATCAGTTTTCTTTCTTCCACGAACGTCCTGACCCTGGCGGCGACCCGGGCGATGCACACGCCGGTGATCGTCGCGGAGCGGATCGATCCGAGAGCGGAGCCGATCTCGCGGTTCTGGGCTGCTACACGGCGTCTGCTCTATCCACGCGCGGACGCGGTTGTCGTGCAGACGTCCGACGCAGGCGAGTGGGCGGCGCAGTTCCTGCCTGCGAAAAAGGTCCACGTCATTCCGAACCCTGTCGCGAAGCCGCGCGCGGACGCCGACCCGGTGGCCCGTTCGACTCACCGCCCGGCGTGGCTCAAAGGGCCGAACCGGAGGGTGTTCGCAGCTGGACGACTTGTACCGCAGAAGGGCTTCGACATCCTTCTGCGCGCGTTCGCCCGCTGCCGCGCCGAGCATCCGGATTGGTCGCTCGTCATCTTCGGAGAGGGCGACGAGCGCGGCCGTCTCGAAGCGCTGGCCGCGGAGCTCGGCGTCGAGACGGCAGTCACGCTGCCGGGGCATGTGCCAGATGCCGCGCGTGTCTTCCCGTACGGAGACCTCTTCGTGCTCTCGTCCCGGTACGAAGGATTTCCGAACGCGCTCCTCGACGCGATGATCTGTGGCCTGCCGGTCATCGCCACCGACTGCCCGAGCGGCCCGCGGCAGATCATCCGGCATGGCGTCGACGGCCTCCTCGTCGAGCCAGACAGCGTCGACGAGCTGCACGCGGCCATGCATCAGCTGATGAGTCTGCCCGATCTGCGGCACCGACTCGCGTCACGCGCCGTCGATGTTCGCGAACGATTCTCGGTCCCCTGCGTGATGCAGCAGTGGAACGCCCTGCTGGATCGCTGCAGTCACGGGCCGCCGTCCGGCTAACCAGCCTCCGCCAAGGCTCTGCGATCCGCGTAGCTTCATGCGAAGGCGGACGCCGGACGCTACACCAGATATGACGCCAGCACCTTGCACGTTCACGGTATTCACACCGACCTACAACCGCGCGCACACGCTTCACCGCGTGTACGAGAGTTTGTCGAGGCAGACCTTTCGCGATTTCGAGTGGCTGATCGTCGACGATGGCTCCAACGACGACACCGGTGACCTGGTTGCGCGGTGGCGGACGACTGCCGACTTCCCCATCCGGTACATGCGGCAGCCGAATCGCGGGAAGCACGTCGCGTTCAACCATGGCGTGCGCGAGGCCGCCGGCCGGCTCTTTCTTCCGCTTGACTCCGACGATGCGTGCGTGCCGCAGGCGCTGGAACGGTTCATTCATCACTGGGAGTCGATCGCCAAGGAGCAGACGGCCCACTTTACCGGCGTCACCGCGCTCTGCATGGACGAGGCAGGGCGACCGATCGACCGGGCGTTCCCGCTGGACGTCACCGACTCGGACTCCCTGGAGATGCGCTATCGGTTCCAAATCACCGGCGAGAAATGGGGATTTCATCGCACCGACGTTCTCCGCCGGTTTCCGTTTCCCGAGGATGTGCCACGCGGGTATCTGCCTGAGGCGGTCGTCTGGTCGCGGATCGCGCGGATGTACAAGACACGCTTCGTCAACGAGGCGCTCCGCATCTATCACACAGACCAGCCCTCGCTGATGCGAGGTACCGGCCCCGAGCGGGATGCCGCGTCGGCGCGTCTTGCCGATCTGATGGTGCTCAATGAGCACCTCGATTACTTCAAATACGCTCCGTTGGCATTCTGTCGCAGCGCCGCGCAATACGTCCGGCTGTCCACGCACGCGCGGACCGGCCCCGCCGAACAGTTCGCGGAAATCGGCAATCCTCTCGGCAAGGCATTGTGGATGACGGCGTATCCCGTGGGGCTGGCCGTGTATCTGCGCGATCGGCGGACCGCTCGGCGCCAGGCTCGCCTGAACAACCATGGCAACGGCAACCCAATTACTGTCTCGTCGCGATCCTGACGACCAGATCCGCCCTGCGGCGCGTCCGTCCAGCGGTCGCGCGCTCCGCATCGCCTTTCTCATCGATCGCCTGAACCACGCGGGCGCGGCGCAGCAGCTCGTCATGCTCGCAAAGGCGCTGCGCGACGCCGGTCACTCGGTTGTCGTCATCGTGTTCTACGACGGCAGTCCGCTCGAGATTGATCTGCGCAGGTCGGGCGTTCCCGTCCGGACGCTGGGGAAACAAGGCCGCTGGGACACCTTCGGCTTCGTGCGGCGTCTGGTCTCCGCCGTCGAACAGGAACGGCCGGACGTGCTGCACAGCTACCTCGGTGTGCCAAACCTCCTGGCGGTCGTGCTCAAACCGTTGCTCCCGCCCATGAAGATCGTCTGGGCCGTCCGTGCATCGGACATCCGGATGCAATGGTACGGATGGATTCCGCGCATGCTCGACGGCCTCGCTCCGCTGTTGTCGCGGTTTCCCGATCTGGTCATCGCGAATTCGGTCGCGGGACAGCGTCATGCCGTCGCGCGCGGCTATCCGGCACCAAAGGTCGTCGTCGTGTCCAACGGGATCGACACCGGGCGCTTCGCGCCTTGCTTCGACGCGCGAGTGCGTTTCAGGCATCGGTGGGACATCGGCGCCCACGACAAGCTCGTCGGACTCGTTGGACGGCTCGATCCCATCAAAGATCACGCGACGTTTCTTCGAGCCGCGCGAATGCTGACCGCTGCGCGCAGCGATGTGCGGTTCGCCTGCGTCGGCGACGGACCGGACGGCTACACGATCAAGCTGCAGCGCCTGGCGGCGAACCTCGGGCTCGGCGACCGCATCGTGTGGGTGCCCAACCAGACCGACATGAACGACGTCTACAACGGACTTGACGTGCTCTGTTCCACGTCGCTCTCGGAGGGGTTTCCGAACGTCGTCGCCGAGGCGATGGCGTGCGGCGTCCCGTGCGTCGTGACCGGTGTCGGCGACTCGGCGAGAGTGGTTGGACGGTACGGCGTCGCCATTCCTCCGAGAGATGCTCAAGCGCTCGCCGACGGCATACAAGCCGTCCTCGACACACCGATCCGCGAGATCGCCAGGATCGCCGGCGCGAGGCGCGCGTGGATCGCCAGCGAGTTCTCCCCCGACCGTCTGCTTCAGGCGTCCGAGCGCGCACTCGGTTCGCTGCTGGATGCCGCCGCACTATGACGCGAATAAGGCCGGTGGCCATGGCAGTGCGCGTCGCCATGATGGCGGGCGTGACCATCTTCTTTGCCTACATCGACTACCACATGACGGAGACCGGGGCTCTGTCGCCCCCTTCGACCTACATCTTCCTGTGGGTGCTGGCGGGCTGGGCCGCGATCGTCGTCGCCCAGTGCCTCGCGTCGCCGTTAATGGCGAGAGAGGTGATCGCGTTGTATGCCAACCACGTCGGCGTACTCGGCGCGCTGCTTGCGATCGTGGTGTGCTCGTGCGTGTTCGCGCTCTTGCCGTCGGCGTACTGGAATGACGGTGTGATGTACTTGTTGTATCCGCCGTACGACGCGATCGTCGTCGTACTGTCCATGCTGCTTGCGGTCCACGCCGTCCACAGACACACGTTCCGTTTGTACTTGCTGGCCGCGTTCGTCGTCTTCGCGGGAAGCGTCCTCTATGACGCTCTGTATCCCGGAACGTTCTCGCTGGTTCCCGATCGCGCCGCTGGGTTCGCGGAGAATCCGAACACGGCAGCGTTCATCCTGGTGCTGCTCTGCGTGTCGATCGTCGATCTCGATCGCTTCCGGGTGGCAGACTGCGCCGCCTGGGTACTGGCCGCGGTCGGTGTCTTCCTGACGCTCTCTCGCGGCGGCTTCATTCTGTGCCTCTGTGCATTTGCGTATTACGCATACAGAATGCTGCGGACGAATGCCGCACATCCCGCCCACCTGATCAAGCGGGCGGCAGCCCTCGCGGCCATGTTCGCGGCGGTGGTCGCCACAAGCCTCTTGCTCGTGCAGCGAGCGGACATGTTTGCGCTGTCATTCCAACCTCGCCTCGGAATGATCCACGGCGACAGCGACTTGGTGCCGGAAGACGAAGACAGAATCGGAGCGCTGAAGACGGCCTTCGACCTGGTGAAGCAATCGCCCGTGGTCGGGTATGGGACCGGCTACAGCTATTCGCTCATCGACGTCACACCGCACAACATGTACCTGCAGCAGTGGATCAACAACGGCTTGCCCGGGCTGGTCGCGTACCTGTTTCTCCTGGTCGCCTCCGCCCGGACGTTCTGGAAGCGCCGGTACATGCGAGGCGTATTGTTCATCTCACTGGTCGCCATCAATGGGATGTTCAGTCACAACATCCTCGAGGAACGGGCATTTCTCGGTTTGCTGGGTGTTCTGCTCACCAGTTCGTTTTACGAGCGCTATCCGGCGATTGCTTCGCGCATCGCCCGGTCGCGGCTTCAGTCTGTGGCGAATTAACGCATATGTGCGGCATCGCAGGATTCTGGTCGAGGCAGCGCGGGTCATTGGACGGCGCGGAAGCCTGGCTGCGATCGGCGCTGTCGGATCTCGAGCACCGTGGTCCGGACGATGCCGGGATGTGGGGAGGGGCAACGTCTGGCGTCCTGCTGGGACACCGGCGGCTGTCGATCATCGACCTCTCGCCGCTCGGCCACCAACCGATGGTGTCGACGTCCGGCTCGGCGACGATCGTCTTCAACGGCGAAATCTACAACTATCGCGCCCTCCGGCATGAACTGGAGCGCGACGGCTTCCTCTTTCGGTCGGACTCGGACACGGAAGTGCTGCTGAATGGCTATGCCTGTTGGGGAGAGCGTGTGCTCGAGCGCCTCGTCGGCATGTTCGCCTTCGCGATCTGGGACCGGAGCACAGAGACGCTCTTTCTTGCGCGGGATCGCGCGGGTGAGAAGCCGCTGTACTACGCGGTCACGCCGGCTGGTGTGGCCTTCGCCTCCGAGGTCGCCCCGCTCACGAAATTGCACGATGTCGACGTGCGCATCGATGAAACCGCCGTGTCGCTGTACTTGCAATATCAGTACGTCCCGGCCCCCTATTCGATCTACACAGGCATCCGCAAACTGCCCGCGGCTCATGCGCTGAGCATCGGCCGCGATCGGTCGAGGAGCTGGCGCTATTGGGATCCGGTGCCGATCGCCACCGGACCGCGGCTGGCGATTGGCCTGGGCGATGCGCGCGACGAGCTCGAGGGCCTTCTGCGGGATGCCGTGAGAGGCCAGATGATTTCGGATGTCCCGCTCGGCGCTTTTCTATCCGGCGGCATCGATTCGTCGGCGGTGGTCAGCATGATGACCGAGCTCAGCACGAGGCCGGTCCGCACCTTCACGATCGGCTTCGACGTGCCCCGTTATGACGAGTCGCGGCATGCGAGCGCAGTCGCACGGCAGCTCGGGACCGACCACACTGTTGAATATCTCACCGAAAAGGATGCGGTCGCGTTGATCCCCGAGATGCCGGCGATGTACGGCGAGCCGTTCGGCGATTCATCCGCGCTGCCCACGCATCTCGTCTCGCGGGTCGCGAGAAAACACGTGACAGTTGCCCTGTCGGGAGACGGGGGCGACGAAGCGCTGGGCGGCTACACGAGGTACGACGAACTGGAGCGCATCCTCCTGCTCTCTCGAATCCCCGCGGCGTTGCAGCCACTCGCCCGCACCGTGTGTGGGCGGTTGCCGGGCCGGCTGGGGCGCGGCGCCAGCCTCATCGGCATCGCACCACGCGACGTGTTTCGCGCGCGCGTCGGGGTGTTCAGGGCGGCCGACGTCCAGACGATGACCGGCGCGGTCACGCCGCTCGGCGAGTTCGAGCGGGCGTGGACGGCGGCCGCGGAACAACCGGTGCGGCAACGGGCCATGCTCGCCGACCTTCTGACCTATCTGCCTGAAGCGATCCTGGTGAAAGTCGATCGCGCCGCGATGCGCATCTCGCTGGAAACGCGCGCGCCGCTGCTGGATCACCGGCTGCTCGAATTCACGCTTCGGCTGCCGCCGGAGCTCACACGGCGTAAGCGCCTCTTGAAGAGTCTCGTCTATCGCCGCATTCCGCGAGCGCTGGTCGATCGTCCGAAGCAGGGGTTCGGCGTGCCGCTGGGCAAATGGTTCCGCGCTGAGCTCCGCGATCTCCTGTTCGATGCCCTCACACCGGCGCGCATGCGGGCGGTCGGCATCGAGGAGTTCGCGCCGGTCCAGAAGGTTCTCGCGTCGCACATGTCCGGCGCGTTCGACGAGTATCCGAGACTCTGGACGCTGCTCATGTTGAGCCTGTGGCACGACGAAACGCACACGCGCGCGAGCCGCCACGAGCCGGTCCCGCTCGCGCCCGCGATTTAGCGCACGTTTCCAATCACCGCATCGCCGGCATCGGCCGCTCACCTTGGTGTCCTTGGTGTCCTTCGTGTTGATGCAAAGCCGCTACGAAGATCGGAAAGCGGCGATATAAGCCCATGATCAAGATCGCGCACGTCATCAACGCGCTGTCGATCGGCGGCGCCGAGCTGATGCTCCTCAAGCTGCTGACGCGAATCGATCGCCAGTCGTTCGAGCCGCGCGTGTATACGCTGCTGTCGCCCGCCGGATCGATCGGCGACGCCATCCGAGAGCTCGGCATCCCGGTGCGCGAGCTCGGCATGACTCGAGGCGTTCCCAATCCGGTCCGCGTCCTGAAGCTGGCGAGCTGGCTCCGCCGCGATCCGCCCGACCTTGTCCAGACCTGGCTGTATCACGCCGATCTCGTTGGCGGTCTAGCGGCGCGCTGCGCCGCCATCGGCGCGCCGGTCATCTGGAACATCCGGAACAGCACGTTGGACGCCTCGAGCAGCCGGCCGAGAACGTTTCAAGTGGTGAAGGTGTGCGCGAGTGTGTCGACATGGCTGCCCGACGCGATCATCTGCTGCTCGCACAACGCGTCCAGCCTGCACGCGGCCGTCGGGTACGCGCGGCACAAGCTCACCGTCATCCCGAACGGGTTCGACCTGGCGACCTTCCGGCCGAATCCCGAGGCCCGCGCCGCCATCCGTCAGGAACTGGGCATTCCAGAGCGAGCGCCGGTCATCGGCGTGATCGGACGCTTCGACCCGCAGAAGGATTTTCGAACCTTCATCGAAGCCGCCGGCCGTGTCCACGCCGTTATGCCGGACGCGCACTTCGTGCTGTGCGGCCACGACGTGGATCGGACCAATCGCGAGCTGATGCAGTGGGTAGAAGCGGCGGGTATCGCTTTGAGCAGTCACCTGCTCGGGGAGCGCACCGATATCGCCGACATCGACGCGGCGCTGGATCTCGCCACATCGTCTTCCGCCTACGGTGAGGCGTTCCCGAATGCCGTGGGCGAGGCGATGGCGTGCGCGGTCCCGTGCGTCGTCACTGACGTCGGCGACTCGGCGAGGATTGTCGGTGACACCGGCCGCGTCGTGCCGCCCCGCGATCCGCGAGCGCTCGCCGCGGCGTGGCTGGATCTGCTGGGGCTCGGTGACGAGCAGCGGTGCGATCTCGGCCGGCGCGCCAGACAACGAGTGGCCGATTCCTTTTCGATCGACGTCGTCGTCCGCGCATACGAAGACAGCTATCGACGCGTGCTGGCCATCCGTACACAGGCAAAGGCCGGGCTGCGGCACCGCCCGGCGGCGTTCTAACAGGCCGTGGTCCAAGTCGACACGGGCTGCTAACCAACCATGCAGGCTCATGATGCATCAGTACATTCGGCGCCGCACGGTGCTCGCGTGGAGCATTCTCGCCGCCGGCGCGATCCTCGCAGTCCGTGTCTGGGGCCAAACCGCCCTCCCAGTTTTTCCCGGCGCCGAAGGATTTGGAGCCACCACCGTCGCGGGCCGCGGGGGCGCCGTCCGGCTCGTGACGAATCTGAACGACGCGGGCCCGGGTTCGCTGCGCGCCGCGCTGTCAGCAACGGGACCGCGCACGGTCATCTTCGAGACGAGCGGCACGATCACGCTGACCACCGACGATCTGTTGGTGACCAATCCCTATCTGACACTGGCGGGCCAGACCGCCCCGTCACCCGGCATCACGATCAGGGGAGGCGGCATTCGAATTCTGACGCACGACGTGCTCATTCAGCACGTGCGCGTCCGTCCGGGTGACGTGCTCGCGAAGCAGGTGGACCGCGCCAACGCCGGCGGCTTCATCGTGCTCGGACACGAGAACACGAGCGTCGAGGCGTCGGGTACTTACAACGTCGTGCTCGATCACGTCAGTGCGAGTTGGGCGACCGACGAGGACATGTCGACCTGGTTTCCAGTGCACGACGTCACGGTGAGCAATTCGTTCATCACCGAGGGGCTGCGCGATTTCAACGCGCAGAATCCGGGCCAGTGCAATGCCTGCGGGTTCCTCATCGGCGAGCACAGCGTCCGCATCGCCATCATCCGGACGCTCTTCGCTCACCAGATCCACCGCTTTCCGGAAATCAAGGGCGACACGCAAACCGTGCTCGTCAACAACGTCCTCTACGACAACCAGCATGAGATCGTCGATATCTACGATTACGAAGGGCACGGCCCGCAGCAGTCGACCATCATCGGCAACGTCCACATCCCGGGGCCGAGCACCGTCGCGTGGGGCTTCCTCAACCCGCTGATCTATCTCAACGCGAACCTCAAACCGGGCACGCACGTGTATCAGCGCGACAACGTCAGCCCGAGAGTTCTCGTCAACAACGTCGTCGGATTCAATCCCATCGTATCCGCGCCGCCCGTGTGGGCCGACGGGATCACGGTGATGCCGAGCGGCGAGGTGGAGGCGTACCTGAAGGCGCACGCGGGCGCTCGCCCAGTCGACCGCGACTCGGTGGACCGCCGGATCGTCGATGAATTGGCGAACCGGTCCGGCCGCATCATCGACAAGCCCGGCGACGCCGGCGGATACCCCACGCTTGCGGTGAATGTGCGGTCGCTCGCCCTGCCGCGCTATGCCAACAGCGACGACAACAAGAACGGGTATACGAACCTCGAAGAGTGGCTGGCGACGTTCACCGCGCAAGTTGAAGGAACGAGCGTACGCCTGCCCGGCACGGCTGGCGCGCACGCTTCACCTCATTGAGACGAGAGCGAACCATGTCGCAGCAGAAGCGCATCTATCTGTCTTCGCCGCATCTCTCGGGTCTCGAGCAAAGGTTCGTCGCCCACGCGTTCGCCTCCAACTGGATCGCACCGCTCGGTCCTCACGTGGACGCGTTCGAACGCGAATTCGCCGACGTGGTCGGCGTTCCGCACGCCGTGGCGTTGAGCTCGGGGACGGCGGCGCTGCACCTGGCGCTGCTGCTCGCGGGTGTGGGGTGGCATGACGAGGTCATGGTGTCCACATTTACGTTCGCGGCGAGCGTGAACCCGGTGGTCTATCTCGGTGCCGAGCCTATCTTCATCGACAGCGAGCCCACCTCATGGAACATGGACCCCGAGCTGCTCGCCGCTGCGCTCTGCAATCGCGCCCGCCGTGGCTCGCTGCCGAAGGCGGTGGTGGTCGTCCACATCTACGGGCAGAGCGCGGACGTCGATCCGATCCAGGCGGCGTGCCAGGAGTACGGCGTGCCGCTCGTCGAGGATGCGGCCGAGGCGCTTGGCGCCACGTATAACGGCCGGTCGCCCGGAACGATGGGAATGTCTGGCGCGTACTCTTTCAACGGCAACAAGATCATTACGACGTCCGGTGGCGGCATGCTCGTTACGCACGACGGCGCGCTGGCTGCGAGGGCGCGAAAGCTCGCGACCCAGGCGCGCGACCCGGCGCCCCACTACGAGCACTCTGAGATTGGCTACAACTATCGACTGAGCAACGTCCTCGCGGCGATCGGCCGCGGCCAGCTGCCGGCGCTCGAAGACCGCGTCGCCGCCCGGCGCCGGAACTTCGAGCACTACGTCGAGGCGCTGCGCGATCTGCCAGGAATCGGCTTCATGCCGGAAGCTCCCTGGGGACGCCATACGCGCTGGAACTCGGTCGTCACGATCGACCAGGACGTGTCCGGCATCGGTCCGGAACAGGTGCGTCTGGAGCTTGCCGCGCAGAATATCGAGTCTCGGCCGGTGTGGAAGCCGATGCACCGCCAGCCCGTGTTCTCGAGTTGTGAAGCGATCGGCGGCCAGGTTGCCGACGATCTCTTCGCCCGCGGCCTGTGTCTGCCGTCCGGATCGAACCTCACAACTTCTGATCTGGAACAGGTAGTCGACGTCGTCCGCAACGCGGTGATGCGTCCTCGGCACGCGTCGGTGGCCCGCTCGAACGAGCTGGTGTCATGATCGCCGACTTCATCGGTCCCCGCGACTCCCGCTGGCTCGGTGTTCTCGAGCGGGTGCGGCACGACGTCTACCACCTGCCGGAATATGCGCTCTTCTCCGCACGGCACGAAGGGGGAACGCCGTGCGCCTTCTACGCGGAATCGCATCGCCGTGAGCTCCTGATTCCTTTGCTCATCAGGCCGCTGCCCGTTGAAGTTGGCGCGCCGCCAGGCTGGAAAGACGCCGCGTCGCCGTACGGATATCCCGGGCCGATCGCGACGCAGCCTTTCGATCGCGACTGGACCGAGCGCGCGTTGAGACTGTTCCAAGAGCTGGCCAGGGAAAATCGAATGCTGACCGCATTCCTTCGCATGCACCCGCTTCGCGGCATCCCGCACGACGCGATGGCGGCTTGCGGATCGACCGTGCACCATGGCGACGTCGTCTATGTCGACTTGACCCGGACCTCCGATGACATTTGGGCCGACACCTGCACGAACCACAGACGGAACATCAGAAGGATGCTCGAAGCCGGATTTTCCGAGTCGATCGACGATTGGAGCGCATACCCTTCTTTCGCTCCGCTCTACCGCGCGACGATGGAGCGGGTGAATGCGTCGCCGTTCTACTTCTTTTCAAACGCGTACTTCCGCGACTTGCGCGAGATGCTTCCCGCCCAGCTCCATCTCTCGACGATTCGGGCGCCGCAGGGCGAGATCGCCGCTGCCGGTCTGTTCACGAACACCGACGGAATCGTCGAATATCACCTCTCGGGCACTGCGGCTGCCTTCCGCTCCCACGCGCCGTCCAAGTTGATGCTGGATGCCGTCCGCCGCTGGGGCGCAACGACCGGCGCCACCCTGATGAACTTCGGCGGGGGAACCGCGGGGCAGGTCAACTCGCTCTTCGAATTCAAGGCCGGATTCAGTCGCTCGCGTGCGCCGTTTCACACGGTCAGGATGATCTTCGACGCGCCGCTGTACACGGCACTTGCCCGGAGTAACAGCGAGCGGAACGGCGCGCCCCGTTCGGACACCGGCTTCTTCCCGATCTATCGCGAGCCGCCCGTCTGCCAGCGCGTCGGCGTCAGCCCATGACGAGGCGACGGCCCGCGTCTCGTGGTGCAGGACTTCAGTCCTGCTGATCCTGCGGGCGGGTCAGGTCTAAAGACCGGCGCCACAGCGTAGGCAGCATCTTTTCACACCCGGCGTCGAGCCAACCGGAGACCGCGCTATGTATCTTGTGATTTGGAAGCGCGCGCTGGACGTGTCCGTGGCGATCGTCGTACTGCCACTCGCCGTCGTACCAATGGCGATCATCGCGGGATTGATCAGGATCCGCATGGGCTCTCCCGTCATGTTTCGAGCGACCCGACCGGGGCGGAACGGCGTGCTGTTCACGCTTTACAAGTTTCGGACGATGACCGAGGCGATGAACGACAGCGGAAGGCCGCTTCCAGACAGGGACCGCGTGACGCCGCTCGGCCGCTTCCTGCGGCGGACGAGCCTCGACGAGCTGCCGCAATTGATCAATGTCCTCCGCGGCGAGATGAGCCTGGTCGGGCCGCGTCCGCTCCTGGTCGAATACCTGAGCCGCTATACGGCGGAACAGGCGCGGCGCCATGACGTGATGCCCGGCATTACCGGCCTCGCACAAGTCAGCGGTCGAAATGCCGCTGGATGGGATCGGAAATTCGAGCGTGATGTGTACTACGTCGATCATGTGAGCTTTCTTCTCGATGTGCGGATTCTGATCCGAACCGTGAGCAAAGTGCTTCGCCGCGAAGACGTCAGCCCGGACGGGGACGTGAATGTGCCGCCGTTTACGGGTGCGCAGCTCTTCGCTGATCGCCGCGTTCCCGTCTCCTCGTCCGCCACGATAGCCGGAGGCGGCGAAACGACCGCCCGCAGTTCCCAAAGAGTGTGAGTCCGGGAGGCCACCGATGAACATCCTGTTGACATGTGGCGGCGCGCGCAGCTACCTGCTCGAGATCTTGAAAGCCGCTGTCGGCGATGGCGGGCTCGTGTTCACCTGCGACTTCGCACCTGACGCGCCGGCGCTGCAGCACGCAGACAAGGGGTTTGTGGTCCCTGACGTCGCCGACCCGACCTACCTCGACGCCCTGCGGCAGCTTTGCCGGCGTGAAGGCGTCAATCTGTTGATTCCCAGCATGGAGCACGAGTTGCCGCTCCTTGCGGCGCACCGCGCCGACTTCGCCGCCGCCGGAACCACAATTCTTGTGTCCACGCCGTCCATCGTCGACACGTGCTGCGACAAGCTCGAGGCCGCGGCATTCCTGGCGACGTGCGGCGTCTCGGTTCCGAAAACGTGGGTGTCTGTGGAGGACGCCCGCGAGGCGCTCGCCTGCGGCGACCTCGCCTTTCCCGTCGTCGTGAAGCCGCGGTGGGGCGTGAGCTCCATCGGTCTTTCGTTTCCCGAAGACGAGGACGAGCTCGAACTGAGTTGCACCGTCACGCGACGGGTGATTGCCCGATCGCCCTTGGCGGCCTTGAGTGCAGCGGACCCGGCGCGGTCTGTTCTGATTCAAGAGCACATCGCCGGTACCGAATACGGCTTCGATGTGGTGAACGATCTGCGCGGCCGGTATGTGACGACGCTTGTGCGTCGCAAGCTCAGACTGAGAGCCGGACAAACCGATCGCGCTGAGAGCGTTCGCCACGAGCAGCTCGAAGCGATCGGTGAGCAGATCGGCCGGCGCCTCGGCCACGTCGGCCCGCTGGACGGCGATGCGATTGCGAACGCCTCCGGCTGCTACGTCCTGGACATCAACCCGCGCATAGGCGCCGGATATCCGTTTTCCCATCTCGCCGGCGCGAACATACCCGCCGCGCTCGTCGCGTGGGTGCGGGGCGAGGAGCCGGAGCCAACCTGGCTGCAGGCCACGCCGCACGTCAGAGGCGCACGCTATGACGGTTTCCTCCTGCTGAACGCCCGCGACAGGCCCACGGTCGCGGAATGTGTCAGTTCCATTCACGCGGACATTGCTGAAGGTGAAATGAGACTCACATGACTTGCGACATCGCCATCATCGGTTCCGGTCCGTACGGCTTGGCTGCGGCTTCGCATCTCCGCGCGGCAAACATCGACACGCACGTGTTCGGCCGCCCGATGGACTTCTGGGAGAAGCAGATGCCCGTGGGGATGTGTCTGCGCTCACCCGCCAGGGCGTCGAACATCTCGGATCCGCAGGGTTGCCTCACGCTTCATCGATTTAGCGCGTCGGAGGGCGTCCCGCTGCCGGCGCCGATCCCACTCCGCAGCTTCGTCGAGTATGGCCGCTGGTTTCAGAAGAGAGTGGTGCCGGACCTCGACACGAGGCGCGTCGAACGCATAGAACGGGTAAACGGACGCTTCCGGCTGTCGCTCGGGGACGGCGACACACTCGAAGCGGACCGCGTGGTCGTTGCCGCTGGCATCTCGCTCTTTGCGCGCCAGCCTGCTGAATTCGACAGCCTGCCCGAACAGCTGGTCTCGCATTCATCGGCCGAGAACGATCTCGGACGCTATGCGGGGCGCCGAACGATCGTCGTCGGCGGGGGCCAGAGCGCGCTCGAGTCCGCTGCGCTGCTCCGCGAAGCCGGGGCGGACGTCGAAGTCGTGCTTCGCCGGCCCATAGTGCACTGGCTCGATCAACGAGCGACGTGGCTGAAAAGCGAAGCCAATCCGCTTCGCGGTCTGCTCTATCCGCCCACGGACGTCGGACCGCCCGGATTGAACCAGCTGGTTGCGGCTCCCGGCCTGTTCCGCCGCCTGCCTCGACGGCTCCAGGACCCGATCGCCTACCGCTGCATCCGGCCGGCCGGCGCGGGGTGGCTGGTGTCCCGCATTGGCGGTGTACGCATCACGACAAGCAGAAGGGTTCTCGGCGCCGAGGCACGTGGGCAGGAAATCCGTCTGACGCTGGACGATGGAACGGAACGATGCGCGGATCACGTGATCCTCGCCACCGGCTTCCGTGTGGACGTCTCTCGCTACCCGTTCCTCAGCGAGTCACTGATGCGGACATTGCGCGTCGTGAACGGATATCCCGAGCTGACGCCCGGCTTCGAGTCGTCGGTCCCCGGTCTCCATTTCCTCGGCGCGCCTGCTGCACGCTCGTTCGGGCCGCTCTGCCGATTCGTCGCGGGCACCGCGTACTCGGCCCGTGCCCTCGCCGCCTCGGTGACTCGGAAACGGGTGGTCTCCTGGAATGCGTCGCCCCGGCATCTGCCGGCCGGCGGGTACAGAGGGGCGTGAGGGAGCGATGAGCGACCGGTTCTCATTCGGTAGAAACTGGAAGCGTTACGCCGCGACCATCGACGAAGACCGCATCCGCCGGTCGGTCGAAAGCATGGCGAAGTCGCTCGGCGACATCCGCGGCCACAGCTTTCTGGACATTGGTTGCGGAAGCGGCATTCACGTCGTCAGCGCCCTCCGGCTCGGCGCCTCACGGGTCCATGCCTTCGACTACGACATGGACTCGGTCGAGTGCACCCGAGACGTCGTCGCAAAGTACGCCCCCGAGGCCCGTGACCGGATGACGCTCGAACGGGGCGACGCGCTCAGCGAGCCATACATGCGGTCGCTCGGGACATTCGACGTCGTGTACTCCTGGGGAGTCCTGCACCACACGGGCGACATGTGGAGGGCGCTCCACCTGGCGACACTCCCCCTCGAGCCCGACGGACGTCTCCTGATTGCCATCTACAACGATCAGGGTGTCTGGTCGAGCGGGTGGAGGTTCATGAAGTGGCTGTATGTCAAAGCCGCGATCGTACGGCCGCTGATCATCCTTGGCGTGTTCGGACCACGCGAGCTCGCGAAATTGGTCATAAAGAAACCATGGCGTTACATTCGCGACTGGCGGGAATATTCGCGATTGCGTGGCATGAGCCGCTGGCATGACATCGTCGATTGGGCCGGCGGCTACCCGTTCCAGGTCGCATCGGCTACCGCGGTCGCCGAGTTCTACGCGAGGCGCGGCCTCCAGACCGTCGTGACGCAGAATTGCGGCAAAGGGAACGGCTGCAACGAATACCGCATTGCGCGCCCGACTACGCCGTACATCGATCCCACCGAGTTAGGCGGCCCGAGCCGCTCCCGCCTGGGCGCTCCGATCCCTCAGCGCCATCCCTCCTTCTAATCCTCCTTCGCGCCGCAGCAACCTTCACTCGCCTCCCAGGCAGGGCCGACACATAGGTCGGCCCCTGCTTCGGAATCTTGCGGGCCGACACCATAAGTTGGTCCCTGCAGGGGAAGTTTGCGGGCATACGCCATAGGTTGGTCCCTACACGGGATTTCTCGCGGTATCAGGCCGTTGTGCAAGTCGACTCGCCCTTTCTCTGCGTCTCGCAGCCCGTGGCGGACATCTGCTGCGGGCTGGTATGCGGCAACCTGAATCGACGCTTAAGCAGTGAGGCGATAAAAAAAACTTCAGCATGTACGCTTTTGCAATTGAAAGAGCGAGGTATGAAATGCAATCAAATGTCTCCGTCGCACGCGTTTGATCGCGGCGCGAATCGTCGCACAGCGACGATATGTAAAAGAACAATCAGTCGCGCGCACGTCGCCTTCTTACATCGGTTCACACCAGCATGTAAGCATTTCACGGTCAACACGCGGTTTTCGCACTCGAACATGTAGGTGTTACACGATCGCGCGCCGATTATCGTTTCGCGTGACACAGTTGAAAGCGGTCGCGACGTTTTTTGTCACAAGGAAATTGCGATTGCTTGAGTCGGCGCAGCTCTTGCTATTTCGAATGGACAGCTCCACCCGAAAACAGTCCATTCGAATAACAGATGAGGTGCGCATTGCATTACCTCCGAAGAGTACAGGTGTGTCGATCAACAGGAATTACGCGCGGCCTGCCGCGGATCGCCGTCGTTGCAGCGTGCGTGGGGATGGCCGCCGCTATGTTGCCGGCCCGATTGACCGGTCAGACGACCCTGAAGACCGATTATGGAACCTATCCGGAACCGGCGTTGCCGCCGTTGCCGGCAGCCGGCGGTACGTTCGTGGATTCGGTGTTTGGCACGACGATCATGCGATTGACCGACTCCAACGACGGGTCTGATTGCCGTGTCGAATATTCATACTGGCCCACTGTCAATGTTGACAGCACGAGGGTCAAGGCGCTGTGCGTAAACGGCGGCACGGATCGCACGAGGATCTGGACCTTCGATCCGACGGGATTCAAGAGGGGCACTTCTATTCTGATGCCGATGCTGCCTCAATCCTACGATACGATTTGGAGCGCCTCCGATCCGAATATCATCTACGGTCACTCCATCACCAGTCTTCTCGTCGCTTTCAACGCCAGCACGCAAACCACGACGACCATCAAGGACTTCTCGAGCATCGTACCGTCCGGCGGCCAGATGAACCAGATGAGCATGTCGGCCGACGACAACGTGTTCGCGTTTCACCTCACGAATTCGTCGGGGACGCCTGTCGGCTACATCGTGTGGAAACGCAGCACGAACACGTTGCTCTTGAACCGCACGGAATCAGGGATCGATGAAGTGCAGATCGACAAGACGGGACGGTATCTCGAGGCCGGCTTCACGTCGGGCAATAACAAAATCTGGGATCTGCAGGCGAATCCGCCGACCTCCACCAGCCTCACCTGGGGCACCGATGGATTTTTCCATCACGATTCCGGCCATGGCACGCTCTTCACTTATAACGGACAGGGCAACGGCATCGCGTATCGGCAATCGAGCGCGCCTCACACGCTGACCGCTCTGATGCCACTGAGCTCGTCGAACAAAACGGGCCATATGTCGATGCGGGCCGATAATGAAGGCTGGGGCCTGATCAGCAATTACAACAACGACGGCAGTAGGGTGTCCTCGCCGTTCGACAACGAAGTCTTCCAGGTGGCGACTGACGGCTCCGGGGATGTGCGCCGAATTGCGCACCACCGCTCCGTTTACAACGACTACTACGATGCACCGTTCGCCAACATCAGCCGGGACGGCCGATTTGTCGCGTTCTCGAGCAATTGGGGCAATGCCAGCGGCCGGCGTGACGTGTTCATCGCGTTGATTCCGCCCGCGCCCGGATCGGGGACAACAACAACGTCGCCGCCGCCCCCGCCAGCATCGACGACCTGCCCGGCGCCGGCCAACGGCGCGTTCACGGGCTGCTACTATGCGGACGACTCGCTGTCGAGTCTCGCGCTCGCCCGGACCGACAGTTATCCGTTGGCGTTCGACTGGGGCTCCGGCTCCCCGGATCCGGCACTTCCCGTGGACCATTTCTCGGCGCAGTGGCAGGGGAATTTCAACTTCAATGCCGGAAGCTACACCTTTACGGTCACCGTCGACGATGGCGCGCGCTTGTATGTCGATGGGCAGTTGGTGCTGGACAAGTGGATTAACGAACCGGCGACGACATACACCGTGACGCGGACCATGACAGCCGGCACGCATCTGATCCGGCTCGATTACTACGAGGCCTATGCCAGTGCGACGGCCAAGCTCTCGTGGGCTGGCGGTTCAACCTCCACGTCGTCGACTGATACGATTGCGCCGTCGGTCCCGAAAGGGTTCGCGTCCTACTCCATCGGCCAGACCAGCTTCGGCGTGAAATGGTCGGCGTCGACCGATAACGTGGGCGTCGTCGGTTACCGAGTCGAGCTCAATGGCACCGTGGCGGCCAACGTCACGACGCCGTCCGACACCGTCACCAATCTGACGTGCAGCAAGACCTACTACGTCTCGGTGAGCGCTGTCGACGCGGCAGGCAACCGTTCGGCCTACTCCTCGCCGCTTGGTGTAAGGACCGCTTCGTGCTCAGGGAAATGATCACCCTGAGCCCGGCGGCGACGGTCCAGAACAGATAGTCGCGTCCAGACGCGGCCGCCTCAGTCCGATATGGAATGCTTCGGCCGTTCCGTATCGGACTGATCGGCTTTGCGATGATCACACTCGGCCAGCCGCTGGTATCGGACCGCCGTTCAACACAAAGGAGGCAAAGGACACAAAGGAACACAAGAATATCTCACCTTCGTGTCCTTGGTCTTCGTGGCGATCCAGAACCGCTACGACGATCAGAAAACAGCTATAGGTACCGATCGGGACACGCAGAAGTTTCCTGAAGGGCATTCCCAATCGCGCGTATCATGTGGCGAGAATCTCCAATCGAGAGTCCACACATGAGGAACACCACATCCATCCGGATGGCGGCGGGCGCACTGGTGGCGCTGTGTATGAGCGCGATCGCCGCCGCGCGCACATCGGCACCACAGAAGCGACCAACGGCTCCGGCTGGGCCGGCGTTTCATGTGGAAGAGGCCACGATCGACGGTCTCCATCGTGCGATCGTCTCGGGCGAGACCACGTGCACCGCGGTGATCGAGGCGTACCTTGCACGCGCGCGCGCCTACGACGGCGCCTGCACCCGCCTCGTGACGAGTGATGGCGCGCCGATCTCGCCCGGGCCCGGCGCTATCCGTGCGGGTGTCCCGGTGACGTTCTCCTCGACGACGACAGCCGTGTCCACGGTGTTGCCGCAGTTCGATCAGTACACGGGAGTACCGATCGAATACGGACGGATGGAACCGACACAGTCCGATCCGGCGGTGCAGCAGCAGTATGGAATGGTCACGGGCATCGCGGACGCCGGGCAGATCAACGCACTCACCACGTTCAATGTGCGCGGCGAGCGATCGGTCACGTGCAAGGCGGCGTGCGATGCGCCGCTCTCATCGGGGCCGCTGCCGGCCAGTTGTCCGGCAGTCTGCGACAACTTCCGGCGCCAACCGGACGCGCTGGAGCGGGCATCGGACCTCGACAAGCAGTACGGCAGCCATCCGGACCTGAAGGCGATGCCGATGTACTGCGTGGCGCTCTCGTTCAAGGACTCGTACGACACGGCGGATATGCGCTCGACCGCCGGCGGCGATGTCGACTACGCGATGGACACACCGCCGCATGATGCGACGATCGTCGCCCAGCTGCGCGCAAGGGGGGCGATCGTCTATGCGAAAGCGAATTCGATCGAATACAACGCGGGCAGCGGCGATCCGGGCGGCGCGGCGAAGACATCGTCGCGCATGTACGGCGCCGGTGCTCGAAGCACGTGGGGCGGCACCGCCTGCAATCCGTACGACACCGCCAGGGAGACCGGTGGCTCGAGTTCCGGATCGGCGGCGTCGGTCGCAGCGAATCTCGCGCAGTGCTCGATTTGCGAGGAAACCGGCGGATCGTGCCGTCAACCCGCGTGGCGAAACGACGTCGTCGCGCTCGTAACGACGAAGGGATTGATGTCCTTCGGCGGCGCGATCGGCGCCGACCCCTATCTGGATCGTGCGGGCGTGCAGTGCCGCACGGTGAGGGACGCGGCGCTGGTGCTCGACGCCATCAAGGATCCTCAGGAGGGCTACTTCGATCCACGAGACATGTACACCGCGTTGCCCAAGGGCCTAGTGTCGAACGTGCCGTACGCGTCGTTTACGCCAGGAGACGACAGCCGCAGCCACGGCCCGAAGCCTTTGACCGGGATGCGCATCGGGATCGTCCGCGAGTACATGGTGAAGCACAGCGCGAATGACGCGGCCATGAGCGATCTCGTGAACGATCAGATCAACAAGGTGCTGCGGGACGAGCTCGGCGCCGAGCTCGTGGAGTCAGTCGATCCGCTGTACGCGGACGACCCTTCGATTCCCAACATGACGTACACGTTCCAGCAGGCACTGGCCGAGATCCTGCCGCTCCACATGGCTGAGGTATTGAAGAAAACAGGACGCGACGGCAAGCCGCTCTTCGCCGTGCCGGGCTTCGACGTGACCACGCGCGACTACCTCGTCAAAGTCGCCGAAGGTCAAGCCCCGTGGCCAGACGCCCTGAATCTTCGCAGCATCAACTTCAATACGCCGTCTCGAAGCTTCGCCTTCGATCTCGCTCGATACTTGTTGCGCCGCGGCGACCCGCGCGTCAAGGACTGGGCCAGTCTGAACGCGCACGCCAAGTACTACACGGAGGCGCGCGTAGTCGCGATGAAGAACTGGGAAAACGCAATCGACCTCGCCTCCCCTGGCATGACCGAGGAGATGAAGATGCGCGACGTCGGGCGGCTGGCGGTGCTCAATGTCATGCGCCGAAACCGCCTCGATGTTCTGGTGAATCCCACCACGACGATCCCACCCGCGAGGATCGGATTTGCGGACGAACCGATGGTCAACGATCGTCCCACGGGCCGATTTCCGACGAGCGCGAATCTGGGTTTGCCGGAGATCACGGTGCCGGCTGGATTCAATGACGTGGTGTACGAGCCGGCGTACGTGCTGAATCCAACGAAGACGGGCTACGTCGCCGCGGCGAATCGCGACCACAAGGCCACGCTGGAACACCCTCTTCCGGTCGGCATCTCTTTTTGGGCGGGGCCAGGCGACGAGCCGGCTGTTCTGAAGGCCGCCGCCGTGTACGAAGCAGGCCACGAAGCACCGGAAAGCGCCGCCGGCGTTCGGGCCCGTTCGCGGTGAATCGCCCTCGACCCAGCGGCAGGACGCAGGGCGCGTCAAGTAGCCCTGCGTTCATCGTTCGCGCGACGATCGATCAGCTGTCGCTCTTCGCGTCGATCGCCAGCATCTCCGCGCTGCCCGCGATGCGGTCTTCGAGATCGGCCAGCAGTCCCTCGTCCGAGAGATCGAGCGAGTGCGAGTGTTCCCAGTCGTGCCGGGCCACCTTGTCCAGCCGATCCACGACGCGTTCGTCGCGCACTTCGATCGACAGCTCACGCCGTCCGTCGAGGCTCCCCGCCGCGAAGTTGATCGAGCCGACAATCGCTGCCGTGCCGTCCGCGAGCAGCATCTTGCCGTGAAGCTTCAAGTGCTTGAGCTTGTGGATCTTGATGCCGACGTCGTCCATGATCCGAAGGCCGCCCACGCCCTCCACGAGCTTGTCGCGCTTGAGCGTGTGGGGCGGGCGCGCCATGACGTCCACCTTCACTCCGCGCCGGCGCGCGCGGATCAGCCGCTCGATGATCACCATGTCCTGAAAGCGCTCGTTCTGCACGAACAGCCGGTGCCTCGCGCTGTCGATGAACTGGCAGATCCGATCCCTCCCGGGCCCGGGACACCAGACGAGATGGCTCGTGTGGTGCGGATCGAAGGTATGACGGTGCCAATCGGCCTCGAAGCATTCGATGATCTCGGCCACGTCATGGCTGCGCGTCGTCACCACCGCGTAGTCGCGCGTCTCCGTCAGGTTTCTCGTGGCCCAGTTCAGCGACTTGACGAACGCGGTCTTCTCATCGATCACCATCGACTTCTCGTGGGTCATGAAGAAGGCGGGATTGCCGTCCTTCACATCGATGTCCACGTGTTCAAGCGCCGTGCGCGTGGCGTCGTTGTCGTGCTCGCCGCTGCGGCGGGCCGGATTGAGCATCACGCGCACCTTGACGCCGCGCCGTTTCGCCGCGATGACCGCCTCGAGCAGCCCGGGATCCGAGAAGACGAACATCTTGACGCGTAGCGTCCGCGAGGCGCCTTCGATGGCCTCCACGATCGGCTTGGCGGAATCGTCCGGAAGCACAATCAGCGAGCGCGCCATGCGATCTCCGTTCCCGTCAACTGAATGGACGGCGGTGCCGGTGAGCCGGTGGCCACCACTGGCTTCGTCAAGTGCAGACTGGCGTAGATCCCGCCGCGAGCGATCAGGTCGTCGTGTGTGCCTTGTTCCGCCACGACCCCATCGTGGAGAACGACAATCGTGTCGGCGCCGCGAATCGTGTGGAGCTGATGCGTGATCATGATGACAGTTCGGCCCTTCATGAGGCGGTCCAGTCCCTCCATGACGAGCTGCTCAGACTCCTGATCGAGCGACGCGGTCGGCTCGTCGAGAATCAGGATCGGCGCGTTCCGGATGAACGCGCGCGCGATGCCGATCCGTTGCCGCTGGCCGCCCGATAAGGTGGCGCCTCGTTCGCCTATAAGAGCATCATACCCGCCTGGCATTCTGGCGATAAATTCATCCGCGTTTGCAAGCTTCGCGGCGGCGATGATCTGATCCTCGGAGGCAAGGTGACGCCCATAGGCGATGTTCTCGCGGATCGTCCCGCTGAAGAGCGCCGTCTCCTGCAGCACGAATCCGATTTGGCGGCGGAGACCCTGAAGGGTGTACTCGCAGATGTCGCTCCCGTCGACGAGAATGCGACCGGCCGTCGGATCGTAGAACCGCGGAATCAGGCTGACGATGGTCGATTTCCCGCTTCCCGTCACACCGACGATGCCAACGAACTGCCCAGGAGCGATGGCGAAGGTGACGTCCTTCAGAAGCGGGACCTCGGGACGATAGGAAAAGGCGACGTGCTCGAACGCAATCGCGCCTTTGAAGGGCTGAGGCTCGCGGGCGTCCGGCCGTTCGCCGATGCTCATGTCGATCTCGAGGATGGATTGGATGCGCTCGAGTCCGACACGCGTCTGCGCGAGGGCAGTGGTCATCTTTGCCAGGTCCTGCACCGGCTTGAAGAACTTGGCGAGATACGCGAGAAACACGGTGAGCGATCCAACCGTCATCGTGCCGGCAAGAATGAGTCCGGCTCCCCGCCAGACCACCAACGCCGTGCACGCCGCGACGATGACGGCGACGACCGGCGAGAGGAGCGACTTGACGCGCCGGGCGCTCAGCGCCGCTTTCACCGTGGCTCGACTCGCTTCGCTGAGCCGCGCCGTTTCGACGTCCTGCGCGCCGAATGCCTGCACCGTCCGCATCGACTCGAGCCCGGCCTGGATCACGGAGACGATGTTGCTCTCGCGGCGCCGCACTTCGCGTGTCGCCTTTTTGACCGCTCGTCTGAACCGCGCGACGAATAGCAGCAGGAACGGGGTGATCGCCACGACGAGCAGCGTGAAGTCCCAGTTGAGCCAGAACATCAGACCCAGCATCCCGACGATGGTCATGAAATCAATCAGGATGCTCAGCGTGTCCGACGACACGAAGTCCTGCACCGTGGAGACGTCGTCGGTCATCGTGCTGAGGAGCACTCCGGTCTGATGCGTGTCGTAGTAGTTGAACGAGAGCCGCTCGAGGTGATTGTACACACGCATCCGGAGGTCGTTCGCCACCCATTGGCCGACGCTCTCGGTGTAGTAGTTGTCGACGTACGACGCAATGCCGCCGAGAATCGCGATGAGCACGAGGCTCAGCGCCGCCAGCGCCGCGAGCGCTCTCCCGTCGGCGCTCAGCGCGGGGCCGAGCAACCAGATCAACTCGTCCGGAGCGGCACGATGCCCGATGGCATAGTCGATGACGATCTTCAGTGGCCAAGGCCCTGCCAGCCCGGTCGCCGTCTCGACGAGCATGGCCAGGAGGATGATGACGAGCCACCCGCGATACGGCCGCGCGAGATCCCGCACCAGATCGGTCGTGCCTGCCACTGACTTGTCCGGCACCCCTTCCATCAGCGATATGCTCCCACCACCAGCCGCGGCACGTGCGGCGCGGCCGCGCCCTGTGCCGAGACCGTTTTGCCAAGGCGGCGGCCGTCGGCAATCTTCTGGTGGAGGCGTGCGATGAACCGGTTCGCGACGGCGGTTTCGAAACCGCCGGCACGAAACGCGTCGCTCCACTGCTGGTCGCTCAGCTGACCCAGCCACTCACTCGCCCAGGCCACATCGTCTGGCGAGATGCGTTTGAACAACTCCTGATGCCAGCCGCGGTAGTTGAACTGGACGAAGCCGTCTGTCACGCTGGTGATGAAGGGCTGCCGCTCGAAAATGTCGGGGTCTCCACGCTGCGGCGCCAGCCGTCCGGTTTCGCCGAGCGCCGTACCGAGATCGCGGACCACATACCAGCGTCCGACAGTATCGCCGTGCTGCCGCATTTCGTAGAGCGCGTTGTTCTCGTTTTTGATGTCCGAACTGTTGAACATCATCAGCATCACCAGCAATCCCTGGTACGGCCGCGTCCCGACAAACGGATTCTGCTGCCATGACCACGTATCCACGTGCTTGAGCGACTTCTCGGTCAAGCGAAAGCGACCGCCCGGCTCCACGTGGACACCCTTGGCGTCCGCGATCGACAGCTTCGGAAGAAAATAGACGGGCGGCTGGTGGTAACCGACCGCCGACAGCACACGAGAGAGCGTCACTTCGATCGGTCCTTCGGCCCCCTGGTTGCTGTGAGGCGGTTGCTTGACGTGCCATTCCCGACCGCGCGGATCCACTACTGTGACGCCGGGATTGGTTCCCTGCTGCTTTCGCTCGACAAACTTGTAGATCGCATCAGGGTCTGGCGCCCGCTCGCCGCCCCATGGTCCGCCAAACAGATCACGGCGCGCAAGGTCAGAGGGCTCCTCCCAAAGCTCGGCCAACGGCGCGTCCGACGGCGGCATGGTCGGCTGGACCTTGGCCGTACAGAAGGGGTAATAGAGCGCGATCAACATCGGAAATACGTATGCGGCTGGGCGGTTCACTGCCGTGTCCTCTCAAGGGACGAATGGAATGACGGCCGTACGACCCGAGGCCGGGGTCGATCGCTTGAACGAGTCGGAGATCTTGAAGAACACCCGCCACCCTTCGATGCTGTGGCCGACGTCGAGGCGAACGAGAGTCGTGCTGGCGTTGTGCACGCGAAGTCCGGCACCGTACGACGTTTTCAGATGCGTGAAGTCGAGATCGCCGGCGAGCGGCGCCACTTTTCCCGTGTCGAAGAAGACGGCGGCGTCGACGTGCGCCAATAGCGCCACGCGCGATTCCACGTTGAACGCCTGCATGTCGTTGTCGTGGAACCGATAGTCGTGGTACCCCCGAAGCGTATTCTTCCCACCGAGGCTCGGCATGAGATAGAAGGGGACGACGTGACCATTGGACGTGTCCGAAAACACTTCCGAGCCACGCAGCGCCAGAATCCATTTCTTCGTGAACAGCGGCACGAACTGTGATGCCTCGAGCTCATATCGCCGGAAGCTATAGGTGCCCACGTCACGGTCCGAGTACAGCGCGGCCGCGGCCCGATAATACCCGCCTCTGGTCGGGTGGCCCGGGTGGTCGCGCCAGTCGGCTTCGACCGACACCTCGCTGTGCAGAAACGGCGGCTGCGTCCGGATGCCCGGCGCTGAGGTGTCGGAAAAGAGATCGGTCGCATTCCGGACCGAAACCCTCGGTCCGGCTGCCGTCGAGATGTCCGGCTGGGGGATATATCCGAAGCGTCCGTTGACCGAAAGCCACGATGTCGCCCGAACCGTCGCGTAGCCAAGGATGTCGAAGTTGGTCAGTCGGTAGGCGCTGTCATCGCTCTTCAGCGAATTGTTGCCGAGGCCGAAGTAGTCGACCTGCAAGAGATCCTGATAGCTGGCCTGCGCGCCGACCAAGAGCCGGTCGTTGGCGAGGTGCGGCACTTCGAACCGCCCTTGTATCGTCTGGTAGAGATTCCACGAGAGAGCAGCCGACACGTCGACCAGGGCCCGGTCGTTGAACACCTGGTGGCGGTATCCCGGTCCGGCCGAGATCCACCCCGCACCAGTGATCATGTTCCCGAACTCTCCGTAGAGCCCGTCCGTCGGTTCCCCGTCGCGTTTCAGGTTGCCGTCGGTGCTGTTGACGAATTTCGTGAGGAGCACCGGCTCGTCGATAAGACCGGTCGGCGTCGGCGGGATCCAACCGGGCGGCGTCTCCTGAGCAGCAGCCACCGGACAAGGCGCGAGCATCACCACAAGGGACAGACCCAGAAACGCATTCCTACAAAGTGGCGTGCGGTCGGTTTTCACGAAGACCGAGTGAGAGCAACCTTGAGACCACGTGCGGCATTTGCCGTTCAGGACTCGGATCCTCTTATCCATCAACAGCCTGGGCCGTCTGACCTTCCGCACCACAGGTCTGGCGCACGTGACCGCGGTGCGTAATGGCGGACGGGAATGTGCGTATCTACGCACACAGCGAACGCCGCTGACCGCCTTTTCACGCGGCCGGTGCTCTACAGGAGCGAACACGCTTCGTTGAACGGCTCCCCTCCTCCACCTTGGCCTGATCGAAGCCGGACATCGGTCCGCAATCGAGACCGAGCGCGCGCGCCGCCATGATTAAGTATGCGCCCTGCAGGCTGGAATTCCGCTTGGCGGTCGTCTCGACCATCTCCGGATTGCTCTCGAAGAGCTTCGCCATCCCAGGGTTATGAGGGAACGGCTTCGGCAGCTGCTCGTAGAACTTCAAGTCGTAGGCGACGATCACCGTCACGGGAGCGGTCATCGTCTTGCCCACGTTGAGTGGGGCCAGCGCCGGGCGCAGGCGCTCCTTCGATTCTTTCGATCGAAGAAACACGAACCGCGCGGGTCCGGCGTTCGCGCGTGTCGGTCCCCACTTCACCACCTCATAGAGATCTCTTTTTAGGGAAGGCTGCGGCTCGACTGCCGACGGACTTGCGGTACATTGGTCGGATGGAGGCGAACGAACTGGCGGAAATCACAGAGCGCGCGCACACGGCCGATCAACGCTGGGTCGGCATTACGACGGCGATCATGGCGGCGCTGCTCGCGATGGTCACCATGATGGGCCATCGCCTGCACACCGAGGAGGTGGTCCTCCAGACCCGAACCGCCGACGGCTGGGCCTACTATCAGGCCAAGAACACACGCGCGCAGCTCTACGAGTCCAACGCCGCGCTCGCGGCGCTCATCGCTCCCCATGCCGCGCTCGCCGCCCGGTCGACCGACAGGGCTGCGAAAGAGGGTCGCGAAGCGAACGACAGTCGCCGGGAGGCTGAACGGCTCGATCAGGAGACACAACAGACGGCGCGCCGCGCCACGATGTTCGACGCCGCCGAAGCCGCCCTCGAGCTCGCCATCGTCCTCTGCTCCATTGCGCTGCTGACGGGCGCGAAACGATTTTGGCTGCTGTCGTTCATTCCTGCCCTGATCAGCGTCGGCCTGGCCGCGTTCGGGTTCGTGCGACCCTGAGCGCTTGTGGTGAGCTTGTCGAACCACGAGTCCAATGCATCCTTTGCGTTGGAACGCGGCCCGATTCCAGCGATACGTAAACTCGAGATGTGCCCTAGTCGTGCCTCAGAGCGACAACCGGATCGACGAGGATCGCACGCCGCGCCGGAACGAGACAACCGACCAGCGCTGCAACGACCAACACGATGGTGGTGACCGCCAACGTGAGCGGATCAATCACGGACACACCCACAAGCTGCGATTTCAGCAGCGGTGTGAGCCCGAACGACGCGATCAGGCCGATCGTCAGGCCGATGCTGACCGGCACCATGCCATGTGTGAGGACGAGTGAGAGCACGTCACGCGCCGTGGCACCAATCGCGATCCGGACGCCAATCTCCTGTGTGCGCTGACTCACTGAATACGCGACGACGGCATACAGGCCGACCGACGCGAGGAGCAGCGCCATCGCGGCAAAAATCAGGAACAGCACGCCATTGAGGCCGTTGGACCAGTAGTTGAACGCGAGACTCTCCGCCAGCGTTTTCGGACCTTCAATGGATCCCAATCCGGATCCGATGACGAGGTCTGGGGCGACTACCTCGATCTCGCGCCGAAGGGCCGTACGAAGGCTCCCCGGAGCGACGTAGGTTCGAGCGATCAGAGCCATATCCGCCGTCGGCCGCTGATGAAACGGGACGTACACGATCGGATCGAACGCCTGGCCGGTTCTGTCGTTTTGCACGATGTTCGACGCCACTCCGACGACGGTCCGCCACGCGTCCGGCACCTTCCCGTCGAACAGCCGTACGCGCTTGCCCACCGGGTCTTCGCCAGGCCACACCGTGCTTGCGAACCGCTGGTTCACGATCGCGACTGGCATGCCCGACTGTTCGTCGCCGCCAGCGAACGCTCGTCCCGCCACCACGCCCGCTCCCAGCGTGCCGAAATAATCCGGGCTGATGACCACCACCGCCACGGTCGGACGGCTCTGCTCATCGACCGGCGATGCCCCTGCGCGCTCGAACGGGAGGCGGGGTGCGTACAGACCGGGAAGGTCGCTCGCGAGCGCGACCGACTCCACGCCAGGAATCGCCGCGACACGCGCGGCGAGACCTTCGAAGAACACCACTGGCCCATTACCGGCGGGATAGCTGCTCGCCGGCAGTCTCGCAGACGCGGTGAGGATGTCTGCCGCATTGACGCCGAGATCCGCCGTGTAGATATTCAGAAACGTGCGGATCATGACACCGGCGCCCGCGAGCAGCACGACGGCCAGCGCCATTTCTCCGATCACCAACAGTGAGGATCCCCACGTGCCGCCCCGCCCGCCCAGAGCACCGCGGCCGCCATCCTTGATCGTCGCGTTGACGTCAAGCTTGGAGAGCCGGCGCGCCGGCGCGAGGCCGAACAGCAGTCCCGTGCCGATCGACATCGCGACGATGTACGCGAAGACGCGGTGGTCCATGGCGTAAGTCCATTGGTCGTAGCTGCTCGGGGGATTCGCCGCCAGTTCGTACGCGCGAACGCCCCATCGGGTCAGCAGCCAGCCCAGCCCGCCGCCGGCGGCTGACAGCGTCACGCTTTCGACGAGGAGTTGCCGAACAATCCGCCAACGGCCTGCCCCGAGAGCGATGCGGACAGCGATCTCGCGCGAACGCCCAATCGCGCGGGCTAGCAGGAGGCTCGCGAGGTTGGCGCAGGCGATCAACAGCACGAAACCCACGGCGGCCCACATCGATCCGTAGATCGTCGCGGCGTTCGGGCCGAGAAAGAACGTCTGAAAATTGCCGACTCGGGGACGGACGCCTCGATTGGTCAGCGGATAGGCCATTTCGAGGCGTCGTCCGATCGCATCCATTTCTGCTTGCGCGCTCACGATCGTGGTCCCCTTCGCCATGCGGCCGAAGGCGAACCAGAGCACGCGGGTGTGCCGCTGAAGAAGACTGGGCGTCGGCACCAGCGGAACCCAGAGATCGACGCGGTGGTGGGGGAAATCAAATCCGCGCGGCATCACGCCGATCACGGTGGTCGGCGTCTCGTCGAGCCGCACCGCCTGGCCAATGATGGCGGAATCCTTCAGATACCGGCGTTCCCAGAGACCGTAGCTGAGAATCGTCACCGGCGCGGCGCCCGGCGCCGCGTCCGAGGGCGCAAAATCGCGTCCGAGGATCGGCCTCTGCTGCAGCGCTCGAAACGCGTTCGCGCTCAATTGCGTGCCATCGTACGTCTCTGGTCCACGGTACTGGTCGTGAAGCCGCAGACGCAGGCCGCCGGTGTTGATCACGGCCAGATCGGTGAACGACGTGGTCTCGGCGCGCCAATCCTCGAAATCTGGATAAGAGGAATTACCGACCGACGACCTCACGTACAGGATGCGGTTGTCCGGGTCGATGCCGGGAAAGCCCTTGAACAGCATCGCGTTCGTCACGGTGAACACCGTGGCGTTGATGCCGATCCCCACGGCAAGGGTCAGGACGGCGGCCGTGGTGAAGCCGGGATTCTGCCGCCACATCCGCAGCGCATAGCGGATGTCCCACAGCCCATCGTCAAGCCATCGCCAGCCCCAGGCGTCTTGTGCGCGCTCGCGTACTAGAAGCGCTGGGCCCAGCGCACGCTGCGCCGCCGTACGATCGCCCGTGTCGCGTGCTTTCATGTCGACGTGAAACCGCAGCTCCTCATCGAGATCGCGCTCAAGAGCTCGCCGCCGCAGCCATGCCTCGATTCGTCGCCACAATTCCGACATGCGTTGTCCTTTCGGCGCCACACGCGCTCGATCGCCGTCAGCATGAGCATCTCGAGGGCGCCGAGGCCGCATTCCGACATGGGTTATCTTTGCATAGATAGACTATGGTTTGGCGGCCGCGCGATAGAAAACGCCAATATCTAGACACCTCGGTATGTCTCCTCCGCACGGCCGCGCACCAGCGCTGCGACTCTTCTCCAGAGCTCACGCATCTCAGACCTCGGTCCGTCGGACTATTCATGACGCAGCGCTGCGATGGGGTCCACGCGGTCGCGCGGCGTGCGGGCACCAGAACCGATGGCCGCCGCCACGCTCAGCACCGTGGGCGCGACGACGAACGTCAGCGGGTCCCTGGGCGAGACCCCGACGAGCAGCGAGGTCAGAGGTGCGTCACGCCAAAGAGGCGACCCAGCCGACCATCAGCCCAACACCCACCGGCAGGCTCCTTGCTTGACGATGAGCGTGAGGATGTCGTGCGCGCCGGCACCGATCGCGATCCGTGCCATCTCCTTCGGCGCTGGCTGACGGCGTGCGCGATGACAGCGACAATCCGACTGACGCCAGCAGCAGCGCGATCGAGGCGAGACAGAACGACTAGAGTGTCGATCGCGGATTCTCTATATGTGGCCGTTACGAGTTCGCCGAGGGGTGTCACGGCGATTGGAAGATCCGGATTGGCGGCCTGGAGCTCGCGCTGCACCGTCATGGCGAGTCCTGCAGACGGGGCGCGCGGCCGGACGAGGACATAGGTGAACGACGGCGACACGCTCGGAGGCTGCTGGCGATACGGGAGGTACACCATCGGGTCGGAGCTCCTCCCCACATACTGGCGCCCGCATTCGCCGACAGCCCTCTCTGCACGACATTCCCGACCACACCCACGACCGTCCGCCACGCCTCCGGCGTAGTGCCGGCAGCGATCCGCAGCCGTTGTCCCAGCGGGCTCTCTTTCGGCCAATACTCCGTCGCGAAGCGCTGGTTCACGATGACGACCGGCGTCGCCGACGGCCCGTCGCGTTGGCTGAACTCCCGGCCGAGGAGCACCTCCACTCGCAACGTCCGAAAGTCCCCGGGCTGACGAGGAGTGCCGGGAACGTGGGATGCCGCGCCGCATCCAGCGGCGGAGCACCGGCAATCTCGTACGGCAGCTCTTCATAGCCATATGTTGGCGGGTTGCTGGCAAAGGCGACGGACTCGACGCCGGCGATTCCAGTCACGCGCGTCTCGATGCGATCGCGAAGCGACGCCTGCACGTCACGATCGCGAGACGCGGCGGCAGGGAGCTCGCCACCAGGACGTGCGCCGCGTCGACGCCCAGTCCGCGGCGTACATGCGGAGCAGGCTGTGCACCATGACGCCCGCACCGGACAGGAGCACGACGGTCAAGGCCATCTCGGCGCTGACGAGCGCGTCCGACAATCGCTTCCCCGTTCTTCCTCTCGTCGCACCTGGGCTCCCGTCCTTCAACGCGGCATTCACCTCCAGGTTCGCCAGCCGCAGCGCCGGCGCGAGACCGAACAACGATCCCGCACCGATGGACGTCGCGATCAGATACCAGATGACGGGGCCATTCACGCTGAAGTCGAATGGCGTCCCCCAGACAGGAAATGCCACTAGCGCATAAACGCGAACGCACCTTCCGGCCAGCCACCAGCCGCACGCACCACCCACCGTCGAGAGCAGGAGACTTTCCACGAGGACCTGCCGAACGATGCGCCACCGGCCTGCGCCGAGGGCGATCCGCACCGACATCTCCCGCGATCGGCCGATCGCGCGCGCCAGCAGGAGATTCGCCAGGTTCGCGCAGGCGATCAGCAGCAGGAAGCCGACCGCCGCCCACATCGATTCATAGATCATCGTGCGGCGAGGGCCATTGAACACGGCATTGAAGTCCAAGACCAACGGGACGACGTCCTTGTCGGTCGCGGGGTACGCACTGGCGATGTTGCGGCCGATGGCATCCAACTCAGCGCGGGCATCCTGAATCGTCTGTCCGTCCGCCAGCTGACCGGCGACCATGAAGATGCCACGAGCGTCGCGCTCGAGCAGCTTGGGATCCGGCACCAGGGGCGCCCACAGCGCCGAGGCAGAGGGAAACGTGAAGCCTTCGGGCATGACGCCGATGACCGTCGTCGGCGTGCGGTTGACGCGGACGGTCTGACCGACAATGGCGGGGTCCTCGCCGTACCGGACGTGCCAGAGTCGATGGCTCAGGATGACGACAGGCGGTGCACCGGCTCGTTCGTCCGATGGCGCGAAATCGCGTCCGAGGATTGGGCGCTGATCGACCAGCTTGAAAATATTCGCGCTGACCTCGGCTTCGAAATACCTTTCCGGAAGGCCGTGCTCGTCGCTGAGCGTAATCGGGCGGCCGCCGCAGGCTGCCATTCAGGCGAGCGCCTTCGACTGAGCACGCCAATCCTGAAAATCCGCGTAGGAAACCCCATAGCCATACCATCGAGGGTGTCTAAGGTTCTGGGTCCGCAGATACAAGAGCCGATCGTTCCGGACTCGCGGGAATCCTTCGAAAAGCACTGCGTCTGTGACGGTAAACACCGCCGCATTCACGCCGATCCCGATCGCCAGCATCGTCACGGCCGCAACGGTGAAGCCCGGATTCTGCCGCCACATCCGCAGCGCATAGCGGATGTCCCACAGCCCATCGTCAAGCCATCGCCAGCCCCACGCGTCGTGTGCGCGCTCGCGTATCGAAGCGCTGGCCCCAGCGCACGCTGCGCCGCCGCGCGATCGCCCGTGTCGCGCGCTTTCATGTCGAGGTGGAACCGCAGTTCTTCGTCGAGATCGCGATCGAGAGATCGTCGCTGCAGCCACGCCTTGATTCGTCGCCACAATTCCGACATGCCTTGTCCTTTCAGCGCCGGCGGCGCTCGATCGCCGTGGGCACGCGCATCCCGAGGGCGCCGGGGACGCGTCCCGACATGGGTTATCTTTGCATAGATAGACTATGCTTTGATAGCCGCGCGGTAGGAAACGCCAACAATGTCACCCGTCGCGCAAGACGACCGCGGGATCGATGTGCGACGCGCGCCGCGCCGGCAGCCAGCCGGCGAACATGGATACGGCGGCCAAAACCACGATCGCGCCAACCAGGAGTCGCGGATCGTTGGGCGCGATGCCATAGAGCAGCGCCGCCAGGTATCGCGAGAGCCAGAGGCTGCCGACCGCTCCCACGACGACACCGGCGCCGACCACGAGCGCGGCACGCGACAGGACGAGCCACACCACGCTCGCTGGAGACGCGCCCAGCGCCATGCGGATCGCCATCTCCGCGCGCCGGCGGGTGATGGCATACGCCGTCACACCATAAAGGCCGACTCCGGCCAGCAACAGTGCCAGAGCGCCGAAGAAGCCTGATAGCAGCGCGACCGTGCGTTCCTGCGCCAGTGACGCGTCGATCTGATCCTCGAGCGGCCGCGTTCGAAGCGCTAGACGGTTGTCCACTCTCGTCAGCGTCGCGCTGACGTGCTGCGCTATGGCAGAAGGCGCTCCAGCACGAGGACGGACCGCGATGCCGATCGACGACGTCAGCGGAATGGGAAAGTCCCATTGCGCCAGCGGCGAGGTACACCGTGGGCGGCGGGGGCTGCCGCAGTGAATCGGCGACCGCATTCGCGGCGACGCCGACCACCGTCTTGGCGCCGCCAGGAATCTCACCGTGTCCACCAAACGCCAGGCCGATGGCGTTTCCAATCGCGTGTCCATCCGGAAAGAACTGACGCGCAAATGCCTCGTTGACGATGACGACGCGGGCGGCGGACGACAGGTCGTGCTCGTCGAAATCGCGGCCGCCCCGCAGCGGCGTCCCGTACGTCGCGAACCATCGCGGCGTGATGAAGTTCGCTTTGGACGACTGCCCCGCGGCGCCAGCGACAGGCGACCCGTTGACCGACTCGACCCAAATCGGAAACAGGTTGGTACTGCCGGCCGGTGTCGCCACCGAGCCTGCGGCGCTGGCGACGTCAGGCATCGCGCTCAGCTCCGACACCATCCGCCCATAGAAATCGCGCCGATCCGCTTGCGCGATGGCCGTGCGCGTCGCGTCCGCGGTCACGAGCAGCACGCGCCGGCTGTCGAATCCAAGCGGGACGTGCGCGAGCCGTTCGAACGTACCGACGAGGAGTCCGGCACCAACAACGAGCGCAAGCGACAGCGCCACTTGGAGAACGACGAGCGCGTTGGATAGGCTCGCGCGCGAGAGCACGGACGTCGCCCGCCCCTGTTCCTTGAGCGCCCCGATCGGCGGCACTCGCGCGGCACGAAATGCCGGCGCCGTCCCGAACAGCAGCGCGGTGGCGATCATCACGCCGCCGGTAAACGTCAGGACCCGCCAGTCGAGCGACATATTCAAGACGACCGGAGTTGTCGACGTCGAGAGCTGCCTCACCAACGCGTCGCTGCCCCAGCGCGCGGCCAACAGCCCGGCGGCAGCACCAATCGCCGCGAGTACCAGGCTTTCTACCAGGAGCTGGCGCGCAAGCCTTCCGCGCGACGCGCCAAGCGCCAACCGCACGCTCCATTCGTGTTGGCGGGCGGCCGCACGCGCCAGCAGCAGGTTCGCGATGTTGGCACACGCAATCAGCAGCACGAAGGCGACGACGGCGAAGATGGTCAGCAAGGGCCGCTGATAAAGCTGACGAAGCCGCGAAAACCCACCGCCAGCCGGCACCAGCGTGAACGGCTCCTTGAGGTATGTGTCCCTCAACTGCGGAAATTCCTGCGGGACAGATCGATCGCGGATCTGCGGTTGCCACGCACGCAGCGCCGCTGTCGCGGCGTCGACCGACTGTCCCGGCTTCAACCGCAACACGACGAGCAGCCAGTAGTTGAAACGATCGAAGGGTGGGCTCAGGAAGGATTGCCGGTCGCGGATCAACGGCTCGGTACCGATCGGGACGGCGATGTCGAAACCGCGCCCGGCTTCGACGCCGGTGAACGTTTTCGCTGCGACGCCCACGATGGTGAATGGCGTGTGCTCCACGGTCAGCGGCGTGCCGATCACGTCCGGCGCACCGCCGAAGCGTCGCTGCCAGAAGGCGTAACTGAGAACGGCCACCGGGCCTTCGCGGCCGCCGTTCCGCACGTCATCGGCCAGCGTGAACGTGCGTCCAAGAGCCACGGGCACACCGAGCGTGGCGTAGAAGTCGCCGCTGGCGAGCAATCCATCGACCGGATCGACGTCGCTACCCTCGCCGACATTCAGCCGCGTCACAGACCACGCCGCCATGCCGGCGAACAGATCGGCCTGCTGATGTACTTCGCTCCAGAACGCGGTGCTCCAACGAGGTCCATCGCCCGCATTGATGGCCTGGCCCGATTCGATGGTGAACAGATGTTGAGGCTCCGCCACCGGCAGCGTGCGCAACACCAGACGGTTCACCAGAGAGAAGAGCGCGGTATTCGCCCCGATGCCGAGCGCCAGCGAGAGGATCGCGGCTGCGGACACAACCGGCGTCGCGCGAAGGATCCGAACGGCGCCGCGCACATCCTGTGTCAGTTCGTCGAGCCAACGCAGCCCGCGCACGTCGCGGCACGCCTCTTTGGCCTGATCGAATCCGCCGAACTCCATGCGGGCCCGCCGCCGCGCATCGGCCCCTGACAGACCGGCCGCGAGATGATCGGCAACCAACCGCTCGACGTGGTCGCGCAGCTCGGCGTCCAACTGGCGCTCCAGCGCGTCCTGACGCCAGGCGCGAGACCACCAGCTCACGCGGCGCCGCCTTTGGCGTCGCGCAGAATGAGCCGTATCGCTTCAGACAAACGCGCCCAGTTGGCCGTCTCCTCTTTGAGCTGAGTCCGGCCTTTCGCGGTGAGGTGATAGACCTTGGCATCGCGACCGGTGTCGGAAGGTTTCCAATCCGCGGCCAGGAGGCCTCGATTCTCCAAGCGATGTAATGCCGGATAGAGGGAGCCTTGCGGCACCTGCACCACGTCTCGGGACAGCTGCTGCAGCCGTTGCGCGATGCCGTAACCATGTAGCGGCTCGCGGCCGACGATTCGCAGGATCAGCAAATCCAGCGTGCCCTGAGGCAAATCCGTTTTCGGAAGACCCACGTCACCTCCGGCTTCTACATATACACCTCGATATGTAGAAGCGCAAGGTCTTCGCGCGATCGCCGTTTGCTGGCGTCCGGGCAGGTCCTCTCGGCGGTTCTCAGTGGACGCCACAAGGATCTGAAGGTCGCGTGGTAATATCATCGTATTACCATGCCGACGATCACTGTGAAACTCGACAGGAAGCGCGCCACGCGTCTGGCCCGTTGGGCCCGCCTCAGCAAGATCCCCAAGTCGGACGTGATCCGGGCGCTCATCGACCGGGCCGGTCCGATCGAGACCGGAGAGGATCTGATCGAGTGGGTGGAGCAATCGACCGGTAAAGGCTTGGGCCTGGCGCAAAAAAAGGCGTGAAGCGTCCCGTCCTGCTCGACACATCATTTCTCGTGGCCCTCGAGCGCGAGACCGCAGCCGGTGAAATGGGACCGGCGCGACGACTCCTCCCGTCGCTGCGGGGACGTCGGATTGCCATCTCTATCGTGAACGTCGAGGAGCTCCTGGAAGGAGCGGCCGACGAAGCGGCAGCCGTCGCGTCGTTGCAGCGGTTTGCCGTGCAAGGATTGCATCTGGCACACGCCAGGCGGTGCGCGCGCCTGCAGCGTCGTGCATCGCGGCGCATGGGCGAAAATGACGCCTGGTTGGTCGCGACCGCCGAGTCGATCGATGCGGATGTCGTCGGAGCGGACCGCGCCGCCTTCGAGAGGCTGGGCGCACGCTACCTGCACTTCCGTTAGACCACCGGCTGACCCATCACGCGTTCAAACAACACAGCGCGATCCGCTCCGAACCCCGCCCCGCTTACCGCTACGGATCCGCTTGGTCGCAGTGGGTGGCGCAGAAACGGCAGACCTGGCGGTCCAGCTATGTACTGGCAGGCTCTTTGTAGCATCTCCTCCTGAACGAACGCTCGGCTGAAGCCTTAGCGCTACAGTGCGTCCGTGAGTGCGTTCGTGCGCTCGGCTGAAGGTGGCCGGACACTGACGATGTAGCGCGAAGGCTTTTAGCCGAGCGCGCAGATTGGAGGGCCCATGCAGAGGTTCATCCGAGCGCTGTTGTTAATCGTACTGTTCGTCATCGTCGGCTTCTTTGCGTTCGGCTGGTGGACCGGTCGAGCGGTCCAGCACGCGGGTGATCGCTCCGTGGGGACGCCGACCGCCACGACCGGGACCGTCAACACCGCTGCGGCCCGCGAACGCGGCGCCGAGCTTGGAGAACAGGCGGCGACTGCTGCGGCAAAGGTCGAAGCGACGGTCGACGACGCGCAGATCACGGCGAAGATCAAGGCGAAGATGGCGCTCGACGATTACGTCAAGGCACGCCGTATCGACGTGACGACCGACGGGGCGACCGTGACGCTCAGCGGCAGGGTAGGGTCGACCGAGGAGCGCGATCGCGCGGTGCGGCTTGCACGGGAAACGATCGGTGTGACGCGCGTCGTCGATCGGTTGGAGATTCGACGATAGCGGCAGATTGCCCGTCGGCCGAGCGTGAAGACGGACGTGCCGCACGACGTAAAGACATGATATCTTTACAGCATGGGCTCTCGACTGGTGAACGTACGGCTGGACTCCGAGCGGCTCCGCAAAGCGCAGACACTTCGCAGGCGCGGCGTCGCGTTGTCGGATGTCGTGCGCGAAGCGATCGACGAGCGATTCTCGGCATTGCAGTCCACCTCGCGAGTCGACATCAAAGCCATCGTCCGACGGATATTCGAGCAATATCCTGACCCCTCCGACTTACCGCCGCGCGATTACGATGTCCACGATCGTCATGCGGCGCGTGAGGCCGTTCTCCGCAAGCTCCGGCCGGTTCGTCCGTGATTCTCATCGACACGGCTCCTCTCGTCGCGCTGTGCGATGCTCGGGACTCAAAGCACCGGATGGCGGTAAGACATCTCGAATCACTGGCGGCCAGCAACTTCCTGGTGTGTGACGCTGTGTTGACGGAAACGTGCTTTCATCTGCCGTATCAGAACCAGCGGCAGCGGCTTCGCGCCCTGCTGCATGAGCTGACCGTGCAGCCATTTCCGGTCGCGGACGAGAGCGACTTCTGGTTCGAGGTGCTCGACTGGCTCGTCAAGTACGCTGACCACCAACCGGATTGGGCGGATGGTTGCCTCGCAGTTCTCAGCGGACGCGACAAGGATCTGAAGGTCTGGACCTACGATCGGGAATTTCGGACCACATGGCGTCGACCGAACGGAACCGCCATTCCATTGGCCGTCAGGTAGGGTCAACGCGGGACGCTGCAGGAACATCGTGACGCGTCAGCTGGGTTCAGCGGGCCTGATCGTCAGCCGGATGGGTCTCGGCCTCGCGGCTCTCGGCCGACCCGCGTACATCAATCTTGGACGGGAGCGCGATTTCGGGCCCAATCGCGCCGTCGCCGATCTCGAACGGCGGTGTCACGACATGCTCGACGCAGCCTACGCCAACGGCATTCGGTACGTCGATGCCGCTCGGTCGTACGGCATGGCCGAGGCATTCCTGGGAAGCTGGCTGCAGAAGCGACAGCTGCCGCACGAAGCGATGACCATCGGCTCCAAATGGGGCTACGCATATGTCGGGTCGTGGCGCGTCGATGCGCGCGTGCATGAAATCAAGGACCTCTCTGTTCACGCGTTGCGGCGGCAAATCATGGAAAGCCGCGCGCTCCTGGGCGATCGGCTGCGTCTCTATCAAATCCACTCCGCCACGCTCGACAGCGGGGTACTGGACGACGCCGACGTCCTTGGCGAGCTCGGGCGACTGCAATCCGAAGGACTCGCGATCGGCTTGAGCGTCAGCGGACCGCGGCAGGGAGACGCGATCCGCCGCGCATTGGATGTGGTTGTAAACGGGACGCCCCTGTTCCAGTCCGTTCAGGCGACATGGAATCTCCTTGAACCGTCGGCTGGTGCCGCCTTGGCTGAAGCCAAAGCGCGGGGACTGGGTGTGATCGTGAAAGAAGCCCTTGCGAATGGCCGACTGACGGACCAGAACTTCACCGAGCCGCTTTCAGGGCTGAAACGACTTGCTGACACACAGCACGCGACCATCGACGCGTTGGCAATCGCCGCCGCGCTTTCGCAGCCGTGGGCTGACGTCGTCCTGTCGGGAGCCGTGACAACGAACCAGATGCTGAGCAACTTGAACGCGGTGAATCTCGCTGATCGAAATCTCGAATGGCCGGCGGTGGCGGAGCGACCGATTGAATACTGGCAGCATCGAAGTGCTCTCGCCTGGAAATAGCTGTTTGCCGTTCGGTTCGATTCAAGGAGGTGTGAAGGTATGAGCCGACTGACGGACAAAGTGGCAACGTGAATTATTTCCTCCGTCAGACGGCCTGAGAGTATGGGTCACAGGCCGACGCTCATTGTTTGATCGGCACCGGCACCGTCAACGATTCCTGAAGCAACGCGGTCACCACGGTGCCAGGCGCCACCTGGACTTCATTGCCTTTCGTGGCCAGCACTGCGCCGGTCCCGCCAGCCACCGCGCCGATGGCCGCACCCTTGCCTCCACCGACGACTCCGCCGACAACGGCGCCAACTCCGGCGCCGACGCCGCCCTTCTTGGCGTCGCTGCCTTTCTCGTGCGCCGCCTCGCGGGTCACTGGCGCGGTCTGAATTCGGTAGCTCTCGCCCCGCACTTCGAGGCGCTCGAATCTGAAGGCGACCGAAGCCTTACCCTTCACCCGACCCGATTCCTTCGCGTCGATCACGGATCCGGTGATTTGAGCTCCGGACGGCACAGCCGTCGTGCCGGACACGACGATCGGTTTTGCGAGAGAGGCTTTCACAGGATCTTCGACTTTGCTCGTGTTCGATGCGAGCGGGCTCAACATCGTCACGCTCAGCGACGTTCCCGCCGGAATCGTGACCTCGCGGATTTTCGGCGCTGGAGGCGGAGCCGGTTCGGCCGGCGGTGCCGGCGGATTCGACGGCGACGGAGCGGGTGCCGTGGACTCCGCCGACGGCTGCGCTGCACCGGTTTGCGGCGTTGTCTGCGCGTCGCTGCGCGCCGGAGGTGTCGCGGTTCCGTCCTTGTTCGCCGCTGCCGACTGCGGTGGACCGCTTTGCGAACACGCCGCGACGAAGCTTGTCGCGATCACCACCATTGAAAATGACCTGATCATGTTGACCTCCGACAGAAGCTCTCACCCACTTCCCAAGGAGGGCTCGCGGCGATCGAAGGCGGAGCGCCGGAAAGGCGACCGAACTGCTGGTTGCCACGTCTTTGCAGTACCCACCGTACACGTGTACGGCGGCAGCATCTATGCGAAATCGGCACGCCGGGCCACGGCCGGTCGCGGCTGAGCCGAGTTCATCGGTGATTGTCCTGACCTCCACACGAGGGCGATCGCCTCGTGGCGAAATTTAGAAACGGAACACCACGCCGATGGAACCCCGCCCGAACTGCAACACTCAGCACGTAGTTGTCCGCGCGGGCGCCCCCTTCCCCAAAGAAGTGCGGCGCGTGTGCGATCCCGAAGTAAGCGCGAATCACCGGCGCTGGAAATAGCTGCCTCTTACGGACAAGCTCCCAATCGGCGGGCCTTGACAGTCTTGACATCGACTTTCCCGTCGGCCGTCGTCGTCGTCAGCGTCCCTTCGGACGTATCGCCTGTGAACGTGGTGCGGCTATCGATGGTTCGGTCGCCGCAGGCGAGGGAGTACTTCACGGTATTGCCCTCGATATCGTAGGACTTGATCGTGCAGCGTCCCTTCGCCCGCTTCTCGGCAAAACCTCGGGCCGTCTTGGTATCGCCGTTCATTTCATTGGCCTGGTCGGAGGTCATGCACTGTTTCATGGTTCTCGACCCGTCGGTGCCCGTCAGCGTGAATTCCCATTGGCCTGCCGCCATGCGGTCTGCGGCCCACACGGACAGCGTTCCGGCGAGGAGGAGGACGCACACTGAGTTGAAAAGACGGCTCCGCTCGAGTATTGCCATGAATCTCATGGGCAGAGCATACATCGAATCAGAATCACGCTCGGGAGATCGCGCGATGCGATCGCGGCGCCGCCGTGCTCGTCTCGGACCCGATGCTCTCGAAATGTCATGTTCGTCATCGCTGCAGCGTCAGCGTCCCGTCACCTGCGCCGCTCGCGACTCGCGCGCGGGCGTCACGGGGAGGAGCCCCTGCTCGACGAGCGTCGGTGGCTTCCGCAGGCGCGTCGCCTGCTCCCACGCGTAGGCGATGCCAAGCAGATCGCCGTCCGTCCATGGGCGCGCCGAAAACTCCAAACCGAACGGGAGACCGCTCGCGTAGAAGCCCGCCGGGACGACCACCGCGGGGACGCCGATCATATTGACCCAGCTCGTTGCCGAATGCGGCCCTCCGCTCACGCGGCCATCTTGCGGCATCGTCTCGTCGGGCGGCGGCATTTGAATCGCCGGATAGACGTAGCCATCGAGTTTCAGACGATCGAGAGGCTCGAGATAGGCGCTCAGCATCGCGCGCCTGGGCGCGTGGTAGGTGCGCTCGGCGTCCGGATCCGTGTCGATCGACCGTTGATCGATCCGCACGCCGCCCAGTTGTCGGAAGCTGTCCTCAGCGCCGGTCGATGACGGGTAGAGCGGAGTGCCCACGACCTTCAGATACTCCGCGGCCGAGTGGTACTCCGCCGGGCCGAACGCCGCGAGGAAGCGGTTCGTGCCGTCCTGCACGTAGGCGTAGGTCGCCACGCGGCTCGCTGTCTTCGCAAAACTCGCCGGCAGGATGCCTTCGTCGATGACGACCTCGGCGCCCGCGGCTCGGAGCGCCTCGACCGCCTTCATGAACATCTCGCGCGTCTCGGGCCGGAGTGGCGTATTCGCAGCCGCGCGAAGCTTGTCGGCCGCCGTCTCCGGCACGCTCACCGGGACGCCATGGAACGGAATGCCGTCGCCCGCGAGGACGAACGCCGGCACGCCGAACCGTTTGCCCTTGAGGGCGTCGGCCTTGAGATACGGCTCATAGGGCGCCCGCTGCGCGGCGCCCGGCCAGCCGGCCGTGCGTGGATCGAGTGGATCCTCACCCGCCATCACCGCCAGCGCGATCGCGGCGTCGGTCGCCGTGCGCGCGATCGGGCCCGTGTTGTCGAGCAGCCAGTCGAGCGGCGCGATGCCGGCGATGCTGACGAGGCCGCGCGTCGGGAACACGCCGACGAGCGCGCTCGTCGCGGCCGGCATGCGAATCGAGTTGCCGGTGTCGGTGCCGTTGCCCAGCACCGCCATGTTCGCGGCGATCGCGGTGACGATGCCGCCCGACGAGCCGCCGGGCGAGAAACGCACGTCGTACGCGTTGCCGGTGCGGCCGAACGAGCTGCTGCGGTTCGTGTCGCTGTTGGCCAGGTCCGGCATGTTGGCGAGCCCGACGATGACCGCGCCAGCGGCCTTGAACCTGGCGACCACGGTGGCATCCTGCGGCGCGACGAGCTCGTGGCCTGCGCGCCGGAAGCCCTCCCAGCCGGCGGTGGTCACCTGCCCCTTGATGCTCGTGTTCGCCTTGATGACGATCGGCACGCCCCAGAGCGGTCCGCGAGCGCCTCCGCCCTTCGCCGCCTCGGCATCCTCGCGCGCGGCCTCGGCGAGCGCCTCGCGCCGGAACACGGTTTCGATCGCGCCGTAGACGCCGTTGTAGCGATCGATGCGATCGAGGTGCCACTGCACCACGTTCGTCACGGTGTAGGTCTTCTCCGCATACAGGTGATGCAGCTGCGACACTGTGACGTCCAGCAGATCGCGGTCGATCGCGGCGCGCGGTGACGGCGCTTCGGGTGTGGCCCGGCAGGCGACGAAGGCGCCCAGGAGGCTCGCGAGCGCGACGAGGAGGAACGGACGGCGGTGAGTCATCCGCAGAGAATACATTCCTCAGGCGGTTTGACGACAAGAACAACGTGTGTGGGCTTGGGCGGAATCCGCGTTCACAATCGCTGGACCAGGCGTTCAGGCTTGGCCGGAATGCGCGTCAGTTGAAGTTCATACAGTCCCTGATGCCTGATCGGGATCGGGGGTTTCGCCGATGCCGCTGTGGCGGTGCGTCCGAAACAACCAGTGCCGATGCTCGCCCGGCACCTTCTCGCCTTCGTGCTTGCCGTAGGGTGACGCGTGTTCCAGTTCAGCATTCAGCTCCGCGCCGACCAATAACACCAGACCAGACAGGTAGAACCACAGAAGCACGACGATGGCGGCACCGATCGTGCCATACATCTTGTTGTACTGCCCGAAGTGCATCACGTACAGGCGGAATCCGAGGGAAATGAGCAGCCAGAGGACCGTCGCACACCTTGATCCGGGCACGATCCACGGCCAGAGTTGTTCGACATCCGGCGCCAGATAGTAGACCAGCCCGAATCCCAGTGAGATGAGCAGGAACACAACCGGCCACTGCAGGATCTTCCAGGCCCAGGCGAAGGCGGGACCGAAGCCCAGATGCGTCGCCAGCCGCTCGGCGATCTCAGGTCCACTGATCACCAGCGTGAATGCGATCAGGACGAAGACGCTCATCACGACGGTCATGATGATCGCGAGCAGTTGAATCTTCCACCACGGTCTCGCGTCCTTCACGCCGTACGCACGATTCAGCGTGTCCACGATCGCGCTCATGGCTGACGAACTGCTCCACAACGCGCCGAGCACTCCGAAGGTCATGAGGCCGACATGGCCGCTGCGCGTGATCTGTTGAATCTGTCCTCGGATGATCTCCAGCACTTCTGGCGGTGTGAACATGCCAAACCAGCCCAGGATGCTGTCCAATAAATTCGATGGAAACAGACTCGTCAGCGCAACGACGATCAACAAGGCCGGGAAGAGCGAGAGGAAGAAGTAGTAGGCGAGCTGCGCGGCCATCCCGAAGCAATTGTCTGCAGCGGTCTCCTTGAGTGTGCGTTTGAAGAGTTGTCCCCAGCCGATTTGGGCGTCGAGCGGCATATGCATGGGGTGACCCTCGACAGGCTTCAGTACCTTCATTTGTGCAGAAGGTGTGCCGGTCAGGATCGAGATCTTGCCGATTCAGGCTGGGCGCATTAATTGCAAAGCTGTCCCCAGGAGCTGGACCATGCTATTCCTGGTTTTTCTTCTCGTGGTGCTGTGGTTGTTGGGATTTCTGACGAGCTACACGTTGGGCGGCGCACTCCATGTGCTGCTCGTCATCGCGATTGTGTTGTTCCTGGTTCATATCATCCAGGGACAGTCGATCGGCGAAGCGTAATGCCTTACCCACTGCGCTCGACCGGTGAGGTTCGAGTCATGGCTTAGCCACGGCGTCCAGCACGTCGGCAATGATCTTCGCCACATCGCCCGCGCGTGATTTCGCGTTTTGATCGCGCTTGCCGGTCAGGCGCTGCGCCTCGTCTATGCCCGCGAGAGCCGTCTGTATCTGTTTGATTTGGTCCGTCCGGGCTCTTCCTTCCATACTGTCGCCCTCAGGCGCTCTTGATGTTCACCAACCTTTTTGCCGCGAGGTCTTCGCATGGCGCTCGTTCGTGACCCCGTTCTCACGCCAGTCCGCATAGAGAGCTTGCGGCCGACGCAAATCACGGTCGGCATGCGCGAAGTGAGGGACAAGCGCAAAGGGCTGCGCAAGCGAGCCGTCAGGAAAATCGGACGATTTCTCGGCAACCACATGATCCCGGTGATTCTCGGGCCCAACGATCGCCACTACATCATCGATCATCACCACCTGGCGCTGGCGCTGCTCCGCGAGGGTATCACGCAGGTCCTGGTGACGGTGATTGCGAACCTGAGCATGCTCGAGCCGGACCAGTTCTGGATCGTGCTCGATCACCACAGTTGGGTGCACCCGTACGATGAAGATGGCCGGCGGGTGAATTTCGCCCACATTCCCAAGAGGGTGGACCAGCTGAAGGACGACCCGTTTCGCAGCCTCGCGGGCGAGCTGCGCCGCGCCGGCGGCTTTGCCAAGGACACGACGCCTTTCAGCGAGTTCCTGTGGGCCGATTTCCTCCGCCGTCGCCTTCACCGGCAACGCGTCGAAAAGGACTTTTCCGCCGCCGTGCGGCAGGCGATGCAATTGGCGAAAACTCAGGACGCGCACTACCTCCCAGGGTGGTGCGGCCCTTCCGACGGCTGACGACCGCAAGCGCAAATCACCGCTGATTGAGGCGGTCGGCCCTGATGCGCACGCCCATCTCGACCGATATCGAGAATCGTGGATGCCCCGAGCTGGATATTTGTTCGCGGTGACGCGCGTCTGGAAATCTCGCGCGAGGAGACGCGCACCGGCGTCAACCTGATCGTCATTGGTGAAGGTGTGCCGCGCGCGTTCGCCTTCGCGAGCCTCGAGCGGCTGGTGCGATTCCAATCCGACATGGAAGCCCTATTGCTCCGCACGGGCTGGACGTTCAGCCGCTTCGCGCCCGAGCGGCGCTCGCTTCGGGACCGCCGCGCCTTTCCCCGCCTGTTGGAGCGGCGCCGCTGGTGGACCGACGGCCTCCGGCTGGTTTCGCGTCTGCGAAAGGACGCGACCGCAGGGGAGTAGACTCCTGGTGCTCTGAGTCCTTTCGCCGGAGGTGACATGCGCCGCCGCACGCTCTTCGCCGTGCTCCTCGTCGTCCTCGCCACGCCGTCCGCACGCACGCAGCCCGAGCCGCTCGCCGGCCTCGACGCCTACATCGCCAGAGCGGTAGCGGACTGGCGCACGCCCGGCCTCGCCGTCGCCGTCGTCAAGGACGGCCACGTGGTGTTCAGCCACGGTTATGGCGTTCGCGAGCTCGGGAAGAGCGCGCCTATCGACACGCACACGCTCTTCGCGATCGGATCGACCACGAAGGCGATGACCGCCGCGCTGATGGCGATGCTGGTCGACGAAAAGAAAGTCGAGTGGGACGCGCCGGTCACGCGGTACCTGCCATGGTTCCAGCTGAAAGATCCGGCGGCCACGCGCGAGCTCATGGTGCGCGACCTGCTTACGCACCGCGCCGGCCTCGGAAACGCGGACTACTTGTGGTACGGGCAGACGAGCTCCACCGACGAAATCCTCCACCGCGTCAGGCTGATCGACCCCGCGTACCCGATCCGATCGGGCTTCATCTACCAGAACATCATGTACGCCGCGGCCGGTGCCGTCATCGAAGCGGCGTCTGGCAAGCCGTGGGCAGAGATGCTGAAGACGCGCATCCTCGACCCGCTCGGCATGACCGAGACCATGCCAACCGCTGCGACGCTGGCGTCGCACACGAACGTCGCCTCGCCTCACGACATCATCGGCGGCAAGGTCACCGTGATCGAGAATGCCAGCGTCGATCCCGTCGCCGCGGCCGGTGCGGTCTGGTCGAACGTGAACGACATGGCAAAGTGGATGCAGTTCCTGCTGGACGGCGGACGCGCCGGCGGCGTCAACGGCACCCGGCTGCTGTCAGAGAAATCGTTCGCAGAGCTGTTCACACCGCAGACGATCGCGCCGTTCGACATATATCCCACGACCCGCATCACGAAACCGCATTGGATGACGTACGGCTTCGGCTGGTTTCAGCAGGATTATCACGGCCAGGCCGTCGACTTCCACACCGGCAGCATCGACGGGATGGTCGCGATTCACGGGCTGATCCGCGACGAGCGTCTCGGCGTCTACGTGCTCGCCAACCTCGATCATGCGGAGCTGCGCCACGCGATCATGTACACGGTCTTCGATCGATACGCCGGCCGATCCGATCGCGACTGGAGCGCGGAGTTCCTCGAGTTGTATGCCGGCCTGCGAAAGGAAGGGGACGAGGAGCGCGCGAAAAAGGAGGCGCAGCGGGTTCGGGGCACGTCGCCGGCCGTGCCGATTCAGAAGCTGGCGGGGACGTATGCGGACCCGCTGCACGGCGACGTGATCGTGACGTCGGACGCGGGCGGACTGCACATCCAGTACCGGATCCGCGTTTGTCGGCACGCTCGAACACTGGCACTACAACACGTTCCGCGCCACCTGGAAGGCCGCCTGGCGCGACCCCGAGTTCGTGACATTCGATCTCGACGAAGATGGCCAACCGCACACGCTGGAGATGATGCATGCGCACTTCATCCGCCGCTGACATACGCTTCGCCGCGCTGCTGTTCGCCGCCGCCTGTCTCACCGCCGCCTGCGGCAAGAGCACGCCTCGCGCGCATCTCGACGTCGTCATTACCGGCGGTACTGTCTATGACGGCTCCGGCGGTCCCGGTGTGCGCGCCGACGTCGGTGTCGTCGGCGACACCATCACGGCTGTCGGCGATCTGCACGACGCTGAGGCGACGACGACCGTTCGGGCCGACGGGCTCGCCGTCGCGCCCGGGTTCGTGAACATGATGTCGGGCGACGATTCGCTCCGCGTCGACGGCCGGTCGATGAGCGACATCAAGCAGGGCGTCACGACCGAAATTTTCGGCGAAGGCGACTCGATGGGCCCGCTCACCGAAGAGATGCGCGCCCGCCGCGTGGCCAGTCAGGGCGACGCGAAATATCCGATCACCTGGCTGACGCTGCACGACGGGATGGTCGATCTCGAAAAGCGCGGTGTGTCGCCGAACTTCGCCTCGTCTATCGGCGCGTCGACATTGCGCGAATATGCCGTCGGCCTCGACGACAAACCGGCCACGCCGGCGCAGCTGCAGACGATGCGGGATCTCGTGGAGCGGGAGATGAAGGACGGCGCGCTGGGGATCGCGTCGGCGCTGATTTACGCGCCGGGCTTCTACGCGTCGACCGAGGAGCTGATCGAGATCTCGAAGGTGGCCGCGCGCCACCACGGCATCTACATCTCGCACATGCGCAGCGAAGGCAACCGCCTCGTCGAAGCGGTCGACGAGCTGATCCGCATCAGCCGCGAAGCGGGAATCCCCGCCGAGATTTATCACTTGAAGGCGGCCGGCCAGGCGAACTGGCCAAAAATGGATCGCGTGATCGAGATGGTCAACGCCGCGCGGAAGGAGGGGCTGCGCATCACCGCCGACATGTACACGTACACGGCGGGCGGCACTGGCCTCGACGCGGCGATGCCGCCGTGGGCGGAGGACGGCGGCTACGAGGCGCTCTTCAAGCGCCTGCAGGACCCGGCGCAGCGCGCCAAGATCGCCGCCGCGATCCGGACGCCCAGTGATGCGTGGGAGAACCTGTACCTCGCCACCGGTTCGCCCGAGCGGGTGCTGCTGGTCGAGTTCAAATCCGATGAACTCAAACCGTTGACCGGCAAGACGCTCGGCGAAGTGGCGCGCATGCGCGGCAAGTCGCCCGAGGAGACGATCATGGATCTCGTGCTGGAAGATCGGTCCCGCATCGGCACGATCTACTTCCTCATGTCGGACGACAACCTCAAAAAGGAGATTCAACAGCCGTGGGTGTCGTTCGCGTCGGACGCCGGTTCGATTGCGGCGGAGGGGATTTTCCTGAAGTCGTCGGCACACCCGCGTGCGTACGGCAGCTTCGCGCGCGTGCTCGGGAAGTATGTTCGCGATGAGCACGTGATCACGTTGCCGGATGCCATTCGAAAGCTCGCCGCGCTGCCGTCCGCGAATCTCAGGCTCGACCGCCGCGGTCTCCTCAAAGCCGGCATGTTCGCCGACGTCGTCGTGTTCGACCCCGCGACGATCGCCGACCGCGCGACGTATGCCAAGCCGCACGTCTACGCGGTCGGCGTGCGGGATGTCTTCGTCAACGGCGTGCAGGTGCTGAAGGATGGCGAGCATACGGGGAAGAAGCCAGGCCGCGCGCTGTGGGGACCAGGCCGTACGAGTTGACGCGCGCTCACGCTAGCATCGCGTCCATTGACCGCGAAGTCAGGGTCAAGCGGTAGGTCTCCTGCGGCGGACGTCGGATGGTAACCAGTCCGAAGAGCCTTTCGTCGCAGCCTCTTTACCGCCACTGCTCCTCGCCCCGGGCGAGCCGAGGAGCGACTCGACTTCCGACGGGGTCATTTCACGATGGAGCGATCGATGCGCTTCCTTCGAAACTCCTGGCCCGCCACCAAACGGCGAAGGTGAAGGCCAAAGCTGCAGCCGCGGCGTGCAGCAGCGAACAACAACACAGCGAGCGCGCCGGAGATCTTCGCCAACGATCCACGATGTGTGTTCATCGATCCGCCACCTTCACCGAACGACGACTGGTGAATCACGGAAGCCCTTCATCAGCTATACGGCATTGCCGCCAGACCGGGTGTTGCTGAAAGTGCTCCGGTGTGAGGTCGCCGAACTGCACTAGCGTTGGTTTCGCTGCCATTTCGTCTCCCTGCGTGAGCTTTACGACGCCTCCGCGCGGAAGACCTCCATTCAGTGCCGCGGGTCGATCTGTAGTCGGGCGAAAACAGATTACTGACGAGATGCTTTCTCTAATGTGTTTTTCATGATCAGCGCCGCGGAATCCATTTGTGTCTTGATGTAACTCTCCAAGCTGTTCGGAAGTAAATCTACGATCCAAACCAACAAACAGCCGTGCTTGCCTTTCGAGAATACTTGAAGCGAAGCGTTGTAGGTTTTGAAACTCCCATCTGGAATCGAGTAAACCAGCCTTCGCAAGTTGTCATCGACGCTGACCAGAAGCTCCCTTGCTTTTGCGCCGTTCGCGAAAGTCAAGTAACGCCCGCCGTCCTCGGCTTGCACCTCTACCACAAAACCGGGGGCGAGACGTTTGTCGACGTTGTCAAAATCGCGAACCGCGTCCCAGACCGCGGCGGGTTCGGCCTTGATGTGAATCTCCTTCCGAATAGTTGCAGCGCTGCTCAGTGAACTGCAAGCTAAGACGAGTAACCACATGCTCTGAAATCTCATCAAGGTCATTTCTAATCGAATTCCCTTTCTTTCACCAGGCCGTTCCGCGCTTGGCGTGGTCCAACTTGAAGTCGGATGCGCGAAGGGTTCGCGTCGGGTTTTTGCGCCCCGGCCAATCCACACGTCGTCGCGCGTTGTCCCGCATGTGGCTATCCGCTCAGAGGTTCGGCGGCCGGGAACGATAGATGTTCGGGACGCGCGCGTCGCCACACCCGTGTCGAAGGGACTCCTCTGTCTGGTTGGATACAGTGACTCATAACTCCAATCCACTGTTACAGAACTCTCAAGATCCATCTTGGCAAAAATTGCGGCGGGTGGGTCAGAGCGTCACAACCACGTGCCACATGGCGTCGTGAGACGCCGCGTGCAATGTAGCCGCGCCCTTCATGTTGAAGAAGATGCCGGCATACGCCCATTCCTCGAGCCGCGGAACACGCGGTACGAGCAGCGTGATCGCCCCAAGCACTTTCCAGAATCCGATGATCGTGACGAAGTACGCCGGAGTCGACGTCGGGTCGATGCACGATTCCCTGCGGGGAACGAGACTCCGAGAGCTCGGCTTGGCGGTCGGAGCGCCCACGAGGCCAGTGCCGAGGCCATCGTTCTTCGTGTTCCCAACTACTTCATATGGCGAAAAGCCACGTCATTGGATTCATTGCGGCCGGCGTTGCGATCCTGACGGGGCGTGCAGGCGGCGACGCTCTTGGCGGTAGAAACGTGGGTTGACACCGAATTCGGCGCGGAAGGCGCGGTTGAAGTTCGAGACGTCACCGAAGCCGGTGTCGAGCGCGATGTCGAGGATCTTGGCCGGCTCGGTCGCCAGTCGGACGGCCGCCGCACGCAATCGCGTCCGCAACAGGTACTGGTGCGGCGTCGCGCCTGTCAGGCTCTCGAAGGTTCGTAGGTAGTGGAACGGACTAAGTCTGGCTTCTCGTGAAAGGCGGACCAGCGTCAAGTCTGTGGCGGGCTGCCTTTGGATCATTCGGACAGTGCGCGTGACGCGCGCGACGGCGGCCGGGGAGATCGCTTTCGGCTTTGGCTCGACGCCACCGTCCACCTGCACGGTCCGCGCCGCCAGTCGGATTCCCAGCTCCTCCCACGCGACGTCGGTCGATCCCACGAGCGCGGTACACGCGTCGGCAATCACGGGCGACAGCGTCCGCACGGGCGGCAGCCGGAGAGACCGAAACGCGCGTTCAGCGCCGCGCGCGCCGGTGCCAGCGGTAATCGACTCGAAGTATTCCGGCGTGAAGTGAAACGACAGACAGCGATCGCCGACGCCGTGCTCGTGGCCACACTCGAAACACTGACCTGGGCTGCCGAGCAGCAGCGACCCCGGTGTCATCATTTCCCGGCTGTTGGAGCCTGACCCGCGGTACTGAAACGTGCCGGACGTCACGATCGCGATGGTGACGTGATCGTGCTGCTCGTCGTAGGGTCGGTCCTGCGGGCCGCACGAGCAGACGATGTCTCTGACGGTCCAGCCGTGGCCCTTCGCGAGGATTTGCGCATCAACCCGACCGGGCCCCCCGTGGGCGCGTCGCCCCGCCACTGCCCGCCCTAAACTGACCGCAATTTTTGCCAAGAGTGAATTCCTGCCCGATTCTATAACTCTTAGGACGGGAGTGCGACCGATCACGAAGGAGCTCGACCATGATGACTTTGAACGCGGAACGCCCGGTGGATTTCTACTCGCTGCTCGCGGCCCCGGGCCGCTCGCCGGAGATTTCCGAGCCAGCCGACATCTACGGTTGGTTGTGCGGAAGCTGGGAGCTGGAGGTCCTCCATTACCGCGCGATCGATGTCAGGGGCCGCGGCATTAGGGGAGAGGTCCACGCGGGATGGGTACTCGAGGGTCGAGCCGTACAGGACATTTGGATCATGCCGCGCTGTTCCGAAAGATCCGCGGCGGTGGACAAGACGATGAACATGTGTGGCACGACGCTCCGGTCGTGGGACCCAACAATTCAAGCTTGGCGTATATCGTGGACCAATCCCGTGGTCGGACACTATCAGGATCAGATCGGTCGCCGACGCGACAAGGACATCGTCCAGATAGGCCCCCGCGCCGATGGGACACAGACGCGTTGGACCTTCACCGAGATCACTCCCGACTCGTTCCGTTGGCTGGGTGAAGCGCTACAGCCCGACGGGATTACTTGGAAGCTCGAAGGTGAGTTTCGAGCGAAACGGAGGACATGATGAGCACCACGACGTTTGAGCAGAAGATGACGCCACGAGGGTTTGAGGCGCGGGTCTTGAACGAAGGCTATGGGCCTGGAGCTTGGCATGGTCCCGATCTGAAAACCGCGCTCGCAGATGTCACACCCGATCTTGCGTTCTGGCGGCCAGCGAACGGGCGCCACAACATCGCGGAGATCGCCTTGCACCACGCCTTTTGCGCCCGAGCGGTGCGCGGTCAGCTATCGGGAATGTCCTTGGAGGCATTCGTGCTGGACGGCGAGGACTGGTTCGCGTTGCCCGATGAGTCTCCGTTGCCGTGGGCGAAGATCCTTGCGACAGTCGAGACCGAACAACACCGGCTGGCCGCCATCGTTGAGGACAAAGGCCAGCAGGAGTCGCGGCTAGCGGACGCCGAGCGTTTCAATCTGGTGCTCGGCATCACGTGCCACGCGATTTACCATGCGGGCCAGGTGCAATTGATCAAACGACTACACGCCCAGTAAGAGGATGTCTCGCTCCTCCGATGGCCGAGGACCGGATTCGCCTGAGCGGATCCTAATCGCGTGGTGCCACAATTGCGGTGTCCGTGGTCGGATCAGAAATAGGAGTTTCTCGATGTGCTCCTAGTTATCTCCACGACGAAGAGTTACGTGAAGGCGCTGCTTCCCTGCGATTCGCACAAAGTCACCGGGCCTTATCGCCGCCAAAAAGCCTTCTCCCCTTCGCGAAGCCGCACGGTCGCGTACTGGACGTTGACGTGATTATTGCGTGGGAAATGGTGGCGGGATCGGCCTGGGACTTGCTGAGAATAGAGTACGTCCGCGTCGTGCTCACCCACCTCGGCTACCCACTCTATCTCTTGTTCATCCTCGGCGTCTGGAAGTTGCCCTGCGCAATCGTGTTGCTGCTTCCGCGGTTTCCTCGGCTCAAGGAATGGGCCTATGGAGGTGCGTTCTTCAACTATTCCGGGGCGTTCGCCTCCCACGCCATCATGCGTGATCGGCCAGGAGCGTGGTTGGGGCCCCTTGTACTCGCCGTTGTGACGCTGACATCCTGGGCGCTGCGTCCACCGGATCGATGGCTGGCGTCGGCAGGTTCAAGTATTGAAACGCGACCCGTCGCGTGGATCGTTCCGTTGGTCATTGCGCTCGTCATGCTGATCGCTGCGCTCCTCGTTCTGCCGAAGATACCGCCCCCTCGTTTTGAATGAAGGACTAGACGTGCAGCCATGGGCTCAATGATCTTCGGCAGAGCTGATCGCGTCCGCAGGATTGCCTACTGGACGTTGACTCTCCCGGTGGCGTTTGAGAACGCCGCGGGATCGATGTGGGTCTTCTTGCGCCTCGAGTACTTGCGCGTGATGCTCGCACATCTCGGCTACCCGTGGTACTTCATGTACATCCTCGGCCCGTGGCAACTCGCGTGCGCTGCCGCCCTGCTCGCGCCGCGCTTTCCACGTGTGAAGGAATGGGCTTATGCAGGTGCATTCTTCAACTATTCGTCCGCGTTCGTTTCGCACCTCTGCGTAGGAGACGCGCCTGACATTGGCGCCGCTGTCATCGCTGCATTGACGGTCGGCTCCTGGGCGTTACGGCCACCGGCCCGGCGCCTCGCAGAGGACACCCCAGCTGCTAAGACCAGTGCGTCGTCATGGGTTGCATCGGTGGCCGTCCTGGCCTTGATGTTGACCCTGTCGCTCTTCTCGCTGCCTCAGGTTCGTACGCCGTGAAGAGTGCAGCACCGCAAAGCCTGGCTGCGACACATCGTGCTTCGCCGCGATGGACGTGCTGTGTCCAAGACCGCAGATTCTGGAACCGAGGGGACGTGCGCCGACCTGTTACAACTCGGCGGCCGCGCGCTCGGTGCTGCCGACCTATCTCAGACGAACCAAGTGGGCCCTGGCCGGCGCGTCGAAAGATGAGGTGGCCCGAGCGTACCAAGGCCGCGATCACCGCGAGGGAGATCGCTTCGCCCGAGATTGGCGCTATGGCCGCGTGGGGCGGGCGCTTGGGCGGCGCGCACGCGCCGTCGAGCACCGCCGATGCCGGTTGAGGAAGGGGATCTGGGCGCTTCGCACTCTGCTCACGGTGCGAATTACTAAGTAGGCGACGCTCACTGAGAAACAGCCTTTTGAGGATCGGGATGCAATCGAAGCGATTACAGCCGGGCGACGGTGATCTAGCGAGAGTGCTCTTTGCCATGATGGCCGACGTGTTTGAAGAGGCATATGAAGGGATCAGCGATCGGTACCTCGATCAACTCCTCGCGCGTGAGGCCTTTTGGGCGCTCGCTGCGTTCGACGGCGATCAGATCATCGGGGGAATTACAGCGCACAGCTTGCCAATGACGAGAACAGAAACGGCGGAAATGTTCATCTACGATCTGGCGGTACGACGCGATCATCAGCGAACAGGCGTGGGACGGCACTTGGTGACCGATCTGCAAGCGAAGGCGGCTGCCCGTGGCATCGAGACCCTGTTCGTCGCCGCCGATAACGGTGATGTCCATGCGCTCGATTTCTACCGCGCGCTGGGTGCGGCGGCATCTCCCGTGACGCACTTCGCCTTCGCGCCTCGAGGCAAGTGAGCGGAACAGTCGTTACTTCACCTTGCACCGTCAGGCGGGATCTGTCCGGCTCGCCGCGTCCCGTTGCGCCATCTCGAGGCGGTGGAATTCGCCAAACCGGAAAAAGGGTGGACTGGTTCGAATGAGCGACGGACTGCTCGGACCGATCGGCAACGGACCGGCGGCGGAATACAAGGTGCGCGATTATGAGCAGACCTGCGGTGGTCTGACTGACATAACTCGCCCTCAGACGAGCCCGGTACGATTCAAGGTTCACTGGGTCACCTTAGGCAGAGGCAGCGAGGCTTGACCAAACGAGTAACGCCAGCCAGCCGGCGTCCGCACATAGGTGTCACTGAACCACACGGTGTACTCAAACGGCTGACCCCGATCGGTCCCTTTGGCCCACAACCTCGCAGTCACGACAGCGGTGGCGCCCCAGACCCGGACGATCTGATTCGTGTCCTCTTGATGCTCGTAGTGCATTCGACCGCTGCGCGCGTCGTTCAGCAAGTCCGCTTTCGTGTACGCCTTGCCGGAGCCGGTCATCAAGACGAAATCATCGGCCAGCAGACGATTCATTTCCGTCGCATCATTGTTCTTGACTGCCGCCTGATACCGCGTATCCAGCGCCGCCACGACCTGCTCGTCGGACACAGAACCAATGGCGACAATCTGATCGTCGGAGCCAGAGGCAACGGTGACAACCGCGACCACCGACAGACTCGCGACGATCGTGCCGAGCGCCGCCTTTCGCAGAAAAGACTTCTTCATCGCTGATCTCCTTCTGGCCTGCTTGACTTGGATTTTGCTCGACTGCACAATCAGACCGTCTGTCGGTCTTGAGTGAAACCATGATACAGACCGTCTGTCGGTCTGTCAATAGTATGAGCGAAAGAGTCGAAAGAGCCGCCTCAACCCGCGAGCGAATCGTCGCCGCGGGGCGACGACTGTTCACCGCATCGGGGTACGAAGGCACGTCGACTGAAACGGTGTTGCTGGAATCGGGGGTCAGCCGGGGTGCCTTGTATCATCACTTCAAGAACAAGGAAGCCTTGTTCGCGGCCGTGCTGGAGGCGGTCGAAATTGATATCGCCGCGGCCACTGCCCGCGCGGCAGCGGACATCAAAGACCCCGTTGAATCCCTGCACGTGGCCTTCGATACGTTCTTGGATCTGGCGTGCAGCCCCGAGGTACGGCAAATCGTTCTGATCGATGCCCATTCGGTCGTCGGATGGCAGAAATGGCGCGAAATTGACGAACGCCATGGATTCGGACGCCTCAAACAGCGCCTCCAACTGGTCGCCGCCGCGGGGCGGATGCCTGCGGACATGGTAGACGTCTTCAGCCACATGTTGCTCGCCGCTTTGATCGAGGTCGCGTTCCTGATCGCCCGAGCCGCCGACCCCGTTGCGGCGGCTCGTTCTGGCCGACGCGGAATACACGAACTCTTGGAACGCCTGCTTGTTCCCTAGGTGAGGTAATTGTCGGTGCGCGCGGGTCGTCCCAGACGGGCGGAATACTAGGCGGTTATTTCTTCACAGCGAAGTACTAGGTGTCACGGCCTTTTGCCACCAGCGGCACGCTGAAGAGCGCCATGACGGCGGCGTCGACGCCGACGTTGAACCACACGCCGAAGCGCGCGGAGAATACAGCCTCGACAAGCAACCACACGGCGATGCCGACGAGTAGGTATCTCTTCAGGTCGGGATCCTGCTTCCTGAGCGCGACTCGGCCGACGAGGAGAAGCGTCGTCCCCCACCCCATCATAATGGCGCCGTAGATCGCGCTCTCCCATGCAAGCAGCACGTTTCGATCGACGGGCAGCACGCCGAGACCGAAGAAGGCGAACACGGTCCCCCACAACACCAGTACCGTCGAAATCGCGCTAAACCACGTAGCCAGTCCTTTAACGGTCATGAAAACGTCTCGCGATCTGAATCGGTCCATTGCAGCCGCCTCAAGCTTCATGGGAACACAGCGCAAGAGTGCCAGGCCGTCGAACCGGCGCTGTCGCGATTCGGTCATGACGCGAGGCGTGTCGGGCTCACCTGGCATCAGGTGGTGCCGACACTCGTCGTACCGTGCCCAGCGTCCCGTTCACCTCGACCAATTCGCCATTCACGAGTATGCGGGTGGCGTCGCCACACCCCATGACTGCCGGAATTCCGCACTCGCGAGCGACGATCGCTGCGTGCGACAGCATGCCGCCCGCATCAGCGACGACGGCGGACGCAATGGAGAACAGCGGCGTCCACGCCGGCGTCGTGCTGGGGCATACCAGAACGTCGCCCGATCTCAACTGTCCGAAATCGTTCGCTTCGCGAACGACTCGTGCTGGTCCGACGGCCAGACCGCCACTCACAGCAGTGCCACGCAACGAACTCCGGCCGAGCGCGCAGGTGTCGGATGCGTGGCTCCACGTCTCTCGGATCTGCTCCCAGGCAATCCGCCGACGCTGCGCGATATCCTCAATCGCATTGCCTGCGGTGCCGGACAGCGCGTCTTGGAGTTCCTCGGGTGTGAGGTAATAGACGTCGCTCGCGAAGGCGAGTTGACCCAGCGCAGAGAGACGAGCCCCCAACCGGCCGGCGCGGGTGCGCACCAGTCCAACGATTTCTTCCAGGAAGTACAAGCTTGCCTCGCGAGCAATCACGAACCCGCGCGCGATGTCGACCGCGCGATCAAATGCGGCGAGCTGCGCGGTATTCGCTTGCAGCCGTCGAGCCACTTCCGCGCGCGCCTCCCGGTACTTGTTCTCCTCTGCTGATTGGCTGTCAGACAAAAGTGTCGGATTGTTGATCATGGAGCCAATCAGGCTGAGTACTTGGTCTGGTTCGTCGCGCCACGCGGGATAGCTCGGTTGAGGCTCCATCGTCAGCGCCGTGCGAGAGCCATAGTCCGAGATAAATCGGCCAAACTCTCTAGTAAAGCTCTGACAGTCGGGGTCGGCCATGAGGGCCGTGTACCTGGAGCCGTACGGACGGCTCGACAATGTCTGCCGGACCGCTGGATTGTCTGCCGCGATTCTAGCCAGCGCTTTCATGGCCCGGTTGCTTGCGGCCGTCTTGTGACCGGTGTTCAGCATCAACCGGCGTTTCGTTTCATCTGCGTCGTGGCGGGCGGTCTTACGCAGCAGGCGGTTAAGACGACGGTTGGCCGCCGCGCCCGCAGCCATGTACTTACGAAACCGGCGGTACATCAACTCGGTGATGACCTCCTGGAGCGTGCGGATCGATGCAAGAAGCTCCTCGGACGACATCGTGTCGACGGTCGCGGACGACACGAGCGCGCGCAAATGCGGCTCATCGATCTCCCGCCATTCTCGGAGCGGGTCGTACCCAGCCCACGCCTTCAAGATGCGCCATGCGGTCGGCAGCTGACTCAGCGTTCGGATGATGGGAGGCACTGGAGGATTGAACAAGACGAGACCGCTCGTGTGCGGTCGAGCAACCTCCGCGGGCAAACGGACGCCAAGTTCCCCGGCGACGCGCCTCGCGCCGGCGAGCGCAGGCACCAGCGTGGTGTAGATGTCGAATGGGCGAAGGGGTTGAGGAAAGTGATCACGAGCGATCGCCAAAAACGGACGTCGTGCGATTCGAGGCAGCCGGCCCAGATAGATCCACCCGTACACGCTCTCCTCGGACCCCGGCAATTCGACGGCGTGTATGAGCGCCTTGATCGGCGCTGTCACCGGACGGGTTTGCAGAAGATGGACACGATCATCAGCGACAGCCCACTCAATGTCTTGCGGGCTATCGTAATGTCGCTCCACGGCGAGGCCCATGCGCGCAACCTCTAGGATCATGGAGTCCGCAAGGCACTGGCGTCGCTGCTCGCTGGTGACGACCGCCACGACCATCGTTCCCGCATCCCGCTGGACGATCTTCTGTTCCTTCGTACCGACGTTCACGTGAGAAATCGTGGTGGGATGCCTGGCGACGACGTAGGTGTCAGGGGTCACGAGCCCGGACACGACGGCCTCTCCGAGCCCGTAGCTCGCGGTGATGGTGAGTTCCTCCCTGGAACCTGTCACAGGATTGACTGTAAACATCACGCCGGCTGCGTCGGCCGGGATCATCTCCTGCACGACGACGGCCATGGCGACGGAAGAATGAGAAATCCCCCGACTTGTTCGGTAGAGCATGGCACGTTCTGTCCAAAGCGACGCCCAACACTTTCGCACGGCTTCAAACAAGGCGTGTTCACCATGAACGCCAAGAAAGCTGTCGTGCTGCCCGGCAAACGAGGCCGTCTGAGAATCCTCAGACGTCGCTGACGACCTGACCGCGACGCACACCTCGGCACCCAGCTCGCGGTACGCCACTCGGATGCTGTGCTCCACGTCCGGGAGGACTGGCACCGCAAGAAACCGCGCCCTCAGCGACTCGCTCAGATCGCTCGGGCGTTGTGCGGAACCGGCGATGATCGTGGCCAGATCCTGGCCGAGCGCGGTCTCGTTCATCTGTCGCTGATAGGCGGCGGTGGTGACACAAAAGGCGCGGGGCACCGGAAGTCCTGCGCCTCTCATCGTGGCAATATTGATCGCTTTCCCGCCGACCAGGAGGGACTCGAGATTGAGCGGATCCGATAGCGAGACGATCAAATCAGGCATTGCCGTTCGATCAACTATTTCGCCTTGGTCTTCTTCGGTGGCGCTGCGTGATTGAATCTGAGGATCGGTACTGAATCGCGTGACGGCGCTCCGAGCGGACGAATGGTGGCAGCAAATCCGCCAACGAAAAGTGCTGTGATGTGTCGCTTGAGCTCTGTTTTGAGCGAATCCGACTCGGCTCCGAGCAGCTTGGATGTGAGCGGGTAGGACACGAAGTAGTACCTGCATGGCTCCCACAAGCAGCACCGCTGTCAGCCGTGGATTGAGATCGCCGGCCCCGGCGTGTCCGATTTCCTCAAATCGTTTCGTGAGTTCCTTGATCACTCGCTCGATCGGTACGATGAGGTTGCGAAGTGAGGCTCTGGCACTGCCGATGAGCTCTCGATGCACGATTCGCAAGAACTCACCGTCATCGGCGAAATGGTCGACCCCGAGATCGATGAACCGGGTCAACTGATCGGCCGCGCTGCCGGGCCCCTGCAGCACGGCGAAAAAGCCGGGCGCGCCTTGGCCTATTTCCGATTCCAAGATCGCGACGAGGAGACCTTCCTTGGAACCGAAGTAGTGATTGATGAGCCCCAAATTGCAGCCAGCCGCCGCCGCAATTTCGCGGGTGGACGTCGCGTCGAAGCCCTTCTGGCTGAACAACGCGCGACCAGCGGCCAACAGGCCTTCCCGAGCGTTCTTCCGTCTCATCCGGCTCACGACTTGAAATTAATCAATCGACTGATTAAAGTCAAGTGACGCTTCCAGCGGAGAACCGAACTCCGGGAACGAGGCGAAGAGGACGAATGAGAATCCCGGTGAGCAACGGCGTAGTCGCAGCGGCCGCGATCGCAGTGGCCCTGTTACTGAATCAACTGTACGGTAACGCGGGGTCTGCGAGGCTTTCGGTTGCGGCGACCGGCTTCAAGAGCGTTGAGGGGCAAGCGATCGTTGCCGTGTATGCCTCGAGGGAGACGTGGCTCCATGCTGACAAGGCGTTTCGCGTCCAACAGGTAAAGCTTATTGAACCCAGCATTACCGTCGAGTTCGCCGATCTACCGGCCGGAACCTACGGCGTCTCGGTGATTCACGACGAGAACTCGAATGGCAAGCTCGACATGCGATACCTGCCTGTGCCCGGACCTCGCGAAGGCGCAGGCGTGTCGAATAACGCCAGGAAGAGACTCGGCCCCCCTTCTTGGGACGATTCCAAGTTCCTGCTCTCCGACGACGGCGCTGCCATCGAGATCACGATTCAGGTACTGAAGTATCGAGAAGAAGTTGGACGGGACCAAAGCATTCTCACGCGAGGTTCTATCTTGATACATGCAGGATCTGATGCAGTCTACCCAGGGACTCGCTAATCGTCGGCGACGTCATTCGGTGGGCCCGACCCCCAGAGAACGCCGTTTGGCTCGTACACCGTACCCACGATGAGGAGCACGAATACTGGAATCAGGGTCGACGAAAGAGACGACATCGCGAGCGCATTTCACACAGAGGTGACTCATGACGTGGGCTCGGCTGTTGCTGGCGGCGGTCGCGTTCAATGCCTTTGTCGCGAGCATCGGTCTTGAGACGACGACCTGGATATCTGGTTTGGTGCTCAGCCAAGGTATCGAAAAACGCTTCGACCGCGTGACCTTGGCGCGCCCCGGCGGCAACGGCCCAGTGCAGATTGAAGTCTCCTAAGAGTTGTCGTTTCGCGGATCGTCTTGTGCGCTGACGTATTCAAGCCCAAGCGGCCCGATCGCTGTCACTTGCGTGACGTACTCACCGGATTTCGCCCAGTGGAAATGCGACGTATCACCGGGCAGCACGATGACGCTGCCAGGCGGATACGCTTGCAGCGCATCGGGGTCGAACTGATCGCCCAGGCCGATGTAGAACACGCCGGAGATGACTGTGTAGACTCGATCCTCCGGGTGCCGGTGTGGCATCAGTTTCACGCCGTGGGGCACTCGGACCCTGATCGTGTAAGGGCCAGCCTCCGAGGGCTGGCCGACAAGGACCGCCAGGCGGACCGAAGGTGGGAACGCGGCGAAGGGCTTCCAGTCGATGTCTTCGGACAGGACCGATCGGAAAACGTCTTGACCCGGCTGGTGAGGTACTGGCATACGACACCTCCTGCTTAGAATCTCGGATTCGAATCCTAGCTCCCCTTGATGCGAGCACGGTGGCGTGCGCTCCACTCGACGACCGGCCCGGCGATTGTGGACACTTCGTCAACCAAGGAGTTCAAGAACACCAAAACGTCGGTACACGTCGATAGCGTGGCGCTTTGCCCAGCCCACAGCGGCAGAAGATCCGGCCGGCCCGCCGCCTCCGCCGCGATCGAGAGGTTTCTGACGAGTCCTCGTTGCAATGGATATGGCAGAATCTCGGTTCCCTCTCGGTTCAAATCCTCCATCAAGCGGTTGTGGATGCCGCGTGCGAGTCTTCCCGTGAAGCCCTTGGTCAATGCGGTGTGTCCCGCATGTCTTCCTCGCAAAGCTTCGCGATGAAGTGGGCCGGCGCCGGATTCCTCGCATGCCAGAAATGCCGTTCCCATCTGGACGGCCTCCGCGCCGAGAGCCAGGACGGCGACGACGCCATCGATACCTCAAACTCACTTCCAACTCGACCGGCGCGCCGAGCGGAAGGCTTCCCGCCGCCTAAGTACGGCGGTCACTGAGTCCCCAGCTCGTCAGGATCGCTGCCGTGCGGAACGCGCGCGACGGCTCGCGGGAAAGCTCCCGCGCCAACCTCATGACATCCTCCGGCAGATCGATATCGTAGTGTTCGGCGCTCAGCCTGACGCGAAGTCGCTGGCGGGCAGCTTCCGCGATGAGTGTGGCGCACGCCGAGTCGCGTCCCATGGCATCTGTCTCGAACAGGCCCGGATACGGCCGCTTCGCGCCGACCAGATAGTAGCCGCCGTCATCGCACGGACCAATGACGAGATCATCGGTCATGAGCGCCGCGAATGCCGATTCAAGGGCGCCGGCCGGAAGATGCGGACTGTCGGCATTGAAGGCGATCACTCGCCGGCCCGATTCGGCGCAGAGCTGTTCGAATGTCGAACGCAGTCCCGCGGCGAGCCCCTCGCCGCGCTGCGACACCACCGCCACGTCGCGCGGCAGCCACAGGGACAACGCCGTCTCATCGTCGGCAGGACAGACCGCGACCGTGCGCACACACATCAGTCTGGCGAGCTCGATCGTATCCTCGACGAGCGCGCGATACAGCGCGAGGATCTGTTCCGCCGAATACGCCGTGGCCAGGCGCGTCTTCACGCGGCCCAGGCGCGGCGCCTTCATCATGATCGCCAGCACGCGATCGTCATCCTCGTGCATCGGGCCCAGCCGTTCGGGAGCTCCTGGCATGGCGCCATCGATACTGAAAAATGCGGCCAAAGATGTAGCACGCGGCGCCGAGCGATCCAGCGACGGTTCCCGTAATCTTGGACTGGCCGATTCGCGGGTAATAGCTGACCGGTACTTCGGCGATACGCTTTCGCGCCAGCGCGCCTCGAAGAATCAGCTCGACTGCCCATCCATAGCTCGTCTCGCGTAATGCAAGGGAGCGAATCGTGTCGCCGCGCGCGGCGCGGAACGGCCCGAGATCGGTGATCCTGACGCCGTACAGAACACGAATCAGCCACGCGGCGGTCCAGTTCCCCGCGACCGAATGCCAGGGCAATGCGCCCGGCGCTCGATTGCCCGCGAGACGGGAGCCAATCACGATGTCCGCGCGGTTGGCAAGAATCGGATCGATCAGCGCCGGCAGCTCCGTTGGCCGATCGCTGTAATCGCCGTCCAGGAACACGATGATGTCCGATGGGGACACCTGCTCGATGCCGGTCAGGCACGCGCGTCCATACCCGCGGCGCGGCTCGACCACGACGCGCGCACCGCAGGCCGCAGCAATCGCGGCCGTCCCATCGGTCGAGTCGGCATCGACGACGATGACGTCCGTCACCGGGGGACGGGGAATATCCTCGAGCACTCGAGCGATTGAGTCGGCTTCGTTCCTGGTGGGAATGACAACCGAGATCCGCGTCACCACAGTTGAATACACTATAAGCGAATGGCCGCCTCCCACCTGACAGCTCGCGTCGACATCGACGCCGGCGTCCGAACGTTCGCGGACGGCTTGCTGCTGGAGCTCGTGTCGGCGCTCCGCCAGACAGCCGCCGGCGATCTCGTCGGCTTGACATCGGCCGAACCTCGCGCCATCGAAACCGATCTGGCCGCGTGGTGCCGTCTGACCGGTCATGCAATCGTGGCCAGGACAATCGAGCGCGGCCGTGCGCGGTGGGTGATCAGACACGGCGCGGTCGACGTCAGCGCGGAGGATGCGCGTCCAGTCGGCGAGCGCTTGTGGCTATACGTGAACTTCGACTGCAATCTGCAGTGCGACTACTGTTGCGTCCGGTCGTCACCCGGCGCCGCGCGGCGCGCACTCGGGATCGACGCCGTGCGGCGGATCGCCGCCGAGGCGCCGCCGCTCGGTGTCCGCGCGTTCTTCGTCACCGGCGGCGAGCCGTTTCTTTTGCCCGACATTGACGATCTCATACTCGCCCTCGCGGCTGCCGCGCCGGTCACGCTGTTGACCAACGGTATGCTCTTCCGCGGATCGCGTCTCGCAGCGCTGAGACGATTGCCGCGCGAACGCGTCACGCTGCAAGTCAGCCTGGACAGCCCGACGGCCGACCTTCACGACTTGCATCGGGGCCGGGGCGCATGGCAACGCGCGGTCGAAGGTATCGAGATCGCTCGCGGTGAAGGTTTCCGCGTCCGTCTGGCCGCGACCGTCGCCACCGACGAGGACGATCGCGCGATCCGCGAATTTTTCGATCGCATGCGCGTCGCTCCGCAGGATCGCGTGGTGCGACGCGTCGCGCTGCGCGGGTTCGCGGCCGCTGGCGTCGCGGTCGGACGGCAGGATCTCGTTCCGGAGATCACGATTACGACCAACGGCGTGTACTGGCACCCGGTCGGCGCGGAAGACGAGGATCTGATCGTGACGCAGGAAATTTTTCCGCTGGCCGATGCCTTCCAGGCCATGCGGCAGAGTCTTGCGGACGAGCGAGCGCACCGCGACCGCCTCGCGTCGATTTTCTACTGCGCTTAGAGAGCCGCAACGTAGCGCGAAGGCTTTAGCCGAGCGTCTCGTCGCGAACATCGATCTGAAAGCAGCATTTTAGATGCCGACCACCGCTCGCTGAAACAGGCCTTGCTCGGTGCACGCCTGCTGCAGCGACCCGTACCCGTTCACGTCGGCCCTGACCCATTGTTTCAGCCCTTCAGCTTCCAGAATCGGCCGATGCGCCGGATTGTCGAAGCTCATGGCCATGAGGGCGCTGACGAATCGTTGCTGCAGATCGGTGTCGAGATTCACACGCGCCGTGAACATGCAATGGGAGTACGGCGGCGACGTCCATACCGCGGTGACGGCGCCGGCCGGCACGATCTGTTGCGCCTGGACGTTGGACCAGAACGGACTACCGACCGCTCCCGCATCGGCGCGGCCGTCGAAGACGGCGCGGAGCACGTCGATCTCGCTGGTGCCGGTGTCTCCGTGCTTGCCGACATCCGTATTGAATCGAAGCGATTGGTAATCGCGGCCTTCGTCGAGGCCATGCTGCCGAAGGAAATGAACCGGCAGGATGGCGGCGTGGCCGCTGTCGCGGCTCCCGAGCGCCAGCGTCCGATTCTTCAGGTCGGCCAGGGACGCAACCGCGCCGCCCGTCGGGGCAATCACGACCGTCGTCCACCCGAGATCCGTGTCTCGCATCGCCAGCGGCGTGCAGGAATGGCCGCTCCATTCGCGCGCCTGCAGGAATGCCAGATTCGTGTTCCACGCAATGTCGATCCGCGGCGTCGGATCGCCTGGCGCCGCCAGCAGCGCCGCGACCTGCGCCTCGTATGTCTGGAACAACACGATTTCGACCGCCAGATGCGCATCGTCGTGGAAGATGCGGCGCATGCCTTCCCAAATGGTGACGACCTTGGGATCGTACGCGACAGCTCCAAGCCAGAGTGTCCGATCGGCCATGATTGACCCCCCTTCGACAACGCGCTCAGAACAGCGGCAAGCCGAGCAACGCCTTACCGATGAAGTCGCGCAGGACATCAGTGGTCGGCGCCATCACGCTGCCGGCTTGCGCGTCTCGAAACAGTCGCTCGATGCCGTGCTGCCGCGAGAGTGCGGCGCCGCCGCAGGTTCTCATCGCAAGGCCCGTCACGCCGATCGCGGTTTCACAGGCCGCCGCCTTCACTTCCAAGACCCGCAGCATGGTCAACTCGCCGGGCGATTCCAGGTGATTCAGCGTATCGTCCAGACGCGCCGCCAATCCGTCAGTCTCGATCTGCATCGTCGCGAGCTGGGCCCGCAGATTCGGAAGCGATTCGCCGAGCGTAACCCCAAGATGCTCGAATCGCGCGGATTTCAGATGCCGAATGGTTGCGGACACCGAGGATCGGCAGATGCCGAGCGACACGGCGGCCTGCCCGATGTTGAAGAGCGGGAGCACGGTGTTCAGCATCGTCGCGAAGCCCATGCCGTCCTCGGTCAAACGCCGATCGGCCGACACGACGCAGCCGTCGAGGATGACGGGCGACGATGCGTTCGCGCGCAATCCGAGGCCGTCCCAGGGGGCCGATACAGTGACCCCGGCCGATTTCGCGTCGACGAGGTAGAGCGTCGAATCAGTCGGTCCGGCGCTATTCGGCGCAAGCGCTGACGTGACGTAACTGTGGACGTGGCCGGCGCCGGTCACGAACGATTTGCGCGCGCTGATGCGCGCGCCGCTGCCGTTGAGACCGATCGCTCGCGAGACCGGAGCCCAGAAGTGACTGCGCGATCCGGCTTCGCTGAAGGCGAGCGTCGACAAATGATGGCCGCCGGCGATCTCGCCGAGCACCCGCTCGACCGCGGGCGTGCGAGGCGCGGCCGCGATGGTCTGGGCCGCGAGCGTGTGCATCACGAAGACCATGGCCACGGACGCATCGGCCTCGGACAGCGCCGTGACGACGTCAGCGAAGGCGCGTGGCCCCAAGGCACCGCCGCCAGCATCAGCCGGCAGCATCATGCTAAGCAGGCCCGCGGCCCCCAGCGCATCGATCGCTTCGGAGGAAAATCTTCCGAGCCGATCGTTCTCGGCCGCAACGGTCGCGAGCGTCGATGAGGCGATGTCCTTCGCGAGGCGTAGAGCGGTGTCTGACGTCATGAACGCTCCTTCGAACGCGTTTCGGTGAAAGGCGCCGCCCGAACGGCATTCTTTCCGATGCCGTCGGCGCAGTCAAACCGAGCAGGTGATGGGGCTCAGCGGGAACGCATGCGCCGAGTCATCGCCGCAAGAAAATAGTGTAGGCTCAAAGCCGCGCGCCTCGTTACACGCTCGTCCAGGAGGGTCAGGTCATGGCTGATACAGCGTCCATCCCTCACTCGTCTGCGGAGATCAGCGGCGCATCCGCTCAGCGCGGCCTCGCCCTCGCCCGCCTGGCAATCGGCTGCATGTTCATCTGGGTCTTTTTCGAAAACTACGGCAAGGGTCTGTACTCACCTGCCGGATACGCCGGCTTGATCACGTCATACATCGATCACGGGCACGCGCCGGCCGCATGGAAGGCGGTGATGGCGTCAGCCGCGGCGAACGCGCGGATCGCCGCACCCCTGCAAGCCGTCGCGGAATTGGCGTTTGGCATATTGCTCATGGTCGGATTGTTCACGAGACCTGTCGCGCTTGCGGCGGGACTGTATCTGACAAGCCTCTGGGTTTCGGAATGGGGAACCGCGTGGATCTGGGAGCTGCTCGTGCCGCTCTGGACGGCATTCGCGCTGTCGATCGGGGGCGCCGGCCGACGATGGGGACTCGACGCACTGCTCGCCCGCAGGAACCCTGACTCGCTGCTCTGGTGATGCGCATCGCCGATCGTGTCCCCATCGAACAGCGTGCGGCCGGTCGCATTCATCACGAAGTTACGGAGAACACAAGATCATGAAGACCTCCGTGTGCTCCGTGTTCTTCGTGTCTTCGTGAGAAAGGTCTTTCGAACCAGAGCATCGTTCACACTCGGGAATATACCGAAACGCGTGGAGCTTCAGGCCCGCCAGTGCTCATTGCGCGTCCAGCCAGTTGTTCGAGCCGGTCAGCTTGACCGACACGTTCGAGAAGTAGACCCGCAGCGGCTTGCCGTCCGCCGTCCCGCGATGGTCCATCGAGATGAGGAGAGGGCCGGCCTTCTTGTAGTCGCTCCACGACGCGACGACGAGACTCGGCTTGTTCGGTCCACCACGGTGATAGATGAACTCCTGTACGCGATTATCGGACCCCACGTAGAGCTCCCAGGTGTCACCGGGTGTGTAACCACCGTCCGACGGATACTTCACGAGGACCCGCCTGGCGGAACCGCTCCCCAGCGGCAGTTTGTGCATGCCCGCGTCTTCGACGGCGGCGCCGCTATCCCAGGCCACATGGAGCGGGAACAGCAGCCAATACTGATCGTTGATGAAGGCCGGATCGATTTCGTTCTTCACGGCCGAGGCTTCGTTCGCGAGCTGCGAACGCACGTAGGTCAGCTTGACCGGCTTGCCCGCCTTGTCTTTGCCCTCGAACGAGACGCGGTCTGCCTTCGGCTCCCAGACCCAGGCGTCAGACCGTTTGACCGCACCTAAATCCACATTCCAGGTGTAGCGGATGGCCTCGATCTGCCCGAACGAATCGAGACCATAGGCCTTGGCGATCTGGTCGGCAATCGGCGGCCGTTTCTGCGCCCAGGAGGTCGCGGCCACGACGAGCATCCCGAACGTCAGAAGACGGATTGTCGGTACACGGCTCGAATGCATCATGGCGGTCCTCCTCGCTGAATTGAGAGAACTGACGGCGTCGACCCGGAAACGGTGTCGTGCAACGAAGGTGCCGGCACACTCGTCATGTCAGGCGACTGTGCATCGCATTCGCGATGTGCAGGAGTCCCCGCGCGGCGACCGACTGACGACTCGCTGAGCCGGCGATACGCGATCAGAGCACCGGCCAGGGCGACGGATCCGTACTCCAGCAGCAGCACCCAGCCGGGAACCGACCACGGACGTCCCACCGTCCGCAAGTGCCACACGATGTAAGTCGGGATGATACTCACCGTCCAGACGATGATCGGCAGCGTGGTCGCCGAGCGGAGGAATGGCAGCAGCCACAGCAGGTACCAGGGATAGACGACCGGTGCACACAGGAGCGATGCGGCCATCGGCCAGGCGAAGGCGTCCGACGACCACGCCGGAGTCGTCCTTCTGAAGTAGATCGCGGTCCCGAACCCGACGAGAACTGCCACCGCGACCAAAAGTTGCGGACCCGCCAGACGCTCGAGCGCCGCGAACACGGGATCGTTGAAGCGGAAGTGCTGCACGTACGCGCCGAGCGATCCGATCGGGATCCGCCAGTGGTCGACAAACGGTACGTAGAGGCCAACGAGCACGAGTGCAGCCAGCGCGGTGTCGCGGAGACGAACGCGCCTCCAGAACAGCGGCAGCAGTACGATCGGAAGCAGCTTCACGGCAACGGCCAACGCGAATGTCACGGCCGCCGTCGCGCGCCAGCGTCGTCTGAGCGCCGCCGCGGACACGAGCAGCAGCAGCGCGCCGACGATGTCGACGTGGCCGCTGCTTGCCACCTCAGTCGCGAGCAGTGGATGCCAGGCGTACGCGAGCACCCAGTGCGCTCCCAGTGGACTCGAGCGCAAGGTATCGAGCAACACGAGCACGATCGCCAAATCGCACGCGACAAACGCGACTCTCAGAGCAAAGATCGACTCGTGAATCGCGGTGACTCCGCGGAAGAACAGCTGCGCGCCCGCCGGATACGGGCTCGGTACATCCGGATTGTTCAGCGCGCGGGTCTCGGGCGTGTGCAGCGTGCTGAGCGCGGGATTGCTGGGAACGGCGGAATAAGGGTCGTAGCCGAGCCGTTGCACGCGGCCGTCCCACACATATCGGTGGATGTCATCATCTGAACCCGGCGGTTTCAGTAGAAACGGGAGATGCCACACCGCAGCGAGGACGAGCCCGACGACGATCACGTGCTTCGGAAATCTCGGGGTCCGGAACAACTCGCGAATCGCGAGGAGGTACGCGATCCCGGCCACGCCTAGAGGAATGATGAAGGGCTGGCCGGTGGTGCTGTCCCTCTGGGAGCAGATGACCAGCGCCACGAGGATGACGCCCCCGAGTATGTAGAGCCTGCGGGATGGAGTGAAGGTCACATTCGTGGGGGCCTCGCTGGAGCAAACACTGACGGTATCACACCGACGCCCACCCGAATACCTTTCAACCTTCTGTCACACGGAGCCGCTGTATCTGGCTCGACCCTTCGACCCCGATTCGCGGGCACGGGCGATGCTTGCGCCGCGCGGCCGCGAGACCTGCGCGACGTTCAAGCCGTGAAGAAAGGCGCAAACGATGCGAACGAGCGTACTGAAAACCGATCGTGCGGCGAGCGATCCGACCGTTGGAGGAGGCAAGAAAGCGCGGCTGCTCTCGGCATCCGTACTGCTGGCGCTGACGAGCACCATTTCCGTCCGAGCGCAAACCGGTCAACCTCCGTTCTCGCTCAACCTGGGAAGTGTCCCCTCTGGCGCAGCGACAACCGACGTTCGGCATCTCACCCTGCGGGACGCCGTCAACATGGCTCTGCGATACAACCTCGGCGTAATCGAAGGGGGAGAGAATAGCCGCGCCGCAGGCGCGCAGCGGCTGCACGCCTTGAGCAACCTTCTGCCGCAAGTGAGCGTCGGCGCTTCCGGGAACCATGCGCAGGCAAACAAGGCAGTGCTCGGGATCACGACGCCGCTCATTCCGAACGTCATCGGACCGTTCAGCTACAGCACGGCACAGGCGAGCCTCAGTCAGACAGTGCTGAGCGTCGAATCGATCCAAAGATTCCGGGCCGCGCGCACCGCGGAGGAGGCGGCCTCGCTCACGTACGACGACACACTCGACGTCGTCACGCTCATAGTCGGCAACGCCTACCTCCAAGTGATTGAAACCAGTTCACGCATCGAGGCCACCGAAGCGCAGGTGCGGAATGCGCAGGCACTTTACGACCAGGCAGTCAACGCATTGGAAGCCGGCACGAGTCCGAAGATCGACGTGACGAGGACATCGGTCCAGCTTCACACCGAGCAGTACAACCTCAGCATTGCTCGCAACAACTTTGCGATCGCGAAGCTCAACCTCGCTCGCGCCATCGGACTGCCTCTCGGGCAACCGTTCGATCTCGCGGACCGCGTCCCTTATGCCGACCTCGATCCGCAAAACATCGACGAAGCGCTCAGCAACGCCTACCGCTCGCGAAGCGATTTCCGCGCCGCCCTTCGATCGGCGGAATCCGCCCGTCAAGAGCTGGCTGCCGCTCGCGCCCAACGTTATCCGGCGCTTGCGGTGAACGGCGATTACGGCCTCCAGGGGCCGACGTTCGGTCGCACGGATAGCGTCTTCGCGGTCCAGGTGGCCGTCAACGTGCCGGTCTTCACCAGCGGACGGATTGAAAGCGACATCACGCAGGCGGAGGCATCGCTCCAGCAGCGGACAGCCGAGAGTGAGAACCTCCGCGGCCAGATTGATTACGACGTTCGCACGGCCTTGTTGAATCTTCAGGCGGCGAAAGAACAGGCCGGTGTCGCTGCTCAAAACGTCGAACTGGCGAACGACAACCTCGCTCGGTCCAGAGAACGCTTCGCCGCCGGCGTCACGGACAGCGTCGAGGTCGTTCAGGCGCAGCAATCGGTGTCGAGCGCGAACGACCAGTACATTTCCGGCGTCTATAGCCACAATCTCGCGAAACTTCAGTTCGCGCGCGCACTGGGCGTCGCGCGAACCAGCTACAGCCGCTACCTGACAGCGCAATGATGGGGAGGGTTGCCGTGAGCGAAGAAAGCCCTTCTGAGTCGTCGGGCCGAGATCAGGAGTTGCGCGCAGGTCAGGCGGCCGCACATGACACGGTGCCTGCACGCGCGATTCCGCCTCGACGGTACGCTCGCTCGAACCTCGTCAGAATATTCCTCGTGGCCGCGGTCGTGCTCCTGTGCGTGGCCGGCTTCTTCGTCTGGCGCTATCTCGCCAGCTACGAATCCACCGACGACGCGCAAGTGGATGCTCACCTGTATCCGGTGAGCGCTCGCGTGACGGGCTACGTGATCAAGGTCAACGTGGACGACAACCAGTGGGTCCAGCAAGGGACGGTGCTGGTGGAAATCGATCCAAAAGACTACCAGGTTGCCATCGACAAGGCGCAGGCCGATCTCGCCAATGCCGAGGCGACCGCGCAATCGCTCAATATCACCGTTCCTATCACCTCGGTGAACACGTCGAGCCAGTTGAACTTCTCCGCCTCAGGCGTCGAGGACGCCAGCGCCGGCATCGTCGCGGCCGAGAAGCAACTCGCCGCCGCGCACGCACAAGTGGAGCAGGCAGAGGCCAACAACGTGAAGGCGCAGGACGATGTCCAACGATACAAGCGGCTGGTCGACAAGCAGAACGTCTCCGAGCAGACCTACGATCAGGCGGTTGCCGCGGCGAAAGCCGGCGCGGCGAGCGTGGCTGCTGCCCGCGCGAACGAGGCCGCCGCGTTGCAGGCAGTCCAGCAGGCGAGAAACCGGCTGTCGCAGGCCGAAGCGACGCATCGCACCGCGCAGACCGGGCCTCAGCAGGTCGCATCGACCCGCGCTCGCGCGCTGTCCGCCGCAGCGGATGTGCAGCAGAAGCGCGCCTCGCTGCAGCAGGCAGAGCTGAACCTCCAGTACACGAAGATTCTCGCGCCTGTTGCCGGTCAGGTGAACAAGACCGTCGTGGCCGGCATGAACGTCCAGCCGGGCCAACAGTTGCTCACGATCGTTCCACTCGACGAAGTCTGGATCACCGCCAACTTCAAGGAGACGCAGCTCAGACACATGCGGCCAGGACAGCGTGTCGATGCCTCGGTCGATTCGAACGATCGGACCTACCGGGGGCACATCGACAGCATCGGCGGAGCGACCGGGCCGCTCTTCAGCGTGTTGCCACCAGAAAATGCGACGGGCAACTACGTCAAGATCGTTCAACGGATTCCCGTGAAGATTGTTCTCGAGCCCGGCGAGAACCGCGATCGCCAGCTTCGACCAGGCATGAGCGTCGTGCCACAGGTGTACCTGCGGTGAGCGCGGATCCAGCGACTCCCGCGGCGGACGCGGCGCCCTGGCGGCCCAGTCACAATCCCTGGTTGATTGCGGTTGTCGTCGCGATGGCGGCGTTCATGGAAGTGCTCGATACCAGCATCGCCAATGTGGCGCTGCCCTACATGGCCGGCAATCTGGGCGCCAGCAACGATGAGAGCACCTGGGTGCTGACCTCGTATCTGGTGTCCAACGCGATCGTCCTCCCCATCAGCGGGTGGCTCGCGGCCACGTTCGGGCGGAAGCGGTTTTTCATGTCGTGCCTGGTGATGTTCACGCTGAGCTCTCTGCTCTGTGGGTTCGCACCAAGCCTCTTTGCACTGCTGATGTTCCGCGTCATGCAAGGCGCCGGCGGAGGCGGACTGCAGCCGATGGCCCAAGCGATCCTCGCGGACTCCTTCCCGCCGCAGCAGCGAGGCGTCGCGTTCGCGCTCTACGGTCTCACGACGATCCTGGCGCCGACGATCGGTCCGACCGTGGGCGGGTGGATCACCTTCAACTACTCGTGGCGCTGGATTTTCTTCATCAACCTGCCGGTCGGCCTGCTCGCGCTGGCGCTCGTCTATCGGCTCATCGAGGATCCGCCCTATTTGAGCCGCCTCAAAGCTGCCGGAGTGCGGCTGGATTACGTCGGAATCGCGCTGCTGACGCTCGGCGTCGGGGCGTTGCAGGTGATGCTGGACAAGGGACAGGAAGACGATTGGTTCGGCTCGCGGTTCATTCTGACGCTGGCGATTGTCGCGGCGGTGTGCCTCGTCGGACTGGCGATCTGGGAGTGGTTCCGCCGCGATCCGATCATCGAGGTTCGTCTCTTCAAGAACTTCAACTATGCGACCTCGAACCTGATGATGTTCACGTTGGGCATTCTCCTGTTCAGCAGCCTGGTCCTGATGCCCCAATTCCTCCAGACGCTGCTGGGGTACACCGCGGAGCTCGCCGGCCTGGTGCTGTCGGGAGGCGCCGTCGTGCTGCTCTTCGCCCTGCCGATCGTCGGCCAGCTCACAACCAAGGTGCAGGCCCGGTACATCATCGCCTTCGGCTGGCTCTGCCTGGCGAGCGCGATGTACTACTCCACGAAGCGAATCGATTTGCTCATCAGCTTCAATTCGGCCACGTGGCTCCGGGCCGCGCAGGTGCTGGGACTGGGCTTCCTGTTCGTGCCGATTACACTGGTGTCGTACGTCGGCGTGCCTGCGGAGAAGAGCAATGCCGTCGCAGGCATGATCAATTTCATGCGCAACATCGGCAGCAGTGTAGGCACCTCTCTGGTCACGACCCTGATCGCGCGACGCGCGCAGTTTCACCAGACGACGCTGGTCGGTCATACGGCGGTTGGGAACCAGAGTTTTGAAAACGCGCTACACGGCCTGGCGGCGCGGCTGGCTGAATCCGGCATGAGCCTGCCCGATGCGCAGACGCAGGCGTACGCCCGGATCTACCGAAGCGTGCAGGCGCAGGCGGCGACGCTGGCGTACATCGACACGTTCTGGATTCTCGCCGTCGGTGCGTCGATCATGTTCGCGCTGTCGTTTCTGCTGACGAAGAACGATCCGCGCGCCGGCGGGGAAACGGCGGCGGTGTGACAGAGGCTGCGAAGCGTGATGATTAGAATCCTCACCGTCGAGCGGGAGTACGGTTGCGGCGGCGGAGAGATCGCCCGGCAGATCGCCGATCGCCTGGGCTGGACGCTGTGGGACCAGGTGCTGACGTCGGAGATTGCCCGATTGAGCCAGTGCGATCGGTCGGAGGTCCAGAGCCGCGAGGAGCGAGTCGATCCGCTCTATTATCGGCTGCTCAAATCGATCCTGCGAGGTAGCTTCGAAGGCAGCCTGAATATCCATCGGCTGAAGCTGCTGGATGCGGACACGATCCTCCGAATCACAGAGCGAGTCGTCCAGCAGGCGGCGTCAGTCGGCAACTGTGTCATCGTCGGCCGAGGGTCTCAACATTTCTTGGGTGATCGCGCCGACACCTTGCGCGTGTTCCTCTATGCGCCGAGGGACGAAAAAATGCGCCGCTTGATCGCGGGTGGGATCAGCAAAAAGGAGGTGGGAGAGCTGGTGGATACCGTCGATGACGACCGCGCTGCCTTCGTCGAGAAATACTTCCACATCCAGTGGCCAGACCGACCTCTGTATCACGCGATGCTCAACACGGCCGCCGGCAATGACATCGTCATTGACACGATTCTGACCCTCAAGAAGTCCCTGGAACAGCAACCGGTCTGACTGCTGAACCGACCTGCCCCCGAAGCGCGCGCCGACGTCGGAACAGAAAACGATTGACTTGCGTCATAGTGTTATAGCTAACTATAACAGTGACTCAAGGGGATGAACGATGAAATCCAGCCGTTTTCTGCTGCCCGTAGCGCTGATGTCGCTCTCTACCGTAGCCTTCGCGCAGTCCGACGCGTCACAGCCCGGCACACACTCCGAGGCGCACGCGTCCTCCGTGGCCGTTGTGTCGTCCGAGACCCAGAAGTCCTTCGACCAGCTGAAGAGCCTGGCGGGAGAGTGGACCGGCCCCGTCACCGTCGCGGAAATGCCAGAGCTTCACACGACGATGGCGCTCTCGCTGCGCGTGACGTCGAGAGGGCACGTGATTGTACACGAATTCCAGGAAGCCGGAACACCGTTGGATCCGGCGAAGTACGACCATCCGGTCACGATGTTCTACGTGGACGGAGACCAGCTCACGCTGGTGCACTACTGCGACGCGGGAAACCGGCCGCGCATGATCGGCACGTTGTCGCCCGATGCCAAGACGGTGGATTTCGAGTTGAAGGACATCAGCGGGAGCACCGAGTACCACATGCACCATGCCGTGCTGACCGTCATCGATGCGAACCGTCACACCGAAGATTGGACGTTCATGATGAAGGACAAGCCGATCCACGCGCACTTCGACCTGACGCGGAAAAACTGAGCGCGCCGTATCAGTGCGAATGTCTGCGACGGAGCCACGCTGGACACCTTGATGGACCGTGAGTGGAACGACAATCAGCCGATCTACCGTCAGCTTCGCGACCGCGTCGTCGCGATGATCCTCGACGGCGTGCTCAAGGAAGGCGACCCGCTGCCCTCCGTGCGCACTGTCGCGGCGGATTATCGGGTCAATCCGCTCACGGTTCTGAAGGGCTATCAGCAGTTGGTGGACGAGGGGCTCGTCGAGACCAGACGAGGCCGCGGCATGTTCATCAATGCCGGCGCACGCAGTCTGCTGCTGCAGGGCGAGCGGCAGAAGTTTCTCGGCGAAGAATGGCCCCGGGTCTACGCGACGATTCAGCGGCTCGGCCTGACGGCGGAAGAACTCCTGAACGGCGCAGGCAACCGGTCGTCGCCGGACGCGGCGCCGCCGAAATCGACGAAGTCGAACAACCCCTAGGAGCAGCGCTGACACCATGGCATGCATAGAAGCCCGCGGCCTCCGCAAGGCGTTCGGCGCCACCATCGCGCTGGACGGCATCGACCTGCGTGTGGAAGAGGGCCGCATCCTCGGACTGATCGGTCCCAACGGCGCAGGCAAGACCACCGCGCTCAACGCGATTCTCGGCCTCACACCGTATGAGGGCGACCTGCACGTGCTCGGGCGCGACCCGTGGACCGAGCGCGCTCGGCTGATGCGCGATGTGTGCTTCATCGCGGATGTCGCCGTGCTGCCCCGCTGGATGCGGGTGTCGCAGGCGCTCGACTACGTCGCCGGCGTGCATCCGCGATTCGATCGGGCGAAGGCGGAAGCGTTTCTGGCCAAGACCAGCATCAGGCGCACGAGCAAGGTCAGAGAATTGTCGAAGGGCATGGTCACGCAACTCCACCTCGCGCTGGTCATGGCGATCGACGCGCGATTGCTGGTGCTGGACGAGCCGACGCTCGGCCTCGACATCCTGTATCGCAAGCAGTTCTATGATTCGCTGCTGAACGACTACTTCGATCGCGCGCGCACCATCGTCGTGACGACCCATCAGGTGGAAGAGATCCAGCACGTGCTCACCGACGTGATGTTCATCGACCGTGGCCGCATCGTCTTCAGTTGCACCATGGACGAATTGGAATCGCGCTATCTCGAACTGATGGTGCATCCCGAGCGCGTGGCCGCCGCACGGGCGCTCAGGCCGATGCACGAGCGCCAGCTGTTCGATCGCACCATCCTGCTGTTCGACGCGGTCGATCGTCGGCAACTCGACGCGTTGGGGGACGTGCGCACACCGAGCATCGCCGACGTCTTCGTCGCGGTGATGGGCCATCAGGCCGGCCACGCTCGAGGAGCGGCGCTATGAATACGCCATCGAACGGTCTGTCCGAGCCTTCCCGCGAATCGCTGGCGCCCGCGGCCATCTCCGAGACGCGGCGCATCTATTGGTCGGTGCGACGCGAGCTCTGGGAGTACCGGTCGATCTACATCGCGCCGCTGGCCGTCGCCGCTCTGGTGTTCGTCGGCTTCCTCATCGCCACGATTGGTCGGGCCATGGCGACGCGCAACCTGGCCCAGCGGCAAGGCGTACTCGAAGAGCCGTACACCTTTGCGATGGGCGCGATCATGGTCACCGCGTTCATCGTCAGCATCTTCTACAGTCTGGACGCGCTGCACGGCGAGCGCCGCGATCGGAGCATCCTTTTCTGGAAGTCATTGCCGGTCTCCGATCTGACCACCGTCCTCTCGAAGGCGAGCATTCCGCTCGTGGTGCTGCCGCTCTTCGGCTTTGTCGTTGTCGTTGCCACGGAGTGGGTCATGGTGCTGCTGAGCACCACCGTGCTGCTGGGCAGCAGTCTGGGCGTCGCGACGCTCTGGACCGAGGTGTCGTTGTCCCAGACGATGCTCCTCTATCATCTGGTGACGGTGCACATGCTCTGGTATGCGCCCATTTACGCCTGGCTGCTACTGGTGTCTGCCTGGGCGCGGCGCGCGCCCGTTCTGTGGGCCGTATTGCCGCTATTCGCGATCGGCATCGTCGAGAGGATGGCCTTCCACACGTCGCGCTTCGCCGCCTTGCTGCAGTGGCGCTTCATGGGCGGCCCGGAAGGCGGCTCCATGACCGCGGCCGTCGGGACCTCGATGTTCCCGACACACATCACGCCGGGCACATTCCTGAGCAGCCCGGGACTGTGGATCGGACTGGCGATCGCCGCGGCGTTCCTCTTTGCAGCGGTTCGGCTGCGCCGATCTCAAGGACCGCTCTGACGTCACGCGTCAGGCGACGACCGCGCGCGCAACGGCTACCGCGGGTTGCCTCCCATCACTTTGTCCAGCGTGATCGGGAGTTCTCTGATCCGGCGCCCGGTCGCGTGGAACACGGCATTGGCGATCGCCGCCCCGACGCCGACGATGCCGATTTCGCCCAGTCCCTTCGCCCCGAGCGGGTTGACCACCTCGTCGTGTTCCTCGACGAAGATGACGTCGATATCGTGGACGTCGGCATTGACCGGTACGTGATACTCCGCGAGGTTGTGATTCATGAAGCGACCGAACTGCTGGTCGATCACGCTCTCCTCTTCCAGCGCCATGCCGATGCCCCAGACGGCGCCGCCGAGCACCTGGCTGCGCGCCGTCTTCGGGTTGAGAATCCGGCCGGCCGCGACCGCGCTCACCAATCGCGCGACCTGAATCGTGCCAAGGTCTGCGTCGACGCGCACCTCTGCGAAGACGGCCGAGTGGGCGTAGCACGAGTACTGGGATCGCTTCGATGAAGCTGCCGCGGAGACTTCTGCTTCGATGACGTCACGCTTTCCACGCCGCATGACGTCGATCAGCGAGACAGTCCGCGACCGATCGCTCCGCGAGTGAATGTGCCCGTCAGCGAAGACGATGTCGTCGAGTGCGACATCGTCGAGTGACTTGTCGATCTTCCGCGCGAGCGTGATCAGCTGTTCCCGCACGTTCTCGCACACGGCTTTCACGGCCGAACCGACCGACGACGCGGTAAACGACCCGCCTTCGACCGGTGCCTGCGGGAAGGTGGAATCGCCAAGCCTGAACGTGACGTTCTCGAGAGGCAGCCCGAGCACATCGGCCGCAATCTGCGTCATGATCGTGTACGTGCCGCAGCCGATGTCCTCGGTTGCGCTCGAGACGGTGGCCTTGCCGTCGGCGGTGAGCACGCATCTGGCGGATGCCTCGGTCTGAAACGCGTCCCAGATGCCGCCCGCCATGCCCCAACCGATCAGCGTGTCGCCGTCGTGCATCGATCGCGGCTCCGGCGTCCGCCGCGCCCAACCGAACCGCTCTGCGCCCTGCCGATAACATTCGCGCAATGCCTTGCTCGAAAAAGGCAGGCCTTCGTTCTGGTCCTTCTCCGCATAATTTCTGAGTCTCAGTTCCACCGGATCCATGCGGAGCTTGACGGCGAGCTCGTCCATCGCGCATTCGAGCGCGTACACGCCCCACGCGGCCCCCGGCGCACGCATGTCGCCTGGCGTGTTCACGTCGAGTTGCGCGACCTTGTGCTCGAGTGTCACGTTGTCGCAGTGGTACAGCAGTCCCGACCAGTGCACAATCGGCTCGCTGTAGTCTTCGAACCGCGAGGTCTCGGACACCGTCTCGTGGACGATGCCTTCGAGCCTGCCGTCGGGCGCGGCAGCGAGCGCCACGCGCTGCCAGCACGCGGGGCGATGCGTGAGGCCGAACATCTGCTGTCGCGTCAGCGACACGCGGACCGAACGTTTCAGTGCGTGCGCCGCCAGAACGGCCAGGAGCACCTGATACTGTGGGCGCAATCCCGACCCGAATGCTCCACCGACAAACGCAGCGACGACGCGCACCTGGTCCGCGGAGTAGCCGAACACGTTGCACAGGTAACTGTGAACGTTCTGCACCCCTTGGGTCTTGTCGTACACCGTGAGCTTGCCCTGTTCGTCACGCATCGCCGTCGTCGCGAACAGTTCCATCGGATTGTGATGCTCCGCCGGCAGGTGATACTCGGCGTCGATCTGCACGGCAGCATTGGCGAACGCCTTCGTGGTGTTGCCGCGCGGCTTGGGAACCGGTGGGATGATCTCTCTCTGCTTCGGCTCGTACGCGCGCGAGCGTTCCGCCTCCAGATCCGTCGCATGCGGTTCGCGGTCGTATTCCACACGAACGAGCGACGCGGCGTACCGCGCCAGCTCGAAATTCTCGGCGACCACAAGAGCGATCGGTTGCGCGCTGAACTTGATCTCATCGTCGCACAGTGGGCGGAACGGCGAACCGGGCGAGCCCACTTGATCCGCGTAGCTGCTGTCGGACTGTGCGAGGCGCGGCGCGTTCTCGTGCGTGAGCACGTCGACGACGCCCGGCAAGGCCAGCGCGTCGGCCGCGTCGATGCGCCTGATTTTGCCCTTGGCCACGGCGCTGGACACGATGTACCCATACGCCAGGCCTGGAACGTGGTACTCGGCGGCGTACTCCGCTTCCCCCATCACCTTGGCCCGTCCATCGACGCGACTGGTCGGCTCGCCGATGTAAGTCGTCGTCATCACTTCTCCATTCGCGCGGCATGCTGCAGGGCGCGCACGATTGCCCGCTTTGCCAGTTGGATCTTGAATGTGTTGTGACCGAAGCCCTTCGCCGTGCGCACGACGGCGTCCCCGACGGCCTCGAAATGGTCCTTCGTCGCCTCGATCCCGTTCAGCATTGCCTCGGCATCCGGGTCGCGCCATGGCTTGTGCGCGACGCCGCCAAGCGCCAGACGCGCCTCGGTCACTGTGGCTCCGTCCATCTCCAGGGCGGCCGCTACCGACACCAGCGCGAACGCGTACCATGTGCGATCGCGCACTTTCAGGTACGCGTAGTGATCCGCGAACCCGTTCGGCGGCAGGTCGATTGACGTGATGATCTCGCCCGCGCCCAGGTTCGTGTCGATGTGCGGTGTGTCCCCAGGCAGACGATGGAACTCGGCGAAGGGAATGGTTCGGTCGCCGTGTTCTCCGGTCACGCGGACCACGGCGTCGAGCGCCCTCAGCGCCACGCACATGTCCGATGGATGTACCGCGATGCACTGGTCGCTCGCCCCGAGAATCGCGTGCATGCGGTTGAAGCCTTCGATGGCCGAGCATCCGCTGCCCGGTTCACGTTTGTTGCAGGGCGTGGCCGTGTCATAAAAGTAGTAGCAGCGCGTGCGCTGCATGAGATTACCGCCGTCGGTCGCCATGTTTCGGAGCTGGGGCGACGCGCCGGCCAGAATGGCCCGGGATAAGAGCGGATACCGGCGTTCCACGGTCTCGTTGTACGCGGTCTCTGCGTTGGTCACGAGCGCGCCGAGCCGCAGGCCGCCGCCGTCGAGGTCCTCGATACGATTCAGTGGTAACCGCGTGATGTCGACGAGACGCTGGGGTCGCGCGACGTTTTCCTTCATCAAGTCGATGAGATTGGTCCCGCCGGCGATGAACGAGGCCTCGTGGTCCTCGGCGACCTCGTGCACGGCCGATGCGACGTCCGTCGCCCGCGTGTAAGAGAAGCTGTTCACGGCGCAACGCTCCCTTCGGCCGCCATGGCCTGTTGAATGGCGGCAAGAATGTTCGGATACGCACCGCACCGGCAGATGTTGCCGCTCATCAGCTCGCGGATCTCGTCCGGCGTCTTCGCTCGGCCTTCCTTCATCAAGCCGACAGCAGAACAGATCTGACCGGGCGTGCAGTATCCGCATTGAAACGCATCGTGGTCGATGAACGCCTGCTGGAGCGGATGAAGTGCGCCCGCTTCGGCGAGCCCTTCGATCGTCGTGACGCTGGCGCCGTCTTTCATGATCGCGAGCGTCATGCACGAAAGAATGCGCTTGCCGTCGACCAGAACCGTGCACGCGCCGCACTGGCCATGATCACAGCCCTTCTTGGTGCCGGTGTGGTCGAGGTATTCGCGAAGAGCGTCGAGCAGCGTCGTCCAGGGAGCGACGTCGAGCTTTGCTGGTGCGCCGTTGAGGTTGAAGGTGATTGAACTTGTGCTCGGTAACTTGCCGGGAGCTCGCGAGGCGATCCCGGCGGCTGGGCGACTGTCCATAAAGGCTCCCTTCGGAGAAGGCTCCCTTCTGCGTCTGGTTGATTCAGTGGCGTGCAACACTCGTGCTATCAGCAATCCGCACCACACCTCATGTTCAGCGTTCACACTCGCGGGACGACAGGCGTGTTCATTGCCCGCCGCTCACGGCCGCTGACGCCGCTCACTGTGATTCAGTCGATGGGCAGACGGCAGAGTGGCAGGTGGGCTGACGTCGTCCTGTCGGGCGCGGTGACAACGAATCACTTCAGAGCGATGTGAACGCGGTGAGCCTTGCCGATCGGAATCTCGATTGGCCGACGAACACGAAGCGACCGATTGAGGATTGGCAGAATCGAAGCGCTCTCGCGTGGAATAAGACGCCTCAGCAGTTGTGCGTGAGACACGTGGACGCGGGTAATCAGTCAGCGGCCCGCCGTTTGCCTGCGTGGACTCCACGATTCGGGCTCGCACGGGTCGATGCCGTTGCTCTGACGGACGTCGAACCGCGCCTCTAAGACCAACGCGCTGAACTCAAGCAAGGAGTGTAGATCATGCAACATCCCCTATCTGGCCACCTCAGATCGCGCAGCCGGCGTTCCTTTATCAAAAAGAGTCTCGTGGCGAGTGCTGCCGGCGCAGGAATGTCCCTGTTCGCCGAACGCGCGGACGCACTGGCGCCGCACGAAAATGGTAAAACGCTTACGCGCGGAGATGCGGCCTTGCTTCGGTTCGCTGCGGCGGCCGAGATCCTGGAAAGCGATTTTTGGATCCAGTACAACGAACTCGGCGGCGTTCCAGATCCAGAGGTTCCGGGAGGCACCGGGAATCCAATCTACACATCGAAACTCGAGGTGCTCGATGAGGACTTCCCGGTGTACATCCACGACAACACCGACGACGAGATCACACACTTCACGTTCCTCAATGCGTACCTTGTGTCGAAAGGTGCTGAGCCGGCCAACCTCGAGCCCTTCCGGACCCTGCCCGGCAGCACGGCGACTGGATCCAGCCGGCAGCCGCGGCTGACCAACCTGATGCAGCTGACACTCGATACCAGCTGGTGGACCCGTTATCGCAGCAGCGCGAACAATCCCGACCTCGATCCGACCTTCACCTTTCCTCAGGCAGTTCCGGGCTTGAATGCAGGGGCGTTTACGGCGATTCCAAGAACCGATAGTGACCTGAGTCCCAACGCGCATATTCAGGCGATCGCCAACACCGCAGTGCTCCACATGGCGACCATCGAACAGGGCGGCACCAGCCTCTATGCGTCGATGGCCCAGAGGGCGACCAGCGCCGAAGTGCTGCGGATCATGATCAGCATCGGCCCCACCGAGACGATGCATTTTCAAACATGGTCGGACAAAGCGGGCGCTGCCGTTTCAACGCCTCTGGCCCCGCTGACGGATCCAACCAACGGGTTGACGTTTCCAGATCTCAATTCGGCGCCGTTTGGCGGCGAGGATTTCACGACCAACCTGATCATGCCCGAGCCGTGTCCATTTCTCAGTCGGGACCTTCCGAGGTGTTCGATCATCCGTCCCACGGAAACGCAGGATATCGCGATGGGCGTCGTCAATTTCCTGGCTGCGATGGGGCTGTTCATCGGGCAGTCGCAACAGTTCTTCGACCTGATGCGCCAATTAGCGACGGAGGCCGATGCCGCAACCCGAAAGGGGTGATTGAGCCGTAGCAACGCGCCGCTGGACCTCAGCAACCAGGAGGCTGCGCCGGAGGTCCAGCGTCGTACGACGCGTGCTCAATTAGCGCTATCGGTCTGTGCGGCACGGGCGTTCCTCCACGCCACCCTGGAGGACCTCCGCGGGCGATCCGGACGGGCGCCGCCGATCGATGAGCCGCCGGTAACCGCATTCCGCGCCGGTAGAGGGAGGTTGGGGAGGCGCCTTAGTCGGCTTGTCGAGGTCCTCCTCGCTTAGCGACTCCAGGAGCTTCAGGCCACCAGCAGTACCGGCAGTAGTGGAGCAACGCGGCGTGAACCCGCAACAGTTTCGCTTGCAGCGCCGTGAAGTACGCCGTACTCACACGGCGAACCGGCCAATCTTCCTCTGCCGGCCGGCCGCGCGTTGATTGGCCGCACGCATGCCTCCGGCCACGCATCGACATCACGCGTCGCCACGCGCAGCCAACCGAATCGACCGCGTTCCCGTCTAACGTCTGACAGTAGATCGTCTACTATCGTAGCATCCCGCCGTCGTGCTGATGCCTCGTTCAGGCCGCGGCTCGGACAAGCGGTCGAGCGTCGGCGCGCGTTCGAGCGGGCTGACGAGCGCGGAATCTTGTTCGCGGCGTGCACGGGTCAGCTCATGCCGCAGCGAGCGAATCGTTTCTGGCGGATCGCCGCTGGAAACTGACGGCTATGCCGAAAAAGTCGATCAACCGGGTGGAACTGTTGCAGGGCACGTTGGACATGCTCGTGCTGCGTGCGCTGCTGTTCGGGCCGCTACATGGCCATGCGATCGCGACGCACATTCAACGCACGTCCGAGGATGTGTTGCGTGTGGACCACGGTTCGCTCTACCCCGCGCTCTATCGCCTGAAGAAACGCGGCTGGATCACAGCCAGCTGGGAGCCGATGCCCGATCGGAATCGGGAAGCCAAGTACTACCGGTTGACCGCGGCCGGGAAGAAGCGCCTCGCGAGCGAGCACTCGAAATGGCGACAGCTGGCCCGGGCCATCGGTCTCGTGATGGAACCTGCTCGATAGTCCCGTGTTGTCATGCGTGACCTGAGCTTCTGCCGATAGCATCACGCCGAGGATAACGACCTTGATCGCGAGATCGAAGCTCACCGCGAACTGGCGATTGACGAGCGTCTCGAACGGGCGGCTCGACTCGGCCGTCTCAATGCCCTTCGTACCGGATAGGCGGTGAACGTGAGAATCCCGCGCTGGCTTGATCCTTGGCGCGCCAGACGCGAGCTGGAAGAGGATCTCGCCCGTGAGGTCGAGACACATCTGGCGATCGCGCGCGACGAGCAGCAGGAGCGCGGCCTCTCAGCAAGTGACGCGCGGCAGGCAGCGCGCAAGCAATTCGGCAACGTGACGCACTTGAAAGAGGAGATGCGCGAGATGTGGGGCTGGATGTGGCTCGAGCGACTCGTCCAGGACATCCGGTATGGCGCGCGAAGCTTGCGCAAATCACCGGTATTTACGCTGGTCGCGATCGCGATGCTCGCTCTTGGGATTGGCGCCAACACCGCGATCTTCAGCCTGGTCAGCGCCGTGCTCCTGCGCCCGCTGCCATTTCCACAAGCCGATCGCCTCGTGCTGCTGTGGGACGATTTCTCATCGCGGCGCGGCGGGCCGCCGCGGCTCGAGCCGACGCCGGCCGACTACGTCGAGTGGAAAGAGCAAAGTCGATCCTTCGCCGACATGGCGATCTTCGTCCCCGACACCTACAACCTCACCGGCGCGGGAGATCCCGAGAAGTTTGCGGGCATTCGCACGACGGCCAATTTGTTCGCGCTGCTGGGTATGCAGCCGCTGATCGGCCGCACGCTGTCGCCAGACGACGAGCGGCCCGACGCGAGCCCGGTCGTGGTGATCGATGAACGGCTCTGGCAATCGCTCTTCGGCGGCGACCCCGCTGTCGTCGGTCGAACCATCACCTTGAACGGGCTGGCCCACACCGTCGTCGGCATCGTGCCGCCGGATTTTCCATTCCCGAACAAAGCGGCCGTCCTCTGGGTCCCGGCCCGGTTCACGCCACAGGAGCTGGCGCAGCGGTCATCGGTACTTCTTCGATGTCCTCGCGCGGTTGAAGCCCGACACCACGCTCAGCCAGGCACGCGCCGAGATGACTACGATTGGCCACCGTCTCGCCCAGCAGTATCGATCGAACGAGGGCGTGAACGTCACCGTCACGCCGCTTCACGAACATCTCACTCGGGACGCCAGGCCGGCCGTGTCGATTCTGCTCGGAGCGGTCTGTCTCGTGCTGCTCATCGCATGCGCGAATCTCGCGAACCTGCTCCTGGCGCGCGGCGCGGGCCGCTGCAAAGAGCTCGCGGTTCGCAAGGCACTTGGTGCCAGTCAAGGGCGGGTGATTCGCCAACTGCTCACCGAAGGCGCGATCCTCGCCGGCCTGGGCGCGGTCCTGGGTGTGACGCTGTCGACGGCCGCGTTCGCGTACCTCGCCCGCCTGATACCGAACGGCCTTCCTCACGGAACGAGTCCACACCTTGACGCGGGAGTGTTGATCTTCACGATGGCCGTCGTCGTGGCGATGGTCCTTGGCTTCGCGACGGGGCCGGCGTTTGCCGCAGCGCGTATCGGTCTCGATGCCGCGCTCAAGACTGGTACGAACCGCGGAACGACCGAGTCAGGCGGTCGGCGTGTGCGCAGCGCGCTCGTGGTCACCGAGGTGACGCTGACCGTCGTGTTGCTGGTGGCCGCAGGCTTGTTGCTGCGGAGCTACGCCAGAGTGTTGGCCGTCGAGCCGGGCTTCGACCCGCACAACCTGCTGATCGCGGAAACGGTTCTTCCACCCTCGAAGTACCGCACACCGGAGAGCCGGTCAGCGTTCTACGCGGGCGTCCAGGCGCGCGTGCGCGGGCTTCCAGGTGTTACAAGCGCGGCATACGTCAACATGCCGCCACTGGTGTTCAAGGGCGGTCGTTCGCTCGTCACGATCGAGGGGCGGCCGGCGCCCCCACCCGAGGACTTCATCCGTTATATCGTCAGCGATCGCGTCGTGAGCGCGGGCTACTTTCCGGCACTCGGCGTCCCGCTGCTTCGCGGCCGGCATTTCGACGAGCGCGACGGACCCGGCACGCCGCCAACGGTCATCATCAACCAGAAGTTCGCTGCCATGCACTGGCCGGGCGAGGATCCGATCGGCCACCGAATCAGGATAGGCGCGATCGATAGCAACCGGTGGCTCACGATCGTCGGCGTCGTCGGCGACATGCGGCAGGTCGCTCTGGATAAACCCTCTGAGCCCGAGATGTATCTCTCGCTGAATCAATCAACGGGCACCAGTAGGCCGTCTTCCTGGCCACAGTATCTCGTCGTCCGCACGAAGACCGATCCGCTCGCGCTTTCGTCGTCCGTGCGGAGCGCGGTCTGGGATGTGGACCCCGACGAGCCGGTATCGAGCGTGCGTTCGATGGATCAGGTATTCGACGCAGAGCTGCTGGACAGAAACACGCAGATGACGCTGGTCAGCGCGTTTGCCGCGCTGGCCCTGCTGATGGCGGCCGTCGGCCTGTATGGCGTGTTGTCCTACAACGTCGCGCAACGACGCCCGGAGATCGGCGTGAGAATGGCGCTTGGCGCGCAGAGGTCCACGGTGGTCATGGAAGTCGTTCGAAGCGCATTGTCTCTCGCCGTCTTGGGTATCGCGCTCGGCCTCGCCGGCGCGTACGCGCTCACGCGACTGCTGACGTCCTGGTTGTTCAGCATCAGCCCGGTCGATCCGATCACCTTCGCTGCTACAGCGGTGCTGCTCATGGTGACGGCCCTTCTGGCCAGTTACGTCCCGGCTCGCCGGACTGCCAGCGTCGATCCCGCCTCAGTCCTTCGCGCAGAGTAGGTGGATCTGAACGCTTCGTACCGAAAGGGAGTGAATCGTGGGAATCCTGCGATGGCTTCACCCGTGGCGCTCTAGACGCCACCTCGAAGAGGACCTCGCCCGCGAGATCGAAACACATCTGGCGCTCGCCGACGAGGAGCAGCAGGAGCGCGGTCTGTCACCGGGTGATGCGCGACACGCGGCGCACAAGGCATTGGGCAACGTGACGCACTTGAAAGAGGAGATGCGTGAGATGTGGGGCTGGATGTGGCTCGAGCGAATCGTCCAGGACGTGCGCTACGCGGTCCGCATGATGCGGAAAAGCCCTGGGTTTGCGGCAATCGCCGTCCTCACGCTGGCGATTGGGATCGGCGCGAACACCGCCATCTTCAGCGTGGTCGATCATCTGTTCTTCCGTCCGTTCCCCTTCCGAGATCCTGACCGACTGGCCGCCGTCCACGAAATCCTTCGCATCGGCGGAACAACACGAGCCACACCGGTCAATCTGGCGCACTTCCAGGAATGGCGACGCAGCTGGCAGTCCGTCGAAGACTTGGCCGTGATCGGCGGCTTGCGCATGAGCCTCACGGGTGTCGGAGAGCCGGAGCGGCTGCAGACGATGCGCGTGTCCGCGAACCTCTTTTCACTGATCGGCGTTCAGCCGCGGCTGGGACGAACCTTTGCGGCCGAGGAAGATCAACTCGGTCGCGACCACGTCATCCTCTTGAGTGACGACTTCTGGCGCCGCCGTTTCAATGCCGATCCACGCGTCGTGGGTCGTACGGTCGCCCTCAATAGCGAGCCGTACGAAATCGTCGGCGTCCTTCCGCCGTTTCCATTTCCAAAGGTCAGCGAGCTGTTCCCAATGATCATTGCGACGACGTCGTCGCCGCAGATCTGGAAACCCCTCGGAGGCACGCCCGTTGAACTCGCTGGCACCGGATTCAACTTCGCGTGCCTCGCCCGGCTGAAGCCAGGCGTCTCTATCGCACAAGCAGTGTCAGCCCTGAATACGTTGCAAGAGACGCTGCCCCAGCCTGCGCCTGGATTGAAGGCATCGGCGAACGTTGTTCAACTGGTTGACCAGGTCGCGGGACGAGTGCGCAGCGGTCTGACGCTGATGTGGGCCGCCGTCGGCGCCGTGCTGTTGATCGGATGCGTCAACATGGCGAACCTCCTGCTCGCGCGAACGTTGAGCCGGCGACGCGAGATGGCGATTCGAACGGCCATCGGGGCCAGCCGCGGGCGGCTCGGTACGGCAAATGCTGGTAGAGAGCGTCGTCATGTCTGTCATGGGCGGAATGGTGGGCGTCGCGGCCGCCTACTGGGTGCTCCATGTGATTGTCTCTGCGGCACCGGCGGACTTGCCACGAGTGAACGAGATCCAGATGGATCCACGCGTTCTGACCTTTGCCGTGTGCGTGTCGTTGCTCGCAGGCGTGCTCGTCGGCGTGTTGCCCGCCTGGCGCCTTGGAATCCTGCACCCGATTGACGCACTCAAGTCCGGCTCGATGTCCGTGACGTCCACCCGGAATGCGGGTCGGGTTCGTGCACTCCTGGTCGCCGGCGAAGTCGCCGTCAGCGCCGTGTGCCTCGTTGCCGGCGGACTCCTGGTGCACAGTTTCTGGAACCTCTTGCAGGTTGATAGTGGATTCGCGGCCAACCGCGTGCTGACCATCGATGTGAGTCTGCCCATTCAGCGTTACGTCACACCGGTCTCTCGTTCGACATTCATTCGAACAGCCCTTGAACGCATGCAGGCTCTGCCCGGCGTCGTTGCAGCCGGCGTGTCGAACAAGTTGCCGCTGACGGGCGAGGGCGGGAACGCGGCCTTGTGGCCAGAGCGGTCGACGGCCGTCTCCAATAGCGTCGTAGGCGATGTTCGACCCGTCAGTCCCGACTACTTCCCCACGATGGGCATTCCTGGGCGCGACGGTCGGCTCTTTGCCGAGACCGACCGCGAGAGAAGCGTCGCCGTGGTGTCGACTGTTGCGGCGGAACGCCTGTGGCCAGGCGAGGACCCGATCGGCAAGCAGTTTCATATCGGCGCGCGGACCTTACCGCCGATCCAAGTCGTCGGCATCGTCGGCGACGTTCACGGCGCCAGCTTGGATCGACCTGCTTCGCCGACGGTGTATTTGCCCTACTGGCAAAGCGTCATTCCGCCAGGCGTGAACAGCATGGATCTCGTTCTCGTCGCCCGGACGACGGCAGACCCGATGACCGTCTCGTCCTCTGTACGCGGATTGATCCACGACATGGATCCAGAGACTGGTCTCGCCAGCGTTCCGAACGATGGATGACGTCGTGGCTGATTCCTTCGGGCAACGCCGGTTTCAAATGGCGTTGGTGCTGCTCTTCGCTGTTGCCGGAACGTTCCTGGCGAGTCTTGGTATTTACGGTGTCGTGTCGTACTCCGTGGCCCAACGGACGAACGAGATGGGCATTCGACTCGCGCTGGGCGCTCTGCCTCAGCGACATTCGGCGCCTCGTCGTCACGCAGGGATTCACGCCCGTCCTGATCGGGCTCGGCGCAGGCGTGCTCGGATCGGTCGGCGTCGGTCGCTTACTCGGCACCCTGCTGTTCGGCATCACGCCGACAGATCCGCTCACCTTAACCGCGGTCGTTGCCGTCTTCGTCACCGTCGCGCTCGCCGCAATGTATGTCCCGGCACAGCGCGCGATACGCGTCGACCCGCTGCAGGCTCTTCGGCAAGACTAGCGCGGCGCCGCCAATCACCAATGCCATCGAAGCCTGAACGGTCTTGGCGGGATCGACAATTGACGTGGCGAATGGCTGGATGAGGAGAGCGCTCATTCGTCATCTCGAGTAGTGCACCCGCAAGGCGAGATTCGAGACTTGACAAATCGTCACGGCCGCATCATATTCCCATCGACAGACGATGGGAAGAACGACTCTTGACCTGCTGCCCGATACGCTCGAGCTGCTGAACGCCATTTAACGCGATGCGCCACCTGTTCATTCGCCTACGGCACCTGTTTTGGCGGCGGCAGTTCGACGACGAGCTCGTCGAGGAAATCGCGTTTCACCGCGCCATGAAGCAGCGCGAGCTTGAAGCTCGTGGCCAGACGCCTGAAGAGGCAGCGTTCGCGGCGCGCCGAGCGCTGGGCAGCGAAGCGCTCGCTCTCGATCGCGCTCGAGACGTGTGGGCGTGGCGGTGGCTGCAGGACATGGCGCGCGATCTCCGCTACGCGTCGCGAACGCTGCGCAAGAATCCGGGATTCACGGGGGTCGCCGTGTTGACGCTGGCCCTGGGCATCGGCGCCAACACCGCCATCTTCAGTTTGCTGAACGCCGTGTTGCTCCGAACGCTTCCGGTCCGCGAGCCGCAGCAGCTGGTTTTCTTTGGCAGAGCCCTCGCCGCCGGCAGTACGGGATTCGTTCCGAACGGCAGGACCGAGCTGCTGTCGTATCCGTTCTTCCGCGATTTTCGCCGCGACAACCCGATCTTCACTGACGTCGCCGCGATCGGGAGTCTCCTGTACGACACTCACGGCCGCGTCGCGGGCGGCGCTGAACTCGAGAAGATCAAGGTCGAGTTGGTGTCGGGTAATTACTTCGACACACTTGGCGTCAACGCGATCGCCGGCCGTACGCTATCCGAGGCCGACGACGTGGCGGCAGGCGGACACCCTGTGGCGATCGCCAGCTATTCGTGGTGGCAACGCCAGCTCGCGGGTACCCCATCGGCCATTGGCGCCACCATTTCGATCGGGTCACGAGCGTACGTCATCGTCGGCGTCGCGCCGCGGGGATTTTCCGGGATAACCGTTGGTCAGTCGCCGGATCTCTGGATTCCGCTGGCGATGCAACAGGAGATCTTGCCGGGGTGGCACGGACGCGACCAGCCGATGTTTCGCACCCTGCATCTCATCGGCCGATTGAAATCGGGCGTAACCCGGGTGCAGGCGCAAACGGCCACGAATCTGCTCTTCCGCCAGATCCTGCGCACGTATGTCGGCTCGCAGCCCTCTGAGCGTACGCTCCGCAACATCGAGCGTGCGTACATTGATCTCACGCCCGCCATGACCGGGCGCGCAAACCTGCGTGCACAGTTTGCCTCACCGCTCAAAATTCTCATGGCCGTCGTCGGCGTCGTGTTGCTGATCGCCTGCGCAAACGTCGCGAACCTGCTGTTGGCACGCGCCAGCACGCGACAACGCGAGATCGCGGTCCGGATGTCGCTCGGTGCGGGCCGGCTGCGTGTCGTTCGCCAACTGCTCGCCGAGAGCGTCCTGGTAGGCTTCGCCGGCGCAGTGCTCGGTATGGTCTTCGCTTCCAGCGCGAGTCGCCTGCTCATCGCGCTCGTATCGACCGGCACTGAGCCGGTGCCACTCGTCATCTCGCCGGACCTCCCCGTGCTGGCCTTCACAATAGCGGCGACCATCATGACGGTTCTGCTCTTCGGCATGGCGCCTGCAGTCCACGCGGCGAGGCTGAGCCTGGTGCCGTCGCTGAAAGAAGGCGGTGGCGTGATTTCCGCACGAAGTAGGAGCAGGCTCTCGCGCGCCATTACCGTCGGACAGGTGGCGCTCTCGCTCGCGCTGATCACTGGTGCCGTGTTGTTTCTCGAGAGTCTGTCGAACGTCATGCGCATCGACACCGGATTCGACAGGCGAGACGTCCTCGTCGCCTATCTTGACCCCAGTGCGGCCGGTTACAAGGTTGACGCCCGGCTCAACGCCATGATGGAGGATGCTGAAGCGCGCATCACGCGCGTGCCAGGCGTCCGTGCCGTCAGCTTCGCGCAGGACGTGTTTGACGGCGGCGGATGGTCCACCGATGACATCGCGATCCCCGGCCGTCAGCGATCTTCGACTGATGCGTCCGTCGATCTGAACGTCGTCGGGGCGCAGTATTTCGACGCAACGAAGATGCCGATCATTGCCGGGAGGCCGCTGGACGCGCGAGATTCCCGGACTGCGCCAAAGGTCGCTGTCGTCAACCAAACAATGGCGCGCATGTACTTTGGTGAACCTTTGCCGCTTGGACGCACGTTCACGGTGCATGACGATGAAACGACGGGTGCCACGGAGTGGGAGAACATCACGGTAGTGGGCGTGGTCAAGGACGCCAAGTATATGGAGCTGGAAGAAAAGCAGATGCCCGCGGCGTTCTTCCCGCACACTCAGCATCAGCGGCGATTCCTCTCCGCAATCGTCGTGCGGCACAATGGCGACGTGGCATCGGTTCTGCCCTCGATCCGCCGTGCGCTTGCGACCGTCGATCCAAACCTTCCGGTCGACAACGTCACGACGCTCGGGCGCCTCGTTGATGACAGTGTCGTCAACAGGCGCGCCATCGCTCAGCTCTCCGCCGTTTTCGGCGCCCTTGCGACGTTCCTCGCGTGCGTTGGGATCTACGGCATGGTGTCGTACGGGATCACGCGACGCACGAACGAATTCGGCATTCGGCTCGCGCTCGGCGCGCGTAGAAGCCAGGTTCTCTGGCTGGTGTTGAGCGAGACGATGTGGCTGGGATCGGCCGGCGTCGGCGTCGGGCTGATGATCGCGCTTGCCGCCGGGCGTTTTGTCTCGAGCGTCCTGTTCGGGCTGACACCATACGATCCGCAGGCGATCGGCGTCGCCGTCGTGACAATGCTTGCCGTCTCGATGCTTGCCGGATACTTGCCTGCGTGGCGAGCGACCCGGATTGATCCGCTCGTGGCGCTGCGCTGTGAGTAACGACGGTCAACTCCACCACCTGCTTTGACCTTCGTTCACAACGCGCCCGGAAACACAGACCCGAGCACCCGGCCTTCGGATCGCAGCGCCCACGAGATCATCGCCAGCGCCGCCAGGATCAGAGGCGAGACCAAGTCGCTCGTGATCTCGCCGTGCAGAACGTACGATGCCGCCGCACCCGTCAGCTCGAAGAAGATGCCGGCGTACGCCCACTCCTTCAGCCGCGGAAGACCCGGGACGACAATGACGATAGCGCCGAGGAGTTTCCAGACGCCGAGAATCCCGAGGACATATGCCGGGTAGCCGAGATGCGTGACAATGCCGACTACGGAGGGGCCGGCGACGAGCACCGTCCCTCCGTGCCCCAGGTCCGTGATGCCACCCACGAATGTCTCGAGGGCAATCAGCGTCGTCGCCACCCAGTATCCGATTGATTTCCTGCTCACCAGTACTTCTCGGCCGGCCGGATCTCCACCGCGCCACCCAGACGGGCCGCTGGGACGCGCGCCGCCAGCGCAATCGCGGCCTCCATGCTCTCGGCCTCGTACACCGAGTACCCACCCGCGCCTTCGGCCAGATACGTCCCGTTCGTGACCTGGACCTTGCCGTCGCGCACCTGCACCGTTCGCGCGGCCTCCGGGAGGCCCAGTGGCAGCCCTGACATGATGCCCTCGGTCTTGTTGAGCTCCGCGTAATCGGCGTAGACCTTCTGTTTTTCTGCTTCCGGCATCGCGTTCCAACGAGCGGAACCGGGCGTGCCAGGGTTGGGCCCGTGGAAAACCAGCAGCACGAATTTCATCTGTTCCTCCTGCTTGCCCGCCATAGCGCAGCGAAGGCGGGTTCTGTCACATGATCGATGTTTCGTCCGTCACTACCATGACGGACTGCGACGGAGGAATGTGACCGATGCCCACACCTGAGTGGCTCGCCGAGCAATTCGAAGAGCACCGACCGCACTTGCGTGCGGTGGCGTATCGCATGCTCGGGTCGACGAGCGAGGCCGAGGACGCGGTGCAGGAGAGCTGGATTCGACTCGGCCGGACCGATGTCAGCGCCGTGGAGAACCTGCGCGCCTGGCTGACGACCGTCGTCGCGCGGGTATGCCTGGACCTGCTGCGGACGCGGACCTCCCGCCGGGAGGATCCTCTTAACGAGCATGCCGTGCATGTGCCGGATCCGATGATCACCCGCGCCGACGGGGATCCGGAATCCGGCGCCATGCTCGCGGACTCGGTCGGACTCGCGCTCCTCGTGGTGCTGGAGACCCTCGAGCCGGCAGAACGGCTCGCCTTCGTGCTGCACGACGTGTTCGGCATGACGTTCAACGAGATCGCGCCGATTGTGGATCGCACGCCCGTGGCGGCGCGTCAGCTCGCGAGCCGCGCGCGGCGTCGCGTCCAGAGCAAAGCCCCGAACACAGACCCCGATTTGGATCAGCAGCGGCGTGTCCTCGACGCGTTCATGGCGGCCGTCCGCGACGGCGACTTCGAACGGCTGGTCGCCGTGCTCGATCCGGATATCGTGCTGCGGGCTGACGGCGGCGCGCTCGCCGGCGCGTCACGTGTCGTGCGAGGGGCTCATGCCGTCGCTGAACAGGCCGCGACGTTCTCGAGGCTCGGGCTGTCCAATCAGCTTGTCCTCGTCAACGGCCATCTTGGGTTCGTGTCGCGTCGTCCCGACGGCCGACTGTTTGCCGTGCTCGGCTTCACGATTGCCCGCGGGAAGGTCGTTGAGATCGACATCCTGGCTGATCCAGAACGTCTGAGCCGACTCGACCTGTCGGCCATCGAAAGCTGAACGCCTCACACGACCGTCGAGAGACCGTCGCGAGGTGCCGTTTCCTTGTCCATCGCGTTCGCCAACAGCAGGATCGCTCCGCTGAAAAGCAGCGTGTCGAAGAAAAAGTTCAACGCAACCACGTCTCTGGGCGCTGCGAGGAGCATCGGCAGGTAAATCCAGAACACCGTGAGCAGGATGGTGAGTCCTAAAGCCGTCGCCGCCGTGCGCGGTTTCTTATTTGTGAGCAAGCAGACGCCTGCGAGAATCAGCATCACACCGACAAAATAGCTCAGGAACATTCGGCCGGGAATCCACTCGGGCGCGAGCCGTTGCAGCGGAATGCCGGGCACGTATGCCGGGTGCAGCAGATGCTCAACCCCATAAAATACCGAAGGAATGCCGACGAAGAATCGCGGAAAGGCGGCCCGTGCCGCCGTCGGCCGCGCGGGCGACGACGGTCTCGACCGGGTGCTCCACGGCGACATCGCGAAAGCGAACGCGCCGCCGCTGAAGGCCAGTTGTCTCAGCGCCAGCGCCCAAAAGAATCTATTGCGAGGGTTCGCAGCGACCGCCGGCAGGTCCATGACGAGAACGAAGGTCAACATCGTCATGCCGACCAGGGTGGCTGCCAACCGTGCCTGGACGAGCACGGCAATACCGAGCGCCGCGAAAAGAAACCCGAGACCCACCAGATAGACCCAGAACACATGCGCGGGCATCCAGCGTGGAACCAGGGTCGCAATACTCGTCGTGGTGGTGAAATGCTCGGAGCCAAACACGGCCAGAGGAATCGCAAAAAACAGCCGGCCAAACGGCATGATCTTGTCGACGCCCTGTTCCTGCGGCAGTTCATTGAACACTTTGATGACGCCGACGAGGAAAAGCAGCGACGCACACACATAAATCCAGAACACCGTCGTCGGCACGCCAAGCGGCGCCAACGCCAGAGCAGTTACGACGACAGCGAACTCCTGGAAACAGCGCATGAGGACTTGCAACGTTGGGCGCTCCTTCGCGCGACTTCGAGTGGCAACATTCTAAAGCGCGAACGGAGACAACAAGGCGGCAAAAACGGCGGCGGCGTTGACCGTGACGTCGCCTCCAATCTCGTGGATCGCGGTGCTTGTCGACGGCGTGCCGGTGAGGGGTGGGGCTGCCGGCGACAGCGATCGCGGCCTGGCGAAGCGTGGCGGCCGCGGTCAGCGGTGTACCTCTCGCCGGTGGCCGACGGTCACGACGGTGACCAAGACGATGTCCTCGACCGTGTAGAGGATGCGGTAATCGCCCACGTGGACGCGATACACCGTGACGTTGTCGTCGCGGAGGATTTTGCAGTCAGACGCCCGCGGACTCGCCTCGAGCGCCTCGATCGCTGCGCCGAGGCGCCGGCGGGTCACATGGCCGTGGCGATCAAAGCCCGGGAATGTCCATGGAACAATCGATCGCCGGGTCGTAATCGCGAACGATCAGCGGCACGAGTTCGAGGTGGGACATGATTGTCTCCATCATTCACGGTCGGCGCAGCTCGCGCATCAATCGAAGGAAATCGATCTCACCCCACGACTCCGCGATCTTGCCATCGCGAATGCGGTACACCACGAGACCGGTGAACTCCACTGCGCGATCCGTTCGCGCGATCCCTTCGAACTCGGCTCGGTGCGTGGCGCTGGCCGTCGTGCGGAGAACGACTCGGTCTCCCTCTGCGATCAGGTCTTCGACAACGTGGTGGGCGTCCGGAAACGCTCGGTAGAATGCTTGTTCCAGGCGCTCGAGTTCGCATCGGTCCATCGTGGCGGCGCCCAGGTGACCGAGGTAGTCGGCGGCAATGAAATCGTCGAAGCTTCCGACGAAACCGGCGTTTGAAAAGTCGATCCAGCGGCGAATGAGGTTTTTGTTCTTCTCGGTGTCCACGGTGGCTCCGTCGGTCTCCGGATTAGTAAGTGGGCCAGCGTGCTCCAACCACCCTGCGCGCACTAGCATCTCGCGGGCGACCTCTGTCACTGAGCGTCCGTCGTTGTCGACCGAAAAGTCTTCCGCCCGCGCTTCGTCCAGTACCGGCGTTCAACTCTGCCACTCGAGCAAGGAACTGTTCCTGAAGGAGCCCCGGTTCGCGCACGCGAATCCGCCGCCGCATCGTCTCGATCCGAGCGGTCAGACGGCAAACGGAGATCTCAGCATCGGGCAGGGCCATCCGAATTCGATCGAGCTCGCCCCGGTGTTCGACGGCCTCTGCGAGGAGCAGTCTGTCCACACCCGCCGCCGCAAAATTGCTCCATACCGCTCCGAGGTTGCGGTACATGAAATCCGCCGAGGCAGTGCCAGGCAGGAAGACAACCCCGAAGTTGTCGGCGTCGATCGCGGCGTGCACAATCCCGTTGGCTGACAGGAGGTCCGAAGCCTCAGCCATCACGATGGTCTTTCCTGCGCCCATTGACCCGGAGATGACGATCACCTTCATGCGACAACCTTTTCGATCCGATCTTCGTCTAACTTGCTACACTTGGTCTCGGTAACCGAGGACATTGATGAGCAAGCCGCCTGATCTCGTTCAAGGGACGCTGGACCTGTTGATCCTCAAGATCGTTGCGCTCGAGCCTATGCACGGGTGGGCGATCAGTCAACGTCTGCGCCAGGTTTCCGCCGACGCCCTCCAGGTGAGCGACGGATCGCTCTATCCCGCGCTGCACAAGCTGGAACAGGAGGGGTGGATCAAGGCTGAGTGGCGGACCAGCGATCTGGGCCGGCGCGCGAAGTTCTACGAGCTGACGCGGCCGGGTCGAAAGCATCTCGAGCGGGAAGCCGCCAATTGGGAACGGCTCTCCAAGGCCATTTCCGCCGTCGTCAGGCTGAAAGAGGCGTGACATGGAGCGCTGGCTGTTCAAGTTCGTGTTGCGCTGCCGGTCGCTGTTCCGCTCCCAACGCGTCGAAGAGGAGCTGGATGAGGAGCTCCGCTTTCATCTCGAACAACAAATCCGGGACCACCTCGATCGCAAACTGACGAGGGACGAAGCCACCCGTGCCGCCCGCCTGGCACTTGGAGGCGTCGAGCAGCAGAAGGAGGCATGCCGCGATGCGCGTCGCGTGACGTGGATCGAGAACGCGATCCGCGATGTTCGATACGGGTCGCGCGGGCTGCGGGCCAACCCGGGATTTGCCGCGGCGGTCATAGGAACGCTGGCGCTCGGTATTGGAGCGAACACGGCGATTTTCAGCATCTGCAATGCCGTACTCTTCAAGCCGCTCCCGTATGCCGAAGCGAATCGCCTCGTGATGCTTTGGGAACGGACGCCCGCCGGAACGCTGATGACCGTGGCGCCAGCGAACTTCGTGGATTGGCGCAGCGGGAACCGGTCGTTCCGCGAGGTGGCGGCGCTGAATCCCAACCCCAGTTTCATCCTTGGTGGGCAGAGCGAGCCGGCGCGGCTGGCGGGAGCGGCCGTGTCGGCGAATTTCTTCCCGTTGCTGGGAGTTCGGTGCACGCTCGGCCGCAGTTTTCTTCCGGAAGAGGATCAGCCCGGCAAAGACCACGTCGCGATCCTGAGCCACCGGGTGTGGCAGGAACGATTTGCCACGGATGGGAGTATCGCTGGTAGGCACATCACCCTGAACGACAGCAGTTACACGGTGGTCGGCGTGCTGCCGTCGGATTTTCAATTCGCGAGTAAGGCAGCCGACTTTCAGGCTCGCAGCCAGTTCGACGTGTGGGTCCCGATGGCGCTCGATACACAAAAGCTGCAGCGCGGCACGCACCCGCTGCGCGTGGTCGCACGGCTGAAGCCGGGAGTGGACCTGACGCAGGCACAGGCGGAGCTGGACGTGATGGCGATGAGCCTGGCGCGCCAATATCCGGAGGACAACCGCGGCACGGGGATCGTGGCGGTGCCGCTGACGGACCAGCTGACCGCGAACGTTCGGGTGGCGCTCGAGATGCTCCTTGCCGCGGTGGGATTGCTTCTGCTGATGGCGTGCGCAAACGTTGCCAACCTTCTGCTGAGCAGGACAGCGGTGCGCCAGAGGGAGATCGTCGTCCGGTTCGCGCTCGGCGCAAGCCGTGGGCGACTGGCTCAGCAACTGCTGACGGAAAGTCTGCTACTGGCGAGCATCGGCGGGATCGCGGGGTTCGTTTTCGCGTTGGCGGCGATCGTCGCTCTGTCTTCGCACTTGCCCGCCGATTTGTCACGCGCCGCGGGCATTGCGATCGACGCACGGATGCTGGAGTTTACCGGCGTGATTTCGCTGTTCACGGGAATGCTCTTCGGGCTGGGTCCGTTGTTCGGAATGGGGCGGCTGAACGCGGCCGAATCACTCAAGCAGAACAATCGAGTTGCCGGCGGCATTCAAGCTGGTGTGCACAATGGGCTGGCAGTCGCGCAGATCGCGATCGCCATCGTTCTTCTGATCGGCGCTGGATTGATGGCGAAGAGTCTTTGGACGCTGATGCACGTCGCGCCCGGATTCCGATCGGAGGGGATCCTGACGGCGCGACTGTCCCTGCCGAAATCCCACTATCCCGATAATCGCAGGATTGCGGCCTTCGAGCGGGAACTGCTGGAGGGCTTGCGCACGAGACCAGGCATACAGTCCGCAGGATTGGCAACATACCTCCCGCTCAGCGGTGCGGACAACGGGTGGGCGTTTTTCATCGAGGGCCGTGCGCCGCTCCCGGTAGGAGTCTTCAACGTGGCGAAGTACCGGCCGGTGAGCGCGGGCTATTTCGAGACGATCGGCATTCCCGTGCTGCGAGGGCGATCGTTCACGCCGGCCGATATCGCGGAATCGCCCTGGGCGGTGGTGATCAACGATTCGATGGCGCGCGAGTATTGGGGCGCCGACAACCCCATCGGCCATCGGCTGCGTTTTGAAGCGGCGAGATGGCGCACGGTGGTCGGAGTCGTGGGCGACGTGCTGCACGACGGCCTGGACGGCGAGCCGAAGCCAGAGATGTATGTCCCGGTTGAGCAGGCCGCGAACATAGAGAGTGGCCCAACGATCGTCATGCGAACCACGCTCGACACACCGGCCGCGGTCGCAGAGCTACGCGAGACAATTACACGGATCGATCGCGCCGTGCCAGTGGACCGGATCGAGACGATGGAGCAACTGGTATCCGGCTCGGTGGCGCAGCCTCGTTTCCGCACCGCGCTCCTGGCCGCCTTCTCGATGCTGGCATTGGTGATGGCGTCCATAGGCATTTACGGCGTGATGAATTGTCTGGTGATTCAGCGGACACGCGAGTTCGGGATCCGTCTGAGTGTGGGAGCCACTCGAGGCGATGTGCTCCGCCTGGTACTTGGCCAGGCGGCCGTAGTAATTGCTGTGGGTACAACTCTGGGGATGGCCGGCTCGTTCTGGCTGGTCCGATTGATCGGGAAGCTACTCTTTGAAACGGCTCCGCTCGATCCGCTGACCTTCGCGACGGTGCCGATATTGCTCGCCGCGGTGGCGCTGGCCGCGAGTTATATTCCGGCGCGGCGGGCCACGCGCGTCGATCCAATGGTGGCGTTGCGATACGAGTGAATCATGGTGGCCCAGTCATGCGACAACCTTTTCGATCGGATCTTCGTCGAATCTGCTGCATGTTGACTCGGTAACCGAGGACAATCGCACGGCGTCGGTCTGACAAGGAGGTGCCATGGAGCGCTGGCTGTACAAGTTCGCGCTGCGCTGTCGGTCGCTGTTCCGCTCCCAACGCCTCGAAGAGGAGCTGGATGAGGAGCTCCGCTTTCATCTCGAACAACAAATCCGGGACCACCTCGATCGTGGACGGACGAGGGACGAAGCCACCCGTGTCGCCCGGCTGGCACTTGGAGGCGTCGAGCAGCAGAAGGAAGCCTGCCGCGACGCGCGTCACACCGAGTGGATCGATCGCACGTGGCGCGACATTCGTTGCGCGATGCGCGTGCTTCGAGGAAGTCCTGGCTTCGCGCTCGTGGCCATCCTCTCTCTGGCGATCGGCATCGGGGCCAACACGGCGATCTTTCAACTGATCGATGCGATTCGCCTGCGGCACCTGCCAGTCCCGCGTGCCGACGAGCTCGCCGATGTCCGAATTGCCAGCGGCAATGGCGGCTTTGGTGTGTCGGACGACGCGAATTCCCAGCTGACGTATCCGCTCTGGGAGCAGATTCGACAGCACCAGCAGGCGTTCTCCGGAATCTTCGCCTGGGGCACCACGCCATTCCTGATCGGCACCGGACCCGACGCGCGAGTCGTCGGCGGACTGTGGGTCAGCGGCGACGCGTTTCGCGATCTCGACGTCGCACCGGCCTTCGGTCGGCTGATTGGTCCAGGCGACGATCAGCGCGGATGCGCGCCGGTCGTCGTGCTCAATTACGCCTTCTGGGCAACGCAATTTGGCGGAGATGCCACGGCGATCGGTCGCACGCTCACCGTGCTCGATCGTCCCGTGCCGATCGTCGGAGTCACACGTCCGGAGTTTTTCGGGCTGGAGGTCGGAAAGCGATTCGATATCGCGCTCCCGATCTGCGCGGCTGCCGCATGGGGCAATTCGCTGGACCGGCGCGATGCGTTCTGGCTGAGCGTCACAGGACGGCTGAATCCAGGCTGGAGCGTCGCGCGCGCCGCCGATCACATGAACGCCATCAGTCCTGGCCTTCTCGAAGCCACGCTTCCATCAGGCCATCAGGCAAGCGCGCTCGAGAAGTACCGGCGCTTTCGGTTGACGGTGGTGCCGGCCGCGACCGGTGTGAGCGAGCTGCGGACTGCGTACGGTAACGCGCTATGGGTGCTCCTCGCGATGACGGGGCTCGTGCTGCTCATGGCGTGCGTGAACCTGATGAATCTGCTGCTGGCTCGCGCCAACGCCCGAGAACAGGAAATCGCGCTGCGCGTCGCCATCGGCGCGTCGCGGAGCCGGTTGGTGCTGCAACTGCTCATGGAAAGCGTCCTGCTGGCCGGGTGCGGCACCGTTCTCGGCAGCGTCTTCGCGCGTCCGCTCAGCAGCGGCCTTCTGGCGCTCCTCACGACGGAGGGCAATCCACTCCATCTCGATCTTCGCCCCGACTGGCTCGTGCTCGCATTCACGGCCGCGGGCGGGATCCTCACGTGCGTCGGGTTCGGCCTCGTGCCGGCGCTTCGAGCGTCACACCTGGAGCCGGCGACCGCGATGAAGGCGGGAGCACGAGGAGTGTCTGGAAACCGGGAACGAGCCGCGATTCAGGGCGGGCTCGTGGTCGCGCAGGTCGCCACGTCCTTCGTCCTCATCATCGGCGCAGCACTGTTCGTGCGCAGCTTCAGGAATTTGATCACCCTCGACACGGGATTCAGGAGTGACGGCCTCATCGCCGCTCGCGTTGCCGACTTCAGCGATCGACCGACGCCGGAGCGCGCCGCCGCCGCCCAGCGCGAATTGCTCGACCGCATTCGAGCGGTGCCGCAGGTCATGTCCGCGGCGACGACGACGAAAGTCCCGCTCGACGGCAGCAGTTGGACGATGAGCGTGATCCTGCCGACGTCGGGAGATCTGAAACGGCATTCATCGAAGTTCACGTTCGTCAGCCCGCAGTACTTCACGACCGTGGGCATGCGGATCATGAGCGGCCGCGATTTCGACAGCGGAGACGCGGCCAGCTCGCGCAAAGTCGCGCTGGTGAACGACACCTTCGTCCGCCGATATGTGACCGGCAACGCGATTGGCGCGGTGGTGCGGACCGTTGCGGAACCCGGCTATCCCGAGACGGTCTACGAAGTGATCGGCGTGGTGAGCGACACGAAATACTCGAGTCTCCGCGAGGCCGCTACGCCCATTACGTTCGTTCCCATAGCTCAGCACCCGAGCCCTCGGCCGTGGCCTAACCTCGTGATCCGCTCGTCTGGCCCTCCCGCCGCGGCCATCGCCGCCGTCAAGCGCGCGATCGCAGAGCTGCGCCCGAACATGTCATCCGGGTTCAGCGTCTTCGAGACGCAGATCCGCGACGGGCTTGTTCCGGAACGGCTGCTCGCGTGGCTCGCAGGCGGATTCGGCATGCTCGCGGCCTTGCTCGCGGCGATCGGCGTGTACGGCGTGATCTCGTATCTGGTCGTTCGTCGTCGCCACGAGATCGCCATCCGGCTCGCGCTGGGTGCTGGTCGCGCACGCGTCGTTCGCCTCGTTCTTGGACAAATGAGTGTCCTGCTGGTGATCGGTTTGGCGTGTGGGGCGGCCGTTGCGACGCTGGCGACGCGAGGTGCACATGCCTTGCTCTTCGGTCTGACGCCGCGCGACCCCGCAACGTTTCTGGCCGCGATCGGCGTGCTTTCAGCAATCGCGCTCGTCGCGTGTTCGATACCGGCGTTCCGGGCGTCACGCGTGGACGCGACGGCCGCGCTCCGCTCGGAATAGTACGCGGCGCGACGCGATGGCGAATCGAACGTCAGCTACTGACGGAGAGCGTGCTGCTGGCCGCAGCCGGCTGACGTGCGCGACATGCGCTACTCGACAAACGTCACCTTCCCCGTCTTGACGTCGAGCATCGCGCCGATGATCTTGACCTCGCCCCTGTCGGCCATCCCGCGCAGCAAGGAGCTCTCGTCGCGGATCCTCTGTACCGCCAGCGCGACGTTCATGTCGGCCACGCGCTGCACGAATGCGTCGTTTTTACTGTTGCGGGGCGAGCCGTCATCGGGCACGGCGTCGATCGCAGGCTTGATGCGGGCCAGCGTGGCAGGAAGGTGATCGCCGAGCTTCACGTTGTCGCACGCGCCCTTGACGGCGCCGCAGCTGGAATGTCCGAGTACCGACGATCGCCCTGGCGCCTACCTCCCCGGAGGCGTACTCGAGGCTTCCGACGATGTCGTCGTTGGCGAAGTTGCCGGCGACACGGAGCGTGAACACGTCGCCGATGCCCTGGTCGAAAATCAACTCCGGTGCGGTGCGCGAATCCATGCAGCTGACGACGGTGGCGAACGGAAACTGTCCGGTGCTGGTCGCCTTCACCTGTTTCCTCAAGTCTCGCGTCTTTGTCGTGCCACTGACGAACCGTGCGTTGCCGTCCTTCAGCATTTGCACCGCCATCTGGGGTGTTATGGCGGCCTGGCTTTCCTTCGTCTGAGCGATCGCGGCGACGACCTGCGGTTTCGACGACGCGTTCGGCGGTGAGGGTTGCTGCGCCGAAGCCACGACAAACAGCATCAGCACAAGTTGCGGGAATCCGACCGGAGCCTTCATTCGCATGTCTCGCTCCCTTCGAATGAGCGGAATGCTCGACTATCAAAGTCGCGCGCTCATTCACTACCGCGCGTCGACCATCGCACCGCATGAGGCGTGCTCAAAATGGGTCCCGCCATTGAGCGTTGCTGCAGAGTCTGAGAGCGGAATAACACCTGCGCCTTCGAACTGCGGCGGTCTTTGCGAGTTCTGTGCGACGTTTGCGGAGACAGCAGATTGCCGTGTTTCATTACTCAGCGATTGTGCCTAGAGAATAACCCCTTGCACTTCGACAAGAAGGAAGGTAGTCTCCTGTCGAAGCCACAGGGGACTATATGGAAGGTGAACGCCTCGATCTTCCACAGGGAACACTTGACCTCCTCATCCTGAAGACGATCGCACTCGGGCCACAACACGGATGGGCCATCTCGGAGCGGCTCCATCAAATCTCCAGCGCCACGCTTCAGATTCGCCAGGGGTCGCTTTACCCTGCGCTCCATCGTCTCGAACGGCGGGGCTGGATCAAGGCCCGTTGGGGCACCTCGGACAACAATCGCCGCGCGAAGTACTACGAGCTGACGCGGAAGGGACATGCCCAGCTCGAAGCCGAAGCGAGCGCCTGGCGCAAGTTGAGCGCCGCCATCGCGCAGGTCCTTGAGACGGTGTAGCAGGAGGACCCGTGTTGAGCGATCTCCTCTTGCGGCTGCGAGCGCTCTTTAAACCGACGGCCGTCGATCGCGAGATCGATGAAGAGCTGCGGTTTCACATCGATCGGCAGATCGAGTCGTACAAGAGAGGCGGACTCGACGACGCCGAAGCGACCCGCCGGGCGCGGCTCGAATTCGGCGGCGCCGATCAGATCAAAGAGGAGTACCGCGACGCACTCGGCGTCCGCCTGCTCGACGATTTCTGGCGGGATGTGCGGTTGGCGATTCGTTCACTCCGCGCCACACCGATGGTGTCGGCCGTCGCCGTGCTCTCGCTCGCACTGGCGATCGGCGCCAACACAGCGATCTTCTCGATCGTCAACAGCCTGCTCCTGCGCGCGCTGCCCGTACACGAGCCGGAGCGGCTCGCGATCATCCTGGAGGAAGGGCTTGGGACGACGTGGACCAATCCGATCTGGGAGGACATCCGCGCCCGCACCGGTTTGTTTGCGGGCGCGCTCGCGTGGGGCACTGATCGGTTCGATCTTGCGCAAGGCGGCGAAGCGGACATGGTCAACGGATTGTGGGTGAGCGGAAGCTTCCTCGACGTGCTCGGGATTCAGCCGGTCGCAGGGCGGGCGCTCACGGCCAGCGACGATCGGCGCGGCGGTGGCGACAGCGGCGCCGTGGCGGTCATCAGCTACGACTTCTGGCAGCGGCATTTCAACGGGGCCGCAGACGCGATCGGCCGGCAGATAACACTCACGCGCGTGCCGTTCACGATTGTCGGCGTTACGCCGCCTGGATTCTTCGGACCCGACGTGGGCCGCGCGTTCGATGTCATGGTGCCGGTCGGCACGGAGTCCCTTGTCCGCGGCAAGGATTCATTCCTCGACGGCCACTGGACGTGGTGGCTGAACATCATCGTGCGATTGAAACCGGATCAGACGCTCGAGGCCGCTCGGAGTGCTCTCGCCGGCGTTCAGCCTCAAATTCGCGAAACCACATTGCCACCGACCGTGATGCCGGGCGATCTCGACACGTACCTGAACAAGCCGATGACACTGAGCACCCGCGGCGACCGGCCGGTCGCTGTTGCGGAACCGATATCAGCGTCCGCTGCTGACGATTCTGATTGTCGTCGGTCTCGTGCTGCTCATCGCCTGCGCGAACATCGCGAATCTGCTTCTCGCGCGGGCGACCGCGCGGCGCCATGAGTTGAGCGTGCGCCTGGCGCTCGGTGCCTCCGGATGGCGGCTCGCCCAACAATTGCTCACAGAGAGTCTGGTGCTCGCGGGTGCGGGCGCGGCACTCGGATTGCTCTTCACGCACTGGGCAAGCCCGCTCATCGTCGCGCAGCTGTCGACGCAAACCAACTTCGTGTTCCTCGACCTCCATCCCGACTGGCGCGTCTTCGCGTTCACGACGACGGTGACGGCGCTGACGGCAGTCGTCTTCGGCACTGTGCCGGCGTTGCGTGCCTCGCGCGTGGCGCCGGCCGCTTCGATGAAGGAGAGCGGCCGGACATTCAACGGCGAGCGGCAAGGCATGGCGAGCGGCCTCATCGTCGCTCAGGTTGCTCTGTCGCTGATGCTGGTCGTCGTCGCGGGCTTGTTCGTGCGCACCTTCATGTCGCTGGTGGCGCGCCCGCTCGGGTTGGAACCGGACCGGGTACTTCTGGTCGATATTAGCGCGCCTCGATCCCGCTTCGGCCCGATGAAGCTCACCCCGGTGTTCGAACGCGCTCGCGCGGCTGTGTCAGCGCTGCCGGGCGTCACGCACGCGGCGCTGTCGCGGAATCCGCCGATCACGGGCGGTCAAGTATGGAGCATGCACGTCAAGGTCGAGGGCGCGCCGACGATGCCGGAATCGCAGCGTCGTCTCTATGCGAACGCCGTGACGCCGCAATGGTTTGCCACGGTCGGCACCCCGCTGCTCGCCGGGCGCGATTTCAATGACACCGATCGGACCGGCGCTCCCGTGGCGATCGTCAACCGCACGTTCGCGCGCCAGTTCGGTCTCGGCGAGAACCCGATCGGGCGGGTCATTCTTAGAAGGGAGCCGGGATCGACACGCGAAGTCCCCGTGCCGATCGTCGGCCTGGCAGCAGACGCCGTCTACAGCGTCCCGCGCGATCCGATCCCTCCGACGATGTATGTACCGCTGACGCAGGAGGACGAGCCGCGCTCGTCGATCGTATTGAGCGTGCGCGCGGCCGGCTCGCCGGCGTCGATCGCCAAGAGCGTCGGCGCCGCGATCGTCGCCGTGCACCCGGATCTCGTCCTCACATTCCGGCCGCTGAAAGATCAAGTGAGCGCCACGCTGGTTCAGGAGCGGCTGCTCGCGATGCTGTCGGGATTCTTCGGCGCGCTCGCGTTGCTGCTCGCGGGACTCGGTCTCTACGGGATCACCGCCTATACCATCAGCCGCCGCCGCAGTGAAATCGGGATACGCATGGCCCTCGGCGCAACGCCAGCGGGTGTCATCGGATTCGTACTAACGCGTCTGATCGTCCTCCTCGCGCTCGGCCTGATCGTCGGAGGCACGGCGAGCGCGTGGGCCTCGCGCTTCGTCGCGAGCCTCCTGTACGGCGTCGAGCCTCACGATCTCGGGACGCTCCTCAGCGCATCGGCCGTGCTCGCGGCTGTGGCCGCGCTGGCCGGCTGGCTTCCCGCGCGGCGCGCAGCGCGGATCGATCCGGCCGTCGTCTTACGCGAGAGCTAGGCATGCTGACCGATTGGATGCTGCGGCTCCGAGCGCTGTTCGCGCGGTCCGCCGTCGATCGTGAGACCGATGACGAGCTGCGGTTTCATATCGAGCAACAGATGGATGTTTACGAGAAGTCCGGCCTCAGTCGCACCGAAGCCGCGCGCCGCGCCCGACTCGAATTTGGCGGAATCGAGCAGGTCAAGGAAGACGTGCGAGACGCACGCGGCACGCGCTGGCTTGATGATGTGCTGCGCGACACGCGCTTCGCCTTCCGCACGTTCCGCCGACTCCCGGGTTTCGCCGCCATGGCGCTGCTCATCCTCGCGCTCGGGATCGGTGCCACGACGGTCCTGTTCACCCTTATCGACGGCGTGCTGCTCAAACCGCTCGCCTACCCCGAACCGGAAAGGCTCGTGACGCTGCACGGATTCACTGAAGCCGTTGAATCGTGGGGCACCTCCTATCCGGACTTCCTCGACGTCCAGCACGAGAGTGGATCGCTGACGATGGCGGCATGGAAATATAGCGGAGGGACGATCAGCGCCCCTGGTGATCCGGAGTACGTCGACGGCCGGGAGATCTCCGCCGACCTGTTCGCTGTCCTGGGTCTGCCGCTGGCGCAAGGACGTTCCTTCCTGCCGGACGACGATCGCCCGGGCGCGGCGCCGGTCGCGATCATCAGCCACAGCCTCTGGCAGCGCCGCTACGGCGGAAACGCCGCGGTGATCGGTCAACCGATGGTGTTTGATGGAACGCCTTACACCGTGGTCGGCGTGGCGCCGGCGGGATTCGGTCTGGACGGCGCCGTGGACGTCTTCACGCCGCTCGGCCAGGACACCGAACCCCGCATGCGGAATCGGGAGGCGCGCTTCCTCCATGTCACGGCGCGGCTCGTGCGCGGCGGTACGCTCAGCGAAGCTCAGGCCGAACTCGCGCTGATTACACGCCGCCTGGCGACGCAGTTCCCCGCCTCGAATGCGGGCCGCGGCATGCTCGTGCGGCCGCTGCAGCAAGAAGTGGTGGGAGACATCGGATCGACGCTGTGGCTGCTGCTCGCCGCCGTGGGGCTGGTGCTGCTGATCGCCTGCGTGAATGTGGCGAGCCTGCTGCTGGCGCGCGCCGTCTCGCGTGAGCGGGAGCTGGCGACGCGCGTGGCGCTCGGCGCGAGCCGCGCCCGCGTGGTCCGGCAATGCCTCACCGAGAGCGGAATGCTTGGACTCATCGGTGGTGGCTTCGGCATCCTGCTCGCGATGGCGAGCGTGCGCCCGTTCGTCGCGTTCTGGCCGGGCGCCCTGCCGCGCGCGGCCGAGATTCAACTCGATTGGCGCGTGTTGGTCGCCGCCCTCGCCGTGTCTCTCGTAAGCGGCCTGACGTTCGGCGTGGCGCCGGCGACGCAGGTGCCGATAGGCGGCGTAGAAACCGCGCTCCGCGGCGCGAGCGGAACCATCGCGCGCAGTTCTCGACGCCTGCACGGCGCCTTCGTCGTAACGGAACTGGCCCTCGCGGTCGTGCTGCTCGTTTCGGCCGGCCTGCTCGCGCGCACGCTGCTGGCGCTCGGGTCGCTCGATCCGGGCCTGAACGTGCGCAACGTCCTGACCGCGCGGTTTGCGCTGTCTCCCGGTGTACTGGGAAGCCCGGATCAGATTGCGGCGGCGTGGCAGGACGTACTCGATCGCGCCCGACGCGTGCCGGGCGTCGAATCGGCCGCGCTCACCGACATCGTCCCGATGCGTGAAGGAGAGAACGCGGTGCCCTACTGGACGACGGCCGCCGCGCCGCCTGCCGCGCAGGCGCCGATGGCGCTCGCGTCGAGCGTGACGCCCGACTACTTGACGGTGATGGGCATTCCACTGCGTGCCGGCCGCTTCTTCGATGAGCACGATCGGCGCGACGGCGAACCGGTCGTCGTGGTCGACGACAACCTTGCCCTCCACGCGTTCGGTCGCAGGGACGTCGTCGGCCAACAACTGTGGGTGCGGGCCACCGGACCGGCACCTGTCCGAATCGTCGGCGTCGTCGGCCACGTGCGGCATTGGGGCCTGGCGGGCGACGATCAGTCGCGCCTGCGCGACCAGATGTACTACCCGCTCGCGCAGGTCCCTGGTCCGCTCCTCCGCACGTTTGCGTCGTTCATGTCGATTGCGGTGCGAACGAGAGTCGCGCCGCTCGACATCGTCGAGCCGCTGCGGCGAGCGTTGCGCGGCGCCTCAAACGATCAGGCGCTGTACGAGGTTCGAACGATGGAGCAGCTGGTCAGCGGCTCCCTCGCGCGCCAGCGGTTCCTCGCGTTGCTGTTCGCGATCTTCGGCGGCATCGCGCTGCTCCTGGCGTCGGTCGGCGTGTACGGTGTCCTGTCATACCTGACGAGTCAGCGCGCGCGGGAGTTCGGGGTGCGCATGGCGCTTGGAGCCACCGCTCGCGACGTGAGGCGACTCGTGCTGCGCCAGACCCTTGGCATGGTTACCGTCGGCCTGGCCATTGGTTCGGCCGGCGCGTGGGCGGCCGGTCGAGTTCTCCTCCGGCTCGTCGACGGCATGCGCGCGACCGATCCCGTCACCGTCGCTTCGACGATGGCGATTCTTGTTGTAGCGGCGCTCCTTGCGAGCTATGTCCCTGCTCGACACGCAAGTCGCGCTGACGCGATGACCGCGCTTCGTCAGGAGTGATCCACAACGGCAGGCGGCATACTTACGGCGCGAGGACGGCGGCGAAGACTCCGCGGTGCGCCGGCGCATCCTCGAGGCCGCCTTTGCGGCCTTCATGAAGAACGACTACGCAGCGACCTGGGCTGCTCTTGGAGACTTGCAGCGAGGACGTCGCCCACTCGGCATTTGATGTCCTCATCATTCCACTCGATCCATTTCATCGTATACATCGAAGTGGTCATATCGTCTCTCGATGAACTGGCTATTCACGTCACACCAATTCCAAGCGAACAATCGCGACAGGCTCAACCAGCGTTCTTATGGCCCTGATGTGATCGCGAGGTCCGAATACTGACACACCATCGAAGGAGAGGGCGATGCGCATCGTAAGCGTGGGGCATGCGGTCTTTGCGGCCACCATGATCGCACTTGGAATCATGGGCCTGATCAATGGCGATTTCACGGTGGTCTGGCAGCCGGTGCCCAAGGGTGTGCCCGCACGCGAGGGGCTGGCCTATCTCTGCGCCTTCGTCTCGGTGGCAACCGGCATAGGTCTGCTCTGGCAACGCACGGCCACGTCGGCTGCTCGCGTGTTGCTCGCCTGTCTCCTACTCTGGCTGCTGGTGTTCAGAGTGCCCGGCCTCTTCGGCCCGCTCACTGTGGACGTTTACTGGTCAGTTTGCAAAACCGCGGTGATGGTGGCGGCCGCCTGGGTCCTGTATGTGTGGCTCGCTTCTGACTGGGACCGGCAGCGTCTGAGTTTTGCCACCGGCGACAACGGCCTTCGCATCGCGAGAGCACTCTACGGCCTGGCCCTGATCCCATTCGGCATCGCCCATTTCGCATATGTCCAACACACCGCCGCGATGGTGCCTGGCTGGCTGCCGGCGCATGTGGCCTGGACGTATTTCACCGGCGGTGCCTTCATCGCCGCGGGCGTCGCGGTGCTCGTCGGTGTGTGTGCACGGCTGGCAGCCGCGCTCTCGGCGCTGCAAATGGGCCTGTTCCTGTTGCTGGTGTGGGTACCCGCCGTAGCGGCAGGCTCCCTCAATGCCTTCCAATGGGGCGAAACCGTCGTGACGTGGGCCCTGACCGCCGCCGCCTGGGTGTTGACGGACTCCTACCGCGGCATCCCCTGGCTCGGCGTGGTCACGTTCGCGGAAACACGGAAGAGCCGCCTCGTTCGCGACATGATGGGAAGAGGTCTGAAAGGCATGCGCTCCAAAGAACAGCTCCTCACCACCGTCTATGCAAAATTCAATGCGCGTGACATTGATGCCGTTCTGTCGGTGATGCACGCTGACGTAGACTGGCCCAACGGCATGGAGGGCGGTCGTGTGTATGGGCACATCGGCGTGCGCGCGTACTGGGAGCGCCAATGGACGATCATCGATCCTCACGTGCAGCCAATACGATTCGCGGAGGACGAAGCGGGGCGAATGGTGGTTGATGTCCACCAGGTGATTCGCGACCTGACGGGCAACATGCTCGCCGACCAGATTGTTCAGCACGTGTATTCCATTCGAGACGGTTCCATCCAACGCATGGACATCCGGAAACCGGACGTGCTTTCGACGTCGGCTGTGGATGCACAATGACCTGAGGTGTAACCTGCTCTTTCGTTCGTACGTCCCGCCTCCACCGCTGAACGCATTCATCGAGAATTTCTGGCTCTATCAGGGATACGCGTCGCCGCATCTGAAGGAGCGGATTCTGCCGGACGGCACGTCAAAACTCGTCTTCAACCTGCAGCATAACGAGTTGCGGATTTATGACCCGTGGCGGCCCGATCGCGTCGAGCGATTCGCCGGTGCCCTGCTCTCGCGACCGTCAGGAGCGCCGTTTGTGACCGACTCGGCAGAAGAGGCGTCGGTCCTTGGCGTGAATTTCAAGCTGGGCGGCGCCTTCCCCGTCCTGGGCCCTTCGTCCAGTGAGCCGGGTGCTGGCCACGCGAACCTCGACGATATTTGCGGAACATCAACGCGCGAGCTCCACGACCAACTGTGCAGCGCCGACGACGGCCTCCAGCGCTTTCGCATTTTGGAGCAATCACTCAACGCGCGGCTCGGCGGCCACCGGCCGCACCACGCGGCGGTGCTCGTGGCCCTTCGCGCCCTCGGACACCCTCATCCCGGCTCCCGGACGCGCGAGGTGGCTCGCCTCGTTGGCCTGAGCGAACGTCAATTCATCAGGCTCTTTGCCGCTCAAATTGGCATCCGGCCGAAACTGTTTAGCCGAGTCCGACGATTTCAACACGCGTTGACCCTCACTCTCCGCCAGCCCGCCGTCGAATGGTCACAAGTATCCGCGGCATGCGGCTACTTCGATCAGTCGCACTTGATCCGCGACTTCCTCGCCTTCTCCGGCCTTACTCCCGCTGAGTACATGCGGCGGCGGGAGGACCTTGTAGCGCAAGGCGTGCGCATCAAACCCAACCATGTTCCTCTCGTCGAATAGGTCAGTTTTTTCCAATACCACGATCGCCGAACCAGCTAGGGTTGAGGCGAGGAGACAGATGTATCGACGATCGGGACGGGAATCCAATGGCAAGTTGCTCGATGCACCGCGTTGACGTGGCTCAGGCGATCGGCAGGCGAAGGCGAAGGGCTGCGGCGGTCTGAGATGTCAGGCACAGTCACCAGAGGTCAAATCATGAACGCGAGAACATTGACGACGCTCCTACTCCTGTGTTTCGCCATTCTGGAAGGGAGCGGTCATGCACAAACGCCGAAGGGGGCGAACATGAATGCAGTACGTGTGCGATATATGGTCAACGACATCAATGCGTCCGTCTCGTTCTACACCACGTACCTGGGTTTCGAGGTCAAGCCGGGCGCCACGCCCAACTTCGCAATGCTGTCCAGAGGCAACCTCGAACTGGTGTTGAGCACGCCATTCGGGCCTGGCGGCGCCGCCAAACCGATGGCCGACGGACGCAAGGCCGAACCGGGCGGCTGGAATCGAATCATCGTCAATGTCGACGATCTCCCGCGGGAGGTCGACCGGCTCCGCAAGGCGCAGTTGCATTTCCGGAGCGAGATTCAGAAAGGTCCGGGTGGATCAGAAATCCTGCTGGATGATCCCTCCGGAAATCCGATCGAGTTGTTCCAGCCCGCGCATCAATGAAGTGGTCCCATCGAGATGCGGCCAAGTGGCTCTTCGCTATTAGGCTGACAGGGCAGAGTCTGTGCTATGAGTCCGTCCCGATCTGGCGATGACTTCGTTGGTGAAGCGAAGGACGTCGCGCTGCCTCAATCGACGCGGCGAGGCGCTCCATACCGCGGCGCAGCACCTCTGGCCGTGTCGCGGCGAAGCCCAACAGCAGACCATTCGCCTTTCGACGCCCGACAAAGTACATCCCCAACGGAGCGACTTCGATTCCCCGTTCTCGTGCTTCTTCAAACACGCGCCCTTCGTCGACGCCGTCCAGATCGGCAACGGCGTGAAGCCCGGTTTGCACCGTCCGCAGGCGGAGCGCGCCGCCGCACAACCGCGTGGCCGCCTCGGTCAGCGCTTCGAGGCGTTCACGATATGCCAACCGCATCCGCCGGAGATGCCGCGCATAGTGTCCTCCGGCAATGAAATCGGTCAGCGCCATCTGTTCGAGGAGCGGCGGATGTAAGTCCGCGGCTCGACGAGCAGCCGTGAGTTTGTCATGAAGATCGGCGGGCACGATCACGAAGCCGAGACGCAATGCCGGAAAGACCGACTTCGCGAATGTCCCAATGTAGATCACGCGCCCGTCCGCATCGAGACCGTGCAAACAAGGGAATGGCCGCGTGCCGTAGCGAAATTCACTGTCGTAGTCGTCCTCGACGACCCACGCGCCCGCGCGACTGGCCCACTTCAGCAGCGCCAACCGCCGCATCAGACTCATCGGTACGCCCAGCGGAAACTGATTGGATGGTGTGACATACGCCATGCGCGCCTTCGGCGCGTGGCGCATGGCTGCGGCAACGTCGAGGCCGTGGCTGTCGACCCGAACCGGCACGATCCGCGCGCCCGCGCCAGTCAGCGCGCTGCGGGCGCCGGGATAGCCCGGCTCTTCGAGCCATACGTAATCTCCAGGATCGAGCAGCACAGTGCAGAGCATCTGTAATCCGCGCTGTGCCCCGGCGACGATGAGCACCTGCTCCGCCGCGCACCGTGTGCCCCGCGTGGTCTGCACGTGTTCGGCGATCGCCGCCCGCAGGCCCGCGAAGCCGGCGGAGTCGGTGTAATCGAGCTGCGCCATCGTGGTCGACCGAAGCCGCCGTGCGACGAGCTGCGACCACAATCGAAGGGGAAACAGATCGAGCGCGGGGGCCCCGAGCCGAAACGCACGCGGAGGGCCACTGATTTTCCTGGCGGTCGGCGGATTACTGGCGAGTGCCACACCGCGGCGAGACAGTTGCGGATGCTTCGCGCGTGCCACGCGTCGAGGCGACGCTTGTCGTGGCAGATCGTCCGGGAGCTCCTGCGCCACGAACGTGCCCGATCCGTGGCGCGCGGTCAGGTACCCCTCCGCCAACAATTGCTCGTACGCCAGCAGCGTCGTCGTCCGCGAGACGCGCAGATCCTCGGCGAGCGCTCGCGACGATGGCAATCGTGTACCGGGCGCGAGGGCGCCCTCGAGAATTCTGTGGCGGACTGCGGCATAGACCTGCTGCTGCAGCCCTTTCCGCCCGCGGGCATCGATCCGAATCAACAACCCGGCAGGCGCACCGAATTTGTGGTTATTGGACAGTGCCGTCATTTTCGGGGGCACATGATACCACTCTGATCCATTTCACCGTATCGTGTGGAAGTGGCCACATCGTCTTGTTACGGACTGGTCCTCCACAGCTTCTTCCTCTCGCAGAACGATCCGTGTATGTTGCTCGATCTGTGACCTTGCCGAGGTCGTCCGCGACTGACTTCAAGGAGGCGGCTGTGTGGCGTCGTTTCGTTGGCCTGGTTCTTCTCGCACCGGCGTTCGCGGTACCAGGCGCGGCGCGAACACATGAAGGTCAGTCTACGAGGGCCCAGGATCAGAGTGCTGTGCGGGTCAGGCTCGGACACGCGGTCGTGGCGCTCAACGGCCCTTGGAAGTTCCATATCGGTGACGACACGCGCTGGGCAGATCCAACGTTCGACGATTCCACCTGGGAAACTGTCGATCTGACGCCGCAACCCGGCGCGCACGATTCTGACGTCGGGCTCGTCGGCTATGTTCCCGGCTGGCAAACGAGGGGGCACCGGGGATATTTCGGTTTTGCGTGGTATCGCATGCGCGTCTTGGTGGACCGACCGCAAGGAGAAACGCTCTCGCTGTGTGGCCCCTTCTATGTCGAAAGCGCCTATCAGCTGTTCCTGAATGGCCGATTGTTGGGCAGCGCAGGCGACTTTTCTAGTCACATTCCCGTGGCATACAACCCGCACCTGCCCAGGCTCTTTCCGCTGACGCAGTCGTTGGAGTTTGCACCTTCAGAAAACCAGGATCCGGTGCTCGTCGCAGTTCGCGTCTGGATGGGACCCTGGGCGCTGGGATCCGCAGACACCGGTGGAATACAGATCGCACCGGCTCTCGGCACGACCGAAGGCGCCGCGTCGCTGTATCAGCTTCAGTGGATCGAGATGATACGCGGGTACATCGTAGACGCCGTTGAGGCGGTCTTATTTATCCTTCTCGCCGTGATGGTTTGCAGCCTGATTCCGCTGGACCGCTCGAACTCTGCGTATCTCTGGCTCGCCGCCGCGTTGGTTCTGATCGCGCTCCGCCGCGCGAATCAAGCCGTTTTGTTTTGGTGGGAATTTGAGACCCTTGACGAATTCGAGCTCGTCACCGTCGTTCTTCTGGTTCCTCTCAGTCTGGCGGCATGGACGATGGCTTGGTGCAAGTGGTTCCGGATGCGCGATCACGCCTGGGGCACGGTCATCGGCGTTCTCACTTTGCTGTACATAGGTTCGGAGTTCTTGAGTCGATCCTGGTTCTTCGGCGTGCTCCCGCGCTGGGCTGGGACGACCGCCGCTCTTGCATCAATGTGCTTGCGCCTGTTGTTCGTCCTGTTGACGGTGTTGATCATTTTACGGGGCATGCGCCAGCATGGGCATGAGAGATGGCTTGCGCTGTCCGCAATCCTGCTGATCTCGGTCGGCTTGTTTGCGCAGGAACTCTCCCTGCTGGGCGTCCCGGGCATATGGTTTCCGTTCGGCACGGGTGTGTCGCGTACGGAATATGCCTACGCCGTCTTCGACGTAGCCCTGTTCGCGCTGTTATGGCACCGACTCCACGCGCTTTTCGGGGCTCGGCCGAACACACCAACATGTGCGCGAGATGCCAGCCCGGCTCTCCACGAGTAAACATGACGAAGAGGTTGTCATTCGTGATTGCGGCGGCCCATCGGTTGAGTGATGTTCATCGCGGCCACCGCAACAGAAAGGACGAAAGTCGATGGGTTCGATGAATCGGCGCGCGTTCGCGAAGCTGGCGCTCGCGATGGGAGCAGCCGCGGCCTTTGGCGATCGCGTTGGGGAGGCGTCGCGCATCAACTGGCGAGAGCGGCGCGAGCTCTTTCCGGAAGGAGTGGCTTCTGGCGACCCGGACAGCACCAGCGTGCTGCTGTGGACGCGCTGTCCTCACGGCCCGAACACGTCGGTCGCTGAACTGCAAGTGGAGGTGGCTGAGGACCAGCAATTCGCACACGTCGTCGCGGCCACGCGGACTCGGGTGTCGGCAGAGTCCGATTGGACGGGCCGCGTCCTGGTCGGCGGCCTTCGGCCCGCACGCGTGTACTGGTATCGGTTTGCGGACAAGAATGGCAACGGCAGCCGCATCGGTCGGACGATCACAGCCCCGGATTCGGCGGATGCGCGGCCGGTCTCGTTCGCGTTTGTCAGTTGTCAGAACGCGAACCAGGGCGCGCAGAATGCCTACCGGAGAATGATCTTCGACGACGAGCGTGCGCCGGAAGCCGAGCGGCTCGGCTTCGTGCTGCACCTGGGCGACTTCATCTACGAAATCGTGTGGTATCCGGAGGATCGACCACAGGGCATGTACGACAGACGTCTGCGGGACATCGTGCGCTATGAGAGCGGCGAGAAGATTCAGGACTTCCATATTCCGACGACGCTCGATGACTATCGGGCGATCTATCGCGCGTATCTGCACGATCCCGATCTGCAGGACGCGCGCGCCCGCTGGCCGTTCGTCAGCATGTGGGACAACCACGAGTTCAGTTGGCTTGGCTGGCAGTCGCTGCAGAAGTTTCAGGGGCGGACCCGTTCCGCGCAGACGCGAAAGGTTGCGGCCAACCAGGCGTTTTTCGAATTCCAGCCGGCGCGCATGGCGCGGCCGCACGGACACTCGTTGGAGCGGTTCGATGGGCCTACGGTCGCGGATACGCCGATCACGCAGTTCGACGATCACGGTCTGGGAACGGACGCCAATAACCTGGCGGCGATCGGCAGCCTGAAGGGATATCGGGCGCTGCGCTGGGGACGCCACGTTGAGCTCATCGTCACCGATCAGCGCAGTTACTGCTCGGAAGAGCCTGCGAACATGGAGGAGGCGAAGCCGCTCGCGCGCGCGGATTTCCCCCAGATGATTCCGCAAGAGGCGATGGAGATTCTGGATGCCGGCCGCACATTCAACGATGGGAAGCCGCCCGCCACGATTCGGTCCGTCGATGGCGCGATCCAGATCGCGAACACCTGGAAGGATCGTCCTCCGCAGACCATCCTCGGCGCGGAACAAAAAGCGTGGTTCCTGCAGCGCTTGAAAGACTCACGGGCGACCTGGAAGATCTGGGGAAACACGACGGCGACGCTCGACATGCGAGCGGATCCGCAGAATCTTCCTGCGGGGATTACGACACCATGGCCATGGAGCGGCTACGCGGTCTTTCCGTTTCAGGATTGGAGCACGGCGTACATCGAGCGAGCGGAAATCTACGACTTCGTCCGCGAACACGGGATCACCGGCTTTGCGACGGTGGCCGGGGATCGGCACAGTTTCTGGGCCGGGTTAGCCGCAAAAGCGCTCCCTCCGCGTCCGTTTGTGCCGGTGGGCGTCGCGTTTGTGACCGGCTCCATCTCAGCGCCGGGCGTCGTAGAAGCCTTGGAGCATGGCCTGCCGAAGGATCATCCCGTCCGCGCCCTCTACGTCGGGCAAGCGCCCGGCGACCCAAAGCCTCAGCCGACCTTGAACATGCTGGTGCGTCACGGCGTGAGGTCGTGCCTGGAATACGTCACGAGCGGTGATGTGCAGCAGGCGCGGGCGCGCTCGAATCCCGACCTCTCACCGCATCTCTCCTTTGTGGACATGGGCGGTCATGGGTATTCGATTGTTCACGCGACAGGTCAGGCGATCGAGGCGATGTTTGTGTGCGTTCCCCGTCCGCTCGAGCGGAGTGAGCGCGATGACGGGGGGCCGCTCGTCTATCGGGCGAGATGCCGCGCCCGCCTCTGGGACGCAGGTACGGCGCCCAGGCTCGACGTGCAGATTCTCGAGGGCGACCCAAAGTTCTCGGTCTGATCGCGCGGGCGTTCGACGAGCACAAGCGCGAGGTTTGAATTCGGTCCACGTCATGCCCGTCCTGCGCCCGGGCGGAGTGTTCGCATGGCGATGCTATTTTTATAACATAAATGTTATATAAATAACACTAGATCCGAAGACCGAGGCCTTTACACCTCGCCGAGTCGTAACGGTTTGATAAAGATCTCCCTGGCGTCTCCGGCACGGATTTGTCCTTATGCCCTTTTTCCTCGGTTGGGCGTCTAATGTGGCAACTTGAGCGAGAGGATGCCGGATGACGCGACTCATTCCCAATCAAGTTCGCGTACTCAACCGAGGCAGAGGCGCCCGAAGGCAAGGCCGATGTCCTGACGTCTCAGGTCCCGCAAACTTCTCCGCACGGTTCGTCGTCCAACGAGAAACGCACATGCCTGCGCTGCTCATGTGGCAAGCCGCCGGCCCGGCGGGACGCGGCGTTCGCGGAGCCGGCCCGGGCGGGCCAGGTCGCGGTACAGCGCCGGCGTCCGCGGAGCACCGGCTCGACTACGCGGACTACCGCGCCGTGAACGGCGGCGTGAAATGGCCGTTTCGGATCCGCCACGCGGTGGCCGACGCGACCATCGAGGAAATGACGTTCGATCGCGTGGGCATCAACGTGAAGATCGATCCGAAGAAGTTCGAGGCGCTGAAATGAGCATTCTCTTGGGCCTGCTGTTCGTCGCACAGACAGCATCCGGCGGTACGCTGCGCGTCACCGTCGTCGATCAGACCAACGCCGTGGTCGTCGGGGCGACCGTGACCGTCACCGGCGCGGACGACACGACCAGACGCGTCACCGTTGCGCCAGCGCGAACGACCGATGCCGGCGTGGCGACCATCCCTGGACTGCCGCCCGGCCGCTACACGATCGACGTCGAGTTCCCGGGCTTCGAGAAGCGGACGCTTCCTGACGTCCGTATCCGCGCTGGCGACAACCGCCAGGTCGCGGTGCTCGCGATCGGGAAGATGGAAGCCGCGGTCACCGTAGAGCAAGACAAACAGCAGGCGGCATCGGACCGCAAAGGGCCGTCGTTCGGCACGGTGTTGACGCGCGATCAAATCGACGCGCTCTCGGACGATCCGGCCATCCTGCAGCAGCAGCTCCAGGATATGGCCGGTCCCGGTGCGGTCATCCGCATCGACGGTTTCGAGGGCGGCGCGCTGCCGCCCAAAGCGATGATCCGATCGATCCGCATCGCCCGCGATCAGTTCGCCGCCGAGTTCCACAGCGCTGGCGGCGTGTCCATCGAGATCATCACACAGCCCGGCATCGGGCCGCTGCGGTTCTTCTCGAACGCGCTGATGCGCGAGAGTTCATTCTCGGGCACAAGTCCGTTCGTGCCGGCGCGAGGTCCTGAGCAGAACGTCAATTACGGCTTTGGCCTCGGCGGCACGATCGTCAAAGAGAAGAGCTCGTTCTTCCTGAACGTCTTCGGCATCGACGCGTACGACACGCCGAACGTGAACGCGGTCTTGCCGGCGGGAAACATCTCGCGCGCGCTGAATCTGAAGGCGCCGCGGGACAATGTGTTCGTGAACGGCGTGCTCGACTACGCCGTCACGCTCGATCAGACCCTCCGCTTCGGCTACAACCTGACCCACGTCGCCAACGACAACCTTGGCGTGGGTGGCTACAGCGGCCCGGATCGCGCGTATTCGACCGACACCGCGGTGAACACCGTCCGCGTGCAGCATTTCGGTCCCGTGGGACGACGCGCCTTCACGCGATCGCGTATCCAACTGATTCAATCGGACTCGACGTCGCAGTCGACGGTCGAAGCGCCGACCATTCAGGTGCTGGACGCGTTCACAAGCGGCGGCGCGCAACAGGCGGGCGGCAATCATGCGACGACGCTCGACGCGGCGTCCGATCTCGACTACGTGGTGGGCCGGCATTCGCTTCGCACGGGGTTCGTGTTGGATGCGACGCACTACCGGTCCGACGCGACGTCGAACTATCTCGGCACGTATACGTTCGGCAGCCTGGCCGCCTACGAGGCGAACCAACCGAGCAACTACATCCGGCGCATCGGCGATCCATCGATCGTGTACGCCAACGTGCAGGCCGGCGTCTACGTGCAGGACGACATCCGGGTGCGGAAGAACCTGTCACTCACGCCAGGGCTCCGCTACGAAGTGCAGAGCCACGTCGGGGATCGCGCCGATGTCGGCCCACGCTTCGGCTTCACGTGGGCGCCGACGACCAGCGGTCAGACGACGATCCGCGGCAGCGCGGGGATGTTTTACGACTGGTTGCCGACGAGCACCTATGATCAGGTTGTCCGCCTCGACGGATTCCACCAGCAGGAGATCAACGTCGTCGACCCGTCCTTCCCGGTCGACGAGAACACGGCGAGCGTGCCGCCGGTCAACCGCTACGCGCTCAGTCCAAATTACGATGCACCGCGGATCACGCGCTTCAGCACTGGCATCGACCAGTCGATTCAAAAGGTGAGCCGCGTCTCGGTCACCTATAGCTACCTGCGAGGCTCACGGCTCGCGCGCGGGCTGAACGTCAATCCTGCGATCGACGGCGAGCGGGCGGATCCACGCTTCGCGAACGTGATTGATGTCGTGTCCGACGCCGCGTCGCGACAGCACGAGCTACGCTTCGACGCCAGTATCAATCCGGGCGCAATGCTCCCGTTACCCGCGTCCGCACCGCGGATCAAATGGAAGCGCACGACCGTGTTTGCGAACTACACGCTGTCGTCGCTACAGAACAACACGGACGGCCCGTTCAGCCCGCCGCCAACCGGCACGCTCGCGACCGAGTGGGGGCCGGCCAACGGCGGTGGCGGCTCTGCGGGCACGAACATCCCGGGACTGATTGCCTTCGGCGGCGCACCAACGACGGTCGACGTGCGGCACCGCGTCAACGTGAATGTGAACAACCAGGTCGTGCGGAACTTCGTGCTGGCACTCGGCGTCAACGCGAGCAGCGCGCCGCCGTACACACTCCTCACTGGCGGGGACAATAACGGTGACGGCATTTTCAACGATCGCCCCCTCGGCGTCGGCCGCAACACACTGCGAGCGAGCGGGCAGCTGAACGTGAATATGTTCGCCGGCTACAATTTCGCCTTCGGCCACTCGTCGACGCCGCCACCGCCGGGTATCGGTATATTCGGTTCGGGCGCGGCCGCACAGGTGCGAAGCGTCGACCTCGGGCCGGCCCGGTACCGTTTGCAATTCTTCGTTCAGGCGCAGAATCTGACGAACGAAGCAAACTATCTCGGGTACAGCGGCACGCTGACCTCCCCGTTCTTTGGCAGGCCGACTGCGGTCAGTGGGATGCGCAAGATCGACGTCGGTATTAACTTCGGGTTTTGAGCGGCCGTCTACTTTGCGTTTGACGCGTCAGAGTTCTAACCGGAGGGGTCGTGCGCGCACTGCATGCGTCGGCGTTGGCTGCAATGGCGGCGGTCTTCACCACAGCGCTCTCGCCGGCCGCTGACCGTTCACTTCGGATCGAAGTCCAACGCTGGACCGCCGCGCGGAGCGGTTGGCTGTACGTCCTCGACGCCAGCCTCCCTGCCCCGCGCGTTCTTCTCATCGACCCCGCGCGCGCGACAATCGCTGGCGTGATCCGGGTCGGCGGCGATCCGGATCTGGCGATCTCTCCGCAAGGAGATCGCCTGTACGTCGCCGCTGGTGTCGAGTGCCCGGGCGGCTACTGCCGTCAAATCGCCATCATAGATACGACCACTGGGCAACTGCTCGCGAGCATCCTCGCACCCGATATGCTGTCGCCGAAGGGCTACCCATCGTCGTCGTTTATGAAACCGTCTGCTGACGGCCGAACACTCTACGTGATGTCGTGGCAAGCGCCGCCCAGTGGTGACGCGCCAGTCGGGCTGGCTGTGTTCGACACGGCGGGAAGGCGGTTTCTCGACAACCGGATCGACCTCGGGGATTGCCGGTTCGCCTCATTTGCCCCGGCGCCGAAAGACGACGAAATCGCCATTCACTGCGGGACGAGCAATGAGTTCGTCGTCTATCGGCTGTTCGCGCCGGACCAGGCGGCGGTGGCGTACTCCGTCCGGCTGCCGCTCGGCAGACATCTCTTCGCCGGTCACGTGTACGACGATGTGGCTGCGCGCACGTTCGCGCTATCTGCCAATCGCGAGCGTCTGTTCGTCGCGAACGGCGACGGCTCGATCAGCGACGTCAATCTCGCGCTGGGCCGGGCCGAAGCGACCGGAATCGAAGGACACGTCGACGAAACCGTCCTGTCGCTCGCGTCACCTCTATCTGGAGTCGCTGCACGATTTCCTGTCGCGGTCGGACCGGATGACGGTCGCGGTACGGCCACGGAAATTCGTGTCTTCGACACACCTACTTGGACTCGGACGGCGACCATTCGCGCCAGCCTGCCGATCGTGGCCGCTGTGATGTTGGCGGACGGATCGACGGTTTACGGCTTGACCGGTAAACAGGGAAAAGTGCTCGCGTTTGACGTCGCTACGGCAACGGAGACGCGCGTGATGTCCGCGGGCGTCGCGCCCTCGTTCGCCGTCGTCGCGCCGTGACGGGTGAATAATCCTAACGAGCGCTGCGGGCGGTCTCGTTCTGGCAATCTGAGCGTCCGTACGCGCGTAGCCGGCGGCAACGTCAACGCTGCCGCCGGCGAGTTGGCAGAACTGAACAGCGATAGTTCAGTCCCTCTCTCTAGAAGCCCGCAAGGCGCAGCAGTGTCAACCCGTCGTGCCTGACCGGCCGCCCGTAGTTATAGGGTGTGTCGAATCCTTTCACGGAGTGCCAGATCGCACGGTTCAGGATGTCGGCCGGCGCTGAATCGGGCGCCGATTTGTCCATCTTCAGCGAGAACTCAGCGAGCTCACGCTGCAGTCCCTGCAGCTGCGCAAGCGGCGGATTCATCTCGTTGAGTGGAATCTGGTTGGGCAGCGCCGTGTACGGTGTGTTGTCCGCCTTGCTCGTGAAGGTCGTGAACATCGGCTCGGCGGCCTGGGCGTACTGATTGACCGGCGGCAGCCCGAGAATCTGCTCGATCGTCCGGAACATGTTGACGATCGTGTAGAAGTTGCTGTCGACCGCGCCGTGCCGCGTATACGGGCTGATCGCCAGGCCCACACTCCGATGGCCGTCCACGTGATCGAGTCCGTCCTGGGAATCGTCTTCGGTCACGAAGATCGCCGACTCCTTCCAATAGCGGCTCTTGGAAATCGCCTCGACGATCCGGCCGAGCGCCAGGTCGTTGTCGGCCACCTGCGCGCGCGGCGTCGGGAACCCGGGACTCGTGCCGCTCGTGTGATCGTCGTAGAGGAGGAGAATCGTCAGGCGCGGCAGGTTGCCGTTCTTCTCGAATTCCGCGAACTCCTTCAAGAAGATATCCGCGCGATACCCATCGGGCACGCCGGCCTCGGCCGCCGCGTAATGCGGATGATAGACGTCGCGCAGGCCGACGATCACCGCATGGGCGTCGATGCTGACGTTCGTGGTGCCGTTCTTCCAGTCATTGTAGATGTCGGTCCACGTCGCGTTCGACGGCGTGATCGTGTTCAAGCCGCGTTCGCCGTACGACCTGACCGACACGCCCTGCAGCTTCGCGCTGTCGTAGATTGCATCGGTCGGTCCGAGGAGCATCGGGTTCTGGTCGTTGCGCCCGTTGCCGTACTTGTGCACCCAGGTGCTCGGGTACGCCTGAAGGACCCAACGATGCCCCAATGCCGACTGGTCGCTTGGAGTGTAGTAGTTGTCGAGCAGCGCGAACTGCTCGGCGAGCGCGTGGTGATTCGGCGTGACGTTGCGCCCGAACTGCACGAGCGTCGGATCGCCGTTGCCTTGCGGCATGTCCCCAAACACCTGATCGTAGGTGCGGTTCTCCTTGATGATGTAGAAGACGTGCTTGATCGGCGACGTGTCCCCCAGGTGCTTCGGAATCGGGCCCGATGCGTTCGGGGACTGTGGCCCGTCAGAGGGCCCATTCGCGCCCGTTCCACCATTGTCGCCGTTCGTCACCCACTTGCTGTCGAGGGCCGGAGGCGTGCTTCGATCGTTGTCGCGCACCTGCTTCGTAAAGTCACGCAGCTGCGTGTCGTTCGGGACGCCGACGACGGAGACGACGCCGACGCGATCTGTATAACTGCGTCCCGTTCCGGACCGGGTTGCCGGAGCGATCGACCCGAATCCATAGCCGTTCCCGATGAAGAGCTCGTCGCCGGTCGCATTCAACGCCACGGCGGTCGGGTACCAGCCGGTGGGAATCAGCCCACGAACCGCATCGTTCGCAGGCCCGTCCACATCGACGACGGCGATGGCGTTCTGCGACGCGTTGGCAACGTACAGGGTCCGTCCATCCGGGCTCACCGCCACGGCATTCGGCGAGGCGCCGAGCAGCGCTGCCGAAGCTGGACCCTGGCCATTACCCTGACCTGGATTCGCGCCTGGACCGTCTCCGCCGACGGACAACGTCTTCACCACCGCGTCGCTGACCGTGTCGATCACCGACACCGTGTCGCTGTTGGCGTTGGTGACGTACACCCGATCGCCGCTCGGGCTGAGCGCCATGCCGGTCGGGTGGAGCCCGACGTCGATCGTCTTCAGTAGATGGTTGCTCGCGGTGTCGATCACGGAGACGGTGCCGCTGACGGGGATGCCGGTGCGCCGATCGACGACGACCGGGTTCATGCCGTCCGTGAAATCGGACGCCGTCGGGATTTTGCCGCCCCAGTTCGTGACATAGACTTTCGAGCCGTCCGCCGACACGACCGTGGTGTAGGGATAGGTCCCCACAGCGACGCGCGTGACGATGGCGGACGTCGCCGTATCAATCACCGCGACCGCGTTCGCCTGGTTCAACGCGACGTAGACCCGCGTGCCATCCGGGCTCACCGAGAGACCGCTCGGCGCCGGACTACCAGGGGTAATGGGTATCGTCGGCGGGACCGCGGCAGCATATGTTCCACCGGCCGTTGACGAAAACACCTTGACGTCGTTGGTGCCGCCACCGACGTAGATCCTGTCGCCGGACGGACTGAAGCCGACCCCGACGAAGCTGTTGTTGATGCTGATGGTCTGCTTCAGCGTCCCGGTGTTCACGTCGATGAGGTGCAGCGCGCGCGCGGCGAAGTTGCTGCCGGTCACCACGGCGAGCAACTGGTGATTGGGACTCAGGGCCATGCCCAGAGGCCGATCGTCGACCTGGATTTGCGTGCCAGCCGGCGTCAACCTCTGGCCGACGGGCGTGAGAATGCTGCCGTCGGGTTGCACGCCAACCGTCGGGTGCTCTATGAAGGCAAAACCGGTCGCGACGAGGGATACGACGACGAGCGAGGACCACATGAACGGGCGGAAAGAATTTCGGATCCGCATCAATTGACCTCCGGGGAATGGACCGCGGTGAGCGATACGATGATCGACTGGGCCGAAGCAACTAGCGGTTCTGAGACTACGCGCGGCGTATGACGAAGTCCGGATGATCGAGAAACGCCGCGGTAAATTTTCGGTCGAGCGCAGGCTTCGCGACGCTCGACGCGGCGTTGGCCAACACCGGCGTTACGCGATCGTCAAGCGCCGTTCACATCGTCTAAACATCTCCCTGATACATAAGGAGCCGTGGAGCGACTCGCCTTGCAGGCCCTCGGCATATCCAAGCGCTATGGGAAACACGAAGCCCTCTGCGGCGTGAACCTCGTGGCTCGGCCCGGTCAGCTGCACGGACTCCTCGGCCCGAACGGCGCCGGCAAAACGACGCTGATGCGAGTCTTGCTCGGACTGATTCGGCGCGATGCCGGCACCGTGGAGTTCTTCGGCCGGAGTCCGGACGCTCGGCTGAAGCCTTCGCGCTACGGGCTGCACGCTCGGCTGAAGCCTTCGCGCGATACGCTGCACTCGAGGGCCGGAGTGGTGCCGCACGAAGTCGCCGGTTTCGTTGAGACGCCTGCCTTCTATCCGTACCTGTCCGGACGGAAGAACCTCGCGCTGCTCGCCCGTCTTGACGGCGACGACGGATCGCGGCGGAGCCAGAGAGTCGACTCTGCCCTCGATCAAATCGGACTCGGTCCACAAGCGGACATCGCTGTGGCAGGCTATTCGGCCGGAATGCGCCAGCGTCTCGGACTCGCCGCCGCGCTGCTGCGCTCGCCACGGCTGCTCTTCCTCGACGAACCGACGAGCTCTCTCGATCCGCTCGCCGCGCGCGACATCCGCGCGATCGCCAGGCGTCTGGCGGACGAAGGCGCCGCGGTGGTGTTGAGCAGTCACGACATGGCCGAGGTTGAAGAGCTCTGCACCGCGCTCACGGTCGTCAACCACGGGAGCGTTGTGTTCTCGGGTGCGGTAGACGAACTGCGGCAGTTGGCGCCCGCCGCGGTTCACTTGCTGCGGACGAGCGACGACAGCGCGGCTCTCGACCTCGCATCGCGGCAGCCCCGCGTGAGCGTGGCGTTGACGACTGAGCAGGCACTCGAGGTGTCGGCGGACATCGAGGCTCTCGACGGCTACGTCATCGCGCTCGGACGCGCCGGCATCGCCGTGCGAACTCTGGAGCAGCGCGCGCGGTCGCTCGAATCGCTTTTCCTCGAGCTCACGGGGCACGGCCGGGGAAAGGGGCCGTACCCCTTTTTCGAGAGTGTATTAGCGAAAAAGGGTACGGCCCCTTTTGGGGGACGGCTCGCAAGTGTCGCCGGGGGCGCCGTGAGCATCCGCGGCGTCCTGGCCGTGGCCGGCGTGGAGTGCTCCAAGCTCATGGCCCAACTCAAAGCGCGCATCGTGCTCGCGGCGTGTGTGGCCGGTCCCTTCGCCTTCGCCACGGCGATGCGCGTTCAGAGCAGCGTGCCAACGGACACCTTGTTCGGTCGCTCCGTGACGGAGTCCGGCTTTGCCGTGCCGCTGGTCGTGCTCGGATTCGCTGCGTGGTGGGTCTTCCCCGCTCTCACGACCATCGTCGGCGGAGACGTGTTCTCGGCTGAAGACCGATACGGCACGTGGAAGAGCGTGCTCACACGCTCGCGCAGCCGCAGCGAGGTGTTCGCCGGAAAGGTGCTCACGGCGCTCGGCTTCTCGTCGCTCACTGTGGCCGTCCTGGCTGTGAGCAGCGTGGCCGCTGGAATAGTCCTTGTCGGATCCGAGCCCCTTATCGACCTATCCGGTGCGCTGCGTCCGCCTGCGCACGCGCTGATCCGCGTCGCGCTCGCGTGGGCGACCGTGCTCCCGCCAGCATTCGGCTTCACGGCCCTGGCCGTGCTGCTGTCAGTAGCCACGCGAAGCAGCGCGGCGGGTATCGGACTGCCCGTCGTCGCCGGGCTGGCGATGCAGCTCTACGCCTTCGTCGATGGCCCCGAGGCGCTGAGACAGATGCTGCTCACCTCGGCCTTCGGCGCGTGGCACGGGCTCTTGACCGAGCCTCCCTACTACGGCCCATTGGTCCACGAGACGACGGTCAGCGCGGTTTACGTCGTTGTGTGCCTGCTGGTCGCGTACCGCATGATGCGGCATCGGGATATCGGAGGATAGATCATGCGCGACGGAACACTCGGCGCGGGCCTCCGCGGTCTGATCGCGGTGGTGACGACCGTCGCCGCAGTCGGCTGCGGACCGAGTCCCATCACGTCGACCCGGATCGCGGGCGCGATTGCGCCGACGTTCGCCAACCTGGTGCAGGTTCAGGTCTCCCGGTTGGGCCTGTCACGCATGGCGGCGTCGGACTTCGGCGTCACGGCAAGTTGCCGCAGGCTGGTGGCAGGAAGCGACAGCGGAGCCGGCGATTGGGCGTGCACGCTCGTCTGGCATGGTCCCAGCAACCAGAGCCTGACCGACACCTTCGATGTCTCTGTGGCGACCGACGGCTGCTACACCGCCACTGTCAACGGAGAGGAACTCGGCGGTGCCACGATTAAGGCACCGGACGGCAGCGACGTAAGAAATCTCCTCTACGCGTTCGAAGGATGCTTCGATACGACGTGACGAATGTTTGCGTGTCGTCTGCTCGTGACTACTACGGCGCGACCACGTCAAACGGACGCATCATCTCGTTGTCGCCGTGCTCGAGGAGGTGGCAGTGCCACATATAGCGGCCGGCAAACCCTTCGAAGGGCACGATGATCCGCGTGACCATCCGGGGCTCGGCGCGGACGGTGTCCTTCCAACCGATCTCGCTGCGATCGGGAGGAATGGCTGGCCCTGTGTGGACGATCTTCTTCTGAGTGTGGAAGTTGAACAGGTCGAAGTTCCGGCGATCGAGGATCTGAAATCGCACCAGGTGCAAATGGATCGGATGCGAGTCGTCGGTCTCGTTGACGAGACTCCAGATCTCGGTGGAGCCGAGCGTTGGACGCTCGGTGACCGGCATGTGCCACCGCGTCTGGTTGAGGAGCATGCGCATCGGCCTGGCGAGCAGGTCGTCCTGCTGGCCGAGCGAATGGACTCTCGTCTGCGAGGCGTCGGACTCCAGCAGCGCCGGCACATCACGCAGTATCTGCGGCAGCGCGCTGCCGTCGATCACCGCGTCGCGTGACACGCGGAACTGCTCACCGACGGCGTGCCGGCGGCCGCGTGAAAGGGTGGCTCGCCGTTGAGGTTCAACGCCTTCGGATACGTTCCGAAGTAGTGATCGAACGAAATGTTCTCGCCAAAGATGACGACGACGTGTTTGATCGGCTTGTCCTGCCACTTGTCGAACTTCGTCTGCTGCGCCCCGCCGGACGCGAGCGTCACAGCAGGCGCCGCCAGCATGGCCGCGAGCACTGTGGCAATCGGCTTCTGAAATCTCACGTAAACCTCCGCGTCAAAGCTCCCAGGGTGACGTGCTGGTGAGCGGAGGTATCATCGCGAACGACGACGACGTCTCCGTAACGTCCTGATGAAGTCTGCGTAAATCGAAAGAGACTTTCTCTCGTTTCAAGAGCGCCGCTGGGAATGAGCCGACGCATGACCAGTCCTAGAGCTCAACCGGTCAGCAGTTCACGCCGAAACATCAGGGGCAGAAACTCTGGCGCCTCTCTTGCTACTCACGAGGCCCGGGGAGGCGCGCCGCATGTCTGATCAAACACACGGATTCGCGTCGATGGACGCCGACGGTCGACGCGAGATCGCCCGCAAAGGGGGACGCGCCGCGCATCAACGTGGCACCGCACACGAATGGACGCCTGAAGAAGCGCGCGAAGCCGGGCGGAAGGGAGGCGGCGTCCTGTTGCGCTCGGGCGACGACGACATCCAGGCATCGCGCCTGCGAGAGGCCGCCGATCACCTCGATGAGATCGCGGCCACGCTCACGCGCATCGTGGAGAATGTGCGCAGCGCTGACGCACACCTCATGCGGCGGATGCGCCAATCGATCGCGCGTGTGTGCGAGTCCCTCGATCGCATGGCGCCCTGATGGCGCGAGAGCCGGGAACGAGCCCCGTGCGATCGATGGACTTTGTCTGTAAGGGCTAATCGCACATCGACAGCGCGCTGCTGGAACTTTCAAGTGAGGACATCGCGCAGCTCGTCCAACAGGGGTTTCGAAGAGGTGACGATATGTTCCGGACGCAATGCTCGAGAAAATCGTTGCAGGTGCCGCGCGCGATAAGGGCTGCAACCACTCAAGATGTCAAGTCGCGCTGGAGCGTTTCCGCGCATCGCACAGAACCCTTCGCGCGCCACCGACCCGCAGGTTACGGCCGCAATGTGAAGGGCTGACGATTGGCCCAGAGCCGCACGAACCCGTTCCCCTGATTCGCGATGAGAATGTCCGGCCGACCATCCTCGTCGAAGTCGCCTGTTGCTAACGAGCGCGGATTCGTGAAGCTGGTGGCCGTGTAGCGTCCGAACGCCGTCTCTCCAAGCGCCTCGAGTCCTGGAAAGACCACGACGCTGTTGTTCGCGTAGGAAGCCACGGCGAAATCGTCCAACCCGTCGCCGTTGAAGTCGGCCGATGCCACGTCACGCGGTGAGCTGCCCACGACGATGTCGCGCCGATCGATGAACAAGGCCGCATCCTCATCGTCCTCCGACGCCGGATTCCAGAAATAGCACGTCAGCGAATTGCTTTCCGTGTTGACAACGAACAGATCCGGATGCCCGTCGTGGTTCAGATCCTTGACGACCACGTTGCGGGGCGACGAGCCTACGGGAAACGACTGGCCCTTGTAGGTCGGATCGGACTGCTCGAAGGGCAGCAGCACCCAGACGGAATTGGTCAGCGCGTTGGTCACGATCAGATCAAGTTGGCCCGTGCGGTTGATGTCGGCCACGGCGAGTCCGTGAGCGCCTCGGCCAACGGCCTGGGCCTCGCGTGTGGATGCCCAGTTGAGGCCCGTGCCATCGCCCAACATGATCGCCACGGTTCCGCGCTCGTACAGCGTCGCGAGGATGTCGTTGTTCCCATCCCGATTGACGTCGGCGATGACGATCTGCCGCGGGTTGGCTGGCGCGTCGAACACGATGTCCGGCAGGCGCGTGAAGCCCGTACCGTGCCAGGTGAAGATCGCGATGCGATCGATATCGGCGAGCGCGATCGCCAGATCCGGATGCCCGTCGTGGTTCAGATCGCCCGCGGCGATGGAAAACGGACCGGCGCCAGGCTGATTGAGCGAGATGTTGATTGGCCGGCCGAACGACCCATGCCCATCGCCGAACCAGATGACGACGTCGTGCGAAGGCTGGTCGACGCCGGCAACGGCGAAGTCGAGATGTCCGTCGAGATCGAAGTCCGCGGCCACAATCCCGCGTGGCGCGCTGTGTGTGCTGATTGAGGCCGTTTCGACGAAATTGAACGGGACGAAATTGGACGGCTGAGCCGGCGCAAGCGCAACTCCCGCCAGCCATACGACGATCGTCGCGACGATTTTCTTCATTGTGGAATCCTCACGGCCGAAAGGTGAACGTGTGACCACCGTGCACGAGATCGCCTCCCGCGTGGGAGGGCCGTGTTCAAATTTCACGCCGTCGGTGCGCTGCGGCGACGAGCGCTTGGTGAACCTGCCAGCGGCGACCGGATTGCCGATGGATAGCGTCCTTTACAACCATGCCGATACGCCCGTCGGCGATCCGGCTTTGACGATCGATCAGCAGCGTGACCGGGTGCCGCGACATTGAACCTGAGGGCCAAAGCCGCATCTCCTATAGCGGTTTTCTGATCTTCGTAGCGGCTCTGGATTACCACGAAGGACACCAAGGACACGAAGGTGAGACCATTTTGCTGCATCGCGGCCCCGCACCCGGGCCGGTACGCCCCACAGAGCGCTGGAGCATGGACTTTGTGCACGATGCGTTGGCCGACAGACGGCCGTTTCGTGTGCTGCCCGTGGTGGATCAGTGGAACAAGTCGATGAACGCATCATTCACGCCTTGACAGTCCAGACAACGACGACAGGCGATACGTCCCCGGCGCGAGCAGCGTCGCGTAGCCTTCTTTGACGAGCGCGCGGTTGCCGCGACCGGCGTCCGGCCGCGACAGCCCGGTCACGCGCGCCAGCTCGCCGGGAATCGTCATGCCCGCTCCCGCCAGAAACGCGCGGGCGATCTCACGCAGGGCGACCTCCCGGTTGACGCGCCGGCGCAGCCCCTCCGGAAACCGCCCGACGCCGAGCGTCCAGATGTACGTGAACTTCGGCTGGTAGAACACCTGGCTGGGCACCACCAGCATCGCGGCCTGCAATTCGTCCAGCGCCCCCGTGAACGCCGCACGATCCTTCACGCCCGATTCGTCGCGCAGATCCGACGTGCTCATCTCCCATTCCTTGCGCAGCACGCGCAGGATCGCCTGCGCCTTTTTGCCGAGCCGCCGTGGCTCTTCCGACTTGCGCACGCCCCAGACCGCGTGGAAGTACGGGATCATCCGCGGTGCGAGGAAGGTCGCCTTGCCCCTCGCGAGCTTGGCGTAATACATCTGGCCGCGGGCGATGATCTCGTCCTTCAGCACCCAGGTGCGCGACGCCTCCTCGTCCTTCTGCACATGGCGCGGCATCACTGCGTCGCGGCGCCCGCAGACCGCGACGTAGAGCGACGCCCCCGGCTTGCGGCAGTCGGTCAGGCAGGCGGCAAAGCCGGCCTGTTCGATGAAGCGCTCGGCGTCGAGTGCGGTCTCGACCTGCCGCATCCCCTCACGCCGCCACTGCGCATCGCGGTGGTCTTCGATCTCAGGGGGGATCTCTGGCGGTCTGCGCGTCACGCCCCGTCAGCTCCGTACTCGCGACTATCGACGCTCGACTCAGAGTCCACGATCATGGGGCACGTGCACCTCCGTCTTTCCCGACCCGAGATTCCCTGCCTTGTCCTTCGCGCTCACCGTGATGCTGTACGTCCGACCATCCCGATCGGAGCCTTCGCGTGAAGCCGTCAGCGAGACTTGAACCCGATAGCTGCCGTCATCGTTCACGGCGATCGAGCCGGATGGGTGGACGAGGCCGTATTCGTCCGTGACCTGGAACGTCGCGCTGCTCGGATCGACGCCGGATCCCATGTCCGTGATCGTTCCCGAGATGGTCACCGGCACGATGCGGCCGCTGGGCGGCCACAGAGTCGACGGGCTTGCCGACGCGGTCACGACGGGCGGCGTCGTGTCCGGCATCGTCGTGTTCAAAAAGACCGAGAACGCGTTCGTCGGCGGGAGGTACACGATGACGACGTCAGGCTTGCCGTCAAGGTTGAAGTCGGCGATCGCGAGATTCTGAGCCGACGTGACTGCCGCGAAGCTGTTGACCGGTCCCACCGTGCCGTCGCCGTTGCCGAGCAGGACCGCAAGTGAAGGCGCTGCACTGCCGATGGCGATGTCGGGTCTGCCGTCGCCGTTGAAATCGGCCGCGCCGATGCCAACGGGGAACGGTCCGTCGAGCGCGTCGAGTTTCGGCGCGAAGGTTCCGTCACCTTTCCCGAGCAGCACCGAGACCGACGCGGACATGTAGTTGGCGACGGCGAGGTCGAGCTCGGTGTTCTGGTCGAAATCCGCCGTCACGATCGGGAATGGATCGGTTCCGACGATGAAGTCCGTCGGCGCACCGAAGGTCCCGTCACCGTTTCCCAGCAGGACGCTGACCGTCGTTCCCGTGAAATTGGGCGGACCGGGATTCGACGCCGCAATATCCAGGACGCCGTCGCCGTTGAAGTCACCTGCCACGATGGCGTTCGCCGCCGCGCCGCCGCCGATCGGAAAGTTCGTGGCTGTCGCGAACGTGCCATCGCCTTTTCCAAGTAATATCGACACGCCGCCGCCCTGGTCGGCGAGCGCGAGATCGAGCTTTCCATCGCCATTGAAATCGAGAACGAGTGGTGCACGCGGGCTCGCCGGTGCGGGAGACCGTTGCAGGTCGCCGAAGGTGCCGTCGCCCTTGCCGAGCAGGACCCATTCCTCGCTGCCGAAGCTGAAGATGAGATCGAGCTTTCCGTCGCCGTTGACGTCCCCGTTCGTCACGTTCGCGCAGCATCCGGAGAACACCTGAATAGGCGCCGCGAACGTGCCGTCGCCTTGTCCGCGCAGGAAGTAGAGACCGAGCGCTTCCGTGCTCGTGTGGGTTTCAAGCACGAGGTCCGGTAATCCGTCCGCGTTGAAGTCGCCGACCGTCACCCCGCCAGACAAAGACAACATCGGTGCGTTATCGATGCGCGAGAACGTCGGCGGTTGCGCAAGCGCAGGGCGATCGAAGAAGACGATGAGGGACAAGAGCAGGACGGCAGTCCGGGTGGTGTTCATGGGTTTCCTCCGCCTTGCGATGAGTCCTGCCTGAATGGATGTTTGCTTGGAATCGGCGGGACGCGCGTTCATTGTGGCATGGCGATCGCGAAAGACGGCTTGTCAAATTTCTGTGTCGCCCGAAGTGGCGTATGAAGTGAGCAAGCTCAGCGCGAAATACGGTCGAGGTGACTGCTTTACAGCGCTCCACCGCGCGCGCTTCCGGCAGCGGGTTCCGAGGGCATCGTGACGGGTTCCGGCCGTCGCTGCCGGACCCCCCACATCAAGCCGACGTGCCGAATGATCATCAACTGCTCGATCCAGCGGTCCAGCCGAGAGCGTCGCCAGCTTCGTACCCAGAGCGCGATGAGCCGCAGCAGCTCTCGATAGAGGAACCGCGGCACGCCCGCGACGCGCGACGCGCGCCGCAAATCGACGCCCGGAAAAAAGTCATCGGCCATCAGCGCACGAGTCTGGCCCGCGGCGAAGAACCACCGCCGGAAGTATGACGAAGTCATCCGCGACGCAGGGACTGCGTGATGCACGACCATCGCCGGCTCGTAGACGCCGCGGAATTGCCCCGCGCGCTGCAACCGGAAATAGATCTCGTGATCCTCGCCCGAGATTAACGTTCCGCCCGGCCGACCGAGATCGGTTCGCCATCCGCCGATCTTGAGCATGGCATCGCGGCGTACCGCGAGGTTGGCACCCACCGGCCGCCGCTGCGCGTGCGGGCTGCCGCTGTAGAAAATGCGTTCGTCGCCGTAATCGAGGAGTGCCAACGGTCCCCAGATGTCCTGAGCCCGTTTCGTGAGCATGGACGGCGGCGGCGGCGACTCCCACATCGGGAGCACCTTGCCCCCGGCGAACACCACATCGCAGCTTCGGAACACGCCCACGATGGTATCCAACCAACCTGGCCCAGGGACGACGTCATCGTCGGTCAGCGCGAGCACGTCGCCGCGGGCGAGGGCGAGGCCGGTGTTCAACGCGAAGCCCTTGCCCTGGCGTTCCTCGCGCGCATAGCGAATCGGGATGCGCGATGCGGCCGTTGCGCTGGCCACCACATGCGGTGTGTCGTCGCTCGAATTGTTGTCGACGACCAGCACGTCCACGAGGCAGTCGGATCGCGCGGCAAGCTCGGCGACGCAGTTGAGCGTGCGCGTCAGCTGGGCACTGCGGTTGTACGTGCAAATCAGAATCGTGACGCTTGACACATTCACAGTGAATTACTGGGCCGCGACAGAGCAAACAACGCACCACGCCGAGGTGGCCTGCGACGTGCACTGGATCGGCTGGCGTTCTCCTCGTCCATGAAGTCCGATGACCTCGCACCAGAAGCGGAAGCGCATTGCCTACACGATTGAATCGCCGCAACACGTCCACGAGGCTCCGGGCCGCTGAGTCCGCCATCGCCCGACTCGGGTTTCCCGCCACTCGGATGCTGGTGCGCCGGCTGCGGCCGAATGTGGTCCTGAAGCTCCTGACGCGATTCTTTACTCCCTATGTCGCTTGGCGGCCGTTCGAGACGATCACCACCACCGCCGATGGCGTTCGGATGCGCATCCGATTCCCAGACAAAATTCAGAAGCACATCTATTTGTTCGGTGTGTGGGAGCCGGGCATCACGCGTTTCGTGAAGAGCCGCTTGCGGCCGGGCGACCTGTTCATCGACGTGGGGGCGAACGTCGGCTATTACACCCTGCTGGCCGCGAAGCGCGTGGGGCCGCGTGGCGCCGTCGTGGCCATCGAAGCGTCGCCGTCGATCAGCGGCATGCTCAGAGACAATGTCGCGCTGAACGCGTTCAACAACATCGAGGTCATCGAACACGCCGTCGCTGACCGGCGCAAGACACTGCAGCTGTTCGCAGGACCACCAGATAACCTGGGCGCCACGACGACCGTTGCTGCGATGTCGACCATGGTGGGACCTCGACCCGAGGCTCGCGTGGACGCATTCCCGCTGCACGAGTTGGTTGGCAGCGAACGGCTGCGCTCGGCGCGGCTGATCAAGGTTGACGTGGAAGGGGCTGAGGCTGATGTGTTCGACGGACTGCGGCGGATCCTACCCACGTTCGGAGAGATGACAGAGTGGATCTTCGAGCTGACTCCGGATGCGCTCGAGGCGCAGGGACGAAACGCCGCTGAGATCATGGCGCTCTTTACGACGGCCGGTTACCGCCTGTACGCGATCGAGAACGGCTACCGCATGGAACAGTACGTCCGGCCGCCCGCTCCGGCACTCGAGGCGATCACATCGATACCTGATACGCGGTTGACGGTGGACGTCATCGCCACGAAGCAAGAGCACACAGCACGCGTGCTGCTCTGACGAAGGCGCACACAACGGCCGATGGGTTCAGAACCGTCTCCACGATCGGCATTAGTGCAGACGAACCTCTTCCGCGCGGCTGTGCGACCGTGTGCATCAGTCCTGTCGAAGCGCGTCGACCGGGTCGGACGTCGTCGCGCGCCAGGCGGGGAGGCTCATTGCCGCAAGGACCGTCGCGACTAACACGGCCGCGGCAAATCCGAAGGCCCTGGGATCGTGGATATCGATCGGCACCGGCGCCCCGGCGAGCACTTTCCCGAGCACGCTCGCGGCCACGAAGCTGAGAAGCAGTCCCGCAGCCAGCCCCACCGCTACGGGCGCAACACCCGCCGACAAGAGAAGTCGCATGATGACGGGCCGGGTCGCGCCGAGCGCAATGCGAATGCCCACTTCTTTCGTGCGGCGGCTGACGGCAAACGCCACGACACCATACACGCCGATCAGGGCGAGGACGACGCCGACGATGCCGAGGAAACTGACGAAGGTCACGAGGACCGAGAATCTGGCCGCAAGATCTTCGAACGCCGACGCCAGTGTTCGCACCTGAACAGCCGCCGAGGGTTCGATCGCGGTCAGTTCCTGTCGCATTTGTTGTCCGATTCCAATCGCAGAGCCTGCGACCTGCGCCAGCAACACTCCGTCCGGTTCATCGTCTGCGCGGCGGCGATAGATCATCGCCTTAGACGCCGATAACAGATCTACGTCGCGAACAACCCCGACGACGACGAGCGTGCGTCCGCTATCGTCGATCAGTTGCAGGCCGATTGCGTCCGCCGAGCCCAGCGCCCGCGCCAGCGATTGCGAGACTACGACGTCGTTCGCCGCACTCGCGCGGGAGAGCACGTGGCCGCGCAGCGCAGGCATCCGTAGTGTTTCAAAATACCCAGGGGACACTGCGCTCACGGTCGCGCTACGCCGCGCCAGCAAGTCCGCCTGATCGGCTCGATGGACCAGCGTCGTAGGCATGAGTTCGACGTCGAGTGGCGACGCTTGCGCCAACGCGACGGACCGAACTCCCGGAATTGCGCCGACGCGCTCCATCAACATTTGCCGAGTCGCTGGCGCGACTCCCCGAACCGGCATCACGAGCGTATGCTCCGTGTCGAGGCCGGCATCGCTATGGCGAATCGCGGATTCCGCGCGCGTGAACAAGACGGCGCCGACCAGCAGCACGAGGCTCATCGCGACCTGGCCCGCGATCAAGAGATCGCGAATGCGCCAGCGTGTGCCCGCGAACGCGACGGCATCGCGGCCGCGTACGCCGCTCGAAAGATCCGTTCGCAGCGATTCCGCAGCCGGCGCGATCCCGGCCAGGCATCCGGTGACGGCCGTGATCACGACCAGGTACACGAACACCGCCAGGTTCGGCCGCATGTTGTAATACGGCAGCATCGGCACCATCGATTTGGCGATCCGCGGCACCTGGTAGCTGAGGTACGCGCTGAACGGCAGTGCCGCGAGCGCCAGGAACACGCCTTCGGTGATGAGCATCGCGACCAGCCGGCTTCGACTGGCGCCGAGCGACGCGCGTACCGCCATTTCGCGCTGGCGCGCGGCGGCCCGCGAGAGAAGCAGGACGGTCACGTTGGCGCACGCGATCGCCAGGACCAGCGTCAAGCCGCTCATCGTGAGCAACACGATGAGGGCAGCGGTGCGTCCGAGTAGTGGGTCTTCGAGAACGGATCCATTTGTGACAGAAATTGTTGTGTTCCGACCAACGTGCGCGCGATCCTGCTGCTTTGCGAGCGCGGTCAACTCGCGTTCGGCGGCCGCGCGCGAGAACCCGCGCCTCAGCCGGCCTTCGAGGGCAAGCCGAGGTGTGTCGGACGGCTGCATCAGCAGCGGCATCCAGTACCCGGGTCCGCGCAGTCGTCCCGGAAAGTCGGCAGGCACCACACCGATGACGGCAAGGCCCTCGCCGTCCAACTCAATCGTTTTCCCGACGATCTGAGCATCGGCCTCGAATCGCGCGCGCCACACTTCTTCGCTCAACACCACAAAGCGCTGGTTCCCGTCGCAGTCTGCCGGTGAGGGCGCGCGTCCGAGCAGCGCGTGCGGAAGGCCGAAGACCGTAAAGAAGTTACACGACACACGCATCGCCAACGTCGGCGTCCCATCCTGCGCGACCGCGACGCGGACGATGTGCCACGCGGCGAGGTCGCTCAAGCTTTCGGTGCCGGCACGGTAGGCCGCGTAGTCCGAGGCGGTTGTCCCGAACGGATTGTCTTTGAAATGGAGCGTCGGCGTGTCGAAATCGGCTTGGACATGCACGAACGATTCGGGGTCGCGTTCGACGCGCGGCCTGCGGACCGCGCCGTCAATGATCGTGAAGATGCCGGCGTCGAGGCCCACCCCTAAGGCGAGCGTTGCGACGATCGCCCCAGTCAGAAGCGGGCTGCGCCATGCCAGTCGAACTGCAAACCGTAAGTCCTGCCACATCAGCCAGATTTGACGACTGGGAGATCGCCAAGGTTCGCGGGCCCTGCGATTACCGCAAAGCGGGAATCGACGCGAGAAATAGCTCATTATGAGCTGGATATCGCCGTCGACAACTCGGCAGGGCGTTTCTGCGTTCGAAGAAGCGGCGACTGCCTTATCAGCGCCGAAATCTCTTCGGAATGGCTTCGATGTGATGCTCTTCGACCAACTTGTTGAACGCGGGCACGTCGCGTTCCAGGATTTGTTTCAGCCTGCCAAGCTGTCGATCGAGTCGCTCCGATAAATCTTTGAACACCTCGTACGACTGCGCAGTGGGCGCTGTGTCGGTCGCCGCAACGACTGGCGCGAGCGCGGCAATGAGATTGTTCAATTTCGCCGGGTAGGTGAGGACATCGTTGCCGTTGCGGATATTCATCTGCACGAGCTCGTCCTGCACCGACGCCAGGCTCGCGTCGAGCGCCTGCCCAGGTGTCGCGATGGACGAGGCCGCCGACGTTCGCGCGGCGCGCGCGATCGACGCGCGCAGATCCGCCCGCACCGCCATGATCTGGGCAATGGCGTCGTGCGCGGCGCTCAGACGCTCTTGAATCCGCGTCAACAATTCGAACTGTTTGTCGAAATCCTCCGGCGTGGTCGACAGCCGCGGATCTTTCTTGATCTCGAACGGCTGCGTGAGCGTCTTGCCGTCCGCCGTCACACGAACCCGATAGGAGCCAGGCACCGCCTGTGGCCCGCGCACGCTGCCCCCAAACAGAATCGTGCCTTGCGGCGGACCCGAGGCGTCCGGATACCGCATGTCCCACTCGAACCGGTTCACGCCCGCGTCAGTCGGGACAATGACCCGCGGCGACGTGGGGCCGCCGAACGCAGACCGTACGCTCTCCGGGCCCGCCGAGTTTTCACGGCTCTTGAACGACCGAATCGTCTTGCCTGTGTGGTCCAGCACCTCGATAGTGACGCCGCCAGCAGACGCTTCCTTGAGGTAATACCAGACGACGACGCCCGCCGGCGGATTCTGGCCGACGGCGGCCGCCGGTCCCCCTCCTCCACCGCCCACCCGCACGCGGTAGGTCTCCCGCGGCTGGAACACGTGCACGGCCGACGCCGTGACCTGCTCGTTCCATTGTCGGAGCGGGCTGAGGTCGTCGAGGATCCAGAACGCGCGTCCCTGCGTCGACGCCACCAGGTCCGATCCGTGGATCTCCAGATCGGTGACTGGCACGATCGGCAGATTCAGCTGCAGCGGCTGCCACGTCGTCCCATCGTCGAACGAGACGTACACGCCGGTTTCAGTGCCGGCGTACAGCAGTCCCCTGCGCGCCGGGTCCTCGCGAACCACGCGTACGAACGCCATGTTCGGGATGCCGCGGCCAAGCTCGGTCCACGTCCCACCGTAGTCGGTGGTCCTGTAGATATATGGCTTGAAGTCGTCGGACTGATAACGCATCGCCGCAACGTAGGCGGTGCCTGGCGCATGCGGCGAGGCCTCGATGATGTTGACCCGCGTCCACTCCGGCATCTGCTTTGGCGTGACGTTCGTCCATGTCTTGCCGCCATCGCGCGTGAGCTGCACCAGGCCGTCGTCCGAACCGGTCCAGATCGTGTCCTTCTCCAGACGCGAAGGCGCGACCGTGAAGATGGTGCAGTAGAAGTCGGCGCTGCTGTTGTCGCCGGTGAGCGGACCGCCGTTCGGTCCTTGCTTCGTCTTGTCGTTGCGCGTCAGGTCGGGGCTGATCACCTGCCAGCTCTGTCCCTGATCGGTCGACCTGAAGAGGACGTTGCCCGCAGCGTACAGTGCCGTAGGATCCATTGGCGAGAACACAATCGGCGCCGTCCACTGGAAACGGTACTTCAGGTCGGCTGCCGGCCGGCCGCCGGGAGTCTCCGGCCAGACGGACACGTTTCGCGACTCTCCGATTCGATGATCGTACCGCGTCATGACGCCGTAGTAATTTCCGGCGTAGACGATATCGGGATCCTGCGGATCGGGCGCGATGTAGCCGCTCTCCCCACCGCCGACCTGATACCAGTCGGTCTCGCCAATGCCGCCGCCTGCGGTACGGCTCGCGATCGATACGGTGGAGCTGTCCTGCTGCGCACCGTAGACGCGGTACAGAAAGCGGTTGTCGGTGATCACATGGTAAAACTGGCCGGTCGGCTGGTTCTGCTCGGTCGTCCACGTGCGGCCGCCATTCCCCGAAATCGCCGCGCCGCCGTCGTTGCCGTTGATCATCCGCTGCGAATCTTCCGGAGCAATCCACAGTCCGTGATTATCGGAATGGGCGGCACGCACGACCTGAAAGGTGCGGCCGCCGTCGATCGATTTGTTGATCTCCAGGGTCGGCACGTATACCGTGTCCGCATTCTGCGGATCCGCAATGATGTGGCTGTAGTACCACGAACGCTCGCGGATGCTCGATTCCCCGTTCATCCGCTGCCAATTGACGCCCGCGTCGTCGGACCGGAACACGCCGCCATCCTTGGCTTCGACGATGGCCCAGACGCGGTCGTGGCGAGACGGCGATACGGCGAGCCCGATGCGGCCCTTCATACCCGTTGGCAGCCCGTTGCTCAACGGAGTCCACGTCGTGCCGCTATCCACGGATTTGTACGGCCCGCTCCCGTTGCCTCCGCTGACAATCTGCCAGGGACGTCGATAGACGGGCCAGAACGATGCGTACACGATGCGCGGATTCACGGGATCGATCACCACATCGGTCGCCCCGGTCTTATCGTCGACGAACAGCACTCTCTCCCACGTCGCGCCGCCGTCTCGCGTGCGATAGAGGCCGCGTTCCGGACTTGGGCCGAACGGATCGCCCAACACCGCGACGAACGCCACCTCCGCATCCTGCGGGTGAACGGCAATGCGGCCGATCTGGCGTGAAGCAGGAAGACCGACGTGCTTCCAGGTCCTGCCGGCATCAAGCGTCTTGTAGACGCCGTCGCCGTGCGAGAAATTACTCCGGATGTCCGCTTCGCCCATCCCCACGTACACGATGTTGGGGTCCGACGGCGCCACCGCGATCGCGCCGACCGATCCGGTTCTCACGTAGCCGTCGGTAATCGGGTTCCAGCTAATGCCTCCATCCTCGGTCTTCCACACGCCGCCGCCCGTCGCACCCATGTAGTAGACGAGCGGCTGCCCCGGGATACCCGCCACCGCGGTGACGCGACCGCCGCGATAAGGCCCGATACTGCGCCAGCGAAGCGATTTGAACGACGCGGTGATTTGTGGATGCAGTTCTGGCGCAGACTGCGCCTGGACGACACTCAGCGAAAAGACAAATAAAAGAGCGACGCGTTTTAGCAGGAACATGACTCACCCTTCCCGCAAGAGACGACCGCCCGCAGCGGCGCGCGGCTCACGACGATCGAGTAGCCGTGCGCTCGAGCAACTGGGACTCCGCCTCGAGCGCCGACACGACCGCGTCGACATCCGCTTCGTTGTTATATGCATGAAACGAGACCCGCAGACCATTGCCGCGGCACGACGCCACGATGCCGCGAGCGGCCAGTCGCGAGACGAGTGCCGGTGCGTCGACGCTCTGGACAACGACGAGCGGTCCACGCCGGGCCGCGTCGGCGGGCGTGCGCACCACGAATCCGGATGCCGCGACGGCGTTGCGGTATCGATCGACAAGCCGCTCCACCTGGCGGCCGACCGCCTCATACCCGATGCGATCGAGCAGCGCGAGGCCACCGAGGGTGGCATACACATTCGGCACCGGCGGCGTGCCACTCTCGAATCGGCTCGCGGTTGGCGACCAGTCGATTTCGTCGATCCGGAAGGCAAACGGATTGACGCGCCCGAACCAGCCCGTAATGGTGGGCTCCAGTCGCGCGATGAGATCCCGGCGAACGTAGAGGAACGCGACGCCGGCTGCTGACAACAGGTACTTGAGGCAACCGGTCACCATGAAATCAATCCCGAGGCGGTGGACGTCGATCGGGCTCGACCCCGTGCGCTGGTAGTCGTCGAGAAACACGTACGCACCGCGCGCGTGGCACATCGTTGTGAGCGCGGCAATGTCGGTCTTGTGCCCGTTCCGGAAGCAGACGTGCGTGGCGGGCACGATCAACGTGCGTTCGTCGACGACTGCGGCGTACGCTTCCACCTCGAGTCGATCGCCTTCTGCGCGCGCCCAGCGAATCGCTGCGCCACGGCGCTGCTGCGCGAGCCAGATCTGCGCCATCGTCGGGAACTCGAACTCCCCCATGGCCACCTGCGACCGGGGACCACTGAAATCGAGCGCGCTGGCGATCGCATTGATGCCCGCGGACGCACTCGGCAGCACCGCGATCTCGTCCGGATCGGCGCCGATCGACGCGGCGAACGCCGCGCGCAGTTCCTCCACCTTTTCCACCCAGAGCTCCCAGGGGGAGCCGCTGGCGTGCCAGCTGTCGACGTACTCCTTCAGGGCCGCCTCGACGTCGAGGGACAGCGCGCCCTGCGAGCAGCTATTCACGTAGATCCGGTGCGAGAAGATCGGGAACTGCGACCGGAATTGAGCAGGCGAGAGTGTGGGCGTCATGCGCGGGTCGTCGTTTCGCCACGAACTGCGGCCGCCACGCTCGACAGCACTTCGCGGAAGCGCGCGACTTCATCCAGCGTGTTGTAGTGCACCAGTGACACGCGCACCATGCCGCGCGGTTCCAGATTGAGCCGCCGCATGAGTCGCGGGGAGTACATATGCCCGCTGCGCGCACCGATTCCGCCCTCGGCCAGGCCGGCCGCAATCGCGGACCCGTCGAGATCGCCAACGTTGAAGCCGACGGTCGGCACGCGATCGGCCAGGTGCGCGCGATCGGTCACGCCGTACACCACGGCGCCGTCGACGGACAGCACCGCGTCGAGGAGCGCCGCCGACAGCGTCCGCTCATACGCCGCGATCGCCTCCATCGCCGTTTGCAGCACCGTGCGACGGTCTGCGTCGGGCGGCGCCCCCATGCGGCGTCCGAGGCGCTCGAGATACTGGATCACGGCGTCCATCCCGGCGACGTTCTCGTACACGTACGTGCCGGCCTCGAGCTTGTCCGGCGTGACATCCGGTATGAAATCCTCGCGAAATGTCGGCAGCCGATTGATCGCCTCCGCACGGCACCACGCGAATCCCATGTGCGGCGCGAAAATCTTGTAGCCCGAGCACACGAGGTAATCGCAGTCGAGCGCCTGCACGTCAATCGGGCCGTGCGGACCGAAATGCACTGCATCGAGGAACACCTCGGCGCCGACGCGATGCGCGATCCTGGCCACTGCCGCCACGTCGACGCGCGATCCGGTGGCATTCGACGCGACCGTGCATGCGACGAGCCTCGTGCGATCGGACAGCATGGCGTCGAGGTCCGCAACGTGCAGCCGGCCGTCCTCGCGAACCTTCCACCAGACGAGGCGGGCGCCCGCACGTTCGAGTGCGACCCACGTCGCGACGTTGGCCTCGTGATCGAGGTCCGTGACGACGATCTCGGTGCGGGAACCGAGCGTCTGGCCGATGGCCAGACTAATGGCGCGAATAAACGACGTCGCGTTGAGGCCGAAGGCGATTTCATCGGCGGACCGGGCGTTGACGAACGCCGCGACGCTCTCGCGCGCGCGCGCAATCATCGCGTCGACCTCCCGAGAACGCGCGTACGGCCCGCCCCGCTGGACATTGCGCGCCACGAGGTGGTCGGTGACCGCCGCGAGCACCTCCCCGGGTATCTGCGCGCCGGCGGCATTGTCGAAGAACAGAAAGTGTTCGTCCCGCGCGAGCGCGGGGAACTCGCGGCGAAGGTCGTCGACGGGAAACTCAATCACGAGGGCGCTCCGGCGCGTTTACGCATGCGCGCATACAGAATCGAGATGAAGGCCAGAAATGGTAGGAACGATGGGACCGTGTACTGCAGTCCATCAACGAAGAACGTCGTCGCCGTGATTGCGATCAGCGAGACGATTCCGAGCGTCGCCGCGAGACGATGCGCCGGCATCTTGATGGGCAGCCGCGCAAGCTGGGCCGGCGAGATGGCCGCGCGAAAACGCAGGTACGTGAACAGAATCACGATCCAGATGAACAGCATGCCGGCGACAGCTGTGCCGTACAGCGCCAGAAAGGCCTGCCCGGGAGCATAGATGGCGAGCAGAATCGCGATCGCCATGCCGCCGCTGGCGACGCCGACGGCGCGCATTGGCACGCCGGCGTCACTCACGGTGGCGAGCCAGCCAGGCGCGTAGCCGGATCGCGACAGCGAGAACAGCATGCGCGTCGTCAGGTACAGATTCGAGTTCGCGCTCGACAGTGCGGCGGAGATCACCACCAGGTTCATCACGCCGGCAGCGTAAGGGATCCCGACGGAGGCAAACACGCGCACGAACGGGCTCCCCGTGATGCCGCGTCCGCCTTCGCCGATGTGATTCCACGGCGTCATCATCAGCATGACGCCAATCGCGAGCACGTAGAAGAGAATCAGCCGCAACACCATGGTCTTCATCGCCCTGGGGATCGATGTCTCAGGGTGTTCCGCCTCGCCCGCTGTCACGGCGATCACTTCCACGCCCATATAGCTGGTGATGACCAGCGTCAACGCGAGCCACACGCCCCGCCACCCATGCGGCAGGAATCCACCGGGGCCGTTGAAGAGATTCGACACGCCGATCACGTGACCGGAGGGGACGCCCGCGATCGTCGCGACGCCAACGGCAATGAACGCGAGGATCGCGACCACTTTGATCAGCGCGAACCAGTACTCGACTTCACCGAACCGGCCAACCTGCGCGGTGTTGATGGCGACAAGACCGACGGAGACGATGGCGACCCATACCCAGGGCGCCACGGCGGGAAACCAAAAGGCGAAGTAAATCGCGACGGCGGTCACTTCCGCGCCAATCGCCAGAATCTGTATGAAGGCGTAGGTGGCGCGGACGACGAAGCCGAACCACGGCGACAGATACCGCTCGGCGTAGACGCCGAAGGAGCCCGCCTGGGGATGGACGACCGCCATCTCCGCCAGTGCGTAGCCCATGATGAGCGCGATCGCGGCGCCGATGATGTAGGTGACGATGACGCCCGGACCCGCCAGGCCGATGGTGACGGTGCTGCCCAGGAAGAGGCCAACGCCAATCGCGCTGCCGATCGCGATCATCGTGAGCTGGCGCGAGGTGAGGCGACGCTGGAGCCCCTCTTCGGTCGTGGACGGCGACACGGTTCCCGCAGTCGTCATCGGTTTTCCACGGCGGGCTCGAGCTCCAACGCGTACGCCGGCGCGGTGAGACGTCGCTTGCCATCGGCGGTGCGCTTCACATCTGGCGTCTCCAGGCCCACGCGGTCCCAGAGTTTGCACGTCACTTGCTTGTGCTTTTGGTCGAGGCCTTCGCAGTAGTTCGTGAAGGTGCACTGTCGAATGTCGCCGCCGCGTCCGAGCCGAATCTTTCGAAACCAATCCGGGTCGGCCAGCGATTGACGTGCGGCGCCGCAGATGTCGGCATCACCCCGCGCGATGATCCCTTCCGCCTGATCGAACTCGTGAATCCCCCCGGAGACGACGACCGGCGTGGTGAAGCCGGCTTCGTGCACGGCGGCGCGAATCCGCGCGGTGGACTCGACATTGCGCCCGAATGGGCCGCGCCGATCCGCAAGCGTCGTCGGCATGCATTCCCAGCCGCTCGGTCCGGTATACGGATAGATCGCCCACCCGACCTGTGGTGGCTTGGCATCCTCGAATTTTCCGCCCCGTGACAGCGACAAATAGTCGAGGCCCGCTTTCGCGAACTCCACGCCAAAGTAGGCGCCATCGTCCACCGTGCTGCCGCCCGGTATGCACTCGTCGGCGAGGTAGCGACAGCCGACGACGAAGCGGTCGCTGACGGCAGCGCGGACGGCACGGAACGTCTCGAGCGGAAGCCGCACCCGCTGCTCTCGCGAGCCGCCGTAGCCGTCGTCACGCGTGTTCAGAGCCGAGAGAAACGAGGCCATCGTGTACGCGTGTGCGTAATGGAGCTCGACGCCGTCGAAGCCGGCGCGCTCCGCACGGATGGCGGCCGCTGCGAAGACGCCCGGGAGCACGGTGGGCAAATCGCGGATGTGGGCGAGCTCAACATCCGTGACGCGCTCGCGATATCCGCAGCGCAACCCCTCGAGCTCTCGAGCCGTCAGGACGAGCGCCAACTGATCGTCCGACAGGGCGACGAGAGCGTCGCGAACCGCTTCGTCGTCGGCGAGGCTGAGCCGCCTGCAGTGTTCCTCGGTGATGGTCAGGTAGCGGCGTAGATATATTTCGCGCTCGGGCCGGCGTTTGATGGAGAGAAAGTCAATCAGCTGAATGAACAGCCGCGTGTGCCCTTGGCTCGCGCGCCTCACGGTTCGGACCAGCTCCGAGAGCCCGGGAATGAAACGATCGTCGCCGATCCGCAGCAGCGGTCCACTGGGGATGTCGCGTACACCGGTCGCTTCGACGACGATGGCGCCGGGGCGCCCGAGCGCGAAGCGTTCATACCACGCCAACACGTCCTCGGTCACCACGCCGTCGTCGGTGGCCCGCCACGGTACCATCGCCGGCACCCATGTCCGCTCGCAGAGCTGCAGGCGGCCGGAGCTGATCGGCGAAAACCAGCGCGAGCGCGCGGCCTCCTGCGCTGTGGGCCAGCGCGGGATCGGGAGCGGATGGCGGAAGCTTTCTGGTGGGTGACACATCAGCCTGTAAATCTTAAACCTAAACTATCTCGAACGCGTGCACAATGATGGGGGCTGCAATGACGGACCCGCGTTACAACGACGACTTGCCGTCCCAGGCGCTGTGGCCAACGGTGGTGCGCACGCGACCCGAGCTGCAGTATCCGGACACCCTGAACCTCGCCGAACTGCTGCTCGGTCGACACGTCACCGCCGGAGCCGGTGCGCGCACCGCGGTGGTCACGAAGACCGAGCGCGTCTCCTATGGGGAGCTGGAGCGGCGCACCAATCGCATTGGCCACGCCCTTTTGAACCTCGGGATCCAGCCGGGCGATCGTGTGGCCATGCGGTTCTTCAACGGCGTGCCGTTCGTCGCCACCTGGCTGGCGGTGCAGAAAATCGGCGCGGTTGGCGTGTCGACGATGCCGATGCTCCGAGCGCGGGAGCTCGCGTACATCATCAACGACTCCGGCGCGAGAGTCATCGTTTGCCAGGACGATCTACTCGAGGAGCTTGCACGCGCTCGCGCTGCGTTCGATCATCCGGTTGTCGTGGTGGCGGCCGGGTCCATGGACGCGGTGCCTCGCTCGTACTCGCCGGACGCAGATGCTTCTCTGGAGCACCTGACGGTCGACGCGGGCGATCGTTTGGACCCGACGCCGGTCGGCAACAGCGACGTGGCCCTGATCGCGTACACCTCGGGAAGCACCGGCGTGCCCAAAGGCGCAGTTCACACGCCGGCCGACATCCTCTCTGCAGCCGACTGCTATGGCGCTGAGGTCCTCGAGGCCACGCCAGACGACGTGTTCGGCGGACACCCGACGCTCGCGTTCACCTACGGACTCGGAGGTCTGCTGGTGTTCCCCTTTCGTGTGGGCGCGTCCACGTCACTCGTCGATCGCTTCGAGCCGCAGAGGCTGCTGGCGCGTGTGTCCGCCGATCGCGTCACCCTCCTGTTCTGTGCCGCGACGACCTATCGCCTGCTCTTACAGGATCCGGACCTGGAGCGGACCCACGATCTGACCTCGTTGAAACTATGCGTGAGCGCTGGCGAGCCACTGCCAGCCAGCGTGTATAAGGAGTGGTACCGTCGAACCGGCTTGGAAATCCTCGACGGTATCGGATCGACGGAAATGTTCCACATCTTCATTTCAGCGCGGTCGGGACAGGTTCGGGCAGGATCGAGTGGCACTCCTGTCGGCGGTTACGAGGCGCGCGTTGTCGACGAACACTTGATGGAGGTGGCGCGAGGCACTTCGGGCCTCCTCGCCGTTCGCGGGCCAACCGGGTGCCGCTATTGGCGGAAGCCCGATCGCCAGCGCGACTACGTGCGCGGCGGATGGAACATCACCGGAGATGTGTATCAGCAGGACGCGGATGGATTCTTCTGGTTCCAGTGCCGGAACGACGACGTGATCGTCTGCGGCGGATACAAGATCGTCGGGCCGGAGGTCGAACGCGTACTCGTCGAGCATCCGGCGGTATCGGACGCAGCGGTTGTCGCGACGCCAGATCCCGTGCGCGGAGCTGTCCCGAAGGCGTTCGTCGTGTTGAAGGATGCCGCGACGGCATCGGCCACGCTCGCCGCCGCGCTGCAGGACTATGTGAAACGCGAGCTGGCGCCTTACAAGTACCCGCGCGAAATCGAGTTCGTCGCCACGCTGCCGCGCACCGAGACCGGGAAGCTCCGTCGGCTTGAATTACGCGAGCGCGAATTGGACCGCAAGGCGCCGCGCTTAGACGACCCGGCGCAGTGACGCTTTCCGTTTGCGTGAGACCGCCGTCTGGCCGAGCTCGGCGCGCGCATGCAGCCCGTCGCGAAGGTGTCCCAATAGATTGCTCAGCTCGTTCAAGGAAGCGCGGGGCATGAACGACAGAATCTCCTCGATGTCCGCCGCATGCGCCGGGAGCATGTGGTCGGTCACCCGGCGCCCTTTTTCAGTGAGCGCCACGCGGATGACACGGCGGTCCTTGCCGTCGGGACGCCGCTCGACGAGCCGCTGTTCCTCCAGGCGGTCGACAATGCCGGTGAGATTCCCTGACGTGACCAGGAGCAACCGGCTCAGCTCGACGAACGTGAAGCCGCCCGCATCGGCGCGGGCCAGCTCGGCAAGCATTTCGAATTGCGGTAGCGTCAAGTTCCACCGTGCGACCACACGTTGGCGCGCCTCGCGCATCAACAGGTTGTAGCAGGTCGCGATCCGCAGGTGCGTGCGGACCGACTCTCGCGTTCGCCCCCGCATCGGGGTTGACTGGCGCTCGGTCATAATACTGGTTCCGGTTCTTCGCGCATCGATTTGAGCACTTGCTCCGCAATCACCAACCGCTGAATCTCTGACGTGCCTTCGTAGATGCGCAGCGCGCGCACCTCGCGGTAAAGCCGCTCGACGACGTATCCGCGCGTGACGCCAACGCCGCCGTGGATCTGCACGGCGCGATCGACGATGCGCTGTGCCGCCTCCGTCGCAAACAACTTCGCCATCGAGGATTCGCGTGTCACGCGGGCCGCCCCACCGTCCTTGACCCACGCGGCCCGGTACACCAGCAAACGCGACGCGTCGAGCTCGGTGGCCATGTCTGCAAGCGCGAGACGAGTCGCTTGAAATTCGGACAGCGCCGACCCGAACTGACGTCGACGGTCGGCGTAGGTTCCCGCCTCCTGCAGCGCGCGGGCCGCAAGACCGCACGCCGCCGCGCCGACAGACGAGCGGAACAGGTCCAGCGTCGACAGCGCCACCTTCAGGCCGCTGCCCTCCGCGCCGAGTCGGTGGTCGGCGGGCACCCGGCAGCCATCAAACCGAATCTCGCCGATCGGGTGAGGCGCCAGCAGCGCGATCTGCCGCTCGACGTGAAACCCCGGCGTGGCAGCGTCGACCACGAATGCCGACAGCCCCTTCGAGCCCGCGTTCGGATCGGTCCGCCCAAACACAATATAGAACGTCGCGAGACCCGCATTCGAGATAAACGTCTTGGTTCCCGTGATGACGTAGTGATCGCCGTCCCGCACAGCTGCCGTTTGGATCCCCGCTGGATCCGATCCGGCGTCGGGCTCGGTGAGCGCGAAGGCCCCAACAGCTCTTCCGCGGCTGGCCTCGGCCACATATTGGCGTTTCAACAGATCGCTGCCCGCGAGCACGATGGGATAGCACCCGAGCCCTTGAACAGCGAACACCGAGTCGGCAAACCCGGAGCAGGCGGCAATCGCCTCGCGCGCAAGACACAACGTGCGAAGCTCCGGGCCGCGAACGCCATCACCCGCAAACAGCGCGAGAACGCCGGCCGCGGCGGCGCGCTCGATGAAGACACGGCCCACCGCGACAGGATCGCCCTCTTCCGCAGTCGCCGCCAGCGGCTCGATTGTTTCATGCGCGAACCGCGCCAGCCACGCCGCGCGGTCGCGATGCGCCGGTTCGAAGAAAGGTGCGGTCAGCATCCCTGGCGCCATCAATCGAACTCGGGCGGGCGTTTGGCCGCGAACGCCGCGTGAAACTCCCGAAAGTTTCGCGTCTGCATGCAAATCGCCTGTCCCTGCGCCTCGGCCTCGATTGCCGCTGCAAAATCGAGATCGAGCTCCGTATTCATCAGCTGTTTCGTCATCCCGAGCGCGAACGACGGCCCTTGCGCGAGACGCTCAGCCAGCGCGCGCGCCTCGGTCATCAGCTGAGCCGCGGGCACGACCCGGGTGACCAGCCCCAGCCGCTCGGCGTCGACCGCCGCGATCTTGTCGCCGAGAAACAGAATCTCCGTCGCACGCGCCAATCCGACGACCCGGGGCAGCAGGTACGCCGCGCCCATGTCAGCGCCCGCCAGACCGACCTTGGTGAACAGAAATGCGAGGCTGGCATTCTCCGACGCGATGCGAAAATCGCAGGCGAGCGCAATCACTGCCCCAGCGCCAGCCGCGACGCCGTTGATCGCGGCGACCACCGGTTTGGTGCATTCGCGAATCCGCCGAATGAGCGCGCCCGTCATCCGCGTGAACGCGATCAACTCCACCATGTTGCGATCGAGCAGCTGACCGATGATCGCCTCGACGTCACCACCCGAGCAGAACCCGCGGCCTTCGCCGGTGATGACGACGCATCTGATGCCCTGCCGCGAGCTGAGCGCCTGGAACAAGTCCGACAGTTCCGCATACACGTCGAACGTCAGCGCGTTCAGGCGATCGGGACGGTTGAGCGTGATCGTCGCGATCGCACCAGCTTCCTCGTACCGAAATGTGGTCGGCTCTGGAAACGTCACAGCCACGCGATGCCTTCGATCTCGAGCCGCGCACCGGGCTCCAGCAGCGCACGGACCTCGACAAGCGTCATCGCCGGAAAATGGCGTCCCATCCGACGGCGATAGCGCTCGCCGATCGCCTTACGCGCTGATATGTATTCGTCACAGTCGAGCACGTAGATAGTCAGCTTGCCGATCGATTCTGGCGTGCCGCCCGCGTCGGTGACGATGGCGACGAGGTTCGCGAGCGCCTGATCGAACTGATCTTCGAATCGATCGCTGACGATCCGGCCGGCGGCATCCCACCCGATCTGGCCGGCGAGAAACACGACGGAGCCGCCGGCGCCGTACACAACGCCGTTGCTGTAGCCGCGCGGCGCTGTCAGCGACGATGGGTTCACGTAGCGAGGCACCGCATGAGACTGGATTGTTTTCACCATCGGATTCCTACGCCATGACCTCGCCACCGTCGACGCCGTAGGCCTGGCCCGTGATCGCTGACGCATCCGGGTCGGCAAGAAACAGGACCACGGCCGCCACTTCGCCTGGGCGGATCAGCCGCCCCAGCGGATTCATCGATTCGAGTGCGCGGCGCGCATCGTCGGCCGACCGGCCGGTCCTTTCGGCGATGTTGCGGATGGACGCTGCCGTCATCTCTGTATCGACCCAGCCGGGGCACACCGCGTTGACGGTGATCCCTTTGGCAGCCACCTCGAGCGCGACGGCGCGTGTGAGACCGAGCACGCCATGTTTCGCCGCGCAGTAGGCGGCGCTATAGCGAAATCCGACCCGCCCGGCGACCGAGGCGACGTTCACGACGCGGCCGCTGCGCCGTTCGATCATACCCGGCAGGACGACGCGCATGCAGCGATAGGTCGCCGTCAGATTCACGGCGATCGTCTTGTCCCACAGCGCCGGATCGAGCCGGACCAGCGGCGCGCTCTCGGCGAACCCCGCATTGTTGATCAAGATGTCGATCCGCTGAAATCTCGCGAGCGCGGCTTCGTACGCCGCGTTGACCTGGCGATCGTCAGTCACGTCGCATTGAATGGCCAGCGCCTGACCGCCGGCCGCTTCGATCTCACGCGCAACCGCATGGACCTCGTCGATCGTTCGCGCCGACGCGATCACCGAGGCGCCGTTGTGAGCAAGCGCTTGTGCGATGGCGCGGCCGATTCCACGGCCGCCTCCGGTCACCCAGGCGACCTGCTCCTGCAAACGCTTCACGCTCATCCGGCTCCGATCATGCCAAGGCGACCACGTTGTGGCGACGACGGGCCGCCCATCACCGCGCAGCCGGTGCGATCGCGATCACACGGACCGGGCTGCCGGATCCGTGCTCGATCTTCAGCGGCGTCGCGATCACAATGGCACCCATTTCCGGCAGCTTGTCCACGTTGGCGAGCTGAGTCAGACCAAATCGGCCGGCGCCGTGCATGATCGAGTGATTCGGAAACGGCGGATCCGCCTTGGCGCCGACCGCGGCATCCGTACCCACCTGCTCGACCCCGACGCCCAGGACGTCGCGATCCTTCGTGAGGAACTCGGCGGACTCTTTTCCGAATCCTGGATAATGCGGCGCCTTGTCGGCGCCCACGTTGAGGAATCGTGCGGCGTCGGTCGCGCGCGCGCCCCAGCCCGTGTGCAGAATCACCCACGCGCCTTTGGGGATGCGTCCGTGCTTGCTCTCCCAGGCGAGCAGCGTCGCGCGGGTCGCAACGAAGTCGACATTCTTGGCCACGTCCGCTGTGACGTCGATGACCGCAGCGGGACCAATGAACTGCTTCGCAGCGATTTCATCGACGCACCCCTTGTCCTTCCCCGTCACCCAGTGGCAGGGCGCGTCGAAGTGCGTGCCGACATGTTCGCCGATCTCGATCCAGTTCCAGTACCACGCGGGCCCCTTGGCATCGTAGGCGGAGATCTGGTGCGACTTGAAGCCAGGCGTGTTCGCGAAGGGCGGCGGCAATTGAATGATCGGCGTCGACGCATTGAGGACCTGCGTCAGGTCGATGACTGCCAGCTGCCCCGAGGTGATCCCCGCCGCCAGCGCGCCCAACGTGCCGCCAACGGCCACCGGCGCCGACGTAGACTGCGCCCGCGCCGTTATCTCCAGGTACCACGAGGCTCCGGCGCTCACCGCCAGCGCCAGACAGACAATTCCAAGCTTGCGCATCGTTCACCCTCCTGAACCAGAGTTACAGATCGTCGGGGCCGGCTTCGAGTCGAGTCTTCAAGCGGTCCAGAAACCTGAAGGCGGCCATTCCGTCAGCCGCTCGATGATCGAAGGTCAACGCGACAGTCATCATCGACCGCGGCGCGATGCGGTCGTCGTCGAGCACGACGGCCCGCTTCACGATCGCACCCAGACCGAGAATCATCACCTGCGGTTGATTGAGGATCGGCGTGCCGGTCAGACCGCCGAACATCCCGGGATTGGTCAGCGTGACCGTGCCGCCCTGCACGTCCTCCGGGCGCAATCGGCGCTCTCGCGCACGCGACGCGAGGTCCGCCACCGCTCGAGCCATGCCGGCGATCGACAAGCCGTCCGCGCCGTGTACGACCGGCACGATGAGATCATCGCTGTCCGGCAGCGCTACGGCGATGCCAAGATTCACCGCCGGTTTGATGACAATCGTGTCGTTGACCACGGACGCATTGAAGCCCGGGAACTCGCGCATGGTCGCAACGAGCGCCGCGGCGGCAACCACGGTCAGGGTGAGTGGCGCCCCGACGCGCGCGAGGAACGCGTCGCGCTCCCGCTTCAGCCGGGCGACGGTCGCGGTCAGATCGCATTCGGCGAACGCGCTGGCATGCGGGCTGATGCGCACCGACCAACTCATGTGATCGGCGATCTTCCGGCGTACCGGCGACATCGGCATGACCTGATCGCCAGGGGAAGGCCGATAGAGATACTCACGCGGAATGTCGGCGGCCGTACGGCCTCGACTCGCAGCCGTCTCGGGCGACGCGACGGTCGCGGCGCCGCCGGCCGCGATAAACCGGGCGACGTCGCCTTTCGTCACACGTCCGCCGCGTCCAGACCCGCTCAGCGAAACGAGCGTCTCCAGCGGCACGCTCCCGCGACGCGCGGCATCGAGCACGGCCGGACTGAACGTCCGCTCGGCCGGACGATCTGGCGCAGGCGGCTCCGCCGCACGCCGGAACGAGACCAACTGCGGCGCGTGCGAGCTCTTGAAATGTCCGGCAGGTTCTTCTGCGCGCCCACCAACATCGGCCGCGGTCTGCACCTGTGGCTGCGACTCTACCGGCACCGCCGCGCCGTCGTCGATGACCGCCACGCGAGCGCCGACCGCGACCGTCTGTCCCTCGGTGACGACGATCGTGGTCAGGGTGCCGGCAGTCGGCGACGGGACGTCGGTGTCCACCTTGTCGGTGGAGATTTCGAACAGCGGCTCGTCGCGCTCGACGCGCTCGCCGGCCTTCTTGAGCCAACGGACGACCGTGCCTTCCGCCAACGACTCGCCCATCTGGGGCATGACGACGTCAATCATCTGGGAGCTCGACTCTCGCGTCCTCTCGGTGACATCCCGTCAGGCATTCCGTCAGGTACTCGAGCACATCGACGGCGGCTCTGTAAATCTTGTCCGCGTTCGGCAGCACGGCATCTTCGAGCGACGCCGCAAACGGGACCGGCACGTCGAGGCTCGCCACGCGCGTCACCGGCGCATCGAGCACGTCGAATGCCTCCTGCGCGATGATCGCCGCCACTTCACCGCCGAACCCGCCCGTGAGATGTGCTTCGTACACGACGAGGGCCCGGGACGTCTTCCGCACGCTGGCAAGAAATGCCTGCTTGTCGAGCGGCACGAGCGTGCGCAGATCAATGACTTCGCATTCGGCGCCTTCCTTCGAGAGGTGCTCCGCTGCCGCGAGCGATTCGTGCACCATCGCGCCGTAGGTCACGATCGTCAGATCGCGTCCGACCCGCTTCACGTCCGCGACGCCGATCGGCACGATGAAATCGTCCTCGGGCACCTCCTCGCGAATGCGGCGGTAGAGGTGCTTGTGCTCGAAATAAATCACCGGGTTGTTGTCGCGGATGGCCGCTTTCAGCAATCCCTTCGCGTCGTACGGCGTGGACGGCTGCACCACCTTGAGGCCGGGCACGTGCGTAAACCAGGCTTCCGGATTCTGCGAGTGAAACGGGCCGCCCCGGAAGCCGCCGCCCGACGGTCCGCGGAAGACGACGGGGACCGGCGTGCCCCAGCGGTAATGGGCCTTTGCCGCATAGTTGACGATCTGATCGAACGCACAGGCGACGAAGTCGGCGAACTGAAACTCGACGACCGGCCGCAGTCCCTCGATCGCCGCCCCGCACGCGGCGCCGACGAAGCCGCTTTCGGAGATGGGCGTGTCGATCACGCGTTCGGCGCCAAACTCCTTCAGAAACCCCCGCGTGATTTTGAACGCACCGCCGAACTCGGCGATGTCCTCCCCAAGGAGAATCACGTCGTGATCGCGGCGCATCTCGTCGCGCAGGGCTTGCGAAATCGCCTCGAGATACGTGATGACCATCGTCCGCTATTCGGCAAAGAGCCGCCACGACACCGTGTCGGGCTTGGGATCCGGCAGTGCGGACGCGTCTTCGACCGCGCGCTCGATCTGCGCCGCGCAGTCGACGTCGATCGCCTCGCATTCGGCGGCCGTCCAACCGCCGCCCTCGAGCAGGTACTCGCGAAGCAGACGCAACGGATCGCGCCGCTCCCAGAATTCCCGGAGGTCTCGCGGCACATAGCCCATGTCGTCGTGCTCGCCGTGCCCGCGGACACGGAACGTCTTGAATTCGACCAGGTACGGTCCACGCCCGCTTCGCGCATGGTCGATCGCCTGGCCGACGAGCCGCCGCACCTCGAAGATGTCGTTGCCGAAACCGATCGCCGACGGAATGTTGAACGCGGGTGCGCGGTCGGCCACATTCACCACCGGCATCTGCAGCGCCGTGGGCGTGGAATACGCGTAGCAGTTGTTCTCGACGACGACAACCAGCGGCAGCTTGTGAATGGCAGCGAAGTTGAGCCCTTCGTAGAAATCGCCGGGGCTCGTCGCCCCCTCGCCGGTGAGTGCGACATACACGCGCGCCTGCTTGCGGTACTTGAACGCCAAGGCGAAGCCTGCGCCCGATGGAATCCACGACGCCATCGAACCGTTGTGATACGGCGCGATGCCATAGCCCGGCAAGTCGGCGAGGAACAACCCGAGCTCGCGGCCGTGTGAGGGTGGGATGTCCTTCCCGAACCATCGGGCCATCACATCGCGCGGGTCCACGCCGCGCATGAACCAGCCCGCGAGGCCGCGGGCCACCGTGGAGAAATAGTCGTCCTGGCGGAGGAGGCTGACGACACCCGTGGCGATGGCTTCCTGTCCGGTGCCGAGATACACGGCGCCGACGATCCGCCCCTGGCGGTACAGCGCGGCCAGCTTGTCCTCGAACGTCCGCGCGAGGCGCATCGCGCGATACCAACTCGCGAGATCGTCGCGGGCAATCGAGGCGTCCGGACGGATGGAGACGCGGTCGAGCTCCGCGGCGAGGAACCGACCGGCGGCAGACGCCTCGGCGGCGGAAGCGATCGGCACAGGCATCGAAGCGCTAGTCCTTTACACTTAAACGATTCGGCAGTATAGTGACCGCGGTTCGGCCGGTCAAGACGCTGGCGTCGGAGATGCGCATACCACGCTTCCCTTTCCGCCCGACTTCGTGCGGATCCTCTGGCTGGCGACGTCCGTCGCCCTGCCCATTCTAGTGCCTCTCATGAAATCAACAGGACTTCTCGCACTCGCGCTCGCCGTGGCTGTCGTCACGCAACCGGCCAGCGGCCAGCAACCGATCGGTCTCGCCGGCGCGCTGCGGTGGCGCAGCATCGGCCCGTTCCGCGGCGGACGCGTCACGGCCGTCGCCGGTATCGCGACAGAACCGTTCGTCTATTACATGGGGGCCACAGGGGGCGGTGTCTGGAAGACCGAGGATGCCGGCGTGAGCTGGCACAACGTCTCGGACGGCTTCTTCAAATCGGGATCGATCGGAGCGGTTTCCGTCGCGGAGACGGACCCGAAAGTGGTGTATGTCGGCACCGGCGAGGCGTGCCTCCGCGGCAATCTGTCGTCGGGCGACGGCGTCTACAAGTCGATCGACGCCGGCAAGAGCTGGACGCACGTGGGACTGCCGGACAGCAGCCAGATCGGGCGCATCCGGATTCATCCGACCAACGCCGATCTCGTTTATGTCGCAGCGGTCGGCCATCCATACGGTCCGAACGCCGAGCGGGGCGTCTTTCGCACGAAGGACGGCGGCAAGAGCTGGCAAAAGATTCTGTTCGTCGACGACAAGACCGGCGCAGCCGACATCGCGATGGACCCGTCCAACCCGCAAGTGCTCTACGCCTCCACGTGGCAGGTGCTGCGAAAGCCGTGGGAGATCACGAGCACCGGCCCCGGAGGCGGACTCTACAAGTCGACCGATGGCGGCGACACGTGGAACAAGCTGACCGCTGGTCTTCCGTCGTCGCACCTCGGGAAGATTGGCGTCACGGTGTCGCCCGTCAATCCCCAGCGCGTCTGGGCGACGGTCGAGGCCGACGAAAAAGGCGGCGTCTACCGATCCGACGATGGCGGACGAACGTGGCAGCTGCTGAACGATAGCTTCAACATGACGTCCCGCCAGTACTATTACGGCCACATCTTCGCCGATTCGCAGGAGCCCGACACCGTTTACACGTTCTGCGCGAAGTACTTCTACAAGTCCACCGATGGCGGCCGCACCTATGTCGAGGTGCAGACGCCGCACGGCGATTACCACGACCTCTGGATCGACCCGAAGAACCACCTGCGGATGATCAACGGGAGCGACGGCGGCGCGGCGGTCACCTTCAATGGCGGACACTCGTGGAGCTCGCTCGACAATCAGCCCACGGCGCAGTTCTACACGGCGATCACGGACAACAGCGTGCCCTACCGCGTGTACGGATCGCAGCAGGACAACACGACGGTGTCGATCGCGAGCCGCACCAGCGGCGCAGGAATCACCGACAGTGACTGGCACCAGGTCGGCGGCGGCGAGAGCGGCTATCTCGCGCCGACGCGATCGAACCCGCCGGTTATTTTCGGTGGCAGCTACTTCGGCTTGATGACACGGTACGACGAGCGCACCGGCGAAACGCGCAACGTGACCGTCTGGCCCGACTACAACGGCGGGCGTACCGCCGCCGAGGTCAAGTACCGGTTCCAGTGGACGTACCCCATCATCGTCTCGCCGCACGATGGGGGCACGGTGTACGCGGGCGCGCAAGTCGTCTTCCGCTCCACCAACGGCGGCCAGAGCTGGGACGCCATCAGCCCCGACCTGACGCGCAATGACAAAGCGAAGCAGCAGGGCGGCCGGCTCGAAGAGTATTACTCGACGATCTTCACCATTGCCGAATCGCCGCAAGAAAAGGGCGTGATCTGGACGGGATCCGACGACGGCCTCATCCACGTGACACGCAACGGCGGACGCGACTGGCAGAACGTGACACCGCCGGCGCTCGAGCCATTCAGTCGCGTGAACATCATCGAGGCCTCGCCGCACGATCCGGGCAGCGCCTACGTCGCGGTCAACCGCTATCAACTGGACGACTACCACCCGTACATCTACAAGACGACGGACTTCGGAAAGTCGTGGCGCATGACGGCGTCCGGAATCCCGGAGCACAGCTTCGTCCGCACTGTTCGCGAAGATCCGAAGCGGAAGGATCTCGTGTTTGCCGGCACCGAAACCGGCGTGTATTACTCGGTCGACGGCGGTGCGCAGTGGCAGTCGCTGCAGCTCAACCTGCCGGTCGTCCCGATTACCGATCTCACGGTCAAAGGCGACGACCTCGTGGCCGCGACTCAGGGACGCGCGTTCTGGATCCTCGACGATCTCACGCCGCTTCGCGCAGCAGGCGACGCCGCGACCTCCTCGGCGCACCTCTTCGCGCCGCAAGATGCGATTCGGACGAGGCGCGCCGGATTCGGCCGCGGTGCGTCTGGCATCGGGCAGAATCCTCCAGCCGGGGCCATCGTCACGTACGCCTTGCCCGCTGCGCAGCCGGTCACGCTCGAATTCCTCGACCAGAGCGGCGCGGTGGTGAAGTCGGTGTCGAGCACCGACCGCAACGGCCCGCCGGGAACGCCGGGGATGCACCGATACGCCTGGGACATGCGATACGAGGATGCGCACGGGATCGACGGCGGCACCTTTCTGGCCGGCGGGAATCTTCGCGGTCCCGTTGCTCCCCCAGGCGACTACCAGATCCGGATGAAGACCGGCGGCCAGACACTCACGCAGCCGCTCCACGTCGTCGCCGATCCCAAGAGTGAAGCGACCGCCGCCGATCTGCAGAAGCAGTTCGATCTCCTGATCGCGATTCGCGACAAAGTGTCGGCGACCCACGACGCGGTGAACGATATTCGCCGGCTGCGCGCGCGGCTGCCCGAGAAGAGTGACCGGGCGGCTATCGACCGGCTGAAGGCGTCGCTGGATGCGCTGGGAAAGGAACTGGCGGAACTGCGCTTCTCGGGCTTCGACGATCAGATGTTGGTGTTCGACCTGAAGTTGAATAACCGCATGGCGGCGCTCCAGAACTATGTGGCACAAGGCGACTACGCGCCGACCGATCAGGCATACGCGGTCTTCAAGGAGCTGTCCGCGGCCATCGATGGCGCTCTGGCGCGCTACACAACACTCAAGGCGCAAATGCCCGCGCGCTAGCTGGCGCGCCACCTTCGTCAGACTACCTGGCGAGCGGCATCGGGGGAATCAACAGCGAGGGGTTGACGCCTTTGCGTGGAATGAATTTCTGCGCGCGCCCGCCAAACGTCTCCGCGATGTACAGATTGCCCGCCGAGTCGACCGAGAATTGGTGCACGCCCCAAAACGCCCCGGGAAACGTGCCGTAGGTGCCCCACGAGGACAGGAGCCTGCCGGACGGGCTGTATTGCAGGAACTTGTTGGTGACGCCGTCCGACACCCACACGTGCTGATCGGGCGACACGATCAGGTGGTACGGCGAACGGATGTGATCCCACTCGTCGAGATACTTGCCGGCCTCGTCGAAGATTTGAACGCGCCCATTGTCGCGATCGGCGATATAGAGACGCCGCGCTCGATCGATATCGATTGAGTGCGGCAGGTTGAACTGCCCGGGGCCGGCGCCCTTGGAGCCCCATGTCATCAGGAATTTGCCGTCTTTGTCGAACTTGACGACCCGCGTGTTGACGTAGCCATCGGTTACGAAGAACGTGCCGTCCGGCAGCCAGGCGATGTCGGTCGGACCGGCGAAGTGCGTGGCATCGTTGCCCGCCACGCCCGCCTCGCCGAGCGTCTTCACCAGTTTCTTCCCGTCGTGCGTGAACTCGAAGATCTGCTGCCGCTGATCGTCGACGACCCACACGTGTTTCTCCGGATCGTACGGGCTGATCTTGACCTTGTGCGGCCCGCGACCGCCCTGGAATAGATGGTCGTGCTGAGTCCACGACTCGAGCAGCTTGCCGTGTCCATCCACCACCAGAATGCAGTGCTCGAGACGCGGCTTGCCGTCGGTGGCCGGCGCGCCGAACGCACCGTAGCCACCGGTGTAGCCCGCCGGGGCCTTCGGCGGTATGGGCAGCTCGCCGCGCTGCAGCACGTAGATTCGGTCCGGACTCTCGGCAAAGACGCCGCCCATCGACCCCCACGTGAACCCCGCGTGACCAAGAGGCACGGGCCATCCGTCGGCGACCTCATAGGGCCCCGTTTCCTCTTCGTAGCCTTTCCGCGTCTGAGGCGTTGCCGGCCGCTGAGGCGCGTCGGCGATCAGCGTTTCGTACGCCACGATGGGAACGCACGCAAGCGCGCTCAGGCAGGCGATGAACACGGGGCGTGAGGGCACGGGCATCAGTAAGGTTCCTCGTTGGTGGATGCGCCGTGGACCATCGGCGTCCAAGCCGTTGACCCTAGCACGAGACGCAGGTGTGATTGTTCTTCGCGCCGAGTTTTTCGAGCAGGGCAATCGTCTCAGGGAACGGCTGCACGCGCTGCACCGGACCGTTCGCCATATCGACGGTCGTCTTCCCCTCGCGATTGACCGCCTTCACGTTGGCGCCTTTCGACACGAGGTACAGGATCATTTCGTTGTCGCCGCGCGCCGCCGCGTTGTGCAGCGGCGTATTGCCGTCCTGGTCGGGCACGTTGACGTCGGCGTGCAGCTCGTCGACCAGATACTTGACAGCTGCCAGCATCCCGGTGGGCGCGAACCTGTGCGCGTTGCCGGCAAACCCTTCACCGTAGCCGGCGCCTGCAGCCGCGTGGAGCGGCGTCATTCCAGGGCCGCCGACCGGAACCGGCGGAAGCGTCGACACGTCTTTGACGTCGTTGCTCAACCCTCCGCCGGCGCGCGCCCGCCCTGGCACCCTCGAGGTCGGGATGTTCGGGTCCGCGCCGCGCGCCACCAGAAGCTTCATCGCGTCGACGTCGCTCGCGTACGCCGCGCGCCAGAACGGTGTCGCCCCTTCTTCATCGATGGCGGAGAAATCGGAGTTGTAGCCCGAGTACCAGACCTTCTGCTTCAACCGCGCGTTCGGATCGGCGCCTTGGTCGAGCAGCGCCCTCATCAGATCGAGATAGGTCGCACGCTGCTGCTCTTGCGCGCGCGGCTGCGGATAGAGGGCCTTCTGAGCCCACTGACAGTTCAGCACGGCGTAGAGGGGCGCCGCACCGTTGTCGCTGGCGGCATTGGGGTTCGCGCCGTGATCGAGAAGAAACGCCGCGAGATCGAAGCGACCGTTGATGATCGCGATGAGCAGCGGTGTCGTTTTATCGCCCGCGCTCGGCTGGTTGAGATCGGCGCCGGCGGCAAGGAGCGCCTTCACAGACTCCAGTTGCCCCTGCCGCGCCGCCATCAGCAATGGCGTGAGACCGCCCTGCGTGCGGACCAGTTCGTTGTAGAGATACCGGCGGTCAACACCGGGAATCATCGGCTTTGCCGGCGCGCCTCGTCCGGCGCGAGGCGCGGCCGCGGGAGGCGCCGCATTGCCCGCGCCAGGGGTGGCCGCAGGTTTGGGCGCGGGGCCGCCGGCGATCTCCTCCTGCTCGCGCGAGAATGCCGCCAGGTCGACGACCTTCGTCGTCACCGTCACGTCGGCACCGTGCGCGGTCAGCGAGCGAATGGCGTCTGCGCGTCCGTTGGCGGCCGCGAACATGAGCGCGGTCTGGCCCTCGGACGATTCCTTGGCGTTCACGGCGGCACCGCGATCCAGCAGCAGTGTGACCGCATCCGCACGGCCGGCCGCGGCGGCGAGCATGAGCGGCGTCGTGCCATTCGTATTCGGCGCGTTCGGATCGGCGCCGGCAGCGAGGAGCGTGTCCATGATCGGGGCCTCGCCGTTGCCTGCCGCCATCAACAGCGGCGTGTAGCCGCCGAGTCGTGTCGTGGCCCCCACGTTGGCCCCTGCGTACAACAGCATGCTGGCCAGTTCGACATCGCCGTTGAGGGCCGCCCAGTGCAGCGCGCTCATCCCGTCGCCCGATGCCGCGTTGACGTCCGCACCGCTCTTCAACAAACGGCGCACGGCAACCTTGTCGCGATGCATCGCGGCGTCGGTGAGCGTCGCCGGCGCGGCATCGAGCAGCACGGAGAGACCGAGCGCGCCCAGCACGCTCCCCGCAACGGCGGTCGTCAGCAGCCTTGGCATGTCTTCAGCTCCACGGCTACCCTTTCGACGCGACCGTCGCCTGCGGTGGCGCCGCATTCAAATCGAACGTTGCGGTGCTGTCGCCAAAGCGATCCATGTCGAGCCCAAGCATGTTCGCCATCGACAGCATCACGTTGGCCATGGGTGTGCCGTCGGCGGCCTTCAGATGCAGGTTGCCTTTCAGTTTGCCGCCGGCGTGCCCCGCCAGGAACAGCGGGCAGCGCTTGTGGTTGTGGAGGTTTGAGTTGCCCATCGGCGATCCGTAGATGACCAGGCTGTTCTCGAGGAGATTGCTGTCGCCGTCCGCCGTGCTCTTCAACTTCTCGAGAAGGTACGGAACCATGCTGACGTGGTAGCGATTGATCTTCGCGTAGTCCATGATGCGGTCTTCGCGATCCTGATGATGCGACGCCGGATGAAAGGCCGCATTGACACCACTCTCGGGGAAGGCGCGGCTGGAGCTGTCGCGCGACAATTTGAACGAGAACACCCGTGTGACGTCCGACGCAAAGGCGATCACCTGCAGATCGAACATCAGCTTCACGTGCTCGTCGAAGGCATCCGGCACGCCGATCGGCGCCTCCGGCATCTGCCGCGATTCGCCGCTCGTGTTGCGCGCCTCGACCCGCTGGATCCGGCGTTCGATCTCGCGAATGCCGTCCAGATAGTCGGCGAGCCTCGCGCGATCTGTCGGCCCGAGCGTCTTTGTTAGTTGCCCGACCTCGCCGGACACCCAATCGAGAAGACTCCGATCGGCACGGCGGCTCGCGACACGCTCCTGTGCGGTGGTTCCGACGCCAAACAACTGGTCGAATGCCGCACGCGGATCCCGGATCATCGGCAGCGGCTGCGACGGCCCCGCCCAACTGATGGTGTCCGTGTACACGCACGAGTAGCCGTACGCACACCCCCCGGCCTGATCCACGTTTTCGATGCACAACTGCATCGAGGGAATCGCCGTGTCCTGCCCGAACCGCTGCGCGTAGTACTGATCGAGCGACGTGCCGACGTGGACATCCGATCCCTGCGTCTGCTTGGGATGGGCCTGAGTCAAAAAGACCGCGCTCGAGCGGAAGTGATCCCCGCCGATCTCCGGTGGCAGGAACGCTTCCGCGTTGCGGACGTCGGTGTTGCTGACGATTGTGAGGTAGTCGCGGAACGGCTCGAGCGGGCTGAGGCTGCTTGGCGCCAGATCGAAATCGCGTCCGACCGCGGCGGGCGACCACAAATGTTTCTGCTGGCCGATCGCCGTGCTGCCCGCGGAGCCCTGCACCATCTCGATCGCCACGAGCCGCGTGCGAGACGCAGCGGCGCCAGCGGCCGTCTTGGCGTAAGCGGTCGCCGCCGGCACCATCGCATCAAGGAGCGGCAGCGCCACCGTGACGCCCATGCCCTTCAGAACCGCGCGGCGCGAGACGTGCTTCCTGGTGATGTACGACATCTCCGTCTTACCTCCTCGGTGCGCGTGTGCGACCGTCGCCTGATGGGACCGTCTCATCCGTGCGTACCGGTTCCGCCTGACTCATTTCGAACGCCGAGCTGTTCACGATACCGAGCACGAACGACGAGAACCGATGGTCGTTGACGGCGGCGTCTCTGACGGTCTTTCGCACCGTCGGCTGATCGAAGTACTCGACGCGCCGGCCGAGCGCGTACGCCATCAGGTTCTCCGTGAAGTTGCGAAGCAGCGTCTCCTCGTGCGCGAGCAGCGCCTCTCGCAGGCCGCCGGGTCCGCGCATTTTCGTCCCATCGTAGAGATCGCCGGTCGCGTCCACGGCGACGCCGTTGTCCTTGATCCGCCACTGGGCCGTCACGTCGAAATTCTCGAGCGCCAACCCGAGCGGGTCGATGACGCGATGACACGAGGCGCAGGCGGGGCTCTTCCGGTGCTCCTCCATACGTTCCCGCGTCGACAACGACTTGCCGCTCGCCGCGACCGCGTTGGTCTCGTCGAGCGCCGGCACGTTCGGCGGCGGCGGCGGTGGCGGGGATCCCAGCAACACCTCCATGATCCATTTGCCGCGCTGCACGGGTGATGTCCGATCGGCGACCGAGGTCAGCATCAAGACGCTGCCCTGCCCCAGCAAGCCCCGCCGGTACGCGAGCTCTGGGCCGAGGGTCACCCGGCGGAACGCGTCTCCGGTCACGTTCGGAATGCCGTAATGGCGCGCGAGGCGCTCGTTGACGAACGTGTAGTCGGCCTTCAGCAGATCGAGCACGTTGCGATCCTCGCGCACGATGCTGTCGAAGAGCAGTTCGGTCTCACGCTTGAACGATTCGGCCAGCACGTAGTCGTACGACGGGAACAGCAGCGCATCGGGACGGATCTTGTCCACGTCCTGCAGGCGCAGCCACTGCGCGGCGAATCGCGTCGACAGCGCTTCGGAGCGCGGATCCGCGAGCATGCGCCGTACCTGCTTCTCGAGCACGCCAGGCGTCTTGAAGCCGCCTGCGGCCGCCACCTTCAACAGCTCCGCGTCGGGACCGGCGTCCCACAGGAAGAACGACAGCCGCGACGCGAGCTCGAGATCGCCGATGCGGTAGTTCTGGCCGGCGTGAACGCCCGCCGGCGCCTCTTCGAGCCGGAACAGGAAGCGAGGGCTGATCAAAATCGCCTGCAGCGCCAGGCGGATGCCGCCCTCGAAGCCGCCGTCCTTGCGCCCCTCCTGGTAGAACTTCATCAGCGGCTCGAGCTCGCCGCTGGTCGCGGGCTGCCGGTACGCCTGATTCGCGAGCCGCTTGAGGATCGCTTCCGCGCACGGAGCCTCTTCGCTTGCCATCGTCGGTCGGCACGAAAAGATCATCTGGCGGCTCGGCGTGTCGGACACGCCGGTCACTTTGAATGGCCCGGTGATGCTGAAATCACGCACATGCGGCAGCGTGGTCACACCGTAGCCGAACTCGCCGATCTGTGTGTCCGCCAGCGTGTACTCGATCGGCGCGACGACGTCGTCGACCGGACAATCGAAGCGCTGGATGAACGCCGCCGACACCCGCCTCGGGCCCGCTTTCACGTGGACGCGCGGCGTCACCAGGTTCATCCCGTTCTTGTCGGCTTCACTCATCCGGTAGTCGACCGTCAGTACCGCCGCGGGCTCACCGTCGATGGACACCTCGATCTGCTCCCCGCGTACCGTGCTGGCGTAGAGTCTGCCGCTCGGCACCGAGTGCAGCATGATGCGGAACGAATAATCCCCGTCGGCGATGAACGTGTGGACGACGGAGAGACCGCCTCGCGTGCCCCAGGGTGCGCCCTCCACGTGCTTCATCTGCGACTTCGTCCGCGGCACTTTGTAGGTCGTCTCGGTCGGACGTGCCGCGCGATCGCCGAGCGCCATCCCGACGATGCGACTCGCCGCACGCAGATAGCCTTCCGTCAGTGTCGCCGGAAATGTCTGCACGTCCGAGATGTTGTCGAAGCCGTGGCTGATGGTATCGGCGGGAAGGAACGCCGCGACATCGACGTCCACGGCCAGCAGATCGTGGATCGCACGGCCGTATTCGGCTCGATTCAGGCGCTGAAACGCGCGGTGGCCGGGATTGGGGTGGAGCGCTGCCGCCTGATCGACTCGGGCCTCGAGCGATGCCGCGAACGCGTTGAGCGTCGCGGCGGCGGGACGATCCGCGACCGTCGGCGGCGGCATCATCCCGGCGCGCAGCTTGCGGATCATCTTCTCGGTCACTTCGGCGTTCTGCTCGACTCGCGCCGCATCGAAATTCTGCAGCGACAGACCGCCGGTCCTGGCTTCATCGTCGTGGCACGTCGCGCACGCAGTCGACACCAGGTGATTTTGTGCGGCCACCGGCATCGGGCGCAGTGAGGGTGAGACGGCGACCGGCTGAAGGCTGGAGGTTCGGCGGGCGGTGCTGTCGGCGGAAACATCGCCGGTGACGCCGATGAGCGCGATGCCGCAAATCGCCAGCGCGAACGACTTCATCCTTGCCCCATGCGCCGCGGTTCAGTGCAGCGCGCCGGAATGTCAGCGACAGTATATGGCGGTCCGGAGCGCGACACGGGCGTGGCTGCAGAAGCGTCCGCGTTGTCCACGTTTGTCTTCACGTCGAGGGTGCGCACCCCAGCACTCACACGCGGATAGGTTAAGGAGAAACAATTCAAATGTAAAGTAAATGGTGAGCCATGAGACGTGATGTCGTTTAGGCCTCAATGGCCCGTGCTATAGTGCCTGCCGGCCGAGAGCGTATGCGCATCACCATCATTGGCGCCGGCCCAGCCGGTCTGTACTTCGCATTGTTGATGAAGAAGGCGGATCCGTCTCGACAGATCACGGTCTACGAACGTGACGGCGCGGATGACACCTTCGGCTGGGGCATCGTCTTCTCGGACCAGACCTTCTCGTATTTGAAGGACGGCGACGAGCCGTCATACGCAGAGTTGGTCGCCAACTGCGAGACCTGGGACAACGTCGACGTCGTGCACCAGGACCAGAAGGTTTCCATTCACGGCAACCGCTTTTCCGGAATCGCGCGCATCACGTTTCTCAAGATCCTGCAGCGCCGCGCGCACGAATTAGGCGTCGATTTGCAGTTTCACGCCAACATCACCGATCCGTCGCAGATCGCGCCGACCGACCTGCTCGTCGGCGCCGACGGCGCGAACAGTGCCGTGCGCCTCCGAGACGCGGCATTCTTCGAGCCTGCGGTCGTGCCAGCGCGGAACCGCTACATCTGGCTCGGCACGCCGCGGTTGTTCCACGGCCTGACGCTGACGTTTCGTGAGACCGAGTGGGGCCCGTTTGCGGCGCACTCGTACAAATTCGATCGCACCCGCAGCACGTTCATCGTCGAGTGCGGGCCGGAGACATGGGAACGCGCCGGCTTCGCGGAGATGAGCGAGACGCAGACGCTTGAACGGCTGTCGGCGATCTTCAGGGCAGACATGCAAGGCGCGCCGTTCCTCACGAACAACTTCGTGAAATGGCTCCACTTTACGCTCGTGAGCAATCGCCGCTGGCACCACGATCACATCGTGCTCCTCGGTGACGCGCTGCACACGGCGCATTTTTCGATCGGATCGGGAACGAAAATGGCGCTCGAGGATGCGATCGCGCTCGCGCGCGCCTTTTCTGAGCGTCCGAGCGTGGACGAGGCGCTGCCGTACTTCCAGGACATCCGCAAACCGATCGTCGACGCGCTGCAGGCGGCCGCGGTGGAGAGCCTGCGTTGGTTCGAACATTGGAGCGACGATGCGCAGCTGGATCCGCTGCCATTCGCCTACCGCCTCATGACCCGCAGCGGCCGCATCGACAAGGAAAAGCTGCGGCGGCGCGACCCGGCGTTCGTCGATGCGTACGAGCGTGCGGCGGGGTCCTTGCGATGAGGTTCGCAGGATCTGTTAGCGAGGGCTACCCGTCCAGCTTGATCCGCGCTATGCCGTCCGCCACCGTGATGGCCGTGCCGAACGCCCGCGACAAGTCGGCTTGCCGGTGCAAAATGCGATCGGCAACCGCGCCGCGAGCCAGAACCGGCGTACCGCGCCGCGTCGCCGGCTCATGTCGCCGCAGGTCGACCGGATGCAGCGTGGCTTCCGTGAGGCGGCCGTCCTCGAACACGAGCCGCGGCGCGATCGCCTCCCAGAACACGTCTTCCTCGAACATCCGGCCCATCACCTTCTTGAAGAAGTCCGAAGGCGACCGACTCGGGATCTCGCAAGTGTCGTAGATCTCCTGCGGGATCTGCTCGATGGTTTCCGTCTGGAAGTAAAAATTCCCCAGACTGTAGAAGATCGGCCGGCCGCGGTACATTTCGATCCCACGGATCACATGAGGTCCATGTCCGAAGAAGGCATGGGCGCCCGCATCGATGCAGGCACGCGCGAAGGGTTGGAGAAAGGCGGCCGGCTCTTCGCGCGATCGTCCACTCTCGTGCGCATGGATCGTCACGAGCACGAGGTCCGATTCCGCACGCGCGCGGCCGACCTCCGCAACGATCGCGTGGACATCCTCCGGATTGGCTTCCGACATGACCGTCGGCTCCGGCGCTTCTCGAAACACATTGCCCAGAAAGCGGACCTCGGACACGGACGATGCCGTCGGGTTTCCTTGGGACCGCTCCATGGCCGCCTGCGTGTCGCGAATCGCCGCGAGCCGCTCCCGAGGGAGACCGTAAACGGTTCGAATGCGCAGTGGACTGACGCCCGGGCGACCCGGAATCTCCGCGTGTCCCGGACTCGCCTCGCTGCCCGCACGGAACGACGACGCGCAGCCGACAAGCGCCACTCGCCCACGGGAGGTCGACCGAAAGTTCGGTGCCCGGGCCTGCGCGATATTGAGTCCCCCGCCGGCGGCCGTGATGTCGGCGGCACGCAAGTTGTCCAAGGTGGCGAGGAGGCCCGCCGGACCGTAATCGCCGCCGTGGTTGTTGGCCACGGTCATGAGGTTGATCCCGGCCCATGCCAGATCGCGGACAATCGTCGGGTCCGAGACGAGATTCAGATCGCCGCACGCCCCCGTCGCCGCCGGATAACCGGTGGCCAGATCATGGAACGTCATCTCGCAGTTGCCGAAGCCGATGTCGGCGGTTTGGAACACGCGGGCGAGCGCCAGGAAGTCTGGATCGTCGATCTGTCGAATGCGGCGCGTGAAAATGCAGTCGCCGCCGGCGGCAACAGTGAGGGACGTGGGCGCGCCTCTCAGACCGCGCGCCGCAAGGAAGAGAGCGGCAGCCGTCTGCGCGACAAACTCTCGCCGCTTGAGCTGCATGCGCCCTCCTTCGACTGGAAGCCGTCTCGAGATCGGTGTAGCGCAAAGGCTTCAGCCGAGCGCTGCTCGCACCTCGAAGCTCAGAAGGAGACCTTGAAGGCCATCTGGTACTGCCGGCCAAACAGGTCAGAATTGATCTTCAAGAAATTGGCGAGCGGCGCGTTGGCATTCGGGCCGTAGGTGCTGTTGATGCCAGCCGGATTCAAATGATTCGTAAGGTTGAACGCTTCGAGACGCGCCTCGATCCGACTGCGCCCGACCCTCACGAACTTACCGAAGCCCATGTCGAGCTCGAAGAAGCTGGGCGCAGTGAAGCTGTTCCGCCCGAGTATCACGCCGTTCGCGAACGGCCGCGCCAGCAGGTTGCCGTCACCCGTGAGGTCCGAGCCGACCAACGGATTGACCGGCGTGCCCGTGTGTGCGCGCGCGATCGAGGAGATCTGGAAGTCCAACGGTAGCCGGTAGACACCGTTCAGCGAAAAGGAGTTCGGCACGTTCGTGTCCGAAATGCCCCACTCGGCGTTGCGATCGTTGGGGTTGTTGGGTAGCGATGCATTGCGGAACCCATCGCCGTTGTTAGTCGCGTGACTCCACGTGTACTGCGTCTGGACGCTGAAGTTCTGGGTGAAACGCTTGTTGAACCGCACGCCGACGGAGGAATACCGCGACTCGCCCACCGATTCGATCAGCAGCAGCTGCCGGTAATCGCTGAACGGGGCGCCATTCGGCATGAAGGACACCGCGCCGGCGGGAATCGGCTGGCCGGGGTACCCGAACGGCCGGGTCGCATTCGCTGCCGCTGCCGTGCGCGTCAGACCCGTCGAGTAGTCGAAGTAGGCCGGGGCGTTGACATCGGCCGGCAGGAGCAAGTCGTACCCGCGATCGTACTGAAAGTCCACGCTCATCGACATCGTCGCGCCCAATTGGCGATCGATCCCGATGGTGACGTTGGCCGACTGGGGCGACTTTCGGACGGACGGCGCGTATGTCGGTGCCGGCAGATAGGCATTGAACGGTAACGGTGTGACGCCTGCCGGCAACTGTGGACCACCCGGGAGGATGTTCGGGTATTGCGGGAAGTTCGCCTGGCCCGCAGACAACGTGACTGTCTGGAATCCGACCGGGCTGTCGAACCCTTCAAACGCATCGATGGTGCTGAACACGGTGCCCGTGAAAATCCCGGCGCCGCCGCGCACCACCGTTTTGCTGTCGTGCGTCACGTCCCATGCGAATCCAAATCGGGGCCCGATATTGTTGTGGTCTGGAACCAGGCTCTCGACGTCGTAGCGCAGCCCGAGGTTGAGCGTGAGATTGTCGCCGATGCGCCAGTCGTCTTGCACGAAGCCTGCGTAGTGCCATTTGTTGAGCACGACCGAAGGCGACCCGCCGGGGCCGAAGAAGCCCTGTGTGAACTGAATGGGATAGGACGCCGGGTTGGCGGCGTTGTACGGATAGGGCGCGTTCGCGGCGAAGGTGTACGTGCCGGTCAGATTCGTATCGAGCACGCCCCCCGGTGTCGCGCTGCGCGCGCTGCCGCCCATCTTGATCGTGTGTCTCGAGGTATGCCAGGTGAACGTATCGGCCACCTGGATGCTTCGGTCCGGCGACGTCTGGAGCGTATTGGACGATCCGATGTTGCCCTGGTTTGGATAGACCAACGCCACGCCGTTCTGCGGAGGATTTGTGCTGGTCTGATCGTTCTCGTGTGCGTAGCCGAGGCGAAACTCATTCAGGCGGTCGTTCGAAAACAGCCGGCGGTATGTGCCGTTCAGCGTGTTGGTATTGTCGAGAAACGTGCTGATGTTCTGAGCGACATTGAGGCCACCGATGCCTCCGGTTGTTGTCGTCCGGCCCGCCGCGAACGACACGTCGAACAGATTGTTCGAATCGGCCGAATGGTCCACCTTCACGAAGACTCGCGGCCGCGTGGTGCCGACCGGGAACGTCCCCTTGAACGCGCCGTTCGCGATGGACGCGGTCACGATCGCCTGATTGTCCTCATTCCGATGTTCGACATCGATCAGATAATGGGTGCGGTTCTGCAGGATCGGGCCGCCGATCAAACCGGCCAGGTCCTGGCGGCTTTGCGGCGCCTTCACCCCCGTCAACGGATCCGGTCCATCCCAATGACCAGGCCGCACGAATGCCGACGCGAGGCCGGTGATCGAATTCGTGCCGCTCTTGGTCACGACCGTCACGATGCCCCCGACCGTTTCGCCGGTACTCAGCCGAGTATTGATTGGTCTGGACGCGGAACTCACTCATCGCGTCCACCGGGATCGGCGTCTTTTCCACGCCGTGCTGATCGCGCGTGTTGTTGAAGCCGTCCAGCACGTACGAGGTGTAGCGCGAGTACGCGCCGTTGATCGTCTGGCTCTGGCTGCCCGAGACATTGTCGGTTCCGACGTCACTCACGCCGGGAACCAGCAGGGCCATGTCCATGTAGCTGCGTCCGTTCAAGGGCAGATCGGCAATCTGCTCCTTGTTGATCGACATGCTCAGCGTCGCCTGCCCTGTCTGGACGAGCGGGGCTTCCTGGACGACGGTCACCGATTGCTCGACCTGGCCGACGCTCAGCGTGAAATTCATCACTGGTTTGGAGTCGGCGTAGAACTCGAGTTTGGTTTGCTTGTATGTTTTGAAGCCCGCCAGTTCGGCGCCTAGCTCCCAGGTACCCTGGGGGGGCAGACTCGCAAAGTAGAAATGGCCGGTCGCATCGCTGACGACGGTTCGGGTGAAGCCAGTCGCTTCGTTGCGCATCGTGACCGACACGCCCGGAAGCACGCCAGCCTGCTCGTCCTTCACGACTCCGCTCAGGTCAAAGGTATTCACCTGCGCGGCCAGCGGCGTTGCCACCGCGACCAGGACGGCGACGAGGGCCGCCCTGCGAATGCTTCGGGAGAGACCCGTGAGGGCACACAGATACGCGCGGTGATGGATCATACGCTTCTCCAGACGAGACAAACACTCAGTGGCGGTTCGGTCCAATCGCATGAGGAGGATTCAGCCGCGGCTGCACCGTGGGTCTCGACATTCGATGACAAGGCATGGTCGGCCAGGAGCACGGTGATGAATGTCGAGGGTTCGATGCTTTACGTTTAAACGACATGCCGGACTATACGGATCGGCCTGAACGGAGTCAAGCGAAACGATGCCCCGCGTCGGCAGGCGCCGGCGCTCGCGCCGATCTGACCAGCGATCGTGAGCTCGTCGAAGTCAGGTTCGGGTGTCGCACATGTGCAGGCGGGTGCCACATGCGGTGTGTGCAGATCAGCCGCGTCACTCTCATGGCGAACGCGTCTGGCGCGGCAGTGCGATTGGTGACGGCGGACGCCGCTACGACTTCAGACGACCCGCAATCTGCACGTCGAATCCGTCCGGATCCTTCACATGAAAGCTGACGTTGTCGAGGCGAGGCGCGAGTCCGCGCCGCTCGAGCTCGGCCTTCACGGCCTCCTGGTTCCAGTCCTTGATCAGGTAGGCGATGTGGTCGACTTTCGGCGCCGTCCCAGGCTGCCGGGCGTTGCGGGGCACGAGGCAGGTGGCGGCGTCGCCGAACGTGAGTCGAACCTGCTTGCCGTCGTCGTCGGAGACACGCATGCCGAGCAAATCGGCGTAGAAGTCGCGGCTCTTCGCGTAGTCGGCGACTTGAAACGAAATGTGATCGACGGCGGTTGCCGTGAATCCAGTGCCGGCTGGCGCCGCCGACACCGGCGCCGGCGCCGCGCCGGCCGATGTCGCGGCAGCAGCGCTGGCCGCGAGCGTCAGGCTCTGAATCAGCTGACGGCGCGTCATCGAACCGCGCTCGAACCGGATCAACAGGTCGGAAATTATGTGTTCCATCGGTTCTCCGGAACAGTTGCGTGCTCGATCAACAAGAGACGCACTTGTGATTGTTCTTGGCACCCAGCTTTTCGAGCAGCGCGATCGTTTCTGGAAACGGCGACACGCGCTGAACCGGCCCATTCGCCATGTCCACCGTTGTCTTGCCGGTGCGATTGACCGCCTTCACGTCTGCGCCTTTCGAGACAAGATACCGAATCATTTCGTTGTCGCCGCGGGCGGCCGCGTTGTGGAGCGGCGTGTTCCCATCGGGATCGGCGGCATTCACGTCCATGTGCATCTCTTCAACGAGGTACTTCACGGCCGCCAGCATGCCTGCGGGTGCGAAGCGATGGGCATTGGCGGCAAAGCCCTCGCCGTAACCGACGCCGGCCGCAGCCTGCAGCGGCGTCACGCCGGGGCCGCCAACCGGCACCGGCGGGAGGGCTGACACTTCCTTGTCGTCGCTGACCACGCCGTCGCTGTTTCGCGCGCGTCCTGGCGCCCGGGTCGTCGGAATGTTCGGGTCGGCGCCGCGCGCCACGAGCAACTTCATGGCTTCGATGTCGCTGGCATAGGCGGCACGCCAGAACGGCGTCGCGCCTTGTTCGTCCACGCCCGAAAAGTCGGTGTTGTAGCCGGAGTACCAGACCTTCTGCTTGAGGCGAGCATTCGGATCCGCACCGTGGTCGAGCAGCGCGCTCATCAGCTCGAGGTACGTGCTGCGCTGCTGTTCGTACGCGCGCGGCTGCGGGTACAGCGCCTTCGGCGCCCACTGACAGTTCAGCGCGGCATAGAGTGGCGTCGCGCCGTTTTCGCTGGCGCTGTTGGGGTCGGCGCCCTTCCTGAGCAGGATCAGGGCGAGGTCGAAGTGGCCATTGATTGTCGCGATCAAGAGTGGCGTCGTGCGGTCGCCCGCGCTCGGCTGGTCGATGTCGGCGCCGGCGTCGAGGAGCGCGCTGACAGAGTCCACGTACCCCTGCCGGGCGGCGATCAGCAGCGGCGTGAGGCCGCCCTGCGTGCCAACCAATTCGTTGAGCAGATATCGGCGATCGACGCCGCCTGTCGAGAGCGGCCTCGTTCCGCGACCGGACGGCGCCGCGGGCGGTGCCGGAGAGCCGCCGGCTGCCGCCGGTTGGGCGCCATTCAGTGCCGGTACCACGGTGTAGCGATCGTTCTCCTCTCGAGTGAACGCCGCGAGGTCGATGACCTTCGTCGTGACCTTGACGTTTGCGCCGGCGGCGGTCAGCGCCCGAATCGAGTCGGCGCGGCCGTACGCCGCGGCAAAGTCCAGCGCCGTTTCACCTCGTGCTGATTCCTTCGCGTCAACGGCTGCACCGCGTTGAATCAGCAGCGTGACAGCCTGCGCCTGGCCAGACGCTGCGGCGAGCATGAGCGCCGTCGTGCCCGTGGTTGTTGCAGTGCTCGGGTCGGCGCCGCCGCCGAGCAGCGCTTCCATGACGGCGACGTGGCCGGTCTTCGCCGCCATCAGCAGCGGCGTGTAGCCGCCGAGGCGCGTCGTGGCCTTCACGTTCGCGCCGGCAGACAGGAGCATCCGCGCGAGTTCCGCGTCATCGTGCATGGCCGCCCAGTGCAGGGCGGTCAGGCCGTCCGCCTGCGCCGCGTTGACGTCCGCTCCCTTTTTCAGCTGGCTGCGCACCGACTGCCGGTCGCCGCGCATGGCCGCTTCCACCAAGTCTGACGGACCCGCGTGCAGCCGTACCGATACGGCAAGCGCAGCACACAGGGTCGCGAGCACGGCGATGTTCACCCGCCTGCGCATCTTCTCCTCCCCTATGCGTGCGCCGAGGCAGCCGTGGCGGCCGGAGTGGCGTTGAGATCGAAGGTCGCGGTGCTGTCGCCGAACTGATCGATGTCGTCGAGGCCCAGGATGTGGGCGATCGACAACATCACGTTCGCCATCGGGGTGCCGTCGGCCGCGACCAGGTGCACGTTCCCGTTCAACCGACCGCCGGCGTGCCCGGCGAGGAACAGCGGGCAGCGCCGGTGATTGTGCACATTCGAATTGGCCATCGGCGATCCGTAAATGATCAGACTCTTCTCGAGCAGGTTGCTCTCCCCATCCTGCGTGTTCTTCAGCTTGTCCAGGAAGTGCGGAATCAGGCTCACGTGATAGCGATTGATCCTGGCGTACTCCAGAATCCGGGCCTCTTTGTCCTGATGGTGCGATGCTGGATGAAAGCCGGTCGTGACGCCGCTCTCCGGGTACGCGCGGCTGGAGGCATCGCGCGCCATCTTGAACGAGAAGACACGCGTGATGTCCGACGCAAACGCGAGCGCCTGCAGGTCGAACATCAGCTTGACGTGCTCGCTGAACGAATCCGGCACGCCGATGGGCGCCTCCGGCATTTGCCGCGGTTCACCGCTGGCGTTGCGTGACTCGACCTGCCGGATCCGGCGTTCGATTTCGCGGATGTCGTCGAGGTACTCGCCGAGTCTCGCTCGATCACCCGATCCGAGGGTCTGCTTCAAGTGGGCGATCTCGCCAGTGACCCAATCGAGCAGGCTGCCATCGATGCGCCGGTTCGCCGCACGCTCGTCCGGTGTGGCGCCGACGCCGAACAATTGATCGAGTGCGGCGCGCGGGTCACGGATCATCGGCAGGGGTTGGGTGGGCGACGACCAACTGATCGTGTCGGTGTACGCGCACGAGTAGCCGTATGCGCAACCTCCGGCCTGATCCACATTGTCGATGCACAACTGCATCGACGGAATCGCCGTGTCCTGGCCGAACCGCTGTGCGTAGTGCTGATCGAGAGAGATGCCGACGTGGAGGTCCGATCCCTGTGTCTGTTTGGGGTGCGCCTGCGTCAAGAACACTGCGCTCGACCGGAAATGATCGCCGCCGATCTCCGGTGGCAGCAGCGCTTCGGCATTCCGGACGTCGGTATGACTGACGATGGTCAGGTCGTCCCGAAACGGCTCGAGAGAGCTCATGCTGGTGGGCGTGAGATCGAAGTGAGATCCGGCGGCCGCCGGCGACCAGAGGTTCTTCTGGGCACCGATAGCCGTGCTGCCCGCGGATCCTTGCACCATCTCGATCGCTACGAATCGCGGGCGGGACGCTGATACGCCCGCGGCGGTCTTCGCGTAGACGGTCGCCGCAGGAACCATCGCGTCGAGAAATGGCAGGGCCACGCTCACGCCCATCCCCTTCAACAGCGTGCGACGCGAGAGATGCCGCTTCGTGATGTATGACATACGCCTTACCTCTTCGCCGCCCGGGCGGAACCGTCCGGTGTGGCGACGTGCTCCGTCGCGCGCGCCGGCTGCACCTGGCTCATCTGAAACGCCACGCTGTTGACGATGCCGGTCACGAATGTGGAGAAATGATAGTCGTCGGCGGCAGCCTGTTTGACCGTGGCACGCACCGTCGGCTGATCGAAGTATTCGATGCGGCGTCCGAGGCCGTACGCCATGAGGTTCGCCGTGAAGTTGCGGAGCAGGGTTTCCTGGTGATCGAGCAGCGCTTGCCGCAGACCAGCCGGCCCGTTCATCTTTGTCCCGTCGTAGAGCTCTCCAGTCGCATCGACATCGACGCCGCTGTCCTTGATCCGCCAGGCGCCCGTCACATCGAAGTTCTCGAGCGCCAGGCCGAGCGGATCGATCACACGGTGACAGGACGCGCACGCCGGATTCCTGCGATGCTCCTCCATCCGCTCGCGCGTCGACAGCATCTTGCCGCCCGCGGCTGCCTTCGTCTCCTCGAGCGCGGGCACGTTCGGCGGCGGCGGCGGCGGCGAGGACCCCAGCAGCACCTCCATGATCCATTTGCCGCGCTGCACCGGCGACGTGCGATCGGCCACCGACGTCAGCATCAGGATGCTGCCCTGCCCCAGCAGGCCGCGGCGGTACGCCAATGACGGACCGAGCGAGACGCGCCTGAATTCGTCACCCGTCACGTTGGGAATGCCGTAGTGCCGCGCCAGACGCTCGTTCACGAACGTGTAATCCGCATTCAGCAGGTCGAGCACGTTCCGGTTCTCGCGCACGATGCTGTCGAAGAGCAACTCGGTCTCGCGCTTGAACGACTGGGCCAGCGCGAAGTTGTAGGACGGAAAGAGCGTTGACTCCGGCAGAATCTTGTCGACGTCCTGCAGCCGCAGCCACTGCGCGGCGAACCGCGTTGACAGCGCCGCCGATCGCGGATCAGCGAGCATGCGCCGCACCTGCGCGTCGAGGACCGCGCGTGTCCTGAGCGCACCCGTCGCTGCTGCCTTCAACAGCTCGTCGTCCGGCCCGGCATCCCAGAGGAAGAACGAGAGACGCGAGGCGAGGTCCAGGTCTCGAACCGGATAGTTCCCACCGGCATGCGAGGTCGCCGGCGCCTCCTCGAGGCGGAACAGGAAGTGCGGGCTGACGAGAATCGCCTGCACACCCCGGCGAATGCCCGCCTCGAAGCCGCCGTCCTTGCGGCCCTGGTTGTAGAACATCATCAACGGCTCCACGTCGCCGCTCGTCGCCGGCTGCCGGTAGGCCTGGCTGGCCAGTCGTTTCAAGATCGCGTTCGCGCACGGCGCTTCCTCGCTCGCCGATGTCGGGCGGCACGAGAAAATCCGCCGGCGGCTCGGCGTGTCGGACACACCGGTGACCGCGAACGGACCGCCGATGCTGAGCTCGCGGATGTGCGGCAGCGTGGTGATGCCGTAGCCATGCTCGCCAATCTGCGGATCGGCGAGTGGATTTTCGATCGGCGCCATGACGTCGTCGATCGGGCAGTCGCATCGCTGGAGGAACGCCGCCGATACGCGCTGCGGCCCGGCGTTGACATGGATGCGCGGCGTCAGCAGGTTCATGCCGTTCTTGTCGGCCTCCCCCATCCGCTCGCTGACGTCCAGCAGGGCCGCGCGCTCGCCGTTCACGGAGATTTCAATCTGCTCGCCGCGAGTCGTGTTCGCATACAGCAGACCACTCGACGCGAACAGCTCCGTCCGGAACACGTAGTCGCCGTCGGCCGGAAACGTGTGCACCAGGGAAATGCCGCCGCGCGTCCCCCACGGCGTGCCATCGACATGCTCCATCTGTGACCCCGTGAGCGGGAGCTTGTAGGTGGCGTCGCTCGGGCTCGCGGTCCGGTCGCCAAGCGCAAGGAGCGCAATCTTGTTTGCGGCGCGCAGGTAGCCGTCAATCAGGGTCGGCGACGACGCCTGCACCTCGGCGATGTTGTCGAAGCCTTGGCTCATCGTATCGGGCGGCAGGAAGGCGCTGACGTCCGCATCGAGGTCGAGGATGTCGTGGATCGCGCGATGATACTCGGCGCGATTCAGCCGCTGGAACAACCGGCCTCCCGGATTCGGGTGCGCCACCGCCTCGCGATCCATCCGCGCCTCGAGCGCGGCGGCCAGGTCCTGGAGCGACGCGCGGTCGGGACGATCCGTCGCCGTCTGGGGCGGCATCATGCCGCCGCGCAGCTTCGCGATCATCTTTTCGGTGACGTCGGGGTGCTGGCCCACGGTCGCCGCATCGAAATGTTCGAGCGAGAGGCCGCCGGTCTTGCCTTCGTCGTCGTGGCAGGTGGAGCACGCCGTCGCCACGAGCCGGTTCTGGGCGGCGACCGACATCAGACGCGCGGGGGTCGATTCCTCACCGAGTGCGCGCGATTGGGGCGCCCGCCTCGCCGCCCCGTCGGCGGAGACGCCGAAGCCGCCGCCCACGAGGACGGCGAGCGCGCCGATTGCGAACGCCGGTGTCTTCATGCGGCCCAAAGGCGCACTCCCATCACGACCACGCTGCGAGGCACGAGACGCGTCCCGCGCAGTATACGACGTAGAGCATCGATGTCGAGATAATTGATGTCTAAACGACCATGGCTCGGTCGACCGCCCCAGCCGCGCTGTCCCGGGGGCCTACGGCGCGCGATGCGTCGTCGGTGCGGCGGCAGGCGCCCGCAGATACCGGTCGAACCACTCGAGGATCCGGCGGTTGACGTCCAGCGCGTCGGCGCGCGAATGCTTGGACAGGCTGTGGTCGCCGTTCGCATACGCGACGAACTCGGCGGTCTTGCCAAGCTGGCGGAGCGCGTAAAACATCATCTCCCCTTCGCCGAAGAGGATCGTCAGGTCCTTCTCTCCGTGCAGGATCAGGACGGGCGTATTCACCTGGTCGAGGTGGAAGAACGCCGACTGTGACAGGTAGCGCTCGGGATATTGGAATGGCGAGCCGCCCATCCGCGCCTGACCCGTCTCGATGTTGCGCGAGTCGCGATCGCGTCCGCTCGCCCAGTTCCGAAAGAGATCAGGCGGCGTGGCGCCAGACACGGCCGCCGCGAAGATGTCGGTGCGCGTGATCAGGTTCGACGTGGCGTAGGCGCCGAAGCTATGGCCCCAGAGCGCGAATTTTCCGTTGGTGAATCCCATCTCGCGGACCGCATTGACCGCAGGCACGACACACTTCTCGAACGAATCGGCCGTCTGTCCGGTTCTCACCTTCACGTTCGGCATCAGCATCGCGTAGCCGTGGCTGATGAACATCTGATCGCGCGCGTTGAACCGGTGAATCGCCGGCGTCATCTTCTCGTAGATCCACGTGATCACCGGTACACGGTCGCCGGGGGCCATCGCCGCCGGCTTGTACAGCAACGCGCCGAGCCGTTCGCCGTCACTGTTGACGAAGTGAAAGAGCTCGGGCTTGCTGAACGAGAACCGCGCGAGCTGGGGGTTGAGATCCGTCAACCGCGCACGGCCGCCCTTGCCGTCGAACAGCCACAAGTCGTCCGGGTGCGTCGCGTCCTCGACGTGAACGACGAGGCCGCTGGACGAGGGCATCAACGTCCCGTAGGCCTCCGGACCTTCTGCGACAGTTTCGAGCGCGCCGGTCGCCACCACGTACCGGTAGATCTTCTCGTTGTACGTCTGGTTGTTGACCGCGACGAAGTACAGTGCCGATCCGTCCACCGACCAGACCGGATCTCTCGTCTGATCTTCGAACGCCGTCGTCAGATTCCTGGCCGTGCCATCGGCCGCGACCAGGCACACGTCCATGAACGGCTGCGCCGTCGTGTACATGCCGGGCTTGACGGCAACCAGCTCGGGATCAACGACTGACGGGTCCGCGATCAGGGCGGCGAACGTCTTGCCGTCCGGGGACCATGTCGGCTCCGAGACCGACAGCTTGAACGACTCGGCCCAAGGCCGCGCATCGCCGCCGTCCACTGGGACAGCCATCAGGCGGCCGGCCTTCGAGAAAAGGAGCTGCCGTCCATCAGGCGACCACGAATACCGCCCCCGATCGTCGAGCTTCCGAGCGCGTGCCGAAGCCGCACCGTCAACGGCCAGCACATAGCTGTCGTTTTGCTCTTTGCCGATCACGCCGAGTGTGGCCGGATCCGGAGTCACATACAGCAGATGACGTCCCGAGGGCGATAGCCGGAAGGAGCGCAGCACGATGGGATCGGCCGCGAGCGGCGTGGCCTTGCCAGTCGCTGGGTCAACGGCGGTCAACAGCGCCTTGCGCTCGTCGGTGAAGAACTGATCGCCTGGAATCCTCGCGTCCGTGCTCTTCACGGCGCGGACACGGTACGAGCTGGCCGGCTCGTCTGGCAGTGGCACCGCCAAGACAATCTTCTTGCCGGCGGAATCCCACTGCGGCGCCAGATAGACGCGCGCTCTGATCGCATCGCCCAGCGGCATCAGCCGATCGCGTTCCGCGTCCCACACGACGAGACGACCGCCCGATGCCTCCTCGCGAACGAAGGCGAGGCGTCCTCCATCGGGTGACCAGACCGGAAATGCGCTATGGACGGCGCCGCTCGTGAGCGCTCGCGCGGTCTCCGGCTTGGCGCCGAGCCTTTGCACGTACACGTGACCTGTCGGGCGCGGCTCCTGGATGTTCCACTCGTCGTCGTTGTCCGTGACGACGTACGCGATCCAGCGGCCGTTCGACGACACGACGGCGCGTTGGCCGCCGGCAAAGGTACGGACGGCGAGCATATCCTCCGCCGTGAACACCGGCGAACGCTGCGCCGCCGTCGCCGCATTCGGGGCTTGCGCGCCCGCGCGCGCCGGGAACAACGCGCAGACCAGCGCTGCGCCGAGTAGCGCGTCCGACCACAATCGCTTCATCATGCGCTCCTTGTGCATCACGCGTGTAGACTGACGCCATGATTCGTCGCGGCGTGACACATGCTGCTGCCTTCGCGTCGATCGCGGTGGCGGCGGTATTGATCGGCTGCCGATCCGAGCCGGACGCGCGGCCGATGTCCGTCGAGCGGCTCGTGGGACGCTCGGTGCTGCTCATCACGATCGATACGCTGCGAACGGATCGGCTCGGCTCGTATGGATCGGTTCGCGGTCTCACGCCGGCGCTCGATGCGTTCGCGCGCGACGCCACACGGTTCACCGCCGCGATCAGCCAGGTTCCGCTGACGCTGCCGTCTCACGCGACGATCCTCACAGGCCTGCATCCGGCTCGCCACGGCGCCCGCACCAACGACGGATTTCGTCTCGATGCGAACGTGCTCACGCTGGCCGACGCGCTGCGCCGCCGGCATTACCGCACCGGTGCCTTCATCGGCGGGTACCCGCTCCATTCGTCGTCGGGCCTCAATCGCGGCTTCGATCTCTACGACGATACGTTTCTCGAGCGCCCGGGCGTCACCGAGCGGAGCGCCGACGAAGTCGTGCGGCCGGCGCTCGAGTGGATCGAGGCCAACCGCTCGCAGCCGTTTTTCGCCTGGATCCATTTGTTCGATCCACACTCGCCGTACACCCCGCCGCCCGAATATGCGGCGGCGCATCGGGACTCGCCCTACGACGGCGAGGTCGCGTACACGGACGCGGCCATCGGCCGTCTCTTCGATCGTCTGCGTCATCTCGCTCTTTTTTCCCCCACGACCATCGTCGTCGCCGCCGATCACGGCGAATCGCTCGGCGAGCACGGCGAACGGACGCATGGCACGTTTCTCTACGACGCCACGATCCGTGTCCCGCTGCTCATAAAGCTGGCCGACGCGACCGCGGCTCGCGCGATCGATGTCCCGGTCGAATTGGCCGATCTCGCACCCACCATCGCGCACATCACCGGGGCGGCGCTGCCCGGCGTTGACGGTCGCGACCTGGTTCCGCTCCTCGAGGGCGCGGCCGGGGATTCCGAACGCGCGGCATACGCCGAGTCGTACTACCTCAACGTCCTGCTCGGCTGGAGCCCGCTTCGAGCGGTTCGCACGAACCGCTGGAAGTACATTGAGGCGCCGCAGCCTGAGCTGTACGATCTCCAAAACGATCCGGGCGAGCGACAGAACGTGGCCGCCGCGCACGTGGCGCTCGGCAACGGTCTGAGTGCAGCACTCGGACCTGCGACGGCCGGCATCACGGCTCCCGGCAATCTGGCTCACGGCGAAGCAGCGGAACGGCTGCGCAGCCTGGGATACGCGTCGGGTGCCTCGTCGCCGGCGCCGGGCAGCCGCGGCATCGATCCCAAGGATCGCATCGCGGCATGGTCGGCGATCGAGCAAGGCATCGATGCCAGTGCCTCCGATGCGGCGGCGGCGACCGCGGCATTCGAGCGCGCTCTCACGATCGATCCCGGCAACGGGCTCGCCATGAAATACCTCGCCGACATTCACTTCCGTGCCGGACGTCTCCGCGACGCGCAAGCGGGATACACGCGCGCGATTGCCGCCGGCCTGCGTCATCCAGACGTCTACGTCAATCTTGCCTCGATCGCGGAACGTGAGCACCGCCTCGCCGACGCCGGCGCAATGCTCGAGCAGGCGGCGACCCTCGCACCGTCGGATGCCGACGCCTGGAATCGTCTTGGCCTCGTCGAAGCACGGCTTAATCGCCTCGGTCCGGCCGCCGACGCGTTTGCAAAGGCGATTGACGCTGCGCCGACACGAGCGGAACCGTACTACAACGCTGCGCTCATCGCGCGCCGCGCAGGCCGCGAGTCGGAGGCGCGGGTGCGGCTCGAAGACGCGATCAGACGCGACCCGCAGTACGCGGACGCCTACGACGCGCTGGCTACCGGCTATCTGGCGGCAGGCGATCCGCAGGCGGCGCTGCCGCGATACCGGAAGGCGCTCCAGATTCGGCCCGACTACGCGGAGGCGCTGTTCGGCGCCGCACGCGCGGAGCTCGATCTGGGTCTCCGGGACGATGCGAGACGCGACTACGAACGGTTCGTCCGCGTCGCGCCCAAGGAATATGCGCCGCAGGTCGCGGCCGCCCGGCGCATGCTCCGAGAGCTCTCTGCGGCGCGCTAGAAGCGATAGCGTAACGACACCTGCGCCTGCCGCTGTGTCCCGTAGTTCGTCACGGTGCCGAACGCGGCCGGTGGGTTGGCGGGGTCGAGGCCGATGACGTTGTTCACCGAAGACACATTTTTTCGATTCACGAGATTGAAGGCGTCAAGGCGCAGCTCGACGCTGTGCCGTCCCCCCAACTTCGCGACGTAGCGATACTGGCGTCGGCGGTCACTGTTGGCGGAAGCCGAAACGAGTTGCGCGTCAAGCTGGCCGGCCGATCGCCGTAACTCGTCGAAGTGGTGACACCATCGCCGTTCGCGTCAAATCCGGCAACACCCGTGTACGGGAAACCCGAGCGCGCGAACAGAATGCCCCCAAGGCGGATGCCGTGGGGCGCGTCATACGTTCCGCTCAACACGAATAGGTGCGGCACGTCAGTGTCGCTCGGACCTTGCTGATAACTGTGGTCGCCATTTACGTCGGTCAAGCCGGGCACGAACGAGTTGTTCAATCGGAAATTGTCTACGTTGCCGCGTGCGTGCCCGTACGTGTAATTCGCCTGCAGGGCGAATCGGTTCGCCATCCGCTTCGTGAGGCCAATTTTCAGGGCGTTGTACTCGGTGGCGCCGCCGTTGAATTGCAGGTACAGGTTGCGAAAACCGCTGAAGGGAATGCCGTACGCTCCGCCCGTCTGATTCGGAACGCCCAGCGGCCTCAGGAGATCGCCTTGCGCCAACGTGCGTGTCTGGCCAGGACCGATCGCGAAATACGGCGGAGCGTTGACATCGTAGGTCACGAGCAGGTTGTGGCCGTACACGCGGGTGTAGTCGACCGACAGCGCCCAGTTCGTCGACAGCTCGTGTTGCACGCCCAGATTGGTATTGAAGAAGTAGGGGGCGACTCGTTTGAGATGATCGCCGATGCTGTCCGGAAACTTATCCCCCTCGAAGACCGGCACGTAGACGGTCGCGCGGGGAACGAGTGCGGTGCCGGTCGGAAATGCGCTGAGCCGGTTGGGAAAGGTCGGAAAGAGTGGATCGCCCTGCCGAAGATCGACCGTCACCTGCCCCTGCGGACCGAAGTTCGACTCGCGATTGATCCCTGATGATTCGAGCGTGTCGTAGAAGATGCCGGAATTTCCACGGATCACCGTCTTCCCACTGTTGTCGACGTTGTACGCGAAGCCGACGCGCGGCGCGAAATTGTTGTTGTCTCCCTGGAACAGCGAGTCCTTGTCCCACCGTACGCCAAGATTGAGCGTCAGACCCTTCCGGATTTCCCAGTCGTCCTGTGCGAACACACCGATCATTTGATCGGTGTAGTTGAGCCCGGAGTTTCCGAAGCTCTGCGTGTACTGAAATGGGTAGGTGGCCGGATTGTTCGCGTTGAACGGGTACGGCGTGCCGGCTTTGAACGTGTACGTGCCGGGAAAGTTACTGAAGAACGTCACAAAGCGCCATGACGCGATGACGTCGGCGCCGGCCTTCAACTGGTGGCTGCCGTGCATGATCGTGTATTGGTCGACCCACTGTCCGCGGTGCTCGACCAGGTTTTGCGGCAAGCCTGTATTGGTGCCCAGCGTGCCAACCCCTGGATACATGATGGAGACCGGCACGTTCGAGAAGTCGGGCGTGCGCGAGCCGACGCCGCTCGACGCGGTCAACGGAGAATACGAATCGGTCGTGTCGAGCGTGTAGCGGAACCGCGCCTCATTCACCCGCGTCGACGACAGCGTCGACACGAGCGACACGACGTACGTATCGTCGGTGCCCGTCGTGTTCGATCGGGTGTCGAACGTATTCAGTGCGCCGATGCCGCCGTTTTCCTGCAGGTTTCGGTTAATGCTATAACGGGCGTCGAGCAGATTGTTGTCGTTGAATCGGTGGTTCAACTTGAAGAAGCCCTGGTACTGATGCTGAGGCTGTGGATAGGTGCCGGGCTCGAGCACCGAGGTCACGACCGCTTCGTTGTTGATCTTCGATCCCTCGACATTCGCGAAGATATGCGTACGGTCCTTGACGATCGGACCGCCGTAGGTCGCGCCGAACTGCTGGCGCGTCTGCGTCGACTTGATGCCGGTCAATTGGTTCGCGGCGATCCAGTCGGTGGGCCGCCAGAAGTCGTACACGCTCCCGGTCGGCGTGTTGGTGCCGCTCTGCGTGATGACGCTGATCGTGCCGGCGCCAGTCTGACCCGTTTCGGCCTTGAACCCGTTCGAGATGACCTGCAGCTCCTTGATGGTGTCGAGGGCGAGCCCGTTGCCCCCGCCGAACTCGCCGTTGATCGTCCGGATCTCGCGGCCGGTCATCGAGACGCCGTCGGCGACGAAGTTCGCCATCCGGATGCCTTGACCATTGACCGACAGGGCGCTGCTGCCGGTGCCCGTCGGCACCACGCTGCCGGAAGTCTGCAGCAGCGAGAGAAAGCTGCGCCCGTTGGTGGGCAGGTCGTTGACCTCTTTCGCGCCGAGAATCGATGACAGCTCACTCTCGCGCGTACGCACGAGCGGCGCCGACGCCTCGACCGTCACCGCGTCCTGCAGCCCGCCGACCTCCAGCTGGAAATTGATCTCGGGTTTCGTGTTGGCCTGGAACTCGAGACCTTCCCGCGTCCGCGTCCCGAACCCGGCGAGCTCCCCAATCAGTGTCCATTTGCCCGCGGGCGGCACCGCCGTGAACGTGTAACGCCCTTCGCTGTCCGTGACGACGGAGCGGCTGAATCCGGTGTCGGTGTTCTTCAGCGTCACCGAGACGCCAGGGAGCACGCCGCCGGTGGAATCGGTCACCGTGCCGGATAAATCGAACCGGGTCACGTCCGCGCGCACCGTCAATGTCATCGCCAGCGACAACAGCAAGCCGACCACCATCGAACGCAGCACGCTTGTGCGCATCGCTCCCCCAAGGTGCCCCTCGGGCCGCCGCCGACGCGGGCACGAATCGAATTAACGGTAGATGGTTTAGATCTAATGAATATTTTTTCGCAACTATAGGAGGCCGTCGAGACCGAGTCAAGCGAGATCTTCAGAAATAACGGCGGTCTCCGGCCGGCCGCGACGTGGGCTCTCTGTCGCGAACGCCCGGAAATGGGACGGCTTCTCGGGTCGCCGGCCTCAGGCGGGCTCTCGCGTCGCGATTTGCACGTCGTACCCGTCCGGATCCTTCACGTGAAAGCTGAGATCCGTGTCCGGGCGTGGATTCAAACCGCGGCGATCGAGCTCCGCCTTCACGGCGTCCTTGTCCCAGTGCTCGATGGTGTACGCGATGTGATCGACTTTCGGCGCCGTCCCGGGCTGGCGCGCGTTGCGGGCGAGGAGGTACGCGCCTTCGTCGCCGAAATTCAAGTTCACCTGCTTCCCGTCGTCTTTGGAGGCCTTCATGCCCAGCAGATCGACGTAGAAGTCACGAGTCCTGGCGTAGTCTGCGACCTGGAACGAGAGGTGATTGATCGAAATGGCCTTGAACGAGCGGCCTTCCGCGGTCAGCGGCACGGCGCCGGCGGCGGATGCCGCCGTGGCCGTTAGCGCGAGACTCTGAATGAGCTGACGCCGCGACAGGTGGCCGTGCTCGAACTGGTCCAGCAGACTCGCGATGATGTGCTCCATGCGATCTCCTCCGATTGTCCGCACATCCTACTTCAAGAGTCCTTTACACTTAAATTAATCTGCACTATAGTGGCGCCCACCCAATCGCCATGCGTATCCTCGGGCTGCCCGTCTCGAGCTTCCTCACCCTCATCGTTGTCCCGGGCCTGATCGTTCTGTACCAGTTCTATTACTGTTGGCAGGTCTACACGGGCCGCCGCGATTGAGGCTGGGCTGATGGGTCTCGGCAGCGTCGGGCTCGTCGTCTTCTCCGTCTACATGACGCTGCTGGTCGTCATCGGCCTGGTGGCGGCCCGTTATCAGAACACGTCGGAAGACTTCTGGGTCGCAGGCCGGCGGTTCGGCATCGGCCTCATGGTCGTCGCCGAGATGGCGTCGGTGCTGCACGGCGGCTCGGTCCAGGGCGGCGTGGCGTTGGCGGCGCGCTTTGGCGGGGTTGCCATCCTGCCGTACATCAGCTTCGCGATCGCCTCCCTCATCATCGTGCGCTTCTTCGCGAAGAAGCTGCGAATGATGGCGGGGTTCACGCTGCCCGACTACATGGGCACTCGCTTCGAGAGCAATTTCCTGCGCGGGTACACCGCCGTCATCGTGTTCGTCTCGAGCGTGCTGTACATGATCGCGCAGATTCGCGTCATGGGCTTTCTGCTCGAACAACTGCTCGGCATCCCCTTCGTCGTCGGCATGGCGCTCGGCGCCGCCATTTTCATTCTGTTCGTCACACTCGGCGGCCTGCTCGCCGTCGTCTGGACCGACATTTTCCTGTTCACGCTCATGTGGGCCGGCCTGATCGCTCTGCTGCCCGCGGTGAAAGCAGCGGCGGGCGGATTAACCGAGGTGTTGACGCGCGTCGACGCCGTCGCCCCGGGATGGACCAGCGTTCGCGGAACGACGTGGTCGTGGACGTACCTCGTCTCGTGGTGGCTCGTGTGGGTGGTCGGCTATTCGACGCGAATCACGATGATCACGAAGGTGTTCGCCGCGAAGGATACGAAGGTCGCGCGGATCTCGCTGCCTATCACCGACGCGTTATTCATGATCTTCCTCCTGTACGGCAACTTGTATCTCGGTGCGGCGGCCCGGGTGCTGGTGTGGGACAAAGTGGCAAAAGCGCCGGACCAGGCGTTTCCTGCTCTGGTCGCCTACGTCTCGACGCTGGCGGGAACGCCGTGGCTCGGCGCCGTGGCGATCACTGGTGTGGTCAGCGCAGCCGTGGCCACCGCCGACTCCTTGCTGCTGATGAGCGGCGCCGCGGTTGCGCACGATCTGGTTCGTAAATGCTACTTCGAACCGCGCGGCATCGTCAGAAGCGAAACATTTTATCTGCGCATTTCCCGCGCGGCGGTCGTCGTGGTCGGTGCGGTTTCGTTCCTGTGCGCGCTGCGCACACCGGATCTCATCCTCAACATCGTCTCGTACGCGGTGGCGCTCGTCGGGGTCGCGTTCTTCTTTCCGATGCTGTTCGGGCTGAACTCACCGTTTCTCTCTCGCCGGTCGGCGACCTGGTCCTCGGTAGCCGGGTCGCTCGTTGGCATGGCGTGGACCGTTCCCCACCTTCTCTATGCCGGCTGGGCGCGGCAGTACGCACCGTGGGTTCTCGACATTCACCCCGTTGTTCCTGGTCTCATCGCCGCGCTCGTGCCGGTCATCCTCATGAGATCGAGAAGAATCGAAGCGTCGTCGAGGACGCTGCAGGTTTTCTTTCCCGAGCGCTTCGACGCGGCCGGCGTGCTTCGTCCATCCCCGCTGGTCGGCAGATCGTGAACCTGACGGATGTCCCGATCGTTGTGCCTCTGCATCACTTTCCGTACACGTATCGCATCAGGTCGGCGTCTGCCAGCATCTGCTTGGCCGTTTCATCGTTGCGCGCGCGCTGTTCGAACAGCCGGCGATGAATCGGTAGTGCATCTGCGCCCGCCCTCATGAACTCCCTGGCCTTCTCCTTGTTTCCTTCTTCGTAATACAGCACGGCGAGGGCAGTGTTCAGCGACTCGAAGGGCTGGCGGCGATGGCCGTCTGGCAGGCGCGACAGCGCAGCTTCGGCCAGCGCGATGGCCTCCACATTCTTGCCGTCGCGCCGCAAGTCCCCGACCCTGTTGAGGTCTACTGACACCTTGTGGATTCGAAACAGTCGATCGAGCTCCGCCACCGGGTCCGGACTGTCGGCAACGTCGAAGACGACATCGTTGACTGGAACGCCGTCCGGCCCATCGCGCATCACTTGCAACGTGGCGAACTGTTTACCGCGCGCGTCGCCGCCCGCTCGGCTCCCGGCGACCAGTGCGGCCATCAACCGGTCCGCGAGCGGCTGGCCTGCGGACGCGACGAATGCAGCCTCGACCGCGGGCACGGTATCCGCATTCACCAAGATGTTCCCTTGTGCGCTGTAGTACGGCCCGCTTCGACTTCCCGCCCAAGCGAGCGCCTCGTTGCCCGTGAACCCGGCCGATTGGCCTGTTTGGTCGACGACCGCGATCTGGCGGCTCTCGAACCGAGGATCCTCGCGCTTCAGAATGTCAATGACATCGCTCGCGCCCTTCCCTTCTTTCAACAACTGAACGCCTCTGGCGTAGTTGCGCTGTAGCAGCGCCGCCTGGCTGACGATGATGCCGTGGCCTGGACTGATGCCGGGCGTGAGGATGTCGGAGGCGTGCTCGGTCCACGTGCTCGATGCGATGGCGATGCCGGCCATACCGGTCGCCGGGTCCACCGCGATTATCGAAAACGTGCTCCAGTAAGGCGGGTCAGCGGCGTGAACGGCAGACTGGCTGGGGCAGAACATCAGGCCAAACACGAGCGGCAGGAAGCGACGGCTCATAATGCTCTCCTTGTGTATTGTCATGCATCGTGGGGATGGTCTACGTTCCTATCAGGGAGTGGGTCGGGTCACTCCGGTCATTCCGTTGGCCTCTACCCGAGCAATCCTACTCGAGCAACGCGCCGCCCCGTCCTTCTCGCTCGTCACTCTCACGATCACCACTTCCCGAAATAGCTTGACACTATTAATGACGGTTGTCATCAATAACATATGATAACAGTCGTGAATACGATAGTGCAATGAGGCGCGAGCGGTCTTGGACGCGGTACAAATGGCAGGCGGACTGGGCGTTCCGACCTGGCGCAGTGTTTCAGTCGAGCGATGAGAAGATCAGACTGGCGTTGGTCCCGCCGAAGCCGAACGAATTCGTCATGGCATGCATGATCGGCATCGGCGCGGCACAGTGCGCGACCAGGTTCAATACGTTGTCCGCATCGGGGATCTCGAGGTTGATGGTCGGGGGTGCCATTTGATCTCGGAGGGCGAGGACCGTCAAACCAGCTTCGACCGCGCCAGCAGCGCCGAGCAGATGGCCCGTCATCGACTTCGTGGAGCTGACACCGAGGTCACGCGTATGGCTGCCGAACACGTGCTCGATCGCGGCGGCCTCGGCGCGATCGCCTAAAGGGGTCGAGGTGGCGTGCGCATTGAGATACTGAACCTCGCCCGATCTCATGCCTGCATCTTCCAACGCTGCGGCCATCACACGCGCGACCCCTTCACCGTCTTCAGGCGGCGCCGTCACATGATGCGCGTCGGCGGTCATCCCGTAGCCGACCAACTCGGCGAGTATCGGTGCGTCGCGCTTACTGGCGTGTTCGAGATCTTCGAGAATCAGAATGCCGGCGCCTTCACCGACGACGAACCCGTCCCGGCCCTCGTCCCACGGGCGGCTCGCGCGTTCGGGCGCCTCGTTTCGCGTCGACAAGGCGCGCATCGCGGAAAAACCGGCAATACCCAACGGCGTGACGGCCGCTTCCGTGCCGCCGCAGATCATCGCGTCGGCGTAGCCATGCTGAATCAGCCGGAAGGCGTCGCCGATCGCATGCGCGCCCGTCGTGCACGCCGTCGCGACCGCGGAGTTCGGACCCTTCGCGCCGAACCGGACGGCGATTTGCCCCGCCGCGAGATTCACGAGTGCGGCCACGATGAAAAACGGCGACACGCGTTCGGGGCCGCGTTCGAGCAGGACTTGGTGCTCGCGTTCGATGACCTCAAAGCCGCCGATGCCGCTGCCGACCGTCACGCCCACGCGCGTGGCGTTCCCCGCATGGACCTGAAGACCGCTTGCAGTCATCGCCATCGATGCGCCTGCCAACGCCAGCTGAATGAACCGCCCGCACTTCTTGACGTCCTTCTTGTCGAGCCATTCGAGCGGATCGAAGCCCTTCACTTCCGCTGCAAAACGTGTGGCGTAGCGTGACGCATCGAACAGGGTGATGGGCGCGATGCCCGATCGGCCGGCGAGAACCGCCCGCCACGTCGGCTCGGTGCCCACGGCGAGCGGGGAGACGAGGCCGACGCCTGTGACGACGACCCGGCGTCCGGCCATCACCGGTCAGATCCGTCCAAGGGTCGTCGCCGCAGCATCCAGAATTTCGTCGGACAGCTTGTGATCGTCGACCGCACGGGAAAGAATCAGCGCTCCGACGAGACCCGCCATCGTCGCCAGCGCCCGTTTGCGCCGGGCATCTGCCGATCGGCCCGGCAGCAGTTTCAACAGCGCGTCAACTCTCAACCGGACGGCTTCGGTGAAGGCGCGCCGAACGGCGCGCGGCTGACGCACGACATCGGATCCCAGCGCCGCGAACAGACAGCCGTGCGCCGGATCGTCGCGATGGCGCGGCGACAAGTAGCCGCGGACCACCGCGCCGAGCGATGGATTAGGGGTCCCGGCGAGCCCCTCGGCCCAGTCGCCGCCCCCCAGTGCACGGGTACATGCTTCCGCAGCCAAATCATCTTTCGAGGCGAAGTGGCCGTAGAACCCCCCGTGGGTCAGCCCGGCGCCCTTCATGATGTCGGCGACGCCAATCCCGTCAAAACCGTGCTGACGAAAGAGCGTGCTGGCCACGTGCACAATCTTCCGCCGGTTCGCCGCCGCCTGCTCGCGCGTCACTCTCACGGCTCAGCTCCTTTTCGAAACCTCTTGAGAGTATACATGACCAGCGTCATAAATAGTTATTTTATGACGACAGTCATCCGCACGGCTGCCGTCCTTATCGCCTCGATGGTCAACGTGGCATTCGCCGCAGGGCTTCGCGAGACCTTGGATCCGGCGGTAGTGCTCCAGCATATGAACGCCACCCTGTGCGGGCTGTTCGAGCGGTCCTACGTCACAGCCGCGTGCGTCATCTTTGACAGCCCGCAGTACCAGTGGCATTTTCAGGCACGCGTGACCGTGGAGTCGACGAGCGACAGGCGGGCACCGGCGAGGCCGCAGTCCCGGAAGGTAATCGACGCAGCCCTTGCGGGCAAGCGTCGATCCCTCGACGAGCAGGTCCTCTCCCTTCAGTCCTGCGTTGCGAAGAAAAAGTTCGACCGCTTCGAAAACAACTGATCGCAGTGCGACAAAATGGTGATCGTTGAAATCCACACAGCGATCAGTACCGCGCTCGCGAGGGTGGCGTTCGCCGGGCTGACGGTAATGTGTAGGGTCCGGTGGATCGCGAAAATGGCGGCGACGAACACCGAGAAGGTCAACAGCAGTCTCGCGGGTCGGCGCTCGAGACGCGAGCACAGCCAGCCGACGCACACCAGCAGTGTCGCCGGTCCGAAGACCTCGATGCCCGCGGCAAACAGCGCCTGCACACCGACGCAGATGGCGCCGTACGCGCCGACCGCCAGCGCGGCCCGGCGCATGGCGAAGGGCCGACGGCCGATCTCCCAGGCAGTGGCCAGACCCAACACCACCGCCACCGACCGGATCGCTGCCTTCGCAAAGCCCGGCGCCAGGTGCAACACTTCCGCCTGGATTTGGAGCCGCAAGCTGACGACCACTTGAATCAGCAACGCCACAGCGATCGACGCGACCACCGACGCGGCGATCTTGGCGAAATACCAGAACAGGTAATTCCAGCGATAGACGCGCTGGAACGCTTCGGTGAGTTCGTCAGGGTCGCCAAATCGGGTGAAGGCGGCGCGCTCGGCGGCGTCCACGGACAGCCCACGTTCCACGCCGTCCTCAATCGCGTCGACGAGGTGCTCACGCGCCTCATCGACGATTCGGGGATCGACGAGGCCCTCGCGCTGAAGCGCTCGCGAGAGTCGCTGCACGTAGAGATCAACCGATGGCGAACTCATGCCGGCGCCTTCACGACCGCGAAGATCGCGCGGCTGAAATCGCGCCACTGCTTTTGGCGTTCGGCGAGTTCGCGCTGCCCCTTCGCGGTCAATTGATAGACGCGCCGGCGTCGGCCATTCACCTCCGACCAGCGGCTCGACACCAGTCCAGCGTGTTCCAGCCGATGGAGCGCCGGATACAACGTCCCTTCCGGAAGGTCGAATGCGCCGTCGCTTCGAGCGCGCAACGCCTCCGCGATCGCATACCCGTGCGCTGGGCGCGGCTGTATCGCGGCGAGCAAGAGCAGATCGAGGTGGCCTTTGAGCGCCTCGGAATTCATCACCGACATTCTATACATCGTGTCACGATGCGTCAAGCAGAGGTCGCGTCAGCGTGGCTGGCGGCAAGGATCCGCCGGTAACGGCACGTTACGGCGCGTCGGTCGGCGGCGCAAGCACGACGAGACGGTTCTTCAGCCCCGGTGAGATGAGGACCTCGTTTCGGGCGCTGACGATCACGGCTTCGACATACTTCAGCCGTTCGACGAGCGCCATGCCGGCGGCAGGGCCCAGGATGAACACGCCCTTCGCCAGAGCGTCCGCGATCACCGCGCGATCCGTGACGAGGGTGACGCTGCGACACAGCTGGGCGGGTTCACCCCGGGACAGGTCGATGACGTGCGAATAGCGGCGGCCGTTCTTCATGAAGAAGCGTTCGTAGTCGCCGGACGTGCTGAACGTGCCATTGGAGAGATCGAGTTCCGCGAAGCTCCTGTCGGCGGGCCCTCTCGGGTCCCGGATGCCGAGTCGCCACGGCCGGTCGCCCCTGCGCCCGGCGACATACATATCGCCGCCCGCTTGAATCATGAAGTTCCGGAATCCTCGCGCGCGAAGCATGCTGACAGCGCGATCGACCGCATAACCCTTTCCGATCCCGCCTAGATTGACGCGCATTCCCTTGCGTCTCAAGAAGGCGGTGCGCGCCTGGTCGTCGAGCTCCAGATTGCGATAGTTGATGAGGGGAAGGCGCTTGAGCACTTCGCTTCTATCCGGGACGACGGAGTCCTTGTCCTGGTAATCGAACTTCCACAAGCCGGTCAGTACCCCAAACGTGACGTCGAACGTTCCGCCGGTCCAGTCGCTGACCTGATGGGCGATGGTGAGCACATTCAGGACATCGGGACTCACCGAAACGGGATGGTCTCCAGCCGCCGCGTTCAGGCGCGCGATGTCACTACCCTTGCGCCAGACGCTCATCAGATCCTCAAGACGATCAAACTCGCGGAACACGGCATCGCATGCCGCAGCCGCGCCGCCGTCGTCCGCCGTCCACACCGTGAGCCGCAGGTCCGATCCCATCGAGGGACGAGATTGTTGGACGATGTGTTCGGCCGTCGCCTTGCCTGCCTGTCCGGCGCATCCCTCCACGAACGCAACCACCAGCATGAACGCGGCGCCTCCGACTCGCTTCGCGACCGCGGTCATCGACGGCTGTGAGTCGCACCAGACACGGCGGATCCGATGAACACTCCGTCGCGGCGACGTCTGAGGATGATCCAATGCGGACATTTCTGCTGATCCAGGTAGAGCCGCTCGCAGTCGTCGCAGCGTACGCATTCACTGGCGACGATCTGCGGTCCGCGAATCGCCCCCCACTGGCACGTCTTCTCGCAGATCTTGCATGTCTTGCACTCGGCCCAGCGCTTGATGCGGAACACAGTTGTGAGGCTGGAGATGATGCCCAGCGTTGCGCCGACAGGACAGAGAAAGCGGCAGTACAGGTTGCGGACGAAGACGGTCGCGACGAGCAGCACCGCGAGGCCGCACCACATCGGCGTCGTGCCGAACAGACTGAACATCCAGAACGGCTCGGCGTACCGAACCGGCACCGCGATGTCCTTCGTGGCGAGATAGTATGCGAGCACCGAGGCCAGCACGCCGTACTTGATCAAATTGATGTGCTTCTCGATCCGCGTGGGAATCTCGAACCGCATCTTGCTCGGGATGATCGGGTCCATCAATTGCGTGAGCGCGCCGAACGCGCATACCCGGCTGCAATAGACCCGCCCCCACAGCACCGTCGTCACGACGACGAACAGCATGAAGACATACCACGTGACGCTGTACCGGAGCTCTGGGACGCTCAGGTCAGTCAGCCGCAGGACGTCGCTGACCGACACGAGGCTGCTCTTGGTGAATCCCAGATAGCCGACCGCGGCGGCGAACGTGGCGTACTTCAGCAGGATGCTCTTGCGGAAGAAGCTGACGAGCGCCAGAGTCATGAACGCGATGAGGAGTCCCACGTCGAGCGCTTGGGGCACGAGGATCTCGCGCCAGCCGTCGACGACGGGGTCCACTACTTGCCGGCCTCGGGCAGCAACTGCTTCGCGACCAAACGCGAGCTGTCGCGGATGGCGCGCGTCGCGCTGGCGATGCTGATCGAGGCGCGCGACACGGCGTCGACGTCGCCTCCCACCCGGAACGGATCGCGGATGTTCTTGCCCTTGAACTGCCGCGCGAACTGCGGCGTCTCCACCGAGAAATAACCGTACGGTTCCGAATCTGAATCCACGACGATGCCGGTCAGGGTGCCGGCGAGATCCATCCCCACGAGAATATGGATGGGACCGTGATAGCCGTGCTCCAGCGGCAACACGTCGGTCGTCCAGAAGGCAAAGCCAATCGGACGAGCCGCCGGGTTGAGCCGAGGATCGGCGGCATACGCTGTAAAGTGCAGCGGCTCCCCGGCCAGGGGCGAGAAGGCCGCGGCCGCTGGAAAGAGTTGCTGAAGGTGCGCTTCGGGGCGCCGGTTCGTGAAGATCCGATCCGCGGCCTTGGCGACGACCCAACTGACGCTGCCCACGAGGGCAAACGCTGCGAAACCCTTCGCGAGAAGGACCCTCCTCTTATTCATGTTTGAGGGCCCGAATCGGGTCGAGCCGCGCGGCGCTGTACGCCGGCCACGCAGCAAACACGAGGTTGAGCAGCATCGCGCTGATCATCGAGACGAGGGCGGTCGAGCGTTGAAAGACGAATGGCAGATGGGCGCGTGCGACAGTGAACTGCGATGCCACGCGTCCTACCGCAAGGCCAGCGACCACGCCAATGGCCGCAAGCACGAATGCCTCGAACACGAATTGAAAAAATACGTCCGCCGCCGTCGCGCCGAGCGCGCGCCTCGTGCCGATCTCCGTGGTGCGGTCTCGAACCGCGATCCAGGCGATGGCCAGCACACCCAGACCGGACACCATCAATCCGCTCACGCCAATCCAGCGGACAAAGAATGCCAGCCGGGCCGATGACGCCAGCTGCGTGTCCACAAGCTCTTTTTGATTTTGCACCTGGAAATCTTCGCGCTGGCCAGCAAACGATCGGTGCCTCACGCGCAAGAGGTCGATGATCGTTCGAGCCGATGCATCCATATTGTTCCAATCGTTTATTTCGAACACGAGGCCATTGAAGTAATCAAGATTGAGCAGCCGGCGCATTGCGGTGGTCAACGGGACGTACACCTGCTGGTCCTCGTTGGTGATGTCGAGCCCCTGTCCTCGCTCGGTCAGCACGCCGACGACGTCAAAGGGGATGCGGTTGATAAAGAGTCGCTGTCCCACCGCCGAATCGATTCCGTACAGGTCGGCCGCGACCGTGTGGCCGATCAGGGCGACTCGCGCGGACCGACGCGCGTCGGCCGCGTCAAAGAGCTCACCAGTTTGCACGGGCCACGACTTCATCGCGAAGTACGACGGTTCGCATCCGACCACCGCGGCGACCTTCGAGAAGTCGCCCGCCTTCAGTCGAAAAGACTGGGTCACGATGGCCGACGAGCGCTCGACTCCGGCCACGTCGCGGCGAAGCGTCGCGTAGTCCGCCTCACGCAACGTGGTGACGATCAGGCCGGTTCGGGCCCGACCGGCGGTTGCGCGGTTCTGTTGAGCGGTGACCAGAATGATATTGGTGCCAATGCGCCGAATCTGGTCGAGCACCTGCTGGCGTCCCGACGCCGCGAAGTTGACCGACGTGATCACGCCGGCAACGCCCAGGGCCGCGCACGAGACGACGAGACCTGAGCGCAGGCGATACCGCCACATCTGGCGCAGCGCGCCGCCGGCCAGATACCGGTAGGTCGACCACATGACTACGACCTGAGCGCGGCGATCGGATCCACGTGCGAGGCTTTCCACGCGGGATGCAGTCCAAACACGAGACCGACCGTAACCGAGATAAGCACGGCGCCTCCAACCGCCTGCCACACCAGGGCCGACGGAAGCTGTTGCCACCAGGTCGCCAATGACGTCCCTCCGGCACCGATGGCGACGCCGATCAGCCCGCCGAGCGCTGAGACGGTCAGCGCTTCCAGCAGAAATTGCATCATGATGTCCTGCCGGCTGGCGCCGACGGATCGACGAACGCCGATCTCCTTGCGGCGCTCGGACACCGCGATCAACATCAGACTCATGATCACGACGCCGCCGATCAGCGTTGCCAGTGCGGCGACGCCAGTGAGCACTCTCGACAGCGTCGATCCGACCTCCGTTACGCGGGCCATCGCGGCTCTCGGGTTCGTAATCGTGAAATCATCGGTCGTCGGGGGGACGAGATGGTGCCGCTCCCGCAGCAGGGTGGTGATCTGCGTGACCGCACGGTCGCCTTGCTCCGGATCTTTCAACTGCGCGATCAGCATGGTCAGGAAATCGCGATTGAACAGTCGCCTGGACGCCGTGGTCACCGGAATGAGCACGAGATTGTCCAGGTTCGCACCGCCTGGACCGGCACCGCGCGACGCCAGGACACCCTTGATCTGGAAGGGCACGTCCGCGATCCGGAATGTCTTGCCCACCGGATCGTCGTTGGCAAACAACGTGGCCTTGACCTCGGCTCCGAGCACGGCCACACGGGCGAGTGCCTGCACATCATCATCCGAGATGCCGCTCCCCTGCGCGATCTCGTCGCCCCGGAGCTCGGTCCAGTTCGCGGAGACGCCGAAGATCGCGGGCGCAGCGGTCTGGTCTCGGTACTTCACGTCCACGTCGAACGCATTCTGAACTTGTGCCACGCGACGCACATCCGGAACGTCCGTCGCGATCGCCTGCGCGTCCTCGAATTTCAACGTCGGCGGAACCGTCGTCAGCGACGGCATCCCGCGGGTTTGACCCGAGCCCGGCCTGATGATGACCGTGTCGAATGTCCCGATCATCCGCTTGAAGCGGCGCATCGTTTCCTGCTTGGTACTCTCGCCGACGGACGACAAAGCTGTCAGCGACGAAATACCGACCACCACGCCCAGCATCATGAAACACGTCCGGAGACGGTTTCGGGAGAGCGTGCGCACTGACAGACCGATGCCTCGATAGACGTTCATGATGACTCCTGTTATCGAACGCTGACCGGCGCGGAACCCTTCGTCACGTCTAAGACCAGCGCCCCGTCACGAATCAACAGCTCACGCGAGGCGTATGAGGCCACGTGCTCGTCGTGCGTCACGAGGATGATCGTGCGGCCATCGTGATGGAGGGCGGTCAATAGCTGCATGATGGACTCGCCCGCCGTCGAATCAAGATTTCCCGTCGGCTCATCGGCCAGAATCACCGGCGGATCGTTCATCAACGCGCGAGCGATGGCGACCCGCTGCTGCTCTCCGCCTGAGAGCTCGGTCGCGAAGTGATGCGCACGGTCAGCTAAACCCACGCGCTGCAGCGTCGCCAACGCTTTTGCGCGATCGACGCGTCCACCGCTATACACCATCGGGATCTCCACGTTCTCGAGCGCCGTGGTCCGCGGGAGCAGGTTGAACGACTGGAAGACAAAGCCGATGTGGCGGCAACGAACGCGCGATCGCTGCTTATCCGAATACGCCGAGACGTCTTCGCCGGCCAGCCGGTACGTCCCTGTCGACGGCGTGTCGAGACACCCGATGATGTTCAACAGCGACGACTTTCCTGATCCGGACGCACCGCGAACCGTCACGAATTCGCCGCCACGGATCACGAACGAGACGTCGCGCAACGCGGTGACCGGCGTGCCGTCGACTCGCTGATACACCTTCGAGACTTGGGCGAGGTCAATCATGGGTTCAACTCTTTGACGGCGCCAGCCGGTGGGGCCGACGTGAGAACGCGATCTGATGTGGTGAGGCCTTTCTTGATTTCGACGACGCCCGCTTCGCGCACGCCGACTGAGACCGATCGCTTGACAAGATGGCCCGCGTCGCCCACGTACACGAACGGTTCGTCGCCCTCGCGCTGCAGCGCCGTGTTCGGCACCATCAGTGCCTGCCGCTCGGCGGTGCGAATCGCGATGTTTGCCGTCATGTCCGGCTTGAGCACGTCGGTCGCGGAGTCCAGGGCAACCATCACCTCGTAGTTGACGACGCCGGAGACGATGGTCGCCTTGGGGGCGATGCTTTCGACGTGCCCTTCGAATTCTCGTGAAGGATAGGACTCGACCGTGAACGTCACTTTGTCGGCGGACTTCACGTTCGCGATGTCCGTCTCATCGACCATCGCAATCAGCTGCAGCGCATGATCCGCAATAATCGTCACGAAGGTCGGCGCGGCAAACGTGGCGGCCACGGTCTCCCCCTCCTGCGTAGAGACCGACGCGACCGTGCCGGAGATCGGCGCTCGAATCACTGCATACGAGAGGTCGGTCGCGACGACCTCCGCGTCGCGTCGGCTCTTCTCGAGCTGTACCCGCGCCGCCTGGCTCGCCAGCGCCAGGTCTTCGACCTGTTGCCTGGGCACAAGGCGCTGCTGATCCAAGCGTTGGACACGTGTCAGCTCCACGTCTGTTCGCCGAACTTCCTGCTCAGCGACCGCCACCTGCGCGTTCGCTTGCGCCAGACGTGCCTGGAGCCCACGCGAGTCGATCTCGGCAATCACGTCGTTGCGACGGATGTGTGACCCGACGGTGACATTGAGTTTTTGGACGATGCCGGACACTTGTGTGCCGACGCGCACTTCGGCCCCCACTCGCAGTCGGATCACGCCGGTCGTTGTGACCGTCGCCGCGATGGTGCGCATGGCTGCCTGGCTGAAGGCGGGCGGGTTCGGCGCCGACGTCCGGGCCGTCAGCAGTCCTCGCCCGAAGTACGCGCCGACCCCGAGTGCCAGGACGATCGCGAGCGCCGCCGTCCACTTCATCACTGTTTCTCGAAGACCATTACGACCGCCGGACTCTCGCCGCGCATCGATTCGACCGTCATGGTCTTCCCGTTAGCCGAGAGCGATCGCGTCTCCGTCATCACCGACTTCGTTCCCGCCACCGCGCCGTCGCGCGTCCAGGTCGTCACGAGCTTGCCGGCAATCCATTTCGCGACGGTCTCGTTGTGGTCGCCCATGGGCCCGTCATTCGACACCGCTTTTCCAGACAAGTCGTACCGAAGCTCCCGCGTATTGTCTTGCCCTTGAAAAGACGACGAGTCGTGAATCACGAGTTCAGTCGCGGTTTGTGAAATCGCGAGCGTGTCCTTCAGCGCCACCATCATGCCGAGATTCTTGCCCTTCGCGGGGTTCATCACCCATCGGCCGGAGAAATTCGGGAGCGACTGCGCCGAGGCCGCCATGGCCGCCACAAGGAACAGAGACACGATGGCACTTCGAGTGGTCATAGACATCCTTATCCTCAAGAAAAAATGAAATGGGAGAGATCCGATGCACACGCTCAGCGTTCATACCTTGCGATGCTATACCTCGCTATGCGATGTGTCAAGACGCCAGTACGCGACCACATCCTCGCTCTTCAGCTGCCGGCCGTCGTCATGCCAGATCTTTCGCCGCCCGACGGGACCACACCATGACCACATCATTTGCTACCCTGAACACTGAGCAGCATCGAGGCGGGCGCGGCCGAGATCCTGATCGATCCGTTTCTGTCCGATGACCCGTCCTGGGACAAGGGGTGGATCGGTCGCCGTGCAGGCGAGGACTCGACACAGGGAGGTGTACGGTGAAAGCGATCGTGGTGACGGACCAGGCTGCGGGAACGGCCGGGATGAAGCTTGTGGAGCGGCCCGAGCCGCAGGCAGCGATAAACGACGTCGTCGTTCAGGTTCATGCGTCGGGATACGTCCCGACTGAGCTGGCGTGGCCCTCGACCTGGACCGATCGCCTCGACCGTGACCGAACGCCGTCGATCCCCGGGCACGAGCTGGCCGGTGTGGTCACCGCCCTCGGCTATGGCACGAGGGGGCTGTCGGTGGGACAGCGGGTGTTCGGTCTCACGGACTGGTATCGCGACGGCACTCTGGCGGAGTACGCGGCCGTCGAGGCACGCAACCTCGCGCCGCTGCCGGGCGACGTCGACTTCACGGTGGGCGCGAGCCTGCCGATCTCGGGCCTGACCGCGTGGCAGGGACTGTTCGAGCACGGCCGCCTTCAGGCGGGGCAGAGCGTCCTCGTGCACGGCGCGGCCGGCGCCGTCGGGTCGATGGTGACGCAACTCGCACGAGAGGCCGGCGCCTACGTCATCGGCACCGGACGCGCCGCCGACCGTCAGACGGTGCTCGACTTCGGCGCGAAGGAGTTCGTCGACCTCGAGAACGAGGTCCTCGAAGACGCCGGCGGAGTCGATCTGGTGTTCGATGTCATCGGCGGCGACATCGGGAAGCGGTCCGCAGGCCTGATTCGAGCCGGAGGAACACTGGTGTCCATCGTCGCGCCGCCCGAGGCGCGGCCCGCCGACGGCCTGGCGGTCGACTTCGTTGTCGAGTCCGATCGTGCCCAACTGCGTGAGATCGTCCAGCGGGTGCGGGACGGACGACTGCGGACGAACATCGGCAACGTCTCGACACTCGACGATGCCGTCGCCGCATTCAACCCGACCGCGCGGATCAAGGGGAAGACGATCATCCGCGTTCGTCCGTGAGCGACACGCACCCATCGATGCACGCAGCCGGGCGGCGCTGTTCAAGTCGGCCGGCTGTGTCCTGTCAGCCCCAGCCACCGAGAGGCAGCCACGGCCTTCATGTTGAAGATGTTCGACAAGTCGGTTACGCGCCCATGGTGCCGGTCACGAGCTCGCCCGCCGGCTCGTAGGTGGCGATGACCACGCCGGCGTCGCCGACGCGGCTCTTTACGAGCTTCCACGTGGCCGAACGTCGCGACGACACCGGATTGGCAACACAGCGCGAAGCGGCTCGTTGACATCCTGATCACTGGCTCACGGCCAGGGTGACGCTCTCATGGCCTGAGTACAGTTGCTTTACGCCACAAAGTATTTTGTGTATTCTGGTTGTCGTGGCGGTGCTCGGCGATTCAACTGTCAACCGCGCTCGGATTGCGACTCGACTCTGGACGGGAGTTGTGGTTGCCGGTCTCGTATATGGCGCTCTACTCATCGGCAATCGTGCCGTGGTATGGCCCTCGATTGGCGAGTACCTCACGCGTGGTGAAGAAGCCCGCGTTCCGCGCATCCTCTGGGGAATCTCCGACCTGTTGGCATTCGTCGCTCCGTTTGCCCCACAGACTCTTGCTGTCTTGTTCGCCATCAGCGCCTGGATGACTTGGCACATTCGGCGAGAGCGCCACAAGGCGTCGAAAAATGCTGACCGCTTTACAGTGATGGGAAGCAGCGCCGCACTCACCGCCATCGCTCTTGGACTGTCTTCGCTGCCGTGGGCGGCGTCTCAAGTAGCTTTTGCCACATACTGCAAACCGACAACATTGGAATCCCTTCTTTCGCCTCATGGGCGATACGAAGCCGCCGTTGTCGAAACGAATTGTGACGACGATATCCGCCGTCAGGTGATTCTCACTCGTTGGCCTCTCCATTTCCGATGGGCTGCCGTGCCGATCCTCGTCCTCAACGAGCGCCCCGCGCTACGTCTCTCATGGAGTGGTCGGACTTTAACAATCATGGGCAGTCGGACACGAAGGAGCATCGACCATCCGCTTCCCGATCCCTGGTGTTGTTGGGGTTCGAGCAGCGCCCGATATCTTGGCCCTCAATGACCGCAACTTGCTGACGTTTGCATTCGCTTTGTCCTCACCACGGCAAAAGGGCGGCGTCACGGCCCGGATATCGTAGGCGCCGCACGCGCTCAGAAGAGCGGTGCCGAGACCAGCAGTGATGAATGTACGCCCACGCTTCGAACCACCTACAACTCCTGCTTCGTCGGCCGGAAGATGATCTCGTTCACATCCATCTCCTCCGGTTGGCTCATGGCAAATACAACGGCGCGCGCGAACGAATCAGCAGGAATCCCGTTCTCTTCCGTGAACTTGCGGATACCTTCGGCGATGTCAGGTTCGGTGACGCTGTCCGCCAATTCCGTCACGAGCGCACCCGGCGAGATCACCGTCGTCCGAATGCCGTAGGGCTTCACTTCCATGCGCAGCCCCTCGGAGATCACCAGTACCGCGGTCTTGGTGGCCGCATAGATGGCGCTGCCGGGACGCACCTTGTGGCCGGCGATCGACGACACGTTGATGATCTGACCGCCCTTTTGTCGTTTCATGTGCGGCAGCGCCGCAGCGATCCCATACAGCACGCCCTTGATGTTGACGTCAATCGTGCGATTCCAATCCTCGATCTTCAGGCGCTCCAGCGGCGAGTGTGGCATCAGTCCCGCGTTGTTGATCAACACGTCGATCCGTCCGAACCGGTCAACAGCCGCGTCGACCAACGACTTGACCTGATCGGCGCTGGTCACATCGGTCTGGATGGCAAGCGCGCGGCCTCCTCGTCGCGTCAATTCATCGGACAGCGCGTTCAGACGGTCGACGCGGCGGGCACCAAGCACGACAGTGGCGCCCGCGGCTGACAGGCGTTTGGCCGTCGCCGCACCGTTCCCGCTACTCGCCCCTGTGATGACGACGACTTTCCCCTGAATGTTATCGGCCATACGGCTGCCCTCTTTTCCGCAATGTCAGAAACGCGCGGCTGCCGCGACCGAGCGATCGGAGCGCACTTCTCCGCGGCGCCTTTGAGGGTAGCAGGAGTTTTTGAAAACGCGCTCTTTAGGCGTGACAAATCTGACGTAGGAACGGCGCCAGACGTGGCCGTCGATCGTTGAAGGATCGATCGAGACCTTGAAACGACTCAATCAGCGATAGGTGCCGCTCGATGCGGCAGCCTCGACGCGCGGGCGCTTCACACGGAACGCCAGACTGATCCGCTCACCGACCTGATTCGGAGTCTTCGGCACGGCGTGCGTATAGTGCAGCTGCGTCGCATAGCTCATGACAAACAAGCTGCCCGGTTCGAGGTCAACGTGCATCACGGAGTGCGGCGCCGCCTTCGAGCGGATCGACATGCGTCGCGTCCCGCCGAGCGACACCAGCGCAATCGAAAAGCCGGGGCGAATCTCATTCAGGTGATCGTTGTGCGGCGCGACGCTGTCGCGACCGTCCCGGTACAAATTCAGTCCGACGCTGTTGAACGGCTCGGCGACGCGTTCGGTCACGCGGCGCGCGGCGTCGAGAATCGCCTGAGGCGTTGACTCGGCAGGCGGATCGAGCCGGAAGCCGCTCACGAGGCGCGGCACATCAACTTCACGCTCGTACATCATCCGCCGCTGCGCGTGCCAGTCCACGCCCGTCCGAATCTCTTCGAACCAGGCGTGCGCCGTGCCGGCATCGATAAATGCTGGCGTGTACGCGATCCTACCCCGTTCGTCGTCCACGAGCAGCGTCTCGCTCGCGGCGAACAGCGTCAGCTGCCCCATGTCCAATCCGTCGTTATGTCGAGCGTAGCTCCTTGATAACCTCACCCTGCTCCAAGAACTGCTGGAATTCCCCAGAAATAGACCTTCATCGGCGCTCTGCTCGCTGTTGGTTGTCCCATTTGTCGATGTCGACCCGGTCAGAGCCGCACTGGCAAAACAGCACCATCGCCACGGGATCGCAGCGTAGCGCGATGGCGAACAAAAGGCAAATCTGTTCAAAATATCTCAATAGTTCTGCACTCAACACGTGACAGACTAGAACCCGATGACTGGACTGCGACCGATGCTCGCAACGGCCGCCGCGGCCCTTCCGCGCGGCAATGAGTGGACGTACGAAGTGAAATGGGATGGCTACCGCGCACTCGCTGTGAAGGGACCGAATGGCGCGCAACTCATTTCCCGCAATCAGAAAAACCTCTCGTCAGACTACCCGTCTGTTGTCAGCGCGGTCGACGCCCTGCCGGTTGGCAACGCCGTACTCGACGGCGAAATCGTGGCGCTCGACGCGGACGGTCGTCCATCATTTCAGGCGCTTCAACATCGACGGACGAGCGCCCTCGCGTTGGTGTACTACGCGTTCGACCTCTTGGAGGTTGAGGGAGCGTCGCTCCTCCGGACGCCGCTGGACGAGCGTCGCCGACGCTTGAAAGCGCTCGTCCGTGGTTCTCATGTGCTCCTGTCCGATGTCCTGCCAGGCTCGCCCGAACACATCGAAGAGGAGATCCGGAAACTGCGCCTCGAAGGCGTGGTGGCGAAACGACGAGACTCCATCTACGTGCCTGGCGAACGAACCGACGCGTGGGTGAAGGTGAAGTTCAGTCCGCGTCAGGAGTTCATTGTCGGTGGCTACAAGCCGAACGCCTCGAACTTCGACTCGATCCTCGTGGGTTACTTCGAGAAGCGGCACCTCAACTTCGCCGGCCGCGTTCGCGCCGGGTTCACGCCGCATCTGCGGGCGGAAGTCATGCGTCGGATCGCCGACCATCCGACGTCGCGCTGTCCATTCGCCAATCTGCCAAACAGCACGGGCAAAAGCCATTGGGGTGAGGGAATCACGGCTGAGGATATGAAGACCATGCGATGGGTCAAGCCGATCGTCGTCGTGGAAGTTGGATTCGTCGAATGGACCGCCGAGGGACTGCTACGGCACTCGGCGTTCGTCGGAATTCGTGAGGACAAGCGTCCTTCTACCGTCCGCCGGAACGCCTGAACCCTCATCAGCGAATTGATGGCGTACCGAACAAGCAGCGACCGGAGCCGCACGTAGACAACGAAGTCGATGAAGCGAGTCGATGTGCCAAATGATTGTGGAGGGTGGTGCTTGCATGGAGATGGCGTATCGAGATCGGTGGGAGGCGGAGATCGTGGCGATGCGGCGGGTGCTCGGCGGCTTTGCGATGACGGAGGAGTGTAAGTGGGGTAAGCCCACCTACACCGTGGACGGGAAGAACGTCGTCATCATACAGGGCTTCAAAGAGTACTTCGCGCTGGGCTTCTTTCAAGGCGCCCTGCTGAAGGACCCCAAGAAGGTGCTGGTGCAGCTCGGCCAGGTGCACGCCGGGCGGGTGATGAAGTTCACCAGCGCGAAGGACATCACGGCGAAGGCGGCGACCATCAAGGCCTACGTGCGCGAGGCCATCGCAGTCGAGAAGGCTGGGCTGCGGATGAAGCCGAAGAAGACCTCGGATTTCCCGGTTCCCGAGGAGCTGAGGGAGCGGTTCCGAAAGGACCCGCGCTTCAAGCGCGCTTTCGAGGCGCTGACGCCGGGGCGGCAGAGGAGTTACCTGTACCACTTCGCCGCCGCCAAGCAGTCGACGACGCGGGCAGCGCGAATCGAAAAGGCGATGCCCGCGATATTCGAAGGTAGAGGGTTCCTGGAGAGACGCAAATAGCCGGTTATGTTACGAAGCGGACCGTCACGGAAGGGGTACTCGAATCCAGGACCTGACGGCCGAAGGCCCGATCTGTGCGTCTAAATCACGTCTGGAGGTATCGATGAAGCCTGCCAAGTCATTCTTGCTCCTGTCGGTCGGAACCCTCTTGCTTTGCTTGACGACCGCCATTCGAGCAGTCCCCCCGCAACAACGAGCCCCGGCAATTGCTCTGGAGCGTGCCCTCGGCAAATGGCAATCAACGGAGCAATTTGAGGGTGAACCTCGCATCACTGTCGCATTTCGCAGCAAGGGCAGCTCATTGGAAGGATGGGCGGTGTTGCTCGGACAACACAGAAAAGCGGACGACCGTGCGACGCTCGGCCTGTCGTTTTCTGATGCGACGTGGGTCGGTCAGCGTTTCCTCTTCAGCACGATACTCCCTGAGGACGAAGGAACGATCAGATGGGAACTCCAAATAGCATCACCGACAACGGCGGTGCTCAAGGCGCTCACGGAAGATGGGCAGCCAATCCAAGACGAACTACAGTGGGAAATGACGAAGTGACGCGCGTGGACGCCTGACACTGATCGGGATAGGACCCGCCGGCCTGACTGGACATGACTGACTCCAGAACATAAGTGCGCGTATTCGTGTGCCAACGTCGTGAACTCCGTGGCCGGGGAGAGACCGTTCAGGAGTCGGATATATCCGCCGCTGGACGTGATCTCGCAGCGTCGATCGAGCGCGGTTATCGCGGTGACCGCAACCGAATTGCGTGAGAAAGCCACGACATTGGTGATCGTTTTCGCGTAGATTACGCCGATGCCTGCCTTGCTGCCGCCTGATCTGGTGTTCGCCGCCCGTCTGCTGCGCAAGAGCCCCGGTTTCACACTCGTCGCCACGGTCTCGCTCGCGCTGGCGATTGGGGCGAACACGACGATCTTTTCCGTCGCGAAACAACTGCTGTTCGAGCGGCTCGATGTCCCCGACGCCGCCAACCTGCGCCTGCTCACGTCGACGGACGCTAACTTCTCGTATCCCGTGTACGAGCAATTGCGCGCGCAGAATCAGGTGCTCGGCGACCTCATGGCGTTCCACGTGACGGCGGTGAATGCGACGGCGGGCGACAACGCGGAGCGCGTGCTCGTGCACGAGGTCTCCGGAAGCTACTACGCCGTTCTCGGGGTCGAGCCGCAACTCGGCCGCGCGATTGGTCCCGCCGACGACACCCCGGGCAGCGAAGCCGTGGTCGTGATCAGCGACGAGTTCTGGGAGCGGGAATTTGCCCGGTCGCCGGCCGCGCTCGGACAGTCAATCAAACTCAACGATGTGCCGGTCACGATTGTCGGCGTGAATCCGAGAGGCTTTACTGGAGCAGCGAGCACGCTGCCCTCGCAGATGCCGGACGTGATCGTCGCGCTGGCGAAGGCGACGCTCGTGACGCCCGCTTCCAACGGACGGAATTGGCTGAGCGGACCCGAGGTCACGGTTGGACATCCTGGCGCGCACGAAACCGGGCGTGAGCGACAGCGCGGCACAGGCGGCGCTCGACGCCCAGTTCTCCACCATCGTCCGTGCGACGCTCCCGATCCACGCCGGCGACGTCGTGCCCAGGCTGATGCTGCGCGATGGCAGCCGCGGCCTCTTCGCGCAGCGACAGGTCTTCGCCACCCCGATATCAGTACTGATGACCTTTCTCGGTCTCGTCCTTCTTCTCGCCTGTGCCAACATCGCCACGCTGATGCTTGCACGCGGAGCGCGGCGGCAGCGCGAGATGAGCGTGCGCCTCGCCCTCGGCGCCGGGCGCGCACGTATCCTGCGGCAGATGCTGGTCGAGAGCCTGTTACTTGCGACAATTGGCGGCGCCTCCGGATTGGTGCTCGCGTACGTCGGACGCGGTGCCATCGCGGGGTTTACCCCACGCTTTGACTGGCAGGTATTCGGTTTTACCGCGCTGATTTCGACCGTGACGGGCGTCCTGTTCGGTCTCGCGCCCGCACTCGCGGCGATCCGCGCACAGATCGCGGACGGCGTCAAACGCAACGCCGTCATCGGGAAGTCCGTGGTCGGATTTCAGATCGCGCTTGCCACGCTCCTCGTCATTACTGCAGGCCTCTTCATTCGCTCGCTTGCCGGACTGACCGCCGTCAATCCTGGATTCCGCACGGACCACTTACTGCTCGCGCAAATCGTCCTGCCGCAGAATCGCTACCCCGCTGGGGCGAGCGTCACGTTCCATCAGCGCATGGAGCAGGCGATCGCGACCATTCCCGGCGTCGCATCCGTATCGGCGGCAGAGGTCCCGTACCTCTCCGGAGACCATCTAGAGACGAACGTCCTGCCGGAGGGCGAAGCGGTCGACGCAGCGACGAATCAGTCCGAACCCTACAACGCCGTCGGCATTCACTTCTTCGAGACGCTCGGTATCCCGATTGTCGCCGGACGAGCATTCGGAGTCGACGACACCGCGACATCGCCGAAAGTGGCCATCATCAACCAGCGTCTCGCTTCGGCACGATTTCCCAATCAGAATCCGATCGGAAAGCGAGTCTCTCTCGGCGTGTACGCAGGCTATGGCGACGTGTTGACGGCAGGGCCAATCGAGATCGTCGGCGTCAGCCGCGACACGCTGTACGGCGATTTGCACGAAGCGCCGTCCCCGCAGCTGTTTGTTCCGTACGTGCAACAAACCCAAGTACGACGGCTGACCTATCAGATTCGCACGCAGACGAAGCCGGAAGCGACCGTCCCGGCATTACGCCGAATCGTCCACGCCGCCGATCCCGCACTGCCCTTAGTGAATGTTCGTACGCAGGAGGACCAGATCGATTCGGACCTCGCGGACGAGCGGCTGCTCGTGTCGCTCACGTCGGTGTTCGGGCTCCTCGCGTTGGTGCTGGCATCGGTTGGGATCTACGGCGTCATGGCGTACTCGGTTGCGCAGCGCACCAGGGAGATCGGCATCCGAATGGCGCTTGGCGCGATCCCGCGGCAGATTCTGGCCATGGTGCTTCGCGAAGCCTCGTCGTTGTCGGCGGCAGCGACCGCCCTCGGCCTGGGCGCGTCATTGCTCGTCACACGATTCGTGAAGGCGATGCTGTTCGGCATCGCTCCGTCTGATCCGACCACGATGTGGGGCGCAGCCGTGCTGTTGCTCATCGTTGTCTTGGGGGCCAGCTGGATTCCAGCGCGGCGAGCGGCGAGCGTCCAGCCGATGGAGGCGCTCCGACGGGACTAACCACCGTGCGCTCAAGCCAGATCGAGACGATTGCATCGCCTGTGGCCTCGTGCGCAGGAATTTAGACGACGGAGGCCGGCTGCAGCCCGTTGATGAAGTCCGCTGCGCGTTGCGCGTGACTGGCGGCGGCGAAGATCGCACGGTTGTCTGCCATGAGACCGATGGAGCGCGTCCGTTCATGGTCGTGCCCCAGTGGGTGATCGCCTCGCGGTCACGGCTCGTTCGAGTTCTTCGATCGTCACTGCGTCGTACGCGAAGGCGTACGATTCACGTCCGGCTTCGGCGGGCGGATGGGAATGGGCGTGCGCCGCGTCCGAGCGGACCTTCACGGCCGCGACGGCGTCCACGAGCGCGCGGGGATCGATCGTGAGATATAGGTCCGCGGTCGTGACAGGTGCGCGTGGCCGAGGAGTGCCTGCGTGACCTTCAGATTGCCGCAGGTCTCGAGGACCCCTTGAGCGACGGTGTGCCGAAACTGATGCGCGCGCACCGTCGCGCCGACCTTTCGCCCGATCAACCGCAGCGCCGACTCGAAGGCCGCGTACGACAACGGCACGCCGTGGCCTCGACGTTGAGCGACCCAGGCGGCGGCCGTGGGCGCGCTCGGTCTGAACGTACTGACGAAACAGCGGCCAGAAATCATCCGTCACCGGGACGCGATGATCCTGCCGCGCGCCTTTTGAGCCGCACGGTGATGGTCTGATGCCGTTCATCGACATCGGATAGCGCCATCCCCCAACAGGCCGTGGCGATCATTGACGTCGTTCCAGTCACCGATGCGCTGGCCGGTGCGGCATAACAGCGTCAGGATCGCCTTATCGCGCCATGACACGGCCGTCGCGATCAGCGTTCAATGAAGAGCGGATCGAGGCGAGCCGGCAGTCGCCGGGGCACGCGACGGCGAAACTCTCGCCGCCGCTCGCGCACGGGTTGATCACGACCGGTGAGTCGTTGGGACACCATCTCTCCGACCGGTGTGGACACCGGGTTCGAGCGGTGGTGCCAAACGCCGTCGCCGCGATCATCGCCCTGACGGATCCGGAACGCGAAGTACGACGCCAGAACCCTGAGCCGATGGTTGATCGTCCGAGTCTGGCGGCTGTCACTCGCCGCTGGCCCGATCGGCGATGGATGGCGTCGCGATCCGCGACCGAACGCGCCAATGTACTGGCCGACCACGGGCCGCGTCACGGCGTCGAGGTCGACGCCCGCCTCGTGGAGCCAGCCGGCGAAGTGCGCCCGTCCGCGCGCACACGCACGGACGGTGTAGGGCGAGCGGGCGCACTGCTCGAGATAGTTCAAGAAATCGTTAATCGAGGGTACAGGCGCGTGGTCCGGACCGACGACCCGTGGGCGGTGCGGATCGGCCGTGACGTCGACGTTGAAGATCGGCATGGACTCATCCTACGCTGCACTGCTCGCGCGAACGACGGCAGCCGGCAACGCCCTCGCCGGTTTCCACATCCACGTCTCAGCGGCAGGTCGGCCAGTTCGCGTGATCCGAATCCCGAGATAATCCATCGAACACGTACGCCGGGCGAAAGCCCACGACCGTTCACGCGTTCGTGCCATCGAACTCAGCCTCGGGTCGGCCGATGATCGGCGTCATGATCGCGATGCCCTTCTCGCCCTTGCGCACGAAGCGCCCCATCGTGCGCCACGTTTTGAAGCCCGCCACGCGTGTCGCGGTCGGGCACTGGCTCGCGATGAGACAGACGTTATGCGAGGAGTACTTGTGGAACCGCGCCATCGTCTTAAGTAGCGCGGTGAACTGGTCGCTGTGGCCTTCATAGAGAAGCGCTGCCAACTGATCGAGGGCGTCGGTCGTGATCTTCTTGAGTGCGTCGGCGGTCATGGTGTCCTCCTTTGGACGGGTTGTCCGTGGTTCCTTCGCACCCTGAGGCACCGGCAACCAGTTTGGAGGAAACACGGCTCTGGCATCGGCGCGCCGAATACCGCGATGCCCTCACCGGGCGTGCCAGCGATCTGTGCTGGCGCGATGCGAAGCGGCCGGTGAGAGCCGTGGTGGGATCGCGCGAGGACGACGGCGCACCGATGGCGGAGCTATCTCGCCGACGGGGAAAGGCACCGAAGCCAACCGTGGCGGCGCTGGCGCAGAATTTGTGCCAGCAACCCCACAATTCGCCAGTCTTGAATCATCGCGATCGACTGACCATCCGGGTGCTGCAAATGGGTATGAATCATTTATAATCCGAGCACCTGTGACGAGACGCGCCGCTGCCGTGTCGATCAGTGTGGACGAGATCCGCCAACTGGCAGATGCGATGGGCTGCCGGACGCAGAGCGAACTTGGTCAACTGCTGGGGATTACTCAGTCGCGCGTTTCTCAGATTCTCTCTGGCTCGCACCCCATCAAGAAAGGACCCTTGATGGCGCTGGTGCGGGCGCTCCAGGCCAGGCATGGCCGGCAACTCTCGAAGGACGCAGCGAAGGCTCAAACAGGATCCTCCAGCAGTCGCCGACGATCGGATGAGAACGCGCGACGGAGAAAACAATGAGCAATGTCCAATCGCGCGCGTTCGGGACGGTGCCGATCGTCGCGCCTGAACATTTTGTCTTGGCAACTCGCGAGACGGGGTACCGCAACCTATCCGCCGCCCTCGCAGAACTCATCGACAATTCGCTGCAGGCCGGGGCTCGTGACATTCGCATCTTTGCTCGCTACATCCCGCACGGTGAGGAACGAGCGGTGGTGGTAGGCGTTCTCGACAATGGACGGGGAATGTCTGCGACGACTCTCGGGTCAGCCCTCCAGTTCGGAGGCAGTGACAGGTTTGGCGATCGTTCCGGATTCGGCCGATTCGGAATGGGCCTGCCAAACAGTTCGGTCAGTCAAACACGGCGGCTGGATGTCTACTCGTGGCAGCGGCCTGATCACGTCCTCTACACGTACCTCGACGTTGACGAGCTCGCTTCGGGACGTCTTCGCGGCATCCCGGCGCCGATTCGGCGCTCCCTACCCTCGTGGCTGGGTTTCAAGGCACGCCAATCCGGCACACTGGTTCTGTGGACTCGCTGCGACCGTCTACGTCGATCTCGCCCAGACACACTGGCTCGACGCTTACAGCGCACCCTGGGTCGTCTGTACCGCTTCTCACTCTGGGAAGGCATCACGATTAGCGTTAACGACAACGCGATCCAGCCGTTTGACCCTCTCTTCTTGGATCCTAGGACGCTGACTCATGGAGCCAAGCCCTACGGCGTCCCGCTTCGCTATGAGGTTCGGACACCTGGAGGCGTCTCGGTCCTTGAAGCGCGGTTTTCAGAACTCCCAGTGGACAGGTGGCACGGATGGCCTGTCGATGAAAAGCGCGCAAAGGGGATCGTGGGCGGCGGCGGTGTATCAATTGTGCGGGCGGGCCGAGAGATCGACTATGGGTGGCATCTGTTGGGGGGAAAGCGACGAGAGAATTACGACGACTGGTGGAGATGCGAAATCAGGTTCACGCCGGAACTCGACGAGTTGTTCGGCGTGACGCACAGCAAGCAAGGCGTCAGCCCTCGCGCGGAACTCAAACTCCTGCTCTCTTCTGACTTCGAAGCAGTCGCCAGAACTCTCAACCGTCGCGTTCGAATCGCCTTCGAGCGCACAAAAGGAACCGGCAACCCGATCGCAGCCATCAACGCTTCGCGACGCGATGCCCTTTTGCCGCCGCCAGCGTCATTGAGCGCGCGGACGATAACCTCCGGTGGGTTGAGATATCGTCTCGACTACAGACCGATCCCAGTGCCCGACTTTTACAGCGTGCGCGTCACCCGCAACTCAGTAGTCGTGTCCGTCAACACTGACCATCCCTTCTTTACTGAGATATATCAGCGCGCTTCAGGTCCAACCGGTTGCGGGCTTAAACATCTGGATGGTCTTGTGCTCGCGGCTGCTCGCGCTGATCTTGAAGCCCGCAACGTTCAGGAGCGCGAGCAAGTCAGCCGCTTGCGTCGAGCGTGGAGCGACGCCCTAGCTGCCTTCCTCGAGTCCTGATGATTAAGCGCGATTCCCCGACCGGATCGTCGAGCGTGTCTTGGATTGACGTGACACCCCTCGCTGTCACGAAGGACAGGACAGGTCGGAAAGTCATTCGGTCCGTCGCTCGACAACTTGAGTCCGCGGGATCGGGCGGTGTCGAACCGATTCGACAAACCGGAACAACTCTAGGCGAACAGTGCCGCCCGCGCATCGCGATCCCACTCATCTTTTGTGTCAACGTATTCTGTGACTTCCGTGCCCAGGGCTGGCACTTTCGCACGACGTCTCGTCGTATCTTGGCGGCGGCTCCGTCAAACGGGGGCGGCGTTGCTGAAGAGAAGGCGCGCGTTCGTGTCGCGCATCTGGTTGAGCGCAACGCTCAATTAAGGCAGCCATCTGTTCAGCGCTTCGTGGCGGAGATGGAACGGCGGCGGCTGCATCGCGGATCATGGCATTCGATCTTCTCGCTCATGCGCGACGGTCGCGAACTCGCGACGAAACTGGCCGCTGGGGCCCAGCTTCCGGAAGGCGCTGCTCGGAATCGGGCCCTTCGCAACACCATCGATCCGTATCTTCAAGTAGTCAAAGCGGGCGCTCGTTGTAAGTACACGGGCCTGGAACTGTCGGATATTTGGCGCTACTTCCGCCATACCTGGACGACGACGTATCAGAGCACACCAGGGCGAAAGATCTTCATCCTGGTGAGAGATCGTGCGGGTGCCAATCATCCGGTCATCGGGATTGCAGCGCTGGGCAGCCCAATCGTGCAGTTGTCGGTGCGAGATGCCTGGATCGGATGGACTGCCAAACTTGTCGAGACCATCCGTGAAAGTCCGTCGCCTCACTGGGCGACATGGCTGAGTGATTCCGTCGACACACTCATTCGGATGATTTTTGTTCGAGATTTCATTAAGGAGAAACGCCTCCAGCGGAGCGACCTTCGGAAACCGACGGAAGCTATCGTCGCCAAGCTCCGAGTTCTGGCCGGAGCGGAACGGAAGGCGCACCAACTCTATCCCGAACGCCGCCAACACAAGACCGTCAGCCGGGTCAGCGGCGGCGTCGATTGGGTAGCGCAGGCGCGCTCGCACTTGTTTCGCTCGAAGCGCGCGATTGCACTCGCAGAACTGCTCCAGGCCAGACGCGATCTTCAGGCAGCTGGAATCAATCGGGCACGTTCGGATGCTTGGAAGGCTTCCCTCTCTTCTGCCACAGTCGGCCGTGCAGTCGCAACAGTTCTTAGATACACGAAGGCAACGCATGTCGGCGTCGACATGATGGACATTACGGTGTGTGGAGCCGTCGCGCCGTACAACCCGCTCTTGGGAGGAAAACTCGTATCGCTGTTAATGGCGAGTCCGGAGCTGCGCGCCGAATACGCGCGACGATATCGAGCAGCCCAGAGCGTCATCGCCTCGTCGATGGCGGGCAGTCCGGTGATTCGTCGGCCGCAGCTCGTACTGTTGGGCACCACGAGCCTCTATGGCGTCGGTGCCAGTCAGTACAACCGCCTCAAGATGCCGGCGGAGTTCGCGGGGGGTCGTCCGTCGCTGAAAGTCGCATTCGAGATGCTCGGTCAAACTGCGGGCTACGGTTCGTACCACTTTTCCCAGGACACTATGAAAGCGCTCGAAATCTTGCTCGGCCGTCTTCAGCGAGGGCGTCCCGTGAACAGCATTTTTGGCGAAGGCGTCAATCCGAAGTTGAGGAAGGTAAGGAGCGCGTTAGATGCGGTCGGCTTCCCATCCGATCTGCTGCTTCAACATGGCAGCCCCAGGATCGTTTATGGAGTCGCGCTCGCGGAGAACTTTCGAGACGTCCTGTTCGGTCTCAGCCGACGACCGAAGTACATTTTGCCCGCGAACGAAACGACGACCAGTCGTATCGTTGACTTCTGGTGTTCGCGCTGGTTGGCGCGTCGAGTCGACAGTCCGGACGTCATCGCGGAGGTGCAACGACACTCCACTGTCTATCCGGTGGCGCATGGCGCGCGAGTGGTCTCGTCGGGCTCATCGGACGAAAGCCGCGTGTTGTTCTCCGACCTTCAAAAGGCGCCGCTGACGACGCCCGCCTTGGGGGCTGAGGCGCCAATCGATGTGGCGCCGCTTCGCGTTCGATCTCTCCCAGATGACATCCTTAACGCTGCGACGCTGGCGAAGGCGCACTCTCCAGCGCGCTCGTTCGCCCGTGCGCGACGAGTCCGCAGGTTGTCGTCGCGTCTTTGAGGCCGTAGCCGGTCGGCGTGTCACGATTCGGGCGACGTCCATGGCGCGCTCTGACGCACAGGCGTGCTCTGACGCACAGTAGGGAAGACCCTTTGCGCTGGCTGCGGATCGGTTGCACTTGACCCAGTAACGGGATTCCTTAACAATCAGGCTGAAATCAGCACATCTTGTGACGGGTCTGAGCACTGTTCTCTGCTGCAGCCACGCGGGCTAGTCTAGAGAACTGCCGAGAAGGGACTATCCGTTTCGGATGGCGCATTCTCTGACCGACTGGCACCGACAGCTTGAGCGTCATTTCGCGGATCTTCGCACGCTACGCGACAAGCAGCGCAGCAGCGGTGCCCCCATCTTTGCGTTAGAACACGGGCTCTCCACAGGCGACATTCGTGCGCTCCAATTGTGCATTCGTGAATCGATCGCAATGGACCCCCCAGCCAGCAGTGAGTGGTTGGCTTGGGTTGCTTACGCTACCGAGCTTGGGTATCTGTATAGCGGCGACGAATATTGGCAAACATTTGAAGCCGAGACTCCACGTTGGATAGCTCGTGGTCGGCGCGAATGGATCCGGGAATGCTTCATCCGATTCCAAAGGAAATTTGGGGGAGCGCAGCCCACAGGCGCCTGGGCCGAACACTTCTCGATTATTTGCTGGCCAATAACACACGCTGTTCTGCCCTGTGATCTACAGCGTCAACTGGCCGAGATTCTCCATCAGATTAGACACTCTTTCACTGCAGAGCTCCTTGGTTCACCGATGGCTCTTGGGCAACGCATTGCAGCCAGGAGTTGGCGAGCAACGTCGCGATTCCAAAACCTCACGCAGGAGACTGTTCTAATCGGACAAATTGCCGCGGCCTTGCTGCTGGAAGGCAAGATGGGCTCCGAAGGCTTACTTACGCCCGACACGCTGGGGCGAATCGGAGCGGATCTCGATCGCGAACGAAGGGCTCGAGACTGGCTGAGCGGTGCTCGACGTATCGCGCAGGAGCGCGTCGCTTTCAGCGGTTTTGCAACCGGCCGCCAAGCGGTGCCTGGACAGAGGCGTGGCCCTGACAGCGTTCGAGAGGACATCACGCGTCTCGGTGTCGAACCGCGTCTCGTCCTTCGACCGAGAGATATTCAGGGAACGGCTTGGCAGGTGCTTCTTGAAATCCCTGACCTATCTCCACTCCTTGCGAAATTCCCAGTCTTTCTCGAGGCGCTCACCCAATCACGGTGTGTCGTCGCGGGCGCTGCCGGACGGCCTCTTGCCAGGGGACGCCTCCTGCACGGAGATCAACCAGTCACACTCTCTCGTTGGCCCGCGTCAGACGAAGTTCTCCTTCAATTTGAGCACCGTGTTGCAGAACTCGAATACCTCTTGCGCACTGATGCTCTGTTGCGTCCCGGTCCAATCTGGCTCTTCAAGATCGCTTCGGACGGACTCGCCTACGAGCTTCGGACGCCCGTTGTCCGTTCCGGCCACAGATACGTCTTGGTGGTCTCCGGCGAACCAGTTAAGCGCGCATCCGCGCTGCCGCCGATTACTCTCGAGTGTGCGGGGGCCCACGCGACGTATCTGGATCTTCAGCCGGCACTATCTAAGGGCATGCGAAAGACGCTGAAGGATCTCGGATTGGCGCCGACTAGAGGCGTCAGGGCTTGGCCCGCAGGTCTCTGCGCAGCCAGCTGGGATGGCGAAGGACGAGCGAAGTGGCTTTCAACGGAGAGGCCATGCATCGGATTCAAGGCCGATCATCCCGTGGATGACCTGACCGTGACTCTAACTAACAACGGCGCTCAAGAAACGTGTTCGTTTGGTCGCCTGCCATTAGGCGAGCCTGTCTTCCTTCAGCTTCCGGCGTTGCCGCCGGGGTTGTACAAGGTCAAGGCGTACGTTCGCGAAGACGGTTACGAGGAATTGGAAGGCGAACTCGACGTACTGATCAAGGAACCTTCCTCCTCTGAGCCCGGCACGGGCGCAGGGTCACCGTTCAGTATCCAGTTCGAGCCGCCGGTCCCGTCGTTGGAGCAACTGTGGGAAGGTGATGTTGACATAGACGCAGTCGGTCCGGCTGGGCGGCAGATCCATTGCAATCTCAAGTTGTACGGGTCTGACCGTCGAACCCCCACGCTCAGCAAGGACCTGCCCGCGCTGGAGTTGCCGATCTCACGCCAGGAATGGAGATCGCATTTCAAGAAGCATTTCCAAGGTCTCCGCGACGTTCAGAATAGATATGACTTATCGAAGGCTTGCGAACTCATCATCAATGCTGGAGAGTTTGGCGTATTCAGCATTGTCTGTGAGCGGGAGTTCACCCCTCTGCGGTGGATCGCAAGAAGAGACGGCGACGCGTACACGTTGACGCTACTTGACGACAGCGGGTCGTCCACTCCCCCGGCCATTGCTAGATACGAATTCGGCAGCCCTGACGTAGCACGGGTCGTTCGGGACAGTAACTACGTGTTCACAGTGCCACCAGCCGGCGGGATGTACGTCGCGACGCAGACGGATGCTGTTCGAGCGGTCATCGCACCGCCGCGACAGGTCTCAGGCTTTGCGCAGCTGCGCTGCGTACCGACCTTTCGATCTGCCCCTCCCCGATCGGTCGCTGCTGTGGGCGCTCTCGTCGACCTGATAGGTAACTGGTCGCGAGCTCGGCTTGTAGGAGATCCGTTTGCGGCCTATCGACAACGTGATGTTCAACTAGCGCTCATGCGTCACTTGTTTGCAGGACTTGGTGGCGACATTTGGAAGGCGTCGGAGTTGGAATTTGAACGCAAACACGATTTGCAGCTGCTTGCGTCCGCAGTCGCAAATGCGGCTTTGGCGCGATCGCTGCTCGACGGCCTTCAAACATTCTGCGGTCAATCTCCGAAGCAACGCCTAAAAGTGTTTTCGCAAGTCGCCACGGAGACTCTTCGTCTGCCCGTGCCGATGGGAGCCGCAATCAAGATGCCGAACGGCTCGCGGCTGGTGAAGGCGGACAAGGACAACCCGAAGCATCCCGAGTCGGTTTCAGAACTCGCGTTGCGCCTCGCCAGTTGTGCGGGACCTCTTCGCGCGTCGACGGTTAGTAGAGTGAATGAAGGATTGAGGTTCTTGCTGCAGTACCCGGCACTCATCCGCGCCGCGAGGTTCATGGTTCTGGCCGTCGACTACCGGTTGTCAACTGCAGGTGCATTGGAGAGCGCAGGAACGTTCTACCCCGGTTGGAATTGGACGACGAGATGAGACAGTTATCTGCGCAAGACGTGAGCACGGAAGCAGTCCGAGAATTGGGCTTAGATCCCGCGCGCACCGACCTCACCTCTGTCGAATCCATCGCTACGGCACTACGACGGGCGGCTAGCCTGTCCTGCCCCTGCAGCGCAAGCACACTTGTTCGCCAGGTCGTGGCTCCCTTAGAGGGGTTGGTGCCCGATCCAGCATCTGCGCGTGAATCTGCGGAGGAAGTTCTCGAATCGATTCTGGCATATGGCGACCTCTTGGAGCAGCGCGAGAACAGCAGCGGGAGCCTGCTGATCTATGGCACACCTCCCAGTTTTGTGTGGCGTGACAGCAGGCTCGCCCTTCTCATCGGCGTCGCGACGGACCAGAGCACGCCCCTGCCCGACGAACTCCGGTCCAGAGTCGAGTACGCGAGGCACATTCGGAGACTCCGACCGAAGGGGTCCACCGATCTCCGCTTGGAGTTGACTGAGTTCGGGTTGGTTCAGATTTCGTCCGACCGGTGGCTCAAACCACCGCCAATGGAATCTGCCGCAGCATTTATCGAACGAATGGACACGCTGCTTCGGAACGCGCCGGTGTCACCGGAAGTCCCAGGCCTGACCGTGTTGAACTCGCAGCGTCCGGTTCGGTACTACCGCGGTCGCTGGGCAGAACCTCGGAGTCTCACAGGACGATTCATTGGAAGGCGTCGTCAAGCGTACGGTGCCGACCTGTGGTGCTACGTTGACGTACGAAATGGTCACCCCGATCGTTTCGTCGATCTGCCGATCAGCAAGAAGGGGTTGCGCGGTTGCGACGAGGCTTGGCACTTGCAACTCGCCATCGACTCGACCCGCGGCGGTGACCCGCAGCGGTTTCAGTTACGCCCCGCCGACGATGACTCGACAGTAGTACAGTTCTTCTCACCGACACCCAGTTGGGCAAGACGTCGATGGGACGCGGTTGGCGATCCCGATTCGTCGGACGGATGCCTATTCGCGTATCGATTCCGGAACGCCGAAATGGGCGAGGAACTCGCTTTCATGCGCGACAGGCTGTGGCTCCAGACGTCGATCTCGGATCGGTCGCGTTGAACCATTAAGGATCAGATTAATGTCGCGAACGATCGGCCAAACGATTCAACAGTTACACGGCGCGCTCCGCGATTACATCGAGGCCACGTACCACATTACGAATCGAACGCTCATCGCCCAGCGGCGCCAGTTGCTCGACCAGGTTGGCGTAATTCATCAGCGGCCGTTCTTGGAGAGCACGCCCAGATATCAGTACCGGCCAGACATTTCGTGACTTGGGCCTAGCTGCAGCAGCGCTGGAGATTTTTTCGGCCGTGACACAGCCTTCGGGCGAACTCCCGCTGTTATTACACGATCCCCCGTACGACCATCAGGCAGAGGCAACGCGGCGTACGTTGGTCAATGGTCGCAGTCTGGTTGTGATGACCGGTACCGGTTCTGGTAAGACCGAATGTTTTTTGTTGCCGATTTTGGGAAAACTCGCTCAGGAGGCAAAAGCGAAGGGTCCAGAGTTCGGTAGTACACCAGCGGTTCGGGCCATCATTCTGTACCCGATGAACGCACTTGTAAACGATCAACTCGGTCGGCTTCGCCTGCTCTTCGGTGATCCGCGGATTGTGGATAGGTTCAAGACATGGGCGGGTCGCCCGGCCCGGTTTGCCCGGTATACGAGCCGCACGCTTTACCCAGGTGTCCGCGACGAAGATAAGGACAAGGACCGCCTGCAGCCGATTGGAGAGTACTACGTCAAGAATCTTGAAAACGCTAGTGGGCCTGCATCTGAGGAACAACTAGCGGCCTTCAACTTGGTAGCGGAACTCAAGAAACGCGGCAAGTGGCCTTCAAAGCCCGATCTGGCCGCCTGGTATGGGAAAAAGGGCGCGCACTGGAAGGATAAGGCTGGTGCCTTCAAGCGATGCGTGACCCTTCCCGGCGATCCCGAACTCCTGACGCGACACGAGGTTCACAACGCTCCGCCCGATGTACTCGTGACCAACTACTCGATGCTTGAGTACATGCTAATGCGTCCGCTGGAGCGTCCGGTCTTCGATTGCACCCGCGACTGGCTTAACGCAAATCCTACCGAGAAGCTGCTGCTCGTCATCGACGAAGCGCACCTGTACAGGGGCGCCGCCGGGGCTGAAGTGGCTCTGCTGATCCGTCGCCTAAGAACACGCCTCGGGATCCCGCCCGAGCGTCTGCAGGTGATCTGCACTAGCGCGAGCTTTCAGGACGCGTCGTACGCGGCACAGTTCGGCGCGCAGCTATCTGGAAAACAGGCGACGGACTTCGACACGGTCGAGGGGAACCTCATGCTCCGCACCAGTGCGGCGCCTGGAACACTCGACGATGCCGCCGCTCTGCGAATCGAATTGGAACTGTTCTATGCATCAGAGTCCGACGAGGCCCGTTTGCGGTGCCTTGAGGGATTCTTGAATTATCGAGGCGTTGCCGCAGCCGACAAGCTTCAAATGGCGCTCTACGAGGCTCTCGTCTCCTTCCCCCCAATGGGCCTCTTGATCAACTTGACCATGCGCGAGGCGATGCCGCTGAGCGAATTGAGTGAACAGCTGTTCCCAGGTGTTGAGCCAGAATTCGCGGCACACGCAGTGACAACGCTCGTCGCACTCGGGAGTCTCGCCCGCCGCGACCCGTCAGAGCCCGGGCTACTGCCATGCCGCGTGCACTCGTTTTATCGAGGATTGCCGGGACTCTGGGTATGCATGGACCCACAGTGCACTGAGTTGCATCAGGACCAGCGAGGAGGTCCCACTGGCAAGCTTTATAGCCAACCACATGACGTTTGCGGATGCGGTGCTCGTGTCTTGGAACTCCTGACTTGCAGAAACTGCGGTACAGCCTATGCGCGGGCGTACACAAATAACATCGATGAACCTGATTATCTGTGGTCTGAGTCTGGCGGCGCATTTCGAACACTCGCCGGAGACGTCCAGGAACTTGAGCCGCTTGACCTCTTGCTTGAGACACCCGTCATCGAGGACGCAGAACCCGCAGAATATGACCTCGTCACCGGACGACTGAATCCACTAAGCCTTGGCAAACGCAACCGACAGGTATTCATTCGCAACCGGCGCGCCGTTGTCGACCCAAACGAGCCGAACACCTCCAGCCGAGGAGAATTCATCCCGTGCGCAGTCTGTGACGAGAGTGCCACGTTTGGGCGATCCTCTGTGCAGGATCATCAGACGAAAGGCGATCAACCTTTCCAAGCTCTGATCGCAAAGCAGATTCAAGTCCAACCTCCGAGCCCAGTTCCAGCCACAAGGCTCGCGCCGCTGCGAGGCAGAAAAGTCCTTATCTTTTCAGACTCTCGACAGACTGCCGCGAGGCTCGCACCAAACATCCAGACGTACTCAATCTACGACGCTCTCCGACCGCTAGTCGTGTCTGGCTTCGCGTACCTCGGCGACAGACCCGTGTTGGCTTCTTTGCTTTCATTGGAGGACCTGTACCTCGCCGTCCTGGTTGCGGCGAAACGTCTAGGAGTCCGCCTCCGCCCCGAACTGAAAGTCGGCGAGAGTTTTCACGACGAGAAAATTGTTGAGGAAGCAGTCAAAGCCGGCAGCGTCCTGACGGATACGCAATTATTGCAACTGTTGGTACGGCTGCGCGTGTCCGCGCCGCCAGAGTCGTTACTGCGCGGGATCACGACGTCTTTGGTGGACAGGTACTACGGGCTCGAATCGCTCGCGTTGGCATCGATAGTTGAACGACAAGAGCACTCAGCGAAGATCCTCCAACTGCCAGCAGTGCCAGGAGTCGCCACAACGGATGAGCAGAAACTCGCTCTCGCACGAGCGTGGTTGCGTTGTTGGCGAAGAGCCGGGTTCTGGTTTAGCCGGATGCCTCCAGCTTGGTGGCTGAGTGAGGTGCAACCAAAGTCTGGCAAATTCGACGAGATGCGTCGAATGCTCAGCGACAAGGGCGATCGTCCCGTGTTCGAGAAAGAGTGGATCCCGCGACTCTTGAGCGTCTTCGCGGAACCAACGGCACCCGGCAAGTACCGGCTAATGGCAAGCGAACTATCCCTCGCGGTCGGCGGACAGTGGGCATACTGCGGATTGTGCCGAACGACTCAACGCCCTTTCCCACATCGGAAGGTGTGCGTCAATTGCGGGCAGCCGACCGCGAACGCAATAGATCCAGATCGCGATTCAGTCTTCGTCGCTAGAAAGGGCTATTACCGCGCGAGCACCGTTGATGCGTTGAAGACGCCGCCGATTCAGCCCATGGCCCTGATCGCCGCGGAGCATACCGCGCAACTAGGTACCGCGCAGTCAGCTGACGTGTTCTCCAAGGCGGAGGAGCACGAGCTTCTTTTCCAGGATGTCAGCCTGGGTTCTGATGTGGACGGGCGCGAGCGCCCGGCGATCGATATCCTGTCGTGCACGACGACCATGGAGGTCGGTATCGATATCGGCGCCCTGTCCGGTGTGTCGTTGCGCAACATGCCGCCGGCCCGCGCGAACTATCAGCAACGTGCTGGGCGCGCGGGTCGCCGCGGAAATGCAGTTGCGACGGTGACGGCGTTTGGAAGTGCTGACAGCCATGATGAGCACTACTTCACGCACCCAGAACAAATGATCCGTGGCGCCGTCGATGATCCGACGTTGACCTTGGACAACGTTGAGATTGCCAGGCGGCACGTGACGGCATTCCTGCTTCAGCGCTATCACCAAGTAAGACTCCCGACAATCAAGCCCGAAGAACAACCGCATCTCTTCGCCGTGCTGGGCAGAGTCTCGGCGTTCAAGAACGCCAAACAGGTTCTCAACCGCTATGACTTCGAGCGATGGCTCCGTGAGAACGAGTGCGCGCTCAAGGACGAAGTGAGGGCTTGGTTACCGGACGAGTTGGCAGCCATCGATCGCAACGGGCTACTCGATAGCTTGATCGATGCGACGCTTCGTCCGCTGGACGACGCGATCGACTTCGACGGTCGCGCAGAACCGGTCGAGGTCATTGTGAAGGCATCGGAATCAAACGACCCCACGGAAGAGCCGTCAGAGGTTCCGGAAGAGGAGGGCGAGGAACAGCCAGGTCGCGATCCAGCGGCGGAGAACCTGCTGGATCGCCTGCTGTACAAGGGTGTTCTTCCGCGGTACGCCTTTCCGACCGATGTCGCAAATTTTCACGTCTTCGATCCGGATCGTTCCACACGATTCCGGCCGGCGTTCCGGTTCACGCCTTCGCAAGGTTTACCGGTCGCCCTAACTCAGTACGCTCCTGGCAAGGAAGTCTGGATTGCGAGCAAGTTGTGGACGTCCGGCGCAATCTACTCGCCGATGAAAGACGAGCGCTTCAATGCTTGGCAACGGAAGCGCCTATATTTCGAGTGCAGTGTCTGCCACTACGCTAAGACCGTTTCCCTCGATCAGGGCGCGCGAGGCGAGAGTCGAGATTGTGACGCGTGTGGTACGCCTGGAACATTTGGGCCGGCCGCCTACTGGCTCCGGCCGCCAGGATTTGCGCATCCAGTGACCAAGCCAGAAGGCACCTCGCCGGACGATCAGCCGGCACGGAGCTACGCAACGCGCGCCAAGCTCACCGCTCCCACACCGGCCGAAGCGAGCAAATGGCAACGCCTGAATGAGCGCCTACGCCTACACCACACGCGACAGCACTTGTTGGTGACGAATCGGGGACCGCGCGAAGAAGGCTACACCTACTGCACGATCTGCGGACTTGTCGAACCGACTGCCCTTCCGCGAACCACGGTAGGAGTCGCGCATCAAAAGCCGTATCCGGACCGCGATGCCAACTGCGTAGGGGGCGGGACAACAAAGGGGCTCGTCCTAGGCACCGATTTCATCAGCGATGTGCTCCTCATCTCCATCCGGGTAGAAGCACCGCTAATCTTGCGTCCAGGACTCCTAGCGACCGATGTCGCCCTTCGCACTGTGTCGGAAGCAGTGACGAAGGCTGGGTGCGCGCTTCTGGAGTTGGAGCCGAAGGAGTTGCAGGCGGAATATCGACCGGCGCTGACGCCGGAGGGGCGGGACGGACGAGAGGCCGAGATCTACATCTATGACACGCTGCCGGGCGGAGCCGGTTTCGCCAGACGAGTCGGCGGTCTCGGCCTCGCGGTGTTCGAACGCGCTCTTCGGATACTAGAGATCTGCCCCGACAACTGTGATCGCTCGTGCTATCGATGCTTACGAAGCTACAAAAACAAATTCGAGCATGACTTGCTCGACCGCTACCTCGGATCGAGTCTCCTTCGGTTCGTGTTGAGCGGAACCACGCCGACGCTAGATCCGCAGAGGCTTGATCGGTCGACCGACCTCCTATTGGAAGACCTTGAGCGAAGCGGAGTTGAGGGTCTGATCCTCAAGCGTGATGAGATGGTGGCCGTTGCCGGGCTACCTGATATCCGTGTTCCAATTCTGGCGACGAACCGGTTGGGCGGTCGCTTCGCCATCGGCCTTCACAGCCCTCTCACCCCCGACGAACCTCCAAACGAAGGACTCCGGGACTTGATGGAGTTTTCATCGACTATCCCAGTGATTTTGGTCGATGAACTCGTGGTACGTCGGAACCTCCCCGCGATGACGGCTGACCTCATCGCGCGACTCAAATAGTCCGCGATGCCTCAAGACACGGCGCATTGGAGAGTTCGTCCCCCAAGCGTTTGGCCGGAACCACCGACTGAGATGACTGTGTCCGCCCTTAAGGAAATCGAGGCGTGCCCTCGGCGATGGGCGCTGAACGCTGCCATGTACGACGGCTTATGGTCAGGTCGCGGGTATCCTCCGCGCCTCCGATTGGGCACCCTCGGCGGGAGCGTCATCCATCTTGCGCTGGAGACCGTCCTTGATGCCCTTGCTGCCTCTGGTTGCGGATCGACCGCCGATCCGGCGGCCGTCGGTGTTCTCAGGAGCATTGGCGGATACACCAAGGTCTTGAATGACTGCATCGCCCGTATCTCTCCTCCTTCGCCGAGAATCCACGGGCCGTCCGACTCCTGGAGGCGACTGAACGAACTTTGCGCGGACAACTCCCGAAGTTGAGGACGGTAACGCAGACGCTTGCCGCGCGTGCCCAGTTCCCCGCCAAGGCCCAGTTGAAACGCGTTCCAACGACGCAGAAAAGCCGAACGCCTCTGCCGGACGGCACTCATCTCGAAACCGTCATCAGGGCGGAAAAGCTTCGCTGGAAGGGCAAGGCAGATCTTCTAGTGCTGTCAGGGGAGTCATGCGAAATCGTCGACTTCAAAACAGGAGCCGTCGATGACTCGCACCCGACCGCGTGAAAGTGACGCCTACCGCGATGTCGAGGTCATGATAACCGGCCGGCATGGCAACCTTAGTTGGGACGCCATCGTGGAAATTGACGGGGCGCCGCCGAGGGCAATCCTGGTTCGTTCCTCCTCGCGTGATCTGCATCTGACAACGGGAGGGCGCGCGAGAATGCTCGATGTTCACCTAGCTATGACTCTTGACGATCAAGGCGACACCGCCATCCTAACTGTCGGCAGTTTCAGCGAAGTGTACGAACTGTCCTGAACGACATTGAAATCTCACAGGAGAGCCGAAATGGCCGGACCGAACGACGTGATCGAACAGCTCGTGGCAGCGTTGAAAGGCTTGTTGACCGTTGAGGACGCCAAGGGACACCGGATCCTTTACCAAGAGGACGCTGACGGAGATCACTGCTTCTGTCATGTCTGCGAAGAAGTCGACGGTCATCAGGACCGATGCGCCGTTGGAAATGCGGAGAATGTGTTGCAGCGCGTCCGATCCAACGCATGAACGCAGAAGATGGATCCGGGAACGCAGCCCGTCATGTCGTAAGCGGCGAAACGCTCAAAAAACCCTGTATTTATTGGGTGAAATGAATGGCGGAGAGGGTGGGATTCGAGCCAAGTCGCAATGAGCGCGCAGGCGCGAATTGCGCGATGCGCTGGAAGCCGGCCCGAGCCGACAAGACCGAGCGAGGAATTGGCTTGCCATCCGAAGCTTAAACGGATTGTGGAAGCCCACCGTCGCGCTTCGCGCTATGGTGGGCATCCTTCGCGTGAGTCGTGAGCGAAGGATGGCGGAGAGGGTGGGATTCGCACCACTGCCGGTTGTTGAAAACAAAGAACTTAAGGAATTCTCGGTTCCTCACGATCCGCTGGATCCGCACGAAAGCCCGGGTAGAGACACGTATTGAGCACGTGAAACCGACGGGTGCCTACTCTGCGCGCAGCGCATCCGTTGGATTCACGGTGGACGCGACATACGCTGGGACGAGCGCGGCGATGAGCGCGGCCGCGGCGAGCACGAGCGGCGTCGCCGTCATCGTGATGGGATCGGTCGCGGTCACGCCGAAGAGTTGCGACTCGACGAGGCGCCCCAGCATCACGACGCACGGCAGCGCGATTGCCGTGCCGGCCACGATCATCTCGAGCGCATCGCGTAGCACGAGCCACACCGCCGAACGCGCCCGGGCGCCCAGCGCCATCCGGATCCCGATCTCGCGCGTGCGCTGCGTGACGACGAAGGACATCACGCCATACAGCCCGATCAGCGACAGGACGAGCGCGAGCGCGCCGAAGCTCGCGGATAACGTCGCGAGCATGCGCTCCGTGATGAGCGATCGGCTGATCTGCTCGTCGACCGTCCGGAAGGATTTGATCGGCACCGCGGGATCGGCGTCGTGCACGATCGATCGAATCGCTTGCGCAGCCTGTTCGGCTGTGCCACGCACTTTCACGTAGAAGGTCACGGCAGTGCCGCCGCTCTCGAAGATCGAGAAGTAGGCCTGCTCTGACTCGTCGCGCAGCCCGCGATAGCTGAAGTCGGCGACGACGCCGACGATCGGAATGTTCGGCGCCGCGGTCGGATTCGTGCCCATGCGGACGAGCGCGCCGATCGGATCGCGTCCGCCGAGATACCGCTTGACGAAGGCTTCGTTGACGATGGCCGAGCGATAGTTGGTCACGCCGACAGGGCCCGAGTCTCGCTCGTCGAAGTTCCTCCCGGCCACCATCTTGATGCCGAGCGTCGCGAAGAATCCCGGACTGACCGCGTTGAGGTTCACGTCGCCATCGGTCACGATGCGCCGATCGGCTTGAATCGTCATCGGGGTGGCCCAGGCGCCGCCGTTCAAGAACGGAAAGTTCACCATGGCCGACGACGCCATCGTCGGCGATGCGTCGATCGCCTCGTAGATGCGGCGAAGCAGCTGACCCGCTTGCACCGGCGAGTAGCCGTTCTGGAGCGGATTGATCCCGAACGACACGCGACTGGCCGTGTCGAAGCCTGGCCCCTTCGCGAGGAGGCTCGTCAGCGTGCGCGCGAACAGCACCGCGCCGATGACGAGCATCAACGAGAGAGCGATCTCCACCGCGACGATGATCTTGCGCAGCCGCACGGCGCCGCCGGAGCCGCCGCGCTCGCGCAGCGATGAGACGAGCGGCTTGCGGCCGGCGTGCAGCGCGGGGGCGAAGCCGCTGATGATGCCCGCGGCGACACTGACCGCGAACGCGAACGCCAGCAGGCGTGCGTCGATCGTGGACGCGAGCGCATTGGCCGCCGTGTCGTGCGGAAGAAACGCGATGAGCGTCCGCATCACCATCGGCGCAAGCGCTAGCCCCAGCAGTCCGCCGGCGAGCGACAGCAGCACGCTGTCCGCGAGCAGCTGCCGGCCGATTCGTCCCGGCGACGCGCCGAGCGCCAGGCGCGTGCTGATTTCGCGCTCGCGCGCCGATCCGCGCGCGACGAACAGTCCCGCGACGTTCAAGCACGCGAGGCCGAGCAGTACGGCCGTCGCCGCGAACAGCACCCACAATGGCTTCGACAGCTGACGTCTGAGCGACGAATGGCCCTGAGGCGCGGGCGTGAGCTCCAACGTCGACGCGAGAAAGCGCTGCCGCCGCTCCGCCGTGACCGTCGGGAACCCCGCGCGGCGCGTGTCCTGCTCCAGCATCGCCTTGAACCATGGCTGCAAGGCCGCTTGCGCCTGCGCGAGCGTGACGTCCGGACGCAGCCGCCCGAGTATTTGCATCCAGCGGGTCCGGCGATTCAGGAGGTCCGTGAACGATGGAATCGCCTGCCCGGCCATGGACGCGGGAATCCAGAACGACGGCACCTCGCCGACATCGATGCCTCGGAATCCGGCGGCGGCGACGCCGACGATCGTCATCGGATGCTGATTGATCAGGATCTTGCGGCCCACGACGTCGGGTGCGCTGGCGAGCTGCGTTTTCCAATAGTCGTATGCGAGCACGACGACCGCGCTTGCGTCGGGCGTTTGATCGTCGTCGGCTTGGACCACGCGACCGAGCGCCGGGCCGACGCCGAGCACCGAAAAGTACGTGCCAGAGACGAGCTCCGCAGACACCGGCGTGTTCTCCTCGCCCATCGACAGCGTCACCGTCGTCAGCGCGCGGCAAAACACGCCATCGAACACCTCCGCGTGCTGCTGCAGGTCGCGGCAGAGCGGGTACGACATCAGATTCCAGCTGCCGAACGTATCCGCGAGCTGGATGCCCTTCCAATCGACAAGGACCAGGCGTCCGGGGTCGCGAACCGGCAGCGCGTGCAGGATTACCTGGTCGACGAGCGAATAGATCGCCGTCGTCGCGCCGATGCCGAGCGCGAGCGACAGCACGGCGGTCGCCGTGAACGACGGCGCGTGGAGAAACGATCGCGCGGAGAAGCGAAGGTCGTACGCGAAATCGCGCAGCCAGCGCGTCAGCCAGACGTCGCGGACCTCTTCCCGCACTTGCGCGAGCCCGCCGATCTCCCGAGCGGCGCGCGCGCGCGCGTCCGACTCGGACAGGCCCGATTGCGTCAGGTCCGCGACGCGGCGCTGCAGGTGATCCTGCAGTTCGCGCTCGAGATCGTGTTCCAACGCGCCGCGGCGAAGCCAGTTCAAGAGCCTCATGGCTATTTGCCTTCTTTGAAGATCAGCCGCACGGCTCCCGCGAGGCGCGCCCAGCTGTCCTTTTCGACGTCCAGCTGCCGGCGCCCGGCGGGCGTCAACGCATAGACTTTGGCGTCGCGTCCCGTTTCTGATGCGGTCCACTTAGCCGTCAACCACCCTCTTTGTTCCAGGCGGTGGAGCGCCGGATAGAGCGAGCCTTGGTTGACCTGGACGACGGCTTTCGAGATCTGCTCGAGGCGCTGCGCGATCGCGTAGCCGTGCGACGGCTCCAGCGACACGATCTGCAGGATGAGCATGTCGAGCGTGCCTTGCGGGATGGGAAAACGAGACGATGGCATCGATACCTCAACCTTCGACTGCTCAGTCTAGAGGATCGATAGGTCGAAGGTCAAGGTGTCTGACAACCGGCGGATCAACGGACTCTGGTGAGCGTGCCGCGCCCAGCCGGGCGTTGAAGGTCCAAGATTTCGGGGTTCAGCGTCCGCCTGACCGCCATGTCGCGCGCGGGGAAGTAGTGCTGATGTCGCGATTGAATCGGCATGAGATCCGTTCTCTACCTGAGGCGCTCTTGACGATCATCGCCGCCTGACTGGTGGCGCTCATGGTCCGGGACGATTCGCTGATGCCCGGAGCTCGTGCGGGCACGTCCACGACCTGCACCGGCGAGATGAAGGCGACCTACGCCGGCGCGATGCCTGCGTCGATAAGCGCGAGCTATCGCCTCCACTGCGTAGCGATCTAACCGCCGTCTCGTGTCAAGTTTTTCGAAAGGTCAAGAATTAGGCCGCGTTTCTTGACAATGCTTTGACAGTGAAGGACTTATAGGATGGCGGAGAGGGAGGGTTTCGCACCACTGCTCCCTGTTGAAAACAAAGGACTTATAGGAGAGGCACTTCGTTACAATCCGCCAGATCCGCTCGAAACACGAGTTGGAGACACGTATTGAGCACACGGCGCCATATACGAGTGGGATATGGCACAATAGCTTTTGGAGGTTCCTGCCGCCATGCCGCGCATCGCCAAGGTCTTCATGACCAACCGCAGCCAAGCCGTCCGGCTGCCCAAGGAGTACCAGTTCTCGACCGACGAGGTGTTCATTCGCAAAGAGGGCGACGATGTCATCCTCTCACCCCGGCCTCGCGACTGGAACGCGTACCTGGAGTCGGCGCCCATGGCGTCCGACGCGTTCATGAATGACGTTGAAGATCTGCCAGTTCAGGAGCGCGAGCGCTAATGCCGCGCTTCATGCTGGACACGGATACCTGCTCCTACATCATGAAGCGGTCGCATCCACTGGTCATCAAGCGCCTGCAGTCGGTGCCGGTTGGCGATGTCTGCATGTCTGTCGTCACGAAGGCGGAGTTGCTGTACGGCGTCGAGATCTCGCCCCGACGCGCTCAAGATGCCGCTGCGCTTGCCGCGTTCCTGCCCTACGTGGAGGCACGCGATCTGGCCGAGGACGCGGCGATTCACTACGCGGAGATTCGGGCCGACTTGAAGAAGCGCGGGCAGATGATCGGCGCCAACGATCTCTTCATCGCGGCGCACGCGCGCGCGGGCGGCCTGACGCTGGTCACGAACAACACCGCAGAATTCGAGCGTGTGGAGGGCTTGGCGATCGAGAACTGGACGCTGCCGTCGCGCCGAAGACGGTGAGTCGATCGACCGAGCCCAACTCCGCGCAGGACGTCCTCGAAGTTTGCCCGCTGTTCTAGTTTTGACTGCCGTCGTTTTCGGCGGGACGTCACTGGCTGAGGTCGGATTCTATCAATCACGTAGAGCGAGAGGGAACGAATAGAACGCCGGCGACGCTGGACTGGTCGGGCCCGCTTCCTTGTGCTCCCGTCGACCCAAGCGGTAGGAGATCGGTCGGACACTGCGGCATTTCCCTTACCGATCCTCTACACAGCCGCAAGTCCCTCGTGATCGGGAGACGTGACCGGTGGCTATTCCAGACTCGCGCCCGAGGCGAGTAGACGGCCATCACAGTCCGTCACGACGAATTCGCGCGAGTGCCACGGCGTGTTCGCAAGCGTTCGCGTGAATTCGACACCACAAGGCTATCGTTCCATCCGACAGGCCGATCGCCGTGTGCTCCCCTACAGATACGAGGCGCGAACGATCCGAATCGGTCCTCCTGTCACGGTCGCGCGCAGATTGGGTCTAATGGAGTGACATGCGAAACCCGTTCACTGCCAACGCTGAAGACGATATTGAAGATGGCGAGTTGTGTCAGCAAGCGCAGACCGGAAGCCGTGATGCGCTGGAGCGGCTGATCAAACGGCATCAAGCGTGGATCTACAACGTCGTACTTCGGATGGTGTACCTCCCAGAAGATGCCGAGGACGCGACCCAAGAGATCCTCATTAAGCTCATCACGAGACTCTCGACATTCGCCGCCCGAAGCAGCTTCCGCACCTGGTTGTACCGAATCGTCGTGAACCACGTGTTGAACATGCGACGTATGCGAGCCGACGACGCGGGCTGGACATTTCCAAAATTCGCAGCGTCGTTAGACGCGACACCCGACCTGGATCTGCCGGATCCGGCACAGGTGCCGGCCGATGTTCAGTTGTTAGTTGACGAGGCCCGGATCGGGTGCACGACCGGGATGCTACTGTGCCTCGATCGCGAACAGCGGCTCGTGTACATCCTCGGCAGTATTTTCGGTGTGACAGACGCCGTTGGCGGCGAGCTCCTCGAGATTAGTCGAGACAACTTCCGCCAGAAGCTCGGTCGGGCGCGCCGCGATCTCCACAGCTTTCTTCAAGGACAGTGCGGCCTGATTAACGAGGCGAATCCTTGCCGGTGTGCCAAGAAGACGCGAGGGTTCATGAACGCGGGTTATGTGCACCCTCAGAATCTGCAGTTTGCGCGCGCGCGCGTCGCGCGCGTACGGGACATCGCCGCGCAGACGTCCGACGGCATCGATCGCCTTGACGCAGCCTATGCCGAGATCTATCGGAACCATCCGTTTCAGAATGCGCCCGACGTCGCGGCGCGTTTGCGCGCGTTGATGAACGCGCCGGATTTCAAGTCGACGCTGGAGGTCGAGTGATGCGTCTAATGCCGGTCCTGTTCCTGGCGGTCCTGTCCGCCTGGTTGAATCAGACGAATGATTTCCAGCCGGAAACAATCATCGCGCTCGAACGGGGCGCTCTCGAGCGGTGGGGTAAGGGCGATCCGCAGGGTTTCTTCGACATCATGGCAGTCGACCAGACGTATTTCGATCCGTTGACTGCCAAGCGGGTGGATGGGCAGACGGCGCTCAAAGAGTATATGCGGCCGTTCTGGGGCGAGATTTCGATCGATCGTTTCGAGATGATCGATCCGAAGGTACAACGCGCCGGCGACACAGCCGTGCTGACGTTTAACCTCATTGATTATGGTGGACGAATCGGCGCGGGTTCCAAGAGCACCACGCAGTGGAACTGCACCGAAGTGTTTCAGCGTATTGATCGCGCATGGAAGATCGTGCATTCGCACTGGTCGTACACGAAACCGGCGCTGAAGGAATCCGCGCCGGACGGCAACGAGTAGTCGCCAAGCATTTTCGGAACCGGTTTGAGTCGGTCATTGACTACTTGGTAGGGATGACGTGAGCCAGAACGTGGCGGATCGCTTGTAACACAAGCGTTGGGACGTCCTTCATCACCTGATGTCCTGATTGTGCCGACACGAGCAGCAGCCCCCCAGGCGACGACATGATCCAGTCGGATTGGTGGCGAATTTGAAGACGTTTGAACAATTTGAAATCGCCATTCGACGAACCGCCCGGCGTGGCTGTTCCTATCAGGACAGCGATCGGAACTGTCGATGGAACTTGGAGCGCGCGGACTTCAGCAAATCCGGTGGACCCGTATCGAATAATCTGCTCCATCTCCGCGCGTGCTGCCGGCGGATTATCCGGAATAGGCGGCGCCCCTGCTGCTCCGGCGCGGCCGCCTTCGCGAACGACCTCGTCTTCCGTCCGCTCGAAATCAGTCGTCTCAAGGTACACGAGGCCAGCCACCTCATTCGAGTAGAGGCTTGCGAAGCCCCGTACGTATTCACCGCCCCACGAATGCCCGACCAAGACGTATGGTGCCGGAACGTGCGCCGCAGCGAGCAAGGCGTGTAGCGTTCGAGCAACATGAGGGAGTGTTGGAGGCTCGCCATCGAACTCCGATTCCCCGAGGCCGCTGCGGTCATACGCAAACACAGACGCGAGTTGGCTAATTTGGTCAAAGACCGGCTGCCATGCTTCTAACCACTGGGTGTCGGTGGGGCTTGCCCACTCGCGTTATGCGATCGAGAATCGCTCGAGGAAAACCAGTGCGGCGATCTAACGGGCACCTCGTGTCAAGATTTTCGCGAAGTCAGCAATTCCTCGATTTTTCCGGATAAGTCTTTGACTAACAGGAACTTACGAATTGGCTGAGAGGGTGGGATTCGAGCCGAGTCGCAACGCGCGCCGAAGGCGCAAGTTGCGCGATTCGAACCCAAGGGCACTCTTTAGATTCTGTAAGTTACAGATTCCACAATGCCACGATTGCCGTGACTGCCAACATTGCCGTGGCGCCTTGCACGCCATTGCACGCACAGTCCAGTCTTCGGCCGCTTCGGTCCCACCGCGCCGACCGGCTTGAAGATCACCGGCTGATGGCCCTGACCGGCGATCGAGCCTCGAGGGCGCACGGCGCTACCGCGGCGTAGTGCGCAGACCGTACTTCTTCACGAGACGTCCGAACGCGCGCCGATCCTTTTGCGCCTCGCGCGCCGCGCGCGTGATGTTGCCGCTGTGCTGCCGCATCAGCTCCTCGACGAAATTGCGCTCGAACGCCTCGACGGCGCGGACGCGAGCCTGCCTGAACGACGACTGGGCGTTCTCGCGCGGCGCGTCGGCGTCGCGGCCGATCGTCACGTGCGGCGCGAGGATCGCATCGCCCTCAGACAGCACGACCGCGCGTTGGACGACGTTGTAGAGCTCGCGCACGTTGCCCGGCCAGTCGTAGGCCGTCAGCTTTCCGAGCGCGAGCGGCGACACCGTCTTGCCGCCCACCTGCTGCTCGCGGCAGATCGTCGCGACGAAATGGCGGCACAGGAGCGGGATGTCCTCACGCCGCGATCGCAGCGGCACCAGGTGCAGCGCCAACACGTTCAGCCGGAAGTATAGATCGGCGCGGAAGCGCTGCTCGCGGACGAGCGCGTCGAGATCGCCGTTGGTCGCCGCGAGCACGTTGACGTTCGCGTGTTGGAACCGATCCGCTCCGAGAGGCTTGAAGATCCGCTCTTGCAGGAACCGCAGGAGCTTGGCCTGCGCGTGCAAGGGCAGCGCGTCCACTTCGTCGAGGAACAGCGTGCCGCCGTCGGCCATCGCGACGAGCCCTTTCTGGTCGCCCCGCGCGTCGGTGAACGCGCCTTTGACGTGGCCGAACAGCTCGTTCTCGAAGAGGTGATCGGGCAGTGCGCCGCAGTCGACCGGGATGAACGCGCCCCGCGCGCGGGGACCGAGGTGATGCACCGCGCGCGCGCACAGCTCCTTGCCCGTGCCGGTCTCGCCGGTGATGAGCACCGGGCTGCCGCTGCGCGCGATGGTCGGGATGCGCACGATCGATCGCACGAAGCTCGGCGCGCGACCGACCAGGCTCGCGATCCCGAGCTCGCTCACGAGGTCGCGTACCGCCGAGTCGTGTGAATCGGGCGCGCCGACCAGGCGCACGATCCGCTCACGCCACTCGCAGGCGTGCACCGGCCAGCGCACGAAGTCGTCGACCGCTTCGGCCGCCGCGCGGAACAGATCCGCGTCCGGCTCCTCCGGAAGAACGGCGAGCGTCGGAATCGACAGCCGGTGCGCCTTGAGCCACGCGAGGAGCGCGCGCGCGGCCGCGCCCGCCGGCCGCGCGACGATGACGACGAGGTCCGCGGTGCACCGCGCCAGCGTCGCGGGATCGAACGTCGCGAGCTCCGCGCGATCGCAGCCGAAGTCGGCGCGCGCGACCTGCGCGGCTCTCTCCATCGAGAGAGGACTCTCCTCAATCATCAGCAGTCGCGTCGCCATGCCCGTCTCGGAGTGGGCGAACGATACATCGCGAACGGGGTCGCACTGCAAGCTCGACTGCACACTTTCTCGCGTGACACGGCGTTCACACGCGCGCGATCTCCGGCGCTCCGCGCGCGCGAGATCGAGTTACTCTCTGGCAGTCATGGGCGGTCCTGTCTCCTCGACTCACACGCCGTGGGACGCGGCATGGCATCTTCGCGCCGAACTCGGGCGTCTGCTCGACACGCTCGCGCGCCACCTCGCCGCGCAGCGCGACCGCGGACGAACGCCGTCCGGCGACGTCGTACGCGGGCTCGTCATCGAAGATGGCGAGGCCGAAGGGCTCATCGCGGCGCTCGCCGCCGACTGCGTCGACAGCGCGCCGGCCGATGGCAGCGCGCCCGCGATGCGCCTCGACGCTGAGATTGCCGAGCGCGCACGCCTGGGGCACGCACAGGGCGCCTTTCTCCCGCTGCAGCACGCGCGCGCCGCGTTCGATCTCGCGCCGGCCGAATACTACGCGCTTTTGCTCGCGCTCGCCGTCGACGTCGACGCGCGCTTCGGACGCCTCGTCGCGTACCTGAACGATCACGTCAGCCGCACCCGTCCGACGATCGGCCTCGCGCTCGCGCTCGCTGGCGCCGACGCGGGACGTCCGGGGTCGGCGATCGGACTGCTCGAGCGACCGTGCCTCCGCGACGGGCTCCTCGACGCCGATGGCGACGCGCCGCTGCCAGGCCTTGCGCTGAAGGTGCCCGCCGGCTTCGCGCCGCGTCTCACGGGCCAGACCGATCGCCCGGCGCACGACTGGCTGTCGGTCCACGCGCCCGATGCGGCGCTGCTCGACCGGCTCGTGCTCGACGACGCCACCGGCCGGCACGCGGCCATCTGGAGCGACGCGCTGCGCGCGCGGCGATTGAGCGCGCCGCTCGTCATCGCCGGCGCCGAGGGCGGCGGCCGCGCGACGCTCGCGCGCGCGCTGCTCTTTCGCGCGGGGCTGGCAGTCGTCCAGGCCGACGTGATCGCGGAAGATGTCGCCGCACGTCTGCGAATCGTGCGGCGCGAAGCGCGCTGGCACGCGGCGGCGGTCGTCGTGCGCGCCGCGGCGGCCGCGCAGCAGCCGATTGAGTGGACGGCGGTCTGGAGCGCGCTCGATTGCACGCGGCCGACGATTGTCGTCGTCGGTCCCGACCAGGTCGATCGCGCCGTCGCGGCGGCGCCGATCGATCCGGCCGTGCTCCGCCTCGACGATCCCGATGCGCCGCTGCGCGCGCGGTTGTGGCGCGTGCTCGTACCGCACGGCGACCGGCTTCCCGAGTCGGAGGTCGCCGAGCTGGCCGCGCGCTTTCCGTTCGGGCCGGGCCGCATCGCGCAGTCGGCGCGCCGCGCCGCCGCCGATCTCGGCGCTCCGGCCCGAGGGCGAGCGCCGCCTCGACTTCGCCGCGCTGCACGCGGCCGCGCGCGCCGTCGATTCCGCGCTCATCGGCCCGCTCGCGCAGAAGATGGCGCTGCCCTACGGCCGCGAGGATTCTGATCGTGCCGCCCGTCGTCGCCGCAGAGCTCGACCTCGCCGTCGCATGGGTACGCCACCGACACCGCGTCCTGCACGAGTGGGGATTCGGCCGGCGCGTGTCGATGGGCCACGGGCTGACCGCGCTCTTCAGCGGACCGTCCGGCACGGGCAAGACAATGGCCGCGCAGGTGCTGGCGCGCGAGCTGGGCCTCGAGCTGTACCGGATCGATCTATCGCAGGTGATGAGCAAGTACATCGGCGAGACGGAGAAGAACCTCGCGCTGCTCTTCGGCGCGCGCGTCGGCGTGCTGTTCTTCGACGAGGCGGAGGTGATGCTCGGTCGCCGGCGCGAAACCAAGGAGCCGCGCGATCGGTACGCGAACGTCGAGATCGCGTACCTCCTGCAGCGGATGGAAGAGTACGACGGCGTCACGGTGCTCGCGACCAACCGGGTCCGCGACGTCGACGAAGCCTTCATGCGCCGCCTGCACGTCGTCGTCGACTTTCCGATGCCGTCGGAGGCGGACCGGCTGCGCATCTGGCAGGGCATGCTGCCGACTGCAGCGGATCGCGCGCCGGATCTCGACCTGGCCGCGCTCGCGCACGAGTTCGACATCTCCGGCGGCCAGATCAAGAACGCCGCGCTCGCGGGCGCGTACCTCGCGGCCGCCGAGCGCAAGCCGATCGGCACGGCGCATCTTCGCCGCGCGACGATGCGCGAGCTGGTGAAGAGCGGGAAGATCGTGGAGCGCCGCGGCTAGCGCAACCGAAACGCAGATGGAGAAACAGCATACGCCCGCCGCGGACCGCACGCCCGTTCCACCGCGGCACCGAACCCCCGCGCCGCACGCGCGCGAGGACGCGTCGGCGTCGGCGGGAGCCCACGACGCGGTCGGCAACCGCGCGCTCGCCGGGTTCGTGCGCGCGAAATCCGACGGCCGAGGCGAATCGCTGCCGACGTCGACGCGCGTGTTCTTCGAGCGCCGCTTCGGGCAACCCTTCAGCGACGTGCGCGTCCACGCGGATGGCGATGCCGATCGCGCGGCGCGGTCCGCCGACGCCAGCGCGTACACCGTCGGCCGCGACATCACGTTCCGCGCCGGCCGCTACGATCCGTATTCCCGCCGCGGATTGAGCCTCCTGGCGCACGAGATAGCGCACGTCGCGCAGCAGCGCGACGCGATCGACACCGAAGATCGCGTCTCGCACGCGAGCGAGCCGTCGGAGATCGAGGCGCGACGCGCGGCCGCGCAGGCCGTCGACGGGCTCGGCGCGGGCCCGCAGCTCTCGCGCACGCCGCGGCACGTCGCACGCGCGCCCGACCAGATCGACTTCGATTTCAATCCCGACTGCCCGCCCGGACAGATCTGCATGACGCACACCGGGCCGACGAAAGACCCAAAGTGGATCGACAGCAGCTTGCTCGTCGTCGGCTACACGATCTGGCTGTTCGGCTACGACGTCTGGGTCAAGGGCCTTGCCGATCCGATCCGCGTCCCGGAGGAGATGGTCGACTACACCGGCGCGCCCGCTGTGTCGATTGGCGACCAGGTGTACAACAGCCGCGCCGAGGCGCTGCTCGCGGTGCGCTCGCGGCCGTGGTGGCCCGGCCAGCCGATGCCGTTCGCGTACTTCTGGGGCGCGGGCGGCGCCGCGATTTTCCCGACTATCATCTCGAGCCAGACGACACCGCGCACCATGGCGTCGTTTCTCGAGACCCGGCGCAGGTACGCCGAGTACGTCGAGCAGGCGCTGGCCGGCGTCGCGCTCGGCATTCTCGGCGGCATGGTGCTGCGCTGGCTGTTCGGCCGTTTCGGCCGCCTCGATCCGGACGAGCCGCCGCCGCCATCGCCGCGCCCGCTCGTGCCGGGCGCGCGCATCACGCCGGTCAACGGCCGCATCAACGTCGGCGGCGGCTTCGAAAAGGGCGCCGCGGAGTCGAGTAACCTGCAGCCGTTCGAGCCGAACGTCGGCGGTCCGGCGCCCGGTTCCGACGTGCCGAACCTCGTACCGGGGCGCTTCGAGCAGATTGGAGATCTTTTCGAGGCGAACTCGGCGAATCTCGTCTACTCGAACCGGCTCACGGCGCACACGGTCACGAACTGGAGCCAGGCCGCGACCGGCTCGTACTCGGCGATGGCGCCCGGCGGCCGTCTCAGCCTCAACCTCGTCACGACCGACGCGGCGGAGCTGACGACGATCGGCAACGCGTTCAGAGCCGCGGGGTTCCGGAACGTCACCGTTCAGGGTGGCGTCGGCTACGGCACGATGGTCAGCGGTGTGAAGTGAGCCGGCTGAGAACGACCTCGTAATCCCAATCAATATCGCGCGGCGCTCGCGCCTTACTCGCTCGGCTTGTAAATCCGCACGACGGCGTTGAACTCGCCCCGCCCAAGCCCCTCGACGTCCGCTGCCGCGCTCGATCTCTCGATGCTGCTGATCGTCGGCCGCGACGACGCGTATCTGCGCACATGGAATGGCTCGCGGTGCACGGGCGCCGCGCCGCCCTGTGCGTCCTGAACAGCGTCGGCCACTTCCCGTTCGTCGACGCGCGTGAGGCGGTCGTCGAGGCCGTTGCCGGGTTCGTCCGGGGGAGCTCGGCTGCGCGATTCGACCGATCGTGGATTGCCTAGGGAATAGGCACGTTCCCCAGCGGCGCGTACGTCGCCGAGTGGACGATGATATGGACGTCGGGAAAATCTCCGAGGTACTGGAACGCCGCCTGTGTGCAGCTCGCGCACATCGGCAGCGGTTCGAGCACCGTCCCTCCTACGCGCGTGCGCATCGACAGCAGATGGATGCGTCCTGCTGCACCAGGCGGCAGGCCCTGGCGAATGCGCTCGAGCAGCTTGATCTCCGCGTCGTTGACGTGCGAGAAGGGAAACTCGCCGCGCAGGCTGGCGCCTCCGATGCGTTGCGCCGTCCAGAGCGTCCGTGTTTGCGGAGTCGTCGCATGCGCGATGGCCTCGCCTTCTCCGATGACGTCGGTCGCCAGCGCGCTGAACGCGCGCAGCTCGGTGGGTCCGGTGTAGCCAGGCACCTGGACGAGCGCGGCGCCCACCGCTCGCGTCTGCTGCGGGAACGTGCCTGTACGGATCAGCGCCTGAAGGCGTTGGCCCTGAGGCCCGAAGTCAGTCGCCAGCAGCGGGAAGAGCCCGCGCTGCGTCACCAGCGGAGTGATCCGCGCAGCCGCGACGCCTTCGCCGAAGATCTGCGCGCTCGGACTCTGGGGCATGAAGCGGTTGCCGAACGCCGGCACGCCTGGCTCCGGGTACATGGCGAACGGTCCCAGGCGCGGCGACTGCGGCAGCGGAGTACCGAACTCATCAACCAGCGGTTGCCACGCGCGCGGCTGACCGAGCGCTTCACCCGCGGGGCCGAACAATCTCGTCTGGCCGGCGAACGCGGTGTCCATCTCGGCGACGAGCGCACCGCCCGGCGCCTGCGAGAGCGTGATCGGACGGCCGAGCTCGTCGAGCAGCAGCAGACGCCCTTCGATGGCGCTCGCCGTCTGCGCGGCGGTGAGGTCTGTAGCCGCCGCATGGACACCTCGGCTCGGAAGGTACAGCGCGGCCTTCGCCGATGGACCCGCGCCGCCGCCCGGCTCGCCGGGAAGGATGATCCGCGTGGGCGCGCCGCCGCCGCTCCTGGCGGTCGCGATCGGCTGCGCGCTATCGAGTCCTTCTATCAATACTCGCTGGCCAGCCGCTTCGGCCTCGATCGTCTGGATGCGCGCCGCGGCACCCGGCGCACGCACGACGCGCAGGATCTTCAGCGCCTCGCCGCCGACCGGTGCGGCGACGCCGAGCGCGCTGAGCACCATGCCGAGGATTCCCATCGCGCGCATCTCGGCCGCGGCTTTCATCTGCTGCTCGGTGATGATATTCGGCGCGCCGACCATGTGGCCGAGCAGCACGCCCTGCTGGTACGTCTGGTAGCTCTCGGCGAATCCGACCGCGGCGGTCGCGGCGCCGAGCGCGAGGCCGAGTCCGGCCGTCGGCGGAAAGATCGTCAGCAGCAGTGAGAAGAGCCCGAGGATCAACAGACCACGCGCCTTTTTCTTCGCGTCGTCCGCACGCTTCTTCATGTCGGCGCGGACGACGACCTGCAGCGCCGGATCCTGGAGCTGGAGCAGTTCCTCGACGACGACCTGCGGGATCAGATAGTCGAAGTCCGCCTCGCTCGCCTTCTCGAGCGCCTTCGCGAAATGCGCAAGCCGATCGTCGACCGACGTGATCACGTAGCGCCGAAGCGCGTCCGGCGACATGTCGAGCAGCGCCTCGTCGTCGAGCTCGAGCACTTTGTAGCCTTCTGGTCCGAGCGCCTTCAGGTACGGCTGGATCCGGTTCGCCTCGTCTATCGCGCGCGCGAGGACGGGATCGCGCTGCGCGCCCGAACCGAGCCACGCCTGCGGCGACGTCTCCTCCTCGCCGGACACGAACCACGGCGGTGATCCTGCCTCGGCGGCGTCGAGCTGCTCGAGGATGCTGAGGCTCGACTTGTCCTGCTCACGCAGGCTCGCGACGACGTTCGTTTCGTACTGCAGCGTGTGACAGAACTGACAGCCGCCGTGGATGGTCTCGTTCAGGACTTCGGCCTCGGTCCGCTGCAGCGCGATGCTTCGCGTCGCGACCATGGTGTGCAGCGCGTCGTACGCACGCACGGGGTCAGGATGGTGGAATGCCCTGGCGGCGTAATGTTTGACGGCCCGGCTCGCCAACTGTCCCTGGACCTGCAGTGCGCCGATCTGGCTGTCGATGAAATCGCGCCAGAGGCCGAGGGCGCGCTGATTGGCCTTCAGCCGCAGCTGCGTCGCCGCGCGGACGAGCGCCTTGAACTGCTCGTGCTCCTTGTGCAGCACGAGCGCCTCTTCGTGCAGCAGCGGGATCAAGGCCTCGATTGCCGCCGCGCCTTCGTCCGTCATCGCGCTCCCGGTGGCTGGCACGTCGCGGACCGAGCCGGTCATTGGATTGCCGAACTGGTGCGCGAGCATCTGGCGCAGCTCGCCTTCCAGATGAAATGGACCGTAGGGCCCATCCTCCTTGATCGCCATCGCGAGCGCGCGCCGCGCGTCTGCGCGCGTCGGCCTGAACATCGCGCCGCGCCAGACGATCGCGTCGGCTGGCACGCTGCTCATGCGCGGCTGATCGCCTGCTGCGGGCGCGGCGCTCATGGGCGCCGGCGCGCTCGTGGTCGTCGCGCCCCCCGGCGCGGCGCTCGTCGTCGCGTTCGGCGCGTCGGGCGCGTTGACCACCGTCGGCGTGCTCAAGACTGGTGGCGCTTTCACGACCGGTGCTGGACTCATCGCCGCGGGCGTGCTCATGGCGGCGTTCGGATCGCTCGCAACCGGCTGTCGCCGCACCACGCCGTCGGTCTGAGCGACGTGCGCGAGCTCGTGGGCCAGCAGCCGCTGTCCCGGCTCGGTCGCAGTCGTCCACTCACCCGGCGCGAACGCGAGGTCCGGTCCGATCGCGAACGCACGCGCGCCGAGCGAGCGCGCCGTGGCCGCCGCGCCGCTCGACGTGTGGATCCGGACGTCGCCGAGGCTGCGTCCGACGAGCGGCTCGAACGTCGATCGCGTCCCCGCATCGAGCGGATCGCCCGCGCCGAGTCGATCGACGACGAGCGAGGCGTCCGCGTCGTGCGGCCGCGCCGCCGTACCCCCATCGTCCACACGGCGGTGCACGGTCTGATCCCGATCCGCAGCCTCGCACTCGCTGCAGCGATGTTCCGGCGCGCAGGCACAGGCCGGCTGCATGTGCGGCGCGCGCTCGGGCGGCGCGAGGGCCGTCGTCGCGCCGCGGCTGCGCGCGATCACCTGATCGGCGAAGCGATCGGCGTCACGCTCGTCTGGATCCGACGGCGTGCCGATCTGCAGCTTCCGGCGGATCGATCCGGATGCGAGCAGCCGCGCCATCGCCGCGTTGCCGAGGCCGTCGACGCCCGCGAGCCCGGGAGCAGCCGCCGCTCGGTGGCCCGGCCGCGCCGGCGCCGCGTGCCGCACCTGCCTGGTCGCCTCGACCGATTTCGTCTCACCCACGATCGCGCTCTCTGCAGCGGCTCATCACGGTTTGTACGGCACGAACACGATGCCGGGGTACGCCGTGCCGACGACGTTTCTGAACCCGGCGAGCTGATCCCTCCGCACGTGCCACTCGAGGACCAGGCCGTATCGCTTCGCGACCTTCATCTGGCGGCTCGCCTCGTCGATCAGCCGATCGGCCACGTCTTTGGACCCGAGCTTGATCGGCACGCTGTAGTCGCCCTTCACCTCCTGGAGCCGCGGCACGGCGGTGACGCGGCCGCGGACGTCCCGCGAGATGCTGTCGAACATCACGCCGTCGATGTCCGCCTCCTCGATGAACGCGCGGCTCCCGACGTACTTGATCGTTTTGCCCGACAGCATCGACTGCAGCTCGAGCCACGGTCCTTGGCGCCGCCCGATGAGGCGCCACACGATCCGCACGCACTTCTTCGGCGGCGACGCGAACAGGCACCAGACGTCCTCGGCGCGGCGCCACGTCTTCGACCCGCCGATCGCAATTTCCTCCTCGAAGCCGGCGACGGCCGACGGCGCGAGCTTGTCCGCGTTCGCCTCGATCTCCTTGAAGCTGTCGGCCGTGTCCTTCGCGAGCGCGTCGGCCTCCTCACGCAAGTACTCGCCGATGCGCCGCTCGGGGCTGACCGCGTTCCCTTCGGCCTCGAGCTTCGCGAGCAGGCCCTTGGCTTCCTCGAACTTCCCCGCCGCCTGCGCGACGACCACGGCGCGCCGCAGCCGCAGCAGGCTGCGAAATGCCGACAGCGCTTTCGGCAGCCCGGTGACGACGCCGACGATGTCGAGCGCGAGCCAGAAGAGCGACGGCTCCTCCTGCGAAATCGCCCTGGCCTTGTCGAAGTCGGTGCCGGCGGCCGCCGCCTCGAAGTCGTACTTCTGGAACGCCGCGTACCCGGAGTACGCGAGCAGCGCCGACTCGGCGATCGTCGCCGCGTACACGAACGCCGCCGCGCCTGCGCTCAGGCCGCCGGTCGGGATCGCGGTGATCACCGCGAGCGCGACGAGCAGCACACCGAGCGCCATCGCCTTGAACTCCGCGTCGGCCTTGAGGGTCGACGCCTCGTCGTCGACGAGCTCCTTGCGCAGGCCGGGCATCAGCTCAGGATTCGACTTGTAGTTCTTGATGTCGGGCAGCTCGCGCGTCGCGGCCACGATCGACGGCAGTGTCCAGATCGTCGCCCACTCACCGTCGACCTTCTTGCGGACCTTCTCGATGTTCTCGAGCCGCAGGTTGACCTCCTTCATCAGCGTCGCGGCCTTCGCCTCCTTCGTGCCGGTCGCCAGCGTCGTCAGCACACCATCGGTGTCGGGCGCGAACGCCTCGAGCTGGTACGCGGCGAGGATCGGATGGTGCGTCTCCTCGAGCTGCCGCTGCAACGCGTAGTCGCGCGTCGCCTTCGCGAGGGTCTCGCGGGCCGCGGTCTCCTTGGCGGCCTCGGCCGGATCGCGCTGTCCGCCGGGCGGCGACGCGCCGCCGAGCGACGGGATGGCGTCGAGCGCCTTCTTGGCGGCGGCCACCGCCTGGTGCTTCGTCAGCAGCGCCTGCGCCGACGATCGGAGGTCGTCGGTCTGGTCGTTCTCGTCCATCTTCGCGGTCGTCGAGTACGTGATCCCCATGAAGGACTTCGTGAGCTCCTTCAGGCCGTACCGATTGCGCTGCTTCTCGATCCGCGCCTTGCTCTCGTCGAGGATCCTGTTGGTCGTGTCCGCGCCGCGCCGCTCGAAGTCTTTGAGGAAATCGTGAGCGCGCAACTTGAGGCTTTTTGCCTCGTTCCGCACGGTCTCGACGACGTGCTTCCGGTACTTCGCCTGCTCGTCCGGCGATTTCGTCGAGGGCTGTGGCGGTACGAGGACGATTCCGACGCCGGTGCCCATCGTGTAGGTTCCGGTGAGGAACCGATCGATCGAATCGGCGCCGTGCTCCGCGATGTAGACCTGCAGCTGGTACCGCACGTAGTCGAGGTCGTCGGTGAACGTGACGTGCGTCTGGCCGTGCTGGACGAGATCGCCCTTGGGATCGGGCGCCTTGACGATCTGGTTCAGCCGATCGTCAGCGGTGCCGCCCGCCTGGCTGCCGTCGCCTTCGGCGTCGTCTTGATCGTCGGTGGACGGCGTGGCGATCGGCGCGCTCGCCTGTTGACGATGGACTATCGCCGAGTCTCGATCGACGACGGAGCGGTCGTCGGCCTGCTGGCGGACGTGCGCGAGCTCATGGGCGAGCAGGCGCGCGCCGTCGGACGTGTCGGGCGCCCAGCGGCCAGACGCGAACGCGACGTCGCTGCCGATAGTGAACGCACGCGCGTTCAGCGATCGAGCGGCCTCGGCAGCGTCTGCCGACGTGTGCACGCGGACGTGGCCGAGATTGCGGCCGAGACGCGGCTCGAACGTCGCGCGGAGCGGCCCATCGAGCGGCCGCCCGGCGCCAAGCCGCCGCACGACGGCGGCCGCGTCGCGATCGATCGGGCCACCGCCATCGTCACGCCGCCGCCGGACCAATCGATCGTGCTCGGCGCATTCCTCGCACGGATGATCGGGTGAGCAGGCGGAGCACGAACGGTGCACCGTCCCACGAGGGCGGCCGGCCGCCCACGCGCGCGCGGCGGACGAAGCCATGAACGTGTCGGCGAAGCGATCGGCCTCGCGTTCTTGCGGATCGCCCGGATTGCTGACGATCAGCTGCGGGAAAAGGGCGCCGTGCCGCACGAGTCGCCCGAGCACGGCGTTGCCGGCGCCGGCGCTCCAGGCGAACGGCGACGCGAAGTCGTCGGCTGCGGCAGACGGTGCCGGCAGCACCGCGGGCTTCTGGCGCGGCTTGGGTTTCGCGATTTCCGGCGCTTTCGCATCGCCCATGGGCCGGCCGTCACGCGGGCGAGCCGCACGCCGAATGGTCGAGTTTATCCTCTATATAAAGGAAGGCCACGCGGCGGTTCAACCAGGGAATCCAGCCGGGATCGGCGTCCAGGCCGGCGCGGCGCACGTCGAGATCGAGCCGCTCGAGCGGCAGCTCCACATCGAGGCGTTCGATGTCCGACGACACGCACGCCGGAATCGTTAGGTGTTTCGCCACGACGCCGGGCGACGCACAGCCGGCGCGCGCGGCGAAGAGATGGCCGAGGCTGCCGGCGATCTGCGTGACGAGCGCCGCGGCCGCGAGCGAGCCAGTGCCGGCGGCGATCGGGACCATAATCGGATCGACCGGCGCATGCGCGATCGGACGGAGGCGTGCGCGGCGATCGAGCCCGGCGAGCGCGCGCGGGGCCGACGGCGCGGGAGCCGACGCCGGCCAGGAGGCGGTGAAGAGATCGACGGCCGCGCGCACTTCGTTCGGCGATTGCGCGGGCATCGCGAACAACACGAACGGACCGTTCGCCTCGCACGCCACGAGCAGCCGCCCCTCGGCTGTGTCCACGAGGTCGAGCACCGTGTCCGGGAGCCGCGCGAGCTGCCGCCGCGGCAGCGCCCCCGCGAACGCGGCCAGCGTCGCAATCGACACCTCGCGCTGCTGCTCGCGCGAGACGATGGATTGCGGACCGCGCGATCGCACGCCGCCGAACAGGAGCGGTGCGGGATCGTCGGCCGCGCCGGGACCGAGCAGCGCAGCGATCGCCTCCGCCAGCACGACCCCTTCGGGCAGGCACGCGTGCCAGAGGCTTTGACCAACGTCCAGCTCGATGGCCAGCGCCAGCAGATAGAACGCGCCGCCGAACCGGGTCATCACGCGCGACGATTCGGAGTGCGTGTCGGTGTCGCGCGTCGGCGACGAGCCGCTCCTGCGGTGTGCATCCCTCGCGGCGTCGACGCGGTCTGCGTGCCGCAGTGCCGATGCCGCCGTCGCGACGCGGGCCACGTCGGCAGCGGGCGCGGATGGCCCCAGCGCCGCGCGAGCGGCGGTCGCGAGCTGAATCCACCCGATCGACGGTGGTACGTCCGTGCTCATCGCGGCGATGCACGCGGCAACCGCTGCAGGTAGCGCCACCGCTGCATCCACGATCACGGCTGACATCGTCGATCCGCCGAGCGATCGCATCGCTGCGTCGACGGCCGACGGCGCGCACGCCGAGAGCGCTCGCGTGAGCGAGCCGTGACGGTCGAGGGTCGCGAGGACGTCGCGGAGCGTGTCGGGATCGTCTGACGCGAGTGCGAGCAGTGGATCGCCGGCGCTCTCGAGCGGCGCGAACGGCCATGCCGGTCCGCAGCGTCCCCCGGCGCGCCACTCGAGATGCGCGGCGCGCCAAGCGGCGTCGCTCTCGAAAGAGACGATCGCGTCCTCGTCTGGCTGCGCCGAGTATTCGCCCGTACCTATTGCCACCGCGTCGCGCGCGACGTCGTCCGCGATCGCGTGCGCGACCGCCTTCGCCTCTTCCACTCGCCCAAGCGCGGTCTGCACGAGGCGCATCGACAGGTCCAGGTGCCGCCCGATGAAGACCTGGCGGGGCGCACTGCGCGCAAGCATCGCGTCACATCGTTCGAGCACGTCGACGGCGAACGCCTCGGCAGCGGCGCGAACGTCGCCGCGGGCGGCGGCGGGCGCGCGGATCGTCAACTCGAGCAGTCCGACGCAGCTGTCCATCTCATTTCACTTCCATCTCGGTTCCGTGTCACGCCAGCTCAATTCGAACCGCCGGCGGACCGCGACACGATGGCGGCGACCGTGTCCCGCGGCACGCTGTGTTTCAGCGAGGTCGCAAGCGCGTCGGCGAGCTCGCTGGCGACTTGCGCCCGCTGCAGGTCGTCGCGCGAAACCAGTCGGCCGTCGGTGGCGAAGCGGAGCACCGTGTCGCCGACCGCTTTCGCGGTCGTCGCGACGATCTTCTCGCTGACGTCGAGCAGATCGGCGAGGCCCGCGGCGTTCGCGCGATTGAGCACGTCGACGTGCAGGTCTTCGGGATGCGCGTCGAGCAGGCCGGCGACGCTCGTGATGCCGGCCGCCGCCAGCGCGTCGCGAACCGTCCGTCCCGCGTCGGACGAGGGCTCGGGCGAGATCGCGTCGACGAGATCGCGCGTGAGGCTCTCCGACACGTCGCGCAGCAGCGGCGGGACCGCGGTGCGCGCCGGACGGTTCGCAATCGCCGCGTGCACGATCGATGCAAGGCGCGAGGGTGCGGCGGCCGGCGCGGCTCCGACCGCGGAGGGCGCGCCGCCGCTCGACGACACCGCCGCGGCGGTCGCCGCAGGCACCGCGAGGTTCATCTCGGACACCCCGCTCACCGTGTAGACGACCGCGTGCGATCCCGACGCGATCGTGCCAGCCGACGCGTTCAGCGCCTCGACGACGCGCGACACGAACTCGACCGTGCCCACCGCTACCGTGCGGTCGACGGTCACGCCCAGCTCCGCGAGCCTCGCCGAGACGTTCGCCTGGCTGTCGAGGACGAGCGCCGACGCGCCGAGCGAGACGACCGGCGTGCGCGCCAGCACGGCGGCTCTCGACAACACAGCGCCGGCCGCTGGCTGCCGGACGCCGTCGGTCGACGGATAGAGGCGTGCGATGCAGCAGATCAGATCGAACAGCTTCGAGGCAACGGCGTCGAGCGGCTGGATGCCGAACTCCTTGCCCCAGTACGCGAGGAGCGGATAGTGCACGACCCAGCGCCGTCCGCCCCACGGATCGACCATGCGGATAGTGCCGCCTTCGACGCGCGCGCAGCCGATCACCACGCCGTGCGGACCGCAGCCGCACTCGCAGCGCGGGCCGGGGTACAGCAGACCCTTGCACCACGCCTGGAACAGCCTTCGCAGCGCCTGCATCAAATCGCCCTGGGCCGGCTGCGACGCATCGCCATAGAACAGCTTCCACGTCGTCGCCGTCATTGCGGTCGCCAGCTGGTCGACCTCGGCTTGCACCGACGCGTTCGTCGCCGCGCCGCCCTGCGCAATCCGCGACACGACGAGCGCGTACAGAATCGCGAGCACGATGGCTTTCGGATCGCCGGCTTCCGCCGTATTCGCCGGATCCGCGTGCAGCCACGGCAGCGGCACGGGGAAGCGCGGCCGGCCCTGCGGGTCGCAGTCTTCGGCCGAACACGGGAAGCGCGACGGCGGCGGTTGATCGACCGGCGGCTGCTGGATTGGACGGCGCACACGCTCGTCGCGCACGGCGACGGTGACGGCCACCTGCTGCCGGCTCTCCGGTCCGCGCAGCAGGCGGATCTCGAGGTTACCCGAGTACTCCGATCCGTCGGCGACGCGCACGGTCCACGCGCTCACCGTGAACGTCTGCGGCTTGTCGAACGGCGCCGGCGCCGACCATTCGTGGTTGAGCGCCAGCGACGCGATGATATCGCCGGGCGCGTTGAGGCCCACGTTGCCGCCGGTGATGTTCGACCCGCCGGTGGCGGGCGCGATGGTGATCGTCACGCTTTCGCTCGGGTTGGGCGACGGGAGCATGTCGTTCTGCGTTGCGGTCGGGTCGGCCTTGATTGTGTGCGTGCCGCCCGACGTCGGCGTCTTCACGAGGACATTCAGGACGACGTCGTTCGTCACCGTCAGCGGTCCGAGCGTCACGGGCGCGGGCGCCGGCGTGAACGGCATCGGCGTCAGCATCGGACCGACGACGGTGTCACCCTTCAGTGCCTGGACCTCGTTCAGGAAGTCCTTGATCGGCCCCGAGTCGTCGACCGGACACGGCGGCACGAGCCGCAGGCGCGCCGTCTCGCGGATGCGCGACATCTCGCAGCTGACCGTGTCGGGCGCGCAGGGATCGCCGTGCACGGGTCGCGGCGATTCGGGGCACTCGAAGTACTCGACCAGCAGGTTCATCTGTGCCGATCGACTCTTGGCGAGCACGGCCGCCGCAGCCGGATCGCGCAGCAGTGCCTGCGCGTCGACGCGATACGCGGACGAGATGACGATGTCGTTGCCACAGCAGTCGACGCCGTAGCCCGGCAGCACGCATACCACGTCGCCGTCCAGGCAGACGTCCAACCCCCACACCACGCCCTGCCCCATCGCGCGGTTCATGAGGGCGTGCTTGATGCGGTTGTTGTTCTGATCGGTCCACAGATCTTCCTTCGTAATGAACATGCCGTTGAAGTAGCGCGTGCGCAAGGTGCCGCCGCGCGCGGGCGGCACGACGAGCGACGGACCCTTGATCGGCGGCATGCCGACGAACGCCCCGGGCGCGCACGGCTCGCACGCGGCGGGAAAGAAGCGTCCGAGCTGACCGCCGCGGCCGGTCGCGAAATCGCACGGCAGATCGTCGCCGCCGCTGTGGCAGCTGCATCCGCAGCTGCTGCCACAGCAGTTGCCGCCGCACTGACACGGCTTCGGCGCGCACGGATCGACCGGGCGGCACGGATCGGGCGCGCACGGATCGGCGCAGAGATCCGAGCCGACGGGACGAATCGCGATACCGAAGCCGGCGTTGGCGCCCCAGATCGGCTCGCGGGTGAGGAGCGCCGCGGTCGACAGCTGAGGGTTGTCGACCGCTGGGTTCGACGCCTCGGCTCTGCCGCGTACGCCTCCGCCCCCTGGCGGCGCTGCGAGCGTGACCTCGCGCTCGAGGCGCGCGCGCGCCGCGGGTGAGAGCGACGCCGCCAGCGCGCGCGGCTCGGGATAGGTCCACATCTGGCCCGGTGGGATGTCGAGCGTATAGCTGTAGACGTCGCGCGCCTGCAGCGCGACGTCGGCCGCGCCGATCACGGTGAAGTGGTTGAGCGCCTGCACGCAGACGCGGACGCGCAGCGGGCCGGCGAGCGTCACCATGTCGCGCACGTTCGCAAGACGCAGCTCCGAGGCGGTCAGCGCGCTCGTGTCGTCGAGCCACGGCCCGCGCGACAGGTTCGCGATCACGTAGTTGGTGAGGTCGATGTTCATGGCGATCTCCTCCCGCTCACACCGACGGATCGAGTGCCAGCCCGCCGCCCGAGTCGAGGACGAACCGGAAGCGGCGCACGAATGCGCGCACCGCGCCGCCGTTGACGTCGATCGTCGGCTGGACGGGCGACGGCTCGAACGCGAGGACGAACAGATCGGTCGCGTCGAGATCCTTCGCGAACGCGATCGTGATCTGCGGAGCTGCGGTGTGGTCGTAGTTCACGGTCGCGGACGACGTGATGTCGGTCCACCCGGCGGTGCCCGTCGGATCGATGCGCGAGATCGCCACCTTCGTTTTGTCGAAGGTCGCGTCGACGAGCGGCACGTCGGCGGCCGGCGTTCCGCTCTTCGCGAGCTGCACGGCAATGGCGAGCGTGCCCGCCGTCGTCTTGTTGGCGGGATCGGGCGTGAACGACATCGCGCCGGCGTGCGGACCGGCTGACAGCAGGCCGGCGGACGCGCCGTCGGCCGCGAGTCCGAGCAGCAAGGCTTGAAGCGCCTGCGTCGAGAGCAGCGTGCGCCGCTGGGGGATCGTGTTGTCCGGATCGGCGATGTCGACTGTAATCGGCGTCGCATCGAGCGTCACCGCGAACGACGCCAGACAGAGCCACGACCCGTCCGGACACCCCGGGCAGCCGGCGGCCACGAGCGCGTCGAGGCTCCTGTCGAGCGCGGTCGCCGGATCGCCCGACACGCCCACGCTGCCCGCGCCCTCGAGCAGCGCCACGAGGTCGTCCGGCGCCGTCGCGCCGCCGGCGCAAACCGTCTCCGCATCGGTAAAGAGCGCCAGCTCGCATGCCTCGCGGACACGGCCGAACTCGCAGCCACCGTTGTCGCAGCCGCACGGATCGCGCGGCGCCGGCGATGGATCGCTGGGGCACTCGCGGAACCTGATCGCCACGCGCAGCACGTGCGGCGCCGCCGCCGCGGCCCACGCCGCGACCGCCGGACGACTCTTGTTTTTCGCGAACCAGGCGGCGACGTCGATGCATTGATCGATGCCGACGGCGATCTCGCGGCCGCACGGATCGATCGCCGCGCCGGTCGTCACGCGCAACACGGTGCTCTGTGTGCCGGCCGGCGGCTTCTGGCGCTCGGCGCGCAGGCCGCACAGCACGCCGTAGCCGTGCAGCCGCACGTCGTGGAACGCCATCTTGCCCGCGTGATACAGGAACTGATCGTTCAGCTCCATCACGCCGAGTCGTTGGCCGTAGTAGTAGCGCACGCGGACGAACTCGGCCGGCACCGTGTCGCAGGCGCACCCGGATCCGCATCCGCACCCGCAGCCGATGGTGGTTTCGTGCATGGTCGTCTCCTAAATCGAGAGCCCGACGGGCCGCGCATACGCCGGACGCAGGTTCCCGAGGATCGAGTCGCCGCCGAGCACCGATCCGGGCTCGCCCGCCGCACCCGGCGTGACGCAGCCGCCGAGGCGTGTGCGCGCCGCTTCGCGGGCGCCTATCGTCGCGTCGATGCCGACGCGCGACGCGCCGACGTACGCGTCGGCGCCCATCGCGCGCACCGTGTGCACCGTGTGCGCCGGCTTGTTGACGGTCACGATCCGATCGATGACCGCGAGCGTCATCTCCTCGTCGCAGACGTCGTCGAGGACTACGAGCACGGTGAAGCGATGCGCCCACCGCGACAGGAACAGCGCTTCGGCGGAGGCGGCGGCGATGGGCGGCCCCAGGTGCGTCGTCGAGCCGAGGAGCATGCCGTGCGTGCCGAGAAACGGCGGCTGCAGCGGCCGCTCGAGGAACGCCTCGAGGATCACCGGCTTGGCGCCCGTGTAGATCTCGACGTAGCGGACGAGACCGCGAGGGGTGCCGCGCGTGGCATACAGCTCCATCGCGGCGGCGACGAGCGCGCGGCGGCGCTCGATCGGCCACGACGGATCGAAGCTGAGGTCGACGAGGCACGCGAGCCAGTTCAGGACGTCGAGCGGCGCCACCGCCGGATTGAGCTGCCGCGTGAAGAGCTCGTAGCGATTCTCGACGCCGGTGCAGACGTGCTCGAACAGGGCGAGAAAGTGCTCGAGGAAGAACGCGCTGTCCCGATCGCGGCGGTACACGCGCGGCAGCAGATCGAGATAGCTCGCACGCGGATAGAACACGCGGATCGCGCGGATGCTCGGCGTCGCCGTACCGTCCGAGCCCAGCGTGACGCGCAGCCGCAGCCATCGGCCAGGCGGCGAGAAGACCAGACGATCGGGCACCACGTCCGGCATCCGTGGCTGGACGGCGCAGCTCGCATCCTCGAACGGGACGAACGTCGGCACCGCCAGCGAAAGCAAATCCTCGGTTTCGGTGACTGTCGGAATCGCGGCCGGATTCGCGAGCGCATGCGGATCGTCGGCGGTCACCGTCTGCACTTTCAGCCACGTGCCGTCGGGCAGGTCGGCGTCGATTCCGATCGCGTGCCACTCGACGCCGGGCGACCCGCCGTCGAGCGCGGCGCTGACGAAGGTGCCGCACGCGGCGAACGTGTGGCCGAGCGTCAACCGCAGCAGCCGCAGTGCGCGATGGACCGCCGCGAGCCGGTCGCCGCCGTCGTGGCGCGGCCGGCATGGCCCGCATGTGCCCGCGTAGAAGCGCGGCACGATCGATCCGTAGGCCTTCCGCAGCGCCGCGAGCGCGACCGAACCTTCGGCGAGTTGCTGCGCAAGCGCGCGGGGCTCCTCGTCGCCGAGCAGTCGTCCGTCGGGCGTGAACCGCAGCAGCCGCGGATAGTTGCCGTCGGCGACGAGGACGGCGCCGTCGGCGTCAATCATCACGGCAATCGGACGCGGCGTCGCGATCACGCCGTCGGCGTCCTTCGGGACGAATGCGGCACAGCGATCGAAGCGCGGGCTGAACACGACGATGGTGCCCGCGGCGCGGTCGGCGACGTAAATCCGGCCGTTCGGCGCGACCGCCACGTCCACCGGCTCGACGAGGCCGCCGACCAGCACGCCCGAGAGGCTGCCGTCGTCGGGCAGGACGACGAGCACGCGATGCGCCGGCGGATCGGCGATGTAGAGCAGGCCGCGCCGATCGAGCGCCAAGCCAGCCGCGGACGCGAGGGCGCCGCGCTCGCAGACGAGCTCGCGCTCGTGATCGCCGCAGGCAACGAGCACGCGCCCGGTGTTGGGATCGACGCGATAGATCTGCCCGTCGACATCGACGGCGAGGCCCGGCAGCGGGTCGGCCTCGGTGGACGGCTTGGTCGGCAGCAGTTCGAGCACATGGCGCGACGCGTCGTAGAAGAGCGACGGATCGAGGACCGGCGAGACCCACGGATCGAGAGTGGGATCGGTCCGCGGCTGGAAGTCGGTCGCGTACTGCAGCACGTACCACGTGGCGTTGTTCGCGTCGCGCGAGATCGCTGGCGGAATCATGCGATCGTCGCGAGCGTCAGCGTCGTGCGATCGAAGCTGACGTTCTCCTCCGGCGCGAGCGCGACGCTGCTGGTTTCGCCAGGCGCGGCCGGGCACAGCACCAGCTTTCCCTCGCGGGGCGCAATGTTGCTCTTCGTCCGTGTGAATTCCGCCGACAGCATTTCGACGCGGTCGACGCCCTCGGTGCGGAACACGCGCGCGATCAGATCGGCGACGTGCAGCTGCGCGCCGAACGGGAAGCCCCTGCCGTCGTCGCCGCCGGTCAGCACGTGCAGGTACGTGGCGAGCGTCTGTTCGACGAGATCCTGCAGCGTGCTGCGCGTATATCCGGGCTTGCTGCGCACCTGCACGTACAGATTGCAGATGCGGCAGTACTGCGGCGGCACGACGTGCACCTCGGTCGTCACGAGGCGGTGGTCGTCGAGGTATCTGCATACGGCGCGCAGAAACGACGGGACCGGCGTCGGCTCGGATCCCGGCTCGTCCGGCACGACGACGACCGCGACCGCGCCGGGCGCTGGCAGCCGATCGAGTCCGCTCGGTCCGACGGCGAGCGGCGAACCGCAGCGCGTCGGCGCGGGCGGCGCCGGCGCGCCCGCGCCCGCGGCCAGCGGCCGCCGCAGCGGCACGATGTCGGTGCGCGCAACGCGCACATCGGGCGTCTGGCTGGCGATCCACTCGAAGTCCGAGGCTGTCACCGCCCGGCTCCGCGTCGACAGCTCCTTGCGCGCCCGCCGCTTCGCCTGCTCCAACGTCTCGGCGTCGCGGCCGCCGGTCGCCGCCACGAAGTTGACGACGTCGGAGACGCCGTTGGCCGGCGTGTCGAGCGAGCCGATCGCGCCGACCGGCACCTCGCCCACGACCCCGCCGCCGAACCGGTAGACGCGCGCGACGATGTCGCCGGTCTTCGGCACGAGCGGCGGAATGCGTCCGCCGGTGCCGATGCCGCCGGTGGCGATGGTGCCACCGTCGCCGAACTGCATGACGCCGGCTTCCAGGTCGCACTCATACACAGAATCGAACGGTCCGGCCTCGTCCAGATCGGGCACCTCGCGCCAGGTCACGAGCGGTGTCGTCGGATCGATATCCTCCTGCATCGCGACGTCGAGCGTGCCGGCCAGCACGTTGCGATGCGCGAGCAGGTACTGCTGGCCGGGCCGTCCGTCGCCGCGCCCGACGATCTCGTTCCGCGCGGTTTCGGCGTTGGTCACCGGGACGGCGTTGAACGACGCGATGCGCAGCCTGCGCGGCTTCTCGTTCGGCTGGCGCGGCGGCAGCGTGAGGCGGAGCCACCCCTTCGACACGGCGCGCAGCGTCGGATCGAGCGGATGATCGATCGCGGGCAGCACCTGGTTCGCGACGTCGTGCGCCTTCGCGACCGCGGGGTCGAGGATGCCGCGAAAGGCGGTATCGGACAGCGCCGGAAACGACAGCGGCTTCAGCTTCGCCGACATCTCATCCGCGAACGCGAGGCACGCCTCGAGCGGACCGATCGTCGACGCCGCACGCAGCGGCGCCCACGAGGTGATGGCGCCGATCGTGTGCGGCACGGTGAAGCGGATGTGGCCCGAACGCGCGAGATGATTCGTCGTGTCGTCGATCCGGCCGGACACCATCTTCGTCGTGTTGTCCGCCGCGTCGAAGTACCAGAGCCAGTCGATCGGCACCGGCTCCTCGCCGACCGCCGAGGGCGTCACGCAGCGGACGTCCTTCGTCACGTCCGGCTGCTCGTCGTCGTCGAACTGTATCGTCAGCGTGACGCGGACGTCCCGGAAGCCGGCGTTCAGCGCGGCGTTGAAGTCGAGGCCGATCCACACGAACGGCTGCTCGACGCCCGACGCCTTGCCGAGCGCGACCGGATCCTGCGGCATGTCCTTCAGCTTCGGCGCCTTGCCGTCCCACGCGACGCGGAGGAAGTCGGAATCGTTCGTCGGCACCTTCGGCGGAAGCGGCGTCGTGGTGTCGGGGCCGCTGTCGGTCCGCCGCAAGTCGTCGAGGTACGGGTTCTTCGTCGTGACCAGCAGCACCATTTCCGCGGGCACGACGTCGACGTCCTCGTCTGTCTCGTACACGGGCGGCGGCGTGCCCTTCTTCGCCTTCGCCTTCGCGCCGGCGGCCAGCGTGTAGCCGATGAGCGTCGAGGGATTCGACAGGAGCAGCGCGAGCGTCGTCGTCGCGGCGTGCGCCGGCTGCAGGCGCACGCCGAGCAGCTTCAGCAGCTCGATGTGATTCTTCTCGGGGATGCGGTTCAGCCGGTAGCCGATCTGCTCCGCGACGTAGGCGAACAGGTGCAGCAGCGAGATGCCGGGATCGCTCGGGTTGTGGTCGGTCCACTCGGGCGCGTACGACCGGAATCCGGCGGATCAGCTCCTCAACGGTGCGATCGAAGCGGAGATCGTCGAGTTGCGGAGCCTCGATCGGCACGTCAGGCCCTCCCCTCGAGCAGGTAGAACGGGTAGACGCGGTTGTAGAAGCTGTTGGTCGCGCGGACGACGTAGTCGACGTGAATGAGCACGATGTTCGGCCCGTCGTCGCTCGGCGTGACCTCGACGTTCTGGAGGTTGATGCGCGGCTCCCAGTCGACCAGCGCCTTGCGCACCGTCTCCTCGAGCCGCGTGCGCGTCGCGTCGCTGTTCGGCTCGAACACGAAGTCGCGCAGGCCAGCGCCGAACTCGGGCAGCATCACGCGCTCGCCGCGCGAGGTCAGGAGGATGATCTGGATCGCCTGCTCGATGTCGTCCTCGTACTTCGAGAAGCGCAGCCCGCCGGCGACGACGCGCGGCGGGAACGACCATCCCACGCCGAGGTAGGCTTTATGGCTCGCCGCCATAATCACGGCCCCACCGGACCGGACACGCCGAGCCCGGTCGTCACGCCAGCGTGGGTGTGGAGCTTGAACGGTATGCCGTCGATCGTCGCCGTGCCGGCGCCGCCGCCGAGCGAGACCGCCGCGCCCAACAACGAAATCGATGGCGCGCTCAGCGTGATCGACACGGTCGCCTGGATGTTCACGACGCCCGGCTCGGCGAGCGTGATCTGGGACGTCGGCGTCCGGATCGCGATCTGCCCCGGCAGCGTGTCGTCGAGGACGATCGTATGGCCGAGCGCGCTCGACAGCGTCACCTTCGGCGACCCGGGCGCGTCGTCGATCACGATCGAGTGGCCGCCCTGCGACTTGAGCGTGATCTTCTCGGCGCCCCTGGTATCGTCGAAAGTCAGCTCGTGGCCGCTCCGCGTCACGATCGTGCGGATGTCGTTACGCGACCCCTCTTTCGCCTGGTCGGGCGGTGCCGAGTCGCGGTTCCAGACGGCACCGAGGATGATCGGATTATTGGTGTCGCCGACCTGAAACGCGACGACGACCTCGTCGCCCGCCTCGGGGAAGAAGTGCATCCCGCGCTTGCCGCCGGCCATCGGCATCATCACACGCGCCGGCGCCGAGTGATCGTCGTCGTCCTGCCCGTTCATGCCGAAGAACTTCAGGCGGTAGGTGCCGTCGTCCTCGATCTTGTCGACCTTCGCGGTCACGATGCCGTGCACGCGCTGCTCGCGGTTCTGGCTGCTCTGCGGCGCCAGTGCGCGCACGAGCGCGTCGCCCGAGTCGCTCACGCGGCGCCTCCCGTCTTCGCGGCGTACGGTGGCAGCTCCATGCCCGGCCGCGCCGCGGTAACCCTCGTGCGATAGCCGTCGGCGCCGAAGGTGTGAACCGCTCTCGTGACGTAGTAGAAGCCGTCGAACGGGGGCCGCATGCCACGGATCTCGATGTGGTTACCCGGACGGATCCGCGGCACGCCGATCGTCGTCGCGTCGATCGTGAAGAGCTCGCGCGCCTTCTTCCGGATGACCGCCTTGGCCGACCAGTCGGCGCGCACGTCGTCCAGGTTCGACTGGTTCTGCACCGTGAACGTGTTCTCGCGGTTGTTGAAGAAGGCGGCGCGCACCTCGGGGCCCGACTTCAACGGACCGTCGAGCGACGGATCGATGTGCAGCTCGTCGTCGAGGATCGTGTGCGTCGCCTGCCCCTTCACTTCCTTCGCGAGCAGCGGATCGCGATGGCGTCCTTTGACCTCGACCGACGAGTACTGGTCGACGACCTTGATCGTCGGGTTGAAGTCGAGCAGGTTGCGCTCGCGATCGAGGCGGAACACGGGGCGCAGCGACTCCTTGGGGATCGCGCGCCCGCGGTACGGCTCGAAGTGGAACTCGAGCGGCGAGGTCGGCGTGTCGAACGACGCGAACTCGAGGAACACCTCGAAGTCGAGCCGATCGGCGAGCTTCTGGATGAAGTCGAGCGTGCTCTGCCCCGCCGCCAGCGCCTCCTGGATGCCCTGGCCGTCGTCCGTGACGAACGACGGGTAGTCGACGAACGGCGCGGCGAGCGGCAGCGGATAGTTCGCCTTTAGCAGTGCCTGCCGCACGATGCTCACCTCCGCGCGGCGATCCATTGGCAGGCGCTTCTCCTGCTTGTCCTTGAGCGCGCTCAGGTCGTCCTCGCCCGACACGGTGAGCTGCGCGCCCTGTCCGCTCGCGAAGCTGAATCGGATGTCGGTGATCGGTCCCGACACCATCGGCGTCCAGCTGTTCTCGTCGGCGCCGGTGCTGCGCTGCGCGCCGGTGGGCTCGGGCATGTAGCGCATGTCGATGCGCAGGCGATCGCCGAAGCGCAGGAAGGCGAAGTCGTTGTACTTGAAGCGCGGCCAGTACGGCGCGTTGGTGCCGCCGTCGATCGCCTCGCGCGGGTTGCCGGCGCCGAGGTCGTCGAGGTGCTGCGTGCGATCCTTCGCGGTGGACAGGAACCAGTTGTTGAACGTCAGCGAGTACTGCGACGCGCCGGTGTTCACGCGCGTCACCTCGGCGTGCACCAGATCGCCGAGCACGCCCTTCGGCAGGATCGTGCCGGTGTCGCCCGATGCCTGCGGCGTCGGCTGCAGCTTCGCGACGCGCACGCCGGGCACGTAGTACGACGTGCCCGGCCGATCGGGCGTCGCCGACGTGAGGACGCCAGGCAGGCTCATACGACGCCTCGCCGCTCGAGCTCTCGCAGGTGCTCGGCCAGCGCCTGACGCACCAGCTCCTTGATCCGCTCGAGCGCGCGCGGATCGGACAGCACACCAGCGCCATCAGCCGACGCGGGCTCCTGCCCGGCCGGCGGCACGAGGTCCATGTCCGCCGTCACGCGATCGATTCGGATCATCGGTATCTCTCCATCCCGAGCCGTTACAGCGCCGGCACCTGCAGCGGCGTGCCCGGCAGCACGAACCGCGGCCGATCGATGTCGTTGGCGTCCGCGAGCACGCGCCACAGCCGCGGGTCGCCGTACACTTCCGCCGCAATCGCCGCCAGCGTCTCGCCCTCGCGGACGACGCGGACGCGCGTGCGGTCAGGGCTCTGCAGCCCGAGCTCACGCAGCTGGACCTCGACCGCTTCGTACGACTTGATCGAGAGCGTGACGCGCGCGCGCAGGATCTTGCCGCTCTCGTCGAAGAGCGAGTACTTCTCCTTGAACGACGTGACGACGCCGTAGAACTGCACCTTGCGCCACTGAAAGAGGCAGACCGGCGGCGCGTGCAGATCCGGATCGATCTCGACGAACTGGCGCAGCTGCTTCAGGTGCCCCTCGACCGTGTCGTCCGGGTTGTTGCTGGCGCGCTTGTCTGTGCCGTCGAGGAACAGCTCGAGGCTCAGCGTCTGCGCCTCGCCGCGCACGAACTGCAGCAGCGGCGTGCGCAGGCCCGGCACCTGCAGCTCGGCGTACGACGACCCGCGATCGATCCCGTACTCGGTCGGGTTGAACTGCACCGCGATGGGATCGGGCTGCGGCAGCTTGGAGACGTTCGTCAGCGTGGCGCGCTCGAGTCCCATGGCGATCCCTCACAGTCCAGCCGTGTCGAGCGCGTCGCCGATGCCTGGAATCATCGACGGCCCGAAGCGGTAGAGTCCTTCGTGCACGAGCTCGAGCGTCTCGATCGCGATTTCGTTGCTCTTCGCGTTCAGCCCCGGACCCTGCAGCCGCTCGGGGAGCGCATTGCGGAAGAACCAGATCGCGACCGGCAGCTTGTCGAGCCCCGGCAGACCGAGCGAGGTCGGCCCGCCTGCGAGCGCGCTCGCGCCGCTGCCGCGATCGGTCAGCAGCACGATGCCGTTCTTGCGCACCGGGTTCTTCCCCTTGTAGAGGACGGTGTAATACCAGTCCCAGATGTCGGCGTTCATCGTCACGCCGCGCTTGAACACGAGGTTGGGGTACTTTCCCCACTTCACGAACTTGTGCGGCCCGGTGTTGTTGCCGCCCTCGCGGTACTCCTCTGTCTCCATCTCCGCGTTGAGGCCGCTCACTTCCGCGAAGCTGCCGAAGAGCGCGCTCTTCGCGACGCCCACGCCGAGCCCGACGAGATCGGTGAGGCCGAGGCTCGAGTCGGGCTTCGCGTCCATCATGAACACGCTGAAATCGAAGACGGGGACGGGGTTCATCAGCGGCATGGCTACTCCAGCACCTCGATGACCCCTTCGCGGCGCCCGACGCGAAAGACGATGAACTCGGCCGGCGCGGCGACCGCGACGCCGACCTCGATGATCAGCTCGCCGCGCGCGATCGCGTCCGGCGGGTTGATCCGGCCGTCGCAGCGCACGTAGAAGGCCTCCTCCGGACGGTCGCCGCGCAGCGCGCCCGACTCGAAGATCGGCAGCAGGATCGCGAACGCCGTCTGCGTGATGTGCAGCCAGAGCGCCGGCTGGTTCGGCTCGAAGACGAGGGGATCGAGCGCGGCTTTCATGCGCAGCTCGATCGCGGTCAGCGTGCGGCGGACGGCGATGAAGCGCAACCATGTCTCGGTCGAGAGCGTACGCGCGCCCCACACCTGGATGCCGTACCCCGGGAACGCTCGCAAGACGTTCACCGACGGGACCGGGAAGCCGTTCACGTCGGGATCAGGATCGTAGAGCGCGCCGTGGACCGCGTCGCCGAACGACGCGGTCAGGCCCACGACCTCGCGCAGCGTCTCGTTCGCCGGCGAGATCTGCGGGCCGCGCGCGAGATCGCGCCGCGCGATGATCGCGGCCGCATACGCCGACGGCGGCATCTCGAGCACCGGATCGTCGACGCGTTCCTGGTACTGCACCCATGGCCAGTAGAGCGCCGCGCAGGACACGTCCTCGGTGTCGCCGATGCTCGGCGCGCCAGGCACCGTCTGTTTCACCGAGAGGTCGAACTGCGTGAGCCACGCGCGCGCGTCGCGGTCGGTCGGCGGCACGTACGGGCCGCTGCCGCCGTCCGGCAGCCGCGGCACGCTCAGGAGCAGCAGCACGCGCCAGCGTTCCTGTACGCACCGCGACAGCAGCCGCGCCTGCGTGAGGAACACGTCGTTCGGCGACGTGGTGCCGTCGAACGGCGGATTCGACTCGAAGATCGGTGCCCACGCGGGCGTGCGATCGTTGCTCGTCGCGGTCCCCTTGGGGCGGATCGCGGGGCACGGCTGGAAGCATGCGTCGCGATCGTCCGGCGGCAGCGGCAGCGTCCGCGTCCGATGGTCCACGCGGGTCGCGTACAGATCCGGCACGTCGACGACCGTTACCTCTGACAGGAGCAGCAGCCGCTCGAGTCCCGTCGCCTCGATCTCGCTCGATCCCTTGATGCCGACCATGTCCTGCAAGACGCGCGGCAGCTCGACGGGATCCTCGAAGTCCGGCCGCCGCAGCGTCGCAATCCAGCAGCGGCGTCCGCCGTTCGCGAAGTACGCGCGCACCGACGGCCCGAGCAGCGTGCCGTCGTCCTGCGGCTCGCCGAACGCGAGCCCGTAATCGCGGAAGTCGTCGCAGCGCGTGACCGCGAGATCGGCCGGCGGCCGCGACGTGACGAAGATCGCGTTCGCGCTCCGGCGGACCGTGACGTTCGCGATGCGGCGCCACCGCTTGTCCGGGAACGCAACGTTCAGCGCGGTATCGTCGGGCGGCTGCGCCTTCACGTCGTCGTCTGGCGCGCCGGCAAGCGTGTCGAGCGACAGGACGCCGCCCTGCTCGCGCGCGACGAGCGCATAGGCAATGCTCTTGCCGCTGGCGATCGGGACGACAGGCAGGCCCGTGGTGCTGTCGCCGTGCGAGAGGACGAAGTCCTGCTGCGCCTGCACGACGCCGCGCACGACGCCGACGACCAACTGGAAGCTCGCGACGTCAACGCGGAAATCGTGACCCTGAAAAAGCGTCCCGGTCAGTTCGGACGCGTGCGTGCCGTTGCGCACGCGTGGATCGAAGCCGATGAAGCCGACGACGTCGGTCCGGACGAGCAGCGTCTCCACCGCGCGCGGCTGCGGCTCGTAGTAAACCCCGGGGACATGGTAGGCGGTCGGGGCCATCGGCTACTCGATGTCGATCCGCTCGTAGGCGAGCTCCATCGTCTCGATGGCGATCTCGTTGCCCTTGCCGTTGAGCGACGGACCGGTCAGCTTCGAACACCACGCGTTGGTGAGCTTCCACTTCAGGACCGGCGCGTGCTTCTCGTCGAGGAGTTTGATGGTGACGTCGCGCGTCGGCGGGAAGGTCGTGCCGCCGTCGCGCACCTCCTTGCGCCAGTCCCAGAGCACGGTCGATCCGGTGATGCCGCGCTTGCAGGTGAGGTTCGGATACTTCTCGATCCCCGGTAGCTTGCGGACGGTGTTCATCGCGTCCGCGCCCTCGCGGTACTCGATCGGCGTGTTCTCGCTGTCGAGCCCCGCGACCTCCTGGAAGGCGGCAATCTGCGCGCCGTTGATCTCGACGGTGAAGTTGAAGGCGCTGTACGGGTTCTTGTTCGCGCGTTCGATCGCCATATGGACTCCTCAGCGACATATCACGACGTGATGGCTAGGTCTGCGTCGCGTACCCCGTGATCTGCTCGATCCGGAAGATGACGAACTCCGCCGGCCGCACGATGGCGACGCCGATCTCGCAGATGAGACGGCCGTTCTGGATGTCGTCGACGGTCATCGTCGTTTCGTCGCAGCGCACGTAGAAGGCGTCCTCCGGCTTGCGCCCGAAGAGCGCGCCGACGCGCCACTGCGTCTGGAGGAACGCGCTCACGCTGTCGACGACGCGGCTCCACGTGTCGGGTGAATTGGGCTCGAAGACGACCCACTGCGTTCCGCGATCGATCGAGGCCTCCATGAAGATGAGGAAGCGGCGGACATTGATGTAGCGGTCCTCCGGATCGCTCGACAGCGTGCGCCCGCCCCAGACGCGGATGCCGCGCCCCTCGAATCGCCGGATCGCGTTGACGCCGCGTGGGTTCAGCAGGTCCTGCTCGCCGGTCGTGATGTAGACGTGGAGCCCGGTGATGCCGCGAATGACCTCGTTGGCCGGCGCTTTCCAGACACCGCGGTCGTTGTCGGTCCGCGCGTAGATGCCGATCGCGTAGCCCGATGGCGGCAGATCGATCACCTGATCGCCGACGGTGATCTGCGGCCAGGGCGTGTAGTACGCGGCGAACGACGAGTCGTACGCGTTGCGGTGCGCGAGGATCGCGTTGACGACGCTCGGCCCGACCGGATCGAGCGGCGCGTCGAGCACCGCGAAGCGGTACCGCATGCGCTCGGCCTGCGTGATGAGCTCGCTCTGCACCGTCGGCGTCGTCACGCCCGGGGCGGCGATGATCCGGACGTCCTCGATGTCCTGTAGCGACTGGATGCCGGTGCGCTGCCCTGGCCCGGGATCCACGCCGACGATGTCCGCGTCGGTGAGCGCCGCGCCGTCGTTGCCGGCGTTGACTGGCAGCGGGCTCATCGTCGTGGCGTTGTCGGTTGCCGGCTGGTCCGCGATGTTGATCGTCTCGGCGCCGCCGAGGCCGCCGAATCCCGGGGGCTGCACGTACACGAGGCGCGACCGCGTGTTGATGGCCGTCGAGTAGTGGCGCTGGCGAATCGTGCTGTCGTTGTCGGGGTTCCACGACAGCCCTTTGAACGCCTCGAGCGCCGCGCTCACCGGTTCCTCGACGAGCACGTCGATTTCGGCCACGCGCGCGAACCCGGCGGTGGTCGCGGCGGCGCCGACGGCGCTGTCGAGCTGCAGCCGGTTGCCCGGGAGAATGGCCGTCACCGCGTGGTACGAGTGCTGCGGCGGCGCGCCGTGGTCGATTTCGACGATGGCGCCGCGGTAGAAGCTGCCCGTCGACGCGACGGTGATGATCGTGTCCGCGGCGACCGCGGCCTGCGCGAGCGGCGTCGGCGGCCGATCGGAGTCGGCGATGTACACCTTCAGCGCTCCGCCCCACGCGCCGTAATTGCGCGCGTAGAAGATGGGACCGGTGCCTGCGCTGAACGCCGCGCCGAGCGGCACGGCAAACACCTGATCCGGTTCGAGCAGGCCGTTCGGCAGCACGTCGGCCGCGGTCAGGGCGGCGCCGAGCGTCACGCCGCCCGCCGCCGTGTCGTAGCTCGCAACGTTGTGCGCGAGATTGATGGCCGAGCCGTCGCTCATCCGGTGGAACGTGATCGCTCCGGCGCCAGTGACCGTGCCGCGCAGCGATCCGAGGAAGATCACCGTGTCGCCGACGCGCGCCGTTCGGGCAAGCCGGAGCACGGTGCCCTGGCTGACCTGCACGAAGGCGCGCGCCGCGCCCGCGCCCGCAGCGCGGGCAATGAATGCGCGCTTGCCGCCGTTGTCGAAGAACGCGCGCACGGAGTGCCCCAGATATCCGTGCACGTCGGGATCGGGGAAGAGCGTGCCGAACTGCCGGATGAAATCGGAGAGGCTGGTGACGAGCACGGGCGTCGGGTCGGGCGGGACGAGCACGCCCGTCTGCGCGTCGCCAATCTGCGGAGTGAACGGCACCGGCGCGCCCGCCACCGGCCCGCGCACCGCAGCGCCGACCAGCCCCGCCGTGCTCGTGCTGACCCCTTCGATCGCCTTCAGGCGAGCGGGAATCTCCTCGATGAAGACGCCTGGCGACAGATATTCGGGCATGTCGGCTCTCCCCTACCTCACGGCAGCGAAACGGTCAGGTTCGTCGCCTGGCCTAACGGAACAGCGAACGGCACGGCGAGCAGGACTCCCGCGTCGGTCTCGATCTGCGTGGGCGCGACGGACACGGCATAGGCCGGCGGGACTTTCAGGTCGAGGCGCATGGACGCAGTCGTCGAGATGACGCCGCCGTTCACCGTTTTGAGGTCCGGCAGGCGATACACGAGCTCGCCCGCGTCGCTTGAGTACGTGTAGGGCGACAACGGCATCGGCGTGCCATCCAGCCAGATGGTGACCTTGAGGCGCGCGATGGGCGTCACGCCCGCGCTCGTCACGCGCGCGACGATGGCGGTCTCGCGCGGAGGCAGCGGCAGCGACCGCATCGGCCACAACGGATGCTGCACGAGATAGTCCGAGCGCGCCGGCGTCGGCGGATGCGCGACGAGCGGCCGCGGCAACACCACCGTGAACGGCTCGAAGTCGAAGTACTCGCGGCCCGGCGCAGTGACGGTCACCGGAATGCTGCCGATCGGCATCACCGTGTTGTTGTGGACGAGGAACCGGTAGCCCTCGTCGTTCGCGCCGCGGACCGCGGTCCATGGCAGCAGGGGCATCCCGACGACCGGCGGCAGCGTCTCGCTGCGCACGTCGAGCGGCAGGTCGATGGGCTGCTGCGTGAAGACGTCCACGAACCGGACGACTGCGCCGAGCCGATGACGGACGCGCTCGATGTCCATCAGACCTGCACGAACCGAAGATCCGCGTCGACGATGGGTGGACCGGTGATGGTTTCGGTCGACGACAGGCCGACGACGCGCGCGGTGTACGTCAGCGACAGGCGGTACGGCACCTCGTTCGCGTCCCAGATGCGATAGTGATCCTCGAGCGGCAGCGATTCGAGAATCAGTTGCACGGTGTCGTCCTTCTCCCACGACGTGCCGACGAAATCGGCGGTGCCGAGTTCGCGCCTGTCGTACAGGATCTGGAGGATGCGGCCGATGAGCTTCAGCTCGTCGCGCGTGTCCTTCGCCCACGCCGTAATGAGGAACGACAGCTCGATTGGCAGCGGCGTCGGCTGCATCGTGCCGTCCGGCTTCACGCGGCGCGGGTTGTTGCGCATTTGCGGGTTCACGGCGATCCGGTACAGGAAAATCGTGATGTTCGGCTTCGCGGGATCGCGCAGGTCCTCGAACTCGTCCGGCGTCGCCACGGCAATCTTGCTCGGATCGACGACGCCGGTGAGCCCGCCGCGGAGTAGGAAGACGAGCGTCTCCGCCATGTCGCGGACAGCGTCACTTCCCGCCACGGCGTCCCCGATCGTCGGCCCCGTTGACGAACGTCTCGGCGTCGGCACGCCGTTCGGGATCCATGACAAAGACCGGCCGCCCGCCCGGCCGCCGAAGCTCACGCAGGAAGCCGTGGCGCACCAGCCAGCCGAGCGCTTCTTCCGTCTCGCGGACGGTGCGCTCGACGTATTCTTCGAGGAGCCGCCAGCGCGCGAGCCCTTCAGACGTATCGATCGAAGCCGGATTTCTCAGGTAGTAGTTCAAGAGGTCCTTCGCCAAAGGGGGACTGCGTTGATCGCCCATCCAGGCCGTTCGAGCGAGCGATCGGAGCAAGACGGACGCCGACGCCGCGGATCGGATTCGCCGCGGAAATACGCGCGCGCGGCGCGCGGCGCCGCCGCGGGGCGGGTCGCGCGCAGCCCGCCGATCGGCGAGGCGTACGACCGAAGCGCGTGTCGACGGTATCAGTTGCGTGGCGGGTAGAAACCGACCCGGGGCGGGACGGGGAGGTCACAGGTTGGAGAGAGGCTTCAGCTGAGCGTCACTGTTCATCCGTACGGCGTGACCCGACCCGGCATCCGCGCGGTAGCGGTCGGTGGGTCGCAGATCCGCCCCCACCGCAATATCTCGACAATGGCGTCGTGCGCGGCGCTCGGACGCTCTTGAATCTTCGTCAACAATTCAAACTGTTTGTCGAAATCCTCCGGCGTGGTCGACAACTGCGGATCTTTCTTGATCTCGACTGGCTGCGTACCAGGCTCGCGTCCGGCGTCAGATTCGTGCTCCATGTCGCGAGCTGTAGTGGCTGTTCTTAGCTCGGTCCAGGAGCAAGAGTGCCGCGTGCAGCCGTCGATTGCCTTGAATTGGTGGCGCGGAGGAGGTAGGAGCGGCATGGGTTCTAAGGTCCACCCACGTGGGCATCCTGGGAACCTACGCGGCCCGAACGCGCCGAAATCTAATTAATTCGTCCCTAATTCTGAGGCGGAAAAAGCGGCCGTTGCACGCTATCGCACGCGAGAACCCACGTGGCGCAGCTAAGTCGTTGAAACTAATCAGAGAATTGTAGCGGAGAGGGTGGGATTCGCACCACTGCAGGTTGTTGAAAACAAAGAGCTTAACGGATTGTCGCTTCCGCACGATCCGCTCGATCCGCATGAAAGCCCTGGTAGAGACACGTATTGAGCAGAAACTGCGCCATGCCCTTCACGATGCCCGATCCGAGCCAAGTCGCACAGCCACTCGCAAGCACCATCGAGTGTAAAGCGTGCATGGCAGTTGCGGCGAGGACCCTCGAAGAGAGTGGACGGAGCTGACATTCCAACAGGGCTTGCCCTTTGTACCGTCGATCTCTCAAACAACGCGCCAGAGAGCGGGCGCCAGACCAGCAGCTTGTCCCGTCCCGTCTAGAATGGATGGATGCAGAACCGGGCGGAAACCGAACAGGAACCGCTCCTCATCGATCGGGCAGCTGCGGCGGAGATACCGTCTCAAGACGCGGTACGCGAATGGGCTCATGGTCGGCGGGCCTTTATCTCCAGCGTCATGAGCGAACTTCCGAACGAGCGCCGGGCTGTCGCAGACGCGGTGCGGGCGGTTGGCGCAACGCCGGTGATGTTCGAGCAATTCGGTGGCCGCGACGGAGATGCCGAGGACGCCTATCTCGCCGAGGTCGAAACTTCCGACATCTACATCACAGTCCTGGGGCAACGTTATGGCAAGCCTCTGCCGTCGCGATTTTCGGCAACGCACGCGGAGTATCTGCACGCCGAGGAACGCGGTCTGTCGTGAACGGCGCCAACGTTCTGCTGCAGGCCATCCTCGCGCTCGATACCGCTGCATGGACCTGAGTTCAGCCGCGTCCCCGGAGGAGCACCCGTGTCCGATGTCGTGCTAAGCCTGGGCCCGTTTCGATTCGAGGCCCGGTTCGAGTCGAGCTCGGCGCCGCGCACCTGTGCGGCGTTCCGCGGTCTACTCCCTTTTACGAGCCAGGTGATTCACGTACGTTGGAGCGGCGAGGCCGTTTGGGCACCGCTCGGCGATTTGTCGATCGGCGGGGCGCCCGAAAACGCCACGACCTATCCACATCCTGGCGAAGTGTTGTGGTATCCGGGCGGCGTGAGCGAAACGGAGCTGCTCATCGCCTACGGACGGACGCACTTTGCCAGCAAGGCCGGGCCTCTGGCCGGCAACCACTTTCTGACGATCACGTCTGGGCTGGAACACCTGCGCGAATTGGGCCGGCTCGTGCTCTGGCAGGGCGCGCAGCCGTTGCGCATCGACGCCGCCTGAGTTCGCTTCTCGCCCGACGGGACCCAGTGGACGATTCCGCAATTGCTGATGCGGCGACACGTGCGATCCATCGGGAGCACCGAAGTGTTGACCGCTCCATGCAGGATCCTCCGGGAAAGCTAACGCCCCTGGCTCGGGAGTTTGGGCGACGTCACAATGCTGGCGCCGTACGGTCCCTTGAGCCGGCCGTCGCGGGCGAAGTCGCCGAGCATCGCGAAATAGCCATCGGCGTTGCGCGTATCGACGCGCTCCCCGTCTGGCTTGGTCTCGAACTCGTAGATGCCGTGTTCAGCATGAGGGAAAATCGCCAGGGTAATTGGCCGGCCCTGAGCCTCCAACGCTTTGATCCGGCTGGCGGTCGGGTCGCAGGGCGCTTCAAGATCGTCTTCACCCAGGATCCATAGCTGCGGAGCCTGGACCGCGCGAAGCGTTGGCATGGGGTCGTAGCGGAAAGGCGTGCCCATTTCAGCTAAGTTGAATGCCTTCGCCTTCTCACGCAGTTCGGCCTCGCTGTTGTAGGGCAATATAAAGTGGGTGTAATTGCCGTGGACGTCCTTGTACCAGGGCTCACGACGGTATTTCGCTCGTACCGCGTCGAAGCGGTTGAAGCCTTTGGTAAAGCCGCTCTCGAACACCGCCTCAGCGGCGGCGGCGACTTCCTGTGCCTTGGCGATCTCTTCGGGGCTATGACCTTTCAAGCGCATCTCCAGAGCCACCTCCTGCTGATCCTCGTCAATGACCGAAAAAGCTAAGCCGTATCCGACGATGACGAAATCGATCGGAGCGCGCGTCGCCGCCATCGGCGCGACCCATCCGCCTTGGCTGGTACCCAGATAACCGATCCGGCCCGCTCGCGCGCCTGCCAGCCGTCGGGCCTCGCGCATCGCCGCCACGGCGTCGTTGGCCAGCAGATTGAAATCCTGGGTGTATTTTCCGCCGGAGGCGCCGGTGCCGCGCTTGTCATAAACAAATGCGCCCACCTCTTCGGCAGGAAGCAGCCGCTGTAGAGCATAGAAGTCGCGGGCGGAGCTATCTTCGGAGCCGTGGATCAGCACCACGATCGACGTCCGACCGCCGGCCTTGGGCAACACCAGTCGACCGGCAAGCTTGACGCCGTCGCCTTCGAACGTGGTCTCGATCACATCGAAGGCGATGCGATGGCCGTTGATACCGTTGAAAGAGATGTCACCTTTCGCACAGTCGGAAAAGCTCACCGTCCTGCCATCCGTTTTGTCCGTCCAACCCAGAGTGCTGCTCCAGCTCCCGTCGGCGGTCTTGTGTAGGGCTCCGGTGGTCCCGTCGAAACGGCGCCACCGCAAGGCATCGTCAACCGACGCGCCGATGTCGACCACGCTGTCGTCGGTCAGCCGGTAGGCGCCGATACGGCAGTCGCCACCGGTATCGGCGGCGCGCGCAATGCCGGGAAGAAACGCGGCCACCATGGCAAGGGTAAAGAACGGAGCAACGCGGCGCATGTTCTTATCCAGGCGCCGCGCGCACGCGCGAACTTCGACTGGCCGATCAAAGCGTTTGAGAATTACTTCGAACATGACATCCTCCAGAAAACGCAATTTCGACTCGGACCGACTTGCTGGCGCACACACGGGCGCCTTCGCCGGGCCGTCGCTCGCGATTCGGTAGCCGAGCCGGTAGCCCATGTCCGTCGGCTACCCCGTGTCAGTTTGTGGTCGAACATCGACGGCGGCGTTTCGACCTGATCTTCATCCTTCACGAGGCGAGCCTGGAACTCCGCCTCGCGCGGACAGCCGTATTGACAGCGGTCAAGACCAGGGAGGCGATGAAATCCGCCGTGCCCTCGTTGATCACCTGCTTGGAGCAGCGTGCTCTTGTCGCTGGTCTGGTAGGCCTGATTCTTACGAGCCATTTTGACGGCAAATCCGGCGCCGATGTTCCGGCGGCACATGATGAATGAGCGTCGCCGTCGTCGTCGCCATGGCCGCCATGGTGGTGGGGTCCTTGGGTCGCGATGACACTCAGAAGGTTCATGTTGTCGGCAACTTCGAAAATGTAGCGAGGTCCATCATCGCCAGCCTTGATCCCGACCTTGACGACTCGCGGGTGGGATTCGGCGGCCCGGGCGAGAATTCGGCCCGGCGCCGCCGGCGATGGCGGCTTGGGCAGCTTGGGCCTCGAAACGGATGGCCTCGACCGCGAACCGCGCGTCGACTCCGAGACCGCGGTCGCGATGGCGGCGCGCGGCGTGCGATCGTCTGGCCGACCAGATCTAGCTGGTCACCTTCATGCACTACGCTTTGGGCTCTTTGACAACAAGGTGGGCAGGCTGGATCGCCAATCCCTTCGGCCCGAAAGTGTCACCTATGTGTTCGGCGCACCCGTCGGAATAATCTGTCACCCGTGTGACCGGAACAGACCTAAGGAAGTTGGCTCCTCAGGCTGGATTCGAACCAGCAACCCTCCGGTTAACAGCAGCGACCCCGCCGATCTACCCAGCGTGACCAAAAGCGATGAAGATCCGGATGGTCAATGATTTGGCGACCGACGACGCGATCACCATCGATCTCCATAGACGTCCATGAATCGCGACATTTCGAATGGGTTACGTCACGTCGCGTGTCACAGCTGAATCGATCGTGACCGGTCAATCGCGCCACTCGCATGCCTTCCGCACTCGGTCTTCTTCGTGACCATCTAGGTCGTCGATCCCGCTCCTTATACATCAATCGGCGCCGACCGCCACATCACGTATCCTGCTCCTTGGTCCGGCGTCACGTCACGCTCTGGAAACCGCCGCGGCTCTCGTCCAGCTCGCCGCGACCGCATCGAGGTCCATCCGGTGGCTCGTTGGGAATTCGTGCTCACGCTCGAACGGCAGCGCGGCGTGCCGCTCTTTCAGCAGATCGCCCGCGCGATCGCCACGGACATTCGCCGTGGGCGCCTTCGCCCAGGCGATCGGCTGCCGGGCACTCGAACGCTCGCGCGCGCGCTCGGCGTGCAGCGATTGACCGTCGCTTCGGCGTTCGACGATCTGGTCGCCGAAGGATGGCTCGTCAGCCGGCCGGCGCGGGGCACGTTCGTGTCGACGGACCTGCCCGACCCGAAGCCACGGCGCTTCGCCGCTCTGCGAACACCCGCCGACGGAATCGCCGCCCGAGTGGGGTACGACCTCCTGCCCGCGCCCGAGCCTGAGCTCCCGTACGAGGTCCCGCGCGGCGGCCTGCTGTTCGCGCCCAGCCGGCCCGATGTGCGGCTGATGCCGGGGGATCTGATTGGGCGCGCTTATCGCCGCGCGATCGCCAGGCGGGGCGGCGCGCTCTTGTCGTACGCCCCGCCGGAGGGACATCCCAGGCTCCGCGAGGCGCTCGCGACGATGCTCACGTCCACGAGGGGATTGGGAGCCACAGGCGCCAACGTGTGCGTCACGCGCGGCAGCCAGATGGCCATCTCGCTTCTCGCGCGGTCGTTGATCCGCGCCGGCGATGTCGTCGTCGTCGAGCAGCTCGGATACCGTCCGGCGTGGGAATCGTTCCGCCTCGCGGGCGCGGAGGTCGTCGGCGTGCCGGTCGACGATGACGGACTGCGCATCGAGGCACTCGAGCGCGTCATCGCTGCACATCCTATCCGCGCCGTGTACGTCACGCCCCACCATCAATTTCCGACCACCGTGACGCTGTCCGCCGGCCGGCGCCTGCGGCTGCTCGAGCTCGCGCGCGCGCACCGGTTCGCGATCATCGAAGACGACTACGATCACGAGTTTCACTACGACGGGCGTCCGGTGCTGCCGCTCGCGAGCGTCGATCCCGCCGGCGTCGTCGCGTATGTCGGCACGCTGTCGAAGGTGCTGGCGCCGGCGCTGCGCATCGGGTACATCGTGGCGCCAACGATCTTCGTCGAGCGCATCGCCGCCCATCGATCGTACGTCGACATTCAAGGCGATCAGGTGCTCGAATACGCGGTCGCCGAGCTGCTCGAGGAGGGGGCTGTGCAACGGCACATCCGGCGCATGCGTCGGGAGTACGGCCAGCGCCGCGACGTCCTGGTGGCGGCGCTTCGCGAACACCTCGGCGACGCGGTGACGTTCACGATCCCGGCCGGTGGCATTGCCCTGTGGATGAAGGCCAGGCGCGGGATCGACGTCGACGCGTGGGCGCGCGCGGCCAGGGACAAAGGCGCCGTCGTGGTGACCGCCAGCGCCTATACCCTGGATGGGCGTCCGCGGCCGTTCATGCGCCTCGGCTTCGCGTCGCTGAACGGCGAGGAGCTGCGCGAGGGCGTTCGCCGGATGGCCGCCGCGCTTCGGCATTGAGTGGCCACCTCAGTGGACGACGTTGATCGCGACGGCGGGAGTAATCGACGCCGACGTGTTGCGGCCGGCCACCATCACGCGCGCCCCGACGAGAACGCCGATCCTGGAGGTCCAGTTGAATTCGATTGCCGGCGCGACGCCCCACGCGTCGCTCGCTCCGGAGTCGACCGTGACACTGGGCGGAATGCCCCCGACGTTCGAATCGGCGGCGCCATATCCGGTGACGCGAGTAGTCCGGGCGCGGCGGTACGTGACATCAGTGGCGATCACCCAGCGGCGGGTCGCGCTGTACTCCCAGGAGGCATCGACGAACGAGGAGCTGCCGGGCATCGCCCGACCGCGAAAGTCCGGCCCAGTGCCGTACACGCTCACGTCCTCGACTTGGACGGCGCTCGAGAACGCCTGCGTGCCGTTGACGCGCATGCGGAGAATGCGGCCGTTCGGCAGCCAGAAGTACGTCTGCGTGTAAAGCGAGAGGGCGGTCGTGTAGGCGCCGGCGCCGACGCCGTCACTCGGATGGTCTCCCAACCGGTCGAATCGCCCGGTTGGAAAGGTTTCCTGCACCGCGATGGAGACGGTGGGCATCGAGCTGCCTGCGCGAACTTGCGTGAGGCGGTACTGAGCCAGAAGCCCCGCGTCTCCGAGTCCGACGCCCGAGCTGTTCGGTCCATCGCTCACCGCCACGAAGCCGGCGGTGGGAATGAGGCCGACGGCCACTCTGTCGGTCAATCCGTAGAGGATGTAGGTCAGCGAACCGAAGCCGTTTGAGCGGGCTGCCCTGCGCCGCGCGCCATTGCCATCGAAATTGTGGTCCGCAATCGCATCATAGAGATAGGGCTCCAACAGGAAATGTCCGCGCGGCAGCGTTGCAGCGGAGTTCGCCAGCATGGGGCCCGTCCACCAGGCGTCGCTCTGCGACTGACGGCCGTCGGGCGACGACGGTTGAACCTCTTGCGCACGCACACTGGCGTACGCCCCGAAGAGAATGAGGACGGCCAGCATCATCGTCCGGAGCCTCATGCTGCGTGCGACTTGTTGATGTCGACCTTGTGTTCGAGCTGCCTGACGAAGTCGCCGAGCGGCGCTTTCAGCGCCTCGGCCGCGACCGTGACGGCGAGCTTCGCTTCCTTGACTGCCGCGTCGCAATCTCCCGTCGCGACGGCGAGTCGCGACGCTTCGAAGTGCGCGATCCAGCTGTTCGGATCGTTCAGACCGATGCGCTGTGAGATGCGCGCGTGCGGGCTGACATCCGGAAGACTCAGCAGCGCCGATTGGGCCGCCACGTTCGCGGCTCCGACGAGCATCCCTGTAATCAGCAGGACTGAAACGGCCATGAACTTCCGCGTCACCGGCGCCTCCTGAACCTGTCGAGGGCGCCGATCAGCGAACCGTCCCCCTCGACCTGGCCCCAGCGTATGACGTGCCGGCCGAGGCATTAAGAGCCGGATTGTAGAAATGGGCTAGTCCAGTTCAGCGATCAAACGACGGACGACGAACGGCACATTGCCATTCAGCTGGCGAAGCACGTCGGCGCGACGGTGCGACGACCACGAGCACAGCCAATCTGAATCTGGTCAAAAGCTTCGGGGCCGACATCGTGATCGATTACAAGAAGGAAGACTTCGCACACGTCCTCCGTGGTTACGATGTTGTCTTGCATAGACAGCTCATTTCCATCTCAGGCCCACCCGATGCAGCGTTTGCGCGACGCATTGGCGCGTCATGGGTCTTGAGAATGATCATGGGTGCCTCGAGCTACGGGATTACAGCAAAGCAAAGCGCCGCCACGCACACGGACTCGTTTCTTTTCATGAGAGCGAACGGCGGCCAGTTGACCGAGATCACGTCTCTCATCGATGACGAAATCATTCGCCCGGTTGTGCGTCTTCCCCTTCGCATCGACCATTGAGGCCATGGCCTATGTCGAAGCGGGACGCGCGTGCTCATCTCGTCCTGCGACTGGACACCGTTCGCTTCGACCGGCGCCGCTCGATCAAGAGGCTAATGCCATCGAGTGCGCATTTCAGACCGAAGCTCAAGAGTTCGTCGCCCGATTTCAACTCTCGAGAATCGCCGAGCGTCGCACCAAGCTCCGGATACTGGGCTCCGCGCGTATTCAGCAACTGCCGCGTAGCCGTCGTCCAGCGGTCACCGGCGATGTGTCGGGGGGCGTCCGGAACGGTGATGGAGAACTGCGCCATGCCCCGTACCTGGCTGAGCACGACGTGGCAGGCCGCGTGCCGTTCGGCTCTCGTCAAACTCGTTGTCGACAGGGCCCGCAGAGCGGCTTCGAACCACTCCAACTCGTTCGGCCCCATCAGGCGAAGACGACCCGTGGCCTCGAGCGCCCAGGGATGGCGATGGAACGTATCCCAAATCGCGTGCGCCCATCGGTCCAGCTGATCGCGCCACGCTTTCCCGCCGACATCGAGGGCGGGTGGCAAACCGAGGCCCGTGTCGATCATGAGATCGACCAGCCCGGATTTGCCCGGCACGTAGCGATAGAGCGACATCGTCGTGAGCGAGAACTCCTTCGCCAGGCGTTCCATCGACACCGCAGCCAATCCATCGGCGTCCGCAAGGCCAATCGCGGCCTGTACGATCCGATCGAGGCTCAGCCGGGGCTTCCGGCCACGTCGCGGCTGCGCTCGACCGCCCCACAAAATCGCGATGGTCTTCGCCTGTGTTCCGAATACCGGCGATTGTGATTTCATCACCATGGCATTAGTATATGACATACACTAAACAGTGTATGTCATATACAGAAATGGAGACAGAGATGACCGAGATGATGTGGTTGGCCGGAGCACTGGCGACAGTCGCAGGTGCTCCACTCATGTACCGCAGGATGCGACAGCGGCAGATACGGCGAGCACTCGCCCTTGACCCCACCACCGCAATTGCGGAGAGCGCGTTCGTCCGCATCGGTGGCGTCGAGCAATGGATTAGCATTCGCGGCGAGGACCGCGCCAATCCGGTCGTCCTGATGCAGTATGGCGGAGAGGGTGGGATTCGAGCCGAGTCGTAACGAGCGCCGCAGGCGCAAGTTGCGCGATGCCCCTGCCCGAGACGACAAGACCGAGCGAGGAATTGGCTTGCCATCCGAAGCTTGAACAGCTTTGTGGAAGCCCACCGTCGCGCTTCGCGCTATGGTGGGCATCCTTCGCGTGAGTCGTGAGCGAAGGATGGCGGGGAGGGTGGGATTCGAACCCAACAGGACTGTTTAGATTCTGTAACTTACAGATTCCACAATGCCGACGTTGCCGCAGACGCCAGGCATGCCGCGGCGCCTTGCACGCTGCTGCACGCACTGCCGAGGTTGTGAACTCCCTGTCACGACTAGATCACCAACCCTCCGGTTAACAGTTTTGCAGATTGGCTCTCCTGTTGGTTCTTCGTCGGTTCGCCTCAGACGACCGCCTGCTGTTTCCCGGTGTTCGGCGTCGAATTGTTCTCGGATTGTTCACGGCGACTGAGCCGGGTGATCGCCACGTCCTGTCGGTGACGCCCGGAACCCGATTCGGGGGACGTTGCGCAGCCGCCGCGCTGACGCGCTCGCGCGTCAACGCATGCGCCCGCACGCCTAACGGATGACGACGCCGATCGACGCGCGCCAGAAGTGCAGGCGGTTTCCACCCAAATCGAGGCTGCTGACGCCGGTGCTCAGATCGCTCGTCGCCCGCAGCCGCATACGCCTACCGCACCGGCCCGGCGAGTCGTCGGATCAGCGCGTCAATCCGCCCGGAGAGCGGCACAGCCGCGCGTAACCGAGGCCCGCAAGGCTCACGGCGATCAGCAGGACGAACATCTGCGGCAGGCTCGGCACCGGAGTCACCGACGAAGCGGCGCACGAGGACGGCGAGACATTGTTCGTGTCCAGCGTCACGGCGCCGTTGCGGGCCAGCGCGCGGCCGACCACATTCGCGCTGGTCGTCAGGCTGATGCTCGTCAGCGCGAGAATGTTCCCGGCGAACGACGTGGAGCCGCCGAGCGTGGCCGACGATCCCACTTGCCAGTACACGTTGCACTGCGAGCCGCCATTGGTCATGACGACCGACGAACCGCTCGCGGTCGTCAGTGTACTGCCGATTTTGAAGATGAACACGGCGGCCGCGTTGCCCTGAGCGTTCAACGTCAGGCTCCCGGTCAGCCCGGCTGACGAGGAGAAGCAGTAGACGCCCGGCGTCAGCGTCTTGCCACCGAGATCCTGGCCGGTGAGGTCCTGCGTACAGGACTGACCGGCGACGCTGTTGTAGGCGGTCGTCAGCGAGTTCTGTGCCGAAAGCGCCGTCGCATCGGCCGCATGAATCGTCCCACTCGACACCACGCCAGGCGGAAAGCCGGTGACCGCGGTGCCCGGGCTCAGCCCGAGGTCGCCGGTGATGACGCTCGGACCGGTATTGGTCACGGTCGATCCCGCGAGCACGGCGAAGCTCTGCGCCGTGCCGAGAGATGGCGCGGCCTGGGCGAGCGCGGCCGTGGCAGTCAGCGTCACGAGGAGGGCGGCGGCGACCGGCGTGAGCGTGCAACGTGTGCGGTCAGTCTTATTCATATTTGAGTTCCAGCGACAGTCTAGACACGTGCCTGCCGGCGCGCTGTCCCGTATTGAACAGCTCTCGTGCGCGGCGCTGCGTATAGTCATCGAGTCATGGATGCGTCGAACTCCGCCGTCTCGTTCTCCGCCGATCTCTCAGCCTGCGCGGCGCTGCCGGTGCTGACCGGCGCCGAAGTCGCGGATCTGTTCGTCAGCGCAGTGCGACACGCGGGCGGGACGATCGTCAACATGGTGTCGCACGCCTTCCCGCAGACGGGGTTGACCTGCGTGTTGGTCCTCGCCGAGTCGCACGCCGTGCTGCATACCTGGCCGGAAACCGGGACGATTAACATCGACATCTTTTCGTGTACACCACGGCTCAAGAGCGTGAACGCGATCGAGGCGCTCGGCCGCTGCCTCGGCGCGAGGCACGTTTCGATTCAGGAGATCGCGCGTGCCGACGGACACGCCGGTGGCACCCTCGCCGGCGCGTAATTTCGCGCTGCGCCTGGCCGCCTGGTCGCTCGGACTCTTCGCCGTGTTCCGGCTTCCGGCGATTGAGGCGCACGTGCTCCTGCCGTTGACGCACTGGCAGGCGGGGACAGCCGCCGCGCTGCTCGGGCCGGCGACGCTGCCGATCGAAGCCACGCTGGCGTGCAGCGGCGCCGACGCGCTGGCGCTCTGCTTCGCCGCGATTCTCGCGTATCCGGCGACGTGGCGTGCGCGGGCCGAAGGAATCGCGCTGGGCGCCCCCGCAATTGTCGCGCTGAACACGATTCGCATCGGCACGCTGGGCCGCACCTCGCCGGAGTCGTTCGAGGCGTGGCACGTCTACGTCTGGCCGGCCATCCTCACCATTGCCATCGCCGCGATCGTCTGGACGTGGATGGCGATCGCCGATCGGCCGGCGAACGCGGTACCGTCGACCGCGCGCTCATCGCTGCCGTTCCTGACGGTTAGGTTCGCGTTCGCGACCGTAGTCTGCCTGCTCGTGTTTACGCTGGCGGGTCCGCTGTATCTGGACAGCCCGCGGGTACTGGCGATCGCGGCCCTGATCGCACGCGCGGCGGCCTCCCTGCTGCGCGGAGCCGGCGTTGCGGCGACCGCGTCCGCCGGCGTGCTGACCACGCCGGGCGGCGCCTTCCTGGTCACGCAGGAATGTATCGCGACACCGCTGATTCCGGTGTATCTCGCGGCCGTCCTGATCCACGTACGTCCATGGCCGCGCACCGCGCTATGGACGGTGATTGGCGTACCGGTGTTCGTGCTGATCGGGATCGCACGGCTGCTCGTGGTGGCGATTCCCGCAGGAATCGATCGGCCGCCGGCGTTCCTCGTTCACGCCTTCTCGCAGCTGCTGGTCGCAACGGGCATCGTGTGCGTGGCCGCGCTGTGGCGTCACGGAGTGCGGATCTCGACGGCCGCGCGGATCGCCGCCGGCCTCGGCGTCGCCGTCGCGTTCGTCGTATTCCTGGGTGCGCCCTACACGCGCGCGATCCTGCCATGGGGAGCGCCCGCGCCGGATCCGCAAGGCGCGATCGGGTTCGTGCCAGCATTCCAATGCGGACTATTCGTAGCGCTCTGGATCGCGGCGTTCGGCGACCGCGGCTGGCGACGTCTTCTCGCCGGTGCCACGGCGCTCGCCGCGTTGCAGATGCTGGTCGGCGCCGGGGCGCGGCTCCTCTCGGTCCATGCCGGCATTACGCCACTCGTCCGCGACGTGCGCGCCTGGGCGATCGTCGCGCCGGTCCTGATCATCGCCACCGTGGTCCACCATGCGCCGACACGCCCTTGAAGCCCTCGCGGCGGGCGCCGGCGCGCTGCTGATCACCGTGGTGATTGCGGCGCCAGTCCTGCTCGCGCCCTCACAGCGGATCTTTGGCGCCGACATCGTCGGGCGCCACCACGACCCGTTCACCGTGATGCAGCAGTTCTCGACCCCGTGGAGCCTCGGCATGTATTGGCAACCGGTCACCGACCTCACAGGCGCAGCGATTGCGCGCGTAACGGGATCGGTCGCTGCGTACAACTGGCTGGTGCTGCTGACGTTTCCGTTCGCCGCGCTCGCCGCCTACCTGCTCGCGCGTCATCTCGAGGTGCCGTGGCCCGGGGCACTCCTCGCGGCGCTGCTGTTTGCATTCTCGCCGTTCCACATCGCGCAGGCGGCGTACCACCCGCATATCGCCCAGACACAATGGCTGCCGCTGTACTTACTGGCCCTGTGGCGCTGCCTCGACGACGCGTCGCCGGTCGCGCTCGCGTGGCTGGGAGCGGCGGCGGTCGCGGTGACCCTCTCGAACTTCTACGGAGGGCTGATCGCAGCGGTGATCACGCCGATCGCCATCGCGTCGTACTGGCTCGCGCGCGGGCGCGTACGGCCTGGTGCGGCCCGCCACGTCGCCGTGACGGTTGGCGCGCTCGCCTCGACCGCCTGCGCCGGGATGGGGTTCGTGGCCTGGCGCGCGTCCGGACTCCTGACCGATCGCGGTGCGGTCGCGTTTCCGCCGGTCGATCTCTATGTGTATGCGGCGAAATGGTGGAGCTACCTCGTCCCGCCGATCGCAAACCCGTTGACCGGCGGCGCCGCGCTCCGGATCTGGACGGCGGCGGGCGTCGGCGACGGTTTACTGGAACAGCAGGTCAGCGTCGGCTGGAGCGTGGCGGCTCTCGGCCTGATCGCGATCGCCGTGTGGCTCAGGCCACCTCGCGCCGTAGGCCATCCGCGTCCCTGGGCCGTGCCGGTGCTGACGACGATCGCGCTCGCAGCATTGATCTGTTCGCTCTCTCCGCAGCGGTCGATCCTCGGTGTGACCGTCTATCGACCGTCGGCGCTCCTCTACCTGGCGCTGCCGATGTTCCGATCGTACGCGCGCTTCGGCGTGATCGTGCAGCTGATGGCGGCGCAGCTGGCCGGGATGGGCGCGGCGCACCTCTTGGCGCAGCGTGGTGCGTGGCCACGTGGACTCGCGGTGTTCCTGATCGTGCTCGCCTGTGCGGAATACGTCGTGTGGCCGCCGGCTCTCTCGCGCGACGTACTGCCGACGGAGGCGCATCGATGGGTGATGCAGCAGCGCGCCGGCCTGCGCATCCTCGACTGCGCGCCGCTCACGCCCGAGTCGTCGTCCATCGTGTGGTTGAGCGCCGGGCGCATCGCGCTGGCGCGCGAGGGCGTCGACGACTGCGCCGAACCGCGGCTCGCCGCGAAAGCCGCGGCCGCCGGCTACACACATCTGCTCGTACGCGATTCCTGGCAGCGCAACTGGCTGCGCGCTCGCGGCGATGCAGACGGCATCCATGACGTGGCGCGCTTCGTCGACGCCGACGTATTCGCTCTTTCGCCGGGAAACCTCGTCTATACGGCGTCGGCCGCAGGTTTCTGGCCGCGCGAACATGACGAAGGCACGACGTGGCGGTGGATGAGCGACGACGCGTCGTGGACGGTCGTATCGCCGCTGCCGCAGTCCCGCGTGACGCTCGCGATCGACCTGAACGCCTTTGATGTCGCCCGGACGGTCGATGTGCGGCTGGATGATGCGACGCCGCAGACGGTGCGCGTCCGCACCCATTCGGCGGAGTACCGAATTGGACCGATGGAGTTGTCCGCGGGATCGCACCGGCTGACCTTTCATGCGGCGGCGCCCGCGACGGTCGCCGATCGGGTCATTCGGAACGGCGATCAGCGCGCCTTATCCATCGCGGTGGGTCGCTGGCGATGGGAGCTCGAATGAGGCTGACGGCTGCCGGCTACCGGCGATTCTGGGCGGGTGTCGGCGCGCGCTTTCCGGATTTGGGCGGCGCGGCGTCGACGCGCTACTACGCCGCGAACGAAGAGCGCCTCTTCGCGGAGCACCTCGCGCCGCTCGACGGCCTGCGCATTCTCAAGACCGATCTGTGGGACGAGGCGAAGAACACGCGCATCCTCGCCTGGGCGGCGAATCGCGGCGCGCGGGCCTTCGGTGTCGACATCTCGGAGCCAACCGCACGCCTGGCGAGAGCGGCGTTCACGTGCGCCGGCAATCCGCTGCGTGCCGCGGCCGCTGACGTGCGCGCGCTGCCGTTCGCCGACGGCAGCTTCGACGCGATCCTATTCGATGGGCACGATCGAGCACTTCGATGAAACCGAGCAGGCGGTCCGCGAGATCGTGCGGGTGCTGAAGCCCGGCGGCCGCGCGATCATCGGCGTGCCGAACCGCCACGACCCGTTCCTGCGCCCACTGATGACGACCCTGATGCAGGCGGCAGGTCTTTACGCGTACGGCTACGAAAAGTCCTACTCGCGCAAGTTGCTGAGGGCGATGCTGGAGCGCGCCGGGCTCACGGTCACGGACGAAACCGCGATTCTGTTTATCCCGGGGATGTTGCGGATCCTCGACCTGGCGTGCCACTCGTGGTGCCGACCGCTATCGGTCGTCACGGGCGCGATGGTGTGGCCGTTCGTGTGGCTCGATCGGCACGTCGCCTCGGTACGGCGGCACGGCTACCTGCTGGCGACGGTCGCGGTCAAACCGCGACCGTCACTCGATTAGGCGCGTTTCGCATCGCTCTTGGCCGCTGCCGCGAACTGCTCAACGCTTCTCGCGCCGCGGACGACGGCATCGGCGACGTCGTCACGCACCGCCTGTCCGCGCGTCGCGATCTCGTCGACCGTGCCGACGACACGGCTGCTCGCGTCCCGATAACCGCTCGATGCTGCGTCACTCACGTCGGCGATTGCTCCCGCCACCCGCTGCCGCAGCTCGGATGCGAGCCTCGGCGCGAGCGCCACCACGACCGCCGCGCCGATCACGCCGCCGGTGAGCAGGCCGAGAAAGAAATGGTTGCTGGGATCGTGCTGTACTGGTGTGTTCATCATTGTCTCCGGGAGCAGCATGGCCGGTCGCACGCGGCCCGTGTGTGCACAACAGCACATGTTCTGATTGGAACAGCCAGCTCGTCGACGTGCCGCTAAGCTGGCAACCATGATGACTTGTGCGCATTGCGCGCGACCGGCGACCCCACGATCGTGGCGAGTCCCCATCGCGTGTGCGTCGAACATGCCGTGGAGTTCTGGACCGGTTTGCTGGACTACACGCGGGGCCGCTCCGTCGCCTGCGTCAAGAACGTGGCGCTGTGCGCGTGCCGGGCGTGTGAACAGCAGGATGCTGCGCGGCTCCGATCGTTCGCGCTCAGCCGTGTCGGTCCGTCGCCAGGCGACCACGACGACTTCGGGATCGCGCTCGCCTCCTAGCGCCTACCGCACCTCCAACGGCGTCGCGGCATCGTCTCCGCGCCATTCGAGCCAGTGGCGCGCGGCCACGGTCGTCAACGCCACGAGCGGCACGGCGATGAACACGCCGGCGATTCCATCGAGCTCGGCGCCCGCCAGCACCGCGAGAATCACCACCAGCGGATGCAGGTGGATGTCGCGGCCGATCAGCCGCGGATAAATCACGTAGTCCTCAACGACCCGCAGCACCGTCAGAAACACTGCCGTCCACACCGCCACCATCGGATCGTGCAGCGCCGCGATCACCACTCCGGCGATCGCGACGACCAGCGGCCCCACCAGCGGCACGACTTCGAAGATCGCCGCGACCACGCCGAGCAACACCGCGTACGGATTGCCGAGCAGCGCGAACCCGATGCCCGATAGCGTGCCGACGATCACGCACGCGATCAACTGCGCGCGGACGAATGCCGACAGCGTCGCGTTCAGCGCTTCGAACAGCCGGTGTCCGCGCAGCTGTATGCGGTGCGGCAGGGCGGTGAGGAGGGTGCGCCTGATCGTGGTGGCATCCTTCAGCATCAGGAACGCCAGCACCGGCACGAGCGCGAGCCACGGCAGGTCGGACAGCGCACCGAGCAATGCGAGCAGCGATCCGCTCGCAAACGCGCCGAAGGCATCGCCCGCGCCGACGACCGATTCGTCAATACTGTGGCGCAGCTCGAGCGGGATGCGCAGCCGTTCGTAGTACCGGCTCCAGCCGCGTTCCCACGTGCGGAACGATTCGGTGTACTTCGGCGCGCTGCCGATCGCTTCGTCGATCTGCGCCGAGGCGCTCGGCCAGATCAGCGCCGCGCCGGCCGTGAGCGCAGCGGCGAGGGCGAGGTACACGACCGAGATCGCGACGGCCCGGGGGAAGCGCCGTGCGCGACCGCGGAACGCGATCGGGTGCTCGAGGATCTCGACGATCGGCGCGATGACGTACGCGAAGAACATCGCCAGCACGAGGACGAGCACGATCCGGCCGAGGCGATGCGCGACCCAGACCGCCGCGCCGACCGCGGCCACGATCAGCAGGTCGCGCACGATGGCGCGGCTCTGCGACGCGGGCGCCTGGGCCGGCGGCTCCATCACCACGCCCTCGGGAACGACACGATGCACGCGTGCAGATTGGGCACCGCCGTCCGCCGCGCCAGCGTCCAGGCGTCGGAATGGTGAGGCCCAACCACGTTGTCGGACGGATCCGTCCACCACCCCGCCTGGAGGCGCGCCGGCGCGGGCAGCGCCGTGCCGATCACGTCCTCGATTTGCGTGAACGTGAGGACAACGGTGTCCGCGAACCGGCGATCCAGATACGTGTGGAGCAGCACGTACGGACCGGACATGGCGCGCCCGATTGGGCTCGGCGGCTCAGGCGTGTCGGCGCGCGGCGTCCGCGCGAGGGCGCGCCGCACGCGTCGCGTCAACCACTCCCGCATGTCAGCCGGCGATCTCCGACACGACCGCTTCCGTCGTCAGCATCAGGGAGGCGATCGAGGCGGCGTTCTGCAGCCCTGAGCGCACGACCTTGGTCGGGTCGATCACGCCGGCGGTCACGAGGTTTTCATACTGGTCATTGAGGGCATTGAACCCCTCTTCCGGCCCCGTGGTCTTCACCTTCGCGACGACGACCGCGCCTTCCTGCCCGGCATTGTTCGCGATCCAGCGCAACGGCTCCTCGATCGCCCGCGCGATGATGTGCACGCCGAGCTGCTCGTCGCCGTCGAGTTTTAGCGCGGCGAGCACCATGGCGGCACGCAGCAGCGCGACGCCGCCGCCGGGAACGATCCCCTCTTCCACCGCCGCCTTGGTCGCATGCATCGCGTCTTCGACGCGCGCCTTCTTCTCTTTCATCTCGGTTTCGGTCGCGGCGCCGACGCGGATCACGGCAACCCCGCCGACCAGCTTGGCGAGCCGTTCCTGCAGCTTCTCGCGGTCATAATCGGACGTGGTGTCCTCGACCTGCGCGCGGATCTGCTTCACGCGCCCTTCGATCGAGGCCTTGGCGCCCGCGCCCTCGATGACCGTCGTGTTGTCCTTGTCGATGGTCACCTTCTTGGCGCGTCCGAGATCCGCCAAGGTCAGATTCTCGAGCTTCAACCCGAGCTCCTCGGTGATGGCCTTGCCGCCGGTCAGCGTAGCGAGATCTTCGAGCATCGCCTTGCGCCGGTCGCCGTAGCCGGGCGCCTTGACGGCCGCGGCCTTGACGGTTCCGCGCAGCTTGTTGACCACCAGCGTCGCGAGCGCCTCGCCGTCCACGTCCTCGGCGACGACCAGCAGCGGCTCACCCGCCTGTACGGCCTTCTCCAGGATCGGCAGCAGATCCTTCATGCTGGAGATCTTTTTCTCGTGAATCAGGATGAACGGGTTCTCCAGCACCACTTCCATCCGATCGGGGTCAGTGACGAAGTAGGGCGACAGATAGCCGCGATCGAATTGCATCCCCTCCACGACCTCGAGCGACGTGTCCATCGTCCTCGATTCTTCGACCGTGATCACGCCATCTTTGCCGACCTTGTCCATCGCCCCCGCGATGATCGTGCCGATCGTTTCGTCGTTGTTCGCGGAAATCGTGCCGACCTGGGCGACCATCGCGCCGCTGACCGGCTTCGACATCTTCTTGAGCTCGGCGACGATCGCGTCCACCGCCTTCTCGATGCCGCGCTTGATCGCCATCGGGTTGGCGCCGGCGACGACGTTCTTCGCGCCTTCGCGGTAGATTGCCTGCGCGAGCACCGTCGCGGTCGTGGTGCCGTCGCCGGCCACATCCGAGGTCTTGCTGGCGACCTCGCGGACCATCTGCGCGCCCATGTTCTCGATCGGATCCTTGAGATCGATTTCCTTCGCGACGCTGACGCCGTCCTTGGTGATGGTCGGCGATCCGAAGCGCTTGTCGATGACGACATTGCGCCCCTTGGGGCCGAGCGTGACCTTGACCGCGTTGGCGAGCTGATCGATGCCCTTGAGAATCGCCTGTCGTGACTGATCGCTGTAGGTAATCTGCTTGGCCATGGGTTACTTCTTTACCTGGGGACTGTCGATGACGGCGAGCACGTCGTCCTCCTTCATGATGAACAGATCCTTGCCGTCGAGCCGGATCTCCTGGCCCGAGTACTTGCCGAAGAGGATCTGATCCCCCGCCTTGACGTCGAGCGGCACCACGGTACCGTCTTTGGCAAGTCGGCCGTTGCCGGCGGCGACCACCGTGCCGCGCTGCGGCTTTTCTTTGGCGCTGTCGGGAATGATGATGCCGCCGATCTGCTGCTCTCCGTCTTCGAGGCGATCGACGATGATCCGATCGTGCAAGGGGCGGACGTTCATGCGTGTCTCCAGGCTGTGCTCGCCGGCGCCGGCGGGTGATTCGGCAGAGTTGGAATGTTCGCGTCGGTCGTCGGCGGCTGCGGTTGGGCGGGATCGCCCGCGATCCGGCGGCGCCGCTCGAGGCACTCGAGGAACCGCGCGTACGAAATGACGACGTGATCGGGTTGATCAGTCATGGCTGTCAACCAATCTAGGCGCAACCCGCTTCGGTCGGTGTGCAGTATTGAACAGCGGCGACAGCGCACGCCATGAGGCCGTCTGCGTGCGCGACCGGTCCTGTCCAATACGGAACAGGCCGCTTCGCGGCGATCCGCTATCGTGACGGCATGAGAAACGGTTTTCGAACGCTCGCAGTTGTCGCGTTACTCCTGGCTCCGGCCTCGATGGCGCACGCGCAAATCAACCTCGGCATCCGCATCGGCGAACCGCCGGCCCCGCGCGCGTACCGAGTGCCGGCCAGACCCGGGCCGGACTATGTCTGGGTCGAGGGCTATCAATACCCGCAGGGCTCGCATTACATCTGGCACAACGGGTACTGGACCCGCCCGCCCTACGAGGGCGCGTACTGGGTCGCGCCCTATCACGTGGGCGGGCAGTACTTCGCGGGCCGTTGGGAAGGCAGCCGCGGCAATGTCGCGCACGATCATCGTTGGGATCGCGGCCGGCAGCGGGACGAGCGTCGCGAGCCTCGCGACAACCGCAAAGAGCACTGAGCGCGACGGCCTCCGGACGGTCGCTCACACGCGACCGTCCGCCGCTGTCCAATTTGGAACAGCGCATGCGATCACTCGCGGCTACTCTGAGGTCTCGTGACTGATTGCGTCGAACTCACGCGACTGCCTCTCCGTGTCGAGCGCGCGTTGCTCGCCCAGAAGCAGTTGCGGTCGCTCCTACTGGAGGCCGACATCACGCTGGCCCGCCTCCGGCGCGAGCTGCGAAACGTGAGGGCGCGCATCGCGCGAACCGCGTCGATCCGGCGCGCGACCTCGAAGGGGCGACACTCGTGACCCGACGCGAGAAAACCGCAATCCGCGCGTCCGAGCTGCCAAAATCCCTCACCGGCATTCAAGGCCTTGACGAGATCACCGAAGGCGACCTGCCGACCGGACGTCCCACGCTCGTCAGCGGCGGCGCCGGCTCGGGCAAGACGATGTTCGCAGTGGAATTCCTCGTCCGTGGCGCGATCCAGTACGGCGAACCCGGCGTGTTCATCTCCTTCGAGGAGACGATTCCTGACCTGACGTGAACGCCGCGTCCCTCGGCTTCGATCTCAACCGCCTGGTGGCGCAGAAGAAGCTCTTTCTCGATCACGTGCACATCTCGCGCGCCGAGATGACGGAGACCGGCGAGTACGACCTCGACGGCCTGTTCGTCCGGATCGCCGACGCGGTCCAGCGCGTGGGCGCCCGCCGCGTGGTGCCGGACACGATCGAAGCGCTGTTCGGTGAGCTGCCGAACCCCGGCATCCTGCGCGCGCGGAAATCCGGCGCCTGTTCGCCTGGCTCAGAGAGCGCGGCCTGACGACGATCATCACGGCGGAGCGAGACGGCGCCGGCAAGCTGACGCGGCACGGCATCGAGGAGTTCGTCTCCGACTGCGTGATCCTGCTCGACCATCGCACGCGCGACGAGATCTCGACGCGCCGTTTGGATCGTCAAGTACCGCGGCTCGACGCACGGCACCAACGAGTATCCCTTCCTGATCGACGAGCACGGCATGTCGGTGCTGCCGATCTCCTCGCTGGGTCTCGACCATCCTGCACCGAACGTCCGCATGTCGACCGGCATCGAACGGCTCGACGGGATGCTCGGCGGCAAGGGCTTCTTCCGCGGCAGCAAATCCTCCTGTCCGGCACGTCCGGCGCCGGCAAGACCAGCGACCACATGGTGTAGAAATTGCCATGGGCGAGCCAGCTCATGCGCAAAACGCCCGTGGAAGTTGGCACGAACGCAGTAGAATCAGACACCCTTGAAACCGAAACGCAGAGCGGCCTTCAACGCCCAGTCCTTCCTCGACTCCGCCGGTCTGTCCCGGCAAATCATCAAGTACGCGAAGGGCGACATCGTCTTCTCGCAAGGTGACGGCTGCAAGAGCGTCTTGTACGTCCAGGCCGGTGGCGTGAAGCTGTCGGTGCTGTCCAAGGGCGGCCGCGAGGCGGTGTTGGCGATGCTGGGTGTGGGCGAGTTCTTCGGCGAAGGCTGCCTCGCCGGGCAGTCGGTGCGCATGGGGACGGCGACGGCGGTCGCTCCGAGCACGATCATGCTCGTCGACAAGGACGAGATGGTCGATCTCCTCCACAAGCAGCGCGCGCTGTCCGACCGGTTCATCACCCACATGCTCGCGCGCAACATCCGGATCGAGGAAGACCTGATCGACCAGCTGTTCAACTCGAGCGAGAAGCGGCTGGCGCGGACGCTGCTGCTGCTCGCCCGGTACGGCAAGCACGACAAACCGGTGCGGGAAGTTCCGGCCATCTCGCAGACGACGCTCGCGGAAATGGTCGGCACGACGCGCTCGCGCGTGAACTTCTTCATGAAGAAGTTCCAGCGTCCCGGGTTCATCGACTACACCGACGGCCTCAAGGTGAACAACTCGCTGCTCACCGTCATCCTGCACGACTAGCGCGCCCGCGCTGTCCCCTTGTGCACATCGCACGGGCAGAGGACGAGCCATAGTTGTTCCACGAAGAAGTCAATCCTCATCGCCGCCGGCTGCGCCGTCTACAAGGCCGGTTGCGAGGACGGCTTCAACGGCCGCGACGGCCAGCTCTACGGCCGGCCGCCAGCCGCACAACGCGGGTCCTCGTCACGTGAGGATGTCTACGCGGACCGTCCGTACAGTTGGACAGACATGGCCTTCGACAGCGGCTATCGCGAAGGCATCACGCTGGGCCCGCACGATCGCGGCGGCAACGCGCGCTCGAATTTCCGCAACCCGACCTATACGAACGCGGACTTCCGCTATCGATCCGCGTAGGCCGATAAAGGCCAATATCAGGTCCAATTCCGCGATGGCGTCGAGCGCGGCTATGAGGACGGCTTTGGCCGCATGCAGGACGCGAGTCTTTCGTCTTCTCGACGCCCTGACCGGCGGACACCGTGGCCGGAGTCAGCGTCAGCAGTGCGAGCGGAACAACGATCCAACTGAGGTTCTTCTGTGTATTCCTGTCCGAGGTCAACGACGGCCGCCGGGCGCCACGATCCGTGTGGCGCCGGCGCCGTCATGCTGCAGGGCTAGAAGCGCACGCGCACGCCCGCCCAGAACTGATAGTTGTTGCTGATGTCGTCGATGTGGTCGAAGAAGAGACGACCCTCGCCGACGAAGTACGCCTGGTGCGCCGGATGCGTGCCCAGCGGCACGCCGAAGTGCACCATCCACGCCGGCGTGAAGGTGTCGGACCGGGTCAGATCCCAGAACGAGATCCCGGTGCCGACAAACGATCCGCCGCTCAGGTAGCGGTTCGCTTCGACGTCGGCGAACAGCTCGGACTCGCGCACCTTCTTGTCGTCGCTCACGAGGCTGATCGCGACGCCGACGGCGCCGGCCAGCTCCCAGTCGTTCCGGAAGCGTTTCGCCGCGCCAATCTTCAGCCCCACGAGCGGCGAGCATTGCGCATAGTCGGTGGCCCCGGCGTTCGCCACCACGGCGGTGCCGTCATTGGTCGTGGTGCCCGCGATCGGGCGGACACGGCGATCCTTGCCGCCGAGGACGTCGATGAAGAACGGGAGGCTCTTCACCGGCGGCGGTGGCGGTGGTGGCGCGACGACCGGTGCCGGCGCCGGTGCCTCGACGCGTGCGGGCGGCGGCGGTTGCGGCGGCGGTGGCGGTGCTGGCTGCGCCGCGGGCGGCGGCGGTGGCGCCGGCGTGTCGCGCGGCGACTCGATCACCGACATCAGCGACAGGTTGCCGCAGTCCTTCGGCACGACGAACGTGTAGACGCGGCGGTTGTTCGTCACGCGGAACAGAAACGCTTTGAACGGCTTCTTCCCCGCCCAGCGGAATCGCTCGATCCGCCCCGGCGTCCGATCATGCTTGCGCAGGTTCGGCCGGTACGCCATCCATTCCAGCGTCGCGCCGGGCTGAAAGTCGCAGTCCACGAGCACGTTGTCGGCAGGGCGTTCGTCCGAGCAGAACTTACCCTGGACGGACGGCACGCCGCCGTCGAGCATGGCGACGACCGCGTCCGACGTTTCCGGGATGCCGGCGTCGCGCAGCAGCTTGCGGATGTCGTCCGCCATGTTCTTGACCGCCGCCATCTTCTTCAGGCTGGCCACAGTGGTCAGCGGCGGCTGGTGAAAGGACGTCGATCCGCCAAGGCGGTGCGCATTGTGGTAGGTGCCGTCCGCGGGCTGGGCTCCGGCGATCGAGGCCGTCGTCAGCAGTGCGGCGATCGCGAGTGCGTGGGAGCGGACCTTCAACGCGTCGTCCGTTTCGACTCGTTGCGCGACGCGCCCTTCTCGAGCACCTCGACGAAGTGACGGCCCGACGCGGGAATCGCCACCGCTCGTGTGCCGGTGACGATCGCGCGCGCCGTCAGCTTGCGGCCGTACACCGCGCGGCTGGCATCGTCATCGGGACGCAGCGATGTGCCTTCGAGCGACACGCCGGCGAACAGGCCGCGGGCGCGCGAGTAGCTGAGAATCTCCGCGCGCATCGTCGCGTCGGTCGAGGCTTCCAGGTTGCGGCCCTTCGGACCGGCGGCGGCGGACATGTTGCCACCGAGCTTGACCTTGCTGCTGAGCAGCGCGTCCACGCCGCGGTTGTTCATCACCAGCAGGACCACGTCAGTGGACTCGGCGCCGAGCTGAAAGCCGACGCTGCCGCCTTCGAGCGAGTACATCGCGGGGGCGCCCCACGGTCCGTTGAACGCCTTGCCGGTGCGGCACGACATCGCGCCGCGGCCGTAGCTGCCGCCAATGCCCATGGCGAGCTTCGTCATCGACGGGATGACGATGACGCACTCGGCCTTCTCGAGCAGCTCCTGGGGAATGTTGTCGGGGACGTCGAGCACTTCCTGCATCACGATGCCGGCTTGTTCGAGGCGGCCCTGTTCCTTGTTGGTGTCGGCGGCGTTGAGCGCCGTCGACGCGAGCACGACGCACGTGGCGAGAGTCAGATAACGAAACATCGAAATACCTCTATGAAGACGAATGACGATTACCCGCGAAGCGGGTTGCGGCCCTGGATGACGCGCAGCAGCACCATGACGATCGCGATCACCAGGAGGATGTGAATGAGCCCTCCAGCGGTGAATGCGGTGACGACGCCGAGCAGCCAGAGGATGAGCAGGACGACGATGATCGTTGAAAGCATGTGAGTTCCTTTCGTGAACTACGGCATCGTAGAGGGTCGCGGCGGAAACGGCTGTGCTCTTCAGCACACGTCGCGCCGCGCGCCCATGTGATGCTCCGTCACATGAAACCGATGACACTTGCCGGCGTCGCGCTGATCGTGCTGGGGGCGCTTGCGCTCGCCTACCAGGGCTTCACCTATACGACCCGCGAGACCGTACTCGACATCGGTCCGCTGCACGCCACCGCGGATCGCCAGAAGACGATCCCGCTGTCGCCGATCCTCGGCTTCGCGGCGCTGGCGGGCGGTGCGGCGCTGCTGTTCGCAGGCGCGCGGTCGCGAGCGTAGTCCTGCCCCAGATGTCGTTCATCCGGCACGTGGCGATCGCGACGCTGGCCGTGGCGGTGCTCGCCGTGCCGCGCCCCGCCGCCGGCTATTCGGTGCTGGCCCACGAAGCCAACGTCGACGCGCTGTGGGAGCCGACGATCGCCGCGCTGCTCCACGCGCGGTATCCGTTGGCGACCGCCGCCGAGATCGCGAATGCACGCGCCTACGCGTACGGCGGCTGCGTCATCCAGGATCTCGGCTACTACCCGTTCGGCAGCCACTTCTTCAGCAACCTGCTCCACTACGTCCGCACCGGCGACTTCGTGCACACGCTGATGGACGAGGCGGCCGACGTGAACGAGTACGCCTTCGCGCTTGGCGCCCTCGGGCACTATGCCGCCGACAACAGCGGGCACCCGCTGGCGGTCAACCTCGCCGTGCCGCTGATGTATCCGAAACTGAAAGCGAGGTTCGGCGATCGGGTCACCTACGCTCAGTCGCCGAAGCACCACGTGCTCGTGGAGTTTTCGTTCGATGTGGTGCAGGTCGCCGCCGGCGCGTACGCGCCCGAGTCGTATCACGCCTACATCGGCTTCAAAGTCGCGAAGGCGCTGCTGGAGCGCGCGTTCCACGACACGTACGGCATCGAGATGACGGATCTCTTCCTCAGCGAGGACCTGGCGATCGCGACCTACCGCCACGCAGTCGGGAGCACGATCCCGGAAATGACGCAGGTGGCGTGGAGCCGCCGGCGTTCGGAGATCCTGAAAGTGACACCCGGCATCCGCCGCAAGACCTTCGTGTTCAACCTGAAACGCCACCAGTACGACACGGAGTTCGGCAGCGATTACGCGAGGCCGCACGGGTTCGCACGGTTTCTCGAGGTGATCTACAACCTGCTCCCGAAGGTCGGCCCGTTCAAGTCGCTCGCGTTCGCGGTTCCGACCGCGGAGGCCGAGCGCCTGTTTCTGGAGAGTTTCGCCAGCGCGCGCCAACACTACGGGCACTCGCTTGCCACGCTGCGCGCGGGTACGCTCGACCTGCCGAACACGAACTTCGACACCGGTCTGCCGACACGGCGCGGCGCCTATACGCTCGCTGACGACACGTACGACGAGCTGCTCGGCAAGGTGGCCGATCGCGCGTTCGACGGCGTCACACCGGAGCTCCGCGCGAATCTGATCGCGTACTACGGCGCCGCGACGGTGGCGCCGAAGACGCGGTCCCAGGTCGATGCGCTGATCGCGTGTGCAATCGGGCACACACCGCCCGTGGCCCTGCAGCATAGATTCGACAAGTGAGCAATTTTCCTCTCCGCGATGTTCGCGGATCCGGATTCTTCAAGGCAGACGTCATGAACATGTTAACGGCGCTCGCGCTCGCGCTGCTGAGCGCGCCCTTTCTCACCGCGTGCTCGCGTGACGCGCAGGCGATGAGCGCGGACCAGATCGAACAGCAGTACGGCGTGTCGGGCGCGCACCCCGAGACGGTGACCACGGCCGACGGGTCGATGCACGGCACCCTGGTGCCGATCACGCTCGCGAACGGCCGACAGGCGCAGCTGTTCATTCCGCAGAAACAGGCGCACGAACCGCACGCCGTCTACCTGCGCGATGAGCAGGGCCTCCATCCGGTGCAGCTGAAAGACAACGTCAGGCGCGACGAGCTCACGCAGGCGCCCGCCATCGTCGAGACCCGCGCGGAGGCGGCGCACGCGAACAAGCGGTCGTGGGAGAAGGAAGCGCTGATCATCGGCGGCAGCGCAGGTGCGGGCACCGCGATCGGCGCGATCGCCGGCGGCAAAAAGGGAGCCGGCATCGGCGCGGCGTCCGGCGGCGTCGGGGGTCTGATCTTCGATCTGATCACACGGGACAAGAAGTAATTCCATGACCAAGATGACGCGCCTGATCGCGATGATCTCGTCGCTCCTCGGATCGATGGCCCTCACACAGTGCGGTGGGTCGCCGACCGCAGCGACACCCGTGCCCACGCCGGCATCCGCAGTCGTCACCGTTCCGCCAGTGACCGTCGTGTCGGTGACGCTGTCACGGATTTCCCTGAGCGCGACGAGCGTCGTCGGCGGGAACTCGGTCACGGGGACGGCGACGCTCACGGCGCCAGCGCCCGCGGGCGGTGCGTCCGTCCTGCTGGCAGGCGAGAGCGTCTCGTCCGTCCCGGCGACCGTCATGGTCCCGGCCGGGGAGGTCACCGAAACTTTCACAGTGGCGACGCGAACCGTGAGCGGCACGGAAGTGGACACGATCAGCGGATCGTACGGCGGCGCGTCAGCCTCCGCGGTGCTCTCGGTGACGCAGCCGACCGTGGCGATCGCCAGCTTCGGCGTGTCCGGAACGACCGAGACCGATACGTGCTCGCTGACCGACGGCGGCAACACGCTCGCCTGCACGTTCAACGGCAGCACCTCGTCGGCGCCGGGCACGATCGTCTCCTGGGAGTGGACGTTCGCGTCCGCCGCAACCTTTGCAAGGACCACGACCGGACCGATCCTCACGCTTCCGGCGACCGACTGCAGGCTGCTGCCGTCACCGTCGGCGCCGCACGAGTTCGCGTGGTTTCCGTTGACGGTCACGCTGACGGTCCGCGACAGCCTGGGGAACGTCAGCGCACAGGAGGTCAATCGCGGCGCGCGCGTGTTTCCGAGCGGAATGTGCGGCTTCTAAACGGACCGAAGGAACAAAAAGTGTGATGCAGGTCGGCGACACCGACGCCGCGAACTTCGTCTGCAAGGTACCGTGAGTGGAGGCTCCGCCGCACCACTTCTCTTTATGTGTGGTGGGTCGAAAGGCGGGCGAGTGACACTCCGGTCCCACCGGATGCTTGTCCGCGCGAAATTGTTCACAACGTGAGTCGCGCTAAGTGCTTGTAGGTTCTCAAGACGTCGGTAACGCTTCAGCCCTCGTTTTCGCCAGCAGGCGCTCGTAGGGGGTCTGACCACCGAGCGCTCCGTGCGGCCGATCGAAATTGAGTAGTTTTCCCACTCCCGCAGCTTCTCGTTGAATAGGTGGATGTCATCGCTGATGCCATCCTTGTCCAGGAGCTGGTAGAACTCCTGGTCGTCGACGCGATGGGATCGCTCCACCTTGCCGTTGAGACGCGGTGTGCGCGGGCGGATGTAGCCGCTCGAGGTGCCAGTGGAACGCCTACTGGAACTCGGCGCCGTTGTCGGTTTGCACGGCGTGCACGCGGAATGGCAGGCGGCGTAGCTGCGCCCTCGGAGCAGCCTGCGTTCGAGCGCCACTATCGGATCGGAGGACTAGCAGACATCTGGAAACTTGGCCGCGAAACAGTGCGCCTGCTGATCAAGAACGAACCCGGGGTGATCAAGATTCGCCTCGGACGAAAACGAGCGCACACAATCTATTCCCGAAAGAATCCTCGGAGCGTCGTGAGCCGCTTCGCCCTCGCACTAGTTCTGACCTCGTCAGGAGGGGCGAATGGCGTGCGAGAGGGACGTGCTGGTGTCTCCTACGACGGAGGTGCCGGTGATCGAAGGCCAGGTAGTGACCGCGATTCGGACGCTGGCGAGTCGTGGGATCGGCAAAAAGGCGATTGCGCGCGAGGTCGGCGTCGCGGTCAATACGGTGCGCCGGTATCTGCGTGCGCCGATCACGCCCGGGCAGGGCCGCCCGGCCGGGCGGCGACTGACCGACGACCGCCGTGATCAGGCCTGGACACTCTACGAAGGACCGGCTGCCGGCAATGCGGTCGTGGTCCAGCGGCCTCCGATCAAGCAGCCCGATCCTGCAGAAAGCGCCGGAGATCCTCGCGGATTTGGCGCAGATCGTAGCAGGTCGAACTAACCATCACACCGGGTATATGAGTGCCTTCCGCCATCGGATCCGTTCCCCTTCAACGTGAGGCCAGCCGGCGCCTCTACCAAGAAGCAGGCATTGTCCCACTCACGCTTCTGGAGCGCCACATGGCGTATTCAGGCCTCGCGAGGCCCTTCCGGACGACGCTAGGCTTCGTTCGATCGACGAAAGTGTTTGAAGACTCTTGGTGACGTGCGGAAATTCGTAACCCTGAGTTGGTCGAGCGCGCCCTGCAGCGAACGAGGACACGCCGATTAGCGAGATCGAGCACACGCAACGTGCGTGACACTCCCAAGCCGCAGTCACGAGCGACCTGACGTCCTCGCCGCTCGTCCGAAGCACCAAGTCAGCGGACACCCGCAAGGCGAGACTAATCGCCTCGCGCTCACCAAGATCCAGATGTTCGAGCTCCTGCTGGCTCTCGGAGGCAACCTGCACCCAGGCCAGCGGCGACAACCAGCTGATGTGCTGACGATCCAGATCGACCTCGTCGGCGCCGACGATGCTCACCAGCCGCTCTGTTCCAAAGGACTGACAAGCTATTGCTCGTCATGCGTCGATTCCCATTTCCAAAACGCTGACGGAGCTACCACTCGGATGCCCCGAAAGGGGTCCAGGATCAAGAGATCCTGATCGCCGGTGATAATCGCAATGCACTCCCCGGCGCGCGCGGTCGCCAACACGACGTCGTCATCACAGTCGCGACAAGCCGGCGCTTCAAGTGGGACGGGCGTGACGAGTGTGAACGTTTCCTCGAACAACCGAACGGTCGCTCGTACATCCGCGGCGCGCTGACGAAACTTTCGAGTTAAGACGTCGCGAAGCTCGTCCAACAGCGGTGGCGAAGAAATCACGTCGTGGTGGCGAACGCAGTGCTCCAGCAGGTCGCTGCAGGTGCCGCGTGCAATGAGCGCGGCGACGAGCACGTTCGTATCCAGCAGCAGTCTCACGAGACGCGGGTAAACACGTCCTCGTCAGTGAAGATGCCTTGCGCCTGCGCGGCGGCCATCATGCGTTGGCGGAGGTGTCGGAACCGCCGCACGAAGAGGAAATCCTCCAGCGACTGGCGAAGCACATCGCTACGTGAAACGCCCTCTTCTTTGGCGACCCGATCGAGCTCGCGCCGAACGGCCTGCGGCAAGCTGATGGTAACTGTCTCCCTCATGATGTATTAGATTCTAATACATCGTCAGACATCGGTTCTCAGAACGTGTCCGAAAGAGCTAGGCGGTCCCGGGTAGCCCTTATCGCAAAAGATTGAAGGACAAATGTTTATGAGCCGCGACACGGCAGCGTGCAACGCTCGATCGTCGTATGATGCTGGGAAATAATGACTTAGTAGCGAAGTGGGTTCTGCGAGCACCCACGTGGCCCAACTTCATCAATATAAGTTATTTACCATCAATTATTTACGGTTGGCGGAGAGGGTGGGATTCGAACTCGACAGGACTGTTTAGATTCTGTAAGTTACAGATTCCACATTACCGTCGTTGCCGTGAATGCCAGCGTTGCCGTGGCGCCTTGCACGCGGTTGCACGCACAGCAGAGCTTTGTCGTTCAATGAGTATCAGCCGGGTTGTTTGCGCCTGGCGTTGGTCGATGGAGCGTTCCGTTCAAGATCCAGCGCCGCGTTTCTCGAGCCTAAACGACTCGATCAGCGAGAGACTCCGCTGATCCACTCAAGCCCCAGCGCGCCGGATCTGACGCCCACGGTCACGCGGTCGCCCGAAGAGAAGAAGGGCTGAAGCGCCCACACAGTCAACGATTCACTGGTCCGGCCCGGACGCCACGATCGGACGATCAACGTGTCGTAGAACATCGACCGCCGATTGGAGACGGGCTGAATCACGGCAGTCGAATAGCGGCGTTCTTCAGAGCGATCGAGGGCGCCGTTGGCCAACGCGACAGCGGCAATCATCCACGGCAACAGCACACCGATCACCTGCAGTAGGCCGGGTTTGTCGCTCTGCCGTGAAGCGACGACGACCGTCACGATGATGAACCCGGCGAAAGCGCCCTGCTGAATCGTCGTCCAATCGACTGGCGTATACAGCCGGATACTGATCACCGCGGTCATGCAGCCGAAAAGGTAAGCCGGTATGACGATCTTCATGGCAGCAATCCGCCACTCCTACGAAAATACCGGCGCCGGCGCCAGGGTGACCGAGTGACCGAGGTTCTGCAGCCGCTTCACCAATGAGCGGCGCACGGCGTCAGCGTTGCGACGATCGAAGTAGTCGGGGCCAAGGTCCACGTAGGTCGTCTTCCGCTTGAGTAGGTGGAAGGCGATGACCAGAATGGCGTGGCCAACCGCCATCGTGGCCCGCTTGTTCCCGCGATGTCGCGCCACGCGGCGGAAGAGCGCCGACAGATACGAGTGCTTCTTGGTCGAGACGGCCCAGCCCGCCTGGCACAAATGGCGGCGGAGAAACGCGCTGCCCTTGCGCGTCTTGCCGCTGAGACGCTTGCCGGCGCTCTCCGCATTACCGGGACACATGCCGGCCCAGGACGCGAGATGTGCCGCCGAGGGAAATTGGTCCATGTTGAAGCCAATCTCGGACAGCAGTCCCCACGCCGTCACCCGATCCACACCGGGAATCGTGCACAGCCGCGCAACGTCATCCTGAAAAGGGCGGAGGCGTCGATCGATCTCCTCTTCGACGGTCGTCATCTTCGCTTCGGCGTGATCCAGATCGTCGAGTAGTTCCCGAAGCATGAACCGATGGTGGTCGGTGACCCGGCCCGCCAGTGCAAGACACACGCCGTGATACTGGCCTTGTGGACGTCGAGGCCACAGCAGCACGAATACACCACGTCCATCGCGCGGTCCTCTCTACCGCAGTGGCAGGACGCTCGCAGGAAAACAATCTCCTACGCGTACTCTCGATGGTGCTGAGGCGACAATTCGTTGTGCGTCTGAGCGTCCCGACCACACTCGGACGCGGGCTCAAAAGCGCGCCAGAGTAACACGGCCTCGTTCGCCACCGCGGCGCCCGCCACCATACTCCCGATCGCGCTCCTTTTCATCCTTCGTTGTGGTCCCTTCTGAGGACCATGATTCACTCGTACTATCGGCCGATACCGGCGGGCGCTTGCGCGCTCAGCCCTCAGGCCTCAGCCCTAGGTCCTCAGCCCTTCTGAAAACGCCCTCGGCTATCGTGCGTATGGCCGATGACGGACGACTATCGCGCCTGAACTGCAGGACCTGCCGGACGCACGGCCGCTGGCGCTGGCGCTCGCGGGATCGCAGCTGGCGTTCAAGGAAATCGTCGGGTACTGACGAGCGCCCGGTCTACAACCTGATCTGCCGAATCGTGCGCGACACGGCGCTGGCCGAGGACGTCGCGTCGACGAGAAACGACACGACCACGATCGCAATCGATGACACGATGGTTCCGGCCGTGGAACCCGTCTCCAAGATATTGCGCATGCGCGGGTGATTCATCTCGCCCTCATTCTCAAGATGGTCTGCGCCGCTGCCGTTATTGGCACGCCGATCCCGCTGGAACGAACACGACGGCGGTGCCGGGGCGGCCCTCATGGCCGTCATCGCGCGTGTCGATGATCAGTACCGATTCGGACACGTTCCGAGCACGCGTGCAATAACGCAACGTCCAACCCAGATCGGCCCGCGACCTGACGATGGTATTCAGTGCTTGAATGACGCTGCCGCCGTCGAACGCGGCCTGGATTGGCGCGAGATACGGAGTCGCGTTCAGGAGCCACTCGGCCGGCGCGGCATACACGTGATTGATCGCTGAGGCGATTGCATTGAAGGCCGATCCCAGCCGCCCCTGCGACACCTGAAACGACGATGTCGTGCGATTCAGGAAATGATCGCCATCGGTCCATGCGTCACGCGGCCGCACGACCAGGACGCCGTCCAGATCGCGCCACCAGTAAACCGAGTCGGCGAGGAACTTGTCGATCGCCTCACGCGCCGGCATTGCCGCAGACGACGCGGATTGGTGCGCGCCGGGGGACTGCGTCGTGCAATCCGTCGAGAGCTCGACGCCCACCGGGACATGAATCTTCACCGCGATCCCGCGAATCTCCGCGCCGACAGCGCAGGGCCGTTCGAGTGCGGCGGGTGCAGCGACGTACTGATCGAACGGCGTTTGACCTGACGCGGGCGCAGACAGGCCGCACACCAGAAGCGATCCCACCAGCAACGAACGCGTTCCGCGAGCCTGTAACATCGCTTATCGATACTGATCGGTAATCGCGACCCAACAACAACGACGCGTCTGTGGCCGAATGGGTTCATCCACCACCCACGTGCCCAGTGGGAGAACCCACGTGGCCCAAACGCGCCTGAATTCTATTATTTCCTCCCTAATTCGAAGGTGCGAAAACGCAAGCGTTGCACGCCATCGCACGCGAGAACCCACGCGGCCCAGCTAAATTGTTGAAACGAAATGACGGAATTTGGCGGAGAGGGTGGGATTCGAACCCACGTGCCGGTTACCCGACAACACGCTTTCGAGGCGCGCCCGTTACGACCACTTCGGTACCTCTCCGCAATGAGAGCGGCCTGCACACGTGCACCGTGCAAGCGAAGGGGAACTTTGATTATAGCCCGAGAGCCCAGATCGCCCGACGCCACGGTCCGGCTGACCAGCGTCCGCCAAGGCTCCCGCGTTCGCCGCATCGCTTCGGCGGGTTGGACGTAGTGCGTCGCGGCGGATTGGCATCGGCACCACAGCACCTAGCACCTCAGCACCCAGCACCGCCGTAGCACTATCGTTTCTGTCTGAAAAACGCCCGCATCAGCTCCCGGCAGTCCGCCTCGCGCACGCCGCTGACGACCTCGAATCGGTGATTGAGGCCCGGCAGCTCCGCCCCGCGCACCGTCGACGCAATCGCGCCCGACTTCGGCTCCGCCGCCCCGTACACCAGCGTGCCGATGCGCGCGTGCACCAGCGCGCCGACGCACATCAGACACGGCTCGATCGTCACGCACAACGTCGCTCCGGTCAGCCGGTAGTTGCCGACCCGCGACGCCGCGTCCCGAATCGCGGCGATCTCGGCGTGCGCCGTCGGATCGCCTGCGCCGATCGGGTGATTGAACCCGCGGCCCACGATCGCACCGTTCAGCGCGACCACCGCGCCGATCGGCACCTCTCCCGCGTCGCGCGCGTGCCGGGCTTCCGCGAGCGCTTCCACCATGAGCGTGTCGTGATCCATCGCGCGCCGCCATAATATCAGCGTGCTGCTCGCCCTCGTGGCCGCGTCGCTTCTCATGCAGCCGCACGTCACCGCGGGGATCTCTCTGGAGGCTGCCCAGAAGGACGCCACCACGGCCGCAACTCCCCCGTCGCTCGCGATCACCAACCAGCCGCCAAATCCAACGGCGGCTGAAAATCAACGTCCTGGCTCGGCCGACTGGGAGATCACCAATCCGGCCATCGGCCGCGAGATCGAAGGCTACGCGTCGCAGACGAGCGTCAACGCCGGCGACGCCATCGATCTGTTCGTCAACACCGCCGCTCCGCGCTACACGATCGACGTATTTCGCATGGGCTGGTACGGCGGCCTCGGCGCGCGTCAGCTCGCAGGACCCATCACACGCGCCGGCATTGCGCAGACCGTGCCCGCGCCGGATCCCTCCACGGGACTCGTCGAATGCCACTGGCGCGATCCATTCCACCTCGACACACGCGACGCAACCGGTCCGTGGCCGAGCGGCGTGTATCTGGCACGCCTGACCACAGCGGGTCTCGCATCAGACGCGCCGAAGCAAGCGTTCATCGTGTTCGTGGTGCGCGACGATGCCCGCGCGTCGGCGATCGTCTTTCAGTCCAGCGTGGCGACCTACGCGGCATACAACAACTGGGGCGGGCGCTCGCTGTACGGATTCAACAGCGCAAACGTGCCCGCGCGCAAGGTGTCGTTCGATCGACCGTACGCGATGACGCCGTACGGCGCGCGCCTCGACGGGGCCGGAGATTTCCTGCGCCGCTGGGAGTACAACGCCGTGCGCTTCCTGGAGCGCGACGGCTACGACGTCACGTACATCACCGACGTCGACACGCACGAGCGGGCGGCCGCGCTCCTCCCGCACACCGTTTTCCTCTCCGTCGGCAGCGATGCCTACTGGTCGTGGCCGATGCGCGAGCACGTCGAAGCGGCGCGCAACGACGGCGTCCACCTCGCATTTCTGGGCGCCGGCGCCTGCTTCTGGCAGATCCGATTTGAGCCGAGCTCCACCGGCGCTGCCAATCGCACCATCGTCGGCTACAAAGAAGCCGCGGGCGCGCTCGACCCGTTCGGCGCCGTTCGCGATCCGGCGCAGCATCGCCTCATCACCGGCCGGTGGCGCGATCGCCCCACCTCGCGTCCTGAAGAGCGGCTCATCGGCGTGATGTACGCCGACGACCCGATCAACGCCGATATCGTCGTCGACGATGCGGCGCATTGGGTGTTCGCGGGCACAGGCTTGAAACGCGGCGACGTGCTGACGGGACTGCTGGGCAATGCGGTGGACTCGGTGCAGCGAGCGGGGCCGCCGAACCTGGAGCGGCTCGCGCACTCGCCCTATCCCGAGCCTCGCGCACCGTCACGCACACGCTACGCGGACATGACGATTTACCGCGCGTCGAGCGGCGCGTTCGTGTTCGCGACCGGATCGACGCAATGGACGTGGGGACTCGACGACTACAACGCACGCCCGTCTCGCAGAGCAGGCGTCAGCGAAGCGGCGAGGCAGATGACGCGGAACGTGCTGAACCGGATGCTGCAGGGACGCGGAACGCCGACGGGGGCCGGCGGCGCCCAGCGGCCCAGCCTCATCGTCATGGTCGCCTTGCTGATCGCGTTCATCGTCGTGCTGCGCGCGTGGATGCAGCGACCACCTGGCGCGGCGACATGACGCGACCGTCTCTCGTTACCGGTTCTTCGCGCAGCGCGGATCGGAACCACACGACGGATTGCCCGGCGCGATCGACCGAAGCGCCGCGCCCGACGGCAGCGTCGAGGCGTCCCAGCCGCCGCCCAGCGCTTTGACGAGCCCGACGGCGGCGCTCATTCGCCGCTGGAGGATCGTGATCGCGGTTTGCTGATCGCTCAACGCGATCGTCTGCGTCGTGATGACGTTCAGGTAGGAATCGGTCCCGGCCTTGTACCGATCGGTCTCGAGGCTCAGCGCTTGCTGCGCCGCGGCGACCGCTTCCTGCTGCTGCGCCGCCTCTTCTGCCAGATAGCGCAGGCTCGCGAGATCGTCCTCGACTTCCTGAAACGCGGTGAGCACGGTCTGGCGGTACGCGGCCACCGTGGCGTCGTACGCCGCCTGGGCGCCCTCGAGCTGCGCCCGACGGCGGCCGAAATCCAATGCGGTCTGCGAGAGCGCGGCCCCCGCCGACCAGCTGCGACTCGCGTAGCTCACGAGATTCGCGAGGTTCGTCGCCAGCAGACCGAGATTCGCCGACAGCGTCAACGTGGGGTAGTACGCCGCCTCGGCCAGACCGACATTCGCATTGGCCGCGGCGACCTGACGTTCGCTCGCCGCGATGTCGGGGCGCCGCTCGAGCAGCGCCGAGGGCACCGCCAGCGGAATCGCTGGAATGGGCGGCGGCGGCCCCTCGATCGAGCTGGCGGCAACGTCAAGAGCCGCCGGCGGACGGCCGGTCAGCATCGCGATCGCGTGCTCGAACTGCGCGCGCGCGACGCGGAGATCCGTGCTCTGCGCCCTCGCGCCGGCGAGCTGCGTCTGCGCCAGGGTGATGTCGGCCTTCGATGCGACGCCGCCGTTGAACCGATCCGTCGTGAGCTTGAGATTCTTCTCGTACGCCGCGATCGTGTCGTGCAGCACCGCCTGCTGCATGTCGGACGCCGCCAGCGAGAAATAATCGACCGCCAACAAGGCCTGCTCGCTCAGCCGGACGTTCTCGAGATCGGCCGCGCTCACCTGCGCGTTGCTCACGGCGTTCTCGACGGACAAGCGCACGCGGCCCCACAGATCCGGCTCCCACGTCGCGTCTGCCGGAAGCGAAAAGCTCTGGCTGGTGCCAGAGCCGCGGCCCGTATTCTTTCCCGTATCGCCCTGCGTGATCGACGGGCTCACACCGATGCTCGGATAGTAATTGGCGTGGGTGGCCGCGACCAAAGCCCTCGCCTGGCGAAACTGCGCTTCCGCCTGCTTGATGTTCTGGTTGTCGACGCCGACCGATTCCTCCAGCGCGTTCAGGCGCGGGTCGCCGAAGATCTCCCACCACTTGCCCTTGGGCAGATCGTCGCTGGGCGTGGCCATCTTCCACTCGTCGTTGCCGGCGATCTCCTTCAGCGCCGACGCCGGCGCCGGCGCATCGGGGCGTTGATAGCGTGGGCCGACAGCGCACGCCGAACAGCCGATCACAACGAGACCGGCGACCATCCCATGCCGCATCATCACAGACCGCCCTCCGCGGCGCCGCCGGGCACGAGGATGCCTGGACGATGCCGGTAATTCGACCGCCGCCAGGTGAACCGCGTGCGAAGCCGATCGAGGTAGAGATAAATCACCGGGGTGGTGAACAACGTCAACATCTGGCTGACCACGAGGCCGCCGACGATCGCGATGCCGAGCGGCCGGCGCAGTTCCGCGCCGGCGCCCCAGCCGAGCGCCATCGGCATGGCGCCGAGCAGCGCGCACATGGTCGTCATCATGATCGGGCGGAACCGCAGCAGGCACGCCTGATAGATAGCGTCCCGCGAGCTCATGCCCTCGTTCCGCTCGGCGGCCAGCGCAAAATCGATCATCATGATCGCGTTCTTCTTCACGATGCCGATTAGTAGGATGATGCCGATCATGCCGATGATGTCGAGGTCGCTCTTGAAGAGCACCATCGCCACCAGCGCGCCCACGCCCGCCGACGGCAGCGTCGAGATGATGGTGAGCGGATGGATCAGGCTCTCGTACAACATGCCGAGCACGATGTACACGGCGAGCAGCGCCGTGCCGATCAGGATCGGCTGGTTGTCGAGCGCCTCCTGATAGGCACGCGCGGTGCCGGCGAACTTGCCGGTGATGCTTGCCGGCAGCCCCATCTCGACTTCCGCGCGATTGATCGCGACCACGGCGTCGCTCAGCGCCACGTTCTCCCCTAGGTTGAACGAGTAGGTCGTCGCCGGAAACTGTCCCTGGTGCGGCAGCCGGATCGGCGTGATCCCCTGCGTGAAATGCGTGAAGGTCGACAACGGCACGTCCGTGCCTTTCGGCGTCTGCACGTAGATCGTGTTCAGGAAATCGGGGCTCTCCCACCATTGCTGCTGCAGCGCGAGGATGACGTGATACTGGTTGATCGACTTGTACATCACCGAGACCTGGCGCTGGCCGAAGGCGTCGTACAGCGCCGAGTCCACCGCTTGCGCCGTCAGGCCGAGGCGCGACGCGGTGTCGCGGTCGATGATCACGTTGGACGACAGTCCGGAGTTCTGCTGGTCGGAGCTGACGTCGGCAATCTCCGGCAGCGTCGAGAGTCGATCCAGGACCTTCGGTCCCCACACGGCCAGCGACTCGAAGTCGGGCGCCTGCAGCGTGTACTGATATTGCGCGTTACCCTGCCGCCCGCCGATGCGCACGTCCTGCGCGTTCTGCAGGAACATGGTCGCGCCGGGCACGCCCGACGTCTGGCGCCGTAGGCGCGCGACCACCTGATCCGACGTCGACGTGCGCACGCCCACCGGCTTCAGCTGAACGTTGATGCTCGCCGAGTTCCCGCCGAATCCGCCGCCGCTGCCGCCCGCCACCATCGTGACGGTCTCGACGTCCGGATCGTTCCGCACCTGCTCCTCGAACCACTTCGCCTTCTCCACCAGCGCCTGGTAGGAGATGTGCTGTTCGCCGACGATCGCGCCGCCCAGGCGTCCGGTGTCCTGCTGCGGAAAGAATCCCTTCGGCACTTTCACGTACAGATACGCGGTCGCCCCCATCGTCAGGAACACCGTCAGCAGGATGGACGCCGGATGACTGAGCGCCACATCGAGCGCCGACGCGTAGGTCGAGATGACCCATTGAAAGAATTTTTCACTCTGGTTGTAGAGATATCCGTGGCCGCGATCCTCCTTGAGGAGCCACGCGCACATCATCGGGGTGACCGTGATGGAGACAACCATGGAGATCGCAATGGCGACCGACAGGATGACGGCGAATTCGCGGAACAGGCGTCCGACGACTCCGCTCATCATCAGAATCGGAATGAAGACGGCGATGAGCGAGATGCTCATCGACAGCACGGTGAAGCCGATTTCCTCGGCGCCTTTGAGGGCCGCCTGCATCGGCTTCATGCCGTTTTCGAGGTGCCGCGTGATGTTCTCGATCACGACAATCGCATCGTCCACGACGAAGCCGGTGGCGATGGTCAACGCCATCAGGGACAGGTTGTCGAGGGTGTACCCCATCAGGTACATCGCGCCGAACGTGGCGATGATCGACACGGGCACCGAGATGCTGGGGATGAACGTCGACCAGCCGCTGCGGAGGAAGACGAACACCACGAGGATCACGAGGCCGATCGAGATGATCATGTTGCGCTGCGCGTCGGCCAGTGAATCCCGGGTCGTGATCGTGCGGTCGCTGGCGATCTTGAACCGGACGGTCGGCGGCAGCTGAGCCTCGAACTGCGGCATCAGCGCCTTGATGCGCGCCACCGTGTCCACGACATTGGCGTTCGGCTGCCGGTTGATCTGGAGCTGGACCATCGGGCTGCCGTTGACGATTCCGAGGTTCCGCACGTCCTCGTTCGCGTCGATCACGCGGCCGAGATCCGACAGGCGGACCGGAGCGCCGTTGCGGTAGACCACGACGAGATCCTTGTAGTCCTTCGCCTGGAACAGCTGGTCGCTCGTGTAGATCGGGAGCTGCGTCTCGGCATTCGCGAGCGACCCCTTCGGCACGTTCGCGTTCGCGCGCTGCAGGAACGTGCCGATCTGGTCGAGGCCCACGTTGTAAATGGAGAGCGGCTGCGGGTTCACCTCGACGCGGACCGCGGGCAGCGAGCTGCCGCCGACCGACACCTGGCCCACGCCTGGGACCTGCGAGAGCTTCTGCGCGAACACCGAGGAGGCGATGTCGTACAGCTGCGGCCGCGGCACGACGTCCGACTCGAGCGTCAACAGCAGGATCGGCTGGTCGGCCGGATTGATCTTCCGGTACCTGGGCAGCGACGGCAGATTCGCCGGCAGCGAGCCGGCCGACGAGTTGATCGCCGCCTGCACCTCGCGCGCCGCCGCGTTGATGTCGCGGCTCAGATCGAACTGGAGCGTGACCTGCGCGGATCCGACGGAGCTGCTCGACGTCATCTCCGACACACCCGCGATGCGCGTGAACTGCTTCTCGAGCGGCGTCGCGACCGAGGCCGCCATCACCTCGGGGCTCGCGCCGGGGAGGTTCGCGCTGACGGTGATGGTCGGAAAGTCCACCTCGGGCAGCGCGGACACCGGAAGCAGCGTGTACGCGATACCGCCCGCGAGCGTCAGCGCGACAAGCAGGAGCGACGTGGCGACGGGTCTCTGGATGAACGGTGTGGAGATGCTCATAAGCGCCGGCTGACGGCCTACGCAGGCACGGAATCCGCGCCCTCGGCGCCACGCGATCGGGCGAACCAGGAGGCGATGCGTCCGAAGAACAAGTAGATCACCGGCGTCGTGAACAACGTCAGCACCTGGCTGACGAGCAGGCCGCCGATGATGCAGATACCCAAGGGTGTCCGCAGCTCCGACCCGATGCCGCTGCCGAAGGCCAGCGGGACGGCGCCGAGCAGCGCGGCCATGGTGGTCATCATGATCGGCCGGAAGCGCAGGAGGCACGCCTGATAGATCGCTTCCTCCGGCGACTTCCCTTCGTTGCGCTCGGCTTCCAGCGCGAAGTCAATCATCATGATGGCGTTCTTCTTCACGATGCCGATCAGCAGGATGATCCCGATGAGCGCGATCACATCGAGATCCTTCTTGAAGAGGACCAGCGCCAGGATCGCGCCGACGCCCGCCGACGGCAGCGTGGAGAGAATCGTGATCGGATGGATCACGCTCTCGTAGAGCATGCCGAGCACGATGTACACCGTGACGATCGCGGCAAGGATCAGGACCGATTCGTTGGCCAGCGACGACTCGAAGGCGTGCGCGGTCCCCTGGAAGCTCGGCTCGATGCTCGCGGGCATGCCGAGCTGCTGCGTCACCTCCTTGATGTGCTGAACCGCGGCGCCGAGCGACGCGCCCGGCGCGAGGTTGAACGACAGCGTGACCACGGGGAACTGGCTCTGGTGGTTGATCGCGATCGGCGACGGCAGCAGCGCCGCGTTCACGAATCCCTTGAGTGGAGCCGGCGCGATCGCCGCCGCGCCCGTGAGCGCGCTGTTCGTGCCCGCCAGCGCGATCGTCGAGGCCAGATTCGCTGACGCCGATCCGGTGGGCACGTACATGTCTGCCAGCGCGCCCGTGTCCTGCTGATAGCTGGGCGCGACTTCGAGCACGACGCGGAACTGATTCGTCTGCGTGTAGATCGTCGACACTTGCCGCTGTCCGAACGCGTCGTACAGCGCATCGTCGACGTTCTGAGGCGTGATGCCCAGCCGTCCGGCGGTGTCGCGATCGATGTTGACGTACAACCCGAGGCCGTTGTTTTGCTGATCGCTGGCCACGTCGCGCAGCTCGGGAAGCTGCTTCATCCGCTCCACCAGCCGCGGCGCCCACTGATCCAGCAGCGCCTTGTCGGGCGCATCGAGCGCGTACTGATATTGCGTGCGGCTGATCCGATCCTCGACGGCCAGGTCCTGCACCGGCTGCATGAAGAGCTGGATGCCCGACACTTGCTCCAGCCTCGGCGACAGCCGCCGGATCACGTCGACCGCGGACACGCCGGCGCGCTCTTCCAGCGGCTTCAGCGTGATCTGGATCCGGCCGCTGTTCATCGTCGTGTTCACGCCGTCGGCGCCGATGAACGACGTAAGATTCTCGACGGCCGGATCCTGGCGGATCACCTCAACCAGCCCCTGCTGCAGCTTGGACATCGCCGTGAACGAGACCGTTTCGGGCGCCTGCGAAATCCCGAGCACGGCGCCCGTATCCTGAACGGGGAAGAAGCCTTTCGGGACGATCGCGTAGAGGTACATCGTGAGGCCGAGCGTGCCGAGCGCCACGAGCAGCGTGGCGGTCTGATGGCGGAGGACGACGCGCACCATCTTCCCGTATTGCTCGATGGTCTTGACGAAGCACCACTCCGACCAGTGGTACAGCCGCCCCTGCTCCGCCTCCGGACGATGTTTCAGAATGCGAGCCGCCATCATCGGCGTGAGCGTCAAGGAGACGAACGCCGAGAAGATGATCGTCACGGCCAGGGTCACCGCGAATTCGCGGAACAAACGGCCCACGATGTCCGCCATGAACAGCAGCGGAATCAGCACCGCGATGAGCGAGACCGTCAACGACACGATGGTGAAGCCGATCTCGGCCGATCCTTTCAGCGCCGCCTGCATCGGCGACTCACCCATCTCGATGTAGCGCGAGATGTTCTCGATCATCACGATCGCATCGTCCACGACGAAACCGGTGGAGATCGTGAGCGCCATCAGTGAGAGGTTGTCCAGGCTGTACCCGAGCAGGTACATGACGCCGAACGTGCCGACGAGCGACAGCGGCACGGCGATGCCCGGGATGATCGTGGCCGAGAGACTGCGCAGAAAGAGAAAGATGACCAGCACGACCAGCACGGTCGTGATCAGGAGCTCGACTTCGACGTCCTTCACCGACGCCCGGATCGTCGTCGTGCGATCGGTGATCACCCGGACGTCAATCCCTTGTGGCAGCGAGGCTTCGATCTGGGGCAGCAGCGCCTGCACCGTGTCGACGACGCTGATGATGTTGGTGCCTGGCTGCCGCTGAATGTTCAGGACGATGGCGGGGTCGGCGTTCACCCAGGCGGCCAGCTTGGTGTTCTCGACGCCGTCGATCACCTTCGCGACGTCGGAGATGCGGACCGGCGCGCCGTTGCGGTAGGCGATGATGATCGGGCCGTACTGGGCGCCGGCCTGCAGCTGATCGTTGTCGTTGATCGTCCAGGCCTGCTGCGGACCGTCGAAGTTGCCCTTGGCCTGGTTCACGTTCGCGCTGGTCAGCGCCGTTCGCAGCGTCTCGAGGCTCAGGCCGTACGACGCCAGCGCCGTCGGATTCGCGCGCACACGGACCGCCGGACGCTGGCCGCCGCTGATGCTCACCAGCCCCACGCCTTTGAGCTGCGAGATGCGCTGCGCCATGCGCGTCTCGGCGAGCTCCTCGATCTTCGGCAGCGGCACGGTGGACGAGGTGAGCGCGAGCGTCAGGATCGGCGCGTCGGCCGGGTTCGTCTTGCTGTAGATCGGCGGCACCGGCAGATTCGCCGGCAACAGGCTCGTCGCCGCGTTGATCGCCGCCTGCACTTCCTGCTCGGCGATATCGATACTGAGATCGAGAGAGAACTGCAGCGTGATCAGCGAGCTGCCAAAGGAGCTGATCGACGTCATCTGCGTCAACCCCGGCACCTGGCCGAACTGCTTCTCGAGCGGCGCCGTGATCGCGGACGTCACCACCTCAGGGCTCGCGCCCGGGTAGAACGTCTGGATCTGCATCGTCGGGTAGTCGACCTGCGGCAGCGCCGACACCGGCAGCTGGCGGAACGCCACGACGCCGACGAGGACGACGCCGGCCATCATCAGCGCCGTCGCGACCGGCCGCAGAATGAATGTGCGCGACAGGCTCACTTGACGGAGCCCCCGCTTGGGCCGTTCGTCGCGCCGCCTGTGCCATTTCTCCGGCTGCCGTCACCGCGCCTCGATCCGCCGCGGCCTCCCGGCGGCGTGCCGCCACCCGGGGCGTCAGAACCCGACGGATTGTCCAGCTCTCCGGCCTTGCGTACGCGGACCGTCGCGCCTTCCACGAGACGGTCGGTCCCATCGACGACGACGCGATCGCCGTCGGAGATGCCGCTGAGAATGTCGGCCGACGTGCTGGTGGTCAACCCCACGCGCACCGTTTTCAGATGGACCTTGGAATCCTGATCCACTTCGTACACGAACGTGCCCTGCTGGCCATTCTGGACGGCGACGTTGGGGACGACGAGCTGGTCGGTCAGCGAATCGACCAGCAAGTGCACGTTGACGAACTGCTGCGGAAAGAGCGCGTTGTCCTTGTTGTCGAACACCGCCTTCAGCTTTGACGTGCCGGTCGTGTTGTCGATCTGGTTGTCGACCGTGACCAGTTTCCCGGAGGCCAGCTTCCTGGAGTTGTCGCGGTTGTACGCCTCGACGGTCAGTTGCGCCCCGGCCCGCAACTTCTGCGTGACCTGCGGCAGGCTGTCCTCCGGGATCGTGAACAGCACCGAGATCGGTTGAAGCTGCGTGATAACGACCATGCCGTTCGCGTCGCTGGCATGGACGATGTTGCCGGGATCCACGAGGCGCAAACCGACGACGCCGGTGATCGGCGCGGTGACTTTCGCATACACCAATTGCAGCTTCGCGTTGTCGATCGTCGCGGCGTCCTGCTTGACGGTCGCTTGGTACTGCGCCACCAGCGCCTTCTGCGTGTCCAACTGCTGCTTTGGAATGGCGTCGGTGGCCAGCAGCTGCGTGTAGCGCTCGACGTCGACCTTCGCGTTGTCGAGGAGCGCCTGATCGTGGGCCTGCGTCGCCTCCGCCAATTCGAGTTGAACCTGGAACGGCCGCGGATCGACTTCGGCGAGCACCTGCCCTTGTTTCACGAGCTCGCCTTCGCGGTAGTCCACCTTCATCAACTGGCCGTCGACCCGGGACTTCACGGTGACGGTGTAGAACGCGCTCACGTTGCCAAGCCCGTTCAGCACGACGGGGATGCTCGACCGCGCGACGTTCGCCACGACGACGGGCACGGGGCCCAACGCGCCGCCGCGGCCGCCGCCCCGCCCACCGCCGCCGCGGCCCGCACCGCCGCCGCTCTGGCGATTCGCCGTGGTGGCCGGCTCGCCCGCGCGGAAGAGCGCGTATCCCGAGATGCCGACGATGACGAGAAAGAACACGAGCCAGATCAGCCCGCGCCGCTTTGACGGCTTCGCCATCGGCGCACGTTCGTGCGGACCGTGCGGATCACGGCGCTCCTTTTCCGTTGATGTGTCCAAGTCAGCAGCAGACGTCGTCGTCGGCAATCAAACCGCCTTTGAAAAAAATGGCTATGGGGATCAATACCGTTGGACGAGTGATTTCGTTTCATGTGCAGCGCGCACCGCTCCCTATGATTTCCTTGCAACGCTTAAAGAATCCGTTGCGATCGGCGCGGACGCGACTGCGTAGGCGGCTGGATGTGCGACGCGTGTTGTCGTTTGTCTGCGTGCGATGACATCGCGTCACAACTGGCGGACTCACGGGCGACACGCAGCGGTCGATGCGCGATTCAGCGGTCGAACGGATCGCGATCGGTTGAAGACGCGACGCCGCACGCGCGATTTGAGAAATGTTTGTGACGTGTTGAAACGGGCCCGGCAACGATGAGCCCGCTCGCGAACGCACGAGCCGCGTCAGGCCGGGCGGGCCTCGAAGGCGAAGGTCAGCCGATCGTCCGCGACGCCAATCGTCACGGTGCCCCCATGCTCGAGGGCACCGAAGAGAATCTCGTCGGTGAGCGGATCGCGCACGTCGCGCTGAATCACGCGCGCAAGCGGCCGCGCGCCGAACAGCGGATCGTACCCCTTCACCGCCAGCCACGCACGTGCCTCTGGCGTGAGAGCGATCGCCACGCGGCGCTCGGCGAGCTGCCCTTCGAGCTGCAGCACGAACTTTTCGACGATCGTCTCCATGGCGGCGGGCGAAAGCGATTGGAACGTCACGATCGCGTCGAGCCGGTTACGGAACTCGGGACTGAACGCGCGCTCGATCGCGGCCTTCGACTTGCTCGCCGCCGCCCGGCGCGCCGATCCGCTCTCGTCCCGCCCGGGACCATCGTCCACGAAACCGATCGACGCAGCACTCATCTCGCGCGAACCCGCGTTGGACGTCAGAATCAGCACGACGTTCCTGAAGTCCGCCTTGCGGCCCGTGTTGTCGGTGAGCGTCGCGTGATCCATCACCTGCAGGAGGATGTTGTAGATGTCCTGATGCGCCTTCTCGATCTCGTCGAGCAGGACGACGCTGTAGGGATGCGTGCGGACGGCGTCCACGAGTTGACCGCCCTGCTCGAAGCCGACGTAGCCGGGCGGCGCGCCGATGAGCCGGGCCACCGCGTGCTTCTCCATGTACTCGCTCATATCGAAGCGGAGGAACTCGTTGCCGAGCAGAATCGCCAGCTGTTTCGCGAGCTCGGTCTTGCCGACGCCGGTCGGTCCCGTGAACAGGAAGCACCCCGCCGGACGATCGGGCTGGCCAAGCCCCGCCCGCGATCGCTTGATCGCCTGCGCGACGAGACGCACCGCCTCACGCTGGCCGAACACCACGCGCTCGAGCGATTCCTCGAGCGTCCTGAGCCGCTCGCGATCGGAGGACGAGGCCTGCCGGGCAGGAATCCGCGCCATGCGCGCGACGATCGGCTCGATGTCTGCCGCGTCGACGGTCGCGGTGTCCGACGCCGATTTCAGCCGCATCACCGCGCCGGCCTCGTCGATGAGGTCGATGGCGCTGTCCGGGAGCCGGTAATCGCGCAGGTGGCGCGCCGCGAGCTTCGCGGCGGCCTCGAGCGCCGCGTCTGTGTACGCGACGCGGTGGTGCGCTTCGTAGCGGCCGCGCAAGCCGGCGAGAATGCGCACCGTCTCCTCGATCGACGGCTCGTCGATCGCGATCTTCTGCAGGCGCCGTGCGAGCGCGCGATCCTTTTCGATGTGCTTGAACTCTTCGAACGTGGTCGATCCGATGACGCGGAGATCGCCGGCGGTCAGCAGCGGCTTCATGAGCGTCGCCAGATCCATTGTGCCGCCGCTGATCGCGCCGGCGCCCACGGTCGAGTGAATCTCGTCGATGAAGAGGATCGCCTTCGGCCGCTTGGTGAGCGCCGCGACTACTGCCTTGAATCGCTCCTCGAAGTCGCCGCGGTAGCGGGTGCCCGCGAGCAGCGCGCCCGTGTCGAGCGCGAAGACCTCCGCCTCCTTCAACGTGTCCTGCACATCGTCGGCCAGCAGACGCGCGGCGAGCCCTTCGGCCATCGCGGTCTTGCCGACGCCCGCGTCGCCGACGAACACCGGGTTGTTCTTGCGGCGGCGGCACAGCACCTCGATCGTGCGCTGCAGTTCGTCGGCACGGCCGATCAGCGGATCGAGGAGCCCCTGGCGCGCGCGGGCCGTCAAGTTGGAGCAATACGCGGTGAGCGGATCCTGCGACGCCGCCGGGCCTTCGTCATCTGGACTCGTCGCGCCTCCGCGCGCGGGCCCCTCGTCCGCCGCAGTCCGGGGCACTTTCGTGATCCCGTGAGAGATGTACTCGAGGATGTCGAGCCGGGTGATGCCCTGCGCGGCAAGGAGCCCCGCCGCGTGGCTCTGCGGCTGCTGGAGGATCGCGGCGAGGATGTCGCCGGCGTTCGCGTCCTGCCGCTGCGCGCTCTGAACGTGAAGCACCGCGGTCTGCAGCACACGGCGAAAGGCGACCGTCTGCTCCGGTTCGCGCTCCTGTCCGCGCGCGACCTGTTCGATCGAGCCGTCGAGATACGCGTTCAGGTCGCGGCGCAGCTTGCCGAGATCGGCGCCGCACGCGGCGAGGATCCGCTCCCCATCCTGATCGTGCGCGAAGGCGTACAGCAGGTGCTCGAGCGTGAGATACGCGTGCCGCCGAGCGACGGCCTCGCGGAATGCGATATGGAGAACGACTTCAACAGAGGTGGAGAACACAGGTACAGATTACTTCACGCTTCCTCGATCGTCGCCTTCAACGGGTGGCCGGCCTCAACGGCGAGCGATGCGACTTTGTCGGCTTTCGTCTCCGCGACTTCCCACGCATAGATGCCGGCGATGCCGCGACCGTTGAGGTGCACCTGCATCATCACGCGGTACGCTTCGGCGGGCGACTTCTGGAACACCTCTTCGAGGACGTCGACGACGAAATCCATCGGCGTGTAATCGTCGTTGAGCAGGACGACGGCGTACAGCGTCGGGTCCTTCGTCTTCGTCTCAGCGCGCTCCTTGACGGCGCCTCCGGTCTGGTCCTGCCGGTCAGCCATGGAGCAAGCGTAGCGCACCCTCGTCTGGCCCGTTTCAAATGTCGGCGAACGTTGACGTCCGAGCTCAACGGATCGGTGAGCTGTCCTGTTTGCGTGATTATGAACGTGCAGTTTGCGTGAATGTGCAGCGCGGCGCGAGAAGATCCACGGAATTCGGACGTGTGCTGACGGCAGGAGTCTTGCCCTGATCACGATATATGACTCAGGTTTTGCAAAGCTGGGTGGCCGGTGAGCAGCTCTGGCTCCGCCACGTTCGCGAGGACGCGTCGGAGGGCTGGGGCGGCGTGCTGGAGCTCCTCAGCCTCGTCACGCTCGTCACCATGTGCGCGCTCGGCTGGCTCGCCGTCGCAGCCGTGCTGATCAGATCGGTGTAGGAACCCTGTTCAGCGTCTGCTTCAGGCAACAATCCCACCCGGACATCCAAATGGGTCGGAGCCTTCCGTCTTCCTCACCGAATCGCCCAACGGCGTCTCGCGCCTGGCGCTCGTCGTCGTCTTCTTCGGGTTGACATCCTGCCCAGGCGTCCGTATGCTCTCGGGTTAGATGCCTACCCGGGAAACAGCAGACCGGCTGGTGTTGCTGCAAGGCACGTTGGACCTGCTGATCTTGCGCACGCTGATTTTTGGAGCGCAGCACGGCCAGGGCATCGCACGCGCCATCCAGCAGACCTCCGACGACGAGTTCCTGATCGAGCACGGCGCGCTGTATCCTGCGCTCCAACGACTCGAAGAGCGCGGCTGGATTGCCGCGAAGTGGGGACTCTCCACCAAGAATCGCAAAGCCCGTTTTTATTCACTCACGGCCGCCGGCCGCAAACAACTGGTGAAAGAGACCACCAAGTGGAAGCGACTCGCGGCAGCGATCGGACGCGTGCTGGGTCCCGGCGAGAGGTAGGCCATGTTTCGACGCACGCGGAAGGCCGGCGACTTCGGCGCTGAAATCGAGGCGCACATCGAGCTGGAGACCGACCGCTTGGTGGAACAGGGGCTTGCCTATGAGCAGGCCCGAGCCGAAGCACGACGGACGTTCGGCAACGTGACACGGGCCCAGGAACTCTTTTACGAATCCTGCCGGTGGCTCTGGTGGGACCACTTCTGGCAGGACGTGCGCTACGGTGCGCGCATGCTCCGCAAGTCTCCTGGCTTCACGGCTGTCGCCGTCTTGACGATGGCCGTGGGCATCGGAGCCACCACGGCGATTTTCAGCGTCGTCGACGCGACGCTGCTGCACCCGCTGCCGTACCCACAACCAGACCAGCTCGTCACCATCCGGGATGATCTTCCAGGCGTGGGCGCACACGATGTGGGAATGTCCGAGCCTGAGTGGCAGGACCTTCAGCGTTCCGGCATTTTCGACTATGTGTCGCCGACTTGGTACGACGACAACAATCTCGCAGGATCGTCTCGGCCGGCGCGCGTCAGCTTGCTCATCGTCGCACCGGATTACTTCGCGCTGCTGGGTGTGAAACCCGAGTTGGGCCGCGCCTTCAATCCCCAGGACCACTCGCCAGGGTTCACGCTGGAAGTCGTCATCAGCGACGGCATGTGGAAGCGGGCATTTGCGAGCGATCCGCACGTGCTGGGCAAAGGCGTGCGGCTCGACACCGATCTGTATCACGTGGTGGGTGTCATGCCGCCCGGCTTTCATGCGCCAGGGGCCACGCCGAGAGACAGGAACATCGACGTGTGGGCCGCCACCAGTTTCTACGGCGCCCCTTTGGCTGATCACCCGGCGCGAAGCGGCCGTAATCTTCCAATCGCCATCGCCCGGCTGAAACCGGGACTGACGCTTACCGAGGCGCAAAGCCGGGTTGATGCACTCGTCGCGTCGTTGCAGAAAGAATTTCCTGTCGATTACCCGTTGCAAAGCGCGTGGACCGTGCGCCTGGTCCCACTCGAGGAAACCGTCGTCGGCAATATTCGCCAGTCGTTGTTGCTGCTGCTTGGCGCGGTGGGATTGGTTCTGCTGATCGGCTGCGTGAACGTGGCGAATCTCCTCCTGGCGCGCGCCAGCGCGAGAGGACGCGAGATGGCCGTTCGGCAGGCGCTCGGCGCCTCGCGAACACGGCTCGTGCGGCAGCTGCTCACGGAGAGCGTGCTGCTCTCTGTGTTCGGCGGCATCGCCGGTCTGGCGATTCTCGTGTGCACGAAGGATCTTCTGCTCCGCATCGTGCCCGACAGCCTGCCGCGACTCGACGACATCGCCATCAGCTGGGGCGTGTTGCTGTTCGCGCTCGGCGCCTCTCTCATCGCCGGCACGATTTTCGGCCTCGCTCCCGCCGTGCACGCCGGCCGGTTGGCGTTGACGCATGTGCTCAAGCAGGAAGGGCGCGGCTCGACAGGCTCCACGGAGCAGGCGCGCACGCGGCGAGCGTTGGTGATCGCGGAGTTCGCCCTGTCTTTGGTCTTGATGATGGCGGCGAGCCTTCTGCTGCGCAGCTTCTGGGATTTGCTGAATGCGCCGCTCGGATTCAATCCACAACGGGTGATGACGGTCAAGACGCGCCTGCCCTACCCGAATGATCCCAGGGCTGACATGTACGGAACCGTTTCGCAGCAGGCACGGTTTTGTCGCGAAATTGTTCGCCGCATCAGCACGCTGCACGGTGTGGAAGAGGCGGCCGTTGGCGATTTCGCAGCGATTCCAGTGGGACATGATCGAAACAATCAAAATCCACCGGTCCCGTTGATCCTGGAAGGAGGTGCGGCGGACAGCAACGACGATCCACTCGTAGACAGTTCGATCGTGACGCCGGAATACTTTCAGCTGATGAGCATCTCGCTGCGGCGCGGCCGTCTATTCACCGACTTCGACGACGAAAAGGCACCCGATGTCGCGGTGATCAATCAGGCGCTGGCGCAGACGTACTGGCCAAACGACGATCCTCTCGGCAAGCACGTGAAGCTGTCCCGATCATCGTCTTCCTGGGCCACGGTCGTCGGCATTGTCGGGGATGCTCGAACAGAATCGCTGGAGGACGAAAGAGTTCCGGAGGTCTATACCAGTGTGTATCAGAAGGTCGGGCGCCGTTCGGCCCACCATCTCGCGATCTTTCTACGTGGACATCTGGACATCGCCGCGATTCCAGATCAGGTGCGCGAGCAGGTGCAATCCGTCGATGCGACGCTTCCCGTCTTCGGTGCACAGACGCTCGACGAAACGGTGTCCGCGTCTCTCTCCCAAAGACGCTTCTCCATGGAAATCGTTGCGCTGTTCGCGCTGACCGCCCTGGCGCTGGCGGGGCTCGGTATTTACGGCGTGACTTCCTACCTGGTCAGCGAGCGCACACACGAGATCGGCATTCGCCTCGCACTGGGCGCAGGAAGGCGGAGCCTCCTGCAGATGATCGTGCGTCAAGGATTAGGGCTCGCCATTGCCGGCGCCGCGGTGGGACTGGTGGGTGCCCTGGTCGTGTCACATCTGATGACGGGACTGCTGTACGGCGTGAAGCCGACAGATCCTCTGACCTTTGCGGGTGTCTCACTGCTGCTGATCGGTGTCGCGCTGTTCGCGTGTTGTGTTCCCGCGCGCCGCGCCATGCGCGTCGATCCGATGGTCGCGCTCAGACACGAGTAGATCGGACTGAAGTCACGGGGGTGGTGCGCCTTGCAGGACTCGAACCTGCGACCTCCTGGTTCGTAGCCAGACGCTCTATCCAACTGAGCTAAAGGCGCGCACTGAGGGCGGACGAAACTCTGAGTGTACGCGCTCCCGTCAGCGCTGGTCAAGGCGCTCGACAAACAACCGATCGTCCCCGACCAGCGCCAACAGACGCGCGCGCAAGCCGCGCGCGGACGTGACGTCGTGCGGATCGAGGCGCGTGGCCGACGCCCCGCGGCCACCGAGCCACGAAAAGACAATCGGCGCCAGCGCGGAGCCCGTGGGCGGCGACTTGAAAAAACGCGACGCGCGCGCCGTATGCACGGCCAGGTCGGCGCCGTTTCGACGCGTCCGCTGAATCATCCAGCCGCCGTCCGCGCGGGCGCCGACGAGCTCGACCGAATCGATCTCCACCGACGGCAGAATCACAATCACGTCGCGGACCAGCGCACGCGGAATGGCGCGCGACCGCAGCGCCGGCGCGCCGATGTGCACGTTGACGATCGGCCGCAGCTCGCTGATCAAGTCCGCCTCGCGCAGCAACGCTTCGAGCTCGGACCCGACCTCGCGCCACTCCGCCGCCGCCGCCCGAGACATGTCCGCCTTCAGACCGCGCCATCGCCGCTCGGCGAAGTGGGCGCCAAGCCGCCGCCGGAGATTCACCGCCTTGCCGACGTAGAGCGCGCGTCCGCCCGCGTCGCGCAGCACGTACACGCCCGGCGTCGGTGGCGCTTCGCGGCAGATGCGCTTCCCGGTCTCCCGCCACAGATCGCGGCGGTCTTCGATCACGAGCGCCTGCGCCACGAGCCGGCGCGCGAGCTCGGACGATGCGCCGCGAATGCCAAGGACGTCCGCGGCGAGTTGTTGGTAATCGGGCGAATCGCCCACCTCGGCGAGCCGCGCGAGCAGGCGATCCCTCAGCAGCATCGTCCGATCCTATCGCGGCGTTCATCAGGCGCGTCTTCCGAGCGGGTTCACGCCGATCTGATCGCTGGAGGCCACGCTCGGCTAAAGCCTTCGCGCTACGCCCGTGGCGCGGGCACACGCATCTGCAATGCTCTAATGGATCTGCATTATTGCTAAGCCGGCGGTGGCCCGCTACGATGCGCGGCCATGAAAAAATCACTCGGAATCCTGTTGCTCGTACCCCTCGTGCTTGCCGCGTCTCAGGGGTACGCCTGGGCTCAGGGTTGAGTGCTCATCAGACAAACGGCGCCCGTGATTGGCGCCAACGGCAGCCCATACTCGCCTCCCGGTGAATGGCAGATCAATCTGTCCACCCGGGATTTGCGGTCGACCGATCATTACAACGGCGCCGTCGAGCAGCTTCAACGTCAGACGCTCGCGACCTACGTCGTCAACATTCAGAATTCGATTGACCTGACCGTCGGCTATCAGAAGTCGGAGCGGCTGGGATTCACGATCGGTGTGCCTTTTCTCGCCGCGTCGTGGTCCATTCCGACGCCCACGTCCCCGACGCCGGGGCCTCGGGCGCAGCAGGACACACGCGGCATCGGCGACATCTCGGTGGCCGGGCGCTACTGGGTGCTGAACACGCGATCGCACCTGAACGGCAACATCGGCGTCGGCCTCGGCATCAAAGCGCCGACCGGCTCGTACAATGCGCAGGACACGTATCCCGACTCGACCGGGAAGAACGACCAACTGCGGTACGTCGATCAATCCATCCAGCCTGGTGATGGCGGCTGGGGCATCACGACCGAGATCCAGGGCTTTCACACGATCAAGCGGGCGATGGTCTTTGCGTCCGGCAACTATCTGATCAATCCACGCAACACCAATGGCACACCGTCCGGGTCGGTGGCACGGCTGCCGCCCGGCGCCGTGCCGTCCGCCAGCAGCTACAACAAGCTGGTGAACTCGGTCCCCGATCAGTACCTCGCGCGAATCGGCACGTCGGTCGGCCTCGGGAGAGGTCTGGCGGCATCGTTCGCGTGGCGCGTCGAAGGCATGCCGCGCTACGACTTGATCGGCCGCAGCGACGGATTCCGCCGGCCCGGGCTGGAGATGTTCACCGAGCCCGGCATCAGCTACTCGACCGGCCGCGGCACGTTTTCGTTCACCGTTCCAATCGGCTTTTATCGCGACCGGAAGCTCGACCCGTACACCAACCTGGCTGGCGATGCGACGTTCCCGAACTACATCGCCCTGGGCAGCTACAGCATGCGGTTCGGCGGACATCAGATCTTCCGGAAAACACCGCCGCCGACGCTCGCTGAGGAAACCACGGCGACGCCCGAGCTCGCCGCGGCGTTCAAAGCCGCTCCGGTCGCGCTGCCCGCACCGCAGCGCGGACAAGCCACTGCCCTGCTGGACATCTCCGGCATGACGTGCGATCACTGCGTCGACGTCGTGCACGACGCGCTCCAGCAGGTCAAAGGCGTCAAGAGCGCGCAGGTCAACCTCCCGCAGCAGCAGGCTGCCGTCGTCTACGATCCGACGACGACGACGGTCGGCGATCTGGTGAAGGCGGTCAGGGCATCGAAAGGCATGAATGCCTACGACGCGCAAGCTGTGTCGGCGACGGTGACGCTGACGATTACCGGCATGACGTGCGATCAGTGCGTCGCAGCCGTCCAGTCGGCGTTGGTGGCCACGAAAGGCGTGACGGACGCGAAGGTCACGCTCGAACCGGCCGAAGCGGTGGTGTCCTACGATCCGTCGAAGACGAAGCCTGGCGATCTGATCAAGGCGGTCAAGGACGCGAAGGGAATGAACCGCTACAGCGCCGAGGTGCAGAAGCCGTAACGCGACGGTGCGGCGCGAGACCGCGTCGCACCATCCTCTATTGCGCCGGGCCGTTCGCAAGCCGGTCCAGACCGTGGCCGGCGGGAAATAATCCAGACAAGGAGATCGGCAAGCGCCCGCTGATGGGCGCTTCGCCGGCGATCGCGCGCACGGCGGCGTGCTCCGGCAGATCGTACAGATCGTACGTCAGCAGGATCGCTGGCAGTTCCGGCACGAACGACGCGGTGTACGGATTGCCGAAGAACGTCGACACGAACGGCGTGCTCGTCCGAGCGGTCGTCCCCGCCAGATCCTTCAACAGCCGCACGAGCTCCGCCGGGAGATCGAGCCGGCCGCTGCCCGAGTTCGCACGCACGAAGATCGAGGCGACGATCGCACCGTAGCGCGGTGCGATCGCGCGCACCATGTCCAACTCCGACAGCGGCGTGTGATCAGACAGCTCGATCGCCGTGACCTGCGGCCAGCGCTGCTTCAACTCTGGAATGAACGTACGACTCGGCGCGGCGATCTGCCACCCCGAGAGATAGTCGAGAATCGACAGATACAACACTGGCGTGTCGTGCGGGACCGTCAGCGGGACTTGATGTCGATCGTCCTTCACGAGCGTGATCGAGCGCGCTGCTGCTTCCTGTGCGATCGCCAGGTGCGCGCGTCCGCCGACCTTCGCCGGCACCTCCTCGAGATCGATCGCGCGCTGCTTGTGCAGGCCGGCGAACGCCTTCGCGCGCAGAATGCGCTTCACCGATTCGTCGAGGCGCGCACGCGACACCCGGCCGCTCTCCACAGCCTTCTTCAACCCGATAAAGGCTGCGGCCGGATCGGGCGAATGCAGAATCTGATCGGCGCCAGCCAGGAACGCGCGCACCGCGCCTTCAGCCGGCGGCAGCAGCTTCGCAACGGCATCCATCGACATCGAATCGGTATAGGTGACGCCGTTGAAGCCGAGGTCGTGCCGCAGCAGGTCCTCGAGAATCGGCCGGCTGAACGTCGCGGGCGTGGACGCCGCAGGGTCGAGCGCCGGCAGCTCGATGTGCGCCGCCATCAATGCCTGTGCGCCCGCCTCGATGCCGCGCCTGAACGGCACCAGCTCCAGACGATCGAGGCGCGCGCGATCGAACGTGATCACCGGCAGGCCGAGATGGCTGTCCACGTCCGTGTCGCCGTGACCGGGGAAATGCTTGATCGTGGCAATCATGCCGCCGTCGCGCGCCCCCGACACGTAGGCGGCAACGAGCGATGCGACGCGATCGGGGTTTTCGCCGTACGAGCGCGTATTGATCACCGGGTTGCGCGGGTTGTTGTTCACGTCGGCGATTGGCGCAAAGTTCACCTGCACACCGATCGCGCGCGCCTCGACCGAGGTGATGCGCGCCTCCTCGCGCACCAGCCGCTCCGCGTCGGCCGACGCCACTGCGCCCATCGCCATCTGGCGCGGAAACGTCGTCGCGCCGAAAATGCGGAAGCCGACACCTGTCTCGAAGTCCGCCGTGTTCAGCAGCGGCACCTTCGAAAGCGCCTGCAGCCGATTGATGAGGAACGCGGCAGAAAACGGCTGACCGAGAATCACAGTGCCGTACCCGGGATTCAACAGGACCGACGGCGCCGGCATCGAGGCGCCGAACACGTGGAACCCGCCCACGTGATACTCGCGAACGAGGCGCGTGAGCTCGTCGAACGTGTCGCTATCCGTGCTCAGGAAATTCGATTCGAATGACGGGACGATGAGCTGGCCGATCTTCTCGTCGGGCGTCAGGTTCTTCAGCGTCTGCTCGACCCAGCGCGTGCCGGCGGCATCGAGCGGGAATGGATCAGGGCCGCCCGCCCGGATGGACGCTGTGACGAACAGGGCTGCCACGAGCCCGACGGCCGAGCGCAGAAGCGGCTGACGCATGGAGGAATCCTATTACAATCGCTCGATGAGCCCCAGGAGCGATGTCGAGCACAAAGCCGCGGCGCCCCGGTCGATCGGCTGCTACGTGATGACCATCAGCGACACGCGAACGGAGGCGACCGACACGAGCGGCCGCGCGATCGCGGATCTGCTCGAAAGTGCCGGCCACCAGATCGCCGGCCGCACGATCATCAAGGACGAACCGGACCTGGTCAGGAGCGCGATCGAGCGCCAGCTCGCCAATCCGGAGGTGCAGGTCATCATCACCACCGGCGGTACCGGGATCACCTCGCGCGACAGCACCTACGAGGTCGTGAGCGGCATGCTCCAGAAGACGCTCGACGGCTTCGGTGAGCTGTTTCGGATGATCAGCTACGAGCAGATCGGATCTGCCGCGATGCTCACCCGCGCCTGCGCAGGCGTCGTCGGCGGACGCATCGTGGCGTCGCTGCCTGGTTCGGAAGCGGCCGTGCGTCTCGCGATGGAACGGCTCGTCATTCCGGAGTTGGGTCACCTCGTCCAGCAAGCGACACGGTAAGGTCGTGCGGCCTTTTGCAGCGACCCTTTCTCTTGCCGAGGCGCGCGCGCGGCTCGAGGCGCATGTGCGTCCGATCGCGCGGACCGATCGCGTGGCGCTCGCGCACGCCTTGGGCCGCGTCGCCTCGTCCGACGTGGCGTCGACGGTCGACGTGCCCCCGTTCGCGCGGTCGGCGATGGACGGCTACGCCGTCATCGCGGCCGACACCGTCGCGGCGAGCGGTTCGGCCCCGCAGCGGCTGCGCATCGTGGAGCGCATCTACACGGGTGCCCCACCCCGCAGCTCGATCGTGCCGGGCACCTGCGCGGAGATCGCCACCGGCGCTCCGCTGCCGCACGGCGCCGACGCCGTCGTCATGGTGGAAGAGACGACCGCCGCGCCGGACGACGCCGTCGATATCCGCGCGCCGGCGACCGCCGGCCAGAACATCGGACGCCGCGGCGCCGACATGGCGATCGGCGATCTCGCCGTTCGCGCCGGCGAGGCACTGACACCGAGCCGCGTCGGCGCGCTCGCCGCCATCGGCCGCGCAAGCGTCGACGTCCTCGCGCAACCGCGCGTCGCGATTCTGTCCACTGGCAACGAAGTCGTCGAGCCCGGCGGCGAGCTGACGCCGGGCCGCATCTTCGACGTGAATCGTTTCACGCTCGGCGCGATCGTGACGATGCACGGCGGGATCGCGCAGGCGCACGCACCGGCGCACGACACACTCGATGCGCTGACGCGGGCGATCGACGAGTGCGCGGACGCCGATATCATCGTGTTCTCAGGGGGAAGCTCCGTCGGCGAGCGCGATCTGATCGTCGACGCGGTCGCTGCGCGCGGCGAGATGATTTTTCACGGCATCGCGGTCAAGCCAGGCAAGCCGACCGCCTTCGCAATGATCGGCGGCGTACCGTTCTTCGGCATGCCCGGCAATCCGACGTCGTGCCTGTCGAACGCCTACATTCTGCTGATCCCATTTCTTCGCGCCACCGCGGGGCTCCCGCCGCACCAGCCGCACGCGATGCGTCTGCCGCTCGGGCGACGCATTGCGTCGCAGGCAGGCCGGCATCAGTTCTATACGGTGCGCGTGCTCGATGGCATGGCGCTCCCGGCGTTCAAAGGTTCGGGCGACATCACCAGCCTGTCGCGCGCCGACGGCTACATCGAGATCCCGGCCGACACGAGCGTCGTCGAAGAAGGCGCGCTCGTCGACGTCACGTTCTTCTGAGCGCACCTTGCAGAATCAAGCGCTCCACTACGGGGGGACACTGAGGACGCGGAAGAAGAATCCCGTTCCCAACCTCGTCCGTTCATGAGTCGTCCAGGAAATCGCGTCGCGCTAATCGTGACCGCCACGACCCCTTGCCCGGCGTCGGAGGGTACGGTGAGGAATCTGAGACACGATGCCAGTGGCCGTGATGTTGTAGACGAATGGCCCTCGCTGCCGGCTGATCCGGGTGATCTTCGGCATCGCCTTCGAGACCAGCTGTGCAACTTGTTCGTGGTTCAAGTTCGCGGCGGTGACAACAAAGGCGCGGACGTCGGAGTTCAGGATAGCTTCGACCTCAAGTTGATTCCTGCGAACGTTCTTGTCCTTGGTGATCAGGACCCATTGCCTCTCGCCAATAATCGGTAGGAATTCTACGTCCGGCCTGCCGGCGAACTCGTCGAATGCTCTTGCGTCGTGGCCTTCGGCTTGAAGTCGGAGCGCGATTCCTCGGCCCAGGCATTCATCGACGTAGAAGGTGGGCGCCCTATGCTGCCGTGGCGGTGTTTTCGCAGCGGATCGCTTCGTGGACTTCTTCAAGGGTGCGTCCGAAGTCGGCGGCAATTTCGTCGGGCGACTCGCCCCCGATGAACCGTTCGAAGATCTCGACCGTCGGCACGCGTGATCCCGCAATGACCGGACGACCGAAAGCGACGGCGGGATCGATGGCCACAAGACGCGGCTGCGTTATTGCGTCCGTCGCATCCATCGCAACGCCTTTGGGCCGAGTGAATGGAAACAATCGAATCGCGACGCCGTGAGCATCTCGGTCGATTCGCTTTAAGTACTCCTGCAGTAGAGCCTTCATCGCGAGTTGGCCGTTCTGTGACACGTTGATCAGAGAGCCAAGCTTCGTGACGAAGATATCCGTTCCGTCGGTTTCCATCTCTTCGTTGATCAGTGGCCGTGGTGAACCTAGCCGCTTCTTGACGTATTCGACTGCTCGCCGGATGTTTGGCATCTGAACGTGATGTTCGCGACGCAGCGCGGCGAGCACGTGCAACTCCACCAAGTTGAAGAATGAGAAATCGTGCGTGGAGCCAGACTCGGCGTCAATGAGAGGAGGAGTGCGGCGTCGACCGCCCGTCTTCGTCGCGTACGGATATCCGCATGCCCAGTTCTGGATAGTACGCGCCGGAACGTGCAGGTAGCGCGCGGCGTCGAAGAGCGTGTAAGCGGGAATCTGCCGGGGGTCGCGTCCGCGGTAGGGATCCCGGTCGGTCTGTCTGCTCACTTCGGCAGGCCTCCTGGATAATGCAACGTCCGCGTTCGATGAATGGTACCGCGATCGGATGCTCAGTTCAATTATCGGTGGGATCACGCCCGAACAGTCGGTTCGGCCGCCTTCTCCGCCATCCCGATTTGATCGTTTGCCCGCGGCTGACGGACGACGATGCCATCGTCGGAGACGGTTTTCAAGTGCGTCAGGGCCGCAAGGCCCTTCGGCGCGTTCGTCGCCCGCAACTCCGAAACGAGGGGCACGATTATTCGGCGTCTCGAAATCTCTCGAGCCAGTGCATCCATACGAGGAGCCGGTTGGATTCGACGCCCCTGTGGCCCTCCGTGTCCTCCGTGGTCGATTTTCTCGGGCCGCGTTAGCGTCGCCCGATGCGCCGTTCGTATTCCATCTCGAGAACGTCAGCGGTGTGGAGATCGAAGGCCGGCGCGGTCCGCGGGTATGCGCCGCGGAATTCGGTGTGGCAGCGATAGCAGACCGTCACCTCTTTCAGGCGGCCGTACACGATCAGATCGATCAGCGCGGCGCCGCCGAGGATGCCGTAGGCGATGAAATCGCGGCCGAACCAGTAGAACACGGCGCTGATCAAGGCGCCGATGATCACGAAGGTGAGGCCGATCTTCGGATCGAAGTCCTTGCGCGTGTAAAAGTCTCCGCCTGCACAGACCGGACAGCGATCGACCGATCGGCCGGACTGCACCGCGTCGCTGAAGGCGAGCGGCATTTCGTGTCCGCAGCGGCCGCATTTGATCGCGGCCGGTGCTTCCGCAGCCGCGACAGGCAGACCGGCATCACACTTCGGGCACTTCGCGACAATCTGCATCGATACGGGGATTATCGCATCATCGGCCCGGGGCGGACACGCAGGTCCGCCCCTACTCGTCGCGCAGCGCCGTCGTCGGCTCGAGGTGCGATGCACGGACGGCCGGCAGATAACTCGCCAGTGCGGCGACGGCCGCGAGCCCAACCGCCGCAATCGCCAGCGTGGACGGATCCCACGGCTGCAATCCGAACAGCAGCGTCGTCGCCGTTCGTGCGGCAGCGACCGCCAGGATGGTACCGACGATCAGGCCAGCACCGAGCAGCACGGTCGCCTCGCGCATGACCAGGCGGACGACGTCTGCGCGGCCTGCGCCGAGGGCCATGCGGATGCCGATCTCGTTCCGGCGGCGCGCGACCATGTACGACATCACGCCGTAGAGGCCGATAGTGGCGATCAGCGCGGCGAGCGCGCCGAAGAATCCCGACAGCGTCGCCATGAGCCGCTCGCGCAGCAGCGATTCGCGCACCTGCGTCTCCATCGTCTGAAACTGGAGCACGATTGACGAATGCGTCTGCGCCACCGCCGACGTCACTTCCGACGTGATCGTCGCCATCGGTGCGCTCGTGCGGATCACGATCTGCAGATACGGAGTCGGCTTGTCGTCCTGCGCTGCCGCGAAGAAGCCGATCGGTCCGAACGGCTCGCGAAGGTCCGAATACTTCGTGTCTTTCACGATACCGATGATTTGGAACACCGGCTGCGGCACGCCGGGCCCCTCGTCGATCTGAAAGGTCCGGCCGATCGGATTCTGTCCGACAAGAAACTTTTCGACGAAACTCTGGTTGACGACAACGACCTTACCGGCCGGGCCGGCATCGTGCTCGTTGAAGTCGCGGCCGGCCAGCATCGGCGTCCCCATGGTGCGGAAGAAGCCGGCGCTGACGCTGTTGAAGTTCACGTTCTCCGAATATTTCCTGCCGTCGATTACGATGTTGTTGTTCCAGCCGCTGCCGCTGACCGGGACGATGAACGCCTGCGACGCTTCGGTGACGCCGGGCAGCCCACGCAACCGATCGGTGATCTCCTGATAGACCGCCGTCCGCCGTTCTTCCGGGATGCCCGCACGCCGGAGATCGAGGTTGGCGATCAGCAGGCCCTCCTGCCGAAAACCGGCATCGAGCGTCATCAGATTGCGCAGGCTGCGCACGAACAGCAGCGCGCCGACGACGAGCACGAGCGAGAGGGCGACCTGCAGGACCACCAGCGCGCGCCGGAGGCCGAACCGCTCGCGGCTGTCGCTCATGCCGCGGCTGCCCGCCTTCATCGCCGCGCCAGGCGACGTCGCCGTCGCACGAAGGGCGGGAATCAGGCCGAAGACGACGCAGGTCGCGGCCGCCAGCGCCAGCGTGAATGCGAACACGCGCCAATCGAGCGACAGATCGACGAAGGGCTGATTGCGCTCGGTCGCCAAAAACTCTACGAGGAACCGACTGAGCCACTGTGCCAGTAGGGCGCCGGCCGCCGCTCCGAGGAACGCGATGAGCAGGCTCTCGGCGAGCAGCTGCCGCACCAGGCGCCATCGTGACGCGCCAATCGCCAGGCGGATCGCCACCTCGCGCTCGCGCGCCGTCGCACGCGCGAGCATCAGGTTCGCCAGGTTGGCGCAGGCGATGATCAGCACGAGGCCCGTTGTCGCCAGCAGCATCCAGAGCGGCGACTCGTAGTCGCGCCGCAGCGCGGAAACGCCGGTGCCGGCTGGGAACGCGCCGAATTGGAACTGCAGGTAATGCTTCGCGTCCTGCTCGCGATAGTGCGGCGGCAGCGTGGCCTGAAAGATCGGCGCCGACACCGACGCGAGCTGCGCGGTGGCACGCGCCTCTGTCCACCCGGGCTTCAAGCGGCCGATCGTAGCAAGGAACCAGACGTCGGGTTTGTCGAGTGCCGTGTTTTCACCACGCGACAGCGGCTCCGCGCACAACGGCACCGCTACATCGAACGTCCGTCCGACCTCGACCCCGAAGAAACTGGCGGGCGTGACGCCAACGATGTCGTAGGCGTGGCCGTCGAGAGTGAGGCTCCGGCCAATCGCCGCCGGGTTGCCGGCAAATTCCCGCTGCCAGAAGCCGTAGCTGATCACGGCGGCCGGCGCCGCGCAGCCGCGCCGATCGTCGTCCGGCGTCAGCACGCGGCCGGCCACCGGAGAGATGTGGAGCGTGTCGAAGAACCCGCTGCTCACCCACATCCCATTGGCGTACCGCGCCTCGCCGCCCGACGTCAGGTTGAATTGCGTGCCGCTCCACGCGAACACATTCGAGAACGCCTGCTGATGATCCCTCAGCTGTTCCCACAGCGGGTTGGTCAAACTGGGTCGGCGTCCGGAAAAATCGCCCGTGCGCCCGCCGCCAGTGTTCGCGATGCGCACCTCCACGAGATCCTGCGGATTCGTCACCGGCAGGGTCCGGATGCGGACCGCATCGAGCAGCTGAAAGATCGCGGTGTTCGCGCCGACGCCGAGCGCAAGCGACAGGATGGCGACGCTCGCGAATCCGGGGTTGAGCCGCAGAAGACGCGCGCCGTACCGCAGATCACGCCACGCGGCGTCGAGAAACGCGATAGTGTTCATCTGATAAATCTCCTCGCGGATGAGGGTCGGATTACCCAGCTTGCGGTAGGCGGCGCGCCGCGCCTCGTCGGGCGAGAGACCGCGCGCGATGTTGTCGTCAATTTCGATCGCGAGATGTGCCTCCAGCTCGCGACGCCGCTCATCGTCCCACCGGCTACGCCGGAAAAAACGCGTCAATCCCATAGTGCGACGGGGGCCACAGGACCCGCCCTCCCTATGTCCGTTCCACCGGACGGAGCACGCGATTGATCGCGCGCACGATCTCGTCCCACCGATTCGTCTGCGCGACCAGTTGCTTGCGGCCGGCCGGCGTGAGCCGGTAGTAGCGCGCGCGCCGGTTGTTTTCCGAGGTGCCCCAGAACGACGAGATCCAGCCTCGATCCTCGAGCCGATGCAGCGCCGGGTAGAGTGACCCGTGTTCGACCTGCAGGATCTCGTCGGATCGCTGTTCGATGGCGTGCGCGATCGTGTGCCCGTGCGCCGCCCCGATCGCCACCGTTTTCAGGATCAATAGGTCGAGCGTCCCCTGGAGCAATTCGCCTTGAATGGGCTGATTTCCGCGTTTTGGCATCGACCGATGATACCACTCCACAAGATCATCTACCTAAACGTTTAGACGCGGCTCGCGCCGCATGGTTGGGCCGAGACAGGTCCAGCTAGAGCGCCCCGCGGCGGCCGTAGCGGTCGGGCCGGCTCACCGTCCCGGAAAGAACGACGGCAAGGCGAGGTCGCGCATCGTGTGGAGGCCGGGCGGCGCGTTCAGGACTTTCGGGATCGAGTTCACCACGATGGACGCCGTTGCAACGTCGCCGTGAATGCCTCCCGAGATCTTCGACGACATGCGCGGCGAGCCTTCGATTTCGACCGAATCGTACGATTCAGGCGCCCCGAGATACGCCTCCATGTGCAGCCGGATCACCGCGTCGTTCTTCCGGTAGCCGACGCCGTCCTGAATGATGCCGCACACATAACCGGGATCGACGGCGAGGAACTCGCTCGAAACCGTCACCGAGGCCAGCTTCGGCTGGATGTCGTCCGTGATCCGGTCGAGCGTCCAGCCCATCGCGTCGGCGATCATCGCAATCGACTCCGTCAGCCCCACATGCCGCACGCTGCCATCGTCCACCTTCTTCTGGAACTGCTCCGTCGTGAGGCCGGCGCCGATCTTCTGCTGGAACGGCAACCGCCGGATGCGCGCGTCCTGCACGCGATTGACCATGATGCGGTCCACCCGCTCGCAGACGGCCGTCAGCGCAATCGGGAGCGCGTCCATCGCGAAGCCCGGGTTCACCCCGGTGCCGAGCACGCCGACTTTCGCCTTCTTCGCCCAGGCGTGAATCTGGCGCGCCTGGCGGATGTGCGTGTAGCCGGGATACGACAATTCTTCCGTGGTCGACACGATGGCCGTCTTCGCCTTCAGAATCGTTTCGATCTGAGGCATCACCTTCTTGATCGACGAGCTCGTGCAGAGAATGACCACGTCCGGCTTCGCCGCCTTCAATGCCTTCGCCGCCGTGTCGGACACTCTCACGCCAAGCCGCTTCGGCAACCCGACGACGTCGCCGAGATCGCGGCCTGCCTTTGCCGGGTCGATGTCGATCGCGCCGACGATCTTGAATCCCGGCCGTGCGGCGATCTGTTTGACGATGGCGGCACCGATGGGGCCGAGGCCGAATGGCATGACGCGAATGTTAGGCATACGCGCGAATTATAGCCCGACCGCTGATACGACGGGCAGCGCCATCGCCGTTACACAGTCGGCATCTACTGCGGGATTTGGGATCCGCTCGAGGCGCCCGTCTTCGAATCCCGAATCCCGAATCCCGAATCCCGAATCCCGAATCCCATCTGATGTGGATCGTGGTGATGTAGCATCTGGCCGTGAGGTCACGTGTTCTGTGCTGTCTGCTGGCAGCCGCCGTCGTCGCCACGACCGCTTCGGCGCAGCCGGCCGTCACCGGTACGATCGCGCCCCCGCTGTCGCCCCGCAACGCGAATTACACGATCGACGCGCGGCTCGATCCCGCCAGCCGCACCATCACGGGCTCGGAAGAGATCCTCTGGCGCAACATCACGAACAAGACGGTCACGGATCTTCAGTTCCACCTGTACTGGAACGCGTGGCGCGATGCGCGCTCAACGTTCATGCGCGAGCGCGCACTCGCCGGGAGCGACGGCGATCACGATGTTGGGGACTGGTCGCGCATCGACATCACCGCGATTCGCCTCCGGCGAGGAGCTGACACACCCCTCGACCTGACGCCGTCGATGCGCTTCATCGCGCCAGACGATGGGAATCCCGACGACAAGACGGTAATGACGGTCGCCCTGCCAACGGGTGAATTCGCGCCAGGCGTCGAAGCGCACATCGACATCACGTGGACCGCGCACGTGCCGCGCACCTTCGCGCGCACGGGGGCGATCGGCAACTACTTCTTCATCGCGCAATGGTTTCCCAAGCTCGGCGTGCTGCAGGACGGCGGCTGGAACTGCCATCAGTTCCATGCGGGCACGGAGTTCTTCTCCGATTACGGCGTCTACGACGTATCGCTGACGGTGCCGGCCGGCTGGCCGCTGGGCGCCACCGGCGTGCAGCGTGACCGGCACGACAACGCGGACCACACGACGACGCATCGCTACCATCAAGACGACGTGCACGACTTCGCCTGGACGACGAGCCCCGACTACATCGTGCGCACGGCGCGATTCGAGCATCCAGCGCTGCCGCCGGTCGAGATGCGCCTGTTGCTGCAGCCCGAGCACGCGAGCCAGGCGGAGCGGCATTTCGACGCGACGCGCACGACGCTGAAGTATTACGGCGAGTGGTTCGGGCCATATCCGTACGGACACATCACGATCGTCGATCCGGCGTATCAGAGCCGCACCGGCGGCATGGAGTATCCGACGCTGTTCACCGCCGGCACGCGCTGGTGGATCGCACCGCATGTGACGACGCCGGAGGACGTGACCGTTCACGAGGCGGGCCATCAATTCTGGTACGGCATCGTCGGCAACAACGAAACCGAAGACGCGTGGATGGACGAAGGCTTCAATACGTTCTCCACCGCCCGCGCGATCGCGCAGGTCTACGATCCGAATTACTACGAGCAGCGCTACTTCGGCGGGTTCGTGCCCTGGGTGTTCAAGAGCATCGTCCTCTCGCGAGAGACGGACGGGAACGGCTTGGCGGGCTATCGGCGCGCGGCGCGGAGCGACGCGCCGTCCACGCCGTCGTACCGGTATTTCCCGTCGACCGGCGGCGCGATCACGTACGACAAGACTGCGCTGTGGCTGAACACGATGGAGCGCTGGCTCGGGTGGCCGATGCTGCAGCGGATCATGTCCGCGCATTTCGAGAAGTGGAAATTCGCCCATCCGAAGCCAAACGATTTCTTCAGCACCGCTGATGCGGTGTCCGGCCGCGACCTCGGCGGGTTCTTCGATCAGGTGTACCGCAGCTCCAATGTCTTCGACTACGGTGTCCAGGATCTGACGAGCACCCCCGCGAACGGGCGCTTCCACACGACGCTCGTCGTCCGTCGCTTCGGCGAAGCGATCTTTCCGGTGGAGGTCCTGATCACGTTCAGGGACGGTGAACAGATCACCGAGCATTGGGACGGCCGCGATCGGTGGAATCTGTACGTCTACGATCGCGCGGTGCAGGCGCTGTCGGCGCAGGTCGATCCGCGCCGCGTGCTGCTGCTCGACGTGGATTACACGAACAACTCGAGAACGCTGGCGCCGAAAGGTGCCGAGGCATCGACGAAGTGGGCGATGAAATGGATGGTGTGGCTGCAGGATTGCCTGCTGACGTGGAGTCTGCTCGCATGAGCGCGTGGCGCGATGGCATGCGCCGGGTCAATTGTGCGCCGGCAATCGTGGCGGGCGTGTGGCTGCTGACGGTGGCGGCGAGCCTGCCGCTCGCACTGACGCTGCGGGGCGCCCTCGCGCAGCATCTCGGCTCGAGCCTGGCGGCCGACACCGCGGCGAGCGGCGTCAATTACGACTGGATGCAGGAATTCAGCAACCAGGCCACCGGTGTCGGCGCGACGTTCAAGCCGACCGTGATCGGCTTTGGCGCGGTGCTGGACAACCTGAGTGCATTCGCCGACAAAACGCCGCGGCCGATCGCCATCGTCGCGGCTGCGGGCATCTATCTGGCGCTGTGGGTGTTTCTGGCCGGCGGCATCATCGACCGCTACGCCCGCGATCGCCCGACGCGGGCGCACGGGTTCTTCACTGCGTGCGGAGGCTTCGGCGTCCGGTTCATCCGACTCGGGATCGTGATGGCGATCGTCTACGGCTTCCTCTTCGGTTGGATGCACCCGTGGCTGTTCGATCGCGTCTATCCGCGCATGACGCACGACGTGAACGTGGAGCGCACAGCGTTCTTCACGCGCCTGGCGCTCTACGCCGTATTCTTTGCCGTGCTGGCGGTGTGCAATCTGATCTTCGACTACGCGAAGGTGCGCGCGGTGGTGGAGGATCGCCGCAGCATGCTCGGCGCGATCGCCGCAGCGATCCGCTTCATCGGCGCGAACTACGCCGGGGCCGTGTCGCTCTATCTCGCGGACATCCTGTTGTTTGTCGTGGCGATTGCCGCGTACGCGGCGCTGGCGCCCGGAAGCGGCGGCACCGGGCTGTCGATGTGGCTCGCGTTCGTGCTCGGCCAGTGCTACGTCGTCGCGCGCTTGTGGGTGAAGCTGGTGTTCTGGGCGTCTGAGACGGCGCTGTTCCAATCGCGTCTCGCGCACGCCGGGTACGTAGCCGCGCCCGCGCCGGTGTGGCCCGATTCTCCCGCCGCGGAGGCGATTGGGCGGTGAGCGCCGAGTCCGCGAGGACTCGCGGCCTATGCCGGATTCGCTGCCGACGCCATGATGGACTTGATACCGTCGGCGTCGAGCGACTCGACCAGGAGCAGTTCCTCGGCCATCGCACGGACCGCCGCGCGGTTCTTCGCCACGATCTGGCGCGCCGTCTCGTAGCCGCGCATGACGATCTCCCGGACCTCCTCGTCGACGCGCTGCGCCGTCGATTCGCTGATGCCGGCGCCCTTGTCGGTCTCCCACGGGTTACCGGGCGTGCGGTACGCCAGCGGGCCGAGCGTCGCCGACATGCCGAATTCGCACACCATGCGCCGCGCGATGTCGGTGGCGCGCTCGATGTCGTTGCCCGCCCCGCTCGTCATCTGGCGCAGGAAGATCTCCTCCGCGATGCGGCCGCCCATCAGGATCGCGATCTGCGCCTCGAGAAACTCCAGCGTGTGCGTGTGCCGATCGCCCTCCGGCAGCTGCATCGTGACGCCGAGCGCGCGGCCGCGCGGAATGATCGTGACCTTGTGCAGCGGATCGGCAGCGGGCAGCAGCGCCGCCACCACCGCATGGCCGGACTCGTGGTACGCGCACGTCACGCGCTCATGATCGGTCATCGTCAGCGATTTCCGCTCGACGCCCATCAGCACTTTGTCGCGCGCCTGATCGAAGTCCTGGTCGGTGACGATCTGACGTCCGCCGCGTACGGCGAGCAGCGCCGCCTCGTTCACGAGGTTCGCCAGCTCGGCGCCTGAGAAGCCTGGCGTGCCGCGCGCGATTTGCCGCAGATCCACCTCGCCGTCGAGCGGGACTTTGCGCGCATGGATTTTGAGAATCTGCTCGCGTCCCTTCACGTCGGGCGCACCGACGGTCACCTGGCGATCGAAGCGCCCTGGCCGGAGCAGCGCCGGATCGAGAATGTCGGGCCGGTTGGTGGCGGCGACGACGACGATGCCCTGGTTCGGCGCGAAGCCGTCCATTTCGACCAGCAGCTGATTGAGTGTCTGCTCGCGCTCTTCATGGCTGAGCGAGTTGCCGCCGCGGCTGCGGCCGACCGCGTCGAGCTCGTCGATGAAGATGATGCACGAGCCGTGGCGCCGCGCATCCTTGAACAGCTTGCGAATCCGCGAGGCGCCGACGCCGGCATACATCTCCACGAAATCCGATCCGCTCGCGAAGAGAAACGGCGCCTGCGCTTCACCGGCAATCGATCGCGCCAGCAGTGTCTTCCCGGTGCCCGGCGGCCCAACCAGCAGCACGCCTTTGGGAATGCGCCCGCCGATCGCGCCAAACCGTGCGGGTTCACGCAGGAAATCGACGATCTCCTTCACCTCTTCCTTCGCTTCGTCGACGCCGGCGACATCGGCGAAGGTAATCGGCGGGGTGTCGCGATCGGCTTCGCGGGTCTTGCTTTCGAGGGCCGGGATCCGGCCGCTGGTCACGCGATGCAGCGTCAGGCCGAGCATGACGATGAAGCCGGTCGCGACGAACAGTGCGGTCCAGCTGTACGCGCTCTGCTCGGGTGCCGACTGCACGTCGATGCGCACGTGCTTCTTCGCCAGGTCGGCGATGAAGGTGGCGTTGGCCGTCACGTAGTTGGGCGGCGCGTTGGTCCGAGCCGCGCTGCCGTCGGTGCGTGTGAACTCGAGCGCATCGCCGTTCACGACGACATCGGCGATGACGCCGCGGTCGAGGTCGCGCAGCAGATCGGAAAACGGCACCTGCGCCACGGTGACGGCGCGGTGCGCGCGGACGACGAGGAGACCCGCGGCCGAGAGCAGCAGCACGATGACAACGCTCGAGACGAGCACGATTCGCCGGCGGGACCACTGACCAAACACGTAATGCTCCGTCTGCGTCCGCCGAGGGCGCGGCCGGACACGCGATTGCTTATTTGATTGAAGGGGACTTCCGCTGGGGAACGGAAATGTACCGCGATCTTACACGAGTCGCGGCCGTGTTGACACCTCATCAGTTCGCGTCGGCTGTTCCGGCTGGCATGCACACATCGGCGCGGCGATTCTTACCTCCGTCGATGTGCCGCAAAGCCAGTGGCTCGTCTATTACTCGGCCGTTCGTGTACGTGCGGTTTCATGGCGTCGAGAAGTACGGCGGAAGCTACAGCGATCGAGTGCTGGACCACTGGGCCGAGCGCCTGGGACACGGGTGGGCATGCGCCGCGGGACGCCGTGCGGTTGCGCGATAGAATTCGAATGAATGTCTCGACCTGAGCTCCTCGCGAGCTGGATGCGCCGGCAGCTCATTTCGGCCGGGGCGCGGGGCTTCATCGTCGGCCTGAGCGGCGGCGTCGATTCGGCGGTGGTGCTCCGCCTCGCACAGCTGGCAGCGCCGCACGCAACGCTCGGCCTGATGTTGCCATGCCACAGCGATCCGGAGGACGAACAGCACGCTGCGCTCGTCGCCGAGCGCTTCTCCGTACCGACGCAGCGCATCGACTTGTCCTGCGCGTACGATGCGGTGATTGCGTCGCTTCAGCCCCAGGTGCGGGCGATTCCCGACCACATGGCGCACGCGCCCGTCGCCGACCGGTTGCGCGCCCGGCTGCCGCTCGCCAACGTCAAACCGCGCCTGCGCATGACCGCGCTGTACTTCGCTGCGAACAGCCTGCAGTATCTCGTGGCGGGCGCGAGCAATCGTGCGGAGCTGACGATCGGCTACTTCACGAAATATGGCGACGGCGCGGCGGATCTGCTGCCGCTCGCCGGCCTGGTGAAAACCGAGGTCCGCGCGCTGGCCCGCGAGCTCGGCGTGCCGCCGCCCGTCGTCGATCGCGCGGCCAGCGCCGGGCTCTGGATCGGCCAGACCGACGAAGAGGAAATGGGCTTCACGTACGACGAGCTGGAACGATATCTCGGCGAAGGACCACAGGCCGTGTCGCCCGCGCTGGCGATGAAGATTGAGCGCTTGATGCGCTCGAGCGAGCACAAGCGCCGGCTCGCTGCCGTGCCGGATGTTTGAATAACGGTCATGGGCTGGACGGGCAGGAAGGGCGGGACGGGCTGGATGGCCGGGAAGGGCCGGAAGGGCAGAAAGAGTTCCTTCGTCTTCGTCGCGGCCATGCTGGCCCCCATCGTCGCGATCGGCGCGGGCGCGTGCGGGCGTCACCCATCCACGCCGATGCTCGCATCCGCGCAGTTTCGCGGGGCGAACGTGCTCCTTGTCACGATCGACACGCTGCGCCGGGATCGGCTCGGCGCGTACGGGAGCACCGCGGGGCTCACCCCGACACTCGATCGACTCGCGGCATCCGGCATCGTCTACTCACACGCCTACTCGCATGTGCCGATGACGCTGCCGGCGCACACCTCCATCCTCACAGGGCGAGTGCCGGCCACGCACGGCGTCCACAACAACACCTCTTTTCGCGTCGCCGACAATGTGCCGACGCTGGCGACAATGTTAAAGGGGGCCGGCTATCGCACCGGCGCCTTCGTCGGCGCGTTCGTGCTCGACGCGAGGTTCGGCCTCAACCGCGGCTTCGACGACTACGACGATCGCTATCCGCACAGCAGCGGCTCGGCGACGTTTCGGTTCGACGAACGGCGTGGCAGCGAAGTGGTTCAGGCCGCTGGAGACTGGATTCTCGATCAGGGATCAGGGATCAGGGGTCAGGGATCAGGGCCGTGGTTCGCCTGGGTCCACCTGTTCGATCCCCATGCGCCGTACGACGCGCCGCCTGAATATCGCGCGGGGCGCGCTCCGTATGATGCGGAAGTCGCCTACGCCGACGCGATGCTCGGCCGGCTGCTCGATCGCCTTCGCGCCGCGCAGGCGCTCGATCGCACGCTGATCGTGATGACGGCCGATCATGGCGAGTCGTTGGGTGAGCATGGCGAAACGACGCACGGATTGTTCGCCTACGATGCGACGCTGGCTGTCCCCCTGATCGTCGCCGGGTCGTCGATATCTGCTGGGCGCGTCGACACGCCGGTCGGGCACGACGACATCATGCCGACGATCCTCGACCTCACCGCGGTCACGCCGCCGGCCGGCATGGACGGCCGATCGCTGGTCGCCCCGCCGCCCACCGATCGCGGCATCGTGTTCGAAGCGCTCGACGCCAATCTCACACGGGGCTGGGCGCCGCTCACAGGCATCGTGTCGGGTCACTGGAAGTACATCGACCTGCCGATCCGCGAGTTGTACGACACGCAGGCGGATCAGCGCGAGCTGGCCAATGTTGCCGAACGGGATCCGGCGCATCGCGATCCGCTGGCACGGACGCTGGCGCGGCTGGCCGCCCTTCCGCGCCAGGATGGCAACCCGACGATGCTCGATGCCGACGCAGCGGCGCGCCTACGGGCGCTCGGGTACGCGGGCGGTGCGGCGCTGCCGCGCAAACAGGCGTACACCGCGGCGGACGATCCGAAAGCGCTCGTTGCGCTCAACGAACGCTTCAACACCGCGCTCGAAGCCTTCGACGCGGGCCGCGCGAGCGATGCGCTCGCCGCCTTCACCAGCCTCCTCCGCGATCGACCCGATTTCCTGACGGCGCGTACGAGCGCTGCGACGGTGCTGATCGACGCGGGACGTCCGGCCGAAGCGGTGGCGCTGCTGCGCAGCGCTCCGGCGGCACAGGCTCGATCGGCGCAGCTGCTCGCGAAGCTGGGTGCCGCGCTCGCGGACGCCGGCGATCTGGCCGGCGCGGCGTCCGTCTTCGAGCAGGCGCGCGCTGCGGGCGACCAGAATCCCGACCTCGTCAACGCCATCGGCGTCGTCTATGCGCGGCTCGGCCGCCAGGCGGATGCGCGGGCGATGTTCGAAGAAATGCTGCAGCGCGATCCGGGAGCCGCCGGCACGTGGTACAACCTTGGGCTCCTGGAGCTCGCGGCATCACGACCGCCGCAAGCGGCCGACGCGTTCAGGCGCGCGGTTCGCGCCGATCCCGCGCACGGCGACGCGTGGCAGGGTCTGGGCGCGGCGCTCGTCGGGACGGACCGGAGCGCAGCCGCGGACGCCTGGCGCCACGCGGAGCGTCTGCGGCCGCACGATTACGATCTGTTGTTCAATCTCGGGATGGTGCTGGCAGAGGGCGATCATCCGGCCGACGCGCTGCCCTATCTGCGGCGCTTCGCGCAGGAGGCGCCGCGCGGCCGCTACGGGCGCGATCTGCCTCGCGTGGAAGCGGCCATCGCAAAGGCGAGCCGATGAAAAAATCCCTGTTGCTGCTGGTCGTCGCCGGACCAGTGGTGGTGCTGGCGATTGGTGTGGCGCTGATGCGCGGCCGCCCGCCAAGCCCGCCCCAGCCGATCGCGGCGGGCGCGCTGCGCGGCGCGAACGTCCTGCTGGTGACGATCGACACACTGCGGGCGGATCACGTCGGGGTGTACGGCAGCGAGGGGATGCTGACGCCGACGATCGACCAGTTCGCGAAAGAAGGGCTGCGGTTCGAGCGCACGTACGCGCACGTGCCGCTGACGCTGCCGTCGCACGCGTCGCTTCTCACAGCGAGCTATCCAACGCGCAACGGCGTCCACGACAACGGCACGTTCCGCCTGGGCGATGCGCTGCCGACGCTGGCCGCTGCGCTCAAGCAGAGCGGCTACCGCACCGCCGCGTTCGTCGGCTCATTCGTGCTCGACGCGCGCTTCGGTCTCGGCCGGGGTTTCGATCTCTACGACGACCGCATGAACGGCAGTAGCGCCGACCTCGAAGTCGTGCAGCGGACCGCCGAAGAAGTGCTCAAGCCGGCGTATCGGTGGATCACTGGTGCAGCACCCAGCACCCCAGCACCTGGCACCCCAGCACCCAGCACCGCAGCACCCAGCACCCAGCACCGCGGGCCGTGGTTCGCGTGGGTGCACCTGTACGATCCCCACGAGCCGTACGCGCCGCCCGAGCCGTATCGATCGCAGTACGCGTCCGAGCCGTACGACGGCGAGATCGCGTACACCGATGCCTCGCTCGGAGCCTTCTTCGCCCAACTCCGCCGCGTGGCGGCGCTCGACAACACGCTCGTCGTCATCGCCTCTGATCATGGCGAAGCGCTCGGCGAGCACGGCGAGCGGACGCACGGCCTCTTCGCGTACGACGCCACGCTGCGCGTCCCGCTCGTGATGTGGGCGCCGCCGCAGCTCCGTCCCGGCGTCTTCGGCGAAACGATGCGACTCGTGGACGTGGCGCCGACGGTGCTGGATCTGATTGGCGCGGCGCCAATGGCTGGCGTCGATGGCCGCAGCATCCGCCCGTTCGTCAGCGGCGAACAGCCATTCGATCGTCCGGCGTCGTACTTCGAAGCGCTCAACGCGAACCTCACGCGGGGTTGGGCGCCGCTCACCGGCGTCGTGCGCGATCGCCTCAAGCTGATCGATCTGCCGATTCCTGAGCTGTACGACCTCGCCGCCGACCCGGGAGAGCGGCAGAATCTGTACGCGCCGCAGCGTGAGCGTGCGCGCGATCTCGAAAGCCGCCTCGACCAGATCGCAAAAGGCGCCGCGCCGGCCGCGCCGGCACCGATTGATCCCGACGCTGAAGCGCGCCTCCGCGCGCTCGGCTACGTCGTGTCGTCACCGGTGAAGCGCGCTGAACGCTACGGCACCGCCGACGATCCGAAACAACTCGTCCATCTCAACGCCGCGCTCGACGATGCGGCGGCGCAGTGGTCGAGAGGCGACAGCGCAGCGGCGATCGAGACGCTGCGCGGGGTGATCCGCGAGCGGCCCGGCCTGACCATGGTGTACGACCGCCTCGCCTTCATTCTGCGCGCCACCGGACGCGTCGGCGAAGGGATCGCGCTGCTCGATGGCGCCGCGCGCGCTGGCCACGCCGATCGCTCGCTGCTGCGATCGCTGGGATCGATGCTGCGCGACACAGGCGACCTCGATCGATCGGCGGCGGTGCTGGGCGATCTCGTCCGCGGCGACGCCGCCGATCTTCAGTCGGCGGATGCGCTCGGCCAGACGTACACGCGGATGGGACGCGGACAGCTCGCGGAAGCGATGTTCCGGCGCGTACTGACCGCGTCGCCGAACGCCGCCGCCACGTGGAACAATCTCGGCGCGCTGTATCTCGCCGAGCACCGCACCGCCGATGCAATCGAGGCGCTGACGCACGCCATCGCGATCAACCCGGATCTGGCCACCGCGCACAACGGCCTGGGCGTCGCCTACGCCACGCAGGGCGACACCGTTCGCGCGGCCGCCGAGTGGCAGAAAGCGCTCGCCCTGCGCCCCGGCTATCGCGACGCGCAGTTCAATCTGGATCGGCTCCGCAAGTAGGAGCGCGTGGGACGCGACAGCGTTGTGTCACCGCGAGGCGCTCGGCTGACCTGTCCGCCGGAGCCTTGGCGGAGGTGGAAGCCTTCGCGCTACATTGATCTGGAACGCGAGGCGCTCGGCTGACCTGTCCGCCGGAGCCTTGGCGGAGGTGGAAGCCTTCGCGCTACATCGATCTGGAAACGGTTATAAAAAAAGGGCCTCGCCAGCGGCGAGGCCCAATCTGCGATCTGTGCTCTGACGTCTCGACGTTTCAGAACTGCAGCCGGAACCCCACTTGGAACACGCGTGGGTCGAGCACCGCGATGACGGTCTTGTATCCGGGGCCATCATTCAAGTTGAAGTTGGTGACCGGATCCGCGTTCAGCAGATTGTAGATATCGAGCATCACCGTCGCCTTGGCTCCGCGGCCCAGCGGGATGCCCTTGTCGATGCGGAAGTTCATCAGGTTGACGTTCTCCGATCGGTTCTGATCCAGGTTCTGCGCGAAGAACGAGCATTCGAAGTTGCAGACGTTCAGACCGACCGAGCCGTCCGGCACGATCGCGGCATATGGGAACCCGCTCTGGAACCGGTAGTTCAGCGCGACGCCGATGTTGTACTTGAACTCGTACCGCCCCGCGAGCTGGGCGCCATACCCGGTCGTTTTCTGCCGGTTCGGCGCGTTGGGATTCGGCGAGAGCTGCGGAAAGACTCCGAAGGGAGCCGTCGACAGCGGGCTCGTGCTGCCACCCGTGGAATTGACCTGGTCGGCAGAGACCAGTTCGTTCCGCCACTGGTAGTCGGCGCTCGCCTGGACGAACAGTTTTCCGGCTCGCTTGTTGAACGCGCCTTCGATCGTATCGTAGGTGAAGTCGCCGTCGGCGTAGTTCGTGTATTCCGTGCCGGTCGCATTCGCCAGCGAGTCGGGCACGTCGCGCAGGTTGTAGGTCGTCCCGTTGAATGTTGCGACGGTCGGCACGTTGACGTTGCCGATCCACGCCGTCACCAGCGGCGTGAAGTAGAACGGCAGGAACTCCTTCTGCATCTTCCGGACGTAGGTCGCGCGGACGGACGACTCGCCCCAGAACTGGCGCTCCATCGTGACGCTGTATTCGTCGGTGTACGGCGTCTTGCTGCTCGGATTCACCGGCGCATCGGCCCCGCCGAGTCGCGCGCGCAACGATCCGAGCTCCGCTGGTCCATCGTACTTGCCGTTGCCATTCAGGTCGGTAAAGTTGTAGTCGGCGTAACTGGTGCCGCCCGGGTTCGCCGCCGAGAAGCCGTCCGCCAGGTTGTTGTAATACCGCCCGTAGAACGCCTTCAGCACCGTCATGCCTTTCTTGTCGAGGTTGACGCTGACACCAACGCGCGGCGCGATGTCGGTGTTCGTGAAGAACGAGGCGCCGCTGATGTTGGTCGCCGCCGGAAAGATTTGCGTCCCGTCCACCGGCGAGATGTCGCTGATGACCGGCCGGCGCTCGGCGCTCGAGTAGCCGACGTCCTGATAATCGATCCGGACACCGGCCGAGATCGTCACGCGGTTGGTCGGCGCCCAGCGATCCTGCAGGAAGCCGCTGAAGTGCTTGTCGATGTTGGCGCCCGTCGTCCACCCGGAGGCGTACGAGCTCGCGGGGCCGACATCGGCGAAGCGAAGCCGGTACACTTCTCCGGCCGGATTGACATACACGCGGTACGGGCCCGACTGTCCGTTGATCCCGAGACGATACCAGTCGTAGATGCTCTCGAAGCCGAATTTGAAGTCGTGGCTCCCGGCCTTGTCCGGCAGGTAATAGGTCAACTGCGCCTTGACCTGCGGCTTGCGGCGCTCGCTGGTGAACGCGTTCCAGCCGGCGCCCAGCTGCGAGTTGTTGGCCTGGAAGAGCACCGGCGGGCTGACGGCCGCGTCGACGGCCGGAACCATCGGCCACGCCAGATGGAACTCACCACCGTTCACCGAGAGGAACGTGCGGTTGCTGATCACCGACTGCCATTCGCCCTTCGCCATCCACGAGACGCTGTCCTGCGCAAGAATCGATTCCGGCGGGACGAGCGTCGACAGATTGCGCTTCGGCTTCTCCTTGCGTCCGCGCTGGTAGTAGCCGATCAGGGTGTTGCCCTGGGTCACTTTGCCGGTGCCCTTGACCGTCTGGTTGTTGAACAGCCCGAGATCGGTCGCCACGTCGCGCGACACGCCGGCGACCTGCTTGTCGATGTGGAACTGGTTGTACGCGGCGTAGAACCAGATCTTGTCCCGCATGATCGGTCCGCCCAGATCCGCGTGCCCCTCCCAGAACAGCAGGTTCGGGTTGTCGCACTCGAGCGCGCCCGCCGCGTTCGCCGGGCACGTATAGCCGCGCCCCGAGACATCGGACGGCGCACCGTTGCTGCCAACGAAGCTGCCAGGCTCGTACGCGAAATTCTCGAGCCCCTGGAACCGGTTACCGCCGCTCTTGATCATCGACACCACCGCCGCGCCCGGCGAGTTCATCTCGACGTCGCTGCCGAGCGAGCTGATGGACACTTCTTCATTCGCGTAGTAGTCCTCGTAGAAGCCGGTGCCGCCGACGCCCTCAGTGTGGTCCACACCTTCGGTGACGATGCGCGCCTGGTTCTGGATGCCGAAGCTCTCGTACCCGGACTGCTGGCTCTTGTGGCTGCCGCCCACGTCGAAGCCCGTCATGCGCACGCCAGGCGCCTCGGACAGCGCGCCCCACGTGTCAGTGGATGTCGGCACGGCGATCAACGCATCGCCCTTCAGGCTCGTCCCGATGCGCGTCGTGGTCACGTCGACCACCGGCGACGCGCCGCTGACCGTGATGCTTTCAGTGAGCTGACCAAGCTGCATCTCCGTGTCGGCCGAAATCGTCTGGCCGAGCACCACCTGGATGTTCTCGCGTACTGATTGCTTGAAGCCCTGAAGATCGAACGCGAGCTTGTACACACCGGTCGGCAGCGATGCGAACAAATATTTTCCGTCCGCCTCGGTCACCGCCGAGCGCGTGCCAATCAGCGAGGGAGACGAAGCTGTGACCGTTACGCCGGGCAGCACAGCGCCTTGCGAATCGGTGACGATGCCCGTGAGGCGCCCCTGGGAACTTTGTGCGTATCCGGGTACCGCCGAGAGCACGGCCAGTACAGGGATCGCGATTGCGACGAGCCCTAGCGATCTGAATCTCATACGCCCCTCCACGGGAAGAACCGACGGAAAACGGTGGGGTCCAGGAGACGATCTCGAATCGCTTAAATGTAAATGAATGTAAAGATGACGGGCGCTCAAAGCGCCGTCAATAAAGGAAACATGTGGCGCAGATCCCAAAAACCGAACTGATGGGGGCGAAATGTCCCGTTTTCGGACACACTCAACAGGTGGGGTTGCGAGGGGCGGGCGCTCCGGTCAAGGAGGACGATCGGCAAACTGAACTGTAAAGCACGCGTGTAGAAAGGCAGAAAACACAAAAAAAGGGCCTCGCCGGCGGCGAGGCCCTTCAACAACTCTTACTCAGAGCTCAGATTCGCAGACTTGCAGATTTCAGAATTCCAGGCGGAAGCCCACCTGGAACACGCGCGGGTCGAGCACGGCGATCACCCCCTTGTAGCCCGGGCCGACGCCCAGGTTGAAGTTGGTGACCGGATCCGCGTTGAGGATGTTGTAGATGTCGAGCATCACGGTCGCCTTCGCACCGTGGCCGAGCGGGATCGACTTGTCGAAGCGCACATTCATCAGATTGACGCTCTCCGAGCGATTCTGATCCAGGTTCTGCGTGAAGAACGCGCAGTTGAAATTGCAGACGTTCAGCGCCGGGACCACTGACCCGTCGGGCACGACCGGCGAGTACGGGAAGCCGCTCTGGAAACGGTAGTTCAGGCCCACGCCAACGTCGTACTTGAACTGGTACCGTCCCGACACCTGCGCGTGATACATCGTCGTCTTCTGCCGATTCCCTGCGTTCGGGTTCACCGAAATCTGCGGGTAGACGCCGATCGGATCCGTGGAGAGCGGGCTCGTGCTGCCGACGTCAGGGATGTCGGCCGAGCGGAGCTCGTTGCGCCACTGGTAGTCGGCGCTGGTCTGGACGAACAGGTTGCCGGCCCGCTTCTGGAAGGCGAACTCCAGCGTGTCGTAGGTGAAGTTGCTGTCCGGATAGTTCGAGAACGCGCTGTCCGAGGCGTTGGCGAGCGAGTTCGGCACGTCCAGGAGGTTGTAGGTCGTCCCCAAATAGCTCGCCGTGACCGGCACGTTGACGTTGCCGATCCACGCTGGCACGAGCGACGTGTAGTAGAACGGCACGAAGTTCTTCTGGATCTTGCGGACGTACGTGGCGCGCACGGACGACTCACCCCAGAACTGATGCTCGACGGTGCCGCTGTACTCGTCCGTGTACGGGGTGGTCGTGCCTGGCAGCACGGGCGACGAGACGCCGCCGATTCGCGTGCGCCACGCGCCGAGTTCCTGCGGGCCGTCGTACTTGCCGTTGTGGTTCAGGTCGTTGAAGTTGTACTCGATGTAATTCTGCCCGCCCGGGTTCACACCCGAGAAGCCGTCGGCCAGATTGTTGTAGTACCGGCCATAGAACACCTTCAACACGGATTTCCCCGACCCTTCGAGGTTGTAGCTGAAGCCCGCGCGGGCCGCGACGTTGGTGTTCTTCAGGAACGATGCCGCGGCCACCGGCGTCGACGCCGGGAAGATCGCCCCGCCGTCGCAGAGTGCGGCTTGTCCCGCGCAGACGACAGACTGCACGCCGAGCGTTGAGTCGGTGATGGTCGGCTTGCGCTGACCGTCGCCGTAACCGACGTCCTGGTAGTCGATGCGAACGCCGACGGTGACGGTCAAGCGGTTGTTCGGCGACCAGCGGTCCTGCGCGTACCCCGAGTAGTGCTGGTCGATGTTCGGCGACGCGTTCCAGCCGTTGCCGTAGTCGCCAGGCGCGCCGGTGTCGATGAAGCGGATGCGATCCGCAGACGCCGACGTCGGCGTCGCGTACGACAGCCGGTACGGTCCGGACGTGCCGTTGATCCCGAAGTGATACCAATCGTTGATGTCCTCGAACCCGAACTTGAAGTCGTGACTCCCGCCTTTGTCCGGCAGGTAATACGTCATCTGCGCCTTGACCTGCGGCTTGTGACGCACCGTCGTGAACGCGTTCCACCCCGCCCCGGTCTGAAGACCCGGCACCGATCGATAGATTGACGGTACCCGGACCGAGGGATCGACCGCCGGCACCATCGGCCAGTTCTCGATGAAGCGGCCCACGTTGACGTCGAGGAATGTGCGGTTGCTGATCACCGACTGCCATTCGCCCTTGTACATGTACGACCAGCTGTTCTGCGCCTCGATCGATTCCGGCGGGACGAGCGTCGACAGGCCGCGCTGTGGCTTCTGCTTGTTGCCCGCCTGGTAGTAGCCGATCAGCGTGTTGTTGGTGCTCACCTTACCAGAGCCTTTGGCGGTGTAGTTCTTGAACAGGCCCAGATCGGTCGCGACGCTGGGCGACACGCCGGACACCTGCTTGTCGATGTGGAACTGGTTGTACGCCGCGTAGAACCAGAGCTTGTCCTTCATGATCGGCCCGCCCAGATCGGCGTGCCCTTCCCAGAACAGCAGGTTCGGGTTGTCGCACTCGAGCGCGCCGGCGGCGTTCGAGGGACACGTGTACCCGCGCGCGGCGATGTCGGGCGCAGCAGCGTTGCTGCCGACGAACTTGCCCGGCTCGTACGCGAAGTTCTCGAGGCCCTTGAACTTGTTGCCGCCGCTCTTGATCGTCGACACGACCGCGGCGCCTGGTGAGTTCATCTCGACGTCGCTGCCGAGGGAGCTGACCGACACTTCCTCGTTCGCGTAATAGTCCTCGTAGAAGCCGGTGCCGCCGACGCCTTCAGTGTGATCCACACCTTCGGTGACGACGCGCGACTGGTTCTGGACGCCGAAGCTCTCGTAGCCCGACTGCTGACTCTTGTGGCTGCCGCCGACGTCGAAGCCCTGCATACGCACGCCGGGAGCTTCAGACAATGCGCCCCATGTGTCGGTGGAGGTCGGCACGGCGATCAGCGCGTCGCCCTTCAAACTCGCGCCCACGCGTGTCGTCGTCACGTCGACGATGGGTGAGGCGCCGGTCACGGTGACGCTTTCAGAGAGCTGTCCGAGCTGCAGTTGCGCATCGGCAGAAATGGTCTGGCCGAGCACCACCTGGACGTTCTCGCGCACTGACTGCTTGAATCCCTGCAGATCGAATGCGAGTTTGTACGAACCGGTTGGCAGTGCGGCGAACAAATACTTTCCGTCCGCTTCAGTAACGGCCGTGCGCGTCCCGATCAATGCCGGAGAGGAAGCGGTGACGGTGACGCCAGGCAGCACGGCGCCCTGTGCGTCGGTGACCACGCCGGTCAGACGGCCCTGCGAGTTTTGTGCGTGTCCGGGCACTGCCCAGAGCATCGCGACGATCGTGGCTACCACCAGCCATACCGATCTACATCTCATACGTCCCTCCGCTGAAAAACGATGGAACAGGCGTCAAGAGGTCGCCGAAAGTGACGTCACAAATGACGCATTGACGTCAAAAGTGACGCCGAATTGACAACAAAGTGCCACGCATCTTACCAGCATGTCGATGGATGTAAAGCGAAACCGGACACAGATTTCGTCGAATTCGACTACTTACGGAACACTTATCCGGAAAACTGGACTCCGGACGGTTTGTGCCCTACATCAAGCAGTGTGATAGGAATGACGGCCGTCAGAAATCGGCGAACTTGTAGCCGACGCCCCAGACGGTGAGGAGATAGCGCGGGTTGGCGGGATCGGGTTCGACGCGGCGGCGCAGGCGCTTGACCAGCGTGTCCACGCTGCGAACGGTGACGAACGTATCGCCTCGCCAGATCTTGCCGAGCAGCGCCTCCCGGCTGAAGACGATGCCGGCATGGGTGGCCAGCAGGTGCAGCAGCCGAAATTCCTGATCGGTCAGCTCCACATCGCGCGTCTCGACGCGGACGCGGCGGCGCGCCGGATCGATCTCGACGCCGTGCACGCGAATCGGCGCCGTATCGTCGCCCGGCGCACCGTTCGTGGCGCCGACAAGGCCGATCGGTACGCGAGGACGCCGCAGCAGCGCCCGGGCGCGCGCCACGAGCTCGCGGACGCCGAACGGCTTCGTGAGGTAATCGTCGGCTCCACTTTCGAGGCCGACCACCTTGTCGGCCTCTTCGCGGCGCGCGGTCAGCATCAAGATCGGCACGTCGTGATTGGTGCGGCCGTTGCGCACCGCCCGACAGAGCGACAGGCCGTCGAGCCCCGGGATCATCACATCGAGCACGAGCAGATCGAAGCGCTCTGATTCGGCGCGGTTCAAGGCGTCCTGGCCATCCCCTGCGCCTTCGCAGGCGTATCCTTCGAGGCTGAGGTGCAGGCACACCAGTTCACGAATATTGGGCTCGTCTTCCACGACGAGCACGCGCGGGGCTCCGGCAGCAGCAATTACCACGGTTTTTTCACAATCGGTCCATCATGGGGCCACGCAGGGCCCGTCAAATACAGCAGAACGCAACCGTTCGAGAGGAGCACATCACATGAGCGAGCGAATGAGACGTTTCGGGCTGTGCGTCGGCGCCACCCTGATCGCGGTCGGCGTGGGCGCCGGCGTACTGACAGCTACTCAGAATACGAGCGGACAGGAGCCGCCGTTTAGGGCCGGCCGAATGGGGCCGCCACCCATGGGTTTTGGCGGGCCAGGCCGAATGGGTCTGGGCCTGATGGGGCCGCTCCTCGCGCGCCTTGGTCTGACCGACACGCAAAAGGATCAAATCAAGACCATCATGCAGTCGCACGCCGATGATTTCAAGGCGCTCGCCGGGCGCGCCGGTTCGGCGCACCAGGCGCTGGAGGCCGCCGAAACGGCCGACACCATTGACGACGTGACGATCCGTCAGAAGAGTGCGGATGTGGCCGCCGTCGACGCAGACATGGCGGTCGCCAGGGCGCATCTCCGGGCCGAGGTGTTCCAGATTCTGACGGCGGATCAGAAGAAGCAGGCGAAGCAGATCATGGCGAGCCGCCGCCAGGGGCGTGGTAAGAGCGGCGGGTAAAAGCGCTCAGGAGCTACAACGCCTGCGACGCGGCCCGGACCGCCTCGACGATGTGTCTCGCAGAGATCCCGAAGCGGTCGAGCAGTTCGTCCGGCTTGCCGCTGCGCGGGATCTCGCGAATCGCCAGTCGATGCACCGTCAGGCCGGCGTCGGCCACCGCTTCGGCGACGGCATCGCCGATCCCGCCGGCGGCGTAGTGATCCTCAACCGTGATGAGACGGCCGCCGGTCGCACGGCCCGCGGCGACGAGCCCGTCACGATCGACGGGCTGCACCGAGTAGAGATCGATCACGCGAATCGCAATGCCTTCGCCTTGCAGCTGATCGTACGCCTTCAGCGCTTCGAACACCGTCACCCCCGCGCCGATCACCGTCGCGATGTCGCCCGCGCTTTCGCGCAGCACTTTCAGGCCGCCGATCGTAAACGTCTCGTCGGCGGAGTAGACGATCGGCGTTTTCGGCCGGCTCGTACGCATGTACGCCGGACCGGGGTGGTACGCCATCAGCGCGATGAGCCGTTCGGTGCTGACCGCGTCGCACGGATACAGCACGGTGAAGTTCGGCTGGGATCGACACATCCCGAGATCTTCGAGCGCCATCTGCGACGGACCGTCCTCGCCGATCGACACACCGGCGTGCGAGCCGGCCATCTTGATGCCGACATTGCTGATCGCGGCCATGCGCACGAAGTCGGCCGCTCGCGATAAGAAGCACGCAAATGTCGACGGGAACGGAATGGCGCCGCGCGCCGCCAGCCCCATCGCCGCACCGATCATGACCTGCTCCGCGATGAAGTTCTCGTAGAACCGATCCGGCAGCGCCTTCTCGAAGCGGTCGCTGAACGTCGAGTTCTTCACGTCGGCGTCGAGCGCCACGATCCGCGGATCGACTTCGCCGAGCTTGGCGATCGCCGTCCCGTACGCTTCGCGCGTCGCGACCAGCTCGTCGTTCTTGTACGACGGCGCAGCCGGTGATTTCGGCGTCACGACGGGTCGCGCCGCCGACGCGGGCTTCGGAATCTGGCGCGCCAGGTTCACGTCGTTGCCGCCGGCCGGCAGCGGGACGAACTGCGATTCGAGCTCCGCCAGCGCGCGATCGAGCTCCTCGCCTTTCTTGAACGCCCGGCCGTGCCACCCGTCCTTGCCTTCGGTGAACGACACGCCTTTGCCCTTGATCGTCCGCGCCAGGATCATCGTTGGCCGTCCGGTCGTCGTCCGCGCTTCGGCGAGCGCGTCGAGGATCTGCGTCATGTCGTGGCCGTCGACGACGATGGCGTGCCAGCCGAACGCGGTCCAGCGGCGCGCGAACTGATCCATGTCGTGCTGCCACATCGTCGCGCGGCTCTGTCCGAGGCCGTTGACGTCGGTGATGCAGCAGAGGTTGTCGAGGCGATCCATCGCCGCGACATCGGCCGCTTCCCACACGGAGCCTTCGGCCGATTCGCCGTCGCCGAGCAGCACGTAGGTGCGGTACGGCGACTGAATGCGGCGGGCGTTGAGCGCCGAACCGACGGCGGCACAAATGCCCTGGCCGAGCGAGCCCGTGGCCACGTCCACGAACGGCAGCCGCGGCGTGGGATGCCCCTCGAGATCCGAGCCGATTTCACGCAGTTTCAGCAGCTCGCTCCGATCGAACGCGCCCGCCTCGGCCCAGGCCGCGTACAGGATCGGCGCGGCATGCCCTTTCGAGAGCACGAACCGATCGCTGTCGGGATTGTGCGGATCGGCCGGATTGAATCGCATCTCGGCAAAAAAGACCGCCGCCATCACGTCTGCCGCGGAACAGCAGCTCGTCGGGTGGCCGCTGCCCGCTTCCGACGTCGATCGCACGGAGTCGATGCGAAGACGCGTGGCGATGTTGTGCAGTGAAGGAACGAGGACGGAACGGTCAAGGGCCATAAAAGAATTCTACAATCAATCGGCAATCGCGCCGTCAACCGGCAATCCCATTTGCAATTCAGAGCCCGAGCCATTCTGTGAGAGCGAGGCCGTATGGGGCGCTGTCCATGCCACGCGCGGCGAGCGTGATGGACGGCGACTCGAGAATGCGGGCCGCGTCGGCGTGGTAGACGGCATTCGGCGCAATCACCGCCGTGGCGCGGTAGTCGTCGTCCGCGTGCAAACACGCCAGGCGGCACCAGACGCGCGCGGCGGCGCAGTTGGCGGCGAACGGATCGTCGCACGTCCCGGCCGCGACCACGAACACGCCGGCTTCGTCGTCCCATAACGTGCGGCGGACACACTGCATCAGCTCTTCGGCGAGCATCGCGTATGGGATCCTCGCGGTCGCGCGATAGGCCGTCAGCAGAGCGGAGGCGGCGCACACATGATCGCCGAGCTGACCGCGCGGTCCGCCGGGCACGCGGCGATCGTGTGCGAGGCCGTCGCCTGGCCGATAGGCGGCGGCGACGACGCGCTCGAGCTCGTCGATCGCGTCCGGCACGATCGCGCGCGGGTCCAGCACATCGGCCGCGGCGAGGCAGGCTTCGACGATGGCGCAGACCTCGTCCACGCGAGTCGCAGCGCCGAACGCGGCGCGCAGACCCGCCGCCAATGCCGACACGACCGTGAGCACGCGGGCATCGTCGGCCACGGCGGCCGCTTCGACGAAGGCGGTGAGAAATGCCGCGCGGTCCGCTGGCGTCAGCTCGTCGAACGGCTGATTCAGCGCGGTGGCGAGCGCCGGCTCGAGCGCGTCGCGCACGTCCGCGCGCTCTGTCGCGCGGTAGCGCCGCAGGAGAAACGAGAGCGCCGGCGCGGTGGCCGCGGCGCCGTCGGTCAGCGCGTGCAGCACGTCGTCGGTGAGGCGATCGAGGTCGGCGGCCAATCCGGCAATTATAATAAGGGGATGCTCGTCATCCGTTACACTGCGCTTCTGGCGCTGGTCGTGTGGCTCGGCGGGATGATCATCCTCGGGCTGATCGTCGCGCCCTCGATGTTCGAGGTGCTCCAGACCGCCAACCCTGCGACGGGCCGCGAGCTGGCGGGATCGCTTTTTGGCACGATCTTCTGGCATTTCCATCTCGTGGCGTATGCGTGCGCCTTCGTGATCCTCACCTGCCTGTTCGCGATCAAGTTCCTGGGACCGCCGCCGGCCTCCTTCATCCCGCGCGTCTCGATCGTCGTCGTGATGCTGATCGTCGCGGTGTATTCGGGCTATCCGGTCGCGCGCGGCACGGTGCCGGTACCCTCGCACCACGAGACGTCCACTGCGCTGATGACGATCAACATGACGCTCGGCCTCGTCCTCCTTTTTTGGTACGTTCGGGAATGACACACACCATCACACTGATTCCTGGCGACGGCATCGGGCCCGAAGTCACCGAAGCCGTCCTCCGCATACTCACCGCGTCTGGCGTCTCGATCGAATGGGAGCGGCAGCTGGCCGGCGTGCTCGCGTTCGAGCGCTCGGGGCACACACTGCCGGTTGAATTGCTCGAGTCGATCCGCCGCAACAAGGTCGCGCTCAAGGGGCCGGTCACGACGCCGATCGCCGGCGGGTTCACCAGCGTCAACGTCGGCCTGCGCAAGGCGCTCGATCTGTTCTCGAACCTGCGTCCGGTCTGGAACCTGCCTGGCGTGGACGCCAGGTTTCAGGGCGTCGACATGGTGATCGTGCGCGAGAATACGGAGGACCTCTACGCGGGCCTCGAGCACGAAGTCGTGCCCGGGGTCGTCGAAAGCCTGAAGATCATCACCGAGCGCGCCTCGACGCGCATCGCGCACTTCGCGTTCAGGCACGCGCGCCGGCACGGACGCCGCAAGGTGACGGCGATCCACAAGGCGAACATCATGAAGCTCAGCGACGGCCTGTTTCTGGAATGCTGCCGCACGGTGTCGCGCGAGTACACCGACATCAAGTACGACGAGCGGATCGTCGACGCCGCGTGCATGCACCTCGTGATGAATCCCTCGCAGTTCGACGTGCTCGTCATGCCGAACCTCTACGGCGACATCGTCTCGGACCTGTGCGCGGGCCTCGTCGGCGGCCTGGGCGTGGTGGGCGCCGCGAATCTCGGGACGGAGGTCGGCGTGTTCGAGGCGGTGCACGGCAGCGCGCCGGATATCGCGGGCAAAAATCTCGCGAACCCGACGGCGCTGCTCCTGTCGGCCGTGATGATGCTGCGCCACATCGACGAGGACGCGGTGGCGGATCGCATCATGTCCGCGCTCGGCCAGGTGCTGATCGCCGGACGGACCCGGACGCTCGATCTCGGCGGCACGGCAACCACGACGATGTTTGCCGATGCGGTCTGCCACGCGCTATAGTCCAGGCCGTACCTGATGCTGGACGAGATCTCCCAGGCTGTGCTCGCGCGTGAAGAGGTCGTCAAGTACCTGCGCGGGGGACATGGCGAAAGCGGCACGCAGGCGCGCGAGCGCATCTACTCGTACCTGGACGAGCTGCGCACGACGCAGCGTCATGCGATCTACCGCGCGCTGCAGCATCCGCTCTACCCGATCCTCCGCAAAATCGAGCGCAAGCACGAGCATCTGCACCACGTCGAAGCGGCCGTCCGCAACCATCGCGTGGTGTACGCGTCGAACCACCGCAGCCACACCGACTATCTCGTCGAGCCGCTGGTGCTCGACGACAACGGCATCCGGCCGCCGCTCATCGCGGCGGGCATCAATCTGTTCGGCGGTCCGCTCGGGCTGCTGCACCGGCACGTGACCGGCGCGATTCCGATCCGCCGCAACACGAAGGATCCGGCGTACCTGATCACGCTGAAGGCGTACATCTCCGAGATCCTCAAGAGCCACGACCTCTTCTTCTATCCGGAAGGCGGACGCAGCTATAGCGGCGAGCTGAAGGCCGCGAAGACCGGCCTGATTCACGCCGCGCTGACCGCGGGCCGCGCCGACCTCGTGGTGATTCCGGCGGCGATCGCCTACGACCTGGTGCTCGAGGATCACATCCTCGCCAAACAGCGCGTGAAGAAGCGGCAGCGGCCGTTCACCCGCGAGCTGGCGGAGATGGTGCGGTACGCGGTCGGCTACCGCTCGCGCGCGTTCGTCACCTTCGGCGCGCCCATCGCCGTCGGCGGCGTGGACGCCTCGTCGCGCAGCGACGTGCTCGACCTGACGCGGACGATCCGCGCCCGCATCGGCGCGCTCTACAAAGTGCTGCCCACCGCCGTGTTCGCCGCCGCCATGCGGCCGTCGATCACGCGCCGCGATCTGGAAGCGCGCATCGACCAGCTGATCGAGGAGCTCGCCGCCCGCCACGCAAATCTCGGCGTCACCAGCGGACGTGAGGCGATCGAGGCGGCAGCAGAAGCGCTCGAAACGCGCGGCGTTGTCGTGCTGGAGCGCGGGACGTTCCGCGTTCGCGGCCGGAACGTGCTTCGCTACTACGCGCGTTCGATCGAGCATCTGCTCGTCACGACCGGCCGGACCCATTGATGCTCGACAGCGCGTCGAAGACATTTTTTCAGCTGCTCGCCCGGAGCGGCATGCTGAAGCGGATGGCGTCGCACTACGGCATGCGCAAGCCGTCCAGCTTCGCGCGGCGGTTCATCGCGGGTGAAACGGTGGCCGAAGCGATCGAGGCCGCACGCGCCGTCGAAGCGCGCGGCCTGACGCAGACGCTGGACCTGCTTGGCGAGAGCGTCTCGAACCTGGCGGAAGCCGACGCGGCGACCCGCTCGTACCTGGATGCGATCGAGGCGATCATCGACTCGGGTATCGGACGCAACGTCTCGCTCAAGCTGACACAACTCGGTCTCGACGTCGACAAGGCGAGCGCCGTCGACAACCTGCGGAAGATTCTCGAACGCGCCGAGCCGGCCGGCTTCTTCGTGCGCATCGATATGGAGAGCTCGGCGTACACCGCCGTGACGCTCGAGATCTTCGAGACGCTGTGGCAGCAGGGCTATCGCCAGATCGGCGTGGTGCTGCAGTCGGCGCTGTATCGCAGCGAGGCGGATCTCGAGCGGGTGAACGCACTCGGCGGATGCGTTCGTCTCGTCAAGGGCGCGTACAAGGAGCCGAAGGCGGTTGCGTATCAGAAGAAGGCAGACGTCGACGCGGCCTACGCGCGCATGGTGCTGGCGCTGCTCACCCGCGGGCACCAGCCGGCCATCGCCACGCACGACCCGGCGATGATCGCCCTGGCGCGGCGAGTGGCGGCGGAACATCAAGTGGCGCCCGACCAGTTCGAATTTCAAATGCTGTACGGCATCCGCCGCGACCTGCAGACGATGCTCGTGAACGAGGGGTATCGTCTTCGCCTCTACATCCCATTCGGCCGGGAATGGTTCCCTTATTTCATGCGCCGCCTCGCGGAGCGGCCGGCGAACGTGACCTTCGTGCTTCGCGGAATCGCCGGGGAAAAGTAGGTAATCCTCTTCCACAGATTGCACGTTCTGCAGCAATCGACAGCATCCAACCGTGCGACTGTTGCCGTCTTGAACACCCGCGAACATGGCGACTTTCGTCAGCCTTTCAGCAACCCCACCTCGCGTCGGCACTTAGCGATATAAGGCTCAGCCCGGCACGTCTCTTGATATCACCTGAACCGCACGGTCGTCTGGCGGCATCCTACGAATTGGGAAGCCGCCGGAAGCGGCCAAGGAGCAGAGGAAATGGTGACCAACTATCCCCAACCAGTGGCGCCGGCCGTCGAACAGGTCGACAACGCGCACAGGGCGGATGGATTTGGCGATCGGGTGCTGGGGCGAATGCGCCAGGCGATTTGTGCGCTGCACGGCCACGATTCGTTGCTGCAATTCGAGCAGGAGCGGATGTTTTTGAAATGCGTGTCGTGCGGGCACGAAACGCCAGGCTGGGAGTTGAACGAAACGCCGCCGACGGTCAGCGTCCGCGGCGACGCGCGGCGTCATGCCCTCGCGAGCCGTCAGCTCGTCAGTGCCCGGCGAATTGCGTAGGCAATCGCGACGCGCCCTGTACGGCTACGCTGCCAGGGCATCTGTTGGTCGGGGCTACGCCCCGCGGTGAGCATAACGCGCCGGGTCCGTCGTGCCTTCAGTATTGACGATGAAGGCACGGGACCCGGGCGCGACCGGCGATTCCCGGCTCCATGCGGACAATGCGGCGAGCCCGCAGGCACCAGACGCGCCCGCCTCAATCGGCGCATCCGCGCCGCCAGGATTACCAAACTGTTCTACAGCTTCGATCGCGGACTGATCGGTCACCAGGACGCACGCATCAACCACGGCGGCGAGCACCGGTAGCGCAAGGCTCGACACCTCGCCACACCGCAGGCCGTTCATGACGGTGTCTTCCGGCACCAGCGGCGCCGCCCTGCCGGCCGCGATCGCGGCGCGCACGCACGCCGCGCCGCTCGGCTCCGCGCAGATGAAAAACGGACGCGAGTGTAACCGGGCAGCCAACCAACTCGCGACAGCCGCCGCCAAACCGCCGACACCAGCCTGGACGACGACGATGTCCGGCGGATGCGGCGCCCACTGGTGCGCCGCTTCCGTCATGATCCAGGTGTAGCCGGCCATGATGGCGCGCGGTATTTCTTCGTAGCCGGGCCACGCCGTGTCGGACACAATCGTGACGCCGCGCGTGCCTTCCGCCTTGCCCGCCACAAGCTTCACCGCATCGTCGTACGTGCCGTCGACGAGGACGACCTCCGCGCCTTCGTCGCGGATGGCGTCAACCCGCGCCTGGGCGGCAGACCGTCGCATATAGACGATGGCGCGAAGGCTCCGTTCACGGGCGACGCGGGCGACCGCACGTCCGTGATTGCCCTCAGATGCGCAGACCAGCGTATGGATGCCGGCGCGTCGCTCGCGTTCCGCGGCGGCGCGTCGTTCGGATTGCGCTGCGGGACTTCCGCTGTGCCCGGCTTCCCCACTCTCCAGAGCGCGCGACGCAGTCGACCCTGACAGCAACCGATCGACGGCGTACGCGACGCCGGCGATCTTGAACGCGTTCAGCCCGAATCGCGTCGATTCATCCTTCACCATGAGGTCGGCGAACCCGAGCGTCTGCGCGAGCGCCGGCAGATGCACGAGCCGCGTCGGTGTCAGGTCGGGACGCGACTCGAAAAACCGCTGAACATCGTCGTAGTCTGCCTCGGTGAAAAGGCCCCTTGCGCTGAGGCGGGACTCACCAACGCGAGGGACGCGGAAGATCGAGTTGGACATTTCAACAGAATCTCCTGGCGAGATCCGCGAGGACGTCGCGGCAGAACACGACGTCGGCGACGTTGACATACTCCTCGGTCGAGTGAAGGCCGGCGCCGCCTGGGCCAAAGAGCACGGATGGAATCCCGGCGTGGCCGAGGATGGCTGCATCGGTCCAGAAGCTGGCGCCGACCATTTGCGCCGTTCGGCCAGCGTGCGCGATCGCGGCGGCCAGCGTCTGCGGCAGCACGTGATCGGCGGGCAGCTCGTATGCCGGCCGGCCGAAGATCGCGCTGACGGTCGCGCGAAACGTCGGATCATCGCGGGTCAACGCATCGAGAATCGCGCGCACTTCGGTCAGCGCAGTCGTTTCAGGCTCGCTCGGCAGCGTGCGCCGCTCCATCTGCAGTACGGCGCGGTCGGGATAGCTGCTCAGCTCGTGACCGCCCGCGACAAGCGATGCGTGCAGCGAGCCGGTGCCCATCAGCGCGTGAGGCGGCCGCGCCTGAACCGTGGCGTCCAGAGCCTCGAGCCTTGTCAGGACGCGTCCGAGCCGCAGAATCGCGTCCTGTCCGTCTTTCGGCCGGCTGCCATGTGCCGCCTTGCCGAGCACTTCGATCTCGACCCAGGCGAACCCTTTGTGTCCGACCGCGACGGTCAGGTCGGTCGGCTCGGTGACGATCGAAGCGTCGGCTTGCCATCTGGTCACGAGCGCTTCGGCACCGATGCTCAGATGTTCTTCATCCACGACTGCGGCGATGATGATGCGACCGCTGGCGAGTCCACCGTGCTCGGCGATGGCACGGACGGCCGCGATCATCGCGGCGACGCCGCCCTTCATGTCCTGTGCGCCGCGGCCGTACAGTCGGCCGTCCTTCTCCACCGGTGAGAACGGCGCGTCCATGCCGGTCACGCCGACTGTGTCAGTGTGCCCGCAGAACATGAGGGTGCGGCCTTTGCTGCGGCCCTCGAGCACGCCGACGACGTTCGGCCGTCCGGCAGCGGCCGGCTGGAGCTCGACGTCGAGGCCGAAGCTGCGCATCTCCTGCGCGATGGCGGCGGCGATTTCCGCTTCGCCCGCCGCGCCCGGCACGAGTGTGGGGTTGACCGAATCGATGGCAACGAGGTCACGCAAGAGCCGGATAGCAGGGTCCATGGGTGAAGCAGCTTACCGCTATCGGCGCGGAAAAGGGGCCGTGCCCTTTTTCTCGTCCGTCTGCGAAAAAGGGGTACGGCCCCTTTTTGGGACGCGCACGATAAGCTGTAAGCGGGATGAACAACCGCGTGATCGCGATCACCGGCGCCTCCGCCGGCATCGGCCGGGCCACCGCGCTGCGCCTCGCGCGAGACGGTGCGTCCATCGTCGCATGCGCGCGCCGCGCCGATCGTCTGGAAGCGCTCGCCGGCGAGATCGCCGCTGCTGGCGGGCAGGCGCTCATTGTTGTCGCCGACGTGACGCGCGAAGCGGACATGACGCGGCTCGTCTCGGCTGCCGTCGAGCGCTTCGGCCGTCTCGACGTGTTGATCTGCAATGCAGGCTTCGGCGTCTACGGGACGATCGACACCATCGCTCCGGCGCAAATGCAGCAGCTGTTCGACGTCAACTACATGGGCACGTACCTCGCCGCGCGCGCAGCCATGCCCGTGTTTCGCCGGCAGACGCGCGGCCACGTCATCATGATCTCGTCCATCGTCGGCAAACGCGGCGTGCCGTACATGGGCGTGTACGCGGCCACCAAGTTCGCGCAGGTCGGCCTGGCCGAATCTCTGCGGGCCGAATTGAACGGCTCGAACATTCACGTCAGCGTCGTCCTGCCGATTTCCACCGACACGGAATTCTTCGAGGTGATGACGCGCGAATCGGGCGCGGTGACTCGGGCCGCGGGCCCGCGGCAGTCGTCGGCGGCAGTCGCCGATGCGATTGCCCGCGCGATCGAGCATCCGGCGCCCGAGGTCTATCCGTTCAAGAAGGCGCGCGGTCTCGCGCTGCTGAACGCGATCGCGCCCGGCTTCTGCGACCGCCTCGTCAAGAGATGGGGCCGGAAGCCGGCCGATGTCTGAGGCGCTGGAGCGAGCGGCCGCCATCGCCGGCGCGGCGCGGGACGCCGGCGGCCGGGCGCTGATCGTGGGCGGCTGGGTGCGCGATCGCCTGATGGGCATCGACTCCGCGGACGTTGATCTCGAAGTGTTCGGCGTGCCGGCGGTCCGCCTGCGCGAACTGCTCGAGACGTTCGGCCGGGTCGAAGCGGTCGGCGAGAGCTTCCAGGTGTACAAAATCGGCGGCATCGACGTGTCGCTGCCGCGGCGCGATTCGAAAGCCGGCCGCGGTCATCGCGGCTTCGTCGTCGCCGGCGATCCCGAGATGACGATCGCAGACGCCGCGCGCCGCCGCGACTTCACCATCAACGCCATCGCGTGGGATCCGCTGACCGGCGAATACTTCGATCCCTTCGACGGCCGCGGCGATCTCGGCCGCCGCCTGCTGCGCGTCGTCGATCCCGCGACGTTTGCCGACGACAGTCTGCGCGTGCTGCGCGCCGTGCAGTTTGCCGCACGATTCGGCCTGACGCCTGACGAACGCACGCGCGTCCTCTGCCGCGAGATTCCGCTCGACGATTTGCCCGCAGAACGCGTCTGGGGGGAAATCGAAAAGCTGTTGTTCGCGCCACGGCCGTCCATTGGTTTCGCGCTCGCGATGGATCTCGGAATCATCGCCAGACTGTTTCCGGAGTTGCAGGCGCTCGCAGGCTGCGAGCAGGAACCCGAATGGCATCCCGAGGGCGACGTCTGGGTGCACACACTGCAGGTGATCGATCAGGCTCGCGCCCGCATCGGCGATCTGCCGCGTCCGCAGCAAATTGCAGTGATGCTCGGCGCCGTCTGCCACGATCTCGGCAAGCCGGCGACGACGGCGTTCATCGACGGGCGGATTCGATCGATGGATCACGAGGAGCAGGGCGTCGCGCCGACGATGGCGCTGCTCGATCGGCTCAACGTGCATTCAATCGACGGCTACGATGTGCGGACGCAGGTGGCGGGCGTGACGGCGCAGCACCTGAAGCCGGGCTCTTGGTACAAAGTGCGAGACGAGGTCGGCGACGGTGCCTTCCGGCGGCTCGCGCACAAAGTCGATCTGGAGCTGCTGGCGCGCGTCGCGAAGTCCGACTGCCTCGGACGAGAGCCGGGGCGCTTCGACTGCACGGCGATGGACTGGTTCCTCGAGCGCGCGCGCGCGCTCGGCGTGGAGCACCGGCCGCCGGCGCCGATTCTGCTCGGGCGGCATCTGCTCGCGTTGGGATTGAAGCCGGGGCCGAGAGTCGGCGAGATTTTGAAAGCGGTGTACGAGCAGCAGATGGACGGGAAGGTGACGACGCTCGATGAAGCGCTCGCCGAAGCGCAGCGGCTACTTTGACTTCGTTTGCTCGCGGCGTCGCAGGTAACCGTCGATCGCGATCAAGACCAAGGCGCCGCTCCCGATAATCGCCGCGAACACCCCGGGGATAATCAAGTAGTCCATCGCCGTTTCACCTCGAGAAAAACGCCCAACACGAATACCAGGACGACGACTGCGATCGTAACGCCCATCGATCGCACGGTCAACGGACGGCCCTGCGCGGACATGTCGAGCGGAGCGAAGACCGCAATCAACACGGCGACCTCGCGAAGAGATTCGCCGATCAGCTCCACGACACAATCCAGGCTGCGTCTCCGCCGGTCCATCGTGGGGCCAGCAGCACGACCAATGCCGTCCCGCGGCATCAAGACTTTCGGAAGAATCTCCCTGAACGAGGTGCAACAGCTGGCAATTTCTGCCATACGCCAGCCGGTCGGAATTGGCAGTTTTTCAATGACGTGAGGTACGGCAGACGGAGCGCTCGCGCGACGAACCGGATGCTCTGTCAGCTCAGTCTGAGAAGACCGCACCGACGCGCGGATCATTCGTCAAATCTTGAACCGCAGAAACGCGCCGACGCCGCCGATCGACGCGAGCAAGGATGCGTCCTGGACGATCCGGACCTTCGCGACAGTCTGCCGCGCCTTGACGATCAATTCGTCCGCGGTCCGTTCCTCGACGGTCGGCCCGGTGGATGTACGTGTGGCGCCGGACGGCGAATGGGACCCGGTGATCTCAATCGTGTTCGGCGCGCCGGTGATCACCAGCTCGTCGACCTGGCCGATCTCGAGCGCGGCTCGAACGTCCTCGACGCCGACCACGGCCAGACCGTTGGCGCGATACGCGTCGAGGAGCGCGTCCACGTGCTCGCGGTCGGTTTCGGCGTCCTTCTCCTCCATCATCGCGCGCGTCGCCGCGAGAATCTCGTGCTCGGGCGCGCGGACGTCGAGCTTCACGATGTCGACGATCTTCTCCGTCAGCTCCTTCGACATCTGATCCTTCAACAGCGGGATGATGACCTCGTCGCCTGCGACAATGATGGACGGGATCGCGTCCTCAGCGACGATGCGCGCGAGCCTCTCGACGACGTCCTTCGCGTGATGCAGGTGGTAGTTGTCGATGTGCCGCTGATAACGCGCCTGCGACCACCCGCCCATTTTGTGCCGTCGTGTTTTCAGGCCCTCGATCTGGCTGGTCTTCATCACGCTGTTGCCGGCGATGACGACGATACGTGCTGAGTTGGTGTCGGCAAGAAGCACCGCATAGCGGGGACAATCGTCGAGCACCTTGGCGAGCGGGTATAAATGAGGCTGCTTCGAGATGAACAACCGATGTTCGGTAATCGGCGCGGCGAGCTCGATCGCCTCGAACAGTCCGGCGCCCGAGGACGCGAAGATCGCGAGACCGTTTGCGGCTTTGTCGACGTTCTCCACGTACGCACGGATCTTGTCGGCGTCCCGCTCGAGGCTGTGACGCTCGGGCCCGTGTGCGCCGTACGTGCGCAGGCGATCGGCCAGCGCTTTTCTCAGAAACGAATCGAAATTGTCGCGGCCGTGCTGGTCGGGCTGCATGTTCAGGTACAGGCTGACAACGGGATAGGGCCCGCTGTCGAATGCCGCAATCCGGTCGAGCTGTGCCGAAAATGCATCAATGATTGGCATGCTACCGGCGTCGCAAGCCGCGTACCCGGTAACCTACCCGACTTGGCCGACCTGCCCTTCCGGACCTTCCCGCCCTTCCTGCCGGTACAATCACCCAATGGCCCGCTACACGCTCGTCTACGGCGTTCGTCTCATTCCTGAAGGCACCCTCAAAGGCGTCGACGGCGCGACGCTGAAGCTGGCCGATGGCTCGTCGGCCGGTCTCACGCTGCACACCTTCGACGGCACAATTCCGCAGCTGCGCCGATCGCTCGATCGCAGCCTGGACGCCTTCTTCGACCTCCTGCCGGGCGCCGACGATGAGGATCAGCAGACGTTCGGGGATTGAAGCGCGCGATGGGCGATGCCAACACAAAGGACACGAAGGACACAAAGGAAATCCAAACGTCGGGTCCGCGTGGATCTTCGTGCTTGTTGCGGCCGGCTGAGCTCCGCAGATGCGCCGCGCTGCGGATTCGCCTGAGCAATGCGATAATACGAACAGATGGGAGAGTTGAGCGATCGCCTGATCGCCGAGCTCATTGACGCCGTCCGCGCGCAACTTCGGAAGGAGCAGAACGATCGGCTCCGCGACGTCTATCTGATCGGCGACATCGAAAAAGACAACGCCCGCTCGTGCATCGAGCGGCTCCGCGAGCTGGCCCACGAGAACAACCGGCCGATCACGCTCTTCATCAACAGCGCCGGCGGCAACGTCACCGACGGCCTCGCCATTCACGACGCGATCCGCCACATCATCAGCCGCGGCCTCGAGGTCACGATCGTCGTGCAGGGCATGGCGTACTCGATGGGGTCGATCGTCCTGCAGGCGGCAAGCGAGGGCAAGCGGCTCTCGTTTCCGCACTCGTGGATCATGATTCACGAGCCGGCCAAGTGGGCGGGCTGGCAATCGACGACCGCGGCGGCGCAGCATCTCGAGCGCCTCAAGCAGATGCAGGATCAGATTTATCGGATTCTGTCGTCGCGCTCGGGCAAGCCGCTGCGACAGATCATCAAGGACACCAAGCGCGTCGACTTCTATCTCGACGCCGACAAGGCGCTGGAGTACGGGTTGATCGATCAGATCGTGGCGGGTGAGCTGCCGGCGCCCCGGCCGGCCGCGACCGAGCTGCGCGAGGTCAGCGCGCCTTCCGCGCCTGAGCCGCGACCGGCGGCCCCGGAGCCGGCGACGGCTGAAGCGCCCGCGGCGAGAGAAATCTCCCTGGGCCGGGCGGACACATAGGTCCGCCCCCACAGCCATCTTCTTTGAACCACGAAGATCACGAAGGCTCACGTACAAAAAAGCATTTTGTGCTCCTTCGTGCGCTTCGTGACTTCGTGGTTTGTGAGTCTGGGCTAACCCCGCGCCGCGCGCCACTCCTCGAGCAGACGCGCGGCATTGCCGGCCACCGAGTGCAGCGTCGGCGTCCAACCCAGCGCGCGGGCGCGCGGGCTGCGGACCACCTGATCCAGCGCGAGCGCATCGGCGTACGGGCCCATCTTGGACCGTGCCTCTTCGATCGGCACATGGCGCACGTCGGGGCGCACGGGGAGATACGGCGAGATCGCCGCGACGAGCTCGTTCACCCGCTCGTCGCCCTCGTCGTTCGCGTGGAAAATCCCTGACGCCTCCGGGTTGACCGCGACGCGCGCGTAGAGGTCCGCCAGGTCGCGGTCGTAAATGAGCGGCCAGCGATTATTGCCGTCGCCGACGACGCGCACCAGGCCCTGCGTCGCGGCTTTGAGGATGTCGCCCACCATGCCGCGGCCGCCGCCGTACACGACGCCCGGCCGCACGACGGCCGTGCGCAGATGATCGGTCGCCGCATCCAGCACGAGCCGTTCGTGCTCCGGCCGGAACGCCACCATCGCGATCGGATGAATCGTGGCGTCCTCGGCGATCGGCTCGGGCGCCCGGCCCAAAACCCACACGCCCGACGTGTAGATGATGAAGCGCTTCGCCGGCGCCGCCGCTCCGGCCGTGCGCGGGCGCTTCGCCGCCGCGATCATCGCTTCGAGCGCCGCACGCTCGATCGCCGGCCCACGGTTGGACGCGTAGTCGAACGCCGTGTGGATGTAGCCGTCCTGCGCTTCCGCGCTGCCGTGAAACGACGCCGGCTCCGCCAGATTCCCGATCACCGGGTGTCCGCCTCGCGCCGAAACGCGGGCCGCCTTCGCGTTGTCGCGCACCAGCGCCGTCACGTCATGGCCGCCGCGCACGAGCGCGTCGAGCACCGCTGCGCCGATGTATCCCGTGGCACCCGTGAGAAAAATTCGCATGAACTGGGTAGCTTACTACGCCGACCGACTTTCCAGCATAATTCACCAGTGGTCCGCGACACGCTCATCGACTTCTTTGACGACCTGTCGCGCGCACGCGGCGATTTCCTGATTCACGACGACGGGTTCCGCAGCCGGCACTATCGGTACGACGACGTCGCGCGCGCCGCGCGCGGGTTCGCGGCCCGCCTGCACGCGCAGGGCCTCCGGAAGGGCGACAAGGTCGTCTTCTGGAGCGAAAACCGCCCTGAGTGGATCGTCGCCTTCTGGGGCTGCCTGCTGATCGGCGTGATCGTCGTGCCGATCGACTATCGCGCGTCCCCCGATTTTCTGGCGCGCGTCAGCCGCATCGTCGGCGCCCGAATCGTGTTAATCGGACAGGACGTGCCGCCCCTGCGGGCGGCTCTGGACGCCGAGATCTGGACGCTGCAGGACATCGACTGGCGCGACGGCACGCCGCCCGCCGTGCCGATCGCCCGCGACGACATCGCCGAGATCATCTTCACCTCGGGCGCCACGGCTGACCCGAAGGGCGTCGTCATCACGCACCGCAACGTGCTGGCGAATATCGTCCCCGTCGAGCGCGAGGTGCTCAAGTACCGCAGGTGGGGACGCCCGTTCTTCCCGCTGCGCTTCCTGAACCTGCTGCCGCTCAGCCACATGTTCGGCCAGGCGATGGCGACGTTCATCCCGCCGATGCTCCCCGGCGTCGTCGTCTTCATGCGCGGGTACAACCCGTCGGACATCGTGGCGCAGGTGAAGAGCCGGCGCATTTCGGTGGTGGTGTCGGTGCCGAAGATCCTCGACGTGCTGAAAGAGCACGTCCTGCGGCTGGAACCGGAGGCGGCCACGCCGGGACCGAAACAGCATGTCGCGAAACGGTGGTGGCGCTACCGCCGGATTCATCGGGTGTTCGGTTTGAAGTTCTGGGCGTTTGTCGTCGGCGCGGCGCCGCTCGATCCCGGCCTCGAGGCGTTCTGGTCCGAGCTCGGGTTCGTCGTGATCCAGGGCTACGGCCTGACCGAGACGGCGCCGATCGTCAGCCTCAATCATCCGTTCGGGACGAAGAAAGGATCGGTGGGCAAGGCGATCGCCGGCGTCGAAGTGAAGATTGCGCCCGACGGCGAAATCCTGGTGCGCGGCGAGAACGTCACCCGCGGGTACTTCAACGAAGCCGCCGAGACGGCGCGCGCCTTCGAGGACGGCTGGTTTCACACCGGCGACATCGGCGAGATGACGCCCGACGGCCAGATCTTCATCCGCGGACGCAAGAAGGAGATGATCGTTACGCCCGAAGGGCTGAACGTGTTCCCCGAAGACGTGGAGCGCGTGCTCAACGCCATTCCCGGCGTGCGCGATTCAGCGGTGGTCGGCGTGCCGATCGGATCCGAAGAGCGCGTGCACGCGGTGGTCGTCCTCGACCCCGGCACCGATGCGGACGCCGTCGTGCGGCAGGCGAATGCGCAGCTCGACGATCCGCAGAAAATCCGGCGTGCGCTGGTGTGGCCGGAGCCGGAGCTGCCGCGCACTGACGGCACCGGCAAGCTGAAGCGCGCCGCGATGCGCGATTGGGTGAAGAACGGCGCGGCGCCACCGCTCGTGAAGGCGGGTTCGGACGCGCTTGCCGCGCTGATTGCGAGATACGGTGGGCGCGACGATATGTCGCCGCAGACGACGATCGAAGAACTGGGGCTGAGCTCGCTGGATCGTGTCGAGCTGATGGTCGCCATCGAGGACGCGTTCCAGATGCACATCGACGAGCGCGCCTTCTCCGAAGCTCGCGATCTCGGTCAGCTGCGCTCGCTCATCGACCAGGCGCCGGAGCAGACGGCGCCGCCGGCGGAGCCGATCGATTTTCCATCGTGGAATCGATCGCTCATCGCGCGCGCCATCCGTCGCGTGAGCCTGCCCACCTGGATCCTGCCGATCGGACGGCTGTTCGCGTGGATGCGCGTCGACGGCCGCGAGCAGCTGCGCGATCTGGCGCCGCCGGTGATCTTCGCGGCGAACCATCAGAGCCACATGGACGGGCCGATGATCATGGCGGCCCTCCCGCGGCGATGGCGGTACCGGGTGGCGCCGGCGATGGCGAAGGAATTCTTCAAGCCGCACTTCTTTCCGGCGCAGTACGGGCGCATGGCGTGGTTCAGCAACAGCCTGAACTACTACCTGTCGTCGCTGTTCTTCAACGCGTTCCCGCTGCCGCAGCGCGAGGCCGGCGCCCGGCAGACGCTGCGCTACATCGGCGAGGTGCTCGAGAGTGGCTTCTCCGTCCTGATTTTTCCGGAGGGAAAACGCACTGACACTGGTGCCATCGATCGCTTCAGGCCCGGCATCGGGATGATCGCATCGCGCCTCAACGTGCCGGTCGTGCCGATCCGCATCGAAGGGCTCGACAGAGTGTTGCATCACACGTGGCGGATGGCGCGGCCGGGACGAATCCGCATCGCGTTCGGCGCACCGCTGCATCTGAGCGGCGACGATTACGAAGCGTTGGCGAAGCAGGTTGAAGAGGCGGTTCGCGCCCTTTAAACCTCACCCCGGCCGGGACGGTCTATCACCAAGAGGAGATTCTTGATGAAAATGCAACGCCTTTGCCGCGGCATGATCTGGGCTCTCTGCCTCGCCGGCGCGCTGCTGGCCACACCGGCCTGCGCCTCGCCGCGAGGCCGTGTGTATGTTCGTGTTGGTCCGCCTGCGCCGATTGTCGAAGCGCGCATCGCCGCGCCCGGCTCCGGCTACGTGTGGGTCTCGGGTTATCACGCCTGGAATGGCCGGGTGTACGCCTGGGTGCCGGGCCGCTGGGAGCGTCCGCCGCGTCCGCGCGCCATCTGGGCGCCCGCGCATTGGCAGCACGAACGACACGGCTGGTATCTTGTCGAGGGACACTGGCGTTAACGGTTGAATTGGCAAGTTGGTGAATTGGTAAGTTGGTGAATTGGTGAGTTAGTGAGTTGGTGAATTGGTGAGTTAGTGAGTTGGTGAGTTGGTCAGTTGGTCAGTTGGACGCATCACCAATTCACCGACTCGCGAATTTCGTAATTGTTATGTTGGGGGCGATATGGCACAATGTTTGTTTGAAGGAAAGGATCGCTAGCAGTTGAGCAAGGACGATCTCATCGACATGCAGGGCACCGTCGTGGCGGTACACAGTGGCGGGTTATACCGCGTGCAGTGCGACGCCGGACACGAGGTGCTGGCCCAGCTGAGCGGCCGTATGCGCCGCTTTCGCATCAAAGTAGTCCCGGGAGATCGCGTGACCGTCGGCGTCTCGCCGTACGATCCAGTTCGGGGCATCATCACCTTCCGCGCCCGCTAGCCAGAAAACGGATTGAATTCGAACACAACCGACAGTCACGGACGGCGGCGACGACCGGGACCGCCGCGGGGAGGCCGCTCGCACCGCGCTCCGCAGACGCACGCCCATCGGTCCACGGCACACGCGCCGGCGCTCGAACCCACCCCGTGCGACACGAACCCTGTGCCGTACGCCTCGCTGAATCTCGACCCGCGGCTGCTCGAAGGCATTCGCGACCTCGGGTTCACCCACACCCGGCCCGTGCAGACGGCCGTGATTCCGCTCGCCCTGGGCGGGGGCGACCTCATCGCCTGCGCCGAAACCGGCACGGGCAAAACGGCCGCGTTCGTCGTGCCGATGCTGCAATGGCTGCTCACGACGCCGCGCCCCGACGTGGATGGCGCCGCGGCGGCCACGCGCAGCCGGGTCCTGGTGCTCGCGCCGACGCGCGAGCTGGCGGTGCAGATCGAAGACGAGATTCACGGCCTCGCGTATCACACCACGATCACGAGCGCCGCAGTCTACGGCGGCGTCGAGATGGGGATGCAGGAACGCGCGCTGAAAGCGGGCGTCGACATCATCGTCGCCACGCCCGGCCGCCTGATGGATCACATGCGGCAGCAGAACGCCGACCTGACGGGCATCCAGCTGCTCGTGCTCGACGAAGCCGATCGCATGATGGACATGGGCTTCTGGCCCGACGTGAAGCGGATCATCGGCGGCATGGGCGGCGTCCGGCAAACGCTGCTCTTCTCGGCGACGATGCCTGACGAGGTGGTGCGGTTCGCGCTCGAAATCGTGCACGACGCGAAATACGTCCAGGTCGGCCAGCGCAGCGCGCCGGCGAAATCGATCACGCACCGCGCGCACGTCGTGCCGAACGGCCAGAAGATCGACTGGCTCATCGATCACCTCAAGAAGCCGGAAGGTCCGGTGCTGATTTTCTCGCGCACGAAGATCGGCGCGGATCGGCTCTCGCGCAAGCTCGCGGCCGCCGGCATCAAATGCGTGGCGCTGCACGCGGACCGGACGATGGATCAGCGGCGTCAGGCGGTGGAAGGGTTCAAGGGCGGGAAGTACAAGGTGCTGGTGGCGACCGACATCGCCGCGCGCGGTCTCGACATCGATGGCATCCACACGGTGATCAATTACGAACTGCCCGATTCGCCCGACGCCTACGTCCACCGCGTCGGCCGGACCGGCCGTGCGGACGAGGTAGGCCGCGCCATTACGCTGGTCGCCCCCGAAGAGCGGCAGGCGCTCGCGCTGCTAGAAAAGTCCGTCGGCGTTCGTCTAGAATGAGAAATCTGATGGCCGATTCGTTCCCATTTCCTTCGTCGTCGCCGATGCCGGGAACGGCGCCGGCACCGCACAAAGAAGAACCGGACGCCGACGCGCCCGTGGTATCGGCGGCGGTGACGAAGTTCAAGTCGTGTCGCTGGAGGCGTCCGCCGGAAGACGGTCCGGAGTGCTGCGGCCATCGCGATGTGCTGCCGATGGCCGGGACGAGCGGATTCGACGCCGAGGCGTGGTGCCCGGATTGCGCGTTCTACAAACTGCGCCGGACGCCGAAGAAGCGATCCGCCGAAGACTACCGGTACTGACGACCGCCCGGAACGCCGTCGCGCGCCGCCTTCGCGCCGAAGGCGCTTCGGCGAGCGGAGGCGGGAAGGCGTTCGCCGAGCGTCTCGCTCCCGTGGCGCGACGGCTTCAGGCGAGCGTCTCGGCGCTCGTCTTCACTCAGAGAACTCCCTGGCCAGCTCGACCCATTCCCCTTGCGGCGCGAGCTGACGATAGGCGCGCCAGTGCGGCAGCGCATCGGGCGACATCCCCATCTTCTCGAACGTCACCGCCAGATAGAAATGCGCATCGGCATAAAACGGGTTCAGCCGCAGTGATTCGCGATAGCAGGCCTGCGCTTCGTTGAACCGTCCGAGGTCGTGGTAGATGTTCCCGAGGTTGAAGTGCGCCTCGAAGAAATCCGACTCCAGGCCGATGGCGCGCTCGTACAACGCTTGCGCTTCGGCAAGCTCGTCCCGACTGTAGTGAATGTTGGCGAGGTTGATGATCGCCGCCACGAGGTACGGATCGTATTCGAGCGCCTTGCGGTACGCGGCGGCTGCCTCATCGAGCGTTCCCTCGTTCCCATCGTCGAGCGCAGAGGCGGCACGGAAAAATTCCTCGGCGATGGCCGTGTCGCGGGCGGCAGGCGGCAGCGCGTCGGCCGCCGGCGCCGCGGGGCGAACGGACGGCCGCCGCAGCGCGAGAATCTTGGCCGGCGCGGCGTCGAGGCGGAAATCGAACGCGAGCTGTCCGTGCCGCGCGGCGATCAGCGTGCGGACGATCGCACGAAACGAGCCGCCGCGATCGAGCTCGGCGTTCGCTTCCTTGATCGCGGCAAGGTCGGGAAACGCGAAAAAGGTATCGGCGTTGGTGCGGTGCACGGCGCGGATGACGCCGCACTTCACCAGATAGCGCAAATGGTCCTCACGAAGCGCGCGGTATCGGGCGAGCAGATCGCGCATCGCGTAGTACTGCCGCTTGAGCGACTCCGGCGTCGGCACACCGGTCATCCGGCAGAACTCGTCTTCGGTGATGATGAGAATCGCGCCGCCCTGCTGCGCGTTGATCTCCTGCGCACGTTTCAACTTGTTGCTTCTGTGCGGGGTCCGGCTGCCTGCCTCGCGCTCAGGCGCGGGGAAGCCGTCCCTCGGTGCTCGGGACGGCCCTGTGCTTGTCGTCCCTCGGCTCGGCTCGGGATGACCCTGAGGCTCTCGAAGGGTCGAAGGGCCGGACACGACCGGAACATCCGCGCGAACGTCCGCGACCGGAGCGTCGGACACAACCAGAACGTCCGCGGCATCCGAGCTGTCGCCGCCGGAAATCGGCGCAGCGGAACGTTCGCCCTCTGGCGTCGGACCGAAGCCTTCGGCGCCGATCACCAGCATCGTTGTCCTGGCGTTCACATCGTCGCCGGTCGTGCCGCCGAGGCGCGTGACGAGCGCACGCGCGTCCTTTCGGCCCAGCGAACTGAGTTTGCCGGTGAACACAACGACCTGTCCGGCGAGCGATCGAGGATGTGACGGGTCTGGCGAGAGTGATGGCAAACGGCCTCCGCTCCGAGTGAGCGCCAGGGGGAAACGGCCTCCAAGATGAAGGACAATGGAGGCAAAGTCAACTCTCAAATGTCGACGCTCGAGTCTCGATCGGCCGTTGAACGTTGAGCGTTGCGAGTTGAGACTTGCATATGCTGCTGGCGGGCGACATCGGGGGAACCAAAACGCTGCTCGGACTTTTCGATCCGGACACGGCGCGGCCGCGGCCGCTCGCCGTCCGTTCGTTCGGCACGCTCGACCACGCCGACCTGCCATCGATGATCGCAGAGCTCCTCCGCGACGACGCGGCGGCTCCGCACGCCATCGGGGCGGCGTGCTTCGGCGTCGCCGGTCCCGTGATCGACGAGTCTGCCGATCTCACGAACGTGCCGTGGCGCGTCGACGCACGGCAGGTGGCGCAGGCATTCAAGTGGCAACGGGTCACGCTGCTGAACGACCTGCAGGCCATGGCGTATGCCGTGCCGGTGCTGCACGACGAGGAAGTGCTCACGCTGCAGAAAGGCGAGGCGCGGCCCGACGGCAACATCGCGCTGATTGCGGCGGGCACCGGCCTCGGCGAAGCGCTGCTGCACAATCTGGACGGCCGGTTCATCCCATCGCCGTCGGAAGGCGGCCACGCCGACTTTCCGGCGCGTACCGATCGCGAATTCGCGCTCGCTCGCGACTTGATCGCACGCTATGGGCGCGCCGACGTCGAGCACGTCATCTCCGGACGCGGGCTCGTCAACCTGCACCGCGCAACCCATCGTTCGCCCTGCGCCGCGAACATCGACCTGCAGGATCCCGACGCGCCCGCTCTCATCTCGGCCGCAGCGCTCGCACGGCGCTGCGACAGCTGCGTCGAAACGCTCGACATGTTCGTCGAAGCGTACGGCGCCGAAGCGGGCAACATGGCGCTGCGTGCGGTCGCGACCGGCGGCGTGTTCATCGGCGGCGGGATCGCGCCGAAGATTCTGCCCGCGCTGACCACCGGCGCGTTCATGCGGGCGTTTCGCGAGAAGCCGCCGCTCGACGCGATGCTCGCGGCGATGCCCGTGAAGGTGATCCTGAACGCCGAAGCCGGTCTGCTCGGCGCCGCTGTGTACGCCGCTCGTTAGAGCGCGTGCGCAGAATTGCGAATGAGGAGACAGACTGAATATGTGCGCATGTCTGTTTCACGACGTGACACGAACGTCACCGAGAGCACAACAGCGCCAGGCAGGGCCGCGTGCAGCACCAAACTCCGTGAGCTGCGACTGCTGCGTTGTTGTATCCTCGCGAAAATGATTTGGTTTTTCGACAAGGACGGCGCGAGGCTGCGCTACGAGATCACGCGCGATCGGGTGGATCACCGCTACCGCGTCGTGATCACGCACCCGGACGGTCATGAGTCGGTCGAAGAAGTGGACGAGCCGACGACGCTGATCGAGCGATCGGTCGAGCTGATGAACCTGCTGCGCGTCGACGGCTGGCGAGTCGCCTGATCGATCACATCTACTCCTTTCGCCGCGTGAGCTCGTACATCTCGATCGACGCCAGCAACGCCATCGCGCCGCCGCGATCGTCGGGACCGTCAATGGCCGCGCGATCGAGGTAGTACCGCGTGGTCGGGCCGGCACCGGTTCCGGTGCACACATCCACCAACGCTGCGTCTTCGGCGACGTGCGCGGAGAGCGCACGCCAGGCGCGCGCGACAATCGGCCGGTACGACGTGTCGATCCAGCCGAGGCGAATGCCGCGCGCCATGGCGGAGAGCACCATGGCCGTCGCGGTCTCCTCGCGATAGGCGCCCGGTTCATCGATGATCTCGCGCCAGGTGCCATCCGGCGCCTGATTCGCTTTCATGGCCGCCATCTGCCGGCGATAAATGGCGAGCAGGCGCGCGCGCGGCGGCTGGGGAACGGGCATCGCGGAGAGGGCTTCCATCAGACCGAGCGCGGCGAAGCCGTTGCCACGGCCCCACGCGACCGGTCCATCGACCGCATGAACGAAGACGCCATCGGGACGCTGCAACCGGGCGGCGTAATCGATCAGCTGACGCGCGGCAAGGTCGAGGAAGTGGCCGTCTCCGGCGCGTGCGAGCACCGCCGTCGCCATGAACATGTCGTCGGTCCACCCGCGGCCGGCGGCATACATTCCGTTGGGCTGCTGCGCCTCGGCGATGCGAGCGCTTTCATGCAGCAGTGTGCGCGCGGTCGCATTGCCGTCGGCTACGGCAATCTCGCCGAAGATCATGTAACCGGCGAGCGAGGTCAGCAGCTTCTGATCGTCGGGCCGCACCATGCCGCCGGCGATCCACGGGTGTGTCTGGTCCCGCACCTTCACCCGCCAGGTGTCCTGACCGGTGATCATCGCGAGGCGCAGCGTGTTGATCCAGGAAACCGCCGCGATGTAGCTCATGCTCGGCGTCTGCGGGTAGCGCTGCGCGAGCAGGCGCGCAATCGCGAGCGGACCGCGCGACACCCGCGCGTCGATCGCCTCGCGCAGAGCCGATCGGCCGCGCGCGGCCGCAAGCAGCTTCGGCACCGTCTGCATGACATCGCGCGAGGGCACCAGTTCGACGGAGACGGCCCCGAGGCCTGACGCGTCGGCGTCCGACAGCGCAGCCGCCAACGAACCAGCCGGCGCATCGTTGGCGCGCACGTGGATCACGAGGTCCGGCGCCTGGTACACAATCCATCGCCAGAGATATCGGCTTTCCGGCTGCTCCGCGTCGTTGAAGAAACCCTTGTCTGGCGGAAAAACGAACGGATGGCCCGCCGCGTGATGATCGGGATCGGCGAGCGGCAGCGCGCTGACGTTCCAGCGGGCGCGAATTGCCAAAGGCGCGCTGGTCTTGAACCAGCGCACCGCGGCGATCACGGCGCGCGCGGATTCTTCGTCACCGTCCAGTCCGCCGACGAGGACGACGCGCAGCCTGGCCCCGTCGAGATCGAACGCCGAGGGATTTTCGATCGTCAGCAGCGGCGTGTCGGCGCGGGTGATGCCGGCCGCGCTCACGATGCGCGGCTCGCCGCGAAGGGCGGCAACGTCTTTCGCGCTGGATTCGATCGAGGCCGCAGTCGCGTTGCCGGCCGACGCGATCGACGCGCCGAGCGCGGCGGCAATAAGGCAGAGGCGCAGCATCGCTGCGAGTTTACTTCCGGTAGTGGTTGACGCGGGGCAGAAGATCGACCGGAGGATGCCCATTTTCCGCTGCGACCCAGCCGACGAGCCCGTCCGGCGATCCGAACAGGACGAGGACCTTCCCGTCGCGTGGCGACGAGGGCCGGACGCCGCCGTTGACACACAACCCGCCGGCGCCGCCCGGGAGGAGGGCGGCCGACGGCGCCACGAGGCGCTGCGCCCCGCGGGCGCGAAGCACGTGCGCGTCTCGCTGACAGCGGGCATACGTGTCGAGCCCGCCGCTGACAATGGACGCCGGCGTCGCCACAGCCTCCGCCGCGGCGTCGCCGATGTCCACCGCCCACATCTGCCGGCGAATCGCCAGGACGTCCTCGGGGTCGGTGATGCCTTCGTGCCGGAGGAATTCGGCCCATGCGCCGTCGGGCGTGTCGGCGAAGTAGTGCGCGGGACCTTCGCCCACTGCGTGCCAGCGCCCGGAAGACTGCGCGGCCTCTTCCCAGAGAAACGGATAGCGCGCGTCGGTCTGGCGAAAGACGATCATGTGAAGGAGAACGTCACGAGCTCGCGCGCCAACTGACGCACGCGCGCAGGTCCCTCGTCGTACGGATCCCAGTCGCCCTTCAGGAAGTCCGCGGGTGCGCGGCCGCCGAGCTGCGTCCGTTTGCGATGAAACCAGCGGCGAATGCCGACGTCGTTGTACGCGCCGGCGAGATCGCCAACCACCAGCGCGAGAAAATGCAGGCGCGCGGCGATGGCATCCGGCGTGGTGCGCTCGCCCGACTGATAGCGCTTGAGGCTCGAGGCCGACACGTGGAGCAGCGCGGCAAGGTCGTCTGGATCGAACACACGCCCCAGGCCGCCCCATTCGAACTTCGGGACCGGGGACGCCTCGAGCGCGGCGATCATAACTTCGAGCAGCCCCGCGAGCTCTTCGCGGCTCGGCGGCTCCACGTTGTTGAGCTGCGCGACGCTCGAGGCCGCGATGCCGGCGCGTCCGACGCGATTCGCCAATTGGCGCACCGTCTCCAGGTCGGCGCGCCCGGGCGGTTGCGGATCGACCAACCCCATCGCTTCGGCGCGGCGCGACGCTTCGAACACCAGACGGCCGACCCGTGCGTCGGGCGGAACAGAAATGGACTGCTTATGGACTAAAGTCATAGCCATATATTATTCCAATACCAGTCCGCACGTCCAATCCTTCTCCCGCAGGGAATTACACGTGCGGAAACCCCTGCCCGGCGAGCAGATGATCCAGCCACAGGCTGGACAACTTCTCCTGCACCGTGTTCTGCCGCAAGCGGGCGGCCAGATTCGGGAAGTCGACGCGGTCCATCTCCTGGTCCTGATTGAAGCACGAGAAAATGATTGTCTCCTCTCCCGTGGCCGGATCCACGTGCTTCTGCAGACATTGCGCGCAAACTTCCTTCATCATGCACTGCATCGGCGAATTGATGCTGGCGATGCCCACGTGATCCGGCTTCAGATACGCCGCCAGCACGCCGTGACGCGCCGCCTTCACCGCCGCCATCATTCGATCCGACCCGATGGCGATGATGCGATCGACGGTGTCGAGCGGCACGAGGCGCTCGCCCAGTTCGCCGTGCTGATAGGCGAGCATCGCCTGGACGATGTTGCCGCGGAAATGCGCGTCCTGCGCGCGGCCGGGCGCAATCGCCGCGCCCGTGTCGGTGCTCCAGATCACCTGGTCGGTCGCCGCTTCGATGTCCTCACGCTTGAAGAGATCCTCGCCTCTCTTGTAGCCGGCGAAGTAGATCACTTTGTTGCCGGCGTCGCGCATCGCTTTCGCGATCGAAAAAAGCACGGCGTTGCCGAGACCGCCGCCGAGCAGCAGCACATGTTGGCCTTCGGGGATCTCGGTGGGCGCGCCGGTCGGCCCCATGACCACAACCGGCTCGCCTTTTTTCAGATACGCCACGAGCCGGCTCGAGACGCCCAGTTCCAGCGCAATCATCGACAGCAGGCCTTTTTCCTTGTCCACCCAGGCGCCGGTGAGCGCGATGCCCTCCATGAGCAGCGGCACCGCACGGCGGCCACCGGCGCGCCGCGCCGCCGACTCGTAGTTCTGCAGCCGGTAGAACTGGCCTGGATGAAAGTGCCGAGCCGCCGCCGGCGCCTTGACGATCACTTCGACGATGGTGGGCGTCAGGCGGACCACATCCTCGACGCGCGCGGTCAGGTCGTCGTCAAGCCGTTGCACGAACGCGCGCCAGGCGCGGTCGCGCGCGGGCTGCGCCGACGCGTCGAGCGACTCGAGCGCCTTCGCGAACAGCCCGACGACGTGAGGAAAGCCGTCTTTCGCTGATGCCATCGCCTTCACGACGTTCCCGGCATAGCGCGGATGGTTGTCGCCGTAGTACGTGACGACCTTTCCATCGGCGTTGTACGACGTGAAGAACCCACTGGCATCCGGCGTGAGGTGCAGCCGACCGTCGCCATTCGACGACACGATGTGCGGCTGAAAGAACTTCTTCTTCGCATCGAGGCAGAACGTGCCCCGGCTTTCCTTCTCGTACGTCACATTCGGCGTCGTCCCCGCCGCGACGAGCACGGTCCGCGCGGGCAGGGTGACCGTCCCCCCCAGCCCATCCTGCCCTTCCAGCCCACCCTGCCCGTCCCGCCCTTCCCGCCTGAAAATCATCGCCTTGACGGCGCCGTACTCGTCCGGCACGGCTTCGAGCGGATTGAGATTCTCCGCAAAGGTGATGCCTTCTTCGAGCGCTTTCACCACCTCTTCGTGGTTCAAGCGGTATGCGGGCGAATCGACCATGCGCTTGCGATACGCGAGCGTCACGCCGCCCCACCCGCGCACCAGCGGCACGAAATCCGGCGGCTGATCCGCGGCCGCGGCCCGGGCGCGTTCCGCGCGCACGGCGCGTCCGTGGGTCAGATATTCGTCCAGCAGCGCGAGCTCCTCCGCGTCGTAGAAGGCGCGCACCCGCCCTTCGCCGAGCTCCGCCGCGAGCGCCTCATACTGCTGCAGCGTCTTCTCGACCTGCGCCGGGTAGTACGCCATCAGCTCGGTTGCGGTATCGATCGCGGTGAGGCCGCCGCCGATCACCACCGCTGGCACCCGCGCCTGCAGATTCGAGAGCGCTTCGCGCTTGAACGCCCCGGTCAGCTGCAGCGCCATCAGGAAATCGCTTGCCTTCCTGATCCCGCGAATCAGGTTGTTCTTCATGTCGATCACCGTCGGGCGCCCGGCGCCGGTCGCGATCGCCACATGGTCGAACCCGTAGGCCCACGCGTCCTCGATCGGCATCGTGCCGCCGAAGCGGATGCCGCCGTACATCTTCAGCCCGCGGCGGCGCGCCAACGTAAGGTGCAGCAGCGTCAGGAAGTTCTTGTCCCAGCGCACGGTGATGCCGTATTCGGACACACCGCCGAATCCTTCGAGCACGCGGTCGTCGAGCGCGCGATAGATCTCGCTCCAGTCGCGAATCGGCCGCGGCGCCGCGCTCTCGGTGCCCGTGATGTCCTCCGCCAGCGGCTCGATCTTCAGACCGTCGATGCCGACGATGCCGAAGCCTTCGTTCACCAGGTAGTGCGCCAGCGTGTACCCGGCCGGTCCGAGCCCGACGACGAGGATGTTCTTGCCGTTGTAAGGGCGCGCATGCGGCCGGCGGACGTTGAGGGGATTCCATCGCGTGAGCAGACCGTAGATCTCGACGCCCCACGGCATCTGCAGCACGTCGGTGAGCACGCCGGTCTCAATCTGCGGAATGTTGACCGGTTCCTGCTTCTGGTAGATGCACGCCTTCATGCAGTCGTTGCAGATGCGGTGGCCGGTGCCCGGGCACATCGGGTTGTCCACGATCACCAGCGCGAGCGCGCCGATCGCGTCACCGGCCTTACGGAGCGTGTGCATCTCCGAGATCTTTTCGTCGAGCGGACACCCGTTCAGCTCGATGCCCAGAGGATTGACCGCGGTCTTGCCGTCCTTGCCGTGGAGGCCCTTCGAGCATGAGTCCTTGTCGCGCTCGTGGCACAGCACGCAGTAATGGATCTCGCTGAGGACGTCGCGCGGCGTCATGCGCGCGTCGGTCAGTGCGAAGCCGTCGCGGCGGCGCAGCCGATCGTCGGGCCCGATCATCGCTTCCGGCAGCTGCGCGTGCGGCCGCTGCACGTCGACGAGGCGCCAGTAGTCGAGCGTCTCAGGAAAACGAAAAATCACCCAGCCGCGGTACGCGCGATCGTGCAGGCGCGCGGCGCACCAGCGTTTGAGACTATCGGTGTCGGGATTCGGGATTCGGGATTCGGGATTCGAGGGATTCGAGGGATTCGAGGGATTCGAGGGATTCGAAGGATTCGAAGGATTCGGCGGATTTGCGGCTTCGGCGTCGAGCAGCGCGCAGCCGGCGCGCGCGATCGCCAGCTCGAGATCGTCGCGTGAGGCGCCCGCCCCCAATCGCGCCACGACCGCATCGTCTTCAGCAGTCGCCGTGATGTGCGCACCACCTTTGACCAGTGGCAACGCACGGCGACGGACGAAGTCCACTTTGAAGCGGAACAGGTCGTCCTGATCGCGCGTGGCGCGCGCGAGCGCGTCTACCGGCGGAGCCACCTGAAACAGCCGCGTCACGAAGCGGCTGACGTGCGGCGCCATCGCCACGAGCAGGTTCGACACGGCGATGGGCGCGCTGGCGAGCGCGTCGGGTGCCGCGCGGTACGCGTCCCATTCGCGCCACAGCGCCGCATCGGCGGCTGCCACTTCCTCGCAGAAGCGCTCGTACAACGAAGCGAGACGTTCGGGATCGTGCAGATCAGCGAAGGTGTATCCGGGCACGCCAAGCGGCGTCGTCGCGCCAGCAGGCGTGAGGGTCGGCGGAGAATCCATGTGAAATATACTATCGCGAGAAATGAAATCGACCGTCGTGGCCGCTGCGCTGATCGCGATCGCCGCGAGCGCGCTCTCGCTGTCGGCCCGGCAGACGGCGAAGCCGGCGGACCGCGTCGCCAGCGTTCCGGCGCCGCGATCCGAGCGCCGCGTCCCCTTCACCGTCGGCGAATCCCTCACGTACGACGTGTCGTGGTCGTCGTATCTCACCGCCGGCACCGCGATCACGACGGTGAAGGAAAAGACACAGTCCGGCGGTTCGATCGCTTACCACATCGCTGCCGAGGGGCGCACGACCCCGCTGCTGCAGACGCTCTATACGCTGCACTACACGCTGGACACGTGGCTCGACAGCGTCACGCTGTTGCCGCAGCGGGCGTCGACGTATAGCGAGGAAGGCAAGCGGCACCGGCTGCGCACGACGACGTTCGATCGCGCCGCGAGGCGAGCGCATTACGAAATCCAGACGTCCACGGTCGTGAAGGCGGACGTCGTGATCGCACCGGAGGAACAGGACGCGTTGTCGGCGATATACGTGCTGCGCACCATCGCGCTGACGCCGGGCACCACCCTGACGATGCCGGTGACCGACGAAGGGACGACGTATCACGTGCGATTCGACGTCGGCGCGGTCGAGCGCGTGCGAGCGCCCATCGGCGAGGTGAGCGCACGGAGGATCGCCGCGTCGCTCGTCGACGCGAACGGGCATCCGGTCGGGCGGAACCTCGCGATCTGGATTGCCGACAATCCACAGCGGTGGCCGGTGAAGCTGCAAGCGGAGCTCGCGGTCGGAAGCTTCACGCTGGCGCTGCGCGAGGCGCGATGAATTGCAGGTCTAAAGACCTGCGCTACGACCGGGTACCACGCTCGTAGTGCAGGACTTTAGTCGTGCCTGACCTGCGCGCTGTCGTAGCGCAGGCCTTCAGTCCTGCCTGACCTGCGCGCTGTCGTAGCGCAGGACTTCAGTCCTGCCTGATCGCCTCGGCGAGCGTCAGCGCGAACCCGTCGGTGCGATCGATCCACTGATTCGCGAGGCGGAACCCCGCCGCTTTCAGGGCGTCGACGATCGCCTCCGGCTTGTATTTGTACGAGCTCTCCGTCCAGATGGACTCGCCCTCTTCCATTGTGAAAGCGAGATCCGCGGCTGAGACGCGCACCTCCTGCCGCCGGCGGCAGACGAGGTGCATCTCCACGCGCGATTCCGCGGCATTCCATATCGCGCGGTGCGCAAATTGCTCGATGTCGAAGTTCCCACCGAGCTCGCGATTGATGCGCACCAGGAGATTCCGATTGAACGCCGCAGTGACGCCGAGCGGGTCGTCGTACGCCAGCAGCAGGCAATGCTCGGGCTTCACCAGGTCGGCGCCGAGCAGCAGCGCATCGCCCGGCCGCAGCGCCGCGCGGATGCCGTGCAGGAAGGCGTCGGCTCCCGGCCGATCGAAGTTGCCGAGATTCGAGCCAAGAAACAGCGTCAGCGTCCGTCCCTCCGCCGTCGGGCGCGCCGTCACCTCGGCGAGCCCCACTTCGTACGGCGCCTCGTGGAGGTGAATCTCCACGTTGTCGAGCGCCGCGAGTGCGCGGGCGGCGACCCCGAGCGCGGTCGGCGAGACGTCGATCAGGTGCAGACGGAGATGCGCGGCGGCCACGCGCCCCGCGTCGACCAGCGTCGTCAGCTTCTCGCCGCTGCCGGGACCGAGCTCGACGAGCGTGGAGAGCCGCGGCACGCGCGAGAGAATCTCCCTTCCGTGCGCCGTCAGCAGCCCGAGCTCAGCGCGTGTGATGCGGTACCACGGGAGCTGACAGATCGCCTCGAACAGCGCCGAGCCGAGCGCATCGTAAAAGTAGCGCGACGGCAGCTGTCGCGGCTGCAGCGCGAGGTAGTACTGCACGTCGCTCGCGAACTGCGCAGTGGAGGCCGAGGGCTCAACGGCGCTTACGGTGTATTTTTCACGCATCGGAATGTCGCATACACATAGGGATATCGCGCGCGGAACCAGTTGCGGAAGGTCGGCCGCAGGAGATCGCGAGCGGTTGCCGGGGACGCGCCCTTCATGACGAAGTGTTCGCCGTCGAAGAAATCAGCCGAATATTCCGGATACGACGGCATGGGCCGGAAGCCGGGAAACGGCGCGAAGACCGTGCTCGTCCATTCCCAGCCGTTCCCGATGAGATCCTCGACGCCCCAGGCGCTCACCCCCTTTGGATGACTGCCGGCCGGCTCAGGATCCCAACTCGAAAAATCAAAGACGCCATGATCGGGGCCCGGCTCTGCCGCGCCCCACGGATGCGGTCGCTCGCCCTCCGGCGATCCGAACGCGGCACGCTGGAACTCCGCTTCCGTCGCCAGGCGCGCGCCGCGCCAGCGCGCGAACGCTGCCGCTTCGGCGTAGCTGACGTACACCGGCCAGGCGAGCGGCAGCGCGATCAGCTCGAACATCCCGCGCCACTGCCACGCGTTGCCGTGGCGCTCCCAGAACAACGGGTGCGTCACATGTTCGTCCTGCACCCACCGCCAGTCTTCGGCGCGCCACCAGCGCTCCTGCTGATAGCCGCCTGCGTCGACGAACTCGAGAAAGCTCGCGTTGGTGACGTTGTGTCGATCGATGGCAAAGGCCTCGACATCCACCACGTTCGCGGGATGCTCGTTGTCCCATCCGAACGGAATCGATTCGCGATCGACGCCGAGCGTTGCCCGGCCCGCGGGCACGTCGACCCATTCCTGCGCGGGCGCGTGTCCGTCAACGTGCGGCCGATACGCGTCCGGCGTCCGCTTCTGCTCGAATGGCAGCCGATGCCACATGTAGAGCAGCGTTTCCTGGTGCATCGCCTCGTGCTCGAGAATGCTGAAGACCGCTTCGGCACGGTCGAGCAGTGGATCCCCGGGCTTGTCGAGCGCGGCGTGCTCGAGCGCATCGATCACGCGGCGGTCAGCCTCGTCTGCGAATGCCCGCACCGCCGCCCGCGAAGGCCACTGCGACTGGGGACTGACGACTGGCGACTGAAGACTCGACCCGCCAGATTCATGCGGGTCGATTCCTCGCGCGAACAGCGTCTCGAGCTGCGGATCGATGCTCGGTCCGCCGAGCCCTTTCTTGACCAGGGTGTTGAAGCTGAAGCCCGGTAGGTGGCCTTCGTAGAACACCAGCGGATGGCGCAGTGCGATCGGCCGGCTGTAGTAGGCATCGCCGGCGATGAGATCGAAGATCGCGTGCGACCGCTCGCGGTTGCGCCGATACCAGGCAACGAGTGCGTCGCGGTCGAGTCCGGCAGCACGAGGCGGCGAAAGAGGCATCACCTCTAATCGTTATACAATTGAGCACCGATTGGCCATCCCGGTGACGATTACCCTCAATGGAGATTTCCTGGAGGTCGCCGGGCCTCTTACGGTAAGCGAGCTGCTGGCTCAGCTTGACATCGACGCTCGCCGCGTCGCCGTCGAGCACAACCTGATCGTGCTCAAGCGCGCGGCATTCGACACAACCGCGGTGCTGGAAGGAGACGTGATTGAGATCGTCAACTTCGTGGGCGGCGGATGAGCACGTTGTGACTTCACGGATCAGTATCGTGGCGCTGATCGGGGTCCTCTCCGCGTGTACGCACACGCACCCACTCGTGCTGCAGCCGACGCCGAATCCGGCCGCGCCCGAGTCCCTGAATCGGAATCTCGAAAACCGCGAGGTGACCCTCGCCCTGCGCGATGGCCCCAGGCTCGAGGCTCGAGACGTGCAAGTCACCAGCAGCGGGCTGTCGTGGCACCGCGCCGGGACAGTCGAGACGCAGGTCACGAAGATGACGGACGTGCGCGAGCTGTCGTTCCGAAGCCGTCTCCGAGGCGCGCTCGACGGCCTGCTGATCGGCTTCGCGATCGGCGCGCCGGCTGGCGCCCTGGTGATCGATGCGCCGCACGGCGGATCGGGACAACGCGTTCAGGCCGCTCTGGCCGGCGGACTCTCCATCGGCGCGTGGTCGACGATCTTCGGAGCGATCAAAGGCAGCCGCATCGTCTACCGTGTGGAACCGCCGGCGCCGATGTCCAATCAGCAGAGCCCGCCCTGGGAGTCACAGAACCAGCGCTGATCGCAGCTAGAATGGGCGTGAAGTCATGGATACCTTCATCATCGCGGGAAAAACGTTCACGTCGCGACTCTTTGTCGGCACCGGGAAATATTCGTCGCCCGCCGTCATGATGCAGGCGCACGAAGCCTCGGGCGCGCAAATGATCACGGTGGCTGTGCGCCGCGTGAACATCTCGGACCGCCGCAAAGAATCGCTGCTCGACTACATCGATACCAACAAGTACACACTGCTGCCGAACACCGCGGGCTGCTACACCGCAGACGAAGCCGTGCGCACCGCGCGGCTGGGACGCGAGGCGGGCCTGTCGAACTGGGTGAAGCTCGAAGTGATCGGCGACGAGCGGACGCTCTTCCCCGACAACGCAGCCTTGCTCGAAGCGACGCGCACGCTCGTGCGGGAAGGCTTCGTCGTCCTCCCCTACACGACCGACGATCCCGTCGTCTGCCGCAAGCTCGAAGACGCCGGCGCGGCGGCGGTGATGCCGCTCGGCGCGCCGATCGGGTCGGGGCTGGGCATTCAGAACGCCAACAACCTGCGGATCATCCGCGAAGCCGCGCACGTGCCGGTAATTGTGGACGCCGGCGTCGGCACCGCATCCGACGCCGCGTTTGCGATGGAGCTCGGCGCCGACGGCGTGTTGATGAACACGGCGATCGCGGGCGCGGAGGATCCGATTGCGATGGCGCAGGCGATGAAGCTGGCCGTGGAGGCGGGCCGTCTCGCGTATCGTGCGGGCCGGATCCCGCGCAAGATGTACGCGAACGCCAGCAGCCCGGTTGAGGGGTTGGTTGGCCGCTGAACACGACGATGCCGACCGCGTCCGGCTTCCGCTTGCCCGCGACGCGTCGGCAGTCCGCCATGGCCTTGGCGGAAGCGGTCTGCCGGACGATCTGTTCGATCTGCAGTCTCTCAAGGCGAAGCGCGACGAGGCCGATCGGGCGTACAACGACGCCCTGACGCGCCTCGACCAGGCGCTCCAGCAGCTCCCGGCCGATTTCCCGCACCCGCCGCCGCTCCCAGACGAACATCAGGTTACGCCGCTCAACACCCTGTGGAAGCTCGACGCGCCGCCAGCGGGCGGAGGCTTGCGCCAGCGATTCATCGCGGCCGTGCGGCGGGTTGTCGCGCCGATGTTCGAGCAGCAGCAGGCGTTCAACGCCGCGCTGGTCGATCACATCAACCGCAGCGTGCCGGTGGATCGCGAGACGCGCGCCGCGATCGAGAGCACGATCGCCGTGCTTCGCACCCAGCTGGCGGAGCTGACTCGCTTTCAGAGCCTGCTGATCATGTTTCTGCAGCAGATCACGCCCTACGTCGACACGCGCGATCGCGACGTCGCCGGGCTGCTGCGCGGCTTGTCGGGCGCCATCGACGCCGTCGCCGACGAGCTGTTGAGGCGGTCTGAGGCGATGCTCGCACGCGATCGGCGTCAGGAGATGCGCGTCGGCAGCTTGGAGTCCGCGCTCGCCGACCTGCGCACACGCCTCGACGAAGTGAGTCGCGCGCTGCGGCCCAGCGACGCCGACCATGCCTAGCCCGGACTATTCATGAAGGCTCCGAATAGTCCGCCCTTCGGGCTTCGACTCAGGCGTGATTTTCGGGCCTTCGCTCAGGACTCGCCCGGGCGCCGTCTTGAGCACCGCGCTGCCACATCCACGGTCTGGCGATCACCAGTGCTGCGCCTGATGCTCGCCGCCATTCCGCTCTGGCTCACCCTCGCAGTCCCGCTCTTTGAGACCGGGCGCATAGCGCTCGTCGTCGGCTTCATTTTCGCTGTCACGGTCGCCGCTCCTGTGCAAGGTCTGCTCCTCGCCGCAGTGCTCGCGCCGCTCGGACAACTGTTGACGCGCGTCGTCGGCGCCGGCGATTTCAGAATGAGCGAAGCGATCGTCGTCGCCTTTCTGGCGGGCTGGCTGGTGCGCGGCCTCGAAGACGCGGAGGGGCCACGTGTGCCAGCGCCTGCTGCGGCCTGGCTCTTCGCCGCCGCAGTCGTGGCGTGGATCGGCGAACGCGCCTGGCGGCTGCGCGGCGATCCTCGCGAGCTGCACGCCGCAGTCGATCATGTGGTGCGTGCGTACCTATCGTGCCGGTGGGAATATCGCGTGGGTTGAGGGCGCTCGAAAACTGGAAGGAGTGGTGCTGGTCGCGGCGACGGTGATGCTATTCAGGCGCAGACCAAGCCTGGCGGTGACGCTGCCTGCCGCGATCGCGGCGTCTGGCGTTGCTGCCGCTACGGCGGCTGTGCCGATGGACGCATACGCTGGACGCAGCTACTTCGCGATGGTCGCTGCGCTGGCGCTCGGGATGACGCTGCGCGCCCGAGGCCGCCGGCGCGTCGCGTGGGCCGCAGCGTCGCTCGCGAGCGGCATCGGATTCTGGCTCGCATCGACGAACGGCGTTGCGATCTGGCGCAGCAGCTTCGCGCTGCTTGCCGCGGAGCTCGGCCTTGTCGGCCTCGGCGCGTTCGTGGTCTGGATCGGAGCGGCAGTCGCGCGCAGCGGGCGGGCGCTCCTGCGCACGCCGAGCGATTCCCGCCTTCTCGGCATCACCATCGGCGTCGTGATCCTGCTCGCCTCATGCCTCGTCGCGCGTCCGCTCGACGTCGACGAGGTGGCGTTCCCGTTCTGGATTCAGCTCGGCCTGATGAGTCGCGTTAGCCGGCTCGACGCTGATGAACGCCGGCGATCCGCAGGCACGAGGCGCGTAGAGCATTGGACGCGCCACACCACGTGCAATTGCCATCCTCGTTCGGCGCGCGGGACTATCTGCAGCGCGCGATCAGACTGTGCGCCGCGATCGTGACTGGTTACATGGTGGCCGCGTTGGTGACGAACACGTCGGTGGCCGCGACGATCCGCGCGGAAGTCGCGCTCGTGTTCATCCTCACGGCCTTTCGGCCTGCCGTCGGCCTGATGCTCGTCGCGGCGATGGCGCCGCTCGGAGACATGACCGTCCCGCTGCTCGGGCCGCGGACGACGATGCACGCGGACGCCGTGGTGCTCGCGTTCGTGTCGGCCTGGGTCGCGAGGGGCGTCGCGGACGCCGACGGATCGATGAGCTCCAACCGTCTGGCCAGCGCCATGTGGATCTTCAGCTGCGTCGTGACGGCGTCGCTCCTCACGACCGCGCTGGAGCTCTATCGCGTCGATCCCGCGCGGCTGCACGGCATCGCCGTTGGCCTCAGGCAGTCATATCTGCTGATGGGAACCGATCCGATCGGCGCGCACAGCGCCGGCACGCTCCTCGAAGGCATCGCGCTGGTCGCGGCGGTCATCGAGATCGCGCGTCGCGAGCCGCGCATCCGATTCTGGCTGCCGCGGATCCTCGTCGTGTCGGTGGCCGTCACGAGCGCAGCCAGCGGCCTGCTCGTCGTCGGGCTCGCGCCGGCGTGGACGATCGCCCGGCAAGCGACGGTGGGCCTGCCACGGTACGCTGCGGCGATGTCCGACGTGAACGCGGCCGCATCGAGTTATCTGCTGTTGCTCGGCGTGAGTGTCGGGCTCGCACTGTCCGGCGGCCGTGCTCGCTGGGTCTGGTGGCTCGCTTCGGTCGTCATCGTCGGCGGCGTGGGACTGACTGGATCACGCGCCGCGCTTGTCGGCGGCGGCGTGGTGCTGTGCGCAGCCGCAGTGATGTGGACTATCGCCAGGCGACCCCATCAAACGAAATTCGTCGCCGGTGTGATCGTCGCGACGGGGATCTTCTGGGCGATCGCGGCGGCGTTCGGGCCAACCACTCGCAGCAGCCTCGAGATGCGCGCCGGCTTCACACGCGCCAGTCTGCACATGATCCAAGAGAGACCGGTCTTTGGCGTCGGCACCGGGATGTATTACACGCTGTCGGCGATGGTGCTTCCACCGTCGCTGGGTTGGAGCTACGGCCAGGAGCACGCGCACAACTACTTCCTCCAGACCGCCGCCGAGATCGGCATCGTCGGCGTCGTTGCATCGCTGTGGATGCTTGGGGCGATCCTGATCGGTCCGACCCGTCGTGCGCAGCGACGACCGATTCACTGGGTGAGCGCAGGCGCTGTCGCCGGGGCGATGGCCTATCTCGTGACGGCGCTGACCGGCCAGCCGTTTCTCGTGCCGGAGGCTGTCATCCCGCTCTGGATCGTGCTGGGGCTGCTGGCTGCGGAAGGTGGGACGACGACTCGTGAACGCGCGTTTCCGAGTCTGTCTGCGATCGCGTTTGGGTGCGTCCTCCTGCTGACCGTTCCGTTTCGTCCCGGAGTACCGCGCCTGCGGCTGTCCACGCCTGAAGACGGATTCTCGGAATGGAAGACGGACGAACATGGACGGCCGTTTCGCGCGGTCAAGGATTTCGCGAGCCTGTTCATGGTGCCGGCGGTGACGATCGTCGAGATTCCGCTGCGGCTGGCCGACGAGAATCCGGCGGCCTCGGCCACGGTTGCGGTGGCGGTGCCCGACTGGGCGCGGCATGCGGTACCGGTCAGCCACAACTGGTCAACCGTGCTAATCAGCCTGCCTGCAGACGACCCGCTAATGCCAAGCGGGCGGATCAATGTCGCCGTGAACCCGCTCGACGGTCGTCCTGTCGCGTACGTCGGACAGATTCGGATTGTCGAGGCGCGGCAGTAGAAGGGTCAACAGGCGAGCGGAGGCGGGAAGGCAGTAGAAGGGTCCGACGCGCGACGGACGTAGCGCGAAGGCTTTAGCCGAGCGTCGAGGCGCGAGGCGGCCTATAGCTCCGCGCCTCAGGACGCCGCGGAAAACGGCGTGAGGCGGACGTCGAGCTCGAGCAGATCGACGCCGTGATCGCGGCAGGCGGTTTCGAGCTGCTGAAGGCGCGCGGCATCCATGAGGTGGGCGTTCAGCACAACCGAGTCGACTTCTCCGCGCGCCAGCAGGTCGAGCAGCTCGCCGTATCCGCCGACCACGGAATATCCCGCCACGCGCGAATGCCGTTGCCGCGGATCGTCGTCGACGTAGCCGATGATCTTCAGCGGTGCGTCGCCGCCAAACGCTTCCCGAATCGTCGCCATGCTCGCGCCGCCCGTGCCGTAGATGATGCAGCGGCGGCCGACGGCGGTCCGCCGCAGCAGGAACTCGCCGATCAGCCTGAAGGAGGCGCGCGTCCCTGAGAGCAGGAGCACCAGCAGCGCGGCGTCGATGATGAAGACGGACCGCGAATAGTTCTCGAACCGGTAGAGATACACGATGATGATCTCCGCCGCGGCGCTCCCGAGCACGACGCCTTTGGCGAACACGACCGCATCCATCATCCCGAAGTACCGCCACGTCCCGCGATAGCCTCCGGCGACGAAGAGCGCCAGCAGTTGTGCGGCGAGCACCACGGGAAGCGACTGGATGAAATACCGATAGTTCTCCGCGAGCAGAGTGCCTTCAAAGCGGAGCCGGTACGCCGTGTAGTACGCCAGCGGAATGAGGCACAGATCGAGGAGGACCTCCGCCACGCGCCGCTTGTACATGAAGTTGGCGACCAGCGGCGTGAACGTCTCGCCCTCGAGCGCCGCCAGATGGCCTTCCTCGTAGACGCGAATCCGCGCGAGGTAGACGGCGAAGATAATCATCGCGATCACGAACGTCATCGCGGCGACGAAGCCCCAGCCGGCCTCACGCCGCTGAAGCATCACCGAGACGAGGCCGCCGGCGCCCGCCAGCATCCACAATGTCGCGACGGCTCTGCGCTCCGACAAGCCGACCGCCACGAGTCGATGCGACATATGATCGCGCCCGCCCTGTGACGGACGACGGCCGGAGAGCAGACGCAGCGCGGTGACGAGCGTGGTGTCGAAGATCGGAATGAGAAGCGGCAGCACCGGCGCGGCGACGACGGACAACAAGCCCGACCGGCCCATCGTTCCCGGATTCGCCGCGAGCGTGAGCGCAGCGATGTTGAGGCCGAGGAAGAGGCTGCCGGTGTCGCCCATGAAAATGGACGCCGGATAGAAGTTGTAGACGAGGAACCCGGCGGTTGCGCCCAACAACGCGGCAAGATACAGCGCCGGCGCCGTGACGCCCGCGCCGCTTGTCACAAAGCCGATCAGCAGAAAGGTGCCGGCGATCAGCGCCGTGCCGGCGCAGAGGCCGTCCATATTGTCGAGCAGGTTGAAGGCGTTGGTGATGCCGACGACCCAGAACAGCGTGAGCATCGAGTCGCCGACCATCGACTCGGTCCACTGCAGGCGGTAGCCGAAGAAGAGCAGCAGCGACGCCACCGTGATTTGCGCGATGAGCTTCGTCGACGCCTTCAACGACATCACATCGTCGACGAGACCGAACGCGGCGATGACCGCGCCGGCGGCGAGCAGCTGCCAGAGTCCAGCCGACGGGCGGATGATCAGGCCGGCGACGAGGACGGTCGCCACAATCGCGACGCCGCCGAACAGCGCGGTCGGCTGCTTGTGCCAGCGATCTTCCTTGGGCTTGGCGATGAATCCGAGGCGGTGGGCGACGCCGCGGCAGATCGGCGTCAACAGCAGCGAGGCCGCCATCGACAATACGAAATAAATGGCTAGCGTCATCATCGTGGCGGACTACAAAGTCTAGTACGAAGCCGTCGTCGTCGCAACGCAGTATCCGAACCGTGTTCGGCAGAGCTGGGACACGGTCGTAGCGCAGGTCTTTGGACCTGCCGTGATGCCGTAGCGCAGGTCTTTAGACCTGCTCTGGTGCAATCCGTCGAGCGTGTCGTTTCTCGGCAAGCGCCTCCTGGTAGAGGTGATCGATATCGTCGACCAGCCGCTCGGACGAAAACCGCTGCGCGACCTCGCGTCGAGCGGCAACACCCAAGGCCAGCCGCTCCGCCGGATCCGCGGCAAGACGCCGGAGCGCGGCAGCGAGCGCGTCTGCATCGCCGGACTCGACGAGCAGGCCCGTGCGGCCTTCGTCGACGACGTCGGCGACGCCGCCGACGGCAGTGGCCACGACGGCTTTTGAGGCGGCCATCGCCTCGATGATGGCAACCGGCGTCCCCTCATTCAGCGACGAGAGCGCACAGACGTCGAGCGTCGCGTACAGGGCGCCGAGGTTCTCCGTCCACCCGAGAAATCGCACACGATCCTTGATGCCGCAGCGATCCGCCAGCGACTCGAGCTCGGTGCGTAGCGGACCGTCCCCCGCGAGCAGCAGCCACATGTCCTTCTGCAACAGCGACGCGTCGGCGAACGCGCGCACGAGCAAGGCGATGTTCTTGATCGGCACGAACCGCCCCACGTACCCGACGACGATGTCTTCGTCGCCGATCTGTAATTCACGGCGCAGATTCGGCGCGTCCGCCGTCTGCTCCAGCAGCGGCCCAAGGTCGAGGCCAAGGGGAACGACCACTGTCCGCGCGTCTGACGCGACGCGGAATCGATCGACCAGCTCGCGCCGCTGCCGCGGAGAAATCGCGACGGTGCGATCGGTGGCAGCGCCGAGTGTGCGTTCTATGAGCCTGGCCAGCACGTTGCCGACGCGGCCGAAATAGCCTGATAGCACGTGGCCGTGAAACGTGTGGACGAGCACGCAGCGCCGGCGCCTCGACCGCGTGGCGTTGAATGCGAGTGCCGCCAGGCGTCCGAGCGTGCCCGCTTTCGCCGTGTGCGTGTGCACGACGTCGGGAGCTTCGCGGAAGATGGTCCGCGTGACCTGCAGAAAGGCGCGGATGTCGCTGAGGGGGCTGATGCTTCGGCCGAGATCCGGAATTTTCAGCGTGCGAAGGCCGCTGGTCTGTGCCAGATGTTCGAGGCTCGCTTCGCCGGGATCGATGGAACCGTGAACGAGGAGGGTATCGTAGCCGCGCGCACGCAGCCCGCGGTCGAGCAGCACCACGTGCCGCGCGGGTCCGCCGACGTTGAGGCGCGCGATGATGCGCACGACTTTCATCGGCGGCGACGTCGTGTCAGGCAGGTTTGGTTCCGTCGGCGATCCATCCGAAACAAGGCCGGACCGTCACATCGCGCAATCCGGCGGCCTCGAGCAGCCTTCGGACGTCCTCTGGATCGTACCGCTTCTCGATCGGCGCCGAGAAGCGATCGAATTGATCGTTGTACAGCACGTTGAACGGATACTTCGAGTACACGAACAACGGCCAGTCGTCCAGTCCGCGGACGCCAGCGGCGGACAACGCGCGATACGGGAGAACGACGCCGCCGAAAAGGCCCACGCTCAGCACACGGCAGACCGCGCGAAGAGCGGGAAACGGCATCCGCGTGGTCACGCGCCGCGCCGCGGTGGCCAACGCCAGGAGGCGGCCTTTCCATCCGTGCTTTTTCCAATACAAATAAATTCGCAGGCGCCCGCCGGGCCGCAGCTTGGCCACGAGGCCTTGAAGCGCACGCTCGGTCTCGGCGAGATGGTGCAAGACGCCGAGGGAATACACGAAATCGAACACGCCATCCGCCAGTGGCAGCGCGAGCAAGTCGGCCTGGACACAATTCACGTTCGACAGATCGCCGACATTGCGGGCCGCCTGATCGATGGCTTGGCTGAAGTCAACCGCGACGACGGCGGCGGCGTGCGGCGCGATCTGCCGCGCATGGCGTCCCATCCCGCACCCGCCGTCGAGCACCAGCGCGCCGCGCAGCGACTCGAGGTCGAGCCCCTGGAAGTAATCGTTGAAATTCGTCTCCCCCGATTGCGTCCAGTCGTTGAAGTGCGTCCACTCGTACCCGAAGCTCGCCTGCGTGCGCCGCGCCGTTTCATCTTCGGGAACGTCCACGAATCGCGGGATGCCGTGACGAACCGCCGTCCGCGCTCCGCAGTGCGAGCACGTCAGCGCACCGCTCGAACCATCGTCCGACAACGTGCCGGTGAGAGGCGATGCGCAGGAAGGACACCGCAGCCACGACAAGAGATCGCGCCGCATCAGGGGAGCGCACCAGTTGGGACAGGCGCGGGGGCCTGGCGGCACTGTCGCGACCACGCGATGAGCGTGAACATCTGCCACAGCAGGTCGGTGCGATGGGTCCGCCCCGCTTTGAATTCCGACCACAGCGCACGCGCCAGCACCGGGTTGATGCCGAGATCCTCGAGATCTGTGGCGGAGCAGTACGCGTCCATGCGCTCGCGCAGCGGACCGCGGAACCAATCGCCCAGCGGCACGCCGAAACCCATCTTCGGTCGGTCGACCAGCGCCTGCGGGACGCGTTTGTATAGCAGCTGGCGCAGGATCCATTTCATCGTGCGCCCGCGCCGTTTCAGCGATGCCGGCAGCCCAAGCGCGAATTCCACCACTCGATGATCGAGCAGAGGCGCGCGCACCTCGAGGCTTACCGCCATCGACGCGCGATCCACCTTCGTCAGAATGTCTTCCGGCAGATACGACACCAGGTCGAGGAGACCCGGGCGGTCGTCCCTGGCCATGCCGGCGCTGCGTTGAAGCGCATCGGCGTACAAGGCCGGGACGCCCGGATCGGCGCCGGTCATCGTCGCGACGTCTACTGGACTCCACCACGACACGAACCGCGCGTAACGATCTTCATCGTCGCTCCTCAGCACGTCGGCGATGCGGCGCACACGGCGATTCGGCAATTGCGCGGCGGCGAAGGCGGCCGTGCGGCGCAAAGACCGCGGCATCGAGAGGACTGTCGCGGCCACTCCGTGGAATCGATAGCGCGGATATCCGAAGAACAGCTCGTCGCCGCCATCGCCCGACAGAGCGACCGTCACCATCTCACGCGCCGTTCTGGAGACGAGATAGGTCGGCACCGCGGACGAATCGGCGAACGGCTCGTCGTACATCGACGGAAGGCGGTCGATCACCGACAGCATCTCGCGCTCGTCGCACGTGTGCTCGTGGTGCTCGGTGCCCAGGTGGCGCGCGACCGCTGCGGCGTGGTCCGCTTCGTTGTACTCGGGGTTGTCGAATCGAATCGTGAAGGTGCGAATCGGCACGCGGCTCTGTTCCTGCATCAGCGCCACGACGAGCGACGAGTCGATTCCGCCAGACAGAAAGGCGCCGAGCGGCACGTCGGCGATCATCCGCTGCCGGACGGCCGTCGCGAGCCGCGATTCGATCTCCGTATCGGCCGCCGCATCCGTGCGCGGCTGAATCTGCCGCGCGTGCTCGACCGGGTCCCAGTACCGGGTCACCGTCGTGCGTCCGTTCTCAGCGAGCAGGAAGTGGCCCGGCGGGAGCTTTCGCGCGTCCCGATAGATCGTGGACGGCGACGGGATGTAGCCGTAGCGAAGATACAGCCGGATGGCGGCGGGATCGACTTCGCGCTCGAACGTCGGATCCGCGACGATCGCTTTCAGCTCTGATGCGAAACGGAGTACGCCATTCGAATCGGCGTAATACAGCGGCTTCTTGCCGACGCGGTCGCGCACGATCCAGAGGCGACGCTTCGGCGCGTCCCACAGGGCGAACGCGAACATGCCGACGAGCCTGTCCACCGATTCGACGCCCCACTGATCGTACGCGGCAAGGATCACTTCGGTGTCGGTCTGCGAGCGGAAGCGGTGTCCCTTCGCTTCGAGCTCGAGCCGCAGCTCACGGAAGTTGTAGATCTCGCCGTTGAAGGTAATCCACAGTCGGCCGCCGTCCCACGGCATCGGGTTGTGGCCGAGGGGCGAGAGGTCGATGATCGACAACCGGCGCTGCGCCAGCGCGACTGATCCTTCGTCCGATGCCCAGACCCCTTCATCGTCCGGCCCGCGATGGACGAGGGTCGCGATCATCGTGCGGGTGACCGCCTCGAGCGAGCCGCGCTCCGCGGCGTCGCCGTGCCATCTGAGCAGTCCAGCTATTCCGCACATAGGGATTGGCCCGGTGATGTCATCCGCGGTCTAGTCAGAGGAACCAAGAGGTCGATACGATCTCCGGCGACGCGAACGATTATATCCGTCGCGATGAGCACCGAACTGAAACCGCCTGTTCTCTTCAATTCTGTAACCGCCTCTTCAATTCTGTTATTCACGAGGTCTGAAACACCTCAACAATATGCTGTAATTTGTTGACTATAAGGGGCTTGTCGTCTATAACTTCAGCGGCACCAAAAATGCCGGGTTTACGCCGGGGATTTCTAAAGTACCGCGAGGTCATCGCCGATAAGCCGGATAGACCGCTCCCCAAGAAACAACCAGACATCACTTTCAAGGAATCGATGAACAAGACCATTCACGGCTTCTCAGTGTCCGCGGCGCTTACGCTCGGGCTTCTCTTCGCGCCGACGGTCGCGCGCGCGCAGGTGCCCGCCGACGCCATCGACCTGTCTCAGGCCAGCGTTTACAACTCACCAGCGGACATTGCCAGCTGGCCGGCGACCGCCGCGATCACGCAGATCACGATGGCCGCGCCGAATTTCGGGCTGTCGTTCGAATTCACGACGAAAGACAGCTGGCCGGATTACACCCCGCCCGGATTCACCGGTCCGCTCGAATACACCGTCTGGGCGGTGGTGAACGTGAATGGACACTGGTATACATCGGGGTTCATCCAGATGTGGCGCGGTCGTGCGAGCACGGGCGCGCCTCTGCTCACGATTCCCCCAGGCTCGAGCGTCAACAATTTCGCGAAGAACTGGGCGTACGATGCGCGCTGGGGGCCGATGTCTTACTCGGTTTCCGGCTATCAGCCGCACGCCGGCGAGACGGTCGGCTTCTTCGTTTCCGCCGGTAACGCGCGCGGGGTCGGCACTGTCACCTCGGTTCGCGAGCGATCGAACGTCGTGCCGTACAGCTACCTGCAAATGATACGGGAATGTTCACGTTTCGCTGCGACAGCAGCACCGCCACCGCCGCCTCCGCCGCCACCCCCACCGCCTCCGCCAGACCCGAGTTCGTTGATCGCCGGTGATTTAAACGGCGACGGTCAGCCCGACCTCATGGCACAGTCCGGCGACGGTGTAGTGACGCTGTCAATCAAGAACGGAAACACGTTCTACCAGCTTCAGTCGCCGTACAACGGCGTCACAAGTGCATGGCGAATCGCAGCCGTGGCCGACTTCAACGGCGACGGCCGAAAAGACCTCCTCTGGCAGAGTCCAACCGGCCCGCTTCTGGTCTGGTTGAACAACGGGGCTGCCGCGCCCACGATGCTTGACGTGTATACAGGCGCATCCGTTTGGCGTGTTGTGGCAGCCGCCGATATCGACCGCGACGGAAACCCCGATCTGATTTGGCAGTCGCCAACGGGATCGGTGGTTGTCTGGTTCATGCAGGGCATCACGATGCTGCATGCGGATTATCTCTGGGGTGAAGCTTCAGTGTGGCGGTCACCGGCGCGGGTGACTTCAACGGCGATGGCGATGCCGATCTGCTCTGGCAAGGACCAACCGGCGCTCTCGTCGTCTGGACGATGCATGGCATGACCCTCGCGTCTGCTTCGACCATTTACGGTGCAGCAACACCGTGGCAGGTTCTGAGCGTCGGCGATCTCGACGGAGACGGCAAGCCGGATATCCTCTGGCGAGGCCCGACGGGCCAGATCGTTGTGTGGATGATGAACGGCCTCGCCGCCTCGAACACACTGTACGTGAACAAACTCGTTGGGGGCTGGCAAATCTCGCCGACGCTGCCCTGATCGGTCGACGACGTCGGTAATTGGCGGGCGCATCGATTCGTCGAATCGAGCGCCCGCCGTCTCATCGTCGGGCAGATAAGCCTTTCCGCCCTCGCTTTGTGGCAACGCTGTCATTCGACCCGTTGCTGCTGTTCCCTCAAGCCTTCGCGATTCCAGTTATCGCCGTACCGCTCAGAAACCGCTGCGGAAGACCGCGAAGCGTGTGCCGCTCCTCGGCGTTGAGCTGACTGTACAGTGCGGCAGGTATGATCAACAGCAGAATGGCAGAAATCCCCACCTCACCGAACAGAGAAATGTTTCGGTTCCAGAGCGTAAGGAGCGCGAAGCAGCAGTAGAAACCCGCAAACCGCCAAAACCGGCTCCACTGATACTGAACATCCAGATAACCCCGCCGGACATTCCAATAGAATTGAGCCGCGATCAGGACGACGTAACTAAGCACCAAAGACATGGCCGCGCCGACGATGCCAAATCGCGGAATGAGACAAAGGCCCATCAGAACACCGGTCACCCCGGCCGCACCCTGAATCAGCCCGACGAACTGCACCTCCTTTGCGAGGTACATCCCCGGGAGGAGTATCATCGCGACACCCGCCAGCATCTGAGCGGTCGCTGACAAGCCTACGACGCGCCACGCTCCGTGGAACGCAGGTCGAGTCATGAACATCATCAGCGGGCGAGCGATCGCGAAAAGAGAAAGACTGACCGCCCCTATACCGAAAACGTAATGCGTTAATACCCGTCCGAAAACGACCTTTGCCGTTTCGCGTTTCTCAGTAAACGACATGAAATACGGAATCCACGCGTTTTGAAAGGCGACGACGATGATGTTGATAATTGTCCCGATGCTGATACCGATGCTGTAGACACCGACGTCATCCAACCCGCCCAGCCATTGCAAAAGTACTTATTTCCGTTCTGGAGCAGAAATACACAACCGAAAGCGAGCACTAGAGGAAGGCTTAAACGCAGCAATTCTCGAGCGATCGAACGGTCAATCTTCGGTCGTATCCAACCGAGAATCGGAATCGCGAACAGAGCGAGGGCCACCGCCTGCCCCAGCAGCGTCGCTTCCAGCATGCCGCGAACGCCACGCCTCAGGGCCACCACCATGACCACACTGAATAAAGTGGAGATACTGATCGACGTCATGGAAAACGCGACTTACAACTTTGATCGCTCTTCGAACTGGAAGAACTGCCGAAATGGAATCGCCAATATTGTGAACGCAACGGTCACGATCGAGATGCGGACGAAAGCCGAGTAGCCATCTGTTTGAAAAAGGAGCCTACTCAGGCGCGCTGAAGATGCCCAACCTGTAACGACGAGAATGACGTGCTGACGAGAAGAAATCCAAAGCTCGTGTTAATGGTATTCCGCTTGTGCGAGCGGCTGTCTCCGTCGAATACGATGGGGCGATACCTCCCCCGAGGCCAAGCGAGAAGACCGGCGTGAGGAAGACAGTCAGCGCTGAAAGCATCGCGATGACGCCGTAATCCGCCGGGATAAATACGCGGTGAACACAGGAAGAAGGAGAAATGTCGCGACCCGGCTGAGCACTTCGCCAAGTCCGTACACCACCGTCCCGTGAGCGAGATTTCCAATGCCCCGCTTCACGGCTTGACCGTTTTCGCGAGAGCGACGTGGAGAAGCTTCTCTGACGTAGTTATGTCCAACGTCATGCGAGCACGCTTATCGTCATGCTGTTCAGTCGCGCCGCAGCAGCCTGCGCGCGGCTGACGCCATCGCACGCCTGCCAGGAAAGTTCGCGTGCCGCGTCATAGCAAGACGACTGCTGAGCGTGCGCAGCAGCTGATCTCTGTTCAATCGGTTGGTCACAGTCGCCCGAACGGAAGTCTGGATCTCTGGACGAAAGCCGGCACGCTGCAACTCGTGATCGAATGTGGAGACGAACGTCTCGTATCCCCATTTGCCGGATGCGATCAAATCTCGATACGCGTTGTCGGTCAATTGTTGGCGAGCCGCCGGATCCATGAAGGTCGCCATCGCCTGTTCGAAGTTGGAGAAGTCTTTCTTCAGAGGAATGTAGTGTATCGATGGCTTCAGGATGCCCGAATACTCCCCTTCGAAGAGGATTTGCGCGACGCGCAACGCCGCCGCCTCGAAATGCCTCGGACTGATCGTTCGGTATGGGATGTTTCCTTCCCATTTGTGCAGGAGCCGGTCGTGAGCTTCCTCGAAGGTCAGCGAAGAATTCGACCGCACCAGCCGGAGGCATTCGAGCCGCGCGCGGTCATCGAGATCGAAGATCGACACGCCTGCTTCGACACCGAGAACTCCTCGGCAATTTGCCAGGAACTCCCACCATGCCTCACCGTAGATACGACTCTCCTCATTCACCGCAACGTCCAGCGACAATCCGGAGCCGTCGCAGCGGCGCATGAACTCGCCCGCGATATCGGACTTCTCCTGTCCACCTCGCCCCATGTAGAAAGGGAGCCGCCGGGCGCGGTATCCGACATCGATCGGACGCTGTGCGTCGGCGCGCTTGAGCCGCTCAGCTCGCTTGACCAAATCCGGGCTGACGTAACCGGTCAGCGTATGCACCAGCCTCTGAACCGCTGTGTATTTTGTACACATCAGGCCAGTACTTTGGGTCGAGCAACGTGTAGACGCATTGGATCTTGTACGTGTTGAGGAAGGCAAACCTCGATTGGCAGTAATGATGTTCGTCCTGAAAGAACGCGATCTTGTGGGTATCCGAAGACTGCGCAAGATAGCGGCGGAATCTCTGACTCAGCCCCGACGGCCACGTCCCGAAGACGGTTGGAGGCCCGAAGAGAGAATAGTGAAGGACCACAATCCGAAATCTGAGGGTGGTCAGGCGGCTCGGAAACCCGAGAGCCGTATTCACCGGCCAGACGGCGAATTGCGAGTGAGCCGGAATCGAGTCAACGTGCTCCAGAACTGTCGGCGCGCTCGCGGTCAGCGGCCGATAGGACAGCAACAAAATTCCGTTGATCACTTAGCAATCTCATTTGCGAGCGACAACGTAAAGGTCGAGGCCGGCGCGCCGTCCGAGCGGCCCCAGCAACCGCTGCCGCAACCCCATTCGATGGCCACCAGGGAGAACATCCCCGCAGTTCTCCTTGTGAACGTCCACGTCTAGTACGCGCGAAAGAGCTCGCGGACCCGTCGCACAGAAACGAAGACGGTTTCCGGAGCCGCAGCGCCACTCGAGTTCGCATCGGACAATCGGCGCTGGCGTTCGTTGGCTCGGGAGTCCCTGGGAGACGACACCAACTCGCGGGCGAACGAGGCGAATGTCCGTACCGGCGACGTGAGCCATTGTCGGGACCAAAAATCATTGTAGAACATTACCACTGACGATCCCCCGGGTTTCAGCACACGATGAACTTCGTCGATGCATTCCTGAAGGTGGCCCGTGTGATGAAAACATCCGATGGACACGACGTAGTCGAAGCGACCCGCATCGAAGGTAGGCGTACCCGCTTCCGCGGAAGACTCTGCTCTGAACGCCGACCGCTCGGAGACGGTACGACATCATTTCGACGGGACCTTCGGCCAGATCCAGTCCGTGATAAAGGGCTCCCGCGCTCGCCAGTTGCTGTCCCAGCGTCCCGTAGCCAAGCCCCACCTCGAGCACGGATTGCCCGGCGGTGCGAGATGGTTGAACGTAATCGAGCAGATAGGGGTAGAACGACAAATACGCTTGATCGTAGCGGGCGAGCGACTCAGCAGATCGTCCCTCGAGATGGTGCGTGGAGGCGAGTTTCGTGCCACAAGCTCATTCCAGAACGTGGCGTTGGCCCGGTCGATCTGGTGACTCGTCATATCCGTGAAGAAATCTTGTGCTCGGCGCTCCCTCAGCCAAGGTTCCATCCGGCGAGTGGTAGAGCGCGGAGGCCAAAAAACTTATCATGGAATTTCCGGGCAACCTCTGGCATGCGGGCGTTAAAGCATTGACACATCCGCAGCGGCGGCGATAATCAGTTGTGGGTCTGGGGGCGGAACGTCGGGATTCGGTTCCCGAGTCCGATCACCTCGGGTTCTGTGACGCGACGCCCTCACACTCGGCCGGTCGTCTCCCCATGCAATCTGTGAACGCCTGCTCGGCGGCGTTCCGTTCCCTTCAGGCCACAACCGTCTGGCTGGCGGCCGTCGTGACGGGCACGGTCGCGCGCCGGGTGGCCGAAAGCTTCTGAATCACGGTGTGGCATGCGAGAAGATGGTGCGTTGATCCCAAAGAATTTCGCGATCACCGGCGTAGCCGGGTACGTGGCGCAACGGCATCTGAAGGCGATCGTCGACACGGGCAATCGTGTCGTCGCCGCGGTGGATCCGCACGATGCCGTGGGCATTCTCGACCGTTACTCGTTCGACGTTCGGTTTTTCACCGAGTTCGAGCGATTCGACCGCCATCTCGAGAAACTGCGCCGCGGTCCAGCGGCGGACCACGTGCAGTTCGTCTCAATCTGTTCGCCGAACTACCTGCACGACGCGCACATCCGGCTGGCGCTGCGCATCGGCGCCGACGCGATTTGCGAGAAGCCGCTGGTGATCAATCCCGTGGAATCTCGATGCCCTCCAGGCCCTACAGAACTGAAACGGGCCGGCACGTGTACACCGTGCTACAGCTTCGGCGGCATCCAGCGCTCATCGCGCTGAAGGAACGACTGGACGCTGCCGGTGGGCATCACGAGGTCGAGCTCACCTACATCACTGCACGCGGCGGGCGGTACGACGTGTCGTGGAAAGGCTCGGTCGAGCGGGCCGGCGGCGTGGCCACGAACATCGGGATCCACTTCTTCGATCTGCTGATCTGGATGTTCGGCGGTGTTTTACGCTCGAGGTGCATCTGGACCAGCCCAGATGGCGGGCAGTATCGAGCTGCTGCGCGCCAGTGTCCGCTGGTATCTGTGACCGATGCCGCGCGACTTGCCATTCACCGCAGAGCCGGGCAAGCGGACGACGTTTCGCTCCATCGTCGTCGACGGGGACGGAAAACCAATTTACCGACGGATTCGCCGACTTGCATACGTCCGTGTACGAGCAGGTGCTGGCGGGGACCCGGCTTCGGCATCACCGACGCGCGCCCCTCGATTGAGCTCCTACGTATAAGATCCGCCACACTCCGGGTGACGGTTCCGGTCGCCACTGCACACCCGATGCTTGCGTGTCGATGACTCATATGACTGCGGCCTATTTCGTTCACGAGTCCGCTTACGTCGACGATGGCTGGTGATCGGCGAGGGGACGAAGATCTGGCACTTCACTCACGTGATGGCCGGCGCGGCGATCGGAGAGCGCTGCAACATCGGCCAGAACGTGGTGATCCGCCCGGCGTCAAGATCGGCGATAACGTCGAGATCGAGAACAATGTGTCGATGTATGCCGGAGTGATCCTGGACGACGATGTGTTCGGCGGGCCGACGCTGGTGTTCACGAACGTGATGAATCCACGGAGCCACGTCTCGCGGAAACACGAATACCGGCAACGACCGTCGGGCGCGGCACCTCGATGGGTGCGAACGCACGATCGTCTGCGGACACGCCCTCGGGCGATACGCGTTTATGGGTGCCGGTGCGGTGGTCACCCGCGACGTTCCGGATTTCGCGCTGGTGGTTGGCAACCCGGTCCGGCTCGCCGGGTGGACGCGCGCGCCTGCGGCGTGAAGCTGACGCCAACGGCGGCGGTCGAAGCTGGCCGTCTGCTGCGCTGCAGCGCGTGCGCGCTGGATGAGATATTGACCGGGACAGCGATTGGTTCGGTGTCGGCAAGCTAATGGCGAAACCGACTTCGGTTCGTGTCGTTTATTGTCGGTGCACGGCCGCAGTTCGTCAAGGCAGCCGTAGTCAGCCGGGCGATTCGATCCCGTCACGACGCAGGTGCTGATTCACACGGGCCAGCACTACGACGATGACATGTCGGCCGTGTTCTTCAAAGAGATGGGGATCCCGGCGCCCGCGTATCAGCTCGCCTCAGGATCGGGGACTCACGCGACAATATACGGCTGCCATGCTCATCGGCATCGAAGACGCTCTCGTGCGCGAGAGCCGGACTGGGTCGTGACCTTCGGCGACACGAACTCCACGCTCGCTGGCGTGCTCGCAGCGGCGCAGGAGAGGATTCCGATCGCGCACGTCGAGGCAGGGCTCAGGAGCTTCAATCAGGACATGCCCGAGGAGATCAATCGGATAATCGTCGATTGGATCTCTCGATCCGCGTTGCTGTGCCCGAGTCAGGTCGCCGTGGACAATCTCGCGACCGAAGGCATCCGATCGGGCGTTCAACTCGTCGGCGACGTGATGGCCGAGGCACTGGACATCTGCCTCAATTCTGTCGCGGCCGGACGGTCGCAGGTGTTGTCCTCGCTCGGCGTCTCGGAAGGGAAATATGTGCTCGTCAATGTTGACCGGGCTGAGAACACCGACGATCCCGCGAAGTTGAGGAACATCGTCTCGGCACTCAACCAGATTGCCGATGCGGTGATCTTCCCGGTGCACCCAAGGACCCAAAAAGGCGCTCGACGCGCTTGGCTTTGTCCCGGCGCCGCACGTGCGGGTCACTTCGCCGTTCGGTTACGTCGATATGGTTCGGCTGATCACGGCTGCACGGTTGATCATGACCGACTCCGGCGGACTCCAGAAGGAAGCCGACCGGGCTGCGGTTCCGTGCGTGACGCTTCGTAACGAGACGAATGGGTGGAGACGGTCCTCCACGGATGGAACGTTCTTGTTGGCACCGATTTCGAGCAACATTACGGCCGCGGTGCGCGCGTTCAGCCCCCCGGCTGCCCGCCCGCGGCTCTACGGAGGGCTCGGCGTGGCCGACCGGTGCGTCGAGGTGCTCAACCAGATGGCGGCGCGTGGGTGTGGGCGCGACCGAACCAGCGCGAACATGATGGATCAGCGACCGGACTTACAGTCCGTACGCGGCTACCGGGAATGCAATCCGAGTGGCCGCGAAATCGGTTCCCGTCCGCCCGGTACGCTGGAATATTTCGCTTACTACGATCGGCTGCGCGAAGCGAACGAGCCGCTGCCCTTTTCGTCCGCGCTGCACGAATATGAGGCGTTTGCGGGAAAACGAGTCCTCGACATCGGTAGCGGCAATGGTTACGTGTTGAGCAAATATGCCGGTGCCGGAGCACGCGTTCAGGGCGTGGATCTGACCAGAACGGCGATTCAGTTGTGCCGTAAGCGGTTTGCGCTCACTCGGTTGCGCGGTGATTTTCTCGTCGGCAACGCCGAGCGCCTGCCGTTCAGAGACGAAGCGTTCGACTGCGTGTGCTCGATGGGTGTCCTGCATCACACTCCCAATACCGAGCGCGCCGTTTCCGAGGTGTTCAGGGTTCTTCGCCCTGGCGGTCGTGTGATCTTGATGTTCTATCACCGCAACTCGCTCCAGGACCCCGTGTGAAATTTCCACTGATGCGTTTGTTGAAAGGCACGCCGATTCAGCAGTCCATCAACGAAGTCGATGGCGTCGGCATCCTGAAGGGTGACGTCTACTCGCGATCGGAGCTCGCGCGGATGTTGGGCGACTTCAGAGATCTGGAGCTGTCGGCGGGCGTCCTGCCGTGGCACGCGGCAGGTCTGCTCGGGAAACTCGTCCCCGAGTTCCTGCACTTGCCACTCGAGCGTCGTTTAGGCTGGTTTCTGGACGCGAAGGGAATCCGTCCCTGATCCGGTCCTGAATTATGTGTGGCATTGCGGGAATTGTTCATCTTGGCGGCGATCGCTTAGCCGATTTGGGTTCATCACTCGAAGTGATGGACCAGCTGCACGCCATCTGCGGCCCGGACGGCCGCGGGCTTTGGATGCATCCGTCTGGCATGGTCGGCTTCGCTCACCGCCGCCTGAGCATCATCGACCTCGAGCACGGCCACCAGCCGATGGTCGATGAGGCAGGGAACCTGATCACGTACAACGGCGAGATCTACAACTACCCGAGCTCCGCGCCGAGCTCGGCGGCGCGCATTCCGACGACCTCGGACACCGAGGTCGTCCTGGCGGCCAACCGCTGGGGCGCCGCTCGCTGGAACGGCTGCGCGGCATGTTCGCCTACGCGCTCTGGGACGAGCGCCAGCAGCTCTTCTGCGCGCGCGACCGCTTCGGGATCAAGCCCTTCTACTACGCGACGGTCGGCGACGTCCTCTACTTCGCCTCCGAGGCCAAGGCCCTGCTGCCGTTCCTGCCCTCGATCGAGACCGATCCCGACGCGCTCAAGGACTATCTCGCCTTCCAGTTCTGCCTCGCCGGCAAGACGCTGTTCAAGGGCGTCTCGCAGCTCCTGCCCGGCCACTGCTTAAGCGCGGACGGCGCGCGTCGCCCCAGGACGCTACTGGGAGGTCTACTACGACCTCGACTTCGACCACACCGCCCGGTACTTCGAGGAGCGATCGGGAGGCGCTGACGAGTCGGTCGACTGCACCTGCGCAGCGACGTGCCGGTGCGCCTATCTCAGCGGCGGCCTGGACTCGAGCGGCGTCGCCTCGAGCGCGCGGCGTACGGAGCCGATGCAGCCGTTCACCGGGAAGTTCGAGGACGAGCGCATACGACGAGAGCCGCTTCGCACGGCCGCTCGCCGAGGCATCCCGCGGCCTCGAGCTCCACGAGGTCGACATCGGCGTCGGGGACTTCCTCGGCAACATCGCGACGTCGTCTACCACCTCGACTTCCCGGTCGCCGGACCCGGCTCGTTCCCGCAGTACATGGTCTCCCAGGAGGCGAGCCGGCACCGCAAGGTGATCCTCGGCGGCCAGGGCGGCGACGAGATCTTCGGCGGCTACACGCGCTACCTCGTCGCCTATTTCGAGCAGTGCATCAGGGCCGCGATCGACGGCACGATGCGCGACGGCAACTTCGTCGTCACCTACGAGTCGATCATCCCGAACCTCGTGGCGCTGCGGAACTACAAGCCGATGCTCCAGGAGTTCTGGCGCGAGGGGCTCTTCGAGGATCTCGACGCGCGCTACTTCCGCCTGATCAACCGCACGCCGCACCTCGAGCGAGGTCGACTCGGAGCGCTCGGCGACTACTCGCCGTTCGACACCTTCCAGGAGATCTTCAACGGCACCAACGTCGGCCACCAGGCCTACTTCGACAAGATGACCCACTTCGACTTCAAGACGCTGCTGCCGGCGCTGCTGCAGGTCGAGGACCGCGTCAGCATGGCCCACGGCCTCGAGTCCCGCGTCCCGCTGCTCGACCACCGCCTCGTCGAGCTGGCGGCGACGATCCCGGCCGACATCAAGTTCAAGGACGGGACGATGAAGCACATCTTCAAGCGGCTGTGCGCACGCTGGTCCCCGACGTCGATCTCGCGACCGCAAGGACAAGATGGGCTTCCCGGTACCGTTGACCGATGGTTGCGGGGCGCGGCGCGCGAATTTGCCTCGACACCTTTCGACCGACGGCGGCCCGCAGCCGCGAGCTCTTCGACAACCGCAGCGTGCTCGCCGGGCTGGGCGACGAGGCGCGCTTCGGGCGCAAGGGCTGGGGCCTGCTGTGCCTCGAGCTTTGGCAGCAGGCTTCCACGACCAGGAGTCGCGACTTTCAAGCGCCTCCTGACCACGAAAGGACAGCCATGCATGAAGGTACTGATCACGGGCGGAGGCGGGTTCATCGGCTCCCATCTCGCCGATCGCCTGCTGGCTGACGGGCACGATGTCCTCGTCATCGACAACTACGCGACCGGGCGTCGCGACAACCTGACCGCGCACGAGGGCCTGACGATCGTCGAGGCGACGATCGCCGACGCGGACGCCGTCGACGGCGGCTTCGCGGGCTTCAGGCCCGACTGCGTCGTGCACGCCGCAGCCTCCTACAAGGATCCCGACGACTGGGCCGAGGACGTGCGGACCAACGCGCTCGGGACGGCGAACGTCGTCAGGCGCGGCGCAGGCGGCCGGCGTCGGCGCCTGATCTACTTCCAGACCGCGCTCTGCTACGGCACCGCGCCCGCTCGAGCAGCCGATCACGCTCGACCACCCGGTCCGGCCGGACTCAGCTACGCGATCTCGCAAGACCGCCGGCGAGCAGTACATCGAGCTGAGCGGGCTGGACTTCGTCTCCTTCCGGCTCGCCAACGCCTACGGGCCGCGCAACATCTCCGGGCCGCTGCCGACCTTCTACCAGCGCCTGACCGACGGGCAAGCCCTGCTTCGTGATGGACACGCGGCGCGACTTCATCTTCGTCGACGACCTCGTCGACGTGGTGATGCAGGCGGTCGTCGAGGGCGTCGGGCCACGGCCGCTACCACGTCTCGACGGGCTCGGACTACGCGATCAAGGAGCTGTTCGACGCGACGATCGCACGCGCTGGGCATCGAGCTCGAGGAGGACGTCGAGGTCAGGCCGCGGGGAGAGGACGACGCCTACACGATCCTGCTCGACCCCTCCCGCATCACGGGCGGACTTCGGCTGGGACGTGACGATTCCGCTCGAGGAGGGCGTCGCGCGGGCGATCGAGTACTACCGCGAGTTCGGCATCTCCGAGACGTACACGCACCTGCGGGTGGGCGAATGACGGAGCGGCAGCGCTGCCGGAGCGCGCAGTCTCGTCGTCGGCGGCGCCGGCTTCGTCGGCTCGAACCTCGTTCGGGCGCTGCTCGGCCACGACGCCGGGCAGATCGTCGTCGTCGACAACCTGCTCTCGGCCGAGCGCGAGAACGTGCCCGACCACCCGCTGTCGCCTTCGTCGAGGGCTCGATCACCGACGACGACGTCGCTCGCGCGGCTGCCGCCGATCTCGACTACGTCTTCCATCTCGCGACCTACCACGGCAACCAGAGCTCGATGGCCGACCCGCTCGCCGATCATGAGCACAACACGCTACTCGACGCTGAGGCTCTACGAGGCGATCAAGGACCGCACGCGCGGCTCGAGCGCGTCGTCTACGCCTCGGCGGGTGCACCGTCGCGCGAGAAGACCTTCGACGGCGCGAGGCGACCACCGAGGACGCGCCCGTCTCGCTGTGGCTCGACAGCCCGTACCAGATCTCGAAGATCGTCGGCGAGTACTACTCGAACTACTACTTCACCCACACGCCATCGCCCGCCGACCGTCAAGGCGCGCTTCCAGAACGTCTACGGCCCCGGCGAGATGCTCGGCGCGGGCCGCTGGCGCGGCACCGTCAACACCGTCTGGCGCAACGTCGCCCGACCTTCATCTACAAGGCGCTGCACGACGAGGCGCTGCCGGTCGAGAACGGCGGCATCGCCACGCGCGACCTGATCTACGTCGAGGACATGGCCGGCGGGCTGATCGCGTGCGCGACGCGCGGCGAGCCGGGCGAGGTCTACAACCTGGCCAGCGGCGTCGAGACCTCGATCCGGCGAGCTCGCGAGCTGATCAACGAGCTGACGGCAATCCGACGCCGATCGCCCGCGCCGGCGCGCGACTGGGACCACTCGGGCCAGCGCTACGGGAGCACCGCCAAGGCGCGCGACGGCTCGGCTTCGACGCGACCATTCCGCTGCGAACCGGTCTGGAGCGAACGGTTCAGTGGACGCAGGAGCACCTGCACGAAATCGAGGCGTGCATGGCGCGCCATGGCGACGCGCTTGCGGCGTATGAACTGTCCCATCAAAACGCTGTTGCTTGAGGCGAACGGCACGCACTGGGCGGCCGTCGCCATCGATACGTTTGGTCAGGGCCTGTTGACGAAGCGCGCCCACACTTCGCCGTGGATGAACCGGTTTCCGCTGCTGCGGAAGCTTTTTGGCGACCGGTATTCCGGCGCCTCCTACATGAGCGACTGGCGTGATGCCTTTTGTTCATCTGATGCGCTCGAAGTGGAATGCTGTAACATCACAAACCTGCTGGAGTTCAGGGCGAACCGTCCGCGAATACGAGACTACGACTTCGTGGTGGTGCTTCATTCCGCAGCCGGCGATCGGATGGCGATCTTGAACCGGGCGGCTCACTGGTTCCAGGGACGTCGAGGCAAGCTTGCCGTGTTCATCGGAAACGAGTACGACCTGATGGACGAGAAGATTTCGTTCATCAGAACGTCTTGGCGCCGATTATGTGTGCTCTCAGTTGCCGATCGAACCGGCCGAATCTCTTTACGCCGAGAGTGGGGCGACCGTCCTCGCGATGCCTCATGCGTTGAATGAAGACGTGTACCGAATTCTGCCCGGTGTTCCGCGTCCGATCGATATCGGCTTCGTCGGCGATCTCTACGACCGGCTCGTCGGAGATCAAGAGCGCACGCGCATCGTGCAGTTTTTCTCGGAACACGGAAAGGAATACGGGCTGACATGCGACGTCAGGGCGACGCGCATGCCGCGCCCTGAATGGGCGGCCTACCTGAACTCCTGCCACGGCGTGATAGGGGCCGAGTCGGTACCTATTATCTGCAACGGACGGGCGAGGCGTTACTGTGCGAAATCCTATCTGAAGGCGGAGCGTTCAGCGTCCTTTGATGCGGTTTACAACCGCTGCTTTTCCGGCCTCGGGCCCTTTCTGAACGGCAAGGCCGTCTCGTCGCGGCACTTCGAGCCCATCGGGACGAAGACGTGTCAAGTGCTCGTCGAGGGCAGCTACAATGGAATTCTCGAAGCGGACCGGCACTACATCGCCGTGCGACGCGACCTCTCGAACGTCAATGAAGCCATCTCACGGTTCAAGGATCCCACCTATCGCTCGAAGATCGCGGCCGACGCTTACGAACACGTCCTGTCCAGCCACACGTACAGGCATCGCGTTCAGAAGCTTGTCGCTTCGGTATTCGGCGGCCTGCAAACGGCCCAGGCAGGCTGAACGGGTGATCACGCGGGCGACATGCTGAGCGAGTCGGGTCACGTCGTGTTCCTGTTCGTTGTGTGCCTGTGCCTTGTTGCAGCCTGTGGCTGGGCGTACCGCAGATCACATGCGTGGGGCGTCATCGTGGCGATCGGCACAATCCTCAGGTTGTCGTCTGGTTGGGGTCTTCTCGCCATCTCGTACTTTCATTGGCCGATCTTGCAATCGATCCAGACTGGAGAGGGGTTTTGGGCTGTCGCGCCTGATGACGTGCGTACTATGAAATGGCTGCGGCCGCGGCCCGGCAGCCGACGCTGTCGATCGCGGCGGGCAGTCCTTCGCCCGTTTACGTGCTCGCTTTGAGCGTCTGGTTCCGGGCTGGTGGGGCGACACTGGCAAGCGCAGTGCTGTTCAACTCCGCGTGCTACGTGATTGCTGCCCTCGCATTAATATTGCTCATCTGCTCTTCGGCTCGTCGGCTGGGAACCTTCGTCCTTTTCAGCTTCACGTTTTCACCAGCTCTTCTTTTGACGAGTACGCAAGTTCTGAAGGACCCATTTTTTGCAATGCTCGTCGTATTGGGCTGCGTCTCATCGTTACTCATTTTTCGGTATTCCCATTTCTCTTTATCCGAACATCCCGGTCGCCTCGCAACGGGAGTCCTGGTCGCTCTCGTGGCAATGGCCGCAATGGGGGGCGTGAGAGCCTACTACGCTGTCTTCGTATGGGTCGCCGTTGCGTGTGCTCTTTTCGCCGCGTTATGGACGGTGCAGAGGACACGCCGCACGAGATTCGCCGCGTTCGCGGCCACGGTTCTGGTGCTTCTCTGGTGCGCCTTCGCCGTCGGGGCCAATGCGTATTACTCGTACACCGTGACCTTATTGCGCGGACGACCGGAGTGAACCTTTCGATCAGCGCTCTGACTTCGTATGGCGACACGACCGTCGTATCTGTCCCGGCCGATGTTGGTGAATTGGGAGCGACACTCAATTCTCTTCGGATGGGCTTCATCGGCACAGGTGGCGGAACCAACCTCACGTCGCGCTCAGCCTCGCGAGCCCACGAGAACGCGCAACAGATGTTTGGTGACCTCGCGATGGGTGTGGCAGCGATGTTCGTGCCGATTTCCGCATTGCGAGCTGCCTCGATTGTGACCTTCGACGGTGGACGTGGATTGCTGGCGATTACAGACATCGACACGTTGTTTCTCGACGTGACGCTGTTCACGATAGTTGTCGCAATGGTACGCGCGCGCGCAGTCGCCCGGCACAACCTTGCACCTGTTTTCTTCGTGGTCGCGCTGGCCGTGATCTCGACCGTCACCGTCGCCTACGTGGTGACCAACTTCGGTACGCTGTTCCGACTGCGCCTCCTGATAGCAGTGACCCTGCATGGCTCGCACCCTTGGCACTGATCACGGACCCTCGACATGTGGAGTAGCGACGAGTATCTTTCGACGCTCGACACGGAGCGCATAAACCTGCCGCACGTGTCTTCCGGCGTCGCGACGCCAATTCGTTTCGGTTGACGCCCAGCGATGAGTATCAAGACGCTGGCGCGAGGAACGGTGGTGTACGGCCTTGGGGAGGTGATCAGTCGGCCGATTACGGTGTTGCTCCTGCCAGTATTTACCGCTTATCTGTCGCCGAGCGACTATGGGATTGTGTCGATCCTGACGGCGTTCGGATTGTTCCTTACACCGGTATTTTCGCTTGGTCTTGGCGCCGCCATCGCCCCGGTGTACTCGACAGCAACGGCCGCTTTCGAAAAGACGCCACGATCTGCACCGCTGTCATTATACTTGCGCCGAGCACGGGTGTGCTGGTGTTTGGGGGCATGGCGCTGTCCTCGTTGATCAGTCGGTCGTGCTCGGCAGTCGCATGTACTCCCCCTGGTGGTGATATCGATTGCGACGGCCGCCTTCAGCATCATGACCATCCCGTTCCGACAGTACTTGCAGTTCGAAGAGCGGCGAGAAGCTATGCCGTTCTGTCCGCGATTTCTTCCTCACCACCTCGGCGCTGAGCGTCTGGATGGTGGTCGTGCTCACGCGCGGCGTCGACGGTATGCTCGAAGCCGGTCTTGTGGGGCAGGCCGTTGGACTTATGCTTTTCGTTTCGCCTGCGGTGGTTCGAATCAGGCCGGGAACGGAAGTCGGCGTCGGCCGGAGTTACTACGCGTCAGCGTGCCTCTTGTGCCCGCGTTCGGCTGCGTGTTTCTGCTACAGCATGGCAGCAAATATTTGCTCCAATGGCTCAACGGCCTCGAGCAAGTCGGTATCTATGCCATTGGTTTCAATCTCGGCCTCGTCATCAGCGTGGTTGTAACGGCGTTCCAGGGCGCGTGGATCCCTTATTTCATGTCCTTTGCTGATAAACCTCCCGAGGCGCGCATTGCCTATGGCCGAGTCATTACCTACTATGTTCTCGCCGTCGGAGCGCTCACACTCGGCGTCTTCGCCGTGGCGAGGCTTGTGATCCTCGTCTTGACGAAGCCCGCGTTTCACGGGGCGTGGCAGGTTGTGGGCTTGTCGGCAACCGCGCAATTTCTCGCCGGTGTCTGCATGGTTCTGCTTCCGGGGATAGTGGCCAAGGAAGTCCAATTTACCGGTCTGCTCCAAGGGATCGCGGCGGTCATTGGCCTCGTACTGGGCCTCTTGCTCATACCTCTTTTTGGCGTTCTGGGGGCTGCGGCTTCGCTGGTCACCAGCTACATCGCCCTCGTCCCCGTGCAGTACGTGTGGAATCGATACCGCGGATATCCGGGCGTTTCGTACGAGTGGCGGCGGCTTGTGAGATTCGCTTCTGTTTTCGTGTTTTACGCGACGGTGGCTCTCTGGAACCGCGACTTGGCGTTGCCACAGGAACTGGTGTTTTCCGCCGCGATGGTCGCTGGAATACCGATTGTGGTTTATAGCCAGCTCGATGCGATCGAGCGCCGAGCCGCCTGGAGATGGACGCGGAACATCATCGATTGCCGGCCTCCCAGCGTCACGGCGGGTGTGTGACATTCGACCTCGAGTTCGCCGCGGGGCATCGTTACCGCTGCTTTCAGACACGGCGCAGCCTAGCCGCTCCGCGGTACAAGTCGCAGTTTTCATGCCACCGACTCCGCGACGAGAAGTCCGAATAATGGACGGTCCGATGGCATGTGATCGAGACGTTGCGACCAGGACGGTGTTATCGCGGCGTCAATGAATGCCCAGAACGCGGTGATCGTTGCGCCGAGCGCGACTATACGGCCCTGGAGACTGCGCGGCGTGCCAACGCCGAAGAGCATCCGCATCCAGAGGCCGAGATTGAACGCGCCAGCGTGAACCAACAGTCGTTTGAGCACATTCTCGTGCCCCGTGTACGTGCGCGCGCCGGAGCCCACCCGTCTCGTAGAGATGGGCACACGGTCGCTCGAGCAGTTCCCCGCGTTTGCGGAGGAGCTGCTTTCCGCGGTCACCGCGAATGCGGCGTCGATTGGCATAGACCGCGTCACGTTCGGCTTCTTGGTCGGTCCACGACTGCGGTCCGCGATCCGGCTCGCTGATGTACGAGTGAATCTTCATCGTCTTCCAGATCGTGTACGGTGGTACGACTGTGATAGCCCTTGTCCGCTACGACCTCGTCGATCACCTTGACGGCATCATCGGTCACGCTGGCGACGGCTTCGAGCTGCTCGGCGGCCTCGGGAAGCGTCTGTCGAATGGTCGCCGTGTCGCCCTCATCGGCGCCTTGCACGGTGACACCGACGATCGCGCCCGTCTCAAGATCGATCGCGTGCTCGGCCTTGTGGGCCAGATGCGTCCGACCATCCTTCATCTTCGTAATTCTTGGCATCGGGATCGTGCGGATGGGTCCAATCATCAATTCGAGCCCTCTCTTCTTCCGTTTTCGATTGATCCGCGCCAGGTCGGCGCGCGTCGGTGTCTCGATACCAGAGGCCTTCGCAAGCGTCGTCAGAAACTCCTCGTAGCTCTCCCCGCTATCGCGGGGTACGATGCTCCGCAACGCCGCGTTCGCTTCGAGCGTGGTGGCGTCGACGCCGATCGTTTTGCCTTTGACCAAGCTGGCCGTACTGAGACACTGCAAAATCCAGGTAAACACGGCGCGGTGCGTTTCGAGCGCGATCAGGCGCCGCGTGCGCGAAATCGTCGAATGGTCCGGCGGGGCTTGGTCCAGCCCGAGGCCCAGAAAATCGCGCAACGCCAACGAAATCCGCTGCGCGCCAAGCGATACCGCGCTCGGCGTCGATGCCCTCGAAATAGCCGATCAGCAGCAACCGAAAATAGATCCCCGGCGGCAATCCGGGCCGGCCCATCGTCTCCGCATAAAAGCCAGCGCACTGCGCTTCGACGAAATCGTCGAACCCGTGTTCGCGCAGCAGGTGATTCAAGCGTCAGTAGAACGGGTGGCTCGCAGCCGTCGGCAAAGCCGTCGTCGTGACCCACATCGCCGGCTGCCGATCACGTTTGCGTTTGCCCATCGCCATGCCGCGCATTGTATACGCTTGCGCGTAGACCCGCGGGTTGTCACTACAAAGCGGTCATGTAGGAGGTTCCGTGCGAAGGACACTCCGGTCGTGCTGCTCACGGCCGCAGGTATAATCCCGCTCCGGGTCATAGCAACGTCCGCTCAGGGATCTCCGCCTAGTGACAAAACACTACTGCTGATCGTTCGGTGATCTCGATAGAACAAACCCTCGGATCGCCGAAAACGGGTTTCGGCAACTTGATTGATGTCATGCAGCACCGATTGGCCCGATGCGTCGCGAATACACCAGGACGGGATTCCTGCCATCGACGTCGTCGATTCAAGCTCCGCCCAGATCGGGAACTATCTCCTTCGGATCACAACGTCACACGACAAGAAGCATTTCCAGGCCAGCCTCGAACCGATCGATCCCAAGACGTGCTGGTCAAGCGATTCTCGGTGATGACCGCGAACTCATTTACGCTGGCAGGGTGCTCCGTTGCTCAGCGAGCGGACCTCGGCAGTAGGCCTGCGGGCGCCTTTGGCTGCTGCGCTCGCGTCGCCTCAGACACCGCCGCCGCCGATCTCGGCTCTGCATGGCGACTTTCACCACGGGCTGCTAGTACGACTTTGTCAGATCCGGTGATGTATTCCGGAATGTTTTCGTGAATGGTGAAGACCTTGTACCGATCGCGTGAATTGGGTACGCTGGCGCGCGGTGATCGATCGCACGGCGACCGTTCGCGTGCAGCGCCTGATTCGCTGGCTCGAACCGTTTCAACGCTGCTTCGGCCATCGGGCGCAGCGGCTCGCGCTGCGGACGTACGTGCACGGCGTGTTCAGCGACAGCGATCGGAAATCGATGCAGGCGATGTTGGCCCGTGTCACGGACCCGATCACCTACCAAGGCTTTCAGCATTTCATCACGCACGCGGTCTGGGACGCCGATCGGATCTGGCGACGGCTCCTCGAGGTGCTGCCCGAGCGCCGCGGCGTGTTGATCATCGACGGGACCAGTTTTCCCAAGCAGGGCACCCATTCGGTCGGCGTGGCGCGTCAATACTGTGGCGCGCTGGGCAAGATCGCGAATTGCCAAGTCGCGGTGACGGCCGCGCTGTGGACGGGCGCGCGCGCCTGGATGACCGGCGCGCTGTTGTATCTCCCGAAGCCCTGGCTCAGCGACGCCGACCGGCGCGCGGTGGCGCAGATGCCGACCGGCGCGTCTTCCAGGAGAAATGGCGGCAGGCGCTGACGTTGATCCGCCGCGCGCGCGCCGCGGGACTGCAGGTCACGGCCGTGCTCGCCGACGCCGAGTTCGGCGACGTCACCACCTTCAGACGAGCCCTGCATCGCTGGGGTCTGCCGTATGCCGTCGGGATCTCGCGGCATCTCACCGTGTTTCCCGGCACGCCGGCCGTCCATGTCCCGCCGAGTGCGCGGCGGGCCGGCCGCGCTCGCAGCTGGTGCTCGTGCACGACACGCGGCCGATCGCCGTCCGCGCCTTGGCGCTGGCCTTGCCCGCGCGCGCGTGGCGACGAGTGACGTGGCGCAACGGGACGAATCGCCCCTGGGCGGCCCGCTTCGCGGCCGTTCGCGTCACCCCCGCCCACGACTGGCGCGATCGACGGCTGGCCCCCGAAGTCTGGCTCTTGTGCGAACAGGATCTGGGCGCCACGCCGCGCACCAAATACTTCTTCGTCAACCTGCCGGCCACCGCGTCGGTGAAGCAATTGGTCCGACTCGCGCATCAACGCTGGGCGATCGAGCAGCAATACCAAGAGCTCAAGACCGAACTCGGCTTCGACCATTTCGAAGGCCGCTCGTACCCGGGATGGCAACATCATGTCGTGCTCACCGCCATCGCGTACGCCTTTCTCCAGCGGGAGCGGATGCGACGGCGCACGGTCCCGTCGCTGACCTTTCCCGGCATTCGCGCCATCGTGCAGGAGATTTTCACGGCGCTGCTGTTGGCTCAACAACCGAACTATTTCAAACGCATCCAAGAACTACAGCAAATCAACCTGCGGATCTGACAAAGTCGTACTAGACTCCATCATGCGCGACAACAGATGAACGCCATTACCGTTCGCCAGAGCGTGAACCGGTATCGAAGCGATATCAATGGCATCAGAGCCATTGCTGTCATTCTGGTTGTTGCCTACCACGCGGTGCCTAGGCTGGCGCCGGGCGGTTTCGTCGGCGTTGATGTGTTTTTCGTAATTTCTGGCTATCTGATCACCGGTAACATCCTGCGCGATATCGATTCTGGAACGTTTACCTTTCTTGATTTCTACGCTCGCCGTTGCCGAAGGATCATTCCCGCGCTGGCCATCTTACTTGCCGTTGTCTGGACGCTTGGGTGGTATGCACTCCTCGCCGACGAATTCCTGAGCCTCGGCCGCCACATCGTTGCCGGCGCGACGTTCACGACGAATCTCGTGCTTTGGAAAGAGGCGGGCTACTTCGACGCGGCCGCGGAAGCCAAGCCATTGCTTCATCTGTGGTCGCTCGGGATCGAAGAGCAGTTTTACCTGATGTGGCCGCTCTTCCTCGTGCTGGTTTCTAGGATGCGATTCGGCAGGTTTTCAGCGATCATGGCGGTTCTCATCGGCTCGTTTGCGCTGAATGCGGGAATGGTGTCGATGGACTCCATCACAGTTTTCTACTTGTTGCCATTTCGCTTGTGGGTATTTCTGATTGGTGCGGCGTTAGCTGACATCGAGAATCGTAAGGAGATGGCAGCTAGGCTCACATCCGGCCTCACAAACAATGTGACGAGGCTCGCGGCACATGTGATGAGCTCCAACGCCGTGGCGATTACGGCCGCAGGAGCGTTGGTGCTCAGCGTGTACGTGGTCAACAATCGTAGCCCCTTTCCCGGTTGGTGGGCCGCTCTGCCGACGATCGCCACCATGGCGCTGCTTGTCGTGGGGCGAGACGCGTGGCTGAGCCAGGTTGTCTTGGCCTCTCCGCCGCTAGTGTTCATCGGACTGATTAGCTATCCGCTTTACTTATGGCATTGGCCACTATTGTCGATCGCACGAATCATCGCGAATGGGGAACCGCCTGTCGCGGTCCGCGCGACGCTTGTCCTGATGGCCGCGGCTCTATCGTGGCTGACTTGGCGATTCGTCGAGCAGCCGATTCAAAATGGTGTGTTTGCGTTCGACGGCTCGCGTCGGCTGATGCACGCCTGCGTGCTCAGCACAGTGGCGGCGCTGGTCCTCGTAGGCGGGGCCGGATCGGTCACATGGGCTAAAGCAGGATTTCCGGGCCGACCGCACTCGCAACCGATCGCGGATCTCAGCCTTCTCCAGAAGTTCGACGACGCATTCCCGCATTGCTCTGTGCGCCTCGCGCCTGGGAGTGCGTTGAGTTGGTGCCTCACGTCCGAGGTCGGCCAGCCCGAATTGGCTCTTTTTGGCGACAGCCATGCGTACTATCTATTCACCGGCTTTGCCGATGTGTATCGCGGGAAGACAAATACTCTGCTGATTGGCGAGACGGCATGTGCGCCGCTATCGAATGTGCGGTCGTACCGAACTGGGTCCACGGGCCAATGCGTAGCCGCCAACTCGATGGCGATCGATCTCATCTCGTCGAATTCTACAATCAGAACGGTGGTGCTGGCGTCTTTAGGGCCGTACCTACTTCAGTGGGACCAGCTTTGCCGCCGACCATCATGGCGTATTCGATGCGTCAGGTTGGATCCTGCAGCCTCTTGAGGGGAAACGGCAGTTGTCGAAGGCCGAGATCTTCGAGCAGGGCTTCTCCCTGACGATCTCGCGTCTCGAAGACGCTGGCAAACAGGTTGTGATCTTCATTGACGTGCCAGAGCTCGATTTCTATCCAAAGAGCTGTGTGGACGCTCGCCCCTTGCCTTTCGGCCGGAGCGGCATTCGAACTCCGTGCGGCGTGCCGCGATCGCAGGTGATGCAGCGACAAGCAGATTACCGTAATATCATTGCGCACTTGATGCTGCAACACAGGACGGTGCAGGTGTTCGACCCCTTGCCTTACCTTTGCGACGTCGCGTTCTGCCGCGCAAAAGTAGGAGAACCGGCTCCTATACCGCGACAGCAACCACCTGAGCGCGTTCGGCAGCTCATTCATCGCGGCGAAGTTCAGGGAATCCATGCACATCGGTAAATCCCCCGGGTCTTGAAAACAGTCTGGCCAGATCGAATCTCCTGAGCCCGCTCGAGTTGCGGCTAGACGATTTGGTCGCGCGAAGTACAGACCCGTCACGATCGCGCCGCCCATGCTCCGAGCATGGTTCAATCACTACATGAGGGGGGCCGGGAGCAGGCTGCTCGGGATCGTCGAGGCTGACAATCGGATCTCCGCAGCGAACCCATGAATCGAGTTTGCGTCGACCAAATCGCGTCGCATCGCCGCTCCTTCCCGAGAGCTCAGTGGCGGCTTTCGATCAACAGTTCCTCACCGTGACCGGCGAAGCGTCTGAGCCTGCGGATGAGCGGGAGTGAGGGTCCACGTAAAACCTTGCATCGGACATTCAAAGACGATTTCGCAGCAATTGTACGAAGCGACCAAGCCGCCAAAAGAACCGGTCAGACGACCGCTCGAGTCCGCTTGTCCGGTAAACGCGGGAACAGCCCCACCAAGTTTCGACTGCCACAAGTCGAATGTGTCGTATACTTGTTCCAGTACGTACGGCCGCCGATCGTGCCGGTGAGCTGATTGCCTGTGCGATCGAGGCGTGCGCGCGGCACTGAAACGGCGACGGGTACAGTGAGCGCTTAACTAAGGACGCCCCAGACGGCAGGTCCAACCCGGGTGCAAAGGGTGTCTGAACTGCGCCTTCTGGCGCCACGCCACTGAGTAGGACCGTCTGGAACTCCGCGTCGCTCGCGATCTCAAATCGATACGTGAGCGTGCCAGTCACACCGGAGTGCGGTGCGTTCGTCACGATGAGCGTCGGGCGTTTGTGTTGGAGGGAGTTCGCAGGGGGCTGTATCGGTATCGGTGCGTCGATGCGCGGTCCGATGGTGAACTTCAGCGCCGGCGAAACGGTGCCTGGGTTGCCCCACTCGCCGTCTTCACTCGCCAGTAATAATCGCTTGACGGCGCGAGTTGAGCGACCGTGGTCGACGTGGGCCCAGTCGCGGACTGCTCCACACTCGACGTCGCAATCCTGTTCGTGAAGGCCGCGTCGGTCGCTACTTCAAACGTATCAGTGATCACGCTGTTCCCAGTGCTCGCTCCGTTCGCGACCGACAGCGTAATTGGCTGGCTGTAAAAGGACAATTGCGCGCCGTTGACCGGTGACGTCGGGACCGCGCTGGCGACCGTGACGGTTGGCTTCTGAGGCGAGCTGCAAACCGCGAGGGCGGTGCACGCCACGACGACGACGCCGACTGCGTGGCTACACCTCATCCGCGAATCATAGCTTCCAGACTTCAGGAAATCGAACCCATTTTTCGCTCCCGTCGGTGCTGCCGCAGCCGGTTGGCCGATTTCAAGCCAGTAGAGGTAAGAGCGGGACTGAACCGAGCGGTTGACGGCTCGACCCAGACAGCGACGATGGTGGGGCGGCGCCCGAAGGATGCGGCACAGGTGCCTATGCTAGCGTCCACGCGCGCTGCCCGTCAGACGCCCGCTGTTGTCCAGCGTTCCCGACGTGACAGCCGCGTTAATGAACACCCCAAGGTGCACCATGCCCGGCCAGATCAAACCGCTTGCGTGAAGAGTGCCCGACATTCGATTCCCTGCGCGGTCGACGTCCAACTCCAAGACGGTCGAGTAGTTCTGCTGCACAGTGTACTGAAGATGGTCGCCGGTGACGGTCAGAGCGGAATCAAAAGCAACGTCAGGCGGACTTTTGTAGGCGACCGGACCCCCGCCGTAGCTATTACAGCTCATCGCCGACACGAGATGCAGCGTCAGGACGTACCGAAAAAGGCCGTCGTCCGGGTTGATGGTGGTAAAGCTTTGAACAAGTCGATTACCGCTGACGAACGCTGGAGACGTATTGATGGCGCGCACGCGCCAGTAGAACGTCGCGCCGGATGCCAAATCGGACGCCGGTGTGAACGACGTTTGATTCGGTCCCTCATCGACCGTGCCGCTCGCGAGCACATTGCTGAATCCCGGGTCGCTCGCAATCTCAAAATGATACGACGGGGTGACCGACGGACCGATCCGGCTTGCGTTCGCAACCGTGAGTATGGGCCGCTTGTGGGTGAAGGAACCGGACAGCGGTTGAACTGGCGCGGGCGGCTGGATCACCAACAGCGGACCAACGCTGAAGCTCGCGGGTGCGCTAATGGCGCCGGGATTGTTGCCGGCCGCCGTCTTCAACCGCCAATAATAATTCGTCGCGGGCGTGAGGTGATCGAGCGTGATCGTGCCTTGCCCGTTCGCGTCCAGTGAGACGGCCTGCGTTGTCACGATGGACGAAAACGCCGCGTCGGTGGCCACTTCAACCGTGGTGGTCAGCGAAGCACCGCCTGTGGCGACGCCAGATGCGACGACGACCGTGACGGGTTGGCTATAGTACGAGACGGTGGCGCCGTTCGATGGCGAGGTCGGGCGACCCGATGCCACAGTCACGCTCGGTGTGCTGGGTGAACTGCACGCGGTGCAGGCAACCGCGAGACAGGCAACTGTAATGACCTTAGTGGCTCGCGTCGTCACTATTTGAATCCTCGCCGGTGGATTCTACGCCCTTCGCGTCAACTGGGCCATACCCGAGGTATTTCGTGTGTAGCATGATTTTTTGTGCGTGCCGGCCCTGGCCGTCAAACGGCCAGATGATGACGCTACGGACGGAAAATGCCTCGCAAGGGCATATCCTTCAGCGCGTTCCGCGTGTCGACCACCAGCGGCAGACGGCCGATCGCGGCGTAATCTAACACCGTATGATCCGTCGCGATGACGGCGCAGTCGAACGACGCGGCTCGCATTCGGTGCGTCTGCCTGATGGGAGGCGCACCGAGTGGGCGCGGGCACGCATCGACTTGGAGCCGGGTTCGCGGCGGAAGGTTGGCTGAACGGGCGTGATTGAGGCAACCTCTGACGCGCGCCCTGATCAGGGCGCGCGATAGATCGCAGTGTCGTGCTTTGCCGCATTCATAGAGCCAATGAGGAGTCCTGCGGCTGCACCGAGACCAAGGCCCCAGGCCGCACCGATTTCCGTCGCTAATCCGGGATCGTCGCAGCCGCCGGGATACTCATTCAATCGGCCCAACAGCAGGCCGACTCCGAGCCCGGTCGCGATTCCAATTCCGACACGCTTCTTCACCGAGTAGTCACGCGAAGGGGACCGAACCTCCACGACCTGAGGACGCGTGATTCGCTCGACAACTTGCTCCAGCGTGGCGACCTTCGCACCGTCCACGAACACCGCGCCGCTATCCAACCGGACGTTCCTGTCCAAGGCTAAAGGTCCAATCTGAAGAGCATCCGTGAAGTACAGCGGATGGTTGGAGGCAGCTTTGCGCAGCGCTGAAGCCGCACGAGGCGGCAATGCCGGACTGCTAAGGTTCACCACACTGACCCCGCTCTCGTCGGCCCACAGGACGTAGCGTCTGCCTGGTTGCGAGCCCGTGATGGTGATAATGACTTCTGTGCCAGGCTCCAGCTTACGTACACGTGACCAGCCGGAGTCCGTGACCTCCTCTCCTGGTCGCCCAGAGGAAGCTGTGACTCCGCTGCCAATCGACTCGCTTCGCGTGCGATCGTCAGGCTGATTGGACCGGTCGTGCTGTCGATGCCGCCTGTTGCCGCGATCGGAACCGACGACGCGATCAGGATCAGGACTAACGCGAGCGATACTGCAGCCTTCATCTTTGCCCTCAACCTGATTGCGAAAAAACGAGGCGGAAAGGCTCACCGGCCAAGAGTTCTTAGTGTTGGCGTCACATCGGATCGGAAGAGCGTGGTGCGGGCGGTGAGTTCGATTTACGAAGATGGCTGGGTTTGGAGCCGAGACTTGGACGTTTTAGTAAGATCAAGGTACGCGGTAGATCAGGCCGGTCACGCCGCCGTGCCTCGACGCCTTGATTGACCCAACGACAAGCCCTCCGGCAGCGCCGAGCCCGAGCCCCCATATCGTCGTGGCGAACGTTACAAGTCCGGCACTGTCGCAGGGAGAACAGTCGTTCAACCTGCCCACGAGAAGGCCAGCGCCAAGGCCGATCACGAGTCCAAAGCCGACGCTCTTGGCGATCGAGTGATCGTGCAAGAGCCGCAGCTCGACGACCTGCGATCGTCCAATGTACTGAACGATTCGCCCCAGGGCGGCGACCTTGTGATCGGCCACGAACACGCCGTCCGGCTTGAGCCGGATGTTTTTTCTCAAAACAAACTCTTCAGACTGAGCGGCGGCAAAGTATTCCGGATGGTTGCCAGCAGTTTCCTGCAGGACCAAGGCTACGTCTGCCGATAAGTCCGCGTCGGTCAGGTTCAGCACGCTGATCCCAGCCTCGTCGGCCCATAGGACGTAGCGTCTGACGGGTTGCGAGCCGATGGTGCTGACGATGACTTCCGTGCCAGGCTCCAGCTTACGTACTCGTGACCAGCCGGAGTCCGTGACCTCCTCTCCTGGTTGCCCAGAGGAAGCCGCGGACTCCGCTGCCAATCGACTCGCCTCGCGTGCCATCGTCAGGCTGATTGGACCAGTCGTGCTGTCGATGCCGCCTGTTGCCGCGACCGGGACCGACGACGCGATCAGGATCAGGACTAATCCGAGCGCCAGTGCAGTTTTCATTTGCCCCTCAGATCTGATTGCGAAAAGACGAGGCGAAAAGGCTCACCAGCTAAATTGGTCGGTGGCGACTCACCGCGCAGACCGACACCTGCGGCGGCAGTTGGATCAGCCATCGTCGTAGTGGCCAGGGGACGCCACTATCGAGAGCCCGGCCGATTTGTGGCATCATGATCGGCAGTGGACAGCAGCGAGGAACTTCGCCATCTGACGGAGAGTGAACGCGCTTGGGTTCTGCAAAGCGAGGCGCTGTGGCGCGAAGCTCACGCCGTCGCAGCGGCCAATCCCGGCGTTGACGCCGGCGACGTCTACCACGCCCTCCGCTGTCTCGCTTTCCCACCCGCCGAGCGGCTCCGTCGAGGTCTGACCCGTGTTCGACATCGTCCTGACCGCGGCTGAGCGGGCTTTGTTCGAAGCGCTGGACGCGCTCGGGGTCCGGTACCTCATTGTCGGAATGGGTGCCGCGCTCATCGAGGGCGCGCCCGGCACAACTCAGGATATCGACCTGTGGTTCGGACCGATCGACGATGAACGCCTGCGGGAAGCCGCGCGCAAGGCCGGCGGCTTCTACACGTCTGGATTTGGAGTGCAACCGCCGGCGCTCGGCGGTGAAGGGCTCGATCGTGTCGATGTGGTGCTGACGGCTTCCGGACTCGAATCGTTTGACGCGGAGTTCAAGAGAGCCCGCGACGTCGAGCTCGATGGAGTTCAGGCGAATGTCCAGCCGCGCTACAGGCGGAAAATCGACGGGCCCGCGATGTCCTTCAGCGCGTTCCGCGTGTCGACCACGAGCGGCAGGCGGCCGATTGCCGCGTAGTCGAACACCGTGTGATCGGTGGCGACGACGACGCAGTCGAACGACGCGGTGAGCGCCTTGTCGAAGTCGAGCGACTGACTCGCGTGGCCGCCGTGCGACAGCGTCGGCACGTACGGGTCCGTGTAGCTGGTGATCGCGCCCCGCTTGTCCAGCAGCTCGATGATGTCGAGCGCCGGCGACTCGCGCATGTCGTTCACGTCGCGCTTGTAGGCGACGCCAAACAGATGAACGCGCGACCCGTTCACCGGCTTCTTCACCGAGTTCAGCGCGTCGCTGATGCGCTGCACGACGTACTCCGGCATCGCGCCGTTCACCTGACCCGCCAGCTCGATGAACCGCGCCTCGAACCCGCTCTGCTTCGCCTTCCACGACAGATAGAACGGATCGATCGGGATGCAGTGCCCGCCGAGCCCCGGCCCGGGATAGAACGCCATGAAGCCGAACGGCTTGGTCTTCGCCGCGTCGATCACTTCCCACACGTTGATGTCCATCTTGTGGCACATCAGCGCGATCTCGTTCACGAGGCCGATGTTCACCGCGCGAAACGTGTTCTCGAGCAGCTTCACCATCTCGGCGACGCGCGTCGAGCTGACCGGCACGACCTGATCCACGCTCGTCGCATAGAGCGCGCACGCCGCCTGCGTGCTCGGCTCGCCGACGCCGCCGACGATCTTCGGAATGTTCTTGGTGTGAAACTGCAGGTTGCCCGGGTCCACGCGCTCCGGCGAGAAGGCGAGAAAGAAGTCCCGGTCGGCCTTCAGCCCCTTCGCCTCCAGCATCGGCTGCACCACTTCGTCCGTCGTCCCCGGATACGTGGTCGACTCGAGGATGATCAGCTGACCGCGCTTCAGCGTGGCGGCGACCGCTTCCACCGCCTTCACGACGTACGAGAGATCCGGATCCTTCGTCTTCCGGAGCGGCGTCGGCACGCAGATGTCGATCGCATCCATCGCGCCAAGCTGGCTCATGTCGGCGGTCGCGGTGAGCTTGCCCGCCCGGACGGCCGCACCAAGCTCCGCCTCCGGCACGTCAGGGATGTAGCTCCTGCCGGCATTGATCATCGACGCCTTCGACGGATCGACGTCGAAGCCGGTGACCTCGAAGCCCTGGTTCGCGAATTCCACGGCGAGCGGCAGCCCGACGTAGCCGAGCCCAATGATGCCCACCCGCGCCTGTTTCGTGGCGATGCGATCGAGCAGTGTGCCGAGAAGCGTCGTATTGCTCATGAGGTCTGGAAGCCAGAGTGCGCGGAGGAATTCAGAGGGTGGACAACCGATCGACGATCTGCGGCGGCGCGGCGACGCGCTCCAGATCGGCGTCGACCATCATCTTGACGAGGCCGGAGAAGCTGACCTGCGGCCGCCAGTTCAGCTGCGTGCGCGCCTTCGAGCTGTCGCCGATCAGATGCTCCACCTCGGCGGGACGAATCATCTTCGGATCGAGCTCGACGTACTTTTCCCACTCGAGCCCCACGTGCTCGAACGCGACCCGCACGAGATCGCGCACCGAGTGGCTCTTGCCGGTGGCAATGACGTAATCGTCGGCCCGATCCTGCTGCAGCATCAAGTGCATGGCGTTCACGTAATCGCCTGCAAATCCCCAGTCGCGGTGGGCGTCGAGATTGCCGAGCGACAGCTTGGTGGCGAGCCCGAGCTTGATGCGCGCGACGCCGTCGGTGACCTTGCGCGTCACGAACTCGAGTCCGCGCCGCGGCGACTCGTGGTTGAACAGAATGCCCGACACGGCGAACATGTCGTAGCTCTCGCGGTAGTTCACGGTGATGTAGTGCGCAAACACTTTCGACACGCCGTACGGGCTGCGCGGATAGAACGGCGTCAGCTCGGTCTGCGGCGTCTCGCGCACCTTGCCGTACATCTCGCTCGATGAGGCTTGATACAGGCGGATCGTCGGATCGACCTGACGAATCGCCTCGAGCACGCGCGTGACGCCCTGCGCGTTGAACTCGCCCGTGAGCATCGGCTGATCCCACGAGGCCGGCACGAACGACATCGCCGCGAGATTGTAGAGCTCGTGCGGGCGCACATCGTCCACCAGGCGAATCAGCGACAGCTGGTCGAGCAGGTCGGCCGGCCGCAGCGTGATGCGATCGAGCAGGTGCTGGATGCGCCAGAAATTCGGCGCGCTGGAGCGGCGGACGGCGCCGACAACCTCGTAGCCCTTCGAGAGCAGCAGCTCGGCGAGGTAGGATCCGTCCTGTCCGGTGATTCCGGTGATAATGGCGCGTTTGGACATGTGAGCTGTAAACCGAACAATTTTATGAGGTTGCGCGCGCGAAGGTCAAGCAAATGACAGCGACAGATCTCGAACAACTCGAGCGCGAGCGGCTGGACCGCGACCGCCGCTATAACGACGCCCTGACGTCGCTCGACCGCGCGCTCACGGCCGCCGCGGCGCAGCCGTCGCTCGATCGCGGCGATTTCGAACGCCTGGCGACGACGCTGCTCGTGTTTCTGCAGCAGATCACCGGCTTCGTGGACAGCAAGGATCGCGCGCTCGCCGGCACAGCCGCCGGTTACGTCGCGACGCTGCAGCCGGCGCTGGAGTCGATCGGCGAGCTGCGCGCACAGATATCGATCCTGCAACGAGCCGTGCAGGCGCTGCAAAGAGCTGTGTCAGTCACCAGTCACCAGTCGTCAGTCGCCAGTCCACAGTCGCCAGTCGCCGGTCCGCAGGCGCCAGTTACTCCGGTGTCGGGCCATGACGATGATTACAAGTATGTCGGCTTCGAGGATCAGTTCCGCGGCAGCGATGAGGACATAGCCGCCAGGCTGCGCGGGTATTTGCCAATCTTCGCCGGCGCCTCCGACGTCGTCGATCTCGGCTGCGGCCGCGGCGAATTTCTCGCGGCGCTCGGCGAGGCGGGCATTCGCGCGCGCGGTGTCGATACCAACAGCGAGATGGTCGCCACCGCGGCGGCACGGGGGCTCGACGCGATGCAGGGTGACGCGCTCACGTTTCTTTCGAGCGTGGCCGACGAATCGCTCGGCGGGATCATCGCCACGCAGGTCGTGGAGCATCTCGAGCCGTCCTACCTGATGCGCCTGCTCGACGCGGCCTCCCGGAAGCTGCGTCCCAACGCGCCGATCGTGCTCGAGACGATCAACGCGGCGTGCTGGCTCGCCTTCTTCAGCAGCTACATCCGCGACCTGACCCACGTGCGGCCGATCCATCCCGAGACGCTGCAGTACCTGCTGCGCGCGAGCGGCTTCACGCGCGTGACGATTCAATACAGCGCGCCGGTGCCCGAGCACATGAAGATGAAGCCGGCGCATCTGCCGGCCGAGGTCCTCGCCGCCACCGATGCCTCGTCGCGCGCGCTGCAGGCGATCGCGCACGCGGTGAACGCGAACGGCGCGATCCTCAACAGCCTGCTGTTCACGCATCTCGACTTCGCGGCGATCGGCTATCGATCGTAGCTACCTTCATCACGATGACACGAAGAACACGGAGATCACGAAGAGAACTTTGTGTAAAAAGCGATCTTCGTGCCCTTCGTGGTCTTCGTGACTTCGTGATGAAGCAAGTTGCGCAGCGCGCAAACACACATGGAACATATCGACGTGGCGATCATCGGCGGCGGCGTGACGGGGCTTGCCTCGGCACGCGCGATCGCCGCGCGCGGCTGGTCGACCTGTCTCCTCGAACGGCATCCGCGGCCGGGGATGGACACCAGCACGCACAACAGTGGCGTGATTCACGCGGGCCTGTACTACCCGACGGGCACGCTGAAGGCGCGGCTCTGCGTCGAAGGGCGCCGCCTGCTGTACGAGTTCTGCGCGGTGCACGGCGTCCCGCATGCGAGCTGCGGGAAGCTGGTTGTTGCGCACGAGGATGGGGAGCGGAATGAGCTCGAGCGCGTGCTGCGGCTGGGCACGGCGAACGGCGTCGAAGGTCTGCAGATCGTGGATCGCGCATTCATCCGCTCGCGCGAGCCGGCCGTCAGCGCGACGACCGCCCTTTGGTCGCCCGACAGCGGCATCGTCAACGCCGAGGAGCTGGTGAAGATGCTGCTTCGGCTCGGCGAGGCGGATGGCCTGATGTTTCTGCCGGGCACGCCCCTGCTCGGCGCGGAGACCAGGCATGACGGCGTCGAGCTGCGGACCAGCCGCGAGACGATTCACGCACGCGCCGTCGTGAACGCCGCGGGTCTGTATGCCGACGATGTGTCGAAGATGCTTGGGGGCGAGGCGTTCACGATCTACCCGTGCCGCGGTGAGTACGCGGAGCTCACGGCCGCGAAACGATCGCTCGTGAACGCGCTGATCTATCCGCTGCCGCACGCGTCGGGCCACGGGCTCGGCGTGCACTTCGTGCGCTCGACCGGCGGTCAGCTGTGGCTCGGCCCCACGATCCGGTATCAATCGCGGAAGGATGATTACGAAAGCGACCGCGAGCCGCTCGAGGCGTTCGCGGCGTCGGCGCGCCGGCTCGTCGACGGCATCACGATCGCCGATTTGCGTCTGGCCGGCAGCGGCATCCGCGCCAAGCTCCACCCGGCGAGCGAGTCGTTCGCCGATTTCATGATCCGCCGCGATCGCGAGAATCCATTCGTCGTGCAGGCGTCGGGGATGGACTCTCCGGGGCTGACCTCGTGTCTCGCCGTCGGCAACCTGGTGAGCGAAATCGTGGCGGAGGGTTTGTCGTGATGTGGAGTGAGTTCCTGCATCGCAACTACGCGTTTTTCACCACGAAGGTCACGAAGTCACGAAGAAAACTTATCTTCGTGTTCTTCGTGGCTTCGTGATGAACGACGCCACGAGGCTAGCCCGAGATTCGCACTGATTCGACGTACCTGGCCAGCGCGTCCTGCCACGACGGCATCGCGATACCCGCGGCCGCCAGCTTCTGGTTCGAGAGCGCGCAATACTTCGGCCGTTGCGCGCGAAGCGTCACCTCGTCCATGCGGACCGGCACGAGGCGACCCTCGACGCCAAGCTGCCGGGCCAACTCGCGGGCGAGCTCGAGCCACGTGCACGTTCCCGAGTTGACGCAGTGGTACAGGCCGGCCGGCGCGGCACGCTCGAGGAGCTCCCGCGTGGCCCGCGCGGCGTCGCACACATACGTCGGCGAGATGGTGCGATCTTCGTACGCACGCACTTCTTCGCCTGCCACGAGCTGACGCAGCATCGCGCCAATGCTGCCCTTCGGCTTCGGCCCGCCCGGCGCGCGGCCGAAAAGACTTTCGACGCGGAGCACGTACTGGCGATCGAGGTCCGCGGCGAACCACTCGCCCAGCAGCTTCGACGCCGCGTAGACGCTCTGCGGATTCGGGCGATCTTCTTCGGTGTGCGGCTGCGACCCGACCCCATCGAACACGAAGTCGGTGCTGTAGTGAATCAGCGCCGCACTGCATCGCTCCGCGGCCCGGGCAAGCGCGCGGACGGCGAACGCGTTCAGGTTCAGCGCGTCGAGCGGATGATCTTCGGCGCCGTCCACGTCGTTGTAGGCCGCGGCGTTGAGGATGGCGTCCGGACGAAGAACCCCCATGGCCGACGCCACGGCCGCGTCGTCGGTCACGTCGAGATCGGCGTGACCGAGCGCCGTCACTTCGTGCGAAGCGGTGAATTCATGGATGAGGGCGGCACCAAGCTGGCCGCGCGCTCCCGTCACGACGATTCGCATCATGCCGCCGGGGACGACACTTCCTCCGCGGTGAACGTCCTCATCTGCGCATCGTCGAACACACCTTCCCAGCGCGCGACGACGACGGTCGCGATGCAGTTGCCCATGACGTTCACGGCCGTGCGGCCCATGTCCATGATCTGATCGATCCCGAGCAGGATCGCCGCGCCTTCGAGCGGCAGGCCGAACTGCGTCAGCGTGGCGGTGAGGACGACGAGCGCGGCGCGCGGCACGCCCGCCACGCCCTTGCTGGTGAGCATGAGCGTCAGCATCATCACGAGCTCCTGCCCGAACGTCATCGGCACGCCGGCCAGCTGCGCGACGAAGACGCTCGCGAGAGACAGGTAGAGCGTTGTGCCGGTCAGGTTGAAGCTGTAGCCGGTCGGCAGCACGAACGCGACGATGTGATTGGGGACGCCGAAGCGCTCCATGAGCGTCAGCGCCGAGGGCAGCGCCGCTTCGGAGCTCGCGGTGGTGAACGCAATGAGGAAAGGCTCACGCACGGCTTTGAGGAACGTGAAGAACGGCACGCGAATCAGAACCGCCGTTCCTGCCACGACCACGAGGATCACCACGGCGAGCCCCGTGTACATCAGGACGACGAGCTTGCCCAACGTAAAGAGAATGCCGAGCCCCTTGCCGCCGACCGTCGCGGCAATCGCCGCGAAGACGCCGATGGGCGCGAACGCCATCACGTAGGCGGTGAACTTGAACATCACCTGCGCGGTGCTTTCGAGCAGCTCGACGAGCGGCCGGCCCTTCGCGCCGACGGCCGCTAGCGCGATCCCGAAGAAGATCGAGAAGACGACCAGCTGGAGAATGTCGCCGCGCGCCATCGCGTCGATCACCGAGGTCGGGAAGAGGTGCAGGAAGATGTCCCAGGCGTGCTGCTGATTCTGCGCCATGGCGGTCACTGCTGACTCGTTGCCGCCAATCGGCATCGTCAAACCCGCGCCGGGCTTGAAGACGTTGACGAGGGCGAGGCCGACGAACAGCGCAACCGTGGTGGCAATCTCAAAGTACACAATCGCCTTCAGGCCGATGCGGCCCATCGTCTTGAGATCGCCGGTACCGGCGATGCCGACCACGAGCGTGGCGAAGAGCAGGGGCGCGATGATCATCTTGATCATGCGCAGGAAGGCGTCCGCGAGAGGCTTGACGGCGACCCCGAAGCCTGGCCAGAGATAGCCGACGACAATACCCAGCAGCAGACCAATGAAGATCTGCGTCGTCAGGCTGGGCATGCGGCTGGCGGGCGCCGCACTGTGGACGGCGCCAGCCTCCGCCTGCCTCATCGCGCGGCCCCGGCGTGCTGCTGCACGAACTCGCCGACGACATTGACGACGGTTTCCTGCTGTGCAGCGGTGAGCTCGCTGTAGATCGGAATCGCCAGGCTCTCGTTCGCGGCGCGTTCGGCGTGCGGAAAGTCGCCGCGATGAAAGCCGAGGTCGGCGAAGCAGGGCTGCAGGTGGAACGGCACCGGGTAATAAATCTCGTTGCCGATGCCGTGCGCGTCGAGGTGCGCCTTCAGTGCGTCGCGCCGAGGCGTCCGGATGACGAACTGGTTGAAGATATGGAGCCGATCGGCCGGTTCCTCCGGCAGCGTGATCGCGCCGCCGAGACCAGCGCTGTCGAACAACGTCCGATAACGCGCGGCGTTCGCACGGCGGCCGCGGGTCCAATCGTCAAGGTGCGGAGCCTTGACGCGAAGGACGGCGGCCTGCAGCGCGTCCATCCGGAAGTTCGCGCCAACCAGGTGGTGGTAATACTTCGGCTGCATGCCGTGCGTGCGCAGCAGCCTCGCGCGCGCGGCGAGCGCCTCGTCGTTCGTCGTCAGCAGGCCGGCATCGCCGAAGGCTCCGAGGTTCTTGCTCGGAAAGAACGAGAAGCAGCCGAACGCGCCAACACCGCCGACCGGGCGCGACTTGTAGGTGGCGCCGATCGCCTGCGCGGCGTCCTCGATCACCGGCACGCCCGCGCGGCGGGCCACTTCCATGATCGGATCGAGATCGGCGCTCAGGCCGAACAGGTGCACGGGGAGAATCGCCTTGGTCCGCGGTGTGATCGCGGCGGCGAGCTGTTCGGGGTCAATGTTGAACGTGACCGGGTCGATGTCGACGAGGACGGGGCGCGCGCCCACGCGGACGATCGCGCCGGCGGTGGCGAAGAACGAGAACGTCGTCGTCACCACCTCATCGCCGGCCTTGATGCCGAGCGCCATCAGCGCGAGCAGCAGGGCGTCGGTGCCCGAGGAGACGGAGATGGCGTGCGACACGCCGAGCAGACGGCTCAGCTCGGCCTCCAGCGCGTCGACCTCGGGCCCCATGATGAAGCGCTGGCTGTCGCAGACGCGCGTGACAGCGCGGAGGATGTCGTCGCGCAGCGGCGCGTACTGAGCCTGGAGGTCTAGTAGCGGCACCTTCGTGGGCATAAGGGGATATTCTAGTCTGCGGAAAAGGGGTACGGCCCCTTTTCCGATCTATCGCCCGCGCGATTTGACCGCGGCGCGCGTCTCGCGGTCGGTGTCGCGGCGCTTGATGGTCTCGCGCTTGTCGTAATCCTTCTTGCCCTTCGCGATGCTGACGGCCACCTTCACCCGACCGTCCTTGAAGTACATGCGGACGGGCACGAGCGTCAGCCCTTTTTCGACCGTCTTCCCAATCAGCTTGCGAATTTCGCTGCGGTGCAGGAGTAGCTTGCGGCGGCGCAGCGGCTCGTGGTCCGCGTATCCGCGATGGCTGTAGGAGCTGATGTTGACGTTGTAGAGGAAGATCTCGCCGTCCTCGACGCGCGCGAAGCTGTCGCGAAGGTTGATGCGCCCTTCACGAATCGCCTTCACTTCGGTCCCCAACAGCACGACCCCGGCCTCGAACGTCTCCAGCAGGTGGTAATCGTGAAACGCCTTGCGATTTTCCGCGATGTTGGCCTGCGCCAGCTCGCGTTCGGTTTTTTCAGCCATTCTGAGTGGCGGGTCTGAAGACCCGCGCTACAACCGTCCAGGGCGGGTCTAAAGACCCGCGCTACAAGTACTCGTGGCGCAGGTCTTCAGACCTGCCTCGTGGCGCACGTGTTCAGACCTGCTTCGCCAGACGCGCAGCTAAGAGCACTGCGGCAACCATGCTCTCCGGATCGGCGATGCCCTTGCCAGCGATGTCGAACGCCGTGCCGTGATCGACCGACGTGCGCACGATCGGCAAGCCGAGCGTCACGTTCACTGCCTGTCCGAAGGCGACCAGCTTCACCGGGATCAATCCTTGATCGTGATAGCACGCGATCACGACGTCGAAATCGCCGCGACGAGCGCGCACGAAGATCGTGTCGCCGGGATACGGGCCGCTGACGTCGATGCCGTGCGCACGGCAGGCCTCGATCGCCGGAGCGATCGTCTCCTGCTCCTCGCAGCCGAACAAGCCGTGCTCCCCCGCGTGGGGGTTCAACCCAGCGACGGCGATTCTCGGCGCGCTGATGCCGAAGCGCGGCAGCTCGCGCGCCGTGAGCGCGATCGTCTGCTCGAGCGAGCCGCGCGTGAGCAGCCGCGGCACGTCGGCGAGCGCGATGTGGACCGTCGCCAGCACGACGCGCAGCGCGTCGGAGTAGAACATCATCGCCACGTGCGGCGCACCGGTGAGATGGGCGAGCAGATCCGTGTGTCCGGCCCACGGCAAGCCGGCGAGCCGGAATGCTTCCTTGTTCACCGGCGCCGTGGCAATCGCACCAATCGCGCCCTGCTGCGCATCGGCGACGGCGCGGACGATGGTGTCGTATGCGGCGCGGCCGGCAGCCGCACTGAGGACACCCGCCGGAAACACCGCGCCGGGCGGACCGTAGACGACCGGCTCGCACACGGCGCGCACGCGTGCATCCTCGGCGGCCCGCGCCGCCACCTCGGGACCGATCCCGGCGGGATCGCCGACCGTGATCGCGATGCGCGGCAGGCTCATTGCGATCCGCACGAGCCACAGCCGCCGCTGCCGCAGCTCCCGCAGCCGCCGGAGCCGCAGCCGCTTGGATTGTCGCAGCCGCCTTCGTCGCCGCAGCCGCCGTGCACGACGCCCTTCGCATTCGGCAGCTCGTACCGCAAGCAGCACTTCAGCCGTCCACAAAGGCCCGAAAGCTTCGACGGGTTGAGGCTGAGATCCTGCAGCTTGGCCATCTTGATCGACACCGGCTCGAACGTCGTCAGGAACGTCGTGCAGCACAGCGGCCGTCCGCAACTGCCGTAGCCGCCGAGCATCTTGGCCTCGTCGCGCACGCCGATCTGGCGCATCTCGATGCGCGTGCGAAATTCGGCGGCGAGCTCGCGAACCAGCTCGCGGAAATCGACGCGCGCGTCGGCGGTGAAATAGAAAATCAGGCGCGATCCGTCGAACACCTGCTCGACCTTCGTCAGCTTCATGGCGAGGCCGTGCTCGCGGATCTTCAACCCTGCCACCCGCATCGCCTCGCGCTCGCGGTGCTCGTGCTTCAGCCGCACCACGATGTCTTCGCGCGACGCAAGACGCACGACGCGCTGCGGCGAATCGGCGGCAGGACGGCGGCGCTCGTCCAGCTCCGGCACCGATCGGACGACCCTGCCGATGGCCGGACCGTTCTCGCCGTGCACGACCACACGGTCGCCGGCGCGCGGCAACGCGTCGGCGGGAAGATCGGCGAGGAACGCCTGCGCGCGTCCGACCGGCGTCAGCTTCACCGACACGAGCCGTGCGGGAACAGGATCGCTCACAGGGTGCACCTTCTTATATGAACGATGACGCGCGCACAACGCTCGGCTAAAGCCTTCGCGCTACGTCATCGCCACGCTCGGCTAAAGCCTTCGCGCTACGTCATCGCGACGCTCGGATAAAGCCTTTCGCGCTACGTCGCCGGGACGCTCGGCTAAAGCCTTCCCGCTACAGATTCAAGACGACCCAATCCGCCACGATCTTGACGCCGGCATTCCGTTCCAGCGCCACGAGCGCCCGATCGACCGCCGTAAACGCACGCACACCGCGCTCGCCGCGATACGCACCCGTCAGCCGCTCGAGCGCAGGCTGCACGTCCGGGTTCGCCAGCGCGCGCGCATCCGCACGGGTTGAGAGGAGCTCGATATCGCGCAGCAGCGACGCCATCGCCCGCAGGTGGGCGGCGAGATACTCGCGATCGCCGGCGCCGCCGCCGCTGGTCTTCGCCAGCAGATCCTTCGCGCGCTCGATGCGGCGCCCCGCGTCGCCACCCGTTGCGGCCTCCGTGAGCACGTGCTGCGCGACATCGCGGGCCGCGACCAGATCGCCGGCGCTGGCTTCGAGCGCCCGGCCGAGGCTGCCATCGGCCGTCGCCGCCACCGCACGCGCGTCCGCTTCGCCATGCCCGCGCGTCATCAGCGCCGCCCCGATGTCCTCTACCGACAACGGACGGAACGGCAGGCGCGGACACCGCGATCGCACCGTCGGGAGCAGCACGTCCGGACGCGCCGTCACCAGGATGAACACCGACCGCGAGGGCGGCTCCTCGAGCGTCTTGAGCAGCGCATTCTGCGCCGCTGGCACGAGCGCATCCGCCTCGTCGATGATCACCGCCCGGCGTCGTCCCTCGAACGGACGGTACGCGGCGCGATCGATCAGCTCGCGGACCTGATCGATCTTGATCGACCCGTTGTCTCCGGGCTCGACGACGAGGACATCCGGGTGCACACCGCGCGCGATGCGTTTGCACGCGGCGCACGCGCCGCAGGCATCAATCGCAAGCTCGGGGCTGGATGTCGGCGCGAGGCAGTTGAGGGCTTGAGAGACGGCGAGCGCCGTCAGGCGTTTGCCGATGCCGGCGGGCCCGGCGAAGATCAGGCTCGGCGGCAGCGACTCGCGCGCAATCGATCGCGCGAGCAGCGCGACGATGCGCCGGTGACCGATGATGTCTCGAAACGGCATGCCTGCAGGCTCGGCACGGATCGTATCACGCTACTCTCCGCCCTTCTTTTTCGTCGGCTTGCTCTGCTCGATGCTGTCGTCCGACCGTTCGTCCTTGCCCAGCCCGAAGATCTTCGACCAGAAGCCGCGTTTCTTCTTCGGCGGCGGCTGCGCGATTTCGCCCTGGCTGGCCGACTCAATGGCCGCTTGCGCAGCCGCGGACGCCGGCGCCGGACCGATGTCTTCGAGGCGCGGCGGCGCCGGACGATCGTCGGCGCCGAGCAGACCCGCGATCTTGCCGAAGATGCCGCGCGTTGGGTGGAGATCGCAGTAGGCCGTGGGCTCCGTGCCTGCCGCGAAGTACTCGGTGTAGACCATCGAGCGACGTTCGATCTGTCCGTGCTCGTCCACGACGTCCGCCAGCTGACAGCCATCGGTCGCCAGTTTCCCCGATAGCCGGCATACGCTCGCCGTCGTCACGCCGGACGGCGGCGTGAACCACTCGGGCTTGTCGTCGCGTGTGGCGGCCTTCATGAACGTCGCCCAGACGGGAACGGCCACGTCGGCGGCGAATCCATTGGGCAGGATCGTATGCGGCTGATCGAAGCCCACCCAGACACCGGCGACCAGCTTCGGCGTATAGCCGATGAACCACGCGTCGTTGAAGCCGTTGGTCGTGCCGGTCTTGCCGGCCGCCGGCAGCGTGAATCCGAGCTGACGCGCACGCGTCGCGGTCCCCGCGTTCACGACGTCCGCCAGCATCGTCGACATCAGAAACGCGGTGGTGTCGCTGATCGCACGCGTCGGCTCTTCGTGCGCCTCGTACAGCACGCGGCCTTCGCGGTCCTCGACGCGGCGAATGAAGATCGGCGCGGGCACGAGGCCATGATTCGCAAAGGCGGCGTACGCGGCTGTCATCGACGCCAGGGTGACTTCGCCCGAGCCGAGCGCCAGCGACGGCACGCTCGGCACCTCGCCGACGCCCATGTTCTTCGCGTACTCCACGGTCTTCGGAATGCCGACGTCCTCCAGCAGCCGCACCGCGGCGCGGTTGCTCGACATGCGCAGTCCCGCGCGCAAGCTCATGGAGCCGGAAGCGGAGTGCTCGTCCTCGGGCGTCCAGGCGCCTTGCAGCGTGTCGATCGGATCGTTCAGGTGATCGATGATCGTCGCCGGAGTGTAGCCGGATTCGAGCGCCGCCGCGTAGACGAACGGTTTGAAGGCGGAACCAGGCTGCCGATGCGCCTGCACCGCTCGGTTGAAGCTGCTGTCGTTGAATTCGCGGCCGCCGACCATCGCGCGCACGTGCCCCGTTTCCGGATCGAGCGCGACCAGCGCCGCCTGCAGCGGCTCGGCATCGACGGCCGGCGCCGCCTTCTTCTGCGCGGCCCGGCGCGCCGCGACCGCCGCTCGCCGCGCATCGAGCGCCTTGAGCGAGTCGGCGACCGCCGATTCGGCCGCCATCTGCATCGGCATGTCGATCGTCGTGAACACGCGGAGGCCGCCCTGATATACGCGCTGCCAGCCGAAGCGCTCGACGACCTCGCGCCGCACCTGCTCCTTGAAGTACTGCCCGTGGGGCTCCACCGCGCGCAGGCCGTCGTGCAGCGCCATCTTCGTCGCCCGCGCCGTCTGCAGCGCCGTGCGATCGATGACGTGGCTCTCGAACATCGCCTGCAGGACGACGTTGCGCCGCGCGACCGCGCGCTCCATGCTCACCGTCGGCGCGTACGACGAGGGCGATTTCACGAGGCCGGCCAGCAGCGCCGCCTCCGCGACGGTCAGTTCCGACGCGTGCTTACCGAAATACCCGCGCGCCGCCGCCTCGGCGCCGTGCAGCCCGTCGCCGAAATACACCTTGTTGAGATACAGCTCCAGAATCCGCGGCTTCGCGTACTCGCGCTCGATCCGGCTCGCCAGGATCAACTCCTGCAGCTTCCTTCGGATCGTCTTGTCCGGCGTCAGGAAGCTCTGGCGGGCCAGCTGCTGCGTGATGGTGCTGCCGCCCTGCGCCGCCCGCCCGTGACGCAGGTTCGCGAGCGCCGCAGACGCGATCCGGATCAGGTCGAAGCCGTGATGGTCGTAGAACCGCTGATCCTCGATCGCGATCAGCGCGTGCACCAGATTCGGCGACACGCGATCGAGCGGGACGTCGATCCGCTGCTCTTTGAAGATGGTGAAGACCAGCGCGTCCGAGGCGTCGTAGACGGCGGTGGATTGATCCATCTCGCCGATTCGAAGAATCGCCGCCTGATCGGGAAGGCCGCGCCGGAGGTCGGCCACGAACCAGAAACCGGCGACAACAGGAAGAATCGCGAGCAGGATCGCACCCGCGACCACTCCAGCGACGATGCGCGGCTGCTTCAGATACGCAACATTGTATTGAGCTTTGAGCTCGAAGAGGCGTTGTCGAAGAGAGGGAGACATCCCGTATCAAGCCCTGCAACACCGGGGCCACACGGCAGACCTTGAGCTTTACGAAAGTATTCGGTGGCATTTCCGTTGCAGCTTGTCGCAAGCAGGAGAAGCGATGGGGATCGCGACACGTATCAGTTTCGTGGTGATAGTTCTGCTGTTCATCGCGGGCGCGCGAGAAGGGTGGCGCATCAGCGAGGCGGCAATGCCGGTGGTCCACTCGTTTCCGCGAGGTCCGTTGTGCGCACCCGCCACACCGCCGTCGCCGAGCACGGCCTCCCGGCCGGACGACACCGTGGACGAGGGCGTGACCGACCTTTACGGCAATGAGATCAGCGATGCGGTTGCCCGTTACAAGCTGGACGCGGAGGGCGGCTTGTACGAACTTCATTCGCCACGCACTGAGCTCCCGCGTCTTGGATCGCCGAAGAGCTGACTGTCCCCCCCGGTCTCTTGAACCACACAGTGTTCTCTTGAACCATACAGTTCCTTGCCCGATCGCCGGTTCGAGCGGCGGGTTACGGCCGTCCGGCCGCGTCACCCTCGTGTCGCCACAGCGTCCGGATGTCGGCTTCGCAGCAACACCAGTGAGGCCACCAGTACCAGGATCAGGATCGTGAGCACGCCGAGCTCGATCATCCCCACGCGAAACGCCGCTTCGCTCTGCGCCTGCGCGCCGGTGAACTCCGCGGTGAGCACGAGGACGCGTCGCGTGGCGGCGACCAGCCCGACGATCAGGAAGGGTTCGGGAACGAGCGCGTGCTCCCGAAACGACACCTGCACGGTGTAGAGCAGCTCCACGATCATCAGAACGAGCAGCAGACGATCGAGCACGCCGATAATGGCGTTCGGCAGTGCGGCGTGCAGGAGCTCGCGCGAGAACGAGATTGCCGTGTGTCCGAGCAAGACCAGCGCGCTCACCGAGAGGAGGACGCCGAGGGCGACGTACACGACGTCCTCAACCATCGTGAAGCCACGAGCGACAATGCCGCGAGCGCTTTCCGGAGCGACCTCTGACGACAATTCGGCGCGCTTGGTGGCCATCAGCTCGCTCCGCTGTAGGGGAGCGCCGGCGCCGCCTGCCCCAGGCCCAGGCCGCCGTCGTTCGGCGGCACGGATGGTTGATCCACGCTTGGTCGGCACCGTTCCGTGAGCGCGACCGAATCGCCGTCGCCGCTGAGAACGGCGTTGACCCAGAGCACATGGACAGTCATGTCGGTGGGTTGATGCTTGGCGATGCAGGCATCTCCGATTCCCCAGGTGAGGCGCACAGCTTGCAGTGCGTCTGGAATGCTGAAGCCACAAGAAAGAATCGTGCCCGAGACGATCGTCGCGTACTCCTGCGTTCGGCGCGGACCGGCGAAGGAATGGATCGTCTGGAAGGACGAAACACTCGAGCCGTTCAGCGACCTAACGGCTCAACTGCGGCAAATGCCGAAGCATGCATGAGATCCCTTTTGCTTGCACTCTGAGAACATCAGCATAATCAGGTGGAGGCGCGGTCGACCATGCTCTTCGCCGATCGGCATGAGGCGGGCATCGAACTGGCGTCGCGGCTGCGAACGTATCGCGGCCGGCCTGATCTCGTCGTGCTCGCGCTACCGCGCGGCGGCGTCCCGGTCGCATTCGAGCTCGCCGAGGCGCTCGACGCGCCCTTGGATATCTTCGTCGTGCGAAAGCTCGGGATGCCGGGTCATTCGGAATTCGCGATGGGCGCGATCGCGTCCGGCGGCGTCCGCGTGCTGAACACCGACATCGTCCGGTCGTATCGCATTCCGGAAAGCGCCGTCGAAGCGGTCGCCCGGCAGGAGCTCGCTGAGCTCGAGCGGCGCGAACGCGAATATCGGCAGGGCCGACCGCTCACCGAGCTCCGCGATCGCACCGTCATTCTCGTCGACGATGGACTCGCCACGGGATCGACGATGCGAGCGGCGGTGCAGGCGGTCCGGCTGCACGGACCTGCGCGCGTCGTCGTCGCCGTGCCGGTCGGCGCGCCTGCTACCTGTCAGGAAATGGCTGCCGTGGCGGACGAAGCCGTCTGCGCCCGGACGCCGGAGCCCTTCTCCGCGGTGGGACAGTGGTATCGAGACTTCTCCCAGACCACCGACGAAGAAGTCCAGGCGTTGCTGCAGAAACATGCCCAACATGCGCGCGCCTGGGGCGCCGATCACAAGCGAGTGCCCTAAGCATGTTCTTTGCGTAATTCATCGTGGAGATTTGCCCATGACCAACCTGGTTCTCAGCCCGCCGCTCTTTGGATTTGTCCTCAGCACGCGCGCCGCGCTCGCATTCGGAATCGGCCTTCTCGTGGCGGATCGCATTCCGGAACATCGCCGCCGCGCGATCGCATTGACGCTGATCTGTATCGGGGCCGCGACGACGGTTCCTGCGGCCAGGTCGGTGTTCCGCCAGACCCGGTCGACCGATCGCTGATCAGCCGTACGCCTGCTTCACGCGAGTCTCGTACCTGCACGAGGGACGGATCTCTGTGTACCCGGCAAGCCGTGTTCAGCGATCGCTGAACACAGCCAACGCGATCACTCCTGCCGAGGCCACCAACAAACCCCGCACACGCCGCACAAGGGCCAGCGTGAGACCGGCAGCCGCTGGCAGGCCGATCGCGCCGGCAAGCAATGCATACACCCCTTCTGACGCACCGAACTGACCTGGGACGAATGCAAACGCTGCGGTGGTGACCTTCCGGCCCCCCTCGACGATGAGCGGATCGGTCCATCGAAGCGAATAGCCGAGCGTCGTGAGCACGATCCAGACCTCCATGACCAGAAGCATGTGCGCCACCGCCTCGATCGCGAGGACTTCCGCGAGCCGTCCGCGGTGTCTGTGGAGAAATCCGATGATCACGTCTTCGACCCGACCGAAGTCGTGCGCCGCGCGTTCGGATCGCGCAGCGCCGATTACCACACGCGATGCGCGCAGAACGGGCACGACCAGACCGATGCCGGTCATCGCGGCAGATGCGAAGGCGGCCACAAACGCGATCGTCAGCACCATCACCACAGCCGCTGCAGACTGGACCGCTGGCGGAAGTGAGCCGCGCGCGAGCAACAGCCACAACGTCGCAATCGTGAGGCATGACGAAACGACGGTATAGAGGAGGTATTCCGTGACCACTGCGGCGAATGCATCAACGGTCGTCAGCCCCCGACGCGTGAGGAGCCACCCTTTCGCCGGTTCCGCGATGAAAGAGAAGGTCAGCGCCTCCATCGCCTCGCCAGAGAGCCGGATGCCGAGGACATCCGTATAGCGAACGCCGCCGCCGAGCACGCAGCGCCACAGCGCGACGGCACGCGTGGCGACATGAACGGCGTAAATTCCCACGATGGCCGGCAAGCTCCAGCCGGCGTGCGCGAGCATCCGAAACACGACCAGCGGGCCGGCGTACCAGATGAGGAACGCGACCGTGCCGAGGCCTAGAACGAGAATCAACAGGCGAACGGTCCGCGTCACGTTCAGCTATCCACGCGTTCCTGGAACGTCATCTGGCCGGGCTCGCCAGGCTTGTGGAAATTGCTGTGCCGTCAGACGGCATTTGCATTCAGTCGTTACCCGTATGTGAATGGTTATCCGACAGAGGCCCATGGCAGCCGCTCTTCCATCCCCATGAGGAGCGCCCGAGCGCCCGATTAATGGGCCACGCGGCGGTGTCGGAATATCCAGTCGATGAGCTGTTAACGGTCTGACAGTTGCATTATTTTGTCTCCGAACCACTGAAAGAGGAGGCACGATGAGAAGAACAATCTGGTCAGGAACGTGTGCGGCGATCGCGCTCGGGCTCACCGTTGGACTTGTGGCACAGCAACCGCCTCAGACGCCGCCGTCGTCGACGCAAAGCTCGTCTGCGAAAAGCATCACGGTGACCGGCTGTATCCAGCGTGCTGAGCAGGCGCCCACGGGCACCAGCGGGACGACCGGCGCAATGCATCCGAGCGACACGAAGTTCCTGCTGACCAGTGCTGCGATGAGCACGTCAGGCAGCTCGACGGGCACAGCGGGGACAACGGGCACGACAGCACCGAGCACGGCCGTCGCGAGCGAATACCGGCTCGATGCGGACGATGCGAAGCTCACGGCGCATGTGGGTCACAAGGTCGAAATCGCTGGGACCGTCGCTGAACAGTCGTCCAGCATGACCCAGCCTCCGGCCGCGTCGGCTGCGAACGCGCCGAAGCTGAAGGTCGACACCGTCAAGATGATCGCAGCGACCTGCCCGTAGTCACCCGTTATCACGTACTGCCGGCTAGGACGGCCGACTGACACCGAGGTGCCAGCCGGCCGTCGTCTTGCCGAGGCGCTCGGCTAAAGCCTTCGCGCTACGCCCGTCGCGCTAGCCCTACCGTCGACGCTCCATCGCGAGCTCGACCTGAAGACTCTCGCGATCCCGCGAGATCGTCGCCACTGCCAAACGGCGCCCCCCACGCGTGTAGGTCACCGCGCAGTCGTGAGACTCGAGCGTGCCGTCGATCTGAACCGAGTCCCACTGCTCGGCATGGCCGACGTACTTGATCGTGACGTCGTAGTGCTGACTCCAGAAAAACGGCACGGCGTCAAAGCGCTCGCGATACCCGAGCATGTTGCGAGCGGCCGCTTGCCCCTGGCGTTCGGCAACGACCCAGTGCTCGACGCGGATCCGCTCGCCGGAACGTTCGTCAGGCCAGCGGGCCACATCGCCCGCGGCAAAGATTCCAGGCGCGCTCGTTTCGAGATACTCGTTCACAGTGATTCCCCGGTCGATGGCCAAACCAGCCTTCTCGGCGAGGGCGATCGCAGGACGGACCCCAACTCCAAATACGACGAAATCTGCGTCGAGCGTCGTCCCGTTGCTGAGCGTCACCGTCGGGCCGTCGACGCGAGTGACGGTCTGACCGAGGTGAAACACGACACCCTGTGCTTCGTGAAGCCCTTGAATGAAGCGGCCGACCTCCGGTCCCATGACGTGTTCGAGCGGCACGCGCGACGGCGCGACCACGTCCACACCGAGACCTCGCGCTCGGAGTGACGCCGCCACTTCGAGACCGATGAAGCTGGCGCCGACCACCACCACGTGCCGACTCGAGCCCGCCTTGTCGACGAGTGCGCGACTGTCGGCGAAGGAACGGAGGTAGTGGACCTGCGTGCCGTCGGCACCCGGGATTGGCAGATGCACTGGATCGGCACCAGTGGCGATCAGGAGAGAGCCGAACGAACGTCGCGCACCGTCTTCGAGAAGCACCTGTCGCCTGTCGACATCGATCGACGATACGCGTGTTCCAAGCACCAGCTCGATGCGCTGCTCCGTGAAGTACTCCGGCGCTCGCAGCGGAATCCAGTCGTCTTGCGCCTGACCGGCCAGGTAGTCTTTTGACAAATTCGGGCGATCGCTCGGCGGTGCATCTTCCGCACTGAACATCGTGATCGGACCGTCGTAGCCGTCTCGGCGAAGGCTGTCTGCAGCGGCCAGTCCCGCGCCTCCGCCGCCGACGATGACGACGGACACCGGTGTCTGCGGCGTCGCGGCGGACGACGACGGTTTCGGTTCTGGAAGTTTCTCGCGTACGAAGACCGTGCCACCCTGACGCTCCACTCTCCAGCACGCGATCGGATCAAGCGCCGGAGCTCGAAGCGGTTCGCCGGTCCGCAGGTTGAAACAGGCATGGTGCAACGGGCATCGCACGGTATCGCCGACGACCAATCCCTCGACGAGCGGTCCGTGATAGTGCGTACAATGCGCGCCCACGGCGAAGAACTCGTCGCGCGTGCGAACCAGCAGGACGTCGTCGTCGCCCACGCGCCCGACGACCATCCCGCCGGGCTGGAGCGCGCCGGCGGCTACGCCCTCGGCGAGATTCGGTCCTTGCGCGTTGTCTGAATCAGCCATGACACCCTCCATCGCCGCGGTGCATATCCTGACCGCGTGTCTGCGCTCGCAGCAGTCTTGATGTCGGCGAGCACTATCATTGTCGCACTCAACGCACAGCTGCTGCGGCGCGCGAAGCTGCAGGCGCTTTCATTTCGCGTATTCTTTCACCTGGGACCGCCCGCCGGCGCCATGGGACGGATGTGGAACATGCGGATGTCCGCGCAACCTGCGCAAAGGAGCACACAGAATGCGAACGAAACCGTCGATTGTCCTGCTGTTCGCCGCGTCCGCGGTGACCTCGTTGTCGGCGCACATCATGGTGTCACCGCTCCAGTCCAAGACGGGCGCCATCCAGACGTACGAGCTGCGCGTCCACAATGAAGCGAAAGTGGCCGCGACCGAGATCGATCTCGATATTCCTGACGGCGTCACGGTGACGGATGTCGCCAAGCCGGCGGCGGGTACCTATACGACGAAGACGAGCGGCGACCGTATCACCGGGATCACGTGGCAGATCGATGTGCAGCCGGGCAAGTACCTGGCGCTGAAGTTCACCGCGAAAAACCCGGAGGGTGCGACCGAATTGCATTGGAGCATGCACGAGCATCTCGCGGGCGGATCAGTCGTCGACTGGAGCGATAGGCCGGGAGCGAAGGAAAAGGGCTCGGTCACGAAATTAGAAGCAGGGCACACGGACGAATAGCCCGTTCCGAACGGGGCGGACCGCTGATCGGTGCGAGCGCGATCAACGTCCGGCGCTCAGCGCATCAGATTGAGGCGCGCAGCACGACGCGCCTCCCACGTCGCGAGACGTCGGCACGCAACAGCCGGTCCGTTTCTGCAGACGCTCGGCGTCGCGATGCACGGTCTCAACGTGCGTCAGCGCATGGCGGACGGCATCAGCGATCGCTGCCAGCACGGGATCAGTGAGCGTTCCCAATCGATAGTGGATCCACAGCCCGTCGCGGCGCGTCTCGACGAGCCCCGATCGCCGCAGATAGGCCAGATGACGCGAGGCCTTGGACTGCGGGATCTTCAGGCTCTCGTGGATGTCACACACGCAGACCTCACCCGTCAGCAGCAGGCCGAGGATCCGCAGCCGGGTCGCGTCGCCGAGCGCCTTGAACAAGCTTTCCATCGCGAGCATTTGCTTGGTCATATATTTGTGTTGACAAATATAACATGCCTCGCCTATCGTGTACCTATATTCGCACGAACACATACAAGGAGCGCGCACATGTCAGATATCCAGCAAGCGGTCCGGGAGAAATACGGCGCGATTGCGGCGGCGGTCAACGCATCATCGGCGCCGGCCAAGGTGGGCTGCTGTGGTCCGGCCGGATGCGGGAGCGGCGACCCGATCACCTCGAATCTCTACTCCGATGCAGAAACGGGCAGTCTGCCGGCCGAAGCGGTGACGGCCTCGCTCGGCTGCGGCAACCCGACTGCCCTGCTCGCCCTCGAGCCGGGACAGACGGTGCTCGACCTCGGGTCCGGCGGGGGCATCGATGTGCTGCTGTCGGCGAAACGCGTGGGTCCGACTGGTAAGGCCTACGGACTCGACATGACCGACGAGATGCTCGCCCTCGCGCGCGAGAACCAGCGCAAATCTGGCGCGACGAATGTCGAATTCCTGAAGGGCACCATCGAAGCGATTCCGCTGCCCGACAACTCCGTGGACGTGATCATCTCCAACTGCGTGATCAATCTGTCGAGCGACAAGGATGCCGTCCTGCGCGAGGCGTTCCGGGTCCTCAAGCCTGGTGGACGGTTCGCCGTGTCGGACGTCGTGGTGCGCGGTGACGTCCCGGCAGACATTCGACGCAGCATGGAATTGTGGGTCGGCTGCATCGCCGGTGCGCTGGAAGAGACGGAATATGCCGCCAAGCTTCGTGCGGCCGGCTTCGCCGACGTCGAGGTCGAGCCGTGGCGCATTTACCGGATCGACGACGCCCGCGCGTTTCTGACCGAAAGCGGCGTCGACGTGGATCGTCTGGCGCCGCAGGTGGAAAACCGCTTTGCCAGCGCCTTCGTTCGCGCGCAGAAGCCGGAGGCCAAGGGCTGCTGCGGCCCGGATTGCTGCGCCTGACCATGGTGCCGTCGTATGACCGAGACCTGTCTCGTTCGTTTCCGCGACGCCTTGTCGCTGAAGGCGTCGGAACCGCGCTGCTGCTCGCCGCAGTCGTCGGCTCCGGGATCATGGGCGATCGTCTCTCTGGCGGGAACGTGGCGATTGCGCTGCTCGCCAACACGGTGGCGACCGGCGCCGCTCTTGTGGCGCTGATTCTGACGTTCGGCTCGATCTCCGGTGCGCATTTCAATCCCGCCGTCTCGTTCGCCGACGCGGCGATGGGCGGCTTGTCGTGGCTGGAATCGCTTTGGTACAGCGGCGCGCAACTGCTCGGCGCGGTCGCCGGGGTCGCCATAGCGGACCTCATGTTCGATCTCCCAACCTATTCATGGTCGACTCACGTTCGAGCGGGCGGGGCCCAAGCGCTCAGCGAGACGGTCGCCACCTTCGGGCTGTTAGCGGTCATCTGGGGCTGTTCGCGACGGCGATCGGCGGCCGTGCCGGTCGCCGTCGGCGCCTATATCACCTCGGCGTACTGGTTCACGGCGTCGACGTCGTTCGCGAACCCCGCCGTCACGATCGCACGAGCGTTCACGAACACCTTCGCGGGAATCCGCCTGACGGATGTCCCGATGTTCCTCGTCGCGCAGGCGTTGGGTGCGACGTCCGCGACCATCCTGTTCCGCTGGCTGGTTCCGTCGTTGCCAGACACTGCCGACGCGGTGATCATGCCGCACTCCTCGTCTCGACCGTCCAATGGATAGAGTGATCTTCGCCTGCGTTCACAACGCCGGCCGCTCGCAGATGGCCGCCGCATTTTTTAATCAGCTCGCGGATCGCACGCGGGCCGAGGCCGTGTCGGCCGGTACACAGCCCGGCCAGCAGATCCATCCGATCGTGGTCGACGTCATGAAGGAGGTCGGGTTCGACCTCTCGAGCCAGAAGCCGAAACGGTTGACAGACGCCTTGGCTCGCGACGCGAGCCTGCTGGTCACGATGGGCTGCGGCGATGCATGCCCGTACGTGCCAGGACTGACGATGGTGGACTGGCCTCTGCAAGATCCCAAGGATCAGCCGATCGAGGTGGTTCGACGGATCCGCGACGAGGTCAGAGATCGCGTGCATGCGCTTGTCCAGGCGCGCCACTGGTCCCGTCTCTAATGTGCACCACTCCGAGAGCAGTTTGCAGACGCCAATCTAGTCCTTGCTTTTCGATAAGTACCGTCGGTGGAGTTCAGCAACGGTCATCGGGCCTTTGCGAACCTCGAGGGCGAAACCGGATGCGGCTGAGGACGTGATGTAAACCGTGTCTCCGGCATGCACGTCCATCAGTTCGATCGACTTCTTCGCTCGATCGAAGTATTTGGTCTGCGCATCGACACGCATGACCTGCGTCACCTCGGTCGGACGTTTCACGAGCAATTGTTCCTTGACCGGATCAACCGACGAGACAATGAAGAACTCGCCGGCTTGCGCCGGTTGCGCGACAGCGACGTCCAAACCCAGACCGGCGGGCGTCATGAACAAGAGGATCGCCCAGACGAATGATCGTCTCACTGCAGCCACTCCATTACTCGAAGCGCAACGCATCGATGGGATCCAGATTCGCCGCTTTGTGTGCGGGGTAGTATCCAAAGAACACACCGACGGCGCCCGAAAACGCCACCGCGATCAGCAAGGCCTGCAGAGGGACGACGGTCGGCCACTGAAGGGTGGTTGCGACAAGCCTTGACCCTACGACACCGACGAGCACGCCAATGCTCCCGCCGAGGAGACTTAAGACGGTTGCCTCGCCAAGAAACTGCAACCGCACATCCCCGCCTTTGGCGCCCACCGCCAGGCGAAGGCCGATCTCACGCGTCCGCTCCGTGACCGAGACAAGCATGATGTTCATGATGCCGATGCCGCCCACGATCAGCGACACCGAGGCGATGCTCGCCAGCAGGATCGTCATGATGCGCTGCGATTCGGCACCCGCCTTGGCGATCTCGGCAGGGTGACGCAGGTTGAAGTCGTCGTCTTCGTCTGCGCGCAAATGATGTCGTTCACGGAGCAGCGCAGCAATTTGCTTCTCCGCTGGTGCGATGGCCGCAGCCGATGCCGCCGAGCACATGATGTCGTCCAGCCAGTCAATTCCTTTGATTTTTCGCTGCACGGTCGTGAACGGCATCATCAGGGTGTCGTCTTGATCTTGTCCGGACGGCGATTGTCCTTTGCCCATCAAGACACCAATCACTCGACACGGCAGATTCTGGACGCGCATCGTTCTGCCAATGGGATCTTCTCTGCCGAAGAGATTCGTCACGACCGTTTGCCCCAGCAAGCAGACGTTCGCCGCATGATCGACGTCGTCCTGCGAAAAGGCGCTGCCGCGCTCGATGACCCACCGCCGGACCGCGAGGTAGTCCGGCGGGACGCCACGAACTGCCGTGAACCAGTTTTGATTCTGGTAGACAAGGTGGACGTTCGTATCCACGTGCGGCGACACGTTGAACACGAGGGGAATCTGTTGCTGGATCGCCTTGGCGTCCGCCAGCACAAGTGTCTTGGTGCCCTTCGCACCGGTGTAGACGCCGTTCACGCTGCGGCTCCCCGCCTCGATCCACACCATGTTGTCGCCGAGGTTCGCAATCTGTTGCTGGATCTGGTTCGACGCGCCTTCGCCGACAGCCACACTGCAGATCACGGCGCCCACGCCGATGATGACGCCCAGCATCGTCAACACGCTGCGCATCTTGTTCCGCGCCAACGCTTGAAGAGCGAGCCGAAGCACAGCAAACAACGACATGGCTGCCTCGTTACCTCGGTGGCGCACCGAATTTGGGCGGCGACGCCGCGCCACCTTGGCCAGCGACGCCTTCTCCGGTCACCAACCGATCACCCACCTTGATGTCGCCCGAGACGAGCTGCGTGTACGTGTAGTCGGTGATCCCGACACGGATGGCCATCGGCTTGAGGCGCCCGTCCAGCCCGAGTTGCCACACGACTTTGGCGGCGCCCGACCGCGAAGCCGCGGCTGCCAGCGACACGCCGTTCCGCTGGTAGAGGCGCTTCAGCTCCTCTGCCGGAAGACTCGGTGTGAAGCGGATCGCGGCGTTCGGTACCCTGATCGCGTCCGCGACCTGACCGGTCGGTATCGTTGAGTATGCCGTTTCTCCCGGCAACAGCTTGCCGTCCGGATTCTCGAAATCGATCACCGTGTTGTAGGTGACGACGTTCTGCACGGTCGTCGCATTGAGACGGATGCCGCTGATTCTGCCGCGGAAGGTCTCGGTCGGGAACGCATCCACCTGAAACGTCGCCTCGGTCCCTGTCTTGATGTTGCCGGTGTCGGACTCGTCGGTCGCCGCGTACAACTGCATGCGTGTCAAATCTTGCGCGATGCTGAAAACGACGGGCGCCTGCAGCGACGCCGCGACGGATTGGCCGACCGTGACGTTTCGGGCGACGACCGTGCCGTCGATCGGCGACGTAATGGTGCAATACCGGAGGTTGGTTTCGGCCAGGTCGAGGGCGCCCTGCGCCGCACGCGATTGGGCTCGCGCTTGATCCAGTTGCGCGCGGAGCTGCGCGAGCTGTGCGACTGCTTGACGCAACGCGGCGTCGGCTGCCCGAGATTGCGCCTGCGCCTGGTCGAGGCCCGATTGAGACAAGTCGGCCTGATCGCGAGGCAACAAGCCCCGCCCGGCGAGGTCGAGATTGCGCTTGGTATTGACGCTGGCGTAATCCGCGGCGGCCTTGAGTCGCTCCAGATTTGCCTGATTCGTGTTGATCCCCGCCTCTTGTGCAGTAATGCTCGCCTGAAGATTTCGCTCGTTGGCCACGGCATTATCGAGATTGCCGCGCGCCTGGACGACTTGCGCCACGTAGACCTGCGGATCGAGCTGCGCCAACACCTGGCCACTCTCGACCCGCGTGTTGAAATCAGCGAAGACGTATTGAACGGTCCCCGAGACGTACGATCCGACCGGGACAGTGGTCACCGGGTTGATGGTGCCGGTCGCCTGGACGACCGCCGTGATGGCGCCTCGGTCGACCGGAGCGGTCGTGTATTGAGGCGTATCAGCACGACCCCTCATCGTCCATCCCACGATGGCCAGGACAGCGAACGCCGCCGCACCAGCCAGGACGGCCCGGCGGTGAGCGGCGTAGTGCTCGCGAAAAGGTATGTGCAAATGGCTACCGACTCCGCTGTTCGATCCAGTGCTCCGCAGGAGCTTAACGCGCCGCGGGCCTCCGCGTCACCGCCAACAGAATGGCCGTCGCGTTCTCAACAGCTATGGCTTGGTGCCCGTCGGCGTTTTCGTCCGGCCCAATTCATTCAACGCGGCTTTGAAGCTGGTCGCGAGCTTCTCTGCGGGTCCGGTGCCCCAGTAGTGCAGGAAGTAGATCGTCGGCTGCGTGCTCGTCATGTGCTGGTGGACCGCGACGACATCGATGCCGTTTTTGCGAAGGGCCTTGAGCACTGGTTGGACTTCGCTCGCGAGCATCGCCACGTCGCCGGCAATCGCTGCGTTGTCGTTCGTCCCGACGAACGCCGCCCAGGTGTTGAGACCCATGCGCGCATTGATCGGCGCGCCCATTTCCGTGAGCTTGAGGTCGTCGCGGCCGATCGTGATCTTGTAGACGGCGCCGGTTTGCTCACCCGGCGTGCCCACGATCTGCGCCAGCTTCGCCGTATCGATCGTCGTGGACGAAGCGGCCGCTGGTGCGGCGGGCGCGGCGGCGGGCCCGCGTCCGCCCCTTCCGATCAGGTCGAGCGCGGGCTTCACCTTGCGCGCGAGCTCCGCGGGCGTTCCGTGCCCGTGCACGTGCATATAGAAAATGCGCGGCTCCTCCCAGAAGAAGTGATTGTGAACGGCGGTTACCTCGAGGCCGTTGTCGAGCAGCGCGGACATGACCGGGTTGACCTCGTCCTGCGTCAGCACGAGATCGCCCATCATGACGTTCATGCCGCCGGTGCCCTTCGTCATGGCCACCCACCCGCCAAAGCCAAATGGTGTCGGCGTTTTCACGTTCGCCACGGTGACACTGAGATCACTACGCGGAATGTTGACCTTGAGCACATTCGCTTTGTAGTCGCCCTGTTTCCCAAGTGCCGTGAGCACCTGCTGATACTCGGCCGGAATGTCCTGCGCCCCTGCGACGGACGCAAACGACAGCGATAGTGCTCCGCAGATCGTCAAGAAGCGTTTCATGCGTGTCCCCCCATTCGTTGAGTTGTGCGTTCGTGATCTGATGTCGGCGGCGGCGTATCGATCGGCAGCACGATCCGGAAGACCGAGCCGCCCTTCGCCCCGTTGGCGACGGTGATGCGACCGCCATTGACTTCGACGGCCCATTTTGCGATCGCCAAGCCGAGCCCGGCGCCGCCATGCTCCCGGGAACGAGCTTCATCGAGGCGAAAGAACCGATCGAAAATCCGCTGGCGGTCTTCAGCGGCGATCCCGGGGCCTTCGTCGGCGACGGTGAGGTGTACCTCGTGGTCATCCGCATGCACGCGAATGTGGATCGTCGAATCGCGCGGACTGTATTTGATGGCGTTATCAACCACGTTCGTGACCGCCTCGCGCAGCACCAGGCGATCGGCTGTCACCGCCATGCCTTCACCCGCATCCACCGTGACCCGTTGATTCCGTTCTTCTGCCAGAATCCCCAGCGAGGACACGGCGTCGCGCGTGAGCTGCCCGATATCGACCGCCTCGCGCGCGAGCCGGACGGTCCCCGCATCGCCACGCGACAAACGGAGCAGCGTGTCGACGAGGTGCGTTAGGCGGTCGACCTCCTCGAGCATGCTGCCCATGGCCTCCTTGTATTCCGCCGGCGTCCGCGTTTCGCCGAGCCCCGCCTCGCCAATCCCACGGATCACCGAGAGAGGCGTCCGCAGCTCGTGCGACGCGTCAGCGGTAAAGCGCCGGAGCTGGTCGAACGACGACTCGAGACGCGCAAAGGTCTCGTTGATCACCGCGGCGAGCCGGCCAATCTCGTCGTGCTGATTGGGGACGGAGAGTCGTTCGTGCAGACGCTCGGCAGTAATGCGCATCGCCTCTGACGCCAGGTGGTCAATGGGCGTAAGCGCGCGCCGCGCCAAAAGGTACCCGCCGGCCCCCGCCAGCACGACGACGATCGGAAGGCCAAGAACGAGAACGACCAGGATCTCCCAGAGTTGATTCCGGAGATGTGTTTCTGCCCGCGACACCCTCAAGACGACTGCGCGTCCACTCACCAGGGACGTACCAGTGAGCGTGCGCCATGGACGACCATTCGCGACGATTGATTCGTACCGCCGTTGCGCCGTCGTCGTCGCGAGCGCGACTGGAGGCAGCGACGCGGACGCGCCGGATCGGTACACCTGTTCGCCGCTGGCCAACCAGACGTCACTGCCGCGATTCTCATCGTCGTCCGGATCGTGATCGTGACGGCGGTCGCCGGCCCAGACGACTCGGCCGTCGTCAGAGGATGTGAGATGCCCCTCGGCCGTCTCGAAGTCGTCGTGGAGTTGATCGTCGAACTGCTCGAAGAATTCATGACGAACCGCCACGAATGTCGCCGTGGCGTACACCACCAGCATCAGAGCCAGGACGACGGCGTACCAGGCCGTGAGCCTGACGCGAATCGACGCAGCGGACCACGGCGTCATGGTTCGCCTTCTCGCAGGACGAAGCCGACGCCGCGAACGGTATGAATGAGGCGCGCGGTTCCTTCGGTGTCGACCTTCTTCCGCAAGCGCGTGATCTGGACGTCGATGACGTTGTCGAGTGGCGTCGCTCGCCTCGGTTCTTTCCAGACCTCGCGCGCCAGCATCTCGCGCGACACGAGGTGGCCCTGATGGCGGAGCAAATATTCGAGGAGCTCGAACTCGCGCGCCGTCAACTCGAGCAATCGGTCACCGCGCACGGCGCGTCGCGTCACCAAATCGAGCTCCAGGTCAGCCGTTTTCAAGCGAAAGACTTCGGAGGGACGACCGCGGCGCAGCAGCGCCCGAATCCGCGCGAGGAGCTCGGGCAGCGCAAACGGCTTGACCAGATAATCGTCGGCGCCCAGATCCAGGCCCAGGACACGATCGTCGACGCCGTCGCGAGCGGTCAGAATCAGGACCGGAGTCTGCAGGTGCCGCTGCCTTAGAGTCTGCAGGATTTCGAGCCCGTTCCGCCCAGGCAGCATGAGATCGAGCACGACCAGATCGAACACTTCAGCGTTCGCGCGAAAAAAACCGTCCTCGCCCGTTACGGCGATGACAACATCGTAGTGCTCCGCCTCCAGGGCCGCTTTGAGCACCTGAGCCAGTTTCCGCTCATCTTCGACGACCAGAACGCGCACGATTTAGGAATGGTAACGGGCGGGCGTCAGGGTGTGACCTGACAATTTCCTGACATTTGTGTCAGGAACACCAGCCTAACCTTCGGCGGTGAAGATGTCTCCGCCCCCCCGCGAGCGGCGCTGAACAGATCTTCCCTGAAGCTGAACTCGAAGAGCTCTACCTGTGGGTGGTCGAGCGCACGCCAATCCAGGGCGCGACTGTGGCGCGCGGCAAAGGCCGGCACCGGGTGAGCTCCAAGGCCAGTAGCGCGACCGTCCGGTGTGTCGCTTCGAGATTTTGGAGGGACGCCTTGACTGCCTCGAGCCGGAGCTGCGCGCGCTGACCGTGAACCTGCCCCTAATGCACCCGACGATGGCGTCACTCTAACAGGCGAATTCGATCATCGACAAACTCGCAGCCGGCGGCGGCGTCCAGCCGTCCCGCGTCGTGGTCACGATCTGCCGCGATGAACGAAAAGGGAGCACCCGGCTGAACGTCTCTCGTGTCCAGCATCGCACCCCCCTCCGCTGCACGCATCGGACTCTCCACTCTGGTGCGCACCTCTCGCCCGGGGGGCGCTCACCTCTATCTCGTGTGGATCACGCGACCTGTCGTTTGCCTTGCTGGCAGAACGCGAGCAAGTCGCGGTTGACGAGATCGGCATGCGTGGCGGTGAGGCCGTGCGGCAGGCCCGGATAGTAGATTTCCGACGCCCCCTTGATCAGCTTTGCTGACTTCTTCGCCGAATCCTTGACGGGCACGATCTGGTCGTCCTCACCGTGCATGACCAAGGTCGGGATATCGAACTTCTTGAGGTCTTCAGTGAAATCGGTTTCAGAAAAGGCCTTGATGCTGTCGTACGAGTTCTTGAGGCCGGCCTGCATGCTCCAGAGCCAGAACTGATCCAGAGTGCCTTGGGACACCTGCGCACCAGGTCTGTTGGCGCCGTAGAACAGGGGCGCGAAATCTTTGTAGGCCTGCGACCGGTCCTTGGCCAAGGCGCTTCGCAAGCTGTCGAAGACTTCGATGGGGAGCCCTTCCGGATTGGTCGCAGATTTCAACAGGATCGGCGGCACGGCGGCTATGAGGACCGCCTTGACCAGACGCTTCGTGCCGTACCGTCCGATGTAGCGCGCGACTTCTCCGCCGCCAGTCGAGTGGCCCACCATGGTGATGTCCTTGAGATCCAAGGCCTCGACCACGGCCGCCAGATCGTCGGCATACCCGTCCATGTCGTTTCCGGACCAAGCCTGGCTGGATCGGCCATGGCCACGACGATCGTGCGCCACGACTCGGAAGCCGTGCTGTGCGAGGAACATCATCTGGCCGTCCCACATATCGGAGCTCAGGGGCCATCCGTGCGAGAGGGTGACGATCGGTCCCTTACCCCAGTCCTTGTAATAGATCGTCGTGCCATCTTTCACTGTGATCGTGCTCATGTGCGTGTCTCCTGAATGACTCTCCTACTGTGCCTTTCACGTGCACTCGGCTCTCGAGAGCGAGCTTCGCGTGTATTCGTGAAGACCGGACATCACGTCGGGATGTGACAGCCGTGGGAAGACGTTGAGCGACGTCGATGGAGCGCGGCATGGGCACGGCTGCGTCACGGACCTCGAGCGGCGTCCTCGTGGTTGACGTTGAACTGACAAGAGTTTGGCTGGGCAGGACTGGATGAGCAGAGACACGCGCAGAATGAACGACGCGTTGAAGCCTCGGCGCATCTCTTGCCTGTCGTCGCGACATGCGAGGTGAGAGATGAAGGGGACGAGAGTCTGCGCACCCGTGTCGTTCGTCGCGGCGCCGCCCCTTGCGACCTGTGCTGACGATGGCCTCTCGGCATTTCTACGCGCCCGGCCGCGGCTCTTTGGCGTTGCGTATCGGATCTTGGGCAGCGCGGCGGAAGCCGAAGACATCGTGCAGGACGTCTGGGTTCGGTGGCAGATCACTGATCGGAGCCGGGTCCGTACTCCGCCGGCATTCCTCGTTGCCGCGACCACGCGACTCGCGATCAACGTGCTCCACTCCGCGCGCGCGCGCAGAGAGACCTGTGCCGGCTCATGGCTGCCGGAGCTGGTCGACACCACCATCGATCCGGGCTCGGGCGCCGAACGCGGCGAAGCGTTGAACTCTGCGGTACTGCTTCTGCTGGAGAGGCTCTTGCCAGCCGAGCGCGCGGCCTACGTTCTTCGAGAGGCGTTCAACTATCCCTACCGGGAGATTGCAGAGATCCTTCGAGTCGGAGAAGCCAACGCGCGCCAGCTCGTCACCAGAGCGCGGGAGCACGTGTCGGGCAGACGACGCGCGCCCGTGAGTCCGGCGGAGCAACGACGCCTGCTCAATGCGTTCGTTGCCGCTGCGAGGACGGGCGATCTCGCCAGGCTCCAGAGTCTGTTTGCCTGGGACGTCGTGTCCGCGTCAGACAGCTCAGCACGACTGCCAGTCGTCGGTCGCGAGCGCATTGCCAAGTTCATCGCCGCCGTCGCGGAACTTCTGCAGCGGCGTGACAGTCGCGTGCATCGAAGGCAACGGGCAGCGGTGCACGCGCATTCAGCACCTGAGGATCATCCGTGCGCTCGTCACGACGATCGACGCAGGGCAGACCGGCAGGCGTCAGCACGCCATGTGGAGTCGATGCGCGAGCAGATCCGCTAGACGTCGTCGCGCTGATGCAGGCGCCGGACGTCACGTTGTCACAAGTCGGCGCGTCGCTCGGTCATAGCGGGTGCACGCTCGGCAACGTTGAATCGGATCAACACGGAAAGGGACATCGATCATGAAACTCGTCATCATCGGCGGCACTGGGCTCATTGGCTCAAAGCTCGTGATCACACTGCGGGACCAGGGCCATGAGGCCGTGCCGGCATCGCCAGACACGGGCGTCAACACCCTCACCGGCGAGGGCCTGGCTGAGGTCCTTCAGGGCGCATCGGTCGTCGTCGACGTCTCGAACTCTCCTTCGTTCGAGGACCCGGACGTCATGGAGTTCTTCACCACATCCACCCGTAACCTTCTGAAGTACGCGGCAGCAGCTAATGTGAGACATTACGTCGCGCTGTCCGTGGTGGGAACCGAGAGTATCCCCGACAGTCCCTACCTCCGAGCGAAGAACGCTCAGGAAACGCTGATCAAGGGTGCCGGGATCCCGTATTCGATCGTTCACGCGACGCAGTTTTTCGAGTTCGTCAAGCGCATCGCCGATGAAGCCACTGACGGGACGACGGTTCGGCTGCCGCCGGTACTCATTCAGCCCATGGCGGCTGATGACGTCGCCAATGCGGTCGCCAGGATCGCCGTGGCCGCGCCAGTGAATGGGACGGTTGAAGTGGCAGGTCCCCAACAGTTCCGTTTCGATGAGCTGATCCGTCAGAGCCTCGGCGCGCGCAACGACCCCCGCGAGGTTGTCGCCGACCCGCACGCGCGGTACTTCGGCGCCGAAGTCGGCGAGCGCTCGCTGATCCCTGCCGGCAACGCGCGACTCGGCGAGATCCGCTTCCAGGAGTGGCTGAATCAGCCCGTCCACCAGCGCTAAGGCCACCAGCGCTAAGGGGCCGTCAAGGACCATGGCCCAGGAGACGGACCGCGGTCTTGCTTTCCTTGACGTCCGAGGCGCGACCATTGCGAAGGCTCGTTCATGCCAGCGAGACACAGCGGGAGCTCCGATGAATTCTGAAAGGGTTAGCGACACACAGAAGGCGGAAACGCCCGCGAAGGCGTCCATCAATCACGACGCGCCACGGACGACGTCTTCCAATAGTGAGACCGTGTCGATTGAAGAGCCTACGTGTTCTACAAACCAGTGGGAGTTTGCACTCGGTCTCAAGGCGACGCTCATCTGAACACGGAAGACGCCAGCGTGCGTATCGTTGTACTCGGCGGCGGATTCGGTGGCGTGGCGACGGCCCGCCACCTGGAGCGAGCGTTGCGCGGACACACTGGCGTCGAGATCACGCTCGTGAGCCGCGAGAATTTCTTCGTCATCACGCCGCTTCTGTTCGAAGCCTGCTCCGGAAGATTAGAACTGCGGCACTGCGCGCAGCCAATCCGTGCCGCTCTGCGACAAGCGCGCTCTGTCGAGGCCGCCGTGGAAGGTGTCGACGTGGAGCGCCAGATCGTTCGAGCCGTCGCCGCCGAGGGAACCACTTACGAACTGCCGTACGACCATCTCGTCGTGGCGCTCGGCGCGTCCACGAACGAGCAGCTGATCCCTGGCTCATCGAACGCGTTCACGTTCAAGACAATGGCGGATGCGCTGGTGCTCAGAAATCAGCTGATCGAACAATTCGAGCGAGCCGACGCGGCCTCGGAGCCAACGACGCGTCGCGCCTGCCTCACGGTCGTCGTGATCGGCGGCGGCCTTGTCGGTATCGAACTGCTCGGCGAACTCTCGGCATTCGCCGATGACGTGCTGCGCTTCTATCCGAGACTCCGACGCGAGGAGATTCGCTTTTTGCTGTTCGAGGCCGGTGCACGCGTTCTGCCCGAGATCGACGAGGGGCTGGCGCTTGTGGCAACACGCGTGCTCCAGAGACGCGGCGCCGACATCCGCGTCTCGACGCCGGTCCGCTCGATCGAGACTTCCCGTGTGCTCGTGGCAAACGAGATCATCAACGCGAGCACGATTGTGCTGGCGGCGGGAATCGTGCCGAGCGTCGTCGCCACTGCGATTCCCGTCGCGCACGATCAACGTGGCCGGATCGCCGTCGATGGGACGATGCGGAGTCGCAGCCACACGAATGTCTGGGCGCTGGGAGATTGCGCAGCCATTCCGGGGCCGGATGGCCGTCCCTATCCAGCGCTCGCGCAGCATACCGTCAGGGAGGCGCGACACCTCTCGCGCAACATCCAGGCGGTGATCGAAGAGCGCGTCCCGACCCCGTTCCTCTTCCAACTGCTGGGAACCATGGCCTCGCTCGGGCACACGCGCGCCGTTGCGCGCGTACTCGGCGTGCGGCTGACAGGTGTCCTGGCCTGGTGGATACGGCGGACGTACTACCTATTCCAGATGCCCCGGTGGGACCGACGCCTGCGTATCGTGCTCGATTGGACGGTGGCCATGTTCTTTCGGCCGGACATCACGAAGGTTGAGTTGCGCGTCGAGCGGGAGCAGGTCCGTGGCCCCCGCGACATAGCGGCCGCCGCCGTCAATCGAGTCCGACATGATGACTACGAATGACGCCAAGGTGTTGATCGCTGGGATTCCCTTGGCTTGCCAACCGAAGCCGCTCAAGTGCCCGCGAGCGAAGGTTGGCGGGGTCGACGGGACTCGAGCCAAGCGCGGCGAGAGCCGCGCGACGCCTGCGGACGTCGCGCCGCCACCGAATGAGCGTGAGCGAATGAGTTGGCGGGGTCGACGGGACTCGAACCCTTTAAAGCGCATTCTGTAAATCATTGATGGCGTGCGACTTTTGGCAATAATGGTTTCGGTCCCAAGGGTTTACACGGTCCTGTTCGTCCACACTCATCTTCCGCGTTCCTCCAGAATCCGCCCCGGTCATGGAGAAATGTTGGAGACGGGGAGCCCAGTTGAAAATAATGGTAATTATCCTGTTGGCAAACCCAAGCGGCTTCGCTCAACACGGTATTTGCCTCTATCGCTCTTGAACGACAAGATCGATGCTCTCGCCTGCCAGCGCGACTGGCGCCGCGAGCATCGCGTCCGCTTCTCGGCGCCCATGCAGTTCGGAGTCTCTCAGCACCCGGACCGACACGCCGCCATGCGCCTCGAAACGCTTGGCGCTTAAATTTGCTTCCTGCCCGGTGTATGTGACCGTCATCAGCGTGCCGACAGGAATCGTCAAGGAGGCGACCACGGCACCACCCTGAGACAGGGTAGCAACCCGCTCACGGTCGGATGAGAAGTAGACGGTTCTGCGAGCAGACGCAGCCTGAGCATGTGACGATGCGGCTACCGCTAACGCGGCAATGACGGCCAACACAATTGTTCTCATCGCACCCTCCTAAGAATCACATCGAGTTACCAATTTTACCGACGTTTTCGAACCGCCGCTTTACGCTTCGCCCTTGACCTTCCGCGAAAATGGATCGCTTGGTGGCGGCTTCACCTTCAGCAACGCCGCCATGATGTCCTTCACGCTGCCGGGGACGTGGGGAACGGTCGTGTCGGCATTCCTTACGGTCGCAGTGCGGGTCCGCCAACAGAATAATTACCACAATTAATTCTGAAGGCCGGTCGGGTGGCCGCCGGTTGACTCATTTGCTCTGTCCGCCCTACCCTTCCCAAGCTCTTCAAGACGCCGGAGGTTTGTTCCATGCTTTGGCTCGAAGTGTCGAGACATCCGGCCCATGGCGCTGGGGAGAGGGCATCCAGTGCCCAGCCTCGGTCAGCGGGCTGGGGCGATTTGTGGCTTCTTGGTGGGCGTTCAAAAGCAAACGCGGACATCGCCACGACCTTGAGCGAAGGGCGGCCCGTTGCTGAGGCAGCACGCCTGCGGACGGAGTGATGGGAACTATATGAGCGAGCAGGAAGTTCTGGGCGGAGGCACTGCCGCCGGTTTGGAAAAACTCCGCGCCCGGCTCCTCGACCTCACGAACCGCAATCGGCTTCTGAACTTCAAACACTCGAACGCCTCTTCGTTGAGGGTTGTCGATGTCGATCTGGATTCCGTTTTTTCCAGACTCATTGGCGAGGAGGAAATTCCTTTCCGATATGTTCCGGAGCCTGATTTGTCGCCAGACTCCGACGATGGCGAGGACGCCACAGCGACCAAGCCCAATCCCGCAGACGTTGCGGAAGCGCTCGGCTGGGATACGTCTTGCGACCTGAGCGCGCCCTCTAAACGAAATGTAAACTCTGCGGCGCTGCCAGTCCTTCTGTACGTCGAAGATCTCGAAACCAAGACCCGGAAAATCGCGAGTGCCGCAAAGACGGCGATCGAAGAGTCAGGCACCAACATGCTGTACCTGACCTTCGGTTTCCTGGAATGGTACGAGGCAGACGATTCACGCCAGGCGCGTCTCGCGCCGCTTCTCACAGTCCCTGTCGCATTGAACCGGAAGACCGCCAAGGGCAAGGCATTCAGGGCCAGCATCGAATATTCCGGTGACGATTTTGAGACCAACCTGTCTCTGGTCGAGAAAATGCGCCGAGATTTTGCCATCGAGATTCCGACCGTCGAAGAGGAAGACACGCCTACGGCCTACTTCGCGCGTTTTCAGGCGATCCTCGAACAGAAGAAGCGGTGGAGCATTCGCCGACATCTGACGCTTTCGCTCCTGAGCTTCGGCAAGCTCCTGATGTACCGCGACCTCGATATCAAAATCTGGCCCGCCATCGAAAAGCACCCGCGCGTGGTGGAGCTGTTTGAAGGCAGAAAGCACGATGGCATCGTGCACGCGGAGGAGTATCCGATAGACGCCCCGGAAATAAAACACGAAGTGCCGATGCTGATCGTTGACGCCGACAGCTCGCAGCACAGCGCGCTAATTGACGCGATGCGCGGTCAGAACCTCGTCATCGAAGGACCTCCAGGAACGGGCAAGTCACAGACCATCACCAACCTGATAGCTGCGGCGCTGACGGCCGGGAAGACCGTTCTGTTTGTCTCGGAAAAACTCGCGGCCCTTGAGGTCGTGCGACGTCGGCTTGATGAAACGGGTCTTGGAATATTTTGCCTTGAACTTCATAGCCACAAGACGAGAAAAGACGCTTTGCTGAACGACCTCGCGACGCGCCTGAAGGCGGGAGGATCGTTCCGAGACCCGCGGGACCTAGATCAAAATTTATCGGTCGTCGAGGAGAAGAAGCGGCTCCTGACGGGATACGCAACGCTGATAAACAAGGAGCTTCAGCCTTTCAACGCGACGGTGTTCGACATTCTGTGGGCGCGCGATGTTGCGTACCAGGAACTGCGGTTTGACCGCTCGCTCGTGGAGAAGCTGCTCCTGGCGACAGTTATTCAATTTACGCCCACCGACGTCGCACAAACGGAGCACTTCCTGGCCGTACATGCCCAGCACCTCGGCGGCGTTTTGCGGGCTTGTTCGAGCCTTGAGCTGCACCCGTGGGCATGGATTAATGCGACCCTCAGCTTTGAAGATCAGGAGCGCATCTGCGACCTGTTGGAGGGGTTCGTTTCATCTGTGGGAAACGCCGCGCCCGTGCAGCGGGCATTGGCGGACGTCGGTGTGGCAGTGCCCTGCACCTTGCACGGTCTCAACATGGCCACGGATCTTTTGACCATGTTGCCCGATGTGAACGAACCGCTTCCGTCACATGTCCTCGTACCTTGCCGGGATGCGCGCGCACGTGCTGCGCTGCTGGACTTCATGGAAGCGGTGGAGAATGCCTCCACAACACGGCAGGCGCTTGCCGCTGCCACCACAGCTGGCAATTCCACTCCGCTCCTGAGAAAGGATGTCGGGGAATTCCTCGCCCAGATGGTCGCGGTCCTGACCGCCCGCGGTCATGAGGGCAGCGACTCCCTTCGGCTTCGCCACGACCTCGAACGGGGCCGGGCGGCGGAGAAGCTTCTTTCAAAAGCAGAAAGTTGTCTTGCCGCCCTCACCGCGCTTCTCGGAATTCAGGTGTCGTTCGACACCCAAGACATCCGACGGCTTCTTGACTGCCTGCGCGCGCTCGAAAGCGCACCCTTCGAGGCGTTTCACTTAAGGACACCAAACCTTGAGTCGGACGGCGCGGGTCGAGTCATCGAGGATGCCGCCGCCAGAACGCGCGAACTGGAGCAAGAACATCGGAAGCTCGACGAATCTTTCAACCTGTCGGTGCTCGCGGATACTGACGCGGTCCGACTTCGCGCTCATGCAGCCGCGATTGAAGGCGCGGGCATCTGGCAGCGATTGTTCGGCCGCGACTATCGAAGTGGCCGCCGCGCCTACAAAGCTCTGGCGCGACACGCGGCGAAAGCATCGCGGAAATCTATGGCGCAACACCTGCGGGCCATCGCCGACCACCTGCAGGCCCAGACTGACTTTGACGCTGATGCGGGATGCCAGCAGCTTCTTGGAGCGCATTTCAAGGGGAGCCAGACCAGATGGAATGAGTGGCAAGTCATCGTCGCTTGGTACCAGCAAGTCTTTGCTCTGCTCCCCGACAATGATGACTCTTCTGTTGCGCTGCGAGATCTTCTTCTGAAGACCAGAACGGAGCGCCTCAACGCGGTCAGCGCGGCGCTGCCTGGGCATCAGAGCAATCGCGCGACGCTTGACGACCTCCACAGCGCCGTCCTGGACCTTCCGATGCTTGCGCGGCCGAACGGCTCATCGCCAAGATCATTGGATGACTTGCGGAACGCGTTGAAAGAGGCGAACACATTTCTGGAGGAAACCATCGCGGGTCTTCTGATGGCCGACCTGAAGGCGGATCTTCCCATCAGCTCTATCGGCGGCCTGTTGAAGACGGCGGAGAGTCATCGCGCGAGTATCGCCCGCATCGATGCTCACGCGCACGTTCGCAACATGTTAGGCAACTCCTACTGCGAGATCGATAGCGACCTGAGACCGGTTGAAGCCGCCGTTCGTTTTGCCGAGCGCCTGGCGAAGAGCGCACTTCCTGGGACGGCGACGGATTGGCTTCTCTCTGACGAGTACGAGCCGCGCCTGCGTCAGTTGTCTCAATGGCTTGAACAAGCGGCGCAGGCCGCACGTGATATCGCGGAATGCCGCCAGGACATTCGCAGCCGCTCGTCATCCTTGGACTGGCATGCCGATGAGGGCGACAGACTTGAGGATGTTTCCAAGAGAGCGGCACACGCGCTCGAAAACCGCGACGAACTGGCGCAATGGCTTCACTTCATCCGCTCGCGAGCCGACGGAGCAGGCCGCGGCCTCGACAAGCTGACGAGTCTTGCTGACGCCGGGCACATCGAACCAGACCATCTTCCTACCGCTTTCAAGTTCGTCTTTTACAACACGCTCGCGCGATACGCCTTCGCCGATCATGCCGATCTGTTTGGTTTCAGCGGCACCACCCAGGACCAAGTCCGGGAGCAGTTCGCCAAGGCAGACAAGGAAGCGATCCGACTGTATCGCGAACGCGCCGCCGCCATCATCGACCGTCGCAAAATCCCATACGGTCATCAAAGCGGTCCCGTCAAAGGCTGGAGCGAGCTTGCGCTCATCACGCACGAGATCAGCAAGCAGAAACGCCACATTCCCATTCGACAACTGGTGCGCCGGTCTGCAACCGCACTCCAGGCCATGAAGCCCTGCTTCATGATGGGGCCGCTCTCGGTAGCCCAGTACCTCATTCCGGAGAGACTGCGTTTTGACCTCGTCGTCATGGACGAGGCATCGCAGCTCAAGCCGGAGGACGCCATCGGCTCTATCGCAAGGGGTGGCCAGCTGGTCATCGTCGGCGACCCAAAACAGCTGCCGCCGACAAATTTCTTCCAGAGAGTCACCTTCGATAATGACGACCTTGAGGATGAAGACGAGCGGACGGCAATAGAGGAAGGCGAAAGCATTCTCGACATTGCCAGCACGATGTACCAACCTGTCCGACGGCTTCGGTGGCACTATCGGTCGAGACACCACAGCCTCATTGCCTTCTCCAATCGCGAGTTCTATCAGGGAGACCTGATCATCTTTCCGTCCGCATATCACGAATCCCCGAGCCTCGGCGTCAAATATCACCACGTTCCGCGAGGCGTGTTTGACGAGCGTCGCAATATGCCCGAGGCGGAGGCCGTCGTCGATGCTGTTCTGGATCACATGCACAATCGGCCGAATGAATCTCTCGGCGTCGTCGCGCTCAATTATGAGCAACGAGAACTGATCGAGGACCTTCTCGACCGCCGATTGACGACCGAGCCGTTCGCGCTGGCTTATCAGGAACGAATGGAGAGCGGGTCGGAGCCGCTATTTATCAAGAACCTCGAGAACGTTCAGGGCGATGAGCGTGACGTGATCTTTATTTCGGCGACCTACGGGCCGGATGCAAAAGGAAACCAATACCAGCGCTTCGGCCCGATCAACGGCCCGAATGGACATCGACGGCTCAACGTGCTTTTCACGCGGTCGAAGAAGAGGACGGAAGTCTTTAGCTCGATTGACCCCGAAAAGATTCAGGTCCATAGCGGCAGCGCCTGGGGCCTTCGCGCCTTCAAGCAGTATCTGACGTTCGCGCGTACCGGCATCCTGGAAGCCGCTGACGATGGCGGGCGGCAGTCGTCGAACGATTTTGAGCGCGCTGTGGGCGCCGTGCTCAGGGAAAAGGGATTCGAGGTCGTCCCAGAAGTAGGCGTAGCCGGTTTCTTTATCGACATTGGCGTCCGTCATCCTGCGAAGCCCGGCGTGTACCTGTTGGGAATCGAGTGCGACGGCGCAAGCTACCATTCCGGACGCTCTGCTCGCGACCGCGACCGCCTTCGACAGGAAATTCTTGAGAACCAGGGCTGGAAGATTCACCGCATCTGGTCAACGGACTGGTTCAAGAGTCGAAGCACGGAAATCAAGCGACTCCTCAAACGGATCGACGATTTGCTGAACAGCGACGCCGATTACCGCAAGGAATTGGAGAGGGCGCAGCGGGTTGATTCCCTTCGCCAGCAGCTCGTCGACCTGAGGGACACGGACATCAAGGCGGCGTTTCCCGAGTCAGGTTCGGGAGATGGCCTTCTGAGGCAAGTCGTGCTGGATGAATTGGTCAGACGGCGTCCAAGGACACGAATCGACTGGTTCAACATGATCTCGTACGAACTTCGATCGCAGACGGACGCGAAGCAGGTCGGCCAGTACCTCGACAAGGTGCTTAACATCATTGCTAATTCGTACGAGTGAACGCCGTCTGAGCACGTTGTGGGGCACCAGCCCCTCCTAATTGTCACCTATACAATTGGCCAATTCTTAGTCTGCGTTCGGGCGTGACTTGGCGGGAAGGCGAAGATAGCCTACGGACAAAACGCGGACATATCCTGGGCAGCCGATCCACGCAGTCGCCTTTCACGAAACGGGACTCACACCGCCCTCCATTTCATCAACGATCCGCTGTGCTTCATTGGCTGACAACGCAAATTCGGCTATCAACTCGCCCAACACCTGCGCTGTCCGCCGACGCGCTCGCTTGATTTTTCCCGTCAACAGAGGCAATCGGCTCACGCTAGCCTGAAAAGCGGTCATGCTCTCGCCTGTTTTCTCGATGACTGCAATCAACTGGCGGAGCGCACGCACGTTGTCGTTCCTGTTCTGCTCAGTCACAAATTCTGATCCGGATCCCCAACCCGCCCTCAAACTGCCAAACATCGAGCGATTACTGTCTTTGAACTTCTCAAGATTCCCGGCCGTCGCGCTAGCGAAATCGTCGAGATTGGCTGCCGCCCCATCGACATTCATGCGTGCCTTAGAGGCAAATTCCTGCTGCGCCCTACTGCCTCCTACATGTTTGACACTCTTAAATTCTTCGTTCAGCGTGGTGCCTTCTGTCGCGCGAGCGCGGACCTGTTCATTGATCCGGTCCATGTCATGGCGCATCTCTCCCACAATCGCCGTAAATACAGCAACTGCCTCGTGGAAAGCCACTACATGGTCCAAAAACCCAGATTCGTCTTCGCCGTCTTCCTTCGATAGACTGACATCAACTTCGGAAGCACCAGCGGGACCCGCACCGTCGTGGGTCAGGTGTTCGGTGTCACGAACGGCACCAGTGAGACTGGGTACCGAACCAACAGCAGACCAACGATCACCTCGCCAATCGTCCTCTATGATTGAGTAGAGGTGGTCCTGCACAAGATTCGTGAAGCTAGCGGTATCGTGGAAGTCTCGATAGACCACGCCACGGGAGGGCAAAGTTTCCCGAAACTGCTGGACCCTTTTTAACTGATCCGCGTCGATCGAATATGGGTCTGCAGCGGTCCGCATGAAATAAAAGAGAACCCGTACGGAAGTTGAATCATTCTGAAAACGGCGCATTGCCGACTCGAACTCCTCCTCTGTGCCAGACCCGGCCCTCGGCGTGGGTGATCCGAACTTCGAGCCTAGCATTCCGATGTAGACGTCGAAGTCTGAAAACTGGCGATTCAGTTCTGCTTGAGGATCAGTGCTAACACCCGGTCGCCCATCGTCCGGCCAACCCACCACTCTCAGAGTGATACCGTGCGTCTTTTCCACGCGCCGATTGATGTCATCGACAATTCGCCTCAGTGCAGCCTTCTCGGCCTCTGCCTCACTGGTGCCCGATACAAAAACGATCAGTCGCTGTAAAGGCTTTGCCATGGCGAGACGACTATAGCGTAGATGCACAACGGGTTGCTAACCGGAGGTGCTTCTGCAAGTGAGAGCAGCTGAGAGGTTTATCGTTACCTGTCCGCGAAATATCCGCGTTCCTCTTTAGCCACCTCGATCAACTCAAAGGCGGGCTCCACTCCCACAACTGTCGCAGTCGTCCGCTCCTGTCGCCTGCGTGCGTGCCGCCAGTCCCGGCACATGTCCGTCGCCGCTCCCTGTGACACCAAAGGGAGCGTGGTCTCGTATGTGGCAGGAGCATTGAGAGTTCGATGTCTGATGGGAATCTGCGAGGCCCCGCGTTGACTTAGGTCCAGGCAATCGTAAGGAATGATTCAGATGTCTGAATCGATGCCTCAGCCTCCTCACGATGAACGTTTGACTTCTGACCGTGAGCCAACGAATTCCTGAGCTCAAACAGACTGACCATCCGTTGGCGCAACCCGTCATCCGCGATTCCAAGGAGACCCAACACTACGGTGCAAAGCGATCGATTACTGGTATCCTCGATGACCTTCCCGATCTGCGAGGCTGTCCCAACGGCCCGGTTCACAAGTTCTTTGCGCAACAATCGGGTCATCGCTCGCTCGATGGCAATAGCCGAGTAAATTACCGCACCAGAGAAATCTTCATCAAACAGACGTTCCCACGCTTCTTCAATGAACTTTCGCACCGCTGGCACAGGATGCTTAAGCGCCGAAGTTGCTCAGTAAAATCACTACCTAAGAAGTTGCTAACCTTCAGCCTCCCGTCGCTGAAAGACCCGACATACGGTTCACCATCGCCTACATCGAGGGTGTAAAACAACAACGTCCTGAATTCCTGCTCGGTGACTCGTGGGAGTAGAGTTTGGTGGTTTGTCCAACGTTCTTGGCCACGATATCTGAGATATTTGCAGTCCCGATAAGTCTCGACAAACGCTCTCACCGCGTGAAAACCGGGATCGATGTAAGGTTCGACAAATGCATCGGCGGAACCGATTTGATGTTGGCCTGACTTAATGGCCTCAGGAATGGCCCCGTCCATCTCAAAGGTGACATCCAACGTTTGAATCTTGTGCCCGAATGGCCGACGACTCGTTGAGACGAACTGATTGATTGAATTACGTTCTTGGTCAGTGTTGCCGAAGGTCCCTCTGGAAATCGAAACGGGCACCTGATCCGCGACAAACGCGTATGTGCTGCTCTCAAGCTCTAGCAACCACATCGCGATGTCAGAGGGTATCGTATCGAGCCCAAAACCCTTTTTGAAGACAAGTCTCATCGTCACCTCCCTTTGTGGGATATTAGATCGCGGCCTGCAGCCGCAACCACACGCAACGCAGGCGCAAGCGGAATCAGCGTCGGATTGTCACAGGGATCGACATCCCCTGATCGAATGCCCTTGAGTTGGCTCGATCCAGTGTTAAGGGTAAATGTGCCTTGTCAAATCACGGCTCGTGAATTCCTCGACGCGCGTCAACGGATAGTCTCCATTCGCTCAACCCACCCTCTGCACTGACAATCGTGCGCTGGCACTCTCCCATCGGCAACCTGTTGCGCCAGGCGTGAGTCAACGATGCCCTGACTGACATGCCTGCGCGGCGGGAACGCCGACTTCGTGCGCCGACGTGTTGAAGAACTCACCGTCGGCCTGGACCGTTGCGGTCCAACCGTTCGCGTGTGAGCGCTCCCAGCGTTTCGTCATCTCATTCCCCCTGAAAGGCCCGTCGCCTGTGGGCTATAATCCGAATCATGCGGCGCCTTCTTGTAGCCGTGCTGATGATCGGGGCGATTCTGGCCCTTTCCGGATACGCCTGTCGAAAGGCGAACCGATCCGAGCCGACCGTTCCCCGAAACCGATCCTCGTTTACTACCATCGGTAGCTCGTTTTGTTAGCCCGCCAATTGGGCTGCTTTCCACTCTCGCATCAACGCAGTCGCATGAATCCGTAGATCCCGAGGATCACGGCCAAGACAAGCAGAAGTTGCGGCAGTCCGAGATTGGCTGAGTACGTCATACCCGCCTGTTGTGCTTCGCTTTCGGCGGACATGGTGAAACATCACGTCGAGCGGGCGGCACGACGAGCTCAGCTCGGTGACAGTGGCGTCCATCGGTTGCGCCGCACATTCTGTTCGCATCTATCCATGCGGGGTGCGCCTGCCAGAGCCATCCAAGATTTGGCAGGGCACAAGGATCTCTCAACGACACAGCGGTACATGCACCTCAGTCCCGCTGCACTGGACATGGCGATTCGGTTGCTCGATTGCTCGGGAGTGCCCCGCGGTCGTGGAGAAATGTTGGAGACGGCGGATGCGAAATCCGCTATCCCCAACACCTAGTATGACTTAGTTGGCGGGGTTGACGGGACTCGAGCCAAGCGCGGCGAGAGCCGCGCGACGCCTGAGGACGTCGCGCCGCCACCGAATGAGCGTGAGCGAATGAGTTGGCGGGGTCGACGGGACTCGAGCCAAGCGCGGCGAGAGCCGCGCGACGCCTGAGGACGTCGCGCCGCCACCGAATGAGCGTGAGCGAATGAGTTGGCGGGGTCGACGGGACTCGAACCCGCGGCCTCCGGCGTGACAGGCCGGCGTTCTAACCAACTGAACTACGACCCCGATTTGGAACGTGCATCCGTCGTTGGCGAATCGGCGAACTCGTGAATCAGCGAATCGGTGCATTCGAATCACCAATTCACCAACTGACCAAATCACCAACTGCCAGTTGCGTACTTTTAGTGGGCGGTACAGGATTCGAACCTGTGACAGCCGGCGTGTAAAGCCGGTGCTCTACCACTGAGCTAACCGCCCTTACTCATGGGCCAGCTGCTGCCCACCAAAACGCACCATTATACGTTGCCTTCAGGATGAGCAGCAACACGGCCGCCACCAGACCCGCAATCGCGCGCTGCTCGTGATTGGCCAGCGCCTGCGCGAACGTGAAGCGGCGCTGCGAATCGACGCCTGGCGCCAGCCGACTCCGACGATACCGATCATACCGATCACCGAAGGTCCGGCGCAGAAACGCCTCCTCACTCGTGACTGCCGCGGTGAGCGTCGCTCCCAGGTACACCGCGATCAGCAGCGCCACAGCCACGCTGCCCGACGCAATGGCCAAGCCGACGCCCATGATCGACGACCCGACATACAGCGGATGCGCAAACCATCGGTAGGGACCAGACGAGGTCACTTCGCGCGACTTGTTGAGGTGACCCGCCGCCCAGACGCGCAGCGATTCTCCCGCCACCGCGACCGGGACGCCAGCCGCCAATGTTGCCGCCGTCGGCTGCGCGAGCCACAGCACCGCGATGCCGAACACGAAGCCGAGCGGCACGCGAAGCCGCGCGAGGCGCGCCGCCATCATCTCCGCTCACCTGCGAGCCGCCGATCGATCGCCTGCAGCACTTCGTCCACTTGAATATCCAGCAGGCACATCGACGGCCTCGTGCATCTCCGGAGGTGATGACACTGGCAGATCGTGTCCCTGGACACAGCGATGTCTTCCGGCGACCACGGGCCGTTGCGCTGCGGCCGCGTCGGCCCGAACAGACTCACGATCGGCGTGCCGACTGCAGCCGCGATGTGGGTGGGGCCCGTATCGCCCGACACGATCAGCGCCGCGCCGCGCCCCAGCGCCACCAGATCCGCAATCGTCGTCTGCGGCGCCAGCAAAGCGTTGCCGTCTGATGCGGCGACCACCTCCTGCGCCAGCGCCTCTTCGCGGGGTCCCCACAACACGGCGGACGTCAAGCCGTGCCGCTCGCGCAGCGCTCGCGCCACAGCGCCGAATCGCGCCGGCGGCCACCGCTTGTTGGGCCACGCCGCGCCCGGGTTGAGCAGCGCGTAGCGGCCGCCGGTCTGCTCAGCAACCGTCTTCGCCACCGTCGAGCTCACGGGCTCGATCGGGAACTCTGCCGCGGCGGTCGTCACGCCGAGCGGCGCCAGCAGGCCGAGATTGATGTCGACGATGTGCCGCGTCTCAGCGTGATCGCGTACGCCGCGCGAACCAGGATCGTAGACGTCGGTGTAGAAGATCCGTGCGAGCCTCTCGCGCACGTACGACGCCGCGAAGCCAACGACGCGAGCCGCGCCCGATGCCCGGGCGAGCACCGCCGATTTGATCAGGCCCTGCAGGTCGATCGCTACATCGTAGCGCGCGCGCCGCAGCTCACCGATCGCCTGCAGGAGCGACGTTCCGCCGTCCGCCTCGCCGCGCGCCGCATCACGTCTCACATTCGCCGACGGACGATCGTTGATCACGAGCCGGCGGTCGATCACCGGCACGAGATCGAGAATCTCGCGGTGCTTGGCACTGACGAGCCAGTCGATGCGCGCCGACGGAAACGCGCGCCGCAAGGCGGCGGCCACCGGTATCGCATGGACGATGTCGCCAAGCGCGCCGAGACGCACCAGCAGAATGCGCTCCGGAGCAGAATCAGCCACGCGACAGCCGTGACAGCAAATCCCGCGTCGAGTGACGCTTCGGATCGCCGACGATGGCGGTTCGGCCGCCATAGGACTGCACGACCGCGCGTTCGGGCACGGTTTCGACGGTGTAGTCCGTGCCTTTGCAGTGCACGTCCGGCTCGAGGAGGCGGAGCAGACGCTCGACCGTCGCATCGCCGAAGACCACGACGTAGTTGACGCCGCGAAGCGCCGCGACGAGCTCGGCGCGATCGGGCGCGCTGAGGATCGGGCGTCCCGGGCCCTTGAGCGACGCCAGCGATCGATCGTCGTTGACGGCGACGATCAACCGATCGGCCTCCGCCGCGGCGGCCTGCAGGTATCGTACGTGTCCGACGTGAAGCAGATCGAAGCAGCCGTTGGCAAACGCGACAGTGCGCGCCGCGGCGCGATCGCGCGCGACCGCTTCAACGAGCTCGGATTCAGTAAGAATGATTCCCATCACACGGCAGGACTGAAGTCCTGCGCCACGCCTGTCTCTCCCAGACGATGCGGCACGCGAAGCGGCAGTCCGGCGCCAGTCTGTACGGTAGAACTAACCGCCGAAGCTTCACGCGAAGGCCGAAGTCCTGCGCCACGTCTGTGCGGCAGGGCTAACCGCCGAAGCTTCACACGAAGGCCGAAGTCCTGCGCTAGGTCTGCTCGCAATCTGCAAGTTTAATGTTCTGCCCGCCGTCCTTGAGCCGGCCCTTCCTGCGACCAGTTCTCCAGCGTCGTGTCGTGATCGCTCGTGACGGCATCGGTCAGCTCGCGCGCCGACACGGTCGCCGTCCCGCGCTTCATCACGACCAGCCCGCCCGCATAGTTCGCCAGGCACGCCGCTTCGTAAAATGACGCCCCGGCCGCGAGCGCGAGCCCGAACGTGGCGATCACCGTATCGCCCGCGCCCGTCACATCGGCCACCTCGTCGGAGCCGAAGATCGGAATGTGAATCGTCGGCTGCTTCTGCTGGAACAGCGCCATGCCGCGGCTGCCGCGCGTGATCAGAACAGCCTGCGCCGCCGTCCGGCGCAGCAGCACGCGCCCCGCCCGTTCCAGCGCCTCCGCGTCATCGTCGATCCGAATACCGACCGCCGCCTCGACTTCCGCTTCGTTCGGCGTGCACGTCGTGAGCCCGCGATATTCGAGCAGGCGATAGCGCGAATCGACCAGAAGAGGGATCGGACGCCGCCGGGTCCGCCGCAGGAGCGCCGTCTGGATCGAGGATGCGAGCTCCGGCGTCACGAGGCCGGATCCATAGTCAGACAGCACCACCGCGTCGCACTCGGCAATCGCCTGCGAGAGTCCCTTCGCGAACGCGCGGCTGACCTGTTCGGTCAGGGGCCAGCCGGTCTCGCGGTCGATCCGGACGACCTGCTGCTTCGACGAATGCACGCCGCCGGCGAGAATGCGCGTCTTGACCGGCGTCCGATAAGGCGCGGAGCGGACGACGTGCCTGGTATTCACGCCGCGCGGAAAACTGGCGATCAACCGCCGTCCTTCGGCGTCTGTGCCCGCCAGGCCCGCGAGATCGGCGCGGCCGCCGAGCGCCGCGACATTGTTCGCCGCGTTGCCTGCGCCGCCCGCAACCATTTCCGTCGCGTCGTACTTCAGAATCAGCACCGGCGCCTCGCGCGACACGCGCGCAACTTCGCCGTAGATGAACTCGTCCGCAATCAGATCGCCGATGACGAGCACGCGGCGGCTGGTGAAGCCGTCCACGAGCGCCAGCAGCCGCTCCTTGCGTTCGGCTTCGCCGGGCAGGGGATGAACGGAACGGGCAATATACATTTCAGATTTCAGCGTGCCGATTTGAGGGTTCGCAGAATCCAGCTCGCAGCGCCGGCGAAGTTGTCCACGATCGCGTCCGCGACGAGATTCGGCTGTGGCCGTCGTTCCTCGTCTGCTCCGTATCCCGTCCGCACCAGCACGCTGCGTCCGCCCATCGTCTGCGCCAGGCCCACGTCCAGCCATCGATCGCCGACCACGAACGAGCGAGCGGGATCCACGTTGAGCTCGTTGACCGCGCGATCGACCAGCCCGCGCTTCGGCTTGCGGCAGTCGCACGCGCGGCCGTAGCCGGGCATCTTGCCATCGGGATGATGGGGACAATAATAATACGCGTCGATGTGCGCGCCGCCGGCTTCGAGCAGCGCCGCCATGCGCGCGTGGACCTCGTCGACGACCGCCTCGGTGAAAAAGCCGCGCGCGATGCCGGACTGGTTGGACACGAGGATCACCGGGAGTCCCGCCCGGTTCAACGCGCGAAGGGCGTCGGTCGTCCACGGGTAGAGCGCAACGCGATCGACGCGATCGAGATAGCCGACCTCCTCGATGAGCGTGCCGTCGCGGTCCACGAACACTGCCGCTGCTGCCGTCACAGGTTCCGCCGCGCGGCTTCGTGCACCGCCTTCGCGCTCACGCCCCGCATGCAGCGATGATCCAGCGGACACTCGCGGAGCATGCACGGCCGGCACCAGACCGGATGCGTCAGCACGACGTGCGCGCCGCCGGGCGGCCGCGTGGCGCGATCGTTGGTCGGTCCGAACACCGCAGTGACCGGCACACCGGCCGCCGCGCCGACGTGCATGGCGCCCGAATCGTTGGACACGAGCGAACGGCACTGGACGAGGACGCCAGCGAGCGTGGAAAGGTCCGTCGCGCCAATCAGATTCAGCAATCCGCAGGCACCGCCGCAGGCCGCGTCGATCTCGTCGCCGGTCCGTCGATCGGCGGCGCTGCCGACCATCACGCAGACGACGCCGTCGGCGCGCAGTGAGCGCACCAACTCGGCGAAATATGCCGGCGGCCATCTCTTGGCCCCGCCATACGCGGCGCCAGGCGCGAGTGCGACGATGGCCGTGCGGCCGTCCCAGCCCGCACGCATCAGCGCGCCGTGTCCGCTGTCGCGCGCACTGGCCGTCACGTCGATCGACGGCTCTGCCGGCCCGCTCGGAAATCCCAGCGCGCGTACGAGGTGCTGGTAATACTCGATCTGATGGACGCCTCTCGGCGCCGCCACACTCTTCGTCAGCAGCGCACGGCGCCAGTCGGTGCGATAGCCCCACCGCTCCGCAATGCCGGCGCGCGACGCCGTGAATGCGGACTGAAACGAATTCGGCAAGAGCAGCGCGGCGTCGAAGCGCTCGCTTCGCAGTTCGGCCCCCGCGTCGAGCCATCCGGACACGTCGCGGCGCGGTGCGAGCACGATGGTCGCGTCCACATCGCGCACCATGCCGAACAGCGGCGCCACCGCCGGACGCGCGGCCACGGTGATCGTCGCGCGCGGGATCTGGCGGCGCACGTCCGCCATCGCGGGCAGCGCCATCACAGCATCACCGAGCCAGTTCGGCGCAAGGATGACCAGGTGGCGCATCTGTGGTACGGTGGCGTCTTCCATGGCTGACGCTGGGCCGCTACTGTCGGTGGTCATGCCGGTGTACAATGAGCGTACCACGATCGACGCGATCATCCGCCGTGTCCTCGCCGTGCCGCTCCGGCTGCAGTTGATCGTGGTCGACGATGGATCCGGCGACGGGACGGCGGAGATCCTCGACGATCTGACGCGGGAGCTGGGCTTCACGCTGCTGCGACAAGCCAACGCGGGCAAAGGCGCGGCGCTCCGCCGCGGCTTCGCCGCCGTCACCGGCGACATCGTCGTCATTCAGGATGCCGATCTCGAATACTCACCTGAAGAATTTCCACAGTTGATCGACCTGATTGTGAAGGGGCGCGCGGACGTCGTGTACGGATCGCGTTTTCTCGGCCGCCACCGCGCCTTCATGTTCGCGCATTATCTGGGGAACAAGTTCGTCACCCTGGCGACCAACGTGCTGTACAACACGATGCTGACCGACATGGAGACCTGCTACAAGGCCATGCGGGTCGAGGTGCTGCGGTCGATGACGCTGCGGTCGGACGGCTTCGGCATCGAGCCGGAGATGACCGCCAAGATCTTCAAGCGCGGCTACCGCGTCTACGAAGTGCCGATCACGTACGATGGCCGGGGCTACGGCGACGGCAAGAAGATCACGTGGGTCGCCGGATTCGTTGCGCTCTGGGTGCTGCTCAAGTACCGCTTCACCGAATAGGTCCGGTCGCCGCCGGAACGTGCTGACCTTGAAGATCGCGCTGCTGCAAATCAATCCGATCGTCGGCGACTTCGCCGGCAACGCGCGCCTTGTGCTCGACGCCTTGCGGATCGCCTCCGATCAAGGGGCCGACCTCGCCGTCACGCCGGAGCTGGCGATGGTCGGGTACCTCCCGCGCGATCTGCTGTTGAATCCCGCATTCGTGCGCCGCGCGTGGGAGGCGCTCGCCAGGCTCGCGGAAGACGCGGCCGCGCTGCCACCGGTGCTCGTCGGCCTGCCCGAACCGAATCCGTCGGACGAAGGACGCCCGCTGTTCAACAGCGTCGTCCTCCTGCGGGCCGGGACGATCGGCCCCCGCTTCCGCAAGGCGCTGCTGCCGACCTACGACGTGTTCGACGAGGACCGCTACTTCGAGCCGTTTCACGGTGCTCAGGTGCTGGATCTCAACGGGCGGCGGCTCGGCATCAGCATCTGTGAGGACATCTGGAACGACCGCGACTTCTGGAAGCGGCGGCGGTATCACCACGATCCGATCGAAGAGCTGGTGCGCGCCGGCGCCGACGCGATCGTCAACCTGTCGGCGTCGCCGTTTTCGGCCGGCAAGCATCAGCGCCGCGAGCAGATGCTCAGCACGATGGCGCGCAAGCACGCTGTGCCGGTTGTGTACGTGAACCAGTTCGGCGGCAATGACGACCTGGTGTTCGACGGCCGCAGCTGCGCGTTCCGGCGCGACGGCGCGCCGAGCGCGCGCGGCGCCTCGTTCGAGGCAGACGTCGTCATCTGCGATCTCGACGCCACGCATACGATTGCGCCGCCGGCAGACGTCGGCGTCGAATCGGAAATCTGGCGCGCGCTTGTGCTCGGCACGCGCGACTACATGCGGAAGTGCGGCTTCTCCTCCGCAGTCCTCGGGCTCTCGGGCGGTATCGATTCCGCGCTCACCGCCGCGGTGGCGGCCGAGGCGCTCGGCCCCGATCGCGTGCTCGGCGTCCTGATGCCCTCGCCGTTCTCCAGCCAGGGCAGCGTCGACGACGCGATGACGCTGGCAGCGGGACTGGGGATGAAGACGATCACGCTGCCGATCGACCCAGCCATGCGCGTGATGGAGGACACGCTGAGCGAACCGTTCGCCGGCACCGCGCGCGGCGTCGCGGAAGAAAATCTGCAGGCGCGCATCCGCGGCAATCTGCTCATGGCGCTGTCCAACAAGCAGGGATCGCTGCTGCTGACGACGGGCAACAAGTCCGAGCTGGCCGTCGGGTACTGCACGCTGTACGGCGACATGTCGGGCGGCCTCGCGGTGATCGCCGACGTTCCGAAGACGATGGTCTATCGGGTGGCGCGATGGCTGAACGAGATGTCGCACCGCGCGGTCATTCCCGAGGCGGTGCTGACGAAGCCGCCTTCGGCAGAGCTGCGGCCGAATCAGACGGACCAGGATTCCCTCCCGCCGTACGAGATTCTCGACGACATTCTGCTGCGACACATCGAGCAGCACCAGGCCGCCGGCGACATCGTCGCGGCAGGATTCGATCCGGCGACAGTTCGTCGGGTGCTGCGTCTCGTGCGCGGGGCTGAGTTCAAGCGAAAGCAGGCGGCGCCGGTGCTCAAGGTCACCGACCGCGCGTTCGGCATCGGCTGGCGGATGCCGATCGCCACGCGCCTCGACCCGGATCTGTAAGAGAGCGCAGGTTTTCTCAGGTCCCCTGCGCTCTCTTTTCAACACAATGAACACAAAGGACACGAAGGAAGATATGAGGGTTTTTCCTTTGTTCCCTTGGTGTCCTTTGTGTTGAAAGAGGCTCGCCCTTATTCCGGCGCCTTCGCATCCGAGCCGGCGGATGGAAACATGCCCGGTACGTCTTCGGCCGCCGGTCCGGCATCGCGCCAGCGGCGATGCATCCACAACCACAGTTCGGGATGGCGCCGGACGTACATCTCGAGGACGTCGGTGCAGCGCTGCGTCAGCTCGCGGACGGCGTCCTGGCTGTCGGCGCGCGGCGGCTCGACGGGGTGCTCGTAGATCATCCGGTAGCGGCCGCCGGCGATCGGCAGCGCAAACACCGGCATGATCGGCGCGCCGGTGCGCAGCGCCAGCGCCGCGACCGCGGCCGTGGTCGCGGCGGGCCGCTGAAAGAAATCGACAGAGATCGCGTCGCGGGTCTGGATGTGCTGATCGATGAGCACCGCGACGCCGTGACCCTCCTGCAGCATGCGCAGCACGCGGCGGATCGTGCCCTTCCGGTAAATCACGGAGTTGCCCGTCTTCATCCGCATGTCCTCGAGCAGACGATTGAGCGCGGCGTTATCCAGCGCGCGCGCGAGGACCGCGATCGGCTCGACGCGCAGCGCGTGCACCATTGCCTGCAGCTCCCAGAAACCAAAGTGGCCGGTGACGAACAACACCCCCTTGCCCTGCGCGTAGGCGGCACGGGCGCGCTCCTCGCCCACCACGTCGACGCGGGCGAGCATCGCGGCCGGGGACAACGTGCTGAACTTCAGCAGCTCCATCAGCAGGCGCCCGAAGTGCGCGAAGGCGCGGCGTGCGATTGCGCGCCGCTCGGCGAGTGGGCGGCCGGGAAATGCCGCCGCGAGATTGCGCTGCGCGATGCGGCGGTGCGCGCCGTCAAGGGTGTAGAACGCGAGCCCCAACGCGCGCCCGCACGCGCGGACGAGCGAGTCGGGCATCACACGCACGAGCGTGATCAACACGCGGACCGCGAGATACTCAGCGCGGTGTCTCATTGATCGGGGTGCTCAGGGGGCACGGTGCTAGGTGCTGAGGTGCTGGGTGCTGAGGTGCTCGGGTGCTGCGTGCTACGTGCTGCGGTGCTAGGTGCTGCAGTGCCGGGTGCTGCGGTGCCGGGTGCAGCGGTGCTACCGGCCGAATGCTGCACGCGTGCCGTACGGAGACGTTCGATCAGCCAGTCGCGGAACGCGTCCGCCGGTTCGAGGCCAACCTCCAGTGGAACGGAAGCGATGGGCAGATCGCCGAGGTCGCACGCGGCGAGACGGATCGCGTCTTTCTCGGTCGTCAGCACGATCGCCGCCGAGGAGGCCTTCGCCGCGGCAGCGATCCGCGCGACGTCGCGGCGGGTGAAGCGGTGATGATCGGCGAACGTCATCGACCCGACGAGCTCCCAACCCACGGAGATCAGATCGCCGAAAAAGCGCTCCGGACGCGCGATGCCGGCCGCGGCGAACACGCGCGTGCCCGACGGCAGCACGACGGAATCGCGCGCGCCGGCGACCATTCGCGGCGCGCCAAGGGCGCGCGTGACACGAAAGACCGTCGACACACCGAACGCGCGGCCGATACGATCGGCCGCCGACGCGTAGCCGGCCAGCACGAGCGCCGCATCGGCGTGCGACGCCGCGGAGATCGGCTCGCGGAGCCGGCCTGCAGGCAGGAGCGCGTCGGTTAGATCGTCTTCGCTCACCAACAGCAGATCGACATCGCGCTCGAGTTCGAAATGCTGAAACCCATCGTCGAGCAGGTGGACCGTTGCGCCCAGCCGCGCCTCTGCCAAACGACCCGACAGATAGCGGTCGGCGCCCACGAGCACGGCGACGCCCGGCAGCTCGCGCGCCAACAGCAGCGGCTCATCGCCGGCGGTGTCGAGGCCGGCGTGGACCGCGGCGCCGTCGGACACTACCGTCACGCCGGGGGCGACGATGCGGCGGCCGTAGCCGCGCGTGAGCACGGCCGGCCGCTCGCCGTGCGCGACGAGCAGACGCGCAATGTACGCGACGACCGGTGTTTTCCCGCTGCCCCCGACGCGCAGGTTGCCGACGCTGATCACCGGCCGCTGCAGCCGGTGCCGCCGGGCGGAATCGGCGGCATACCACCGGCGCCGCCACGCGGCCACTGCGCCATACGCCGAGCTCAGCGTCCGGATCAATGCACCAATCGGAAGGGACGGACGACCGCACCGGACGACGGCGCCGGCAGGAGACCCGCAATCACTTCGAGCGTCTTGCCCTTCGCGCCGCGGTTGGCTTCGACGAGCGCGCGCGCCGCCGCGCCGAGCCCTGCGCGGCGAACCGGATCGGTGACGAGCGCGATCAGCGTCCCGTCGAGCTCGTCTTCAGACGCTACCTGCACCGCCGCGCCGTTGGCCAGAAACGTGTCGGCAATCTCCTTGAAGTTCTGCATGTGCAGGCCGAAGACGATGGGCTTGCCGAAAATGGCTGGCTCGAGAATGTTGTGGCCGCCGTGATCGGCGAGGCTGCCGCCGACGAACACCGCGGTCGCCAGCTGATACAGCTGCGCCAGCTCGCCGATCGTGTCGAGGACGATCACGTCGGCGCGCGGCTCGACGTCGATCGGCAGATCGGATCGCTTCATCGTGACGAAGCCCATCTCGCGCGCCAAACGCTCGACTTCGCCAAACCGCTCCGGCTGCCGCGGCGCGACGATCGCCAGCGCCCCGGGCGACTTCGCCTTCACGCGGCTGAACGCGCGCAGCACCGCCGCCTCTTCGCCGCGCATCGTGCTGCCGGCAATGATAATCGTGCGGTGCGGCGAGAGGCGGAAGAACCGCAGCACGCGCTCGCGCGGCTTGCCGTGCGCCGTCGCGGCCGGCATCTCGAGCGAATCGAACTTCAGGCTGCCGGTCACCGCGACGCGCGCGGCATCGGCGCCGAGATCGATCAGCCGTCGCGCCGACTCTTCGCTCTGCATGCAGAACCGGTCGACGTCGGCGAGCACGCGGCGGAAGAACGGGCGCACGAGCCGGTAGCGCGGATACGAGCGCGATGAGATGCGCCCGTTGATCATGATGCTCTTGATGCCGCGCCGGCGGCACTCATGCAGCAGGTTGGGCCAGATCTCGGTTTCCATCATGATGAAGAGCCGCGGCTTCACCAGGTTCAGCGTCCGCCGGACAATGAAGGTCCAGTCGAACGGAAAATAGAACACCGCGTCGACATGCTGGAGACTGCGCCGCGCCACCTGCTGCCCGGCGATCGTCGTCGTCGACAGAAACAGCCGCAGGCGCGGATACCGGGCCTTGAGCTCGGCGGCCAGCGCCCGCGCGGTGAGCGCCTCGCCGACCGAGACTGCGTGGATCCAGATCGACTCCTCCCCGTCCATGTTGAAGGAGATCGGCAGATAGCCAAGCCGCTGTGGCAGGCTTCCGATGTACTTGTTGTAGCGAATCGCCTGGTAGACGAAATAGGGCGATACGACGACAAAAACGACCAGCGTCAGCAGGCTGTAAGCAAGGTACATCGGGAGCGGCTATTGTAGAATGAAACGTTTGTCTTGGAGGTATGGATGCCTGTGAGGGTCGGCATTAACGGATTCGGGCGAATCGGCCGCAACATCATGCGGGCGGCGCTCGGCGACAAGAACATCGATTTCGTAGCCGTCAACGACTTGACCAGCGCGCACACGCTGGCCCACCTCCTCAAGTACGACTCGGTGCTGGGCAACCTGCGCGCGCACGTCGAGGCGAAAGAGAGCGTCATCGCGGTCGACGGCGACGAGTTCCAGGTGTTGTCGATGCGCGACCCGGCTCAGCTGCCCTGGAAGGATCTCGGCGTCGATGTGGTGTTCGAGTCCACCGGCCTGTTCACCGACCGCGACAGCGCCGCCAAGCACATCGCGGCGGGCGCCAAAAAAGTCGTCATCACCGCGCCGGCGAAAAAGCCAGACATCACCATCGTGCTGGGCGTGAACGACGAGAAATACGATCCCGCCAGGCACCAGATCATCTCCAACGCCTCGTGCACGACCAACTGCCTGGCGCCGCTGGCGAAAGTGCTGCACCAGACGTTCGGCATCCGCAAAGGATGGATGACGACCATTCACTCGTACACCAACGATCAGCAGCTGCTCGATCTGCCGCACAAGGACCTGCGCCGGGCGCGCGCCGCGGCGTTGTCGATGATCCCGACGTCGACGGGTGCGGCGACGGCGGTCGGCGAAGTCCTGCCCGAGCTCAAGGGAAAGCTGGACGGCTTCGCGATGCGCGTGCCGACGCCGAACGTGTCGGTCGTCGACCTCGCCGCGATCCTCGACAAGAAGACGAGCGCCGAGGAGGTGAACGCGGCGCTCAAAGCGGCCGCTGACGGTCCGCTCCAGAACATTCTCGAGTATTCCACCGAGGAGCTCGTCTCGATCGATTTCAAGGGCAACGCGCACTCCTCCATCATCGACGCGGCGTACACGAAAGTGATGGACGGCGATTTCGTCAAGGTGCTCTCGTGGTACGACAACGAGTGGGGCTACTCGAACCGTTGTGTGGATCTGGTGCGTCTGCTCGTGAAAAAAGGTCTCTAGTCGGCCCGGGCGGACACGCCGGTCCGCCCCTACTGAAAAGGTGACGCGGCTCCGCCCCCCATAACAACATGGCGAAACTGTCGGTCGTCGATCTGGACTTGATGGGCCAGCGCGTGTTCGTGCGGGTCGATTTCAACGTGCCGTTGAAGGACGGCGAGATCACCGACGACACGCGCATTCGCGCGTCGCTGCCGACGATTAAGTACGCGCTCGAGCACGGCGCCACGGTCGTCGCCGCGAGCCATTTGGGCCGGCCGAAAGGACGACCGAATCCGCAGCTGAGTCTGCGGCCGGTGGCGGCGCGGCTGGCCCAGCTCCTCGGCCGCGGCGTCACATTCGCGCACGACTGTGTCGGCGCGGACGTCAACGCCTCGATCGCGAAGGTGCGCAAAACCGGCGGCGTCGTCCTGCTCGAGAACCTGCGCTTCCATCCGGAAGAGGAACAGAACGATCCGCAGTTCTCGGCGGCGCTCGCGTCGCTCGCCGATCAGTATGTCGACGATGCGTTCGGCGCGGCGCATCGGGCGCACGCCTCGGTGGAAGGCATCACGCACCATTTCCGCCGGGCCGCGGCCGGCCTGCTGATGGAGCGCGAGCTGCAGTATCTGGGGCATGTGCTCGAGTCGCCGGATCGGCCGTTCGTCGCCATCCTCGGCGGGGCGAAAGTGTCGGACAAGCTCGAGGTGATCCAGAATCTGCTCGGCAAAGTGGACCGGCTGCTGATCGGCGGCGCGATGGCGTATACCTTCCTGAAGGCGCGCGGCGTGGCGGTTGGTCGATCCCTCGTCGAGGACGACAAGCTCGGCGCCGCTCGGGCGATCGAAGCCGACGCGACCGCGCGTGGCATGCGGATCGAGCTACCGGTCGACCACGTGGTCACCGACGCCGTGCAGGAAGGCGCGGCGCACGAAGTGCTGGCGGTCGGCGACGCGGGCATCGGTGAGCGGCTCGGCGTCGATATCGGCCCGGCGACGATCGCCGCGTATGGCGCCCTCATCGCTGACGCGAAGACGGTCGTCTGGAACGGGCCGATGGGCGTGTTCGAGATCGAGGCGTTCGCCGCGGGCACCAATGCCGTGGCGCGCGCGGTGGCAGCCGTGGACGGGACGACGATCGTCGGCGGCGGCGATTCCATTGCCGCGGTGAAGAAATCGGGCGTCGCCGATCGCATCACACACATTTCAACCGGCGGCGGCGCCTCGCTCGAGTTTCTTGCCGGTCGAACGCTGCCTGGCGTGGCGGCGCTCACGGATAATTGAAAGGGCAGGTAGGGCAGGCAGGGCGGGTCAGGCAGGTCCTGCCCCACCTGCCCCATCCACCCCCCTGCCCCAAGCGACAGGTTTTGTATGCGGATACCTCTGATCGCCGGCAACTGGAAAATGTTCAAGACGGTGCACGACGCCGTCCTGTTCACCAAGGAGCTGCGGAACGTGGTGAAGGACATCGGCGACGTGGAAATCGTCGTCGCTCCGCCGTTCACCGCGGTGCACGCCGTCGCCGAAGCGGCGCGCAACAGCAACATCGGGGTCGCGGCGCAGAATCTCCACTGGGAGCGCGAAGGCGCGTTCACCGGCGAGGTGTCGGCGGCGATGATCGCGGAAGCCGGCGCGGAGTACGTCATCGTCGGCCACTCCGAGCGGCGGCGTCTGTTCGGCGAGACCGACGCGATCGTCAATCGAAAGACGATGGCGGCGATCGGGGCGGGCCTGACGCCGATCGTGTGCGTCGGCGAGACGCTGGACGAGCGGGAGCGCAATGAGACGCTGGCGATTCTGGACCGGCAGATCAAAGACGGACTGGATGCGGTCAGCGCCGAGCAGGTCGCCGAGCTCGTGATCGCCTACGAGCCGGTCTGGGCGATCGGCACCGGGCGGAACGCGACGGCGGCGCAGGCGGGCGAGGTGCATGCGCACATTCGCACGCGCCTGCGGCAATGGTTTGGCGCGCACGCGGCCGAGCATTGTCAGGTGATCTACGGCGGAAGCGTCAAGCCGGACAATATTCGCGATCTGATCGCGGAAGCCGACGTGGACGGCGCGCTGGTCGGCGGCGCGAGCCTCGAGGTCCGCAGCTTTGCGGAGATCGTGACAAAGAGCCGCCCGGCTGCTGTATAATCGGGGTTTCCCGCGCGGCCAGAGTTATCAGTATGTTGTCTTACTACTTGCTCACAACGCTTTACGTGCTCGTCTGCCTGGTGCTGCTGCTGGTGGTTCTGCTGCAGCAAGGCAAGGGCGACATGGCGGCGGCGTTCGGCGGCGGCAGCAGCTCGTCGGCGTTCGGCGCGCGCGGTAGCGCGACGGTCTTGACGAAGGCGACCACGGTGCTGGCGGCGCTGTTCATGCTGCTGGCGCTGTTGCTGGCGGTCATGGGGCAGCGCGGTCCGCGATCGCTGCTCGGCGGGACGCCCCCGCCTCCGGTGACGAAGCCCGCGGTGCCGACAGCGCCGGCGACGCCGCCGAAGTAGAATCCGATCTCGGCCGGTCGCGGCAAGACGCACGTGCAAGGGGCTGATAGCGGCCCACACCCTCTTCGCGGAAGTGGCGGAACGGCAGACGCACCAGCTTGAGGGGCTGGCGGGGGCAACCCCGTGGAGGTTCGAATCCTCTCTTCCGCACCATTCGACTCGCCTGCCGCTGCCTAACGCGAGCCGGCGGGCTCGCTCATGGCAGGCCATCCTCCATTCGACTCGCCTGCCGCTGCCTAACGCGAGCCGGCGGGCTCGCTCATGGCAGGCCATTCTCCATTCGACTCGCCTGCCGCTGCCTAACGCGAGCCGGCGGGCTCGCTCATGGCAGGCCATCCTCCATTCGACTCGCCTGCCGCTACATGACGGCCAGCCGGCAGGCTCGCTCATGGCAGGCCATTCTCCATTCGACTCGCCTGCCGCTGCCTAACGCGAGCCGGCAGGCTCGCTCATGGCAGGCCATCCTCCATTCGACTCGCCTGCCGCTGCCTAACGCGAGCCGGCAGGCTCGCTCATGGCAGGCCATTCTCCATTCGACTCGCCTGCCGCTGCCTAACGCGAGCCGGCAGGCTCGCTCATGGCAGGCTATCCTCCATTCGACTCGCCTGCCGCCGCCTGACAGTGAGCCGGCAGGCTCGCGCATGGCAAGCCCTTCACCCTGTCGAATGCCCTGAGCGAGCGCAGCGAGTCGAAGGGCACAGTCCTAGTCAACTCCACGATAAAGTTTACCGTTTGCCAAATCCCCGAAGACGATGGCATCGTCGTCCGGATGCCGTTCGTCTACATGCTTCGCTGTTCGGATGGCTCTCTTTACATCGGCCACTCCGACAACATCGCTTCGCGAGTAAAGACTCACAACGACGGATTCGGGGCGCGCTACACTGCCGAAAGACGACCGGTCACGCTCGTACACTCTGAAGAATACGGTTCAACCAAGGACGCGATCTGGCGGGAACGTCAGCTGAAACGCTGGACATCCGCGAAAAAAGAGGCTCTGATTGCTGGCGACTTCGCCACGCTCAAGCGCCTCACGCGAAGTCATCAACAACGTCGCGCAAAACAGACCTGAAACGACGGCGTCAACCGCGAGGAACAACTTGCTCGGCGTGGACGACGCTTCGGCGTCGTATGCGTGTGGGACGGATTGAGCACGCCTGCCTCCTCGAATCGAGAAGCCGCCTCGTGACGAAGATCGCGAAGCTGGAAGCCCTTGAGCCGTGCCGCCTCGCGCGCGTTCTCCCGCGCGTGCGAATGGACGTGATCCGCTTTCCGGGCCGGTTGCCAACACGCAGGCGTCCGGTGGAAACCGTTTCCCGGCAGGATCGAGCTTTCGCATTTCCAGGACAGCGAGGAGCCGACTGGAAATATTCCCTCTCCTCGTCGCGCATTCGACACGGTCCGCTGCGGTTCAGCCTCTCCTGTTGACTTTCAACATGTCAATCATGTTGAATATCTACAGGAGCGACGTGTCATGAGCGCCAGTGAGAAAACGGACATCCTGCGCGGCACCCTCGATCTGCTCGTGCTGAAGACGCTCGACACGCTCGGGCCGCTGCACGGCTACGGCATCGCGCAGCGGATCCAGCAGGTGTCGGGATCGATGCTGTCGCTCAACCAGGGGACGCTCTATCCGGCGCTGCTGCGGCTCGAGCAGCGCGGCTGGGTGCAATCGCGCATCGGCACATCCGAGAACAACCGCCACGCCCGCTTCTATTCGCTGACCTCCAAAGGACGGCGCCAACTCAAGCAGGAAACCGAGAACTGGGTGCGGACCTCCGGGATCATCAATCGGATCCTGAGCACCAACGAATAGGAGCGGGCTGTGCGCGAATGGATGATACGCCTCATCGCGGTCGGGCGGCGCGGGCGGCGCGACGAGCAGCTGGACGACGAGCTGCGATTTCACGTCGAGGAACTGGCGAGCGCCTTCGAGCGCCGCGGTTTCGATCCGGCCGCCGCGCACGCGGCCGCGGTGCGCGAGCTCGGCGGCGTCGATCGCACGAAGCAGGCGTGGCGCGACCAGCGAAGCTGGCTGCCCCTCGAAGAAGTGCTGCAGGACATCAAGTACGGCGTGCGCGTGTTGCGCCGCTCGCGCGGCCTGACGGCGCTCGCCGCGGTGATGCTCGCCGTCGCTGTCGCTGCGACGACGTCGCTGTTCACCGTCGTAGATGCCGTGCTGCTCGCGCCGCTTCCATACGGGCGCGCCGATCAACTCGTCGTCATCTTCGAAGACTTCCTGACGCAGCACGCGCCGAACGTGTCGGTCACACCCGGCACGCTACTCGAGTGGCAGGATCGTACGCATACGTTTTCAGCATTCACCGCGATCGATCAACGGCAGCAGAATCTGACATCCGACGGCGAGCCGCAGCAGGTGAGCGTCGGCGCGGTGTCGAGCGGATTCGGCGAAACGATCCGTGTGCAGCCGATCAGCGGCCGTTTGTTCGCCGACGAGGATTTTCAGCCGGGCCACGAGAACGTCGCGCTTGTCGGCCGTGCGCTCTGGGTCACGCGGTATGGCGGCGCGCCGATCCTCGGCCGCACGATCGTGCTCGACGATCGCCCGTACACCGTCGTCGGCGTCATGCCGGGCGGATTCATGTTTCCCAGGGTGCAGCAGCAGGTGTGGGTGCCGATGCCGCTGACAGCGGCGGATCGCGCGGACCGATCGGGCCACGCGCTGCTCGCCGTCGCGCGCGTGCGCGACGGGATCGCGGTCGCGGCGGCCGATCGCGAGCTGCATGATGTCGCGGCGACGCTGCGCCGCGAATTCCCGGAGAAGAAGGAGTGGGGCGTCACGGTGATTCCGGCGCGCGAGGCGATCGTCGGCAAGACGACCGGCGTGCTGCGCGCGATGGTCGGCGCGGTCGCGCTGCTGCTCCTCGTCGCGTGCGCCAACGTCGCCGGTCTGCTTTTGACACACGGCGTCGCGCGCAGCCGCGAGCTCGCCGTGCGTATGGCGATCGGGGCGAACCGGATGCGCATCGTGCGCCAGTTGCTGACCGAGAGCGTGCTGCTCGCAGTCGTCGGCGCGCTGGGTGGCGTGGCGCTCGCGTGGTTCGCGCAGCCGCTTGTCGAGGCGTTGCGGCCAGCCGATCTCGTCACCTGGAAACCGATCGCGATCGACACGCCCGCGCTTGTGTGTTCCGCCATTGTCGCGGTCGTATGCGGCGCGCTGTTCGGCACCGTTCCGGCGTTGGTCGCTTCGCGCGCGAGTATCGCGGCGACGGCGTCGGAGCGCTCCGCCGGTCGTCGCGCGTCGCGTGTGCGGCAGACGCTCGTCGCCGTCGAAGTCGCACTCGCGGTCGTCCTCGTCGCCGGCGCTGCGCTGCTTTCGCAGACGCTGTCGCACATGGCGGCGGTTGAACCGGGATTTCGGCCGGACAGTGTCGTCTCGATGACCGTCGCGCTGCCCGTCGCGCGCTACAACGACGATCGCCGCGTCGATCTGTTCTATCGCTCCGTCTTCGAGCGGCTGCGATCGATCCCCGGTGTCCGCGCCGCCGGGGCGATCCATGCGCTGCCGCTCAGCGGCAACACATCCGTGCGTCCGTATCGCGTCGAGGGGACGCCGCCGCTCGATCCGCCGACGATTGCGCACTATCGCATCGTCCTTCCCGGCTACATCGAAGCGATGCGGATTCCGCTGCGCGCGGGCCGCACGTTCACCGACGCCGATACGGCGGATCGCCCGCTCGTCGCGATCGTCAACGAGACGCTGCGCCGTGAGGGGTGGGGCACGCGCAATCCGGTCGGCACGCGGATCACGTTCGCGGGCACCTACGCTCCGCCGAAGGAGCGCTGGGCCGAAGTCGTGGGGGTCGTCGCCGACGTGCGGCACTTCGGTCCGGGCACGCCGCCGCCGCCGGAAATGTACTGGCCAGCGGAACAGATCGACGCGGTGCCCGGCGAGACGCTGCGGGGGATGCGGCGCGGCCTCACGCTCGTCGTCTCCACTGAAGCTGGGGATCCATTGGCGATCGTGCCATCGGTTCGCGCGGCCGTTCGCGCGGTGGATCCGGATCAGCCGATTGCGAACGTGCGGACGATGACGTCGCTGATGAGCACGTCGCTCTGGCTCTCGCGCGCCGCCGCGTGGCTGTTGACGGTGTTCGGCGGCGCCGCGCTGATCTTTGCGCTGCTCGGCGTCTTCGGCGCCGCGTCGGTACTCGGTGGTGCAGCGGCGGCGCGAGCTTGCGGTCCGTTTGGCGCTCGGCGCGGAGCCGGAGCGAGTGATGCGCCTCGTGCTGGCGGGCACGCTCCGCGGCGCGATAGTCGGCATCGGCGCCGGACTGGTGCTCGCGGTTGCGCTGCGGCAGAGCGTGGCCTCCATGGTCGTCGGCATCGATCCGAGCGATCCGCGGACGCTGGCGCTGGTGTGCGCGTCGCTCGCGATCGCGACGGTGGCGGCCGGCTGGTTTCCCGCGCGGCGCGCATCACGGATCGATCCGACGGAGACATTGCGGAATGCGGATTGAGGAATACGGATTTCAAATGGTGTGAGACGACAGGCGCGTCCTCCTGGTGGGCAGTGAGGAGACTTGGTGCGGAAGACGCGCCCTTCGATCTAGAACCAGCTCATGATCCAGTGCGCACGTCGGGGACATCGACCCGTTGCGAGTAGCCGACGCCGGAGCAGTTGATGTTCGTGACGTACGAATTCACACCGAGGACGGTGTCAGTGCCGCCAAGCAGGTCGGGGCCACCCGAGTCGCCGAAGCACAAACCACCCGAGCCTCCCCCGGGGTTGAGCGCCAACCGCAGAAATTCGTCGCTGTGAACGAATGAGCCCGATACCAGCTCGCTCGGCGCAAACAACCGTACGCGCGGGCCCGTCCACCGAAAGAAGGGCGGCGGCTGTGGCAATTCACTTCCACGGATCTGCGCCTGGAACTGCACGCCGTATCCGGTGAAGTCGACCGGAGTCTTGTTCGCTAGCGTGTCAACCAGGCCGGCAGGTGGAAGAACCGCGAGGACGCCGACGACACTTGCCGGCACGGCCGCATCGAGCGTGACGACGCCAACATCCCGGTTCGCGAAGCGCGGCAGCCCCGGACCGCATCCTGTGCAGAACTCCGGATTGGGATGCGGCGTTCCACCGGCATCGCCTTGGCACGGATACCCGTCGAAGGTGGGCGAGGCGTTGCACGAGACCGGCGCGTTCGGGCTCGCGGCGGCCGCAGCCAGATAATCGGGATCCGTCGGGATGGGCCCCTCCGCGAACCAGATCTCGATGTGAGCGGCCGGCGGCTCGGTGCAGTGGCCAGCGGTGAGGAACACAGTCGGCGAGAGCAGGGAGCCACTACATCTCCACAGCGGGAAGCCATCCTCGTCGAGCGCAACCATCAACCCGACGTACGGATGCCTGCCCGCGTCAGGCTGGCCATTCGTGATCGCGAGCATCGAAACGGCACCCGCCCACACCGCCACGATCGACGACGCCGCGACAGCCAACCGCTTGCAGATCGTCATAGAGCCCCCTCTCGTGGACGCATTCAGCTAAGTCATCAACCGCCCTCTCGCAGAATCGAATGGACAAGAACGTACTGCCTCGAATCCACGTCTATCCTGCGAGTTGCAACGTGTCAAGCTGAACGGGTGCCGGTCAGAATCCTTCGGTTCTCAACGCGAGGATGTCGGCGAGCGAAGTCACCGGAAGCTCGGGGCACATGCGGCGAAGATCGTGCAACTGAATCCTTACCGAACGACTCGAATCGCGGCCATCGTCGCGAATGTTGGCGTGCTGCTGATCCAAATCGTCCGGTCGATCGCGATTGAGGAGCAGGCCCGCGCGAATCACCATATCGACCTGGCTTTCGCGGTCGTTAGTGTCTGCATGTTTCTGCTCTTCGAGCTTCCAGCGATCATCTTCACAACTGACGTCGAGCCTTTTTGCGTTATGCTGCCTGCTCTCGACGGCAGCCAATTCCGGATTGGGAGAGCGTATGCACGAGCAACCGACACCCGAGAAGATCCTGCAAACGGGCCTGGCGTTCTGGCCCTCAAAGACGCTGTTGAGCGCCATCGAAATGGGCGTCTTCACCGAGCTGTCGAACGGTCCTGAGCCATTCGATGTCGTCAGCGGACGCCTCGGTCTCCATTCCCGCGCGGCGCGCGATTTTCTCGACACGTTGGTGGCGCTCAACTTCTTGCAGCGCGAGGGCGACCGCTACGGGAACACGCCCGAGACCGACTTGTTCCTCGACCGAAAGAAGGCGTCCTACATCGGCGGCATCCTCGAGATGGCGAACGCGCGTCTTTACCCGTTCTGGGGTCACCTCACCGAAGCGCTACGTACTGGACAGCCGCAAAACGAGATCAAATCGGGTGGCGCGGGTCTCTTCGAGATGCTCTACGCTGATCCGGCGCGGCTCAAGGAATTCCTTGCCGCGATGACGGGCCTCAGCCGCGGGGCCAACATGATGATTGCGCGCACCTTTCCGTGGAAGGACTACCACACGTTCGTCGATGTCGGCACTGCGCAGGGAGATCTTGCCGTGCAAGTCGCACTGGCGAACCCACACCTTCGTGGCGCCGGGTTCGACCTGCCAGAGGTGGCGCCCGTATTCAAGGAGTACTCCACGGACGCAGGAGTCGCGGACCGCGTGTCCTTCGTCCCGGGCAGCTTCTTCGATCACGATCTTCCGAAAACGGACGTCGTGATGATGGGTCACATCCTGCACGACTGGGATCTGCCCACGAAGAAGATGCTGATCCGCAAGGCGTTCGAGGCGATCCCGGCAGGCGGCGCGTTGATCGTGTACGAGGCCATCATCGACGATGATCGGTCCAAGAATGCGTTCGGCTTGATGATGAGCCTGAACATGCTCATCGAAACTCCAGGGGGGTTCGACTACACCGGCGCCGATTGCGCAGCCTGGATGAAGGACGTCGGATTTTCCGCAACGCGTCTCGAGCCGCTCATCGGACCCGACTCGATGGTGGTTGGGATCAAATAGGACCAACCACGAGTGGTCGCCGTACGAACACCGTGGTTTCCTTAGGAAATCTTCAGCTATACTCCTCGCCCGGCGGGCCCCCGGACCCGACCTTCGCGCGGCCGTTCACCCCATCGCAGAAGAGGAAGTCTCCCATGAGAAATCACGCGCTGCTCATCGGCATCGTTGCGAGCTTGGCGTTCGGAGCTGGTCATGCCGCCGCCGCGACGACGCGCTGCGTCAGGCCTGGCGGGGGATCGGGATGCTTCTCCACGATCAACGCCGCCGTCGGCGCATCTGCGCCGGGCGACACGATTCAGGTCGCACACGGCACGTACGCCGAGGACGTCGTGCTCGACCGCGCGCTGGCCCTCGTCGGCGAAAACGCAGACAACACGATCATCGATGCGAGCGGCCGGCTCAATGGCATCAACGTGGACGGCCTGGACCATCCCGGCCTCGCGCACATCGTCATCACCGGCTTTACAGTGAAGAACGCCGAGCTCGAAGGCATCATCGTGTCCAACGCGTCTGACGTGACGGTGCGCGACAATCGGATCGTTTCGAACAACCTGGGCCTGAACGCGTCTGCCGGCACCTGTCCAGAGGTGGCTCCGCCGGATTCGCACGCCGGCGAAGACTTCGACTGCGGCGAAGGCATCCATCTGAGCGGCGTCGATCATTCGACTGTCGCCACGAATCTGATCGAACACAATTCTGGCGGCATTCTGCTGACGGACGATTCGGGGCCGACGCACGACAACCTGATTAGCGGCAACACCGTCCGCGACAACGTGTTCGACTGCGGCATCACGCTCGCATCGCACGTCCCGTTGATCTTCGCGCCGCACGGCAACGGCGTGTATCACAACACCATCGCAGGCAATGAGTCGGCTCGTAATGGGACCGCCATCGAGGGTGCGGGCGCTGGCGTGGGGATCTTCACACCAGCCCCCGGCACGGCGACGTACGCCAACGTCGTGATCGGCAATCGCCTGGTCGACAACGGGTTGCCAGGAGTCGCGCTGCACAGCCACGCGCCAGGCCAAAATCTCAACGACAATCAGATCATCGGCAACTACATCGCCGGCAACGGCGCTGATACCGAGGACACCGCAACGCCCGGACCGACTGGTATCAACATCGCGTCGGGCCGCGACGGCAGCGGCAACGTCGTCGGCTCTGCGATCACGGGAACGATCATTTCGCACAATGTGATCGAGCGCGAGGCGGTCGCTGTGGTGGTGAGCGATCCCACGGGCGTCGATGTCGATCTGCACGTGAACGACATCGTGAACGACGATCACATCGGCGTCGCGAATCTCGGCGCGGGCGGCGTGAATGCGACCGAGAACTATTGGGGATGCCCGTCAGGGCCCGGCGCCGCCGGCTGCTCGAGTGTGAGTGGCCTCAACGTCACGTTCGCGCCGTGGCTGCGCCACCACGTGGACAAACATCCATAACCACCCCGAAGGTAAAACCCCGGTCGATCTCGTCCTGCCGGTAGTCACACACGTGGCTACCGGCGCGACTCCGCAGACAGGTTCAACGTTTCGCGGTGCCACGAACCGGCGTGTTCGGGCGGCCCGAACCGCGAGCGGTGGTCGTCACCGTCGAGAACAACGGCAACTCGAACGCGTGTTGGATGTTCGCGAACCACAATTGCGGCGCCATACGACGGATCACGAAAGCGGGCCTGACCACGTGAGGACACCCGCTGAGCATATGGGGCAACCGCGAGGCAACGTCAACGTAAGGACAACTGCGCCGACGTCAATCCTTCGACGGCCACACGGGACCCACTGCAATTTGATTGGTCGCGGCACGCCGCCCTATGCTACCCGCCAGTGACTGGACACCTGCGTCTGCGGCACCACTATCGGAATCTCGATCTCGGCCGGCGCGTCGCGCTCCGCACGCTCGGCAGCTTCCTCGCGACGTTCGCGGTGCTGCGCGTGATCACGGCGATCATCCGCTATCAGATCTTTCCGCACGGCCCGTTCCGGTATGTGATCACCAAAAGCGGCCTGCACATTCATCATCTCTTCTGGGGCATTCTGCTGCTGATGGCGACCGGCTTCGCCGCGCTGGCGACCCGCGCCCCCGCCTGGCACCTGCGCATCGCCATCGTCTTCGGCATCGCGCTCGGTCTCACCTTGGACGAGTTCGCGATGTGGCTGCGGCTCGCCGACGTCTATTGGACGCCGCAAGGCATCGAGAGCATCAAAGCCGCAGCAGTCGTCGCGGCTCTGCTTGCCCTGTACGGGTTCGGTCAACCGGTCTGGCATGCCACGGTGCGCGATCTCCTGGGTCGCCGGTGAACCCCCAACCTATCGCGACACGCGATTACGCTCGATAAACGTCTCGAGAAGCTGTCGACTCGGCCTCCGCGCGTGGAGGCGTTGCAGCAGTGTGCAGTTTCGTCACTCTACCGTCACATGAAGATTCCGACATCGCCCGAACGAATGGACATCCGCGAGATGCGGAAGCGGCTCGGCAACGACGAGGCGCTGATCGCCGACCTGCTCGGCCTCTTTCTCGAGGACTACGCCGCGCAGATGACGGCCATCGAGGCAGCGGTCACCACGCGTCGTCTTGACGCCGTCCGACGCGATGCCCACGCGTTGAAAGGCAGCGCAGGCAATTTATCCGCCTTTGGCGTGATCGCGGCAGCCTCTGCGCTCGAAGAGATGGCGCAGCGCGGAGATGTGGCAGACCTCGATCCTCAGTTTGCCAAGCTCGTATTCGAAGTCGAACAGCTCGTGGCCGAATTGCGCGAGCTGCCGCCCGTGAGGTCGTGATGCAGATTCTGATTGCGGACGACGATCGCTTGTCCGCTGAAGTGCTGGCGCGCACGCTGACGCCGGACAGGTTTGAAGTGACGATGGCCCGCGACGGAGCCGAAGCGCTGGAGATCCTGCGGCGGCCGGATTCGCCATCGCTCGCGATCCTCGACTGGATGATGCCGAAGCTGGATGGCCCCGATGTCTGCCGGCTCGTCCGGAGCGAAACGCCCAAGGCGCACCGTTATCTCATTCTCTTGACCAGCCGCGACGCCCGCGAGGATGTCGTCGCGGGCCTCGAGGCGGGAGCCGACGACTATCTCGTCAAGCCATGTCACCAAGGCGAGCTGCTGGCGCGCGTGAGCGTCGGCGCTCGCGTCCTCGGATTGCAGGAAGGACTCGCGGCCCGCGTAGAGGAACTGCAACTGGCGCTCTCTCAGGTGAAGCAGTTGAGCGGCCTGCTTCCAATCTGTTCCTACTGTAAGAGCATCCGATCGGACGAGAACTTCTGGCAGCAGGTCGATACGTATCTCGTGCAGCATAGCGACGCGCACTTCACGCACGGCATTTGCCCGGCCTGCTACGACGTGCTGTCCAAGGAACTGGACGAGTACGCCAAGAACAAGTCAGCTCACCGGCTGTCGATCTAGCCGCGTGCTCGAATGTCAACCTCCCAACCGGATGGATTTCGCATCTGCCTGTTCGAGCTCGCCGGCCAGCCCTTCGGCCTCCGGCTGGAATCGGTCAGCGAAATCGTGCCGATGGCCGCGTTGTCGCGTCCGCCGTGCATGCCGTCGATCCTCGAGGGGTTTCTGAATCTTCGAGGCACGGCGCTCCCAGTCGTGCGAATCGCCGGTTTGCTCGGGTTGCCGCAGGACCCGCTCGACTTGCACACCCCGCTCGTGATTATTCGCGGCGGCACGCTGCCGCTCGCTCTCCTCGTGAACCGGGTCACGGGAATCGTCTCCATTCCGTTCGACGGTGTGCTGCCGATTGCGGAATCGGATTCCTTCAACGGCTGCGTCGACGGCCGGCTGACGGCGACGGGCAGCGGTGCCGTCCACCTGCTCTCACTGGAACGGCTGCTCCTGGAGAAGGAACAACAGATCCTGGCTCAGTTCCACGCAACCGAAAGCACGCGGCTTCGTCACATCGACCAAGAGCTGTCGTGAGCGTTTCGGCTCCCGTGCATCCGCTCCTCCTCGACCCCGACTACCCGTCGCTCAAGCAGCATCTCATCGAGTCGACCGGGCTCGCCTATTACGCAGACAAGGACAACGACCTGGCCTCGCGCATCAGCGCCCGCCTCTCTCTCCTGACACTGAACGGCTGCAGAGCGTATCTCGGTCTGCTGAAAGACCGCGAGGCAGGCGAGTCCGAGCGTCACGTGCTGATCGGTCAACTCACGATCGGCGAAACGTACTTTTTCCGCCACACCGAACAGTTCGATGGGCTTCGTGACGTCGCGATTCCGGAGCTCATCGAACGAAACCGCGCCCGTCGCACGCTGCGTATCTGGTCGGCTGGTTGCGCGACCGGGGCCGAACCTTACACCCTGGCCATTCTCCTGAAGCAGCACTTCGCGAGTCAGCTCGCAGGGTGGGACGTCCAGATCCTGGGCACGGATATCAACCAGACGTTTCTCGCACGGGCCGCGCGCGGCGAGTTCGACGAACGCGCGCTGCGATCGACGCCCGACGAGGTCAAGCGCGAATGGTTCTCGCCGTCTGGCGGATCATGGGTCGTCAGACCCTTCGTCAAAGACGGGGTGTCCTTTCAGTACCACAATCTGGTTGAGCACCCCTATCCCTCGGTTGTCCACGGCATCGCGGCACTCGATCTGATCCTCTGCCGCAACGTGATGATCTACTTCGACTGGGACGTCATCGCGCGCATCCTCGGTCGCTTTCATGAGTGCCTCGTCGACGGAGGGTGGCTGGCGGTCGGTCACGCGGAGTCGAACACCGAAGTCTTTCGCGCATATCGGACCGTGAGCGTGCCGGGCGCCACGCTATATCAGAAGAACGGCGATGGCCCCACAGCCACCACCCACTACTCTGCCTCGACGCCACCGGCACCGTGGCCATCCACGCCAGGAGTGCAGGAGCCGTGGTCGCCACCCGTGCTGCCGGCCGTTCCTGATTCGTCGCGACCCGCCCCGGATCAGTGGCCCACGACGCCGGCGCCCACGGGCCTGGAGCAGATCCGACAGCTCGCCGACGAAGGGAACTGGATCGACGCGGCGCGCGCGTGCGCGCAGCTGCTCGATCACGATCGGCTGAACCCGGTCGTGCATTTCTATCAGGCGCTGATCATGGAACAGATGAGAGATCATCCGGACGCCGAGCAGGCGTTCCGAAGGGCGATCTATCTGGATCGCGCTTTCGTGCTGGCGCACTACCATCTCGCGCTGCTGCTCGCCAAGACGGGTCGCCGCGACAGCGCAATGCAATCGCTCCGCAACGTTCAGCGGCTGCTGTCCGGATTGGACAAGAACCAGCAAATTCCGGACGCCGACGGCCTCACCGTGGACGACCTTGGTCAGCTCGCCGACATGCACGTGGGCCTCTGGCAAAAATGAAGGCGACCCAGGATCAACGCGTGCTCGACGAGGTCTATCTGCGCCGGGCGCAGCAATTGGCCCGACGGCAGGCCGACCGCACGGCATCCACGACCATCGCGGTGCTGGTCTTCGGCCTGGGGACGGAACGTTATGGCCTCGAGCTGTCGGCGCTCTCTGAAGTGTTTCCGTACCACGGCTGCACCGCCGTTCCAGGTTCTCCGCCGGCGCTTCTTGGCGTGACGAACGTCCGCGGCGACATCAGGGCGGTCGCGGATCTCCGCCGGATACTGGAGCTCCCCGCCGGGGACGACGATGCGGGCGGATACGTGGTGATGGTGCGCCAGAAGGGTCGCGCCATCGGGCTCAGGATCGAGACGATCGACGAAGTTCGCCAGATCGACCCGGCACAACTGGTGTCGACCGGAAAAGGGTCGACCGGCAATGCCGTGGCCACTATCCCTGGCTCGCGCTTCGTCAAGGCGCTCACCGCCGACACCGTGATCCTGATCGACACGAACGCGGTGCTGTCGAGCCTCGGTCTCGCAGTCGCATAAACCGGACGGCAGGAGGATGTAAATGGCAGTGGGCACAGGCAGAAGCTCGAGTGAGCGATTTGAATTGAAATGGACGCTCGCGCGAAAGATCGGCGGACTCGCGTCGTTGCTTGTGCTGCTCCTGCTCGTGAACGCCGTATACAACTACAGCGCGCTCGGGAACATGGCACGCGAGATGGTCGAAGTTGCCGACGCCGATTTGCCGGTGACGAAACTGATCACGCAACTCGACACCAACTCGCTCCAAGAGCACATCGTGATCGAACGCATCTTGAAGCTTGGAGCAGAGACTGGCGAGGAGGCTCGGCTTCAGCGCGACCGCGCCGCCGCCGCGTTCGAGAAGCTCACGCAACAGTTCGACGCCGACCTTGGGAGCGCGAATCGCGCTGTGGAACAGGCCGCCCGCATCACGCCGGAGTACCAACGGTTCGGCGACGAGGTCAAGGCGCTCCAGAAGGAGCAGCAGGATTTTGCGACCGTGGCATATCAGGCCATCGGATTGGCGGCGGCAGGCAAGCCGGGTGAGCTGGATCGCCTGAGCGTCCCGGTCGAAAAAGAAGCCGCCGATATCGACGCCCAGGTAGCCAAGATGGTCGCTGAGATCGAGAGCTTCACGGCGGAGTCCATGAACGCCGCCAAAGGCTACGAAGCGGCTTCCAAGACTCTCTCGACGGGACTGAGCGTGGCCGGAATGGCGGCCGCCGTCCTCGTCTCGTTTGTATTCGTGGGCGGCCTGCGCAAGTCGGTGACGGGCGTCACCGGCCTCGCCGTGCACATCTCAGATGGGAATCTGCGCCAGGACAAACTGACCATCGACAGCACCGACGAGTTGGGTCAACTCGGGCTCATTTTCAACGACATGCTCGGCGGGCTGCGAGACAACGTCTCACAGACACGGGCGGCCGCCGAGTCGCTGAACGCCGCCGTCGTCGAGATCGTCGCGTCCGTGAGAGAACAGGCCGCCGGCACCAGCGAGCAAGCCGCGGCGGTGCAGGAAACCACGGCCACGATGGAAGAGATCAGCCAGTCCGGCAATCAGATCGCCGAACGATCGAGACAAGTGGCCGCGGCGGCTGAAGCGGCGTCCACCGCGACGAGCCAGGGCCTGGAGGCCGCGCAGAACGGCACGAAGGTCATGGACGCCATTCAGGAGCAGGCTGAGACGGTCGCAGAAAACATCGTCACGCTCAGCGAGAAGACGCAGGCCGTCGGCGAGATCATCGCCACCGTCACCGACATCGCGGAGCAGTCGAATCTGCTGGCGCTCAATGCCGCGATCGAAGCCGCCGCTGCGGGCGAGCAAGGCCGGACGTTTGCGATCGTCGCCAACGAGATCAAGAACCTGGCCGATCAGGCGAAAGAGGCGACGGGCAAGGTGCGATCCATTCTGGGCGACATTCAGAAGGGCATCCACACGTCCGTCATGCTGACCGAAGAAGTCGTGAAGCGCGTCGACTCCGGCAAGAAGCAGTCGGACGTCGTCGAGCGAACGATCAGACACATGGCGGACAGCCTGAGCTCCAGCATTCAGGCGTTCCAGCAGATCACCGCGGCGACCGGTCAGCAGCAAATCGGCTTCGATCAAGTCACGCAGGCGTTGAAGAACATTCGGCAGGCGGCGGACCAGACCGCCGTCAGCACGAGTCAACTGGAGAAGGCGGCGACGAACCTCACCGGTCTCGGGCAACAACTCAATAAGAGTGTTGAGAGGTATCGCACGTGAAGGATCTCCGTCAGCGGCTGCTCGCGACGTTTCAGGTTGAGCACAACGAACACGTTCAGCGGATCCGCGAGATGCTGGCGGCATTCGACTCGGCGGATGCTGCGCCGGCCGCACCGGATCTGGACGAAGTGTTCCGCCGTGCGCACAGCCTGAAAGGCGCGGCTCGCGCCGTTGACCTCCGTCCGCTCGAAAATCTGGCGCACCGACTGGAAACCCTGTTCTCGCGGATTCGCGCAGGCGTCTTGGGCCTCGACAAGCCGATCATCAGGGTTATTTACCAGGCGCTGGATGCGAGTGAAGACTGGCTGGCGTCGTCGGTTGGCGGCGCGGGAAAGCCCGCCGAACCCGTTCGGGCGCTCGAGGCGATCGATGCGCTGCTGGGGACACCTTCAGATACGCCGGTCAGCGTGAGCGCTCCCGCAGAGGCCATCGACGTCGTGAGACCAGTTGCGTCGGCGCCGTCGGCTCCTCTCGCTCAGGTCGACACGCTGCGGTTGAATGCGCAGAGTCTCGACCGCATCGTCAGCTCCGCGGGACAACTGCTGACCGAGAGTCTTCGTCAGAACCACGTCACACGCCATCTGCGACAACTGAGCCGGGATTTGTCCGACACAGCCGCTGAACGCAATCGCGTTCGAAAGGCGGGCGCACGAGTGTTCCAAAGGCTCGACTCCTCGCCCGACCTGGCCGTCGCGGCGCGCTACGTGAACTACCTCGATCATCAGATCCATCTCCTGACCAAGCAGGTCGGCACGGCGGTCCAACTTCAGGCGAGAAACGCGTGGACGCTGCGGTCGCTGGCGGGTGAGCTGCAGCGCGACGTCCGTCAGGCGCGGATGGTGCCGGCCGAGAATGTGTTCGACGGCTTCCGAAAAATGGTTCGCGATCTCGCGAGGGATGCGGGCAAAGCCGTCGAGCTGCACGTCTCCGGCTGGCAGGTGGAAGCCGACCGCCTCGTTCTTCAGGTGTTGAAGGATCCGGTCATGCACATGCTGCGCAATGCCGTCAGCCATGGGCTCGAATCGGAAGCGGAGCGCACAAGCAAAGGGAAACACCCTGAAGGACGGATCGATCTGGTGCTCGCAGTCCGGGGCAACCGGCTGAATATCGCCGTTGAGGACGATGGGAGAGGAATAGACCTGGCCAAGGTCGCTGAAATCGCGATCCGCAAAGGGCTGATCGGCGCATCTGAGGTTGCGGCCAGGCCCGCGGTAGAATTGATGCGGCTGATTCTTCTCCCTGGCTTTTCGACGTCGCGTTCCGTCACCGAGTTGTCCGGGCGCGGCATGGGGCTCTCCGTCGTCGCCCAAGCGATCGCGCGGCTGCAGGGCACCGTCGACATCGGCCCCGGAACACTCGGCGGAACGCGTGTGGCGATCTCGGCGCCGCTCTCGATCTCCAGCCATCGGCTGCTGCTGGTGAGCTGCCAGAATCGGACGTTGGCGATTCCTCTTCATGGGATCGAACGGCTGCACCGGGTGAAGCTCACCGACGTGCACACCGTGGAATCCAAATCCGTGATCACCGTCGATGGGCAGCCGGTCTCGGTGGTGAGCCTCGCCCACCTTCTCAACACGGATGAACCCAGAGTCAGCGTGAATCAGAACACGCTGTGCGTGATGATCATGCGAACGGGAATTCAGCGTCTGGCGGTGGCCGTGGACGCGTTTCTGTCTGAAAGAGAGGCGATCATCAAGGAGCTGCCGGCCCCCGCTGATGGCAACGCACGGATTGCCGGTGGCATTCTGCTCGAGGATGGTTCCGTCTGCCTGGTGCTCAACCCGGCCGAGATCGTCGAGGGGTTCCAGCAGTCTTCGAACGCGCTCGTGCTCGCCACACAGACGGAAGCGCCGACGGACGCCAGCAGGTCGCGTGAGATCCTCGTCGTCGACGACTCACTGACGACCCGGACGCTGGAAAAGAGCGTGCTGGAAGCGCATGGCTACCAGGTGGCGATCGCCGTGGACGGTGTCGACGCGCTGAATTATCTTCGCGCCAGCCCTGTGGGACTCGTGATCAGCGATTTGCAGATGCCGCGGCTGGATGGTTTCGGGCTGCTCGAAGAGATGAAAAGCGATCCGCGCCTGGCGAAGATTCCGGTCGTCATTGTCTCGTCGGTCGAAAACCCCGAGGATCAGGCCCGCGGCATGACGCTCGGCGCCGACGCGTATATCGTCAAGCGGAGGTTCGAACAGCAGGAGCTGCTCGAAACGATCCGGCAGATTTTATGAAAACGATCGGCGTCCTGATCGTCGAAGACTCGGAGGTGATCCAGCAGCTCCTCCGCCACATCATCGGCGGCGACCCGCGTCTCGAGGTCGTGGCTGTGGCCTCCAGCGCGGAGGAAGCGCTCGAGATGCTTCCACGCGTCTCGCCAGACGTCATCTCGCTCGACATCCGGCTTCCAGGAATGAATGGGTTCGAAGCCACACGCCGGATCATGCGGGACAAGCCGACGCCGATTGTGGTCTGCTCGGCCAGCGTGGAATCGGATGATCTGAAAATCACCATGAACGCCTTGCGCGCCGGCGCGCTGGCGGTCGTGGAAAAGCCCGTCGGCACGACGCGCGCCGAGTATGAGCGCCTGGCACGAACCCTCTGCACGCAGCTGGCGATCATGAGCGAGGTCAAAGTTGTGCGTCAGAGGGCATTCAGTGACTCCACGCCAACCGTTAGTCGAGCGGTCCAATCGCCCCCGGCCACATTGAGCTTTCAGACGACGCCCGGCCGGCCGTTTCGCATTCTTGGAATCGGCGCATCCACGGGTGGCCCCAATGCCGTGGTTCAGGTGTTGACCGACCTGGGTCAGGATTTCCCGCTGCCGGTACTTTTGGTGCAGCACATGATGCCCACCTTTCTCCTCGGGTTCGCGTCCTGGCTGGAAAGTGTGACGCCGTGTCGCGCGGTCATTGCGCACAGCGGCGAACTTCCGATTCCTGGAACGGTTTACCTGGCCCCGCCCGACTTCCATCTTCAACTCGAGGGCGAGCGCATTCGGCTGAGTCAGGATCCTGCCGTCTCGGCTCAACGGCCGTCAGCCACTGTGATGTTTCAATCGATGGCGCGGAGTCTGGGCGATTCGGGGCTCGGCGTCCTGCTGACCGGTATGGGTGATGACGGCGCCGATGGGCTCCTCGAGCTGCGCCGCGCGGGAGGTCATACGGTCGCGGAACACGAATCGACGGCGGTCGTGTATGGCATGCCCAAAGCCGCGGTAGACCGTGGAGCCGCTTGCGAATGCCTGCCTCTCAGAGAGATCGCGCCTCGGGTCCTCGATCTGGTCTCGGCCGCTGAGAAGGTCTGATGGCGCGCGCCAGCCGGATTCTCATCGTGGAAGACTCGGACACGCAGGCCCTCAAGCTCCAGTTGATGCTGGAAAACGAAGGCTGTGAAGTCGTCCGCGCGGCCACGGCGGAACGCGCAATCGAGGAGCTCAATCAGAGCGTTCCGGATCTCGTGATCGTCGACTTCTACCTGCCGGGTGTTCGCGGTGATGAAGTGTGCCGCCGCATCCGGATGAACATGAGCACGCGCGGCATCGCCATTCTCATGTTGACCGCCGAGGAAACAGACGCCGCCGAACTTCACGGTCTGGAGAGCGGCGCCGACGACTACATTTCCAAATCGGTCGACGACGACATCTTGATGCTCCGCGTGCGCGCGCTGCTCCGCAAGTCATCGTCGGAAACGTCGCTGCAGTTTGGATTGGAGTCGGCGCTGTCGAGCGCCCGGCTGCTGGCCGTGGACGACAGCGCGACGTATCTGGAGTTCCTCACCGAGGAGTTGCGAAGCGAGGGCTACCGGGTCGACACCGCGATCAGCGGCGCCAAGGCGCTGCAACTGTTCTCGTCCGGCACGTACGACGCAGTGCTGTTGGATCTGGTGATGCCGGACATGGATGGCATCGAAGCCTGCCAGCGCATCGTGGAAGCACGGCGGGCTCTGGATACGCCGGCGGTCATCCTGATGCTGACCGCGCGGGAGAACAAGGAAGACATGACGCGCGGGCTGGAGGCCGGCGCGGACGACTTCGTCGGCAAATCGAGCGACCTGGCCGTGCTGAAGGCGCGCGTCCGCGCCTTGCTGCGGCGCAAATTCTTCCAGGAAGAAAATCAGCGGATCGCGCGCGAGCTCAAGACCAAGGAGCTCGAAGCGGTGCACGCCCGGTCAGAACAGGAAGCGGCTGAAGCACGCGCCGCGATGGCCGAAGAGCTGAATCGCGCCAACGACAAGCTCAAGGAAACGGAGCGGCGATTCCGCCAGCTGGCGGAAAACATCGAACAGACATTCTGGTTGTTCGATCCGCCTTCCGACAGGATTATCTACATCAGTCCCAGCTACGAGAAAATCTCCGGTTCTTCGGCGGAAAGCGTCTACGGCGGGGCGGGCGCCTTTCTCGACGTCATCCATCCCGACGATCGTCAGCGCGTGCTCGACGCCTTGCCCAAGCGCACGCTCGGCACGTACGACGAAGAGTACCGGATTCTGCGGCCGGATGGCTCTGTGAGATGGGTCCGCGATCGCGCCTTTCCGATCCGCAGCGAGTCGGGCGAAGTGCATCGCGTCGCCGGTATCGCCGACGATGTGACGGAACGGCGACGGGTCGCCGAAGCGCTGTCCAGCGCCAAGCTCGCAGCAGAGGCGGCCAGCAAGGCCAAAGGCGAGTTCCTCGCCAACATGAGCCACGAGCTCCGCACGCCGATGAATGCGGTGATCGGCATGACGAGTGTGTTGCTGGACACCGACCTGAAGCCCGAGCAGCGTGACTACGTCGGCACGATCCGGTCCAGCGGTGAATCGTTGCTCGCCGTCATCAACGACATCCTCGACTTTTCGAAGATCGAGGCCGGGATGCTGCAGCTCGAAAAGCAGCCGTTCGACCTGCGCAATTGCGTCGAAGCGGCGCTCGATCTGGTGGCCCCCAAAGCGGCGGAAAACAATCTGGATCTCGCGTACCTCGTTTCCGACGACACGCCGTGGGGCCTGATGACGGACGTGACGCGCGTCCGCCAGATTCTGGTCAATCTGCTGAGCAACGCCGTGAAGTTCACGGCGGACGGCGAGATCGTCGTATCGGTGACGAGCCAACCGCGCGCCGGCAACGTGTTCGAGACGAGATTCGACGTCCGCGACACCGGCATTGGGATTCCGCAGGACCGGCTGGATCGGCTCTTCAAATCCTTCAGTCAAGTGGACAGTTCCACCTCGCGTCATTTCGGCGGCACGGGACTGGGACTCGCGATCAGCAAACGGCTCGCTGAAATGCTGGACGGCGAGATCGGCGTGCAGAGCACGGCGGGCCAGGGGTCGACGTTCACCTTCACCGTCGTGGCCGAAGCCGCTGCGACGCAACCTCCAGCCTATCTTCGTGGGCCGGAGCCACAACTGGCTGGTACCCGGCTGCTGTTCGTCGACGACAATCCCACCAATCTCAACATCGTCAGCGCCCTGTCGGCGCCGTGGGGTGTGACGATCCGTACGACCACGGAGGCCAGCGAGGCGCTGGAGTGGGTGCGCCGCGGCGATCCGTTCGACGTGGGACTGGTGGATATGCAGATGCCAGGCATGGATGGTGTGACCCTGACGCGGGAACTGCGGAAGCATCGCAGCGCTGAATCGCTGCCGCTGATCCTTCTGACGTCCGTGGGACAGTTGACCAACGCCGCTCGCGCTGACTGGTCGGTAACCCTGCTCAAACCGATCAAGCCGTTGGCGTTGTTCGAGGCGCTTCTGACCGTCCTCGCCAAGGATTCCGCCCCGGAACAACCGTCACCAGAGAAGCGGTTCGATCCCACGTTGGGTGAGCGTCTTCCGATGCGCATTCTGCTCGCGGAGGACAATGTCGTGAATCAGAGAGTCGCTGCCGTGATCCTCGGCCGGTTCGGGTATCGGGTCGACATCGTCGGCAACGGCGAGGAAGCCCTCAGCGCGGTCAGACGCCAGTCGTATGATTTGGTGTTGATGGACGTGCAGATGCCCGAGATGGATGGTCTGGAGGCGACGCAGCGGATCTGCCTGGAGTTCGCGAAGGATGCAAGGCCGGAGATCGTCGCCATGACGGCCAACGCGCGGCCGCAAGATGTGCAAGAGTGCTTGGCGGCCGGGATGGACGGCGTGCTCACCAAGCCGGTCTCAGTCGACGAGCTGCGCGCGCTGCTCGAGAGCTCCGCGGGGCGACGGAAGCGCGAAATCGGCGCGGCGAACTAAAAGCCGTTTCCAGATCGGTGTAGCGCGAAGGCTTCAGCCGAGCGCCATCTCAATGAACGACGGCGATCGCCTTGTCGTCAGACGTCGCAGAGGGTCCCCAGACGGCCTTCGCGAGGCGCCAGTCCTCCTCGAGAATGGACCACAGCATCTGGTCAAGGTAACGTCCGTTGCGTGAGAAGGACTTCCGCAAGACCGCTTCTTGACATGCGCCCAACTTCTGCAGCGCCCCATTTCCCCGGCCGTTCAGCACCGCCGCCCGCGCTTCGAGCCGGTGGACACCCACCGTGTCGAACGTGAAGGCCAACACCAGTTCCGCCGATTCGACGAAGAGGCCGGTGCCCCAGAACGGCTGACCCAGCGCAAAGCCCCATTCCGCCGTTCCAAAACCTCGCTCGAGTTGCCGAACCTGGATTAGTCCAATCGCCGTCTCGCTTCCGTGAGGGACGATGGCAAAACAAATGTACTGGCCCGCGGCCCGCTGCGCGTTCGCCCACGCGATGAAACGCTCGAACCCGTCCACAGTGGTCGGCGGCGGGGAAATGAAGCGCGTCACTTCTTCCGTGGTCAGCAGCGCCAGGAGCGCCGGCGCATCCGCCGTCCGCAGCTCACGCAAGGTGACGCGTTGGCCAATCAGGACGGGCAGCGCCGTCTGCCAATCAGAGGTGGCAACGCCTGTGTCGTGCGGCGCTTCCACCGTTCGCTCGCGTGACGGCAGCGGCTGATCGAACTTCGAGGTGAGCGACCCGAGCGCCATTAGAAACAGACCTCCATTCCACACGACGCAGCAGAACTGGCGGAGTTAGTGCCCCAGACGATGTTCGTGCCCCACACGATGTTGGTACCCCAGACGATGTTGGTGCCCCACACGATGTTCGTGCCCCACACGATGTTGGTGCCCCAGACGATGTTGGTGCCCCAGACGATGTTGGAACCCGAGACGAGATTCGTGCCCCAGACGATGTTGGTGCCCCAGACGATGTTGGAACCCGAGACGAGATTCGTGCCCCAGACGATGTTGGTGCCCCACACGATGTTCGTGCCCCACACGATGTTCGTGCCCCATACGATATTGGAGCCCGCAACCGCGCCGTCGGGCGTCAGGTTCTGCAGCTCCGTCGCGCCCCAAATGAGGTCGGTGGACCACGGGTCGGTCTCGGTCCCGAACGTCGTGCTCGTTGTCAGCCCTGAGACCGCCCAAGGCGTCGTACGCGTGTCCAAGGCGCGCGTCATCGCGATGGCGCCGGCCGCGTTGATTTCGCCCGCGCCTTGAGTGAGCGGGTCCACGCCGGCCAACGCCGTGGCCGTGTACTGCAGGATCGCCTTGACCGCGTACGGATTCAACGGCGCCATCGGCGTCCCATCCGGCTCGAGAGCGCTCCGGTTGGCTTGCAGCACGAGCGCCGCCACGCCGCTCACCACGGCGGCCGACATGCTGGAACCGCTTAGGCGGATGTAATTACCGGACGCTCCGGCGGGCGCATTGAACTGCCAGGTCGGATATGTCTTGTACAAGTAGCCGTTGCTCGTGTCTGCAACCAGGCGGTGTCCCGGCGCGACGAGATCGGGCTTCGCGAATCCATCCACCCACGTGGGGCCGCTCGAGCTATACGGCGCCACGACATCATCGCTTCGTGCCAACGTGCCAGACGTGTTGACCGCTCCGACTGTAATCGCCGACGGTGAGTTGCCGGGTGAGGTAATGCCGCCGTACCCGGGCAGGCCTGTGTCTGGATTGATTCCGGAATTGCCGGCCGACGCGACGACGACGATGCCTGCGTGCACGGCGGCTTCGACCGCCTGGACCAACGGGTCGGTCGCCGCCGATTCGTAAATGGGATGCCCGAGAGACAAGTTGATGATGTCGATGCCGAGCGCCGCTTTGTTGGCGGTGGCGAAGGCCAGTGCGTTGATGACATTACTGGTCGTCCCATTGCCCGTTCCGTCCAACACTCTTAAGCCGATCAAGCGAACGCCAGGGGCGATTCCTTGGTAGAGCAGCCCGCTTTGTTGGCCGCTACTGGCGATGGTCGCCGCGAGGTGGGTGCCGTGCCCATACGCGTCCGAGGCGCCTGTCACCCTCGGCGTGCCATCGATCGTGAAATCATAAAACGCTCGAATCTGCGCGTGCAGATCCGGCACGTTGGCCAGGCCCGAGTCAATAACGGCAACGGTGACCCCTTGCCCCGTGACGCCGCTCGACGAGCTTCCTACCATCGTGCGCAGTGCATCCAGTGTGACGAGCGCGTCCGGGCTCCCCACCGCCGTTTGATGCGCGGAGACGACTGCGTCGAGCGACACCGAGAGGACGCGCGGATCGCTCGCGAGATCGGCGAGGTCTTGGACTTCGACCGTCGCACTGAACGCGTGGATCGACGGATGGCTGCCGGTAATGCGACGGCCCTTGGTCGCCAGCGTGGTGCGGACGGCATCCCCACTGCCCGGGACGACGCCGACGATCACGTCCAGAGCGTGGTTTGGACTATGGTGAGCCTTGCCCTGGAGTGCGTGATCGAGCTTGGAGGGCGGCGTCACAGACGCCGGTTTAAAGGGTCTTTCAGCCCTCGCCGGCATCGCGACGCCCCCGAGCATCAGGGTCGCGGCAAAAAATCGAGCGTACGCAGACGTCGTCATATGACAACACTTGAGCAAGTGCCGAACCACATATGACACAGTGGTACTTACGCAGACTATCTGTGTGGGTAGAACGACTTACAGGAAGTCTGGATGAAGGCAGATTACGCGTCGTGTGCCAGATTGAGACGATGACCGATCGGTGGCCAGCAGAAGAAAGCTGCGGTCTATCGTCTGAATGGCTTACTTTTGGCCGTTGTGCTGCGAGCGTCACGTTCCGGGACAGTTTTCGCGAAATGAGACACTCTAGCTGCCGTCCAGCGGTCCTGGCCACTGACTTCACAAATAGCCATACGCTATAAACAGTGCCCCAAACCTTCAGCGAGAGACTTCGATGACGCTTCTGGCCCGATCGTGAGCTTCGCGATCTGAATACAGGGCTTCCTCATACCGTCGACACCGCCGTGGTCGGCGCCGGCGCGGCCGGCCTGGCCACCGCGATCTTCGCGCGGCGCGCGAACGCGTCGCGATCCGTCGTGCTGCTGGACGGCGCCCGGAAGCCGGGCGCGAAGATTCTCGTGAGCGGCGGATCGCGGTGCAACGTCACCAACGCCACGGTGACGGACGCCGACTTCTGGGGCGGCCGCCGATCGATCATCCGCCGCATCCTCCGCGCGCTTCCTGTCGCCGAGACGATCGCGTTCTTCACCGCGCTCGGCGTCAGCCTTCACGAAGAAGCGAACGGCAAGCTGTTTCCTGATTCGAATCGTTCACGCGATGTTCTCGAGGCGCTGCTGCGCGAAGTGGATGCCGCCGGCGGCGTCCTGCACGCCGGCCATCGCGTCGAAGACGTCGTGCCCGACGCGGCCGGCTTCCGCCTCGTTACGTCGACAGGCGAGATGCGGGCGACGCGCGTTGTCCTCGCCACGGGTGGACGATCCCTGCCGAAGAGCGGAAGCGACGGCGCCGGCATCGAGATCGCGCGCCGGTTGGGCCACACCATCGTGCCGTTGACGCCGGCGTTGACGCCGCTGCTCCTGGCGGAACACGACACGCTGCACGGAAACCTGTCGGGCGTCGCGCACGAGGTCGAGCTGTCGATCTGGATCGACGGCATCGTCTCCGAGCGGCTGTCGGGCGCGCTGCTGTGGACGCACGTCGGTGTCAGCGGCCCGGTCGCCCTCAACGCGTCGCGGCATTGGCTGCGCGCCGAGCTCGAGGGAAGGGCGGCGGCGGTCACCGTGAACTTCTGCGGCGGCGCGGCTTCGACGCCATCGATCGGACGTGGACAGAGCTGGCGCGCACACGGCCGAAGGCGTCGGTGCAGCATGTGCTCGGCACCATGATGCCGGCGTCGGTTGCGAGCGCGTTGCTCACGGGTCTCGAGATCGATGGCGCTACACCGGTCGCGCACTTCAACCGCGACGACCGGCGCCGCCTCGCGCACGGGCTGGCGGCGTGGCCGCTGGCGGTCAGCGGCGCGCGCGGCTACACGGTCGCCGAGGCGACGGCGGGCGGCGTCAACCTGACGGAGATCGATCCGGCCACGATGGAATCACGCCTGCAGCCGGGATTGTTTCTCGTCGGCGAAATGCTCGACGTCGACGGACGTCTTGGCGGCTTCAACTTCCAGTGGGCGTGGTCAACTGGCAAGGTCGCCGGCGCGGCGGTGGCGCGATGAACGGCCCGGACCAGACCGGCGCAACATCCGTTTGACAGAAGCCGCCGGCGTCATTACGCTGCACGAAGATGCGGAGGCCGTTTCTCTTCTGGGGCTTCAAGTCGTCGCGCGAGATCCTCGAGAACAGCCTCGGCGCGCTCGAGCGCGACGCGATGGATCTCGTCTGGGCACGCGGTGAGATCAGCGTGCGCGAGGCTTGCGCCCACTTCGGCCCGAGCGTGGCCTACACCACGGTCATGACGACGATGGATCGGCTGTTCAAGAAGGGCCTGCTCACGCGTCGAAAGGTCGGCCGTGCGTTCGTCTATGCCGCGGCGGCATCGCGCGACGCGGTTGAAGGCGCAGTTGCGACCGAGCTCGTGCACAGCCTGCTGCAGCGCGAGGGTGAGCCGCTGCCGGTGCTCTCGTCGCTGGTTGATGCCGTGTCCGATCGGGATCGCGCCCTGCTCGAAGAGCTCGAGCGCCTCATCCGCGAGAAGCGCCGTGCCTTGAATCGGGAACGCACACCGTGACCTATTTCCTTTACGGCGTGACGCTGGCGTTCACCTGGTTCCTTGCGCTGAACATCGTGATCTCGCTGTTCGTCGCGGCGATTCATCGAGGCGCTGCCTCGGCGATCGCGGCGTCGGCGCCGGCGGTCCGTGCCCGCGTTCTGCTGATCCTGCGGCTGCTGCCCGCTGTTGCTTCGATCGCGTTCGTCGCGGGAGTCTTCCTGCCGTCGTTCTGGACGCTCGAGCCGCGCCATTTCGATGAAGCCTTCGGCCTCACAACGACCTCTTTTGCCAGCGTCGCGTGCGTCGTCCTCCTGGCGGCGATCTGGCGCGGCGCGGCGGCGCTGCGCGAAGCGGCGGGACGATCCCGCGCGTGGCTGGCGCATGCGGAACCGATCGCGCTCGCCGGCGCACCGGCGCCGGTCTACTGTCTCGATGCGCCGGTTCCGGCCATGACGCTCGTCGGCGTCTTCCGCCCGAAGTTGCTGGTCACGCGGCCGCTCATCGACGCGCTCACGCCGGACGAACTGCAAGCCGCGGTCGAGCACGAAGTCGGCCATCTTGGCTCATGGGACAACCTGAAGCGGCTCGCCATGCGCGCGACGCCGGACGCGTTATCGCTGCTGGCGGCCAGCCGCGGACTCGAGCGGGACTGGGCGCTGGCTGCGGAGCAGGCGGCGGATGCGCGGGCGGCGCACGATTCGGGAACGGGCCTGGCGTTGGCGTCGGCGCTGATCAAAGTGGCGCGGCTCACGCCGGTGAACCGCACGTTCAGCGCGCTCGCCAGCCCGCTGGTGGGCGGCGAAGGAATCGCCTCGCGCGTCGAGCGGCTGATGGATCGCCGGCCGGCGCAGCGGCCGTCGATCGCCATTCGCGTCCTGTGCTGGACCGCGACCGTCGTCACCCTCGGAGCCATCGTCGTCGGCTACGCGCCGATGCTGCAGTCGGTGCATCACGTCAGCGAAGTCCTCGTCCACGCGCTGCCGTAATAGTCACTGCGGTAACGAGTAGCGCGAAGGCTTTAGCCGAGCGCCGCGGCGTCCGTCAACGCTCGGCTAAAAGCCTTCGCGCTACGTTCTGACACTCGGCAGGCGGACGGAGAACGTGCTGCCGCCTGGGCCACTCTGCTCCAACGTCAGCGTCCCACCGTGGGCTTCGGCGATCCATCGGGCGATCGGCAGGCCGAGACCGCTGCCGTGGCCGCGCCGCGCGGGATCGAGCTGGACGAATCGATCGAACACTCTCGATTGATCCGCAGGCGGAATCCCCCGCCCGGCGTCCCGGACGCGAATCATCACCGCGTCGACATCCTGTCCCGTCTCGACGATGACGGCACTGCCAGCCGGCGTGTGCTGCACCGCATTCTGCAGCACGTTCAAGACCATCTGGCGCAGCAGATCCTCGTCGCCGCGAAACGGCATCTCCGGCGCTGACGCGGCATCGATCGTGACGCCGCGCTCGGTCGCCAACACGTCGACCGCCCGACGGCAATCTGCAAGGACCTCGTCCAGATACAGATCCACCGGCCGCAGCGGATAGCCGCCGGCGTCCGCGCGGGCGAGGACGAGCATGTCCTCGACGAGCCGCCCGACCCGATGCGCTTCCCCGCCGGCGATCGTGAGCGCTTCCCGATACTCCGGCTCCGCGCGATGAGGGCGACTCAGCGCGACATCGGCCGCGGTGCGGATCACCGACACCGGTGTGCGAAGCTCGTGCGACGCATCCGCCATGAACTGACGCTGCGTCTGCAGCGCGGCACGCAGCCGCGCCACCAGACCGTTGAAGGCGCCGGCGAGCTGGCCGAGCTCGTCGGTGCGATCCGTGTGTCCGAGATCCTCGAGGCCGTTCAGCGGAATATTCGCCGCGCGGCGCGCCATTTCGGTGATTGGACGCAGCCCGATCGACGCAAGCCAGAGGCCCCCGGCGCCAGCCAGCAGCAGAACGATCGGAATGCCGACGATCATCGCTTCCTGAACTTCGCGCTGTTCGCGCCGGACATCCGTGAGCGGCGTGGCCACGAGCAGCACGAACGTCATGGCGCCGAATGTCTGCGGGCGGGCGTGCACGCGCCAGGCGCCTGCCGGCGTCTTGGCGGTCCACATCCGCGCGCCTGACGCAGCGTCCGGCCACGGCTCGCCCAGCGTCAGCCCGCTCCACTTCGCGGCCATAGCCGCGCCGTGCGCATCGAGAATCACCACCGCGCGGCCGGGCGCGGTCACGGTCGTCTGCGCCTCCGCCATCGCGACGGCCGGATTCGGGTTTTCGTGCAGCTCGTCGCTCACCACGTTTGCGAGCGTGTCGGTGAACGCCTCGAGATCGCGGTCCACGCGCCGGAGGCCGATGCGTCCCTGCTGCCACAGCACGTCGGCGCCGAACAGGGAGAGCACCACCAGCAGCGCGAACGTGTACCAGACGGTGAGCCGCGTCCGGAGCGTCCACGCGATCATGCGCCCTCCGGGCCGGCGGCGAGCTGATACCCTTCGCCCCGCCGCGTCCGGATCAGCGACTCGGCGCCGGCGCGATCGATCTTCCGCCGCAGCCGCTGCACGTACACGTCGACGACATTCGACAACGGATCGTAGTGCTCGTCCCAGACGTGCTCGGCGATATCCCCGCGGCTGACCACGTCGCCCGCGCGACGGGCCAGGTATTCGAGCAGCGCGTACTCCTTCGCGGTCAGCGACACCTCACGGTTGCGCACCTGCACACGGCGGCCTCGCGTGTCGATCGTCAGCGGACCGACGATGAGCGGCTGTTGCAGCAGAGGCTGCCGCCCGCGGCGAATCAAGGCGCGCAGCCGGGCCAGCAGCTCGCCGAAGTCGAACGGCTTCACGAGGTAGTCGTCCGCACCGCAGTCGAGCCCTTCGATCCGCGCCTCGACCGCGTCGCGCGCCGTCACCATCAGAATCGGCACCGCGCAGCCCGATTCGCGAATCGTCCGGCACACGGCGAAGCCGTCTTTCAGCGGCAGCATCACGTCCAGGATGACGGCATCGTAGTCGGTCGTGCCGGCTTGAAACACGGCGGCCTCGCCGTCGGCGGCCAGATCCACGGCGTACGCCTGCTCGCGCAGCCCTTTCGCGAGCACCAGCGCCGCATTCGGTTCGTCTTCGACGAGGAGCACTCGCATCTGCTATCAACCGTCACAGGGTCTTTAGACCTGCCCAGCCCGCGGAATCAGCAGGACTGAAGTCCTGCGCCACGAGACGCGGGCCCACAATCGCCGGACACGCGACGCGCACGTCGCAGCGGTCGGCTGAAATCCGTCAGCTGTTCTGCGCGATCATAACGACGGCCGCATGAATACACCATGACCGCGGTTCATGCTGAATTCATGATCGAAGCACTAGACTGTTGGGCTCAGGCTCGCTGAAGCCGGACGCGACCGACATGACGCATACGATCGTTGGTCGTGTCCGCCTTCAGCCAGACACGGCAGGACTAAAGTCCTGCGCCACACCGTCGGGACGGCCTCACAAGCCAAGGCGGGTCCAAAAGGACCTGCCCTAGCGACGGTCACAGCGATCAAGGAGCGATTGATGAGACACCTCATGACGGTAATGGCACTCGTCGGCCTCGCGGCGATCCCCGGACTGCACGCGCAGGACGGGCCGTACAAGTTCGCCCGCGAGATCGCGATCGGCGGTGAAGGCGGCTGGGACTACGCGTCGGTCGACCCGGCGGCGCATCGCCTCTACGTCAGCCACGCGACCAAGGTCGTCGTGATCGACACGCAGACGAACAAAGTGGTCGGCGACATTCCCGATACGCCGGGCGTGCACGGATTCGCGATCGCCGCGGACCTCGGACGCGGCTTCGCGAGCAACGGCCGCGAGAACAAGGCGAGCATCGTCGATCTCAAGACGCTGAAGCTGATTCAGAAGGTGGACACGGGCGAAAATCCCGACGCGATCCTCTACGAGCCGGGGCGCAAAGAGGTCTACACGATGAACGGGAAGAGCAAATCATCCACCGTGTTCGACGCGCAGACCGGCAAGGTCGTCGCGACGATTCCGCTCGAAGGAAAGCCCGAGTTCGCGCAGGCGGATCCCAAAGCCGGCAAGGTGTACGTGAACATGGAGGACCTGAACGCGATCAAGGTGATCGACACGGCGACACACAAGGTCACTGACACGTGGCCGATCGCGCCAGGCGAGTCGGCGTCGGGCATGGCGATCGACCTCGCCAATCACCGGCTCTTCATCGGCTGCGACAACAAGCTGATGCTCATGATCGACAACACGAACGGCAAGGTCGCCTACAGCACGCCGATCGGCGCGGGCGTCGACTCGAACTGGTTCGATCCGGGCACGAAGCTCGCCTTCAGCTCGAACGGCGAGGCGGGCACGGTGACCGTCGCGCACGAGGATTCGCCGACCGTGCTGAAGGTCGTCCAGACGCTCAAGACCAAACGCGGTGCGCGCACGATGGCGCTGGATACCGTTACGCATACCATTTATCTTGCGATCACCGACTACGAGCCGCAGGCGGCGGGATCCACAGGCCGCGCGAAGCCGATCGCCGGCACGTTCCGCGTGCTCGTGTACGAAATGGCGAAATGAGTCGATCGTGAGCCACCGTCTCGCTGATAGAGCGTCTCGGCTGCTTCAGGCCCGCGTCTGGTGGCGCAGGACTTCAGTCCTGCTCTGCCCGCGGGCCACGACTTTCATCGTGGTCTCGTGGATGCTGGCGGGGCTGGCCGTCGCGCAGACGCCTGTTCCGCCGGCCCTGCAGATGCCGTCGCCGCAGCCGCCCGGGACGCCGTCGCCGCAGCCGCCAGCGACGCCGCTGACGCTCCAGGAGGCGCTGGCGCAGGCGCGCCTCAACGCGCAGCAGGCCCGCGCGGCCATCACGGCGGCCGATCTCGCCGCGGAAGATCGCAGGCAGGCGCGCGCGGCGCTGCTGCCGTCGCTCAGCGAGTTCAACCAGTACATCCACACGCAGGAGAACGGCACTCCGTCGGGCGTTTTCGTCGCCAACGACGGACCGAACGTCTACACCACCTGGCTCACGGTCCACGGCGAAGTCTTCAACCCGGGCAGATGGGCGGAATATCGGAGCGCGACAGCCGCGGAGGCCGTCGCGCGCGCGAGGGCCGACGTCGCGAGCCGCGGGCTCGTCGCGACGATCGTGCAGAACTACTACACGCTGGTGGCATCCGTCCGAAAGGCGGCCAATGCGAACCAGAGCCTGCAGGAAGCGCAGACGTTTCTCACGATCACGCAGCGGCAGGAGACCGCCGGCGAAGTCGCGCACGCCGACGTCGTGAAGGCGCAGATTCAGGTGGTGCAGCGGCAGCGCGACGCGCAGGAAGCCGAGCTGACCGCCCTGAAGAGCCGCCTCGGACTGTCCGTGCTCGTGTTTCCCGATTATCGCGAAGACATCACGGTCGCCGACGACCTGCAGGAGGTCGCCCCGCTGCCGCCGCTCGAAGGCGTCCGCGCGGCCGCCACCGGTTACAGCCCGGACGTCCGCGCAGCCGAAGCCTCCGTGCAGGAGGAAACGTCCGGCGTCAGCGTGGCCCGCAGCGGCTACCTGCCGTCGGTGTCGTTCGATTATTTCTATGGCATCAACGCCAATCAGTTTGCGACTTACGGGCCGCCCCCCGACCGCTTCCTCCTTCTCGGCTCGTCCTTTCAGGCACAGCTGACGATGCCGCTCTGGAACTGGGGCGCCACGCAAAGCAAGCTGCGGCAAGCGCACCTGCGCGTGCAGCAGGCGAAGGCGGATCTCACGCTCGCCCAGCGCCAGCTGCTCGCCAGCGTCAACACGTTCTACCGCGAAGCGCAGGTCGCCCGCGATCAGGCCGACTCGCTTCGCAGCTCGCTCGATCTGGCCTCGGAGAGCCTTCGCTTGACGACGCTGCGCTATCAGGCCGGCGAAGTGACGGTCCTCGAGGTCGTGGACGCGCAGATCACGCTGAGGGACGCGCGCAACGCGTACGACGATGGACTGGTGCGGTATCGGGTGGCGCTGGCCGCACTGCAGACGCTCACCGGAACGCTTTAACTTATGCGCACAATCATTCGCATCACTTGCTGCGCGGCGCTCGGCGTCACGCTCGTCGCGTGTGGAAAGAAGGAGGCGGAAACCAAACCGGTCGCGCCGGTGAAGGTCGCCCCCGCCATTCGCGGCAGCATTCGCGAGATCATCACGGCCGACGCGGTGCTCTTTCCGCGCGATCAGGCCAACCTCACGCCGAAGATCAGCGCGCCGATCCGCCGCTTTCTGGTCAATCGCAGCGATCGCGTGAAAAGGGGCCAGCTGCTCGCCGAGCTGGAGAACCGCGACCTCGTCGCGGCGGCGCAGGAAAGCCGCGGCCAGTTCGCGCAGGCGGAATCGAATTATCGCGCCACCGCGGACGCCGCCGTCCCCGAGCAGGTGACGAAGGCGCAGACCGAGCTCGATGCCGCGCGTGAAGCACTCGACGCGGCGCACAAGCTGCTGGAGAGCCGGCAGCAGCTGTTCAAGGAAGGAGCGACCGCGCGCAAGACCGTGGACGAAGCGCAGGTCGCATACGCGCAGGCCAAGAGCCAGTTCGACACGGCCGATCAGCACCTGAAGTCGCTGCAATCGGTCGGCAAGCAGGAGCAGATCAAGACTGCCGCGGCGCAGGTCGACGCGGCAAAAGGGCATTACGGGAATGCACAGGCGCAGGTGAGCTACTCGGAGATCCGCAGTCCGATCGCCGGCGTCATCACCGATCGGCCTCTCTATGCCGGCGAGATGGCGAATGCGGGCGCGCCCCTTCTGACCGTCATGGACGTGTCAGCGATCGTCGCGCGCGTGAATCTGGGGCAGAACCAGGCGAAGAACATCAAGGTCGGCGCCGAGGCGACGATCACCCCGTCCGACGGCAGTGAGCCGGTGACCGGCAAGGTCACGATCGTCAGCCCCGCAACCGATCTGAACAGCACCACCGTGCAGGTCTGGGTGCAGGCCGACAATCCCGACGCGCGGCTGCGCGCCGGCCAGGCCGTGCACGTGGCGATTGTCGCCGCGACAATCGACGGCGCGACGGTGATTCCGGCATCGGCGATCCTGCCGAGCGAAGAGGGCGGCACGATGGTGCTCGTCGTCGACGACAAGGAGATCGCGCACCAGAAGACCGTGGAGATCGGCGTCCGCGAGCCCGAGATGGTGCAAGTCGTGAGCGGCCTCGAGCCGGGAGAGCGCGTGATCACCGTCGGCGGACTCGGGCTCGACGACAAAGCCAAAGTGCACGTGATGAAGCCGGGCGAAAAGGCGGCCGGTGAAGAGGAAGAGAAGGACGAAGACGAAAAGGGGGGCGGAAACTGATGGCGGCCGAGCACTGGACCGCACGCCACGGCAAGCCGATCATCTTCGTCATCCTCACGCTCGTCGCCGCCGGCGTGTATCTCGCGACGACGGTGCCGGTGGCCGTCTTTCCGGAGGTCGACTTCCCGCGCATCATCGTCGGCGTGGACAACGGCGTGGCGCCGATCGATCAGATGCAGGTCACCGTCACGCGCCCGCTCGAAGAGGCGCTGAACTCCGTGCGGGGCCTCGAGAATGTGCGCTCGATCACCAGCCGCGGCTCCGTGGAAATCGACCTGTTCTTCTCGTGGCAGGTCGATATGTTTCAGACCCTGCAGTACGTGAACGCCGCGCTCGCGAGCGTGCAAGGATCGCTGCCGCCGACCGCGAAGATCACCGCCAACCGGATGACGTTCGCGGCGTTTCCCGTGATGGGCTACAGCCTCACGTCGGACACGGTACCGCAGACGAAGCTCTGGGAACTGGCGACGTACACGTTGAAGCCGCGTCTCAATCGCATGAGCGGCGTGTCGACGATCGTCGTGCAAGGCGGCCAGGAGCCGGAGTTCGAGGTGCAGGTCGACCCCGCCAAGCTGCTGCAGACGGCCACGAACGTCCCGACGGTGCTCGACGCGATCGGCCGCAGCAACCTCATCGACTCGCCCGGGCTGTTCGAGAACAACCATCAGCTCGTGCTCAGCCTCGTGAGCGGCCAGGCCCGCAGCGAGGAGGACATCTCCAACATCGTTGTGAAAACCACGCCGCTCGGCGCGCCCATTCGCGTCGGCGATATTGCGACCGTCTCGCCGTCGATCAAGCCGGTCTACACGATGGTCACGGCGAACACGAAGCCGGCTGTGCTCCTCAACGTGTTCCGCCAGCCGAACAGCAACACCGTGATCGTGGCCGACGCCGTTCACACCGAAGTGGACCGCATCCGGCACGAGCTGCCGAAAGGCGTCGAGCTCCAACCCTTTTACGACCAGTCGGATATCGTCAACGACTCGATCAGCAGCGTCCGCGACGCCGTGATCATCGGCGTGATCCTCGCATCGTTGATCATGGTGCTCTTCCTGCGCGACTGGGGCACGTCGCTCGTCGCCGGCCTGGTCATTCCCGCGACCCTGGCCATCACGTTCATCGCCCTGCGCCTGATCGGTGAAAGCTTCAACCTGATGACGCTCGGCGGCCTCGCCGCCGCCGTCGGCCTCGTCATCGACGATGCGATTGTCGTCGTCGAGAACATCGTGGCGCATCGCGACGCGGGAGAGACGCGCGGAGAGGCCATTCGCAAGGCGATCGAAGAGATCCGCGTGCCGCTCATCGGGTCGACGATCACGCCAATCGTCGTCTTCCTGCCGCTGATCTCGATCACCGGCGTCACCGGCACGTTCTTCAAAGCGCTGGCGATCACGGTCGGCGTCGCGCTGCTCACGTCGCTCGGGCTCGCGCTCACGTGGACGCCGACGCTCAGCCATTTCTTCATCCGCGACCGGAAACGCCCGCGCCCCGAGGGCGAGGGACACGGCGGCGTATCGCCGCGCGTGATGCGCGTCTACGAGCGCGTACTGCGCGCGACGCTCGAACGTCCGCTGCTGCTCGTCGCCGGCAGCCTCCTCGTCGTTCTGTGCGCGTACGGCGCGTATCGATTTCTCGGATCCGATCTGCTGCCCGAGATGGACGAGGGCGGCTTCATCGTGGACTACATCATGCCGGCCGGATCGTCGCTCGCCGAGACGAACCGTGTGATCACGACGGTCGAGCAGATCCTGCGCTCGACGCCGGAGGTCGAGAGCACGTCGCGCCGGACGGGCCTGCAGCTCGGCTTCGCCACGGTCACGGAAGCGAACACGGGCGACATCGCGGTCAAGTTGAAGCGCAAGCGCGATCGCGCCGGCGACGAGGTGATTGCGGAGGTCCGCGAGAAGATCAACAAACAGGTGCCGATGCTCGACGTGGAGTTCGTCCAGCTGCTGCAGGACATGATCGGCGATCTGACGAACGCCCCGGAGCCGATCGCCATCAAGCTCTTCGCGCAGGACCCGGCGCTGCTCGCCACGTGGGCGCCGCGCGTCGGCGCGGCGATCAAGAAGCTGCCCGGCATCGTCGACGTCCTCGACGGCATCGAGAACACCATCAGCGGTCCGGCGACGACATTCAGGGTCGACGCTGCGATGGCGGCGCGCGCGGGATTCACGCCTCAGGAAATCGAGCTCGATGCGAGCGCCATCATGCAGGGCGAGCCGGCGCCGACCCCGGTGGTGCTGAACGATCGCGCGTACACGATTCGGGTGCGGTTCCCCGAGTCCACGCGCAGCTCCGTGGACGCGATCAAGAACACGCTCCTGGTCAGCGCCAGCGGACACACCGGCACGCTGGGGTCGCTGTCGGCGGTCGAGGAGATTCCCGGCCAGACCGAAGTGCGCCGCGAGAACCTGCAGCGCAACGTGACGGTGACCGCTCGGCTGGAGGGCATGGACCTCGGGTCAGGCGTCGCGGCTGCGCAGCGCGCGATCGCGGAACTGAATCTGCCGCCGGCGATTCGCGTCGAGTACGGCGGCGCGTACCAGGAACAGCAGCAATCGTTTCACGACCTCGTCATCGTGCTCATTCTCGCCGTGCTGCTCGTCTTCACCGTGCTGCTGTTCGAATTCGGCAGCTTCGCCGCCCCGGTCGCGGTGGTGGCGTCCGCGCTGCTGTCCACGGTCGGCGTGTTCCTGGCGCTCCTGGTCACCGGCACCACGTTCAATCTCTCGTCGTTCATGGGCCTCATCATGGTCATCGGCATCGTGGCGAAGAACGGCATTCTGCTGCTCGACGCCGATCAGCGGTTCAGAGCAGAAGGGATGTCGGCCGAAGACAGCATGATTCACGCCGGCGAACGCCGGCTGCGACCGATCATGATGACGGCGCTGGCCACGGTCGCCGGCATGATTCCGCTCGCCCTCGCATGGGGCGCCGGATCGCAGATGCTCCAGCCGCTCGCGATCGCGGTGATCGGCGGCATCGTCGCGTCGATGGTGCTGTCGCTCGTGATTACGCCGGCGGTCCACTACTATCTTGCCGATCGGCTGAGGTTTCGCCGTTCGCCCGCCGTCTGACGGCTGGTCGCGCGATCTCCGCGGGTCGTGCGCCACCGCGTCGTCAGATAGCTGACCAGGTATCGCATGCGGCACTCGTGGATGAACGCATCGTTCCACCGCGCCCGGGCGACTCTCAGCACCCACTGACGCGCGTGATAGAGCAGCTCGCGATAGAGGAACGCGGGCGACCCCAGAAACGAACGGCCAGGAATGTCGGCCGGCACGCGCAGCCTGCCGTCGCGGTCGATCGCCTCCCGATAGCGCAGTCGCGCGTGGGACCCGCCGGTGACTGCGTGCCACCGGCGGTGATAACTCTTCTCGAGCCGCTCCGGCTGCACTTCGGCGAACGCGACGACGGCGTCCTCGTACTTCCCGCGCTTGCCGGCGGCCCACAACCGCATGTTCAACTCGCGATCTTCGTCGCGCAGGAACTCCGGTGAAAACAGGCCGACCTCCTGAAAGACTTCCGCGCGGCAGGCGAAGTTCGCCGTCACCAGACAGGCGGATGCGTGCTCCGCGTCGATGTACGGCGACGTGCCGCGGCCCATCTGCAGGGCCAACGGACCCCAGTGCGACGGCGTGAGCCACGCCGGCGGCCTGCGCGGCCAGAGCGGCTCGACCCGTCCGCCCAGACAGTCGATCTCCGGGTGCTGATCGAAGGTGCGGACGATCGTGGCAATCCAATCCGGCGCGGCGCGGACGTCGTCGTCGATGAAGGCCAGGATGCGGGCGTTCGCAGCCAGGATGCCGTGGTTCCTGGCGCTGGACGCGCCCGGCCGAGCTTCCCGGAGACAGCGCACAAACGGAAACTGACGACCGTATTCCGCGACCAGTTCGCAGGTCCGATCGGCCGAGCCGTTGTCGACGATCAGGACCTCATAGCGCAGTTGATCGGTGCGCTGCTGACAGAGGCTGTCGAGCAAACACATCAGCGAGGCCGCGCGATTGAAGGTCGGCACGATCACGGCGACGTCGAACGCTGGGCAATCCCGCACCATCATCGAGGCCATCGGAGACTGACTCTGTGTCGAGTTCACTGAAAATTCATCCATGGAATGGCGTCACACAGCGTAACGCAACGACCGATCCGCCGCCAGCGATGCCAAGCGCGACCGTTCCGCTCACGCTCAGGAACAGTCGAGCACGACTCTTGCTACGTTCGAAGCGTGAACTCCGACGTCAGCTCCGCTGCGAACAACCTCATCGCGGGAACCTTCACCAAGTACCTGCTCCTCGCGTTCAACATCGGCACCGGCATCTTCCTGATGCCGTTCACCGTGCACCATCTGGGTCAGGCCGAGTACGGCCTGTGGATGCTCGTGGCGTCGATGACCTACTACTTCCAACTCCTCGACATGGGCTACGGCAACGGCATCGTCCGCCACATCGTCGCGGCGGACCGGCGCGGAGACATCGACGGGGTCAACCGCATCGCCAGCACCTTCGTGTGCGTGTATGGCGCCATCGGGCTCGCCGCATGCGCAGTGATTGGCGGAATGATCATCTGGGTCGTGCCGCGATTCCCGCATCTGTCGCCGGCCGACATCCGCACGGCACAGGCGCTGATGGCGATCATCGGCGTCCGCGTCGCCCTCGGATTTCCGATGACCGTGTTCGGCGCGATCACCAACTCACGGCAGGGATTCGTGCTGAACAACAGCGTCGCCATCGTCGCGGTGCTGACGAACGCGGCGTTGACCTACATCGTGCTCGAGCAGGGACACGGCCTGGTCATGCTCGTCGGAATCACGACCTTCGTCAACGTGCTGGGGTACGGCGGCTACGCGTGGACGGCGCGGCGGGTGTTTCCCGAACTGCGCATCCGCGCACGGTACTTCAGCCGCACACACTGGCGGGAAGTCACGACCTTCAGCGTGTATCTGTTCGTCATCCAGATTGCGTCGCAGATCAGCTTCAACATCGACAACATCGTGATCGGCGCGGTGATGGGAACGGCAGCGGTCGCCGTCTACACGGTGGCGCTGCGGCTTGCCGAATATCAGCGGCGGCTCTGCGATCAATTCAGTGGGATGCTGTTCTCCGTCGCGATTGGATTCGGCGCCGAGGGCAACGTCGCGGCGCTGCGGCAGACGCTGATCGAAGGGACTCGCGTCGCCATCACGCTGGTCGTCGGCGCGTCCGTCTGCCTGGTCGGCTTCGCCGGCCCGTTGATCCACCGCTGGATGGGCCCGGAGTTCGACGGCAGCGTCGCGCCGTTCATCGCGCTCGCTGTGGCCGGCGTGATCGTCGTGAGTCAGGCGGCCACGAGCAACGTGGTCATCGCCGTCGGATCGCACAAGCTGCTGGCCGGGGTGTGGGTTGGTGAAGCGGTCGTGAATCTGGCGGTCAGCATGGTTCTCGTTCACCGGATCGGCCTGCTCGGCGTCGCGATCGGCACACTCACGCCGCTCGCCTGGGGCCATCTCGGCGTCCTGCTGCCACGCGCCTGCCGCGCGGTGGCGCTGCCGATCCGCACGTGCCTGGCCGAAACGCTCTGGCCTGCAGTGGCCGGCGGAAGCGTGGGCGTCATCGTCTGCCTCCTGTTTCGCGTCCTGCTGCCGCCCGTGACGACGCGGGGGGTGTTGATGGAGGCGAGCGCCACCGGAGTGGCGTATGCGATCGGCGTGTTCATGCTCGGCTTCAGCCGCGCCGTGCGCGTCCGTTATCTGTCGCTCGCCGTGGAGCTGTTCCGGACCATGCGTCATACACCGGCAGTCACGCCGCCGGCGCAGGTCGAGTCGTAGAGCGGGAGCTCACAGGCACGCTGGCGGTCTCGACGCGCGCCATGAGCGGCAGCGTCGCGACGAATTCGCAGCCGCCAGAGGGACTCTGCCGCAGACTGAGGGTGCCTCCGTGCGCCTCCGCAATCCAGCGCGCGATCGGCAGCCCGAGGCCCGCGCCCGCGCCGGTGTCGCGCGCAGGATCGAGCCGCACGAATCGTTCAAAGATGCGCGCGCGGTCAGCTGGTGGGATGCCGGGGCCCGTATCCGAGACGATGAGCGTTGCCGCGGATCGTGCGGCGCTGAGCGACGCAGTGACCGCACCGCCAGCCGGCGTGTGCTTCAACGCGTTCTCGATCAGATTGGTGAACAGCTGGCGGATCAGCACGTCGTCGGCATCAACGAGCACGTCCAGATCGGCACGCACGTCGAGCCGTACCTCGCGGGCCGTCGCGATGACGCTGAGGCTTCGCGCGCAGTCGGCGAGGACATCGTCGAGATACAGCGGCGAGCGGCGCACGGGATAGCCGCCGGCATCCGCGCTGGCCAGCGTCAGCATGTCCTCCACCATCCGTCCGAGGCGCGTGGTCTGCTCGCCCACGATCTGGAGCGCATCGCGATAGTCATCCTCATCGCGGCCGGACTGATTCAGCGTGACTTCGGCGGCGGTCCGCGCGACGGAGATCGGCGTCCGCAGCTCGTGGGACGCGTCCGCCATGAACTGCCGCTGGGTCCGCAGCGCGGTGCGCAGGCGCTCGAGCAATTGGTTGAACGCGCGTGCGAGCTGCCCGACTTCGTCGGATGCCGCGCCGGTCGCGAGATCGACGTCGAGCGACTGCAAGGTGATGGCTTCGGCCTGAGCGGCCATGGCCGTCACCGGGCGGAGCGCGCGCGACGCTCCCCACCAGCAGACGGCGGCGGCCAGCAGCACCGCGAGCGGCATCGACATCAGCAGCGTCCATGCGAGCAGACGCCGCTCGAGCGCGAGGTGGTCGAGCGATCCGGCGGTCACGATCACGTAGTTGCCGTCGCTGGACGACATGCGCGTGGTGTGCACGCGCCAGGCTTGACGGTCTGCCGTCACGGTGCCCAGCCAGGATCGGCCCTGAAACGCCGGCAGCAGCGTGGACCGGAACCCGTGCCAGTGCGCCGCGAGCGGACGCCCCGTTTCATCGAGGATCGCGATCGAACGTCCAGGAATGTCGACCGACTTGCGGGTCTCTTTCGCCGCACGTACGAGGTCGTGGCTCTCCGCAAGTTCCGCCCGAATCACGCTCTCGACCATTCGGCTGACGCCGTCAAGTTCGGCGTCGAACTGGCCGCGGCTGAGGCGCGACTGCACCGCCAGCACACCAGCCGCGAAGCAGACGAGCAGCGCGGCGACCAGCACCGTGTACCACAGCGTCAACCTTGTCCGAATCGTCAGGCTCATACGGCCGCTCCTTCGGGAACGAACTGATACCCGGCGCCGCGCCACGCACGAATCAGCGACTGGCGTCCGGGACGATCGATCTTGCGGCGCAGACGCTGCACGTACACATCGATCACGTTCGACAGCGGGTCGTAGCGATCGTCCCAGACGTGCTCCGCGATTTCCGCGCGGGTGACGACGTCCCCGGTGCGGCGGCAGAAAAATTCCAGCAGCGCGTACTCGCGCGCCGTCAGCACGATCGGCGTGCCGTCGATCTGCACGTCGCGGTGGCGTGTGTCGATCGCGATCGGACCGGCCTCGAGGCGATCGGGCAGGAGCGGCAGCGCGCGCCGCCGCACGAGCGCGCGCACGCGCGCCAGCAGCTCGCGGAAATCGAACGGCTTGACGAGGTAGTCGTCCGCGCCGCTGTCGAAACCGGCCACGCGGTCGTCGATGGCGTGCCGGGCGGTCAGCATCAGCACCGGGATCAGCGATCCCGAGCGGCGAAGCTCGCGACAGACGTCGAGGCCGCTCCGGCTCGGCAGCATCACGTCCAGGAGGACGATGTCGTAGGTGGCAGCGGCGAGTTGTTCAGACGCCTGGCGGCCATCGCGCACGACGTCTACGGCGTAGGCGTGCTCTCGCAGTCCCTTCGCCAGCATCCGCGCGGCAGACGGTTCGTCCTCGACGAGCAGAATGCGCATGAACCCGTGGCTCATGCAAAGGACGTGCGTAAAGATCAGGGATCAGGGCTCAGGGCTCAGGGCTCAGGGCTCAGGGCTCAGAAAACAGGAAGCAGGAGTCAGGAGATAGGGGCTTAGGGTCAGAGGAAGGGCGATGGTCGTGGTTGAGGTTAGATTCGATCCTCAACCATAACCATCAGCTTTGGCTCCCGGCACGACGCCGGGAGGACGCTTTAAGCCTTCTCAGCCTTTTCGGCTTTTTCAGCCTTCTCGGCTTTCGGCTTCGCTTTGGTCGCGCGCTTGCGCGCGGCCTTGGCGGGCGCAGGCTCACTGGTTGCCTGCAGCACGACGAGCCGCGTCGCGAAGACACGGCGGCCATGCTCGTCGAAGTCGATCACGGTGTGATGTTCGTTGACTTCGACCAGCGTCCCGGGCCCATAGGTGGGCTGCACGACGCGATCGCCTTTGGTCCACGCTTTCATATCGCGTTACCAGCGCGGCTCGCGGCGTCCGCCGCCGCCACCGCCCCGATTGCCGCCGAAGCCGCCGCCGCCGCCGCCGAAGCCGCCTTCGGGCTTGGGTCGCGCTTCATTCACGGTGAGGCTGCGTCCACCCATCTGGAACTGATTGAACTCGGAGGCGGCCTTCTGCGCTTCCTCGTCGGTCGACATCTCGACAAACGCGAACCCGCGGGCGCGGCCTGTCGCCGCGTCGCGCATGACGCGCACGGACTCGACCGTTCCGGCCTTGGCGAACAATTCCTGCAGCTCCGCTTCGCCCGTGGTGTAAGGAAGATTTCCGACGTAAAGCCTTCGACCCATCACTGTCTCCTCGTTCGCACCGGCTCCGCGCTGGGCAGCCAATGCAGTTCACCTGACACCCCCGGGCTGCGCAGTCCGGAGACGGTGGCTCGCACGTCGGCTAAGCAGTCACGTGGAGGAGAGAGCGAGTCAGAACTGAGGCTCGATCGGCTCTCGGCGCGGGCAAAGCAGGCGGGGCTGACCACCAGGAACGCGTAGTCTATCAACGGGGCCATTCACAAGCAAGTCGCGCGCCGCGTCTGGCGAACTCTATGTGCAGTTCGCGCGTTTTGACCATCCGCCCTGTGGCGTCGGTGACACAGAATCGGCAAGCCGCTCCCGCCCCCCTATAATTCGGGCATGCGCGTCACGCTCGGCATTGAACGCCTGCTCGATTCCGCTCGCCTGGACGGCCAACGCGTCGCAATCGTGTGCAACCCGTCCTCGGTCGACCACCAGCTGCGGCACTCGGCCGACCGCCTCGCGGTGCAGCCGCGCGCTCACCTGACCGCGATCTTCGGTCCGCAGCACGGATTCCGATCGGACGTGCAGGAAAACATGATCGAGAGCGGCCACGCACACGACGACATCCGTCGCGTGCCGGTCTATTCGCTCTACAGCGAGACGCGGGAGCCGACCGCCGAGATGCTGCGCGACGTCGATGTCCTCGTCATCGATCTGCAGGACGTCGGCACGCGCATCTACACGTACATCTACACGATGGCGAACTGCCTGGCGGCTGCGCGCAAGCACGGCGTGAAGGTCATCGTGTGCGATCGGCCCAATCCGATTGGCGGCGCAGGCGTCGAAGGTCCGATGCTCGTTCCGGGCTTCGAGTCATTCGTGGGGTTGTATCCGATCCCGATGCGCCACGGCATGACGATTGGCGAGCTCGCGCGGCTGTTCAACGACGCCTTCGGCATCGGGGCGGAGCTCGACGTGATCGCGATGCACGGCTGGCGGCGCGAGATGTACTTCGACGACACGATGGTCCCGTGGGTCCTCACGTCGCCCAACATCCCGACTCTCGACACCTGCATCGTCTATCCGGGAACGGTGCTGTTCGAAGGCACGAATCTCTCCGAGGGGCGAGGGACAACGCGGCCGTTCGAGCTGACGGGGGCGCCGTGGGTGATCGCCGAACGATTCGCGGACACGATGAACCGGCTCGATCTGCCGGGCGCGTTTTTCCGGCCGGCCGTGTTCGAGCCGACGTTCCACAAGCACGCGAGGGTCAGCTGCGGCGGCTGCCAGATTCACGTGCTCGACCGCACGACCTTCCGGGCGGTGGAAACCGGCGTGGCGCTGATCGCCGCATTTCGCGGAAGCGACCAAGCGCGGTTCGCCTGGCGCGATCCGCCGTACGAATACGAGCACGAGAAGCTGCCGATCGACATCCTCGCCGGATCGCCGGAGGTGCGCGAGCGAATCGATGCCGGACAGACGGCGCGGGACATCGCACACGCCTGGGAGCCATCCGTAGCCGAGTTCATGCCGCTGCGCGAGCGATTCTTGATTTATTGACCGCCGACGGTCGCATCGACCTGTCTTCGCGTACCATCAAAACCACGAAGACACGAAGGACACGAAGGACACGAAGTTTTTTAGAAAAAAATCTTCGTGACTTCGTGGTTTCGTGGTGAAGTGCTTTGCCTTCGTGGTGAAAGATGTCGTCATCCGCGCGTTCTCGCGATCCCCGGCGCCGCCGCTTCCTGCTCGGATGCCGGCTCCAGATGATTCGCGATCAGGTTCGCGCGCAGGTGCTCGAACGCGTCGCTGGGCGTATCGCAGATATTCAGCAGCTCGAGATCCTTTTCGGCGATCGCGCCCCACTCGGCCATCGGTTTGAAATCGAGCACCTGATCCCAGTACTCGCGTCCGTAGAGCACCACTTCGATCTGCTTCGAGAGCTTGTCGGTCTGCACGAGCGTGAGAATCTCGAACAGCTCGTCCATCGTGCCAAAACCGCCTGGAAAGACGACGAGCGCCTTCGCGAGGTACGCGAACCAGAACTTGCGCATGAAGAAGTAATGGAACTCGAAGTGCAGGCCGTCGGTGATGTACGGATTCGCACCTTGCTCGAACGGCAGACGGATGTTCAAGCCGATCGTCTTGCCGCCGCCTTCACGCGCGCCGCGGTTGGCCGCCTCCATGATGCCGGGGCCGCCGCCCGACGTCACGACGAAGCGATGGTGGTCGGACGGCAGGGCGGTGCTCCACGAGGTCAGCAGGCGCGCGAGCTCGCGGGCCTCCTCGTAGTAGCGCGCCCATTCGAGCGCCTTCCGGCTCTTCTTCAATGCGCTGTCGTAGTGATCGTCGGCGTCCTGCACGCCGCGCGCGCGCAGCGTCCGCAGCGTGCGCTCGGCGGCTTCACGGCTGTCGACGCGCGCCGATCCGAAAAAGACCACCGTGTCCTGAATCTTCTGCTCTTTGAACCGCCGCAAGGGCTCGAGGTATTCCGCGAGAATCCGGATCGGCCGCGCTTCTTCGCTCTCGAGAAACTCCGGGTACAGATACGCCATCGGCTGATGAGTCATACGATTTCCACTTTACCATCTGTTATCATCGGCTTCGCCAGGTGAACGCCCAGGCGGCCACGACCGCCACGTCCTGAAATCCAAAATCCAGACTTCCGATACCCGAATCCCGAATCCCGAATCCCACAACAGATCACCAAGATGCCCGACCCGCCCTGCATCGACCTGACGGCCATCATCCACGCACCACACGGACGGGTGCTGAAGGCGTTCTTCGACGCCGATGCGCTCGGCGCCTGGTGGCAGGTCGCGCGCTCGGTGACGACGCCGCGGACGCTGGGACCGTATGCGATCGAGTGGGCGCCGACCGATTTTCGCGACGAGACGCTCGGCCGTCTCGGCGGCGTCTTCCGCGGAACCGTGATGCAGTTCGACCCGGGCGCCGGATTCTTCGTCGCCGACGCGTTCTGGCTGCCGCCAGACGGCGAGCCAATCGGGCCGATGGCGCTCGAAGTGTCGTGCACGCCCGTCCCGCCGAGTGGAAACGTCGCACACCAGCCGGACTGGTCGCCCGCCGTCACGCGGGTGCACGTCAGGCAGACCGGATTCGAGGAGAGCGTGCGCTGGCGGCGCTATTATGACGTGGTGGGATACGGTTGGGAGCGAGCACTGGCCTCGCTCAAATCCCTGCTGGAGAAATAGCCATGCTTGCGTTGATGCTGACGCTGTCGCTGACCGCAGGAGCTCAACACGACCAGCACCCCGCCGCCGCGGCGCCTCCGGCCACGCTCATGGCCGGCCTCGGCCACCTGCATCACCCCATTGCCACGAAGAACGCCGACGCGCAGAAGTTCTTCGACCAGGGACTGACGCTCGTGTACGGCTTCAACCACGACGAGGCGATCCGAGCGTTCCGGCGGGCCGCCGAGCTCGACCCGGCGTCGCCGATGCCGCACTGGGGCATCGCTTTGGCGCTCGGGCCGAACATCAATCTCGACGTCGATCCGCAGCGCGAGCAAGCGGCGTTCGACGAGGCGCAGCGCGCGGCCAGCCTGGCAGCGAAAGCGCCCGCGCGCGAGCGCGCCTACGTCGAGGCGCTCGTGAAGCGGTATTCCAACGATCCAAACGCGGATCTCAAAGCGCTGGCCGTGCGATACAAGGACGCCATGCACGCGCTCGTGCAGAAGTACCCGAAGGATCTCGATGCGCAGGCCCTGTATGCGGAAAGCCTGATGGACCTGCATCCGTGGCAGCTCTGGTCGAATGACGCGAAGCCGACCGAAGGCACCGAAGAGATCGTGGCGGTGCTCGAGGGCGTGCTGCGGCAGGACCCGATGCACATCGGCGCGAACCACTATTACATCCACGCCGTCGAGGCGTCTCCGGCGCCCGAGCGCGCGCTCGCGAGCGCACGTCGCCTGGAAACGCTCGTGCCCGCCGCCGGCCACCTGGTCCACATGCCTTCGCACATCTACATGCGCACCGGCGACTATCAGGCCGCGGTGGCCAGCAACGCGCGCGCCGCGCAGGTCGATCGCGAGTACATCGCGGCGACGAACCCCGGAGGCGTCTATCTGGCGATGTACTACGCGCACAACCTCGACTTCCTCGCGTCGGCGGCGATGATGAGCGGGCAGTCCGCCGAGGCCATTCGGTCCGCCGACACGCTCGTGTCGCAGGCGATGCCGGCGATCGCGCAGATGCCGATGCTCGAGCCGTTCGCCGCGAAGAAGCTGTTCGTGCTCCTGCGCTTCGCGCGATGGGCCGATGTGCTCGCGCTCCCCGCGCCCGACCCGAAGTACGCGATTCTTTCCACGATCTCTCATTTCGGCCGTGGTGCCGCGCACGCTACCTCGGGCCAGGCGCCGGAGGCCGAGGCGGAGCGCAGGGCGTATGCGTCGGCCAAGCAAGCCATCCCGGCCGAGACCGATTGGGGATTCAACAAGGCCGCCACGATCGTGACGCTGATGGACGCGGTGCTCGACGCGCGCATCGCGCACGCCCGGCACGACGAAGCCGCATCGATTGACGCGTGGCGCCGGGCCGTGACGGTGCAGGACGGGCTCAATTACGACGAGCCGCCGGACTGGTTCTATCCGGTGCGCGAGTCGCTTGGCGCCGAGCTGCTCAGGGCGGGCCGAGCGGATGAAGCCGAGCGCGTCTTCGGCGAGGATCTCGTCCGCAATCCGCGCAACCCGCGATCGCTTTTCGGCAGATGGCAGGCGCTGCTGATGGCGGGCAAGGGCGAGCAGGCGTTTGTCGTCGAGAAGGAATACAAGACGGCGTGGGCGGCGGCAGACGTGCCGCTGCGGCTCGCGGATTTCTGAGCGATCGTTTCCAGATCGGCCGAGACGCTCGGCTAAAGCCTTCGCGCTACGTCCGTCGCGCGGTCCGCCGCGATCGGACCGCAAGGTAGGTCAGCGCGCCGACGACCGCTGCTCCCGCGGAGAGCAGACCGACAGCGGCGTACGTGATCGGTCCCGGCGGAGGAGGAATCGCGCGCCGTGCCTCTTCAGAAGACGCGCGGCGCCGCGCGAGCTCCAGCCCGAGACTCGTCTCGCCCTGGGCCATCGCCCAGCGGTGATTCGTCTCGAACAGCGGCTTCAGCAGGAACGAGAGCTCGCGCAACAGCGGCTTTTCCGTGCGCAGCCGCCAGTCGTAGGTGACTGTGGCGAAGCGGCCGTCCGGTGCAATCGTCCAGACGCCGCGCCCGTCGAAGTCGCCGCGCGCCGCAATCGTAAAGCCGTTCGGGTAGCGCGATTCGACGACCTCCAGCTCCCACTGCAGCGTGTACGGCAACCACCCTTTCGTGTGCAGCGCAACGCGCCGACCGAGCCCGCGGCTATCGCCCGGCGCGATCTCTTCCGCGCCCAGGTACACCGCCGGCCACCAGCGCGGGAGATCGAGCGGGTCGCCGAGAATGTCGGCGACCTCCCCGCACTGCGCGTCGACGCGCCAGATCGTGACGAAGTGATAATCGTGGTTCACGGCGTGGGCGGGGCGACCTTCCTGCCGTTGATGTCGAGAAAGGTGATGTCCTTGAAGGCACCCAGCTGGTCCTTCACCTTCGCCCAGTCGCCGACGATCACCACCACGGAATCCGCGGATCCGAGCAGCGTGTTGGCGCCCGCCTTCACGCGCGGCGGCGTCAGCTCGGCGATCGTCGATCGAAACGTCTCTGGATAGTTCTTCGGCAGGTCGAACACGTACACATTGTTCAACGTCGCGGAGAGGCCGCCCTGCGTGGCGGTCTGCAGGGCGAAAGCACCGCGCATGTACGCCTTCGCCCCCGCCAGCTCCGGCCCGTCGCTGCCCTCGGCGCGCATCTTGTCGATCTCCTTGTAGATCTCCGTGAGCGTGGCGCCGGTCACTTCGTTCCGCACGTCGGCCGCGAACTTGTAGAACCCGGCATTGGCGAAGCCGGTGAAGACAGACGAGGGCGAATAGGTATAGCCCTTGTCCTCGCGGATGTTCTTCACGATGCGCGAGTTGAACGCGCCGCCGTAGATCGTGTTGGCGAGCATCAGCTCGAACCAGCGCGGATCGCTGCGCTTCACGCTGACGTTGCCGACGGCGATCGACGACTGAATGCTGTTCGGCCGCTGCACGAAGTACACGTGGCGTCCCGAAAGCGCCGGCGGAGGCACAAACGCCGGCGGCGGCACAGTGCCGCGGGCCCAGCTGCCGAACGCCTTCTGCGCGGCGGCGAACACCTGCTCCGGCCGGACGTCGCCGACCACGAGGAGAAACGCATTATTCGGCCGGTAATGATCGCCGTGGAACGCCACGACCTTCGCACGGTCCATCGCCTTGATCGAATCGGCCGTCTCGCTCGTGCGCGCGTAAGGGTGCGCGCCGAACAGCTGCTTGCGGAATTCCCGGTTCGCGAGGAACTGCGGCGACGCTTGCTGCTGCTCCACGTTCTGCAGGTGCTGCTGCACCATGATCGCGTATTCCTCAGCCGGAAAGGTCGGGTTCATCGCCACGTCGGCGACCAGACCGATGAGGCCGGGCATGAACTCCGACAGCCCGCGCGCCGAGACCGCCGTGAAATCCTGCGAGGCCGAAGCGGTGAGCGATCCGCCCATACCGAACATCTGCCGGCGGATCTCCTGGCTGCTGCGCGTGCGGGTGCCTTCCTGGATCAGGTCGCCCGTCAGCGAGGCGAGGCCGGTGAGGTCCGCCGGATCGCTGGAGTAGCCTGATTTGATCGTCAGCGTCACCGACACTTTCGGCACCACCGACTGCTGCGTGACGATGACACGCAGCCCGTTCGCCAGCGTGCGCTCGACGCGCGGCGCAATCTGGAACGGCCGCGCGGGCCCGATGACGGGCCGCTCGGTGGCGGGCACGGATGGGGCTTGAGCGGTGGCGGTCGACGCGCACAGCACGATGGCGAGCGCGCTTCCCAACACAAAGGACACAAAGGTCAAGCCCGATTTCGCGTTGGTCAAACCCGATTGAGCCTTCGTGTCCTTCGTGTCCTTCGTGGTGAAGAGGTTCTGATGGCCGATCACTGTTCACCTCCAGCCGCCGCCGGACGACGCTCGATCGACGTGCGATTGGCCGGCACAAGGTATTTCTTCGCCGCGGCCTGTACGTCCGCCGTCGTCACCTTATCGAGGTCGCTGAGAATCTCATTGATGCGGTTCGGATCGTTGTCGTAGAGGGCGAGTGCCGCCAGCAGATCGGATCGTCCGAACAGCGGAATGCCACCGCCTTCCAGCGTCTCGAAAAAGCTCGACTTGAAGTTCACCTTCGCCTGCTTCAACTCGTCGTCGGTGATGCCATGCTGCTGGATGGCGTCGAACACCTCGTCCACCACTTTCAGCACATCGGAGCCTTTGACCGCCGGCGCGTAATCGACGCGGAACGTGTAGAGCATCGGACCGTTGTAGTCGAAGTCGTTGCCGAGTCCGTAGTTGAAGCCGCCGGACACTGCCGATGCGATCCGCTTGTCCTTGATGAGCGCCTGATACAGCTTGGCGCTTTCGTCGCTGACGAGAAGCGGATCGAGCAGCGCCAGCGCGAAGAAATCGGGCGTCAGGCGCGACGGCAGGTGATAGCCGAACGCAATCGCGGGAGTGCGGGCGAGCGTGTCTGGCTCGACGAACGTCTTCTCGGCGGTCTGCGGCGGCTCGCTGATGTCCGGGGGCGGCGGCACCGGGCGCGACGGAATGCCGCCGAAGTGCTTCTCCGCCAGCTTCATCACTTCGTCGGGGGTGGTGTCGCCGGCGACGACCAGCACCGCGTTGTTCGGCGCGTAGTACGTGTCGAAAAAGTTCTTCACGTCCTCCAGCGTCGCGGCCTCGATGTCGGACAGATCGCCGTAGAAGTTGTGCGAGTTGTACCAGTTCGTGTTCGCCTTCTGGGGCAGGCCGAGCCACTCGAACGCCGCGTAGGGCTGGTTCAGCACGTTCACGCGCACTTCCTCGCTCACGACGTTCTGCTGATTCTTCAGGTTCTCTGGTGTGATCTTGAGCGATCGCATCCGGTCCGCTTCGAGCCACATCGCGAGCTCGAGGGCGTTGGACGGCATCACTTCGAAGTAGTTGGTGTGATCGAAGCGCGTGGATCCGTTCAGCGTGCCGCCGTTCTCGTTGACGACGCGGACGTGCTCGAATTTCCCGACGTGCTCCGAGCCCTGAAACATCATGTGCTCGAACAGGTGCGCGAACCCCGTGCGGTCGCGCGGCTCGATGCGGAAGCCGATGCGATACATCACCTCCACAACGACCGTCGGCGAGGCGTGATTTTCGCTGATGACCACCCGCAGCCCATTGGGCAGCGTCTTATAGACGACCGGCACCGAAAAGGCGGCGGAGGTCCCCTGCGCGGAGGGAACGGCGACCGCGAGCGCGAAGAGGCAGGCCCACAGCAGGATGTTGCGCATAGCGCGTGACTTTACCATAGCGATATTAGACGTAAGAGAGCGACCGAAAGATTTCAGATTGCAGATTTCAGATGGCCGATTGCCAATCGCCGGGTGACAAATCTTCGGATGTCAGATGTCGAATTGACTCTGGTAGGCTGCCATGATCCGTGTCGCCAACCGTGAATGTCCACGCTGAAGATCTCGAGCTCGCCCGGCAGTGCGCGGCGGGGGACGAGCGGGCCTGGGAGCGGTTCGTCCTCGAGTATCGGCCGGTGCTCTACCGTGCGGCCGACGCGCTGGCTCCGGGCGGCGGCGCCCGCGACCTTGCCGATGCCTTGTACGCCGACCTGTACGGTATGCAGGAGCGGGATGGCGAACGGCGATCGCTCTTCCGCTATTTTCAGGGGCGCAGCAGCCTGGCGACGTGGCTGCGGGCCGTCCTCGCGCAGCGCTACGTTGACCGCGTGCGCGCGGAGCGGCGGCTCGTGCCGCTGCCGGATCACGATGACGGCGGTCCGGCCGCCTTCCCGCTCCGCACGTCTGCGATCCACGGTCGAATCAGGGGACGTGACGATGCGTCAACGCCTCGGCCGCAAGCGCAGGTTGCATACTCCCCAGGCGGCAGCCCTGCAGCCGGCAACAGTGTGCTGCCTGGCGACCGCGTCCGGTACGTTGAATTGATGCAGCAGGCGCTGACGCACGCCGTCGCGCGACTCGGCAGCCGCGACCGGCTCCGGCTCGGTTGTTACTATCTTCAAGAGCTGACGCTGGCGGACACGGGCCGCCTCCTCGACGAACACGAGGCGACCGTCTCGCGTCAACTCGCGCGTACGCGCCGCGCCATCCGCACAGATGTCGAGCGTCAGCTGCGCGAGGATCACGGATTGAACGATGCGCAGATCGCCGAGTGCTTCGAGTCGATCTCGAACGACGCGGGTCCGCTCGATCTGGAGCCCATCCTCGGCTCGACGGGGCGCAAGAAATCGGCGGACGATCGTTCTGTATGATGGCGGGATCAGGGATCAGGGATCAGGGATCGGGGATCGGGGATCGGAGATCGGGGATAAGAAGGCGCCTTGAGCAAAAGTACGCGCGACCGCGACTCGTCGATTGACGGCCTGCTGCGCCGAACGCTCGAGGCGCGTGCGTCCGAGGCGCCGACCGGCGCGTGCCTCGACGCCGACACGCTCGCCGCGTGGGCCGACCACGCGCTCACGGCGAGTGAGCGTGCCGCGGTCGAAGCGCACGCGGCGGACTGTGCTCGATGCCAGGCGGCGCTGGCCGCCATCATCACGACCGCGTCGTCCTCGCTCGACACGACGCCGCGCTGGCGCGTGCGGGCACTTCGATGGCTGGTTCCGTTGACGGCCGCCGCGGCGGCCGCGATCCTCTGGGTCGCGGTGCCGAGCCGTGGTCCAGCGCTTCAACAACGTACGGAGGAGCGGCCTGCTCAGGTCGCCGCGACGCCTCCGTCATCTCCCACTACATCGTCGACCCCATCGGCGGACGAGAAGGTCGGACGGGCTGCGGCGGCGCGCCTGCGCCAACCGGCGAATCCTGCCCCGGGCCAATTGAAGGACTCTGGTGAAGCGCCGCAGTCAGCGCCGGCGGCGGCGAAACCGCGGCGGGATCTGGACCAGTCGACAATGGCGGATGCGATGGCGCCGAGCGGATCGGCGAACGCCGCTTCGCCGCACGCTACGACCGGGCCGCCTCCCGCTGCGAGTTCCGAACCTTCGGCTGCCGCAAAGACCATGGCGCAGCGCGCCGAACCGATGAAGTCTGAGGCGCGCGCGTTTGCCGCCGGGGCTATGCCGGTGATCGTGTCGTCGAACCCGGCGATCCGATGGCGAATCATCGATGGCGGCGCCGTGCAGCACACGTCGGACAGCGGCGCGACATGGCAGACGCAGCAGACCGGTGCGACCGAGACGCTGACCGCGGGGTCGTCGCCGTCGCCGTCGGTGTGCTGGCTTGTCGGCCCGGCCGGTACGGTGGTCATTTCGACCGACAACCGCTCGTGGCGTCGCGTTGTCTTTCCCGAAGCAGTGCCGCTGATCGGGGTAAAGGCGACCGACGATCTGACGGCCACCGTCACCGCCGCCGACGGCAGCACATTCGCCACTATCGACGGCGGCGCGACCTGGCGAAAAAAAGGGGACGGGAGTCGTTTTTAGCGCTCCCGTCCCCTTTTTGCAAGGAATCGCGGCGGCTCCGTTCTAAGCCTTAGAAGGAGCCATCTATGAGATGCCGAATCTGGTTTGTGGCGCTGCTGACCGCCGCTGGCGCCGTCGCTTCACATCATGCGGTTCCCAAAGCCCAGGCCGCTCGAGAGGCTGCACCAGACGCGTCGACACTCGACCATCAGGTCGATCTCGGCGTCACCGTCTACAACTCCGACATCGCGCTGGTGCGCGACGTCCGCGATCTGCAGCTGCCGCGCGGGACCTTCGATCTGAAATTCATGGATATCGCGGCGACGGTGAATCCCGCGACGGTGCACTTCCGTTCGTTGACCGAGCCGTCGCGCGTGAACGTCCTCGAACAGAATTACGAATACGACCTGCTCGAGCCGGACAAGCTGCTACGCAAGTTCGTCGGGCGCGACGTCACGCTCGTGCGCAGACACACGGAGAACGGCGACACGCGCGAAGAAGACGTGCAGGCGCGTCTGCTCAGTTATAACAGCGCTCCCGTCTGGCAAATCGGCAATGAAATCGTCACCGGCCTGAATGCCGATCACATCAAGTTCCCCGAGCTGCCGGCCAATCTTTACACGCACCCGACGTTGATCTGGACGCTCGACAACACGGGCGGCGCAAAGCAGCGTGTGGAAGCGTCGTATCTGGCGGGCAAGCTGTCCTGGAGCGCCGATTACGTGTTGACGGTCGCGCGCGACGACAAGACCGCCGACCTCGACGGATGGGTGACGCTGACGAACGGCAGCGGCACATCGTTTCGGAGCGCGAAGCTGCAACTCGTCGCCGGCGACCTCAACCGCGTCCGCCAGGTCTTTTCAGGCGCGATGGAGGCGAGGGCGAAAGACGCAGCTGTGCCTGCGGACGCGGCGATGGCGCAGGAGTCGTTCTCGGACTATCACCTCTACACACTCGGCCGGAAAACGACGATCAACAACAACGAGACGAAGCAGGTGAGCATGCTGGCCGGCACGGCCGTTCCCGTCCACAAGCGTTACGTCGTCGACGGCCAGGCGTTCTACTACCGCAACGCGCAGCATCCCGGCTCGCCGATCAAGGACACCGTGCAGGTGTATTACCAGTTCAGAAACGAGGAGCGCGCCGGTCTCGGCATGCCGATGCCGGCAGGCATCGTGCGCGTGTACCAGGCAGACTCGAAGGGCGGCACGCAGTTCGTCGGAGAGGATCGCGTGGACCATACGCCGAAGGACGAGGAGCTGAATCTGAAGATCGGCAATGCGTTCGACGTGGCGTGCGAGCGCAGCCAGACCGATTTCGAGAAGATTGCGGCGAATGTGTACCAGCTCGAGTACGAGATCACGCTGCGCAATCACAAGGCGACGCCGATTACCGTGGAGGTCAACGAGCCGATCGGCGGAACGTGGCGAATGCTGCGGTCGTCGTTCCCGTCGACGAAAACGGCGGCGTGGGCGGCCGCGTTTGCCGTTCCGGTCGCGGCCGACTCAACGGCGGTGTTGAAGTATCGAGTCAGGGTGACGTATTAGCGTCTGAACCGGTAGGCCGGGTCTTTTCAGGCCCGACATTCCAGGCGGGTCCAAAAGAACCCGCCCCACGTTCGTTTATGCGTACGGCTTGATGCCGCGGCCGACGAAGGCGGCGACGATGCGGCGGCGCAGCTCGTTCGCAACCTTGCCCTGATTGAGCGGCAGCGTCTTGAACTTCACGCGCATGGTGACGGCGCCCGCGTCGATCGATTCGACACCTGCAACCTCCAGCGGCGCGACGAGCAGAGCGCCCAACACGGCGTCGCGCTGCATCGACTCGCCCACTTCGCGCAGCGTCCCTGCCACGCGATCGAGGTTCTCGGCGTAGGCCACGCGCACGTCCACGATCGCGTACGCATACTGCTTGCTCAAGTTCGCAAGCGCCGTAATCGTGCCGTTCGGAAACACCTGCACCGCGCCTTCGCCGTCGCGCAAGACGATGGTCCGCAGGTTGACCTGCTCCACCGTGCCGCCGACGCCGTTGATGCGCGCGAGATCGCCGACGCGCACTTGATCTTCGAGAATCAGAAAGAACCCCGAGATGACGTCGCGGACCAGATTCTGCGCGCCGAAGCCGACCGCGAGGCCGGCGATGCCGGCCCCGGTCAGGATCGGCACCACGTCGATCGTCAGCTCGCGCAGCAGCATCAGAATCGCCACGAACCCGACCGAGGCGGTCACCAGACTGCTCAGGATGCCGCCGAGCGTGGCCGCGCGCCGCTCCCACTCGAGATCGTTCTGCGCGTGACGGAGTCCCAGCTTGTGCTGCAAGTGCACGATCGCCAGGTTCGCCGCGCGCATCACGATGAACGCGCCGGCAATGATGATCACGACGTTGATGCCGTGCACGAGGCCCCAGCGCGCCACCGTCCGCGGATCCCAGCGTGGCTCGCCGATGCCGAAGCGCGCCAGCGCGAGCGACACGCTCACGAGCGCCGCAACGGCGTACGCGAGCAGCGTCAGCGCGTGATTCAACTGCTGCCCGAGTGCGTGGACCGCCGCGCGATTCTCGACGCTGACGATGTCGAGGCGATCGAGCACGCGATGGATCACCGCGTGCGCGAGGCGGACGAGCACGCTCGCGAGCAGGAACGCCATGACGACGGCCACCGCGGTCGCGTATTGGGTGCCCTTGAGGAACAGCATGTCAGAGGCGCTGAATGCGGAGATAATTCGCGTCGCTCCTGGTGAGATCGGGGTCGATGTTGATCAGGACGATCGCCGCGCCGGCGGCCACGAGTCCGTGTGCCACCAGCTGTGGGCCGATCAGCGAGTTCGCCGGACTGTGGTCCCCGACGCCGATGAACACCGGGACGACGCCCCAGTGCAGCGCGAGCCGGCGCGCGGTGTCGACCCGATTGGTCGCCGCCAGAATCGGCGCACGCGGCCTGAGCATCGACAATCGGCGCGCGGTGCTGCCTCCGCGCGTGACCGCGACAATGGCCTGCGCGTCGCCGCGAGAGGCGAGCGTCACCGCCGCCGCGCACAGCGCGTGGACGTGGTCGTGATCGTCGTCGCTGCCGCGCCGGATTAGATACGCGGGATCATCGGCGGGGACCGACTCGGCGTCGCTGATGATCGCGTCGAGCGTCTGCACGGCGCGGGCGGGAAACGCCCCGGCCGCTGTTTCGCCCGCCAACATGATCGCATCCACTCCATCGGCCACGGCGTTGGCCGCGTCGTTCACTTCGGCGCGCGTGGGACGCGGCTCGGTCGTCATCGATTCGAGCACCTGTGTGGCGACGATCACCGGGATGCCGTGGCGGCGGGCGGCGCGCGTGATGTCCTTCTGTGCCCGCGGCACGCGCTCGAGCGGCATCTCGAGGCCGAGGTCGCCGCGCGCGACCATCACCGCGTCGCACGCGTCGACGATCTCGTCGAGGTGCTCGAGCGCCAGCGGCCGTTCGAGCTTGGCGATCAGCGGCACGTCGACGGCGTTCGCCTCCGCCATCAGCTGGCGCGCCTGCCTCAGGTCCGAGGCGTGTTGAACGAAGCTGAGCGCGACCATATCGACGCCGAGCGTGAGGCCGAACGCCAGGTCGTCGATGTCTTTCGGCGTGATCGCCGACGCCGGGAGCGGAACGCCCGGGGCATTGATGCCTTTCTGCTCGCCGATCGTTCCGCTTTCCACGACGGTCGTCTGAATCTCGGCGCCGTCTGTGTCGTCGACACGCAGCTCGACGACCCCGTCGCCGAGCAACAGCCGATCGCCGGGCCGCACGCTGCGCGCGAGCCCTGCGAAGGTGGTGAAGAGCTGGCCCGGTCCGCCGACCCCATCGCCGGTCGAAATGCGAAGGGGGTCGCCGACCTTCAACGTGATCGGCCGTCCGCCCTCGAGGCGGCCGGTTCGAATCTTCGGTCCGCCGAGATCCTGCAGGATCGCGACCTCCCGCCGCGCGCGCTGCGCGGCCTGACGGACCCGGGCGTACGACGCGCCTTGCGACTCATGCGTGCCGTGCGAGAAATTGAGACGGAAAATATCGGTGCCGGCGGCAATCAACGCGTCGAGCATCGCGTCGGAATCACAGGCGGGCCCGACCGTGGCAATGATCTTGGTATGGCGCACTCCCGACTAGAATACCGTATGGGCCGGATCGTGCCGGATCTCGTCGAGCGGTACCTGTCGCAGCTCAATCGCCAGAGCGATCCCGTGCTCGACGCCATCGCCCGCACTGGCGTCGAACGCCAGCTGCCGCTGGTCGACGCGGAAGTCGGCGCGCTCCTGCGCGTGCTCGCAACGGCCGTGGGCGCCACGCGATTGCTGGAAATCGGAACGGCGATTGGATACTCGAGCATCTGGCTCGCGGGCGCGCTGCCGCCGGACGGCCGGCTCGTCACCATGGAAATGAACCCGGACCGTGCGCGCGAGGCGCGCGAGAACATCGCGCGTGCCGGCTTCGCCGACCGTGTGATGGTGATGGTCGGTGACGCGCAGCTGCTGATGGCCAAAGTGGCCGGGCCATTCGATCTGATTTTTCAGGACGGCGACAAGCAGCTCTACGGCCCGATGCTCGATCGGCTCGTCGACGTGCTCCGGCCCGGCGGTCTGCTGATCACGGACAACGTGCTGTGGGACGGCGAGGTCGTGCCGGGCTTCACCGAGACGCCCGCGCGCAGCGCCGACGACACGCGCGCCATCGCCGATTACAATGAGCGCGTCAACGCGCATCCGCTGCTGCGGACCGCCACCGTGCCGCTGCGCGACGGCGTCGCCATTGCGGTGAAGCACGCCGGGCCGACACATAGGTCGGCCCCTGCGGTGTCGCTTTGAGGGTCGGCCCCTAAGGTGCGGCTTTGACCTGCGGGGCGCTCCATAAATATGTAGGGGCGGACCTGCGTGTCCCCCAATCCAGGACTGGAGACGACATGAACATCGACTCGTGGCTGCAGGCCGCCCTCGCCGACGCTGAGAAGCGCGGCCTTCCCGCGCTGAAGCCGCTGCTCGAAGCGCTCGCGAAATCGACGCGAGCGCTCCGCGCCGCCGATTTCAACGACGATGCCTCGAAGTAGGGGCGGACCTGCGTGTCCGCCCGCAGCGCCGAACCTGTGTCCGCCCGGCTGATCTTATGACCACAACGACCGACACCCTCACCATCACCGAGTTCGGGCGCAGGCTGCGCGCGCACGAGCTGACCTCGGAGCAGGTCACCGAGGAATGCCTTCGGCGCATCGACGCGGACAACGCGCGGCTGAACGCCTTCATCCTCGTTATGGCCGACGAAGCGCGAAAACAGGCGCGCGAAGCCGACCGTGAGCTGGCGGCCGGCCACGATCGCGGGCCGCTCCACGGCGTCCCGATCTCGTTGAAAGATCTGTTCGATCTGCGCGGCACGCCGACCACCGCCGCATCGCGAGTGCGCGACGGACATATGGCGGAGCGCGATGCGCCCACGGTCGCCCATCTGCGCCAGGCTGGCGCCGTCTTCGTCGGCAAGACCAACTTGCACGAGTTCGCCTTCGGCACGACGAACGAAGACTCCGCGTACGGACCGGCGCGCAATCCACATGATCCACAGCGTTCGCCCGGCGGATCGAGCGGCGGCTCCGCCGTCAGCGTCGCCACGGGAATGGCGCTGGCGACAATCGGTACCGACACCGGCGGCTCCATCCGCATCCCCGCAGCCGCGTGCGGCATCGTCGGGCTCAAGCCGTCGTTCGGCGACGTGTCGACCGACGGGGTCGTTCCGCTGTCGCGCACGTTCGATCATGTCGGGCCGCTCACCCAGACCGTCACCGACGCCTGGCTCGTCTATCGCGGCCTGCTCGGCGGCGCGATCGGCAAACCGCCGGCGCCGGCGCCCATGAGCACGCTGCGCATCGCCGTACCGCGGGCGTATTTCTGCGATGTGCTGGACGATGAGGTGCGGGCGCGGTTTGAGGAGGGGCTCGAGGCGCTGCGGCGCGCGGGCGCGCGCGTCGACGAGGTGGAGATTCGCCACGCGCACGATGTCGCCCCGGTCTATTTGCAAATCTCAGTCGCCGACGCGGCGGCCTATCACGCGGCGACGCTGGAGACGGTGCCAGAGCGCTATACGCCCAATGTCCGCATGCGACTGGAAATGGGCCGATACCTGTCGAGCGAGGATTACGCGCGGGCCCTGGTCGGCCGGGAAGTCCTCCGGCGAGAGGTGGACGCTGCGCTCGCCGGGCGCGATGCGCTCGCGATCCCGACGCTGCCGATTCCGGCCCCGCTCATCGGCGCGGTGACGATCAAGGTCGGCGCGACGGAGGAGCCTGTGCGCAACCTGATGCTGCGGCTGACCTCGCCGTTCAACGCGACCGGACATCCGGCGATTGCGCTGCCGAACGGCAGGATCTCATCCGGCCTGCCGTGTTCGACTCAACTGATCGGTCTGCGAGGTCACACCGACGCGCTACTGCGCGTCGCGCTGGCGGTCGAAGATCTTCAGCGCGGCGGCCGCGAATCGTAAGTAGGGGCGGATCCTTCTGGACCCGCCAAATCGCCGGTGCACCCCGCTAGATCGCCGGTACGGCCGTGCCCCGATCGGGAGGCGCGGGCGGACGAATATCCGGCGGCCCTTCCGGCGGCGGAATGTCCGGCGGCGGCACCGGTTTGATGTCGGGCGGCGGCGTGTCGACGGGGTCCACGGGCCGCGGGAAATCTGGCGGCGAGGGTTGTTCGATCATGCCTGCTGGCAACTGCAACAACGCTGCCCGCCAGGAGCTGCGCCGTTTTGCCGATCTTTGGTTTCCTATTCGTGTCCTTTGTGTTGGCTCAGGCCCAAGAGCCAGCCCGACGGCGCCGATGAATGTTCACCAGTCGTAGCGCAGGACTTTAGTCCTGCCGTTTAGACATCCAAGCCGACCGCGCGCATGAGCGCCAGCGCGTTGCTGCGCTCGACGACGCCGGGACGCATCGTGTAGTCGAACACCATCGCGCCATCCTCGATACGATCTTCGAAATGCACGTTGGCGCCGGCGGCGCCCAACGTCACAGTGAACGCCGTCAACGCCAGATCGTGCGTCGTCACCAGGCCGATCGCGCCGCGATCGACGAGCGCGCGGACGATCGCCTCGGCGCCGATGCGGCGGTCGTACGAGTTCGTGCCGTGCAGGATTTCGTCGAGCAGAAACAGCACGGGCAGCGGACCGCGCGTCAGATCCATGATGGAGCGAATCCTGAGGATCTCCGTGTAGAAGCGCGAGTGGCCTTCCTGCAGCGAGTCCTCGACCTTGAGCGTGGCGCCGATGGCCAGCGGCGACAGGCACAGGCGCACAGCGCGGACCGGCGCGCCCGCCAGCGCGAGCACGACGTTGACGCCGACCGCGCGCAGCAGCGTGCTCTTGCCCGACATGTTCGACCCACTGACCACCAGAACCTGCGGGGCGGGGCCTCCAGGACCGGCGAGCGAGACGTCGTTGCGCACGGCCGTCGCGGCGGCGATCAGCGGATGGCCCAGCGAGACGGCGTCGAAGAGCGGCATCTCTTCGACGAGTGCTGGAAAGGGATCGTCCGGATGCTCGTACGCGTACGTCGCGATGGCCGCAAGCGCCTCGAGCTCGCCGACGACGCGCAGCCATGCGCCGACCGCCGATCCGTACTTACGATGCCACCGGCTGATCACGATGGCGAGTTGCGGCCGCACGAGGAGGACGTACGCAAACGGCGCGAAGATCAGGTTGTGGGTCGAGTCGAGCCACGAGACGATCGTGCGCAGCTGCGCGATGCGCCGCGAAGGAGGCACGCCGTCGGTGACCAGCGTCTGGCTCAGCGCCGCCAGGCCCGGCGACGTAAAACGCTCGCGCTCGATGCGCTCCAGGAGCGCGGCGAGCAGCGCGAGATCGTGTTCAGGCGCCTCGACCGCGTGCAGAATCTCGTTGAATGGACGCCGCCAAATCGACGCGACGCCCGCTTCGACGGACACCCAGACAACGAGCCAGCCTGATCCGACCGCGCCGAGGTACACGGCGACCGCGATCGCGACGGTGACTGCGGCGAACGCCGCCAGCATCGGTGCCAGCACCGCAGGAAAGCGATGCGACGGCGCGGCGGTCCATGCGGCGAGCGGTCCGGTGCGGCCCACCTCGCTTTCAGCCGCCAGCACGGCTGCATCCTCACGGAAATCGAGCATCGGCCTCAGCTCGTCCACCGACGCCTGACGCCGGACGACCTCGCAAGCGGCGGCCGGACTTCGCAGCCAATCCGCCAGCGTCTCTTCGCCGATGTCGGTGCGCGTGGTGTTCAGCAGCTCGAACAGCGATCCGCGACCGAAGAGATCGAGATCCCGCGCGAATGCATGCCCTTCCATGAAGCGGGCGCCGTCGCGGCCGGTGCCCGCCCACTGGTCGTTGATGCGCTCGATGCCCCGTTCGTACACGCGCCGGGCGCGCCGGGCACGGTCGCGCTGCTGCAGGACACGCGCGTGCCGCACCGCGAGCACCCCGAACACGATCACGGGTGCCGCGATCCACCACGCGGAGATCGCGTTTCGGATGAACACGAACCAGAACAGGACCGCGCTGGCGAAGACGGTTGCGAGGCGCAGGTTCGAGAACAGCAGGTGAGCGCGCTCGGCACGGGCGATCGCGGCGCCCCAGCGTTCGATGCGGCGGTGATATTCGGCGCGCGGATCCATGTCGCGTGTCAGCACGTTGGGCTATGGCCGTTTTCTAACCCGCATCGCACGCATTTTGAAACGCTTCCCAACCACGAAGGCCACGAATACACGAAGCAATTCGGCGCCAACCGTCTTCGTGGCTTCGTGAGCTTCGTGGTTTATATAGGTTTCACCGCGCCAGCAGCTCGCGCGCGATCGTCACGTAGTCATCCACCGCGTCGTGCAGCTCGCGGATCGAGACGAACTCCTCGGCGGTGTGCGCGACGTGAATCGATCCCGGACCGAACAGCAAGGGCTGTCCCCACCCCGCCAGAAACGGGATGTCGGTCGTATACGGAAACACTGCCGACGCGAAGCCGCTCACCGTCGTCATCCGCACCGGCGGCACCTCGAGGACGTGATCGATGGCGACGCGGCGCTCGAGCGGCTCGACGGCGCGGCGCACGTCGGCGGCGTCGCTCACCGTGCGAAACATGATCTCCGCCTCCGCTGACGGCGACACGACGTTCGGCGCGACTCCGCCGGCGATGAGGCCGACAGTGTAGTGCGTGCGGCCGAGCGTGGCGTCCGACGGCAGCTCGATCGTGCGCAGCGCGATCAGCGCATCGATCAGCTTGTCGATCGCCGATTCGCCGAGCTCCGGAAACGACGAATGCGCCGCGCGGCCAGACGCGCGCAGCTTCAGCCGCAGCACGCCGCGGGTGGCGGCGCCGAGACGATTGTCGGTCGGCTCGCCGTTCACCAGAAACCGGCAACCGTTCGGAACCGAGTTCGCCGCGCGTGCGCCGTCGCTGCCGCGCTCCTCGCCGACGACGAACAGGAGCCCGACCCGCGTCTCGCCGCTCTGCCGGAGACGCTCGGCGGCAGCGACCTGCGCCGCGAGAATGCCCTTCGCGTCGCACGCGCCGCGGCCGTAGAGGCGATCGCCCTCGATGCGGCTGGCGAAGAACGGCGGGACGCAGTCGAGATGCGTGGAGAAGACTACCTCCACGGCAGGACTAAAGTCCTGCGCCACGACAGATTGGGAGGAGGCCTGCGCCACGACAGATTGTGAGGAGACCTGCGCCACGACAGATTGTGAGGAGACCTGCGCCACGACAGATTGTGAGGAGACCTGCGCCACGACCGATTGTGAGGAGGCCTGCGCCACGACAGATTGTGAGGAGGCCTGCGCCACGACCGATTGTGAGGAGGCCTGCGCCACGACCGATTGTGAGGAGGCCTGCGCCACGACCGATTGTGAGGAGGCCTGCGCCACGACAGATTGTGAGGAGGCCTGCGCCACGATAGATGGATCGCGGTCGTAGCGCGGGTCTTCAGACCCGCCAGACAAACCAGGTCTAGCGTCCTGCGCTACGACAGATCGCGGGGAGCCGTGCATCGCGGAAGATGGATCGAGGTCGTGGCGCGGATCTTCAGACCCGCCAGACATGGCGATCACGTTGAACCGGTTGGCGTCGACCGACTGTTCAATGACCGCATAGCCGAGGCTGCGCAGATAATCCGCCAGCCATCGCGCGGCGGCGCCTTCGCGTCCCGTGGTCGAATCGATGTCGACGAGCGCGCGTGTGAGCGAGACGACGTCGACGTCGTTCACCGAATCCACGCCTCGAGCTCGGTGCGCGTGTCGGTGCGCGTGTCGCGGTACTTCACGATCACCGGCGTCGCGAGCGAGAGGCCCCACTCGGGACCTTTGCCGCCAGTCACGCTCCTCGCGCCCGGCACCACCACTGCGCCTTCCGGAATGACCAACGGACGATCGGCCGTCGGCCTGATGATCTCGCCCTTGACCAGGTCGTAGACCGGCGTCGATCCGGTCAGGACCGTACCCGCGCCGATGACGGCTCGCGCCCTGATGATCGCCCCTTCATAGATGCCGGTATTCCCGCCGATGAGCGCCTCATCTTCGATGATGACCGGCAGCGCCCCGACCGGTTCGATGACGCCGCCGATCTGCGCGCCGGCGCTGACGTGCACATGCGCGCCGACCTGCGCGCATGAGCCGACGAGGGCGTGCGAGTCGATCAACGTCTGTTCCCCGATCCACGCGCCGATGTTGACGTACATCGGGGGCATGCAGATCACCCCAGGCGCCAGGTAGGCGCCGTCGCGCACCGCCGAACCGCCGGGCACGATGCGCACACCCGCGCCGGCTCCCGGGCGCTTGAGCGGCAGCGTGTCCTTGTCGAAGAAGGGCCACTTGCCGTGGTCCATCGACGCGTCAATCGTGTCGCCGAACCGAAAGCCGAGCAGAATGCCCCGCTTCACCCACGTGTTCACGCGCCAGCCGACTGGGCTGGACGCATCCGGTTCGGCCGCGCGCACCTCGCCGGCCGACAGCGCCCGGCGCAGATCCGCAAACGCCGCACGGGCGGCGTCACGATCCGCAGACGCGCCCGCGGCGACGAAACCATCGATGAGGGTCTGCAGGCTCATGCGAACGCGGGTTTCTTCGCAAGCTTCAGATCATTCAGCACGCGCAGAATCTTCTCGCGCGATTCGGCGCGCGGCGACACCATCGGCAAGCGGTAGACCTCGTCGACCAGGCCCATCGCCGCCATCGCCGCTTTCACCGGCACCGGGTTGGCTTCGACGAAGTTGATCATCATCAGCGGCAGCATCCGCGCGTGGATGGTGCGCGCCGCCGCGAAGTCGTTGCGTTCGGCGGCCTCGACCATCTGCACCATCTCGGCGGGGATCTCGTTCGACGCCACCGAAATGATGCCGCGCCCGCCCACCGCCATCAACGGCAGCGTCAGCGCATCGTCTCCCGACAGCACGATGAAGTCGGGTGGGACCGCGCGGCAGACTTCGCACATCTGCGTCACGTTGCCGGACGCTTCCTTCACGCCGACGATGTTCGGGATCGCGGACAGGCGAACGAGCGTGGGCACGTCCACATTGACGCCCGTGCGGCCGGGGACGTTGTAGGCGATGATCGGCAACGGCGTGCTCTCGGCGATCGCGCGATAGTGCTCGAACAGGCCGTCGGGGGTCGGTTTGTTGTAGTACGGCGTTACCGACAACAGCCCGCTCGCGCCCGCCTTGTGCATCTCGTGCGCGAGATGGATCACTTCCTTCGTGTTGTATCCGCCTGCGCCGGCGAGCACCGGCACCTTGCCGGCGGCCTCGTCGACGAGGATCTCGACGATCCGGAGGCGCTCGGCCAGCGAGAGCGTCGGGTTCTCACCGGTCGTGCCGCACGGCACCAGGAAATGAATGCCGGCGTCGATCTGCCGGCGGCCCAGCCGCCGCACCGCCGCTTCATCCAGTTCGCCGCTGCGCGTAAACGGCGTCACCAACGCCGTGCCGACTCCTGTCCATGGCGTTCTCATACGATTCTCCCTTTCGTGCCTTACCAGTCCTACCTGCTTAACCCGCCTCGGCGCCGGTTCGCTATTCGCCCGTGAGCCCCAGCACATCCCGCATCGAATACCAGCCGCGCTTGCCGTTGACCCACTGCGCCGCGGTCAGCGCCCCGCGGGCGAACGCTGTCCGGTCCCGTGCGGCGTGAACCAGCGTGATCGTCTCCGCCGGACCATCGAAGCCGATCGTGTGCGTCCCCGGTATCGATCCCGCGCGCGTGGACGACACGTCGATCGGCCGCGCGAACCCGGCATCGCGCATCGTGCGTTCGAGCTTCAGCGCCGTGCCAGACGGCGCATCTTTCTTCGTGCTGTGGTGCGCCTCGTGGACGAACGCGCCGAACTCAGCGAGCGGCGCAAACAACTTCGCCGCGTGCGCCACGATCGATTCGAACAACACGACACCGGTCGAGAAATTCGGAGCGGCGACGATACCAATCCCGCTCTCCGCGATCGTCTTTCGCAGCGCGGCTTCGTGCTCGCCCCAGCCGGTGGTGCCGAGCACCACGTTGATCCGGCGCCGGGCCAGCGCCTGCACGTTGGCCATCACGGCCTCCGGCGACGAGAAGTCGATCGCGACATCCGCGCCCCGCCACCGGTCCGAGTCGACGCCGTCGGTGCCGGCGGGCGGATCGACGATGCCGGCAATCTCGCAGCCGTACTCGCCGGCCAGGCTCTCGACGAGACGCCCCATCCGACCGTGGCCGACCAGCAGAATCTTCATCAGGCTAGTACCAACACCTCTTATCACGAAGAACGAAGAACACGGAGAGCACGAAGCACGGTTTGTCTAAAAACTTCTTCGCGAACTTCGTGTCCTTCGTGACTTCGTGACAGATGTTCATACGCGTTCGAAGAACTGCTCGTGCAATCGCGTCATCGCGTGCGGCACGTCGGCGTCCCGCAGCACGAACGTGATGTTGCGCCGCGAGGCGGCCTGCGACACCAGCCGGAGCGGAATCCGGTCGAGAGCCGTCACGGCGCGGCTGAACAGCGTCGGATCCATCCTCAGATTCTCCCCCACCGCGCAGATGATCGCCATCTCCCGCTCGCACGACACGTCGGCGAAATTCCGCAGGTTGTCGGAAATCGCCTCGATCCGCCGCGTGTCGTCCACCGTCACCGACACACTGACCTCCGACGTCGTCACCACGTCGACGGCCGTCTTGAAGCGCTCGAACACCTCGAAGAGGCGCCGCAGAAACCCATGCGCCATCAGCATCCGCGTCGACGTGATGTCGATCACGGTGACGTCGCGCTTGCAGGCGATCGCCGAGAGCTGGCCGTTCACCGGGCCGCCCTCCCTGGTGATCATCGTCCCCGGATTGTCAGGACGATGGGAGTTGAGAATGCGAACGGGGATGTTCTTCGACACAGCCGGCAGGATGGTGCTCGGGTGCAGGACCTTCGCGCCGAAGTACGCAAGCTCCGAGGCCTCGGCGAAGCTCAGTTGTGGCACGAGGCGCGGCTGCGGCACCACACGCGGATCCGCCGTGAGCATGCCGTCGACGTCGGTCCAGATCTGGATTTCGTCCGCGTCCAGACACGCGCCGAAGATCGCGGCCGAGTAATCCGACCCGCCGCGTCCCAGTGTGGTGGTGACATTGTGGCTCGTGGCGCCGATGAACCCGCCGAGCACCACTACCTGGCCCTCCGCGAGCAGCGGGCCGATCCGATCGCGCGCGCGATCGCAGGTTTCGTGCATGTCCGGCGACGCGGCCGTGTGTTCCGTGTCGGTGCGCAACACCGTGCGCGCATCGACCCAGGCCGTCCAGGTGCCCTGCTCATTCAATGCCGCCGCGACGATTCGGCTGCTTGCCAGTTCGCCGACGGCGACCAACGCGTCGAGCGAGCGCGGCGACACTTCGCGGAGTACCGACAGCGCCTGCACGAGCCCGGCGACACTTTCAAACTCGCGGCGCACGTGCGCCAGCAGCTCTGCCCGCGCAGCGCCGCTCGTCAACCGCATTGCAACTGTCAGGTGTCGATCCAGCAGCTCGGCGACCGCCGCCGATGCGGCGTCGCCCTTTCCCTCCTCGGCGGACCGCGCAGCGGCAATCAGCCGGTCCGTGACGCCTGAAAGGGCCGATACCACCACGACGGGAGGCGCCTCGGCGTCGATTTTCAGCTGGCGGCGGACGATCGATGTGACGCGTCCGATCGCGTCGGCCTCGGCGACCGACGTGCCGCCAAATTTCATGACGACGCTCATAGCAGACCTTCGCGGTGCATCAACTCGGCGTTCAGAATCGCCGCGCCGGCGGCGCCGCGGATCGTGTTGTGGCCGAGCGCGACGAACTTGTAGCCGACCACCGGGCATGGACGGAGGCGGCCGACGGACACGGTCATGCCGCCGTCACGATCGGCGTCGAGCGCCGGCTGCGGACGATTCGGTTCCGGGAGATACACGATCGGCTGCGGCGGCGCCGAGGGCAACTCGAGCGCCTGCGGGCGTCCGCGAAACGATTGCCACGCGTCGATGATGGCCTCGAGCGACGGGCGCTGTGTCAGCCCAACGGCGATCGAACCGGTGTGTCCATTCGGCACCGGCACGCGCGTCGTCGTCGCGCTGACTTTCGCCGGGTGGACGTCGACCGCGCCGGATCCCATGGTGCCGAGGATCTTCGGCGTTTCCGCTTCGACCTTTTCTTCCTCGCCGCCGCCGATGAACGGAATCACGTTGGCGAGAATGTCCCACGACGGCACGCCCGGGTAGCCAGCGCCCGAGATCGCCTGCATCGTCGTGATCGTCACCGTCTCGAGACCGAACTGCCGCAGCGGCGCCAGCGCCATCGCGAGCACGACGACTGCACAATTGGGATTCGTCACAATCGCGCCGGTCCAGCCGCAGGCCTTCCGCTGCGCGGGCAACAGCGCGAGATGCTCCGCGTTCACCTCCGGAATCAGCAGCGGCACGGTCGGCTCCATCCGATAATTCCGCGCGTTGCTGACGATGGTGTGGCCGGCGCGGGCGAAGGCGCTTTCGATCTCGCCGGCAACCGACGAGTCCAGCCCGGAGAACACGAGCGCGGGCGCTCGGCCGGGCGTGGCGGCGTCGACCCTCATACGCGCGACCTCGTCGCTGAGCGGCACCGGAAGGCGCCACGCGGACGCGTCGCGATACGCCTTACCTTCCGAGCGCTGGCTCGCGCCAAGCCACTCGACGCGAAACCACGGATGGTTGGCGAGCAGCGCGATGAACTGTTGGCCGACCATGCCGGTCGCGCCGAGAATTCCGACGGGAATTGTGGGCATAAATAAAAAAAGCCGACGCGGTGATGAACCGTGTCGGCAGCATTATGGCTCGATTGACTGGGTGAACTAGTTTTCGAGCACACATGCACCGACACGGCCGGCCCGCTTTCGCCAGCTACGCTTTCGTGCCTCGCACATGGAGCTCATCGAAGAGTGAGTATAGCATGGTGAAGAATGCTGCAGACATTCTTCCATGCGTGGGAACGCCGGCTCGCGTCCGTCACGACGGATCGCGTGGTGCGTCCGTTCGAGTGGGGCCTCGACTGGATTCCGCGGAACGGACACCCGCCCGACGCGTCGCCGCCCGAGGTGATCGGCGACTGGGTGTCCGAGGTGATGCGCGACAGCGATGCGTTTTTCACGCCGCCGCCGACGGAGGACTACACGTTCGGGCCAGAGGCGGACGGCGAACGGGAGCTGACGTTCCCGAGCGCGCTCATCACGCCGCATCCCGCGAACAACACGGTGCACTGCCGGTACTTTCCGACGAGCGCGACACAGACGTCGGGCGGGCGCGCAGCAGTGCTCGTCATGCCGCAATGGAATGCCGATTCCGGCGGCCACGTCGGACTGTGCCGCCTGCTCGCCTGGAGCGGCATGAGCGCCCTCCGTCTGAGTCTGCCGTACCACGATCGCCGGATGCCGCCGGAGCTGCATCGCGCGGACTTCATCGTGAGCGCCAACATCGCGCGCACGGTGCAGGTCTGCCGTCAGGCAGTGCTGGACGCCCGCCGCGCGATCGCATGGCTCCATGGTCAAGGGTACGACCGCATCGGCATTCTCGGCACGAGCCTCGGATCCTGTCTCGCGCTGTTGACGACGGCGCATGAGCCGCTCGTGCGCGCCGAAGCGCTGAATCACATCTCGCCGTACTTCGCCGACGTCGTGTGGCGCGGGATTTCAACGCGGCACGTACGCGAAGGGCTCGACGGCCACATCGAGCTCGATGTGCTGCGGATGTTATGGAAGCCGATCAGCCCGCGCTGGTTTCTCGAGCGCGTTCGGGATCGCCGGACGCTCCTGGTGTACGCGCGGTACGACCTGTCGTTTCCGCCCGATCTGTCGGAGGATCTCGTGCGTGAATTCCGTGAGCTGCGGATTCCGCACGAAACGGCGGTGCTCCGATGCGGCCACTACAGTACCGGCAAAGCCCCGTTCAAGTTCGTCGACGGCTGGATTCTGACGCGGTTCCTGAAGAAAGCGCTCGGATCGTAGGCGGCGGACCTACGTGTCCGTCCGGGCCGACACACGCCGGCCCCTACAAGCGGGCGGTGTCTTCGTAGGGCGGGTCCAAAAGGACCCGGCCTACAGGTATTTGAGGATTCCCGATAGCGCGTTGTAGAGCACCTGCGCGAGATCGCGGACGAGCGGCGACACTTCACCTTCGTTGATGGCGGTGGCGACCGTGACGGGGTTGGTGAGAAACAACCACACCGTCGCCGCGGCCAGCACGATGCTGACGAACGCAATCACGCCGAACAGACTGATGCTGAGGCGTTGATACTGCATCACACATTCAGCACGATTTTTCCGAACTGACCAGACTCTTCCAGCCGTCGCTGCGCCGCGGCCGCGTCCGCCAGCGGATAGCTTCCGTCGATGATCGGCCTCAGCTGGCCGCTGAAGAAGAATTGTGCCGCATGCAGCAATTCGCCTTTCGTGCCCATGTAGGATCCGTAAATCGAGAGCTGTTTGCTGAACAATGCCCGCAGATCAATGCTGCCCTGACAGCCGGTCGTCGCACCGCAGGTGACCAGACGGCCGCCGCGCGCGAGCGACCTGATGCTCTTGGTCCAGGTCGCGTCGCCGACATGTTCTATGACGATGTCGACGCCGCGGCGGTTCGTCAGGCGCTTGATCTCCCCGGCGATGTCCTGCCGGTGATGATGGATCACTTCGGACGCGCCGAGCGAGCGCGCTTTTTCGAGCTTGGCGTCGGAGCCGGCCGTCGCGAACACGCGGGCGCCGTGCAGAACCGCGATCTGCACAGCGGCCTGCCCGACTCCGCTGCCCGCGGCGAGCACGAGCACATCGTCGCCGCGCCTGACACGTGCGCGTGTCACCAGCATGTGCCAAGCGGTGACGAAAGTCAGCGGAAAAGAGGCCGCCTCCGCAAATCCGATCTCATCGGGAATAGGGACCAGATTCTGCACGGGCACTTTGACCAGCTCCGCGTAGCCGCCCGGATGCCGCCCGTAGCCGAGGACCTCGTACTGCGCGCATTCGTTATCGCGCCCCGAGAGGCACGCCTCACAGCGTCCGCAGCTGAGACCCGGCTGCAGCATGACACGCCGGCCGGCCGGCATGTCGGAGGCAGGCGACGTCACGACTTCGCCGGCCACATCGCTGCCCGAGATGTGAGGCATCGGGATGGTCACGTGCTCGAGGCCGCGCCGTTCCCACAGGTCGAGATGATTGAGCGCGCAGGCCCGCACGCGGACGAGCGCTTCCCCCGGCCCGGGCTCCGGGTCCGGCGCATCTTCGTAGCGCAGCACTTCCGGACCGCCATGCTGATGAAAGCGAACGGCCTTCATAAACGGAAATTGGTGAGTTGGTGAGTTGGTGAGTTGGTAACTTGGTAAGTGTGGTCACCCGGTGATCCAGATTCACTAACTTACCAATTCACCAATTCACCAATTCGCAAAGTGCTATCAGATGGCATCCGCTGAGAGGACGACCGCGTCGCCGAGATTGAGCGTGGGCAAATCGTGGGCGACAGCGTCCAGATCGCCGACGATCAACGTCGTGAGGCGCGCCGGATCCGTGTGACGCGCCATCGCCGCCGTGGCTTCGTCCGCTGTGACGCGCTCAACGGTTGGAACGAAATCAGCAAAGTAGGTGTCCGGCAAATCGTACAGCGCCAGCTGCATCACGCCACGCGCGATTTGCTCCGCCGTCTCGAAATTGCGCGCGTAGCCACGCGTCAGCGCCGCGACGCCGAGCGCGAGCTCGTCGACGGTGATCGCCCGCGAACCGCGAATCGCCGCGATTTCGCCGATCGATTCCGCGATCGCTTGGGCCGTGGCTTTCGTCTCCACGCTCACCTGCAGCGAGAACGGCCCGGGCATCCGGCGGAAGTCGAACGTGGTTCTCGCGCCGTACGTCAGGCCCTTGTCCTCGCGGAGGTTCAGGTTGATCCGGCTGACGAACTGGCCGCCGAGCACCATGTTGCCGGCGACAAGCGCGTGGTAATCGGGAATGTGGCGTGGAACGGCGACGTGCCCGATGCGCAGCTCCGATTGAGACGCGCCCGGTCGCGGCACGATGTTCAGACGCGAGGAGGCCGCAGGCACGCCCGGCTCGCCCGCCTCCGCATCCGCCGCGCTGGGGCCGGTCCATCCGGCAAAGGCCTCGGACGCGAGCCGTTCGATGTCCGCATGCTCGCAGTCGCCGACCGCGATCAGCGTCGAGACCGACGGCCGGATCGCTCGGGCATGGAGCGCGTGCACGTCGTCGATCGTCATCGAGGCCAGCGCCCGCTCGTCGCCCATCGGCGTGTGGCCGTAGGGATGCGACGCGTACAGCAGCCGGGCGAATGTCCGCTCGGCGACCGCGCCCGGGTTGTCGCGCAGCTGCGTGAGGCGGTGCAGCCGCAGCTGCCGCACGCGCGCGAAATCGGCTTCGGTCAGCGACGGATGCGCGACGATGTCGGCGAGCAGCTGGAGGCCGTGGTCGGCGGCGCGACTGAGTGTGGTGAGGCTCGCCAGCGTTGCGTCCGATCCGATGTCCGTATCGAACTGCGCGCCGATGCGCGCAAGCGCTTCGTGCATGTCGATCGCCGAACGCCCGCCGCTGCCCTCGTCGAGCATGTCGGCGGTCATCGCCGCCAGGCCTTCCTTGCCGGGCGGATCGTCCGCCGAGCCGCGGCGCACCAGGATCATGAGCGCAATCACGGGCACATCCGCGTGGCGCACCGACCAGACGCGGAGCCCGTTGGGCAGCGTGGACTTCTCAATCGAGGGAAACGCGAACGGACGCGCCGCGCCCAGGCCGGGTAAGTGCGAGCGATCGACGCTCACGAGACCGCCGCCGGCGTCGAGTCGGGAACCGAGAGGTCGGCGCGGCCGCGCGGCACGACGCTGAGCGTCACACGCCGCGCGGGGTCGAGCCAGCGATCGACGGCGTGGCGGAGCGACGTCGCGTTCACCGCGTAGTAGCGCGCCAGATCGCGATCGAAGTACGCGGGATCGCCCATGAACACGTTGTAGGCGTTGAGCTGGTCGGATTTGCCGCCGAAGCCGCCCACCGTTTGCAGCCGGTACACGAACTGCGACTCCGCCTGCATCCGGCCCCGCTCGATTTCGAGGTCGGTCGGCCCGTCGCCGGCGAGCCGTGCGATCTCGTCCAGGATCACCCGTTCGAGCTCCACGAGCGTGTGCCCCGGCGCCGCCGTCGCCGTCACTTGAACGAAGCCGCCGATCTCGCGCGAGTTCTGCGCCGCCGAGACGTCGGTCGCCATCCGCTCGTCGAACACCAGCCGTTTGTAGAGGCGCGACGTCTTGCCGTTGGCCAGCAGGTCGGTCGCCAGATCCAGATCGGCGTCGCCCTCGGCGAACATCGCCGGCGAGAGCCACGCGATGTACAGCCGCGGCAGCTCGATGCGATCCTCGAGGCTGATGCGCACCTCACCGGGGATCGAGGCCTCGGCGCGAACCGGATCGACTGCGGGGCCCGCTGCGATGCTGCCGAAGTAGTCCTCGACGAGCGCCAGTGCGCTCGTGGCGTCGATGTCCCCCGCAAGCGCAATCGACGCGTTCGCCGGATGGTAATAGCGGCGGAAGAACGCATGTACTTCGTCGAGCCGGACCGTTTCCAGATCGGCGATCTCGCCAATCGTCGTCCAGTGATACGGATGATCCGGCGGATAGAGGGCCGCCAGCATCGCCATCGCCGCGAGGCCGTACGGCCGGTTCTCGTAGTTTTGCCGACGCTCGTTCAGCACGACGTCGCGCTGATTCGAGAACTTCGCTTCGGTGAGCGCGGGCAGCAGAAATCCCATGCGATCCGATTCCATCCAGAGCGCGAGATCGAGCGCGTTGGAGGGCACCACTTCCCAGTAGTTGGTCCGATCCGCGTTGGTCGATCCGTTCAGCGTCGCCCCGGCACCTTGCAGCGGCTGAAAGTATCCGCCGTTGTAATGCTGCGACCCCTCGAACATCAGGTGCTCGAACAGGTGCGCGAAGCCGGTGTGCCCGGGCCGCTCGTTCTTCGACCCGACGTGATACCAGAGATTCACCGCCACGATCGGGCACTTGCGATCTTCGTGCAGGAGCACGTCGAGGCCGTTCGCCAGCGTGTGCTTGGTGAAGGTGATGTTCACCGGAACTCGCCGCACGTCGGCATCGCTTTGCCGTAATAGGGATTGGCGAGCACGCTGCCCTGCTGCAGCCACGGCTTCTGCGCCATCGGGCAGTACGCGACGCGCACGCCGTCGGGCGCTTTGAGGTTGAAGCCTTTCATGTACGTATCGATCGCCTCGCTCAGCGTGCCGAACTTCTCGCGCGCGTCATCGAGCTCGCCGGCGGCCGCCAGCTGCACGGCGGCCGTGTCGATCTTCATCGCCGGCGCGCCGAGCGCCGTCGCCGCCGTGGCAATGTCACCGGCGTTCTGGCGGACGCCGTCCGTGCTGTCCTGCGCCAGCGCATCCTGGATCTTCAGATACGGATCGAGCACGCCGCGCGACATCTCTCCGCCGCGGGCCGTGTCGGGAAAGGCTTGCTTGTTGCAGCCGCCGATCGCCACGGCGAGCACGAGCACCGTGAGAAGTGTTTTCATCGCGTGTTCACCTTACGACTGTCAGTGGAATGGTTGCCGGACGATTGAAGCTCGCGATCGACACCTGCGCCGCCACCCGCTCGGCGGCGCCCATGAACGCCAGCGACGCCGGCGAGTCGGGCTCGCTGATCATCAGCGGCACGCCATTGTCGCTGCCTTCGCGAATCGGCTGATAGATCGGAATGCGCCCCATGAACGGCACACCGAGATCAGCCGCCATCGTCTCGCCACCGCCGTGCCCGAAGATGTCCGACTCATGGCGGCAGTTTCCGCAGACGAAAAAGCTCATGTTCTCGACGATGCCGAGCGGAGGGATGTTCAGCTTGCGATACATCGCGACGGCGCGGCGGCTGTCCGCCAGCGACACTTGCTGCGGCGTGGTCACGATAATCGCGCCCGCGCACGGCACGGTCTGGCTCAGGCTCAACGCGATGTCGCCCGTTCCCGGCGGCAGATCGACGATCAGATAGTCGAGATCGTTCCAGCGGACCTCGCGGAAGAACTGCTGCAGCGCGCCGTGCAGCATCGGCCCGCGCCAGATGATCGGCGCATCGTCGGCCGTGAGGAACGCCATCGAGATCACTTGCAGCCCGTATTTCTCGGCCGGGACGATCTTCTGACCATCGGTGGCGAGCTGACCTTTCATGCCGAGCATGATCGGCACGTTCGGCCCGTAGATGTCTGCGTCGATGATCCCGACCTTGCTGCCGCAGCGCGAGAGCGCGAGCGCGAGATTCACCGCGACCGTCGTCTTGCCGACGCCGCCCTTGCCGGCGCCGACGGCGATGACGTTCTTCACGCCGGGCAGCGCGGCGCGCGTGCTGTCGGGCCCGACCGCCGCGCGGACGCTCGCAGTCATCCGCACCTCGACGTCGGTCACGCCGGCCACCTGCATCACCGCGGCGCGCGCCTGATCGCGCAGCAGATCTTTCACGGGACACGCCGGTGTCGTCAGCTCGACCGTGAAGGCGACGCGGCCACCCTCGATCGTGAGGTTCTTGATGAATCCGAGGCTCACGATGTCGCGGTGAAGATCAGGGTCCTGGACGATCTTCAGCGCGTCGAGAACGGCGGCCTGGTCGACGTGCATATACCCTCAAGAATATCGTACACTCCGCGCCAGTGCCGGAACCGTCGCCAAACCGCAGTGTGATGATTGTGCTTGCGTACCTGTGGGCGCTGGCGCTGGTTCCGCTCCTGCTCGACAAGGATCCGGACGTGCAGTGGCACGCCAGGCACGGTCTGGTGCTCACGGTGGCCGAGCTCATCCTGCTGTTCGTATACATCTCGGTGACCAGCGTGGTCAGCATGGCCACGTTGGGCCTCGGGTGCGTGCTCGGTCTCGTCCTCCCCTTCGCCTGGATCGCGGTCCTCGCCGTGCACGTCGTCGCCATCATCAAAGGCATCAACGGCACGCGCCTGATGATCCCGGGCGTCAGTGACTACGCGAACCGCTTTTGAGAAAAGGGGCCGTACCCCTTTTTCGCGGCTTCGTAGCCGAAAAAGGGTACGGCCCCTTTTCGGAACCGCGGCGTCACGATCGTCGCACTCGCGTTGCTGGTTGCGGGCCTGTGGGCGGCCGCGGTCCACGCGCAGGCGATCACGATCACCGCGATTCACGGGTATCAACGATCGCTGGCGCCGCTCGCCGCTCGGACGGGTGCGCGATGCCGATTCACGCCGACCTGCAGCCGCTATGCGGAGACGGTGATTACGCGCGACGGCGTGGTGCGTGGCGGATGGCGCGCCTTCAAGCGGATCGCGCGCTGCGGTCCGTGGACGCCGATGGGGACGGTGGACGAGCCCTAGGAAAGGGCAGCGACTCTCTACCCTGCGTCAGCGAACAGTTCCTTTCCCTGTTCGCTCAACAACACGTACAGCGCATAGCAGCCGAGAGCGGTGCCATAGGGCAGCAGGACGAGATCGACCGATCCGAGCACGAGCGCGAGAATCCGCGCCCACGGACGGCGGCGCCGCAGCGGGATCCCGATCGCGACGTGCGCGGCACCCCAGACAATTGCCATCGCGGCCAGGATCAGAAACAGCGCCGCAGTGACGCCAGCCGCCACGTGACCCCCGCTTCCCTGACTTGCCGACGCGATCATCGCCACCGCGCCGGCGCCGAGCGCGAGCGTCGACAGGCCGACGAGCGCCGTCAGCAGACCCCAGATGATGAAGACGATGCCGAGGAGATCGACTTGGGCTGTCACGACGGCAGGCCAGAGTGTAGCGCGAAGGCTTCAGCCGAGCGCCGGAGCGAACGGATATATCACATCACGCCGCAGACGAGCGGACCGCGATGCGGACCTCGACGCGCACGGACGGCGCGTGCGGCGAGCTGACCCGGAAGCGGAAGCGTGCACCGTCGGCGACGCCGGCGGGCAGGGTCAGCCGCACCGGATGCTGAAACAACGCATCGCCGGTCCCGCGACAGGCGCTGCAGCGGTCAGCCCAGATCTCGCCGCGGCCGCCGCACGCCGGGCACGTCCCGCGCACCGGCACTTCCAGCGGAACAACCAGCCCGCCCGACGCTTCGCGGCTCGACACACACACCTCCGCCGCCAGCATCGTCTCGCCGTCGGCCTCGCCGAGAAAGGCGTGTCGCATCCGTTCGACGGCGTGTCCCACCGAGGGGAAGTCGATCGCGATTTCGTCCGCAAAACACTCGTACGACATCAATGCTCGCTAACGATAGGAGTCGATCTCCACCTTGTCAAGGCAGCGCACCGATGTTAACGTGAACAAAAATCGTACCCGAGCACAATCATCATGGACGACCAGAAAGAATGCCCGCTGTGCGGCGAAAACATGCGCCTCAGGGACACCCAGACGGCAGTCCGCCTTCCTGGCAATCCAAGTGCCACGCCGAAGACCATCCGGGAGTGGGTGTGCCCTGAGTGCGATTATTTTGAGGAGGCCGAAGGGTGAAGCTCGGCGCGCCCGCTAGCGCGCGCCGATCGTGAGCAGGACTTCTTTGCGGAGCGTATCCTCGAACTCTTCGAACTTCAACGCGGACTCGCATTCGTCGCAGAGAACTTCGAGCACCGCGGGCCGGCTCTCCTCGGACACTTCGACCCGCCCATCTTCCAGGTGCACCACGTGCATCTGCAGCGTCTTGACCAGGAAGTTCCGGTCGTTGCCGCAGTTCGGACAGGTTAACGTCACTATGACTCCTTACCCCTGTGGGGTCTTCAAAAAGCTGCCAAAAATCTGATTCTATGAAATGGCCCCGGCTGAAGCAACGGAATTCGCGTCTTCCGGCCCAAAAACGGGCAAAACCTGGTCAAAAGAGCCCGGGATAGGTCACCCGGCCGCCCTCGATCCGGCCGAATTCCGTCAGCGTATGCGGCCTCGGCTCGGCAGCCAAGGTGAGGATATGCCGGACCTCGATCCCGCGCGCCACCAGCGCATCGGCGACAAGCCGCCGATGGCAGCGCCACCAGACCGCTTCGGCGCACATGATCGCGGTCGGCGCCGCCTCGCTCCAGGCGATGAGCGTCGTCAGCGCCTCATCGAATTCCCGCGTGCCCATGTAATCCGCATAACCGCGGAACCCGGGATGCTGCCACGCCGTGTTCGTGCTGTCGGGCCCTGGCTTACGCAGCCCGCCGAGACCCGGAAAGTGCCGGTAGCCGATTGCGGCGGCGGGCAGCGAGCCCGAGAGCGCGTCGATCGCAAACTGCGGGTGACGACGGGAGCGCGGGACGGTCCGGATGTCGGCAAGCTGGGTCACGCCGTTGCTGCCCAACAGACCAATCAGCTCGTCCAGCGAACGCGTGCTGTGGCCAATTGTGAAGATCATGGGTGCTACGGTGCTAGGGTGCTGCAGTGCTAGGTGCTGCGTGCTGAGTGCTACGTGCTGCGGGCCCAGGTGCTCGGAGATTCTTTAGTGTCCGGCTGGCCGGACGTTACTCTGCAATCGGCGCAAAGTGATCGACCCATGCGGCGGGCGCACGTTTCGTTTCCAGTTTTCGCGGCTCTTCTGCTACGCCGGGCACCGTGAACACGTGTGCCGCGCCGCTCGGGCCGGTCCAGCTCACGAGCTGATCTTCGGGTCCACCCGCCATCTGCTCGACCATCGCCTGCACGAACAGCGCCTTCACCGGATCCGGCAGCACCTCGCCGAGGCTGCCGCGTCCCATCCGGCACTTGCCGTCCTGCACCGTCGCGGAGAGGTAGAGCCGATCGCGGGCGCGCGTCAACGCCACATAGAGCAGCCGTTTGGACTCCTCGCGCTCGCGCGCTTGCGTGTCTTCGTCGGCCTCCGATTGATAGTCGGCAATGGCCACCGATGGATCCGCGTCGCCGCCGGCCGACACGCGAATGGGCGCGCGCATGCCGCCCGTGCCGCGGCCCATGTTCACCACAAAGACGATCGGAAACTCGAGACCTTTGGCGGCGTGGACCGTCATCAGGCTGACCGCGTCCACCGCGTCGATCGCCGCGTTGGATTCATCGCCCACGGCGAGCCGCCCGAGATGGTCGGCGATCCGCGCGAGCGTCGCGTATCCGCGATTCTGAATGCGCCGAATCATGCCGCGCAGTTTCTTCAGGTTCTCGCGCGCTTGCAGCTGCCGCGTGCCGCGCAGCTCGTACGCGTAGGCGGTTTCGGCCAGCACACGGCTGAGGAGCTCGGACGGCGTCATGCGGTCCACCCACGACAGCCAGCGCGGCACGGCGGCGCGCAGGCGGTCGAAGACGATGCGGTCTTCAGCCGAGAGGCTTGGGCGCCGTTCGACAAACCTGCCCGGAAGGAGATGTTCATCTCGCCCGTCTCGAGCTTCCCGGAGGACGCGCTCGGCGCGATCGACGTCCGGCAGGATCGCCTCCGCGAGGTCCGGGCTCAACCGGTCCACGGCATCGTCCGACAGGCGCACGATGCGCGAGCGCAGCAGCGCGGCAGCGCGCAGATTCGACGAGGGATCCGCGAGGTACCGCAGGAGCGCGACGGCATCCTGAATCTCGTCGGCGTCGAAGAAACCAAGTCCTTTGTAGACATACGTCGCGACCCCTCGGGCTTCGAGCGCCGCCTCGAAGTCGCGATGACTGTCGCGCGAGCGGAACAGGATGGCGATGTCGGCCGGCTTGGCCTCCCGATACACGCCTGTGGCGCGATCGCGAATCACGGCACCCGACAGCAGCCGGACAATCTCGTCGGCGGCGCGGCTGGCGGCGGCCTGCACAGTGTCGGCGACGATCAGATTCAGCGGGTCAGACGACGGGTCCGGCTGAAGGCGGGATTCTGTAGTGTCCGGCTTCAGGCGGACGTTTCCGCCCGCCTCGCTGATCGGAAAGCGATCGTGCGCGTCGTACCGGAATGCGTCACGGCGCGGGTTCGGCTGCGGTGCGATCGCGCCGAACACGTCGTTCACGAAGGCCAGTAACGCGCGTACCGCGCGGAAACTGACCGATATCGCCTGCCGCGGTTGTCTCCCGGCGCGCAGCGCCTCGATGAAGGCCGCCGCGTCGTCTAAAATACCGACGTCGGCGTCCCGGAAGCCATAGATCGACTGCTTGCGATCGCCCACGACGAAGATCGACGGCGGCAGCGCGTCGGCCGCCGCACCGAATCCTTCGCTCCAGCTCCGGATGAGCAGCGACACGAGCTCCCACTGCGCGCGACTGGTGTCCTGAAATTCGTCGACGAGGACGTGGCGATATCGCGCTTCGAGGCGATAGCGGCTCTGTGCGAACTCGCCCATCTCCTTCAGCAGCGCGACGGCGTGTTCCAATACGCCGGAGAAGTCGAGCAGCGCGTGGGCGTCCAGCGTCCGCTGAAACTCGCGCAGCGCCACTGCGAAAATCCGCCAGACGCCGCGCGACATCACCACGTTCAGATCGCGGCGGAACGCGCGGATCGCTTCCGCCATCGCCGGCGCGAGCGTCGCGGCGGACTGACGGTGCCGTTTCCACGCGTCCTCGGAACCGCAGTCGCCGGCATTGAAACCGGTGCCGGTGAAATTCTTCCCGCGTGGGTCGCCGTCCTGCTTCAGGAAGTACGTACGCAGCCGATCGACGAGCACGCGGAATTCCGCTTGAGCGGCCCGTGTGTCCAGCGCATCGGAGCATTGATCGTCTGGGGCTGCGGAGTTGTCGGCCGCGCGTGCCTCGCGCTGAGAACCTGCATCCTCGCCGCGCTGAGGCGCACACAATCGCCGGATGTCGGCGGCGAGCATCGCAAACTGCGGATGGTGAACCGGGCCGTCGCGCAGAAATGCATCGACGCCGCCTGGGATGTCCAGCAACAGATCGCGAAGCCGCGCCGACGCTGCGCGGCAGGCGACTGCGGCCGTCAGGGTGCGCGGCCCCTTGGCCAGGAAGCGGCCCAGCGCCTGCGGCGCCACGAGCCGCCGATCGAGCAGCGCGGAAATCCCGATGCGGAGCCGGCGCTCGCCAAGCTGCGCAAAGACCAGCGCCACGTCATCGTCGTCCTTCGCCACGGCGCGGCAGATTCTCAGCGCCTGATCGAGTGAGTCGCTGATGAGGCGAGGCACGTCGGTGTCGGCCGCCAGATCGAATGCGGGATCGACGTCGGCTTCGAGCGGAAATTCGCGCAGCAGTGACAGGCAGAAGGCGTCGATGGTCGAGATCGCGATGTCGCCCAGCCGATCGCGCAGGTCGCGCCACCGGGCGGCATCCGCCTGCGACAGGCGGCTGGCCTCCTTCAGCCGTTCGATGATGCGCTGCCGCATCTCCGCGGCCGCCTTGCGCGTGAACGTGATCGCGAGGATGTTCTCGGGGTCGATGCCGGCGCGCAGCAGGTTGACGTACCGTTCGACGAGCACGCGCGTCTTCCCCGTCCCGGCCGAGGCTTCGAGCACCACGTTCTCGGCGGGGTTGACGGCGAACGCGCGTGCCGCGGCATCGGCGAGCGGTTCCGCCGCCGGGTCCAAGAGGACCCGGCCTACACTGACGACGACCACATCATCATCGAACGGGAGACGCGGTTCAGACATCGCCGACGTAGTCCTTGCGGCAGACGACCGCGAAGCTGCACGTCTCGCAGCGATGAATATCATCGGGCGTCGGCGGAAATTCGCCGCGCTCGATCGCGTCCAGCGTGTCCGCGAGCCGCTGCTGCGCCTTCGACAGGACGTCCGTGCGTTCGCTGGCATTCGTAAACAGCGGCACGACACGCCGCGGTCCCTTGAAGGCAAGATACACGGCCTCGCCGACGACCCAGCGGCGTCCGCGCGTGCGTGCCAGCTCCTGCTCGGCGCACAAACTGTAAATGGGCAGCTGGAGTGCGCGCGCACGCTGCGGCGGCCATCCGAGCTTGTAGTCGATCAAACGGAACGTGCCGTCCGCGAGCAGATCGACGCGATCCGCCTTGCCCTTCAGTGCGACGGTGCGAGGCCCATCAGACGTCTCAATCGTGAAATCGCCGTTCAACCGGTGCTCGAGCAGACGTTCGACGACGGCGACGGGCCGTTCGGCTTCCATGCGCAGTACGGCGTCGCCCAGTCCGGCAGCAGCGGGCGAGCCGAGGAGCCGCGTCCGCTCGAGTCCGGCTTCGGCAGACGGCAGCCGCTCGAGCAGGCGATCGACCTCCGCTGCAAACAGCGCGCTCGCCTCGTCGAGATTCGCCGGCGTCACCGCGCCGCCGCCCTGCGCCTGCCACGTCCTGAAGAACTCTTCGAACACCTCGTGGACAAACTGTCCTTGCCGGCGCGGATCCATCACCTCTTCATCGTCCGGCTCCTCTTCGAGACGGAGGAGGTGTTGGGCGTAGAACTTGAAGGGACAGCCGAGATACGTTTCGAGCGCGCTGACCGACCAGGCGCGCGGCGCCGGCGGCGACAGCTCGCCGTGAAATTGTTCCGCCTCGCGAGGCGAGCGAGCTTGCCGCATCTCGGCCCATTCGCGCGCCTCGCGCGGCAGGACATCAGGCTCGATCGGATCGAGCGTCAGCGCTTCGTCGAGAAATACACGTGTAGCCGGATGCGCGCGGCGGGCGACCGTGGACAACCGCGCGCGCGGAATTTCGTCGAGCAGCGACGATGGCTCGACGAGCGCTTCATCGTCGAGCGTGACGACCGACAAGGTGACATCGCGCGACGCCGACGAGAGCAGATCGAGGAACCGCGCGTCCGCGGCGGCACGGCGATCTTTTTCCGACGGCCACCCGAGCGCTTTCATCAGGTTCGATGGATAGAAGATGTTGCGCCGGACATGTTCAGGCCAGTCGCCCTCGATGACGCCGACGATGGTCATGCCGTCGAAGTCGCCGAAGCGTGCGGCCTGATCGTCCAGGAGATGGACGCCGTGAGGCGCCGACTCGGGGGCGAACGTTTCGGTTTCGATCCCGCGGCGCACCGCGGCGGCAACGTCGTCGATGGTCCACAGCGGATCGTCGTGCGCGGCGTACGCGTCGGCGAGGCTCGTCAGCGTCTCGATGATCGCTGCGCGTGCGCGGAGCTCGCGCGAAGCGTAAGAGTCCTCAGAAGGCAGCGGCCGGCTGTGGCTGAGGAAGAACGACGCGAGGGCGCGCAGCTGCTGCGAGGCCGGGCGCGGATCGAGCAGCGGCGCCAGCTCGCGGGCGACGGATAGCGCAACGGCGAGCGCAGGTTCGGCGTGCTTGGGGATCGAGAGCGCTTCGAGGCGCGCCAACTCGCCGAGGTATCGTGCGTCGCTGAGCGCGCGATCGAGCGCGCGGGTTTCCTGGCGGGTCACCGTGAACAGGTAGTGCGGCGAGCGCAGCAGCGCGACGATCGCCGACCGCGAAAACGCGCTCGCGACGAGATCGACCGCGAGGTCGAGCGCTGCGGCCGTCGGCTCCGCAGCGAGCGGCAGCGCGTCGGAGATCTGATACGGGATGCCGGCTGCGCCGAGCGTGTCGTCCGCAAGATAGAGATACGGCAGCGGCCGCTTGAACACGACGGCGATGCGATCGAGCGGCACCGGGCCGACACACAGGTCGGCGTCTGCCCGATCCTGCTTGATCTGCCGCGCGACCGCGATCAACTCTTCCTCGCGATCGCGATACGTGAACCAGAGCGCATCTGCCGGCTCGGCCGGTGTCATCAACACCGGCCGCGTGCGCCCACGCCGGGCGTCGATCGTCACCTCCTCCAGCCCGGGGAGCCACGTGTGCAGCCGCTCGTGGAATCCCGATCCGAGCATCGCGTCAGTCGTCACGATCTCGAGCGCGGCGAGGCCGGGAATGCGCGTCAGCAGATCGAAGTCGGCGACGTACAAGCCATCTGGATCGGCGATCCAATCCGGCACGGCAACGATGACGTGCGCGACGGGATGCAGCGCCTCGTCGGCGACGAGGCGATCGCGCAGCATGTGCTCGTCCACGGCGCCGGTGCCGCTCGCGCGGCGTTCGTACTCGCGAAAGGTCGCGGCCAGAAACCGCGTTTGCTGCAGCATGCGATCCGCGCCCGGGTCGGTGCCCATGTGCCCCGACAGCTGTTGCTCGATCAGCTCCTCGAACCGCTGCACCTGCTGCGACTGTCTTCGCAGCAGATCGTAGAATCGCAGGATCTCCGCGACGAGCCCGGGCCGCAGCCGAAATGGCAGATGCGGCTCGCCGGCCATCGCCTCGCGCGCGGCCGCGTGCGCGATGACGCCGCGTTCGGGCGCGGTCAGACGCGGCGGCGGCTGCGGCAGCCGCGCGTGCAGCCGGTCGTACAGCTGGTCGCGCGTCACCGGGTCGCCGAGCGCACCAGCATGTGTGAGCGGAAGAGCGCGGAGGAGTTGATGCGCAGCGCCCCGCGTGGGCACGACGACGAGCGGGGCGATACGCGGGTCGGCCCCTCCAAGGGTTGAGGTGAGAGTGGCGCGGCCAGCCTGTGTGTCCGCTTCAGTGTAGGGCCGGACCTGCGTGTCCGCCCGGTCCGCGAACAGCTCGCCAATCGCATGGCGAAACGCCTGGAGATTGGCGGCGCGCACCAGGCGCGTGCGGCGCGGCGTGATCACCGGCTTTGCGGCGCCCGCATCAGCGCCTGCATGTCCGTGCGCGCGCGGCTCTCCAGCATCATCGCACCGGCGGCGGCCGACGAGGCGTCCCACGCACGCGCGATGTCGCCGGCGAGCGTCGCGTCGAGACGGATCCGTGCCGCATTGTCGGCGAGCTGCGCGGCGCTGATCAGCAGCGCATGGGCCGCCTTCAGCTCGTCAGGCGGCGCGATCGCGTTCGCGCTCTTCACGATCTGCGCCACGAGCCGGTGGACCATGGAAAGCGCGGCCGGACTCGATCCGGACAGGGCTTTGATGTCCTCGAGCGGCGCCATCAGGCGCGCGAACAGATCGATCGGCGTCGACATCGCGGTCCGATACTTGGCGAACTCCGATGCGCGCAGCGCCCACCGGTCGCGCGCGAGGCGCAGCTTCCGCGCCGCGTCCAGTTCGTTTTCGACCGCCGTCACCAGCGCCGCGACGGCGTCGGGCCGCTGCTGGCCGAACGCGGCATCGCGCTGATGGATCTGTTCCAGCAGCCCCTCGAGGCCGCGGACGTCGGCCGCCCTCGATCGCCGCTGCGCGAGAGTAATCATGCGGGCCGTGAGGGTCTGATACTTGCGGTCCGTGGCGATCTCCGCGTCGAGCCGCGATGTGGTCGCAGCCCGCGTGGCGGCGGCCCAGTCACCCGGCAGCGACGCCGCGTCGTGGTCGAGGCCGCCGAGCGCAGCGGTCAACAGCGATGTGCGGTCGGCCGGCGAGTCGCTGAGTTGCGCGGCCAGCAGGGTCTGTTCGATCGCCTGCTGCGGAGTGGGCGGCGGCAACAGCGGCTCCGGAATCGGCGGCAGCTCGGCAAACGCGGACAGGTTGAGCGCAAAACGCTCGCCGCCGGTCGATGCGCGCAGGTCGGCGATCGCATCGTCGAGCATCGTCAGCATCTGGCGGACTTCGACGGCTCGATAGTTGAAGTGGTTCGGCGGCCACTCGGCCAGCGCTTTCCTTGCGCGCTCGACGATGGCCAGCCGCTTCGCCGGATCGGTCGTCAGCGCGACGTCGTTGAGCGTCTGCGCGATCTCGTTGGACAGCGCCGCGTAATCGTTGTCGGCTTGCGTTTCGAGATAATGCGTCGCCCGAGCGGACGCCACGTATCGATTCGTCCGATCCCAGTCGATCCGATCGGCGGCGATATTGACCAGATGCAGCGGCGGGTTCGCCGACGCCGACATAGGCATCGAGAAGATGACGCGATCGCCGACGCGGGCGAACTCGCCGTAGCTTGTCAGCGAAGTGCCATCCTTCAGAAACAGGCGGAAGACGGTGGCATCGTCCGCGGCTGACGATCCACGAGCGATCGTCAGCAGGCAAAGTACAGACGAGTGCCCCCGCTAACTTTCGACTGTGCATGAAGTTCCAAGGGTAGTGTGAGGGTGCGCGGCCGTCAAGCGGCTCGGCCTGTGCAAAACCTGTGGATGAATGGTGCATTTCCTGTGGACCGATCGACAGCGTGAATTATTTTCGTACGGATGCCGGAGAGATTCCGCGCGCCGGGCATTGTGCACGCGCCTTCGTACCGCGCTTCGCTTGTTTCGGTCGGCGCACGCGCACACAATCGCTCCTCCCAACGATTCCGAATCCGAATTTTTATTGTGGCTGCCGCCGTTCATCGCTTCGAAGAATCCATCGGAGGACGTCCCTATCTCATCGAGGTAGCGAACGTCTCGCAAGACCGTTGGCGCGCCTACATCGTCCGCATTCCCGGGGTGCCGACCGCGTTGATGCCGTTTTACGGCGCCACGCCGACCGAGGCCGCCCACCTTTTGAGCGAATGGCTCACGCGCGCCCACGCGCGCGCTGCGAATGGAGCCGGCTCAGTGTAGGATTGGCCGGATGAAGACCGCCCTTTTTCTCGCGCTGCTCGCTTCTTCGATCGCCCTTCACGGACAGACGCCGCAAACGCAGACGCCCCAAACGCCGCCGGCCGAGCGTCAGGCCCAACAGCGCACGCCCGATTTCGACCGCGTGCTGCGGGAGCAGGCAGACACCGACAAGACCTGGCGCGCCGCCGCCCAGGGGTTCATGCAGGTGGACAAGATCACCTATCGCAGCAAGGCGGGCGATATGGACATCCCCGCGTGGGTCTTCCAGCCGTTGAAGCTGCGCGGCGCGAAAGGACATCCCGCGCTCGTCTGGGTCCACGAAAACATCCGCGGCCATCTTTACGAGCACTACATTCCGTACATCCGCGAGGCGACGGCGAAAGGGTACGTCGTGATCGCGCCCGAATATCGCGGCAGCATCGGCTATGGCAAGGCGTTCTACGACGCGATCGACTACGGCGGCAACGAAGTGGACGATGTCATCACCGCCGTGGACGTGTTGAAGAGCAAATATCCGCAGGTGGATCCGGCGCGCATCGGCATCATCGGCTGGAGTCACGGCGGCATGATCACGCTCCTCTCGATCATGCGGAACCCGACGATGTTCACGGCGGCGGTGGCGAACGTGCCGGTCACGAACTTGTTCCAGCGCCTCGCGTGGAAGGGTGTCGAGCGGCAGCATGAGGCGATCGATCCGCAGAATCGCTATGGCGGCCTGCCGTTCGAAAAGCACGACGTCTACAAAGATCGCTCGCCGCTCTACAACGTGGACAAGCTGCAGATTCCGCTCTTCGTCGGCGTGACGCGCAACGACGAAGACGTCAACATCGAGGAGGACATGCAGCTGGTGGACGCGCTTCGCTCGCGCAAGCCGATGCTTGCGGAGACGATGGTCTACGACAATCCGCCGGGCGGGCACACATTCGATCGGCGCGTGGATCCGAAGACGTGGGAACCCCAGAACACGCGCGAGCAGCGCGATTCGTGGAACCGAGTCTGGACGTTCCTCGACTGGCATCTGGATCCGTATCACGGCGCCGTCGCGGCGTCGACCAGGTAAGGCGTCGTGTACACGCGTCTGGCCTGTCTCGCTCTCGTCCTGGTCGGCGGCCTGTCCTCTCCCCTGCCGATCCACGCGCAAACCGGATCCACGGTGGCCGCGCCATCGAATGGGCGATCGCAGGCGTCCGCGACCGTTCCGCGCGTGCGGCTCGTCGCGACCGGCGGCACGATCTCGAACAAGACGGGCGGTCGCCTCACCGCGGAGGAGCTCGTGAGCTTGATGCCCGGCGTCGAGCGCTACGCGCGCCCCGAATTCGAGCAGTTCACGAATCTGGCGAGCGGTGAGTTGACGCTCGATCAGTGGCTTGGGTTGGCCAAACGGCTGAACGAGATCTTCAAGACCGAACCGGACGTCGCGGGCCTGGTCGTGACGAGCGGCACCGATACGCTCGAGGAGCTGGCGTATTTTCTCAACCTCACCGTGCGCAGTGACAAGCCGCTGGTGATCGTCGGATCGATGCGCAACCCGAGCACGCTCGGCTACGAGGGCGCCGCCAATCTGCTCGAGGGCTTTCGCGTGGCGGCGTCGCCGGACGCGCACGGCAGGGGCGCGCTCGTGGTGCTGAACGACGAGATCAACGCGGCGCGCGAGGTCACCAAGACCGACGCGCTGCGGCTGAACACGTTTCAGACGCGCGGCTACGGCGTGCTCGGGGTCGTCGATGCCGATCGCGTCGTCTTCTATCGGAACCCGGTCAAGCGTGGGATGGCGCAAAGCGAGTTCGACGTGTCGGCGGTGGCGCATCTCCCGCGGGTGGACGTGATCCTGGTGTATCAGGGCGCCGACGGCGACTTGATCAAGGCGGCGGCCGACGCGGGGGCGCAGGGCATTGTCATCGCGGGGGCGGGCGCGGGGGCGACGAGCGGCACGCAGCGCGACGGCGAGAACGCCGCGGTCAAGAAGGGCGTCGTGCTCGTGACGACGACGCGGACCGGCAGCGGCCGGATCGCGCCGCGGCGGGCGCCGGCTGGGGCGCAGGCGCGGCCGGGGAACGCGAACGGTCCGCTGACGCCGGACGAACAGCAGCACTTCATCGCCGGGGAGGATCTCGCGCCGGTCAAGGCGCGCGTGCTGCTGATGCTGGCGCTGACGAAGACGCACGATCCGGTCGAGATCCAGCGCATCTTCTCGGAGTATCAGGTTTGACCCGGCCCGGCTGGCGGGTTACGATCGGGGTTCGGCTGCAAGACGATTCCCCAATGTGGGCCAGTAGCGCAGTTGGGAGCGCGCATGAATGGCATTCATGAGGTCACCGGTTCGATCCCGGTCTGGTCCACCAACCTCCGCTCTTGATCGCAGGCGGAGGTTGTCCACCGTAGCTCGCTCAACGGTCGAAGCCGAGCGAAGGTGGACCTTCAACAACATTGACAAGAGCTTCGGTTGGCAAGCCAATGAAGGTTTACCCACCGTTGCGGCGAAGGTTGACGCCTAGCCGTCAGCGGGCTTCGCCGTCGCAGCGAGCCTCGGTTAAGAAGGCCAACCTCTCGCCGTGATCCGTGTGACAAAACCGGCGTTCGAGCAACTGCCGTTGTCGTTGCCGCCCGCTCACATTTCAAGACCCACCAGATCCCTCAGAGATTTCGGCGCTCCAGACCCGGTGATTGCCTTGCACTATCGCGTTGCATGGCATCCAAGAACTCGGTCTACATCCTCCAGAGCGAAAGCGACTCGTCACGCTACTACACTGGCCTGACGTCGAACGTCGCCGCGCGACTTGCTGCGCACAATGCCGGACACAGCACACATACAGCGTCCGGCCAACCGTGGAAGATCGTCGTCGTCGTTGAATTCACCAATCACGATCGCGCTTTGCAATTCGAGCGCTATCTGAAGTCGGGCTCGGGCTGCGCGTTCGCGAAGCGGCATTTCAGGTGAACGCGCCTTCCATTGGCCGACCAAGGTAGATGGCTCGCCGGACGGCCCGCACGCGTATGGACTCGCGGCGGGACATCGGGATCGTTTTCGTGGGCGTGGCGCGCTGATTTCGAGGCGGCCGTCGAGAATCGCCTGGACGCAGCAGAAAACCTTCTCGGTGACGAGGGGCTCGAAGTCGCCGCGTGTCGAGATGCCGTAGTCGGGCACATCGATGAGCGCGATGTACACGTGGTTGCGCAGCATCGAGTCGAACGTCTGCGACGGCAGCGGCTGGCCGCGCCTGGTTTTCAGGCCGCGTGCGATAACTGCCCTTCGTGCTTCGTGAATCGCCCGCTCGCGAAATCCTGAAAAGCCTGTCGCACGAGCGGCGCGCGCTCAGGATCGAAGATCAGGCTCTTGCCCATCGAGCGTGGCGCGTTCATGTAACCAAGCGGTGCCAGGAACGTCCACCGTCCCCGTTCGAGCGCGGCTCGCATGCCGGCGCGCGTTCTGTCTGACCGCACGTCGTTGTCGAATTGCGCAAACGCCGCGAGCACGCCTTCCATCAACTTGCCGGTCGACGTGTCGTCGATAGGCTCTGTTGCGGATCGGAGCGAAATCCCGAGCGACTTCAGATGCGCGCGCAGCGCGAAGTGGTCGTACTTTTCGCGCGCGAATCGCGTCAGGTTGAAGACGACGACGAACTGAACGCGGCCCTTGTTGGTGCGGCAGTACTCCAGCAGCTTCTGTAGCTCGGTGCGATCGGCGGTCTTCGCGCTCTCGCCTTCCTCGCGGAATCGAGCGAGTACGTTGAAGCCCTGATGCTCGCAGTATTCCTCGCAGGCTTTGAGCTGCGTTGGCAGGCTGAGATTCTCGGTCTGTTCTTTAGTGCTGACGCGAATGTAGATGACAGCTCCAACCATAGACACCACTCCAGATCAGTGTGCCCCGTTCGCACGCTCGTCGTACCACTTTCGCCGTGGTATCGCTGAGCGATCCTCGAGAAATGCGTCGATCACCATACGCGCCATCGTCTCGGCATAGCAGCGGATCCGAGCGACTTGTTCGTCCGACAGACCGACCGCTTCGTCGCCGAGCAACTCGCGACATCGATCGATCGAGACCTCGCCATCCACAGTCAGCGGGTTGATCTCTTCCATCGCAGGCCCCACATCGCTTGCGTCGTTTGGGGTCGCGCGTTGAGCGCGCCGGTCTGTCAACCGACGCGCTCGTTCGGTCGCGCGGATGTGGGCCTGCCGCCGACATCGAACCGCGAGAGGTATGCTCCTCGCGCGGCTGTGGCCACAAGTCAGCCTCGTGGCCACCGACGTGAACTTGCCTTCCGCCTGATCGTGACGTCTGCCGCGATCGGCCAGAAGGCTGCCGTCAGCGAGCGCTGGTCCACTGGGACGAATCGCTGCTGCGACCCGACGAACGATGCAAGATCGTGCGGCTCGCGCACGTACGCGGACGACCGCGACGAATCCTTCTGCATCCAGGGAGCGCGATCGTGGTCCTGAGGACGACGACCGCGACGAGATCCGCAGGCGATGATCGCGATGCGGAGGGGCGCCATGAGGCACCGGCGAGATGTGCGCAGCATACCGCTGTGCGATTTGCGACGCAACCTCAACGATGCCGACGCGAGCGCGAGAGGCTAGGCGCTCGAGGTCATCGTGACTCCGAACGCCAGCCCCGCGTAGAAGTACGCCTCTTCGGTCACACTCCGAACATGGCCGTGCGCTGATTCGATCGCGTCTCGCTGATCGAATGGCTCGATGCTCGCGACCGCGGTGCGAAACTCCGCGCGTGCTTGCTCCAGACCGAGATGCTGCGCGGCCACGCGTTCGACGACGATGGACACCTCGTCATCGTTCGGCACGAAGACGCCGTAGATCGGCACCGCCCACCACGCCAGGCTGCCGAATTCGCGGAGCGCTCGCGCCGCGCCTCTGATATCGCTGCCTTCCGCATCTTCGCTGTGCTGCTCGGCCGCCTGAATTAACCGTGCAAGCGCCGGTGACAGTTTCACGGATTTCGTCGAACGACGACGCGACATGACTCTCCTCCTGCGGCGCACACGCGCCGGCAGGTCGGCGGTCTGGGTGTGGAACAATGACACCAGATCCGTCGGCCAGTTCGTTTGGTTGACGGGTTTAGGCCTGCCGGTCGTGTTCACAGCACGCCGGTGGGCCGACTTTCCAACTATCGGGATGTACGGCCGCGACACCTCCTTCGGCAGAACGAAGGTCAGAGACGCGCACCGGGTGCCAGTGGGAGAGCCTCGATCGAGCGACTGCAGAAGCCTGAGTCGTGGACTCAGTTGCTCGATCTCGTGCGGCGTTGCAAAGACGCGCGCACGCGCTTAAGAAGTGCGGTGCGAACTAGCTTTCGCGATATTACGCTCGTCGATCGCATTCAGCAAGACCTCACCGAGACGTTGCTGCACTCGCGTGTGCAACTGACTCAACCGTACGATGTTCGGGCGGCCATCACGTAGCTGCCAAGTCGTGCGCTGCGCGCAGGCGCGGTCAAGGTCCGAAGCGCCGAGGGACGCGGCGTCGGAGCGCAGCGACGAGACCTTGACGGCGCCGAGCACAGCGCGACGATCACGCGCGTGATGGCCGCTCGGTGGACGGCTCGTGACATCGCCGGGGAGCGATCGGCGACCGCTGTCAGAGTCGTACCTGCGTGCCGATCTGAGACGACACCAGAAGCCGTCCTGATCGACGATCAGATCACTTGTCAGGCGGCGCCGCAGAACGCGATCACAACGACGCCAGCAAGCGGGACGTGAGCGACCCCGGGGCCAGGCTCGACGCGGTCGCACGAGAGCCAGAGTGGGGTCGCTCACGTCCCGATTGCTTCCCTCTCTCTCTTTCCCGGCGGCAAAAAGCGCCGCCGGTTACCGCGCCGACCGCTGTCGCGTTGCGCTGCGTAACCTATTGGGGCGTCGAGAGAAGGGTCTACGAGGCCAACGACGCACGCGAGGCACACTGACCTATCAGCGTGGCTGTCGCGGGACGCCGAAAAGGGTGAACGCTCGCGCGGTGCAGCGTTCACCCACCCGTTCACTCATCAGTTTCGCTTCATAGCCACTTTTTCCGGCGAGACGTGCTCGCGTTGCTTCAACGACGACGGCTTGGGGAATGCCGTTGGAGTGCCCTCTACCGAAGTGCGGGCTCGGGGCCGTGAGTGCTGGCTGAAGATGTGTCACGGCGGAGGCGGCCCTGCGGTGTTGACCGCGCCACCCAGATGTCGCATCGGTCTCTCAGGCGCTGCACCGCCGTGTCGTAATTCGCCCCGACGGCCAGAAACTCGCACGGATTGTTTCTCTTGCTCAGCGCCCTACCGACGCCGTCATCGACGCCGGGCCGGAACCGCACTTCATTACGACCTGGCCACACGTGGATTTCGACGGGTTCTTGACGACGGCGTCGGCCCCAATGGTCTGAGCGCCAATATCCAGGCGGGTCGTGCCTACGACCGCCACGCCAAGGAGAAGTATCTGGAGGGATGGCTGGTCGTGCTGACGGCCGGCCCGTCCGAGCCGAAGAGCGGAAGAGGCTGGTTGACGAACATCTCGGAACGGCTGAAGCACTGGTGGTCGTGATTCTTGGTCGTGCCTCACGCTCGGGCAGTGAACGGGCGATCTCTGGCGGCCACCAAAACGAGGGTCAGAGTGGACCCGTAGCGTGGACGCGTCACGAGTGCCGGGCATATCCGGACTGTCCGGTCAACTCTCGAAGCTCGCCGGCATGGCCAGGAATACCCTCGCAGTAGTGCGCGATGTGTCCGCGCAGCCAACCGGCAGGCATAGCCCCGGGCTTGGCGCCAAGACGAGGACCCGAAGCTTGGGAACTCCGGCCCCGCAGGCTGGGAGAAGAAATGAAGCGTCACCAGCAGTTCGCGGTCGTTGGCGAAGGCAACAAACATGTGGCAGTCGGGACGGGCACCATCTTCGACGCCGGTGCGGTCCACGAGACACTCATGACGCTGGAGGAACTCGTGTTCGTGTCCATTCCCGTTGCTCACGAACCCTCTGATGCCGTCGAATTCGGATTCGTCGCCGCCGATCCACGGGCACGTCCACAGGAAATAGTGGAACGCCAGCTTGGCGATCGCGCGAAGGTACTCTCGGCTGAGGTTGAACCGCACGCGCCTGTATTCGGTCTCGCCCATCGGTGCATCGAGCCTGGTCTGATAAATGTCGATCGGGCCGGATCCAAAGACCTCTCGGATCACGCCGAGTGACGCGGCGACAAACTCCGCAGCCGTCTCAGGCGGAGCAGCGTGCGCTCGAATCACCTTGCCGCCGAGAAGGCGGCGCGCCGCGGCGGCGTCACGAAGCTGCTTCGCTCCCCACGCTCTTGGAAAGACGAGAACGCGCTCGCCTTCGGTCGTCGCAATCGTGAGAGTTCGCTGCTGGACACACTTGAGCGTGCCGTCGGGATTCCGGCCGACCGCCTGTATCGGGATTAGCTGTCCCGGAAGAATCGACGCGGATTCGGCCTCGATCGGCTTCTCCAATTGCGCCGCCTTGTACTCGAACACGTTTGCCGAAGGCTGACCGGATCGGCCGGAGATACCGAGAAGCTGTCGTGTCATACCGGTATGTCCGGTTCGAATGATCTCCTGGTCGAGCGTGCGTCCGAGCCGAGCGTTGCACTCCGTGCAGATGCGTCCCTTCAAGAGGGAGTTCCCCAGAAACGCCCCGAAGCTGCGCTGTAGCCAGTGCTCCTCCCCGTCCGGAGGACGAGGGCAGTAGATGCAGTGAGTTAGCGTCTTTGCATCACGCATTGACTGAATCCGTATGCGTCGCTATCGTCCATGCGGCCGCGGCGAAGCTGGAGGCGTGGAGGCCTGCGGAATGGTCGGCGCAGCCGTTGCCGGCGGACTGGGTGCCACCGGTGCGGCGGCAGGAGCCGGCGCAGCGACTGAAGGCGCGGTGCTCGGGGTTAACTGCGACTGACAGCTTCGCGACAATAAAGTGATGGTCAACGCCAGTAACGTTGCGAAAAGAGTGACTGCGATGCCTGCGGTCACGCGAACGACCTGCTGCTCTCGTTCGACCTTGTCTATGCGATCGGACAAACCAGCTAGTGACTGAACGGCGCCGGGAATTGGATCAATTAAATCGGACGTGATTCCGTCGAACGCTGCCGATGTCCTTAAGTACTTAGTCGAACTGTCCAGGGAGGCATACCAAATCAGGAAACAATCATCGCCCCGAGCGAGATGAACTGGAGCAGGGCTAGCGTTGAATACCGAAAAGACGAGTCGGCCGTTGTAGCCTGGATCGACATGGAAACCCGAGACATTGACGAGTCCCTTGAACTTGATTCTTGCCTTCATTGAAATGAACGCCAGCGCTGAATTGGGCACTCGTACCCGCTCTTCGGTCAGTAACAGCACAAACTGTCCAGAAGGGACCACGAAGCCCTGCTTCTCGTCTAGATTGACTTTTGTCCTGGATGAAACCTCGGCTGCATTCGAAGGCGAAATTACACCTCGGGTCCGATGCGAAGCGTATAGGCGGCGCAGTCGATCCTCTTGGCGTCGAATGGATCAATCAGCTGTGGAAGTTCAACGGCCAGTTTTTCGCCACTCCAGAAACTCATAGCATCTCCTCGCTGACCGTCGACTCGGGTGTGCGCGTTTCCAATCGGCTAACCTAACGCAGGATACGGGAAAGTGCCAGCTTTGGAGACTTGGAGTCAAGGTGCTGTCAAATGATCTCCTCGATGGCGACCACACGGCCCTGAACGCCCTACGCTCTTTGTTACCAGAGGCGACAGTGGCGGGAGGATCGTTCAAGCACTGGCTGCCATGTCCTTACGGCGTTCCACCTTCCGAACGGGAAGGCGTCTTCTTGAATGCCCAACGATTGGCGGCGCAAAGATGCATAGCCGATCTCTTCATGCGCATCGGGGTTCCCGTTGTGTCCCTCGATCACGACTTGGGTGGGTGTCGACACTGGCCACCCGGGCTAGTTGGAAATAACCAGTCACAAAGCGACGGTCGTCGCAGGCGCAATCGCCAGCAGTTCGGTGCTCTCCTCCCTTGGGGTGGACATCGAGCGACTCGACCGACCACTTCGTCCGATCGAGGACCTCGTTGCACCGAGGGACTGCCGCCGATCGACAAGGACCTTGGACTCGCCCTGATGTTCTCAGCGAAGGAGGCGGTGTTCAAGGCTGGGTACCCTATTCACCGAAGAACTTTAGAGTTTTCCGACATTCTGCTCCACTGGAGCGTGATTGGAACCGGGCGGTAGGGCGCAATTGCTGAGTTGTCGGGAAGAGGGAGATACGAAGTGCGCGGCCAGTTCGCCGAAGCGTGGATCGTGGCCGCGGCGTTATCAGCCTCCCAGTGAGCAATTTCGCAAAATGTTTGACAATCGGACCATGTAGTGCTAAACGCTGTCGTCCGAAAATCGAACTATCAGCGAGCACAACATGATTACCGTCATCAATGACATGGCCATCGCAACCATCGCAGCGGACCTTCGCAAATGGTGGAACGAGGAAGCCGCTGATTGGGACGAACTCGTGAACGCTCATGATGTTGGTGATGTCCTGGACACCGACCTGTGGGATGACCTGCCAGAGGTCGACTCTAAGGCCATCGCCAGGACCTCCCCGGTCTTCGAGCGACATCTCGGCGTTGCGCTCGATGTGAAGCTCATTCGTCGAGGCGGATACGGGAGCATTGAGGAAGTGATCATCGATCTGGTCCCCAGGATGGTGGAAGCGCCGAAGGTTCCCCAAGGAGAACCGCAGAAATGACAGAAGGCACCGAAAGTGCGGCTCGAGTCGAACTCGGTGATCGTCTCAAGGAGGCAAGGGAGTACGTCGGTTTTTCTCAGGAAGAGGTCGCCAACCATCTTGGCGTGCCGCGCTCGGCGATTTCCTTGATCGAAACGGGCGCTCGGAAAATAGATGCGCTTGAGCTGACGAAACTCGCAAAGCTCTATCAGCGCGGAGTGGCCGAGCTTACTGGCGAAGAGTCCCCACGAGCCTGCTACCCACTCCGTACAGATGGTCGCTCGCGCAGCAGCCGAGCTGTCGCCGGAGGATCAGTCTGAAGTCTTGAGGTTTGCGCAGTTCCTGCGATCAAGGTAAAGCTGGAAAGCAGGAATGATGACGAAGCGCGACGAAATATTGCGGGCTACGGGCGAAGCTGCGAACGTCCTCGCTGAGTTTGGCGTTGGCAATCGCACGAGTTTCGACATCGTGGGGACCGTTCTCGCGCTTGGTATTCCATTGCTGTTTCGCCCTCTCAACGGACTGTGGGGCGCAGCGATCACTGTGGACGAGGGCCACAAGGGTGTAATCGTCACGACGAAGCTCGGACTCCAGGTTCAGCGCTTCACGCTTGCGCACGAGCTTGGACACCTCTGCTGGGACATCAAATCAGCTTCGATGAGCAGGTCGGATTCTTGGGCCGTTTTGGTCCCTCTTCTCGGCCCGGACAGGAAATTGCGGCAGACGTCTTTGCTTCGGAATTGTTGGCCGCCCGACCGCTTGTTATCGCTGCCGCGAAACGACACGGCTGGAATCGCACTGCACTCTTGGATGCGGCGAACGTATATCAGTTGTCTCTCAGGCTTGGAATCAGCTATGAGGCCGCTTGCTGGGCCTTGGTCGGTCACAAGGCGTTGACCCGCGATGTCGCAGAAGTTCATCTGTCGCGCCTTCCGGACATCAAGCGCACGCTTGCGTCAGATGTCGCAGTGAAGCATTCCTGGGCCGACGTCTGGCGCTTGACGCAATCGGACAGCGACTGTGTTTTGGAGGTGGTCCGGACGACCTGTTCGCGGTCCATTTGCAAGAACAAGCCTCGGCTGGATTCATTTGGGAGCTCGTCGATTGTGGGCCAATGGGCGAGACGGTCGGAGAAGAGCGAGATTTTGCCTCGGATGTACGGGGGACCAACGGGTCGGATTGTCTTTGTACGGTTTTCGGCACCGGGTCTACATCGCCTTGTTTTCGAGCATCGTCGTCCGTGGAGCCAGCAGACCACTGCACATGTCGACGTCTCCTTAACGACGAACGGCAAAGAACACGCCGAGTCTCCCTCAGAGGTTCCGCGAAGCGGCAATTGCCGCGGAGGGAGCGTGAGCCTCGACGTGGAGATCGATCTGCGAGCCGCACTCGGACCAGTGCGCGACCAAGGGGATCGGCCGACCTGTTTGGCGCATTGCTGTAACGCCTGCCCATGAACACAGCCGCAGCACTGTGGCGCCTCTCTCGCCAGAGTTCTTGCATTACTTTGCGTGCAATGGTGCAGGTGGCAGCCATGGCAGCGGTCTCGCTGAGATGAGAACCGCCCTCGAACGCAACGGTCAATCCAACGAAGAGGATTGTCCTGGTACCAATCGATTGCACCTCCCTCGACATGGAGCCCGCCGTTGGGCGCGAGCGTGTACCGTCGGCGCTCGCGGACGGTTCCGGGCAACGACGATTGAGCTCGAATCCGTCGGTAACCCCCCCCGGGTTGCTGTTCTGGGGTTGGAATTATCGGCGTCATTCTTCCAACCGCAGGTTCCTTGGATCATCCCGGCGACCACGACGACACACGGCCTTCACGTGGTTCTTGGGGTGGGTCTGGGCTCGTTTCAGACTGGCCGTGTTGTTCTCGTTTGGAACAGCTGGGGCGTCAGCTGGGCTGATAGCGGCCATGCTTGGGCCGATCAGTCCTACATGAATCGACATCTCAGGGCCATCCTCGTTCTTGCGCAGGAAAGGTACTTCCGTGATGACCGTTTTCGTTGAGCAGACTCGCCTCGCGGCATGGCTGGCAGCAACCGAGCATCTGTTGAGCGCGGGACCCGGCTTGAACATCGTCCTTTCAATCGCCTCGCCGGCGGCCGACGGCCCCTCGTCAAAGCAGGCACGGGCAGCGGTTGACCGATTTCTTGCGTCAGATATATTAAGCTCCGCTTCACACGGTCGCGGAGACGATTTTTCCCGCTTGGGAATATCGAAAAAGAGGGCTCGCTGGCGTGTTTGAAAAAATATCCAGCGGAATACGATATCTTCAAGCGTGGCGACGGTGGCCGGTGGTATGGTCCACGCTCATCGACTAGTTCGTCGCAGGACTGCGAGTGGCGAGACCGCGAATCCTCTGCAGGGGCTGATTGAGAAGATGCAGAACGAGGTCCAACAGCTGAAGCGAGGCTCCTATCGGTCCTGCTACGAGATTGGCGTTGCGGAGGGTGAATACGATCTGCCGTTGTACAACACAGTCGACGACGGGGGACGTCGACGTGGCGGACCGTGCCTCTCGCATCTGTCGTTCAAATTGTTCAACAATCATGTTCATTTGACCGCCATTTATCGCAGTCACGACTACCGCTATAAAGTGTTCGGCAATCTCTTGGGCCTTGCTAGACTCCAAGCATGCGTAGCCGAGCAAGTCCGGTTACCGATGGGAAGCTTGGTTGTTCATTCCACGTACGGATTCGTCGAAAAGAGCAAGGGCCCGCTGACACAGTTGATCGCGGAGATTCGCTCACTTGAGTCAAGGGGAATGCAATGAACTGGTTGACCGACTACGCGAACATCGCGGCTCACACTGATCAGTTCGCTGCTGTGGATGAGCATGTCCACCTTCTGGCGACTGGGCTCGCCGGTGAATCCGGTAGCGTTCTGAGCGAACTCAAGAAGCAGCGGCGCGAACGTCAAGTGTTTGTGTCGCGGCGCTCACAGATGTGCGAGGAGATCGGCGACTTCCTCTGGTACTACACTCGCCTGGTTCAGATGCTCGCTCCTGAGTTGATGTCAGAGCTGTCTGCGCCGGATGTGCTCCGCAGAAACGACGCACAGCCTGCTACGAAGGCGTTCTTGGAATTTGGCTCGACGGCGGCAAACGTCCTTGCGGCAATTGCAGCTGAGAACCGTGAGGGCATCAAGGCGGCTCTCCACCGAGCTTGGACCTCTCTGATTTCCGTATCGATTGAAACTGGAATCTCAATTCGGGGAAGCGGCCGAGACCAACCAAATCAAGATTCAAGGCAGATGGCCACTGCGTCGTAGCTACTTAAGGCTGTTCGATGAGAGATTTCCCGAGGAAGAGCAGCTGCCTCGGATGCTGGACGTCGAGTTCAAAGAGCGAATCACCAACGGCAGGCCGACTGTCGTTCTTCGCTGCAATGGCCTAAATCTTGGTGACCGGCTCACGGATAACATTCGAGACGCAGACGGCTATCGATTCCATGACGTGTTTCATTTTGCGCACCCGGAACATCCGGGATGGTCTCCCATTGCCCGAGGATTCTTTCGGTGCAAGCGGAAGAGCTCGCCGGGCGTTGACGAGGCTGAGGATGGAGTCCGCGCTGCTATCTTGGAAGAAGCAGTTTCGGCGATTGTGTTCGGGCGCGCCAGGCAGTTGAATTTCTTCGAACGGGCGTCACGTGTTGACTACGATTTGCTGAAGACTGTCAGAGGCCTTGTCGTCGGCTACGAGGTGGACGAAGTGCCGATGTGGCAATGGGAAACCGCGATTCTTGATGGCTATCGTGTATTCAGAGAGCTGCGGCGAAATGGCGGCGGCAGACTACGCGTCAACATCGAAGACCGTTCGCTGAACTACTGGGCACCATCGATAGAGCAAAGAGCACTCGGAGAATAGTTTGTTGCTGTTGCGAGGAACGACTTGATGCGATCGTTGATGCCCCACTTCGGCGGATACCACGGCGTCAGCGGCTCCGTCGACGGAATGAAACGCTGCTTGATCTCCACCCGACCAGTTCGGCCCTGCGCCTCTGGGTGTCTGACACGAGCGTACTTTGTCGACTCCGCAGAATAGATTCTGACAGTCGATCAATTGAAGAGGCCGACCCCAGAGGCTGATCGGCTCCAGGCCCAGACGTTGAGTTTCGAATTGCTGACGGTCCATCGCCCAACGGATCGCGTCCGGCTCGTCCATGCCTCCCAGTGATGAGAAACACTTGCGTAGGCCATCTCGGGCGCCTGGCCCCGGCACTACAAAGTCGGTCTCTCTGAACGACATAAATTCGTTGTAGTTCAGATCGGTCACAAATTGATATGCGAGAAAGTCGCCCACTGACGGTACGCGCGTAGCAAGCCAAAAGCGGCAGCCATCGACTTCGCTTCGGCCAGTTTCTGTGGCAGTCGATCCGAGATCATCTGCTCGATCAGACAGAGATGACTTGTGTGCTTGCGGTCTCGCTCATTTCGACGCGGCGCCGTCGGCATGATGTAGGCTGCGGAATAGAGACGTTCCCCGGATTGATAGCCGACGAAAATACCGGCATCGTAATTCGTCACAGAAAACGACTCGACTGTCACGTCGCCAAACGCGTAAACCAAGCGTTGCCAAGTGTCGATTCTGTTAAACACCTTGAAGAGTAGAGTCCTGAACACGAGATCTTCGAGCGACCTCGATTGTCCATAAATTACTCGTCGGATTAGAAACTGACTGATTCTGTCTGAGGCGCGGTACGCGTTCGTGAACTTGGACTCAGACAGGATTGGATCTCGTCGTCCACGGTCCGGCCAAGCCAGCGATCCGACGTAGGAAGATAGCCTGACGTTCAGCGGCGAAGCGCCAGGACGAGTCAAAGACCTTGGTGGGCTGTGGCGACGCTAGTCGAGCAAAGACTGTCGGCTTGTCGCCGGCAACACTCGAGCTCGAATGTGTTGGGGCTTGAACGGTTCCGTTATCTTGCGCAGCGCGGGCACGCTTCCGTCGCTGTGGCTCGCAACCTTGGTCCGCATTGACAGAGGAATTCATGATCTCCTGCCGTCTGAGTCGCTCTCATCCTGCGCGTGACCCGTGACAGGTGTGGTCAATTTGCTGGCCGCGACGGTACCACGAAGGGCGATCGAGTACAAGACGCCCTGTGCAGTCGCGCAGGTTCAGCGAGGTGCCCTTGCGGCTTTCTCGTATCAGGTGCCGCACAATTCGCACGCCCCACGCTGTCCTCGCCGTCCCCTCATCGTAGCGGGATACGTTTAGCGAGTGTTCGACGGTGATGGCCGCCTGCGCGAAGTGCTCGAGAAGCATCCGACGGATTTCGGCCATCAGAAGATCACGGGTGAGGAATCATGATCACGCGGAACACGGTAGCGTCTCAGCTTCGCGACTACCTTCAGCATCGCACCACGCGGTCGGCACTGGTCGATTGGGCCGAGCGCGCGATCATGGACGAAGAGTTCGACGAGCGCGATCTCGACACCACCCGAGACATCACGAGCCGACTCGGACTCGCTGGCGTTCGCGAGTTCGGCCTCACATGGAAGACTGCGAAGGCTTTCTGTCGCGACTCGGATATCCTATGTCGCTGCTGTTCAGGTTGGAAGCGCGTTGTCGTAGGCATGACATCTAACGAAGAGCGAATTGCATCCCTGGCACCTTCGATGTCAGTGTCCAAGCGTATACCGACGGTTATCGCCTTCAGCTGGGCGATCATCGCAGGCCTCGTCGTGCCCGGCGAGACCCAGCAACGCTCATGCACCTTTCCCGGCGTTAAGGTCCACTGCGAAGCGCCGCGCGGCAGCGCGGCGGTCGAATGGCTCGAACCGAACGGTGATCAGCTTCACAAGCTGCTCTTGCGTGTGCGCTCAGGGGTGAAGCCGGTTCTGATTCACGAGTTCGGCCGAAGCGTCGACGTTCTCTGGTCTCCCGACGGCCGCGCACTCGCGATCACAGATCATGCGGGCAGCAGTGATTCAACTGTCTGGGTGGTCAAGATCGACGCACCTGACCATGCGGCAGACGTCGAGTCCGCGTTCGAGGCGACGTTTGGCGATGTTCCTGAGATCTATCGAAATGGGCATCGATACTTCCAAGCCACTTCGTGGCGATCGCCGTCAGCCTTGGAATTTGCTATCAAGGCCTATGATGCTGCACCGAACGGCGAGTACAACGCCCAGTTCCTGTACCGGCTGGACGGAAGAGTGCAACGGCGCTGAACTACGACGTCAACGTGCTCGTCGGCCGTTCACGACGTCCGCCGCAAAGAGTCGAGACACTCTGATCCAGTTCGACAACTGGTTCCATCTGGCTCCCCCCTGGCCCACCAACCTTCGCTCACGCTTGCTAATGAGAGCGTGAGCTACGGTTGGCAAGCCACGCGTAGGTTGTCCACCGTAGCTGCGGAGCAGCGAAGGTGGACCTTCTGCCGTCCCTTCAAGCTACGGTTGGCAAGCCAATGCGAAGGTGGACCTTCTCCGAATAGACCAGAGGTTCGGTTGGCAAGCCAACGCCAAAGTTGGCAGGTCACCATTTCCGTCTCTCGCCAATCCAACCGCAACGTCGGTTGTCATTTCTGACCGCTGGCCGCGGGGATTCGCCGAATTCTTAGGACCTTCCGCGGCAGCCCATTGCAGCTTGAGGCTGCGTGTCAGGACCACGCTGCTTCGTGTACGTCATCAAAAGCCGCAGTACCCCGAGCCGGGACTACACCGGCGTGTAGAGCGACAGTGATATTGACCCCCTCGCGACACTAATTCTGACCCCCCTCAGGAGGGGCGAATGGAGTTCGAGAGGGATGTGCTGGTATCTCCTACGACGGAGGTGCCGGTGATCGAAGGCGAGACGGTGACCGCGATTCGGACGCTGGCGAGTCGTGGAATCGGGAAGAAGGCGATTGCGCGCGAGGTCGGCGTCGCGCTCAATACGGTGCGGCGGTATCTGCGGCATCCGATCACAGCCGGCTCGCAGGTCCGACCGGCAGCGCGGCGACTGACGGACGGCCGGCGCGATGAGGCGCGGACGTTGTACGCGGGGCCGGCCGCCGGCAATGCGGTCGTCGTGCAGCGACTGCTCGCGGAGCACGGCTGCCCGATCAGCGTTCGCACAATCGAGCGAGCGGTGGCCGACATCCGACGCGCGCAGCGCGTCGCCGCGCTGGCGACCGTTCGGGTGGAAACCGCGCCGGGCGATCAGATGCAGATCGACTTCGGCCAGAAGCGGCTGCGGATTGCCGGCATCAGTGTCCGGATCTTTCTGCTGGTCGCCGTCCTCAGCTACTCGCGCCGCCTCTTCGTCAAAGCGTTTCTCAATGAGCGTGGCGACGATTGGCGCGAGGGAATCGCGGGGGCCTTCACGCATTTCGGCGGCGTGCCGCGGACGCTGCTCGGTGACAATGCGCGCGCGCTGGTGCTGGGCCGCGACCGCGCGACCGGGACGGTCAGTTTCCATCCGGCCTATCTCGCGTTCTGTCGGGACTGGGACGTGCAGCCACGCGCGTGTGCCCCCTATCGCGCTCGGACGAAAGGCAAGACCGAAGCGGGCGTCAAATACGTCAAGCGCAATGCGCTGGCGGATCAGGCCTTCGAGTCCTTCGGCGCGCTCGAGCAGCACCTCGCCGCATGGATGACGGTCGCCGATCAGCGCCGCCACGGGACGACGCGTGAAGCGCCGATCCTGCGCTTCGAGCGAGACGAGCGCGCGACCCTCCGCCCGCTGCCGGTCCGCGCGCTGCCGCGACGGACGCAGCGTCTCCGCCGTCGCGTCGCCCTCGACGCCTTCGTCGACGTCGACACGATCCGCTACAGCGTGCCGCATCGACTGGTCCGTGATCACGTCGAGGTCGTCGTGGAGGATCACGTCGTCCGGATCTTTCGAGGCATCGAGCTGGTCGCGACGCACGCGCGATCCACCGAGCCGTTTGCCCGTGTGGTCGACGTGACGCACTACGCGGGCTTGTGGCGCGCGGCGCTGGACGAAGCGCCGACACCCGGCCTGGCGGTCCTGGGCCGCGACCTGGCCGACTATGCCGCGGTCGTGGACGGTGGCCAATGAGCGTCGTCATTCATGCGCGCGTCGTCGAGCAGCTCACGCGCCTTCGCCTGCGGTACGTGGCCGAGCGGCTCGACGCCGTCCTCAATGACGCCGCGCGGACCGAGCCGACCTATCTCGATTTCCTCGACGGCGTGCTGCGGCAGGAGGTCGACGCGAAGCAGCGGACTCGTGTCGCGATGGGCCTGAAGATCGCGCACTTCCCGACGGTGAAGACGCTCGACGACTTCGATTTCAAATTCCAGCCGTCGGTCGATCAGCGACTCGTGCGCGAGCTGGCGACGGCCCGATTTCTCGGCCAGGCCGAAAACGTGCTGATCTTCGGCGCGCCCGGCGTCGGCAAAACGCATCTCGCGATCGCGCTCGGGCGCGCGGTCGTCGAAGCCGGCCACTCGGTGCTCTTCACGAGCGCCACGGCGCTCCTGGCGGCGCTGTCGAAGGCCGAGACCGACGGGCAGCTCAGCGACCGCTTGATGTTTTACACGAAGCCCAAGCTGCTCATCATCGACGAGCTCGGCTACTTGCCCTTCGAGCGCCGCAGCGCGCATCTCTTTTTCCAGCTCGTCGCCCGTCGGTACGAGCGCGGCAGCCTGCTGATCACCACCAACCAGGTCGTCACGCAGTGGGGCGCCGTCTTCGGCGACGATGTCCTCGCCGCCGCGATCCTCGATCGCCTGCTCCATCACAGTCACACGCTGATGATCCAAGGCGAGAGCTATCGACTACGACAGAAGAAGAAGGCAGGGCTGCTCGGCCGCGCCTCGAGAAACGACGGCTGACCATGTCCCATTCGGCACCGTGCAGCTTCGGATCACTGTGGGCGCTCGCCGGCGCTGCCGGCTCACGCTGTTTGACGGAAAACACCAGATCAGGAGGGGTCAGTTTTAGTGTCGGAAGGGGGTCAGTTTCTCCTGTCGCTTGACACGGCGTGACGTCGGACGTGGCTGCGCGCCGCGCGGCTCACAACGCAGCACAATCGACGCACACGGCCAAATTCGGACCGTGGCAGATGGATGTCGCGATCGAGTTCGCCGATGAAGTCCGCGCTATCGCGTTCGAGAAATCGACGCCTGTCCACGCAGACCTGACTCGAGGACGCTTGGAACCAAGGGCAGCGCGAAAAGGGACTGCGCGGGCGTTTCGGGATGTGCGTGCCGGCGCTGATGGAGGCGCTTGGCATGGCCGAGGTCGAGGACAACCCACGCAACAATCGCATGCGCCATCGAGGTCGTCGTCTTCGGCGGTGTGCGGCGCAGGAGGAGTTGTTCACGCCGCTGAGCGGAGCCGTATCAGCCGGCGTACGCCGGGTTTACGAGCGTCAGACAGCAATCGTTCGGCACGAGTGAGCCGATAGCGCCGGGTTTCTCGCATTGCATGGTGAGTATGGGGAACTCACTATGCTGAATTGCCTGCGGCACATCGCCGTCGTCTTCGTTTTTTTTGTCGTTGCACCCGCGGAGGCTCAGACACTGTCGGGCCCGCGTAGGGTGTTTGTTGACGTAATTCAATACCCGGACTGGGATGACACGCACCGGGAGAAAGTGCCGGGCGCCACGTGGGGCACTGCACTCGCGTTCGGTGTCGATGGAGCGAAGTCCGGCGTCGAATTCGACGTGGGTCTGCCGCGGTGGCACGTGAAGAACCTGGGACCGTACGTAAGCGAGTACAACGGGCCCTCATTCGAATACGAGCAACACGGTCACGTCTACGAATCGTTTTCGACGGAGCGTCGACGCTCCGTCGACCTGATGGTGTTGCATCGCTCCAACATTCGGGTTAATCGACGCATCACGCTCACCTGGCTCGCCGGAGCCGGCTATGTGTATCGGCCGGTTCAGGACGCCGGCACGACGAAGGAGGTGTCGCCCGGTGGACAGCGGATCGAGGTGGCCGCGTTCGAGCGCGCCTCGTCCCGCGACTATATTGCGGCCACTACGAGACTCGACCTTGAGCTCAGAATCGCCCCGCACGTGTCTGTCGTGCCCCGTGTACGTGTGACGGCGTTTCCATCGCTCCTCGACGACAGCGGCTTGGCGCCGAGCGGGCTCACGGCGCGACCGGAGGTCGCGGTGCGATGGGCATTCTGATCCGGGCGCACCCGAGGGCGAGTCACACAGCGGTGCTTGATACGCACGTGCATCAGTATCATCGAGATGTGCAAAATCGCAAGATCGAACGCATCATGAGCAAGCGAGGATGCAGACTTCAACTGGAGTATCTTCTGGCGGTGTAGGCGAGAGATGCCGATGTTGCTCCTCAACCTGCATAGTCACCATCGCACGCCTCTCGATCCGGTTGATGCCGATACGTTGGGCGTAGAGGCTGCCGAGAGGTCGAGAGGTACCTCATCCCCGGCGACGACGTCACGGCCGCGGCCCTCATCGATCGGCTGGTTCACCATTACCATCTCGTCACGATTCGCGGCAGCAGCTATCGGATGCAGCAGCACACCGAGCTGTGGCAGACCCTGCACGCGACCCAGGACAGTGAACCGAGCTCCAGCCGCCGCCGTCGCGCCTGTCAGGAGGTTCCGACGACCTGAGGTTCGTCCCTCGTCGATCTGTCAGATTTTCGTTCGACGGAAGTGTCAGATTTTGGACCGGCGTTGGCATGATCTCGGCCATCAGAAGATCACGGGTGAGAAATTATGATCACGCGGAACACGGTAGCGTCTCAGCTTCGCGACTACAACCGTAGCGCGTAGCGCGAAGGTGGACTCCTGCCGTAACTTCGAGCGAAGGTTTGCAGGCCAACCTTCGCCCCTCCTGTCGTGAGGGACAGAGCCAACTCGCGGGCGTTCTTCAACCCTGTCCGGGTCTGACGATTCTGTCAAACAGCGAGCAATCGCGGTCAAAGACGAACCGCACCAGCAGCCTCGTCCATGATCGGTGGGCGTACAGCGCGTCGTAGAACTCGGGCGCGGTTGCCTTGAGTGCCGGCAGTCGGGACCACGGCACTGTGACGAAATCATGGTGCTCGTTGTGATACCCCATGTTGAAGCACACGCGATTAAGCGGTCCGTAGTACGAATACGTCTCTTGTCCCTCGGCGAACACGAAATGTTCCTGTATCCAGCGCGCACCGAGAGGATGGAGGCCGATCGCTGCAACGGAAGATAGGAGCAGGTACTTCAGCGGCGCGCTTCCCGCCCAGTACCAGAGCGCACCCATGGAACCCACCTGGACCAGCATGTTAGTGACGATCCAGCAGTCAAGGAATGCCACCTTCTTGAGCCTGCGCGTTCGAACGATACCCTGCACGCCTCCGAACGCCGCCAACCAGAGCGCCTTGGCCGTCGACGTCCGCACGATCCTCGACTCAGCGGGCCCCGGCACATCGGCGTCAAAGTCCATTTCGCCGAGGTGCGCGTGATGGAGCAGGTGGTAGCGGCCGAACGAGTGCGCAGCCGGAAAGACGAGCGGGAGGTTGGCGACCATCGCGGCGATCTTGTTCAAGAGCGGCGATCTGAACACCAGGTTGTGCGTGCATTCGTGAATGAGCACCCACAAAGCATGGTCGATAGTCGCACCGGCGACGTAAGCGACCGGCACCCAAATCCACCAGTGCCGCGGTCCGACGAGCAACGCGAGGGCAAACTGTCCCGCGACGAGCGCGAGGACCCATGCGCAGCTCGACGGCGTCGGGCCAGTCAACTCACGAACTTCGGGATGCGCCTGGAGAATCTGCCGTCGGCGCGTCAGGTGTTGTTGCTGACGATCGACGTGAATATAGTCCGTGCGGGTCATTCGCCAGTGTGGCCGGAGCAGCCCCTGACGAGAATATCTTGAGGGACACCAGACATCTTCTTCACGCCGCCTATACTGCGCTGGAAAGCCCATCGTAACACGCGGTCATCCTGGCCAAGGATACCGATGGCGATTCAAGCGGGCTGCAGAAGCCTCGGCTCGTTCGGAAACGGCAGGGGTCCTCGGGCGCCAGGAAACCATCTACGCCGATCCTGATCGCCCATTGTGGGACGTCGCTTTTCTGGAACTGCGCAATGGTATCGGGCATTCGCTCAGCTTGCGCCGAGGAATTGACCGTCCGGTTCTGGCAGGAAGTGTTCCACGGTGACGGACGCCTGCGCGAAGTGCACGAGAAGTATCCGACGGATCTCGGCCATCAGAAGATCACGGGTGAGGAATGATGATCACGCGGAACACGGTAGCGTCTCAGCTTCGCGACTACCTTCAGCATCGCACTACGCGGTCAGCGCTGGTCGATCGGGCGGAGCGCGCGACCATGGACGAAGAGTTCGACGAGCGCGATCTCGACACCATCCGAGACATCACGAGTCGCCTCGGACTCGCTGACGGGCGACGTGTAGGGCGCGGGGTCGAGGGTGCGCCGGCGAGCTATACTCAGATCACATGGCCGTTATGGTAGCGGTGTCCGACGCCGCGGTTTTGGCGCTGCTGCGCTTCGGCTTTCGCCTCGACCTCCGCCACCGGCGTGAGGGCCGTTGAGCATCCTTGGCTTCCTGAAGACCGCCCATGACGACGGTCAGCTAGTGCCCGCCGTCACTTCTTGGCTGAAAACCCCGGCCTATGTGGTGGTGAACCCCGCAAAGGGCCTCGTGAGGCTCCACGCCCCGCCCATGATCGAACCTGACCCGGCTGACCTTCCCTTGGTCCGCCGTATCCTTGCGTCCTATCGAGCGATGAAGGAAGGCCAGGAAAAAGCCGGCGACCTTTACAAGCCCTCGTCCCTCTGGCAACACCAGCTAGATGTCGCCTACTATCCCTTGAACTCAGGGACAGAAGACGAGGCCCATCGGTTCCTCGCCAACTTCGGCAACTGGCCCAAGTTCACCGGGATAAGCTGGAGCACCCTTGTTCGGGATTCGGCGAAGTCTCTTTTGAAAACCCGCCACCTCGAAAACGTCTTTCGCAAACAGCTCAAGGTCTGGAATTTCTACAACGTCAGCCGAAAGCCCCTGTCGGCCCTTGAGCATCCTCACTTCGGCAACCAGGCCGGGGCCTATATCAAAGACACCTTCGTCAACCTGCAATCCTTCCCAGCCGAGACTTACGGATCGATCGTCGCTGGCATCCTAACAGGGCTGGAGCGGCCGCTCCTGGCAGAGCTTGGAGGCGGTTACGGCCCCATCGCCCACTATGCGCTGAAGGACCTCCCCTCGTCCTGTTACGTGGCTTTCGACCTCCCCGAGACCCTGTGTCTCTGCGCCTATTTCCAGGCCAAGGCGAACCCGCAAAAGTCGGTCCTGCTGTACGGCGAAGAGCCCTATTCCCCTGAGGCCCACAAGTGGTTTGACTTCGTGTTCATGCCCTCATTCGAGATGGAGAGTCTTGAACCGGGATCGGTCGGCCTCTTCCTGAACACCTCCAGTTTGGGCGAGATGACACGGGCCGCGGCGACGAACTACATCGGCCAGATTGCGCGCTCCACGCGCTACTTCCTGCACCTGAACCACGACCGACTACGCAACACCTACGCCGATGGGGAAACGAGCCTGCTGGGTTCTGAATACCCAGTTCCGGCAGAGAGTTTCGCACTGCTCTGCCGCTACCCGGACCTGTTCCACATGACCAACCGGGGGTATGTCAATTTCGGTTCGGAGAGCTTCGTGTACCTCTACGGTAGGCGCTAGACCTTCGTCACCGCTTGCCCGCAGGCCGCCCGCGGCAAGATCCACCACACCGCCAGTTTCATTCTGAAAGCGGACGCATACCGTGCGTCGCCAATCGCATCGTCAATCCATTGAATGCCTCGCGCGTCACGGCACGCGTCCTTCACGGCCTCGAGCTCCGTACATCTCCTGACGCGCCGTACGCTCCGCCTCTTCGGGCGAGAGGCCGCGGGCGATGTGACGATGCGTCTCCTGGTCGATGTGGCCCTGAAGCTCGTCTTGGAGGTCCTGCAGGGCCCTCTTGCGTTGGAAGAGGGAACGAATGCGAAGCGGAACGGTGTACAGTCGGCGCTCCAGGTGGCGCATGTCACAGCGCCTTGAGCGCGAGCACCCGCCCACCGCATGTCACCTCGGTTATCGAGGTGAGGTTATATGTCTCCTGAATCTCCACAAGGGCATTTCATTCCGAAGTGATGGAAGCGGGAGCCGGTCGATGATGGATTCCCGATCGAGGAGCAGCGGCTGCGACACGTACGATCATCATCGGCGCCGTCACTGCGGCCAGGTTGTGCCAGAGTGCTATCGCTGTGGGCCGATTACTTTGGCAGACGCAAGGGTCGTCTGGCTGACTCGAAGCTGCATGCCCTGAGGCGATCGCATCCAGACGCGCGTGAATCGACCCGCTAGACTGGTTGTCGTTGAGACTTCGTCGCCGATGACAACGGCAGCCTCGCCTTGATACAGGAGGCTGAGGCTACGAACATTCCACGGCGTGTCCTTGGCTTCATTCAGCTGCGCCAACCAGGCGCGGCCGGTAAACTGCTCGCCATACCCGTCAACCAGCACTGAATCGTCCGCCAGCAGGCCGCGAAGTAACGCGGGGTCACGAGTCGCAAACGTCTGCTCTTCAGCTATGCTCAGTTGCTCGTTGCGATACTCGGTAGGCCATTCAGCTGAGACTGGCGGCGATAACTTGGCCGTCCGCGAGCGCATGAATGTTTTCTGAAACACCAGCAGTCGCCAAGCTCCGCTCTCGTTTACCCAGACATATAGGCGCCGCGCAGAATAGGGCGTGCCCTCCTCGCCCGTGCGTCCGGAAATGGTCACGACGTCGCCATACGAAGCCGTTCGACGCTCGCTCAGCGAACTAGTCGAAACGTCATCAAACCTTGTGTAGTTCTCGACCGCCTGCGCTCTTGTGAGCACGAGGCCGTCGGCTTGAATCTCGACGAAGGCATTGGCGAGCAGGTGAGTCACTGGTTCCCGGCGGGCCCGTGCATTGTCATACGCCCGTTGCAGATCAAGGATCGACTGCGGTACCGGTTGAGTTTGGGCTGTGCCTTGGCCAGTTCGTGCAGCGACATCGCTTGGCATAACGGCCAGAAAGGCTGCTACAACGAGGATCGTCCACGTCGCCCAGCCCGCTAATCGCGACGGCCTCATGTTCGGTTAGACACCATAGATTCCAGGAAGTATCGCGGCGCCGACTTGGCCCCCGTTCTCTCATCCGGTTCGTCTGAGAACAGGCCTAGCTACTTCTCACGGCGAAGCGAGTCAGGTGGCGGTTACGACCTCGCGGCCTGGCATCCGCGACTTCGTTGTTCGAACTCGGTGAATCCAAGTTCTGCAAAGCCACACAGAACGCGAATTCGCGCGCCATCGTTGTAGTTACGCTGCGCGCGCACCGGCTCCGACCTTCAGTTGCCGTTGCTGATACAGGTCGCGGGCCGCGTCGCGCCAGGTCGGAAACTTGAACGCGAAACCGCGCTGAAGCAACCTTCCTGGAACCACTCGACGGCTCTTCAAAATGAGCTCCGTTTCCGTGCGCATGAAGACGGCGCCGATCTCTAACATCCATCTGCTCGCGGGAAGCCCCAACGATATTCCCGAGGCTTCACGGAGGAAGCGCATGAAGTCGGCATTCGGCAGCGGATTTGGAGCCGCCACGTTGACGACGCCCTCGACATCGTCGTGGTCAATCAGCCGGCGAATGGCGGCGATGAAGTCCTCGTAGCGGATCCAGGAAACAAACTGCCGGCCATCTCCAGCGGCCCCGCCGAGGCCGTGTCGAGTGAGGCCGAGAAGCGCGTCGAACACACCTCCCGGGTCAGGACTCATCGTCATGGCGGACCGAAGCGCGATCTTCCTGGTCCCATCAGTCGCTGCCTCATTAAACGCCCGCTCCCAAGCGCTCGCGACTTCGATGCTGAAGTTCCAAGAGCTCGGCGCGTTGGCCTCCCGTCCGCCAACGAGACCCGACGTCTCGTCGTTCGGACCGTCGTACCGATGCGCATAGATCGTCGCCGTGCTCGCTTGAAGCCATGCGCGCGGAGCGCGGAGCGACTGCGCGATGGCCTGTCCGACAACACGAGTGGACAGCACACGCGACTCGAGGATCTCGGTACGGTTCGCAGCGTTGTACCGACAGTTGACGCTGCGCCCGGCCAGGTTGATCACCACGTCGCAGCCGTCGATTTCGTTTCGCCAGCCGCCGAGCGTCTGCCCGTCCCATTCGACGACGCGCCATGGCTCAACACACGGACGGCGGCTGAGAACGACGACGTCGTGGCCATCGCGGTGGAAGGCGCGAGCGAGAAGGCTGCCGACCTGTCCCGACCCGCCCGGAATGACGACCTTCATCGCATCCTCGAATTCACTCGACGGTGCGGTTTCGGAATTCTGGCTGCGGGGCGCTTCACGGTCGCTCTGCCGAAGACGCTTGCGTTGTCGAATCAACCATGGTCTAATATTAATGAACATGTTCACTAAAAATATCAAGCCAAGAAAACGGGGGCGCCCGCCGGGGCAGACAGCGCAGGGCGCTGAGACGAGAGACCGTCTGTACGCCACCTCGATGGGGCTGATCACCCGGCGCGGATACGAGGCGACAACCCTGCGGGAGATTGCGAAAGAGGCGAATGTCAGCGTCGGGCTGCTGTACCGCTACTTCCCGAGCAAACAGGCGGTGATCCTCGCCTTCTACGACGAGCTGTCGGCCGACTTCGCGCGTCACGCCGCGGGCATGCCCCCTGGCCGATGGCGCGAGCGCTTCATCTTCGCGCTCACGACGAGTCTTCATGTGCTCCAGCCGCATCGGGTGGCGCTGCAGGCGCTGGCGCCAGTCCTGGTCGGGGATCCAGACGAGGGTGTCTTCTCAGAGCGAACGGCCTTTTCGCGCCAGCGCGTCCAGCCCGTATTCGAGGACGCGGTGGTCGGAGCGACTGACGCGCCGAAACAGCCACTCGCTGAAGCTCTCGGACGGCTGCTGTACCTCGTCCACCTCGCCGTCCTCTTGTGGTGGCTTTTCGATAAGAGCTCACGCCAGCGCGCGACGTCGGCGCTCGTCTCGCTGACAGAGCAGCTTCTACCTTCCGCGACGCTCGCGCTTCGTGTGCCGCCCGTTCGACGATTCGTGATCGCCGTCGACGGATTGATACGTGAAGCGCTGTTCGGCAGTCCTGTCTCCGCCTGAGGCACTGATGTTCTTTGTTCGACGTCCATCGCAAGAGGCAATCGACCGCTTCGTGCGCGACTCGCAAGAACTGCCGCTTTCGTATGGCCCGATTGGCCTCGTGAACGGCGAAGCGCCCGGCCGCGACCTCGATGAGGCGATCGTCACGATTGGACGTGGCAGAACGGATTTCGATCGAGCGAGAGCGGCGCTCATGGCGTGGAAGCAGTTCGACATGGGTTGGGTTGAAACGTTTCCACATCATGCGCCGGTTGAAGTCGGAACCGTCGTCGCGGTTCTCATCCAGCATCTGGGGTTCTGGTCGTTGAACGGCTGCCGTGTGCTGTACACCGTCGGTGGTGACGGTCGATTCGGCTTCGCGTACGGAACCTTGACGAACCACGCCGAGTCTGGTGAAGAGCTCTTCGACGTGTTCCTTGATCCCCAGAGTGATGAGGTGAGGTACAGGATCCGCGCGACTTCCAAGGCCCAGGCTGCGCTGGCGCGCATTGGCCAACCGATCGTGCGTGCGCTTCAAGCGCGCTTCCGACGGGACTCCGCCGCTGCGATGAAGCGCGCGACGAAGGAATTCGGTTCGCAGCAATGAGCAGCTATCAGTTCGTCCCATTCGAGTGGCCGCATTGGGCGCAAATGTGGACTCTGGCGCTTGCCATCTACATCGGCTGCAAGTGGCTGACGTGGCAGCTGACAGCGGTTCGCCATGTCCCGGTTTGGAAGCATTGTGCCTATCTGTTCGTCTGGCCGGGAATGGACGCCGCGAGTTTTCTCGAAGAAGGACCAATCTCGAACCGATCGCACTGCCGCTCCGCCGAATGGCTCGCGGCGATGGAGAATCTCGTAGTCGGTGTGGCGCTTCTGTTCGGAGTTGCTCGAATGATTCCTCCGCAACATGAGTACGTCGTGGGGTGGATCGGAATGATCGGCCTTGTGCTGATCCTGCATTTCGGTGCGTTTCAACTGCTTTCCTGTTCGTGGCGCAGCAACGGTGTGCAGGCGCGGCCACTGATGAACCGTCCACTCGCTTCGACGAGTCTCAGCGAATTCTGGGGTCGGCGCTGGAACACGGCGTTCAGGGACCTGACGCATCGGTTTCTCTTTCGTCCGTTTGCATCGTGGTTCGGTCCGCGTTGGGGCATCCTGGCCGGATTCCTATCTAGCGGCGCGATCCACGATCTCGTCATCTCCGTCCCGGCTCGGGGTGGGTACGGCGGTCCGACCATTTTCTTTGCGATTCAGGGAGCGGCGATGGTGATCGAGCGGAGTGGGTTCGGCCGTCAGATTGGATTAGATTCTGGTTGGTCAGGACGATTGTTTGCAACCGTCGTATTGCTCGCACCCGCAGGCTTGCTGTTCCATCGTCCATTCGTCGTAGGAATCATCGTGCCGTTCATGCGGGTCTTGGGAGCACTCTGATGGATACCGTGCTCAGCCGCCTGATCCTCATCGCCGGTGTTGGGCAGTTGGCCATTCTGATTGCGTCGGCGCTTGTTCCATTCAGGCTGAACTGGCGCGAGGAATTGCGCGGCTTGTCGAAGCTGCACCGGCAGATGTATTGGGTCTACGGCGGTTACGTGGTGCTGTCGATCGTTGCATTCGCGACGCTGAGCATCTTCAACTCGCGCGAACTGGCGAGTGGGGGCGGCCTCGCACGCGGGTTCTGCGTTTACGTCGCGGTGTTCTGGGGCATTCGCGTTGGGCTGCAGGGCGTCTTCGATGTCAAAGAGTATTTGACGGCCTGGTGGCTCAAGGTTGGTTACTTCGTGTTGACGCTGATGTTCACAGGATTCACGATCGTCTACGCTTGGGCGGCGTTGCAGTCGAGCGTCGCAGGGCGAGTGTGAGTCCGGTCGTCGAAGACAACATTATGCGAGATGTGGGCTTTCCGACTCTCGATACGCTCGGACGCGACCTGCTCGCCGTTCACAGGTGGCGGCGCGCGGTCTCACTTGCGACCCCGTTTCTGCTGACGACGGCATTCTTTCTCTTTGCGGCGAACGGACTGTGGATCGCGTCGCTCATTTGCACAATGCTCCTAACCTTTCTGACCTACGGGTCAATCTCGCACGATCTCGTGCATCGAACGCTGCGGCTGCCAGGCGCATTCAACGAGGCTCTTCTCTCTGCGATCGAACTGATGGCATTTCGGAGTGGACACGCATACCGCTTCACTCATCACAATCACCATGCGCGTTTCCCGGCAGCCGACGATCTCGAAGGAGCGGCAGCGGGTATGACATGGTGGCGCGCTCTTCTCGATGGCGTCACGCTTCAGCCACGGCTCTTGCTGTTCGCCTTCCGACGCGGGCGGGATCGTTCCTGGATCGTCGGCGAGGCGCTCGCGGTCCTCGTGCTCCTCGTCGCGTCACTCGCGGCGATCCACTGGACGATCGCGCCAGTGACCTACGCCGCGCTCATGATTCTCGGAAGCTGGCTCTTTCCGCTCATTACTTCATTCATCCCACACGATCCAAGAGGGACAACAGAGCTGACGCAGACCCGGCTCTTTCGCGGTCGCATCCTCTCCTTTGTGGCACTCGAGCACTTGTATCACCTCGAGCATCACCTCTATCCGCAGGTGCCACACCACAACTGGCCGGAACCGGGGCGCCGGTTGGATCCGTATTTTGCGCGGGCCGGCGTGCAACCTCTGAGGCTCTTCTTCTGACACAACACGATCGCGGCTTCCTGGAGACATCCATTGGCGATGGCCGATCGCTGCTGGTCCTCTCGGCTGTCCTTCTTGTGGGGTGCGGGGCCTTCGCCATCTTTCAGGCGGCGACCGGCAATTTCCTGCCGCACGACACGGTCTACCTCGGCATGACTGCGAGCGAGCTCTGCGCTCTGCAAGGCTGCCGGATTCTGCATTTCATGATTCACGACCGCATCTCGTTCGGCGGGGTCCTCGTCGCCATCGGCGTACTCTATTTGTGGTTGACCTTGTTTCCGTTGCGCCGGAGGGAATCCTGGGCGTGGTGGACACTTGCGCTCAGCAGCTTGGCCGGATTCTTAAGCTTTCTGTCCTACCTCGGGTACGGGTACCTCGACACGTGGCACGGCGCGGCTACGCTGGCGCTGATGCCACTGTTCGTGGCCGGGCTGGTGCGCACACGTCGACTACGCCGCGATACAGTCGCGCCCACCTCGCTCGACCTGCGCTCTGGTCCCGGAATCGGCCGTGCCCTTCTCTTGTTGTCGAGCATCGGGATCAGCGCGGCCGGTTTGACGATCATGACCGTGGGAATGACAAGCGTGTTCGTGCCGCAGGACTTGGAATTCATCGGCGTGACACGCGCGGCGCTCAGTGCAATCAACCCGCATCTCGTGCCGCTCATCGCGCACGATCGCGCCGGCTTCGGCGGCGCGTTGGTGAGCTTTGGTGTGGCATTGTTCGGCTGCCTGCGGTATGCGCGTCCGTCGCGCGCGTTGTGGCAGGCGTTGACCATTGCGGGAGTCGCCGGATTCGGTACAGCAGTCGGCGTGCATCCGGCGATTGGCTATTTGAGCGTCACGCACTTGGGGCCGGCCGTACTCGGATGCTTCGTGTTCGCGGCCGGTCTAGCATTGGCTGCGCTGGATTCTGGTGCGTAGGAGAATCACTGTCCGGTCTGGCAGGCACCCGAAAGGTCATCTCCCAGTCGCGGGGGCCCTCCAAACCGTCGCCACCGGCGGCGGGTTCGTTAGCGCCATATTCGCAATGCCGCCGTTCCAGCGGACGCGGACTGGTTCCGGGAGTAGGAATTGGATGGAGGATTGATGGCGAAGGTCACAGGAATCGGCGGTGTATTCTTCAAATCCACCAACGATCACAAGAAACTCGCGGAGTGGTACAGCCAGAACTTGGGAATTCAGCTCGAGCCCTGGGGCGGCGCGATCCTCAGATGGACCGACGACAAGTCCGAGGACCGCGGCCTCACCGTGTGGCATGTCGCCGAGAAGAACACCGAATGGTTCAGCCCCAGCCCCTCCAGCTTCATGATCAACTACCGAATCGACAACATGGCCGAAATATTGGAGGAGTTGCGGCGAAACGGCGTCGAAATCTGGAAGGGCCCTGAATCCCACGAGAACGGAAAATTCGCGTGGATCCTCGATCCCGACGGAAACAAAGTCGAACTGTGGGAGCCGATGCCGTGGGATGAAAACAATAAAGCGAAGTGACTATCGGCGCACGCGCGCAAGAACCGCGGGCACGGCTGTTGAACCACCTGCGGCTTCCGCACGGTGACACTAGCTGCGACCCTACCCACGAGTACAAGGGCCAGTTCCTGTATCGACTGGACGGAACGGTGCAACGGCGGTGAACTACGCCGTCGACGTCGCTTCGGCCGCTCAGGACGCTCGCCGCAAACAGTCGAGATGCGTGATCCAGTTCAACAACTCGTTCAACTGGCGACCGCCGGGTCCACTTTCCCTCGCTTCGCTCAGTCAAACGCTTTGATCAAAACGCCCTCGGAAACCATCGCGGAGATGCTAGTGGCTTGTACTCACTGAAGTAGTACTGGTACGCTGTCGCGCCATATGGCGCTGACACTGACTGTTGATGAACGAGCTGAATTGGAGCGTCGTCTGCGGAGTCTCAAGATTCGCGCGGAGGACGCGCGGCGCGCACGCGTGATTCTGATGCTGGCCGACGGCGCGCCGTACTCGATGATCGAAACGACGGTCCCGTGCTTTCGTGACTACATCAACCGTTGGCGGAAACGATTTCTCGCGCAGCGACTCGACGGGCTGCAGCCGCGCTATCGCGGCCAACCGCCCACGGTGCTGACCCCGGCGATGGAGGCCCGCATTCTCGAGAAAACGCGGCAGCCGCCGTCCGACGGCAGTACGCACTGGAGCACGCGCAAGCTCGGTCGCGTGTTGAAGATTCACCATAACCTCGTGGCCAAAGCGTGGCGGCGCGCCCGATTGCAGCCGCATCGGTTCGAGCGGTACATGCAGTCGGACGACCCCGACTTCGAACCGAAAGCGGCCGACGTGATCGGGCTGTACGTCAATCCGCCGGACCATGCGGCCGTCTTCGCGGTCGACGAGAAGACGGCCATTCAGGCGCTCGATCGCCGCGATCCCGTGCTGCCGCTCTCGCCCGGCCGCGCCGAGCGACACGGCTTCGAGTACCTACCGGCACGGTACGTGTGTCGCTCTTCGCCGCGCTGAATACTCAGTCCGGCGAAGTGCTCGGTCAGACGGTACCGCGGCACACTAGCGCCGCGTTTGTCGACTTCCTCGGCGACATCGTCGCCAGTCAGCCCAGGCGGCGCGAGATTCACGTCATCGCGGACAATCTCTCGACCCACAAAACGCAAGCGGTGCGCACCTTCCTGCTCGCGCATCCGAACGTGCAGCTGCACTTCACGCCCACCTATTCGTCATGGCTCAACCAAGTCGAACTCTGGTTTTCGAAGATTGAGCGAGACCTCCTCGCGCGCGGCATCTTTACATCCGTCGCCGATTTGGCTCGCAAGATTCGGCGATATATCCATCGCTATAACCAGGCACCAAAGCCGATCCGCTGGGCCTACCGCAATCCGGCGCGTCACATTGGTAGTACTTCAGCGAGTACGGTCCACTAGTATCCGCCGATGGCGGAGACCGCCTGGAACGTCGATCGACTGACGGCCGTCGCCGCCAGCGCTGACGCGCCGCGTCACGCCGCGCTCGTACGGGCGACGCACTGGCTGACGACGGTTTGCTTCCTCGCCCTGCTCGTCAGCGGACTCGAGATCGTCGTCTCACACCCACGCTTCTACTGGGGCGAGAGCGGCAACGTCCTGACGCCCGCGCTGTTCTCGTTCCCGATTCCCTCCTCCCGCGCAACCGTCCCGACCGGGTATGGCTACGTGCTGTCGGACCAGAACGGCTGGAGCCGCTATCTCCATTTCGAGGCGGCGTGGGTGCTGGTGCTGACCGGCGCGCTGTATGTCATCTGGGGCGCTTTGAGCGGCCACTTCCGCAGAGACCTGCTTCCGGATGCGGGCGACCGCTCGGTGCAGGCGTTTTCCCGCGCCCTCGCGCGGCACCTCCGCTTCGCGCGGCCGGTCGCCGCGGATGCGTGGTCGTACAACCTCGTGCAGCGGATCACATACATCCTGGTGATCTTCGTACTCTTCCCGCTCGTCATCTGGACCGGCCTGGCGATGTCGCCGGCGTTCGTGTCGGCGGTGCCGTCTACGGTCACGATACTCGGCGGCCGGCAGTCGGCGCGCACGCTCCATTTTCTGGTGTCGGTGGCGCTCGTGGCGTTCCTGGTGGTCCACGTCGCGATGGTCTGGTTCGCCGGATTTGGCACTCGCGTCATGGCGATGATCACGGGCGCGCCCGCCCGCACGAGAGGCCCCGAATGAGCGCAATCTCACGGCGCACCATGATCACACGCGGGCTCGCCGCCGCCGCGGGGCTGTCGGGCCTCGCCGTCGCCGAGCGCGTCGCCGATCGGTACGGGCTGGTCCCGCCCGATCACGGCGGCATCTACGGACCCGGCGAAACGCTGACGTATGCCGCGCAGCGGCTCTTCACCCGACATTCGCTCGCGCGCGAATTCAGCCGCAGCCAGATCTCGAGTCCGCCGTTCGCCAACGAGACGGCGCCGCCGATCGATCAGTTCAAGCGGCTTCAGGCAGACGGCTTCAAGGACTGGCGGCTCTCCGTCGAAGGCCTCGTCGCGCAGACGGCGTCGCTCTCACTGGACGAGGTCAAGCGGTTTCCAGTGCGGCGGCAGATCACCGAAATCGCATGCGAAGAAGGCTGGTCGTACGTCGCGGAGTGGATCGGGACGCCGCTAATCGACGTCCTGCACGCCGCCGGCATCATGCCGCAGGCGCGTTACGTCGTGTACTTTTCGATCGACGCGAACTGGTGGGAGAGCATCGACATGGCCGATGCGCTGCATCCGCAGACGCTGCTCACCTACGCGATGAACGACGGCGACTTGCCGGTCGCGTTCGGCGGTCCGCTGAGGCTACGGGTTCCGCGGCAACTCGGCTACAAGAGCGTCAAGTACATCAACCGCCTCGCCGTGACCGACAGCCTCAAGCGGTTCGGCAAGGGCCTGGGCTCTGCATCGCCGGAAGGCGGCTACGCCTGGTACGCGGGCATTTAACAGGCAGCCATTCTGGTTCGAGCATCGCACGCGACCCTTATGAGCCACGCCAGTGGACGACCCCTTGTTGCGATAGTCATCTTCTTCAGTGCGTTCGTCGTCTGCGAACGGCGCGCTTCGGCATGCGATTGTGTTGGCCTACCGACCAGCGAATACCTTCGGGGTGCGGACGTCGTATACACCGGACGGGTCGTGTCGATACGCGCCGACGGCCAACGGTTCACCTGGCCTGAGATCGAGTTCGGACTCGACCGAACGATCAAGGGCCGCACGAATGGCAAGCGGTTTGTGCTGGTCACACCACCAGCGAAGGGCGTCAATTGCCGCGGATTCGATTTCGTTGTCGGCAAGCAATATCTGGTGTTCGCGACTGGTCGCGACAGCGAGACCGGACTACCAGGGACATACGGTGTCAACTGGTGCGCAGGCACGACGTCGCTTGAAGCCGACGACGGCACGCAGCGATTGCGTGAGACCCTGCAACTCGCGAGATGAAATGAAGGTAGGCGCCATGGTCAGCAGTCGATAGCGGCCAGGCGCGGCTCGCCATTCCATATCTGCGGATGAGCGAGCGCCGCCGAGATCGCCTCGCGGCCGTCGAGGCAGCCAAGCCAGAGCATGCTCATCACGGCATCCTCGGCCAGCATTGAGACGAGCAGGTCCATGTCTCCCGTCTCCCGTCTCCCGTCTCCCACGCGCGCACAAACGAGCGACGGCCTCCGCCTGCTTCTCTTCGAGATCTGCGTTCGCCGCGCCGGTATCACGCGAGCGCGCGACGCCGGCGCGGGCGCGCTGAAGAGCGCCGTTGATCGCCGGCACCGTCGTCTCCAGCATCTTCGCCACATCGGCGCCGCTCCAATCAAGGACGTCGTGCACGATCAGTGCGGCGCGCTGACGTGCAGCGGCGAGATGCTTGCAGAATAACGGCCGTGGTCTGGGAAGGGACCCCAGCGATGCCGCTGTCGCGCAACTCGACGGACCAGCCACTCGTCGTCAGCGTAACGCCGAGCGATCGATGGACAACCGCGATCAGACTGGTGCGGGGTCTTGAAAGGCGTTCCCATCCGGCCTCGAGCAGCCCGACGCACTCCCGGCGGCGCTATACAGCGCGTTCGCCAGCTCTCAGCCAGAAAGAACGAGGAAGCCATGGTCACACAGGACATGGAACAAGCACGCGAGGCATGGAACAACATCGCGACCGGCTACGACGAGTTCGTCGCGCCGACGGAAGTCTGGCTGGCCAACGAAGCGCTCAGGCGTGCGCGGTTGGTCCCGGGTGAGCGCTTTCTCGATGTCGCAGCGGGCGGCGGAGGCTTGAGTCTCCCGGCGGCGAGGCTCGGCGCGAAGGTTCTTGCAACGGACTGGTCTCCAGCCATGATCGAAGTCTTCGAGGCGCGCGCACGCAAAGAGGGACTCCGCGATGTGGAAGGGCGGGTGATGGACTGCCACGCGCTCGACCTGAATGACGATACTTTTGACGTCTGTGGATCACAGTTCGGTGTGATGCTCGTCCCCGACCAGCCGCGCGCGCTCCGCGAGATGGCGCGAGTCACCAGCCCGGGCGGACGGGTGCTCGTGATCGCCTACGGCGCGCCAGCAGAGATCGAGTTTCTGCATTTCTTCATCGCGGCACTCGAGGCGGTCGACCCGGACTTTGCAGGCGTCCCGATGAACCCTCCGCCATTGGAGTTTCAGGTGGCCGATCCCGAGGTCTTGCATCAAAGGCTGACCGGCGCCGGACTGCAGGACGTCACGGTCGAAACGGTCACCGAAAAGCTCGAGTTCCGCTCCGGACCGCACATGTGGGACTGGGTGCTGAACAGCAATCCGATCGCTGGGATGTTGGTCGCAGATCTGTCCGAGGAGCAGAAGGCCGATGTGCGTACGGTGCTGGACGGCATGCTTCGCGAGCGCTCTGGCGGGAGCGGCGCCGCCGTCCTGACGAACCCGGTCCACATCGCCATCGGGACGAAGTGAGCGCACCGACGCTTCCGAGCGCGATCAACTGGCGGGCGCGTGCCTGATTCTCGCCCGTCGCGAGCCTCGTCGCGGTACCTGTGTCCTTGCGCCGTGCTGATGGCCTCTGTGTTTCAACCCATTCTTGCGTCGCCCCACATCGTCGCGGGCGTCAAAAACGGCCACACGTTTCAGCGCGCACCTATTGCAACGGGAGCGCTCGTTGAGCAGTTCAAGACCGAGAAGGTCTTCTGGCGCCAGTTCGCCATCGCGACAGAAATCACCGACCGTCACGACGCGAGCGTGCTCCGATCGCTCGTGGACTGGTTAGGCCACGAGGACTAGGACAGGCACATCCGAGGAAACGTCCCGTTCATTTTCGGCCGGCTCGGCGACCCGCGCGGTCTCCAGGTCGTCACGGAGATTCTGAGTGACCGCTCGGACAGGCCCGAGGGCCAAGGGGTGGCGATCGCCTCGAGCGACGGCCGGTACCGTGTCGTCCGCCAAATCGCGGCTGACCGCTACTATGCTGCTCATCTGCTCGGGGACCTTCTCGATCGAGATGCTATCCCCATCCCCGTTCCACTACTGAAGGACGCGGAGGTCAATTCAATCGTTCCGTGGGCACTTGGACAAATCGGTGACAGGCGCGCCATCGGTCCACTGCTCGACGCTCTTGAAGATGAGAGCCCGACGATGCGCGTTCTTTCGATCGAGGCGCTCGAGACATTGCATGCGAAAGAGGCGGTGCCGCGCCTGATCTCTTTGCTGAACGACCACCGAAGATCGAGCGTTGGAAATCAGATCTCTGTCGCGGATGCCGCGAAGGCCGCGATCGCGAAATTGCAGTGATACGAAAAGCTTGCGTGGCGCGTCAACCAAAGGAGGTTGCAGTGAAGGTGCAGCGACCAGGACGATCAATGTAATGCGATCGCGAAAGATGGAGGCCGGTCATCGGCGCGTCAAGATCAGCCGATGATTGTTCGATTGGCACTGAGCGCGCGAGACTGTTTCGCCTGGAACGCAACTGTAGCCTGAGCGCATTTCAGATTTCGTGACGCAGTAGTCAAACACGCCCTGAAACGAAGCCGAGATCTCGGACACTCCTGATGTCCCCACGGAAGCTTTGCCCACGCCGCCAATCTCCAAGTACGTGTCCTCGGCGACCTCTTCCAGAACAGAGTTATCACTGAGGTCGAAAACGATGTAATCGCCGTCGACGTAAATGAAGATCCGATTGAAATAGGTGTCCAAAGACGCACCGCTGAGCGCGGCCGTGAACTCTGTGTTGGCGGGACGAGATAGAGACGAGTCCGCCGTAATCGTCGCTGCGTACGTTCGTGTGCGAACCTCGGTCGGGAGCTGATCAGCGCACGCGCTGTCTGCCATAAAGGTCAGCGTGTAGTTCCCTGCAAGGTTCACTGGCGCGGCGAGTCCCTCCAGCACGAAATAGATGGACTTGGTGAACGCAATCGAATTGAAAGACTGGGTTGCGGCGACGTAGCCTTCCTTGGTCGCACGGAATCGGGTGGTGCTGTCAAATGTCCCGGTCAACGAGAATGCTCCACGGGCGTCTGAGGTCGTCGATGTACCAGCCTGGGGACCGGTGAGGATCTCCACGCTGGCGCCAGTGAGCGTTCTATTCACAGTGTCCAAGACGTAGCCCGTCACCTGAAAAGCGGTGGGTTGCAGCGTTGGCTGCGGAACCTGCGATGGTGCCGACGGGGAACCAGAGCCTCCGCAACCGGCCAGTCCTTGAGCGAGCACCACCAGGAGGACTCCTCCTACCATTCTCATGATTTCTCCTGACGACACCAGCAATGAGGAAGAGTCTTGGCACGTTCTGCTATTCGTGAGCCGTCGTCGCGAGCGTGCCGTCGAGAAGGCGCGCCCGAATCGTCTTGCCCTGAGCGGTCGTGAAGTGTCGGAGCCCGGGCCGCAGGTCAAGATCGGCTGCCATGATGCCGCGCGGCGAGTGGCTGTTGACAGGCAGGAGCAGGTGTCCGACCTCGTGCGCGAGGACCTTCGCGAGCAGGTGATAGCCGCTTTGTGGCTTCTTCAGGAGAATCAACGCGATGCGATCGGGAAAGATGTAGGCCTGCCCGGTTGCGTTCGTGGCGATGCCGAGCACGTTGGCGGCGAGGCCGTCGGCCTTCACTTTCCGGTCCGCCATCTCGCGCGACAGGATGAGCACGGTCAGGTGCCGGGCGCCGTCGGCGACAGCGGTTGTCGCGTCCTCCTCGGTCCAGACCGCGTGGACACCGATGTCGCGGTACACCTGGGTCGCTTCCGCTTCGGCTTTTGCCAGATCCGGCGCCGGCACGTCCGCGCAGTTATGGACGTGGAGCACAATCATAGGCTCGAGGTTCTCAGCCGCCGCCGGCCGCGCACCAGACAGACTCGCCGCCACCGCCACTGCCACCGCCAGCGTCGTCGTCTGCCTGTTGGCCATTTCGACCTCCAACCATGGAGGCGGGAACAGGTCGCGAAAACTGGCAAGGGCCCACAACAGGAGTAAAATCGCCGCATTCCAGACAGCAAACCAGACCTCACGGGCCTTCTCTTGGCGTGGGGCGGCGGCGACCAGGCGGCCTTCGACCAACTGATCCCGGTCGTCCACCAGGAGCTGCGGCGGATTGCCCGTCGGCACATGGCCGGCGAGCGAAAAGGCCACAGCCTCCAGCCGACGGCCTTAGTCAATGAAGCGTATCTGCGCCTGATCGACGTGCACCAGGTGCGCTGGCAGAACCGGGCGCATTTCTTCGCGATGTCGTCGCGCATCATGCGCCGCGTCCTGGTCGACATCGCGCGGTCGAAGGGCTATCAAAAGCGCGGGGCGGGTGCCGCCAAGGTGTCGCTCGACGAGGGCATGCTCGTTGGCGGCGATCCTGGACGCGACCTCGTCGCGCTCGACGATGCGCTGCAGGCGCTGGCGGTCGTCGATGCGCGCAAGAGCCAAATCGTCGAGATGCGGTTCTTCGGAGGGCTCAGCGTCGAGGAGACGGCCGAAGCCCTCGGCGTATCTCCCGAGACCGTGATGCGCGATTGGAAGCTTGCGAAGGCGTGGCTGCTGCGTGAGATGGCTTAGAATGCGGTCGTCCAGGTCATGAATTGACGATGGCCGACCGCTGGCGCCGGGTCGAAGAGCTGTATCACGCCGCGCAAACGCGGCCGGCAGCGGAGCGCGCGGCGTTTCTGGCGGAGGCGTGCGCCGGCGATGACGCGCTGTTGTGCGAGGTCGAGTCGTTGCTGGCGCAGCCGGCATCGGCCGCGGCGTTCTTCGACCAGGCTGCGGCGGCGATGGTCGCGCCGCTGTTGGAGACCGGCACGTCAATGCTGATAGGCCGGCGGCTCGGCGTGTATCAGCTCACGACGCGGATTGGCGCGGGTGGAATGGGCGAAGTGTATCGCGCGCGGGACACCCGGCTCGGGCGCGACGTCGCGATCAAGATCCTGCCGCACGCGTTCACCGATCAGAAACGGCACGCGCGCTTCGAGCGCGAGGCGCGCGCGCTCGCGTCCCTCAACCATCCCAACATCGCGACGATTCACGGCATCGAAGAGGCCGATGGTGTCCACGCGATCGTGATGGAGTTGGTCGAGGGAAAGACGCTCGCGGCGAGGTTGTCTGCGCGCGCGGCTAAGGGGCTGCCGATCGCCGAGGCGCTCGCCATCGCACGGCAAATCGCCGATGCGCTCGAGGCGGCGCATGAGAAAGGGATCGTTCACCGCGACTTGAAGCCGGCGAACATCGCGCTGACGAAAGACGGCGCCGTCAAAGTGCTCGACTTTGGCCTGGCGAAACTGGATACAGGAGCGGCAGAAGACGGAATCTCACAATCGCCGAGGGCCGCGATCGGCGAGACGCATGACGGGGCCATTCTGGGGACCGCCGCCTATATGAGTCCCGAGCAGGCGCGCGGCGAACCCGTCGACAAGCGGACGGACATCTGGTCGTTCGGCTGCGTGCTGTACGAGATGCTGGCGGGACGAGCGCCATTCAGCGGTAGTTCGATCACCGAGCTTCTCGGTGACGTCATGCAATCGGAACCCGACTGGCAGCTGTTGCCGGCCGAGACCTCAGACGACATCCGACGGTTGCTCCATCGGTGCCTGCGGAAAGAGCGGACACTCCGGTTTCGCGATGCCGGTGACGTACGGATCGAGATCGATGAAGCTCGGACTAGGCCGGAGCAGGGTGGGCGTGCGACGCCGATCTGGTCGGAGCGCCGCGTGGTCACATGGGCGACGGCCTTTGTGCTGGTCACACTGATTGCCGTCCTGATGGGCGGGCGGGCTTTCCGTCCAGCGCCGACGACTCCCGAGGCGCGCTTCGAAATCACCACACCTCCGGCCGCGGATTCAACGATGGCGATTTCGCCGGACGGACTGAAGGTCGTCTTCGCCGCGAGATCGGCCGGCCAGCCTCGATTGTGGCTGCGGACCCTCGATTCTCTGGAGGCGCGGCCGCTACCGGGTACCGAACGGGCAACCACCCCTTTCTGGTCGCCGGACAGCCGGTCGATCGGGTTTTTTGCCGATTCCAAACTCGAGCGCACAGACATTGACGGAGGATCGGCCCAGACGCTGGCGCCCGCTCCGGCCGGTCTTGGCGGCGCGTGGAATCGCGCGGGCACCATCCTTGTTTCGACAAATCCTGGCCGGCCAATTTTTCGCATTCCAGCGACCGGCGGCGAATTGACCGCGGCGACACGATTCGAGGCGCCGCAACAGGGGAGTCAATCCTTTCCGCGGTTCCTCGCCGACGATCGTCACTTTCTCTTTTTCGTGACCGGTGGTCTTGCGACCCGTGGCGTCTATATCGGGAGCCTCGACGGCCTGGAAACGAAGCGCTTGTTCGACGCAGATACACCCGCGGCGTATTCAGCCACCGGACACTTGCTTTTTGTCCGCGAGCGAAAACTGCTGGCGCAGGATTTCGACCCCGTACGGTTGGAGCCGAAAGGGGACCCGCTTCCGGTCGCGGAACACGTGGACCAGAGGACAAGTATCTCCGCGTCGGCCGCAGGGCCCATTGCCTACCGCACGCCTTCGCCCGATAGCGGCCAGCGATACCTCACCTGGAAAGATCGGTCCGGCCGGGAAATTCAGAGGGTCGCCTATCCGGACACGGTGGGACTGGGTCCGTCGCTTTCGCCCGATGGTCGGCGGGTGGCCGTGTTCAGGTATGTGGACGGGAATATGGACATCTGGTCATACGACTCGGAACATCGCACGTGGGACCGTCTCACGTTCGACTCGGGCGACGACATTTTTCCACTGTGGTCCCCGGATGGCAGCCGCATCGTGTTCGGCTCGAACCGTAAGGCCGGCATGATGAACCTGTACTGGAAGGTCTTTGGTACGCCGCCGGGAAGCGAGGAGCTTCTGCTCTCCACGTCGCGGCCCAAGTTTCCGATGGGCTGGTCTTCCGACGCGCGATTTTTGCTGTACGACGAGCTCAATACCAAGGGGGATATTGACATCTGGGCGCTGCCGTTGGGCGGAACCCGAACGCCGTTCGAAGTCGTGCGGACGGAATTCAACGAGCGGTTACCGCAGTTTTCTCCCGACGGCAAGTGGATCGCGTACCAGTCGGACAAAACGGGTCGCTTTGAGATCTACGTGCAGCCATTTCCTGGCCCGGGAGGCGCGTTGCCAGTTTCCACGGGTGGCGGCGCACAAGTGCGCTGGAACCCCACCGGCAAGGAGTTGTTCTACATTGCGCCCGATGACCGGCTCATGGCCGTTCCGATTGGCGTCACATCAGACGGCAAGATCGCGGAAGCCGGGACGCCGTTCCCGTTGTTCGCCACAAACGCGAGCAGCGCCGAAGACGCCGCCAGACAGCACTACATGGTTTCTCGGGACGGCCGGTCGTTCGTCGTGCAATCGGTGCCGGAAGAAGCCGCCGCCAGACCCATCACGGTGATCCTCAACTGGAAACCGCATTGAGCGGTGAGCAAAGAGTGCCCCGACTGATCGCGCACCGGACGGCGACTGGCCGCGAAGCGGCGACGGGATGCATGTACGAAGCAATCTGAGATCGACGAGGCCAGACTCCTTTGAAACGGACGTTCGCCCCGCCACAACCCATGTCGTCCTGGAGCTTGATGTGATCTCGACCTGCGGCCCAAGCTCCAACGCTTCACGCCCGCCCAGGGCAAGACAATTCGGACGCGCCTTCTCGAAGGCGCGCTCGTCGCGACGACGACTCACCAATAGGAGAACCTGCCCGCAAATCCATGCACCGCCGAGCGAGAGAAATCAGCAGGAGACCGAAGAATGAAAAATGCACGCCTACGTGAATTTCGGCGGCCAATGCGCGGAGGCCTTCCGCTTCTATGAGAAACATCTGGGCGGAAAGATCGGAGCGGCCTCAGTCCGAGTACGTGCACCACATCGTCGTGGGGTCAAACAGCGCATGGCTTGCATCGCTGAAGTCTACTCCGACGTACGGGTAGACCCCATGAGCCATGCGCAATCGGACAGGGCCGTATCCGGCAAGGTACAAGACGACTGGAGTCGGAATGAATTGCTGCTTGAATCTCTCGAATTCTTCGTGCGACAGCACGCGGTGCTTGTCACCGGCCGCCGCTGCAATCGCATCCCCGTATCGTCGTATGCCCTGTCTTATCGGCCTCCACCGTGGATCCTGACGCTCCAGAATGCCTACCGCCGCAACCAGGAGCAGAACCATGCTTACGAGCGCGCAGACGCGTGAAACAGAACGCACGAAGTCAGGCGATACGTGAGGTTGTTTCGAGAGTAGCCAAAGTGGAACGTTCAGGCATGCTCCCACGGCGGCTACGGGAGCGAGAACGTCGAATAACGGGGGGTCGCCAGGGAAATTCCAAGGCGTCGGATGGATGGCAAAGAACAGCGATCCGTAGAACGCCGTCGCGCCGGTGATGAGTGCTCCAACGAGCATCCAGCCGATCGCGATAACCCGCCAGGCAATTCTCATGGTCGTGGCTCGGAACTCTCAACAGCACCGCTAACGCTGACGCAGCTTGTCGCGTTTGAGATCCTAACAGGCAGCTCGACGAAACGCCTCTACCTTATGCGGCGAGCTCGCGACGTGGGCCGCGTTTTCACCAATCTCATTCGTTCGTCACTCGACGCGAGAATCTCGTCGCGCTAATCGTCACCGCCACGAGTCCTTGCCCGGCGTCGAAGTATGCTATTCGGGAAACGATACCGGTGGCAGTGATGTTGTAGATGGTTTGGCGTCGTGGCCTTCGCCTTGAAGTCTGAGCGCGATACCTCGGCCCAGACCTTCGTCGACGTAGTACGTGGCCGCCCTATGCTGCGGCGGCGGTATTTTCGCAACGGATCGCTTCGTGGACTTCTTCAACGGTGCGTCCGAAGTCGGTGGCAATGTCGTCGGGCGAATCACCAGCAATGAAGCGTTCGAAGATCTCGACAGTCGGCACGCGTGATCCGGTAATGACCGGACGGCCGAAAGCGACGGCGGGATCGATCGAGACAAGGCGCGGCTGGCTTATCGCAACCGGCGAATCCGTGGAAACGCCTTTGGGGCGAGTGAATGGAAACAGTCGGATTGCGACGCCGTGAGCGTCTCGTTCGATTCGCTTCAAGTACTCCTGCAGCAGAGCCTTCATGGCGAGTTGACCGTCCTGCGAAACGTTGATCAGGGAGCCCAGTTTCGTGACGAAGATGTCGGTTCCATCGGTTTCCATTTCCTCGTTGATCAGAGGCCGTGGTGAACCTCACTGTTTCTTGACGTACTCGACGGCTCGCCGGATGTTTGACATCTGAACGTGATGCTCGCGCCGAAGCGCCGCAAGCACGTGCAAGTCAACCAAGTTGAAGAATGAGAAGTCGTGGACGGCCCCAGATTCAGCTTCGATGAGGAGCGGCGTGCGACGTCGATCGCCGGCCTTGGTCGCGTACGGATAGCCAAACGCCCAGTTCTGGATGGTACGCACCGGAACGTGCAGGTAGCGCGCCGCGTCGAAAAGCGTATAGGCGGGAATCTGCCGGGGGTCGCGTCCGCGGTAGGGATCCCGGTCGGTCTGTCTGCTCACTTGGGCAGGCCTCCTGGATGAATGCGCCGTCCGCGCTTCGACGAATCGTACCGCGAATGACGCTCAGTTCCATCGTAGGCGCGATCGAGCCAGTCAGCCGGTTCAACGGCGTTCCGGGCTTATAGCGATGGTTCGCCGACGATGACCAAGGCGACATGCCATCGTCCGATGGCGACTCATGCGAGCGCTCGGCCATGCCCCTACGGAGGGCTCGTCGGTTCAAGCCGTGCTCGCTCGTACCGACGGAGCACACGCAGCGCCCGGAGCGTGTTCCACCGACTCGGACGGAACGAATTCGGCTTGACGGGGTCAAAAGCCAACAGACGGCTTGGGTACAGTCCCGGGCGTCACAAACAGCACGGGTCACCAAATGAGGTTGCGGTGAAGATGCAGCGACGAGTCGTGTCAGTGATCGTGTTGCTGCTCTCGGTTGCAGCAGCGGCGGCCGGGCAGGCTTCCGCCGTCCCTTCGTCGCAGGCCGCAGCGTTCATGGGAACGTGGACGCTCGCGATGACAAATCCCGCGAACTCGGAACAAACCGTCAGAGTCTGGGACAAGAACGGCGTCGTCGGCGCAAGCCTTCAGGTCGGGACGTTTCCGCCCACCGACATCACCGGCATCTTCAAGGACGGTGATGTGCTGGTGCTCACAACCACGCTGCGCGAAAACGGCGCGCCAATCTGGGCAGTGATTGCGCTCACGCTCGACGGCCAAACCATGACCATGGCCCAGATGCTCCAACGGAGCCAGACGATCAAGCGCGGCAGCGGTAAGAAGCAGGAGTAGCGCCGCCGATGCGACAGGCGCGGACATTCGCGAGGCATTTTTCTCCACCGCCCATCACGGCGGTAACAGGGACGTCCCAGCCGACTGCGACGATTCACCAGCGGAGCAGTCTGTTTGGGTCGTCGGCTCCCTGGCCCACCAACCTTCACATGTCACGCTAAGTCGTCCACCGTAGCGGCGCTCACAGACAGTTCGAAGCCGCGTAGTTTGATTCTGCTTCGTCAGGCGTTCTCAAACATGACTATGCCGGCACTACCGTAGCATTCCGCGCGCAAAACAGAGGCGGACGCCTTTCACGCCGGCGAAGATCGCATTCGCAGGCGAAGTCCCGCCTCCGCAAGACTGTAGGTCTGCCTTCCTCCAATACAACGGCTTGAGTCCATAGCGCTCTCGGCTTTCGGCCTTCGCCCGAAACATCAACTAAGGATGTCAGCAATGCAGATGCGAAAGCGTCTGGAACAGACACCAGCAGGAACCTACGAGGGAGCGAACCGGCGCCGTCGACGGAAATATGAACAAGCGACGAGTGACGAGCGACGGCGCCGAAACTCGAACGTTCCGGCAATTTCTTTGCATCTCCAGCCGCAGGCCCGCAGGTCCCACGGCCGTCCTCCCTTCGTCGGCACTGCTCGTTAGGAGAGGTGACAAACCATGGCCCAAAGACTCCCGTCGTTCATCTCGGCCGTATTCGTTCTCGCGTGCGCGCCCGTAGCGTTCGCGCAGGGGTTCTTCCCGTCCGTCTGGACGGCCGCCGGCATCACCGGGATCGTTGACGAGGCGGATACGACGATTCACGTGTTCAACAACACGGGATCGGTCTCCATCAAGAGTTCGGTCGCCAGTGGCACCCTCGATATCCGATTCCCGGTTCAGACGCTGCCCGTCAACGAATCGCCGGAAGGCGCGTGCGTACAAATGCGCGCCCGGTTGCGCGACACGGGCGAGGGCGCACGCGTGCTCGTCCGTCTCATGCGTCTGGACATTACAACTGGTTCGCTGCGTTCGGTCGGCGAGATCGACACCGACACAGAACCCCAACTCGCAGGAAACCACTACTCGGTGTATCAAACCTGTCTCCGCGTGCCCAACGCCTTCCCCTTTGATGTCGCCTTCTTTGCGTATTACGTGGATGCGCAGCTCATCAAGGCCACTGCGACCGCGAATCCAGGCTTGATGGCCGTTCAGATCTGCAATACGGAAGAAGCCTGTCAACCGTGATCGTTCGGAAGCGACCTCTAGGAGTTCCGGAAGGCCTATGCGCAGAAACTGGGCGCCGATTGCCAGCGCCGCCTATAGAGAGGGCAACCCTGAGGCCGTCGCCGCGCGGTATCGCCTCCACTTCAAGCCTGCGCTGAATCGACCCGAGGACTACGAGAAGCTGATGGCGACGATGAAAAAGTGGGATTCATCAACCAGGGCAAAGCGGGCTTCATCAAGGTACACCGGCGACTGGCGCGCGAGGCGAGCCGGATGTCGGGCGTCAGCGCGGCCTTATTCGGTGCCTTCCAAAATAAGTTGCGAGACACCGACCGGATCGACCCACATCGGCACATGACCCCAGCCTCGCTTCTTGAGCCACGTGGTATGTGCGGGCAGCTCGTTCCGCCGCTGTGAACCCTTCGGGAGGATCCAGTCGCGATCACCGAACGCCACCGTCACTGGCACGGCGATGTCGCCGCCTCCTGAAAAGGGAACGCGTGTACTGTCGAACGTCTCTTCGAATGCCCGCGATGTCGCGAGGTCGTCGATGGCACGAAGCGCATCGCTCGTGGCCATGCGCCGGCTGCCCACCGAGATGGGCACGGCGAGTGCCAGCTCGCGCATTAACGGGCTCCGCACCGTCGCTTTCAAAAGGTCCGGACGATGCCGCGCCATCAGCCGCAGTGCTTTGAAGACGTACTTCACATGAGGCGCGGAGTGTTCTCTCCACAAGCCGGCCGGGGAAATCGCGACGACGCTCCGCGCGATCCCGAGCCTCGCCGCCTCCAGAGCCATGCAGCCGCCGAGGGAATTGCCGCTCATGTCAACCGGGATCTCGATACCCAGCTCACGGATTGACCGATCGAGGCCGGCAACGAGATTGGCAATCGTCGGGGCTGTCCCGTCCGGCAATGGGGGCGTCAATCCGAATCCTGCAATGTCGAACGCGATGACGCGACGCGTCGAGCACAGATAGGGCGTCACCCCATTCCACGCGCCGTGTGACATGCCGATTCCGTGCAGCAGGATTAGTGGTCGGCCCGACCCCATCTCACAGTAGTGCCACGCCGCCATGCCGGGTAGGACGAGGCAGACCCGGATAATGTGACAACGCGCCGCTGCCGGCTCGTGTAAATCCACTCAAGCCGGCGTCCGCCCGTCCGCGTCCAAACGTGAGTGGCCGGTGTCTAAGCTCTTGGACGCAATGGGTTCGCGACGCGCGTTGAGGTGTGGCGTCCAGTTTCGGTTCCGGTTCAAAGTGAGAAGCGCGAGTAGCCGCACACACAACATGCGTCGCGAAAATGCCGTCACGGCTTCGCTCCTGGTCGGCGTGCTCCTGCTCACAGGCGGACGTGCGCATGCGCAGTCGCCTCAGACGTTCGGCCAGACCACTGCCACGGCCAACCGCTTGCTCCAATCCCATGACGTCAAGGACGTGGCATGGGGAGCATTTACCGCGAGCCAGTATCACATCGTCTCGGCTGTGCCTCTTCTGACGGCCGCTCTGGGGCGCGAGGTCGGGGGCGACGCCGACGCGCGGCGTGCGGCGGAACTGGCAATCCTCGACGCGCTGGTGCTACTCGACGCTCACGTGCCAGTCGAAGCACTCCGACCATCCCTTCAGCGATGGCCAATTCCGACGCTGATCCTTCTGAACAATGCCATCGGCGATCGCGATGCGCTCTTGCTCGAGCGCCTCAGCGCGGCCAGCGGCGTCGAATGGCGGGCCATCGCGAATCTCTTACTCAAAAGCACACCGCCCGGCTTTGGGTTCCGACTCCTTGATGGCCTGCGCCTCAGACTCACGGTCTATGTGACGGATCATGATCCCAGCCGCGGGTTCGGCGGCGGATCTGGGAGTGGAGTGTCAAACGATTCCAACTTTGTTGTGGCCATGTCCGGGTTTCCACCCCTCGCCGACTATCAGTTCGTCTCTGCAGTCCCGGGCGCCACGATCCTTTCGATTGGGCCTCAGACGGTGTACTACACACGGCGGATTCAAAGTCCGGCCGTCATTCCTCCCCTGAACCGCTCGACGTCCGCGAGGCCGACTGACTTCGATCGAGTTCAATATCTGAATGCTCTCGTGAGAGAACGATTCGAGACGGCGCCGCTGCGCGAGACATCGTCAGTCACCGTCGTCTGGACGAATTCGCAGGCGTTCCGACAGGACATTTCGGCACATCGCAAAAGGGTCGAGGATCTCTATCGGGAAGTCGTTTCATTTCTCGTCTTGAGCAAGCGGCTGACCGAAGGCGAGAGTCGGACACTTATGCCGACCATCACAATTGCCATCGAAGACCACCGCAGCGATCAAACCGAATCGCTGCCGGCGATCGAGGAGCGCGGCGCGGCCGCCGTGCGGAACCCACGGGTTGGTCGGTATGCGCCTGTTCTTCTCGACGGTCGCCCCGTTCCGATGCCCATTGCTGTAGCAGTGTCGTTCCCGTGAGGGATTTCCGGGAGAAAAAAATGATCAGCTGCCGCCGTCGAATCATCCTCACCGTTTTATTTGCGGCGTCGTCGACGACAGCGCAGGCGCAGACTGAGGCGTTGCGGCTGGCTCTCGCATGCTCCCAGGCATCCGAATTGATGTTCCGATTTACGCTCGAGAACGTCGGCAGCGAACCGACGGCCGTGGTGATCGGCTCGATTCTGGGCAACGACAAGAAGTATCTGCCCAACGGCCTCCAGTTCACGTTGAGACGCAGTGGCGTGCCTGACACGGAATTTGATTGGTTCGATCCGTCAGTCCCCGGAGTTGCGGGGAGGATCGACCCGTGGCTGGTTCCCCTGCCTGTCGATGCGTCCTATTCGGTAGCGGTCTCGATACCGAAGGGCCTTCAGTATTTGTTTTCCACGCCTGCCGACATTCGGGTCCGCCTCACGACACAAGGTGTCGGGAAACCTAACCTCGACCTTCAAGGATTGCAGTTGATCCATGTCTGGGTCGGAGCGCTCACCTCCGACTGGATTCCGTTCCCCCGCGATTGCCATCCTCAATGACCAGCTCGGTGTGGCGCAGCCACACTGCGGACAACGTCCAGCTTTCGGCAGCATTCAGCCCGTGCCATTGGCGCTCGGCTTGCTGTGGCTGGCAAGCACGATGAACCCTCAGCGACACGATCACGGCAGAGGTACTCCTGGTGAGAGGATTCACGAGCCACTGGAAGTGCATCTGACATGACACCCGTACCTGTTCGCCGCACGACGGCTCGCCATCGCGCGAGAAACATCCCCGCGACGATGCGCGCCGCCGCCATCGATCGGGTTGGAGGACCCGACGTCCTCACGCTGCACGTCCTGCCGGTGCCTGAAATCGCTCCGTCGGAAGTCCTGATCGCCACGCACACGGCCGGCGCGGGCAGTTGGGACGGGGCCATGCGAGAGGGATGGTGGCCCGACAGCAAACGTCCCCGGCTTCCGCTTGTGCTGGGCACCGACGGCTCAGGGACGATCGCGGCAGTCGGCTCGCGCGTTCGTCGATTCGCTCCGGGCGACACCGTGTATGCGTACAGCTTTGCGAACCCGAAGGGCGGGTTCTACGCGGAATACGTGGCGCTGGCCGCCGAGAACGTCGGCCGGCCTCCCGGGATTCTCAGCCTGAAAGAGGCGGGCGCGATCCCCACCACGGGTCTGACCGCCCTCCAGGGAATAGACGATGTGCTTCATGTGAAGCGCGGCGAGGCGGTGGTGATCCATGGCGCCTCGGGTGGCGTCGGGAGCCTCGCGCTCCAGTTCGCGAAGATGCGCGGCGCGCGCGTCCTGGCGACGGCGTCGGGCAAAGAGGGCGTCGCGTTCGTGCGTCGTCTGGGCGCCGACTCCGCCGCCGACGGGCGGCGCGAGAACCTCAAGGCCAAGGCAATCGAGTTCGCTCCCGACGGCGTCGACGCCGTGCTCGCGTTTGTGGGAGGCAAACCGCTCACGCAGTTACTTGATGCCGTTCGACGCGGCGGCCGCGTCGCGTTTCCAAACGGCGTCGACCCAGCCCCGGGCAAACGGCGCGGCGTGCGCGTCCAGGCATACGACGCGACGCCGGGCGTCCGCGAGCTCGAACGCCTTGGGCGAGCCATCGAGGCTGCGCGGCTCAAAGTACCGATTGCCGCGTCGTTCGCACTCGATCAGGCCGCGAGGGCGCACGAGCGGCTCGCGAAGGGTCACGTGCTCGGCAAGATCGTGTTGCGGATACGGGGCCGTTAGACATACCAGATGAGCCATGATGCGCTGCGACAGGCGCTGATCGAACAATTCGGCCACCTCGGCCCGCAAGTCGACACACGTCAGGATTCGCTCGCGCGCTTTCCAGCCAGGCACGCGCAAGTGGGCGATGTCGTCGTTCGCAGCACTTGGATGACAGTGACCATTGCCATTGGTGACCTCCTCGTCGAGGATTTCACCAGCTATGACACGCACCTCGACGCCGAGCGGCGCGCGGAACGAATCGTCGGCGATGTCGCGCGGTTCTTGTCGGCGCTGTTCGCCGATCGTCTGCTGTTCTGGAAGTCGATCGACCGTCGAACATCCGGATGGCGTGAACGTGGCGACGCAGATTGTGTCGACCCACTCGTCACTGACGACCGCACCTATTCGACCTATCTCTGGTCTGGGCCATTGTCATCCTGGCAGGCGACGCCCCGCATTCTTGCCCGAGGCCGCATTGACAGCGAGCGTGAATACGAACTCATGCGAGCTCGTCTCAGCGATGGAGGAACGGACGGGTTCGAAGGATCAGCGCGTGAACGGGCCCGTCTCCTGCTTGCGGAGTACGAACGTGGTCATCCACGGTAACGCCTCGCCGCGGTCTAATTCTTCGGCTGTTGTGTCCGCGCGGGTTGACGGCGGACTGGTCGATGCCGTGCCCGTCCGTGAAATTGTCGACGATGTCTTGCGGATCGATCTCGGAATGGACTCGGCTCTACGAACCTCGTCTCACGTCAATCGTCGCTGGTCCTGGAGGTGTTCCATGCTGGGTGAGCAGATTGGTACGGAGCGCGGCAAGGTAACCAACTATCGAATTTCCCGGTCCGATACTGGACCGAGGGTCGAAGTGGCGTTCCAGGCGGCAGGCAAGATCTTCGGTGTCGATCATGACACGCTCGCCACGTATGTCTCGGCCATGCGACCAGACGGCACGGTGTTCGGTGAGGGCCAGGGCGTGGTGCGCGGCGCGAGCGGTCAGTTGGCGAGTTGGGTCGGTCAGGGCGTCGGCAAACTTGGGCGTGGTCAGGCGATCAGCTATCGCGGCGCGATTTATTATCAGAGTCAGTCGCCCGAGTGGTCACGTCTGAACGGCGTGGCGGCCGTGTTCGAGTATGAAGTTGACGCAGAAGGCAACACCGACGCCAAGATCTGGGAGTGGAAGTAGCGACACTCTGCGGCGTCTCCGACATCAGAACTGCGCGATGGCCGTCAGGCTGAACGATCGGCCTGGAGCAAGAACCCAGCGTGTGTCCGGGCTCGCGTAGTAATCGTCGTCCAGCAGATTGCGGAGGACGCCGCGCACTTCCAGCCGCGGGTGAGGCCGCCATCCGCCGCCCACGTCCACGACCGTCGCGCTTGGTGCGGCGATCTCAGTCGGACCCGGCTGATCGTCCTCCGCGTACCACGCGACCCGCGTTCGCGCGTACACGCGACTGCTGATCTCTTTGCGCCCGATGACGGAGAACGTGGCCGGCGAGACGTCGTCCAGAGGATTGTCCGAATGGGCGACGTCAGCACTTGGGGCCGCTGCGCTTCATCGCCGCGTCGATCCGCGCCTTCTACCGGCCGCGCCGCCTCGATTCCGCCCATGCGCGCGCACCGCGTGGAATAACGAGGGCCAGCGTCAGGTCGCAGCCGTGTGTCTCGACGCTCGGCTGAAGCCTTCCCGCCTCCGCTCGCCTATTGTTTGCGCGCTTCGGCGAGGCTCGTCGAAGCGCCTTCGGCGCGAAGGCGGCGCGCTACGTCCATCGCGGTAACGCGACGCCTGCGGCCTCAGCGACTGTGCAGGCATGCGCAGTTGTAGGTCTGTAAATATTGCGCCCACTGATAGCATATGTATGGGTCGATTTTTACGTGTCACTGGTCCCGCCGGTCAGCACGCCAAGAGTGGTTCAGGCGAATCGCCGCGCCGGACCACGCCTGCGCCCGGATGATCTCCCCTGGCTCGAGCGCACGCGGCTCAGGAATGGATCGCCGGTCTCTCTCATCGATTTGTCCCTCCGCGGCGCATTCTTCGAAGTCGGCGCTCGCCTCATCCCCGGCGATCTGACGGAATTCGAGTTCGTCGGCGACGACGGCCCGGCCCTCGCGGCAGGACGAATTCTGCGGAGTGAAGTTGTCGAGGTCCGCTCAGATGGCGTGCGATACCGCGGCGCCTGCGCGTTTGCCGGTCCTTTGCCATGGGCTCGCCGGCTGGCGCCCCCTCTCATACCTGACGGCCATCCGGTCATTCACGGCGACGACCGCTTTCAACCATGGTGGGGCGTCAGCGAGACGCGGCTGGTCTTTCGGCATGGGCGACGTCTCGCCGGCTTCACGCGCGGCTTTCAGGGCTCGGAAGGCATGGTCGATCTCTGGCCGTCGCGGACGGCGTCCGACCGCGAGAAGCAGTCCGTTCCGCTGGCACTGCTCCGGGCGCTCTACGTCGTTCGCGATTTCGATGCGGCTGGTTGGCCGATGACGCCTGACCTGTCTGCGGCCAAGACCTTCCAACAAGTCGAAGTCGTGTTCAGAAACAACGAGCGGATCCTCGGCGGGATCACACGGTTCCAGAAAGACGACGTCGGCTTCTGGCTGCTGCCGCTGAATCAGGCAGACACGATACGCCTGTTTGCGGTGTCGTCGGCCGTGGCCGAGATTCGCGTCTTCTAATGACGCTCGGCGGAAGCCGGGTCCAAAGGACCGGCCTACATCAAAGTGCAAATCCCGTGAACGCGTCCGCGTTACGGACGACGGAATACGACGCTCATGCCTGCGACGAGGCGCGAACGGCCTTGAGCGCGGCCAGAACGCGGGCGTCGCGGAACGGCACGCGACGAAGCCGCACGCCGGTCGCATCGAAGATGGCATTGGCGACGGCAGCGACTAACGGCTTGCAGATGGTTTCGCCGGCACCGTAGGGCGGCAGATCGGGTCGATGCGGCTGTGGATCGCCGTTCACCAGCACGACGTCGATCTTCTCCGGCGCGTCCGCGTGCGTCAGCGTCGGGCTCGAATTCCAATCGACGCTCGTCACCTTTTCCGTGTCGAACTGCACCTCCTCGTGCAGCGCGCGGCTCAGCCCATGCAGCATGCCGCACTCGATCGTGTGGCGCAGCGCCTCAGGGTTGATCACGAGTCCGCAGTCGTGCGCGCACACCAACCGCTTCACCCACACATGACCCGTGCGCTGATTCACTTCCACCTCGGCGATCTCGGCGACCACCGTCTGGTTGCGAAACGCGTACGCCATGCCGCGCCCGCTGACGACGTCCCCGGTACCAACCGGTTTCGGCGAAGGCCGCGTCTCCCAGCCATACGCCTCCGCCGCCGCCTTCACCACGGCGATCGAGCGCGCTCTCTTGAACCCGCCATCGTCCGCCGTGCTGGCCGTGAGAAGCTTCAACCGGAAGGCGACCGGATCGACGTTCGCCGCGGCCGCGAGCTCGTCGATGAACGATTCGGATGCAAAGGTCGCCTGCGGGCCGTTCGGATCGCGCAGGTTGCCGGTGCGAAGCGGCGTCTCCCAGACGAGCGGCAGGCTCACGACCTCCGTCGCCATGCGCCTATGGGGAATGGCGTACATTTCTCCCGGCGTCGACGCGCTGCCGGCGGCCGGTTTCGCGCGGCGCGATCCCATGAGCTGAGCGATGAGCACGGTATCGGGCTCGTTGTAGCCGACGTGGTTGAAGTCGGCGGCGCGCGCCAGATAGTCGTAGGCCACGAGATTGCCCTGCGCATCCAGACCGCCGCGCAGCGTGCACGCGAACGCCGGCGCCTTCGTATCCCACGCCGTCTCTTCGTTCCTCATCCACTGAACACGAACCGGACGGCCGATCTCCTTCGCGACATACGCCGCCTCGAACCCCGCATCGTCCGCCGCGGTGCGGCCGTATCCTTGTGGACCTTCCATCCAGACGACGCGCACCTGATCGCGCGGCATGCCGAGAAACGTGGCGATGCCGTTCCGCATGCCGTAAGACTTCATGTCGTTCGAGTAGATCGTCATCTGGCCGTTCGACGGATCGGCCGTGGCGTGCGCCGGACCGATCGCCGTATGCCCCTGGAACGGAAAGTCGTACTCGGCTTCGATCACCTTGGCTGCGCGCGCAAATGCCGCGTCGGGATCGCCGGCAATCGTCGGCTTCGAGGCGGACGTCGGCGTCGCGCCGCGCATGAACTTGTGGAGGTCGTCCGACGAGGGGAACGGCGGCGTCGACGGCTTGCTCCAGGTCGCTTTGAGCTGCTTGGCGGCGTTGATCGCCTGCTCTTCCCGCTCGCAGACAACGGCCACGTAGTTGCCCTTGTTGACCACCTTGATGAATCCCGGCAGGCTTCGAACCGACGATTCGTCGATGCTCACGAGCTTCGCGCCGGCGAAGGGCGGCTTCACATTGCGCGCGTGAACCATGCCGGACGGCTTCACGTCCACGGCCCATTTCAGCGAGCCGTCCACCTTGGCGGGAATGTCGTAGCGCTGCGGCGACTGCCCGACTATCTTCAGCTCCTGCACCGGCTTGACCTGGGCCAGGCCGGTCGTCGCGTCGATGTCTTTTCCGGTCAGCGCGACGTGGAATTTCTTCCCGCCGATCAACTCGCCGTACGTCACGTGCGTGGAGGGATTAGCCTTCACGGTGATCACGCCCGCGCTGACGGTGAGCGCATCGACCGGCACGCCGAATCGGGTGGACGCCATCTCCAGCAGCACGCGCCGCGCTTCGGCGGCGACGCGACGCATCGGCCAGCCGTCGGTCTGGATGGCGTCCGACCCGCCGGACCCGCCCTGATCCACGGTGGTGTCTGTGCTGCCCATGATGCAGGTCGTCTTGTCGTACGCGATGTCGAGCTCGTCCGACATCATCTGGCGGAAGGCTGTGCCGGTTCCCTGCCCGCAGTCGGTCTTGCCGACGTAAAAGCTCGCAGTGTTGTCCTGATGCACGACGATCCAGGCATCGAGTTGCCGGAAGTCAGGATCTGGATACGGACCGGCCGCTTGCGCTCCTTGCGCCGCCTGCGCCGTCTCCGCCGCGGCGAGTGGACCTGCGATCCGCACGGCGGTGAAGCTCACGACGAGCGCGCCCGAGGTCTTGAGAAAATCTCTGCGGGAGCTCATGCGACCTCCTTCACGGCGCGCTTGATCGCGGCTTGGATGCGGTAGTAGGTCATGCAGCGGCAGAGCGTGCGGGACATGCCTTCGCGGATTTGCGCGTCCGTCGGATGGGGATTCCGATCGAGCAGCGCCTTGGCCGTCATGATCTGCCCGTTCTGGCAGAAGCCGCACTGCGGCACCTGCTCGTCAATCCACGCCTGCTGCAGCGGATGCAGCTTGCCGTTCACGGCAAGCCCCTCCAGCGTGGTGACTTCACCCTTGACGCTCGACGTCGCGGTGACGCACGACCTCGTCGCCACACCGTTGACAATCACCGTGCACGCGCCGCATTGTCCGAGACCGCAGCCGAACTTCGGTCCCTGCAGGCCCAGATCGTTGCGCAGGACGTAGAGCAGGGGCGTGACGGGCTCGACGTCCACCGTGTGCGTGGCGCCGTTCACCTTCAACGTGATGGTGCTCATGATCGATGGCTCCTTACCAAAGGCCCGATGTCCGCTGAGACGCAGGCTCCGCCGACGATGGATCTCAGACTATCGGCTGAGTGGCCGCAGAAATCAAGGCGCGGCGTGAATCCCATCACCATTGTCGCGGCCACACTCAGAATGAAAGAAGATCGATATTGGCAAGCTCGAGCGGGCGCGAGCCGTGTGATGGAAAGCGCATGCTATTCTCCGCGTGACGGATCGCGCCGATGGACCCGACGGCCACCACACGTCTCCGCACGTCGCTGCTCACCCTCGCTGTGCTGCTCTGCCTGATAGGCGTGGCCGCCGCGCAGCGGCGTTTCTTCTACGGATGGAACGCGACCGTCCGCAACATTCCCTACGACGGCCGGTTCACGTTCGTCCGCGTGAAGTACACCCCGGCGCCGGGTGGGTACTGGCCGGGCGATCGGCCCTCGTGGGTGCACGGTTACCCGCTGGCCGAGCAGAACCTGATGCGGATCATGAACGAGATCTCGCTGATCGACGGCCACGCGGACGACATCAACGTGGTGACGCTCGACGATCCGGAGCTGTTCAAGTATCCGATCGCCTACATCATCGAGGTGGGCTGGTGGACGCTCACCGATCGCGAGGCGGCCGGCCTGCGGATGTATCTGCAGAAGGGCGGCTTCCTCATCGTCGACGACTTCAAGGTGCAAGGATGGCGCGGCCTTCCCGGCGGCGGATGGCAACCGTTCGAGGACAACGTCAAACGCCTCTTTCCGGGTGCGAAGATCGTCGACATGGATCCGGCGGATCCGATCTTCCATGCGTTCTTCGAGATCAAGACGCTCGAGAACTTTCCGCAGGCCTACACGACCGGCAAGGCGATCTTTCGCGGGGTTTACGAAGACAACGATCCGCAGAAGCGGCTCATGATGATCGTCAACTACAACACCGACATCTCCCAATACTGGGAGTGGTCCGGCCGCGGCTTGCGGCCTTTCGACGACACGAACGAAGCCTACAAGCTGGGCGTGAACTATCTGATTTACGGCCTGACCCACTGACTCGGAACCGGAAGGGCAGGATGGGCAGGACGGGCGGGGAAGGGCGGGAAGGGCGGGAGGGTTGGAAGGGGCGGGAAGGGCTGGAAGGACAGGAGGGGCAGAGGGCAGGAGGGGTGAGAATGGCAGGACGCGCCGAACACGAGATCGTCTCGGTTGCCGGACGCGAGGTCGCGATCTCCAACCCTCGCAAAGTCCTCTTTCCGCAGGCGGGCTATACGAAGTTGGATCTGGCGCGCTACTACCTCGCGGTGGGACCGGGCGCCGTGCAGTGCGCCGGCGGGCGTCCGAACGTCCTCGTCCGCTATCCAGACGGCATCGACGGCGAGTTCTTCTTTCAGAAACGCGCACCGCAGTCGCGTCCGTCGTGGATCGACGTGGTGGCGCTGCAGTTTCCGTCGGGCCGCAGCGCCGAAGAGGTCGTGCCGCGAGACGCGGCGGCGTTCGTGTGGATGGCGAACCTCGCCTGCCTCGAGCTGCATCCACATCCCGTGCGCGCCGACGATCTCGATCACCCAGACGAGCTCCGCGTGGACCTCGATCCGGTGCCAGGCGTGCCGTGGTCGCAGATTCGTGACGTGGCCGCGGTGGTGCGCGCGACCCTCGACGATTTCGGGCTCGTTGGCTGGCCCAAAACCTCAGGCTCCCGCGGCATGCACGTGAACGTGCGCATCGAGCGGCGATGGACCTTCGACGAGTCGCGGCGCGCCGCGCTGGCGCTGGCGCGCGAAGTGGAGCGCCGCGCGCCAGGGCTCGCGACGAGCAAGTGGTGGAAGGAAGAGCGCCACGGCGTGTTTCTCGACTACAACCAGAACGCGAAGGATCGAACGGTCGCGGGCGCGTACTCCGTCAGGCCGACGCCCGACGCACGCGTGTCCGCGCCGCTCACCTGGGACGAGGTCGACGCCTGCGATCCTGCCGACTTCACCATGGCAACCATGCCCGCGCGGTTCGCCAGCCTCGGCGACCGACATGCCGGCATGGACGATCGGCCAGGCTCACTGGCGCCGCTGCTCGACCTGTCGGCGCGACAAGCACGCGAGGGTCTGGGTGATGCGCCCTGGCCGCCTCACTACCGGAAGCAGGCGGGCGAAGGCCCGCGCGTGGCGCCATCCCGCCGCCGGACCCAGACGCATCCGCTGGTTGAGATCGGGCGCGCCCGTGAAAAAGCAGATGCCCTCGCGGGATTCGAGCGATGGAAGACACGCCACCCCGACGCGAGCGCGCACCTGAAGCCGGCCGACGTGCTCGTGGATGCACTGCGTGGCCGCTTTCGCACGTGGACGCGGATCCGCGTGAATCTTCAGCACGTGCCCGCGGAGATTCGTCCCGCGCAGGAGCCGCTCGATCCCGATGAGCGGCTGGCCGACGAGTGGACCGGCGTCAGCGATCGCGGCCCGCGCCGAACACCTTCTCGAGCTCGTAAGGAGTCGTAACCTCGAGCTGGTCGTAGCCGCAGTCGATCGGACGTTTGTCCGGGCGCCATCGCTGGAATACGGGAGGATGGCGGAATCGCGGGCCCTGCATGTGGTCGTACTTGACCTCGCAGACGCGCTCGATTCGAAGCGGCACCCACGAGAGATCTTTCCCCGCGCTCCATCGGCTCTGACCGCCCGGCATGCGCGTGGCCTCGCCACCCTTCGACACGCTCAGGGCGGGGTCCGCCTCGGCCCACTCGCGCCACGGATGATTGTCGAGCGCCCGCTCGCGCAGCGGCGCCAATTCCGCCGTGAGCTGCTTGCGCGTCGACATCGTGAACGACGAGGTGACGCCGACGTGATGCAGCCGGCGCGCGTCGTCGTACAGCCCGAGCAGCAGCGAGCCGACGAGCGTCTCCTTCCCGGCCTTGTGCCAGCGGAACCCGGCGACGACGCAGTCGGCGGTTCGCGCGTGCTTCACCTTGATCATCGCGCGTTTCCCCGGCTGATACGTGCCGTCCACGGGTTTCGCCATCACGCCGTCCAGGCCTGCGCCTTCGAAGCGCGACAACCACTCGGCGGCCTGCGCCCGGTCGCGCGTCATCGGCGTGAGATGGATCGGCGGCCTGGTACGGGCGAGGAGCCGCTCCAGATGCGTGCGCCGCTCGCGCTGCGGGCGGTTGCGCAGATCCTTCCCGTCGACGGCGATCGCATCGAATGCGACGAACGCGGCGGGCGTCTCCTGCGCGAGCTTCGCGACGCGCGAAGCGGCAGGATGCAGACGCATTTGCAGCGCGTCGAAGTCGAGCCCCCGCGGCGTGGCGATCACGATCTCGCCGTCGACCACCGCGCCCTCCGGTAGACCGGCAAAACACGCGGCGTGCAGCTCGGGAAAATAGCGGTCGAACGGCCGCAGGTCGCGGCTCTGGATGAACACGTCCGTCGCACCGCGAAAAACGATGGCGCGGAACCCGTCCCATTTGGGTTCGTAGAGAAAGTTGTCGCCGGCGGGAAGCTCTGTGGCGAGCTTCGCGAGCATCGGCTCAATCGGCGGCGCGATCGCGAACGCGGGTGTGGCCATGGCCCAGCCTAGCCCGTCAGGCCGCGCAAGGCGAATCAGAAACACCAGCCGGCGGCCTCTCGAAGACGGCTCAGCTTCGCGCCAGTGCAAAGCCAGCAGATCCCTTGCACGGCTCGTCGCACGTCGACATGATCAACCCGGTACTCGGCTTCGGCCAGCGGAGGATCTACATGTTCGAGCAAACGTGGCAGGACCTGCGGTTTGCTTGGCGAGGACTGCGTCGTGCCAAGGCGTTCACGGCTGCTGCCGTGATCACGCTGGGCAGTGGAATCGCAGGTATCACCGTAACATTCGCGCTGGTGAATGGCGTGTTGTTGCGCCCGCTTCCCGTCCGCGACCAGGACCGGCTGCTCGTCGCGTGGACCGAGTTCCACTCGAGAGGGGCCGCTCACTGGCCCTTCAAGGTCAGCGAGATCCAGGTCGTCCGCGATTCAAGTTACCTTCTCGAAGACGTTGCCGGCGTCAGCTACAACGGTGCTCTCCAATTGGTCGCGCTGGAGAACGACGCGGCCAGCTATATGAGTGTGGCGCCCGTGACCGGCGAATTCTTCGGCGTGCTCGGCATCACACCGGTCGTCGGACGCGCCTTTACTCGCGCGGATGACGTGAAGAGTGCGGAGAACGCGCTCGTGATCACGCATGGGCTCTGGCAGCGAAGGTATGGGGGCTCACCTGATGTAATCGGCCGGCGTCTGATTCTTGGGGGACACCCCTTCACGATCGTCGGCGTCATGCCGCCGGACGCAGAGTACCCGCATGGCGTGGAAGCTTGGAGCACCGTGGCAGCGTTCACGCAAACATTGACGAACCCCGCATTTCGCGTCGACGTCGACCTGGTCGCCAGAGTTCGTCGGGGCACAACAATCACGCAGGCGGCGGGCGAGCTGCAAACGCTGGTCGCACAACTCGACGCGGCGGCGCCGGCGGGATATCCGGCGGGCCGCACACCCGTTGTGCGCTCGTTTGCGCGGGTCGTGGTGGGCGACGTGCAAACCGCGCTGCTGATCCTGTTTGGTGCCATAGGTCTGGTACTGCTCATTGCCAGCACGAACGTCGCGAATCTGCTGCTCCTGCGCGGCGCGGCCAGGCGTGCGGAGTTGGCGGTCCGTGCCGCACTCGGCGCGAGTCGGTCCCAGTTGGCCCGGGGCCTTGTCGCCGAAAGTGTGGTCTTGGCATTGGCGGCGGGGATCGTTGGGTTAGCGATGGCGGGGTGGGCGTTGCAAGGCGTTGCGTCCCTCGTGCCAGATGGATTGCCACGTATCGAGTCAATCCGCATCGATTCACACGTGATTCTGTTTTCCGTCGCGATCGCGTTTCTCGTCGCCGCGGTCGCCGGTGCGGCGCCAGCGCTTTTCGCTGCGCGCACGGACGTGGCCAGCCAGCTGCGGAGCGGCGCGCAGGGACATGCCGGCGCCGTCGTGCGGCGCGGCCAGCGCGCGCTCGTCGTACTGCAAGTGGCACTCGCCGTGACGGTTGTCGTCGTCGCGGGCCTGTTGACGCGCAGTCTGTGGCTGCTCCAATCCGTTGACATGGGACTTACTTCGGATCGTATCGTGTTCGTGGATCTCGCTCTGCCGGAGGCGAAGTATGCGGACAACGAGCGCCATCTGCGGTTCCTCAAGGAGATCGTCGCACAGCTGCAAGCGGCACCCCAGATTGCCAGAGCCACGCCCGTCAACGTCAAACCGTTCGCCGGCACCGCCGGGTGGGATGTGTCGGCATTCACGGCTGAAGGTCAGAGTGCAGAGCGTGCGGCCACGAATCCGTCCCTGAATCTGGAATCCGTCCATCCGAACTACTTCGAAACCTTTCAGGTGCCGCTTGTCCGCGGTCGCACATTCACGAACGCTGACCGGGCGGGCGGGCTCCGCGTCGCTGTCGTCAGCGAGGATGTCGCGGCGCGCACGTGGCCCGGCGAAGATCCGATTGGCAAGCGCATCAAATTTGGTCGCGCCGACTCCACCGATTCCTGGATAGAGGTTGTCGGCGTCGTCAAACCGACGCGGTATCGGGAGTTGGTGGCGCCGCGCGCCACCCTTTATGTCCCCGCGGAACAGTTCATCGTCGCAGCCCACACGCTGGCGCTGCGCACGACGGCACCGATCGCGCAAGTGGTGGCTCTCGTGCACAATCGAGTGCGTTTGATTGATGACGACGTGCACGTGATGCGCGTGATGTCCTTCGCCGACATACTGAACGGACCACTGGCTCGGCCGAGATTCAACGCGCTGATGATCGCCATATTCGGGACTGGGGCGCTGCTGCTGGCAGGAGTCGGGCTGTACGCGATCATGGCAGCGTACGTGCGTCAGCGCACCACTGAGATCGGCATTCGCGTCGCGCTCGGCGCGACGCCTGCGGACATTCGCGGTCTCGTCATGAGCGAGGCGATGCGGCTAGTCGGAACTGGCGCAGGCGCCGGGCTGGCCACGGCCTTTGCGGTGACTCGCGTCGTGCAGAGTCTGCTGTTCAAGGTCGCACCGCTCGATCCGATCACGATTGTGACCGCGATGCTCATCCTCCTCGCAGCAGCGGCGGTCGCGTCTTATTTGCCGGTGCGACGCGCCGGCCTTGTCGACCCAATCGCTCTGTTGAAGACCGTTTGAGTGTTTCCTGCCCCGTCCGTGCAACCGACGCCGACGCGCCAGTGAGAACCAACGGTTCCGGCCTACCGAGTTCCTCAAAGATCCGTTCACGCTGGTTCCTGGCGGGCACGGGCACCTCGGCGCTGCGGCAGCGTTTTCAGCGCCCGCTCGTCACGGTGCTCGTTATGGTCGCGCTCGCGACGCCCTCTTTTTCGAGCAGCCTCCGCTTGCGCTCGACGCCCCACCGGTAGCCGGACAATGAGCCATCAGTTCTCACGACGCGGTGGCAGGGGATCGCCACGGCCAACGCGTTTGCGGCGCAGGCCTGGGCCACCGCGCGCGCGCTGTGCGGCGCGCCGATGCGCGCGGCAACCGCGGTGTAGGTAGCGGTCGAGCCGATCGGAATGGCGCGAAGCGCCTGCCAGACGCGCTGTTGAAATGCCGTGCCGCGAACATCGAGCGGCAGGTCGAGCGCCAGTGCGGGCTGTTCGACGAAGCCGATCACCCTGGCGACCGTCTGCTCAAACGCGGCATCGCGACCCACGAGCGTCGCCCGCGGAAAGCGGTCCTGGAGCTCGCGTACGAGCGCATCCGGGTCGTCGCCCAGCAGAATGGCACAGACGCCCTTCGCGCTCTGGGCCACCAGGACGGATCCGAGCGAGCATTCGCCGACGGCAAAGCGAATCTCCGTGTCGGCACCGCCGGCGCGGTAATCGGTGGGCGTCATGCCCAATATCTGGTCGGACGTCTCGTAGAAGCGTCCACCCGAATTGAACCCGGCGTCGTAAATGGCTTCAGTCACGGTTTTGCCCTCCTTCTCGAGCTCGTGGCGCACGCGTTTCGAACGGTGCGCTGCGGCATACGCTCTGGGCGTGACGCCGGTGACGGCCTTGAACACACGATGAAAGTAGTACGGGCTCATGCGCGCCCGCTTGGCCAGGACCGCAAGACTCGGCGCGTGCCCCGCGGCTTCGATCGCACGGCAGATCGCCGCGACTGTCGCCGCATGCATCCGATCGAGCGGCGGTTGATCGGGCTTGCAGCGTCGACACGGCCGGAATCCCGCCCGCTGCGCATCGGCTGCCGTGTCGTGAAACCGCACGTTCTTCGGATTGGCCCGGCGCGACGCGCACGACGGACGGCAATAGACGCCGGTCGTCTCGACCGAGTAATAGAACGTACCGTCCGCCTGGCGATCGCGCGCGACGACGGCCGCCCATCTCGGATCGCGCTCCGCGGACGCGTGGCCGGGTTTCTGCGTGCTCTTCACTCCGCTCATCGTGTGGCCCGTCGTTTGGCTCTGCATGCGTCAACTATCGCGCAGACAGCCGCGGACGTCGCTCCGTCTCTTGCGGTCGAATCCAATTCGCGCTGAGGGGCCCGCACGCGGCGGTCACGGCGCTGCGAGCGGGGCGATGCCGAAGGTTCCATCGACCACTTCGACGAAGGTCCGCTCTTCCCGAAGAACGAGGCGTTTGGTTTGTGCCATCGCAAAGTTGGCACGCCCTTCCGGGTCTGCCCGCAAGCGAGCTCGGTACGTCTCATAGGCGGCGAGGCTGTCGAACGCGATCAAGCCCCAGGCTACGTCGTTCGTGCCTTCGTCTGGAAGAAAATATCCGACCAGGTGGCCGCCGCACCGGGGGATGATGCGGCCCCAGTTTTGAGCGTACTCCTTGAACGCCTCTCGCTGGTACGGATCGATCTGATAGCGAATGAAGCACGTGATCTTCATGCGGGTTCCCTTCGAGAGTTGCGCGGCCGATGTCGCGGCTGAGCCCAAGGTCCACAGCGCGCTGGCCGCGCCCATGACGCCAATCGCTTCGCGGCGGCCGATCGTCGCCGGCGCCGCGGCGGGCGGATCGGTGGGCGGTGTTGAATCCATGGAGCGAGTGTGCGCCTTGCCGGACATCAACACTTCGTTTACGATGAAATCGTGGATGTCGACGAGACCGATCGCGCAGTCTCTTCGATCGCGGCGGCGATCGGTGAGCCGGCGCGCGCGCGCATGCTCTTCGGCCTGATGGACGGGCGGGCGCGAACGAGCACGGAGCTCGCGGTCCTCGCAGGCGTCAGTCCCTCGACGGCCAGCGCCCACCTGAACCGGCTGAAGGCCCAGCGCCTCGTGAAAGCCGTCGTCCAAGGGAAGCATCGATACTACAACCTCGAAGGAGCGAACGTCGCCGCGGCGCTTGAAGCGTTGAGTGTCGTCGCCGGCGGCCGGCGCGACACGTTCGTGCCGCGCACGCCAAACAGGCTGCGGACGGCGCGGACGTGCTACGACCACATTGCGGGCACGGTCGGCGTTTCACTGCACGACCGCTTCAAAACACTCGGTTGGCTCTCAGCCGATTCAGCGGATGGCACCACGTACGATCTCACACCGGCTGGAGCGAAAGCGTTTGAAGCGCTTGGCATCGACCTGGCCGTCACCCGAGCGCTGCGCCGCCGGTTCGCGTGCGCGTGTCTCGACTGGAGTGAGCGGCGGCCTCATGTGGGCGGCGCGCTGGGCGCCGCCCTGTTCAAGGTGGCGCTGAAGCGACGATGGGTGATCCCGGAGCTCGATAGTCGCGCGTTGACGATCACGAAAGCGGGATGGCGCGAAATGAGCGCGCGCTTTCACTTGCCGAACTGGGGTTCGACTTCGTTCTTATAACAGGTCGGACAGATGCCGTGGCTGAACTTCGCGTTCGCGTGCTCAGACATGTAGGCTTCGACTGTCTCCCAGTAATTCTTGTCGTTGCGGATGTTCTTGCAGTACGAACAGATCGGCAATATCTGTTGCAGCGACTTGACCTCGGCGAGCGCCGTCTGCAGTTCTTTCACGAGCTGCTCGCGCTCCTCTTCCGCCCGGCGACGCTCGGTGATGTCGCGCGCGACGGAATAGATCACCCGCTGGCCGATGTCTGGCGCCGCGTTCCACAGCAGCCATTTATACGAACCATCCTTGCAGAGATAGCGGTTTTCGAACGAGCGCGCCTGTCCGCCGCTCCTGACGCGGCCGTTTTGATTGAGCGTGCGCTCGCGGTCGTCGGGGTGGACGAACTCGATGAACGGTTTCGACTGCAGCTCCTCGCGGGTGAACCCGAGCGTGTGTTCCCAGGCAGGATTGAGCCGCTTGAAGTAGCCGCTGAAGTCGAGCACGCACAGCATGTCGATGGAGACATCAAAAAAACGATCTTCTTCTGATTCGTGGGCCTGCTGTTTCTCGTCCATTTCAATCGTCTCCGCGCGCCCCAGCTCGACTTCCCGGAAACTATCATTTCGGCCCCTGTCTGTCGACGGCGACGCGCACCTCGCCGCCCGGCGTGAGACGGCAGCTCGCTCGTGTTGGAAGTGGCGATCAGAGCGGCCTCGACGGTTGCCTCGGCCCCGTTTGCGGCAGATGGCTTGCGACTACCGCCGCGTGAGCGCCAGGACCGCGTAACCGGTGGCGGCGTCGCTCATGAACTTGCCGATATCGGTGGCGGGATCGCGCTGCTTGTTGAGCGACGTCGCGCTCCACGTGCCGGTGACGCGATCCTGATGCTGCACCAGCCACGCGCGTCCGCGCGCGATGCCAGGATCGGCCAGGCCCGCCTCCTGCAGGACGAATGTGATGAAGCCGGTCGCGTAGCCATCGCTCGCCGTGTCGAGCGGTGTGGAGTCGTGCCGCTTCCAATCGCCCGCCAACGACGCGGTGCTCCAGCCGCCGTCGCTCTGCTGTTTCGCGATCAGATCGTCGACGATCTGTTGACGTCGCTCCATCGTCAGCACGCCGGGGACTTTCGCCGAGGCCCACACGATCATCGCGCGATTGAGCAGCGTCCCTTTGTCGACGCCGCCCTGCAGGTACGCGGCCAGCCGCTTCACGCCGTCCTGAATCGCCGGCGTCGACGCGTAGCCTCCTGGCGCCGTGCCGATCGCAATCGCCGCGAGCGAATTGCCGAAATACTGCGAGCCTGGCGCTTCCCACGGCTCGTTGTGAAAGTCGAGCCACGCCCAACCGCCGCTTTCGGGTCCGGCCTTCAACTGCAGCTGCCACAGATTCTCGAACGCCTGCTGTCCATCCGCGCTCATAGTCGTCGAGCCCGCATCGCGCGTGGCAAGAATCAGCGCGTTCAGGATGGCTTCGGTGCCGCGCGACTCGCTGGTCTTTGGGAGGCCGCGCGTCTGATCCGAATAAAACGGCTCGACCTCTTTCCACATCCGCACGCGCTTGACGATCTGTTCCAGCATCGTGCGCTCCGCCGCCGGCGGCTCGTGCTCCGCGAGCGCCGCGGTCAGCGCTGGCCGGGACAAGGCGTACGGCAGCACGGTGTGACACGACACGCACGCCGTGTCGTGATCGCGTTGCGCCGTGCCCCACGTCGTCCACCACGCCTGGCGGCCGTCGAGGTAGGCAGCTGCCGCTCGTGCGTTCCACTGCGAAGGAGCCGGCATGGGCTCGGGCGCCGCCGCCGCAACAAATCCACCGGCGAGACACGCGGAGAAAATCACGAACGCCGCGATCGTCTGCTTCATATGCCCTCTGCGTGTGAATTGCGCGGCCGGGCCCGTAGCGCCGACGCGCCGATGATGGCCATTCTACGCTTCCGGACCGGCACGGCGGCCAACCGACGACGCACCGAGGCCTGCATGTGAGCGTGACGGATCGGGCGAGATCCTCGAATGCGCCGGCTTATGTGACAATCTAAAGCTCACATGGGCCACATTCTGCAGAATCTTCCCGCGGGCGAGAAAGTCGGCATCGCCTTCTCCGGCGGACTCGATACGAGCGCCGCGCTCCACTGGATGCGCGCGAAAGGCGCCGTTCCGTATGCGTACACGGCCAATCTCGGCCAGCCCGACGAGCCGGACTACGACGAGATTCCGCGCAAGGCGCTGCAGTACGGCGCCGCGGCGGCCCGGCTGATCGACTGCCGTCCGCAGCTGGTCTCCGAGGGCATTGCCGCGCTGCAGTCGGGCGCGTTCCACATCTCGACCGCCGGCATCGCGTACTTCAACACGACGCCGCTCGGGCGCGCGGTGACCGGCACCATGCTCGTCGCCGCCATGAAGGAAGACGACGTCAACATCTGGGGCGACGGCAGCACGTTCAAAGGCAACGACATCGAGCGGTTCTATCGGTACGGCCTGCTCGTGAATCCGAGCCTGCGCGTGTACAAGCCGTGGCTCGATCAGCAGTTCATCGACGAGCTCGGCGGCCGCAAAGAGATGTCCGAGTATCTGACCCGGGCGGGCTTCGGGTACAAGATGAGCGTCGAGAAGGCATACTCGACAGACTCGAACATCCTCGGCGCGACGCACGAGGCGAAAGATCTCGAGCTCCTGAACAAGGGCATCAAGATTGTCGAGCCGATCATGGGCGTGGCGTCATGGCGCGACGACGTCAGCGTGAAAGCGGAGACCGTCACGATCCGCTTCGACGAAGGTCGTCCAGTCGCGCTGAACGGCAAGACGTTCGCCGACGAAGTGCAGCTGATCACCGAAGCGAACGCAATCGGCGGACGCCACGGCCTCGGCATGAGCGATCAGATTGAGAATCGCATCATCGAAGCGAAAAGCCGCGGCATTTACGAGGCGCCCGGCATGGCGCTGCTGTTCATCGGCTACGAGCGGCTCGTGACCGGCATCCACAACGAGGACACCATCGAGCATTACCGGGACAACGGCCGCAGCCTCGGACGGCTGCTGTACCAAGGACGCTGGTTCGATTCCCAGGCGATGATGCGGCGCGAAACGGCGCAGCGCTGGGTCGCACGAATGATCACCGGCGAGGTCACCGTGGAGCTGCGGCGTGGCAACGACTACTCCATCCTCGACACGACCAGCCCGAACCTCACCTACCGTCCGGAGCGCCTGACGATGGAGAAGGGCGAGATGTTCTTCACGCCGCAGGATCGCATCGGTCAGCTCACGATGCGCAATCTGGACATCGTGGACACGAGAGACAAGCTGATCGCGTACGCGAAAACCGGCCTGCTCGTGCCGTCGGTGGGATCGGGTCTGCCGCGGTTGTCGGGTCAACCGGAAGAGCATGAAGACGAGTAAGGCGCTCGGCTAAAGCCTTCGCGCTACACCACACAAGGGTAAACCTCGTTTGGCTCGCAAAAAGGATCCGGTCCGGTCTGGCCTTAGTGTCCTTGGTGTCCTTGGTGTTTGATTGCCAACCGCGCGTATTCGTCCGGGGTGTCCACGTCGGTAAACGCACCCTCGTCATCGATGACGAAATCGCCGGCGGGCGATGCGTGCGCGCGAACGATCGATTTCGCGCTGGCGTCGGGGTCCGCGTGGCGCAGCGCGTCGAAGACTGAGCGATCGATCAGCACAGGATGACCGTGGCGCGACCCACTCGTCGGCCGCACGATAGGCGCGTGCGTGCGCCGGTACTGTTCGAGGACCGCCCGAACGGTTGAGGAGCGAACCAGCGGCACGTCTACCAGCGTCAGCAGCATCGCCTCGACGCCGGGTCGATCGACAGCACGCAACCCAGCGAGAATCGACGAGAACTGCCCGCGTGAAAATTCAGCATTGTGGACGAAGCGAGCGGCCAGACCCGAGGGAGCGAACGTCGAAACAATCGCTTCCGCCTCGTGTCCGATGATCACCACCACATCGTCAACACCCGCGTCCAGGAAGGTGGCGACGACGCGCGTAAGAAAAGTGTCGTGAGCGCCGATGGGCAGATTAGCCTTGGGGCGGCCCATGCGACTCGAGAGTCCAGCAGCGAGCACGACGGCGGGGATCACGCGTCGATCCTAGATCCGAACGTTGCGCTCCTGCGTTAGAATCGCGGCCATGACCGATCTCGAGCTCCACTTTCGCTGTCAGCGCTGCGGTACGCCCATGGAAATGCGCGATCCCGGTCCTGGCATGCCTTGGCAGCCTGATCAATTCTGGGTCTGCCCAAAGTGTGGACGCCATTTCTGGTCGACGTATTCTGCGCCCACGCTGCCTAAACCGAAGAGCGCCGAGCCTGTTTCGTAAGAGGTTGTCTCCATGACATTCCAGCTCGATGACGAAGACGAAGACATTGACGAGGACGACGACTTCGACGATGACGACGAAGACGGCGATGAAGACGACGAAGAGGAAGAAGGGGAAGAACCTGAAACGTGGCAGGTGTAAAGAAATGCCTCCGACCCCTAAAGGGTGGCTGTCACTTGACTTCCGGGTGGGAACTACCTAGACTGGCGCGGTTTTCCAGCTCAGCAAACGGCTGGAAATGACTTAGCCGGCGCCGCGTCGTTGCTGCTCGCAGACGCTCGAAACCGGCTGGGTCCCCTTGGGATGTCCCTGGGGGTTCGGAACGGAGGCTTCGGGCTATGCCAACCGGCACCATCGCACGACTGCTCATCGACAAAGGCTTCGGATTCATCCGCGACGAGGGCGGCACCGAGCATTTCTTTCACCGCAGTTCGGTTCGAGGCGCGGTGTTCGAGCTTTTGCGCGAGGGCCAACGGGTGGAGTTCACGCAGGAGGACTCCCAGAAGGGGCCTCGTGCGGGCGACGTTCGTCTGATCGAAGGGTAACCTCAGGCGGCGAATTGCGGACTGCCGATTGCAGATTTCAGACTCGAATCTGAAGTCTGCAATCTCGCCTTCTCACCAGTGATGTTGCGGCCCGCTCCGAGTCTCGCCATCCGGTCTAGTCCGAACCAATCTCAGATCTGAAATCCGAACTCTGAAATCCGGCGCCCAAAATCTGTCATCCTTTAAGGTATCCGGAAGCGAACGGGGCCCGGTGGTCCTCCCGGTCTTCAAAATCGGTCGCTCCCTGCTCACGCGGGGAGGCTGGGTTCGACTCCCAGGCGCTTCCGCCAACTCACATCACGAAACCACACGGGACACGAAGGTCAAAAGAGGCTCGTGATGAAGGACCTGGAATTCTTTATGCCGTCGTCAGCGTTCGGATCGCCTCGAGGAGCGCGGCGGTATCCGTGAGCGTGTCGAACACGGCGTCGGCGCCAGCTGCGCGCAACGCCTCGACGCTGTGGCTCCCGGTGGCCACGGCCAGGGATCGCGCGCCGCCGGCGACCGCGCATTCGACGTCGAACGGCGTATCACCGATGATCACGGCCTGCGCCGGCGACACGGCAGGGCCGCCGCACGCTTTAATCCGCCCCAGCGCTTGCGACAGCAGCGCGTTGCGATCGGGCACGTCGCCGTACGCGCCGCAGGGAAAGTAGCGCCACAGATCGAAGTGTTCGAGCTTGATCCGCGCCGCGTCTTCGTAATTACCTGTGAGGAGCGCAAGGTAGGCGCCGCATTGGATCGCGAGGATGTCGAGCAGGCGGCGGACGCCCGGCATGACGCCCTTGCGTTGACCGGGCGCCGGCCGTTCGAGCTCGCGCCCAAGATGTTCGAGATAGACCGCGCGGAACCGCGCAAATCCTGGGGCACCGGCGGGAATCCCGTGCGCGGCCGCCGCGCTGGACAGAATCCATGCGTCGGTCCGGCCAGGCATCGCGATGCCACGGAACGCATCGCGAATACCGAAGACCTCCTCGAAGGCGCGCCCCATCGCTCTGCCCCCCGCGCCACCGGTGAGCACAAGCGTACCGTCGATGTCGAAAAGAATGACCGTGGGAGTCAGTCTACTCGCTGCGAACGTTGCCCGCTCGGGGGCCCTTGGCCGACGGTTCTTCGTCGAAGGTTACGCGCTGACCTTCGTTCAGCGAGTCGAAACTACCCTGCACCGAGCTCCGGTGGAAGAACCACTCTTGTCCGCCGTCGTCGCGAATGAATCCAAAGCCTCTGTCCCGAACGAGTCGTTTGATCGTGCCGCCTGGCATTCGAGTCTCCTTGGGCGCGCGGATGCCCGGGGCCAGGTTTTCAAGTTTCGTTCCAGCAGCCTTTCGCTACTGCCGCCTGATTTTCGGCACAGTTGAAAAGCTCAGCAATTTCGACGCACGAAAACGCATACGCGGGTGTACAAAAAATGGTGCCAGGGGCTGCGGTGCTAAGGGTGCCAAGGTTTGGCACCCAGCACCCTATTTCACGTTGACCGTGATCGTCGAACAGGCCCCGGCGATCGTGTTGTGCAAGTCGTCGCCAAGTTGCAGGGCCAACTTGTGCTTGCCAGGCGTCAACTGGGTGTCGAATTCCGATTCCCCTTTGCCGAAATGGACCCAGGACGGGGTGCCCTTCACGATCGTCTTTCCCGCCGGTAGGCACGGCGTATCGATGCCCACGTGATAATGCGCCATGCCTGGCCGCGTCGTCGTCAGGTCGCCCGGCGGTACGGGGGAGATTTCGATGCCCTCTGAGCCGAACTTCAAATGAACCGGACTGGAGACCGTCGCGTTGTTCTTCGGCTCGACGAAAAATACCCGCACTTTCTTCGTGGCCTTTGCGGCCGGCTTCGCGGTCTGGGCGCCGGCGCACACGCCGACCCCCACAACCAGGGAGAGGACGAGCAGCGTGCGCGATTTGCTGATGGACATAGGCGGTCTCCTTTTGCGGCTGATTCTATCGCCGTTTTATGACAGAGATGATACGGCCTCGGCCTCCTTCGTGTCCTCTGCCCACTGGACCCGCCCAGAACCACCGGCTCACCCAGATCGGAAAATGAGCGCTAACTGCGGCGGCCTGGCAGCCAGCCCCGACGTGCGGACAGCTTTCCGGTGGCCGGCTCGAGCGTCAACACCCGCGGCGTAAGGGCGCGCGCAAATTCGAGATCCGCCGTGGCCGCAATCACGGCGGCCCCGCGGCGTTCGGCAACGCGGCGAATCGACGCGCCCAGGGACGCGGCGTCGCCGCGCGGCACGCCGGCGCTCAGATGCTCGATCAGCAGTATCGCCGGGTCGAGCGCCAGCGCGCGCGCCAGGCGCACGCGCGCGCGCGTCGTCGCGTCAATCTCGACGACCGGACTCGACAAGGCCGCGGCATCAAGGCCGACCTCGCTGGCCAGCGCTTCGACCAGCACGCGCACGTCATCAGGCGGCGGCTCGATCTCGAGCGTGAACGGGACCGCGAGATTCTGCGCGATCGACAAACCGTCGAGCAACACCGCTCGCTCGCTGACGATGCCGAAACGATCGACGAAGGCGAGCCACTCAGCAGCGTCGGCAATGGCGCTGGTCTGGCGCCCGAACGCCCAGACCCCGCCGCTATCCGGCAGCGTGGCCCCTGTGATCAAGTTGAGGAACATTTCAGCGGCTGGCCCATCGAGGCCGACGATCGCGACGGACTCGCCGGCGGCGACCGACAGGCTCGCGATCCGCAGCGGCCGCAGTGCGCCGTACGTTTTGGAAATGTCCGAGAGCTCGATGAGGGCGGGTGTCACGCGCCGAGCAGGTGGTTCAGTTCGTCCACGATGCGGCTGGACTCGGCAAGGGCGTCCACTTCGATCTTGATCGCGGCCAGATTGCAGGCGATCGCACCATACGCAATCATCGCGTGGACGATCGGCGGCAGCACATGCGTGTCCACGCTCGCGCCGAGAATCGCTGTAATCATCGTCGCGGCCATCGCGTATGTCGCAATCGAGAACACAGGTTTGCGCGCCGCGGCGAAACGGCGATGATAGTCGCCAGTCACCTGGTGCTCGGCCATGGCGTCCTTCACCGCCTTGCCCTTGCCGATCAGGTAGAACATCAGCATCGAATGGCCGAGCAGCGTCACCATCGTCGCGAAGATGCCGAAGGTGATGTGACGCGTGATGTCACCGCCGCTCAAGCCGACAATCGCGGTCACGATGAGGCCGAGCAGGCCGAGACCGACCGCGGTGAGCAGGGCTTGAGCCAAGATGGCGTCAATTATGGCGCGGGACCGCGTGGCTGATCCACCATCGGCGTTCATCGAGGCATGGATCGCGCGGCTGCGGCCGCGCGCGGGAGCAGTCGCGCGTGCGCTGGACGTGGCGATGGGACGCGGGCGTCATGCGGCCCTCCTGGCGGCCGCCGGGTACGAAACGTTCGGCGTCGACCTGACAATCGAGGCGCTGCGCGAGGCGCGGGCGTCAGTGCCGCGATTGCATGCGTGGTGCGCCGACCTGACCAGCTACCCGCTGCCGCGCGCACGCTTCGACGTCCTCGTCGTCGCCCGATATCTCCAGCGCGATCTGTTCGGCGCGCTGCAGGACACCATCATGCCTGGAGGTGTTGTGCTCTACGAGACGTTCACGGTCCATCAGCGGCGGCTCGGACGTGGGCCCACGTCGCCGGATCATCTGCTGCAGCCGGGCGAGCTTCGGGCACGGTTCGATGGCTTCGATGTGCTGGCGTACGAGGAAGTATCCGAGCCGGATGCCGTCGCGAGACTCGCCGCGAGACGAAGACGGTAGCCCGTCATTTTCATCACGAAGTCACGGAGAACACGGAGGCCACGAAGGCGTCTTGTAAAAACTTCGTGATCTTCGTGTCCTTCGTGGCTCCGTGATGAAAGACTTGTGGCGCGTGCGTGATCCCGGTCGTGTCCGGCTTCAGCCGGACCTGGGTTGCCGCAGGCGATCGTACGCGTCGCGCGGCAACGACACCGTGCCCGGATGCGGCGCGCCGTGCGACTCGTCGCCGTGGAAATCCGAACCGCCCGAGACGCGGACGCCGTACCGCCGCGCCAGATCGAGATAGCGCGCCGTGGCGTTGGCGTCGTGCTCGGTGTGGTACGCCTCGAGCGCGTCCAGCCCTGCGGCGACGAAGGGCGGGATCCACTCGTCACGCCGCAGCAGCCCCGGGTGCGCGAGCGACGCGACGCCGCCCGCGTCGTGAATCCGCGCGAACACTTCCTCAGGCGGCGCCGCCAGACGCGGCACGAACGCCGGCCGCCCGCGCGACAGCCATTTGTCAAAGGCGACGCCGGTGCTCGCCACGTGCCCGGCGGCCACGAGCGCGCGCGCGATCCACGGTCGCCCGGCGGATGTCGACGGATCGTCGATTGCGGGCTGCACCAGCGCGTCGGCGTCGAGATGGATGTCGAAGCGCGCGAGGCGCGCGACGATCTCGCGCAGGCGCTCGACGCGGCGCAGCCGCTGCTCCACGAGAAACGCGCGCAGCGCCTTCGAGCTGACGTCGAGGAAGTAGCCGAGCACGTGCACATCGACCTCGCGTGAGACGGCAGTGATCTCGATGCCGGGCACGAACGCGATGCCGGCCGCCTCGCATGCGGCGGCTGCGGCGTCGGCGGCGCCGATGGTGTCGTGATCGGTGACGCCCAACACGGTCACGCCGGCGGCGGAGGCGCGCGCGACGAGCCCGGCCGGCGTGCAGCGGCCGTCGGACGCCGTCGTGTGCGTGTGCAGATCGATCAATGGGCGCGGCGCTGCGGCGTGGACGCCTGCCGTTCGCGCAGCGCGCGGTATTCGCGGATCAGGAGCTCCAGGTGCGCGCGCTCCTCGTCGGCGAACTCGAGGAAGATCCGCTTCCCTTCCGACTCCTCGAAACGCTCCCCGTAGCGCTTGAAGAACTGGTGGGAGCCGCGCTCGCATTTGATGCCGATGAGCAGCGCCTGCTCGTCGTCGACGCCCTTCTTGAGCTGTTCGGCGCCGGCGGCGAAGAGGCCGCTGGCGGCGCCTTTGAAAAACAGGAACGTCGGCCGCGATTCGAGCTGCGGATCGGTGGCGAGCAGCTCGGCGTAGCGGGCCTGCAAGGTGGCCAGATGGCGCCGCTCTTCTTCGCCCAGCTCCTGGAACACGCTGCGCCCGCGCGCGTCGCCCGTGATCTTCGCGGCGCGCGTGTAGAACTCGAGCCCGCTGCGTTCGGTGGCAATCGCCATTCGCAGCGCGTCGCGCGCGAACACCAGCTCGGTCGTCGCGCCGTCGATCGGCGGCGTCGTCGTACCGGTACGGCAGTCTTCGCAGATGCCGTAGATCTGCACGAGCGCTTGCGTCGCTTCGAAGCCGCGCGCGCCCGCAATCTCCTCCATCAGCGTTTCAACGTCCGAGCTGAGGAATTCCGACGAGCGGCGGCAGCGGTTGCAGATCAAATGAAAGTGGCGCGGGTGGCGGTACGACGGCTCGAACCGCGAGCGGCCTTCGCCGAAGTCGACCTTGCGTGCGAGGCCGGCGTCGACCATCCATTGCAGCGTGCGGTAGACGGTCGCTCGGCCGATGCCCTTGTCCTCGCGGCGCACGAGATCGAACAAATCGTCTGCGCTCAGGTGACCTTGCTGGCGCAGAAAGATATTGAGGACGCGATCGCGTTTGGTCGAGCGCTTGCCACCGGCGGGGTGGAGCGAGGAGAGGTCTGGAATCTGGCGGGACATTTGGCGAGTTGGTGAGTTGGTGGGCTGGCGAATGGAATTCACCAACTCACCAACTCACCAAATCGACAATTCTTTAGTCAACGCTGAACGAGGATCCGCAACCGCACGTCGACTTCGCGTTCGGATTCTTGATGGTGAAGCCGCCGCCCGTGACTGTGTCGACGAAATCGACCTCGGCGCCGTTCAGGTACCGCACGCTGATCGGGTCCACGAACAGTTTGACGCCGTGCGACTCGAACACCATGTCGCCCGACCCCTGACCGTTTTCCTCGATCATCAGGCCATACTGAAATCCCGAGCAACCGCCGCCCTGCACGAAGACCCGCAGGCCGCTGCCGCCCTTGTTCTCTTCGGTCAGCAGCTCGTTGATCTTGGAGGCCGCCGTTTCGGATACGTTAATCATGGCAACATTATAGCAACTCCATGCCGTATGTGCCTGTTTCCCGCGCGAAAACCGCCTGCCTGGAAGATATGGCCGAGCAGCGCTGGGCGGCCATCCTGACCGCCCGGCCTGACCTGGAACCGGCTCTCGCGCTTCAGCGCCGCCTGATCGGGCTGGTCATTGGCGCATCGAGCACCATTGAGGGCGGCGGTCTCCCCCGCTTATCCCTGCCTCCCAAGTACATCGCCGCCAAGCTCCGGCAGGGCGTCCCGGCGCTCACCGGCGAGCCGATTCCCGTCCCCGCGGTGACCCTGCGACCGATCCTGGTGAGCTTGTGCGAGGCGCTCGCCGCCGGCGGTGCCGGCGAAGCGGCCGAGCATATCAGGACCGCCCTCGTCGGCGGGGAGATCGAGCCGGCATCGCTGCTCACCGCCTCGCTGACGCGCGATCAGGACGCCATCCGCACGGGCGCCGTTCACCGGGGGCTCGCACCCGATCTCGTCTGGCTGGTCGCGGAGCTGGCCGTCAGTCCATTTGCGTATGCGCTGCAGCGATCACTCTTCGCGCATGAGGGGCTCAGTGACGCGCTCGCGCAGTGGCATCAGGGCTACTGTCCGGCGTGCGGTTCGTGGCCCGCGCTGGCCGAAGTGGTTGGCGGGCATCGCACGATGCGCTGTTCGTTCTGCGCGGCGGCGTGGGAGCTGAACACCTATGCGTGCGCGTACTGCGCGGAAAGCGGCGAGTCCTTCGTCACGGCCGCGCCGAACGAGGCGCGCACGGATCGCCGCATCGAGCTGTGCCGCACCTGCGGCGGCTACCTGAAGACGGTGGACGTGCCGGAATTGTCGCCCTTCCCGCTACTCGCCATCGGCGATCTCGAGACGATGGATTTGGATCTGGCGGCGATGGAAAACAACTATCGCCGCCCCGAGATGAAAGTGTTCTCGAAGCGCTGAGTCCATCGTAAAGAGCGCGCGATACGGACGCTTCAGGCGCTAGTTTCCCTCGCGGCCGGTTCGCGTCGCGATAAGCCTCTCGCGCTGTTGTTTGCGCCGTTCCGCCGACTCTCGCCCCATCTCATCGAGGATGCGAGCGGAGGAGACCGCCCCGACTTGCGGATGCGCGGACAGCAAGTCGCGGACGATCTCGTCCGTTCGCTCCAATCGGCTGTCCGTGCTGGTAGCAAACGAGGCGACTGCATCGAGCTTTCGCGTGATCCGCCGAATCGACTGCTCCAACTCGCTGACCCGGCTGTCCAATTTCGAGATCAGGCTGTCGTCCATGGGCTCTCCAATACAACGCTAGCGTTGCTCCAGATCGTGAATTCGAACTTTGTGGTTGTCGAGGACCTTGCGTATGTCGCGGTCGAGCGTGTCGAAGCGTTTGTTCACCTGCAGCTCGAAGCGGTCCAATCGTTCATTCGTGGCGCCCACCCCCTCGCTCACCACCTTGAATTCCTGGATCAGCGCTTCGTGCTTGATCTTGAGCGTCTCCACGCCCGCGCCGATCGCGTCGAGGCGCTTGTCGACGGTGTCAAGGCGTTTGTCGACGGTGTCGAAGCGCTTGTCGACGGCGTCGAAGCGTGCCCCGAATTTCTGGAGGGTTGCATCAACCGCGTCGAAGCGGGCGTCAACGGAGTCCCCGTGGGCGCTGAGTTTCTGGAGGATCGCGTCAATACGGTCGAATCGTTCTTCGGACATCTGCGGCATCCTTTGAGCGCGGACGACGACTCTACCATCGTCTGCGTCCCGATGCGGATCGCAATCAGAGTGCCGCCGTGATTTGCGCTGATTTCCGAAGAATCGGCTCTGGCATTTGGCAGAAACTGCGATCCGTGCTCTCAGCGATCGCGGTGGTTTCTGCCTCCGTTGACTGGTCTTTTGCAACGCGCTCTTTGCGTCCTTTGTGCTTAGTCAGCCGCCGATTGCCGCCAGATGCTCGCCCGACTCCTGCTCCACGTCCTTGTGCAGCGAGTTGCCGTGCGCGTCCATCGTCACGATGGCCGGAAACTCGTTCACCGTCAGGTGCCACATCGCCTCGGGTGTGCCGAAGTCGAGCAGCGACACATCGTCCACGCGCTCGATCGTGCGGGCGTAGAACTGCGCCGCGCCGCCGATCGCATTCAGGTAGACCGCGCCGTGCTCTTTGAGCGCGGCCAGCGTTTTCGCGCCCATGCCGCCTTTGCCGATCACCGCGCGCACGCCGTACCGCTTGATCACCTCGCCCTGATACGGCTCCTCGCGAATGCTCGTCGTCGGACCGGCGGCGGTGATGCGCCACGTGTCGCCCTCTTGCACGACGACCGGACCGCAGTGGTACAGCACCGAACCGCGCATGTCGACGGGCGGCTCGTGCTTCATCAGATGCGAGTGCACCGCATCGCGCCCGGTGAACATGCGGCCCGAGATCAGCACCACATCGCCGACTTTCAGCGATCGCACCTGCTCCTCCGTCAGCGGCGCGCGCAGGCGCACCTCGCGGCCGGTGCGCGCGAAGCCGGCCTGATCGAGCATCGGAATGATCGGATTCGAGGGATCGCGGTACAGCCAACGTTCGATCGCGCCGCTTGACGCATTCAGCATCACGCCGAGCCGGCGAAAGGCCCAGCAATCGTAGGCGACCGACACGAAGAAGCTCGCGGGCAGCCGGTTGAGCGCGCCGATCTTGCAGCCGATCAGCGTGACCTTGCCACCGAACCCCATCGCGCCGATGTCGAGATTATTCACGGTCGCCATGATCGACGCTTCGAGCTCGGCCAGCCGCGGATCCGGATTCACATCGTCAAGCGTGCGGAACAGCTGCTCCTTGGCATACGCATAGCCCGAGGTGCGATCGCCGCCGATGCAGACGCCGACGGCGCCAGGCGCGCAGCCTTTGCCCTGCGCGTTCCACACCGCGTGCAGAATGCACTTCTTTACGCCGTCGAGCGTGCGATCGGCGCGTCCCAGGTGTGCGAGCTCCACCGGCACCGCATATTGAGCGTTGGTGTTCTCGCAGCCGCCGCCTTTCAAAATCAACTTCACTTCGATCTCGTCGCGCTCCCATTGATCGAAGTGGATGATCGGTGTGCCCGGCCCCAGGTTGTCGCCGGAGTTCCTGCCCGTGATCGAATCGACCGAGTTCGGCCGCAGCTTGCCGCGGCGTGTGGCGTCCTTCACCGCGTCGCGAATCTGCTCGCGCATCCAGACCTGGTTGGCGCCGATCGGGACGCGCACCTCGAAGGTGGGCATGCCGGTGTCCTGGCAGATCGCCCCTTCCGTGTCGACGGCGAGATCGATGTTCTGCGCGATGATCGTGAGCGCCTGCGCCGATCGCGTCTCGGCGGGCTCGGTGTCGAGTGCGGTTTTCATCGCGGCGCGCACATCGGGCGGTAAATCGGTCGACGTGCGAACGATGAGTTGGAGCACGCTGTCGAAGAATGAATGCATATAATGAAGTCTCAAGTGTCACCGCTCACCTGTCAACTCTCAAGGTGAGCGTTCTGGACTCGAGCGCTGAGACTTGCGAGCTGCCATGAAGTTCCGCATCGAACGCGACTCCCTCGGCGAGCTGTCGGTCCCAGCCGACGCGTACTACGGTGTGCAGACGGCTCGCGCGGTCGAAAACTTCTCCATCAGCGGGATGCGCGCGCCGGCGGATCTGGTGACAGCCATCATCCTCGTCAAGAAGGCGGCCGCAGAGACGAACACCTCGCTCGGACGGATCGACCCGGCCATCGCCCACGCGATTGGCGCCGCCGCCGACGAAATCCTGAACGGCGGATTGCGCGATCAGTTCGTCGTCGACATCTATCAGGCGGGCGCCGGCACATCGCACAACATGAACGCGAACGAGGTGCTCGCCAACCGCGCCGCCGAGATGCTCGGCGAGCCTCGCGGGGCGTACACGCGCGTGCACCCCAACGACCATGTCAACATGGGCCAGTCGACCAACGACGTGTACCCGACGGCCATCCGGCTCGCGCTGCTGCTGGGCGCCGCGCCGCTCGTCGCTGCCGCGCGGGCGCTGGCCGATGCGCTCGGGCTCAAGGCCGACGCGTTCGCCGACGTCGTCAAGACGGGCCGCACGCATCTGCAGGATGCCGTGCCGATTACGCTCGGACAGGAATTCAGCGGCTACGCGGAATGCATCCGCCGCGGCGCAGAGGATGTCGCCGCCGCCTCCGAGCAGCTCACCGAACTGAACATCGGCGCGACGGCTGTCGGGACCAGCCTGAATGCCGGCGAGGAGTATCGGCGTTCCATGGTGCTGACGCTCGCGCGCTACACGAATCTGCCGCTGAAGCCGGCCGTGAATCTGTTCCGCATCACGCAGAGCATGGGCGACGTCCTCGCGTATTCGAGCGGTGTGCGCCGCCTCGCGGTGGAGCTCGGCAAAGTCGCCAGCGATCTCAGGCTGCTCAGTATGGGGCCGCGCGCCGGGTTGTCGGAGATCGCGCTGCCGGCCGTGCAGCCAGGCTCGTCGATCATGCCCGGCAAAGTGAATCCGTCGGTGCCGGAGATGGTGAATCAGGTGTGCTTCCAGGTGATGGGCTGCGACACGACGGTCGCCCTGGCCTGTGAAGCGGGCCAGCTCGAGCTGAATGTGATGATGCCGGTGATCGCGTGGAACGCGCTGCACGCCGCGACGATCCTGCGCGAAGCGATCAAGGTGCTGCGCCTGCGGTGTGTGGACGGCATCACCGCGAACGAGGCGCGCGCACGTGAGCTCCTGGAGCGCAGCACCGCGACCGCCACCGCGCTCAGCCCCTACATCGGGTACGCCGCGACCGCGGAGATTGCGACGGCATCGGTCGCAACCGGGCGCACGATCCGTGAGCTCGTGCTCGAGCGCGGTCTGCTCGACGCCGCGCGGCTGGACGAGATTCTCTCCGTCGAGGCGATGACGCGAGGCGGGATTGTCGGCAAGTAGACGGGCTGGAGGGGCGCGAATGAGTCGTACGACGTTCGCGCTAGGCGTGTGCCTGCTCGCGACGAGTATTTCCCTTCCCGCCGCTCCTGCCCCTCCCGCCCAGTCCGCCGCGGCGAAGCTGCAGAAGCCAAAAGGCCATCTATTCGAGCCGCAGGATCTCGGCCTGCTCAATTCGCCGGATCGCGATCTGTGGCAGAAGCCGGATCAGATCATGGATGCGCTGCTCATCGCCGAAGGCTCCGTCGTCGCCGATGTCGCCGCCGGTGATGGGTGGTTCACGATCCATCTCGCGCACCGTGTCGGGCCGAACGGGCTCGTGTATGCCGAGGATATTCAGCCTGAGATGATCGAAGCCATTGGCCGACGCGTACAGCGCGAAATGCTGCAAAACGTGCGCGCCGTGCTCGGGACGGCGAGCAACCCGCGCCTACCCCCCGGCATCGATGCCGTGCTGATCGTCGATGCGTATCACGAGATGGACGATCCGGTGACCGTGCTCCGGAACGTCGCGCGATCGCTCAAGCCGCAGGGGCGTCTGGGCCTCGTCGATTTCAATCCCGGAGGAGGCGGGCCGGGCCCGGCGTCCGACGAGCGCGTGGATCCGCAAGCCATCATCAACGCCGCGCAGGCGGCCGGGCTCGAGCTGGTGACGCGGGAGCCTGTGCCGCCGTTTCAGTTCCTGCTGGTGTTCGGCCGATCGACGAGCCACCAGAGCGCCGGCATGCAGCCCGCCGCGACCAGCAGCTTCAGCAGATCAGCGACGATGAAGGGAGTGAAGCCGACGGCGAGCGCGCCGGAAAATCCGCGCGGCAACGCGATCGAGAGCCACGCGACGCCCGCGGCGAAGACGACCGCGAGCCCGCACGCCATCGCGAGCACCGAAGTGAGATAGCGGCGATCGAACCCGCGCTCCGCGAGCCATCCCGCCGTGAACGCCGCAAAGGGATAACTCAGCAGGTAGCCGGCGGTCGGACCGATCAGCCGCGCAGGCCCTTGCGGCAAGCCAGGCGACGTGGCAAAGACCGGCAGACCGGCGATCCCGAGGGCGAGATAGGCGATCTGGCTCGCCATGCCGAGCCGCGAGCCGAGCACCGCGCCGCCGAGCAGCACGACCATCGGCTGGAATGTGAACGGCACCGGCGTGAACGGCAGCGGAATGCTGACCTGCGCGGCGATCGCGGTCAGCACGGTGACAAACGCCACCGCGCCGGCGCGCTCGGCGATCTGAAGCGCGCGCGAATCGGCGCGTGCGGTGACGAGCCTGAGCAGAGTGGGATACATGGGGCGGATCTTAACGTATGCGTACAGCGCTGACAATTGCGGGGAGCGACTCCAGCGGCGGCGCCGGCATCCAGGCCGACCTCAAAACATTCGCGGCGCACGGCGTCTACGGCACGAGCGCGATCACGGCGGTGACCGCGCAGAACACCATGGGCGTGGCAGGCGCGGTCGCACTGGAAGCCGACTTCGTCACAGCGCAGATTGAAGCCGTCGCCGGCGACATCGCGCTGCACGCCGTCAAAACCGGCATGCTGGCCACCGCTGCCATCGTCGAAGCCGTCGTCGCGGCGATCGAAGAGCTCGAGCTGCCGCTGGTCGTCGTCGATCCGGTCATGGTCGCCAAGAGCGGCGATCGGCTGCTCGACACCGACGGCGTGCAGATGCTCTGCACCGAGCTGCTGCCACACGCGTTGGTTGTGACGCCGAACATTCCAGAAGCCGAAGTGCTGTGCGGCCGGACGATTCGGTCGCTGGAGGACGCGCGGGAAGCGGCTCGGCGCATTCAAGGCATGGGCGCATCGGCGGTGATCATCAAAGGCGGCCATGCGGCGGGCGACGACATCGTCGATCTCCTGTTCGATGGCCGGACGTTCACCGAATGGCGCATGCCGCGCATCGTGACGAAGAACACGCACGGGACCGGATGCACGTTCGCGTCGGCCGTGGCCGCCAATCTCGCACTGGGACGTTCGTTGGGCGAAGCGGCGTTCGAAGCGCAACAATACGTGGCCGGCGCGATACGGCACGCATTGGCGATCGGCCGCGGGCATGGTCCCCTCGATCATTTCTGGCGGACCCGACATCGGCCCGGCTAACGAAAAGCCGGAGCCGGCCCGCATTCGATCATCACCGAGGACGGAGGTCACGAAGTCCCTTTGGACGAAATAGCTCCGTGCTCTTCGTGTCTCGTATACTTAAGGAGTGAACACGCCGCTGGTGGCGATCGGCCGCGAGCCGCTCGAGCTCGAGCTGCTGATGCAAGCGGTGACCGGATCCCAGCGGGCGGGGTCTGACGGCGCTGTCGTCACGTTTCTGGGTCTGGTTCGGAATCATCACGCTGGCCGCCGCGTCCAATATCTCGAGTACGAAGCGTACGAGCCGCTGGCGCTCAAGGCGTTTGGCCGAATCGCCGACGAGACGCGCGACCGCTGGCCGGGGGCGCAGCTGGCGCTGCATCACCGGATCGGCCGGCTCGAGATAGGCGAAGCGAGCGTGGCGATCGTCGCCTCGTCTCCGCACCGCGCCGACGCCTATGCGGTGTGCCGTTACGCGATCGAACGCGTCAAACAGATTGCGCCGATCTGGAAGCGCGAGTATTTCGACGGCGGCGACATGTGGATCGAAGGCGCCACCGCGGATCCTGACGATGAGCGGGCGCGGGCGGCGGCGGAGCGGCTCGCGTGCGTGTAACGGTCCGGCTGTTCGCGCGGCTGCGGGACATCGCGGGCGCCGCGGAGTTGACGCGCGAGATCGCGCCGGGAGCCACGATCGGCAGCGTCTGGCGGCAGCTTGCCGGGGAGTTTCCGGGCCTTGCGCCGTACGAACGATCGATATCGAGCGCCGTGAACCTCGACTACGCGCACATGGATCGCGCCGTCGCCGAGGGCGACGAGATCGCGTTCCTCCCGCCGGTGTCCGGAGGATGAAACGACGATCGACGCGGAGCTCGCTGAACACGCAGAGCAATCTCATCCCGGCGCGCGTTCTGTGTTCAATGTGACGTATGTTTGACAAGCTTGCGGCGGAGGAAAAACGCTACACGGAGCTGATGCATCTGCTCGGGACGTCCGAAGTGCAGAGCGATCAGGCCGAGTACCGGAAGCACGCCAAGGCGCTGGCGGAAGTGGAGCCCCTCATCGAGCGGTTCCGCGACTACAAGGCGCTGGTCCAGGACATCGCGCAGACCGAGGAGCTCGCCGCGGGCGGCGACCCCGACATGCGCGATCTCGCCAGGGAGGAACTGAAGGCGCTCGTCGCGCGGCGCGAAGCGTTGCTCGCCGAGATCAAGATCCTGCTGATCCCGAAGGATCCGAACGATCAGAAAAACGTCATGCTCGAAATCAGAGCTGGCACCGGCGGCGACGAGGCCGCGCTGTTCGCGTCTGAGCTGTTCCGGATGTACACCAAGTTCGCCGAGCGCCAGGGCTGGCGCATCGACGTGATGTCGAACAGCGGCACCGACGGCGGCGGGCTGAAGGAAGTGATCGCGACGATCGAAGGACGCGGCGTCTACAGCAAGCTGAAGTACGAGAGCGGCGTGCACCGCGTGCAGCGCGTGCCGGCCACCGAAGCCAGCGGCCGCATTCACACCTCGACCGCAACGGTTGCGGTCCTGCCGGAAGCCGAAGAAGTCGACGTGCAGATCGACGCCAAGGATCTGCGCATCGATACGTTCTGTTCGAGCGGCCCGGGCGGCCAGAGCGTCAACACGACCTATTCCGCGGTGCGCATCACCCATTTGCCGACCAACACGGTGGTATCGCAGCAGGACGAGAAATCACAGATCAAGAACCGCGCGAAGGCGATGAAGGTGCTGCGCGCCCGACTGTACGAGATGGAAATGCGGAAGCAGCAGGACGCGATCGCGAAGGACCGCCGCAGTCAGGTCGGCACGGGTGAGCGATCGGAGAAGATCCGCACCTACAACTTTCCGCAGAACCGGATCACCGATCACCGGATCAACTTCACCACTCATCGGCTCACCGAAGTGCTGAACGGCGACCTGGCCGAGCTCCTCGACAACGTCTCCATGTTCTACCAGTCGGAGAAGCTCAAGGACGCGACCGCGGTCTCGTGACAATGACAATTCAAACAAGCGTCACCGCGGCCCGGCAGCTGCTGCGTCAGGCAGGGCTGTCGGCATCTGAAGCCGATCTGGACGCGCGGCTGCTCGCGCAGCACGTGCTCGGCTGGGAGACCGCCCAGTTCCTCGCGTCGAGTCATGATCCCGAGCCAGACGACTTCGCGGCTCGCTACGATCTGCTCGTCGCCCGGCGCGCGTCGCGTGAGCCACTGCCCTACATCATCGGACGCCGCGACTTCTGGGACATGACGTTCGAAGTCTCTCCGGCGGTGCTGATTCCCCGCCCAGAGACCGAGCTCATCGTCGAGGCGGCGCTCGAGCTCTTCCCCTCGACCACCGAGCCGCTGACGTTCGTCGACGCCTGCACCGGCAGCGGCATCGTCGCAATCGCGCTCGCGCGCGAGCGGCCGAATGCGCGCGTCATCGCCACCGATATTTCGCCCATGGCGATCGCGGTCGCCTTGCGCAACGGGACGCGGCTCGGCGGGCGCGTGCAGTTCATCTGCGGCGATCTGCTCGACCCGATTACGGAGCCCGTCGATCTGATCACCTGCAACCCGCCGTATGTCGCTGAGGTTTCTCGGTCGGGACTCCAGCCCGAGGTCCGCGACCACGAACCGCCGATCGCCCTCTTCGGCGGCCGCGATGGACTTCACCTTGTAGCCCGCACGGTTCACGCCGCGCCCGCGCGCCTGCGCAGGGGCGGCTATCTGATTTTCGAGTTCGGCTTCGGACAGGACGTCGAGATCGAAGCGCTCGTCAACGACCATCCGGACTTCGAGCTGATCGGCCTTCGGCGCGATCTGCAGGGGATTGCGCGGACAGCGGTCGCGCGGCGCGTTTGACAACATGCGGCAAAGGCTCGCCGCCGATGGACGCGGATGATCGGTGTCCTCCGTGGTGGAGCGTCTCAGATGCCTGATTGCCTCTTCTGCAAAATCATCAACCGCGACATTCCGGCGTCGATCGTCTATGAGGACGACCGGCTGCTCGCCTTCAACGACATCAATCCCCAGGCGCCGACGCACGTGCTGGTGATTCCGAAGCGCCACATTCCATCGCTGCTGGAACTCGCGCCGGACGATGATGCGATCATTGGCGAGATGACGCGGCGGGCGGCGGCGATCGCGGGCGACCGCGGTATTGCGGCGAACGGCTTCCGCACGGTGTTCAACACCAACGCCGGCGCCGGGCAGACGGTCTTCCACATCCATCTGCACCTGCTCGGCGGCCGCGCCATGCACTGGCCGCCCGGCTAGAGCTGCTTTCAGATGGCCGAGACGCTCGGCTAAAGCCTTCGCGCTACGTCGGTCGCGACGGTTCGTGCTCGGCTGAGATCGTCGCACGACGTTCATGGCACCGGCGCTAACCTGGCAGCCGCGAAACCGTCCAACCTCCATGCGACTCGACGCGTGGTGTGGCGATCTGCGGTACGCATGGCGAAACGTGGTCCGCCGGCCAGGATTTGCAGCGCTGGTCGTGTCGCTCAACAGCTCTGCTCGCACCGCGGGCGGCAGGACGTCGCGAAGCCGCGGCGTACTCGTGGTCGCGCAGGTCGCGCTCGCTGTCGTTCTGCTGTGCGCGGCCGGACTGATGTTGAACAGCGTCGTACGCCTCTCGCGGGTAAGCCCTGGATTCGACGCGGATCGTGTGCTGACGCTCCGAATGGCGTTGACCGGCGCGAATTACGCGGCGGCGCCGAAGCGCGTGGCATTCGGCGGCGACCTCTTGGAGCGCTTGAGCGCCACGCCTGGCATCCGCAATGCGGCGCTGACGTCAGCGCCTCCGTTCGGCGGTACGCGAGGCGCCAACGGCGTCGAGATCGAAGGGCGCGCGAACGTGACCGGCCAGGTATTGATCGTCGACCAACGATACATTTCGCCAGGCTACTTTCAGACGATGGGGATTCCGCTGCTGCGGGGGCGGCTGTTCACGGCGCACGACGACGTGCAGGCCGAGCGCGTCACGATCATCAACCGCGCGATGGCCGATCGATACTGGCCGAACGCCAGCCCCGTCGATCGACGGGTGCGGTTGAGCGCGGGATTCGACTCCGGCGCCTGGTTCCGCATCGTCGGCGTCGTCGACAATGTGCGGCACATCTCGCTGAGTCGGGAACCGGTGGACGAGATGTATCACCCGTACGCCCAAACGGCGGTGCCGACGTTCGCCGTCGTCGCGAAAACCGTTGGCGAACCTGGAGCAATGGCGCCGCTCATCCGCGCCTCGGTGCAGGCCGTCGACCCGAATCTCCGTGTCTACGACGTACGCACGATGGCTGATCGGATCGCCGGGTCCTTCGCGCAGGTGCGCGGCACCATGCTGCTCCTTTTGGTGACAGCCACCCTCGCGGCCGCCCTTGGCGGCGTGGCGATCTACGGATCGATCTGGTATTCGGTGAGCCAGCGGATCTGCGAGATCGGCATCCGCCTCGCGCTGGGCGCAACGCGCACGTCGATCTGTGCCGACGTGCTGCGAAAGGCCGTCTCCCTGACGTGTATCGGGATGGCGCTCGGCATGGCGGGATCGGTCGCCGCCGGACGCCTCATGACCGGCCTGTTGTTCGAGACGAAGACAAGCGACCCGGCAACCTATGTCGAGGTGGCACTCGCCCTTCTGACGTTGACGACCGCCGCCGCGCTCGCCCCCGCACGGCGCGCCGTGCGCGTCGACCCGATGACCGCGCTGCGGACCGACTGAGGCAGGTCTAAAGACCTGCGCTACGAGCGAAGCGGAAGGCCGCCATAGCGCAGGGCATTCGGCCACAGGCGTGGCGCAGGGCATTCGGCCGCAGGCGTGGCGCCAGGACATTCGGCCGCAGGCGTGGCGCCAGGACATTCGGCCGCAGGTGTGGCGCCAGGACATTCGGCCGCAGGCGTGGCGCAGGACTTTAGTCCTGCTTTTTCATCAAGAGATACGCGCCCTGGCGAGCCTCGCGGTCGAGGAAGAACTCGACGGCCTTGTACCCGCGGCCGAAATAGGCGGTGAAGATCTCGCGCGTGGCCATCCGCCAGCGGCGCGCACATTCGGGAGCACCCGACAGCATCTCTGTGAATCCCATCGGAATATGCACCGTGACGCGCCGCGCATCCAGTGACACGTCGACGTCCGCACATTCGAGCCACTCGCCCGACGGCACAACATGATTCGCCGGCGCCGCCTCGCCGACTTCGTGCGATCGCAGCGGCACCAGGCTGGTCGGGCTCAATCGCCGCTCGACGTGCGGGTCGCGGATCCACCATTCGGCGACAAACCGATCCGTCGGATTCCCGCGGTGCAGCGGGCTCGACGATTCGCCGTAGATATTGACGGCGTACTCCTCACAGACGGCGCCGAGCTTCGCGAAGTTGAGGTGTGCGTTCATCGCCTGCAGCGGATCGTAGGTCCACTCGATGAGATCGAGCCCCATGGCGAGGGCGCGGTCGCGCTGCTGCATTTTCAACGCGCGCCCCAGACCGGCGCTTCGATACGCTTCGACGACGCCGGCCATGTGCGACCACTGCGTGGGCCTCCCGTCCTTGATGCCGGGCAACGAGTAGACGAACGCGATCATGCGATCGCCGTCGAACGTGCCGATCAGGATGCCGCCGCGGTGCACCGACACGGCGAGGATGGGCACCGGCACGACCTCGTCGTAGCCTGGCCCCCAGATCTCCCGCTCGAGCGCGACGACCTGCGCGAACTCGTCGAGCGTCGTCAGATCGCGAAACGTGAACGATGTCACTGGATTAGGCACCGCCATGACCCGATGCGCCAATGACCAGATTCGGCAGTTCCGCCAGCGAGCCGATCACCGGCACGCCGTGGGGCGCGAGCGCCTGCGCCTGCTGACGCAGGTTCGATCCCCGGTGCAGCAGCACCGCGCGCATGCCGGCACGCAGGGCGCCTTCGACGTCCTGCCGGATGCTGTCGCCGACCATGACCGCCTCGTCCGACCGCACGTCCATGAGCGCCAGAGCCGCCGCGAAAATGCTGGGATGCGGCTTCATGAAGCCGTGCTCGGCGGAGGAGACGGTGGTTTCGATCAATCCCTGCAGATCGAAATGCGACTGAAATGACGTCAGGCAACGGTGTGAGTTGGAGATCAATCCCATACGAAGGCCGGCGGCCGACAGCGCCCTCAGCGCATCTACCACGTCGTCGTAGAGATCGAAGTGTTGACACGCCGCCCACTCGGCATAGATCTCGCGGGCGCACGCATCGACCCGCGGCCCCGCGCCGCCCATCTGCTCGATGACGTGGCGTGTGTAGGCGACAAAAATCTCCGCATCGTACAGCGCCTCATCGGGAGCATCGAGCAATGGAGCCGCGCTGGCGACGGCCGCTTCGAACTTCGCCGGGTCGGCGTTCATGCCATACCGCGCACAGAACGCCTGATATCCCTCGCCGCGGAACATCGGCCCTGGAAAGATGAGAGTGAAATCAACGTCGAAGAAGACCGCTTTCGTGGTCACGAATCGTAGGGTCCGGCGATCACGACCGTTGCGCGCTCCGGGTCGACTGCCTGCTGCGCCGCAGCGTTGACGTCGTCGAGCGTGACCGCGCGCAGCAGATCGGGCAGGCGTACGTCGTAGTCGAGTCCAAGATCGAAGAGCTCTTCGGTCTGCAGGAAGTTCGCGATGCCGGCATTCGTTTCGAGCGCACGCGGCATCGAGCTGATCAGATACCGGCGCGATTCGTCGAGCTCTTTCGCCGTCAGGCCGTCGCGACGCAGCATCGTCAGCTCCTCGTCGATCGACGCAACCGCGCGGTCGACGTTCCCGGGACTGACGCCGGCGCGAATCACCAGCGGGCCTTCGGCCACATTCGCATCGAGCGCGCTCGACACGTAGTAGGCCATCCCCTGGCGCTCGCGAATGCTGTCGCCCAGCCGCCCGCCAAGCGCATATTGTCCGAGCGCGTTGTTCATCAGCCAGAAAGCGTAATACGCGGGATCGCTCCGGCGAATCGTCGTGAAGCCGTACGCGATGTCGGCCTGCGCCTTGTTCATCATCGGGATCACGAGCCGCCGCCGAACCGCGGCCGGCACCGGTGGCGCCACCGGGATCTTCGCCGGCTCAGGCGTCCGCCAGCCGCCGAAGACGCGCGCCGCCGCGTCGCGCGCATGCGCGATATCGACATCGCCGACGACCACCGCGGTGAGCTGACTCGGTGCGAAGCGCGCCGCGTGCAGACGGGCCAGGTGTTCGCGTGTCAGCGTCTCGACAATTTCGATGCTGCCCTTCGTGCGGCGCCCGTACGGGTGGCCGTCCGGATACAGCAGCGCCATCAGCGCCTCGGACGCGCGGACACCCGGATTGTCGTCGTCCTGCCGAATGGCGGTGATCACTTCCCCTTTGCGGATCGCCACTTCCGCCTCCGGCAACGCGGGCGACATGATGATGTCGCCCAGGAGCATGAGGACCGGATCGAAGTCTTCCGCGAGACAGGTGCAGACGAGCGAGAACAGATGGCGCGTGACTGAGACGCTCAGCGTGATGCCACGCCCGTCGAGATCTTCGGCGATCGCATCCGCCGATCGCGTCGGTGTCCCCCGATCGATCGTCCGCGACAGCAGCCACGTGGTGCCGGGCATGCCTGGCGGATCACCGATCGATCCGGCGCGCACCACGATGTTGATGGCCACAGCCGGCATCGTCTGCGTCTGTTTACCCAAGAAGACCACGCCGTTGTCGAGCGTGGCCCTCGCCGGCGAAAGACCTGAGGTCGAGATTTCGGATTTCACAGTTCAGATTTCAGATTGAAGTGCCGTGCTCGGACTGCCGACAGGCAGCGGGTCGAACCAGCCGATCGTGCGGTTCGCGTCCGTGAGCACAGCGCGCGCCGCCGTCGCCACATCGTCGAGCGTGACGGCGGCGATGGCGGCTGGCGCCTTCAGAAACGTGCCGACGTCCGCAATCGTCTCGAAATATCCGAGCTGATGCGCGATGTTCGTGATGCTGTCGCCGTCGAAGACCAGGCGCGCTTTGAGCTGCGCCTTGGCTTTCGAAAGCTCCGGCTCGGTGATCCCGTCGCGCCTGACGCGATCGAGCGCCTCGAGCAGGACCGCTTCCACGGAAGCGAGAGTCTCGCCTTCAGTGGCTGTCGCCGACACCGTGAAGAGAAACGGATCCGCCGTCGGCTGCAGCGATCCTGAAACGTACGAGGCGAGCCCACGCTCGACCAGCGCGCGATACAGCCGCGTGCTCCGCTGCGGCGGCGGCACGCGGAAGCTGGCCCACAAATTCAGGCCCTTCGCCCCCGTCAATACGGCGTCCAGAATCAGCAGTGGGAAAAACTGCGGATCGGTGACGGCGGGCGCGTGGTACGCCACCTTCAGATAGCCGGTGGTGCCTTCCTTGCGCAGCGTGACGCGCCGCTCGCCGGTCTGGTCGGGCTCGACCGTGGTGAGCCGCTCGACCTCTCGTCCGGCCGCGATGCTTCCGAAGTAATGATGCACCCTGCGGAGAGCCTCGTCCCTGTCGACGTCGCCGACGATCACCAGCGTTGCATTGTTGGGCACATAGTGGCGGCGGTAATACCCATAAAGATCGTCGCGCGTCATCGTCTGGAGATCCGACAGCCAGCCGATCGTCGGATGGCGGTACGGATGCGCTTTGAACGCCGTCGCGGTGATCTCCTGATCGAGCAGCTGATCGGGATCGTTCTCGCCGCCCTGCAGTTCAGAAATGATCACCGTGCGCTCGGACTCGCAGTCGTCCGGGTGATAGAGGCAGCTCGCCATCCGCTCGGCTTCGATGAACAGCATCCGATCGAGTGCGTCACGCGTCGCCGTCTCGAGATACGTGGTCTGATCGATCCAGGTGTAGCCGTTCCAGCTGCCGCCGAACTGCTCGATGATGCCCTTCACCTGGTCGCGCGGAATGTTCGCGGTGCCTTTGAAATTCATGTGCTCGCACCAGTGCGACACACCGGTGAGGCCTGGACGCTCGTCCTTCGATCCGACTTTGTACCAGCACCAGACCGACGCCAGCGGCGCCGTGTGTTCCTCCTGGATGAGCACCTTCAGCCCGTTGTCGAGAATCGTCTCCGTCATCGTCGCGAACGCTGCGCGCATCAGATCATTATAGAATCGGTGAGATACCCATGCCCGAGTGGAAAGATACCGTCAACCTGCCGCGCACCGACTTCCCCATGAAGGCGAATCTACCGACGGCCGAGCCGCTCGCGCTCGCCCGCTGGACGGAGATGGACCTTTACGGGCAGATTCGCGCCCGCCGGCAGGGGGCACCGAAGTTCGTGCTGCACGACGGCCCGCCCTACGCCAACGGCAACATCCACATGGGGACGGCGCTCAACAAGATTTTGAAGGAGCTCGTCGTCAAATCGCGGTCGATGGCCGGCTTCGACGCCCCGTACGTCGTCGGCTACGACTGCCACGGCTTGCCGATCGAGCTGCAGGTGGACCGCGAGCTCGGGCCGAAGAAGCGCGACATGTCGGTCGCCGACTTCTGCCGAGCGTGCCGCGCGTACGCCGGGCGGTTTGTCGGCACGATGAGCGAGCAGTTCCAGCGCCTCGGCATCCTCGGCACCTGGGACGATCCGTATCTGACGATGAACTTCAAGTATCAGGCGTCGATCGCGCGCGCGTTCGGCCGGTTCGTCGAGCAGGGCCTCGTCTATAAGGGCAAAAAGCCGGTGCACTGGTGCATCCATTGCCGCACGGCACTCGCGGAAGCGGAAGTCGAATACGAAGATCACACGTCGCCGTCGATCTACGTCGAGTTCGCCCTCGCCAGCGACAGCCGGCCGGCGCTCGCCGGGCGCGTGCCGGCGCTCGCCGGGCGCGACGTCTCCGTCATCATCTGGACGACGACGCCGTGGACGATCCCGTCGAACATGGCGATCGCGTTCCATCCGGACTTCGACTACGCGGCGTACGACGTGGACGGCCGGGCAATCATCGTCGCCGAAGCGCTCGCGGCCAGGGTCGCCGAGGCCGGCGGCCGGACGTTCGGTCCGCCGGTGGCGCGCATGAAGGGCGCAGAGCTGGAACACATCCGCTTTCAGCATCCGCTGTACGCCCGCGCGTCGGAAGGCGTGCTTGCGGACTACGTCACGCTCGAGGCCGGCACGGGCGTGGTGCACACCGCGCCTGGACACGGCGGCGACGACTTCAACACCGGCATGAAGTACGGGTTGGAGATCTACGCGCCGATCGGACCGGCGGGGCACTTCTTCGACACGGTCGAGCTGTTCGGCGGTCAGCGCGTGTTCGACGCGAACCCGCATGTGGAACAGGCGCTCAAGGAGCGCGGCCGGCTCTGGCATCGCCAGGCGTTCAAGCATCAGTATCCGCATTGCTGGCGCTGCCACAATCCGGTGATCTTCCTCGCGACGAGCCAGTGGTTCATCGCGCTCGACGGCCGGGAAGGTCTGGAGGGGCGGGACGGGCTGGACAAGGGGCGGGACGGGCAGGAACGGACGCTGCGCGAAGCGGCGCTCGACGCGATCGACAACCACGTGCAATGGATCCCGTCGTGGGGCCACGACCGGATGCGGAACATGGTGGCGACACGCCCCGACTGGTGCATTTCGCGGCAGCGCGTGTGGGGCGTGCCGATCCCGGCGGTGGATTGCCGCACATGCGGCGAGGCGATCACCACGCCGGCCCTCGTCGAACGGACCGCGGCGGTCTTCGATCAGTACGGCGCTGATGCGTGGTACGAACGGCCGACCGAGGAGTTCATCCCCGACGGCCTGACCTGTCCGTCGTGCGGCGGCACGACCTTCGACCGCGAGATGAACATTCTCGATGTCTGGTTCGACTCCGGCTCCAGCCACGAGGCCGTGCTGTCGATGCGACCCGAGCTGACGTGGCCGGCCGACATCTATCTCGAGGGCAGCGACCAGCACCGCGGCTGGTTTCAGAGCTCACTCCTCGTTGGCCTCGGCACGCGCGGACGCGCGCCGTTTCGCCAGGTGCTGACGCACGGCTTCATCGTCGCCGAAGACGGGCGCAAGATGTCGAAGTCGCTCGGAAACTCCATCGAGCCGCAGGACATCATCAAACAGAGCGGCGCCGACATCCTCCGCCTGTGGGTGTCGATGAGCGACTACACGCAGGAAGTGCGCCTCAGCAAGGAGATCCTCGCGCGGGTCGTCGAGGCATATCGCAAAATCCGCAACACGCTGCGCTACCTGCTCGCGAACCTGTACGACTTTGTTCCAGCCACCGACCGCGTACCCCACGGGCAACTCGAGGAGGTCGACCGCTACATCCTCGCGCGGTACGGCGAGGTGGGCCAGCGCATTCTCAACGTGTACGAGGCGTACGACTACGGCGCCATTTTTCAGGCGCTGAATACGTTCACGACCGTCGATCTCAGCGCGCGGTACAACGACATCTCGAAGGATCGGCTCTACACCTTCGCCGCGAAGTCGCGCGAGCGGCGCTCGGCGCAGACCGCGATGTACCTGATGCTCGACGGCCTCACGCGGCTGGCCGCGCCGATTCTGTCGTTCACAGCGGACGAACTGTGGCAGTTCATCCCTGGCGAGCGCGAGCCGTCGGTACACATGGCGGTGTTTCCTTCGTCGGCGGATCTGCTCATGCTCATCGATGCCGAGTTGACAGCGCGCTGGGATCGGCTCGCGGCGATCCGGGAGCAAGTGGTGGCGGAAATCGAGCCGCTGCGCAAGAACAAGGAGATCGGCAGCTCCCTGCAGGCGAAGGTCGTGCTGTCGGCGGCCAAGTCCGAGCTGCCGCTGCTCGAGCAGTACGCCCGCGACCTGCCGATGCTGTTCATCGTTTCCGAGGTCGAGCTGCGCGCCGTGCCGGCCGACGTCGAGGTGCACGACGAAGCGAAGCCGCGGGTGATCATCGAGCGGGCGGGCGGCGTGAAGTGCGAGCGGTGCTGGCGCTATGTGCCAACCGTGTCGAGCGAGCCCGCCACCGCAGGGTTGTGCGAGCGTTGCCAGGCGGCGCTGGCCGAAACCGTGAATCAATAACGTGGCCGATACTGTCATCGATCCCGAGTCCACCGGCGGTCATCGCTTGCCGGCGCCAACACGGCGGCTCGAGCTCTGGTTGCCGCTCGCTGTCGTCATCGTCGACCAACTGTCGAAAGCGGCGGTGCGCGCAACGCTGCTGCTGCACGAAAGCGTGACGCTGGTGCCCGGATTCCTCGACTTCACGCACGTGCGCAATACGGGTGCGGCGTTCGGGATCCTCAATAGCGCGGACTTTCCGTTCAAGACCGTGGTGATCGCGGTGATCGCGATGGCGGCGCTCGTCGGCGTCGGCCTTTACGCCGCCAGCCTGGCCCACCATCAGCTGGTGGCGCGCATCGGGCTGGCGCTGATCATCGGCGGCGCGGCGGGCAATCTGCTGGATCGGATCTGGGTCGGTTCGGTCGTCGACTTCGTGGACGTCTACTGGCGGACGTATCACTTCTGGGCGTTCAACGTCGCCGACTCGGCGATTACCGTGGGCGTGGCGATCATGATGCTCGATATGCTCGGTGTGGGGACGCATGTATCCAAGACTGCTTGAGCTCGGACCGATCACCGTCTACACCTACGGCATCCTGCTCGCCGCCGCCTACCTGCTCGGTCTGAAGCTCGCGATGGTCCGCGCCAAAGCGCGCGGGCTCGACGATGCCCGGGTGCTCGACCTCGGGATCTACATCATCATCAGCGCGCTCATCGGCGCGAAGCTGCTGTTGCTCGTTACCGACTACCACACGTTCCTGAGCGATCCGCGGGAACTGCTGACGCTCGCGCGATCGGGCGGCGTCTTCTACGGCGGGCTGATCCTCGCGGTCGTCGTGGCGTTGTGGTACATCCGCAAGGTCAAGCTCCCGCTCTGGACGACGTGCGACGTGTTTGCGCCGGGCATCGCGCTGGGCCACGTCATCGGGCGCTTCGGCTGCCTGTTCGCCGGATGCTGTTACGGAAAGCCGACGACCAAGCCGTGGGGGATTACATTCACCGATCCGTTCGCGGCGGCCAACGTCGGGACGCCGCTCGGCGTGCCGCTGCACCCCACACAGCTGTACGAAGCGGGCGCGGAGCTCATCATCCTGATGGTGCTGCTCTGGACCGAGCGCAAAGGCAAGCCGTTCGCCGGCCGCACGTTCTGGCTCTACATGCTGCTGTACGCGATCTCGCGATTCATCATCGAGTTCTTCCGCGGCGACGAGCGCGGCAATGTCGGCTTCCTGTCGACCTCGCAGTTCATCTCGGTGCTGCTTGCGCCGCTCGCGATTGTGATGCTGGCGTATCTCGCGCGCCGGGTGCAGACACCGGTGCCCGAACGCAAGCGGCGCAAGGCCGCGTGACCGCCGCGAAGACACATCGATAGCCTGATTTTTTTGCCACAAAGGCACGGAGTCACGGAGAAGATTTCTTGCCTCAACGCCAATGAGTCGAGCGGAAGCGCTCTCACCGATTCGACGACCGGCCTGCTCTGCCGGCCGGTCTTGCGCGACCGGATCGGACGGATTCACGAGCCTCCTTCCCCGGTTGGGCTCGTGAATTCGTCCGACTCCGGCCGCGCGCGTCGCGATGCGACGCGTCGAATCGCCGCGACGCCTCGGTGGCTCCGTGGCTAACTTCTTCGTGACCTTCGTGTCCTTCGTGGTTCCGTGATGAGAACGCGCGAGCCAGCGTTGTCGTTCTGAAAGCAATGATGTCCAGATGCAAACGGTTCTGACGGTTCCCGACGATCACGCGGGCGAGCGGCTCGACCAGTTCGTCGTCTCGATGCTCGGCGGCGTGTCGCGCTCGCACGTGCAGCGGCTGATCAAAGATGGTCATGTCCGCGTCGCAGGGCAGGAAGCGAAGTCGAACCAGCCGGTGAAGGTCGGTCAGGAAGTCACGGTCGAGGCGCCGGAGCCAACCGAGGCTGTGCCGCAGCCAGAAGCGCTGCCACTGCCGATCGTGTATCAGGACACCGACGTAATCGTCATCGACAAGCCGGCCGGGATGGTGGTGCATCCGGCGGCCGGCCATGCGACCGGCACACTGGTGAATGCGCTGCTGCACCACGTGGACGACCTGAGCGGCATCGGCGGCGAGAAACGTCCGGGCATCGTGCACCGGCTCGATCGCGGGACGTCGGGGCTGATGGTGGTCGCCAAACACGACGCGGCGCACGTCGAGCTGGCGCGGCAATTTCAGGATCGCGAGGTCGAGAAGGAGTATCTCGCGCTCGTGTGGGGACTGCTGACAGCGGGCCGGCGCATCGACGCGCCCATCGGGCGGGATCCGTCCAACCGGAAGAAGATGTCCGCCCGCGCCCGGCGCAGCCGCGAAGCGGTCACGCGCATCGTGCGCGCCGAACATCTGAAGGCGCTGACGCTCGTGCAGGTCGCCATTCACACGGGCCGGACACATCAGATCCGCGTTCACTTGAGCGCGATCGGTCATCCCATCGTCGGCGATCCGCTGTACGGCGGCGTCCATCGCCGCGTGCCGGGCGATATGCGCGCGATCACGCATCTCGATCGGCCGTTTCTCCACGCGGCGCATCTCGTCTTCAAGCATCCCGCCGACGGCCGGCGCATGGAGTTCTTCAGTGCGCTGCCGGCGGATCTCCAGCGCGTCGTCGACGACCTGCGCGGACCGGTTGAAGTCGATATCTAAGGGCGGACGTGCGTGTCGCGGCGGGTTTACGCCGAAACGTAAGGGCGGACCTGTGTCCGCCCGTGCCGCATGGGCCGGCGGAGGATCATGAGCATCATTTACAAGGGACGTGTGTTTTCCGTCGAGGTCGATCGCGTCACGTTGCCCAACGGCAAGGCCCATGAAATGGCCATCGTCCGGCATCCACCGTCAGTCGTGTTGATTCCGCTGATCGACGCCGCGCACGTCGTCCTGATCCGACAATATCGCCACAGCCTTGCGAGGGAGATCTGGGAGCTGCCAGCCGGCAGCCTCGACCCAGGCGAGTCGGCGGAAGACGCGGCAGCGCGCGAATGCGAGGAAGAGATCGCGCTGCGCCCCGGCCGGATCGAGCGGCTGGCGAGCTTTTATCCCACGCCTGGCTTCTGCGACGAAGAGCTGATCTTCTTCCGCGTCTCCGATCTGCGTCAGCCGCCGGCCGATTCGCCGCACAAGCCGGACGATGACGAGGACATTCGGGCGCAGACGTTCACCGTGGCGGAAGCTCGGGCGATGGTCGCGCGCGGCGAGATCATCGATCTGAAAACGGCCTACGGGCTCACCGTGGCGCATTCGAATCCCTGCGTGCCAGCCAATCACTAAGTCCAAGCGCATCAGTTCGTTGGCGTGATCGCGTGGGGACCATGGCTGGACAGATGCCCTGCAGTCATAGCGACGCTCCGCTCGCGAAACGGTTCTAGGCGGCAGCTTTGTTGACCAGGCATGTTAAAGTAAAGCCACGAATCTTTAAATAGACGATTGGCTTATTTAAGCAAAGCAAAACACGTTCATGGAGCGAGGCATCACCGGCCGATTCGAGGCGACGCGTGTTGGAGGAGAGGATGTCCGCGCGTTCATCCCAAAACCGTTGCCCCCACAGCCGCCTCTCGACCTGAGCGGTAGCCGCCAAAGGCTTCTGGAAAAAGCGACCCTGGCCCTCGGCCGCCTCGACAGCATCACGACGCTCCTTCCGGACCCGCAACTCTTCCTCTACGCGTACGTGCGCCGTGAGGCCGTGCTCTCCTCGCAGATCGAGGGTACGCAATCCTCGCTGTCCGATCTCCTGCTGTTCGAAATTGAAGAAGCGCCTGGGGTGCCGTTCGATGACGTGGTGGAGGTGTCGAACTACGTCGCGGCGCTGGAACATGGCATGGCCCGGCTCCGCGGCGGCTTCCCGATATCGAATCGACTCATTCGCGAGATGCACGAGCAGTTGCTTGCGCGCGGACGCGGACGCGGACGCGAGAAGCAGCCGGGGGAGTTCAGACGGTCGCAGAACTGGATTGGCGGTACCAGACCGGGCAACGCGCACTTCGTGCCGCCGCCGCCCACGGTGGTCGACGAAGTCATGTCCGCGCTCGAACGCACATTTCACGAGCAGAACGCGCCGTACCCGGTGTTGGTGATGGCAGCGTTGGCGCACGTACAGTTCGAAACGATTCACCCGTTCCTGGACGGAAACGGTCGTATCGGCCGGCTGCTGATACCGTTGCTGCTGCACGATGCCGGTGTTCTCCAGCAGCCCTTGCTCTATCTGAGTCTGTATTTCAAGCAGCACCGAGAGGAGTACTACCGGCTGTTAGATCGGGTACGGGGCACGGGCGACTGGGAAGAGTGGCTCGACTTCTTCCTCGAGGGCGTCGCCGCGACGGCAACGAGCGCCGTCGACACAGCGCAGCGGCTCGTTGCACTGTTCACAGAGGATGCTGCGCGGGTGCAGGCCGCTGGCCGTGGGGCTGCGACGATGCTCAGGGTGTTGCGATCATTGCACGAGCGACCGGTCATCACGTTGAGCGAAGTCTCGCGGCGAACTGGCTTGTCATTTCCTACATCGGCGAAGGGGATGACGTCGCTCATGAGCGTCGGCCTCGTTCGCGAATTGACTGGATTTCGTCGAAATCGCGTGTTCGCGTATGACCGTTACCTCGCTATTCTGGGTGAGGGTACTGAACCCTCGTAGCGCTGGCGAAGTCGCCGTGACCGCCGACTGAGAGACGAAGGCCCAGCATCGAAACCGCATCACGCGTTCACGTTGCGCGCCGGAACCAGCTCGCGAAGCCACACTTTCACCCTGCTCGTACATGGCGGCAACGGGTCGCACGCGAGCAGATACAGGATCATCGTCGTCAGAATGATCAGCGCTTCGGTCAGCAGGACGAAGCGGACGTGCAATGTGACGTACGCGAACCAGAGCGGATACGACAGCACGATCGACAGCGTGAGAAAGGCGATCCGCAGCTGCGCGTCACGGATGCGACGGGGATTTCGGAGGCCCTTGGCGACTCGCCGATAGGCCTCGATCTCTGACGCTTCGATGGGCGTCCTGAAGATCGTCCGCGTCAGCGCGAAGAACACTCCGCCGCAGAACAGCGCGACGAACGTGCGGACCACCGCGTCTCCGCTCAGCCAGTAGAGGTTGGCGACCCAGATGAAGTAGACGACGATGCTGAGGTTGGTGAGCTGGAACGCGAGCCACACGTTCGTGCGGCCGGTCCACGTCTGGAATCGGCGACACATCCGTTCAGTGAAATTCAATACCGCCGAATCGAGGTATGTCATCTGGTCGCCAGCCCCGATCGATGTTACCGCCGACCGGAGCCGGTGACGAGTCGGTACCGACCGGTTCTCCATTTCGGGTGTCTAATTACGGTCGGAGGCTCCAATGTCCGGGTGGTGGCAGGATCTCCGCTACGCGTCGAGGACAATCCGCAAGCGTCCGGGTTTCGCCGCCGTTGCAATCGGCACGCTGGCCCTCGGCATCGGCACGAGCACGATCATCTTCAGCGCCGTCGACGGCATTCTCATCGAGCCTTTTATATACAAGGACGTCGATCGTCTCACCAGCTTCTACATCCACGACGTGACCCGGCCGAAGGAAACGGGTCGCGCGGGGTTCACGATGCCCGAGCTCATGGCGTATCGGGAGCAGAACCGCGTCTTCGAGGACATGATGGGGTCGGCCTTCGTTGACGTGCTTTACACGGCGAATGGCGAAACGCAACTGTTCACCGGCGCGATCGTCACGCCCAACATGATGGAGTTCCTGGGGGTCGCACCGTTGCGCGGTCGATGGATTGCACCGAACGACGTCAGGCCTGGCGCGCCACCGATTGTGGTAATGAGCCACAGGGCGTGGACCGAACACTTCAACAGCGATCCGACGCTCGTCGGCAAAACGTTCACACTGAACAACGTGTCGCGGACGCTCATCGCGATCATGCCGCCGCGGTACCTGCCCGGAAACGCCGACCTGTGGATTCCGACCGCGTTCACCCGCGAGGACGTGCGAATCGACGGCATTCCGTTGGTTCTCACGGCTCGCGGCCGCCTGAAACGAGGCGTGACCCTCGAGTCCGCCGCCAAGGACCTGACGCCCATTGCCACCCGGCTGTCCGCGGCCCATCCGAGCGACTATCCCAGACAATTCACCGTACTGACCAAAACGTTCACGGACAACGCCGTCGGCAACTTCAAAGGGATGCTCTATGCGTTGACGGCCGCGGTCGGCCTCTTGTTGCTCATCGCGTGCAGCAACGTCGCCAACCTGCTGCTGGCGCGCGCGACTGCGCGTGATCGCGAAATCGCGATTCGGGCGTCGCTCGGCGCGAGTCGCGCCAGGTTGATTGCCCAACTCGTCACGGAAAGCCTCGTACTCTCACTCTTCGGCTGCGTGCTCGGGAGCCTGTTGGCCATAGTCGGGTTGAAAGCTGTCGTAGCGATGATTCCGCCGTTTACCATCTCGCCAACGTCGGTGATCGTGTTCAGTCCGATGGCGCTTGGATTTGCGCTGGCAGTCAGCCTGGCTACCACGGTTCTGTGCGGCTGGTTGCCGGCGCTGCACGTGGTTCATGGCGAGTTGAGCACACGATTGGCTGGGAGCGGCAAGGGCTCGGGAGGAGGATTCAGCCGTGGCCGGCTGCGATCCGGGTTGGTGGTGTTCGAAGTAGCCCTGTCGATCGTATTGCTGGTGGGCGCCGGCCTGATGATGCGCACGCTGTTTGCGCTTCAGCACGTAGACCTTGGATTCAATCCCAGCCACATCCTGTCGATCCGCCTGCCATTCCCCAAGGGTCGTTATGAAACCGCGGAGCAGAAACGCATCTTCTTCACGCGATTGCTCGATCGGATCAGCGTTTTGCCCGGCGTCGTGACTGCGACGACCACGAGCACCCTGCCGCCGTACGGAGGCATCCCCAGCGACGTGACCGTGCCGGGAAAAACGCACGCGGATCGATGGCCAGCACTCGTGCAACTCTGCAGCGAAGGCTACGTACCAACACTGGGCCTCAGACTGACGCGAGGCCGTACGCTTTCACGCGCGGATATCGACGGCGCGCGACGCGTTGCGATCGTCAACCAACTGCTGGTCCGGAACTTCTTCAAAGATGAAGATCCGATCGGGCGCCGCATCAAATTCGACTTGTTCGATCGCCTTCCAGGGACCCCGCACGATGCCTACTTCGAAATCATCGGCGTGATCGCCGATGCGAAGAATCAGGGGCTCCAGGAGCCAGCCATTCCAGAGGCGTTTGTGCCCTTCGACGTCACCGGTATGTTCAACCGTGGCGTGCTTATTCGGACGGCTTCCAGCCCTGCGTCGCTCATCCCGAGCGTTCGACGTGAAATCGTCGCGATCGACAGCGGCATCGCGCTCACGAGCATCGGCGCGTTGGAGGACTTCCTCCGGCAGGTCTGGTACGCAGGACCGGAATTTGGTCTGACAACCATGGGCACGTTCGCCGGCATCGGTCTGATCCTCGTGACCGTGGGCGTCTTCAGTGTCATGGCCTATGCGGTTTCTCTGCAGACCCACGAGATCGGCATCCGCATGGCCCTCGGCGCGCAGCGACACGACGTGGTCCGGATGGTGCTGAAGACCGGGTTGACCCTGATAGCCCTCGGCAGCCTGATCGGGGTTCTGGCCAGCGCTGCCCTCGCGCGTCTGATGGCGAGCCAGATCTGGGGGGTATCGGCGACGGATCCTGCAACGCTGATCACGGTCGTCATCGTCGTGTTGGTGTCCGGATTCGCCGCCTGCATCGTTCCGGCGAAAGCCGCGACGCGCGTCGATCCGCTGGTTGCGCTTCGATACGACTAACCGCGTCGGCTTACGCCAACCTGACGTTCATCTCTTCGGGGGCCGGTTGAACATCACAAAGCAAGGCGCATCAGATCTCGCAACGACGATGTCCGGCCATACAAGAGATTGCACCTCATGTGACCCGCGCACCGAGAATCTCTGACGTTTTCTATCGCGAACACGCCGGCATCGCCGGCGGCTCCGGAACCGCAATCGCTGGTCGCTGCAATCTTGCGAGCGCCGTGTTGGCCGCCGCCAACTCCGGCCCGTTTAATTTTCGCCACGTGTCGAGCGCGCCCCTCAGCGACACGCACCACGCCGCCGACGCGGTCTCCAGTGGTTCGGACGGCCGCGCATCGGCGCTTTCGACCATGCTGAACAGCCGCGCCATCTCCCGGTTGACCGGTCCGACTCCGGGCGCTTCAGCCGTTCCCGTCTGAACGGCCTCGACCTTCTTGTCGAACGTCTGCAAGGCCGACGTCGCGTCCTTGGGCTCGGGCGTGCCGGCGAGTGCCTTCAGATGATCGGCGAGGGCGGCCCGGACGGTTGCGAGCGTATTGTAGCCGTCGAAGCTGGCGGCGAGCCCCTCGGTGAGCCGCTTCGCCAAGTCCAATTGGGCGACGAGATCAGCCTGCGACGCCTTGACGCGCGGATCCGGCGCAACGAGGAGCGTCTGCGTGTCGCGATGGCCTTCTCCCGAGACTTCGATCGTGTATCGCCCCGGCAAGGCGAGCGCGCCTTCGGGCTGCTCGCGCGGCGTTCGCCCGGGTATGGCGTGATCAGCGAGCGTGTACTCGATGTACGGCAGCATCGCGCCGAAGTACCCGAACGGAAGAATTTTCGGCGACGGGTAGCGGAAGTTCCATGCAAACCGATTCACTCCGGGATGCGTGCTCAACACATCTGGCGGAGCGAACCAGTACGACGGAACGTTCGCGAGCAGCGTCGTCGCGCGAGGCGCGATCGACGTATATGTGCGCACGACCTCGCCCCGTTCGTCCTTGATCGTCATCGTCAGCTCGGATTCAGCGGCGCCGCCAAGGTAGTAGTCGATCACGGCACCCTCGAGCGGGTTGGAGGCAGCCGGCGTCTCGATCGGCAGCGGCGTGTCCTCGTTGACGTCCCACCGAGCCCGTATCGCAACGGCCGGCTTCAACAGCTGCACATCTGCGGTCGCGCCGTGCGCTCCGAGCTGGCGGATGGGTGTGAGGTTATCGAGGATCCACAATCCGCGTCCGTACGTGGCCAGCACGAGATCATCGCCGTGAACGACCAGGTCGCGCATCGACGAAGCCGGCAGGTTGAGCTGGAGCGATCGCCAGTGCTCGCCCGCATCGATTGAAACGTAGACGCCCGATTCGGTCCCGCAATAGAGCAAACCTGCGAGCACCGGATCTTCACGCACCACACGCACGAAGGCGGTATCGGGCAGCCCCTCAACGATCTTCTCCCACATCGCTCCGCCATCGCGCGTGCGGTAGATATACGGATGCAGATCGTTTGGGACGATGAAGGCGGCGAAGGCCGTCTGGGCATCGTGGCGTCCCGCATCGATGATCTCGAACGTGCCGCGCGCGGGAAGATTGGGCGGCGACACGTTGCGCCACGTCGCGCCGTCGTTCTCTGTGCGCTGCACGACGCCCGTGTTCGTGCCAACCCAGATCACCCCTTGCCGCACCGGCGAAATCGAAAAGGACGTGATCGCGGCAGGCGCTCGCGGAGTGCCGGACGTTTCGGCCATCTGTGTGAGATCGGGGCTGATCTCCCGCCAGGAAGCGCCCTCGTCTGTGGTCTTCATCATGAACTGCGTGCCGTAGTAGAGCGTCCGCGGATCGTGGGGCGAGAACGCCATCGGTGCGTTGTTCACCGATCGGTACTTCGTACCCGGTACGAACACATGTGCGATCTGATTGGTCTTCCGGTCGAAGCGGACGACCGTGCGGTACCACCCGCCGGCGAACACGACGTCGGCGTCGAGCGGATCGGGTGCGAGATAGCCGAACTCGAATCCGCCGGGCAGGTACCAGTCGCGGTAGCTGATCTGGCCGAAGTCGCTGCGATTCGGCACCGCCACGGATCCGCTGTCCTGCTGCGCGGCGAACACGTGATACGGAAATCGATCGTCGGTGGCCACGTGATAGAACTGTCCCGTCGGCTGGTTGTACCAACTGCTCCAGCTCGAGCCACCATCCACGCTGAGCACCGCCCCCTGATCGACGCCAGCCAGTAGGCGCTTCGAGTTGTGCGGATCGATCCAGAGCAGCTGGTAGTCGTCGCCGCTCGGAGCGCCGGCGAATGCGTCGAATGTGCGCCCTCCGTCGATGGATCGGTACAGCGCTGTTTGCGTCACGTAGAGGACGCGCGCGTTTCCCGGATCGGCGATCACTCCCACCGGCCTGATCCGCGGATCGTCTGTCGCGCGGGTCCAGTTGTCGCCGCCATCATCGGAGCGAAAGAGCCCGTCACGCAGACCGGCGAAGATCACCCGGCCTCTGGATCCGGAGGCAACCGCGAGCGCCTGGCGGCCGATCGGCGGCGTCTCGAGACCGCGGGCGTGCAGCCGCTTCCAGGTTGCGCCGCCATCCGTCGATTTGAAGACGGCGGCTGGGCGAGGCGGAGCACGATTGGCATCCGGTGCTTCCCCGGGCGCAGTCGAAGCGATCGGTGGAAGGAGGCCGGCGCCACGCGAACCGGCGGCTGGATACAACGTGGCGTACACCACACGCGGCTCGTCGGCGGCGCCGGCGATCGAAGGGCAACCGCTGTCGTTGTCGAGAAAGAGGACCTTCGTCCACGTCCGGCCGCCGTTGGTGGTTCGAAAGACGCCGCGGTCGGGACCGGGCGTCCGATCCCCGATCGCCGCGACGAGCACTTCATCTGGATTGGTCGGGCTGACGATAATCGCGCCGATGAAATGCGTGTCGGAGAGTCCCACGTTGGTCCAGGTGCCGCCGCCGTCGGACGACCTGAACACGCCGCTGCCGCGCGTCTCCTCGCCGGTGCCGGCGTAGATCACCTTGGCGTTCGAGCGGGCGACCGCAAGCGCGCCGATCGAGGCGACGCCGGCTCGATCGAAAATCGGGCTCCAGGTTTGCCCGGCGTTGGTGGTCTTCCAGACGCCGCCGCCCGGGCTGCCGAAGTAATACGTGTTGGGATCGGACGGGTCGATCGCTCCGGCGGACACGCGTCCGGCGCGGAAGGGCCCGATGAGACGCCATTCGAGCGCGGCGAACGTCGCCGGATTGATGGTGTCGGCGCACAACGGCGCCACGGCGCACACCATCAGGATGAACATGACGAGACGATCGACTGCTCTCACGTGCGGACCCCTTGTTGAAAGATTGTCCAAAGGAGGATAAGCCATCGGGCCGCGATCCACACAAAGGACGCAAAGGACACGGAGGAAACAGCCGTTACGAAGATCAGAAAACGGCTATAGGGCGGCTCCATTCCGACCGTTCGATTGGACGGCCGCCGCAGCTTCTTCGATCGTCGCGACGTGAATGGCGACCGTGTCCTCCACGTTCCGTGCGTAGCCGCCAGCCAGCGTGATCACCAGCGGCAGACCGGCGGCGGCGACCGCGTCGATCACCATGCGGTCCCGCTGCCGCAGACCCTCTTTCGTCAGGCGCAGACCGCCGAGGAGATCGTCTTCGTACGGATCGGCGCCTGCGAGATAGAAGACGCACCGGGGATCCGACGCCAGCACCTCGGGAAGCGCGCCCTCCAGCGCGCGCAGATACGCGTCGTCATGGGTGCCGTCCGGCAGACCGATGTCGAGCGAGCCGCGCGGCTTGAACATCGGGTAGTTGTGCTGCTGGTGCATCGAAAACGTGAACACGCGCGGATCCGACTCGAAGATGAACGCCGTGCCGTTGCCATGGTGCACGTCGAGATCGACGATGGCCGCGCGGTCGATGCCGTGCGCCTGCAGCACCCGCACGGCGACCGCCACATCGTTGAACGGACAGAACCCTTCGCCGTGATTCGCGAACGCGTGATGGAGCCCGCCTCCAAGGTGACACACGATGGGATTCGGGATTCGGGATTTGGGATTCGGTCGGGATTTGGGATTCGGTCGGGATTTGGGATTCGGTCGGGATTTGGGATTCGGTCGGGATTTGGGATTCGCCGGGATTCGGGACTTGGGACTCGGCGCGGGATTCGTCGCGAGCCTCGCGGCGGCGATCGTTCCGCCGACCATCAGCCGGAAGCCTTCCACCATCGCCTCGGACCACGGCAGCTCGAGCTGGGCGAGATCCTCGCGGGTCAGCGTGCCGCTCCGCAACTTCGCGAGGTATTCCGGCGTGTGCACGAGTGCCACCTCGTCCCACGTCGCTGGCTCGGCTTCGATGTACACGGGGACAGGTCTCGTCGGGTGGTTACGAGACCTGTCCCCGATGGGGCTCGTCGCGTGGTTATGAGACCCGCCGGCGATGTCAGGAAACCGGTCCCCGTGAGAGGCGTCGAGCGCCTCGCGTACGAGCCGGTATTTTTGCGTGGGAAAAACGTGCAGGCCGATATCGATGTGATATCGGGGCGAATAGAAAATCGGCAAGCCGAAATTGGCGAGTTGGCGATTTTTTGAGTTGGTGAATCCAGTCTCGTCTGTCATTCACCAATCACCAACTTACCAATTCACCAACTCACCAATTTATTTTGTTACGCTGGCGGCGGCGCGGGCCTCGAACTTTTGTTGCCGCTCTTGCCTTCGTCCTTCTTCCTTTTGACGTCCTCGCGCTTGTCACTCGACACTGGCACCAGCGCGAGCGCCAGCACCTCGTCTATCGTCGAGACGAAGTGGACGGTCATGCCCTGCTTCAGCTCCGGCGTCAGATCCTCGTTGACGTTCTTCATATTCAACTTCGGGACGATGACCTCGCGGATGCCGACACGCCGCGCGGCGAGCACCTTCTCCTTCACGCCGCCGATCGGCAGGACGCGTCCCGACAGTGTGATTTCGCCGGTCATCGCGAGATCGCCGCGGACGGGACGCCCCGTCAACACCGACGCCATCGCCGTCGCCATCGTCACGCCCGCCGACGGCCCGTCCTTCGGAATGGCGCCGGACGGCACGTGGATGTGCATCTCGGCTTTGGTGAAGAAGTCGGGATCGATGCCGTACTCCTTCGAGTGAGCCCGCAGCCACGACAGCGCCGCGCGCGCCGATTCCTTCATCACGTCGCCGAGCTGTCCCGTGAGCGTGAGCGACCCGCCTCCGGCCATCCGCGACGCTTCGATGAAGAGCACTTCTCCGCCCGCGGCCGTCCAGGCAAGACCGATGGCGACACCTGGATCTTTGGTGCGTTCTTCCATCTCCTCGTCGAGAAAGCGCGGCGCGCCCAGCATCTCGACGACCACATCCGGCGTCACTTCGATCGGCGTCTCATCCCCCTCCGCGCGGCGACGGGCGGCCTTGCGGCACAGCGCGCCGATCTCGCGCTCCAGATTGCGGACGCCGGCCTCGCGCGTGTAGCCGCGAATCACCTGCCGCAGGGCGGCCGGTGTGAACTGAATGTACTCGCCGGTGAGGCCATGGTTCTTCACCTGCTTCTCCACCAGATGATCGGTGGCGATCTGGAGCTTCTCTTCCTCGGTGTAGCCGGCCAGCTCGAGCACCTCCATGCGGTCGCGCAGGGCCGCCGGAATCGGGTCGAGCACGTTCGCGGTCGTGATGAACAGCACCTCAGAAAGATCGAACGGCACGTCGAGATAGTGATCGCGGAACGTGTTGTTCTGCTCCGGATCCAGGACCTCGAGAAGCGCCGACGAGGGATCGCCGCGGAAGTCGGTGCCGAGCTTGTCGATCTCGTCCAGAATGAACACGGGATTCTTCGACTCGGCGCGGCGCAGCCCTTGAATCACCTGTCCGGGAAGCGCGCCGATGTAGGTGCGGCGATGGCCGCGGATCTCGGCTTCGTCGCGCATGCCGCCGAGCGAGACGCGGACGAACTTCCGGCCGAGCGCCTGCGCGATCGAGCGCGCGAGCGACGTCTTGCCGACGCCGGGAGGGCCGACGAAGCAGAGAATCGGCCCCTTCACGTCGGGATTGAGCTTGCGCACGGCGAGATACTCGAGGATGCGATCCTTCGCCTTCTCGAGGCCCGAATGATCGGCGTCGAGCACGCCTTTCGTTTTCGGCAGATCGATCACTTCCTCGGTCCGCTTCGCCCAGGGCAGCGCGACGAGCCAGTCGAGATACGTCCGGGAGACCGTATATTCGGCCGCCGCCACCGGCATTTTCGAGAGGCGATCGAGCTCGCGCAGCGCCTCCTTCTTCACGGCCTCGGGCATCCCGGCCGCGTCGATCTTCTCGCTGAGCTCCTCGATCTCCTTCGTCTGATCGTCGCCTTCGCCGAGCTCCTTCTGAATCGCCTTCATCTGCTCGCGCAGGAAGTACTCGCGCTGATTCTTGCCGACCTCGGACTGCACCTGCGACTGAATCTTCGAGCCGAGCTCGAGCACTTCGAGCTCCTTGATCAGAATCCGGTTCAGGTTGTCCATGCGCGCGCGGATGTCGAGCGTTTCGAGGACCTCCTGCTTCACCGCGGTGCTGATGGTGGAGAGCGAGGACGCGATGAAGTCGGCCAGACGCCCCGGCTCGGTGATGTTCATCGCCAGCGTCTGTAGATCGTCGGAGAGGAGCGGCGAGAGCGACACCACCTGCTGGAAATTCGTCTTGATGTTCCGCGCCAGCGCGTCGATCTCGAGACGGTCGGCGTCGTTGGTGTCTTCGGCCGCGGCGATGACGCGCGCGCGCAGATACGGCTGCGCCGACACGACCTCTTCGAGCGCCAGGCGCGCGAGGCCCTGCACGATGAGGCGCAGGCTGCCGTCGGGCAGCTTGAACATCTTGTGGATGTGCGTGGCGGTGCCGACCGTGAAGAGATCGTCCTGTCCCGGCTCCTCGACGGCCGCATCGCGCTGCGTGAACACGGCGATCAGCTTGCCGTTCGCGATCGCATCGTCGATCAACCGAACGGAGCTTTCGCGCGCCACCGCCAGCGGCATGAACGAGTTCGGAAACAGCACGGTATCGCGAAGCGGCAGCACGGGCAGCTCCGGGGGAATGGACAACGGCCGATCACTGCTCGAGATGTCCTCGGCTGCGAGGTTCTCGATTGGATCGCTCATGGCGACCTTCCTTTATTGCTGATTGCAGATTGTTAATGGCTCATCGCAATGTGCAATTGGCAATCAGCAGTTTGCAATCCGGGAAAACCGGTGGAGGAGGGGTTTGGGCTCCGCCACCGGCGGAGCCCCGACCAGGGACGCCGAACTCTTACATGTCGAGGAACAGCGAAGAGGCGCCGCGGCGCTGCGTCAGCTGACGCTCGCGCTGCTCGGCGGTCTCTCGCGCTTCTTCACAATCCTTGCAGCGCACGGCGAAGGGCAGCGCGCGCAGACGCTTTTCGCCGATTTCTTCGCCGCAGTCGAAACAATTGCCGTAGCTGCCGTGATCGAGCCGCACCAACGCGTCGTTGACCTTGTTGAGCGTCTCCGACTTCATCTGGATCAACGCGAACTCGATGTCTTCCTGAATGTCCGCTTCGGAGCTTTCGACCGTGTCGAGGACCTCATTGAGCTTCCCGCCCCACGTGCCTTCCTCGCGGACGCCCCGCATCTTGCCCTGCACTTCGGCCTGCAGTTCGCGCCGACGCTCTTCGAGCATCTGCTTCAGTTCCGTATAGCGGGAGGATACCTTCTCCACGCCCGCCTTGTGAGTGTCCTTCATAATGCCGCTCCTTCCATTGCCCGTCCTTCGGGCCGCCGCTCTTAAGATTGCTGTCCGATATGCAAATGAACTGCCAATAATATACCGAACTAAAGTCATATCGCAACCGGCAGAGCTTCAGTTCGCTTCGCACCGTTGCTGGCCTGGCCCCGAACATTTTCAAGGCACTCCACGGAGGCCCACGTGTCGACTCTCTGCACTTACCTCATCCTGTCCAATGAGTTACAGCGATCAGAGCTAAACAATAGACCGATTGTTCAAAAAACCGATGCTCCGTTAGACGCCGGCAGTGGACCGATGGTTCTGTCCAGAAACGCAATCCTTGTCCGCTGAATGGGACGATTCTGTATCGGTAGAATTGATGAGTGTGTGCACACTGACCGACGCTAATGAATGCGTCCGTGCAGCGGAATCGACACGTTGGGCACGACGCCGCGCTCCTCCAGGAGTTTTCCGCTGTGCCGGCTGCCGGTCTTCAACCACTTCTCGTACAGCCGAAGGAGATCCGCATTCGACGCGCATGACGTCCGTTCGCTGACCTCGCTCAGGACGTCCACGAAGGCGCCGAACTTCCTCGCCAGCTCCGCAAACGCGGGCGAAAACGCGTCGGTTTCGTACCGGCTCAAGACCGAATAGGCGGAGCCGCCGATCGCCGCGTAGTAATCGACGTCCACCAGCTTGCGGCGCAGCGAGTCGGAAAAGAACCCGGACACAAAAAGCGACACGTCGCCGATCTGTTTGAGGCTGCTCCGCTGCTGCGCGCCGCCCGCCTCGAGCGCGCGCGCCAGCTTCAGCGCCAACGGCTCCCCGTCGTCTTCCGCCGGACGTTGAAGAAACGTCGTCAGCAGCTGGACGACGTAAAACGAGGTGAGCTCGCTGGCGCTGATCTGCTGGTGCACCAGCGCCTCGTCCACGAGCGCCTTGAAGTATTCGATTGCCGATTCTTCGCGAAAGACGACGTCGCTCATGACGGCTCCTCCGATCGCTCTCGTCCCAGGCCGGTGCAAGGTGCGTTCCGATGAGCTCGCCCCGATTTCGGGCAACTTCCGAGCTGTTTGGACCGTCCAGCCTTGCGGACAACCCGTCCTAACGCATATACTTACTGTTTCCGTTCAAGGATGAATTGATGGCCAAACGTTGCGAGATTTGCGGAAAAGGTCCGGTCGTCGGCCGGCAGCACAGCCATGCGAACAACGTCAGCGCACGGCGGTTCGAGCCGAATCTTCAGACCGTGCGGGCGATGATTAATGGCGGCATCCGGCGCATTCGCGTCTGCACGCGATGCCTCCGGTCGAACAAGGTCGCCAAAGCGGCGTAGACCGGAACTGATGAAACAAGCGATTTCGAGCCCCGATGCGCCGAAAGCCATCGGCCCCTACTCGCCCGCCGTGCGGGCAGGCCAGCTGTTGTTCGTGTCGGGTCAGGTGCCGCTCGATCCTGCGACGGGCAACATGGTCGAGGGCGACATCGCCGTCCAGACGCGGCGCGTGCTCGACAACGTCGGGGCGCTGCTGAAAGCGGGTGGTCTGGCGTTCGCCGACGTCGTGCGGACGACAATCTTTCTGGCCGACATGAACGACTTCACGGCGGTGAACGAGATCTACGCGACCTATTTCTCTCAGCCGTTTCCCGCTCGCGCCACGGTCCAGGCCGCGCGTCTCCCGAAGGACGCGCGCGTCGAGATCGACGTCATCGCCAGCTACCCCTCGTAGGCCGGGTCTTTTTAGACCGCGCAGAGGCGGGTCCAAACCGCCTTCGCTGAAGCTACGGCGGTCCGCCGAAGCCTTGCGCCGAGGCGGAAGGACCCGCCCTACATCCGCCCGGACCGCCGCCGGCGCGCCAGGCGCTTCGGGAGCCTAGCCGTAGCCGTGGCGAAGGCTGGACACATCGGTCGGCCCTACGACAGATTTCCCGCCCTCCCCGCCCGCTCCACCCCCAGGACCCCGTCGACGCCGCGCACGGCCTTGAGCACTTTCTCCAGATGCTTCAAGTCGCTGATCTCGACCGTCATGTCGATGCGGGCGTGCTGGTCATCGTCGGTCCGTGCTTCCATGTTCTTGATATTGGTGTTGATGCCGGCGATCTTCGCGCTGACCGCCGCCAGCAGTCCCTTCCGATCTTCCACCTGCATCGTCAGCTTCACGGTGTAGCGTGCCGCCACGTCACCCGCCGGCGACTTCTCCCACTCGACGTCGATGCGGCGCTCGGGGTCGTACAGCAGATTGACGACGTTGGGACAGGTTGCGGAGTGGACGGACACGCCCTTGCCGCGCGTGATGTAGCCGACGATCTTCTCGCCGCGAATCGGGTTGCAGCAGCGCGCCCGGAAGACCATCAGGTCGTCGAATCCCTTGACGGTGATCTTCTCTTCCGCGCCCCCGAAGACGCGGCGGACCGCGGCGGAGACCTTGCCTTCCGGCGCCTTCTCGTGCAGCCGGTCTGGCGGGACGACCTTCGCCATGATCTGCTTGGGCGCCACCTTGCCGTAGCCGATCGCCGCAAACAGATCGTCCGCCTTCGTGCCGCCGATGTCGGCCAGCGCCTTGGCGAAGCCCTCCCCTTCGAGGAGCGTTTTGATATTGATGTCGTAACGCCGCGCGTCCTTTTCGAACAGCTTGCGTCCGAGCTCGATCGCCCGCACCTTTTCCTCGGTGTGAATGAGGTGCTTGATCTTGTTCCGCGCGCGCGAGGTCACGACGTGGTTCAGCCAGTCGCGGCTCGGCTTGTGGTCCGCCGACGTCACGATCTCGACGATGTCGCCGTTCTTCAGCCGCGTGCGCAGCGGCACCATCTTGCCGTTCACGCGGGCACCGACGCACTGGTGGCCGATGTCGGTGTGAATCGAGTACGCGAAGTCGATCGGCGTGGCGCCGCGCGGCAGCGCCTTCACGAGCCCCTTCGGCGTGAAGATGTACACCTCCTCCGGATACAGCTCGATCTTGAGGTTCTGGATGAATTCCTGCGGATCGCGCACTTCCTGCTGCGACTCGAGGAGCTGCCGCATCCAGAGGAAATAGCGCTCGTCGCGCTGATCGCCGACGCGTCCTTCCTTGTACTTCCAGTGCGCCGCGATGCCTTCTTCCGCCATCCGGTGCATTTCGATCGTGCGGATCTGCACTTCGAACGGCATGCCGTGCTCGCTGATCACCGACGTGTGCAGCGACTGATAGCCGTTGGGCCGCGGCATCGCGATGAAATCCTTGATGCGCCCGGGCACCGGCGACCACGTCTGGTGGATGATGCCGAGCGCGGCGTAGCAGTCCTTCACGCTCTCGGTGACGATGCGCAGCGCCATGAAGTCGTAGACCTGCTCGAGATCGATTTTCTGCACCTTCAGCTTCTGGCTGATGCTCCAGAGCCGCTTGATGCGGCCGTCGATCTGCAGCACCGGCACCTGCGCCTCGGCGAGCTTCGCGGTGATCGTCCGCTTCAGATCTTCGATGAGGCCTTCGGTCTTGCGGCGCTTGGCATCGACCTGGGCGCGCAGCTCCTCGTACGTCTGCGGCTCGAGGTAGCGGAACGACAGCTCCTCGAGCTCGTTCTTCACCTTGCTCATCCCAAGGCGGTTGGCGATCGGCGCGTAGATGTCGCGCGTCTCCTGGGCGATCTTGGCGCGGCGCTCGTCCGGCAGGTGGTGGAGCGTCCGCATATTGTGCAGGCGATCGGCGAGCTTGACGAGGATGACGCGGATGTCGTCCACCATCGCCAGCAGCATCTTGCGGAAGTTCTCCGCCTGCCGCTCCTCGCTCGACGCAAACGGGATCGCGCTGATCTTCGTCACGCCTTCGACGACGTGGGCGACCTCGGGGCCGAACAGCTCCTGAATGCGCTCGATGGTCGTCAGCGTGTCTTCGACGACGTCGTGGAGGAGGCCGGCGGCAATGGCGACGGCGTCCATCTTCATGTCGGCCAGGAAGTCGGCGACGGCCAGCGGATGAATCAGGTAGGGCTCGCCGGAATGGCGCACCTGTCCCCGGTGCTCGAACGCGGAGAAGACGTAGGCGCGCCTGAGCAGTTCGACGTCGGCGTCCGGACTGTAGGCCCGAACCTTTTCGAGGAGATCCTCGAAGCGAATCATCGGTTTCGGTGTCTAATAAGTCATCGGGCGATTGCCTTGACGTACGTTTTTTAGCTTCACTATACTGGCCCGGTTTCGGCCACGGCAATTATCCTCGCCTGTAGTTAAGGATATCGGACACATGTTGAATCAGGGCACTGGAGGGGGATCGATGCGATCGTTATCGGGAGCGTCGGTATCGGCCGCGTCGCTGGCAGTCGCCGCGATGCTGGCCCTGGGAGCCGCCGCGTCCACGGCGGGGTGCGCGAAGGTCGGCGAGCTGAAGGCGAAGAAGGCCTTCAAAGAGGCGAACCAGGCCTATCAGCAGCAGGATTACAGGAAGGCAGCGCAGCTCTACGAGGATGCCATCGAGGCCGCGCCAGACACGCAGACCGGCCACGAGTCGCAGTTCTTTCTGGCGAACAGCTACGACAACCAGTACAAGCCCAGCAAGAAGGGGGACGCGGAAAACGACGCTCTCCTGACCAAAGCCGTACAGCACTACGAGCTGGCGGCCCAAAGCCTCGCGCAGTCGCCCGATCCCAACGACAAACTATACGGCAAGCGCGCGCTCGAATTCCTCGTGCTGTGCTACGGGGCGGATAAGCTGAATGACCCGGCCAAGGCCGAGCCCGTGGTACAGAAAATGATCCAGCTCGAGCCGAGCGAGCCAACCAACTACTTCGCCCTCGCGAAGATCTACGAGGACGCTGGCGCGTACCCGGAAGCCGAGCAGACGCTGATCAAGGCGCGGGACGTCAAGCCGTCCGATCCGGCGGTGTACATGACGCTCGCGGGCTATTACAACCGACAGAACGAGTTCGACAAGACCATCGACGCGCTCGAACAGCGCGCGGCGAAGGAGCCGAGCAACCCGGAGGCTTACTTCACGATCGCGACCTACTACTGGGACAACGCGCAGCGGAACTTCCGCCTGACCGAACCCCAGAAGAAGGACAACGTGCAAAAGGGGCTGACGGCGATCGATCGGGCGCTCGAGCTCAAGGCCGATTACATGGAGGCCCTCGTCTACAAGGGGCTGCTGCTCCGCCTCGAGGCCAACATGGAGAAGGATCCCAAGAAGCAGCAGGATCTGATCAAGCAGGCCGTTCTGCTGCACGACAAAGCTGAGGAGCTGCGGAAGAAGAAGGCCGCGGGCGTCAGCGACTAAAAAATCATTCATCCGTTTGGATTCGACAGGCCGCCGGGGTCCCTCCGGCGGCCTTTTTTGTCTCACTTTCGTTACAATCCTCGCGCTACAATACCGCTTCTTTCCTTACACAGTTGCGCTTCAGCGAGGTCTCTATGCGTAAGTGGTGTCGCGTGATACTCACCCTGATTGCACTTGTCTTCCTCCCCGGACTCCGGGACGCCTGTGGCGCAAACCGCGGCGACAGGGAACGTGGAAGGCCAAGTGACCGACAGCTCTGGCGGCGTGCTGCCGGGGGTTGCCGTCACCATCCGCAATATGGACACGAACGTCACGCGCGACGTCGTGACCGACAGCAACGGCCGATATCGGGCCGTGGCGCTCCAGCCCGGCCGCTACGAGGTATCCGGAGCACTGAGCGGTTTCGACGTGAAGCCGGAATCTGACGTCTCCGTTCAGGTGGGCCAGACGGCCACGATCGATCTGAAAATGCATCCCGCGGGCGTCGCCGAAACCGTGACGGTCTCGGCGGAAGCGTCAGTGATCGACACGACGCCGAACCGATGTCAGCAACGTGATCGGCGAGCAGGCGATCGAGAACCTGCCCATCACCGGCCGCCGGTGGGACAACTTCGTCCTGTTGAGCCCCGGCGTCACCAACGACGGCAACTTCGGGCTCGTCAGCTATCGCGGCATCTCTGGCCTGTACAACAACAACATGGTCGACGGCGTCGACAACAATCAGGCGTTCTTCTCCGAAGCGCGCGGCCGCACTCGCATCTCCTACGCGATCAGCGAATCGTCGATCAAGGAATTCCAGGTCGGCGTCAGCAACATGTCGGCAGAATTCGGCAGGGCGGCAGGCGGCTCGGTGAACGCCGTCACCAAGTCTGGCGGCAATACGCTGAACGGCGTAAGGCTTCTATTTCTTCCGCGACAAGGCATTGCAGGCGCAAGAACCCCTTCATCACGCTGCCTGGCGATCCAACGCGCCAATCGACCGTCCTGCCGGACGAGCGCCGCCAGCAGTTCGGCGCGGCGGTCGGCGGTCCGCTCATGAAGGACAAGGCGTTCTTCTTCGTCGACTACGACCAGCAGGTCCGCAATTTCCCGGTCTTCACCGCGCCCTCAGCGACAAACTTCTTACACGGCGCGGCTGCACGGCGTCGGCCGCGAATTGCGCCCTCGGCCACCTCGTTCTTCCAGTCACAAAGCGTCCTGAATCCGCGCAACGGCGACAACAAAGTCGGCCTCGGCAAGGTCGACGTCACGCTCAACAAAGCCAACACCTTGAGCCTGAGCATCAACTCGCATCGCTGGAACTCGCCCAACGGCGTCCAGACGCAGCCGGTCATTGCGATCGCACAGTCGCAGAACGGCAGCGACCTCGTGACGACCGACTTTTTCGTCGGCAGCCTCAACTCGATCCTCAGCCAGCGCTGGTTGAACGAGTTCCGCACGCAGGTCGGCCGCGACTACGAAGAACAGTCTCCGAACGGCGTGCCGCCCGAGCACCACCGTTACCGGAGGAATCGCCTTCGGAATGCCGAACTTCCTGCCGCGACCCGCGTATCCGCACGAGCAACGGTTCGAGTTTCTCGACTCGCTCACGTACTATCGCGGCAGCCACAGCATCAAGTTCGGCGCCGACATCAACTACGTCAAGGAGCTGCTCATCAACCTGTTCAACGGCGGCGGTACGTTCGCCTACACGAGCCTGACGAACATCGCCCAGGACTGCCCCATCGGTGCGACCGGGTGCGTGCCTGCCGACGCCGGCACGGCGACTGGCCGGCACTACGGCACCTTCACGCAGGCGTTCGATCTGACAGGCCTGAACGGCAAGCTCGCCTTCAATCAGCTGGTGCAGAGCTACTACGTGCAGGACACGTGGCGCGTCAACAACGAGCTCCTTTTCAACCTCGGAATGCGCTGGGATTATCAGCAGCTGCCCGAGCCCGGCTCGATCAACGTCGACAACGTGACCTTCGCCGGAAACCCCGCGTACCCGCTGACGACGCATTTCGATCAGGACAAGAACAACTTCGGTCCGCGCCTCGGCGCCACCTACGACTTCGGCGGCAAGCACGACACGGTGGTCCGCTTCGGCTACGGCGTGTTTTACGGGCTGACCAGCAACAGCGCGGTCGCCAACGCGATCACCAACAACGGGATTAGCCAGGTGTCGTACACCTTTACGCCGACGTCGCCCGGCGCGCCCGCCTATCCGAATACGTTCTCGGCAGTGCCCAGTGGATCGGGGTCGAAGCCGAACATCAACGAGTTCCCCGCCGGCCTGCAGCGCCCGACGATTCAGATGGTCGACCTGACGCTGGAGCAGCGCGTGGCGAATGACGTCACCGTGTCGGCCTCGTACCTGTACAGCCACGGCGCGAACCTGCCGATCTTCCGCGACATCAACTTCAGCCCGGCAAACTCGCAGGTGTCGTACGTGCTCGACGGATCGACCGTTGGCACCTATCCGCTGTATCGCGGCGCGCGGCCGGATCCGAATGTCAACTCGATCTTCCTGCTCGACCCCGCGGTCACGTCGCGCTACAACGCGCTGGTGCTCGCGGCCAATAAACAGTTCTCGAGCGGCCTGATGTTCAACGCAAACTACACACTCTCGAACGCGAAGGACAACGGCCAGGAATCGACGACGTTCTTCTCGAGCTTCGGCGAGACCTACGATCCGCTGAATCTCAACGTGGCTGATGGCCAGACGACATCGAGCTTCGACCGCCGCCACCGCTTCGTCGGCAGCTTGTATTACCGTCCGGCGTTCCTCTGGGGCTTCGGTGTCAGCACCGTCGTGACGCTCGAGAGCGGTCTGCCGATTAGCGACAATATCTCCGGCAGCCTGAACGCGGCCGTCGGCGCCACGACGAGCTCGAGCACCGAATGGCACCGGCGGGGCGTTCTTCGCGCCGTTCGTCGGCCGCAACTCCGATCGGCAGACCGGACGAAAGACGGTCGATCTGCGGGTGTCGAAGGACATCGGGATCGTCGGCAGCACGCACGTCGAGCTGCTCGTCGAGGTCTTCAACCTGTTCAACACGCTGAATTACACCGGCGCGTCGACGACGGCGTTCAACGTCGCGAGTTCGAGCTACGATCCGGCCAGCAACAAGGCCACGGTGAACTTGACAAGCAACACCGGGTTCCTGAAGCCGACGACGATCGGCAACACACTGTATGGCATGCGTGAAGCGCAGCTCGGACTGAAGCTCAAATTCTAGAATAATCGTGTCGTAGGGGCCGACCTGTGCGTCAGCCCTACACTCCGGTCCGCCGCCTATCCGTCGGTGCGCAGCGCGACTATGGGATCGACTCTCGTCGCGCGGCGCGCCGGCACGTAGGACGCCAACGTCGCCACCAGACCGAACGTCAGCGACACTGCGACAAACGTGCCCGGGTCGAGCGGCGTGATGCCGAACAACATGCCTTGGAGCAGCCGCGTGGCGGCGGCGGCGCCGGCGAGTCCAAGGGCGATACCGATGGTCGTGAGGATCGCGCCCCTGCGAAGCACGAGCGCCAGCACCTGCGCGCGCTGCGCCCCGAGCGCCATGCGGATGCCGATCTCCTGCGTGCGCTGAACGACGGCATACGCCAGCACGCCGTAGATGCCAATCGCGGCAAGCACACCCGCGACGGCAGCGAATACCGCCAGCAGCACGGCGTAGAATCGTGGTCGCGCGACCGAGCTCGCCACGAGTCGCTCCATGGGAATCATCGCGTCGATGCCCACATTCGAATCCACGGAGCGCACGATCCGGGCGACCGCCGGCGCGGCGGACGCGGGATCGCCCCTGGTCCGAAGCGCGAACGACAGAAATCCGATCGCCAGCTGCTCCTGTTTTTGCGTCGAATCGCCCCAGCGCTGCTGAAGCTTCAACAGCTGTCGATACTCGATGAAGATTTCCGGGTTCGCCTCGCGATCCGGCGAGGTATTGCGCACGTCCTCGACGACACCCACGACTTGCAGCGGCGACGCCGGTCCTTTGCCGACGTACCAATCAACGAACTGTCCAACCGGGCTGGCCGCTCCAAAGTATCGGCGGGCGACGATTCGGCTGATCACGATCCCGGGCACCGACGCAGCGGCGTCGGCCGCCTCGAACTCGCGCCCCTCGAGCAATCGCGCGCCAACGGCTGTCAGGTACCCATCGCTGACGGCCCGAAGCAAGGGCTTGATGGGATCGGCGCGCATGTCTTCCAGAGTCCGGCCGTTCGGCACGAACGTGCCGACGCTGATGGCTTCTCCGATGAGAATGCCGGCGCGGGTGAAGCCGGCGGACTCGACCGTCGGGGTCGCTCGGAGCCGCGCCAGGACCGCCTCGATCGTCTCAGTTTTTCTGGCGACGGAATAATCAGGAGGAAGCACGAGCTGAAACGCGAGGACGTTGGAGGGATCGTAACCTCGTTCAACCGTAGACAGCCTGACGAAGCTACGGATCAGCAGCCCGGCGCCGACGAGCAGCACGGTGGCCATCACGAGCTGCCCGACGACCAGGGCGGCGCGAATCCGCGATTCGCCGCGACCGGAACCGCCGCCGCGCAGCCCCATCGCTTGAAGAGAATGCGTCCGGGACGCGTGCAGAGCGGGCAGCACGCCGAACACCAGACTCGTGAGCGCGGCGATGCCGAATGCGATGCCGAGCATTCTGAGATCGATCCCGACTTCATTTCCCCGCGGCAGGATCGACGTCCCAAAACCAAGCCTGAAGATTCCTGGCGCGTCGACCAATGTCAATTGCTTCACGAGCATGACGCCGGCAGCAGCGATCAATGCGCCGATGGCGCCGCCGGCAACCGCCAGCACCAGGCACTCGGTCAGCACCTGGCGCACGACGCGTCCGCGACTGGCGCCGATGGCGAATCGTACGGCAATCTCGCGCTGCCTCACCGTCCCGCGCGCCAGGAGCAGGTTCGCCACGTTCGCGCAGGCGATCAGAAGGACGACCGCCACGGCCCCGAGGAGCAGACGAAGCGCGGGTCGCAGATCTTCGACCATCCGTTCCTTGACGCTCTGCACTTCGAATCGCGGCGTCGTCATCGCCGGAGCGTTGGCGGGCCGCGGGGGCCGAATCGCCGTGCCAATGACATTCGCCTCGTCCAAGGCAACCGCCAGCGAGACATCAGCACGCAGGCGGCCGATCAGCGTAACGCGAGGCAAGGGCTTCGACGCGCCGGCGACAATTGGCGTGTAAAAGTCCGTGTAAACATCCATCGGACCGGTTGGCAATTTGAAGGCGGCAGGCAAGACCCCAACGACGGTCAACACCCGTGGCCGTTCGAGCTCCGGCGTGGCACTTGCGTTGAAGTCGGCTCGAAATTCGATGGTCGTTCCGACGACGCCGGGGTCTGAGTGAAAAAGGCGTCGCCAGGTGTCGAAGCTGAGCACCACCACATCGGGATTGGTGTCATCAGCGGCGTCGAACGTTCGCCCCAGCATCGCACGGGTCCCGAGCATCGTGAACGTGTTGGCGGATGTCCATCCGCCCCAGAGCCTCGTCGTCCCTTCGCTGGTCCGCACGACGGTGTCCCCCAGGCTGACCGCGAACGCGTCGGCGAGCGTGCTGCTGCGCGCGCGCCATTCGAGGAACTCCTGATAGGTGACGCCGCGCTGCGCCGCCGGGCGGCCGGCGACCGGCGATGGGACGTTCTCGACGATGCGCACCAGCCGGTCGGAGTCGGCAAACGGCAGCGGCTGCAGCAGGATGGTGTCCAACACGCTGTAGATGGCCGTCGTGGCGCCGATGCCGAGCGCGAGCGTCAGAACCGCGACCGCGGCGAAGCTCGGGGATCGGCGAAGAGCGCGGATCGCATAGCGCACGTCGCGCGGCACGTCCGCCAGCCAGGGCAGGCCGCGCTGCTCGCGGAGTGCCTCCAGGGCTTGCGCCATCCCGCCAGCGCGGATCGCCGCCTCGCGCGCGGCGTGGCCGGCCGAGTCGGCGCCGCGCTGAGCGTCCTCGGCCGCCAGCTCCAAGTGCAGTCGCAGTTCCTGCTCGAGATCCCGATCGCTGCGGTGCGGCCGGAAGGTTCCCCACAGTCTGCCGATCGATTCGCGCAGGGTCGTCGTGCGCCTATTGGCCATGCCAATGGAGTATACGTACCTCCATTAGACTGTCAAATGAATACGGACCAGTGGGGCTGGGATTTCATCACGGAGTCACGAAGAGCACGGAGGCCACGAAGTCCGATTTGTTCGTGATGAGCGATGACGTGCGTTCGCAGACACAAAAAGGGCCGGTCCGCTGTGAAGCGAACCGGCCCCTACACGTCTGTCTGGCTGCCGTCGCTTCAAGCGAACGGCGAAAACGGTTCCTAGTTCCCGCCGCCCGAAGCGCCGCCGGCCTTGCGCATGCCTTCGGTGACGATGCCGACCTTCTCGACGCCCGCGCCTTTGGCGGCGTCGATGACCTCAACGATGTCGCGGTACGGCAGCGTGCCGGCGCCGATGATGAACATTGTCTTGTCCTTGCGCTGCTCGTAGATGGCGCGGAGCCGCGCTTCCAGCTCCACGATCTTGACATCCTCGTGATTCAGCGAGATCCGCTTGTCGGCGGTGTAGTCGAGCACAATCTGGCTGATGTCCGGCGTGACGTCAGTCGTTTTCTTGCTCTCGGCCGGCAGGTTGATGTCGAGCCCCTTCTGGGTCAGCGGCAGCGCGGCCATGAAGATGACGATGAGCACGAGCAGCACGTCGATGAGCGGCGTGATGTTCATGTCCGAGCTGGCGTGCAGCGCCTCACCCTTGACGACTTTGTCGGCGCCGAGATGATGATGGGCGTGTGCCATTACTTGCCTCCCCCGGAGCCGCCGGGCGTCCTCTTCGGGTCGGTGACGAGACCGATGTCCTCAATGCCCGCCTGGCGGAGCTGATCCATGGCCGCCATGATGGCGCTGTATGGAGCCTCTTCGTCGGCCTTGATGAGCACGATCTTCTCTTTCTTGTTCTCGAGTATCTCGGTCACCCGCGTCGCCATCTCGCCTTCCTGAATCGGCTTGGCGTTCAGGAACATGTGCTTGTCCGCGCTGATGGCGACGACCGTCTGGTCCTGTGTCTCAGGCTTGTCGGTCGTGTTCGTCGCGACCGGCAGCTTCACGTTGACGCCCTGCTGCAACAGCGGGGCGACAATCATCATGATGATGAGCAGCACCAGCATGACGTCGCAAAGCGGCGTGACGTTGATATCGGACTTGACGCCGCCTTTGGCGCCGCCCATGTCCATTGCCATACTTATCTCCTAACGCTTCCCGTGCTGGGTGCTACGTGCTGGGTGCCGGGTGCGGACCGCGCGTGAGCGGCCACCCGGCTCGAAGCAACCACGTCCGGCTCGTTACGCCGTCTTCTTTACGCCGTTTTCTTTTACGCCGTCTTCTTGATGAAGTAGTCAACGAGCTCCGACGAGGAGTTGTCCATCTCCACGTTGAAGTACTCGATGCGGCCCGTCAGGTAGTTGTAGAACCACACCGCCGGAATCGCGACGACGAGACCGAGCGCCGTTTCGACGAGCGCTTCGGCGATACCAGCCGAGACGGCGCCGATGCCGCCCGAGCCGCTGGCCGCGATGCCCTGGAACGCCGTGATGACGCCGACGACCGTGCCGAGCAGCCCCACGAACGGCGCGGTCGAGCCGATCGTCGCCAGCGCCGAGATGCCCTTCTTGAGGTCCGAGGCAGTCAGCGCCGATGCGCGCTGAATCGACCGGCGGACGGTGTCCATCAGGTCCTCGCGGCTCAGACCGCCGCCGCTCTCCTGCTGGAACTGATACTCCTGCAGCCCGGCGAGCACCACCTTCGCCAGGTGGCTGTACCGGTAGTTCTTCGAGGACGAAATCGCGATCGCGTCCTTGAGACGGCCTTCCTTGAGGTGCTTGGCCACCTGCGGCGCGTACAGCTTCGACTGGTTGCGCGCCTGCGTGAAGGTGAAGATACGTTCAATGGCCACACCGAAGGACCACATCGACATAAAGAAGAGTACGAAAGCGACAGCTTTCGCGACGTAGCCCATCGACTGCCACATTGCCATTAAATCCACGGTCCATCCTCCATCGGAGACGAGGTTGCTGAGAAGATTCGACTAAAAATCGCCGATCGTAAACCGTCGTGTTGAATCGCCGTTCGGAGAGTGCAGCGCCAGCGCGTTCGGGACTACTGCAGCGTGAAATTCACCGTCACCGTCATGATAACCGGCACCGGCACGCCGTTCAGAGTGGTCGGCGTGAACACCCACTGCTTCACCGCTTCGAGCGCTGCCGCATCGAGCAGCGGGATCGACCGGAGGACTTTGGCATCCGTGACCTGACCCGTCGGTCCGATGGTCGCCTCGATGATCACCACGCCCTGCACGCGGGCCGACTGCGCGATGGCCGGATACACCGGCTTCACGTCCTTGGTTTTCTGCGGCGCGCGAATCGCACCGCCGACACGAACCGGAGCGGCCGGTGGCGGAGGCGGCGGTGGAGGGGGGGCTTCCGACAACCCGCCGACGATCCCACCCGTCACGCCGCCGACGACGCCGCCTTCGACGCCGCCGACCGCGCTCTTGGTTTCAATCCCGGTCTCGGGCTTGATCTCCTTCGGCGCTTCGACCGGCGCGGCGGCGGGATTGACCTCCTGCACCGGCTTCGGCGCGGCGGCCGCCGCTGGCGGGGGAGGCGGTGGTGGAGGCGGCGGCGGTGGCGGCGGCGCCGCCACGAACGCCATCATACCGGGCGGTGTCGGCAGCACGTCGGCAGCCATCAATGGAATGATGACGACGGCACCGATGATCACCGTGTGCACGATGATCGACAGCGGCACCGTGTACCACTTCTGACTACCAACCTTGATCGACGGCTCGACGACATCGCCGAACATGTCACGTGGCAAGGGATTTCTCCTGGTACGCCGTCGCGCGTCCTGCGCCCGGCGCTCCTCCTCGAAGTGTTTCAGTAAGCCGGCACAAGGTTAAGCCGGCACAAGGCGCCGATTATAGTCAGGCCAAAATCAGAGAGTCAACGAACTCCCGAAAACTTAGACACCGAAACTCGCAAAATGGCTGACCGTTTCAGCTCTCGAAGGCCGGCCGTTTGTAAAAGTTAGTCTCCAGCTGGCGCTCATCCCCAAGAAGTCCTTCGCACGGAAGACTCGCGCGCGGCACGCGAATCTTCAGATGAGCGCGCACGAGCTAACGAGCCGACCCGATCCGCATCCCGTAGAACGAACGCCAGACGAAAACCATCGACAACACGAAGAAAATCCCCGAAAGCGCGAGCGTCAGGCCGCTCCCCACGTCCACCGACAACTTCACCGCCAGCTCGACCGCCAACAACCCGAACAGCGTCGTGAACTTGATGACCGGATTCAGCGCCACCGACGAGGTGTCCTTGAACGGATCGCCCACCGTGTCGCCCACCACCGTCGCCGCATGCAGCGGCGTCCCCTTCATCTTCAGCTCCACCTCGACGATCTTCTTCGCATTGTCCCAGGCGCCGCCGGCATTCGCCATGAAAATCGCCTGGTAGAGACCGAACATCGCGATCGAGATGAGATAGCCGATGAAGAAATAGGGCTCGAGAAACGCAAACGCCAGCGTCGCGAAGAAGACGACGAGAAAGATGTTCAGCATGCCCTTCTGCGCATACTGGGTGCAGATCTCCACCACCTTCTTGCTGTCCGCCACCGACGCCTTCTGCGCGCCATCATCCAGGCGGATGTTGGCCTTGATGAACTCCACCGCGCGGTACGCACCGGTCGTCACCGCCTGCGCCGATGCGCCGGTGAACCAGTAGATCACGGCGCCGCCGGTGATGAGACCCAGCAGAAACGGCGGGTGCAGGATCGAGAGCTTGTCGATGTTCTGGGTCAGGCCGGACGTCAACGCCACGATGATCGAAAAGATCATCGTCGTCGCGCCGACCACCGCCGTGCCGATGAGCACCGGCTTCGCCGTCGCCTTGAACGTGTTGCCGGCGCCGTCGTTCTCCTCGAGCAGATCCTTCGCATGCTCGAACTTCACGTCGAAGCCGTAGTCGCGCTTCAACTGCTCCTTGATGCCCGGAACGTTCTCGATCACCGAGAGCTCGAACACCGACTGCGCGTTGTCGGTGACCGGGCCGTAGGAGTCCACGGCGATCGTCACCGGACCCATGCCGAGGAAGCCGAACGCCACGAGGCCGAAGGCAAAGACCGCCGGCGCCACCATCAGCGCGCCGAGACCGAACAGGCTGACGTAGTAGGCGATCGACATCAGCGAGACGATGCTGAGACCGAGCCAGTACGAGCTGAAATTCCCCGCGACGAAGCCGGAGAGAATGTTCAGCGACGCCCCGCCTTCCTGCGACGAGGACACCACTTCGCGCACGTGGGCCGATTCGGTCGACGTGAAGACCTTGACGAGCTCGGGGATGATCGCGCCCGCCAGCGTGCCGCACGTGATGACGGTGGAAAGCTTCCACCACAGCGTCCCGTCGCCGAGCTCCGGAATGAGCACGTAGGACGTGAGATAGGTGATGCCGACGGAGATGATCGACGTGAGCCAGACGAGCGTGGTCAGCGGCGCCTCGAAGTTCATCTTGTCGACGGTGCTGAAGCGCGCCTTGGCGATCAGGTCGTTGACGAAGTACGACAGGCCGCTGGCAATGATCATCATGATGCGCATCACGAAGATCCAGACGAGGAGCTGCACCTGCACGCGCGCGTTCGGCACGGCCAGGAGGATGAACGAGATGAGCGCGACGCCCGTCACCCCGTAGGTCTCGAAGCCATCGGCGCTGGGGCCGACCGAATCGCCTGCGTTGTCGCCCACGCAGTCCGCGATCACGCCGGGATTCCGCGCATCGTCTTCCTTGATGTTGAAGACGATCTTCATCAGATCCGACCCGATGTCGGCGATCTTCGTGAAGATGCCGCCGGCGATGCGCAGCGCCGCGGCGCCGAGCGACTCGCCGATCGCAAAGCCGATGAAGCAGGCACCGGCGTAGTCGCCCGGGATGAACAGCAGAATGCACAGCATCAGGAACAACTCGACGCTGATGAGCAGCATGCCGATGCTCATGCCGGAGCGCAGCGGAATCGCGTAGAGCGGGAACGGCTTGCCGCGCAGGCTGGCGAACGCGGTGCGCGAATTGGCGAACGTGTTGATGCGGATGCCGAACCAGGCGACGCCGTAGCTGCCGGAGATCCCGATGAGGCTGAACAGCAGCACGATCACGACCTTGATCGGCGCGAAGTGCTGCAGCACGCCGAAGTAGAACACCATGATCACGCCGATGAACACTTCGAGCAGGAGGATGAACTTGCCCTGCGTGATCAGGTATGTCTTGCACGTCTCGTAAATCAGCTCGGAGACCTCGAGCATCACCGGGTGCACCGGCAGATTCTTCGTCTGCGTGAAGACCACGAGGCCGAACAGCAGCCCCAGGCCACAGATCCCCAGCCCGCCCATCAGCAGCGTGCGGCCGTTGATCCCCTTGAAGTCGACGATGGACAAATCGGGGAGCCGCAGGTTCGCCTCGCCGCCGGCGCCCTCCTGCACCACGGCGCGCTCCGATCGGCTCTCGCGCTGCCCGGGCTGCGCCGTCTGCGATGGTTGCGCGGTCTGCGCCAGCAGCGGCCGCGCCGCCGCCGCGAGGGCGACAAAGAGCAGCGCCGGAACGATCAGCCGGGCAAGGAATCTCTGGACGGTCACACTCATCTCACCTCTCGCAACCCGCGGCCGGACCCCATAGATCCGTCCCCGGTGGAACGCGGATCGGTCGCGATCCGCCCCATGTCCCTGACCGGGCCTTTCGGCCCCAGGGACAAAAACTCGGATTATACCCGGAAGTCGTTTGCGTGCACCGGTCCGCGTGCGTTCTGCACGCGCGACGGCAGGGCCATTCCACCGGTCAGGAAAATGCGGATGCCTTCCTCGACGGAGATGTCGGGGAAACTCGCGCGATCCCGCTCGCAGATCACGATGTCGCCCAGATACAGATGGTTCGTCGGCACGTACACCGCCACCAGTTCCTCTGGGCCGCTGCCGCGATCGACGGAAAACTCCTTCGTCAGGAACCCCAGTGCGTACCCGCGCTTGGCGTCCTCGATCATGACGACGCGCTTGAAGCCCGACTCGTTGTCGGGCGAGAACGCCGCCACCAGCTGCCGCACCGGCGCGTAAATCGACCGGAACACCGGCACGCGGAGCAGGTACCCTTCGGTGCGCAGCAGCACGCGCCGGCCGATCACGTTCTTCGCGAATGCGCCGACCAGGATGATCGCCAGCGCGGTGGACGCCGTCCCGAGCCCCGGAATGCGGCGGCCGAGCAACTTGTCGTACAGCGGCGTGGTGAGGCCGTCCACGATACTGAATAGCCAGACCAGTGCCGCGACCGTGATGAACAACGGCACGGTGACGAAGAATCCGGCGATGAAACTACGCCGCAGCCAGTGCATGTTGGTCAGGGATCAGGGATCAGGGATCGGGGCTCAGGGCACGTTGCACAATCAGGCTCCCCACCACTGAGGACACAGACGCCACGGAAGAATCAACCCGCTTTCCGATCAGGATTGAACCTCCGAGTCCTCCGTGGTGAAGAGTTGGCCAGCTTACGACGCTCGCGCCTTCCGCGACGGCTTCGACCGCCGCGCCGGCTGTGGCGGCGCAGACGGTACCGCGGCGCCCGGGGCGTGCGCCGCGGCGCGAGTCGGGCCGCTGCCGCGCCAGAAGCTGACGATCGCCGCCGCGATGAACACGCTCGAATAGGTGCCGGTGACGATGCCGACGATCATCGTGAAGGCGAAGCCGTGCAGCACCTCGCCGCCGAAGAAGAACAGCGCGAGGGCGGTCAACAGCGCGGTGCCCGACGTGATCACCGTCCGGCCGAGCGTCTGGTTCACCGAGACGTTGATGACGTGGTTCAGCGAGTCGCGGCGCATCGAGCGCAGATTCTCGCGAATCCGATCGTAGATGACGATCGTGTCGTTGGTCGAGTAACCGGTCATCGTCAAAATCGCGGCGATGACGTTGAGCGACATGTCGTAGCGGAAGAACGCCAGAAACGCCAGCGTGACCAGCAGGTCGTGGATCGTCGCGACGACCGCGCCGACGCCGAAGCTGAATTGAAAGCGGAACGCCAGATACGCGAGGATGCCGATGAGCGACAGCACGGTCGCCCACAGGCCCTTCGTGCGCAGCTCCTGCCCGACCGCGGGGCCGACGATTTCCGTGCCGGCGACGGTGAAATGGCCGATGTTCGCCTTCTGCAGCGCGTCTTCGATCGTCTTGCGCGTCGAGCTGAGCGCGCCGCCCGATTCCGCCCCGACCTGCGGCACCCGGACCATCACGCGGTGCAAGGAGGGATCGTCGTAGGCCTGCACCAGCAGGTTTTCGCCGCCGCCCTGGAACGACTTGTCGAGCGCGTTCCGCACCTGCTCGATCGACGTCTGCTGATCGAACTGGAGGATCACGACGGTGCCGCCGGCGAACTCGACCCCCTTCGGAATGCCCCTCGTGAAGATCGTGAACAGCCCGGCGAGGATAATCACCCACGACAGGATCATCGCCTGCCAGCGCCACCGGAGAAAGTCGTAGTTCGGATGATTGAAGATATGCATAAACAGAACGTCCGCTCGGCTAAAAGCCCTTACGCTACCGCCGCGCTGTTGCGCTCGGCAGAAGCCTTCGCGCGACTCAGAGCCTCGCGCTACTCAGATACTCAGCGCCGCCACCTGATGACGACGGCCGAGCGCCAGCTCGAAGAGCGTCTTTGACACGAAGATCGACGTGAAGAGATTCGAGACGAGACCGAAGAACAGCGTGACCGCGAAGCCGCGAATCGGGCCGGTGCCGAACTGAAACAGGAACGCGGCCGAGATCAGCGCCGCGATGTGCGTGTCGACCAGCGTCCAGAACACCCGGCCGAAGCCGGTGTTGATCGACGCCCGCACGCCGCGCTGCGCTTCGAGCTCTTCCTTGATCCGCTCGAAGATCAGCACGTTCGAATCGACGCCGATACCCATCGTGAGCACGAAGCCGGCGATGCCCGGCAGCGTCATGACCGCGCCGATGTACGCCATCAGGCCGAGCAGGATGACCAGGTTGAAGACGAGCGCGACCACGGCGTTGATGCCGGACAAGCGGTAGTACACCAGCATGAACGCGGCGACGAGCAGCAGGCCGACGACCGACGCCATCACACCCGAGCGGATCGAGTCGGCGCCGAGGCTCGGTCCGATCGTTTTCTCCTCGAGATACGTCAGCGTCGCCGGCAGGGCACCCGACCGGAGAATCAGCGACAGGTTCTGCACTTCTTCCGGCGTGAAGCTGCCGGTGATGCGGCCGTCGGTCGTGATGCGCGATTCGAGGCGCGGCGCCGACTGCACGCGGCCGTCGAGAATGATCGCGAGCGAGCGGCCGATGTTTTCGCCCGACACCTTGCCGAATTTCGCGCCCCCCTCCGAGCTCAGCGTGAAGCTGACCGCCGGCAGGTTGTTGTCGTCCACCGTCGGCCGCGCGTTGCGCAGATCGCGTCCGCTGACGGCCGCGGCCTTCCGCACGAGGTAATAGACCGTGCCCGAGTCGCCCGGCGCTCCGGACACGCCCGGCACAATCTCCATCCCCTGCGGGACGACGCCGTTCTGCATCAGCGTCTCCTGGGTCGGCGACGGCCCCTGCTCGACGATCTTCAACTCGAGCAGCCCGGTCGACTGAATGATGCTCTTCGCGCGCTCGACGTCGGTGACGCCCGGCAGCTGCACGAGGATCTGATCGCCGCTGTTGCCCTGCTGCGAGATGCTCGGCTCGGTGACGCCAAGCTCGTTGACGCGGCGCTCGATCGTCTGGCGCGCCTGCACAACGGCTTCGTCGCGCAGATTCTGCTGGATGTTCGGCTTCATCGTGAACGTGTAGCTGCCATTCACGCCGGTGCCGCGCGTGAAATTCGCCTCGACCTCGGCCGCCCCCTGGCGGAACGCCGCGTCCTGCGCCGGCGGCACGCCGTCGACGCGGAACTGCGCGACCGATGACGACGAGATGTTCGTGACCGTGATGTTCTTCGTCTGCAGCTCGGCGCGCAGCCGTTCCATGGTCTGCTCGGTCTCCAGCCGCAGCGCATCGTCGGTCTGCACGCGGAGCACGAGGTGGACGCCGCCCTTGAGATCGAGCCCGAGCTTGAGCTGCTTGTCCATCAGCCAGCCCGGCGAGTTGATGCCGTAGTGCGCCGCAATGATTGGATAGACGCCGACCGCTCCGAAGATCACGAGAACGGACAGAATCGTGACGACTTTCCAGCGAATGTTGTTGCCCATATGAATCTGCAGTCCGCGCCACGCGGACGGTCTGCCGTGTTACGTCGAACTGCTCTGCGGCTCGACGACGGGCGCCTGCCCCTGATAGCCGCCGATGGCCGCCTTCGACACTTCAATCCGCACTTTGTCGGCGATCTGGATCTGGACGCTCTGTTCACCCAGGCGCGTGATCTGCCCGTGAATGCCGCCGGTGGTGATCACGCGGTCGCCTACCTTGAGCGCCTCGAGAAACTCCGTCACCTTCTGCTGCTTGCGTTTCATCGGCAGCAGGATGATGAAGTAGAAAATTGCGAGGACGAGAACAAACGGCACCAGCTGCAGCCACGGGCTCCCGCCTTCGGGAACCGCGCCCATGGCGAGCACCATCGCAAACGGCGAACCGGCATCGGACATGATTATGAATCGTGTGACTGGCGGGACAAGCTCTGGTGGAAATCCAGCCTGAAACTTTCAAACCGCCCAAACGCTATAGCCTCTCTAATCCTGCAGAGGGTGTCAAGGTAAAAGTTGAGGTTATGCAACGTGTTAAGGGTGGACGCGTTGAGCTCGCCCGCCATGAAAAGATGCCGCAGATACGCGCGCGAACAGGTGCGGCACGTGTAGCAGCCGCAGGCCGGATCGGGCGGCCGATCGTCGTCGGCGTAGCGGGCGTTCTTGATGTTGATCCGCCCGTCGCGCGTGAAGAGCTGGCCGTTGCGCGCGTTGCGCGTCGGCAGGACGCAGTCGAACATGTCGATGCCGCGCGCGACCGACTCCACGAGGTCCGCCGGCGTGCCGGTGCCCATCAAGTAGCGCGGACGATCCGCTGGCAGAAACGGCGTCGTGTGCGAGACGACCTGGTACATCACCTCAGCGGGTTCTCCGACGCTCAGGCCGCCGATCGCGTAGGCCTCGAAGCCGATCGCGACCGTCTCGCGCGCGCTCTCCTCGCGCAGATCCGGAAAGACGCTTCCCTGCACGATGCCGAACTGCGCCTGCCCCGGGTTGGTGACGATCACGCCGTTGCGATCGCCGGCTCGCAGCGCCAGAAAACGATCGCGTCCGCGGCGCGCCCAGCGCAGCGTGCGCTCCATCGACGTGCGTGCGGCGGCCACGTCCTCCGGGTGCGCGAGGCATTCGTCGAGCACCATGGCGATGTCGGAGCCGAGCTGCGCCTGGATGTCGGTGGCCCGCTCGGGCGTGAGCAGGTGCGCCGAGCCGTCGAGATGCGAGCGGAAGTGCGCGCCCTCCTCCGCGATGGTGCGGCGCGCGGCGAGACTGAAGACCTGATAGCCGCCGCTGTCGGTGAGCATCGGACGCGTCCACCCGATGAAGCGGTGGAGTCCGCCGCGGCGCGCGATCAGATCGTCTCCGGGGCGCAGATAGAGATGGTACGTGTTGCTGAGAAGGATCTCGGCGCCCATCGCTTCGAGATCACGGTGCAGCACGCCCTTGACGGCGCCCTGCGTGCCGACCGGCATGAAGGCCGGCGTCTGCACGATCCCGTGCGGCGTCGTCAGCACGCCGCGGCGCGCGCGTCCGTCGGTGTGCGTGACGCTGAAGGCGAAGGATGAAGATGACATCGCGCCGGAACAGTTTACAATTCAAACGCTGCGCGCGTTTATCAGCGCTGCGCTGGCTCGACACGAAGGACACAAAGGACACGAAGGAAATACGCGTGCGTACGGCAACAACGAAACAATCGCACTGCATTGGAGATCCGGCCTCGGTGTCCTTTGTGTTGATTCAGCATGGGGACAACCCGGAGGCGGCTCGTTGAAGAAACTCCGCGTCGGCGTCATCTACGGCGGCCGCTCCGGCGAGCACGAAGTGTCGCTCGCTTCGGCGGCGGCGGTTTTCAAGAATCTCGATCCCGCCCGCTACGACGCGATCGCGATCCGGATCGAGAAAGATGGCCGCTGGATGCTGCCCGAGCGCCCGCCCGCGCTCGTCTCGGCGGCGGATGTGATCGAAGCCGCCAAGACCGGCCGGAGCGACCCTGCGCGCGAGGCGCATCTGATCGCCCACCCTGGCGGCGACACGCTGATGACGATCGATCGTCCGGCGGCCGGCGCGGGAGCGGCGCTCTCGACCGGCGCGGACCAGGCCGCCGTCGTCTCTGGCCTCGGGCTCGACGTCGTCTTTCCCGTGCTGCACGGACCGTATGGCGAAGACGGCACGGTGCAGGGGCTGCTCGAGCTTGCCAACGTGCCGTACGTCGGAGCGGGCGTGCTCGCGTCGGCCGTCGGCATGGACAAAGCCGCCGCGAAGCTGGTGTTCGCGGCCAAGGGTCTGCCGCAGTGCGACTACGACGTCGTGCTCAAGCGCGACTGGCAACGCGACGAGCGCACCGTGCTCAACGCGATCGTCAACCATCTCGGCTTTCCGGTGTTCGTCAAGCCGGCCAACCTCGGATCGAGCGTCGGCATCTCGAAGGCACGGCACGCCGTCGAGCTGCGGACGGCGATTGCGCTCGCCGCCGAATTCGATCGCAAAATCGTGATCGAAGCCGCGGTGCCCGCCGCGCGCGAGATTGAAGTCGCCGTTCTCGGCAACGACGATCCCGAGGCGTCGGTGCCGGGCGAGATCATCCCGTCGCGCGAGTTCTACGACTACGAAGCGAAGTACCTGGATGCCAGCTCCCGCGAAGTGATTCCGGCGCAGCTGCCCGACACACTCGCCACGGAGATTCGCGCGCTGGCGGTCAGGGCTTTCAAGGCGCTCGACTGCGCCGGCATGGCGCGGATCGATTTCCTGCTGGGCGGCGACACTGGCGTCCTTTATCTCAACGAAGCGAACACCATTCCGGGCTTCACGACCATCAGCATGTACTCGAAGATGTGGGCCGCAAGCGGCCTGCCTTACCCGGCGTTGATCGATCGCCTCATCGCGCTCGCGCTCGAGCGGCACGCGGAGAAACAACAGCTGCGCACCAGCGTGTGAGGGGTGACAGTCATCAGTCGCAAGTCGGCAATCGCCAGTCTCAGTCATCAGACGACTGCGCTCGCTCTTCTTCTGTCCCTCTTCTGGGCTATTCCCGCGTCGGCGGCGCTGACCGAAGGCGCCCGCCTGGCCGCCGTGTACGACACGATCCTTCACGCGCGCTTCGACGAGGTGGACGCGCAGCTCGCGCGCACGTGTCCGCCGGCGCCCGCCGAAGCGTGCCAGTCGATGCGCGTCGTTGCGGCGTGGTGGGAAATTCTCTTGAACCCCGAGAGCCGGCGGCTCGACGCACGCTTCAACGCGCTCGCTGCGTCGGCGATCGCCGCGAGCGACGCGTGGACCAGACGTGAGCCCAATCGCGCGGAGGCCTGGTTTTATCTCGCCGGCTCCTACGCGCCGCTGCTGCAATGGCACGTCTTGCGGGGCGAGCGCGTCTCTGCGGCGCGCGAAGGCAAGAAGGTCAAGGATGCGCTCGAACGCGCCCTCGCGCTCGACCCGTCGCTGAACGACGCCTACTTCGGCATCGGCCTCTATCACTACTACGCCGATGTCGCTCCGGCGGCCGCCAAGGTGCTGCGCTTTCTGCTGTTCCTCCCCGGAGGTGATCGCGAGCAGGGGCTGAAGGAAATGCTGCAGGCGCGCGAGCATGGCGAGCTGCTCCGCGGCGAAGCCGACTACCAGCTGCAGATCGTGTATCTCTGGTACGAGCAGCAGCCCGGGAAGGCGATCGAGATTCTCGAGCGGCTCGACGCCCGGTATCCGAGCAATCCCCTGTTCCTTCGACAGATGGCGGAGATCCGCGATGCGTACTTTCACGATCATCCCGCCAGCGCGGCCGCCTGGCAGACGCTGCTCGACCGCGCGCGTGCCGGTCGCGTGCATGACCCGGCGCAGAGCGAGGTGCGCGCACGCATCGGGCTCGCCGTGGAGCTCGACGCGATGTTCGAGACCGATCGCGCGATCGACGAGCTGACGAAGGCCCTGCGCGCACCGGCGCCGGCGATGCCGGAAGGCTCGCGGGCTCGCGCGGCGCTGCTGCTCGGGAACGCGCAGGATCGCCTCGGCCATCACGACCTCGCCATGAGCGCCTACGCGACCGCCGTCGCCGCCGCACCTGAGGACGACCCGCTGCACATCCGTGACCAGGCGCACGCGGCGGAGCGCCAGAAGATCGATCCGCGCAAAACGGAGAGCTATCGGCTGTCGCTCGAGGGCTGGCGTGCACTCGAGCGCGGGGGCAGTGATGAAGCGGCGACCGCGCTCGAGCGGGCGCTGACGCTCACGCCCGACGACACGGTTGCGCGCTACCGCTATGCGCGCGTCTTCGAAGCGCGTGCCGACAACGTGCGCGCGCAAGAGGAGCTCGAACGCGTCATCGCCGCGCGCCCCGTGGCGCCCGCGATCGTGCTGGCATCGGCCTTCACCGATTGCGCGCGACTGCTCGAGCGCAGCGGCGAGACGGATCGCGCGCTCGCGCTCTATCGATACGCGATCGCCGTGGTCGGCGGCGATCCACGCGCGCACAGTGACGCCGTGCGCGGCGTGAAACGGCTCGCCGGCGGCGGCGGTTTCACGAAATTTTTGACTTTTGACGCACGTTTGTGCTTGACACTGGAAAATTCTCGTCCATAATCTACATCTGGTATGAGGGTGGCCACATTAGACCACCCCTAGTGAGGTCGATTGGCTCTGCCATATTGGCCTCGCCCTCTCGGACCGAAAGGTTGGGGGGTGCCTCGAAGCGCAGAGCGCCGACATCGGGTGAGCGTGCCAGGCGGCAGCCACTAGAACGGTGACGAGAGCGTTCTCGCAATCCAAACCCACATGAAGGGGGGGATAACAGACATGGCAAAGAAAGCCAAGGGCGGGAAGAAGAAGGCCGGCAAGAAACGGTAGCTGGCTCACCCGTCAAAAAAGGGGGCGGCCGTCGCCCCCTTTTCGCCTCACCCTGCTCAGATCGCTCGCATCCTTCCTGACTCGCTCTCCCCTCAAAGAACTGTCATTTCTCCCCTGTCTCCACTCCATCCCAGACGCGCACGCGACGGATCACATCCCACGGCTGAATCTGATCGACGACATCCATCCCGGCGATGACGCGCCCGAAGACCGTGTACTTCGCATCGAGGTGCGGCTGCGGCGAGAGCGCGATGAAGAACTGGCTGCCGCCCGTGTCGGGCCACGGATCGAGCGCCATGCCGAGGGTGCCGCGCAGATACGGCCGCTCGTTCAGCTCGTCGCGAATCGTGTAGCCGGGCCCGCCCTCGCCGTCGCCGCGCGGGTCGCCGTCCTGCACCACGAAGTTCGACACGACGCGGTGAATGCTCAGCCCGTTGAAATAGCCTTTGCGCGCGAGCGTGATGAAGCTCTCGACCGTGAGCGGCGCATCGATCACGGCGAGCTCGAGTTGAATCGAGCCGCGATCGGTGTCGATGTACGCCTGCGTCGACACAGGCGGGCTGGTCAGGCGCGGCGCGGCATAGACGTCAACCGGCAGTGTCGTCGGCGCCGGGCGGATCTGTTCGTCCACGCCGGCCGCGGCGGTTGGATCGATCTGCTTCAACAGCATCGCCGCGCGCACGCGCACCGCCCAGTCCTTGTCGGCGAGCGCGCTCGTCAACAGCGGCGTCGCGGCAGCCGCACCGTACTGCACGACGGCCGCAAGCGCCGCGGCGCGCGCCGTGTAGTTGGAATCGCGCTGGCCGATCCGGTACGCCTCCGCGAGCGCTTGTGCGCCCTCCGGCGGCTTCAGCTGGCCGATCGCGGTCGCGGCCGTCGCGCGCACGACCGGATCGTCTGCTTTGAGGTGCTCGAGCATCACGCCGGCGGCGCCCGTCACCTCCAGTTTCGCGAGCGACGCGAGCACCGCAGGGACGACCCGCTGGTCCGCATCGTTGAGCATCGCCAGCAATCGCGTCTGACCCACAGCGGAGGGCAGCGTGCCGAGGATTGTCGCCAGCGCCGCACGCACGCTCCAGTGCGGATCCGGATCCAGCCCCGAGAGCACGGTGGTGAAATTCTCCGGGTCGAGCGACACCAGCGACCGCAGCGCCGCCGCCCGCACCGACGGGCTCGGATCGGAGATCACGTCGAGCAGTGTGTCCACCACGCCTGGCGCGTGTACGCCGCCGATTACCGTCACGGCTTCCAACCGCACATGCGGCTCGCTCTTCACATCGTCGATGATCTTCAGGAGCGGCGGTGCAACGGAGGGATCGGCGATCCGGCCGAGCGCGCGGATCGTTTCGATCAGCACCGGGCGGTCGCCGCTGGAGAGCAGCGGCATCAGTGCGGGCAGCGCGGCGGGATCCTTCAGCGCACCGAGTCCTTTCACGGCGAACGCGCGGGTGTACGGGTGCGCGTCCTTGGTGAACGCCAGCAGCGCGTTGAGCGCGCGTTTGTCCTCCAGCCGGGCGAGCGCGAACGCCACCGGCCACCAGTGGACGCGCGGCTGCCCCGAGGCGTCGAGGACCGCCGCCGCGAGCGGCTCATACGCCTTGAGCCGCACGAGCGCATAGACGCCGAGGCGGAACGCTGCCGCCGGCGTATCGCGCCGGGCATCGTCATCGTCTGAGGGCGTCTGCGCCAGCGCGCCTGACTGCACGACGCGGGCGAGCAGCGCGCCAATCGGCGGAGCCGCGGCGGGATCGCCGAGGAGGCCGAGCGCTTCCGCGGCGCTGCCCTGCACGAGCGGCGACGGATCGGCGAGCGCGCCGACGAGCGGATCCCGCGCGGTGGAGTCGCCGAGCAGGCCGAGCGCGAACGCCGCCATCTGTCTCACTTCCGGATCGGTGTCCGCGAGCAGCTTGACCAGCGGCGCCACGCCGTCGCGCAGACCGACGTGACCGATCGCAAGAGCCGCCCGGCGGCGGACGCGCGCCTCGGCGTCTGAGAGCAGCCCCACGAGATCGGGCGGCGGCGGCGGAGGCGCGACGACAACGGCCTTCTGGTTACGAGCGGGTGGTGGCGGCGGCGGAGGCGGGGGCGGCGCCGGGTCGCGCAGCACGCGATGGTCTTCGAGCCGCAGAATCGACGCCATCTTCTGGTCGTAGGTGGGCCCGGTCACTTTGAGCGGCGCGGCCGGCGGCGCGCTGAGACACCCGGACACCGCCAACGCGGGCATCAGCGCCGCCAGCCCACGTCTGAAATTCGCTGCACGGCGCGTGAGCGGCTTGGCCTCCGAATCCCGGACTCGGGGCACGAGAGAGGAACGGATCATCGTTTTACACGCCTTGCGTGGGATAGGAATGGAGTGGCGCCGCGAACGCCGCACGCCGAAGCGTGGCGCGCTCGAGCCGATCCTGCACAATCGAGACGCCGAGGCCCGCTTCGCGCGGCACTGCGATCGTACCGTCGGACGCCACGTCGATTGGCGGATCGATGAGGTCCGGGTCGAAATAGCGTTTGCTGGCGGCGATGTCCCCTGGCAGCGAAAAATTCGCGAGCGTCGACAGGTGGATGTTCGCGGCGCGACCGATGCCCGATTCGAGCATGCCGCCGTGCCACACCGGAATCCCGTGGCGCGCGCACAGGTCATGGAGGCGGATCGATTCCGCGTACCCGCCGACGCGGCCCGGCTTGATGTTGATGATGCGGCACGCCCCGGCGGCAATCGCGTGCTCGGCGGCGTGCACCGACTTGATCGATTCGTCGAGACAGAGGGGCGTCGTCAACTGCCGCTGCAGCTCGGCGTGATCGGCAATGTCCTCGTAGTCGAGCGGCTGCTCGATCATCATCAGACCGTATTGATCCAGCTTGGCGAGATGCGGCGCGTCCGCGAGCGTGTACGCCGCGTTCGCGTCCACCATGAGCGGAATCGATCCGAAGCGTGTCCGCACGGTATCCACCGCGGCGAGATCCCATCCCGGCTTGATCTTGATTTTGATGCGCTGATAGCCGGCCGCGAGCTCCCGCGCCACGGCCGACTCGAGCTGCGCGAGAGAATCCTGGATGCCGATCGACACGCCCGAGGCAATGCGCTCGCGATCGCCCCCGAGCAGCCGGCTCAACGGCTCGCCTCGCTGACGCGCGAACAGATCCCACGCCGCCATCTCGACGGCCGCCTTGGCCATGTTGTGGCCGCGGATCGCCTTGAGCGCCGGGAACAGGTCGCGTGGATGCGCGAACTCGACGCCGAGCGCGCGCGGCACGACGAACTCCGAGATGATGTGCCACGCGGTTTCGTTGGTTTCACCGCTGTAGTACGGATCCCGCTCGGCGACGCATTCGCCGTACGCCGTCAGGCCTCCGCCTTCGAGCGTGACCACGATGAAATGTTTGTCGTAGATGCGGCCGAAGCTGGTCTCGAAGAAGTGGACGAGCGGAAGCTTGACCAGCCGGAGCTCCATGCGTTCGATCAGCACGGCGCGATGATATCATCGGGCCGCCTTGCCGTTCCGCTACATCGCGATAGAAGGGCCGATCGGCGCGGGAAAGACCGCACTGGCCGAGCGGTTGGCCACGCGCCTCGACGCCACCGCGGTCCTCGAGGATTCCGACAATCCGTTCCTCGCCGACTTCTACGCCGACCGCCCGGGCTCCGCGCTGCAGACCCAGCTGTTCTACCTGCTCGGACGCCACCGCCAGCAGACCGCGCTGCGCCAGGCCGACCTGTTCATGCAGACGATGATCTGCGATTACCTGTTCGACAAGGACAAGATCTTCGCGTATCTGAATCTCGACGACAACGAGCTGTTCATCTACCAGCGCCTCTACGAGCTGCTGGCGCGCGATGTGCCGGCGCCCGATCTCGTGCTGTATCTGCAGGCGCCCACCGACGTGCTGCTGCGCCGCGTCCACAGCCGCCGCATGGAAGCCGAGGCGGTCGCGCTCCAGCCCGACGATGATTACTTGCGCGAGTTGAACGAGGCGTATCACCACTTCTTCTTCCACTACAACGCCACACCGCTGCTGGTCGTCGAAACGTCGCAGTTCGATTCCGACGCCAGCGACGAGGCGCTCGACGACTTGATCAAACAGATACGCGGGATGGGTCCGGGGACGCGGTATTACGTACCAAGGACAAAATAGGGATTCGGGATTTGGGATTCGGGATTCGCTCCTCCCCTGATCCCTGCCCTCTGTTAAGCTTGTCAGTTCATGGCGTGGTTCAAGAAGGCGCGCAAGCCGATCGCCCCGACGAAGGCGAAGCCCAGCCGGGTGCCGGAAGGGCTGTGGGTCAAGTGTCCGGGCTGCTCGCAGGTCATCTACAACAAGGACCTCGCCACCAATCTGAACGTCTGCCCGAAGTGCGCGCACCATTTCCGTATCACCGCCACCGAACGGCTGCGCATGCTGTTCGACGGCGAGTCGTGGGTCGAGCACGATCCCGGCCTCGTCTCGACCGACCCGCTGGAATTCACCGACACCAAGCCCTATAAAGCGCGCCTCAAAGCGAGCATCGCCGCGACCGGCGGCAAAGACGCCGTCATCGTCGGCTCAGGGACGATCGACGGCCTCGAGACGGTGGTGGCCGCGATGGAGTACGGGTTCATCGGCGGCAGCATGGGCGTGGTCGTTGGCGAGAAGATCACCCGCGGCATCGAGCGTGCGATCGAGGCGCGCTGCCCGGTGGTGATTGTCTGTTGCTCGGGCGGTGCGCGCATGATGGAAGGCGCGCTGTCGCTCATGCAGATGGCGAAGATCTGCGGCGCGCTCGCACAGCTCGATCGGGCACGGCTGCCGTACATCGCCGTCCTCACCGATCCGACGACGGGCGGCGTCACGGCGAGCTTTGCGATGCTGGGCGATCTCAACATCGCGGAGCCGAAGGCGCTCATCGGCTTCGCCGGTCCGCGCGTCATCGAGCAGACCATCCGGCAGAAGCTGCCTGAAGGGTTCCAGCGCAGCGAGTTCCTCCTCGAGAAGGGCATGATCGATCGCGTGGTCGATCGTCGCGAGATGAAGGCGACCATCGCCAACGCGCTGCGGTTCATGGGCGCCGTCCGCCAGGTTCCGCCTGTCGTGCCGGTCGGCGTCGCCGCAGCTCCCGCAGAAGCGGTCCCCGTCAGCAATGCATCGGCGCCGCCGCGCTAGCGCGTTCGACTACCTTTTCGGCCTCGAACAGTTCGGGATCAAGCTCGGGCTCGAGAACATCTCCGCGCTGCTCGCCCACCTCGATCATCCCGAGCGCGCGTTTCAGACGCTGCACATCGCCGGCACCAACGGCAAAGGCTCGGTCACCGCGATGGCCGACGCCGCCCTTCGCGCAGCAGGCCATCGCTCCGCCCGCTACACCTCGCCGCACCTCGTCGAGCTGAACGAGCGCTTCGTCATCGACGGTCGTCCCGTGGAAGACGATGCCCTTGTCGACGCGATCGAGGACATGCGCGGCGCGATCGGAACATTGCGAGCCGCCGGCACGCTGGAGGTCGAGCCGACGTTCTTCGAGGCGACAACCGCGGTCGCGTTCGAGCTGTTTCGACGCGCTGCGGTGGAGGTCGCCGTGATCGAAGTCGGCCTCGGCGGCCGGCTCGACGCCACCAACGTCATAACTCCGGTGGCCGCGGCGATCACATCAATCGGATTCGATCACGAACAATATCTCGGCACGACGCTGCGGGAGATCGCCGTCGAGAAGGCTGGCATCATCAAGCCAGGCGTACCCCTGATCGTGGGCCATCTCCCGGCGGAGGCGCGGCAGGCGATTGAGGAGATCGCGCTGGCACGTTCAGCCGCCATCGTTGCCGCCGACGAGCATACGCTCAGCCGCTATGGCGATCTGCCGCTTGCGCTGCGCGGTGCGCATCAGCGCGACAACGCGGCAGTGGCCGCGGCGCTCCTCGAGATCGCCGACGCGCGGGGCGTGAGAGTTGCGCGCGAAGCGGTGCGCGCCGGGCTGACGAACGTCACGTGGCCGGGGCGTCTCGACCTCCGCCGCTTCGCTGACGGGCGCGAGGCGCTGCTCGACGCCGCGCACAATCCCGACGGAGCCGCCACACTGGCGGCCTATCTGCGCGAGGCGTGGCCCGACAAGCCGCCGCTCGTCTTTGCGGCGATGCGCGACAAGGATGTGCGCGGCATGTTTCGCGCGCTGCTGCCGGCCGTCGGGTCGCTCGTGCTGACGCGCGCGTCGAATCCACGCTCCGCCGATCCGGTGGTGCTGGCGCAGCAGGCGCGCGAGGTCGCGCCGGCGCTGCCGTTGATGATCGAACCGTCCCGTACGGCCGCGCTCGACGCCGCCTGGCGTCAATCGGCGCGCATCGTCGTGGCCGGATCGATCTTCCTGCTCGGCGACGTGCTGAAGGAGCGCGAAGGGACGTGATACCCTTCGAAAACGCTTCAAGAATGTCTCGATCCTTTTTCTCGTGCTGCTGTGTACTTACGACGCTGCTCGCCGCCGCGGTGCCCGTCCGCGCGCAGCAGCCGCCCGCGCAGCCCGCGGCGCAGCCGGCGGGCCAGTCGCAGATTCAAAGTCAGACCAGCGATACCATCGAGCAGCAGAGCGGCGACAAGCACGTCAGGCGGATCGGCCACGTCGAGATCACGCTGGCCAACGGGACGTCAATCTACGCCGACAGCGCGGAGCTGTTCGGGGATCAGGATCGCGCGATCTTCACGGGCAACGTCGTGTTCTCGCAGGGCGACAATCGGATTTCGTCCGATCGCGCGGACTTGAACACGAAGACCAATCTCGGCACGTTTTACAACGCGTCGGGGATTGCGACCGTCAAGCCGCCGAAGCAGCAGGTGCGGCCCGGCGCAATCGCGCCGGCGCCGGTCAGCAATCAACCCACGGACGTGTACTTCTTCGGCGACACGGTCGAAAAAGTCGGGGCGAAGAAGTATCGGATCACCAACGGGGGCTTCAGCACGTGCGTTCAGCCGACGCCGCGCTGGGAGCTGCACGCGGGCACGGTCATCCTGAACGTCGGCCATTACACGGTGTTGAAGAACGCCATCATGAACGTGAAGGGTGTGCCGATGCTGTACCTGCCGGTCATGGCGTATCCGACGAAGAAGGATGACCGCGCCACCGGCTTTCTGATTCCGACGTACGGATCGTCCACGCTGCGCGGCCAGGAGTTGCACAATGTGTTTTTCTGGGCGATCGACCGCAGTCAGGACGCCACCATCGAGCACGAGTGGTATTCAAAGGTGGGCCAGGGCGTCGCCGGAGAATACCGCTACAATTTCGGGCCGACGTCGAACGGCACGCTGACGTCGCACTTCATCGACCAGAGCTCAGCAAACCAGGTGCAGCCGGACGGCAGCGTTGTCCCGTCGCCAGCATCGCGCAGCTATGATTTCCGCGGCAGCCTGAATCAGACGCTGCCGCTGGGCCTGCGGGCGCAGGCCAACGTGAAATATTTCTCGAACCTGCTCACCAACCAGACGTTCAATACCAACGTCCTCGATGCGTCGGCGAACACGCGCAGCGTCGGCGTCAACGTCGTCGGCGCATGGTCCGGCTACAGTCTCAACGCCACGTTCGACCACACCGAATATTTTTACAGCGGTGCGACCGCTACTGAGGTTGGCAGCTCCGCGTTGTCGGGCTACTCGCCGAAGGTCGACCTGACGCGCAACGAGCGACCATTGTTCGACTCGCCCTTGTACTTCTCTGTCGGCGGCGAGTATGCCGACCTCCTGCGCGACAGCAAGGGGCCCGATCGTAACAACCCCCTTGCAACCGCCGAGGCGAACACCGGCCTGACGCGCCTCGACTTCAATCCGCAGGTCCGCTATCCGTTCAAGAAGTGGGAGTGGTTCACGGTCAACTCGACGTTCGGCTGGCGCGATACCTACTACACGCGCAGTCTCGATCCGACGCAGACGGATCCCGTGACGAATCAGTCGCTCGTGATCGACGAAGGCCTGAACCGCCGCTTCTTCACGGCGCAGGCGCAGATCACGGGGCCGGTATTCAACAGAATTTGGGACACGCCGGACAACGGCTACGCTGAGAAGTTCAAGCATTCGATCGAGCCGTCGGTCACCATCCAGCGCACCTCATCGATCGACAACTCCAATCGCATTGTGCTGCTCGACGGTACCGACTACGCCGTGGGCGGCACGACGAACATCACCTACGGCGTGACGAACCGCTTCTTCGCGAAACGGAAGGACACACCGGGGCGACCGGCAACATCACGGGAAATCTTCGATGTCGAGTTGTCGCAAAGCTACTACACCAACCCTGCTGCGGCCCAGGTCGACACGAACTACACGTCGAGCTTCACCGGGGGGGTGGCGCCGATTACGCCGACCAACTTCTCCCCCATCGCGCTGACCATCCGCGCGGTGCCAACGAGCGCGCTCAACGCGTCGGTGCGCGCGGAGTTCGACAGCCGGTATCACAACCTCCGGACCATCTCGACGACGGGGACCTATTCGGTGACCGGCCTGCTGCAGACGAATCTCACGTGGAGCAAGTCGGCGTCGGCGAGCGCAACCCAGCCCAGCGTGTTTCAGCCTACCGGTCAATCCATCAGCGGATCGCTCAACCTTCACACCCGCGACAACCGGTACGGAGGCGTGTACTCACCGAATTACGACCTCTTGGGCAAGTCGATGCTGTGGCAGCGCATCTCCGCGTACTACAACACGCAGTGCTGCGGCATCGCGTTCGAGTACGATGCGACCAACTACGGCTCGAGTATCAGCCAGCTCGTCGGTGTGGCGGCTGACCACCGTTTCTTTCTGTCGTTCACGCTCGCCGGCCTGGGCAACTTCTCGCCCTTCAACGGCGCGATGAGCGGCGTCCCGCGCTGACCCCGACACGCAGCATGCGGACGACCATCCTCGTCACCGGCGCGGCAGGCTTCGCCGGCGGTCATCTCCTCGACCTGCTCGGTGCCGACACACCAGACCTCGTGGCGTGGCACCGTCCCGGCGGCACGCCGCCGCACACGGTGGCCGGCACGAAGTGGGAGGCGATCGACCTGCTGGATCGCGGCGCCGTGCGCGATGCAATCGCCCGTTTGCGTCCGGCCATCGTCTATCACTGCGCGGGTGCCGCGCATGTCGGCCGCTCGTGGGATCGCACTGAGAGCACGCTGGCGACCAACGTACGCGCGACGCATTACCTGCTCGACGCGCTGTCGCGCACGCACGTCGAGTCGCGTGTGTTGATTCCGAGCTCGGCGCTGGTGTACGCGAGCGCCGATCGCGCGCTCAGTGAAGATGATCCGCTGATTCCAGAGAGCCCGTACGGACTGAGCAAGCTCGCGCAGGAACAGCTCGGCTGCCGGCCGTACGACGGTCTGCAGGTGCTGATCGCGCGCGCGTTCAATCATTTCGGCCCGCGGCAGGATCCGATGTTCGTCGCCGCCGGCTTTGCCCGCCGGATCGCCGACATCGAGCGCGGGCGCTGGGCGCCGGAGATCGCCGTCGGCAATCTCGAGGCGCGCCGGGATCTCGCCGACGTGCGCGACACCGTCCGCGCGTACCGCCTGATCGTCGAGCGGGGCGACGCCCGGCGGCCTTACAACGTCTGCTCCGGCCGCGCCGTCGCGATCCGCGATCTGTTGGACATGATGATCGCCCGCGCGCGTGTGCCGCTGTCGATCAAGGTCGATCCGGCACGGTATCGGCCGAACGACGTGCCGCTCCTGCTCGGCGATCCGCGCCGCCTGCGCGACGAGCTCGGATGGACGCCGCGCGTTCCGCTCGAGCAGACGATCGACGATCTGCTCGAGTATTGGCGCGCGGTAGCTTAGACGGAACCGTTGCAGAATTGAGCTCTCCACCACAGAGGTCACGGAGGACGCGGAGGACGTAATCTTGAGGATTGAACCTCAGTGTCCACCGTGTCCACCGTGGTAGTTGTTTTTCGGCACAGACGTGTCTATGAGAGTGCTCGTCACCGGCGGCACCGGCTACCTCGGGCGCGCGGTCGTCCACGCGCTGGCCAGGCGCGGGCATGCCGTGCTGGTCTTCGCGCGCACGGCGCGGCAGAGCGGCTTGCCGGCGACGCTTGTCGACGGCGACGTCCGCGATCGTGCGGCGTTCGAGCGTGCCGCCGCAGGCTGCGATGCGATCTGCCACATGGCGGCGCTCGTGAGCCTCTGGCGCCGGCGGCCTGAAGACTTCGACGAGGTCAACATCGGCGGCCTCCAGAACGCGATCGCCGCGGCAGACGCCGCCGGCATCCGTCGTCTGGTCTACACTTCCTCGTTTCTGGCGCTGCCGCCGCACGACGGCTCGACGCCGCTCGAAGCGAACGATTATCAGCGGACGAAAGTCGCGGCCGACCGCCTCGCCGGCGCGGCGGTGCGTGCCGGCAGCCCGCTGATCCGCGTGTATCCCGGTGTGATTTACGGTCCTGGGTCGCTGACCGAAGGCAATCTAATCGGGCGGCTCGTGGCGGATCATCTCAAAGGCAAGTTGCCTGGACTGATCGGACCCGATCGACCGTGGTCGTACGCGTTCGTCGACGACGTCGCCGCTGGACATTGCGCGGCGCTCGAGCGCGGAACGGACGCGGCACGCTATGTGCTCGGCGGCGAGAACGCGCCACAGGAGCGGGTGTTTTATCTGGTGAAGATGATGACCGGACGCAGGCTGCCCCGCCGCATCCCCTTCGGCGTCGCTTCGGCGCTCGGGGCCGTAGAGGAAACACGCGCGCGGCTGTTCGGTGGCGCGCCGCGCCTCACGCGGGGAGCGGTGGAGATCTTTCGCCACGACTGGTCGCTCGACAGCAGCGGCGCCGTCCGCGACCTCGGTTACACCATGACGCCGCTCGTCAACGGCATGCACCGCACCGTGGAATCGCTGCGCGCCGCGCTCGGCTGAAGCCTTCGCGCGACATTGAGCCTTCGCGCGACATTGAATCGAGAACAGTGACGATGCGTTCTGAAGATGCGCGGCAATGGGTGCACGTGGGCTCGGGGGCATTCGCGTTCCTCCTCCGAATCCTCACCTGGTGGCAGGCGGCCGTGATGGCCGCGATCGCCATCATCTTCAACGTGCTCCTGCTGCCGCGGATCGGCGGGCGCCGCTTGTATCGCCCGGTCGACGATGCGCGCGGCTTCCCGCTGGGGATCGTGCTCTATCCGCTCGCGGTCCTGTTGCTGATTCTGATGTTCTCGTCGCGCCTCGAGATCGCCGCCGCAGCCTGGGGCATCCTGGCGTTCGGCGATGGCGCTGCCACTCTCGTAGGCACACGCTTTCGCGGACGCGTGCTGCCATGGAACGCGGAGAAAACCGTCGCTGGCACCGCGAGCTTCGTCGTGTGCGCGAGCGCCGGGAGCATCGCGCTCGCCTGGTGGACGCTGCCCGGCGGATCGATCGGGTTCATCGTGCTGGCGCCGATCGCGGCGTCCATCGCTGCAGCGTTCGTCGAATCGATCCCCGTGCGACTGGACGACAACATTTCGGTGCCTGCAGCGTCGGCGGGCGTGCTCTGGATCGGAAGCATGGTGACCGGGGGCGCGCTCGGCACCTCGGGGTCGATGATCGCCGGGCGGCTGCCGTGGGCAATTGGGCTGAATGTTCTTGTGGCGTGGGCCGGATACCGCGCGCGCACCGTCTCGATGTCCGGCGCGATCTCCGGTGCGATCATCGGCGCGATGATCTACGCAGGAGGCGGCGCCTGCGCGTGGGCATTGCTCCTGCTCACGTTCCTCTTCGCGTCGGTGACGTCGCGTCTGGGGTTGAAGCGAAAGATGTTGCTTGGCATCGCGGAGGAGCGCGGCGGACGACGCGGCGCCGGCAACGCGATCGCCAACTGCGGTGTGGCGGCAATCGCCGCGTTCGCAGCAGTGGCCACGCCCGAGAGCGCCGGGGCGTTGCTTGCGCTCACGGCCGCATTGACCGCCGCCGGGAGCGACACGGTCGCCAGCGAGATCGGCAAGTCGTGGGGCCGATCCACGTTTCTCATCAGCACGCTCGGGCGCGTGAGACCGGGCACCTCGGGTGCGATGTCTCTCGAAGGTACGGCCGCCGGGCTGCTGGCGGCGCTGGCGCTCGCGGCCGCGGCGGCCGCGGTCGGCCTGATCCCGGGCGCGCTGATTTTCGTCGTCATCGTCGCGGCGACAGCGGGTGCGCTGGTCGAGAGCGCGCTCGGCGCGACACTCGAAGGACCGGGTATTCTGAACAACGACATGCTCAACTTCATCAACACCGCGGTGGCCGCTGCGGTGGCGCTGGTGCTGGCGTGAGCCCCGCGCCCGACGAGCGCCGCGGCGGCGTGGCACCTCGCACCCCGGCACCTGGCACTGCAGCACCCAGCACCCAGCACCTAGCACCCAGCACCCTTCGCGCCTTCATCGATCTGGCGCGGCCGTTCACGCTGGTGGCGCCGGCGCTCGGCTTCATGTCGGGCGCGTTGACGGCTGTGGGTGCGGCGCCGCGCGAAGTCTGGACGATGTCGCTGCTCGTCTACCCGATCGCGGGGTCTGTGATGGCGGCGTGTCTGAACGCGGGGAACAACGCGATCAATCAGATCTACGACCTCGAGATCGATCGCGTGAACAAGCCGAAGCGCCCACTGCCGAGCGGCCGCCTGACAATCCGCGATACCTGGCTGTTCACCGCGATCACCTACGGATTGGCGCTGATTCTGGCGTGGCTCGTCGCGCCGGGCGGCCGTCACGAATGCTTCTGGCTCGTGGCAGTCGCGGTGGTGTGCACACTGCTGTATTCAGTGCCGCCATTCCGTACCAAACGGCTCGGCATCTGGGCCAACGTGACGATCGCGATTCCGCGCGGTGTGCTGCTGAAGGTGGCCGGCTGGTCGTCGGTCAAGACGATCGTGGGCGTGGAACCGTGGTACATCGGCGCGATCTTCGGCCTGTTTCTCCTCGGCGCGACGACGACCAAGGACTTCGCCGACATGGACGGCGACCGCCGCGGCGGCTGCCGGACGCTGCCGATTCAGTTCGGCGTGCGGCGCGCCGCGTGGATGATCTCGCCGTCATTCGTCGTGCCGTTTCTCATGATCCCGCTCGGGGCCTGGCTGCACGTGCTCACCGGCAATTTCTGGCTGTTGCAGATTCTCGGCGGCGTGATGACGGTCTACGGCGTCTACGTCTGCTATCTGATGCTGCGGCGTCCCGAGGATCTCGCGGTCGAGGAGAACCACGTGTCGTGGGCGCACATGTATCGCATGATGTTCGTCGCGCAGATCGGCTTCGCGCTCGCGTATTTGTTATAGACGGCAGGTACTATCCGCGCCGCTACGCTCAACACAAAGGACACAAAGGGCACAAAGGAAAAACTCAAGGGAGTTACCCTTCGTGTCCTTGGTGCCCTCGTGGTTGATCACGGCAACCGCAAATCCCAAAATGATCCGGTCAACCCGACGCTCGTGAAGATCGCGTGCGCTTCATCGATAGTGGGACGGCGAAAGTCTGGGGCCAGACGGTTGCCGTACCACTGCTGCGACAACGCCCACGCCTGCGGGATCGTCATCGTCGCGCCCCGCGACACCTGCTTCGATTCACACCAGCGATCGATGTCCTCTTCCGACCGGAAGAGCAGGATGTTCGCTCACGTGAAGACGATGTCGTCCCAGAAATGCGCGGCGGGGACCAGCAGGTGGATGACGCCGTCGCCGTACGGACGCCCGTTCTCGACGCCGCAGGCGATCGGATCGCCCGACCACGCGCAGGTCGCCTCGATCCGTGCCCCGGTGTGAAGCGCCGCCGAAACGCCGAACGCGTCCCAGGCGCATACGCCGAAGTACGAACGCGCGCCGATGTGGACGCGAAATGGCGTCGGCACGGCGGAAAACGGAGGCGCGAAGAGGATCCGGGTGGTGCCGCCGTCGAGGACGATGACGTGCGCCGCGGCCAGCGCGCGATATGCGTCCTCTGCGGCATCCAGCGCGACGCCTGCGATCGCGGCAGCCTCGTCCGGCGCCGGCGCCACGCCGGTCGCGACGACCCGGGAATAGATCGCTTCGCGAATGTTCACAGGCGCGCCAGCACGCGCGCGGCCGTCAGCGCGTACACCTTGGCCGATTCGATCATCCGGCTGATTCGCACGAATTCCCGCGGTCCATGCGAGACGGCGAGAATGCCGGGGCCGTACGCGAATGCGGGCACGCCGCGCTCTGCGTAGAACCGCGTCTCGAGGAGCCCGGGGCACATCTCGAAAGCGGCCGGCCGTCCCGTCACATCGCCGATGCTGTCGGCCAGCGCCACGCCGAGCGGCGAACGTTCGGACGAAGCGCTCGCACGCCCTTCTTGCAGCACGCGAACCTCCAACTCGATTCCACCGGCCCGCGCCTCGTCGAGCAGGTCCATCAGCCGCTGCTTTTCGACGTGAAAATCTTCGCCGGGATCGATGCGACGATCGATCGTGAAGCGGCACGAGTCGGGCACGACATTGAAGTTCGATCCCGCCTCCACGCGGCCGCCGATGAGCAGGATCGACGGTTCGACCTCCGCCTTCAGCGCGATCAGGCGATTGACGATCGCGACGGCGCCCTCGAACGCGTTCACGCCCAGATGCGCGAGGCCGACGTGCGACGCCCGCCCCTTCACCGTCACCTCGAGCGAGATGGCGCCGCGGTTCGCGTTCCACACGGCTCCGCTGGTGGGCTCAGGCAGCAGCATGCCGACCGCGTCGGCCGCGAGCTCGCCCATCGCCGCCAGCGCGGCCGATCCATATTCGCCGCCGGTCTCTTCGTCCGGCACGAACATCAGACCCAATCGCGCGCGGCCGGTCATGCCTGCCGCCGCGACGGCCTTCGCCGCGTAAAGCATCGCGACCAGACCGCTCTTCATGTCCGAGCTGCCGCGGCCGAACAGCGCGTCGCCTTCGATGCGCGGCTCGAACTGGTCGGACACGCTCGCAGGCACGACGTCGTAATGTCCGTGGAAATACAGCGTCGGGCCCGGACGGCCGCTCCACGCATGCAGCGCAGCCCGCGGCGCGTCGGCCGGCGACGGAATGTCGATGCGTCGGTGCTCGAGCCCGGCTCCGGTCACCGCCTGCGTCAAGAGATCGAGACACGGCAGGCAGACGCGAGCCGGCGGGTTTTCCGTGGGAACTGCGACGAGCGCCGCGAGCAGCGCGATCATCGCGTCGCGATCCGCGTCGATGAGGCGGTTCAGACTCGCCGCCGGTGAATCCCCGTTGGCTGCCGCCATTGCCGTGAAGGGTATCGCTAAACGCGAAAAGATCGGATATCTTTACGCTCATGATTCGCCAGCCGCTGAAGATCTTCGCCCTCGCCTGCGTCGCCGTATTCGCATTCGGCACGATGGCAGAAGCCGCCCCCAAGAAAGTTCTGCACCATCGCGCCAGGCATTCCGCGCGGGTATCTGCCGGATCCGCCACGACGGCGCGGAAGAACACACATCGGAAGCGCGTGACTCATCAATCGTCTTCGTCGAAGCGGACCGTGCACAGGCGGCCCACAACAAAGCCGCGCTGAGTCGCGCTGAGCGCGCTTGACAGCCGCGGCGGCGGGCACGATGATAGGGGGCGAACAAATAGCGAAGCGCCCCATCGAGGCCCGCCCATGGACACCCATCCCCTCCTCTTCGATCTCGGCGCTCGGCAACCCACCACACGCGACGTCGCGGACACCGTGAGACTCGGCGGCACTGATGCGCTCACGGAGGCGGAGCGCAGGGCGGACCATGCGCGCTATCAGGAGATCTCCTGCCGCTCCGCACTGAATGCCGTCAAGGGCATGCCGTTCGCCTGGACGCTGAACCCGTATCGCGGCTGCACGCACGGCTGCCATTACTGCTACGCGCGACGCTATCACGCCCAGTTCGAGATGAACGCCGACGATGAGTTCGCGTCCGTGATTCTGGTGAAGAAGAACATCGTCGACGTCCTCACGCGCGAGCTCGCGCGCCCGTCATGGAAGGGCGAGTACGTCGCCGTCGGCACGGCAACCGACTGCTACCAACCGATCGAAGGACAGTACAAACTGACCCGCCGATCGCTCGAGGCGTTTCTGCGCGCACGGAACCCGATCGGCCTGATCACGAAAGGGCCGATGGTCGTTCGCGATCGGGATCTGCTCGCCGCCTTCTCGCGCGTCGCCTCTTGCTCGGTCTACATGAGCGTGCCGACCGTCGACGAGGACGCCTGGCAGCGCCTCGAGCCGGGCACCGCGCACCCGCTGCAGCGGCTGCGGGCCGTCCGCGAGCTGGTCGACGCCGGCGTGAACGCCGGCGTGCTCATGAATCCGATCGTGCCGGGCTTCACCTCCTCCCGCGCGAAGCTCGAGCGCACGGTCAAGGCGATCGCCGATCACGGCGCGCGCTTCGTTGGCTGCAACGTGATGTTCCTGGAGGACGGCACGCGCGCGCACTTCATGAAGTTTCTCGAGCGCGAATTCCCCTCGTGGGTGCCGCGCTACGAGGCGCTGTATCAAAAGAAATACGCGCCGCGCGACTACCGGGCGCAGGTGCAGGGCATGGTGCGCGTGCTGCAGGATCGGTACGGCCTCGCGAAACGAAAAGAGGCGGACGCGGAACATCCGTCCGCGGCCGCCCCGTCCGAAACCGAGCAGGTCGGTTTCGCCTGGTAATCACGACGATCGACGCTGAAACCGCGGAGCACGCTGAGAACGGGCGCCGAGTACGAGGTTTTCTCGGCGAGCTCAGCGCGTTCTGGGTTGATCGTCGTTACGCCACCTCCAGGGCATCGTCTGCCGCCACAATCTTTGCTGGTGCGGGCGCGGGCGCGACGGCGAGGACGCCATCCGTCACGCTCACCTCGAAGTGCGAGCCCTCCTTCCAGCGTGCGCTGATCGGCAGCTTGATGTGCTCGTCGATGAAGCGCTTCAGGAACCGCGCGCCAAACGCGATGCTGTAGCCTTTCGCCACCACCATCTCCAGCGCTTCGGCGGTCACGTGAAGGGTCTTTCCCGCCCTCGCCAGCGTCGTCGTCACCTGCGCGAGGTAGTGCTTTGCGATCTCACGGACCTGATCGTGGGTGAGCGGCGCGAAGAGGACCACTTCGTCGATGCGGTTGCGGAACTCCGGCGGGAAGCGGCGCTCGAGCTCGCGCATCACTTCGCCTTGCACTTGCTCGATGCCGACTGTGCGGTTCAGGAACCCCATCGGGCTCGTGAGCTTGCGGAAGTTCTCGGCGCCGAGATTCGACGTCATGATGACGACCGCGTCGCTCAGATACACGCGCTTCCCGCGGCCATCCGTCATCCAGCCTTCGTCGAACGCCTGCAGAAACAGATTCAGCGTGCTCGGGCTCGCCTTCTCCACTTCGTCGAGCAGGATCACGCAGTAGGGGTTGTCCTTGAGCTGATTGGTCAGCACACCGCCGCGCTCGCTGCCCACGATCCCGCGCGGCATGCCGATCAGCTTGTCGACCGAGACCGAGCCGTCCTGATACTCGGACATATCCACGCGGATCATCTTCTTCTCGTCGCCGAACAGAAATTCGGCGACCGCCTTCGCAAGCTCGGTCTTGCCGACGCCAGTCGGGCCGAGGAACAGCAGCACGCCGTCCGGACGGTCGAATCCGTCCTTGAGCGGCCCTTTGTTCAACACCAGGCGGCGCGCCACCGCCGCGATCGCGTTGGACTGGCCGACCACGCGCGTCTGGAGCTGCGCCTCGATGTCCTTGAAGCGGTCGGTCACGTCGCGGAACACCATATCCTCGGGAATCTGCGCGACGTGCGAGATCACGGAGACGATGTCCTCTTTCGTCACGTCCCAGCGGCGATCGATCTCTGCGCGCACGGCGGCGGTGTCCAGCCAGCCGATCACCTTGTCCGGCAGGTGCAGATGGCGCATGTAGCGCGGCGAGAGCTCCAGCGCCGCCTCGATCGCTTCGTCCAGCACGTGCACCGAGTAGTTCCGTTCGAGGCGCGGCCGGAGGCTGTAGAGAATCTGGCGGGTCTCGTCGAGCGTCGGCTCCGAGACGGTGACACAGCGGAAGCGGCGCGCGAGCGCTTCGTCCTCTTGAATGTATTCCTTGTACTCGCTGAGCGTCGTCGCCGCGACCATGCGGATCTCGCCGCGCGCCAGCACCGACTTGAAGATGTTGGCGGCATCCGACGGCGCACCGAGCGCCGAGCCTGCGCCAACCATCGTGTGCGCCTCGTCGACGAACAGAATGAGGCTCGAGCGCTCCTTCAGCTCGCGGATCACGTTCTGGATGCGATCCTCGAACATCCCGCGGAGCATCGTGCCGGCCACCATCGTGTTCATCTGCAGGTTGACGACCTGGCAGTCGCGCAGCCGCACGGGCACGGTGTCGGGCTCGAATTCGATGCGGCGGGCGAGGCCTTCCGCGATCGCCGTCTTGCCGACGCCCGGCTCGCCGATCAGCATCACCGAATTGGCGCGCTCGCGATGGCAGAGGATTTCGAGCACCTGCTGGATTTCCTTGTCGCGGCCGAAGACCGGCGGCAGCTTGTCCTGCCGCGCCAGCAGGTTGAGGTTCGTCGCGAAATGCTTCAGGAAGGGCGGCAGCTCGAACCGCTTCTTCAGACGCTCCTCGCGCAGCTCCATGTCGCGCATGCGGGCGTTCAGGCGGGTCACCAGCACCTCCGGCTCGACGCCGTGGCGCCGGAGAATCGACACCGGCACACCCTGCGTCTCTTCGAACACGGCGGAGAACAGATCGGCGCCCTCCACGGTCTGGCGTCCGGCGCGGCTGGCGTGATGAAGCGCCAGCTTGAAGACGAGCTTCGTCGCGGGCGAGACGCGCAATTCGCGGCCGGCGAACGACGGCATCATGTGCAGATGCTCCTCGATCGCCTGCAGGATGGTGTGGGGGTTGAGGTCGATGTCGCGCATCACCTCGGCGAACATGTCCCACTCAGCCTGCGCGAACGCCAGGAAGATGTGCTCATTGGTGAGCAGTGCGTGCTCACGGCGACGGGCCTCCTCGATGGCGCGGTCGATGATGCGTTGCGCGGTTTCGCCGATTTTGCTCGGTGAGATGTCGAGGTCCTCTACGTGCACGTCTGCCTCCGTCACTGTTGAAAAAGCAAGACGTACGCCACGATCGCCCGTTGCGGTGGCGCAGCAATAAAGCGACGCAAGCAGCACTGAATGCACGGTTTGTCCACCGAGACGGACGTGCGCTGCTGTCGCGTGGTTGATTAGCCACACGCAAAAACTGCGTCAGGAATAGTAAGCGGTGATGGTGTTCGGTCTACGGCCGGGCCAGCTGCATCAGTGCCTGGATGCGCTGTTCGGTCGGAGGGTGCGTGCTGAACAAGCCCATCAGCCCGGAGACGGAGAACGGCTTGATGATGAACATGTGCGCGGTCGCAGGATTCGCGTCGAGCGGCACGATCCGCGACGCCGAATCGATTTTGCGGAGCGCGCTGACCAGCCCCAGCGGACTGCCGGCAATGAGCGCGCCACCGGCGTCGGCATCGAATTCGCGCGAGCGCGAGATCGCCGCCTGAATCAGCATCGCCGCGATTGGAGCCAGGATCACGGTCGCCAGCAGCGCGATCGGATTGGATCCCTGGCGATCGTCGCTGCGCCCACCGCCCCAGAACATGGCGAACCGGGCGGTCATCATGATCGCCGCCGCCAACGTCGCCGCCACCGAACTGATCAGAATGTCGCGATGCTTGACGTGGGCGAGCTCGTGGCCGAGCACACCGTCGAGCTCTTCGTCGCTCAGTATCTGCAGAATGCCTTCGGTCGCCGCGACCGCCGCATGCTGTGGGTTGCGGCCAGTGGCAAACGCGTTCGGCGACGCGTCCGGAATCACGTAGCAGCGCGGCTGCGGTAAGCCGGCGCGCGCCGCGAGCCGGCTGACGATCCGATACAGGCGATGGTCGGGGCCGACCTCCTGCGCGTTGTACATGCGCAGCACCATCTTGTCCGAGAACCAGTACGAGAAGAAGTTCGTCCCCACGGCGAAGAGGAACCCGAGCATCAGACCCTGCGCGCCGCCGAGCGCCTCGCCGATGAACAGCAGCAGCGCGCTGAGCGTGCCGAGCAGAAGCGCCGTCTTGACCACGTTGGACATGACCTTATTTTACGACGCTGCTTGACCTTGCCTTGCCTGCGCGGCTCTCGTTGACGCTGCGCTCGGACCGTCATCCAGACTGGCGATCAGCTCCGCGACAAGGGCCGCGCGATCGGCGAGCACACCGATCTCGACGTGCTCGTGGAGCGCGTGCGCGCCGTCGCCGATCGCCCCCAGCCCGTCCAGTGTGGGAACCCCCAGCGCGGCCGTAAAATTCCCGTCCGATCCGCCGCCAGTACCTGCCTTCACTCAAGGCGTGGCCGAGCTCGCGCGCGATCTGCTGGGCCTGCTTGTACAGACGCGCCACACCCTCACTACGTTCCAGCGGCGGCCGATCCACGCCGCCTGCGATCGCAAGGCTCGTCCGCGGATCCACGGTGCGCAGGCCGCGAATCGCCGCATCGACGTGCGCGACATCGGCGAGCGTCGGCACGCGGACATCGACAATCGCGCGCGCCTCATCGGGGATGACGTTCGAGCGCCGCCCTCCGGTCACCTGGACGACGTTGACGAGGATGCCACGCTCGAGATCCTGCAGCGCGTTGATGCGCAGGATCTGATGCGCAAGCTCCTGCACTGCGCTCGCGCCCTTCTGGGGCTCGATCCCGGCGTGCGCCGCCACGCCCTGCACGACGATCTCGTAGCCGCCGCATCCCTTCCGCGACGTCTTGAGTGTGCCGCCGGGCAGCGACGGCTCGAGCACGAGCACCGCGCGGCTGCGGCGCGCCTCGTCCTCGATCGCGGCGCGCGAGGTCGCGCTGCCGGTTTCCTCGTCGGTCGTCCAGAGCATCGCAATCCCGCACGACGGCAGGTGATCGGTTTCGAGCAGCGCGCGTGCGGCGAGCAAGCCGATGGCAATGCCGGCCTTCATGTCGAACACCCCGGGGCCGTGCAGGCGCCCATCACGCTGTGCGAGCGGCATTTGCGCGAGCTGCCCGACCGGCCACACGGTGTCGAAATGACCGAGGAGCAGTACCGGCGTGTGGTCGTGTCCGGTCTGAGCCGGGCTGCCGCCGAATTCCGCCCGCAGATGATCGCCGCGGTCGCCGCGCGCGAGGCGTGTGACGCGGCCGCCGATCGCCTCCAGCTGCGCTGCCAGCTCGCGCCCGCACCGATCGACGGCGGCTTTGTCGGTCGTCGGCGATTCCAGGCGCACGAGCGCTTCGGTGATCGCGATCAGCCAGCTGCGGTGGTCGCGGCAGAATTTCTGGAGGTCGTATAATCGGGACATGTGGATCATCGCGCTGGCGCTTGCCACTACGATCAACGCCGCAACCGCGGCCGCCGCAGAGAGAATCGTTCTCGGCGAGGTCGGCGTCCAAACATCGTATCGCCAGCAACCACCGGTGCCGCAGCCCTTTCCCCGGCCTGGCAACCAGCCATCGACGCCTGCGCCGCCGCGGCAGGCGCCGCCAGCGGCTCCGTCAGCGCCCGCACCAGCGACCGCTCAACCGGACGGCGCGCCGACCGAAGCGACGCTCGGCGTGCCGATCTATCCCGGGGCGCAGTTCATCGCGTCCTACGATGCCGGCCGCGGTCAGCGCTACTACATCTTCGGATCGCCCGCCCCGTTTGTCGATCTCGTCGCGTTCTATCGAAACGTGCTGAAGCAGAAAGGCGAGCTGGTGTTCGATGTACCGGCGACGCACGAGTTCGACGTCGGCCGATTCCGCGAGGACACGATGGCCTTCCCGCCGGGCGTGACCATCAAGGATTATCAAACGGACGTGTCGCAGGGCTATCCGAATCCGAAGCCGAACGGCCAGCCCGCGCGGTTCCCGACAATCATCCAAATCGTACCAGTGACAGAACGGTGAAGTCGCCGACTTGGTGGCTTCGTGAGTGGATGATTTCATTCACCAATTCACCAACTCACCAATTCACCAATTCCTGTTATTCACCAACTGGTACGTAAATCTCCGTCCGGCGCCTGAACTCCAGCGATTTTTCTTCCATGCCGGCCGCCGCGGCCGCCGTCTCCTCCACGCCCTTCGCCCGCGCGTAATCGCGCACCTGCTGCGTCAGCTCCATCGAGCAGAACTTCGGTCCACACATCGAGCAGAAATGCGCCACCTTCGCGCCGTCGGCGGGCAGGGTCTCGTCGTGGAACGCGCGAGCGGTCACCGGGTCGAGCGCCAGGTTGAACTGGTCCTCCCAGCGGAAGTCGAACCGCGCTTTCGACAGCGCATCGTCCCACTCGCGCGCGTGCGGGTGCCCCTTGGCCAGGTCGGCGGCGTGGGCGGCGATTTTGTACGCGATCACGCCGGCCTTCACATCGTCGCGATTCGGCAGACCAAGATGTTCCTTCGGCGTGACGTAGCACAGCATCGCGGTGCCGTACCAGCCGATCATCGCTGCGCCAATGGCGGAAGTGATGTGGTCGTAGCCAGGCGCGATGTCAGTGGTCAGCGGACCGAGCGTGTAGAACGGCGCTTCCTGACACCACTCGAGCTGCTTCTCCATGTTCTCTTTGATGAGATGCATGGGGATGTGGCCCGGCCCCTCGTTCATCACCTGGACGTCGTACTCCCAGGCGATTTTCGTCAGCTCGCCTTGCGTCTTCAGCTCGGCAAACTGCGCTTCGTCGTTCGCGTCGGCGATTGAGCCCGGACGCAAGCCGTCGCCCAGCGAGAACGACACGTCGTACGCGCGCATGATCTCGCAGATCTCACGGAAGTGGGTGTACGTGAAATTCTCCTGATGGTGCGCGAGGCACCACTTCGCCAGAATCGATCCGCCGCGCGAGACGATGCCAGTCAGGCGGCGCGCCGTCATCGGCACGTAGCGCAGCAGCACGCCGGCGTGGACGGTGAAGTAGTCGACGCCCTGCTCGCACTGTTCGATAAGTGTGTCGCGATAAATCGGCCATGTGAGATCTTCCGGCCGTCCGCCGACCTTTTCGAGCGCCTGGTAAATCGGCACGGTCCCGATCGGCACCGCCGAGTTCCGGACGATCCATTCGCGCGTCTCGTGGATGTTCTTGCCGGTGGACAGATCCATCACGGTGTCGGCGCCCCAGAGGGTCGCCCACTGCAGCTTCGCGACTTCCTCTTCGATCGACGACGACACGGCGGAGTTGCCGATGTTCGCGTTGATCTTCACGAGGAAGTTCCGGCCGATGATCATCGGCTCCAGCTCGGGATGCTTGATGTTGGCCGGAATGATCGCGCGGCCGCGGGCGACCTCGTCGCGAACGAAGGTCGCGGGCAGCCCTTCGCGCAGCGCGATGAACTCCATCTCCTGCGTGATCTCGCCCTTGCGCGCATAATGCAGCTGCGTGACGCAGCTATTCGCAGCGCCCGAGCCCGAAGGCGTCAGCCTGACGTCGCCCGTCGTCCGCGCGTGCACCCAAGGCTCACGCAGCTTCGGCAGGCCGCGCGTGACGTCGTGATCCTGCGGTCCGCTGGTGTCGTACACACGAATGGGCGCCTCGCCGCCGGCGAGCGCAATCTCGCGCATGGGCACGCGGACGCCCTGCGGACCGTCGACAAGAATCTTGCGCGAGTTGGGAAAGGCGGCGGTGAAGTCGGACATGGGAAGCTCCGTCTGCTGTCGGCAGGAAAGCGGCAGAGCCGCGTGACGTTCACTGATCTCGCCGCTTCAGGTTCCGCTAATCTCGAGCGTAGGATAACCTTGTCGGCTGAAATTCGACTATAGCACGCGACACACGCCGTGCTCGGAGACCGTTGTTGACCTCATTCTCTCGTCGAGGGCCATCGCATCGGCGTTGGCTCATGATTGCGCTCGTCGCTTGCGCTTGCGTCGCGGGGGGCGTGGCTTCGTGGGACATCTTCACCGACGGATTCTACTTCCGCGTCTTCGGAATCCGCCTGTCGTCCTGGGACGCGTCCAAACCATTTCGCATCGCGACACTGGCGACGGTCGTTGCGGTGTGGCTTCACGACCGCGACGCGGATCCCCGGAAGGCGAGTTGGAATCGACTCACGGGGCTGGCGCCATGGCTGGCCGCCGCTGTGACAATCGCCTGCGTCGTCGTCACGGTTCATTTCAGAATCCTCTCCGCAGGCGGCGCCGACGCGTACGGCTACGTAAGCCAGGCGCACTTGTGGGCATCCGGCCAGTTGACCGCTCGCGACCCCCTCGCCGCGCTGACTCCCGTACTCAGAGACGCCGTCGTGCCATTGGGGTATGAGCGCGCGCGCGAACCGGGATGGCTTGCGCCGACTTACTCGCCGGGTCTGCCGATGCTGATGGCCGTGGCGTTGCGCCTCGTCGGCCCATCCAGCGTCTATCTGGTGGTGCCGCTGCTCGCGGGAGCTGCGGTCTGGTTGACGTACGCGCTCGCGCGCCGCACGGCGGACGATCGCACGGCGCTGATGGCGTCGGCGCTACTCGCGTTCAGCCCCATGTTTCTCTTCCAGTCGCTGGAGCCGATGAGCGACGTGCCCGTGACCGCTTGCTGGCTCGGGGCGTGGGTGCTCGCCGCGTCGGCCGGCGCATGGGCGCCACTCGGGGCCGGTCTCGCGGTCTCCGCCGCCGTGCTGACCCGGCCGAATCTTGTCCCGCTTTCGATCGTCGTGGCGGCCGCCGTCGCGCTGTACAGCGAGTCCGGACAGCGTCTGCGCCGCGTCGCCCTGTTTGTCGGCGCCATGCTGCCAGGGTGTCTTCTCATCGCCTGGCTGAACAATCGGCTGCACGGCTCGCCGCTGCGATCCGGCTACGGACCGCTCGACGAGCTCTATGCCTGGAACCGATTTTGGCCGAACCTGATGCGCTACACGACGTGGCTCGCGCAGTTACACACGCCGGCCATCTTCATCGGCCTCGCCGCACCCTTCGTTGTTCGCGTGAAGGGCGCGGCGGTCATGATTGCGTTCGCCATCGCATTGCTGTTCGCATATCTTTTCTACTTCGTGTTCGACTCGTGGCCATTCACGCGGTTCCTCTTGCCGGCGCTTCCGCTATTGTTCATTCTCGGCAGCAGCGTGGCGCTTTGGCTGATCGGCCGCGCGCCGCTCGCGTACCGCGGTGCGCTCGTATTTCTCATCTGCCTGCTTCTTCCGTGCTGGTATCTCATCCAGGCTCACTCGCTCGGGGCGTTCGCCATTCAACGCGCGGAGCACCGCTACGAGGCGGTCGGCCAGACCGTGGGCGAGTCGCTCGAACCCCAGGCGATTGTGTTCACCCTGCTCGAGAGCGGAAGCGTGCGACTGTACGGCGATCGCCCGACGCTGCGCTGGGACCTGATCGAGCCGCCCGACCTCAGTTCCGTTATTGCGACGATCCGCGCGCACGGCTACGTGCCGTATGTGTTGCTGGAAGAGTGGGAGGAAGGGCAGTTTCGGGAGCGATTCGCGCGCACGAGCGAGTTCGGAAACCTTGATTGGCCGCCGATCATGCGGTACGACGGCACGTCGACGACCCGCATCTATGCGCTGGACGATCGCGCACGATACCTGAGCGGGACGCGCATCATCACCCGGCAGATCGGCGTGGACGCGAGACCGGAATGACGATCTCCCTCGTCCTGCGCGATGCCAGCTTCCGCAGAATGAAGCATTTCAGGTAGTACCCGGCCCGATACGTGAGGCTGCGCCTCGAGGAGTCGCATCCGAACGTTTCATGGATCGTCACCGACGTTGCGGTCACGCGTGCGAGCGGCGCGGAATAACGAGATCCTTAGCGCGTCGCTAGGCGGAAGTCGGCCACATCTGCAGTCGCTAGACAAACGGGTCCGCTGGCGTTTGGAGGTGAGTGATCAAACGGTTGCTGCGAGAAGCCGGCCCGCACCTGTCCGTGGCCTTCGGGTTCGCCCTGCTGGCGGTCGTGTGGACCTTTCCGCTCGTCCTGCATCTTTCGACGCACCTCCCGGGTGCCGGCATCGGCGACAACGCGACCTTCCTGTGGAACTTCTGGTGGATGCGCGCCGCGCGCGCGTCAGGCGCCAGCTTTTTTCATAGCGCCTATCTGCTCGCGCCAGTCGGCGCGGACCTGACGCTGCACACGCACACGGCACTGCCGGCCTTCGTGGGCGCGACACTGCTCGGCCGCTTCTCCGCCGCGACCGCTCTGAATGTGACGACGCTGGCGTCGCTTGCGCTGAACGGCTTCTGCGCGTACCTGCTGGCGTGGCGGACCGTTCGGCAGCGCGGAAGCGCCATCCTCGCCGGAGTGATCTTCGGCACATCGCCGTACCTCGCGGCCCATCTCAACGGACATTTCAATCTCACGACGGCCTGGACCATTCCTTTACTCGCGCTGGGCATCGTCGACGCGCTGCGCGGATCGATTCGATGGGCGGTGTTCGCCGGACTCATGCTGGCCGCAACCGCGTACGTCGACTATTACTACGTCGTTTACGAAATCGCCCTTGCAGGCTGTGTTCTCCTGACGACGGCGCGTAAATGGTCGGTGGAACTGCGCGTGCGGCCACTGCACACGCGCTGGCTAATCGCACTGCTTGGCGCAATCGGACTCGATCTGGCGGTGATCCTCGCGATCGTGGCGACCGGCGGATTCACCGCACGTGTCGGGCCCATTCGCGTGTTGGCGGGCGACATCTTCAATCCGCTGCAGCTGTTGTGGGGGCTGATCGCGATCGCCCTGTGGATCGGTCTGCGGCCGCGGGTTCGCGCGCGGCCACGCGATGGATGGTCGTCGGGCCGTGCCATCGCGGGCCTGGCGATCATGAGCGGGACCTTTCTGCTTGGCGCCGCGCCAGTCCTATGGAACGGGATCCAGCTGCTTGCGGGCGGCCAGTACGTTACCCAGCAGTACTACTGGCGCAGCGCGCCGATCGGGATCGACCTCATGACCATGCTGCTGGGCAATCCCTTTCACAGCGTCTGGGGGACGGCGCTGCGGCAGGTGTACACGCGCTTCGGGATCGACCTCATCGAATCGGGTGCGTGGCTCGGTGTCGTCCCGACCGCACTGGCGGTATTCGCGGTGCGACGCCGGCTGGCCGACCCCGTGGTTCAGTGCTGGATCGTCATTGGCGGTGTGTTCTTCGTCTGGGCCCTCGGCTCGCACGTACACGCGGCCGGACACAACACCGGCCTGATCGCGCTGGAGGCCCTGCTCCGATACGTGCCGATCGCCGCCAATGCGCGAATGCCCGGTCGCGCGATGGTGGTGGTGTATCTCGCTATCGCCATGCTTGCAGCAACGACCGTGGCGCAGGCGAGATGGCGGCGTCGGCCGCTGATGGTGTCGGCCCTGGCGGCGCTGGTGCTCGCTGATTTCTGGATCGCACCGTTCCCTCTGGCATCAATCGAGTGCCCACCGATTTATCGCGTGCTGCGCGATCGGCCGGAGCGGGGCGCGCTCGCTGAGCTGCCGCTCGGACTCGGCGATGGATTCGGCGACATCACACCGATCGATCGCCGGATGCTCGTGTGCCAGACGATTCATGAACGGCCGCTCGTCGGCGGCTTCCTCGCGCGTCTGCCGACGGGTGTTCTCGCGGGCTACCGCGCCGATCCGCTGATTGCGACGTGGCTGCGGCTATCCGGCGCAAGCGCCCGTATTGCGGGAGACGGAGAGTTGGCCAACGCGGCGACCGCGGAACACCGGATGGATATGGACGACATCGCGTTTGTCATGCTCAATCGCCGGACGGCCTCTCCTCAACTGCGCGACTACGTCGAACGGATGCTGCCCCTGACCGTCGTCTCGCAAGATGATGAGCGGACGCTGTACGTGCGAAGCCATCGTCAGCCGATCGGCGGCTGATGGACCTCGTCTGCTTCACGTTCGTGGCGTGCTGGGCCGGCTGGCAAGCGGAATCACGAACTTTTCGGCGGTGTGTGTCGCCGAGATGCTCACGACCTTCACGTCGACGAGGCCCGCGGCCTTGCCGGCCGCCATGACGGCCGCTTCCGAGATCTCGGGGCGGCCCTTCGGGCGGATCGTCCACAGAGCGCCGTTCGGCTTCAACGCGCTCTTCAGTTTTCCGAGACGATTCAGCGCGGCCCCGCGCGAGACGCCGAAGAAGATCGCGTCGCTGTTTTTGACGGTGTGTCCGATCGAGATGAACGCCACCGCGCGCTCGAGCTCCTGCAGGAATGCCTCATCGTCGATCCCGATGGCCGAGACGCGCCACTCGGGTTTCACACCGATTTTCTGGAGACGCGAGGGCGGATGCTGAATCTTGTCCAGCCATTTCGCCGCCTCGGCGCCGAGCACGAACGACGCGACGCCATCGGGAAACGCCACGCGCAGCGTGCCGGCGCGCGCCGTCACGGCCGACATCCGGCTGAACGGAATGGCAAGCTTCAGCTCGCCGCCGCGAAAGTGCAGCACGTCGGTTTCGAGCCGCGCCTTGCCGGCCGCAGTCGTCCCCTTGAAACGTGCCGTGCAGAGGAGCTCAGCGCCCATGGCATTTCACCGTTCGTGTCGCGTCCAGCAGCGACTCGCAGCTTCGTCTCCGGAATCGCTCGATCGCGTCACGCACCGTGTTGTCGGTGGCCTCCGCGCGCGGTTCAGCCGCACGCAACGCTCGAGCCGGCGCGAACTACGCCAGCTTTCGGAGGATGAAGCATTTCAGATAATACGTCTCCGGGACGGCCAGCAGCACAGGGTGATCACGGGCCTGCATGCGCTTCTCGACGACCGTCACCTGCACCTGTGCGTCGACCGCCGCGTCGGTAATAATCTCCGCAAACGCGCCCTCGTTCACGTGGTACGAACAGCTGCAGGTCACGAGCGTCCCGCCGGGGTTGAGCAGCTTCAGCGCGCGAAGATTGATTTCCTTGTAGCCGGATCGCGCCTTCGCCACGGCGGCCTTGTTCTTCGCAAACGCCGGCGGGTCGAGCACAATCGTGTCGAAGCGCTCGTGCAGACGTTCCAGGCCGCGCAGCTCGTCGAACACGTTGCCGACGCGCGCGTCCACCGCGACGCCGTTGCGCGCCGCGTTCCGCCGCACGCGCGCCACGGCGTCTTCTGAGATGTCGAAGGCGAGTGTCTCGGAGCATCGGCGGCCGAGCACGAGCGCAAACCCGCCGTTATAGCTGAAGCAGTCGAGCAGCCGCCCGCTCGCGTACTGGGCGGCGGCCGCGCGGTTCTCGCGCTGATCGAGAAACAGTCCGGTCTTCTGGCCGCGGCGCAAATCAACGTCGTACTCGACGCCCGTCTCTGACACGGTGACGGTCTCGGGCACGTCTCCCGCGATCACCTCCACGCGCTGCTCGAGGCCTTCGAGCAGCCGCGCGCGCGGATCGTTCCGTGCCAGGATGCCGATCGGATGCATGAGCTCGCCGAGCGCCGAGACGACGACCGGCAGCAGGCGGTCCATGCCCTGAGACAACGCCTGCACGACGAGACAGTCGCCGTAGCGATCGACGACGAGCGACGGCAACAGGTCGGCCTCGCCATGAACGAGGCGGTACGCGGTCGCGTCGATCGCGAGCGACTGCCGGAACGCGATCGCCGCCTCGATCCGCCGCCGGATCAGCTCATCGTCGGCCGGATCGCCGTCGAGCGAGCCCCATGCGAGCATGCGGATCGCGATCTGCGACCGATCGCTGAACAGGGCGTGCCCGAGCACGCGGCCCCGCGGATTGCGCACGACCACGCGATCGCCGGCCGCGGCGTGGACGTCGCCGACATCCGTCCGGTAAATCCACGGATGTCCGCTGCGCAGCCGCTCTTCGCCGCGCGCGGAGACGACGACGGTGGGAACCACAGGGACATGGTACAATTACCCGCTGTGCGAGTGGCTATCGGCGCCGATCACGCGGGCTTTCTGCTGAAGGAACATCTGCGCGAGACGCTCACGCGCCTCGGCCACACCGTGGACGATCACGGCACGGACAGCGAGGCGCCGGTGGACTATCCGCCGATCTGCATCGCCGTGGGCCGTGCGGTCGCGGACGGACGCGCCGATCGCGGCATCGTGATCGGCGGCAGCGGGCAAGGCGAGCAGATCGCCGCGAACAAGGTCGTGGGGATTCGCGCGGCGCTGTGCAACGATCTGTATACGGCGCGCCTGTCGCGCGAGCACAACGACGCGAACGTCCTCTCCATGGGCGGCCGCATCGTCGCGTTCGGGCTGGCTGACGAAATTCTCACGCTGTGGCTCGCGACGGCGTTCGCGGGCGGACGCCATCAGCGCCGCCTCGATCAGATCGCCGCCGCCGAACAGCAGCGTCTGTAGGGCGGTCCTCTCCGCTTCCGCGCAAGGCTTCGGCGGACCCGCCGTCGCTTCAGCGAAGGCGGTTGGACCGGCGGAACCGCGGAGCACACACCATGCCGATCGACACGACCAACACACTGATGATGCGCACGCTGGCCGAGGTCGATCCCGAGACGGCCGACGCCGTCCGCCACGAGCGGCACCGGCAGAACAGCGGGCTCGAGCTGATCGCGTCGGAAAACTTCGTCAGCCGCGCCGTGTTGGAAGCCGCCGGCTCCGTACTGACGAACAAGTACGCCGAAGGCTATCCGGGCAAGCGCTACTACGGCGGCTGCGAATTCGTGGACGTCGTCGAGCGGGCGGCCATCGGACGGGCGAAGACGTTGTTCGGCGCCGAGCACGCCAACGTGCAGCCGCACTCCGGCGCGCAGGCGAACATGGCGGTTTATCTGACGCTGCTCAAGCCGGGCGAGACGGTGCTCGGCATGAACCTCGCGCACGGCGGACACCTCACTCACGGCCATCCGCTCAACTTCTCCGGCAAGCTCTACACGATCGTGCCGTACGGCGTGCGCAAAGACGATGAGCGCATCGATTACGACGAGCTCGATCGGCTGGCGGACGAGCACAAGCCGAAGATGATCATGGTCGGCGCGAGCGCCTATTCGCGCGTGATCGATTTCGCGAGGATCCGAGCGGCCGGCCAGCGCATTGGCGCAGCCGTCGTCACCGACATGGCGCACATCGCCGGCCTCGTCGCCGCCGGCGTGCATCCGAGCCCCGTCCCGCACTCCGATTTCGTGACGACGACGACCCACAAGACGCTGCGGGGACCGCGCGGCGGCATGGTCCTCTGCCGCGAGCCCTTCGCGAAGGATCTCGATCGCACCGTATTTCCGGGCGTGCAGGGCGGACCGTTGATGCACATCATCGCGGCGAAGGCCGTCTGCTTGAAAGAAGCGGCGGAGCCCGCGTTCATCGCCTATCAGCGGCAGATCGTCGCGAACGCGACAACGCTGGCCTCAGTCCTGTCGGCATCGGGGTTCCGGCTGGTGAGCGGCGGCACCGACAATCACTTGATGCTCGTCGATGTGTTCTCCAAGGGCATCACGGGCAAGGTTGCCGAGGCGGCACTCGGGAAGGCGGGCATCACGGTGAACAAGAACGCGATTCCCTTCGACCAGAATCCGCCGATGGTGGCGAGCGGCATCCGCGTCGGCACGCCGGCGGTGACGACGCGCGGCATGCGGGAAGCGGAGATGGAAACGATCGGCGAGCTGATCGCCCGCGCGCTCAAGGCGCCTGACGACGAAGCGGCGCTCGGCATGGTCCGCGCGGAAGTTGAGACGCTATGCCGGAAGTTCCCGCTGTACCCGGAGTAAAAGCAGGACGACAGTCCCGCGCCACGACTGCCAAGGCCACGGCAGGTCTAAAGACCTGCGCCACGAGCGACGAGAGCGCCGCGGATGCGAAGGCGGACACCGCGTCGCGGTCGACGACACTCAGCCACCGCGTCGCCGCGGTGTTCGCGCCGAACGGACCGCTGGCCCGTACGGTCCCGGATTTCGAGCCACGCGCCGGACAGGTCGAGATGGCGGGGGCGGTCGCCCGGGCATTCGAGCGCGGCGGCGTCCTGCTCGCCGAGGCGGGCACCGGCACCGGCAAGACCCTCGCGTATCTGGTGCCGGCGATCCTGAGCCGCGAGCGCGTCCTCATTTCCACCGGCACCAAGAATCTGCAGGAGCAGATCTACTTCAAGGACATTCCCGCCCTGCGCGCGGCGCTCGACATCCCGTTCACGGCCACCTACATGAAGGGGCGGGCGAATTTTCTCTGCCTCCACCGGCTCGATCGGATCAACGACGGCGCCGGACCGCCGGTGCACGACGTGTTCCTGCCGATGATCCGCGAATGGGCGGCGCGCACCGAGACAGGCGACCGCGCCGAGCTCGAAGATTTGCCGGAGGATCTTGCGTTCTGGAACGACGTGTCCGCGACGGCGGAGACGTGCCTCGGCACCGAATGCCCTCGGTACGACGAGTGCTTCGTCACGAGGATGCGTCAGCGCGCCGCCTCGTCGGACGTCGTCATCGTCAATCATCACTTGCTCTGTGCGGACGCCGCCGTTCGGCAGAATGCCTACGGCGAAGTGATCCCCGCCTGCCACCACGCCATTCTGGACGAAGCGCACCAGCTCGAAGACATCGCGACGCAATACTTCGGGTTCAGCGTCAGCACGTACCGCCTCGAGGAGCTGGCGCGCGACGCCGAGCGGGTCGCCGGCTCCGGCATCATCGACGATCGGAAGACGCGCGACGACGTCGCGAAAGCGATCGAGCGCCTCCGCGCTCGTGCGCACGCGTTCTTCACAGAGTTGGCGTATGCACATCGCACGACCGATCGCGTTCGCGGCGAGGAGCGCGTGCGGGCGACGACCGCGAGTCTCGCCGATGCGGGCGAGGCCGGTGCCCATCTCACCAGCGCGCTCGACATCATCGAATCGACCTTTGCGCTGCTGAGAAAAGGCCGGCTGAAGCCGGACACGACCGAATCGGCAACCGAGGAAGACGAAGACAAACGCAGCGAAGACCTCGCGGCGCTGGTGCGGCGCGCTGGCGAATTGCGGACCGAGCTGCGCTTCCTGCTGCGCGCAAGCGACGACGAATATGTCTACTTCGTCGAGTTCCGCGGACGCGGCACCTTTCTGCGCGCGTCGCCGATCGACGTGTCGGGCATCATCCGCGACGTGCTGCTCGACAAGATGCGCACGACTGTGCTGACGTCGGCGACACTGACCGTCGACGGCGCGTTCGACTACATCCGTGATCGTCTCGGCATCGTGCGCGCCGAACAGGTGCGGCTGCCGTCGGAGTTCGATTTCCGCGAGCAGGCGATTCTGTATCTGCCGCAGCGGATGCCCGATCCGCGCTCCGCGGAATTCCCGCTCGCCGCCGGACGCGAAGTGATCGCCATCCTGAAGCGCACCGAAGGCCGCGCGTTCGTGCTCTTCACCAGCTACGCCTCGTTGCGCGCCGTGCAGGCGATCGCCGAGATGGCGCTCGACTACCCGATCTTCAGCCAGGGCAGCGCGCCGCGTTCGCAGCTGCTGAAACAGTTCCGCGAGACGCCGCACGCCGTCCTGTTCGCGACCTCGAGCTTCTGGCAGGGCGTGGACGTCATCGGTGAGGCGCTCAGCTGCGTCATCGTGGACAAGCTGCCGTTCGCCTCGCCGGGCGATCCGATCATGCAGGCGCGCATCGAATCAATTCGCGCGCGCGGCGGCGATCCGTTCGGCGAATACCAGGTGCCGCTCGCGATCCTCGCGCTGCAGCAGGGCCTTGGCCGGCTCATCCGGCACAGAAACGACCGCGGCGTTCTCGCCGTTCTCGATCCGCGGCTGCGCACGAAAGGCTATGGCCGGCGGTTCGTCGCCTCGCTGCCGCCGGCGCCGGTCGTGCACGATCTCGGGCGAATCGACGCATTTTTTTCTCGCTGATCGCCGTCCATTTCGCCGCCGGCGGCGTCTATCATTCCAATCGTGTTCAGGGCAGCTGTCGCCGGCCTCGTCGCTGCGTCGCTCGGCGGTGTCGCCGCTTTAGCCGCGGACGTGCCGCCCGCCCTGCGCCTGTACGGCACCGTCGAACCCCTGCGCAGCCACCCCGTGGTCGTGCCGCGGCTGACGGGATCGCCCGCCGGCACCCTGGTCATCGTGCAGCTGATCAAGCCGGGGTCGCGCGTCAAGCGCGGCGACCTGCTCATCGAGTTCGATCGGCAGGCGCAGATCAAGAACGCGCACGATCGGGAGGCGGAGTATCGCGACTTTCTCGCGCAGATCGACAAGAAGCGCGGCGAGCAGCTGACCGCGCGCGCGCACGACCAGGCGGAGGTGACGACCGCCGAGAACGCCGTGAAGAGCGCGGAGCTGGAGATGCTCAAGAACGAGATATCGCCGCCGATCACCGCCGAGCAGAACCGGCTGTCGCTCGAAGAGGCGCGGGCCAAACTGCAGCAGCTGCGGCGCACGTTCGACCTGAAACGCCGGTCCGAAGCGGCCGACATGCAGAGCCTGGCGATCCAGCGCGATCGCGCGAAAAACGCCTGGGCGCACGCCGAGGATAACGCCGGCAAGATGAAGGTCGTGTCGCCGATCGACGGGCTCGTCGTGCTGAAGACGACCTGGAAGAACGGGACGATGGGCGAGGTGCAGGAAGGCGAGGAAGTGCGCGCCGGCCTGCCGATTCTCGACGTCGTCGACTCGTCCGAGATGCGCGTCCGTGCGCGCGTCAATCAGGCCGACGTCAACCGGCTGCGGCTCGGGCAAGACGTGCGCATCACCCTGGATTCATATCCCGACCGCGCCTTCAGCGGGCGGCTGGATCAGCTTTCGCGCATCGGCGCGACGAGCTCTCTGTCGAACCGCGTCCGGACGTTCCTCGCGGTCTTCTCGATCGCCGGCAGCGATCCGCATCTGATGCCGGATCTCGGCGCCGCCATCGACGTCACGGAACGATGATCCGCGCCCGGCTCGCCGCCGTTGTCGTCGTATCGATCGCCGCGCTGTCGGTGACCGGCATCGCCGCGCGGCACTGGTCGAAAACCGGCAGCGGCGACGCGGGCATGCCGACGGCGATCGTCACGAGAGGCGTCTTCGTCGACTTTCTTCAGCTGCGGGGCGAGATTCGCCCGGTGCGCTCCGTCGTGTTGACCGCACCGTCGAGCGGCGCCGATCTGCAGATTGTGGAGATCGTGAAGAACGGCGCCACCGTCTCTGCCGGCGACGTCGTCGCCGAATTCGATCCGACCGTGCTGCAGCGAACCCGCGAGACGAAGGAATCGGAGCTGAAGCAGGCGGAGTCGGAAATCGCGCACGCCGACGCCGAGCTGCAGCGCCGCGTGCAATCCGCTCAGAGCGAGCTCGGAGAGGCGCATCAGGCGGTGCAGCGCGCGCGGCTCGACGTACAGGGCAACGAGCTGCGCCCGCGGATCGAAGCCGAGAACCTCGTGCTCACGTTGTCGAATGCGGAGGCGCACGTCCGCGAGCTCGAACAGAAAGTGGAAGGCGAGCGGATCGCGGCGGCCGCCGACGTGGCGATTGCGCGGCAGAAGCGCGACAAAGCGCAGTACGACGTCCGCGAGACCGATCGGATTCTCAGCTCGCTCGCCATCCGCGCGCCGGCCGCCGGCACAGTGTCGCTGCTGCCGAACTTTCGCGCCGGCAGTCCCTTCTCGCGCGCGGCGCCCGAGTTCAAGCGCGGCGACCGCGCCTGGTTCGGCGCGGCGATCGCGGAGCTGCCCGATCTGTCTGCCATGCAAATGACCGCGCGGGTCGACGAATTCGATCGCGGCCGTCTGCAGGCGCGCAGCGCCGTCCACGTGCGCGTGGACGCCGTCCCCGACCGCGATCTCGCCGGCACGCTGCAGGAGATTTCCCTCGTCGCGAAGCCCGATTTCTCGGCGTGGCCGCCCGTGCGCAACTTCGATCTGGTGATCGCGTTGACCGAGAGCGACGCCCGGCTGCGCTCGGGCATGAGCGGTGCCGCCCGCATCGAGCTCGATCGATTGGCGAATGTGCTGGTGCTGCCGGTCGGCGCGATCTTCCAGCGCGGCTCCGCCACGGTCGCTTACGTGATGACCAACGGCGCGGTCGAGAGCCGGACGGTGATGGTGCTCCGCCGCGGGCGCGATCAGGTTGCCATCGCCTCCGGCCTGCGCGAGGGCGAGCGCGTCTCGCTCCGGGAGCCGGACGCCGAAGGAGCCGCGCGATGACGCGCACGCGCTACATCGTCACGTCCGCTCTTGTGCTGGCCGTGGTCGGCGGTGTCTGGCTGACGCGCGGCGTGGCTCCCGCATCTGCGCGTACGATCCCGACGACGCACGTGCAACGCGGTCATGTGCAGGTCACGGTCTATACCATCGGTGATCTGCGCGCCGCCCGATCGGCGCAGCTCGCCGTGCCACCGATGGGTGGTCAGCTCCAGATCGTGAAGCTGGCGGCGTCCGGCGACGCCGTGAAGAGCGGCGAGGTCGTCGTGCAATTCGACACGGCGGAACAGGAGTTCAACCTCGAACAGGCGAAGTTCGATCTGCGCCTGGCGGAACAGGACGTCATCAAAGCGGCCGCTGAAGCCGCCGTGTTGACCGCCGGGGACGAAGTCGCGCTGCTGCACGCGCGGTACGACGTGCGACGCGCGGAGCTGGACACGCAGAGCAACGAGCTCGTCAGCGACATCAAAGCGAAACAGAACGTGCTGCTGCTCGACGAAGCGCGGCAGCGCCTCGCGCAGCTCGAAGCGGACGTGAAAACGCACCAGACGACCAACCAGGCGTCGGCGGACGGTCTTCGGGAAAAGCGGAACAAGGCGCAGCTCGCCGTGCAGATCGCCGAGCGCAACATCGAAAGCCTGACGATCCGCGCACCGTTCGATGGCTTCGTCACGGTGCGGACGAACTTCCAGGCGTTTGGCGGCATCATCTTTTCGGGAGCCGCCATGCCCGACTTCCGCGTCGGCGATTCCACGTACGCGGGCCAGTCGATCGCCGACATCAGCGACACCTCGCGCGTCGAGGTGACCGCGAAGCTTTCTGAGCAGGATCGGGCGAACGTCGCGGCCGGGCAGGCGGTCGAAGTCGCGGTGGACGCCTTGCCAGACGCGGCGTTGCGCGGCACGGTGCGAACGGTCAGCGGCGTCGCGTCGCGCGGCATCTTCGACGCCGGCACCCGCCAGTTCGACATCACGTTCGACGTCGGCGGTCGCGTGTCCGTGCGCCCCGGCGTGTCGGCGGCGATTGCGATCGCCGGGCCGGCCTTCGACAACGTGCTTTATGTCCCGCGCACGGCCGTCTTCGACGTCGCGGGCAAGCCGACCGTCTACGTGCGCACAGGCGACGGCTTCGATCCACGCGAAGTCCGCGTGCGCGCCTGGACGGACAGCGTCGCGATCATCGAAAAGGCCGGCGCGAAGGCGGATGCGAACATCGACACGTCGAGCGAGATCGCGCTCGTCAACCCGAACGCGCCGTCAAGCTCGCGGCCTCGCCCACAGGCGCCCGCCGCGCCCCAGCGAGCCTCGCGATGACCTCTAGCGAGGCTCCGCCACCGACTGGGGGAATTTCAGCCTCCAAGACGTCTAGCGCGCCGCGCGCGTGGCTCTCGAAAGCCGGATTGTGGGTGCCCGACGTCGGCCGCAGCGTCGAGAACCTGCTGCTTCACAAGCTCCGCACGCTCCTGACGATGCTCGGGATGATCTTCGGTGTGGCCGCCGTGCTGGCGATGCTGTCGATCGGCGCCGGCGCGCAGCAGCAGGTGATGGCCTTCATCGAAGGGCTCGGCGTGCGAAACCTCATCGTCGAGGCGCGCGAGACGACGGAGTTTCAGGCCTTCCAGAAGATCCGGCAGCAGTCGCCGGGCTTGACGTTCCACGACGTCCGCGCGATGCAGGCCACGGTGCCCGGACTCGAGATGCTGTCGCCGCGCAAGCGCTTCACGCCGACGCAGGTCATCCCGAAGCCGCAAGCCGAATTGCCGGTCGTGTACGGGGTGGAGCCGAACTTCCAGCAGATTGGCGGACTTCGTCTCGCCGCCGGCCGCTTCTTCACGGCCGACGAGGCCGCGCGCGCCAGCGCGCTGTGTGTGCTCGGCGAAGCGGCGCGCCTCCGGCTCTTCGGTCTGGCCGATCCGCTCGGCCGCTTCGTGAAAGTCAACGAGCAGTGGCTCCAGGTGATTGGCGTGGCCGGACCGCAGGCGGCCGCGCAGACCGATGTGGCCGGCGTGCCGGGGCAGGATCGCAACAACCTGATTTATGTGCCGACCAACGCGGCGATGTTCCGGCTCGAGGACACCTACAGCTCGTACCGCGACGAGATCGACGGCCTCTATCTCAGGCTGAAGGCGGACGCCGATGTCACCGCAGCGGCCGCGACGGTGCGCGGCATTCTTGCCGCGTCACATCGCGGAGCGGACGATTACTCGCTGATCGCGCCGGCGGAGCTCCTCGCCGAACAGCAGCGCACCAAGCGCATCTTCGACATCGTCATGGTCGCATTGGCGTCGATCTCCCTCCTCGTCGGCGGGATCGGGATCATGAACATCATGCTCGCGAGCGTGCTCGAGCGGACGCCGGAGATCGGACTGCGCCGAGCCATCGGCGCGAAGCAGACCGACATCATCCGGCAATTCGTGATCGAGACGACGCTGATCGCGGTCGGCGGCGGCACGCTCGGCCTGCTCGTCGGCGTTGCGATGTCGCGCATCATCGCGAGCTTCGCCGGCTGGTCGACGATCGTCACCGGCGGGTCGCTGCTGCTGGCTTTTTCGGTCTCGGTCTTGATCGGGCTCGTTTTCGGGGTGTATCCGGCGATGAAAGCCGCGCGCCTCGATCCGGTTCAAGCACTGCATTACGAGTGATGTACACTTCGTCGTCCAGCGAAAAGCTGGACATTACGCTCACCTGTATGTTGCACGTTTTTTCGAGGAGGATACCCATGATCCGCCGAGTAAACGGCCGCCGGCCGTGGTTGCTGGCGTTCGCCGCCGTCGCAGCTTTGTCGATTGCGCTGCCCGCAGCCGCGCAGTCCACCGGTCTGGTGAAAGGCGTCGTCAAGGACGACAAGGGGCAGCCGGTGGACGGCGCCAAGATCACGATTGAGTTCCAGGACGGCGTCAATCGGAAGTTCGAAGGCAAGAGCGACAAGAGGGGCGAGTTCCTGCAGATTGGCCTGGCGCCGGGCTCCTACAAGATCACCGCGGAGAAGGAGAAGCTGAGCGCCGCGCAGGTCGTGCGCGTCCGCATCGGCCAGACCGCCGAAACGTCGCTCGTGCTCGGCGCCGCCGCCGCGGGAGGCAACGCCGAAGCGGCCAAGAAGAGCGCCGAGCTGAAGAAGGCTTTCGATGAAGGCGTCGAGGCGAGCCGCGCCGGACGGCACGACGATGCGGTGGCCGCCTTCACGCGCGCCGCCGAAGTAAACCCGACGTGCTACGACTGCTACTACAACATCGGCTTTGCCGAATCGCAAAAGAAGGATTACGAGAAGGCCGAGACGTCGTACAAGAAAGCGATCGAGCTGAAGCCGGATTACGCGGAGGCCTACGCCGGCCTGGCGAACATCTACAACGCGCAGCGCAAGTTCGACGAAGCGTCCGCCGCAAGTGCGAAGGCGAATGAGCTCGGCGGCGGCGCGGCAGCGGGAGCCGGCGGCGGGAGTGCGGACGCGCTGTTCAATCAGGGCGTCATCCTCTGGAACGCGGGAAAAGTGGCCGATGCGAAGAAGCAGTTCGAGGCCGTCATCGCCGCGAATCCGAATCACGCGGAAGCGCACTATCAGCTCGGCATGGCGCTCGTGAACGAGGGCAACATGGCGGGCGCCGCCACGGAGTTCGAAACGTACCTGAAGCTCTCTCCAACCGGACCGAATGCCGCGCAAGCGAAGGCCCTTGTCGCGCAATTGAAAAAATAGTGATCGATGCCGTCTCGCTCCGTGCCCGGCTGGCCGACGTTCGCGATCGCATCGCGCGCGCCGCCGACCGGGCCGGGCACGATCCCGCCAGCGTCCGCCTGATCGCCGTCTCCAAGACCTTCGACGCCGAGCACGTTCGCGCCGCTGCCGGCGCCGGCCAGGTCGACTTCGGCGAGAACAAGGTGCAGGAAGCGCTCTTGAAGATGGATCTCACCAAGGATCTGTCGATTCGCTGGCACCTCATCGGTCATCTCCAGAGTAACAAAGCGAAAAAGGCGGGGGCGCGGTTCGACGCCGTCCACTCGGTCGACGGGGCGGATCTCGTGCGGAAGCTCGACGATGCCGCCGCCGCGGCGGAACGCAGGATCGACCTGCTCGTGCAGGTGGATCTCGCCGGCGAAGCGACGAAGTTTGGCGCGGGCGAAGACGATCTGCTGCCGATTTTCTCAGCGGCCCGCGGGTGCCGGGCGTCACGAATTGTCGGGCTCATGCTCCTGCCGCCGGCGGCCGATAATCCCGACGAGGCGCGGCCGTATTTTCGTGAGTTGAAGAACGTGAAGGCGCGGTTGATGGCACGCGGCGTGGATCGCTCGATGCTGGACGAGCTGTCCATGGGAATGAGCCACGACTTCGAGGCTGCCGTCGAGGAAGGGGCCACGATGGTCCGGGTCGGGACAGCAATTTTTGGGAGCCGCACCCATGTTTGACCCAGCCCTGTCGGCGCAGGCGCCTCCAGCCGATAAGCCGACGGGAGAAAAATCGCGAATGAATGTCAGCCCTCTTGACCTGCGTCAACAGCGCTTCCGCACCGCCTTCCGCGGCTTCGACAAAGTCGAAGTCACCTCCTTTCTCATCGCCGTCGCCGAGGATTACGAGCAGGCGCTGCGGGACACCGACAAGCTCCGCCAGGATCTCGCGCGAATGGAAGCGGTGCTGAACGAGCATCGCGAGAACGAGCGCATCCTGCGCAGCACGCTGATGACCGCGCAGAAGCTCTCGGACGACATCAAGGCGAACGCCGGCAAGGAAGCCGAACGCATCATCCGCGAGGCCGAGGGCCGATCGGATCTGCTGCTCGACAAGACGCAGGCGCGCCTCGAAGACATCCAGCGCGAGATCGACGGGATGAAGATGAAGCGGAAGGACGTCGAGGTCACGCTCGAATCGACGATTCAGACGCTGCGCAATACGCTCGAATACGTGCACGAGCAGGAAACCCGCGACCGCGACGACAACATCCTGCTGCATCGTCCTCGTCACGCCGAGGCGGCCGCCGCAGACGCGCGCGACGCGCACGAGGCGCGGAAGAACATCGGGTGACGCGGCGGCGATCGTGGTCAGCGTGACGTGTTGACGGCGACCGCGTCCGGCGTCGTGCTCGACGTCCGCGTCATTCCCCGAGCGAAGAAAACGGCGATCTCCGGCGTGCGCGACGACGCGCTCGTCATCCGCCTGGCAGCGCCGCCGGTCGAAGGCGCCGCAAACGACGCGCTGATCGATCTGCTCGCCCGCGTGCTGCAGATGCCCCGCCGTACGATTCGCATTCTCAAAGGCGATCACAGCCGCCACAAACGTGTCGCGATCGAGGGCGTGAAGGTGGAGGCGGTCCGCGCGCTCTTGGTCTAGACCCGTTCTTGGATCGGTGTAGCACGAAGGCTTCGCGCCGAAGGCGATTCGGCGAGCCTCGCCGAAGCTCGCGCGAACGGAAAGCGAGCGGAGGCGGGAGGGCTTCCACCTCCGCCAAGGCTCCGGCGGACAGGTCAGCCGAGCGCCGCCGACGAGGCTCGTTCGCCCTACAATTGCTGCGTGACCGCCGACTTCCTGATTCAGAACACCTCTGAAGTGCTCACGTGCGCCGGGCCTGCCCCGCGGTGCGGCGCAGCGCAGTCCGATGCCGGATCCATTCCGCGCGGCGTCGTCGCGGCCGAGCACGGCGCGATCGTCTTCGTCGGCACGGAAAGCGACTGGCGGCGTCAGGGACAGCTTGCCACCGGCGCCACGCTGATCGACGCGCGCGGCGGCGCCGTCGTACCAGGCTTTGTCGATGCGCACACCCACGTGATCTTCGCCGGCGATCGACGCGACGAGATGCGCCGGCGGTTGGCTGGCGCCACCTACGCCGAGATCGCGGCGGCCGGCGGTGGCATCGTCGCTACCGTGCGTGCGACCCGCGGGGCCAACATTGCCGATTTAACCGCCGAGACACGCGGACGACTCGACGAAATGCTGCGCTGCGGCACGACGACGTGCGAAGCAAAAAGCGGATACGGCCTGACGACGGAGTCCGAGATCAAGATGCTCGAGGTCGTGCAGGATCTGAACCGCGAGCATCCGATCGACATCTGCGCCACGTTCATGGGCGCGCACGAAATCCCGTTGGAGCTCCGCAACCACCGGCGGGCGTATCTCGATCTGCTGGTTCACGAGATGATTCCCGCAGTCGCGGCCGGACAGCTGGCCGAGTGGTGCGATGTGTTCTGCGAACGCGGGGTCTTCACGCCCGAGGAATCGCGCGAGATCCTCGAGGCGGCGCGGCTCGCGGGGCTCAAGCTGCGGATGCACGCCGACGAGCTCGGTGCCAGCGGCGGATCGCAGCTCGCCGCCGATCTCGCGGTGCGCTCGGCGGACCATCTGATCTTCGCCGACGAGGCGGCGGCACAACGATTCGCGGCCACCGGCGTCGTCGCCACGCTGCTGCCGATTGCGTCCTTTTACTTGAAGCTCGGGCGCTTCGCCCCGGCCCGCATGTTGATCGCGCATGGCGTGCCGGTTGCGCTGGCGACCGATGTCAATCCCGGCGCAGGATTTTCGCCGTCGATGCCGTTCGCGATGACGCTCGCCTGCTTCGGCATGGGCCTCACGTTCGAAGAGGCGCTGGTCGGCGCGACGATCAACGGCGCGTATTCGCTGGATCGCCACGCCAGCTGCGGGAGCCTTGAACCGGGCAAGCTCATGGACGCCGTCGTCGTCGCCGGTCCGGCGGTTGAGTTGATCAGAGTCGGCGTGGACACGATTCGCGCCGTCGTCAAGAGAGGGCGGGTTGTCGCCGGTGAAGGCGCATCCTGAGATGTCGATCCACGCGGTGACAGCCGTTCGTCACGAATTTTCGCCACAGAGGCACCGAGGCACAGAGAGGAATGCCGTTCTGGATAAACGATGACACGGTTACACCTGACGCGATGAATCCGATTCGATGGGCGTCGCATCGCGACGCGCGCTGCCGGATTCGGGGCGGTTCACGAACCAATCGCTGTCGTTGATGGTTCGTGAACCGCCCTTCGTGATCTTCGTGATCTTCGTGGTTTCTTGATCATCCTTTGAGGTCCGTCCCATGCTGCTCGTTGAGAAGCCGTTTCAGGAATTGCTCGCGGCGTTTGCGTCGCCAGACCCGACGCCGGGAGGCGGATCGGCATCGGCGGCCGCCGCCTCCATGGGCGCGGCGCTGCTGACGATGGTCGCGTCGCTGCCGAAGACACGGACAGGATCAGAGGACGATCGAGCGGCGCTGACGGCCGCCGCCGCCGCGCTCGTCCTTCTGCGACTACAGCTCGCAGACGCGGTCGACGCAGACACCGCGGCATACGACGCGGTCGTCGCGGCGTACAAGCTGCCGAAGGGGACCGACGCCGAGCAGGCGGCGCGCAAGGCGGCGATTCAGCGCGCGCTGCGGACCGCCACCGACGTGCCGCTCGCCGTGATGCGCCTGTCGAGGGCGGGGCTCGCGGAGGCCGTAGCCGTCGCCGCGCACGGACATCGCGCCGCCGCGAGCGATGTCGGCGTCGCCGTCGCGCTGCTGAGCGCCGGGCTGAAGGGTGCGCGGTTGAATGTCGAAATCAATCTTGGCGGGCTGAGCGATGCCGCCTACAAAGAAGAAGCGGCCGCCGAAGTCGCGCAGCTGGCGCGCGGCGCGGCGGAGTCAGCCGACGCGGTGGCGGGATCGCTAGCGAACGGGTAGCTGACCGCCCTTCATCGAGAACGTGTCCGTGTGCCACGTGAACGGCCACGGGTAAGGATGGTTCGGGAGCACGTCGATCGGCCGCGTGAACGCGCCGTCGGTGATCGTGTGGTCTCCGACGCGCCGGAGGCTGAAGCTGTCGTCGGTGATCGGCAGATCGTACTCGGACCCCAGCTCCACGATGCGTGCGCGCAGATCTTCGTCGCTCTTGTCCGCACCGTACTGCGTCGTCTCCTGCACGGCGTCCTTGAACCGGTAGTACGAGGCGTACACCGATCCCACGCGCCAGGCGGCGTTCGCAATCAAAGCGGCGAGCGCGAGCTTGACGAGGAGGCGGATCATTACCGAATCTGGTGCAGCATGCGATCCCACCGGGTTCGCGTGAAGAAGTGCACGAACACCGACGCCATCCCCTTGATCGTCGCCCCCGTGCCTTCGTCCTGGTAGTCCTCGCGCCCGGCTTCGTACGACCAGTAGATGATGAGCGCCTTGCCTTTGATGTAATCGCGCCGCAGGAAGCCCCAGTAGCGGCTGTCCGCCGAGTTGTCGCGATTGTCGCCCATCATGAAGTACTGGTCCGGCGGCACCGTCACCGGACCGTAGTGGTCGCGCACGTCGACCGACGTGACCTCGTGCAGCTCGGAGGGCACGGCCACCGGCTGCAGGTAGTGCGCGTAGGGCTCGTCGAGCGCCTGGCCGTTGATGTAGACCTTCTTTTCGCGCACTTCGACCGTCTCGCCGGGCAGGCCGATCACGCGCTTGATGAAGTCGCGGTCCGGCTCCTCTGGGTATTTGAAGACGAGCACGTCGTGGCGCTTGATCGTGCCGAGCGGCAGCAGGGCGCGCTCGAGCGGCGATTCGCTCGGCCCGAAGATGAACTTGTTCACGAGCAGGTGATCGCCGATGAGCAGATTCTCTTCCATCGATCCCGTCGGGATCTTGAAGGCCTGCACGACGAACGTCCGGATGAACAGCGCGAGGATGACGGCGATCACGATCGATTCGAAGTACTCGCGGAGCGTCGACTTCCTGAAATCAGCCATTAGCGATCAACCATCAACCGCGAGCCCGCTCCGAGCCCTGAGCCCTGAGCCCTGAGCCCTGAGCCCTGAGCCCTGAACAAATTACTCGCTGTCCGTGCCCATCTTGAGCACGGCGAGGAAGGCCTCCTGCGGGATCTGCACCTTCCCGACCTGCTTCATGCGCTTCTTGCCTTCCTTCTGCTTCTCGAGCAGCTTGCGCTTGCGCGAGATGTCGCCGCCGTAGCACTTCGCGAGCACGTTCTTGCGCATCGCCTTCACCGACTCGCGCGCGATGATCCGGCCGCCGATCGCCGCCTGAATCGCGACCTCGAACATCTGGCGCGGGATGAGCTCGCGCATCTTCGAGGCGAGGGCGCGTCCGCGCTCGTACGCCATGTCGCGGTGCACGATGATCGAGAGCGCATCGACCGGATCGCCGTTCACCAGGATGTCGAGCTTCACGAGCGGCGACGGCCAGTAGCCCGTCACATGATAATCGAGCGACGCGTATCCCCGCGAGATCGTCTTGAGCTTGTCGTAGAAGTCGAGCACGACTTCGTTGAACGGCAGCTCGTACGTAATCAGCACGCGGTCTGAGGCGAGATACTCGAGCTTTTGCTGCACGCCGCGTTTGTCCTGGCAGAGCTTCAGGATCCCGCCGACGTGCTCGGCCGGCGTCAGGATCATCGCGGTGATCACCGGCTCTTCGATCGTCGTGATCAGCCCGGCGTCGGGCAGCTTGGAGGGGCTGTCGATTTCGTGCACCTGGCCGTCGGTCGTCGTCACGCGGTAGAGCACGCCCGGCGCCGTCGTGACCAGGTCCATGTCGTATTCGCGCTCGAGCCGCTCCTGGACGATCTCCATGTGGAGCAGGCCGAGAAATCCGCAGCGGAACCCGAAGCCGAGCGCCACCGACGTTTCCGGCTCGTAGAAGAACGACGCGTCGTTGAGGCGCAGCTTCTCCAGCGCTTCGCGCAGCTCCGCGTACTGGTGGCCCTCGACCGGATACAGCCCCGCGAAGACCATCGGCTTCAGTTCCTTGAAGCCGGGAAACGCCTCGGCCGCGGGCCGCGCGCTCTCCGTGACGGTGTCGCCGATCTTGGCGTCGCTCACCTTCTTGATGTTGGCGACGAGAAAGCCGACCTCGCCGACGCCCAGCTCCGGCATCACGATCGGCTTGGGCGCGAACGCTCCGACCTGCTCCGCCTCGTAGTCCTGCCCTTCGGCCATCAGCCGGATCTTCATCCCCTGGCGCAGCACGCCGTCGATCACGCGGACGACGATGACGACGCCGCGGTAGGGATCGTACCAGGAGTCGAAAATCAGCGCCTTCAGCGGCGCGTCGGGATTGCCGGCTGGCGGCGGGAGGCGATCGACGATCGCCTCGAGAATGTCCGGGACGCCCGTGCCGACCTTCGCGCTGGCGAGGATCGCCTGATCGCCGTCGAGACCGATGATGTCCGTGATCTGCCGGCGCGCTTCTTCCGGCTGCGCGCTGGGCAGATCCACCTTGTTGATGACCGGAATGATCTCGAGGTTGTTGTCCACGGCGAGGTACGCGTTGGCGAGCGTCTGCGCCTCGACGCCCTGTGACGCGTCCACCAGCAGGAGCGCCCCCTCGCACGCGGCGAGCGACCGCGTCACTTCGTACGAGAAGTCCACGTGACCGGGCGTATCGATCAGATTGAGCACGTACTGATCGCCGGACTTCGCCGTGTAGTTCAGCCGAACCGGATGCGCCTTGATCGTGATCCCGCGCTCGCGCTCGAGATCCATCGTGTCGAGCATCTGCGCTTCCATCTCCCGCGCCTGAAGCGCGCCGGTGATCTCGAGGAAGCGGTCTGCGAGCGTCGACTTGCCGTGGTCGATGTGCGCGATGACGGAGAAGTTCCTGATGAAGTGTTGGTCCATGCGGTCCGAACGGAACTTCTCATTATAGTCGTCACGGCGCGCTCATCGCCTGGACGGGGTCGATTCGCGTCGCCCGCCGGGCGGGCAGCAGCGCCGCCATGAACGCGACCGCGATTAGAATCAGCGGCACGGCGGCGAACGTGAGCGGATCGAATGGGCGGACGCCGTACAACTGGCTCGCGATGAGCGGCGCCAGCGCGAGCGCCGCGACGATGCCGAACGCGACGCCGGCCGCCGACAGGCTCACCGCATCGCGCAGGATCATCACGACGAGCCGCGGTGGCGCCGCGCCAAGCGCCATGCGGATCCCGAGTTCCTGCGTCCGCTGCGCCACCGCGAGCGACATCAGCCCGTAAACACCGACCCCGGCGAGCGTCAGCGCGAGCACGCCGAACGCCGTAATCAGCAGAAGGACGAACCGCTGCTCGGCGATCGAATCGGATCGGATGTCGGACATCGTGCGGAGGTCGTAGAGCGTCAGCGATGGATCGAGTTCGCGCGCCGCGGCACGCAGCGCCTCGGCGAGGCCCGCCGGATCGCCGCTCGTCCGGATCGCAATAAACGGTGCGACCGGTGGGTTCTGCACGCCGCTGATGTAAAGCTCCGGCTCTGGTGCGGCCTCGAGACGCCGATGCCGCACGTCGCCGACAACGCCGACGATCGTCGTCCACGGTCCGGCGGGGACCGGCCCGAAGCGCACGTGCTTGCCGACCGGGTCTTCGCCGGGAAACACGGTCCGCGCCATCGTTTCATTGACAATCGCCACTGACGGCGCCGTCGCTCCGTCGGCGGCGGTAAACACCCGTCCACGGAGAACCGGAATGCCCATCGTGACGAAGTAGTCGGACAGGGCGCGCCGAAATTCGACCGCCGGCCGCTGACCGGCCGGCACCGCGTGGCCTTCGATTTCGACCGTCGTAGACACGCTCGTGCTGCCGAGCGGAATCCGTGTCGTGCCGCCCGCGGACACCACGCCGGGCAGACTGGTGGCGCGCTCGAAGAACGTCGCGTAAAACGCGCGTCGCGCATCAGCCGTCGTGAGTCGCTCCGGAATGTTCATCTCCATCGTCAGCAGGTGATCGACGCGGAAGCCGGGGTTCACGTCGAGCAACTTGCCGAAGCTGCGCAGCAGCAGCCCGGCCCCGACGGCCAGCACGAGCGCGACCGCGATTTCGGCAACGACCAGCGACGCGCTCACGCGATGCGTGGATCCGGACGCGCCGCGACCGCCGTCCTGCAACGATTCGCGGAGGTCGGTGCGGGCAGCAAGGACGGCCGGCGCGGCACCGACCAGCACACCGGCCAGGAGTCCTGCGGCGATGGAGATCACCAGCACGACGGCGTCCGGTCGTACTTCATCGAGTCGCGGCAGGTTGTCCGGTGCCCACGCGACGAGGGCCCGCACGCCCCACCACGCGCAGACCGCGCCGACGACGGAACCGGCCAGGCCAAGTAGACCGCTCTCGGTCAGCGCCTGCGCCATGAGCCGGCGGCGCGTCGCGCCGAGCGCCGCACGCGTCGCGTATTCGCGGCGCCGCGCGACCGATCGCGCGAGCACGACGTTGGCGACATTCACGCACGCGATCAACAGGATCAGCGCGACGCTGCCTGCCAGCAGCAACAGCGCTGGACGAATGTCGCCCACGACTTGCTCGGCGAGCGATGCCACATGCGCGTTCCAGCCGCGATTCGAATCCGGATAGAGCGCCTCGAGCCGGCGGGCAATGGCGGCGATCTCCGCGTCCGCCCGTTTCACGTTCACGCCGGGCGCGAGGCGGCCGATCGCCGAGAGGAAGCGAACGTTGCGCACGAGCTGCCCGCTGGGATTCCTGAATTGCGAGTTGAGCGTAGTCAGCACGGTCGGCAGCGGCATCCACAAGTCGACCCTCGGAGAGGTCGCGAAGCCTGACGGTCCGAGCATGCCCTTGTACGGAAAGACGAAATCGGCCGGCATCACGCCGGCGATCACAAAGGAGCCCGAATCGAGCTGCACGGTGCGGCCGATCGCCCTCGGGTCGCCGCCGAACCGGCGCCGCCAGAAACCGTCGCTCAGTACCGATGCGTGTGCCCGCGTCGTCGCCGGCGAGCGACTGGCCGAGCGCCGCGTCGCGGCCCAGCAGTGGAAACAGACCAGGCGTGACCGCTTCGGCGTTCACCATCTCGGATTGGCCGGCGATCGTGAGGCGGTTGCTCGTCACGAACGAGAAGCAGCCTTCGAGCGCAAGGACCGAGCGGCTCTCGCGCTGGAGGTCGACGAAGTCGGCGGGCGAGATCGGGCTGCGCGGCTTCCTGCTGTTCGTGTCGTCGTTCCAGACCATGACGAGATCGCTCGCGCCGCGATACGGCAGCGGACGCAGCAGCACGGCGTTGACCACGGTGAAAATCGCGGTGTTCGCGCCGATCCCGAGACCGAGTGCCGCGACGGCGAGGGCCGTGTGCACGGGCGATCGCACGCTCATCCGGATCGCGTGACGCACGTCGGCGAGCAGCACATCCCAGACCATCGCATGTCGTCCCGAGGGCTCGTAGAGGTGGTGCACGTGCGCGGGCGAGGTCAACGTGAGCCGCACGGCGGTGCGGCGCTCGCGGACGCCGTCGCCGATCATCGATGCCAACTGCCGCCATGATGGTCGTCTGGCGAAGGCATCGCGCATCTCACCGCCGAAGCGATCGCGGAACGCGCGCGGGTACGCCCGCAGCGCAACCGCGAACGCGGCCGTCTGCAGCGGTGTCACGACCGTACCGGCTTGAGGAGCCGTCGCGACCGCGCCGTCGTGAGCTGCGTCTCGAGGCGCTGGATTTCGGCGCGCGCCACCGCCACGCCGCGTTCGGTCAGGCGGTAGTATCGACGGCGTTGGTCGGCGGTGTCGGCGTCGGCAGGCGCATCGATCTCGTCGATCAGCCGATGTTCGAGGAGCCGTGCGAGCGCGCGGTACAGCGTGCCGGCGTGGAGGCCGCCGCCCGAATGCGATTCGACGTCCTGCAGAATGGCGTAGCCATGACGCGAGCCGTCGGCGAGCGCCAGCAGGATGTCGAACGCGACCGGTGTCAGCGGAAGAAAGGCGTCGGGGCGAAATCGGTCCATATGTGCTTCGAGAGTATACTCTCAAAGCACATAGACAGTCCAGGGCGACAAGACGTGGCTCAGCGCTGTTCCAGGGGCACGTACCGCTGCGGGTACCCGGGGCCGATGTACTCGGCGCGCGGCCGAATGAGGCGATTGTTGGCGTACTGCTCGAGCACGTGCGCGGTCCAGCCGGCGACGCGGCTCACCGCGAAGATTGGCGTGAACAGCTCGATGGGAATGCCGAGCGCGTAGTAGGTGGACGCCGAATAGAAGTCGACGTTCGGATTCAGTTTTTTCTCGGTCTTCACCAGCGCTTCGATCTTCTGTGACATGTCGAACCAGACCGGCTGGCCGGCGCGCTGGCCGAGATCCTTCGACATCTGCCGCAGGTGCGTCGCGCGCGGATCCTCGGTGTGATACACGCGGTGGCCGAAGCCGGGGATCTTCTCCTTCCGCGCCAGCTTCGCGCGCACGACTTCCTCCGCTTTCTCGGGCGGCGCCGTCGGGCCGACTTCGAGCAGGAGCCGCATCACGTCCGCGTTCGCGCCGCCGTGGAGCGGTCCTTTCAGCGTCCCGATCGCCGCGACGATCGTCGAGTGGATGTCGGTGAGCGTCGCCGCCGCCACGCGCGCCGCGAACGTCGACGCGTTCAGCTCGTGATCCGCGTGCAGGATGAGCGCGACGTCGAAGGCGTGCGTCGCGAGCGCGCTGGGACGCTCGCCCGTGAGCATGTACAGAAAATTCGCCGCGTGCCCGAGGACCGGATCGGGCTGGATGACGCCCCCGCCCGCCGCCATCCGCCCCATCGTGGCAACGATCGAGCTGATTTGTGCCGTGAGGCGAACCGCCTTGCGATAGCTCGCCTGCGGCGATTGGTCCGACGCGTCGAAGTCGTAGTGCCCGAGCGCCGACGTGAGCGTGCGCAGCGTGTCCATCCCATCGCTCGCCGGCAGCGAGTGCATCAGCCGGAGCAGCGGCTCGGGCAGCTGGCGCGCCGCGCTGAGCTGCGACTGCAGATCGCCGAGCTCCGCGCGCGTCGGGAGCCGCCGATGCCAGAGCAGGTAACAGACGTCTTCGAAGGTCGCGTGCCGCGCCAGATCGTGGATGTCGTATCCGCAGTACGCGAGGACGCCGCGATCGCCGTCGAGAAAACAGATCGCAGACGAGGTGGCAACCGTGTCTTCGAGCCCGGCTTTGGGCTTTTCGGCCGTGGTCATAGCACTAATGGACCGTATCCGCTGAAATGGTACTGTTCACAACAGGTGTTCGACCGCGATTTTCGGGGCGCGACAACGGAGCGGCCCGCTGGTAAGTTCGAGGAGACACTCCACTAGATCATACCCCGGCCCTCCGCGTGGCTGAGGCGAGCACCGGTTTATACACCAGCCCGATGACGATGCCGGCGAGAATCCACTCGATGAGGCTGGCGGCGGCCATCGATCCGGTGAGCCGCCGGCCGATGTTGGTGATGGCGTAGCTCACGATCACCGAATAGCCGACCTGGAGGATCCCGATCAGGATGCCAAATCGCGCGCCTTCCATCACGCCGCTGCCGCCCTCGTAGCCCTTGGCGTAAATGCACGACGCGGCGAGCATCGCGAGGAAGATCCCTCCGAAGAGATACGCCATGAACGGCGCCTGCGTGTCGGCCGGACGGTAGACGCCCGGATACGCGGCGAACTGGCTTGCCAGCAGGTTTCCATACACGACGAAGCCGTAGACACCGTCGACAATCGTGGCGACCACAGCAGCGAGCGCGAGGCGACCGTAATTCATGGCGCACTCCTTGGCAGGTCTGTCGACCTGCACGATGGCGCAGGCGCGGACGCGCCGGCGCGTAACATGGCGGAATGCGGCGAACTATACGCGGGTTGTTCAGTGAATGCGAGAAGAAACCGGCGGTGCCGCCGCGGCGGCGGCGTGCGGATGCTGCGGATCGCCCTGTGGCCCCGTCTGCGCGTATTGCAGAAACATCTGGCCCCAGGCGGTGCTGTCACACCACCGTTCGAAGATCTTGCGGTCGACGAGCGGCCACCGGTAGAAGTCGTGATACACGTCGCTGGCCAGGATGAAGCCGTTCACGAGCGGCGTGTGGAAGAACAGCTTCTGAAAGCGCTTCAGCGGACCGAACCAGATCAGATCGCCGCCGCCGATCCGCACCAGGTTCTTGCCGACATGGAAGTGCCAGTTCTCCTGGGCGGCGTCCACGTCGCCGACGATTTCGATCTCGCGCGGATCGCCGACGCCGAGGCCGTCCTGGTGCGCGAGGTTGATGTACTGCAGGGACAGCGGATCGAAGCCCATCATCTTGGCCGACACCGCGTCGATCGCCACCTGGTCGGCCGACGCCAGCATCACGTTCTTCACCACCGGGTACATCGTGCGCGGCCCCGGTCCGTTGCCGGCCGTCGTGCCGTCCATGATCGCGAAGAGCCCGGAATGAATCTCCTTCTGGATCGCGAGCAGATCGACGAGCGTCTCGTGAATCCAGGAATGCGTGTAGTGGCGCCGCGTGTTCAGCAGGCCGCCGAACGCGTTCTTCATCGCGCCGGTCGTCGTCGTGTAGATGTGGCACTTGGTCGTCGGCAGATGGACGATGTTCTTGCCGAAGAAGAAGTCGGGAATGCTGATGCCTTCCGGGAAGATGTCGTTGAGCACGCGCATACGCGCCTTCGGCACGTACTTGACCCACGTCATGTCCTCGTCCTTGAAGTTGTAGAGGACGGGAATGCCGTAGCGCTTGAAGATCGGGACGTAATGGTTCAGATCCTCGCCCTTGAACGCGTTGGTGACGACCGTTTTGTTCTGGACGCACACCTGATCGCTGAATCCGCGCGCCGCCAGCGCCTGGATCGTCCCTTCGAGCTGCCACGGTGTCGTGTTCGCCGCCGGAAACGGGAAGTGCCAGGAGATGTTGTCTTTCAGAATCGTGGTCTTGCCGGGCGCGAGCGCCGCGTCGACGCCGGCGAGGGCGACGAGCCGGTCGATGTCAGAAAGGATCGTGTCCGGCGACACGCGGAGAACGGCAACTTTGGATTTAGCCACTGATCAATTTGGAATAAACAATTGAGAATTGAGAATTCGAATCTCAATTCCTAATTCCTAATTCCTAATTTCTAAGAGCCCTGCCGCCCCGGCTCCAGCCCGGCGGCGACCACCGGATCTCCGGCGTACTGCTGGACGATCGAGAGCAGGCCGGTATACAGAAAACCGACTTGGAAGAGCACCAGAAACGGCAGCGTGCCATAAATCTGGTTAGCCAGCGCGTAGAACACGGTGGCGGTGAAATAAAGTCCGAGCCCAAGCTCGACCAGCGGCTGCACGGCCACGGACTGGCGGTACTTCTTGCCGACCCACTCGTCGGCGTCCGCTTCGATGCGGTACTTCGGCGTGCGGGCGAACTCGCTCTGCTTGTTGAACAACGCCTCGAAGACCGCGCGCGTGTTGTTCACCGAGAGGCCGATGCCGACCGACATCAGGAACGGCACGTACTTGATGCGGGCCCGCCAGTCCTTGTGAATCTCGCGCTGACACACCGTGTAGAAATTGCAGAACGAAAAGGTGGCCGCGAAGAACAGCGGGATGTCGATCAGCAGCATCTCGTACCAGCCCATGTTGTAGCGGATCACCATGGACGGGAACATCAGTACCGAGAGGATGCACATCAAAATGTAGTTGAAGTTCGCGGTGAGGTGAAAAAACGCCTCCACTTTCACGCCGAGCGGCAGATTCGAGCGCAGGATGCGGGGCAGCAGCTTGCGGCAGGTTTGAATCGAGCCCTTCGCCCAGCGGTGCTGCTGCGACTTGAACGCGTTCATCTCCACCGGCACTTCGGCGGGGGCGATCAGGTCCGACACGAAGACGAAGCGCCAGCCGCGCAGCTGCGCGCGGTAACTGAGATCCAGATCTTCGGTGAGCGTATCGTGCTGCCAGCCGCCGGCATCTTGGATCGCCGAGCGGCGCCAGACGCCGGCCGTGCCGTTGAAATTGAAGAAGCGCCCCCCGCGGTTCCGACCGCCGTGCTCGAGGACGAAATGGCCGTCGAGCAAAATCGCCTGAATTTTGGTGAGCAGCGAGTAATCGGCGTTGATGTGACCCCAGCGGGCCTGCACCATCCCCACCTTGGCGTCAGCAAAATGCGGCATCAGCCGCGTGAGGAAGTCCGTGGTTGGAATGAAGTCGGCGTCAAAGATGCCGACGAACTCGCCGCGTGCCACCTTCAGGCCCTGCTCGAGCGCCCCGGCTTTGTAGCCGGTCCGATCCCGCCGGTGGAGGTATTTGATGTCGACACCGCGCGCCGACCAGCGGCTGACCGCCAGGCCGGCAATCGCCCGCGTCTCGTCGGTCGAGTCGTCCAGTACCTGAATCTCGAGCAGCTCGCGCGGATACTCGATGCTGCAGACGGCGTCGATCAACCGATCCGCGACGTACATCTCGTTATAGAGCGGCAGCTGGATGGTGATGACGGGCAGCGGATTGAGCGCCGGACCGGCCTTCGGTTCCTTATCGCGATTCTTCATGTACAAATACACGAGGTAATAGCGATGCCAGCCGTAAACAGCGAGAATGATGAGAACGAAGAAATACGCGGCGAGGATGAAGGTTTCAGCGGGCGTCATTTTTTAGCGGCGAAAACCTCAAACGGCACAATCATTTATATTACTGTTCGGGTCGGAAAAGGTCAACAAAACGGGCGGTTTATGCGATGAATGAGTCTCAGCTCCGCACGCTGCTCGATCGTGTGGCCGGCGGCACAACCGACGCCGCCACGGCGCAACAGCAGCTGCTCGACGTCCTCCGCTCACGGCCTTACGACGATTTGGGATTCGCACGTGTGGATCACCATCGCGCCGTCCGGCAGGGCTTCCCCGAAGTTATCCTGGGCCTAGGCAAAACGCCTGCCCAAATCGCGGCCATTGCGGCTGAGATTGTGAGCAAGGGATCCACCCTGTTGATCACGCGGGCAACCGCCGCCGCCTACGACGCCGTCCGCGCGGTCGTCGCCGGTGCTGCGTATTACCCTGATGCGTCGATCATCGCGTTTCGACAGCAGGACATCGCGCCCGGGCGCGGCACCATTCTGATTGTCGCGGCCGGCACCTCGGACCTGTTCGTCGCGGAGGAGGCGGCACGCACCGCGGAACTTATGGGCAACGTCGTGGAACGGATGTATGACGTCGGCGTCGCCGGCCTCCATCGGCTGCTCGGGGAGCGCGCTCGGCTCGAAGCGGCCCGCGTCATCATCGTCGTCGCCGGGATGGAAGGGGCGTTGCCGAGCGTCGTGTCGGGCCTGGTCAGCGTGCCGGTGATCGCTGTTCCGACCAGCGTCGGCTACGGCGCGAGCTTCGGGGGGCTCGCCGCGCTTCTGGGCATGCTGAACAGCTGCGCATCGGGCGTGTCGGTGGTGAACATCGACAACGGGTTCGGCGCGGGCAATATCGCCAGCCTGATCAACCATCTCTGACGGGATTCGGGACTCGGGATTCGGGATTCGTTGGGATTCGGGATTCGCGGGATTCCCTAGGGTTCGCGGGGACTCGCTAGGGTTCGCGGAATTCGCGGGGGCTCGGGCAAGCCTGAATTCCGAACGAATCCCAAAACACGAACGAATCCCAAATCCCAAATCCCAAATCCCAAACCCCGAATCCCGTCCCCAGTACCGGTATGATTAAGGGTTCCCCGCTTTCTCGACGTGCGGTCATCTCTCCGGGCATTCCAATATGCAGCTTGGAGCCCTCCGGGCTCTCGAATTCGATCGGATCGTCGAAGCGGTCCGCACCGTTGCGCTGACGCCGATGGGCGACGCGCGCCTGGCGCGTCTCGTTCCGTCCACCGATCCGTCCACGGTCGCCCAGCTGCTGGCCGCGACCACTGAGACGGTCCGATATCTCGGGGCGAATCATGCGCTGCCGCTGCGCGCGTCGAGCGAGCTGCCGGACATTCTCCAGTCGCTGGGGATCGAAGGACGCGCGCTCGAGGCGCTGCGCCTGCTGGCACTGGCCACCTTTCTCGACTCGGTGGACGAGTCGCGCGCGGCCATTCGCCGCGCGAACGGATCGTTTCCGCAGCTCGAGGCCGCCAGCGGCGGCGCCGCCTCATTCAAGGGCGAAACGGCGCACGTCCGCGACCAGATCGACCCGTCCGGCGACGTCGTCGATCACGCGAGCCCGCAGCTCAAGATGATCCGCGAGCGGCTGCGCAAGCAGCGGACGCGCCTGCGCGGCACGCTCGAATCGTATCTGCGCGGCAAGGACACGGCGAAGTACCTGCAGGATCAGGTCGTCACCGAACGGAACGGCCGCTACGTCATCGTCGTCAAGGCGGAGCACCGCAGCTCGATTCCCGGAATCGTGCACGGCTCGTCGGCGAGCGGTGCGAGCCTGTTCCTCGAGCCGCTCAGCACCGTCGAGATCAACAACGACATCGTGGCGCTCGAGCAGCAGGAGCAGGAGGAGGTCCATCGCATCCTTCTCGCGCTCACCGATCGGTTCCGCGTGCGCGCGGAGGACATGCAGCGCACGGTCGACGCGGCGACCGGGCTCGATGTGCTGCAGGCGCGCGCCCGCTTCTCGCAATCGGTGGACGGCGTCGAGCCGGTGCTGACGACCGACGGCGCGTTCGAGCTGCAGGCAGCGCGGCATCCGCTGCTGAAGCAGCCGGTGCCGGTCACGATCAAGATCATTCCGCCGGCCACCACGCTGCTCGTGACGGGGCCGAACACCGGCGGCAAGACGGTGGCGCTCAAGACCGCCGGTCTGCTCGCGATGATGGCGCAGGCGGGGCTCTGGATTCCGGCGGCGGACGGTTCGCGCGTGCCGGTGTTCCAGTCGCTCTTCGCGGACATCGGCGACGAGCAGTCGATCGAAACGAGCCTGAGCACTTTCTCGGCGCACATCACGAACATCGCGTCGATGGACCGGGGGCTCGCTGTGCCGGCGCTCGTGCTGCTGGACGAAGTCGGATCGGGCACCGATCCGATTGAAGGCGGCGCGCTCGGCGTGGCGATCGTCGATCATTTCCGCCGGCGCGGTGCGACGATCATGGCGACGAGCCACTACGACGCGCTCAAGACGTACGCGTCGACGACCGAGGGCGTCGCGAGCGCGGCATTCGGCTTCGACGCCGACACGTTCGCGCCCACGTATCAGCTGATCTACGGATCGCCGGGCCGGAGCCTCGCGCTCGAGATCGCGGGGCGAATCGGCCTGAACCCCGCGGTGGTGGCAGCGGCGCGGCAGAACCTGAGCGCGCGCGACGCGCAGCTCGCCGAGCATCTCGCGAAGATCGACCACGACATGCGCGCGCTCGAGCACGAGCATCGCCTCGCCGCGAAAGAGCGCGAGACGCTGCACGACGCAGAGACCCGGATGCGCCAGCGCGAGGACGCGCTGCGGCTGCGCGAAGACACGTTCCGCCGGCGGCTGAACGAAGAGCTCGAGACGCACGTGCGCCAGGCGCGGCGCGAGATCGACAGTGTGATCGCGGAACTGAAAGCGAAGACGGCGGCCATCGCGCAGGAAGCGGCGACGCAGGCGGGCGGCGACGGTTCGAGGCGTGAGGCCGGCGACCAGTCTCGACATGATGTCGGGGACAGGTCTCGACGTGAGTCCGTTTCGAGACCTGTCCCCATGACTCTCCCCGCGATCGGCGCGGCACGCGGGGATGCGCGGGCAGCGCTCGACGCCGTGGCGCAGCGCCTGCTGGAACCGGTCGACGCGCCGCCCGTCCCGGCACCGGCGGGCAAGGCACCCGCCGTCGGCGATCGCGTCATGGTCGGCGGGCTGGGGCTCGAAGCGGTGGTGACGGCGGTGCACGATGGAACAGCGGATCTCGACGTGCGCGGGAAACGCATGCGCGCCTCGGTGCGTGATCTGCGCGTCGTCGGCGGATCGCCGGCAGCGGCGCGGGTGAGCGTGAACGTGGCGCTGCAGCCGCGCGAGACGTCGCCAACGGATTTGAACGTGATCGGCTGCACCGTGGACGAAGCGTTGACGCGAGCGGAGCGCTTTCTCGACGAGTCGCTGCTCGGCGATCAGCGCGTGATCCGCGTGATTCACGGGTACGGCACCGGGCAACTGAAGCGCGCGCTCACCGAATTTCTGCGGCAGCATCCGCTGGTCGCGACTTTTGGGACGGCACCGCCGGAACAGGGCGGCGGCGGAGTGACAGTTGTGGAGCTCAAGGAGTAGTTGGTTCACGAATTCACCAACTCGCCAATTTGTATGGGTCTGTTTCCCCAATCGTTCATCGACGACCTCCGCCTGCAAGCGAACATCGTGCAGGTTGTGCAGGAGTACGTTCCGCTGAAGCGAGCGGGGACGACGTACAAGGGGCTGTGTCCGTTTCATTCGGAGAAGACGCCGTCATTCAACGTGAATCCGGAGAAAGGCTTCTTCCACTGTTTCGGGTGCGGCGTCGGCGGCGACGTGTTCAAGTTCCTCGAACTGCACGAGAAGGTCGGCTTCCAGGACGCGGTGCGCATGCTCGCGCAGAAGTTCGGCGTCTCGCTGCCCGAGCCCACTGATGGCGTGGACGATGACGCACGGCGCGATTCGGCGCTGCGCGAGGCGCTGCTCAAAACGCACGAAGTGGCGGCGGCCTACTTCCGGGAACAACTCGCTGCGCCGGCTGGCGCACGCGCGCGCCAGCAGTTGAAAGAGCGCGGCGTCACGGCGGCGACGATCGAGCGGCTCGGCCTCGGCTACGCGCCGCAGTCGCGCGACGGTCTGAAGGCGCGGCTGCTCGCGCAAGGGTTCGCGCAGGGCGTGCTGGTGCAAAGCGGCCTCGTCGCGCAGCGCGACGGGGGCGAAGTGGTCGATCGATTCCGGCACCGGCTGATGGTGCCGATTGCCCGGGACACCGGGTCGATCATCGCGTTCGGCGGACGGCAGATGGACCCGGATCAAGGCGGACCGAAATATCTCAATTCGCCGGAGACGCCAATCTATTCGAAGAGCCGCACGCTGTACGGTCTGCACCTCACGAAGCAGGGCATCCGCAAGCAGGGATATGCCGTGCTGGTCGAGGGCTATTTCGACTTCGCGCAGGTGTTCCAGAGCGACGCGGCGCCGGTCGTCGCCTCATGCGGCACGGCGCTCACGACCCAACAGGCGCAGCTGCTGCGGCGGTTCACGACGAAAATCGTGCTCAGCTACGATCCGGACGCGGCCGGCCAGGGCGCGGCGGCGCGCTCGTGTGAGCTGCTGGTCGCCGAGGGGTTCGACGTCAACGTCGTGATGCTGGATACGGGCGAAGATCCCGATACGTTCATCAGGCGAAAAGGCGCCGATCGCTACCGTGAAAGATTACGCAGCTCCCGGCCGTATCTTGAATATCTGGTGGACAATGCGGCCGCCGGGCTCGATTTTGAACACGAAGACGTTCGGCGACAATTTTTCGGCAAGATGCTGACGGTGGCGGCGCGCATTCCCGACGCCGCGGCGCGCGACCAGTTTGCGGACAGAATTGCACATAAAGCGCGGATTACAGAAGAGGTGACGCGGGCCGAAATCCGCAAGGCGGCCGTGAGCCGCCGCACCAGCTTGACAGCGCGGGAGCTGCCGGCCACGGGCCAGATGAAAGATGCCGAAAAAGCGCTGATTTGGAGCCTTGTACACAACACGGGTGACGCCCTCGCGGCGCTGGCGGAGCTTGACGACGACGACCTGCAGTCGCTGGCGGGCCGGGAAATTTTCGAGATGGCCCGGAGCCTGCACGAACAGCCTCCAGACGCCTTACCCTCGGGCCTATTGCAGCGTCTAAGTACCATGAACGCACAGCTGGTCACCAGTATCGCGGCGCATCCCCATCCCCCGGCCCCGGCCGGCGAATGCGCGCGCGCGATCAAGCGGCTGAGGTGGGACCGCGAACGCGCCGCGATTCAGCGCGAAATCGATCGACTGCAGGCGCTTGGCGCCGGCCAACACGGACGCGAAATTGACGCACTTTGGCAGAAGAAGAAAGATCTTCTGCATAGGATTGAAGATTGAAGCCGAAGACTGACGCAGGCGGCGCGAAGCCGCCCTTGATGGAGGCGCGCTTGTCGATCGAAGAAAAATACGACGAAGTCAAACAGCTGATCAACATCGGCAAGGAGAAGGGCTACCTGCTCTACGACGAGGTGAACGAGCTGCTGCCGGCCGACATCACCTCGTCGGACGAGTTGGACGACCTCTTCAACACCTTCAGCAGCGCGGGCATCGAGGTCATCGACTCGGACCAGAAGTACCTGCGCGACGATGTCAAGCCGATTGACCGGACCGCGGAGGGGGCCGAGGAGCTCGAGCTCGACCTCACGCCCGGCGCGCTCGACAAGACGAACGACCCTGTCCGCATGTATCTGCGCGAGATGGGCACCGTGCCGCTGCTCACGCGCGAAGGCGAGGTCGAAATCGCCCGCCGCATCGAGCGCGGCAAGCTCGCCGTCATCAAATCGATCTCGCGCACGCCGATCATCGCCAAGCGCGTCATCACCCTCGGCGATCAGCTCCATGCCGGCGAGCGGACGATCCGCGAGCTCGTGATCTTCAACGACGAAGAGATCACCGACGAGCGCATCCAGGAGCGCGCGCGGCAGGTGCAGAAGCAGATCGACGCCGTGCGCAAAGCGCGCGCCGCCTCCGAGAAGCTCGAAGAGAAGCTGGCGGAAACGCCCAAGGGCGCCACGTCGAAGGACAAGCGAAAATACCGCAAGGCGCACTGGGCGGCGATGCGCGCGCGGGTGGAGCTCTCCGGCTACATCCGGAAGATCGAGTTCACCGAGTCGGTCAAGCGCCGGCTGATCGAGGAGATGAAGGACGCGGTCGAGAGCGTCCGGAGCGTGCAGCGCGAGATCGACGCGATCGACCGGCAGCTCAATCCCAAGAACCGGAAGACGAAGCTCAAGGAAGAGGATCGCAAAACGCTTCAGCGGCAGATCAAAGAGCTCAAGCTGAAGATCAAAGCGACGACCGACACGCTCGAGCAGGATCCGGCGGAGCTGAAGCAGACGCTCGACACGATTCTGCGCGGTGAATATCAGGCTGAAGGCGCGAAGAAGGAGCTCGTCGAGGCCAACCTGCGCCTCGTGGTCTCGATCGCGAAGAAGTACACGAACCGCGGACTGCAGTTCCTCGACTTGATCCAGGAAGGCAACATCGGCCTGATGAAGGCGGTCGACAAGTTCGAGTACCGCCGCGGCTACAAATTCTCGACCTACGCGACGTGGTGGATCCGCCAGGCGATCACGCGCGCGATCGCCGACCAGGCGCGGACGATCCGTATCCCGGTGCACATGATCGAGACGATCAACAAGCTGATTCGCACGTCGCGCGCGCTGGTCCAGGAGCTGGGGCGCGAGCCGACCTCGGAAGAAATCGCCAAGCGCATGGACATTCCGGTGTCGAAGGTGCGCAAGGTGCTGAAGATCGCGCAGGAGCCGATCTCGCTCGAAACGCCGATCGGCGAAGAGGAAGATTCGCATCTCGGCGACTTCATCGAAGACCGGCAGGTCGTGTCGCCGGCCGAAGCGGTGATCAACCTGAACCTGAAGGAACAGACCGAGTCGGTGTTGAAGACGCTCACGCCGCGCGAGGAGAAGGTCATCAAGATGCGCTTCGGCGTCGGCGACGGCAGCGAACACACGCTCGAGGAGGTCGGCCAGAGCTTCGCGGTCACCCGCGAGCGCATCCGCCAGATCGAAGCGAAGGCGCTGCGCAAGCTACGCCATCCCTCCCGAAGCCGAAAGCTTCGCGCCTTCTTGGAAGGAAGGACTTCGTAGTCGCCAGTCACGGCGACTGGTAGACTGTATTGGGCCCATAGCTCAACGGTTAGAGCCGCCGGCTCATAACCGGCCCGTTCCAGGTTCGAATCCTGGTGGGCCCACCTTCGCTCGCGCTTGCCGCGCGAGCTACGGCGGGCAAGCCCACGCGAAGGTGTCCACCGTAGCGCCTAGCGCGAAGGTGGACTTCTGGCCGTCAGCGAGCTTCGGATGGCAAGCCAAGCGAGCTTGCATTCAAACGAAGGTGTCCACCGTAGCCGCCTCCAGCGGCGAAGGTGGACCTCCTCGTGCCGACGCTATCCTCCCGCCGTCAGAAGTTGAAACAGCGGGCCGGGCGCGATGGCCGGACTCGTCGGCCCGTGAATGAGGCTGAACGCGCTGTCGCCGCCCGCATCGCCCGCCCATAACGCATACCAATAAATCCGATCGGCGCGCAGGGACGTCCGCAGCGTGGGATAGGTCGTGTTGACATAGGCGACCTGCTGGTTGGGATCGGCCACGCCCGTCTCGGTGACCCAGATGCGATAGCCGACGAGCGTATCGGCCAGCGTCGCCGCGTACGCGTTCCGCGCCTTTTCCGTGTACACGTTGATGCCGATGATCAACCGCTGCGGTGAAGCCCCGATCGCCGCCGCCCATGGCGCCATCGCCGCGAGCTCTCCGGCGCCATCGATGCCGGCGCCGAACGTCGCTTGCGACAGGAGCGTGATGTTGGGGTACCGATCGCGGACGTGTGTGTAGATGCGGCCGAGCACGTCGAGGTATCGATCGAATGACATCGACGTGGACGTCGTGACCTCATTGCCGACCTGAAAGACGCTCACCTGAGGGTACGTCGACGCGTACTGGTCGAACACGGCAGTCACATCGGCTTGAAAAAGATCGGCGTTGTCGATGATGCCGACGACCTCGATGCCGAACGACGTGACCAGGCGCACGGTCGGCGCCGAGCGACCGTCGGCAAACAGTCCGATTCGGGCGCCGCGGATGGCGCCGCGCGCGACGAGGCGCGGAAGCGCCTGCTGATAACCGGTGAGCGCCGCATCATCAGCTTGGATCACCATGTACGCCGACCACGCCGGCACGTTGGTGTGCCACGCAGGCGTCGGTGCCGTCGGCGAGGAGAAGAGCCCGCAGCCGATGAACGTCGCGGCGGCCACACACACAAGCACGATCGGCGAAGCTGGAGATCGTCTCGTCACGAATGGTGGCGATGCCGTCGACGATCGCCCTCCAATCAACGGATGCGAAATGTCAGCCGATACGGCGGCACGCCCTGCTCGCTGAACCACGTCACTCCTTCGTGCACCAGATCGATCGCAAGAATCGCCCGGCCTGGTGCAGGAGGAGCCTCGACACGAAGGATGGTGTCGACACTGCCCTCTTCCGGCACCGGCGCGGCGATCGGTGTTCGGATGCCGTCATGTACGAGCGTCCGTCCGTGAGAATCGAGCCAGTGATAGCTGAGAAGTACCGGCTGATCATCGAAGCTGCTCCAGGACAGCCAACCAGTGTTCGTCAGGCGAAGCGTGAGCTGGAAGCGTTCACTGCGTCGCACGTCGAGCGGACCGGCGCAGCTCGTGACCTTCACGCCATAGGCGGGAGCGAGACCGCTGCTCGGCGGCTGCGTCGCCAGGCGCGGAGCTCTACGTGGCGCCCGGCTCTGACCGTCGTCCCGGGCCGCGTAGATCGCCCAGTGTTTCGCGGCCAGATCCAGCCCTTCCTGATAGAGGGCGTCTTCTATCGCCACGAGCAGCTCGTATCCCGCAGTGGCAATGCGATCTCGTAGAGCGCTCTGGTGATCCGGCCGCGGACCGTATTGTTCGAGGCCGGCAACGGTGCCGCGAAAGTCGAGCGAGTACCCCTCGAACAGACGCTCGAAATCCTCCATCGTGTATCGATGCTCGGTCGGCATCCCGACGGCAGCCGTCTGCGGGGACGGCAATGGCGACGATGCGCTCGACCGTCTGTCGAACTCATATTCCAGCCGGTCGGCGATCTGAAAGACGGTGGCCGGCAGCCAGTCGAGATCGTGGCGGCGATCCCATTGACCAGTCCACGTCCCCGCGGGCTCAACCAGGAAAAGGCGCGAACAGAACGGCTGAACTCTGGAGAGAAAGGCAGCCGGATCGAGGACGTGATGGAACGCGTCGAACATCACGATCAGGTCCACGGACTGGTCCAGTGTCAGAGCGTCCAGATCGGCCGGTTGGAAACCCATGTTCTCGAGTCCCAGTCGACGCGCGTTCTCCCGCGCACGCTCAATGGCCACGCGACTGTGATCAAAGCCGGTGAAGCGGATGTCGGGACGGCGCCTGGCCAGCTCGCACGTGATTTCTCCGGGGCCGCAGCCAAGATCGAGTACCGAGCGCACACCATCCAGGTGTTGCGCGGCGAGGTCGGCGAAACGCCTGATGGTCAGGTAACCCGGATAGGACGGCGAAAACGGATCGTGACGTTGCGGCGCGAACATCTCGTCATGGAACTGGCGATCGCTGGCAGGTGACCACGCGGCGAGACGCCAGCGGAGCTCACGGAAAGGACGAGAGATGCGGCTCCAGACAGGAGACACACGAACATGCTATCGCATTCCGACAGGTAACAAGGCAGATGCGATCATGCGAAGGCGGAGGTCATCGTCCCTCAATCACATCGAGACGGCGAATCGCCAACGACACGTGATGGGGATCATCGCCGAGGCCGGCTTCCCCCTCTGTTACCGCCGTCGCGCATTGCAGCTTCACAGCATTCGCGCCAGCGATCCAGACATCGCGCGGCGCACGGAACCGCAGCTCCTGCCAGCCGCGAACGGCGCCCACGGTGCCGATCGGCGTCCCGTTGACGAAGGCCGTCACCGTCTGCGGCGCCGCGCCCGGCAAGATCACCGGCTGCGCCGTGATCACAATCGTCGCGGCCGACACCGACCGCCGTGGAAGCGCGATCGTGCCGTCCAATCCCCAGATCAACGCCGCCGGCTCGCTGTCGATCCGCGAGAGCACAAAACCCTGGTAGAGCGCGTGCCGCGCGCCGGCTGACGCAAGCGACAGCGCCGGCGACCATGACGCCGCCATCCAGAACACCGCACCCACACCGGCCGCGATCGCGGTCAGCATCGTCGCCCATCGCGCGACGCTGCGGCGGATCGTCATCGGCCCCACGGTGTCCGCGAACATCGCCGACGCAAACAGCAGAAGCACGTCGAAATAGACGTACGCGACCGGCCACAGCGTCGTCGCGCTGAAGGCAAGAAGCGCGAACGCGGACCATGGGAGCGGCGAGGCGCCGCGCTTCAACGCGCGCCATGCGCAGGCGTACACGGCCAGCATCACGCCGACCTGCGTCACTTCCACATAGCGTTGAAGGTTGTGCGCAAGCAGCCAGCCGGTGAAGCCGATGGTGCGCTGCGCCCAGCCGGTCGACGCCCACACGAATCCTTTGATCACGCGCGGATAGCTGGCAATCATGCAGTCCCAGAGCGACGCCGGATCCCAGATCGCGAACGGCACCAGCAGTGCGCCAATCGTCGCGGCGGCGATGATCATCGCGCCCACCGCCCGCGATCGCGCACGGAGCCAGACGGCCAGCGCGAATACCGGCACGATCGCCACCATCGTCGTCCGGCCGACGACGAGCAGGCCGAGGACGAACGCCGCGCTGCGCCATTGTTCGTTGGCGACGAAGATGGCGAACATCGGCAGCAGCGGCCAGTAACTCGGCGTGTGGCCGATGTTCGTGAAGCCAGCGAGCTGCGGATTGAACACGATCGCGGCGAGAAGGCCAAGCCAGAGCGCAGCGGCGAGACGATGCGCGCGGCGAGCTTCGACCGTCGCGGCGAGCGCGCAGCAAGCGGGGACGAAGAGCTCGCCCGACACCGTGACGAAGCGCAAGTCGGCGTGCAACAGCGACGGGATGAGGTACGGTCCCCAAAGCACGGGCCCGTATGGGAGCGGCGCGTCCCATGGCACGTGATACACCGTGTATGGATCGCGGCCTCTCAGAAAGCGATGGATGCCTTCGCGAACGACGACGAGCATGTCGCCGCGCGACGAGTCGATCGGACTCCAGAGCACGCCATCGAGCCATCGCCAGAGGCCGGCCGCCAGGAGCGCGAGCCCAATGGCTGTCGCTGTGACGACGACGATCGCGCCGGCGCGATCGGTCGTGGAGGTCGTGTCGCGGCGGTCCCAGAGAAGAACCATCGACGCGAGCGTGAGAACGAAGACGATCGTGAGGCCTTCGTACCAGGCGGGCGAATCGGCCACAGCCGGCCAGACAGCCGGCGTGGAAAAAATCAAAAAGCTGAAAATGAGACCGGCGACAGGCCAAGGCAGCGTGCGCCCCTGGGAGGCGTCAGTGGAAGCCAACGTGGCGATAGCCTAGCATCGCCGACGGTTTGGGCGTCCGGAGATGTAGAATGAATACCCTCGCATGAATGCTGACCTGCAACGCCTCATCGATCTTCAGCGTCTGGACTCGGCGGCACAGGATGCGCAACGGCGTCTTGCGGAGGCGCCCGAACGCGAGAAGGCCCTCGAGGCGAGGCTCGAAGCCGCCCGCCAGCACGTGGCCACCGCCAAGGCCCAGCTGACCGACAGCCAGAACGCCCGGCGCGCCATCGAAAAAGAAGTCGCCGTGCACCAGGGCCGCCTCTCCAAGTTCCGCGAGCAGGCGATGGCCGTCAAGACCAACCAGGAATACCACGCCGTCCAGCACGAAATCACCTTCGCCCAAACCGAAATCAAAAAACTCGAAGACACCGTGCTGGAGCGGATGATGGAAGGCGACGACCTCACCGCCACCGTCAAGCGGGTCGAGGCCGAACTCGCCGCTGAACAGAAGGCGATCGAGGCTGAACGGCGCGCGATGGCCGCGGAGGCGACCGAGCTGCAGGCCTCGCTCGATCGCGTCAGCGCCGAACGCACGGGCGTCATCGGCGCGATCGACCCGCAAGTGCTGTACATCTTCGAACAGGTCGCCCGCAAGCGGCACGGCGTCGCCGTCGCCGAAGCGCGCGACGGCATCTGCACCATCTGCCACGTGCGTCTGCGGCCTCAGGTGTTCAACAACGTACGCCGCAACGACAGCATCGTGCAGTGCGACAGTTGCAACCGTATCCTCTTCTTCCTGCCGGCAGCGGCGTCCGCGCCAGACGAAGCGCCGCAGCCCGCGCAATGACGCTCGTCGCGTATATCGACGGCGGCGCGCGGGGGAATCCGGGCCCTGCCGGATTCGGTGTCCGCATCGAAGAGGCCGACGGCACGCTCGTCGAGGAATTCTGCGAGTCGATCGGCGTCGCCACCAACAACGTCGCCGAATATCGCGCCTTGCTCGCCGCGCTCGCCTGGGCGCGCGACCATGGCCATCGGGCGTTGCACGTGCGATCGGATTCGCTGCTGCTGGTGCAGCAGATGCTCGGCAAGTTCAAAGTGAAGAACTCCGGGCTTCAGCCGCTCCATGCCAACGCGCGCCTCCTCTCGCACGAGATTGGCCGCGTCACGTTCGAGCACGTCGGCCGCGCCAAGAATGCGCACGCCGACCGCCTCGCCAACGCGGCGATGGATAACGCCGCAACGCGATAGCCATCCAGCGTACAATCCACCGCGATCCCCCGGTCACTCCGAAGATTTCGAGGAGTTCGGTGCCCATGGAACTACCGCCGGCAGAATTCCGTACGCCCAGACGTGTCCTCGCTCTCATGGTGGCGCTGGCGATCCTTGCGCCCGCGCTCGCCGCGGCGCAGACGCATGTGTCGACTGAAGCGGGCCTCGCCGCGGCCCTGCAGGATCCGGCGACGACGTCGATCGTCTTCGACAACAACATCACCCTCGCGGCGGGCGACCTGCCCGTCGTCAACACGAACATCGTCATCGACGGCAACGGCTTCGCCTTGTCGGGCAATAACCAGTATCGCGGGCTGGTCGTCGGCTTTGGCGCGGGCAGCGGGCTGCCGGTCAACGTCACGATTCAGAACCTGACGATTCAAAACACGGCCGCCATCGGCGGCGCCGGGGGCGGCGGCATCGACGCGGGCGGCGGCGGCGCGGGGCTCGGCGGCGCGCTCTACGTTGGGAGTGGGTCGACCGTCACCGTCAGCAACGTGAATCTGTTGTCGAACACCGCGGCGGGCGGAACCGGTGGCACCGCCACGGGGATCTCCGGCTCGGGCACCGGTGGCGGCGGCGGCATCGGCGGGACCGGAGGCACGGCCAGCAACACGGTCGGGGGCGCTTCGGGCGGAGGCGGCGGATTCGGATCGGGTGCGACCGGAGGCAACGCCGACACCTCGGGCGGCGCCGGCATCCTCACCGGCAGCACCGGCGGCGGATTCGCGAATGCCGGGGCTGGCGGCGTGAATGGCGGCGGCGGCGCCGGCGGCGAAAGCGGAGTCAGCGACGCGGGCGCCGGAGGTGGGGTGGGCGGCGCGAACAGCTCAGGGCGGACCGGTGGTGACGGCGGCTTCGGCGGTGGCGGCGGCGGCGCCAACCCGACGATCGGCATCGCCGGCAATGGCGGATTCGGCGGCGGCGGTGGCGGCGGCGGAGCACTCAGCGGCGGCGCGGGCGGATACGGAGGCGGCGCCGGGGGATCGATCACGGCGATCGCGTCGGCCTTCGCTGGCGGCGGCAACAACTCCACGAGCAGCGGCGGCGGCGGCGCGGGCCTCGGCGGCGCGATCTTCCTGGAGTCGAGCGGCCAGCTGATCGTGTCGGGCGGTTTCACGATCAACGGTAATTCGGTGAGCGGCGGCGCGGGAGGCGCGGGTGCTTCGGCCGGCAGCGGCTTCGGCGCGGGGATCTTTCTTCAAGGCGACGGCCTGCTGGTTCTCGCTCCGCCGGGAGGCACGATCACGACCATCGGCGACGTAATCGCCGACGAGAGCGCTGGTGGCGGCCCGGGCCGGTGGAGTCTGTTGAAGGATGGGGGCGGTACGCTGATCCTCTCGGGCGCGAATCAGTATAGCGGTGGAACGGCGATCGCGGCGGGGACGCTGAGCGTTTCGTCGGACGCGAACATGGGCATCGGCGGCGCCACGCTCGCCATGGACCCGGGGACGACGCTCGCGATCACGGCGAGCAGCACGTTCGCACGAAACCTGGCGATGATCGGCGAGGATACGGTGAGTGTCAGCGCCGGAAAAACTGCCACATGGAGCGGCGCGCTCTTCGACAACGATTCTCCCGGCAGCCTGCACGTGGCCGGCGGCGGCACGCTCGAGCTCACCAACAACACCAATTTCTACAGCGGCGGCACGCTCGTGACGGGCGGCAGCCGCCTGCTCGTCGGCGCCGACGGCGCGCTCGGTGTGCCGGACACGGCGGTCGCGCTCGGCGACGCCACGAGCAGCGGCACGCTCGCCATCGCGTCGACGTCGTTCGCCTCGACACGTCCACTGCTGCTCGGCGCGATCGGTGGCACCGTGGAAACCGTCGGGTCGACCACGAACGCGACGCTGACGGGCAGCATCTCCGGCGCGGGTGGGCTCGTGAAGGACGGCGCCGGCACGCTGACAATCGCGGGCGCGAATACGTACGGCGGCGCGACGACCGTCAACGCGGGGACGCTCCGCGCGGGCGCTCCTGATGTGTTCGGGGCCGCACCGTCGCTCGCGATCGCCGGCAGCGGCAGCGTCGACCTCAACGGGTTCAATCAGTCGATCAACACGCTCGCCGGCAGCGGATCGCTCGTGCTCGGCGGCGGCGCCGCGCTCGTACTGGGCGGATCGAATGCCAGCAGCGCGTTCGGCGGCGCGATCGGCGGCAACGGCAGCATCATCAAGACTGGTGGCGGCACGCTTGCGCTTTCCGGCGCGAGCAGCTTCGGCGGCGGCATCTCGGTGAACGGCGGCGCGCTGAGCCTTTCGTCTGCGTCAAGTCTCGGCAGCGGCGCGCTGCGGCTCGCCAACGGCACGGTCCTCTCGCCCGGCGGCACGAGCACGTATAACAACAACCTGTTCCTTGGCGGTCAACCGTTGCTGAACGTCGGCGCCGGCCAGGCCATCACGTGGGCGGGGCAGATTGCCAACAACGGCACCGCCGGCACACTGCATCTGTCAGGCGGCGGCTCGCTGACGCTGACGAATGCGGCGAATCAATATTCTGGCGGGACGATCGTCGGCGGCGGCAGCTCGCTCATCGTCGCCAGCGACGGATCGCTTGGCGCGCCGGGAGGCGGGCTCACGCTCGGCGATGCGGGCGGCGCCGGACGGCTCGCATTCGGCGGAGCCTCGTTCGCCACGAGCCGGACAATCGCCATCGGATCGACGGCGGCGGTGTTCGACACCTCCACGAGCACCGTGGCGCTCAACGGCGGGATCAGCGGCTCCGGCGCGCTGATCAAGATGGGCTCCGGGACGCTGACGCTCGGCGGCGCCAACGGCTACACCGGTGGGACGCTGATCAACGACGGAACGTTGATTGGCAACACGAGCAGCCTGCGCGGTACCATCGTCAACAACTCGGCGCTCACCTTCGACCAGTCGCTCGACGGGTCGTTCAGCGGCACGATCACGGGGACCGGTTCGGTGACGAAGCTCGGCGCCGGCACGCTGTCGCTGGGCGGTGCGAATCTGTTCGGCGGGAACACGACGATCGGCCAGGGGACGCTGCTGCTCGACGGCGCGCTCGGCGGCAACGTGAACGTCGGCGCGGGCGGCACGCTTCGGGGCGCGGGAATCATCGCCGGGAGCGTGAGCTCCAGCGGCTCGATCTTCGTTCCTGCGCCGGGAACCGCGCTCTCGACATTCAATGCGTCGCACGGCCTGCGCCTCTCGACGGCGGCGTCCACGGCAGCCAATCAGTCGCCGTCGCTCATCATCAACGGCGATCTGACGACCGCGCCGGGATCGACGTTCGGCGTCACGGTGGCACCAGACGCGGCGCCGCCAATCGTGGTCAACGGTCGCGCGACGCTAATCGGGACGCACGTGAACGTGGACTTCACCGATCCAACACCGGCGCGCGCTTCCAGTTACGTCGCGATGACGGCCGCCAACGGCCTCACACTCTCCTCCTCGGACGCGAGCAACCCCTCGCCGACGCTGGTGCCTGTGCTGAGCGCCAACGCCAACACACTCTTCGTGACGCTGTTGAACTACGCGATCCCGCTCACCGGTACCGCGACGTCGACAAACGCGATCGCCGTCGCGCACGCGATTGACACCGTCAAGATTGGATCGACCGGCGATCTCGGCGCGGTCATTCGCGAGGTCACGGCGCTCGACGATCCGCACCTGAATGGCGCGCTGACGGGTCTGGCCGGCGAGATTCACGCCTCCGAGCAGCGCCTGTCGATTCAGGACAGCCAGTCGATCACCGACATCGTGCGCAACGAGATCTCGGAATTCGAGCACGACACGGAAGACGATCCCACCTACGCCTCGCGCGCGCAGCAGCCGCACGTCTGGTACCAGGTGAGCGCCGAGCACGCGACGTTTCGATCGGGCTCGTTCAGCGGCGCCACGGCGAACGTCGGCGGCGGTGCGGGCGGCGTAGACTTCAAGCCGACGAGCCGCTGGTCGCTCGGCGGCGGCGGATCGCTGAGCCTGGGCGGCATGTCACTGACCGACGTCAGCCAATCGAGTCAGATGACGGCGCCGCGCGCATTTGGCTACACGGGCTTCTCGCTCGGGCCGATTCACCTGCACGGCGGCGGCAGCGCGGCACGGTCGTCGTACAACACGACGCGTCAGATCGTATTCGCGGCGGTCGCGACGACCGCCGACGGCGAAAGCGCGCCGCTCAGCAACGGGATCAATCGGACCGCGGACGCCGACCAGAGCGGCGTGACGCGCGACGCCTGGAGCGAAGTTCAGGACACGGCGAAGTTCCGCTCGTGGACGCTCGATTCGAAGATTGGGCTGCGCGCGGCGCATTACAGCCGCAACGCGTTCAACGAGACCGGGGCGAACGCGGTCTCGCTCGACGGCAGCCCCGACGCGTTGAAGACGCGCGAGTCCGATATCAACATCAACCTGTTTCGGCGCACCGGCGCCTGGCGGCCGCGCGTGCTGCTCGACTTCCGCCGGCAGATCGGCGACCAGGCGCCGACGGCAGACGTGCAGTTCGCCGGCCGCTCCGACAGCCAGTTCACCGTCAACGGTCTGCCAGTTCCGCAGAACGCATTTCAAGGGCTGTTCGGCTTGACGATGCGGACGCAGTCCGGGCTGGAATGGACGATCGAGTACGAGACCCAGCAGGCGCAGGACGAGTCGCACAACGCCGTCCATTTCCGGATGCGGTTCAGGTAGTGCGAAGGCTTTCGCCGAGCGTCTGGACGCCGCGTACGTCGCGCGAACGGATCACTCCGGCGATGCGGCCGGCCGACGCGCCGTCGCGGCGGTACGAGCACAGATCGGCGTGGCTCGCGGTGCAGAGATCCGCGGCGTGCACGTGGTCCCGGGCAAGTCCGCAAGCCTCGAGCTGTGCGCGCACGGCGGCGGCGCCATTGAAGTACCAGTGGTCTGCGCGGCGAATCGCCGGCAGGCCGCGCATCGACGGGTTGCGGACGGTTGGCTTCGGCGCCTCCGTGAACCACGGCGACATCTGATCGCCGAACGATGCGGCCGCGAACGCGTCGCGGACGTCGCGTCCCACTTCGTAACAGCAGGCGCCGATGGACGGGCCGATCGCCGCAATCAAATCCGCCGGGTCGCTGGCGAATTCGCGCTGCAGCGCGGCGACCGCCACCTGCGGCACGCGCGCGGCGATGCCTCGCCACCCGGCGTGGGCGGCGGCCACGGCACCCGTGCGACGATCGGCGATCAGCAGCGGCACACAGTCCGCCGTCTGAATCGCCAGTGCGAACTGCGTATCCGCAGTAACGACAACGTCTGCCGATGGAAGATCTGGCGGCCGACGCGGGCCCCGCGCGACCACGACAGCCGCGCCATGTACCTGCCGCAGGCGGACCAGCCGGTCCGGCCCGACGCCGGCCGCTTCGGCCACGTCGGCCCAGGCGTCCTCCCGCTGTTCCGCCGTGGCGGATCCGAGGCGCCAGGCGCGCGTCGTAAAGAGGTGCGACGCGAACGGCTCGAGCGCCCGGCACACGAGTGCGTCGCCGCCGGGCGCGTGCACCCACGCGAACCCGTGGTCAGGCTGTGGCAGCATGGCTCATCATGTCAAACATCATCGGACTGGGTCTCGACGCCACCGACATCGCCCGCGTCGCCGCCACGATCGAGCGATACGGCGACCGTTTTCTTCGGCGCATCTTCACCGATGGCGAGATTGCGTACAGTACGCGCCGGCGCGAGCCGGCCATTCATTTCGCCGGCCGGTTCGCCGCGAAGGAAGCGGCGATGAAGGCGCTCGGTACCGGTCACTCGGACAGCGTGTTGTGGCAGGATGTGGAAGTTGTGCGGCACGGCGGCCCGCCGCAGCTGATGTTTCACGGCGGCGCCGCGCGCCGCTTCGCGGCCATGGGTGGACACGCGTCGCTCCTGACCATCACGCATGCGGAAGCGCTGGCGCTCGCCCAGGTGCTGATCCTCGCGGCCTGAGGCAACGCGGGTTGTCATTCTCGCAGGTCTCATCGACCGCTCGCGGCACCACGTCCATCGCGCAGACCTAACTGGCGCGCCGGCTGTGGGATGCCGCCACGCGCGGGCACGCGCGTCGTGGCATCCACCTTGACTCTGATCGCATCGCCCGCCGATCACCGGCGGTCAGCGCCGCGCGCGACGACACAGTGCCCCGAACACATTGTGCCGCGGAAGGAGATCACCATGACGATCAAGATTACGCCAAACGACAGAGGGAATCCGCCTGGAAAGCTCGCCGAAGCGGAGCTGCACTTCAGCGAAGGGCCATTCGACGGGCTGCGGCTGATTGGCTTCGCCATCTGGGAGCGCCGGAGCGGGTCTGGACGCAACGTCACGTTTCCTGCGCGGAGCTATAGCATCAACGGCGAGCGCCGCAGCTTCGCGCTGCTGCGCCCGATCACCGAGACGACCGCGCAGAACAAGCTGCGGGAGCTGATTCTCGAAGCATTCCAGGAGTACGAGGAGCGCGCGGCCATCGCGAGTTGAGCGAGTTGAATCGCGTCATTGGGTAATCGGGTCGTTGGTCGACCGATCGCGCAATCAATTGCCCAATTGCCCAATTGCGAGATTACCCAATCGCTGGATTGGCTATTGAATGACGGGCAGGAGCTTCGCGTTTTCCGCGGCGCGCTTCGGCGGGAGCGTCCACTCTTCACGCAGGCCCTTGTCGTATTCGGCGTGGAAGAAGGCCGACTTCATGCCACCGTCGATGATGTCCCACGGCAGGGCGGCGTCGTGGCTGCGGTCGCGGAAAATGAAGAAGTCGGCGTCGATTCCGGCGTCGGCGACGGCGGCGCGCCAGTTCTGGCCGTTCTGCTCGGCGCGCGCGATCACCGACGCCACGCGCCGGTCGCCAAGAGACAGCAGCGCCTGGAAGTACGCGTGGCGCTCGGACTTGATGTTGAAGTAGACGTTGTCGATGTCGGCGGTCAGGCTGCGTAACCGCTTGATCTTGCGGTCCACGACGGCGGGATCTTCCATCGGCATCCACTGGTACGCGGTGCCCGGCTTCGGAATGAGCGGGTTCACGCTGCCGATGATGCGCCCAACCTGTCCGCGCCGTTTCGCGTGCTTCATCATCCGCTCGCGGAGCTGGAGCGTGAGGTCGCGGATGGCCACGAGGTCCTCGTCCGTCTCAGTGGGGAGGCCGATCATGTAATAGAGCTTCAGGTTTTCGATGCCGTTCGCGAAGATCAGCTCGGCGCGGTCGAGGATCTCGTCGTTCGTCACCGTTTTGTTGATCACGCGGCGCAGCCGGTCGGACCCGGTCTCCGGCGCGATGGTAATCGTGCGCTCGCCGCTCTCGCGCAGCGTGCGCACGATCGACTCGGTCAGGTCGTCGAGCCGCAGCGACGCCGGGCTGATCGCATAGCCCAGGTCGAGCAGGCGCGCGAGGATCCGATCGATGTCCGGGTGATCGCACAAGGCGATCGAGACGAGGCCAACCTTGTTTGAGTGCACGCGTGCCTGTTCCGCGAGCTGGAGGATCCGGTCGGCGGGAAACGCGCGCACGGGCAGGTAGTTGTACCCGGCCCAACAGAAGCGGCAGAGATTCGCACAGCCGCGCACGACTTCGATCAGGAACCGCGATCCGAATTCCGTGTCGGGCGTGAAGATGCTCGTCGCCGGCGGGTCGATCGCGTCAGTCGTCTTCAGCGCCGCTTTTCTGACGGGCACGGGCGCGTCGCTGCCGCCAATCAGCTGGTAGCCGGCGATCGATCCGTCGGCCGCGTGCTGCGGTTCATAGAACGATGGCACATAGAAGCCGCGCTCGCGCGACAGCAGGCGCAGCAGCTCGGCGCGCCCGGTTGCCGCACTGAACGCGCGGCCGAACGAGGGCACGAGCACCTCGCCTTCGCCGGCGGCGATCACGTCGGCAAACGGGGCCAGCGGCTCGGGATTCACGAACGTCACCGCCCCGCCGACGACGACGAGCGGGTGGCGATCGGTGCGTTCGGCGGCGTAGGCCGGCACGCCGGCCATGCGGAGCAGCGTGAGCACGTTCACGTAGTCCCACTCGAACGACACGGAGAACGCAATCACGTCGAAGTCGCCGACCGGCGTCTGCGACTCCAGCGTCACCAGCGGCGCGCGCGCGGCGGCCAGCTCCGCGAGCTCCTGCTTGGGCGGCAGAAAAAAGCGCTCGCAGACGATGTCGTCTTCGGCGTTGAACAGGCGGTAGATGGTCTGGAAGCCGAGGTTCGACATTCCGACCCAGTAGGTGTTCGGAAACGCGAGCGCCACGCGCAGACGATCGCCGTGCGGCTTTTTGGTGTAGCCGATCTCTTTCGCGAGGGTTGAAAGTGCGCGTTCGCGCTGTTCCCAGGACTGCATGGTCGGACGAAGCGGCGCTGGAGCCGGCCAGCGCCGAAATGTGTCGGGCCGGTCCCGAGCGCGTGGGAGCGGTGCGGCCGCTGGCGCTCAGACGCCGGCGTTCACGCGTGCCGTGGATCTACACATTATATCATCGCGAACGGCGCTCGCCCGTGCTGTGACAGCGTTGCGCCTGAGCCCGCGGTACCCGTGCTCGAAGGCGGGCACGACCGGCCCGCGGCGGCTCAGCCCTCTTGCCGCCGCAGGAAAGCAGGCACGTCGAATGCGGAGCCGATCTCGGATTCCTGGTCGATCGCGAGGGCGTCAAGCGTCGGCGGTCCGGCAGGCGCCGCATGCGCCGGCTCGGCCTTCGCGGCGCCGTTCGTCGCGCCACCGCCCGAGGACGCGCCGCCCGACACGGCGAGCGGCAGATCCAGGAGCGAGCGGCGCGCGATCGACAGCCGCTGCGGCGCCATCGCGCGCTCGGCTTGCGCGGCCTGCGCCATCGTGGCCGCGTCCGCACGCATGCGGGCGTGGTCCGCATAGTGCGACATGTCCACCGGCGTCTGCGCCCCGGAGAGTGCCGGCCGCGTGGAGACCTGCGGTCCGAAGCCGGTGGCAATCACGGTGATCTTCACCTTGCCCGTCAGTGACGGATCGACGACGGCGCCGAAAATGATGTTCGCGTCCTCGTCGGCGGCCTCCTGGACGATCATCGACGCCTCGCTCACCTCGACGAGCGACAGGTCCGGGCCACCCGTCACGTTGATGATCACGCCTCGCGCGCCGTTCACCGAGGCGCCCTCGAGCAGCGGGCTCGAGATCGCACGCCGCGCCGCTTCGATGGCGCGATCCTGCCCTTCCCCCAACCCGGTGCCCATCATCGCGAGCCCCATGCCCGACATGATCGTCTTGACGTCGGCGAAGTCGAGGTTGATCAGCCCGGGCACGAGAATCAGATCCGAGATCCCCTGAATCGCCTGCCGCAGCACATCGTCCGCCGTGCAGAATGCGGTGTTGAGCGAGGTGGAGCGGTCGATGATCGTGAGCAGCCGTTCGTTCGGGATCGTGATGATCGTGTCGACGCAGTCGCGCAGCGCTTCGAGGCCGCGCTCCGCCTGCAACAGGCGCTTCTTGCCCTCGAACTTGAACGGCTTGGTGACGACCGCGATCGTCAGGGCGCCGAGCTCGCTGGCCAGGCTCGCGATCACCGGCGCGGCGCCGGTGCCGGTTCCGCCGCCGAGGCCGGTCGTGACGAAGATCATGTCGGCGCCGTCGAGCGCCTGAATGAGCTTTTCGGTGTCTTCGAGCGCCGCCGAGCGGCCGACGTTCGGATCGGCGCCGGCGCCGAGGCCTTTGGTCAGCTTGCCGCCGATCTGGATCTTCACCGGCGCGGCGTTGAATCGCAGCGCCTGCAGGTCGGTATTGGCGACGATGAACTCGACGCCGTCGAGGCCCACTTGCGCCATCCGGTTCACGGCGTTGCCGCCGCCGCCGCCGACGCCGATCACTTTGATCCGCGCGCCGGCGCTGCCTTCTTCCTCCAGCCGCAGCCGGAGGCGCCGCGATTCGCGGTTGTCGTCGGAATCGGGCGTGAGATATTGAGCCATGTCCTCGTCGCTCCTTTAGAAGAATTCTTTGAATAGCCCGCGCAGCCGCCCGGCGACGCGCACGAACGCGCCCGCGCCGACAGGCGCGTGCGCCAACTCACCCAGCGAATGGCGGCAGCCGTACTGCACGAGGCCGACGCCGGTCGCGAACGTCGGGCTGTTGACGTGATCCGCCAGGCCGCCGACGCTCGTCGGACATCCCCGACGGATCGGCAGATCGAAAATCTGCTCGGCAATCTCCGGCATGCCGTCGAGAATCGCGCCGCCGCCGGTCAGGACGATGCCGGAGTTCAGACTCTTCTCGTACCCGGCGCGCCGGATCTCGTCCCACACCAGGTGGAAGATCTCCTCCGCACGGGGCTGGAGAATCTCCGACAGGATGCGCCGCGCCATCACGCGCGGCTTCCGCCCGCCGACGCTTGCCACCTCCATCGTCTCGTCTTCTTCCACCATGCCCGAGAGCGCGCAGCCGCACTTGCGCTTGATCTTTTCCGCGTCCGGCACCGGCGTGCGGAGGCCGACCGCGATGTCGTTCGTGAAGTGATCGCCGCCGACGCCGATCACCGCGGTGTGCCAGAGGCTGCCGCGCTCGTAGATCGCGATGTCGGTCGTCCCGCCGCCGATGTCCACCAGCGCGACGCCGAGCTCCTTCTCGTCCTCGGTGAGCACCGACTCGCTGGCGGCGAGCTGCTCGACGACGGTCTCGGCGACCTCCACTCCTGCGCGATTCACGCACGCGACGATGTTCTGCGTCGAGCTCTGGCTGCCGGTGACGATGTGCACGTTCACCTCGAGCCGCGCGCCGGTCATGCCGACGGGCGCGCCGATGCCATCCTGTTCGTCGACCACGAAGTCCTGCGGCAGCACGTGCAGGATCTCGCGGCCCGTCGGGAGCGACACTGCCTTGGCGGCATCGATGGCGCGCCGCACGTCCTCGCGTGTGATCTCGCGATTCTTGCCGGCGACCGCGATCACGCCGCGGCTGTTGAACCCCTTGATGTGGGGGCCGGACAGCGCCAGATGGACCGAGTCGATCTCGACGCCCGCCATCAGCTCGGCTTCTTCAATCGCCTTCTTGATCGAATCGACCGCCGCCTCGAGGTTCACGACGACGCCGCGGCGGATGCCGCGCGACTCGGCCACGCCGAGCCCGACGATGTCGAGCCCGTGGCCCTCGAGCATCTCGCCGACGACCGCCGTCACCTTCGAGGTGCCGACGTCGAGGCCGACCAGATATCGCTCTTTACGCGCCATGTCTCTCCACCTAATGCCTCGCTTTCCCCGTGTTGCCGGCCGGCTTGCCGCGCCGGCGCGCGTCAGGCGAAACGGCGGGGCGCACGTAAATCCGATCGTCGAACCGGAGGTCGACGTAGTCGATGTCCGGCACACGCTCACGCAGCGTGCTCGACAGCTCGAGGTACGACTGCAGCCGCGGCAGGAACTGGTCGTCGCCGAGATGAATCACCGCCGGGTCGCCTTTGAGAATCACCGCCGCGTTGTGCAGATCGGCCACGTCGATTTGCGACAGCCGCCGGGCGATCTCGGGCTTCGCGCGCAGCGCCGCGATCACGCGGGACGCAAGGTCGGCCCTCGCGTCGTCGGTCATCCCGTCGCTGTTGCCGGACGGCGCTGACAAGCCGTCGATGATCGGCAAATCGAGATCCGCGTACTCCGGGCCGAACTGATCGATCACGATGCCGCGATCGTCCACGAGGTACATATCGCCGCGAAGCCGGCCGATGCCAATCGGCTGGCGCTCGGCGATCGCCACTTCCACGGTCGACGGCAGCGATCGCCTCAGCGCCGCATCGCGGACCCACGGGGACGCCAGCAGCCGCCGGCGCCACGCGTCGAGATCGGTCCAGACCAGGCTCTCCCCGCGCAGGCCGTTCAAGACCGCGAGCACCTCGCCTCTCGACAACCGCTCGTTGCCGCGGATGACGATGTGATCGATCTGCAGGACGTGCGCGTGCGCCACGATGCGTGTCAGCCGAGACATGCCATAGAGGACGACCACCGCCACCACGGCGTAGCGCGCGATCGGCAGCAGGATGACGGCACGCCAGGTGCGGCGTTTGCGCGAAGGCTTCACGCGCGACCGGCGGAAGCGCCGGTCGGCCGGCGCGGCAACGGGACTCATGCCTGGCCGCCTCGCGGATGATCGTGCGCCGCGTCAGGATTCGCCTCTCTCGTCGGCACCGCCGGTGAGCCGCCGAGCGCATCGATCAGCTTGTCGGGCACGCTGCCAATGGATCCGGCGCCGAGCGTGATCACGACGTCGCCCGGCCGCGCCGCGCGCGCCACGGCCGCGACAACCTCGTCGAGCGTCGCGGCGACGTCGAGCGGGACGCGCACGCTGTGGCGGATCGCGGCCGCGAGCGTCTCGAGCGTCACGCCCGCGATCGGCTCCTCGCCGGCTCCGTAGATATCGGTCAGGACGATGTGATCGGCCGCCGCCAGCGCGGGCCCGAACGCGTCGAGCAGCGACGCCGTTCTCGTGAAGCGGTGCGGCTGAAACGCGACGATCACCCGGCGGTTCAGCGTCCGGGCGGCCGCCAGCACGGCGGCGATCTCGGTCGGGTGATGGCCGTAGTCGTCCACGACGAGAATGCCGTTGGGCTCGCCGCGAACGTCGAATCGCCGTTCGGCGCCGCGAAACTCTTCGAGGCCGGTTGCCACGCGATCGAAGGAAAGCCCGAGCTCCATGCCGACTGCGACCGTCGCCAGCGCGTTCAGCAGGTTGTGACGGCCCGGCACCGCCAGCGTCAGCCGCCCCAGCGTCGTCCGCGCATCCCCGTGGTCTCCGGCTCGTCGGGCGCGGCGCTTCACCGTGGCGCGGACCGACAGCGGGCCCAGCTCGATATCGTCGGCGCTGACGTCTGCCTCCCGCGCCTCGAGCCCGTAAGTCGTGACGCGGCGCGTCATGCGCGGCAACACGGCCGCCAGGTTCACATCGTCCAGGCACGCGACAACGCCGCCGTAGAACGGTACCTTGTTGGCGAAATCGACGAACGCCTGCTGGAGGTCGTCGAACCCGCCGTAATTTTCGAGATGCTCGTGGTCGATGTTCGTAATCACTGCTAATGTCGGAAACAATTTCAGAAACGATCGATCGCTTTCGTCCGCCTCAGCCACCATGATGTCGCCGCGTCCGAGCCGCGCGTTGCTGCCGAACGCGCTGAGCCGCCCGCCGATGACCGCGGTCGGATCGAGCCCCGCGCGCTCGAGCACCAGCGCGATCATCGAGGTCGTCGTCGTCTTGCCGTGCGCGCCGGCGACCGCGACGCTGTAGCGCAGCCGCATCAGCTCCGCGAGCATTTCCGCGCGCGGAATCACCGGAATCTGCCGGCGCCCCGCTTCGCGGACTTCGGGATTCGTCGGCCGGACCGCCGACGAGATCACGACGACGTCCGCGTCGCCGACGTGCGCCGCGTCGTGCCCGCAGCTGACGCTGATGCCGAGCGTCGCCAGCCGATCGGTGACCGCGGATCGCTTCTCGTCCGATCCGCTCACGACGTAGCCGAGATTGGCGAGCAGCTCGGCGATCCCGCTCATGCCGATGCCGCCGATCCCGATGAAATGCACCCGCCGCGTTTTACCCAGCACTGGTCCGGCGCCTCGTTCCTTGTCGTCGCATCCGCGCCGCTTGTTCTCATCCGGCCAAAGCCGGACACGACGACCCGAATGCCCGCGACGCTCGGCTAAAGCCTTCGCGTCTACGGTGTCGCGACGCTCGGCTAAAGCCTTCGCGCTACGGTGTAACGTCCGGCTTCAGCCGGACCGTGCCGTCAGTTCCAACGCGCGGTCCACGATGACGCGCGCGGCGTCCGGCCGCGCCAACGATCGCGCGGCGGTCGCGATGCGCGCGCGGCGCCCCGGGTCGGCCACGAGCGCCTGAATCCGCTCTGCCAGCGTGTGCCCGGTCAATCCGCTCTGCAGCAGTACTTCCGCGGCGCCGGCATCGGCCAGCGCCTCGGCGTTGCGTCGCTGGTGATCGTCGGTCGCGGTCGGCAGGGGCACGAGCACCGCCGCCTTCCCTGCCGCCGTGATCTCCGCCAGCGTCGTCGCGCCCGCTCGGCAGATGATCAGGTCCGCTCGTCCGATCTGGCGCCCCATGTCGTAGAGGAACGGCTCGACGTCTGCCTGAATCCCCGCTTCGCGGTAGCCGGCGCGCACCATTTCCAGATCTCGCTCTCCCGTCTGGTGGGTGAGATGCACAGCCGCACCGCCGGCCGCCAACTCCGCCGCTGCCGCCACCATGGCCACGTTGATTGCGTGCGCGCCCTGAGAGCCGCCAAAAACTAGGACCCGAGTAATCGCTGCGTGCTCATCTACGCCCGACTCCTGTGAAGGGCCGACCGCTGCGACGAACTCCGGCCGGACCGGGTTACCGCTGACGAACGCTTTCGATCCGAAGAACTCCTTCGTCGACTCGAAGCTCACACCCGCCGCGCGCACGAACCGCGCGAGCAATCGGTTCGTGAGGCCGGGCACGGCGTTCTGCTCGAGCAGCATCGTTGGCACGCCGCGCAGCGCCGCCACAAGGACGACTGGCCCGGAGCTGTAACCGCCCACTCCAATCACGACGTCCGGCCGACGCGTTGAAACAATCCGCCACGCGTCGGCGACGCTCAGAGGCAGCAGCGATGCGCCGCGAAGACGATCGACCAGCGACTTGCCTTTCAGCCCGCCGCTGCGAATCAGATCGAGCGCGAATCCCTCGCGAGGCACCACGCGTGCTTCGATTCCCCGCGCGGTCCCCGCAAACGAAATCTGCGCCTCCGGCTGCCGCGACAGCCACTCGCGCGCGACGGCGATTCCCGGATACAGATGCCCGCCGGTGCCGCCGCCGGCAATCACGATTCGAAGATGCGGCTCGGGCACTATGGTTTCCGCCACTTCTCGCGTTGTGTCCGGCGCCGGCCGGACCCTGTCCTCCGACTTCAGCCGGGCCGTGATCGCGATCGCTCATGCTTCAGACGACACGTGCTGCGAAACGTTGAGCAAGATGCCCATGCCGATCAGATTGATCAACAGCGACGAGCCGCCGGCGCTGACGAACGGCAGCGGAATGCCTTTCGTCGGCAGCATGCCCAACACGACGCTGATGTTGAACAGCGCCTGCACCGCCACCATCGTGGTCAGTCCAAGCGCAAGAAACGAGCCGAAGACATCTGGCGCTCGAAGCGAAACGCGCAGGCCGCGCCACGTGATCACGCAGAAGCAGATCAGCACGACGGTCGCGCCGACGAGGCCGAGCTCCTCCGAGATGACGGCGTAAATGAAATCGGTGTGCGGCTCCGGAAGGTAGAACAGCTTCTGCACGCCGTTCATGAGCCCTTTGCCGCTGACGCCTCCGGTGCCGACGGCGATCAACGACTGGATGATCTGAAACCCGTCGCCGAGCGGATCCTGCCAGGGATCGAGAAATGTCAGCACCCGCCGGCGTCGATAGCCCGTGCCCATCACGACCACTGCGATGACCGGCAGCGCCGTCAGCAGCACGCCGACGATGTACGTGTAGTTGAGGCCGGCGGCGAACACCATCACCGCCGCGATCGCCAGCAGCGACATCGACGTGCCGAAGTCTGGCTCGAGCATGATCAGACCGACCAGACAGCCCAGCACGATCCCAATCGGCAGCAGCGCGTACCCCAGCTCGTTGATACGACTCATGCGCCGTTCGAGCAGCGCCGCGATGAACACGATCGCGGTGAGCTTCGCCAGCTCCGACGGCTGCACGCCGATCCCCCCGATGCCGAACCACCGCCGCGCGTGATTTACCGGCGGGCTGAATAGCACGATAATCAAGGCGAAGCCGACGACCGCAAGGCAGCTCCAGATGAAGACGGGCTCCCGGTATGTGCGGTAATCGATCCGCATGACGATCGCCATCATCGCGATCCCCAGCGCCGCCCACATTCCCTGCCGCATCAGGAACGCATACGGCTTGCCGAATTTCTCGAGGCTGACCACCGCCGAGGCGCTGTACACCATGACGATGCTCAGCGCGACCAGCAGGATCGTCGCGAGAAACAGCACTTTGTCCGACTTGAGCTTTCTTGCCATCGTCTCCCGCAATTACTCGTGTGGGCCCGGCTTCACGGCGGTCCAAACCGCCGACGCCTTGCGCGGAGGCGGAAGGGCCCGCCCTACAGGTCGAGCTCCTTCACGCCGACACACTCCCTGTATTCGCAACGCACCACGTCGTGAGCGGTCAGCAGTCATCAGCCGATTCTGGGCTGAGGCACCAGCTTCACAGGCCGGGGCAGCCTGTGTTCCCAGCAGCCAGTCCTCCACCGCAAGAACCGACTGACGACTGCTCACCGCTCACGAACGTCACACCACGGCAGGTCTAAAGACCTGCGCCACGCCACGGCGGGTCTAAAGACCCGCGCTGCGCTGTCTCGCGACCGCCTCCTTGAATTTCCGTCCGCGGTCCGCGTAGTCGCGGAACATGTCGAAGCTCGAACAGGCCGGCGCGAGCAGCACGACGCCGGCGGGCCTGGCCAGCGCGAATGCGCGCGCGACGGCTTCGTCCAGCGTCTCCGCGTCGTGTACGTCGACCGCGCCTTCCAACGCCTGGCGAACCAGTGCTTTCGATTCCCCAATCGCGACGACCGCCTTCGCCCGCGCGGCCAGTGCGTCGCGCAGCAGCCGGAAATCGCCCCCTTTGTAGCGGCCGCCGATGATCGGGACGAGACCGTCCGCGAAGCTTTCGATCGACCGCAGTGCCGATTCGACATTGGTCGCCTTCGAATCGTTCACGAACCGCACGCGTCCGATTTCCCTCACGAGCTCCATCGCGTGCTCGAGCCCGCGAAACGACTCGACCGCGGATGTCATCGCGGCCGGTGCAGCGCCGGCGATCGCGCCAACGGTCGCCGCGGCCATGACGTCGCTCACCAGATGCGGCCCGAGCAGATGAATCGCGTCGAGCGGCACGAGAGGCGTGGACGCGCCACCATGCCGGCTGACAATCCACCCGTCGGCGACCACGGTGCCCTCGGCGATCGACGAGTGCGGCGCGAACAACCGCCGCGTCGCTCGCGCGCGGCGCGCCAGGTCGAGCACGGCCGGATCGTCCGCGTTGATCACGGCCCAGTCGCCGGGCCGCTGGTTCTCGAAAATGCGCGCCTTCGCCGCGCCATACGCGTCGACGGTCGGGTGGCGATCGAGATGATCGGGCGAAAAGTTCAGCATCACCGCGATCCACGGATGAAACGTGTCGATCTGCTCGAGCTGGAAGCTGCTCGCTTCGACGATGTGCAGCGTGTCGGGCGTCGAGTCGGCCACTTGCGCGCTCAATGGGGCGCCGATGTTGCCGCCCACCGTCACGGCGAAGCCCGACGCCTCGAGCATGCGGCCGGTCAACGCTGTCGTCGTGGACTTCCCTTTCGTGCCGGTAATCGCGATGACGCGGCCCTGCAGCCAGCGGAACGCGAGCTCGATTTCGGCGATCACGGGCACGCCGGCATCACGGGCTGCCTGCACGGCTGGTTGATCCGGCGGCACGCCCGGGCTGAGCACCACCAGATCGGCGCTGGTGAAGGTCGCCGGCTGGTGGCCGCCGAGCTCGAGCTGCACATCCGAGGCGCGCAGAGGCTCAGCGTCCGGCACGGCCGCGCGCGCGTCGGACAGCGTGACGTGCGCCCCGCGCTGAGCGAGCAACTCCGCAGCGGCGATGCCGCTCTTCGCGGCGCCGGCGACAGTCACGCGTTGGCCCTTGACGTCGAATCCCACATCCCTAATCCCTAACGGCGAATCCAGATCCCGAATCCCAAGCGAATCCCAAATCCCAAGTTCCGAATCCCGGTTCTCCCATCAGCGAAGCTTGAGAGTGGCCAGCGCGGACAGCGAAAAGATGATCGCGACGATCACGAAGCGCGCGATCACTTTCGGCTCGCTCCATCCGATCAGCTCGAAGTGGTGATGCAGCGGCGCCATGCGAAACACGCGCTTGCCGGTCGACTTGAAGTAGGCGACCTGGACGATCACCGAGAGCGCCTCGAGCACGAAGACGCCGCCGACAATCGGCAGCAGCAGCTCCTGCTTGATCAGAATCGCCACGGTGCCGAGCGCGGCGCCCAGCGCCAGCGATCCAACGTCGCCCATGAAAATTTCAGCGGGGTACGAGTTGTACCAAAGGAAACCAAGCGACGCGCCGACCAGCGAACCGCAGAAGATCGTCAGCTCCGCGGCCGGCGGAAAGCGCACGAGGAGCAGATACTCGGCGAACACGCGGTGCCCGGTGACGTACGCGAGCGCGGTGTACGCGGCGGCGGCAATCGCGAAGCAACTGATCGCGAGACCGTCGAGGCCATCGGTCAGATTCACCGCGTTGGTCACCGCGACGAGAACGAAGACCGCGAACAGCAGATACGCCCAGCCGAGATCGGGAATCCACCGTTTGAAGAACGGAAAGATCAGCCGCGTGCTGTACAGCCCGTGATTCGCGAGCATCAACAGGACGACGCCCACGATGATGGCAATCACCACCTGCAGGCCCATCTTGTAGCGGGGCAGCAGGCCGTGATGCGATCGGCGGACGATCTTGAGGTAGTCGTCGAGAAATCCGACGCCGCCGTACGCCGCCGTCGTCAGCGCCGCGATCCAGATGTACACATTCGTGAGATCCGCCCAGAGCAGCGTCGGCACGATCGCCGCCGTCAGGATCAGCAACCCGCCCATCGTCGGCGTCCCGGCTTTGGGCCGATGGGTCTGCGGGCCGTCCTGCCGAATCACCTGCCCAATCTGAAACTCGCGGAGGCGCCGAATCATCCACGGGCCGCACGCCAGGCTGATCGCCAGCGCCGACAGGCTCGCCGCGGCCGTCCGGAACGTGATGTAGCGCGTGACATTCAGCGCTGAGATCTCGGTGTGGAACGGGTAGAGCAGGTGATACAGCATCAGCCCCGCTCCGCCTTCAGGCGATCCACGACGCGATCGGTCCGCACGCCGCGAGACCCCTTGACGAGCACGAGATCGCCCGCTTTAACCAGGGAGACCGCTGCATCGGCCGCTTCGTCGCTCGTGGCAAAGTGCCGTACGCGATCGCGCGACACGCCTGATGTGACCGCCGCTTCGGCGAGCGCCGCCGCCGGTGCGCCGCCGACGGTCAACAACAGATCCACGTGCGCCGCCGCAGCCGCGCGGCCGACCTCTTCATGCAGCGCCGGCGAGCGGTCGCCGAGCTCGAGCATCTCGCCCAGCACGGCGACCCGGCGTGACATGCCCGTCGATCCACCGAGCACGTCCAGCGCGCGCCGCGTCGCCGTCGGATTGGCGTTATAGCTGTCGTCGATCACCGTCACACCACCGCGCAACCGCACCACCTCGCCGCGGTGCGCCGCCGGCTGAAGATGGGCCGCACGGGCGGCGATCGCGTCGAGCGGGATGCCAAGCTCGGTCGCCACCGCCGTCGCGGCCAGCACGTTCGCCAGATTGCTCCGTCCTACCAGCGGCGTCGTCAGCTCGACGCCGCCGTTCCGCGTCGTCACCCGCGCGCGGGTGCCGTCGATGCCGCGATCGACAACTCCGGTCGCACGCACGTCCGAGGCCGTGTCGATGCCGAAGGTCACCACGCGGCCCGCGAACGCCGCCGTCCGCGCGGCGATCCGCGGGTCGTCCGCGTTCGCGACGAGCAGCGTCGACGCCGCGGCATCCTCGAGAATCTCCGCCTTGGCATCGGCGATGGCATCGAGCGACGAGAAATACCCGAGGTGCGCTTCGCCGACGTTCGTCCACACGCGCACGTCCGGCTCGGCGACGCCGACCAGCGTGCGGATCTCCCCAGCGTGATTCATCCCCAGCTCGACGACGGCCATCTCCGGTCGCGCGCTCAACTCGGTGAGCGACAAAGGCAGTCCGATGTGATTGTTGAAGTTGCCGCGGTTGCGCATCACCCGATAACGCTCCGCAAGAAACTCCGCGGTAATTTCCTTCGTCGTGGTCTTCCCCGCACTGCCGGTGATCGCCACGACCGTCGCACCCGATTCGCGCCGCACCGCACGCCCGAGCGTCTGCAGCGCCACCGTGGTGTCGTCCACGGCGATGACGACCGCATCCGCCCGTTCCAGCGGCGGGGTCCCGCGAGGCACCATCACGCCGGCCGCGCCGGCCGCGATCGCTGCGCCGCTGAACACGGCGCCGTCGAAGCGCTCACCTCGAATGCCGATATAGAGCGCCCCGGCTGTCAGCGTCCGTGTATCGATCGACACGCCGCTGAACACGCGTGCCGGATCTCCGGCGACAATCGTTCCGCCCGTTGCCGACGCCACCCACGCACCCGTCAACTGCAGCGGCGGGCGCGTCGCACCCGCTGCCGCGCCGGGCACGAACGAGCCCGACCGCCCGTTTGCCGTCATACGACGCCCGAATGGGTGCGCCGCCGCGCAAGCGCCTCGCGCGCCACCGCCACATCGTCGAACGGCAGGGTGCGATCGCCGATCACCTGATATTTCTCGTGCCCCTTGCCCGCGACCAAGATCAGATCGCCGGCCTTGGCCACCTCAATCGCCTTCGCAATGGCCGCGGCGCGATCGATGATCGCGAGCAGCTGGCCGGCATCACGCCGGGTGTCGGGCGTCAGTCCACGCCGAATCTCCTCGATGATCCGCGCCGGATCTTCACTGCGCGGGTTGTCCGACGTGATGACGAGGAGGTCGCTGAGCCGCCCGGCGACCGCGCCCATCAGCGGGCGCTTCGTGCGATCGCGATCGCCGCCGCAGCCAAACACGGTAATCAGGCGGCCGCGCGCGAGCGGCCGCGCCGTCTCGAGCAGGTTCCTGAGTGCGTCGTCGGTATGCGCGTAATCGACGACAACGGTGATCTCGTCTGCCGGGTCAGAGACAACCTGGAAACGGCCGGGGACGCCGTCGAGCGCACGGACACCGCGCTCGATCGCGTCGAGCGGGAGGTCGAGCGCGACCGCCGTCGCCACCGCCGCGAGGATGTTGTAGACGTTCGGCCGGCCGACGAGCCTGGAGTCGACGTGCACGGTGCCCCGCACCGATCGAATGTCGAACGACAGCCCCTCGAGCGAAAACGACAGCGGGCCGGTCGTCATATCCGCGGGCCTGTTGATCGCGTACGTCGTCGGCGTGCCCCCGGCGCCGATGAGCGACTGGCCGCGCGGATCGTCGAGGTTGATCAGGCTGGGCGCATCGCTCGGCAGCATCTCGAACAGCCGACGCTTGGCACGGAAGTACGCGTCCATGTCGGCGTGGAAATCGAGATGGTCGCGCGTAAGATTCGTGAAGATGGCAGCGGCGAACGTCATGCCGTCGACGCGCGCGAGCGAGAGCGCGTGCGACGAGACTTCCATCGTGCAGGCGCCGCATCCCCTGTCCGCCATTTCGCGCAGCAGATGCTGCACGTCGGGCGCCTCCGGCGTCGTACGGGTCGCCTCTCGCACTTCGTCGCCGATGCGGTAGGACACCGTCCCGAGGATGCCGCAGGGAATGCCGGCGGCTTCGAAAATCGACGCGAGCACGTATGCCGTGGTGGTCTTGCCGTTCGTGCCGGTGATGCCGACCACTTGCATGTCGCGGCTCGGATGGTGGAAGAACTCCGCCGCGAGCAGCGCGAGAGCCAGACGCGCGTTCTCCACGATCGCCCAGGGCACGCGCACATCCGCCGGCGGCGGCTGTTCCGACACGATGGCGGCGGCGCCGCGATCGAGCGCCTGCTTCACGAACGACGCGCCGTCGGCGTGCTGGCCCTTCAGTGCGACGAACACCTGTCCGCTGGCGACGGCACGCGAGTCGTACGCGATCCCCGTGATCACGCCGGTAGCTGCCTCGGCGTGACGCGCATCGTCACCGCGAAGAAGGCCGCGTCCGCGCAGCACGCCGTACAGATCCGCCCAGGTCATTGTTGGGTACTCGGCGACGGATGAGTGGGCGAGCGCTCGAGCACGATGCGGCAGACCGCGCCCGCCTCGATCGGGGCGCCGGCCGGAGGATCCTGGGAGACGACGAAACCGTCGCCGGACGCACGGGTCAGGAAACCGAGCTTGCTCAGCGTCCGCACCGCTTCGCGCGCGCTGAGGCCGGTCAGGTCCGGCAGCGTCGTCGGCGAGCCGTTGGTGACGAGGTTGAGAATCGGCTGCGGCAGCGTGTTCGCCGAGGTGGACACGCCGGCGGCGTCGTCGTGGCGCGCGACGAGCACCGGCGGATCGGGATTGATCGACGGCCCGACGCCCAGATATTGCAGCGCGGCCTCGGCGATGCGCTTGAAGATCGGTGCCGACACCGCTCCGCCGGTCGTCGGTCCGGCCATGCGGCGAGTCGGTGACCACGATGATCGCGATGACCGGGTTGCGCGACGGCAGGAACCCGACAAACGACGCGTTGCATTCGGACGTCGAATAATGGCCGTTCACCAGCTTCGCTGACGTGCCTGTCTTGCCCGCGATCGTGTAGCCGGGCATCCGCGCGGCTTTGGCCGTGCCGTGATCGTCGGCCACGACGCCTTCCATGATGCCGGTCATCGTCGCGGCGGTGTCCGCGCTGATCGGTCCGGCGCACGATCTTCGGCCGCACGGCGTAGCGGCGGCCGTCGCGGTACAGGGCGCGCACGATGCGCGGCTCGACGAGCTCGCCACCGTTGGCCACCGAGCTCACCGCTGTGATCATCTGCAGCGGCGTCACGCCGACCTGGTAGCCCATCGACACCGACGCCAGCGCGCTCTCGGTCAGCTTCGACCTGTCCCACACGATGCCCGGACTCTCGCTGGGGAAATCCGGGCGAGACCGGATCGGCCGAACCCGAACAGCGAGACGTACTTGCTCATGCGCATCGGCGCCGACTCTGCAGACCGATCTTGATCGCGCCGACGTTGCTCGATTGGACAATGACGTTGGCGAACGACAGCACGCCGTAGTTGTGTGGAGCGCCTCGTGACCGGCTTGCGGCCGCCCGGGGATGCGGATCTGCCCGGGTTGATGTCGATCATCGTGTCGATCGGCATCACTTTCTCTTCGATCGCCGCAGACGCCGTCACAACCTTGAACGTGGAGCCCGGCTCGTACAAGTCCTGGACCGCGCGATTGCGCCGCTCGGTCTCCTCCGAGTCGCGATAATCGTTGGGATTGAACGTCGGCTCGTTCGCCATCGCCAGGATCTCGCCCGTGTGCGGATTCATGATGATGGCCGAGCCGCCGGCCGCGTGATTCGCGAGGACGCCGGCGTGGAGCTCGCGCTCGGCCACGTGCTGGAGATACTGGTCGATGGTCAGCTCGATCGACGCGCCCGTCGTCGGCGGCTTCTCGAACCGGCTGAACGCGTGGCGCTTGGCGTCGGTGTGCACGAGGATCGTGCCCGGCTTGCCGCGAATCTGCGAGTCGTACGTCGACTCGACGCCGCCGAGGCCGCCGTTGTCGAGGCCAACGTACCCCAGCAGGTTCGCCGCGAGCTCCTTGTTCGGATAGAAGCGCTTGCTCTCCTTGAAGAAGCCGATGCCGTCCAGGTTGAGCGCCGCGACGCGCTTGGCTTCGTTCGGCGAAACCTGCCGGCGCACGTACGCAAAATTTTTCGAGCGCCCGAGCCGTTCGGCGAGTGCCTTCCGCTCTTTCGGCGTGCAGTCCTGGAGCGCGCCGCACAGCTGCGTGGCGGCGCGATCGGCGTCGTCGATTTCCGAGGGCACGGCGTAGATCGAGTCGGCGTCCGCGCTCGTGGCGAGCACGCGGCCGTGCCGATCGAGAATGTCGCCGCGCATGGCGGGCGCCGGAACCGAGTGCTGCTGTTGGCGCTCCGCGCGCGCGACGAGGTCGCTGTGCTCGACGACCTGCAGGAACACGAGACGCGTCTCGATGCCGCCGACCCACAGCCCCAGCAGCGCGACGAGGACGAGCAGACGCCCCTTCAACGCGACGCGCCAATCAGGCGCGGGCTGGCGCACAACAGGCGCGTTCGAGGTGTGCCGCGTCACCAACCGCCAGATGCGCGTCATGCTCACCTCCGCGCAACGACCGATGTCGGCGGGGGATCCGCCGGCAGGACGCGCTCGATCACGATGGCGTCTCCGCTCGACGGCGACACGAGATGCAGCCGGTTGGTGGCGAGCGCCTCGATGCGCTTGGGTGACTTCAGCGTGTCGATCTCGAGCCGGAGATGACGGCCGATATCTTCCTCGGCGGCCTTCTCACGCTGGAGCTCTTCGACCTGGTAGCCGTGCCGCAGCAGCTCGGTGCGCTGCCACGCGGAGAACAGCAGGACGATCACCAACAGGCCCGCGATAGCGACCGACTTCCACAGCTCGCGCTGCCGCGCCTCGTCGACCTCGCGGACGATCGGGTTGTTGCGCACGTCTTTCTTGATCGCGTACTCGAAGGATTCCATCAGGCGATCCTTTCGGCGGCCCGCAGCTTCGCGCTGCGCGCCCGCGGGTTGCGCCGCACTTCGTCCTCGCCGGCGATGATCGGCTTCTTGGTCAGCACGCGCAGCATCGCCCCGTCGCGCTGGGCGAGGGCGCGGAAGGTGTGCTTCACGATCCGGTCTTCGAGCGAGTGAAACGTGATCACCACCAGCCGCCCGCCCGCGCGCAGCCGCGCGGCCGCCGCCTCGAGAAAGCGATCCAGACCGTCGAGCTCCCGGTTCACCCAGATCCGCAGCGCCTGGAACGTGCGCGTGGCCGGATCGATGCGCATGTAGCCGCGGCGCGGGACGTTACGCCGCACGATGTCCGCAAGCGCGCCGGTGGTGGCGATCGGCGCCTCTCGACGCACAGCGACGATGGCGCGCGCGATGCGGCGCGAGAAGCGCTCCTCACCGTACTGAAAGATCGCGTCGGCGAGATCGGACTCGCTCGCGCGAGCCACGAGATCCGCCGCCGTGTCGCCCTGGCTCCGGTCCATGCGCATGTCCAGCGGCTCGTCGCGCTGAAAGCTGAAGCCGCGGCCCGGCTCGTCGAACTGCATCGACGAGACGCCGAGGTCGGCGAGCGCGCCGTCCACGAGCGGGAGTTGCCGCGCGTCGAGCACGTCGTCGAGGGAGCGATAGTCTGCGTGGACCAGCTCGACGCGATCGGCCCAGGGTCCCAGTGTCTCGCGGGCGCGGGCGAGCGCATCGAGATCGCGATCGAGACCGATCAACCGCGAGGCGCCGGCGGCGAGCAGCGCACTGGCGTGGCCGCCGAGCCCGACGGTGCAGTCGACGAACACGCCACCGCGGGCGGGCTGCAACTGGTCGAGCACCTCGGCGGTAAGGACCGGGACGTGCGTCAAATCCCGAACTCCGACAGCGCACGCGCGTCATCGTCCGAGTACGCGTCGCGCTGCAGCTTCGTGAGGAAGCGATCGTGATTCCAGACGTCGAGATAGTTGTACTGGCCGAGCACGTCGACGTCGCCGGTCATCGTCGCGGCGTCGCGAAGGCGGACGGGCAGGATCACGCGACCCTGCGTGTCGAGCTCAGCCACCTGGCCGAAATAATTCACGCGATCGAGAAAACGGAGGCGCGACGGATGAGTTGAGGGCATTTCGCCGAGCTTTTGTTCGATTTCGAGCCACACGGGCATGGGGTACATGCGGACGTATTCGCCGGTCAGGCTCGTCAGGAAGAGCTCGCGGCCGTATTTGCTTTCCAGAAGCGATCGAAAGGCGGTCGGCACCTTGAGCCGTCCCTTGTCATCGATGCGCGCCGGCGCATTGCCCCTAAACACGCGACACTACTCCATTTATTTCCACAAATTTCCACCGAAATAGTAGGAGAGCGCGGTCAGGTTGTCAACCGCAAAATCTAGCCGGTCAGCAAGTTACGCCAAATTTTCGCCTTTTAATCGCCCTCTGGATCGTACGCCCGAATGTTGGAAGGGACGGGTCTCCCGACGGGGACCCGGCCCCCATACACGGCGTGTTAGCATGCGAGGTTTACGCGCATGCTCAGGACTGCCCTCTTCGCATGATCAAGACCGTGCTGGTGTGCGAGGCGCAGGTGCCTTTTGTGCACGGCGGCGCCGAACTGCACGTCCGCGGACTCGTCGACCAGCTCGACAGGCGCGGCTACCGCGCCGAGCGCGTCTCCATCCCATTCAAGTGGTACCCAAAGGAAGAGCTGTTGACGCACGCGGCCGCGTGGCGGATGGTCGATCTGTCCGAAAGCAACGGCCAGCGGATCGACCTGGTCATCGCCACGAAGTTTCCGACCTACTTCGTCCGCCATCCGAACAAGGTCACCTGGCTGTTCCACCAGTACCGGGCGATTTACGATCTCCTCGGCACGGGGTACAGCGAGTTCGGTCACACCGAAGCCGATGTGCGGCTGCGCGATCGATTGATCGCCCTCGACCGGCAGATGCTCGGAGAATCGACCCGCCTGTTCAGCAACGCGAAAAACACCGCGGCTCGGCTCGCCCACTACAACGGAATGACGGCGGAGCCGCTTTATCATCCGCCACCGCTCGCCGACCAATTGAAGGCGGGTCCGTTCGGCAACTACGTGCTGTCGGTCGGCCGCCTCGAAACTGTGAAGCGGGTCGATCTGATCGTCCGCGCGATGGCGCTCGTCGATCCGGCCATCCGCCTCATCGTCGCCGGCGGCGGACCGATGCGTGAGCCGCTCGAGGCGCTCGCGGCGTCTCTCGGCATCTCGGATCGAGTAATCTTCACCGGTCCCGTCGGCGCGCCACAGCTCGTGGACCTGTACGCCGGCGCACTCGGGATCGTCTTCCCACCGTACGATGAAGACTACGGCTACATCACGCTTGAAGCGTTTCTCGCCAGGAAACCGGTCGTCACGACAGCCGACGCCGGCGGACCGCTCGAGTTCGTCGACGATGGTGTCACCGGCATCGTGACGGCGCCGCACCCGGATGCGCTCGCCGGCGCCATCGCGCGGCTCGCGGGCGATCGCGCGCTCGCGTCGCGCCTCGGCGACGCCGGCTACGAACGCGCCCGCGCCATCACCTGGGACGGCGTCGTCGAGCGGCTCGTCGAGGATCGCCGTGGCTGACGCTGCGTCGACGTCGATCGTGATCCCGGCGTACAACGAGGCGGCGGCGGTCGGCGTGCTCGTCACGTCGCTGCGCGCCGCCGGTCCCTGGCTCGAGGTTCTCGTGGTGGACGATGGATCGATCGACGAGACGGGTGCCCAAGCCGCTGCGGCGGGCGCGCGCGTGATTCGGCACCCGTACAACAAAGGCAACGGCGCGGCGGTCAAGACCGGGATCCGCCACGCGACTGGCGCGTTCGTGTTGATTATGGATGCGGACGGCCAGCATCCGCCTGCCGACGCCGCGCGTCTCGTGTCGCATCTCGACGCGTACGATCTGGTGATCGGCGCCCGCTCGGGACAAACGCAAGCGAGCGCGATCCGCCGCGCAGGCAACGGCGTCCTCAACGGGATCGCGAGCTATCTCACCGAGCGGCCGATTCCGGATCTCACCTCCGGATTCCGCGCCGCGCGGCGCGAGTGCCTGCTCGAATTTCTTCACCTGCTGCCCAACGGCTTCTCCACGCCGACGACGACGACGCTCGCGTTCCTGAAGGCGGGTTACAGCGTGCGGTTCGAGCCGATCGAGGCGGCGCAGCGGGCGGGCGCGTCGAAGATTCGCCTGGGCTCCGACGGCGTGCGCTTTCTGCTGATCCTGCTCAAGGTGATCACGATTTTCAGCCCGCTACGCATCTTTCTCCCGATCAGCGCGCTGTCGTTCGCGGTCGGCGCGCTGTACGCCCTCTGGACAATCTTCACCCAATCGCACGTCACCAATTCGTCGGTGCTCCTGATACTCTTCAGTGTCGTGATTTTCCTGGTGGGTCTCGTGTCCGAACAAATCTCGTCGCTGCGCTTCGAGGGGCGCCAATGACGCTGCCGCGCGCGATCGTCGTCGTCCCGACCTACAACGAGCGGGAGAACCTGCCGGTGCTCGTGCAGGGGTTGATGCAGCACGAGAACGTCCGCGTGCTGGTCGTCGACGATCAATCGCCCGACGGCACCGGCGCCGTGGCCGACGCGCTGGCCCGGACGTTTCCCGGGCGCGTCGACGTGCTGCACCGGACCACGCGCCGCGGCTTCGGGCGATCGTGCGTGGACGGGATCACGCAGGCGGTGCGGGAGCCGGTGGACGTGGTGTGTCAGATGGACGCGGACCTCTCGCACGATCCGGCGGATCTGCCGCCGCTGATCGCGGCCGCGGGGCATGCGGACGTCGTCATCGGGTCGCGCTACGTGCCGGGCGGCCGCATTCTCAACTGGCCGCTGCGGCGGCGCATCCTGAGCCGGTTCGCCAACTCGTACATCCGTCTCGTCACGCGGCTCACCGCGCGCGACTGCACCAGCGGCTACCGGTGCTGGCGGCGCGAGGCGCTCGCGGCGCTGCCGTTCGATCACATTTTTTCCGACGGCTATTCGTTCCTGATCGAAATGCTGTTCCGTGCGCAGCAGCGCGGCGTCCGCGTCGCCGAAATGCCGATTACGTTCGTGGAACGGCGCACGGGCCAGTCGAAATTATCGCTGGCCGTGCTCGTCGAATCGGTCGTCACGCCGTGGCGGCTGGCCGCTACGCGCGGACGTTTTCGCTGAACGGTTCCATGCTAAGGTTTAGAGGCTCTTCCACATGTCAGCCCCTGTTCCAAAGCCCTCGGGTCTGAGCGTCTTTTTTCCGGCCTACAACGACAGCGGCACCATCGCGAGCATGGTGATCGGCGCCGTCAAGGCCGCGTCGGCGCTGACGCCGGACTACGAAGTGATTGTCGTCAACGATGGCAGCGCGGACGCGACCGCCGAGATCGCCGACGAGCTCGCGCGGACGTACTCGCACGTGCGCGTCATTCACCATCCCAGGAACCGCGGCTATGGCGGCGCCCTCCAGACCGGCTTCCGCTCGGCGACAAAGGAGCTCATCTTCTACACCGACGGCGATGCGCAGTACGACCCGGCCGAGCTCGCGGCGCTCTGGGCGCAGATGACGCCGGATGCCGATCTGGTCAACGGCTACAAGATCAGCCGCGCCGATCCACTGCACCGCATCATCATCGGGCGGCTCTATCATCACATCGTCTCGCAGCTGTTCGGCCTGACCGTCCGCGACGTCGACTGCGACTTCCGCCTGATGCGCCGGTCGATCTTCGAGCGCATCAACCTGGAAAAAACCAGCGGCGTCATCTGCCTGGAGATGATGAAGAAAATTCACGACGCGGGCTTCCGCATCGTCGAAGTGCCGGTCCATCATTACCACCGCGCCTTCGGCAAATCACAGTTCTTCAACTTCCCGCGAATCGCCAAAACCGGGGTGGACGTGATGCGGCTCTGGTTCGCGCTCGTCGTGCGGGGCCAGCATCGCCGCGCGACCACGCCGCTCGTTCAGCCGAGCGCCCGGCGCCCGTGACCGCCGGCTACCGCGAGTTCTATCGCGGCCGCAAGGTGATGATCACCGGCGGTCTCGGCTTCATCGGCAGCAACCTCGCGCGTCAGCTCGTCGATCTCGGCGCCGACGTGCTGCTGGTCGATTCGCTGATCCCCGACTACGGCGGCAACCTGTTCAACATCGACGGCATCGCCGATCGCGTCCACGTCAACGTCGCCGACGTGCGCCAGCAGACGACGATGAATTATCTCGTGCGGGACCGCGCGGTGATCTTCAACCTCGCCGGCCAGGTGAGCCACGTCGACAGCATGCGCGACCCGTACGCGGATCTCGAGATCAACTGCCGCAGCCAGCTCACGATTCTCGAGGCGTGCCGCTACAACAATCCGTCGGTGAAGGTGGTCTACGCGGGCACGCGGCAGGTGTACGGACGCCCGGACTCGCTGCCGGTGGACGAGAGCCAACTCGTCCGGCCGACCGACGTCAACGGCATCAACAAGGCGGCCGGCGAGTACTACCACATCGTCTACAACAACGTGTTCGGCGTGCGCGCCTGCTCGCTGCGGCTGACCAACGTGTACGGCCCGCGCCAGCTGATTCGCCACAATCGGCAGGGATTCATCGGCTGGTTCATCCGACTCGCGATCGAGAATCAGACGATCCAGATCTACGGCGACGGATCGCAGCTGCGCGACTTCGTGTACGTGGACGATGCGGCCGACGCGTTTCTCCGCGCGGGCGCCAGCGACGCCTGCAACGGCGGCGCGTTCAACGTCGGCGGGCTGGAGCCCATCAGCCACCGCGAGCTCGCGGCGCTGCTCATCGAGATCGCGGGCACCGGGCGCGTCGAGTACGTGGCGTGGCCCGCCGACAAAAAAGCGATCGACATCGGAAGTTTCTACGCCGACTCGACGAAGTTCAAGCAGACGACCTGCTGGTCGCCATCCGTGTCACTGGCCGACGGGCTGCGGCAGACGGTCGCGTTCTATCGCGCGCACCTCGCCGAATACACGGGCACCGCCGCCGATCGCGTATGACCCACCCACGCTTCCCCTTCATGTCCCTCGTGCCGCGCGACGATGCGGCCGACGTGCGGGCCGCCATCGAGCGCGTCGTCGCGCGCGGCTGGTTCGTGCTCGGCCCGGAGGTCGAGGCGTTCGAATCGGAATTCGCGAGCGCCATGGGCGCGCCTTACGCGGTCGGCGTCGGCACAGGCACCGACGCGATCGCCCTCATCCTTCGCGCGTTGAACATCGGCCCGGGCGACGAGGTCATCACCACCCCGTTGTCGGCCGCCTACTCGGCGCTGGCGGTGATGATGGCCGGCGCGCGTCCGGTGTTCGCCGACGTCGATCCCGATACGCTCAACATCGACCCGGCCAGGATTGAAGACGTGATCGGTCCGCGCACCCGCGCGATCCTGCCGGTGCACCTCTACGGCCAGGCGGCGGATCTGCCGGCCATCGAGCGCATCGCGGCCCGCCACCATCTGCCGATCGTAGAGGATTGCTGCCAGGCGCACCTCGCCACGTCGGCCGGACGACCGGTCGGATCGATCGGCGTTGCGGGCGCGTTCAGCTTCTACCCGACCAAGAATCTCGGGGCGCTCGGCGACGGCGGCGGGATCGTCACGCGCGATCGCGCGATCGCCGAGCGGATCAAGCGGCTGCGCAACGGCGGCCAAACCGATCGGTATCATCACGCCGAGCCCGGCGTCAATTCGCGGCTCGACGAGCTGCAGGCCGCCGTGCTGCGCGCGCGGCTCCCGTTTCTGCGCGAGTGGACTGATCAGCGCCGGCGGCTCGCGGCGCACTATCGAGACCAGCTGCGCCACGCGCCGGTGTCGGCTGTTGTCGAAGGCGACGCCGGCCACGTGTATCATCTGTTCGTCGTCCGAAGCAGCGTCCGCGGCGAGCTGCAGGCGTATCTCGCCACGCACGGCATCGAGACGCTCATTCATTACCCGGTGTCGATTCCCCGCCAGCCGGCGCTCGCAGCCGCCAACCCGGACGAGTGCCCCATCGCCGCGCGTGCGTGCGAGGAAGTGCTTTCGCTGCCGCTTCATCCCGGCATGCGCGAGGCGGACATCAGTGAGATTGCGGAGGTCATCGGCGCGTTCCAGCCGCGGACCGCGACATCGTCGACGAAAGGACAGTAACGCGTGCGAGTGCTGATAACCGGCGGGGCCGGGTTCATCGGGTCCCATCTTTCCGAAGCGCTGCTCGACAATGGCCACCAGGTGCAGATCCTGGACAACCTGTCGACCGGATCCATCGACAACATCGCGCACCTCAAAGGGCGCGCAGGCTTCGACTATTTCATCGACACCGTCGACAACGAGCCGCTGCTCGCCGAGCTCATCGATCGCAGCGACGTCGTGTTTCACTTCGCCGCCGCCGTCGGCGTGAAGCTGATCGTCGAGCAGCCGGTGTACACGATCGAGACCAACGTGCACGGCACCGAGGTCGTGCTGAAACACGCGAACAAGAAGAAGAAGCTGGTCGTCATCGCGTCGACGTCCGAGGTGTACGGCAAGAGCGAAGATGTGCCGTTCCGCGAAGATTCCGACCTCGTGCTCGGTCCGACGCCGAAGCACCGCTGGGCCTACGCGTGCAGCAAGGCCATCGACGAATTTCTCGCGCTCGCGTACTGGAAAGAGCGCAAGCTGCCGGTGATCATCGTGCGCTTCTTCAACACGGTCGGACCGCGGCAAACCGGCCAGTACGGCATGGTGATCCCGAACTTCGTCCGTCAGGCGCTCGCCGGCGAGCCGATCACGGTGTTCGGCGACGGGACGCAGCGCCGCGCCTTTACGCACGTCGCCGACGTCGTCGGCGCGCTGCTGAAGCTGGTCGTCGAACCGAAGGCGATTGGCCAGGTCGTGAACATCGGCAACGTCGAGGAAGTGACGATCACGCAACTCGCCGAGCGCATCAAGGAGCTGTGTGGATCGCAGTCGACGATTCGCTACATTCCGTACGAAGAAGCCTACGAGTCCGGCTTCGAGGACATGCCGCGCCGGGTGCCCGCGCTCGCGAAGATTGAAGGATTGATTGGGTACAAGCCGGTCCACTCGCTCAACGACATCCTCGAGCACGTGATCCAGTATTTTCGCGAGAAATAGCCGAGCCGACGCGCTATGGTCCGGCTTGGTTCGCCGCCCGCAGGGGCGTATACTCGATTTCTTATGAAATTCCTTCCCGCGCTCGCGCTCATCGGCTTCACGTGCGCCGCGGCGACCCCGATGGCGTACGCCGACGTGCAGCTCACCATCGGCAACGGCCGCGTCTCGCTGGTCGCGAAGGACGCGACCGTCCGTCAGATTCTGACGGAGTGGGCGCGGGTCGGGCAGACGAAGATCGTCAACGTCGAGCGGATTCCCGGCGGCCCGGTGACGCTCGAGCTGAAAGACATGCCCGAGGATCAGGCGCTCGACCTGCTGCTGCGATCAATCAGCGGGTACGTCGCCGCACCGCGTCCGGTGATGGTGGCCAGCGCGTCCCGCTTCGATCGCATCGTCGTCATGCCGACGGTGGCGGCGCCGAAGCCTGCCGTGGTGTCGACGCCGGCGGCTCCAACGTTCAATGCCGCACAGCCGGCAGCGGCACCGGAAGAGGACCCCGACGACGGACCGGCGCCGAACGTCCCGCCCAATCCGCGCGGTCCGGTGTTCAATGCTTTCCCGCAGCCGCGAGTCGTCAATCCGCCACAGCAGCCGGTCGCAGTGCCCGGCGCGTATCCACCACAGCAGCAGCAAGCAGTACCTGGCGCGTATCCGCCGCAGCAGCAAACGGACCCAGGCGCCGAGCCGGCGTCCGGCACGCCGACGATGCCTCCGGGATCTGTTTCCACGCCAGGCATGGTCGCGCCAGCGCCGGCGCCTGGTCCCGGGCAGACACCCGGCCAAGCGCAGCCGGTCCGCCGCCCGGGCGGGGGTCCGGGTGGGCTCTGATACGCTTGCCTGAGCCCTGAGCCGTCGTCCCCGAGCCCTGAACTAACGTCCGCTTCCTATTCGATCGCCATGCCCATCGCCGACGACGTCAACATCGCTATCACGGATGCGATGCGTAAGCGCGAACCTGCGCGGCTGAGCGCCTTGCGCATGCTGAAAGCGGCCTTCATGAATCGCGAGGCCGAGAAGGGGCGCGCGCTGCTCGACGATGAAGCGCGGCAAGTCGTCAGCTCGCTGGTGAAGCAGCGCAGGGATTCGGTCGAGCAGTTCACGAACGGCGGCCGGACGGATCTGGCCGAAAAGGAGACGGCGGAGATTGCTGTGCTCGAGGCGTACCTCCCGCCGCCGGCCGACCCCGCGGCAATTGAGCGTGCGGTGATCGACGCGATTGCGGAAACCGGCGCCGCCTCGCCGAAGGAAATGGGCCGCGTGATGAAGGCCGTGATGGAAAAACTGGCTGGCCAGAACGTGGATGGCAAAGCGGTGAACGAGCTGGTCCGCCGAAAACTCGCACCTTAAACTTTTCGGGCGCGGCCGGCGTCTAAACCTGTGAGACGGCAAAAACCAGCCCTCTCATCCATCCTCCTTTGGCCCTCCTTACACGAGGGCCTTTTTTCTTTTATATCAGCGCCATTTTCATCCGCTTCGAAAACCACTTGCTGTCGAGCGCAGCGATCCACGACGTTCGCGCCTGCGATTGCACGAACGCGAAGCGGATCTTTTCGAGACAAAGCGTCCACGCCCAGACGACACAACAGGTACGGAAGTTGCTCAACATTGGACGACCGGAGCTCGGCGAGGCAGCCGACGGCTGTGGTACGATCCGGACCTTTCATGCGTCGATCTGCATCACCGTACGTCTCGTCGTTTTCATTCGGTCCTCGTGGACCGATTTCCACCGCGATGAAAGCGATCATTGCGGCGAACATACTGATGTTCGTGGCAACCAGCTTCGCACCCGCACTAACGCGGCTGTTGGGTCTCGTTCCCGCCGACATCGTCCAGCGCTTTTTTGTCTGGCAGCTGGGCACCTACATGTTTCTGCACGTCGGGGTCTTCCACATCCTATTCAATATGCTCGCGCTGTGGATGTTCGGCACCGAGCTCGAGCGCATATGGGGCACGCGGTATTTCCTAAAGTTCTATTTCGTGACGGGCATCGGCGCGGGAATCCTCACGCTGCTCTTCTCGTTACTGCCGTTTGGGTTCGCGCAGCAGCTGCACTACTCGATCGTGATCGGCGCGTCTGGCGCTATCTACGGACTACTCCTCGCGTACGCGATGTACTTTCCGGAACAGCCGATCCTTCTGGTTGTGTTCATGGTCCCCGCGAAAGTTTGCGTCGCGATCTTGGGGGCAATCGAACTGCTCTCGTCGATCTCGCAGCCTGGCGGTGTCGCCAACGCGACGCACCTGGGCGGGCTGCTCGTCGCGTACCTGTTTCTGAGAGGTGCGCGGATCCATCCGCTCTCGGAAATGAAATACCGCTATCTCAAGTGGAAGATCAACCGCGTCCGCCGGAAGTTCGACGTCTACTCAGGCGGGCGCGCGGACGATTGGGACCGGCGGGTGCACTGAACAATTAGGAATTAGGAATTAGGGAATTGGCGGAAACACATTCTTAATTCCTAATGGTCGATTGTAGATTCTTCAACGCAAGCTCCAGCGTAACCGCACGCCACCGATCGCCAGCCCCAGCGTCGCCCCGAGCACCGGCAGCCCATATCCACTCGTCAGGAAGCTGTACTTCAAGAGCGCCCCGCTGGCGAACTGAAAATTCAGCGCCAGAAAGAATGCGAGCAAGGCGAAGAACGGCGTCCAGAAGCCGACGAGGAGCGCCAGGCCGGAGCAGAGCTCGCCAAGCGGTACGAGCCGCGCGAACACCACGACGCCCGGAATCGCGAATCGCTGCAGATAGGTCGCGCTCAGCGAGCCGGCGGGCAAGGCTTGATGCCACCCGGCGAGCTGGTTCGCCAGAATCGACGAATTCGTCAACCACCGCAGCTTGCCGAGCCCTTCAAAAATGAAGAAGAGGCCGATGCAGATGCGGATCACTGCCAGTCCCGTTCCCTGCCTGTCGAGCGCCATGTCAGCTTCACTCCTTGCCGTACGCCACGATTATCGAACGGCGTGACGATCGTACGACGGATTCCCGGGGAGCGCAGCCGAATATCAGCGGCCGCCCTGATACGCCATGGCCTGCAGCGCGGCGATGCGTGCCGCCATCGGCGGGTGCGACGCGAACAGGTTCGACCAGCCGCCGCCGGCGACGTTGGCCTGGCGGCCGAGGGGATCGGCGATGCACAGGTGGGCGGTCCCGCTGTTGATCGCCCGCGTCGGCTCGACGGCCTCGTCGATTTTCTCCAGCGCGCTCGCGAGACCCAGAGGATTGCGCGTGAGCTCCGCACCCGACGCGTCGGCAAGATACTCTCGTCGTCGCGACACCATCATCGCGAGAAGCTGCGCCAGCAACGGCGCGATCACGATGGCGGCGAGCCAGACCACGAAGAAGACGATGCCGGCGATGCCGCTGCCGCGATCGTCGCGGTCGCGCCGGCGGGCCCCGCCGCCCCACCACATGCCGCGACGCGCCCAGTCCGAGAGCAGCGCGATCGCGCCGACGAGCGCGGCGACCACCGTCATCATCCGTACATCGTAGTTGCGGATATGGCTCATTTCGTGCGCGATCACGCCCTGGAGTTGATCGCGGTCGAGCGTCTGCAGCAGGCCGCGCGTGACCGCAATGGAGGAATGCCCGGGACCGCGCCCGGTGGCAAACGCATTCGGATCCGGATCCGGAACGATGTAAACGGGTGGACGCGGCAGTCCCGCCGCGATCGCCATTTCGTCGACGACGTTGTCGAGCTGACGAAGCTTCAGCTTCTCGTCATCGGATGCCGTCGCGGCGACGTCGGCGATCGGCTGCGCGTGGCTCGCGAGCAGCACCGCGCGATCGCCGCTGAAATAACTGGCCGCCGCCGAGACCGACCCGACGCCGAGCGCCGCCAGTGATCCAATCGGCACGAAGCCGCCGCCGGCGCCGAGATAGAAGGCATCGAATCCCGCACCGAGCAGCAGCAAAAATGCCACGAACGCCAGCATGATCAGCCACGTCTTGCGCCGGTTCGATCGCTGTTGGTCGTAGAGATTCATGGCATTTCACCACGAAGAACACGAGGACACGAAGAAAATCCCCTACGGAATTTGACCTTCGCGTCCTTCGTGTCCTTCGTGGTTAGTCAGTGCCGGGAGAGGTCGACCGCCGGCACGTCGCGATCGGCCGCCTCCGTGATCTCGAAGAGCTCCACCGGCTTGAAGCCGAGCATGCCGGCGGCGAGGTTGGTCGGGAAGACCTGCTGCGCGGTATTGAACCTGGTCGCGATATCGTTGTAGAACTGCCGCGCGAAGCCGACCTTGTTTTCCGTCCCCGACAACTCCTCCTGAAGCATTTTGACGTTCTCGTTCGACTTCAGCGCCGGATAATTTTCCGCGACCGCGAGGAGCCGCCCGAGCGACTGCGTCAGCTGCCCTTCCTTCTGTGCGGCATCGGCCGGCCCGGTGGCGGTCAGGGCCTTGGCGCGCGCGTCCATCACCGCGGTCAGCGTGTCGCGCTCGAAATCCATCGCGCCGCGCACCGCGTTCACCAGATTGGGAATCAGATCGTGACGCCGCTTCAGCTGCACATCGATCTGGCGCCAGCCGTTGTTCACCTGATTGCGCAGGCCGACGAGGCTGTTGTAGCTGGCGATCGCCCAGACGACGATCCCCACGATGATGGCGAGCAGCACGAGTCCCAGCATAAGTGCCTGCGATTCAGCGGCGGAAGTAGTCGTCGGTGTGGTTCAACCAATCGTGGCGGATCGGGCTGAACACGTCGAGCTCGAACGTGTCTTCGAGCGCTTCCGCCTGATGTTCAATCCACGACGGAATGTGCAGCAGCTCGCCCTCCCGAACGGTGATCTCTTCACCACCGATCAGGAATTTGAGGGCGCCCTGCAGAATGTAGGTCATCTGCTCGCTTTCGTGCGAGTGCATCGGCACGAGGCAGCCGCGCTTCAAGTAGATCTGCGCGAGCATTTCGCGCTCCCCTGTCACGATCTTCCGTGACAGCATTTCGGTGACTTTTTCGAGGGCAATCTCGTCCCAGCGATGGAGACGCACGGTCTGGGTACTCATGATTCCGGAGCATATACCATTCAGTGCGGGTGATATAATTTGCTCGAAATGAAAGGGACTGTCCTCAACGACCACGCCGACGTGGCGACCGCCGCTTCCGCCTCCTTCGAGGGCCTGGATCGCGCTGCGCTGCTTGCCGTCCACCGGTGCATGCTCCTGTCGCGCAAGATCGACGACAAGGAGATACAACTCAAGAATCAGAGCCAGATTTTCTTTCAGATCAGCGGTGCCGGCCACGAGGCGGTCCTCGTCGCCGCCGGGTTGACGCTCAAAGCCTCCTACGACTGGTTCTATCCGTATTACCGCGACCGCGCGCTGTGTCTGCAGATCGGCATGACGCCGCTCGAAATGCTGCTGTGCGGTGTCGGCGCCAAGGACGACCCGAATTCCGGCGGACGCCAGATGCCCTCGCACTGGGGCCACAAGGGGCTGAACATCGTCTCGCAGTCGAGTCCGACCGGCACGCAGGTGCTGCAGGCGGTTGGCGCCGCGGAAGCCGGCGTGATCTACAGCCGGGTGGCGGATATTCCCGACCGCGCCGCGCACTTCAAGAACGATGAGATCGTCTACGTGTCGCTCGGCGACGGCGCCACCAGCGAGGGCGAGTTCTGGGAATCGGTCAGCACGGCGTGCGTCAAACACCTGCCGGTATTGTTCCTGGTCGAAGACAACGGCTACGCCATCTCGGTGCCGGTCGAAGTGCAGACGCCCGGCGGCGACATCTCGCGGCTGATGCGCAGCTTCCCCGGTATGCACGTCGACTCGATCGACGGCACCGACTTCTTCAGCAGCCTGCGCGCGATGCGCGAGGCGGCCGATTACGTCCGCACGCGCCAGGGTCCCGCCTTCGTGCACGCCCGCGTCATCCGTCCGTACTCGCACTCGTTGTCGGACGATGAGAAGCTGTACAAAACGCCGGCGGAGCGCGAAGCCGAGGCGCGCCGCGATCCGATCGTGCGGTTCAGAGAGTTCCTGCGCACCAACGGCCTCGCCACCGATGAAGAGCTCGCGGCGATGCTCGCCGACGTCGAACGCGAAGTGAACGAAGCGGCGCTGGAGGCGCTGCGCGCGCCGAAGCCCGCCAAAAGCACCGCCGAGCTGTGGGTCTACTCGCCCGACGTCGATCCGACGTCAGCGGCCTTCGAGACGCCCGCCCAGCCCGAGGGCAAGCCGGACACGATGGTCGCCGCGATCAATCGCACGCTGAAAGAAGAGATGGCGCGCAACCCGCGCATCATCATCTTCGGCGAAGACGTGGCGGATGCGACCAAGAAGGACGCGCTGGCGGAGGTGTCCGGCAAGGGAGGCGTGTTCAAGCTCACCTATGGCCTCCAACGGCTGTATGGCGACGACCGCGTGTTCAACGCGCCGCTCGCCGAAGCGAACATCATCGGCCGCGGCGTCGGCATGGCGACGCGCGGGCTGAAGCCGGTCGTCGAGATTCAGTTCTTCGACTACATCTGGCCGGCGATGATGCAGCTGCGCGACGAGATGTCGATGATGCGCTACCGCTCGGGCAACAACTTCAGCTGCCCGATGGTCGTGCGCGTGCCGATTGGCGGCTATCTGCGCGGCGGCGGTCCGTACCACAGCCAGTCCGGCGAGAGCATCTTCGCGCACTGCCCCGGTATCCGCATCGCGTTTCCGTCGAACGCCGTCGACGCCGCCGGCCTGCTCCGCACGGCAATCCGCTGCGACGATCCGGTGATGTTCCTCGAGCACAAGCATCTGTATCGCCAGACGTACAACAAAGGCGCGTACCCGGGCAAAGAGTTCATGATTCCGTTCGGCAAGGGCAACCTGCGCCGCGAGGGCGACGACGTGATCGTCATCACGTGGGGGGCGCTCGTGCAGCGGTCGCTGCTGGCGGCCCAGCAGGCGGAGAAAGACGGCATCAGCGCGGCCGTCCTCGACCTGCGGACGATCGTGCCGTACGACTGGGACGCCATCGCCGCGCACGTCAAGCGCACCAATCGCGTCGTCATCGCGCACGAAGATCAGGTGATGTGCGGATTCGGCGGCGAGATCGCGGCGCGCATCGCCGGCGAGCTGTTCCCGCATCTGGATGCGCCGATCCGGCGCGTCGGGGCGCTGAATGCGCCGGTCGCGTACTGTCCCGATCTCGAGGAAGCCATCCTGCCGCAGTCGGCCAACATCCTCGAGGCGATCCGCGAAACGGCAGAGTACTAAAGCAGGTCTAAAGACCTGCGCTACGACCGTACACGAGCTGCGCTACGACCGTACACGAGCTACGCTACGACCGTACACGAGCTGCGCTACGACCGTACACGACCTGCGCAACGACAGCCGTACAGGGATGGCGCCGACATCGCTCTTGCGGCGTGCCGATCGTACGCCAACAGGCGTGGCGCAGGACTTTAGTCCTGCCATGATGCGATCCCTTCTCGGCATCTCTCTCGGGCTCGTCCTCATCTCCCCGTCGCTCAGGGCGATCCGGCCCGATGTGATCCGGTCGATCAGCGCGATCCCGCCGCACCTCGCCGGCCGCTTCCGCGAGCCGACGGGGTTTCAGCAGGCAGCCTCCGGCCAGTACTTCGTGTTCGATCGGCGATCCCATGTGGTGTTCGGCATCGACGAGCAGCAGACGAGCACCTGGGAGATCGTGCACATCGGCGCCGAGCCGGGGCGCATCATCGACCCGACAGCGTTCTCGCTCGAGCCCGGTGGGACCTTTGCGGTGGCCGACGCGCCGAACAACCAGGAGCGCATTCAGATCTTCTCGCCGGTCGGCGTGCGCATCGGCGGTTTCATGCTGCCCGGCCGCGCCAAGCGTCGCGTCGTCTTCGAGAATCTCGTGCTCAGCGGCATCGGCACACTGCAGTACACCGGCACGTCCATTCTGATGTCGCAGCCGGAAAGCGGCGCGCTCATCAGCGAGTACACGCTGCAGGGAGGTCTGTCGCGGACCTTCGGCCAGCTGCGGCATACGGGGCACGAAGACGACCGCGAGCTGCACCTCGCGCTGAACAGCGGCATTCCTCTTGTCGATCCGACGGGCGGATTCCTTTTCGTGTTTCAGACCGGCGAGCCGCTGCTGCAGAAGTACGATCGGGCCGGCACACTGGTCTACGAGCGGCGAATCCAGGGCCACGAGATCGACGACCTCATCAACCAGCTGCCGACGACCTGGCCGCGGCGCCAGACGTCCGAGGGCGAGCTTCCGCTCGTCCGCCCAACGGTTCGATCGGCGGCGGTCGATGCGTCGGGCCGCCTCTGGGTGGCCTTCGTTGTTCCGTACGTCTACGTCTTCGATGTCGACGGCGACAAGGTCCGCACGCTCCAACTCCGCGGCGCCGGTCTCGTTGCGCCTTCCAGCCTGTCTTTCAACACCAAGGGACGTCTCCTCGTAACACCCGGGCTCTACGAGTTTCCAACGGAGGCCAGTGGGACCGGTCGGGGCAGCAACGCGGGCCGGCCGGATCAGACCGGCGGTCAGCGACTGTGATCACCGCCATCGGCCTCACGCGCGTCTTCGGCGCGCGCGCCGTCGTCAACGATGTGACATTCGAGGTGCAGCGTTCGGAGATCGTCGCGCTCCTCGGGCCCAACGGCGCCGGCAAGACGACGACGATGAGAATGCTGGCGGGGCTGGTGGCACCGACGAGCGGAAGCGTGTCGATCGACGGCGTGACGCTCACGCGCGCGACTGGCAGTTCGCTTCGCGCGCGCATCGGCTTCCTCACCGAGTCGCCGGGCCTGTGGGATCGCCTCACCATCAGGGAAAACCTGCGCGTCTATGCTGATATCTATGCGCTGGCGAATCCCGAACGCGTGATCGATCGCGCGCTCGAACGATTCGCGCTGCGCGATCGCGCGGCGACGCGGACCGCCGAGCTCTCGAAAGGCACGCGGCAGAAGGTGGCGCTGGCGCGGGCACTGCTCCACGAGCCGGCGATTCTGCTGCTCGACGAGCCGACGTCGGGACTCGACCCGGAGATCACGCGAAGCGTTCGGCAGCTTCTGGAGGAGCGGCGCGACGCGGGCTGTGCCGTTCTCGTCTCGACGCACAATCTCGACGAAGCGGAGCGGTTGGCGGATCGCGTGGCCGTCCTGCACGGACGCCTGCTGGCGCTCGACCGGCCGGCGGCGCTGCGGCAACGACTGATGACCGGCCGTGTCATCGTCCGCGTCGGCGGCGACACGGAGGCGCTTCTTGGTGTCGCGCGCGCTTTCGATCCGAACGCCATCGTCGAGTCGGGAACGCTGATTCTCGCCTTACGGCAGCCGGAGCACGATACGCCGGCGCTGGTGCGTGCGCTCGTCGCGGCGGGCGCAGACGTGCTCGAGGTCCGTGCGGAAGTCCCCGCACTCGAAGACGCGTATCTGCGGCTCGTCGGCGACGAGGCAGTGGGAGCAGCGCCATGACGCGCGGGCGCCTGCGGGCCCTGTTCTTCAAGGAGCTCCTCGACGTCATTCGGAATCGCGGCGCCCTCCTCCCAGTCGGCCTCATCGCACTGGTCTCGCTCGTCCTCCCGTTCGTGATCGCGGTGCTCATCCCGGCGATGACCGGGCAGCGCCTGGGTGACGATCGCGATCTCGTGAAAGTGAGCCTCGCGACCGGCACGCCGCTCGACCTGACGGCTGACGCACTCGTTCAGTATTTCTTGTTTCAGCAGTTCCTGATGGTGTTCCTGCTGATCCCGATCACCGGCGCGATGGCGCTCGCCGCCCACGCCATCACCGGCGAAAAGCAGGCGCGGACGCTCGAGCCGCTGCTGGCCACGCCGCTGACGACGACGGAGCTGCTGATGGCCAAGGTCCTCGGCGCGCTCACGCCGACGCTGGCGATCTCGACGGCGGGCGTGGTGGTCTATTTCACCGGCATCGCCCTGCTGGCGGAACCTGGTGTCCTCCGCGCGATGATGACGCTCCGCACGTGGCTTCTGCTGGTGTTCATCGGCCCAGCGGCGGCGCTCGTGTCGCTGCAGGCGGCGCTCGTCATCTCGTCGCGCGTGAACGACCCACGCACCGCACAGCAGTTCGGCGTGTTGATCATCATCCCGCTCACCGCGGTGCTGGTGGCCCAGTTCACCGGCGCGTTCTGGCTGTCGGCGACGATGCTCGCGCTGGCCGGCGTCAGTCTGCTCGCCGTGTGGCTTGTGCTGACCGTCATCAGTGTCGCGCTCTTCGATCGGGAGACGATTCTCACGAGGTGGAGATAGACAAGGTGCCAAGGTGCCAAGAGTGCCAGGGGTGCCAGGGGTGCCAGGGGTGCCAGGTACCAGGGTGCCGAACAGCGGGAATGGAGATTGCCTCGCCTCAGCGCATGGGTGTCAAGCGCTTTCAGGATCTCGTTTGTTGGCAACTATCTAGCGAATTGAAGCGTGAGGTCTATGCATTAGTTGATCGCACGAGCGCCAATTACGATTTCAAATTCCGCGATCAAATCAAGGACTCGGCGGCGTCTGCGCCGAGCAACATTGCGGAAGGCTTTGGCGCATACCGGCATCGCGAATCCGCGCGGTATGCGCGGATCGCAAAATCGTCTTTGACGGAGAGCCAGAACCACCTGCTCGACGGCATCGATCGCGGACACTGGACCGCGACGGACGTCGAAGCGTTGATGGGGGTGGCCAGACGCGCTCTGGCTGCCACTGTCAAGTGGATCGCCTACCTGACCAAAACCGAAGCACCAGGTGCTTATTGGGAGAAGCACTGAAGCACGCAGGCGCCGTAGCACCCTTCGCACCGTGGCACCCGGCACCGTGGCACCCTGGCACCCTGGCACCCTGGCGCCGTGGCACCCTGGCACCGTGGCACCCGTGGCACCCTGGCACCCTGGCACCGTGGCACCCTGGCACCCTGGCACCTTAGCACCTGAATCCCCCGTAGTACGATGTCCCCCATGCCCCGCTCGATTCGCGCGGTCGCGGTCCTCGGCGCCGGCACCATGGGCGCGCAGATCGCCGCGCACTTCGCCAACGCCGGCGTCACGGTGCTGCTGCTGGATCTCTCCGCCGACGTGGCGCGCGAGGGTCTGGCGCGCGCGCGGGCGTTCAAGCCGGATCCGTTTTTCACGCCCGAGGCCGCCGCACTAATCACCACAGGCGGCTTCGACACCAATCTCGACCGGCTTGAACAGGTCGACTGGATCGTCGAGGCGGTCATCGAACAGCTCGACGTCAAGCGCGATCTGCTCGCACGCGTCGACAAGGTTCGCCGTCCAGGCACGATCGCGTCGTCGAACACGTCAGGGATTTCCGTCGCGGCGCTCGCCGAAGGCCGCAGCGACGACTTTCGCCGTCACTGGCTCGGCACGCACTTCTTCAATCCGCCGCGCTACCTGCATCTGGTCGAAGTGATTCCAACCGCCGAAACGGATCCGGCCGTTGCCGACCGCGTGGTGTGCTTCGCGGATCGATCTCTCGGCAAGGGCGTCGTGATCGCGAAAGACTCGCCGAACTTCATTGCCAACCGGATCGGCATCTTCGGCGCGATGCTCGCGCTCAACGCCCTCGATTCAGGTCGCTTCTCGATCGAAGAGATCGACGCGATCACCGGTCCCGCGATCGGCCGGCCGAAAAGCGCGACGTTCCGGACGATGGACATCGCGGGACTGGACGTCCTGGCCCATGTCGCACGCCATCAGTCGCTCGAGCTGCCGGCGTTGGTGAGCGCGATGATCGAGCGCGGCTGGGTAGGCGACAAAGGGGGGCAGGGGTTCTACAAGAAGGAGAAGACGCCGTCGGGATCGGAGATCCTGACACTCGACCCCGCCACGATGACCTATCGGCCGAAGCAACCGGTCAGGCTCGCGTCGCTCGACGCGGCGCGATCGATCGAGGACACCGGCGCGCGCATCAAGGCGCTGTTCGCGGGCCTCGACAAAACCGGCGACTTCCTCCGCGAGACGCTCGCGTTCACGCTGTTCTACGCGGCGAAGGTGACGCCCGAGGTCGCCACGTCGATAGACGACGTCGATCGCGCGATGAAATGGGGCTTCGGCTGGGAGCTCGGCCCGTTCGAGACGATCGATGCGATCGGCGCGCACGAATTGATGGGAAAGGCCGCGGTTCCGGAGGATGTTCCGCTCCTGGCGCCGTTTCTCCGCGGTGAGCGCGACCGCTTCCGCAACGACGGCGTGCCGCCGGCCGCGGCTGACCTGCAGATTCTGAAAGCCGCGAAAGATCGGCAGCGCGTCGTGCGCAAGAACGCCGGCGCGAGCCTGATCGACCTCGGTGACGGCGTGCTGGCCGTCGAGTTCCACTCGAAAATGAACACGATTGGCGCCGACACCGCGCAGATGCTCCACGCGGGCGTCAACGAAGCGGCCGCGAATTTCGCGGCCCTCATCGTCGGCAACGACGCGCCCGACTTCTGCGCCGGCGCGAACCTCATGCTGCTGCTCCTCGAAGCGCAGGAGGGCAACTGGGACGAGATCGATGCGATGGTGCGCGCGTTTCAAGGCGTGACGCGCGCGCTGCGCTGCTCGGCGGTCCCGGTCGTCGTCTGTCCCGCCGGCATGACGCTCGGCGGCGGATGCGAGATCGTGCTGCACGGCGACCGCGTGCAGGCGGCCGCAGAAAGCTATATCGGCCTCACTGAGGCCGCCGTGGGCCTGGTTCCCGCGGGCGGCGGCGCGAAAGAGATGCTGGCGCGCAGCGTGGCGCATTTGCCGGTCCCGCAGGCGGACGTGCTGCCGTTCGTCCAACCTGTGTTCGAGACGATAGGGTTCGCCAAAGTGTCGACGAGCGCGGCTGGCGCCGCGCGCCTCGGCTTCCTGCGCGACGTGGATCGCGTCACCATGAATCGCGAGCGCTTGATGGCCGACGCGAAGGGCTTCGCGCTCGAGCGCGTTCGCGAGGGATATCAGCCTCCGCCGATCCGAACCAGGATTGCGGTTGGCGGCGCGGGAGTCCTGGCGGCGCTCAAAGTCGGCGTGCACCTCGCGTGGCGCGCCGGACGGATCAGCGATCACGACAAAACGGTCGCTCACGCGCTCGCAGCCGTCCTGGCGGGCGGCGCGCTGCCGAACCAGACGATGGTCAGCGAAGACTATCTGCTCGACCTGGAGCGCGAAGCGTTCCTGAAGTTGTGTGGCGAACGCAAGACGCTCGAGCGCATGCAGCACACGCTGAAAACCGGCAAACCGCTGCGTAATTGAAGGGTCCGGCTCGAGGTGGTTCGACCAGCGTTGTTGACGAGAATGGAGATCATCGATCGCGGGAGCGGCCCGACGCTCGTAGTCGTCCCAGGCATTCAGGGGCGATGGGAATACCTGCGCCCCGCCATCGATGCGCTCGCACCGTCGTTTCGCGTGCTGACGTTTCCGTTGTGCGGCGAGCGGAGGTCCGGTCTGCGGCTCGATCCGGCGCGCGGATTCGACAACTACTCCGATCAGATCGAGCGCGTGCTCGACGACCGGGGAGTGGATCGCGCCGCGATCTGCGGCGTGTCGTTCGGCGGCCTCGCCGCGCTGCGATTTGCCGCCACGCGCCACAGCCGGACGACGGCGCTGATCCTCGCGTCAACACCTGGGCCGTTCTTCCGTCTGCGGAAACGCCACGAAGTGTACGCCCGCATGCCGTGGCTCTTCGGTCCACTGTTTCTTGCGGAGACGCCCGGCCGGGTGCGACGTGAGATTGCCGCGGCGCTGCCCGATTTGGGCGCGCGGTGGCGGTTCGCGCGGTGGCAACTCGGGACGATTCTCAGCGCCCCGATCTCGCTGACGCGCATGGGCGAGCGTGGGCGTCTGCTCTTCACGTTGGACCCATCAGCCGAGTGTCGCGGCGTCGCGGCGCCCACGCTGGTCGTCACCGGCGAGCCAGGGCTCGACTACGTGGCGCCGGTCGAGGGCACGTCGCGTTATCTCGAATGCATCGCCGGCGCCCGCGCCGTCGTGCTCGAGAGCACCGGGCACCTCGGCACGATCACGAAGCCGCAGGCGTTCGCCGAGCTCATCGAGCGCTTCATCACGAGTGAAACTCTCCACCACGGAGGACACGGAGGTCCGGATCGTGCCCTTGGTGATACGGTGCGGCACGAGTCGGAACACACCGTAGGGGCCGACCTGTGTGTCGGCCCGCGCCCAGGGACACATCGGTCCGCCCTACCTGGCGTTGACAGCGGAACCTTCAGCCAGACCGGAGCGACGTCGCATGATTCGTGAGATTCCAGGCCCCGCGGGGCGCCTCGAGGCGCTGCTCGACGAGCCGCCAGCGGCGCGCCAGATCAACAACGACGGTCTGCTCGTCGCGGCTCATCCCGGCGGGATCCGGGCCGCGGTCGTGCTCGCGCACCCGCATCCGCAGCAGGGCGGCACGATGCACACGAAAGCGGTCTATCAATCCGCCAAGGCGCTGGTGCGCATCGGCTGCGGGGTGCTGCGCTTCAACTTCCGCGGTGCCGGCGCAAGCGCGGGCCAGTTCGACGGCGGACCGGGCGAAATGGCCGACTGCCGCGCCGCGCTCGACTTCATGCACAGCCGCTATCCGGACGCGCCGCTCTGGTGCGGCGGCATGTCGTTCGGCGCATGGATCGGCCTCACCACTGGCGCGCAGGATCCACGCGTGTCGACGCTGATCGGCATCGCGCCGCCGCTCTCGCGGTACGATTTCGAGCCGGTGCGCACGAGCGAGAAGCCGAAGTTCTTCATTCAGGGCGAGTTCGACGAGGTCTGTCCCCTGAAAGATATGCGCGCGTTCTATGCACGCGCCGCCGATCCGAAGGAGCTGGTCGTCATCGACGGCGCCGATCACCTCTTCGACGGCAAAGTGAGCGAGGTCGCCGAGGCGATCGAGGATCTATTCGGCGATTGGACGGGTTGAAGCGGTACGACCGGATCCCAACGACGAAGCTCGCCACCACGGAGGACACCGAGGACACGGGGAAGAGCACAAGCCAGGATTGTTAATACCTCCGTGACCTCTGTGGTGGAGAGTTTGGCACCAATATGATTGAAGCTGTCATCGTTTCCGCCGTGAGAACGGCCGTCGGCAAAGCGCCGGCTGGCACGCTGCGCGGCACACGGCCAGACGAGCTCGGTGCGATGGTCATCGCCGATGCGCTGCGCCGCGCACCAGGCCTGGAACCGACCGACATCGACGATGTGATCTTCGGATGCGCGATGCCGGAAGGCGAACAGGGGCTGAACGTCGCGCGCATCGCGAGCCTGCGCGCGGGTGTGCCGGTCGAGGCATCGGCCGTCACCGTCAACCGGTTCTGTTCATCAGGGCTGCAGGCGATCGCCTTTGCCGCCGAGCACATCATGTGCGGCTTTGCGTCGGCGATCGTCGCGGGCGGCACCGAGTCGATGAGCATGGTGCCGATGATCGGCAACAAATTCTCGCCCAATCCGACGCTCTCGGATGTCTACCCTGACGTATATCTGAGCACGGGTCTCGTCGCCGAAAATCACGCGCGCGAATCCAGGATTTCCCGTGACGCGCAGGACGCCTTCGCGCTGCGCAGTCATCAACGCGCGCTGGCGGCGATCGATGCCGGCCGCTTCGTCGACGAAATCGTGCCGGTCGAGGCGGAGGTCGTCGAAGCCGAAAAAGGGGCCGTACCCTTTTGCGACCAACGCGGGCAAAAAGGGGTACGGCCCCTTTTGCGGCGGGTGACGTTCGCCGTCGACGAGGGACCGCGGCGCGACACCTCGGCCGCTGCACTCGCCGCGCTGCGGCCGGCATTCCACGCCGGAGGCACCGTCACCGCTGGCAACTCGTCGCAGACCAGCGACGGCGCCGCGGCCGTGATTGTGACATCTGCCGCGCGAGCGAAAGAGCGCGGGCTGACGCCGCTCGGCCGCTTCGTCGCCTTTGCCACTGCAGGCGTCGAGCCCGAGCGCTTCGGGATCGGACCCGTGCCGGCGATCAAAAAAGTGCTGAAGCTCGCCGGGCTCTCCCTCGACCAGATCGACCTGATCGAGCTGAACGAAGCGTTCGCCGCCCAGGTGCTGGCGTGCATGCACGAGCTGCCGATCGATCCGGATCGCCTCAACGTCAACGGCGGCGCGATCGCGCTCGGCCATCCGCTCGGCTGCACCGGCGCGAAACTGACCACGACGCTCTTGTACGAAATGCACCGCCGCAGCGCGCGCTATGGCATGGTGACGATGTGCGTGGGCGGAGGCATGGGTGCCGCCGGCATTTTTGAGAGAATGTGATCATGGCAGCAACGACGACCCCGGCAGGCGCACACGCAACCGGTTCCGCGGGCCTGAAGAACCCGGAGATTCAACGCGGCGCCGAGTGGCTGCTCCGCTCAGCCGTGCCCGACTCCATCTTCACGCCCGAGCGGTTGACGGATGAACATCGACTGATCGGGCAGACGGCGGCGGCGTTCGTGGATCACGAAGTCCTGCCGCAACTCGATCGGCTGGAGCAAAAAGACTGGGAGGTGGCGCGGCAGCTCGTGCGGCGGTGTGGGGAGCTCGGCCTGCTCGGCGTCGACGCCGCCGAAACGTACGGCGGTGTCGGCCTCGACAAAGTCACCTCGCTCATCGTCAGCGAAAAGATGGCGCGATCGGCATCGTTTGGGGCGACGTTCGGTGCGCAGTCGAACCTGACCATCATTCCAATCTCGCTGTTCGGCACGGATGCGCAGAAACAGCAGTATCTGCCGAGGCTGATCGGCGGCGAGATCATCGGCGCCTATGGATTGAGCGAGACCGGATCGGGATCCGACGCGCTCGGCGCGCGCACGAGAGCCGCGTCCCAGCCAGACGGCAGCTTCGTGCTGAACGGCGAGAAGATGTGGATCACCAACGGCGGCTTCGCCGATCTGTTCGTCGTGTTCGCCAAGGTGGACGGTGAACAATTCACGGCCTTCCTGGTTGAGCGCAGTGCCGGCGTCAAGAGCGGCAAGGAAGAGCACAAGATGGGCCTGAACGGCTCATCGACGACCGCGCTGATTTTTCAGGACGTCAAAGTGCCTGCCGACGCAGTGCTCGGTGAGATCGGCAAGGGGCACAAGGTCGCCTTCAACGTGCTCAACTTCGCGCGGTTCAAGCTGGGTGCGGCATGCGAAGGCGGCGCGCAGGGGGCTATCGCCGAGGCCGCGAAATACGCGGCCGAGCGGCGGCAGTTCGGCCAGCCGATCGGGTCGTTCGGCGCCATCAAACACAAGATCGGGGAGATGGTCGTCCGCACGTACGCGATCGAAAGCCTGCTGTACCGGACGGCCGGCCTCGTAGATCAACGAATCGCCGCAACGCCCCACGAGCCGACCGATGGCTCGGCGGCGCTCGCCGCCTTCGAGGAGTACGCGATCGAAGCGTCCATCGCCAAGGTGGCCGCCAGCGAAGCGCTCGACTTCGTCCTCGACGAGAATATCCAGATCCACGGCGGCAACGGATACGTGCGCGATTACCCGGCGGAGCGGCACTTCCGTGACGCACGCGTGAATCGAATCTTCGAGGGCACCAACGAAATCAATCGGCTGTTGATTCCAGGCATGCTCGCGCGGCGCGCCGCGAAAAACGAGCTGCCCGTCATCGCCGCGGCGAAAGCTCTTCAAGAGGATCTGCTCGGACCTTCGTCCGCGCTGAACGACGACGACGGACCTCTGGCGGACGAGCGGCGGTCGGTCGACTCCTTCAAGAAGACCGCCCTGATGGTCTTCGGTCTCGCGCTCCAGACGTACGGCCAGGCGCTCGGCGATCAGCAGGAGGTGCTCATGCACGTCGCGGATATCATGATGGATGTGTTCGCTGCAGAGAGCGCGGTGTTGCGGGCGCTCGCGGCCGCGAGCCAGCCGGGGGCGCGCGCGTCGCTTCACGCCGACGCCGCGCGCGTCTTCGTGAACGACGCCGCCATGCGCATCGATGCGTCCGCGAAACAGGCGCTCGCCGCCACCGCCGACGGCGATTCGTTGCGCACCGTTCTCGCCGCGTTGCGCCGGCTGAGCAAAACGGTGCCGATCAACACGGCGGCGCTGCGCCGGCGGATTGCGGACGAAACGATGTCGCGCGGGGGATATCCGTTTGCGTCATAGGGCCGGTTGGGCGGGTGCGGGTGGGGCGGGTAGGGCTGGTGGTGGGGCCGGCGGGGCCTCCCGGCCTGCCCTACCTGCCCTATCAACCCTGCCTGCCCTTGTGATGATCGCCCTCGTGCTCGCGACCGCGTGCAGCAACAAGCCGCCGGAGGACGAAGGAGACTACGTCGCACAGGTGGCAGCCGCGCGAGCCCAGAAAGACGCCGACTTCCAGAAGGGCTCGGATCCGATCCCCGACGATCGGAAATCGGAGCTGCTGCCGCTCGTCTATTTTCCAATCGATCCAGCCTACAAAGTGCCCGCCGTCCTGAAGCGCATCGACGACCCGACGATCATCGAGATGCCGACGTCGACCGGCACCAGCCGCCGGATGCGTCGGCGCGGTACGCTCGAATTCAGCCTGAAGGGGCAACCGCTCAAGCTGACGGCGTTCCTCGAGGTGGCGGACCCCGATCATCTCTTCATCGCGTTCAACGATCTCACCAGCGGCACGGAAACGTACCCGGCCGGGCGCTATCTCGATCTCACGCCGAACGCCACCGGCAATTACGAGCTCGACTTCAATCGCGCTTACAATCCGTCCTGTTACTACAACGCCAGCTACGAATGTCCTTACCCGCCGGCGGAGAATCGATTGAAGATCCCGATTCGAGCGGGTGAACGGATTAAGTTGGACAAATGAAAACCGAATTTTTTTAACATGCTGAAAGCCATCGTCTTCGACTTCGACGGCGTGATCGCCGACAGCGAGCCGTTGCACTTCGCGTCGTTCCGCGACATCCTCGCCGAGGAGGGCGTCGCGCTCACGGAATCGGAGTACTACACGCTGTATCTCGGCTTCGACGATGTGGGCGCGCTGACGAGCATTGGCGCGCTGCAGCCCGAGCCGTGGACCGCCACGCGCGTCGCGCATCTCGCGGAGCGCAAGGCCGAGCGGTTCGAAGTGCTTCAGCGCGACGTGCCGGTGCTGTTTCCCGGCGCCGCGAGCGCGATTCGGCGGGCGGCTGCCGAGGTGCCGATTGCGATCGCGTCGGGCGCGCTGCACGCAGAAATTCAACGAGTGCTCGATCGCGCCGGTCTCACCTCGTGCTTCGCCGCGATTGTCGCTGCCGACGACACGCCGCTCAGCAAGCCGGCTCCCGATCCTTATCTGCAGGCCATCGCACAGATCTCCGCCGCCGCCGGCGAGCCCATTCCGCCGTCCAACTGCGTCGCCATCGAGGATTCGTATTGGGGGCTGGAGTCGGCGCGCGCAGCTGGACTGCGCACCGTTGCAGTGGCGCAGACGTATCCGCATAAGGAAATGCCACTGGCCGACCTCGTGATCCCGACAATCGCCGCGTTGGATCTTTCAATTCTTCGGATGCTGGTGTCCGATTCGGCTCAACCTGACCGTATTAATCCAAGAGGTTGAATCCGCGGGTCGAACTCGTGCATTCCTGGCCCATTCCATCTTTACAGCCGACTTCAGCCTGACATACTTGTGCGTCCTCGAACGCTGCCCGATTTCGGGCGGAGCACGTTCGCGGGACTTGTACGTATCTTCGGTTTGGAGGAAGCAGATGAGAGTTCGATCACTCGTTCTGGCGCTGGTCGCCCTGTTGGCGACCAGCATCTTTGCCAGCGCCCAATCGCAAACGGGCGAAGTTTTCGGCAAGGCGACCGATCAGTCGGGCGCCGTACTGCCGGGCGTGACCGTCACGCTCACCGGTCCAGTCCTGTTGCAACCGCTCACCGCGGTCACCAGTGAGACGGGCACCTATCAGTTTCCGCGCCTTGACATCGGCGTCTACACCGTGAAGTTCGAGCTGGCCGGGTTCAAGACGGTCGTCAACGAAGGCATCCGCGTCACGGTCGGCTTCAGTGCGCAGATCAACGCGCAGCTCGGCGTGTCCACCGTGCAGGAAACCGTCACGGTGACGGGCCAGAGCCCGGTCGTCGACACGAAGGAAACTGGCACGAAGCAGACATTCACGAACGAGCTGCTGCAGAGCATTCCGTCGGCTCGCGACCCGTGGGTCATCCTCCAGCAGACGGCGGGCATCGCCATGGACCGCGAGAACATCGGCGGCAACATGTCGGGCCAGCAGAGCAACTACGTGTCGCGCGGCGGCAACCCGACCAACAACAAGTGGGCGCTCGACGGCGTTGACATTACGGACATGGCGGCCACCGGCGCCTCACCGGGGTACTTCGACTTCGACGCGTTCGAGGAAATGACGATCTCCACAGGCGGCGTCGACGTGACGCAGCAGACCGGCGGCGTCGGCATCAACCTGGTCACCAAGAGCGGCACCGATCGGTTCAAGGGTTCGTCCCGGTTCTACGACACGAACCAGCGGTTCGAGTCGCAGAACATCACCGATCCAATGCGGCTGCAGGGCGCCTCTTCAGGCAACCCGATCCAGGACATCAAGGACTACGGCGTCGAGGCGGGCGGCCCTTTGAAACAAGGAAAAGCGTGGATCTGGGGCAGCTTCGGCAAGCAGAACGTCGGCGTCGGCGTCGTCAACTTCTATCAGCCAACGGCGGCGTGTCAGCAGATCAAGGCGGACGAAAATGCGCCGAACGGCGCGCTGTCCCACCCGATCTCGCAGGTCAACGATTGCTTGAAGACCGACCTGACGGTGCTCCAAACCACCAACCTGAAGGCGGAGGTTGCGCTCTTCAAAGGCAATAAGCTCAGCGTCTTCAATAATTTTGCCGGCAAGACGCGCAACGCGCGCAACGCCAGCGACCTGAACCCGTTCGAGACCACGGTCAAACAGGGCCCCGTACCGACGTCGTTCGGCGCATGGGGATGGAGGACCGGTCCGAACCCGACCTATAAGGCGGGTGACCAGTGGGTCGTGAGCGACCGCCTGCTGCTCGACGTGCAGTGGGCGCACGTCGGGAACAACTTCATCACCGACTTCCAGAATCCGTCGCTGGCCCTCGTGCAGCCGACGCTTGTCGTGTCGACCGGTTTGAACGGCAGGTCGGCCGCACAAGGCGTGAACATCCGTCCGGTCAACAGCGTGAACGTGAACTCGAACTACTTCCTGCCCGGAACGATGGGCGGCGACCACGCGTTGAAGATCGGCGGCTATTGGCGCGACGCCTACAGCGAGTCGGATAGTCATACGGGCGGCAACGCGACGGCTCGCTATCCGACGGACATCACGAACGATTGTTCGATCGCCGCGACGGGCTGCCAGGCCTCGCTGACCCGCGACGGTCAGAGCATTTACGACCTTCTGAACGTCTCCGCCTACGGCCAGGACACCTTCACGCGGAACCGCCTCACCATGCAGCTGGGCGTTCGCTACGATCGAATCCACGACAAGGCGCTGGCAGCCAGCGTTGCGGCGAATCCGATCGTGCCGACGCTGCTGCCGGCCGCCGTGTTCGCGGGCGCTGATCCTGGCGTTGTCTTCAACGTTTTCTCGCCGCGGGTCGGGTTCACGTACGACCTGGAGGGGAACGGGAAGACGATCACTCGCGCGAACTACGCGCGCTACTACGGCCAGGTCGGCAACGGCGGCGTCGCCGGCCAGATCAATCCAGTGACTTCCGTGACGGCTCGCTTCCCTTGGACGGATACGAATAAGAACGGCTTCATCGATCCGGGTGAGGTCAACACCAGCGGGACGCCTTTGGCCGTCAGCGGCAATTGGGACTACAAGAACCCGACAGCCGTGGGCACGGCCAACACCGTCGATCCGAATCTCAAAGACGACGCGACCGACGAGTTCATTGTGGGTCTCGACCGCGAGCTCGGCGCCGGGTTCGCCGTCGGCGGCAACTACATCTGGCGGCGGTACACGAATTTCCAGTACACGCAAACCGTCGGCCTGTCGCCCTCGGACTTTGCCCCTGCGACGTTCACCCCGGCGGCCAGCGCCTGCCCGGCCGGTGCGTCGTGCCCGACGGTCAACTACTTCATCTCGACCATCCCGATTCCGTCGGTCTCGAATCTGACCACCTTCTCGGCCAGCCAATACAACCGCGTGTTCAACGGCTTCGAGTTGACCGGGCGCAAGCGGCTGTCGAACCGCTGGCTGATGAACACCAGCTTCTCGTACAACAGCACGATCGTGAACATGGGCGGCTTCGCCGGCGACCCGGTCAGCCCGTCGATCAGCGGGACGTTCGTTGCTGAAGATCCGACGAACCGCAGCACGCGAAATGGTGCCCAGTACGATTACCTGACGAGCGGCAGCGGCCTCGGGAACGTCTTTGTCAACGCGAAATGGCTGTTCAAAGTGAGCGGGATGTATCAGCTTCCGTTGGACATCAACGTCTCAGCGTTCTTCAACGCGCGCCAGGGCTACCCGTTCGAGCAGGGCATTCTGGTCCCGTCACGCGCGACGGGCGGCGGCCAGCCGACCGTGCTGCTGCAGAGCGTCGGTGACAGCCGTCTCCCGAACTACGATAACCTCGACATGCACGTCGAGCGTCCGGTCAAGCTCGGGACTCTGCGTTTCGTGCCGGCGATCGACATCTTCAACCTGACGAACTCCAACATCGTGCAGGCGTTCCGATCGACCCAGAACGCCTCGAATGCGAACAACATTCAGGCGGCGGTCGCACCGCGTGTTCTCCGCATCGGCGTTCGTCTGAACTGGTAAGGTGACACGACGGGCGGAACTCCCGTCTCATTGTTCTTCGACAGGGCGGGGCCGCGGGCCCCGCCCTTTTTTGTTTTTGGCGAAACTACCAACCACGGTGGACACGGAGGTCCCGTCGGGGGGACAGGTCTCCTTACGTTACGCGGAGACCTGTCCCCGTGATTGTGCCTCTGCGTCCTCAGTGTCCTCCGTGGTGGAGAATTCTCGTTCTTCCTTCAGGGCATTCACTCAACAGCGGACAGACGACGCAGTGCGGATCGGCTTCCGTGCAGGTTGCCCCGCCGTGGTGAGACAGATACAAGTACGCGCGCCTGAAGGCGTCCACAGTGGGCTGAAGCTCGCTGGTGAGCGCCGCCTGGACTGAGCGCGACTGCCGGCGGAAGTCCTCGAACACTTCGCCGTACCCGAGGCGGCGTGCCACACGGCTCACTCGCGCGTCCACCGGCAGAATCGGGTGATCGGCCGCGAACAGCAACATGCGATGGGCGCCGGTTTCGCCAAGCTGCGGAAACGGCTTCAAGGCCCGGCGCGCGGCGCGGAGCGGACCGCGGATCGTGGCTGGCAACTGCGGTGATCGCCGGAACAGGTCGACGCCGGTACGGAGCGCCTGCATACGCTGCTCGAGGTACGGTCCTGCCAGCGCCACACTCTCCTCGAGCTTCTTCTTCGGCGCCCGCCACATCGCGTCGGGCGTCAGCGCGGGGATGCGCTTGAGCGCCGCGAGCGCGGCGTCGCGTTTGCGCGGCGTGGCGTGCACCGCCATCACTTCCCACACGAACAACGTAAACGGATCGCGGGGCGGCATCGGCAGCGGGCCGTAAAAGCTCTGAAGCGCGGCGAGTGTCTGGTCGAGCTTCACGCGGTCAATCTATCACTAGCTCATTAGCAGCGCTGGTCAACCACGGAGGTACGAAGGACACGAAGACGCATCTTCCTTTGTGTCCTTTGTGTTTGATCGTTCCGCTCAGCGTGCTCTGGCGATTTCGTCGTACAGAATCGCCGACGCGATGATGCCGCCGTGGAAGTTCGCCACGTCGAGCTTTTCGTTCGGCGCGTGCGCGTTCTCGTCCGGCAGACCGACGCCGAACAGCACCGACGGCAGCCCCAGCTCCTCCTGGAACGTGGAGACCACCGGGATCGAGCCGCCTTCGCGTGTGAACACCGGTTTCTGACCGAACCCTTTCTCGATCGCGCGCCCGGCCGCCTGGACGAACGGGTTGTCGAACGACGTCATCCATGGCTTGCCGCCATGCATCCGCGTCACCTTCAGCTCCATCGTCTTCGGCGCGAGCTTCTTGACGTACGCGTCGAAGAGATCCGCGATCACGTTGGGATCCTGATCGGGCACCAGGCGCATGCTGATCTTCGCCATCGCGACGGCCGGCAGCACGGTCTTCGCGCCTTCGCCCGTAAAACCGGAAAGCAGCCCGTTCACTTCGAGCGTCGGACGCGCCCACGTCCGTTCGAGCGTGGTGTAGCCGGTCTCGCCGAATACCTTCGGGATGCCGAAATCCTTCCGATATTTCTTCTCGTTGAACGGCAGCTGCGCCCACGCCTGGCGCTCTTCATCCTTCAGCGGCGCGACGGCGTCGTAAAATCCCGGAACCTTCATCCGGCCGCCGCGATCCTTCATCTGCGCGATCATCTGCGCGAGCACGAACGCCGGATTCGCGACCGCGCCGCCAAATGAGCCCGAGTGCAAGTCGGTGCTGCTCCCGCGCAGGTCGATCTGGAAATAGACGAGACCGCGGAGACCGTAGCAGATCGACGGCACGCCGCGCGCGAACATCGGCGAGTCGGAGATGACGACGACGTCGGCGCTGAGCTCGCCTTTGTGTCCGCGCACGAAGTCGTCGAGGTTGACGCTGCCGACTTCCTCTTCCCCTTCCAGGATGAACTTGATGTTCACCGGCAGGCGGCCGTTCTGTTTCAGATGCGCTTCCACCGCCTTGAAGTGCATGAAGACCTGGCCCTTGTCGTCGGCCGAGCCGCGCGCGTAGATTTCGCCGTCGCGGATCGTCGCTTCGAACGGCGGCGACTCCCACAGCTCCAGCGGATCGACCGGCTGCACGTCGTAATGCCCGTAAAACAGAATCGTCGGCGCGCCGGGCGCGCCGAGCCAGTCGCCGTACACGACCGGATAGCCTGGCGTCTCGATCAGGCGGACGTTCTGCAGCCCGATGCGCCGCATCTCGTCCGCGCACCAGTCGGCGCAGTGCTTGACGTCGCCCGCATGGGCCGCCAGCGCGCTGATGCTCGGGATCGCGAGCAGCGCCTTCAGCTCCTCGAGGTAACGCTCGCGGTTGACGTTGATGAAGTCGATCACGTTATCCATGTCGCGCGTTTTCTCCTGGTGTGTCAGAGCCTCCATCGGCCGTCTTCTTCCGTCGCGCGCCCCTCCGACCTGAGCTTTTCGAGGTGCGCGCGCACGTTCTCCTGTGCGGCGGCCAGCAGCGGCGGCGACAGACCATCATAAATGGATTGGGCGATGGTCTGCACGGTGTGGTGTTCTGTGCGAAGCGCGGCCAGCACCTGCTGCTCGCGTGCGCGCCGATGGTCGAGATAGGCGGTGATCGCTTCCTGCGGATCATCGATGACCGGGCCGTGCGCCGGCAGCAGGCGCCGCGGCGCCAACGCGCGCAGCCGCTCGAGCGAATCGAGGTATTGGCTCAAATCACCGCCGCGGCTCCAATAGATCATCACGCTGCTGCCGAGGACGATGAGGTCGCCGGTGAAGATCGTGCCGCTCTCCTGATGCCAGAACGCCAGATGATCCGGCGCATGCCCCGGCGTGCGCAACACGATCAGCGGCGCATCGCCGGCCTGCACGGCGTCGCCGTCTCCGACCGGACGCCAGGGAACGGGATACTTCACGTCCTCCTCGGGCCACGGATATTTCGAGAACGACGCGCCAGGGTACGCGGCCGCGAGCGCGGGAGCGCCGGAAGCGTGATCGCCGTGACCGTGGGTGACGAGGACCTGCGTCAGCGTCGTGCCCGTGGCGTCGAGCTCGCGAGCCAGCGCGTCGAGGTGCTGCGGATCGCCGACGCCGGCGTCGATGAGCGAGGCCTCACCGTTGCCGCCCGCGAGCAGATACGTGTTGTTGCCCTCGCCCGTCATTGGGCTTGGGTTGTGGGCAGTGAGCGCGACCGGCGAAAACACGATCAGATCTTGCCACAGAGGCACAGAGGCACGGATGTGTCGCTACCGATTCGACGGGGCGTCGCAAAGCGACGCGCGCGGCCGAGTCGGATCGATTTCGAACGCGACGAATGTGAGATTGGCGTTCGGAAATCGATCCGATCCGGTCGCGCGAGCCGGCCTGCATGTGAGGCCGGCTCGTCGAATCGCGATTGACGCTTCGATCTTGCGGGTCTGCGCTCTGTATTGTTGCGGGAGAGGTAATCTTCTCTGAGCCTCCGTGGCTCTGTGGCGAATTTCCTCCTTGCTCTCCCTAAAAACTATAGCGGAGCGCGAGCGTGAGATGAGAATTCCGCCGGTATTGGCCGAGAAAATCGTCCGCGCGGCCGGCGATCACCACGGCGGCGACCGTGGTGCGCCAATGCTGGCCGTGCGCCTGCGAGTACTCCGGCTTGACGTACACCCCAGCGCCGTCCTGCCGCACGGCGGTCTCGATCGCCAGCGAGCGGTTCGGATCGATCGTGTAGGACGCGCGCGCGACAATCGATCGCGCCAGGCCGCGATCGGGGGCGAACGTCAGCACGGCTCGCCGCGCGGTCACCGCTTCGCCCACATAGCCCGCCACCAGCAGCCACTCGCCCGTCTGTCGCTCGAGCTGCACCACATAGAGCACGTACTCGTCGGTCGCCGGCGATGATGAGGTGAAATAGGCGGTCTCGCCTTTGATGGTGAACCAGCGCGTCGGAATGGCCGCGTCGGCGCCGTACGATTTGATGGCGGGGTACGTGCGGCGGATCACGATCGACGCAGGGCTCGCAGCGCAGGCTGGGCAGGCCTGTTCTGCGGCCCCGGCGTTCAACGCCGTGACAACGCCGATGTTCGGCAGATGGTTGAACCCGTCGAAGTACGACAGCGAGTACTCATAGCCTGCCCCAGTGTGCGCCCAGCGGACGCCCGCCTGGGCGCCATCCGGAAACTGCGCGCCGCCATCCACGATGCCGGCAGCGGCAGCGGCCGGAGGCACGACAGTCCAGCGTTGATCGATCAGCGGCACGCGGCTCGGCGTCAACCGCGGCACGACGACAGCCTCGACGGTCTCGGCTCCAGCCTGCACCGCCGTCCGCACGCCGGTCACCGCCAGCAGTTCGTTGTCGACGACGTTGAGAAAGTCGCGCGGCGCAAAATGATCGGTGGGCGTGACGATATCCGTTTTGCCCCAGCGGATGAACTGCTTGCCGGCGTCCACGGTGAGATGCCGATACCGGACGGTTGCGCTCAGACGCCGGACAGCAAGCGCAGGGCGCCGCGTGCCGCGGTCGCTGAAATCGATCCGCCAGGCATAGTCGACCTGATCGTGAGTGTTGGCACGCGCATCGAAACCCGCTGCGAATTGAATCCAGGGCGCCGGCTTCACGAACAGCTCTTCGCGCACGAGCACGTCGCCGACGAGGTTCACCGCATCGTTGGGCGCATCCTCCGGAAAGAGGAAGGCGCGCCCCTCCACGAAGCCTCGCTGCGATACGGTCTGCGCGCGGGCGGCGCACGGCCAGCCGATGAGCCCGGCCACGCACACGATGACGAAGCGGCGCGCCGGCATCACTGACGCCGGATCGCCTCCAGCGTGAAATCCGCCTCGTTCAGCGGCACGTTGTATTGCAGTTTCTCGAGCGTCAGCCGCGTCCGGCTGCCGCGGGGGACGTCGAGCATTTCCAGCTGACGGGCGGTCCAGATGCCCTGGACGTTTTCGATCCTGGAGTAGGACAGCCGCCGCACGGCCTGATCGTTGACGAAGTTCTCGATGCGGGCGAACGCATAGTCGTCCTTGCGCACCCACACGATCGACCGCGTGTACTGCGACGACTTCGTCTCTTTCGGCGTCGACTGAATCTTCCAGCAGGGCGCATTGTCGATTGTTTCATCGCCGACGAGCGCATAGTCGTACCGGTTGACGTCGCGCTCCTCCAGGTCCTCGAAGCTGAAATCGGTGCCGAAGAAGCGCGTGGACCGATCCTGGAGCGCGACGCGCGTGTCCCGCTCGATGGCGGGCCGCCACATCCACTGATCCGACGCGCGATCCGGGTGGTTGACCACGAGCAGGGCGACACCTTTGACCTCGGCTGGCGCCGTGAACCGCAGCACGGATTTGCTCTGCCCATGCGATCCGATCCGCTCGAACGACCATTGCTTGTCGGTGATCTTCCCCTTCGCGTCGAACACCTGGAGCAGGCCTTCGTAGCGCTGCGACTTCGCGTCGGTGCGCTTCTGAGCCTCTTCCACGATCCGGCGGGCCTCGTCGGCGGCGTGGATCACTTCAACATTGCTATATCGCGAAGACACGAAGAACACGAAGGCCACGAAGAAAGTCTTGTACAGAACTGGCCCTCGTGATCTCCGTGCTCTTCGTGACTTCGTGATGAAAGGCCGTCTATTCATACTCCAGTGCCTCGACCAGCGATCCGTGCACGGCGGCCTCCGCGGGCCAGATCGCGGCGACGAGCGCCGCGCCCAGAATCGTCGGCACGAGGCCGAGCGCGACGTTCCAGGGGAACTGGTAATCGAGCCGCATGCCGGCAATGTCATGATGAACGATTTGCAGGATGTAGTACAGGTTCACGCTGCCAAGCGCGAACCCGAGCACGAGGCCGAGACAGCCGATGGCGCCGGCTTCGATCCAGATCGTGCGCCGGATCTGACCGTGCAGGCCGCCCACCGCCTGCAGCACGCCGAGCTCGCGCCGGCGATCGGTGATCGAGACGGTGAGCGTGTTCACGATGCCCAGAATCGCGACGAGCACCGCCACGGCAATCTGCACCGACGTGAGCCCCAACCACTGGTCGGTGATGTTGAGAATGTACTTTTTCAACTCGGTGTTCGTGAGCACGAACACCTGACGCCGGCCCGCGAACTGCTCGATGATCCGCTGGCGCACGTCGGCCGCCTGCGCGCCCGGTTTCAGGTAGACCCGAAACACATTCACGGAGTCGTCGTGCCAGTAGCGCTGGAAGAGCGTTCGATCCATCAGGATGGTGCCCTGCTGATCCGAGTAGTCGACGACGATCCCGACGATCGGCAACCGAATCAGTCCGTGCGGCGCCGGGACCTCGAGCATGTCCCCCAGCTTGAGGTGCTGCAGCTGCGCGAGGTTGTCGGACACCATCAGCCCCTCCCCAGCGGCGGTGCGGCGATACATCTCGTGTGCGTTCCCCGCGACCGGCACGCGGCGCGCCGTCTGCGCGATGCTCGCGACCTCGACCGCGACGACCATCACGGGCGTGTGCCGGAACACGATGCGCGCGTCGCGCACCATCTGCACACGTTCGATTCCCGGCACGGCGGACAGCTCAGGCGCCATGGTCGAAGGAAACCGGACCGTGCGGATCACGATGTTCTGCGACGGCATCACGAAGAGCTCGGGGTTGAGCGCGGTATCCATCCAGTCGACGATTGAGGCGTAGCTGGCGCGAGCCATCCCCGCAAACGCGATCACGAGCGCCAGCGACAGCATCAGGGCCGCGACGCTGGCTGCCGTGCGGCGTGGCGACTGGATCAGGCTGTCGGCTGCGAGTGCGCCTTCCACGGGGCGTATCCATTTCAGCAGCGGACGCATCGCGCGCGCCAGCCCCGCCGACAGCAGCGGGCTGAGCAGCAGCGCGACAGCAATCGCGAAGACGTAGCCGCTGTAGAAAAGCGCCCGCGATCCGGCGACGGAGTCCATCGTCGCAGGCAGCAGCAGGCACGCGACCGACGATGTGCCGAGAACCGCGGCGAGAATCCACCGCAGGCGGCTCTCGCCGGACGACAGCACTTGGTACTTCCCTTTCTGCAGCGCCTGCACGGGATCGACGCGCGCCGCGCTGCGCGCGGGAATGAACGCCGCGACGATGCTGGTCGCGATGCCGATCGCGAGCGCGAGCAGCAGCAAGCGCGGGTTCGTGGACAGCTCGCCGGTATGCTGCGCAACGCCGTACACGTCGCCGATCAGCGTGCCAATCCACGCCGCGATCGCGTGCGCGATGAGCACGCCGAACGCCAGGCCGCCGAGCGATCCAATCACGCCGGTGACGGCGCTCTCGCCGAGGAACAGCCATCGGATCTGCCGGCGCGTCGCGCCGAGCGCCCGCAGGATGCCGATCTCGGATCGCCGCTGCGTCACCGCAATCGCGAACGAGTTGTAGATGATGAACATCCCGATGAACAGGGTGAACAGGCTGGAGATGGCAACCATGATCGAGTACGCCGAGAGCATCGCCTCGAACTGTTGGCCGCGCCCGGATGGCGGATCCACTTGAAAGCCGGGGCCGAGCGCCGCGCGCAGTTCGGCCTGGGCCTGCGCAATGGTGCGCCCCGGCCGTACGGCGAGGTCGATGCGATCGAACGTACGGCCGCGGCCGAACATCTTCTGCGCGGCGTAGACGTCCATGATCGCGAGGTTGCCCCCGAACGCGCTGGTCAGCCCGGACGATTTCATGATGCCGCGGATCGTGAAGCGCTTCTCGCCTTCGGCGGTCATGAGCGGCAGCTGCGCGTTCACCTGCAGCTGATGCCGATCCGCGAGCTCCTGCGACACCATCAGCGAGTCGGGCTGCGCCAGAAAGACGAGCGGGTCATCGATCACCGAATCGTCGCCGTCGAGGTCGTAGTCGCGCAGGCTGCGGTCGCCGGTCATGTCCACGCCGAGCACCAGCAGGTCGCCGATGCTCTTCGCGCGCGTGTCGACGATCGCCTCGATGACCGGCACGGCCACGCGGACGCTCGGCACCGCCTGCACGCGCTCGAGAATCTCCTCGTTGAAGCCGGTCTCGCCGGCGGTCACCTGCAGCTCGGTCTTGCCGGCAATTCGATCGACGGTGCGCGAAAAGCCGAACAGCACGCTCTGGTTGGCGGTGTGCATGCCGACGAACACCGCGACGCCGAGCACGATGCCCGCAGTGGTCAGCAGCGTGCGAAGAATATGTTTCCGGAAATACGGCCAGCTGATCAGCCGGAGCAGGATCATCGCCGCACGTCCTCGACGATGCGGCCATCGCGGAGGGCGATCGTGCGGGAGCAGCTCTCGGCCACCTGCAGATCGTGCGTCACGATGACCACGGTCGAGCCGAGGCGCGTGTGGAGATCGCGGATGAGCGCAAGAATGTCGCTCCCAGTGTGCGAATCGAGGTTGCCAGTGGGCTCATCGGCGAGCAGGATCGGTGGATAGATCGACAGCGCGCGTGCGATGGCGACGCGTTGACGCTCGCCACCCGAGAGCTCGTCGGGCAGATGGTGCAGGCGATGCTCGAGGCGGACGAGGCCGAGCAGCTCGCGTGCGCGCTCGTCGACTTTTTTCCGGGGCCAGCCGCGCAGGTGCAGCGGCAGGCCGACGTTGTCGAGACACGATAGCGTCGGCAACAGGTTGAAGAACTGAAAGATGAATCCGATCTTGTCCCGCCGCACCCGCGTGAGCGCATCGTCGGACAGCCCGCCGAGCGTTTCACCATCGACGCGAACCTGTCCGGCTGTCGGCCGGTCGAGGCCGCCGACCAGATTCAGCAGCGTGGACTTGCCCGATCCGGAGGGGCCGATGATCGAAACCATCTCGCCGCGCGGAATCGTGAGGCTGACGGCATCGAGCGCGATGACGTGGCGCTTGCCCGCGAACTCGCGGGAGGCGCCGTCGAGCTCGATCATGCACGGCGGCGCGCCTCGGGCCTCTGCGGTCAACAAGGAGGCGGCAGTTTCGGTGGGCATGCGGGCATTATGTGAAGCGTTTGACTGACGACTTGCGACTGACGACTTGTCTTGCCGCACACGGCGGCTGCCTTACACCCCTCAGGTGCCGCCAAACCCGATTGTCACCTTTCCGTCCTCGACAATCACCGGCACGGCGCGCCGGCCTCCGCTGTGCACCAGCATCTGTTCGAGGTCGGGTGGGCTCTTCTTGACGTTGACGTACCTGAAAGCCACTCCGCGATGCGCGAAATCGTCGCGTGCGGCTTGCGTGTACGGGCACGAGTCCTTACCGTAAATGATGACCATGACTACAGCCTACGCCGATCTGCTGTTCACGGCGAGAAGGCAGACCGGTCGAACCCGAATGTAGAATAGTTGACCACCGTGCCGGTCCCCAGCGTCACCCCAGATCAGTTTTCCGCCGCCGAAGCACGCGCGCTCGCGCCGTACTTCACGAACACCGATCGCCCTGTCTTTGCGCTGATCAACCTGCCCGAGACGGTGAAGGGCGCCCTGTTCGCGCGCTACTCGCGCTCGGCCAAGTCGCTCCGCCGGCTCTTCCTCGACGAGTTCCTGGGTCAGGTGCCGGTCGATCCGGGCGATCGCGGCGCGGCGCCGGCGGCCGGCGTCGGCAGCGAACGCGCGGAAAAGCTGTACGCACGCGTGCTCAATGAATTCGGCGACGATTCCGTGGCGCAGCTCGGAAGCGCGCACATCGCCTGTGAAGGCGTCTCGAACGTGTTGACCAAAGTGCTCGAGTGGGGCCGCCTGATGGCGTATCTCGAGCAGTCCACGCGCTACGTGCCGTACACCGACCGACCGAACGGGCGGTGGAAGTATCACGTGCCGGAAGAGCTGACCAGTTCGCTCCGCGCGGCGTTCGTGCAGACGATGGACGCGGCGTTCGAGACCTACGCGCGATGGATTCCGGCGATGGAAGCGCACTTCCGGACGAAATATCCGAAGGCGCCCGAAGACTCGGACGGCCTGTACAAATCGGTGATCCGGGCGAAGGCGCTCGATACGCTGCGCGGCCTGCTGCCGGCCGCCACAACGTCGAACGTCGGCCTCTTCGGCACGGGCCAGGCATTCGAGGCGCTGCTGCTCCGGATGCTGGCGCACCCGCTGGTCGAGGTACGCCAGCACGCGCAGGCGATGCTGGCCGAGCTGCGCCACGTGATCCCGGCGTTTCTCGCGCGCGTCGATCAGCCGGAGCGCGGCGGCCGCTGGAGCGAATATTTCTCGACGACCCGACGCGACTTCGAGCACGCGAGCCGGCCGATTCTGACCGGCGTCGAGCCCGCGTCGAGCGCCGACGTCACGCTCACCGATTTCGATCCTGACGGCGAAGCCAAGGTCGTTGCGGCAGCGCTGTACCCGGTCAGCGATCTGCCGGACGCGCAGCTGTCCGCGCTCATTCGCGGCCTGTCGAGCGACGATCGCGCGGCACTCCTTCGTGCCTACGTCGGAACGCGCACCAACCGCCGGCACAAGCCGGGGCGGGCGTTCGAGCGCACGACCTACCGCTTCGACGTGCTCGCCGACTACGGCGCCTTCCGCGATCTGCAGCGCCATCGCCTGCTGACGATCGACTGGCAGCCGCTCAGCAGCCGTCATGGGTACACCGAACCTGCGGCAATCGAAGAGGCGGGCGCGCTGGCGGACTGGCGTGAGGTGATGGACCGGTCGGCGGAGCTGCACGAAAAGCTGGCCGCCAGCGATCTGCGCGAGGTCGCACCGTACGCGGTCGTCATGGCGTACCGCGTACGCTTCTACATGGAAATGAATGCGCGGGAGGCGATGCACGTGATCGAGCTGCGAACGGCGCCGCAAGGTCATCCCGCGTACCGGCGGGTGTGTCAGCTGATGCACCGCGCGATTCGCGACGTCGCCGGCCATACAGCGATTGCGGCGGCGATGCAGTTCGCCGATCACTCCAACGTGGAGCTGGAGCGGCTGCAGTCCGAACGGAACCTGGAGAAGAAGCGGCTCAATTCATGACCTGGCCGCCGCAAATGTTGTACGTCTGACCGGTGATCGCGGCCGCGCCGGGAGACGCCAGGAACTTCACGAGGTTGGCCACTTCCTCAGGCTGAATGATGCGCTGAATCGGCACTTCGCCGAGCGCGTGCGCCTTGAATTCGTCGAACGTGACGCCCATCGCGGTTGCGCCAGCCAGCATGCCCTGGGCGGCCATCTCAGTGTCGACCCAACCCGGACAAATCGCGTTGACGGTGATGCCCCGCTTGACGACCTCCAGCGCGAGCGCTCGCGTGAAGCCGATCACCGCGTGCTTCGATGCGCAGTACGCCGTGTAGCCGGGCACACCGAAGCGACCGAGGACCGACGAGAGGTTGATGATGCGTCCACCTTCGCGCATCAGCGGCACCGCATGGCGCGACACCAGGAACGTGCCCCACACGTTGGTGTCGAGCACGCGACGCCAGCTCCCCGTGTCCGTCTTATGAATCGGCAGCCCGCCGCCGGCGCCGGCGTTGTTCACGAGAACGTCGAGGGTCGATCCCGTCAGCAACTCGAACGCACGCGCGACCGCTGCTTCGTCGGTGACGTCCATCTCGATGGCGATCGCACGAGCGCCTCGCCGTTCGATCTCGCGCGCCGTCTCCTCGAGCTGCGCGACCGTCCGTCCTGCAACCGCGACCGTCGCCCCCGGTTCGGCGAATGCCAGCGCGATGGCGCGCCCGATCCCACGGCCGCCGCCGGTCACCAGTGTGGTCATTTGTATCCTTGTCGTTATTGTCTTGTCGTGTAGGGCGGGTCCTCTTGGACCCGCCTCGATGCCGGCGACACATCGGGACACAGAGGATGAATCCGTATCTTACGGGATTGACCTCCGTGTCCACCGTGTCCACCGTGGTGAAGAGCTTGTCGCTTTCAGTCTTTCGTCCAGTAGCGGCCGTACTCCTCGAGGAAGGTCAGCGATTCGAGCGACCGCATGCGGTCGAAGAAGAGCACGCCGTCGAGGTGATCGAACTCGTGCTGCAGCACGCGGGCGGAATAGTCCTTCGCGTTCACTTCGACCCGCTCGCCTTTCCGGTTGAGCGCGCGGAGCTTCACCGTGCGCGGGCGGGGCACGCGTCCTCTGATGTCGGGAATGCTGAGGCAGCCTTCCCAGTCCTCGACGGTCTCGGCGCCGACGACGGTGATCTCCGGATTGATGACGACCAGCGGCTCCGACTCGGCGCCCTCATCATCGTCGGTATCACTGAGCGACGCGACGAACAGGCGCAGACCTTCGTGCACCTGCGGCGCGGCCAGGCCGACGCCGTGGTATTCGACCATCGTGTCGATCATGTCGTCGATGAGCTGCTGCACGACGGGGCTTTTCACTTCGGCGCGGTCGAGCGCACGCGCCTTCGTGCGCAGCACCGGATGCCCCATGCGCGCCACTTTCAAAATGGACATACTGGCCGAATTATACTTGCTCGGCGTGGCCGACTTGCAGCTCCACCCGCATGACGATTCGCACGCGTACCGCTTCTGCCCGCGCTGCGGCGGCGCACTCGAACGGCGTGTGCTGAAGAACAGCGAACCAGCGCGGCTGGTCTGCACGCAGTGCGGATTCGTCTTCTACATCGATCCGAAAATCGCCGTCGGCACCATCATCCGGATCGACGACGGCCGGCTCGTGCTGGTCAAGCGGGCGATCGATCCCGGCTACGGCAAATGGGTGTTTCCGGGCGGCTATGTCGACCGCGGCGAGACGCTCGTCGCCGCCGCCGTTCGCGAGGCGCGTGAAGAATCCGGCCTCGACGTACGCCTCGACGGCCTCGTCAATGTCTACTCGTATCCGGGGCGCGCGCCGGTCATCGTCGTCTACGCCGCCACGGCGACCGGCGGGGCGCTGTGCGTCGACGACGAAGGACTCGAAATCGCACAGCTCGCGCCGGAGAGTATTCCCTGGGACGATCTCGCGTTCCGCAGCACACGCGAAGGCCTGCGCGACTACCTGGCGGGCCTTCTGCATCCGTTGAATCGTTAGTGAAATGTATCGGTCATTTCGGGACCGCTGTGGCACAGGTCTTTAGACCCGCTAATCCGCGAGCCCTTCGGCTTTCTTCTCCGACGCTGTAATCGTGCCGCCGGCTGCAACGACCTCGCGATCGCGCTCGAGCGACGGCGGAGGCACGCGTACGAGCCGCGCCACGACATCCGCGGTGCCGGCGATCTTCAGCTGCTGCATCAGGAACGTGAAGCGCTCTTCCAGCGTCTGCCCGATGGCCGCGCGCCCCTCGCTGGCAATGCTCCACATGCGTTGCTTGAAGGGACCGATCGCCTTCTTGCGCGATTTGTAGATGAACTGTTCCTCGCTGTCCTTCGGCTTGCGCTCGTCCGCGGCGTGCTCCTGGATCCAGGCGTACATCTCTTGCTTGAGATCCGCGGGAAAGCTCGGATGCTCGTACACCATGTTCTGAAAATCGGTGGCAAGGTGGATTTCGCAGGCGCCGACGCGCGGAAACGCGTCGAACGCGTCGGGCGGCAGCGTGGACGCGCCGTGCTGCACGGCGCCGCCGAGGCCGTAATCCTTCCTGGCGACGCGCGACAGTTCCTCGAGCGTCTTCAGATCGATCGCGACGTCCTTGCGCACACTGCCGTCGGCATTCACGAATCCGCCGTGCGCCGTGCCGGTCTGGACGCTGATCTTGCTCAGACCCGGCAGTGCCGCGCCGCGTTGCTTCAGCTTCTGGTTGAAGCCATCCATGTACGCGTGCAGCTCGTGGACGTCTGAATTCTTGCCGCCCACCTCGCCGATCTCACCGCCCACCGACACTGTGACGCCCTTCGGCTCGTGCTCCCGGATGAAGGCCGCGAAATCGGCCGCCAGCGTGACGTTGACCTCCTGCTGTTCGGCCAGCGTGGGCTTTTCGAGATCGACCAGCGTGGACGTGTCGATGTCGATGTTGTAGAAGCCCGCGACGATCTCTTCCTGAATCAGCGCGCGGAGCGCCGCGATCTCCTTTTCGCGATCGGGGCTGTTGTACTTCTTCGCGTTGGCCTGGACGTGATCGCCCTGGATGAAGATCGGGCCCGTGAAGCCCTCGCGCAGCGCAGCGGCAAGCACGACGGCGGCGTACTCGTGCGGCCGCTGCTCCGTGTAGCCGATCTCGGACCGGGCGATCTCGAAGATGAACGCGCCCGCTTTCAGCTTCTTCGCGGAGCGGACGACGGCGCGCGCGGTGTCGTAGGCCATTGCCCGGACGTTGATGGCCGGGACGGTGAAGCCGCCGGCCTCTCCACGGCCCATCGCGAGATACAGATCGTGAATCGAGGCGGGGCGAATACCGGCCGCCGCGGCGAGCGCACGGACGATCCACCGCGCCGTGCCCCGCAGATCGGCGTCGCCGCCGAAGACGGCAGTCCAAGCGAGCCTGTCGACCACATCGCCGGTGATGGCTCCGATATTGCTGACGCTGATCCGATCGCTCGAAACAGCAGCCGACGGCTTGACGGCATCCGACATCTCGTTGACGCTGGTGAACATCATGTCTCTGTCTCCTGGGAAGCCTCGGGCGCAGCCGCGTATTTTAACACCGGAAATCTGAGCTCCTCCATCGTCGTCGCGGCCACGGCGGCGGCGACCATCTGCTCGATCGGCAGCGCGCGCTCCGCACCTTCGATCTGGTCGAGGCGTACGCGCGTCGCCGGATGCTTCGGCGTGAACAGCGTGCAGCAGTCCTGATCCGGAATGATCGAGATCGGAAACGTGCCGATGCGGGCCGCTTCCGCCAGGATTTCGTCCTTGTCCATGCCGATGAGCGGACGCAGCAGCTGGAGCGACGTCGCCTGCGCGATCACGGTCATGTTCTCGAGCGTCTGCGACGCGACCTGCCCGACGACTTCACCGGAGACCAGCGCGCGCGCCCGCCACGCGCGCGCGAGCGTCTCCGCGATTCGCAGCATCAGCCGGCGGTAGATAACAACGCGCAGCTCGGGCGTGACGGCGAGGACCACCTGCTGCTGGAGCTCGCCGAAGGGCACGAGCAGCAGGCGCGAGCGGAGCTGCGAACGGGTGAGCAGCGCCGCGATCTCGCGCACTTTCTCCTGCGACGCGCGCGACAGAATCGGATAGCTGTGGAAGTGAATCAGCAGAACCGAGCAGCCGCGCCGCATCATGCGGTACGCGGCGACCGGCGAGTCGAAGCCGCCCGACAACAGGCACGCCACCTTGCCGCTCGTGCCGCTCGGCAATCCGCCGGCGCCCGGCTCCTTTCCGAAATAGTAGAAGGCGTGGTCCGGCATCATCTCGATGTGGATCGTCAGCTCGGCCTGCTCGAGATCGACGCGCCATCCGGTGGCTTCCTGGATCAGTCCACCGACCTGGCGCTCGATCTGCGGCGAGGTGAAGGGAAAGCGCTTGTCCGAGCGCCGCGCAGACACCCGGAACGACACGGGCCGTCGATCGCCGAGGCCCCCGAGAATCGCCGCGGCCATCTCGTCGAAGTCGTGCGACGCGCGGCCGGCGAACGAATAATTCGCGATGCCGAAGACGGGCCGGATGCGGGCGCTGGCGGCCTCCCACTGTGTGCCTGCACCGAGGTCGATCTCAATGCGTCCGGTGACCGAGCGCACCGATTTCACGTCGAGCCCGGCCAGCGCCGCACGCAAATTGCGCACGAGGTGCTGAATGAACCACGGCCGGTTCTTTCCCTTGAGTGCGAGCTCCTTGTAGTGGACGACGATCGAGTGCATCAACGTAATTTGGTAATTTGGTGAATTGGTAATTTGGTGAATTGGTGAATTGATAATTGTTTGAGCTATCGGAGCGATTCGATGATCCGATGACTCGATTACCCGATTATCCAAGCACCAGATTGCCTAGTGCAGCGCTCGCAGCGGAGTGTCCGCTGCGAACGGCACTCTCGATGGTAGCTGGCAAACCGGTTGCGAGCCAGTCGCCTGCGAGGAAGAACCGCGGCACTGCCGTGACGGTGTCCGGTCGAGCTGGTTGGCCCGGCGCGAGAGAGAATGTCGCTCTCGGCTCCCGGATCACCGTCGCGCGAGTCAGCCGCGCACGCCGCACCGGGGGCAGAGCGTCGAGCAGCTCACGGTGCGCGAGCGCAACGAGCTCGTAGTTGGCGAGACGCAGAACCGGCTCGGCGCCGCTCGAGACCAGCGACAGGTGCGACACACCGCGATCGTCCGCCCCGAAGACGGCGCGCTTGTCGAACACCCATTGCATCACCCGGCCCGGCAGACCGACGAACGGCTCGTCGAGCACGGTGCGATCGAACCACAGGTTCACGGTGACGATCGGGCACGACGTCATCTGTCGGGCCCGCGCCAAGGTCTCATTGAGCGCGGGCGGCGGCGTGTCGAAGAGATCGGCAAGCGCGTACCAGGGTATCGCCGCGATCACCGCATCAGCCGGCCAGACCTGGTCCCCCGTCCGGACCGTCGGCGATCCATCGTCGCCGACATGGACTTTCGCCGGCGTGCCAACAGCGACGCGTCCGCCGCGACTCTCGACATATTGACGCGACGGTTCGGCGTACATCAGATGCAGCGGTCTGGTCGGCAGCGCGATGGCCGCCGCGCGCGGGTCGGATCCGAACATCTCCGCGAGAACGCGCGCGAACGGCGGCGCCGCGGCCTGATTCGGCGGCTGATTCAGTGCCGCGAGCGCGAGCGGATCCCAGAGCAGCTCGCGGATGCGTGCGGTCTGGCCGTTGCGAATCAGCCAGTTCTCGACCGTTTCACCCGGCGACGCGGCCACCGCACGGGATCCCGGCGTCAAGGCGCGTCGGGCGAGACGAAGCGGTGCGCCCATCTTCAGGACCGACAGGCGATCGATCCAGGCGAGCGCGTCCCAGTCGAGTACACCAGCGAGCAGGTGCAGCGGCGGCGGCAGATCGGGACATTCGAGCCGCGTCCGCCGTCCGGACCGCTCGATCATCGTGATCCTGAGCTGCGGCTGCACGCGCACGTTCTCGATCGCGCCGATCTCGCGCAGGAACGCAAACGTGTCGGTGTAGCACCCGAGGAGGACATGCTGTCCGTTGTCGACCAGCTCGCCGGTCTCCCGATCGGCAAACGCGGTCGCACGGCCGCCCAACCGCGTCCGCGCCTCGAGCACGAGCACACGCGCGCCGTCGCGCGCCAGCCGCACCGCTGCGCTGAGCCCGGCGAACCCGGCGCCAATCACGATCGCGTCGTACCCCATTAGAAGGGCCACAACCACTGTTTGAGCGCGATCGCCGCCTGCCGCGGCCGCGGCACGCGCACCCGCGCGGTGAACACGTCGTAGCCGCCGCGCTCGATGCGCCGCAGCGTCTCGAAGTACACGGCGCGCATGATCTCCGCGGCCACCAGCCGGCGACGGTCCTCCGCAGGCAGAGCGGCGGCCGCCCGCCGGTAGAACTCGCGTGCGCGCGCGCATTCGAATTCAAGCAGCCGGCGCACCGGCTCGGTGACGACGCCGGCGCGCAGATCGTCGACCGTGCAGTGGCACGCCGCCAAGTCGTCGAGTGGCAGGTAGACGCGGCCACGCTCGAGGTCGTCCTTGATGTCGCGCAGGACGTTGGTGAGCTGGAGCGCGACGCCGAGGTTGAGCGCGTATTCGCGCGATCCGTCGTTCCGGCTGCCGAAGATCCGGATGCAAATCATGCCCACCGCCGACGCCACGCGCCGGCAGTACTCGAACAGCTCGTCGAACGTCTGATACCGCGTCGTGTCGAGATCCATCGCCACGCCGTCGATGACGTCGTCGAACGCCTGTCGCGGCAGATCGCAGGCGCGGATAAACGGCTGCAGCCGCTGTCCCTGCAGCGTCGTGGCGGGTACGCCGTCGAAGCAGCGGGCGAGCTCGGCGCGCCAGAACGCCACGGCGGCGGGGCCGCTCGAGGTCCCGTCCACCGGACATTCATCCACCGCATCGTCCACCGCCCGGCAAAAATCCCAGACGGCGATGATCGCGCGGCGCTGCTCCGGCGGCAGCACGAGAAACGCGTAGTAGAAGGAGGTCTTGCGGGCCATCAGGCTGCCGCTCCGTGCCATCGCAGGGCACGCCACAACAGCGCCGGCACGTCGCGCGTGCTGAGCGTCGGCCGATGATCCAGCAACTGGGCGCGATCGCGGTCCACGCGATCCAGCATGCGCACGCCGCCGAGCCAGGTGCCGCGCAGCTCGAATCGCAGCCGGCCGCGAACGCCGTCGCAGACCGCGCGGCCGTCGGCAAACCGCGCCCGCGTCACCTGCACGCACTGCGCGAGGGCGTCGGCCCACGCCTTCGTCAGGCGGCCGGCGGTCAGGTCGTCTTCCCTGGCGCCGCAGGCGTCCTGCACCTCGCGCGGGACGTAGAGGCGTCCTGCGCGCCAGTCGCGCCCGAAGTCCTGCCAGAAGTTCGTGAGCTGCAGCGCCGTGCACACGGCATCGGACGATCGATCCAGCGCGGCGTCCCGATAGCCGGCAATGCGCAGGACCAGTCGCCCCACCGGATTGGCCGAGCGGCGGCAGTAATCGAACACATCGGCCCACGAAGCGTAACGAGTCGTCATGGTATCCTGACCGAACGCGCTCACGAGATCGTCGAAGAGCGGCACCGGCAGATCGAGCGATCGGATCGAGTGCGCGATGGCCACGATGATCAGATCTTCGTCGTCATGAGGCGGCGCGCCCTCACGCTCTGCCGCGAGGGCGGCATGCAGGCGGCGCTGCCACGCATCGAGCCGCACCTGCCGTTCGACGGCGGGCGCCGTTCCCTCGTCGGCGATGTCGTCGGCCACCCGTGCGAAGGCATAGACCGCCGCCACGTGCGGCCGCATGGCGCGCGGCAGCAGCCGCGAGGCGACCGGAAAATTCTCGTAGTGCGTCCTTGCCATCGCGTCGCATGCCGCATAGGCACGGACGAGCAGGGCGTCAGGTGATGGCCGGGTCATGGGTGAACGCGTGATGCGAGGGCAGCGTGACGAGATGACAGCGCTCCGCGATCATCGTGGTCACGTTATCACGTCATGCCGCTGCGATGTCACTGCCCCGATCCGTTTCGCCTCCCGTGATGCGTGACGTCCTCGCAGGCGTCGTCGCGATCATCCTGCTCGTGGCCGCGGCGAGTCTCGCCACGGCGCTTCAGGGCTTCCGGCGGCGACGCGCGCGCGCGCGCGACTCGGAGCGGGCGCTCGGCCGGTCGATCATCGCCGAAGTGCCGGCTCGAGACGACCTCGTGCTCGTGAGCGAGGACGAGTCTCGCTTTTACTACGGCGATGTGTCGATCGACAAGGATTTGATCGTCGCGGTCCGCGTGCTGATCAATGGCTCGCCGATCGCCGCGTACGTCGCGCGGCGGCATGCGCACGAAGAGGCGCGGCAGGCCACGAGCTTCGAGGATCACCCCGACGGGATCGCACGCGATCGCTGGGATGTCGCCATCGAGACGCTGACCGGCACCACGCTCGTGGAGTGCGGCGCGATCCGCGAGCGCGTGTCGCAGGAACTGGCGCGGACCATCTTCGACCGCATCAAGCGCGAGATGGAAGCGCACGATCGGTGAGCTCTCCACCACAGCTTCGTCATCTACCATTCGGTCTCGGGGATGCCGCCGCGATGATTCGCCGCGCGCGCGAGCACGAACAGCAAATCCGAAAGACGGTTCACGTAGCGCACGAGCACCGGGTCGATTGGGGGCCGCAGCGCGACCATCCGGCGCTCCGCGCGACGGCACACGGTCCGCGCGATGTGCAGCGCGGCGCCGGCGGGGGTGCCGCCGGCGAGGATGAACCGGCGCAGCGGCGGCAGCTCGTCGTCGAGCCGGTCGATCAGCTGCTCCAGCCGCTCGACGTCGGCGTCGGCGATCACCGCCTTGGTGACCCGCGGCGCGAGCTTCTCGCCGGGGTCCGCGAGCTGTGCGCCAAGCGCAAAGAGATCGCGCTGGATGCGGACGAGCGCCTCGTCGAGCCTCGGGTCCAGAGGGGCGTCGACGCGTGAAGCGCGCGCCAACCCAAGCCACGCGTTCAGCTCGTCCACCTCGCCGTACGCGTCCACGCGCGCATCGTCTTTGGGAACGCGTGTGCCGTCGAACAACGACGTCTCGCCGGTGTCGCCCGTTTTTGTGTAAATTTTCATCGCGTCTCTGGGACAGGTCTCGGAGTCGGCTGAAACCGGCTGGGGACAGGTCTCCACGTCCACTGAAACCCGTCACGCGGTACGGAGACCTGTCCCCGTAAACCTGTCCCCATTATGTCTGACAAACGAATGCCGCTGCCGCCGGAGAGACGCCGGTTCCGCAGGCGCCTGCTCACATGGTACGGACGTCACGGTCGCGATTTGCCGTGGCGCAAGACGGACGACCCGTATCACATCCTCGTGTCCGAGATCATGCTGCAGCAGACGCAAGTGGATCGCGTGCTGCCGAAGTACGTCGAGTGGCTGGAGAAATATCCGTCGTTCGGCGTCCTGGCGACGGCGCCCGAGGACGAGGTGACCGCCACATGGTATCCGCTCGGCTACAACGTGCGGCCGCGCCGGCTGCAGACGATCGCGCGCGAAGCGGTCGCGCGCTACGGTGGCGAGCTCCCCTCCGACGAGGCGACGCTGCTGTCGTTCAAGGGCATCGGCGCGTACACCGCGGGCGCGATCCGCAGCTTCGCGTTTCGTGAGCGCGCCGCGATTCTCGATACCAACGTCGCCCGCGTGCTGTTTCGCGTGTTCGTCGGCCGCGGCGATCCGAAGAGCCACGCGATGAAGCGCCATCTCTGGAAAGTGTCGGAAACGGTGATGCCCATCCGGCAGGTCTTCGACTTCAACCAGGCACTGATGGATTTCGGCGCGACGATGTGCGTCGCTCGCAACCCGAAATGCGCCGAGTGCCCGATGGCAAAGAGCTGCCGTGCGTTCCCATACGATCCGGCTCCCCGGCGCAGAAAACGCGCCTAGGCGCAACGACGGCTCACAAACGTAAACCACGAAGAACACGAAGGACACGAAGGACTTGGCCACAGAGCCACCAACACACAGGGGCGCCGGAGGATTCGATGGGCCGGCCTGCGGCGCAGGCCGGCTAGCGCTGCCGGATCGGGACGGTTCACGAACGGACGCGCAGGAACAGGTTCGTGAACCGCCCCGAGTCCGACAGCGCGCGTCGCGTCGCGACGCCCATCGAACGACGCCGGCGCGCTGACTTTGCGAAGGCGGCGGGCTCGTCGACGTTGTCGTTTGCGAAAGCTCTTCTCCATGACTCAGTGCCTCTGTGGCAATGTGATCTGAAATGCCAACATCGATCATCGTCGTCGCCGCCGCCGTGATCGAGCGCAACGGGGCGTATCTCGTCACGCGCCGCCAGAAGGGCGTACACCTGGAGGGCTTCTGGGAATTTCCCGGCGGCAAGTGCGAGCCCGGCGAGTCGCACGCCGCCTGTCTCGCCCGTGAGTTGCGCGAGGAGCTCGCCGTCGACGCCTGCATCGGCGCGGAGCTCCTGGCGACGACGCATCGGTATCCGACGCAGAGCGTCGAGCTCCATTTTTTTCGCTGCGAGCTGCGCGGCGAACCGGCGCCCCAACAAGGGCAGGCGATGCGGTGGGTCTCGCGCGCGGAGCTGTCGGCCCTCGAGTTCCCGGCCGCCGACGCGGAGCTGATTCGGCGTCTACAGGGGCAGGACTAAAGTCGTGCGCTACTCAAAAGCAGGACTAAAGTCCGGCGCTACGGATGACTGACAGTCGTGGCGCAGGTCTTCCGCCTCGCCTGAAGCTCCCGCCTTCGCTGCGTAGCTTCGGTGGGTTCGACGTAGCCTTGGCGAAGTCGAATCGGCGGACCGCCGCAGCCTTGGCGCAGGCGGTTAAACCTGCCGGTTGAATGGCAGCGCCACGACCACGGCGCGGGCACCGTCGACCGACACGACGGTATCGGGAGCCACGAAATCGCGGTGCACGTAGCCAAGCGCGATCGGCTTGCCGAGCGCCGGCGACACGGTGCTGCTGGTGACGCGCCCGATGTCGCGATCCTGGACCGTGATCGCCGCTCCGGATGGCGGCGCCTCGCCGCTGTCGAGGACGAGGCCGACGAGCTTCCGCGCGACGCGTCCGTGCCCGCGGTGCAGCACGCGGATGATCACTTCCTGGCCGACGTAACAGCCCTTCGTCATGCTGATCGCGCGATCGGTGATGCCGGCTTCGAGCGGAATCGTCTCTTCGTCCATGTCGCGGTGAAAGCGCGGCACGCCCGCCTCGATTCGCAGCACATCGGCTGTCTCGGCGTCGAGTATCCCGATGCCCCGTGCAGACAACGCGTCGTGGAATGCACCGAACTGCGTGCGGTCGACAAACACGTCGAACCCGGGTTCCCCGGTGTCCGTGACACGTGTCACGATCGCCGGCTGACCGCCGAACATCACGCGCCTGTTGCCATGCTCGGGGAGCGCCGCCAGGGCCGCCGCGTCAATCCCGTCGACCAGAGTGCTGACCACTCCCGCCGCGTCGGGCCCGACGATGGCGACTTGGGCGAACGCGTCGGTGACGTCGCCGAGCTGTACGTCCTCGGAAAAAATGAACTGATCGAGCTTGGCGAGCACCGTCTCCTTCACCGCCCGTTCCAAGGTGACGAGCAGCACGTCGCCCAACTCGTACAAGAACAGATCCGCGATCATCCGCCCCTGCGGCGTGAGATACGCCGCGTAGCAACCCTTCCCGGCCTCGAGCGCGGTAATGTCGTTGGTCAACAGACCGTGGAGGTAAACCGCGCGATCGGCGCCGGAGACGACGAGGCGCCCGCGATCGGAGCGGTCGATCGCGGCCGCGTGCTGTCTGGCGCTCTGGTACGACGCGAGAGAGATGCCTGGAATCATGCGCTATGCTGAGGTATGCCTTCGTTCTATTCTATCCGCGCCTGTGCGCTAGCCATGGCCGCGTTCCTGCCCGTCGCGTCCGCGGCGCAGGTGCCGCCGGTTGCTCCAGCGCTCCCGGATGCGACCGCCGCGAACTTCACCATCTTCGTGCGCGGCGTACCGATCGGCACGGAACAGGTCGCGATTGCGCTCAACGCGGACGGCTGGACGATCACCAGCTCCGGCCGAACCGGTCCGCCGCTCGACCTCATCGCCCGCCACATGCAGGTGCGGTACACCCGCGACTGGAAACCGCTCGAGCTGTCGAGCGACGGCACACTCCGTGGTCTTCCGATGATCATCCACGCGATCGTCAACGGCACGACTGTCACTTCGCAGGTCACGCAGGGCGGACAGTCCACCGACAAGACCGATACGATCGCCACAGACGCGCTGCTGCTGCCCAGTCCGTTCTGGGGGCCGTTCGAGGCGCTCGCCCAGCGCGTGCGATCGGCCGCGGCGGGGACGATGATGTCGGCGTACACGCTGACCGCGTCCGTTCCGATCCAGATCGGCGATTCATCATCGGATCGCGTGCAGACCGCGACGCGGACCATTGACGTGCGGCGCACGGCGGTGAAGATGATGACCGGCGCCGTGCCGCTCGACGTCGAGATTTGGAGCGACGAAAACGGCCGGCTGCTTCGTGTGACGATTCCGACGCAAAGCGTGGACGTGGTGCGCGAGGACATCGCGGCCGTCTCCACGCGTCGCGTGCCCATTTCCAGACCCAACGATGAACCGATCAAGATGCCGGCCAACGGCTTCTCGCTCGCCGGCACGCTGTCGAAGCCGGCCGGCACGGTTGCCGCGCGGCTGCCCGCGGTCGTCCTCGTCGGCGGATCCGGTCCGACCGATCGTGACGAGGTGACCTTCGGCATTCCGATTTTCGGACAACTCGCCGGCGCCATCGCCGACGGCGGCTTCATCGTCGTCCGCTACGACAAACGCGGCGTGGGCCAGAGCGGCGGCCGTCTCGAAGCGGCGACGCTGTCGGATTATGCGGACGATCTTCGTGCGGCGATCGCGTTCCTCGCCGACCGCAAGGACGTCGACCCGAAGCGGATCGTGGTGATTGGCCACAGCGAAGGGGGCAACGTCGCGTTGATGGCCGCGGCGAAGGACAAGAAGATCGCCGCGATCGGGCTGGTCGCGACCAACGGCGTGAGCGGCGCGGAGCTGGTGCTTCAGCAGCAGGAGCACATGCTCGATCGCTCGAAAATCTCCGAAGCGGACAAACAGGCGAAGATCGCGCTGCAGAAGAAAATCGAGCAGGCGGTGATGACCGGCAACGGCTGGGACGAGATTCCGCCCGCGGTGCGCAAGCAGGTCGACAATCCGGAGTTCCAGAGCCTGCTCATGTTCGATCCCGCGAAAGTGATGCCCGACGTGCGGCAGCCGATTCTGATCGTGCAGGGCGAGCTCGACGCGCAGGTCGCACCGTCGAACGCCGACCAGCTCGAGGCGCTCGCCCGCAAACGGAAGAACAGCCCGCCGGTTCAGGTCGTGAAGGTGCCTGGCGTGAATCACCTGCTCGTGCCGGCCGCCAGCGGTGAAGTGGACGAGTACGCGAAGCTGTCCGGCGCGCACGTGAGCCCGGCCGTCACGTCCGCCGTGGTGTCGTGGCTGCAGAGCGCGCTCGGGGCGCCGAAGCGATGAGCGACGCGACGATGGATGCGTTGACTCAGGTCGTCGACGCCGCCCGCGCGTTTCTTCGCACGGCATCCACGCGACCGGTCTTTCCGGAAGTGACGATCGATCAACTGCGCGCCGCGCTCGGCGGTCCGTTGCCGATCGATCCAGTCGCGCCCGAACGCGTCACGAGCGAGCTGATCCGCGCCGCCGATCCCGGCATCGTCGCGACGACCGGACCGCGCTACTTCGGCTTCGTCACCGGCGGCGCGCTGCCGGCGACGGTGGCCGCGGAATGGATCACCACGATCTGGGATCAGTCTGCGAGTCTGTACGTGCTGTCGCCCGCCGCCTCGGTTGTCGAAGAAGTGACGGCCGCGTGGGTGCTCGAGCTGCTCGGTCTGCCGTCGAGTGCGAGCGTCGGGTTCGTCACCGGCTGCCACATGGCGAACTTCACGGCACTGGCCGCGGCGCGGCACGAGATGCTGCGGTGGAGCGGCTGGGACGTCGAGGCGGACGGCGTCAACGGATTGCCAGCGCTTCGCGTCGTGGTGGGTGGCGAGGTGCACGTGTCGGTGCTGGGTGCGCTGCGCCTGCTGGGCATTGGCGCGCGTCACGTCGTGCACGCAGCGGCTGACACGCAAGGGCGAATGCGGCCCGACACACTCGACGCGGCACTGAGCGCAGGCGAGGGACGCGCAATCGTCTGCGCGCAAGCGGGCAACGTGAACACCGGCGCCTTCGATCCGCTCGACGAGATCGCCGCGGTCGCGAGAAAACACGGCGCCTGGCTGCACGTCGACGGGGCATTCGGCTTGTGGGCGGCGGCAAGCAGGGCGTTGCGGCACCACACGCGCGGCATCGAGCTGGCCGACTCATGGGCCACGGACGCGCACAAATGGTTGAACGTGCCGTACGACTCAGGCCTCGTCTTCGTCGCTCACCCGGCGGCGCACCGCGCGGCCATGAGCCTCACGGCGGCGTATCTCGTGCGCTCGCCGAACGAGCCGCGCGAGCCAATGGACTGGACGCCGGAATCGTCGCGCCGTGCGCGCGGTTTCGCCGTCTACGCGGCCCTGCGCTCGCTCGGCCGCAGCGGGATCGAGGATCTGGTCGATCGCTGCTGCCGGCTCGCACGCCGCTTTGCGGATCGGCTGCGGCAGGAGCCCGGGATCGAGATCCTCAACGACGTCGTGCTCAATCAGGTCCTTGTCCGCGTCGTGCCCGCCTCCGGCGATGCGGACGCCGCCACGCGCGCGGTGCTCGCCCGTGTGCAGGACGCGCGCATCTGCTGGCTCGGCGGCACGCGCTGGCACGATGTGGACGCGATACGCATCTCCATCTCCAACTGGTCGACGACGGAGGAGGACATCGATCGGTCGGCGGACTCAATCATCGCTGCCGTGCGCGCGTGAAGTGCGCGGCGGTTCGGCCCGTCAGCTGGAGAGGAACAGTATGCAGCACGCCATGACGACGACCACGTTCACGCTCGAAGGCTACCGAATCGTCAAGAACCACGGGGTTGTGCGCGGCATCACCGTCCGCTCGCGATCGATTTTCGGAAGCATCGGCGGATCGCTGCAGACGCTGCTCGGCGGGAACATCTCGCTGTTCACTAATCTCTGCGAACGCGCGCGCGAGGAAGCCTTCGAGCTGATGATGAGCCACGCCCAGCAGCATGGCGCCAACGCCATTGTCGGCGTGCGCTACGACGCAGCGGAGCTGATGCAAGGCGTCACCGAAGTGCTGTGCTATGGAACTGCCGTGACCGTCGAAGCGATCGACAGCGGCCGCTGAGCAAGAGAGCAATCCAGCGAAGGGGCGGACCTGCGTGTCCGCCCGAGGGAGCATGCGCGGATATGTGGATTCTGCAGAGTGATGCCGCCGATGCCGAGGCGATGATCTTTCGCATTCCGGCGGGCGCCATCAAGACCGTGGGCCGCGCCTCGCGCGCGGACTTCATCGTGGATGCGGCGCTCGTGTCGCGCCTGCACTGCCGGTTGACGGCGACTGAGGACCGGATCGACGTCGAGGATCTGGAGAGCACCAACGGGACGTTCGTCAACGACGCCCGGATCGAACGCGCGATTGCCAGCGAGCGATCGCCTGCGCGTGGACGCGTCGCCTTCCATGTCGAGCAACGGGTGACGACACTTGAAAGTGCCGCTGCGCCGCGGCAGTGTCGTGGCGAGACCTTATGTCCTGCCTTTGCGACGGCTACGGCTAGGCTCGCCGAAGCGCAACGCGCGGAGGCGGCCGCCCGACCGGTTGGGCCGGCACATGGGCCGGCCCCCAAAAACCAGCTCATTCCTGGCCGATCAGGAACGGATTCGTCCGCCGCTCGTGGCCGATCGTCGTGCTCGGTCCATGTCCCGGGTACACGACCGCTTCGTCGCCGAACGCGAAGAGCACCGTGCGGATCGAGCCGATGAGCGTGTTGTAATCGCCGCCCGGCAGATCCGTGCGGCCGATCGAGCCGGCGAAGAGCGTATCGCCGACGAAGAGATCCTTCCCCCGTTCGCCCCTCCGCCCCATTTGCAGACACACGCCGCCGGGACAGTGCCCCGGCGTGTGGTGCGGGCGGACGTCGTACTCGCCGAACGGAATCACCTGGCCTGGTGAATAGAATTCGTCGATCGGCGGCTGCGGCTCGACGCGCAAGCCAAAGATGCGGCCGGACTCCACGGCGCGCTCGTACAGGAACAAATCGTCGCGGTGCAGGTAGATCGGCACGTTGAGCGCGCGCTTGGCGGCAGCCACGCCGGTGACGTGGTCGACGTGCGCGTGCGTCAGCAGAATGGCGCGGACGGCGAGCGTCTCCCGCTCCGCAAAGGCGAGCAGTCCAGCAACTTCGTCGCCCGGATCGATGAGAATCGCCTCGCGCGTGTGCTCGCAGCCGACCACGAAGCCGTTCTTCATGAATGGGCCGACCGCTTGCGTCTCCAGTATCATGGTAGGCGTGATCTTAGCAGTCCTCGACGATCTCCTGTTCAGCTCGAAGATCAAAAACGCCTCCGCACAGCTCGGCATCACGGTCCGCTACGCGCGGACGTCCGCCGACGCGCTGGCCGAGATGCGGAAGAGCGTGCCGTCGCTCGTCATTTTCGATCTCGACAGCCGGCGCACCGACCCGCTGGCGACGCTTGCGGAGATGAAGAAAGATTCCGCGCTCGCCACCATTCCGACCGTTGCCTTCGCATCGCACGTGCACGGCGACGCGATCAACGCCGCGCGCGCAGCCGGAATGGACGAAGTGCTGGCGCGATCGGCTTTCACGATGCGGCTGGGCGACATCCTTCGGAACGTATGACCCTCGACATCGTTCCGAACGTATGACCCTCGTCGATGTGCTGTGCGCCCGGCGGCGCATTGCGCCGTACGTGCGGCGAACGCCGCTCGTGCGATCATTCTGGCTGTCCGACGCGACCGGCGCCCGCGTGGCGCTGAAGCTCGAGTCGCTTCAGGATTCGAATTCTTTCAAAATCCGCGGCGCGTACAATGCCGTGATCGCTCGCCTCGAACGGGGCGACGCGCGCCCGGTTCAGCTCGTGACCGCATCCGCCGGCAACCACGGCCGCGCGCTCGCCGCGGCCGCGGAAACTTTTCACCTGCCGCTGATCGTCTTCACGCCGGCCGATGCCCCGGCGACCAAAATTCAGGCGATTCGCCGCCACGGCGCACAGCTCCGCGCGGAGGCGCGCGACTACGACGAAGCCGAGAGCCTGGCAAAGGCGTTTGCGAAACGGACGGGCGCAGAATTCGTGTCGCCGTACAACGATGCCGACGTCATCGCCGGAGCGGCCACGATTGCGCTGGAGATTTTCGAGGACGCGCCGGACACCGGCACGCTCGTGGTGCCGATTGGCGGGGGCGGCTTGATCAGCGGCGTTGCGGCGGCGGCGAAAGCGCTCGCGCCGGCGTGCAGCGTGGTGGGCGTGGAAGTCGAAGCCTCGTGCGCATTTCAGACGAGCGTCCGGGCGGGCGCGCTCGTCCGGATCGTCCCGGGGCCGACGCTGGCTGACGGCCTCGGCGGCAATCCGGATCCCGACACGATCACCTTCGCATTCATCCAGCAGTTCGTGGATCGCATCGTGACGGTCAGCGAACCGGACCTGTCGGCTGCCATGGCCGGCCTCGTCGAATCGGAGCACCTCATCGCGGAGGGCGCCGGGGCGGCGTCCACGGCCGCGCTCGCGTCGCGACGAGTGGACGTGAGCGGACGCCACGTCGTGGCGATCGTGTCGGGTGGCAATGTGGATCGCACGAAGCTGGCGGACGTTCTTCACTCTCGACAGAGGGTTATGTAGGGGCGGACCTGCGTGTCCGCCCTGGGCCGACACATAGGTCGGCCCCGTCAAGCCTCTGCGCAAACCGAGCGCTACGGGTGCCGGTTGAGCAGACCTGCCAGAACGCTGACGGCGAGATCGCGATCGCGCGCGAGCGCATCGGCCGGACTCTGGTGAGGCGCCGCGGCTGGACGCCATTCAGCCACCGCCGCGCGTCCGCCGGCCGCCTGCGGATCCAGCTCCAGCGCGCGCCGATCAAACGCCGCCGACAAGTCCGGCGCGACGGTCCGGATCACGTCCGCGGCGTCGCGATATGTGTCGCCGTTTGAGGGATCGAGATCGATCGCACGGCTCAGATACTGCAGCGTCTGCGACAGCGACGTCGAGACCAGAGCCATCGCCACATTGGCCGAGGCGAGATCGGGATCGAGCTGGTACGCGCGCTCAGCGGCGGCCCTGATCCGTTCGCGCCGTCCAGCGTCGTCTGAGCCGGGGTGAACGGCGCTGGGCTGCAGCGCCCGTGCAAGCCCCGCAAACGCTTCAGGCAACCCATCGTCTGCAGCGATGGCCGCCTGGTAATCCTTCACTGCCACGGCAGGCTGCCCATCGGCCGCCGCCTGACGCCCACGCAGGTACAACTCGTACGCCGCTCGATCGACCTGCCGCGAGGAAGCGCGCGCCGTCGCGGCGGTGAGCTGCAGCGGCAGGTGCAGCGCCTGGGCAATGTCCTCGGCGGCCCGCGCCTGCAGCGCGAAAATATCTTTCAGGGGGCGCGCGTATTCGCCGGTCCACAGCGACGCGCCGTCGAGCGGGTCGCTGAGCGCGAGCGTCACTTTGACCTTGTCGTCCTCAGGCTGCACCGATCCGGTCAGCACCACAGCAGCGCCAAGCTCGCGCGCGACGTCGCTGGCCGTTCGGCCGCGGTACGTCCTCAGCGCCGCGCGGCCGATCACGTTCACGCCCGGCGTCTGGCCCAACCGCGTGATCAGATCGTCGGTCAGCCCGTCTGCAAAAAACGTTTGCGAGGCGTCGGAACCGCTCAACACGAGCGGCAACACAGCCATCACAGGTCGCGGCGGGGGCCCCATGGCGTGGCGCCACGTGCGCTCAATGGCCTCGTGCTGCCACCACCCAACGGCGGCCAGCATGACGAGCATCAGGAGCAGCACACCGGCTCCAGCCAAGGAGCGCCGACGCGGCGCCAGGACAGGGCGCGATGCCCGCTCCGGCTCGCTCATCCCGCTACGCGCGTCGAGGATCGCCGCCGAAGCTCTCAGCTCCGCCGCCATCGTCGCGATCGACTCGTATCGCTGGTCGACCTTCCTCGCGAGCGCCTTCGACAAGATGGCGTCGAGCTCGGCGGGCAGGTTCGTCTTGATCAGCGTGGGCGATGGCGCCTGCGCGATCTGATCTGCCAGGTCGGAAGGGGTCGCACCAGAGAACGGCAGCCGGCCGGTGAGCATCTCGAACAGTACCGTGCCCAATGAGAACACGTCGGTTCGGTGATCGATTCGCTCGCCGAGCAGCTGCTCGGGCGACCGGTACGCGACGGCGTCAATCGCGCCGGCTGAAGCGACGCCGATCGCCGTGCTGGTCTGCGCCCGCGCGGCCGCGCTCTTCGTCCAGGCAGCGAGACCAAGGTCGAGGATTTTCGCGTGGCCCTTCGGCGTGACGATGATGGCGTCGGGGGACAGACCGCCCTGCACGAGCCCTTCTGCGTGCGCATCGGCGAGAGCATCCGCGATCTGCACGGCCAGATCGATTGCCCGGCGGGGATTCAGCGGGCGTCCGGCGATCGTCGTCTTCAGCGTTTCGCCAGCCACGAACTCGAAGACCAGGAACAGCTCGCCCTGGTCCTCGCCGATCTCGTACAGCGCGGCGATGTTGGGGTGCGAGAGCGCCGCAGCGGCCCGCGCGTCGCTCAACAGCCGTTCGCGCCGATCGCGATCGCCGGCGATCGCTGCCGCCACGACTTTGATGGCCACGGTCCGGCCCGCCCGCGTATCGCGCGCGCGGTAGACGTCGCCAAGACCGCCGGCGCCGATCCGGTCGAGGATCTTGTAGTGACCGAGGCTCTCGATCATGTTTCGATGGAGTGGCTGATTACCGGCGCGACCTCAACTCCTGCATGGCGCTCTGCACGAGCTGCTTGGCATCGTCGAGCTGTTCGAGCACGAGCGCGATGTCCATTTTTGGTTTGCCTGGATGGCGTTCGCTCTGGCAGTAGACGCCGTGCTGGCCGACGAGGGCGAGTGAGTCCGTGAGCAGATCGAGCGCGACGGCGAGTCGGCCTCGCGCCGTGCCCATCATCGTCTCGTGCCGTTCGAGCGAGTCGTGATGCTTGTCGAACACGGTCACTGAAAACACTCCATCACCGAGGACACAGAGGATGAGTTCCAGGCAAAACGGGATTGCTCCTCCGTGTCCACCGTGTCCTCCGTGGTGGCGAGTTCAAGCATCACTTCCTCGGCTTCGATGGCCTGATCTCGACACGACTCGGCAGGCTGCGGCGCGGATGCCGCAGCAAGTCGATGACGACCTCAGCCACTTCTTCCGGGGCAATCTTCCAGTCGGCGCCCCTCGACGCATCTCCGCCCGAGAACTCCGTCGCGACCGATCCCGGCATCACATAGCTCACACGGATGTTGTCGTAGCGCACTTCCTGCATCAGCGATTCGCTGAACGCGTTCAGTCCGGCTTTCGACGCGCAGTACGCGGCGCCCGCGGCAAACGCACTCTTGCCGGCAAGACTGCTGATGTTGATGATGAAGCCGCCGTTGCGCCGGCGCAGCTGCGGGATTGCGGCGTGGCACGCGTTGAAGACGCCGGTCAGGTTCGTGTTGATGACGTCGGACCACTGCGACGGCGTCATCTCGGCAACCTCAGCGAAGATGCCGACGCCCGCGTTGTTGATCAGCACGTCGAGTCCGCCGAACCGGGTGACCGCCGCGCCCACGGCCCGCTCCATGTCGGCGTAGCTCTTCACGTCCGCCGGCACGCTCTCGGCCTTGCCGTGGCCAGCGCTCTCGATGTCGCGGCAGGCGGCGGACAGGTGCGCCTCACTGCGGCCGGTGATCACGACCTTCGCGCCTTCCGCCACGAGCGCGCGCGCAATCGCCCGCCCGATGCCGCGCGAGCCGCCCGTGACCAGCGCGACCTGACCTTGGAGCGATTCCATCCTCACAGCTTAGAATAGCGCAGCAATGATTGACGTGGCGATCATCGGCGCGGGCGAGCTTGGCGGCGCGCTGGCGCACCGGCTCGCGCGGACGAACGTCGCCGCAGCGATTCGGCTGATCGACGAGACCGGCCGTGTCGCGGCCGGCAAGGCGCTCGACATCGCCGAAGCGGCGCCGATCGACGGCTTCGCCACGCAGCTGTCCGGTTCGACCGACGTCACCACGGCAGCCGGCGCCGGCGTGATCATCCTGGCGGATCGCATCGGGAGCGGTGAATGGCAGGGCGAAGAGGGGCTGATGCTGCTCAAGCGCCTCGCGCAGATGGGCACGAACGCCGTCATTGTCTGCGCAGGGGCCGCGCAGCGCGAGCTTGTCGAACGCGGTGTCGTCGAGCTGCGGCTGGCGCGCACCCGACTGCTGGGGTCGGCGCCCGGCGCACTTGCCGCCGCCGCCCGCGCGATGATCGCGCTCGAAACGAACGGCTCCCCGAACGACGTGGCGCTGACGATGATGGGGGTGCCGCCGACGCAGATCGTGATTCCCTGGGAAGAGGTGGCGATCGGCGGGTTCAGCGCGACGCGCGTGTTGGACGAGCCGACGCGGCGCCGGATCGTTGGACGGCTGCCGGCGTTATGGCCGCCCGGACCCTACGCGCTCGCAGCCGCTGCCGTGCAGGTGGTCGAATCGATCGCCGGAGGCTCGCGGCGGCTGTCGGTCTGCTTCGTCGCCCCCGATGTGTCAGCGGGCACGCGCGTCCGCGCGGCAGCGCTGCCGGTTAGGCTCGGCCCGGTCGGCATTGTCGAGGTGGCTATTCCAGAATTGAGCGCGCACGATCGGGTGCTGCTCGACAACGCGATGTTGCTATGAATGTGACGCTCGGCTAAAAGCCTTCGCGCTACATCGTGCCGACGCAAACGCCAAGCCGAGCAATTACAACGAAGCCATGGCGCGAAAGCTTGGACGAGTGATTCGAACGAGACCCGTACCGCGAAGCCTTCACCGAGCGATTCGAACGAAACCGTAGCGCGAAGGCTTCAGCCGAGCGATTCGAACGAAACCGTAGCGCGAAGGCTTCAGCCGAGCGATTCTATGTGCCGTAGATCGGCCTGTGCATCGACAAGCCGCCCGCGAAGTCCGCAAGCTGCTTGCGCAGGATGAGACGGCCGCGGTGCAGTCGCGACTTCAGCGTCTGATCTTTTACGCGCAGCATCGCGCTCGCCTCTTCTGTGGACATCCCCTGAATATCGCGCAGCATGACGGGCGCGCGGTAGATCGCCGGCAGCGCGAGTATGGCGCTGAACACCCGACGCCGGAGCTGTGAGCGCAGCACGCGCTCGTCGGCCATGTCGCTCCAGTCAGCGATGTCGGCAGAGAGTGACGGCCCCTGCTCGTCGCCGTCGGCTGATTGAGACCGCCGATCCTCATCCTGTGAGCGCTGATACTTCGCCGTCCGCAGCCGTGACATGGCGGCGTTGAACGTGATCCGGTAGATCCACGACGACAGCGCCGCATCGCCACGAAACGCCCCGACCTTGCGGTACACCTTGTACAGCACGTCCTGCGTCACTTCTTCCGCGTCTTCTTTATTGCGCAGGTACCGGAAAGCCAGCTGATAAATTTTCGAGCTGTACGCGTCGGCCAGCTCACCGAGCGCACGCTCGTCTCCGGTCTGCAGCCGCGCCAGCAGCGCGGTATCGTTGGGGTCCCGCATGAATGCCTCTTGGCGGATGAAAACCCCAACCACTGGCAGAATATTCCACACGTGAACTAATTTTTGTAAACTGCTGACGCAGAAGCGCTTATCTGAGCAGCAAGCCGAGGATGACCGTCGGACCGAGCACCCCGACGCCGAGGATCAGCGCGATGAGTGCAGCCGAAATGGGGCGGCCGAAGTTGAGCGTCCAGCGCGAGCCGTCGCGGGTCGGCACGAAAAGGGCGGGATCATCCGGGTTCTTGTATAGCTGACCGAAGCGCCAATGCTGGGGCACGAACAGGCGCGGTTCGGGACGCCCCACGCGTCGCTGAGCGCGGACGGCCACGACGATCGTCAGCGCGATGCCGACGTACTCCCAACGGAAATACCAAGCCCCCAGACCCGCCCTTTCACGCTGCCACATCCCCGCGAGTGCGAACGCCGCGTAGGCCTGAAAGGCGATCCAGATGAGCGCGATGAGGATGACGGCTTCCGCCGCCGTGGCGGCAGCATGCACGTCAGCCGGCACGGTTCGATCACCGTCCGAAGCGACGACGAATGGGCCGTCGGAGCGCGACAGCAGCAGCATCGCGATCGAGCAGAGCGTCGACGCGAGCGCCGCCTGCACGAACAGTGGTATCAACACGCGCCACGGCGTTTTGTATTGCCAGCCGTTCGGGAACCCGTTGCTCGTGAAATGGACGGGCAGGAGGTCCGGAAGCGAGACGTAGCGGGCGGCCAGAAACGCCGCTGTGAACGCGAGCGTTGAGGCGATCGCGGCCAAGGCCAGCCGTGTCGGCAGGGTCGGCCGGTTCAGGCGCATCAGGAGACACTCGACTGCACAGCCGAAGCGTGCTCCTGCACGACGCGGTCGAACACCTCGCCGAAACGCGCCGCGACGCGATTCTCGACCTCGGCCATCTCGGTACGGCGGTCGAGCAGACGCTCGAGAGACGTCACCCCCCGATCGGCAATGCCGCACGGCACGATCAGATTGAACTGCTCGAGATCGGTGGAGACGTTGAGGGCGAATCCATGGCTTGTCACCCACCGCGCGATGCGGACGCCAATCGCGGCGAGCTTTTCGCGGCCGACCCAGACGCCCGTGAGTCCCGGGACGCGCGCCGCCTCGATTCCGTAGTCTGCGGCCGTGCGAATCAGCACCTCCTCGAGATCGCGCACGTAGCGGTGCACGTCCTGTCGATCGGGCTTCAGATCGAGGATGGGATAGCCGACGAGCTGGCCGGGACCGTGATAGGTGATGTCGCCGCCGCGTCCGGTCTCGAGCACTTCGATGCCGCGCGCCGCGAGCGCCGCGTCGGTCGCGAGGATGTGCCCGCGTCCGCCGTCGCCGCGCACGCCGAGCGTCAGAACGTGCGGATGCTCGACCAGAAGCAACAGATCGCCGACGCGATTCGCGCGGCGGTCCTCGACGAGGGCGCGCTGGAGCGCCAGCGCATCACCGTAAGGCACGAGGCCGAGCCGGCGGATTTCAATGTGACGCATTGTTGTTGGGGCCGACACACAGGTCGGCCCCTGCACGGACTACTGGACCGCCGTTATGCGCCGTTTGGATCCCAGTTCTCCAGCGAGCGCTTGACGTGCGACATGAACTGGTCGGCCACCGCGCCGTCGATGATGCGGTGGTCATACCCGAGCGTCAGATACGCCATCGGCCTGATCGCGATCGCCTCGTCGATCACCACCGGCCGTTTTTCGACGTTGCCGACCCCGAGGATCGCCACCTGCGGCTGGTTGATGATTGGCATGCCGAACAGCGCGCCGAACACGCCGGGGTTGGTGATCGTGAACGTCCCGCCCGACACTTCGTCCGGCTTGAGCTGCTTGCTCCGCGCGCGCGCGGCCAGATCGGCGACGCTGCGGCTGAGCCCGAGCAGGTTCTTCTCGTCGGCCGCTTTGATCACCGGCACGATGAGCCCCCAATCGAGCGCTACCGCGATGCCCAGATTCACCTGCTGGTGATACACCACGTTGTCGCCGTCGATCGAGGCGTTCACCACGGGCACGGCGCGGAGCGCGTCGATCGCCGCCTTCACGATGAACGAGAGATACGTGAGCTTGGCGCCCGCGCGTTCGTATTCACCCTTCTTCTTCTGGCGGATTTGCTCGATGCGCCCGAAGTTCACCTCGAACACCGAATGCACGTGCGCCGACGTCCGCCGGCTCATGACCATGTGCTCGGCGATCTTCTTCCGCATCACGGACATCGGCACCACTTCGGTCGCCGCACCCGGCTTGAACGCCGGCATGTCGATCGCGGGGCCCTTGGAACGCTCGGCTAAAGCCTTCGCGCTGCGGTCGCCCTGCCCTTCCTGCCCTGCCTGGCCCTCCTGCCCTGCCCGCCCGACCTGCCCCTCCTGCCCGACATATCCAAGAATGTCGTCCTTCGTCACACGTCCGGCGATGCCGCTGCCCTGCAGCTGGGAGATGTCGACGTTGTGCTCCTTCGCGATCTTGCGCACGAGCGGCGACGACCGCTGCCGGATCACCTCTTCGGTCGACAGAGCCGCTCCCGCCGAAGCGCCCGTTGACGCGGCCGCCGGCCTCGCTGAAGGGCCGGACGCGGACGGAGCGCTGCCGCCATCCGCTTGCGGCCGCGCCTTCGGCGGCTCGGTCGCCTTCGCCGCGGCGACGGGCGGTTCGGACACCGCCTGGCGCGCCGGCGCGGCGCCAGGCTGCTCGCCCGCTGCGCCGATGGTGGCGACGACGCTGTTGACCGGAACGGTCTCGCCTTCCTTGACTCGGATCTCCGTGACCACACCAGCGGCAGGCGACGGGATCTCGGCGTCGACCTTGTCTGTGGAAATTTCGAACAACGGCTCGTCACGGTCGACCTTGTCGCCGACCTTCTTGATCCAGCGGACGATGGTGCCTTCCGCGATTGACTCGCCCATCTGCGGCATTACGACATCGGTAGCCATCTTCTCTCCCGGCAGGTCCGAACCTGCGCCAAAATCTGTCGCGCGGGGCCGACACATCGGTCGGCCCCTACGAATCAATGTATAGGGACCTGCGTATCCGCCAACAGATGCCCACAAACCCTACGTAGGGGCGGACCTACCTGTCCGCCCAAACAGGCCCTTCTAGTATCGGATCAATTTCTTCGCCGCCGCTATCAGCTTCTCGACATTGGGCAGCGACGCCTTTTCGAGCGGCGGACTGTACGGCACTGGCACGTCCAGCGCGGCGACGCGCATCACCGGACCGTCCAGATACGGAAACGCTTCCTCGGCGACGATCGCCGCCACTTCTCCGCCGATGCCGCCGGTCCGGCTGGCCTCGTGCAGCACGATCACCTTGCTCGTCTTGGCGACCGACGTCAGGATCGCGTCGCGATCCAACGGCGCCAGCGTCCGGAGGTCCACCACCTCCGTCTCGACGCCCTCTCCCGCCAGTGCCTCGGCGGCCTCGAGCGCCACGTGGACCATCGCGCCGAACGTGACGATCGTCAGGTCGCTGCCCGCGCGGCGCACGATCGCCTTCCCGATCGGCACGATGTAGTCGTCGGCGGGGAGGGTGTCCTTCAACCGCCGGTAGAGCAGCTTGTGCTCGAAGAACAGCACCGGGTCATCGTCTCGAATCGCCGCTTTGAGCAGCCCCTTCGCATCGTACGGCGTGGACGGCTCGACGATCTTGATGCCGGCCGTGTTCAGAAACAGCGCTTCGGGATTGGCCGAATGAAACGGTCCGCCGCTGACGCCTGCGCCGCAGGGCCCGCGCACCACCATCGGCACGCCGGCGCCGGTGCGATACCGGCTCGTGGCCGCGACGCTCGTGATCATGTCGAAGCAGGTCGTGATGAAGTCGATGAACTGGAGCTCCGCGACCGGACGCAGACCCATGTACGCGGCGCCGATCGACGCGCCGATGATGGCGCTCTCGGAGATCGGCGTGTCTACGACGCGCGTGTCGCCGAACCGCGCGAGCAGTCCCTCCGTCACCCTGAACGCGCCGCCAATGGGACCGACGTCCTCGCCGATGACGAACACGCGTTCGTCGCGCGCCATCTCTTCGAACAGCGCTTCGCGAATCGCTTCGAGAAAGGTCACCTCAGCCATCAGCGGACCGCCGTTGTCTTTGCAGCCGCCGTTGTTTCTGCAAACGGCGATCGGACGATCTCGACGCTCGGCGGCACGAACGGATCGTCGCCGAACAGCCCCCGCGCCACTGTCGCCGGATCCGGTTCCGGCGCCGCGGTGGCCAGCTGCGATTCCTCTTCGGCGTACGCCTTCGTCATCTGGTCGATGTCGTCGAGCTCGGCCGCCTTGGCGACGCCGTCGCGCGTCAGGCGCTGCCGATACAGCGCGATCGGATCGCGCTTCGTCCACGTGTCGACCAGGTCGGCGGGCACGTAGCGCATGTCGTCGTGCGCCGCGTGCCCCTTCATCCGCATCGTGTCGATCCCGATCAGCATCGGACCGTCGCCGCGCCGCGAAGAATCGACGGCGCGCTTGGCCGCATCGTAGACGGCGAGCATGTCGTTGCCGTCCACCATCTGATGGCGCATGCCGTAGGCGTCGGCCCGCTGATCGATGTGCGCGATCGCCATCTGCTGGCGGACCGGCGTCGAATACGCGAACTTGTTGTCCTCGGCGATCACCACGAGCGGCACCTGCTTGACGGCGGCGAAGTTCATCGCTTCGTGAAAGACTCCGGTGCTGGTGGCGCCGTCGCCGACATACACCATCGCGACGAGGGGCCGCTTCTGCATCTTCGCCGCAAGCGCGACGCCGCCCATCACCGCCACCATGTCGCCCAGCGGGCTCACCGGACCAATCAGGATCGGCGCCTCGACGCCCGGCTCCGGAATGTTCGCGAAATGATTACTGAGATCGCGGCCGCGCGCGGCGCTCGTCCCCTTCGCCATGTACTGCAGGAACATCACCAGCGGACGGACACCCATCGCGAGCAGCGCGCCAAGGTTCCGCGTCAGCGGCGACAACGCGTCGCCGCGATTCAACGCGTACGCCGTGGCGACCGACTCCCCTTCCTGACCGAGGCTGCGATAGACGGCGCCGGTGATCTTGCCCTGCTTGTGAAGGATGTTGACGCGCTCTTCGACGTCGCGCGTGAGGCGTGCGTAGTAATACAGCTCGAGCCGCTGATTGCGCGTCAGCGCTGCGGATGGAGACGCGTCGGGAACGGTTGGCGTTTTTCGCGGGCTCACGTCGACCCCTTAGCTGTGGATCGCCGCGCCGTGCGTCGCGTGCGCCGCCTCGCCCACCGCCTCCGCCATCGTCGGATGCGCGTGAATCGTCCGAATCAACTCTTCGACCGTCGACTCGAGCTGGAGCGCCAGCGTCGCTTCGGCGACCAGCTCGGTGGAGCGCAAGCCGATCATGTGGACGCCGAGAACCTCGTCGTACTTCTTGTCGGCCACGATCTTCACGAACCCTTCGGTCTCGGCGGCCATCTTCGCGCGGCCGAGGACGCCGAACGGGAACGTCCCGATGCGCACGTCGTAGCCGCGCTTCTTCGCCTCGCGCTCGGTCAGCCCGACGCTGCCGATCTCGGGATCGCAGTACGTGCAGCCGGGCACGTGATCGTAGTTGATCGGCCGCGTCTCGTGGCCCGCGATGCGCTCCGCCGCGATGATGCCTTCGGCCGACGACACGTGCGCGAGCTGCGGATGGCCGGGCGTGCCGAGCGTGATGACGTCGCCGATCGCCGAAATGCCGGGCACGGTCGTTCGGTACAGCGCATCGACCGTGATATAGCCCTTCTCCATGTGCAGGCCCACACGTTCGGCCTCGAGCCCGTTCGTGACGGGACCGCGCCCCGTGGCGACGAGCAGATAGTCAGCGCGCAGCTTCTGCGTCTTGCCGTCGCTAAGCTGCAGCTCGACGTCCACGCCGTCGCCGCTTACCTTCGCGCTCGTGACCTTCGCGCCGGTGTGGGCGGTGATCCCCTGCTTGCGGAACGACTTCTCGAGCTCCGTGGACACCGCGTCGTCCTCGACAGGTACGAGGTGCGGCAGCAACTCGACGAGCGTGACGTCGCTGCCGAACCGCCGGAAGATCGACGCAAACTCGACGCCGACGGCGCCGCAGCCCATGACCACGATCGCCTTCGGCACCTCCCTCAAGGAGATGGCCTCGTCGCTCGTGATGATGCGCTTGTGGTCGATCTCGATGCCGGGCACGCCGCGCGGTGACGATCCCGTCGCCACGATGATCTCCTTGCGCGCGCGCAGCGTCCGCTTGTCGCCTTCGAACACGTCCACGCCGCCGTTGCCGGTCAGCCGCGCCGTGCCTTTGATCCACTCGATCTTGTTTTTCTTGAAGAGAAACTCGACCCCTTTGCTCAGACCGCTGACAACGCGGTCCTTGCGCGTCTGGACCTGCGTCATGTCGATCCCGGGCGCCGTCACACCGGTGATCCCCCATTCCTTCGCGCCCTGCGCCACCTTGAGCGCGTGCGCGTGCTCGAGAAGCGCCTTCGTCGGAATGCAGCCCCAGAGCAGACACGTCCCGCCGAGCGCTTTCTGTTTTTCGACGACGGCGACTTCGAGCCCCAATTGCGCGGCGCGGATGGCGGCGACGTAGCCGCCGGTGCCCGCACCGATAATGATGACGTCGTACTCGTTAGACACAGTTTCTCCAGAAGAGGAAGCCGAAAAGGGGCCGTACCCCTTTTTCGATCATGATCGCTTCAGCGACGACAGCGACACGAACGTCGTCGTGCTGCCGGCGGCACTGGATTCCGCAGTCGTTGGCTCAGCCGCCGGCGGCGGCTCGAGCCGGGCCACGCGCGCACGCAGCTGCGCGAGCTCGTAGCGCAGCTCCCAGTACGACTCAGTGAGCCGCTCGAGACGTTTGGCGGTCCGTCGCGCGCGCACGATGGCCGCGGCGGCCACGATGAAGGCCGCGATCGTCAGCAGCAGGGGTAAGGTCAACAAAACTCTTACCTTAGCGAACGGCTTGCAACAGTGTCAACCGCCTGCCACAATGTGCTCGGTTTTCCCCCGAGCACGATGAGTCACAAGCCCAAAACCGTTCTCATCGTCGACGACGATGAAGGCATGCGCGACACGCTCACGGCGATGCTCAAGCGTGAGTATCGCGTGTTGCGCGCCGCGACCGGCGAAGCCGCCCTTCCTATTCTGAACCGGGAAGACGTCGACCTGATGCTGCTCGACGTCCGGCTGCCGGGCATCAGCGGCTTCGAAGTCCTGCGCATCGTCAAAGAGAACTTCAGCCTGATCGAAGTCCTGATAATCTCGGCGATCAACGACATCGAAACCGCCGTGCAGGCCATCAAGCACGGCGCCTATCACTACACCACAAAGGATTTCGATTACGACCAGCTTCGCTCGCTGGTCCACAACGCGAGCGAGCGGCAGGATTTGAACCGCCAGGTGCTGACACTGTCGGCGCAGGTCGCCGACCAGACCGAGCGCGAGTTCATCGTCGGACCGAGCAAGATCACGCGCGACATCGTGGATCTCGTGAACAAGGTCGCGAAGCTCTCGGCGACGGTGCTCATCCTCGGCGAGAGCGGCACGGGCAAAGAGCTGCTGGCGCGGCTCATCCACCGCGAGGCGGGCGATAGCGACGCGCCGTTCATCGCGGTGAACCTCGCGGCGATTCCCCGCGAGCTCGCCGAAAGCGCGCTGTTCGGGCACGAGCGCGGCGCGTTCACGGGCGCGCACCGCCAGCAGCTCGGCAAGTTCGAGCTGGCGTCGAACGGCACCCTGTTCCTCGACGAGATCGGCGATCTGCGGCTCGACCTTCAGGCCAAGCTGCTGCGCGCGATTCAGGAAGGCGAGATCGAGCGCGTCGGCGGGACCAAGCCGATCAAAACGGAATTCCGGCTGATTGCAGCGACCAACGTCGACCTCGAGAAGGCCGTGAAGGACGGGAAGTTCCGCGAGGATCTCTACTATCGCATCAACGTCATTCCGATCAAGATGCCGCCGCTGCGTGAACGGACAGAGGACATCTCGCAGCTCGCCGAGTTCTTTCTGCGCCGTTACAACGCGCGGTTCCGGAAGAAGATCGGCGGCATCACCGATTCGACGATGGCGATGCTCAAGAAATACTGGTGGCCGGGCAATATCCGCGAGCTCGAAAACCTGATCGAGCGGCTCGTGGCGGTCAGCGACAAGGACTACATCTCGGAAGAGGACTTGCCGCTGGAGTTTCATTTCGCCCAGCTCGAACCGCAAGGCAAGCACGGCGAGAGCCTGTTCGAAGAAGCGACGGCGACCTTCGAGCGGAACTACCTTCTGCGCGCGCTCGAGAAGTGCGGCTGGAACGTCACCGGAACTGCTGAGTATCTTGGAATCCCATTGAGTACGTTGAAGTACAAGATGGACCGGCTCGATGTGCGTCAGCTCGCTAAGAAATTGCGGGGCGCTTGAGACCGGACAATAACTTGGCCGCCCAGGTCAACGCTTTGTCCGATCTCGCGATCTCCTGATTCCGCTTCGGTAAGCGACGCGCATTTGCAGCCGCTCGAGCGTTCCTGGTCAACTCGTTGTCCGACTGACGGCGCCATCCTCTTTCCCTCCCGACGGACTCCACACGACAGCGGACGAAATTCGCTAACGAATTGAAGATCGGCAGACCCTCTCGGTGCGCTGGAACACCAGTTGCACTTTGCAGGGGCAGCTCGACAATCGACCCACAAATATCGGTCTGGTGAATTCCCACCGCAGTCTTGTTCGCGGTTCTGGTCGGAGTGGCACATTGCAGCCTTCGATTTTCAATCTTCGTGTGCCGCTCCCCGCGCGGGGCGATGTGTTCCTGATGAACACGCTCACCGACGCGCAGCTGGTGGTGTCTTCTGACGTGGCCGAACTGCTCGACCGCAGCTCCAGCCTGGAAAGCACGGCCGGGCTGGATCAGGAAGCGCGCGAAGCGCTGGCCCTGCTGAGCGACAACGGTTTTCTCGTGCCGAGTCGCAACGCCGACTGGGAGTCGCTCGACCGGTATTTCACGACCGTGAAGAGCGACACCTCCGAGCTGCACATCACCGTGCTGACGACGCTGCAGTGCAACTTCGCGTGCGACTACTGCTTTCAGGGCGACCACGGCGACTACAACAAGTTCGCGCAGAAGATGACGCTGGAGATGTCGGCGCGCGTCGCCGACTGGATCGAGCGCGAGCTCGATCGCGTGCGTCCCGAGCGCCTCGTGATCACCTTCTTCGGCGGCGAGCCGCTGCTCAATCTGCCGGTGCTGTACGACCTGGCGGATCGGCTGTGGGCGGCCACGCAGCCGCGCGGCGTCCGCATGATGACCAGCATCATCACCAACGGCCTGCTGCTGACGACCGACATCGTCGATCGGCTGGTGCCGCGCGGGCTGAAGGGCGTCAAGATCACGCTCGACGGCGATCGCGACACGCACAACCGGATGCGTCCGCTGCGCGGCGGCCAGGGCACATTCGACCGGATCGTCGAGAACATCCGTCAGGTCGCGGCGAAGGTGCCAATTTCGATCGGCGGCAACTTCGACGAGACGTCGGCGGGCAGCTATCCGGCGCTGCTCCAGTTTCTGCGGGAGCAGGACTTCGCCGACAAGCTCGTGAAGGTCAACTTCAAGCCGGTGATCCGGACGCAGGCGCCGGCGCCGAAAGGCATCCTGCCGCTGATTCCGGTCAACGGCGACGGCAAACCGCTCGGCGGGACGTGCATGACGTCGGCGGGCGCGGGCAGCCTCGGTACGGCGTGCGATTCGTGCAACTTCCTCGACGAGCAGCTGACGTTTTTGCGCGACGAAACGAAGCGGCACGGCTTTCCGACGCCCGACGGGGTACACAACGGCCCCTGCCACGTGCATATAGAGCACGCGCACACGATCGGTCCGGACGGATCGCTGTACGCGTGCCCCGGATTCACGGGCGAGCTCGCCCAGTCGACGGGGCACATCGACGACCGTCGCGATCCGCTACGCTCGCGCGCCCGCGAACAATTCGACCGCCTGGATCCGTGGAAAGAGTGCGGAGACTGCGCGTTCATCCCTGTCTGTGCGGGGGGGTGCCTGGTGGCATCGCACACAGAGCTTGGCGACATGAACCGGCCGACATGCCACAAGCGGACATACGAATCGGCTCTGATTTCGCTGGCGCATACCGCGGCCAGCGCAGCTTAGGGAGAGTACAATGAAGATTCAAATCATCAAGAAGGCCGTCGTCAACGCCAAGCCCCAGGGTATGTGCAACGTGATGGTTGACGAAGCGCCGATGAACAAAAAGTAAAAGGATGCAGAGCGAACGGGGGGCACGTCCATGGCGTTGCGGCCGATTGGCCATGAGCCTCGTGATTGCTGCGCTCCCCCTCGCAATGTCGGTCGGGTGCGGCAGGGCCGATAAACCTGCCGCAACATCTCAAGAACCAGTCGTTCTCCGTGTAGGGGTGACCCTCACCTCGGGGAATCCGCTGGGAGGCATCCAGCAACTCGCGGCAAATCAGTCGTTCGAAGGGCTGGTCAGATTCGGCCCGGATGGTAGGCCACGTCCCTGGCTTGCTGAAGGCTGGAAGGTCGAGGCAAACGGCTTGTCGATGAGCCTCGAACTTCGACCAGCCGCGACGTTTAGTGACGGTACTCCCGCTAGCGCCACGATGCTCGCGAACGCACTCCACAACGCCCTTCCGCGTTTCATCGGCCCGATCTTCGAAGACGTCGACAAAATAGAACCTTCCGCCGACGGGCGCCAGATCAGGATTACGTTCAAACGCCCCTCGCCGTTTCTACTCGAATCACTTGAGGCGCCCATTCGGAAGCCTGACGATCCCGCGATTGGTACAGGACCGTTCGTCCTCACCGGAGTATCTGGCGCTGCTCCTGAGGTTCACTCCAACAGCCTGTACTACCTAGGACGTCCGATCATCGATCGTATCGTCGTGACTAACTATCCAACGGTACGAGCCGCCTGGGCAGAAATGCTCAGGAACAACATTGACATGCTCTATGAAGTGGGAGCCGAAGCCGCGTCTTCTTTACAACAGGCAACGACGGTCGCGATGTTCAGTTTCACTCGCCCCTACCAGTACGTCGTCGTCCTAAACAGTCACTCGCCAAAGCTTCGGACGCCACTGATACGGCGCGCGCTCAATGCGGCGATCAATCGCGAAGAAATTGTTCGCGAAGGTTTTGACGGCCATGCAGTACCGGCCACGGGACTCGTTTGGCCGCAGAACTGGGCGTTCGCGCAAAAGGAAAAGGAGGTGTCTTTCAACCCGCAGTTCGCCGCGGCAAGCCTAAAATCTAGTCAGGGGCTGAGTTTCTCCTGTCTGGTCCCAACGGGCTACGAGCGAGTCGCGCTGGTGGTTCAACGGCAACTGGCGGCCGTCGGAGTTACGATGAATGTACAGGCGGTCGCGCCCGACCAAGCCGTACAAGCGCTACAATCGCCCACGTTTGAGGCCGTCCTTATCGATATACTCGGAGGGCCAAGCCTTCTGCGTCCTTACGAAATCTGGCACACCGGTGGAACGATGCACCTTGAGGGCATCGGAACTCCGGAGCTCGACTCGACGCTCGACCAAATTCGGCATGCAGGCTCGGAGACAGAGTATCGGGCAGCCGTGGCGACTCTCCAAAAAGTGACGACTGAAGACCCGCCAGCGATCTATTTAGCCTGGGGCGAACGCGCGCGCGCGGTGACAAAGCGTTTCGCCGTTCCCGCTGGCGACAGTGGACGGGACGTCCTCGCCACTTTGCGTCTCTGGAAGCCCACGCCCCCCGACCAGCGCGCACAGCGCAACTGATGACGCTCCGGATCCGGCACCTCGCGACGCGCTTCGCGCTGCTGCTCGCGCTGGCAGCGGTGGTGCCGCTCGTCGGATACGGCGTGGTGTCGATCTTCTCCCTCCAGCGCGGCACGCGCGACTCGGTGATCACCGGCAACATGAACGTCGCGACCCGCGCGGCCGAGGAAATCCGCCGCTACGTCACGACCGACGCCGACATTCTCAAGGCGCTCGCCGCCGACCTGCAGGACACCGGCCTCACCGCCGCGCAGCAGGATCGCATCCTCAAGAACTACATCCTTCAGTTCCGCGAATTCCACGAGCTCACGCTGTTCGACGAGCAGGGCGCCACGCTCGCCACGAGCCGCATCGGCAAGCCGGGCGTCCAGATCCCGAAGTCCGCCACGCTCAGCATCGGCGACGTGAAGATGTCGCCCATCCGCATCGACGCCGATCTGCTGCCCACCGCGCTGTTCGCCGTCCGCCTCACCAGGCTGAATCAGCCGTCCGGCTGGCTGGTGGGCGAGATCAGCCTCGAGGAAATGTGGCGGATGGTCGACCAGATCCGCATCGGCGGCCACGGCTTCGCGCTCGTCATCGGGCCCAACGGCCAGCTCATCGCGCACGGCGATCCGGACAAGAAGGCGCTCGTCGCACAGGCGCGCAACATGAGCAGCCACGCTCTCGTCGGCGCCGCCGCCGCCAGCCCCGAGGGCGCCCCCGTGTGGCGCGAGTACGTCGACGAGGGCGGCCGGCAGGACCTCGGCGTCGCCGCCCGCGTCGTCCCCCTTGGCTGGACCGTTGTCGTCGAACAGCCGACCGCGGAAGCCTACGCGACGGCCACGCAGCTGCAACGGCAGCTCATCGTCGCGATCTCGATCGCGCTGCTCGGCATGATTTCGGTCGGGTATGGGTGGGGCCGCTCGTTCATCACGCCTATCCTCACGCTCAAGCGCGCGACGCAGGAAGTCGCCGCCGGCCGGCTGGACGCGCGCGTCGACATCCGCCGCGCCGACGAATTCGGCGACCTCGGCGAGGCGTTCAACACGATGGCGGACCGCCTGGTCAAGCTGCAGGAAGATGTGAAGCGCCAGGCGCAACAGGCGATGTTCGGCCGCATGGCCGCCGGCCTCGTCCACGACCTCTCGCACCCGATCCAGAACATCGGCAACAGCACGCGCCTGCTGCTGCGCGACGACAACGACGACGAATCGCGCGCCATGTTCCACCGCACCATCGAGCGTGAGCTGGCGACCTTGAAGCGCTTCATGGACGACCTGCGCAACATCGTCAAGCCGAAGCCGGTCGAGCGCTTCGCGATGGAAGTGAATGGGTCGGTGGCGGAAATCGTGGAGTCGATGCGGCCAGAAGGCGAGCGCACCGGCGTCATCGTCGAGGCGCATTTCGCGCCGGGCCCGCTGACCATCGACGGGGACCGCTTCGCGCTCGGCCGCGTCTACCGCAACCTGATCACCAACGCGATTCAGGCCACCCAGCCCGGTGGCCGCGTCTCGATCACGACCGCGCGCGCCGGGAGCCTGATCGAGATCGGCGTCACCGACACCGGGTCCGGGATTCCGGCGGAGAAGCTCTCGTCGATCTTTGACGAGTTCGTCACGACGAAGGCGCGCGGCCTCGGCCTTGGGCTGGCCATCTCCAAGCGCATCGTGGAACAACTCGACGGCACGATCGATGTGGCCAGCGAGCTCGGCCGCGGTACGGCGTTCACCCTTCGATTTCCGGCGCGCGACGATCGCACGGCGGAAGCGGCAGCCAGTTGAAATCGTGCGAAGCGTGCGCTGCCACAGAGGACGCCGAAGACACACAGACCGGCCCACACGAGAGAGCGTGAGGCCGCAAGATTGGAAGCGACGGTAGTGTCCGACTTGTCCCGCGCGAGCGCGCGGGACGGCAGTCGGACTGGAGGTTGAAATGATCAGGACCTTGGTGAAGACAGAAGCGATGGCCGTCGACACACAGACTGTCCGCGTGCGCTATTTCGAGCTCAGGACGCTGCGCGGCGCGCGCCGCTACAGCGCGGAGATCGTGCTCGGCCCCGGCGATCGCGTCATTCTCGACGATGACTCGGTGATGAACCTTGAAACACGGGCGACCCGCCTCGTGCCGGCGACGGTTTACAGCCGGCTGCTGGCCGGCCGCGCCACGGCGGCCTAGATTGATGATGTGAGCACAGCGCAGCGGCGGGACCGGCCGCCGCTACGCTGCGCCCCATTGGCTCGTCAAGTGAGATGGGGGGAAATGCTACTTCTTCGGTAGCACGGCGTCTTTGAGTTGCTTGGCGATGCGCGCTTTCACGACCGTCTTCGCCGGAATCTTGATCGCCTCGCCGGTTGCCGGGTTCCGTCCCATGCGCGCCTTGCGCTTCTGAACGACCAGCTTCACCATCCCGGGCAGCACGAATTCGCCCGAGCGCTTGAGCTCTTTCTCCGCCAGCGCCGTCAGCTCGTCGAAGTATTCGCGGGCTTGCGTCCGCTTCACTTCGAACCGCTCGGCGAAGTGCGAAAAGAGCTCGGATTTGCCCATTCTGCGGGCGTCAGCCATCGGTTCCCCCTCACTTGAACGCGCGTCATGTCAACCCGCGATCATCGCGCGCGCGGCGAGGATCGCGGTTTTGTTCCCAAAATCGACGTATCCTAGCGCGTGCCTCGCAGAACTGTCAAACGGCGCAGGGGCGCAAAACCGCGATTTCCTTAGGCGAACCGTGGTCGGCGGGCCCGAACCGGCCAGGCCTTGCGGCGGCGAGTGCTAGAATTTTCGCATGTCAAGCTCGACGCTCGAAACGTTTCCGAACCCCCGCCCCGAGCGCGATTTCGAAATCGCCATCAGCTGCCCGGAGTTCACGTCCCTGTGCCCGAAAACCGGGATGCCCGACTTCGGCGAGATCCGCATCACGTATGTTCCAGACGCGGCCTGCGTCGAGCTGAAGTCGCTGAAGTACTACATGGTCGAGTTTCGGAACCGCGGCATCTTCTACGAGAGTGTCACGAACCAGATCCTCGACGATCTGGTCAGCGTTCTCCAGCCGCGCCGCATGACGGTGGTCGGCGACTTCTCCGTGCGCGGCGGGATCAAGACCGTCGTCACCGCCGAGTACAGCAAGCCGCAACCGCGATGACGCCCGATGAGGGGCAGAATTTCACCGATGCCTTCTCACGAAGAGACGAAGAACACGGAGAGCACGAAAATATTTTGCCAAGACCATCTTCGTGTCCTTCGTGTCCTTCGTGGTTTCGTGATGAAAGAGTTGAATGAGGTGGTGGAAGATCCGCGCATCCTGCCGATCGAGCCCGAGATCGACCTTCACGCGTTCGCGCCGCGCGATATTCCGTCGGTGGTCAATGAGTACGTGGAGGCGGCGGCCCGCGCCGGTCTGCGGGACGTGCGGCTCGTTCACGGCCGCGGACGCGGCGTGCAGCGCGGCATCGTCCAGGCCGCGCTCGAGCGGCATCCGCTTGTGGTCGAGTTCTGGGACGACACGAATGCGCACCTGGGAGCGACGTTCGCGCGCATCGGACGTGAGGCGCTCGGCTAAAAGCCTTCGCGCTGCACCGATCTGAAGCCCTGACGCTACGGGGACAGTGGGAGCCGTCGTAGTGCGAAGGCTTCAGCCGAGCGTGCTAGTAAAGCCCGGGCACGAGATGCCACGGTACGCGGCGGCAATATGTTTGGTACGAGCTGTCGCGCGCAAGCAGCCGCTCTTCGTGCCGGGAGCGGATCACCAGAGCCGTATCGGCCATCACCAGGACCAGGGTGTTCCACGCGGTCGCGTTCGCGCAGACGAACGCCAGGTGTGTCAGCAGGTAGCCGGCATAGATCGGATGACGGACGACCGTGTACGGACCCGCAATCACCACGCCGCGGTTCGCCGGCACGATCCCGAAGCTGCGCCCGAGCGTGAACTTGCCGGCAATCACGATCAGCAGCCCAACCGACGATACGACCGCCGTTAGCATGTCGGGCACGATCGCGTGGCTGGCCGCCGCTCGCACCAGCGACGGGCCCATCAACGAGATGCCGGTGATGCTGGCCGTGAGCAGCGAGCGATCGACGACCTGCGTCCGGCGGCGAAGCACCGTCATCACGACAACGAGCGATTCGCTGATGAGCATCCACAGGCCGGTCAACCGGTGCGTGTGGACGAAGTCGGTGAGCAGGTTCAGCGAGAGCAGCCCGAACATCGTTCCGACGACGACGCGCGCCAGCCAGTCCGAGACGATCGCGCGACGTTCCGTTTGCTCCATTAATGGATGTCCAGCCGGCGTCTGGGCGCACGCGTCAGCGGCGGCGGCGTGCTGTTCAGCGCGGCGGTCTCGTTGACGAAGTACGCATTGCAGGCTGCGTCCATCAAATCGCGCGTGATCACCGGCTCGCGCCCCTGGTAGCGGCACAGCGCCGTCACCTGGTCGAGCAGGTCGCGCGGATGGCACGAACGCAGCGGCCGGCCGACGGGGCTGAAGTGGCGGCGCAGCAGGTACGCGACCATGACTTGATGGAAACGGAGATTGCGGCGGCGGCAGTTGAGCTCGAAGATGCGCGTGAACTGCTCAATGCTCGGATCCTGGATCGGAATCTTGTACGGGATCCGGCGCAGAAACGCTTCGTCGGCGAGCGATGCGGGGTCGAGGTTCGTGGCGAACACGATGAGCACGTCGAACGGCACCTGAAACTTCTTGCCCGTGTGCAGCGTGAGGTAATCAATGCGGTTCTCGAGCGGCACGATCCAGCGATTCAGGAGCTCTTCCGGCCGCATCCGTTGACGCCCGAAGTCGTCAACCAGAAACACGCCGCCGTTGGCCTTCAGCTGCACGGGCGCTTCGTGAAATTTCGCGATCGGGTTGAACGTCAGATCGAGCATGTCGAGCGTCAGTTCGCCGCCCACGGTGACGACCGGACGATGGACGCGCACCCAGCGCCGGTCGCGGGGCGCCACCGCGATCAGGCCGCCTTCGGCATCCGCGTCGAGCGGCTGGTGATTGATCGGATCGAAGACGGTGACCGTCTGCCCGTCCACGTCGATCGCGTACGGCACATACATGTCGCCGCCGATCGAACGCCCCATGCCTTCCGCGATCACGCTCTTCCCGTTTCCGGGTGGCCCGTAGAGAAAGATCGCCTTGTTGGCGTTCACAGCCGGTCCAAGCTGCTCCAGGACTTCGTCGGAAACAATCAGATGGGCGAAGCCGCGCTTGAGGCGCTCGCGATCGATGTACCCGCGCGCTGAGGCAAGCGCGCGCATCGTGTCGACGTAACTGGTCAGTGAGACGGGCGCGGCGCCGACGTACCGGTTCGCGTCGAAGTATTGCCGGGCGCGATCGCGCCCGAGATCGGTGAGCGCATACCGATAGGCCGCGGTGCCCGTACCCGCCGCTCCGCGAACTTCCATCAGCCGCTCCGCGCGTGCGCTCTCGATGAGCGGCTCGATCAGCCCGTAGGGCAGCTTCAGGCGATCGGCGAGCGTTGTTCCGGCAACTTCCCCCGCGTACAGGTGCTTGATCAGCAGCTGCGCGATCTGATCGGCGGCGAGTCCCGTGTCCTCGATCGTTTTCGGGGCGGGCGGGGCGGCCGCGCGGTCTGTCGTGTCGGTGAGCGTCTCTTGAACGGGCATGGGACCTACTTGTTCATGATCGGCATCAGCACCTGCACGAACTTGATCGCTGCCGGACCGATGGTGATGACCCAGATGGCGGGAAAGATGCAGAACACCAGCGGGAACACCATCTTCACGCCGGTCTTCGCCGCCGCCTCTTCGGCCCGCTGCCGGCGCTTGGTCCGCACGGTTTCGGAGTGCACGCGCAGCGACTGCGCGACGCTTGTCCCGAACTTGTCGGTCTGCACCAGCATCGCCACGAGCGACGCCACATCGTCCACACCGGTTCGCGACGCGAGATTCTGCAGCGCTTCGGCGCGCGCCTTGCCCGCGCGCAACTCGAAGTTGATCAGCCGCAGCTCGTCGCATAGATCCGGGTGCGCAAATGCCAGTTCGGACCCCACGCGCTGAATCGCCTGATCCAGACCAAGCCCGGCTTCGACGCTGACGACGAGCAGATCGAGCGCGTCGGGCAGCCCGAGCCGGATGCGGTGCTGCCGCCGCTTGGCCAGCCGGGCGAGCACCATCCCGCACACGACGTAGCCGACGGCGCAGGCCGCCAGCCCCATCGTGAAATGCGGCGTCATGATCAGCGGCGTCCCGACCAACACGAACAACAGCAGGGAAATCGCCAGACGGATGCCGAAGAAGATCACGATCGCTTCGCGATTGCGGAACCCCGCGTAGATCAGCCGCTGCTGCAGCTTCCCGACCTCCGAGGCCGACCGGGGCGCCACGTTACCGATTCGCTTCAGCGCCTCGACCAGCGCGCGGCGATAGCTATCGCGCCCGGCCGACGGCTTCGCCTCCGTGCCGGTCACCTCGTTCAGGCGCCGCTCCACGGTCGTCGCTGAGCTCGGCGCGAGCGCGATCGCACCGGCAGCTACGACCAGCGACGCGAACACGAACGCGAGGAGCGGAAGTAGGATCAGCACCCTATACCTCGATCTTGATGACCTGGCGGATCCACAGATATCCGACCGTCTGCATCACAATTGCCGCAAGCAGCATCATCTGTCCCATGTGCTCGCGAAACAGCGTCTGCATGTGGTCAGGATTGATGAACGACAGCGCGATCGCCAACGCCGCGGGCAGGGCGAGCAGCACCCAGGCGGTGAAGCGGCCGTGCGCGGTGTGCACGCGGACCTGCCGCAGAATCTTGAACCGCTCGCGCACGACGTGCGCCAGGTTGTCGAGAATCTCCGACAGATTGCCGCCGGTCTCACGCTGGATCAACACGGCGGTCACGAAAAACCGGACGTCGAGCAGCGGCATTCGCTCCGCGAGCTGGTTCAATGCATCCCGCAGCGGCAAACCGAAGTTCTGCTCGTCGAACGTCTTCTTGAATTCCGGCCCGACCGGCGCGGCCAAATCGTCGCCGACCATGCCCATCGCGGTTTGAAACGCGTGGCCCGCGCGAACCGCGCGTGACAGCAGATCCAGCGCCTCAGGAAACTGTTCCTCGAATTGGCCGAGTCGCGACGATCGCTTGTGCCGCAGCCATCCGTACGGGACGACAGCCCCGACCGCGCCCGCGGCCAGCGGCACGAACGGGATGCGTACAAACATCGATGTCAGGAACGCAACGCCCGCCGCCAATGCGATCGACATCACGACAACGGCGCTCGGCGTCGTCCGGCTGCCGGCTTGCTCGATGAGGCGCGCCAACGACACTCCCGCAACCGATTTCGCCAGCAGGCGGTCAAGGGCCGGCAAGGGCCCCTCAACGGACGATTTCAGGATCGTCGCGTCACTCTTGTCCTCGCCCATCGGCATCGCCACGTCCTGAAGACGGCGATCCAGCCGCCGCTTCGCCAATTCGCCGGGAAGGGCGGCCACCGCGAAATAGCCGCCCACGACGAGGCCGGACCCCAGCAGGAAGACGAGCAACGCGATCAGCATCACCGCACCTCCGTCACACCCTCGAACATGTCGGCCGGCAGGTGAATGCCCGACGCGCGCAGGCGCTCGCAGCACTTGGGCCGGACGCCGGTGGCGCGGAAGCGGCCGATCACTTTGCCGTCTTGCGTGATGCCCATCTTCTCGAAGACGAAGATCTCCTGCATGGTGATGACGTCGCCTTCCATGCCGGTGATCTCCGCGATGCTCGTCACCTTGCGCGACCCGTCGCTGAGGCGCGTCTGCTGGACCACGAACTGGATCGCCGCGGCGATCTGCTGCCGCATCGCGCGCTCGGGGAGGTTCGTCGCGCCCATCGCGATCATCGTCTCGATGCGCGACAGCGCGTCACGCGGCGTGTTGGCGTGGACGGTCGTGAGCGATCCGTCGTGACCCGTATTCATCGCCTGCAGCATGTCGAGCGATTCTTCTCCGCGCACCTCGCCGACGATGATGCGATCCGGGCGCATGCGGAGGGCGTTGATGACGAGCTGGCGCTGGCGCACAGCGCCTTTGCCCTCGACGTTGGGCGGCCGCGTTTCCAGCCGGGCGACGTGCTCCTGGTGCAGCTGCAGCTCCGCGGCGTCCTCAATCGTCACGATGCGCTCGCGGTCGCCGATGAATCCCGACAGCACGTTGAGAAGCGTCGTCTTGCCGGCGCCGGTGCCGCCGCTGATCAGCCCGTTCAGCCGTGCACGTACGCAGTGGGAGAGGAAATCGAGCATCGGGCGCGTCAGTGCGCGCAGCGTCACCAAATCGTCGGACTTCAGGCGTTCCGCCGGAAAGCGCCGAATCGAGAGAATCGGGCCGTCCACTGCCAGCGGCGGAATGATCGCGTTGACGCGCGAGCCGTCGGGCAGGCGCGCATCCACCATCGGCGAGCTGTCGTCCACCCGCCGTCCGACGGCGCTGACGATGCGGTCGATCACGCGGAGCAGATGGCGATCGTCCTGGAACGACGTCGGCACGCGCTCGAGCATGCCACCGCGCTCGACGAACACGTGCTTGTAGGTGTTCACGAGGATGTCGCTGATGCTTGGATCGCGCAGCAGCGGCTCGAGCGGGCCGAGGCCGAACACCTCGTCGAGCAGGTCGCTGAGCATCGCGTCGCGCTCCGCGAGGCTGATCGGCGCGCCCTCTTCCGCGAGCAGCTCGCCGACGAGGGTGCGGATCTCGCTCTCTGCGCGGAGGCGATCCGATTGGGCGAGCGCCTCCAGGTTGAGGCGATTCAGCATCTTCCGATGGACGCTCGCCTTGAGCTCGACGTACTGGGCGCGCGGCTGGAGCAGTGGCGCACGCGGGACGGCGGCCTGAAGCGGCGGCGACGGCGGCGGCGTCGGAGTTGGAGGCGTGGCGATCGACGCAAAAGGAGTCATAGTGATTTACCAGATGGACGCGAGCTTCTGGAGACCGAGCAGATGCTTTTTGGAGGGCTGGACCGGCGCCGCGCGCTCGGTCGGATCCAGAATCAGGCGCGTGAACTGATCGAAATGCGACGCGATGTCGGAGTTACCCGTCAGCGCGAGCGGCACGCCCGAATTCAGCGCGGTGGAAACCGTCTTGTAGTCGCTCGGAAACGTGTGATGAATCGGGTGCCCCAGCGCGTTCTCGATCTGTTTGGGCGGAATCGGATACGGCTCGGCGGCCCTGTTCAGCAGGACCCGGACGCGCTCGCCGCACGCGCCGAGCTGCCGTACGCGATCGAGCAGCCTCTGCGCATTGCGCACGGACGGCACATCGGGATTCGCGACGAGATACATCGTGTCCGCGGCGTACAGCGCAGCGACCGTGCACGAATTGATCTGGCTGCCGGCGTCGATGACGATGTACTGGTACTGCCGTGAGAGCAACCGCAGCAGTTCCTCGATCGCGCTGCCGTCGGACGCGCCCGGCCGATCGAACTGGTCGGATCCGGAGAGGATCTCCAGGCCAGACTTGTGCTTGACCACCAACTCCCGCAGGAACTCGCGATCGAGGCGGTGCAGATTGTCCACGGCGTCGAGCAGCGTGTAGCGCGGACGCACACCCAGGAACAAGGCGACCTCGCCAAGACCCGACTTCAAATCGATGATCACGGTCGGGCGGGCGCTCAGACGCGCGAGCTCCACGGCGCAGTTGACCGCCACCGTCGTCGTTCCCGCGCCGCCCTTCGCGCCAAAGAAGGCGAGCGTCGTCGTGGCCGGCTTGGCGCCCTGCGCCGTCTCGCGCCGGGCGGCCGTGCGGCGAATCGCGCCCTGAAACGTTTCCTCGTCGAGCGGCCACGTGAAGAATTCGTTCGCGCCCGCGCGCATCGCCTGCAGGATGAGATCCGGATCGGAGCTCAGGGCAACGGCAAAGATGCCTGCGCCGGCCGACGCCGCACGCAGTCGCTCGATCCCCGCCATGGCCGACACGGCGTCACCTCGGATGTCGGCGATGACGATGTCCGGTGGCACACTGTCACGCGAGCCGCGCTCGGCGGTGACACTGATCGGCACCGGCGCGGACCGCAGAAGCCGCTCGATCTGTTTTCTGAACCCCTCATCGTCGCTGACAATGAGGCCCTGCAGTTGCGCCATGTGATCGAGACTCCTACCGGCTCTGCCGGCCCCGCCGACCCTACCTGCCCTACCCGCCCTACCTGCCCTACCTGCCCTACCTGCCCTACCTGCCCTCGGATTTACCGCTTAGGAGCCTTCGCCAATTCGGCCTGATATTCCTTCTCGGCCGCCTTCAGCTTGGCTTCGGCCTCGGCGACCGCCTTCTGCTGCTTCTTGTCGATCTCGGCCTGGCGCTTGGCCTGCTCTGCCGCCTGCTTCGCGGCCACCTTCGCGGCCGCAGCGTCGCGCTTCGCCTGCTCGCTCGCCTTCTTCGCGTCCTCGCGCGCTTGTTTGGCATCGCGCTCGTCGTTGGCTTTCTTGGCGCGGCGCTCGATTTCCGCCTGCTTCATCGCCTCTTTGGCGGCCTCCGCCTTCAGGCGCTCCTCATCCTTGTGCGAGCGCTCGAGCGCCTTTTTGTCGTCGGCGGTCAACGGGCGAGCGGGCACGGCCGGTTGCGCCTCGGCCGGCGGCGCGGCGTCGGCGTGAACCACGGGGCGCGTGATCGGCGTGAGCGCGGAGACGGCAGCGGCGGCGGCACGCGCATCGGGTGCCGGCGCGGGCGGCGGCACCGAGACGGGTGGTGCGGCCGGCGCAGCATTGGCGGCCTCGAAATCTTTGACCCTCGTGAACGCCGGCGGCGGCGGCTCGAACGTCCTCTTCTCCGGCAACGGCGCGATGTACGACTCGGGCGTCCGCGGAAGCGTCGACGTCACGCCGGGTGAATTTCTCGGCAGAATCTCCGGCGTGATCATCACGACCAGCTCGGTGAGATTCTTCTGCGCCGACTTGCTCTGAAACAACGCGCCGAGGATCGGGATGTCGCCAATCCCCGGAATTTTCTGCAGCGTGGAGTTCACGTTGTTGTTCATCAGCCCGGCGATGGCGAAGGTCTGCCCGTTCTGCAGCTCGATCTCCGTCTCGGTTCGCCGCGTGCTCAACGCCGGAATGCGGAAGCCGTTCAAGAGAACCGCATTCGTGAAGTCGAGCGTGCTGACCTCCGGGCGCACCTTCAAGTGGATGCGATTGCCTGTGACGACCGGTGTGAAATTCAGGCGAACGCCGAATTCCTTGTACTGGACACTGATCGCCAGGTTGGCGCCTGAGCCCTGGGCGACCGGGATGGGAATTTCGCCGCCGGCGAGAAAGCTCGCCTCCTTGCCGCTTTCCGCGACGAGGTTCGGCTCCGCGAGGCTCTGGAAGAGTCCCTTCGTCTGCAGCGCTTTGATCACGGCACCGAGCTGATTCTTCGTGTCGAACAGGAAGAGGTTCAGGAAATCGCTGAAGACCAGCTTGGGGTTCGTCGGATCCGAATTATCGAACACCGGCGCCGGCTGCTGATCCGTCGTCGAGCGGGCGAGAAAATTCTTGTAGCCGTTGGCGCCGGTGAACAGCGACGCGCCGAGATCGGTCATCGCGCTGCGGCTCACTTCGGCAAACCGCACGCGCAGCAGCACCTGATTGCTCGCCTCGCTCTCGCGGATTTGCAGCAGCGTGGTGATCTGGTCTTTGTTCTCGACGTAGCCGGCGGCGAGGTTGATCGCCCGCTCCGTGACGTCCTTGGTCGACACATTGCCGGACAGCACGATATTGCGGCCGTTGCTTTGTGCGTCGATCGACTCGTTGGGAAACAGCTGGCGCATCTGCTCGTTCAGCCGCGCCAGATCACGCTGCACGATGACCTCGTAGCGGCGGATGCCCCCCGAACGGTCCCACACGAACATCGAAATGGTGCCCGGCACCTTGCCGTTGATCAGCAGCTGATTCGAGGAGGTGACGAGGGCGTCGGCGATGTCGGCGCTGGTCAGCGACACCCGCGCGATCGGGGAGGCGACGTCCACGACCGTCGATCGGCCCACCATCAGCCGCACGGCGTTGATCTCCGGCTCCGCAGTGCCGACGATCGTCGATGTCGCTTTCAACAGCGGCGCTTGCGCATGAAGCACGGGCCCGAAGCCGCCGCACGCGATGATGAAGATGAGGACACGGCTGGTCCGCATGGCTACTGCTGCTCCTGATGCACCACTTCGTGGGCGCGTTTGTCACCCCGGATGACTTCAATCGTCGGCGTCTCCGGCGGGGCCGCTGGAGCCTTCGCCGCGGCCGACTGCCTCACCGGCCTCGGTGTCGCCGCCGACATGCCGAGCAGCAGCGCCGGCCTGACCCCGCGTGTCGCCGGTGTGGTTTGGTCGAGCGGATTCCGCAGGGCCAACTGAATTTTTCCCTGGGTGCTCGCCAACGTCAGCCGTTCGGCTTGATCGGGATCGACCAGCAATGTGACGACGGTCACGGGCGTCGGCTTGTTCTTGTCCGTGTCGCGATCGATCTTCGTGCCGGCGGCGAGCACCTGCACGTTCGTGAGAATCACTTTCGACGTCATGTCGACCTGGCTCGCCGTCGGGCTCACGGTGGCGACGACGTCGACTTTCGTACCGGGCAGCACGTACCCCGCAACGCCGATCACCTCGTTGACTTTGACCGATACGGCGCGCAGCCCAGGCGGAATCGCGGGCGGCAGCCCGGCGCCGGCCTCGGTCGACGCCAACTTCATCGGCAGAAAGGGCTCGTTCTGAATCATCGGCATGAGCAGTCCGTGCCCGATCACGTCTTTCGGATCGCTGATCGCGTTGGCTGGCACCGCGTTCGCCGGCCACTCGATAATCCGGACGTCCTCGCGCGAGAGCTCGGCGCCGATCTCGAGGTCGGCGGCGGCGACGGCGACCGGTCGCGTCGGAATCGACACCGTTCGGGTGCTCGGCGCGCGCTGGATGTAGTTGTAGGTGCCCAGCGCGAGCGTGCCGCCCGCGGTAATCGCGAGGACGAACACGATGAAGATTCGGACTCTAGCCATAACTGGGTGTCCTATGAAAAGGGGCCGTACCCCTTTTACTCAGTGTGTCAGCGCCGCCACGAGCGCGCCGATCGCGATCGCGGGAGCGTAGGCGAATCGGTTGTTGTTCGACGGCGCCTCGATCTCGCCGGCGGCAGCGCCTCCTGTGCGCACCAGCGCCGCGGTCTGTCCGACGGTGTGCCGCAGCCGGCCCCGCGTCGCCGCGACAAAGACCGCCAGCAGCCCTCCGGCCACCGCGGTGTAGAGAAACGCCACGCCGATCCCCGATGGGCCCAACAGCGTGCCGAGTGCAGCGAACAGCTTCACGTCACCGGCGCCGGTCCCTCCGATCACATGGCCCGGCAGCATCAACAGCAGCCCCACCGCGGCTCCGACGAGCGATGCGGCGATACTCAGTCCGGTCGCGTGCACAGCTGCGAACGTGATACCCGTCGCCGCGATGCCGGCCGTCATCGCATTCGGCACCCGGCGGCATCGAAGGTCGACGAAGGCGCTCGCGCTTCCGCCGAACGCGACGGCGGACACGAGGAGGACGTCAGACGGTTTGAGCAATGACCTGCCAGAAAGCGACGTTGATAATGTTGCCGAGCTGCGTCACGGCGGTGATCGCCACGATCGCGATCAAGCTCGCGAGCAGCGCGTACTCGATCAGATCCTGGCCATCGTCATTACGAAAGAGCCGCGTGATGGCAGAGCGCGCGCGATTCATGGCAGCCCCTCCAAGAAAACGGGGCGGGACATTCCCGCCCCATCCGTCTCCGTCGGACGTAACGTCTGCGTTCTACGCCGCCGGCAGGATCTTCGCGGCGATGTTCGTGAACACCGTCGAGACGTTGGTGCCGGCGAGCGCGACGGCGCCGGACGCCACGACCGCAATCAACGCGATCAGCAGCGCGTACTCCAAGAGGTCCTGGCCTTCGTCCTGATGCGTGAGCGTGCGCAGATAGCTGATGAGACTCATCACGATCCTCCCGGCGCGAGACGCGCCATGTGTGTGTGCGAAATGCGACCACCCTTAATCGCGTGATCGCGGCGGCGCAGACTGATATCGCAACCGCTGTGCCACGCGGTGCAGGGCACGATGGCAAACCGCACGCAACTGGAATCCGCGCGGACGTTTACGGGGCGTTGCGGTAGTGCACAAACCGGGCGCGGCGGCTCGGTCGAAGGCTGGATTCGCGCCGCACATTCGTAAGCCTTGCCGCGATTTTCGTGCGAGGCATCGAGCGCGGACACGTCATGTCCGGTGATTGCGGTTTCGTGATCGCGTGAAAGCGCTAGAGATAGTGCGGCTTGGCGTCGCAGGCGATCGTCAGGCGGAAGTGGAACGCCCCTTGCGATATGACGTGGCAGTATCAGCGAGGTGAGGGTGGCATGCGGCGCGTAATGAGCGATGCGATGATCACGGCGGGCAGCGCGCTGGCGCTGGTCGCCGGCCTGGTCATGATCGACGCGAATGTGCGCGAGCAGATCTCGCTGCGGCTGGCGACGCCATCGGCAGCGACGCTTGCGGCCACCAGCCATGGGGTCCGTGATCTCACGGCGGTGATGTGGGTGGCCGCGCGTGACCAGACGCTGGATCACGAGCCCCTGGCGCTTTTCACGGTCGCGGCCGTCATCCTTGTGCTGTTCATGCTGCGAACGTAGATGGCGCTCATCCTCGCAATCGAACCCGACCAACGGCAGGCCGCGCAGATCGCCGGCATTGCGCGCCATCGCCTGAACGCCGAGCTGATCCTCGCCGACACCACCGAGCGCGCACTCGATGCGATCGCCGATCGCGTTCCGGACCTCGTGCTCATTCCGGCCCTGCTGTCGCCGCAGGACGATGCTTCGCTCGCTGCGGCACTGCGGGTGATTGCCGCAGCGGCCAACGTGCGCACGCTGACGATTCCGGTGCTCGCCTCCGCCGCGCCGCGTGAAGCCCGCCGGACGATCCTCGGACGATGGCGTCGTGCGCGTGAATCCCCGACGCCCGATGGCTGCGATCCGGCGGTCTTCGCCGAGCAGATTGCCACGTACCTTGCGGAGGCGGTCGCCGAGCGGGCGACCTTCGAACCGGAGCCGTCGATCGATCGACCGGCCGCCGCAACGGCGATCGTGGCCGACTCGTTCTTCGAACCGGCCGTGTCGGCGATTCTCGATCGGGTAGCACCGGCGATGTTCGAACCGGGGCCAGCGGCGATCCTCGAACCGATGCCGTCAGCGATTTTCGAGCCGATCGCATCCGCGATCGAACCGCCGGTGTTCGTGTTTCAGCCGGCCGTTGCAGCCGTCGAGCACGCCGGCGATCCGGACGTCTTCGCGCGACCGATCTCCACGTACGTCGCCGAGGCGGTCACTGAGCATCCGGTCTTCGAACCGGCGCCCGCAACCGCGGAGCGGTTCTTCGAACCGGCGCCAGCCGTCGCCAACTTCGTTTTCGAGCCGGCAGCCGTCGTCGAGGCAACGCCGCTCATCGCCGCCTCCGTCGAAGAGCAAATCGTCGAACCGGCGCCAGCCGTCGCCGACTTCGTCTTCGAGCCGGCAGCCATCGTCGAGGCAATGCCGATCATCGCCGCCTCCGTCGAAGAACAGCTCGTCGAACCGGCGCCAGCCCTCGTCGACTCCGTCTTCGAGCCGGCAGCCATCGTCGAGGCAACGCCGCTCATCGCCGCCTCCGTCGAAGAGCAAATCGTCGAACCGGCGCCAGCCGTCGCCGACTTCGTCTTCGAGCCGGCAGCCCTCGTCGAGGCGACGCCGCTCATCGCCGCCTCCGTCGAAGAGCAGCTCGTCGAGCCGGCGCCAGCGGTCGCCGACTTCGTCGTCCAGCCGGCGGCCACCGTCGAAGCAACGCCGATCATCGCCGCCTCCGTCGAAGAGCAGCTCGTCGAACCGGCGCCAGCCGTCGCCGACTTCGTCTTCGAGCCGGCGGCCACCGTCGAGGCGACGCCGATCGCCAACGCGTCCATCGAGGAACAGCTCACCGAATCGGCGGCAGATTTCGCCGATTTCGTTTTCGAGCCCGCTGCCGCCGTCGAGGTAACGCCGATCGCCGCCGCCTCAGTCGAGGAAGAGCTCACTGAATCGGTGGCAGATTTCGCCGATTTCGTTTTCGAGCCCGCTGCCGCCGTCGAGGCAACGCCGATCGCCGCCGCCTCAGTCGAGGAAGAGCTCACTGAATCGACGGCAGACTTCGCCGATTTTCTCTTCGAACCCGCTGCTGCCGTCGAGGCGACGATCCTCGCCTTTCCGCCGGCGTTCTCGCAGGTCGAAGCGCCCGGCGCCAGCGCCGTGCCAGATGCCTCTGACGAAACGGCCTTCGTCGTCGAGGTGTCGGCTCAAACGCTGGAAGACGTCGACTTCGACGTCGCTGAGATCATCGAGATCGATCTGTCTGACGAGACGCTCGGCCAGGTCGCCGACGAAGAGCCGGTGTTCGAGTTGAGCATGGACGATGGCGGTGACGAGTTCGCCATCGAGGAGCCGCGACCGATTCATGTTCCGTTGTCGCTGGTCAGTGCTCCAGCGGAGATGGACACGGCGCCGGAGCTCTTCGCCGATGCTGAGATCGAACAGCCTCAGGACACGTCCGATTTCGAGCTCTGGATGCCGCTCTCGGTCGGCGCCGCGCGTATCTGGCCGGCGATAGAGGGGGTCGCGTCGGAATTCGTGGATCTGTCAATCGTACCGGCCGCGGCTCCCGCCGCGCCGAAGTCCGAGCATCCCGAGTGGACCGAGCTGATCGCCTCGCTGCGGCAGGACATGGAACGGCGCCGCGACCCGGTGGCGCCGACGCCGATCACCCGCGTCGTCCCGCGGCGCAAGAGCAAGCCCGTGCAGGACGAGTGGGGCTTCTTCGACCCGCAGCAGTGCGGCTTCGCGGCTCTTCTGGCGAAGCTCGATGAAATCACCGAAGCGAGCGACGAGCAGCCCGCCTCCCGCCTCGCCTGACCCGCTCGGTGAATTCTCGGCCTTTGCGCAAGATGCCGAGCGTCGAAGCGCGCGCAGCTCAGTCGATTTCGAGGTCGCTGAGAACCACCCAGCTGGAATCGTGATACAAGGCCTTCCAGCCGTCTCGTGCAAGGCCCAAGGCGGTTGGGGATGTTGTCGGCAAGTAGGCACAATGGATCGCGAACCTGGCAAAGACGCCGTGGTAATCGCCCCTGCCTGTCTCGATCCCAATGTGCTCGAGGACGAAATCCGAAGGGTACGGATCCTGCCGGCCATCCACAAACACCTTCCGTTCGGGCGCAAACCAGATCAGGTAACCTCCTTCGTCGTATCGGTTGTAGAGATTACCGGGGCACCGCTCGAGTGCCGCCAGAGCGGCTGGCGCGACCGGCTGCCACTTGAGCCGCGGTATTTCCTCGTGGTAGGCCCACATCAAAATCGCTACCACCGTCAGGGCAGCGGAACCCATGATGGCGGCGTTGAGCCATGGTCGTTCGGATCTTGTCGCTTGAAGCGAGTCGCGGCGAAGCGCAAACGCGGACGTCAACGCGGGAACCGCGACCATCACGAATGGTCCCATGTTGCGCATCGCCAGGATGGCCATCGGCAGAAGCGAAAGGGCGCACGTGTACAACGTCGCGTCCCTGACAGTGACGCGGCCGAGCCTATGACGTACGAAATACGGCATGGTACAAAGCGTGATCGCAATAACCCAGAATGGCAGCACTCGTACATCGGCTATTGGCGTCCGTCGCCACTCATCGAGCGGGTACATGTGGATTCGCGATATGGATCTGGCCATTTCGCCCAGGAATGATGTGCCGAGAGGCGTCACGGCCGTGGCGATCAGGCATCCAGACAAAACCAAAATCGCTTTGCGCCACTTCTCAGGTGCCATTACTGTCTGAATACTCAGGCCGGCGAAGAGGACGCCGAACCCGAGGAGCACTCCACCGTGACAATTCGCCCATAGAACGAACAGGCCTGGCAGCGGCCAATACTTTTCATGCGCAAGGAACAACACCGCGGCCATCAGAAACAACAGAGAGAACGCGAGAGGCCTCGGTTCCCATTCGAAGCTTGCGGGAAGGAGCGCCAGCGCAATCCACAGGAACTTTTCAAACGCAGGTCCCTTTGTGAGCTGCCAGGTAATCATCCACCCACCGGCAATCAGCGCCGTCGAGAAAAGCGTCACTCCAGCAAGACCGCCGCTCGCATACATCGCGTAAAAGATCACCTCTGACAGCCATTCATGGTTCGGCCAGAAAGCACCATGGGCCGTGTACCAATAGAGATCCTTCAGCAGGAACAGATGTGACGTCCACATGTCCTTCCCCGCCCGCAGCTGCCACCATGTGTCCGACTGCATCGGCGAAAGCCCGCATCCGAGCGTGACAATGAGCAGCGTGACAGTCGCAAGGAAGGCGTCGTATGTGAAGAGGCTCGACCCATGAGAGGTCAACCGAGAAGATCGCTCGTGGAACGCTGCTATCAATCTGACACCTGATTGCGTCGCGCCTCGTTTGATGCTGGCTTGCTTCACTCGAACGTCTACCGCGTGCGAGTCTCGCGCTGCCGGATTGGTGGACGACAGCCTCGACGCAAGCCGCATTCCGTGCAAGTCAGACCAAAACACTCTGATTGCACGTGATTTGACGAAGGTCGTTGTTGAGTTCTGCGCGGGCGACGTACAGAAGCGCATCGCGTTGACCGATTCTGTAAGTTGCCCTCGTCTGCGAGGCTTCCATCCGCTCGTCCTCGAACGTCCGCAACTTGATGGCATTTCGCTTGCGGACTCGATCACCGTCCGCCGCTCGATTCGCGTAATGGCCTGACTTTCTGGCGGCCGCGCCTGACGCGCGGCATTTTCTGCACGCGAGCGGCCGATGCGTGATGCAGAACTTGAAACCTGGTGATCTCGTTCGCGTTCGCCGCGCCCGCTGGCGCATCGTCGACGTCCGCCCGTACGACGCGTGTCAGCTGGTCACGCTCAGCGGCACCGGCGGCTCGAACGCACGAGTCGAGCGGCGCGTGATCGCACCATTCGACGTCGTCGATCGAATCGACGACGGACGGCGGCCGCGCATTGTGGGTCCGTGCCGCTGGCGGCGCGCGTGCCGCGATCTGCTCGCCGCGAACACGCCTCCCGGCGGACTCCGCTGCGCGCGTGACAGCCGTATGGATCTGTTCCCGCACCAACTCGAACCCGCGCTCGCTGTACTTCGCGGCCTTGGCTCGCGCGCGCTGCTCGCCGACGATGTCGGCCTGGGCAAGACCCTGCAGGCGGGTCTGGTCATCGCGGAGCTGCTCGCGCGCGGATCGGCCGAGCGGATTCTGATCCTGACGCCAGCCGGCGTCCGTGAGCAGTGGGCCGCCGAGCTCGCGCAACGGCTCGGCATCGACGCGGCGATCGTCGACGCGGCCGGCGTACGAAGGCGCGTGGCGGCGATGCCGGTCGGCTTCAACCCGTGGAGGGCGGTGCCGATCGCGATTGCATCGGTGGACTACGTCAAGCGGCGGGACGTGCTCCCGTCGGTCGCGTTGTGCCGATGGGACGTCGTCGTCATCGACGAGGCGCACAACGTCGCGGGCGACAGCGATCGGTTCCAGGCGGCCGATGCGCTCAGCTCCCGCGCGGCGTATGTGCTCCTGCTCACAGCCACGCCGCACAGCGGAGACCGTCGCGCGTTTGCATCTCTGTGCGGCATCGGCGCACGAGGCGCCGATCCCTTGATGATCTTCAGGCGCACGCGTCGCGACGTGCAGCTCGGAGTCGTCCGCCGCGTGCACCGGCTCCTTGTTCAACCATCGCTGCAGGAGCGCCGTGTGCACGCGCTGCTTGCGCGGTTCACAACGGCCGTGCGCGACGAACGGGGCGATGGGGCCGCCCTCGCGCTCTCCGTCCTGCACAAGCGAGCGCTGTCGAGCGCGCGATCCCTCGAACACTCGGTCGAACGCCGGCTGCTCGCGCTCGCGGCGGCCGCTCCACATGGCGCGAGTCAATTGGCGCTTCCGCTCGACGACGGCTGCGGTGAGCTCAATCCTGCCGACGATGTGCCCGCGTGGGGCGACGACCTGTCGCTGGCAGACGCCGGACGCGAACGGCGGATGCTCAGCGCGTTGAGGAGCGCGGCGCGCGAGGCGAGCGCGTATGAAACCAAAGTGCGCGCACTCCGGCGACTGCTGCGCCGCGTCGGTGAACCGGCCGTGGTGTTCACCGAGTATCGCGACACGTTGTTCCACCTGCGCGATTCGCTCGATCGTCCGGCGGTGCTGCTTCACGGAGGCCTGAGTCGCGAGGAGCGCGCGACTACATTGGACGATTTTTCGAGCGGCCGGTGCCCGATTCTCCTCGCGACCGACGCCGCAGGCGAGGGGCTGAACCTTCATCAGCACTGCCGGCTGGTCGTCAACCTCGAGCTGCCTTGGAATCCGATGCGCCTGGAACAGCGGATCGGCCGGGTGGACCGAATCGGACAGCGGCGAACCGTTCATGCCGTGCATCTGATCGCGCGCGACACGGGCGAGCCGCGCATTCTCGAGCGGCTGATGGCCCGCATGGCGCGAGCACGGGCCGACATCGACGTACCGGATCCAATCGGGTGCGAGGAGGAGCGCGCGGTCGCTGCGCTGATCGTGGGCGTCGCTCCCGACGCCGGAGAAGACGCCGTCGCCCCTCGTTCAGAACCGCCGCCTGGATGCGTATTCCCGCATCTTGGGCGCGAGGCGATCTCAGAGGCCGGGCGGCTGACTCATGCACGCGCGCTCGGCGGTGGTACGAATCCGTCGCGCGACGATGCGCCTTGGCTCATGCGTGCACACCACCGCACGACCCGCCGCCGGCTTTGCGGTCGACTCCTGTTGATCCTCAGGGCCGCGTACGAAGACGGTCACGGCCGGATCGTCGAGTCCACGCTGATTCCCGTGACGGCCGCAGCGGCTGCCTGGCCGTTACGCGTGCTTCGCGAGGCAAAGCATCTCGCTGAGATCGAGAACGCCTTGTCGGTCCAGATTGACGCGCCGCTTTCCACTTGGCGACGCGACGCCGTCGCGATCGCGGACGCGTTCACCTCCGCGCGTCTGCGCCGGGAACGCGCCATCGCCGCCGACGCAAGCGGCGGAACGCCCCAAGCGGCGCAGCCGGGCCTCTTCGACCGGCGTGCGGACACGGCTCTGGCCGCCGCTGCCGCGCGGCGCCAGGAGGAAGCCGAAGAGGAACAGGCACGTCTCGACGCGATCGAACGTGCCGCGTCCCTGCGCTACTGCGCTCCACGCGTCCTCCTGGCAATCGCGCCATAACACATGCTGCCAGGCTTCGGCGGCCATCTCGTCTCAGAACACTTTCTCGAACACGCCGACGGCGAGCGCACGTGGCTTGGCGGGAACGCGATCCACATGGATCAGGCGCGGCGCTCACTCGTGGACTGGCGTCGGCGATGCGACGCGCTGGGTCCCGTCTCCAGCCTCCGCGCGATGCTGGATGTCGGCGCCGTGCCGCTGACGGCAACGCTTGGCTTCGGTCCGCCAACCGCGCTGACGCCGGTCAAGGACGCGCTGGCCGCGACGCTTCACGCAGGCAGGCAGGGGATCGCGTTGGTCGTGACGGCGTGGGGAGCGCCGCTCGACCCGTTCTGGCGGACCGCAGTTATCGAGGCGAGCCGTCGCGCCGCCGCCTGGTGTCTGCTTTTCAACGGCACCGCGCTGCGTATCGTCGACGCCGGCAGACTCTATGCTCGCCGGCACCTCGAATTCGATCTGGACCTCTCGCTGGACGATGCGCGATCGAGCGCGGCGCTGTGGGCGTTGCTTCGCGCCGAACAATTCAGAGGCGAAGGCAGCGATCTGCATCTCACGCCCCTGCACGCCATCGTCGCCGCCTCGGATCGTCATGCGGCGGGCGTCTGTCGATCCCTGCGTGAGGGCGTCCTCTCGGCATCCACCGACGTGCTCGGCGCGCTCGTCGCGCGCTCGGGCCGGCGTGCCTTGACGACGGCAGACGAAGCGTTCGAACAGGCGCTCACCATCGTCTACCGCATGCTGTTCCTCCTGTTCGCGGAAGCCCGCGGCCTCGTGCCGGTGTGGCATCCGGTTTATCGCGAGAGCTACAGCATCGAGGCGCTGCGCGATGCCGCCGAACGCGGGCACCACGCAACCGGACTGTGGGATGCGCTGCGGGCGATTGGTCGCCTTGCGCACACGGGCTGCCGCGCAGGCGATCTGCGCGTCACGCCCTTCAATGGCCGGCTCTTCGCACCGGCGCGGACGCCGCTGGCGGATCGCGGTGATCTGGACGATGAAGCGGCGCGACGATCGGTGCTGGCATTGTCCACCAGGCCCTCAGCCGACAACGCAGGACGCGAACGGATCGCCTATCGCGATCTCGGCGTCGAACAGCTCGGCGCGGTATACGAGACGCTGCTCGACTACGAGCCGCGCGTCGAGCGCCCCGCCCGCCGGCCGCCGGTCGTTTCGCTCGAGCGCGGATCGGGCGTCCGCAAGGAGACCGGCACCTTCTACACGCCGCAGCCGCTGGCGGCATACCTCGTGCGACGCACGCTCGCGCCGCTGGTTCACCACGCGCCGCCTGACCGCATTCTGCAACTCCGCATCGTCGATCCCGCCATGGGAAGCGGCGCATTTCTCGTGGCGGCCTGCCGGTATCTCGCCGGGGCGTATGAGACGGCGTTGATCGAGAGCGGCGGATGCCTCCCTGGCGACATCGGCGAGCACGAGCGGACGGCCATACGCCGCACGATTGCGGAGCGCTGTTTGTATGGCGTCGATCTGAACCCGATGGCGGTGCAGCTCGCGCGCTTGTCGCTCTGGCTCGCCACGCTCGCCGCGGATCGGCCGCTCACGTTTCTCGATCATCGCCTGCAGGTGGGAGACAGTCTGACCGGTGCGTGGCTGCAGAACCTGCGTCAGGCGCCGGTCGCGCCAACGCGCCGGAAGACGGCCGGCGCGAGCCTGCCGCTGTTCGACGATGGAGCGGTCGGGACGGTGATGGCGGGCGTGGTGCCCGCCCGCTTCGCTCTGGAGTCGGTGCCCAACGACACGCTCGAGCAAGTGCGATCCAAAGAGCAGGCACTCGCGACACTGACCGCGCGCGACACGGCGCTCGCGCGATGGAAGCGGGTTGCCGATCTCTGGTGCGCCGCGTGGTTCGCTCCCGAACGTGATGTGCCGCGAGCCGCCTTCGCGTCACTCTCGGACACGTTGATCGGCGCGAGCGGTCTGCTGCCGAGCCGGACGGCCGATGCGTACCTCGCCGCGGCGGCCCGCGTGGCCGCGTCCCGGCGCCTGTTTCATTGGGAGCTCGAGTTCCCAGAGGTCTTCTTCGACGCGCAGGGCGTCCGGCGGCCTGGCGCCGGCTTCGACGCGATCGTCGGGAATCTCCCGTGGGACATGATGCGCGCCGATGCGGGATCTGCCGAACGGCGATCGCAATCGCGGGGCGACGTCGCGGCGCTGGTCCGGTTCACGCGCGACACCGGCATCTATTCCGCCCAGTCGGATGGCCACGCGAATCGTTATCAGTTGTTCGTCGAGCGCGCGATCGATCTCACTCGCGACCGCGGGCGCATCGGCCTGGTGTTGCCGTCGGGGCTGGCGACCGATCGCGGCAGCGCGCCGCTGCGGCGCCAGCTGTTGTCGCGGTGCGACGTCGACGCGATCGTCGGGTTCGACAATCATCGCGGCGTGTTTCCGATCCACCGGAGCATGCGCTTCCTGTTGGTGACGGCCACCGCCGGATCGCCAACGCGATCGATTGCCTGCCGAATGGGCGAGTCGGACGCGGCAGTGCTCGAGCAGATCGGCGACGAGCCGGACGGATCGGCGTCGTTTCGCGTCCGGATCACGCCTGCGTTCCTGGATCGTGTCTCGCCTGACGATCTTGCGATTCCCTGGCTCAAGGATCCGGTGGACGTCGCGATCGTCGAGCGGTCGGCGGCGCTGTTTCGACCGCTCGGCAGCGAGCGAGGATGGGCCGCGCGGTTCGGCCGCGAGCTCAATGCCAGCGACGACCGCGACGCGTTCCGCCGGCCCGGCAGTGGACTCCCGATCGTCGAAGGCAAGCAGCTCGAGCCGTTTCGTGCGGATCTGTCGTCCGCCCGATATGCCATCACCGGCGCGGAAGCGGCACGGCGCCTCGCCGGCGGCCGGTACGATCGCGCGCGTCTCGCCTATCGCGACGTCGCCGGCGCGACGAACCGACTCACGCTCATCGCGGCCGTGCTGCCGGCCGGATGCGTGTCGACGCACACCGTGTTCTGCCTGCGGACGCCGCTCGCGCCGGCGGCGCAGCATCTGCTCTGCGGTCTCTTCAACAGCTTCATCGTCAACTACCTCGTGCGCCTCCGTGTGTCGACGCACGTGACGACAGGAATCGTGGAGCAGCTGCCGATTCCCACGGCGGCCGCCGCGCCGCGCGCCTGCCGCGAGATCGGCGCCATGGCGCGGCTGCTCGCCCGCCGGCACGATCCGATGGTGATGGCCAGACTGCAGGCGCACGTCGCACAACTGTATCAGCTGAGTCGAGCCGAGCTTGCGCACGTGCTCGACTCATTCCCGTTGATACCGAAGGCAGAGCGCGATCGCGCGATGACGGCATTCCTCGTTGGAGAGACACAGAGATAAATCTGCCACAGAGTCACGGAGACACGGAGACACGGAGAGGAGGGTGAAACACCATGGACTTGCCACAGAGCCACGAAGACACAGAGTTCGCTCCGATTAATCTCTTGACCCGGAAGATCATCGGGTGCGCAATCGAAGTCCATCGCATGCTCGGCCCGGGACTGCTCGAGTCGATCTACGAGAGCGCGCTGTGCATCGAGATGGACGACGTCGGGCTGATGTATGAGCGTCAGGTCTCTATACCCGCGTGTTACAAAGGACACGCGCTCGGACACTACCGTATCGATCTCATCGTCGACGATCTTGTCATCGTCGACATCAAGAGCGTCGAGGGGCCCAACGCCGTCTTCGAAGCACAGGTGCTGACGTATTTGCGGATAACGGGCAAACGAATAGGCTTGCGCGTCAACTTCAACTCGGCTCTATTGAAAGATGGCGTCACGAGACTGGCTTTGTGACCGTCGCGCCGCCCGCGAAGCGGGCACGTGATCAGTCGTCCTCCGTGACTCTGTGCCTCTGTGGCAAAATCGTTTTGGGAGCAAATCGTCTGGGCGCCTCGGAGACAAAATTTCGCGTGATATAGTCGACTTCTTCGGATGCCCAATTTTGGCTTCGCGATCGATCTGCGAAAGTGCATCGGTTGCCACGCGTGCACCGTGGCGTGCAAGGCAGAACATCAGATTCCGGTCGGGGTGAATCGCTGCTGGGTGAAGACGGTCGAGAAAGGCACGTTCCCCGATACCCGCCGGTTCTTCTTTCCTGTCCTCTGCAACCAGTGCGACGAAGCGCCGTGCGCGAAGATCTGCCCGACCAATGCCCTCTTCAAACGGCGCGACGGCATCGTCGATCTGCACGCCGACTCGTGCATCGGCTGCCGCGCCTGTATGGTCGCGTGCCCATACGATCAGCTCTTCATCGATCCCAACACGCACACGGCTGAAAAATGTAACTTCTGCGCGAACCGCGTCGAAAACCAGCTGCAGCCGGCGTGCGTGAGCGTGTGCCCGACCGAGTGCCGGATCTTCGGCGACCTCGACGACCCGGCGAGCGAAGTCGCGAAGATTGCGCTCCGCGAAGCGATCAGCGTCCGGAAGCCCGAGAAGGGGACGCAGCCGAAGGTCTTCTATATCGCCGCGGAGGAGAGCGCCATCCAGCCGGAGATCGCCACCAGGCCGTTCATCTACAAGGAAGGCAAGGTGATGATGCGCCCGCTCGGATCGCCCGAGCCCGACCCGATGCGGCCGGGCGACGCGCGCGTCGACTACGACACCCCGCACGTGAAGCCGTGGGGGATCGACATGGCGATCTATCTGCTGACGAAAGGCATCGGCACCGGCGCGATGCTGCTGAGCGCGCTGCTGTGGATCGCCGGCGTCCGCACCCCGCTCACCGCGATCGTCGGGCCGGCGATCGCGTTGACCTTCGTGACGCTCACCGCGATCATCCTGATCGTTGATCTCGAACGGCCCGAGCGCTTCTTTTACATTCTCGTACGCCCGAACTGGCGTTCGTGGATGGTCTGGGGCGCCTATTTCCTCACCGCGCACGGCGCCATCGCGGCCGCCTGGGTCCTGGCCGGGTGGTTCCAGATGGACGGCGTCCTGACGCTGCTCGCAGTGCCGGCCGTCATCGTGTCGATCCTCGCGACCTCCTACACCGGATTTCTGTTCGCGCAGGGATTGGCGCGCGATCTCTGGCAGGGCCCCCACGCGGCGTTCGACCTGATCGCCCAAGCAGTGGCCGAGGGCGCCGCCATGATGCTGCTGGCTGCCGCCGCGGTGCCGTCGTGGCGCCCGTGGTCCGCCGTCGGGCCGCTCATCATTGCACTCGGCTGCGCGCTCTCCGTGCACCTGTTGTTCCTGATCGTCGAGCATCTGCTGACCCCGAGTCCGACGCGCCACCACGAGCTCGCCTCGCAGGCGATCCGCCGCGGAGCGTTCGCACAGCTGTTCTGGTTCGGCGCGATCTTCACGGGCGGCGTCCTGCCGCTGGCACTGCTCGCCCTTGCGGCTCTCGCCGGCCTGCTGCAATCCCCGGTGCTCGCCGCTATCATGGCGATAAGCGCCTTGGGCGGAAGCTTCGCGTGGGAATACGTCTGGGTCGAGGCCGGGCAGAGCGTTCCGCTTTCATAAATTTGAGAATGTGAGGATCCGAGGATCCTCAAATTTCCATGGCCGAATTCCGAACGCACCCCGACCCGTCGACGTGGGATGACTACGTCGACTACGAGTCCACCAGCTGGCCGAAGAAGGACAAGCGGCACTACTGGATCGTTCCCAGCATCTGCTTCAACTGCGAGTCGGCGTGCGGCATCCTCGCATACGTCGACAAAGAGAGCCTCGCCGTCCGCAAGATCGAAGGGAATCCGCTCCATCCCGGGAGCCGCGGGCGCACGTGCGCCAAGGGCGTCGTCACGCCGAATCAGCTGGAGGATCCCGATCGCATCATGTACCCGCTCGTCCGCGACGGCGAACGCGGATCGGGCAAGTGGCGGCAGGTGTCGTGGGACGAAGCGCTCGACGACATCGGCGGACGCATCCGCCAGGCGATCGTCGAGAACCGGCGGCACGAAATCATGTACCACGTCGGTCGTCCGGGCGAGGACGGCTACGCGAATCGCGTCGTGCAGGCGTGGGGCCTCGACGGACACAACAGCCACACCAACGTCTGTTCATCGTCGGCGCGCCTGGGCCATTTTCTCTGGTGCGGCAACGACCGGCCGTCGCCCGATTACGCGAACGCACAGACGATTCTGCTGCTCTCCTCGCATCTCGAGACGGGCCATTACTTCAACCCACACGCGCAGCGCATCATCGAAGGACAGGCCAACGGCGCCACGCTGATCGTGATCGATCCGCGGCTCTCGAACACGTCTGCGAAAGCCGACGTGTGGATGCCCGCGTACTCGGGCACCGAAGGCGCGCTGCTGCTCGCGATGGTCAACGTGCTGCTGCAGGAAGATCTGTTCGACCGCGAGTTCGTGCGGACCTGGGTGGACTGGCGGACGTATCTCCGCGCCGAACGGCCCGATCTGCCGGCGACATTCGACAGCTTCATCGTCGCGCTGAAAGAGCTCTACGCCGAGTTCACGCCGGCGTTCGCCGCCGAGGAGACCGGCGTCAACGCGGCGCAGATCGTCGAGGCCGCGCGCGCCATCGCCCGCGCCGGCAGCCGTTTCAGCACGCACAACTGGCGCTCGGCCGCCGCCGGCAACCTGTGGGGCTGGCAGATCACGCGTTGCCTGTACTTGCTTGTCGTGCTCACCGGAGCGGTCGCGACCAAGGGAGGCGTCGGCCTGCACCTCTCGAACAAGTTCGTGCCCAAACATCCGACGACACCGCCGGCGCCGGAGTATTGGAACGAGCTGCTCTTCCCGAAGGAATATCCGCTCGCCTTTTTCGAGATGAGCTTTCTGCTGCCGCATTTCCTCAAGGACAAGCGCGGCAAGCTGGATGTCTACTTCACACGCGTCTACAACCCGGTCTGGACCAATCCGGATGGCTTCTCCTGGATGGAGATGCTGCAGGACAAGGCGCAGATCGGTCTCCACGTCGCGCTCACGCCGACGTGGAGCGAAACGGCGTGGTTCGCCGACTACATCCTGCCGATGGGCCTCGGCACCGAGCGCCACGACACGATGAGCCAGGAAACGCACGCGGCGCAGTGGCTCGGCTTCCGGCAGCCGGTCGTCCGCGTCGCCCGCGAGAAGCGCGGCGACACGATCAACTTCACCTACGAATCGAATCCAGGCGAAGTCTGGGAAGAGAGCGAGTTCTGGGCGGCGCTGACCTGGCGGATCGATCCGGACGGCTCGCTCGGGATCCGCAAACACTTCGAATCGCCGTACCGTCCCGGTCAGCCGGTGACGATGGACGAGTACTACGGGTGGATGTTCGAGAACTCAGTGCCGGGACTGCCCGCTGCCGCCGCGAAGGAAAGCCTGACGCCGCTTGCCTATATGCGCAAGTACGGCGTGTTCAAGGTGAAGGACCACGTTTACCAAGAGCACGAGCAGCCGCTGGCGCCCGAAGCGCTGCTGAACGCCAACGTCGACCCCACCACCGACGTCATCGTCAGCGGCGGAAAGCCGATCGGCGTGATGATCGACGGCGTCGCGCGCCGCGGCTTCAACACGCCGTCGCGCCGCCTCGAGTTCTATTCGCAAACCCTCGTCGATTGGGGATGGCCCGAACAGGCGGTACCGCGTTACATGCCGGGCCACGTGCACTGGCGTGATCTCAAGCGCGAAGAGGGCGAATTCGATTTGCTGCCGAACTTCCGGCTGCCGACGCTCGTCCACACGCGCTCGCCGGTGAAATGGCTGTACGAGATCTCCAACGCGAACCCGCTGTGGATCGCGACACCCGACGCACGCCGCTACGGCCTCGCGACGGGCGACCTCGTGAAGGTCCGGACGCGCATCGGCTATTTCGTCACGCGCGCGTGGGTCACCGAGGGCATCCGCCCCGGCATTCTCGGCATGTCACACCACCTGGGACGCTGGCGCCTCCATGAGGAGCTCGGCAACCGCAATGCCTCCGCCCTGGTGACGATCGATCGGCAGGGATCCGGGTACAAGGTGTCGCAGGTGCACGGCGCGCAACCGTTCAAGAGCGGCGATCCCGACAGCTCGCGGATCTGGTGGAGCGAGATCGGCGTGCACCAGAACCTCACCTTTCCGGTGCAGCCGGATCCCGTGAGCGGGATGCACTGCTGGCATCAGCGCGTGACGATCGAACGCGCGGGCGCCGACGACAAGTACGGCGACATCTACGTGGACACCGCAAAATCGCACGAGGTCTACAAGGAATGGCTCGCGATGGCGCGCCCTGCGCCTGGGCCTGATGGCCTCCGTCGTCCGTTGTGGTTCGATCGGCCGTTGCGTCCGGTGCCGGAGGCCTACAAAATGCCGTAGGGGCCGACCGATGTGTCGGTCCGGTGAGACGTCGTGCGGGTGGACACACAGGTCCGCTCCTGTACTCGTTCGTCCATCACAACCGCCGGTGAAACACGAGCGCGGCCACCGCACCGGCGATCAGCTCGAGCAGGACGATCGACGTCAGCAGCGTGAACGTCCAGTCGCGGGCAGACGCGTATTCCACGATCGACAGCACGACGCGGGCCGTCGGCGTGAGAATCAATACGACAATGCCCGCCTGCAACAGCCACGTGCTCACAGCGGGCACGACGAACAAGGCCACGAGGCCCGCGGCCAGGCATGCCGTGCTCGTCATGACGCCCACTCGCAACACACGGCCGATCAGGAACTCGAGATTGCCGTCGCCGCTGCTCATCGCAGGCCCCGCACGAGCATCAGCACAGCGACGATCCCCAGCACGGTCGCGAGCAGCAGCTTCAACGTCTTGATCGACACGTGCGGCGACACGTGCATCGCCGACCACGACCCGAGCTGCACGCCCAGGATCGCGGCCGCCGCCGCGGCGGGCAGAAGCTGCCCGCTGACGTAGTAGATGATGACGCCGCCGGTGGCCGTCACGCCAATCATGAACGCGCTGGTCGCCGCTGCCGCGCGCAGCGGCATGCCGCACCAGCCGTTCAGCACGGGCACTTTGATGACGCCGCCGCCGATGCCGAGCAGCGACGACACGTTGCCAGCGACAAACGACGCGCCGAGGGCCAGCGGCACCCGCTTGATGCGGTACACGACCGTCGCGCCGGTTTCGTCGTCGTGAAAGCGGCCGCCGAGGACGCCCGGGTCCACGTTGGGATCGAGGATCACGTTGCGGCGGTTGGCGCGCGCGACCGTGAGGACGGCGACCGCTCCGGTGACGATCCCGAACAACTGCTGCAGATGCGACTGCGCCATCAGCTGCGCGGTCAGCCCGCCCAGCACGCTGCCCGCGGCGGTCGCGACCTCCAGCAACATCCCGAAGCGGAAGTTCATCAGGTGCTTGCCAGCCTTGGCGGCGGTCACGGTGCTGGATGTCGCGATCACCGTGGCGAGGCTGATCGCCGCGGAGGCGCCAATGGGAAATCCCAGCCCGAGGTTCAGCAGCGGCACGAGAAACACACCGCCGCCGATGCCGAGCAGCGCGCCCAGCGATCCGGCAGCCGCGCCGCCCGCAAAGATAATCAGCGCCAACACGGGGGTGACAACGGGCATTTCGGGGTTCAGCGTTTGGATAGCAGACTGCTGGGTGGATTTCTGTTGTCCGACGGCTCGAGCGGGCCGAATCCGGAGTGCAGCGGCGTCAACGCCCGAATGTGCGCGTCTGCGCCAGGTAACGCGCCGCCTTTTCGAGCGCGCGGGTTTCGGCGTCCTCCCGCGTCGGACCGTCGGCGCGCGCAAACCGCGCGCCGGGGTCGACGTTGGCGATCGTGCAGTGATACACGTCGCCGAGCTTGTAGGTTTCGATCGAAATCGGCCAGCCGGCCAATTCCTGCTGACGGCGTGAGTAGTCTTCTGCTTTCATCGGCCACTCTCAGGGCTTTTCGACGGGCGCGCCGACCAGATTGCCCCATTCCGTCCACGATCCATCGTAGTTCTTCACGTGCTCGAAGCCGAGCAGATGCTTCAGGGCAAACCAGGTGAGGCTCGATCGCTCGCCGATGCGGCAATACGCAATCACCGGGGTGCTCGCCGTGATTCCCTGTGCGGCGTACATCGCCGTCAACTCGTCCACACTCTTGAACGTGCCGTCGTCGTTGCAGTTCTTGCCCCACGGAATATTCTTGGCGCCTGGGATGTGGCCGCCACGCTGGCAGGTTTCCGGGAGTCCCGGAGGCGCGAGGATCTCGCCCGTGAACTCCTGGGGACTACGGACGTCCACCATCGCGCTCTTCCGCTTCATCGCGTCCTGCACTTCGGGGAGGAACGCACGAAGCGAGAGATCCGGCTCGCTCGCCGTGTACGTCTTCTTCGGAAACGCCGGGGTGTCGGTGCTGAGATCGCGCCCTTCCGCGAGCCATTTCTTCCGTCCGCCGTCCATCAGGCGAACGTCCTGGTGTCCATAGATCTTGAGCTGCCAGAATGCCCACGCAGCAAACCAGTTGTTGTTGTCGCCGTAGAGGACGATAGTCGTCTTGTTGTCGATGCCGTTGCTGCCGAGCAGCTCCTCGAGCTTCTTCTTCGGCACGATGTCGCGCACCAGCGTGTCGCATAACTGGCTCGACCAGTTCCATCCGGCTGCGCCAGGCACATGCCCCTGGTCGTACGCCGTCGTGTCGACATCCACTTCGACGATGCGGACGCTGGAGTCAGCGGCGTGCTGGGCGACCCAGTCGGTGGTCACGAGAACACCAGGCAGCGTGTTGGGGCTCATATGTGTCTCCTTCCGTTAGAGCCCACCATCTTATCAGGCTCGTCCTTCGTACTTGTGACTGCGTCCTTCGTGCACTTCTTACTTTTCGTGTGAGCCCTGCAGGCCCTGCGCGTGCGGCTTCAGCACGGCATACAACGCCGCCATGATGGGCGTCGGGACGCGCGCGCGGCCGCCGCGGCGGACCACGGTGCCGAGCAGCGCCTCCACCTCGATCGGCTTACCCTGCTGGAGATCGATCAGCAGCGATGAACGCGTGGACGGCGGGATCGAATCCACATACGCGACGATGCGATCGACGAGGTCAGCGGAGATCGCAACCGCCTCGGCGCGGGCGACCGCGGCGACCTCGTGGAAGGCCGCGATCAGCAGATCTTTGGCGGACGGGTCGGCCCACAGCGGACCGATCGGCACGCGCGCGGCGCCGGTGCACGCCGCAAACGGCGAGAGATAGCAGAACTTCTCCCAGATCGGCACACGCGCGTCCGCGACCGGCTCAGAGATGATGTCGGCGCCGGCGAACGCGTCATGAATCGCTTGCACGCGGGAGGAGACCTCGGACGTGTCGCCGGACACCTCGCCGAACACGATCCGGCGGTGTGTGCCGGTCTGCTCGATGACGCCCGGCTCGCTGAGCGCCGTCGCGATATAGGTCGAACCGCCGAGGACGCGAGCAGCCCCGACCACCGCGGCCACTTCATCGACGCTATCCACGCCGTTCTGCAGCGTGAGCGCGACGGTGTCGCCGCGGGCGATCGCCGCCAGGAGGGGCAGCGCGCCGGGATTGCTGTACGCCTTCACGGCGAAAATCGCGACGTCCACCGGCGGCACCCGCGCTGGATCGTCCTCCGCCCGGGGGTGGACGATGAAGTCGCCGAGCGGGCTCCGGATCGCGAGCCCACGCTCGCGCATCGCCGCCAGATGCGCACCGCGCGCGACGAATGTGACATCGTGACCGGCCTGCGCGAGCTTCGCGCCGTAGTAGCCGCCGACCGCACCCGATCCGATGATGGCAAAGCGCATGAGCGCCGGAATGTACCACAGTGGCGCGAGCTCGCCGCTGACTCCAGCTGCTTGACGCCGCGGCTACCCGGCGTCGCAGCCGCGCGCGTCGCACGTCGCGCGCCGGATGCCGTCATCGCCAGCCGCGCCAACGGTCTATCCGCGCACGCGCTTGGCGAACGCTTCGTACGCACCGGGCGCCTGCTTGGTCCACCACTCGATGTACCCCTTCGCGGCCGCCTCGAGATTCCTGCACTCATGGGGATTGTGGCTCTGCTCGCGCACCAGCGGCAGCAGATCACTGAGACGCTCCCAGACAAACAGCAGCTCGCGCCCGCTCTGATAGAACAGCTCCGCGTTCAGCACGCCGGTCGTCAGAAACGACGCCACCATCTCCCAATACGTTACGACCATGCGGTACGACGCATTCTGTTCGCTGCCGGGCGGACAGAGCGCCGCGAAGTCTTCCAGGGTCTTCGCCTTGAACGATGCGCCGAACCACGCACGCGCCTGACGCAGGCGCTCCTCGCGGCGCAGGTCGTACAGCTTCACAATCAGTTTCACATCGTCGTAGGTCGCTCTGGCGACACCGCTGTGCATAATACTCATCCTGTCTGGACTACTTCTTGACGACACCGATGTTAGCCATCGTATCGCCCTTTTTCAGCGAGGGCACGGCGCGCACGAACAAGATCAGTCCGCTTTCCGGCGCCAGCACCTCCTGGATCTGATGGTGCAGGTAATCGGTGACGACGCCGATCTTGGCACCCTTCACGACGTGGGCGTCGCGATCGACTGACGGCCAGAAGACGCCTGGCTGCTCCGCCGCGACGGTCACCACCTTTTCGATCCAGACGGGATGCGCGACCGGCGCGACGGTGCCCGGCGTCATCTTCAGGTGCGTCATCACGCGTTGCACGCCCGTCACGAGCACCGTGACGTCGGCCGGATTGACCGGTCCCGACCGGCCCGCTTCCGCGGTGAACGACGGCTTGCCGCGGGTCGACGCGGTGTTCTCGAGATACCGCGACGCCTTGGGATCCTTCGGCCGATCGGCGGAGATGATGATGTGGTCGAGTCCAAACGCGAGCACCATCGCGTGCGAGAAATCGTCCTGCGACTTGTTGCCGGTCACGGTCCAGTAGCTGTAGGGCCGGAGATTCTCGTCCAGATCGCCGCCGTGCAGGTCGATCAGATGATCGCATTGCTCGACAACTTCGCGCGTGATCACCAGCGACGCGCGATCGGTCTGCGTGCCGTTCGCATCGCCGGGATAGCGGCCGTTCATGCTCTTGTTGTCGGTGGGGTTGACGTGCGGCACGAGGCGCTCGAACGACAGCACGTTCACCAGCGGCACCAGAATCACCGTACCCGACACCCGCGCCGGATCGATCGCGTCGATGAGGCGCTCCACCGCGAGAATCGACGCGTACTCCGTGCCGTGCGCGCCCGACACGACGGCCAGGATCGGCCCCGGCTTCGCGCCGTGCACGACGACGACGGGAATGTCGTAACCCGCGTCGACGCCGGCCGGCACCTTCAACACACCGGTCGCTTTCTTACCCCGGGACGCCGTCGCCGTCCCCACGGTGAACGTGGGGTGCGCGTCCTGCGCCCTCACCTGCGCGGCACACGCGATCGCCAGCAAAGCAAAAATCAGCTTCTTCATGGCGCAACTTTACAACGGTTCGAGCGACCCCATATAGTTGCCGTCTGGCTTTGAACACCGCATCCCTCTATATCAACGGCGAATTCGTCAGGCCGGAGTCGGCCGCCACGCTCGACGTCATCGATCCCGCCACGTCTGAGGTGATCGGACGGGTCCCGGACGGGATCGCCGCAGACGTCGATCGGGCCGTCGCTGCCGCCCGCGCGGCCTTCGATCTCGGCGACTGGAAGACGACGACCGCGCAGGACCGCGGTCGGGTGCTGTTCAAGCTTGCGCAGGCGGTGCGCGACCGCGCCGACGAGCTCGCCGATCTCGAAACGCGCAACACCGGCAAGCCGATCGTCGAATCGGAGTACGACATCGCGGATGTCGCGACCTGCTTCGAGTACTACGGCGGGCTCGCCACGAAGATTCACGGCGACGTGCTGCCGGTTCCCGACAACGCCATGAGCCTCGCGCTGCGCGAGCCGATTGGGGTCGCCGGCCAGATCATCCCGTGGAACTACCCGTTGATGATGGCGGCGTGGAAGCTGGCGCCGGCGATCTGCGCGGGCTGCACGACCGTGCTGAAACCGGCCGAGCAGACGCCGCTGTCGATCCTCGCGCTGGCGTCGAGCTTCGCCGACGCAGGCCTTCCCCCCGGCGTCGTCAACATCGTCACCGGGGTGGGCGAGACGGCGGGCGCGGCGATCGTCGAACATGCCGACGTGGACAAGATTGCGTTCACCGGCAGCGTCGAGGTCGGCAAGCTGATCATGCGCGGCGCGGCGGGCACGCTGAAGAAGATCTCGCTCGAGCTGGGCGGCAAGTCGCCGAACATCTTTTTCGCAGATGCCGATTTCGAAGCCGCCGTGGACGGCGCGCTGTTCGGCGTGTTCGTCAATCAAGGCGAGGTCTGCTCCGCCGGCAGCCGCATTCTGGTGCAGCGGCCGATTTATCGGCGCTTCATCGACGCGATGGTCGAGAAGACGCGCACCATCACGATCGGATCGCCGCTGGACCGCGAGACGAAGATGGGCGCGCTCATCAGCCGCGAGCACTTCGACCGCGTCCGCCAGTATCAGGAGATCGGCAAACGCGAGGCGAAGCTCGCCATCGGCGGCAATCGCGCCGCCGGCGCAGGACTCGATCGCGGCTTCTTCGTCGAGCCGACGATCTTCATCGACGTGGACAACTCGGACCGGATTGCGCGCGAGGAGATCTTCGGGCCGGTCGCCTCCGTGATCCCGTTCGACGACGAAGCGGACGCGCTGCGGATTGCGAACGACACATATTACGGCCTCGCCGCGGCCGTCTGGACGCGCGATATCTTCCGCGCGATGCGCGTCGTCAAGAATCTCAGGGCCGGGATCGTGTGGGTGAACCACATGCAGCCGACCTACGTCGAAGCGCCATGGGGCGGCTACAAGCAGAGCGGCTTCGGGCGCGAGCTCGGCAAATGGGGCGTGGAGGAATATCTCAACGTCAAGCAGGTGTACATCAATCTGAGCGAAGACCCGATCGCTTGGTACTAAGGAGGCAGCGATGACGTATTACGGCGGCAAAGAATTGGCGGCGGCGTTTCGGACCGTTCGCAACAACACGATCAAGATCGCGGAGGAGATTCCCGAGAGCAAGTACGATTTCCAAGCTGCGCCGGACGTTCGCAGCGTCGGAAAAACGCTCACGCATGTGGCGCTCAGCACCGGGTTCCAGCATCACATCCAGAGCAACAAGATCACTGACCTGAAAACCGTGAATTTCGGCGAGCTGATGCAAAAGTTCGGCGCGGAAGAAGCCAAGCCGAGGACAAAAGCGGAGATCATCGCATTCCTCAAGAGCGAAGGCGAGAAGTTCGCGACGTTCCTGGAGAGCCTGCCCGAATCGTTGCTGGCCGAGCACGTGACGATGCCTCCCGGCGCGACGCCGGCGACGAAGAGCCGCTTCGAGATGCTGCTCTCGCCGAAAGAACACGAGATGCACCATCGCGGCCAGCTGATGACCATCCAGCGCATGATCGGCCTCGTGCCGCACCTCACGCGCGACATGCAGGCGCGCATGGCGGCGCACGCGGCCGCGCCGGCGGGTCAGCGCTGACATCCCTGGCGGCGTACTTCGGTACGCCGCCCTTTCTTCTGGCGCACCAATGGCCTCCAGCTCTGCTCCCCGGTTTCCACCCGACGCCGTACGCTTCCTGCGCGCCTTGAAGCGGAACAACCGCCGCGAGTGGTTCCAGCCGCGCAAGGAAGAATACGAGGCAAAGGTGCGCGCGCCAATGACGGCCATCATCGAGCAGCTCGCGATCGATTTCCGTGCCTTCGCGCCGGAGCTCGTGGCCAGCCCCAAGGTGTCGCTCTATCGCGTTTATCGCGACACGCGGTTCTCGGAAGACAAGACGCCCTACAAAACGCACATCGCCGCGAGCTTTCCGTGGCGCGGGCTGCCGAAGCACGAAGGCGCCGGGATGTACTTTCACGTCGCGCCGGACGAAGTGTGGATCGGGGGCGGCATGTACGCACCGTCATCGCCGCAGTTGCACGCCGTGCGCGAGCACATCGCGGGCAACGTCAAACGGCTGCGCCGCATCATCGACGCGCCGGCGTTCACAAAGATGTTCGGCGCGCTCGAAGGCGAGAAGCTGCAGCGTGTCCCACGGGGATTTCCGAAAGATCACGAAGCCGCCGAGCTCTTGAAGCATCGGCAGTTCCTGGCCGTCGTCGAGCTGCCGTCGACGGTCGCCAGCGACGCGACGTTCTACCGCCGCCTCATCGCCGTGTTCCAGGAGATCGCGCCGCTCGTGCGCTTTCTCAACGAACCGCTCGTCGCCGGCAACCGGGACCGGACATGACCGGGCCGATCGCCGCCGCCCGATCGTGGACCGACGCGCGCGTCGCCGCATCGCCCGACAACGCCGTCTCCATCGTCACGACGATCGTCATTGCAGAGAGGCTGCGACTGTGAGCCGGGTCGATGCGCCCGCGGTCGTCAACATCGCGGATCTGCGGCGCGTGGCGAAACGCAGGCTGCCGAAGGCGGTTTTTGACTACATCGACGGCGGCGCCGACGCGGAGATCACGCTGCGCGAGAACTGCCGCGCGTTCGAGACGGTGCGATTCCGCCCGCGGTGCGCCGTCGCCACGCCGGCGTGCGATCTGAGCACGACCGTGCTCGGCGCCCGCCTCGCGCTCCCGTTTCTCCTCGCGCCGGTCGGCAGCAGCCGCATGTTCTACCCCCGCGGCGAAGTGGTCGCCGCACGCGAAGCCGATGCGGCCGGCACGGCGTACATCCTCTCCACGCTCTCCGGCTGCCGCCTGGAAGAAGTGAAGGCGGCGTCCAACGGCCCGTGCTGGTACCAGCTCTATCTCGCCGGTGGCCGCGACGTCGCGCTGGCCGCGATCGCACGCGCGCGGGCGGCTGGCTTCAGCGCGCTCGTGGTGACGATCGACACGCCGGTCGCCGGCTTGCGCGAACGCGACGTCCGCAACGGCACGAAGGAGCTGCTGACTCGCAATCCCTGGACGATGCTGCCGTTCGTCTCGCAGTTTCTGGCGCGGCCGCGATGGCTCGCCGGGTGCCTCGGCGACGGCGGCCTGATGACGTTTCCGAACGTGATGCTCGCGGATCGCGGACCGATGCCGTACGCCGATGTCGGCGCGATGCTCGAGCAATCGATGGTGTCGTGGGCCGATCTCAGATGGATCCGCGACGCCTGGAGCGGGCCCATCGTCATCAAGGGTGTCCACATCGGTGACGATGCGCGGCGGGCGGTCGACGAAGGCGCCGACGCGATCGTCGTGTCGAATCACGGTGGGCGTCAGCTCGACGGTGTCGCAGCGACGCTGCGCGTCCTGCCGGAGGTGATCGCCGCAGTGGACGGGCGCATCGAGGTGCTGCTCGACGGCGGCATCCGCCGGGGCAGCGACATCGTCAAAGCGCTGTGCATGGGCGCCAGGGCCGTGCTGATCGGCCGTGCGTATGCGTACGGACTTGGCGCCGGCGGAGGTCCAGGCATCGCACGCGCGATCGAGATCCTGCGGACCGATGTCGTGCGCACGCTGAAGCTGCTCGGCTGTGCGTCGACCTCCGACTTGAACGGCTCCTATGTCGACGTGCCGCCCGAATGGACGCGACGCTGATGAACAACGGGTCGCCAGCGTTCGGCTCTGTCTTTCATCGTGCAATCGCGGGGATTGCAGAATGTGCCAGGGTCGACGCGCCCGGGGCGGGCGAGAATCGCGATCTTCTTCACGCGCGTGTGCCGCAGCCCGAATAAAACCCGCCTGTTTCTCGCGAGAACGTGATCGGCACGCGCTTCGCATCGTCGTCAACGGTCGGTGGACGATGGTAAAATGTCTTTCATGAACGCTGCACAGCAGACCACGTATTCCGACCTCGTGAGCTGGCCCGACGACGGGCGTCGGTACGAGCTCTATGACGGTGAGGTCTATGTGGCTCCTGCGCCGATGCCGCGGCATCAGATTGCGTTGATGGAGATCCTGGGACGCCTGTGGCGATATGCGGAGCACAGGGGTGGCCTGGTTCTGGCGGCGCCAATTGATATCGTGTTCGACGAGCTGAATGTGCTGCAGCCCGACATCGCGTACTTCTCGGCTTCGCGCCGCCATCACGTGCAGCCCGACGCGGTCACCCGGGTGCCGCCGGATCTCGTCGTCGAAGTAGTGTCGCCGGGCACCGTGCGGAACGACCTGGGGCGCAAGAAGGCGACGTTCGCCCGCTTCGGAGTGCCTGAATACTGGTTGGTGGATCCACGCGTCGAGCGAATCGAGCGATACGATCTCGTCGACGGACGCTATGTGTTGACGCTGGCCGCAGAGACGCAGGAATCGTTCGCCTCGACGACGCTCGCCGGGTTTCGGTGCGACGTCGCGTCGCTGTTTCCCTTGTAGTCAACAGCCACTCGAGCTGCGCGCGCGGGCCGCGGCCGCGCGCGACCGCCTGTCGTCGCGCTGGATTCCCGCTGAACCACCGCATGCATACGACGCTGCCGCGATCGTTCTATGCCGATCCCGAGTTCTACGCGCGGGAGCTCGACCGCTTCTATTTCAACCGTTGGATTTGCGCCGGACGCGCTGATCAGATTCGACATCCTGGCGACTATTTCACCCGGAGCCTGGGCAGCGAGAGCGTCATCGTCACACGCGGCAGTGCCGGGGAGATTCACGCGGTCTTCAACGTCTGCCGCCACCGCGGCACGCGCCTCTGCGACCAGCCGGAGGGACATTTCGCCGGCCGGATTCAATGTCCCTATCACGCTTGGACGTACGACCTTGACGGCCGCCTGCTCGCCGCGCCGCATATGGCGGCGGAGTTCTGCAAAGAGGATTACCCGCTGCATCGCGCCGGTTGCGAAGTCTGGGACGGCAACATCTTCGTGCACCTGGGCGCGGCCGCGTCGCACGCCCTACCTGCCCCTGCCGGCCTTCGACATCAGCTAGCCGACCTCCCGGCGCGCTTCGCGCCGTGGCGCATGGAGGATCTCCGTCTGCATCGCCGCATCGTGTACGACGTGAAGGCGAACTGGAAACTGATCGTCCTGAACTACAACGAATGCCTGCACTGCCCGAATCTTCATCCGGCGCTGAACAGGCTGCACCATTATCTCGGCGCGGAGAACGTCGAGCCGACGGCGTGCTACTGCGGCGGCGCGATGGGATTCCGCGAGGGCGTCGAGACGATGAGCATGGACGGCAAACGCCGGCGCGCCTATCTGCCTGGCCTGAGCGCCAGCGATCGCCAACGCGTCGTCTACTTCGCGATCTATCCGAATTTTCTTCTGAGTCTGCACCCCGACTACGTGATGACGCACACCCTGTGGCCGCGTGCGCACGACCGCACGGAGATCGTCTGCGAGTTTCACTTTCATCCGGACGAAATGGCGAAGCCCGGCTTTCAGGCGGATGATGCGATCGAGTTCTGGGATCTGACGAACCGTGAAGACTGGTGGATCGCCGAGCAGTCGCAGGCGGGGATCAGCTCGCGCGTCTATCAGCCGGGGCCGTACTCCGAGCGGGAATCGCTGCTCTGGAGCTTCGACGAAATCGTCAGGCGGGAAGCGAACCATCTGAGGTAGCCGTTCGTCGTGGCTCGCGCGCTGTTCACCGAGCTCATTCACCAACTCACCAACTCACCGACTCGCCAACTCTCTTGCAGTAAACTATAAGGCTATGTCTTCATCACATGCCGTCTTCAACGGGCATCGTCGCGTGCCGCCGCCCGCCAACGAGCCGATCAAATCCTACGCGCCTGGATCGCCCGAGCGCGCATCCGTCAAAGCCAGGTTGTCGGCGATGGCCGCCGAAAAAATCGAGATTCCGCTGTTCATCGGCGGTCAGGAAGTGCGGACCGGGGACACGGCGAAGGCCGTCATGCCCCACGATCACGCGCACGTGCTCGCCGACTATCACAAGGCGTCCGAGAAACACGTGCAGCAGGCGATCGACGCCGCCGCTGCCGCGCGGCACGAGTGGTCCGGCTGGTCGTTCGACGACCGCGCCGCGGTGATCCTCAAAGCGGCCGAGCTGCTGACGACGGGCTGGCGCGACACGATTAACGCGGCGACGATGCTCGGCCAGTCGAAAACGATCTTCCAGGCGGAGATCGACGCCGCGTGCGAGATCATCGACTTCTGGCGCTTCAACGTGCACTACGGTCAGGAGCTGCTCGACGAGCAGCCGTCGAGCGACCACACGATGTGGAATGCGCTCGAGTATCGCGGTCTCGAAGGCTTCGTCTACGCCGTCACGCCGTTCAACTTCACGTCGATCGCCGGCAACCTGCCGACCGCGCCCGCGCTGATGGGCAACACGGTCGTGTGGAAGCCGGCCTCGAGCGCGATGTTCGCCGCGTACTATCTGATGAAGCTGTACGAAGCGGCCGGAATGCCTCCCGGGGTGATCAACCTGGTCGCCGGCGACGCCGCGATGATCTCGAAGGCGCTGCTCTCGCACCGCGATCTCGCCGGCGTGCACTTCACCGGCAGCACCGACGTCTTCAACGACATGTGGAGGACGATCGGCGCGTCGATGAGCACGTACCGCTCCTATCCGCGCATCGTCGGCGAGACCGGCGGCAAGGATTTCATCGTCGCGCACCCTTCAGCCGATGCCGAAGCGCTCGCCGTGGCGATCGTCCGCGGCGGCTTCGAATATCAGGGGCAGAAATGCTCGGCGGCGAGCCGGGTCTACGTGCCGAAGTCGCTCTGGACCAACGTGCGCGACCGCGTGATCGCCATGATCGACGAGATCAAGATGGGCGACATCCAGGATTTCCGGAACTTCATGGGCGCCGTCATCGACAAGCGGGCGTTCGACAAAATCAGCGAGTACGTCGAGCACGCGCGCGGCAAGGCGAAGATCATCGCCGGCGGCAAGGTGGACGGCACCAAGGGTTACTTCGTGAGCCCGACGCTCGTCGAGACCACCGACCCCGGCTACCGGCTGCTGTGCGAGGAGATCTTCGGACCGGTCGTCACGGCCTATGTGTACGACGATGCGAAGTGGGCGGAGACACTGGCGGTAGTCGACTCGACGTCGCCGTACGCGCTCACCGGCGCGGTGTTCGCGCAGGATCGCCGCGCCATCGTGCACGCGACGTCTGCGCTGCGCCACGCGGCGGGAAATTTCTATGTCAACGACAAGCCGACGGGTGCGGTCGTCGGCCAGCAGCCGTTCGGCGGCGCTCGCGGATCGGGCACGAACGACAAGGCGGGATCGAAGCTGAACCTGGTGCGCTGGGTCAGCGCGCGGACGCTGAAGGAGAACTTCAACCCGCCGCACGATTATCGTTACCCGTTCATGAGCGAAAAATAGAATGGGCAGGTCTAACGACCTGCGCTACGACTGTTCGATCGTCGCGCAGGACTTCGGTCACGCCTGGTGGCCGACGACTGTTGTGGCGCAGGACTTTAGTCCTGCCTTGTGCGCGCCACGGCCGTCGCGACGAACGCGCCGGCGACCATCGACGCCGCCACCGCGCCACCGTGGGCGAACAGCACGTGGCTCGGCACCGAATAATCGCAGTACAACCGCAGTCCGGCGTCGGCCATCAAGCCGGCGCCGAGCCCGTACAACCCGCCGGCGATCCCCGGCCTCAGCGGAAACGCGCGCGCGGCCAGAATCGCCGCGACGATAATCGCGGGCACAGCCGCCAGCGCGGACGTTTTGAAGCATGCCGCGCCGTCGAGCAGTGCCAGGCCCGGCCCCGGCCCGACGTCGAACCTGGACGATGTCAGCACGACCAGGCACATCGGCAGCGCGAGGCCGCCCACGACCGTCGTCGTCACCGTGCCGGTGGAGAGCGCTCGGCCTGGAATCGACTCGCGCAGGGCGAGCGCGATGATCACGAGGCCGGCGATTGTCTGCGCGATGGAAAAGCCCCACGCGCGAACGAATCCGATGACACGGATGTCGCCGCGGAACGCGTGCAAGAGCGGCACGCCGACGAGGATCGCTGCGGCGATCGGCGCAAGCGCGAGCGCACGGGTGACTGGACGCCGCAACGGGCGGGCCGGCTTCAGGTCTCGTTCGATGGCGTCGCGCAGCGTCTTCGGTGTTGGCATCTCGTCGTGCACGCGATCAGTCCTGCGAACCCTTCATCAACGCTCGCAGCGTCTTCATCCCACGAAACGCGCGCGTCTTTGCGGCATTCACGCGGATGCCCAGCCGCGCAGCGATTTCGACGAAGCTGCGCCCCTCGACGTGGTGCATGAGCACGGCCTGCCGCTGGTGCGCCGGCACCTGCCGCAGCGTACGCCGCACCTCGTCGCGATCGATCAGCGCCGCCACATCATCGCGCGGTCGATCCGCGTGATGCGTTTCGGCGATCAGTGTCTCTTCGAAGCGCAGCCGGCGTCCGGCGCTGCGGCGGTGCATCAGAAAGACATGCCGCGCGATCGCGAAGACCCACGGCGTGACCGGCCGACCTGGTTCGTAGGTCCGCCGCGATCGATGGATCTGCATGAATGTTTCCTGGACCAGGTCATCGGCCAACGACGCATCGCGACAGAGCGAGCAGAGGTACCCGCGGAGGCGTCCGGCGAGCGCGGCGTAGACGGCGTCGAACGCGTCGAGCCGGCCATCGAGGTAGCCGGCCATCAGCCGGCACAATTCGGCCTCCGCCCCGGGCCCGCGGTCCGATTCCAGCGATCCTCTCTGAAGCTTCTTTGCAGGCCGGCCCACGAGGGTTACATCACAAGAGCGCGGTTTTTCTGGGCGGGTTGAAGAACGGCGTCTTCACGACGGTTGCCGGCACGCGATGACGCACGGCTTCGACCGTGATTTCGAACTCGACCGTCGTGCCCTCCACGGCGTGCGGTGCGTCCATGGTGGCGAGCGCGATCAGCTTCTTGAGCACCGGTGACCAGGTCGTCGTGGTGGCGCGGCCGGCTTGACGGCCGTTCTTGTAGACCGGCACCGCCACGCGCGATGCCGCTGCGGGCAGCTGGGGCGGCATCCCGGCATCGTCGTAGCGCTGCTCGACCGCGGGCCAGCTGATCTCGAGGCCGACAATCCGGCGCGCCGGACCGCGGCGCTGTTCGTCGATGAGCGCCTGACGGCCGACAAACGGCGCCTTTTTGTCGAGGGCGACCAGCCGATCGAGCCCCATTTCGAACGGTGAATATTTTTGGGCGGCGATGAGCGCTTTCTTGCTGCTCTGAAAGTCGACCTCAATCAGCAGCAGTCCGGCTTCGACGCGCGCGACGTCGAGCGCGAGCATGCCGGCCGGATGAATATCGAAGGGACGGCCGCCGCGCATCAGCGCGTCCCACACGTCGACCGCGCGATCCCACGGCATCCAGATTTCGTAGCCCAGATCGCCGGTGTATCCCGTGCGTGAGATCTCGACCGGCACGCCGCCGATGGCGCCCTTTGTCATCCGGAAATATTTCAGCGGCCGAATGTCGGCGTCAGCGACCGCGTCGAGCAGGCGGCCGGACGTCGGTCCTTGCAGCGCGAGCGCGGCGACCTGTTCCGAGATGTCCTCGATCCGCACGTTCATGCCGATCGCGTTTTGCGTGAACCAGCGGAGGCTCGGATCGGCGGCGGTCCAACGGAAGGCGTCGTCGGCCACGCGCGTCACGGTGCCATCGTCGATCACCTTGCCGCGCTCGTCGCACCAGGGCGTGTAGTAGACCTGGCCGACGGCGAGCTTGGAGGCGTCGCGTGTGATGATGCGATCGACCAGCCTGGCGGCGTCCGGACCGCTGATGAGGTATTTGAACAGCGGCGACACGTCGATGAGCGCCGCGGCGTTGCGGATGGCGTTGTATTCGTGCTCGTGGTGCGCCTCGTAGGCGCTCACCGCGTAATAGCCGGACCACTCGCGAAAGTTGAGGCTCTCCGCCAGCGCGAACGTGCGTTCGTGAACCGCGGTGCCGATCGGCATGGCGCGATTATAGTAATATCCGCTCGCCATGGCTCCGTCGAGCACGGTCCACCTCCTGCGCCTCGCCCTCCTGCTCGGCAACGCCACCCGAAGCTGCGGCCTGTAGTCCGCGCGACCGCGATTGTCAGCTCACCTGGCACTCAGCACATCGCACCTAGCACGCAGCACCTGGCACCGCAAAATGAAGTACCACGCCATCGTCATCGGGGGCGGCCATAACGGGCTGACAGCCGCCGCCTATCTCGCCCGCGCCGGGCGGAAGGTGCTCGTCCTCGAGCGACGGCACGTCCTCGGCGGCGCCGCCGTCACGGAAGAAGTGTTTCCAGGGTTTCGATTTTCAGTGGCGTCGTACGTGGTGTCGCTGCTGCGTCCGGAAATCATCCGCGATCTCGATCTGCCGCGGCACGGCCTGGAGATTCTGCCGCTCGACGGCACGTTCACGCCGATGCCGAACGGCGATCATCTCTGGCGTGTGAACGATCACGCGAAGACCCGCCGCGAGATCGCGCGCCACTCGAAAGTCGACGCCGAAGCGTACGACGAGTACGGCAAGGCGATGGTCGAGATGGCGCGGTTCGTCAAGCCGATTCTCAACATGACGCCACCGGATCCGATGACGCTGGATCCGCGCGAGCTGATGAAGCTGGTGTTTCTGGGCAGGCGCTTCCACGGCCTCGCCGGCACAGACCGCTACAACCAGGTCCAGCTGATGACGATGAGCGCCGTCGACTTCCTCGACCAGTGGTTCGAGACCGACGTGCTGAAGGCGACGATGTCGGCATCGGGGATCATCGGCACATTCCTGGGCGTCCGCTCGCCTGGCACCGCGTACGTCCTGCTGCACCACTACATGGGCGAGATCGACGGTGCGTTCCGCTCGTGGGGCTTCGCGCGCGGCGGTACGGGCGCGATCTCGAACGCGATCGCGAGCGCGGCGCGCGAGCTCGGTGCGGAGATTCGAACGGAGGCGCCCGTCGCGCAGATTCGGTTGCAGCGCGGACAGGCGACCGGCGTGATCCTCGCCAATGGCGACGAGCTCGATGCGGAGATGGTCCTGTCGAGCGTCGATCCGAATCTGACGTTCCTGCAGTTCATGGACGCGGACAAGGAGTTGCCCACGGAGTTCGTCGAAGAGATTCGCCGGTACAAATATCGGGGATCGTCGGGCAAAGTGAATCTGGCGCTCGACGCGCTGCCGAATTTCACCAGCCTGCCCGGGCCGGGCGCGCACCTGCGCGGCGCGATTTCGATCTCCCCCAGCGTCGACTACATGGAGCGCGCCTACGATCAGGCGAAGTACGGCGAGTTCTCGCGCCGGCCGTACATCGACATGGTGATCCCGACGTTGACCGATCCCTCGGTCGCTCCGCCGGGCAAGCATATTCTGTCGTGCTTCGTGCAGTATGCGCCGTACAAGCTGCGGTCGGGCACCTGGGATGAGCAGCGGGAGGCGTTCGGCAACACCGTGATCGACACCATCGCCGAGCACGCGCCGAACATCCGCGACATCATCCTGCACAGGCAGGTGCTGACGCCGCTCGACATCGAGCGCATCTTCGGCTTGACCGAAGGCAACATTTTTCAGGGCGAGCTCACCCTGGAACAGCTTTTCTTTCTGCGGCCGGCGCCTGGATGGGCGCAGTATACGACGCCCATCCGCGGCTTGTGGATGTGCGGCTCCGCAACTCACCCGGGCGGCGGCATCATGGGCGCGCCGGGACGCAACGCCGCGCTGAGAATTCTCGGACAGACTCGGTAGCCCTCATGCCGACCGCTTTCATCACGAAGTCACGAAGGACACGGAGAACACGAAGAGCGTGTTTTGTACAAAGCGTTCTTCGTGAACTTCGTGATCTCCGTCCCTTCGTGATGAAAAAGGTCGCAGAGTAACTCGCATGCGCGACGCAGTCATCATCGGCGGCGGGCACAATGCGCTCGTCACCGCGGCGTTTCTCGCCAAGGCGGGCCTGAAGCCGCTCGTGCTCGAGCGGCAGGAGCGCGTCGGCGGCTGCGTGAGCACCTCCGAGATCGCGCCAGGATTCCGGTGTCCGACGCTGGCTCACACCGCGGCGATCGATCCAGCGATCGTGCGCGCACTGGGCCTCGAGCGGCACGGGCTGCAGATCGTCCGCCCGGAGGCGGCGGCGTGTGCGCCGATGCGCGGCGACCGCGCGCTGGTGCTCTGGGCCGACAGCGCGCGCGCGGCTCAAAGCGTGGCGGCGTTTTCACGCAAGGACGCGGAGCGGTATCCAACGTTCCTCGCGAGCATTGCGCGCATCAGCGGCGTCCTGCGTGCGATCAACAACTCCACGCCACCGTCGATCGACGATCCGACGGCCGCCGATCTGATCGAGATGCTGAAAGCCGGACGTCGATTCAGGGGCCTCGGCCGGACCGACGCCTACCGGCTGCTGCGATGGATGCCGATGGCGGTCGCCGACCTCGCGAGCGAGTGGTTCGACAGCGAGCCGCTGCGCGCCACCGTGGCCGCCGGCGGCGTGCTCGGATCCTTTCTCGGTCCCTGGTCGGCTGGAAGCGCCGCGCTGCTGCTGTTGCTGGGCGCCGGAGAGGGGCACCCAATCGCCACCGGCTGGTTCGCCAAGGGCGGGCCCGGCGTCGTCGCCGATGCACTCGCCCAGGCCGCACGCGAGGCGGGAGCCGAGATCCGCACAGGTGCCGAAATCGCACACGTCGTGGTCACCAGTGGGACAGCTCGAGGGGTTGTGCTGTCGAGTGGCGAAGAGATCGCGGCGCGGATCGTCGTGTCCGGCCTCGGTCCCCGGCGCACGCTCCTCGGATTGGTGGATCCGATGCACCTCGCGCCAGATTTCGTACGCGCCGTCCAGAACATCCGCGCCCGCGGTACGCTCGCCAAGGTCAACTATGCCGTCTCGTCCCTGCCGCGCTTTACGGCGATGGCGGGCCCCGCCGCTGGCCAGCATGCGGCGTTGTCGGGACGCGTTCGCCTCAATCCAGACATCGACGCGATCGAGCGCGCCTTCGATGCCGCCAAATACGGCGGCGTCTCCGAGGACCCCTGGATGGAGCTGACGATCCCGTCGATCGTGGATCCGGCGCTCGCGCCCTCCGGTCAACACGTGGTATCGGCGTATGTGCAGTACGCGCCGTACGAGCTGCGCGGCACGATGTGGGACGCCGAGCGTGAGCGGCTCGGCGACCTCGCAACTCGAACCATCGCGAGCTACGCGCCCGGTTTCGAGGCCTCAGTGCTCGCGCGGCAGGTCATCACGCCGCTCGATCTCGAACGGACCTACGGGCTGACCGGTGGTCACATCTTTCAGGGAGAGCTGGCCCTCGATCAGTTCTTTGTCACGCGGCCGCTGCTCGGGTGGGCGCGTTATGCGACGCCGATTCACAGTCTATATCTGTGCGGATCTGGCACACATCCAGGCACAGGGATCAACGGACGATCGGGTGCGCTCGCCGCCCAGGCGATTGTTCGACAGTTCAAGCGCTGATCCGAGCTCGCCGCTACGGACACGCGGAAGATTGAGGAATCGTGGTTTTTCACGATGACCTCCGTGTCCTCGGTGGTGGAGAGCTATCACCCCGCTTCGCGACGCTCGCCCTTGGCACCGAAGGTGCAGACAGCACGGGCATGAGCCACCTCAACTCGTTCACGGCCGTCGACGATTACACCCCCGTGGTCAATCGCAGCCGGCAGCATCATCAGCACGTCCGCGTGCTGCGCTGGATCTTCCAGCGCGACGAGGACGAGACGGTGGTCTGCGAACTGGGACTGACCGGCGAAGACTCCGAATACGAGCTGCGCGTTCCCGCGCAGTGGAATCCCACGGGCGCGGCAATCGAGCGCTTCGACGACGCGCTGACCGCGTTTCAGCGTCACGCGATGATCGAGCGGCTGCTCCTCGACGACGGCTGGATGCTGCAGGGATTCGAGTCGGAGCGCGTCACGTTGCATTAATCTGCCGCTCGCGTTGAACCGGCGGCAGCGTCTCGTTGAGAGCCCTTGTTACTTCCGATAATCGAGCGCCGGCGCGCGATCGGCGAGCCGCGTCTTGTAGACGAAATTCGGCCCGCGCTTCTCGTTGAACTCGGTCCGCGCCTTTTGGATATGCGACGGATCGCTGAACAAATCGATCGTCGTCAGCGCCATCGATTTCGCCGCGACGATCATCCCCTTCACGCCGATCGTCCTACCAGCGCAGGCGGTCGCCTGCCAGCTGTGGGCCGGCACGCCCGGCACGAAGGTCGCCGTGGTCATCGACACCGTCGGCACATTCCAACTCACATCCGCCAGATCGGTTGAGGCTGTCCACAGTGCCGAGGCGGGCCGGCTGCACGTTCTGCTGGGAGCCCAGCGGCGCCGTCGGATCTTCGACGAGCGTCTTCCGCACCTCCTCGGCGAATGCCTGTTCCTCCGCCGTGTACGTGAATCCGCCGACGCGCTCGAGGTTCTTGTGCATCAGCCCGCTCAAGTAAACGTTCGGCAGTACGTTGTACACCGCCCCCAGAACCTCGAAGTCCATCGTCGTGCCCGTGCCGAGCGCCGCGCCTTTGCCGGCGTCGACGATGCGATCCCAGATGCCGTCGAGGATGCGCATGTCGGGCTGACGCGCGTAGTAGTACGCTTCCGCGAAGTCGGGCACGATGTTCGGCGCCGCGCCACCGCGCGTGATGATGTAGTGGATGCGTGTTTCCTGCGGCACGTGCTCGCGCATCATGTTCACCATGTAATCCATCGCTTCGACCGCATCGAGCGCCGATCGTCCTTTCTCCGGCGCCGCCGCAGCGTGTGACGCGAGGCCGTGAAACCGGAATTTCGCATTGATATTCGCCAGCGAGCTCGCCGGGCTCGCATCGTTCCGATCGCCCGGACGCCAGGTCACGACAGTGTCCACGTCTTTGAACAGTCCGGCACGGACCATGTACACCTTTCCGGACCCGCCTTCTTCCGCCGGCGTGCCGTAATACGGATCGTCCCTGCATGGCCGCTCGACGCCAGCCAGTCCTTCACCGCCACGGCGGCCGCCAGCGCACCGGTGCCCAACAGGTTGTGTCCGCAGCCGTGGCCGGGCGCCTCCGCGACAATCGGCTTGCGCGACGCCACGGACGCCTCCTGTGACAACCGGGGCAGCGCGTCGAATTCGCCAACGATCGCGATCACCGGCTTGCCGGACCCGAAGGTCGCCACAAATGCGGTCGGGATGCCGGCGACGCCGGCCTTCACGTCGAAGCCGGCCGCTTTGAGCTCGGATTGCAGGAGCGCACTGCTCTTCTGCTCCTGGTAGCCGAGCTCCGCGAAGCCCCAGATCTGGTGCGCAACGTCGGCGTAATGAGCGCGCTTCGCGTCGATGTTCGCGAGGACGCTCGTTGCGCTTTGCTGGGCGTGCAGCGCGCCGGCACACGCGAGCGCGATGAGAAGGATCACGGCCGATGAAAATCTGCGCATGAAAATGACGATAGCATTAAGATCACCCACCATGATCAACTCTCTCTTTGCGCGCGCGGTGACGCGTGGCGCCGCGATCGCGTTCGCCGTGGCCATCGTCGTGGCGTTCCTCCAGCCGTCCCTCGCTGCCCAGCGGTCCGGACCGCCCGGGTCAGCGGCGTCCATCCAGACCTTCGTCCGCGATCCGAAGGTGCCGATCGACGAGGAGTACACGAGGAAGATCAAGGAATACACAACCGAGCCGTACTTCACCTCGCCGCTGGTGGACTACCTCCCCGCGTCGAAGACCGTGCCGACGCCGAAGGCGGTCCTCGGCGACGTGGCGGGAGCGCCGGGCAAGCTGCCGTACGCCGAGGAGGTCTACCAGTACATGCGCATGCTGGAGAAGGCGGCGCCGCAGCGCGTGAAGGTCTACACGATCGGCACGACGGAGGAAGGGCGCGAGATGATCGCGGTGGCGATCTCGTCGGAAGCCAACATGGCGAAGCTCGACGAGAACAAGGCGCGCCTTGCCAAGCTCGCTGATCCGCGCACGATCGACATGAACGACACGCAGGCGGAGACGCTCATCAACGCGTCCACGCCGATCTACTACATCACGGGCACGATTCATTCGCCGGAGACGGGCGCGCCGACGGCGCTGATGGAGCTGGCCTACCGGCTGATCGTGGACGACAACGACTACATCAAGTCGGTGCGGGAGAACCTGATCACGTTAATCACGCCAGTCGTCGAGGTGGACGGCCGCGACAAGATGGTGGACGTCTACAAGTGGCATCTGGCGCACCCCGGCCAGAACTACCAGCCACTCGTCTATTGGGGCAAGTACGTCGCGCACGACAACAACCGCGATGCGATGGGCGTCACGCTCAAGCTCACCGAGAACGTGATGAACACGTACATTCAATGGCATCCGCAGGTGCTGCACGATCTGCATGAATCGGTGCCGTATCTGTACGACAACACGATCGGCGACGGTCCGTACAACGCCTGGATCGATCCGATTCTCGCCGACGAGTGGCAGATGATCGGCTGGAACAACGTCTCCGAGATGACGAAGTTCGGCATGCCGGGCGTGTTCGCCCACGGCAACTTCGATACGTGGTCGCCCGGCTATCTGATGTTCATCGCGGCGCTGCACAACGGCATCAGCCGCCTGTATGAAACGTTCGGCAACGGCGGTGCCGATACGGTCGAGCGCACGCTCCGGCCGGACGAGTACGCCCGCACTTGGTACAAGCAGAATCCGCCGCTGCCGAAGACGAAATGGTCACAGCGCAATAACAACAACTACGAGCAGACGGGCCTGCTTACCTCGCTCCACTATTTCGCCGCGAACAACAAGCTGTTCCTCCGCAACTTCTACCTGAAGAGCAAGCGCTCGATCGTCAAACCGAAAACGGAAGGCCCGGCAGCGTACGTGCTGCCCGGCGACGACCCGCGGCCTGGCGCGCAGGCCGAGCTCCTGCGCACGCTGCAGAAGCAAGGCGTTGAAATCTCCCGCGCCACAGCCCCGTTCACCGTGATGATTCCGCGCAAGAAGGTCCCGGCGCGGCCCGTGACGACGAACGACGGGCAGGCCGGGGAGGAAGGGCGGGATGGGCAGGAAGGGCGGGACCGTCAGGACGGCCAGGAGAAGCAGGACAAGGATGCCGGCAAGAAAACTGAGCCGGCCACAAAGACGTTTCCCGCCGGCTCCTTCATCGTCCGTATGGATCAGCCATACAGCCGCATCGCCGATTCGCTGCTCGACTATCAGGTACCTGGAGCCCGAACGATCCGCAGAAGACGCCGTACGACGACACCGGCTGGACCTTCCCTGAGCTGTACAACGTGCAGGCGACGCGCGTCCTCGATCTGAAAGTCCTGGATGCCCCGATGGAGCGCGTCAAGGGTGAAGTTCACGCGAAAGGCAGCGTCACGAACACAGGATCGATCTTCCTCGTGAACCACAACGCCGACATCGCCCTGGCAACGCTGCGGTACAGATTGAAGGACGCGTCGATCGACGCCGCGGAGGAGCCGTTCGACGCCGCCGGGAAGAAATTCAATCGCGGGTCGTTCGTGATCGAGAACGCACCGGCAGCCGACGTGCAGAGGGCGGCGGCCGACCTCGGACTCCAGATCGTCGCCGTCGCCTCCGCGCCGTCGGTGAAGGTGCATCCGGTGCGCGCCGCCCGCGTCGCGCTGCTGCACACCTGGCTCAGCACACAGGACGAAGGCTGGTGGCGCCACGCGTTCGACGACGCGCACGTGCCGTACGACTACATCAGCACGCAGCAGGCGGCGAAGGACGACAACCTGAACGCCAAGTACGACGTGATCATCTTCCCGCCCGTCGGCCGCAATCCGCAGGGCATCGTCAGCGGTATGCCGATGAACGGCAACGCGCTGCCGTGGAAGAAGACCGCGGAGACGCCCAACCTTGGATCGGAAGATCAGACCGACGACATGCGGCCGGGCCTCGGGTGGATCGGCGTCGCGCACCTGCAGGAGTTCGTGCGCAAAGGCGGCCTGCTGCTGACGGCGATGGATACAGCGGATCTCGCCGTGTCGAGCGGCTTCACGCCGGGCGTGTCTGTGGCCCGCGCAAATCGTCTCCGCATCGTCGGCAGCGTCGTGCGATCGAAGATGGTGGACAACACCAGTCCGATCGCGTACGGCTACACCGATAACCTCGGGCTGTGGCAAGGTAGCGGACCGATTTTCAACATCAGCAACGCGTACGTCGGCGGCGGCGGACGGCGGCTCGGCGGCGACATGGGCGAGCGGCCGACCGGCCGCGGCACGCTGGAGGATCCCGACGAGCCACAGGGACGCGCGGGCGAAGAAGTGCCGGCCGAGCCGAAGGTCGATCTGTGGCAGGCGGTGCCGGTCACTGACGAGCAGTTGCGCAACGCGATCAACGTGATTCCGCCGGCTGCGCGGCCGCGCGTGATTCTCCGGTTCGCCGACACCAAGGATCTGCTCGTGTCGGGCCTCGTGGAAGGCGGCAACGAGATCGCGCAGCACGCGGCAGTCGTCGACGTTCCGTTCGAGAAGGGACACGTCGTCGTCTTCTCGAACAACCCGATCTGGCGCGGCGAGACGCAGGGCAGTTATTTCCTGGTGTTCAACGCGATCCTGAACTTCGATCAATTGAACGCGGGCCGGAAGCTCGACGCGCGGTAGCTGCCGAATACCCGCGTCGCGCGTTCGTTCAGAAGGCCGGCGGCCTCGGATCGGTGTCTAAACGGGCTGGGGTCGGGGTGGGCACGCTTCAACACGCGAGGTGGCACATGCTGCGCGTCTTGGGACTCTCCGGGATCCTCGTTCTCATGCTCCTGTCGCCGCCTGGATCGGCGCAAGCGCCTGGCGCAGCGGTGCCCGGCGCCCCCGCGCAGACGCCGCCGCGCGATAACGCCGCCGCAAAAGAGGGCACCGCGATCCTGAGAGGCCGCGTCGTCGCCGGCGACAGCGGGCAGCCGCTGCGCAAAGCACAAGTTCGTCTGTTTTCGACGGAGCTTCGCGAGGGGCGCGTGGCGGGCACGGATCCAGAGGGGCGGTACGAGTTCCGCGATCTGCCAGCCGGCCGCTACACGGTGTCCGCCAGCAAAGGCAGCTACGTCAGCCTGCAGTACGGCCAGAAACGGCCGCTTGAACCGGGCAGGCCGATCGAGCTGATGAACGCGCAGACGATCGAGAAGATCGATTTCAGTCTGCCGAAGGGCGCGATCATCACGGGACATGTGCTCGACGAATTCGGCGAGCCGGTCACCGACGTGCTGGTGACGGTGCAGCGATATCAGTTCGCCCAGGGCCGCCGGCAGCTCATGAATGCCGGCCGCTCCGGCTCGACCAACGACATCGGCGAGTTCCGGATCTTCGGCCTGTCGCCCGGCCAGTATTACCTCTCAGCCGTGCTCCGTAATTTCCAGATGGGGGCGACTGAGGACCGCTCTGGCTACGCACCGACGTACTATCCCAACGCCCCGACGCCAGAATCGGCGCAGAAGATCGTTGTCGGCCTTGGCGAAACGATCAGCGAGCTCACGATGACGCTGACGCCGGCGCGGACGGCACACGTGAGCGGCACCGTCGTCACCTCGCAAGGCAAACCGATGCCCGGCATGATCATGGTCGTCCAGCGTTCGGGCAACGGGTTCACGTCGAGCATGGGCGGACGCGTGCTGCCGGACGGCACGTTCTCGATCAGCGGCGTCGCTCCGGGCGAGTACACGCTGCAGGCGAATACGGGGACGGGCGGCGACGATGTCGAGTTCGCCTCCGCCGACATCACGGTCGCCGGAGACGATCTTGCCGGCGTGGCGCTCCTCGCGACGAAGGCGGTCACGGTCACCGGGCGCGTGATCGTGCCGCCATCTGCGCTCGCGGCCTTCCAGTCGGGCGAACAACGGGTCTTCGCGAACCCGGTGCAACCCGGCTCGATGTTCTTCGCGCCCGGCAATCGCCCCGGCACGGTGAAAGACGATCTCACCTTTTCGCTGAAGGCATCACCCGGCAAAGTGCGTTTCTCGGTCAACGGACAATCAGGGCCCGGAACGACGATTTACATGCGCGCCGTCAGGCTGAACGGCGTGGACATGATCGACTCCGGCGTCGACATCCGCCCGAACGACGACGTCTCCGGGCTCGAGATCGAGATGACGAACATCGTGTCGACGCTGTCCGGCTCGGTGAACAACGACCGCGGCGACGCGCTGAAGGACTACACGCTCGTGGTTTTCCCACAGGATCGCGCGAAATGGGAATCGGGCTCTCGTTATCTCCGGACCGGACGTCCGGATCAGGACGGCCGCTTCAAGATCACCGCGCTGCCGCCAGGCGAGTACGACGCCGTCGCGCTGGAGTTCGTCGAGCCTGGCGAGCAAAGCGATCCGGATTTCCTCGAAAGCGTGAAATCGAAGGCGACACCGTTTTCGATCAATGAGGGCGAAACCAAGACGGTGAACCTGAAGCTCTCGCCGAGCGGTTCGTGATTCGAGGCACACCCGTGTCGAACGCCGCCGCGTCGCGGCGGGCGTGCTCGACATGACGGACGGGAACGCAAAGTCAGTCCGATCCCTTTTGCGTTTCCGTTCGTCGTGCGTGTGTGCGAGACGGACCGGCCAAGAGCCGGCCGTCGTGCGGCGCGCGCGACCCCGCTCTATGCCTCGGTGACTCTGTGGCAAAGATTCTCTGTGCTCTAAGAACTCGACGCGTTCTTCTCTAGAACACGTCGCCGCGCCAGTACAGCACATCGTTGTCGCCGAGCGTCCGCGCTGATTCGGCGGCCCGCGTCAGCGGCAAGACCATCATCACTTCCGGCGAGGGCTGCGATGCGGCAATCGTGATCTGCGGCGGCACGAATCCGGGCGGCAGCCAGGCGCGAATGCGTGGATGACGTTCCGCCGGCTGGCGTGCGATCAGCGCCTGCAGGATCGCGCCGACGCGGGCGCCAGTGGGATCACGATCGCCGCACTCTTCGAGGGTCCATTCGCCGCCGTGCACGCTCAACACGACATACGCCACACCGGTCGTGCCCTCTTCCGTGACGAAAAACTGCAGCTCGCGGACGCCCGGCTGCCCGAACCCGGCGAGCAGCCGCTTCTTCGTGATCGCGTACGTCAGCACGTCGCGATCGCGATCCAGATGAAATCGGAAGGGCTCGGCACGAACGCGGTTCATCGCCACGAGGCCGTCGAGGTCGCGCTCGTGGCCGCCGCGGATCATCGTCGCCGGCGCTCCGAGTCGATCGGACGTGGCGAGCGCCAGCGTGCGCTCGACCGTCGGTACGACCGTGAAGCCAAGGCGCGCATAGTAGTCGGCGCCGATTTCTGAAAACAGCAGCGCGAGGTCGGCGCCATGAGCCGCCGCCCGGGCGATCAGCCGATCGATCAGATCGCGCGCGTGCCCGCGGCCGCGATGCGCCGGCGGCGTGAACACCGCGCCGATGCCGACGATATCGACCGCCTGTCCGTCCAGCACGCCTCGAAAGGCGTAAGTCTTCGCGCTGGCCAGGACTTCGGCCCCCTCAACCAGCGCCCAGCGGCCGAGATGCGCAGCGCCCCACTTCGTCTGCATTTGCGCCTGGAAGAAGCGCCCGTATCGGACCCGTGTGAGGCCTTCGTGCCAGATTTCGTAGGTGGTGTCGAGGATCTGTTCGAGAATGCGCCCCTCTGCGGGGACCAAATCGGCCATAGCCGCTCAGTTTGGCATTTTTTTTACGTCAGACCCCAGCCGGCTGTCTAATTGGGGCATGCACGCAAGATTTGCCATCGCGGTGCTGGGCCTGGGGGGCATTTTCTGCTTCTTCCCTGGCACGTCCCATCCGAACGCCGCGGCGTTCCCCAAAGACGACAAGACCATCGTCCATGCGCTGAACCGCCTGAGTTTCGGACCGCGGCCGGGCGATATCGACAGGGTGCGCCAGCTGGGCGTCGAGCGCTACATTGAACAGCAGCTGCATCCCGAGCACATGGCCGACAGTGGTTTGCAGGCGCGGCTGGCCGGCCTCGACACAATCGGGTTGAGCTCGCGGGCGATCGCCGATCAGTACGAACGGCCGGTGCTCGAAGCGCGGCGCGAGAAACAGCAGCGGATGAAGGCGGACGCCGGCGGCGGCGAGGAGCCGCCGAAGCAGCCGGATCCCCAACAGCAGCGCGCGAACAAAGTCGTCCTGGAGCTGGCCGAACAGAAGATCCTGCGCGCGGTGTACAGCGATCGGCAGTTGCAGGAAGTGCTCACCGATTTCTGGTTCAATCACTTCAACGTCGATGCGCGGAAGGGCGTCGATCGGTTCCTGCTCACGGAGTACGAGCGGGACGTGATCCGGCCGCACGTGCTCGGTAAATTTCGCGACCTGCTCGAAGCCACGGCGAAAAGCCCGGCGATGTTGTTCTATCTGGACAACTGGATGAGCGCCGATCCGAACGGCGTGCATCCGCAAACGCAGCCGGCGCGCATTGTGCGCAGCCGTTTCGGCGCGCCGATGTTCATCCCTCGTTCGCCGCGCCCCGCGGCGCAGGGAAAGAACGCGCCGAAGGGTCTCAACGAAAATTATGGCCGCGAGCTGATGGAGCTGCACACGCTCGGCGTCGACGGCGGCTACACGCAGAAGGACGTCACCGAAGTCGCGCGTGCGTTCACGGGCTGGACGATTCAGCAGCCGCGGCAAGGGGGCTCCTTCAAGTTCGAGCCGCGCCTGCACGACGATGGCGAGAAAATCGTCCTTGGACACCGCATCACAGCCGGCGGCGGGATGCGCGACGGCGAGCAGGTGCTCGACATCCTCGCGACGCATCCATCCACGGCGCACTTCATCGCGGCGAAGCTGGTGCGCCGCTTCGTCAGCGATACGCCTCCGCCGGCGCTCGTCGATCGCGTCGCCGCCCGCTTCAGCGCGACCGGCGGCGATCTGCGGGAAACGCTGCGGACGATCCTCACGTCGCGCGAGTTCCTGTCGCCGGATGCCTACCGCGCGAAAGTGAAGACGCCGTTCGAGTTCGTCGTGAGCGCCGCGCGCGCGACGAACGCGGATGTCACCAATGCCGCGCCGCTCGTGCGCACGCTGCAGCAGCTCGGCATGCCGCTGTATCAGTGTCAGCCGCCGACCGGCTACAGTGATTCCGCTGACGCCTGGGTGAACACTGGCGCGCTCGTCAGCCGTATGAATTTCGCACTGCAAATGGCGAGCGGCAAGATGCCAGGTGTGATCACTGCCGGCAGTCAGCCGTCGCCGGTCGTTGACTCAGCTTCGCTCGTGTCGGTCGCGCTCAACGATGACATGTCGGAGACGACGCGGGCGGCGATTGAAAAGGCGACGACGACACCGCAGATGATCGCGCTCGTGCTCGGCGCGCCGGAGTTCCAGCGGCGCTGAGGCGAGTGTTTCCTTCGTCTCAAGAGCACGAAGGACGTGAAGAGCGCCGCGACGGGCGCATGGAGATCGAAGATGCAATCGCGACGAATTTTCTTGAAGCAGGGTGCCTTCGCGTTCGTCAGCCTCGGCTTCGCGCCGTCGTTCCTCGCGCGCACGGCATTCGCCGCGGGCGCATCGGGGCGTCCGAAGCTGCTGATTGCCATCTTCCAGCGCGGCGCGGTCGACGGCCTCAGCGTCGTCGTCCCCTTCGGCGAGAACGAGTACCTACCGGGCGCGGCCGAGCATCGCCATTGCGCGTCCGAACAGCGGCGACAACGCGGCCATCGATCTCGATGGATTCTTCGGCTTCAACCCGCGCCTGCAGGCGTTGAAGCCGCTGTGGGAGGCGCGCCAGCTCGCGATCGTTCACGCGTGCGGGTCGCCCGACAGCACGCGGTCGCACTTCGACGCACAGGATTACATGGAAACGGCGACGCCCGGTGTGAAGAACACGGCGGACGGATGGCTGAACCGTTATCTGCAAGCGAGGCAGGCGGAGGCCGCGACGCCGTTCCGAGCCGTCGCGCTGACGCCGCAGATGCCGCGCATGCTGCAGGGTCCGGCAGCCGCGCTCGCGGTGAGCCAGATCGGCCAGTTCGGCATCCGCGCGGGTCAGGCCAGCGACATGGTTGGAGCGTCATTCGAGGCCGAGTACGCCGCAGCGGCGGATCGCGTGTTGAACGGCACGGGCCGCGAAGCGTTCAACGCGATCAAGATGTTGAAAGTCGCCGATCCGGGAAAATATCAGCCGGAGCACGGCGCCGACTATCCGCGTTCCGCGTTTGGCCAAGCATTGAAGCAGATCGCGCAGCTCTCGAAAGCGAATGTCGGGCTGGAGATCGCGTTCGCCGATATCGGCGGATGGGACACGCACGTGAATCAGGGCGCGGGCCAGGGGCAGCTCGCCGGCCGGCTCGACGACTTCAGCCGCGCGATCGCGGCGCTCGCGGTCGATCTCGGCGATCGGATGGAAGACACCGTGGTGTTGACGATGTCTGAGTTCGGACGAGCGGTGAATGAGAACGGCAATCGCGGCACCGATCATGGACACGGCAACGCGATGATGGTGATCGGCGGCGGCGTCCGCGGCGGCCGCGTGTACGGCCGATGGCCCGGGTTGTCGGTCGATCGCCGCTATGACGGCCGGGACCTGGCGGTGACCACCGATTTCCGCGACGTCTTCGGAGAGATCGTCGTCCGACACATGGGCGTGGCGAACGCAGATCCGATCTTCCCCGGCCATCCCATGCGGTCGGATAGGTTCCCTGGCCTGTTTGCATAGCTGGCTCACGGAACCACGAAGGCACGAAGACATGTTATTTTCGGCCCGCTAGGTCTTCTTCGTGAGCTTCGCCTCTTCGTGGTTAAAAAGCCGCGTGATAAAGTACGCGCGTGCTGTTGAGTGAGCTACCGACGCCGCAAGTCCTGATCGATCGCCGGCGCGCGCTGCGCAACATCGATCGCGTGCAGCAGTTCGCGTCCGCCGCGGGCATTCGACTGCGGCCGCACGCCAAGACGCACAAATCTCCGGTCGTCGCCGCGTGGCAGATCGAACGAGGCGCGGTGGGCATCTGCTGCGCGAAAGTCGGCGAGGCGGAGGTCTTCGTCGACGCCGGCATCCGCGACATCCGCCTGCCATATCCGGTGAATCCGAGCAATGCGCCGCGCGTGCTCGCGCTGATGGACCGCGCGGCGATCTCGATCATCGTCGATCATCTCGCGGTGGCGCGCGGATGGTCCGACGCGATGCAGCGCGCCGGCCGCACTCTCGACGTACTCGTGAAGATCGACGTCGGATTTCACCGCTGCGGGATCGATCCCGAGCAAGGCGATCCGCTCGCGTTCATCGGTGCCATTGCCGCCATGCCGGGGCTGCGGCTGCGCGGACTGCTCAGCCATGCCGGCCAGGCGTACCACGCTTCGTCGGAAGACGAGCTGAGCACGATCGCGATGCGGGAGGCCGCCATCCTCACGGGGCTGCGCGATCGCGCCGCGGCCTCAGGGATTCAGATCGACGAGATTTCAGTCGGCGCGACGCCGACACTGCGCTTCAGCCTGCGGCAGCCTGGCCTGACCGAGCTGCGGCCAGGCAACTACGTGTATTTCGATCGCACGCAAATGTCGCTCGGGAGCGCGGCGCTCGACGACTGCGCGCTGACCGTGCTCGCAACTGTCGTGTCGAAGCCGGCGGTCGATCGGATCATTCTCGATTGCGGCAGTAAGACGCTGACGAATGATCAGGCGCGCGGCATCACCAAAGCGGCGGGGTACGGCGCGGTGTTGACGAGCGGCGGCAGCATCGATGACACGCTGACGATCGAGCGGCTGTCCGAGGAGCACGCCACGGTCCGCGTGACGGGCGGCACCCGACTGGAACCAGGCGACCGCGTTCACGTCCTGCCGAACCATTCGTGTGTCGTGTCGAACCTGGTGGACGCAGTGCGGCTCGTTGAGGGCGACGAGGTTGTGGACACATTACCCATCGCCGCGCGTGGACGGATCCAGTAAACTGACGCGGGTTGGAACCACGAAGACGCGAAGAGCACGAGCACAAAGCACGAAGGGTGCCTTGTACAGTGCGATCTGGCGAGCGATTAGCTTCGTGTCCTTCGTGACTTCGTGGTGAAAGCAGATGGCTGAAAAAGAGAAACGTGAGCTCGGCGATGCGCTCGGCATGGTCGAAACCATCGGACTCGTCGGCATGATCGAAGCCGCCGACGCCATGGTGAAGGCGGCCAACGTCGTATTCGTCGGCTGGCAGAAAGTCGACGCCGGAATGGTGACCGCGATCGTGCGCGGCGACGTGGGGTCGGTGAAGGCCGCCACAGACGCCGGGGCCGCGGCGGCGCGCCGCGTCGGGCAGCTCGTAGGCGTTCACGTCATTCCACGCCCGGCCGACGGCTTGGACAAAATCTTCCCGATCGGCTGATCGCCATCGTCACTTCCCCTTCTTTTTCCGCCGTGTCCGCAGCAGCGACGAGCTGAGCGCCCGCAGAAGCTGTTCGTCGCCGATCGCCAGCAGCGGCTGAGCGGGCGTCTTCAGCAGGTTGAAGAACTGGCCGCGCGCGGTCCGCGCGTAAATCTCCCGGCCGTCGGTCAGCAGCTGCACGGCGCCGCCGCCGCCGGTGGCGTCGAACAAGCGGATGCCGAACTGATCGGCCAGCGCCGTCTGGATCGCGTGGAGCTGCTGGACGGTGAAGCCGCGGCGCCGGAGATCGGCGAGCACCAGCAGCTCGAAGAGCTCGATCGGCGTGTAGCGGCGCTCGGTGTAGCCCCCGGCATCGGTGCGGTGCGACGGAATCGCGGGCGAGAGCAGCCCCCCGGCGTCCCAGAGCTGCAGCTGCCGCGCCGTCAAGCCGGTCAGCCCTGCCACCTCGCGCGACGAGTAGGTGCGCTTCAATCGCATCGAATGATCTGGTTATCTAGTCATTTGGTTATCTAGTCATTTGCATTGGGGCATTTTGAAGCACATCGTCAAGTCACCAATAACCAAATAACCAGATGACCAAATAACCAGATTACGCGAGCCTGTCTGCCATCGCGGCTCCGTCGAAATCCTTCTCGGTCAACCCGCCTTCGCTGTGGGTCGAGTACGTGAGCGTCACGCGCTTGTAGTTGATCAGGATATCGGGATGATGATCGGCGCGCTGGGCTTCTGGCGCCAGACGATTCACGAACGCGATTGCAGCCAGAAAATCGGCGAACGTGTACTGCTTGCGGATCGCGTCGTTGTCGAGAGTCCAGCCAGTCAGACCCTTCAGCCGCTGCTCGGCTTGCGTCGACGACAGCTTCGGCATTGCTTACCTCTCCACCACCAAGACATCTGGACGCGAGAAAGAATGCCCTTTGTGTCCTTCGTGTCCTTTGTGTTTATTCTGGTTTGCGCGCGCGAATCTCGTCGAGACGGGTGCGCGCCGCTTCGACCGCCTCCAACGAATCCTTCTGCATCTCGACCGCCGATGGCCCTTCGGTCGGGTCAGCGAACGCGCTGCCGGCGATCGTCCGATGATAGGCGCGCTCGGCGATCTGCAGCGCCTCGAGCGCTTCGGTGTGGTCGCGCTGCCACTCGAGCCAGCCGTGCATTCGCTGGATCGCCTCGGCTTCGGTCGCGCCCGCGCATTCGATGCCAAAGCGATCGCCGTTGTCGCTGCGCTCGGCGTGCGCGACCCATTGACCGTCGCGTTGGACGGACACAATCCGATATCGCACCGCGCCAATTGAAATCTCGTTCATCGTCCTTGGGCGCTCCGCTGACGTGCCCGCCGGAGCCTTGGCGGAGGTGGAAGCCTTCGCGCTACAACCTGAAGCGGTCGCGCGATCACGACCATCACAAATCACCAAACCGCTGCGGACTCAAGGGAGCGAGCAGCGGATCGATTCGACCGTCGAGCATCGCATCGGCGACCAGCTGCGCCGTGAGCGGCGCAAGCAGAATGCCATTGCGGTAGTGGCCGGTCGCATACATCAAATTCGGCATCATACGCGACGCGCCGAGGATCGGCAGCTCGTCGCTCGAGGCCGGACGCAGCCCGACGCGTGCGCCGAGAAAGGCGGCGGTTGCCGCGTGCGGAACCAGCGCGCACACCGCTTCGAGCAGCCCACCGACCCCTGCCGCCGTCGTCCGCTCGTCGAAGCCCGCCTCCTCCGCCGTGGCGCCCACCAGCAACGTCCCGTCGTCCCACGGGACGAGATAACAATGCGGCGACCACGTGACACGCCGCAAGGGCGGCCCGGCCCAGCCGAGATGAAGCAACTGGCCGCGTACCGGGCGCAGCGGCATGCGCTGCGTCACGCCGCTGATGTCGATCGATCCGGACCAGCTGCCGGCGGCCAGGACGACCGCGTCGCCGGCCAGGGCTCCGCGGTCGGTCTCCACCGCGACGCCCGCGCCGTCGTGAACGATACACCGCACGGCGCCGTGCTCGATGATTTGCACGCCGCGACGCCGCGACGCGGCGGCGAGCGCACGCGTCAGCTCTGGCGCCGAGACGAAACCATGCGACGGAATGAGCAGACCGCCGATCACCTCGTCTGTGAGATGCGGCTCCTGCGCGTGCGCGCCGGCGCGATCCACGATTTCGGCTGCGACACCGCGCCGGGCCAGCACCTGTGCCGTGGCGCAGAGCGCGGCCATCGCGTCGTCGTCCAGCGCCACGTCGAGCGTGCCCGTTCGGCGATACGGTATGGCGATTCCGCTGTCCGCCGAGGCTGACGCGACGAAGTCATCGAATAACGCAAGACTGCGGACGGTCAGATCGAGGAGCGCGCTGCCTTCGGTCGCTTCGATATATGGCGCGAGCACGCCGGCGGACGCCTGGGTGGCGCCCATCCCGGCCGCACGCATGTCGATCACCACGACCGACGCCCCGCGGCGTGCCAGCTCGTATGCCACCGCACAGCCCACGATACCGGCGCCGACGACGACGACATCGCGCGAAGCGCCCACGAATTGATCTTATCGCCAGCCGGCGCCTGCGGTATACTCCCGGTCCCTTTCGGTCGTTCCAAGCTAGGAGGAGTCACAATGGCCATCACCTCCACGACCTCCACTTCGGTGCTCACGCAGTCGCTGCTCGACAAATGCCGTGAGCGGGCGCCTCAGTACGACCTCGAAAATCGTTTCTTCCAGGAGGACTTCGACGACCTGAAGGCCGCAGGCTATCTGCGGATGGCGATCCCAGAAAAATTCGGCGGCTTGGGTTGGTCGCTGGTAGACGTCGCACGGGAAACGCGCCGGCTCGCGCAGTACGCGCCGGCGACTGCGCTCGCGCTGAACATGCACAACTACTGGGTCGGCGACGCGGCGGACGCCTGGAAGAGCGGCGACACCTCCGTCGAGTGGATTCTGCGCGAAGCCGCTTCCGGTGAGGTGTTCGCGGCCGGCCACGCGGAGCATGGCAACGACATTCCAGGCCTGCTGTCGACGACGAAGGCCGAGCGCGTCGACGGCGGCTATCGCTTCACGGGCCGCAAGGCGTTCGGCAGCCTCACGCCGGTCTGGACCCGTCTGGGCATGCACGGCATGGACACCACCAGCGATCCCGCCAATCCGAAGATCGTCCACGCGTTCATGCCGCGCGACGCGAAGGGCTACACCATCAAGGATACGTGGGACGTGCTCGGCATGCGCGCGACGCGCAGCGACGACACCGTGCTCAACGGCGCGTTCGTGCCCGACCAGTACATCGCGCGCGTCATCCCGCCGGGCGCTGCGGGCGTCGACAATTTCATCCTCGGGTTCTTCACGTGGGGGCTGACCGGCTTCGCCAACGTCTACTACGGCCTCGCGCTGCGGGTCCGCGAGGTGCTCATCGAGCAACTCAGGACCAAGACCTCAATCGCCCTCACGCGGCCGATGACGTATCACCCGGAGGTTCAGCACGGCATCGCGGAGATGACGATGGACATCGAAACGATGGGTCCGCACGTCGAAGCGATCGCCGCCGACTGGAGCGAAGGCCGCGTGGGCGCAGACTGGTTCTTGCGGCTGGTCGCGATGAAGCATCGAACCGTCGAGGCCGCATTCCGCGTCGCCGATCGCGCGCTGGACCTGTCGGGCGGATTCGGCATGTTCAGGAAGTGTGAGCTCGAGCGGCTGTTCCGCGATTGCCGCGCGGGCCGATTCCATCCGGCCAATCCGCTGCTGACGCACGAGATCGTCGGCAAGATCGCGCTGGGGATCAGCCCCGACGAACAGCCTCGATGGGGCTAGCCCCATCGGCTCCATCGCTGATCTGAGATCGCTTCGGCCTCGCGATCGCTTTCGGCGTGTCAGCGAGGGTGTGGCGAAGCCGCAGGCGTCTGGCAATTTGCGGCAGGCGGCGGGAAGAAGATGCCGGTCGACGGTTGCGTGAAGAAAATCCCGCGCGCAGAGGTCGCCGCCTGTGCGACAGGCACCTGCGCGACAGACACTGAAGGGGGCACCGCGACGAGGATGCGCGAGCGTCGGACCGGTACCGGCACCGCGTAAGGCACGGCCACCGCATAAGGCACGGCGTAGGTCACCCCCGCGGACTGCTCCGGCGGGGGGCCTGCAGGCACGACAGCATTTGGCTCGCGCGCGCCGTCGCTTCTGATCATCGCGACGGTGACCGCCTCCGCGACGCCCGCCTGCTGCAGTTCGACGAGCTGAGCCGGGTCGAGGGCGAACACCGTTTTGTCGCGTTCGATCAATGCGATGATCGCCGCGTCCGGCACACCCGCCTTCGACATCGCGATTATCTGGTCGATCGTCACCGCGGACGCCGCGACGGGCACAAGCAGAAACAGGCACAGCAGGCCGACGAGCATCCGAGTGGCAGTCATGATAACCAGGTTACTGCAACCGGCTCGCCAGCGATTCCAGTAATAGGGGCCGCATTAAGGCCATCAGCTGTGCTCGCACAAGGACACATTCACGTGGAAGGGACAGTTACGGCGCTGAAAGGATTTGATAAACTGCGCCTTTCAAACGAGTTACACGGTCTCGTGCCGCCGTCGTCCGGGTACGCCGCTTGCGTTCGGTGCGCCTGAGTTCACAGGGAGATCGACATGCTTTCCAATCGACTGGCATTCGCGGCGCTCGGCGTGGCGTGCATCGCGGCTGCCGCGGGCGGCGGTTACTTCGCGACTCGCCAGAACGCCATTCCCGTTCAGACATCGGCCGCCGTCGCGTCGTCCCCCACCGCTGCGACACCCATGGCACCGGCCGCCAGCCCTCAACCTGCTCAGGCGACGGCGACCTCCGTCGACGACACCGCCGCGAAACAAACGCCAGCCGCCTTGCCGGCCCCTGGCGCCCCGGCGAAATCCAGCGGCGACAAGACGCCGTCGCGATCGCCCGAGCCGACGGCAGCTCGCGCGCCACGGCCGTCCGGCCAGATAGCTCGCCGGAACGCGGCGCCGCCGGATCGCACGTGGCCGAATGACGCCGCGGCCCAGGCGCCAGTCGCTCCGGCCGCGCCGCTCCCTGTAATGGCTGGAGCTCCCCCGCCTGATGCGACGGCGACAGGGGTCGACGATCGCGCCAGCCAGGATCCGGCGCGCGATCCTGAGCCGCAGAAGACTTTCGAGGAGCTGGTGGTGCCGGCCGACTCGGTGATCGGCTTGCAGACCGAGACGTCGATTTCGAGCGAGCACGCGCGCGTTGAAGACCGTGTCGATGGACGCGTGACGCGGGACGTGCGCGTGAACGGTCGCGTCGCGATTCCCGCCGGCACACGGGCGATCGGCACAGTGACGCTCGTGGAGCGCGGCGGGAAATTCAAAGAGCGCGCGCGTCTTGGCATCCGCTTCAACACCCTCGTCCTCGCCGATGGCACACGCCAGTCGATTAGCACCGAGACCATTTATCGCGAGGGCGACGCACCGACGAGCGCACCGAAGGTCGGCGGCGGTGCAGTCGGCGGCGCCATTCTCGGAGCGATCCTCGGCGGCGGAAAAGGCGCGGTCATCGGAGGGATGGCCGGTGCGGGCGCCGGCTCCGCAGCGGTGATGGCGGGCGATCGCAATGCCGCCGTGCTTCCGGCGGGCGCGACAATGACGGTGCGCATGCTCGCGCCGGTCACCGTCACAATCGACAAATAGACGCTGGACAACGGCTGGTAATGTAGTTAAAATCACTACATGGGAAGCGCCGTCGCCGCGGCAGATGCCAATCGCGAGTTCTCGAAGCTCCTCGGCCGCGTGCGTCAAGGAGAGACGTTCGTCATCACCAGCCACGGCCGCCCCGTCGCGAAGATTGGACCCATCGACGTTCGTGAAGGTACGGCCTCAGCCGCAAAAGGCATCCTGCTGGATCGTCTGCGCAGGCAACCTGTCTCACGTGCCGCCCGGCGGTGGACCCGCGACGAGTTGTACAAGGGCTGATTGATCATCGTCGCGTGCGACACCAACGTGCTCGCGTACGCGGAGGGTGTGAACGGTGCGGCAAAGAAAGCCCTTGCCCTGGAGCTGATCGAGCAGCTCTCCCCTTCAGGCACTCTCATTCCCGTGCAGGCGCTCGGCGAGCTCTTCAATGTGCTCGTCAAGAAGGCGCGATGGTCGCGGGCCGAGGCGCAGCGGGCCGTGCTCGCCTGGGGAGATGCCTTTCCGCTGATCGAAACCGGATCGAGCGTCGTGCTCGGCGCGCTGGATTTGACGCGCAACCATCAGCTCAGTATCTGGGATTCGGTTATCCTGTCTGCGGCGGCCGACGCGCACTGCCGTCTCTTGCTGTCCGAAGATCTTCAAGAAGGCTTCACGTGGAGTGGGGTCACCGTCACGAACCCGTTCTCATCGACACGTCACCCGCTGCTCGACGCAATGCTGAAGGCGTGATCACGCGTTCCATTTGAAGGAGCTTCCCGCATGTCGCTGCGACTCGCCTTGCTCGCTCTGCTCGCCGTGCCCGGAATCGGCGGTCTGACCTTGGCCGCCGGAGAGCAAAGCCGCGTCACGAAAGAAGCGGTTCCCGGCATCACCAATTTCACGCGGCTCGAGACGACGGTGGCATGCGGCGGGGTCATTACGCCGTCCGCGGTCGCCGAGCTCAAGCAGCGCGGCTTCAAGTCGATCTTCGACCTGCAGCTGCCGGACGAGAAGGGCGCCGACGTGAACGGCGAAGCCGCGGCGGCGAAGGCGGCCGGCATCACCTTCGTGCACGTGCCGTTCACGCCCGCGCGGCCGGACAACGCGTCGGTCGACAAATTCGTCCAGGAAATCAGCAAGCCCGCCAACGAACCGGCGTTCATCCACTGCGCCGGCGGCAACCGCGCGGCCGGATTCTGGATGATCAAGCGCGTGCTCGTGGACAAATGGGACATCCCCAGGGCGCAGGCGGAAGCAGAGAGTCTCGGCCTGTCGAGCTCGCAGATGAAGCAGTTCGCGGTCGCCTACATCCAGGCCCACACACACTAAGTCACCAGCCGCCGGGTCTAAAATGACCCGGCCTGTAACCCCACGATGGACCCTGAAGCGTTCCGCCGGAACGGCCACGCCCTCGTCGACTGGATCGCCGAATACCTCGCGCACCCGGAGAAGTATCCGGTTCTGTCGCGTGTGAAGCCGGGCGAGATTGCGGCCGCCCTGCCGTCGCGCGCGCCGGAAGAGGGGGAGCCGTTCGAGGCGATCATGGCGGACTTCGAGCGCGTGCTCGTGCCCGGCCTCACGCACTGGAACCATCCGGGATTCCTCGCGTACTTTGCGATCACCGGCAGCGCGCCCGGTGTGCTCGCGGATTTCCTCTCCGCCGCGCTGAATCAGCAGGCGATGCTCTGGCGGACTTCTCCCGCCGCCACGGAGCTCGAGCAGGTCACCCTCGGCTGGCTCCGTCAGTTGATCGGGCTGCCCGACACGTTCGAAGGCGTCATCTACGACACCGCGTCGATTGCGACGATGACGGCGATCGTCGCGGCGCGCGAGACCGCCATCGCTGATGTGCGACAAAAGGGTCTGGCCGGCCGGACCGAGGTGCCGCGCGTGCGCGTGTATGGCTCCGACCAGACGCACTCCTCCATCGACAAGGCTGTGATCGCCATCGGTCTGGGGCACGAGTCACTGCGCAAGATTCCCACCGACGATCGGTTCAGCATGCGGATGGATGCGCTGCGCGCCGCGATCGCTGAGGACCGCGCCGCCGGCGTGCTGCCGATCGCAGTCGTGCCCACCGTCGGCACGACGTCGACGACGAGCATCGATCCGGTGGCGGAGGTGGCCGACATCTGCGAGCGCGAGCAACTGTGGATGCACGTGGATGCGGCGTACGGCGGCGTCGCGGCGATGCTGCCCTCGCATGCGCACGTTCTACGCGGCGCCGAGCGCGCGGACTCGCTCGTCGTCAACCCGCACAAATGGCTGTTTACGCCGTTCGACTTGAGCGCTTTCTATTCGCGCCGCATGGACGTCGTTCGTGCAGCCTTCGCGCTGACGCCGGAGTATCTGCGCACTTCGGAGGCAGCCCCGGTCAAGAACCTGATGGACACCGGCGTCCAGCTCGGACGCCGCTTCCGATCGCTGAAGCTGTGGATGATCCTGCGGTCGTTTGGCGCGCGCGACATCCGGGCGCGATTGAGCGCGCATATCGCGCTCGCGCAACAGCTCGCGTCGTGGGTGGATGCGCATCCCGATTTCGAACGCCTGGCGCCGGTGCCGTTCAGCGTCGTGTGCTTTCGGTGGAAACCGGTCAACACGTCGTTGTCCGCCGCGCAGCTCGATGCGGAGAACGAGCGGATCATCGACGCGGTGAACCAGACCGGTGACGTCTTCCTGTCGCATACACGCCTGAAAGGCACGCTCGCACTTCGAATCGCCATCGGCCATCTGCAGACAACTGAAACGCACGTGCGCCGCGCATGGGAACTGATCATGGAGCATGCCGCCGCGGCTAACTCAACAGCGACACGCGCGCCACACGCCTGAAAGCCCCAAGAGCGCCGTGCACATTTGTCACATTTGTGCACAGGGCACATCGCTTGCAACGTTCACCCTTGAGTGCCCGGACTCTAAAATGTCCGGACCTACAAGGAGTGACGTGTAAATGCGACGAGTACTGAAAGCTCTCATCCTGACAGCGGTCGTGGCGTGCGTCGCGGCGCCGTCGCAAGCGCGCGCGGAAGGCTATGTGAGCCCGTGGGCCGGCGTGGCATTCGGCACCAATACCGACAACAGCCGCGGCATGTTCGGCGTCGACGCCGGCGGCATGGGGGGAGGCGTCATCGGCGGCGAGTTGGATTTCGGCTACAGTCCGAGTTTCTTCGGCACACACAACGATTTCGGCCACAACACCGTCATCGATGTGATGGCCAATGTGATCGTCGGCGTTCCCATCGGCGGCACGCACGGAGCGGGTGTGCGTCCCTACGTGAGCGGCGGCGTCGGCCTGCTGCGAACACAGATCGACGGCGGCACGATCGCGCAGGTGTCATCATCGAACAACATGTTTGGCTGGAATCTCGGTGCAGGTGTGATGGGGTACTTTGCGGATCACTTCGGCCTGCGCGGAGATGTTCGATACATGCGCGGATTCGAAGACCTGAACACCGGCGTCACGAGGTTCGATCTGGACAACAGCCAGCTCCATTTCTGGCGTCTGTCGGCCGGCGTGGTGTTTCGGTAAAACTAGTCGATCCTCCAAAGCTCCTTCCACGTGTTCCCATCGTCCGTGGTTTCGAGCGCCACGATGCCATGTCGTGGAAAGGCAGCGGAGTCGTCGGTGCGGCCGGTGGTCAGCAGGCCGAGCAGCGTCGGCAGATGTGGATAATGGCCGACCAGCATCACATCGCGCGATTCGGCATAGAGGCGATCGCGGATCCACGCCGGCGGATCATCCGGCTGCAGATCGCGCGTCGCTGAAAATTCGGCCAACGCGTTGCAGGCGCGCCAGAATTCTTCGGCGGTCTGGCGTGCCCGCAACTTGCCACTGTGCCACACGACCGCCGGCTTCGCGCCACGCGCCGCGGCGCCGGCGGCGATGCGCACGACCTCCGCGCGGCCGCGCGACGACAACGGCCTGCGCGAGTCCTCCTCGGGCCCAACGGCGTCGCCGTGATGGACCAGAAACAGCTGCACTTACGATTTCGTGTGGTCCGGTGGATGCGGGTACGCCATCTCGCCGGCGAGGATGCGGACCTTCAGCCGATTCTCCGGAATCGGCAGCGGGCACGTCGTGAACGGATTGAACGAGCAGGGCGGATTGTACGCCTGGTTGAAATCGAGCACGGTCGTGCCGTCGTCTCTCAGATCGGAGTACAAGAACCTGGCGGTGTCGTACGTCTCCTTGCCGCTCGTGCCATCGCGGAAGATGAAGTAGAGCCGGCCGGGTCTGGTAGTGGCGGGCCGCAGGCGCACCGTTTCCCCGTTCAGCGTGAACTCGACGACGCCTTCGGTTTTGTAGACGACATCATCGTTCAGCTGATTGACCGTGTGGAACTCGCTCGCCGCAGGATCCTTGATGAACTTGCCGACGACGCGGTAGTTCGCCTGGATTGGGAACCAGTGAAAGCCTTCGAAGGCGCGCGCCACCTCGCCCTGCTCGTCGCGCATGCGGATCGCCAGGCGTTCGCCGCTCGGGTGCACCCAGAGCGCGATGCCGTTCACGGTCACTTCGTCCGGACCGTCTATCTTTCCTGCACTGTCGAGATGCTCGTCGCTTCTCACCGCAATCGCCGTGGTGATCGGCTGTCCCTTCAGCGTCACGTTCGCGCCCGGCGCCGGTTCGAAGCGTACATCCTTGCCCGTGAGCACGAATGTGCCGACCGACTGCGGCGCGCGCGCGGGCAGTCGAACCGTGTTGCCGGCGGCGCTCCCGACCTTGTTCGCTCCGGGATTCAGAAAGAACAGACCGGCCAGCGACACATAGTCCTTCCGGTAGTCGGTTTCGTGCTTCGCACGGACCCGCTCCGTCTCCTTGACCGCGGCGTCGCCGTCCGTCTTCGGAGGGGATCACCTCCTGGCGCTGACCGCAAGCGGAGGCACACAGAACGGCGACGGCAAGGGCGACAACAGTGCGTGACCTCATGACAGCGGAACTCCCTTTGATGATGGCATCCTAGTCTCGACAAATGAAGCAGGTCAACGGCCCTGTCGGCATCGGCGGGTGGCTCCTCGTCTTGTGCGTGCTCTTGCTGATCTGGCAGCCGCTCAGCCTGGGCTTGCTCGCGTCGGGGGTGCTGAACGATTTGGCGCTGCGCGGCGTGCCGCTCGCGCTGGTGCTGTTGCTGCGAGTACTCGTCACCGCGTTCGGCATTGCCGCGGGCCTTGCGCTCCTCAACCGCCGGCCGGCGGCGGTGACGATGGCGAAGGCATCGTTGATCGTGTCGGCGGCGACTGACGTCTTCGTGTACCTGACGCCGTATTTCCCAAGCAACCGCATGCCCGGCGAGACGCCCTTCTACGTCGCCGCGTCGCTGGCGTATTACGCGATCTGGCTGGCCTACCTGTTGCGGGCGAAGCGTGTGAAGAACACCTTTGGCGGTCCGTAATCCAATATTCCTGGTGTCCTTCGTGGTACAAGATGGCCGACGCTCGCCGCGCGAGAGTGGTGGCGTTCTGGGGAGAGAGAGCATGTCGAAACGCGTGTGTGCGGCGGTCATCCTGATCATGGCGCTCGCGCCGGTTGCGGCGCAGGAGCGGGCGCCGCAGAACGACTCGATCCGCAAAGAGGAGCTCCGCGCCGATCTGTACTTCCTCGCCGGCGATGCCATGCGCGGCCGGCTGACCGACACGGATGAAAACCGCGCCGCGGCCGATTACATCCGCTCGCGCTTCGAGCGGGCCGGCCTCGCGCCCGGCGGCGCCGGCCAGTCGTTTTTTCAGCCGTTCAATCTCATGACCGCCACCCTCGGCGATGACAACGCGATGGAGGTGGTGGCGGGCGACGCCGGCACCCGTCGCCTGCGCGGCGGCCAGGAATTCTACCCGCACCGCTTCAGCGCCAGCGGCGAGGTGACGGCGCCGGTCGTGTTCGCCGGCTTCGGCATCAGCGCCCCGTACCTGAAATATGACGACTTTGCCGGCGACGTCAAAGGGAAGATCGTCGTCGCGATCGATCACGAGCCGGGCGAGCGCGACCCGAACAGTCCCTTCGAGGGATTGATCACCGCCGAGCCGTCGGCGGCATGGCGCAAAGCCCTCGCGGCCCAGACGAAGGGCGCCGTGGGCGTGCTGTTCGTCAGCGACGTGCACAATCACCCTGGGGCGCCGAATTTCGACGCGGCCGCGCGCAACTACTGGCCCGAGAAGCTGCCGCGGATCGCCAGCTACACGCTCGCCGCGTGGGCTGACGAGATCCACATTCCCGTCGCGCAGATTTCGCCGGCGCTCGCCGCCATGCTGGTCAGCGGCACAGGCAAGCGCTTCGAGGAGCTCTCGAAGGCGTCGGAAACGGCTCACGGCTTCGCCCCGCTCGCGTTGCCGGGCATCCGCGTGCATCTGCGCACGGCGGTCGATCGGCACATCGTCCCCGATCGGAACGTCGTGGCGCTGCTCGAAGGCAGCGATCCGCAGCTGAAGAACGAGTGGGTGATCGTGTCGGCCCACTACGATCACAACGGCGCGGAGGGCGGCCAGGTGTTCAACGGCGCCGACGACAACGGGTCGGGAACGGTGGCGCTGCTCGCGATCGCCGACGCCTATGCGGCCGCGGCGCGGCAGGGCCATCGCCCGCGGCGGAGCGTGCTCTTCGCGGCATGGAACTCCGAGGAGCGCGGCCTGCTCGGCGCGTGGGCGTACACGGAAGAGCCACTCGCGCCGCTCGCCTCGATTGCGGGCGTGCTGAACATGGACATGATCGGCCGCAGCGAAGAAGTCCCGGTGGGCGGCGGTCCGCGCTTCAATGGCCTCGAGCCGCAGACGGCGGAGTCGAACCGGAACGCCGTGAACGTCGGCGGGCTTCGGTGGGCGCCGGATCTGCGCGCGCCGATCGAGGCGGCGAACAAGACCGTCGGCCTCGATCTGCGGACACGCTACGACAACAACGCATCGAACCTCGTGCGCCGCAGCGATCAATGGCCGTTCCTGCAGCACGGCGTGCCAGCAGTGGAGTTCTTCACCGGGCTGCATCCGGACTACCACACGGTGTACGACCGGCCGGAGAAAATCGAGTACGCGAAGCTCGAAAAGATCGCCCGCCTCGTGCACCAGGCGAGCTGGGAGCTGGCGAACGCGCCGACGCGGCCGAAGCCGGCCAACGGCCGCTCGATTCCGCAGCCTTAAGAACCCTCAACACAAGGGACACGAAGGACACAAAGGCAGATCACGACATTCAACGCAGAAACCGGAGAGCCCGCGGAGACAGCGTGCGCGCGCCAGGCCCGCATCGCGGGCCAATGGAATGACCGGCGGCGCCGGTCATTCGGCGCGCCCACATTCGTCCTCCGTGTCCTCCGTGTCCTCTGCGTGAAGCCTTTTCTCTGCGATCTCCCGCGAGCTCTGCGTTGATCGTCGTGACAGCTACGCGACCGCTCGATCCGTGATCTCCAACCCGCGGTCGATGATCGCGAACGCTTCGCGCATCTCGGCTTCGGTGATGCACAACGGCGGATTCGTGAAGAACGTGTTCCAGCGCACGAACGTGTAGAGCCCTTCCTGGCGAAAGAACCTGCCGAGCGCCGCCATCTCGTCCGACGTGCCGTTGAATGGCGCGAGCGGCGCCTGCTTGGCCCGATCGCGCACCAGCTCGACGAGGCCGAAGAGCCCGATCGATCGCACGGCGCCGACAGACGGATGCCGCCGCATGAGATCTTCGAGCAGCGCCTTCATCAACGCGCCCGTCTGGCGGGCATTCTCGATCAGACGGTCGTCTTCGTACACCTGAATCGTCGCGAGCGCGGCCGCGCACGCGAGCGGATGGCTGTTGTACGTCAACCCGCCGTAGAACACCTTGTCCTTGAACTGATCGGCGATCGCACGCCGCATGCCGACCGCGCCAAGCGGCACGTACGCGCTCGTCAGCCCTTTGGCCATCGTGAGGATGTCGGGGACGACGCCCCAATGATTAATCGCGAACCACTCGCCGGTGCGGCCGAAGCCGGCCATCACCTCGTCGCAGATCATCAGGATGCCGTGTCTGGTGCAGAGCTCGCGCACGCCTTGCATATAGCCGTCCGGCGGCACGAGGACGCCGTTGGTGCCGCTCACCGACTCGAGGATGAACGCGGCGATCGTGTGCGCCCCCTCCAGCTGGATCACTTCCTCGAGCATCGCCAGCGACTGCGCCGCGGTATCCCAGCCGCGCGCGATCCCGTGGTACGGGTCGAGCACGTGCACGACGCCCGGAGCGCCGGGTTCCGCCGACCAGCGGCGCGGATCGCCGGTCAGCGCGATGCTGCCGGCCGTAGCGCCGTGATACGAACGGTAGCGCGCGAGGATCTTGTGGCGCCCGGTCGCGAGCCGCGCCAGCTTGATCGCGTTCTCGTTCGCTTCCGATCCGCCGTTGGTGAAGAAGAACACGTCGATGTCGCCCGGCGCGATCTCGGCCAGCTTCGCGCCGAGGCGCGCCCGCGGCTCCGTCGCCATGAACGGGTTCGCGTAGGCGAACAGCGCCGCCTGTTCCTGGATCGCGTGGATGACCCGCTCGTCGCCATGGCCGATGTTGACGCACATCAACTGACTGTTGAAGTCGATGAAGCGCTTGCCCTCCGGCGTCCAGAAGTAGATGCCCTTGGCGCGCGCCACCGGAATCGGATCCACTTTCGACTGCGCCGACCACTCGAAGAGCGTGTGCGTCTTCGAGAGCGCGATCATCTCGTCGCCGGTCATCGGCTTCTTCGTCGTTTCGACAGCCATCTCATGCCTCTTTCCGTAGGGCGTGCATCCCATTCATCACGAAGACACGAAGGGCACGAAGATCACGGAGAGTCTTAGCACGAGAGCGTCTTCGTGAACATCGTGTTCTCCGTGACTTCGTGAATGAAAAGTCCACGCGTCTATTTCTTCAGCATCGCGTCGCGCTTCGCCTTGAACTCGTTGCCGGGCTTCCAGTCGGGCATCTTGTCGGCCTCAGCCACGCGGTAGCCCACCGCGAAGAACACGGTCAGATCCTCGCGCGTGCCGGTCAGGTCCCAGTCCGGCAGCACCACGTCCGACGGTTGGTGATACCGCTTCGTCGTCCACTCGTCGCGAACCTGCTGGCCGTACTCCGCCGGCTTGCCGATGTAGTTGACGCCGCCGTCCGGATCGAGCGCCGGCACGCCCTGCTTCGCGAAGTTGAAGTGATCCGAGCGATAGTAGAAGCCCTTCTCCGGCTCGGCGTCCGCGTGCACGATGCGGCCCTGCTCGCCGGCGGCATCGCGCGCGTAGTCGTCGAGATCGGACGCGCCGTAGCCGACCAGCGTCAGATCCTTGGTGCGCCCGTGGACATTCCAGCTGTCCAGATTGATGTTCGCCACGGTCTTCGCCAGCGGATAGATCGGCGTCACCGTGTAGTACTCCGATCCCAGCAGCCCCTGCTCCTCCGCGGTCACGGCCAGAAACAGAATCGACCGCCGCGGCGGCTCCGCCAGCTTCGTGAACGAGCGCCCGAGCTCGATGAGCGACGCACATCCAAGCGCATCGTCTTCAGCGCCGTGAAAGATGCCCTCAGGTCCCTTGCCGAAATGATCCCAGTGCGCGCTGTAGACCACGTATTCGTCCTTGAGGACGGGGTCGTCTCCGTCAAGCTTGCCGATGACGTTCTTCGAGTTGATCGTGCGCAGCTTGTTGCGAATCGTCATCGACGCCGTGACGCCGAGCGGCACCGGCTTGAACTCTCGCGTCGCCGCTTGTGTCTTCAACGCGTCGAAGTCCTGACCCGCCATCGTCATCAGCGCCTTCGCCTGGTCGAGCGTGATCCACCCTTCGACCGCGGCGCGACCCATGTTCTTGTCTGGCGTCACGAGGTCGAACTGCTCGCCCGTCTTGCCCTGAACGACATTGAAGGGATAACCGGCGGGCTCCGTTTCGTGAACGATCAGCACGCCGGCGGCGCCCTTCTGCGCGCCGATCTCGTACTTGTACGTCCAGCGCCCGTAGTAAGTCATCCCCTTGCCGCCGAACGTCTTGGGATCGGGCACTGACGGATTCGCCGGATCCGGCACGGGCGGATCGTTGACGAGCATCACCAGCGTCTTGCCCTTCACGTCGATCCCCTTGTAGTCGTCCCAGTTGAATTCGGGCGCGACCACACCGTAGCCGACGAAGACGAGCTCGGAATCGGCGATGCTCGCCGTCGGCGCCACGTGTTTCGTCCACGCCACCACATCGTCTTTCCACTTGAGGGTCTGCGTCGCGGCGCCTTTCTTGAAGACGAGCGGCGCGGGCGATGGCGTGATGCCGACGAGCGGCACTTTTTGAATGTACGTGCCGTCGGGATTGCCCGGCTTGAGTCCGGCTTTCTTGAACTGGTCCACGAGAAACGCCACTGTGCGCTCCTCGCCCGGCGTGCCGGGCGCGCGTCCTTCGAACTCGTCGGACGCGAGCACCTTCGTGTGCGCGAGCACCGCGTTCATGTCGATGGCCGGCAGCTGACCGATCGGGACGTGCTGCGATACCGGCGCCGGCGGCGCTTCCGCGGCCGGCTGGGGCTTGTTGTCTGAGCACCCCACGGCGACAACGCACACAATGGCGACGATGAGCGGGACGGCGGTTTTCATCTGCATTCGATTATCCCTGCGCGGCGTCCATCAGGTCGAGAGTCGCGAGCGCGATGATCTTCGTCGCGTTCACCAGATCGTCGATACTGCACCACTCATCCGGCTGATGGGCCAGATCGAGGATGCCGGGGCCGTACGCGACGCAGTGCGGCACGTTGGCGATGCGGGCGATGTGCTTGTGATCGTAGGTGCCCGGGCTTGCGACGAGCTCAGCCGGTTTTCCGAGCACACGCCGCATCGACCGATCCAATGCGGCGATCACCGGTGAATCTTCCGGGGTCCGCGTCGGATGCACGACCATCAGGTCGCGCAGATCGAATCGGACGTTGGAACCTCGTGACGCGCGCCTCACGAGCTGCTCGATTTCCGCCTTGGCCGCGTCGAATCCTTCTTCGATCAGAAATCGTCGATCGAAGACGGCGCGACAGAGGTCCGCCACGCACGGCGTCTGAATGCCGGCAACCGGTTGCCCGCCGTCGATGCCGTTGATGTTGATGGTTGCGTGGCGCGCGCCGGGAGGCACCACGGGCACGGCCGTCGTGCGCGCGGCCAGGGCGGGCGCCAGTTCCTCGCGCACGATCTGCAGCAGCCGGCCCATGCCGTCGATCGCGTTGACGCCGAGAAACGGCATGCTGCCGTGGCCGATCCGCCCACGGGCCGTTACTTCGAACCAATAGACGCCCCGGTGGCCGATGCAGATGCGATCGACGTTCAGCGGCTCAGGAATGATGACGAAGTCGGTCCGCCCCGCCGCGATGCGTCCGCCCTCCGCGAGGTACGCGACGCCGGCAAAGCCGCCGCTCTCCTCATCGACGGTGCCGCTGATCTCGATCGTGCCCGGCAGCCGGACGCCGGCACGCTCGATCGCCTCGGCCGCGAACAGCGCCGCCGCGATCCCCGCTTTCATGTCGCATACGCCGCGGCCGTAGATGCGTCCGTCGCGCACCAGGCCGCCGAACGGATCGACCGTCCACCCCTCGCCCGCCGGCACGACATCGAAGTGGCCGTTGAGGTGCACGACCGGCCCCGCTCCGCCACGGCGCGACCCGACGACGTTGACGCGGGGAAACCGGGCCGTGTGCTCGGGCAAACCCTCGGCGGCGATGTATTCGACCCCGAAGCCGCGCCGCTCGAGATCATCGCCGATGAAGTGCGCACACGCCTCGTACTCCGAGCCGGGCGGGTTCACCGTGGGAATGCGGACCAGATCGGCGGTATATCGCACGATCTCGTCCGTGGCGCGGTCGACTTCCGCGACCACTCGCTCGGTGACGGTCATCAGCCTACTGCGGCCCGAAGAAGTAGCGGATGCCGAACTGGACCTCGCGTCCCGGCAGATACGCCACGGGAGTGCCGAACGTCGGACCCGCCACCGCATTCACGTTTGCAACGTTGTCGCGGTTGAAGATGTTGAAGGCCTCGACCAGCACGCTGGCGGAATGGGGCCCGAAGGGAAATTTCTTTTCCACCCGCAGATCCACGTCGGAATACGCTTTCACGCGGAAGGCGTTGCGCGGCTGCGACAGATCGCGCTGATCGACCAGTCCGTCGCCGTCGCTGTCGATGATCCCGCGCGGGTTGAACGCGGTGCCGCTGCGCCAGAAGGCGACGATGCCGAGGTTCACGTCGTAGGGCAGCACGATCGCCGCGTTGCCGACGAAGATGTGCGGCGCCGACTGATTCGACGGTCCGTAGTCGAGCTCCGGATGATTGTTGTTGGCAAAGGTCGACCCGACGGTGCCCGTCAGCAGGTTGTCACGCGCGCGCGATCCCGTGTACGACAGGCCAACCTGATACCGCGTCGTGAAACGGCGCCGGACCGAGAGGATGATCCCGTCGTAGTTCACCAGGCCGTCATAGGTCACCTCGCTGATTTGCGGCCCGCCGTCGGTCGTCTTGCCGAAGTTCGGATCGCCCTGCGGTACATCGAACAGGTTGATGATGCGCCGCGTCAGCAAATCGCGCGTGCGGCGGTGCACGAACATCGCCGACACGCTGACGTCGGCACCGATCTCCTGATCCACGCCGGCGCTGAACGCGTTCGTATAGGGCACCAGATCCTGCGAGTACTGGGACACCGTTCGTGTCACTTCGAGCGGCCCGCGCGGAAAGAACGACAGCACGCCGTTGCCGACGATCGAGCCGCCTGGCACGTCGAAGAAGCGGAAGTCGGTGCCGGGATACTTCGACTCCAGCAACGCGAGCGCCTGGGCGGGAGTCTTGCCGGACAGCTGCTGGATGTTGGCCGCGGTCACCACCGGCGCTTTCGTCGGATCGGTGACGCCGATACCGAGCAGCTTGTAGAGCGTCAGCGGATCGGTCCGAAGATCGGCGGCGAACTGCTGGTACAGCGGGTTCTCGGGTGGACCGAAGCCGCCGGACGGGGTCGGGAAGCCGGACGTAATCACGTAATCGATGAGCGAGTCCGTGTAGTCCACCCCGAGGCGTGGTAGCGCGACGTCGAACACCGACTTCGTGAACACGCCGCCCTTCTCCGGCACTGTCGCCGCGGCCGCCAGCAGATTGCGATCGAAAAAGAGCCCGTAGTTCGCCTTCACGATCGTCTGATGCCGGCCCGCGACGTCCCACGCCACGCCGACCCGAGGCGCGAGTGCTTTTTTGTAGTCGCCGAAGAGACTCGAATAGTCGTAGCGTGCGCCTGCATTGATCGTGACGTCCGGGTGCACCTGCCACGTGTCCTGCGCAAAGCCGGAGACGTCGTTCGTCTTGATGTTGACGTTCAAGTTCCCGTCCGGGCTCGCCGACAGCGTGAAGAAGCGCGCAGCCGACTGCTGAAACCCGTACAGATTGAAGTTGGTCGTGAACACCGCGTTTGGATCCGCCGCAAGGAAGCCGGGCGAATACTCGACGTCGTTGGTCACCTGATTGAAGCCGCTGAGCGAAATGTGGTTGAAGTCCCACCCGAGCTTGAACTGGTGATCGCCCATTCGGCCCGGCACGAAGTAGCTGAGCGCCTGGGCCGCCTGAAATCGCTGACTCAGGCTGTCGGTCTGCCCGCCGAACGGCGCCCCGGTCTGCAGGAAGCCGCTGCGCAGCAGCATGAGGAGCGGCTCGGAGCGCTGCGTCTGATCGAGATTCGCGCCGTTCTCGCCACGGACGTACGTGCCCGTCGATTCGAGGAACATCCTCGGCCCCAGCACGGCCGTCTCGCGGAATACCGCGCTTGTCGCGGGCTGCACGGTAGACGAAGCCGCGCTCGGCAGCGCGATGGTGCCGGCGACCGGCGAGCTGATCGATCCGCTATTGTTCAGGGTCGACCGGTTGATCGATCCCGTGAGGCGGTTGTTGGTCGACAGATTAGCGTCCACCTTGAACAGGCCCGTGAACCCATCGCTCTTCGGCGCAATGCCAAAGTCTTCAACGTGGCTCGGCGTCGCCAGGCCGCTCAGCACGAAGGGAGGAATCTTCGACTGGTCGATGTTGACGCCGCGCGTCTCGTTCAACTTCTCGAACGATCCGAAGAAGAACGCTTTGTCCTTCATGATCGGGCCGCCGGCCGTTCCGCCCCACTGGTACCGCTCGAGCGTGGGCGGCTTCGGCTTCACGTAGCCCGCTGGCAGCGGCGTCGGATCCGGGATGTTCGACGAGTCGAAGCGATCGTTGCGCGTGAACAGGAATCCGCGGCCCGTCCAATCGTCGCTGCCCGATCGGGTGACGATATTCGCCACGCCGCCCTGCGCGCGGCCGAACTCGGCCTCGTATCCCGTCGTGATGACTTCGAATTCCTTGATCGAATCCTGCGTGAAGCGCAGCAGCGCGCCGCCGTTCACCGGGTCGTTGTTCTCGGCGCCGTCGACCAGATACGACACCGCCCCGGCGCGCTCGCCGAAGATCTCGACGTTCGCGCCCGTGGTCAGGCTCGGATCGGGCTTGGCGCCCGGGACGAGCGCGATCAGATCGGTGAAGTTGCGGCCGTTCAGCGGTAACGCATCGATCGTCCGCTGCGTCACGGTGTTCGTCACGTCGGAACGCGCCACCTGCACGAGCGGTGCGTCGGCCGACACCTGCACCGCCTCGGTGACGCCACCGACGGTCATCGTGAAGTCGAGCGTGGTCACCTGATTCAGCGCGACGCCGACCGTGCGCCGCTGCTCGGTCGAGAATCCGGCAAGCTCGACGGTGATGTCGTACGCGCCTGGCGGCACGAGTTGGAGACGGTAAGCCCCTTCGGCATTGGTCGTCACGCTGAGGCTCTCGCGTTGAAGCGCCGGGCCTTTGAGTGTGACCGTCGCGCCTGGCAGCACCGCACCGCTGGAATCGCGCACGACGCCGGCCACCGATCCGGTCACCTGGGCCAGACCCACCCGCGGATGGAGGAGCGCTGCGAACACAAACATGGCAGTCATCGCGTGAACGCTGCGGCGCATGGCAGACCTCCGGTGTGTAGGCGTTCGGTTTCTACTAGAAACGCGGCAGGTAGTCAAACTTCGCCGCGTTCTTATAGGATGGCTAGTCTCGTGCGACACACTGTACTAAGTGCTCGGGATCGAGGAACATCATGAGCCGATCGATCATCCTCGGAGTCGCCGGCGTCGTTCTGCTCGCGATCGCGCCCGCGGCGCGCACCCTGGCGCAGTCCGCTCAGCCGGCAGCCAACCAGACGCTGACGGCGGTCGAGGGCATCAAGGTCGGGCATTTCACGCTCAGCGAGCGCCCCACGGGATGCACCGCGATCATCGTTGACGGCGACGCCGTGGGCGGTGTCGCGCAACGCGGGGGCGCGCCGGGCACGCGCGAAACCGATCTGCTGAATCCGTTGAACATGGTGGACAAGGTCAACGCCGTGGTGCTCGCGGGCGGCAGCGCCTTCGGCCTCGACGCGGCGAGCGGCACCGTGCGGTGGCTCGACGAGCACAACATCGGCTTCGACGTGCGCATCGCGAAAGTGCCGATTGTGCCGGCCGCGATCCTCTTCGATCTGCCCGTCGGCGGGGATCCGAAAATCCGCCCGACGGCTGACTGCGGCTACAAGGCCGCGCAGGCGGCGACGACCGCGCCGGTCGGAGAAGGCAGCGTCGGCGCCGGCGCCGGCGCAACCGTCGGAAAGCTTGGCGGATTCGCCGAACACCCCGGCTACCCGTCCGGCCAGCGCGGACCGATGAAGTCCGGCATCGGCTCATTCGCGCTCCGCATGCCGAACGGGCTGGTCGTCGGCGCGATCGTCGCCGTCAACGCCGTCGGCGACATCATCGACCCCGACACGGGCCGCGTGGTCGCCGGTGTGTTGACACCGACCGGTGAATTCGCCGACGCGCGAAAGATTCTCCGCAGCGGCGTGCTGGCGCGCCCACGTCCCGCGGAAAACACCACCATCGGATTGGTCGCGACCAATGCGAAGCTCACGAAATCCGAGGCCGGCCGCATGGCGCTCATGGCCGACGATGGGTATGCGCGTGCGATTTATCCGTCGCACACCAACGGCGACGGCGACACGGTGTTCTCGCTCGCGACCGGCCGGTGGCCGGGAGAGGCCGACATCACCCTGATTGGCGCGCTCGCGGCCGAAGCGATGGCGCAGGCCGTCGTGCGGGCCGCCACGCAGGCCACCGGACTGCCTGGTCTGCCCGCGGCGCGCGATTTGAGGAAACCGTAGCCGCGGACCTGCGGGTCCCGCCTGCACCACGGCTACCGAGGCATGCCCAAGCGCCAGGCGCCATGAATCTTCAACTCGCGCTGCTCCTCGGGTATTCGGCCCTGCTCGTCGGCCTCGGTCTCTGGATCGGGCGGCGCGTCTCCGGCACCAGGGACTTCTTCGTCGCCGGACGATCGCTTGGTCCGGGACTGATCTTCTCGACAATGCTCGCGGCCAACATCGGCGCGGGCTCGACCGTGGGCGCGACGGCGCTCGGATACGCGGACGGTGTCGCGGGGTGGTGGTGGGTTGGATCGGCTGCCCTCGGATCCGCGATCCTGGCGTTCTGGATCGGCCCCGCCATGCGGCGCGAAGCCGCGGCGCGCGACCTGCGAACGGTGGGCGACTATCTCGAGTATCGATACAACGCGACCGTCCGTACGCTGATCGCCGCGCTCCTTTGGATCGGCGCGCTGTTCATCCTCGCGGGCCAACTGTTCGCCATGGGTGTGATCCTCGAAACCGTCGCCGACATCCCATCGTGGGCCGGGTGTGCGATCGGCGGGGTCGTGATCACGGCGTATTTCACGGCCGGCGGCCTGTTGACATCGGCATGGGTGAACATGGTGCAGCTGATGGTGAAGCTCGGCGGCTTTGCGATCGCCGTACCCTTTCTCATCCACCGCATCGGTGGGTTTCACGCGCTCGCGCTGGTGCGCCCGGACGATCCGGTGTACTGGAACTTCTGGAGACCGGGCACACCGGGCCTGATGCTGCTCGCCCTGCTCACGCCCGCCTTCATCATCTCGCCGGGGCTGTTGCAAAAAATCTTCGGGGCGCGCGACGATCGCGCCGTCCGTATCGGCGTCGGCTTGAACGCGCTTGGTTTGCTGATCTACGCCGCTGTTCCAGTGGTCCTCGGCATGGCGGCGCGGAGGCTCTTCCCCACGCTGCCGATTTCGGATCTCGCCCTGCCGACGATTTTGCTGCGGGGCGTCCCGCCGGTGGTCGGCGCACTCGGCCTGGCCGCCGTGTTCTCCGCCGAGATCAGCGCGGCCGACGCCGTGCTCTTCATGCTGACGACGTCGCTGTCGCAGGATCTCTACAAACGGTTGGTGAACCCGTCGGCGACCGACGACCACCTCTTGCTGGTGACCCGCCTGACGGCGATGCTGAGCGGGGCGGCCGCGGTGGTGCTCGCCCTTGCCCTGGGCAGTGTGCTGGTGGCGCTGACGATCTTCTACTCGCTGCTCGTCGTCTCGCTGTTCGTGCCGATTCTCGCGGGATTGTATGTGCGGCGCGCGAGCGCGCCCGAAGCGCTGGCGTCGATCGCGTGCGGCGTCGTGACGATGGTGAGCGTCCAGTTCACGAAGAGAGGCGAGATCTTCGGCCTGACGCCAGTCCTCGCGGGCATAATTGCGGCGACCGTCGGCTTCGCACTCGTCTTCATTTCCCGTTCGAGGACCTATGAGCCAGAACAAACTGTTTGATTTGACCGGCAAGATCGCCGCCATCATCGGGGCAGGCTCCGGCATCGGCGAAGCGGTGGCGATCGGCGCGGCGCGGCAGGGTGCGTCGGTCGTCTGCCTCGACAGCAACGAAGCCGCAGCACAGGCGGCGGCGCAGAAGATCGGCGGCGACGCGGCGGCCGCGACCGTCGACATTCGCGATGGATCCGGCGTGCGGTCGGCCTTCGACGCCATCGTTCGCGCCCGCGGCCGGCTCGACATCGTCGTCTGCACGCCGAGCATCAACGTGCGCAAGCCGATTCTGCAGTACTCCGAAGACGAGTTCGACCGCGTCGTCACAGTCAATTTGAAGGGGAGCTTCAACGTGCTCCAGGCGGCGGGCCGCATCATGACAGCGCAACGCAGCGGCAGCATCGTGATCTTCTCGTCGATTCGATCGCAAGTCGTCGAGCCCGGCCAATCGGTGTATGCGATGACCAAGGCCGGCATCGTCCAGCTCGTGCGCACGGGCGCGGCGGAGTTCGGACCGTCCGGCGTGCGCGTGAACGCGGTCGGCCCTGGTGTGGTCGAAACGCCGCTGACGGCACCAATCAAAGCCAACCGTGGGTGGTACGACGCGTACGCGGACAAGACCGTGTTCAAGCGATGGGCGACGGCCGAGGAAATGGTGGGGCCGACGCTGTTTCTCGCGTCGGACGCCGCAAGCTACGTCACCGGCACTATTCTTTTCGCCGACGGCGGCTGGACGGCGACAGATGGGCGTTTCACGCCGCCGGGGATGTAACCAGAAGGGATTTGGGATTGGGGATTCGGGATTCGCGATGATTTCGCGCTTCGAGATGAGGGATTCGCAATTGAAGCGCAGGACGTTCATGGCACATATCCGTCTGCTGGGCATCTTGGTGATTGGGCTCTCGTGTGCCGCCTCGTTGCAGCCGGTTGGTCGGACCGAGGCCGCTGCGAACGAAACACTGACCGCGGTGCCGGGCGTCAAAGTCGGTCATTACACGCTGACGCTGCGGCCGACGGGATGCACGGTCGTGCTCGTCGAGGACGGTGCCACCGCGGGCGTCGACGTGCGTGGCGCGGCGCCCGCGACACGCGACACCGATCTTCTCAGGCCCGAGAAGATGGTGCAGCAGATCTACGGCATCGCGCTGTCCGGCGGCAGTCTGTTCGGCTTGTCGTCGGTCGATGGCGTGCTCCGCTATCTCGAAGAAAAGAAGATCGGCATCGCGTACGGCGGCATGCACATCCCCGTTGCGCCTGGTGCGTCGATTTTCGACCTTGGCGTGGGCGACGCGGCCGTACGTCCAACCGCCGACTGCGGGTACTTTGCGGCGCGCGCCGCTACTGATGCGCCGGTGCAGGAAGGCAGCATCGGTGCCGGCGCCGGCGCCACGCTCGGCAAGATCAATGGCATGAGCCACGCGATGAAAAGCGGCGTCGGGAGTGCGGCGGTCACGTCGTCCGACGGCTTGATCGTCGCGGCGCTGGTTGTCGCGAATCCGCTCGGCGACATCATCGATCCGGATACCGGTAAGGTCGTCGCCGGCGTGCGGACGGCGGACGGACACGAATTGGCGGACGCGCGCGTCCTCATACGATCGGGAGCGCCGCTCGGCAACGGCGGCAACAATTCCACGATCGGCGTGATCGCCACCAACGCACGGCTCACGAAAGGCCAGGCGACATACCTGGCACAGATGACCGACGATGGATACGCGCGAGCGATCTGGCCGATTCATACCGAAGTCGACGGCGACACGGTCTTCGCAGTGGCCACCGGCACCAAGTCAGGCGATGTGGACATGATCCGGCTCGGCGCGCTCGCCGCCGACGTCATGGCGTCGGCCGTGAGGCGTGCGGCGACGCAAGCGACCGGCCTGCCCGGATTCCCGGCGGTGCGCGATCTTCGGTGAAGATTTTCACCACGGAGGACACGGAGGAACAATCGTGGTTTGATTCAGTTCGGACCTCCGTCAGCCGCATGAGAGCTTCGGTGATTGCACTCTCCGCTACTAGGACACAAAGGGCATCGAGAATAATCGTGGTTTTTCATACGTTCGAACCTCCGTTTCCTCTGTGTCCTCTGTGGTGGAGCGTTTCATGTTTCGATTCGAGAGGAGTATCTGAGTGTCTGATTCGTTTCGGATTGCGGTGATCGCCGGCGATGGGATTGGCCGCGAAGTGATTCCGGCCGGCATGGCGGCGATCGAAGCCGCGATACGCGGCGCCGACTGCGCGGTGTCGTTCACGGAACTGCCCTGGGGCTGCGATTACTACCTGCAGCACGGCCGGATGATGGACGAGCGCGGCATGGAGATGCTCGCCGGGTTCGACGCGATCTATCTCGGCGCGATCGGCGCGCCGACGGTGCCGGACCATATCGCGGTCTGGGATCTCATTCTGCCGATCCGTCAGCGGTTCGATCAGTACGTGAACCTGCGGCCGATGCGGCTGCTGCCGGGTCTGACGTCGCCGCTGGCCGGCCGCGACGCCGCCGCCATCGACATGGTGTGCGTGCGCGAGAATTCGGAGGGCGAGTACGCGGGCGTGGGCGGCCGCGTGCACGCCGGCACGCCGCACGAAGTGGCGGAACAGACCGGCGTCTTCACGCGGCACGGAATCGAGCGCATCATCCGCTACGGCTTCGAGGTCGCGGCGAAACGGCCGCGCAGAATGCTCGCGAGCGCGACGAAGTCGAATGCGCTGCAGCACTCGATGGTGCTGTGGGACGAAGTGGCGGAATCGGTGCGTGCCGAGTATCCGACCGTGTCGTTCGCGAAATATCACGTGGACGCGCTCGCCGCGCGCATGGTCACGCATCCGGACACGATCGACGTCATCGTCGCGTCGAATCTGTTCGGCGACATCCTCACGGATATCGGGTCGGCGATCTCCGGCAGCCTCGGCATTGCGCCGGGTGCGAACATCAGCCCGGAGCGTCGCTTTCCGTCGATGTTCGAGCCGATTCATGGATCGGCGCCGGACATCGCCGGCAAAGGCATCGCCAACCCGATCGGCGCCATCTGGGCCGGTGCGCTGATGCTCGACCATCTCGGCCGGCGCGACCTTCACGACCGCATGCTCGCGGCGATCGAACGCGTCGTCGCGTCCGGCAAGGTCCGCACGCCAGACCTCGGCGGGAAGGCGACGACGAAGGAGATGGCTGACGCGGTGACGCGAGAGATCTCCAACTAGCGCCTTTCTTCATCACGAAGTCACGAAGGTCACGAAGAAACATTTTGTACAGAACGTCTTCGTGCACTTCGTGTTCTCCGTGCCTTCGTGATGAAAGGGTGTGGCAAGCCAGCCGAGTCCGGTGAAAGCCATGTTGAACGACGCCCACTGTCATTTCTTCTCGACGCCGTTTTTCGCTGCCCTCGGGCGCGGGCTGTCAAACGCGGACGAACCGTCCACTGCGCCGCACGAGATCGCCTTGGCGCGTCTCGGATGGGAAGCGCCAGGATCGGCCGACGCGCTCGCGGATCGATGGGTGTCTGAGCTGGATCGCGCCGGCGTCTCGCGCGCGGCGCTCATCGCGAGCGTCCCCGGCGATGCGGCATCGATCGTCACCGCGGTGCGGCGTCACCCCACGCGCTTCGTCGGATTCTTCATGGTCGATCCGACGCAGCCGGGCGCGGCCGAGCAAGCGGGGCAGGCAGTCGCCGACGGATTGCGCGGCATCTGCCTGTTTCCGGCGATGCACCGCTATCCGATTCACGACGCGCGGGCGAGGCCGATGTTCGACATCGCCGCCGCCCATCCCGGGACGGCCGTGTTCGTCCATTGCGGCGTCCTGTCGGTCGGCGTCCGCCGCAAGCTGGGGCTGCCCAGTCTGTTCGACATGCGCTTCGGCAATCCACTCGATCTCCACGCAACTGCGCTGGCTTACCCGCAGGTGCCGATGATCATCCCGCACTTCGGCGCCGGCCTGTTTCGCGAGGCGCTCATGCTGGCGGATCTCTGCCCCAATGTGCTGTTCGACACCTCGAGCTCGAACAGCTGGATGAAATATCAGACAGGCGGGCTGACGCTGGCCGGCGTGTTCCGGCAGGCGCTGTCGGTCGTCGGGCCGGATCGCCTCTTGTTCGGCAGCGACTCGTCGTTCTTCCCGCGGGGGTGGGTGAGGGAGGTCTATGCGGACCAATCCGCCGCGCTCGAGGAGATCAATGCGACGGAGGAGGTGCGCCAGAAAGTGTTCGGGGGAAACTTCGACCGGCTGTTCCCGAGGTCTTGATCAACACACCTTTGTTTCCTTTGTGTCCTTCGTGTTGAGCGAGCGCAGCGATCTCGGCGCGAGCGATTCGGTCTTGACCTTCTTCCCCCAGGAGAGGACGATCATCCGCTGTTGTCTGCCATGCGCGCCGGCCTCTGCATCCTGATGGTCTTCATTGCCGCGACTGCCGCCGCGCTCTCGGCGCAGGCGATCAACGTCGACGATGTGCTGGCACGCGCGGGCGAGTATGTGGTGCGCTATCAGCACGAATTCGCGGGGGTCGTCGCGCAGGAGACGTACGAGCAGGACGCGCGTCCGCCGGCCCGTTTCGATCGAAACGGATCGCTGAAAGCCGGAGCGGGACAGCACCGCGAGCTGAAGTCGGATCTGTTGCTGGTCCGTCCCCAGGGCGGCGAGCAGTGGATTCAGTTCCGCGACGTGTTCGAAGTCGACGGCCGCGCGGTGCGCGATCGAACGGATCGCCTTGCGAAGTTGTTTCTGCAGCCGTCGATGTCCACGGCGAAGCAGGCCGAGAAGATCTCGGCAGAGAGCGCGCGCTATAACGTCGGCTCGGTGATCCGCAACATCAACGTGCCGGTCCTCGCGTTGTGGGTGCTGAAGCCGGAGAATCAGCACCGGTTTCTGTTCAATCACGTCGACTCGGCGGACGCGACGCGCACCGACGGCGCCTGGGCCATCGATTATCGCGAAATCGAGCCGGGCACGGTGATTCGGACGAGCGGAGGACAGGATTTGCCGGTGACAGGCCGCTTCTGGGTGGAACCGATTACGGGCCGTGTGCTCGGCACCACGATGCTCGGCGAAGATCGCAATGTCAGCGCCGCCATCGACGTGACCTATCAAGAGGAGCCGGCACTCCACATGCTCGTTCCGCAGGAGATGCGCGAATCGTATGAGCAGCGCGCCGATGGCTCGACCGTCACCGGCGTCGCGACGTACGCGAACTTCCGCCAATTCCAGGTGAAGGTCGACGAGAAGATCGCCCCGATCAAACAACCGTAGCGGCGGACTAATCCGTCCGCAACGTAGCGGCGGACCGACGTGTCCGCCGGAGGATCCATATGGCCGCGCGACCGACATGGAAAGGCTATCTGAAGATCAGCCTCGTCAACATTCCGGTGAAGGTCTACCCCGCGACCGATTCCGGTGCGACGCTCAGCTTCAACCAGCTGCACGCCGAGTGTCAGACCCGGATTCAGCAGAAGCGCTGGTGCCCGCAGTGCCAACGCGAAGTCCCCAACACCGACATCGTCAAAGGCTTCGAGTTCGAGAAGGGCCGATACGTCGTCGTGGGTGACGAGGAGATCGACAAGGTGCGTGTCGACTCGACGCGCGTGATCAACCTCGAGCAGTTCACCGACGATACGGCGATCGACCCGATTTATCTGGAGCGGCCGTACTATCTCGCGCCGGACGGTGCAGTGGCGAAGGAGGCGTTCGCCGTCATCCGGGAAGGGATGAAGGGCAAGGCCGGCATCGGGAAAGTGGCGCTCTACGGCCGCGAGTATCTCGTGAAGGTGCAGCCTCGAGAACGGGGACTTGTGATGTACACGCTGCGCCACGCCAGCGAGATCCGCAGCATGGACGCCATCGACGAGCTGTCGGACATGCCCGAAGCGGTGAAGCCGTCCGAGGTCAAGCTCGCACAGCAGGTGATCGGCACGTTCGAGGGCGAGATCGACTTTGCCTCCTACCGCGACGAGTATCAGCAGGGGCTGCGCGAGATCATCGACGCGAAGATCGAGGGCCGCGAGATCGTGATGCAGGAGGAGGCTGCACCGCCGAAGGTCGTGAACCTGATGGACGCGCTGCGCAAGAGCCTCGATTCGATCAAGAAGAAGCCGGCGCCCGCGCCGGCGCGCCTGCCGGCGCAGAAGAAAAGAGCGCGCGCTTAGGGGACGGGGATCAGGGATCAGGCTACGGTATGAAAAACGTGTTTCGACTGTTCGTGTTCGCTTTGCTGTTCGCTGCGGCACCCGTGTTGGCGCAGACGCGCGGCATCACTGCCGAGGATTATTTCGCTTTCGAGACGCTCGGCGACCCGCATTTCTCGCCGGATGGCGCGACGATCGCGTTCACGGTGACCACGGTGGATCAGAAGCAGAACCGTCGGTACACGACCATCTGGACGGTGCCGTCGATCGGATCGACCAACCCCGTCAAGATCACCACGTCGCCGCAATCGTCGACGAGCCCGCGCTGGAGCCCCGACGGCCGTTCGATGGCGTTTCTGTCGGCGCGTCCCGTCGCCGGTGAAGCCGCGGAGCCGGGCGCCCCGCGCAGCCAGATCTGGCTGCTGCCGCTCGCGGGCGGCGAGCCGCATCGCGTCACGAATCTGCTGAACGGCGTCTCGAGCTTTCAGTGGGCGCCGGACGGCACGCGGATCGTGTGCGTCAGCCGCAGCGGACCGAACGACGCGGCGAAGTCGCCGAGCGACGTCCGCCACTACACGCACGCGAACTACAAATTCAACGACAGCGGTTGGTTCGACGACAAGCGGACGCATCTCTGGGTCGTGGACGTGGCGTCCGGACAGGCGAAGCCGATCACGTCGGGCGACGCCTGGAACGACACCGATCCGCAGTGGTCGCCCGACAGCGCGCACATTGCCTTCGTGTCGGACCGGACAGGGAAGGCCTTCGACGAGGGCCACAACACCGACATCTGGGTGATCGACGCGAACGGCGGATCGCCGACCAAGGTCGCCGATCGCGCGGAACCCGACACCTCGCCGCGCTGGTCGCCGGACGGCCGGACGATCGCGTTCGTCAGCGCCAACGAAGAGCGGGCGCATCCGAAGGTCTGGCTCGTTGCCGCAAGCGGCGGCACGCCGCGCCTCGCCGCGGATGGCCTCGATCTGATTCCGTCCGGGCTGCGCTGGGCCGAAGGCGGACGGGCGCTCTATTTCGAAACGGGCGTCAAAGGCACGAGCCAGCTCTATCGCATCGATCTCGCCGCGAAGCACGCCGCGCCGGTGACGTCCGGCGAGCGGACGCTTCACCTGGTCGACATCAACGAGAAAACGGGCCGCATGGCGTACGGCGTCAACGATCCGATGCACCTGGATGATCTGTACGTCGCCGATCTCAAAGGGCAGAACGAGCGGCAGCTCACGCATCTGAACGCGGCGCTCTGGAAACAGCTGCAGCTCGTGCCCGTCGAGCGCGTGCCGTTCAAAGGCGCGGACGGCTGGGACGTGGACGGCTTCCTGATGAAACCGGTCGGCTTCGATCCGTCGCAGAAGTACCCGCTGGTCCTCACGATTCACGGTGGGCCCGCGGGCATGAATGGCTTCGACTGGTATCACGAGTTCCAGGTGTACGCGTCCCACGGCTGGGCGGTGTTCTTCACGAACCCGCGCGGCTCAACCGGCTACGGCGAGACATTCGAGCGCGGCGTCCAGATGGAATGGGGCGGCAAGGCGTACACCGACATCATGAACGGCGTCGACGCGGTCCTCGCCCGGAATCCGTGGATCGATTCCAGCCGCCTCGGCGTCACCGGGGGCAGCTACGGCGGGTTCATGACGAACTGGATCGTCAGCCACACGACCCGATTCAAAGCGGCCGTCACGCTTCGCAGCATCTCGAACTTCGTCAGCGACGATGGAACGCGCGACGGCATGTATGGGCACGCGTCCGATTTCGGCGGCGACATCTTCGAGGCGTTCGACAACTACTGGAACGCGTCGCCGCTGAAGTACGTGAAGAACGTGAAGACGCCGACGCTGGTGCTGCACTCGGACAACGACTTCCGTGTCCCGATCGAGCAGGGCGAGCAGTGGTTCCGCGCGCTGCGGCACTTCGGCGTGCCCAGCGAGATCGTGTTCTTCCCTCGCGAGAATCACAACCTGACGCGCACCGGCGAACCGAAGCACCTCGTCGAGAGCATCAACTGGCAGGTGTACTGGTTCGATCGGTACCTGAACGGCAACGCGAACGCCGTTCCGCCGGACGCGGCGCTGCCGGCGACGCGGCCGAGCAGCCAGCCATAAGCCCTCATCACGGAGATACGGAGAACACGAAGGTCACGGAGAAATTTACGTACTTAATCCCTTCGTGATCTTCGTGCTCTTCGTGCCTTCGTGAACAAGCAGCTGCATCGATGTCCATTCACGCGCGCGCGAAGTCGATGAAGCCCTTCTCCGCGTCGGCGCGCACGAGCGTCACCGCCAGCCGATCGCCGACGTCGAGCCCCTGCTCGCCCCGCACGAGCTTGCCCTCGATCGGCGGCGTCATCGTACGTACGAACGTGCCTTTCGGCGACGCGCCGGTCACGATCGCATCGAACCGCTGACCGATCCGCGACGCCACGACGAGCGCGGCGGCCGATTTCCTGACCTGGCGCTCCACCTTGTTCGCGGCGTCCTCCTGCTGCGTGCAGTGCGTCGCCAGCTGTCCCAGCTCCGCCAGCGAGTACGGCACCGGATGGCCGGCGAGCGCCGCCTTCACCAACCGCTGCGTCAGCAGATCGGGATAACGGCGGTTCGGCGCCGTCGAGTGCGTGTAGTCCTTGACCGCCAACCCGAAATGCCCGGGCGACTCGCCCCCGGGCGCCTCGACGCAATATTCACCGGGGCCGAGCATCTTGATCACGGCCAGCGACAGATCCGGAAACCGATCGGGGTCTGCCTCGCGCCGCTTCGTGAGAAACGCCTCGAGCGCGCGCGAGTCGGGCGACGAGGGCAGCTGATCGCCCGTCTGCTTCGCCAGGTCCACGATCCGATCCCACCGCTCGGGCGCCTTCACGACGCGGCGGATCGACGGGAAGCCGCGTGCCGCCAGGAAGCGTGCACCGGCACCGTTGGCCGCAATCATCAGGTTTTCGATGAGCGACTTCGCGCGGTTCGGCGTGTCGTGCTCCAGGCCGGTCACCGCGTCGCCGTCAAACGTCGGCCGCAGCTCGATCGTCTCGAAGTCGAGCGCGCCGTGCTCGTGACGCAGCGCTGACAGCGCCTGCGCCACCAGATCCTGCAATGCGAGCTGTGCGTCCATCCCGGCCACCGCCGCGGCGGCAGCCGGCAGCGGCCCGCGCTGCTCCAGCCAGGCGCCGACGCTGTTGTAGGCGAGCTTGGCCTTGTTGCGCACCTGGCCGCCATACAGATCAGACGTCGTCACGGTCCCGTCCTTCGCGACGACCATCTCGATCACGATCGCCAGTCGATCCTCGCCGGCAATCAGCGACGTGAGATCCGTCGACAGCTTCTCCGGCAGCATCGGAAAAGTCACGGCTGCCGTGTACACGGACGTCGTGTTCACCGCGGCGTGGCGGTCGATCGCCGACGCTTTCGGCACCGCGGCGTCGACGTCCGCGATGGCGACGAGCACTTTCACATCGCCGTTCGGCAGCGACTCGGCCACCGACAGCTGATCGAGATCCCGCGAATCGTCGTTGTCGATCGAGCACCACAACAGCGCGCGCAGGTCGCGCAGCGGCTCTTCGGTCGTCGTCGGGGCGGCCTGAAGGGCGGCCGTCTGCGCCAGCGCGTCCTGCGGAAAGTCGGGGTCGAGTCCACGCGCGTGCATGGCGTTGACGGCAATCGCACGCAGCTGCGCGCGGTTCGACAACTGAGTCGTGGGGCTCGCTGGCTTCATGTCAACAGATCCTTTGCTTTGAAATAGGCGCCGACGATCGGCAGAAACCACGGCGTGCCGTGATACAGCGGGATCGGCGCGAAGCGATCGTCGAACAGCGGATGCTCGATCGGCTCGCCGGCGATGCGGCGGCCGATCAGCCCGCCGAGATGCGTCGCCAGCGCGATACCGTGGCCGGCATAGCCGCCCGCATAGTACGCGTTCCCCAACAGCCCCGCGCGCGGCATCTCGTCGCGCGCGAACGCCGCGTGACCGCCCCACGCATATTCGATGGCGACGTCCGCAAGATCCGGAAACACCTTCCGCAGGCCGTCGCGCAGAATTCGCGCCGCCCGCCGGCTCGAATTGGCGGTTGGCTGTGAAAATTCCGCGCGGCCGCCGAACAGCAGACGATGATCACGCGTGACGCGGAAATAGTACAGAAAATACTTCGAATCGAACGCCATCCGTCGCGTCGGCAGGATGCGAGCCACGACGTCCGGCGGCAGCGGCTCGGTGGCGATGATGTAGCTGCCAATCGGCACGAAACGACGGCGGAGAGGCGGAAACAGAGCGCCCGTGTAGCCGTTGGTCGCAACCAGCAGATCGCCGGCCTCGACCACGCCACGGCTCGTGGTGATCGTCCACTGCGATCCCTGGCGCACGACACGCTCGACCGCGGTGTGCGGCATGACCGCCGCGCCGGCACGGCGCGCGGCGTCGGCCAGGCCCAGCACGTAGCGCGCGGGATTGATCGCCAGGCTGTGCACGTCCACGAGCACGCCGTGATACGCCTCGCTCCCGATCTCCGTGCGCTGTTCCGCGCGAGGGACGAGCTCGACGCGATGATCAAACGTGCGCGCCAGCAGCGCCTGCTCGGCGTGAAAGGCCGAAAAGTGCGACGGCTTCCACGCCGCGACCAGGTGGCCTGAGCGATGAAGATCGCAGTCGATCCGCTCGTCCGCGACGATCCGCTCGAGGGTCGACATCGACGCCTTCGCGGCCTCGAACAGCACACGCGCTTTCTTCTCGCCGTATCGCGACAGCAGCGTCGCCGCGTCGAGCCGAAGTCCGGTCAGCACCTGCCCACCGTTCCGCGAGCTCGCGCCCCACCCCACGTCCTCGCGCTCGAAGACGATAACCGAAGCGCCTGCTTTGGCGAGCTGCCGTGCGGCCGCAAGGCCGGTGTACCCGGCGCCCACGATGGCCACGTCCGCACGGGGCAGTTGCAGATGGGATTCGGGATTTGCCCCTCGACGAACTCGGGGCATCCTGAGCGTGTCGAAGGATGGGATTTGGGATTCGAACGGGATTCGGGATTCGGAGAAACCAGGAACGGTATCCCACCAGTAGGGATATTCCTTCACCGGTGCGCGCTCGACAGAGGCACAGCGCCGGCGGCGACGATGCGACGGCTACGCGACTCCTGAACGAACGCCACGATCTTCACGCGATCGCGCTGCCAGGACGGGTCGATCGCAATCTCGCGCGCGAGTGATCCAGCGGCAGAGTCGCCCATCGTCTTCATCAGGCGGACGACGGCTGTGTGGGTGAGGACACGACCGTGGTTCTCGCCGCGACGCACGTCCGAGGTCAACCCGTCTTCGGTCACAGCGAGCACGACCTCTGCGTGGTCGCCGCGGCTCGGCGTGGGCACATTGATCGCGCTCACCGTCACGCTGACGCGGTCCTCACGCGGCTCGAGCGCAATCCGGACCGCGCCGTGCGGCGCGGACAGCGTCTGTCCGATCGCGCGCCTGGCCGCGGCGCCGTCGCTGCCGACCAGCTGCGCGCGACCGTCCACGATCATTTGCGGCGTGTAGATCGACTCCACGTTCAGGGCTTGCGCGTACACCTGCTGTCGATTGGTCAGCGCGGCGGACGAGAATCGATCCTTCCACCCTTGTTGATCCCAGTAATCCACGTGCTCGCCGAGCGCAACGATCTGCACGCCCGCGATCGGCTGCGTGTCCACGAGCTGACGCAGCAGCGTGTCGGCGGGCGGACAGCTCGAGCAACCCTCGGAGGTGAAGAGCTCCACGATGACGGTCGCCGGCTCGGCCGCCCGGACGCGCTGTTCGTGCGGGTTCGACAGCGCCATCGCCAGCGTGAGCAACGTCAGAACGGGATAGGCACGCACTGTACAATTATGTCGTAGCGCAGGACTTTAGTCCTGCAAAGTTATGTCGTAGCGCAGGACGTATCTGGTTAGCGGGTTTCTGAGTTATGGCGAGTTCTCAACATGAAACGGCAGCAAGCGGATTTGAGAGAAAGGCCACAAGAACCAACCGGTCGCGCGCAGTCCAGTTCATGCGATCCTGTCTGATCTACGCCCAGCCTGCAGCTAGCCAACGCGTCATGAAGAATCCCAGCAGCCACGGAATTGTCGCTGGGATTGCGAATGCTCCAAGCACCCTTGCGTGCGACGCGAGATTGTCGGACATCACGAGGATCGCCACCAGCTCGCCCGCGGCGGCACCCCCGATGCCGAAACCCCAAAACGCTGCGGCGACCATTCGCTTTTCCGCGCCAGCCGCCAAGTAGGGCAACGCGCCACAGGCTGCATACAGCACGAACCACACAACCGTCAAATAGAGGAATACGACAGTCACCCCTGGCATGGCCTGGGTGGAGATCATGCTGCCCAGCGCGAGGACGCTGCCCACCGGGAAACTGACGCAGAATCCGATTCGCACAGGGGAACGGCGATGCATCTTGTACGTCGGCGATGATTCTGGCATAACACTGGCGTGGGATCACGCGGACGAGGCGCGGCGCGCCGGCTTCCGGCAAGCGGCCCCATTTGCGAAACCGCTGAAGACGCATCCTCAGCGACCAGGGCGGAAGCCCGGCAGTGCGTACGGACCCAAGGCGCGTCGGCGACGTCCCGCGCGCGTGGATGAGTGCTACGACGCGCCGCTCCCCGCGCATTGTCCCGACTGTGCCGGGCCGGTGGTGCAGACCGGTGTCGTCCACCAGTATCAGGAAAAGCTGCCGGTCACGCGCGTGGTGGTCCGCCAGTTTGACGTCCACGTCGGCCGCTGCGATCGATGCGGCCATCGCGTCCAAGCGCGGCATACCTTGCAAACGTCGGACGCGATCGGCGCGGCCGCCGCGCAACTCGGCCCGCAGGTGATCGCGCTGGTCGTCGTGCTCAACAAACAGCTCGGACTGTTGTTCGGCAAAATCGTGACGCTCTTGCAGCAACGGTACGGCCTCACCGTCACGCGGAGTGGCTGGTGCATGCCGTACATCGCGCCGCGCGGCAGGCCCGACCCACGTACGACGCCTTGTGTGCGCAGGTGTGGTGAGCCCCGATGAAACGGGCTGGAAAGTCGGCGGGCACTTGCAGTGGCTCTGGGCTTTTGCGACGTCCGACACGACGGTCTATCGGATTCAAGCGGGCCGCGGCTTCGCCGAGGCCGCCGCGGTGCTTGGCGCGGACTTCGACGGAGTCTTGGTCCGTGATGGCTGGGCGCCCTATCGGCAATTTTCCGCCGTCGCTCATCAAACGTGTGTGGCACACCTGCTGCGCCGATGTCGGCTGGTCGCCGGCGATCATCCGCGCACGACCTTCGCCACCGACGTGCAAGCCATTCTTCAACACGCGCTGGCGGTACGCGATGCCCATCAGGCCGGTGAGGTCTCGGCGCACGGGCTCGCCGTGGCCCGCGGGCATCTGATCAACCGCTTGGCCGAGCGGCTCGACCGGCCGAGCCGGGTGCCCGACGTGCAGCGCTTCGCCGCGCATTTGACGCGCGAATTCCCCGCCATCTGGTCCTTCTTGTTTGATCCGACGATCGACGCGACCAATTGGCGGGCGGAACACGCGATCCGGCTGGCGCTGGTCACGCCGAAAGTGTGGGGCGGCAATCGCATCTGGCGGGGCGCTCACGCGCAGCAGACGCTCGGCAGCATCATTCGGACTGCCCACCAACGCCACCTCAACCCGCACGCCGTGCTGGTCTCGATGCTGCACGCCCGTGAACTGATCGTCCCGGCCCGTATTTCAGGCGACGACGGCAAACTGACGCGCTAACCAATTACCGCAGGACTTTAGTCCTGCAAAGTCCGAGAAGCCGTGGGCTCAACGGCCAGGTCCGTCTGCCCCTTCGCGCCCCGCCGCAAGATCCACCACAGCAGCACCCCGAACGACAAGGCCACCGCCACGAACGTGGCGCCAAACAGCCAGAGCGTGCGATAAAGAATCGACTGCGTCTGCATCCGCGCTTCGAGCGTCATCGGCACGCCGCGGAGACGCTCGGCCAGCGGCTGCTCCCACACCAGGATGTTGCCGCGCCGCGGATCAGATCCAGTGTTGTGATACGTGATCTTGCTCGGTAGATGCAACCGGATCGCCACGACCTCGCGCCCGTTCCAACCCGCATCAGCCGGCGCAGCGGCCGCAACCGGCGCGCCGATCTCCTGCTTGTACACGTCCAGGGAGTCGTTGCGTGTGAACTGATACGTGGACCAGGCAAAGGGCGCGGCCTCGTGCAGCCGTCGCACGTCCGGCACATCGAGGCGGACGTGGATGAATTGCCGGTTGCTCCGGCGGGACGTGGCTACGCGCCCGTGCACGTGCGTCACCGCCGTTTCGAAATAGCGGCTCACCTGCTCGCGGTCGATGTGCGCGCGCGGATCGGTGTCCAACGACGTCCCGCGCAGCGCATTCAGCGCGGCGATCGAGCTGTTCACATACACCGTGGCACTACCGTCGAGCGAGAGGTACATCTCCTCTTCGTACTCGTACGGATGGAAGAACCCGCCCGCACCGCACCCGATCGCGGCGATCAGCATGGCGGCGATCGTCAGCGCGCCCAGCGCGCGAATCCGCATACGCGCCAAGTCTAGCAGCTAGGTGCGCGCGCGTGCTCGCGCGTGCATGTTGTGGCGTCTTGTGTCATTCCGCCGAGACACAAAATGACGATTGAACAATTGAGACAAGACGACATCTCGACTATATTCTCGCAACCCCCTGATTTTCACTCCAAACGTGCCGCGTCGCCTGCGATGCGGCCGTCGAAACGAGGCTATGTGGCGGCGAGACCTGTACATCTGATCGTTTGCCGAGCGTGGCTGGCGTGCGTGGTCGCAGGTTTCGCGATGCTCTTCACTGGCTGCACCGACAGCAATTCAGTGGCGCCCTCGGGTTCGGCCGGTTCGACTCTGAGCGCTCCCAGCCTGCTGTCGATCACGCCAGACACAGGCACGGCCGGAACGACAGTATCGGTCACGTTGAACGGCACGGGCTTCGTCGCCGGCGCGACAACGGTCGCCGTCAGCGGCATTGGCGTAACCGTCAGTGCAAGCAGCGTGCAGAGCGCCTCGTCGATGACGGCGACCTTCGTCATCGACGCCGTGATTGCGGCCGGCACGCGGGCCGTGCGGGTCAGCACGGCCGGCGGCGCGAGCGGGACGCTGCCGTTCACGATTGTCGCCGGCTCGTCGCCGGCGATCGCATTGCCGACGATCACGAGCCTGCGACAGCCGGATGGCGCGACAGGCACCAATCTCGCGCAGATTCTGTCCGGCACCAATTTCGTTGCCGGCGCGACGACGGTCGCCGTGAGCGGCTCCGGCGTCACCGTCACCGACGTCGTCGTCACGAGCAGCACGTCGTTGAGCGCCACCTTCGTCGTCGACGGCGCGGCCGCGCTCGGCGCGCGCAACGTCACGGTGACGACGCCAGCCGGTACGAGCGCTCCGGCGATCTTCACTGTCACAACACCGTCCCAAGTGAGCTGCAGTCCGGGGACGCAGACAGTCGTCGTGGGCGCGAAGGCGAGCTTCTCGGCGGTCAGCGGATTCAGCAGCTTTGCGTGGTCCGCGCCTGGAGGCACGCCAGCCACCGGGCCCGACAGTTCCACATTTGCGACGACCTACGCTGCAGCAGGCACGTACACGGTGACGGTCACGCGCGGGACGACCGCCACGTGCAGCGTGACGGTGCAGCCGCTGCCGCCGAAGATCGGCACGTTCACCGCGACGCCGACGACGGTGCAGGCGGGACACTCGACGACGCTGTCGTGGACCGGGATCACCAACGCCACGAGCTGCGCGATCGATCACGGCGTCGGCCCGGTGCCCTGCGCCAGCGGGAGCGCGTCGACCGTACCCGGGTCGAGCGTGACGTATACCCTCACGGCCACCGGAGCAGGCGCTAGCGTGACGGCAAGCGTGGCGGTGGTGGCCTTACCGCACGGGTCGCAGACGTTCAATTTCAGCGGCGCGCAGCAGAACTTCGTGGTGCCGGCCGGTGTGACGTCGATTACCGTCCAGGCGTCCGGCGGAGAGGGTTCGGTTGAGAGCGGCGGAACGACGCTCACCGGGAAGGGCGGTTCGGTCACGGCGACCGTTGCGGTCACGCCGGGCGAAACGCTCGCCGTGTTCGTGGGCGGCCAGGCTCCAAGCTCGCCAATTGGCCCCGGCGGGTTCAACGGCGGCGGCTCGGCTCCCATGCAGTCCCCACCCGTGGTGAACAACTCCGCTGGGGGCGGCGGTGGGGCCTCTGACGTTCGCCAGGGCGGCAGTGCGCTCGCCAACCGCGTCATCGTCGCGGGCGGCGGTGGCGGCGGCGGTTTCAAAAACTTCGGCGGCAACGGCGGCGCCGGCGGCGGACTGACCGCAGGCGCTGGCGGCACCGTGTTCGACTCGTCCGGCGGCGGCGGTGGAACGCAGACGGCGGGCGGCGCGGGCGGAGCGATCTTCGCCGGCATCACTGCTGGGGCATCAGGCCAGTTGGGTATCGGCGGCGCGGGCGGACTTGGCAATGTCCCCGGCGGCGGCGGCGGTGGCGGCTACTTCGGCGGCGGCGGCGCCGGATCGAGCACGAGCGATCCCACGTCGGGTGGCGGCGGCGGCTCTTCGTTCACCGCGCCGGGCGCCACGAACGTCGCGCACACCATGGGCGATCATTCCGGCAACGGCGTGGTCCTGATCACCTGGTAAGCGGCTTGTAGCGCGAAGGCTTCCACCTCCGCCAAGGCTCCGGCGGACAGGTCAGCCCAGCGCTGTCAGTCGCTGAAACGCGAAGGCGTCAGCCGAGCGCGGCGGAAAGTCAAAAAGGGCCCGTAAAAGCGGGCCCTTTCGCCATATCTATGCAGGTGCCGATGATATAGTAAAAATTTCCCGCTACTCATGGCCGCCAGACCTCTTCTCTATCTCATCGACGGCAGCTCGCAGATGTACCGCGCGTACCACGCGCCCATCCGCACCGCTGAGGGCGGGCTGCTCCGCAACGCGCAGGGACGTCCCACCAACGCCGTCTACATCTTCGTGACCATGCTCCGGAAGCTGATGAAGGATTTCGCTCCCGAGTTCATCGCTGCGTCATTCGATCTGCCGGGGCGCACGTTCCGCGACGATGTGTCCGCCGACTACAAAGCGAACCGCGCGCCGATGCCCGACGAGCTGGCCGAGCAGATTCCCATGGTGCACGCCGCCTGCGAGGCGCTCGGCGTGCCCATCCTCACGTCCGAACGCTACGAAGCCGACGACGTCATCGGCACGTTGACCACGAAGGCGGCCGCCGCCGGATTCGACGTCGCCATCGTCACGAGCGACAAGGATTTCTATCAGCTCGTGCAGGACGGCATCCGCGTGTTCAACCCGCGCGACGAGGGCACGTGGTACGACGCGGCGGGTGTGAAGGAGAAATTCGGCGTCGCGCCGGAGCAGGTCGTCGACGTCCTCGCGCTGATGGGCGACACGATCGACAACATCAAAGGCGTGCCGGGCATCGGCGAAAAGGGAGCTCGCGAGCTCATCTCGCAATATGGGACGCTCGAGAACCTGATCGCACACGCGTCTGAAGTGAAGAACAAGCGGTCCCGAGAGGGCCTGCTCGCCCACGCCGACGATGCGCGGCAGAGTCAGCACCTCGCGCGCATCCACATCGACGTGCCGGTGTCGTTCGAGCCGGAATCCCTGCGGTACCGCGGCGCCTCGCGCGAGCGCTGCTTCGCGATTTTCAACGAGATGGGATTCCGCACGCTCGTCACCGAGTACGCGCCGACCGCCGACTCCATCGTCAAGAGCTACCGCATCGTCAATACCGCGGACGAGGTGCGCGCGCTGGCGGAGAGCCTGCGTGCAGCAGGACACTTCTCGCTGCGCGTGCTCGCGGATCACCCGTCGGCGATGCGCGCGTCGATCGTCGGGCTGGCATTCTCGACGGCTCCACGCGACGCGCAATACGTGCCGGTGGGACACCGCGCGCTGGGCATCGACGGCAACGTGCCGCTGGCGGTCGCGCTCGAGGCGCTGGCGCCTGTGCTCGAGGATCCCGCCGTTTTGAAAGACGGGCACGACGTGAAGTTCGACACGATCGTGCTGGCGCGGCACGGGGTGACGCTGCGCGGCGTGGACATCGACACGATGATCGTCAGCTATCTGCTCGATGCGACGCGGTCGGCGCACCGGCTCGAAGATCTCGGGCTCGAACACACCAGCTACAAGGCGCTGACCGAGGAGGACGTCTGCGGCCGGGGCGTGAAAGCGCTCTCGCTCGGCGACCTGCCGCCGAACGCGCTCTTGACCTACGCCGGAGAGCGCGCGGATCTCGCCGGGCAACTCGTGCCGATCTTCCGCGATCTGCTGGCAAAGGAGCAGCTGACCGGGGTGTACGAGACGCTCGAGCGGCCGCTGATTCCGGTGCTCGTCGACGTCGAGCGCGCCGGCGTCCGGATCGACGCGCCGGCCCTCGCCGCGCAGTCGCAGGCCATCGATCAGGATCTGGCGCGCCGCACCGCGCAAATTTTCGAATATGCGGGCGGCGAATTCAACATCAACTCGCCCAAGCAGTTGTCGTCGGTGCTGTTCGAGCGCCTGCAGCTGCCGACGCTGCAGAAAAGCGGCAAGACATCGACTGCGGTCGACGTGCTCGAAGAGCTGGCGCTCGCGCACGAGCTGCCGCGGCTGATTCTCGAATGGCGCGGGTTGATGAAGCTGAAAGGCACGTACATCGACGCGCTGCCGCAGCTGGTGAACCCGGACACCGGCCGCGTGCACACGTGCTTCAACCAGGCGGTGGCGGCCACCGGACGCTTGAGCAGCAGCGATCCGAACCTGCAGAACATTCCGATCCGCACCGAGCTGGGACGCGAGATCCGGCGCGCCTTCATCGCGGAAGCAGGCCACGTGCTGATCTCTGCGGACTACTCGCAGATCGAATTGCGCGTGCTGGCGCATCTGGCGGAGGACGAGACGCTGATTGCCGCGTTCACCCGCGGCGACGACATTCACGATCAGACCGCGCTGAAGGTGTTCGGTGCGGACAGCAGCTTGTCGAAGCACGAGCTGCGGCGGCGCGCCAAGATCGTCAACTATGCGCTGCTCTACGGCAAGACCGCCTTCTCGCTCGCCAAAGACATCGGCGTCACGCCACAGGCCGCGCAGGCATTCATCGACGCGTATTTCGCCGGCTTCCCGCGGGTGCGCGGCTTCATCGATCGCACGCTCGAAGAAGGTCGCGTCACCGGCGTCGTCAAGACGCTGTATGGCCGGCGGCGCCTCGTGCCTGAGCTGAACAGCCGCAACGGCCAGATTCGATCCGGCGCTGAACGGTACGCCGTCAACATGCCGATACAAGGCACGGCGGCGGACATCATGAAGCGCGCGATGATCGACGTGCACGCGGCGCTTGCGGCGCGCGAGGATGCGCGGATGATACTGACGGTGCACGACGAGCTGTTGTTCGAAGTGCGTGCGGACCAGGCCGACGAGGTTGCTTCCATCGTGCGCGATCGGATGCAGTCGGCCGCTACGCTGCGCGTGCCGCTCACGGTTGACGTGGGCATCGGTGAGAATTGGAAAGACGCGAAACCGTAAGAGCGGTCCGCGCGTCCGCGATCAGGGCCGGCACATAGGTCGGCCCCACTTACTTCTTCCAGCGCTCCTTGAACCGCTCCCATTCCTCTTGTAGCTGCTCGGGCTGTTGAGCGGTGGCTTTCGCGCGCTCGGGCACAAGTGCGTGGAGCATGAGGCGATCGATGTCGGCGCGCAGCGCCTCGCCATCGTCGGCGGCGAGAGGAGAGCGGACCCAACCCGCCAGTGCCGCGTCCCAGGCGGCTTGCAGATCGCCTTGGCCGCGCGCGGCCGCGGTCAGCCAGTAGGCTGCGGCAGCGCTCGACGGATGGGTACCGAGCTCCTGCTGCATCCGCTCGCGGATGCGTGAATAGAGGGTCTGCCGTTCGAGCTCCGAACGGGGTCTGGCGTCGCGATCGATCGCGGTCGCCCACCAGTCGACGGCGCGTTCGCGCGCGTCGGGGCCGAGCTCGTCCTGCGCCAGCACGGAATCAAAGATGTCGGCCGCGGCGCCGTACGAGCCCTCGAAGAACAGTGTCTCGCCGAGTCCGACGATCAGCTCGACGCGCTCGCGCGATGGTAGACGCTTGGGATCGAGGCGACGCAGGCGCTCGCGCGCGCTGGCGAGGTCGTCCGAGGCCGCGCTGTCGCGGAATCGCTCGAGGTACGCGCGGGCGGCAATCAAATCGGCGCTGTCGGCGCGCCCCGGTACGAGCCGCGCCTCCTCGGCCGCCTTGACGGCCGCGTCGAACTGCCGTTGGTTGTAGAGCGTCCGGGCGCGCGCGAGGGCGTCCAGCTTGTCGGCCGCGCCCGCCGGCGCCGCGGCCAGGCCGGTCGCGATCATCGTGGCCAGCATGCACGCGGCGCGAGTCATACGCCCATCGTAACATACCCGAAAACTTCCTCTAACTTATTGTCGACACAATGGTTAGTCGTCGTCCGCACCGACTTGGTACAATGCCGGCCATGGTCGCCCCCCGGATCATTCCGCGCGCCGAGCACCCCATTTCGCGGCGCGATGTGGATGCCGATGCGCTGAAGGTGCTCTACCGGCTGCGGCAGGGCGATCACGTCGCGTATCTGGTCGGCGGCAGCGTCCGCGATCTGCTGCTCGGACGCCGGCCGAAAGATTTCGACATCGGCACGTCGGCACATCCGTACCAGGTCAAGAAGCTGTTCCGCAACTGCTGGATCATCGGGCGGCGCTTTCGTCTTGCGCACGTGAAGTTCGGCACCAAGGTGATCGAGGTCGCCACGTTCCGCCGCCAGGTCGCGCCCGGTGAGGAAGTCGTGCAGGATGGCGTGCCCGCGCCGGATCCGAGCACGCCTGAAGGCGAGCACCTGATTCATCACGACAACACCTTCGGCACGCCGGAAGAGGACGCGTTCCGTCGCGACTTCACCATCAACGCACTGTTCTACGACATCGCCACGTTCTCGATCATCGATTACGTCGGCGGCCTCGATGACGTGCGCGCCGGGATCGTGCGCGCGATCGGAGATCCGGACGTTCGGCTGCGCGAGGATCCGGTGCGCATGCTGCGGGCGGTGGCACTTGCGGCGCGGCTCAACTTCACGATCGACCCACCGGTGCTCGATGCGATCCGCCGGAACCGGCGCGAGATCGCGAAGAGCTCGCTGCCGCGGCTGCTGGAGGAGTATTACAAGATTCTGCGCGCGGGCGCGTCTGAGCAGGCCTTCCGCAGTCTCGCCGAGCTGGGGCTTCTCGAGCCGATCTCCGCGGAGCTGCATCGCGGCGCGGCCGGTCCGCTCTGGGGCTCGCTCGCGGCGCTCGATGCGTATCGGCATCGGTTCGAGTCGACGCCAGACACGCTGACGAATCCGATTCTGCTCGGCAGCCTGCTCGTGCCGCTCGGCATCTCGCTGCATCCGCCCCGATCACGCGTGGTCGAAGCCGAGAGCAAGACCGCCCGGCGTCATCCGCCGATTCCCCGGCTGGGCGATCTCCCGCTCGCCCGGCGCGACGTCGAGCGACTGCGTCAGATCGTGAGCCTGCAGCGCCGGCTCCACGATCTCGACGCGAGTCCGCGCGCACAGCGCGCGCTGGTGCAGCGGGGCATGTTCCGCGAGGCGCTCACCTGGCTCGAGATCCACGGCGATGCCCCGGCACTCGTCGCGCACTGGAACGCGCTGCTCGCCAGCCTGGCCAACGCCGAACCTGCAGCGGCAGGCGCGGCCGGCGCCGAAGGCGAGCTGCCGCCTCTCCGGCGCAAGCGCCGCCGCAGACGGCGCCGCTTCAGGCCCGCGCCGACGGAGTAAGTGATCAGGGATCGGGGATCAGGGATCGAGACGTCATTCTTTAATCACGGAGTCACGAAGAACACGAAGATCACGAAGCGATCCCATACGTGAGAGATCTTCGTGTCCTCCGTGCTTTTCGTGCCTTCGTGATGAAAGTGGGCTGAATCGGGCTGTCGCGTCGAATGCGACGCGAAGCGATTGTGCTAAGCGGCGATCTCGTCGATCGTCTTCGACGGCTTCGCGAGGTTCAGCGCGATCAACAGCTTGATGAATGGCCACGCGGGATCGATCTCGCTCCACTTGAAGCTGAACTTCGGGCTGCGCGGATATCCGTGGTGGTTGTTGTGCAGACCCTCGCCGCCGGTGAGCAGCGCAAGGAAGCGGATGTTGGTCGCCGTGTTGTCGAAGTTCTTGTAGCCGACGTGATGGCAGAGGCCGTTGATCGACGACGAGAGCACGAACACGTACATCACGGCGTGGACGCCAGCGGCAAACAGCCCCCAGCCGAGGCTCAGACCAAAGCCGAGCGTGAGCGTCGTGCACAGAATCACCGTGCCAATCGCCAGGCCAACGAGACCGCGGCGGAAGACCTGCGTATCCCACCAGCCCTCGTGGATGTCGCGCGCGTATCTGGCGACGACGTCGGTCTTCTTGACCTCGCGCATGTAGTAGTAGACGTTCCCGAGCTGCACGTTCCAGAAGCCCTCGAGCATCGGGCTGTGCGGATCGCCTTCCTTGTCGGTGAACGCGTGATGCTTTCGGTGGACCGCCACCCATTCCTTCGTCGACAGCCCCGTTGTCAGCCAGAGCGAAAACTTGAACATCCACTCGACAACCGGATTCATCGTGAGCGCCATGTGCGTCGCGGTCCGATGGAGGTAGATGGTCGTGCCGAGCACCGCGATCTGGGTGACCACAGCCGAAGCGACAAGGGCTATGAGGAGAGAAGAAAGCACCGTATTGCCTCCGAAAAAATGACGCTAATTGCTGACCCGTGAGACCTTTGGGGGGACTAGAGGCGAAGAAATGATCATATCATGGAACCGAGGTCCCGGCCAACGCGATCTCCGTAACTCCTTGGTTAGCCGTGCTTTCGCTCGAATTCCTGCATGAAGCTCACGAGCGCGTCGACGCCAGCCTCCGGGAACGCGTTGTAGATCGACGCGCGCATCCCGCCGACCGCGCGGTGCCCCTTCAGGCCGTCGAGGCCTGCCGCCTCCGATTCCTTGATGAACCGCGCGTCGAGATCTTCGGTCGCGAGGCGGAACGTGACGTTCATCAGCGACCGGCTCTCCTTCTGGGCGGTGCCTCGATAGAAACCGGTCCGGTCGATCTCGGCATACAGCTTTCGCGCCTTGCGCTCGTTGACCGTGGCGATCGCCGCGAGACCGCCTTGGTCCAGGAGCCACTGCATGACGAGACCCAGCGCGTACACGGCAAACGCCGGCGGCGTGTTGTAGAGCGACTTGTTCTCCGCGTGCACCGCGTAGTTCAGCATCGTCGGCAGCGTCTTCGGCGAGCGCGCGAGCATGTCTTCGCGGACGATCACCACGGTGACGCCGGCCGGACCCATGTTCTTCTGGGCGCCCGCGTAGATGAGCGCGTGCCGCGACACGTCGATCGGGCGGCTGAACATGTCCGACGACGTGTCGTTGACGAGCGGCGCCTCGCCGACGTCCGGCAGCCGCTTGAACTCGGTGCCCTCGATCGTGTTGTTCGAGGTCATGTGCACGTAAGCGGCGCCCTTGGTCAGCGCCAGCTCGGACTGGGCCGGAATCCGCGAGTAGTGATCCGCCTTCGTGGAGCCGACGACGTTGACGGCACCCACCTTCTTGGCTTCCTTGATCGCTTTCTCGGCCCACGAGCCGGTATCGATGTAGTCGGCGGTCGCGCCGGCCGTCAGCAGGTTCATCGGCACCATCGAGAACTGTGTGCTCGCCCCGCCTTGCAGAAACAGAACGCTGTAGTCCGAGGGAATGGCCGCCAGCGTCCGGATATCGGCCTCGGCTTTTTCGATGATCGCCTCGAACGGCTTCGAGCGATGGCTGATCTCGAGAATGGACATGCCGATGCCAGGCAGCGCGATCAGGTCGCGCTGTATCTGCTCGAGCACGGTCAGTGGGAGCACCGCGGGGCCCGCGGCGAAATTGTGAATGCGATGAATGGTCGTCATGCGTTTGTTCCGATTTCTCTATCACGAAGGCACGAAGATCACGGAGATCATGATGAGTTATTTCTTGGCTTCGTGTCCTTCGTGTTCTCCGTTCTTCGTGAGAAGAAGACGTATCTGACTTTAAATCGTCACCAGATGCAGATCGAGAATATCGCTGTTGCCGTCCTGAATCTTTTTCAGCAGATCCGCCGGCGGCGCGGCGTCGAGGTTGATCCGCGCGACGGCGGCCTCCGCCCCTTCGAAAATCACGTTTTTCGTCTCCTGCACATTCATGGCGCCGGCCCGAAGATGCTGAAAGACGTGCGCCAGCACGCCGGGCCGATCCTGGTGCCGCACGACCAGCATGTGCGTCGCCGGTGTCTTCTTGGCGAGATTCACGACGTTCGGCACCTTGCCGGTGTCCTTGTAAGAGGCAATGATCCGGACGGTCTCGGCGGCGATCGCGTCCTGCGCCTGGTCGGTGGACGCGCCGATGTGATGCGTGCCGTAGACGCCCGGCAGCGAGACGATCGGATCCTTCATGTCACCGGTCGCGTCTTTCGGCTCCACGGCAAACACGTCGAGCCCGGCGCGGATGTGCCGCTCGCGCACCGCCCGCCCGAGCGCCGAGTAATCGACGACTTCTCCGCGCGCGGTGTTGATGAAGTACGAGCCCGGCTTGAGCTTGTCGATGACCGATGCGTCGACGAGCCCCCGCGTCTCGTTCGTGAGCGCAAGGTGCACGCTCAGAACGTCGCACCGCTCCGCCACGTCCTGCGGCGTCTTCGCGATCTCCATCGGGACCTCGTCGTCCGCCGGGTCCGCGCGGCCGTCAGCGAACCTGCGGCTCCACACGATGATCGGCATGCCGAACGCATGTGCACGCCGGGCCATTTCCTGTCCGATGTTGCCGTAGCCGAGAAGTCCGAGCGTGCGTCCGAACACGCCGCGGGCTTTCGCATACTCCTTCTTGTTCCACGCGCCGGCGCGCAGCTCGGCCACATTGTCCGGGATGCGCCGATCGATGGCGAGCAGCAAGGCAAACGCCAGCTCGGCGACCGCCACGGCGTTCTTCCCCGGACAATTCGAGACGTAGATGCCGCAGCGCGACGCAGTGGCGACGTCGATCGTGTTGTAGCCCGCCCCCGCGCGCACGACGAGCGACAAGGCGCCCTTCTCGAGCATCGGCGCGGTGACGTTCGTGCTGCGGACGACGAGGACGTCGGCGCCCGTGTCGCGCACCGCCTGCGTCAACGCGTCGTCTTTCAGGTCTGGCTGATACAGGACCTCGCAGCCCGCGGCCTTCAGCCCGTCGATGCCAGCCTGTTCGAATTTATCGGCGATCAGCACTTTCATAGAGAGAACCCGATTACGATCCTTCGTGTGCTTCGTGTCCTTCGTGGTTCATATGACATGAATCAGTAAACCATCCCTCAGCTTCGGCTCGAACCATGTGCTCTTCGGCGGCATGATCGCACCGGCGTCCGACACGTTCATCAGATCGGCCACGCTGACTGGATACAGCGAAAAGGCGACCGCCGCCTTGCCTGAATCCACGAGCTTCTCGAGCTCACCAGTCCCGCGCGCGCCGCCGACGAAATCGATCCGCTTGTCGGTGCGGACGTCGGCAATCTTCAACACGGGCTCGAGCAGCCAATCCTGCAACACGCTGACGTCGAGCGACCCGATCGCATCGGCCGTATTCACTTTCACACGCAGCCGGATCGTGTGCCACGCGTGCTGCACATACATGGCGATCTCGCCGCGTGCCAAGGGCGTCGGCGACCCCGCCTCCACCTCGAACCGCTCGCGCACGGCGCTCATGAACGCCTCCGGCGTGAGGCCGGCCAGATCTTTGACGATCCGGTTGTAGGAGAGAATTTGCACCTGATCGTGCGGAAAGGCCACCGCCAGAAACGTTGTGTAGTCCGCATCGTCGCCGAGAGACGTGCGGGTGATGGCCCGGTCGCGGATGTCGGAACGGGCGCGCGCCGCGCTGGCGGCGCGATGATGGCCGTCGGCAATGTAGAGCGCGGGCACACGGCCGAAGGCGAGGATCAGCCTGTCGCGTTCCGCACCGCCAACGGGCCACAGCATGTGACGGACGCCGTCTGGTGCTTCGAAATCATAGAGCGCGGGCTCGGTCGTCACGCGCGCAGCGATGGCGTCGACCTGCGCCGAAGCGCGGTAGGTGAGGAAGACGGGTCCCGTCTGCGCCCCCAGGGCGAGCATGTGCCGGGTGCGGTCGTCTTCCTTGTCGCGCCGCGTGCGCTCGTGCTTCTTGATGATGTCGTGATCGTACTCGTCGAGCGAATAGCAGGCCGCGAGGCCGGTCTGCTCGTGCGTGCCCATCTTGAGCCGGTAGAAGTACACGCTCGGCTCCTCCTCGAGCACCAGCGCGTGCTTCTTCAGCGTCTCGAAATTGTCGGCGGCGCGCTCGTACACCCCGTCGGCATACGGATCGGTGCCGGCCGGCAACTCCAACTCGGCACGCGAGACGCGCAAGAAACTGAGCGGATTGCCTTCGGCGAGCGCGCGCGCTTCGTCGACGCTGACAACGTCGTAGGGGACCGCCGCGACACGCGAGGCATCGGCCGGTTTCGGACGGAGGGCACGGAACGGATACAGCGTCGCCATGGGGCTGAAATTATATGTCTTCAACTGCGTCCGTGTAACACTGACCAGGCTCGCAGTCGTTCCTTCTTCTCGCGCGCCTCCGGCACATCGTCCAGCCGATCGCACGGCCATGGAAGCTTGAACGTCCAGTTGCCGGCGTTGACGGTCGCCGGTTGATTGATGCGCTCGCGCCAGCCGAACACGTCCTGCACGGGCAGCAGCAGCAGGTCGGATGCAGAGGCAAAGAGCGCCTCGAGAATCGCGTCGCGCACGATCGGATCGTACGGCGCCTTCTCGATCGAGGCGCCATCGCTCATCCGCAGCAAGGTCGGCAGCCGCGCCGCCATGGCCCGTTCGTCGGCGGGCGCCTGCTCCCACCACACGATCAGCGGTTCGGTGTCGTGGGTGCCGGAGGTCGCGACCGATGTCGGCGGGTATTCGGCGGGATCGCGAAACGGCTGTCCGTCGACATGCCAATGGCGCTCCCAGCGGAACACGCAGAAGCCGGGCACGCGCAGGCGCGCCAGCGACGCGCGCACGAAGTCGGGCACGGTGCCGAGATCCTCAGCGATGATGTCTGCGCCCGCCTCTCTGAACAGCCCGAGGAGCCGCTCGCCGAGCGCGAGCTGATCGTCCTCGTGCACGGGCGTGAAAAAGGGGGCGCTGCCGTCGCGCGGGCGGCCGTAGGTGCGGTAAAAGCCGACCAGGTGATCGATGCGATAGCCGTCGAAGAGATCGGCGCTGCGACGCGCGCGCTCGCGCAGCCAGCGAAAATCGTCGCGGGCAATGACGTCCCAACGATAGGCCGGCATGCCCCAGTCCTGTCCGGTGGCGCTGAAGGCATCGGGCGGCGCGCCGACCGACGCGTCGAGATGAAATTGGTGCTGCCGCGCCCAGACGTCCGCGCTGTCGCCATCCACCATGAAGGGGAGATCGCCGAACAACGCGACGCCGCCCGCGGCGTCGCGCGCCTGACGCCACTGGGTGCCGGCCAGCCATTGCAAGTACTGCCAATAGAGAACCTCGCGCGCCAGATCGCGGCGCGCGCGGTCGATCGCGGCCGGCTCGCGCCGCCGCAGATTGAGCGGCCAGTCGGTCCATCCGCGCTCGCCTTCGCGCGCATGCAGCGCCCGGAACAGGCCGTAGTCGTCGACCCACCACGCCTGATCGGCGATGAAGGCACGCAGCCCGCCTGCACGCGCAGTGCCGCGCTCCCATTCAGCGTCGACGAACCGATCGAAGGCGCGGCGGAACGCCGCGTTCTTCAGCGCGCGGATCGTCGCGTGGTCGATATGGCGTGCGTTGCGCACCGCCTCGAGCCGCCGCCGATCCCCATCGTCGAGCGCCGCTTCGCCGCCAGTTGCCGTGAATTCCGGCACGCCGCACAGGCTGATGAAGATCGGATCGATCGCCATCGCGCTGATGGCGGAGTACGGCGAGCTCTGGCCGGGCGCCATCTCGTTGATCGGCAGCAGCTGCAGCACGCTGCCGCCGGCGCCGGACAGCCAGGCCGCCGTCGCCGGAATATCCCCGATTTCGCCGATGCCCCAGCTCGCGCTGGACGCGCAGGAGAACAGCGGGATGAGCAGACCCGCGCGGCGGCGGCCGAACAGATCACTCATGCGCAGCAACGTTGCAATCGAAGTGCCGCAGAACGCACTCGATCGCGTCTGCGAATGTCGCGGCCGGCGACAGCAGGCTCAGGACCAGGTACGACTCGCGCGCGAAGTCAAAAAAATAGCCGGGGTGTATCAGCACGCCGTCGCGTTCGAGCAGCGTGAGCACGAGATCTTCTTCCGGCTGCAGCGACGGCACCTGCAGGACCGCATACCAGCCGCCTTCGCTGCGCAAAGTGCGGCAGGACGGTGTGCCCGCTACGCGGTCGCGCAGATGGCCGTAATTCGCCCGCACCCGCGCGGCGATTTCCGCACGCACCGGCATGCCGGCAGACAGCAGCTCCGCGGCCGACGCCTGCGCGGGAGTCGAGACAGACAGATACGTATCGCACACCAGCTCGAGGCGATCGAGGGCCGCCGCCACGAGTCGATCCGGACCCGCGGCGCCGATCCAACCCAGTTTCACCTGGGGCAGGCCGATAGACTTCGACAAGCCGCCGAGTGAGAACGCCAGCACGTCGCGGCGGTCGAGCACCCGGCCGGCGCGTTCCGTTGCACCCGGCTCCAACTCGTAGTCAGCAAACACTTCGTCCGCGATCAGGGCCACATCGCGCGGCGCGCACAGCTCGGCAAGCCGATCGACCTCGTGCTGTGTGACGAACGAGCCGGTGGGATTGTTGGGGCTGACCAGCAGCACCGCCCGCGTGCGTGACGATAGGGCCCCTTCGACGCTCGCGAAGTCGATCGACCACCTGCCGTGGTAATCCAGATCGTACGGACGCGCGACGACGCCCTCGAGCCGTGTGAGGTGATCGAAGAGCGGATAGCTGGGCCGCGGGACCAGCATCTCGTCTCCCGCGTCGGCGAGGAGCTTGAACAGCCAGCCGTACGCATCGCTGGTGCTCGCCGTCAGCACGACGCGATCGGCGGCGATCGCAACACCGCGGCGGGCGTAGTCGGCCGAGACCGCCTGCCGCGCGGAGGGCAGCCCGAATGGCCGCGGGTCGTATCGGAGCCCGCGTGGATCGGCGAGCGGCGCCAGCAGCGCGAGTGGATAGGCGATGCCGGCCCGCGTGGGATTCGATTCGGTCAGGTCGAGGATCGGTCCGCCCGCCGCACGCCGCGCGGCCACGGCGGCCGCGAGTCGATTTGCGCTGAGCTGACCTGGCACCCGCTCCGAGAACATCGGCTTGCAGAATATCGCGATTTCGAGCCCCCTGTGGCGCAGGACTTCAGTCCTGCTGATCGTGCGGACCGGGCAGGTCTAGAGACCTGCGCCACGGCGGTCTGAAATGATCGACACATTCCTCCAGCAGGCCGTGGTGCAAGTCGACACGGCCTGGGAGGCACAGAGAAAATCGCCACAGAGTCACAGAGCCACAGAGAAACCCTTGAGAATTCTCTGTGCCTCGGTGTCTCTGTGGCCCTTTCTCTGCGTCTCGCAGCCGGTGGAGGGACATCTGCTACCGGCTGCTAGGGAATGATCTCGATGCGTTCAATGACGTCGCCCTCGAGAATGCGATCGACGATCTCGATGCCATTGAGCACCTGCCCGAACACCGTGTATTCGTGATCCAGACGCGGATTGTCGACGGTGTCGATGAAGATCTGTGCGTCGCCCGTGTCGTGGCCGCGCGTGGAGACGCCAACCGCGCCGCGAACGTGGGGCCACAGCCCGACCTCGTCGCGCATGAACCACGAGTCGCCGATGTACTCGTTCGCCCCGGGGCTGCCTCCCTGAATCACGAAGTTGGGGACAATGCGATGAAAGGTGAGGCCGTTGTAGTAGCCCGTCTCCGCCAGGTGCGCGAACCGCAGGACCGTCGCGGGCGCGTCTTTGGTGAACAGGGCGAGATCGAAGATTCCGACGCCGCGGATGGTCACGCGCGCGCGCGGCGAGGCGAGCCGGCGCAGATCGTCGGCGTTGAGATCCGGGGCTTGCGGTGCGCCATGCGCCTTCGCCGGCGGCACAGACGCGCCCAGCTTGGCGAGGGTGTCGGAGATGGCGGCCCGCGCGTCGTGGGAGTTGTCGAATCCTTCCTCGACCAGCCGCTGCAGCGCGCTCTTGAGCGCCGGCACCGCGGTGTCGCGCGCCTCCGTCCCGGCGAGCGCCATCGCGGCCGCGCGCTGCGCCTGATGTCCTCGACGCCCCAACGCGGCCACATAGAGCGCATCGTCGCCGCGACCGGCGACCTTCACGAGACCCTCGAGCGCGGCCTCGCAGACGTTGTCGTCCTCGTCGGCCGCCAACTTTTCGAGAGCGGCGCGATCGGCGAGAAGGGCCGCTGCGCGCGCGCCGTAGATGCGCAGTTGCCAGACGTGCGACGCGGTGAACTGTGGCAGCACAGCCGAGGCTCGGTCGCGGTTCGCCGTGGCGAGCGCGACGAGCGCATGCGCGGCGCGGTGCCAGCCGCGCGGTTCCCCGGCCTGCGACATATCGTCTACGGTCCGCTGGAGCGCGGCCACCGCATCTGGAGAGCCGCCGCATTGCGCGAGCTGGTCGAGCGCTGTGAGATCGACTTGCGTATCGCGATCTTTCACAGCGCCCAGCAGCGCCGGGCAGGCCTCGGGGCCCGCCGCATTCCGGAGGCTACGGACGGCTTCGAGCCTCACCATCGCGGCATCGTCTGCCAGTCCGGTTCTTACGATCGACGCGAGCGCCGACACGTCTGGGTCCGCGGTCGTCCGCTCGGCCGCCGGCATGCCGGCGGCGCGCATCGCGAGCCGGCGCACTTGCGCATCGGGATCCTGCGCGGTCCGGCGAATCACGCCGGCGTCGGCAGCGCCGGCCGTGATGAGCGCGTCGAGCGCCAGGCGCCGGACGCGCGCGCCGTTTGTCGCCTCCAACGGCCGGAGCGTGGAGAGGTCGACGAGCGCCGCGACCGCATCGGGGCCGGGAGTCCACAGCTTGTGCTGCCGCCGGACGAGCTGTTCGAGGCCGGCGGCCACACCGAGCCGGTCGGCGATGGAAGCGCGCCGTCCTATTTCGTCCACCAGCCTGTGTGCGACCGCGTTGTCTTCGGCCGCGGTCTTGTACGGCAGGCGCCCCAGGGTCTGAGAGATGACGGCGCGCACGTCAGGGTCGGCCTCGACATCGAGCCGCGCGTCGAGCGCACGGACGATGGGATCAACGGCGCCTGCGGGTGGCGACGTCTTCCAGCCGACGGCCGCCTGTCCGAGCGCATTCGCCGCTTCGGCGCGCACTTCGGGCAATGGATGTTTCAGCGATGGCAGAATGTCCGCGACGAGGGCGGGCCGCTCGAGGCGGCCGAGCGCGCGGACGGCGACGAGGGCGGTGTCAGCGTCGCCGCTGTGGACGCCGGCGCGGATGACGGCCAGGTCGCGCGGCGTGGGCGCGCGCCGATCTTCTGCCTGCAGAATCGCCAGCCGCCCTGAGGCCGGCGCCTGCGCCGCGGCGGCCGATCCGAGGAGGAGGAGCGCGAACACCCATGGCGCACGCAGCCGGGACACGCGGATTTTCATGGTCAGCAGTGCTTGTTTATCACGAACACACGAAGAACACGAAGGTCACGAAGACGATCGATTGCCACAGAGTCACGGAGACACCGAGGCGCCGGAGTGTCTTCTCGGTGCCTTTGTGTCTCCGTGGCAAATTCTATTCGTGTCTTCGTCTTCCTGCCTTCGTGGTAATTCGCAGGACCGTCATGATTCGCGGAGGTGGCGTGTCGCCGCTGAGTACTCGAGCATCTGCGTCGCGAGATCCATCGGATACGAGATCGCGACGTCCACGATCGCGCCGGTGCCATCCACCATTGGACTCAACTTCGGCATGATGAAGCCGGTGTACGACGGCAGGTGCAGATGGTCGACGCGAGCCACGATCTCGTCGCGCAGCGCCGGATCGAAATGCACGCCGTATGTCTCGAACAGATCTTTCGCCGCCGCGTAGTCGCCCTGCGCTTTGATCCGCTGCACTTCGGCCAGCAGCGTACCGACGCCGTCACGAAACGCCTGCGGATCCACCATGACATAGTACGTCTTGCCATCGCGCACCCGAACGTCGATCGCGCGCGTATGGGCAATCAGCCAGCGGACGATCATCTGCCGGTTGCGCATGTGGTCTTCTTCGATCTGCGTCCCCTCGCGAATGCGGCGCAGCTGCACGAGCGCGTTCCGCGCGTACGACTCGTACTCGGTGCGGACGATGGTGTCGTGATCCTGTTCGGGCACGAGGCCAAGCTCGGCGAGCTTGCGCTCGGGCAGGAAATAGAGGGCCACCAGATCGGCGCGTGATTCCTCAATCGCGGAGTATTGCTCTTTCAACGCGTTCTGCGGATTGCCGTTCAGATGCGCCTCGACCTTCCCCGATCCGTGCCCGATCACCTCGTGCATGTTCGTCGTGAGCTCGGATGCCAGCGCGCTCCATTTTTCGGCGCGCGCCGCCTCCTCTGGCGTCCACGAAAACTCCTTGCGGTACTCGGGCACCGTGGATTTGTCGTACGCCTCGTTCACGTTCGTCAGCGATACCGACTTGCTGCCGTAACGCTCACGGATGCGCTGATCGTTGGGCAGATTGATGCCGACTGGTGTGATCGGACCGGAATCGCCGGTTTCGATCACGACGTCGATGGCGTTGGCCGTCACGCCGTGCACGCCCGCCTTCCGGTATTTGGGATCCCACGGCATCCGATCTTCGAACCATTGCGCGTTTGCCGCGATCTTCTGGATCTCCGTCGTCTTCTCCCGGTTGACGTACGACACGAGCGACTCCCACGCGCCTTTGATGCCGCGCGCGTCGAGGTACACCTCGACGAAGCCATTGATCGTGTCGACCGGCGACTCTTTGTCCTGCACCCACGCGATGTCGTAGGCCTCCCGATCCGCTTCCGCGCCCGTCTCGTAGAACCGGATCAGCGCCTGCAGTGCCTTCGCCATCGGCGGCGGCGCATAAGGGATCGCCGCGCGCAAATGCGCCACGATCGCACCGATCGTTCTGCCGTACCGGCCACCGACGCAGTAGACCTCTTCGACGATGCGGCCGCCAGTGTTGACCAGGCGCGAGTTCAGCGGATGCTTCTCCTCGACCCCATCGAGATCTCGCATCGTCACGCCGACATAGAGGTTATTGGCGCTCGACGCCAGGATGTCCTCGCCGGCCGGCGGCGTCTTGTTCGTCACGGTCGGTTCGAAGTGAATGTCGAAGAACATCGGCGCAAGGCGCCGCATCAGATCGTCGAGCGTTTCACCGTCCCGCACCGGAAGCTTCGCGCCATCGTCCTGTGCCGCGCGCGCGGCGGCGGCGAACGCGTCGGGCGTGCACGCCAGCACGAACTTGCGCGCGGTGAGGTTGTTGTACGGACCGGTGTTGATCCAGAACAACTTCGTATAGCGCTCGATCTCGGCACGCGTGGGCGCGTCCACGTGCTGCCCGTGCGTGACGATCGCCTCGAGGACGTCGCGCATCTCGAGGCTGTGCGCGTAGCGCTGGTCGTAAAAAATGTCGCGTCCGGCGAGCGCTGCCTGATAGAGATGCCAGACCAGCACCTTCTCGTTGAGCGGCAGATCGACAAAGCCATCTGCGTAGAGCTGGACGACCGCGGCTTCGTCGATCCGCTCGAGCAAGTACTGGCGGTCCGCCGGAGTGGCGGGGCCTGGCGGCGCAGAGGTATCGGGGACGGGCGATGTCGTCATGAATCTCCATCAATCGTAGGTCGGCCTACGTGGGAATTTGACCTTAGCTCTTCACGGCAGCTGCACCCGCTCGAGGTACTCGGCCACGTGCACCGGCCAACCGAGCTTCGTCACAATCGAAGCCTTGAGTGCCTCGAGCCCCGCCGGCTCGCCGTGCACGAGGTACGTCATCGACGGCGGATGCGCGAAGCCGGAGAGCCAGCGCATGATCTCTCCCGCGTCCGCGTGCGCCGACATCGAGTCGACCTTGGTCACGTGCGCGAGCACCGGCACCACCTCGCCGTGCAGCTTGATCTGTTTGGACCCGTCCACGAGCAGCCGCCCGCGCGTACCGGCCGCCTGGTAGCCGACGAACAACACGGTGTCTTTCGGATTGGGCAGGCACGCTTCGAGGTGCTGCAGCACGCGCCCGCCGGTTGCCATGCCACTCGCGGCGATCACGATCGCCGGCTGGCTCGACGCGACGAGGTCCATCGACTCCTGCGGCGACGCAATCACCGTCAGCCGCTCGGTCGAGAACGTCGACACGCGCCGCGCCTCCGGCTTCATGTCCGCATCGAGCTCATTCAAGCGCTGGGAATAGAACTGCAGCGCCCCCGCGGCCATCGGGCTGTCGACGTACACCGGCAGCACGGGGATGCGCTTCTCGTGCTCGAGCCGCCGCAGCCAATACAGCATTTCTTCCACGCGGCCGATCGCGAACGACGGGATGATCAGTTTGCCGCCGCGCTGCGCTGCCTCGTTGATGATCGCCGCCAGTTTCGCCCCGTCGTCATCCGCCTCGTGCAGACGGTCGCCGTACGTCGATTCGACCAGCAGCACGTCCGCGTCGGCAACCGGCGACGGATCGGGCAGCACCGGACGTCCGTAACGCCCCAGATCACCGCCGAAGAGATATGTTTTGCCGCCGAAATGCACTCGCGCATACGCCGACCCCAGCAGGTGTCCGGCGTTGATGAACTCCACCTCCAGGCCGGGCACGACCGGGACCGGACGGTCGTAACCGACCGGCTGCAGCTGGGTGAGCGCACGCGCGGCGTCGAGCTCGGTGTAGAGCGGCAGCGCCGGATGATGCCGCGAGTAGCCGCGCTTGTTCGCTTGGCGCGCGTCCTCTTCCTGGATGTGCGCGGAGTCGGGCAACACCAGCGAGCAGAGCTCGCCTGTGCCGGGCGTGCAGAACACGCGCCCGCGGAATCCAGCGCCAACCAGGCGCGGGAGATAGCCGCAATGATCGAGATGCGCGTGCGTCAGGATCACCGCGTCGATGTGGCGCGGATCGATCGGCAGCGCCGCCCAGTTCCGCAGGCGCAGCTCCTTGAGTCCTTGAAACAGACCGCAGTCCACCAGCACGCGATGGGTGCCGAGATCGATCAGGTGCTTCGAGCCGGTGACGGTGCCGGCGGCACCCAGAAATGTCAACGAGGGCATCGCGAAACTATACCGGACTCACGCGGAAGCTCTCATGCCGGCGAATTCTCATCACGAAACCACGAAGAACACGGAGGTCACGAAGACGATTTTGTACAAAGCATTCTTCGTGCACTTCGTGCTCTCCGTGACTTCGTGATGAAGAGGCGCGTTGGAGGGTCAGGCGAACAACCCCACTTGACCGCCTGTGTGCCAGAACAGCACGGTCTGGTCGTCGCTGAAGCTTCGCTGCCGCAAGTACGCGATCAAACCCGCCATCGCCTTCGCGGTGTACGTCGGATCGAGAAAGATCGCGTGGCTGCGCGCGGCGAGCTCGAGCGCTTCTCGCGACGCGGCTGTCGGCACGCCGTAGCCGTCGCCGACGAACCGATCGTCCACTTCAATCGCCGTGCCCCGCGCGATCGCACCCGCATCGACCTCCAACAGCTCGCCGATCCCTGAGACGATGGTACGAACCGTCTCCTCGAGCGCGTATGCGGGATCGTCAGCGCTGACGCCGACGATCCGCGTCGGCAGACGCAGGAGGCGCGCGGCGGCCACGAGCCCCGCCTGCGTGCCGCCAGACGATGTGGCGTGGACGATAACGTCCGGAGCGGGCATCTGGTCGAGCAGCTCCAGCATCGCTCGCACATAGCCGAGCGCGCCCAGCGGCGTCGATGCGCCGATCGGAATCACAAACGGCCGGCGGCCGGCGTCACGCAACCGGTCCGCGATCTCCTGCATCTTCGAGCCGCGATCGTCGCGCGTGGCGACGTACTCGATCTCGGCTCCGAGCAGGGCGTCGAGCAGCGCGTTGGCGGTCGGGCGCACCGGCTGGATCCCGTTGGCCACGAGGACCGCGCGCATGCCGAGTGCCGCTGCTGCCGACGCCGTCGCGCGCGCATGATTGGATTGCACCCCTCCGGCGGTGATCAGCGTGTCGGCACCTTCCGCCTGAGCGCGCGCCGCCACGAACGAGAGCTTCCGCACTTTGTTTCCGCCGAACCCGAACGGGATCGCGTCGTCGCGCTTGATGAACAGACGAGGACCGCCCCCGAGCAGGGCCGACAGGCGCGGGAGCGGGTCGACCGGAGTCGGCGTGGACGCGAACGGAACAGTTGGCACGCGCTCGAGCGCCGCGCGGAGCGCGTCTGAGGTCACAAACGCGCATTGTATAGTAGGCCAAGCCAGCCGGGCCCCGACGCCATGTCAGCCACTGATCTTCTTACCGCGCTTCGATCGGGTGCCTCCGTCTTCGGCGCCGAGTTGCGGCCGCCGCGCGCGGAGCTCGCCACGGCTGAGGGCATGGACGCGTGGATCGACACGTACCACGCGGTGCGCCGGCTCACCCGCCAGGGGACGTTCGTCTTCCTGACCGACAGCGCGGTCGGATCGCAGGAGGAGGACAACCTGCGGCATCTCGTGACCAACCTCGGCCACGATGTGCCGCGCGAGCGGATCGTGCCGTTTCTCACCTCGAAGCACCCGCTCGATTACTGCCTGTCGTACGCGGAGCGCGCGCACCAAAGCGGATTTCCGGCGCTCGTGATTCTCGGCGGCGACAAAACGGTTGGCGTGCCGCGCGCGGTCGAGCACGCCTGGCAATTGCGCGAGCTGCTGCGGCAGCGCGATCACACCATCGGCCTGGGCGGCTGGGCGAACCCCAATGGCGATCCGGAGCGGCAGGTGGACTACCTGGCGGCGCCGAACTTCAACGCCGAGTTCTACCTGACGCAGATCGTGAGCCACCACACCCTGGCGCCGGTGGCGCGCTTCATCGACGCGGCGGCACGGCGCGGACTCGATCAGCCCGGCATCTTCGGCGTCTTCTACTACCGCAGCGCGAACGCCCGGACGCTTGGCGTGTTGAAAGACTTTCTGCCGGTTCCGGCCGAAGGGCTGACGCGCGAGTTCGCTGCAGGCGCGAGCGCTGAAGACGTCTGCGCACGGACCATCCGCGGGGCGATGGAGGTCGGCGCGAAGCATTTCTACATCAGCAACCTGCCGCCGGCGCGGGCGCAGGCCGTGCTGGCGTCCATTCTCGAGCGCGTAGGAGTTGCCGCATGAAAAAGCTGACGGTCATCGTCGCGATCGCCGCAGGATTCTGGGCCGTTGCGATCACCGCCGCGGTGCCGGCCGCGGCGCAGCAGCAGGCGCAGACGCCGCTCCAGCGGCTGCAGACCGCCATCGAGCGGACGACCACGAGCGTGAACGCCGCGTGGGGCATCTACGTGAAGTCGCTCGAGACCGGCGAGGAGATTGCGCTCAACGCCGACACCGTCATGGAAACCATGAGCACGATCAAGATTCCGCTCATGGTCGAAGTGTTCGAGCAGATCAAAGCGGGCAAGTTCGCGCTCACCGACAAGTACACGTACGCCGCCGCGGACACACGCGGCGGCACCGGCGTCATCCGCAGTCTCGCGCCTGGCGCCGTGTTGACCGTCAAGGATCTGATTACGCTGATGGTCATCGTCTCGGACAACACGGCCACCGACGTGCTGTACCGGATGGTCGGTGGACCTCCGGCGGTGAACGCGCGCATGGACGCCCTGGGACTCAAGGTCACGCGCGCGCAGACGCTCGCCGCCCCCTGGTTCGACGCGCTGCGCGCAGCGCCATCGTCGGAAGCATTTTATCGCGACGGCAAGCACCCCTTCGGCCTGACCACGCCGCGCGAGATGGGCACGCTGCTCGAGAAGATGGAGCGCGGCACGCTCGTGGACAAGGCTTCGTCGGACCTGATGTTGGAGATCATGCGCGGTCAGCTGTACCGCACGCGGATCCCGCGCTACCTCGTCGGCTACCGCATTCCGCACAAGACCGGCGACTTCCTGCCCTTCGTTGGCGACGATGTGGGCATGCTGGAGGCGCCGGGCAGAACGATCATCTTGTCGATCTTCACCGGCCATCATTTCGGATCAGGTGAGGTGCTCGAAAACGCGATCGGGCTCGTGGCCAAGGACGTCGGCGATTACTTCGCATATCGACAGTAACGATCACGGCAGGACTAAAGTCCTGCGCTACGACAACACTCCTTTACAGAATTGAAGTCCTGCGCTACGACTACACCGCTCTGCGATTCTGCAATCCTGAAATTTCTGGTACGCTAATCGGATATGGCGGCCTATCTCGACGGCGTTCCGTTCTCAGGCATCATTCGCATCCGCGACATGATGTATTCGATCGACAAACCATTCCGCCTTGATCAAGGCGATGTCAGCTTCGACGCCCCGGACACGGTCAAGGCCGCGATGACGCGGGCGATCGCGGACAACCACTCGCACTACCTGCAGACCAATGGCCTGCCGCGCCTGCGCGAGCTCATCGCGGCGAAGCTGCGCGAGAAAAATCACATTCCCGTCGACGATGCAGAGCACGTGCTGGTCACCAACGGCGGTATCCACGGCGTGTACATGCTGTGCCACGCGCTGCTCGAGCCGGGCGACGAAGTGATCGTGCCGGACCCGGAATGGCCGCCGGTGGTGGGCAACATCCTCACGGCGAAGGGGGTGCCGGTCGCGTGCCCGCTCCACGAGTCGCGCGGCTGGCGCTACGACTTCGACGAGCTCGAGTCGAAGATCACGGCGAAAACACGCGTGCTTTACTTGAACTCGCCGAACAACCCGTCGGGCGGCGTGCTGACGCGCGCCGATCTCGAGCGCATCGCGGCGATCGCGCGCGAACACGACCTGTGGGTGATCTCCGACGAAGCCTACGAGGACGTCGTCTTCGAGGGCGAGCACATCAGCATCGCCTCGCTGCCGGGGATGTACGACCGGACGATTCCGCTCTACACCTTCAGCAAGTCGTACGCGATGACCGGCCTGCGGCTCGGCTACGTGTCGATCAAAGATCCGGTCATCCGCAATCGCGCCAAGAAAGTGTTGTTCTACACGGCAAGCAACATCGCGTCGGTGGTCCAGTACGGCGGAATCGGCGCACTCGAGGGATCGCAGGACTGCATCACGACGTTCCGCACGGAGCTACGCGCCCGCCGCGATTTGTTCTATCGCGGCCTTCGTGAGATCGAGGGCGGCGTGTTTTCCGGCGAGCCGCCGGCCGGCGCCTTCTACGCGTTTCTGAAGATCGATCCGGCGTGGCGACCGCAGCGATCCAGCGAGTCGCAGTCGTGGGCGATGGCGGAATACCTGATCAAGAACGGCCGGATCGGCTGTGTGCCCGGCGCCGACTTCGGCGCCTCTGGCGAAGGGCATCTGCGGCTCTGCTTCGCGCGCGACCGCGCGGAATTGACCGGCGCCCTGGACTCGATGAAGCAATTGTTCGGCGTCGCCGTCTAGCGCCGCATGCGTATTCGATCAGTTTTTCATCACGAAACCACGAAGAACACGGAGTCCACGAAGGCAATTTTGTACGAATGCTTCGTTTTCTCCGTGACTTCGTGATGAAGATGCCGGGTCTTTGCGATGAAGCCGACTACGAGCGGACCACGGGGGGCAGGCAGATCTGGACGGTCGTGCCGTCGCCGGGGGCGCTCGTCACCCAGACATAGCCGCCGCTCTGCTTCACGATGCCGTAGACCGTCGACAGGCCCAGGCCGGTGCCCTTTCCCATCGGTTTGGTCGTGAAGAACGGCTCGAAGACGCGTGCGCGCGTCGCCTCGTCCATCCCCTCACCGGTGTCCTCGACCGTCAGCGACACATAGCGGCCCGGCCGGACGTACGGGTGCTGCTCCACGTCGGCTTCACCCAACGTGACGTTCGCGGTGGTCACGGTCACCGTCCCGCCGGCCGGCATCGCATCGCCCGCGTTCATCACGAGATTCATGAGCACCTGATCGAGCTGGCCGGGATCCACGCGGATCCGATCCACGTGCGGATCGAGATCGACGATGAGCACGACCTGGTCGCGGACCAGCCGCCGCAGCATCGAATGCACGTTGCGGAGCGCTTCGTTCAGGTCGACCTCTCTGGGTTGCAGCACTTGACGCCGGCTGAAGGCGAGAAGCTGCTGGGTCAGCGTGGCGGCACGCTGGGCCGCCTTCAATAACTCGTCGAGCGGATCGGGCTCCTGGAACGAAGGCGCCAGTCGATCGCTGCGGATCAACTCGGCGCAGCCGATGATCACCGTCAGAAGGTTGTTGAAATCGTGCGCGATGCCGCCGGCCAGCTGACCCACCGCCTCGAGGCGCTGCGCCTGCCGCAATTGCTGCTCGAGATTCCGCTCGGCGCTGCGGTCGACGACGAAGCCGGAGATTTTCGTCAGCTCCCCGCGTTCGTTGAAGGTGCCGACCGCGTTCTCCGACACCGACACCAGCCGCCCGTCGCGGCGCCGGATGGTGAGCTCGAAGCCGACCAGGCGACGGCGCGCCTCGAGCTCGGCGACGAAGCGCGCGCGCTCGGCAGGATCGATGTAGAACGAGCTCGCGTCGGCCCCGCACGCGTCATCCACCGATGCCAGGCCGAGGAGCGCCGCGAACGTCTGATTGCAGGCGAGGATGCGGCCGCCGGGCGTGCTCACGAAATTCGCGCTCACGGTCTGCTCGAACAGCTCGCGCGCCTCCGCGTACAGACGCGCGTTCTCCACGGCGAGACCGATGCGATGCCCGAGGTCTTCAGCCCACGCGACATCGGAGTCGCCGTACTGATCCGCTTGGCGCCGCGTGAGCGTCAGCGCGCCGACCGTCTGCGTCCGCGCTTTGAGCGGAACGACGACGGCCGACCCGGCGCCGACCGATTCGAGAATGCTGCGTGTCCCGGCCCCCTGTTCCGCCAGGATGTCCGGCGCCAGGTGCCGGATCAGCTCCGACTCGCCGGTGCGAATCACCCGCGCGGGGCCGTGCAGCGCGTCGGCCTCGAACGGGAATTCGGCGAGCGCGGCGCGAAACCGATCGTTGATGGCGGGATCGGCGTGCACGCCGACGCGCCGCACCTGATCGCCGTCGACGAGATGCACAGCGCACCAGTCGCCGAACTGCGGCACGAACAGCCGCAGCACATCGTCCACGATCGTGCGGGCGTCGAGCGCCTCGGCGAGGAGCACGCTGAGCCGCGCGGTCGTCGCCCAGCGGGCGGCGGCCGCCCTCGTCGCGGCGCGCATGCGTGCCAGCTTCACGATCGCGACCGCCGCGCCCACAGCAAGTGCGACCAGAGTGCCGAGCAGCATGCGGGATTATTTCACGTGACGGCCGCCATCCACGCGGAGAGTTTCGCCGGTGATGAAATCGCTGTCGACGAGCGCGAGGACGGCCTTGGCGATCTCGCCTTCGCCGCCCCAGCGTCCGAGCGGAGTCACGTCGGCGACGGCCTTCAATTCCGCGTCGCCCGTATCGGGCGGGGCGAGGATCGGGCCGGGGGCGATCGCATTCACCAGGATGTTGTCGCGAGCCAGTTCGAGCGCCAGCGCTTCGGTGAGCGCGATCGCGCCCGCCTTCGCGACGTAATACGGCAGGAAGCCCTCGTAGCGCGGACGGCCGCTGCGAGCCACCCAGTCGCTGAAGTTGATGATGCGGCCGCCGCCCTGCGCTCGCATGTGAGGCGCCGCCGCGTGCGCGCACAGAAACGCGGCGCGCAGATCGACGTGCATCGCCGCGTCCCAGTCCGCCGGTGACAAGTCGGCGAAGGGACGACGCACGTAAATCGAGGCCATGTTGACGAGGACGTCGAGACGGCCGAACGTCTCGACGGTCTGCCGCACCGCCGCCGCGCATTGATCGGGCTGTGACAGATCCGCCTGAATCGTGGCGCCGCGGCGGCCGGCGGCCTGCACGCGCGCGACGGCCTGCTCCGCCTCCGCCCGCGACCGCGCATACGTGAGCATCACGTCCGACCCTCGTGACGCGAGGGCGGCTGCGACCGCGAGGCCGATCCGCTTGCCGCCGGTGATCAACGCGACCTTGTTGGTGAGATCCATAGCAGCGTGTTCTATCACGAAGTCACGGAGGGCACGAAGCACGCGGAGAACATCCTGTAGAAGAGTGCCTTCGTGAACTTCGTGTTCTCCGTGGCTTCGTGATGAAAGGAAGCAGACTATTGCGGCTGGATCGTCCCGGCAAGGACCAGTCCGAACGTCAGCGTGCCGACGTCCATGCCATCGCGCGACGCGGGGATGGTGACATTGAGCGCCGCCGGCTCACTGCTGGCCGTCTGCGTCGATCCCTCTGGGCCCACCGATGGATCGACCCACCACGCCGGCGGGTTCGACGTGCCCGGCGTGCGGCTCGCGACCGAGACGGCGTCGTCGTGTCCGAGCGGGTCGGTCTTGTCGTCGTCGGCCACCGGCGCGAGGAGCAGGGCCGTCGCGGGCGGCGTGGGACCGGAGCGATCGGCCGTCTGCGGCTCGATGACGTAGCGGAGCGTGTAGATGCCTGCCGGCACCATCTGGCCTCGACCGGCGGGATAGGGCGCCGACAGCGTCACGGCACCGACCAACGTGCCTTCAGCCAGCGCCGCCCACGACACGCCGCGCGACTCCGCGGTGAGCGGCAGCGTCTTCACCCACCAGAAATCGAGCGTGGTCTGTCCAACGTGGACGCGCTGCCCGCCCGTCGCAATCAGTGCCTCGATCGGATCTGCGAGCTCGCCGGGCGGCGGCTCGGCGTGGACGCCGATCGCAAGACGCTGCGCGTGCGCGGCCACACCGGCGGTCAGCGCGACGATCAGCGCAAGGCAGACGCGCGAGAACGTTTTCATGAACAAAAAAGAAGGGCGCCCGCAAAAGGCGCCCTCTGAGATTCCTGTAGCGGCCGGCCGCGCCAGCGCTGGTGCGATCGAGAGCGGACCCTGGATCCGCCCTGCAACGCGCCGCGTTAGTACGCGAATGTCCCGAAGAAGGCCGAGCGCTTGTTCGGGTCGCTCCACTTCGCGCCGAGCGTCGTCCCGCTGAACGTGTTCTGCTCCGTCACGCCCATCGTGGCCTGCGCGGATGGAACGAATGCGTGGAACCACTGCTGGGCGCCGCACGTCGGATCGTGCGTCATCACTTTGTTGACGGCGAGCGCCACCTGGTTGGTCGAGACCTGAACGACCTGGCCCTGGTCGGCGAACTGAATCGGCGCTTGCGTGACCTGGACGATGTTGCCGACGGTGCCGTTCGACAACTCGGTTGCCATCGCGACAAGCGCGAGCTTCTGCGCGCCGTTGGCGCGCTGGTCGACGAACACCGCCGAGCGCACGTTCGCGCGGGCGCCGCCGATTTCCTGGATACCGAGGTTGCGGTCGCCTGCGACGGCTGCGACGACCGACAGGCCGTCGAGCGACACGCCGTTGAACGTGCCGTGATCGACTTTCCACGCCAGCACGGCCTGCTTGCCGATCGTTTCCGCTTCGCTGCTCATGATGCAGCCACCGGTGAACACTTCGGCGGTGCGCGCCTCGACGTACTCGCCCGTGACGGTTTTGCCGCCCGCCATCATGGGAGAGACCGTGAGACCCAGAAGCGCCGCCACAACAATTGCCCTATTCATAAGCAACCTCAAGTTACAGGTTAGACTGCGAGCTCAAGACCGATTATACGCCCGCGGGCGCGGTCCGGCTAAAGCTTGAAACGACCGGAGCCGTCGATGTAGCGGGAAGGCTAAAGCCTTCGCGCAGAGAGGAACGTTCGCATGGAAACTATTGGATTTATTGGTCTTGGCGTCATGGGCAAACCGATGGCCAAGCACCTGATCGCGGCTGGGCACCCACTCGTCGTCCACAATCGGAGTCGCGGCGCGGCCGACGAGCTTGTCGGTGCGGGCGCTATCGCGGCGACGTCGCCCGCCGACGTTGCACGGCAGGCGGCGGTCGTCATCACGATGCTGCCCGACACACCCGACGTCGATCTCGTGCTGACCGGCGACGCCGGCGTCCTGTCCGCTCTGCAGCCGGGGGCTGTTGTCATCGACATGAGCAGTATTTCGCCGGTGGCCACCAAGCAAATGGCCGTGCGTGTGGCTGAACGCGGAGGGTCGATGCTCGACGCGCCGGTGAGCGGCGGCGAGATTGGCGCGATCAACGCGTCGCTCTCGATCATGGTTGGCGGCGATCAGGCGGTGTTCGATCGCATGCAGCCGATTCTCGCGCGCATGGGGAATCCGGAGCGGGTCGTCTACATCGGCGCCTCGGGATCCGGACAGGTCTGCAAGATCTGCAATCAGATGGCAATCGGCGGAGCGCTCGCGGGCGTCAGCGAGGCGTTCGCGCTGGCGAAGAAAGCCGGCGTCGACGCCAGCCGCGTTCGGCAGGCGCTGCTCGGCGGCTTCGCGGCGAGCCGCGTGCTCGAAGTCCACGGCGAGCGGATGCTGAACGACAACTACGCGCCGGGATTCCGCACGCGGCTGTACCAGAAGGACCTGCGCATCGCGAATGAAACGGCAGCGGCGAATGCCGTCGCAATTCCCGCAACTGCGATCGTGACGCAACTGGTGAACGCGCTGGTCGCGTCAGGCGGAGCGGATTTGGACTACTCGGCGCTGGGAACCGTGCTGTTCGATCTGGCGGGATTAGAGAAAGGGTAAGCCACGAAGGGCACGAAGAAGTCCGAAAAGGGGCCGTACCCCTTTTTACGCCAGAGGTAAAAAGGGGTACGGCCCCTTTTCGGTCAGTGCTTGCAGCAATCCCGATCGCCGGAGCAGCGATCAGGATTGGCGGGCTCGCCGTCGGGGCCGAAGCCTCGAGCCGTCTCGCAGCACCAGTACGCGGTGCCGTCGTATTTGTCGTAGAACTTGAACTCGTCGGGATCTGGCACCGACGAGACGTACATCCCCTTGTGGCGCAGGTTCAGACAGTGCACGCCAAAAGTCAGCTTGGGCGATGTCAGATGATCCATAAAAAATCCCCGCGGTGCTGCGTGCTGCAGGTGCTGAGTGCTAAGGTGCTTGGTGCTGGCACCCAGCACCATTCACACGGTTTTTATCCCGGCGGCATTCATGATCGCGCGCTTCACGGCGGTCTTCGCGATCTGAATCTTGTACGCGTTGCCGCTCATCGGCTTCGCGGCCTGCACGGCGGCTTCGCCGGCGAGCGCCGCGGTCTGCTCGTTCAGCGGCTTGCCCGCCAGTGCGCGCTCGGCGTCCTGCGACCGCCAGGGCACCGGCGCCACCGCGCCGAGAACGACGCGCGCGGACTGAATCGTGTTGCCGTTCATCGTGAGCACGACGGTGGTGAACGCGAGCGGCCAGTCGTGCGACTGCTTGTAGCGCACCTCGTAGTGTCCGCTCTTCACGTTGCCCGGCGCCGGCAGGATCACGTGCGTCAGCAGCTCTTCGTCGCCGAGCACGTTCTCCTTCAGCACGTTCTGGATCGTCGGCAGCGTGAAGTACTCCGCTGCCGGCACTTCGCGCTCGCCGTTCGGACCGACGACGCGAAACTTCGCGCCGTACGCGACGAACGGCACCGCGAGGCTCGACGGGTGGACGATGTGGCTCGGCCCCTCGTTGCCGAAGATCGCGTGGAACTGATTCTCGCCGCCGACGGCGAAGCAGCGCGATCCGCCCTTCTTGAAGCAGACGAATTCCTCGTTGCGGAAATACCAGCAGCGCGGCCGCTGATTCACGTTCCCGCCGATCGTGCCGACGTGGCGAATCTGCGGCGTGCCCACTTCGATCGCCGCCGCGCTGATCGCCGGATACAGCTTCGCGACCTGCGCGTGCTCGGCCAGATCGGCGATCTTCACCGCGGCGCCGATCTTCAGCCCGCCGTCGGGGGTGCCGGTGACGGTCGCCTCGAGCGCGTTCTTCACGTTGACGAGGCGATCCGGCGAATCGATGTAGTCCTTCATCCGCGCGAGCAGGTCCTGCCCGCCGCCGAGCGGCATCGCGACGCCGTCGGTCTTGAGCGCGGCCACCGCGTCCTTCTCGTTCGTCGGGTTGACGTAGGCGAAAGCCTTCACAGCGTCCCTCCTGCTTTCTCCTGCTCGATCGCCTGCAGAATCTTGTACGGCTGCAGCGGCAGGCTGCGAATGGTCACGCCCGTCGCATTGCGGACCGCGTTCGCAATCGCCGCGGCGGTCGACACCGTCGGCGGCTCGCCGATGCCGATGACGCCGCGCGCGCGCTGCACCGGCGTGTCCACGAGATGGATGTCGATCTTCGGGATGTCCGACATGCCGGCGATCAGGTACCACTCCATGTTCGGGTTCACCATCTGGCCGGTGTTGCGGTCGAGAATGCGATCCTCGAACAGGGCGAAGTTCAGCGCGCCGATGATGCCGCCGTGGATCTGGCTCTCCGACGTCAGCCGGTCCACGATCAACCCGCAGTCCTGCACCGTCAGGATCCGCTTCACCTTGACGATGCCGGTTTCGACGTCGACCGTGACCTCGGTGAACTGCACGCCGCTCGTGCCGGTCGACGACAGACCGTCGGCCCACTCGCTGTCCACAGAGATCGGCTCGGTGCCGATCAACTTGCAAGCGTCTTTCCACGCCATGCCTTTCGCCGGGTTGCCGGCGACGTGTACGCGTCCGTTCGACGCCGTGATCGTGGCCGCTTCGACGCCGAGTTGCGGCGCAACTTTCGCCGCCAGCGCATCGAGCGCTTTGCCGGCCGTGAGGCGAATCGCCGGCGTCATCGACGCCGCCGTCGTGCTCCCGCCCGATCCGCCGCTCACCGGATACATCGTGTCGCCGATTTCCGGCTTGACCGCGCTCACCGGCAATCCGAGCGTTTCCGCCGTGACGATCGCCACCAGCGTCCGCGTGCCGGTGCCGAGATCCTGCGTGCCGCACTTCATCACGACGCTGCCGTCGTTGGCGATGTCGCAGTGCGCCTTGGATCCGCGGCCGCCGCCGCCCCACCGGTGCGCCGACGTGCCGAAACCCGTCTTGATCGGACCCGGCGTCGCGTCGCCGGTCGGGTGCCGCTTGTCCCAGCCGAACTCCTTCGCGCCGATCTGGAAGTACTCCGCCCACGCGGCATTGGGCGCCGCGGCCGGCAGATTCTTGATGCGGAACTCGACCGGATCCATCTTCACGCGATCGGCGAGCTCGTCCATCAGGATTTCGGTGAGGAAGCAGCCTTGCGGATGCCCCGGCGCGCGCATCGCGCGCTGCTGGCCGGCGTTGATGTAGACGTCTTTGTGCGTGCGGCGCCGGTTCGGGAAGTCGTAGATGTACGGCAGCGGGAAGCCTGAGGTCGCGCCCGCGCCACCGGTGCCCCAGCTCTGGCCGTCGAACGCCGTGAGCCGGCCGTCTGCCGCCACGCCGGCGCGAATGTGCGCGAACGCCGACGGACGATTCCCCGTGTCGAGATGCTCTTCCTTGCGATCGAGCATCAGCTTCACCGGCGCTTTCGCCTGCTGCGCGAGGCGCGCGCAGATCAGCCCCTGCGCGTCGGGACCGAACTTGCTGCCGAAGCCGCCGCCCATGTACTGCGTGATCACGCGGACGTTGGACGCCGGGATCTTGAGCCCTTGTGCGAAGCCGTCCTTCGTGCCGTGCACGGCCTGCGTGGACACCCACGCCGTCAGCTTGTCGCCGTCCCACTCGCACACCGTGCCGTGCGTCTCGAGGCAGGCGTGCGTGATCACGTGCGTCGCGTAGGTCGCCTCGACCACATGCGCCGCCTGCTTGAACCCATCGTCCAGGCTGCCGTTCTCCTCAGTGGCGCCCGGCTTGGTGTTGCCGCCGGTGAAGACGACCGGGGCGTCGGGTGCCATGGCCTGATCGACGTTGGAGAAGTGCGGCAGCTGTTCGTAGCGGACGCGGACAAGCCGCGCGGCGTCGGTCGCGTGCTCCTCGGTGTCGGCCGCGATGGCTGCGACCGGATCGCCCTGATACATCACCTGCGCGCCCGCCTCTTTGTAGGTGAGCGCCGTCTTGAAGCCTGGGGCTTTCTCGGCGGCGGAGAGGTCCACCGACACGACGCGCGCATGCGGATGCGGCGAGCGGATGATCTTGCCGTAGATCATCCCGGGGCGGTTGATGTCGTAGGTGTACTTCGCGCGGCCCGCCACCTTGTCCGGGCCATCGAGCCGCTTCACGCGCGTGCTGATCAGCGTCGGCTTCTCGGGCCACGCATACTTCTTCGCCAGCTCCACCAGCTCGGGGCTCGGCGGCGGCGTCTGTCCGCCGCGACCTTGGAACTCAGCCACGGGCCACCCCTTTCGCCGTCATTGCCGCTTCCATGATGCGCACGAACGTCCCGCAGCGGCAGATGTTGCCGTCGAGCTCGCGGCGCGCCTGGTCCGGCGTCGGGTTCGGATGCTTCTCGAGCAGCGCCACGGTCGCCATCACGAAGCCGGGCGTGCAGAAGCCGCACATCAGGCTGTCGTGATCGCAGAAGGCCTGTTGCACCGGGTGCAGCGTCGCGCCGCTGGCAAGACCGTCCACCGTGCGAATCTGTTTGCCCTGCACGTCGATCGCCAGCGTCGAGCACGAATACAGCGTGCGCCCATCGACGATCATCGTACAGGCGCCGCACGTGCCGCGGTCGCAGACGCGCTTGTTGCCGGTGAGATCGGCGCGGTTGCGCAGCGCATCGAGCAGCGTGACGCGCGGCTCGATCTTCAAGTCGACGCGTTTGCCGTTGACCATCAGCGACACCGGCACCTCGCCTGGTCCGACGATGCGTGCACCGGTCTGGGCGTCGGCCTCGGCGACACCGGCGGCCGTGACGGCGGTCGCGAGACTGCTGACGCCAGCCGTCTTCAGGAAGTCGCGGCGACTGACGCTGAAGCGTTCTTTCTCGGGAAGATCGTCTGTCGGAGCCATATCTGAGCCCCCACCGAATCGGGATTAGGGATTCGCGGTTCGGGATTCGCGAATCGCTGAAGGATAGTCAATGGAGCGGAACCTGACAAGAGGCGGATGATGCCGGGAAGAGAGTCCGGGGGGCGTATACTTCGCGTCCGGAGGTGGTTATGTGGAGCAGACGCGCGTTTCTGCAGAGTACGGGCGCCCTTTCGGCGTGGGCCACGCTTCGACATGACGCCTTCGAGCGCGTCAGCGCCGCTACATCCGCCGTCGCCGACCGGCCTGCGGCCGAAATTGCCGCCGACGAGGGCTACTGGCGTGAGATCCAGCAGGCCTTTACGCTCGATCGCACGATCATCAATCTGAACAATGGCTATACATGCCCGAGCCCGCGAGTCGTCCACGAGGCCCTGAAGCGGTATCTGGACATCTCCAACCAGGCGCCCATTTATTACATGTGGACCCTGCTCGAGCCCAATATCGAGTCGGTCCGCCGGACGTTGGCTGCCGAAGCCGGCTGCGATCCCGACGAGCTCGCCATCACGCGAAACGCCAGCGAAGGGTTACAGATCTGTCAACTCGGCATCGACCTGAAACCGGGCGACGAAGTGGTGACGACCAACCAGGATTATGGGCGGATGCTCGACACCTGGGATCAGCGCGTGCGCCGCGACGGCATCGTCGTCCACAAAATCTCGTTTCCGGTGCCGAGTGAGAACTTGAGCGAGCTGGCGAGCCGTCTCGAGCGTGCGATCACGCCGCGGACGAAAGTGCTTCATTTCTGCCATGTCACGAATCTGACGGGGCAGATTTTCCCGGTGCAGCAGCTGTCGCGCATGGCGCGCAGCCGCGGCATCCAGACGATCGTCGACGGCGCGCACGCGTTCGCGCATTTTCCGTTCAAACTGCGCGATCTCGAGTGTGACTACTACGGCACGTCGCTCCACAAGTGGATGCTCGCGCCGGTCGGTACCGGCTTCCTCTACGTCCGCCGCGAGAACATCGAGAAACTGTGGCCGCTCACGCCGGCGGCCGAGGCGAAGGCGAAGGACATCCGGAAATTCGAGGAGGTCGGGACCCATCCGGCGGCCAATCACAACGCGATCGCCGAGGCGCTCGCGTTTCATCAGGCGATCGGCATCGAGCGCAAGTCGGCGCGGCTGCAGTATCTCAAGAACCGGTGGGCGCGGCGGCTGGAGCCGCAGCGAGGCGTCCGCATCCTCACCAGCTTCGACCCGTCGCAATCGTGGGGGCTCGCCAACGTCAGCCTCGAAGGCCTGGATCCATCGAAGGTCCACGACCACCTCTGGGCGCGTTACCGCATCATCATCGCGCCGATCAAGCACGCGGAGTATCAGGGGCTGCGCGTGACGCCGAACATCTACTCGACGCTTGACGAGATCGACACGTTCTCCGGCGCGATTGAAGGTCTGCTCAAGAATCCGGCGACGCTGACGCAGGCGTGACGCACTGATCAAGCGGGCGCAGTCGCGTCAGAAGCGACGCGCTCGGCGAGCGCGCGACGGGCGAGCTGCGCGTTTGCTCGCGCCTCGCGCTGCGGGGTTTGCGCGCGTCGAGGCCACGTAGCGGTGCGCGCCGGCGACGAGATCCCGAAGTGCGTCGGGATGCACGCGCGAGAGGCGGACGAGTACGCACGGATAGTCGACGTAGTGCTCTTTCAGGTAATAGGTGTCCGGGTCTTCCTCGACCAGCGCGTCCCGGTCGGCAACCGTCATCCGGACGACGAGCGTGTCCGGCTCCGCTGATTTGTGGGAGGCGATGCACACGAACATCTTGCCGCGCACTTTGAGTGCCGGGTGGCCCCACGTGGTTGTGACCTCCACGTCCGGCAAGGCGCGGCCGATGGACTCGACTTGCTTGAACGCGTTCTTGCGAGGCATCGGTGGGCACCTGATTCTAGTGTCGACGTGACCCTGGAGAAAATGCGCGCGAGGTCTTCGGTAAATAGGCGCATGCGCGCTCACGGGCTGCGCGGCGCCGGCACTTTGGAAACCACTCGGTGTCTAATCGGGAAGAAAGCGATGTCAGCATGATTCGCGGACTTCTGACGATATTTTGCCTCTGCGCCGCCGCAATCCTGTGGCCGCTGCCAATAGAGGCGTGTTCCTGTATTACGTCGGGCTCTGTTTGCGACGCTGCGTGGCAAGCCGACGCGGTTTTCGTCGGGCACATCGTATCCATTTCATCCACCGGCGGGCGCCGTGTGGAGCTCGCGGTCATCGAACCCTTTCGAGGCCTCCAGTTGTCGCAGGTGACGCTGGTCACTGGCTTTGGTCAGGCCGACTGCGGTTATCCGTTCGAGATTGGACAGTCGTACCTTGTGTACGCGCATCGAACACCCGAAGGTCAACTCTCCACAAGTATCTGTTCGCGCACACGACCCGTGCGTGATGCAACTGAAGACCTGGCGTACATGCGCTCCCTCGCAGCCATTGAGGCTGACGCGCCCGCGCGCCTTCCCGGTCGCGTCGTACTCTGGCAGTATCCGCTTCCGCCGGGCGGTCAGTTGAAGCCGATACCTGGGTTGACGATCACCGCCACTGGTGCTGGCCGGACGTATTCCGCGGTCGCGAATGAGCGTGGGGAATTCGAACTCATGGGACTGTCGCTGGGCAAGTACCAGCTGATTGCGAGTGCGCCAGACGGCTACGCCGCTTCCCAGCGCACCATCGATCTGCACGATCCGCGCGGATGCGGCACGGCGCTGCTCTACGTTCAGTACCGATGGCCGCGTGACGGGCCGTGTCGTCGACGTCCACGGCGCGGGTGTTCCAGGGTTGGGAGTTGAGCTTCTTGTCGCCTCTGACGTCGAAAGAGGCGGCAGCAGGACAAGAGGCGTGGCTCGAACGGCAGCGGACGGCACATTCGAGATGCGCCTCGTTGCTCCGAACAGGTATCTCCTTGGATTGACGCCGATGATACATGCGTTCTATCCCGGCGTCGGCCAGCCCTCTGACGCTGATGCGGTTCTCGTCTCGGCCGGCGAGCGAGTTCGCCTTCAGGACTTCGTCATCCCGGAGACGGTCAAGCTGGTTACGGTGACTGGAGTCGTTCTTGACGAGCCTGGTCATCCTGTTCGTGGCGCCGAGGTCTCGTTGCGCGACGTCAGGGGAGGGCCTCTCGCCGGACCTCCCGTTAGCACGGACGACGATGGTCGCTTTTTCTTTTCGGTTACCGAAAACGGGAAGTACAGGATCGATGCCAAGCGCGAGGTCTCGACCGATCGCGAGCGTACCGCCCAGTGGGGCTCCCTCGATTTCACCGCGACGGCTGCAAGTTCTACGCTGACAGTGGTGATGAGACCAAACGTGTACAGATGAACCCGCGGCTTTGGTGGCTCTCGTTGCTGTGTCTAACCGCGCTGGCCGGGTGGCCAGGAGCGAAGGGATCGCCGTTCGCTCAGTCAGCAGCACCCTCGTCGACTGGCGTCATCACAGGAAAAGTCATCGATGAGGCCGGGCATCCTGTCGTCGGCATCCGGGTTCAAGCTATCAATCGGCGTAAGAAGTGGATTGGGCCGTATTACGAAATACCGACAGGGCGCGCCGACGAAAGCGACGATCGTGGTCAATTCAGATTGCACTCTCTCCCACCGGGCCCGTACATCGTTGCCGTTTGGATGGCGCCGGACCCGCCGGACCTCGCCCAACGGCCGCCCGGGACGACGAAGGGACCCTGTCAAGCGACAGGAGAAACTGACCCCCTTCCGACACTAAAACTGACCCCTCCTGATCTGGTGTCTTTCCGTCCAAACAGCGTGAGCCGGCAGCGCCGGCGAGCGCCCGCAGTCACTCGAAGCTGCACGGTGCCGAATGGGACATGGTCAGCCGTCGTTTCTCGAGGCGCGGCCGAGCAGTCCTGCCTTCTTCTTCTGTCGAAGTCGATAGCTCTCGCCTTGGATCATCAACGTGTGACTGTGATGGAGCAGGCGATCGAGGATCGCGGCGGCGAGGACATCGTCACCAAACACGGCGCCCCACTGCGTGACGACCTGGTTGGTGGTGATCAGCAGGCTGCCGCGTTCGTACCGCCGGGCGACGAGCTGGAAAAAGAGATGCGCGCTGCGGCGCTCGAAGGGCAAGTACCCGAGCTCGTCGATGATGAGCAGCTTCGGCTTCGTGTAAAACATCAAGCGGTCACTGAGCTGCCCGTCGGTCTCGGCCTTCGACAGCGCGGCCAGGAGTGCCGTGGCGCTCGTGAAGAGCACCGAGTGGCCGGCTTCGACGACGGCACGCCCGAGGGCGATCGCGAGGTGCGTTTTGCCGACACCGGGCGCGCCAAAGATCAGCACGTTGTCGGCCTGGCCGAGAAATCGGGCCGTCGCCAGCTCGCGCACGAGTCGCTGATCGACCGACGGTTGGAATTTGAAATCGAAGTCGTCGAGCGTCTTCACCGTCGGGAAGTGCGCGATCTTCAGGCCCATCGCCACACGAGTCCGCTGCTTCGCATCGACCTCCTGCCGCAGCACGCCGTCGAGGAAATCGAGATACGTCGGCTCGGTCCGCGCGGCGTCATTGAGGACCGCATCGAGACGCTCGGCCACGTACCGCAGGCGCAGGCGCGTGAGCTGCTCGACGACACGGGCATGAATGACGACGCTCATTGGCCACCGTCCACGACCGCGGCATAGTCGGCCAGGTCGCGGCCCAGGACCGCCAGGCCGGGTGTCGGCGCTTCGTCCAGCGCCGCGCGCCACAAGCCCGCGTAGTGCGTCACGTCGACCACACGGGCAAACGGCTCGGTGGATCGCGCGTGCGTCGCGACCAGCTCGCTGCCTCGAAAGATGCGGACGACGTGATCCTCCACGACGACCTCGACGTGATCACGGACCAGTCGATGCGGCACGCTGTAGCGGATCGTGTCCACATCGACGAAGGCGTCGAGGGCGACGCGACGGCGGAGACGCTGCGTCCGTCGCGGCAGCGCGCGGACCGGCAGCGGTCGGAGGCTCGCGCGCTCGTCTCGCTCGAAGCGCAGGATCGGCGCTTCACGCGTCGTCCCGTGGCAGCGCTGATCGGCGACCGTCATCCATGCGGCGAGGTACTGCTCGAGCGCGCCGAAGGACTCGAAGGCCTGATCCGCCAGCGCATTGCGCTTGACGTATTTGACACCCGCTTCGGTCTTGCCTTTCGTCCGAGCGCGATAGGGGGCACACGCGCGTGGCTGCACGTCCCAGTCCCGACAGAACGCGAGATAGGCCGGATGGAAACAGACCGTCCCGGTCGCGCGGTCGCGGCCCAGCACCAGAGCGCGCGCATTGTCACCGAGCAGCGTCCGCGGCACGCCGGCGAAATGGGTGAAGGCCCCCGCGATTCCCTCGCGCCAATCGTCGCCACGCTCATTGAGAAACGCTTTGACGAAGAGGCGGCGCGAGTAGCTGAGGACGGCGACCAGCAGAAAGATCCGGACACTGATGCCGGCAATCCGCAGCCGCTTCTGGCCGAAGTCGATCTGCATCTGATCGCCCGGCGCGGTTTCCACCCGAACGGTCGCCAGCGCGGCGACGCGCTGCGCGCGTCGGATGTCGGCCACCGCTCGCTCGATTGTGCGAACGCTGATCGGGCAGCCGTGCTCCGCGAGCAGTCGCTGCACGACGACCGCATTGCCGGCGGCCGGCCCCGCGTACAACGTCCGCGCCTCATCGCGCCGGCCGTCCGTCAGTCGCCGCGCTGCCGGTCGGACCTGCGAGCCGGCTGTGATCGGATGCCGCAGATACCGCCGCACCGTATTGAGCGCGACGCCGACCTCGCGCGCAATCGCCTTCTTCCCGATTCCACGACTCGCCAGCGTCCGAATCGCGGTCACCGTCTCGCCTTCGATCACCGGCACCTCCGTCGTAGGAGATACCAGCACATCCCTCTCGAACTCCATTCGCCCCTCCTGAGGGGGGTCAGAATTAGTGTCGCGAGGGGGTCAATATCACTGTCGCTCTACAGACCCGAGTATCTTCGTACGTATAACCCGGGCACCACGTCACTAGCGGATGCGCCGCAGATCGTCGTCGTTGCTGGTCAAGAGCACTCCGTGTCGATCCGGATCACTCCGGCCCGACTGGTTTCGGTGAGTGGCGTCGTGATGACGTCTGCCAGAGTGCCGGCAGAGAATTACGGCATCTCGCTGCGCGGCGAACCAGCCACTGTGGGCTACACGGGCGTGCGTGCTGGATTCGTGACGACGATGATCGCGACGGCGCGAACGGCTCGCGACGGATCTTTCTCGCTGTTGAGAGTGCCTGCCGGCACCTACACCTTGACTGCTACTAACGGCTACACGCGCCAGGGCGGGCCGCTCGAAATCGCCGAGATCCCTCTCGAGGTGGGCGCCGCGCCTCTGGCCGACGTCGCGATCACGACAGCCGAAGGAGCGACGGTGTCAGGTCGTTTGGAGTGGGGCGATCCGGGACTGGCGCCGTGGCCGACGCGGGCGTCGCTCGGACTACTCCGGGCCGTCGCTGTGGGTCGCGAGACTGATTTCGCGGCGCTCGACACCAATGTGAAGCCCGATGGGACGTTTCAATTTACGAACCTGTACGGGTTGAGACGGATCCAGGCGATGAGCCTGCCTTTCAATTGGATGATCAAATCGGTTGAAGCACCCAGCGACCTGATGGCTGGACGAAATCTCAACATCCGACCTGGCAGCGTCGTCACCGATCTCAGAGTCGTCGTGACAAATCGGGTTGGCAAGCTACTTGCGACGGTCGCTGATGAAAACGATCAACCGCTTCTCACTAGCAGGGTGCTGAAAAAGTGGGTCGCGAGGGATCGACACCGTGATCCGCCCGTACTACCATGCTCCCGACGTCTCTGAAGGGAGCGACCCGATGCGTGGACCCGACGATCAGACCAGCGGCATGTTCAGTTATCTGTCGCCCGAGCAGCGCGTGCGTCCGGATCATCCGTTGCGCGCGATCCGTCGGATGACGGACGAGGTCTTCGCCTCGCTGTCGCCCCGGTTCACGAAGATGTACTCGGCCATCGGCCGCCCATCGATTCCGCCAGAGCAGCTGCTGCGCGCGCTGCTGCTGCAGTCGCTCTACACGGTGCGGAGCGAGCGGCTGCTGATGGAGGAGATCGACTACAGCGTGCTCTACCGCTGGTTTGTTGGCCTGGGGATGGACGATCCGATTTGGTCGCCGACGACGTTCAGTAAAAATCGCGACCGGCTGCTGCAGAGTGACATCGCCGCGGCCTTCTTTGATGCGGTGGTCGGCCAGGCGCGGGACGCCGGGGTGCTCTCGGACGAGCATTTCACGGTGGACGGCACGTTGTTGGAGGCGTGGGCCGGCCTCAAGAGTTTCCGTCGGATTGACGAGGGCCCGCAGCCGCCGTCGGACGATCCCGGGAATCCCACGATCAATTTCCACGGCGAATCGCGACGGAATGACACGCATCAGTCCACGACGGATCCCGATGCGATGCTCGCGCGCAAAGGTCCGGGTAAAGAGGCGAAGCTCTCCTACGCAGGACACGTGCTGCTCGACAATCGCCATGGCCTGGTAGCCAACGTGTGCGTGACCGCCGCCACCGGGACCGCCGAACGGGACGCCGCCTTGCTGCTGCTGGCGGAAGCCGCGAACGCCACGACGGTCGGCGGAGACAAAGGGTTCGACGTGCCGAGTTTTGTGGCCGGCGCGCGCGCGCTGGGTGTGACGCCGCACGTCGCGCAGAAGGTCAAGGGCAGCGCCATCGATGATCGAACCACCCGGCAGTCCGGTTACGCGATCAGCCAACGGAAGCGGAAGCTGATCGAGCAGGTCTTCGGCTGGCTGAAGACCGTCGGCGGATTGCGCAAGCTCCGGCATCGCGGCGGCGAGCGCGTCGATTGGATCGTCACTTTCGCCGCCGCGGCGTACAACTTGATTCGCCTGCGCACGCTGCTCGCGAGGCCGGCGTGAGCGCGGCGCCAGGATCCTCGGGAAGGACTGGGAGCTCCGTCGAGGTATCCACCTGGAGATAGACAGGGTGTCGCGAGTCACTTTTTCATCGGCCTGCTAGTTCGGTCCTGCTCATGTCGCACGATCGAGCCGAGCTGGATGCGCTTGGCTGGGGGTTTCGTGCTACGCAAATGAACTACGGCATGAGCGGCGTGTCGTACTACACAATGGACAGAATTCTGCCGGGCTCATACCTCGCCGTGGCAATCGACGTTGAGCCGTATCGGCTGGGGGGTGATACAGATCTGATGGAGCGCGCGCGCGCCGCGGCGACTTCGATTGAGATCCACGAAGGCCAGACACGTGTCGATCTGCGCGTCGTTCGCCTTCGGCGGTTTGTTCAGAGCTCCGCGAACCGATGAGAGATTCGAAAATCAGGCTGGATTTCGGTGACTTGGAGCTAAAAAGAAAACCTTGATGATCTGCGGGGGAGCCAGGGATTCGAACCCCGGTACGCCGCGGCGGGCAGCCGCGCGCGATATGCTTCGTGACGTGCTCGATCGCCCACTGCCGTCCCGCGCACGCCCGCCGCTGCTTCCGCGCTGGGCGCGTGCAGCCGATTATCTGGCCCTTCTCCTGCTGCTCGTCGCAGTCACGATCGCGATGTCCGGCGGCTTTCATACGCACGTCGGCAGCCTGCCGGTCAGCCTGAGCTCGCCGCTGCGCGTGCTGCTGTGGGCGGCGATCGTGATTGCCGCGCGCCACGCCGTTGTCGGGCGGGTCTCGATCGTCCATCACCTCGCCGCCGATTTCACGGCCGCGATCCGCTCGACGCCGCTGCGTACTGCTGCGGTCGTCGTCGTCGTCACGCGGCTGGTGATATTTCTCGCGGGCTTTCTTGCGGTCCTGACGTTCGGCTACGCGCCGAATGCAGAGCCGTTTCGCGACTTCACCAGCGAGCTGATGAGTCTCCCGCTGCGATGGGACGCCGGCTGGTATTTGCAGATTGCGAGAGACGGCTACAGAGTCGCCGAGGCCGCCAGTGCCCAGTTGCAGCAGAACATCGTGTTCTTCCCGGCGTTTCCGACGCTCGTGCGCGTGCTCGGGCTGCTCGGCGGGAACACACTGGCGTCGTTCGTCATCGGCGGAACCGGCGCGTCGATTGTCCTGTTCGGATGGGCTCTGGTCTATCTGTACTGGCTCGCTCGCGAAGAGCTTCTGACGGAAGATCAGGCGACTGCCACGCTCTGGCTGATCGCCGCCTTTCCCTTCTCGCTCTTCTACGGCGCGATTTACACCGAATCGCTCTACCTGGCTGGCGCGGTCGGTGCGTTCTACCACTTCCGGAAGCGGGAGCTCGGCCGCGCGGCGGCGTGGGGATTCATCGTCGGTCTGACGCGACCGAATGGGTTCTTCATCTGCCTGCCGCTCGCGTTGCTGATGTTCGATCAGCGATCCTCTGTCCGCGGTGCCAGCGAATATTCGCGCGGCCCGGCTGAAACCGGACCGTACGACGGGTCTTCGCACAGTCCGGCCGAAGCCGGATACGAGCAATCGGGCTCTGCGCACGGCCGCGGCTGGCTGCGCGCGATCTCTCCCGCTGCGCTCGCCGCTGCCGCGATGCCGCTCGCGGGCGTGCTGCTGTACTCTCTGTTCATCGCACACCTGACGGGGAATCCGCTCGCGTGGGCCGCGGGGCACGTCGCCTGGGGACGTCACTACGAAGGGCTCGGCACGCTGGTCGCCAACCGGTACGATGTGATCGCGCGCGTCGGATTGATCGGCTACATCACGTATCAGCCCTACGATTTTCTCAACGCGCTCGGCGTCGTGATCGTCCTGGCGTCGGTCTGGCCCGTGACGCGCCGATTCGGGCTCGCGTACTCCGTGTTCATCCTGATCAACATCCTGCCGCCGCTGGCCGCCGGCGGTCTGATGTCGGCCGGCCGCTTCTCGTCGGTGCTGTTCCCGGCGTTTCTCTGGCTCGCCACAGCTGTGCCGGTTCGACACCGTGCGGGGTGGATGATGGTGTTCGCCGCGCTGCAGGCCTTCAACGCAGCGCTGTTCTATACGTGGCGGCCGCTCTATTGAACCGACGAAACCACGAAGCTTACGAAGGCACGAAGATCGATGGTGCGCCAATGATCCTTCGTGTTCTTCGTGTCATCGTGGTGACCGGCGTTGAAGTTTACGGTGGAGAGGTGTCTCCAGCCAGCGACGGTGTTACATTCGTCTCGCGATGCCAACTCGCGCCTGCATACTCTTCTTCTGCGCGCTGACGACCGCCGCTGTCGCCGCGCACGCCGCGCCGCAATCCGCCTCTCGCGCCGCCAGCCCGGCACGTACCTGGGACGAGCGGCGCATCACGCTGCCGCAGGTCGGCAGCAGCGTCGCGTACGTGCCGCATACCCCGACGGTTCATGTGGTCCTGTTCATCAGCGGCGATGCCGGGTGGAACACGATGATGAGCGAGATGGCGCGTCGCATCGCGCCGCAGGCGGTCGTGATCGGCGTCTCCTATCCCGCGCTCAAGCGTTCCGCCGCACGCGAAGGGGGCTGCTGGTACACCGCGTCCGACCTCGAGCTGATCTCGCACGCGGCGCAGAAGGCGCTGAACCTGCCGCAGTACCATCCGCCGGCACTGGTCGGCTACGGATCGGGCGCCGCAGTCGTGTACGCGGCGCTCGCCGCCGCACCTGCCATCACGTTCAGCGGCGGTGTCAGCCTGGGCTTCTGCCCCAACCTCCCGCTGCAGCGCGAGATCTGCTCCGGCGACACGTGGTCGCCTGACTACGATGAGAAAACGCACGTCAACCACCTGCCGACGTCGAAGACGCTGCCGAAGGACTGGTACGTGATGCTCGGCGTCGCCAACCCGGCCTGCCCCACCGACGCCGCGCGGCGCTTCGTCGCAGGCATGCCGAAAACGCACGCGATTGAAGGCGCGTCGTTCGAGGCCGCGCTCCAGGATCTCTGGTCCGAAAAAGTTGTGAGCCCGCCGGCCGCCGTCCCGCTGACCGCGACCACGCGCGAGCTCGAAGCGGATCTGCAGCAGCTCCAGCTGCCGCTCGAATTCCGGTGGCCGACGCAGCTTTCGTCGCTGCTCGTGTTCTTCTCCGGAGACGGCGGCTGGGCGTCGCTCGACGAAGCGGTCGCCGAGCATCTCGCCGCGCGGGGCGTTGGCGTCGTCGGCGTCAGCTCGCTACGTTATTTCTGGCAGGCCAAATCACCCGCACAGGTCGCCGCGGACCTGCGCCGGCTGGCGGCCACGCTCGGGCGCAGCGGGAAGCCGGTGCTCGCGGGCGGCTTTTCATTCGGCGCCGAAGTCGTGCCGGTGGCGCTGAAGGAATGGCCGGTGTCGGACCGTCGACTCCTGAGTGGCCTGGTGATGATCGCGCCGGGCCTCAGCGCCAGCTTCGAGATCGATCCGCTCGACTGGGTACGCACGCCCCAGGACAATCCGGCCACGCGAGTCGCGCCGGCGGTGCGCGACCTCGGGCTGCCTGCGCTCTGCCTCGCCGGCGTCGACGAAACCGACACACCGTGCGCGACGCTTGCCGGAGCGCCCGCCGTGAAAACCGTGCGCCTGCCGGGCTCGCATCACTTCAACAGCGACTACCTGCCGGTCGCCGAGACGGTGCTCGATTTCATTCGAACCATGACCGTCGAGAAACATCCGTGAGCGATCACGCCCCGGGCCGGCCAGCCGTGTCGTCGCGCGTGACGACGGGGATCGTGTGGATCGTCGGCCACGCGTCGCGGTTTCTGCCAGTCGTCGTCATTGTCATCATCGGCGCGTTGACGTGGCAAGCGGTGCGTCAGGTGCACCCGATCGCGGTCGTCAGCGTTCTGCGCGCCATGCAGGCGCCGTGGCTGGTCGCTGCGGCGGGACTGACGATCCTGAACATCGGCGTCATGGGCCTGTACGACGTCATGGCCTTCCGGCAGACGCGTGCGCGGCCGCTGGAACGATGGCAGTACGGCGCGGTCGCCTTCGCGTGGAGCAACTTCCTGACGCTCGGCCCGTTCGCGGGGCCGGCCATCCGGTTCTGGCTGTACAACCGATCGGTCGAGCACCAATCGGACCTCGAAACGGGCGTCCTGTCGATTGCGATTGCGTTCGCGTCGGGGCTGGGCGGCTGGACGATTGCCGCCCTGATCGCACCTGCGAGCGGCGGCACCGTGCCGGCGGTGCTCTTCGCGGCGATCGCCGCCGGCCTCGTCTACCTCATCGTGCTCATCGCGCGGGTGGTCGCGTTCCGCATCGAACGGTTCGACGATATCGACCCGAGACCGCGAGCGGCGCTCGGACCGGCGTTCATCGGCTGGCTAGACTGGTTTCTGGCCAGCCTCGCTTTCGTCGCGTGCCTGCGATCGACCGGCGCCGCGATCTCGGCAGTGGCCTCAATCCGATCGTTCTTCTTCGGTCAGGCGATCGGTCTGGCGAGCCTGATTCCCGGCGGGTTCGGCAGCAGCGACGCCTTCTGGATTGCGCATCTGCCACTCGACGTTGGCGTCACCACCGGTGCACTCGTCGCGTACCGGCTCATTTACTACATCGTGCCGTGGGCGGCCGCATCGCTCGTGCTGTTGTCGTGGGCGACGCGACGCGCGTCGCGGCGCGTCGAGCTGGCGCGGCGGCTGGTTGCGGGGCTCGTCGCCGGCGGCGGCGCGCTGATGCTGCTCAGCACGTCGACGCGTGCGCTCAGTCCGCGCCTGGACATGCTCGAGAAGGTCGTGCCGCTGCCGATTGTCGAGGTGAGCCACGTCGCCGCGGCGCTCACAGGCGTCCTGTTGCTGGTGCTGGCGCGCGGCCTGGCGAAGGGCTATCGCGCGGCCATCGGCGCGACGATCGGCGTGCTGCTGCTGGCGGCGGTGTCGTCGCTCTTGAAGGGGCTTGACTACGAGGAGGCGGTGATTCTCATGGGGCTCGCCGTGGCGGCGTGGTCGCAGGCGCCGCTGTTCGATCGTCCGAGCGGCGGCCCATGGTTCACCGCGCGCGATCTCGCCGTCGCTGCGCTCGCGCTGTTTCTGTTCCTCGGATTCGGCGCGTTCACGTACCGCCTCACACCGGCGTCGCTCGAGCGCGTGAAATATGTCGGTTACCGCTTCGAGCGCGGCCGGTATCTGCGAACGGCCGGAACGCTGGCGATTGCCGTCACGGCCGGCGCGCTGTACGTGCTGCTGCGCGTGTCAGTCGGCTTCACGCGTCTGCAGGAGGACGAGATCGACCCGACGCTGGAGCTGCACGCGGCGATTGGCCAGGGCACGTCGGCGATGATGGTTGCCAACGGCGACAAGGCCGTGTTCCGCGTCGCCGATCGCGGCTTCTGTCTGTACCGCACGATCGGGCCATATCTCGTCGTCTTCGCCGATCCGTCCGTTGCGGCGGCAGAGGAACGCGCCGACTTTCTCAACGCGCTGTTCGCCTTCGCGGCGGAGATCGATCGGCGTCCGCTCTTCTATCAGATTTCACTGGAGTGGATTCCGCCGCTGCACGATCGCGGCTACGCGTTCTTCAAGCTGGGCGAGGAGGCGCACGTGCCGCTGCGGCACGTGTCGTTGGACGGTCCGCAGGGCAAGCTCTATCGGCAGATTCTACGCCGCGGCGAGCGCGACGGGCTGCGGTTTCGCGTCCTCGCGCCGTTCGAGATCGAGGCGGTGCTGCCCGAGCTGCGCGCGATCTCGGACGACTGGCTCGAATCGAAGGGACAGCGCGAGCGACAGTTCTCGATCGGCTTCTTCGACGAGGCGTACGTCCGCCGATTTCCCTGCGCGATCATTGAATACGTGGGTTCGGAGCGGCTGCCACCGTCGGCGAATCCGGTGGCAGACGATGAACAGCGCCGCCGGCCGCAAATCGTCGCGTTCGCCAACCTGCTCCGCGGGCCGCGCCGCGAGGAGCTCTCCATCGACCTGATGCGGTACCGCAGCAAGGGGCCGGGCGCGATGGATTTTCTGTTCGCGTCGCTGTTCTTCTACGGCAAGGAGCAGGGCTTCGAGCGCTTCAACCTCGGCATGGCGCCGCTCGCCAGCGTCGGCCGCTTCCAGGGCGCGCACGCGCGCGAGCGGCTGGCCAATCTGCTGTTCCAGCACGGAGAGACCTGGTACAACTTCCAGGGCCTGCGGTTCTACAAGTCGAAATTCGATCCCGTATGGGTACCACGGTACATGGCGTACCAGAACGCGTGGGAGTGGCCGGCGGCCATCACGAACGTCAGCGCGCTCGTCGCCGGCGGCTGGGCGCATGTGATGCGCGGCAAGAAGGACGAGTCGAAAAGGGGCCGTACCCCTTTTTTGTGAAGCGCGGCCACTGAAAAGGGGTACGGCCCCTTTTCGTTACGAGCCTGCAGGCGCGTCGAGAATCTCGAGCAGCTCGGTCAGCGCGGCGATCTCCTGGTTCGCCGCGTAGATGATCGCGCGCCGCTCCTGCAGCGTCGGCACCGACCAGTCTTCGTTCTCGAGCTTCACGCGACCGTCGCCGGCGACGTCGACGAGCACCGTGTCCATCGGTTCGACATACAGCCGCATAATCCGACTCTCTCATGGAACCACGAAGAGCAAGAAGCCTACGAAGACATGAACGCGCGTTTTACTCGTGGAGCAGGACTTCAGTCCTGCCCGAGGCGGGTCTGAAGACCCGCGCTACAACCGTCGTCGCGCTCGGCTGAAGCCTTCGCGCTACCCTCTGAAGATGTCGCTAGACCCCCGCCGCCGCCGCCGCGCGCTCCGCATCGTCGACGCCGACGACGACCGAGGCGGAGGCGCTGCCTTCGGCGCCGCCTCCGTAGGCATATTCCACGTTGACGTCCACGTCGCTCATGAGGCGGAGGGTGGATGCGAGGCCGCCCGGGCCGTTCGGCACCAGCAGGAGCACGACGTTGCGCTCGACGACCTGATGATGGTGCTCGCGAAGCACCGCTCCGCCGTGCACGTGGTTGTCGACGACCAGGCGCAGCTGCCCGCCGGATTCGAGGGTCATCGCCAGAATGTTGATGCGCTCGTCGGACAGCAACCGGCAGACCCCGGCCAGCGCCCCGGGACTGTTGGGCAGACGCAGATTCAGTTCGGTACGAATCGCCATGGCGGAGAGAGTATCAGATTGGGCAGGTAGGGCAGGTAGGGCAGGTGGGGCTGGGAGGGCAGGTCCGGCAGGTCGGCTTGGACGATGAGAAACGGAAGTTAGAAAGCAGCCAGCCGATTATGACTCGGCTGCTGCCTTCTAACTTCTTCGCGGGGCAATCTCTTACGCGAGCACCTTGATCACGACGCGACGATTCTGGGCGCGGCCCTCCTTCGTCTTGTTCGGCGCGACTGGCTTGTCTTCCCCGTAGCTGATGACGCTCATCTTGTGCAGCGGAATCTGGTATTGCTCGTACAGGTAGCGCTGCACGGCTTCCGCCCGCTCGAGGCCGAGCTTCTCGTTCGTCGCCTTCGGGCCGACGTTGTCGGTGTGGCCTTCGATCTCGATGTAGATGTTCTTCGGGTCCTGCTTCAACTGCGCGACCATCTCATCGATCTTCTGCTTCGCTTCGTCGGGCAGTGTCGTCTTGCCGAACTTGAAGTTGCCGCCGTCCTCGCTCAGCACGACCTCATAGACCAGGCGCTTCGACGCCTTGTCCATCGTGTCGACTTTGCCGTTGACGGCCGAGGCCGCGTCGTTGGCCGCCGACGCGGCCGAGTTGGCCTGCTGCGCCGACTGCGCCGCCGCCTGCGCCTTCTGATCGACCTCGGAAATCCGTCCCTCGTTCTTCCGCGTGCGCTCCTGCGTTTCTTCGAGGGAGCGGCCCTGAGCATCCACCTTGTCGTTCACTTCGCCGACGCTCGTTCGGACGAACTTCTTGGTGGCGCAGGCCGTGGAACCGCCCAGGGCTATGGCGGCGATGGGAAGGGCAAACAAGAATCTTCGCAACATGATTCGATCCTCCTACTGCGTATTCGGGCGAGATTGCCCCGCGATGTACCCGCTCCGGGCTCTTACAGTCAGGTCCTTGTCACGTGCGCGGACCACGAGCGGATGCCAGCCCGGCTGGCCGCTCGATTCAAACGCGATGAGATATTGATGGCGTAATTCGTCGATGATCTGCCGTGCCGCGATGCTGCGCTGGCCCGGTGTGCTCGCGACGAACACGTGGCCGCCGGTCCACTCGGCCAGGTCTGCCAGATCGCCGTTGAGGGCGGAGCGGTCAGCCGAAGACGTGGCTTCCTCGGAACCGGGATTATCAATCCCCGGCACGATGCCGAAGATGTACACCGGCACGTCAATCTCACTCGCAATGCCAGACACTTCTGACGGCGACAGGCGGCTCGCGTTGTCGCTGCCGTCGGTCAACACGACGACCGCACGTCGTCGTCCTTCACGCGTGGCCACCCGGCGCGCCGTGGCGGCGATCGCGTCGTGCAGCGAGGTCGCGCCGAACGGCACGAGCGCCGACAGTGAATCGGGCAACGTTTTCAGCTTTGTGGTAAACGGCGTCACCTCGTCGAGGTGCGTGTCGAACGTGAAGATGGCCGCTTCGTCCTGGCTCGTGTCGAGCCAGCTGAGGACGTGACTGGCCGCCTCGCGTGCGCTGACCAGCTTCGATTCCATGCTCCCGCTGACGTCGAACAGCAGGGCGACACTCACACCCGCCAGATCGGTGCGAAAATCCGAGATCCTCTTGAGCTGTCCGCCGTCGAACACCTCGAAGTCGCGCGCCGCGAGGTCGCGGACAAACCGCCCTTTGTGGTCGCGGACCACGGCACTAACACGCACGAGGTCGATGCTCGACTTGAAGGTGACTGGCGGCGCCTGCGCGCGGGCGGGCATCGGCGCCAACGAGAGGGCCGACGCTAGAAGAGTCGCCATATTGAACCCGCGCCGCGTCACCATGCTGGCTCGTCTTGCTGCGAAGGCCTTGCCAAGTGCGTCAAGTCGCTGAGTCCAGATGGTTTGCGTCAAAGTGTGGTCCTTACCCGTGTGTGGCTGATGCATTAATCAAGCGTAACATTTACACGATTTCACACAATTCAGCGGTTACCGTCTCGCGTAAAATATACACATAATCATAAAGTGTTGAGAAATAGTCCCTTACTGATATTGACACAGCGGTGAAAAACAGTAGAGTCGGCTACCTACCCCATCTATGGCTCTCAAACGACGACGACCCCGAACATTGACGCACGCACTCGCGGCGCTCGATGCTGTCGTTGTGCGAGTGGAAGTGCTCGAGCATGAGCTCGCCACCACCCGGAAAGAGCTCGACATTCAATTCAAACGGATCGCGCAGCTGCAAGCTGAAGTGGACGATCTGCGCGTCGCCGCGGCGAAAATCCGCGGGTAGAAGGTAAGATCGCGGCGTGTCCACGCCAAAAACGTCGAGTGCGTCGCCGCTCCCGCTGCCGATTGCGGCGCGCGTCAACCATTTCACATACGCCATTCGCAACATCGTTGCCGAGGCGCAGCGCGTGGAGGCCACGGGCCGCCAGGTACGATATCTCAACATCGGCGATCCGGTCGCCTTCGGCTTCCGTACGCCGCCTCATTTGATTGCCGCGGTCGAGCGCGCCCTGCGCGACGGCCACAACGGGTATGGGCCATCCGTCGGCCTGGCGTCGGCGCGCGAGGCGGTCGCGCACGAATACTCGTCGCACGGATTTCCCATCGGCGCCGACCGCGTCCTCATCACGGCCGGCACATCGGAGGGCATCGAGCTCGTGCTGAGCGCGCTCGTCGACCAGGGCGAGGACGTGCTGGTGCCGATGCCGACGTATCCGCTGTACACCGCCGTGCTCGCGAAAATCGGCGCGCGTGCGCGGTACTATCGGGCCGATCCGGCGCGCGGCTGGACGCCCGATCTCGATCACCTCGAAAGCCTGGTGACGCCGGCCACGCGCGTGCTGGTGATCATCGACCCGAACAACCCGACCGGCGCGACGTACTCGACCGCCACGCGGCGCGCACTGCTCGACTTCGCCGAGCGTCACGATCTGGCGATTCTCGCCGACGAGGTCTACGGGGATCTCGGCTACGATGGTCCGGTTGCGCCGATTGGCAGCCTCGATCCCGATGCGCCGGTCATTTCCTTCTCGAGCCTCTCCAAGGCGTACCTTGCGCCCGGCTGGCGCACAGGCTGGCTGGCGGTCGGCCGGTCGCCGCGGCTCGACGATGCGCTCGCCGCGATCAAGAAGCTGGCGGACGGACGCCTCTGCAGTGTCGTACCGATGCAGTACGCCGTGACCGAGGCACTGAGGGGCGACCGCTCGCACCAGATCGCGTTTCGCGCAGCGCTCGCACAACGCGCTGAATTGACCGTGCGCCGTCTGCGGGCGATGCCCGGCGTCACGTGCGTGGCGCCTACGGCGGCGTTCTACGCGATGCCGCGGATCGCGCTGCCGCCTGGCACGACCGACGAACAGTACGTGCTCGGCCTCCTGCGTGCGACGGGCGTCCTGTGCGTCTATGGCTCCGGCTTCGGCATGCCGGCCGGCGAAGGTTTCCTGCGCATCGTGTTCCTCGCACCGCTCGAAGAGTTGCATGCGGTCTACGACCTGATGGCCGGATTCACCCGCGAGTACCTGTCGTAGTGATCCGTGGCGCTGTGGTGGCCGACCTACGTGTGGGCTCGGGCGGACACGCCGGTCCGCCCCTACGCGACGTTGACCACCGATCACGGACCGCTCCATGATCTCTGAGCGCGACTTCACGCGGCGCATGATCAAGACCGTTCTCGCGGTCGCCGCGGTCGCCGTGGTCATGGCCACGATGTGGGCGGCGCGCGAGGCGCTGATGCTGATCTACGTCAGCGCGATCATCGCCATGGGCTTCTCGCCGCTGGTCCGGATGATCGAACGGCCGGGCACACAGCGGGCAGGCCACCTCCGGCGGACCGTTGCCATCCTGCTCATTTACATCGTGATCGTCGGCGTGATCGTCCTGATCAGCCTGATCGTCCTGCCGCGGCTCATCGATCAGGCCGGCGCGCTGTGGAAGCGGGCGCCGCAGGCGTTCGGCGATCTGCAGCGGTTTCTGATTCGCCACGGCCTGATGACGCACCGCGTCACCATCGAGGAGGCCGTCCAGAACGCCCCGTCCGGTAGCGGCGGCAACGCCGTCGGCACCCTGCTGTCGGCGGTATGGGGCGTCATCGGCGGCGTCTTCGGCGTCGTGACGATTCTGATTCTGAGCTTCTATCTCCTGGTCGAGGCGCACGGGCTCTTCGAATGGGCCGTCCGCTTTTTTCCGGACACGAGTCGCGCCCACCTCGCATCGGTGGCGCGCGAGAGCGTGCGCAAGGTGAGCGCGTGGCTCGGCGCACAGTTCATTCTGGCGGCGGTCATGGGCACCTTCGCGGCCGTCGGACTCGGACTGATGGGCGTGCCGTACTTCTACGTCGTCGCGCTCGTCGCCGCGCTCGGCGAAACGATACCGATTGTGGGACCGGTCATCGGCGGCATCTCGGCGGTCTCCGTGGCGTTGACCGTGTCGCCGCGGCTGGCACTGACCGTCGGCATCTACTTCGTCGTGCTCCATCAGCTCGAGGCGAACATTCTCGTGCCGAAGATCATGGAGAGGCGTGTCGGCGTCAGCCCGGTCACCGTGATGGTGGCCCTGCTCATCGGCGGGTCGCTCTGGGGCCTGATGGGCGCGATTCTCGCCATTCCGACCGCGGCGATCCTGTCGGTCATCGTCGAGGAACTGACCGCCGATGCGGCCTAGCGTGCGTCGCAAAACGCTCCACCACGGAGGACACCAAGGACACAGAGGTTCAATCCTAAATAGAGACGGGTTTACTCCTCTCGCCGCGCTGGCGGCGTACAGCCTGCTCACGCTCGTGCTGACATGGCCGCTGGCGCGCGGGCTGACGCGCGACCTGCCCGGCGATCTCGTCGACCCGCTCCTGAATGCATGGATCGTCGCGCGCGACGCGGCGACGCTCACGCACGCCATTGCGGGCCATCCGGGTGCGCTGCGCGATTTCTGGAACGCGGCGATCTTCTTCCCGCAGCCGCTCGCGCTCGCGTACTCGGAACATCTGACCGCACAGGCGCTGCAGATCCTTCCGGTGTACGCCGTGTGGCCCAATCCGATCCTCTGCTACAACCTGCTGTTCCTGTCGACGTTCATGCTCTCCGCATTCGGGATGTTCCTGTTGGTTCGCGAGCTGACGGGTCATGGCGCCGCCGCGTTCCTCGCCGGCCTCGCGTTCGGTTTCGCGCCGTACCGAATTGGATCGCTGCCGCATCTGCAGGTGCTCTCTTCCGCCTGGATGCCGTTCGCGCTGTACGGATTCCGGCGCTTCTTCGCCACGCGTCGGATCGCGCCGCTGGCCGGCGGCGTCGCCGCCTGGATCGCGCAGAATCTCTCGTGCGGCTACTACCTGCTCTTCTTCAGCCCCATCGCGGCGCTCTATATCGCGTGGGAGCTGACGGCGAGGCGCCTGTGGCGCGACGGGAGGACGGTGGCGCAGGCGATCGGCGCCATCGGCGTCGTGATCGCCGCGACGCTGCCGTTTCTCCTGCCGTATCTCGAGCTGCGGCGCCTCGGCTTTGCCGCGCGGACGATCGACGAGACGCAGAAATTCAGCGCGGACGTCTACGGATACTTCACCGCCGACCCGCACCTTCGACTGTGGGGATCGCTCGCACGCGCGTGGCCGTTGCCGGAAGGCGCCGTGTTCCCTGGAGTCGTCGTCGTCGTCCTGGCCGCGGCGGCGATCGCGTACGCGTGGCGATCCGCGCGACTCGACGTCGCCGAAACGCCGTCGATGTGGACGCGCGTCGCCGGCTGGACGATCGCGGCTGCGTGCGCGGCCGCGATCTCGCTGCTGTTCGGCTTTGCGATTCGCGTTCCGCCCGGCCGGCCGATCTTCAAGATCACCGATTTCGATCGCGACCTGCTGACCACCACGGCGATGATCGCGGCGCTGGTTGCCACCTCGCGATATGCGCGGGCGGTCGCGCGCCGGGTGTTGACCTCGCCGGTCGCGTTCTTCACCGCGAGCGCCCTGCTGGCGATGGCGCTGTCGTTCGGGCCGACGATTCTCGCGCGCGGCCGTCTTGTCGACGACGGCACGCTGTACGCGGTGTGCTATCGGCTCGTGCCGGGGTTCGACGGCGTCCGAGTGCCCGCGCGTTTTGCGATGATCGTCGCGCTCGGTTTGGCGGCGCTGGCCGGGCTCGGCGCGGCGGCAATTGGACGGGATCGACGCGGGACGGCCGCCGTCTGGGCCGCCTGCGCGCTGGTCGTGCTCGATGGTTGCGCCGTACCGATTCCCATCAACGGCAACGACACGACGTACAAACAGGCGCACCTCGCGCCGCTGCCCGATACGCTGGCGCCGTACGGCGCGCCCCTGCCGGTCTACGCGTTCGCCGCACGACTGCCGGCGTCGAGCGTGCTGCTCGAGCTCCCGCTCGGGGAGCCCGCGTTCGACGTGCGCTACATGTTCTACGGGCTCGCGCACCGTCATCGGCTGGTCAACGGCTACAGCGGCGGCTCTCCAATCGGGTATCTGCTTCTCAGCGAAATGCTGAAGGACTTCGCCACATCCCCGGATCGCGCGTGGCAGGCGCTCGTGACGTCAGGCGCCACGCACATCATCGTCCATGAAGCCGGATACGAGCCCGGCCGCGGTGAACTGATCGCCCGGTGGCTCAAGGCGAACGGCGCGACCGAAGTCGCCGCCTTTGGCGCCGATCGCGTGTTCGCCATTCACTAACGCGAATGCGCTCGTCGCGGTCCGGCTAAAGCCGGACACTACGTTCTATGTGGATGGTTCTCTCCGCTCACCCTGATCCCTGATCCCTGAAAAGCGGCATCGCTTTTGATGGTCCTCTCGTCGGGACGGTGTCTTACGGAAGGGCCGCGAGACCGTCACGCTTGAGCAGAATCGCGATGGCACGTCTCTACAAACGCTGGGATACGCCGAGCATCTTTGGGGATCTGACCGTCCTTGGATTCGTGCTCGTACAGTGTCTCGATGGCGTGTTCACCTATCTCGGCGTCAAGCTGTGGGGCCCGGGTATCGAAGCCAATCCGCTGATCAGCTCGGCGATGGCGTTTGCCGGGCTTGGCGTCGGGCTGGCGGGCACCAAACTGATCGCGGTCGGTTTCGGCATCATGCTGCATCTGCGGCGCACACACCTCATCGTTGCCATCCTGACAGCGTTCTACTTCGCCGCCGCCATCGTGCCCTGGACCACCCTGTTCTTCCTCGCCCGCTAATCGCCCGGTCGGCTGCAACGCAGCACTTTAGACGGCCGGAGCGCCGATTTCGTGGGTGCCAGCAGTGCGTCATCGCTGTTGGACGGTCATATACTGAAGGCACCGCGTTGGCGTCCTACCAACGGCCCAAAAGACCAATGACAGACCGACTAAAGACCAACCATCAAATGACAATGCGCCGCGACCCTCTTGCCTTTCTCACCACCGAGCTCGACACGCTGAAACAGCAGGGACTCTACAGGCATCTGCGCGTACTCGAGGACGAGCAGAAGGCGAAGACGACGTTCGATCATCGCCAGGTCGTCAATCTCTCCTCGAACAACTACCTTGGCCTGACGACACATCCGCGGCTGCGGGAAGCAGCGCTCGAGGCCACTCGGCGGTTCGGCGTTGGTTCAGGTTCGGTTCGCACGATTGCGGGCACCATGGAAATTCACATGGAGCTCGAACGCCGGCTGGCCGAATTCAAGCAGACCGAAGCGGTCGTGGTGTTCCAGAGCGGCTTTGCGGCGAACGCGGGCACCGTCGCCGCCGTATTGAACAAAGACGATGTCGTCGTCTCCGATGCGCTGAATCACGCCAGCATCATCGACGGCGCGCGCCTGAGCCGCGCGACCATCAAAGTGTTTCCGCACAAGGACGTGGACGCCGCGCGCCAGGTGCTGTGCGATCTGCCGGCCGGCCAGCGCAAGCTGCTGATCACCGACGGCGTGTTCAGCATGGACGGCGACCTCGGGGTGTTGCCGGCGTTGTGCACGCTCGCCGAGGAATACGGCTGCATCATGATGGTCGACGATGCGCACGCGAGCGGCGTGTTTGGCAGGAACGGCCGCGGCACGGTGGATCACTTCGGCATGCACGGCCGAGTGGACATTCAAGTCGGCACGCTCTCGAAGGCGATGGGCGCGCTCGGCGGCTATGTCGCGGGAAGCCAGGCGCTCATCGAGTTTCTGTATCACCGGGCGCGGCCGTTTCTGTTCTCGACATCGCATCCGCCGGCGGTGGCCGCGGCCTGCATCGCGGCGATCGATGTGCTGATGGAAGAGCCGCAGATCATCGACCGGCTCTGGGAGAATACGCGGTTCTTCAAGTCTGGCCTGGAAGCGCTCGGCTTCGACACCGGCTTGAGCGAGAGCCCGATTACGCCGGTCATTGCCGGCGAAGGCGCGCTGGCGATGAAGCTGTCGGATCGGCTGTTTCAGGAAGGCGTCTTCGCGCAGGGCCTCGCGTTTCCGACGGTGGCGCGCGACAAGGCGCGCGTGCGCACGATTGTGACCGCCACGCACACGCACGACGAGCTGCAGTTCGCGCTCGACACCTTCGCAAAGGTCGGACGGGAGCTGGGCATCATCTGAAAAGGGGCCGTACCCCTTTTTCGGCGGTGATCGCGAGAAAGAAAAAAGGGGTACGGTCCCTTGTTGTTGACGCCAGGGGGATAACATCCCCGGAGCAACTGCGTGACGCAATCCGGCCGGCTGGCGGAGTTCTTCGATACCTACACAAAGGATCTCAAAGCCGAAGATCTGCAGCGGCTCTTCACCCGCGATACGCGCGAGGCGTACAACTTCTTCGCGCGACACCTCGACTTCGCCGCGCTCGACGGCCTGCCGCGCCACCGGAGATGGACGGCGAAGCTGCGGCTGCTCTTCTTCGCGTTCACGCTGAGGCTGTCGCCGGCGCGACGCATGGTGTATGGCGCGGCGTTGTTCATGGCGGCGATTGGCCTGTTCGACCTGCTGCGGCTGCGCGCCGCCGACGCCTCGATCGGACACGTCACGGTGATTCTGCCGGGCATCGCGATTCCCAGCGGCGCCGGATCGATCGTCATCGCGTTCGTGCTGATGAATCTGCTGGTGCTGCTGGAGGTCGCGGATCGGCTGTCACTGAAGAACGATCTCGAGATCGCCCGGGAGATTCAGCAGGCGATGCTGCCGGGCGGCATTTACCGGGCGGCGGGCGTCGAGACGCTCGGGCTCAGTCGGCCGGCAAATACTGTCGGCGGCGATTTCTACGACATTCTGCCGCTTGGCGACGGGCGGCTGGTCGTCGCCGTCGGCGACGTGTCCGGCAAAGGCAGTCCGGCCGCCCTGCTCATGGCGCTGCTGCTCGCGATGATGCGTACGCTGGTGGACGAGCGGCTCGAACCGGCGGAGCTGATGGCGCGTCTGAACGTGCAAGTGGTCCGGCACTCGCCCGGCAGCCGCTTCATTACGCTGTTCTATGGCGTCTTTCAGCCGGCCACCGGCGAGCTGACGTACGTGAACGCGGGCCACATGCCGCCGCTGGTGTTGCGATCGGACGGCACGTGCCAGCGGTTGACCGACGGCGGCATCGCGCTCGGGATGTTCGATGCGTCCACCTACACGGCCGGTCACACACGCCTGCGCCCCACGGAACTGGTCGCGGTGTACAGCGACGGGATCACGGAGGCGGAAAACCCCGCCGGCCAGCCGTTCGACGACCAGGGACTCGAGGCCGCGCTGAATGCGAACCGGGAGCGCGATCTGCCGGCGATCGGCGCCGCCGTGGTCCGCGCCGTCGAAGTGCACACGGCGGACACGCGGTTCGCCGACGACCTGACGATCCTGCTGCTGCGGTCCAGCGCCCCCGCTCCGGCCGGCGTCTGAGAAAAGGGGACGGGAGTCTTTTCCGCCGACCGACGAAGGCGCTCGATTCGCGAGAAAACCGTTGAAATGAAGGGAAAAGGGTACTGAAAAAGGGGACGGGTGTCCTTTTGACGCGGCCCGTCAAGAGGGCCCTGGAAAAGACTCCCGTCCCCTTTTCCGGCCGTCCCCGGCGGCATTTTCAGCGGACGGCTCGCCGCCGGTGTCTAATGTGGTGGTTTCGGCACATTCCCTTGAAGATGCGACCGCCGCGCGCGTGGATCGGAATGCTGGCGCTGATCGGCATGGCGACGGGCGCCGTGTCGGCCGACGTGCGCACCGCGCAGACACCCGCGGACGCGCTGATCGCCACGCTCCGCCGCCTCGAGATGATCGTGCAGAACGCCGATACACCCGGCTTCCTCGCACTGCTGATCGACGGCGCCGACCGCGATCGGGCGCTCGCGTTCGCCTCGTCCGAGCTGTTGCCCGGCGCGACCGGGGCCGTCATTCAAGAACGGGATCGACAGCCGCTCGCCGGCACGTTGCCAGGCAACGGCTATCGCCTGATCGTCGACGTCTTCGCGCCGCACGGATCGCGCGCGCGCATCGCGACGTGGCGGCTCGATCTCAAGCGCACGCATGAAGCGAGCGCGCCCGGCGAGATCGACGAGTGGCGCGTGGCGGACGAAGAGCGGCTGACTGCGGTCGAGAGTCTCTACAAGGTGGCGCTCGATCCCGCGAAGCAGTACACCGCTCATCAGCTGGTGGTCTCGGCCGAAGATCTCGACCTCACGCTGAGAGAAGGGTCGGTGTTCGTGGCCGGCACCGATCAGGGCGTCACCGCCGTCGTACTGATCGGCCACGGCGAGATGCACTTTCATCCCGCCCCGCGAACCGAAAAGGGACAGGTGAAGATCTTCAGCGGCGCCGAGACGCTGAGAACGCGCTTCGACACGGCCTTTCTGCGCATGAACCCTGTGGACTTCGAGTCGTTCGTGGCGGCCAGTCAAATCACCCAGCGACCCGTCGATCCGCAAGAGCTCCGGCGCGCGGAGGCGGTGTTCCGCGAAGAGTCCCCGAAATCGTTTGCGTTGGATCTGGGCGATCTGAGTCGCGAGCCGTGGTCGCTGCTCCCGGCGTCCGGCGACTTCCTCGCCGAGGTTCACACGCGGCGCTTCGACTCGCTCACCTACGCGCGATCCGGCGCGGAGGCCGAGGACATCACGCTCTTCGACCGCAAGCACCGTCACAACATCGCGCTCTATGCATCGGCGCAGAAAATCGCGCGCAACGGCCGCTTCTACAACGAAGACGACCTCGCCGACTACGACATCCTCGACTACGACATCGACGTCAGCGTGACGCCCGATCGCGAGTGGATCGAAGGGCGGGCGCAGGTCCGGCTGAAGATCAAGTCCTATGGGTTGGGCGCCCTCACCCTGCACCTGGCCGATTCCCTCGTGGTGCAGTCGATCGTCAGCGAGCAGTACGGCCGGCTCTTCGGCATCCGCGTCAAGAACCAGAACGCACTGGTGATCAACCTGCCCGCCATGCAGCCGCGCGACAAGGTGCTGTCGCTGACCATTGCGTACGCGGGCCGCCTGCCGCCACAGGTGGCCGATCGCGAGACGGCCGGCGTCTCCGCCGAGCGGGACCAGCGCGGCGCCGTGCGGGAGGACGTCCCGACCGTCCAGGCGGAGCCAAGTTTTCTGTACAGCAGCCGCAGCTACTGGTATCCGCAGGGGCAGGTCAGCGACTACGCGACGGCCACGTTGCGCGTCAATGTGCCGGCCGCGTTCGATTGCGTCGCCAGCGGCGCGCCGGTGGCCGGCTCGCCGGTGCTCCTGGCCGCGCAGGACCCGGCGGCAGCCCGCAAGCTGTACCTGTTCCGCGCTGCCCAGCCGCTTCGCTACCTCGCGCTGCTCGTCAGCCGCTTCGTGCAGGTGGAGGCGGTCACGATCGCCTTCGACCAGACCGATGCGAGCGACGATACGTCGATCGGGCCGATGGCGGGAACGATCAACCACAGCCTGAAGCTCATGATCGAGGCGAACCCGCGGCAGGCTCAGCACGGGCGCGAGATCGCGGACCGCGCGGTCGACATCGCGCAGTACTACGTGTCGCTCCTCGGCGACGCGCCGTATCCGAGCTTCACGGTCGCGCTCGTCGAAAACGATCTACCCGGCGGACACAGCCCGGGCTACTTCGCGATGCTGAACCAGCCGCTGCCGACCTCGCCGTTCGTCTGGCGCAACGATCCTGTGGCGTTCGCGAACTTCCCCGACTTCTTCCTCGCGCACGAGCTCGCGCACCAGTGGTGGGGGCAGGCGGTCGGCTGGCGCAACTATCACGAGCAGTGGCTGAGCGAAGGGTTCGCGCAGTACTTCGCCGCGCTGTATGCCCAACACTCGCGCGGCGACGAGTCGTTCGCCGGCATACTCCGCCAGCTGCGCAAATGGAGCCTCGATGAGAGCGACAACGGCCCCATTTATCTCGGCTACCGTCTCGGCCACATCCGCGGCGAGAGCCGCACATTCCGCGCGCTCGCGTACAACAAAGGCGCGGCGGTGCTCCACATGCTCCGTCGGCTCGTCGGCGACGAGGCCTTTTTCCGGGGGCTGCGCCGCTTCTACCGCGAGGAGCGCTTTCAGAAAGCGGGTACCGAGGGATTCCGGCTCGCGATGGAAAAGGAGACGGGACGGCCGCTCGATCGGTTCTTCGAGCAGTGGATCTACGGCTCGACCCTCCCGAAGCTGAAATTCAGCTACCGCATCGATGGCGCGGACGTGCTCTTGCACATCGAGCAGATCGGCGATCTGTTCGATCTGCCCGTGACCGTCAGGCTGGAGTACGCCGACCGCAAGCTGGTGGACGTGGTCGTACCGGTCACCGATCGCTCGGTCGATAAGCGCGTCGCCCTGATCGGCACCTTGCGCGGCGCCGAGATCAGCAAGGACGACGGCACGCTTGCCGAGGTCGTCAAAGGCTGACGGGGACCTTCTGTTTTTCAACCACGCTGCGATCGAGCGCACGAAAACCAACCACGAAGGCCACGAAAGACACAAAAGACACAAAGGACACAAAGGACACCGGCATGCTCGCATGTCGGCCAGGCCCAGCCTGGCCGACCATACCCTTGAACCTGACCGGCGGAAACGCAAACGACCGTTGGCCCCTTGTTTGTGTTTCCGTCGGTCAGTTCAAGGGCGGCCGCCGTGCGGCGGCGGCGTGCGAGCGTGCGAATCCTCGGTGCCTTGGTGCCTCTGTGGCAAAAAATCTTCGTCGATCCACGCCTTCAAATCGCCCGCCTGGAATCGCCCCGCCCAGAACCGTTATCATCGTAAGGTTATGGATACCGTCACGCTGACCATCGATGGCCGTCAGGTCACCGTCGAAAAAGGAAAGACCGTCCTCCAGGCCGCCATCGAAAGCGGCGTCTCCGTCCCTTACTACTGCTATCACCCCGGCATCGGCATCGACGGCTCCTGCCGCGTCTGCGTCGTCAAGATCGAGAAGATGCCGAAGCTCCAGACGTCGTGCTCGACGGTGGCGGCCGAGGGGATGGTCGTGCAGACGCGGACGCCCGATGTCGTCGCCGCGCGCGCCGGCGTCTTCGAATTCCTGCTGATCAATCATCCGCTCGACTGCCCGGTCTGCGACAAGGGCGGCGAATGCCCGCTGCAGGATTTCTCGTATACGTTCGGGCCGGATCAGAGCCGCATGGATTTTCCGCGGCGCGAGTTCGACGGCAACGGCGTGAAGGCCGACGTCGACTTCGGGCCGACGCTGATGCTGAACCGCAACCGCTGCATTCTCTGCACGCGCTGTGTCCGGTTCATGCGCGATATCGACGGCGACGCGCAAATCAACCTGATCGACCGCGGCTACGGCGAGCAGATCGCCACGTTCCGTGAAGAAGGCGTGCATACGCTGATCTCCGGCAACCTGATGGACGTCTGCCCCGTCGGCGCGATTACGACGCGCGACTATCGCTTCAAGGCGCGCCCCTGGGACAACCCGGTGGCGGTCGACACGATCTGCACGCAGTGCGCCAAAGGGTGCAACGTCACGGCGTGGCTCAAGGCCAAGCCGGAATGGGCGAAAGGCTCGCAGCTCGTGCGCTTCACCCCACGCCTCAATCCAGCCATCAACAATTTCTGGATGTGCGACATCGGCCGCTTCGAATATCACTGGATCGAAGGCGACGATCGGGTCCGGAAACCGCTGGCGCGCGTCGACAATCTGCAGCAGCCGGTGTCGTGGCACGAGCTGTATTCGACGCTTCGCGATCGCCTCGCGGCGGCCGGCACGGCGAACCCGGACGGCGTGAAGTTCCTGCTCTCGGCGCACGCATCACACGAGGAGCTGTTTTTATTCCGTCGCCTCACCGAAGAGCTCGTCGGCGAGAACGGACCACGGGCGCTGCACGTGAGCTGGCGATATCGGCCGAAGCAGCAGCCCCCGCGCACGACGTTCAAAGTGCCCGCGGTGGACGCGCCGAATGTGAACGGCGCCCGGATGTTCGGGCTCGTCGCCGGCAACGTCGGCGATGAGGTGCGCGAAGCCGATCTGACCGCGCTGCGCGCGGCGGTCGACGCCGGCGGCGTGTCGGCGCTGTACGTCTTCGACCCGGGCCCGGACGGATCAATCGGCGACACCCAGTGGATTGTCGAGGCGCGAGCGGCCGGCAAGCTACCGCTGTTGATCGTGCAAGGCGTCCTGCTCAACGACCTCGCCCGCGCCGCCGATTTCGTCCTGCCCGGTGCATCCTACGTGGAGAAGGAAGCGTCTTACTCTAACGAGCACGGGCAACTGCAGGGGGCGTCGCGCGCCATTGCGCCCCCCGGCGACGCGATGGAAGACTGGCAGGTGCTCGTCAATCTCAGCGTCGCCCTTGGCGTGCCGTTCGACTACACGAGCGCCGCGCACGTGCGCGCTGATGTGGCGCACCGCATGCCCGGCGTCAGCGGACTCGAGGGGCTGACGACGATGACGTTTGGACGACCGGTGGCGGCGAGTCACTGGCTGCAGAACTCGAATCCGTCCGAGCGGTGGAAGTGGGATTCCATGTTCCTGGATCTGCCGCCGGTGAAAGGCGAGCTCGATCCCTCGTCGCTGCCCCTGCCGCCTGGGGCCATTCCGCTCAGAGAGATCAAGTGACCGACGCGGGATTTGGGATTCGGGATTCGGGATTCGCACGCCAGGCGCAAATCCCAGGACCACGTTCTGTCACGAACGCGGAACGAATCCCAAATCCCAAATCCCGAATCCCGATCCTCCTAGCCGCCGTTCTTCTTCTGACCACCAGCGGCGTCTCGGCACAAATTCGTCGACCCAAAGCCGAGGTGACACCCGTGGCGGAGCGCTCGGCAGTTCACGCGAGTGGACCCGTGCGCCTGGCACTGAAAGTCTCGCTTCCCGAAGGGCTGCACACGCAGTCCAACAAGCCCCGCGATCCGACGCTCATCCCGACCGTGCTCACGATCGACGCGCATCCAGGCGCCACGATCGACGAAATCGTCTTCCCGCCTTCTACCGATCTCAAACAGGCCGGACTTGATCAGCCGCTCGCCGTCTTCGAGCACGAGTTCGCAATCGGCATCCAGGTGTCGCTGGGGTCCGACATTCCGCTCGGCGATTTCGTGATTCCGGCACACCTGCGCTATCAGGCCTGCGACGCGAATCTCTGCTACGCACCCGCCACCGCCGACGTGCAGTGGACGCTCCGCATCGTCTCGGCGACCACCCCTATCGAGGGCATGCCGGCCGACCCGGCATTCGCGCAGATCGCCTTCGGCCACGGCGAGAAGCCGTCGGCACCAACCGGCACTGCGCCGTCTAGCGCCGCGCCGGCCGCCGGCGACGGCGGGATCGCCCAGCTCGACGGCTTCGCGACCCTGGGCACGACCGGCGGCTACATCGGCACCAACGAGTTTCTGAAATTCGTCCACAACGCGGAGCAGGGTGTGAAGGAGCGCGGCATGTTCGAGGGCCGCGGACCACTGGCGATTCTGCTGATCGTGCTGATCGGCGGCTTCGCGCTGAACCTGACGCCCTGCGTGCTGCCGATGATTCCGATCAATCTCGCCATCATCGGCGCGGGTGCGCAAGCGGGTTCGCGCAGCCGCGGCTTTCTGCTCGGTTCGGCGTACGGCGGCGCCATGGCGCTCGTGTACGGCGTGCTCGGCCTGGTCGTGATTCTGACCGCCGGCACCTTCGGCACGATCAACGCATCGCCCTGGTTCAACGTCGGAATCGCCGCGCTGTTCGTCGTGCTCGGGCTCGCGATGTTCGACGTGATCCTGATCGATTTCTCCAGCTTCTCGAGCGGCTTCCGCACAAGCGAGTCGAGCCGCGGGACGTTTCTCGTCGCCTTCTCGATGGGTGCGGTCGCCGCGCTGCTCGCCGGCGCCTGCGTCGCGCCGGTGGTGATCCAGGTGGTGCTGTTTTCGAGCAACCTGTACGCGACCGGCACCACGCTGGCGCTCGCGCTGCCGTTCTGCCTCGGCATCGGCATGGCGCTGCCGTGGCCGGTGGCGGGCGCCGGCCTGGCCTCGCTGCCGAAGCCGGGCATGTGGATGGTCCGCGTCAAGCAGGCGTTCGGCGTGCTGATCCTCGTCACGGCCGCCTACTATGGCTACGTCGCCTACGACCTGTTCTCCAGCCGCTGGGTCGATCCGTCGGCTGTCACGTCGAGCGTGCAGGATCAGCTGAAGGAAGGGTGGACGCCGTCGCTCGCCACCGGACTCGCCACGGCGAAGCGAGAGCAAAAACCGGTGCTCATCGACATGTGGGCGACCTGGTGCAAGAACTGCCTCACGATGGACAAGACGACGCTGGCGAGCGCAGATGTGAAAGCGGCGCTGTCTGGCTACGTCAAGATCAAGTTTCAGGCTGAGCAGCCCGACGCGTCGCCCGCGAGAGAGGTCATGAAGCGGTTCGATGCGGTTGGCCTCCCAACTTACGTAATCCTTAGACCGAAGCCCTGATTCCGGGGCAATCGCTTGATCTGCGGCGGCAGCGACACTAAAGTACCACTGTAATTCGCTCGCCAGATGCCCTTGGTTCACACTACGACGCTTCGGCGCCTGTTCACTCGCGCGGCCACCATATTGTTCGTGGGCGCCCTGCTCTGCGTGCCGGGTCTCACGCGCGTCGGTCAGCACATCACCACGTCTCAGGCCCCGACCCTCAGCTTCAGTAAGAGCACCGATTTCCCACCGAAGAAGATCGCGATCGAGCACGTCCGCCTGATCGTGTCGTTGACAGAGTTGATGTGCGTCGAAACGGCTCCGGTCCGCACGTTCGCGCGCCCGGCCGACGCAACCGCTCCGCCCGCGTTCACCGGTTCGACGCCTCGTCCTCTCCGCGCACCCCCGTCAGCCCGTCTCGCTTAACCAACACTGAAGTTTCGCGCGTCAGCCAGGTGTTTCATGAGCTGGCATTCGCGGCGGTTCCCGACGGATCCGCTTTATCACGCACGTGCTGAATGATGCGGGCCTGTCCAAGGTCCGGACTGGAGTGTCGAGTTGGCTCTGCTCACCGCCGAGTTGATTGACCAATATCGTCGTCTGAACGGCGCCACCGTGGCGAACGCGATCGAGACATTCGGCGGGCGCCTGCGCAACGAAGGCTTCGCCGACAGTTCGCTGCGGTGTCAGACCCCAGGTCTGCCGCCGGTCGTCGGTCATGCCGTGACCGCGCGCATCCGATGCTCGTCGCCTCCGCCGGTCGGACACAGCTATCACGATCGCACGGACTGGTGGAACTTCATCGTGTCCATTCCTTCCCCGCGGATCGTCGTCGTGCAGGACGTCGACGAGCGGCCGGGGCTCGGCGCGTTTGTCGGCGACCTCCACGCCACGATTCTGCGGGCGCTCGGCTGTCTCGCCTACGTGACGAACGGCACGGTGCGCGACGTCGGCGACGTGCGCGACATGGGCTTTCACCTGCTGGCCTCGAGTACGGCGATATCCCATGCGTTCGCGCACATTCTCGATTTCGGCGGGCCCGTCGAGATCGCCGGGCTGCCGATCGCCACGGGCGACCTGCTCTTTGCCGGCGCCGACGGTCTGCTGTCGCTGCCGGCGTCCATCGTGGAGGAGATCCCGCGCGTCGCAGCCGCGATGCAGTTGAAAGAGGAACACGTGAGCGAATTCTGCAGGTCCGCGCGCTTCTCGATTGAAGGCCTGCGGGAGCTGGTGAGGGATTTGGGATGAACAAGGTGATCGTACGTCGACTCGCATTCGCAACCGCGCTCGCGGGCTGGGGACTCAACACCGCCTGTTCGCGTCCGCACGCCGCCGAGGCGGCGCCGGATGTGCCGGCGGTCTCTGTCGCAAAGGTCGTGCGCGGCGATCTGGGACAGACGCTGACGCTCGCCGCCGAATTCCGGCCGTTTCAGGAAATCGAAGTGCACGCCAAGGTGGCGGGATACGTGAAAGCGATCAACGTCGACGTCGGCGACCGCGTCGCGGCGGGCCAGCTCCTCGCGGTACTGGAGATTCCCGAGCTGCAGGACGAAATGGCGCAGGACGAAGCGGGCGTCAAGCGCAGCGCAGAGGAAGTGAACCGCGCGCAGGCGGATTTGGAGCGCGCCCAATCGGTGCACGAGGTCGCGCACCTGGGATCGACGCGCCTGGCCGCGGTGATGAAGCAGCGGCCGAATCTGGTCGCGCAGCAGGACATCGACGAGGCGCTCGGACGCGATCGCACCGCGGAAGCGCAGGTCGCCACCGCCAAGGCCGCGGTCGCAGCCGCGCAGGAGCAGCTCGCCGTCTCCAAAGCGAACCAGAGCAAGACCAAAACGCTGTTCGCCTACGCGCGCATCACAGCGCCATTTGCGGGCGTCATCACGCATCGCTACGCCGACACCGGCGCGATGATTCAGGCAGGCACCTCGTCGCAGACGCAGGCGATGCCGATCGTCCGCCTCTCCCAGAACTCGCTGCTGCGCCTGATCATTCAGGTGCCCGAATCGGCCGTCTCGGACATCCACTTGAAGCAGCCGGTCGACGTCAAGGTGCCGTCGCTCAAGCGCACTTTCGCCGGCACTGTCGCGCGCTTCGCCGACAATCTCAATCCCGACACGCGGACGATGGAGACGGAAGTGGACGTGCCGAACCCGACGCTCACGCTCGTGCCGGGGATGTACGCGTACGCGTCGATCACGGTGGCGCACGCGGCATCTGTGCTCATCGCACCAGTGCAGGCCATCGATCGCACGGGCGACAAGACGAGCGTGATCGTGGTCGGCGCCGGCGGCAAGCTGGAGCCGCGCGACGTTACGCTGGGGATCGAGGCGCCCGATCGGGTCGAGGTTCGATCGGGGCTGCGTGAGAACGACCTCGTCGTGCTCGGGAATCGTGCCCAGTTGAAGGCCGGAACAGTCGTCTCGCCGCAGCTGGCCGCGTTGCCGGCGGCTGAAGGGGCTCGCTGATGTCCGGCTTCTCCATCCGCAATCCGTACTTCATCATCGTCGTCTCCCTGATCGCGACGGTGATCGGTCTGACCAGCGTCGTGCGCATGCCGGTCGACCTCTTTCCGGACATCAATATCCCGGAAGTGGTCGTGGCGACCTTCTACACGGGGATGCCGCCGGAACAGATCGAGACCGACATCACTGGACGGTTCGAGCGCTTCTTCACGCTCGGTGCGGGCATCGATCACATGGAGTCGAGGTCGCTGCCCGGCGTCAGCATCATCAAGGTCTATTTCCAACCCGGCACCAGCGCCGACTCCGACGTCAACGAGATCTCGAATCTGGCGATGGCGGATCTTCGCCGGCTGCCGCCGGGCACCCTGCCGCCGATCGTGCAGAAGTTCGACGCATCGAGCCTGCCGGTGTGCCTCATCACGCTCAAAGGCGAAGGGATGAGCGAGACGGCGCTGCGCGATATCGGGCAGTTCGCCGTACGCAATCAGCTGGGATCGGTGCCTGGCGCGTCGGTGCCTCCGCCGTTCGGCGGCAAGTATCGCCAGATCATGGTCTACGTCGATCCGGCGAAGCTGCAGGCGTACGAAATGAGCCCGATGGACGTCGTGCGGGCGGTGAACAACGCCAACCTGATTCTGCCGTCGGGCGACGTCAAGATCGGCCCGTACGACTACAACCTGTTCACGAACAGCCAGTTTCGCGCCATTCCGGAGATCAATCAGATTCCGCTGAAGACCATCGGCCGATCCACGGTCACCGTCGGCGACATCGGGCACGCGGAGGACGCGCATCAGATCCAGAACAACATCGTGCTCGTGGACGGCCAGCCCTCGGTGTACCTGCCGGTGATGAAACAAGGCGGCGACACGAACACAATCGCCGTGGTGGACGGCGTCAAGGATCTGCTCGATCGCCTCGTCGATGTCCCGAAGGAGCTCGTGCCCACCGTGGTGTTCGACCAGTCGCTCTTCGTCAAGCGGGCGATCGAGACGCTGCTGCACGAAGGCGGGATGGGGCTGCTGTTCACGGCGATCATGGTGCTCGTGTTCCTCGGGAGCTTCCGTGCGACGGTCGCGGTATTTCTCGCGATTCCGCTCTCGGTGCTCGCGGCCCTGATTGCGTTGTATATGGGCGGCAGCTCGATCAACACGATGATTCTCGCGGGCTTCGCGCTCGTGTTCTCGCGATTGATCGACAACGCGGTGATCGTGCTCGAGAACATCTTCCGTCACATGGAGATGGGCGAGTCGCCCGAGGTGGCGGCCGAAAAGGGCGGCGACGAAGTGGCGCTCGCCGTGCTCGCCGCGACGCTCACCAGCTCGATCGTCTTCTTTCCGGTGACGTTCCTCTACGGCGTCAGCCGCTTTCTGTTTTCCGCGCTCGCGTTGGCCGTGGTGCTCTCGCTGTTCGCCTCCTACTTCGTCGCGATGACGGTCGTGCCGCTCTTCTGCGCGAAGCTGATCAAGGCGCCGCATCACACTCCCCCGGCGGACGGCACGACGACCACCGACGGAGCCCCGCCGGCGACGTCCACGGCGGCGGCGCACGATGGCTTGATGGCGCGCTTCAACGCCGGCTTCGCCGTTCAGTTCGAACGGCTGCTGGCTTGGTACGAGGGTGCCGTGCGTCGATCGCTGCGGACGCCCGGTACGGTCGTCGGGGCCGTCGCGGCGCTCTTCGCCGCGAGCCTGCTGCTCTACCCGTTCCTCGGTCTCGCGTTCTTCCCGCGAACCGATGCGGGCCAGTTCGTCGTCAACGTCAAGTCGCCGTCGGGCACGCGCATCGAGATGACCGCGCAGGACACCGCCAAGGTGGAGGCGCTCATCCGGCGCATCGTCGATCCGCGAGATCTCGAGCTGATTGTCTCGAACATCGGCGTCACGCCCGATTTCTCGGCGCTCTACACGAGCAACGCCGGGCCTCACGCCGTCAACGGTGCAGGTGGCGCTCAAAGAGGATCACCGCGTCGGCAGCTATGAATACATGTCGCGGGTTCGCACCGCGATCAAGCGCGAACTGCCGTACCTGAGCGCGTATTTCCAGTCGGGCGGCCTCGCCGACGCGGTCCTCAATCAGGGGCTGCCGGCGCCGATCGATGTCCAATTGAGCGGCGCGAACATCGACGCGGTGTTCGACACGGCCAGCGGCATCGCCGGCGCAGATTCGGACGCTCCCGGGCGTCAGCGATGTGTACATCCCGCAGGACATCGACTATCCGTCGCTGCGGCTCGACATCGACCGCGAGCGGGCCGGCGAGCTCGGGCTCGATCAACGGGAGGTCGTCGACAACGTCATCACCGCGTTGACCTCGAACGGCATGATTGCGCCGAGCTTCTGGGTGGATCCGAAAAGCGGCAACGACTACATGCTGACGGTTCAGTATCCAGAGAATCAGATCCACAACCTGCTCGATCTTCGCGGCATCCCGCTGCACTCCGGACGCCTCACGCAGCCGACGATGCTGGATGCGGTGACGAAGATCACGCCGCTCAAATCGCCGACCGAGATCGACCACTACCAGATTCAGCGCGCGATCGACATCTACGTCAACCCGTCGAGCGAAGCGCTCGGCGCCCTGGCGACCAGCATCCGCGCCGTGCTCGCGAAGACGCCGCGTCCTCAGGGTGTGCGCGTCGCGATGCGCGGCATGGTGCAGGGCATGGAAGCATCGTTCAAGAGCTTCGCCGTCGGATTGATTCTGGCGCTGGTGCTTCTGTATCTCATCCTCGTTGCGCAATTCCGGTCGTTCACGGATCCAGCGCTGATTCTTCTCGCGGTGCCGCCCGGTCTCACGGGCGTGCTGCTCGCGCTGTTTCTCACCGGCACGACGGTGAACGTGCAGTCGCTGATGGGCGTGGTGATGATGGTCGGCATGGTGGTCTCGAACAGCATTCTGATTGTGGAGTTCACGCATCGCCTGCAGGACGATGGGATGCCGCTGCTCGATGCGGTGGTCCATTCGTGCCGCATCCGGCTGCGGCCGATTCTGATGACGTCGATGGCGACCGTGTTCGGCCTGATCCCGATGGCGCTGAAGCTCGGGACCGGCAGCGAAGCGTACGCGCCGCTGGCGCGCGCCATCATCGGCGGCCTGGTCGCCTCGGTCGCGATGACCGTCTTCATCGTGCCGGCGGCCTACCTCATGGTGTATCGCCGTCAGCCGGCGCAGACGACCGGTCCGGAGGCGGCATGATCCTCTTGCGCCGATGGACAACGATCGCCGCCGCGGTGCTGGTGGCGGCCTCGCCGCTGGCCGCGCAGACGGTTCAACATCTCACGCTCAGGGATGCGGAGCAGCAGGCGCTCGCGCACCATCCTCAGGTTCTCGCGGGACAGTACACCGCACAGGCCGGCAGCGAGAGCGTGCGCGAGGCGAGATCTCCCTATTACCCGACGGTGTTCGGCAACGTTACTGGCGCCGACGCGCAGACCAACAGCCGAATCACCGCAGGCGGCCTGAACAATCCGATCATTCTCGACCGGCTTGCGGCGGGCGTCTCTGCGTCGCAGCTGATCACCGACTTCGGACGCACGCCGGATCTCGTGAAGAGCTCGACGCTGCGATCCCATGCCCTTCAAGAGGACGCCGTTACCGATCGGGCGGACGTACTCCTGGGGGTCGACCGCGCCTACTTCGATGCGCTCAAGGCACAGGCCGTCCTGCGCGTCGCGCAGGAAACGGTGCAGGCGCGGCAGCTGGTCGTCGATCAGGTGAGCGCGCTGGCGGCGAGCAACCTGAAGTCGGGTCTCGACGTCAGCTTCGCGAAAGTCAATCTCGCCGAGGCGCAGCTCCTGCTGCTCCAGGCGCAGAACGATCGGCAGGCCGGGTTCGCGACGTTGTCGGCCGCCCTCGGCGACTCGCAGACGCCCACGTACGAGCTGGCCGAGGAACCGACGCCGCCCACGCCGCCGGCCGACCCGGACGTCGTCGTCGCGCAGGCGCTGCGCGACCGGCCCGATGTGGCCGCGGAGCGATTCGAGCACGAGTCGGCCGCCAAGTTCGCCGACGCGGAGCGGGCGCTCTGGTTTCCCACCATCGCCGCCGCCGCGGCCGCGGGCGTCACGCCGTATCGGCAGGCGGGGCTGAACAGTCAGTACTCGGCGGTAGGGATCAACGTGACGGTGCCATTGTTCAACGGCAGCCTGTTTACGGCGCGGCACGCCGAGGCCAGCTTCCGCGCGCTCGCCGAGGAACAACGCGTCCACGATCTCGAAAATCGCGTCGCGCGTGACGTGCGTCTCGCACTGCTCGACGCGCAGACGGGGTTTCAGCGCCTCGATCTGACGAATCAGCTGTTGGCTCAGGCGTCCGAGGCGCTCGATCTGGCCACCTCGCGGTACAACCTCGGGCTCAGCTCGATCGTCGAGCTGACGCAGGCGCAGTTGAACCAGACGCGCGCGGAAATCGAGCAGGCCTCCGCGCGATACGACTTCCAGGCGCAGACAGCCGCGCTCCGTTTCCAGATGGGGAGCCTCAAGTAGCGCTCCGATCACAAAACCACGATGACACGCTCACGAAGAAATTCATGCACTGAGATCTTCGTGTCCTTCGCGTCTTCGTGGTTTCGTCGCGGTTTCGTGGTTCCGCCGGCGATCGAACACGTGTAGCATCGAGCGATGAGCGTCATCACCGGTCGATCGCGTGTCGCCACCAACTACGGCATCGTCGCCGCGAGCCAGCCGCTCGCCGCGCAGGCGGGCGTTCAAGTGCTCGAGCGCGGCGGAAATGCCGTCGACGCGGCGATCGCCGCCAATGCCGTGATGGGTCTCGTCGAGCCGCAGTCGAACGGTATCGGCGGCGACCTGTTTGCGATTGTGTACGAAGCGAGGACGGGCGCGCTGCACGGGCTCAACGCGTCCGGCTGGGCGCCGAGCGGTTTGACGCCGGCCTTCATGAAGCAGCACGGCTTCCAGCAGATGCCGGAGAGCGGCATTCATACGGTGACCGTGCCCGGGGCCGTGGCCGGCTGGGAGGCGCTTCGCACTCGTCTGGGCACGCTGCCGATGTCGGACCTCCTCGCCTCGGCGATCTTCTATGCGGACGAGGGGTTTCCAGTCTCCGACGTCATCGCGGCCGCGTGGGCCTCGCTGGCCGACAGGGTGGCCGCCGAGCCCAATGCGGCGGCAACGTATCTCCCGGGCGGGCGTCCGCCTGCCGCCGGCGAAGTCTTCAGAAATCCCGATCTCGCCCATTCGCTGCGCCTCGTCGCGGCGCAAGGACCCGCGGGATTCTACGAGGGCCCGACCGCCGACGCGATCCTCGCGATCTCGCGCGAGAAGGGCGGCTCGCTGACGGCGGCGGATCTCCGCGACATGCAGGCCGAGTGGGTCGATCCGATTTCGACGACGTATCGCGGCTGGACGGTGTACGAGCTGCCACCGAATACGCAGGGGATCGCCGCGCTGGCCATGCTGAACCTGATGGAACAGTTTCCGCTCGGCGAGTACGGTTTTCACAGCGCGCCATCACTGCACGTGATGATCGAGGCCAAAAAGCTGGCGTACGCCGACATGCTTCGGTACGTCGGCGATCCGCGATTCGCGAACGCGCCGGTCTCGGCGATCCTGAACAAGGCACACGCGAAAGAGCGCGCGCGACACATCGATTCACGACGCGCGGCGTGCCGTGTGGAACCCTCCGTGTTGGACGGGCTCACCACGTCGGTCGGCGACGACACGATCTATCTCTCCGTCATCGACCGGCACGGCAACATCGTGTCGCTGATTCAGAGCATCTATGTCGGCTTCGGCAGCGCGATCGTGCCGGCGGGCACAGGATTCGCGCTGCACAATCGCGGCGCGCTCTTCACGCTGGAAGACGCGCATCCCAACACGCTCGCTCCGCGCAAGCGTCCCCTGCACACGATCATTCCGGGATTCATGCAGAAGGGCGACACGCGGATTGGATTCGGCATCATGGGCGGATTCAATCAAGCGCAAGCCCACGCGCAGTTCGTCGCCAACATCGTCGACTACGGCTGCGATATTCAGGAGGCGCTCGAGGCGGGTCGCTTCACGAAAGGCACGTTCAGCGGCGCCGACGTCCACGTCGAGGCGCTGGTGCCGGAGCCGGTGAGAGCAGCGCTCGCTGCCCTGGGCCACGACGTGACCAGCGTGCCGCCGCGAACCGGAACCTTCGGGCACGGACAAGCGGTGATGAGCGACGCGTCAGGCGTGCATTTCGGCGCGTCGGAGCCGCGGCACGACGGCGCGGCGATTCCCGAAGCGCCGCCAGTGTTTGCGTAGGAATTGAACCGCTCGGCTAAAGCCTTCGCGCTACGGTATCGAGCCGACGCCTTCGCCCTACGGTATCGAGCCGACACCTTCGCGCGACGGGTCGAGGCGACGCTACCGGGACCGACGTAGCGCGAAGGCTTTAGCCGAGCGATGTTACGCCCGGACGTCCAGCGTCAGTGGCGCGAGGTCCAGACCTTCGACGATTGCGCTCCACTGCTCTCCTGCCGCGATGGGGCGTGAGGCCGTCAAGGTGCCAGAGCTGATCAGCTCGCCTGCCGCCAATGATTCTGCCCCGGATCGGCGGGCGATCGCCCCGCCGAGCTCGGCCAGACACAGCGCCGGGCTGCGCAGCGAATTCTTTCCCGATCCTTCTTCCACCAACTCGCCATTCTTTCTCAGTTGCACCGTGAACCGCGGCAGCGCGTCCGCGAGCGACGCGATCGTCGCCGGTTCGATGCGAAGCGGCTCGCCGACGACCAGCGCTGCATGCAGGCCGTAGGAGGCGACGAAATCGGCCGGCTGGAATTTCCAGTCTGGAAACACGCAGTCGATGATCTCGAATCCCAACGCGAGCCACTCGACGGCGTCCAGAACGGCCACCGGCTCGAGCGCGGCCGGATCCAGCGATCGCTTCAGTTTGAACACGATCTCCGGTTCGATCTTGGGCGAGAACATCCTGGCGAGGGACAGCGTGGCCGAACCGCGCTCGGCATACTGGACCGTGTCGTCGTACATGTACGCCCAGACGAGCGTGTCGAGCTTGAGCGCACGCCACATCGCCTTGTTCGCAAAGCCCACTTTGCGGCCGACCGTTCGCCGGCCGGCGGATCGGCGCGTTCGGGCGAGCTCCGCTTCGACGGCGTAGGCCGCCGAGAGGTCGAACGCCGAACCACGCGACGAGAGCGTGGGGATCTCGCGGCGCTCGCGGTACGCCGCCGCGATTTCGTCGGCAACTGTTTTCGGGTCCATCGGCTCTTCGTACTCTGGCTCGCAATTACGATAACGCATTTTTTGCTTGTACTCGGCCGGCCTCTGATTAGACTCCGTCATATCGGTCGTCGTCGAGGCTGACGGGCGCCGCCCACGTCTCGGCCGTACGATCGCCGTCGCTCGAAAGATGTCATTCGAAAAAATGGCGGACCAGCCGCGTGCCGGTCCGCCCCTGTCTTCTCTCCTGCGTACGACTTCTGACTTCTGACCTCTGACTTCCTCCTTCTCTGTGTTCTCTGTCTTTCTCTGTCCTCTCTGCGCCTAGCCCGCATCATTCACGAACGCTGCGCGTTGTGGTTCATGATGCGCCGGCGGCACGCGTGTTTCTTCGTTGCCGCCGGTTTCGACACCGCGCTTCGCCCGGTGCTCAAGACGGCGCCCGGACGAGTCCTGAGCGAAGGCCCGAAAATCACGCCTGAGTCGAAGCCCGAAGGGCGGACTATTCGGAGCCTTCATGAATAGTCCGGGCTAGAACTTGAGCCGCGCAGTGATCTCGAACGTGCGCGGGTCGAGCATGCCGATGATCTGGTTGTACGTCGGCGCGTTCTGGGTCAGGTTGAAGTTGTCGACCGGGCTGACGTTCAGGATGTTGTAGCAGTCGAGCGCCAGCAGGATCTCGCGGCTGCCCGGCAGCGGGACGCTCTTGTCCACGCGGAGGTTGAGGAACGGCACGTTATCCGAGTGGAGCGTCAGGTTCGACAGGAAGACGTTCTGCGTGCCGGCGTTCGGGAGCAGGATGCTCGCGATGGGCGCGTAAGGCCAGCCGCCCTGGTACCGGAAGTTCGGCGCGAGGCCGATCCCGTAGGGGAACACGTAGCGGCCCTGCAGCACGAAGCTCCACTGCGTCGTCGGCTGGTAGAACGGCACGTTCGGATTCGCATTGTACGTGAACGTCGACCCGCCGGCGCCCGGCAGGCCGAGCGGATCCGCCTGCGTCAGCGGGTCGGTCGACTGGTTGCTCGCCAGGTTGTACTGCTGGCTGCGCGTCCAGTCGAAGCCGGTGGTGAAGAACATCCCGTTGGCGAACCGCTTGTTGAGATACGCCTCGATCGTGTCGTAGTTCGAGGTCGCCGCGCCGCCAGGGAGCGTGTCGATGATGTTCTGCACGTGGCCCTTGAGCGAGCTCGGGATGTCGTTGACCGTGATCGGCAGCGTGCCCGTCACGGTCGGCGCCGTCGGGTTGGACGGGTTGAACTGATCGAGCGTCAGCGTCGTGGTGTACGGGTTGGTGAACTGGCCGTTCCATAGCGTGTTGAACGCGCCGTACTGGTTGCGCAGCATCTTCCGCACGTAGCCGATGCGCAGCGACGACTCGCCCCAGAACTGCTGCTCGACCGAGACGTCCACTTCGTCGGTGTATGCATTTGGCATGTTCGGGTTGTAGGTCGTCGACGAGCCGCCCGACGAGGCGAGCAGCGCGCCGTTCTCCTGCGGGCCGTCCCACACGCCGTTGCCGTTCAGGTCGTTCCAGGCATAGGTCTTCTCGTTCTGCCCGCCGGGATCGACGGCGGCGAAGCTCTGCGCCAGGTTGAAGTAGTAGCGGCCGTAGAACGTCTTGACCGCCGTCCTGCCGTCGCCCTTCGGGTCGATCGTCAGGCCGATGCGCGGCGCGATGTTGTTGAACCGCGGTGACGCGATGCCCGCGGGCGACGTGAACGCCGGGAAGATGGTCGTCAACACCGGCGCGTGGATCGCGCTCGTGTAGTACTCCTGCTGCCGGTCGTACCGCAGGCCCGCTGTCAACGTGAAACTCTGGTTCGCCGTCCAGCGATCCTGGATGAAGAGCGCCTGGCCGTGGTTGCCGTCGACGGGTACCGTCCACGCGCTGCCCAATTTGCTGTACTGACCCGTGTCCGCCAGCACGACCTGGGCGGGCACGCCGCCGCGGGTCTCTTCGAGGACCTGGCCCGACGTCCCGATGCGAGCGTTCGTTTCCATGTCGTTGCGCCACTCGTAGCCCGCCTTCAGGTCGTGGCTGCCGTGGCTCGTCGGCAGGAAGTAGGTCAGCGTCCCGTAGACTTGCGGCTTGGCGCGCTCGAGGTCGAACGGCCCATTGATCCCCGCCGCGTTGAACCAGCCGGCGCCCGTGTCGTAGCCGGTCAGGAGGTCATGTATCGGGGGAGCGGTCGTGGGGCTGACCGACGGGATCTCAGGGAAGTCGTAGCCGAACTCGCCGACGTTCAACTCGGTGAACAACCGGTTCGTCCAGACGCGCTGCCACTTGCCGTTGTACATCCAGCTCGGGGAGAGCTCGGCAAGCGCCGATTGGCCCGGCGTCGTCACCGACAGGCCGCGCAGCGGCTCGTTCTTCTTCGCCCACTGGTAGTAGCCGATCAGGGTGTCGGCCTGCGACGGCTTGTAGGTCTCCTTCGTCGTGGCATCGTCGAAGATCCCGAGCGACGTGGAGAGGTTCTGCGGGACGCCCGAGATCGCCTTGTCGATGTGGAAGTGATTGTACGCGCCGTAGAACCAAGCCTTGTCCTTGATAATCGGGCCGCCGAGATCCCCGTGGCTCTGCCAGGTACAGCAGGTTCGGGTTGTCCGAGCCGCCGCGCGCGGCGTCGGCCGAATTGCCGTTGGTGCCGACGAAGCTGCTCGGCTCATATTCCTGCACGAACAACCCCTTGGCCTGGTTGCCGCCACTCTTGATCGTCGAGATCACCGCCGCGCCCGGCGTATTCATCGACACGTCCTGGCCGGCGCCGCTCACCGAGACCTCGTTCTGCGAGTAGTAGTCCTGGTAGAAGCCGGCGCCGCCGGTCCCCTCGGTCGTGTCCACGCCCTCGGTGACGACGCGGTTCTGGTTCACCACGCCGAAGGTCACGTAGCCGTCCTGCTGGAACTTGTGGCTGCCACCGACGTCGAACCCTTGCATCATGACGCCGGGCGCCTGCGCCAGCGCGCCCCACAGGTCCGACGAGGTCGGGACGCCGACAAGCTTCGCCGTGTCGAGCACGTTGCCGACCGCCGTCGACTTGACGTCGACGACCGGCGACTCGGCGGTGACCGTCACGTTCTCAGTCAGTGTCGCGACCTGCAACTGCGCGTCCACTGTCAACGTCTGGCCGATGCTCAGGACGATGTTCGGCCGCGTGAAGGTCTGGAAACCGGAGAGCTCGAACTTCAGCGCGTAGGTCCCCTCAGGGAGCGATGGGAATTGGTACGTGCCGTTCGCCTCCGAGACCGCCGTCTGCGTGCCGATCAACGCAGGCGAGGTCGCTGTCACCGTAACGCCAGGGAGCACACCGCCCTGACTGTCCTTCACCACTCCGGTCAAGTGGCTGCTTACGTTCTGCGCGTGCGCAAGCGTCGCCGACATAGCGATCGCGAGCGCCAGCGCGCCAACCAATCTAAAACGCATGACATTCCTCTCTCTCTCTATTTGAACTTTCCATTGAACGAGCCGGTGATCAGGCGCAGCTGCGCCTGGATCGGTCGCTAGAGGGGAGGGGCACGCAGGCCGATGCCATCATGCGCTCGGGGAAGGACGCGGACGATCTGGTCGATCGAGAGGACGCGCGTCGTCTTGACCGGGGCGAAGCGGACGCGTCTGGCCACCGCTGCCTGTATCCGCGCGCAGACAGTAAGGCAGGCCTTGGAGCTGTGGGACAGCGGGCGAAGGATGCGGTGTGTGACGAGTGGATGATTCGCACGGCCTGCCGCTGGGACGACAAACAGCGCGAGCACGACCGACGCGGCGGCGGCGCGGCGGAATCGGTCCATGATGAACCGGGTGAGGACCTGACGATCCCGTTCGTTCGACATGCGAGGTGTCGGAACCCTCGTCGGCGGCGGCGGATCCCTTCGGCTTTGGACCGCCGTACGCGACGTGAGTCTCTCGCTTATCGACTATCCAGCGACGCCGATCAACCGGCGTTTCTTGTGATGATGATCTTTTTACGGGCCGGCCACGCCTGAATCCAAAAAGTGAATCCAAACATAAAGAGCGCGCCTCGATTCTTCGTTGGTTGCAACGGATCGTAACGGAAGCACTGCGTACCTGTATCGTCAAAACGCGTGCATGCGCGGCGGCGGAGACTTATCAAACGCGCGTCGAACGGCGCGCGGAGTCGCGACGCACGAGGCCGTTCAATCGCGGAGCGTCGACGTCACGGCTCCCGTGCAGCACACGCAGAATCAGCTGGTAAGCGTTAGTTGGCTGTTGCCGCGCTGCCGAAAGCTGCCGCCCGCAGCATGCGCGACGTGCGCATCGGCTTGACGATCAACAACGCCGTGGCGGCGACGGCGATGTTCGCGAGCGCTGCGACGACGAAGACGCCGTGCCAGCTGCCATTGATGCTTTGCATCCAGCTCGCCGCCGGGACGACGAACGAGGCAGCGCCCTTGGCCGTGTACAACAGGCCCGCATTCGTCGTCGCGTACTTCGAGCCGTACACGTCGGTGCAGATGGCCGGGAACAAGCTGTAGATCTCACCCCAGGTGAAATAGACCAGTCCGGCGGTCGCAATGAACATCCAGGGCGTGTTGCCGATCGTGCCAAGCGCCCAGTAGGCGCCGGCGCCGCAGGTGAACACGATCGCCATCGTGTTCTCGCGCCCGATCTGATCGGACACCCATCCGAACGTCGGCCGCGCCAATCCGTTCAGGATGTTGTCGACGATGCCGGCCATGACCAGCACGGTGGAACTGATGAAGAGAAAATTCACCGGCAACCCGGCGATCTTGTAGTCCCGCGCGATCGGAGCCACCTGCGCCGTCACGACCAGGCCGCTCGCCGCAACCAGCACGAACATGACATAGAGGATCCAGAACAGCGGAGTCCGGAGCATCTCCAACGGCCGATAGTCGCGCGCGCTCTGGCTCACCTTGCGTGCCGCCGCCGGCGCGTCTCCCGGCTTTGGCGCCTTCAGGATCTGCGACAGCACGAGGATGACGAGACCTTGACCGAGTCCGAACCAGAGGAACGCGCGGTCGTACCCGTATGTCTTGATCACCAGGATAATCGGCACGACGGTCGCGGCGGCACCCGCACCGAAGCCGGCGGCGGTCAATCCGGCCGCCAGGCCGCGGCAGTCGGCAAACCATTTCAGCGCGTTGCCCACACAGGTGCCGTAGACAGCACCCGCGCCGATGCCAGAGATGGCAGCCGCGAGATACAGCATCGGCAGCGAGCTGGCGAACGAATTGAGGGTCCAGGCGAGCGCAACCACGATCCCGCCGAACATCACCACGATGCGCGGTCCGAAGCGATCGACGAACCACCCTTCGATCGGCACGAGCCATGTTTCCGTGGCGACGAAGATCGTGAAGGCGACTTGAATGCTCGTCCGGCCCCAGTGATACCGCGCGTCGATCGGATCGACGAAATACGTCCAACCGTACTGAAGGTTGGAGATCATCACCATGCAGATGATGCCCGCCGTCAACTGCCCCCAACGGTTCACGGACGTCATCGCCAGGGTGGGAACTTCTCGTGTTGGCACGTGGACCACTCCAGACAACTCTCCACCACGGAGGACACAGAGGACACAGAGGTCCAATCCTGAACGAAAACAGATTGACCCTCCGTGACCTCCGTGGCCTCAGTGGTGGAGAGCTTGATTGTGCAACGTACTCCTGCGCCTGTTTTCGTCGAGCAGTTTCGCGCAGGCGTAAACTGCGCGGGTTGAGCGCATCGGCACGCCGAGCCGTTCGCCCAACTCCACGACCGCACCGACGATCGCATCGAGCTCCATCGGACGGCCGGCCTCCAAATCCTGGAGCATCGAGGTCTTGTGCGCGCCGACCTTCTCCGCGCCGGCCATGCGCTGATCGATCGAGACCGGCAGCGTGATCTCGAGCCGCGCCGCCACGGCTTCCGTTTCGGCCATGATTTCTCTGATCACCGCGGACGTCTCGGGATGACGCACGAGCTCCTCGAGCGTCCCGCCGGTCAACGCGCTGATTGGGTTGAACGCGATATTGCCGAGCAGCTTCACCCAGATTTCCGTGCGGAATCGAGTCGTGACCGGAGACCGGAAGCCCGCCGCGATCAGCGCCTCGGCAATCTTGCGGCACCGGTCGGACCGCGTGCCGTCGGGCTCCCCGAGACTGATGCGATTGCCTTCGGTGTGCCGAATCACGCCCGGCTCGACGATGTCGGTGGCGAAATACGCCAGCGACCCGACGACGCGGCGCGGCTCGATGGCCGCGGCGATCACGCCACCCGGATCGACGTGTTCGAGCCGCCACCCCTCGCGCTCGCCGCCAACGCCCTGAAAGTACCACCAGGGGATTCCGTTTTGCGTGCTGACGACCACGGTGTCGGCGCCGAACAAGGGCCGCAACTGCGGCGCCAGGGCGACGAGGCCGTGCGCTTTCACGCCGAGCACCACGACGTCCGCCTGACCGATCGCGCTCAAGTCACCGGCGACGGCCGGCCGCACCTCGAAGTCGCCGTCAGGGCTGATCACGCGCACGCCGCGTTCCTGCATCGCCCGCAGATGGGGACCGCGCGCAAAGAGCACGACGTCGGCGCCGGCTTTGGCGAGCCGCGCGCCGAGATACCCGCCGATGGCGCCCGCGCCCGCGATGACGATTCTCACGACACCTGTGAGTAGGCCTTGGCGACTGCGCCGCGTTGTATCTTGCCCGTGGCGGTGCGTGGAATCGCGTCGGTGATGTGGATCTGCTTCGGCCGTTTGAAGTCGGCCAGACGCTCGCGACAGTACGCCAGCAGCTCCGCCTCGGTCACTGCGTCGCGGACGACGACGGCGGCCGCCACTTCTTCACCCCAGGTCGGATGCGGCACGCCGAAGCAGACCGCCTCGCTGACCGCGGGATGCGCCAGCAGCACTTCGTCGATCTCGCGCGGCGAGATCTTCTCGCCGCCGCGGTTGATCAGCTCTTTGATACGGGCGACCAGCGTCAGATAGCCGTCCTCGTCCAGGAAGCCCTGATCGCCGGTGCGGAACCATCCGTCGACGAACGACGAGGCGTTCGCTTCGGGATTGTTTTCGTAGCCGCGAATCACGTTCGGCCCTTGAATGACGACCTCGCCGCGCGCACCCGTCGGCAAATGGCGCCCTTCGTTGTCCATGATGCTGATGCGCACATCGGTGCCGCGACCCACGGAGCCTGGCTTTCGCGGCGCGGGCGGCAGCGGGTTGGTAGACATCTGATGCGCCGCCTCCGACATCCCGTACGCTTCGAGCACCGGCGCACCGAAGGCGGTTTCGAGATCCTGCATCAGCTGGGGCGGCAGCGACGCGCTGCACGATCGGATGAAGCGCAGCTTTTCGGCGCCGGCAGGCCGCGGCGACGCCGGATCGACCCGCGCCAGCAGGAGCTGGTGAAGTGTCGGCACGGCCGAATACCAGGTGACGCCGCAATCATTGGCAACCCGCCAGAACGACAGCGGATTGAACTTCCCCGGTACGACGACCGTGCCGCCGGTCGACAGCGTCGCGAGCGTCGAGGCGACGAGCCCGTGCACGTGAAACAGCGGCATCACGCACAGCGCCACATCGTCTGATCCGAGCGCGTAGGAACGCGCGACGTTGCCGGCGGAGATGGAGAGGTTCGCATGGGCGAGCGGAACACGTTTGGGCCGACCGGTGCTGCCGCTCGTGTGCAGCACGAGGGCGACGTCGTTCACGGACGGGGGCGCGACCGCTTTCCTGCCGGCCACGCCGTGGAGCGTGACGGTGCCCGCGGCGTCCATGTCGATCGTGAGGATCGGTATCCGGTCGCCAGCCGCGCGGCGCGCCGCGTCGAGGCCATCGGGCGGCAGGATCAACACCTTGGCCGCGGTGTCCTCGAGGTAGAACCGAAATTCATCTTCCTTGTACGCGGGATTGAGCGGCGCGGCCGTGCCCGCCACCGACGCCGCGAGGAACGACACGATCAGCGGCAGTCCGTTCGGCAGCGCGATGCCAACGCGGTCGCCGCGCGTGATGCCGGCAGCGGCGAGTTGTTCGGCTACTGCCTCCACTTGGGCGCGAAGGGCACCGTATGTCACCCGGAGATTCGTTTCCGGCAGGATGATGGCGATTCTGTCGGCCGGTATGGGCTTGATGAGGTCGATGAGCGAGCACGGCGTGCCCGGCGAAGTGGTCATGAGATTTCCTCCGACTCGTCGATCTGCGAGCGAGAATAGCGTCTGAGATCGTGGACGAACGTCACGATTGGATATGATACTCTGGCGTCGTTTGAAACCCCTTCAAGGGTGGCCGATGCGATCACGTCCGGCGAAACTGACCCTCGGCGCGGCGACAGTGATCCTTTTTGCCGCCGCAGCGTTCTTCCTCTTCACTTCAGAAAAACAGATCGCCGATCAGCGGGGCCGCGTGCGGACGTTCGACCTTCGCGCACGCGAGGCGACCGATGCCCTCGCCGACCTGCGGGTGGCGCAGCAGGCGTATGTCGCCGCCGGCCAGGGTATCGCGTTCTGGATGCCGAAGGTCGCCGCCACCGCCGATACCGCCGCGAAAGCCGTGGCCGCACTCCGCGAATCAGCGGCGAGCAGCACCGCCAGGGCCGCGCTCGACGATGCCGCAACCGCGATCACAGAGTTCGGTACGGTGGACAAGCGGGCTCGCGACTACCTGAAGTCGGGCCAGGAACTGATGGCGGCCGACGTCGTGTTCACCGAAGGCGGTGAAACGGCGGCCACCGCCGGCCGGCAGGTCGAGGCCGCCCGCCTCGCCGAAAATCAGGAGTTTGACGCGTCGGAAGCGGCGCTGCGCCGGCAGGAAGCGATGGCGCTGGCGGGCGCCGGGATACTCGGCGCGCTCGTGATCCTGGGGCTGGCGCTTGCCCGCCCCGCCGCGCGGGCGCCAGTCGCACCGGCCACAGTGACGGCGACGGCCGCCGCCGAGTCGCGCGTCGATCGCGCGCCGGCGCCACCGGTGGATGCGAGCGAATTGTCGCTGCGCGACGCGGCGCCTGTCGCGGCGACCGCTCCGACGCGCATCATCTCGCCGCTCCTCACGGCGACGGCGGCCCTCTGCACCGACTTTGGCCGCGTGAACGAGTTCGAGGAGCTCCGGGCGCTCCTCACCCGCGCTGCGCAGGTGATGGAAGCCAGCGGCCTGGTCGTCTGGCTCGGCAATACCGCTGGCGGCGACCTCCGGCCGGTGCTGGCGCACGGCTATTCGGAACAGACGATCGCGCGCATGCCTGCCGTGCCCCGCGCCGGCCACAATGCTGCGGCGGCCGCCTATCGAACCGGCGCCCTGCAGATTGTGCTTTCGCAGCCCGGCGGATCCACCGGCGCCATCGTCGCGCCCCTGCTTTCGGCAGACGGCTGCATCGGCGCTCTTTCGGTCGAGATCAAAGGCGGCGGCGAGACGTCCGACAGCGTGCAGGCACTCGCGGCGATCTTCGCGGCCCAGCTCGCCGGCGTCCTTTCCGTTCCAGCTGCCGACGTTGTGCCCACCGAGGAGAAAGCCGCGGCACAGGGCTGAACGTCGCACGAAGGCTTCAACCGCGCGCCGTGCGCCGCAGCCGCTCGGCTAAAGCCTTCGCGCTCCTGGAAATCATACATGGCGAAATCGCACGGACCACACGGCTCACGCCCGGACTCCGACGTACGCGAAACGAAGGCGCAGATTCTCGAACGGACCGAGCGCGAAAAGGTCAAGTTCATGCGCCTGCAGTTCACCGACATTCTCGGCGCGATCAAAAACGTCGAGATCCCCGACCGGCAGTTCGAAGAGGCGCTCGACGGCAAGATCATGTTCGACGGCTCGTCGATCGAAGGCTTCGTCCGCATCGAAGAGTCTGACATGCATCTGCAGCCGGACCTTTCGACGTTCCGCATCTTCCCCTGGGCGGGCAGCACCGGCGAGCGCGTCGGCCGCATGATCTGCGACATCCACACGCCAGACGGCGAGCCGTTCGCCGGGGATCCCCGCGGCTGCCTGAAACGCGTGATCGCCATGGCGGCCGCCAGGGGCTACACGGTGAACGCCGGTCCCGAGGCGGAATTCTTTCTCTTCCAAACGAGGAACGGCGCGCCGACCACCGAGACGCACGACGCGGCCAGCTATTTCGACCTGAGCCCGGTCGATCAGGGCGAGGACGTTCGCCGCGAGATCGTCCTCGCGCTCGAAGCGATGGGCTTCCACGTGGAGGCTGCGCACCACGAAGTCGCGCCGGGCCAGCACGAAATCGACTTCCGATACGACGATGTGCTGACGACGGCGGACAACATCAGCACGTTCCGTTTCGTCGTGAAGAACGTGGCGATCCGGAACGGCCTGCACGCGACGTTCATGCCGAAGCCGATCTACGGCATCAACGGCTCGGGGATGCACACGCACATGTCGCTCTTCGCGAACCACGCGAACATCTTCTACGACGCGAAGGCGCCGTGGCAGCTGAGCGCGACGTGCCTCCAATACATCGGCGGCGTCCTGCAGCACGCCAAGGGCTTCTGCGCGATCACGAATCCGCTCGTCAACTCGTACAAGCGGCTCGTGCCGGGTTATGAGGCGCCGACGGCCATCTCGTGGTCCGAGAAGAACCGCAGCCCGCTCGTGCGCGTCCCCGCGACGCGCGGCACCGGCACGCGTATCGAGCTGCGCATGCCGGATCCGTCGTGCAATCCGTATCTCGCGCTGGCGGTGATGCTGCGCGCCGGCCTCGATGGCATCGACCAGAAGCTCGATCCCGGACCGCCCATCAATAAGAACATCTACAAGATGAGCCATCGCGAGCGGCGGCATCTGCGCATCGACGAGCTGCCGGGCAATCTGAGCGAAGCGCTCGACGAGCTCGAGAAAGACGACCTCGTCCGCGACACGCTCGGCGAGCATCTGTTCGAGCATTTCCTCGCGGCGAAGCGCGAAGAGTGGCTCGACTACATCAAGCACGTGTCGCCGTGGGAGATCGAGCGATACCTCGGCGTGTACTAATCACGAAAGAGCTTTACCACGATGGGCACGAAGGCTTCTCAATCACTGCGCGACGGCACGGCGGCCGTGCGCCTCACCGGGCTTTCTGCAGCCCTTATGGCTTCATGTCTCGCTGGCAGGAATGTTTTCGTGATCTTCGTGTTCTTGGTGGCTTCGTGATAAAAGGCCAGATTGCGCTCTCGCGAGGTCAGGCGCGCGTCTCCCGGGCAGGACGCTCGCGCATCCGCGTGTAAATTACGGCCTGATCATGCGGGTCCCGGTGGGCACGCGATTTGATGTAGCCCGGTCGGGTCGCATCGAATCACCGGGATACGTAACTTCAGGCAGGCGCTGGCATCGCCGTATCCCGTCTTTCACGCTCCACGATTCGGTGCGGCCTCTTTCTGATCCACACGGGATTTGGGATTCGCGGTTTGGGATTCGGCGGGACTCGGAACTTGGATTTCGGCGGGATTCGAGTTTGGGATTCGGCGGGACTCGGGAACAGCGAGTCGTCGGTTAGCCGCGGAGGTGCCGGCCGAACTGGCCGCCAGCGCCAATTCGGCTGAAGTACTCATAGACCGCGCGCGAGATCTCCACGATCGCGCGCTCGCCTTCCTCTTCGCTGTTCAAGTACGTCGTCATCACGCAGAGCACGTACGGCCGGTTCTTCGCGAACACGATGCCGGCATCCACGCGCACCCCTTCGAGCTCGCCCGGCTTGTCCGCAGCTTCGACGCCGGGCGGGAGGCCCGCGCGGAGCCGGCTGACCTTCGCCTTCTTCAGCAGCGCCAACGCCGCGTCCCGGCTGGCGGGCGCGAGCCCGTCGCCCGCGTTGAGGATCTGCAGCAGCCGCACGACATCGGCCGGCGTGGAAACATTCTCGTCGCCGCGCCGCGCAGCCGCGAGGTCGATCATGTGGCGGCGCAGCTTCGTCGTGCCGAGGCCAAGACTCTGCATCCGCTTCGTCACGTTCTCCATGCCGACCAGATCGATCAGCACGTTCGTCGCGGTGTTGTCGCTGAGCATCACCATCAACGTGGCGTAGTCGCGGATCGACAGCGTGGGCGTCCCCATCTCGTAAAGGACACCGCTGCCGCCGACCGCCTTCCCGTGATCGAGGGTGATCCGATCCTCGAGCTTGATGCGCCCCTCGTCGGCCTGCTTGAACAGCTCGTAGACGATGGCGAGCTTGATGGTCGAGGCGGTGGGAAAGACCTCGCCGTCGAGATGCCCGAAGCGCTCGCCTGATGTGAGGTCGAGGATTTCGTATCCGACGACGCCGTCGACGTGCGCGGCGATGTCCTGGACGCGATGTTCGAGTTTGGATTTCAACTCCGCGGCGGTCGCGGGCGGCTGAGCGGCGACGCTTATCACGGAGAAACGGAGGACCACGAAGCCCACGAAGGCGGCTTTGTACAACGACGTCTTCGTGTCGTACAACGACCTCTTCGTGCCCTTCGTGCCGTCGTGGTGACGAATGATGAATCGGGGGCTCATGCCGTGATTTTCAGCGCCACCGCCGTCATGTCGTCGTTTTGCGGCGTGTCGCTCCGGAACTCCTGGACGGCGCCGAAGATCGCATCAACGACGTCGCGCGCCGATTGGTGGCGCGTGTCCCGAATCACATTCAGCAGCCGCTCGTAGCCGAACTCGCGGCCGAGCGCGTCGTTCGCCTCGGAGACGCCGTCGCTGAAGAACACGTACAGGTCGCCCGGCGTCAGGTCGATCGTCAGCTCGTCGTACGATGAGCCCGCAAACGATCCGAGCGGGACGCCCGGCAGCTCGATCTGCGCGACCGAGTCGCCGCTGCAGCGGATCGGATACGGCAGGCCCGAATTCGCCAACGTCAGCACGCGCCGCTTGAACTCGAACACCGCGTAGCACAGCGTGCAGTAGTACTCCTCGAGCTGACGCTCGTGCAGGATCGTGTTCATCGACGCGAGCACGCCCGCGGGGCTGAAGCGCTCAGGCGCGTACCTGCGGCGGAACGTCCGCGACCGCACCAATTCCCCGGCGAACGCGCTGTAGAGCGCGGCTGGCACACCTTTCCCCGAGACGTCGCCGACGGCAACCACGAGACTGTTCGGCTCCGGGGCGAGAAAATCGTACAAGTCGCCGCCCAGCTCACGCGCGGGCGCGAAGCGCGAGGCCACGTCCACACCCTTGAGGCGCTTCGGCAACTCAGTCGGCAGCAGCGCCGCCTGCACCCGCTGCGCGAAGCGAATCTCTTTTTCGAGCCGGATCTCGTTGGCGCGGATCGTCTCGTACAGGCGGGCGTTCTCGATCGCGACCGCCGCCTGGCTCGCCAGCAGCGTCAGAATCTCGACGTGACTCCGGGTGAAGGCGTCGAGCTCCGGGCTCTCCAGATCGAACACGCCGATGCAGCGATCCTTCAGCAGCAGCGGAATCGCCAGCTCCGACCGCGCATCGTCCACGATCTTGATGTAGCGATCGTCCATCGATACGTCGGGCACGACGATCGGCTGCTTGTGCAACGCGGCATGACCGACGATGCCGTTGCCGATTTTGACGCGGGGAAGGGTGACCTTGTCGCCGTAGCGGACAGCGACCTTCATCTCCAGCTCGTTCGTCTCTTCGTTGACGAGGAGAATGCCGAACGTGCGATAGTCGATGACGCGCCGCGTGAGGTTGGCGATGCGCGTCAGCAGCTCGTCGAGATTGAGGATCGCGCCGAACTCGCGCGCGATGTCCGAAAGCGTCTCGAGCGTGCTGGTGTACTCGCGCTCGTGCTCGAAGAGGCGCGCGTTCTCGATCGCGACCGCCACGTGGGCGCCGAACTGCCGCAGCACCATTTCGTCGGTGTCGGTGAACTGGCCGACCGTGTGACTGAGAAGGTTCAGCGCGCCGATAATGCGCCCCTTGCGCCGGAGCGGCACCACCAGCTCGGCGTTGGAGCCGGGCACCGCCTCGACGTACCGCGGATCGGTGTGGACGTCGTTGACCAGAATCGGCTTCCCCTCGGCGACCGCCGCACCCACCAGACCGTGGCCGACTTTGACCCGCAGCGAGCGCGCGACATCCTCCGGATAGCCGACGGAGTACGCGACCGTCAACTCGTCCTGCCGCGCGTCGAGCAAGTACACGGCGAAAGCCTGAAAGTTTGTCAACCGCGCGATGAGCTGCGGGATTTTCTGCAGCAGCTCGTCGAGATCGAGGACCGACGTCACTTCGCGCCCGAGCGCGAAGAGCGTGGTCAGCGCTTCAGTGGTGTAGGCCGGCTGTGGTACAGCCTGCGCGGTCGAATCGGTCACGGTTCGGTTGTCTTCCTTGCCCCGGCGCCAAGTGTGTAGCGCGCGATCCAGTCGTGCTGGCGCTCGAGGCGATCGAGCTGGTGGTAGTACTCGGAGAAACCGTGCCCTTCGCGAGGATAGAACACGAGATCCACCGTCTTGCCGCGATCCTTCAGCGCGCGAAAGAACTCCATCGGCTGCCCGATTGGCACGCGCTGATCGCTGCCGCCATGAAGAATCAACAGCGGCGTCGTGACGCGATCGACGTAGGTGATGCCCGATCGCTCCGCGTAGAACGGCAACGTGTCCTTCGAAGGAACACCGCCGAAATACGGGATCATCACGTTTGGAATGTCGTTGGTGCCGTATATGCTGGCCAAATCGGTCAGCCCCGCACCCTGCATCGCCGCCTTGAATCGAGTCGTCTGCGACACGACCCAGCAGGTCAGATAGCCGCCGTAGCTCCAGCCCTGGAAGGCGAGCCTGTCGGGATCGGCGATACCGCGCGCAATCATCGCGTCGACGCCGCTCATGATGTCGCGATAGTCGCCGCCGCCCCAGTCCTTCAAATTCGCCCGCTCGAACTGCTCGCCGTAGTTCGTGCTGCCGCGCGGATTCGGGTACAGCACGGCCCACCCCTCGCCCGCCCAGTTCTGGCTGCCATCGCCGTAGCCGACGCGATAGTTGTCGAGAAACGCGCCGGACGGTCCGCCGTGCGCGACGACCAGCAGCGGGTACCGTCTGCCGGCTTCGTAATGCACCGGCTTCAGGAGCACCCCTTCGATGGTCAGGCCGTCGCTCTTCCACGACACGACCTCCGATGCGCCGAGCGCGAACGCGCGCGCGTGCGGGTTGGTGTCTGTGAGCTTCTTCGCGTCGAGATCGGAAACGCTCGCCGGCTTCAGCGGTGCGACATAAATCTCAGCGGGCTCCGATGACGACTCCATGACGAGCGCCACGTGATCGTGAACCACCGATCCGACGGTCGTGATTCTGCCGTGGGTCAGCCGCGCGTAGGCGCCGCTCTTCACGTCGTACGCGAACAGGTCGCGTGCCGTCTTGACGCCGCTGCTGAACAACAGCGATTTCGAGTCGGGCGACCAGGACAGCGGTCCCGGCGACAGATCGAAGTCGCGGCGGGCCGTATCTTTGACGACCCTGCGCCCCACGTCGTACAGCATCAGATGATCGTTGCCCACGTAGGTCGGCTGCGTTCCGTCGGCCAGCGGTGCCGCGTCGTTCGGGCCGGCGCTATAGGCGATCGTCGTGCCGTCGGGCGACCACACCGGATCCGCGTCTGGTCCGGGATTGGTCGTGACCTTCTCCGCCTCTCCTCCGCTGGCGGAGACAATGAAAATGTCGCTGCGCGTATCGCGGATCATCGTCGTCGGCTGCGCGGCGAACGCGATGCGGCGGCTGTCGGCCGACCAGGTCGGGGCGCCCTGCACGGTGAGATGCGGGTCGTGGGTCAGCTCGCGCGCCCGGCCCGCGCGCTGAGCGGCCGGCGCCGCTGCCGCGTCCACCACCCAGAGATGCGACAGGCGGAACTCTCCCTCGAACACCGCCGCATCATCGCGCCGCTTATGCTTCTCGTCGATTTCCTTCGGGAGCGGATCGCGCGCGACAAAGGCGATCGAGGAGCTGTCCGGCGACCATGCGTACGTGGTAATCGACTCCTTGGAATCGGTGAGCGGCCACGCCTCGCCGCCATCTGCGCGCATCAGCCAAATCTGAACCAGCGGATCAGTACCGGCCGCTGCCGCAGGCGCGCCATCGGCCTGGCGCGCCGACAGAAAGCTGATGATCTTTCCGTCGGGCGACCAGTCGGGCGCTGATTCGCCGCGGTCGCCGAAAGTGAGCTGCCGCGCCGGCGCGGCGCCGGCGGCGCTCACGCGCCAGACGTGCGAGCGCGCGTCCTTGCGCTCGCTGTCCTTGCCGGTGCCGTTTTCCCACCCGCGCACGGCGTAGACGATCCACCGGCCGTCAGGGGACAGACGCGGAGGCGTCACCTGCCTGATGCTCAGCAAGTCGGGCAGCGACACCGCGTGCATGGCCGGCTGCGCCGTGGGATAGGCCGTCAACGCCAGAGTCGAGATGACGGACACCGCGAAGATTCGCATGATGAAGCTCCTTACGGCAGGCCCAAGAGCCTGCGTCACGATGGTCGGAGCGCGACCTCAATGCCGCTCGAAGCGCGGGGCGTTAGTCCGGCTAGTATAATCGCTGGGCCCCATGGACCTGACACTACCTCTCGACTACTCCGCGATTGAACGCATCCTGCCGCACCGCTATCCGTTTCTCCTCGTGGACCGGATCACGGAGCTCGAGGTGGACAAGCGGATCGTCGGCATCAAGAACGTGTCGCTCAACGAGCGGTACCTCTGGCACGGCTCGAACGGCTCACCGGTGCTGCCGCCGACGATCCTCACCGAAGTCGTGGCGCAGGTCGGCGCGATCCTGGTGCTCGCGAAACCCGAGAATCGCCAGCGCCTGCCGTTCTTCGCCGGCATCGAGCGGGTCCGCTATCGCCTGCCGGTCTACCCTGGCGATGTCGTCGTGATCGAGGCGCGCGTCATCAGGCTGCGCAGCCGCATGGGTCTGCTGAAAGGCGACGCGCGCGTCAACGGCAAGGTCGTTCTGGAGGGCACGATGACATTCGCGCTTGGCCCACCGGTGCAGGCTGACGCGTCCTAGATTCGGGCGGACACGCAGTCCGCCCCTACGCACTGTCGCGGCCATCGCGCAGGCGTCCTACCTTTCGCCGGGCCAGCAAGAAACTTCACAGTTCGGGCGCTGTTTTGCCCAGTCGGTTGAGCTGACCGATGAGTCGCTGGCTGCTGAGCAGCCGCGATCGCGCAAACGTCAGCCAAAACGCGATTCCAGCCGCCGAATCCTACGGTAGAGGACGGCACCCAAGTTGCACTTTGGAGCGCCCGAGGAATGGAGGGCGCGAATGCTTGAAACCATTGCGATCATTTTGATCGTGCTATGGCTGCTTGGCGTGGTCAGCGGCTACACGCTGGGGAACTTCATCTACGTACTGTTGGTGATCGCCATCGTGCTGTTCCTGGTGCGATTGATCAGCGGGCGCCGGGTCGTTTGACGATGCTCGACAGGGGCCGGGGATCCGGGATCGGGGATGAATGGTTCAGCGGCCCTGTGGGCCATGACCGTGCGGCCCTGATCCCCGAACCCCGATCCCTGCTCACTTCCCACGAGAACGCACGAGCGCCATTCCGACGAGCACGATGCCGGCAGCCGTCGCCATCCGCACGTTGAGCGGCTCCTGCAAAACCATCGTCCCGAGAATGACGGCGATGATCGGGTTGACGTAGGCGTAGAGCGACACTGTGGCCACGGGCAGATGCTTGAGCGCGTACGCGTACGCAGAAAACCCAGCAATCGCGCCGAACACTATCAGATACGCCAGCGCCGCCGACGTGCGCGGGTTGAAGGCGACAATCCGCCATTCGCCAATCGCCGCGCCCGCCGCGAGCAGCAGCATTCCGCCGAACAGCATTTCGAACGCGGCAGCGCCCAAGACATTTTCTTCGTGGCCGCGCCGTCGCGCGTAGGTCGATCCGAGCGCCCATCCGACGCAGGCGATCTGCGTCGAGATCACGCCGCCAAGAAACAGGCGTCCGCCGCCAACGTGCACTTCCGGCCACACGAGCGTGACGATGCCGGCAAAGCCGACAAGAAGGCCGATCACGCGTCTCGGCGTCAGCCGATCGCCGTCCGGCATCACCGCTTCGAGTCCGACCATCCAGAAAGGACACATCGCCACCAGCACGGCGGTGAGACCGCTCGGCACCGTTTGCTCGGCCCACACCACAGCGCCGTTGCCGAACCCGAGCAGCAGCAGACCGAGCACCGCGAGCGACGGCCACGAACGCCGCGACGGCAGCTGCTCGCCTCGGAGCTTCAGCATGATCAGCAGCAGCGAGCCTGCCGTGATCCATCGGAAGCCGGCCATTAGAAGCGGCGGGATCGTCTCGAGGCTGATGCGGATCGCGAGATACGTCGTACCCCAGAGGACGCAGACAATCACCCACGCCGCGTAGGCTCGGCGGGTGGAGGCCGGGGGAAGGGATCGCGGGATCGAGGCGACGGACCGCGAATTCACTGAGACTGCGACCGTACCATCCCCCGCCACGGCTCACATCTTACGACGGCTTCCAATGCTCCGGGCGCTTGGGCGGACGGCTGGCGCGATTGGTTGGAGCACATTTCGAATGACCGTGTCGCTGGCATCCAGGCGCGATCCAACACAAAGGACGCAAAGGACACGAAGGAACCCAAAGTCGTATCATCTTTGTGTCCTTGGTGTTGATTCAGAACCGCTACGACGATGAGAAGAGCCGCTATGGATGCGCCGATTGTGCGAACTGTGGCGCGAGGGGCCGGACACGGTAGAATGACGTGTACAGAACTATGGGTCGAAAATCCTCGACAAAATCGCAGATGGCTCCTCCCCCGCCTCCCGCCGTTAAGTCGAAGCGCGGGCCCGGTGCGTTAATCGCCGCGGTGCTGGCGGGCGTTGTGGCAGTTGGGGCGTTCGCGTACTTGTGGCAAAGCGGCCGGGGGGTTGAACCTTCGACCGTTGCGGCAACACCGGAGCAGACCGCCGCGGTGCCGGCGCCAATTCCAGCGGACCTCAAACCGCACGTGCAGCAGAACCTGCCGGCGCTGCAGTTTCCCGGGTATCCGACGCCGCGGTCACCGGAAGTCGTGCGCGCTGCGTACACCTTTGCCGCAGAGCATCCCGAGGTGCTCAGCTACGTGCCCTGTTTCTGCGGCTGCGAGCGCAGCGGTCATCGCGGCAACGAAGACTGCTTCGTGCGTGAGCGCGCCGTCAACGGCGACGTGATCGCGTGGGAAGATCACGGCATGGAGTGCGCGGTGTGCCTCGACGTCGCGGATCGCGCGCGGCAGCTCTTCGCTGCGGGAAAATCGGTCGCGGAGATCCGCGCCACCGTGGAGCGTGAATGGGCAGGCAAGATGCCGAGCCACACCCCGACGCCTGCGGCGCCCGGGGGACACTCTCACTGACGGGATTCGGGATTGGGGATTTGGGATTCGCGGGTTTCGGGATTGGGGATTCGGAATTAACGGGATCCCCGCTACGGCTTCGGCAGCAACGCTTCGAGCGATCGAAGCAGCCCGTGCGCGAGTTCGCCGACCTTTGTCGAGAGAGCGTTGAACGCCTTCATCTCGACAGCGTCGATGTAGCGCCTACGCTCGCTCAAGAGGGCTTGGGTCTCGAGTTCCGCATGCTCGCCCAGCGCGATGACGATGCGTGAGATATAGCCCGGTGTGCGGTGGCGACTGCCTTCGGCGATGTTCGACGGTACTGAGACCGCCGCCTTGCGCATTTGCGAGACGAGACCGAAGCGCTCGTGTGTCGGGAACTTGTCGGTGATCCGATAGACGAGATCGGCCAGCTCCATCGCCTGCTGCCACACCACGAGATCACGATAGCTGATGATTTTCGGACCCATGCAAATGGACTACGCATGGGCCATGCCGAATCGATTTGCTGGAAATTCTTCAGAATGGTCTCGAAAGAACGCGATTCATTCAACGTGCGCGAGTCATCGCAAGTGCGGTATCTGCCAAGGCAATAAGCCTCCAAGCATCCGATTCGCTGGTCGCGACTCCCGAAGGAATTCCGAGTCCCGCGAATGCCGACCGCAAATCCCGAATCCCGAATCCTCACGAATCTCAAGTCCCGAATCCCCCACGAATCCCAAATCCCAAATCCCGAATCCCGTCTCAATCACACCTATAATCCCCAAGTGCCGGAGCGCAGAGCCGCCGCGTTCGCCCGCTTCTTCGAAGCGGTCCATGAAGGCGTCTACATCGGCACCGTCGGATCCGACGCGACGTCAACCGTCGCCGCCAACCCTCACCTCAAACTGATCTTCGGCTACGCCAGCGAGGCGCCGGACGCCGAGGTGCGGCCGTTCGATCGCGAGCGCTTCGTCGATCCGCAGGCACGCGTCGCACTGCTCGAGCGCCTGACCACCGACGGCTCGGTCAGCGACTACCTGCTCCGCCTGCGGCGCGCCGACACGACTGCGGTCTGGCTCGAGCTCACGGCTCGGGCCGAGCCGGCCGCCGACGGCACGCTCCGGGTCGAAGCGCTGATCCGAGACGTGAGCGAACGCAAGAAGCTCGACGATGAGACGCGCGACATCTATCACCAGCTGCTGCAGGCCGAGAAAATGGCCGCACTCGGGCAGACGATCTCCGGCGTCGCCCACGAGCTGAACAACCCGCTCGCGACGATCCTCACCTGGGCCGAGCGCTTGTCGCAACGCTCGACGCTCGAAGAAGCGGTGCGCCACGGGCTCGACGTCATCCTCGGCGAATCCGAACGTGCCGCCCGCATCGTCCGCAACCTGCTCACGTTCGCGCGCAAGCGGCAGACGACGCGCGCGATGGTGGATGTGAACCAGGTGGCGCGCGAGACGATGGCGCTGCGGTCGTACGAGCAGCGCGTGACGAACATCAGTGTCATCGACGCGCTGGCTGCCGGGCTCCCGCAGGTGTTCGCTGACGGCCATCAGCTACAGCAGGTGCTGCTCAACCTGATGATCAACGCGGAACAGGCGATGCTGTCGGCCAACGGCCGCGGCGTGCTCGTCGTTCGCAGCTGGCACGACGCGAAGCAAGAGTGCGTCATCCTCGAGATCAACGATGATGGCCCGGGAATCCCGGACGACCTGCAGCCAAAGATCTTCGACCCGTTTTTCACGACCAAAGAGGTGGGAAAAGGGACTGGCCTCGGCCTGACGGTCGCCTATGCGATCGTGCAGGAGCACGGCGGACGCATTCGACTGGAGTCGCGGCCCAACGTGGGCGCGTCGTTTTATGTGGAGCTGCCGGTGACCGGCGCCACGCTGCCGCCCGCGCCGGCGACGCGGATGGAATCTCCTGTCGCGGCGGTCGTCGGTGCGTCGATTCTCGTCGTCGAGGACGAGACCGCGCTGGCGACCGCCGTGATCGAAGCGTTGCGGGATGTCGGCTATCTGGTCGAGCGCGCGGCGGATGGCGAGGAGGCGCTGGAGAAGGTGGCCGCGCAGTCGTACGATCTCGTGGTGTGCGATCTGAAGATGCCGCGGCTCGACGGCAAGGCATTCTTTCACAGGCTCGCGGGCGCAGCACCGGACCTCTCGAAGCACGTGATCTTCGTCACCGGCGACGTGGCCGGCACCGACGCCGAGAGATTTCTCAACGAGAGCGGATGCCGGTGGTTGGCGAAGCCGTTCCGGCTGGGGGACTTGTTGAGAGTGGTGAAAGAGGGACTGAGTTAAGTCGGGGACAGGTCTCGCGGAGACCTGTCCCCATGACTTATCTTGCCGCCGCGATGGCCTGCCTCGGACGCCCGGCCGTCTTCAGTGCCGCCTTCGCCTGGACCGCCTTCTTGCTCGCCGGTTTGTACGCGAGGACCACGCCCGGCGTGGACGGCAGCTTCCGGCCGGCGTCCGCATCCTGCGCGCCTCGGGCCACGGTCGCCTTCGCCATCTGCGGTTTCTTGCTCGCGAAGTCGACGAGCGCACTGCGGATCTCGGCGGCCTGCTGCGGACCCATATCGCCGAGCGATTCCCGCAGGCGGCGAATGGCGCGTGCGTGAAGCTGCGACACGCGCGATTCGTTCACGCCAATCGCTGCGCCGATCTCCTTCATCGTCACTTCGCCGTAGTAGTAGAGGCCGATCACTTTCCGCTCGCGCCAGGGGAGCGACTGGATCGCGCCGCGCACGCGCTCGCGCGTCTCGCGCCGCTCGTAGGCGCGATCGGGCGACTCGGGCTCGGACGGCACCAGCGCCGTCGGCAGCGAGCTCTCGTCGAAATGTTCGCCGGTGGCAAGCGGCGACGTCGCTTCGATCGTGTTGATGCGCACGATGGTGCGGCTGAGGCGCTTTTCGTCCGAGCCGACGCGCGCGGCGAGGTCGGCCATCGACGGCTCGTGCCCCAGCTCGCGCCGCAGCGCTTCGCGCGCCGCATCCAGCTCCCGCCGCTGGCGGCGGACGCCGCGCGGCCACGCGTCTTTGCGCAGCGCGTCGATCATCGCGCCGCGCACGCGCCGCTCGGCAAAGGTCTCGAACTTGATGTTGCGGCCCTCGTCGAAGCGATTGGCCGCGTCGATCAAGCCGAGCACGCCGTCCTGGACAAGGTCGCCGATGTCGATCGAATTGGGCATCGACGCTGCCATCCGGCGCGCAAGCGCTTCGACGAAGGGCAGGCCGGCAACGATCCGGCGATTCTGACTCGGGGCGGCCGCTGATTGCGCTCTCATACGATCTCCACAGAACTCTGGGTTTGGGACACAGAAGACGGTGGGTCCAGCGCCCCGTCCGATCTTCCGTGTGCGCAATTGAGCAACGGCGATACCAATGGCTGAGATTCTGGGCGACTGCCCTCGATGATCTCCGCTAAACAATTACCAGCACGTCACTTACAGGTTTGTCGTCGCGGGGATCACGCGAAGCAGAAGTGCGCAAGTCGCCAATATCTTGGCGGTTTCAGACTTGAGGTCGTCAATGATTTGACGGCGTACTTACAGTTTTGAAGAATGCGAATGGGCTGAAGCGTGCGTGCGGCTGAGGGGACGACGAACTGAGGAGGGGCCGGGGAATTTACTGCGCGTCGGGGAAGCTGGTCGCCTGGCTGCGGATGTCCTTGGCCGTGCTCATCGCGTCGAGCGCACTGGCGATCACCTGCGCGGCGCGGGCCCGGCTCATGTCATCGGCGGCCTTCGCCTCGAGCAACTCGGCGTTCGCCAGAATAATCCCGAGCTGATTATTGAGCTGATGAAAGAGATGCCGCAGCGCCGGCGATTCGTCCATCTGTCCTTTCGCCAGCAATTGCTCCACGGTCAACGGGCCGGACATCAGGCCTGTTTACCCTCGGCCTGCCAGATCGCCTGCACCGCGGGGCGATCGCTATGATTCGGATCGCGCCACAGGGTATCGACAAAAATGCGCACTGAGCCGCCAGCGGTACGGACATATTCGATCTTTCCGCTGGAAAGCCAATTGTAAATCGTGCGCCGGCTGACGCCTACGAGCTCGCAGGCTTTCATGATCGAAATGGTTTTTCTTTCCACGTGGCTTCTTGCCTCCGCAGAGGTGTATCGGAGGCAACGTGATTAGGGATTAGGGAATCCCCGTCTGGACACGCGCGGGAGCGTGTGTCAAAATCTTGGCGCTTCGTAAGTGACTGACCCCACGAAACATCTGCTGATCGTCGAGGACGAGAGCGCCCTGCGCACGGCGATCGCCGCGCAGTTGACCGCCCGTGGCTACGAGGTGCAGCAGGCCGGGTCGGGTGAGGAGGCGGTGGCCCGGCTGGCCGAGTTCGCATTCGACATCATCATCACCGACCTGCGGCTCCCCGGCATCGACGGTTCGGCGGTGGTCGAGGCGGCGGTCGGCCGGTACCCCGACATCATCGCGATCGTCGTGACAGGTTACGGCACGGTGAAGGATGCGGTGGAGGCCATCAAGCGCGGCGCGTGGGACTTCGTCAGCAAGCCGTTTCAGATCGACGAGCTGCTTCACGCGCTCGACTCCGCGATCGAGCAGCGGCGGCTGAAATCGGAGAACGCCTATCTGCGCGCGCAGCTCGAAGAGCGGTACCGCTTCGAAGGGATCATCGGCAAGAGCCGGCCGATGACGCGCCTGTTTCAGCTCCTCGAAACCGTCGCACCGACCGGCAGCACGATTCTCATCACCGGTGAAACCGGCACCGGCAAGGAAGTGGTGGCGCGCGCGATTCATCACAACGGTCCGCGGCGCATGCACCGGTTCGTCGCGCTCAACTGCAGCGCCATTCCCGAGACGCTGCTCGAGGCCGAGTTGTTCGGCCACGTACGCGGCGCCTTCACCGGCGCGGTGGGCAATCGCCAGGGGCGCTTCGAGCAGGCGCACAAGGGCACCCTGTTCCTCGATGAAGTGGGCACGATGAGCGCGGCCCTGCAGATGAAGCTGCTGCGCGCCCTGCAGGAGCGCGAATTCGAGCGGGTCGGCGATTCGCACACGACCAAGGTGGACGTGCGTGTGATCGCCGCGACGAACAGCGACCTCGGACGGATGGTCGCGGCTGGGGAGTTCCGCGAAGATCTGTTCTACCGCTTGAACGTCATCCCCGTGCCGCTGCCGCCGCTGCGCGAGCGCAAGGACGACATCCCGCTGCTCGTGCAGCATTTTCTCGATGCCTTCCGGGCGTCGGCCGCACGTGCCACGCCGCTCACCGTCTCGCAGGAAGCGATGCGCCACTTGATGGCGTTTCATTGGCCGGGCAACGTGCGTCAGCTCGAGAACGCGATCGAGCGCGCCGTCGCGTTCGGCGCAGGGCGCACGCAGATCGATCTCGCGGATCTGCCTGGCGACATCCAGCAGGCGCAGGAGCCCGTCGTCCCGCCCCACGTGGCGCTGCCGGAGGACGGCCTCGATCTCGAGGAATTGATCGGCAGCATCGAACGCGAGCTGATTCAACGCTCGCTCGAACGCACCGGCGGCAACAAAGGTCAGGCCGCCAGGCTGCTGAACCTCAAGCGCACGACGCTGGTCGAAAAGCTGAAGCGATTCGACAAGCGCTTGCCCTGATCCGCCGATCCCTGATCCGCCGATCCCTGATCCCTGATCCCTGCCACAATAGGGCATGCCTCCGCGCCACGCGTACTGGACCATCCTCGTCGACAACCAACCGACGGCGTTTCGCGCGCGGGAGCAGGAAGAACTGCTGCCGACGCTCAACCAGTTGAAGCGCAAGAACGCGAACGCCGAGATGAAGTGGTTCGCACGCGGCCGGTTGTGGGAGACGCAGGAGCTCGAGCGCGAAGACTTTCAGCGGCGCAAGCGCGCGGCCGCCGGGCCGTACGAACGGAGTGAAGGGAAGCCGCCGGCCGGCGCGCCCGCGGGCGATGCGCCGCGGCGACGCGACCAGGAACACCGCGGCAAGGATTGGCGCCCCGGCGGCGTGCACAAGGATCCGCGCGATCGATTCAAGAAGAAGAATCGCCCGGACCGCATGTGGTCGGAGAGCGGCGGCGACCGTAAGCCATGGACGGACAAACCCGCGGCGAGCCGGCCCCCGCGTAGCGATCGACCCTGGAGCAGTAGCCCCCCGAGCGGCGGCCCGCCGCGCGGCGATCGGCCCTGGGCCAATAAACCCGCGGACGGCGCCAGCGCACCGCGTGGTGATTCCCGCGAGCCGCGCCGAAGCTCGCCCGATCGGCGACCAGGCGAAGGCGGGTGGACCAAACCGGCCGGCGGCCCACCGCGAGGGGATCGCCCATGGGCGAACAAGCCCGCCGGTGGCGCGCCGCGTGGCGATCGACCCTGGAGCAGTAAGCCCCCGAGTGGTGGCCCACCGCGCGGCGATCGACCGTGGAGCAAGCCTCCTGCGGGCGGCAGCGATCGGAAGCCCTGGACTAAACCGCCGGCGGCCCGCCGCGAGGGGATCGCCCATGGTCGAACAAGCCGGCCGGAGGCGCGCCGCGTGGCGATCGACCCTGGAGCAGTAAGCCCCCGAGTGGTGGCCCACCGCGCGGCGATCGACCGTGGAGCAAGCCTCCTGCGGGCGGCAGCGATCGGAAGCCCTGGACTAAACCGGCCGGCGGCCCGCCGCGAGGGGATCGCCCATGGTCGAACAAGCCGGCCGGAGGCGCGCCGCGTGGCGATCGACCCTGGAGCAGTAAGCCCCCGAGTGGTGGCCCACCGCGCGGCGATCGACCTTGGAGTAGCAAGCCTCCTGCGGGCGGCGGCGATCGGAAGCCCTGGACTAAACCGGCCGGCGGCCCGCCGCGAGCGGATCGCCCATGGTCGAACAAGCCCGCTGGTGGCGCGCCGCGTGGCGATCGACCCTGGAGCAGTAAGCCCCCGAGTGGTGGCCCACCGCGCGGCGATCGACCCTGGGCCAACAAACCCGCAGGCCGCGCTGGCGCACCGCATGGTGATTCCCGCGAGTCGCGGCCGAACGCGAAGCCGGTGGAGCGCCGCGACGCCGACAGCCCGACGAAGCGCCCGAAGGAACCGACGCCTCCACCTGCGGCCGAGCAGATCCGTACGAAGCCGAAGCCGCCGGAGCGCGGCTGACACCATCCACCGCACGCGATGGACCACTTCGTCCGTTTCTTTTTTTCCACCCCCGGTGCGCTCGTCTGGCTGCTGGCGGCCATTGCCTGGCTGTTGTTGCGGCCGCGCTCGGCGGCGGCGCGACGCGCGCTCGGCGTCATCGGCATCGCCTATGCGCTCGCGAGCATTTACGCGGTACCTGCGCTGATCGGTCGCGTGCTGAGCGCCGGCTATCATCCCTTCACCGCCGCGGACGCGCCGCATGGCCGCACGGCCGTCGTGGTGCTCGGGGCCGAGGCGCTGCGAATCCAGGGATGGGACGAGCACCTCAGCCTCTCGTTGATGACGAGCGTCCAGGCTGCCCGCGTGCTCGAAGCGTGGCGCGTCTTTCGTCTGATTGCGCCGACCATCGTGGTGACGTCCGGCGGTCTGCCCCATGGCGACGACGCCTCGATGCCCAGCGGCGAGAACATGCACGACGAGCTCGTCCGCCTCGGCGTGCCCGACTCGCGCATCATCGTCGAGACGACGTCGCACGACACACATGACGAAGCCGTGATCGTCGCGCCGATGCTTCGCGCGCACAGCATCGAGCAGGTCGTGCTGGTGACATCCGAGACGCACATGCGCCGATCGATCGCTGTTTTTCGCGCGCAGGGGTGGAACGCCGTGCCGGCGATTGCCCCTGATCCCGCAGGCGCCAGTGCCTGGAGCGCGTGGCTTGTGCCGTCGGCGAACGGACTCGACCTCAGTCACCAGGTGATACACGAGCTGATTGGCCTGCCGTACTACTGGGCTCGCGGATGGGAGCGATGGTGATGGTGTGGCATCTGGTGTTGATGAAGCCGCGGCCGGATCTCTCGGCCGCCGAACGCCGCGGCCTGCTGGACGCCTTCGATCGCGCGTGCCGGGAGATTCCGACCGTGCGCGACGTGCGCGTCGGCCGCCGGGTGACGCACGGCGCCGGCTACGAGGCCGGATCTCCAGACGCCGCGGATTATGTGGCGCTGATCGCGTTCGACGATCTCGCCGGCCTCCAGACGTACCTCCGCCACCCTGCGCACGAGCCGCTCGGCGCGCGGTTCAATCAGTCGCTCAGTTCAGCCTTGGTCTACGACTTCGAGATGGGATCAGTCGGCGAGGTCGGGGCAATCGGCGGTGAAGACCCAGTCGATTAAGCGGTGGTGGTTTCTTTGCGGCCGAGCAGTCGCATCACGCGGCTGACGACGCCAGAGGGCTGTGGGGCGGGCGAGTCGATGTGCGTGAGGATCTCGAGGCACTCGCTGACGGTTTTTACCACGCCGATGCCCAGCCGCCTGGCCGCAACCGGCAGCAGCTTCTCATCGTCGCGCCACACTAGAATCGCGCGCGCTTTCGAATCGACGACGACGTCGAGACAATTTTCGGGGCGGTCGTCGACGACGACGTCGAGACCGAGCGCCGCGGCGATGCGTCCGCGCGATCCCTGCACGACGAATACGCTCGGCAGCCGAAAGCCTTTCGCTTCGAGCCAGTGCTGCGTCTGCGCCTGCGCGGTGGCGCCGGCGCTTTCGGGACGCTTCGTCAGAAAGATGATTTCCCAGCGCCGATCGGTGGCCATCGCGGCGATCCGCTGAATCACACCCGGCTCGAGCTCCTGGAGCGTCTCCCAGAAATTGGGGATCGTCTCGACATGACGCCAGAGCCGCCGCTGCTGGCGCGACGACATCTGCAGCTTCAGCAGCGGGGGAGTATTGTCGGTTGATCGATCGGCGGCCGGCTCGCCGTCTGAATCTGGATCGCCTGCGTTGCCCGGCGCGGGGGGAGTTGGATCGGCGCCGGCGGCGCGCTCTTCCTGCAGACGGCGCGTGATCGCCTTACCAAAGATCACTTCGGCCTGCCGCACCAATTCCGCTTCCATATCGGCGAGGACGCCGTCGAGGTCGAAGGCGATGCGGAGGGCCATGTCCTGCTCTATGACCTATGACGCCGCGCGCGTCGAGGACAGTTCAGGCATCTTACCATTCACCGCCACGGCGGTTTCTGGAGTCCGCACGGGAATCTTCGATGTTCAGAACCCGTAAGTCACCGACGTGCCGTACCTCAGCCCTTTATATCGACGCTCGGCGATGCCCGAGGTGCGATCGGCATGGTCGATGTTGAATCCGATCCTCAGGTCGGACGCGAGGTGGTAGCCGACGCCAGCGCCGTAGGTGTGGACGTAATCGATTCGCGCCGACGGTGGAACGTCGGCCAAGGCACGATCGCGATAGTCCAGCTGCTGGATCCCGGCTCGCCCGATGACGTCGAAGGGCCCGACGATCTTCTGCGCGATCGAACCGTTGACGCCGGTGAGCAGGTAGTACGGTTGATTGATCTCGTACCAGTACTGGACATCGCGTGTCGCCTGCAGCCCGAATTGCGTCACGCCCAGAAGGGTGTAGGAGATGTCGGCGGACGCGACCGAGCCTTTGTACGCGGGCAGACTGTGATCGACCGGCTCGAAATCGCGGTAACCGATGCTCGCATGGCCTTTGATCAGTGCCGCCGGATCGAACGAGATCCTGCCGACGACCTGCGTCGAATTCGCGTCGCGCAGCGGCGAAAATTCGAATCGTTGCTGCTCGCGGGCGACGTCGACGCTGATGCTGGTCAGCGGCGTGAGCTCGTGGCGGATCGTGAACGCGCCCGTCGTGTCGGTGCGATTCAGCTCCTCGCGCAGGTTGACACCCTCGAACGTCGCGGTGCTGTCGAAATTCGTCCGCAGCACGGTGGCTTTCACCCCGAAATACGTCTTCGACAGCCAGCGCACGTCCGCGCTCGCCGTGCCGCCGAGCTCCGTGTGATGGGACCGCGAGTCGATTTCAAATCCGGGCCGGTCGTGCGTGTTCAGATAATTGCCGCCGATGTCGAACGTCAGGCGATTGAGCGGCACGTGCCACCCGAGACGGTAGCGGTCGTTGAGCGATCGCTCGCTCGCATATTTCTCATACCAGACGATGCCTTCATCGACGCTGCCGGCGAGCCAGGTGCGCCCCAGCCGCAACCAGGCGTTCGTCGTGGGCGTGATGGTCGCCGTGAAATCGCGCTTCGGCGACAACTCCGCCGGTTCGTTGAACACGTTGGTGTCGACGCCCAGGTTCGTCAACGCGATCGACGGGTCCATCCAGAGCGGACCGATCTGCACGTGAACCTTCGACGGATCGGGCTCGACGAAATCGCCCTGAGCGAACGCAGGCGGAGCCACGAGCAGGCCCAGCCCTGCGATCACCAGACATTTCTTCAGATGGAGCATTCGGTAGAAGTGTCGGACGAAGCGTCTCCAGGCTTTACGAGCGCCTGCCGCGATCAGGGGCGAGCCGCAGCGATCGCATCTTGCGATACAGATTGGTGCGCTGGATGCCGAGCGCCTTCGCGGCCTCGCTGATGCGGCCGTGATGGTGTTCGAGCACCGACGCGATGTACTCGCGCTCGAACCGCGATCGCGCCTGCCGGAGTGTGCCCCCGTTGGGAGCGACGGCCGCTCCACCATCCAGCTGCACGTGCGCCAGCACATCGTCCAGACTGATGCCGCGGCCACCCGCCAGGCTGGTGACGATGCTCTCGATCAGTGCGTGGAGCTCGGCGGCGTTGCCGCGCCAGGGAAGCGCCGCGATCAGCGACAACGCGGCGCGCGACAGCGTCTTCGGCGGCACGCGCTGCGCCGCGCAGATTTCGCGGAGGAAGTAGTTGGCGAGCGCGGGTATGTCTTCGCGCCGGTTGCGCAGCGGCGGCATGTCGATGCGAACGACGGATAAACGACGAAAGAGATCCTCGCGCACGCGTCCTTCTTCGACGGCGTGCTCGAAGCGGAGGTTGACGCCCGCCATCGGCCGCACGTCCAGATCGATGGCCTCGCCTGTTTCAGACAGAATGGCCTCGCGGTCGCGCAGCACGCGCGCCAACCGCGCCTGCGCACGGGCGGGCGCGTCGGCGACATTCTGCAGATACAGCGTCCCGCCGTGCGCGGCAAACAGCCGGCTGCCGCGGCTGACCCGCTGGAGGCCGCGCGACGCATCGCCGTTCGGCGACCGCTGGGCGGAGCCGAACAAAGCTGCGTCGAGCTGGTCCCCGTCGAACGCCGCGCAATCGATCTTCAGGAAGGCGCCGACAGGCGACGGCCGCGCACCGTGGATGGCGCGGCCGACGATTTCGCGCCCGGTGCCTTCTTCGCCGCGAATCAGCACGCCCGCCCGCATCGTCGCAGCACGTGCGATGAGCGTGGACACCTCGCGCATCGACGGCGACTGCGTATACAAATCGCCGCGAGCGGCGTCGGCCGGACGGTCCCGGCGCGACTCGTACGCCATCTCGCGGGCAATGGCATTCGCCAGGCGGCGGCCGCCAAGCGGGCGGGCGAACACGTCGGCCATGCCCTCGAGCACCGCTTCCGTTGTCAGATCGGGCCGCCGCTCGTCGACGACCGCGAACATCAGCGTCGCCGTCCGCTGCGCGCGCAGGTCGCGCGCCACCTGCAGTGCCGAGGCGCCGCGCGACAGATCGAGCAACACCGGCATGTCGCGCCGGTTCAGCTCGCTCATGGCCTGTGCGACCGTGTCGGCCCAGACGATGGACACACGCGCCGCGGCCAGTAACTTTTCTGTTTCCGAACGCTCTGCAACGGGGCAGCCGATGTAGAGAACGGGTTTCATGTGATTCAACGCTGGCGACGATCAGACGACGGGAGCGGCACGAAATGGCCATCGCCCTTGGGATCCACTTCCATCAGGGCCGCGCCATCGGGTCGATAGGTGAGGCGGCGGTCAGCCGTCCCGCGATGCGTCGTGTCGAAGGCGACCGACGCGAGCCGCGCGCCGTCGTAGGTTTCCCACTTGTCAATCTTGCCGTCGCCGTCGCTATCTTCTTCGGCTCGCACCATGACGTCGTGCTCGTAATATTCGATGCGGTCGATCCGGCCGTCCCGGTGTGTGGACAGCTCCAGGCGCGTGCTGCCGTCGGCGGCGGCATACGACCACCCATCTTCCTTACCGTCGTTCTGCCGGGAGAAGCCGACCTTCAGCAGCGTCTGATCGGGTCCGTAGTACTCCCAGCGATCGATTTTCCCGTCTTCATCCTTGTCGATTTCGATTCGGACGACGCGGGCGCCGTCCATGTAGCTCCACGTGTCGACGATCCCGTTGCCGTTGGCGTCGTACTTCAGCAACTGCAGCTTGCCGGTCTTGTCGTACTCCGGTGTGATGCGCTTGCGACCGTGGTCGCGTTCCGTCGAGCAGGCGGCAATACCTGTGGCGGCGGCGAGAAGGGCCGCACACAACAGTAGCTGCCGGCGACGAGGTGGTCTGGGCTGACACACCAGGTCGGGCGTAACTGTGAGGAGAGTAAGTGTGAGGAAAGTCGGGCGGCTGGGCGTCAAGACCACCTCGCCGGAATCGGTTTATGAAATGTGCAGTCGAGGTGTGTGATCTTACCGAGCTGCGGAGTTGTGTCAAGAAAAATACGTTCTATACCGAAAGGATACGCCCGCCTTCGCTCGCCTCGACCGGTTCCACCATGAAAAATTGCTCGATGATGCCGCAGAGCGCCGGCAGGGAGTCGGCGCTGTTGATCGACGCGCGCAGGTGAGATCCATTGTCGAGCCCCTTCGTGTACCAGGATCCGAGCGCGCGCAGCTTGTTCACGATCCAGCGATCGTGCGAGGTCGTACGGAGAAGGGATTTGGGATTCGCCCCTCGACCAGCTCGGGGCGTCCTGAGCTTGTCGAAGGACGGGATTCGGGATTCGCGGGATTCGTGCGATTCGCGCGATTCGCGGGATTCGGCGGAGTGGCGGAAGCCGGCGTCTTCGTGCACCCGTTCGTGCTTCAGCAGCGTGATGTAGTCGAGGAGAAACTGACCACGGTCGGCCATCGTGACGCGCCGCGGCGGGCGGCCGGCCGCGATGTCGCGCGCCTGCGCCAGAATCCACGGATTGCGCAGCACCCCGCGTCCGACGAGCACGCCTTCGACGCCGGCACGCATACGCTCGATCACCTGTTCGGGCTCGATGCAGTCGCCGCTGCCGAACACGGGGATCGTGAGCGCGTCGGCGATCTGCGCGACGATCTCCCAGTCGGCCGATCCGCTGTAACTTTGTGCGGCCGTGCGGCCGTGTACCGCCACGGCGGCGGCGCCCGCATCCTCGACCATGCGCGCCAGCGTCGGCGCATTCCGTTCGTCCTCATTCCAGCCCGCGCGCATCTTCACGGTCACCGGGATCCGGACTGCCTTGGCCATCGCCGCGATCACGGTCGCCGCGTGCGCCGGCTCGCGCATCAGGCTGCAGCCGGCATTGTGCTTCGCGATCTTCGGCACGGGGCATCCCATATTGACGTCGACGATGTCGGCGCCCATGCCCTCGACGATCTGCGCGGCCGCGGCCATCTTCTCGGGATCGCCGCCAAAGATCTGAATCGAGACGGGCCGCTCTTCCTCGGTGTACTCCGCGTACTCGAGCGTGCGATCGATGCCGCGCACGAGCCCCTCGGCGCTCACCATCTCGGTGACGACCAGGCCGCATCCGCCATGACGCTTCACGAGGCGGCGAAACGCCGTGTCGGTCATGCCCGCCATGGGCGCGACGGCGAAGGGCGACGGGAGATCAACGGATCCGATTTTCATGATTCAGAGACGGCTGTCGGGGCGGCATTCCAGGCGACGACTGCAAGGGCCGATCACCCGTTAGTATGGTAGCGCAATGAGCTCACCATCATTCCACAGACGCGTGCAACTCTGGGCGCCGCCGCTCGTCTACATGCTCCTCATTTTTCATCTGTCGTCGGAGTCCAACCCCCTTCCGGAGCTGACCGAACACGTCTGGGACAAGGCGCTCCATACCATCGAATTCGGCGGTCTCGGAGCGCTGTTTTGCCGCGCGTGCATCGGCGAGGGATTGTCGCTGGCGCTAGCGGGACTCTGCGCGCTCATCGCAACGAGCCTGTACGGCGGCAGCGATGAGTGGCATCAGCTCTTCACGCCCGGTCGCAGCTCGGATATTCACGACTGGTTCGCTGACACGACGGGCGGCCTTCTCGGGATCGCCACCTACTTGCTGCTGCGCGCGCGCCTCGCGTGGCAGAGTGATCGGCCGAGCGGTCAGTAGACCTTCACGTCGGCGGCGTCCACCTCGACGCTGACCGCCTGCCCGATGAGGTCGACCGACAGAACCAATCGTGCTTTCGCGGAGTCTTTGCGCACCAGCCGTCCGGTGACGCCCTTGAGCGGTCCGTGCACGACTTCGACGAGCATGCCCTCGCGAATCATGGGGCACGCGTCGAATTGCAGGTCGCTGCCGACGAGCAGGCGAATGCTCTCGAGCTCGTACGCAGGAATCGGTGCCGGTTTACCGTCGAAAGACACGACGTTGACGACGCCCGTGCACTTCAGGATCGAGAGCGTGTCGGCGACGTCGAACCGGGCGAAGCAATAACCGGGAAAGAGCGGCCAGTCGATCTTCTTCTTGCGATCCTTCCAGCGGCTCCATCGGGTGATCGTCGGAAGGAAGGCCTCGACCTGCTTGTGCTCGAGCTGCTCGCGTACGAGTTGCTCATGGCGCGAGCGTGTCCAGATGGCGTACCACTGCGTTGCACTCGGGATTCGGGATTCGCCCCTCGACGAGCTCGGGGCGTCCTGAGCTTGTCGAAGAACGGGATTCGGGATTTGCAAGGGGGAGTCGCTGGCGCTCATCGCGGCTGATCTCTCGTCCCTCTCACGGTGACTGTCGAATCCCGACTCCCGAAGCCCACCCGAATCCCCAATCCCGAATCACGAATCCCGTCAAGAAACAGCGGCCCCTGCCGTCTTGAGGCCCGCCTCGTAGGCTTTCTTCACGTCCTCGTTCTTCCATTCGATGATCGCCTGCTGCCGCAGCTTCGCCTTGTACTTGTCGAACTCCTCCTGGCGCTTGCCGGTGAACACGCGATCGCTGATCTGCTCGCGCGCCTGCTCGAACGGCAGCGTTTGCGCCGGCGTCGACGATTCGAGCTTCAGCAGCTGATAGCCACGCGTCGTGTGCACGACCTCGCTGACGCCGCCGATTTTCAAACCCTCGATGACCTTGCGCAGATCGGGCGACAGGTCGTTCATGCTGAGCGGGCCGATCGAGCCGGCGTTCGCTTTGGAAGGCGCGTCGGAGACTTCGACGGCGACTTTGTCGAAGCTCTCGCCGGCGAGGATGCGCGCACGAATCGATTCGGCGCGCTCTTTCGCCGCTTCATCCTGCGCCACATTCATCCCTCTGGCGCCCCCGGTGACCCCGATGAGAATTTCGCGCATCGTGATCGACGGCGGTGTGGTGAACTCGTTCAGGTGCGCATCGTAATACGCGCGTGCTTCTTCCTCAGAGACGCCGACCTTGCCGAACACTTCGTTCTGCTCGACGCGCGACAGAATCATCTGCTTCTCGAAATTCCGCCGCAGATCCGCCATCGTCATGTTTTCCTGCTTGAGCGCGGCGTTGAACTGCTCTTCGGTCTCGATCTTGTTTTCTTTCTTGATGCTGTCGACTGCCGTCTTGAACTGCTCGTCGCTCAGCTTGTAGCCGAGCTCCTTTCCGCGCTGGATGATCAGCATCTCGTCCACGGCGTCGACCATGAGCTGCGGTGTGATCTCGTTGAGCGACTGCCGGAGCTGCGCGTCGCTCGGATTGCTCTTGAGATCGACCTGCTGTCCCTTCTGGCGCAGAATCGCGACCTGCCGCGTTTCCAGATCGGTTTTGGTGAAGATTTCGCCGTTCACCTTCACGAGGATCTGTTCGATGATCTCGGCGCGCAGTGAGGCAACGCCCGCCACGAGCAACGCCACGACGACGGCGGGTCGGAAGACCCGCACTACGCCCGCGACGAGGTGGGCCCTGACGCTCGTAGCGCAGGACTTTCGTCCTGCCCCATCGCCGGCCTGCGCCACAATCGAACCGTCGGTTTTGTAATTCAGCATAAGTACCGTGAACCCAATATTTTACCCCTGATCGAGCAACTCGCTCAACAGACCACCGACCTGCTCGAACACGCCGCCCGGCGCCCGCGGATCGTCCTTCTTCTGCTTGAGAATCTCGGCCTTGGTGAATCCAGCCGTGACCTCACCGGCGCGCGCGCGAGCGGTCCACCAGCTGGGCGCGGCGTTGCCGTACTTGCCGCTTCTCTTGGGATTCGGGATGGGGGATTTGGGATTCGTGCGCTGGGAAGCCGAGTCCGAACGAGTCCCAGGACTCGAATCCCCGCGAATCCCGTCCTTCGACAAGCTCAGGGCGCCCCGAGCTGGTCGAGGGGCGAATCCCGAATCCCGAATCCCTTCCGCCTTTCCCGCCCCGTCCAAGGCCAGACGCAGACCGGCAGGCGGCACGAGCGTCAGCTCGCTGCGCTGCCGCACCAGCGCGACGAGACGGACGGGATCGAGCTTCGCCTGCGGTCTGAACTTTAAGACGACGAGACGGCCTTCGCGGTCGATGGCGTCGATGCCGAGCCGATCGGCCATCACGCGGATCCGGCCGTAATCGGCCAGGTTCAGTACGGAGTCGGGCAGCGGACCGTAGCGGTCGATCGACTCGTCGAGCACCTGATCGATCTCTTCCTCACGGCGCGCGGCCGCAACCTTACGGTAGAGCATCAGCCGCTGATTCATGTCCGGAACATAAGACGCGTCGATGCGGAGGTCCACCCGCAGATTCACCGTTGCGCGCAGATCGTCTTCAAGCTCTTCGCCTTTGAGCTCACGGACGGTCTGCTCCAGAAGCTTCATGTACATCTCGAAGCCGACGGTTTCGATCTGCCCGCTCTGTTCGCCGCCGAGGAGATTCCCGGCGCCGCGGATCTCCAGATCGAGCGCCGCCACGCGAAAGCCGCTGCCCAGGTCGCTGAACTCCTTGATGGCGGCGAGCCGCTTTTTCGCGACCGGCGAGAGGTTGTCTTCCGGCGGAATCAGCAGATAGGCATACGCCGGCCGATCGGATCGGCCGACGCGGCCGCGCAGCTGATAGAGCTGCGACAGGCCGTACCGATCGGCGCGGTTGATGATGATGGTGTTGGCGTTCGGAATATCGAGGCCGTTCTCGACGATCGTCGTCGCCAGCAGCACGTCGAACTTCTTCGCGACGAAATCGAGCATCGCGCGCTCGAGTGTGTCTTCCCCCATCTGGCCGTGTCCGACGACGACGCGCGCCTCCGGCACGAGGCGCTGAATGAGATCGCCGATCGAGAAGATCGACTCGACGCGGTTGTGGACGAAGTAGACCTGTCCGCCGCGTTCGATCTCGTGCCGGATCGAGCGGCGGATCACTTCCTGATCGAACTTGACGACGTTCGTCTGAATCGACAAGCGATCCTTCGGCGGCGTTTCGATGATCGACATGTCGCGGATGCCGACCAGCGACATATTCAGCGTGCGCGGAATCGGCGTCGCGCTCATCGTCAGCACGTCCACCTTCTTGCGCATCTGCTTGATCCGCTCCTTGTGCGACACGCCAAAGCGCTGCTCTTCGTCGACGACGAGCAGCCCGAGATCGCGAAACTCGACGTCTTTTGACAGCAGCCGGTGGGTGCCGACGATGATGTCCACTTTGCCGGCGGCGAGGTCGGCGAGCGACGCTTTCTGCTCGGCGGTGCTGCGGAAGCGGCTCACCATCGCAATGCGGACGGGGAAGCCGCCGAAGCGCTCCTTCAGGGTCTTCTCGTGCTGGAAGGCGAGCACCGTGGTCGGCGCCAGAAACGCGACCTGCTTGCCGTCCATCACCGCCTTGAACGCGGCGCGCATGGCGACTTCGGTCTTGCCGTAGCCGACGTCGCCGCACAACAGACGGTCCATCGGCGTCGGCGACTGCATGTCGCGCTTGATGTCGCTGATCGCCGTTTTCTGATCGACGGTGAGCTCGTATTCGAACGCGTCTTCGAATTCCTGCTGCCAGTGCGAATCGGCGCCGAAGGCGTGCCCCGGCACGGCTTTGCGCGCAGCGTAGAGCTTGAGCAGCTCCTCCGCCATGTCGCGCATCGCTTTCTTGACCTTCGATTTCGCGCGCTCCCACGACGCGCCGCCGAGCCGATCGATCGGCGGCTTCGACGCGCCGGTGTACTTCTGCACGAGATCCAGCCGCTCGACCGGGACGAACAGCTTGTCCTCGCCCGCGTAGCGAAGCTCGAGAAACTCCTGCACATCGTCGGCCTGCCCTGAGCCTGCCGAAGGGCCGACGCCAATCTGCTTCAGCCCGACGAACATCCCGATGCCGTGATCGACGTGAACGACGAGATCGCCGATCTTCAGATCGCGCAGATCGGAGAGAAACGCTTTCGTGGCCGAACGGCGCCGCTCCGGCGCGCGGCGATCCTCCTCGAAGACGTCCGACTCGGCGTAGATCTGCACGCCGGCGTCCGGCAGCCGAAATCCACGCGAGAGGCTGCCGAGGGCGACGAGCACCGCAGCGTAGCGCGCGTCTTCCGCACGCTCGACCGGAACCGCGAGGATTTCGTACTCCTTCAACAGCTCGATCGTCCGCTCCGCGCGTCCGGACGTTGCGGCCACGAACAGGATCGTTTCGCCACCTTCCCGGAGGCGCCGGATTTCCGCGACCCATTCGGCCACGCGTCCATGCATTTCCAGCGCGGGCTGGCAGCGTATCGGACGGGATTCGGGATTCGGGATTCGGGATTCGGACGGGATTCGGGATTCGCCCCTCGACGAGCTCGGGGCGTCCTGAGCTTGTCGAAGGACGGGATTCGGCACCCAGGGACCGGCAGTGTCGTCATCGAGGCCGAGGTGGGAGATCGTCGTCGCCTGATCGAGTCGGGCGGCGATGGTGTCGGGATCGGCGAACAGCTCGTCGGGCGGCAAGGCGCCCGGCGACGCGGCGTCGTAGCTGTGATGAAGCTGTTCGAGCAGCTTCGCGACCTGTGCGTCGACTTCGTCGCGCTCGGACACGATGATGCGCGCGTCGCGCGCGCGGGAGAGATAGTCGAAGACGGTGGCCGTGCGATCCAGACTGGCAGGACTAAAGTCCTGCGCCACGACAGCCGTCGCGCGGGTGTTCGGAGTCGCCGCGGAAGAGGGCAACACATCGCGCAGCGGAACGATCGCGAGCTGATCGATCGGCGCGATCGACCGCTGGGTGGCCGGGTCGTACGTGCGCATCGTCTCGATCGTGTCGCCGATGAACTCGAGCCGCACGGGCGGCGCCTCGCCTGCCGCCACGATATCCACGATGCCGCCGCGGACGGCAAATTCGCCGTGCTCGTCGGCAGGATCCTCCCGGGTGAAGCCGGCGTCCACGAGCAGCTCGGCAAGATCGGTCGGCGCGATGTCCTGCCCGGGCTTCAGGTCGATTGCGGCGGCCAGCAGCCGGGCGGGCGACGTCACGCGCGGCACAAGCGCCGCGGCCGAGGCGACAATGACACGGGCGACGCCGGTGGCGATCGCGTGCAGCGCGCGCGCGCGGGCGGAGACGACGCCGAAATGCGGCTGCATGCCGCGATACGGATCGATCTCGTGCGACGGAAACGGAAGAATCGCACGGTCAGCGGCGGCGCTGGACAGCCCTTCGAGCGCCGACATGAAGAAGCCGACGTCCGCTGCCGCCTGTTCGAGGTCGCCGTCAGACGGCACGACGTACAGCACGACGCCGTGCGGCAGCGCCTGCGCCGCGCCGGCGACAAACAGCGCCTTGGCGGACGGCGTCAGCCCCGAGACGGCGTGGGCCGGCACATCCATCCCGCTGCGCGAGATGGCCGTCTTCAACAGCGCGCGAAGATTGAGTGAGGTCGAGGTGATCAAGGGAAGTCGGTCCAACCGGAAATTTCCAGTGTAGCAAGACGGCGGGACGAAGTCCTGCGCCGCGACTGATCAATTCGCCGTGCAGGTCGTCGCGGAGCGCCGCCAGGCTTGGCCGCTCAGGATTTGATCTTCCGAAGCATGGCAGTGGTCGAGTACCCCGCCTCAATCGGCACGCGGACGACGCGTCCGCCGCGCGCTTCGACGATGTCGCGGCCGACGATGGCATCTTCGGCCCAGTCGGCGCCTTTGACGAGGACGTCGGGCTTGAGGGCGGCGATCAGCGAGTGCGGCGTCTCTTCGTCGAACACGACCGCGGCGTCGACGCACTCGAGCGCCGCAACGATCTCCGCGCGCTCGGTTTCCGGCGTGATCGGCCGCTGCGGCCCTTTGATCGCGCGGACGGAACGGTCCGAGTTGACGCCGACGATCAGGGCGTCGCCGAGCCGGCGGGCCTGTTGGAGGTAGCGGATGTGGCCCGGGTGCAGCAGGTCGAAGACGCCGTTGGTGAAGACAACGAGCTTGCCGGCGAGACGGCACTGATCGGCGAACGCGACCGCGTCAGAAGGCGTCACAGCCGCTCAACGCCACGATGCTCTCAACACAGAGGACACGAAGGGCACAAAGGTCAATCCAGTCGGGCGCCTTGTCACCAGAAAATACTGGCTCAATCTTTGTGGACGTTGCGATCCTTGGTGTCCATGGTGTCCTTTGTGTTGAGTCATGTCCCCGTCTTGAAGCGCACGCCGGGCGAGAAGCGCCAGGTATGGCGCGGACGATAGAGGCCGACGTCGTGCGTCCGCGACTTCACGCGGAAGGTGTAGAGCAGCCGATGATAATCGTACGGAAAGCCGTCGATCTTGTGCACGGCGACGTCGATCTTATAGGTGCCTTCGACGAGGTCGAGACGGTCGATCTGGAACGTCGCCTCCGCGTCACCCTCGAGCGCCTCAGGCGCCATCTCTTCGAGGTACGTGTTGGTGCCGTAGCAGCACACCCCGTCGGCGTTGAACAAGCCAAAGCCGAACACGAAATCGGCGACCGGATGCGTGGCGCGCACTTTCATGCGGATCGCCATCGCCTCGCCGGAATGAAACACGAACGACGGCTGGCCGCTCGCATCGAGAAACGCGACCTCGGTGATCTCGATGTCGCGCGACCCCCAGCGGCCTTCGGTCGCGTGAAACATGTTGGACGTCGGATCCTGAGGCGCCGGACCGTCGGCCGCCGGCGGTGCGTGCGCGCCTTCGACGGCGCGCGCGGTCGTCACCGCCAGCAGCGCGTCCTCACCTTCCTCGACCTTGGTCAAATAGGCGCCCACGACACGCTTGGGATCGCCTTCGGCCTGCTTCGTCCCGGCGTCGAGCCATACGGCCTCGTCGCAGAAGCGCTCGACGAGGTTGAGCGAGTGGGTGACGAGGAGAATCGTCTTGTTGCTCCGCTTGAGCTCGGCGAACTTGTCGAGGCACTTGTGCGTGAAGCCTTCGTCGCCGACCGCCAGCACTTCGTCGACGAGCAGCACATCGGGATCGACATGGATCGCTACCGCGAAACCGAGGCGCATGTACATCCCCGAGGAATACGTCTTCACGGGCGCGTCGATGAACTCGCGCAGCTCGGCGAACTCCACGATCTCGTCGAAGCGATTGTGAATCTCGCGCTTGGAGAGGCCGAGCATGATGCCGTTGATGAAGACATTCTCGCGGCCGGAGATCTCGGGGTGGAAGCCGGCGCCGAGCTCGATCAGCGCGGAGATGCGTCCCTGCACGTTCACGGTGCCGCTCGTCGGCTTCGTAATGCCCGCGACGAGCTTGAGGGCCGTGCTCTTACCGGAGCCGTTGCGGCCAATGACGCCGAACGTCGCGCCCTTGGGCACGATGAACGAGACGTCTGTCAGCGCGGGGAACGTTTCACTCGGCTGCAGATCGCGCAGAATGCTCCGCTGGAACAGGGCGCTCTTCAGCGTCGAGAACTGCCGTCCACCGTAGCGGCGGTAGATCTTCGAGACGTTGTCGAGCTCGATCGCGTTCATGACTCGGCTGCCGGTGCTCGTTCGAAACCCTTCTCATCACGGAGACACGAAGACCCACGAAGGCCACGAAGAAACTCTGTATAAATTCTTTCTTCGTGAGCTTCGTGCATCTCCGTGACTTCGTGATGAGACGTTAGGAAACGCATCACACCGCCTCCGCGAACGAATCCCGCAGGCGATCGAACAGCCAGTAGCCCGCCAGAAACAGCAGCACGGAGCCGGCGCCGAGCGAGACCAGCCACTTCCAGTGGCCGACCGGCCCGTTGTTGAAGAACAGAATTTCCTGATACGAAACCGCGATGTGCGTGAACGGATTCACGTTGAAGAAGGTCTTGAAGCTCTGGACCTCCGGTTGGAACCAGGGATAGATGATCGGCGTCGCAAAGAACCAGAGCGTCAGCACGTTCGACAGAATGTCGCGCACGTCGCGAAAGTGCACGGCGAGCGCGGCCACCGCCAGGGCGAGCGCCAGCGTGAACACGAGCTGCACCATCACCACGACCGGAAACCACAGCAGGTTCTCCGGCCTCGGGATGTGCCAGTAGATCACGAGAAACAGAATCAGAATCGGCAGCCCGAGAAAGAAGTTCACCATATTCGCCAGCACGCTGACGATGGGCAGGACCTCCGCGGGAAAGAGCACCTTCTTGATCAAGTTGCCGCCGGCGATCAGCGACCCCGACGCTTCGAGCAGAGACGAAGAGAACCAGGTCCACGGCAGGATCCCGGAAAACATGAAGAGGGTGTAGGGCTTCACGCCGGGCGTCGTGTTCGGCATGATCTTCGTGAACACGAACGAGTAGATCAGCAGCAGCAGGAGCGGGTTGACGAAGGACCAGAAAAACCCGAGCACGGAGCCGCGATAGCGCGCTTTCAGATCGCGCGCGACCAGGCTGGTGATCAGGCCCCGATAGCGAAGGAGTTTCTCGAGATTGGCAAACAAAATGTCACGCCGACCTTATCAGGTCAGCGACGCGCGGTCCACGCTTACGCCCGCGTCCGCGCGTGCGCGGCGGCCTGCAGACGGATGAGCGCCTTGAGCATCGCGATTCTCGCCCGTTCGAAATCCATGTCCAGCGTCGGCTTGGCGAGCCGCTCTTCCGCGCGCTTCTTGGCCGTCTCCGCGCGCATCGGATCGATTTCCTCGGCCTTCTCGGCAATCTGCGCGAGGATGGTGACGCGATCGGGCTGCACCTCGGCGAACCCGAACGCAATCGCCAGGTAATGCTTCTCCGACCCCTGTCGGTACCACAGCTCCCCGACCTGCATGGTCGACAGCAGCGGGGTGTGGCCCGGCAGGATGCCGAGATAGCCGTCCGCGCCGGGGATCTGCACCTCGTCGACCTGCTCGTTGACGAGCGAGCGATCGGCTGAGACGATCTGCAGGTGAAGGCTGGACGGGATGGGCATCGCTAAGCTGCCTTCCGCTTCCTGAACTTCTCGATGACCTCGTCGATCGTGCCCGCCATATAGAAATCCTGCTCGGGGATCTCGTCGTGCTTGCCTTCGACGATCTCCTTGAAGCCACGGATGGTATCCGCGATCGTCACGTACTTCCCTTCGAGGCCCGTGAATTGCTGCGCGACGAAGAACGGCTGCGAGAGGAACTTCTGAATCTTGCGGGCGCGCGACACGGCGAGCTTGTCGTCCTCGGAGAGCTCGTCGATGCCGAGAATGGCGATGATGTCCTGCAGATCCTTGTAGCGCTGCAGCACCTGCTTCACCTGGCGCGCGACATTGTAGTGCTCGTCACCAAGGATGCGCGGGTCGAGAATGCGCGAGCTCGACGCGAGCGGATCGACCGCGGGGTAGATGCCCAGCTCGGAAATCGTGCGCGACAGGTTCGTCGTCGCGTCGAGGTGCGCGAACGTCGTCGCCGGCGCCGGGTCGGTGTAGTCGTCGGCGGGGACGTAGATCGCCTGCACCGACGTGATCGACCCGTTCTTCGTGGACGTGATGCGCTCCTGCATCTGGCCCATTTCGCTGAGCAGCGTCGGCTGGTAGCCGACCGCCGACGGCATGCGGCCGAGCAGCGCCGACACTTCCGACCCGGCTTGCGTGAAGCGGAAGACGTTGTCGATGAAGAGGAGCACGTCCTTGTTTTCGGCGTCGCGGAAATACTCGGCGACCGTCAGCGCCGACAGGCCGACGCGCAGGCGCGCGCCCGGCGGCTCCGTCATCTGGCCGTAGACCAGCGCCGCCCGCGACTTGGTCTGATCGTTGACGTCGATCACGCCCGACTCCTGGAACTCGAGCCAGAGGTCGTTGCCCTCGCGCGTGCGTTCGCCCACGCCGCCGAAGACCGACACGCCGCCGTGCTTGAGCGCGATGTTGTGAATCAGCTCCATGATGACGACGGTCTTGCCGACGCCGGCGCCGCCGAACAGGCCGATCTTGCCGCCTTGCAGATACGGCTCGAGCAGGTCGATCACCTTGATGCCGGTCTCGAACATCTTCAATTCGGTCGACTGCTGCTCGAGCGACGGCGCGGCGCGATGAATCGACCAATGGTCAGTCGCCTGCACAGGGCGATCGGGAAAGTCCACCGGCTCGCCGAGCACGTTCAGCACGCGGCCGAGGGTGGCGGGACCGACCGGCATCTGAATGGGGTGGCCGAGGTCGGTCGCTTTCATGCCGCGCTGCATGCCGTCGGTCGGCTTCATGGCGACGGCGCGTACGCGGTTCTCGCCGAGGTGCTGCTCGACTTCGGCGATGACGTCGATCGCGCCGGTCTGTTCGGGGTTCCCCGAGACGACGCGGAGCGCGTTGTAGATGTCCGGCAGGTATCCGGCCTCGAACTCGACGTCGATGACAGGCCCGATCACCTGAACGATCTTGCCGATGTTGTGCTTCTCGATTGCCATATTTGATCCTTGACGGGATTCGGGACTTGGGATTCGCGACTCTATGGATTCGCGAACTCCAGGTGACGAACGGCACGCAAATCCCGAATCCCGAATCCCAAATCCCTATGTATTTCTCACAGAGCCTGAGCGCCTGAAACGACTTCGATGATTTCCCGCGTGATCGCGGCCTGGCGCACCTTGTTCATGTAGAGCGTCAAGCTCGCGATCATGTCGGTCGCGTTTTTGCTGGCCGTGTCCATGGCCGTCATCTGCGCTGCGAAGAACGCGGCGTTGGACTCGAGCAGCGATCGGTACACCTGCACTTCGATATAGCGCGGAAGGAGCTGGTCGAAGATCTCCTGGGCTGACGGCTCGTACAGGTACTCGACCTGACTCGCAGACACGGCCGTATCCACGTCGGCGTGCGCGATCGGCAGCAGCTGGTCGACGACCACGCGCTGCGTCATCACCGATTTGAACTCGTTGTAAATCAGCACCACGCGGTCCACCTGGCCCGACGTGAAGAGCTCGATCGCGTTCCGTGCAATGCCCTGCGCGTGGCCGTAGGCGAGCTTCTGAAAGATGCCCACCTCTTCGTACATCACGTCGAAGCCGCGGCGCCCGAAGAAATCGCGTCCCTTGCGGCCGACCAGACCCAGGGTGCAGACCTGCGGGCTTTCGGTGACGAAGGTTGCGCCAGCTTTGATGATGTTCGTATTGAAGCTGCCGCACAACCCTTTGTCGGCGGTGACGATGATGACCAGCGTTCTGCTGGCAGCGCCCGGCTCGCGCACGGCGAGCAGGGGATGCGCCGACGGATCGACCCGCGACGCGAGGCTTGCGAGAACACGCTGCATCTGCTGTGCGAACGGGCGCGCATTCGACATGCGCTCCTGCGCGCGGCGCAGCTTCGACGCGGCGACCATTTTCATCGCTTTCGTGATCTGCTGCGTATTTTTCACCGCGCGAACGCGGCGCCGAAGGTCAATCAGTGACGGCATATGTACTTCTAGCGCTCTTTTATCACGGAGGCACGAAGGACACGGAGATCACGAAGATACTTTTTCTTCGTGTCCTTCGTGTTCTCCGTCTCTTCGTGATGAAGGTTCCGCTATGCGGCGGCGGCCTTTCTCGAGGCGAACTCGCCGCCGTATTCCTTCACCGCCGCGTCGAGCGCTGCCTTGATCTGATCGTCGAGCTGCTTCTTCTCGGCAATGCTGCGGAAGACGTTCGGGTGGCGCGTCTCGATGAACTGGTACAGCCCGACTTCGTACGCGCGCACGTCCGAGAGCGCGATGCCGTCGAGATAGCCGTTCGTCCCCGCGAAGATCAGCGCGACCTGCCGCTCAACCGGCAGCGGCACGTACTGCGGCTGCTTCAAGATCTCGACCAGCCGCGCGCCGCGCGTGAGCTGCGACTGCGTCGCCTTGTCGAGATCGCTGCCGAACTGCGCGAACGCCGCAAGCTCGCGGTACTGCGCCAGGTCGAGCCGCAGCGTGCCGGCCACTTGCCGCATGGCTTTGACCTGCGCCGAGCCGCCGACGCGCGACACGGAATTGCCGACGTTGATCGCCGGCCGAACCCCCTGATTGAACAGATCCGACTCCAGGAAGATCTGCCCGTCGGTAATCGAAATGACGTTCGTCGGGATGTAGGCCGACAGATCGCCGGCCTGCGTCTCGATGATCGGCAGCGCCGTCAACGATCCGCCGCCCAGTTCGTTCCGCAGCTTCGCCGCGCGCTCGAGCAGACGCGAGTGCAGATAGAACACGTCCCCGGGTACGCCTCGCGGCCCGGCGGGCGGCGCAGCAGCAGCGAGATCTCGCGATACGCCTGCGCGTGTTTCGACAAATCGTCATAGACGACCAGCGCGTGGCGGCTCGAGTCGCGGAAGTACTCGCCGAACGTGCAGGCGGAGTAGGGCGCGATGTACAGCAGCGGCGCCGGATCGGACGCCGTGGCGGCGACGACGATCGTGTAGCGCATCGCGTCGGCTTCTTCGAGCGTCCGCACCACCTGCGCAACGGTCGACTGCTTCTGGCCAATCGCGTTGTAGATGCAGATGACGCCGGTGTCCTTCTGATTCAGGATCGCGTCGATCGCGACGGCCGTCTTGCCGGTCTGCCGATCGCCGATGATCAGCTCGCGCTGCCCGCGGCCAATCGGCACCATCGCGTCGATCGCCTTGAGGCCAGTCTGCATCGGCTCTTTCACCGGCTGCCGATCCACGACGCCGGGCGCCAGGCGCTCAATCGGCGAGAACTGCGTCGTGACGATCGGCCCCTTGCCGTCGATCGGCTGACCGAGCGCGTTCACGACGCGGCCGAGCAGCTCGTCGCCGACCGGCACCGAGATGATGCGCCCCGTGCGCTTCACCAGATCGCCTTCCTTGATGTTCTGGAACTCGCCGAGGAGCACCGCGCCGACGCTCTCTTCCTCGAGGTTCAGCGCGATGCCGAACACGCCGTGCGGGAACTCGAGCATCTCGCCTGCCATGGCGTTCTCGACGCCGTGCACGCGCGCGATCCCGTCGCCGATCGAGATGATGCTGCCCACCTCGGCCACGTCGACGTCAACCGCGTAGCTGCCAATCTGCTCGCGAATGATCTTGGAAATCTCGTCTGCTTTGATGTCCATCTTGTGAATCCTCACGGGATTTGGGATTCGTGATTCGGGATTTGCATCCCATATCAGCCGATTCCGGACGAATCCCTAATCCCGAGTCCCTAATCCCGTCTCTCAGACGCCCGCGACGAGCTTTTCTCGGATCTTCGCGAGCTGCCGTGTGACGCTCCCGTCGTACACCGTATCGCCGAGTCGCGCAACGACGCCGCCGATGATCGACGGATCCACGTGCGCCGCGAGCCGAATCGTGCGTCCCGTCAGCTGCGCCAGGCCGCGCTCGATCGCCTGTGCGCGGTCGGGCGCCAGCGGCGCCGCCGTCGTGATCTCCGCCCGCACCACGTTCTGGTGATCGAGCAGCCGCTCGCGATAGGCCGCCAGCAGATCGGGCAGCAGCACCAGGCGATCGCGCTCGGCGAGCAGCACCACCAGCTTCGACACAATCGGCGAAAGATTGGCGCGGCCCGTCAATTCAATCATCGCCGCGCGCTTGCGTGGCACCGGCACCGCCGGGTTGAGCATCACCTTGCTCAGCGTCGGATGCTGCGTAAACAGCTCGACGAGCTCGGCGAGCTGCCCGCCAATCTGCTCCAGATCGCCCTGCTCCTTGACCGCGACTTCAAGAAGGGCGCGCGCGTACCGGTTGCCAGCCGTTCGGTTCGTCATGCTTTTCGTCAGGGCGGGAGCTTACTCGCCCGGGCCCTTCAACTGGTGCACGTACCGATCGACCAGCCGCTGCCGGTCATCGTCGGTGATGTGGTTCTTGATGCGTTCGGTCGCGACGCCGACGGCGAGATCCGCGGCGTGGCTGACGAGGTCGCGCTCGGCCACCTTGACCTGCCACTCGATCTCGCGACGAGCCTGTTCGAGCAGGCGATCGCGCTCGGCGGCCGCGGCCGTGCGGATGCGCTCTTCCTCGGAGGCAATTTCCTCCGCGCCCTGCGCGCGCAGCGCCTCGAGCTCCGCCGGCAGCGCCATCATCAGGCGATCGATCTCTTCAATCTGCGCGGCGGCCGCGCGTTTCATCTCGGCGGCCTTCACCAGATCGCTGCGGATCTGATCGCTGCGACTGGCGAGATACCCGACCAGCGGCGACTTGAGAAAGTAGACGAGCACGCCGGCGAGGATCCCGAAATTGACCAGCCGCGCGATCATGCCGACTATCTCGCTCCCCTGATGCTCGGCTGCTGCTTCGCCCTGCGCTTCGGCGCCTCCTTCGTGCGCTGCCGCGGACGGTGCCTCTGCCGCAACGGCAGGTGCCTGTGATGCCGGCTGCGCTGCCGCTGGTTCGCTTCGGACGACCACCAGCGCCGCCGCCATCAGGAACGCGAACAGGAGCTTGCGCGGAGTTTCACAAGCGAGGCGCGGAGGCGGCAAAAGATGAAGCATCACGTGGGAGGACTAGGAGGCGTTCCGGCCGAGCACGCGCTCGACGATGGAGGTGGCAATGGCGTCGGCGTCATGTTCGAGCTGCGCGCGAGCGGTTGACGCCTGTGCCTGGACACGCGCTTTCGCTTCCGCGAGCGACCGCTCGACTTCCGAGCGCGTATCGGCCACGAGGTGCGCACGGCGGTCCAACGCCTCGCGGCGCTTCTCGTCCATCTGGCGATACACGTCTCCGCGCGCGGCGCGCGTCTTCGATTCGAGCTCGTCGGTGGCAGCCTGCGCCTTCGCCCGCGACGCTTCGGCCAGATCTCGCGCCGAGCGAATTGCGCCTTCGCGCTCCTGCATGACCTGCGTCATCGGCCGGAGCAGCAGGCGGTCCAGCAGAGCCGTCAACAGGAGGACGAGGAAAATCACCCAGACGACGTAAGACAGATCGGGAATCACTCAGGCCCTCTGGTCACCGTTTGACGAGCAGCAATTTATACCATTCGGGGACAAGACGCGACAAGCCAAGATGTGTCGCGTCGTGCCAACGAACTTCGGAGACACGACGCTAAGAACGGACCAGCAAATGAACGCCGGCCACGCCGGACTGCGCGACGCCGATTCGCGCCACCGAAACACCGGCCGCGCGGAGCGCCGATTCGGCCTCGTCGGCGCGACCTGGGCTGGCGGCGATGAGAAGACCACCGGAGGTCTGGGGGTCGAAGAGCAGCGAGGCGAGATTCGCGTCGATGCCATCGGCGATCCGCACAAATGGGCCGAAATGCTCCTCATTCGATCCCATCCCGCCCGACTTGTTCTGACGGACGATGGCCAGCACGCCGTCGAACAGCGGCAGCCGGCCTGCATCGATGGCGATCGTCACGCCGCTCGCGGCGGCCATCTCGGAAGCGTGGCCGGCGAGACCAAAACCGGTGATATCGGTGCACGCGTGGACGGCCCCCAAGGTCAGCGCCTGGATCGCCTCGGCCGCAATCCGGTTCAACGTGCGCATCGATGCGACGGCCTGATCCGCCAGCGCGGCGCTCACACGCTCGAACTTAATCGCCGTGCCGACGATGCCGGTGCCGAGCGGCTTGGTCAGGAACAGGACGTCCCCAGGTTGTGCGCCGGCATTCGACAGAATACGTGTCGGATCGATGGCGCCGGTGACGGCATAGCCGAATTTGATCTCCGGATCCTGCACGGTGTGCCCGCCGAGCAGGGCGACGCCGGCTTCTCGCAGCTTGTCGAAACCGCCGCGGAAAATTTCGCGAATCGTCCCAGGCTCGAGCCCCTCTTTCGGAAAGGCGGCGATGGCGAGAGCGGTCAGCGGGCGGCCGCCCATGGCGTAGATGTCGCTGACGGCGTTGGCCGCCGCAATCTGGCCGTAGACGTACGGGTCGTCGACGATCGGCGTGAAGAAGTCGACCGTCTGCACGATGGCGGGGCCGCTCTCCCATCTGTACACACCCGCATCGTCCGAGGTCCTGAAGTCGATCAGCACCCGGTCGTCGGTTTGCGCGGGGATGTCACTCAGCACCTGAGCGAGCTCGCCAGCGGCGAGTTTGCTCGCTCAACCGGCGCAGGCAACCATTTGCGTCAGACGCTTGGCCATACTCTCCTTTCGTTGGGCGGGTTGGGCGGGAAAGGCTGGTAGGGCCGGTAGGGACTTTCCTGCCTGACCTGCCCCTCCCTGCCTTACCTGCCCTGCCGCTCCGTGAGCTGCTCGTAGATCCGAATCAGCTCTTCTTCGGATCCGAAATCGATCTCAATCCGGCCGCGGGGACCTTTACGCACGATGCGGACGCGCGTGCCGAGGGCGAGGCGCAGTCGATCTTCTGCCGCGCGGGTGTGGACATCGACGGGCTTGGGCGGCGCCTCTGCCGGTTGCGCCTTGGCCGCCGCCGCCTGTTTGATGAGCGACTCCGTTTCGCGAACCGAGAGGCTGCGCGCGATCACATCGCGCGCCAGGCGGCGCTGCGCGCCCTCGTCGGTGAGGGCGAGAAGCGCGCGCGCATGGCCCATCGACAGCGTGCCCGACGCGACGTCGGCGCGCACGTCCGCTGGCAGTTTCAAGAGGCGCAGCACGTTGGCAACGGTCGCGCGATCCTTGCCGACCGCCGTCGCGATCGCTTCCTGGGTCATCTGAAATTCGTCGGCGAGGCGCCGATACGCGAGCGCCTCTTCGATCGGGTTCAGGTTCTCGCGCTGGATGTTTTCGATCAGCGCCATCTCCAGCAGCGATCGTTCCTGTCCGGCCGCAACGGCGCGGACGACAATCGGGACGCGGAGGAGCCCGGCGAGCTTCGCGGCGCGCCAGCGGCGTTCACCGGCGATGATTTGGAAGCGGTCGCCGACCTTGCGCACGACGATCGGCTGGATGACGCCGTTGGCCGTGATGGAGTGCGCGAGGTCCCGCAGCCTCGCCTCGTCCATCTGGCCGCGCGGCTGAAAGTCGTTCGGCGCGAGGCGATCGATGTCGACGTCGACGGGGGACGAGCGGACCGGTTCCGGCGCGTCGGGAATCAGCGCGCTGAGGCCTTTGCCGAGGGCTTGGCGTTTTTCCATAGGCATCACCTTCAACGCGGCGCTCGCTGAACCCGCAGAGGCCCGACGGATCGTTTGGCCTCGCGTTCCGAGTATTGCGCGTTGATCGTCGTCATTCATGCCGCCGTCGCGGCCGATCGTGCGAGCACTTCGCGCGCCAGGGCGAGATAGGCTTCCGCGCCTCGAGACTTCACGTCGTACAGAATCACGGGCATGCCGTGGCTCGGCGCTTCGCCGAGGCGGACGTTGCGCGGAATGACCGTGCGGAAGACCTTCTCTTTGAAGAACGCGCGAACATCCGTGGCGACCTGCTGCCCCAAATTCGTGCGCTCGTCGAACATCGTCAAGAGCACGCCTTCGATGTCGAGCGCCGGGTTCAACGCAGCGCGGACGCGGCGCATCGTGCCGACGAGATCGGCGAGGCCTTCGAGCGCGAAATATTCGCAGTGCAGCGGGATCAGCACGGCATCCGCGGCGACGAGTGCGTTGAGCGTGAGCAGGCCGAGCGACGGCGGACAGTCGACGAAGATGTAGTCGAAGTCGTCGCGCGCGGATGCGAGGAGCGTGCGCAGGCGCTCTTCGCGGTGGTCGAGGGGGACCATTTCGATTTCGGCGCCGGTCAGCTGCCGGTCGGCTGGCATCAACTTCATCCGTTCGATCGCGGTCGGAATGATGAACGGCGTCGCGTCGGCGATGGGCACGACGCTGGTGAGGGCTTCGTAGATGGTGCCGCCGGGTGCGGTGTGCCCTTTTTGGCCGACGCCGCTGGTGAGGTTGCCTTGCGGGTCGACATCGACGAGCAGGACGCGGCGATCGGCGAGGGCGAGAGAGGCGGCGAGGTTGATGGTGGTGGTGGTTTTGCCCACGCCGCCTTTCTGATTCGCGACTGCGACGATGCGTCCCATTATGGTTGATTGACCTAAAACTGCGGCTATTCGCGCGCTGGAAGGACGAGGCAGGATAGCGGTTTGACAGTCCAGCCGTCAATCCTCCCGATGGCTGATGAGGTTCGGATCGCACGACCAGTGTTCCACGTGGAACATCAGATAGCTCGGAGGATGTCTAGAAAGGCGGGCGATTCGGTCAGCTGGACAGCGCGGACACGCTTGAACCCAGGAACATCGGCCGAAAGCGGTGTCGCCTGGAACAGCAGGATCTCGCCGTCCGCTCGGAGCGCCCCCCGACAGAGAGCCAGCAACTCTGCGTCAGCTCGCACCGCGCGAATCGTGATCAAGTCCGCCGCGTCGACCCTTTGAAGCTCCTCGAACCGCACGCTCTGGACATCTGTGCCGTGAAGCTCCAACGTCCGCACGGCTTCTCGCAGGAAGGCGGCTTTGCGTCCCTTGGATTCAACCATGGTCAGCCTGGCCTGCTTCCGCAGCACTTTGAGTGGAATCGCCGGCGACCCGCCTCCCGATCCGATGTCTATCCAATCGAGCGGCGACTTGCGCACATAACGCGCGGCCGCCAGCGGTTCGATGAAGAGCCGGTCCACCGTGTGGTCTGGTGGCCCATCCAGCGGCAGCGCCGTGAGATTCATACGCGCACTCCACCGCTTCAGAAGCTCGAAATACGTCTCGAGCTGGCTCATTTCCGCGGGGGTCAACGCGACCCTCGCGACGGCGGCGCGCTCGGCCAGCTTCTTGTCGAAATGGGGATCGCTCACGGTCATCGTCCTCGCGCGAGTTGCTGACCGGCTTCGATGAGGCAGCCTCTAACCAGCGCCGCTGCAGAATCGCTGGTGGTCACGCCGTTCGATGCGACCTGGAGCGCCACATCGGGCAAGCGATCGGGAAGCCGGAAGGTCGTCAAACCCAGAGGCGCCGCGAATCGCCTGGCGAGTCGGCGAGGCACCATCGCGACGGCGTCGGTCTGCGACACAATACACATGGCTGATAGCGCATCGGACGTCGTGTGGCTGTAGGCTTCAACCTCGCGCTCGCGGGATGATGGCTCGCCGCTCACACGAATCCGGTGCAGCTTGTCCAAGACAATACCGCTTGGCGCCCGTCCGACTGCACGATTTGCTCTCCGCGCAACGCCGACCAGCGAATCCCGCAGAACGACAGACGCCGAATCCGACTGGCCGGGGCTCGACGATGACCAATCGAGCGTCAGGTCGATGCTCTCAGAGTCCCCGCGACTCAAGTGCGACATGTCGCGCACGTCGAGCCGGACAGCCGGCGCACGCCGCATCAGCGTCCTGACCGCGTTCGGGAGCACGATGAACCTGGCGTACTGATTCGCCGCCACTGTGACGATGCGCGGCGCCGCAGCCAAATCGGTTGGCGGGGTGAGCGCCCGTTGCAACTGGTCAAGCGAGGCGCGGACTGGAGCCGCCATCGCCAACGCTCGCGGCGTCGGCACCATGCCGCGCCCGGTCCGCTGAAACAACGGATCGCCGACCGCTGCCCGGAGACGCCCCAGCGCGTTGCTGAAGGCCGGCTGCGTCAATCCGACTCGCTTGGCGGCCTGCGTGACGCTTCCATCGGTCAGGAGAGCGTCGAAGACGACGAGCAGGTTGAGATCGAAGGCGATGATATTCACAATGAGAATATCGAATCATATTGTATTCTCATTATGAATACTATAAGCTGAGCCGGGACAGATAGGCGGATAGCACGGCGACAGCGGCCGGGGTCACACCCGGTACACGCAAGGCATGGCCCAGTGTGTCTGGCTGAATCTGCCCGAGGCGCTCCACCACTTCGCGCGACAATCCCGGAACCCGGCCGAACGGAAACTCCGGCGGAATGCGCCGCCGCTCATCTTTCGACGCGCGCAGGATCTCACTTTCCTGGCGCCGGAGGTACCCGGCGTACTTCACGGTGGTTTCCACGCTGGCGATGTCGACGGCGGGGCGCACGGGATCCAGATCGAGGACCACGCGGCCGTCTGCAAGCAGGTGCTCCAGGCGGATCGCCGGCTGCCGCAGCAGCTGACTCGCCGGCACACGGTCGCCGGCCGGGGAGCGCACGAGTGTGTCGTCGAGGACGCCCCGGTTCCGCGCGAAGCGATCGCGGCGGCGGCAAAACATCTCCCACCGCCCATCGTCGATCAGGCCCGCCTCCCGGCCGCGCGGCGTCAGCCGCAGGTCCGCATTGTCGATGCGCAGCAGCAACCGATGCTCGGCGCGCGATGTGAACATCCGGTAAGGCTCGAGACAGCGTTTGGTGATCAGGTCGTCGACGAGAATGCCAATGTACGCTTCGTCTCGCCGCAGCTCGAATCCGCCCAAGTGTCGGGTCCGACGCGCCGCGTTGACGCCGGCAACCAGACCCTGCGCCGCGGCTTCCTCGTACCCGGAGGTGCCGTTGATTTGCCCGGCGAAGTACAAGCCACTGACTCGCTTCGTCTCGAGTTGTCGCGTGAGCTCGGTCGGCTGAATGAAGTCGTATTCGACGGCGTAGCCTGGGCGGAGCAGCACGGCGTCTTCGAGCCCGGGCAGCGCGTGCACAAGGTCGGCCTGCACCTCGCGCGGCAGGCTCATCGAAAAACCGTTGACGTAAATCTCGCGTGCGTCGATGCCCTCCGGCTCGAGAAAGATCTGGTGCCGCTCCTTGTCCGGGAAGCGAACGATCTTGTCCTCGAGCGACGGGCAGTAGCGCGGACCAATGCCGCGAATCTGGCCGTTGAAGAGCGGCGACTGGTCGAGATGGCTCAGCACGAGCTCGCGGACGCGCGCGTTCGTGTGGAGCAGATGGCAGTCGATCTGCGGACGCGCGATCGGCCCCGACGTGAAGGAAAACGGTACCGGCGGATCATCGCCGCGCTCCACGAGGAAGGCGCCGTGCGCGACCTGCGCCTCGAAATCGATCGAGTCGCGATCCAGCCGCGGTGGCGTGCCGGTCTTCAGCCGCCCGCATTCGAAGCCGAACGCTTTCAGCGATTCCGCGAGCGATCGCGACGGCGGCTCTCCCGCGCGCCCGGCAGGATGCTGTTCCGGACCGATGTGGATCAGACCATTCAGAAACGTGCCGGTCGTCACCACCAGTGCGGCGCAGCCGAAGGCGCCGCCTTCCTCGAGCTCGATGCCGGCAACTCGTCCTCCAGACGTCAGCACGCGGCCCGCTTTGCCGATCAACCAGTGGATGTTCGGCTCGGCGTCGAGCGCGGCCTTCACCCACTGTCCGTAGATCGCTTTGTCGGCCTGTGCTCGAGGCGACCAGACCGCGGGTCCGCGGCTCCGATTGAGCAGCTTGAACTGAATGCCGGTGGCGTCGATCGCCCGGCCCATGAGCCCGCCCAGCGCGTCGATCTCGCGAACGAGATGGCCTTTGGCCGTCCCTCCGACCGCGGGGTTGCACGGCATGTGCGCCACAGTGTCGGTCGCCAGCGTGCAGAGACCAACCTGCGCACCGATGCGCGCCGCGGCGTACGCCGCCTCACAGCCCGCGTGCCCGGCCCCGATCACGATCACGTCGAAGGTGTCTTTCATCGAATGATTACCGCACGAGAGCTCGCCACCACGGAGGACACGGAGGTTCAGACGGAATTACCTTGGATTGCCGACGAATTTCCTCTGTGTCCGCCGTGTCCACCGTGGTGAAGCGTTTCATTTGCCGATACAGAACCGCGAAAAGATGTGCGCGAGGAGATCGTCGGGGACACGGCGTCCTGCGATTTCCTCGAGCGCCGCACGTGCGTCCTGCAGATCCGCCAGCACGAACTCTTCGGACAGCGACGCCCCATTCTCGAGCGCCGCGCGGCTGGCCCGCCCGAGCGCCTCGTCGGCGCGCTCCACGAGCGCGATGTGGCGCACGTTCGTGATCTCAGGACGATCCTGCCGAACGTCGACGTCCAGCGCCGACACCAGACGCCGGCGCACATCGTCCACGCCCTCGCCGGTGATGGCCGACGCGTCAACGGCGAACGAGCCGGCCGCGCCCAGTGCGTCATGCGTCCACGACGCCTCGCGGTCGGCCTTGTTGGCCACGATCACTCGTGCGCGACCATTCGTCCCGGCGATGATCTCGCGATCGGCGTCTTCGAGCGGCGCCGATTGATCGACGATGATCAGGATGACGTCGGCGACGCGCTGCGCCTGATGGGATCGCCGTACGCCTTCGGCTTCGATGGCGTCACCCGCTTCGCGGAGTCCGGCGGTGTCGACCAGCGTCACACGAAGGCCATCGATGTCCACCACGTCGCTGACGAGATCCCGCGTCGTGCCGGGCACATCGGTGACGATTGCGCGCGACGCCCCCGCGAGCGCGTTGAAGAGGCTCGACTTGCCGACGTTCGGCTTGCCGACGATCGCCACCTGAAAACCCTCGCGAACGAGACGCCCGCGGCGAGCAGCCGCGAGCAACGCCGCCGTACGAGCGCGAAGGCTGTCGATCGCGCCGGCCAGGACGCCGGGATCCACGAAGTGATAGCCCTCTTCTGGAAAGTCGACTGACGCCTCGAGCCGCGCGATCAAATCGAAGAGTGCCTCGTCGATCTCTCCGATCGCCCGCGTCAACGTACCCTGCAGTTGGTCGAAAGCCGCACGCGCCTGCAGCGGCGTCACCGACTCGATCAAATCGGCCACCGCTTCGGCCTGCGTCAGATCGACGCGGCCGTTGAGAAACGCCCGCAGCGTGAATTCGCCCGGCTCAGCGAGCCGGCCGCCGGCTTCGAGCGCAGCGCCCACGATCGCGCGCAGCACCACCGGACTGCCGTGCGCGCTGAGCTCCACCACGTCTTCGCCGGTGTAGGAATGCGGCGCGGGAAAGTATGTGGCGACCACCTGATCGATCGCACCCGCTGCGTCCATCGCGCCATTGGCAATATCTGGCGCGGTCGCGAAGGCCCCTTCGGCGGCGTCCCCCTTGAACGAAACCTCGGGCTGGACCATCGTCAGGGTGCGTTCAGGCCCGGCGCGGCGCTCGGCTAAAGCCTTCGCATTACGGTCACTGCAAATCGTCGTGAGGGTGGCGTGGCGCGGTTTGAGCGGTCTGTCGTGAGTGATGAGGCGAACGGCGATGCTGCAGGCGTCCGCGCCGCTGACCCTGACGACGCCGATTCCGCCGCGCCCCGGCGGCGTCGCGATGGCGACGATGGTGTCGTGCGTGGAGAACATCAGGGCCGGAGCTCGGGACTGGGGGCTAGGAGCCCCTAGCCTCTCGTCTCTCGCCCCTATCTCCGTTTGGAGATCAGCACCGTCTTCGAGAACGCGTCGCCGACGCTTTCGGTGGCGGCGCCAGGAATCTCGGCGACCGCCATGTGGACGATCCGCCGCTCGTACGGATTGAGTGGACCGAGCTGCTGATCGAGGCCGGTATCCTTCGCCTTTTCAGCGAGGAGCTTCGCCATCTGCCGCAGCTCGACGTCCTTCCCCTTGCGGTACTCGAGCGCGTCGATGAAGACGCGCCGATCGTCGCCGAGCGTACGGCCGAACGCCATGTCCACGACGACCTGCAGCGCCTTCAACGGCTCGCCGCGATGCCGCACCAGGAGCTCGGCTTCGTCTCCCGCCAGATTGATGCGCGGACCATCGGCCGTCTCTTCGACGTGAACGGTCGCGTTGATCCCGAGCGCGTCGGTGAACTTCTTCAGGAACTCGACGATGGGCGTAGTCTGCATGGTCATGATTCGCGGGCGGCCGCTTCGCTCTTGCTGCCGCCAACGCGCTTCAACTTGCGCTCGGCCGGCGGCCGGACGGTTCGAACAGTGGGCGGACCGATCATGTAGTTCGTGGCGTACTGCTGGCCGATGCCCCAGAGGTTGCTCATCAAATAGTAGAGCGCCAAACCGGCCGGCGCCCAGAGGAAGAAGAACATCATCATGACGGGCATCATGTACATCATCATCTTCTGCTGGGTCGGATCGGTGCCGGCGGCGGCAGGCGTCATCCGCGCCTGCCACACCTGGCTGACCCCCATCAGCACGGGGAAGATGTACAGCGGATCGTGCAGCGAGAGATCGTGGATCCAGCCGAAGAACGGTGCGCCCCGCAACTCGATCGAATACGTCAGCAGCGACCAGAACGCGAACAGCACCGGCATCGTCAGCAGCATCGGCACGCAGCCGCTGGCAGGATTGACGCCCTTCTCTTTGTAGAGGGACATCATCTCCTGGTTCATCTTCTGCTTGGCCGGGTCGGTCGCCTTCAGCTTCGAGTAGCGATCCTGGATCGCCTTCACCTCGGGCTGAATCTCCTGCATCTTGCGCATCGAGACGACGCTCTTGTGCCGGAGCGGAAACATGATCGCGTTGATGATGATCGTGAGGATGACGATCGACCACCCGAAGTTGCCGACGAAGCTGTTCACCCACTTGAGCGAGCGCAGCAGCGGCACGACGAGGATCGAAAACATGCCGTAGTCGATCGTGCGCACCAGATCGCGATCGATCGAGGCGAGCAGATCGAAGTCCTTCGGTCCGAAGAAAAATTTCTCCGGCGCACCGCCGCTGGCCGGCTCGACGGTGTACGACACGAAATCGCGCGGCGATTCCTTGCTGCCGGCCGGAGGCGGAACCGAGACCGGCTGAAAGGCGACGGTCGACTGCCCAGGGAAGAGCGCGACGGTCATGAAATAGTGATCGTCGACGCCTGCGTACGCGAAGTCGCCCGTGTAGGACGACTGCTTGGCGATCGCCTTCGGATCGTACCGTTGAACCTTGCCGGCGGAAAACGTGATCCCTTCCGCTTTCTTGATGTAGCGGCTCGTCTCGCCGGTGACGTCGCCGAGCGCGGGACCCCATTGCACGACCGGCGTGACGGCGCGGTCGCCGGCGGTGACCGACGTACGGAAGCTGATGATGTACGACGAGGGCTCGAGATGAAATTCTTTGAGGGCGTGCACACCGGCAGTATCGCGATACTCGAACTTCAGATCAGTGGCCGTCGAGTCCGAAGCATTTGCCGCCGGCTCGCCGCTCACTTGATAGAGTGCGCCGTTCAGCGTCGCGCTGACGGCTGCGTCGGAGGTCTGAAGCGAAAAGGGCAGCGGGTGCGATCCTGCGAGCTGCGTCGGGACGAGCTCGAGCGGCTGCCGGTCGGCGTTGAAAAAATGCTTCAGCCTCCAGCTCTTGATCCGCCCACCGCGATTGGTGAACACCGCGACGACGTCGCGCGTTTCGATGCGGACGTCGTGCTCCACCGAATCGCCGACGAGCATCGTCACGCCCGGGGCAGATGGTATGGCCGGCGGTGTCGCGGCCTGGTTCGTCGCCGCAGCAGGCATGCCCGGAACCGCTTCTGACGCGGCGGTCGTCGCCGGCGCGCCAGTCACCGGCTTCGGCACCGGCTTCACCACCATCGCCTGGTAGAGGTACAGCACGATGAACGACAGAAAAATGGCGATGAGGACGCGTCTTTCCATTAATGCTTCACGGGCACGGGATCATGACCAGCGGCGCACAGCGGGTGGCAGCGCGCGAGGCGTCGGGCAGCCAGCCAGCTGCCACGAACCAGACCGAACCGCCTCACCGCCTCCGCCGCGTAGTCGGCGCAGGAAGGCAGAAAGCGGCAGGATCCTCTAAAGTACGGTGAAATAAAGAGTTTATACCCTCGAAGCGCGAGAAGAGCGGAGCGAGCCCCAATCGACAGGCTATCGCCGCTGTCCGAGGCGCCGTTCGAGGAGGTGGCGATAATCAGCTTCAAGAACGGTCAGGCTGGCGTCGAGCCACCCGCGTTTGGGAATGACGATGACATCGAACCCTGGCGCGAGCTTGTTCCGACGGAAAACCTCTCGTATTAAACGTTTAGCGCGATTTCTCTGGACCGCGCCACCCAGTTTCTTGGTCGCCGCGATGCCGAGCCGGCCGACCGCCTGGGCATTCGGTTGGATGAAAACGGTGCTGTATCGACTGTGTACGCGGGCGCCCTCTTTGTAGATGTGCTGAAATTCAGCATGATGGCGGACCCGCTCATGACGCCCAAAGCCACTCATTTTCTGTCCCGCCCTGAGCATCGGCGAAGGGCTGGGTTGCGTTACTCGCTGCTGACGGTCAGCCGTTTGCGACCCTTGGCGCGGCGGCGCTTGAGCACCAGGCGGCCGTTCTTCGTGCTCATACGCACCAAAAACCCGTGGGTTTTTGCGCGGTGCCGAGTATTCGGCTGGAACGTGCGTACTCCCTTAGCCATGACATCCCTTCGGAGTGAAAACGAAACTTCTATGGTAACGAACCCGTTCCAGGAGTGTCAATGACCGTGGTTTGTGTTACAGTCGGCGTCCTTCCCGGGTGCCGTCTCCGCCCAGCGGATCGCATGCCTGTTTGGCCTCTCCCCAAAGTTTTCCACACCTGTGGAAAAAACTGTGGAAAATCGCGAAAAGCCACGCCGAAGGGGCCGTTTTCCACGAAATGACGAACCTCTGGGACCAGATTCTGGCGCGCATCGAGACGAAGGTGAACCGGCATAGCTTCTACACCTGGTTCAAGCCGACGTCGTTTGTGAGGGAGGACGCCGTAAGCGTCACGGTGCGCGTGCCGAACAGCCTGTTCAAGGACTGGCTCACCAAGCACTATTCCGGGGTGATCAACGAAGCCATGGGCGAGGTGCAGAAGGCGCACTTGACCGTTTCTTTCGTGGCTGCGTTGCAGACCGACGCGGCCCCTATTGCGATCGTTGCCGACGATGCTCCCGCGCTCGAAACCTTGGTCGCACCCATCGCCGTGGGGGCGCCGCCGGCCGGCCTGAATCCGCGTTACACCTTCGACACCTTCATCGTCGGATCGTCGAATCAGTTCGCGCACGCGGCCTCGCGGGCCGTCGCGGAAGCGCCCTCGCGTTCGTACAACCCGTTGTTCATCTACGGCGGCGTGGGCTTGGGCAAGACGCATCTGATGCACGCGGTCGGGCAGTACGTGCTGCAGCACGATCGCAATCTGAAGCTCACCTACATCTCGTCCGAGCGGTTCATGAACGAGATGATCAACGCGGTTCGGTACGATCGCGTGCTCGATTTTCGCGAGCGATACCGCAGCGTGGACGTGCTGCTCGTCGACGACATTCAGTTCCTCGCCGGAAAAGAAGGCACGCAGACCGAGTTCTTCCACACGTTCAATGCGCTGTACGACTCACAGAAGCAAATCGTGCTGAGCAGCGATTGTCCGCCGCACGAGATTCCCGCGCTCGAAGAGCGGCTGCGATCGCGCTTCGAGTGGGGGTTGATCGCGGACATTCAATCTCCAGATCTGGAAACGAAAGTCGCGATTCTGAAGAAAAAAGCGGAAACCGAAGCGGTGCCGCTGCCCGACAACGTCGCGATCTACATTGCGGGCAAGATCAAATCGAACATCCGCGAATTGGAAGGATCGCTGATCCGGCTGATTGCGTATGCGTCGCTGACGGGACAGGAAATCTCGCTGCCGCTCGCGCAGGATGTGCTGAAGAACATCCTCGACCACGAAGAGAAAGCGGTGACGATCGAGATCATCCAGAAGTTCGTCGCCGACTACTACAACCTGAAGATGATCGATCTGAAGTCGCGGAACAATTCGAAGTCGGTCGCGATGCCGCGGCAGATCGCGATGTATCTGTGCAAGGCGTTGACGCACGCCTCGCTGCCGGAAATCGGCCGCAGTTTCGGCGGCAAACATCACTCCACGGTCATTCATTCGATTCGGAAGGTGGAAGATCTGCGGAAAAAGGACGGGGATTTCAACACGCAGATCGGCAACTTTCTCGAAGGATTCCGGTAGCCGCCGGCCTTTTCCACAGGTGTCTCCGCAGCCGCCTGCGGAAAACTCCACAAGCTGGGCCGCAGGTCAGTCGCGCCGTTTGACCGGCGGATTCCATCCACGTTTTTTGCACAACCTAAACTACTCAATAACAAGGGGTAACAGGCAGGGCACACTTTCCAACACGCCCTCTCTTCCTATATAATTTTATATTCTCGAATCACTCCTCTCCTTTGGGGATTGCGGGCCCAGGCCCCCGCCTACTTCGAGGTCAGCACTGCTATGGAACTAGTCGTCCGCAAGAACGACCTTCTGCGAGAACTGCAACTTTTTCAGGGTATCGTCGAGCGCAAGAACACGATCCCGATTCTCGCCAATGTGCTGATGGAGGCCAAAGGCGACACGGTTCGATTTCTTGCCACCGATCTCGAAGTTGGGCTTCGCAGCACCTGCAAGGCGACGGTGACGAAAGGCGGTACGCTGACGCTGCCGGCCAAGAAGTTTTACGAGATCGTCAAGTCGCTGCCGGAAACCGACATCCGCATTGCGGACGATAAAGGCGGCGTCAAAATCGCGGCCGACCGCTTCGAATCGCGGATGCAGACCTTGCCGCGCGAGGATTTTCCGACGCTGCCCGAATCGGGCGGCGCGGCGACCGCCACGCTGCCCCGCAGCGCCGTGAAGGAGATGGTCGCGAAGACGCAGTTTGCGATCACCGGCGAGGACACGCGCTATTTTCTGAACGGCGCGCTCTTCGTGCTGCGGCCCGAGGAAATGAATCTCGTCGCCACCGATGGCCATCGCCTGGCGCTCGTCAGCGTCACGCGTGACGGCCACACGAAGAACGGTGACGAGAACAAAGCGATCCTCCCGAAGAAAACGCTCGGCGAATTGGGGCGTCTGCTGATGGAAGGCGACGGCGACATCGGCTACGAGCGCGGCGAGAATCACCTGTTTTTCACCGCCGGCGATCGGCTGCTCATCTCGCGGATGATCGATGGTCAGTTTCCCGCGTACGAACGCGTGATCCCGAAGGGCAACGACAAGCACATCGAGTTCGAGCGGGATCGGCTGACCAATGCCGTCAAGCGCGTGGCGTTGATGTCAAACGAGCGCTCGCGCGCCGTGAAATTTCAGATCGACAAAGGGAAGGTCGACGTCACGTCGAGCAGCCCGGACCTCGGCGAGGCGAAGGAAACGCTGCCGGTCGAGTACGCCGGATCCTCAATGGAGATCTGTTTCAACGCCCAGTATGTGCTCGATTTTCTCTCAGCGGTCGCGACCGACGTCGTGTCGCTCGAGCTCAAAGACGAGGTGAGCCAGGCGGTCATGAAGCCGGTTGGGGCAGAAGGCTACGACTACACCTACGTCATCATGCCGATGCGCGTCTGACAGGGCGGCTACCTGTTGCAGGCCGGGTCCTTTCCGCCTCCGCGCGAAGCTTCGGCGGACCGCCGTAGCTTCAGCGAAGGCGGTTGGACCCGCCACGATGCTAGGTCCTCTTGGATCCACCGCGATGCTGGGGTCCTGAAGGGCCCGGCCGACACGCGTAATCTGGCACCCGTTTAAATCATGGAACACACCGATCCCATCGAACATCCACGCGAGCAGCAGCCAATCACGCCGGAGGCGTCTTCAACCGCCCAGGAGCAGACGGGATACGCCGGCCACGGGGGGAACGGCGCGAGCGCCGACTACGGCGCCGACAAGATCAAAGTCCTCGAAGGTCTCGAAGCCGTCCGCAAACGACCGGCGATGTACATCGGCTCGACGGGCGCGGCCGGGCTGCACCATCTCGTCTACGAGGTGGTCGACAACTCGATAGACGAGGCGCTCGCCGGATTCTGCGATCAGATCAACGTCACGATTCACATCGACGGATCGGTCACGGTCGTGGACAACGGCCGCGGCATTCCGGTCGATCCGATGCCCAACGGCAAGTCGGCAGCTGAAGTCGTCTTGACCGTGCTCCACGCCGGCGGCAAGTTCGACAACGACAGCTACAAAGTGTCTGGCGGCCTGCACGGCGTCGGCATCTCAGTGGTCAACGCCCTGTCGGAAACGCTGGATCTGGAAATCTGGCGCGACGGCCAGGTCTACGAACAGAGCTACCACCGCGGCGACCCGACCGGGCCGCTCGAATCCACCGGCACGACGAAGCGGCGCGGCACGAAGGTGTCGTTCAAGCCCGACGCCGACGTGTTCGAGACGACGGTTTTCAGCTTCGACACGCTCGCCCAGCGGCTGCGCGAGCTCGCCTTCCTCAACGGCGGCATCCTCATCACCTTCGACGATGAGCGCGACGGGAAGCAGCACAAGTTTCACTACGACGGCGGCATCGTCTCGTTCGTCCAGCACTTGAACACGAACAAAGCGTCGGTGAACGAGAAGCCGATTTACATGCGCGGCGAGAAGGACGGCATCGACGTCGAAATTGCCCTGCAGTGGAACGACACCTACGCGGAAACGCTGTACTCGTTCGCGAACAACATCAACACACACGAAGGCGGCACGCACCTCTCCGGTTTCCGCTCGGCCCTGACGCGCACCATCAATTCATACGCGACGAAAAACAATCTCGCGAAGGACTTGAAAGAGAGCGTCAGCGGCGAGGACATCCGCGAGGGCCTCACCGCGGTCGTCAGCGTGAAGATTCCGAATCCGCAGTTCGAAGGGCAGACGAAGACGAAGCTCGGCAACACCGAGGTCAAGGGAATCGTCGAGACGATCGTCAACGACAAGCTGGGCGCCTTCCTCGAAGAGACGCCGGCCGTCGCGCGCAGGATCATCGGGAAGGCGATCGACGCCGCGCGGGCGCGAGACGCCGCCCGCAAGGCACGCGATCTGGTCCGCCGGAAAGGGGCGCTCGACGGCAGCTCGCTGCCGGGCAAGTTGTCGGATTGCCAGGAGCGCGACCCCGCCCTCAGCGAGCTCTACATCGTCGAAGGCGATTCGGCCGGAGGATCGGCCAAGCAGGGGCGCGATCGGCGCTTCCAGGCCATCCTGCCGCTCAAGGGCAAGATTCTGAACGTCGAGAAGGCGCGGTTCGACAAGATGCTCGGCAGCGACGAGATCAAGACGATGATCGCGGCGCTCGGCTGCGGGATCGGTCTCGAAGACTTCAATCTCGAGAAGCTGCGCTATCACCGCATCATCATCATGACCGACGCGGACGTCGACGGCTCGCACATTCGCACGCTGCTGTTGACGTTCTTCTACCGGCAGCTGCCGCAGGTCATCGAGAACGGCTACATCTACATCGCGCAGCCGCCGCTGTTTCGCGCCAAGCGCGGCAAGTCCGAGACGTACATCAAGGATGAGCGCGAGCTCGAAGCGTTTTTGATCAAGCGATCGGTCGAGGCGCGCGTCGTGCGGATTCCGGCGGCGAACCGCGAGATCGCCGGCGTCGATCTCGAGAAGCTGCTCCACAAGATGATCGCCCACCAGAAGTTCCTGCAGACGGTGGAGCGGCGCGGCCATCCGCGGGAAATCGTCGAGGCGCTGCTGGCAGCGGGCGCCGACCGCGAGTATTTTGCGGACAAGGACACGCTGGAAGGCGTCGCCGAAAAGCTGTCGATGCCGACGCGCACCGTGACCGTCCACCGCGATGAAGAGCACAACCGCTACCAGCTGCAGATCGACGATCGGTCGAGCGGTTATCCACGCCATCACACTATTGGCGTCGATTTCGTGATGACCGGCGAATACCGCACGCTGCTGGCGAATCATCGCGACATGCCGTCGCTCGAGGGCGAGATCATCGTGTCGACCACCGCCGAGATCGTGGAGGAAACCGAGGAGCCGACGGTGTCCGCCGACCAGACGACGATCGGCGGCGCACCGGTGGACGAGGCCACGAAGCTGGCGGCTGAGCCGAAGGAATCGGCGCGTCCTGGCGCGGCGGGCCGGACGAAGGGCAAGCAGCCCGACGTGACGCTGCACTCGCGCGACGAGCTCGTCGAGTACTTCATCACCGCCGGCAAGAAGGGCATCGCGATCAACCGGTACAAGGGTCTCGGCGAGATGAACCCCGATCAGCTCTGGGCGACGACGATGGATCCGGCGATCCGGACGCTGCTGCAGGTGCACGCCGAGGATCACACCGAGGCGGATCTGATGTTCACCACGCTGATGGGCGATCAGGTCGAGCCGCGCCGCAAGTTCATCGAGGACAACGCGCTCGATGTCAAGAACCTGGATGTTTGATGGGATTCGGGATTCGGGATTTGGGATTGGTCTTGAGCGGCTGTCACGAATCCACCTGAGTCCCAGACCGCACCGAATCCCGAATCCCGAGCCCAAGCGAATCCCTAATCCCAAATCCCGACGATAAGCGGTCTAGACCATGAGCGATCAAACAACAGCGCCTAGTCCGGTCAACATCGAAGACGAGATGAAGCGGTCGTACATGGATTACGCGATGAGCGTGATCATTGGACGAGCGCTGCCCGACGCCCGCGACGGCTTGAAGCCGGCGCACCGGCGTGTGCTGTACGGCATGAAGACCATGGGCCTGTCGTCCGGGCGCGGATACCGGAAGTGCGCGAAGATCGTCGGCGAGGTGATGGGCAACTTCCATCCCCACGGCGACGCGTCGATCTACGACACGCTCGTCCGGTTGGCGCAGGACTTCAACATGCGCTACCCGACGGTCGACGGCCAGGGCAACTTCGGATCGATCGACGGCGACCGCCCCGCGGCGATGCGGTATACGGAAGCGCGGCTCAAGGCGCTCGCCGACGACATGATGACGGATCTCGACAAGGAGACCGTCGATTTCACGCCGAACTACGACGAAACGAGCGAAGAGCCGACCGTTCTCCCGGCGCCGTTTCCCAATCTGCTCGTCAACGGATCGGCCGGCATCGCCGTCGGCATGGCGACCAACGTCCCGCCGCACAACCTGCGGGAAGTGATCGACGCGTGCATCTGGCTGATCGAGAACACGCACTTGAACGAGTCGAGCAGGCCGGGTCCTTTGGGACCCGGCGATGAGGCGCCTGGCTCACGTGTGGCGGAGCCAGATGTGGCGCAGGACGGCCCTTCAGATGTGGCGCAGGACTTTAGTCCTGCCCGAGGCTCGTTAACGCGCGCCGAGAAACTGCGCAATCTCATTCGCCTGGTACCCGCTCCCGATTTCCCGACCGGCGCCTTCATCGTCGGCCGGCAGGGCGCCGTGCAGGCGTACATGACCGGCCGCGGCTCGATCCTGATGCGCGCGAAGTCGGAGATCGAGGCGAACAAGAAAGGCGACCGCCAGGCGATCATCGTCACCGAAATTCCGTATCAGGTGAACAAGGCGAAGTTGATCGAGCGGATCGCCGACCTCGTGCGCGAGAAGACGATTGAGGGCATCTCCGATCTGCGCGACGAGTCCGATCGCGACGGGATGCGGATCGTGATCGAGTTGAAGCGGGGCGAAGTGCCGGAGGTGGTGCTCAACAACCTCTACAAGCACACGCCGATGCAACTGAGCTTCGGCATCATCATGCTCGCGATCGTCGGCGGGCGGCCGAAGGTGATGACGCTGCTCGAGCTGATCGAGACCTTCATCGACTTCCGGCGCGACGTGGTGCGGCGGCGGACGGAGTTCGAGCTGCGCAAAGCCGAGGCGCGGTACCACATCCTCGAGGGGCTGAAGATTGCGCTCGACCACCTCGACGCCGTGATCACCCTGATTCGCGAGTCGAAGACCGTGCCCGAAGCGCGCGATGGCCTGATGACGCAGTTCAGCCTGTCGCAGATTCAGTCCCAGGCGATCCTGGACATGCAGTTGCAGCGCCTGACCGGCCTGGAGCGCCAGAAGATTCTCGACGAGCTGGCCGAGCTGCTGAAGACGATCGAGCGGCTGCGCGCGATTCTGGCGAGCGATCGCCTGCTGATGCACATCATCGTCGACGAGCTCAAGACCGTGCGGGAGAATTACGGCGACGATCGCCGCACCATGGTGATCGAAGGCGACGGCGAACTGAGCATCGAGGAATTGATCGCCGAGGAAGACATGGCGATCACGGTCAGCAACACGGGTTATATCAAACGGACGGCGATCTCGACGTACCGGAACCAGCGCCGCGGCGGCAAGGGACGCATCGGCATGCGGACGCGCGCGGAGGACTTCGTCAGCCATCTCTTCGTCGCCTCGACGCACGCCTACATCATGATCTTCTCGGATCGCGGCCGGGCGTATTGGCTGAAGGTCCACGAGATTCCAGACGTCGGGCCGGACGGCAAGGGGAAGGCGATCGCGAACCTCGTCTCGATGGAAGACGGCGAGCGCATCGCCGCCATGCTGGCGGTGAAGGAGTTCGAAGACGACAAGTTCGTCGTGATGGGCTCGCGCAAGGGCGTGATCAAGAAGACGCCGCTGTCCTCGTTCAGCAACCCGCGCGCCGGCGGGATCATCGCGATGGGCGTCGAGGACGGGGACGCGGTCATCACCGTGCAGGTGACCGACGGCTCTGGCGAGATCTTCATCGGGACCCGGAACGGTGTGGCCATCCGCTTCAAAGAGGGCGACGTCCGTTCGATGGGGCGTACCGCGTACGGCGTCCGCGGGATCTCGTTGCGAGACGATGATTACGTCGTGGCGATGGAGGTCGTGAAGCCGGGCGGCACGCTGCTCACGGTGACGGAGCGCGGCTACGGCAAGCGCACCGTGCTCGACGAGTATCGCCTGACGTCGCGCGGCGGTCTCGGCATCATCGATATTCAGACGTCCGACCGCAACGGGAAGGTCGTCGGCTTCACGTACGTGCAGCAGGGTGACGAGCTGCTCGTCATCACGCAGCAGGGGATGATCCTGCGCATGCAGACCAATGACGTCCGGCTGATCGGCCGGGCGACGCAGGGCGTGAAGCTGATCGACATCGAAGGAGACGACCAGGTCGTCTCGATCGCGCGACTCGTTGAAAAAGAGGAAGACGAAGAGCCGGGCGCGCCGACTCCAGGGGAGTAGCGCCGCGGTGAAGGCCCGTGTGGTCCTGATGGCGGTCGCGCTCGGGCTGAGCGCGATCGCGTGCGCCGGCGGCTACGAACAGGCGGTACTCGACCAGTTCTTCACGGCGTCACGGCTGATCGATCGCACTGCGTTGCAGAACATCGCCACGGTGATCTTCGATCCACGCACCGACGGCACGGTGCTCCGCTTCGACGTTGAACGCATTGCCCCTGAGGACCACAACGAGAAGCGCGTCACCGTCTCCGCGCGCGTGCACCTGCCGAACGGCGACACGGTTCAGCAGACGTTGGTCGTGACGATGCGCCGCGCCGATCCGGCGGTGGATAAGGGGACGACGTCGAAATGGATTGTCACCAAGGTGGCGAACGACAGGTAAGCAGGTCTAACCGCCTCCGCCAAGGCTCCGGCGGTCCGCCGAAGCTTCACGCGAAGGCGGAAGACCTGCGCCACGACAGTCTCGGTTCGCGCCGGTCGCGCAGAGCAGTTGTGGCGCAGGACTTTGGTCCTGCCTGACTCAGGCCATCTGCAGCCGCGCGAACTTGGCGCGCAGCGTCTTCTGACCGACATCGGCGAACCGTACGACGAGCTTGGTGTCATCGTCCAGCGCTTCGACGCTGATCACGGTGCCGATGCCGAATTGCAGGTGCCGCACTTTCATCCCCGGCCGTAGCGCCAGCCCGGTCGATTGATCCTCGTCCTCGTACGAATATGGCGCCGGTTCTTCGCGCGCGCGCGAGCCGCGCCGGCCGCCGTGTCCGTACGGATTCGTGCGGAATTCGTAATGCGCAAAGGCGCCCTGGCGCGCCGGCGAATAGGCGGGCGCGATGCGGTCGACGAGCTCGGCGGGGACCTCGTCGATGAACCGGGACGGCTCGCTCGACTGATATTCGCCGAAGATGCGGCGCCGCGCTGCGCCGGTCAACACGAGCTGCGCTCGAGCGCGCGTCATCCCGACGTAGCAGAGCCGCCGCTCTTCCTCGAGCTCCTCCTCGTCGTCTCGCGATCGCGAGTGCGGGAAGAGGCCCTCTTCGAGCCCCGCGAGGATCACCACGGGGAACTCGAGGCCCTTTGCGCTGTGCAGCGTCATCATCCAGACGCGGGCGTCGCGCGTCCCCGCTTCCTCGTCGGCGTCGGACAGCAGCGACAGCCGATCGACGAAGCCGTTCAGCGTGGGCTCCGTCTCGCGGCCTTCGTATTCGCGCGCGGCCGACACCAGCTCGGCGAGGTTCTCGACGCGGCCGTCGGCCTCTTCGCTGCGCTCGTCGCGCAGGTCCTGCAGATAGCCGCTCTGGTCGAGCATCTTGCCAATCGCAATCGACACCGGCTCCTGCCGCGCCACCTCGGTGAGCCTGACGATCAGATCGCGGAACGTCGCAAGCGACGCCGCCGCGCGTCCGGTGAAGGCGCGTTCCTCGAGGCCGCGCACGAGGCGCGTCCACATGGAGTTCGCCGACAGCGCCGGGGCGAGCCCGGCGGCCAGCAGCGGCAGATCCTCATGGGTGATGTTGGGCGAGATCTTCTCGATCGCATCCATCACGCCCTTGCCGATGCCGCGTGCCGGCACGTTGATCACTCGCCGCAGGCTCACATCGTCGTGCGGGTTGATGACGAGGCGCATGTAGGCGAGCGCGTCCTTCACTTCCTTCCGCTCATAGAAGCGCACGCCGCCGATCACCTTGTAGGCGACGCCCTCGCGCATGAGGGCGTCTTCAATCGCGCGCGACTGGGCGTTCGTGCGGTAGAGCACTGCGACCATGGCCTCCACATCGTCGGCCAGCGCCGTGCGCGCGGTGCGCGTGATGAAGTCGGCCTCCTCGAGCTCGTCGCCGCCGCGGAAGTACGCGATGCGTGCGCCGCCTTTGCGGTCGGTCCAGAGGTGCTTGTCCTTGCGATTGCGGTTCTGGCTGATCACGGCCGACGCCGCGTCGAGAATCACTTGCGTCGAGCGATAGTTCCGTTCGAGCTTGACGATCTTCGCCTCGCCGAAATCCTGCTCGAAGTCGAGGATGTTGCGCAGGTCGGCGCCGCGCCACTTGTAAATCGACTGATCCGGATCGCCGACGACGCAGAGATTACGATGGACCTCGGCGAGACGCCGGATCAGCAGGTACTGCGGCCGGTTGGTGTCCTGGTATTCGTCCACCATCACGAAGCGGAACTGCTCGGCGTATTTTCGCCGGACCCGTTCTGACTGCTCGAAGACGTCGACCGTTTTCAGCAGGAGGTCGTCGAAATCGAGCGCGTTGGATTCCGTGAGCGCGTTGAGATAGTAGGCGTAGACCTTGGCGATCTGTTCGTCGCGACGGTTCCAGCCCGCGGCGTTTGCGATCGCGTCGGGACCCTCCATCCGGTTCTTCGCGCTGCTGATGCGCGACAGCGCGGCGCGCGGTTGGATGAAGCTGTCGTCGATCTGCAGCGACTTCAGGGCCTGCTTGACGACCGTCAGCTGATCGGACGAGTCATAGATGACGAAATCACGCGAGAGGCCGATCGCCGGCGCTTCGCGGCGCAGCAGCCGCGCGCAGAGCGCGTGAAATGTCGACACCCACATGCCGGTGACGTCGGAGCCGAGCAGCGACTCGACGCGCGCCCGCATTTCCTCGGCGGCCTTGTTGGTGAAAGTGACCGCGAGCACTTCGTGCGGCTTGGCGTGGCCGTCGCCGACCAGGTACGCAATGCGGCTGGTGATGACGCGCGTCTTGCCGGACCCCGCGCCAGCGAGGATGAGCAGCGGCCCGCTGGTGTGCAGGACCGCTTCGCGCTGCTCGGGATTGAGCGTTTCCAGGAACTGCATAGGGATTTGGGATTCGGGATTTGGGGCGTGCCGAATCCCGAGTCCCTAATCCCGAATCCCTATTCTACAGTGACCGACTTCGCGAGGTTCCTCGGCTGATCGACGTCGCAGCCGCGGCGGACCGCGATGCCGTACGCCAGCAGCTGCAGCGGCACGACCATGACAATCGGCATGAGCAGCGCGGGCGCTTGCGGCACGTCGAGCACGACATCGCGATCGCGATCGAGGATCGACGCCAGTTTCTGGTCGCCGCGAGTCGTGAGGACGATCACCGATCCGCCTCTCGCCTTCACTTCCTGCATGTTGCCGATCATCTTCTCGAACACGGCGTCGTGCGGCGCGAGCGTCACAACCGGCATCCGCTCGTCGATCAGCGCGATGGGCCCGTGCTTCATCTCGCCGGCCGGGTAGCCCTCGGCGTGAATGTAGGAAATCTCCTTCAGTTTGAGCGCGCCTTCGAGTGCGATCGGATAGTTGATGCCGCGGCCGAGATACAGAAAATCGGTGCGCGCCTGAAAACGGCCGGCAATCTCTTCGATCTGCGGCGCAAGCTTCAGCGTCTGCTCGAGCAGCAGCGGCAGCTGCAGCAGCGCGTCGATGTGTGGCTTGGACTGCTCCGTAGAGAGCACGCCACGCGCCTGTCCGAGGCGCAGCCCGAGCAGATACAACGCGACCAGCTGCGAGGTGAACGCCTTGGTGGAGGCCACGCCGATCTCCGGCCCTGCGTGCGTGTAGATCGTGCCGTCGGTCTCCCGCGTGGCCATGCTGCCGACCACGTTGCAGATGGACATGCTCCACGCGCCGCCGTGCTTCGCCTGGCGCAGTGCCGCCAGCGTATCGGCGGTCTCGCCGGACTGCGTGATGACGACAGCCAGTGTGTTCTTTGGCACGATCGGCTGGCGGTAGCGATACTCCGATCCGTAGTCCACCTCCACCGGTACGCGCGCCAGCTGCTCGAGCATGTACTTGCCGACCAGGCCGGCGTGCCAGGAGGTGCCGCAGGCCAGAATCGTGACGTGCTCGACCGCCGCGAGCTGCGCGTCGGTGATGGTCATCTCTTCGAGGAACACCTTGCCGGTGTCCTGCGACACGCGCCCGAGAATCGTCTCGCGCGCCGCGGTCGGCTGCTCGAAGATCTCCTTGAGCATGAAGTGCTTGTAGCCCGCCTTCTCCGCCATGATCGGATCCCAGAGCACGCGCTGTGTCGCTTTGGACACCGGGCGGCCGAAGAAATCCGTGAACTCGACGCCGGTGCGCGTGATGACAGCCATCTCCTCGTCGCCAAGAAAGACGACATCGCGCGTGTGGCTGAGAATCGCCGGAATGTCGGAGGCGACGAAGAACTCGCCGTCGCCCAACCCGACAACGATCGGCGGACCGTTGCGGACCGTGACGATCTTCTCCGGATCGTCGGCCGAGATCAGCACGAGCGCAAAGAGGCCGCGCATCAGCATCAGTGCGCGGCGGACCGCGTTCTCGAGGCCGTCGCTCTTCATCTCGCGCTCGACCAGATGCGCGACGATCTCGGTGTCTGTCTCGGTGACGAACGTGTGGCCCTGCGCCTGGAGCTCGAGCTTCAGATCGAGATAGTTCTCGATGATGCCGTTGTGGACCACGACGATCTTGCCGGTGCAGTCGCGATGCGGGTGCGCATTCTCCTCGGTGGGACGGCCGTGCGTGGCCCAGCGCGTGTGGCCGACGCCATAATCGCCCTTGATCGGATTCAGCTTGATCACGTCCTCGAGGCGTGAGAGCTTGCCGGCGCTGCGGCGCAGGTCCATCGTCCCGTCGTGCACGACCGCGACGCCCGCCGAGTCGTACCCGCGATATTCAAGCCGCCGCAGTCCGTCGATCAGCACGGGCACGACGTCCTTCGGTCCGATGTATCCGATGATTCCACACATGGGTGATCCTCATCGGGATTTGTGATTCGGGATTCGGGATTTGCGAATCCCGAATCCCGAATCCCTAATCCCGTTTCTTTTTTTGACGCTCGGCGACCCATCCCTCGATCGTCCGTTGCTTCCCGGCGCTGACGGCGAGGGCGCCGGCCGGCACGTCGGACCGAACCGTGGTGCCGCTGCCCACGTACGCGCCCTGGCCGATGGTCACCGGCGCGATCAACTGCGAGTCGCTGCCGACGAACGCACCGTCCTCGATGATCGTCTTGTTCTTCGTGACGCCGTCGTAGTTGCACGTGATCGTGCCGGCGCCGATATTCACCTTCTCGCCGATCGTCGCGTCGCCGAGATAGGCCAGGTGCATCGCCTTGGAGCCGGCGCCGAGCGCCGTGTTCTTCAACTCCACAAAATTGCCGGCCTTCGCCCGTTCGCGCACGTGCGAGTGAGCCCGCAGATGCGCGAATGGCCCGACGCTGGCGCCCGCGTCGAGCGTGGACTGCGTGATGACGCAGTGATTCAGCACCGTCACGCCGTCGCCAATCTTCGAATCCACGATGCGCACGCCACTGTGAATCTCGCAGCCGGCGCCGATGACGGTGTGTCCTTCGAGCGACACGTTCGGATGCAGAATCGTGTCGGGACCCACCGCCACGTCGCGGCCCACGTAGGTCGTCGCCGGATCTTCGAGCGTGACGCCAGACGCCATCAACGCGGCGTTCTTCTGTTCGCGCATCACGCGGCTCATGTCGGCCAGCTCCGCTCGGCTGTTGATACCGCGGATTTCGTCAGGGTTGGTCACCGTCAATGTCTCGACTCCAAGGCCCTTCGCGCGATAAATAGCGATGAGGTCCGGCAGGTAGTACTCGCGCTGCGCGTTTTCGGCGGCGATGCCGCGGACCGCTTCGAACAGACCGTCCAGGGCGAAGGCGTAGATCCCTGAATTGATCTCGCGGATCTCGCGTTCCGTCGAGCTCGCATCCCGCTCCTCGACAATACGTGCAATACGCTCGCCGGATCGGACGATGCGCCCGTATCCGTGCGGGTCGTCCACCACCGCCGTGACCACTGTGGCTGATGCCCCCGTTTGCTCATGGTGATCCACCAACTGCTGCAGCGTCTCCGGCGACAGCATTGGCACGTCGCCGGAGAGCAGCACCACGGTACCGGTTGCACCGCGTAGCGCGTCCCCCGTCGTCAGAAGCGCGTGCGCCGTTCCAAGTTGTGGCTCTTGAACCACAAAGGTGAGCTCCGGCCTTCCGTCGAGCGCCCGCCGCAGCGCGTCAGCCTCATGCCCGACGACGACGATGGTGCTGCGTGGATGGAGCCGGGCGGCAGTTCGCAGCACGAGGTCGATCATGCGTGCGCCAGACACCCGGTGGACCACCTTCGGCAGCGCAGACTTCATGCGCGTGCCCTTGCCGGCGGCGAGGACGACGATGTGGACGTCAGACATGACGCCGTTGATTATCGCGCTGTTCTGGTCCGGACCGCCGGTCGGCGAGCGTGATGAGGGAGCGGCGCCGTGTCGAGCGCGCCGCGGAACGACTCGTGGCCGCGCAGCGGCTCGAGATCCGGGTCGCGCTTGGCCAGGCCGCGGTTCTCCGGATTGAGCGCGATCGCGCGCTCGAGGTGCGCGATCGCCTCTGCGTGCTCACCTCGCTGCGCGTGGGCGACGGCGAGCATGTAAAGGGCGTGATCGTTGTCGGGATCTTCGTCGCGGACCAGCCGCAGTTGCACGATCGCCTGATCGTATTTCCCGCCATTGATCGCGAGCGTGGAGGCGTACAGCCGCTCCTCAATCGTCAGGGGACCGGCTTCGTGAGGCGAAGCGTGCCGCTCGCAGATGTTCAAATACAAGCGCACGCGTTCGTGCAGCTCTTTTTCTTCGGGATACTGCTGGAGCACCGACTTCAGCAACTGAGCGGCGCCGGCGTAGTCGTGCCGCTGCAGCGCGTCCAGTCCGCGCTCATACAACGCCACCGCGTCGGCGTAGCCGGCCCGACGCGTCTGGCTCGGCGCCGGGGCAGGACTCTGCGGCTTCCCGGTCGAGCCGGAAGAAGAGGAACCTGCAGAGTGCGCAGGACTGGCCGATGGTGCTGTGGCTTGTGCCTTAGTTGATTTGGGCTGCGGCCGCCGTTGCTTCGCCATGAAACTCCTGCGCGCGAGGGACGCGGAGCGAGTGTTTCGCGCCGAAAGCGGGCGGTAAGGTAACAGAAGGGCCGAAGCTGGTCAAGCGGAGGGCTGAACCGCACAAAAACAGGCGCAATTCTGCGCCGGTCATTCGACCAATTTCTTGGCCCGCTCGATCGCGGCGTACACGTCGTTCGGCGTCATTCCATATTTTTCAGCTAACGAGCTCAGCACCTCCCGACGCGATAACCCAGCAGATTTGGTCGATAGGCCAAACTCTGAGAGGATGAGGCTGTCTGTTGGCGCATCGACGCCATGCTGTTCTGGTGTTTGACCAATTTCTAGCACAACGGTGAACTCGCCTTTGGGCTCCGCCAGGCACTTGAGAACGATGGATATTGGTCCTCTGACCAATTCTTCATGCTTCTTCGTAAGCTCGCGTCCAATAACCACTTGGCAATCGCCAACTGCGGTCAGCAAGTCCGCCAGCGTCCTGCGGATCCGGTGTGGGGCTTCATAGAAGACAATGACCCGGCCGGACGTGCGGAGCCGGTCCAACCAGAGTTTTCTGTCTTTCGACCTAGTTGGTGGGAACCCCAGAAACGTGAACGCCTCCGTCTCGAACCCGGAAACCGCCAATGTGGCAATGGCTGCGTTCGGACCGGGAACCGGCTCCACGCGAATGCCGGCGCTGAGCGCCTCTCGAATCAGTTGTTGGCCTGGATCGGAGATTGTTGGCGTTCCCGCGTCAGAAACCAACGCCACCGATTCGCCGGCCGCCAGGCGCGCGACGAGGGCCGCGGCCTTCCGGCCCTCATTGTGCTCGTGCAGACTCGTCGTCGGCGTCTGAATCGCGTAGCGAGCGAGCAGATGGCTGGTCCGGCGCGTATCTTCAGCCGCGATCAGCGTCGCTTCGCGCAGCACCCGCAGCGCGCGCATCGTAATGTCTTCGAGATTTCCGATGGGTGTCGCGACCACGAACAGCGTGCCGGGCATTAGAAGGGACGGTTTATTGTACCATTGGCGGATCTAGCCGATGGATCCAGCCGTCGCCAGCTCGTCCGGCTGACTCCGGCACAACAATGCTTACGAACTCATGATCGCTTCCGAACCACTGCCGCATTTCATCGACGACCTCCTCGGGTATCTCCACGAGACGCACCCGACCCATGCCACCCTCGACGGCGTGCACACGCACGACGACCTGCTCGAAGATCTCAGTCGGCAGGGGATGGAGGCTGAAGCGCGTGCGCTGGCCGGCTATCTGCGCCGGCTGGACGAGATCAACGGCGACGGCCTCACCAGCATCGAGCGTCTCGAACACCGCATGATCACCGCGCACGTGAAGGCGCGGATGTTCGAGATCGAGGAAGTCCGCACGTGGGAGAAGAACCCGCAGTACTACTCGGACATCCTCGCGTCGAGTCTCGCCGGTCAGGCGCTCTTTTCGCACGCGCCTGCGTCCGAGCGCGCCCGCCGCGTCCTGTCGAAGCTGCGCCAGACGCCCCGCCTGATTCAAGCCGCGCGCGACAACATCAAGGAGCCGCCCGGCATCTTCGTCAAGGTCGGCATCGAGACGATGCGGGGCGCGCTGAAGTTCATCGACGACGATCTGCCGCGCGCATTTTCGAGCGTGGACGATCTCCATCTGCTCGGCGATCTGGCGGACGCGCAGACCGAAGCGTCGCAGGCGGTGCGGTCGTACATCGAGTATCTCGAGACCGACCTCGCGCCGCGCGCGCGCGGATCCTTCCGGCTCGGCCGCGACAGCTTCGAGAAGAAGCTGAAGCTCGACGAAGGGCTCGCGCTCCCGGTCGACAGGCTGCTCGGTATCGCCCTCCGCGAGCTGAAATCGACGCAGGAGGCGTTCCGGGCGTTGGCGGGCAAGTTGAACGGCGGCGATCCGCTGACGGCGTGGGCGCATCAGAAGGCCCAACACCCGGCGCCGGGTGAGCTCGTCGTGATCGGCCGTCAACAGCTCGAAGAGCTGGCGACGTTTCTCGAGCGGCAGGCGATTATCTCGCTGCCAGCCGGCGAGCCCGTGACAGTTGCGCAGACGCCGGATTTCTATCGGTGGTCGTTTGCGAGCATGTGGACGCCGGGTCCATTCGAGACCAAGCCGACGCGCGCGTACTACTACCTCACCGACGCCGATCCCTCATGGCCGGCCGATCGTCAGAACGAGTACCTGCGCGACTACAATTTTCCGACGCTGTGGTCGATCTCGATTCACGAGGTCTACCCCGGCCACTTCCTGCACTATCAGCATCTCCGGCGCGTCGAGTCGAAGGCGCGCAAGTCGATCCTGTTCGCGCCTGCTTCGTTCGTCGAAGGATGGGCGCACTACTGCGAAGAGATGATGCTTGAAGCCGGCTTCGGCCGGCAGGATTACGGCATCAAGCTTGGGCAGCTCGCCGAGTCGCTCATCCGGCTCGCTCGATTCATCGTCTGTATCAAGCTGCACACCGAGGACATGTCGGTCGAGCAGGGGATGCGCTTCTTCCGCGAGGAAGCCTTCATGGAAGAGGCGAGCGCGCGGCGCGAGGCGGAGCGCGGCACGTTCGACCCCACGTATCTCGTGTACAGCGTCGGCAAGCTGATGCTGCTCAAGCTGCGGCAGGATTACAAGGCGCAGCAGGGCAAATCTTTCTCGTTGAAGTCGTTCCACGATACGCTGCTCGGGCAGGGCACCGCCCCGTTCTGGCTGCATCGGCATTTGATGCTTGGAGAAGAGGGCGATCTGCTCGAGTAACGACCATCAGAGATGGTGACAGCCTTCCTGTAGGGGCGGATCTGCGTGTCCGCCCACGGCCGACACATCGGTCGGCCGCTACGGACGGGTTTTCGACCATCGCTCTAGACTAGAAGAGACGAAGGACCACGCAATGCCGCTGTACGAATATCAGTGTGATGTCTGTGGGCATCGCTTCGAGAAGATTCAGAAATTTTCGGATCCGCTGGAGACGACGTGCCCGAAGTGCGGGGGCGTCGTGCGCAAGCTGGTGTCGTCGCCCGCCATTCAGTTCAAGGGCAGCGGCTTCTACATCACCGACTACGCCAAGAAGGATTACGTCAGCGCGTCGAAAGCGGATCAGGACGGCGGGAAGGGCGACGGCCACGCCGGCAAGGGTGAGCAGGCCGAGAGCACGGCGAAGAGCGACAAGAGTGAGAAGTCCGCATCGTCGAGCGACGCGTCGTCGGCGAGCTCGCCCACGGTGACGCCCGCTGCGGCGCCAGCCAAATCCACGACGAGCGATTGACGCTCGGTTTTGATGGTGTAGCGCGAAGGCTTCAGCCGAGCGCCGCCTCGCGCCGAAACGCTCGGCTGAAAGCCTTCGCGCTACAATTTGCCGGCCGGCGTGCGGATGTCGAGCGAGCGCAGATAGGCCGCGAACTTCTCGGCGAGATCCGGCCTCCGTAACGCAAAATAGACGACCGCTTTGAGGAACCCCAACTTGTTCCCGGTGTCGTGCCGGACGCCCTTCACCTCGCACGCGTAGATCGGCCGCGACTTGAGCAGCGCGCGCAGCCCGTTGGTGAGTTGAATCTCGCCGGTGCGATCGCTTTTGGTTGCGGCGAGCGCGGGGAAGATGTCGGGCGTGAGGACGTAGCGGCCGATGATCGCGAGATCCGACGGCGCTTCGTCGATCGGCGGCTTTTCGACCAGGTCGCGGACCTCGTGGATGCCGTCGCCCAGATCCGCGCCCGGCTTGACGTCGATGACGCCGTAGCTCGAGACCTCGTCGTGCGGGACGCGCTCGACGGCGAGCACCGGTCCGCCGACGCGCTCGAAGACGTCGATCAGCTGCTTCATCGCCGGCGGCTCGGCGTCGATCACATCGTCGCCGAGGATCACGGCGAACGGCTCGTTGCCTACGAGCTCGCGCGCGACCAGCACGGCATGTCCGAGGCCGAGCGGCTCGCCTTGACGCACGTAGGCGAAGTTGATCAGGTTCGAGATCTTGCGCACTTCGGCGAGTTGAGTCCCCTTGCCGCGCGCTTCAAGGAATGATTCGAGCTCGACCGAAACGTCGAAGTGATCCTCGATCGCGTTTTTGCCGCGTCCGGTGACGAGGATGATGTTGGCGATGCCGGAGGCGACCGCTTCTTCGACGCCGTACTGAATGATCGGCTTGTCGACGAGCGGCAGCATTTCCTTCGGCTGCGCTTTCGTGGCGGGGAGGAACCGCGTGCCCAGACCGGCAGCGGGAAATACGGCTTTGCGAACGATCGATGGCACGTTCGAATCGTAACAGAGGACCTGAGCAGCGCGCGAATATAGAATGGATGGCTGAGGTAGCATGCTCGATTCTGCTTACGTTCGCGACCACGTCGAGGAGGTCCGCACCGGCCTGAGGAACCGCGGGCTCGACCCAGACAAGGCGCTCGAGGAGATTGCGACGCTGGAGACGGCACGCCGCCGGATGATTCCGGAGCTGGAGGGGCTCAAGCGTCAACAGAACACGTCAGGCGACGAGATCGCGCGCGCCAGGCGGCAGGGGATCGACACGACGCCGGTGCAGGAGGCCAACCGGGCACGGGCGCAGCAGATCAAGCAGCTGAGCGTCCAGGTCGACGGGATCGAGTTGAAGCGCAACCACGCACTGCTCGTGCTGCCGAACCTGCCGCACCCCAGTGTGCCGGTGGGGAAGGGCGCCGCCGACAACGTGGAAGTACGCCGCGTCGGCGAGCCGCGCGTCTTCGATTTCGAGCCTCTGCCGCACTGGGACCTCGGCGCCGCGCTCGGCATTCTCGATTTCGAACGTGCGACGCGGATCGCCGGTGCGCGATTCTCCGTGCTGTCGGGCGCGGGCGCGCGGCTTTCGCGCGCCCTGATCAATTTCATGCTCGACCTGCACACACGCGAGCATCAATACCGCGAAGTCGAACCGCCGTTTCTCGTCAACTCCGCTTCGCTCACCGGCACCGGCAACCTGCCGAAGTTCGAAGGCGATCTGTTCAAGATTGCCGGCGAGTGGGATTTGTATCTCGTCCCGACGGCGGAAGTGCCGCTCACCAACCTGCACCGTGGTGAGATTCTCGATGGCCGCGAGCTGCCGCTCCGCTACACCGCCTACACGCCCTGTTTTCGCAGCGAGGCCGGCTCGTACGGCCAGGACGTGCGCGGCCTGATCCGCCAGCACCAGTTCGACAAAGTGGAGCTCGTGAAGTTCACGCGCCCCGAGCAGTCGTACGACGAGCTCGAAGCGCTGACGGCGAACGCCGAGGAAGTGCTGAAGCGCCTCGAGCTGCCGTACCGCACGATGCTGTTGTGCACGGGCGACATGGGCTTCGCGTCGGCGAAGACCTACGACATCGAAGTGTGGCTCCCGAGCCAGAAGACGTATCGCGAGATCTCGTCCTGCAGCAACACCGAAGCCTTCCAGGCGCGCCGCGCGAACATCAAATACCGCGTCGGCGGCACCGGGAAAGCGGAACTGGTCCACACCTTGAATGGATCCGGACTCGCCGTCGGCCGAACGCTCATCGCGATTCTCGAGAATTATCAGCAGAAGGATGGATCAGTGGTGATTCCGGCGGCGCTGCGGCCCTACATGGACGGCCGGGACGTGATCCGTTCGTCAAGCGTGTCAAGGGAATAGTCCGATAGTCCGCGGCCAGGCAGACAATAGATTTAGCGACAACTAAGGATTGACCGCGCCTGCGGGTACTTCTATGCTTCTTCCTCCCCTGTCATGATCGGCCAAACGATCTCCCACTACGGTGTGCTCGAAGAGCTCGGTGCCGGCGGCATGGGCGTCGTCTACAAGGCCCAGGATCTGAAGCTCTCGCGATCCGTCGCGCTGAAATTCCTGCCGGCCGATCGGAACGACGATCGTCCCGCCGTCGAGCGATTCCTCCGCGAGGCGCGCACGGCATCGGCGCTCAATCACCCGAACATCTGCACAATCTACGAAATCGACGAGCACCAGGGCGCGCAGTTCATCGCGATGGAGCTGCTCGAGGGACAGACGCTCGATCGTCTGATTGGCGGCCGGCCGCTGCCGATCGGGACGCTGCTCGATCTGGCGATTCAGATCGCCGACGGCTTGAGCGCCGCGCATGCGCAGGGGATTCTCCACCGCGACATCAAGCCGGCGAACATCTTCGTCACCACGCGCGGGCAGGCCAAGATTCTCGACTTCGGTCTCGCCAAGACGGTCAACCCCTCGCGACACGACAATCTGATGACCGCGGCGGTCACCCGCTTCACCGAAGATCTGTTGACCACGAAGCATGGCGTCACGCTCGGCACCGTGGCGTACATGTCGCCGGAGCAGGCGCGCGGCGAAGAGCTGGACGTCCGAACGGATCTGTTCTCGTTCGGTGTCGTGCTCTACGAAATGGCCACGGGCGAGCGGACGTTCCAAGGCGCCACGACGGCGGTGATTTTCGACGCGATCCTGAACCGCGAACCACCGCCTCCGAGGGAGCTGAACGCCAACGTCCCCGCCGAGCTCGATGAAATCGTCGGCCGGGCGCTCGACAAGGATCGCACGCACCGCTATCAAACCGCGGCGGATCTCCGCAGCGATCTCGAGCAGATCAAACGCGAGCGGGACTTGACCGTCAGCGGACCCCGCGCCGCAGTCTCGAGCGGTTCTCGCCGGGTCTCGACGTCTGGCGTGGCGCGCACCGCCACCGCCACCGCGCCGCCTCCGCAGGCGAAACCGCCGGCGAAGACGCGCCGAGCGCTGCTCGCGTCGGCGGCCGGCGTGGTCTGTTTGGGAGCGGCGGTCCTGTTTTTCGCCATAAGGCCGCGTCGAGCGGCGGAGATTCCGCCGGCGGCCCTGACGCTGGCGCCGGCTACCGCACCGGTCGTCGTACCGGCCGCGCCCGCACCCGTCGGCGTCAGCGAACCGCCGCCGTCGTCGGCACCGGTCACACCAGCCGTGGTTTCGAAGTCCGCCGCCGTCGTCCCAGCGGCTGCGCCAGCAAGTGTCCCGCCGGCCGCGCCAGCCGCCGGAGTTGTCGCCGCCTCCGCCGGGCGTGCAGCAGCGCCGCTCGCGCCGGCGGCCGAGGATGGCCCCTCAAAACCGCCGCGCGCGGCCGCGGGCGCCAGCGCGAACACCGGCGCCGGGCGCACCGACGCGACAGCCGAAGCGATTCGGATCGCGACCGCGAAAATGGACGCCAAGCTGTACGACCAGGCGCTGGCGGACTTGAAATCGGCGCTGAGCAGCAATCCCTCTTCGACGAACGCACCGAACGCGTACCTGTTGATCGGCAGCATCTACGAGCGTCAGCAGCGCGTCGAAGATGCGATGGCGGACTACGTCGAGCTGCGGAGCAAGTTTGGATCGACGCGCCAGAGCGCCGACGCCACGTTTCGGCTGGCCGAGCTCACGCTGCGCTCCAAGCGCGACGACCGCGAGCGTGCGGCGATCGCGCTCTTCGACGAGGTGGTGAAGCTTCAGCCGACGAGTCCACTGGCTCCGCGCGCGCTGACGCGTAAGGCGGACCTCGAGGAACGCGCCAAGCTGCGAGTCCTCGACCCGCAGCTCGGGACGTCCGTTCCCGCCGCGTTGCTCGCGTACCGGATGGTCGTGGAGACCTATCCGGACTCCGAAGGCGCCGACGCTTCGTTCACCAAGCTCGCGGACATGTACGAAGACATGAAGCGCTACGAGCTCGCGGCGCAGACCCTCGTGCAGCTCGCCACCCGCTTTCCCAGCAACGGCCACGATGCCGCGTGGCGAGCCGGCGAGATCTACGAGAAGCGGCTCAAGAACGCGGACCAGGCGCGCGCGGCATTCGCGCTCGTGCCGCAGCGGTCGGACCACTACAAGGACGCTCAGAAGAAATCCCAGCGCTGACATATAATGCGGCACCCTCGGCGTCTGCGTGTCTGACTCCTCTGACTCCGCGGCGTCCAACGCGCATTCTCCGGGAGAATTGGCATGCAGCTCACACAGCGGGTCGTCGGCGACGTCATGATTGTGACGGTCACTCACGACATCACCCTGAACGCCGGCGGCGACATCATGCTCAAGGACAAGGTGCGCAGCCTGCTGGAACAAGGGCACAAGAAACTTGTGCTCGATCTCGGCGGCGTCTCGTACGTCGACAGCGCCGGGCTGGGCGAGCTCGTTCAGGCCTATGCCACCACGAAGAACAAAGGCGGCTCGCTGAAGCTCCTCGGCGTAACCAAGCGCCTCAAAGATTTGCTCACCATCACCAAGCTCGTCACGGTCTTCGACACCTACGACACCGAAGCCGCGGCGCTCGCGAGCTTCTGATCGACAGGACGCGGTGACCGCCGACGCCTCGCCTCGGCTCCTCGTCACCGACGTGCTCGGTCGACGGCTTGTGCCCATCGACAAGCCGGTCGTGACCCTCGGCCGCCGGAGCGAAACCGACGTCCGCATCCCGGGCGCCGGCATCTCGCGAGTGCACGCCGAGATCGTGTCCGAAGAGGGCGTCTGCCGTCTGCGCGACCGCGCATCGACATACGGCACATTCGTCAACGGCGAACGCGTGTCCGAGCGCGTCCTCGCGCATGGTGATCAGATTCGCCTGGGCCAGTCCGACGACACCAAGATCGTCTTCGTGGTCGGAGACGACGCGCCGTCGGTTGAACGCAGCGCCGCGGCGGCCGCCAGCGAGCTCCGGCACATGGCGAGCCTGCTCGAAGGTCTGCGTGCGCTGGGGTCGGGACGCGTCCTCGAGGACGTGCTGGCGCTCGTGCTCGATTCCGCGATCGATGTGACCGGCGCCGAGCGCGGTTTCATCATGCTCGTCAACGATGCCGGGGAGCTCGAATTCAAGCTGGCGCGAGGGTACGGGCGTCTGACGCTGCCGGGCCGGACGTTCGCCACCAGCCGCAAGATTCCCGAGACCGTCTTCGCCACCGGTCGCGACGCCATCGTCGAGGATCTGCTCGACGAGGGGTTGGCCGCGCTGCACAGCGGCACCGTGGCCCTCGGCATCCGCTGCGTGCTCTGCACGCCACTGCGCCTGGTGCGGTATGTGGAGCGCATCGACGAACCGACCGACGACAAGATCATCGGCGTGCTGTACCTCGATAGCCGCGAACGGGGCGCGCTCAGGTCGGAGTCGACCCGCGCTGCACTGGACACGCTCGGAACGGAAGCGGCAGTCGCCATCCAGAACGCGCGTCTCTACCGCCAGGCGCTCGAGCGGGCGAAGTACGAGCAGGAGCTGAAGGTGGCGGCGGGCATTCAACAGGCGCTGCTGCCGGCGTCGGGGCGCGCCGGCGCGTTCTTCACGACAGCGGGCGCCTCGGTGCCGTGCCGCGCGGTCGGCGGCGATTTCTTCGACTACGTGGATCTCGACGGCGGGCAGTTCGGCTTCATTCTCGGGGACGTCGCCGGAAAAGGCTCGCCCGCGGCGCTTCTGGCGGCGGCGCTGCTCGGCATGTTCAGCGCCGAATCGGTCTATCACACGAGCGCCTCGGCGCTGCTCACGCGGCTCAATAGCGGCCTCGTGCGGCGCGCGATCGAGGCGCGCTTTCTCACCTCCTTCTACGGTCTGATCGGGCGCGACGGGTCGCTGACCTACTCGAACGCCGGCCACAATCCTCCGATCCTCGTCACCGCCGACGGCGTGCGCCGCCTCGAGGTCGGCGGCGTCGTGCTGGGCCTCTTCGACCACGCCACCTTCGACGAAGAGACGGTCGCGCTCCGCCCCGGCGATGCAATCGTCCTGTTCAGCGATGGCGTCACCGAAGCGTTCAACGCGGCGGGCGAGGACTTCGGCGACGAGCGTCTGCTCGCGGGGATCGAAGCGCACCGCAACAAATCGCCGCAGGCGCTCCTCGATGCGCTGCTCGGAGAGGTGAGGGCGTTTTGCGGCGACGCGCCGCAAAGCGACGACGTGACGATGGTGGTGGTCCGCTTCGACGGTGAGCCCACCGCGTCCTGACACACCGTAGCGCGTGGTCGAATTGGCTGGGTCCTTTGCCGTGGACTCGGCGCGACTGACGGAGCTCTGTTGCAAGTCCACGGGCCGGGGATCAGCCGATAGGCCCCATGTGCAGACTGCCAGTCGCGCAATGCTGGCGGGGACGATGTCTCGCGCAGCGAGCCGTATAGTCAGGCCGACGCCGCTGGCACGAAAAACGACGCGAAGCGGCACCTTCCCGCGGCGGTCTGATCGAAAGCCACCCGGTAGCGGGCGTTGCCCGAGTGTCGGTTGTTCCGTTGAGCGATGTTCGAATGAGTAGGACCGCCGCGTGCAGCGTCAGAAGAGGGAGCGGCGCGACGGTTTTCCCACCTCCGCTCGCCCATTATTTCCGCGAGCTACGGCGGGCGGGCCGGCCTGACGATGACGGCTCGCGAAGCGAGATATCGTCTCGCCCCACCGGCCAGCTGAAAAGCCTGACTAAAGCCTGGCTTCACCCGGACCGTCCAGCGGTCAGCGGCGGAAGTCGAGCGTGACGATGTTCTGCCCGTCCTCACGGCGATATTCAAAGGCATCGCTGAACGCGCGCATCAGATGAATACCAAAGCCGCCGACGCGAACATCCTCGAGCGTGGTGGGAACGGCTGGCGCGGGCTGACGCAGCGGATTGAACTCGGGGCCGCCGTCTGTAACCACGGCGCGGATCCCGTCGTCCAGTCTCTCCAATGAAATCGTGATCGTGCCGCGCGATCCGTCTTCGGAACCGTGTCGGATGATGTTGGAGACGGCCTCGTCCAGACAGAGATCGATGTGGTACGTGAACGCATCGTCGACGCCCGCTTCGCTGCCATAGGCTCGGATCCACTCCGACACGCGCCGCAGCTCCGAGAGGTCGTTCGAGAAGCGGCGCGTCTGTACCGGCATGCTTATCCGAAGGCCGCGGGCCGCGCTTTGGCCGCCAGCCGTGCCTCGTCGAGATCCGAGTAGGTCAGAATCACCTGATCGATGCGCGTGGAGGCCAGCACCTGTCTCACGGAGGGTTGAGGGCTGAAGAGCACCATGTTGCCCTCGCGCCGGTGGACCGCTTTCGCGTTGCGCACGAGCGTGGCCAGGCCCAGAGAGGCCATGAAGTCGACTCCCGTGAGATCGACGACGATGAACGCCTGACGAGTGGCCGTCAGCGCGGTGAACTGCAGGTCGATGGACGCAGCGCCTTCGAGATCCATGCGGCCGCCTAGTTTAATCATACGGACGCCATCCGGAAGGTCTGCGCAGGTCAATTCCATGTGCCGCTCCTCAGAGTCCAAACTGTAGCGTGGCTTCTATAACATCCGTGTAAACTCGGCGGCGCCGGCGACTCGGCACCGACAACTCGGCCCCGGCCCCGGACCGATCTCGGCTGCTTGCTGCATGGCCGAGGGCTCCTGCGCGTTCTCCAATGACACCAGACCCCAGGTGCGATAGGCTCCGCCCCACTGTGCTCGTCGAGTGCGACGTTCCCCTGATCCGCGGCATCGGCGTGCGGAGCGCGACGCTGATGGTCATCACCAGCGTCATCGGATCGGCGATCTTTCTGACGCCGGGCTCGATGGCGGCGACGCTGCCGTCCGAGTCGCTGCTGCTTCTTGCCTGGGGCGCGGGCGGCGTCATCGCGCTCTGCGGCGGGCTGACGTACGCCGAAATGGGCGCGATGTATCCTCGCTCGGGCGGCCTCTACGTGTTTCTCGAGGAAGCCTACGGGCCCCTTGTCGCATTCCTGTTCGGATGGACGTGCATGCTCGTCATCCTCACCGGAAGCGTCGCGACCGTGGCAGTCGGTTTTGCGAAGTACTTCAGCTACTTCGTTCCAGCGCTTTCGACCACCAACAACATCGTCGTGCTGACGATGCCGTGGGGAAAGTGGTCGATCTCGGCTGGGCAGATCGTCGCGGCCGTGTCGATCCTGGCGCTCGGCGGCGTGAACTATTTCGGCGTCCGCAGCGGCAATCGTCTGCAGGTTGTGCTGACCGTGTTGAAGGTCGCGGCCCTCGCGGCGCTGCCGATCGTCGCGATCGCGCTGCACCCAGTGGCGCTCTCCTTCACCCCAGTGGTGCCGCCCATCGTGAGGCCCGCCGCCGCCTTCGGCATCATCATGATCGCGGTGATGTGGGCGTACGAAGGATGGTACTACCTGCCGTTCTGCGCCGGCGAAATCGCGGACGCGCGGCGGGCTGTGCCGACGGCGCTTGTGCTCGGCATTCTTTCGCTGATCGCGATCTATGTCGCGGTCAACGTCGCCTACATGCTGGCGCTGCCGCTCTCTGAGATTCAGGGCGTCGAGCGCATCGCTGAGAAAGCGGTCACTGCGCTCCTGGGGCGAGGCGGTGCCGCGCTCGTGGCGGCGACCGTGGTCGTCTCGACCTTGGGATGCAATGCGGCGGCTGTCATCGGTATGTCGCGCGCGTGCTATGCCATGGCCTGCGATGGACTGTTCTTCAAATCGGCGGCGGCGGTTCATCCAGAACATCACACGCCGCATGTGGCGATCGCGATGACCTGCGCGTGGTCGGCATTGTTGGCGCTCACCGGTACTTACGAGCAGCTCTTCACCCGGGTGACGTTCGCCTCGGTCGCGTTCGGCGTCCTCGGCGGCGTCGCGATTTTCCGCCTGCGCCGGATCGCGCCAGGCGTCGAACGTCCGTACCGCGCCTGGGGTTATCCACTGGTGCCGGCGGTGTTCGTCCTCGGACTCGGCGCGCTCGTCGTCAACACGGCGATCGAGAAGCCGGTGGAATCGCTGATCGGCACGCTCATCGTCGCGCTGGGCGTGCCGGCGTTCTGGTATTGGCGTTCGAACGAAGCGAAGGAGCGTTCGTGATGCGTGGCTGTAGGGCGATGGCTTTAGCCGAGCTGTGCGCGGCGTTATTTCTCGTGCTGTCTCTCGCAGTGATCGAGCCGCGCGGCATGGCGCAAACGACATCGCCCTTCGCGTCGCTCGTCGACGACTATCTGGATCGTTTCGCGCAATACCACCCGTCGATCGCCGCCGGCAACGGCATCCACAGTCACGATGGGCAGCTCGAAGACTTTTCGGCCGGCTCCATCACGGCCGAAGTGAGGTGGCTTCGAGCGACACGCGGCCGCCTCGACGCTCTCGACGCCGCACGCTTGACGCCGGACGAGCGGGTCGACCATCGCATCCTGCAAGGCATCATCGACGGCTGGCTTCTCGATCTCGAGACCGTCAAGACGTGGACCCGCAACCCGATGATATATGCCTCGGCCGTGTCGGACGGCGCGCACAACCTGATGACCATGGAGTCGTCGGCTCCGGCCGATCGGATGAAGCAGGCGGTTACGAAGCTGCGCGCGGTGCCGACCTTGCTGGCGTCGGCGCGCGCCAACGTCCACAACCCGCCGCGCGTGTTCGTGGAGCGCGCGGCCGTTATGTTCCGCGGTGCAGCCGACTTGCTGGCTCACGATCTCCCGCTCGCGTTTTCCGATGTCAAGGACCCGACGCTGCAGAGCGAGCTGCGCGTTTCCGCAGACGCCGCCCGCCAGGCGATCGAGCAATACGCGACCGAGCTGGAGACGACGACGTCGAAGCGCGCGGGGGGCAACTATGCGATCGGCACCGCCAACGTCGAAGCGCGATACCGCGCCGAGGAGCTGATCGACACGCCCGCCGCACAGTTGCTCGCTATCGGCGATCGGGAGCTGACGAATCTACAGCACCAGTTCACGGAGGCGGCCGCACGCGTGGACCCGGCGCGGCCTGCGCTGGACGTGTGGCGGGACGTGCTGAACGATCATCCGAAGCGCGGGGAGGTTGTTCCGGCTGCACAACAGATCGTCGACGAGCTCTTTGCGTTCATCCGCGAGCGACGCCTCGTCGACCTCCCGTCCGGCGAACGCGTCGTCGTCGCCGCGGCGCCCGTGTACGACCTCGGGCTCGCATCGATGCACTCGTCGCCGCCGCTCGAGCCGCATCCGGTCAAGAGCTTCTACTACATCACCGACGCGCAAGCCGACTGGCCGGCCGAGCGCCAGAATGTCTGGCTGCAGAAGTTCAACTACGCCACGCTGGCCGATATCACCGCGCATGAAGTGGCGCCCGGCCATTACGTTCACAGCCTGTTCATGCGGCGCACGCCCGGAAAGATCCGGCGCATCTGGATCGGTCTCAACCCATTCCCGCAGCCCTCGTCCGGGCAGGATGGGTGGGCGCATTACGCGGAGCAGCTGGTCGCCGACGAGGGATTCAAAAAGGACGATCCACGCTATCGCCTGGCGCAGACGAGCGAGGCGCTCACGCGCGTGTGCCGTCTGATCGTGGGACTGCGTCTGCACAGCGGGGAGTGGTCGATCGATCGGGCGGCGCAGCTGTTCGAGCAGGAGGCGCACCTGCCATCGCAGGCGGCTCGCCAGGAAGCCGTCCGCGGCACCTACGACCCGACATATGGCGGCTACTTTCTTGGCAAGATGGCCGCCCTGAAACTGCGGCGTGATTATCAGTCGGCACGCGGTGCGGCGTTCAACCTGCGCGAATTTCACGAGCGTGTGATGACCGACGGCATCGCGCCGTGGTGGGCGCATCGACAGCTGCTGCTGCCGGGCGACCACGCAACGGTACTCGAATAGCGAGACGCTCGGCTAAAGCCTTCGCGCTACGTCGTGGTGAGAGCCTCGGGCACTCGGCTGAAGCCTTCGCGCTACGTCCGTCGTGGTGAGACGCTCGGGCACTCGGCTGAAGCCTTCGCGCTACGTCCGTCGTGGTGAGACGCTCGGGCGCTCGGCTGAAGCCTTCGCGCTACGTTCGTCGTGGTGAGACGCTCGGGCGCTCGGCTGAAGCCTTCGCGCTACGTTCGTCGTGGTGAGACGCTCGGGCGCTCGGCTGAAGCCTTCGCGCTACGTTCGTCGTGGTGAGACGCTCGGGCGCTTGGCTAAAGCCTTCGCGCTACGTCGTGGTGAGACGCTCGGGCGCTCGGCTGAAGCCTTCGCGCTACGTCCGTCGTGGTGAGACGCTCGGGCGCTTGGCTAAAGCCTTCGCGCTCCCCCCGTCGCGCTTTAGCCGAGCCGCTCGTGTCCGGTGTAGGGCGAAGGCTTTAGCCGAGCCCTGCGCGGCGTTCGGCGCAGGAGTTCAGTCCTGCGGACGCTGATCTCGTGCTAATTGATCGCCGGCGAAATTCACGGCGACTGTCGTCATCAGAATGAAAAACCCTGGCGCGAGCGCGAGCCATGGCTCAGTGCCGAGCGAGGCCTGCGCCTGATACAGCATGTTGCCCCAGCTGGCCTGCGGCGGGCGGACGCCGACACCGAAGAAACTGAGCGCCGATTCGATCAGGATGCCGCGCGCCACGGCCAGCGTGAGCGAGACGGCCACCGCCTGCGCCGCATTCGGCAGCAGATGGCGCACCAGCACGCGCACGTGCCCGGCGCCGGACGCTCTCGCGCTCTCGACAAATCCCTGCCCGCGCAGCGCGCCGAACTCCGCACGCACCACGCGTGCGGTTTCCATCCATCCGACGAGGCCGATGAGCAGAATCAGCTGCGGCACGGACGGCTGCAGCACGACAGCGGCGATCATGAGCAGCGGCAGCCTCGGCATCGATAAGACGCCATCGGTCACGCGCATCAGCACGGCGTCAACGGCGCCGCCGGCATAGCCCGCCACGCCGCCGATCGCGATGCCGCTCGCGCCGGCGACGACGGCCGAGAGCAGGCCGACCGCGAGCGAGATGCGCGCGCCGGACAGCACACGCGCGAGCACGTCGCGGCCGAGCTCGTCGGTCCCGAACCAGTGGGCTGCGGACGGCGGCGATCGCCGGATCGACAAGTCGATCTGATCCGGCGCATATGGCGCCAGCCGCGGCGCCATGACGGCGGCGGCGATCAGACACACGAGCACGATGGCCGGCAGGCGCTTCACGTCGTCACGCGTGGATCGATTGCGGCGTGCATCGCATCCGCCGCGACGTTGAACAGGATGACCGCCGCTGACGACAGCATCAGCAGCGCCATGAGGACGGAGTAGTCGCGGCGCGCCAGCGCCTCCGTGAAGAGGCTGCCGAGGCCGGGCCACGCGAAGACGCTTTCCGTGACGACCGCCCCCGAGACGAGCAGCGCGGCGTCCACCGTGACGATCGCGATCAGGGGCCCGAGCGCATTGCGCAGCGCGTGTCTCAGGATCACCCGCGTGGCCGGTACGCCGCGCGCCTCGGCGGCGACGACAAACGGCTGACCGATCGTCTCGATCATCGACCCGCGCAGGTAGCGCGACCAACTCGACGCCAGCACGAGCGCGAGAACCGCCGTCGGCATCACGAGGTGTTGCAGATGATCGGCGAAATCGTCAGCTCCCGGGGTGGCGCGGCCGGACGATGGCAGCCAGCCGAGCGCGATCGCGAAGATCATCTGCAGCAAGAGGCCGAACCAGAATCCCGGCAGCGACAAGCCGACCATCGACGTCATCGTCGTCAGGCGGTCGAACCATCGGCCGCGGCGCACGGCGGACCACACGCCGACCGGAAGCGTCAGCGCGAGCGCGGCCGCGAGCGCTGTGCTCACCAGCTCGATCGTCGCGGGAATCCGTTCGAGGATCCGGCTGGCGACCGGCCGGCCGTCGCTGAAGCTGTAGCCCCAATCACCCTTCAGGAACGCGGCGAGCCACGACCAGGTACCTGCGTCCACAGCGGACGGTCGAGTCCGAGCGCGTGCCGCAGCCGCTCGATGTCCTCGGGCCGCACGTTTGGATTGGACAGATAAATCGCGAGCGGTCCGCCCGGCGCGGCGTGAATCAAGAGGAAGACGAGCACCGAGACGATGAACAACAGGGGAACTGCGTGCGCCAAGCGTCTGGCGAGGAACCGGACCACCGCGTCAGCTTATTTGATTTCCCACTCGTGGACGTTCCAGAAAATGCCGGTGTTCGTCGGGTTGCCCTTGAAGTTCACCAGCGAGGCAGGGAGCGCGTCGAGACGCGTCACGGTGTAGAGCGGAATTTCCGGAACCGCCGCCGTGATGATGGCTTGCGCGCGCGCGAGCAGCGCTCCGCGTGCGCGGCGATCGACCGTCCGATCCGACGCGTAGAGCAGCTTGGTCAGCTCCGCGTCGCGAAAGTAATTGATGTTACGTCCGGCCGGCGGCGTCCGATCGGCGGCAAAGAACGTCGTCAGCTCTGGGTCCGACGGCATCTGCCACCAGTGCAGCATGGCGTCGAATCGGCCCTCGAACCAGATCGAGCTGATCGCCGTGCCGTCCTGGAGCTCCACCTTCACGTCGACGCCGACGTCGCGAAGCTGCCGCTCGATGGCCTGAGCCATGTTCTCGCGAATCGCGTAGCCCGCCTGAGTGATTAGCGTGAACGAGAGGCGCTCGCCCCCGCGCTCGCGAATGCTGTCCGCCGCCACTCGCCAGCCGGCATCGTCGAGCAGCGCGCGAGCCTTTGCCGGATCGAATGGATATTCTGTGATCCGGTCGGAGTACGCCCACGAGATCGGCTGGATCGGACCGTGCGCCACCGGCGCCAGACCGTCGAGAATCGTGCGCACGTACTGATCGCGATCGAGTGCCGAGATCAGCGCCTGCCTCACGCGGATGTCGGCGAAGGGCGGAAAGTGCCGTTCGTTCATCGTGACGTGCTCGTACGCGTTGCCCGGCGTCTTTTTGATCACGATCGACTTGAGATCCGCGATCTCGCGATACTTGTCCCACGGGACTAACGCGACGACGTGCACTTCGCCGCTCTTCAATTGATTGATGCGCGTGTTCGTGTTGGGAATGAACTTGAAGAGCAGTCGTCGAATCTTCGGGTACTCGTCGCCCCGCCAGTAGTGCGGCACGCGCTCGAGCAGGATGTACTCGCCAGCCTTCCATTCGACGACGCGATACGGACCGGTGCCGAGCGGATTGCGGTTGTAGTCCTGCGCCCGATCGATGTCGCGTCCCTGGAGGATGTGCTTCGGCAGCGCGCCCCGGATGAACTGGATGTCGTACGGCGCGTAGATTTCCTTGTAGTGGACGACAGCCGTCAGCGGGTCGGGCGTGTCGACGGACGAAATGCGATCGAAGCCGTCCGTGCTTTCGGGGTTGTAGTTGGGCCCGTTGATCGCCTCGACCGTGAACTGGACGTCGGCGGAGGTGAACGGCGTCCCGTCATGCCATTTCACGCCGGGGCGCAGCTTCCAGGTGACGTCCATCCCACCGTCGCCGCGCAGCCGCACACCGCCGTTCTCGACAGTGGGCACGTCGATCGCCAGCAGCGGCACCACGCGCATCTGCTCGTCGGTCGTGGTCAGCCCCTCGACGATGCAGGTCTGGATGTCTTCGAGGATGTGGGTGCTGAAACGATTCAGCGTGTCGGGTTCGCGATCGTAGCCGACGATCAGGAGGTCGTTCGAGGGCGCGGTCGTGCCGGCGTGGCCGCGGCAGCCAGACGCCAGGATGGCGGCGGCGATCAGGAGCGTGCCGCCGAGCGCACGCCGGGCAATCGCGTCCATCACCAGATGTGCTCCAGCAACGGCACGGGAATCGAGCCGAACGACAGCGCGCGATCGTGGAATCGCCGGAGCGAGAATGCGGCCCCCTCGACTCGTTCACGGGCGCCGCGCAGGCGATGGAGCCCGTCAGTGCCGAGCCAATACATGATCGCCGTTGCCGGAAACATCGAGTTCTTGCAGGCTTCGCTGCGTGCCGCCTCCGGCGACATGCCGACCCGGTCGCGATACAACGCGACCGCATCGTCAAAGCTCATCGATCCGCGATGAAGACCGAGGTCGACGACGGCGCGGGCGAGGAGCCGCGCGCGCGTGTGCTGCTGTGCCAGCGACTCGTCGGCATTCAGAAAGCCGATCTCGTCCATCAGGTCAGTCGCGTAGCACGCCCAGCCTTCGGCCATCGTGCCGCCGAGAAACATGCCGATGCGGTTGGCGCAGTCCACGCCGGCCACGCGTCCGATTTCTGACTCACCGGTGTACGCATAGTAGTTCTGCACGTGGTGGCCGATCGCGCCGTGGTGCACCACGTGATTCAGTTTGATGACGCTCGTGTTCGTCGCGCGGAGGCGACGCTGCTGTTCCTCTGGCGCCATGTCGGCGTCAATCGGCGTGACGACGTAGTCGTGTGTTGGCACCCTGTCGTAGGGCGCGGGCGAGCGATAGAAAAGATAGTAGAGGAACGGCGCGGCGTCGCGAGTGTGCACCGGAATGGGCACGTAGCGAATCGGGTACGTCGGCCATGAAACGAGGTCGGATCTGATGGACGCGTCGCGACACGCGTTCCAGAGGTGCTGATAGGTGCCGAGGTAGTCAGCCACGGTTGGATGCACAGCTGCGAGCCGTGCCTGAACTTCCGGCCAGCCGCCAGGCGCCGCCGCGCGGGCACGTGTATCGAGCAAGGCGAGCGCCTCGTCGAGGGCGGCGTTCGCGTCGACTGTGAGGGATGCGGCGCTGGCTGAACACCAGTGTCCGCGCGTCAGCAGCCGGTCGAAGAGATCCGATCCGACGGCGTAGCGCTCCGGTGGCGCGGCGGCGACATCGTGCTCGAGCCACCGCCGAAACTCATGGAGACCCGTGCGCGCGCATTCAGACGCGCGGAGCACGGACGAGTCGTTCACTGATTCGATCGCGAGCCACGCGGGGACGCCGTCTCTCAACAGGCGCTCTGCGCCGTCGCACTCGCGCAGGCATTTCGCGCGCCACTCGTCTGGAACGGCGTGGACGATCGATTCGCAGGCGCCCTCGAGAAAGGCGGACCACGCGTCGAGGCGTCCGGCGAGCGCGCGCGCACGCTCTGCGGCCGGCACGAACGGACGTGTGATCAGCGACACCACGCCGAACACCGCTTCGCCGAGCGCGAGAGATGGATTGCCGCGCTGGAAGTGCCCGCTGTCGATCTCGGCAATCTGAATATCGAGAAAGGCGATTGCCAGCGCGCGGTCCCGAAGAGCGACGTCGCGCAGCGAGGCGTCGTCGGCCGGAGCCCGGCCGAGCGACGCGCGGATCGATCGCATCGCGTCCGCCGCCACCGCGAGGCCGTCGGGCGACCAGTCGGGCAAGCGATCGTCGTGCTCGTGGATGCCGGTAAACGTCGCGTTCACCGGACGCAGACGGTAGTAGCTGGCGAAGAACGCGTCGAGGCCGCTCATGGCGTCAGCGGCAGCGAGATCCAGCGCCGCTCGCGGTAAGAGCGCTCCACGGCGTTGATCACTTCCTGAATCCATGCGCCGTCGCCGAAGTCGCCTTCGTTTGCCGGATCGTCGCTGAGGATCTCGGTGATGAAGCTGCTCACCAGGTTGGCGTAAAACAGCGTGCGCCACGACTCCGTGCGACCGCCGCCGGGCGGATAACAGCGCGCGGGAACCTCGAGCTCGCGGAACTCCACCTGGTCGGCCTTCGCCGCGCGCAGCGACTCGCAGATGCCGGCTTCCTCCACGAGCCGGCAGATGAGCGCGCCTTCGCTCCCGTATGCGCGTGCTTCGATGCCGGGATAATTGCCGACCGTCACGAAGCTCGTCTGGATGGAGCACAGCGCGCCGTTGGCGAACTCGCCCAGAAATATGTCGCCATCGTCGATGTTCATGCGCATCATGCGATTGGTGGCGCGCACCATGCGATCTGGAATGAAGTTGCGCATCGTGCCGACGACCTGCGTCAGGTCGGCGCCGACGAACAGGTGCGCGAGGTCGATGATCGGCGCGCCGTAGCCCTCGAGCGACGACACCTGCAGCACCGACTGATCGGCTTCGTGATCCACCTGCCGCAGCGGGGTCATCGGGTCGAGCCACTGCGAGTTCTGTTCGTAGCCGTTGAAGATGAACGGCGTGCCGATGAAGCCGCCGGCGACCAGCTCGCGCATGTACCGCATCGCCGGGCTGTAGCGGAAGGTCAGCCCGACTTTCGTCTTCAGATGCTTTTTCCTGGCGAGATCGCGCGCCCGGATCGTGTCGCGGTAGTCGTACGCGACGGGCTTCTCGCAGAGGACGTGCTTGCCCGCCTCGAGCGCGGCCCACGCCAGCTCGAAATGCGTGTGGCTCGGCGTGCAGACATCGATCAGGTGGATGTCGTCGCGTTCGATCAACTCGCGCGCGTTCGCGGTGGCCGTGGGAACGTCGAACTCCCGCGCGGCGGCGTGCGCGCGATCGATCTCGACGTCGGCGATCGCCACGACGCGGCAGCGCGGGTCGCGGCGATAGCCGGGGAGATGCGCGCCGCGCGCCCAGGCGCCCGCGCCGAGGACGCCGACGTTGACGATGCCCGTGGACGTCACTGATCGGCCTCTCGATGGATCGCGCGAGGCTCAATGCGCCCGCGCCGGGCCCTAGCGTCGCACTTCTGCGGCGTCATCGGCAAGGCGCGCCGGCAAGGCGTTGAAACGTTGCTGCGCGTGACGGTTCGCAAAAGGCGCGTCTCATATTTTCGTAAAGAGGATTCCGCGGATCGCATCGCCTGGCAGAGCTTGTACTGCTCTTCGATCGGCCGTTACAATTCCTGCGAGGAAAACATTCAGATGAAAATTCGCGTTTCGATGTTGGCGACCGCGTTGTTCGTACTCAGTACCGCGACGATTCATGCACAGACGATCACGACGGGCGTCAAAGTGGGTATCGACTTCAGTTCGTTGCCGAATGCCGGAGAAGTCATCGATCAAATCGTGAAGCAGCCGAGCACCGAAACGTCCTCGAAGGTCGGCGCGCTGTTCGGCGGGTTCGTGACGGTGCCATTCTGGAATCAGCTCTCGGTGCAGCCCGAGCTCCAGTTCGTGATGAAAGGCGTCAACCTGACCGAAGCGGCCGGCGGCGGCACCGTCAACGCCCGCGTCCGGTATCTCGAGTTCCCGGTGCTGCTTCGGTATGCGGTGTCCGTCAACGACCACACGGGATACGTCCTGGTCGGACCGACCTTTGGCGTGAAGGCGGGAACGAGCGCGCAACTGGATGGCCCGAACCAGACATCCGCCGTCAACATCGACCCGGCGATTCGAACCTTCGACGGCGGGCTCGCCTTTGGAGGCGGGCTCGATTATCAGCAATATTTCTTCGAGCTGCGGTTCACTCAGGGCCTCAATGACGTCGCGGCGGAATCGTTCCCGCACACCGATTCGGTGAAGAATCGCGTCCTCGCGATCGCCGCAGGCATTCATTTCAAATAGACGCTTCAGTCGCGGGTCGCTTTCGATCAGACCGCCGCGAGAAGGTGCCGCTTCGCGTCGTTTTTCGTGCGAGCGGCGTCGGCCTGACTATACGGCTCGCGAAGCGAGATATCGTCCGCCGCACTGGGTAAGCCGGCGCGCCCACGGGGCGACACATAGGTCGGCCCCTACGACAGGATTAGGGAAAGCCTAAAGCCGGACACTGCGTCCAACTGAAAACGCGGCGAACAAGGCGCGGCCGGCGAGTCCTGCCGCCAGCAGCGCCAGCGCGGCGGCGCCGTTCACGGTGTCGCCGGCCAGCATCCCCACCATCAACGCGGCGGCGCCGGCGAAGACGATGCCGGCCGACCAGGGATAGCCCCACGCGACGAACGGCCGGACCCGTGCGGGCTCGCGCCTGCGCAGGACGAAAAGCGCGAGGCAGCAGACGGCGTAGTTCAACGCGAGGAAGAAGGCGGTGATCGCCACGAGCCGCTGAAACGAGCCGCTCGCAATCAGCAACACTGCTACGGCCGTGGTCGCGAGCGTCGCGATTGTCGGTGTGCCGCCCGCGTTGACGGCTGCCGTCTCCTTCCACAGCAGACCGTCGCGCCCCATCGCGAACAGAATGCGCGTGCCGATCATCAGGATGGCGTTCAGCATCGGCGGCAGCGAGATGAGCGACAGCACGGTGATGATCAGATGACCGCGCGGCCCGAGCAGCACGCGCGCCACGTCGGCCGCCGGCAGTGTGGACCGCGCCATGTCGCCGATCGGCAGCACCGAAAGGAGCGCGAGGTTGACGAGCAGGTACACGATGATCACGGACACGACGCCGCCAATCATCGATCGTGGAATGTTCCTGTCGGGGTTGCGATCCTCTTCAGAAAAATAGAGCGCGCTCTGCCACCCTCCGTACGTGATGACAACCGCCTGCAGTGCGATGATGAGCCCCGCAATCGATGTGGCTGGCGCAGCCAGGCCCGGCACGACCAGCGTATGAGGGATGACGAACGCGGCGACGACGACCGCCAGAAACGCCACGAACTTGACCGCCGTCGCCCCTTGCTGGAATCGGCTGCTCACCTGTACGCCGGCCCATTGCAGCGCGACAAGGCCGACGAGCACCGCGATGGCCACGATCGTGACGGATCCGCCGAGCGGCGGGAGAAGGAGCGCGGCGAACTCGCCGATGCCAATCGACACGTAGCCGAGGACCGAGCAGTACGTCAGCCAGTCGGTCCACCCGACCGCGAATCCTACGGTGTCGCCGAACGCATGGCGCGCGTAAACGTAGTAGCCGCCCGCCTCCGGCAGCATGGTTCCCAGCTCCGCGAAGCACACCGCGCCGAGCAATGTGTACAGCCCGCCGACGAGCCAGACGAGGAGCACGAGGGAAGGCGTCGACAGCTGACCGGCGACCAGACCAGGCGTCCGGAGAATGCCGATGCCGAGCGTGGCGCCGACGATCACGGCCAGGCCGAAGCCGAGGCCGAGCACGCGGCGGAGACCGCGCGGAGGTGCGGCGCTACGGCTTGAGGGCGACAAGGACCACGTCGACTGCGTGACCGACATTGCGCGCCGAGTGACTCGACCCGCGTGCTTCGAATTCGACATCGCCCGGCTTCCATCGATTCACGACGGTCTTGCCGTTGGCCGTGTCCTCGATCTCGCCGCCCGACAGGTGCACGACGACGGTGTCGGAGGCATGCGTGTGAAAGCCTTCGCGCGCGTCCACGTCCATGCGCGCACGAAGGACCGAGACGCGTGCGTTCTCGAAGAGCGGCACGAAGCTCATGCCGGTGAACGGTGCGTCGCCAGGTTTCGATCCGGATGGAGGAGCTGATGTGGAACGTGCCGGACGTCCAAGCGGCTGGACGATCACAATCGAGCTGCCGCCCGCGTCGCCAGGCGGAGGCGCCCCGGCATCATCCATCCAGATCGCGCGGCCGGCTTTTCCCGCTGGTCCGTCCTCGAGCCAGACGACCACGCCCGGAGCGTGGACGACACCGGCACGTGCGCCCTCAGTGGTCCGATACGCGCGGACGTGCGCGTTCTGCAGTGCGACGGTCGCGCGGTCGGCGCCTCGACCTGCGGCCGGCGACTGCGCGTGGAGCGACGCGGCGATGGCGATCGCGCCGGCTACGGCAAGAATTTTCATGGCACTCTCCGATGGGCGCGGTCATCTTACATCGGGCGCTGGCGGGACGGTCGCATGAACGAGTAGGCTCTAACCCACATGGACTATCGGCGTCTGGGATCGACCGGCTTGAACATATCGCGCCTTGGGCTCGGCTGTGGCAACTTCGGGGGCATCGGCTCGGCGCCGGCGTTTTTCGGAAAGGGCGAAAACGAGGCGCAGGCGGCCACGCTGATGGATCACGCGTACGACGCGGGCATCAATTTCTTCGACACCGCCGATGCGTACGGCGGCGGCCGCAGCGAGGCCTATATCGGCCGATGGCTGCAGGCGAAAGGCTCCGCCGCCAGACAGCAGCTGCTTCTGAGCTCGAAGGTGTTCAATCGTATCGGACCGGGACCGAACGACCGCGGCCTCTCGCGACAGCACATTCTGCGGCAGGTGGATGAAAGCCTGGCGCGCTTGCAGACCGATCGGCTCGATCTCTATTTGATTCACGAACCCGATCCCGACACGCCGCTCGAAGAGACGCTCGACGCGCTGGACGATTTAGTGCGGATGGGGAAGGTGCTCTACGTGGGCGCGAGCAACATCGAAGCGTGGAGGCTCGCGCGCGGGTTATGGATCAGCGACGTGCGCCGCCTGGTGCGCTTCGAGTGGGTGCAGAACTCATACAGCCTGCTCGATCGCACGCCGGAGCGCGAGCTGTTTCCGCTCTGCGCAGATCAAGGGGTCGGCTTCACCGCATTCAGTCCACTCTCGGGCGGCTGGTTGACCGGAAAGTATCGATCGCCAGGCGTGTACCCGGAAGGGTCGCGGATGACGCTCCGGCCCGAGCCGTACCAACACCTCGTGTCCGATAAGGTGTACGACGGGCTGGCGACGTTCGCCGAAGAAGCGCGCGATCGCGGCGTCGAGATGAGCGCGCTCGCGATTGCGTGGGTGCTGCACCACCCAAGGACCGACGCAGCCATCATCGGCCCTCGCACCATCGCGCAACTCGACGCGGCAGTGTCGTCAGTATCTGTGGCGATGTCCGACGCCGACGCGCAGCGGCTCGCGAATCTGTTCTGATGCTGAGGCCACGAGTTCTGCGTTGACGAGCGCGATGATCAAACCGGATCAGGTGAAGCGCGCGAGAGTCGGGCGCGTGGCGGCTGGCGGAGAGGATTCGACGAAGCAACAATGCAGCAGACAGACGACAGATTACGTATCGTCCGTCTACGTCAACGCGTGAACGCACCAGCGGAAACCGGGATGCCGACACACCTTTTGTTACTCGCTGGACACTCCCTCCGGATCCGGATCGCGCCAAGTTATTGCCCGTAAACGAGACAAGCTCTTCAGCGCGTGGGGAACGCCCTTTGCTTATTGCTGGGGTGACGGATGCCGCTCGCATCCATGAGCTAAATATGCGTTCATCCAAGGCGTTGGTTTCCGTCGCCGCCGCTGGTCTGCTCACCGCCGGAGCGTTTGCGTGTTCGAGCGGCGATACCCCGGTCACGCCCACGCCGAGCACGCCGACGTCGAGCGCGACCAGCGGAGGGACCAGCAGTTCCACCGGAACGCTGGGGATTCGCCTCACCGACAGCCCGTTCAGCGATGCCAAGGCGCTGCTCGTCACCTTCTCGGACGTTAGCGTTCACAGCGCAGATCCTGGCGATTGGAAGACGCTGCCCTTTGCGTCGGGATCGAGCCGAACGTGCGACTTGAAGAAGCTGAATGGGGCCACCGATGTGCTCGGCGTCGGGTCGCTGCCGGCCGGGATGTACACGCAGATTCGACTGACCGTCTCGAGCGCCGCGATTTATTTCGACGCACCGTCGGTGGGCGGTCCGTGCGCGCCGCAGATCGCACCGCCGGCGGGCACGAGCGCACCGGTCGACATCCCGTCAGGCGAAGTGAAGCTCAATAACGAGTTCACACTGGCAAGCGCTGGCACGACGATACTCCTCGATTTCGACGGCGATCAATCGGTGCGTCAGACGGGGAGCGGCAACGGCAACGTGGGCAACGGCAACGGTGGCAATCCGAACAGCAACACGAAATACATGATGGTGCCGGTCATCCGCGTCGTGAGCGTGCAGTAGCACCGCGGGCGGTCGTCGACCGGAGTCTCTACTGCGGGCGCGAGGAGGGCGGCACCATGCCCTTGATCCGGAAGTACGTGACGAGGTTGCCGTAATGCTCCTGCACGTGGCCCGTGTTGCCCATCAGCGCGCTCGCGCGTGAGCTCGACGACATGCCGAACGGCATCTGGATCATTTCGGCCGCCTTCTGGTCCGTGAGCGAGGCGTACGCCTTGTCGCAGTACGCCACCGATTCGCGCAGTGCCTTCGTGATCGCCGCCTTGGTCGTCGCGGTCTTCTCGTATTCGTCTTCCGCGTGCGGCGGCTTTTCGCCGACGGCCGCGGAGCAGAACACGTAGTTGGCGCCGGCGACGTGCGCGACGACCGCGCCGAACGAGCGGACGGTGTCGACCGGCTTGAACGCGTAATTCGCTTCCGGCATCTGGTCGGCCGAGTCGAGGAGATATTTCTTCGCCGAGTCCCACTGCTGGTTGATCGCCCGGCTGATGGGATTGGCGGCCGGTCCGCCAGCCTGCGCGTGCGCCGTCGCTGGAATCAGTAACCCGATGCTCAACGTGAGAACTATCTGGCGCATGTTGACCTCTGTGGAAGGAGAGAGCGGCCGATTATAGTTCGACCGCGACTCGCCGTCGAACCCGGTCGTCGGCGGACGATCCCGGCACGCGCACAATCCCCGAGAATGTAAGCGCATCACGATCCCGTCGGACGATCCCTGGAGGATTGTCGATTTCGGCCGATTTCCCTTGCAGTCGCTGCGGTACGGGCGTTGCTGCCACGCCGTCCCTGGAGGTGAACTCGATGCGTTCCACATGGACGACGCTTGGCCTTGTACCTGTCGGCGTTTTTGACCGTCACGCCGGTTTACGCCGATGCTCATGGCCGACCGCCCGTCACGCCGCAGCATCCTCAACCGGCGAAGACCACGGTCACGCCAATGACGGCCAAGCCTGCGACCGCGAAGCCGACAACCAGCACGACACATCCCGCGACATCGCCTGCGCCCACGACGTCGGCGGCCGGCTCGACGCGATTGAATCCCATCGCGGCAAAAATCTCAGCGAAGCCGCAGCTCGATGCCAGGATCACCGCGATGCTGCCGAAAAACATGACGCTCAACCAGGCGTCCAAGGGCTTCAAGAATCAAGGACAGTTCATCGCGGCGCTGCACGTCTCGCAGAACCTTGGCTGCAACTGCTTCAAGCAGCTTCAGACGGACATGACCAAGAAGAACATGAGTCTCGGCCGGGCCATTCAGGACGTGAAGAAGACGGCCAACGCGACGACAGAGGTGCATCGAGGGGAAACTGAAGCGGACGCCGATATCAAAGCGACGACGACCTCTACGTCCACATCCACGTCCACCGATCAGACCAAGAAGAAAACAACGCACGGCGGCGATCGGTAATGCCCGTTGCGCGCGTGTCACTGATGATGGCGAGTGCCGCCCTGGTGCTCGCCATCGCCGTTCCCGTCAATGCCCAGGGCAAGAGCGGCGGCAAGGGGAAGGGCACCAAGAGCTCGCCACCGAGCAGCAGTCCGTTGCCGAGTCCGACGACAGGGCCGGCGGCTGGCGCGTCGCCGCTCGCCTGGTTGGACGATGCGAGTCTGCTCGCGCCCGGATCCATGTCGCTCACCATTTCAGCCGTGAGATGGTCGGGCACCGATTTGAGTGAAGTCAATGTTCCCGTCGTCGATGCATCGGTGGGGCTCACTCCGAGATTTCAGCTCGGCGCCAGCGTGCCGCACATCGTTGGCAGCGCGGACGGCACGGGACCAGCCGGCGGCGTCGGGACGTCGTACATCAGCGGGAAGATTGCAGTGCTGACCGGCGCGTCCGGCGTGAAGCTCGCGGTCTCGCCGGTGATCGAGATCCGAGACGACAACGCGGTCCAGGCGTCGGCGGCGGGGGAAGGACGGACGCAGCTCGGCGTGCCGGTGAGCGTGGAAGTGACGCAAGGTCCGGCGCGCGTGTTTGCCTCGACTGGATTCTTCACGCGTGGAGTCTGGTTCGCCGGAGGCGGTGTGGGCCTCCAGGCGACGCCGAAGATTGGTGCGTCGCTGTCGTTCACGCGCGCGTGGGCCAGCGATGGCACGACCACTGTGTCGCGCGATCGTCGCGAACTGTCAGGCGGCGCGTCGTATTTCGTGACGCCGCAGATTGCCGTCTACGGCGCGCTCGGCCGGACGATCGCGACGACCGACGACAACGGCGCCGGCACGACGGTCAGCGGCGGCGTGAGCTTTCTCTTCAATGCCCGCGCCGTCAAGTGACCTTCGCTATTAGATTAGGAAGCAACATCGCAGACGGGCGACACGACGCACGTATCGCCCGTCCGGGTGAGCGCAAGGACTACATGAACCCGGTGACGAGAACGATCACCGGGGGACCAACGCGACGAGCCCAAGCTCGCCGCTTGAGATCACGGCTGCGCGTTCAGACGGCCGAAGATGCCATCTTGTTCGCCGTTCGGTCCCGCGGTGAAATACACGGCTCCCGGATCGCCGCCGTTCCCGCCGTTGCCAACCCGCAGCGCCCAGAGTCCATCGATGACGATCGCCTGTCCGTGCGCATCGCGCAGCTTCTCGACGAACGTCCCGTCAGGCGTGAAGACGTTCACGTGGCCGTTTCCGAAGTTGCCGATCAAAATGTCGCCGGCAATTGCGCCGAACGTCGAGGGTGCGATCGCAATGCCCCACGGCGAATCGAGCTGACCATGTTGCGCAAATCGAATCGCCACCTGGCCGCTCAAGTCGTACGTGTCGACGATCCCGTGGCCTTGCCCGGCGACGTCGTCATGCTTGGCAGCATCCTGCTTGGCGTAGGTCACCAGCAGCCCAAGCGCGCCGTTCATCGGTAAGGCGGCGATGTTGAAAGGCGCGTAGCCCTTCGGCAGTTTCGGATCGGTGAACGCGTCGGCGGGACCTGTGGGTGCGAACGACGAGTTGAAGACCTCGACGGTGCCGGCGCGGAAATTCGTCGCATACAGCAGCGTTTCACCAGAGCTGGGATTCGTGGCGATCGCCAATCCCTTGTAAACCGCGCCCGCTGTCGGCGTCGGCTGGGTCGAATGGTTGACGGCAATGATGCCGTACGTGCCCGCCTTGGCCGGATCGAAACCCACAGGATTCACGGCCGGGTTCCATCCCACGATCGTTCCGTCCTCAGTTGAAAACAGGAAGACAGCGGGCGCCGAAGTCGCCGCACCCGCGCTTGTGACCCCAGAGATCATGAAAGCCTGTTGGCCCAAAGCGATGTTGAATACGGTACCGGTGGGTGTGCCACCCGAGCCCAGCGGGTCGCCTGGCGCGGGGATCGAGACTACCAACGACTGCGGTGCCCCAGCTGTGTTGTGCAGCGTGGAAACCCCAGCGCCATTGTCGGAAACCCAAAACGGCGAAGTGGGCGACGAGGTGAGCCCCCACGGATTGACGAGATTCGCGTCGAAGAATTGCGCCACGTGCACGATGCCATTTCCATCGGTCAATGTCGGCACACCATTGACCTGTTTGTTCACAACGAGATCTGTCTCGACGAATCCAGTCCTCCCGCTTTGAGCTGTCCCCACGGCCACGCTGAATGCCGCAGCCACAGCCACTCCCACTGCCACTGTCACGTATCGAACGATCATGCGCATAGTCCCCCCTGAATCATGAGGTCGAGCGCAATTGCCGTACCGCGGTGCCCGACTATCGATCGCCTGCTTCCATTGCCAATCGTTAATAGGAAAGCGTATCGAGCGGTCCGGAATCGAAACGCAGTTTCACCGCGCGTAATCAGTCGACAACAACAACGGAATCGCTCTCTGTTGGCCGCTTATATTTCGCTGCTGCTCTGCTTATCGTTTGGCAGCCGCAAGGTCCTTGCGCAGTTCCTCAGCCGTGCGGCGTGGACCGTAGCCAGGCGTGTCGCGCTGAATGCGCCACCCTTCGTTCAGCGGGCCGGCATCGACCGTATCGAACCCGAACTCGTCAAGCAGACGGCTCACGGTTGCCTTGGCGGACGGATCGTTGCCGGCGACGACCAGCGCTCGACGGTTCTTCGCGCCTGCGGGCAGGCCGTCAGTCGTCAGCTGCACGGCATAAATGTGATTGAACGCTTTGACGACGTGCGACCTCTGGAGATGAGCTTGGAGAAGCTCGGAGGTCGTAGTCGACTCATTGTCGAGCTCAGCGATGTGACCGTCACGCTCGGGATAATAGTTGTTGGTGTCGATCACGATCTTGCCGGCGAGCGGCTCGACCGGTACTGTCCGGTAGTGTTTCAACGGAATCGTCACGACGACGATGTCTCCGGCCTTCGCGGCGTCGACGACGGTCGCTGCTCGGGCTTTCGGTCCGAGCTCGGCGACGAGCGTCGTCAAAGTTTCGGGCCCGCGCGAATTGCTGACGACGACGTCGTAGCCGTGCGCGACCGCCAGGCGCGCCAGCTGACTTCCGATATGCCCGGCGCCAATGAGTCCAATAGTAGCCATCACAAAACTATAGCCTCGATCGACTTCCGCTCCTGAAACCCCCTATCATTGCGGGATTCCCCCGGCGCGAATGATGACGATTGCACGCGGAATCCGGATCACGGCGATGGTTGCCTGCGGCGTCTTCGCCGTCAGCGTCGCCGTGTGGCTGGCCAGACCGAGCGCACCGGACATTACGGTCGCTCGTGCCGAGTTCGGTGAGTTGAAGTCCTGGGTCACGACCAACGGCATCGTAGAGCCTGTCACCTCTGACGTGGCCCGCGCGCGCATCACCACGCACGTCACCCGCGTGCTGGCGACCGAGGGTCAGATGGTCGAGCCCGGTGACCTCATACTCACGCTCGACGTTGGTCCGCAGCAGGCCGAGCTGGCGCATCAGCGCGAGGCGCTGAAGCGTGCCGAGAATCAGCTGAAGGCTCTCGAGGCGATTGGCCAGTCCGGCGACCTGGCGCAGGTCGATGCGCAGCTGCGCAGCGCCGACGCTGATCTCGCCCACCTGACGCAGCAACGGGCGGGAACCGTCCGCCTCCTCGAGAAGCAGGCGGCCACCCGCGAGGAGCTGGACCAGATCGATCTCGCGGTCGCCCGCGCCCAGGCGGCGCGCACGGTCCTGGCGCAGAAACAACAGAGCCTGCAGCGCAGCAGCGCGATGGACGTGAACGCCGCCACGCTGGCTGTTCAGCAGGCACGCGACGCACTGCTAGTCTCCGAGGCGCTCGTCAAGTCGGGAGAGATCCGCGCCTCGATTCACGGGACCGTTTATGCACTGCCTGTGCGCCGCGGCGTGCAGGTTGACGAGGGTGCCGTGCTCGCCGAAGTTGCGGATTTGAAGGCCTTGCAGGTTCGCGCCTACGTCGACGAGTCCGAGCTCGCCGCGATTGAAGCGGATCATCAGGTCGAGATCTCGTGGAACGCCGTCCCCGGTCGCATCTGGACGGGACGCACGACCCGAATCCCGAAGACCGTGGCTCAACGCGGCGACCGCCGTGTCGGCGAGGTGATCTGCTCGATCGATCACAGCGCGCCTCCCCTGATCCCCAACCTCGACGTCGATGTCCGGGTCCTCGCGCGGTCCGAGCCGCACGCGCTGCTCGTGCCGCGCGCGGCGGTCCGCACGGATCGATCGCAGCGCTATCTGTTCGTGGTCAAGGATGGCGTCGCGCATCGGCGAGCCATCGACATCGACGGATCCAGCTCCACCAGCTACGCAATCACGCGGGGGCTCACCGAGGGAGAGTCGGTCGTCGTGCAGTCCAACACGGAACTTCAGGACGGCATGCGCGTGAACGCCGTGACGCCGCAGGCCGAGTGAAGATCGCCGTCTTCTTCGCACTCGATGCCGAGTGCGCACCGTGGCGCGCCGGCCATCGTTTCCAGTCACTAGCGGGCGCCGACGGATCGCTCTTCGAGACCACACTCGGGCAATCGCGTGTCCGTCTCGCGCTCATCGGCATTGGCGCCCGTCGTCTCGACTCGGTCGCGGCACGGGCGCTGAGTGGCGACACCGACGTGGTCATCGGCGCCGGAGTGTCGGGAGGACTGCAGGATCGACAGAAACTTGGGGACGTGCTCGTGGCCCGACAGGCTCTCTCCGAACGCGAGGGGCGGACCGCTCGAGCCGATGATCGGTTGATCGCCGTCGCGGCGTACTGCGGCGCGCGGATTGTCGAGACTTTTCTTACCACCGACCACATCGTCAGAGGTGTCGCGCGAAAGCGTGAGCTCGGCGCGCGGGCCGAGGCGGTGGATATGGAAAGCTTCGCGATTCTCGCCATGGCGGCCGAGCGAGGCATCCCGGGTCTCGCGGTCCGGGTCGTGGGTGATGAAGTCGATGTGGAGTTGCCGCTCGATTTCGAGCCTGCGATCCGGCCCGACGGCACGATCAGCGCGATGAAACTATTCACACAGGCGGTCGCGCACCCGCGAGACTGGCCCGCCCTGCTCGCGTTTGGCCAGTCGCAGCGGCGCGCGCTCGACGGGCTCGCGCGTTTCCTGGATCGCTTTGTGGCGGATCTTACGAACCGCTCTGGCCTTCCGTAACGAGGCCTGTCGCGCACTGCGTGTCGTCGATCGCCACGACACGGAGACCCGCATCGCGCCACCGCGGCAGCCATTCGGCCACCGCCTTCAGCGTCTCTTCACGATCCGCGCCGAGCGCCTGATGAGAGCCGTCGTGCAGAACGAGGATGTCGCGTTCCGACACGCGCGCGAGCTGATGTCCCAATCGAGCGACTGGACGGCCATCCCAATCGTGCCCAATCACCGTCCACATCACAACATGATGGAGGCCACTCGCCTTTACCGCCGCCGTCAGCTGCGGGCCCCGAAATCCCCAGGGCGGCCGGAGGAGCGTCGGTCGTATCCCCGCGGCGTCTTCAATCGACTCCTGGCAGCGCCGCAGTTCGTCGCAGATCTGCTGTCTCGATCGCCACACCAGATTCGGATGCGTGTCTGTGTGATTGCCGAGGACGTGACCCCGGGCGGCGATCTCGCGGACGATATCCGGACACGCACGGGTCCAACGGCCGATGACGAAGAAGGTCCCACGCGCCTCGTGCCGATCGAGAAGGTCGAGCAGTCGCGGTGTGACGGCAGGATTGGGACCATCGTCGAAGGTCAACGCGACCGATCGCGCGGAGCTCGTGCGACGAATCGTCGGGCCAAATAATTGGGAGGCTGGATGAAAGGCCCCCCACGCTGCGAGTCCCGCCGGCACGGCGGCGGCCCCGAGGACGAACGGCCAGGTTGCCATGCGACGGCTCACGGCACGAGCTGATTCAGTTCGCCGGTTTCCGTGCGGAGCTGGAGATCGGCTTGCTGGCGCTCGTACTCGGCCATGAAGAGCGCCGTCCACGCTGTCGCCTCGTCGAGTTGCGCCTTTGCGAGATCGGCCTGCGCCGCGCGTCCCTCGGCGGCGCGCTCTCGGAGCACGCGGATGCTCTCTTCGGCGAGCTGCACTTCCAGATCCGCAACATCGCGCTTCGCGACGGATCCGCGGAGCTGCTGGGCGGCTCGACGGACATTCAACGCCAGCTCCGCGCGCCTGGCGCGAAGGGTCGCCTCTGCCTCGAAGAGCTCGCTTTGCGCGAGGGCAATCGACGCACCAGTAGCGGGGTTGAGGATCGGCACGGACGCCTGAACGCCGACGTTGACGTTATTCCGTTGAAAGGCCAGAAAGTACGTATCGTAGTTATTGTATCGACCGAGCACCGAGTACGTGCCAACCAGATCGAGCGATGGCCAGTAGCCTTTCCGCTGCGCGGCCAGATGCTCCTCGCTCGCGCGTCGCTCAGCCTCGACGACCCGCAGTTCCGGACTGTTCGCTTGAGCAGCGGCGACCAGCGTGTCCATCGTCCGATCGGGCGACCGAGGCAGCCCCTCGAGGGCGATCTGCAACGGCTGTCCCGGGTCGACACCGGTCGCGTCGCGGAGCTGCTGCTCGATCACGGATGCGCGGCCCTCGAGGTCGATGATCTGCTGCCGCGCGCGGGCCGCCGAGAGACGCGCGCGCAGCACATCGCTGCGCAGGGCACGCCCTTCGGCCAGTTGGTTGAGCGTCACGTCGACCAACTCATCGACGCCCGACACCGCGCTCGCCTGGCGCTCGAGCGATCGGCGAATAGCGACGAGCTCGAGGTACATCGACGCCGTTTGCAGGATCACCGCCGCTCGCACCTGCGCCACGGACAGGCGCTGCGCTTCCGCATGTCCATCGGCGGACTGGACGTCGGCACGGGCCGAAGGATTGAACAGTGTTTGCGAGTAGGCGAGATGGAAGAGCGACGGAATATTGCCCCCAGGCGCAAGCGGAAACCCACTCGTGTATTGCGCACCGGTACCTGTAAACAAACTTGGCTGAAAACGCGCATGCGCTTTTTCGGCCTGCGAGGTGGCGGATCGCTGCTTCGCCAGCGCTTCCGCGATCTGCGGGCTGCGCTGCACGGCCAAGGCGAGCGTCTCCTTGAGCGTGAGCGGCGACTGCGGCGACTGCGCCATGACTCTGGCGCCGTCCAAGGACAACGCGGCCACGAGTACCGTCCATCGGGTCCATCGGATCAAAGTCGTCCATTTATTCATAGCGCAGCGCATCCACAGCTTCGAGGTTCGCGGCCCGATTGGCTGGCAGATAGCCGAAAAACAGGCCGGCTCCCGCCGACACCGCGAACGCCACGACGATTGAGAGTCCCGACAACTGAACCATCACACCTGGCGGCAGAAACAGACGGGCAAGGGCGAGCACGATCAGAGCGACGGCAATCCCGCCGACCGCGCCACCGCCGCCAATCACCGCCGCCTCGCTCAGAAACTGCAAACGCACGTCCTTCCGAGTCGCGCCCACGGCTTTGCGGAGTCCGATTTCACGAGTTCTTTCAGCGACCGTCACGAGCATCACGTTCATGATGCCAATCCCGCTGATCAGAATCGCAATCACCGCGACAACCAGCAGCGTCATGGTGAGCGCCGTCGAGATTCGGTGCGCGGCCGCCAGGAGTCCGGTCAGGTTTTCGACGATGTATTGCGCGCCCGTCCGATGCCTGACGTCCAGCAGCCGGCGCACCTCGTCGGTGACTTCTGGTACTGCAGCGGGGCTGGTCGCTTGGGCGTAGAGCACGCGGAGAAAATCCTGCCCGGTCGCGGCCGACAAGGCGCGATGCGGAATGAGCGCCGACTCACGCTGAATCTCCGACGCACCAAACGTCGAGACGCGCTCGCTGAACGTGCCGATCACCGTCAGGGGCAAGGTATTGATCCGAGTGATCGAGCCGATCGGGTTTTCGTCGGGGAAGATGCGCGCCGCGAGGCTCTCGGTCAAGAGGCACACTTTCGATCCCAACGCGAGCTCGTCATCGTCGAAATAACGTCCTTTGACGATCGACAGATTGCGAATGTGTTGAAATCCGGCGGTCACGCCGATCAGACGGATCCCACGCTCTTGTCCACTCGCCACGACGGTTGCGGGCTCGTCCCGAGTACCCGCGACGTCGACGACGTCGGGAATCTCTGTCCGAATGGCCTCCAGGTCGCCGATCATCAGTTCGTCCGCCCGCCTCGCCGGGCGATCGCTGTCCGCGTGCACGCGCGTTGCGTACACAAGGTTCGCCCCGACGCCTTCGATCTGCTCAACCACGTACTGCTGAGCGGTGGCAGCGACGCTGACGACCAGCACGATCGAGGCGCTGCCGAGCACGACACCGAGCGTGCTCAGAGCCGCCCTCGTTCGGTATTCGTGGAGGGCGCCGAACGCGATGCTCCATGTCTCAATCGTTCGCATCAGGCCGACTCATAGAGATCGCGCTCGACCCGCACCGGCCATGACCCGCCACGATGGGCACCAACTGGCCGCGCACGAGGTGGAACTCGCGTCCGCGCCACTCAATCCGATCGTAGACATGCGCGGCGCACGCCACGAGAAAACTGATCGCGTCGCGGACCGGCAGCAGCCACCACCGTCGTCGTACGGTGTCGTCGCGCAGAACGCCGGCGCCGACCACCCAGGCCATGGCCGTCCGCAACACCACATAGGCAGCAATATAAACGCACGCGATGACGGCCGACGATGATACAGCGACCGCGGCGATGGTCCAGGGCAGTCCGTGCGTGACAAGGGTCCGTGCGAGATAGCTCCGGGGCCGGCATTGCCGCTGCGTGATCGCCCAGCGTAGCTCGTGCCGGAAGAATGGAGCAAACGTCGCCGCGACGCACACGGTTCGAACGATGCAATCGGCCAGCGCGACGCGGTAACCCTGTGCGGCGACACGAGACCCGAGCTCGAAATCGTCGGCGCACCGGTCGACCATCGCCTCGAAGCCGCCAATCTCCGACAGGTGGGCGCGCGTCGTCGCCATGGTCGCGCCGAGCGCAAACCGCACGCCTTCCACCCGTTCGGCCACCAGCACACCGGCCATGAAGTCGGCAGAGATCCCGAGCGCTTCCAGATCGGCCCACACGTGCCGGCCGTCGGGAACACCGCGATACAGACAGGTCACGACACCGACGTCCCCGTCGTTGAACGCCGCGGCGACCGCTCGGAGATATCCGGTGGGGACGCTCACATCGCTGTCGCAGATCACGAGCAGGTCATGGCGGGCTTCCCGCACCAGGCGGCAAAGCGTGCTCACCTTGCTGTTGGGGCCCACGTCAGGGATGCCGCTCACGAGCCGGATCGAGCGATCAGGAAACTCGGCGATCAACCGCTGTACGAGGGCAATCGCCGGATCGTCAGGATCCGCGACGCCGAAGATGATCTCGTAGTCGGCATAATCCTGGCGGCAGAAGGTGGCGTAATGCTCGTAGGCGCCTGGATCGATGCCGCGCACGGGCTTCAGCACGCTCACCGCCGGCGCAGATGTCGGGTTGAAACGTGGCGTCCGCCGATTGAGGAAGCGGACCGCCGTGCCGATTGCGATCGCGTAGTACACGAGCGGCAGGCACGCGGCCCCGAGAACGCTCCGGGCCAGCCAGATGGGTATCATCGCGAGGCCTCAGCCAGCGAGCACGAGCAGCACGCCGGAGCAGATCAGCACGATACCGGCCCACCGGCCGGCGCTCAGACGCTCGGACAGGAAATACCGCGCGCCGACGGCACCGATGACGTAACTCAACGCCGTGGCCGGCACCGCGACGCTCACATCCTCCCAGGAGAGCAGCGCGAGCAACGCGAAGAAGGCCACTGCCTGCAACCCCAGGCTCACCCACATCGATCGAAGACGGAAGGCCCTGGCCAGCGAGGACATGATGGCAGACGGTGTGAAATCCACCACTTCGCCGGTCTGCTTCATGGCATACGCCGCGGCAAGATCACCGCCTGTCCCGGTCGCCAGGAGAACCGCTAGACACCACAAGGTGCGCATGGCTCAGCCCCGATCCGTCGCGCGTTGCGTGCTAATCGGTGTGCGTCCCACGAGCGCCACCCCGATCGCGACGAGCAGCACGCCAACCCATCGAACGGCCCCGACCGTCTCTCCTCCGAACACGTGGCCGAGCAATGGGACGATGATGTAGCCGCTCGCGGAAGCGGGCAGCACATAGCTGTAGTCGGCCCAGGAGAGCAGCAGAAGGTGCAGGATGTAAAACAGTATCAGGCTCGCGATGCCGGTGAGGATCGCGCCGGTCGTGAACGCGCCGGCGAGCACGTTCAGCAGCGGCCCGATCGACCAGGCGCGAACTTCGCCCACCTGCTTCATCCCCGCGCTGAGCAGGAAGTTGCCCATCGAGTTGAACAGGACCGTCAGCGCCAACAGCGTGTATGTGCGCACCGTGCGGGCGGCCGCAGATGGCGCGTCGTCCCACGGTTCAACGGGGATCATCGGCTCCGGCGACGGCGAGGGGCTGGCCCCGCCCGACGCGCGCCCGCGCCATCCGCCGGCGTTCATGGAGATAATCGAAGAACTCTCCACCTTCCCGCAGACGGCGAACCAGCATGTGCCGGTCTGTCGCCATTTCGCGGAGAAAACGCATGATCGGCTTGAACCGGAAATAGAACCGGCGATACATCCGCTCGACCGCATCTTCAATTTCGTCGGCGGTCAGGTGCGCATACCGCAAGGTCGACACCTGTATGCCGGTCGTCGAGACGAGGGCCTGTTCATCCAGCCATCCGTTCGCGCGCGCGTCCTGATACAGCTCGGTGCCTGGATACGGTGCCGCGATGGAGACCTGGATCGAGAACGGATCGAGCTCCTCGGCGAAGCGGATGGTGTCCTCGATGGTCTCGCGCGTCTCGATGGGCAGGCCGAGCATGAACGTCCCGTGGACGCGGATGCCAAGGCGGTGGCAGTTCTTCATGAAGGTGCGCGCGGTCTCGAGGCTGAGGCCTTTCTTCGCGCGGTCCAGAATCTGCTGATTCCCTGATTCGAACCCGACGAGCAGCAGGCGCAGACCGCCGTCGCGAAGCTCGCGCAACGTGTCGTACCCGAGGTGCGCGCGGGCGTTGCAGGACCAGGTCAGCTTCAGCGGCTTGAGTCCTCTGGCGATGGCGACGGCGCGATCGCGATCGATCGTGAACGTGTCGTCATCGAACATCCACTCGCGGACGCGATCCCCGAACAGCTCTTTCCCGATCTCCATTTCGCGCACGACGGCCGCCGGCGATTTCGCGCGATACGCGTGGCCGCCGATCGTTTGCGGCCACAGACAGAACGTGCACTTCGCCGGGCACCCGCGTCCTGTGTAGAACGACACGTACGGATGGAGCAGATAGCCGATGAAATAGCGTTCGATCTCCAGGTCGCGGTGATAGACGGGCAGCACGCTCGGCATGGCGTCCCAGTCGTGAATGAGCGCCCGCTCGGGGTTGTGTCTGATCCGGCCCTCGCGGTCCCGCCAGCTCAAACCCGTGATCGTGGGCCACGCGTTCCCTTGCGCCAGCTCGAGGCACGTGTAGTCGAATTCGTTGCGGCACACGAAATCGATCGCGTCGGACTGGCGGAGCGTCTCCTCGGGCAGGACGGCGACGTGAGCGCCGATGAAGCCAATCGACGCGTGCGGGTTCTTCGCCTTGATCGCTTCAGCGCACCGGATGTCGTTCGGCAGCGACGGCGTGCTGGTGTGAAGGATGAACAGCTCGTAGTCGTTCGCGATCGCCAGCACATCCTCGAGCGTTTGCTGATGGGGAGGCGCGTCCATGAGCCGGCTGCCCGGCACGAGCGCCGCAGGCTGCGCGAGCCAGGTCGGAAACCAGTAGGACGTGATCTCGCGCTTCGCCTGGTACCGCGCACCCGCCCCTCCATCGAAACCGTCGAACGAGGGCGGACTGAGAAAGAGTGTTTTCAGCATGGGCCATTCCTACCGGAGACGAGTGAGGGTCATTTCGATCGACCGCTGGCGTCCGGCGGCCCGGGCCCACTGAACGAGGATCGGACATTGATACGGGCCCTCCGCGATCGTCCCTTCGCCCGTCAGCTCGCGGTCGGTGACCAGCAGGCTCACCGACCGCTTCATTCGAAGGAACCGCCGCGCCGGAACTGCGACGAGCCGCGCGAACAGGTTCTCCATCATCGACTCGCTCATGCGGAACGCCTCGAACACCTTGTTGCAGACCTGGACGAAATCGTACGTCGCGTAATCGATCGTCCGGTTCGGGATGCCCCATGGATCGGTCAGCAGAATCCGTCCCTTCTCCGCCACGAATCGCAGCGGGTTTCCGAGCACCTCCCGGAGATCGTGCCGCATCAGCAATGTTTCGTACTCGTTGACGGTCAGCCCCGCGTGCCTCTCGCTCGCCGCGAGCGCCAGGTGCACGCGCCCATTCTGGACGCCATGCCGCCCAATCAGCTCCTGCATCTGTTCATACAAGCCGATGCGCGAATCCTTCAGGTTCAATGAGTCGATCGGATGTGACGACATGGGAATCACGAACGGCTCGCGCGCCACCACTTCCTCGTGGTGGAACCCGATGACGCTGGTCAACCGGCGGCGCGGCTGGTCGTTGCACACCCCGTCGAGATCAACGAAGTACACCGGCTCGTTCGGACGGTTCGCGTAGTTGACGCAATTACTGAGGCCGGCCGCGATGAACGCCAGATGCGCGTCCGCGTTCTTCGGCTCGACGATGCGCTGGACGTCGGTCAGCTCTTCGCGTCGATTCAGATCGTCGTGCCGATAGCCGGCGCCTTCAGGAAACATCCGCCGGAACACGTGAATATACGGACCGATGCCCAGCTGCGCCTGACTGAGACGGGAGGCGAGGCCCTGATCGAGATATCCAGCCGTCGTGTGGAACGAGGAGTAGAGCGCACGTGGGAACTCCTCCAGTCCAGCGCCTTTGGCGATGGCCTCCTTGCGCACGTCGATGAGATCGAAGCGGGCGCCAGGTGTGACTTCCAACATCAGTTCGACGGGATCATGCATGGCGCGACCTCAGGCGACGGAGCGGCCGCGACCCGTCGCCCGCTTGACGTATCCCCGTTCCATGTACCATCCAACCGCGCGATCGAGCGCCGCCTCAATCGCGCCCGACTCGAATCCGAGCTCGCGCCGCGCTTTCGACACGTCGACGAACATCACGTGACGCGCCATCCGCACCGCTTCGAGCGGCACGACCGGTTCGGTTCCCCGCGCGCGCGCGACGAGCTGGCTGCCGCAGCCGACGGCCAGCGCCAGCGCGTGCGGAATGCGCAGGGACGGGGCGCGACGCCCGGTGAGACGGGCGAGCACGGCCCACAACTCCTTCAGAGCCACGTTCGGTCCGCCCAGAAGATATCGTTCTCCCACGCGGCCCCGCTCCGCGGCGATGAGATGACCCGCCGCGACATCCTCGACCGGCACGAGATTGAGCCCGGTCTCCACGTACGCGAGCATACGCCCGCGGAGGAAATCGAGGATCATCCGGCCCGTCGGCGTCGGCTTCCAATCGCCAGGCCCGATAGGCGTCGTGGGATTGACGATGACCGCCGGCAGTCCTGACGCGGCGGCCGCGCGTACCTCCTGTTCGGCCAGAAACTTCGAGCGCTTGTAGGCGCCGGTCATCTCGTCGAGGCGAGCCTCCGTCTCCTCGGTCGGCAGCGCGCCAGAGCGAGGCACTGCGATCGTCCCCACCGTGCTCGTGTAGATGAACCGCTCGAGGTCCGCTCCACGACACGCATCGATCAGATTCCGCGTTCCGACGACGTTGCTCTCGTACAGCGCGGCGGGGTCCGAGGATCCCAGTCGATAGTCGGCGGCGACATGAAACACGCGCTTGACGCCTCGCACCGCCGAATTCAGCGATTCGCGATCGCGCAAATCGCCGAACACGATTTCGACGGGGAGTCCCTCCAGCGCGTGGAAGTGACTCGCCCGCCTCGCCAGCACGCGAACGTGATCGCCCCGATCGACGAGCTGGCGCGTCACATGGCTTCCGACGAACCCAGTGGCGCCGGTCACCAACGTGGTCATGGCACGGGACTCGACTCGTGGAGCGGCGGCAAGGGCACTTCTGCCGAACCTCCTCCCAGCTGCCATCGGAGCAGTTTCCAGCTATCGGTCAGCCGACGATTGCCGCCGAGGACCGCGGACGGCTCGTAACCCACGTGAACCATGCAGTCTTCGCACCGCGGGTCGCGCCCGCGACCGTACGTCTCCCACGGTGTGCTGTCGAGGAACTCTTTGAACGTCGCATGATGCGCATCGGTGATCAGATAGCAGGGCGCTTTCCATCCGCGCGTGTTGTAGGTGGGATTCGCCCAGGCCGTGCACATCATTTCTTCGCGTTCGCCCCGCAGATATTCCATGTAGATCGGGGAGGTCATCAGGTTGAATCCGTCGAGCAGCCGCTGGGCCGCCTGGAACTTCTGATGAATCTCCGCGCGGTTCATGAACAGCTCTTTCGACTCGACCGCGGCATACGAGTACGCCGGCGACAGCATGAATCCGTCGACACCCAGGCCGGTGAGGAATCCGAAGAGGTCGGCGATCTCTGCCATGTCCGTCTGCTTGTAAATCGTCGTATTCGAGCAGACGAGGAACCCCGCCGCTTTGGCCGCCTTGATGCCTTCAATGGCTTCCCGGAACACACCGGCGCGCTCGACGATGATGTCGTGCGTCGCTTCGAGGCCGTCGAGGTGCACATTGAAAAAGAAGCGCGACGAGGGACGGAACTCTTTCAGGCGGCGGCGGATGAACATGCCGTGGGTGCACAGATAGATGTGCCGCTTCCTCGCCAGAAGCTCGCTCACCAGTTTGCCGAGCTCGGGATAGATCGTCGGCTCGCCGCCGCAGATCGACACGATTGGCGCCCCGCACTCATCGGCCGCCGTCAGGCACTGCTCGACCGACAGCTTCTGGGTGATCGTCGGTTTGTACTCCCGGATGCGTCCGCAGCCGGTACACGTCAGGTTACACGCGTGCAGCGGTTCGAGCATCATCACCAGCGGAAACTTCTCGACGCGCCGCAGTCGTTTGCCGGCGATGTAGCCAGTTACGCTGGCCGTCATGGTCAACGGAAATCTCACTCTTGCCCCCTGTTGCACGGCTGGCACCCACGGCGCGCCTGGCGTGCAACCACCATCGGATCAGTCATGGCCAACACCACCGTACGCGCAGCCTTGGCCAACACGATCAGCTTCAGCCAACGCTACATCAGATTTGCTTCCCTGGCGGACATAGCGCCCGAGCGCTGCCAGCGGAAACGCATGCCGGTACAAGTGGTACTTCAAGTAGAACACTCGTGGAAACCCCGTCCCCGTCGTCGCCGTCTCATCCCACGATCCCGACGAGTTCTGCGAATCCAGCAGATACTCGAGGGCCAACTCGACGGCCGGGTCGTCTTCGCGCGCACGATCGCCGAGCAACCCGATGAGGGCCCAAGCGGTCTGTGACGGCGTGCTCGGTCCCTGGCCCTTCTGCACGGGATCGTCGTACGACGCGCAGGTCTCGCCGAAGCCACCGTCGACGTTCTGCACGGACCGCAACCACGACGCGCCGCGCTGGACCCAATGCATCATCGCCATGTCGAGCACTTGGGCCGCTCGAAGGACAAAGCCCGTCCCGTAGAGATAGTTCACCCCCCATCGTCCGTACCAAGAGCCGTCGGCTTCCTGTTCGCGCTGGAGATACGCCACTCCACGCGCGACCGCTGGATCGCTGCCACGGCCGAAGGTGGCGAGGCATTCGAGAACGCGGGCGGTGACGTCCACCGTCGACGGGTCGATCATGGCGTTGTGGTCCGCGAACGGCACGTGCGTCAGGATGGCCGTGTCGTTGTTCCGATCGAACGCCCCCCATCCGCCATCGTCGTTCTGCATGCTGACCATCCAGGTCAGCCCGCGCTCGAGCGCGGCATGCGCGCGAATCGGGTCCGGGTGGTTGACGCTGAGGAGCGCCATCAGCACGAACGCCGTATCGTCCACGTCCGGATAGAAGTCGTTGCGAAACTCGAATGCCCAGCCGCCCGGCGCGGTGGCCGGATTGCGAATCTGCCAGTCGCCGGGAGCGATGATCTGGCGATCGAGCAACCAGTCCGCCGCTTTCACCAGCGCGGGATGCTCCGCTGGCAGGCCCGCTTCGGTGAGGGCGGTGATCGCGATGGCCGTGTCCCACACGGGCGACACACATGGCTGCACGCGAATCGTTTCGTGGTCTTCGATCTCCAGCTTCTGCAGCGCATCGATCTGGCTGGCAAGCGGCGGATCGTCGGGCGCGTAGCCGAGCGCGAGCAGCGCGAACGCCGCGTTCATGATCGCGGGATAGATAGCCCCGAGACCATCGCTTTGCTCCAGGTGGTGAAGCAACCAGCGACGCGCACCGTCCAATGCCACGCCGCGAAGCGGCTTCCACGGCAGCCGCTCATAGATTTTAGCGACGCCATCCAGCGCGAGAAAGACGTTTCGCCAACTGGCGAGCCGGGAATCCCAGGCAAAGCTCGCGTACCGGTCGGCCGGGTCCAGGAACAGCTCGTCCACGCGCGGTGCGACGCGCCAGCACGGCTTGACGGCGTAGAGGATCGTCAGCGGCACGACGATGGCGCGCGTCCACGACGACATGCGGTAGATGCTCAGCGGCAGCCAGTCGGGAAGCGTCACCAGCTCGGGCGGAACCGCAGGGACCATGTCCCACTCGAGGGCACCGACCAGGACGAGATAGAAGCGAGTGAAGGAATTCGTGCGTTCGATGCCGCCCAGCTCGTGAATGCGCCGGCGAGCCTTGGCCAGGCAGGGCGCATCGATCGAATCTCCCGCGAGCTTGAGGGCCACGTACGCCTTGACGGTCGCATTCAGCTCCGAGGGTCCGCCCTCGTAAATGCTCCAACCGCCGTCGGCAAGCTGCCGGCGCCGAATGTAGGCCGCGAGCTTCGGCACTCGGTCGAGGCGCCCGAGAATGTGCAGGTACAGGATGTAGTCCGATTCGAGCGTCGTGTCGGCTTCCAGCTCGCTGCACCAGTAGCCTTCGGGCATTTGTTGCGCCAACAACCAGGAGATCCCGCGATCGATGGCGTTTCCGAGGCGGTCGTCGGACCAATCGCCTTCCGGCGCTTGTTGCGCCTGCAGCCAGGAAATCCCTTGGTCGATGGCGCCTCCGGCGCGCTCCTCAGACCAGCTCTTGTTCATCGGGAACCCCGGGAATGTACGCCTCGCCGTTTGCCGCCTCGTCTCGAAGCTCTCGAGGCAAACTGAACCGCATGCTCTCCTCGACGAACGTGACCTCCTCGATCTGCGGATATCCGCGGACCCTGAGTGCGTCGATGACCTCACCCACAAGATGATCGGGAGTTGACGCACCGGCTGTCACGCCAATTCGCGTACACCCTTCGATCCAGTCCGGCACGATGTCGTGCACCGACTCGATTAGATACGCCCGCGTCCCGGCGCGCCCGGCCACTTCGACCAGCCGATTTGAATTCGAGCTGTTCTTGGAGCCGACCACAAGAACCACTTCGACGCGGCTGGCGATCAACTTCACCGCGACTTGCCGGTTCTCTGTCGCGTAGCAGATGTCCTGGTCGCTCGGTCCGACCAGTGCGGGAAAACGTTCCCGCAACCGTTCGACCACGTCCCGCGTATCGTCGACGCTGAGCGTGGTCTGCGTCAGGTAGGCCACGCGAAGCGGATCGGGCACCTCCAGACCGGCCACCTCGGCAGCGGAGGAAATGACCTGGATGATCTCCGGCGCTTCACCCAGCGTGCCGATCACTTCGTCATGGTCGCGATGCCCGATCAGCACGACCGAATAGCCATTGCGCGCGTACCGGATCGCCTCCAGATGCACCTTGGTCACGAGCGGACAGGTCGCGTCGATCACGTGCATCCGGCGCAACGCCGCTTGCTGGCGCACCTCCGGCGAGACGCCGTGCGCACTGAACACCATCACAGCGTCAAACGGCGCATCGTCGACATGGTCGACGAAGACGGCGCCTTGGGCGCTCAATTCCTCGACGACGTGGCGGTTGTGCACGATCTCCTTGCGGACGTAGACCGGAGCGCCAAGCTTCTCGAGGGTGAGCCGAACGATGTCGATGGCCCGGATGACGCCCGCGCAAAAACCGCGCGGGCGAGGAAGTACCAGCGAGCCGCGGCCGTCGATCGCTGAATCCAGAGAGGCACCTGCGGGAGCGTCTTCGATGCGGCCAGCTGGGAAGCGTGAATGATGGGTTTCGAGACCTTCAACGAGATCGCGATGGATGCCCGTGGATGCAGTGGCCATTGCACTCCCCATGAGAGAAACCGATGTCGCCAGCGTGGCTACTTCGGGGTCGAGAAATGAAGCTGGCACGGCAAGGTCAATGCCAGAGTTGTTTTCTTGCTATCGCCTTTACAGCTAGACAACTAGCCCGGCGGTATCAAGCACTTAACGTCGCACACACCAGATGGTTTCGCACGTTCGCGTCCGACCGCCTGCGGTGAGATGCGCGCTGACTTCTCCTTCGACGCCAATGATGTGGTTGATGTTGCAGGTGAGAGCGGCGCCGAATCGTCGTTCCCGAAGCTGAACCTGTTGCCGTCATGCATGGCGCCGATTGGCGGCATTGCGATGAGGATTGCGGTCGGATGAATGATTGATGCCTCCTTGTGGCCGTTCGAGACCGAAGCATTTCGAAGGCAAGGACGATACCGACGAAAAGAATAGTGAAAACGCTGAAAATACTAGCGAACGTTCGCCCTCGATGGAGCCGGCGCGCCTGTCGCTGTGTGTGACGACGAGCAGGATGCGTACTTCCGCGCAGTCACTAGCGCATCATCATTATTGGACCTTTATATTGACGGCTGGGCTGGCGTTCATTTGAAAGCTCGTTCAACACATTTTATAACGCCATTCACTTTTTTCGGAGCGGAACGGCGGCTTCCGCCGCCGGCTGCAGGTCCGCTCGCCACCAGGGATCCGATGCGCCACGCTGCGCCTGGTTGATTCCAATCACGATCACGTCGGTCGGATCAATCGCGGAGCCATCGAGCACGAGCGTCGAATACTTGGTTTCCCGCGCGTCAAGCGTTCGGCGTCCCGGCGCGATCTGTCGGGCCTTCAAGGTGCCGTCCGATTTGAAAACGAACGCCATCACCGTGAATTGATCGAGCGACTGGTCGGTGAGGTTCGTCGCGGCATAGAGCACCACAGGCGGACCCTCCGCGGGCGTGAGCACGCTCGCCCGGTCCAGGCGAGCCGGAGCCTCCGCGCCCGCGACGATCAACGCCGGCCGCTCGCTCGCGGCCGCCGCGAGGATCAGAGTCATCACTACGGAAATCAGTGTCGTCACGAGGAGAGAGTACCTTACCTGCACGATTGTGCAGCGGAATAAGCGTTTTTCCGTTGACTCCGTGTGGGCTATCTGCGACTCTTTGTGCCTCCCCCCAATTCAGGTTCGATGCTGAAACGTTTGTTCGTCACGACCACCCTTGCGTGCGCCGCGTGGGCGGGCACTGCCGTCGCCCAGGAAGCGGTGCCGAGCTTCAAGTCGTCGGTGGAGCTGGTTCCCATCAGCGCGATGGTCCGCGATGCGCGCGGCCGCGCGATTACCACGCTGCAGGCCGCCGACTTCGAGGTGCGCGACAACGGCGTGCTCCGGCCGATCATCGACTTCGAGGCCGACGATCAATCCCCCGTCACGATCGCCATTCTGCTGGACACGAGCGGCAGCATGCGTCTCGGCTCGAAGCTCGCCGCCGCGCGCGAAGTCGTCCGGCGGTTCGGGGCCGATCTGCTGGACGGGCGCGATGCGGTCGGGCTCTTCACGTTCGACGAGGGGCTCCACGAGCTGCAGCCCTTCACGCACCATCCGGCGGACGTGAGCGAGTCCTTCACCGGCGCCGCGCCGTTCGGCATCACGTCGCTGTACGACGCCATTGCGGAAACGGCGCGCCGTCTCGAGGCGCAACCGGCGGGACGACGCGCGATCGTCGTGGTCACCGACGGCGTCGACACCGGCAGCACGCTCACACCATCCGAGGTCTCAGCGCGCGCGAGCGCCATCGACGCGCCCGTCTACATCGTCGCCACGGGGTCGAAGAGCGAACAGGCAAGCTATGTCGATCGGGCCGCCGCGCCGAACAGCCGTTCGACGACGGACGCTCGCGACCTGGCGGTGTGGACGGGCGGCGACCTGTTGTGGGCCACCGGCGTCGAAGATGCTGGCGCGCGCGCACGTCACATCCTTGCGGAACTCCGTCAGCAGTATCTGATCGCCATCGAGCCAGCGTCGATCGAAGACTGGCGGCCCCTCGAGGTGCGCGTCCGCAATCGTCCCCGCCTGGTGGTGCGCACACGCTCAGGCTATTTCGGGCGGGACAGCCACTCGCAGCCGTAGGCGGGCCCCCGCGCCTCTAACGATCGTCTGTCATTGACACCGGCGCGTTTGCCATGGCTTTCGGCAGTCGCGAGTCAGCGGTCACTTCTCGGGTCGCGATGGCGTTCCCGGCGCCTGGTGGTTGTTGGTCAATCCTTCCCGCTGTTCGAAATACCGCTCGATCGGCGGCAGTACCGCGAGCACGACCAGCGTGAGGAGCGTCGCGACGGTGGCCATTGCGAGGGCCCCGGCGCCAGCCGCCATCCCGATCGCGGCGTTCACCCAGATGGTGGCAGCGGTCGTCATGCCGTGCACGGTCTCGTTGTTTCTCAGGATGGCGCCTCCGCCGAGAAACCCGATACCCGTGACGATCTGCGCCGCGATGCGATCCGGCGCGCCCGCGGCGCCCCCAACTTCGAGCGACACCATCGTGAACAGGGCCGCGCCGACAGCAATCAAGATATTCGTTCGAAGGCCCGCGGGTTTCTGATGGTACTCGCGCTCGATGCCGATCGCAGCGCCGAGTCCCGCTGCGAGCATGAGCCGAAGGGTCATAGTAGACGGCGACAGCATCAGCAGGGGGGTATCAACACCCGCCATTATGCCGGAAGAGGGGCTGGATCGGCGCTCGTATCAAATGGTGCCATGGTGACGTGCGCGCCAAGTTGACGCGGCCGGGTGACGCGCCGCACACTTGCCCGCAATCAGGAGGTCACGCATGTCCGAACGCAAGGGCCTGAGCCCCACTGTCGCCGCCATCGTTTTCTTCCTGTTGATTCCCTTGCCGATGGCCGGTGTCATCCCGTGGTGGATGACGCGGTGGGAGTGGCGGCCGCCGCTGTTCGGAATTGAGGCGGGACGATGGCTCGGGGCGATTGCTGTCGCCCTCGGCGTTCCGCTGCTCGTTTCCGCGGTCGTGTGGCTCGCGCACGAAGGGGTCAAGCCTTATCCCCCAATCCAGCGCCTCGTCACGAATGGCCCCTACGCCTACACACGCAATCCGATGTACCTCGGCGTCGTGATGGTCATGATCGGTCAAGGCCTGCTGTTCGGCAGCCTCGGCGTCTTCATTTATGGGTTGTGCTGGCTGGCGGCCTTCCAGATTTTCGAGCGGACGGCCGACGACCCCTTCATCCGCAAACACATCGGCCCGGCGTACGACGAGTACATGAACGCTGTCCCCGGCTGGGTTCCACGTAGGCCCCGGGCGCGTTGAAAGCACCGAGGCGGCCGATCACGCAACCACGAAGGGCGCGACACTAGCGGAGTGTACGCGCTGATTCAGTACCGCTCGCTGGCCCGCGTCTCGTGGCGCAGGATTTTAGTCCTGCTCTGCCCGCGGGCCGAGGCAGGTCTGAAGACCTGCGCCACAGCGGTCCTGAATCAGCGGAGACAGGCCACTAGTACCGACTTTGTCAGATCATCGGATTCCCGAAGGAATCCGCGAGTGATCTGAATTGAGGACATTGTACGTTTCGCTGATTGCCGGTACGCTGCGTCCCAGTGCTCGATCGGCACGCGTGGTCGCTGCTGCGACGTCTGACGGGATGGCTGGATCAGTTCAAGGACTGCTTCGGTCATCGCGCGCAGCACGTGTCGTTGCGCCAATACATCGATGGGCTGCTGGGCGACAGCGCTCGCAAGTCGATGTCGGCGATGCTCGCACGCGTCAGCGAGCCGACGTCCTATCAAGCGTTTCAGCATTTCATCACGCACGCCCCGTGGGATGCCGAGGTCGTGTGGCGCCGGTTGCGGGCGCGCGTGCCCGAGCGCACGGGCATTCTGATCCTCGACGAAACGAGCTTCCCGAAGTCGGGCCCCCATTCGGTCGGTACAGCCCGTCAGTACTGCGGCGCGCTGGGCAAAGTGGCGAATTGCCAAGTCGCGGTCACCGCTGCGTTGTGGACCGGACACCGGGCGTGGCCGGTGGGGGCGTTGCTCTATCTGCCCGAGACGTGGGCGAGCGATGCGGTACGCCGCGCAGCGGCGCGGATTCCGGTGCCCGTCATCTTTCAAGAGAAGTGGCGTCTCGCGCTGACGCTGGTGCGCCGCGCGCGAGCGGCCGGGCTGACGCTGACGGCGGTGGTCGCCGATGCCGAATACGGCGACAACCGAACGGTCCGCCAGGCGCTGCATCGGCTGCGCCTGCCCTATGCGTTGGGCATCTCGCCCACGCTGACGGTCTTCCGCGGCACACCCACGCTGCGCATCGATCGCCGGCAACCGCCGCCGCGCAATCGCCCGCAGGGCTGGCCCGATCAGGCGGCCATCGTGGTCCGCACGCTCAGCGACGCGTTGCCCGCCCACGCGTGGCACCGCGTGACGTGGCGCAATGGGACCAACCCGCCGTGGAAAGCGGACTTCGCCGCACAGCGCGTAACGCCGGCGACCGACTGGCGGCAGCGCCGGCTCGCGCCGGAAATCTGGCTGCTCTGCGAGCGCGGCCTCGGCCCGACCGGTCGGCGCAAGCACTACTTCGTGTCGCTGCCCGCGACGGCCTCGCTGTCGCAACTCGTGCGGCTGGCCCATCACCGCTGGGCGATCGAACAGCACTACCAAGACGTCAAATCCGAACTCGGCCTCGATCATTTCGAAGGACGGTCGTACCCCGGGTGGCAGCACCACATGGTGATCAGTGCCGTCGCCTACGCGTTTCTGCAGACCGAACGGATGCGGCCCCGAGCCGGCCTGCGGCTCACATTTCCGCAGATTCGGGCGTTCGTACAAGAGATTTTCACCGGGCTGCTGTTTATCAGTCGCCCGCAATACATGCGGTGGATGCACCAAGCCGAACAGCGGTTTCATCAACTGCGGATCTGACAAAGTCGTACTAGTCTAGAGCATCGCGCCGGCGGCGTTCGCCGCCGGTGTGTTGACGTTCGACGTCACGCCTCCGTCGACGAGAATGCTCACGAAGGGAAGGAGCCCAGACGTCGACACCTGGACGCAGACGATGTGCGGGCTGCCTGAGGGGTCCTTGCTCCACGCGCCGTAGCCGCTGAATGTGATCGTGTCGCACTCGCCCGACGCGGCCGTCGAGGCGCTCGAATTGAGCGCGCCCACCCACAGCAATCCCTGCATCCGGAAGGTCGCATCCTCGGTGTGGTTCGTGTACTCGAACGACGCGCTCCCCGAATCGGTTGGCAACTCGTAGCGATAGCTGAATTCGTGCCCCGAGGACGCCGAGACGCGCGCGGCGCCGCCCGACGTCGCGACGCAAGGCGATCCTGACATCGCCTCGAATCGAAGAAACGGATCCAGCGCCGAACCCGGACCGATGATGAACGTGTTCTTCAAATCGGGCGCGGGAAACGCGAAGCCCTCCGGGAACGGCAAGTGCAGCATGCCGTGATAGCGGAACACCAGCTGACCGTTCACGCCGGCTTCAAAAGAAGCAGGACCGCGAAACGCGAACGTCGTTCGGGGAATTCTTTCTTCAAGGTTGAGCATCGCCACCAGCCAGTTGGTCGTGATCAAGCCCCGCCGCAGGAACGGACCGATGACCTTCCCCGTTTTCACGTTGACCGCGCCCACCGCGAGATCCAGCGGGTCGTCGAGATACGCGACGCCGTCCATGTGGTAGGTCTGCGTCGGAAAGCGGAGCCGCTCGGAATGTCCGAGCAGCGAGTCGGGAATCCGGCTCTTGAACGCCGCTGCGACCGGCGACTGCGGCAGCGAGGCCAGCAGGCCGCCGGGCCGGAGCGCCTGAACCGCGATCGACACGGCATCACCGAACCGCTCGCCGAATTGAACCTGGAAACGTCCCGACAGACACGAATGGCCGCTCGCGGGCCCGCCGAGCTCGGACGCGTTCAGCGAGAAGTCATCGCCGAAGGAATTGTCCCGCACCGAGGCGGTGAGCTCACAGATCGTGTTCACGGGCAACTCGGGGACGGCCGCGCCAGGCGTCGGTGCTTCCGGCGCTTTCGTGCTGACATGAATGTGCGGGTGCAGCGCGGTGCCGTCGCCCGGGATGCTTGCCGTGTGCCCGTTAGGACTGGTGAACGGCAGCGGGAAGCGGACGGGCGGCCCGAGCACGCTGAGCGGAACGAACGTCGTCGCGTGAGCGGTGTAATCCAGCTTGCCGTCGGGCCGCTGTTCGAATCGGGCCCAGGCCGATCCGTAATGGCCCGGGAACTTGAGCGGCTCCTTCGGCAGCGCCGGATTCACGGCCGCCAGTGCGAGGATCGCCGAATTCAGGAAGAAGAGATTGAACTGAAGGTTCGTCACCTCGCCCGTGATCAGGTTCAGATCGCCGGAAGACAACGAGTCGGTCCCGTCCATCACCTGGTGCTGCAGCGCCGGCAGCTTGAAGAACTGCGGCGCCGTCAGCCGGCCGTCCTCGCCCTTGAGCCCTTTGGGATGCGTCACCTCGAAGTGCGCCACGTTGTCCACCGGCGGGTAGAACCGGATGCGCACCGATCCGTGCAGCCGGCTGTCCAGCAGCGCGAGTCCGCCGAAGAGAAGCTTGCCTGTGAGGCCGAACTCGGCTTCCTTCCTGTCGGTGGTGTGCACGGCTCGCAGTGCATCGCCGTAGTAGCTCGACTCGGGATTCAGCGGAAGCACTTGCTCGAGACCCGGTGGGAGCTGCAGCGTCCACCGTGAACGGTCTGAACCTCGCTCGACTGGCCGCGCCTCCGTCTTGCGGCGCAATCGGCCCATCACCATCCCGCCCACGATGCCGAGGAATGCAGCGGCGAACTGGACGGTGTAGCCAACCGATGCGATCCTGCCCGCCATCGTCCGGAACTGCGGTCCGAGGGGTGCCTGGTACGCTGCAACGGCGTCAAGCGGAATTGTCCGGCCGAGATCGATCGGCTCGAACCGCGTACCGTATGTCTCGTTGATCGCCTCGAGCAGCCGGTTCGCGATGACGGCGTGGCCGGTTCTTCCCGGGTAGTATCCGTTCAGCGAATAAAATCCGCCGAGGAAGTCTGCGGTGAGCGCTCTCGGGCCGACGGTCACGCCCCGCTCTCGCACTCCGCGGAAAACGTCATGCAGATCGGCGAGCGCGGCGTCGTGCGCGCCGGAGAGCGCCGCAATCTCGGTGTTGAGCGCCGACACCCGGCGGCTGATCTCGGCCGCCGTGTCTCCACGCAGAATCGACCCGATCGGCAGTGCCGCGGTGCGCTTCGAAGCGACCTGACAGCCAATCTCCACCAGTCCGTTGACCGTGATACGGTCGTCGTCGCGGAGGCCGTAGTCGCTTCGGATGGCCGCCGCGGGAAGCTTGACCACGCGGGAGGCCGCCTCGAGCGACGAGAAATGCGCGGTGTCCATTGGATCGGGAATCGTCGTGACCAGCACGTCGCACCCGGCTGCCTTGAGAGCCGTGAGCATCGCGGCGTACTGCGCACGGAACAACGTTGGTTCCGGGAGCAGGTCCGGTTGCAGCCGGTGGCGGCATCGAGCGCTTCGGCAAACCCGAGCTCGAGGACTGCGAAGGTCGGCCGCTGCCGGAGCGCGCACTCGAGCGCAGTCGCGGACGAAGTGCTCCTCCCCTCGAGGAGTGCGGGCGTGCCCAGCACGAAGTTGAGGGCCGTCTGTTTCGCGTCGTGTGAATGAATGAGTGGAGGAATGGGGATCCGCGTCAACGCATCCGCCAGCGTCAGACCGGGCACGGAAAGATTCGCGAACGGCTCGATCGGCGGAAACGTGCTGAGCACCGTCGTCTGGTGATCGAACGGAAGCCGGATCGGCAGGCGCGCAAACCCCGGCGCTTCCCCGAGGCCCGGGGGCTGAACGAGCGGCTGCGGCAAATTGACGTGCATCTGCCGCGCCATCTGAGCGGCGAAGCTCTCTCGCTGATCGTCCTCGCACAAGCTGAAGTTGGCCAGACCGGCGGCGAGTCCTTCGCCGAGCACGACGAACCGCGTGGCGTCGAGTGTCTTCATAAGGCGCGCTCGATTCAGGGGCTGGGTTGGTGGCGATTCTACCGCGACTTCCTTCGCTCGCATCCTGAAACGGCGGAGGAATATGGGGCAAACATCTATAATCCACGGCGGATGCTGCCGATAAGTACGCTGCCACGTTCATGACGGGACAGACGGTCACGCACTATCGCGTCGGCGAAAAGCTCGGCGAGGGCGGCACCGCGGTGGTGTATCGCGCCGAAGATCTCGCGCTGTACCGCGAGGTCGTGCTGAAGTTTTTCTCCTGCGAAGGCGCGGCCGGCGCTGCGCGGTTTCTCCACGAGGCGCGTACGATCTCGAGCCTCAACCATCCGAACATCTGCACGATTTACGAGATCGGGGAACACGAGGGGCGCCACTTCCTTGCGATGGAAATGCTCGACGGGCAGGTACTGTCGCGCGCGGTTGACGGTCGGCCGCTGAAGATCGATCGCGTCATCGACTTCGGGACGCAGATTGCCGACGCGCTCGACGCCGCACATGCCGAACGCATCGTGCATCGCGACCTCAAGCCGGCAAACATCTTCGTCACGCGCAGCGGACGCATCAAGCTGCTCGACTTCGGCGTGGCCGTGCTGCTTCCGCGCCGGACCGATTCGACAAAACAATCGCTCTCCCTCTCGTCGTCCGCGGGCACGATTCCTTACATGTCGCCCGAGCAGACGCGGGCCGAGGAGCTCGATCACCGGACGGACCTGTTCTCGCTCGGCACGGTCCTGTACGAGATGGCGACCGGCAGCCATCCATTCGCGGGGCGCACAGCCGCCGATGTTCGTGCGGCGATCCTCGGTCCGCCTCCGCAGCCGTCGTACACGCTCAACCCCGCGGTGCCGTTGGAGCTCGATCGGATCATCAGCAAAGCGCAGGAGAAAGATCCCGCGCTTCGCTATCAGACTGCCTCGGACCTTCGCGCGGATCTGCAGCGGCTGAAGCGCGACCTCGATCGGGCGAACGCCGTAGCCCCGCGCGCAATCCAGAAGCCGGGAGGGCCGAGGGCCCTGCGTGTGTCGCCTCGTCTGCGGATCGGGGCAATGGGCGGGCTCGCGCTGATGGCGGGCATCGGCGTCGGATGGCTCGCGATCGCGGTGGCAAGGAGTCGGCCCGGCGCTGGCGCACCCGGCGAGCTCGTCATGGGCGCGGTGCAAGGCGCCGACATCGCGCTGCCATCCGACATCGCGCCTGCGGCGACGAGTCCGGCGCGCTCCGATGTCGCCCGCCCCGCGCGGGCTGCAGCGGTGCCTCAGAAGCCAGTGCCGCCGCATTCAGAAACGGATGCCGCATCGGGGACGACGCAGCCGCATACGGTTGCCTCACGACAATCTGCGCCGATCGACCAGCTCCTCGTCGGACGGCAGCAGATTGCGTTGAAGCTGTACGACCAGGCGATCCAAAGCCTGCGGAAGGTCGCGGACGGTCCCGATCGGCGGCAGGCGATTGACGCCGCGTTTCTGATCGCGTCGGTGCACGATACGCGCGGAGACGTGCCGAACGCGATGGGTGCGTACGTCGAGATCGCGAATCGCTTTCCGGAGGATCCCCGCGCTGCCGAGGCGCTTCTGCGGCTCGCCGAGTCGACGTTGCAGTCGAAGCGGCGCGACCGCGAGCAGGAGGCTGCGCGGACGCTCACGCAGCTCGTCGCCAAATATCCGGCAAGCGCGGAGGCGCCGCGGGCGCTGCTGATGCGCGGCGACATCGAGGCCCGGCAGGGTGGCTATCAGCGCGACGACGTGCTCGGCGGATCGACGCCGACCGCGGTCGTCACATATCGGGACGTGACCGACAGGTACGCGTCGAGCGATGCCGCAACCGAAGCCTTCAACAAGCTCGCGCGCATCTACGCGAATGCCAAGCGGTTCGAGATCGCCGCCCAGACGTTTCAGATGCTGGCGGCACGCGACCCTGCTGACCGGTACGACGCCTGGTTCGCCGCGGGCGAGCTCTTCGACAAGCGCCTGAAAGACAAGACGCGTGCGCGCGAGGCGTACTCGCACGTGCCTTCGTCATCGCCGCATTACGCGGAGGCGCAAAAGCGCTCGAGGCCGTAAGCGATGTGATCGCCAGCCTCGATCACTGCCTTCGGAGGGGCACGGCCGCTTCGGCCGCCGGCTGCGGTTCCGTTGAGCCGGACGAACGTGCAGATTGTGAAGCGCGTCGCCAGACCTCGACCACCGTCGAGCGCTGAATCGCGGGCCGCCTTTTGCTTGAGTCCGAGCCGATGTCTACTTGTGGCACTTGTTTGTTCCAGTGCTCTTCTTCCAAATCGTTCACCGCGTCTGGGGCAGCGACCTCGCGTGGAATCGTGCGGTGCTCGCTGCCGCCTGGACCGTCGTGACGTTGGCGATCAGCGCGCTTTCCTGGCATCTGTTCGAGACGCCCATCAACGGACTCAAGCGCTACGTCCCATACGTCGTCGCGCCGGCGGATCACTTTTTGGTGAACTGCGCAAAGCCCACCGTGTTGCCCCCCGGCTCGCGCACGTAGATCTCTGTCGACCCATAGAACGTCTCGTGCCGCGGCTTGACCATCGGCGCGCCGGCGATCGCGCGCTCGACGCCGCCGATGTCGTCGACAGTGAAGAAGAGCGCGATGGAGTGTCCGTCGAGATCCTTCTCCGTGCCCGGCGCTTCCGCGACGACGCTGGCACGCGTCTGATACATCAGCTCGATGCCGTCCTTCTTCACGCTCGCGAAGACGAGACCGTCAGGTCCAGGTACTTCGTTCTCCACCATGAACGCAAAGCGGTCCACCCAGAACTTCACGCACGGCTCGACGCGATCGACGATGAGAACGGGCGCCACGTGAGTCAGCTGTACCATGCCGTCAACCTCCTTACTAGTCTAAATTAGCCTAGTCGTGCTAGGCTTGTCAAGCCGATCTCCGACATGCCCACTTCCCGAAGCCTGACGACGCCGGACCTCGTGATCCTGAGCCTGCTCTCGGAACGCGCGATGCACGGCTACGAGGTGAACACGGAGCTCGATCGCCGCGAGGTCAAGGATTGGGCGGCCGTATCGCGGCCGCAGATCTACTACTCGCTCGAGAAACTCGCCCGCCTCGGGTTCATCCGCACAGCCGAGAGCGCCGCGCAAGCCGCAGGCCCCGAGCGCCGCGTGTTTTCCACGACACCCTCCGGCGCCGCGGCACTCGCCGACGCGCTCGAGCGCGAAAGCTGGACGACCGACCGGGAGCGGCCGCCGTTCCTCACCTGGATGGCGCTCTCGTGGCTGGCGGGCCCGGGTGTGTTCAAGCGGCAGTTGCGCAGACGGCGCGCGTTTCTCGAGCGTGAGCTCGCGCGCGAGGAGGCGACGCTCGCCGCCGTCCGCCGCGAGGTGGGGCACGATTTTCACGAAGCGATCTGGATGATCAAGCTGATGATCCAGCAGATCCGCGGTGAGCTGCGGTGGCTGGTACGCGTGGAAAACGAGTCAGCGCGGCGCGCGAAGGCGAAACATCTGCCGAAGCCGGCCGATTAGTTGCGACCAGGCACGTCGGAGCACGCGTATACTCGCGTAGCGGAGGCGGCATGTCCGAGGTCCGTTACGCGATCCGTCAGTTGCTCAAGTCGCCCGGCTTCACGCTGGTCGCCATCCTCGGCCTCGCGCTCGGAATCGGCGCGAACGTCGCGTTCTTCAGCGTTGTCAGCTCGGTGTTCCTGCGTCCGCTGCCGTATCGCGAGCCGGACCGGCTCGTCAGATTGAGCTCGACGAACGACGCGCAGAACCTGAGGCGCGTCGGCTTTTCCTATTCGCGGTACGCCGCCGTGCAGGAGCAGCAGCAGGTCTTCAGCGATCTCGCGCTGTCGATAGGCAACCCGTTTACGTTGACCGGCTCCGGCGATCCGGAACAACTGATTGGCCTCCAGGCATCGGCGGGGCTGCTGCCCGCATTGGGCCTGCAGCCGGCGATCGGTCGCAATTTCTCGCGAACCGAAGATTCGCCCGGGGGGCAGCACGTCGTCCTGATCAGCCATGCGATGTGGCAGCAGCGTTTCAATCGCGATCCGTCGGCGCTGGGTCAGGCACTGACGCTCGATGGAGCGCCGTACGTCATCATCGGCGTCCTTCCCGAAGCCGCGACCGCGTTCCCGCTGAACCAGCTTCAGATCTGGGTTCCGCGGCCGTCCGAAGTGCCATTCCTCGTTCCATCGCAGTTGAACGGCGGCGGCTTCTTCTTTCAAGCCATCGCGCGGCTGCGGCCGGGCGTGTCGCTGACGCAGGCACGCGAAGCGATGAACGTCATCGCGGCCAATTACCGCACCGCGTATCCCGCCAACGTCGACGCGCCGTCGCAAATCGAGGTCGTGCCGCTCCTGGACGATGCGGTCGGGGAGCAGCGACAGAGTTATCTGCTGCTGTTCGGCGCCGTCGGATGTGTGCTCCTGATTGCGTGCGCGAACATCGCCAACCTCGTGCTCGCGCGCTTTGCCGGCCGGCGACGGGAGATCGCGGCGCGCTTCGCGCTGGGTGCGACGCGATTCGACGTGATCCGCCAACTCGTCACCGAGAGCATGCTCCTCGCCATCCTTGGCGGCGCCGTCGGCCTGTTGTTGGCGCAGTGGGCGCTTGCCGCACTCGTCGCTTTTGGAGCCGATTTCATTCCGCGCGCGATCGAGATCCGGATCGATCCGATGGCGCTCGGCTTCGCGCTGGCCGTGTCGCTCGTCACCGGATTGGCGATCGGTCTGCTGCCCGCATGGCAGGCGGCGAGCGTGAACGTGCAGGAAGCGCTGAAAGAAGCGGGGCGCGGATCGGTTGGATCCGGCGGCCGTCTGCGGTCCGGCCTGCTCGTCGCCGAAGTCTCGCTCTCGCTCGTGCTGTTGATCGCGGTCGGTTTGATGCTCACGAGCTTTGCGCGGCTGCAGCAGGTCAAGCCTGGATTCGAACCAGGGGGTGTCTTCACCGCGCAGCTCGCGCTCCCGCCGACACGCTACGATCGCGAGAAGCTCGTCGCGTTTTACGAGCAGTTGTATCAACGCTTGTCGACGCTGCCTGGCAGCAGGTCGGCCGCACTCACCGACCGCGTGCCGCTGACCGGCGGGCAGACGCCGGCGCCGGTGGCGATCGGCGGCCGGCCGCTCCCGCCGCTGAGCGAGCGTCCGCAGGCGAACCGGCATCTCGTCTCGCCGCGGTACTTCGCCACGCTCGGCATCCCGATTCTCGCGGGGCGCGATTTCGACGAGCGCGATAGTTCTCGTGTGCCGCACGTCGTCATCGTCAACGAGACGTTTGCGCGGCGGCATTTTCCCGGCGAGAACCCGATCGGGCGCACGTTGGTCACCGGCATGGCGCAATTGCCGTCGCAGGTTGTCGGCGTCGTCGCCGACGTGCGCAGCACCAGTTTGAACACGCCGCCGGAAGCAGACTACTTCCTGCCGGTGCTGCAGCGGCCGGAAGCCTTCACGAACATCCTCGTGCGGACAAACGTCAGTCCCGCGGCGATGGTGCCGGTCGTGCGCGAGGCGCTGCGCTCGGTGGACCCGGATCTCCCGTTGCTGCAACCGCAGCCGCTCTCCGCGCGCGTCGCGCGGACCGTCGCCGATCGCAAGCTCGCGCTGACGCTGCTGGGCGGATTCGCGGTCCTGGCGCTCGTGCTCGCCAGCCTCGGCGTGTACAGCGTGATGGCGCATCTGGTGACGTTCCGCACGAGCGAGATCGGTCTTCGCATGGCGCTCGGCGCATCACCCGGCGTGGTGATGCGAATGGTCCTCGCTCATGGCCGGAGGCTGACGCTCATCGGCATCGCCGCCGGGATTGCCGGTGCGCTCGCGGTATCGAGACTGCTGCAGCAGATGCTCTTCGACGTCGACGCGACCAATCCGCTGATCTACCTCGCGCTGTCGGCCTTCCTGCTGCTCGTCACCGAGTGCGCATCGTGGTTCCCGGCGCGGCGTGCGACGAGAATCGATCCCGTGATCGCGCTTCGGGCCGAATGAAACGCCGGGTGCCGCGCGGCGCCGGCAGGTGACCGATGCGAGCACACGAATGCCACCACTGCAAGCAGTGGATCGAAGAAGGCGAAGCACACGATTGCTGGACGACGACCGAGTCGGCGCTGACGGCCGACCTCTCTGAGGATCTCAAGGAATCGTGGGAGCGGCTGCGCGAGGAGGCGGCCGATCTCGGCGCAGATTCGCCATCGCGACGAGGTGGAGTCGCCGATTACGGACTGGCGGCGTGAAGCGTACCGAGCAGTCGGACGCGTTGACGGTGACCGCGCGGCGTCCGGCGCAGGGGCCCGCGCGATCGAGCGCGCAGTCGGCGAGAGCGGCTAAGCGCCGGCGCGCGTTTGCGTCAGCAATTCGATCGCATCGGCGAGATGCTCTTCCGTGATGTGATGATCGCCTCGCGCGACGCGGAGCGCGTAGGCCTTCACCAGCACCTCCGCGGCCCGAAACCCTTCCGGCGCCTCGAACTTGTAGCAGGCGAGCTCCACTTTGAGCCCGTTGGGATCGTGCAGATAGATCGAGTCCATGAAGCCGCGGTCTCGCTGGATGAAGTCGATGCCCCGCTCGCGCAGGCGATTGGGCGCTCGTGAGAACGTCGCCCGCGAGACGTTGAAGGCGATGTGCTCGACGCAGCCGATCTCCCGCGGCGCGTCGCGGCTGGCATCGGTCCGCGTTTCATTCGTGAACACCGTCAGCAGACGGCCGTCTCCCGGATCGAAGTAGAGATGGTTCTCGTCCGGCTTCCCGAGATTGGGCTGCTCGAACAGAAACGGCATCCCGAGGGCGCCCTGCCAGAAGTCGAGCGCGCTTTGTTTCGTGGATCCGACGAGCGAGATGTGGTGGACGCCCTGCACCTGTATTTTCGTCATGGCAACCTCCCGCCGTTCCGCCCTCCGGCTATTTGTACACGACTCCGGCGCTGGCCGGCCCAGCTCGACGAAGGCGGCCGGCGGGTGCGATCTCCGATCCGGCGCGAGCCGTCAACGCCGGCGCGCCGATGTGGAAGGGCTCGGCATCGGTCTCCATGCCGGCGTTCCGTCTTCCCACTGATTGTCGGTCAGTTGCTCGACCCCTGACCCGTCATAGCGCATGACGAAGATCTCACCGTAGGGCTGCGGTGCGTCGGTGTAGATCGCTTCGTCCTTGAACCCCATGCGCGAGCTCGCGAAGACGATGTGCTCGCCGTCGGGCGACCAGCCCTGGTGTGCATCGTTGCCCTGTGTGAAGGTCAGTTGCCTCGCGCCGCTGCCGTCCGGCTTGACCGTCCAGATCTCGTAGTTCCCGTTCGTCAGCCGCGAGAACATGATCAGATCGCCGCGTGGCGACCAGAGTGGAAAGTTATCGTACCCGCGTGTCAGCGCCGTCACCGCCTTCGTCTCCAGATTCATGACGTTCAGCCCGCCGCCGCCGTTCGCTTCGAACGTGCGGTACACGACGCGAGCGCCGTCCGGCGCCATCGACGGGAAGGCGTTGTTGCCCGGGGCACTGGTGATTTCCCGGAAGCCGCTGCCGTCGGGATGGATCACAGCGATCTGTGCGCCGCCCTCGGCGCGCTCGCCCGGTTTCACGAACCGCGCGGCGAAGCCGTTGAAAAACGCGTTGAAGGCGCCGACGCTGAAGATGATCGTGTCGCCGCGCGGCGACCATTGCGGCGCGAGCACATTGCGCGACTCGTCTCGGTAGATGATCTCGCTCTTGTCGGTGCCGCTGGCGGTGACGACAACGCTCGACGCGAACGGGCGTGCGGGATTCGGCGGGCGTCCGGTCGTCGCGAAGCGACTGCCGTCGGGGCTGAACGAGGGGAGGATCCCTGTCATCGTGAGGGCGTACCCGATATGACGGCTGAACGTCGGTTGCCACGTCGCCGGAGCGGCTGGGAGACGCTTGTGGAAGACGACGCGCGAGCCGTCGGGCGACCACGACGCCGATCGAATATCGCCTCTCGGTCCGCTCCGACCGTCGGCGTAGTAGATGCCGGCGTCCGGGCGGAACTTGCGGACGTAGCCGACAGTGTCGCCGACGAACGACGGATTGAACAGTACGCCGGCCGCCGTCTTCACGTTTTCGGAGGCGCCCTGACTCACGTCGAACGACACGAGCCGCGTGTCGGTCCCGTCGGGACCTGATTCAGGTATGGCGCGGCGGTTTGACAACGTCTGCTCTGCCGTCATGCAGTACGCGATCAGATGACGGCTGTCCCGGTTCCATTTCGGGCTGCCGCAGAAGTGACCCTGCTCGCTGATCCGCTTCAGGCCCGATCCATCCGGGTGCACGATGTACAGATCGGCAGGCTGCAGGCGCTCCCAGCGTCCGTACGCGAACGGCATCGCGCCGCCGTGGGCGAACGCGATCCAGGAGCCGTCCGGCGACCACGACGGGCGGAAGTCGCCGCCGGACCGTGTCGTGAGCGCCTTCGCGCGGTGCGTCGCCAGCTCCATCGTCCACAAGCGCGCGAATCCGCCCTGGCGCGTGCTGACGAACACGAGTTGTCTGGCGTCCGGTGAGAACGCCGCTTGATCGTCGTACGCGGGATCGTCGGTCAGCCGCTCAAGACCGGTGCCGTCCACGTTCACGCGGAAGAGATCTGCCGAACCTTCGCGCTCCGACGTGAAGACGAGCGTCCGGCCGTCGGGTGCGAATGCCGGGTCGTAATCGAGGTCGGGTGCGCCCAGCAGCGGCCGCTCGTCGCTGCCGTCGGCCGACGCGATGAAGAGTCCGAGTCCGCCCGGATTCGGCGAGACGCGCGCGTAGACCATCTGCTGCGGCGGTGATCCCGAGGCCGCCCCTCCGAGAGCGGCGGCCAGGACGACGACAGCGGCGATTCGCATGGCGGCATTGTAGAGCCTCCCGGCCCGCGGCGCGCAGACTGATTGGGCCGATCACGGACGGCTCCAGCATCCGTCGCATGTGCTGTAGCTCGTCACGCGCAGCCTCGCGTCGCGCGAGCGCGTCCGGTCCACTTTTTGAGAGACAATCGAACGGGAGCGTGAGATGAGCGAGACAACCGATGCGTGGCCGCACGGCGCACCGACCGTCGGTCAGCGGGCCCAGCGGTCGCGCGTCATTGGCGCCGACGACATCCAGCTGTTCACCGCGATCAGCGGAGATCGCAATCCTCTGCACTACGATCTCGAACGCGCCAGCCGGACTCGCTTCGGCGGCATCGTCGTGCAGGGAGGCATCACGAGCGCCATCCTGAACGCCGTTGTCGCCGAGGATTTGCCTGGACCGGGCACCGTATTCCTCCACGTCAACTGGGATTTCAAAGCGCCCGCGCGTCCGGGCGACACGATTACCGGCGAGGTCGAGATCACCAAGGTTCGCCGCGACAAGCCGATCACTGAGTTGACGACGCGCGTTATTCGCGGCGACGGCACCGTACTGCTGGAAGGGACGGCGGTCTGTTACACGATGCCGATGGGCGATTAGACGAGCGATCAACCGCGCGACGAATCGGCGCTAGCAGGGTGAGGGATGCGAGCACACGAATGCCACCACTGCAGGCAGTGGATCGAGGAAGGCGCCGCACACGACTGCTGGACGACCACCGAAGCGGCGCTGACCGACGATCTTTCCGACGATCTCAAGGAGGGCGTGGGAGCGGCTGCGCGAGGAAGCCGCCGCGCTCGGCGAGCAGCGCATCTATGCGTCCGGCACGGCGATCATGTTCTCGCGTACGACGTGCTACTGCTTCTTGCGGCCGAGCGGAGCTTCCTGCAGCTGGTCATGTTTCTGGGGCGGACGATTCGCGCGCCGGAGGTCCGGCGCGTCGAGCGGATGTCGAAGACGAAGCTGGCGCACATCGTCCAGATCCGCCATCGCGACGAAGTGGAGTCATAAGGTTCGCACCTAACGTCAGATAGGGCTCGCTGATCAAATCGTGTCCCGTGGCGTCCTGCCTGTCCCATAGTGACCCAATCGCTACACGGCCGGAGACACAGAAAACCCGTAGATTAGCTTGCGCAGTGAGTCGCGTCCATCGACGAAACGCAAGGGCGATAGCCGGTATCACTGCGGCGCTAGCGAGCCCCCATCGTAGAATCGCTTGCCCGGATGCATGCGCGAGACCTGGGCACGGAACGGGAGCGGTTGCGCGGCTTGATCGACCGGTTCGCCGCGGCGGGGCCGGCGGGGTGTACAACGCATCCGCATAGTTTCTTTGGGCGGCTCACGCCGGAGGAATGGGCGATGTTGATGTACAAACATCTGGACCATCATCTGCGGCAGTTCGGGGCTTAGACGCCCCATCAGATGGAGCCGAGTCCGAGATCAAAACGGCGGAGGCCTTTCGCACCAGTGTCACTCGAGCCCGTAAGCTATCTGTTCGTCAACATAGCGAAGGAACGGGACCTACCTGCTACCGTCGGCCTTCATCACGGAGACACGAAGAACACGAAGTGCACGAAGGATTAGCATGTAAAAAATTCTTCGTGATCTCCGTACTCTCCGTGCCTTCGTGATGAAGATCGGTCACAGAACGGCGGCCCGCACGCGATCAGCGTTTACCGATCGACCGGCGCGCGGCGTCGCAGCTCGTCGAAAAAGTTCACCACAATGACGACTGACTCGTTCCGCTTGTCGTCGGCACGAATCGCGGCTGCTCGGGTGCCGCTCATCGGCGGGTCCACCCACAGGACACCTTGCGGAATGCGCATCCACAACTGCGGTTTTCCCGCCGCGAAGGTCTCGCCGTCGACACGGTAGGGCACGCGCATGACGACCTCTTCGGATAGACCGTAAAACAGTCCGCCTGTCCGCCATTCGATCCATTCGGCGCCGTCGGTCGAGATCTGCCATCGGCCACCGCGGATCGGGAACGGCCGGACGTACACCTCGTTCCGGCCCGACTCGTCGGACGTGTATGCGATCCATTTCCCGTCCGGAGAGAACCGTCCCGTGTCGTCCTGGGCCGGCGTGGCGATCAACTCCTCCGCCGTTCCGACCTTCGCGAGCCCGTCCGCGCCGAAGTCGATCGGCATGAGCATGAGATCCGATCCGCTGCCCTGTCGCGCTTCCGTGAAGACGATGAACTTGCCGCCCGGATGCCAGTCCATCGGCATCTGGAGGTTCTTGCTGATCGTCAACCGCTGCGGCTCGCCACCGCCGGATGCACGTTGGACAAAGAGGTTGAACGTGCCCACGTCCGGTTGCCATGACGCATAGACAATGTGGGCACCGTCAGGCGACCAGATGCCGGCCCGATCGTTGTCGGGATAAAAGGTGAGGCGGGTCAGCGCGTCAGAGGCGATGTCGTACGACCAGATATCCGACTGCGCGCCGTCGCTGACAGTGAGCAGCAAGCGCGTGCTGTCGTGCGAGAATCGCGCTTCTTGGTATTCGGCCGACACGCTCCGCATTGGCTGCATTTGACCCGATGGATCCATCCACTGCAGGAGCCGCTTCGGGTTGCGAGCCCGGCGATAGGCGAGCATGCCGGTGTCGGAGAACGCGTATTGCGCGGTCCCGCTGATGAGCGCCGTGGCGATGTCATCGGCCACAGGCACCGCACGACCGTCCACCTGCAGCCGGTCCAGATCGAATGGCGCCGCGAACAGCTTGCCTCCGTTGACGTAGAGGAGGTGCCCACTCGGCGCGTATCGTCCGAAGATCGCCCCACGTTGGACGAGTGTGCGTTCGCCGTCCTTTTGCACGATCACGTGGCCCTCGTGGGCTGCGCCGGTGTTGCCGTGCGCCGTGAACAGAAATGTCTTGCCGCCGGGCAGGAACTGCGGCCAACGGTGCGTGGTCTCACCAGCCCTCTCGTCGAGCGCCGTTGCCGGCGATGGTTCGCCGCCGGAGGACGACACGCGGTAGAGCGGACCATCGGGACGCGGCGCAAACACAATCGTGCCGTCCTGGCTCCAGGCGCCGCCCCGAGCTTCCTCCACTGGACAGATGGGTGTGACCGTTCCGCCGCTCAAGGCGACCTTCAGCAAGCGGCCGTTGGCAAAGAATCCCACTGAGCTTCCGTCCGGCGAGAAGAACGGCGCGTACGCCCCCTCGGTCCCGGCGAGTGGCGACGCCTCGAGCTGATCCAGAAGGCGAACGAAGAGTTGCCATCGGCCACCGGACGGCCCACGCGCGATGAAGACGAGCGACTTGCCGTCGGGCGAGAGTACGGCCGCCGGTCCCACCCAGTTGAGACCAACCCAGCCCACGCCCGCGATCGTTGTGTCTCCACCTGCATCGATGCCAAGGGTCAGCATCGGCCTGTCGGCCGTCGAAGGCGCTCGGACCCACCAGGGTCGCGCGGCGGCGAAGAGGATCGCGATCGCGACGAGCGCTGCGCCAAGCAACCCGGCGCGGCCGCGCCACCAGGAACGACGGGCGACCGTCCCCGATGCAGATGCCCGAACCGCGTCACCCGGGGCGGACAAGACGATCCGCGCTTCGCCAATGTCGCGCAGCCGCAGTCTTGGGTCTCGTTGGAGACACCGTTCGATCAGCGTGCGGACGGCGTGCGGCGTCGTGGCTGGTAGCGCCGAAAAGTCCGGATCGCCCGTGAGGACGGACGCAATCGTGTCGCTCAGCGTTTCACCGTGGAATGGCCGGCGCCCGGTGATCATTTCGTAGAGCAACACACCGAACGCCCAGATGTCTGCTCGCTTGTCGACGGGCTTGCCGCGCGCCTGTTCGGGGGCCATGTACGCGGCGGTGCCAAGAATCACGCCGCCCATCGTCTTCGGCGAAGACGCAATCGTGGGAGAGTTGGATACGAGCGACGCACTCGGCGTCGCGAGTTCCGGGTCGAGCGCTTTGGCCAGGCCGAAGTCCAGCACCTTGACCGTGCCGTCCTCGCGCACCTTCACGTTCGCCGGTTTCAGATCGCGATGCACGATGCCGGCGTCGTGAGCGGATTCGAGTGCTTCGGCGATCTGTTTCGCGATCGGTAGTGCTTCGTCGATAGGAATCGGTCCGCGCTCCAGGCGCTTCGCAAGGTCCTCACCGTCGACCAGTTCCATCACCAGCGCGCCGCCTTCGACGCCATAGACTTGCGCGATGTTGGGATGATTGAGGGAGGCGAGGACTTCCGCCTCGCGCTGAAAGCGCGCCAGCCGTTCGCGATCACTGGCGACGTCTGCGGCCAGGACTTTGAGTGCGACGTCGCGTTTCAGCCTCGAATCCCTGGCCCGATACACTTCGCCCATGCCACCGGCGCCGATCAGGGCGACGATTTCGTAGGACCCTAGACGCGTGCCTGGCACGAGGCTCATCGGCGAGTTGGCCGTATGTTACTTTGTCCGGCCGCAGCGTTGACGGCGTGAGCGTGGCATAGCGGCAGTCACCGCCAACCGAGCTCCGGGGCGACATACTTCAGGATGCTCTCGATCACGTGTGCGTTGTAGTCCACTCCCAGCGTGTTCGGCACCGTCAGGAGCAGCGTATCAGCGGCGGCAATCGCCTCGTCCGTGGCAAGTTCCTTGACCAGCACGTCCGGCTCCGCAGCGTACGAACGGCCAAAGATGGCGCGCGTGTTGCCGTCGATGTAACCGATCTGATCGCGCTCGCGCGCGTCCCGTCCAAAATACGCACGGTCGCGGTCGTCGACCAGCGCAAAGATGCTGCGGCTCACCGACACACGCGGCTCGCGCTGGTGTCCCGCTTCTTTCCACGCCTCGCGGTACGCCTCGATTTGCTGTCGCTGCTGGACGTGCAGCGGCTCGCCGCTCTCGTCGTCCTTGAGCGTCGAACTCTGAAGGTTCATCCCGAACTTCGCCGCCCAGCGTGACGTAGCGTTCGAACCGGAGCCCCACCAGATGCGGTCGCGCAAGCCTTCCGAATGCGGCTCGATGCGCAACAACCCGGGCGGATTGGGGAACATCGGACGCGGGTTCGGCTTCGCGAACCCCTCTCCTTTGAGGACGTCGAGGAGCACCTCCGCATGACGACGTGCCATGTCGGCATCGCTCTCACCCGCTGCGGGCGTGTAACCGAAGTGGCGCCAGCCGTCGATCACCTGCTCCGGCGAGCCTCGGCTGATCCCGAGTTGCAGCCGGCCGCCCGCAATGATGTCCGCCGCGCCCGCGTCCTCAGCCATGTACAGCGGATTCTCGTAGCGCATGTCGATGACCGCCGTCCCAATCTCGATCTTGCGCGTTCGCGCGCCGATGGCCGCCAGCAGCGGAAACGGCGAGCTGAGTTGGCGCGCGAAATGGTGCACGCGGAAGTACGCGCCGTCGAGGCCCAACTCCTCGGCGGCGACGGCGAGCTCGATGGACTGGAGCAGCGAATCGGTCGCGGAGCGTACTCGAGAACCGTACGAGTCACTCCAATGCCCGAACGACAGGAACCCAATCTTCTTCAAGGCTGCACTCCATCAGAGACGGCTCGTCAGCTCCTCACGCGTGGAGGGAGATCGCCCGAGTGATCGAACCACACTACAAGGTCTGTAGCGCTACACTTCGGGTGACACGGCTCCCGCTGTAAACCGCATCTCGGAAGTCACGCTCTAACGGATACCAGACCGCACTATTCGAGCGGTGACCGAAAGCTGCCCGACGTGACGCATCGCGTGCTCGGCGCCGTGCACAAGGCAACCGATGACGGTCGAAGGGAGCTGGGCTCGTCCCACGCCGCGAAAGCTGCTGAGTGTTGTCACATCGATCGTGCGAAGCTCCGCAACGGCTGTGTCAACTCGTGCGGACAAGGCGCGCAGAACTGGCGCGACGTCCGCCGCGAGAAGTTCCTGACCTTCCGACCGAATTGCCGCGAGTTGTTCTGTCGTCAGAGCGTGGCCGCGGGCGTAGGTGAAGAGGCGATCGATGACACCGGCAATATGCCGGACATGAAAGGCCGCGGAGGCGACCCCTGCAGGACGCGCGTTCCATTCCTGCTCCGTCAAAGGCTCGACGATCTCGCCGACACTCTCGCGAACCTGAAAAAGAATGTGTGCGATTGGTAACTATTTTCTGCCCGCTTGCGGAGCTCAAGTGCGTGCCATGAGGCTCACTCCGAGCGTCGCACCAGCGGCCAGATCGTGAAATCGCGGAACGGGCGTCGGACGATTGTGCCGTGCATGGCCGTCAATCCGTCGTTCAACTCGAGCAGGTGCGCGCGCCCGAGCTCGAGCGCGTGTTCGTCCGGCTGATACCGCGTGCCCTCTGGATAGTCGACGTACGGCGTCCGCGTGTTTTCAACGTGGGCGCCCAGGATGTGGACGACCGGCTTGTCGCGCGTGAAGGCGACGAGGCGCTGTATGCTCGCCGCGAACGCCGGAGCGTCCCGCACGTACAAGCGGCCGGGATACAGCGTGTCGCCTGTCAACAGAAGCCCCGTTCGCCGATCGTAGAGAGCGATCGAGGCGGGCTCGTGGCCAGGAATGGGAATCACGTCGATGAGCCGTCCGCTCAAATTGTAGGAGCCGGAGGCATCCGGCCAGCCGTCCAATCCGAAGAAGGCCGTGAGCGCCTCGGGTGACGCGGCGACCAGCGTTGTGTTCGCTCTGCCCGTGAATTGCGCATCGCCCGCCGTATGATCGCCGTGCCCATGCGAATGCACGACAACAAGCGAGACCGAACGGCCGCCGTGACGCCCCGACCAGCGCTCGATAGCCTGCCCGACGGCGCCGGCGACGTCTGCCGTCTGCGCGCCGGTATCGACGAGCATCGCGCTGCGTTCGCCGAACAGCAGATAGAGAAAGGGCTTTTCGAAGTTCGTGCAGCCCGACTGCCGAAGGATGAATAGATCGGGATTGTATTCGTGAATGCGAATCGCCGGCGTTTCAGGACACGACGCAGCCGTGACCCACGAGGTGGGAAGCGTGCCGCGCTCGACGTGGTCTGCGGGAGACGGCTGGACGTCGACCGGCCCGACTGCCAGCCACGTAAGGAGGACTGCCATGGCGAGTCGGCCGACCACAGCGTGCCAGTCTAGCAGGATCGGGCTGGCAACGCGTGTTCAGACAATATTGTGTCGCTGGTAAATCACGTAGAGCGACGTCAGAGGAACCGCCTGGAGCTCGAGGAGATCTGATCGGCGTACCCGGTCGGGTGTCTGGTTCAATTCGCGAATTCCCTCGTCACACTGACACGACGACGTGTAGATTACCGCCATGAGAACGCTCCAATCGCTGGGCATCTCGGTCGCGCTTGCGTGCGTGGCCATTGGCGTGCGGGGAGTCCGGCAGCCTGGCGTGGTGGCCCAGTCTCGAGCGGCCTTCGAGGTGGAGGAAGCCACCATCGCGAGCATCCACGCGGCCATCATGTCTGGTCAAACGACGTGCCAGGGCGTGGTGCAGGCCTACATCGATCGCGCCAAAGCCTATAACGGTGTCTGCACGGCGCTGCTCACAGCGGACGGCGCCGATATCGCGCCCACGACAGGATACGTGCGAGCCGGCGCGCCGCTGGTGTTCCCCACAAAGACCGTCAAGGCGTCCACGATCCTTCCCGACCAGGATCAGTACCGGGGCTTGCCGCTTGATTACGGCCGCATGGAACGAACCGTGTCTGATCCGAGCGTGATGGCCCAGCGGGGCATGCGGGTCGGGATCCCGAATGCCGGGCAATTGAACGCGCTCGAAACGCTCAACATCCGCGGCGAGCGATCAGTCACGTGCAAGGGGGCGTTCGATGCGCACCCGTCGACCGGCCCGCTGCCGGCGGGTGCGCCGCCCCAGTGCGAGGCCTTCCGTCAGCAGCCCGATGCGCTGGAACGCGCCGCCGAACTCGACGCACGGTATGGCGCCAGGCCCGATCTGGCGGTGCTGCCGATGTACTGCATCACCACGGCCGTCAAGGATCCCTTCGACACGAAGGACATGCGGACGACGGCGAACAACGATGTGAACTTCGCCATGGATGCGCCGCCGGTCGATGCCACCGTCGTGGCCCGTCTGCGCGCGAAAGGCGCGATCATCTACGCCAAGTCCGTGGCGCACGAGTTCAACGGCGGCCCGGGCGACCCTGGTGGCGCCGCCACGGCCAAGACCAACCTGGTGCCTGGTCAACAGACGATGGGCGCGTGGGGCGGCCAGCCGTGTAACCCGTACGACACAGAACGGGTGCCGCGCGGATCGAGCGGCGGCTCCGGTGTCGCGGTGGCAGCCAACCTGGTGACGATCGGCATCTGCGAGCAGTCGGGGGGCTCGTGCCAGGGCCCCGCGTCCCGCAACGGCATCACGACGCTGCTGACCACGAAAGGGCTGCTGCCCGACAATGGCGGCATCGGTTATCAGTGGTTCAACGATCGCGCGGGGATTCATGCCCGCACGCTCGCGGACGCGGCCCGAGTCCTCGACGCACTCAAGGACCAGACGAAGGGCTACTACGACTCGCGGGATCCGTTCACCGCGGTGCCCAAGGGGCTGGTGTCCGGCCAGCCGTACGCCAGCTTCGCGATCACAGACGAGGCGCTTCGGACCAACGCCAAGCCGCTGCAGGGCGTCCGCATTGGGATCCTTCGGGAACACATGATCAAGCGCACGCCCAATGACGAGGCCATCTCCGATCAGATGGATCGGGAGATCAAGACGGTGCTGCGCGATCGGCTTGGCGCCGAGCTCGTCGAGTCGATCACGCCCGGCTATCCGGACGATCCTGACGTGCCGAACATGCGCTACAGCTTCTCCGACGCGCTGTCTGAGATCCTGCCGTGGCTGATGCCCGAGATCTTTTCGCGGCGAGACAAGAGGGGCCAGCTGGTGTTCGCGGTTCCGGGCTACGACGTGACCTCGTACGACTACCTCCTGAAATTGAGCAAGCGTCAGGCGCCGCTGACGAGCGCCGTGAACATCACGAACTTCGAGTCGTTCGGCGCGCGACCCATCCCGTGTGCGCTGTGCGCCGATTTTGCGTTCGACATCGATCGCTACCTCATCGATCGCGGCGATACGAGAATCACGAGTTGGGCCGCGTGGACGGCGAACGCGAAGTTCCGCGACGATGAGTCAAGGGCCGGCGCCGAGAACTGGGTGCATTTCGCCGCGCGCGGGGCCGAGAGCAAGGGCGATCGGCTCGCGCGGAGCTACGTCGCGAGGTTGGCATTGTTGCGCGTGATGTACGAGAACCGCATCGATCTGTTCGTCCATCCGGAGAACACCGTTCCGCCCCCCAAGATTCAGGGCCCGCTCGTGGGCTCGAACAGCCTGGATGGCATTACGCCGTTCTTTCAAATCCCGAAAATCGTCGTGCCGGCCGGGACCACCGACGTGGTGTACGAGCCGCAGTACGCGTTGAGCGGGGACAAACGGAGCTACATCTCGGTGCTCGCGCCCGGAACGCCGAAGTCGACGTTGGCGCATCCGATGCCGGTGGCCTTGACGTTCTTTTCAGGCCAGGGCGAGGAGCCGGTGCTGATCAAGGTCGGGACGGCCTACGAGTCGGCGACCCACCATCGGCGCCCGCCGCCGGCCTTCGGGCCCGTGGCCGGCAGACGCTGATGGATCATGCGTGCAACATCTGTTCGAAGAGCGAAAGAGTCTTCTGACCAGCCAATGGCGCGCGCCATCCGGCGCTGAAGAGCGCGACGTTCACCAAGGCCATGGCCAACAGAGCAATCCGCATGGAAGCCATCCGCAGTCTCCGAACGCGGAGCGAGCCAAAGCGGCGTTCACGCGTAGCCACACGCTGAAGCGATTTCAGTAAGCGAGCGCGAGAAAGTAAGGGCGGGTGGACGCCCGCCCTTCAGAGTCGTCAGGCCTTGTCGTACACGGCAGTCGTGCTGATTTTCTGACCCTGCGCGTTCGTGCCGCTTGTCGTGACGGTGCGGCTCTTGCCGTTGGCCGCCACGACAATGCGGCCGGTCGTCGTCACCTTGCCGTTCTTTTTCTGCGTGAGCGTCATCGTGTGGGCGTTCACTGTTTTGTACGAGCGCATGTCGGACGCCGGGTCGCCGGTCACCGGATAGTCCTTGCCGTCGAACTTGCCAGTCCACTCATTTCGGGTCGGCTTGCCGGCCGTGTCGACGCCGACAACCGTCACCTTCACGCTCTCGCCCGCCATCTCGTAGACGACCGATGTGTTCTTCGGCGCACCAGGACTGAACTTCGACTTGGCCTCGTTCAGCTTCCAGGTGCCCATCTGGGGATCGGCGGCGACCGCCGCTGTCACGCCCGCGAGACACATCACCAGCGCCGTGAGCACGACATTCCGTTTCATATGCGCTCCTTTGAAGAGACGATGACGAGGTGAACGGCACATCCTAATACCGGGCCCACGCGGCGACAACTCAAATCGGGCCGGTTCCTAACGGCGTGCCCGATGGCCGTGAGGCGAGTGCGCGCCGCGCGCACCGGCGTTGAAGAGATCTGATCTGCGCATCCCGGCCAGGCGCGGGTGGCTAGTTGCTACAATAGTGAGGCGCGTAGCTGGTTCGTCCGGCTGCATCCCGTGTGTCGCGACCGTTACACTTCCGGTGACACACGACCCGAACGAGCCGGTTTCGTTTCGGACGGGCGAATTCAGGCCGGATTTCGACGCGGAGGGATGGCCGAGTGGTCGATGGCGGTGGTCTTGAAAACCACTGCACCGGAAACGGTGCCGGGGGTTCGAATCCCTCTCCCTCCGCCAACCTCGCGGCGCTCGGTTGGCTGGCGGGAGCCGGCGTCAGGCGTCGTGAGGCTCGCGCCGCACTCGGCACGAATCCCTCTCCCTCCGCCAAATCATTAGGAAAACCGTCGATTTAGCAGCAGGAGCGGGACAGGCTTAACGACGTCGTTCTTGGCGATTGTCCGCTTTTGTCCGTGCCATTTTTACCCTTCCGCTTTCTTCGTCTGTTCCAGCAGTTCGTCGGGCGTTTCCTTCGGTAGCTTCTGCACGTACGCGGCGAGTCGATCGACGCCGGCTCTCAGATCATGCTCGCTGACGATGTTGCAGCGATCGAACACCGAGCGAGTCTTGTGCCCCGTGAGCTGCATCGCCACGCCCTCCGGCGTGCCGCTGCGGATCAAGTTGCGCGCGGCCGTGCGCCGGCAGTCGTGCATCCGTTTGTCGGGCAGTCCCGGACGCGTGCACGCGGCCGTCCACGCCTTCCGCCAATCGATCAACTCCTCGCCGTCTCGATGGAAGACTCTCAGGCAGTCCAGTCGTCTCGCCGCGACTCGTCGTTGCAGCGCCTCCTTCAACGGCCGCGACACCGGCGGCAGTCTGCTTGTCTTCGTCTTCGATCGATCCGGGTCCAGCCTCATCACGCTGCCGCCCATGTCGATCGCCAACTCAGCCCTATGACCTCTCCGCGTCGCCATCTGGAGTAGTACGCGAGTCCAAAATGTCCTGTACACCGCAAGCTGTCGCCGCCCCGAAGCATTGGCTAAACTGACTCGTGGACAAACTGACGCCCGGACGCCGCAGCGAGAACATGCGTCGGATTCGAAGCCAAGACACTTCACCGGAGCTAGAAGTCAGACGATCTCTACATGGTCTCGGCCTGCGGTATCGACTGCATCAACGGAACCTGCCGGGTAAACCAGATCTCGTGTTTCCGGCGCTTCGGGCGTGTGTCTTCGTGCACGGTTGTTTTTGGCATGGTTGCACGCGCTGTGTTGACGGTACACGAAGGGTGAAATCGCAGTCGCGATACTGGGCGGGGAAGATCACCGGAAACCGCGCGCGTGACCGACGGCACGTTCGGGCGTTGCTCAAGGCTGGTTGGAAGGTTTACGTGATCTGGGAGTGCGAGTTGAGGAAACGCAAGCGTCTTGAGGCGATCGCGGCCCAACTTCTGAATCGGCGCCGCCTATCTCAGATGTAGAATGATTTCACTCGACAAGCGAACCGAGCCACCGTTCCAGGCTTACCAGACGGCCGCTTTCGATCAACCCGGCAAGGTTCTTCGCCGAACGTTTGGGATCCGGACCGTATGCCGCCAGCGGGCCCTCTGGGTTCACATGGACGACGGCGCTGAAAAGTGAAGCATTGGGGCGCCGCCTGTTGCATGCCGCTGATAAACGCGCGGCGTCAAACTCGTTAGTGATCAGCACGAAATCGAAGTCGCGACCCGCTTCTTCCAATCCCGCGTAAGTGTCGAAATCCACTTTGAATTGTTCTTCACGATCGGCACGGATACTCCATTTGGCGCTGACGAGAATGCGCTTCTGGACCGGGCCGATGATGCCAAGGTCAACGCGGCGTGCCTTCTCGACTCCAGGCGGATGACGGAAGCCAGGGAGTGAGTGGAGCAACGGTCTTGCGCTGACTTGTAGAGCAGGGGCACCAGGGATTCTCTGAATCAAGGCGGTGAGCACGTCTTCGAACCCCTCGCCTACTAGGTTTTTGCGCTTGTTCTCCTGACCGAAGTACAACTGAATCTTTTGCGTCAACTGGCGAAGAACATCGACGGGAGGATTGGAGAGCCACTCCCCGAGCGCCTCGCGGATCAACACTTCGAGTGCAGGGTCCTCCCCGGGTTCAGGAAAGCCCCGGTCAGTATAGGGTGCGCGCTGCTCAGCGGCTTTCGTTGTTCGAGTCGCGTTTTGCTTCGCGATCACAGCGGCAAGGCGTTCAGTGCCACGGCGAAAAAGCCAGTCGATTTGTGTGCCGACTTCGTGCGGCGCGCTGTTCAGAGCGCTGGAGAGCCAATCATGAAACGCCAGCGAACGGCCGTACCAGGGCCGGCCTGGCTGCGCCTTGTCGCTCTCGTAGCAATGGGCCAGTCCCGTAGTACGGTCGGTCCAGAGGAGAAGCCTGTAGGCGTGAATCCAGGCGTTCGCCGCGGTGATACTTCCGGCGCCTGAAAAATACTCGGTGAGGAGCTGCAGACGGCTCTCCGCGCCAAACGCGCGGTCGATCTGTGAAGGAATTTCAGGTTCTGGCGTCACGCGCTTTTTTGGGTTGTGCACGCGGACGCTAATAGTGACACAAGCCTTTCCGCAATTGCACGTGCGAGCAACGGCGGCACCGCATTTCCGACCTGACGATAACGGGAATGAGCCGCGCCGCCATCGATTCGGCCAGCCAGTTCTCCAGAGCGAGGATCAGTCGTGAACGTGAAGCGATCAGGGAACGACTGAAGCCGTGCGAATTCCCTCACGCTCAGCGCTCGTGGATGCCGGTAGTGGTAAACCGAATCGGCCTTTGTGTTGAGCGTCCAGGACCAAAGGCCCGGATGGAGCCGCCTGTAAGCGTAATAGTGCCGCCGGCCGAGGCGTCCACTACCATTGCTCGGCCCCCACAACTCTCCGCTCAAATAACGCTTCGTGAATTCCTTCGGCAAGTCATGCACGTTGCCACCGGGTGGCAACTTCGACAGCCGAAGCTTCGTGTCTGAATTGATTCGAGGGACGCTTACATTCGCGATCGAATCCCCAAGGCCCTCGCGCATCCGGCGCTGGTACCCGGAGATTGGCGGCCGTAGCGTGCTCGTGGGCATGACGTCACATGTATCGCCCGCTTTCAGTACCGCCAAATCACTGATTGCCTGTTCCGCCGTGACAAAAACAGTGTCCTTGACGTCCTTTAGCCGTTCGATCGGTGCGAACAGCTCGCGGTGCGACACGACTCGGTAGCGGACTCGCTTGTCCCCGTTCCGCCGTTCAACGCCGAAGCATTCTGTTGCGCCCGATCCGACCAGAAGTGGCGGCTCCACGCCGAGCGACGTGTGGGTGCCAATGAAAATGATCCGCTTGCGCGTCTGGGGGACACCGAAGTCTGCGGCGTCTACCACTTGCGATCGGACGTTATAGATGCCATTGATGGCGAGATCCTCCAAGATCTGCTCGCGAGCACCCATCTGATCCAATCCGAGCACGTTCTCCATCACGAACGATTGCGGCTCCAGTTTATCGATGATGCGCACGAATTCTCTGTACAACGAATTTCGGGGATCATCGATCAGTCGGCTATGGTTCCGCATCTGCGAAAATGCTTGACAGGGCGGGCCTCCAACGATGATGTCGACATCCGGTGTGGCCGCAGCCGTGACCTGACGACGTACTTTCGCTTCTCGGATGTCGCCGTGCACCGCGGATGCCTCAGGGAAATTCAGGGCGTAGGTCGCGCACGCATCCGGATCAATGTCTGAGCCGACAAGAATGCGACAGCCTGCCTGACGGAATCCTTCCGACAGACCTCCGGCACCGCAAAAGAGGTCCGCTACTCGAAAAGGCTCACACAAGGTCGTCCTCGTTCGTGAATTCGGCAACAAGGCTCTTCTCTCCAGGCCTCAGATCAAGCCCAGGCCCGAGAGACGGATCGTCATCGCTTGCTCGCTCACTTTGAACTCGCTGGAGAGTGCCTTGACGTCATTCTCTGTCAGCGGCTTGTGTAGGTGCAGCACGCGCTCTCGAAGGAGCTTAGTTGGCATCAGCAAAGTCGCCGCAAATTGGTTCGCCTGAACTTCCATCGGATCGAGTCCCGCAGATGCCTTGGGGCTACGATAAATCACCTGCCAATGTTCGTCAGCATGAACCAACTCGTTTCGCTGCAGGTGGTGGCGAAGAAGAAAATGCCCGATCTCATGAGCGATGGTAAAGCGCTTGCGGACTGGCGGGTCGCGACGTTCCACGGCAATCGAGGCCATGCCGTCTTTAGAGACAAGTAGCCCAGAGATTTCGCTTCCCAAGTCCTCAGCTACGACACGTAGGCCGAGATCCTCGGCAATCCTCTCAACATCTATTGGTGCGGTATCGAGCCCCAGACGCTCGACGAGCTTTTCAGCGGTGGCTCGTGCGAGTTGAACGCTCATGCTTCCTCCTTCTTTCATCGGTCTGCGCAAACAGCTTGTCGGTCAGCCGGCGCGATGCTTCTGCTGGAACACTGAGTTTCTTTGCAAGTTCGTTTTGAACCCGATCCCTGAGTGCCGGGTCTTCATCGCTCAGCTCCTTCGGAAGAAGATCCTGGGGCGTTGTAGCAAGTGCGCGCGCCAGCTGAACGAGGGTATGTGTCAGCACTCCTTGCTTGCCCGCCTCGATGTTGGCGATGGATGCACGAGTGACGGCGGGCACGATACGTGAGCCCAGCTGCTCTTGCGTGAGCCCGCGGGCGTTTCGAAGGTCCTGGATACGACGGCCGAGAGATGCATAGAAGGCATCCAGATCTGCCATCTGGCAAAGACTAGGCTGAGGCGGCACGGGTTGTCAAGTATTACTGACGACATTAATACTGTCGCCATCTGTAGCAGAGACATCTATATTTGACAATGCCGCCCGGCTTCGGCGATCCTTGGGTCGCGGCGCTCAGCCGTTCGCCGAATGGATCCGGCGAGCGGCGGTGTCCCGCTGTTCAGTAACAGGAGAACGCACGCCATGGCGGAACAGAAGAAGGCAGTGACAATCGTAGTAAACGGCACTCCGCAAGAGTGGCCGAAAGGCGAAATCACGTACGGGGAGGTGGTAACGCTTGAGGTGCCCGACTATTCGCAGCATCCCGAGATCACGTACTCGGTGAAATACAAGAACGGCCACGGTGATAAACCCGAAGGAATCCTGTCGCCCGGAGGCTCGGTGAAAGTCAAGGAAGGCATGATCTTCAGTGTTTCAGAAACTGGTCAGTCATAACGACGACATTCGGCGTTTGGTTGAAAAAGGGTACGCGGTCGCGTTCGATAGCAATCACCTTATTGTGCGCGACATTCCGTACCTGGACAGTGAGCGAAAGGTACAGGTCGGAGCGATTGTCGCGAAGCTCGAGTTCATCGACCAGGAACGCGTCACTCAGACCGACCATCAGATCTTCTTCGCTGGGTCTGTGCCGCACGGCCTGGACGGGCAGCCAATCCCAAATCTTGGCGGTGGAGAGACGCAGCTCGCGTTGAGCGAGGCAAGTAATGATGTAGTCGTTCGGCGCTCGTTTTCGAATAAACCCAAGGCGACCGGAAGGTTTCAGGATTTTTTTGAAAAGATTGAAAGTTACGTTGGCATCATTTCTGGGCCAGTGATCGAATTGCACGGCGTCAATCCGTACACCTTCCGCGGTGTAAAAGAGGTCAACTCCGATTCTGTATTCAAGTTTCACGACACGCTGACGAGTAGAGCAGAAATCAGTGATCTGTCTGCAAAGTTCAAGAACGACGTGATCGCAGTGATAGGTCTGGGCGGCACGGGCGCGTATGTTCTAGACTTTCTCGTAAAGACGCCGGTCCGTGAGATTCGGGCTTTCGATTTCGATCCCTTCCACGTACACAATACGTTTCGTTCGCCTGGCAGGCTTGAGCCCGCTGAACTCGGCAAGCCCAAAACGGGGGTCTATCTTTCGCGTTACGAAAACTTCCGGAACGGACTCTCCGTCGCGCGAAAGTTCATTGACGCCTCTTGCTCCGACGACCTGAACGGCGTGACCTTCGCCTTCGTGTGTGTCGACAAGGGCCCGTCTCGAGCAGGCATTTTTGATTTGCTCATTTCAAACGGCATTCCCTTCATTGATGTCGGCATTGGTCTCAAGCGCATGAATGGCCCGCTCAATGGCATGTTACGCACGACCTACTATGCCGCCGAGCACGCCCGGGCGATGCGGGAGAAGAGACTGGCTGAACTTGCGGACAATCCGGATGATCTGTACCGAACGAACATTCAGATCGGCGAACTGAACGCGCTCAACGCGTGCCTGGCCGTGATTAGGTTTAAGCAGCTGCGCGGGTTCTACTTCGAAGAGATTCCCTATTACCACCTTCTCTTCGAAGTGGGCGATCTGAAGACAGTTGGTGATTCGGAATTCGATGAGAATTGAGCTCCAACGGGTTCACTACATGCCAAAGGAGCTGGAACCTGGTGTGCTCTACGTTTCAGAGGAATTCGGCGTTGGTGCGCACCTTTGCCCCTGTGGATGCGGTGCCAAGATCAGGACGCCGTTGGGGCCGACGGAGTGGGCTGTCGAGGAAACCGGCAGCGGGCCGAGCCTTTGGCCTTCGGTCGGGAATTGGCAGCAAGCCTGCCAATCGCACTACTGGATAGATCGCGGCGAAGTTAAATGGGCCGACGAGTGGACGCCTGAGCAAATCGCCGCCGGCCGGCGACACGAAGAAGAGCGCCAACGCGCATATTACGACGCGCGAAATCGTCAACAAATCGGGATCTTGCGCAAGTTCTGGCGTCGGGTCATGGGCCTCGGTCGGCGCAAATGAAGGTGATCTGGCCGGATTCGGCTTCGGCGCAACGGCCAGACTGGTCTCTCGCAGCGCCAGGCATACCGAGTTCGGTCAGGTCATCTCGACGATCATTGAGCGCCGCGAACGATGAAGGGGGCGACGAAGAATCGGCTGCACTAAGTTGGCGTCGAATAGTCTCCGAGGCGCGTGTAGTCGTCGTCCAAGCTCAACCGGCGTTACACTCTCTTTTCTCCGGCAAGTCATCAACGTAGCGCCGCCTGCCGTGAAAACGTCTCTTTTTCTAGCGCTCGTCGCGGCTGGAATCGGTCTGACACTGCTGGTGCGCAGGCTCCGCGACAGGTCCGTCCGCCGCGTCCGGGAGCCCGAACATGCGCGCGAACGCGCGTCTTGGGACCTGATCACTTTAGCGCCGGCGGCCTCCCTCGAAGATGCGCGGGTGATCGATGTTCCGATGCCCGCTCCCGCTGCTCTTCCACCTGCTTTGGTCCCTGATTGTAGCGAACACGAGGAGCAATCGGCGGCGCCTGCCGTGGATGGCGGCGACGATGAGCCAACCATTCTGGCGACTCCAGGTCGTGACGAATCGTTCGCGTCGCCGAAGGTTGACGATATCGAGGTGATTGCGACGGGTTCGACCGACGTGGATCCGCTGCGGGCCGATGACGACGTTGAGAGCGCGATGTCTGACGGCGCAGTGCTCAGCGAGCTCGACGCGTTGACGCCACCCGCCACTGCAGTGTTCCTGCCTAACACTGCGCCATCGCAAACCGCCGAGACGGTCGAACATGCATTGGGCAGCTCAGGTTCAGATGGAAGTGATGGCGCGGCAACGGAGCCAAAAACGCCGCGCCAATATCGGCCGCCGCGTAGTCTGCCACCGCGTCCCGCTGGACGACGAACGCCTCGCGTCGAATCTGCGGGAGTTCGAGAACAGCGGTTGGACATCCCGGTGCGCCTCGTTTTCGAACGCGGCGGTTTTTGCCGGCTGTCATTGATCCCTCAGAAGGACGAGCGCCTCGAGGGAGACCTCAGAGCGGTCGGTGCGGCCGGAGAGATCGAGCTCGTTCCTCTCCAGGAGAACTTCTACAGCGACGTCTTCCCGAGCGACCTGGGAATGGCGCTTCGACATGGCCTAGATTGGACGGCTGTAACAGCCGGCGGCGGGAAGCTTCGATGGAGCCTCGCCGGCCGCGAGGTTTACGTGCTCGGCGAGCATGAGCACATCAGCGGGTACTTGTCGACGGCGCGTGTGCTGCTTGGAGCGAGACACGTGTTGCTATGCACCGACAGCCTTGCAGAGCGGGTCGCTGAGGTCGTCAGCGCTTCGGGCAGTCCGCCCCCGACCCTGATCGGACCCGCGGAGGGATTGCCCGCAGGGTGGATGGGACTGAGCGGCGTCGTTCCAAGCGTAGCGATTCCTCAATCGAGTGAACACGACATCCTGAACACTCTTCGTCCTCGTCCCGACATCACGATCGTGCTCGAAGGCGGCATCCGCATCGGAAGAAGCAGCTGGCTCGCCGGATACCCCCCGCAGATTCGGGTAAACGGCGACATTTCGGCGGGAGCGGGCATACTGATCGACGGAATCGCCGGGGTTCGTGCCGAGGCCGGATCGTACGCGGTGCCCGGCAGCGACACGGTGGGCGCTCACACTGTGTGGTGCGCCGACCAGTCCCGCACGTATGAGATCCGTCTCGGACTTGAAGCGTGGACTGGCTGGGACGCGTACCGCTGGTCGCTCGAAGGAATAGGTGCGGACGGCGTGTCGGCGCGACCTTCTCTCTGCGGTCCGATCGTGAGCGCTCCGCGAAGGGCTGCCGTTGGTCCCGTCTCTCGCATGGTCGCGACGCGCAACCCAGTGTTGATCGGCGCAGTACCAGGAGAAATCGCACATGCGAACGTGCGCAGCACACTCCGCGTCGCTGAGGGCCTCGCGTCCGTGCCATTCGATCCGGTCTGGGCGCTGCCCGCCGATCCGTTCCATTGCGACAAGAGGGCAGCACGCGTCGTCGCGCTCGCGAGCACGGCGCTCGCCGACAAGCCTGGCACACCGCGCATCGCTAGAGAGCCCGGACTGCGTGCGCGAAGGGCCTGGTGCGACGTTATCCTCGACGCGGCACGCAAGGGACTCACGGTTGAACCTGACGAGCCAGACCAGGTGGCCTTGTGGCTGGAGTACAGGCGCCGGGCGAAGGCGCTCCGAAGGCGATTTCGATGACGGCCGATTCATTGCTCGTCTGGATGTCCGCGCGTGGGTCTGGCTCCTGGCAGCAGTTTCGAGCGGCCGTCGAGGATCTACATCTAGCAGACGGCGACCGATCACCCGAAGACGTGGAAGACACTGCTGCGGTCGGACTACCGCTCTACCAGTTGCTGCGTCTGAACATGCAACGCGTCGGCCACGCAGAGTTCTTCGGCGGTGCAGGCGATGCGGACTGGCGCATCGTTCCACCGACCTTGGCAATCGCCGGCCGCGAACCATCCACACTCGGGATTCTCGTTGGAGCGCGTTCGCCTTCGTTGATGCGGCGGCTCGAAGCCGCATCTGGTGACAGCCTGGAGTCATTCGCCGCGGACTCATACCCGACACAATTCAGAATCCGTTCCACAGTGACCGACTTGATGGGGATCGCGGCGCGGGCCGACATTGCCGTGCAGCCGGACGCGCCACTGCTGATGCTCCTCAGTTTGCCTGCCATCGACGATTTGTTCGCATATCGACGATCCGAACTGCCGTTCGGCAGCGCGTGGACCGTCGAGCGTTTCTCGATATCAACGCTCACATGGAAGCTGGCGGCGCGCGCAGAGGCAGTCACCGGCAATGGTCTCTTCCGCTTTTCGTTTCGTCACGAGCGCCGCGTGTTCTATTGCGTCCGGGGCGCGACCACGGAACTCGGCGCGCAGACTGGGAAGTACTTGCTTTTGAGGCGGCGACGGCGACGGGTGCTTGAGTACGATCGAACCGCGCAGACCGTCGCAGTACGGCCGACCTACCGTCCACCATTTCTCATCGAACGAGCATTGATCTTGTGCTCCGGACTGCCGCCTGCGTTTGACACCACGGCAGGCCGCCTCGTGTACCGCGGGGTACCCGACAAGATCGGTAGACTAGCGGCGCAACTTCTACGGCAGGACCTCTGATGACAAGCCCACTTGCGGTCTTCGACGCACTTCGCGATATCTATCTCAGATATCTCGACAGCCCGTTCGATCTCCGCTATCCGGACCTGGTTGCGGAACGGCGCTCCTTAGTCGACGCCGATGGCCGGCTTTATCGGAACCCGTTGATTGAGCCAGTGCCGGCGTACGCGACCTGCGGCCAGGTATTCGCGCAGGTAGCGGCGGATGCGCTCGGACCCACGTGGCCAGCAACACTTGTTCAAGACCTCGCCGGTTTCGTGTCGGAGGGCCTCTTCCCAACGACGCGCCAGTTGTATACCCACCAGCAGCAAACGTTTCAAGCGTCGGCCGCCGGCGGGCGGGACGTCGTTGTGACCACTGGCACCGGCTCAGGCAAAACGGAATGCTTCCTGCTTCCGATCGCCGCTGCGCTCATTCGCGAATCGATCGGCTGGGGTGCCCCAGCGGCGCGCTCGGCGCAGTGGGACTGGTGGAACCACTGGACCATGCAAGGGACGCAGCGGCGCTGGGCGCCCCGCGTTCCGCAGCGGGCGCACGAGAACGCAATGACTCGCCCCGCCGCCATGCGCGCGCTGATTCTCTATCCGCTGAACGCGCTCGTCGAAGATCAGCTGGCGCGACTACGCGAGGCGTTCGATGGCGACGGCGCACGCGCTTGGCTCGCCGCCCATCGTCCCGGCCAGCACTTTTATTTCGGCCGCTACACCGGCCGCACGCCCGTCTCCGGTGCGCGCAATTCCGCGACTGCGTCGAAGCTCCGGGACGAGCTCACCGAGATCGCGCAAAATGCGCAGCTCGTCGCGAACTCGCCCGCGGCGAGATTCTTTCAACGCGTCGACGGCGCCGAGATGTGGTCCCGATGGGAGATGCAAGACCATCCGCCCGACATCCTCATCACGAACTACTCGATGTTGAACGTGATGTTGATGCGTGCGCTAGAGGCGCCCATCTTCAATCAAACCCGCCAGTGGCTGCAGGCGAATACCGCCAACGTGTTTCACCTGGTTGTCGACGAACTCCACACGTATCGCGGCACGCCAGGCACCGAGGTAGCGTATCTGATTCGCGTGCTGCTCGATCGGCTCGGGCTGACTCCGGACTCTCCGCAACTCCGCATCATCGCATCGAGCGCTTCGGTAGGTGCCGGCGCGTCGGGTCTGCAGTACTTGGAGTCATTTTTTGCGCGCAACCCGCTGAGGTTCGACATTGTCGGCGGCGCCGCCGAAGTACCGGACCCGGCGGCGATCGAGCGGGTGCGGCCGCATGGCGCACCGCTGCGGGCGCTGGGCACTGCGCTGCACGATGGCGCTGATGCTAATGCGGCTGTCGCGGAGGCGTTTCGGGTGTCCATCGGCGCGCCTGCGGCGCCGGCCGCCACCCCCGAACAGATCCTCCACGCGGCGCTCAACCACATCGGTGCCGCCGACGCGCTGCGCCTCGCTTGCAGCGAAGGAGCCGCGCATGCCGGCGAGCTCCGGCCGCGGTACCCTGACGAAATTGCAGCGGCCCTCTTCCCGGATCTGCCATCGCAAGAGCGCCACGATGCGTTGGACGGACTCCTCGCGGGACTCGCTAGTGCGCGCACGCCGGCCGACAGTTCGCCGCTGCCGGTTCGCGCGCACCTGTTTTTTCGCAACCTTCAGGGTCTCTGGATCTGTACGAATCCCGCGTGCACGGCGACTCCGCAACGAAACGGACCGTGTCCCGGCGGCGCGCTGCACTACGTCCCGACGCTCACCTGCGCGTGCGGCTCGCGGGTACTTGAGCTGTTGTACTGCGAGCCGTGCGGCGAGATTTTTTTCGGCGGGTACCGCCGGCCGACCGGGCTCAATCCGAACGAGTGGTATTTGAGCCCGGATCACCCCGACCTGGAAGCATCGCCAGACCTCGCGTTTCTCGATCGCGACTACCTGCGGTACGCCGTGTATTGGCCCGCCACACCGGGGCTCATTCCGATGTCTCCGCAGTGGTCTCAGGACATGGTCCAACGCAACTGGCGGCCGGCGAGCCTGTCGCAGATCGACGGGCGCGTTTCGCTCGGCGGTGCCGGTTACTTGTACTACGTGCCGGCGATCCACGCGCCAATTCCGTCGACGGTCGATAGCGCGAACGAACCATATCCGGCGCGCTGTCCTCGCTGCGATGCGGACTGGGGACGACGTGACACGATCAAGTCGCCGATTCGAACGCTGCGCACCGGCTTTCAAAAGATTGCTCAGGTGCTGGCGGACATGCTGCTACGTCGCATCGTGCGGCCTGGACAGGAACAATCGCGCAAACTCGTAGTGTTTTCCGACAGCCGTCAGGATGCCGCCAAGCTGTCGGCCGGAATGCGCTTCTCCCACTATCGGGACGCGCTGCGACAATCGATCTCAGAGGCACCAGGGACGGTAGGTGCCGGCGCCCTGGCGCTCGGTCGGCAGCTCGCGGGTCACGCGCTCACACCCGAAGAGCAAACTCTCGCCGCAGCGTTCGGAGGCACGCATCCCGCCGAGGCCTTCGCCTTGTCGATGGCAGTCATTCCGGCGATGGCGAACACAGCCTCGGTCCCGCAGCCGGCGCTGACCTGGGCGCAGCTCGGTGCGCGGATTCTGCTTCGCGCGGCGAACGGGCCTTATCCGATCGTGCAGTTGAGCGCGGACGCGTCCGCCAATCTTCTCGGGCGCGGGATGAATCCTGCTGGCTTCACTCAGGCCGTCCTCTGGACGGATCCGCAGCATCACTGGCGGGAACTCTACGACTGGACCACAACCGTACCGCAGGCCCGTGCCGCCGCCGTCCTTACACCCGCGCAGCAGACGCACCTGCAGCGGATCCAGGACCAGTCCATCGCCGAAACGATGGACGTGGTGTTCGCGTCGGGCCGGCGAAGCCTCGAATCGCTGCGGATCGCGTTTGCAACATCCGATCGGCTCGCATATCCGCCGCCCAACGCGCTCGTCGACGAGGGGGCGGCGGGTGTGCTGCGGCTACTGGGCGCGCGGCGCAGGCTCTCCACACACAACAACGCCGGCCAAGCGAATCCGCCCGCTTATGTGCTGAGGTACTTAAACGCGATCGCGCAGCGCCACGGTCTCGTGCCGAACGGGTACGTCCACGACGTGATCACTTACCTCGTTGCAAGCGGATGTCTCGTGCAGCACATGGTGGACGTTCAGAACATTTGTCTAACACGACCGGGCACGATGTATTTCGAGTGTCCGCAGTGCCGGCGGGTCCATCTGCACCCCGCGGGCGGCGTGTGCACCGACTGCCAGACTCCGCTTCTGCCGCCGCAGCCGCTCGCCGCCGGCGGGGGGCTCGCTGATTACTACGCATATCTTGCGACTCACGCGGGATCCGTCTTCCGCCTCAATTGCGAGGAGCTGACTGGCCAGACGAACAAGAGCGAAGCTCGGAAGCGCCAACGGCTGTTCCAGGATGTCAGCCTGCCGCAGCCAACTGAGATCCTGCGTGCGGACGCGATCGATCTTCTGAGCGTCACAACGACGATGGAGGCCGGCGTCGACATCGGTGCCTTGCTGGCCGTGATGATGGCGAACATGCCGCCGATGCGGTTTAACTACCAGCAGAGAGTGGGCCGTGCGGGCCGGCGTGGTGCCGGCATTTCCGTGGCCCTGACCCTCTGCCGCGGGCGCAGCCACGACGATTACTATTTCCAGCGGCCCGATCGGATCACGTCCGATCCGCCTCCGCAGCCGTACGTCGACATGCGCCAGGCGGCGATCCTCCGTCGCGTGCTCGCGAAGGAGGTCCTGCGCCAGGCATTCGCGTCGCTAGGGCTATTCCACTCGCGCGGCGGCGATAACGTGCACGGCGAATTCGGCGAAGCGACAGCATGGGCCGCACCGCCGTTCCAACCGCCGCCAGGAGCGGCGCCGAACGCCACGGTGGCGCAGCTCGTGGACGGATGGATCCAACAGCATCCGGCCGAGGTCGCGCACACGTGCAACGTGCTTCTCGCACACACAAGCGCCGAACTGCAGGCGCAGCACGCTGCGCTTGCAAACTATGCGACGCATCAGCTTGTGCCGGCGGTCACCGCGGTCACGACCGATCCACGGTTTCCGCAGCGGTCCCTGAGCGAGCGGCTGGCGAATTCCGGCCTGCTGCCGATGTTCGGGTTTCCGACCCGCATCCGGTACCTGTTCCACGACAGACCGCGTGGGGGAGCTGAATGGCCGCCAGAGGACGGCGTTGTTGAACGTGAGCTCGATCTCGCCATAAGTCAATTCGCGCCAACCTCGGAGACGGTTAAGGACGGGCTGATCCACACCGCGATCGGCGTCGTCGACTATCAACCTCAAGGCGCGAACGTCGTCGAACGCGCAGGTCCGCTCGGCGCTGCGCTGGAGCTCGGCCTGTGTCGCCGGTGTCAAGCGGTGGATGCAGCGGTCCCGCCCAACGTCCATTGTCCGGCCTGTGGCATCGGAGCACCGGACTATGGCGTGATCCGGGTTTCGCAGCCACGCGGCTTTCGCACGTGGTACGGCGCCAGCCGCGATTTCGACGGGGTCTTTGAGTGGACACCGCGCGCGTCGCGGCCGAAGGTCGGGGTTACGCCGCTCCAGATGACACCACGTGCGAATTTCGATGTATGGAGCGGCCAGGACACGGTCTACGTGCTGAACGACAACGAGGGCCAGCAGTTCGAGTTCGAAAAGCTGCGTCAGAGCGAAACGTGGGTGACGCGCGCAGCACTCACGAAGGTCGGTCAGCCGCTGACGGTGATCGATCCCACAGTTCCGATGGAACGCCGGTCCCTCGGATCGGCAAAGCCAACGGATGTCCTTGTGATGGGACTTCAGTTCGTTCGTCCCGGCCTTGGACTCACGCCGCTATCGGTGCAGGGCCGCGCCGCCCTCTATTCTCTCGGATTCATGCTGCGGCGTGCCGCAGCAGTCCGGCTCGACGTGCACGAGCGCGAGCTGAAGGTGGGTCTGCGCGTGGCACCGGATGCTCAAGGTCAAGTCGCGGGCCAGATCTTTATCTCCGACAGCTTGGAAAACGGCGCCGGCTACAGTTCGCACTTAGGTACACCTGCAGAGATGGAAACGCTGTTGCGGTTCGTCGCCGGAGTCGGCGACGCGACGTTTCACGGTCCGATCGTCGGTGCCGGGCACGCGAATACTTGTCTGACATCATGCCCCGACTGCCTGCGCGATTTCAGCAACCTCGCGTACCACAATATTCTCGACTGGCGACTCGGCATCGATCTGGCTCGACTCGCGCTCGATCCGCATGCACCCATCGACTTCACCGTTGTGTATTGGCAAAGTCTCATCGCGCCGGCGTGCGGAGCGTACTTCGCGGCGCAGACCGGATGGCAACAGGGCACCTACGCAGGCGTGCCGGGCGGCCGGCGCGGGAATCGAGTCGAACTCATCGCGCACCCGCTCTGGGATATGGACCCGAACCATCTAGCGCCCCAGCTCGTGAATGCTCACGCGGCCGCGCAGGCGGCCGGCGGCCAAGTCGTGACAAAGTCCATGTTCGAGATTCTTCGAAGACCGTTTTAGTCTGCCGGACTTCGCGGTTCATTATTTGCGTTGGCACGGCAGGGGGTTCCACGAAGGGTGGAAGAACGAGAAAAACGGCCGTTGCTCTTCCGCAAAACATGCGAGTATCTTGTCTCAGAACCAGAAGCCAAGAAACGATTCATGATGAATGAACCGCCCGAGGCCGCGGCGGCACTTGCACCACTCACGCCACGGCAAGTCATAGAGGAGCTCCACGCGCGGTGCAGCGCCACGCTTGCACTATCGACCTCACCCGATCATGAGGCTCTCGTCGGATCCAGCTATCTGTTTAGCAATGACCTGGAGGCCTGGACGCGAATTCTTCAAACGAAGCGAGAACAGGCGCTTTACAAAGCAGCAAGCCACGAATACGTCGTCTCGCTACTCAACGCCTCTGAGGGGCAGTACCGCAACGCTTTCAAGGGTTTGAGACTCGTCCTCGAGCTGTGTGTGCAGGGCGCCTATTTGTCGGCGAATCTCGTCCAGCTCGATGAGTGGCTTAAGGGAGAGAAAGACACGCACTGGGCAGTTTTGGTCGCCGAAGAGGAGGGAACCGTCAGCAAGCGGTTCTGCAAAGCGTTTTTTCCCGAGCTCATTGACCACGCTGCCAATTTTCGCGAGATGACCAAGACGCTCTATCGCGAGCTGTCAGAATGTATCCATGGCAACGTTCCGAATCAGATTCCTTTGCCCACGACGTTTGCGTTCGATGTCGACGTTTTCAAGATGTGGCACAAGAAAGCCAGCACCGTTCGTCTGACCACTTTGTTCTACCTATCCGTTCGATACCTGAACACGCTCGACGATGCCGACAGAGCCGCCGTTGAATCTGGTGTGTTGGACCAACTTGGCCATATTGAAGCGGTGCGTCGATTGTTCGGGGGGCGTGCAGGCGCATGAACGATTTCAAGAATTTTGTAATTCGCACGGAAGATCTTCGCCCCGAAGAAATTCTGAAACTTTTTGTACCAACGGAAAGAGACCGTCAGCTCGTCACCGGGTTGAAGTCTCCTACTCCGCTCATCGTGGAGGGCAGCCGAGGGACCGGAAAGTCCTTTCTTTTGAAAGTCAGCGAACAAGAATTGCTCGCCGAGTTTGCCAGTTCGCGTGTCCTGCCGGTTTACGTCTCCTTCGTGAAGAGTTCGTTGCTCAGCACAGGGAATCCTCAGCAGTTCCAACACTGGATGCTAGCGAGACTGTCCTCACGACTTCTTCGCACGCTTTACCAGATGGGACTGCTTGCAAAACCTCTCGAGGCCGTGAAAACCCTGACCGGCGGAAGCACCAATGTCGCGCAGGAGACGAAGCTCGAACGTGTTGCCCAGCAATTCGAAGATTGGTACAAAAACCCCGGAATCGATGTCGATGACACTAGCGTGCCCAGCGTGGAATCGTTTAGAGACGCTATCCAAGATCTTTGTGATGAACTTGACATCCGACGAATCAATGTACTGTTCGATGAGGCCGCGCACATTTTTCGGCCGGAACAGCAGCGGCAATTCTTTACCCTGTTTAGGGATCTGCGATCGCCGTACATGACATGTAACGCAGCAGTTTACCCGGGCGTCACTTCATATGGCCCGTCGTTTGAGGCGGTCCACGATGCGCAGCTCGAGTCGCTTCATCGCGACGTCAACACGACGACGTACCGGGCTCAGATGCGCGAAATTGTCTTGAAGCAGGCGGACTCTGAGCTTCAAAGCGACATTGAGAAGAACGGTGAGAATTTCGATGCCTTGGCTTACGCCGTCAGCGGAAACCCTCGGCTCTTGCTCAAGACCGTCACTCTGGCGGGCAGACTGCGTTCCTCTGAAGTACAGGCAACTCTGAAAGACTTTTACCGAAACGCGGTGTGGGCCGAACACAGCGCGCTAGCAGAACGCTATCCTGGACACAAGGACTTGATCGACTGGGGCAGAACGTTCGTCGAGCAACGAGCAATAGTTGACGCGATCGAAAAGAGTGATACCTGGCGTGCTGACGGAAAGACCGAGAGAACATGCTATTTCTGGGTCCACCGAGATGCACCGGAGGCGGCAAAAGAGGCCCTAAGATTGCTGACCTACACTGGCATCGTAGCGAAACTGGATTCTGGCGTCGTCGCGACACGCCGTGACGTCGGAACCCGGTACGCAATCAACATTGGCTGTATTGCCGCTCCGGCGTCTAACCCCATTGCGTTCATCATAGACTTACGGCGTGGCCTGACTGTCAAGAGATTTACAGAGTACGGCCAGAACTACTCTCCCTTTACGGATCTAGCGCAACGAGTCGGTGTCATGGTCGATGCCGACCTGTCGGCGAATCTCGGTCAGTTGCTTCAGCGGCCGGTGTCGGTTCTCGACCTTACGAACCATCAAATGGGTGCACTCGCCTCCGTAGGAATCGACACCGTTGGGAAGGCGTTGGCATCAACGGAGGGTGATTTTCAGAAGGCGTTGTATATCGGCCCCGTGCGCTCTCGAAAAATCATGAACGTAGTTACGGCTGCAGTTCTCGAGTTTCTGTCTGGGTAGAGAGTTCAAGAAGGCAGCAGCGAACGTCCGGTCCCGCTTTTTGTCCGTGCGTAACGGGAAAACCGGCTTTTCCCAGCGTCGAGCTCATCTGGAGAGAAGGCCCGGTTTTATTGGGGTAAATCGGGAGGAGCTGGCACCCCTCCCACCCCTGGAAAACCTTGTCGCGTCCGTGGAGTTCTCCTTGTTGTAAGTGCTAAACGTGCTGGCGTGAGCGCCACCCGCATCAGTCGCCGTGTGAACGCCCCTCCCGCATCTCCTCCTCGGCAACGGTTTCAGCCGCGCGTGCCGCGAGGACAGACACGGAAACCAGTCCTCCCAGTGGGAGCTCGTGATCGTCAGCGAGGAATGATCCCACTTTCATCGGAGCGATCCTTTCTGTTAGGGTTGCCCTGTCTTCTTCTTCGACGGTGTCCTGACTCCGGGAGCAATGCCGATGTTCGATCGCTTAAGGAGCGTTATCCGCCATCTCGGGCCGCGAGACGACGAAGTGGAGGCCGCGAAGTTGGAGATCTTGCGGCGCGCTGAACAACTGCATTTGGCTTTGAACGACAATGATGACTATCCGAGCGTGTTTGCTTCGTTGCGCCGCGGCCAAGCCGCTCCCTACGTCGATGCCATAAGTTCGGCTGATCCCAACTACTCGCAGTTGGTTGCCAGCGTGACCAAGGCACAGTTGACGGGGTTACGTTCTCGCTTTTCGAGCATCCAACTCGCGCCCGCAAGCCGAGATGAGGCGCTGGACTTCATTTGGGAAGCACACAGTAACGACGCGGTGTGCGCAATGGAGCAGATCCAGGTCTTGGCGACGGTTCAGACGATCTTGCGAGGAGCGATAGCAGTATTCGTTTCGTTGCTCGCAGTCCAAGCGGTGTTCGCAGCGATACTGGGATCGCTGCCGCTGTTCGAATCGGGAGTGGTACAAGGGTCGCGGATGGTAAAAGTCGGTCTGCTGGTCGCGACGAATGCCAACAATTTCTTGTTGAGCCCTTACATCCTAGCCGGGATTATTGCAGGTACCGGGAGCCCTCTTCGGGATTAATTTGGATTTACCGCTTGAAGGTTCCAGTCCACATTGGAGATTGGTCAGAAAGTACTCGCGCGTCACTCGATTGTGGGCGGGCGCGGCAGCTGGCCTGTTAACTGCGGCGATGGCTCCAATCCTGGGAACGTCAGGACAAGGCCAAGAAGGTGGCGCAAGGCTCTTTGTCGCGGCATTCATCTTCGGGTTTTCGCAGGAACTGTTCCTGAAGAAGCTACAGAACGTCGCCGGAGTGGACGGCAAATCATGAGCGAACGAGTTGGCCCTTTGGCTCTGGGCACGATGGTGTTGTCTTGCGCCTTGCTATTTGCTTGCGGCGGACCATCGGACACGCCGCAACACACGGCTCAGGGAGGGACGGCTCCAGTCGACTCGAATCCTAGGCAAGAGGCGCCGGTCGCGGGGGAGTGCGTGCTCGAATTCAAGCCGCGGCAGATTCAGGCGATCGCTTTGCCGACAAATGTTTTGATTTCCGATTCCGCAACAAGGGCTCAGACCGGTGTCTGCAGCTTAGTGCTAAATGGTCAGGACTTGCTGTTCCCAGGTCTGTCGGAGGCCGGAAATACCGAGTACACATTGGCGGTCAAACGGCTCGAGCTAAAGAATCAGGCGCGGATAATTACGAATGGCTACAGATTGGCAATCAGGGCCTCTGAGGTCATATCTGACGGCGGGCAGATAGTGGCGTTCGATGCCGCGCGGAAGTCACATGACGGCGCTGGCGCGGGCCAGGGCGGCGCAATTGGCCAGTCAAGCGGCAACCTCGACGTTTTTGCTGACTTACTACGAGGCGCGCTGGTCGTCGACCTCCGTGGCCAAGATGGAGGCGATGGCGTCGGTGGCGCTGCCGGGACGCCTGGGCCGCGTGGCGCACCGGGTTCGCCAGGTGTATCAGGTGTTTTTGGTTGCCAGTCTGGAGGTGGTGGCGGTGCGCCAGGCGGTGATGGTGGGCGTGGCGGTCGCGGAGGCGATGGGGGAAAGGGCGGGAATGGAGGGAACCTTCTGATCAGGGCGAAGCGAGTAGATGGGCCAGGGATAAGGTCCCTTCTTGACGGAGGTATAGGCGGCCGTCCGGCTGCGGGAGGGCTTGGTGGGCCGCCGGGGCAGGGTGGCGAGGGCGGCAGCGGCAACGGATTTTGCGGAGGAGGGCCTCCTGGCCCGCCAGGAAGACCTGGCCAGAATGGAGAACAGGGAACACCTGGGCCCGCGGGACTATCGGGACACCTCATTCAAGGTGCACCGTAGTTGTGCTGGGTGAAAGAGCCGGCGGATCCGATGAAAATCGCGGGCAATTGTGCTGGATGCCAGAGCCACGCGATGTTTCTGTTGCCGGAAGTCTGGAGGCAGAGTCACTGGATGAGGACGCTTTAGTTTTCGCCACAGTTACCGAGGTAACGCCTGATCGATTGTGGGTCCGGCCACGGCGGGTGGGAGCGACTTCGCGTTTTCCGCGAGGTTAGGTATACGTCCGGTAGCAGCGAGTCATTATTCAACGATTCGGACGAGGCTCGGAATTCCAGTCGCTTCTGACCTCAACGCCACACTTTTTGCCGAGGGCTCGATACCGCCATTAATACGCGGGATCGGACGGCGCTATCTCTTTCCGCAAAAAATCCGTTTCGTCCAAGAATTCCTTGAGTCCGGCGGGCGAGATAATGCCATTCATCATGGCGGGCCGCAACGAGACGTGTGGAATGCGCGTCAGGAACCCACCAGCCGACGCGTCCTACACCATCGGTACGATCTGCGCGACCACGTTCACCACATCCGCGGCGGCGTTGATGATGTCCGTGACGCTTTTTAAGTCGGCGGCGGCGGCCTTTAGCGCGGCAGTGCCGTCGGCGATGGCCTTCTCGTTGGCCTTCAACTCGTCGGCAATCGACTGGAGCGCCGCGTTGCCGAGCGCAAGTCGGGCCTGATGAACGTCGAGCAGAGCGCGCATCGCGGCCTGATGCTGATTGGGGGGCGCCCCCTGCAGCAGCGCGCTGCCGGCCGGGGAGGTCAGTTGCACTTCGACGTTCTGGAGAACGCCGAGCAGAGTCGTATACATGTTCGAGGGATCCATCGCTCGGCTCCTACTTCAGTTCTTTTTCAATGGTGCCGGCGATCGTCAGCAGGTTCGACGTATCGCTCATCAGCGAGGCGAACCCGGCCGCGTCGAGACGATTCCCCACGACGGCGCTGAACGCCTGCTGCAGCTTCGTCGCGGCCGCCGCGGCCGCGTCCAGCGCCGCCACCGGCGTCGGTGTTTTCAGATTGGCTAGCCGTGCCGATGCCCAGTCGTTCGGCAGCGCGGCGGCGCTGTCGTACTGATCGAGCACAGCCTCCATGGCCAGGTTCTGCTGGACCTGTAGATCGGTCTTCACATCGGAGCTGATGGCCGCGAAGGCCGCCTGCTCTAGCGCAATCTCACGGGCGATCGCGGACGACCGGGTCTTAAGCTCCGTATCGAGTCGCCGCACTTTGAACGTCGCGACGACCGGGTCCGCCACGTCCTTGATGAACGTGCTCATCCCCGTCGCGCCGACCTTCGCATTCTTGATCGACATGCTGATTTCGGACAGCGACTTGTACGCGCTCTGGGCCGCGGTCGCGACAGTGTCCGTCGCGTTGGGATCGGAGAGGGCACCGATCGCCTCGAAGTACTGCTGGAGCAGCTTTCCGTGCGCGCTCAACGCCGACAGGAGCGTCAGCCGTTGCTTCAGCAGATTGTTAGACGTCTTAAGGCGCGTCTGCCGCGCGGTCTCCTTCAGCGTCGGACGCGCGGCGATCAGGATCGCCGAGTCGGCAGAGACCGCCGACGTCGCGGCGCTGTCGAGGACGGCCTGCGTCGCCGTCACGTACGCAGCGCCCGCCGTGGACAGGTTGTTGAAGTCGTTCAGCCTCGTCGTCGCGCAACCCACTGACCACAGCGCGACGGCCGCACACGTGACGATGGTGCGTCGCGGTTTGCCGATCGCCGTCATCCCGCTCTCCTTCCTTCGGACCGCAGACGTGAGTGAGCGCCCGAGTATAGTGGGTGGCGCGTCCGCGATCCACCGCCTTCTTGAGGGTGCGCCGCGAATGTGTGCAAATTGGCCGGTGCGGCCAACGGATTGGCCACGACGGCCAGACACTTTTCGCTTGATATGCTCGTCGGCTGAGTCGAAAATCCAACTGCTGTTCGACGAGCAAGCAGCAGGAGGATGCGTCCGTGACACGACAGGAGATCGCGCTGAACGTCGCCATCCGTGCGATTGCTCGCAGCGGCGCCGACGGCGCCGCTATCGCCCCGAACACCCAACTGGCGTCCATCGTCCCGGCATACCTCCGGTCGGGAAAGCCGCGCGTTGCCTACTGGCTGAATCATTCGATCAAGGGGTTGAACGTCACGGTGAGCGACCTTCACGAGTGGTTGACGGTGTCCATGGTGATTGACAACATCGCGTCGCGGCTGAACCTCGCGCCGAATTTGTATCGATGCAGCGATCCGATCGAGCCGCACTACTATCTCGAACTAGGCAACGGCCTCTGCGAGATCGACAACACGCCGCTGACCACGGTGTGATCGATGCTCAGCACGATCCTCGATCAGGCGTTCAAGTTTATCGGCAAGAATTACCTCCTTTCGGGACTCGTGCCGTGGCTGATTTTCTGGATGGCGAACGCGATGACGGCCGCGACTTTGCTCGGGTTCGTGCCATCGATGGCGCTCGCCCAGGGGATGTTCGCCACATCCGCGGGTGCCGTCTCCCTCTGGAGCATCGTCGGCACCCTGTTTCTGATCGTCGGCGCGCTGTTTGTGTCCGCGATGAATGGCCACGCGAAGCGGCTCCTTGAGGGCACGTACTTCGGCCCGCCCTTCGGCGCGTTCTTCCGGCCGATGCTGGCGGCGCACCAGGACGAGGCTCGATCGCTGCAGCAGCGCGTCGCGCGCCTGGTGGCCGAGGTTGGCGCGAACGGCGTGGCGACGGTCGTCACCGCGCTTCAGAAAGAGCGCGCCCAGCACATTCCCGCGCCTCACGGCACTGCAGCCGCCGCGAACCCGCCGGCTACGGTGGATCAGCACGATCAGCTGAAGGCCGAAGTGCAGGCCGACCTCCGCGACGGTACGGTGGAAGGCATCCAGTTGGCGATGCAGCGCGTGGTCGGCGCGTTCGCTCAGTTCGATCCCGTGCTGCTCTCCGACGTCCAGCGGCTGGTTATCGACGCGGCCAGGCAGCGCGCCCGAAGCGCGAAGCGCGAGCTCGGCGACGCGGTCCGCCTGCGGATCGCGAGATTCGCCCAAGCCGACGCGCGATCCGCGACCGACTTCGGCAACGCTCTGGCGGCGGCCGACTCTTACGTGGAAGACTGCTACGGCATCGCGTCCGTCGTGCTCTGGCCGCGTCTGCAGAAAGTGATTGCGCCCGAGTTCATGTCGCGGGTCCAGGACGCGAAGGACTTGATGGACTTCTTCGTGTCGCTCACGGTCCTGGCCGCGGCGTACACCGTCGGCTGGTTCGTCGCGTTGCCGTATCTCACCGACAACGTCGTGTTCGTGTGGCTTGTCGGGACCGGTGGCGCGGCGACGACTTACACCTTCTACTGCGGCGCGGTGGCGGGCGCATATGGATTCGCTGAAATGATCCAATCGGCGTTCGATCTGTTTCGTCGCGATCTGCTGAAGGCGTTCTTCGTCACTCCGGGCACCACGCTGTCGGCGGAGCGCGCGCAATGGCAGACGTTGAGCCGCTTGATGGTGTACCGGCAGACGCCGGATCAGGACCTGACGTTCTTCGGGCCGACCGCGCCATGATGATCCGCGGCGAAGATGCCATGACCTTCCTGCTGCTGTTCGTCGTCGCCGTGTGGCAGACGATGGCGATCGCAGATATGAAGCACGTCGCACCACTCCGAATCGTGGCGGTGACCACGCGTCCGCTCGTCCAAAACGCGCGTCTCGCGGCGGGCGACATAGTCCTGCGCATCCGGCGGGTTCCACCGGGCGCTCAGCCGATCGCGGACAGTTCGCTGGCGCTGAACAAGTATCTGCGCAGTGACGCGCGCAATCGCCCGAACATCGATGCCGGCACTGTCGTCGACCACGCGCGGCTCTCCGACCGTCCGGAGCCCAACGGCTCGCGCGTCGTCGCGTTGAAGCTGACCGGGGCGTGGGCAGCAACCGACTTCGAGCCGGGCCGCTGCGTGGCCGTGTACGTCCCTGGCACGCCGATGGCAGTCGTGCGAGGCACGAGCATCGGCAGCGCGTCGGGGACGGTCGGCCCAGCGACGATCTACATGCAAATCGACGTCGCTCAGAACATGCAGCCACTCGTCACCGAACTCGCCAAGCAGGCGCCCGTCTATGTCATCGTCGCGGACGACTGCGCCTCGCAGTCCCCTGGGCAGACGGCGTCGATGGTTGCCACGAGATCTGACAGATAAAACGAAACTGTTCGCTTACACGTTCCTGTGTCGGGTGGACATGAAGGCGGGTCGGCACTCGTCCCACCATCGTCTCGTGCTGGAATGGGCGTCGCAACATCCGACGTCCATCGAGGCGTTGTCGCTTTTAGACGGGAGCCGGTGGTACTCGGAAGCCTGATACGAGGTGCTTGCAACACAATCCCCTCCGAGCAGCTACCGGTCTCGATCGGTGAACTCGTTCATAGGGCCGTCGGGATTCAAGGCCGCCGGGGAGTCGCTCGATCTGGACGTGGTCGCCCGCCAGAGCATCTTGGCAATCAGTTGCATGGCACCGATACTTGACAAATCACGGGCGTGTGGATCCGGGTTGTCTGAAGCCTCGCACCCGCTCGGCGGGCGCTGTCGCTAGCTCAACAGAAGCTCGCTTCGCTCGCGCTGCGTCGCTTCGCTCCTCGCAAGGGCCGGACGAGAACGACGAAGACGACGAAGAGCATGACGAGATCTGTTCTCGAACCCGTTAGGGAAACAATTTAACGGTCGGAGTTGCCAGCAGTTCGGTGCGATATCTGCCGAGTGTGTCCGACCACACGAGGTTGCCGGCTGCTGCCGCTTGTTTGCTTGTGTAGAGCGTGACGCCTTCAACGTCGTACACGCGCTGCACGTCGATGTTGGCGGGACTTGGTGTGCGTCAGCACGCGCGACCAGAGTCGATTTCCAAGCGTGCTAGATCGACCACTCAGGCATCTGTCTGCTTTAGAATCAATGAGTTGCGAGCGCTCTGGAACACTGTCGGCAAAACGCTTCTTCAAATCTCATTGTTACGCGATGCAATTTGAAATTCAGCGGTTTACAGACGCGCCGCGCAGCACCGGCGCGTAAATTGTGTCAGATCTCTTAGTCTCATTGGATCACCTGGCGCGTTGCGGGATAAAGGCAAGGTGACGGACCTCTTCATCGCTGCGGGTCGCGGCCCAATCGCGCACGGAAGTAGCAAGAAGAAGCCCCTTGACGATCTCGATGATCGTTTCGTTTCCTTGAAGCGTCACATGCAGCAGTTCGTCGCAGTGCTCGTGGAAGATGTGAAGGTACGTGTCACCAAATCGTTCGGGATGATTGATCGCCGCGTCCTTTTCAGACCTTCGGCCGGGCCCGGTCGGAGCGAGTTTGCAACCCTCGAGTTCGACTATTCCATCGTGTGGGCGGTCGATCGCTGGACGCCAGAGGGGAACAAGGGAGCTGAGTTCCAAACCGACCTGAATTGCCCTGAACGCGGTTCCGGCGACGCTCCATTCTTTCGCCTGACCAACATCAAGAATGCTTCTCGACTCGTTGAAAAATGTTGCCGCGACGGTCGCGTAGTCGACCGTGTCAGCATGATGCGCGCCCGTTCTGACTGCCTCCGCCATCACGTCGGTAACGCGCGTTAGCTCCAAAATACCTGGTTTTCTAAATACTGCGCTGATATGTCCAGCCGCGAGAAGCGTAGCCTGCATCAACAAGGCCGCTCTCGACGTTCGACAAGCGCCGAAATTCGGCGTCCCAAGCATGATCAACTTACGCGCGGTTGGTACGGAGCCGGACAGGATTGCCATCCTCGCCACTAGGCCGCCCATACTGTGCCCAACGAACGCAAGCGGCTCGTTCTCTATTTGCCTAGCGCGAATGTATTCGACCAAGCGTCCTGCGCTGTCGGAAATCGGTTCGTTATAGTCGTAGTCAAACCAGTATCGCAGGTGATTGTTGAATCGACTGTCGGCCTCGAGACCCGAACGCATGTCTCGAAAACACACTTCGCATGACGACAGAATCCCATGAATAAAGATGACATGAGATGGTGACGTCATGCTCGCACCAATCTGCTCTCTCGGCCGCTCCAGGCCATCACGAAGAACTGGAGGCCGCCGTTAACGATCACTTCGCAAAGATCACCTAAATTGCCCCTGATGAACAAGAACGTCACGCTATCGATCGTTCGGAGAGTACAACACGCAGGTAGGGTTGTTACCCATCGGACTGTATCCCCCTCGTATATCGCCGCAATTATCGACAAACTATCCGATCCGAGCGACAAGCCCACTTCCGCCGGAGCCAACGTCACCATGAAATGCACGAACTCGTGAGTCCCTGTTGGGGAGGGAGCATCTTGGGTTGTATTCGGTACAGTGGCGTAGCGGCTCGATGATGCCTTACCAGACCGAATCGCGATGCGAGGTGATGCAGCCAGGACCACGAGGCCGTCATCGACAGTCGTCGGCTGCTCAAGCGACCGGGTCACCGATCGAGCGGCGGAACTAGCTCGATATGCGTCCACCGTGGACATCATTACTTCGCGGGCCGCTTCGGCGTCGATTTGCCAATGCTGGGTCAACCTGTACGGCAATCGAAAAAGCCCGCCGGCGAGGTGTGCAGAAGTCGAAATCGATTCCCCATAAGCCGTGAAGGGAGAAAACACGCTTGAGAAAGCATCCGTCAATAGTGGATAGACGGAAAAATAGCTCTGTAGCCGATCCAGCGATAAGCGCGAGTAGGTGGGGCTCTCCAGTGTCAATAAAAGCGGAGCGGCAGCCCGCAGCGCCTGTAACGAGTAGATCAGGCGCGCGCAGAGAAGGGGATTCCCACACACTAGAGACAATGCGTCCGATGATGTAGTTGTCTCGTCGATCACGCTAACCGCTGCGTCCAATCCTGGCTGCTCTTCCAGCGGGGCCGCGGATTCGAGTACTGTCCGGAAGTAGGCGAGTGCCGAAAGTGCGTTTATGTCCTGACCAAGTCGGTACAGCGGCGAGTCCGTGAAGAATCCGTTCTTGATGTACCGGAATTTCAGTTGTTGGATGTCTTCGATTCCTCCCCAGGGGTCGAGAATTCCTCCGCCGCTGCTCGCGAGCCGTAACGTGTGTGCCGGAATGATTCCTGAGTGAGCCGCCACGCTCCTGAAAAAGTCAGCGGCCTTTCGGTCCCGGAGTTCGATTCTGAGGCTTTCCGCAAACGGAACGTCTGTCAGGAGCGATAGCCTTATCGCCTCCGTCTGTTCGCCGGTGCCGTTGTGTACAAGATCGACGTCACTCAAGAAAGGAACAAGATCGAAAATATTCGCGTCCGGTTGCCTTATCAAGCGACGTACAAGACTGCCATGAGCGGTGATCTCCACCTTGTGTCGGCGACAGATATCGCCAACTGCCTCGAGTCCGACCAATTGGCAGAGCGTTGTGGGCACACAGTGCATCTTCGCGGTCGCCAGATGGCCCTCGGTAAGCGACTTCCCCAAGTGCGTGGCCTCGGAGCGTTTTTGTACACGTTTTGGTTCCTCTTCGAGGGGAGCCATCATCTGTGTGGTTGTCATGGCTTCGGCCGATCTTGGGAATTTGCGACAGTAACGGAGTCCAGCGCCGAGTTTTACACCAAAAAGAGGTGTCCAGCGAGGCAAAAGATCAAGCGGCTGCCGAGGCGCTCCTCGGTGGACAGCTCAAAACCGGCAATTTGTGAAGGGTAAAAACAGGCAATTTCGCGGACGGTCGAAGCCGTGATTTCTACTTCGTTTCCTCGTCTGTTCGCAGTGCCGCCGGCGCGCTGAGCTGGACCAGTCACCTGATGCCGAAGCTTTTTCACAAGCAGGCGCGTCAATCGGCGGACATCGACCCGACCCAATTGTCGTGTTCGGGGGACTCGCCCGGACAGCATCCGCGCAGTTGCGGGACGTTCTCCTGAGTCAGGAATGCGAGCACCCGCTAAACGTCAGGGGAGTGGTGGGTCATCAAGAACGCCTGCCAGGAAGAAGGCGGGCTGCGTCTGCTGACGACGCTCCGGGCAGTGACGCTGACGCAGCAACTGCCGGACTTCACGATGTACGAATCGACTATGGTCGCGCGCGTGCAGATCGAGCAGCTCGTGTATTTCGCCGCGAGCGTGCTTTTCGCGGACGGGCCGTTCACGATGGCCCGGGGCGAACCGTATTGACCTGTTGGACGCGCAGGAGGAGTCTCGGCGGTACCTGCTCGAATCCGCCCCTCAGAACGCAATCGTTTTCCTGCCGAGTCCCTACGACCACGCGCCGGGCGTCCCTGACTACGAGTGTTGGGTTCCAGAGATCATGTTCCAGCTTTTGCTGGGCGAGATTCCGTCCGATGTTCGCGCTGTGTGCGCCGCCTCCTCGCGCCGCTCCTTATATCTGCTGCGGCGACGTTCTTCACGATTTGAGGACGTCCAGAGAGATTCAGCAGACGACCCGCGGAGTACCGGGAAATCTGGAATCTTCGGTACGCGGATCACTCGACGATAGGCGCGCCGGAATAGGGCGCGAGACACGTGAAGTGCAAGGGTGGAAGCCGACCCCGATCCTGCAATTCATCCCGAGAGGTATCGGCACAGCGAGGGGAAGTTGACGGTTGACACGCGTGTTGAAGAGCGGGGGCCGCTGTTCCTCCTCCGCCAAATCCTTAGGACAACCGTCGATTTAGCAGCGAGACCAAGGCAGGCTACCGACGTCGTTTTTAGCGATTGTCCGCTTCTTGGTAGCGTCTTCACATACGTAGCGAGCCGATCGACGCCTGCTTTGAGATCGCGTCGGCCTCGGCGCACTCATCGTAATGAGGGAGAAGCTATGAGCTCGCATCATCCGTCCAGAGAATCGATGGATACGCGCCCCCTCGTTCCGATGCTCACGACACTGCTGGCGGAGCTCACGGATGGGCCGTCGCCAGAGGCAGCGTACATCGTCAACCGCGGCGACATCGGCCTGTTGCGTTCGCTCGACAAGCTGACGGCCAGCGATGCGTCCGTCGGCATTCAAGGCGGCGCCACGATCGCCGCGCATGTGGAGCACCTGCGATACGGGCTGTCGCTGATGAACCGCTGGAGCGCCGGCGAGCAGCCGTTCGAAACGGCGGATTGGGCGGCGAGCTGGCGCACGACGACGGTGTCCGACGCCGACTGGCAGCGCTCGAAGCTGGCGCTGCGAGCCGAGGTTCACCGCTGGCTCGAGGCGCTGCGCACGCCGCGCGACGTCACGCCCACCGAGCTGACCGGGATCGTCGCCAGCATCGCGCACCTCGCCTATCATCTTGGCGCGATCCGGCAGATCAATCGCCTGACGCGCGGTCCTGTCGAGCAGCCACACCCGTGACGGCGTAGCGATGCGATATTACCCCTGCGATGTCGCCTGCAGGGCGGGTCTTCAGACCCGCCGCACGCCGGGTCTAAAAGGACCCACGCCTACAACCATCTACACACAAGTGGCAAAAACGCGGGGTTCCACGCGGCGACCGAAGATGCCGCGCGGACTACGCTTGACGTGACCGCTCACGCCCGGTATAAGCCCAAGACATGTTTGCGCGTGTCGCTTTGCTGTCCCTCGGAGCCGTTGGTCTTGCCGGGGCGCTCGGGGCGCAAGTCGGGGCGCCGCTCGCGTCGCAGCCACCTCCCGCAGAGGATGCGCTGTCGGCCGCCGACGTGTCCGCGATCGTTCGGACGGCCGTCAGCTCCCTGAACGATCCGTCGCTCGCCGCCGCCGTGGTCGATCGCGCCGGAAACATCCTGGCCGTCTACGCGCGGCCAGGCGCCTCGCCGCTCGCGCCCGACCAGGCCGTGTCGCTCGCGCGGACCGGCGCCTTCTTCAGCAACGATCACGCACCGCTCTCGTCGCGTACCGGTTCGCTTCATCAGCGGCATCCATTTTCCGCCGGACATTCCGAACACGGCGAACGCGCCGCTCTACGGGATCGAAAATTCGAATCGCGGTTGTTCGGCCGGCACCGTGGACGCGGCCTTCACGGCGGTGCCGAGGCCGCGAAGCTGGCAGGCGGATTCGGCCGGACTCTCGTGCGACCCGTCGGACACGCGCGGCTGCTCGCTCGGCATCACGACGGGCAAGGCCGATCTGCAAGACACCGGCGGCTTCGACGCGACGGTGAATCCTGGCGGGATGCCGCTCTACCGGAACGGCCGGCTGCTCGGCGGCGTCGGCGTCGCGGGCGTGTCGGCCGACCGCGCCGAGTTCGCGGCGATCAGCGCCGCGGCAGGCAGCGGCGCAGGCATCGCGCCCGTCGAAACGTTTCCCGGAGAGCTGCCGTCGCCGGGCGCCGTCTTCATCGACGGCATCCGGCTGCCATTTTTCCGCGCGTGCCTCACCGTGTCGTGCGTCAAGAACACGATCGCCGCGGGACGTCCGGCGGGCTCCAGCCCTGGAGGTGAGGACGCCGACGGCTTCCTCGTCGTGCCGAGCGCCGGACAGGCGGCGCCGGAACAATATCTCTTCGGTCCGCGATCGAGCAGCCGTCCCGATGGTCTGTCCGCCAACGACGTGTCGCGTCTCATCAGTCAGGCGGTCGCCACGGCGAACACGACGCGCGCCGTCATCCGCCTGCCGTCGGGGCAGACGACGAGGATGGTGATGGCGGTGACGGATCAGAACGGCGAGTTCCTCGCGATCTACCGGATGGCGGACGCGCCGATGTTCTCGGTCGATGTCGCGATGGAAAAAGCGCGGAACGCGTACTACTTCAGCACGCGCGAGGGATACGACGTGCTGCGCGGGTTCGTGACGAACAATCCCTACGATCGCTACACGTGGCAGCCGGATCCGCCCGCAGGCAAGGGGTGGGCGATCACGAGCCGCACGCTCAGCTTCGGCGGTCAGCCGCTCTTTCCGCCCGGCATCGATCTGGTGAAGACGCCGACGCCAGGACCGTGGTTCGATCTCTTTGCGTACGACAGCCAGAACCCATGCACCGAAGGGCCCGGCCCCAGCCGCGGCGCCGACCGCCACTTCGCGAACCAAAGCGGCATCGTCTGGTTTCCCGGCAGCGCGCCGTTGTACAGGAACGGCGCGCTCGTCGGCGGCATCGGCGTCAGCGGCGACGGCGTCGATCAGGACGACTACGTGACCGCCGGTGCGGTCGCGGGCTTCGAACCGCCGCTCGAGCTGCGCGTCGATCAATCGGTGATCCGCACGGGCACGGGTGCGACGGTGCGGCTTCCGTACGCCAAATTCCCCAGGAACCCGACGGCGAAATGATCAGGCGTCTGTTCTTCCTGGCGTTGCTCTTCGCCGCCGCGCGGCCGGTCTTCGCGCAGCCGTACCAGACGATCGGCAAGGCGAAGTGCGTCAACTGTCACGATCACGAAGCCGAGAAGCTCTGGTCCGAAAAGAAGGATGGCCCGCCGCCGAACAACCATCTGAACGCACTGCGGCAACTGGAAGCGCCGAAAGCGGCGATCTTCGCAAAGGCGATCGGCATCGCCGACCCGTACGATCCTAAAGGCTCGTGCGCCGCCTGCCACGGCACGATTCTCAAAGGCACCGTGGTGGACGGCGTGACCTGCGAGAGCTGTCACGGTCCCGGCAGCGGTTACGTGGACGTGCATCAGCAGAAGGGCGCCTACCGCCAGGCTGTCGCTGCGGGCCTCGCGGACACGGTGAAGAATCCCGACGCGTGGGCGCCGATGTGCACGAAGTGTCACGTCTTGAGCGACTCGGCGCTGATCCAGGCGGGACATCCTTCTGGCGACGACTTCGACCTCGGCGCGAAGTTCGCGACGGTGGCGCTGCACTGGACGTCGGTCTATTCCAACCGGGCGGATATCGTGGCGCGCGCGCGGACGGCTCGCGCGACGATCGTGGCGTCGCGTAAGGTGCTCGCCGCCGCCGCTCCGGCGCCCGCACCAGCCGCACCCGCGCGGTCATCTGCACCACCACCAGCGGTTGCCGCACCTGCGCCCGTCGCAGTGAATCCGCAAGCGCCTTCCGCTTCGCGTCCCGCGATCTCCGCGCCAGCGCGCGCCGCCGCGACGCCGCCATCCGCGCCTATCGTCACCACACCGCCCCCGCAGCCGGCGATGATGCCGGTTGCCGTTCTCGCGCTGCCCTTGTCGCCGTCGGCTGCCGTGGCGGCCGTGCAGGGACGCCTGGTCGCGCTGGTCGACAGCCTGCTGCGCCGCGATGCACGGACGCCAGTCCGCTTGTCGCCGCCCGCTCCATCCGCGTATCACGGACCGGACGCCGAGCTCCTGCGTCTCCAGGATGAAGTGCTGTCGCTCGCCATTGAGTCGCTGGCCGCGCCGCCCGCGCCGGCGAAGAAGCCATGACGCTCGACAAGCACGAGAAGCCTGGCGAAGGAAGCGCCGTCGATCCGGAGGAAGCCGCCGCGATCCAGCGGATGAAGCAGTATCCGTTTCTCGCGCACTGCAGCGACATCGTGCTGCGCAAACTGCTGCCGAATCTGATCGAGAAGCCGTTCGTCGCCGGCGAGACGATTCTGCGCGCCGGCGGCTACAGCGACGCCGCGCACTACCTCGCCGAAGGCGTCGTCGCCGTGCGCATGTCGATCATCGAAACCGGACGGCCGCCAACAGCGGCGCCACCCGCGGACACGCGATCGTTCTCGGCCACGGCCCGCGCCGTGTTGTCGCGCACGTCGACCGAAGACGTGGTGCAGCGCGGCGGCATCGGAGCAGACGGCAGGGTGCTTGTCACCGACGTGTCCACGGATGTGTCGCCGAATCTCGACGTGCTGCTGCAGGCCGGGGACGTGTTCGGCGAGATGAGCGCGCTGTCGCGCTACCCCGTCTCCGCAGACGTCGTCGCGCAAACCGACGTGACGTGTCTGCTCATTCGCACGCCGGCGCTGCGGATGATGTTCAAGCAGAAGGAGCTCGCCGACTTCAAGCGGATGATCGACGAGCGCTACCGCAGCCGGACGCTTGCGAACCAACTGCGCTCGGTCGAACTCTTTGCCGGCCTGGACGAGGAGTCGATCGCCGAGCTGCAGGCGACCGCGGACCTGACGTCGTACGAGCCTGGCGCGGTGATCGTCGAGGAAGGCGCGCCGGCCGATGCGTTCTATCTCGTGCGCGGCGGGTTCGTGAAGGTCGCCGTCCGCGCGGGCGCGGCCGACGCGGCGGTCAGCTATCTGCGCCGCGGCGATCACGCCGGCGAGATCGCGCTGCTGCTCGATCGCACGTGGCCGGTGTCGCTGCACGCGATCGAGCACGTCGAGATGGTGAAGATCGGCCGCGAGCAATTTCAGAAAGTGTTCGCGCACTATCCCGACGTGCAGCAGATGGTGTGGGAGAGCGCGGTGGCGCGGCTCAAGGAGCGCGGCCGCGTCGTCCGCGAACCGTTGACGGCGCGGTACCTGCAGCTTGCGATGGACACCGGCCTCATCCACGGCGAGAGCGTGCTGCTCATCGACCTCAGCACCTGCACGCGGTGCGACGACTGCGTCCGCGCCTGCTCGGATACGCACGGCGGCACACCGCGATTCGTGCGCGAAGGGACGAAGTTCCGCCGCTGGAGCGTACCGCAGGCCTGCTACCAGTGCACCGATCCGGTCTGCATGATCGGCTGCCCGACCGGCGCAATCTCGCGGCCGCTCGGCACGCTCGAAGTCACGATCAACAAGGACACGTGCATCGGCTGTCACAACTGCAGCAAGCGTTGCCCGTGGGACAACATCGTCGACGTGCCGTTCCACAGCCCGACGCTCGGCCGCGACATCGAGCTCGCGACGAAATGCGACCTCTGTCTCGGACGGCCGCAGGGCCCGGCATGCGTGCAGATGTGCCCGCACGGATCCGCCGTCCGCATTTCGTTCAAGGATCCGGCGCTCGTCGGCCGGACGCTGTCCGAGGACGCGTCCTGATGGCGCCGTCACCCTTCGCGCCCAAGCGTCCCGTGTGGATGCGCTCTACGATTGCTGTTGCGGCACTGTCGATCGTCGTCTACGCCGTGTGGCGCGAGGCGAGCCCGTGGTCGCCGGGCGGTGTCGGCGGATTGACCTTCGGCACGTTGGCCACGACGATCTTCATCCTCGACGCACTGTATCCGCTGCGCCGGCGGCTGATGGCGTGGCCGCTCGGTACCGCGCAGCGCTGGCTTCAGTTTCATTTGTACGGCGGCATCCTCGCGTGTCTCTTCGTCGCGCTGCACACCGGCTTTCGCGTGCCGAGCGGCGCGATGGGATGGTCGCTCGCGGCACTCACCGCGTGGGCGACGATGTCGGGGCTGGCGGGCGTGTGGCTCCAGAAGTACGTGCCCGCGAAGCTGACGAACGATTTGAGCGTTGAGGTGATTTACGAACGGATCCCGGAGATCGCCGGAAGGCTGCAGCGCGAAGCCGACAGCCTCGTCGTCGGCGCGCCAGAAGTGCTCCAACGGTTTTACACGACGACGATCCGCGGCGATCTGGACCGGCTCAAGCCGTCGTGGGCACACCTGGGCGGCGTTCGCGCGGAGCTGGCGCGGCGAGTCGCGCCGTTTCAAGGGCTCGAGGCGTTTCTGTCGCCGGAAGATCGGGTCCGGCTCGACGGCCTGCAAAGTATCGTCACCGAAAAGCTGGAGCTCGAGGTGCAATACAGCCTGCAGCGGCTGTTGAAGCAATGGGTTGTTTTCCACGTGATCCCCTGCATGGCGCTCCTCGCGCTGATGGTGGTCCACATCGCCGCGGTGCTCGCGTTCTGATCTGAGATGCCGCGCGAGCTTCCATCAGGGACACCCACACGCGCCTCCGGCTATCTGCAGCCGGGCACTCGCCGGACGCCTGTCGCGATCGGTCTCGCCGTCGCGGCGGCGCTGCTCGCGGTGTGCGCGATCGTGTTCATGGCCGGGCATCGCGGCGTCGCCTCGCCGGGGCGTGTCTCCGCGGGTCACGCGCCGATCGATCAGCAATGTGCACAGTGTCATCGCGTCGGCCATGCCGTCGTCGATCTGCGATGCGAGCGGTGTCACGAACCTGGCGGCACGCATCGCCTGACGCAGGCGTCGCACGCCGCTCGGGGGATCGGCATCACGGCACAGGCGCACGCCGGCGAGAACGTCTCCTGCGCGACGTGTCACGCTGAGCATCGCGGCGGCACGGACCTCGTGCAGTCGGTGGACGACCGCACGTGCGTGCGTTGTCATCAGTTCGCGTCGCTCGCTCGCCATCCTGAGTTTGCCGCGGTGTCTGTCGGTACCGCGACGGGCATCGGGCTGAAGTTCACGCACGACCGTCACATTGCCGAAGTGAGTCATGAAGGCCGCCGCTGCGAGGCGTGCCATCAGCTGTCCGCCGACCTCTCCGGCTTCGAGCCGATCGACTTCGACAGACACTGCGCGCGGTGTCATTCGACGGATGGCTTCGTCACCGGAGACACCGATCCGCTCGACGGCCGGCTGTTGTCAGCCGCACGAGCAGCCGCGCCCGTCGTCACACCGGGCGCGCGTACGCTCATGACCGTGAGCCGGATGGCGCACCGCGACGAGTGGGTGCTGAACAACCTGGTTCGCCTGCGGCGGATCGCCGATCCCGACGGCGAACGCACGGAGCGTCTCGCGCTCCAGACGCAGATTGCCGAGCTCTCGAATCGCGCACAGATGCAACCGGTGGCCGCGCTGCCGGTCGCCGATCTCGAACGCCTTCGCGACGCGCTCGCGAGCGATCTCGCTTCACCTGCGCAGAATGCGGCCTCGCCGAGTCACGACGAACGGTCGCTTGCGGACATGACGACGGCGCTCGATGCCGTGGCTCGATCCCTTGGCGCGTCGGCGTCGGCGTCGGATCAGGAGCGCGCGGCGCCCTCTACACCACCGTCGAGCGAGACGCCGGAAGACATGCGTGCGCACGTTGAGGCGCGCAAGGCGGAGCTGCTGTCTCTCCTCGACGCTATCGCTGCGCGCGGCAATCCCGCGTTGACCGCGCGCGCCGCGGCTCTTCGCGCGCGGGTGACGGCCATCGCGGCTGCGCCGGCGGCCGGCGCGACGGACGTCGATGCGCTGCGTGGCCGGCTGCGCAGCATGGACGCCATCCTGCGAGCGATCGGCGGCGTGCCCGATCAGCAGGCCGCTGCGGATGCCGCCGGAGTCGTGGCGCTGCGCGATGCCGCTGCGCAGCAGATCGGCGGCGCGCTGTCGATGGAGCAATTCGAGGTCCGGCGGACTGAGTTGCTGCGCGTCCTCGACGCGGTGTCGCGCCAGAACAACCCGGCGCTCCACGCGCGCATCGCACCGCTTCGCCAGCGCGTGCTGATGCTGCGCGCCGGCGAGACGCCGGAGCAGCGGCGTGCACGCACGCAGGAGATGCTCAGCCGCGTGACGCTCGAGATCGAGCTGGCGAAGAATGGCGAGACGGCGGCGCCAAGCGCGATTGCGGCCGAGCGCGATCGGCTCGCGGCACAGTCGCGCCTCGCCATCCTCACACGACGGCTCGCGGAGCTCACGCGTCCGGTCGGCGTCGCCGCGCGGATGCCTTCGTCGCCCGACGAAGCTCTCGGCGCCATCACCAGCCTGGCTGCACCGTGCTTGAAGTGCCACGTGATGGACGGCGCGCGGCTCGCGCCGGTCGCCGCGACGCAGCGAGTCTTTCGCGGCGCCCGTTTCACGCACAAGCCGCACGTCCAGCAGACCGATTGTCTGACGTGCCACGGCGCGGTGCAGACGAGCAAGCTGGCAACCGACCTCGTCGTGCCCGCCGTGGCGTCCTGTCAATCGTGCCACGCTCCGTCGAAGGCGCCGAGCCGGTGCACGACGTGTCACACCTATCACCCAGCGGCTGCGGACATGGTGGGGCGCTGATGAGCGGACGGTTGCTCGCGCGATCCGATTCGATGACCCCGAGAGAATTCGTCCTGGCAGAGACGACGCGCATCGGGTCGGGCGCGGATGTGGACGTACGCCTCGAGGCCCCGGGCGTGCTGGCGCTGCACGCGACGATTCAGCGCGAAGGCGATCGCGTCTGGCTCGTCGATCACACGGGCGCCGCGGGACGCGGCACATGGCTGAACGGCCGCCGCGTGTCGCGCGAATGGCTGCAGACACTCGACGTGATCACGATCGGCAGCGTCGATCTCGTCTATCTCGACGCATGACGCGCGCCTACTTCGTCTTCCTCGCGCTCTGGCTGGCCGCGTGGCCGGCCCCGGCCGGCGCGCAGCCGCCGCGCGCGACGATCTCCGGCGTGTTGAAGGACGCCGCGGATCGTCCCCAGCAGACGCTCACTGTCAACCTGGTCGAGATCAACACCGGCGTCGAGCGCTCGGTCGTCACCGATGCGGCCGGCACATTCGTCTTCGGTGGGCTGCCGCCCGGGTCGTACCAACTGCACGTCACGGAAGCGGGTTTCGCGCCGTTCACGAGCAACGTCCTCAGGATTGCCGGCGGCGATCGCCAGGTAGTGTCGATCGTGCTGACGGCGGACGGGTCAACCGCGCCGCCAGCCGCCGCGCCGCCCGCCAACGTGCCGGACTATCTGCCGACGCCGGACCGGTGGGATCTCGAGTTTCCGGTGTGGCAGCGCTATGCACCCGACGCCGACAGGGCGAATCCGTACACGCGCGGCCGCCTGCGCGATCCGTACAACCGGAACGTGCTCAAAGGCGACTACCCGGTAATCGGTCAGGACATTTTTTTCGTGCTGACCGGCGTGATGCAGGCTCCGCTCGAGGCGCGGCGGGTGCCGACGCCGAGCGGCGTCAGCACTGATCAGCCCAACTCGGACGTGTTTTTCGGCCGGCCCGGGCAGTTGTCGTTCAGCCCCGAGGCGCTTGTCTCGCTCGAGCTGTTCAAGGGCGACACGGCATTCAAGCCGCGCGACTGGGCGCTGCGCGTCACGCCCGCGTTCAACGTCAACTACGTGAACGTCGGCGAGCGCAACATCGTCAACGCGACGCCCGAGGAAGGGACGACGCGCCTGCGCGGCGATGTGGCGCTGCAGGAAGCGTTTGGCGAGGTGAAGCTGGCAGACGTCGGGCCAAACTACGACTTCATCTCGGTCCGCGCGGGCATTCAGCCGTTCAACAGCGACTTCCGCGGCTTCCTCTTTCGCGACACGAACCTGGGCGTGCGGCTCTTCGGCAACTGGGGCCGCAACCGGAATCAGTGGAACGTTGCGTACTTCGATCAGCTCGAAAAGCAAACGAACAGCGAGCTGAACCTTTTCGAGCGCCGCAACCAGCATGTCGTCGCCGCCAATTACTACCGTCAGGATTTTCTGACGCCGGGGTATACGATCTCGCCGAGCTTTCACGCCAACCTCGATCACGGCGCCGAGCCGTTCTTCGACGCGAACGGATTTCTCGTCAGACCGTCGCCCGTCGGGGTCGTCGAGCCGCATCACGTCGATGCCTATTACATCGGGCTGGGCGGCGATGGACACTGGGGCCGCCTGAACGTCACGCATCAGTTCTACCAGGCGTTCGGACAGGATGATCTGAACGGCATCGCCGGCCAGAAGGTGCGCATCAACGCGCAGTTCGCCGCGGCGGAATTCTCGGTCGATCACGACTGGTGGCGAATCAAAGGCGCGGTGATCGCGGCGTCCGGCGACAAGAATCCCGGCGACGATCGCGCGCGAGGATTCGACGCGATTGTCGACAGCCCGAATATCGCCGGCGGACCCTTCAGCTTCTGGAACCGCGAAGGAATCCGGCTGGCGGGAACGCTCGTCGAGCTCGTCGGCCGCAACAGCCTGCTGCCGTCGCTGCGCGCGAGCGAAAGCGAGGGGCAGGCCAACTTCGTGAATCCTGGTCTGCTCGAGCTCGATGCTGGCTGGAGAGGAGATGTCACGCCGAAGTTGCGCGTGCTCGCCAACGTGAACGTGCTGCGCTTTCAGCACACGGACGTGCTGGAGGCGCTGCTGTTCCAGAGCCATATCGATCGCGCCATCGGCGTCGACACGAACGCCGGCGTGGAGTACCGGCCGTTCCTGAACAACAACGTGGTGATTACCGCCGGCGCATCGGTGTTCGCTCCGTCCGCCGGTTTCAGGGACATCCTGACGCCGCAAACGCTGTTCGCGCCGTTCACGCTGCTGACGCTGCGGTACTGAGATGCGCACGCGATTTCACTGGACCGTCCTCGTCGCGTTGGGCTGCATCGTCTGGGCGCTCATGGTGGCGTACCAGCCGACTGCGGCGCAGCAGGCCGACGCGCCGATCGGCGTGCCGAGTGCGCAGACCGACGAAGATGTCGCGCGGAAGAGCGCCGGCTGTCTCACCTGCCACGTGCCAGACAGCAGGACGATGCACGTGTCGAAGGTCCAGATCGGATGCACCGATTGCCACGGCGGCGACGCGAGCGCGTCGCGGGATGCGGCGCTTGCGAAAGGCTCCAAGGCATTCGACGAAGTGAAGAAGCGCGCGCACGTGCAGCCGCGCCTCGGCATCTGGACGTCGTCTGCGAATCCGGTGAGGCTGGGTGCCGCCACGCTGCAGGAATCCGCCGAGTTCATCCGCTTCGTCAATCCAGGCGATCTTCGCGTCGTGGATCAGACCTGCGTGCCGTGCCACACCAAAGAAGTGATGGCCGTTCGCCGCGGCATGATGGCGCACGGCGCGATGCTCTGGGGCGCGGCGCTGTACAACAACGGATCCGTGCCGTTCAAGAATTACCGGTTCGGCGAGTTCTACACTCGGGACGGCCTTCCCGGCACCGCCATCACGACACCGCCGCCGACGCCGCTGGAAGAGGATCACCGAGGCGTGCTGCCGCTGCTCGAGCCGCTCTTTCGATGGGAAGTGTCGCCGCCGGGCAACGTGCTGCGGATCTTCGAGCGCGGCGGGCGCCCACCGCTCCAGATCGGGACGCCCGATCCCGACGAGGAACCCGGACGTCCCGCTGGACGCTTCAGCGATCGCGGGTTCGGTACGCTGAACCGCACCGACCCCGTCTTCATCGGCCTTCAGAAAACGCGTCTCATGGATCCGACGCTCAATCTGTTCGGCACGAACGATCAGGCGGGCGACTATCGTTCGAGCGGCTGCACCGCCTGTCACACCATCTACGCGAACGATCGTTCCACCGTGCACGCGGCGCAGTACGCGATCGCGGGAAACGACGGACGGACCCAGTCATCCGATCCGATGATTCCGAAAGACGAGTCGGGCCATCCGATCTCGCACACCTTCACGAACTCGATTCCGACGAGCCAGTGTCTCGTGTGCCACGTGCATCCTGGGACCAACATGGTCGCCAGCTATCTCGGGCTGACGTGGTGGGACAACGAAACCGACGGCGCGAAGATGTATCCCGCCGTGCCCGCGCACCTGACCGCGGCGCAGCGCGTCGAGATCCAGAACCGCAACCCGGAAGGCAGCGCGCTCCGAGGCCTGTGGTCCGATCCTGCGTTTCTGGCGACGACGGGAACGCCAGAATTCAACGCGCAACTGACGAAGACGCAGTTCGCCGATTTCCACGGCCACGGCTGGCTGTTCCGCGCCGTCTTCAAACGCGATCGCCGCGGCAACCTGCTCGACGCCGACGATCGCATCGTGACGGACGCCAGCGCGGCGCAGCTCGCGAAGGCGGTCGCCTACACGAATCCGCCGGCGCTGGTTGACGACAACGGCAACGCCGCCGCTCCGCCCGCGGCCGCCGCGTCGCGCGAGGGCTTGCCCGTTCACCTGAAAGACATCCACCTCGAACGCGGGATGCACTGCATCGACTGTCACTTCGCGCAGGACAGCCACGGCGACGGCAAGCTGTACGGCGAGACGCGGAACGCCGTCGAGATCGATTGCGTCGACTGCCACGGCACCGTCCGCGCACGCGCGGCCCTGCGCACGTCCGGGCCGGCGGCGCCGCGAGGCGAGGAGGCGGGCACGAACCTCACCGATCTGATCACGCCATTCGGCGATCCGCGCTTCGTTCCCGCGCGCGGCCCGCGCGGCATCGTCATCCAGCGGTCGATGGTCACGAAAGGGCTGCAGTGGACCGTTCCGCAGGTCATGGATTCGATCGACCCATCCAACCCCCGGTACAACCCGCGTGCGGCGTTCGCCAAGACGATGCAGCGCGATGGGAAGACGTGGGGCAGCGCGGACGCACCGGGCGGGCTCGCGCACGCCGACTCGCGCATGACGTGCTACACGTGCCACTCGTCGTGGGTGACCAGCTGCTTCGGCTGCCACCTGTCGCAGACGGCGAACCAAAAACGTCCGATGCTTCACAACGAGGGAACGGATACCCGCAACTGGACGTCGTACAACTTCCAGGTGCTGCGAGACGATGTTTTCATGCTGGGGATCGACGGCACGGTCACCGGCAATCGCATCGCACCGGTGCGCTCGTCCAGCGGCGTCATCGTCAGCTCGGAGGATGCGCAGCGTCAGCGGGTGTACTCGCAGCAGCAGCCGGTATCTGCGGAAGGATTCGCCGGACAAGCGTTCAACACGCACGTCCCGCACACCGTTCGGACCCACGAAACCAAGACGTGCACCGACTGTCACGTGTCGGCGGACGGCGACAACAACGCGATCCTGGCGCAGTTGCTGTTACAGGGAACGAACTTCGTCAACTTCATGGGGCGGTTCGTCTACGTCGCGACCGGGAAGGGCGGCGTGGAAGCGGTGGCGGTGACCGAGCACGACGAGCCGCAGGCCGTGATCGGCAGCGACCTGCACAAGCTGGCGTATCCGGTCGAGTATGCCGCGCACGAGCGCCGAGGCCGGATGCTCGCCGCGGCTGTGAGCCATGGGTCGTCGAATGCGCTCGGTGTCCAGGCACGAGGCGAATACGTCTACATCGCGGACGGCGCCGGCGGATTCCGGGTGTTCGACACGGCGCAGATCGATCAGAAAGGGTTTTCGGAAAAGATCGTCACCGCGCCTGTGTCGCCGATCGGCCAGCACACATCGGTCGCGACGCGCTTCGCGACGGCGGTCGCGGCGCCGAGCACGCTCGCCGTCGATCCAACTCGCACGCATCGCCCTGAGAATCAGGAGCAGGCGATCCATCCGCTCTACGGCTACATCTACGTCACCGATCGCGAAGAGGGGCTCGTCGTGTCGACGGCGGCGACGCTGCTGGACGGGAATCCGGACAACAACGTGTTGACGCGCGCGGCGGTGTTCAATCCGAACGGTCTGCTGCACGGCGCCGTGAACCTGACGATTGCCGGCACGTACGCATACGTGTTGTGCGATCGCGGCCTGGTGATCGTGGACCTGACCGATCCGCTGAAGCCGAAGGTGGCGTCGCAGATCGACGCACCGGACATTCGACAGCCGCGGGCGGTGGCGGTGCAGTTCCGCTACGCGTTCGTCACCGACGCCGACGGCCTGAAAGTCGTGGACGTGACGATTCCCGAGCAGCCGAGGCTCGTCGGGGCGGCGACTGTCCCGATCGCGCACGCCGGCGGCCTCTACGTGGCGCGGACGTATGCGTACGTCGCCAGCGGCGCCGACGGCCTGACGATCGTCGACGTCGAGCGTCCGGAGCGGCCGCGCATCGATCAGCGCTTCACGGCGGACGGCGCGTTGAACGACGTGCGCGACGTGAAGGTGGCGATGACGAACGCGAGCCTGTTCGCGTACGTCGCCGACGGCCGTAACGGTCTGCGGATCATCCAGCTCGTTTCAGCCAACGACAGCACGGACGCGTTCGGCTTCAGTCCGAGATCCGCGCCGCGGCTGATTGCGACCTACCGGACACATGCGCCGGCGCTGGCCATCTCGAAAGGGCTCGACCGCGATCGCGCCGTGGACGAGAGCGGGAATCAGATCGCGGTGTTCGGACGCCGAGGGGCGCGGCCGTTCACGCTCGAGGAGATGCGCCGGCTGTATCTGCGCGACGGTCGCGTGTGGACGGTGACGAACACGCCGCCCGCCGAGGCCGCGTCCACGCCGATACCGAAGTAAAGATGCCCGGTCTAGAGAACTGCTCCTCGCATGGCGGCTTCCTATCGCTCGCTCGAGCGCGCTCCGTATTGTTCGTCGGTCACGTGTTCCATCCAGTCGACCACCTTGCCATCGAGCTGTTCCTGAATGGCGATGTGCGTCATCCCGGTCGTGGGCGCCGCGCCATGCCAATGCTTCTCGCCGGGTTCAATCCAGACCACATCGCCCGGCCGGATGTCTTCGACGGCGCCGCCGGTGCGCTGGACGCGTCCAACACCCGACGTGACGATCAGCGTCTGACCAAGAGGATGCGTGTGCCATGCGGTGCGGGCGCCCGGCTCGAACGTGACGATGGCGGCGGCGACGCGCGCCGGAGCGGTTCTCTGGAATGGCGAATCGACGCGTACGGCGCCCGTGAAGTATTCCGAGGACCCCCGGCTGGAGGGCTGTGAGCCGTTTCTCGTGATGTTCATACCAAGTCCTCATCCGGAACGATGCGCTCGCGGTTCCGGGGTCGCGTTGGCGCCGATCGCCAGCGGGCAGCGTGGCGGCGGCGAGTCCGATTGTTGTGCGCTGCCGTGAACGGTGCCCTGCGCGTCGCGACCTCCAGTCATCGTCCTGCTGGTCCTCATCGGCGATGTTGGCGCTTTACCTCGCGAGCAGTCTGAGCAATGCTGGACCGCGATGTTCGTCATCGAATTGATCTACAAAGTGCCGCTCGCCCAGATTGACGCGCACATGCGCGCGCACGTCAAGTTCCTGAACAAGTACTACGCCTCGGGCCATTTCGTCATCTCAGGCCGCAAGATTCCGCGCGACGGCGGCATCATCCTGGCGGTGGGCGAGAGCCGCGAACGAATAGAAGCCATCCTCAGGGAGGATCCGTTCTGCGCGCGCGGCCTGGCCGATTTTCGCGTGATTGAATTCCGCGCGAGTCAGCATGCCGACGACATGCAGGCGCGCATCGCTCCGTATTTGCACTAACGCTCCGGGTGGAAGACCTGGCGCCACGGCGATAAGGCAGTCTGCGGCCGCCAGTCCCCGGTAGACCGTGAATCATCGGTCCGTGTGGCGGAAGTACGAGGCGAGGGCTTCCCTTTACTTCGAACGTTTCGACTTGCCAGATCTGTTGAGGGCGACCGCTTGGCGAAGGAGCGCCTTGAAGGCGGACTCGTCAACGTCTTCTCCTTCGTGAATGTCGATCGCGCGGCGCACGTTTCCGTCGAGGCTCGAGTTGAAGAGCCGCGCCGGATCCTTCAGAGACGCGCCCTTGGCGAAGGTCAGCTTCACGACGCTCTTGTAGGACTCGCCAGTGCAGATGATGCCGTCGTGCGACCAGACCGGCGTGCCGGGCTTGGTTGCCTTGACCCACTTCCATTCCTCGACGACGTCGGGGTCTGCTTGCTTGATCAGCGTGCGCATTCTGCTGAGGGTTTTCCCGCGCCAGTCTCCGAGCTCGGCGATTCTTTTCGAGATGAGATCCGATGCCGACTCGCCTTGGCTCGCGTCAGACTGTTTCATGTTCTCGTCCTACTCCTATCGCCGCGCGCGCCGTGTCTGCGATCCGCAAAGGAAAGTCAGCGTTTCGGGACATTGGGCGGCCAGTTGGGCGCTTCAATACCGAACTGCTTGGCGTACTCGGCGTTCAGTCGCTGCCAGCCACCGAACGTCATCGCGTCGGGACCCACGATGCGGCCGATGGGGATTCCGCTGAGCAGGTGATCCAGCACATCGAAGCAGATGTGCCACCCGGCCGCACCCATCGAGATGAAGCGGCGGTCGATGTTGGTCCAGAGCGTCAGGCGTGTGCCTGCACCGAAGGATTCGAGCTCCCACCGCATATCGAAACCGCCCCAGTTGTACTCGAGCACGTTGGGAGCGTCGGCTCGCGTCACTTTGGTTTCGGTCGCGTGCAGCGCGGGCGCTCCCACCGTGGTGAGCTTCACGGTGCTTCCAACCGTACCCAGGCTCCCGTCGGCGTCGAAGGGCGCCCACTCGCGCAACTGCACGGGGTCGGTGATCGCCTGCCAGACCTTCTCAGGCGAGTGGCGCAGCTCTCTGACGAGAACGAGCGTCCAGTTCTCTCCGTCCTTTCGCACCTCCGCGCCTCTGGCCGGACCCGGTGCGTACTGCTCGCGAGTGGTCACCGTTTTCTCCTTGTCTTCTTTTTCGACCCTGTTGATTGATTCGTGCGGTCGAGGTGCCGTTCGAGCGCATCCACGTGCGCGGACCAGAACCGGCGGAACGGCGCCAGCCAGGCATCCAGCTCCTGAAGCGGTTCCGGTTTCAGTCGGTAGAGACGACGCTGTGCGTCCACGGTGGATTCCACGAAACCGGCCTCGCGCAGCACGCGCAGGTGCTTCGACACGGTCGGCTGCGGCATCCGAAGCTGACGCTCGATCTCTCCCACCGACTGTTCGGACGAGACCAGGAGGCTCAAGATCGCCCGGCGATTCGGCTCCGCAATGATGTCGAAGACGGATTCCACTCTCGCAATATACGCATCAAGGTATATGCGCGTCAAGGGATTTACAGGCAGACCGCAACAGGGCGTCTCTATCTCGGTCGGACTCGCAATCGAGAACAACAGCGGTCGATGCCCTCGAACGTTGCGTCGTCCCAGTCAGTAGCAGCCATGGCTCACGTCGCCAAGCACTACTCCTGGGCTAAAGACGAATGACGGCGGCCATCTGTGACTGCGGCGTGCCCGGGCCCCTGGATGTCACAGAACTATTCCTGATTCGTCTTGATAGGTGGAGGCGAAAGACATCATGAAAGCTCGAATCGATCTCATGCACGTGTCCCCATGCATCATCCACGCCATGCTCGGCCTCGAACGGCAGGTTCAAAAGGCGGGCCTCGACAGCAAGCTGCTCGATATCGTCCGGATGCGCGCGTCGCAGATCAACGGCTGCGCCTATTGTCTGGACATGCACAGCAAGGATGCGCGCGCGACCGGCGAGACCGAACAGCGGCTCTACGGCCTCGACGCGTGGCGCGAGACGCCGTACTACTCGGCGCGCGAGCGCGCCGCGCTGGAGTGGACCGAAGCGCTCACGCTCGTCTCCGAGACTCGTGTCCCGGACGAAGTGTACGAGCGCGTGCGGGAGCAGTTCTCGGAGGACGAGCTCGCGCACCTGAGCCTGGCGATCGTGTCGATCAACGGCTGGAACCGGCTCAACATCGCTGCGCGCACAGTGCCCGGCGACTACGTGGCCGGCAGCCTCGCGACGTTGCACGCCGCGGGCTGATCGCGCGCGCTACGCCGGACGCGGCGACGAACACTCCGAACGTGCGAGGCCGAGCTCCGAATGATTGAAACGGAGAGCGGCCTCGCGCGCAATCGGATCGTCCGTTCTCTACTTCTACGCCGTCGACCGCGCGGACGCCCCAGCGGCTGGCCTCGTGGCTGTGTTCTGTGGCGTGACGATGCTGAAGATGTTGCCGTCCGGGTCCTTGAACCACGCGGCCTTCATCGTCCCGGCAACGTGAAGGTCGCCCTGCCGGCTCATCGTCGGCGGTGACGCTCTTTGACGCGCTTCCCAGAGTGGTGTTTCTCGCCACTCGACACGATCCGCGATTTGGCCCGGCGCGCGCTCGGGCCGCGAGACTCGGACGGCCCGCGTAACTCCCTTGCGAGTCGACCGGCCGCTTCGTCGCTCGGCCTGCCCATGGTCGTCGAGATCCGACGAATCTCCTGTTCGCTCGGATAGGTGAGCCGCCCGGAACGAAGGTCGGCGACGACGCCACGCAACCACTTGACCTCCGCGCGGACGACGGCGGCCACGTGCTCCGCCTCCAGCAGAAAGATTCGCGGCACATCGGGATATGGTTTCTCGAGCTCGGCCAGACGCGCCTCGAGCGCCTCGATGCGCGAATCGAGAAGCGTTCGCAGGTCGTCGGCTCCCTCGACGCCGTACAACGTCGACAGCGCGGCCGGGAATTCCGGGAACTCGCGGGCTGGGGTCGACAGCCCGGTCCGCACCCACGCCCGCAGTGCCCGCCGCCCGTCCTCAGTCGCCTCATAGGTCGTGCGCTCCGGCCGGCGCTCCTCCCGCGATGTGCCACGGATCGCGATCAGTCCCGCGCGTTGGAGTGCGTCGATCGTCTGATACACGCTGTTGCGCTGGGCGACGTTCGCGATTTGATCCTTGCCCCGCAGCTTGATGAGCGTCTGCATGCGGTACGGGTGCATCGGTTCCTCGCAGGCGAGGCCGAGCACCACGAACCAGAGCGGCGAGCGAGGACGCGACGGGTGTGTCATCGTCCCCAGCCTACACCGCCGCTCACGCTTGTATAACTAGTCATCATATGTTTAGATATACTATGTCTAGTCCGGCCTGGCAGATGCTCGGTTGGATGCACAACCGGATCGACTGTGGGACGAAGTCGTCACGCAGTTCCGTTAAAGGAAGGAGCCTTCAGTATGGCCATCACAACTTCGACAGACATGACTGGCGCGCCGGCGATCCCTGAGACAAGCCGATGCCTGGCGGCCGGCGCCATCGTCGGCCCGATTCTGTTCACGCTCGCCTGGATCGTTCTCGGCGTGCTGCAGCCGTCCACGAGCACCGAGTATGGAGTGATGGGCGGGCTTTCCGGCGCCATCAGCAATCCCGTCAGCGGCCTCGGCGTCGGCCCGAACGCCGTGCTCTTCAACGCCGCGTTCGTGCTCGGCGGGATCATGACCCTGGCAGGGGTGGTCGGTATTTTTCAGACCGTCGGAGCAGGCGGCCAGGTTGCGGCGCGTTGGACGTGCGCGGCGCTGCTTGCGCTCTCACCGATCGGCCTTGCGCTGGCCGGCATCTTCACGCTGGCGTCGTCGATCGTGTTTCACAATGTCGCCGCCTTGCTGCTCTTCGCGACTCCGGTCGTGGGCTTCCTGGCTGCCGGACTCTATTTCCGTCGCATCCCGGGCGGCCGCCGGTTCGGCAACTGGCTGATCGCGGGCAGTCCACTCACGCTGCTCCTGATCGTCCTGTTCGTCAGCACCTTCAATCTGGCGACCATCACAGCCGGGCACGGCGTGGCAGGTCTGACGGAACGCATCCTGCTCATCGAAATCCAGGCTTGGTACGCGGCCATGGGTTGGCTGGCCCTTCGCAGTGAACAGCGCTGCTAGAAAGGCGCGTTCGATCCGGCCGTCTGACGCATTCGGCGCAGCCGGCGCGCGCCGGACCAACCGAGGGCGACGAGCATCGCGAGGAGCAACACCGTTCCCACACCGAATGCGATCCGGCCGGGCAGCTCGCCGCCGGCTGTGCGCTGCGCAAAAAAGGGCATCGCTATCGTCATCGAGAAATGACGCTCGCCGGGCCCGAACGCAATCCAGCCGCTGACGATCGTCATCAACCCGACGATGGCGAGGCCGATCAGATACTGGGCGAGCCGCACACCGAACGGCGTGCCGGCAGGCAGATCGCCGTCAGCGCCAGCGCCGCGGCCGATCGCGTACTCGTTGATGACGGCGGCCCCTGCGAGCACGAACATCCCACCCGCGCACACCGCAACCCATCCCGGCGTTCCTGGGGTCGGCTTCAGCGGAATCGCGCCGATACCCGACAGAATCGCGGGGATGCCGCCGGCGGCGCAGAGGACGCCGACGATCAGGGCGCCGCGCGGCGTGAGCGGAGTCTGATTTGCCACAGGTCAATGATCCGGGGCGGTGGTGCGCGCGCGATTGTAGTCGAAGTCTGGAAACGGAATCAGCGTGAGTGTGAATTTCTGGAAGGGTCGTGGGGGACGCCCGATGACGCGAATCACCGGGCGCCCGTCAACGCATCGTCCTACCGTTCGTGCTCGTGGTCGTGCCGCCAGCGCCAGTACTCGTTCTGCTGCTTCTTGCTCAGTTTCCCGATGTCTCGATACTTGTGGTGCTGCTGCGTCAGATACTCACGGTAAACGCGATCTTCATCCTTCGTCCAATTGTGATAATCCTTGTGCTCACGGTCGTAGACTCGACGTTCTTTCTGCGCATGATCGTCACGATCCTGGGCGGATGCCGCGCCGGGAACGAGCGCCGTCATGCTGAAGGCAGCGATCAGAGCGAAGACCGGGAGTATTTTGCGCATCAGGCCGGCCTCCTTGACCGGTGCTGATTCAAATCGCAAGAGCCTCGCCAACAATCCAGCGTAAAGCCCAACGATTCGCCGGCTGAGCTGTCGCCTCGAGCCGCACACCCTCCTTCGACTTTCTCTCGCTTGAGGCGATTCCCGTGCGCTTGAGGCTTGAACTACCTTCCACATATTGTTACGCTGCGTACGGAAGATTTATCACTCTCACCGCGCGGGGCCGGCCTCGCCAGAGGCTGCACGGTGAGCGTCTCCCACGGGTGATGGATCGCGCGGAATTTTCTTCACTTACAAACGGATGTCCTGGGCCGCGGAGTCGCGGCTCGCGAGGTGTGCCGCATGCCTGACAGTTTCGGCGCTCGACTGCGCCAGCGGCGTGAACAACAAACGATTGCGCTCGCCACGATCGCCGAGCAGACCAAGATCAAACTGTCGCTGCTCGAAGGGCTGGAGCGGGACGATGTGTCGCACTGGCCGTCGGGCATTTTTCGCCGCGCCTTCATTCGGGCGTACGCGCACGCCATCGGCCTCGAGCCCGATGTGATCGTTCGCGAATTCCTGGAGCTCTATCCGGATCCGGCGGAAGTGGTGGCGGCCGATCTGTCTTTGCGTCCCGATGTCGAACGTGTGCACGATGGCGCCGGTCCGCCGACCCGGTTTCGCTATCTCGTGAGCTCGGCGATTGGTTCTCTTGCAGGACGCCGCCCGGCCGTGGCCCACGAGCGGAGTGCGGCCGTCGTCGATCGCCCGATGCCGGCGGTTGAGCCTGCGCCGACCGTCGAACGTCCTATGCCGATGGTTGAGCCCGCGCTGATCGTCGAACGTCCTATGCCGGCGGTTGAGTCTGCGCCGATCGTCGAGCGTCCGCCAATCACGCCGATTCGCCCGCTGATCGCCGAGCATCCCCCAACAGCAGACTGCGCTCCGGCGGCGACGCCTGATCCGCCTGCGCCCGATTTTGAGGCGGCTGCGGACCTGTGCACCGAGCTGGGCCGCGTCGTTCACACGCGCGACGTGGCAAGTTTGCTAGAGAACGCGGCGAAAATTCTCGACGCGGTCGGCGTCATCGTCTGGGCGTGGGATGCGCAAGCCATCGCGCTGAGACCCGCGGTGGCGCACGGGTATTCGGACAAGGTGCTCGCGCAATTGCCGGCTGTCAGGCGCGACGCGGCGAATGCGACCGCTGCGGCGTTTCGCACGGCTCAACCGTGCACCGTCGCTGGCAGCGAGCGGACCAGCAGCGCCCTGGTCGCTCCGCTCATCACGTCGGCTGGATGTGTCGGCGTGCTCGCGATCGAGCTGCCGCACGGCCGCGAGCAGACGGCGTTGGTGCGCGCGGCGGCGACCATTTTCGCCGCCCTGCTGGCGCGATGGATCGCGACCGCTCAGCCGGCCGAAGTCTCCGATCGCCGGCTCGCATAAATCTGACCTCGGCGCTTGCAAATGCTGACTGTAATTTTTATGCGCAGTGCAGGAAGTCGCGACAATTGAACCCTGCCCGGAACGACGCGGCGAGCGCAGAGAGGCCGAATCCTCAAGAAAACCTGACCGTTTGAACGCCGCACCGCGCCGTCATAATTTGGCCGTCGATTTGCCACATCTTCAAGCGAGATGCTTGAACCTGTGGATTGGACACTCTCGCAAGCGGCGCACATTCTCACGTGCGTCACGGAATCGACCGACGCCGGGGCGGTCCGCCTCCGGGTCTACATCGACGGTCTGGCCGTGCGGGTTCGTCTGTGCCAGCACGCGTCGGAGGCCGCGGAGTGGAGTCAACTGCTTCGGCGTCAATGGGAGCAGTACGGCTGGACCCCGCCGACGGCGGCGACGCCCGGCGGCGCTCCTCTCCCGTCGGGAATCTGACGCGGTCACCCCGGGTCCGGCGTCCGGCCCCGCGTGCGGGTCGCGCACCCGCCAGCGGCCCAGACACGTAACAATTACCCAAGCCCATCGTCTTCAAAACCGACAGTCAGCCCATAGGCAGATGGGAAATTGGCCGGATTTTGCCGCTTTGCCGGTGGCTCGGATATTGTTCAGATGTTCCCCGGACCCGTCTGTTCTAAAACATGCTGCCACCCTCCGTGTTTGAGTTCTTCCTGATCGCGCTCCTCGCGCTGACGATCGGCGTGCTCGTGCACGTGTACCGATTGGCCAACAGGGAGTACGGAGAGCGGATCGCGTCGAACCGCGCCCTGAAGCACGCCACGCATCTCGCCGAGTTGCTGGCGGGCATTTCCAGAGCGAAGACCGGGCATGAGGTGATCCGCGAAGCGCTGGCTGAGCTGCTGCACGCGCTCGAAGCCACCGCGGGCGCCGTGGTGCTCTGCGAAGCGGACACCAGGGCCAGCATTGCGCACGCCGCCGGCTACGATGTCGCGCTCATCGCCGCTCCGCTGCACCTCGACCAGACGCCGGCGTCACCGATCACGGAGGCGATTCGACGGAGCGAGCTGGTCGTGGTCGAATCGCGCGCCGCGCGTGAGGCCGAATTTCCAGACCGCTCCCCGGAAGATTTCCTGGCGGCGTACGAAGCGGCGGCGGTCGTGCCCCTGATCACGGCGAATCGTACGCTCGGCGTCATCGCGCTGAGCTTTTCCGCGGTCCGCGTGTTTGGCGCCGACGAGCACACATTGATGCTCACGGCCGGCCGTCACACCGCTCAGGCGGTCGCACGCGCGCGGTTATACGAGCGAGCGGAGCAGGCGCGCGCCGACGGCGAGGCGTTTCGAATCCGCGCCGACGCGGATCTGCGCGAACGCCAGCGCGCTGAAGAAGCGTTGCGCGAGAGCGAAGGCAAGTACCGTGCGCTTGCGGCTCGCACGTCGCGGTTGTACGAGCTGAGCGCTGCGCTCTCCGAAGCGATGACGCTCGACGCCGTGGCCAAGGTCATCGTCCGCTACGGCCGGGCGGTGGTCGGCGCGTCGGCCGGATCGGTGGCGATGCTGCTCGACGGCGGGCGGCAGTTCGAGACGCTCTACGCGGAGGAGTACACACGACAGCTGGTGGAGTCGTCGCATCGCTTTATGGCCGAGCGGGGCCTCTGCTCGACGACCGCCGCAATGACGCGAAAGCCGGTGTTTGTCGCCTCGCTCACCGACTGGCAGAGAGAATACCCGCCTTCGGCGGCGCTCGCAGCCGACAGCGGGTACGAGTCGGCCGCCGCGCTGCCGCTGCTGGCGGAAGGCGCGGTGCTCGGCGTCTTGTCGTTCCATTTCACCGCGCCGGTCAACTTCAACGACGACTACACGGCCTTGCTGCGGTCTGTGGCGCAGCATTGTGCGCAGGCGCTCGATCGCGCCCGCCTCTACGAAGCGGCGCAACGCGCGCGCGCCGATGCCGAGTCGGCCAATCGCGCGAAGGACGACTTTCTTTCGACCGTCTCGCACGAGCTGCGCACGCCGCTCACGGCCATGCTCGGATGGGCCTCGATGCTGCGCAATCGCACGCTCGATCCCAGCCGCACCGCCCGCGCGCTCGACGCGATCTTCAGCAACGCCACACGCCAGGCGCAGCTGATCGAAGATCTGCTCGACGTCTCGCGGATCGTGGCCGGTCGCGCCTCACTCGATATGCAGGCCTTCGACCTCGGGGAAAGCATCCGAGGCACGGTCGAGGCGATCATGCCGCTCGCCGAGGGCAAGGACCTGGAGGTGCGTCTCGAGAATCTGCCGACCGTCAGCGTCGTCGCCGATCGCCGCCGGATCGAGCAGGTCTTTTTGAATCTGATGTCGAACGCGGTGAAGTTCACGCCGCCCGGCGGCCGCATCTCGATCGACGGCGCGATCTCCGGCGATTCGGTCGACGTGCACGTGGCGGATACCGGAACGGGGATCGACCCCGCATTTCTTCCGCACGTGTTCGAGCGCTTCCGTCAAGGCGATAGTTCGACGGCGCGCCGCGTCGGCGGGCTCGGCCTTGGCCTGTTCATCGCGCAGCACCTGGTCGAGGCGCAGGGGGGCACCATTCGCGTCGACAGCGAAGGCACCGGGCGTGGAACGACGTTCACCGTGCGCTTGCCGATGGCCGGCGCACACGACGCGCGATCGCGGCCGGCCGGCCTGATCGCGGGTTCCGCCGACGAGGCGACCACGTCCGCCGGCCCGTCGCTGACAGGCGTCCGCGTGCTGGTCGTCGATGATGAACCGGATGTGCGGGAGGTGATGACATCCGCGCTCGAAACGTGCGGCGCCACCGTCACCTCGGCCCCGTCCGCACGCGCCGCCCTGGAGACGCTCGCTTCGTCTGATTTCGACGTCCTGCTCGCAGACATCGGGATGCCGGACAAAGACGGTTACGAGCTCATGCGAGAAATTCGAGAGCTCCCCTCGATTCGTCTCGCCCGCATTCCGGCGGCCGCGGTCACCGCGTTCGCCAGCGACGAGGATCGGCAGCGGGCGCTCGACGCCGGATTTCAGACGCACCTGGCCAAACCGGTTCACGCCGCCGCGCTCGTGCAGACGGTGGCCGACCTCGCGCACGTCGAGATTCAGCACAATTAGAGACGCTCGGCTAAAGCCTTCGCGCTATGTCCGTCGCGCGGACCCGGCGCGGCCTCGCCGAGACGCTCGGCTGAAGCCTTCGCGCTACGTCGAGCGCGATTAGTACCTGCCAGCCGATGGTGAACGCGTGTTCCCCATCGCGCAGCCCGCGCGCAAAATCCGCGCGCAGCATGCCCGCGCTGCCGGGCACCCGCACACGGAGACCGATACCTGAGTCGATTTGCCAGGGCGCGCCGATCGCCCCTGGCAAGCGGTCTGTCGCGCGTGCGACGTCGGTAAAGGCGGCGATCGCCACGCGCACGGGTGAGACGCCTGCGATCCAGCGCTGCGCCTCGCCGCTCGCATACGTCAGCGTCCGTCCGAACGCCGGGCCGTCAATCGCGCCATCGTCGAGCAGCGGATGCGCGCGCAGCAATGCCGGGCGCGCGTGACCGTCGCCCGCGCCAGACCACAACGCGAACGGCGCCGCCGAGCTCACCGCGTTGGCTCCAAACGTCGCTGTAAATCTCCACCGCGGCGCATTCGTCGACGTGTGCGCGTCGAAGCGCGCGCCAACGGATCGAAACGAGGCCCCCGCCGAAACCGGCGCAAACGCGGCGGCGTCGGCGAAGACGCCGAGGCGATCGCGCGCGAAGCGCCGTTCGAGCTCCACGCCGACCGACGCGGTCCGCTGCGTGTCGTTCCACGCGTCGAATCCGGCCGCGACCCGGTACCGCAGATTTCCGGTCAGCCAGTCGCCGACTGACATGCCGCCGTGCGCGCGCGTCTCGTCCACAAATGCGCGCGTGTTGCGATCGAGGATGTAGCGCTGCGATTCCCAGCTGCCCTCGACGCTCCAGACGCCTGGCAGCCAGCCCGCGTGCGGCGCCGCGAAGGCAAACGCGACGCGCGGCCGATGCGTCCACCATCGCCAGTCGGCGGACCACAGCTCGCCCTGACCGGTGAACCCGGGAACGCCGATGTTGATGTCGCGGTTCACGACCGCTTTCGCCGCTGCCGCGCCCCATTCGAATGGTCCATGCGGCTGCACGTCGCGCTCGGCGATCGCGACATCCACCGCGGCGAACCCGTCCTGCGCGGGATGGAGCGCGATGCGCCCGCTGGCGCGATCCGGCAGATCGTCGAGCCGCCGCGCCGCGCGTTCGAAGGCGGCGGCCGTCAGAATCGTGTTCGGCGCGAGGCCGAGCATCTCTGCGATCAGCTCGTAACGGGAATGATGAAGGCCCTGAATGTTGACGGCGTCCACGCGCGGCTGGCCGATCGCATTCCACGCGCGAAGGGCTCCCGGCACATCGTCCTGGACGAACCGGCTGGACGCGAGAACGTCCCACGCGTATGCATCGTCGGGATCCCGCGCCAGGGCGCGTGTGGCCAAATCGTCCGCGTCCTGCCAGCGATGCTGCACGAGCCTGACGCCCGCCAGCTCGCGCAACGGGCCGGCGGCATCGGGACACGCCTGGCTCACCGCGCCGAATTGCTCGTCGGCCTCGGCGAGTCCCTGCGCCCGCACGCGACCGACGGCTTGATCCAGCAGCACATCGCAGCGACTGCGTTCGGGTGAAGCGGGCGGGGCGCTGACCGCCGCCGCCGCTGCGCTTCTGCGATCTGCAGGCGGAACGACGACAAGCGCCCAGAAGCTGGCCGGCCGCCAGAGGCGAATCAGATCGGCAATGGGAATCCGCCGCGACGGTCCCCACGCCGGGTCGTGCACGATGATCGCGTCCGGCTCGACGCCGGTGACCACAAGGTAGTGATATCGAGTGGGACGGTCCTGCAGCAGGATGATGACGGGATGCCTGCTGGCGATCTGATCGCGTAGCGCATCAATCGATCCGGCGAGGCGTGTCGTCGTCCAGCCGCGCGCGGCGATTGCCTCGACGAGCACGGCGTCGGAGATTCCACCGGCGCGCCTGTCCACGAGCCGCTCGAACGGCTCCACGCCGGCGTGGGTGTCGCCCCAGTATCGAAAGACCATGGCCGCCGCGGCGCCGCCGCAGAGCGCTTCAGACTGAGGTACATAGGGGACGTCGAGCGTCGTAATCCGATCCGCCCTCGGCGTGCTCTGGGGCGACGCTGTGGCCCACGCGGCGGACGCACCCGCAGCGTGGGCAAGCGACAGCGCGACGAGCAGCGAGGACAGGACCCGCGGCACCAGCAGCGCGATCGCTACTTGACAGCGATGACGATGAGGATGATCACGAGCAGCGCGATGATCACGGTCGTCGTCGAGATCACGATCGTGGAGGCGCCGCCGACGAGGGAGCTGTTGACCTGACGCGCCGCCGACGCGGCCTGCTGCAGATCGGCGCCGGTCATCGTCGCCACCGACGCGTCCACGCGCGTGAGGTCGACGCCCATGTGCGACGCCACCTCGCGAACCTCAGGGCGCGCCAGCGCGTCGCGCACCGCCGCGCGATCGGCGTCTTGCGCGGCGATGTGCTGCGAGACGACGCCAGCAATCGCGCCGGGATCGACGGCGTGCTGTTGCTGCGCCAACGCGGACGTGGACATCGCCATGACCAGACTGAGGGGAAGAACGAGCAGTTGCTTGACCAGACGCATCAGCGAACCTCCATTTGACATGTACTGACTAGACATACTGACTCGACCGTATAGCAAACCCGATACCGTCATTATAATTGCTGAGCTTCGTGACTTGGGGGCAGGCCGCCGCGTCAAACGTACCACGTCGACGCGGCTTCGCTTCGCGCGTTCCACACCGCCGCATGACATGATGCCGGAGGCGTCCGCCACGCCGCTTCGCTCACGTGCCTACACACAACGAACATTTTGCCGCCTGGATAGCCGCGCTCGAAACGCGGCAGCTCGCCGAACTGACGTTCCGCGAAGTCTCGCGCGCGCTGCGCGCGCTGTCGTCCACGTATGTTGAGCGCCGAGGTCGTCTCGGCGAGGGGGCGGCGCTCAGCGGCGCAGGGAAGCGCGCGGCCTTTGCGCTGTTCTACGGGCCGTTGCACTACCTGCTGGTTCGCGAGATCGTGCAGGCGCTTCCCGGCGCGATGGATCGCGGCCCAGCGCTGATCGATCTGGGCTGTGGCACTGGCGCCGCAGGAGCGGCCTGGGCCGCCGCGTGCGAGCGCTCGCCCTCGATCGTCGGCGTGGATCGCCATCCCTGGGCGCTCGGCGAAGCAGACTGGACGTACCGTCAATTCGGTCTTGCGGCGCGCACGCGCCAGGAAGATGTCGCGCGCGCCACGTTGCCCAGGTCGCCGGCGTTGCTGCTGGCGGCGTTCACGGTGAACGAGCTGCCGGACGGGGCGCGCGACGCCGTCTTGCGGCGGCTCTTTGAACGCGCGGCGACGGGCGATCGCGTGCTGATTATCGAACCGCTCGCACGCGGGGTGGCGCCGTGGTGGAACCGTTGGCAGGAAGCGGCGGTTGCTGCAGGCGGCCGCGGCGACGAGTGGCGATTTCGTGTCGAGCTGCCCGCGATTGTCACGAAGCTCGATCGCGCCGCCGGCTTGAATCACCGCGAGCTGACCGGGCGGTCGCTGTGGCTCGGCGGCCCGCCGCCCACTCGAGCAGGCGGTCGATCGGCCAGCAGTTGATCACGCGATCTTTCGGCACGCCGGCGAGCCGGGCGTGCGCGATCGCGGTTTCCGAATAACTGAGCTCGCCGGTGGAGTGCGCGTCGCTGTCCAGCGCGAACAGACAGCCGGCCGACACGGCGCCCTTGGCGAGATCGTAATCCACATCCTGCCGCGACGGATCGCCATCGATCTCGATGGCTACATCCTCCTTCGCCGCCACGCGGAACACTTGATCCCAGTCCGCGGAGATGCCGGGCCTCGAGCCGTACTTGCGTCCTCGAGGGTGGCCAAGGATGTGCACGCCGCGCGTCTTCACGGCAGCCACCATGCGCCCGGTTTGATCGGCGGCCGACCGCAGCGCCGAGTGCGGCGCCGCGACGACGATTTCGAGCTGCGCGAGCTCGTTCGGCGTCATGTCCACCGATCCATCGGCTTTGATATTGGCTTCGATCCCTTTGATCAGGCGGAACCGGCCGCGGTACTTTCGGTTCAGGCGATCCATCTCGGCGTGTTGCTGCGCGAGCTCCACCATCGACACACCGCCGGCGATCGGCAGGCCGTAGGAATGATCGGTCACGCCGCAGAACGTGTAGCCGCGCGCGATGCCGGCCGACACGATGTCTTCCAGCGTCTGGCTTCCGTCGCTCCAGGTCGAGTGCATCTGCAGATCGCCGCGGTAGTCCTTCAACGACGGTCCTGTGAGCGATCGATTGCGCAGCGCCGCCAGCACTTGCGCGCGGCTGAGGAAGTGGCCGCGCAGGTCGCGCCGGCGCGCGATGTCGCCGGTCTGGCCGCTCTCCTCGATCGACCGTTCGACGGTGGCCGACGATCCGGTCTGCAGAATTTCGAGAATGATGCGCGTGGACGAAGGGCCGATCTGCGGAATCTTCTTCAGTGTGCCGTCCGCCTGGAGCATCGATTCAATCGGCTGCTCGAGCGCGAGCAGGGCCGCGGCGGCCCGCTTATAGCCCCACATGCTCTGTTTCGATTTCTGAACGGCGGCAAAATCGCGGAGCAGCGCCGCGACCTTGCCATTCAGATCCAGATCCGATGCGTCGCGCGCCATGTCCATCCCTGAAAAGGGGCCGGAGCCCTCTTTGCCGCCACACGAAAAAGGGGTACGGCCCCTTTTCGACGGCGCGCCGCTAATATTGTGCTCTGTGTCCGAGCCGATCGCGCCAAACCCCCGTCCCGCCGCCACCGTCGTCGTCCTTCGCGACGGCCCCGCCGGTCCGCAGGTCTTCATGGTCCGTCGTCATCAGGGCACCGCGTTCATGGGCGGCGCACACGTCTTTCCCGGCGGACGAGTGGACGCGGGCGATCGCGACACGGCTGATGCGTCGTGGTGCGACGGTGTGGACACCGCCGCCGCGCAGCTCGCCGATCTACCGGCACGCGACGCCGTCGCCTTCCACGTCGCGGCGCTGCGCGAGCTGTTCGAAGAGGCAGGAGTCCTGCTGGCACGAGATGCGTCGCGTGCGTTCGTCCGGCTCGTCGGCGATGAGGTGCGGGCGCGGTTCAAGAGCTACCGCGCCGATGTCCACGATGGCGCGCGATCGCTGCGCGAAGTGCTGACCGCCGAACAGCTCAGGCTCGCCCTCGACGCCCCCATCGTGTTCGCGCACTGGGTGACGCCGCCGATCGACGTGCGACAGTTCGATACGCGCTTTTTCATGACGCGGGTGCCGCCCGATCAGACGCCGGCGCACGACGACACCGAAACGACGCACAGCGTCTGGATCAGGCCCGCCGATGCGATCGCCGAGGCGCTGCGGGACGAGATCGTGTTGCCGCCGCCGACCTGGACAACGCTGCGGGAGCTGGAGCCGTTTCAGAGCGTCGAGGAGGCGCTCGCCTGGGCCCGGCACCGCGTGCTCGTGCGGCGCATGCCTCACCACATCGTGGACGCGGCCGGCCGGCGCATGCTGTTGCTCCCAGGCGATCCGTTGCACCCCGAGCGATCGGATCGCCCGCCCGCGGAAACCCGCTTCGTGCACGTCAATGGGCGCTGGCGCGCTCAGCGCTCGGGCGCATAGAATCCGGAGCATATGAAACGTACTGTCGCCGCGCTCGCTTTGTGCACCGCGATCGCGCTCGCCGTTCCCGTCGCCGCGCAGCAGGTGGACGAGGCGGTCGTCGCGCAGATCAAGCTCGAAGGATTTCAGCGTTCCGCCGTGATGGAGACGCTCAGCTGGCTCTCGGATGTGTACGGCCCGCGGCTGACCGGATCGGCAGGCCTGCGCACGGCGGCGGAATGGGCGCGCGATCAGCTCACGCGCTGGGGCCTCGACCACGCCGCGCTCGAGCCGTACGGCTCAATCGGCCGCGGCTGGGATCTCCAGCGCTTCAACATCGAGATGACCGATCCGCAATTCATGCGGATCACCGGGTATCCGCGCGCGTGGTCGCCGGCAACGGCGTCTCCGCTCACCGGCACGCCGATCATCGTCGAGATCAAGAGCAAACAGGATTTCGACAAGTATCGCGGCAAGCTGCGGGGCGCGATCGTCATGAACGGCAGACCGGAACAGGCCGACATCGGATTCAAGCCTGAGGCGACGAGGCTCAGCGACGAGGATCTGAGCAAGAAGGAAGGGCGGATCGATCCGGCGCCGGGATCCTCGCCGAAGACGTTTTGGGAAGAAGAGGCGCTGACTTCGACAAGTACCTGGCGGATGCGGTCGACGTCTGGAAATTCTTCGGCACGGAAGGTGTCGCCGCGTTGATCACGCCGAGCGCGATCGCGGAGGACGTCCGCGTGGACGGCTTCTACGACCAGAAGTGGCACGCGTCGTACCCGGCGTTCGTCATCTCACGCGAGCACTACGGTCGCCTCATGCGGATGATCGACAAGAAGATTCCGGTCAAGGTGTCGTTGAGCGTCACCGCCCGCCTCACCGACAACGTCGAAGGCTTCAACGTCGTCGCCGAACTGCCTGGCACCGACCCGGTGCTGAAAGACGAAGTTGTGATGCTCGGAGGTCATTTCGATTCGTGGCACTCGGGCACCGGCGCAACCGATAACGGCGCCGGATCGGCGGTGGCCATGGAGGCGATGCGCATTCTGAAGACGATCGGCATCAAGCCGCGGCGGACGATCCGGCTCGCGCTGTGGACCGGCGAGGAGCAGGACTACTTCGGGTCTCTGGGCTACGTTGAACGTCATTTCGGCGATCCGAAAACGATGACGCTGAAGCCGGAACACGCGAAGCTCGCCGCGTATTTCAATCTCGACAACGGCGCCGGACGGATCCGCGGGGTGAACCTCCAGGGCAACGAAGCGGTGCGGCCGATCTTCGACGCCTGGCTGAAGCCGTTCAATTATCTCGGCGCCTCCACGCTGACGACGCTCAACACCGGCGGCACGGACCACATGGCGTTCGACGCGCTCGGCCTACCAGGGTTTCAGTTCATCCAGGATCCGCTGAACTACGAAACACGCGTGCACCACTCGAACCTCGATGTGTACGAAGAAGCGATTCCGGAGGATCTGATGCAGGCGTCGGTGATCATGGCCAGCTTCGTCTACGACGCCGCGATGCGCGACTCGATGCTGCCGCGCAAGCCACTGCCGAAACCTCAGCCGGCGGACAAGAAGTAGGCCACGACCGTGGCAACCGTTTCCGTTCCGCGGCTGCGCCGCGCCCTCACGTTCCGCGATCTGTTTCTGTTCTACATCGTCACCGGCTTGGGCCTGCGATGGATTGCGACGGCGGCGGCGGCGGGCCCGAGCTCGATCGTCATCTGGATCATCGCGGCGCTCGGCCTCTTCGTGCCGCTCGTCTTCACCGTGCTCGAGCTGTCGTCACGGTACCCGGAAGAAGGCGGCCTCTACGTCTGGAGCAAGCGCGCCTTTGGTCCGTTCGCGGCGTTTCTGACGGGCTGGACGTATTGGGGATCGAACCTGCCGTACTTCCCAGGCATCCTGTATTTCGGCGCGGCGAACGCGTTGTTCATCGGGGGCCCGTCGTGGCAGACGCTGTCAGGAAACAGCACGTACTTCATCGTGTTCGCCGCGATCGGCCTGGCGATCGCGGCCACCATGAACGTCGTCGGCTTGAACGTCGGCAAGTGGCTGAACAACGTCGGAGCGATCGCCGGCTGGCTTCCCGTGATTCTGTTGATCGTGCTGGGCGCGATCGCGTGGTGGCTGCACGGGTCGGCGACCAGTCTGGCGCCGCGCGAGCTCGTGCCGAGCACGAGCCTGAAGGATGTAATCTTCTGGTCGACGATTGCCTTTGCATTCGGCGGCATCGAAAGCGGATCGACGATGGGCGAGGAGATTCATGATGCGCGGCGGACCGTGCCGCGCGCCGTGCTCTCCGCGGGCATCGTCATCACGGTGTTGTACGTGCTCGCGACCCTCAGCGTGCTGATCGCGATTCCGAAGGCGGAAGTGTCGGGTCTCCAGGGCATCATGCAGGCCGTGCAGGCGATTGTCGGTCGGGTGGGCGGTTCCGCATGGCTGGTGCCGATCGCCGCGGCGCTCGTCACGGTGAATGCGCTCGGCGGCGTCGGCGGCTGGTTCGCCGCGACGGCGCGGCTGCCGTTCGTGGCGGGGATCGATCGATTTCTGCCGCCGGCGTTCGGGCGGCTGCATCCGACCTGGCGGACGCCGTATGTCGCGCTGCTGGTGCAGGCGGGCATCGCGCTGCTGTTCGTCTTCCTCGGACAGGCGGGCACGTCGGTGCACGGCGCGTACGATGCGCTGGTCAGCATGGGGATCATCGCGTATTTCATCCCGTTCCTGTTCATGTTTGCCGCGATGATCAAGCTGCAGAGCGAACCGGCGGGGCCGGACGTCATGCGCGTGCCGGGCGGCAAGGCGGTCGCGATCGCGGTTGCGGCGCTGGGGTTCGCGACGACGACAGTGTCGATCCTGCTGGCGTGCGTGCCGGCAGACGATGAGCCGAACAAGACGTTGGCAGTGGTCAAAGTCGTCGGCTCCTCGCTTGTGCTCGTCTTGATCGGCATCGCGGTGTACGTCAACGGACGGCGCCGTGCGAAGCGGTTCGAGACCGCCGCGTGAATGGGGGAGACGTCTTGTCATCGGAGCGCTCGGCTGACCTGTCCGCCGGAGCCTTGGCGGAGGTGGAAGCCTTCGCGCTACGGTCTGAACGCACGCCGTCTCTGACTTGACGCCGGGCGCGCCCATCGTCAAGACTAGCCGCGCGAGGCGTACTCGCGTTGATCGCGGGCCGTGAAGGCCCGCCGGGACGCGGGGCTCACGCCCCGCACTACGAGGGCAACATGCAGGATGACTTCGACAACGACAACGGAATGGGAATGCCCGATGACGAGTTGATCAGCGGATCGGGCGAGACCGATCTGGGCGACGTGGGCCACGGCGGCGAGCCGGAGCCCGAGAGCCAGGAGGGTGGCGATTCCGGGCACCGTGCGAGCGGCGGCGCGCGTGCGCGCTCGTCCCGCAAACCGGCCGCACCGCGCAAAGCCGCGGCACCGTCGGGCGGCGCCCGCAAGAGCGTGAAGAAGGCCAAGAAGAAATCGGCCGGCGCCGCGAAGAAGAAATCGGCAGGCGCTGCGAAGAAGAAGAAGGGCGGAGCGAAGAAAAAAAGCGCGGCCAGGAAGCCGGCGAAATCGGCTCGCAAGGGCGCGCGGAAAGCGTCTCGAGCGGGCGCCAAGAAAAAGGGCAAGGGCCGCCGGTAGCCGGCGATTTACGCCGCCTGCTGCGATGTCGGACCCGTTGACGAAATGAGCGTGAGCTGTGGCTCGCTCGCAATCGTCTGACGGATCGCCGTCATCATCGCTCGGTCGATCTCCCGCGCATGCGGGGCGTCGACCGGATAGCGCACCGTGCACTCGAGGCCGGCCGCGGTCACGCGCGACCGCACGTCGGTCCGAGGCACTGCGGTCTCGGCATCCATGAAGCGCTGCAGGGCGGCGTGCAGCCGCTCGATCGATGCGCGATATCCTTCATAGGCCGACTCAGCGGCCGCCTCGATGCGGCTCTCTGCTGACGCGAGGTCGGTGTCCGGCGACAGCGTGATCGTCACCACATGCCACAAGTAGTCGGCGCCCGGCACTTGCTTGAACAGCGCCGCCGGCTGGAACAACACCGCATTCGACAGGACGACGATCCGGCCGGTCGGGTGCAGGTCGGTGCCCGCTAACTCCATCAGATAAATCCGGACGAGCCCGATCTCGATCACGTTGCCGGTGACCCCAGCCAGCGTGATGCGATCGCCGACGCGCACGCCGTACCGCCCGATCAGAAAGAAGTACGCGACAACGGCGAGGATGACGTTCTGCAGCGCCACGGCGATGCCGGCCGTGACGAAGCCCGCGTACGTCGCCAACGACCCGATTTCCGAGACGAACCCGGCGACCAGAGTCAACGTGATCGCAATGGCGACGACCACGCGACGCAGCACGAGAAACTGCCGGCGGCGGCGCGAGTCGTGGAGGTACCGGAACGTCGCCCGCCGCCAGATCTCGGACACGATCAACAGCGCCCCGATCGCGACCAGGAGCAGCAGGCTGCGGAGCAGCAGCTGTCGGGCTGCCGCCTCGACGCGCTCGCTCAGATCGTCGCGCCATTCGCCGAGCGTGCCTCGCGTGGTGTCGACGGCGATGCCCTGTTCGCCAAGCGGCACCAGCGCCGTCGACAGCGTCTTGAACTGCGCCGCCGCGTTCTGCAGATCGAGCCTCCTCTGCGCGGCCTCGGCGGCATTGGCGGGCGGCGCTGCCGCAACATCGGTTCGGCGCGCGAAATCGCGCGCCGGGGCGATCAGCGGCGCCCGGAGATCGTCGATACCCTTCGCCAGCGCGTCGGTGTCGTGCAGCGCCTCCGTCAGCTGCCGCCGTTGGCCGCCGAGCGCCACCAGCTCTGTTGCCAGCGCGACGAGCCCGGCGGACTCGGGTCGAAATGACGTCGTGGCCGTGCCGCCGCTGACCGGCTTCGACTGAACCGTTGTCGCCGTTGTCGCCGTTGTCGACTTGGTGGACTGTGTGTGCCTGGCCTCGGGAATGGTGCGTTCGAGCTCGTTGACCTGCCCAACCAGGCTGTTCGCGGCGTCTGACGCCGCGGTCGACGTCGCGGCAAACTGTGCGAGATTTTGAACCGTCGATTGGACGTCCTTCGCGAGCGCCAACGCCGCCACGAGCTCGTCGCGCTGTCCGGCCAGTGCAGCACGCGATCGCGCCGGCGCGCGTGTCAGCGCGGCATTGGCGGCGTCGAGCCGCGACTGCAGCGTGGCCACGCGCTCTGCGAGCCGGGTCGCCGCCTGATCGAACCCCCGTTCGGTGCGTGGACCAGCCGGAGCAGGCGCCGGCGCGGTCGGCTCCGGTTTGACGAGCGGCACCGTCGCGCGCGCGAAGTCGAACGCGAGCTGCAGCGCGGCGAGCGACGACTGATGCAGCCGCTGACGCGAGACGGGATCGCTCGACAGATCCGCCTGTTGCTCGAGCGTCTGGACGCGCCGGAACCACGCGATGGTGTGCTCGAGGTGGTCGACAATCTGGGCCGACTGTAATGGCTGCGGTGCCGGAGACGGCTGGGCCTCGACGAGCGCGCACATCAAGAGTGCGCCGCCGAAAAGAGCGTAGCGAATGGCAGCAGGCGAGCGGTTCAGCCGACGATTCATCAAGCCAGCATATGCAGAACCACGCGACAAGGAAAACTCGGCCACAACGGCCGCGTTCCGGCTTCTATGCTTCGCGTCGAGCCGACGCAGGACGCGGTCAAGGTTCGAGTCGGCGCAAGAGATCTCGTGCGTCGCACATATCCAGCAGGTCCGTGCCTTCGTTGACGCGGTGCATTGCGTCGACCAGCAATTGGTTCCGTTCATCGCGCGTCAGTGCCGCTAGACGACCGAGGCTGGTGGCCGCCCGGAGTCCCAGCCATTGCGCGCCCTGTGAAGCGGCGACCGCGACCGCGCGTCGAAAATCCTCTTCGGCCGCGCCGGCCGCCTCCATGCCGCCTGCCGCGAGCCGCAATTCCCCTCTCAGCCGGAACAACTCGCTCTCGTAAAATCGCTCTTCGCCATGCGCGGCGAGTCGCAGCCCTTCTTCAGCGGAATGCAATCCCTCTTCGTGTCGGCCACCCGAGAGGCAGGCTTCTGCGAACACGCCATGGAAGTGGGTCATGAACTGGCGTGAGCCCGCGTCAGCGGTCCGCAGTGCGTCGCGCAGGAGCGCAAGTCCCTCATCACGCCGGCCGATCTGAACGAACGCCCAGCCCTCCAGAATCGACGACCACGCGAAGAAGAGCCGGAAGCCCTGTTCTCGCGCCATGGCCGCACCTGCGGAGGCCAGCGCGAGCGTCGCCTGTGCATCGCGCCTCGCGTGGTGCACGGTCGACGCAAAGAAGAGGGTCTGCGCCAGCGTGAACGGGTGCTCCAACTCACGCGCGAGCGCGACGGCCGCTTCGCTGACACTCACGGCTTCGTCGACTGCGCCGAGCAGCACGAGCGCGCGCGCCTTGAAATTCATGGCACAGACTCCGGCGTCGTGATTGCCGTAGGCGGACGCCAGCGCCGCATGCGGCTCGATCGAGTACAGCGCGTGGCCTTCTGTCGCCTGGCGCCGCGCATCGTCAAGATGGCCGAGCGAGAAGGAAGTCGCCCAGCTCGCGTGGCACGCCTGAAGCACCTGTGCGGAATCGAGAGATCGCTCCGCGTGGCCGCGAAGCGTCGCGGCCAGATCGCGCGCAGCCGGCCCGTCCCCCCGGCCCCACCGAAACAACCAGAGTCCCCAGAGCGACGGAAACAGGCGCGGGGAGTCCTGGTCTCGACACAGCTCGAGTGCGCGCTGATAGTGGGTCTCGATTTCGTCGAAGCCCCAGCCGCGCACGGCCATCAGTAGACTGCCGAGCGCGATCCGCAATTCGATCTCGCGCATTGCCCGTTCGGCCGAGGAGGGGAGTTCCGCCAGTAGCGCAAGGGCCCGGCGGAGCTGTTGTTCGGCGATGAGGTACGCGCTGCGGCGCCGGCTCGTTTCGGCCGCGCGCTGGAGATGCGTCACGGCGCGAGAGGTGTCGCGCGCCTGCTCGAAGTGGACGGCGAGCTCCGCCGCGATCTCCGCGGCGCGGGCGCCGTACCCGTTCTCCAGACGTTCTCCGATTTTGCGGTGCAGCTCGACCCGGCGCGCGGGGTGAACGCGCGATTCCAGCACTTCGCGATACAGCGCGTGCAGGAATTCGAACGACGCCGACACGGTGCCGTCCGGCCACTCGGCGGGCGGACGTTCGCGGACGAACCATCGCTCGCGCGCGAGCGCTCCGAGCGCCGCCTCGACGTCGGTGGTCGCCACATCACCGCCGGCCGCGACGGCCGCCGCGGCGCCCGTGCGGCCGAGGACGCTCATCGTTTCGAGCATGGCGCGTTCCGCCGGATTCAGGCGATCGACCTGGCGCGTAATCGTGCGGCGGACGTCCTCGGGCACGCCAAATGACGACGCATCCACATCGGGATCAGCGATCCAACGGCCATCTGTTTGTGTCAGCACGCGGCGCGCGACGAGGTCGCGAAGGACGTTCACGACGAAGAGCGGGTTGCCTTCCGTGTGCCTGTGAACGAGCATGCCTAGCCGATCGAGTGCGCCCGAGCCGGCGGGGAAGCGTGCGGCCAGGTACGCGCACACGTCGGACTGTGTGAGGCCGGCGAGCACGATTTCCTCGCACCGTGCTTTGACGCGCAAGTCGTCGACGATCGCCGGAAGCGGGTGGCGGCCGGCCCGGACATCCGCCGTTCGGTAGGTCGCGATCAGCAGGAGGCGCGCGCCGTCGGTCCGCGCTGCGAACGCGGCCATCCAGTCAAGTGTGGCCAGATCGCTCCAGTGCACATCTTCGAGCCACAAGATGATCGGGGTATCGGACGCCATGCACTCGAGGGCCTCCATCAGCTCCCGCTGCATTCGCTCTGAGGTCACACCCGATGTCCGCCGCGTCAGGAGGCGGGCCTCCGAAGGCGTCTGCAGCGCCGGCAACTGTGCCAGCCATGACGGCGCGTACCGGCGAAGGATTGGCACGAACGCGTCCGCCGCCGTGTGACGGCAGAGGCGTGAGAGCGCGTCGAGCAATGGCTGATACGGCTCGGACTCGCCGTAGTGTTCGACGCACTGCCCGTGCGTGAGACGCCAGCTCCCCACCTGTTCGAGCTCGCGCATGAACGCGTCGACGACGGCCGTCTTGCCAATGCCGGGCTCACCGGCGACGAACAGGATCTGGCGCTCGCCGTTGGCGGCGCGTCCGAGCGCGGCTGACATCTCGGCGAGCGCGTCCTCACGCCCAACCAGCGAACCGGTCGATCCTCTGCCACGACGCGACGCTCTCTCCGGCGGCGATGCGGCCGGCGGCAAGAGCTCGGCGATGAATCGGTAGCCACGTCGATTCAACGTTTCGATGAATCGCGGCTGCTTCGCGTTGTCTTTGAGTGCGCGGCGGAGCTCTTTGATGCAGGAGGTCAGCGCCGAATCGCTCACCGCGATATCGCGCCAGACGGCCCGAACCAGATCATCCTTGGCGACGACTTTTCCGGGATGGCTCGCGAGGAAGCAGAGCACCGACAGCGATTTCGGCGTGACATGGAGCTCGCGTGCGCCTCGCGTGAGGCCCTCGATCGGGTGCAAACGAAATGGCCCAAATCGAACTTCCACAAAAATCCCAGAATTATCCCACGACATCGCCGACCCGACAGCCGAATACTGCCGGACCTGGAGGATGTATGAAAACAGTGTCTCAAGGATTCGAGCGCCTGATGAGCGGCGCCGCGCGCGTCCTGGTGGCGACCACATGCTTCGCGATGGCGGCTCCGCTGAACGGCTTCGCGGCGAACATCGTTGTCGAATGGAATGCCACGGCTGTCTCGACGGCGCTCGCCGTCGGCCAGAGCCCCGTGCCGCAAACGCGATCGCTGGCCATCGTCGCCGTCGCCGTCAACGACGCCGTCAACGCCATTTCGGGGCGCTACGCGACGTACGACGATGTGGCCTTGCCGCCATCGAATGCATCAGCCGACGCCGCGGCCGCCGGAGCGGCCCATCGCGCACTGACGACGCTGTATCCGTCGCAGTCGGCGGCGCTCGATGCGGCGCTCGCCGCGTCGCTGTCGGCGCATGCGATATCGGCCTCCGATCCTGGTATCGCATTCGGCGAAATGGTGGCCGACCAGATTGTCGCGGTGCGATCGAATGACGGCTCCGCGTTGGCGCAGTTCCCGTACACGCCGCCAGGCGCGGGCAGTCCCGGCGTCTGGGTGCCCACGCCGCCGGCAAGTCTCGCCGCGCTGCTGCCCGGATGGGGAGAAGTGCAGCCGTGGGTTCTGCGCGCGGGATCGCAGTTTCGTCCCGACGAAGGACCGAGCCTCACCAGCGACGAATACGCCAGAGACTTCAACGAGATCAAGGAAATTGGCTCCCTCGCGAGCGCGACACGGACAACCGAGCAAACCAACATCGCGCGGTTCTGGCTCACTTCGGCGGCCGTCATCTGGGATGGCGCGCTTCGAGCCGTGGCGGTGGCGCGCGGGCTGGATCCATCAGAGACGGCGCACGCGTTCGCGCTCGTGAACGTCGCAGGCGCCGACGCCGCCATCGCCTGTTGGGATGCGAAGTACACGTTCAACTTCTGGCGTCCGATCACTGCCATCCACAACGCCGATGTGGACGGCAATCCGTCGACGTCGCCAGACCCGGCGTGGGTGCCGCTCGCGCCGACGCCGAATTTTCCGGAGTTCGTTTCAGGTCACGCCGTGATCAGCGGCGCCATGGCGACGACGCTGAGTCTGTTGTTTGGTGACGACCCAGGGCAGCCGTTCACGGTCGCGAGTCCAACCAATCCTGGCTTCACGCGCACCTGGTCGAGATTCAGCACCGGTATCGATGAAGTGATCAACGCGCGCGTGTGGACCGGATTTCATTTCCGCAGCTCGGATGTGGCGGGTGCCAGAATAGGGAAGCAAGTGGCCAGTTTCGTCTTCGAGCACGCGCTCCGCGCCACGAAGTCGAACAAACCGTAGTGATGTAAAAAGAGAGCGGCGGGATCAGGTGGTTCGTCGAGAGGCGCGGCGGGGCAGGAAGCCTTTGGCGGTCTTCAATCGTGCGGCGCGAGATCGATGAGCACGACATCCGAGCGATCCTGCACGCGCTCGAGGACGATCTCCCGGCCGTCTGGAGAAACATCGAAGTCCTGAACGTTGAAGTTGGGGGCCAGGTTGGTCAACTGGCGCTCTGCTCCCGTCTCGAGATCGACGAGCCAGAGATTCTTGTGCTGGATCTCTCCGCGCATGATCACAAGTGCACGGCGCCCATGAAAGAAGCGCAGACGTCTGGCTCCGCGCGTCAGCGTGAGATGCGGAATGAGATAGGGGCTTGCGGCGGCGGTCACAGCCTTCACCGGAAACGTGGTTCCGATGTCCGCGCCCGAGTACACGAGGAAGTCTCCGTCTGGCGACCAGACGGGATCGAGCGAGTACTCGTGGACCAGGGGAACGCGCCCCCCGTCGAGTGAGATGCGGAAAAGGTGTGGCGTCCCATCCACATTTGCCGCCGACGTGATCGATTGTCCATCGGGCGCCCACGCCGGATCGCCCAGCAACTCCAGCGACTCGGTGATCACCCGCGCGTTCGTTCCGTCAGCATTCATCACGTACAGCAGCGTTTTCCCGCGCTGCCTGGCCGAGAAGGTCACCCGATGTCCGTCGGCTGCGACCTCGGGGCCGCCGACGATTCGCGCCTCCGGTGCGCTCCACAGCTCGGTGGCCGTTCCGTCGGCGAGCTTCCAGATTCCGTCGCTCGTGGCCTTCGACGAAACGTACAGCAGATAATCCCGCCCGAATCGAGGGGCGAATCCACGCCCGGTCGTCAAGGAGATCGGCGTTGCTGCCGACGTGTCGACAGGCGTGTCGGCGATGCTCAGCCGCCACAGTGTTCCGTTGGGACTCGCGAGCGTGGCCACGAGGCGTCGACCGTCGGCGCTCGCCGCGAGCGAGGTATACCGATCGAGGCCCGCGCCCGTGCGGTGTGGCACCCGTCGCTCGACGTCCAGACTGTACAACCATGGCCCGGAGCCATCCGCATCCGTGGCGAGGTACATCAGCGTTCGATCAGTCAGTAGGACCGGGTGGCTCACGCGAGCGTTGTGATGCGTGATTCGTTCGGCGGGCCCTCCGGTCGGCCTGATGCGCCAGATATCCATGGCATCGGGCAGCGTGCCCTGGACGAAATAGATGAAGGCCCCGTTCGGCGACCACAAAGGAAAGTGGCCGTGAAGTCCCGCTGCGGCCGCAAAGATCGGCGGACCCTGGGTCTGTTGGCCCGAATTCCTCACGAACATCGGGTCTCCCGGCCCTGGCGTGTGGTAGACCAGACGCGAGCCGTCAGTGGACCAATCGAACTCGGCGACGCCTTCCAAGTACGGCCTCGGTTGCCCGCCGAGCGTCGGCACTGCCCATACGCTGATTTCGCGGGCGTTGGATCCCTCGACTCCGCGCGCCCAGAATGTCACAACGGTTCCGTCCGGCGAAAAGCCCAACGTCCGGACCGATGGGTTGACGAGCTCTCGAACTCTTCCGCGCGTCAAGTTATAGAGCTGCCCTGTACCGACCTGTGTGACCCACACGTCCATCCGCCCGTCGCGATCGGACAAGAACGCCGCGAATCTGCCGTCGCGCGAGATCACGGCGGCCTGCTCGGTGTCGCCAAAATCGGTGACGTGCTGAAACTGCGCGTCGGTGAGCGGGTTGCGCCAGAAATAATCCCTCCGCTCGAGGAGCCACCAGGTCGTAACCAGTCCGACAAGTAGTGCTCCCGCCGCGAGAGACCAGACGAGCCTCGATCGACTCCTTCTTCGCGGTATCGATGGAGACGCCAGGGAGGCGATGGACTCGACGGCGTGGTCCGCGTTGTCGACGAGGGATATCGAATGATCGGAGCGATCCGGCAGCGGCGCGATCTCGGAGTCTTCGAGGGCGACGGGCACATTGCGGCTGCGCGACCAGGCGTCCAGCTCGGACCGGAAGGCGTAAACCGAGCCCATCTTGTCGTGAAGATGTCGGCGGACCGGCATCCCTTCGCGTTTTTCCCAGCGTTGAACCGTGGTGACGTCGCGTTTGAGGTAGCTGGCGATTTCCTTCCACGAATCCAGCCGGTCTTCGGGCAGTAGTCCCGCAGGCGGCGCGCCGGACGAAGACTCATTCATGGTGCCCTCCCGGACCGGGGTCGGAGCCGATTGTAGCCGCCGTGCCTCGAAGCGGCAATCGGCGGCAATCGACGGCAAGACGAGGGACGCTTGATCGGGCGGTGGATTGCCGCTTGCCGACGCCCCGGCAGCGCCTCATTGTGCGTGAACAGCGCATCAACCGATGCGACGAATCATCACCGAAGGAGGCTCGACATGAGACGAAGAATGATGTGGTTGCTGCTCGTGGTTATCGTCGGTGTCGGAGAACACGGCGGCTCTTTGCGGGCAAATCTCGCCAACTCGGGCTTTTCAGCCAAAACACTCGCGATGTCAACGTTCGACGAGTTGGACATCAATCTGCACACCCTCCCTGCCGATGTGTGGCAGGCGAGGCTGAAGACCCAAGGTCTCTCCGACCTGTACGTGCAGTCCAATACATGGCAGCCAGGAGGAAGCACGGGCTGGCACACGCACCCCGGCCCGAGCCTTGTCGTTATCACCGCGGGGACCGTCACCGCATATGACGGCGATGACGCCACCTGCACACCGCACGTCTACTCCGCACTCCCGGGGTGGCCGAATAGCTTTGTCGATCCTGGCGGCGGCCATGTGCACCTGGTGCGGAACGAGGACGCGACGGTCGTCGCGACCGCGATCGCGGTTCAGCTCATTCCGGAGGGGGCGATGAGGCGAATTGACGCGTCAGCGACCGGCAACTGTCCATCGTCGATCTTCTAGCGGGCCTCGGCCCGCATCCGCGTGAGGACTCTTTTTCCTTCGACGGCGACGGTTCCAGACACCGTCGCCGTCGCCTTCGAGGGCTTCCGAGTCGTTGCTGGTGTCACGTATACTTGGAGCTCCGTTGTGAGTTCGTAGATATTCTGCTCGTGAACGCGATCTTTCTGCGATGGCTCACGCCACAACGGATCGCGGCCTCCGATCCTCATGCCGTCGCTCACGCTAACCCCGCGCGGCCACTTGCTGTTCACTGTTGCGGACGACGTCCTCCAGCCGTCGGCCGCGGTCTCCCGCACACTCGAAGACGCGTTTGCTCGTGGCTCGGGTCATGGCTTGCTCGAGCTCGGCGCTGCCGAAGTCGGGATCGCGCTTCCAGCCGACTTGAGCTACTGGCGCGACTTCGCGGCACGGTTGGTCACGACCATCTGCACACATCCCGATCTCGACGCGGAGCACGCGCCGATACCTGCGCCCGCGCGCGGCGAGCTCGAAGCACTGGCTGCGGCCGCGCCGCCGATGACGGGCGCCGAGTACCTCACGGCGTCGGTCCTTGAAACCCTCTGGACTCAGATCGCTGCCGCGTTTCGATCCGAGCTCGCCGACTCGAAGGCGTCGGTCCAGGAGTTTCTGGAGCGTAAGAGCCCAGCGTGGCATCTCGTTGGCCGCGTTCATTTCAACCTCGCCGAGAACCGCCGCGACGAGGAAGCGCCGTTTGCGTTTCTGGCGACTTACACGACGCAACTATCGACACACGCCAAGGCGCAGCATCTGCCGCTGGGCCGCGCTCTCAGCGAATATGCAGGCGCCGCCAACAAGCGGCGCCTGCTCTCGTTGCTCCTCCCGGTCCAGCGCGCGGCCGCCGAGTGTCCGTGGCTGAAAACGATGGTCGATGCGGGCGAGATCTATCATCCGCTGCGGTGGACGCCCCCTGAGGCGTTTCAATTGCTGACCGATACGCCTCGCCTCGAGGCCGCCGGCGTCATCGTCCGCGTCCCGACCGCGTGGCGGGCGAGTCGACCACCACGCCCCCAAGTTACAGCGACCGTTGGGGGCAAGCCGCCGTCAGGTCTCGGCACGGAAGCGCTGCTCGACTTCAAGATGGGCGTCAGCCTCGACGGCGAACCGCTGACCAACGCGGAAATTGAGCAACTGCTCGCTGCGTCGAACGGCCTGCACCTCGTGAGGGGACGCTGGGTCGAAGTCGATCACGAACGACTCAACCGGATGCTCGACGAGTTCAGAGCGGTGGAGACAGCTGCGGCGAAGGACGGCCTCTCCTTTGGCGAAGCGATGCGCCTCCTCGCGGGCGCGCCCGTGCCAGGCGACATCGTTGCGGCCACCGCGCCCGACTGGTCACGTGTCGTCGCCGGGCCGTGGCTGACGAAGACGCTCGCCGGCCTTCGCGATCCCGCCCAACTGGCGCAACTGGATCCTGGCGCCGCGCTGAAGGCGACGTTGCGACCGTATCAGCAGGCAGGGGTACGATGGCTGCATCTGCTCTCCAGCCTCGGCCTGGGCGCGTGCCTCGCCGACGACATGGGCCTCGGCAAGACGATGCAGGTGTTGGCGCTGCTGCTGGTGTTGCGGGCGCGCGCGACCTGTGATGAGACGCGGCGCACCAGCCTCCTGATCGCGCCGGCGTCCCTGCTGGCCAACTGGGCTGCGGAGATCGAACGCTTTGCGCCGACGCTCACCGCGATCATCGCGCATCCCTCAGTGATGACCAGCGCGGAATTGAAGGCGCTCGATCGTGAGCGGATTACCAGCGTCGACCTCGTCATCACCAGCTACGGATCGCTGCTGCGCGTGCCTGCACTGCTCGCCACGCCGTGGCGCCTCGCGATACTGGACGAAGCGCAGGCGATCAAGACGCCCGGCGCCAAGCAGACGCGGGCGGCCAAACAGATCGATGCGCGGGCGCGCATCGCGCTCAGCGGCACGCCGGTGGAAAATCGCCTTGGCGATCTCTGGTCCATCTTCGACTTCCTCAACCCAGGCTTGCTGGGATCCGGGAAGGCGTTCTCGACGTTCACGAAACGCCTCTCGTCGCAACCGCACAACTGGTACGCACCGTTGCGCGCGCTGGTGCGTCCGTACCTCCTTCGGCGCCTGAAGACCGACACGTCCGTCATCGCCGACCTGCCGGACAAGACCGAGGTGAAGGCCTTCTGCCAGCTGACGCGCAAACAAGCGGCGCTCTATCAGCAGTCGGTGGCCGACCTGGCGGCTGAGCTCGAGCGGTCCGAGGGGATGCAGCGTCGCGGTGTCGTGCTCGCGTCGCTGATGCGCCTGAAGCAGATCTGCAACCACCCGTCGCAATGGCTGGGCGATGGATCGTGGCGCGAGGCCGACAGCGGCAAGCTGGCCAGACTGCGCGAGATCGTCGAGGTCATCGCGGCCAAGCAGGAAAAAGTGCTCGTCTTCACACAGTTCCGCGAAATGACCACGCCGCTGGCCACGTTCCTCGGATCCGTCTTCGGCTGCCCGGGCCTCGTGTTGCATGGCGAGACGTCGGTCGGCAAGCGACAGCCTTTGGTCAGGCGGTTCCAGGAGGACGAGCGTGTGCCGTTCTTCGTCATCTCGCTGAAGGCGGGCGGCGCCGGCCTCAACCTCACCGCGGCCTCGCACGTCGTGCATTTCGATCGCTGGTGGAATCCGGCCGTCGAGAATCAAGCCACCGACCGGGCGTTCCGCATCGGCCAGACCAGGAACGTGCTGGTGCACAAGTTTGTGTGCCGCGGCACGGTTGAAGAACGGATCGATCAGCTCATTGACTCCAAACGTCAGCTCTCGCAGGATCTGCTGGAAGGCGGTGGCGAGGTGCTGTTGACCGAGATGAAAGACGACGAGCTGTTGAAGCTCGTCGCGCTCGATCTCCATACCGCGTCTGGGGAGTGAGGATGCGCTACGACGACTATTACGACTTCAAGCCCTACGTCTCGGTCGGCGCTCGACGGGCTCAGGCCGCGCGCGAGCTGGCGAAGCTCCAGAAGAAGGGCCGCAAGATATCGCCGATCGTGATCGAAGGTCGCACGATTGCCGGGACGTTCTGGGGCGAAGCGTGGTGCGACAATCTCGAACGCTACAGCGACTTCGCGAATCGGCTGCCGCGCGGGCGGACCTACGTGCGTAACGGATCGGTTGTCGATCTGCAGGTGGGGCCCGGCACCGTCACGGCGCTCGTCAGCGGCTCGACGATGTACGACGTGAAAGTGACGGTGGGGCCGGTGCCGCGAGCCCGCTGGAGCGCCATCTGCAAAGACTGCTCAGGCGCCATCGACTCGCTCGTCGAGCTCCTCCAGGGCCGCTTCTCGACGGGCGTGATGACGCGTCTCTGCGAGGAGAAGACGGGGCTGTTCCCGTCGCCGAATGAGATCCTCTTCACGTGCAGTTGTCCCGACTGGGCGTCGATGTGCAAGCACGTGGCCGCGGTGCTGTACGGCATCGGCGCGCGACTGGATCACCAGCCGGAGCTGCTTTTCACGCTCCGCAAAGTCGATCAGCAGGACTTGATTGCGAAGGCGGGGTCCGATCTCTCGAGGAAGCGTAAGGCGCCGGCCGGCACGAAGGTGCTGGCGACCGATGATCTCTCAGAGATGTTCGGCATCGAGATGGCCCCGGCGACCTCGCCGAAACGTGCCCCTGCCAGCACGGTCGCGACGAAGCCACCGACTCCGGCCAGCTCAGACGCATCGTCCAAGCTAACGATGCTGACCCGGCCTGCGAAAGCGAAAAAGCCCGCACCCAAGGGGCGCGACGGAAAACAACGGCTGACACCGGCGAAGCGACGAGCGATATCAGAACGCATGCGTACGTACTGGGCTGCAAGAAGAGACCTCGTGAAGAAGCAGAACGCTTCCAAATCGTCGTAATCGGCCCCTCACCGGGGCGAAGCGTGGCTCGTACTCCATTACACGCGGGTGGGCCGCGTCCGAAGGCATCAAAGCGACTCATCATTCATGTCGCCCTCCTCGGCGTCGTCCGCGGCCGGCGCTACGACTTCGTTGCGTGCTGGTGAGACGATGGAACATCGTGTTGCAACACGGTGTTTCGGCGGGCGCAGTAATCGACCAACGTCTCGGCGGTCACCGGCTTGATGAAGAATCCCGCGCACAGCTGGACAGCCGCGAGCCGGCTCTCGGGTGCCGGCTCGTACGACGTCAGGAGAATCAGGCCGAGACGCGGAAATCGCCGGCGCAGCCCGCTCACGAGATCGAGCCCGTTCATGCCCGGCATTCGCAGGTCGCTGACGATCCAGTCGTACGTGTGCTGAGCGACCTGCTCCAAGGCGTCATCAGCGCTTGCGGCTGTGTCTGCTTCCCACCCGTACAGTGAAAACCCCACGGCCAGCGACTCACGGCAGTTTTGATGATCGTCGACGATCAACACGCGAGGCACGTTTTCCGCCCTACCGCGACGCCCCCTCACCGGCAAGTTCCATACCCGTAGCGGTCGAGTTTGACACCGCTGACCGAGGGCGTAGACTGCGAGACATCCGCGAGGTACGTCATGCGCGGAGCCGGTATTCCGGAAATCATCGACGCGCGCCTGTATCTCGACCTGCGCACGTCGGAGCAGAAGTTCCGCGGCCTCGTCGAAAATGCCGAAGATCTGATTTACCTCACAGACTCGCGCGGGCGCATCACGTATGCGAACCCGGCTCTGCACCGGCTGCTGGGATACGAGCCTCGAGACGTCTACGAGCGAGAACTGACCGTTCTCCCGCTGGTCCACCCTGACGATCGCGATCGGATTGCGGCGCTGCTGCCCGACATGCTGGCGGGCCATGTGCTGCGATCGGTCGAGTTCCGCCTGCTGCACGCCGATGGCGCCAGCGTTCGCCGATTCTCTCAGACCAACGTGCCGGCGCGCGATGAATCCGGCGAAGTGGTGGGGATGCAGTGCATCGCGCACGACGTCACGGATCGACGCGAACAGCAGGATGAGATTCTTCGGACCCACCGGTTTGCCGATCTTGGACGGATAGCCGCAAATATCGCGCATGAAATCCGCAATCCCCTCGGCGCGATCGTCAACTCGATCGGCGCCCTGCGTCAGGCGCCCGCGGCGGGCGACCGCCGCCTTCTGGACATCCTCACCGAAGAAGCGGATCGGCTGAACAGCATCCTGAGCGATGTCTTGATGTTCGCCCGTCCCGCAGCCCGCCTCGCGCACGCGTGCGACGTCATCCAGTTGATCGATGCGACCGTCGAGCTGTTTTTGCGCGACGGCAAAGTCCACGAAGGGAACGCCGTCCGCGTCCACGGTCCGCGCTCGCTCCTGGTGCTGGTCGACGCGAATCAAATACGTCAGGTGCTGTGGAATCTCCTCGCGAACGCGGTTGAGGCGGCCGGCGGCAACGGCGTCGTCGACGTCGATGTGGTTGTTCGCCGCCAACCAGCCTCCGTCACCATCTCGGTCACTGACGATGGGCCGGGTGTCGCGGACGGCGCCCGCGTCTTCGAGCCGTTCTATACGACGAAGACTCACGGAACTGGACTGGGCCTCGCCATCGTCGCGCAGATCGTCCGCGATCATGGCGGCGGCGTCGACGTCAGCAACGTCGCGGGACGCGGAGCCCGCTTCAGCGTGCGCCTGCCGGTGGCACCTGCGGCCGCCGCAGAGAGAGGGGCCGCTTGAATGGCGACCGTGCTGCTCGTCGATGACCACGCGAACGTCCGCCGTTCGGTCGCGATCCTGCTCGAGCAGGACGGACACGTGGTCCACGAGGCGGTGAACCTTGCGCGCGCCCTCGATGTCCTCGCCTCAAGCGACGTCGACGTCGTCGTGACCGACGTCAGGTTGGAAGGCGACGCGGATGGGACCGCCTTGCTGCAGAGGATCAAGTCGCGCGCCGGCGACATCGAGGTCGTGATCGTGACGGCCTTCGGCACCATCGATGACGCGGTCGGTGCGATGAAGACCGGGGCCTACGACTACCTCACGAAGCCGCTCGACCCGGCGCGGCTGACGCTGACCGTGCGGCGGGCCGCGGAACGCCGCGGTCTTGCGAGGGAAGTCAAGCATCTCCGCGCGCAGGTCGGAGGCGGAGAAGAGATCGTCGGTGCAAGCCGGGCCATGCGCGAGGTGCTCGAGGCGATCGCCAAGCTCGCGCGAACTGACAGCACGGTGCTCATCACCGGCGAAAGCGGCACGGGAAAGGAGCTCGTTGCGCGAGCGTTGTACGCGCTGAGCGCGCGCCGGACCGCCAAGTTCGTGCCCATCAACTGCGGCGCCATCCCCGACACGATGCTCGAGAGCGAGTTGTTCGGCCACCGCAAGGGGGCATTCACCGGTGCTGTGAGCGACAAGAAGGGTCTGCTTGAAGACGCCAATCACGGCGTGCTGTTCCTTGATGAAATCGGGGAGATGCCGGCGTCGATGCAGATTCGGCTCTTACGATTTCTCGAGCGCGGCGAGGTCCGGCGGATCGGCGACACCGACACCAGGCGCGTCGATGTGCGTCTGCTCCTGGCGACTCATCGTTCGTTGGAGGACGAAATCGCGCACGGGCGTTTCCGCGAAGACTTCTACTACCGCATCAACGTCGTCGGCATTCACATCCCTCCGCTTCGGGATCGGCCCGAAGACATCGTTCCCCTCGTCCAGCACCTGTTGCCACGGCTCGCGACGAAGCTGCGTCGCTCAATCAAGGGTCTCACACCCGACGCCATCAACCTCATGATGGCGTATTCGTGGCCCGGGAACGTGCGCGAGCTTCACAACGCCATCGAGCGCGGTCTCAACGTCGCGTCGGGCGACTTCATCACCGGAGCCGACCTGCCCGCGCGCGTGACAGTGTCCGCGACTGGCACGACCGGGCTGGCGACGACTGCGCGCGCACGGGATCGTGAACGGTTGCTCGACGCGCTCAACGAGCATCACTGGAACCAGAAGAGTGTTGCCGCGAGCCTCGGCGTGAGCCGTACCACCCTCTGGCGCAGGCTGCGCGAATTCCAGATCGACTCGTAGCCCTGCCAAATTCAGCTCCGTGAAACAGTCTGCTTCAGCCATTCGTTGCAGATCTGGCGCCGATCTGTCCGTTTGACTGGTTCCTGCGCGATCGCTCCAGGAATGTGTTTTGCGGTGCTCGCTGCGAATTTACGAGTTCTTGAGGAGGCGGACATGTCATCAAGGACGTTTCGCATCTCTCGGGTGATGCTGATCGCGTTGGTCGCGGTCTGCGTCGCGCAGCCAGTGTTCGCCCAAGGCGCCGGCGCGTCGATCCAGGGCACGGTCAGGGACGAGCAGGGCGGTGTCATGCCGGGATGCACGGTGACGCTGCGCAACCAGGACACCGGCCTCACCCGCACAGCGGTCACCCAATCCGACGGACGCTATCTCTTCTCGGCTTTGCCGCTGGGCCGCTACTCGGTCAAATCGGAGCTGCCCGGATTCACGACGATGAACGTGACGGACCTGATCCTCACAATTGGTCTCGAGCTGCGGCACGACTTCACGATGCCGATCAGCGCTCTGCAGGAGAGCGTCACCGTCTCAGGGCAGGCGCCCGTCGTGGACGTCAGCAGGAGCGAAGTGGCCGGGATCGTCACGCAGGCTCAGATTGAGTCGCTTCCGGTGAACTCGCGGCAGTTTCTGAACCTGGCGCTGCTGATGCCCGGAACCAGCCAGGACGCCGCGCGCCCCTTCTACAACAACGTCACGATTTCTGCGGGCGGCACGTTCTACTCGAACGGGTTCCTCGTGGATGGAATGTCCAACACGTGGGCTGAGGAGGGTGAGCCGCGTCAGAACTTCCCGCAGAGCGCGGTGCAGGAATTCAAGGTTCACACGGTCGGCTTCCCGGCCGAGTTCGGGCTGGCCGTTGGCGGGCTTGTCCAGGTCGTCACGAAGAGCGGCTCGAACAGGTTCTCCGGAGAGGCGTTCGAATATTTCCGGGACAAATCGCTGAACGCGTTCAACAAGTTCGAGGAGCAGCTTCACGACCAGACGGGCGCGCCCAAGCCGGACTTCCGCCGCAACCAGTTTGGTGGATCGCTCGGCGGTCCGATCGTGGCCGATAAGACGCATTTCTTCGCGGCGGTCGAGCGCACCCAGACCGACAACTTCTACACCGTCAGCACCGGTCGCCCCGATCTGTACTCGTCGCTCGAAGGGACGTTCAAATCGCCCAATCACACGAATCTGTACGACTTCCGCGTCGACCACCAGATCAACGCCGGGCAGAGCTTCTTCGCCCGGTACGCGCAGGAAGACGAGCTGACGACCTGCCACGGATGCGGCGGCTTCAACGCGAGCAACGCAGGCTTCGATTTCGGCAAGCCGGCGCGGTCGCTCGTTGCGGGTCACACGTGGGTCTTGTCGCCCAGGCTCCTGAACGAGGCGCACTTCCAGTTCGGCTACACGATGTATCAGGTCTTTCCGGGTGGATCTCAGCTCTTCAGCGACGTCGGCGACTACCCGGCCGCACGCATCGGACCGCAACGCAACAATGTCGTGCTGATCCTTCCGAGTCTGACCTACGGGAACAACTTCGACGAGCTCGGGCCTGAGAAGCGCTGGCAGGTGAAGGACAGCTTCTCGATCAATCGGGCGGCGCACAACCTCAAGTTTGGCTTCGATTTCAGCTACATTCCGTTCGTCGACGATGCGGTCTACAACCTGAACGGCACCTACACCTTCGCGCAGGACCAGCCGGTGAATCCGAACGACCCGAGCACGATTGCCAGCCTGACCAATCCCGTGCTGTTCACGGCAGCCCTGCCACCGATCAACAACAGCATCCCCACCAAGCATTTGGCGTTGTTCGCGCAGGACGAATGGCGGCCGCGCGTGAACCTCACGGTGAATGCGGGCCTGCGCTACGACAGGCAGTACGGCTCATTCAACGAAAATCTCAATCCGAACTCGTTTCCGGTTCCCATTCCGTTCATCGATCCGGCGGTGCGCGGCGACAAGAACAACTTCGGTCCGCGGGTCGGCGTGACGTGGGACCCGATGAACAACTCCAAGTCGGTGATTCGCGCGGGCTACGGCATCTACTACGACAACATCCGAACGCTGAACAACTTCCCTGAAGTGCGCAACCTGCAGCAGTTCAACATCGTCATCACCGACCCGACCTATCCGGATCCGTACGGAGGTCAGAGTCCAATCACGTTCGCGTCGACCGCACCGCCCAACCTCTTCATCCTCGCGAACGATTTCCACAACCCGATGGCGCAGCAGTTCAACGCCGGCTTCAGCCAGGAGCTGTGGGGCGACGTCTCGCTGCACGTGGACGGCTCCTACGTGCGGGTGAAAGGCGACCGGATTCAGGTCGATCTCAACCTGCCGGATCCGGCCACGGGTGTGAGACCGCTCTCACAGTGGGGCCAGATCAACCAGGATCAGTCGATCGTGTGGTCGCACTACAGCGCAATGTATGTGCGCCTCGACAAGCGCCTCAGCCATGGGACGCAATTTCTGGTGTCGTACACGCTTGCGAAGCAGACGGACTTCGCCTCGCCGCTGAGCAGTGGTGGTCGAGGATTCGGCAAAGTGACCGATCAGTCGAACTACTCGCTGGACGAAGGCAATTCCGACGCCGATCGCCGGCACACCCTCGTCGCGAGCGGAGCGGTGTTGTTGCCGTACCAGGTGAGCCTGGGTGCCGTGTGGACGTACCGATCGACGTTGCCGTTCAGCGCGCTGACCGGAACGTTCGGCGTCGATGGTCAACCGCTGTACGTCCCGGGAACGACGAGAAATCAGGGGAACCGCGACCTCAATCTGGCGCTGGTGAACGCGTACCGCGCTCAGAGCGGGCTCGCGCCAATCTCGGCGGGCCAGATCGACAAGAACGACTTCAACAGCCTCGACATCCGTGCGAGCAAGGCGATCTCTCTTCCGGGAGGCTCGAGAGTGGAGCTGATCGGACAGGTGTTCAACGTTCTCGGCCGCGACAACCTGAGCGCGCCGCTGCAGGGCAACACCGGCCAGGTGCTCAATGCGGTTTCGAACAGCTTCGGACAGATCCTCTCGGCGGGCCCGCGGCAGCAGGCGGAGCTCGCGGCGCGGTTCGCCTGGTAAGCGGAGAGAGTGGTCATGACCGGCGTCAACCGCCGCTTCTTCAGTAGTGCTGTCGCGAGCCTCCTGCTCGTGTCCGGTTCGCGCGGCGCGATCGTGCCGACGGCAGCAGCGCCACAGCCGCAACCGGATCTTCTGACGATCTTCGACCGCGGCGCGATCTTTCAGGATCGCAACGGCGACGGCGTCGTCGATTTCGTTGACGCGCGGATCGTTGTGGGTGATCGCGCGACGGCCGGCGACGTCGCCGCCGCGGCCACGATAGCCGCGCGTCTCGGCTTCGAAACCATGGCGATGAATTTGCCGGTCACGGGAGCGCCCGAACAGGGACATCCGGCCATCGTCGTTGGAGCCGCGGGCATGCAGCGCGCGGGGATTTCATCGGCAACCGTCGGCATCCCGGCGGTGGGGCGCGGTGAAGGTGTCGTCGTGGTGACCGAAATAGGAGGCGCGCCTGCCGTCGTGGTCGCCGGGGGAGACGATGCCGGGACGCAGGCCGCCGCGACGCTTTTCGGCGGCCGTCTGCCTCGCGTGTGGGATCCGACAGGCGCGACCGTGAATCAGGTCGCTGCCGACGTTCGACAGTTCCTCGAGAGTCATGATGCGGGAGTGAACGATGTCCGCGTTCCCGCCGCGCACGTTCGCAGTGGAACCGACGCGCTCGATCGGCTGGACGTCACGGTCAGCGTCGCAAGTGGTTCGGCACAACTCAAGGCGCGCGACGCGCTGCGCGCGCTCGCCGGCAGCCGCGAGCCGACGCGCGCACTGGCGTATCCCGGCGCGCGAAGCCTGCACATTGCGCTGATCGCCACCGGCGCGCCAACGACGTCGGTCGACATCGCTCAGCCGCCGTCGGCCGCAGGGCCGCGCGGTCCGCGGCCAGGCTCAGAAGCCAAGGACAAGCTCGATCTCGCCAATCTCTACAGCGTCGACGGTCTCCTCGGCGATGCGAATCACAATTTGATCCCGGACCGCATGGATGTCCTGCTCGTTCCCTTCGGCGAAGGGCTGAACGGCACACTGAATCTCGCGGCCCGCCTCGGCCTCGAATCGACCGGGATCTCCGCGCCCATCGCCGTCACTCCGGAAACGGTCCTGGCTCCGGATTCCGAGCCCACGCTCGTTCTGATCGGTAACGGTCACCCGATGACCGGGCGGTTGGTCGCAGAAAAGAAGTTCACGCCGCCCGCCCTCGGTCCCGGCGACGGATTGATTCAAGTGGTTCGAAAGGCGTTCGACGAGAAAGGCGCGGTCGTCGTCACCGGCGGCGATCAACGAGGCATCACGCGCGCGCTCGAACAGGTGTCCGAACGCTTTCCTCACATCTGGACGCGCGGCAAGGATCGGACGACGCTCGAGGATGTCAGAGAGGACGTGCGCGTATTTCTGTCAGGACGGACGCCCGCAGGGCAGGCCGCGACGGCGCTCTACAAACTCGATCAGATCGCCGTCGGCCTTGGCGGCAAAGACCTCGAGTCTGCGCACGTCACGATTTCCGTCGAGAAACCGGTGGACGGCTTTGCCGACTTTGTCCGGCGCGAGGCTGCGGACCGCATCAGGACATCGAACACGTCAGGCGTCGAAGTGACGATCGACAACCGGGACGTGCAGAACGCAAAGCAGATCTTCACCGATGACTTCGAAGTGACGTCGGAGGTGAACGATTTCTGGCAGATGTTCCGCACGCGCGTGATCCCGGCTGTGCGCAAAAATCAGCCGGTCGTGGTTGAAGCGCGATTGAGCGAAGCGCCTGAACTGCGATCGCAGCTGGAACGGGACGCGAGGGCTGCGCTGCTCAAAGCGGGCGCGGCGGACGCCGGGACATCCGTGACCGTCTTGAGCGCCTACAAGCAGGGGTACAGCTGGCTCTACGACGTCGTCCGGCCGGCGCTCGAAGGCAAGGCCGTCGAGCAACTCACGATTCGATTTGCGAAGGTCGGTCCGCCACCAGAGTGGACACAGCAGGCCATGTTCTCGCCGACGCGATGGCTGCTGGAGATCTTTCCGATCGACGAGGTCCTCGCGCGGGATCTGAAGCTCGACTTGCAGAAGATCCGCTTCGAGCAGGCGCCCGTCGGCGCGCCGGCGTACGAGGTGACAGCGACAGGTGCTGGCGGTTCGCAGCTGTTCCACGGCACATTCGAACCGCACGTTGTGGTCAGGCCCTTCTTCAGCCAGTTTCCCGACTACGAGAAAGTGCGAGTGACAACCGGCTGGATCACGGCGTCGGCCGGTGGCCGCCAGGTGATTGACGAGCGTATCGAGACAGATCCGGAGCGTTTCTGGGATCGCTTTCAGGACAAGACGCTGCCGGCGCTGTACGACTACGTGATGCGTGTCAGCAAGGGCAAGCCGCGCGCCCAGGACGCGCCGCACTTTGGCGAGCTCGTGGTGGACCTGACCCTGAGCGAGCCGAGTTACGCGATCGGCATCGATAAAGAGCAGATCGCGCCGCTCGAGTCGGTTCAGGAAGAGATCTACTTCCACACGCTCCATTTCTTCGATGTCCTGGGCCGTTACGCACGAGGCCCGGCGCTCGATTACCCGGGCCGCGTGATTCCCTATGTGAGGCCGACGTCCGACGGCAAGCCTGGACACGCCAAAATCACGTTCAGCGGGTTCGAAGCCAATCGCCCGAGCGTGATCGTGCAGTACCGCGAACGCGGAGGCGCCGCGGGCGAAGTCCGGCTGGACATTCCGAAGGTCGCCCTCGAGCCGCCGGCGGTGATGGCCGCCATCGTTCGAGACGGCCAGCCCGGATTGCAACGGCTGGATGTGCGGGTCAAGGTCGATACCGACAAGGACGAGCGCGACGCGTTCGTCAAGCGCGCGCGATACGAGGAAGTGGACGAGAAGATCATCTCGGCCGAGCAAGTCGCAGGGCTGATCGCCAATCTCGAACGTCTCCGCGCGGCGGGTCTGTACAAAAATGCGCTCGCATACCACGATCTCGGAAACCTCAACGTGATCGCGTCGTGGGAATTCGATCCAGGCGCCGCCGACTCGCAGCGTGTGGCGTTGCTGCGCGCCAGCGGCGAGCCGTCGCCGTTCCCCGACATCAAAGCCCTGCTCCCTGCCGGCTATCGCTACGACGGCAAACCGCTCGTCCAGTGGGAGACACCGATACCGCCGCCCGAAGGCAACGTGATTCTCGCCAGGATGTCGACGTTCAAGGAGGCGAACGTCTACAAAGTGGGGCAGAGCTATCTCGGGAAGGACATCTGGGCGATGGATCTGATGCCGCCCATCGAGGCATCGCACTGGTCGCAGGCGAAGGCGACGACCTTGAAGCCGACGATCATTTACTCGGCCCGGCAGGACGCCAACGAGGTCTCATCCACGAGCCACACGCTGAAACTGGCCGAGCTGCTCCTCACCGATCCTGAGTTCAAGAAAAATCTGAACAAGGTCAACATCGTCTTTCATCCGTTCACGAACCCGGACGGCGCGCAGCTCGCGTACGATTTGTACAAAATCACGCCGGATTACCTGCTGCATCCCGGCTACCTCGGACCGCTCGGCGTGAGCCTGGTCACGCGCTGGGACAGCGATCCGATGTACCCCGAATCGAAGGTGCGGCCGAAGCTCTGGCGGACGTGGCTGCCCGACATCTTCCTGAACCCTCACGGGTACCCCACTCACGAATGGGTGCAGCTCTTCTCGGAGTACGCGGCGTGGGTGCGCAACCGCGTCACGGAATCGCGCGACTGGTCCGAAACGCGGGGCTGGTTCCTGCCGTTCTATAACTACACCGACGATCCGAAGTACCCACGGCACAAGGAAGCGGCTTTCAAGATTCGCGACATGATCACGCGCAACATCAACGAGGTGCCGCAGATCCGAGAGTTCAACAAGCGCGCCTACGATCGATACCGCCGGTATGGCTTCGATTGGGATCCGGAGAACTTCAAGATGGACTTCACCAACGGGGTCCTGATTTATACCGACATCAAGGGCAGCAAAGGGGATCCGGCCACGAAGGCCGTCGAAGGCGACGACTACATGGTTCGCCAGCCGAACATCACGATCTTCTACAGCGGCACCGAGGCGCCCGACGAAACCGCACACGGCGAGTGGATGGCGTTCGCCGCGACGATGGGGCTGCAGTTCGACAAGGCGGTGCTGCAGTATCTGGTCGACGGGAATCATGTCGTCGATCGCAAGGGGACGCCATTTTTTCAGGGAGTGAGCTTGACGCTGGATCGCGCGCGGCCGCCGAAGCCGCCCAAGCGCGAGCCGAGCAGCGGGAATCAATATTGACCGGCATCGATCGCCGAGAGCCGCTTCTGTCAACCGTGGTGCCGGCTCGGAAGACGGCGGCCTGTCCAGCCAGCATTCCCCTCGACTTCAGAAGACCACGATCCGCAATACGGCTCGGGCCCGCGTCCCTGAGCGCGTGGCGACGAAACTGAGCGGCCACAAGACTCTCAGCGTCTTTGATCGCTATAATGTCGTCAGCGACGGAGATCTGCGGGAGGCGGCGCGCCGGCCCGGGGACTCGGACGGGCACAGTTTCGGGCACAGCACGTCGTCCAGAACGCCGTCCGGAGAGCCTCACTCGCAGAATTCCTAATGTTTCCCCATGCGGTGAGGTGGCCGAGCGGCCGAAGGCGGCGGTTTGCTAAACCGTTATACGGCCTTAAAGCTGTATCCAGGGTTCGAATCCCTGCCTCACCGCCATTCGACTCGCCTGCAGTCCGCCTCCGGCGAACCGCAGGCTCGCTCATGGCAAGCCAGCTGGCAGGGAGAATGCCCTGAGCGACCGAAGCGAGTCGAAGGGCCGCCCAGGACTCACGTGACCTACCTGCCCGACCTGACGTGCGTGACCTATTTGGCCTTCGCATGATCCGCGTTCGCTTCGCTCCCTCTCCAACCGGTTACCTCCACGTCGGCGGCGCGCGCACCGCGCTGTTCAACTGGCTGTTGGCGCGGCGCCACGGCGGCGCGTTCGTGCTGCGCATCGAGGACACCGACGTCGAGCGATCCTCCGACGAAATGGTGGAGGGCATTCTCGACGGGTTGCGCTGGCTCGGCCTCGACTGGGACGAGGGGCCGAAGATCGGCGGCCCGCACGCGCCGTATTTCCAATCACAGCGGCTTGATCGCTATCGCGCGATGGCCGATCGGCTCGCCGCCAGCGGTGCGGCGTACTACTGCTACTGCACGCCCGACGAGATCAAAACGCGACGCGAAGCGGCGGAGCAGGCCGGCGCCACCTGGCGATACGACCGTCGCTGCTGCAGCCTCACGGCCAGGGAGATCGCCGCGCGTGAGAGCGCTCACATCCCGCGCGCCATCCGCGTCCGCGTGCCCGACGCCAAGATGCGCTTCGACGATCTCGTCCACGGCCCGATCGAGTTCGACGGCGCGAACATCGAAGACTTCGTCATCCTTCGCTCCGACGGCCACCCGACCTATCACCTCTCGGTCGTCGCCGACGATGTGGACATGGCGATCACGCATGTCGTTCGCGGCGACGATCACATTTCGAATACGCCGAAGCAGATCCTCTTGTATCAGGCGGTCGGCGCGCCGGTGCCGCAGTTTGCGCACGTGCCGCTCATTCTCGGATCCGACAAGAAGCGATTGAGCAAGCGTCACGGCGCCACGTCCGTCATGGAGTACGCGCGTCAGGGCTACCTGCCGGAAGCGATGGTCAACTTTCTGTCGCTGCTCGGGTGGTCGCCAGGAAGCGATCGTGAGCTGTTCACACGCGACGAGCTCGCCGACGCCTTCTCGCTCGAGGGCATCAGCGGCGGCGACGCGGTGTTCAATCCGGAAAAGCTCGACTGGTTCAATCTGCAGCACATCATGCGGCTCGCGCCAGACGAGATCGCCGTCCGTCTGCGGCCGATCTTTCTCGCGGAAGGTTTGTGGCGCGACGACTATCTCTCGGATCGCCACGCGTGGTTTTTCGCCGTCATCGAGCTGTTGAAACCGCGGACGCGCAGGCTCGGCGATTTCATCGGGCAGGGGCGATTTTTCTTCGCGGATACCGTCGAGTACGATTCGGCGGCGGTGGAGAAGCACTTGCGCGTCGCCCACATGCGCGAGCATCTCGACGCGCTCGATGCGGCGTTCGCCGAGCTCGCCGCCTTCGATCCCGCATCGACCGAAGCGGCCCTGCGTCTGGTCGCTGATGCGCGCGGCGTGAAAGCCGCTGGGCTGATTCACGCCGTACGGGTCGCCGTGACCGGAAAAGCGGTAAGCCCGGGACTGTTCGACGTGCTCGCGCTGGTTGGCCGCGAGCGTGTGCGCGCGCGGCTCGCCGGAGCGGTCCAGCTGATTTCCAACACGCCCTCCTAGCAACTCCGCTGTTTTTCCACCGCCCAACTCGCTGAGCCTGTTCCGGTTGAGCGGATGAAGCGAAACATTTTCCTTGCCGAATCGCTCCCTGCGCCGCCGGCGGAAAATGTTTTCCTAAGTGCTTGCGTATCTGGCATTTACAGGGATTCTCTGGCATCAGCGTTGCAGCCCGAGTGTTTGCGCTTGCACCACGCGAAAGCAGGGGTACGCGCGGCGCGACCTGGGAAAGATGACTTCCAGGCAGGAGGTACCGTGGCAAAAGAGGATCGTGGATTTGCTTCGATGGATCGGAACAAGCAGCGCGATATTGCGAGCAAGGGCGGCAAGGCGGCGCATCAAAAAGGTACGGCGCATGAATGGACCAGTGAGGAGGCGCGGGAAGCCGGCCGCAAAGGAGGGATGGCGAGCCACCGGCGCAAGCAGGAGCAGAGTGGCGAATCTGGTCCCGCATCGTCGACCGAATCGGTCCCGGATACCGACGATACGGGCTCAGAAAATCTCGGGTGAGCGTCGTGTGTGAAGCGAACGTCGCGTGTCGTTATTCCTTCCAGTGTCAGCCGGCGCGCTTGCCTCTCACGATTTGGATTGGGCTATAATCGGTAGTTCGTCCCCTCGGCGAGCGTGTCGTCCGACACTGGGAGGTCGTCCAACGGTAGGACATCTGCCTCTGGAGCAGGTTATCGGGGTTCGAATCCCTGCCTCCCAGCCAATCTCAGTCGCTCTCGCTCCTTCGCTTGGCTGATCGGCACGTCTCTCGGGAAGCGTCGCGACGTGCGTCGCACGCCGCGAATGGTTCCGAATCCCTGCCTCCCAGCCACTTCGCAAGCTCAAACACCACAGCAAGTTAGCGTGACCGCAAGCGACGATCGTGCCGGCGATCGTGCTAAGCGAGCCGTCGCTTTGTGCGACGTCTGTGCGAGTGCTGCGAGGCGGAGAGTCATCTGATGCGCCGGATATTCCGGTCAATACCTCGGCGGATCTGGGCGCCCCCGTCATCGACGAGGCCATATTCCTCACGAAGGCCGGTCATCTCGGTTTCGGCGAGAGGGCGAGGCAATCGATCGCCTTCTCGTCTCTCCGACCCAGCCCGCGTTCTCTCCAAGCGACAATTACAGAGCAAGACGAAATGTTGAGCTCTGAAGACGCCTTCATTCCAAGCGAATGAAGGTTTGCGTCATGAAGAGATAAGCAGAAATGATTTGCAGTCCACAAACTGTTCCATTAACGTGGGCCCAGCTTTCAGCTTCCAGGGGCTCCCCCAATGGATCTTCTTCAACTCGAACACTTCCTAGCGGTCGTGGAAGAGCGCACGTTCACGCGCGCGGCGGAGCGCGTGTGCCGCAGCCAGCCCGCTGTGAGCCAGAGCATCAAGAAACTCGAAGAAGAGTTGGGCACGCAGCTCCTGGCTCGCGACAGCCACGACCTCGCGCTCACCGAAGCCGGCGAAAAGCTTCTCACGTACGCGCACAAGATGGTCCGTACCCGTGACGAAGCGCTCCGGGAGCTCGGCGCGTTGAAGAATCTGACGAGCGGCACCGTCAACATCGCGGCGCACGAGTCGGCGGCCGTCTACCTTCTGCCGGCGCCGCTGCGATGCTACCTCCATCGCTTTCCCGATATCAGAGTCGGCATCCATCGGAGCGGCCTGAGCGAGATCCCTCATCAGGTGATGGATCGTGACGTGCAGCTCGGCTTCGTCAAGGAGGAGCCGACCTTCCACGAGCTGCAGTCGGTCGAGGTCCATCTGGATCAGATGATCCTCGTGGCCGCACCCGGCCATCCCCTGACTCGTCGCGCCGAGGCGCGCATCCGGGACCTTGGCAACGAGCGGTTCGTGCTTCATCACCTTTGCAGTGCGACGGAACAAATGATCGTCCGGTTGTTTGAGGACCACGCCACCCAGTGCCGGATTGTCGCGGAGTTGTGGAGCTTCGAGAACATCAAGAACTTCGTGCAGGCGGAGGTCGGTCTGGCGATCGTGCCCAGGATCACGGTTCAGCGGGAGCTGCAGTCCGGCAGTCTTGCGCGCATCCACATTCCCGAGCTGAACATCCCCCGGCGTACGCTGATGATCTATCGTGAACAGGGCTACCTGTCGGAGCCCGCCCGGGAGCTGATCAAGATCGTACGTGGCTTCAATTGGGACGTTGACGGCGTGCCGCGCGTCGCGCCGCTCAAACGCCGGGCCTGACACGTGCCGGCCCTCGCCCAGGCATCAGCACAGCGGGCCTCGCCACCTCGCACCCTCGCCACCGGGGGGCCGGCCGGCGGCCGTCGGCCCACCGCATTCCAATCGATGCCGCTTATTGCGTCATAACCGCTGCTGTCTGGCCCTGCGGTTCACCGGCGTTTAGAATGCACCCCAGCCGGCCGCGACGAACTGCGGCCTTCGGAGTATCACCATGACATCCAAGAATCGTCCATGGCTCGGCATCGGCTTCGCTCTTCTCCTGCTCGGCGGCGCGCCGGCCGCTGCACTCGGCCAAGGGACCCCGGCTGACTACGCGCGCGCGACTTCGCTGCGCGACAAGTACGAGCGCGCAGCGCTCGACATCGCCGGTCCGCCGACGGCCATCGGGCAGACGCACCGGTTCTGGTATCGGAAATCGGTGAAGGGCGGCGACGAGTTCGTCGTCGTCGACGCCGACACGCAGCAGAAGCAGCCGGCGTTCGATCACGAGCGCATCTCGCAGGCGCTGTCGCGCGCCACTGGCGAGAGCTACACGGCGCTGCACCTGCCGTTCAACACGGTCGCGTTCACCGACGACGGCAGCGCGTTCACCGCAACCGTGGCGGGCTCGCCGTACCGCTGCACCATCGCCGACTCGAGTTGCGGCAAGGCGGATCCGGGTCCGCGCGTGGGCGCCGGGTTGAACGTCGGCCGGCGCAACAAGGACGAGGGGCCGCGGCTGTCCCCGGACGGCAAGTGGCAGGCGCTGATCAACAACTACAACCTCGCGATCAAACCGGCGCATGGCGGCGCGCTGATCCATCTGAGTACCGACGGGTCCGAGGGAAACTCGTACGAGGTGTCGTCGATCGCGTGGTCGCCCGACTCGCAGAAGATCGCCGTCTACCGCGCGCGCCCAGGCTACAAACGCGAGGTGCACTACGTCGAATCGTCGCCAGAAGATCAGCTCCAGCCGAAGTCCTCGACGCTCCTGTACGCGAAGCCGGGCGACTTGCTGGATCTCGATCAGCCCGTGCTGTTCGACGTCGCGTCCAAGCGCGAAACAATGGTCGACAACGCGCTCTTCCCGAACCCGTACGCCAACTCCGAGCTCGTGTGGCGCAAGGACAGCCGCGCCGTCACCTTCGAGTACAACCAGCGGGGCCACCAGATCTATCGCATCATCGAGGTGAACGCAGCCACCGGGAAGGCGCGCGCCGTGATCTCGGAGGAGCCGAAGACCTTCTTCAACTACCGGCCCGCCAACGGCACGCTCGCTGACTCCGGCAAGAAGTTCCGTGCCGACGTCGACGACGGCAAGGAGATCGTCTGGATGTCGGAGCGCGACGGCTGGAACCACCTGTATCTCTACGACGGCGTCAACGGCGTTGTGAAGAACCAGATCACGAAAGGCGAGTGGGCGGTGCGCGGCGTCCAGCACGTCGACCCCGTGGCGCGTCAGGTCTGGTTCAGCGCCGGCGGGATGTACGCCGGCAAGGATCCGTACTTCGCGAACTACTACCGGATTAACTTCGACGGCACCGGACTCACGCGGCTGACCGACGCGGATGCCAACCACACCGCCGCGTTCTCGGCCGACATGAAGTACTACGTCGACAACTACTCGCGCATCGATCTGCCGCCGGTCGTCGAGCTGCGTCGCGCCTCGGATCACGGCCTGCTGTCGACGCTCGAGCACGGCGATATCACCGAGCTCGCGAAGACCGGCTGGAAGGCGCCGGAAGTGTTCGTGTCGCCCGGCCGCGACGGGAAGACCGACATCTGGGGCATCATCATCCGTCCGAGCAATTTCGACGCTTCGAAGAAGTATCCGGTCATCGAGAACATTTATGCCGGCCCGCAGGGTTCGTTCGTCCCGAAGACGTTCGCGGCGTACAACCCGATGCAGTCGCAGGCGGAGCTGGGCTTCATCGTCGTACAGATCGACGGCATGGGCACATCGAATCGATCGAAGGCGTTTCACGACTACGCGTGGATGAACCTCGGCGATGCCGGGTTCCCCGACCGAATCGTGTGGCACAAGGCCGTCGCCGCGAAGTACCCCTGGTACGACATCACCCGGGTCGGCATTTACGGCGGGTCGGCGGGGGGCCAGAACGCCCTCGGCGGTCTGCTGTTTCACCCCGAGTTCTATAAGGCCGGCATCGCGTACGCCGGCTGCCACGATAACCGGATGGATAAGATCTGGTGGAACGAACAGTGGATGGGGTGGCCGCTCGGGCCCCAGTATTCGGCCTCGTCGAACGTCGACAACGCGTACCGCTTGCAGGGCGATCTCCTGCTGGTTGTCGGCGAGCTGGACACCAACGTCGACCCATCGTCGACCATGCAGGTCGTGAATCAACTGATTAAGCACAACAAGAACTTCGATCTCCTCGTGGTGCCTGGGGCCAACCACCCGGCCGGACGCGGCAACGATCCGACGGCGCCGTACGGCGACCACAAGCGCTTCGACTTCTTCGTCCAGCATCTGCTTGGCGTTGCGCCGCCCGCGTGGAATCGATCGGCGGCGACGTCGACCGAGGCCGGCCGCAACTGAGGAGGACTCCGTGCGCGTTCGACGCCTGATCCCACTCATCGCCGCCGCACTCGCCGCGGCGCTCGTCCCGATCTCCGCCCTGACGCCGTCGGGCGCCGCGACGGCGAATACGGAGCTCTTCGCCGGCTTGCGGTTCCGCAATATCGGGCCGGCGGCGATGGGCGGCCGCATCGACGATTTCGCCGTCCTCGAGAGCAACCCCGCGGTCTTCTACGTCGCGGCCGCGACGGGCGGTCTCTGGAAGACGACCAATAACGGCACGACCTGGGAGGTGCTCTTCAACGATCAGGACGACGTGGTATCGATCGGCGACGTCGCGATCGCTCCGAAGGATCCGAACGTCGTGTGGGTGGGGACCGGCGAGAACAACAATCGGCAGAGCTCGTCGTGGGGCACGGGCGTGTACAAGTCGACCGACGGCGGCCACACGTGGAAGTCGATGGGCCTGTCGGAAGCCCGGCACGTCGGCCGGATTGTCGTCGATCCGATCGATCCCGACGTTGTGTACGTCGCGGCGCTCGGCCACCTGTTCGGTCCGAACAAGGAGCGCGGCGTCTACAAGACGACCGACGGCGGCCTCACGTGGACCAATGTGCTGTTCGTCGACCAGGACACAGGCGCGACCGAGCTTGTGATGGATCCATTGAACGACAAAGTGCTGTACGCCGCGACATATCAGCGCCGCCGCTCGGCGTGGGGGTACGACGGCGGCGGGCCCGGCAGCGCCATCTACAAGTCCACCGACGCGGGGCGCACGTGGGCGAAGCTCACGAAAGGCATTCCCGAGGGTCCGCTCGGCCGCATCGGCCTGGACGTGTGCCGCTCGAACCCGAACGTCGTCTACGCGCGCGTGGAGCATCCGAAGGAGAGCGGCGTCTATCGGTCGGACGATGCGGGCGCGTCGTGGCGTAAAGTGACCAGCGTCAATCCGCGGCCGATGTATTTCAGTCAGATCCGCGTCGCGCCCGACAATCCCGATCGTATCTACGTGCTTGGCGAATGGATCGAGGTGTCCGACGATGCCGGCAAGACGTTCCATGAGGTGAGCGAGCTGCATCCGGATCAGCACGCGTTCTGGATCGATCCGGCGAACACGCGTCACCTGATGACCGGCAACGACGGCGGCGTCGGCATCTCGTACGACCGCGGCGAGCACTGGGATTGGCTCGACAACATGGACCTCGGGCAGTTCTACCACGTCGGGTACGACATGGAGCGGCCCTACGGGGTGTACGGCGGCCTGCAGGACAACGATGCGTTCGGCGGGCCGAGCGCGACGCGTCGGCGTCACGGCATCGGCAACGACGAATGGTACAACATCGCCTCGGGCGACGGCTTCGAGGCCTTTGCCGATCCTCGGAACGCGCGGATCGTGTACGCCGAATCGCAGGGCGGCAACGTCAGCCGTGTCGACCGGCTCACGACGGAACGCCAGGCGATCAAGCCGCAAAGCGGACCGGGCGAACCTCCGCTGCGCTGGAACTGGGATACGCCAATGATCCTGTCCCCCCACGATCCGGGCACGCTGCTCATGGGCGCCAACAAGCTGATGAAGTCAACCGACGGCGGCCACTCTTGGACACCGATCAGCCCCGATCTCACGGCGCAGATCGATCGCGAGACGCTCTCGCTGATGGGCGTTGCCGCGAAGGACTTCGTTCTCGCGAAGAACGACGGGGTATCGGCGTTTGGCACCATCACCACCATTGCCGAATCGCCGAAGACCGCCGGCATCTACTACACGGGCGCCGACGACGGGACCGCGTCGATTTCGCGGGATGGCGGCAAGAACTGGACGCCCCTCACGGGAAAGTTCCCCGGCCTCCCGAAGAACACCTACGTGTCGCGCCTTGCACCCTCTGCCTTCGACGAAGCGGTGGTCTACGCGACCTTCGACGGGCATCGAGATGACGATTACGCACCCTACGTGTATGCCAGCGCGAACTACGGCCAGACGTGGCGATCGATTGTCGGCGATCTGCCGAAGCAGCAGACGGCACGTTGCATCACCGAGGATCCGAAGAACGCGAACGTCCTCTATCTGGGCACGGAATTCGGCCTGTTCGTCACGCTCGACAAAGGAGCGCACTGGATCCGGATGCGCAGCGGTCTGCCGACCGTGCCCGTTGCCGAGATCACCATTCACCCGCGGGACAACGACATGCTCGTGGCGACGCACGGCCGCAGCATCTGGATTCTCGACGACCTCGCGCCGATTCAGCACGCAGCCGAGGCGCTCGCGCACGACGCGTGGCTGTTTCCGGTCCGTCCGGCGATGTCGGTGTTCGACGAGCCCGAGGATCGATCGCGGTGGATGGGCGACCGGCCGTTCTGGGGCCACAATCCGCCACGCGGCGCGATCATTTCGTACTTCTTGAAGGAGCCGGCGACAGCCGTTCGCATCACCGTACGCGACGCCGCAAGTGCCACCGTCGCCGACATGGCGGGCGACGCGACGGTCGGGGGACGGGCCGCCGGTACCAACCGGGTGGTGTGGGACCTGCGGCATCAGGTCCTGCCCCTGCCGCACTTTCCCGGTCCGTTCGTCCGCGGCCCGACGACCTACTTCGCCGATCCGCTGCAAGGACCGTTCGTCCTGCCGGGGGAGTATCGCCTCTCGCTGACCGTTGACGGGCGCGAGGCCGGCACGACCACAGTTCGGGTGGACAACGATCGGCTGGTCGAGATCTCCGAGGCCGATCGCCGCGCATGGCACGATACGGCGCTGAAGCTGCACGACCTCGAGAGGACTGCGGACGAGGCGGGCGATGCCGTGGCGGCGCTCGGCGACGAAATCGGCGTGCTGCAGCGGCTCGCCGGACGCGGATCGTCGACGCCCGACGCCGTCCGCAGCGCGTTCGACGTCGTCGCGAAGAAGCTCGCCGACCTGCGCATCCGGTTCGGCGTGCCGACGCCAGGCGGCGGCCGCGGCGGCGGACGTGGGAACGCGAACCGCGATGTGCGCGCGCGCATCACGTCGATGAAGACGCAGGTGATGGCGTCGACGTCAGCGCCGACGGCGTATCAGACCGAGGAAGCCCGCGCCGTTGGCGACGACCTCGCCAAGGCCGTCGCCGATCTCAATACCGTCATCGTCACCGACGTACCGGCGCTCGTGAAGACGCTCGGCGCGAACAGCTATCTGTTGCCGCTCGCGCCGATCAAGCCGATCTCGTCACGTTAGCTACTTCGATCCGGCCTGGCTCGTCGTGGTGACGCGCGGCTTCCCGATCTGGAAGCCGGACGGCGGGTCCACGCCGAGCAGGTTCTTGACGAAGTAGTCCCAGCGCCGCCGGACGAAGTACGGATCGTTGCCGAAGCCGTGCGGGCGGTTGGGCATGATCAGGAATTCGAAGTCCTTGTTCGCCTTCACGAGCGCGTCGACCAGCTTGATGGTCGCCGGCATCGGCACGTTCTCGTCGACGTCCCCGTGGGCGAGGAACAGCTTGCCCTCCAGGCGCGGCGCGAGCGTATAGTTCGACACCTCCTCGTAGTTCTTGTCCACCGGCCATCCCATCCACTGCTCGTTCCACGTCGCCTTGTCCATGCGGTTGTCGTGGCAGCCGGCGGAGGAGACGGCCACCTTGTAGAACTCTGGGTGGGTGAGGATCGCGTGCGTCGAGTCGTAGCCGCCCGCCGAGTGGCCCCACACGCCGACGCGCGTCAGATCCATGTAGGGATACTTGGCGGCCATCTGCTTGAACACCGTGATGTGATCGTCGCCGCCCGCGCCGAAGCCGAGGTTGTGATACGCGAATGCGCGGAAGGCGCGCGAGCGCAGCGCCGTGCCGCGGCCGTCGACGAACACCGTGATGAACCCGAGCTCGGCGATCGCCTGCTGCTGGTTGTGATAGGCGGCGAACGTCTTGGGTACGAACGCGCCCTGCGGACCCGTGTAGATGTTCTCCACGATCGGGTACTTTTTGGACGGGCTGAAGTTCGTCGGCCGCCAGATGACGCCGTACAGGTCGGTCTTGCCGTCCGCCGCCTTTGCTTTGAACGGTTCCGGCGGCTTCCACCCCATCGCCGTCAGCTTGGAGACGTCGGCCTTCTCCAGCTCCTTGAGGATGTGTCCGTCTTCGGCGCTGCGAATCACCGACACCGTCGGCAGGTCTACGCGCGAGAACACGTCGACGAAGTATTTGCCGTCTGGTGAGAACGACGCGGCGTGGTCGGCGTTCTCGGACGTGAGCAGCGTGAGGCCCGTGCCGTCGAGGTTGATGCGATAGACGTGCCGCAGGTACGGATCGCGCCCGGGCTCGCGGCCGCCCGCGCTGAAGTACAGTACGCGGGCCTTCTCGTCGACGTGGTCGATGGCGCGGACCACCCAATCGCCCTTCGTGATCTGGTTCTTCACCGCGCCGGTCTGCGTGTCGTACAGGTAGAAGTGATTCCAGCCGTCGCGCTCCGACGACCAGATGCGCTCGCGGCCGTTGTTGATTGCTTGGGTGACCAGGATCGACGTGTCGACCAGGAAATCGGGGCCGCCTTTCTCGTCGACCGCCGCTCGGGTGACGCCGGTCCTGGCGTCGACCTCGTTGATGCGCACACCTTCATAGCCGCGATCGATCTCGCGGTACTGGAAGCGCTGGCTGTCGCTGAACCACTCGACGGTCGGACCGCCGTAATACAGCTGGACGAGCGGCTTGGCGGCGACGACCACCTCCTTGCGCTGGGGGATGTCGAAGACGACGAGCTTCGCCGTCGGGAGCACCCAGTCGACCGGCAGGGGATAAGCGTAGCTGAAGTACTTCGGCCTGAACTGATCGGGGGGCGCGGACTGCGTGATCGTGAGCCGCGGGAAGTTCCGCTGGTCCATGACGTAGGTCGCGAGCCGCCGCGAGTCCGGCGACCAGAACACCGCGGGCGCCTGCACGACGTCCTCCGTGCCCTGGGCGACCATGATCGTCGGCGACGGCAGCGGCGTCGCGTAGTCGAAGAAATGCTCGCCGTCGTGGCTCAGCTGAATCTCCTCGCCGGTCGCGACGACGCGGACCCACATGTTGTGGTTGCGCACGAACGCGAGGAGCTTGTGATCGGGCGACGGCCGCTCGGTCGCGGGCAGCTCGGTCGGATCGGGTTGGCGCGGCGGACCGATTCGCGTCTCTTCGTCGTCATCGTCCAGCGGTGCCTGCGTCTTCGAGCAGTCGTACGAGGACAGGTCGCATGTGTACCACGTGTGCGCGACGCTGAAGGCGACGGCGCCGGACGAGAGCTTGATGGCCGAAAACGGAAGTTCGCGGGCCGCGTAGTTTGTGCCGCTCGCGCTCGACAGCCCCTGGGCGAGCCGCTGATGGTCGAAGGCCGGCGCGCGCGTGCCCTGCGCAGCGTCCGCGATCATGAAGACTTTCCCGTCCGGTCCGTCGTTCAGGTACCAGAAGCGGTCGGAGTGGTTGATCCAGTGCGGATCGACCTGCCCGTCGAATGCGATTTTCTTGATGTCGTCGTTGAGGAAGCGTTCGCCCCGGGCGTAGTCTTCGCGGGTGCCCTGGGCCAAGGCGGACGGTGCCCCGGCTAGGACGCCCAGCACGCCCAGCACGCCCGCGGTGATCGCAAGCTGATTACAGCGGATTCGGGTCATGAGGGACCTCCTGGTCGGGCGCGGAGCCGGCGGCGCCGGCTCCGCGTCGAGGGTTGCGACTAGTACGTGACGCGGGCGCCGATCTGCAGCATCCGCGGCTGGTAGAACAGGTTGCTCGAGAACGCCGGCAGGAGATACGTCTTCGTGCCGAATTGCGTGCCGTACGTTGTCGGATCGTAGTTCGCCGTGTTGAAAACGTTGAAGACGTCGAGCATGCCCTGGAGGTTGGCACGCTTGAACGCCTTCACGTTTTTCACCAGCCGAAGGTCGACCTTCTTGTCCCAGTACAGCGAGCGCGCGCCGTTTTTCGGCAGGACGTCACCCTGCGCGTCGAGCCAGCGGCCGGTCGTGCCGAGGCCGAACGGGTCGAGGCTCGTCGCGATCGCGATCGGCTTCGGCGATCCGACGAAGAGGATCGCCGAGAAGTTGACGTCCCAGGGCAGGAAGGCGGTGGCCGTGCCAACGAGCCGGTGGCGCTGATCGTTCGCCGCCCAGGTGTACTCGTCCGCGATGTTGAACGGGTTGTTCACAGTGCCGAAGCGGTTCGCATCGGTGCTGTCCTTGGTCCACGAGAGCGTGTAGGAGCCCTGGAACTCGAAGCGGCCGTTTGCCGATCGCCGTTCAGTCGCGCCGATCTGCAGCGCGTCGTACCGAGCGGAGCCGTTCGACAGGTACTCCGTGATGTTCCCGGTACTGCGGGTACGGCCGCCCGGCGACCGTCGGGTTGAGCGGCACGCCGAGCGCCGTGTTCTCGAAGAAGTTGATGTTGGTCGACATCGGCAGGAATGCGCCATTCAGGTGCACGTAGTCGGCCTGCACGGCGAACCGCGGGTTGAGCTGTTGCGCCAGGCCGAACGAGACCTGATCCTGCCGCGGCGCATTGTAGTCGTTGGACATGATCACGAGATTGGGGGCCGACTTCTGAGGGGTTGCCCCCTGCAGCGGATTGCCGTAGACCGGATTCAACACCGTGAGCGTGATCTGGTTGTTCCGGTTCCGCACCTCGTTCATCGGAATGTTGAGCAGGATGTTGCCGTAGTAGCGTCCGATGCCGCCGCGGACGACCGTGCGGCCGTCGCCGCGCAGGTCGTACGCGAAGCCGAGGCGCGGCGCGATGTTGGTCTTCGGCACCGAGCGCGTGCCTGATTGCACGGCCGGCACTTCGTAGCCGGGATTGGTCACGCTCGGCTCGAGGTCGTACCGGATGCCGAGGTTGAGCGTGAAGCGCGACGTCGCGCTCCAGTCGTCCTGGAAGTACATCCCGTAGGCGGGGTCCAGATAGTTGTAGTGGAAGTCGCCGAACGACTGGCTGAACGAGGTCGGCGCGGAGTACGTGCTCGGATCGAAGAAGTTCGTCGGGTCCTTCGCGAAAGAGGTACTGGCCGTATGACGCGGCCGGCAGCTGGCCCTGATAGTACGAGCGCTGGTACTGGAAGCCGCCCTTCATCCGGTGGTCACCGTGCTTCGAAGGCAGGAAATATGTCATCGACTCGTTGATCTGGTAGATCTGCTCCCGCCACCATTGTGGGTTGTTGCTCGCCGGTCCGATGATGGCCGACGGGAACGTCAGGCGGGGGATCGTCGAGATCGCCTGGAGCTGTTTGTAAAAGTAGAAGACGCCGGCACGGACTTCGTTGACCAGCCGATCGTTGACCACCCACGTCTCGCCGACCAGGCCGTCCTCGTTGAACGCGTGGTAGTTGTCGCCGGCGCTCGCCGTGTTGCGGCCGCCGACGCCTTCTTCGGTGCGGTTCTCGATGAACGGGTCCGTCCGGAAGAAAAGGCGATGGCGGTTGTTCAGCTGATCGTCGATCCGCACGTTGACCAGATGCCGCGTCTGCGGTGCGTCCACGTTCACATCGAAGGTCGGGTTGCCGGTCGTCGGCCGATTCGAGATGTCCGCGCTCTGGTACTCGTAGCCGCCGAAGAAGAACGCCTTGTCCTTCACGATCGGGCCGCCCGCTGTCATGCCCGGCTGCGCCTGGTGGAGTGGCGTGACAGTGCCGGTGAGCCAGTTGGCCGCGTTCATCTTGGCATCGCGTAGGTAGTAGTAGTCAGAGCCGTGGAACACATTCGAGCCCGCTTTGGTCACGGCGTTGACGACGGCGCCGGTCACGCGACCGTACTCCGCGTCGTAACGGTTGGTCAGCACCTGGACTTCGCCGACGACCTCCTGGCTGTAGCTCTGCGTTTCGCCGCCGGTGCCCTGCCCGGTGACGCTGAGGCCGTCCATCTGATACCGCGCGGCGTCGCTGCCGGACGAGCCCGCGCGAATGTCGCCGAGGTTGCCGCGCGCGCCCGGCACCATCGAGACCAGGTCGAGCCAGTTGCGTCCGTTGAGCGGAAGCTGCTGCACCTGCTCGGGGTCGACGTGCCCGGTGAGCTCCGACTTCTTCGTGTCGACGAGCGGGGCGGCGCCGCTGACCGTGACCGACTCCTGCAGCTGCGCGACCTTCATCGTGAAGTTGATCGTGACCGCCTCGCCGACGCCGAGCCGGAATCCTTCACGCACGACCGTCGCGAAGCCCTGGAGTTCAGCGGTCATCTTGTAGGTGCCGAGTGGCATCGACGGCATCAGGTACGAGCCGTTTTCGCCGGTGACGGCGGTGCGCGTCACGCCAGTTTCGACGTGGACGGCCGTGATGGTGAGACCCGGCAGCACGGCGCCACTTTCATCGGTGACAATGCCGCGCAGTTCGCCCTGAGCGAGCTGTGCGGATGTGGTGGTCGCGAACGACGAGACGAGAGCGAGGACGAGGCCGCACACCAGTCGCACGATCATGGAGCCCTCCCAGCGGGTGAATGGTGGCCAATTGGGCCGTACTCATCAGGGAAGGTCAAATTAGTTTTTCGGATGACGCGATAAGGACTTCGGGCTGCGCGGCAGCGTTCGGCTTCAGGCGGGCGGCAGCGATATCTGCCCGTTCCATCGCCAGAAGCGTTTCGCGAATACGAGTCTTGTCGAACATGGGCTGCCAGAAAGGGGCCGTTGGACCAGGGCCCGTTCTATTTGAGCGAAATATCGCGGCCCGCCTTTCGCGTGTACTCGGCGCTGAGGAGGAGAATCGATCAGCACACGCGAATGGGAACCGCCAGGATCGCGTTATTGCCGTACCCCAGTCGGTTCCACTCGGCACGCTCGGGCTGAGTGCGACCGGCCAGATCGGTCGCACGCGCCCGGATGATGAGATCACCTGATTGCTCCACGCGCGCAATCAACTCCCACCACTGCCAGCTGTAGCGATGGCGTTCGCTCACGAGCCGCGCTTCCTGCCAGTCGCCGCCGTTCACGCTGACCTCGACCCGCGCGATCGGCGCCGCGCCCGACCATGCGACGCCGCGGATGGCCAATTCACCCGCGCGCACCTCGGTGTGTGGCGATGGCTCGGTGATCAAGGCGCGCACCCGTTGCACCGTCACCGGCTCGCTGACGATTCGACCTTCGCGTTCCCATTCATACCGGTACTTACTGCCCTGGTAATGTCCGGTGAACATTCGGTCGATGAGTTCGATCTCGGTCAACCACTTGACCGACGCGACCGCGTACCAGCGTGGAACAATCAGACGCAACGGATATCCGTGTTCGACGGGCAATGGCTCTCCGTTCATGGCGTAGGCCAGGAGTACATCGCTGTCGCGCGCGTCGTCGATCCGAAGACTCCGCTCGAAGCGCATTGATTCCGAACGGCCCTCCACGGCCCCGCCATCAGCGCCGCGAAACAGCACGTCCTTCACGTCCTGCCGCACGCCGGCGCGGTCCAGGATCTCGACGAGCGGCACCCCGGTCCATTCCGCCGTGCTGACGGCACCCACCCCCCATTGCTCCCCTTCGGTGGGACGCTCGAAAAGCGCCCGTCCGTTGCCGGCACACTCCAAGGTCACGACCTGCGTTTTCGATCGCATGTTCTGCAGATCGCGGATCGTGAAGCTCTGCGACCGCTCGACGAGTCCGCCGATCGCGAGCCGAAACGTCGCGGCGTGAAGATTGGGCATACCGAAGTTGTTGCGCATGTAGAAGCGCGCATTCGGCATGACGACACCGCCCACGAGCGCCTGAATGGACGTCTCGCAGTTCAGGGGATGCGCGCGGTGCATCACCATGCCCGCGTCGATGGCGTGCTGGCAGACCTCCTCGGGATCCAGTGTGGGCACGCCCGTGCTCGCCGGCAGAGGCATACCGCAGCCGCCGCTCGCGACCGTCCGCACGCACGTCGAGGCCGGGTAGATGTCGAGAGTGCCTGCCATCTGGAACGGGTGCATGAACTCGCGTAGACGGCGCTCGTCAACGGCTTCCACGATCAAGTACATCGTGTGCTCGCCCTGCACGACGGCTTCGCCCTGGATCTGCAGTCCAAACTTCCTGACGTTTGGGCGGCTCATGTGGTTGAGAAGGCTGGCGCCCAGGAACGGGTCCTGAGCCGGACAGCCGTCGGCCGGATGCTGATGCCGGACGATGAACAGAGACATGGTGGCCTCCTCGAGGCTCGTTCTGATCTAGGTTTCCAGAGGCAGCTTGCCTGCGTCCCAGGCAGCAATGCCACCGGCGATTTCGCTGACCTGCGTGAATCCGTGACGCTGCAGCAGGCTTGCGGCAATTGACGAGCGATAGCCGCCCGCACAGTAGACGAGGACCAGGCGATCGGTTGGCAGCTCCGACAACCGTTCGCCGAGATGGTTGAGCGGAATGCCCACGCTCCCGGCGATACGTTTCTGCTGGCGTTCACCCGGTGCCCGCACGTCGACCATCACCGGCGCCCTCTCATGTGCCGCCGCGACACGCTCGGCGGCTACCTGCGCGCTGAGACGCTCCGTGGACATCGACAGCTCGGGTCGCAACCGAACGCTGTGAAGCCCGCCATCGAGATAGCCGACCACGTGATCGAAGCCGATGCGGCCCAGTCGCATGGCCGCTTCGTGTTCACGTCCAGGGTCGGCGATGATGACGATCGGTTGCTCGCGCGTCAACACGATGCCTGCCCAGGTGGCGTATTGCCCGCCGAGGCCGACGTTGATGCTGCCGGCCAGGTGGGCGGCCGCGAACTCGCCGGGGTCGCGCGTATCCAACAGCTGCGCCCCCACCTCCCGCAGCGACAGCACCTGATCGAGGGTCAAGGCGCTGATTCGCTCCAGCGTCTCGTCCAGCGTCGGCCGCTCCTGACTGTTCAGGACAGCGTCGTAGGTGAAGTACGACGGAGCGTCGGGCTGATCAGTAGTGACCAGTTCGACGAACGTGGCCTTGCTCATGGGCTGCAGCGCATAGTTGGAGCGCCGCTGTTCGCCGATGGTCGACACCGTTTCCTTGCTCAAGGCCTTGCCGCACAGCGACCCGGCGCCGTGAGCGGGGTACACGGCGGCAGCATCGGGAAGCGTCAACAGCTTGTTGCGGAGCGAGTCGTACAACAAGCCGCCGAGGTCGTTTGCCGACCATCCGAGCGCCGCGCGCAGATCGGGACGGCCGACATCGCCGACGAACAACGTGTCGCCGGTCAGGACGGCCTGCGGCTCGGTGGCGCCGCGATCGACATCGTAGACGACCAAGGAAATCGACTCGGCCGTGTGTCCAGGTGTCTCGAGCACCTGCAATCGCACTCGACCAAGATCGACGACGTCCTGGTCGTGGAGTGGGATGAATGGATACTCCGCTCGCGCGGCCGCACCCAGATAGATCCTCGCACCGGCGCGATCGCGCAGTTCGAGGTGGCCGGCAACGAAGTCGGCGTGGAAGTGCGTGAGGAAGACATGCTCGATTCGCAGACCCTGCTCGGCGGCGAACGCGAGGTACTGATCCACGTCGCGCTGCGGGTCGACGACAGCGGCCGTGCGCGTCTGCTCGTCGCCGATCAGATACGAGGCGTGCGCGAGGCAATTCAGATAAAACTGCTTGAGAATCATCGTTCTATCCTCCAAGACGTGCTTCGCGCACGCGTGTGCCGCTCTTCAGATGCAGGGCTGAGGGACGAAACGCAAGTACGGCCGCGGCGCGCGCCATCCCTGTGGATAGGCCTTCTTTGCGTCCTCGTCCGAGACCGAGCCGGAGATGATGACGTCCTCGCCCGACTCCCAGTTGGCCGGCGTCGCCACCTTGTGGTTGGCGGTGAGCTGCAAGGAATCGATGACCCGCAGGACCTCGTGGAAGTTCCGGCCCGTCGTCATCGGATAGGCGATCATCAGCTTCAGCTTCTTGTCGGGGCCGATGACGAAGACCGTCCGGACGGTCTGGTTGGTCATCGCGGTCCGGCCTTCGGACGTGCCTTCCGTCGATGCCGGCAGCATGCCGTACAGCTTGGAGATCTCCAGGGTCGTGTCGCCAATCATCGGAAAGTTCGGGGCGTGCCCCTGCGATTCCAGGATGTCCTGTGCCCACCGGGTGTGGTTCTCGACCGGATCGACGCTCAGGCTGATGATCTTCGTGTTGCGCTTGTCGAATTCGGGCTTCAGCCGCGCCATCGAGCCCAGCTCGGTGGTGCAGACCGGCGTGAAGTCTTTCGGGTGCGAGAACAGCACGCCCCACGAGTCGCCAAGCCACTGGTGAAGGCTGATCCGGCCCTCTGTCGTGTCCGCCGTGAAGTCGGGAACCATGTCGCCAAGCTGCAATGCCATGAGTGACCTCCAGGTCTGTCGGCTCTGAGCGCGTCGGCATCGTGCCGGGCGTCGAACCGTTGCTATAGTGCTACCCTTCGAGCAGCCTTTCCATTGACGCGGGATGAGTTCTCGATGAGTTTTCGATGAGTAGCCAATCGGTGCTGCGGTTTGCCGCGTTCGAGCTGCACCCGGCAACCGGCGAACTGCGGCAGGGCAGCGACGTCCTCAAACTGGCGCCGCAACCGTTCAAGGTCCTCGAGCTTCTCGCCCGCCGCGGCGGCGAAGTCGTGACGCGCGTCGAGATCCGCGATCACGTGTGGAGCGGCGACACGTTCGTGGACTTCGATCAGGGGTTGAATTTCTGCATCCGGCAGATTCGCGAGGTGCTTGGCGACAGCGCGGATGCTCCGCAATTCATCGAAACGCTCCCCCGGCGCGGCTACCGGTTCCTGATGCCCGTCATCGACTCGACGCCTGCCGCACCGGTCCGCGTGACGCGACTCATCGTGCTGCCGTTCCGCATGCTGCGACCAGACCCCGAGACCGAGTTTCTCGCCTTCAGCCTGCCCGATGCGCTCACCAGCACACTCGGCGGGCTTCAGTCGCTGGTCGTCAGATCGAGTATGACGGCGGCCCGGTTCGCGGGCGATTCAGTCGCCCCGAGCCAGATTGGGGTCGAAGCCGACGTGGACGCGATCGTGACCGGCACGCTGCTGCGATCGGGGCCTGAGATTCGCGTCGCCACACAGCTCACCGCGGTCAGCACCGGCGCCTTGTTGTGGTCGCAGGCGGCGCAGACGTCGGTCGGAGACCTCTTCCGCGTCCAGGACGAGCTGACGCGGCGGATCGTCGCCTCGCTCTCGTTGCCGCTGACCAACCGTGAGCAACAGATGCTGCGGCGCGATGTGCCCTCGAACCCGACGGCCTATGAGTACTTTCTCCGCGGCAATCAGCTCAGTCACGACGCGAACCAGTGGAGTGTGGCGCGCGACCTGTACTTGCAAAGCGTCGAAGAAGATCCTGACTACGCGCCCGCGTGGGCGCGCCTCGGCCGGATCCATCACGTGATGGCCAAGTACCGGCCGGGGGGAACGCAGGAGGGTCTCGATCGCGCGGCGGCGGCGCTTCGGCGGGCGCTGGATCTCAATCCCGACCTGTCGATCGCCCACAAGCTTCTCGCGCAGCTCGAAGTGGATCTCGGTCGCGCCCATGACGCGATGGTCCGTCTCATCGAGCGCGCACACACCGCCGACCCGGAGCTGCTGGCCGGCCTGGTGAGCGCATGCCGGTATTGCGGCCTGCTCGACGCATCGGCTGCCGCGCACACGCGTGCGCTCGACCTCGAGCCGAAGATTCGCACGAGTGTGGGGCACACGTGGTTCCTACAAGCGGATTACGCGCGCGTGGCAACCGTCAAGATCACGGACTACCCGTATATCGTTGCGATCTCGCTGGCGGAGTTGGGACGCAGCAAAGAGGTGCTGCCTGTCCTGCTCGAGATCGAACACAAGCTTCCCGGCCGGCTCCGAGATTTCGCCGTCGTCGCCCGCACACTGCTCGAGGGCCATGCGGCGGAGAGCATCGCCGCGGTCGGGGGGATTGTCGGCTCGGACTTCAGGGATCCCGAGGGGCTGTTCTACTTATCCCGCCACCTTGCGCGTTTGAACGAGGTCAGTCCGGCGCTCGACCTTCTGGAACGCGTGGTCGCGAGCGGCTATTTCTGTTTTCCCGCCATGGCCCGCGATCCGTGGCTCGACTCGCTGCGCAAGAAACCAGCCTTCACGAAACTGCTGCGGCGGGCAGAGGCTCTGCATCAGGAGGCTCTGGCGGCGTTCGAGCGGCTTGGCGGCCGTAAAGTGTTCGATGTTGCGCCGTTGCCCGCGTGAGTCAGAGATGACGTCAGCTCCGGCAGGGTCTAGCCGACGTTGGATCGGGGCTTACTTCTTGTGGCCAACCGTTTGGATCAAAACCGCCGACGTACTGACGCTGTAGGTCGCGTCTCCGACGTACTGGGCGGTGATGGAATGCACGCCCGTGGACAGATTCGACGTGGTCAGCGTCGCAGCGCCGCCGTTCAACGGCGCACTTCCGAGGAGCACGGCGCCGTCCAAGAACCGCACCACGCCGGTTGCCATCGCCGGCGAAACTGTGGCGGTGAAGGTCACCGGTTGCCCGCTGTTCGACGGGTTGCGATTCGACGTCAGCGTCGTTGCCGTGTTCGCTCTGTTGACCGTCTGAGTCAACGTCGATGAGCTGGCGTTGTAGGTCGCATCGCCGCTGTACAGCGCGTTGATCACGTGTGGGCCGACAGCGAGGCTCGCCGTGGCGAGGGTGGCGACGCCGCTCCCATTGACGGGCGTCGAGCCAAGCACGGTCGATCCGTCCATGAAGCTGACGGTGCCCGTTGGCACGCTCGTTCCAGATGAGGGCACAACGGAGGCAGTGAACACTACCAACTGACCGAACATAGATGGGTTCGGCGAGGACGCGAACGACGTGGTCGTGCCGATTGGGGTGGCGTTCACGGTTTGCAGGAGGGCGAACGACGTGCTGGTGAGGTAATTGCCGTCGCCGCTGTAGACCGCAGTCATCGCGTGGCTTCCCACCGCAAGCGCTGAGAGAGACAGCGACGCCGTGCCTGTAGTGACCGCCGCAGTTCCGGCGAACGTCGCACCGTCGAAGAACTGAACGGTGCCTGTCGCTGTCGCGGGCGATATCGTGGCCGTGAGCGTCACCGGTTGCCCGCTGTTCGACGGGTTGGGGGTCGACGTCAGCGCCGTCGTCGTCGACGCCTTCGTGATCGTTTGCGACAGCGCCGCCGACGCGCTCGCCGCAAAAGTCCCGTCGCCGCTGTACTGCGCGGTGACCAGGTGTGTGCCGGTCGCGAGACCTGATGTCGTGAACGTTGCCGTGCCGTCCCCGCCGACCGCAGCCGAACCCAGGGGCGTTGTCCCGTCCAAGAACACGACGCCGCCCGTAGGCGTACTCGTTCCGGACGACGCGATCACGGCAGCGGTGAAGGCGACCTGCTGGCCGAACGTCGCCGGATTTGGCAACGAAGCCAAAGATGTCGTTGTGCCGATCGAGCTCGCGTTCACGATCTGCGTCACAACGGGCGAGGTGCTCGTGGCGTAATTACTGTCGCCGCTATAGGTCGCGGTCACAGAATGGGTGCCTGTGGCGAGCGTCGACACAGCCAGCGAGGCAGTGCCACCGCTCAAACTGACGGTTCCAAGTGCTGTCGCGCCGTCAAGGAACTGCACTGTACCGCCGGCGCCGGCCGGCGCCACGGTCGCGGTAAACACGACAGTCTGACCCGCGTTCGAGGGATTCGGCGTGGCGACGACCGTCGTGGTGGTCGGCGTCAGCGCGTGCCCGCACGACGGGAACCGGAACGACACGACGCGTGTATTCCAGTCGGCCGACTGCGTCGTCGCCTGGTACTCCTGGGTGTACCAGAACGTGCAGTCGTCGCTCGGATCGATTCGCATCGCCGAGTAATCACCCCAGCGATCGTAGCCGGTCTGAGATCCGCCGCCCACGACGGCGAACGTTTCCGCCTGGAGCGTTCCGAGCGGATCGCCCCCTTCCCGACCGGTGAACCGAATCGACGGATATGTGACGCCGCTTCCGACGCTGTAGCCGACGGCGATGTTGCCCGTCTGGTCCATCGCGATGCTCGCCATCCACCGGCTGTCCGTGTCGGGCGCAAACGTTCCCTGCTGAAAGATCGTCGGCGTGCCGTTCGGATCCTGCACCTCGTACCAGCGGACCGCGGTGTTGCCGCCGGCTTCGAGCACCGTGTGATTCGCCACGAGCGATGCGTGGTCTCCGAAATTGCGGTACGCGAGTCGATACATCAGCCGGTCTCCAAGCGCATCGAGCTTCGTCGTCGTACCCGGCTGCGGGATACAGTCCTGCGTGTCGAGGCATGGCGCGGTAAACGGCGCTGGAGCGAGCGCGACCGGCCCGGTGAACGTCGAGTTCCTGGTGTTCGTGAAGTCGACGTGAAACTTCCATTCGTTCAGCGCGCCTAAGACCGGATCGATATTCATGAAGAAGTTCGGAGATCCGGTCGGTGGCGGCACGGCTCCATCCAGATCGGATGGCAGGAGACTCGCGAAGGCGCCGTTCAGTTTGAAGCAGACGAGCGCCGGCGCCGCCGCGCCGGCCAGCATCGCGTTCCTATCGAACGCGCATGCTTCGGGCCCGAGGAAGCTGCCCGAACTCTGAAAGATGTTCCAGGTGACGTAATAGCCGTCCGGCCACACGCTGATCTTCGGGTAGTCGTTGATGGTCGTGCCAAAGCCGTACGCCCACAGATTGTACGAGCCGGTCGGATCCGAAGTCGTCGACACCGCGAAGCACTGCGCGAACTGCCCGAAGAGTCCCGGAAACGCCGGGATCGCCACCTCACCAATCAACCAGCGATCCGCGATCCGATCGTACTGCACGATGGGATCGCTGAAGCCGCCCAGCTGATTGCATGTCGAGAACGAACCCCAGAATGTCCCGTCGTCGATCGGCGCCTGAACCTGGTTACCCTGTTTGTCGAAGACGACGAATGCGTTGTTGACCCACTGAACGATGTGATTCGGACCGACGGCGATGTTCGGATCAGGCGGAACGGCAGTGACGACGAACCCGGGATACCCTGCCCCCAATCCTTCCCATTGCCCAACACTTTGCGCGGTCGCGAGCGTCGGCATCGTCGTCTGCGCGATCGGATCGGCGACGTTGCCGGAGCTCGCGCGGCCGTAGGGCCGCCGCAGTGGAATCTCCTTCGGAGGCCCGGGCGTCGCCGCCTGCGGCGGCATTTCGCGAACCGGTGGAGACACCGCGAACTGTAATGGATACCTGACTTCCGGAAGACGCGGACTCCCCGGTGAACCCTGCGTCCGATCGCCGCTTTGCGCTGAAACCATGCCTCCGAGCAGGCACACGACGCACACGCACACGACGAGAAGTCTTCGTGGCATAACAGCGGTCGTCGGCAGCAAGAACCGTCCCGGGCGGTGCGGTGGGAAATCCCGTGGCATTCCGCGGCCGCGATCGAAGTTGTGGTCGTATCGCGTGCGATTCTGTCGAAAGGGTCACGATTCTGTGATTCGTCGCGCCGCGACTATCGGGGTCGCGTCCGCGAATTCGACACCTCATTCAGGCGTCGGCCGGCTCGGCGGAGGGTCTTCCCCGTGCCGCAGTCGGCGTAGCATATGCCCATGAGGGCGGCCATCTGCACGCGCTGTGGACCTCCCGAGGTTCTGCAGATTCGGGACGTCGCTGAGCCCACGGTCAGGACGACATGATGGTGTCAGCCCGGGTACGAGCGGCCTTCGAAGTGGTCGAACCCGAGTTCGGTTTTGAGCCCTTGGTATTGCTGCTCGATCGCCCAGCGTTGGATGAAGCCTGGAGGACAACATGTTTTTGCGTAAATGGATCTGTGGCGGTGTGACCCACAACCTCGTCCAGCACATGCGAGCTCGGGGCGATTGAATGTGCCTGCTTCGCGCGACGGGAAAGGCGCGTAGTCTGCGACTACCTACTTCGACGAATGCAACCCCGGTCGGTCCAACCACTCCTAGCGAGCCTTCATCGAATTGAATTCAGAAGCGGCGGATGCTCCTCCTTGGACGCCCTGGATGCCCGGTCCGTCACGCGATCACCACCGGAATGACCCTGGGAGTCGCCCCCTTCTCGGCCAGCCAGAACTGGTCCTCTTTCACGACATCGATGCTCAGTTCGTAGTCGCCGCGCGTCAGCTCTCCCGGATCGAGCACCAGGCGGAAGGCGACCGCGTCCTCCGCGGTTTCCGGCAGCCCCTCCAAGAGAGCACGGAATTCGCGCACCGCCTCGCCCTTGACGGACCGCCGGAACAGGCGGGCGCCGAGTTTCAGCGGCTCGCCGCCCGCGCCCTCGGGCCACGGCTTGCCGCAGGTGTTGCGCAAGGTTCCGCTCAGCACGGCCGTGCCGCCGGGAGACAAGGTCACGGCGTCGGCATCCACCGCGATCTCATGGCTGAAAGTCTCGACCCGCAGGGTGGCGGCGACCGGAACCGCCCCGTGCAGCGCCATCCAGTTGCCCTCGTCCATCAGCATGTCGAACCACACCTCATAGACTCCAGCCGGCAGTCCGCGAGTGTCGATGGGCACGGCGAACTCCAGTTCGTCGTTGTGCGCCGCGCGACAATCCGGCGGGCTGGTGCGGAACTGGCGCAGCCACACCTTGCGCCGCCCGATGCGGGTGATGTAGCCGGCGACGCTCCACCGGCCGGGCCCGCTGCCGACCTGCCACGCGGTGTGGGACAGGTTGCGGACGCGGCCGGTCAGCGTCACGACATCGCTCGCCTGCACGCGCGTGGCCGGGTTGTCGAGCGTCACGTCGTAGCTGCAGTCCATGAACACCAGCTCGTTCGTCTGCTGGCGGTGCTGCGGCGCGATCTGCTCGAAGAACGCGCGCTCGGGAACGGAGTAGCTCGAGATGCGGCCGTCGTTGTCCACGCCTTGCCACGACGACAGCGTGAACTCGATGTTGTTCTCTTCGCACCACGCCTTGTACTGGGGCGCCAGATACAGCTGGAGCGGATAGCCCACGTAGTTGACCGAGACATGGAAGCCCGCACTCTTCAGCAGGAGGATCGAGCCCTTGAAAAGCTCCCAGTTGAAGCCCTTCGAGGTGGGGTGCAGGCTGCAGTTAATCCCGGACAGGCCGATGGGCACCTCGCCGAAGCCTTCCACCACACTCGTCCCGCGGCCCGGGCGGATGCGGTCGTGGGTGAACGCCATGATGTTGCGGCTGATGTTGGAGGTGATGTAGCAGGCGAACTTCTGCGTCATCATGCCGAGCACGGGGATCGTCGCTTCACTGAGCAGAGGCTCGCCGCCGGTGATGCTGAGGATGCCGTACTCGAAGCGCTCGAGGATATCGCTCCAGATGTCGATCCACTCGTCGACGGTCAGCTCGGGGTACGAGGACGGAAAGTCGTTCCTGATCGGCTTCTCGCCAGCCGCGCAGCCGCAGTAGGCGCAGGTGTAATTGCACGCCAGCGTCGGCGACCAGATGAAGTAGGCCATGCGGCGCTCAGGCGCCTCGAGGCTCTGCGAGCACAGGAAGCGCGACACCTCTTTCTCGATGTTGTTGCGCTGGCCTTCGAAGGTCTTCTCCAGCCGGCCCCGATCATCGACCTGCCACTTGGTCGTCCAGTCGAGGTCGCAGGCGTTGTAGCAGCGCTCGTGGTCGCACACCGTGGGCTCGACGGCACCGTTCCAGCCGTCGCGCTTCAGGTTGAACATCGGCGGCCGACGGGCGTTGTAATCTGCGAGACAGCGGTAGACGTCGCCGTTGGGATAAACGTGGAAGTAACTCACACCGGCCGAACACAACACGTCGCCGGCGAACTCAAGCGTCATCGAGCAGCTCCCGTAAAGCGATGCCCGCGGCGCGCTCAGCCGCTCTTGGAGATCGTCCAGCGTACGCTGAGGCACGTTGACGAGGAACTGAACCGTTGCTCATTGTTGTTTCGCGGGCTCGAGCCGGCATGGCTCTTTGGAAATAGCTTGCCAAACGTGTGCCCGTCTCCAGCTGCGCATGGAATGGCGGAAATCGTTTCGAGCGGCCAGTCACCTCGTCCGCTCAGACTCTGACGGATTCTGCAGAGCGGCCGGCCGATGTGCGACGCTGTCTGCATGCGGTTGATCGACGACACCATGCGGGTGGACCAGGACGTGTCCGTGCCGATGAGAAACGGCGTTCACCTGATGGTGCACACGTTTCGCCCTGCGGTTGACCGCGCGGTCCCGGTCTTGATGTCGGTGACTCCGTACGGCAAAGATGCGACGCCCGATCGGATCGGCCTGACGTTGATGCGCCTCGCCGGCGTGCGGTTCGGCTTCCTCGACTGCTCGTTGCCGCGCTCCGCCCGCCTTCGTTGAAAGCCATCGTCCCCTGGGAAGGCGTCACGGACCTGCTTCGCGAGCTCGGCGATCAGGATGGCGTGCTAGAAACGAGCTTCCGTGCAGACATGGTGGCGCTTCCGGATGCGCCGAGGCCGCAACCGCCGCTTCGCGATGGTCGAGGACTTTCCGCGTGAGCGAGACAGGCGTCCGCTTGATGACGGCTGGTGGGCACTGAAGCGGCCGGACTTGGAGGCCATCGAGGTTCCTGCGCTCATGTGCGCAAGCTGGTCGGACCACGGCCTGCACACAAGAGGATCGTTGGAAGGATTCGACGGCGCCATGTCGCTCGAGCTCTGGGTCTCGACATCAGCGGGCGACGATCTCGATCTGTTCGTTCTGCTGCGCAAAGTACGATCGGTTCGACCCCACGCGAAGTCGTCCTGGTCGACCTTGGCACACGCACCGCGCCCGCCAACCGCTCACACCCGGACAGATTGTGCCGGTCGAGATCGAGGTGTTGAGCTCCAGCACATTGTTCGAGTCAGGCTCGACCCTCAACTTGGAGATCCTGGGACATGACGCTGCGCGGTACCCCGCGTTCAGGCATCGTCGTACGGTTAACCAGGGGCTGCACAACCTCCAGGCCGGCGGACGGTTCGATTCACATCTGCTGGCGCCATTCGTGATCGCACCGTAACGAGACCGTCGCCGAACCCGGCGTGTCCACGTCAGCCCCGCCGCGCGGCCTCGATGGTGGCGATGTCGATCTTCTTCATCGGCATCATCGCCTCGAAGGCACGCTTTGCCTCACCGCCACCAGCCGCCATCGCCTCAGTGAGCGCGCGGGGGGTGATCTGCCAGGAGAGGCCCCAGCGATCCTTGCACCAACCGCACGCACTCTCTTTGCCGCCATTGCCGACGATCGCGTTCCAGTAGCGGTCCGTCTCTTCCTGATTGTCCGTCGCGACCTGGAAGGAAAAGGCCTCGCTGTGCCTGAACGCCGGGCCGCCGTTGAGACCGAGACAGGGAATGCCCAGAACGGTGAACTCCACCGTCAGCACGTCGCCCTTCTTCCCGCCAGGATAGTCGCCGGGCGCCTCGTGAACTGCGATCACTTTACTATCCGGAAAGGTCGCGGCGTAGAAGCGCGCCGCGTCATGCGCGTCCTTGTCGAACCAGAGGCAGATCGTGTTCTTTGGCTTCATGTTCGTGTGCTCCTTGTGCTCGATCGTGGCGAGCGTCGCAGGCTGAGCCGTCCCGCGGTCGAGCCACCTCATCGCTGCACCTAGGTTTGGCTTCGCACAGGTGGCTTCGACAGTTAGTTTATGCAATTCGAACCAGCGGGCATGAAAAAGGGCCGGCGGTTGACCCGCCGGCCCTTCGTTTCGTTCTCGCTGAAGCGCCGACCGCTGATGACGGCTTTTGCGCTGATTGCACCGGGGCTCGCCTTTCCAGTCGGCCATCAGAATTTCAACTTCCGATACCCGCCGGCGCTCGGCGTGAACGCTTGGATCACGCCACGTCGAATCGATCCAGATTCATGACCTTGTGCCATGCGGCCACGAAGTCACGAACGAACTTCTCCTTCGCGTCGTCGCACGCGTAGACTTCCGCGAGGGCGCGGAGCTGAGAGTTCGAACCGAAGACCAGGTCGACCCGAGTGCCGGTCCATTTGACCTTGCCGGTGGCGCGATCTCGAGCCTCGTAGGTGTTCTGAGCCGAAGCGGATCGCCTCCACTCGGTACTCATGTCGAGGAGGTTGACGAAGAAGTCGTTGGTCAACGTCCCTGGTCGGTCGGTGAAGACGCCGTGTTGCGATTCTCCGGAGTTCGCGTTCAATGCACGCATGCCGCCGACCAGGACCGTCATCTCCGGAGCGGTCAGATCGAGCATGTACGCCCGCTCCACGAGCAACGTTTCCGGCGACAACATCTCTCCGGGCTGGAGATAGTTGCGGAATCCGTCGAAGGTCGGTTCGAGCACGGCGAAGGACTCGACGTCGGTCTGCTCCTGGGAGGCGTCGGTGCGGCCCGGTTTGAAGGGCACCTGCACGTTGTACCCCGCGTCCTTTCCAGCCTTCTCGACGGCTGCGCAACCACCGAGGACGATGAGGTCAGCGAGAGAGACCCTCTTGCCACCGGTCTGGGACCGGTTGAAGTCCGTCTGGACCCGCTCCAGTGCTTGCAGCGCCTTCGCCAGCTTAGCCGGGTCGTTCACCTCCCAGTTCTTCTGAGGCGCGAGACGGATGCGCGCTCCATTGGCCCCGCCACGCCTGTCGGTACCGCGGAAGGTGGCCGCCGAAGACCAGGCGGTGTGAACCAGCTGTGAAACGGACAGTCCCGACGCAAGGATCTTGCTTTTCAGAGCGGCGACGTCCTGTTCGTCGACCAGTGGATGATCAACGTGCGGGACGGGATCCTGCCAGATCTGCGGCGCCGGAATCCACGGGCCGAGGTAGCGCGAGACGGGGCCCATGTCCCGGTGCAACAGCTTGTACCAGGCCCTGGCAAAGGCGTCTTCAAGCTCGCCCGGCTTTTCGAGGAAGCGCTTGGTGATCGCCACATACGCGGGATCCGTCTTCAGTGCGAGGTCGGTCGTGAGCATCATCACCGCGTGCTTCTTCGACGGATCGTGAGCATCTGGCGCCTTGGCGACTGCTGATCCATTCGGCTTGGGCGCCCATTGCTTGGCGCCGGCGGGGCTGGTGGTCAGCTCCCACTCGTGGCCGTAGAGATTCTCCAGGTAGTTGTTGTCCCACTTCACCGGGTTAGTGGTCCATGCGCCCTCCAACCCGCTGGTGATGGTATCGGCGCCCTTGCCGCTCCTGTAGCTGTTTTTCCAGCCGAGGCCTTGCTCCTCGAGCGCCGCACCCTCAGGCTCCGGGCCGACGTTCTGCGGCGCAGGGGCAGCGCCATGGGTCTTGCCGAAGGTGTGTCCGCCGACGATGAGCGCAACCGTCTCCTCGTCGTTCATCGCCATGCGGCCGAAGGTTTGCCGGATCATTTTCGCGGCGCCGGCCGGGTCCGGTTTGCCGCCCGGCCCCTCTGGGTTCACATAGATCAGGCCCATGTGATCGGCACCGAAAGGTCCCTGAATGTCCCCAACGGGATCGCCGGCGTGCCGTTCGTCACCGAGCCAGGTGTCCTCGGATCCCCAGAAGATCTCCTCGGGTTCCCAGATGTCGGGCCGGCCGAAGCCGAAGCCGAAGGTCTTGAATCCCATGTCTTCCACGGCCACGTTGCCCGCGTAGACCAACAGATCGGCCCAGGAAATCTTCCGGCCGTACTTCTGCTTGATCGGCCAGAGCAGCCGGCGCGCCTTGTCCAGGTTCGCGTTGTCCGGCCAGCTGTTGAGCGGCGCGAAGCGCTGAGCGCCGCGGCCGCCACCGCCACGGCCATCGGCGATGCGGTACGTGCCTGCGGCATGCCACGTCATCCGGATGAAGAACGGCCCGTAGTGGCCGTAGTCGGCCGGCCACCAGTCCTGTGAGGTCCTCATGACCTGGATCAGATCCCGCTTGAGCGCCTCCACGTCGAGGGTCTTGAAGTCTTCCGCGTAATTGAAGCGTTCGCCCATCGGATTGGACAGCGACGAGTGCTGGTGGAGGAGCGAGAGGTCGAGCTGATCCGGCCACCAGTCCTTGTTCGTCCTGGGCCGACCCCGTTTGGGACGCGGCGAGGGAATTGCCGGGCTCTCGCTTTCGCTGACGCTTGCGCTCACATCCTGCTTATCAGACACGTCGATCCTTCCTCTCTAACTGATTTCTTGTGATGGCTCAATGCTCTTGGTCTTCAAATAAATAACCATGGCATATGGGGTGTCAAGACCGAGGATACCCCGGGTGGATCTCCCTGTCACATCTGCCGAAGCCATTTCGTCCTACCGGTTAAAGGGCTATCTTGAAGGAGGGCGGCGTCATCGTGAAGTGGATATGAGTCGGACCACCGACCCTTCAACGAGCTTCGAGCCGCACCGGCGGCGTCTGCGCGGACTGGCGTATCGCATGCTGGGTTCGATGGCGGAAGCCGAGGACGCCGTGCAGGAAACGTATCTGCGCTGGCACGACGCCGATCGCCAGAACGTCGTGGAGCCGCGGGCCTTTCTGATCACCACGACGACGAGGATTTGTCTGGACGTGCTGAAGTCGGCGCGTGTACGGCGAGAGGCGTACGTCGGGCCGTGGCTGCCGGATCCCGTCACCGACACCGCGGCGCTGGCGCCCGAGACGCAGACCGAGCTGGCCGAAGATCTGTCAGTGGCACTGCTGCTGGCGTTGGACCGGCTGTCGCCGCTCGAGCGGGCGGCATTTCTGCTGCACGACGTGTTCGATTATTCGTTCACGGAGGTGGCCGACACGCTGGGTCGAAACGAGGCGGCGTGCCGTCAGCTGGCGAGCCGCGCGCGAACGCGTGTGCGCGAAGCGCGGCCCGCCGGTGCGATTCCGACACGGGCGGCGTCGAGCTCCGTAGACGCGAAGCACGCCGAGCTCCTGTCCGCCTTCCTCACCGCGTCGCGATCCGGCGACGTGGGCACGTTGACGCGCCTCCTGGCCAGCGACGCAAAAGTTGTGAGCGATGGCGGCGGCAAGGTAGCCGCGGCGCTCAATGTCATCGAGGGTGCCGGACGCGTGGCGGCGTTCCTGGCGGGCGTGGTCCGCAAGGGGTGGACCGACGACTGGACGGTTCGGTTCGACACGATCAACGGCTTGCCTGGGCTGATTGTGAGCGGGGCAAACGGGTTGGTGCAGACCGTCGCCGTCGAGATCGAAGGCGATGTGGCGAAAGCGATCTATGTCGTGCGGAATCCCGACAAGCTGAGACACCTCGCCCCGTTCTGAGCGGATACATGGGGCGTTGCACCGTGCGCATCTGCCCCGCGCTCACATCGCCAGTCCGGCCGCGTTCATCCTTCCTTCAGCATCTGTCACGTTTCGTCATCCACCGTGGCCAACTAAACCTGGGAAAGGAGGTGAATCCCGTGCGGAGATGGCTGACCGCGGCTGTTCTGTCACATTTGGTCCTTTCAATCGTCCACGGCGCGGCGCACGTCGGGGCGCATGTTCCCCTCTCGCTGGCGGCGAACCTGTTCGTGCTCATCATCATCCTGGCGGGACCGTTAGTCGGTCTTGTGCTGTTGGCATGGCGAGCGCGGCGATTCGGGGGCTGGCTGATCGCTACTACGATGGCGGGGTCGCTCGTCTTCGGTGTGGTCAATCACTTCATTCTTGTCAGTCCGGACCATGTGTCTCGTGTCGTCCCACAATGGCGGACGGTGTTCACGACGACCGCCATCTTGCTCGTCTTGACAGAGGCCCTCGGCTCCGTCCTGGCGATCCACGTCGTCCGAGAGCGGACGCAGAAGGCATGAAAGCCTGGGCAATGGGGGAGGACGTCTTCAGGGATCCGCGTCGTCCGCAACCCGGACAAGCGTGCTACGGAACGACGTTGAACTGCGCCTCGCACGTCGGTCCGCCAAAGGTATTCTGATCGACGAAGTAAAAGCGCATCGTGAGCTGCGCACCGACCGGTAGCCCCGCGGTGATGCCCCAGCTTGGCCAGCCGCTAGCCATTCCTGACGCGTCTGTTTTTCCGGAGAAACCACCATTGTAAATGACCGGCCAGTTCGTGATGACCGCGTAGAAAGCGACCTCAGTGCCGACCGGCGGTATTGGATTGATCTTCGCGAAAATGTTGGTCATCGTCTGCGCGATGTGTGAAGGGACGGTGTTTCCAGGAAGAAAGCCACCGCACTTCACAATCGTGTAGGGATTCGGAGACATCACTCTCGACAACACGATGTCGATGCGCGAGTCCCCCGTCACCACGATGGGTTTCGTACTGGTCTGGTAACTCACCGCGGAGACGGCGAGCGTCATCGGACCGGGCGACACGTCGTTGATCTCATAGCTTCCTGTGTCGTTCGTCGTGGCGGACTTGCCGGCGCTCGGGCCGTCGGCAAGGCGCACGATTATCCGCGGCAGCACACCTCCCGAAGAGGCATCCGTGACAGTGCCGCTGATGGTATACGTGAGCGGCCCAGGCGGCTGAATCGTAATGTGAGTGGTGCCCGCCATGTTTTGGTAGGCAGCTTCAAGATCCACCTCACCGGCCGCGACCGCAGAAACCGCGCCATGGGCGCTGACACTCGCGACGAACGGATTCGACGATTCCCAAATCGCTTGGCCCGTGACGTCCTGTTTCGTTCCATCCGACAGCGTGGCTGATGCCGTAAACGGCGACGTCTTGCCAACGACGGGAGCGATGCCCGTGACCATCACCGACGCGATTGAGGCGACTGAACTGGAGGGCGCCGTCGGTGAGGACGGCGAACTGGCACCCTCCCTGCCACCGCCGCAGGCGATGAGACACAGCGAGAGCACAGAAGAGCAAGTGACGGCGACGTGATTGCGATGTGTCATTGGCGCGGTTCGGAGACCACCGCCTCATTTCCCAGGGCGGCAGATGCGCATTGTAAACGCGCGGGGAGCCAGCTGCCGCTCCTCTACACAGCACTGCAACGGCCGGCGTCGAGGCGCGATCAGATCGTCCGCGACTAAAACCCAGTGCGCCCCGCGCGCTTTTGGTTGATGGGTGACATCGGGGGCGTCCATCACCTCCGCGGTGATAACGAGATCATGCCTCCGGGATTCCGGCCTGACACAGTGCCCCTATTTGATCAAACGTTGGTCGAATTCGAACTCTTGCGGCTCACCAATTCTGATCTTCGAAAAATCCGAGTGTGCAGGATTCACGAGAAAAATTGTTTCTTCCTCGATAATGGCGCTCGGGACGGCCAAAACAACCGACTGCGCCGCCCTGGCCCACGCGTCACCGATCTGCGCGAGTTCAGGGGGAGGCGGATCGCGGCGCCACTGCACGGGCAACCTATGGTGCTCCGCCACCGTTACAAGCCGCTCGTCGAACTTGCACGGGATGAGAAGGAAAGACGACAGCAACGTCGATCGTCAGACCTTCACGTAGGTGACGCCCCGTTCCTGGACGAGGCCCAAGGCCATCACGTGCGACGGCACGAGGTGTACGCCCGGGTTCAGGCCGGCGATCAGATCCGCGCGCACGTCGGAGACCGGCAGCTGGCGCGCCGTCGCCAACTGCTGCGCGAGGTTGCTCAGCGCGAGGTTGCACTGCCAGAAGATCGTGCCCCGCGCCTGCAGCGACTTGACGCCCATCGTCTTGTCGTCCATGAAGACGTTGCGAACGGCCGGCTTCGTCGTGGCGGGATCGATGATCTTCGAGCGCTCGCCCAGCGCGTACTTCTCCCAGAGCCGGTCGGAGGCGTTGATCGGAAACCCCCGGCCGGAAATGCCGACAATCGTTTTGACCTCGGTGAAATCGAGTCCGTACACGTCGTGGAACGTGTCGAGGTAGTTCCTGGGAAATCGCAGGAGACGCGGTTCCGCGACGAGATCGACCTCGCCCAAATCGAAGACCTGCTTGTGTTGAGCCTTCTTGAGCTCATCCATCCATCGGAGATCCCATGTCTGGGCTGCGGCGGAGGGGCCCTGCGTGGCCGCCTGACTGTCGCCCGCATGGATCGCCGTCACTCCCGCAAGGGAAGTCAACGCCGTCAGAAACGATCGCCGGCTCTGCTCGGAATGTATCGTCACGGCACGCTCTCCTTTAAACCGATTCGCGTCTTGCGCTCATGAGCGCTGGTTCGGGCTCGATGGCGCGACAGGATAACTCATGCGGACCGCGTGTCTCTCTCGCGAGCGGCGGTTTCAATCACGACTGCGTCAGCCATGTGAGCGCTGCGATCAGTCCGCCTGCCAACTGACGCGGCTTTTCGACGTGGCCATAGTGCGTCATCGGCACATCGAAGAGGAGCACGCGGATCGGCGCGTTCGGGTTGGCCTGTCGGAACTCGTCGGCGACCTGCAGCTCGCGGGCCTCTGCGGGGTCCTTGTTCCAGTGGCCATCGTCGAGCGCACCCACCGTCCAGATCATCTTCTTGTAGCCCTGCACCGGCGAGCGCGTGGTCGTGAACAGGTCGGCGATCACGTCCTCGGCACGCACGCCCTGCGGGTTGTCCTTCAGAGCCTGTCTGATCTGCGAGGCGAGGTAGTCGCGCAGATTATCGGAGCTCTGATGCTCGATGTCCTGCAGCTTCTGCTTGAACTGCGGCCGTCTGGTCGCTTCGAGGCCCATCCAGTGTTCAGCGACTTCGACGCGGGTCTGGTTCGGATTCCACACCGGATTCAGCGGACCGAGATATCCGCGAGCGTAGGAGGCTGCAGGACGGGGCGTGAGATCCCGGATGTCCGGATACTCGGAGGCCGTGTGTTCTCCGCGATACTTCCGCATCACCGACAAGTCGGCCGGTCCGCCGGTGCCCCAGCCCAGTGAGAGTCCCTGCATGCGGCTCTTCAGGCTCGAGTTCTTCAGGATGAATTGAATTTCCCCGCCGGTCGAGTGCCCCACGAGGACGACAGGACCTTTGGTGGTCGCCTCCACCACTTTCGTCACGCCGTCGGTCACGACGCGGAACGTGTAGATCGCGGTCCGCATTCTCGCTTCCTCGGCCGGCACGTCGCGATCGAGCAGATAACCAGGAATGCGCTTCTCGTATTGCTTCTCGGTCCAGCCGCCATGCCGGTAGTTGCCGGGAATGGTGATCAGCAGGACAGGAATTTTCTGCGCCAGGAACTGCCCAAGCCCTGGCCGGTTGAGAGGATCGACGAAGAACTCGTACCAGTTCGCCGAACCGCCGTCGATGATGGCCAGCGTCGGCATGTTCGGAACGGGATGGGTCGGCGTCAGTTGGAGCGCTGAAATGTCCCAGTCCAATCCGTACACCTTGTAACGCACCACCTGCCACTTGGCCCGATAGCCCAAGGTCGTCGCCGGCACCGTTTCGAGCTTCCGTGGATCGAACGCGCCTCCGGGGGCCGCGTCGGCGAGCGCCTTGACGGTGGCGCCGCCGTCCGGCAGATCGGGCCCGAGCTGTTCGAACAGCTCCGGCGAGACGCGATGGTACGGCCGGTTCTCCCGCAGCATCTCGACGATGCGATCCTCCGGCGCGCCTGGCGCCGCGTTTCCTGCAGGCATGAAGGCGAAGAGCGTGCCGAGACACGCGCACACCCACACATGACGCATCGCGGATTGAAGAGTTGGCTGCTTCATTGCCATCGGCCTCATTTCATGTAGCCGCGCTCTCTGTAAACACCGGCTGCTTCACGGCAATGCCGTTCGATTGGGCGCTCAAATGAGGCCAGCCGTCGCAAGCGCGAGAAGGATCAGAATTGCCAGGTGCCTGCGGCGCATGTGTCTCATTCTCCGAATCCCAAACCGCCGCCCGGCGTGATCACCGCAACGGCGACGGGCATGGTAGCGCAGATTCGTCCCATCCGCACGATGAAAGGTATGACCATTATCAGATGCCCTCGCCGCTCCCGGCGCGGGGTGTCTCGAGTGCCGACTGTCGATGTTCAGCGGCCCTGGATCGGCCGGAGCTGCGGCGGTGCTGCGGACCCGACGGCGGATCGTCGCCGGCGCGACAGCCGATCGAGCGCGAGGTACATGACCGGCGTCGTGTACAACGTCAGCAGCTGGCTGAGCATCAATCCGCCGACGATCGTGATCCCGAGCGGGCGCCGGAGCTCGGAGCCGACGCCGTGGCCCAACGCCAAAGGCAGTGCGCCCAGCATGGCCGCCATCGTGGTCATGGTGATGGGCCGGAACCGGAGCAGCGCGGCCTGGAAGATGGCCTCGCGCGGCGACTTCGCGCCACGACGCTCGGCCTCGATCGCGAAGTCGATCATCATGATCGCGTTCTTCTTGACGATGCCGATGAGCAGGATGATGCCGATCAGCGCGATGACGCTGAAGTCCGTCTTGCAGATCATCAGCGCCAATAACGCGCCGACGCCGGCCGAGGGCAGCGTCGACAGGATCGTGATCGGATGGATGCAGCTCTCGTACAGCGCGCCGAGCACGAGATACACGGTGATCAGCGCGGCAAGGACGAGGATCGGCTCGTTCGCCAGCGACTCCTGAAACGCCTGCGCCGTTCCTTGAAAGCTGCCGTGGATGTTCGAGGGCAGCCCAATCGCACGCTCGCCCTGGTTGATCGCGTCCACGGCCTCGCCGAGCACACGTCCCGGCGCGAGGTTGAACGAGATCGTCACCGCCGGGAACAGACCCTGATGATTCACGGCGAGCGGCGCCATCGACTTCGTGAAGTGCGCGATCGTGCTGAGCGGGATCTGGCGCCCGTCGTTCGCCCTCACGTACGTGTACTGCAGCGCCTCGGGTGTCTTCCAGAACTGCGGCGCCACTTCGAGCACCACGTGATACTGGTTCAGCTCCGTGTACATCGTCGACACCTGGCGTTGGCCAAACGCGTCGTAGAGCGCGTCGTCGATGGCCTGAGCCGTGATGCCGATTCGCGAGGCGGTCTCGCGGTCGATCGTCAGGGACGCTTCGAGTCCGCGCGTCTGCTGATCGCTGTTCACGTCGACCAGCTCGGGCAGCGTGCGCAGCTTCGCGAACACCTGCGGGGCCCAGTCGTTCAGGTCCTTTACGCTGTCGCTTTGAATCGAGTACCGATACTGCGCGCTTGCGCCGCGGCCGCCGATCCGGAAATCCTGCGAGGCCTGCAGCAGCAGGGTGGCGCCCGGCACACGCGCCGCCTTGGTCCGCAGACGCGCGATGATCTCGTCGGCGGTGTCCGTTCGCTGGCCGAGCGGTTTCAGGCTTGCGTAGATTTTCGACGAATTGACCGTGTTGGCGCCGCCCGTCGTGCCCTGCGCGCCTCCGAGGTACGCCTGCGCGCTAGCGACCGAGGGATCGCCCGTGACGATCTGCATGAACTGCTGGACGCGCCCGCGCATCGCCTGAAACGAGACGCTCTGATCGGCCTGGACCGTCCCCTGCAGCTGCCCGATATCGGTGTTCGGGAAGAAGCCCTTCGGGATCCGCACGTACAGAAAGATCGTGAACCCAATCGTCGCCAGGGTGACGACAAGCGTCAGCGATTGGTGGCGCAGCACCCACCCGAGCGACCGTTCGTACCCGCGGAGGACGGCCGCGAACACGCGCTCGTTGGCCCGGGAGATCCCGCCGTGCTGCTCCCGAGGCGTTTTTCGCAGCAGCAGGGCGCACATCATCGGCGTCGTCGTGAGCGACACGAGCATCGAGATGAGAATCGCCACCGACAGCGTGATCGCGAACTCGCGGAACATCAGGCCGACGATGCCCCGCATGAGCAGAATCGGGATGAACACCGCGATCAGCGACACGCTGATCGACACGACCGTGAACGCGATCTCCTTGGCGCCGCGCAGTGCCGCCTCGCGCGGCGGCACGCCCTCGTCAACGTAGCGCGTGATGTTCTCGATCACGACGATGGCGTCGTCCACCACGAAGCCCGTGGCGATCGTCATGGCCATGAGCGACAGGTTGTTCAACGTGTACCCGATCAGGTACATCACCGCGCAGGTGCCGAGCAGCGACACCGGCACGACGACGCCCGGGATGACGGTGGAGCGCACGCTGCCCAGGAACACGAACACGACGAGTACGACGAGGACGATCGAGACCGACATCGACACTTCGACGTCGTGCACCGCCTCGCGGATCGGCTGGCTCCGCTCCGAGTGGAGCGTCAGTTCCATCGAGGAAGGCACCGACGCCTTCAGCTGCGGCAGCAGGGCGAACAGCCGATCGGCGGTGGCAACGATGTTCTCGCCCGGCTCGCGGTTGATGACGATCATGACGGCGAGGTGATTGTTCGCGAGGCCGATCGTGCGGAGGTCTTCCTCGGAGTCGATCACCTCCGCCACGTCGCCGAGCCGCACCGCGCCGCCGTTGCGCCACGCGACGATCAGGTCGCGGTACTCCTTCGCGTGACGCAGCTGGTCGGTCGCCGTAATGGTCCACGCCCGCTCATCGTCGGCGATCTCTCCCTTCGGCCGGTTCGCGTTCGCCGCGGCCAGCGCCGCGCGCACGTCCTCGAGGCCGAGGCCCCGGTGGTTGAGAGCCGTCGGGTTCACCTCGACGCGCACCGCCGGCAGCGCCCCGCCTGTGACACCCACTTGCCCGACGCCGCGAACCTGCGAGATTCGCTGAGCCAGGACGCTGGACGCCACGTCGTACATCTCGGCGGTCGATGCCGTGTCGGACGTGAGCGCCAGCTTCATCAACGACGACTCCGCGGGATTGAACTTCCGGGACGTCGGGTTGCTCGGCATGTTCGCCGGGAGCTGCCCACGCGCGGCGTTGATCGCCGCCTGGACCTCGCGCGCCGCCGCATCGATGTTGCGCTCGAGGCTGAACTGCAGCGTGATCGACGTGGTTCCCAGCGAACTGGCCGACGTCATCTCGGTGACGCCCGCGATGCGGCCGAACTGGCGCTCGAGCGGCGTCGCAACCGAGGAGGCCATCGTCTCCGGACTCGCGCCGGGGAGCGCCGCGCTGACCATGACGGTGGGGAATTCGACCTCGGGCAGCGGCGCCACCGGCAGCAGCGCGTAGGCGATCGCGCCGACGAGGCCCAGCGCGATCGTCAGCAGCGTGGTGCCGATCGGCCGCCGGATGAACGGCGCCGAGATGCTCATGCCGGTTGCCGTGCGGGCGGCGCTGATGCAACGTCGACCTCGCTCGTGCGTCCATCGATCGGGGCGCGACGCGCCAGGCCGAACCGTCCCGCCAGCCGGTCGAGCGCGAGGTAGATGACCGGCGTCGTATACAGCGTGAGCAGCTGGCTGAAGATGAGGCCGCCGACGATCGCAATGCCGAGCGGCCGCCGAAGCTCGGACCCGCTGCCGCTGCCAAGCGCCAGCGGCAAGCCCGCCAGCAGCGCCGCCATCGTGGTCATGAGAATCGGCCGGAAGCGGAGCAACGCCGCGCGGAAGATCGCCTCACGCGGCGGGAACCCGTCCTGGCGCTCGGCCTCGAGCGCGAAGTCGATCATCATGATCGCGTTCTTCTCGACGATGCCGATGAGCAGCACGAGCCCGATGAGCGCGATGACACTGAACTCCGCGTGACAGAGCATCAGTGCCGCGAGCGCGCCGACGCCAGCCGACGGGAGCGTCGACAGAATCGTGAGCGGATGGATGTAGCTCTCATACAGCACACCGAGGACGATGTAGACAATCACGACCGCCGCGAGGATCAACAGCGGCTCGTTCTTGAGGGAGACCTGAAAGGCGCGTGCCGTCCCCTGGAAGCTGCCGACAATTCGCGGGGGCAGATCGATCTCGTTCGTCACCGTTTCAATCGCGTGGACCGCGTCGCCGAGCGACGCGCCCGGCGCGAGGTTGAACGAGAGCGTCACCACGGGGAACTGCGCCTGGTGATTGATGGCGAGCGGACCGTTGGTTCGCACCACGCGGGTGAACGCGCTGAGCGGCACCTGCCCGCCGCCCGCGGCGCGCGCGTAGACGCGGCCGAGATCCGCGGGGCTGTCGCGAAACTGAGGCGCGGTCTCGAGCACGACACGGTACTGGTTCAACTGCGTGAAGATGGTTGAGATCTGCCGCTGTCCGAACGCGTCGTACAGCGTGTCGTCCACCATCTGCGGCGTGATCCCGAGACGAGACGCCGTGTGGCGGTCGATCTCGAGGTGTGTCAGCAGCCCGCTGTTCTGCTGATCCGTCGCCAGGTCGCGCAGCACCGGCACGGCCTGGAGCCGCTCGACGAAGCGCGGTACCCAAGCCGCCAGCTCGGCACCGTCGGCATCTTCCAGGCTGTACTGGAACTGCGTGCGGCTGACGCGATCCTCGACCGTGATGTCCTGCACTGGCTGCATGTACAACGTGACGCCGTCCACCGCGGCCAGCTGCTGCTGCAGCCGCCGGATCACTTCGGTGGCCGACGCGTGACGCTGTTCCACCGGCTTCAGGTTGATCTGGATCCGTCCGCTGTTGACCGTCGTGTTCGTGCCATCGATGCCGATGAAGGATGTCAGGCTCTCGACCGCAGGATCCTTCAGAATCACCGAGCCGAGCGCCTGCTGTCGGCGGGCCATCGCGGTGAAAGACACCGTTTGCGGCGCTTCGGAGATGCCCATGATCACGCCCGTGTCCTGCACGGGGAAGAACCCCTTCGGGATCCAGCCGTACAGGACCACCGTCGCGACGAGCGTCGCGAGCGTGACGAGCAGCGTCGCCGTCTGATGCCGGAGCACCCACTCGAGCGTCCGGCCGTAGAAGCCGATCACCGCCTGGAAGGCGCGCTCCGACGCCCGGTACAGCGGGCTCTGTGCGGACTCCGGCCGGTGGTGCAGCAGCTTGGCGCACATCATCGGCGTCAGCGTGAGCGAGACGACGGCCGAAATGAGAATGGTCACGCTCAGCGTGATCGCGAACTCACGAAAGAGCCGGCCGATGATGTCGCCCATGAACAGCAGCGGAATCAGCACAGCGACGAGCGAGACCGTCAGCGACAGAATCGTGAAGCCGATCTGCGCCGAGCCTTTGAGCGCGGCTGCGAGCGGGTCGTCGCCCGCTTCGATGTACCGCATGATGTTCTCGATCATCACGATCGCGTCGTCGACGACGAAGCCGGTCGCGATGGTGAGCGCCATCAGCGTCAGGTTGTTGAGGCTGTAGCCGAGCAGGTGCATGACGCCGAACGTGCCGACGAGCGAGAGCGGCACGGCGACGCTGGGGATGATGGTCGCGGCGAGCGTCCGCAGGAAGAGGAAGATCACCATCACGACGAGCCCGATGGTGAGCATCAGCTCGAACTGCACGTCCTCGACGGACGCACGGATCGTGTGCGTGCGATCGGTCAGGATCGACATCGAGACGTCGGTGGGGAGTGCGTCGCGGAGCTGCGGGAGCAGGGCCTTCACGCGGTCGACGACCGCGATGATGTTCGCGCCCGGCTGCCGCTGGATGTTCAGGACAACCGCCGGCGTGTCGTTCATCCACGCCGCCTGCCGCAGGTTCTCGGCTTCGTCAACGATCGTCGCGACGTCCGAGAGGTGCACCGGTGCATCGTTTCGGTAGGCGAGGACGAGCGGGTGGTACTGCTCGCTCGTCAGCAGCTGGTCGTTCGCGCCGATTGTGTACGCCTGATGGGCGCCGTCGAAATCGCCCTTCGCCTGGTTGACGTTCGACTGCACGACGGCCGTGCGCACGTCCTCCATCGTGAGGCCGTACGAGGCGAGCGCCGTCGGGTTCACCTGGACGCGGACCGCGGGCTTCTGGCCGCCGCTGATGCTCACCAGCCCGACGCCTGGCAGCTGTGAGATCTTCTGCGCGAGGCGCGTATCGGCGAAGTCCTCGATCTTGACGAGCGGCAGCGTCTTCGACGAGAGCGCGAGGGTCAGGATCGGCGCGTCGGCCGGATTCGTCTTCGTGTAGATCGGCGGGTTCGGGAGATCCTTCGGCAGGTAGGTGCTCGCTGCGTTGATCGCGGCCTGCACTTGTTGTTCCGCCACGTCGATGTTGAGATCGAGCGAGAACTGCAGCGTGATGACGGACGCGCCCGACGAGCTGCTCGACGTCATCTGACTCAGCCCGGGGACCTGGCCGAACTGCCGCTCGAGCGGAGCGGTGATCGCCGACGCCATCACGTCGGGGCTGGCGCCCGGATAGAAGGTGACGACTTGAATCGTCGGGTAATCCACCTCGGGCAGCGCCGAGACCGGCAGCTGGAGATACGCGACGCAGCCGGCCAGCAGCAGGCCGACCATGAGGAGCGAGGTCGCGACCGGACGGAGAATGAACGGTCGGGAGAGACTCACTTATCTGCGGCCTTCATGCCACGGCTTTTCTTGCCGGGCGCCTCGAGATTCTGCGGTGTCACTTTCGAACCCGGCTGCAGCTTGTCCACGCCGTCGGTGACGACGAGATCGCCGGCGACGAGGCCGCTGGCGATCGCCGTCTCCTCGCCGTCGCTCAGGCCGACGCCCACCTCTTTGATCGCGACGGTGTTGTCCTTCTTCACGATGTAGACGAATGTGCCCTCGGGACTGTGCTGGATGGCGGCGCTCGGCACGATGACGGCGTCGCGCAGCGTGTCGACGAGCAGGCGGACGTTGACGAACTGGTTTGGAAAGAGCGTGTTGTCCTTGTTCGGGAAGATCGCCTTCAGCTTCACCGTGCCGGTGGTCTGGTCGATCTGGTTGTCGACGGTGAGGAGCGTCCCGCTCGAGAGCTTCGCCTTCAGGTCGCGGTCGAAGGCGTCGACCGACAGCTTGTTGGATTTGGCGCGGCGGAGCACCGGCTGCAGGCTGTCCTCGGGAATGGTGAACACCACGGCGATCGGATCGACCTCGGTGATGACCAGCAGACCGGTCTGATCGCTCGCGTGGACCATGTTGCCGACGTCGACGAGCCGCAAGCCGATGCGTCCGCTGATCGGGGCGGTGATGCGGGCGTACGTGAGGCTGAGTTTGGCGCTGTCGATCTGCGCCTGGTCGGTTTTGATCACGCCCTCGGCCTGTCTGAGCGTGGCGGCCTGCGTATCCACCTGCTGCTTGGGCACGAGTCCGCGTTGGGCGAGCGCCTTGTAACGCTGGAGATCGAGCTCCGCGTTCTCACGCGTCGCCTGATCCTTGGCGGCCTGCCCCTCTGCCTGCGCGAGCTGCACCTGGAAGGGGCGCGGATCGATTTCGGCGAGCAGATCGCCCCGTTTGACGACCTGTCCTTCCGTGAACAACACGCGGAGCAGCTGGCCGTCGACGCGGCTGCGCACCGTGACCGTGTTGAGCGCGGTGGCGGTGCCGAGGGCCGTCAGGTCCATGCGCATGTCGCCGACTTTCGCCGCGGCGATGACGACCGGCACCGCGCGCGCGCCCGAGGATCCTTTACCCGGCCGCGGCGCCGCCGTCTTGGCCTCGCCGCGCGTGACGCGCGGCACCAGCAGATAGCCGGCAGGAATCGCCGCCGCGAGGACGAGGGCCCACGGCCACATTCGCCGCGATTTGTAAGGGGGTTGAGGGTCGTCCACCGGTGCGCTCTTCGGCAAAAAGATCTCCCAGGCGGGCTAGAGAATACACCAAATGGTCTGACCTTTCGAGTACCGGGCGGGCAGACCCAGCCATTCGCCGAGCAACCAGTGACTGATGCGCGACCGCTCCACCGCGTACGGTTCGACGCGAGACGCAGGACCACGCCCCGGCACGTCGTTCTGTCTCGCTGCGCCATCGTCGCCTCGCCACGCAGCCCTCGTGCTTGCTGATAGTGCAGGCAATGCCTATAATTAATGCATGCAGTACACCATCCGCGGTATCCCGGCGGCCGTCGACACCGCACTCCGCGCGCGCGCGCGCGCGGCCGGCACGAGCCTGAACGAAGCCGCCGTCGATGCGTTGGCAGAGGGTTCCGGCATGGCCGGTAGCCCGCGAAAACGTCGAGATCTCGCGGATATCGCCGGCACTTGGAGGTCGGATAAAGCCGTCGAGGCAGCCCTCGCCGATCAGGACAGCGTGGACGAGGATCTCTGGCGGTGAGGGTGGCGCTCGACACGAATCGATACGTCGATCTCTGCAGAGGGTCCGCCGAGACGGTGACGCTCCTGGAGGAAGCCGAGGCGATTCTGCTGCCCTTCGTCGTCGTCGGCGAGCTTCGGGCCGGCTTCGCGCACGGCCGCCGGCAGGCCGAGAACGAGCGGATCCTGAGAGGGTTCCTCCTGAAAGACGGCGTGCGCGTGCTCTTTGCCGACGACCAGACGACGCACCACTACGCTGCCGTGTTCCGCCATCTCCGGAAACAAGGCACCCCGATTCCGACGAACGACATGTGGCTGGCGGCTCTCGTCCTGCAGCACAACCTTGCTCTGCACGCGCGAGACAAGCACTTCGATCACCTGCCGCAACTTGTCCGCGCGTGAGCCGACGGGGTTACCAGCGCCCGGCTTCCGTCGGCGTCGTTGTGAACAGCTGCGGCACCGAGTACGTCAGCACGGCGTTCAGATACTTGTCCGAAATGATGACGGTTTTGTTCTTGCCGTTGATCGTAACGCCGCGCGGATCGACCAGCTTTCCGTTCGGGCCGCCGATCGTGTAGCGCGGTGCGGCGTTGCCGCTGTCGCCGATGCGCCAGACGCTCACGTAGGCCGGACCAACGCCGAAGATCAATCCCGACTCGGGATACACGGCAATGTTCTGCATCGACGCCATCCCGGTGATCACGCGCAGCGGCTTGGCGTTGCCGCTGGCGGTCCGATCGAAGATCGCCAGCTCCGAGGTACGCTCGTCCCCCGCGTTCGCGCCGTACGGCGTTGCGCTGACGACGATCAGGTTGTGCACCGGATCGACGGCCACCGCTCGCGACGCGAGCATCGTCGTATCAGGACCCTCGAGGATGCGAATCGGTTTGACGTTTCCCTTGCCCTCGCGCGGGAAGACGAGCAGCTTCTTCCCCTCTGGCACGTAGATCTCGTTGTTGATCGGATCGACACCTAGCCGATCGAGCGCGATGAGCTGCGTGTCGGGACCTTCGATGACGCGCTTGGGCGCGACCTGGCCGTCCGATTTGCCGTCGAACACCAGGATGCCCTGGCCGAACTGCTGCGGGACGAAGATCTCGTCGTGCATCGCGTCGTACGCGATCGCGTGCATCGTCCTGCCGAGCAGCGTCTTCTGTCCTTCAATCGCTCTCACCCGCCGCGCATCTCCGTCCGCCAGACTGGCGAACACCGCAATTTGCGGATGCGCGACTCAATTCGGGACGAGCAGCTCTTCACGCGTCGAATCGAACGCGACCGCGCCCGGGTTGCCGATCATCAGCGACGGCGCGTCGCGAGGCGCGCTGCGGATCGTGCGCGTCGGCGCCACGTTGCCGTTCGCCGCGAGCGGATACACCGTGATGGTGTGCCCCCCGAAATTCGCGACCCAGAGCTCGCTGTTCTTCGCGTCGACGAACACGCTGGTCGGATTGGCGAGATCGGTCTTCTCTCCCTTCAGCACGCGCTTCGGTGCGGCGTTTCCGCTGGCGTTGGCGTCGAAGACCAGCACCGAGGAGCCGGCATCGTTCGCCACGTAGAGCTCGCGGCGCTCCGCGTCGAACGCGAGGCCGGTCGGCCAATCCAGCTGCGTGGCAGGGCCCTGGATGATGCGGACGGCGGGTGCGTTTCCGCTGTCGGTGCGATGGTGCACGATGATTGACGGCGTATTCATCGTGCCGCTTCCGGGAATGGCGTACTCGCGGCCGAGCGGCCAGTTCGTTTTTCCGACATCCTGCCCGCCGGACGGCACGCCGGTGCGCTTCTCGATCGTGGCGCTCGTATCGTGCGTCGACCCGTAATTCGCCACGAACACCACGTCGTCTCGGGGGTCGATCACGATGCCGTGCGGATCGGCGATGCCGGTCTTGCTGCCCTGAAGGATGCGAATCGGCGACTCTTTTCCGTCCGCCAGCTTCCGGTACGTCACGATGGCGCTGTCGTGCTGAATCGTGATCAGCATCTCCGAATGCGCATTGTCGACCGTGATGCCGAACGCGCCGTGCGGCGTCTCGAGCAGACGCCGCGGGGCGACGTCGCCGTTTCCGCCGTGCGCGAAGACGGCCATTTTGTTGCGCGTATCGTTATTGGTCGCGTAGATGTCGCCCGACTCAGGGTCGATGTAGACGCCAGACTGAAACTCGATTTGCGTGTTCTCGCCGGCAATGGTTCGGATTGGCGCGGTCCGCGAGTTCTCGGCTGTGTTGTCCGTGCGGTTGAATGCAAGAATCTGGAACAGGTTCTCGTCCGTCGCGATCACCTCGTTGCGGGCGACGTCGACCGCGACGGCCGCGAACGCCGCGTTGGGATCGCGCACCGTCCGGAGCGGATCGCCGCCGATCACCTCGCCACCTGGCCCGGCTGTCGATCGTCCGCGGCGTCCCTGGTGCTCGACCCGCTGCGCCGTGGCACGCTGGGCGCGCAGGTCGTCGACCTGCCAGTCCGTCGGCCACAGGCAGATGGTGCTTGCCGGTTCTGCCAGCGGTTCGCTCGCGATCAGCACGCCGTCGCCGCCAGGGTTCAGGCGTTTGCCGGCAGTGGGCACATGGCCCGAGAAAAAGACCAGCATCGCCCCGACGCCGACTCCAACAACGGTGCGCACCGTGATCTTCGACAGTCTGTTCATGGCATCCCCATCAAGGTTCGCAGAGTATACGCGTCGGACAAAAATTGCGCGAGTCCGTATCCTGAAGGCGATTCGCTGCGTAGAGATCAATATGGACAGCTCACCCGAGACGGATGCCCGCGGATCCTTTGACGCTCGTTACCTGGCGTTTCTTGAAACGATCACCAACCTTCGACCGAGCCTGCACCGCTACTGTTCCCGAATGACCGGGTCGGTGTTGGACGGCGAGGATGTCGTTCAAGATGCGCTATTCCAGGCCTATCGCAAGCTGGACACCTTCGACGATGCGCGTCCACTGGCTCCGTGGCTCTTCCGGATTGCCCACAATCGCTGCGTCGATTTCCTGCGACGCCGTGGGGTTCAAGAGGAGGCGGAGGCACACGCCGTGGACCGGACTCCGTCGTCCCTGTCGACCCGCCCGGGCCCGCTCTCGGCCGTGCCGTCGAACATCTCGTGTCGACGCTCCCGCCTATGGAGCGCGCCTGTGTGCTCCTGAAGGACGTGTTCGATTACTCGCTCGAAGACATCGCGGAGCTCGTCGAATCCACCGTGGGCGGCGTCAAAGCCGCACTCAGCCGCGGGCGGTCGAAGCTGGCGGCATTGCCTCAACGTACGTCGCCACCCCGCGCGAAGAGTGCAGATGCCGCACGGCTCTTACATCTCTACGTCGAGCGATTCAATCAACAGGATTGGGACGGTCTCCGACAACTCATCGCGGCCGACGCGCGCCTTCGCGTGGCGGACCGTTTTGCCGGCCCGCTGATGGACGCGCCCTACTTCGCCAATTACGCCCGGACGACAGTTCCGTGGCGACTGGCGGTGGGCGATGTGGATGGCGAACCGGCGATCTTCCTGCTGCACCAACGGGCCGGAGAGTGGACACCGCATTCGCTCGTTCACCTCGACGTAACCGACCAGCGCATCACGCGGATCGCAGACTACACGCACACGCCCTGGATTCTTCAGGCCGCGACATCTGTCGTGGTCGCCCCGATTACTCCTTAACCGGCTCCACACAGCGCCGCGTATCCCGGGTGGGTCACCGGCCGTAATACAGGCAGGAGTTCAATTCGGGAAGGGAGACGAGGGGGACATGGATAACCGAAAGGACATTGTGATGACGACCGAGCTTCAAGAGTTCTCGAGACAGTGGAAGCGGGAGACGGATGGCACACTTGCCCTCATGGGCACGCTGCCACCCGATAAGTATGATTTTCGTCCGGACGCGGGAGGCCGATCGTTAGGCGAGCTCGCGTGGCACCTCGCGGAAGTGGATGCCTACGTCTCCTTGGGCATCGAGCAAGGTGAGTTCAAGTTCGCCATCAAACCGCCGCACATCGAGCGACCCGGAACGGTCGACGCCCTCTCAGCAGCGTTTCGCGTGGTGCACCAGGACGCCGCCGCCAGAGTGGCGAAGCTCCAGTCGGCCGACATGGATCGGGAGATACGATACGCGGACGGGGAGCTCTGGACCATTCGCGATCTGTTGTGGCGCAAGCTGTTGTTGCACGCCGTTCATCATCGTGGCCAACTGACGCTGCTCTGCCGGCTGGCCGGCGGCGTGCCTCCAGGACTGTTTGGCCGTACCCGCGAAGAATCGGCCCCGCAGAAAGCGGCAGCGGTCACTCGATAAAGGCCGGCTCCAGATCCAGGCGTTTGGGATTTGAGACGAGAGTTCGGTGGTGAGCGAGAGCCTCTCGCTCACCACCCGTTGGCGCTGATTTTTCGTCTGCCTCTATAGCACTGCGATGATCGCGTTTGCCGCGGCGATGAGGGTATTGGCCGTCTGGGGGCTGATCTTGCCCGTTTTCAGCGACGACTGCACCGAGCTGATGAACGCTTGGAGCTGATTGATCGCTTGACCGTTTAGCCCCGCTTGAATCGATGCCAGCGCGTTGGTCAATTTGTCCGTCAGGCTGTTGCTCTGCCCGGTCGTCAGTGACAGCCCTGAGTTCGGATTCGATATCAGGTTGATTAGGTTTGTGACCGCCTGCCCGGCGCTCACGGTGACAGGCGCGAGGTTCACCGCGAGTGACCAGTTCAGGCTGAACGCTCCTACCGCGGTTGCCTGCTGGCCGAAGACGCTGACGGCATATATGCCAGCGCCAAGCGGCGTGGTCACGAGGTTGCCGGTCGTCCCGGGGAGTGGTGTCAGGAACGGCGTCGATTCCACGACTCCGGCCGTCGGACTATCCAGCTCCAACGAGGCGCTGAGTCCCGCGGGTCCGGAGACTGACGACGTCGTGACCGTAAGGCTCGTAATCTGATAGCCCGTTGGGACCGTGATCAGGAAGCTGTCTTGTGTATCGCCGCCTGCCAGGGAACCCGGATTGCAATCGACAGGTGTGAACGTGCCAGCCATGCAGGTCCCGGCTAGCGAACCGGACACAGTATTCACCCCTGGGTCCAGCGTCCCAACTGACGGATCGGACGTGAAACTGAAGCCGCCGGGAAAATCCGTCGTTTCGGTGACATCGAACGCCGAGACCGCCACCGTGAAGCAGACCAGCAAAGCGAGAAGAATAGCGTAGCGATTTCGATTCATCGTTGTCTCCTGAGGTTATGGGGGCGAACGGCGCACAGGAGGACCGACACAAGACGGAGCCTCCGACGGCCGCTCTGTTCTTAGTGAGGCGTGGCGGCGTTTTCTTTCAGCTCCGAAAAAGAACCCACGCCCGCCGCCGTCAGCGCCTCGCCGACTACTTGGTGAACAGGGAAGGTGGGAGAGTGGCTGGTGAACCTGACAGGATCACCGGGGCCCAGTACAGAAAACTGTGCGTTCCGGTTGATCGCCTGAGAGAGAGCTTGGCCTGCCGCAGCGCGTCCGCCCGCGTCTCACCAACCGCGAGGCCCTCGTAAAAGTGCCGCATCAGCCGGCGCTGGACGCTGTCCTCGACGTTCCATAGCGGCGCCACAAATGTCTGAACGCCGGCGATCGCCGCGGCCCGGCGCATGCCGTACACGCCTTCGCCGACCGACGCCATCCCGCTGGCCATCTGACACTGCGACAACACGAGCATCTCAGTGCCGCGCAGATTCATGTTCTCCAGCTCCAGCGCCGTGAGCATGCCATCGTCGGGCGACCCTTCGCCGCGACCGTAGGCTTCTTCGAGCACGATGGCCGCCAGAGACATCGCTTGCGTGGACGCATCGAGCGATGCCGACACGCACGATCCACCCTGGCAGTCCTCGCCGCCGCGCACGATTCCGTGTCCGACGATATGCAGCAGCGACGGACCGCGCAGATTCTTGACGTGCTGCTCGGTCGCAGCGGCCCCCGTGTATACGGCCGCGCCTGGCACGAGCCGCTTCACATCCGCCGCCTCGCTGGACGCAGACCCGAGACGCGCCAGCCCCTGGCCGCGAAACGCCGCGCTCGAGCGCTCTGTCGTGCGGGCGTGGCCGGGCCCCGCGCCCGGGCTGACGACAACGACCGGCGCGGATGACAAGACCTGCGACGGCGCAGCCAGCAAGTCTCGACCGGCAGGCACGTAGGTAATCGAGAAGCGATCGATGAGATCGCGTCCATCAAAGAGTGCCTCGAATGGCACGAGGTTGAGCGCGTCGTCCGGGGCAATGCGAAGACGCCGGACGTTCGGCTCTGCATCGAGCCATGATTTCATCGGCCGCCACACGCGCTTCGACAGATCGAGCAGCGCGTCGTGCGCGGTCTGCTCGGCCGCTTTCGCCGCCTCGTTCTCATGATTCGCGATCGACACGGACCAGTCGCGCGCGGCATCGAGCAGATCGGAGACCGAAACGTCGATGGGCCGTGCGGGACCCAGGTCCGTCCATCCCAGGGCCGAGTGCGTCAGGACGAACGCGCCATACCGTCGAGAGGCCGAACTGCCGCCGGGCCTCGTCCCTTCGCGGAATGAGACGAACTCGACGAGCGCCTCGTTGTCCGCCAGTTGACTGCGTAAGTTGTCGACGGTTGGACGCGTGGATCGGCCGGACGTTCCGGCTGTTTCGCGATTCAGCGATGCCTCGAGCAGATCGGCCCGATGCTCCAGAACGCCGATCGCCTCCACGGCTCTCGCACTGGTGTCGGTCGTCCAGCGCGATCGCAGATCGCTCAGCAGGCGCTCGTACCGGCCTTCGAGGTCTGTTCCGCTCAAGCTGCACGTCCCGGCCAGCCCCGGTTTGAGATCCCGATAGCCCAGCGCTACCGTCAGCGACGTTCGACATTCGAGGATGGCTTGCCATTCCCCGACCTCCGCGCGAACGGTCGCCGACGCGCTCTCGTCCAGTCGCTGACGCCAGTTGCGAACGTGTTCGACGACGCGCCCTTTGCGTGCGGCGACCGCCTCGAACGCCAGGGCACGTGCGTTGGGCAGCTGCGGCGCCGCAAGCGCCTGAAACGCGATCAAGCGTGGAATCGGATCGGAGGCGGTTGCCATCGACGCCGTCTTGAACGTTTCCGATCCGATGTCGAGCACGTCGGCCGAGAATCGATCCTGGATGTCGAGGCTCCGCAAGTACAGGCCCTCGGCCGCCGGATAATTCCGCCGCTCGACGTAGAAGTCTCCGAGCGCGTCCAGGAACGCCGCAACATCGGGATGACGAGGACCGTGGATCTCCTCAGCGATCCGGAGCGCCTCGCGCAACTGCTGCCCGGCGATGTCGTACTCGCCGGCCGCGGCCGACGTGAGTCCCAGCTCGCGCATCGCCGACGCGAAGAGCGGGTGACGCTCGCCCAGGCCGGCGCGGCTGGTTTCCAGTGCTCTGGCCGCTGTGGCGCGCGCGTCGATGAGCGCGCCGCGATCGCGCTGCGCGCGCGCGAGCCCGACGAGCACGCTCGTGAAGTCGAACGGCGGAGGGTTGGACAACTGCGCGTATGCCTCGACCGCTTCTGCCAGCAACTTCTCGCCCGCTCGGTGATCGCGCGCGTACGTCAGGTGCGCGAGGTTTCTCAGCGAGCTGATCGTCACTGGACTGTCCGCCCCGAAGAGCGTGCGCTTGAGGTCCAGCGACCGCTGATAGTCGGCTTCGGCGGCGGCGAAGTTGCCGATCGACTGGTAGAAGAAACCGCGATTGTTGAGGAGCGTCGCGTACACGGGATGCTGCTCGCCCAACTCGGCGCGGACCAAACGCGCGCCTTCGTCGTACATGGCCTCGGCCTCGCTGTAGCGACCGAGGTCGACCTTCAGTGCGGCCGCCGCGAGCAGGCTTGCCGCGTAGGCCGGATGTTGCACGCCCGGCTTCACGCGGAGCGAGTCCAAGCCTTTCTGAAACGTGGCTTCCGCCGCGGTGTATTTCCCCAATCGCTGATATGTGCCGGCGAGGTTGATGCAGAGCGTCCCGTATTCTTCCGTCTCGCGTTCGGGCCCGGCCCGCGTTTCGTGGATCGCCATCGCACGCTCGAACATGGAGACCGCAGGCGCATAGTCGCCGGACAGTGCGTCCACCGTGGCGAGGGTGTTGAGGCTTTCGGCGAGCGGCAACGCGTCGTCGCCCAACAGACGCTGCCGCGTTTCCACCGCGCGCCGAGCGATGGCCTTCGCCTCGTCCATGCGTTTCGTGTCGCGCAGGAGCATGGCCAAATCGTTAGCGGCCTCCGCGAACTCCAGCGAGTCCGCGCCGAAGGCCGATTCGCACGTCTGCAGCGATTTGCGCAGATAGGTCTCGCCGTCTGCCAGCTTGCCTGAGGTGTAGGAGAGGAACCCCAGACGATCGAGGCTCCTGCCGGTTTCGTGGGGCGATGCCGCCACTCGTAGCGCGGCCTGTGCCGCCTCGATCGCCTGAGAAAGGTCACCCTTCTCATAGAGCGCCGTGACTCGCCTGTCGAGCGCCTGCCAGGTGCTCTCCTGGGGCACCTGCGCGACGGAGACGGCCTGGCTCAGTGCCAGGGCCACGGCGCAAGTCAGACCGGCGCGGCGGAGCAGCATGTTGGCACCGTGGTTAGCGGGACGTTTTCAGGCCGTCGAGATTTTTTTCAATCGCCTGGCGATCGGCGGCGAGATCGGCCGAGTCGCCCGCGAGCGACCGCGCTTCACGATACAGCCTGTCGGCCGCGGCCATATCGCCGCGGAGAGCGGCTATCGCCCCGAGGTTGTTCGTGACGCGCACTTTGGCGGCGCCAGTGGCATACGACAGAGCCGATTGCAGCGCCCGTTCGGCCGCGGCGTAGTCGCGCTGCTCGATTCGCATCGCTCCCAACTCGTTCAGGACGTCCGCACGCTCGGCGGCCACGGCGGCCGGTGCGGCATCGAAGAGGTCTGCGGCCGCAGCCAGGAGCCGCCCAGCCTCGTCCAGATCGCCCGCCTGGTGTTGGAGCATTCCGAGTTGATCCAATGATCGTCGCCGCACATCTGCGGCCACTTCCGCAGCGCTTGAACGGGAAACGGCGAGCTGCGCGAGCTTGCGCGCGGCAGCGAGGTCGCCAGCCGTGCGTCGTGCTGTCGCTTGCTCCAGAATCGCCGCCACATGGGCTGTCGGGGCGACGTCGACCCGATCGCCCGCCTGCACGTTCGCGCCGGCCCCGAGGCGACCCCGCGAGCGTTCGCGGAAGACGACCGTGATCGTCACGCGGCCGCCGGCACGCGCGTCCTCTTGGCCGTGCACCGCGCGCAGCTCAACGCCCTGCTTCAATCCGTCGAGTGAGCCCAGATCGATGTCGACGTCGCCGTCGTGCACCGACGCGATCGTCCCCGTTTGCTTGGGCAGGCGACTTGTCTCCGCATCCGTTCGAAACGCGGGCTGGTTCGCGGCGTCTAAACGAGCGGTCAAAAGAAGCGGCGGCGGGATTGCGGCGTCGATTCTTGGAGCGGTTGCCGCGCTCTTGATGACGGCGGGCCTCCCTGCAAATCGCGACGACCCGAACGCGATCGCCAGGACGATCACCGCCGCCGTTGCAAGCGCCGTCATGGCGAGCACTCGCGGGCGGCTGGTCCACGCCGAGCCGCGGACCGCAGTCGGGTTGCTCCGGATGCCGGGTGGCGCCATCTCGCGGTCGGCGTGCGGAATGTTCTCTTGCGAGTCTTGGTCCGCCACAACCGCCATCTTGACGATGCCGGCTGCCGTCAACAGCTCGAAGATCTCGGGATCGGCGAGCGCCAACTGCGCGATGCGGCGCTCGTCCGAAGCCGAAAGCTCACCGGCGAGCAGACGGTCGAGCGTCTCGGCGGGGACGTCAGGCATCATGCTCCTCCGGTCTTGCGGCGCGGCTCGCTTCGTCGCCGTCCATGCGCCGTCGAACCAGCCGTACCAATTCGAGCGTGCCGCGGCGAACCCACGTCGCGACGGTCTTTTCGTTCGTGCCGAGGCGTGCGGCGATCTCCGCGTATGTGGCCCCGTTCAGCCGCAACAGCAGCGTCGCTCGATAATCGTCGCCGAGCGTCGACAAACAACTCTGCACCAAGGCGCGGAGTTGAGTCGTAATCACTTGATCCAGTTGATTCGCCGCCGGGTCAGCCATCTCGAGCAACTCTTCGGCGAGAGCTGGTACCTCGCGATGGGCGCTTGCGCGTGCGCGCTCTTCCCACACGACGAAGCGCAGGACGCCGTGCAGCCAACCCAGCAACTGCAGGAGGGTCCAGGCAGGAACGGCGCGATCGGCCGGCGGCCCTTCGTGGAAGTAGTATTCGAGGGCCGGCCGCGCTCCCACGTTGGCGAGCGACCGTTGGACCGCTTCCTGTGCGGCGCTTTCGGGATCTCTCGAGCCCAGTCGCATCGCGCGCGAGGCCAGGGCGCTCATGAGTTTGTGATACTCAGTCGCCGCGGTGTGGGTGACAACGCGCTGGGAAATGGACACCGGTGTCAGCTTGAACCCGGGTATTCTGGCTGACGACACGGGGCAGCGCAAGCATAAGAAGGCGCGGCGCGACAGAATCGCCCGACTCCTCTTCTTCCTTAGTGGGGCTGTCCGTCGATTTCTTTCAGCCCTGCGGAAACCGGGCTATCCGCGAAGCTCACGAGCCGCGGTGACCATCGCACCGACTTTGGCCGCCGCGGTCTCCCACGTATTCATCGGCCGGCTCGAGAACGTGCCGAAGCCGCAATCGGGATTCAGGAAGATCCGGCCGGCCGCGTAGAAGCGAAGCGCGTCCTCGACAGCCGCGCGGATCGCGGCGCTCGATTCGACGGCGTCGGTCCGGGGGTTGACCACTCCCATGCCCAGCTCCTTGCCGCCGAATGGCATCAGATCGCCGGCGCGATCGGTCGCGTACTCGAGCACGAGCTGCGCGACATCGAGGCGCTCGAGATACGGCGCCAGCGGCTGATAGCTGCCGCTGAGCAGCGTCGCTTCGTCGCGACTCCAGTTGCCGCGGCAGACGTGCACGCCGATCCGCACGTCCCGAACGCCGTCGACCACTCGGTTGATCAGCGACACGGCCAGCTCGAGCTCCTCGGCGGGATCCCGGCGCGCCGCCAGCGCCGCGCACATGAACGTGCGCGTCCGCCCCGGTGCAAACGCCACCTCGGTCAACACCGGCTCGTCGAATTGCACGAAGTCGACGCCCTCGTCGACGAGCTCGGCGAGCTCCGCCCTCAGCAACGCCACCACGTCCTCGGCGAGCGCTTCCTTCGTTGGATAGCACGCGCGCGTCAGCTCGGCGACGAACATCGCCCTCGTGAGCAAGTACGGCCCGGGCAGCGTGACTTTCACCGGCCGATCGGTATGACGCTTCATGAACCGGAGATCGTCAACGGCCAGCGGCTCGCGCCGTTCGATCTTCCCAGTACAGATCGGACTGCTGATCGAGTACGCGGGGACGTCGAGCGTCTGGAGGAGGCGCTCGAACCCGGCCTTGTCCTCGACGACGTCGAGCATTTCGGCGAGCGTCATCAGGCGCACGCCGGCCAGCTTCTCGGCGACGAAAGAATAGAAGTTGTCGCGCCGCAGCTCGCCGTCGGTCACGATGTCGCAGCCGAGATCCCGCTGCAGCTGCAGCAGCTCGACCACGTCGACGTTGACGATCCGATCGAGCTCGGCGCGGTCGATACGCCGCCGGCGAAACTGGCGGAGCGCCTCGGCGACCTTCGGCGGCCTGGGCCAGCTCCCGACCGTCGTCACCGGAAACAGAGGGAGCGTCCTCACGATGACGCCGGCCGATCGAAGAAACGCTCGGAGGCGACCGCCGCAGTCAGCGGGCCGAAGCCGCTGATCCGGCCGGGCAGCCACGCTTTCAGCCCTTCGAGATCCATCATTTCCTGGTGCGCGGGATTGTCGTATCGCATCGAGAACAGCGCGGCGAGCCAACGCCGTTCGGCAGCGGCATCGAGGTCCTGGCGGACGGTGAAGACGCAGTGATCGAAACGGTCTGTCTCGGCGACGATCACGAATTGATCCGCGTCGATCGTGCCGTCCTTCGTCCAGCCGTCCCAATTCAGATCGAGCATCGCGCAGGCCGCCGCCTCGCCGCTGCGCACGCACTCGAACGCGTCGCGCTCGCCGCCGACGTGATCGCCGTGCTTGCCGACGAGCACGTCGAAGCGCCTGACGATGACGTCGGTTCCAGGATCGAGGCCGTCGCGACGCAGCCGTTCGAGCGGAATGAGCGTGGCCTGCGGCGAATCGATCGCGCCGGTCGCGAGCGTCCGGTTTCGCAGATCGGCCAAGGCCCGCACCGGCCCGTCGCGCCGCGCGACGAAATACGAGACGCGGTCGCGATCGGTGTCGCGCATGGCGATGGCGCGACAGGTGCCGCTGGACCGGCGCTGCGCGTCGACCCAGGCCAGCGGCGAGTTCCAGGCGACGTCGATCGCGCGGTCGAGCAGCGCCGTAACCTGTCCCTCGTATGTGCTATAGAACGCAACGTCGATCGGAGAAGCCTGCGACTCGAAGAAGTCGCGAATGATCTCCCAAATGACCGACACTTTCGGGTCGTACATGACCGCGCCCACCGTCAGCGGCCGATCCATCAGAACACCTCCAGGCCGCACAGCGCCCGTCCGATGAAGTCGTAGGCCTGATCGCTCGTCGGCGCCATCACGATCGGCGCCCGCGCGTCGCGAAACAGGCGCTCGATGCCGTGCGCGCCGCCGAACGCGGCGCCGCCGCAGGTCCGCATCGCCAGATCGGTCACCGCGACGGCGGCTTCGGTTGCTGCAGCTTTGGCTTCGAGCACCATCAGCTGGGTGGCCGGCCCCGGCGTCTCGAGCGAGTCGAGTACGGCGCCGAGGTGTGCGCGTGCGCGGTCGGTCTCGATGCGCATCCGCGCGATCTGCGCGCGCAGCGTCGGCAGCTCGGCGAGCGAGCTGTTCATGTGCTCCAACCGCGCGTGCGTCACGTGCCCGATCGTGGCCTGCACGGCTGCCTCCGCGATGCCGACGGCCACGGCGGCAGTGCCCACCTGGAACGCCGGCAGCACGACGCCGAGCATCATGTCGAGCCCCTTGCCGGGATCCGACAGCGCCCGATCGGCGTTAACCTTCACGTTGTCGAGCGTCATCGGCGCGCTGGCGTTGCCGCGCATGCCGAGTCCGCGCCAGGCGCCGGCGACGGTGAGGCCCGCGTCCCCTCCGAGGACGAGATAGATGGTGCTTTCGAGCGGTTTGGTCGCGCCCGCCGCAAGCGTCGAGACCACGTAGCCGTCGGCGTGGCCGGCGGAGGTTACGAACGATTTGCTGGCGTTCAAGCGAATGGCACCGGCACCGTCGCCGGTCGCACGGCTCACCGGCGCCCAGAAATGGCTGCGCGACCCCTTTTCGCTGAACGCGAGCGTAGAGAGATGCTGCCCAGCGGCCGCCTTGCGAAGGAGGGGCTCCGTCTTGCCCGGCGCCGCCGCGCAGCAGGCGATGCCACACAGGTGCATCAGGTACACCATCGCCGTCGACGGGCAGCGCTGCGCCACGGCATCGATCGTCGCGGCCATCGTCCGCACGCCGTGGCCGAGACCTCCGTATGCCGCAGGAATGGTCAGGCCGAGCAGTCCGCGCTCGCCGAGCGCCGCGATCGACTGACGGGGAAACGTCGCGTTTTGATCGACGGTAGCCGCCTGCGGCTTGATGGACGCGTCCGCCACCGCAGTCGCGTCCGCGACGACTCGTTGCTGTTCATCGTTCAATCGGTACATGTCATATTCTCCGGTCACGAAGTAAGAATCAGTTCGGTCGTCAACGCCAGTGCCGCTCGGAGCGTGCACACGAGCGGGAGCCGATCGAGCAAGTGTTGGAACAACGTGCGGGTGGCCGCGGCGTCGCCGGACGCCACGAAGACCTTGATGTGAATGCGGGCGATCCGCGGCTGTCCCTGCTCACCGATCACCTCGAGGTAGGTGAGCCCGTTCTCCAACTCGCCAGTGACCACTGCTTCGACGGCATCGATCGCCAGCCGTCGCCTGTCCGCAAACGTCCGAAGACCGTTGACCACCTCGCCCCCGACCGCGCCGAGCGCGTACTCGATCGCGGCGACGCGCGGCGACAGTTCGTCGAGCTCCAGTGGCCGGCCGATCGAGAACTGGCGGCGGCCGACCGAGACCCGCGCGACGTCGGGGTCAGGCGCGGTCACCCGCAGGGAGATCATGATGGGATCCATTCGTGTGCTGATCCTCGGATGCACGTGCGCGCGCACGCGATCTTACGAACGATGGTTCTCGAGCGAGCGGACGGCGCAACGCGCCAGAAGGGGGACTATCAGGTGAAGCCGGAACCGTGGCGGGGCGATTTCATCGCAGGAGCGAATCGTATCACCGTCTGCTTGACAATCGACGGGTTTGACAATCGTCGACGCGGAATTATTGGGCCAGGTGCAGAGGTGCCTGACCGCGCGCGGTGGAACAGCAAGCGATTGGCGAGACAAAAGCCGGGCGGCGATCTCTTGATCGCCGCCCTTCGAATCCGTCCGGTCCGAGCGACGCTACGTGTGAATCAGCATCCCGTCGCGGGCTGACGGAAACCGGCAAACGGGTTCAGCAGGCCCATCAACGTGTACCGGCCAATGTTGGTGGAAGGAGTTTGCGTCGGCTCCGAGACCAGATTGGGCGCCAGGCGCATGAACCACGGCAGGTACACCTCGTCCTCGGGATGGTAAAAGCCGTCGGCGCTCTGCGTGCCATTGGGGTTCGGCCCCTGCCTGAAGGTGTTGGTGCCCATCGCGAAGCCGATGCCGACGACGGGATCGCCGGTTTCGAGGATGCCGGTGCACCCGTACTGTGGTGCCGTTGGCGTCAACCATGGCTCGACGGTGTTGTTGACGAACGGGTCGTCGGCCCATTCTGAGATCTCGTGGCTGAGCGGGTGGATGTCCTGCAAAGCCCAATCGGTGCCGCCATTCGGCCGCGCAAAAATACCCGGCGACGTGTACGAGGCCCACGCGTACGTCTGCACGGGCTGATTGCCTTTGCCGTTCACGCTGCCAATCGCATTGCCGGGAACGATGCCGGCACCGTGGAAACCGATCACGCAGCAGCTCAACGGGTCCTTGCCGACGAAGAGCATGACGTCGCTGGTCGAGTAGAGCGGCAGATGTGTCGGGTCGGTGTAGCTCAAGCTGTTATTGAGGTTCTGGAGCTGCGTCTCCCACCATGAAATGTTGACGTCGGCGAAGATCACGCCGCGCCCGCTCTGCAGGAGCGTTCCTCTGTTCCCAGGCACGACAATCGTCACCGCCGGGTGGACGATCGGGTGCAGGAGGACGTGATAATTGCTCGCGCCGGTCCGATTGAATTGCGCACGCATCGTGGCATCTTCGAGCTGCAGCGGCTGTGCGGCATCGCCCTGCGAGAGCGTGCCGCCTGCGCCCCTGATCAACGCGGGAGTGTTCGGAAACGCGCCGGCCGCTGTGGCGAACGGTGTCGAGCCATAGTCGTTGAGAGCGAACAGCGGCGACGCCAACGTCGCAGCCGTGACACCGCTGCCCGAGAACGTCAACCCGCCGACGATGACGTTCAGCGGCGTGATGTCGACATCGATCGTGACGGAGCAATCCGACCCGACGCAGTTGTTCGGATCGGCGCCGACCATGTTGTAGCCGTACGTGACGCCGTTGTGCGGATCGACCGTCGATCCAAACCAGTGCGCGACCGTGCGCGTTGTCGGCAGGACGGGGGCGCCGCCGATCGTCGTCGTGCTTGCCTGCAGCATCGAGTCGGGAATCGTCGGGACCTCACTGGGAGCCTGCGCGCCGATGACCAGCGCGAAGAGCGGGGCGATGACAGCGGCTGCGGCAATTGACCTGAGTACACGGCGACAAGCATTGCGGCCAGATACGCGGCGATCCATTGGCACACCTCCTCGAAAAACGATGTGACGTGAGCTGCGCCAGCGCCGACAAACGCCTTGGGCACCCGATGACACTGGTCGCACCGCGCTGATTATGTTCAATTGCAGGAGGCCGTCAACTCAGAAGATTTGAACCGATCTGCTGAGGTAGCACGCGATCGCCGCTGGCGTTAGGATTGGATAATGACTGCCCACACGATCGAGGAGACCATCGAACGTGAGGTCGCCAGCTGGGATGGCGTGTCAGTGAAGCCCCACCGGTTCGGCGGGATCGAATTCACAGTCGGCCGCCGCGAGATCGGCCACTTACACGGCAGCCGGCTCGCCGATATTCCGTTCCCGGTCTTCATGCGCAAACAGCTCGTCGAAGCTGGCCGAGCTGAACGGCATCACGTCCTCCCCGACTCGGGCTGGGTGAGCTACCGGATCCGCAGCGAACGCGACATTCCAGCGGTCATTGCTTTGTTCCGATTGAGTTATGAGCGGCCCTGGATTCGCACGACGACGATGTCAGAGCATCGAGCGTAGCAGCGGTGTGATGACTTCGTGCGTCGATGATGTAAACCCATCCGCGCGGTCCCAACAAATATTTACTCGTTCGTCGTCAGCGTGATGAAGCGATCGTCATAAGTCGTTCGTATCCTTCCCTCGCACGTCCACCCTTCCAATGACCAGGCGGCGGCCGCTGAGCGCGTGCGGCCGGCGTCTCGTGCACGCGAAAACGACGCCGCTCATTTTGCGAGCGGTTCACCCGACGTGGAGGCACCGATGTTCAAGGCGGCAAGCGGGTGGCACTTTGTGTTGACAGTCATGGTGGCTTGGACCCTGACGCCGCCGAGTGCATCGGCCCAAGATGTCTCGCCGTTTCTCTTCACGGTCTCCACGTCCGACCCGACCCTGGTCGGCGGCGAGCGCCGCGCTGACGGCGGCGCGGTCGCCGAACCGGGACTGGCGCGGTGGACCGACGGCACCTTCGATCCCGGGGTGAGCGCCGGGCTCAGGGTGAGCTCCAACCTGATCGTCCGCTCGACGACAGGCACGGTCGATTTCGTCTCGGACGGTCGGCGATTCGCCAGCTTTCAACAAGTCGAAGTCCTTCGAGAGATCGGTCACAACCCTGACCGCGAGTTGGCGGTCGGCGGCGGCGTGCGTGAGGAATGGGGCCGTTCGCGCGTGTTCGTTGGACGCGTCGTCGCCGGCCTGTCCGTCGGAGGAGGCCGGTTCGAAAGCAACGCCGTGTTCGAGAGGGCGACGGCCGCGGGACGAGACGCCGTAGACGTGATCACGACCGTCGGCTGGTCGCGTCCCGTCACGAACCGGATTGGCCTCGGCATCGAAGGCATCGGACAGGACCTCGAAGGGTTCTGGTCGCGCGACGAAGCCGACGGCGGTGCGCGATTGCTCATCGGGCCGTCAGTGCACGTGGCTGCAGCGGATCGACGCTGGTCACTCACGATCGCCGGAGGACCTTTGCTCACGTCTGTGTCGGTGGTCCCGGCAAGCGACGCGCTGCGCGAGATACCGAGTGCTTCGTCGACCAACGGCCACTACGCCGTGCTTGGATCGTTTACGTACACGCTCTCTCGCTAGTGTCGCGTCTCTGAAGTGCGGAAACACGTTCTACGGGTTCAGCTCCCTGACGGGTCGTACTTCGACGCTGCCCTCGCGCGCCGGCGGAATTTTCGCGGCGACCTGAATCGCATCGTTCAAGTCTCGCGCGTCGATCAGATAGAAGCCCGCCAGCTGCTCCTTCGTCTCGGCGAACGGACCGTCGGTCACCGAGAGCTGACCGTCCCGGACGCGCACCGTCGTCGCGGTGTCAACGGGTTGTAGTGCCTCCGCCGCAATCAGGAGACCGCTCTTTCGGAATCCATCACCACACGCGAGACACTCGCGGTCGGGCACGGCGTGCAGCTTTTGTTGCTCGAGATAGACAAGACAGAGGTACTTCACAGACGTCCTTCAACGGTCCGGCTCGAGCCGGACACTACGTACATTACGCTCCACTGAGCTCGCCGAGCCGGCGCTCGAGAAACCGGCGCTCCGGTTCCTGTTGCGTGAGCGCCAGCGCCCGCGCGTACGAGGCACGCGCATCGGCGGTTCGGCCAAGCCGCCTGCACAACTCCGCTCGTGCCGAGTGCGCCAGACGATAGTCCGCCAGATCGCCGCGGTCGAGGATGGCCTCGATCAACACCAGGCCTGCCGCAGGGCCATCGCGCATCGCCACTGCCACCGCCCGGTTCAGCTCGATCACCGGAGAGGCATCCACACGCCACAACGCGTCGTAGAGGCCGACGATCTCTGCCCAGTCCGTCGCCGCGGGAGTCGCCGCCTGCGCATGCACGGCCGCGATCGCGGCCTGGATCGCGTACGGACCGACGCGCCCGGACGACAGCGCCTGTTCGACAAGGCGCTCGCCTTCGGCGATCTGATCGCGATCCCACTGCGTGCGATCCTGATCATCCAGCAGGATCAGCTCGCCCGACGATGACGTGCGGGCGGCGCGCCGCGATTCGTGCAGCAGCATCAACGCCAGCAATCCTCGTGCTTCGGGCTCCGGCAGCAGCTCGACGAGGAGTCGCCCCAAACGGATCGCCTCAGTGGAGAGATCGAGTCGCATCAGTGATGCGCCGGAAGAGGCCGCATAGCCCTCGTTGAACACGAGGTAGATCACGCGCAGCACGGCGTCGAGACGCGCGGGCAACTCCGCTCTGGTCGGGACTTGATACGGAATGCGCGCGGCGCGAATCTTCGCCTTCGCACGCACGATGCGCTGCGCCAGGGTCGGCGCCGGCGTGAGAAACGCGCGCGCGATCTCCTCCGTCGTCAGCCCGCAGACCTCGCGCAGCGTCAGCGCGATCTGCGCATCGGCACCGAGAGCCGGATGACAGCACGTGAAGATCAGGCGCAATCGGTCATCGTCCACGCTTTCTTCGTCTGCCCATGCCGCCGTGTCGATAACCGCGACGTCGGCCTGGTCGCCGAGATCGTCGAGCGCATCAAAACGCTTGCGGCGGCGCAGGCTGTCGATCGCCTTGAATCGCCCGGCCGACACCAGCCATGCGCGGGGATTGGCCGGCACGCCGTCGCGCGGCCACCGCTCCAGCGCAGCTCGGAAGGCGTCGTGCAGCGCTTCCTCCGCGACGTCGAAGTCGCCGAGCAGGCGAATCAGCGTCGCGAGCACGCGCCGGGATTCTGAGAGATAGACGGCATTCACCGCCTCGTGCACGGGATCGGTCGCCACGGCGACCCATCACACCATCTTCACTGCGCCGGCGCAACCTGGAGACTGGGCGCCTCGCTTTGGCGTAACCCGCCAACCCGGCGAAGCCGCGCTAGGGACGATGACGCCCGGCCTTGAAGGACTCTTCCAACTTTGCGACAGCCGGCGGTACGTCCGCGAAGTCCTCGAGCTCAAACATCTGACGCAGTTCGATCTCCGGTGCGCGGCCTTCATTCGGCAGATGGTCGAACGGCACGCGCTTCGCCCATTCGATCGCCTCTTCCTTCGACTTCACGTTGATCATCCAGTAGCCGGCAATGAGCTCCTTCGTTTCCGCGAATGGGCCGTCGGTCACCTGCGGCTTTCCGTTCTGGAACGTGACCTTCGCCCCCTTCGAGCTCGGCTGGAGGCCCGCGCCGTCGAGCATCACGCCGGCCTTGATCAGCTCCTCGTTGTATCTGCCCATGACCTCGAGGTCCTTTGCAGTGGGCAGCACGCCTGCTTCGGTTCTCTTGTCCGCTTTCAGCAACATCATGAATCGCACGTCAGATCTCCTTTCTGCTTGATGGTCGAGCGACGCGCAGCCGGATCGACAGGTCATCAGAACCGCGTGAACCCATTCCCTCTATAATCCACTTGGAAGGATGAAGAAGCGCATTCTCGACTCCGGGAGCGGTTCCAGTAAGCGCGTCAGCAACGGCCTGGTCGCGTTGAGCTCCGTCGCGGTGCTCACCGTGTACAGCGCCGGGTACATGCGGACCCGTGCTGCGGCCGCGCGGTTCGAGGTACCGGCCGGTAACCATCGGAGCGGCCCGAGGTCGGCGGCCCCGGCGGCTCCATCTTTCGTGGCGGCGACCGCGACCGCCTCGTCGAGCTCGTTGATTGCCGGTCCCACCGCTCGAGCGGTGGAGTCGCCGAAGCACATCACCCGCGCCCCAGCCGCGTCAACCGAGCCGTCCTTCGTCGAATCCCCGCGGATCTCCAAGCCTTCGCCGGCGCTGCCTGAGTCACCGGCCCCGCCGGCATCGGTTGCGCTGTCCGCGGCCGCGCCTGCATCCGAGCCCGCGCGTGTTCCCGCCGCGGCGCCCGTTCCGGTGCCGACACCCGCCGCAGCACCGGCTCCGACACCGCTGCCGTCACGCGCCGCCGCGCCAGCACCCGGGCCATCGGCCCCACCCGCGCCGGCAATCGCCGGCAATGGGCTGCCAGTCGATCCATCAGAGGAACCGTTTGTCTTCCACGGTTCGTTCAAGAAGGACGGAACCTTTCTCGGCTGGGGCTACAGTCGCCACGGAGATATCCAGGCCTCGGTCCAGATCGAGAACGGACGCATCGTATCGGCGACCATCGTGCAGTGCCTGACGCGCTATTCGTGCGACGTCATCGACAAGTTGCCGCCGCAAGTTGTCGGCCGGCAGAGCGCCGAGGTGGATCACGTGTCGGGCGCGACCGAAAGCGCGGACGCGTTTTACGACGCCGTGATCGACGCGCTCTCCAAGGTGAAATGATCCGCTGCGTTGCGGTGATGGGCACCATCGTGACGATTCAGATGGTTGCCGACGCCGGCGATTCTCGCGTCATCAATCGGGGCGATCCCGAAGAGGCGGTCGAGCGCGCGCTGGACTGGTTTCGGCGCGTCGAGGCGTGTTGCAGCCGGTTCGATCCGCACAGCGAGCTGATGCAGCTGTCGGCGCAGATTGGTCTGGCGGTGCCCGTCAGCGAGATGCTGTACGAGGTGGTGCAGTTTGCGCTGGCGGTCGCAGGAGAGACCGCGGGCGCGTTCGATCCGACGTTCGGCCGCGAGATGGAGACGCGCGGCTTCAATCGCGAGCATCGCACGCGGGCGATCGTGCGGACACCGCTCGAGCCCGGCGGCGATGTGAGCTATCGCGACGTCGCGCTCGACCCGGATCATCACACCATTGCGCTCCTTCGGCCTCTGATCCTCGATCTTGGCGCGGTCGCGAAAGGCTTCGCGATCGACATGGCGGCGCGCGAGCTGAGGCCGTTCGAGGATTTCGCCATCAATGCCGGCGGCGACCTGTATCTGGGAGGGCGCAGCCCGGCCGGGACACCGTGGTCCATCGGTATCCGTCACCCGCGCCGCGATCACCACCTGATCGCATCGGTCTGCGCATCCGACGCGGCGGTCTGCACGTCGGGTGACTACGAGCGCACCACCGCGGATGCATGCGCCGGCGGTCACATTCTCGATCCGCGGTCGGGCGCGCCGTCGACCGCCGTCGCGAGCGTCACCGTGGTTGCCCCCACCGCCATGGCCGCGGATGCGCTGGCGACGGCGGCGTTCGTGCTCGGCCCGCACGAGGGGATTCGGCTTCTCGAGCGTCAAGGTGTCGAGGGACTGATCGTGACGCCGGCGCTCGAGCGCCATGAAACGCGGGGGATGGCGAGTGTCTACGCCCGCGGCGATTAAGCGATTTTTCCGCACGCCGAAAGGCCTGCTGCTCCTCATCCTCGCGGCGCTGGTCGTTCTGGCCTCTGCCGCCCAGGGCGTCGCCTTGGCGGCGCGCGACTTGTGGGCCGCGGTGCTGACCGCCGGAGCGATCGATGCGGTGATCATTCGCCGGCGCCAAGGCGCGTGGGAATTTCCGAGTGGCGCGATCCTCACCGGCATGTTTGTCGCGATGATCCTGAGCCCGCAGCAGCCGTCGTACGTCGCAGCCATCACGTCGGCCGTCGCGATCTTCAGCAAGTATGTGTTTCGGACGCGGTCAGCGAACGTCTTCAATCCAGCCGCGCTCGCCATCGTCGCCACGTTCTACCTGTTTCACACGACTCAGAGCTGGTGGGGCGCGATGCCGGACCTGACGCCGCTCGCGCTCGTCGTGTTGTTCGCCACCGGCATCTTCATCACCGACCGCGTCAACAAGATGCCGCTCGTCCTCGTCTTTCTGGGCAGCTATTACACGTTATTCACGTTGATGGCGTTTCTCGGCCGCCCTCAAGAAGTGGCGGAAATCTTTCGCGCGCCGGACCTCCATGCCGCGCTGTTCTTCGCGTTCTTCATCCTGACCGACCCGCCGACGTCACCGGTGCGGTATCCCGATCAGATCGTCTGCGGCGTGATCGTCGCGGTTGCCAGCGTCGCCGTCTTCGCCTGGATCGGCGCGGTCCATTACCTGCTGTCGGGTGTGCTGGCGGGCAACGTCTGGGAAGCGTGGCGCCGCACGCATCCACGGATATCCAGCGCCGCGATCGAGGTCTGACGCGCGACACCGGCCTCAAGGCTCGACGAATGCGCCGGCGAGCGCTTCGAGCGCCGACTGCATCTCGACGCTCGAGTGAAAGCGCGCGTCGGCGCGGACCGCGAGCGATCGCTCGAAGAAGGCCGTCAAGAGCGCCAGTCTGTCCCGACGACTTCCGCAGGCGTTGGCGAGATGGATTTGCAGGGCGCGACGAATCGCGCGATCGCCAGCCGCGGTCCCCAAGGGATTTCGGCCGGCCATGGCTTCGAGCAGGACGACCGACAGCGCCCAGAGATCCACGGCCGGCTCCGGCGGCCCACCTCGATCGCATTCCGGCGGCAGGTATCCGCGCGTGCCAGCAGGTCCGGCGTCTCCGATGTCGGATGTCGACGGCAGCTCGAGAAGCGATGGCTCCATGATCGTGGCGAGGCCGAAATCCAGCAGCTTCGGCGCACCAGCCGCTGTGAACGCGATGTTGCTCGGCTTCAGATCGCGATGCAGGACGCCTCTGGCGTGCATGTACGCCAGGGCTTGCGCGAGCTGGATGCCCATCGCGAGGACTGCGCCTGGCGGCATTGGCCCACGCTGCAGCCGGCGCGTGAGCGTTCCGCCCGCCAAGTACTCGACGACGAGGACCGGAGTGCGCCGCCAGAGCTCGAGGCCATAGATCGTGGCAAGAGATCCGTGATTCAGGAGCGCCATGGCGCGCGCCTCGTCTCGCAAGCGCGCCACCGTACCGTCGCGGAGATCCGGCAGCGTCTTCAGGGCCACGTCGCGATCGAGCGTCGTGTCGCGTGCGAGGTACACGACACCCATTCCTCCTGAGCCAATCCGGCGCACTACGGCAAATTTGCCCGCGAGATGTCGTGGAAGCGAGGCCACAACGGTTTCGCTTCCGCAGCGGCACGCCAGTGTGCTCGAGTCCGTCAGCAGGCCGCACCGAACACACTCGAACGCGGCGTCGTTGCGACTCTCCGCCGCCACGCCGTCGGCATCTTCAGCCTCCTCGAATCTTCCGAATTCGACGGCTCCCCACGCAGCGGCTGCGCCGATCATCAACGTCGAGATGAACCAGCGATCCCGGCGATCGAAAGGACAACCGCCACGCCTGGGTCCGCACACGACGATGGCGGCGATCGTGCCGTCGCGTCGCTTCAGCGGCGCCATCAAGGCGACGCGATTGGCTGTCACCCAGTCGCGATCCGCGGCCGGAATCAGCGGCAGCAGTGGGCTGTCTGACGACACATCGAGCGGCACGGCCGTCTCGCTGAGCATCGCGAGCAGGACGGTGTCGTGCGCCAATGATCCAACACCGTGAGACAGATCCACGAAGGCGCCGGGCTGCCCGCCGCCGTTGCTCCGCGCTACGAGAATCCGCGTCGCAGCGGCTCCGGCCCCGCGCCGCAGCTCTCGGCTGAGCACCGCGCCGATCTCCCGCCGGCTGCGTGCAACATGCACGCGCTCGAGCGCTGCGGCCAGGCGCTCCTGATGGCCGGCGGCTCGCTTGACGCCGCGAGCGGCCAGTGCCTCCAGCACTCGCGCGCGAGCCGCAAGGAGGCCGCCTGCCGCGGCACACGGCAGCAGCAGCCACGCACGCGCCTGGACGACGAAATCGGCAATCGGCACACGCCGGAATCGATAGACCACGATCGACAGCGCCGCGAGCGGGGCGACGATGGCCGCCGCTGCGGCGGCGTGGGCAAGCCGATCGCGCACCGACTTCAGGATCAGCGCCTGACGCTCGAAGGGACGGTCCGCGACCAGCGCCGTGGTCGTCAGAATCGGCATCGCCGTGAGCGCTCCGACGATCAGGCGGTCGGTCCAGAGCCGCGATGGCGAGATGGCGGTCAGGAACCACTCGTTCACTCGTGGCAGTGCCATGCGAATGACGCCGCACACCAGCAACGGCGCAGTGCCAGCCGCGATCGAACCGGCGAAGCGGAGGACCTTGCGCCGCTCTGCCGCAGGCGCCCGGCGCGCCCGCACCAGGATCGTGGCCGCGGCTGGAAGAATCGCCAGCACGAACAGATGCCAGAACGCGTTGCCCGGATCATCCCGCGCCAGTGCGCACAGAGGTCCGTGGTCGATCAGGTGATACGCGATCGCGGCGTTCACACCGAACAGGACACTCCCCAACAGCCACGCGGCAGCGGCGAACTGTCTGGCGAGTACGTCAAACCCGGTGAATCGCTGCACGATCGGAAACAGGACGGCGAATTCCCACAGCGCAGCAGGCGCGAATGCTTCAGGAAACAGTCCTTGAAAAAGAGCGCCGAGCCACACCGGTGATGGATCGAAAGCACCGGCGACTGCCGCGCGCGCAAACGCGCTCGCGGCCGCCGCGAACATCGTGAGCAGAAAGAGTCCGCGCCGATCGCGCGCCGTAGCGGCGCCGAGCAGGAGGCTGGCCGTGGCGAAGGCCAGCGCGAGCACAATCTGGGTCGTGCGAAAAGGTCCCGCGGACCCCCTGAGGAACGCGATCCCCAGCATGCCAAGACCGCAGACGATCTGCGCGGCGGCCACCGCGAGCACCAGTCGGACAATGAGGAACGAGCCGGGAAGCGTCGCGGACACTGCGAGAGAAGAAGGCGCCGCGCGGCGCAGGCGATCGAGCAGGTAGAGGTTCTCGAAGAGGAAGCGGTCCTCCGGAGCCTGAGCGCGGTTCAGCAGAGTGGTCCACGCGATCGGGGTCCGATCGATGAACGCGTCGGTGACGTCGGTCCGGAGTCGAGGCGAGTCAGCGCTCGCGCATGGATTCCGCCAATCGGCCCACCGCACGGCGGAGCGCCATTCTCGCAGCATTTGATGATCGACCGGTCATGCACCCGAGTTGCTCGTGCGTGTAATCGAGCTCGACGTGCGCGACGATGATCTCGCGATCCGCGCGCGTCAGGCGTGCGAGCGCAACGCGATAGCGCGTTTCCGTTTCAGCGGCGATCGCGCGGTCGAGCGGAGAGGCCGCCGAATCCGCCAGCGTCTCCGGCAGCGCACATGAGGTTCCTGACCGAGCAAGGCGGCGATGCTCGTCGCGAATCCGATTGCGGACGGCTTCGCGCAGATACGCCGCGAGTGCGTGCCTGCCCTGTGGCTCGAATCTGTCGAGGCGGCCGAGCGTGCGAAGCCACGCGTCCTGAATCAGGTCCGACGTATCGGCCGCGGTGTGAGCCCAGCGAGGGAGACGCCCGTGCGCCCAGGCGCGAAGGGAAGACAAATAGCGGCGGACCAGTTCTCCGATGGCGCTCGAATCGCCGCGTCGCGCGCTGGCGAGCAGTTGCCATGAGGTGGGCTCCACCACACACGTTCCTTATGAATATCTTAGGACCGCTCGCAAGCACGTATACGTTCATATGATCTCAGTAAATATGAACATATACGGGGTGGTCACGAACGGCGCGTTGACCAATAGTCGGGTTTCATGCGAGAGAACCTGCGTGACGCGAGGCTCCGTCTGGGCAGGAACATCAAGCGGCTACGAGACCTTCGCGGACTCAGTCAGGAACGCCTCGCGGAGCTGGCAGGCACCACGAACAAGCACCTTGGTCAGGTGGAGCGCGGTCAGGTCAGTGCCACTTTCGACAAACTCATGGGGATTGCGGACGGACTCTCCGTGAACATCGTCGAGCTGTTTCGCACGCTACCTGCCAACATGCCGAGGCTTCGTACGTTCCTTTTCACAGAACGTGAGTTGGAGCAGATCGAGCAGTCGCTTCTCATCGTGGCCCGCAAAACCAAGCACGCGGCGCGTCGACGCGACTGAGCGCATCGCGCGCAAACCCACCTCCTTCGCCGGCATCCTGCTCGGCTGCGATCGATTCCCTCACAGATATCGACCCCTCGATCGACGGCACGTAAGCCAATAAATAACCCTGATCAGTGGAGCCACTTATATGTCTACAAATGTATTGACAACACCACCTATAGGTGGCATCGTCGTCGCGCCCGATCGCTGAATGAGGGTCAGCGAGCGGATCGGCGCGGGGCGCGACCGAGAAGCGGGCGAGGCTGACGGCCGAGGATCCGATCGACGGCGGCGGTCAGTGTCGTGAGCGTGACCGTGATGCTCTCGACGTCGCTGGGCAGCAAGCGATATGGGACCGCCTCAACGGGCGTGATGGTCTGAAACAGCTCGCCCACTGGGACCGATAGCGCCTTGGCGAGCCGGACCAACACATCGGCGCCAGGGTCGGCTTTCGCGAGCTCGATCCGGCCCAGATACTTGTAGCTGAGTCTCGCGAGCTCGGCGAGCGCTTCCTGCGACATGTTGCGCTCGAGGCGCAGATGGCGGAGCTGTGCGCCGAGCGGCCGGAGCACGGCCGGACGCGGGCGAGGCTTTTTGGCGGCGGGCTTCCGGCGGGACACACGAGTTGTGTACTGCAGAGCCGCGCCCGATGGAACCATCTATAGCCGTTATTAACTAATTGTTAATGACTTCTATAGATATTAACGCCGGAAGGATTGGTCTGATGAGCAACAGCGCGGACCGGACATGCGGTGTCACTCCCGGCAGCCGATCGGACGCTGAGCTGATCGCTGGCATCAGCGCGGCAAATGGAGACGCGTTCGAAGCGTTCTTTCGCCGGTACGTTCGATTGGTCTCTCGAGTGGCGGCCGACATTTTGCGCGACCCCAGTGAGGCGGAGGATGCTGCACAGGAAGTGTTTCTGGAGATCTATCGAAAAGCGCATTTGTACGATCCGTCGCGCGGATCGGTCAGAGTGTGGCTGCTTCAGTATGCATACCACAGGACTCTGAGGCGCAAAGCCGCACTCGGCCGGCGCGCGGCGTATCGAGGTGAACCGCTCGATATGGTTGCTGGATTGGTCGACGATGACCGGAGGCGACTCACGCGGGAGGAGTCTCGCTGGGTCATTCGAGCGGGGCTGGCGCAGTTGCCCGAGCGTCAGCGGACGACGCTGGAGCTGGCGTGTTTCGAGGAACTGAGCCTGCGCGACGTGGCTGCGCGCCTGGGTGTGTCGGTCGGATCCACTCGCCATTACTACTATCGCGGGTTGGCGCGCTTGCAGGCCTGGGCGCGCGCGGAAGCGGCGGAAGGGGAGTCCGCGATCGAACGAACTGGCGCCGGCTGTTACTCGCGGGCTCTTGGACCGCGGACACCATAACGCTTCCTCAGACGATACAACTGATACCGAGACAGGCCGAGATCAGCGGCGGTGCGCCCGGGTCTCGAACCATTTCTTTCCAAGGCTGTGATGATTTCGACCGCAGGCGGCGGTGCCCGGCGGCCCGAGTCGGCCAGAAAGCCTGGCGCGCCGAAATCGTGTGGCAAGTGACAAGGCGTCAGCGTCGACGCGAGACCTGCCGCGACCACCATCCGTTCGAGAACATTCTCGAGCTCGCGCACGTTGCCCGGCCACTGATATCGAATCAACAGCGCCAATGCTTCTGGAGCGATTGTCGGCACCGGCCGCCTGCGGCGTGCGGCCAGGCGTGACAGGATCGCGTCGGCCAATACCCTCACGTCCTTGGCGCCGCGGGTGCGGAGTGGCGGCACCGTCACTCCGTACACGTTGAGCCGATAGGTACAAATCCTCGCGAAACCGGCCTCGCGCCCTCGCGACCGCAAGGTCGACGTTCGTCGAGGCAATGACGCGTACATCGAACGTTGTCTCGCTGCCGCCGCCGAGCCGCTGAACCGTTCGCGCCTGGAGCGCGCGGAGTAGTTTCATCTGGAGATCGGGCGTGAGATCTCCCACTTCGTCGAGCAGCACCGTTCCGCCGCGAGCGCGCTCGAACGGTCCTGCCTGGTCGCGGATCGCGCCGGTGAACGCGCCTCGGACGTGTCCGAACAGCTCGTCCTCCACCAGCGTTGCAGACAGGCTCGCACAGTCAACGACCACGAACGGCGCGTGCGACCGTGGTGACAGGCGATGAATCGCTCGCGCTACGCGCTCTTTCCCGGTCCCCGACTCGCCGACGATCAACACCGTCACGTCCGGGTCGCGTGCGACGCTGAGCATGTGCTGCTTCAGCGTGCGGATCTCCGTTGACGCCCCGTCGATTTCCGGGAACGAGTCGTCCGCCGCCGGCTCCAGACTGGTCCCGCGCCGCACCGTCAGAAGATTGCATCCATGCGCCATTTGGACCCCATTCGCGTCACCTCGGCGCCGTCCGCGACGCGACGGGACGCGGGCTCCGAGATCCGAGATTAAGGGATGCAAACGTCTGACGAACGCAAAACGCACAGCTCGACGGTTCAGTAATCCGGCGGCCACCAGGCTCGAACCGGACCTGCAGCCGTAGCCCGAGGCTATCCCGTGCGGTACACGCACAGCGAAGCAAGACCGAACGCGAGGCCCGCGTAGAAGTACGCCGTGTCGGAGACGCTCTGGACCTGCAAGGCGGCCTGCTCGATGTCGTCTCGTCGCTCCAAATCCAATCCTCCGGCCTCGAGAGCCGCACGCCACGCCGTCCGTGCGTCGGTGAGCGCGAGGTGCTCCCGGGCGACCGATTCAATGGCGCTGAACAGATCGTCCTCCCCACGCACGGCGGGATCGAAGATCCCTCGCGCCGGGACTTTGTGGATGGCGAGCGTCGTCAGTGCCAGCAACGCTTGCGCGTGCCCGCGCGGGCATTCGAGCTGGGCGGCCCGAATGACCTGACGCAGCGCCTGAGGCCACTCGGCGGGCATCACAGGCTGCGATCGACGAGGGTGCATGGAAACCTCCTTCGACGGTCAACACCGACGAAAGGACGCGGGTCCGGCGTGGCAGAATGGCACCAGACTCGTCGACCAGAGCGGCGTGGTTGACGGGTTAGGCTCGGTCGCGTGTTTGTGGCACGCGGCCGAGCCGCTTTTCTGTACGGACGCTCGCGATGTGCCAGCGAGGCGGCGCCAAGTGAAGGAGGGAGTGGGCGCTCGCGACGAAAAGAATGAGCAAGCGAACGTCTGAGGCTAGCCCCGTCGTTCGCCGAACACAAGGGAGAAGGTCATGCCAACTTTTTCTCTCGACGCGGCCTGAAAAACGTGCGCGCACGCGCGCGCACTGTGCGAGCCCGTCTCGCGCGCCGCGGGCTCTGAAGGTTGTCGACCAATTCGGCGACTGTGATCGTGGCATGTCCGTTGCGCATCGATCACGCGGAGCGCATGACATGCAGACCGATCGATTTCGCACATCACCGTTGGTCCGCGCCTCAATATCGTCCGATGGCCTCGTGCTGCTCGATGTCAGCGGCGGGCTCGTGCTCGCGTCGAATCCGATCGGCGCACATATCTGGCAGCTCATAGATCAGCGGTGTACGCGCGTCGAGATGGCGCGTCAGCTCGCCGCCGACTACAGCATTCCGATCGAACGCGCACTCAGCGACGTCGCCGCCTTCATCGCGGCGTTGACGATGCGCGGGCTCGTGAGCGAGGAGCCGCGATGTTGACCCGCCACGACAGACGACGCGTGGCGCGGCGGATCGCGCTCACCGTTCAGGCGTGGCTCGGTCTGCTGGCTTTCGATCTCGCCCTGCTCGCCGGGTTCGCCCGCGTCCACGACTGGCTGAAACGGCGTCGTCCACGCAGCCGGCGCGCCTGCCGCGCCTCCGCAGACGATGTCGTGTGGGCCGTCGACGAAGCGTGCGTGTGGTACGTGAAGCGCGCGGCGTGCCTGCAGCGATCGGTGATCGCCACCTGGCTGCTGCGGCGCGACGGCGTGCAGGCGGAGCTCGTCATCGGCTATCGGCCGCTTCCATTCGAATCGCATGCGTGGGTCGAAGTTGCCGGGCGGGTCGTGAACGACCGGCCGCAGTACCAGAAGGTGTTCACGGTCCTCGATCGTCTCTGACGCAAGAGAGGGCGAATCATGGGAGCACACGCCGGCATCTTCTTTTTCGACGGACGCCCGGGTCGGGGCGCCTGCTGTGCGCTGCGATCCGGCCTCGAGCCGATCGCGCCAGACGGCGTGTCGGTCCACGCGGAGGACGGGGTCGCGATGGCGTACGGGGCGTTTCACGTCTGGGCCGGCGAGGAGTCGTCGGCGCGGCCGCACCAATCGTCAACCGGATTCGTCGCGACATTCGATGGTCGACTCGACAACCGCGACGATCTTCTGTTGCGGCTCGGCCGGCGTCTCGACGATGACGCGAGCGATCTGACGATCGCGCTGTGTGTGTTCGAGCGATGGGGAGTCGAAGGCTTGCGGTCGTTGATTGGTGACTGGAGCATTGTTATCTGGGATCGCGATCACCGCATGTTGTATCTCGCGCGCGACTACATGGGCATCCGGCCGCTGTACTACTGCGCAACCGACACCTCCGTGATGTGGTCGAGCAGTCTCGGCGAACTCGCCCAGCGGGCGCATCGAACCGACGCGATCAGCGAAGAGTTCGTGGCGAGGTTCGTCGCGCTGCGATTTTCGACGGAGGCGACGCCGTACGTGGGCATCCGCGCGGTGCCGACTGCTTCGTGCCTCACCTTCTCAACGTCGCCGGTTGAAACGCGACGGCGCTTCTGGCAGTTCGACCCCGGCGTCGTGCGCTCTCGCGACACGCGCGAGTACGAAGAGCGGCTGCGCGAGCTATGGTCCGACGCCATTCGCGTCCGTCTACGAACGGATGGTGTCGTTTGGGCGGAACTGAGCGGCGGCTTCGATTCGTCATCCGTTGTTTGTATGGCGGATCGCCTGATCAAAGCCGGCCTCGTCTCTGCTCGACAAGTGCAACTCGTGTCGCACGCCACGCTGCAATCAACGGAAGGCGACGAGCGGCGGTTCATCGCCGAAGTCGAATCGCAGATCGGCGTGCACAGCGACATCATCGGCGTCGAGGATCATGCCGACGGCGTCGATGCCGAATGGGGTTGGGTGACACCGTACGCCTTGCGGGGCGTCGGCCTGGCGTGCGTGGAGCGCGTTCGCGAACGGGGCGGGAGGCTCATTCTATCTGGCCGTGCAGGCGACGCCGTCATGGGTGGACAGCCAGACAACAGCGAGGCGGTCTTCGACGACCTCGATGAAGGCCGTGTGCTCGCGGCGATGGCGGGAGTGCGATTGTGGAGCCGAGCCTGCCGCGAGCCATTCGTCGAGATCGCCTGGAACCTGTGGCGCGGAGCCGTTCAGCCTCGCCACGGAGTCGACGTATCGCGGCAAGACGAATCGCGCCTCACCGGCCTCACGTTGCTTGCACCTCGCCTGCGATCCGTGCTCGACGATGACGCTGCCGACCTCGCGCGCGTGCTCGCGGAGATTCGGCCGGCGAAGCGAGAGATGGTGAGAATGCTGCTCGGCTACGCGCGCTTGGCGCGCTTCGACGTGCCGAACCCACCGCCTGGCGCCATCTACACCTATCCGTTCACCCATCGGCCGCTCGTCGATTTCATGCTCGCGATTCCGGGTGCGGAGGTGAGCGCCCCGGGTGACATGCGATCGCTCATGCGACGCGCATTCGCGGGCTTCGTGCCGCCGCGGATTCTGCGGCGAGTCTCCAAGGGATATTACCCGCCGTCCGCCATGCGTGCGGTTCGCCAACTCGCGGGATCGATACCGTCAGTCGAGTGCCTCGAAGTCGTGCAGCGCGGGTGGGTCGATCCACAGCGACTCGATGCAGCTTTGCGCATGCTGACTGATGGCGCAGGCCGAGGCGCAGCGGTTCGACCGATTCTGCATCTGGAGCAATGGATGGCTAGTCGACATCGGCGGGGCCCCGCCGCAATCTCACAACGAAAGGAGGTGAACAGCTATGGAGTACTCAACGCCTGAGCTCGTCGTGCTCGGTTCCGCGTCAGCTCTGGTTCTCGGCGATGAGATCGGAGGCGACGAAAACGGTTCGTCGGGTGTCACGAAATTGCCGGTAGGGCTCGCGGCCGGCCTCGACGACTGACGATTCGGGACGGGCCCTCTTTCTCGGCGTGCGCACCCGAGAAAGGGGGCCTTCAGTCACGCGCAGCTCCGTGATCGACTGATCGGGAGCCGCAACAATCCCGCACCTGAAGGAGAGGAGTCACAATGAAGTACTCAACACCTGACCTCGTCGTGCTCGGTTCGGCGTCTGCACTGGTTCTGGGAGACGAACCCGGAGGCGACGACAACGCAGCCACGGGAATGACGAAGCCCCCAATGGGCCTCGTGCTCGGTCTCGACGACTGACGATTCTTCGGTCGCCCTCTCCCTTGGTGCGCGCGAGGGAGAGGGCGCTTTCGTGCGGGAACCATGAACCAGCTGCTGCATCTGTTGATCGTCGATCACGGTGGCGGGGCGGCGCTCGCCGATACGCGTGACAAGAAGTGGCTCCTTCCGGTGGTGTCATGTTCCGAGCGGACCCGCGCCGTGTCGGCAATTCAACGATGGGCCGAACGGCAGAATGTCGGCGGCGAAATGATCGGGCAATGGCTCGGCCGCGTGACGGTCAGCGCCGACGCCATCGACTGGCTGGTGGTCATTCGCGCGAGCGCCCGCGCATTCCGCGCATCGCTGCCACAGTTATCCTGGATCCCGCTCGAATGGCTCCGAGCATCCGACTCGATGTTCCACTATCAGGGGTGGGCCATCTCAAGGGCGACTCCAGACGGACGGCCTCCGCAGGTGGCAGGACCGTTTGGTACATTGGCCTGGCCCGATCGCATCAACGCTTGGATCGAAAATATCGCCGGCACCGACGCCCGCATCGCCGTGGTCTATCGTGCGGGACCGTACGAACTCGTGTCCGCGGTTTCGACACGGGAGGGGCCCGCGTACTTCAAAGGCCTCGCGCCTGATCGAGCGTCTGAAGCGCGTCTCACATCCGCCCTCGCAGCAGCGATGCCTGAGTCGTTCGCGCCAACGCGCGCCCTGACGCGGCAAGCCGACGGGTCGACATGGTGGCTGGCCGAGGGCTGCGCCGGCATCCCGCTGACACACTCCCTGACACCCGCGCGTGCGGAACGGGTCGCGGCCTCTTGCTCCCGGCTCCAGAACAAGACCGCGAGTCTTCCCATTCCCGACGCCGATCTGCCGCGTCTCGATCTTCCAGGCGCCGCTGCGTGGAGCATCGACTTGCTCCGCTGTACGGATCGCATCGACGATGCTGATGGATGCTGTGCAGCGATCGCGTGTGCGTTCGACCACGTGAACAGCCTCGGTGTGCCGTACAGCGTGGACCCCGATGGATTTCGACCCGACAAACGTGCTGATCGGCGACGACGGAGCGGTCCGGTTCATCGATCTGGATGACTCGTATCTGGGGCCCGCGGCGCTCGCCATGGCGACGTTCGGGCGACGCGTCAGGCGATTGAACGGCGCGCGCGCGATTGCGATCGACGCGCTCTATAGGGCGTATGAACAGAGTTGGTCGTGGTCACCGCTTGGTCGTCGCGCATGGGAGGCGCTGGACATCGTGTCCAGCATCGTGGAGGCTCATCACGGCTGGCAGCGCGTTGTCGTGAATGCTGCGCGCGGCGAAGTATACGGACCCATCGATCTCATCGCCAAACGAGTCGGCCAGCGGCTGGCCCGAGGTCTCAAATCGCAGCCGGAGATTGTGTATCCAGTCATTTCGAAACTCGTCCCAGGATGCGCGCGAAGGATCTGAGCAACAGGTTGTTGAGCGTCCCGGCGAAGTCGGGCCGCATCGGTCGAACGTCGCGCAACTGGAACGTAGTGTGATCGGCTGCGATACTGCGCCCGGAGGTAAGCCGCGCCCCATCCACATATGACGTGACGTCCCGTACGGCGCCGATCCCGGTCGCGCCATTTGACGCGCCGACCACATCGACGATCGCCACCTCGGAATCCAAAGTCAGGAGTCGAATCTTGAAGGGTCCTTCGAGAGTCTGCTGACTCGTGTTCGCAAGACGCTCCGTGACGGTAGCTGCGTGGGTGACGGCATCGTAGCTGCTCGTGAGCCGCTCGAGCGTGGTCAACGGCGTGATGTCGTCTAGGGCGGTGAGATCGGCCGCACCGTTCTTCATGGCTTTCCCAGCAACGTTCACGTGCGCCGTCCACGCCTGGTTTCAACTGGTGCGATTGTCGATCCAGTACGGATGAAATCCGCCGTCGCGATCGCCGTGCCCAGCGCCGCCGGCCCGTTTCGCAAGGGCGGCATTCCGCCGCCGCCATTGCGAAACAGACATCCGCCTCACTTCGGAGCAAACACGCGCAGCTTCACACTTAGGAACTCCAGCGTCGCCGGCGTCGCACCAAAGCCTGGTCGTGGCGCTGGTGACCCTGCCATCGAGAAATGGATCGTGACGGCCTCGGTTAGGTCTCCCGGGGTGAGCACGCCGCAGCGAAATTCAATCACCTCATCCGGGGTTGGAAAGGTGAGCAGCGGAGCACCGAGTCGGCCGGTGACATCTATCGTGCGACTTCGAAGCGGACCTTGGACAGTTCCGTCGGAGGTGTTCTTGAGGCGCACAATCAGCTGCCCTTGCTGCGTGGCCGGGTCGTACATGACGGCGTCAATTACGGCATTGATCTTCTGCGTGACCTCTTCCAGGTTGCTGAGGCGTTCGTCGCCGTTCCTGACCGCGCGACCAGTCACCGTGATAGGCGCGGTCCACATCTGTGAGATGCCCGTGCGATTGTCGCACCATACGGGATGAAATCGGCCGTCTGGATCCGTGGTCATGCTCACGGTGTCCCCGCAACTGTAGAAGAACCGCATCACGACGATCCGGAGCTGCAAAGGCTGGTACGATGCTGACGACGGTATCGGACTGACCAGCAACGGCAACGGCTGTGTGCCATCGTACGCATTCGGCGCAGTGGAGATCTTGGTACTTGGACCGAACGTGTCTCCGCCGTCTGTTGAAGCGGCGAATCGCCACCACCAGCCACGGTTGTCGGCATGTTCGCGGCGGTCTCCCCACGTCACGCCAACCACGCCGGCGTTGTTCACCGCCACGGACACGTTCGTAGAGTCGGGCCCGGCGCCAGCGTCCCGAACCTTCACGTCGGCATCGACGACGACAGGCGCTGACCACCGATCGCCGTTGGAATCGGAGAAGGCGACGAGGACCTGGCTGCGGCCGGAATGGCTGTCAATCCACGCGGCGTAGACGCGACGCGCGTATGGTCCACCGCTCTCATCCAGGGCCAATGCCGATATTCTTGCGCCGTCGTCCGCAGACGTGTCGACGGACCAGTCGGCCACGTCCGTGCCCTCGAGCATCCTCGTTCCGCCAGGGTTGGTTCTCACGCTCTCGAGCCGCATATTCGGGCGACCATCAACCATGTACGGGTGCGCTCGATCCCGCTCGACTCCGAAAAGCACCAAGATCGACCCGTCGTGCAGCATCACTGGGTTCGAAATGTGGAGCGCGTACTGCGTATTGTCCGTCACACGAATGACCGGCCCGCGAAATGACTCACCACGGTTTCTCGACGCAAAGACCGCCGGACCACTCGAGTAACCCGGCTCTGCGGGACCGGCTCCCTTCGCATGGAGCGTCTGCACGGCGCTCATCGCAACGTAGTACACAGATCCGTGAAACGGGCCCCCCGTGCCATCGATCAACAAGTATTCGCGATCGACGGATTGATGATGCACCGGAGGCCCCCAGTGCTCCCCGTCAGCGGAACGATAGAGGACGAAGTTCCCAGATTCATCGCTCTCGAGGCTGTCGAGCATGCCTACGTAGGCCGTGCCGTCGGGACCGAATGCGCACGTTGGATCGGCGGTTTGATTGCCGCCAGAGAGCACAACCTTCCATGTTCGGCCACCATTCGATGAACGATAGACGAGAACGTGCACACCACCGTTTTCAAATGCCATGACCGCGGCCAGGCGTTGTTCCGGTGCTTTCGGATTCATACAGGAAATGACCTCGTAGTGAGGCCAGTCGCCATGTTCCTGCGTAACTTGAACGTTGGCTCCCACCGTCACCTTCAAGACGGCACTCGTCGCGGAAGGGTGGACGACGAGCAGTCCGGTCAGCGCGGCGCCGGCCATAACACCATTCGTGCGGAATGTTCGCATCAGCACCTCGAAATCAGAAAATGACACGCATGACAGGAGGCTCGAGGCAGCACTCGACTCGTGGCTACATGGCCATTAGAAAGTGATCCGGAGAACGACCTGCGCCGAGCGTGGCAACTGGCGGAACGTCGTCGTGCCGTACAGAGGGTTGTAGGTCTGGTTCGCACCGACCATGAAGCCCTGATCGGCACCGTTGTTGGTGATATTGAACACGTCGAGAGACGCATCGACCTTCGAGCGGCCGAAATCGAAGCGGCGGCCCATCCGCACGTTCAACGCGTTCAGCGCGGGTGTTCGCAGTTGCCCGTCGCCGCGCGTCGGGTAAGTGAATCGAAGCGTGGTGGCGAGCGGATTGCTGACAACCCGTCCGTTCGACAGCGTGACGGTTGGCGGTCCAAACGCCGGCTCGGCCGTGGGGAGCTGCGAGACGATCGGGCCGCCCCACGTGCCGGACTGAAACGTATAGCTGCCCGAAAGAAGGAGCGCCCACGGACCGACGTACGTCACACCTGCTCTGACCGTGTGGTCCTGCCATTGACCGCTGCCCGTGACCGGCTGTGTCATCTGCGTCCCCGACAAGCTGTTGGCGTCGGTGTTCGCCGCGGCGGTGCCGGTGGAACTGCCGATCCCTTTGTCGTTCGCGAAGGCGTTCGGCTGAATGAACGACGCCGGATCATTCGGCTGCCACGTGCCGTCCATGTGACGCCACTGCCTGACATAGCTCGCGAGGGCTTCCAGGCGCGCCGTGCGCTTCGTGATTGACAGATCCACCGAGCTGTACACCGGTGTGTTCCACCGGTTGTTCGTCGCCACGTAAATCTCGTTGAAGGCCGGGTTCTTGTAGCCGGCGAACACGTTTCCGTTGTACAGGCCGTTGGTCTCGACGAGTGTCGGCCGATCGATAAATTCACGATGGATGACATCCACGTTGGCCGCCATTCCGCCCGTCAGCTGCCGGCTGTATCCGAGTCCCCACTCGCGAACCGATGGTTGGTGCAAGTTGGAGTCGTTGGACCGGTTGGCGATGATTCCCGCGGTTGGCGGCGTCACGAACACCGTCTCGAATGTGCCGTCGAGATTGAGATCGTAGAGATCGCGGATACCGAGCGACGGATTGCCCACGGTCGTGATGGTGCCGGGCTGATCCTGGACGAGCACCCAGTGCGCTCGCGCAACATTGCGGGCATCCGCAGTGAGCGCGTAATTCGCGCCGAATCGTGGCCCGACTTCCGTGCTGCGCTGCGAGGTCACGTTGAACACCAGATCGCGCGTATCGATGTGATCCACACGCACGCCGCCGTTGATCGTCAGCCGGGGCACGGGCCTCCACGCGTCCTGCACGTAGGCGGCGTAGTCGTTCGTCTTCTGCTTGTAGGTCGTCAAGCTCGTGCCGTCGAGAATCTGCCGATGAAACGGAACAAACCCACCGTTGATGTCGCCAGGCACCCGAAGCACGTCCTCTTCCAGCGTGAATCCATTGTTGATGTAGTGGGTGTTGCTCCCTTGCACGCGGGGCTGTACGTAGATGCCCCCTTGAAGCTCGTGAGTGCCACGGCCCTGGTGTGCATAGAGCGTCGCGTCCGCCGACACCGTAAACATCCAGTTCGGTTGCACGGGCAATGAGATCGCCGGTGCCCCGATACTGGCCAGAATGGAGCTGCCGGTCAGCCGTCCACCAGAAGAAATGACGTTGTTGTCGACGCGCACCAACGGTCCAGGAATTTGAGGATCGAATGTCTCGCGGTGTTTGGCGTTGTAACTGGTATTCAGCCGCGTTGTCAGTCTGTCGGACCATATGGAGGAGAGGCGCACGGATGCCGCGGCGCCTCCACTCGCCTGTTTGAATGAATTCGCAAGGGTAGGAGAGACGACATCGTTCGGATTCACGTCGCGCTGATAGAAGCCGCTGATCTGATGACCCGCCGATGGCTGCGCAGTCAGTTTGCCGAACCAGATATTCGCTTTATTGCCGGCGTCGAGCGGCTTGTATCCAGGATCGAACGTGCGAAACACGGTGAGTTGCGCCGGCGTGCGGCTGAGCCCCGATGTGATGTCGATGTACCGATACGAGCCGAATCCCCACAGCCGATCTTTGATGAACGGTCCGCCGGCCGACCCGTCGAACTGCTTCTGGTCGATCGAGCTGCTGGTGCCGCCAGGGATGTTCGAACTGTTCCACGAGCGCGGCTGGAAGAACGAGGTCGCCGCGCCGGAGAGCCGGTTGGTGCCGTTGGCCGTGGCGATGTTGATGACGCCGCCGATGCCGAGCGGCGCCGAGGCATCGAGTCCGGACGTCTGAATCTGCAGGTCGCTGACGGTATCGGCGTTCAGGTTCACATACGACACGCCGTCATGGTTGGCCGACGTCACATCGGCTCCGTCCATCTGAATGACGGTGCCGGAAGGGTCGGCCCCGTGCACGTAAATCAGTTTGGTGGTGAGGTAATCGGTGATCACGACACCTGGCGCCATTACGAGCGCGCCGAACCATTCGCGTTTCTCGGTCAGTGGAATCCCGCGCAACAGGTCACCTGAGACGTTGACCGACTGTGCTCCGCTTCGCGTTTCGAGCAATGGGGTCTCCTGGTGCACTTCAACCTTCTCCTCGACGCCGCCAACCTTCATTAGAACGTTGACTTCGACACTCAACCCCGTGTGCACCGTGATCGGTGTCCGCTCAAAGGGCGCGAACCCCGAGAGATCAGCGGTGACGGTGTAGTCGCCTGGTGGCAAATCGCTGAGGCGGTACTCGCCGGTGCCGTCAGTCGTAGCCGCGTAACGGCCAGGAACGGTGTCGCTTCTCGCGGACACCATTACGCCCGGCACGACGTTGCCGTTCTGATCCTTGGCCGCGCCGTGAATGCCTCCGCTCGCGGTCGTCTGGGCGTGCAGCGGCAGGGCAGTGAACAGGGCGATGCAAAACACGCTCGTCATTCGACACATCGCTGGTGACTCCACTGTGGTGAGCTGAAAACTGTTCGGAAGGTTGTCGCGAAGGGCGGCGGAACGAACCCCCGCCGCAACAGGCAGAGTCGCGCGCGGACACCACCTGCTGCGGCTGGACGCGTCTACACGGGTTCCAGTTCAGGAGCGACCGCTCGCGCGATCGCCTCGTCGCGTGTCGTGTCTTGAGGCAGCGGACGGCAATACTCGTACGCGAGCGGCGTCGCTTCCGCCCGCACCGTGCAGTCCTGACGCACGAGTTGAAACGCGCGCGTCAAGGCCTCTTCGCCCACCGAACCCGCGCGGTCGCCGAAAAAATCGGCGAGCGCCCCCAGATGACGCCCGTTATTGCGCATGCGCTGGCCGTGATCGGCCCAGCGCTTCACGCCATCGGGATGGGCGAGGATCCGCTCGAAGTTGTGCCTCAGCGGATCGAGCATTTTCTCGAGCGCTGCTTCGTCGATCGGTAACCGGCACGCCGCACGCAACTCTCCGACGCATTCTTTCATCGCGATCTCGGGCAGTCTCTTCACAGCATCACCTCCACACGGATCTGGCACATGCGAATGGATTGCGCGACCCCGGCGCTGGCAACGCAGACGCGTTATGCGCCGGTGACGGGGCTTCAGAACAGCATGCCCCTGGAAACTCAGTCGTGTACCAGCGCCTCGTCCGGCGCGTTTGACAGCGCCGCGGAGCCCGCCGTAGGCTCGATCGATCTCCTTTCAAAGGCTGTGGCCATGAGCATCACCCTGCACGTGAATGGTCGATCGCAGACGATAGACGCCGACCCCGACACGCCGCTGTTATACGTACTCGCCGACGATCTGGCGCTGCGCGGCCCGAAGTTCGGCTGTGGGCTCGGCCAGTGCGGTGCATGCACCGTGATCGCACGCGGCCGCGCGATCCGATCGTGCGTGACGCCGGTGAGCGCCATGAGCGGCGCCGACATCACCACGCTCGAAGGGCTCGGCACCGTCGAGCATCCGCACCCGATCCAGCAAGCCTTCATCGATGAGCAGGCCGCGCAGTGCGGGTTCTGCCTGAGCGGCATCATCCTCACGGCGAAGGCGTTTCTCGATCAGCATCCGCAAGCCAGCGCCGCGGAGATCCAACAGGCGTTGTCGGGCGTGTTGTGCCGCTGCTTCACGCACACGCGCATGCTGCGCGCGATCAACCGGTACGCCGGACACCGCGTATCGGCACAGCAGGGCGACAACGCAGACGCCAGCCGAAACCACGCAACCGTCGCGTCGACACGGGAGGTGTGACATGACACCCGATGCCGTCAGCGCACTTGCACAAGCCGGTTTCTCGCGCCGCGATTTTCTGAGAACCTCCGGCGCGCTCATCGTGACCTTTACGACCGCCGCCGCGATGGAGCACGTGGGCCTGGCTCAAGGCCCCTTCGATACGCACACGTCGCACATCGATCCGAAACAGCTCGACTCATGGCTGGCGATCGCCGCCGACGGCACGGTCACCGCGTACACAGGCAAGTGCGATCTCGGTCAGGGCATGCTCACCGCGCAGACGCAGCTCGTCGCCGAGGAACTGGACGTGGCCCTCGCTCGCGTGAAGCTGATTCAATGCGATACGGCCGTCTGTCCCGACCAGGGGACGACGTCTGGCAGCCAGTCGACGCCGACGAATTTCAATCAGCGCAATCTGGCGCAGGCGGGCGCGACCGCGCGCGAGGCGCTGCTGCGCATGGCGGCAACGCGGCTCGGGACCACGCCGGACCAACTCGCGATCGCCGACGGCGTCATCACGTCAAAGGCCGATCGGTCGAAGCGTGTCACGTACGGCGAGCTCGTCGCAGGCAGGAAGCTCAACCTCCAGCTCGATCCGCAGGCCACACGCAAGCCCGCGGGCGAATGGACCGTGCTCGGCAAGCCGGTGCCGCGCGTCGACATGGCGTCGATGGTGACCGGCGACTTCGAGTTCGTCCACAACGTCCACGTGCCGGGCATGCTGCACGGCGCGGTCGTGCGTCCGCCCGCGGTCGGCGCCACGCTGGTCCACGTCGACGAGAGCTCGATCCGTCACCTGCCTGGTGTCGCGAAGGTCGTCGTCAAAAAGGATTTCGTCGGCGTCGTGGCGGCGAAGCCGTGGCAGGCGATGCAGGCAGCGGCCGCGCTGAAAGCGACGTGGACGCCTGGTGCCGGGCTGTTTGCGCAGGGCGATGCCTCCAATCACATGCGGCACCAGCCCTCGCGCGACGCCTTCGTCGTCGACTCGAAGGACGTCGACGCCACGCTGTCGAAGGCCGCCACGATCGTCAAGGCGACGTATCAGCATCCGTATCAGATGCACGGCTCGATGGGAACGTCGTGTGCCGTCGCCGACGTGAAAAGTGGCGCCGCGACGATCTGGTCGCCGACGCAATCCGCCTACCCGACACGTAGCGGAATCGCCATGCTGCTCGGTCTGAAGCCGGACGATGTGCGCGTGATTTTCAAGCGGGGCGCGGGCTGCTACGGCATCAACGGCGCCGACACGGTGTCGTACGACGCGGCGCTGCTGTCGCAGGCCGTCGGTCAGCCGGTGCGCGTGCAGCTCTCGCGGAAGGATGAAATGGCGTGGGAGAACTACGGCTTCGCCTACACGATCGATCAACGCGCCGGCGTCGATGCGGCCGGCACGATCATCGCGTGGGACTACGAGGCGTGGCTCGCGTCGCGCGGCGGCCGGCCCGGCTACGATACGCCCGGGAATGTCATCACCGGCCTGCTCGCGGGCTTCGAGCCGGCGGCATTCAAGCCGGCGCAGGCGACAGAGCCGGCGGGCGAGTTCCGGAACGGCAGCAATGCCGCGCCGTCGTACGTCGCGGGACGCATCGCCGAGAGCGCCGGTGGTGCGGGAACGATCGCCAGCGAGCGCGTGCTGACGCACACGGTCCTCTCACCGTTCTTCACCGGTCCTCTCCGGTCGCCGTCGCGTCTGCAGAACACGTTTGCTCATGAGTGCTTCTTCGACGAGATTGCGGCGCACGTACGGGTCGATCCGGTCGCCTACCGCCTGCAGCACCTCTCGTCGGCGAGGCTGAAGGACGCGATCGCGGCGGCGGCGAAGGCGGCGAACTGGGACGCGCGCCCCTCGCCCAAGCCGAATCGCTCCAACTCCGGGATTGCGACTGGACGCGGAATCTCTTGTGTGGCGTACGAAGGCACGAACGGCTACATCGCGATGATTGCCGAGGTCGCCGTCGACCAAGACACAGGCAAGGTCACCGCGCGGCGTCTGGTGGTCGCGCAGGACTGCGGTCCAGTGTCGAATCCAGACGGCATGCGCAATCAGATTGAAGGCGGCGCGCTCCAGGGCTTGAGCCGCGCGCTTGGCGAAGAGGTCACCTGGGACGATCAGAAAATCACGTCGATCGATTGGCGGACGTATCACAGTCTTCCGCTCGGATTCGACGTGCCGAGCGTCGAATGCGTGCTGATCAACCGGACGGACGTCGATGCCACCGGCGCGGGAGAGACGGCGATCACGATTGTTGCGGCAGCGATCGGCAACGCGATCTTCGATGCGACCGGCGCGCGGCTGCGGCAGGTGCCGTTCACCGCGGATCGCGTGAAGTCGGCGCTGGCCGCGCGGGTGGCGCGCGGCATCTAGCGCGAAGGCTTCACGACGGACGTAGCGCGACGGCTTCACGATGGACGTAGCGCGACGGCTTCACGATGGACGTAGCGCGACGGCTTTAGCCGAGCGCTCGGCGTCAGTCGTGCCTTTTCGGCCATCCAGTACAATTGGCCGCTTGCACGATCAGCTTCGACGCGAGCTCGCCGACGACATCGAAGGGGACGTCCGCTTCGATCCGATCTCGCGTGCGCTGTATGCGACCGACGCCAGCGTCTACCAGATCGAGCCCGCCGGCGTCGTGATCGTGCGGTCGCGCGAGGATGTCGTCCGCACAGTCCGGATCGCGCGGCGGCATGCGTGCGCGATCACGGCCCGCGGCGGCGGCACGTCGCAGGCGGGTCAAGCCATCGGGCACGGACTCCAGCTCGATACGTCGAAATACTTCAATCGCGTGCTCGAAGTGAACGCCGCCGAGCGCTGGGCGCGGGTCGAGCCGGGTGTCGTGCTCGACGTCTTGAACGCGCAGCTCCGGCCGCACGGGCTGCGCTTCGCACCGGATGTGTCGACGGCCAGCCGCGCGACGATTGGCGGCATGATCGCCAACAACTCGAGCGGCGCGCGCTCGGTGATCTACGGCAAGACGATCGACCACGTGCTCGATCTGCACGTCGTGCTTGCAGACGGTGAGGTCGCGCACTGTCGGCCACTCGATCCCGTCGGGCTCGACGCCGCGTGCGCCGGCGACGGCCTCGAAGCGGCTTGTTATCGCACAGTTCGGCGGCTGGCCCGCGACTGCGCCGCGGAAATCGATCGCCGCTTCCCCAAGGTGCTCCGCCGCGTCGGCGGCTACAACCTCGATGAGTTCGTCGAGCCGGCGCACCCGTTCAATCTGGCGAAGCTGATCGTCGGCTCCGAAGGCACGCTCGGCCTGATCGTCGAAGCGCGCCTCAATCTGGTCCCGCTGCCCGCCGCCAAGGCGGTGTTGACGATCGAGTTCGAGCACCTGCTCGACGCGTTGGCTGCGGCGCCCGCGATCCTGCAGCATCGTCCGTCAGCGATCGAAGTGATGGATCGCTTCATTCTCGATCACGCGCGCGAGAGCCCGGCGCTCGAGGCGCTGCGCCGCTCCATTCTCGAGACCGAGCCGGGTGGGCTGCTGTGCGTCGAATTCTACGCCGATCGCGCGGAAGACCTGCCGCCGCGCCTCGAGGCGCTGGAGCGCGCGCTGTCTGACGCCGGGATTCGATGCCACACCCGGCGCGCGCTGACCGCCGAGGCGCAGGCGCGCATCTGGAGTCTCCGCGAGGCGGCGCTCGGATTGTCGATGGCGATGAAAGGCGACGCGAAGTCGCTGTCGTTCGTCGAAGACACCGCGGTAGCGCCGGAGAAACTGCGCGACTACATCGAACGGTTCCTCCAGATCGTGCACGCGCACGGCACCACGGCCGGCGTCTACGCGCATGCGTCCGTCGGCTGCCTCCACGTGCGCCCCGTCGTGAATCTCAAGACCTCGGAAGGCGTTCAGCGATTCGAGGCAATCGCCACCGACATCGCGGACCTCGTTCTGGAGTTTGGCGGTGCGCTCTCCGGTGAGCATGGCGACGGCCTCGTGCGGGGACCGTTCACGGAGAAGATGTTCGGTCCGGCACTGTACGACGCGTTTCGCACAATCAAACGGACCTTCGATCCGAGCGGCCTCTTCAATCCCGGGAAAATCACCGACTCGCCGCCGCTCGCCGCGAACCTGCGCTACGGCGCCGCGTACGCGACCGCGGATCCGCCAACACATTTTGACTTCACCGGCCACGGCGGTTTCGCGCGTGCGGTCGAAATGTGCAGCGGTCTCGGCGCGTGCCGCAAGACGCTCGATGGGACCATGTGCCCGTCGTACATGGTGACAAAGGACGAGAAGGACTCGACGCGCGGACGCGCGAACACTCTCCGTGTGGCGTTGAACGGTGGCCTGAACGAATCGGCGCTCAGCGACGATGACGTGCACGACGTGCTCGATCTGTGCCTGGAGTGCCGTGCGTGCAAGGCGGAATGTCCGGTCGGCGTGGACATGGCACGTTTCAAGAGCGAGTTTCTCGCCGGTCACTGGAAGAAACACGGTGTGCCGCGGCGGGCGCGGGCGGTCGGCCATATTCACACGGCTGCCAAGTGGGGCAGCCGCCTGGCGCCCCTGTCGAATTACGCGGCTGCGAGCCTTGCCGGTCGGTGGCTTGGGGAGAAAGTATTCAACATCGATCGACGAAGGACGATGCCGACGTGGTCGCGCAAGACGTTCGCGCAACGATTTGCCGAGTGCTCCCGCGCGCCTTCCGGCGCCGGCGTCATTCTCTTCAACGACACGTTCACCAACTTCAGCCACCCCGAAATCGGCATCGCGGCGTGTGACGTACTGACGGCGGCGGGGAGCGGCGTCAGGCTGGCGCCGCACGTGTGCTGCGGCCGGCCGCTGATCTCCCAAGGGCTGCTCGACGAGGCGCGCGCGCTCGCCGAAACGAACGTCGAGATCTTGTACGACGCTGCGGCGCGGGGCGAGCGGATCGTGTTTCTCGAGCCGAGTTGCCTCTCCGCCGTGCGCGAGGATGCACCGGCCCTGCTTCGCGGCGATGCGCAGCGACGGGCGCGTGTCGTGGCCGGAGCGAGCGTGCTGTTCGAAGAGCATCTCGAACGTGAATGGGAGGCCGGCCGCGTGCCGCTTCGATTACGCGCGGGTCCGGCGACCGTTCTGCTCCATGGCCATTGCCATCAGAAGGCGATGGGTTTGGAGGCGCCGGCGCGCGCGCTCCTCGCCCGCATTCCGTCCAGCCGCATCGTCTCACTCGATGCCGGATGCTGCGGGATGGCCGGATCGTTCGGCTACGGCCGGGAGCACTACGATCTCTCGCGAAAGATCGGCGAACGCAAGCTGCTGCCGGCTGCGCGCGCGATGACGGCGGGCGACGCGCTCGTCGCGTCGGGCGTGTCGTGCCGGCAGCAGGTGGCGCACTTTACGGATGCGGCGGCGGTGCACCCGGCAGTTCTTCTGCGCTCGCTGATTGAGGATGCTTGAAAGCCGTCACTGGAAAAGGGGCCGTACCCCTTTTTTCGTTGGGCGATCGGGAAAAAGGGGTACGGCCCCTTTTCGAGGCCAGACGTGCGACTGAAACGACCGAAGGCGACGCAGGTCGTGCTCGGACTCCTCTGCGTGATGTACCTGATCACGTACGTCGATCGCGTCAACATCGCGACGGCGGCGCCTTCGATCAGGACCGAGCTGAAGCTGTCGAACACGCAACTCGGCCTCGTGTTCTCCGCCTTCGCGTATCCGTATCTGCTGTTCCAGGTGTTCGGCGGATGGGTCGGCGACCGATTCGGACCGCGCCGGACGCTGTTGGTCTGTGGCGTCACGTGGGCCGCGGCCACGATTTTGACGGGTCTGGCGAGCGGACTGGCGATGCTGTTCGCGATGCGCGTGCTGCTTGGAGTCGGTGAGGGGGCGACGTTCCCCGTGGCGACGCGCGCGATGCAGAGCTGGACCGCACCGGATCGCCGCGGATTTGCGCAAGGGATCACGCACGCATTTGCGCGCCTCGGTAACGCGATCACACCGCCGATCGTCGCCGCGTTGATGGCGTGGCTGTCATGGCGCGGCTCGTTCGTGATCCTCGGCGGGTGCAGCCTCGTGTGGGTCACGATCTGGGCGGCCTATTTTCGCGACCATCCCGCGGACCATGCGCAGATCACGATCGACGAGCTCGATCGACTTCCTAATCGCGGTGTCGCATTGAAGACGGCGCGGCCGAACGTGCCCTGGCTGCGCCTGAGCCGCCGGATGCTGCCGGTCACCATCGTGTACTTCTGTTACGGCTGGACGTTGTGGTTGTACCTGAACTGGCTGCCGTCGTTTTTTCTGCACGAATACAAGCTCGACATCGGCCGCTCGGCGCTCTTTGCGTCGGCCGTGTTCTTCGCCGGCGTCGGCGGCGACCTGCTCGGCGGGACGCTCAGCGACACCATCCTGCGCCGCACCGGCGATCTGCTGAAGGCGCGCCGCAACGTGATTGTCGGCGGTTTTCTCGGCTCGTTTCTGTGTCTGCTGCCGGTTTTTCTCACGCACGATCTCACGATCATCGTGTTGAGCCTGGCGTCGGCGTTTTTCTTCGCGGAAATCGTGATTGGGCCGATGTGGTCGATTCCGATGGACATTGCCGGCAAGTTTTCCGGCACCGCCAGCGGGTTGATGAACACCGGGTCGGCGCTGGCGGCGATCCTTTCGCCGCTCGCGTTCGGCTATGTCGCGGACCTCACCGGCGACTGGCATCTGCCGTTTCTCGGATCGTTGGGCCTGCTGCTGCTCGGCGCCGCGCTCGCCTTCACGATGCGGCCCGATGTCGCGTTTGAGTGATCATTCCACCATCTTTCATCACGAAGTCACGGAGATCACGGAGGTCACGACGTGCCTTTGTACAAATTCATCTTCGTGTTCTCCGTGTCCTTCGTGGCTTCGTGACAAAGATCACCAGAGTTCATGCGCCGGTCCATTTCGGCGGGCGCTTCCCGACGAATGCCGTCACCCCTTCGCGAAAATCGGCGCTCGTGTAGCACATTTCGACGAGGTCGCGATCGTCGCCCGTTTTCAGACGCCGCTGCGCGAGGACGCGCCGGATCATCTCCTTCGTCGCCTTAATCGTGAGCGGTGCGTTCGCGGCCATCTCCAGCGCGAGCTCACGAACAAGGCGGTCGATATCGGCAGGTGGTGCGAGGCGATTCACCAGACCCATCGCGTGCGCCTCCTCGGCGCCGGCGAGACGGCCGGTGAACAGCAGATCTTTCACCCGTCCTGGCCCCACGAGATCCACCAGCCGGCTGTACGTCGCCCCGGACAGGCAATTGCCCAACGTCCGCGCGATCGGGATGCCGAACGTCGACTCCGGCGTCGCGACGCGCAGATCGCAGACCAGTGCGATTGCGCAGCCGCCGCCCGCCGCCACGCCCTGGACCTGCGCGATCGTCGGCTTCGTCACGCGCTCGAGCCGATCCAGCACGTGATCGAGCCGCTCTTCGTAGCGCACGCCATCGTCGCGGTCGCGGAATCGTTGGAACTGCGAGATGTCCGTCCCCGAGACGAAGGCTTTCCCGCCGGCGCCGCGCAGGACGAGGACGCGGATGCCGGCGTTCGTGTCGACGCGGTCGCACGCCTCGACCAGCGCCTGATACATGTCCCACGTCATCGCGTTGCGCGCTTCAGGGCGATTGAACGTGAGCGTCGCCAGTGGTCCATCGATGTCGAAGATCGTGTGTTCGGTAGACAACCCGTCCTCCCTCTAGTACAACCGCACGATGGACGCGACCGATCGCCGACGCGCGCTGGCGGGCATCCGCGTGCTCGACGTGACGCAGGTCATGGCGGGCCCGTTCTGCGGGATGATCCTCGCGGACCTTGGCGCCGACGTCGTCAAGGTGGAGCCACCCGCTGGAGATTCGACGAGGCAGATGCCGGGCGCGGTCGGCACCGACAGTCCCAGTTTCAACGCCGTCAATCGCGGCAAGCGGAGCATCGCGCTCGACCTCAAGATCCGCGAAGGCCGCGACGCCTGCGTGCGTCTCGCACGCTCGACAGACATCCTAATCGAGAATTACCGGCCTGGCGTGATGGATGCGCTCGGGCTCGGCTATGACGCGCTCGCGCAGATCCATCCGGGGCTCATCTACGCCTCGATCTCCGGTTACGGCCAGACCGGACCGGATCGCGCCAGGGGCGGGTTCGATCTGATCGCGCAGGGCGTCGCCGGCATCATGTCGGTGACGGGCGAACCTGACGGACCGCCCGTGAAGGCGGGCGTGCCGGTCACGGACCTGGCCGCGGGGCTCTTCGCGCTCGTCGGCATTCTCGCCGCGCTGCAACATCGTCATCGCACGGGAGTGGGTCAGCGCGTCGATACGTCGCTGGTCGACGCGGGGGTCGCCCTGTCCGTGTGGGAGGCGACCGAATATTTTTCCGGCACCGGGATGCCGTCGGCGCTGGGCTCGGCGCATCGCATGAATGCGCCCTATCAGGCGATTCGCTGCGCGGACGGCTATATCACGCTCGGCGCCGCAAACGAGCGGCTGTTTCGACGGCTGTGCGACGTGCTCGAGCATCCCGAGTGGCCGCTGATGGCGGAGTTCGCCAACAACGCGAGTCGCGTCGCCAATCGCGAAAAGCTCGCCGGCCGCATCGAAGCGATCACGACGCAAGAGAACCGCAGTCACTGGCTGGCCCTTCTGGAGGCGAACGACATCCCATGCGGGCCGATCAACGACTACGCGCAGGTGTTTGCGGATCGGCAGGTGGTGGCGCGAGAGATGGTCGTCCAGGTCGAGCATCCGACGCTCGGACACATTCGGACGCTCGGCTCACCGATCAAGATGAGCGCGACGCCGCCGGAGGTCATGCGGCGGGCGCCGTTGCTGGGGGAGCATACCGTCGAGGTGCTCTCCGAGGCCGGCTTCGGAGCCGACGAGATCGCCGCGCTCCGTCGATCTCATGCGATCGCCCAACAATAGCCCCGTCCTTTCATCACGAAGACGCGAAGGACACGAAGATCACGAAGAGAATCCTGTACAAAACGTTGTTCGTGCCCTTCGTGTTCTCCGTGCCTTCGTGATAGAGAGGGCGATCGAGCTGGCGCGAAGGATTTACCTGAGGGTTGGCCACGTGCGCGCAGATGAGGCCGTCCGCTCGTACGCGTGTGCCAGCTGCAGGACGCCCCAATCGTCCTGATGCCGGCCGACGATCTGCAGACCGACCGGCAGCTGGTCGATCGTGAAGCCTGCAGGAACCGCAATCGCCGGATGGCCGGTGACCGAAATGTAGTAACACGACTTCATCCAATCGATGTACGTCTCCATCGCGACGCCTTCGATCTCGGTGACGTATGGCTGCGCCACGTCGAACGGCGGCACCTGGCTCACCGGCAATACGAAAAATTCATAGCGCTCCATGAACTGCCGCATCTGGTGATACAGCGCCGTGCGCTTCATTTCCGCTCGAGCGACATCCGGGACGGTCAGCTGCCGGCCGCGATCGACTTCCCACTGAATCGTCTCTTTCACCATCTCGCGATGACGCCGGACGGTGTCGCCATGACCGGCAACGAATGCCAGCGCTCGCAGCGTCTTGAAAATCTCATCGGCGTCGCTGAAGTCCGGCTCCGCCTCCTCGACGATGCAGCCGAGCGATTCGAAGAGCGTGCGCTGCGCATTCACTTGTGCACTGACGCGTCGGTCGACCGGCAATCCCCCGAGGTCGCTCCACCACGCGACGCGGACGCCGGTGAAGTCGCGCTCGAGCGGCGCCTCGAACCGGGCGCCTGACTCCGCGAGCGCGATCGGCGACCGCGGATCTGGGCCGGCCAACGCGCTCAGCAGCAATGCCGCATCGGCGACGCTGCGCGCCATCGGACCTTCGACGCTCAGCGTGGACCAGCCGATCGTCGACGGCCACACCGGCACGCGGCCCGGCGAGGGCCGCAGGCCGACGACGTTGCAGAAGCTGGCGGGGTTGCGCAGCGAGCCGCCCATGTCGCTGCCGTCGGCAATCGGCAGCATGCCGCACGCGAGCGCCACAGCGCCTCCGCCGGTACTTCCGCCGCACGTCTTCGTGAGATCGTACGGATTCCGCGTGGCTCCGAAGACGGTGTTGAACGTCTGCGACCCCGCGCCGAATTCCGGCGTGTTCGTCTTGCCGACGACGATGGCGCCGGCGCGCGCGATCCGCTCGACGAGCAGCGAGCCCTGCGCCGGCACGAAATCCTTGAACAGCGGAGAGCCGAACGTCGTGCGGATGCCGGACGTCGGCTGAAGATCTTTGTGCGCGATGGGCAGGCCGTGGAGCGGACCGATGGGATTCCCGCGCGCCAGCGCCTCGTCAGCGCGCGTCGCGGCGGCGATCGCCTGTTCGGGCACGAGCGTGACGATCGCGTTGACCGCCGGGTTGACGCGATCGATTTGATCCAGGTGCGCAGCGAGCACGTCGCGCGCCGACAGCTGTTTCGTCCGCAGGAGCCGCGCCATCTCGACGGCGCTCAACGCGCAAATGTCTGAAATCACGCAAAACCGCTTTTGTTCGAGGTCTGGCTAGCGAGCACGTTCCGAGTCACCCATCGCTGGCATCGCGCCGCGATTCAACACGAAGGACACAAAGGACACGAAGGAAACCGAAATCGCATTACCTTTGTGTCCTTGGTGTCCTTCGTGTTGATTCAGAGCCGCTACGAAAATCAGAGAGCGGCGATTAAAGCCGGACACTACTGCAGACCGAAGCCGCGAGGTAGTCGAGCGCCGCTGCGACCCCGCCCTTCGTGAACGGCACGCCCGCCAACGCCAGGCCCATCTCGACACCGCTCAAGGTGCCGGCGAGCATCAGGTCGTTGAAGTCGCCGAGGTGACCGATCCGGAACGTCGTGCCTTTCAGCTTGCCGAGCCCGGCGCCGAGCGACATGTCGAACGCGTCGAGCGTGACGGCCCTGAACCGGTCGGCGTCGTGTCCCTCCGGCATCATCACCGCGGTCACTGAGCTGCTGTAGGCGGCGCGATCGAGGCAGACGAGGTCGAGCCCCCACGCCGCGACGGCGCGCCGCGTCGCTTCGCCGAATCGCTGATGACGCGTGAAGACGTTCGGCAGTCCTTCTTCGTCCAGCATGCGCAGCGCTTCCAGCAGCGCGAACAGCAGATTCGTCGCCGGCGTCGTCGGAAAGAAGCCGGCTCTGTTGTCGGCAATCATCGGCCGCCAGTCCCAGTACGACCGCGGCATGCCGGCGGATGCACCCGCCGCGAGCGCCTTGTCGCTGATCGCGAGCACGCCGAGGCCCGGCGGCAGCATCAATCCCTTCTGCGATGCAGCGATCGAGACGTCGACGCCCCATTCGTCGTGCCGGTATTCCATGCACCCGAGCGAGGAGACGCTGTCCACCATCAGGAGCGCCGGATGGGCGGCGCGATCGAGGCGCCGCCGGACGCCCGCAATATCGCTGGTCGTCCCCGTCGAGGTCTCGTTGTGCACGACGGCGACGGCTTTGATCAGGTGCGCGCGGTCGTCGTAAAGCCGCTGCTCGATGGCGTCCGGATCGACGCCGTGGCGCCAATCACCGGCGATGACGTCGACCTCGAGGCCGAGGCGCCGGGCCACCTCGCGCCATTGCACAGCGAAGTGCCCCGTCTCGGCCATCAGCACCGTGTCGCCGGCCGACAGCGTGTTGACCAACGCCGCTTCCCAGCCGCCGCTGCCGGATGCGGGATACACCACGACCGGCGCGGACGTCTTGAACACACGCTGCAGTCCGTCGAGCGCCTCGCGCGCCATGGAGGCAAACCGCTGCCCGCGGTGATCGATGGTCGGCTGCGCGAGGGCGCGCAGCACGCGATCGGGCACGTTGGTCGGGCCCGGAATCTGGAGAAAATGGCGACCTGCTGTCAACGCGATACCTCAGCGATGGAATGTCCCACGACGATCGTCGCGCGCGGCTGACGCTCGATCGATCGGGTGGACGTGGTTCTACTGAATCGCAGATACTACGCCGTCCCCACGTACTGGACAGGAGGATCGAACATGCTCAAGCGAAATCTCGGCATTACTCTCGGCGTCTGCGGCGCCCTGGCGCTCGTCGTCGCGTCGTTGTCGGCGCAGACCAATCCGCGTTATGGCAAATGGAAGATCAAGTCGGACGCGCCGGCGCCGACCAGCAACATCATGACCTACGAGCCCTACCAGGGCAAAGGGATGAAAATCACGATCAACGCGGTCAACAAGGACGGCGTGAAGTCCGAATGGGGCTACACGACGATGTTCGACGGGAAGGACGAGCCGCTGGTCGGCAATCCTGGCACCGATACCGGCTCGGTCAAGATCCTGAACGACAAGGTGAATGAAATCGTTTACAAGAAGGGCGGGAAAGTGACGCAGGTGCTGACGAACGTGCTGTCGGCCGACGGGAAGACGATCGGCGTGCTCTACATGCGCTACAACGCCGAGGGGCACGTGCACCAACGTGACGTCGGCGACGTACGAGAAGATCGAGTAGTCCCGCCGCGCTCCCTCTCCACTCAAAAAAACGCGGGCCCGCAGAGTCGATGCTCTGCGGGCCCGTCTTCGTATCGACGATCTTTCAGCGTCAGCTTCTTAAAAATCGATGCTGAATCCCACCTTGAAGATTCGCGGTGAGATGATCTGCGTCGGCGTCCGCCACGTGGTGCCGATCGCGTTGTTCAGCGACGTCGGCGTGTAGCGGTTGGTCAGGTTGAACGCGTCGAGTTCCGGCACGATCCGGCGGTTGCCCAGGAACGTGAACGGACGCGAGATGCGCATGTCGAGCAGCGTCACGGCAGGAAAACGCTCGTCGCCGCGGCTGCTCAACATGATCGGCTGGCTCGACCGCACGAGGCCGCCGGCGCAATTCGCGGTGCAGACGCTGGCGAAGTTCGCCTTCGTCACGTTGAACACCGAGATGTACGGATAGCCGCTGTTGGAGACCAGCGTGCCGGCGATGTTGATCTTCGCCGGCGCCTCGTAGCTGCCCGACAGACGGAACGCCACCGGCGAGTCGTTGCCGACGATGCCGTTGGTGAACTGCGTGTTGTTCGGATCGTTCAGGTCGCCGCCCGTCGTCGCCGAAATCGTCTGCGACTGGCCGCTGCCCGTCACGCTGTTGCTGTTGATGCCGCCCTTGTTCCTGCCGACGGTCAGCCCTGCCACCATCTGCCAGCGGTGCGAGAAGCGCTTGTTCGCCGTGATGTCGACGCCGTTGTACACCGTGTCGAGATACGGCTGGTTGTCGAGCACGTTGAACGTCTGACCGTTGAACGCCGCTGAGCTCAGGTTGTAGAGCGTCGCGGTGGTCGCGCCGTTCGGACCGTTCGGCACCGCGATGGTGACCGGCGTGTAGTCGCTTGCCGGGACCGCGGTGTTGCGCGTGCCGATCTGGTTGCGGTTCGTGCGGTGGTAGTACATCACGCCCACGCGCATGTCGTTGATGATCTGGTGCTCGATGCCCGCCGTGATCTCGTCCGAGAACGGCCACGTCGGACCGTTCGAACCTGCGTAGTGGACGTTCAAGCCGGGGAACGCGCCGCAGTTGGTAATCTCGCTCGCCTGCGGAATGCCGTCGCCGTTCGGGTCGGTCCAGGTGCAGGTTCGCGTCGCGTTCGAGAACGGGTTGACGTTCGTCACGCGGTCGATACCAACCTGCAGGCCGTAGCGGCTGTAGCTGGTCTTCAACGCCGTCTTGCCGTCGCCCATCGGATCGTAGGCCAGGCCGGTACGCCACACGAACAGGTTCTGGTTGATCGGATTCGACTCAGAGATCGAGGCCGGCGAGGCGTACTGGCCGCCCGGCGTCGACTGCGCCGGCAGCGTGCCGAGGTTGTGGTCGTAGCGGACGCCAAGGTTCAGCGTCAGGTGGCTGGCCGTCGTCCAGGTGTCCTGGAAGAAGAGGCCGGTTTCCTTGTCGATGCTCACGCTGTTGGCGGGCGTGTTGTACTGAATCACCGACGTCGCCTGGTTGTTCGTGTACTCGAGGTACTCATCGTTCAGAACGGAGTACAGGTCTTGGAAGTACAGCCGCGCGAACTGCACGCCGCCTTTGAACAGATGGTCGCCGCCCCAGCCCGATTTCGTGTACCAGACCACGTTGTCCCACTCGGTGCGCGAGTTCGGCTGGTATTCCTGGCGCGGCGCCGCTCCCTTGGCCGTGTTCAGAACCGAGTCCTCGATGCGGTACGCCGTCGAGGGTGTGCCGGGCTGGTAGTTGTAGTCGGTCTCGCCCTTCATGATGCTGAAGGACGATTCGAACACCGTCTTGTCGTGGATGCCGGTGTACTTCGCCTGCGTCGAGTAGGCCGGATTGGTCTGCACGAGCGACGCGATGTCGGCCGCGAACTGGTTCGAGTCGCGGCGGTGGCCGCGGATCTTGTTGTTCCAGTTGTACGACAGCGTCACCTTCTGGTTCGACGTCGCCGCGAACACGCCCTTGCCCGAATAGTTCTTCAGGGTGTTGTCGTCGATCGCCTGCGTCTTGTCGACGTTTCTCGCGTTGACGAGCTTGTTCACCGTCCACCGGCGGATCGAGCCGTTGACCCACAGCCGATCCTGGATGATCGCGCCGCCGCCCGCCAGGTTGAAGTCGTAAGTCGTCAGCGTCGGATTGCCGAGGAAGGTTGGGGGCAGCACACCCGCTGCGATGCCGGGCGCAAGGTTGTCGCTCTCGAGACAGCTCGGCGTGACGTCGGTTGGTGACGCGCAGCCGTTCGAGTAGTTGTACTTCGTGTTGCCGCGCCACTTGTTGCCGGCGTCCTTGGTCACCATGTTGATCGCCACGCCGCCGACCAGCGTTTCGGCCGGGATCGCCGAGGTCATGTAGTTCACTTCCTCGAACATCCCCTGGTCGTAGTAGAGCATCGTCGCGCCGCCACCGCCGCCCGGCCAGTTCACCGACGTACCGTCGATGTTGTAGCTGACGTCGTTAGTGCTGGAGCCGTGCGAGGAGAGCGAGCTTTGCTGCATCGACTGCGTGCCGCCGACGTCATATGTCGACACGGCGACGCCCGGGATGATCTTCGCGACGGACCAGGGATCGCGTCCTGACGGAATGCCTTCGAGAATCTCCTGGTTCATGATCGTCTGCTGGAGATTCGATTTGGTGTCGACCGTCGGAGATTGACCGGTGACAGTGATCGTCTCGCTGACGCTGCCGACTTCCAGCTTTGCGCCGACGGTCGCGACGAACCCAGCGTCGATCTTGATGTCCGACCGGTCGACCGTTTTGAATCCCTGGAGCTCGAACTTGACGCGGTAGTTGCCCGGCGGCAGCCGATCGAATCGGAACGCGCCGTTCGAGTCGGTCGTCTGGGTCTGGACGCCACCGATGAGCTTATCGCCCGAAACCGAAACCGTAACACCCGGCAGAATGGCGCCGCTGGCGTCTGTGGCGACGCCCGTAATGGAACCGGTGAGACCTTGCGCCCAAGCGCTCGGCGCGGCGAGCACGCATATTGCGGCAATCAAAAGCCGATGCAGAACCTTCATATCCTCTCCTCACATTCCCTGCGGTGGCAATTTGGATGAGAGCGACCGATTTCTCAGAGATGGCGCAGAGTTTATACGCGATGCAGATTGCGCGGACAGACTTTCTCGTGCTCTTAGGAGCAGAAGAGCGGCTTATCCAAGAATTTGACTAAACAGGGCGTGTCGAGCACCGAAAAGGGACACTTAGTTTGGAGATACAAGCTGTGACAAGCGATGACTTTAAAGTGCATCGAATAAGGGTCTCGTTGCCGGCAATCACCATATACTGAGCGGGTTGCGCGCCCCTGCGCGCCTCACGCTGGACGAGGCCAATGCCAAGCATGTCGAGGATCGCGCCTGTGTTTCTGGCCACGGCCGTCATGGCGACAAGCCTCGGTCTGTCGGCAGACAACCGCGCCACCCATCAAGGCGGGCAAGCCAAGCCCGAAGCGCCGCCGCTTGCCGTGGCCCACGCGCCGGCCACGATGTCGGTGGAGGCGCAGAACAAGCTCGTCTCTTACTACTGCACCAGCTGTCACGACGATGAAGGCAAGACTGGCGGCTTGACGCTCGAGCACTTCGACGCGGCGCACGCCGAACAGCAGGCGCAAGTCGCTGAAAAAATGATCCGCAAGCTGCGGGCCGGCATGATGCCGCCGCCGGCGGTGAAGGAGCGCCCCGACACCGCGACGGAGCAGGCGTTTGCCGAGGCGCTGGAAACGCGCATCGACGCCGCGGCGAAGCTCGATCCGAATCCGGGCTGGCGGCCGTTTCAGCGTCTGAACCGCGCGGAGTACGCGCGCGCAGTAAAGGACATCTTCGACATCGACATCGACGTCACGGCGTTCCTTCCGCCCGATTCGATCAGCAACGGCTTCGACAACGTCGCCGACGCGCAGTCGTTTTCGCCCGCGCTGATGGAGGGCTACCTGCGCGCGGCGAGCAAGGTGACGTCGCTCGCCGTGGGCGATCGCGACGCGCAGACGACCGAAGCGCACTACCGTGTGCCGAAGACGGCGTCGCAGCTCGACCGCGTCGACGGCGCGCCGCTCGGCACGCGCGGCGGACTGTCGGTGATGCACGTGTTTCCGGCCGATGGGGATTATGCGTTCCGGATGGATCTGCACGGCAACGCGTGCGGCTTCCTGTTCGGCGCTCCCACCGACGGCGAGCAGCTCGAAGTGTCGATCGACGGCGCGCGCCAGGTCCTGCTGCCCATCGATCCGAAAATGGCGGACCTGACCGACTCGCTGACGCTGAAGACGCCGGCGGTGCACGTCACGGCGGGAGCGCATCGCGTCACGGCGGCGTTCCTGCAGCGGTTCGAGGGGCCGGTCAACGATCTGATTGCGCCGATCGAGCGCACGCTCGCCGACACACAGATCGGCGTCACGTACGGCATCACGACGCTGCCCCATCTCAAGGATCTCAGCATCATCGGTCCGCAGCGCGTCACCGGCCTGTCCGAGACGGCGAGTCGCCGCCGGATTTTTTCCTGCCGTCCCGAATCGGCCGCACAGGAAACGTCGTGCGCGGCGCAGATTCTCAAGCGGGTGGCGTCGCAGGCATTCCGGCGTCCCGTCGGCGCGGACGACTTCGAGGGCCTGATGCACTTCTATCAGGCCGGGCGCAAGGAACGCGACTTCGAGTACGGCGTCTCGTCCATGCTCGAGGCGATTCTCGCGAGCCCGCAGTTCCTCTTCCGGCTCGAGGCGGTACCCGCTCACCAGACCGGCGCCGCGGCGCGGATCAACGATCTCGAGCTGGCGTCGCGTCTCTCGTACTTCCTCTGGGCGGCTGCGCCCGACACGACGCTCCTGAATCTTGCTGCGCAGAACAAGCTGAGCGCACCCGGCATGCTCGACAAGCAGGTGCAGCGCATGATGCTCGCGCCGGCCGCCGATGCGCTGTCGACGCGATTTGCGGCGCAGTGGCTGCGACTGAACGACGTCGACACCATGCTGCCCGACGCGCTGCTGTATCCGTACTACGACCAGAAGCTCGGCGACGACTTCAAGCGGGAGACCGAGCTCTTCTTCGCGAGCCTCGTGCGTGAGGATTGGAGCGTCCTCGACCTGCTCACGGCCGACTATACGTACGTGAACGAGCGCGTCGCGACGCACTACGGCATTCCGAACATCACCGGCAACGAGTTCCAGCGCGTCACGGTCCCCGAGTACCGGCGCGGCCTGCTTGGGCAGGGGAGCATCCTCGTGCTGACATCGGTCGCGGATCGGACGTCGCCGGTGATGCGCGGCAAGTGGATCATGGAAGTGCTGCTCGGATCGCCACCACCACCGCCGCCGCCGAACGTGCCGGCGCTCGAGGCGACCAAGGGTTCCGCGGGCGGCAAACTGCTCACCGTGCGCGAACGCATGGAAGAGCATCGGAAGAACCCGGCGTGCGCATCGTGCCATCGCGTGATCGACCCGCTCGGGCTGGCGCTGGAAAATTTCGATCCGACCGGCAAGTACCGCATCAAGGACAACGAGATGCCGGTCGATTCGTCAGGCGTGATGTACGACGGCACCCAGCTCGATGGCCCCGCAGGGCTGCGCAACGGCCTGCTGAAGCACAAGGACGTGTTTCTGCAGACCTTCACCGAGAATCTCATGACGTACGCGCTCGGCCGCCGCGTCGAGTCCTACGACATGCCGACGGTGCGCGCGATCGTCCGCGACGCCGCGCGCCACGATTACAAGTTCTCGTCGTTCATCTCGGGGATCGTCAAGAGCGGCGCGTTCCAGACGATGAAGAACAGCGCGGTCGAGACCGTGGCGATGGAGAAATAAGCCGATGTACAACACCAGAAAGCATCTTCCCCGGCGCACGGTGCTGAAGGGACTCGGCGTCACGGTCGCGCTGCCGCTGCTCGACGCGATGGTGCCGGCCGGAACCGCCTGGGCGCGGGAAGCCCCGGCGGCCAGCGCCCGCAAGATGCGGTTCGTCGCCATCGAAATGGTCCACGGCGCGGCGGGCAGCACGACGATCGGCGCGAAGAAGCATCTGTGGTCGCCGGCTGAGGACGGTGCGAACTTCGATCTGAGCCCGACCAGCCTGGTGTCGCTCGAGCCGTACCGGGACTACCTCACGATCATCAGCAACACGGACGTGCGGAACGCCGAGGCCTTCACACCGCCCGAGATCGGCGGCGATCACTTCCGATCGGCCGCGGTGTTCCTCACGCAGTCGCATCCGCACCAGACCCAGGGGTCTGACTTGCACGCGGGCGTGTCGCTCGATCAGGTCTACGCGAAGCAGTTCGGTCAGGACACGCCGATCCCCTCGATGCAGCTGTGCATCGAGAACGTCGATCAGGCTGGCGGCTGCTTCTACGGCTATTCGTGCGCGTACACGGACTCGATCAGCTGGTCGACGCCGGAGGATCCGCTGCCGATGATGCGCGATCCGCGCGCCGTCTTCGATCAGCTGTTTGGTGTCGGCGCCACACCGGAAGCGCGCGCCAACAGGCGCCGCAAAGATCAGAGCATTCTCGACTGGATCGGCGACTCGGTGAAGCGGCTGCAGTCGGGGCTCGGGCCGGCCGATCGCGCGCGGCTGAACGACTATCTGACCGACGTCCGTGAAATTGAGCGCCGCATCCAGAAGGTGGAAGCGCGCAACTCGAGCGGCGAGGCGCGCGAGCTGCCCGCCGCGCCCATCGGCGTGCCCGATTCCTACGACGAGCACGTCAAGCTGATGTTCGACCTGCAGGCGGTTGCGTTTGCGGCCGATGTGACCCGCGTCTTTGCCTTCAAGTTGAGCCGCGATGTGTCCAACCGCGTGTATCCGGAAACCGGCGTCACCACCGGCTTCCACATCGCCTCGCACCACAACGATCGCGAGGACCGCATTCTGGACCTCGCCAAGATCAACAAATACCACGTCAGCCTGGTGCCGTACTTCCTCGAGAAGCTGAAGAACACGCCGGACGGCGAGGGCAGCCTTCTCGACAACTCGGTGATTCTGTACGGATCGCCGATGGGCAATCCGAACGTGCACAACCACAAGCGCTGCCCGTTGTTCCTCGCCGGCCATGGCGCCGGACGGTTGAAAGGGAACCTGCACGTCACGGCGCCGGATGGCACGCCGATGGCGAACGCCATGCTCTCCGTGCTGCAGACGCTCGGCGCGGATGTTGAAACGTTCGGCGATGCGACCGGCCGGCTCGATCTGAACGCCGCGCCCGCTGCCACCGCGTAAGCAGGTTGTGTCCGCCTTCCGGCTTCGCAGGACGCTGCGGCGGTCAGGCGGACCTTGCGGGCTGGCTGAGGCCGGCCGCTGCCGGAATCTCGAGGTCAGGAGAATCGAATGATGCGCGGACACACCATCGTCGGCGGCTCGATTGCGGCACTGTCTCTCTCGGCGTTGCTCACCGCTGCAGCGCCCGCCTCGTCGATCGCCGACGCGGCGATGCGGCACGACGCCGCGGCGGTGCGCGCGCTGATCGCGGAACACGGTGACGTCAACGCGTCGCAGGGCGACGGCATGACCGCGCTGCACTGGGCCGCGTCGCAGGCCGATGCCGAACTGGTGACGGCGCTGCTGCACGCCGGCGCCGACGTCAACAAGACGACCCGGCTCGGCGGATACGAGCCGCTGCACCTCGCCGCGCAAGTAGGGGCCGCGCCCGTGATCGACCTGCTCGTGGCCGCCGGCGCGCGCGTCGGGGCGCCGACCTCGACCGGCGCGACGCCGCTGATGCTGGCGGCGACCTCCGGCCGCACCGACGCCGTGAAGGCGCTGCTCGATCACGGCGCCGATCCGAACGCCACCGAGTCCAGCAGCAAAGAGACGGCGTTGATGTTCGCCGCCGCCGCCGACCGCGCGGATGTGGCGACGCTGCTGCTGCAGCGCGGAGCGCACTCCGAACTGACCACCACCGTCACCGACTTCTCCGACGCGACAGCTCCTGAAGTGCGCCTGCAGGATGAACTTCGTGAGAAGGAAACGGCCAAGGCGGCGGCCGCCGCCGCAGCCAAGGGGGAGAAAGCTCCGCCGCCGCCTCCGCCGGCCTTTGGCGCTCGCGGCACCGGAGTAGCAGGCGTCACGCGCGGGTACACTTACGAGGAGCTCGTCGGCAAGCAAGGCGGCCTCACGGCGCTCCACCTCGCCGCGCGTCAAGGCGCGAGCCGCACGGTGCAGGCGCTCGTCGCAGGCGGCGCGAACGTCAACGAGGTCTCGGCCGACGGGACGACGCCGCTCGTCATATCCACCATCAACGGGCAGCTCGACATCGCGAAGTACCTGCTCGAGCATGGCGCGAGTCCGACCCTCGGCACCGACGCCGGCATGACGCCGCTCTTCGCCGTGCTGAACATCGAGTGGGCGCCGAAGTCGTTCTACCCGCAGCCGCGCGCCCAATTGGAACAGCACACGGGCTACCTCGATCTCATGAGGGAGCTGCTCGACAAGGGCGCTGACCCAAACACCCGCCTGAAGCGGAAAATCTGGTATACGCAGTACAACTTCGATTTGCTGCGGGTGGACGAAACGGGCGCGACGCCGTTCTGGCGCGCCGCCTATGCGAGCGACATTGCCGCCATGAAGCTCCTGCTGGAGTACGGCGCTGATCCGAACATCCCGACGACGAAGCCGGCCGGCCGCGTGCGCGGCGTGGAGGTCGATCGAGAAGCCGATCTGAAAGACGTCTCCAAGCAGCCGCCAGTACCGGTCGGCGGCCCCGGCATTCCGCCGCTGCTGGCGGCCGCCGGCGCCGGCTACGGCGAAGGGTTCGCCGCCAACGCGCACCGCTTCGCGCCCACCGGTATGCTTGCGGCCGTCAAGTTCCTGATCGAAGACGTGGGCGTCGACGTGAACGCGCAGGATTCCGAGGGCAACACCGCGATCCACAACGCTGCGTCGCGGGGCGACAACGAGATGATCGAGTACCTTGTCTCGAAGGGCGGCGATCCGAAGGCCGTCAACCGCGGCGGCAGGACGACGGTCGACATGGCGAATGGACCTGTGCAGCGGACGCAGCCGTATCCGGACACGATCAAGCTGCTCGAGAGCCTTGGCGCCAAGAACAACCACAAGTGCGTGTCGTGCTGAGCGGCGGACCTGCGTGTCCAGCCTTGTAGGGGCCGACCTGCGTGTCGGCCCTGGGCGGGCGACCACCATCATTCCTCGCCGAACCACGAAGGTCACGAAGCGCACGAAGATCATTTGCCACGGAGACACCGAGGCACGGAGCCGAGCCGATTCGACGCGACGCCCGTCGAATTGGGACTGCGCGTGCCGCCCAGCCGACTGACCGTTGCGTAGGGGCACGCACTCTTCTCAGTGACTCCGTGTCTCTGTGGCCAATTTTTGTTTCCCTTCGTGCCTTCGCGAGCTTCGTGGTTTCGCTAACGCATCAGTCCCTCGCGCGCACCCGAACGCCGTACAATCAAAGTGAAGGGAGTTCCTCATGACGGATGGAGCGGCTTGCACGCACATTCGGAGTGTGACGACGTTGAAGCACCCCACGAGGCATGTGTGCGAAGAATGCCTGAAGATCCATGCGCAATGGGTGCATCTGCGCACGTGCCAGTCGTGCGGCGTGACGCTCTGTTGCGATTCGTCGCCGAACCGGCACGCCAGTCAGCACGCGCGGACGGCGCACCATCCGGTGATCATCTCAGCGGAGCCGGGTGAGCGATGGCTGTACTGCTATCCGGACGACTCGTTCGCCGAGTACTGAAGAAGCGGGTCTAAAGACCCGCGCTACGACAGCCAGGCGCAACCCTGCCGATCGGTCGCGCGGCTATACTCGGGCGGATGCCACGATCTGACCGACGATGGGATGTCATCGGCGTCGGCGCCAATTCCGTAGACGTCGTGTGCCTGTTGCCGAACTGTCCGCAGCCGTCTGGCGCCTTCTCGAAGATCCGGATCCGGACGCGCCACACCCTGTGCGGCGGTCAGACGGCGACCGCCGTCAGCACGTGCGCGAGCCTCGGCCTGCGGAGCAAGTACGTCGGCGTCTCCGGGAGCGATGAGAACGGCGGCCGCATCCGACACGCGCTGTCGCACGGCCATGTGGACGTCACCGATCTGATCGTCCGCGACGCGGCAAATCAATCGGCGGTGATTCTCATCGACGAAACGACCGGCGAGCGGATCGTGCTGTGGGACCGTGACGATCGTCTGCAGCTGCGCGACGACGAGCTGCCCGAACCAGCGCTCGCCTCCGCGCGCGTCGTCCACGTGGACGATGTGGACGAGGACGCGGCGATTCGAGCCGCGGGCATTGCCAGGCAGGGTGGCGCGGACGTCACGACGGATATCGATCGCGTCACGCCGCGCACCGCGGAGCTGATCGGCCTCGCCACGCACGCGATGTTCGCGCAGCACGTGCCCGCGCAGCTCACGGGCATCAGCGATCTCGAGCAGTCACTTCGCCACTTGCGTCGAGCATATCGCGGCGTCCTGTGCGTCACGCTCGGCGATCAGGGAGCTGTCGGGCTCGACGGCGAGATCTTCCATCGCCAGCCGGCGTTTCATGTGCACGCCGTCGACACGACCGGCGCCGGCGACGTGTTCCGCGGCGGTTTCATCTACGCCCTGGTCAACGGCCAGCCGATCGAACACGCGCTGCGCACGGCCAACGCTGCCGCGGCGGTCAGCTGCACGCGCCTCGGCGCCCTGAACGGCGTACCCACCAGAGACGAAATCGACGCACTGATGGCCACCGGCGCGTAGCGGGGTTGGACGATGTGTCCGGTTGTTAAACGGAGTGTTGCTGGCACACGCACTTGCTTCGATGATTCCCCGCGCGTCACTGATCACCGTTCCCTCGAATGATCACTCGGTCGTCCACCGATTTGCCGACGAACCAGTTTCGCTATCTGCTCATTCGCGTTGCGAACGCCCTCCACCGCCTTGTGCACGTGGTGGCGGGTGTAGTCGCAGAAGCGCCTCCGCAGCATCGCGAGCCCGCGCTTCGATCGCGCGGAGGTTCGGTCGCTCGACGACACCCAGCAATAGACTGACCAGCAAATCGCGCCAGAGCAATCCGGCGAACTGCTCGGCGAGGTTCGCCGGGCGGCCATCGATCAATCCGGCCGCGTGCGCCTCGGTCATGATGTGACGCAACGCGGCGCGGCTTGTCTCACGTCCTAGAGAATCGAGGGTTCGCGCCACTTCGGGCGCCTGTATGGCCTCGGCGATCGCCAGCCGGAAGACCCCCACGACACGGGGATCGCTGACCTCCCGCACGAACTGGGTCCCAAACGCCGTCAGCACCCGCGCCAGCGTCGCGCGGTCGCGCAGCATCGGCATGTCGGCGGGCGGCCGCAGGCGCTTGGCGCGCTCCCCAATGGCCGCGATCAGCATCTGCTGTTTATTTCCGACGACCGCGTACAGATCACGCTTCGACACGCGCGCACGCGTCGCGATCTCGAGCGTGCTGGTCGCGGCGTAGCCACGCTCGTCGAACGCCTCGAATGCCGCGGTCAGGATGCGCTCGCGCATCGCGGCCGAGTCGCTGCTTTCTTTTGCTCTTGACATCGGTACCGAATGGTACCACACTGCCGGAAGTGGTACCGATTGGTACCTTACACGCGCCGATTGGCTGGCGCCGGAATCCACGATCTGGCGGCGCGAGCATGCGATCGCCGCTTCTTAGACGTCGTCAATTGGAATTCTGAAAGGAGACGACCATGTTGGAACAACTCGCCTTTTTCGTGAGCATCGCATTCAGCTGCATCGCCTGGGGGATGGTCTTCGCCCAATACCTCTGGCCCGAACTCCGGCGGCGGCCGCATGCCGACGCGTTGCGGCCTCTGCTCGTCCTCCACAGCTTCCGCTTCCTCGGGTTGGCATTCTTCGTCCCGGGCGTCGTGTCCTCTGATCTGCCGTGGGCGTTCGCAGCGTCTGCAGCCTTTGGGGACATCGTTGCGGCGATGCTCGCGCTGCTGTCGCTGCTGCTCCTCCGAAGTGGAACCGGCGTCCTTTTCGCCTGGATCTTCAATGTCTGGGGTTCAGTCGATCTCGTGAATGCGTTCTACCAGGCCAATGCCACTGGACTCGCGCCAGGACAGTTGGGAGCCGCGTACTTCATTCCGACTCTGATCGTGCCACTGCTGCTGATCACGCACGGGCTCATGTTCCGGGTTCTTCTGCAACCTCGATCGCAGCCCGCGATGCGCGACACGCAACTATCACACGCTCGTTGACCACGTTGACCCCATGGATTCGAGGTGCATCATGAACTTCCTGCTGCCGTTTATTCTCTCTGCGTTTCCAATCGCGGCTATCGGGCAATCTCAGTCGCTTTCCACGCAGCCGCCTGCTGCTCCGCCATCTCCCAGGACTACAGAAGTGATGGTGATCCTGACGGCCAGGGAAGGCGTGGCCCGGCAACAGATCATGGCCATCATGCCGGCCGAGATCCGGGCCACGGTGAAGCTCTATCTCGACGGCAAGATTCGCCAGTGGTACTCCCGAGGCGACGGGAGAGGCGTGATTTTCCTGATCGATGCGAAGAGCGTGGACGAAGCCCACGCCGTCGTCGACACGATGCCATTGTCGAAAGAGAACCTGGTGGACCACGAGTACATCCCCGTAGGTCCTCTCGTGCCACTGGCTGCCCTGATCTCTCGCTGAAGGACCAAGGCAATGGCAACACCGTCGAACGATCCGGTCGTCAGTCTGACCGACGTATTCAAGACGTACAAGGTCGGCGAGGTGGACGTGCCCGCTGTGAAGGGCGTCACGTTCAATATTCCGCGCCGACGCTTTTCAGTGATCGTCGGGCCGTCGGGAAGCGGCAAGACGACGCTGCTGAACCTGATCGGCTGTCTCGACACGCCGACAGCCGGCCGCGTGATTATTGCCGGCCAGGATGTCGCCCACGCGGACCGACAACGCGATTTCAGACTTTCGCGCACAGAAGGTCGGCTTCATTTTCCAGAACTTCAGCCTGATTCCCGTGTTCTCGGCGTACGAAAACATCGAGTACCCGCTTCTGCTGTTGGGCGTGAACGCGATCGAACGACGCCGGCGTGCGATGAGCATGCTCGAAGCGGTGGGTCTGGCCGACCATGGGCGGCAGCGGCCAAATCAGTTGAGTGGAGGCCAAAAGCAACGCGTCGCGATCGCCCGTGCGCTCGTGAAGGAACCTGACTTCGTGCTCGCCGACGAACCGACGGCCAACCTCGATTCACACACGGGCGCGTCGATCATCGATGACCTTCAGCGATCGCGCCAACGTGCGCGCGGAAAACGATCTCGCGTTTGTCACTCGAGAAAACGTGATCAACGATTGGCGAGAGGGCTTTTTCAGTTGGGAGGCCGTCGACAACACGTACGTCGATGGCGGCCGCATCAACCTGAAGAGCGGGGCGGCACTCGGATACAACCCCACGGACTTCTTCAAGACCCGGTCGGTCGTCGAGCCCCTCTCGTCGGATCCGTCAGTGCTCCGCGAGGACCGACTCGGGACGCTGATGCTCCGCGTGCAGCGCATCTGGACGGGTGGATCGATGACCGTCGCGCTCGCGCCGGCGGTGGCTCACGCCAGTCCCATCTACTCCGACACGAACCTGCCGTCCCTCGACCCTTCCCTCGATCGAACGAACGCCCGCACCCGGCTGCTGGTCAAGGGGAGCATCAATGTGGCGGCCGACTTCAGCCCCGAACTGCTCCTCTATCACGAGGGGGAGCGCACGCGGTTCGGCGTGAACATCACGCGCGGAATCGGCCAGAACGTGGTGGCGTACGCCGAGTGGGCGGGAGGCGCTCAAGCCGGCGTGGTTGACGACGCGTTGGCGTACGGCCGCGAGACTCGAGTACTGCCCGCAGGCGCCCCGAGCCTGCTGCCGGACGATGCCGACTCGACGTTCCAGCAGGATCTTCTCGGTGGGCGGCTCGTTCTCGACCAGGCCGAAACTCACGCTCAACGTCGAGTATCACTTTCACCAAGCCGGCTTCGACCGACGAAATTGGGAGCGCTGGTTCGTCGCCGGTGAGGGCACCACGGGTGCCTTCCTTGCAGCCAAGGAATTGTGGTTCATTCGAAGTTATGCGCTCGACCGTCAAGATCCACTCACCCGCCATTCTGTCTTTGCGCGTGCCGATTGGGTCGACGCCTTCATCCGGCACCTCGAGGTGACCGGTTTCGTGAACATGGATGTGTACCGATCGATCAAGCCTGGCACAGTTCGCCGCCGACTACTTCGCGTCGAGCAAATGGACCGTAGGCCTTCAGGCTAACGTGAACGTAGGCGGAGCACATTCGGACTTTGGGAGCCTGCCTCAGCGCGGGAGCATCCTGTTCAAGCTAGCCCGCTACTTCTGAGCGCAGCGTCATCGCCAGCGTGCATGTATACGACAGGCACCCATTCCTTTCAGTTCCTACAAAGCATCTACGATAGCTATCGACGCCGAGCCGTCGTAAGCTGACGCGATGCAACACCTGAAACACCTCCTGTCCGCCCTCGCGCTCCTCGTCATCGCCGCTGTGCCGACCCTCCGCGCGGCCGACCCGGTGAAGCCGAAAGTGCGCGCGATTACGGGCTTCATCACCATCGATGCGAAGTCGTATCCCGCGCAGATTCAGGAGGCGGTCACATTCCTCAGCCACGTTCGCGACGCCGTCAAGGCCGCGGGGTATGACGTGGCGGGCATCCGTATTTCGACCCAGCCATTCCCCGAGTACACGCGCGGATTGACCCGAGCCGATGCCCTGGCTGTGCTGCGCGGCATCAACGATCTGGCGGCGACGCTGCGCTTCGCCCCCAACATCGGCCCCGCGATGCGAAAGGACACCGACGACACTGCGCCGGTCGATCTGCTGATCGAGATCCTGTCGCAGGGCGGCAACCGCCTCAACGCGAACATCATCGTGGCGAGCGACGACGGCATCCACTGGAACGCCGTGGGGCAGGCCGCGCGCATCATCAAGGCGGTGGGCGAGCGGAGTCCGCACGGTCAGGGGAACTTCAACTTCGGCGCCATTGCGATGCTCAAGCCGTACGGGCCGTTCTATCCCGGCGCGTGGCACCCCGGCGGCGGCCCCCGCAGCTTTGCGATCGGCCTCGAAGCGGCGAACGTGGTCACGGATGTCTTCATGCGCGATCACGACCCGCGTACTGCCGGCAAGGCGCTCACGGATGCGCTCGCCGTCCAACTGCGCGCAGTGGAAGCCACCGCGGTGAAAGCGGCGGCCGGCAGTGGATGGACGTACGCGGGAATCGACCCGACGCCGGCGCCAGGCGGGGCGGTGTCCATCGGCGCAGCGATTGAAGCATTCACGGGCGCGCCGTTTGGTTCGCCGGGGACCGAGACTGCAGCCGGCATCATCACGCGCGCCGTCAAGGACGTGCCGGTGACGCAGACGGGCTACTCGGGACTGATGATTCCTGTGCTCGAAGAGGCGGTGCTCACACGCCGCTGGACGGAAGGCACGTACGGTCTGGATTCGATCCTCGCGTACTCGGCGGTGTGCGCGGGCGGCGTGGACACCGTGCCGCTGCCGGGCGACACCAGCGAGGCGGCCATCGCGAGGATTGTCGGCGACGTGGCGACGCTGGCGTTCAAGTGGAACAAACCGCTGGCGGCGCGACTGTTGCCGGCGCCGGGGAAGAAGGCGGGTGAGATGACCGAGTTCAGCGGCGCGCTGTCGAACGCCGTCATCCAGCCGCTGCCCGGGTCGCCCCGATAGCGGCCCTGCCGCGACTGGAACGTTAGGACTGACCTGTTCACTGACGAGGCGCGCCTGCTTCATGCCCATCGCGGGCGGCGATTTGCCAGACTGGATGACACTTTCCCACAACGCGAGCACGCCCGGACACTGTCCGTGTGTTCGCGCCTTGATTTGCGGTGAGCAGTCGCCGATCTTCTTCCGGACGCCTGCGCCAGGCGCTTTATCGATGACCTTCCCGATGCCAGTGTCACGTGCAAGGCGGTCTGATTCCAGTCCTCAGTGATCTCCGTCGACCTTGGGCCGGGCATTCGCTTGTGGGTCTTTCAGCCATGCAAGAACCTGAAGGCGGCGGTCATCGTCAGTGTTGCAACACGTCCACCATTTTCGTATAGTCCTTTTGCCAACTGACGAACAACACATCAATCGCCGCATTCCCGTTCCGTTGAACGCGTTCCACCTGACCGGAGCAACAATTGGCCAAGATTTCACCCGATCAGATTCGGTCTACGTATGGTCTCATCGCACCGCATATCCGTTGCACGCCCGTCGTCACAATTGATGGAACCGATCTCAACCTGAGCATTGGCAGCTTGACCTTGAAATTGGAATTATTGCAGCACGCAGGCTCGTTCAAGGCCCGAGGAGCGTTCAGCAACCTCTTGACCAGAGAAGTGCCTCGTGCGGGAGTCGTAGCGGCGTCTGGCGGCAATCACGGCGCTGCCGTAGCGTTTGCAGCCATGAAGCTCGGGATACCGGCAAAGATCTTCGTGCCCCACGTAGCGTCCCCAGCCAAAATTCAACAGATCAAGGACTACGGCGCAATGCTGGTGATCGCAGGAGAGCGATATGCCGACGCATTGGCTGCCAGTGACCTCTGGCAGGCTGAATCGGGCGCGATGTCCATTCACGCCTTCGATCAAGCGGAGACGATCCTCGGTGCAGGCACTGTCGGAATGGAGTTCGAGCAACAGACAAACGACCTCGACACGCTGCTCGTATCAGTCGGCGGTGGCGGCCTGATCGCTGGGATCGCCGCCTGGTTTTCAAGAAGAGTAAAGGTGATTGGCGTCGAACCCGAATTGGCGCCGACCCTGACACGCGCGTTGGAAGCGGGTGGGCCGGTCGACGCGGGAGCGGGCGGCATTGCCGCAGACTCATTGGCTCCGCGCCGTGTAGGACAGTTAGTATTCCCGGTCGTGCAGCGGTACGTTGCTGACACAGTGTTGGTGACTGATGACTCGATACGCGAAGCGCAACAGCGTCTTTGGAAAGTGATGCGTGTCGTGGCTGAGCCTGGAGGTGCGGCCTCGTTCGCGGCATTGACCTCTGGCAGATACGTTCCCAATTCAAACGAGCGTGTGGGCGTGCTAATCTGCGGTGCGAATACCGTTGCGGTAGACTTCAATCGCGAGTGAGCAAGACGAGCAACAGCAGCGAATGCGTGTCATGGAAAGCGCTTCCACGTCGATCAATCGAACCCTCGCTGGACCGCGCATATCTCAGGCAGTCAAACACAATCACACCGAGTCTCGCTCCGCGAAATGTCAATGCTGGACGCAATCACTCTCGTCGTTACCGTCGATGGAGCCGACCACATTGTCGGCACGCGTGGCTATGAGGTCATCGCTCTCATTGCCGACCATGTCGCTGCAGTGCCAGGCACGCCTGTGTTCAACCTTGTTCCTGAGGAGCTCATTAGGACGTAATCGCTCTGTGACTGCATTACGTGTCGTTTATTTGCCATGAGACGATGTATTAGACGAATCGGATCGAGTGGTCTAACCACGATGATCGGAACTGGCACTGTCGGGCAGCGCCGCGCGGTCGCACACTCTGGACAGAGGTGCCATCGTGCTCATTCGCCGGCCGCTCGTCGCTGCGCTCGTCACATTCCTCGTCGGACTCGCCGCGTCGTCTCCCGCAGAACCTAGACACAGCGTATTTTCGTGCGACCCTAATAACCGCACACCGGTGAACACGGTGATTTCCGTGCGCATCTCGAACCAGACGATGCTGCCCACCGGCACCATCGACGACATCGCGGCCGTCGCCGGCGCCGTATGGGGACGCTACGGCATCCGCTTCGAACCAGCGCGCCCACAGGCCGCCGCCGTCGGCGTGATCGTTGCGCCGACTCGCGCTCCCCAGGTCATGCACGTCGATGCGCTCGCGCTTGCGTCGACACTCTTCGACAACGGTCAGGCCACGTCGACGATGTACCTGTGGGTCGGCAGCGCGGAGGCGCTCATCACCTCGAAGTTGGGCAATCCGGTGTTCAGGATGCTGCCGAAGAAAGGACAGGACGCATTGATCTCGCGGATGCTCGGCGTCGCGCTGGCGCATGAATTCGGACACTACCTGCTCAACACCGCGCATCACTCGGCGACCGGCCTCTTGCGGGACAACATCCCGACTACGGAGTTCCTCGTACCGAACCTCCGAGCGCTCGGGTTGACCGTGGATCAACAGGCCACGTTGTGCCATGGCCTGGAGCGTCTGCAGCAACGTTCGACCACAGCCGCAGTGGGCCCGGCGCCGGAGAAGCAGTCAACACGCTGATCGCCCTCTCAGTGTGGGAGGCGGCAGCGCGGCCGCAAGGCGCCGCGTCGCCTCGTCGAGCTCGAGGCGATTGAGTGCCGCGAACCCGAGTCGCATGAATGGCCGCGGCTCGTCATCGAACGTGAACGACTTCGCCGTCTCGAAGGCAACGCCTGACACTTGCGCGCGAGCTGACCACTCTTCGACGTCGACGCCGCCGAGCACCTTCGCCCAGATACCGGTCCCTCCGGACGGAATAGAGAAACTGACGGCGTGTGGCAGGCGGCGGCGAAGCGCCGCGACCAGTGTCGCCCTGCGCTCGCCGTATTCGCGCCTGGTACGGCGAACATGGCGCTGGAGCTCCCCGTCTTCGATAAGCTCCGCCACCGCGTACTCGATCGCGTGATCGCCGTGCATGTCGACGGACGCGCGGTGGGCCGCCAACCGATCCACGAATGGCTGCGGCGCGACGACGTATCCGAGCCGCACGCCAGGCGCCAGGACCTTGGACAGCGTGCCGATGTAGATGACGACCCCGCCCTGGTCCGCGCTCGCCAGCGGCAAAATGGGTCGACCGTCGTAGTGAAACTCGTGATCGTAGTCGTCCTCAATCACGGCGATCCGCTCCTGACGAGCGAAGGCCAATAGCTCCAGGCGGCGCCCCGGCGACAGACTGACGGTGGTCGGATATTGATGATGCGACGTGACGTACACGGCCCGAATCGGCCGCCTGGCATGCAGCGTCGTCAGCTCAGGGACGTCGAGGCCGTGCTGATCCACAGCGACCGGCACGAGCTCGGCGCCGGCTGATCGAAACGCCTCGTGCGCGTGGCGATAGCCGAGCGACTCGATGGCGACACGGTCTCCGGCCACGAGCAGCGCTCGAGCCGTGAGGTGCAGCGCCATCTGGCTGCCCCGGGTGATGAAGACGGAATCTGGCGCTGCAGCCAATCCACGCGTCTTCGTCATCATGTCCGCCAAGGCCGCTCGCAAGCGCGGGTGACCTTCGGGCTCGCGGTACGTCAGCAGCGCGGGACCGTGCAATTGAAGAGCGCGCCGATAGGCACGTCCCAACGCGGCGAACGGGACCAGCCGCGCATCCGGGGCGGACGCGCGAAATACGAGCAGACCGGAGCTGGGTTGAGGTGCGCGAACCACGATCGGCGGAGCACCGAGCGGGAATCCCGTCTGTCGCGGCATCTGGCGCCGCATTGTCATGGTCGCGGCAAACCGCCGCGGCGCCAGATCGGGCAACGTCGAGGAAATGAATGTCCCCCGCACGGCCTCGCTCGTGAGCCAGCCTTCGGCTTCCAGCTCGCCGTAGGCCACCAGCACCGTATTGCGGTGCACGCCTAAAGCGGAGGCCAGCGTCCGGCTGCCGGGCAGCTGATCGCCCGGACGCAGACGCCCACGACGCACGTCGTCGGAAATGCCTCGAGCGATCTGCAGGAACAATGGCGTCGACGCATCATCAGCATCCAACGCCAGAGTGTAAGGCCAACCCGTCACGGGAGACTCCTTGATCCGGCGATAGATGGCCTTCCGCCTGATGCGGACGGGTCCAGACACCGCACCGCTGGATTACTGCCGATATACGAAACTGGATCGCGCCATTGAGGTGTTGCGCACGTCCACCTGTGGAAGCGTGCGACATCCTTGGGCGGCGCTGAGAGCCTGATCGAGCCCCGTCGCCGCATCTAAGGTAACGACTCGCACTGTCCAGCCGATGTGCTCAGACTCGCCGCCGGCATCGAGGACGCCGACGATCTGTTCGGCGATCTGGGTCAGGCGCTGTGCCACGCTCAGACCGCCGCCCGTGAGGCGTCCTTTGACCTATACGTCGTCATTTGGCAAACTAGCAATAAAATGAAGGACGCGGATATGTTTCAGGCGCTCTCCAACGACCGGAGGCTGCAGGTGCTGGAATGGCTGAAGCAGCCCCGTCGTCATTTCCCTCCACAAGTCGATGGCGACCTCATTCGCGATGGAGTCTGCGCGTGCTCGATCGCCGACAAGCTCCGTATCTCCCAGCCCACCCTAAGTGAGCACATGCGCATCCTGAGCCACGCAGGGCTGGTTGAGGCCAAGCGCATCAAACGTTGGACCTTTTACAAGCGGAACGAAAAAGTGATCGCGCAGGTCAGACGAACCGTCTCCAAGCTCTGACCCTGGCTAGCGGGCGACTTCCACCACCAGTTCGACTTCGACGCACGCGCCGAACGGAATTTGGACGACGCCGAACGCGGTGCGTGCGTGTGCGCCCGCCGTCTCGCCGAAGATCTCGACGAGCAATTCAGACGCGCCATTGGCAACGAGATGTTGTTCCATGAAGTCAGACGCGCTGTTCACCAGAATCACGACCTTGATCACGCGCGAGACCGTGTCGAGGTCGCCGACGGCAGACCTTAGCGTTCCGAGAGCGCCGAGCGCGGCCGACCGCGCCGCCGCCTGCCCGACCTTCGTGGTCAGCCCCTCCCCGAGACGTCCGGTCCAAGGGGCGCCGTCACGCATGGCAATGTGCCCACTGAGAAAGACGAGTGCGCCGGAGCGCACGAAAGGCACGAACGCGCCGACGGGACCTGCCGGCGGAGGCAGCGTGATGCCGAGGCGCGCGAGCTGAGCGTGAGCTGGCATGGCGAACTCCCTGCAAGTAACCGTGGAATGGTCGCGTCCTTCAGATCGTGATCACCCCATCGATGACGGGGGTGACGTACCCACCCACCGCGATCCCGTCCGAGACGTCGTTGCCGTTAACCCTCACGTGCAGGATGCTCCGGCGTCCCATCTGGTGCCTTGTTCGCTCTGAAAAGCGCCGGCTGTTCGCTGACGACGCCAGGCCATGACCGCAGCATGAACCTGGCGAGCGGCCCGGTCGAACGACCGCCTGGGTCGTGAACACGTCCACCACGCGATATCGATAGGCTGTCGGCACATCGTTTCTCCAGAGAGTTGCGAGAGGTTCAGTCGGTGCTGCGCGTCGACGCACGAAACATTACATCGTTATATGGCAAATAGTCAATGTGTTGGCGCCGCAATCATCACGCCTCGGTCCGGCGCTGGCGTGATACACGGGCACGGGACCGGCTGCTGCAGGTCCGGAGACTTGCCGCGATGTCCAACGAGTCGAGCCTCCTGGAGAGAGGCCTGACGATACGGGCTGCAAGCCAGCCGGTGTCGGTTCCGGTTCACATCGAGATCGCAGACGGTTCGCTCACGCCGACGGGACGCTTTGTGATCAAGCCATCCGCATTCGGCATCAAACCGATCTCGGTGAGCGGACGAGCGCCAGGCTCGCCGGGTCGTCGACGTTACGACGAGGCGTCAGGTGTCGAAGTCATCGCCCGCGGCGCGCATCAATTGCACGCCCCACCAGCTGGCCGCCGCCCGCGCCTCGGGCTCGTCGCGAAAGCGATCAGACTTGACGCTCCGACCCTGTCGCCATAATTCGAGTTAGTACACGTCTCCGGTTCGGACGAGGACGCATTGCAGTTCGAACGCTACCCACAGCGTTTCCATCGTGTAGCCGGACCGTGTGATACACGAGCGCCAAAGACGCCTGCCGTTCGAGACGAGAGGCGCCGCTCGTGCAGATCAGAAGCGCAAGCCGAATGCCATGCGCAGCGTCCGCCCGCCTGGCAGCGCGCCGTTGAATGCCGTCGGAAACGCGTTGACGGTGAGCCCCGTCAGGTTGATGGTGTTGCCGGTCGCCGTGCCGAACGTCGACGCCGGCAGGAATCCCGTGGGCAGCCCCAAATTGTCCTTGGGGCTGTTCGGATCGGGCCGCACCGTCGTGTTCCAGGCGATCAGCTTCTCGTTGTCGAATAAATTGTAGACGTCGACCTTCAGCCACGGCCGCAGCGTGCGGAACACCGGGATGTTGTAGTTCACGGAGAGATCGAACAGGCCGTAACCTTTGAACGTCTGCGACCCGCGATCGCCGAAGTACACGTAATAGCCGCTCGTTGACGAGGTCGTACTCGGCACGTCTGGATAGCCGGCGGCCGCGAGGATGTTCGCCTGTGTTTGGGTCAGCGGCGCACCGACCGCGCGCAGGCTGTACGTGAGCCCGGAGTCCACGCGCCACAGACCTGACACGGAGACATCGCCGAGTCGTCCCATCGGCATATCGTAAATGCTCCAAAGGCGCATGCGAGAACGCTGGAAGCTCTGGAGCCGTCCGTCGGGGAAATTCCGCTGAGCGTCGAAAGCCTCGGGGAAATTACCGATGAACGACGTCTTCCCCGGCTGGTTTCCCACTTCACCCTCGTAGTTGCCATCATTGCGGAGCTGCAGGGTGTAGTGCCCGTTCACGCTCCAGCGCGGTGTGACGCGATAGCGCGCCTGAAACACGGCGGCGTCATACACCCGATGCGCCAGATTGCTGTTCTGATAGATGATGTTCGTGAATGCTCCCGCGTTGACGCCGTTGAGCACCACGTCGGTCACTCCGCCGGCAACCGTTTGAAAATCTTCGATCAGATCGACTGTCTGTCGATGCACGTAGGTGCCTTCCGCGTACCCGCGCGCCGCGCCGACGTTGGTGCCGTACGACACGGTGAACTCACGCACCACCGGCGATTTCAGGTTTGGATTCGTGAAGACATTCGCGGTTGGCACGGTCGCCGAGGCCGTCGGACCGACCGGATAGTTGGTGATGTCGAACCCGGGCGCGAACGCCAGCCCTTGTCCTGGTGGCCCTTGGTAGACGGTGTTCAAATCGGCGGGGTTGCCAACCGGGCTGTTCGCGCCGATCTGCGCCTCATCATACCGGCCCGAATACCAGCCATAGGTCACGTGCACGACGTGGTTGCCGTTGCCGTCGATATTGTAGGCCGCCGCGAGCCTCGGGACGATGCGGTTGTTGCTGACGCTGATGATGTCGCCCGTCGACGCGGCCTTGACGTGCTCGTATCGTGCGCCGAGATCGAGCGACCAGCGGTTGGTCACCGTCCAGTGGTCTTGCACGTATAACGAATTGTTGTCCGTGTTCATCACAGCGCCGCGCGTCGCCGGATAGAAATCGACCGACGACACGCCAGGGACAAAGACCGGGATGACGTGACCGTTGGCATCGAGCGCCGGCGCCCCGCTGGCGTTGGTCGCAAAATCCGAATTGAACACGTAGGACGTGGACGACTGCGAGTTGCCGCCGGCCCGCTGACTGCGGTAGAACTCGTAGCCGGCTTTGGTTTCGTGCCGGCCGGCCAGACCCCAGAAGTTCGTGACGCTGCCGGTAATCTGCCGGTTGTTCCGCGATTCTGGATCGGTCGCGTCGAAGTAGGGCGCGTTATAGAGGCAGCCGCACTGCGTCGCCGAGAGGATTGGTGAGTTCACGATATTGGTGCTCGTGCCGCCGTCGCCGACGAACTTGAATCGCCGCTCCGAGTATTGCGCCTGAACGAGCATGTTGTTCTGCAGCACCCCTCGATAGTTCGTGTAGTAGTACCAGTTCGGATTGCTGCGCGTCACCTCGCTGTCAGGCGTGATGACGAAGGACTGCAGCCCGGAATTATTCGTGCGCGTGCGCGGATCGGTGAGGAAGCCGCCCTGGATCGTGTGATTGGTCGCGGCCGTGCCGGTCAACTTGATCTCGCCGCGCTTGTTCAGATCATTGGACGGTAGCGCAATCCCGGTCTGCGACAGCGTCACCGTCGAATCGACCGAGCCGTAGCGGCCCGCAGAGAAGAACCAGAGACGTTCTTTGACCAGCGGCCCTCCGAACGTGCCCTCGTAGCTTTCCTGGACCGTGCTCGGGTGAGCCGCGGCCGATTGTCCCCGGGCCACCTCGAAAGGCGTCGCGGTGGTCCATGCCGGGTTCGACAGATTCAGCCGCGCGCTCCCTGAGAACGCGTTGCCGCCGCTCTTCGTGATCGCGTTCACGACACCGCCGGTGAAGCGGCCGAACTCCGCGGAGATGCCCGACGTCAACACCTGCGTTTCCTCGATCGCATCCTCGATGAACAGATTCTGCGGCTGGGCGAACAGGTTGTCGTTCACGTCGACGCCGTTGATCATGAATACGTTGTCGAAAGCGAACGCGCCATTGATGACCAACTGGCCGTTGTTTTGCGGTCCGTTCTCGTTCAGCGCCGGGGAGAGTTGCGCGATGCCCTCCAGCGTGCGCGGCGTCGCCAGCGCCTCGATCTCGTCGTGGCGGAAGTTTGCCCCAACCACCGGCGTGGCGATCGGTCCTGGTTGCTCCGCGTGCACCTGCACGGTCTCGGCGACGCCCGCAGGGCTCAAGGTGACGCGGTTTTCTACCGTCAGCCCCAGAGGCACAGCAACGTCCAGGCTCACCGGCGTGAAGCCCGAGATGTCGAACGTGACCTTGTAACTGCCGGCGGGCAGCGCGGTCAACACATAGAGCCCTTGCGCGTCGGTCACCGTGGCGCGAGCGCCTTGAGCGGCCGGCGATGTGGCCGTTACCGTGACGCCGGGCATGGCGAGGCCCTGCTGATCTTTGACGACCCCGCGAATTGTGCCGGTCTGCAAGCCTTGCCCGAACGCGACATTCGCGAAGCCGATGACGAGGCTCAATGCAATCATGTAAAAACGCGCACGTGTCATGAGCGACTCCTGAACGGATCACATTTCGCGGGACGATCCACGGCCATGGTACGAGGGGTTGCCGCATCCCGGACGACGCGCATTAACGGCGGTGTGAAGATTTCTTGCCGCGATCCAATGGACCGCGTGTTCAGTGTTCGCAGTCGTACATAAGAAGGGAGGGCATCGCCGCGAGCGACGGGTTCTTGTTCTGCAGGCGTCCACAACTGAACGATGTGTCCATTATCGGATCAAAGTGGTCACATCGTCTTTCTGCGAACTGGCATTCACTTCACATCGGTTCCAAGGAACAATGGGCAAAGCGTTCATGACCCCGATGTGGTCGCGAGATCCGAACACTCGAACACCATCGAAGGAGAGGGCGATGCGCTGAAGGCCGACGCGGTGAGAATCGTCGTCGGGGCCACAATCGTGGTCGCGATCATTCTGCATACACTGTGGCATTGGAACGACCGGATGGAATAACCGCCTCGTTCGCGACGTAATGGGAAGAGATCTGAAAAGCATGCTCTCCAAAGAACAGCTCCTCACCACCGTCTATGCAAAGTTCAATGCTCGTGATATCGATGCCGTTCTGTCGGTGATGCACCCTGACGTAGACTGGCCCAACGGTATGGAGGGCGGTCGCGTGCATGGGCACACCGTCGTGCGCGTGTACTGGGAGCGCCAATGGACGATCATCGATCCCAATGTGGCGCCAATACGAATCCGGAAACCGGACGTGCGTTCGACGTCGGCTGCGCGAATTGGCTGAGCCGTCCTGACCGCGCATTGAGGGTCAGCGCGCAATCGGGGGAGCTGGCGTCCCATCGGACCATGTGCCAACCCACATCATGAAAATGGTGACCCGTTCTTCAGGGTCATCCGCCGCGATGACGGGCGAGCCTGGCAGATTGCCTCCCCAGCTCTTCGCCGCGTTGCCCGGAACAAAAAACATCAGATGCGGATGCCAGCCCTTGTCGCGGTCGCTTAAGTACTGCTGCTTCGAAAGCATGTAGCACATCGCTCCAGGCTCGAGCGCGGGTAGCTTCCCCGAATCCAGTGCCGATGCGGTCGCTTGCACAATCGCCGTCTTCGATTCTCCCGCGAGCGCCAGTGTGGTCTTCATCAGGAAGATGGGCACAACGGTCTTTGCCGCCGGTGGATTAAAGCAAATGGGGCCGCGGACTTTCGGGTTCCAGAACCCCGGATCAACGGTCGGGGCGCCCCATGATCGTTCCACGATGCACAGAAAGCCATTGCTGCCTTTCACCGCAGTCGTATACCCCTCTCTTCGCAGCACCATCACTTCCGCTCCGTTCGAAATGGATACTGGAGCCGCACTGCGAGCGAGCGCAATTTCAGACGGCTCGTCCGCCATCAGATACTGATTGAGGGGAGCCATTGCGGGATAGGGGGCCTTCTCTGACTGCGCCGGTACCCGCCACGACGAGCCCGCTAAGACAGTCTGCGCAGCACATACGAACGGGAGGAGCATGATCGTGTTCTTCCGCATGGAACCCTCCGGAATGCGTCGGCGATACTCCCGCCGAATCGAGAGCTAACGATCGATTCGAGAAGGGAAACACGGCACCCGGACGATGATGTCGCGTGTGTCGGCGACGCCTGTCAACGCGGGTCGCGATGATTTCCTGCGCTCCCCATCTCCGTTATCGTCGAATCGCTTCGGTGTTCAAAGACTGGTCGAATGACATCGACGCGAATCGACACCTCTGCAATAGGCTGCTTTCCCAAGGGGTTCGGATGGCTGAGTAACCCCAAAATCCGGCCCAATAGGGCCCCCGCGCTTCCTGTGGTGATGTTGAACATCCGCCTATCGAGCAAGGACCTGGGGGCGATCCAGAAGCGCGCGCTTGCCGAGGGGACTGCGTATCAGGCGTTGATTCCGAGCCTGTTGCGCCAGTATGCAACCGGACGGCTGCGAGAGATCTAAAGTTACAAAAGAGCGTGACGCGACCCGTTTGGCAAACGATTGGGACGCCGTCACGCGCGACCTGGGAGATCTCGGCCCGCGACGAGCGTGAACGCATCGGCAGCATGGGCCAGCGCGGTGCGGTCCGGAAAGTCCTTGGGCACTGGCTGCCCCGGGAGAAAGTCCCCCAGCGCCAAGCAGACGATGGCTGACGCCATCACGCCCAGGCCGTATGCGCGCCAACCGAAGGCCGTCGTCGTTTCTTCCGGGGGCATGACGGATTCAAGAATGACGCAGCTTGTGACTCGTCTGTAGCTCCACTTCCCATTCGGTTCATAATGCCACCCTCACTACAGGCGATCACCGCCGTCCTACCCGTCTCCGATGTCGGTGAGGTTCAGGAGGTCGGCCGGCGTGCGATCGAGTGCGTCGGCCAGGGCCATCACGCGCAATAGGTCGCCGCGGGTCGATAGGGAAGGCATGTCTGGAGATAGAGAGAACTTGCGGATCACCAGCGTCGTCCAACGAGCCGTCTGAGGATTGTTTCTCTCGAGAGCGATCCAGGGGTCGGACCAGCCACGATCGGTGACGACGTGCATCGAGGCGACTTCATGGCCACCCACTTCGTGGACGCGGCACACTGGGTTTCGACGAAGTCATCCAAGCCGTGCTCCGGCAGCAGCTGATTCAGTCGCGTGTAGAACGGATGACTTATAGCCATCGGCAAGTCCTTCGTGGGCACCCAAATGGTCGGATGTCGCTCGCGCTTGGGCGTTTCTGACGGGAACTGCGAGCTTGGTGGCCGCGTTCTCGCAGCCATATAGAACTCAAAGCCAAACCACCAAGACGCGACTCATCCTGCTTAGGACTGGTGGCGGCCCACGCCCGCGGCTGGCGAGTTCGGCGTCTGCCCAGGTCATCATCGGGAACAACGCCGCGTATGTCATCGACTGGGGGCAACGGCGTGGCTCGTCAACTTGTCTTGGCGGGTGTGCCATTGCCCACGCTGCGCCAAATCTTCGTGACGCGCCACCACTCGGATCACAACGCTGACTACGGAAATCTAGTCAGGCTTTTGAAGAGTATCGAAGGCCTGCGGATCGGAGGCGCAATTTCGGCGAATCTACAGCTCGATTCTCTCAACGAATCGGCGGGCGGGTCGCGAAACGAGGCTCCGTCTCGGCAAGCTGAGGTCACGGCGCATCCCGGTGGACGAAATCCCAGCAACCAAAGACGGCGACCAAGGCGCCACCCACGATTCCCGCGAGAAACGCGCTGGCCCGAAGATTCGCCGTCGCCTGTCGCGCGATCACGACGTAGGGAAGAGACCAGGGAAACAGGCTCGCTACATGAGCAGGACCCGGGTTGCTCGCCAACGTTCTTAGCGATCTCAGCATCATGATGCCGGCCACCGTGGCACCGATCGCAAGACTCATGGGGACGGTGAAGCTTCGCCAACGGATGGCAACCCACGTTTGTACCGCGAGCATCAGGAGTACGGTCGGCGTGAAGGCGAAACTCCGCCAGAAGATGACCGACCAAGGTATCGGGCGTGTGAGTCCCAAGTCGGGCCGAACCGCGAGCAGGATTTGGCCTTCCAGGCCAATCCCAATGGCGAGCACGAATGAGGTGACACCGATCAGGCCCAGACCAACCAAGAGCTTCGGGACGTAGACGGTCCACCGTGGAAGCGGCAACGCGAACAGATGCTTCCAGGTATTCTCGCGGTGCTCAATGCCGGCCAACAGTGCCGCCTCGAGAGCAACAAAGAGCGGTAATCCGATCAGGCACCACAGAAACAGCACGAGATCGAGCATGAACGCATCCCAGGGCACTACGTTCGGCCCTGCACCGGGATCGAATTGACCACCGATGTTGCGGAACAGATTTAACCCTGTTGTCATTGCGATCACGAGGAGCGGAACGAGCACGGACGCCCACAGAGCGAGCGTACGCCGCAACTTCAGTACTTCCATCCGCGTCGCGCGAATCAGGTCGGTCACCCGTGAACATCCTCCGTCGTTGACGAGCCGAGATTGACGTCATGCGTCAGATCGAGAAAAAGGTCCTCCAACGACGGCTTGACGGACCGCAGTTGGTAGAGGTGAAGATCAGCGCGCACCAGCGTCTCGACCATCCTCGACACGTCCTCGCGTCCTGGGTCGTCGGCGATTAACTCAAGACCTTCACCTCGCTCGACGATGAAACCTGATGCGCGAAGGACAGCGAGTGCCGCATCGGGCCGATCAACTTCCAGCACGGCGCGGGCACGCGTATGGCTTCGCTGGAGATCCGTCAACGTTCCCTCAAAGAGCAGCCGGCCGCGACCGATGATGCCGACATGGCTCGCGATCTGCTCAATCTCGGCGAGCAAGTGGCTCGAAAGAAAGACCGCGACGCCGTGGCCGCGTGGAAAGGTCCGGATCAGATCGCGGATCTCATGGATGCCGGCCGGATCGAGTCCGTTCGTGGGCTCGTCGAGGATCAGAAGCTCTGGTTTTGGCAAGAGTGCCAGTGCAATTGCCAGACGCTGACGCATGCCGTGTGAATAGTTCTGGACGACGCGATGTGCATCGCCATCGAGGCGAACAATGCGCAGCACGCGATCGATGTCGGACCGGCCGAGACCGAGCAGTCCCTGGGTGATTCGCAAGTTCTCGCGGCCAGTGAGGTTCGGGTACAGGGAGGGCATCTCGACGAGTGCGCCAATGCGACCGAGCAGCACCCGACGGCTCGCAGCCGTGAGCCGGTCTCCGAAGATCCGAATTTCCCCGCAACTAGGGCGTGCCAGTCCGAGCAGCATTCGGATTGTGGTCGTTTTCCCGGCGCCGTTCGGACCGAGGAAACCGTAAAGGCTCCGGTCCGGCACGCGAAGGCTCAAGTCGTTGACCGCGTACACATCGCCAAAGTGCCGCGTCAATCCGCTGGTCTCGACGGCGAGATCAGACACCGACATCGCCGCGCGCCGGAGATCCCAATCGTAGTGTGAACCACATCTTCGTATTGGACGAACTTTGCACTGACAAGTTCTCTACGCACAAGGAGAATGGCTCTCTGGCGAACCCTAACGCAGGAGAAGACTCGGCGCGTGTTGTTGAGCCTGCTCGGGTCTCCGCGGTGGTCCGGATCGTGCGTCTTTTCCTGGCCGCCACGCAAACCGCACCGTCGGCGTCATTCATCGCCTGTTCCGGGTGCTCGTAGGCAGGTCCAAGCGCCTGCGCGGATCCGTAAATGTCCTTGTTCGAGAGCATCGCGTCGAGCGTCCCACGCAGACCGCCGGCGGCCATGGCGAGAGACGGCTGCGTAGGCAAGGGTCCGTTCCGTCAAGTTGCGGTCGCTCGTCAGGCGCGCCGGATAAGATTCAAGTTCTCGCCAAGGAGGCTATCGAGTGGACTAGGAGTCACGAACGGCCGTTAGAACGGCGGTGACCGCTCCCTAATCTAAGGATTCAGAGGCTTAGTTGAAAGTGGCGCGCGCGGCAGGACTCGAACATGCGGCTCCGAGATTAGAAGTCCTCGTGCTCTAACCAACTGAGCTCCGGGCGCAATGCCGTCATCGTCGCACCACTGATACTCCACACCTGCGCAGGTGCTTGGATATACACTCTCGGTCCGCGGTGCGTAAGAGGAACAGCCCGGTGAACCAAGAAGTGTGATCAGGTCCTGTGCGAACCGTTCGCACGCGGCCCGTCCACGTACCACGTCACGCCGCCTGCGAGCGTCTCGAGCCCGGTAACCGTCGTCGCGATCCAGCAGCCGATCAGTCGGACAGTCACGCATCACCCCGTCTGACGTGAGGCCGCCACCGCCTGACATGGCCGCAGTATCTTGAGTAATCAGTCCCAAACGTTCGGCGCAGCGTGGGCTCTTCGTAGAACACGATGAAAAGATGGCTGCCGACGAAAAACAGTCCCGCGTACGCGAGAGCCAGAAGCGATTGATAGAAGACCGCGGCGCCGGCAAAGAACAACCCTACGCCGATGTACATCGGATTCCTGACGAATCGATAGAGGCCCCTGGTCACGAGACGGCGTGGCGCTGCGAACGGCGCGGGAGTGCCTCTACCGATGAAGGCGAAGCTGGACACAGACGAGAGCGCGATCGCCGCGCCGATCGCACCGATGACAATTCCGCTGACCTGAAAAATCCCAGTCGCCATTGGCCAGTGAACCGTCGAAAAGAGACGGACGGGCACGTAGATTAAGACGAACCCGAACAGAAGAACGAGGATGAAACGAATGGCCATCATGCCCGGTTTCGTCGCCGCTCACCGCGTTGAGTGCGAACGCGATGATTCCCGTTGGAGCAGATGAGTGCGCGACGATACTGATCGCGGCTTCCTGAACGACGCTCCCGTGGCCGGTGCAAGCGGCTACCGTTGCTGCCCAACTATACAAACGCCGTCGAAGGGTGAGAAGGTCCACTTCGACTCAACAAGAGCGGTCCACTATCCAACGACCACCCAGCCGTTCCATGTGCCCAGGATTCATGTCAAATGTGGCGAGCTTGCGGAAGCGGCGCGAGCGTTTGTCTAGCGGCGAACGAGCGGTTTCGGAGTCGTGCGGCATCACGAGGTTCTGCACAGCTCCGAAGGGAATACGATGAAAGTCAACCTTGCGGCCGTCGTTGTAGCAACCGTCGCCGCTTTCCTCCATCTGGAATGCGTCAAGAACGGCCGACAGTCCCAAATCGAACACGCCCTCCAGAGCGAGTACATCGATCTGCATGGCAATCACGATATCGAAAATGGCGTCCTTGCCTCTAGATGGAACGCTGCGAGGGAGCGCAAGCTTGACGAAGCGTCGTTCAAGGGGCGTGCCTCATCGGCGCGAGCGTGTTCTGACACACGTCGAGACTTCGGGCCACATCGCTTCGACCGCGCTATTGAGTGCGTGTTCGGCTGAATGCGTGTTCGGCGCGCTCGACAGGCGGGACGACTATCGAGGCGCTCAAGTCAAAGAGGCGGCCAATGGGAAATGCAGGAGTGGCGGGCGCTGAAGGAGTTCGACCAATGAGCATTCTGCAGGCGATTGGAAATACTTCGATTGTTCCGCTCCGCTGGGTAGTTCCGTCTGGGTGTGCGGATATCCTTGTCAAGCTTGAATGGGAAAATCCTACCGGGAGCATGAAGGATCGGGCCGCGCAGGCTATGATTTCCCGGCCAGAGGAGGACGGCCGCCTGAAGCCAGGAGACACGGTCGTCGAATACACAGGCGGCAGCACGGGGGCGGCGCTTGCGCTCATCTGCGCAGCCAAAGGGTACCGGCTACGGATCGTCACTTCCGATGCATTCAGCGTGGAGAAGCGCGATCACATGGCGGCGCTCGGTGCGCAACTGACCCTGGTGGCGAGCGAGGGCGGCCGTACCACGAAGAAGCTGATCCTGGACATGATCGAAGCGGCGCGGAAGATCAGCCAAGAGCCGCGGACGTACTGGACAAATCAGCTCGAGAACCAGGACAGCATCATGGGCTACTACCCGCTGGGGGAGGAGATCTGGCGCCAAACGGACGGCAAGGTCGACGCGTTCGTGCACAGCGTGGGCACGGCGGCTTCCGCACGCGGCGTTGCGACTGTGCTGAAGCGGCACAAATCGAGCGTCGAGGTCATCGTCGTAGAGCCGGCCGAGTCCTCCGTCTTGCTCGGGGGTCAGCCGGGACCGCACAACATTGAAGGTGTCGGCATTGGCTACATTCCTCCGCTCTGGGACCGCGGTCTGGTGGACGGAGTCCTGCCGGTCCGGACTGACGATGCGAAGAAGATGGCGAGGCGCTTGGCACGCGAGGAGTCTCTCTTCGCTGGCACGTCGTCAGGCGCAAATGTCATCGCTGCGATTCAAGTCGCGAAGCGTTTGGGACCCGGGAAGACGGTCGTGACGCTAATGGTCGACTCCGGACTGAAGTACCTGGGCACGGATGTTCACCGGAGCCAGTAGATCGTTCGCTCGCGAAAGAAGCGGAACGCCTCGCGCTTGTGAAGCGGCGCGGATCAAAGTCGCTGATCTGGACTTGCGCAATCGCGTCGCGCAGCGCGACGTCCGCATAGCTAGAGCGTCACATTTTGAATCGTACCGGGTTTTCCGCCCAACGCAAGATCGGCACCATTGGATATATTGGAAACATCATGAGCCTCCGCGGACTTGTCCTGGGCGCGGCCCTGGCCTCCGCCGTGATCGCGCGCACGGCGACCAAGGGCATCGAGATCCAGACCGAAGACGTCACGCGCTTCTATAAGGTCTATGAGGCTGCGGGTGGTCATCCGAGCGCCGAGCAGCTGCAGAACGACTATCTCGATCCAGGCACCCCCGGCTTGCACCACCTCGCGAAGGTGCGTGACGTCACGGGCGAGCGCATCGCTCAAGCTATTGCGACGCGTCCGGAGCTTTACACGGACGCCAGAGCATGCCTGGCGGTCCTTCCGCGTGTGCGCGAACGGCTCAACGCCGCCTTCCGCAAGCTGCTCATCCTCTATCCGGAGGCTCAGAAACCGCCAGTCACGATCGCCGTCGGCCGGGGCAGACCCCTGGCTATCTCCGGCCCCGGCGATGGAGTCCAGATCGGCATCGAAGCGATGTGCGCGCCAAATGCGAGGTTCCTGAACCCGAACGTCGACGATCGCTTCGTGCACGTGATCGCGCACGAATACGTCCACGCTCAGCAGGATCCGAAGCTCGCCGGTGACGACCATCCTTCCGTCCTGGGGCGGTCGCTGCTCGAGGGCGTGGCGGAATTCGTCGGCGAGATGGTCTCGGGCGACGTCGCCTACGGCGCGCTCAGGGCTTCGACCGGCGGGCGGGAGAAAGATGTCGAGACCAGGTTCGCGGCCGATGTGGACAAGACCGATTTGTCCGACTGGCTCGACAACACCACCCCGGAGAAGCTGGGCGATCTCGGCTACTGGGTCGGTTATCGCATCACGAAGTCCTACTTTCAGCACGCATCGAACAAGGGCGCGGCCATCCGCGAGATCATCCTGATGAGCGACCCGCACGCGTTCCTGATCAAGAGCGGCTGGTATCCCGGCATTGTGCTGCAGTAGGGTGCGAGAGAGAATCGTGGACGATGCTGTGGCCGAGCGGCGCACGTCGTGAAGTAAGGTCTGGGCGTTCGTCGTCCTGGCGACTATTCTCACCCTTTCGGTCTCGCCTACGCGCTGCCGGTCTACCTGCCTGTCTGGCATTTCGGGGTCGGCGGCTTCAACCCCGCACGCTTGCACTCGGCGGTCCCCCACCTCAGCCACGTACGTGATCAGCGAGTTCGGCTTCGGCCTTGCGCTCGCTTGCTGCGCTATGGCGGTGGCGGTGCTGGCGCTGAATCGGCGTGGCGCAACGGAGCCTGTGACCGAACCTTCTGATGTTTAGCCTTCATCGCGTACGGCGCTGCCGTTCGCGTCCGCGTTCCCAAGTCTTTTGATTTTCTGGACCTGGAACGCGATTGACCCGCGATACAGTGGTTTCGCAAGGGAACACTCAACCCGTAATTCCGCTCGTGACGGAAGGTCTTCGGATCTCCTTGATTCCGATGTTGAGACGGCGCCGGAGAACCGTTCGCAGGGTCGCGCCTTCGGCATATCCGACTCGAGCCGCAACTTCATCGACGCTCGCCGTGCCGGTCTTCAAGAGATGCACCGCGCGTTCTATTTGTAGACTCTGAAAGTAGACACCTGGCGACTGCCCGAGCACACTCTGCATCCGACGGGCAAGCGTTCGCTTGCTTGAACCGACAGCCCTGGCTGCGGCGTCAAGCGAAAACCCATGTCTCAGCCTCGCACGCGCCCAGATCTCGAAGCGTTGGACGATCGGATCTGAGTGCACCAGGTGATCGGTCAGGGCGTACACCGACTGCGATGGTCTCGAGTCGACGATAAGATACTTCGCCGTGAGAGAAGCCAGTTGAGGACTGACGCCCCTTATAAGATAGAGCGCGAGGTCCATATGGCCCAATGCGGCGCCCGCGGTTACGAAGCGGCCGGACTTCACGATCATGTTTGATTCGTCAAGGAGTACGCGTGGATAGCGTTTCCGAAATAACGGTGCGAGCCACCACGTGGTGGTCGCGCGCTGCTCGTCGAGCAAGCCGGACTCGGCCATCACGAACGTGCCGATGCACGCCGCCGTTAGCGTCGGGCAGCGATGAGCCCACTGTTGCAGTGCACTGACGGCGTCACGCACGTCTGACCTCGCAAGCGCGGCTTCCAAGGGCTCCGGCATTTTGAACCCAATTGCGGGAACCACTACGCAATCGGCCGCCCGTTTGCTGACGAGGTGAACGGGGACGCGGAGGCCCTGTGCGGTTAGGACATTCCTCCGCACTCCCACGACGCGCACCTCGAATCGAGGAACCGCAAGGCCGCCCATTTCGCTGACCTCGTTTGCCGTCTGGAACGCGTCTAGAACGGCCGATAGTCCCAAATCGAACACGCCCTCCAGAGCGAGCACATCGATCTGCATGGCAATCACGATATCAAGAATGGCGTCCTTGACTCTAGATGAAACGCTGCGAGGGAGCGCAACCTTGACCAGGTGGCACGGCGCGTCCTACCGGCTCATCGATCATGCGCCGGAAGGTCGAACCGACCTCGTCAGCGCAATGCGGGGCCACAGTCTGCAGCTCGCGGCAAAATGCATGGTTGTGATGGTGAAAATCGGCAAGAAGATCACCCGCCACGTTCTCGGCGTGGTCCCAGGGGACGCGAAGGTCAATCTCCACGCAATCAAGTCACTGCTGTCAGGAACCTACGTGGCGTTCGCATCACCCGAGGTCGCCGAGAGGTTGGCTGGGAGTAGCGTTGGAACGATTTTGCCGTTCTCTTTCAATCCTACCCTCGAGCTCGTTGTCGATCCGGGCTTGTTGACGCGTGAAGAGATGTTCTTCAACGCAGCTCGCCTCGATCGCTCCGTCGCACTGAGGACAAGAGACTACGCGCGCATTGCACAGCCGCGACTCGAGACCATTGCAAGTTACGCCTCATGAGGGCGTACGGATTCCGTCTGTTTGTCGGGTGGGCCGATCTAACGTAGAGCGTGCCGTCGACCAGAATCGGCGTCGCCTCGACCTTTGCCGGTCGGCTGAAACGTGACGCGCCGTTCTATCGTCCTTCATTGGAAAGGACAGAACAGTCGATTCGGGATAGGAGGATGTGATGGAGACGCACGATTCGGCGCGCCAACATGTAGCGCAGCGGCCAAGGCGATGATCGCACGCATGTGGCGCGGATGGACGACGTCGGAGAACGCCGCTGGGTATGCGGAGTACGTGAACCGCACAGGCCTCGCAGCATATCGAGCGACACCGGGGAACCCTGGGGCCTGGATTCTACAGCGCGATATCGGAGGTCGATCGGAGATCGTCACATTGTCGCTCTGGGACTCGCTGGACGCCGTCGCGCAGTTCGCAGGTCACGACGTGACGAAAGCGGTGTTTTATCCAGAGGACGATCGGTATCTTGTCGACCGCGAGCTCATGGTGACGCACTATCACGTCACGGATGCCGCGCCGACCGACCGCGGGGCCGTCGTTCAACCCACGGACGACATTCAAGAACCTTGAGAAAGGCGCCATCGTTCGGCGATGGCGCCAAGCCGGCCGTCAAAGACCAGCTTGTTCGGCGATCGACGGATATCCAGCTGTCCACAGTCACTTACTGGTCGCAATTGGCCGCATCGAGTATCAGCGAACTGGTCATCCACACGATGTGCGGAAAGCTAGCGGTACGCTGGAACTCGCGTCAGGTCTTCGCCGTGGGTACACGGTGTCGGTGCCATCTCACTCGTGAGATTTACTGAATCCGAAAAGACTCGGCTACGCTCGTAAGTGTTGTCGATGGTTAGAGCGGCTCTTCCCCAGATATTCATAGGGAAGGAGTCTTGCAAACGACGGAGGTCGTTCTAGAGTGCGGCGGAAAGTGATAGTCCCGCCGGATTCGTATATGTGACTGTCGGGGGCTCGGGCCGTCGCGGACCATTGAGGTCGCCATGCCCCACACCAGACCCCCCTGCTAGCGTCCCGCATGATGGGTCAAAGGACGTGTCCATGATCACAGAGGTGTCAACGATCATTCGCCCTACGAGTCTTGCTGCTTTGATCGCCAGCTGCTCCTTAATGGTGGGATGCGGTGTCAAGAATCCCCGGCTCGTGTCGGCGACTGCGGCCGATCGACCTGCCGATGTCAGGCGCACGATGAGCGCGCGCAAGTACGAGTTCGATCCACCGGAGATTCGCGTCAAACAAGGGCAGATTGTCGAGCTCCATCTCGTCTCCAACGACGGTAGGCATGGATTCGAACTCAAGCCATTCGGCATTCGAGCGGACCTTCCCGAAGATCAACCCATTACGGTCCGCTTCGTCGCAAACCAACCTGGTGAATTCGAGTTTCGGTGCATCGTCTTCTGTGGTGTGGGCCATCACGGTATGAAAGGCAAGCTGGTCGTCGAGTGACCGTGGGCCTGTCCGTCGCAATGGCGTCCACCCACTGATTACTGACAATGCTCAGCCGGCCACTCCGATGGGCTCTCCGCGCTCGTCACCCTGCACTACCAATAAATGGGCGGCGTTCATGCGAAGGCGTGCCGGACGCGATCGATCTGGCGAAGGTGCAGCAGATCGTGGCCCGCATAAAGGCGCCGCAAGTGCTCAAGGCTTTCCTCGCCGCGCTCCACGTGGACGCCGACGCGTTTCAGTTCGGCTGGTGACGCGCGGGCGATGAGGCGCAGGTTCGCGCGTCTGAGCGTTCCGAACAGTTCCAGCGCCTCCGACGGATCGGCCTCGTCGTAGTGGAGCCGTTTAGCCCACTCGTCCTGGTCGTAGCCGGTCAGCGGCGGACTATCCTGCGCGAGGACGAGGCGCATCCGCCAGGCCCAGACGACTTCTGAGTCGGCGAGGTGCTGAAGGATCTGGGCGATCGACCACTTGCCCGGGGATTCCGGTCGGCGCAACTGCCCGGGTGAGAGCCCGTCGATCGCACGCGCCAGGGCGTCCGGCGTTTCGCGCAGCGCTTCACCCGGATCGCGATCGCCAAGGAGGTCGAGGACCGCACGGACATACGCGGCCGCATGCTCGGCGGCTCCGCCTGCGGGGTTGGTGAAGACCGACATCGCACCCTCCACGCGATCCCTTCATCCTAGTCGAGACAGCGGCTCGGGATCTCGACGCAACATCTTCACGGCAAACGCACTGTCAGGTCCTGTGCTCAGTTAGGCGGTTCCGTGATCTTCATTTCCACGCGATCCTCCCATATTGAGAACGTCAAATGGAGAGCCACTTCACCTCAAAACGATGCGACCACTATGGCCGAAGTGTGACAAAACGAACGAGTGCCGGGCGCATCTGGACTTGCAGATTTGTGTCTGATGGGGCGCTCCGAATTTAAATCGCCCTGAGGCCTGGCACTGGCGGGACTGGGCTGCGGAGCCTGCGACGCGACGCTGCGAATGAGACGCGATCCCATCCGTGCCCTGATGGAGGAGCAGCGCGCCCCAGGCCTGGCGTAGCCTTCGGGGTCGAGCCCCGCGCGATCACGCGCGATACCGCTGAGCAGGTCAGGCGACGCCCGCTGCTGAGTCGCAACCAACCGTTAGCTCCGTCAGCACGGCGGCTTTTCAACAATACAGCCATGGTGACGGATCGATGATGCCTCCCGATCCATCGTCGCGAATCGACATGAAGTGGTCGCATCGTGTTTTCTTGAACTGGTCATCCTCACGCTCGCACCTCCAAAGGACAATCGCGGCATGTTCCACGAAATGCCACGCGATCGTCGCGGGAGCGAGAGAGAGCATCCGAAGAGTGATCATCGCGCTCATGACGCGAGCGAACGCAGTATTGTAAGGGGCACCGATGCATTTGCTGCGCGGTGAACGTTAGTTCTGCGGCGCGCGAGTTCGCAAAATGCCGACCGTTGACATTCGTCGTGGCTCGCTGGCGTCACCTGATGCCGTTGGGTTGATTACAGCACTGAACATCGAGTTGACGGCGACGTTCCCGGAACCCGGTGCAACACATTTTTCACTCTCTTCAGCGCAAGTCGCGGATGGTGACGGCGCGTTTCTGATTGCCTACGTGAATGGCGTGGCGGTCGGCTGTGGAGCTATTCGGTGCCTGGATGGCAGCACGGCGGAGTTGAAGCGGATGTTCGTCGCGCCGTCCGTTCGCGGTAAGGGTATCGGACGCTCTCTCGTGATGGCCCTCGAACAAGAAGCGCGCACGCTCGGTGTATCGCGGGTTGTGCTCGAAACCGGCACGCGGTTGGATCGAGCCGTCGCCTTATACGAGGGCATGGGCTATGCCCGCATCCCGCTATTCGGCGAATATCTCGCATCACCAGAAACGAGTCTGTGCTTCGGCAAGACGCTCTGAATGTCGTATGCTGAACGTGAATGAGAGCTTCTCATGCCATGCATCCGACAAGGGGTATTGTTCTTGGTCACCCGAAGAGTCCCGGTCGGTTGGCTCGCAATGCTCGCTCATCTGCTCCTCACAGGTGACTGTTGCTGAACGACGTGCGATACGGGATCCGGACACTGATCAAATCGCCAGGCTTCACCGCGATCGCGATTCTCACGCTGTCCCTTGGCATAGGTGCAAACACCGCCTTCTTCAGTGTTGTCAACGGAGTCCTGCTCAATCCACTACCGTACCGAAATCCGAGCGAGCTCGTCGCGTTATACGCGAAGGCGCCAGGATATGACCGCGCGTCTCTCTCTTATCTGAATTTCCTCGATTGGCAGCGGGATACGCAATCGCTTGCCTCGATCGCGCTGTACCACAACGAAGACTACAACCTGACGGGCAGTGGCGAGCCCGAGCGTGTCAGCGGCTTCATGACGTCGGCGAGCTTTTTCGACACGCTCGGCGTACATCCGGTTGTCGGTCGAACATTTCGCGCCGACGACGATCGGTTGGGCGCCGAAGCAGTGGCCGTTCTCGGTGGCGGTTTTTGGCAGCGGCGATTTGGCTCGGCGCCGGACGTCATTGGCAGAGCGATCATCCTGAATGGCATCGCTCATACGATCGTTGGCGTGATTCCGGCGCGCTTCAGCCTCGACGGTCACGCTCGCGACGTGTACACACCGGTCGGCCAATGGCGGGAGCCGTCGTTTCGGGACCGCCGGATCGTGTTCAGTTCCGCGATGCTGGGTCGACTGAACAACGGGGTGACGCTTGCCCAGGCGACAGCCGACATGCAGGGTGTTGCTCGAAGCCTCGCGACGACCTACCCAGAAGCCAATCGAGGCATTGAAGCCGTGCTCGTGCCCATGAAGCAGGACGTGATCGGCGACGTGCAACCGATTCTGCTCGTCCTGTTCGGTGCTGTCGGTTTCTTGTTGCTGATCGCATGCGCCAACGTCGCGAACCTGCTCCTCGCGCGATCCATGAGCAGGTCGCGCGAGTTCGCGGTCCGGTTGTCGCTGGGCGCCAGCCGCCGGCGAGTGGTGCAGCAGTTGCTCACCGAGAGCGTCCTCCTGGCTGCCATCGGCGGAACGCTGGGTGTGCTGTTCGCACTGTGGGGTACGAGAGCCGTGATCGGCGTGCTGCCTGGTGCGCTGCCGCGCGCAAGCGAGGTCTCGCTGGACGCGCGCGTACTCCTGTTCACCCTTGGGGTCTCTCTTCTCACTGGCGTGCTATTCGGTCTCGCGCCAGCACTGAAAGCGTCGCGCGTCGATCTCCAGGAGGTGCTCAAAGAGGGCGGCCGGGGCTCAGTCGGCCGCCGCCATCGGCTTCAAGAACTGTTGGTCGTTGTTGCGATGGCCATGGCGCTCGTCCTGCTTGTAGGCGCCGGGCTGATGACCCGCAGCATTGCGGCTCTGTGGCGAGTCAATCCGGGATTCAATCCGAGCCAGGCGATTACTTTCAGCGTGTCCCTCCCGGCACCTCCTGCGCCGAGCTCCGCCGAGACGATTGCGCGCTTGGGCGCTTTGGACGACTCGATCCGTTCGATCTCCGCGGTGGAAGCCGTGTCCCTCACATTGGGCTCGAGGCCGATGCTCCACGGATCGTCTGAGGCGTTTTGGATTGAGGGCCGCCCCCGGCCGGCGAACGTAAACGAAATGAACCAGGCGATGTTTTCTTTCGCCGAAGCCGGCTTCGTCCAAGCCATGGGAATGACGCTCAAGGGCGGTCGTTTCATCGCCGCACAGGACACCGAGCACGCTCCGCTGGTGATCGTGATCGACGAGGTGTTTGCCCGTACGTTCTTTCCTGCGGAGAATCCTATCGGCAAACACGTCCACCTGGCGACTTTCAACGTCCAAGCCGAGATTGTCGGCATCGTCAACCACGTGAAGCAGTGGGGCTTAGATGACAACGCGAAGTGGGCGGTCGAGGCGCAGTTCTACTACCCGTTCAGACAGGCTCCCGAGAACGTGATGCGCCTGGCGGCGACAAGCGTTGCCGTTGTGCTTCGCACGCAGGGTGATCCAGCACAGATCGCGGGATCTGTCCGCCGCGCGGTCGTCCAGCTCAATCCCGGCGCCGTGGTTTATAACGTCATCACGATGGACGATGTCGTGGCCAATTCCTACGCGGCGCGCAGGTTCGCGATGATTCTGTTTGGCGTCTTTGCCTCCATGGCACTGATGCTGGCTTGTATCGGCATCTACGGCGTGATCACGTATTTGGTCGGACAGCGCACGCATGAAATCGGTCTTCGCATAGCCCTGGGAGCGAAACGTGTTGACGTGTTGCGATTGGTGCTCGGAAGAGGCACCGCCGTAGCGGGCGTTGGCGTTGCGGTGGGTGTGATCGCTGCGCTTGGGCTGACGCAGTTCATGGCCCATGAACTCTTCGGGGTGAGCGCTCATGATCCCGCCACGTTTGCAGGCGTTGCCGTGGTGCTTCTAACGGTGGCAGTCGCGGCTTGCTACATTCCGGCGCACAGAGCCACGACCGTGGATCCGATGATTGCCCTTCGCCACGAATGACCACATGCAACTGGGCGAGCGCGCGGTGCGACTGGCTTGTTCGAGGCGTCATGCATGAGGCGGACAGTGTCGACAGCGATCGTGTGCGTTGATTGAGCTTACTTCGTTCTTCGGCACGCCGTCCGCGTACTGGAGCTGATGCAAGTGCCGGCGGCAAGTGATTTCAACGGGCTCTACGCGCAGACGACGTCAAGGCCGGCAGCCCACGCGAACTGGGTTCGTCACCCAACAGCCGTGACGACGCGGTGGTCTTATCGGATTGTCATCAAGTGGCGCTTTTAGATCGAAGTCAGGCTGCAGTCTACTCTTAGTAGCCCGTATATGGACCCATCCTGCCGACGCTCTGCGGATGGAGTAGGCTGAATCTTTTTCGAGAACGTCCGCGATCCAGAGGTCGGTGGGTCCGCAACGACTCGCGCTGCAATCCGATGAACATGGTGGCCCCGACTCACGTCCACGGACACGTATGATTTCCGATATTCGCGTCGGCCTGCGCCTGCTGTGGCGCGACAAGGCGTTCACCATCACCACGGTGCTGACGCTGGCCCTCTGCATCGGTGCCAACACCGCGCTGTTTTCTGTCGTCCACAACGTCTTGCTGAGGCCGCTGCCGGTACCCGAGTCGGACCGGATCGTCCTGATGGGGAATGCGTATCCCGGCGCCGGCGCCGCGGTGGGCGGTTCGTCGAGCGTCATGGACTATCTCGACCGGCTGCGCGACATGGACGTGTTCGATGAGCAGGCCGCCTACAGTGACAGCAACCAGAATATCGACCAGAACGGCACTCCGGTTCGCGTCCCTATCACCCGTGTCACCCCCTCTTTCTTCCGCCTCCTGCGCGTCGCCCCGGCGCTCGGGCGCACGTTCTCCGAGCAGGAAGGCGAACCCGGCAACGAACAGAAGGTCGTGCTGAGCTACGCGCTGTGGCAGTCGCAATTCGGCGGCGACCCGGCGGCGATCGGCAAGGACCTGCGCATCGACGGCCAGCCGTTCTCGGTGATCGGCGTCATGCCGAAGGGATTTGATTTTCTGAATCCCGAGGTGATGTTGTGGCGTCCCCTCGCCTTCACACCGCAAGATACGAGCGATGAGCACCGCCACACCAACTACCTCCAAAATCTCGGGCGGCTGAAGCCCGGCGCCACGATCCAGCGGGCGCAGCAGCAAGTCGACGCGCTGAACGCGCGCAACCTCGAGAAGTTTCCAGCGTTCAAGCCGCTGCTGATCAACGCGGGGTTTCACACCATCGTCGAGCCGCTGCAGGAGACGCTGGTGCGCGACGTCAAGGCGACGCTGTACCTGCTGTGGGGCGGTGCGCTGTTCGTGCTGCTGATTGGCTGCGTCAACGTCGCCAGCCTCGTCATGGTCCGGTCACGCGCGCGGCTCAAGGAGCTCGCGACGCGGCTCGCTCTCGGCGCCGGCCGTTTCCGCGTCGGCCGGCAGCTGATCACCGAGAGCATTCTGCTCACGACCGTGTCGGCGGCGGCCGGCCTGCTGATCGGCTACGCCGCGCTGCGGCTGCTCGGGACGCTCAACATCCAGGAGCTGCCGCGCGGCGAGGAAATCCGCCTCGACGGCGTTGTCGTCGCCTACACCCTCGTGGTGGCGGCGATCATCGGCCTGGTGCTCGGCTTGATCCCGGTCGCCAACGTGGTGCCGGCGAATCTCACCGTCGTTCTGCGCGAGCAAGGACGCAGCGGCACCGCCGGCCGCGGCGCGCGCGCGCTGCGCCGGTCGCTGGTCGTGACCCAGATCGCGTTCGCGTTCGTGCTGCTCGTTGGCGCCGGGCTGATGTTCGCGAGCTTCCGTCAGGTGCTGGCGATTCAGCCCGGCTTCGGTGCGGATGGCGTGCTGACGGCGAATATCACGCTGCCGCGCACGCGCTACACGAAGGACGAGGCGGTGATCGCATTCACCCACGAGGCGTTGCAGCGCCTGCGCGCGCTGCCGGGCGTCACCGCGGTCGGCGCGACCGACACGATTCCGTTCGGCGGCAACAACAGCAGCAGCATGGTTTTCGCCGAGGGCTACCAGATGAAGCCCGGCGAGTCGGTGATCTTGCCCAACCAGATCGAGGTGACGTCCGGCTATTTCGAAACGATGGGCGTGAAGCTGGTGCGCGGCCGGTTCTTCGACGACCGAGACGGCCACAAGGGCCCGGCGATCGACATCGGCGGCCAGATGCTCACTCAGGGCGGCTCGATCATCGTCGATGAAACGCTGGCCAGGCGGTTCTGGCCGTCCCAGGATCCGATCGGGCGGCGCATGTACATGCCGAGCGGCGTCGCGGCCGGCGACCTCACAGCGATCACCGAGAAGACGGTCTTCTTCACCGTGGTCGGCGTCATCGCTGACATCAAGCTGCACGATCTCACCGAGGGACAGAAGTCGGTCGGCGCCTATTATTTCCCGGCCGATCAGGACGTCTCTTACGACCTGACCTTTGCGCTCAGGACCGCCGGCGATCCGCTGTCACTGATTAGCGCCGTCCGCGGTGCGCTCAAGGGCCTCGATCGCGAGCTCCCGGTCTTCGACATCCAGACGATGAACGCGCGGATGGAGAAGTCGCTGGTGACCCGCAAGTCGCCGATGTTGTTGTCGCTCAGCTTCAGCGCAATCGCTCTGTTCCTGTCGGCAATCGGCATCTATGGCGTCCTGGCGTACCTCGTGACGCAGCGCAGGAAGGAGATCGGGATCCGCATCGCCCTGGGCAGCAGCGGCCCTGCCATTTTCGACTTGGTGCTGCGGGAGGGGCTGATCCTCATCGCTGGCGGCTTCGTGCTGGGCGCGATCGGTGCGGTCGTGCTGCGCAAGAGCCTCGAGAGCCAGCTGTTCGGCGTCAGCGCCGCCGACCCGATCGTGCTGCTGGCGGTGACTACCATCCTGGCGACCGTTGCGATCGCCGCCTGCGCGCTGCCGGCGCGGCGGGCGACGCGCATCAATCCCATCGTCGCTCTGGCGGAATGAGGACGGCAAAGGAGGATGGATCGCGGCAGCGGTGGGTCGCCGCGGTGTTCGTCGCAGGCAACGCCGTGGTAGCGGGCGCGATGAACGTCCTGCGGATCCTAGACTTCTACGATGCTCATTGTTTTGAGTGGCCTTCCCGGGACGGGTAAGACGACGATCGCCCGCAAGTTGGCGATCGAGTTGGCCGCGGTCTATCTGCGTATCGACTCGATCGAGCAGTCGATTCGCCACGCCGGAAGGCCGGTCGAAGGCGAGGGATACAGCGTCGCCCATGCGGTCGCGGCAGACAACCTGCGTCTAGGCCGCATCGTCGTCGCTGACTGCGTCAACCCGTGGCCGCTCACGCGCTGTCAGTGGCGAGCCGTTGCAGACCGGGCTGGTGTGCGGGCATTGGACATCGAGATTGTGTGTTCAGATCCCGTCGAGCATAAGCGGCGGGTGGAGGAGCGCACGGCGGATATCACGGAGCACAGACTGCCCACGTGGCAGGAAGTGGTCGAGCGGGATTACCGTCCTTGGGACGTTGAACGGATGGTGATCGACACGGCGCGATTGAGCGTGGAAGATTGCGTTCGTTCGATTCTGGCGGAGGTCCCCGCCAGGGTGGCGATGCAGGAGCGATCTATGGATAGGCGAGAAGTCCTCAAGTCAGTCGCCTCAACCGTTGTCGGCAATGGCTTGACGATCTCTGGTGATGCGGGCCGCCAGACAAAAGAGAAGAATCCCATCGCAGGGATGAGAACGCCACTGTCGACGGCGTTCATCGAGTCACGCGACGGCGTCGGTCTGTTCTATAGAGACTGGGGAGCCGGTAACCCCGTCGTGTTGCTCGCGCCTTGGGGTCTCCACTCCGACTGGTGGGAGTACCAGATGGCCGATCTGGCTGCTCATGGCCTGCGGTGCATCGCCTACGACCGTCGCGGGCATGGGCGCTCGATCGAATCACCGGGCGGATACGAGTTCGACACCCTCGCCGACGATCTCCACGCCGTCATCGAGCGGCTCAATCTGCGAGGCATCACTCTCATCGGCCATTCAATGGGTTGCGGCGAAATCGTTCGCTATTGGTCTCGGCATGGTGGTCGTCGCGTTGCCCGAATCGTTTTCGTGGCCCCCATTACACCTTTGATCGTGAAGACGGCAAGTAATCCAGACGGGATGGACCCGCTCTACCTGGAGAACGTACGAGAAGCACTGAGTAGGGATCGTGCCCACGTCATCGCTGGAGCCGCACCCGCGTTCTTTGGCACACCAAAGAATTCCGTCTCAACCGAGATGACAGAATGGTGGACAAGAATGCTCCTCCAATGCTCCCTGAAGGTCCTCATCGAACTTCAACGTGCCTTTACAGAAACCGACTTTCGGGCCGAACTGGGTGCGATAACCGCACCCACGATGATCATTCATGGTGATCGCGACTCTTCTGCACCGCTTGAACTGACAGGCCGAAAGACGGCCAGCCTGATACAGGGCAGTCAACTCAAGGTGTATGAAGACGCGGCGCACGGGCTGCCTATTACTCACATGGAGCGCCTCAACCGCGAACTCATCGCGTATGCGAAGACCTGACGCTGTCCAGAGTGGCGCCAGGTTCTTCACATTTGCGCGGCAAGCTTAGAGGGAGTCCCTGCCTGATTGAACTGCCTCAAGTGTCTCGGCCGAACGCTCCACCGCGCGTTCATTCCAGTCCGAACACGGTCGCGCACGATGACCTCGCGCTCTGGCGGCAGACGCGCCTTCACGTCTCCACTCTTTGCACGCGATTGTTCAACGGCGATTCGATCGTGTGGATGACCAGTTCGCGGAAATACGATGCGGCCACTTGCGATTGTGGACAGAGTGGTATCATCTGGCGGCGTTATGTCGCCGATCAGAGATAGCCACCAATTCAGCTCACCGGCCGGGCTGATGATTCGAATCGACGAGCGCGCCGCAGAGGGGCTGCAGCGACAAGTCTATGTCGCGGTCCGTCGAGCGATTCTCGCGGGCGTTCTGAAATCTGGCACGCGCCTTCCTTCTTCGCGTGCGCTCGCCGAGGACTTGCGCGTTTCACGGACGACCACGTTGCTGGCCTACGAGCAACTGCTCGCGGAAGGCTATCTGGAGACGCGGCGCGGATCGGGCACGTACGTGGCTGGGGAATTGCCCGACCATCCACTGCAGGTGACGTCGCCGCGGCGTCTGGTCCGCACGAAACATCCGCAGCTGTCCCGGCGCGGCGTCGCGCTGGCGACGATCCCGGGCCCTTCTCGAAGACTGGATGGTCCGCCACGCGCGTTCCGCCTCGGCGTCCCCGCACTCGACCGGTTTCCTCTGCGTTTGTGGTCGCAGCTCGTCAACCGGCGGATGCGATCGATGACACTTGGACAGCTGGATTACAACGATTCTGCTGGATATCTCGACCTGCGGAAGGCAATCGCCGAGCATGTGCAGGTTGCGCGCGGGACGACGTGCGTCGCCGATCAAGTGTTCGTGGTCACCGGCGCTCAGCGCGGATTGCAGTTGATCTGCAGCGTCGTGCTCGATCCGGGAGATCGCGTCTGGCTCGAAGAGCCGGGTTATCCCGGCGCACGTAGTGCGTTCACGCAGGCAAGTGCCCGGATTGTGCCTGTTCGCGTCGACAGTCAGGGCCTCGACGTGGCCGCCGCAACGCGACAGGCCCCCGATGCTCGCATGGCGTACGTCACGCCATCGAATCAATTTCCGCTCGGGGTGCCCATGAGCCTCATGCGCCGACTGGCGCTCCTGAAATGGGCCGCCAAGACCGGCGCTTGGATAGTTGAAGACGATTACGACAGCGAGTTTCGCTACGCATCGCGGCCGTTGCAGTGCCTGCATGGCCTCGATGACGACGGCCGTGTCATTTATGTCGGCACGTTCGCCAAGTCGATTTTCCCGGCGATGCGTCTCGGTTTCGTGATCGTCCCTGTTGATCTCGCCCATCACGTTCATGCCGCTCGACGCGCGGCCGATCTGCATCCGCCATTGCTGGAGCAAATGGCCCTGGCCGAATTCATCCGCGACGGACACTATGCGACACACCTGCGGCGCATGCGGTCCGCCTATCGCGAGCGGCAGCAAGCGCTCGAAGCCGCCGTCAAGGAATTCTGTGACGGCGCGCTGCGGCTTCGAACCATCCAGACGGGCCTGCATGCGGTGGCCGATCTAGATGGCATCGACGAAGAACGCGTGTGCGACGAGGCGCGAGAGCGTGGCATCGAGGTGGCGCCGCTGCGGATGTACTACGTGGGACGCCCTACCGCGAACGGTCTGTTGCTGGGATTCGCGTCGACCCCGCCGGACACGTTACGGCGTGGCATGGAACGGCTTGCGGGGGCGATCGACGCGGCGCGACGTCACATCCGCGCGGGGACGACGCGCACCGTCATCGGTCGGTCTTGACGTCGTGGCGGCGCGCGCGAAAGAGTTGCTCCGCTTGCTTGACAGACAGACGAGGGGTGGCCCGCTACGTCACTCTCAGACGAGCGTGCGAACGAGAGTGCGGTGGTGGCCTACCGTGATCCGCGGGCGCGCTCGGTGGGACGTTGTCCAGGCGGGAGGCTTTGTATGCGGCTGACAAGAACGATGAGTCTCGGAGAATGAGCGGCAGCGTAGACTCAGCCACCCCAGAGAGCTCGTATCGAGAGCTCCTCGACGAGGCTGCAGAACTGTCACAAAACTACTTAAGGAACATTCCACAACGCCACGTCGGTGTCACACAGCATGCCATCGATGCGTTGTCTATATTGGGAGGCCCTCTTTCGACGAGAGGAGAAGATCCGAAAGTCCTATTGAATCTTCTGGATGAGTTTGGTTCCCCGGCGACCATTGCCAGTATGGGTGGGCGCTTCTTCGGAGGTGTCGTTGGAGGGGCACTACCCGTATCGGTAGCGGCCCACTGGATGGCGGACGCTTGGGACCAGAATGCATGCTTGTTTGATATCTCTCCAGTGTCGGCCTATCTCGAAGATGTTGTGCTCGGCTGGCTGTTAACTCTGTTTGCACTTCCGGCTGATTCGGGCGGAGCCTTTGTGACGGGTACACAAATGGCAGATGTCACCGCCCTCGCAGCCGCGCGTTGTTCCGAATTGCGAAAAGTGGGATGGGATGTCTCCACTGAAGGAATGTCCGGGGCGCCCCCTATCACGATCATCGTTGGCGAAGAAGTTCACGCTACGATGTTAAAGGCGTTGCGTCTCTTGGGGTTTGGAACCAGGCAAGTGATCGTCGTACCCGCTGACGAGCAGGGAAGAATGCGTCCTTCCCTGATACCCCGAACGCACGGTCCGGCTATATTGTGTGCGCAGGTCGGAAACGTAAACACTGGAGCTTGTGATCCACTCGTCGACGTCTGTGAAGCTGCACACAAGATCGGTGCGTGGGTGCATGTCGATGGCGCGTTTGGATTGTGGGCAGCCACAAGTCCGAAGAGGAGGCATTTAGTGGAAGGTCTTGCCCTTGCCGATTCCTGGGCCATCGACGCGCACAAGTGGCTGAACGTGCCGCACGATAGTGGAATCGCCCTGGTCCGCCACAGGGAAGATCTGCAGCGGGCCATGTCGATCACCGCGGCGTACTATCCCGATCCCACATCCAGACGCGAACCGATGCAATGGGGACCCGAATCATCGCGTCGAGCCCGGGCGGCGGAGATGTGGGCAGCGTTGCGGTCTCTAGGCTCGGAAGGAGTTGCCGAGCTGATTGAGAGAACGTGCCAGCACGCGACGGCGTTTGCCGACGGTCTGCGCGCGGCGGGCTATGCAGTGCTGAATGACGTGGTGCTCAATCAGGTATTGGTGTCGTTCGGCGACGATGACACGACGATGCGAGTTGTGAAGGCTATCCAGGATGACGGAACCTGCTGGTGCGGTGCGACAACGTGGCACGGCAGCAAAGCGATGCGGATCAGCGTTTCTTCCTGGGCAACGACAGCGACCGATGTCGCTCGCAGCCTCGATGCCATTCTTGCGATCGCGAGGCGTTAGCGTAGGAGCTGTCGGCCCATGCACAATCGCGGGGTCGGCACCGAATCGTTCGCGCCAGAGTCGATCCCTGAGAATGACTTCGGCCGCTCGACCCGGTTGCTATTCTTCCTTCAGAAACGTCCGCCCTGTCGTCGGCGAGACGCCCAGCGCTCGAAAAAACCCCTCCGAGACGCGGAGACCTTTGACCGGGAGCGGCTCGCCCTTTAGTCGGCCGCTCCAGAGAGTCCGATCGTCCAACTGGTTCGGAGTCGGCGCCTCGCCTGTTGCAGCGTACGTCTAGCAACCGGCACCGACAATCCGGTCGACCGGGCGATCGCCGGAAGCGACGAATCGCGATAGATCCACAGCATCAGCGCCCGCCGCTGGATCCACGGTAATTCGCGAATCGCCAGGCGCAGCCGCCGCCTCCGATCCGACGCTTCCCACAGCGAGGCCGGCGTCGCAGAGTCGACGAGCGCGGGAAATCGGTCGTGCGTGGACACTTCATCGAGCGGCACGTGCGCGTCGTACCGGCGGCGGCGCGCGGTGCGCTGCCGGTTGCGGATCACGTTCAGCGCGACGCGGTAGATCCACGTCGAGAGCCGCGATCGATACTCGAAGGTGCTGAGGCGAGCGAAGACACGCAGATAGACGTCCTGACAGACGTCGTCGACGTCCTGGGTTCCGACTCGCGCGCGCGCCAGTCGGACGATCACTGGTCGATGCGCGGCAATCAACGCGGCGATCGCGTCCTCGTCACAGATGAGGCACGCTGCGATGAGCGCGCGCTCGCTCGTGTCGACCGACTGCCGGCACCTCAACGACCGCGTCGCGGATTCAGGGCCATTCGAAGACCCGCCCGCCGATGCAGTGACGTTGACGCGCAGGCTCACGATCGTCCGTGCCTTCCGATGATGCCGACAGTGAGTAGGCCGATGCAGAACATCAGTGTCAGGGTCGCGATAGCCGCCTGGGTAGGCTTGAATGTGTTTCCGGACGAACCCGATACCAGCACATGTTGGGATTTTGAAGCGATGTCGTTCGGTTCTGGAAGACCAGTCCTGTTCGAAATGATCAGGCCACTTCCGCTCGATCCATTTCATCGTATCCACCGGAGTGGTTACATCGTCTGTCGCCGAATTGGCCATTTCCATCGCATCAGCTCCGGGCGAACAATCGCGACAGGGTTCACCACCGGCGTAATTGTGCTGCAGAACAACGAACCTGAGAGCGGATGCAACGCGGCCGCCCGCGATTGGGGAATGTGAGTGGACGATGGTCTCCACTAGCGTCAGATCCGCTACAAGTGCAAGGACGCGCCGGACGGCATTCGCGGTGTTGCTCGCGTGGTTGCTGACAGGCACGCTCGATATCACGACGGCCATCCTCTACTATGTGGGTCCGTCCGGCGCGAGGGCTGCGCGCCTGCTTCAGGGCATCGCCAGTGGCCTCCTGGGCCGCCAGGCGTTTGCGGGAGGCCTCGGGACAGCACTGCTGGGGCTAGCGTTGCACTATCTCATCGCGCTGATCTGGACGCTCGTCCTCGTCGTGGCCCTCAACACGTATCGGGGGCTCCGCCGCCACCTTGTACTGACCGGCATCGTATATGGCGTCGTCGTGTGGTTCGTGATGAATCTGGTCGTCCTGCCGGTGAGCAGGGTTCAACATGCGCCGATTCGGCTCGAGGCGGCAATCATCGCCGCGATCATCCTCGTCCTTTGCATTGGACTGCCGAACGCCCTCGTGATCGGACGCCACGTGCGGGACGCGCCACAGCGCTAGCGATGTGCAAGGCCTGGTTCCTCGCGCCTCTGCTGTTCATGGTCGGCGCCGACGGCCTCACAGTCGAGGCCAGCTCCGGAGCCGCCATACAACTAAGTCAGTCCATCGTGCCCGTGAACGGCCCCTGGATGTTCCGCACGGGAGACGATGCTCGCTGGGCGGATCCCGATTTCGACGATTCCAGCTGGGAGATCATCGATTTGACACCAGCGCCTAGTGCGTCGACGTCGTCGCGTGTGGCGCCAGCGCAGGAAGGCCATGGGTCGAGCGCCTAGCGGTTCTCTGCGTCAGCACTCACGGTGTGAAGGCCCCGCAGAATCAACGTGAAGGCGATAAGGCCGGTTGGCGCAGACGAATACGACACGACCTTGATCACCGTCTCTTGAAAAACACTTCCATGATGGAGTCCGTGCGGAAGCTCCCCCATCAACATGATCGTCTCGCTGCCGACTCCCCACGTTGCCGCGGTTGTATAAGCGACCAGTATCGCCGCGGTCGAATAGATCAAGCACCAAAACGCTACACGAGACCAGCTGTCGCTCAGTGTGAGCCTTGGCCATAGAAGTCCCAGCGCGAGCAGCAGAATGGCCTGCAAGGCACTGAGCGTATGCACGGACAGCCCGATACGCGGCGAGCCAACGTAGGGAATCGCAAACCCCTCGACCGCCGAATAGAGAATCAGCACGACGCCCGTTTGCAAGAGACGATGGCCCTGATGCGAGGGCAAGTTCAATGACCTCATATTTGCTCCCGGCGTCGTGCTGTCGACGACTGCTTGGAGGCCGTCGATCGAGTCATGTCGCGGCCGGCGTGGCTCGCAGGGTTTAGTGTGTGGCCTCGCAGCAGTCCCAGATGACGATAGAGAACGTCGGTGGTGCGAGCCAGAAACTCAGCGATTGCGACGAGCTGGTGGGTATCGAACGGTTCCACGACCGCAGCAACGTCATCGCGCAATGGCGCGAACACCTCAGCGTGGATTCCTCGCGTGCGTGCCAGCACCGGATAGAGGATCTGTTTACGCCTGTCGGACGTATCTGCCTTACGACGGACATATCCCGCCTGTTCCAGTCGCGCCACTACACCGGTGATCGCACCACTGGTCAGGCCGGTGATTGCGGCGAGCTCGCTACCAGACATCGCGCCACGCTCGCGCAATAGGTCGAGGCATTTGTGATCCGTTGGGCCCAGACCCAAGCGGACCGCTACCGCATGATGAAAGAGCACATCCGCCGTGCTGCGCTTGCGTGTCAGCCGTCCGACAATCTCCTCGACCAGCTCGCGACGACTCTCGCGTGTTGCTTTCTGGACATTCTTTTTCATATTAGCTTAGTATCTAAGCTATCTAGTGAACGACTTGATGTCAACGACAATCGTCGGCCTTGGGCACATCGACGCGCCGTCACCGATTGCGCGATTACGCGCGCTGGACGATGGGTGAAGTCGAGTGTGCTCGGCGATCGCGGCCGCCCTCGGCCACGTGACGCCGATGTGACGAGCCTTGCCCCGAAAGAGGCGGGTGCAGGCCCTCGAGTGTTACCCACGAAAACGCTGCGGCGAATGCCCATGCTGCAAAATGCAAATCGCGAGAAAACTCAAGTGCCCCGTGTTTCCACGAGGGCGGCATCGTGAAGGCGATCCGCTGTGTACTTGTGGTGTTCGGATGCGCTGTGGCCTGTGGCGCGGCTGGGAGCCAGCCTGCTGATTCGATCCGCGAAAACGGCCATCGCATCAATGACGGGCCTGGATTGTTCGCCAGTACGGAACGCGTTGTCTCCCGGTGCGCCGGGTACTCAGCGAGCCGAGAAACGACGTCCGGCACACTGACTGTCCTAATCACAGGAATGGGAAGTGACGACGGGCGAGTGGGAGTGGCGCTTTACGGCTCACCGTTCGGGTTTCCATTCGACACGAATCGAGCGCTCCGAACCGCATTCGGAGAGATTCACGACCGCCGGAGCCTTGTGACGTTCAGCGGCATAGGGCCTGGGATCTATGCCGTGGCCGTGTTTCATGACGAGAACGGCAATGGGAACCTCGATCGGGACTGGTTCGGGTTTCCTGCAGAACGTACCGCGGTATCCAATAACCCGAAGAGACACATACACAAACCCACATTCGAGGAGGCGAGGTTCAGCATGAAGGATTCATTCTGCGTCGAGATTCGGTTTGAGTGACGATACTCATGGCGCAATCGATTCCAATGTGAGGATGTGCAGCAATCAATAATGGCGGTGTGGGAGTGGCATTCGCGGCACATGACGCCTCCGCGATCGCGTGCAGAAAGTGTGGCTTATGACCACACCAAGGCGTCGCCCGAGCCAAAGCGGTCTTCTTCGGGGTGTATCACCTCGAGGAGCGTGTGCGCTTCGCGATAGATGACGCGACACCCCTGCTGGAGCACCGCGCGCCCGATGGCCTGAGCCAGATGCCTCCTCCCCGTCCCTTGAGAAGAATCCGCGTCGCTTCGTCTCCTCGACCTTCCATGCCGCTCGGCGGACTGCCAGAAGCGGCTACGCCCTTGCCATAACAACGGGGATGGCCAGGACACTCGGAAAATGGAGAGATAAAACGCCCTGATGTGCCAGCAAAAGCCAGTGTCCCGTACAACCTTCTCTTACAATGTGGGTTTCTTACGGGTTCTGGGCTGCTTTTCCCGCATCGAAGGAGTGAGAGTCATGCCGATCAGTAATCCTTCGGGTGAGATGAAACGCGTGACCGTTTGACCCCAGGGCTGGCGGCAGACGCACCTTCACGTCTCCACTCGTTGCAGGCGATTGTATGACCAGTTCACGGACATGATGTCAGCGCATCGCAGCTGCATCACACCAGAATCCGACGTCAAGTCGAACTGTTCGCCTCCAATGGCACATTCAATCGTCAGCACCCTCACGCCGGACCGAAGGAACGGCGTAACGAACTTTGTGTAATTGCGTGCCTTGGACGCCGATCCGGTTGTATTGAACTAGCAGAGTCGTCTTCATGCGCGCTATCTTACTATTCGGATCTCAGCGCGTTGAGCACATCCACGCGTGACGCCCTCGCCGCGGGCATCAGCGACGCAAGAATCGCCGCGGCCACGAGCACGGCGGCGGCGCCGACAATCGGCAGCGCACCCGGCATCTCGACTTCGGCGATATAGCTGCTGACGATGCGGGTGAGCGCGATGCCGCCGATCGCGCCCGCGACGATCCCACAGACGCCAATCACCGCCCCTTCGCGGACGATGCGCGCAAGCAGTGCCGACGGCGTCGACCCGACGGCGAGGCGGATCCCGAACTCGCGCGTGCGCGCGCTCACGGAGAACGCGAGGACGCCGGCGACGCCGACCACCGCGATCGCGAGCGCGACGCCGGCAAATCCGCTGAACACGAGCGCGTTCACGCGATTCGGCGCGAGCACCTCCGCACGCACATCCTCCAGTGTTGCGGCGCGCTCCACGGGTTGATCCGCGGCAAGATCCCGAATGACCTTCGTAATCGCCGGTACCAGCGGATACGGATCCATCTTCGCGTGCACGAACAGGCGGCCGCCTCCGATCTCCTGTTCCATCGGGTGGTACACCGTCATCGACGGGCTCGGCACGAGGTGCTCGTCGTCCACATCGGGAACCACGCCCACGATCCGTCTCGCGTCTCTGCTCACACCGATGAACTTCGTGACGGGGTCGGTCCACATCATCCGACGATTGACGGCGTCCATGTTGGGGAACATCCGCTGTGCGAGGCTCTGACTCACGATGACCACCTTCTCGCCGTCGCGGCGGTCGCCCTCGTTGAAGTCGCGGCCGGCGATGATCGGGACGCCGATCGACGAGAAAAATCCGGGCGAGACGGTGCGGAACTGCGCCCGCGGATCCTCTTCGCCATTGGCTTTCCGGTAGCCCTCCGCTGTGAACTGCGCGGCGAAGAACCCTGGATCGCGCCACGGCACGACGGTGCCGAGCGCGACCTGCTCCACGCCTGGCAGCTGCGAGATGCGCCGGATCGCTTCCCGATAGAACGCCGCGATCTCTTCAGGCTTGCGCGTGTAAGACACGACCGGAACGTTGACCGCCAGGACGTTGCCCCTGAACCCGGTCGGCTGACGCTGCAGCGCAAGCAGCGTCGTGATGAGCATGCCGGCGCCGGCGAGCAGCACGAACGAGGCGCCGATCTGCGTGACGGCGAAGACACGCAGGCGGCGATTGGTGCCGGGCGTAATCCGCACACCTCCATTCGACAGGCCCAAACCGCTGGCAGACTCGGCGGATGGCAGCCGCGGAACGAACGCCAGCAGCACAGCCGCCGCCACCGCGAGTGCGATGCCGACCCAGAGCAGGCTCGCGTCCACGGTCACGTCGTTGGCGCGAACGGAAAACCGCGCCGCGTAGCGGGCCAGGACAGCCACCATCGGGCGCGCGATGACGATCGCCAGCACGGCCCCGGCGCCGCAGAGCCGTCGCTTCTGAGTGCGGTCGTCCAGAAACGGTAGGTGAGGACGACGGCGCCCTGCGCCGTTGGACCGTCGTCATGCGCATCGAGCAGCCGTCCCATCACGGCGCGAAGGCCCATCACGTCGAAATACGATCCGCCGACGACTCCGGCGCGCACCGTCCTCGGCTCGCCGAGGCCGAGCAGCGTGAACTCGATGGTGGAGAAGTCGCCAAAGGCGCTGAGCGTCTTCACGCGGGCCTGCAGGTCGCGAAGCTCCGGGACGGAGAAGTGCGCGTTCTCCATGCCGATGCCTTTCGCGCTCTGGCGGATGTAGATGAGCCGGTCCGCGTCGCGGTTGACGAGCGGCCTGAGCAGCACGCCCCGCACCACGCTGAAAATCGCCGCGTTTGCGCCTATGCCGAGAGCGAGCGTGAGGACGACGGTGAAGGTGAGGCCTCTGGCACGGACGAGCGAGCGAACCGCGAACTTGAGGTCGGTCATCGGGATCAGGCTCCTTCACCTGCCTGGTCGAAACAGGCGGGCCACTTTCGACAAGGTTCGGAAAGTATAGCCAACCATGTGGCCAGGCCACGCCGAACACGAGCTGCGTGGCTTCCCGGCACAGTCCATGCTTCAGCTCAGATCAGCTCGACTGTGACCCGAGGTGCAGGCACCATCGGGTCTCGAGAGCGACAAGGAGGGCAACGATGCGTCTCAGGAGCACGGCACTCGCCTTCGGTCTCGCCATTGTCGTCGCTGCTTGCGGAAGTCCGCCACGTGCAGAGCTGGATGCGGCGAAGGCCTCGGTCGACAAAGCTGAGTCGAGCGGGGCTGGTCAGTACGCGCCTCAGTCATTGAAGGCCGCGGAGGAGGCGCGCGCGGCACTGGACGCCGAGCTGAAGGCGCAGGACGCGAAGACGTTCAAATCGTACGACAAGGCGAAACAGCTCGCCTCCGAGGCGCAGGCCGCTGGGGACAAGGCGACTGCGGAGGCAGCTGCGCTCAAAGAGAAAGCCGAGGTTGCGAAGGCGGCACGGGAGCGCGCAGCCGCGATTCGGGTGGCGGCGAAAGCCAGGGCCGTACCTGTCGGCGGAAAAATCAAACCGCCTGTGAAAATCAAGAACGTCGCACCGGTCTATCCCGAGATCGCGAGGTCCGCAAGGGTCAGCGGCGCCGTCGTGGTCGAAGCGACGGTCGGCGAAGATGGCAAAGTCATGGACACGAGAATCCTGCACTCGATCCCACTGCTCGATCAGGCTGCGCTCGACGCGGTACGACAATGGGAATACACGCCAACGCTGCTGAACGGCAAACCGGTACCAGTCGTCACGACGGTGACGATCAACTTCACGAAACCGTAGAGCGAGAGAGGGGGCGGACCGACATAGGTCCGCCCACCCTCTGAGCGCGAGACGGGGTGACGAACCCAAATCCGTTCGCCGACCTGCATCGAGTCCGCGCGTGTTCGAGGATTGGCGCCCGTCGAAGGTCGGCTTCACGGTCGCGGTCGCAGACGTGAATGGTGTCCGCCTCATCCTTTCCGACCTCTGTCGGCGATGCTTGCGCAGTGGAGCAAGGGGACGCGCGACGGTTCTCTCTTTGCACCCGGCGCGAGTGATCGGAGGGGAAAATGCGAAAGCAGGACCGTATTCACCAGGAGCAGGATCAGCATCCATCGGAGCAGCAACGCCCCGAAACGCCGCCGCGACCGAGCGAACAGGTGAAGGGCAGTGCAGCAGGCGACTTACCGGCGAAACCGCCGCGACAGCCCGGCAAGCTCCCGCTTCCTGATTAGCGGGAGTCGCCCAGTCCTCCCCCCTTCAAACCGGCGACGCGCTCAAACTCCCGGACGTTCGAGCTCACAAGGGGTCGCGCCGCGGCGTCGCGCTTGGCCGGCGATCAAGAAGCCCTGGGCGGACACACAGGTCCGCCCCTACAGGATTAGCTTTGGGGAACCCAGCCGCGGGACAGGTAGTCGCTCATGGTGAGCGCCAGCAGAATGCAGAGCCAGAAGACGCCGCCGAATACCACGGCCCACGTGAGCCGTGTGCTGTAGCGCACGTGCATGAAGAACAGCACCACGAGCGTGGCCTTGAACACGGCAATCGTCAGCGCCGCGATCGTGTTGAACGGGCCGAGATCGAAGTACGCGACCTGCCACGTGAGGTACGTGCAGAGAATCAGGATCGCGAAGATGGTGTAGTACGTCCGCTTGGGAAGAATGTGCTCAGCCATGCACGTGACGCCCGATCAAATACAGGAGCGGAAACAGGAAGATCCAGACGATATCGACGAAGTGCCAGTAGAGGCCGCTGATCTCGATCGGATTGGTGTACTCCGGCGTGATGACGCCGCGATACGCCCACCACAGCATCACGCTCATGATGCCGAGCCCGATGATCATGTGAATGGCGTGGAGCCCCGTCATCATGAAGTAGAGCGAGAAGAAGATCTGCGCGTGCTGGAGCTCTGCGGCTTCGAACTGGAATCCGGCGCCCGGCACGTGATGCTCCACGAACTCGGTGTAGTACTCGAACGCCTTGATGCCCAGGAAGACGCAGCCGAGCGCCATCGTCGCGACGAGCAACACCATCAGCAGGCGGCGCTGTCCGAGCTGCGCGGCGTGGACCGCCAGCGCCATCGTCAAGCTGCTGGTGATGAGGACGAACGTGTTCGTCGTGCCGGCCCACACGAGCATCTCGCGGCTGCCGGCTGTGAACGCCTCCGGATACCAGTTGCGATAGACGAGGTACGTGATGAACAGGCCGCCGAAGAACAGAATTTCGGTGACGAGGAAGACCCACATCCCGAGGGTCGCGGCCTCCTTCTGCTGCTCCGCATCATCGAATTGATGGGCGAGCGAGGAGGGGTAGTGATGTACGGCTTCAGGCAACATGATGCTCCATCGGCGCCTCGTACTGGTACGCCTCCCAGGTCACAATCGGCGTTTCCGTGAAGTTCTCGGTCGGCGGCGGCGACGTCGTCATCCACTCGAGGCCGACGGCGCCGATCGGATTCGCGCCGGCGACGCGGCCGTAGCGCAGCGACCAGAGCAGATAACACAGCGGAATCAGATAGCCGACGCCGAGAATCGACGCGCCCGCCGACGACAGGACGTTGAGCACTTGAAACTCGGGCGGATACGCGTGATAGCGCCGCGGCATCCCGAGATAGCCGAGAACGAACTGCGGAAAGAACGTCAGGTTGAAGCCGAGGAAAATAATGCCGGCGCTGATCTTCGCCAGGAACTCGTCGTAGAGCCGGCCGCTGATCTTCGGCCACCAGTAGTGCAGGCCGCCCATGTACCCCATGATCGCGCCGCCGACCATGATGTAGTGGAAGTGCGCGATGACGAAGTAGGTGTCGGTGACGTGGACATCGATCGGGAGCGTGGCGACGAACAGGCCGGTCAGGCCGCCGATCGTGAACAGGCCGATGAAGCCGATCGCGTAGAGCATCGGCGTATCCCACGAGATCGATCCCTTGTACATCGTCGCCGTCCAGTTGAAGACCTTGACGGCGGATGGAATCGCGACCATGAAGCTGAGCGCCGAGAAGATCACCGCGGCGTACGGCGATTCGCCGGCGACGAACAGGTGGTGCCCCCACACGAGGAAGCCCATCACCGCAATCGCGACGCTCGCAAACGCGACGAAGGGATAGCCGAAGACGCGCTTGCGGCAGTAGGCGGGGACGATCTCGCTGACGACCCCCATCGCCGGCAGCACCATGATGTAGACGGCAGGGTGCGAGTAGAACCAGAAGAGATGTTGGAAGAGCACCGGATCGCCGCCCAGGCGCGGGTCGAAGAAGCCGAAATGGAACAGCCGCTCGGCCGCGACGAGGAGCATGGTGATGGCGAGGACCGGTGTCCCAAGCACGAAGATCAGGCTGGTGGCGTAAAGCGACCAGAGGAACAGGGGCATCCGGAACCACGTCAGCCCCGGCGCGCGCATCCGGTGGATCGTCACGATGAAGTTCAGGCCGGTCAGGATCGACGAGAAGCCGGTGATGAAGATTCCGAACGCCGTCGGGATGACATTCGTGGTCGACGAGACCGTGCTGAACGGCGTGTAGAAGGTCCAGCCCGTGTCGACGCCGCCCGCGATCAGCGCGTAGAGCGTGAAGAAGCCGCCGAGGACGTAGATGTACCAGCTGAGGAGATTCAGCTTCGGAAACGCGAGATCTTTCGCGCCGATCATCAGCGGGATGAGGAAGTTTCCGAGCGTCGCCGGAATCGACGGCACCAGGAAGAAGAACACCATCATCACGCCGTGCATCGTGAAGAGCTTGTTGTACGTCTCGTCCGATACGAAGTCGCCGAGCGGGGTCGTCAGCTCCAGGCGGATCATCACGGCGAAGGCGCCGCCGACGAAGAAGAAGAACGTGATCGAGGCGAGATACAGCAGCGCGATGCGTTTATGGTCGCGCGTGAGCAGCCACGATCGGATGCCGTACCCGTCGTTCAGGTAGTGGCGCGGCGGTAAGAGCAGAGTGCTGGGCATGATTACTTCTTCACCGGGGTGGTTTCGCCGGCTGCCGGACCAGGCGTCGCCGGACGGGCGGTCTCGACTTGGGCTTGCGCCTTCAATGACTTCACGTACTCGATCAGCTCCAGCAGCTGTTCTTCGCTGACCAGCCCCTGAAACGTCGGCATGATCGGTTGAAACCCGGCGACCACCTTCGCAGTTGGATTCAGAATCGATTCGCGGATGTACGCCTCGTCGAACGGCACGTTCTCGCCGTTCTGCATCGTCACGGTCTTGCCGAACAGGCCGTCGAGCACCGGTCCGCGGCCCTGCGAATCAGGCCGATGGCAGGTATTGCAGGCGAGGTCTGCGAACAGCTTCTCGCCGGCCGAGGCCAGGGAGCCTTCCGCGGCGCCGCCGCTCAGCCAGGTCTGGTAGTCGTTGGGCTCCAGCACGACGACCTCGCCGGTCATGCCCGAATGGCGCGTGCCGCAGTATTCAGCACAGAACAGGTGATAGCGTCCGGGCTTGGTCGCCTCGAACCAGATGCTCGTGTAGCGGCCCGGCAGCACGTCGGCTTTCACGCGGAACGCCGGCACGAACACGTCGTGAATGACATCCTCGGACGTCATGATCAACTTCACCGCGCGGCCGACTGGCACGTGCAGCTCGTTGATCTCGCGCTGGCCATCCAGATGCTGGAACTTCCACATCCACTGCTTGCCGACGACGTAGATGTTGATCGTTTCGTCGGGCGGACGCTGCTGCGCGAAGAACACGCTCGAGCCCCAGACGAACATCACGACGGTGATCAGCGCAGGGATGATGGTCCACGTGAGCTCGAGGGCCAGGCCGCCGTGGATGCTGACACCGATCTCATCGGGCGCGCGGCGGCGGTACCGCCAGGCGTAATAGACAATCAGGCCGGCGATCAGCAGGGAAAAAAATGTCCCGACCGCGAGCAGAAAGAAATACAGATTGTCCACGCGCGCAGCCATCGTGGACGCCTGTTCGGGAAAGAGCGGAGTGCCGGACCACATTGCTGCTACAGCCTCGGGATTCGGGATTCGCCCCTCGGCGAGCTCGGGGCGTCCTGAGCTTGTCGAAGGACAGGATTCGGGATTTGCGAATCGGGATTCGTGATCCGGGATTCGCGACTCGCCCTTCGGCTCAGTGCGCCTTTTTCGCGGCGCACCATGACGACGATGAAGGCGCCGAGCGCGAGCACCGTGCCGGCGCCCGCAATCCGGATCGCGCGCATGATCCCGAGCGCGTACCGGCCCGTCAGCGGATCGTAGTGATAGCAATAGAGCAGGAGCGAATCGACGGGCGATCCGACCTTGCCGTTCGACGCTTCGATGATGCCGTAGCGCAGATCGCGCGGGCCGTACTCGATCCCGAACAGATACCGCGCCAGCCGGCCGTCCGGCGTCAGCACGATGACGCCCGTGGGGTGGGCGAATTGCCTGGTGTCCTTGTCCCACGCGTAGCGGAACCCGGCGGCCTTGGTGAGCCGATCGATCGACGTCTGCCCACCGGTCAGGAAATGCCACGACGCTGACGCGTTCGGCTTCTTGTAGCGGCTGATGTACGCGGCTTTCTTCGCTGTGGCCGTCGCCGGCGTGTCGCGCGGATCGAAGCTGACGGTGACGATCTCGAAATCCTTGCCCGGCTCGAGCGAGAGCACGTCGAGAGCGCTCGCGAGCCCGTTGATGACCATCGTGCACAGCATCGGGCAGTCGTAGTACGCGAACACCATGACGACCGGCCGCTTGCCGAAGTAGTCGCCCAGCTTCACCGTGCGTCCCGATTCGTCCTTGAACACCGTGTCGAGCGGCACTTGCTTATCGAGGTTCTGGTCGAAGCCGATCTCCCGCAGCGGTGTGGGCAGCGCCGAGGACGCCTGGCCGGGCTCCTGTTTGTAGCCGGGTGTCACCGTCCCGCCGCCGCCCATCTGCGCAAACGCCGGTTGAGCGGCGCCGAGCAGACACGCCGCACTGGCCAAACACGCCACCACAGAGGACACGGAGGTTTGGATCTGTTTTTTCCTCAGTGTCCACCGTGTCCTCCGTGGTGAAGCGTTATGGGTGATCACTTGCTTTTGTCTCCGTTTGCCAGGCGTGCGGGCAGGCCGCGCTGCACGGTCAGCTTCATGGCCTCGCCGATCGGAATACGGACCACACCGGCGTTCTTGTCCACCCAGGTGTAGCCGTTGAGGACGGCGTCTTCACCGCTGCGCAAGTCCTTCAGATCCTGACGCGGGTTCGTTTGCAGACGCGGCTCCGGCGGCAGGCGATTCTCCTGGCTGGCCGCGAGCGGAAACTGCCGCACCTCGCCTCGCGCCTCGCGCGCGCCGAAGTAAAGGAACATCAACCAGATGATGACGTGCAACGCTACGGCGACAACGACCAGCGCCGCAGCGAAGGCGAAGATCCCGCGGATATTGACGTCGCTGGTCTCGTGATGGACCGCGCCGTTCTCCGCCGGTGCGTGGGCCGAATGCGTATCCGCCATACTCAATGCGCCGTCGACGGCCGCTCGCCGCCGCGTTGAATGATCCGCCCGAGCGCTTCATCGAATTGCGGATCGTGGACCGGAAGAATCGCGCGGCCGCGCAGCTGCGCCACGAACCAGCCGAGCCAGAGCGCGCCCATCGCGAGCGGCAGCACGATGTCGAGCCAGCTGACGACAATCCCAGAGGTGTGGAATTCTGGCGCGATCAGCCAGAACAGATCCAGGAGACGCACGAACAGAATCGCAATCGCCAGACGCACGAGCAACCGTCCCTCGCGTTTGACGGTCCGCGACAACAGGAACACGAAGGGCACGGCGAAGTGGAAGACGACCAGCGCGACGCCGATCGTGCGCCAGCCGGTCTTCAGCCGGCTCGCGTACCACAGGATCTCGCCCGGCAGATTCCCCGCCCAGATGATCAGGTACTGCGAGAAGGAGAAATACGCCCACAGCATCACGAAGGCGAGCGTCAGGTTACCGAGGTCGTGGAAATGCGCCTTGACGACGATGCGATCGAGCGGCGGACGGTTGCTGAGCCACACGAGCACGGCGATCAGGAAGGCCATGCCGGAGAGCGCCTGGCCGATGAGAATCAACGCGCCGAAGATCGTCGAATACCAGTGCGGCTCGAGCGACATGAGCCAGTCGAACGAGGCAAAAGTGATCGTCAGGCCGTACACGACGAGGCCGCCTGCGCTGAGGCGCTGCATCTTGAGCGCGATGCGCGGGTTGGCGGTGCGGTCCTGTTCGAGCGACCACGCGTTCAGGAGGTAGGAAATCGTGTTCCACGCGGCGAAATAGATCGCCGCGCGCACGAGGAAGAACGGCACGTTCAGGTAACCGTGCTTGGCCTGCAGCACTTCGTCGTGCGCGACGATGTCGGCGTGGGTCCAGCTGTAGAGGTGACCCATGCCCAGCACGATGGGAATGAACAGCAGCGTCATCAGCGGCAGCGTGCGCGCCGCCGCGCCGATCGGCCGCCGGATGACGACGCCCCAGGCGCCGCCGGAAAGCTGGTGGACCATGCCCAATGCAAAGCAGCCGAGCGTGATGCCCAGCCAGAGCATGTAGGCCATCAGATACGACTGGTAGAACTGCGTCGGGTTGACCAGCAACCCGACGGCCGACAGCGCCAACCCGGCGACGCCGGCGATCAACAGCGGCTGCTGATAGCCTTTCAGTTCGGGAATGAGCTCGTCCGCGGTTTGTTTGAGCGCCATTACTTGATCTTCTCGCGCTGATCGGCCGGCACGTCGGCGAGCGTCGCATGGCCGCTCAACTGCAGCGCACGGATGTAGGCGGCGATCGCCCAGCGGTCTTCCACGCGGATCTGCGCCGCGTAATCGGGCATCGCGCCAAAGCCGTTGCTGACGACGTCGAAGAAATGCCCCACGGCTGCGTTGCGCAGCCGGTCGTCGAGATACGACGGCGGCCGCCGGTACCCACGGCGGACGACCATGCCGTCGCCGAGGCCCGTGCGCCCGTGGCACGGCGAGCAGTAGATGTTGAACCGCTCCTGGCCGCGCGCCATCACGGCGTCGTCCACGACAAACGGAAACGTCGTCGCATCAGCCCCGTTCACCTTGCCGGTGTAGAGGAGCGAGTCCTCGTGCAGCTGTCCACGCGCGACGGTGCCCTGGACGAACGGCCGCGCGGAGCGCGCGTCGCCGAAGAACGTGGACTCGCGCAGCGGGACATACCTCGGCTGGTCGTGCATGTCCTGGCGGCAGGCGGCGGCGGTCAGCATCAGGAGCGCCGCCGCGCCCACGATTTTCACCACGGAGGACACGGAGGACACAGAGGAACGAACGTTTGCGTACGAGACCGGATTGTTCCTCCGTGTCCCCTGTGTCCTCTGTGGTGGAGAGTTCAGACTAGTCCGCAACGGTCGTCACCTCGCGGGGGCCCAGCGTCTCGAGAAACCGCCGGGTCTCCTCGATCTCGAACTTCGCGTCCTTCGATTCGATCACCAGGAAGAACCGGTTCCGGCTCGCCAGCGCGAACCGCGGCACGTTGAAGACCGGGTGATATGGCTGCGGCAGGCCGTTGAGCGCGAGCATCCCGAGCACCGCCGACAGCGCCGCGGCGAGAATCGTGCACTCGAAGGTCACCGGGATGAATGCGGGCCAGCTGTTGAACGGACGTCCGCCCACGTTGACCGGATACGCGATCGCCGCAATCCAGTACTGCAGGGAAAAGCCGCCGATGCAGCCGAACAGGCCGCCGATCAGCACGATGAGCGGCAGGCGCGTCGGCTGGTGCGAGCCGAGCGCTTCGTGCAGCTCTTCGATCGGAAACGGCGAGTAGGCGTCCATGCACTGGTAGCCTTCGTGCGTGGCGCGATGCGCCGCCGCCACGAGCGTGTTCGGATCGTCGAACTCCGCCATCATGCCGTATATCGCGGGAGGCTTCGTTGGTGCCATAACAGTGACGACTGAAAATCCTCAAATCCTCAAATTCAAGTTCTCGTCGACCTTCGCGGCCGGCAGGCTCGCGCGCATTTCGGCGATCGAGATCATCGGCAGGAAGCGCAGGAACAGGAACAGCAGCGACAGGAACAAGCCGATCGTGCCGATGAACGTGGACCAGTCCCAGAACGTCGGCGCGTAGTTGCCCCAGGCCGACGGCAGGAAGTCGCGATGGAGGCTCGTGACGACGATGACGAAGCGCTCGAGCCACATGCCGACGTTCACGATGAGCGAGATCACGAACAGCACCGGCACGTTCGTCCGCACGCGCTTGAACCAGAGCGCCTGCGGAATGACGATGTTGCACAGGATCAGCGCCCAGTACGTGGGCGCATACGGGCCGGTCATGCGGTTCAACGGGACGAAGAGCTCGAACTTGTCGGCGCTGTACCAGGCGATGAAGCCCTCGGTGAGGTACCCGTAGGCGACGATGAGCCCGGTGAGCAGCATGACCTTCGCCATGTTCTGCAGGTGCCGCGACGTGATGAAGTCTTCGAGGCCGTAGACGGCGCGAATGGGAATCGCCAGCGTCAGCACCATCGCGAAGCCGGAGTAGATCGCGCCCGCGACGAAGTACGGCGGGAAGATCGTCGTGTGCCACCCGGGCACGATCGCGATCGCGAAATCGAAGCTGACCACCGTGTGCACCGACACGACCAGCGGCGTCGCGAGGCCGGCCAGCAGCAGATACGCGGTTTCGTAGCGATGCCAGTGCTGCGCCGACCCGCGCCAGCCCATCGCCAGCATGCCGTAGATGACGCGGCCGACACGCGACTGCGAGCGGTCGCGCAGCGTCGCGAGATCGGGAATCAGTCCGACGAACCAGAACAGCAGCGACACCGTGGCGTAGGTCGACACCGCGAAGACGTCCCACATCAGCGGGCTGCGGAACTGCGGCCAGACGGTCATCGTGTTGGGGTACGGGAACAGCCAGTACGCCAGCCACGGCCGCCCGAGGTGCAGCACCGGAAACAGGCCGGCGCAGGCGACCGCGAACAGCGTCATCGCTTCCGCGAAGCGGTTGATGGAGGTACGCCACGTCTGCTTGAGCAGCAGCAGAATCGCCGAGATGAGCGTGCCGGCGTGGCCGATGCCGATCCACCAGACGAAATTGACAATCGCGAAGCCCCAGCCGACCGGAATGTTGACGCCCCAGATGCCGACGCCCTTCAGGAACAGGTACGCGATCGACATCATCAGCACGTTCGCGAGCGCGAACGCGATCAGAAATCCGACCCACCAGCCGACTGGTGTCTTGCGCGCCAGGACGATCGAGCTGATCTTGTCGGTGACGGTTCCGAACGTGTACCCGGGCGCGATCACGTCGGCGGTGCCGCTGGCGACGACCGCGCGGTTCGGATCCTCGATGGGTTGCAGGCTGTCGGGCATATCGAATCGGCTTATCTGGTTACCTGGCGATCGGGTTGATTGGCAAGCGCTGACGACAATTCACCAATTCACCAATTTACCAATTCACCAAATAACTGGATGACCAGGCTGTCATTCTCCCAGCTCAGGGTTGACGTTCCTCACCGCCGCGAGATACGTCGTCCGCGGACGCGTATTGAGCTCGGCCAGGAGTGCGTAGTTCCGGACCTCCTTCTGCAGCTGCGCCACGCGGCTCTTCGGGTCGTTCAGATCGCCGAACACGATGGCGTCGGCGGGGCACGCCTGCTGGCAGGCGGTCTTGATCTCGCCGTCCTCGATCCGGCGGTCCTGCTTTTCGGTGTCGATTTTCTTCTCGTTGATCCGCTGCACGCAGTAGGTGCACTTCTCCATCACGCCGCGGCTGCGGATCGACACATCGGGATTGCGACCAAGCTTGAGGCTCGGCGTGTTCCAGTCCTGATACAGCAGGAAGTTGAAGCGGCGGACCTTGTACGGGCAATTGTTGGAGCAGTAGCGCGTGCCGACACAGCGGTTGTAGACCATGTCGTTCAGGCCTTCGTCGCTGTGCACGGTCGCGCCGACCGGGCAGACGACCTCGCACGGCGCGTTCTCGCACTGCATGCACGGCACCGGCTGGAAGTACGTTTCCGGATTCTCCGCCGGGCCGCGATAGTACGTATCGATCCGGATCCAGTGCATCTCGCGCCCGGCCAGGACCTGCGCCTTGCCGACGACCGGAATGTTGTTCTCCGACTGGCAGCCGACCACGCACGCGTTACAGCCGATGCACGCGTTGATGTCGATCGACATGCCCCACTTGTACCCCTGGTACTTGAAATCCGGATACAGCGTGAGCATCTTCGGCGGCGTCTCGTCGCCCTCTTTCACCGACGCGGGATTGCGGATGAACTCCTCGCGTGTGACCGCGCGCACCTGGCCGCGGCCTTCCATCAGATGGTGGTACTGCGTGCAGGCGAGCGGATACGTATCGCCCGTGCCGCGAATCTCCAGCCCGCCGCCGAACGACATCGCATCCGAGGTCCGCAGCGCGTTGGCGTCGAAACCGGTGTGTGTGCCGACCTGACCGGCGCGCGTCCGGCCGTAGCCGAGATGCACCGTCACGCAGTCGTCGGCGTGCCCGACGACCACAAACAGCGCGCCCTTGACCGACTTGCCGCGATAACGGAGCTCGACGACATCGCTGATGATCTGCCCGTGCGTGCCACCCTGGAATGCCGGCTTGCCGCCGGCGTTCAGCTTCGCCGCCGTCGCCGGGCTGACGAGCACGGCGTTGTCCCACGTCAGTTTCGTCACCGGCTTGGGCAGTTCCTGCAGCCAGCCGTTGTTCGCAAACCGGCCGTCAAGGACCGACGGATCGTGGCGGAACGCGATCTCGAGGCCGCCGCCCGAGGGCGGGGTTGCCGCCGTAGTCCGGCCGAAATCGGACCGCAACGAGACCGCTTTCGCGTCGAATGCCGTTCCGGGCATGACGCCATCGTGTACCCAGCGGCGCCACTGGCCGTCGAATTCCGGGGTGACCGCCGGCTGCACCGGCGCTTTGTCGTTGGCGCGCTCCTCGCGCCTGGGCGCGCCCTTCTGGCTGCCGGCCGACGCCCAGTGCTCCCGGACGATGTCGTAGGCGGTGCGTTCCGGATGGTCGCCCATCGCCGCGAGCACTTCGTGCGCCGATTTGCTGTTGTACAGCGGCGCGATGAGCGGCTGCACGATCGACACCGTGCCGTCGAAGCCGCGCGCGTCGCTCCACCCTTCGAGGAAATGCGTCTCAGGAATCTGCCACTGGCACATCGCCGACGTCTCATCGTCGTACAAGCTGAGGTGCGCGCGGAGCTGCACCTTGCTCAGGGCGGCGCCGAAGGCGAGATCGGGCGGCGCTGTGTAGACGGGATTGCCACCCAGAATCACGAGCACATCGACACTGCCCGCGTTCATGTCGTCGACGAGCGCGCGCAGCGACGCGAGCTGATCCACCGGTTCGGCCTCGACGGCATCGGTGTGGATGACCGTCTTGCCAACGTTGCCGAGCGCGTGATTCATCGCGTGCGCGAGCGCGTGGACGATCGGCGGCTGTGCGTCACCAGCGATGACGAGGCTCGTGCCGCGATGGGCCTGGAGATCTTTGGCGACCGCGTCGAGGAATTTTTGTACGGCAGGAGTGAGCGCATCGCCCGCCGCATTTGGCATCCCGGGGACGCCGAGCGCGGCCGCAATGTTCCGGGCCGCGTGTTCGATCTGACTGGGCCTGAGTGGCAGCCGATGGTCCGCGCGCGCCCCGGTGGCGGTCGGCATGGTCTCGACGGCGTACAGCCGATTCATCCGCTCGGCATCGGCGGGCTTGCGCCGCCCGGCAAATTCGCGCGCGTAACGCAGGCTGGCCGGGCCGGCGGCGAGAAAGTCGGCGTCGAGCGAGACGATGACGTCGGCCTGATCGAGCCGGTACTGCGTTTCCACGTAGTCGCCGAAGGCGAGCTTCGCGCCGCCTCGGACGTTGTCGCGGCTGGCCGGATCCCACTGGTGCCATTTAGCCGACGGATAGCGCGCGAGGACGTCGCGGATCTGCGCGGCCAGACTGGGCGACGCGATCGACTCTGTGAGGATGCGGATCCCCGCGCCCTTGAGCGGTGCTTGCGCCGTGAGCGCCGCGCGCATGGCGCCGAGAAACGCCGACCACGGCCGGATCTCGCCGACGTTGGTCAACGTCTGCGAGCGATCGGGATCGTAGAGGCCGAGCACGGCCGCCTGCGCGAAGATGTCGCTCGCGCCGAGACTGCCAGGATGGAGCGGGTTGCCTTCGATCTTCGTCGGACGGCCTTCGTGGCTTTCGACGAGCAGGCCGGTGGCGACGCCGCCGAGTGACATCGCCGTCGCATAGTAGAGCGGTCGGCCCGGAATCAGATCTTCCGGCTGCCGGACATACGGCACGATGTGCTCGGGCGGCTGCCGCGTGCACGCGGTGAACCCGGCGAGCGCCATCGAGGCGCCCATCAGCTTGAGGAACGTGCGCCGCTCGAAGGGATCGATAATCGCCTCGACCTGCGACGGAAATTCCTTCTGCAGAAATTCCTGGAATGCCGGCTCGCCCGTCTGTTCTTCGAGGGCTCTCCACCATTCTCGACTGCCGGACGAGACTCGGTCGCGGGATTCGGGATTCGGGATTCGGGACTCGGGGAGATTTGCGGCGTTCGAATCCGGCCGCCTCATACCTTGCAAATCCCAAATCCCCAATCCCAAATCCCGGTTGTTCTCACTCATCGGTGACACGTCGAGCAGCTCGTAAGTTTCCGAATCTGGTATTCCGCGACGAGACGTTTCCCGAGCTCGAGCTGGTTCGCGGGCGGCACATAGTCGACGCTGAACACGGCTTCGCGCGGACGAACGAAACGCTCCGGATTGCGGTGGCAGCCGAGGCACCATTCCATCTGCAGGGACTGTTCCTGCCACATCAGCGGCATGCGGTCGACCTGGCCGTGGCACGTGGTGCAGCCGACGCCCTTGTGCACGTGGATGCTGTGGTTGAAGTACACGAAGTCGGGCAGATCGTGGACGCGCGTCCACTGAATCGATTGGCCGGAGCGGAAGCTCTCGCGGACCGGCTCGAGGAACGGGCTGTTCGAAAAAATCTGCGAGTGGCAGTTCATGCACGTCTTGGTCGGCGGAATGCCGGCAAACGACGAGTCCTCCACCGACGTGTGGCAGTAGCGGCAGTCGATGCCGTTGCCGGCGACGTGGCGCTCGTGGCTGAACTGAATTGGCTGCTCGCGCGCGACGTGGGCGTCGGTGACCCACGGCGAGCGGTTCACCTGGTCGGCGAGCCCGAGCAGCGCCGCGATGAAAAAGATGGCGCCGAAGATCGTGACGCGGGCAATAGTGTTGGCGCTGCGATGGAAGATCTGCGACATCGGATCGGTCCGGGTGGCGACTCGCGTGACGTCCTGGAAGGGTGCCGAACGAGGCAACGAATCGCGTCGACGAACTTTCGCAGCTTACCTTTTTTTCGGCGCAATCCAAACTGTTATTTTGTGAAACATTTCACTTGCGGAAGGCAGCTGGGCTGGATTACAGCGGTTTTCGCGATCCTTACGGCTGCGAGCGGCGTCCGCGCCGATCCCTTACGGAACCTTTTTGAACCAGTCCAGCTCGGCATTCGATGCGGGCTCGACGCGACGCGCCAAGCCGCCGCTCCTTGCGTGTGGAATGGAAGGGAGGATGATATGACCCATGAGAATGATCCGCCTTGCAACACTCCTCGGCGCATGCCTCTTCTGCGCAGTCTCAGCACGCGCCGCCGACTATCCGGCTCCTGTTGAAGGCAACTTCGTCGCGCACGGATTCAGGTTCGCCAGCGGGGAATCGCTGCCGGAGATGACGCTGCACTACCGGACGATCGGCACGCCGCGGCGGAATGCGGCAGGCGTCGTGGAAAACGCCGTGCTGATCCTGCACGGGACGGGCGGCTCCGGGCAAGGCTTTCTGTCGCAGACCTTCGCCGGCCAGCTGTTTGGCGCCGGACAGATCCTCGACGCGACTCGGTACTTCATCGTGCTGCCCGATGGCATCGGTCACGGCAAATCGACCAAGCCGAGCGACGGCCTGCACGCGCGCTTTCCACACTACGACTACGACGACATGGTGCGGGCGCAGCATCTGCTGCTCACCGACGGCCTCCATGTGAATCATCTGAGCCTGGCGCTTGGCACCTCGATGGGCGCCATGCAGTGCTGGGTGTGGGGCGAGATGTACCCCGACTTCGTCGACGGGCTCGTGCCGCTGGCCAGCGCGCCGACGCAGATCGCCGGGCGCAACCGCGTGATGCGCAAGATGATCATGGACAGCATCACGCACGATCCGGCGTGGAAGAATGGCGAGTACTCACAAGAGCCGCACGACGGGCTCGTTGGGGCGATCAATCTTCTGATGATGATGACGAGCAGCCCGCTTCAGTGGCAGAAGCAGGCGCCGACGCGCGACGCCGCCGACCAGTGGTACGCGGACCAGATCCGAACCCGCGTCGCGGCGACCGACGCGAACGATATGCTGTACCAGTTCGACGCGTCGCGTGATTACGATCCCTCGCCCAGTCTCGAGAAGATCACCGCGCCGCTGCTCGCGATCAATTCCGCCGATGATGTGGTGAACCCGCCGGAGCTGGGGCTGATGGAGAAGCTGATCCCGCGCGTGAAGCGCGGACGCTACGTCCTGATTCCCACCAGCGACCAGACACGCGGCCACGGCACGCACTCGCTGCCGACGGTGTGGGGGAAATATCTGCAAGAATTCCTGGCGGGCCTTCCCGCGAGATAGAGGATGTTCAAGGAGCCAGAAAATCATATGACGCGCGCACTCATCACTCTCGGCTCGGCGGCGCTCCTCTTCCAGTTGGTGTCGGCGGCCCAGGAATCCCCTCGCCGTGGTCCAGAGCTCGATGCCCTCAAACGGTTGACGTTCCGCAACATCGGTCCCACCAATCAGGCTGGCCGGGTCTCGGTGATCGTCGGCGTGCCCGGAGACCCGAGCACGTTCTACGTCGCCGGCGCCAACGGAGGCATATTCAAGACGACGAATGCCGGCACGACCTGGACCGGTCTGTTCGATCACCAGGCGGTGCTGTCGATTGGCGCGATCGAAATGGCGCCGTCGAATCCGGAGATCCTGTACATCGGCACGGGCGAGGAGAATCCCCGCAACAACGCGTCGTTCGGCAACGGCGTCTACCGCAGCAACGACGGCGGCGCGACGTGGACGCACCTGGGGCTGGCCGATTCCGATCGCATCGCGCGCATTCGCGTCGACGGCCACAATCCCGACATCGCCTACGTGTGTGCGATGGGGCACGAGTGGGGGCCCAACGACGAGCGCGGCGTCTACAAGACCACTGACGGCGGCAGGAACTGGAACCGGACGCTGTTCGTCGATCAGCAGACGGCGTGCTCGGACATCGACATCGACCCGAACAATTCGAATGTGATTTACGCCGGCATGTGGACGTACCGCCGGTACGCCTGGGCCCTCGACAGCGGCGGCAAGGAAACGGCGCTCTACAAGTCGGTGGACGGCGGCGCCACGTGGAAGAAGCTGACGAACGGCATCCCGGCGATGCTCGATCGCATCGGCGTCTCCATCTCCCGCAGCGAACCGACCATCGTCTACATGGTGAGCGAGACGCCCCACGAACAGGGAGAGCTGTGGCGATCGGAGGACGCGGGCGCGTCGTGGCATGTGGTCAACAAGGATCCCAACATCAATTTCCGTCCGTTCTATTACGCGGACATCCGCGTCGATCCGAACGATCCGAACCGCGTGTACTCGCTCTCGGGCTCGTTGTACATGTCCGAGGACGCGGGGCGCACGTTCCACACGATCGGACGCGACGTGCACGGCGATCATCAGGCGCTCTGGATCGATCCGACGAACTCGAAGCGGGTGCTGAGCGGCAGCGACGGCGGGTTCCAGGTGTCCTATGACGGCGGGAAGAACTTCGCCGTCTTGAACAACGTGGCGTTCACGCAGTTCTATCACATCAACTACGACATGCAGAGCCCGTACATGGTGTGCGGCGGCCTGCAGGACAACGGCACGTGGTGCGGACCGACCAACTCGCTGTTGACCGAGGGCATCCGCAAGAACGATTGGTTCACCGTCGGCGGCGGCGATGGCTTCTTCGCCGTGCCGGATTTGAAGGAGCCATGGCGCGTCTACACCGACCTGCAGGGCGGTGTCATCAGCGTGATCGACACGCGCAGCGGCGCGGCCAAGGCGATCTCGCCGTACCCGAACCGGATCGGCTCGGTCGGCGACGCGATGGAGCACCACAAGTTCCGCTACAACTGGAACTCGCCGATTGCCATCTCGCCCCAGGACGGCCAGACGGTGTATTTCGGGGGCAACGTGCTCTTCAAGTCCACCAACCATGGACAGTCGTGGACGCAGATCAGCCAGGACCTGACGACCAACGACAAGAGCAAACAGAAGTCCTCAGGCGGACCAATCGTCACCGATAACACGGCGGCCGAGTTCTACTGCACCATCATTACCATCGCGCCCTCGCCGCTCGACCCGAACGTCATCTGGGTCGGCACCGACGATGGCAACGTGCAGGTGACGCGGGACGGCGGAAAGAGCTGGACCAACGTGATCAAGAACGTCCAGGGGCTCGCGCCGAATGCCTGGATTCCCACCGTCGAGGCGTCGCACTTCGAAGCGGGGACGGCCTTCATCGCCGCCGATCATCATCAGGACAACGACTACACCGCATACTTCTTCAAGACGACCGACTACGGGAAGACGTGGACGCGGTTGACCGTCGGCGATCCCAAGACGACCGGATGGCCGCACGTGATCCGCGAGGATCCGAAGGTGAAGACGCTCCTCTATGCCGGCACCGAGCTTGGGCTGTGGGTGTCCTTCGATGACGGGGCGAACTGGGCATCGCTGCGGCAGAACATGCCGCCGGTGCCTGTCCGTGACATCCAGATTCATCCGCGCGAAAACGATCTGCTGGTGGCGACGCACGGCCGCGGGCTGTACGTGATGGACGACATCACGCCGCTTCAACACATCGGAGAGGCGACGCAATCGGAAGCAGACCTCTTCGACATCCGCCCGGCGACCCGCTGGAACCTTTGGGGGAAGGACGGCAATCTCGGCCAGGGGGTCTGGAAGGCGCCGAATCCGCCGGAAGGCGCGATCATCAACTACTACCTGAAGGCCGATCAGCAGGACGATGTCGTCATCACGATCGCTGACAAGGCGGGGAAGACGGTGCGGACGCTGCGCAACGCGCCGAAGGCGGCCGGTGTGAACCGCGCGGCGTGGGATCTGCGGTACGACGGTCCACGCCAGATCGGCACGGGGCCCGAAGACGAGGAGAATCCCTATCGGTTCGCCGGCGGCCCGTATGTGATCCCGGGAGAGTACACGGTCAAGATCCATGCGGCCGGACGCGACCTGTCGAAGACGGTGAAAGTGGCGATGGATCCGCGCGTACCGGTCAGCGCGGCCGATCTGCAGACGCAGCTCGACGCGGCCCTTACGCTGCGCGAGATGATGTCGAAGGCGAATCTCACGATCGAGCACGCGAACAGCCTGATCGAGCAGCTGACCGCGCTCGGCGAGCGCCTGAAGAAGCAGAAGACTCCGCCGGCGTTGGCGCAGGAGGTCAAGGCGGCGCTCGATGCCGTGACGAAGCTGCGCGACGAAGAGTTGACCCGGCCGTATCCGTCGATGGGGTACCGGCAGTATCCCCGCGTGCGCGAGGAAATCCAGTCGCTCAGCGGATCCGTCTCGCGCGCCCAGGCGAAGCCGACCGATCCCGAGACCGCGCGCATCACGGAGCTGACGGCGGAGCTCGACAAGGACGTCGCGGCGCTGAATCAGATCGTCGGCAGCCAGATTTCGGCGATCAACGAGACGATGCGGTCGTCGCCGTTCATCATCACGGAGATCATCAAGTAAGGGCGGGTGGGTCAGCCATGAGCGACAGAAAATATCGCCAACGCGGTTACCAGGACGAGCCGAAATCCCGCGGGCCGAAATCGTCGGAGCGTCCGGCGGCGCAGCCGCGCGCGCCGGGGCGGCAGCTGCAGGACGCGGCGGGACCGAAGACGCCGAACCTGATGGCGTCGCACGAGGTGTTTCGCTGCGCGCGTTGCGGCAATCGGCTCGCCGCGGACGTCGCCGCCGATGCCCGCTGCTCGCGGTGCGGCGTCGATCTGCACGCCTGCATCCAGTGCGTCTCGTTCGACACGAGCGCCAGGTTCGAGTGTTCGCAGGTGGCGCTGACCGCGCGCATCACGCCGAAGGACGCACGGAACACGTGCTCGCTCTTTGCGCCGCGCACGACGATCGAGCGCGAGACCGGCACGCAAGGTCCGCCCAGTGCGCGCCAGGCGTTCGACGACCTGTTCAAATAGCATTCATCACGAAGAACACGGAGAGCACGAAGTGCACGGAGATCTTCTTGTACAGAACCGATCTTCGTGGCCTCCGTGTTCTTCGTGACTTCGTGATGAAGTAGGGGCCGAGCTTGCTCGGTGTCCCGCGCATGCCATAATCGATCCGTGAGCCTCATCGCACCCGCCGATCAGACCAAGCTTCGTGAGGCGTTCGCGGATCTGACCCGTCCCGTGACGCTCGTCTTTTTCACGCAGACGCTCGACTGCGAGACGTGTCTGCAGACACGGCAGATCCTCGACGAGCTGCCGCCGCTCTCCGATCGGATCACGATCGAGGAAGTGAACTTCGTCCTCGACAAAGAGAAAGCCGCCCAGTACGGCATCGACCGCGTGCCGGCGATTGCGGTCGCGTACGACGAGGCGGGCGAGCGGCGCGACTCGCGTATCCGCTTTCTCGGTGCGCCGGCCGGCTACGAGTTCGTGTCGCTCATCCAGGCGGTGCTCGTCGCCGGCGGCCGCGGTCTGAATCTCTCCGAGCAGAGCCTCGCGCTCCTGGCTGCCGTGGACAAGCCGGTGACGATGCAGGTGTTCACGACCCCGACGTGACCGCACTGTCCGCGGGCGGTCAGCCTCGCACACGAAATGGCCTTTGCCAGCCCGCACATCACGGCGTACGCGGTCGAGGCGACAGAGTATCCGGACCTGGCGCGCCGCTATCGAGTGACCGGCGTGCCCAAGACCGTGGTGAACGAGACGGTCGAGATTCTCGGCGGTCTCCCGGAGCCGGACTTCGTCGCGCAAGCCCTGACGGAATTTACAATTAAGAATTAGGAATTCGTTTCTTCGCTCGGCCGGCGGTTTTGATCCCGGCGTTCCGGCGTGTATTTCGGACGATCGCCCCGAGGATTGACACGATTTCGTTCGATTCGGCCCGAGCGTCCGTGCCTCGTCTGCTGGGCCGATTCCGCATGATTCGCAGAGACGCAAGCGTACGTGGGCTTCGCGACCTTCTTTCAGTCCGATACAGCACTTCGAAATGAAATCCCGACGGCTTTCGGCTGCGCGAGCCTCCTCCAGCATTGAAGGGACAGACGTCGAGCAGTTGAGCAATTGCGGCACCATCATTCTGCCAACACCGCCCCGATCGTAGACCGCCTGACAGAAGCGCGCGACCCGACAAGCAAAATGAAACGCTCGGTCGCGAATGTCCTGCCCGTTTTCGAATGCCGACTGATCGTATTCATCGTTGAGCATGGCTCTCGCTCGAGCATGCACCGTGCCGTGACCGAGGCCGAAGAAGACCCGAGAAAATCAGAAGTCGACGCCCGATGAGGCAAAATCTGCGTACGAATTCCTAATTCCTAATCGTCAATTCCTAATTCGTTGCGCGCGGGCGAAGCCGCCAGAAGGCGAAGCCGAGCCCCGACCAGCCCGCAAACGCGATCCATTCGGCGGCGGTAAAGCTCCCCGGCACGGACGGGACGACCTTCATCAGGATAATCAGCACGCTCACGCCGCATCCCAGCCACGCCATGACGGCCGATTCGCCGGCGCTGGCATGGCCCTGGCGGCGCGCGAGCCAGGCGGCGCACGCCGAGAGCCAGCCCACGCCCACTGACAGCGAGCCGACCTCGGTGATCGGCACGAGGATCGCGTCGCCGAACATTGCCCCGGCGATCGTCAGGACCGACATCAGCGCGATGGCGACAATCGGCGTCCCGTGGCGTGCGTGCACCCGGCCGAGCGACGGGTGCACGAGATTCCGCTTGCCGATGGCATAGAGCATCCGCGTCGACGCGACGAAGTTGCCGTTGAAGATCTTCAACAGTGACAGGAACGCGCCGAAGAGAATCAGCTGCGCGATCGCATGGGCACCGAACGTCCGCTCGAACGCGACCTCGGTCCGCACGTGGCCCGCCACGATTTCGCGCCACGGATAGACGTACGTCACCACGGCGATGATGATCATGTAGAAGAGGAAGCCGGCGATGAGCGCCGCGTAAATGGCCTTCGTGAAGTTGCGCGGATCGAATCCGGTCTTCGCCTCCTCGGATCCTTTCGCGACCGACTCGAAGCCGGTCATGAAGTACGGCACGATCTGCAGCACCAGGAAGATCGAGAGCCCGATGCCCGCTGCGCCGCTCCGCGCAAACAGCGGCTGCATGTTCGACGCGGTGCCGCGCGCGAAGCCGAGCAGCGTGAAGATCGCGAACGTGCCGAGCAGGCCGAACGTCATCACGTCCTGGAACACGCCGCTCGGTTTGATGCCGCGGTAGTTCACCGACGCGACGAGCAGCGTCAGCGCCAGGCCCACGGCGAGCCGCGGCGCGAAAATCGGAATGCCGCCGATGGCGTACAGCTGATAACTGTTCAGCGCCGGAAAGACGCGCGCCAGGAGATTGCCGGTCGCCACCGCTTCCCACGGGCACACGATCGCGTACGACAGCACCATCGTCCAACCGGCCGCGTAGCTGACGAACGGCGGAAAGACGCCTTCGGTGTACGCGATCTCGGCGCCCGCATCCTGAATGCGCTGCACGAGGCGGCCGTAAGTGTGCGCGATCGGGAAGAGCAGCAGACCGCCGATGAGGAATCCGAGGATCGCGCCGCCCGGGCCGCCGCGTGTGAGCCAGTCGTCCATCAGGACGAGCCAGCCGACGCCGATCATCGAGCCGAAGCCGAAGGTGAAGTACTCGACGGTGCTGAGGCCGCCGTGTAGCGCGGCTTGCTGTTTGACGGTCGCCATCAGGACCGGAGACGCAGGAGCCGCGTCGGGGCGCGTTTCACGAGGTCACTATATAACAGCGGGATTGCGCGTATCCCTCACGTCGACCTTGAACGATTCTTTCGTGAGTTTCGTGCCTTCGTGGTGTGCAGGCTGGAGCCGCGGCTCGCGCGCGTATGCTAGCATCGCGGCGTGATGGGACGCCTTCTCGTTGCCGCTGCCTGTGCCGCGATTTCAGCCGCCGGCGTGATCGAAGTCCCCGCGCTTCACGCGCAGCGCAGCGCCCCCGCGCCCATCCGTTACCGCTTCACGTTTCCTGAGCCGCAGCATCGCTGGATGCAGGTCGAGGCGGCGTTTTCCGCCCTGACGCAGCCGACGCTGGAACTGCGGATGAGCCGATCGTCGCCGGGCCGCTATTCGCTCCACGACTTCGCAAAGAACGTCTACGACGTCCACGCCTTCGCCGCGGACGGCCGCGAGATCGAGACCACGCGGCCCGATCCCTACGGCTGGAATATCGCTGGATTCGGCAGCAGCGTCAGCGTGAAATACAAGATTTACGGCGACCGCGTGGACGGGACGTATCTCGCCGTCGACGAGACGCACGCGCACATCAACATGCCCGCGGTGATCATGTGGGCGCATGGCCTGGACGAACGCCCGGCCGTTGTGACGTTCGAAGAGCCCGCGGGGATGCATTGGCGCGTCGCCACGCAATTGCACGGCGACCAGCTCGAGTTCACCGCACCGAATCTGCAGTACCTGATGGACAGCCCCGCGGAATTCGGGCCGGAGGCGATCCGTGAGTTCACCGTCGGCCCGCGGTCGTTCCGATTTGCCGCGCATCACACCGGCACCGACGCCGAGCTCGACGCGTACGTCAAAGACGTCGAGAAGATTGTTCGACAGGAAGGGGCGATCTACGGCGAGTTTCCCGAGTACGAGCCTGGCAACTACACGTTCCTCGCCGACTACCTGCCCTATGCCAGCGGCGACGGCATGGAGCACCGCAACAGCACGGTGATGACAGCGGCGGGCACGATCCGCGATCAGCGCGACCGGCTGCTCGACACCGTCGCGCACGAGTTCTTCCATGGCTGGAACGTGGAGCGCATCCGGCCGAAGGGGCTCGAGCCGTTCGATTTCGATCGCGCGAACATGACGGACTCGCTGTGGCTGGCCGAAGGGTTCACACAGTATTACGGTCCGATCGCTCTGCAGCGCGCCAAGCTCGTGGATCTGCCGGAGACGCTGGCAACGTTCGCCGGCCTCGTGAGCAGCGTCACGCTGAGTCCGGCGCACCTCGTCCGCTCCGCTGCCGATATGAGCCGCATGGCGCCGTTCATCGACGGCGGCCGCACGGTGGATCGCACGAACTGGCCGAGCACGGTGACGTCGTACTACTCGTTCGGCGGCGCGATCGCGCTGGCGCTCGACCTGACGCTGCGGGACCGATCGAATGGCAGCGTCACGCTCGACGACTTCATGCGCGCGATGTGGCGCGCGTACGGCAAGCCGGGCGGCGCCCGCGAGGGCTACGTCGATCATCCGTACTCGATCGGCGACGCGGAAGCGCGGCTCGCCGAGGTCAGCGGCGATCGCGGGTTCGCCCACGACTTCTTCGCGAAGTACATCCTCGGCCACGATGTGGCGGACTACGCCCGCCTCCTCGCGCGCGCAGGATTCATCCTGCGTAAACGCGACGCAGGCCGCGCGTGGCTGGGCGATGTGCGCGTCGATGATCGCGGAGGCGCGGTGTACGTGTCCACGCTCGTCGAGCCCAACTGGCCCGTCTATCAGAGCGGCCTCGAGCAGGACGATGAGGTGCGGCAAGTGGACGGACAGCGGGTGGCGTCGGCGGAGGATCTCTCCAACGTGCTCAGGCGTCATAGGCCGGGCGACCGCGTCGCGCTCCTGTTCGTGAACCGCACCGGCCACCCCACGACGACCAGTGTGGTCCTCGCCGAAGATCCGCACCTGGAAATCGTCGCGGCCGAAGCGGCGGGCGGGACGCTGCCGCCCCCGCAGAAGATGTTTCGCGATCGCTGGCTCGGACAACAACCATGAAAGTGCCCTGGTCCCGGATCCTCGACACCGCGCTCGACGTCACGGGTCTCGCGCTCGGCCGCGTGCCTCGGGGCGGTGCGGGCGTCGGCCGCGGCGATGAACTCGAGGCGGGGAGCCGCGCCGTGGGCCATCTCGAAGCGCGGCTGGCCGGAGTGGTCGTCGCCGCGCTGAAGGAAGCGTTCGATCGAGACAGTAAGCGGCTCGACATCGAGCGCGAGCAGATCGAGAGCGAGCGGCGGCGCGCCGAGCTCGCATTGAGGCTCGAACTGGCCCGGCAGGCAGGCGACCGTGAAGTCGGCCGGTTGCGGCTGGTGGCCGGCACCGCCGTCGTGACGTGGCTTGCGACGCTCTTCTTCTCGAGCCGGCTGATCGGCGGGCCGATCGCCGCGCGCATCGCGCTTGGCTGCGGGTGGATGCTGCTGCTCGCTTCGCTTGCGGCGGCGTTTGCGGCGCAGACACAGGTCGGCGACGCGCTCAGGAGAATCGCCGAAGGCGACGAGCGGGCCGACGTCGCGTCGTCAGGCCTGGCCGGCGCGATCGCGCCGTGGCTGACCGTGATCGGCCTCGCGCTGGTCGGCCTCGCGGTGCTGATCGCGTAACGCTCCGCTGATCACGACAAATTGTTGCCACAGAGGCACGGAAACACAGAGAAATTCTCCGATCATCTGTGCACGGCGAGTGCCGAACCGGGGCCGGATCACGAACCACTTGAATTGAGCCTGTTCGTGATCCGGTTCGATCCGCCCGCGCCGTCGAATCGCTGCCGAGCGTCCGTCTTCTCCGTGGCTTTGTGACTCTGTGGCTAACGTTTTGAAAACAACACGCCGGGCGCGAGCTTCCAATCGGGATCGATCGCGCGCTTGACGCGGCGCATCTCCTCCACGCCTGCGGCGCCGTACAAGTCTTCCAGCAGCCGCTGTTTCACGGCGTTTCTTCCGACGCCATGCTCCGCCAGCGGCGATCCGCCCAGACGTATCGCTTCACGTCCGAACGCCGCGATGGCCGCTTTGCCTGATTCCACGTCAGCCATCGATCGCGGGATGACGTTGGGGTGCACGTTGCCGTCGGAGATGTGGCCCCACACGGCGGCGTCGAGGCCGCGGCGGCCGAACTCGGCATCGTAGAACGCCAGCAGCTCGTCGAATCGTTCGAACGGCACGATCATGTCGGCGGCGGTTTTCTCGATGCGATCGTCGACGGTCCGCTTCGCGCGGCCGACGCGTTGATTGACACCCGCGGGCACCGCTTCACGCACAGCGAGCAACTGCGCGGCACGAGCGCGATCGCCCGGCACCGCGATCTCGACCGCGTCCAGGACACCACCGGCGTCGAGCAGGCGGCAGAAGCGCACCAGCGGCGTCGCGGCCGCGGTCGCCTCACGCGCGCGTCCGATGTCGTCGAATGCCTGCTCCGCCGTCGTGCCCGCCGGCAATTCGAGCGTCACGAGCAGCGCGATGGCCGTGCCATCCGGCACGACGATGCCGTTCGCGCGGTCGGCGCCATCTTCGCGCAGCAGCGCCAGGCACCGCGCGTCCATGTGCTCGATGGCCGAGGCGTCGAGGCCGTTGGGATCGCCATCGCGCCACGTCGTGCGGGACGCGTCGCGCAGCTGTCGAACGAAGGCGAGCGCCGCATCGCGGCGCGCGAATGGCACGAAGGCGAGGCAGAACGCCGGCCTTACGGGCAGCAGCCGCAGCGTCGCCGCGGTCACGATGCCCAGCGTGCCTTCGGCGCCGATGAACAGATCGATCAGATCCATGTCGCGCGCCGCGAAGTAGCCGGCAGACAGCTTCGGCAGCGCCGGCATCTGGTAGCGGGGAATCGGCACTCGCACCGGTCCTCTCGGCAGCTCGAGAACGAAATAGCCGTCACCGTGCGCGCGGACGGTGCCACGCGTGACGTCGAGCACGTCGCCTGTCGGCAGGACGACCGTGAGCGCATCCACCCAGTCTCGAGTCGTGCCGTATTTGAACGTGGCCGCGCCGGCGGCGTTGGTGGCGATGATGCCGCCGATGGAAGCCCCCGTGAACGTGGGTGCGGGGGGATAGTAGCCGCCGGCGCGCTCGAGCATCGCGTCGAGCGCCACGAGCGTGACGCCCGCCTCTACCCGAACGGCGGTGACGCCGACGTCCAGCACGCGATTGAGCCGCGACGTGCTCACGACAACTTCGCCCATCGGGGTCGCGCCGCCCGTCAGCGACGACTGAGCGCCGATCGGCAGCACCGCAGCGGTGTTGTGCAACACCGCTGCGATCTCGGCCTCTGTGGCCGGCGAGACGACGCCCGACGCGTGGCCGCCCGGAAAGTGCGCCGCATCTTCGCGCACAGCCGCAAGCACGTCGGGATCGCGGTTGATGCCCGGCATCGCCGCGTGGCCGCGCGGGGCCCGCGTCCGGATCGCATACCCAGCCATGGCGTTATATTAGATGGATGAAGCTCGCGATCATGATTCTGGCCTTGGCGGCGCAGCTGGCGCCCTCGCCAGACGGGGCGCCTCGCATCTCGCAGAAGGATTTCAAAGCGCTCGTCGCCGCCGGACGCGTGATTATCGTCGACACGCGGAACGCGGACGCTTATGCCGAGGGACACATCCCCGGCGCCATCCTGCTGCCGCTCGAGGGGCTGGTCGCCTGGCCGGCGGAATACGAGAAGACCGCCGAAATGCTCACGAAGACGAAGACGCCCGTCGTCACCTACTGCGCTTGACACGAGGAAGCCACGAGCGCCCGTGCGGCGCTCATCCTCAATCAGCGGGCAGGGAACACCGAGAACGTGCGGGCGCTGCTCGGCGGCTGGAACGAGTGGGTCAAGGACGGCAATCCGGTGGCGAAGGGGCAGAGGCCGTAGAGATGCCGGGTCCAAAAGGACCCGGCCTACGGCTACGGATGCTTGCCCGCCAACGCTTTGATTAGCCGGTATTGGAACTCGAGCCCTTCAAAGTACTGCTTCACGCCAACGCGCTCGTCGCGGCCGTGCGCACGGTTGTCGTCGATCTCGTAGAAGATGCCTTCGACGCCGTACGTCGGGATGCCGGCATTCCGCAGATACAACCCGTCGGTGGCGCCCGTGCCCATCGTCGGCACGACGATGGCGCTTGGAAACATCGCCTTCGTGACGGCCTCGAGCGGCTGCATGATCTGCGGCTGCAGCGGCGAAGGCGGGCTCGGCTTCGCCTCGTCCACGAACGACACTGCGACCGCGCGATCGGCGAGCACATCGATCAGCTTCTGCTTGATCGCCGCGGGCGCCTCGCCTGGCAGAATGCGGCAGTTGACGTTCGCCGTCGCCAGCTGCGGCAGCGCGTTCGTTGCGTGGCCGCCCGCGAGGATCGTCGCCACGCACGTAGTGCGCATCAATGCGTTGTAGTACGCCGAGCCGCCGGCCAGGCGGGCGACCGCCTGCAGATCGGGCGGCTGTTTCGCCACGGCGCGCATGTCGGCGGCGACCTTGGCGTTTGTCTGAAATGCGGCCATGCGGTCGAAGTATGTCCGCGTGACTTCGTTGAGATTCAGCGGAAAGTCGAACCGCTCCAGCCGCCCGAGCGCGTCCGAGAGGTGATAGATGGCGTTGTCGCGCACCGGCCGCGAGCTGTGGCCGCCGGCGTTCTTCACTTCGAGCTTGAAGTCCTGATAGACCTTCTCGCTGGCGCCCACCTCGTTGATCAGATACTTGCCACCCTTCATCTGACCCGAGCCGCCCTCGTTGATCGCCAGCTCCGCGTCGATCAGGTCGCGGTGGTTTTTCACCAGCCAGTCGACGCCGTTGAACTTGCCGCCTTCTTCGTCGGCGGTGAGTGCCAGGATGAGATCGCGATCCGGTTGAAAGCCTTCCTGCTTCAGCCGAATCAGGTTCGCGGTGAGGATTGACGCCATCCCTTTGTCGTCGCTCGTCCCGCGACCATAGAAGAAGCCGTCCTTTTCCAGAAACGCAAAGGGATCGAACGACCAGTCCTCCCGCTTGGCTTCGACGACGTCGAGATGGGCGAGCAGCAGCAGCGGCTTGCGCGCGCCAGTGCCGTGGTAGCGCGCCACAAGGTTGTGCTTGCGCGGATCGGGCCCGAGCACCTGCACGTCGGCTGGTGGAAATCCAGCCGCCTGCAGGCGCTGCGCCATCGCGTCGGCGGCCTTCGTGACGCTGCCGACCGAGTCGGTCGTGTTGATCTCGATCAGCTGCTTGTAGATCTCGCGGGCGAACGCGTCGTGCAGGCCCGTTTGGGCCGTCAGCGAGGCGAGCGACAGCAGCAATGCCAGGGCGACCGTTGGAAATTCGCGCATGATGGGCCGATTATAGGTCGGGATATACTCCGACTGATGAAGTTCGCGCCCGAGTACGTCACCTATGTTCTGAACGAGAACTTCGAGGACGCGAAGGAGCTGCTGCTCGGTCCGCTGATGGCCATCGAGTATGCGCACCTCGTCATGCTGACCGCTCAAGGCATCGTGTCGCCTGGCGATGCGCACGCCCTCCGCTGCGCACTCGACGGCATCGACTCGGAGGAGATTCGCCGCACCGCCTACGACGGCACGTACGAAGATCTCTTCTTCTATGTCGAGCGCCTGATCATCGCCGCCTGCGGTGAAGACATCGCCGGCCGCCTGCACACCGCGCGCAGCCGCAACGACATCGACATGACGATGTACCGCATGCGGCAGCGCGAGTTGATTCTGGGCTTGATCGCGGCGACGTGCGAGCTGCGCGACTCGCTGCTCGGCCTCGCCGGGCGGCACACGCAGACGATCCTCGCCGTGCACACGCACACACAGCGCGCGCAGCCGACCACCGTCGCGCATTATCTGCTCGCGATGATCGAGCAGCTCGAACGCGACACGGCGCGGCTCAAGAGCGCGTACGAGCGCACGAACCGCAATCCGCTCGGCGCCTGCGCCATCACCGGCACCGGCTTTCCGATCGACCGGCAGCAGACCTCGGAGCTGCTCGGCTTCTGCGGACCGACGGGCAACACGTACGGCAGCATCGCGACCGTGGACTATCTCCTCGAAAGCGCCTCCGCCGCCGCCGTGCTGCTCACGGGCCTCGGCCGGTTCGTGCAGGACATGCTGCTGTGGTCGACGTCAGAGTTCGGCTATCTGCGGCTGGGCGACGGCTACGTGCAATCGAGCAGCATCATGCCGCAGAAGCGCAACCCCGTCGCGCTCGAGCACGCGCGCGCGATCGGCAGCAAGGCGCTCGGCCAGGCGCAGGCCATTACGCTCGCGGTCCACAACACGCCCTTCGGCGACATCGTGGACACCGAGGACGATTTGCAGCCGCTGGTCTTCGCGATGTTCCGCGACGCCATGCGGACGGTGAATCTGGTCGCCGCCGCCATCGCGACGGCAGAGTTCGATGCGGAGAAGCTCGAAGCGCGAGCCGGCGACGGCTGGACGACGCTCACCGAGCTCGCGGACACCCTCGTTCGCGAGCATCAGCTCCCGTTCCGCATGGCGCATGCGATTTCGGGCCGCCTGATGGCGGCGCGGCTGCAGGAGCCGGCGAGGCCGCTCGCGCAGCTGCTCACGGAGGCGTCCGCCGATCTGCTCGGCGCGCCGCTCACGTATTCCGACGAGGCGCTCGCGACGATTCTCAGCCCGCGGCATTTCGTCACCGTGCGCCGCACGCTCGGCGGGCCGGCACCCGACGTCACGTCGGCCGCCATCGACGCCTCGCGCCAGCTGCTCGACGCGGACCGCGCATGGTGGACGACGGTCGGCACCGCGCTGGCCGCGGCCGAAGAGCGGCTCGCCGCAGAAAGCGCCCGCCTGTGAGGGCCGTCTACGTTCGCGTGATCCTCGTCGAGGCGGTGATCATCGCCGTGCTGTGGTTGCTTGGGCGGATGTACGCGTGACAGCGATCAAACACAAAGGACACGAGGGACACAAAGGAAATACTCGTTTCGCCTTCGTGTCCTTCGTGTGCTTCGTGGTGAATCGTTTCGGCGAGATCCATGCGCGCGTTTGACTGGCTCGTCGTCGTCGTCTACATCGTCTGGATCGTCTGGGACGGCCTCAGGCGCTCGAAGGGCACCGATCAGGTCGAAGGCTATTTTCTCGCCAACCGATCGCTGCCGTGGTGGGCCGTCGGGCTGACCGTGATGGCGACGCAGATGAGCGCCGTCACGATCGTCGGCACGACCGGTCAGGCGTACGAGACCGGACTACGGTTCGTCCAGTTCTACTTCGGCCTGCCGCTCGCGATGATCATCCTGTCGGTGACCGTCGTGCCATTCTTCACGCGCGCGCGGGTCTACACTGCGTACGAGTATCTCGAGCGCCGCTTCGACGTGCGGGTCCGCTCGCTGGCGAGCTTCCTGTTTCTGATGGGGCGCGCGTTCTCGCTGGGCGTGACGCTCGCCGCCCCTTCCGTCGTCATGTCCGGCATTCTCGGGTGGACGCTGCCCGTCACGGTGCTGGCGATCTGCGTGCCGATGATTCTGTACACCACGATCGGCGGCGTGCAGGCGGTCGCTTGGACCGACGTGAAGCAGATGTTCGTGGTGGTCGGCGGGATGTCCGCGGCCATCGTGATCCTGCTGTACGGCATCCTCGACCACGTGAGCTTCGGGCAGGCGTTGCACCTCGCTGGCTCGACGGGGCGGCTTCAGGCGATCGACTTCAAGTTCGATCTGCGCGAGAAGTACACCTTCTGGTCCGGGATGATCGGCGGCCTGTTCCTGATGCTGGCGTACTTCGGCTGCGACCAGAGCCAGGTGCAGCGGTACCTGACCGCGAAGTCGGTCGACGAGGCGCGCAGCTCACTGCTGATGAGCGCGTTCGTGAAGATTCCGCTGCAGCTGCTGATTCTGACGACCGGCGTCCTCGTCTTCGTGTTCTACCTGTTCCAGGCGCCGCCGATGCTCTTCAACCGCGTGCACGACGCGGCGATCGCGGCGAGCCCACAGGCGCCCGCGTATGCGGCGCTGCAGCACGACTTCGATCAGGCGGTCGCCACGCGGGAAGCGGCGGCCGCGCGCGACGACCGCGACGCGTTTATTGCCGGCGATGCGCGCGTGAAGGCGATCCGCGGACGGGCCGTGGACGTCGTCAAGCAGGCGACCGGCGACCGCAGCTACAACGATGTCAACTATGTGTTTCCCACGTTCATCACGACGCGGATGCCCATCGGTCTCGTCGGCCTGATGATCGCGGCCATCTTCGCGGCGGCGATGTCGGCCAGCGGCGGCGAGCTCAATGCGCTGGCGACGGCGACGATCATCGATTTCTACAAGCGGCATTTCGTGAAGGACGCGACCGATCGGCACTATCTGCGGGTGTCGAAGCTGGCGACCCTCTGTTGGGGGCTGTTCGCGTGCGTCGTCGCGATGTACTCCGCGAATCAAGGCTCTCTGATTGAGGTCGTGAACCGGTACGGATCCCTCTTTTACGGATCGCTGCTCGGCGTCTTCATCCTGGCGATTCTCACGACGCGCGCGACGGCTCGCGGCGCGTTCTGGGGCCTGATCGCCGGCATGGTCGTGGTGCTCATCGTCGCGTTCACGACGCCGATCGAATTTCTCTGGCACAACCTGATCGGCGCGGTCGTGGTGGTCCTCGTGGGGATGGCGATCAGCTACATGCAGCCGGCGCCGGCCGTCAGTAGTGTCCGACTTTAGACGATGCGGCGCTCGGCTGAAGCCTTCGCGCTACACCGATCTGGAACGCGCAGATGCGTCGTCGGGCGACGGACGTAGCGCGAAGGCTTTAGCCGAGCGCTTCAGTATTTCTTCCAGCTGAACGTGCTCATCATCGCGTTGCCGGCCGTGAAGTAGGATCCTGAGAGGTGCCGGTCGTAATGGAGTTTGGCGCCGCCCGTGTCTGTCACCGTCCCGCCCACGATTGATCCGTAGAAATCATTGCCGCCCGACAGGGATACCGCCGCGTTTGGTGCGTAGAGCATTTCAGCCGTCTGACTGCCGCCATTCTGTTTGACCGTTCCTGTACCGGCGTACTGGACTTGGAAGTGCGAGGGATCCATCGACGCGTTGGTAATCGAGCCGCCGGTGAAATCGATCGGCGTCGTCTGGCCTTGCCCGGCCACGTTCAGGATGACGGACGCGCCGGGGGCGATCACCAGGGAGGAATTGCCGTTCAGCGTGATGCTGTTGATGTTGATCGTACAGGTCTGATTGGCCGCGCAGAGCGTGAGGGTGGAGTTTGCATTGACGGAAACGTTGCCGACCGACGCACCGTTGAGCAGGACCTGGCCGTTTCCGCTGATACGAGGTCGTCGGCGGCAGCGGACTCGGCAGTGCCGGCGTCGGGAGAGTGACTTGTTGCGGAAGTTGGACGACGCCTGAAGTGACCGTGGCGCCGCCGCTGCTCGTTAACGCACTCACGTTCCCGCTGCTGCAGCTGCCGACGCCCACACGAGGGGTCGAGAGCGAACCGTTGATCGTCGCGCCACCCGCCTGCGTCAGGTTGCCGTTCGTTCCCACGTTTCCGCCGCTCGAAGATATTCCGAGGGCGAGATTCGTCGAATCATAGCTGTTCGTAACCGTGTTATTTCCTTGGAAATCGAGGGCGCCGCAGCCGCCGTTGGTCCCGAACGCCGCGTACATCGTTGCTGGAATCTTCTCGGACTCGAGTGTGGCGGTCACCTCCACGGTCGCGGTTTTTCCCGCGTTGATGGTTCCCGCCGACGTGATTTGCCACGTTTGAATGGTCTGATAGCCTCCGCCGTACACTTTGATCTGTTGCATCGAAAGCAGGGTGGCATACGGCGCGTAGCTGACCGTGGTCGACCCTGATGGCAGCGACCCCGGGTTGCCAACGGTGTTGGCGAACGCCGTCTGAACGGCCAGAACGGGATAGTTCGACGCTAGGGTCCCGCCGGCCGACAACACCACCGGCCCCGGCGTCGTGCACGCGCCCCCCGTGCACAAGACCGGCGATTTCGTGGTGTCGTAGTTGGACAGGAGATCGGCGCCCGTCGTCGAGGGCGGGGTGTAGCTGCTGCTGTTGGCTAGAAAATTAACCGTCTTCTGGATGCCGGACTCTGCGCCGTAGCGCGCCTGCGACATCAGGCGGTAGTTCATGCTCGAATAGGTTTCTGTCTGCGACAGGAACATGAGCGAGGCCCCAACCACGGACATCGCCATCATCAGGAAGAGGCTGAGGACGAGCGCAATTCCCTGCTCGTTGCGCGACGTGCGGCCGGGCTCGATGTTGGTCATGGCAAAAGATTCGTCACAGTTGGCGGCATTGGCTGAACGCGGTTGAAGGCGCCGGCGCTCGCGAGCTGCCACACGTTGAACACATTGCGCGGCGACACGTTCAGCAACGCCTTGGTTTCCGTCTGGTATTGCCGCGTGATCGGGTCGATCAACTGGGTCCGCACGGTCAATGTGATGGCGACGTCCAGCACGTAGGTGATGCCGGACACCGTCGGCAGCGGACTTGGCATGTATGTGAAGCACGGCGTGGTCAATGGATTTTGGATGTTGTTGAGAAGCACCTGACTGTCCGTTGGCGGGAGCTTCGCGGTGGTCTGATCGTAGGCCATCACATTGCGATACAGATTGCCCGTCCCCCCTGGAAGTGGATCGCAGGAATACTCGACGTACACCATGCTGCCGTCGCCGTTGACGTCGCCGTACAGTTTCAGGATCCACGGCGTCGATCCGTTCGTGAACCCGGACGTCGCGGGCGGCACAATTCCACTGGCGAAGCCGCCGAGCGCGCGAACCCTCACGCCGCTGAGATGCGCGTTCACGAACGAATTCTGAATCGGGGTGCCGGTCGAATCGATGCTCGATGTGATCGTGATCAGGTTCGTCCCTGTGTTGACCGACAGGACCTTGACGGTCTCCTCGCTGCCCACCAACGTCGTCTGATTCCAGGCGCCGGGGTCGACGATGAGGAGCTCGCCGGCGAAGATGCCGCAGCCGGCAGGACCTGCGGGGCACGAGACCGTCGCGGTCGTATCGCCCGCTGCGACGGCGGCGCCGAGTGTCACTGAGACGGGCAAGGCGATGCGTCCGGCCTGGCCGATTTCCTGCTGCAGGAGCTCGGTCGCGCTGCGAACGCCGGCGTGCAGTTGCGTGCGGTTCGCGATCGTCTGCTGCGAGTTCGTCATCTGCAGCAGCGCTGACGTCACCGTGCTCGAGATGATGAGCAGGATGGTGACCGAGATCAGCAGCTCCGGCAGAGAGAAGCCAGCCTGCTCCTCGAGCATCCGAGCGCGCTTCGCGTGGGACGATACGGCGATTGACATCGTCAACATCCCGACGGGCAGTTCGTTTTGTAGGCGGCGACCGACGATTGCGAGATCAACGCGTTCGCGACGCTCGTCTTCACGGTGGCTGTCACCGTGATCTGCTTCAGGTTCGTTGACGGCACGGTGACCTGCCAGACCCGTTTGTAGTACCACGTCGCGGGAGGCGTGGCCGTGCACGGCGTTGCCGTGGTACACAGCACATTCCCGTTCGCGTCCAGGTAATCAGCGTACCCGACGACAGGCGTCGCGACATTGGAGCTCCCGCCTCCGGCGAGGCCGGTGCCGCCGGTGTCCACCGACGGAAACACCGTCGTGTCGCTCTGTGCGTCGCCGTAGGTCAGCTCCAGCAGCTGCTCCATCTTGTCGCCGGCGTATTCGGTCGTGCGCGCGCTGAGGTGCCCCTGATTCTCGGTGATCGAGGTTGCGAGCGCCGCCATGCCCATCAACCCTGCCATCACGACCAGCAGGATCGCGGTCGCAATGGCCGTTTCGATCAGCGTCGTCCCCTGCTCGCCCGTCAGGGCCTGGCGTGCGGTACGCATCGGGATCATTGCTGCACCCATGATGGCGTGGCCCTCGGATTGGTCTGCCATAGCCTGATTTGCCCCGTCGCCGACACCGTGATGCCGTACACGGCCGTGCTGTCGCTGACGTAGAGCGCGTCGTTCCCGGTCGGTGCGCCGACATTGGGCGGCGGCGTTAAAGATCGTGCGACGGGGATGCCTCGCGAATTGAACAGCACGCAGGCCGTGTTGGCGATTGCGGCGCCCGTGGTCGTCGACGCAATTCGTCCGCCTGTCCGATCGTCGTCTGCGTGCTCGATGGAGGCGTCGAGACCGCGCCGAAACTGAAGGTATCGTTCGTCGCCAAGGTCGTGGTGCCGCCTTCGGCCACCCACGTGCACGTCGTCCCAGCTTTCTGGCAGCTCTCGACGTGAAATGAATTCGCGGAGAGGTCGACGAACAAGCGCGTTTGCGTGAACCCCGACGCCGCCCGCAGCTTCGCCAGCGACACCGCGCTGTTCACCGCTCGCGCGTCGCCGCGGATCCGGAAATCTCCAATGGTGTTGCTCATCATCGGCACGGCAATCGCGGCGATGACGGTTGTGAGGCCGACCACGACCAACAATTCGAGCAGGGAGAAGCCGGCGTCGCGTCGATTCGTCACTGCACAGCTAATTGAGCAAGCACGGTGCCGATCCACGAAGTTATATCGTGTGACCAAACATGTGTGTTGTCAGTTTCTTACGAGAAATTTTTGAAGTGTGGGATTCGGCGCATGTGCCGTTACGGGACACTGTATTACAGATTGCGTCGCAGGGCAGGTCGATGTCGCACCCGCCACGCGGTCGCCGCGGCGACGACGACCGCGCATCCCTCGACATAAACCTTCTCGGCGTCAATCCAATCGATTGGCCGATTCTGCAGATTCGGATCCGCCATGACACCGTGCGCGAAGAACACCGCCGCTGCGGCGTACGCCGTGTAGTGCAGCAGCTTCCAGTTGTGATGGCCGAACAGCTTACGGAAGTACGACGTGAGGACGACGAACGCGACGAGATACAAGGCCACGGCGCCAAGGGTGTTCGGCAGCGGCTGCGTCGGCGACCAGATCGGCACCACGATGTCGAACAGGCGGAAGTGCGCGGTCGACGAGGCGAGCAGCGTCAGCGGATGAAGGCAGGCGGTGGCAAGGCCGATGTAGCCAAGCCAGTTATGAAACGTGAAAAGTTTCAGACGCCGTCGCGGCCACCGCCGGACCGGATTGTAGCCGGTCGACAGCAGCAGCCCCAGCAGGATCTGCACCGAGAAGATGCCGACGGCGATGAGGCCGAGAACCGAGGAAACGTCTATCGCCGTTGGCACGTGCGGAGTGTACCGAAGATCGCTTTAGAGACACAGCGAAGATGTTTTGGCCATGGAGTCACCGAGTCACGGAGTGCGGACAATGCGGGCCGTACGCCGCCGCGTTGCGCTGTGCCTCCGCGTCTCTGTGGCAAACTTCTCCGCGCCTCGTCTCAGAAATTGAACCGCACCTCGAACTGCACCATGCGGCCCGGATCGACGTTGGCCAGTCCGCCGTTCGCCTGGCCAAACGTCGCCAGCGGCGCCGGCGCGTCGCCGTACGTGCCATTCCGGCCGAGGATATTCGCCCGGTTGAAGATGTTGAAACCTTCAGCGCGAAGCGTGATCGCGCGGCTTTGCGGCACTGGCAGTTTGAGCTCGGCAAACACCGATGCGTCGTAGATCGGCGTTCCTCGGAACGCATAGCGGCTGACGACCGATCCGTTGACCACGGGACGATCGTTGTTCACGCCGTCGCCGTTGTTATCCGTACCCGTCGTCGCGTTGAACGGCTTGGCGGAGGCGAGCGAGGTCAACGTGCCGACCGTTACGTTCATCGGCAGCTGATAGCTCACGAAGATCACGCCGCGGTGCCGTTGATCCAGAAGGCTCGGCGCGCGCTCCTGCTCGCCTAGCTGGTTGAAGTCGTTTGGCCCAGCTCCATTGCCGTCGGGCTCGGTCGTGTTGGTCGCCTTCGACAGCGTGTAGCTCACCGACACCAACGCCCGCTCGTTCCGCCACCTCACCATGGTCTGCAACCCGTCGTAGTCGGCGACGCCGATGCTCTCGACGACGTTGATCTGGCGGTAGCCGCCGTTCGCCGGGACGATCGGCCGTGTGGCGTCGGCGGCGGCCACGGAGCGCACCTGGCCCGGCGCCGTGCGAACGAAGAGCGACGGCGCGTTCAGATCGACGGTCTGATCCAGTCGGGTCCAATGCTGTTTCACGTAGTCGACCGACACGAACAGCCGCGAGGCCAGCTCGCGCTCGAATCCGATCGATCCGACCTGGCTCCTGGGATTCACGAACGTGGCGCCTGCGTAGCCTGGCAGCTTCGACACGTCGAAGAATTGCGAGTAGAACGACGCCAGGCCCGGACGGATCGTGATGTTGCGCGCGGGCAGCGTATTCGCCGCGGCGCTCGCGTCAAACGGGACGGGTGTGCACGCCAGGCACGTCGGGAACCCGGTCTGACCGGGCGTCGCCGTGTAGGTGAAGATGCCCTGCGGACCGCCGAGCGCAAAGTTCGCGTCGGTGTTCGCGCGAAGCTGTGTGTAGTACATCCCGTATCCGCCGCGGATCGACGTCTTGGGGTCGCCGCCGGGATTCCAGGCGAAACCGAGGCGCGGCGCGAAGCCGTTTTTCGAATCGCTGAACGTCTGGCGGTCGTATCGCAGGCCGAGATCGAGCGTCACATCGTCGCGCACGCGATAACTGTCCTGCACGAAGCCCGTGTAGAGCCATTGATCGAGGACGTAGGTACCGGCGCCGAGATTGAAGCTCTGTTGATACCGCATCATGTCGGCCAGCGCGAGCTGATCCGGCGGTTTCGTCGTCGCCGTGTTGACCGTGTACTGTCCCAGCACGAACGCGCTCCCGAATTCCGTGCCGTCGCCGCCCGAGGTGTTTTTCCCCACGCTGCCACCGAGCCGCACGTAGTGCCTGTCCTTGGTCCACGAGAGCGTGTCGGAGAACTGACCCACGCGGCTGTAGATGTGCGCAAAGCGCGATTCACCGGACGTGAACGGCACACTGCCGGCGCGCGTGAACTGGGTCGACGGCGTCAACGGCTCGAACTGCGTGACGGGATCGGCGTTTTGAAATTCGAACCGCGCCTCGTTCAGCATCGATGAAGAAATGATCGAGGTCTCGTTGATCTGGCCGGTCCACGCATGGCGGGTGAACTGCCGACCCGCGCTCGGCAGCACGTTGCCGGACACGGCGTCCTGCGGGTTCGTATCGTAAAACCGATCCAGGTTGAAGCGAGCCATGAGCGAATTGCCGGCGTCGATCTTGTGATCCAGCCTGCCGTTCAGCAGCGCCTGGCGGTAGTGGCCGAGCACCGTCGTGCCCGGCGCCACGAGCGGCGTCGTGATTGACGCGGTGCGATCCTGGTGCGTGTAGTCCGCGGCGACGAAGTAATGCGTCCGATCGGGGACGAAGGCGCCGCCCACCGCGAACGAGCCCTGCGCCAGCGAGTCGGGGATGTCGGGCGGCACGATGGGCGTCGCCACGCCGTTGGTCGTCGGCGCCACGCAGCTCGAAATCGAGGAGGGGCACTGCTGGGCGGCGGAGAACGTGGTCGTCTGCATTCCGCCAGGACGCCCGAGGAAGAGCGCCTCGCCGTGCGTGACGTTGCCGCCGGATTTCGTCACGATGTTGACGCCGGCGCTCGAGGTCCAGCCGAACTCGGCGGAGAACGCGCGGGACATGACGTTCATCTCCTGCACCGCGCTCACCGGGATCGTGGAGAACATGGTCTGCCGGCCCCACGGCTCATCGCCGCTGGCGCCGTCCACGATGAAGTCCGCCTGACGGCGTCCGCCCGCGCCCGTGACGACGTACACCGAGTTCATGAAGAGATCGCCGGTCCCCTTCGCGTTGCGGAACGCGGCGTTCAGCAAAGGGAGCGCCGAGATTTTTCGACCCAGCAGGGGCGTCGCCTCGATCGTGGTGCTGTCCAGACGCGTCCCAAGCTCGGGATCGTTGCGAATCCCTTCGGTGGTGCCGAACACCGTCACTTCGCTCGTCCCGCCGGTCGCCACGAGCTTCACGCGCACGCCGGCGGTTTCGCCGCCGCGCAGCGCGACCGCCGGAATCTCCTCCGTCACGAAGCCGGATTTTGACACGCTCACGCGATACGCGCCGGTGACCTGCAGCGCGGTCAGCGTCACCGAGCCATTGCTGCCGGACACAGCCTGCCGCGCGTCGCCGTTGGAGGTGTTGACGGCGGAGACGCTCGCGCCAGGCACGACGCCGCCGCTCTGATCGACGACCGTGACGACGAGCGCTCCAGTGTTGGGCGATTGCGCGAGCGCCGGCGCGGCGATCGTGAAGAGGGCGAATACAGTCCACGGCAGGACGAAAGTCCTGCGCCACACCAGCGGCTGGACGATCGTGCTGCGCCACGCCAGGGAACGGATCGCCGGACGGATCATTTGCCGACCACCACGTAATCCTTGAAGTAACTGGTGCTGTCGGTCTTCGACCACAAACCGACTTTGCCGTCGACCGGCGGCCGAATCACCGCGTTGTTGGCCGGAACGAGATCCGGATTCGGGGGTGCGTTATCGCGGCCTGGCCCCGGCTCGCTGCCGAGCACATAGGTCAACACGCGCGTGCCGTCGAGCGAGCCGTAAATGTTCGCGCCGTCCACTTCGAGCGTGAGCTCGTGCCACTTCTCGCGGTCGCCCGGCGCGCTCAGCAGCGTGCCGTCGCGCGGGCGAATCATCGGCCGGCGAATGCCGTTGTGAAATTCCCACAGCACGACGTTGTGCTCGGTATCGTTGTAGCGCAGCGCGAGCCAGTCGCCATTCGGCTTCACGTTGAACAGGATCCCTGAGCAGCGGTCGGCGTCGCCGGCGACCGTCTTGAATTTGGTCGTGATCGTGCCGTTGGAGAAATGATCCACGCCCTTCAGAACGGCCACCGGGTAATAGGCGAACTGCTTGGCGTTGTCCATGAGCTCTTCGTTGCGCGTGCCGTACAGCTTGCGCGCGCTCTCGACGAGCAGCTTGGTCGGGCTGTCCTTGGCGGCGACCCAAGGGCGTCCGTCGATCATGATCACTTTGTCGGCGCCGTCCTGGGTGACCACCCACGATCCGACGATCGGCTCGAACACCACCGGCGGCTTGCCGACCGTTTCCTTGCTGAGGTCGACTTTCAGGGACGCCGCGTGCGCCGGCGCGATGGCGAGAACCGCCGCGGCGATGATCCAGTGCTTCATGCTTACCTCCTGCGGACGAAAAATCCGGCGGCTGCGACGAGCGCCGGCCAGATGCCGTAGAACACCGCGGGCGCGCCCCGCGGCGGGACGGCGAGCGGATGTCCACGAAACGCGCTGTCGTCGTTCTCCATCGGCTGCACGATGCCCGCAAGCGTGTAGATCGTGTCGAGCACGCCTTCTGCCGTCGTCAACCGGCTCATCGTCTGGCGCCCGCCGAGGTCGTACCAAACCTCGCCGTAGCCGGCGTTGGTCTGCTCGAAGAGTCCGATTGAAGTGGCCGAGACGTACCGGACGCTCATCTTCGGCATCACGCGGCGCAACTTTGCGATCGCCTGATGCTCGAGGTCGAAGCGGCGCGGATCCTCTGGCGCGAGGTGCGCTTCGATCGTGAGCGGCGCGTGGATGTGCCGCAGCGCGATGTCGTCGGCTTCCGGGAACGAATTCCGCCGGCTCTCCGAGGTGTCCCAACTGGCGGTGGCGAACGTGCAGGCGAAGAGCGCGGCCGCCGTGAGCGCGGCGAGCGCGAGCGATTCGTACGCGCGCCGGCGCACGGTAACGCCCAGGCGCATCCAGATCGCGGCGAACGCGAGTCCGGCGACGACCAGCGCCGCGGCGATCAGCACGACGTCGAGCCGCACGAGTCCGTGTTGAAATTGGTCGACCATCGCCGTCGGCGTGTAGCCGGCCGCGCGCTCCCACACGCCGCCGTTCACCGCGGCGATGAAGTTCAGAATCCAGGTGCCGACCGTCACGCTGAGCGTGGCGATGGCCGCGGTCGAGGGATGATCGGTGAGCGACGCCGCCGCGGCGGCGAGCGCGATCGTCAGCCCCGCGTTGAGCAGATGGCCGAACATGACGGTCGCGAGCTCGGGGGCATAGACGCTGCCGCCGTAGCTGCGCCAGAGCAGCACGGCGACGAGCGGCGCGAGCGACGCGAGCATCCAGCCGGCAAAGAGCACGAGCGCTTTTGCCGTGATGCGCGCGAACGCCGACATCGGCTGCTGCAGCTCCATCTTGAGCGCGCCGCTCTGGCGATCGCCGGCGACCTGGTGGATGCCGACAAACGGCAGCAGGAACGCGGCCGCCAGCTCGCAGGCGCTGAAGGTCGGCGCCCAGACGCCGATGAGCGGCGAAAACGCTTCGCCGACGCCGGCCGCCGAGCCATTCAGCCCACTCGCTTCGGCGTACGTGCGGACGGCACTGATGAAGGACACGCCGACGAGCGGTCCGATCAGCAACACCATCACCCACCACGCGCGCGAGGCGAGCAGCTGCCGCCACTCTTTATCGAGCAGCCATCGCCACGCCGGCGCAGAAAAAGGGGGACGGCCCCTTTTTGAAGACGCCGCCGTGGAAACGGGGCCGTACCCCTTTTTCGCCGTCTCAGGTGAGCGCAAGGAACGCCTCTTCGAGATCGTCACGGCGGTTGCCCGCCCCGCGCGTCGCTGCCAGCGCCGAGAGCTCCTTGAGCGTTCCCTCACCGCGCACGCGGCCGCCGCTCAGCAGAATGAAACGGTCGCAGATGCGCGCGGCGTCGGAGATCTGGTGAATCGAGAGAAACAGCGTGCGGTCGCCCGATGCGTGCTCGCGCAGCGCCGCCGCGACCTCGCGCGTCTGGCGCAGGTCGAGCCCTTCGAAAGGCTCATCCGCGAGCAGGAGCGGCTGCGGGGTGAGCAGGCCCATGGCCAGCAGCGCGCGTTTCCGCTGACCTTTGGAGAGCGCGCCGATCGCCGAGTCGAGGATCGGCGTCAGGTCGAAGCGGCGCACAACTTCGTCGCGCAGGTCGGCGCGGCCGCCGAAGAAGCCGACGGCGTACGACAGCGCCCAGCGCACGGACTGCGCGGGCCACGGCGCGATCGCGTCCGGCAGGTAGAACAGGGTGGAGGCTCGCTCGCCCGGCGCGAGCATCCGATCGCCTGCGCAGACCGCCCCCTCGTCGAGCGGCAGCAGACCTGCGAGACATTCGAACAACGTCGTCTTGCCCGAACCGTTCGGGCCGATGAGGCCGAGCACTTCTCCCGGGCGGATGGAGAAGGAGACGTCGCTGAGCGCCGTCAGCCGGCCGTAGCGCTTGGTCAGGTGTCGGATATGGAGCGGAATCAAACCCCGAATGTAGCGGCGGGTGGGCTCCTACTACCAGTCAACGTAGGTATCCGCCTCGACGAAGTCATACGTATTCATCACGAAGTCACGGAGAACACGGAGATCACGAAGGTCTTTAATTAAGGCTTGTCGTTCCGTGCTCTTCGTGTCCTTCGTTCTTCGTGATGAGAACGTGCCGACCGCATTAGCGCGGCGCGTCAGTCGTCGATCGCGGACCCGCGTTCTTCACATACTTGTCGAACCAGTTGATCCGCTCCGCGAGCACGTGGAGCAGCGTTTCGCGCGCGGCGTAGCCGTGCGCCTCGAACGGCAGCGTGACGTACCGCACCGTCGCGCCGTGGCCCTTCAGCGCCATGTAAAACCGCTCGGACTGGATGGGAAACGTGCCCGCATTGTCGTCCGCCTCGCCGTGCATCAGCAGAATCGGGTCCTTGATCTGATCGGCGTACCAGAACGGCGACATCTTCGCGTAGAGATCCGGCTTTTCCCAGAATGTGCGCCGCTCGCTCTGGAACCCGAACGGCGTCAGCGATCGGTTGTAGGCGCCGCTCTCCGCGAATCCCGCGCGGAACAGCCGCGAGTGCGCCAGCAGATTCGCGGTCATGAACGCGCCGTAGCTGTGGCCGCCGACCCCGATGTGATCGCGATCCGCGACGCCCATCTCCACGACCTTGTCGATGGCCGCCTCCGCACTCGCCACCAGCTGCTCCACGTAATGGTCGTTCGCCGTCTCCCCCGGGCCGACGATCGGCATCGTCGGATTGTCAAGGATGGCGTAGCCGGATAAGAGGAGGAAGAGATGCGAGTAGCCGTTGACGAGCGTGAAGCGGTTCGGCGAGCCGGTGATCTGACCCGCGGAGTCGGCGTCGCCGAATTCGCGCGGATACGCCCAGATGATGAGCGGCACGCGCTCGCCCTTCTTGTAGCCAGGCGGCGTGTAGAGCGTGCCGGAGAGCGCCACGCCGTCCTTACGCGTGTAGGTGACGACCTCGTGCGACACGCCGCGGAACTGCGGCTGCGAATCGACGAACTGCGTGAGAGGATGCTTCGTCGTCGTGTCGCGATTGCGCGTGTAGTAGTTCGGCGGCTCGGTCGCCGACTCGTAGCGCGTCAGGAAGCGCGTGGCGTTGTCGTCGAGCGGCGCGACGACGGTTTCGTAGGCGTTGGCGGCGGAGTGAAACAGCCGCTCGGTCTGCAGCGTTTTCAGATTGAGCCGATCGAGGAACGGCCGATCGCCTTCGGGCGAGGAGCCGACGCCGGTCAAATACACGAAGTCGCCGCTCTGCATCAGCGCCGCCGCGCCGCCGCCGCGCCCGCCTCGTCCGCTGTTGCCGCTGTCGCGCCGCGCGATCGGCGTGCCCGGATTGTCGTAGGCGGCGTCCTCCTTGCGATCCCAGAGCTTCTTCGGCTGGGCACCCGGCTCGAGAATCCAGGTGCGTGTCCGCCGGGATACTCGATCGCCTTCGCTCAGGAGCCCGACGCCCTTTTCGGTGAACGCGAGGCTGCTGAAGCGCCACTCGGTTTTTGCGATCTCCGACGGCTGGCCGCTGAACGGCGCCGCGACCGCGACGACCTTGTCGCGGAACGGCACCTTGTTCCTCTGATCGCCGCCGTCGAGCGCCTCGACCCAGACGACGGTCGCCGGTTGATCGGCGCGCCAGTGATGGCCGCGCGGACCCGGCTCGACGCCGGTCAACGGCGTGCCTTCGCGGCTCGGCCGGTCGGCAAGCTTGCGCGCGACCGCGCCGCGCCGATCCCAGATCTCGACGTCTTCCGGGAATCCGCTCATCGGCATCAGATGAGAGAACGGGCGCTTCACAGTGGTGACGAGCAGGTAGTCATTGCTCGGCGACGGCGTGACGCTCGCGAAAATCGCGGGGTGCCCGATTGTCGTCGTCGCGCCGGTGGCGATGTCGATCGCGGCGAGCTGGCTGGTGAAGTAGTAGGCGAACAGATCTTCATCGTGCGCCGTTTTGATCATGTCCTCGTATGTGGGCGCGGGCGCTGCCTTGCCGGAGTTCTCTTGCACGTTAGGGCCCGCGGGCACCGCCGGCGCGGCAGGCGCCGGACCGCGGCCGGACGGGACGATCTTGCAGACGATGGTCGCGTTGTCCTTCAGCCAATCGCACGGATCGCCGGTCGTCGCGTTGATGCGATCGGTGCCCGTGCGTTTCGCGCTGCCGGTCGCCGTGTCGGCGATCCAGAGATCGATGCCGTCCTTCCTGATGGTCAGAAACGACAGATGCGATCCATCAGGGGAGAATTTCACGTTCGACAGGCTCGCATTGGGTGGCACCGCGACCTTGACCTCGCCGCCGTCGGCAATGCGCTTGAGCGTGATCGCGTAGATGAGCGGCGTGCGCTGCGGACCGTACGTTTCCGGGTTGACGCGCGCGCCGGCGAGTCGCAGCACCGGCTGCGCCAGGTCGGCGATGTCCGGCTGCCCCTTGTGATACGTCAACGCCATCACTTGCCTCGTCGGGCTCAGCATTTCCTGAGGCAGCGGCGGCGCATCGAACGCGTCGATGATGTTCTGCGGCGGCAGGAGATATTTCGTCTGGTCGGATGCGGCCGGCGACTGCGCGATCAGCGCGGGGGCGAGCGTGAGCAGGGCGAGCGGAAGCAGGCGGATCAACCGGATGTGCATACACACTCCTGAATGCGAGGAGCGGATTCTACCTCGACTGGCGTGTTGGGTGGCGTGGACCGTGCATCTCGTCAGCGCGGAGGGGCCTGTGAAGCTCATCGGCGTCATTCTGATCGTGTTCGGACTCCTGGCGCTGGCCATGGGCGGCATCAACTACACCAAGCGCGAGAAAGTGCTCGATATCGGCCCGGTGACTGCGGTCACCGAGAAGCACGAGTCGATTCCGCTGTCGCCGATTGTGGGGATCACGGCTGTGGTCGCCGGGGTGGTGCTGGTCGTCGCGGGTTCGAGAACGCGGGTCTAACGGCGACTGTCGTTCATCACGAAGAACGGAGCGCACGGAGACCACGCCGCAATATCAATCGCGTGCTTCGTGACCTTCGTGTTCTCCGTGACTTCGTGAAAAGAGGGGTCGAATGGCAACCGGTCCCGGCTACATCGATGGTGCGGGGCCGAACACGTCGTCGATCTTCAGCACGTGGATGGGGCCGAGATTCAGCGCCCGGATGCCGGGCTCGATCGCTTTGAGGTCCCCGACGATCACGACGGCGACGCGGTCCGGTTGGATGTATTGCTTCGCCACGCGCTGTACGTCGGCGGCGGTGACGGCCTGGATGTTCTGCACGTAGGTGGCGAAAAAATTGTCCGGCAGATGATAGACGATCGCGTCCTCGAGCCGGCGCGAGATATCGCCCGTCGTTTCGAATGCCGAAGGGTAGCGCAGCGCCGCGTAATTTTTCGCGCGCGCCAGTTCGTCCGCTGGCACCGGCTGCACGATCCCATTCAGCTCGTTGAAAAATTCCTTCAGCGCCTCGGATGTCTTGTCCGTCTGCACCGCCGCAAATGCGGTGAACGGACCGGCGGACGCGCGCATGTCGAAGCCCGAGCTTGCGCCGTACGTGTAGCCGTGCTTCTCGCGCAGATTGAGGTTCAGCCGCGACGAAAATGATCCGCCAAGCAGGGTGTTCATCACCTGCAGCGGAAAATAGTCGGGCGTCGAGCGGGCGACGCCGATCGATCCGATCCGGATCTGCGACTGCGCGGCGCCCGGTTTGTCCACGAGATAGATCTCCCGCGTCGTGCGCGCCGGCGCCGCCGGCAGCCTGGCCTTCGTCAGCTGCTCACCCCCGGCCTTCCACGCGCCGAAGCTCGACTCGAGCAATGGCACCACCTTCTCCGGCGTCGTGTCGCCGACGATGAGGAGCGCGGCGTTGGCGGGACGGAAGGCCGACGCGTAGAAGGCGCGCAGATCCTCAGGCGTCATCGCGGCAATCGTTGCCGCGGTGCCGGAGGTCGCGGTGCCGTATCTGTGCGTGGGGCCGTATAGCACGCGCGAGAAGGCGAGCGAATCGATCGTCGGCGGATCATCGCGCGCCTGCAGCAGGCTCGTCAGCCGCTGTTGCCGCAGGCGATCGAGCTCGTCCTTCGGGAACGTGGGCCGCAGCGAAACGTCGGCCATGATCGGCAGCGCATCGCCCAGGCGCGCGACAGGCACGTGCAGGCGCACGCCGGAGCTGTCAATCGCGGCGGCCGCGCTCAAATCGGCGCCCAGAAAGTCGATCGCGTCCGCAATCTGCAGCGCGGATCGCGAAGCGGCGCCATCCTCCAGTAAGGCGACGGCGAGGTTGGCGACGCCGAACTTGCCGGCCGAATCGTCCGCGCTCCCGCTCAGCACCACCAGGTTCACCTGCACGACCGGCACCTTGTGCAGCTCGACGATCCAGACCGGCAGTCCATTGGAGAGCTGGCGCTTTTGAATCGCGGGCAGGTGCAGCGCCGGCGGCGGGCCGACTTTCGGCGGCGCACTGCGATCGGGGGCCTGAGCGGCAAGTGTGGTCACGGCCAGCGCGCACGCGGCGGCTCCTGCGATCAAGAGTCGATTCTTCATGAGAAGGATTTTTCCTCCGTGTCCTCCGTGTCCTCCGTGGTGGAGAGTTCGTCCCTTCATGGCTTCGCCTTCGCCGGCACCACCGTCAACTCGACCCGCCGATCGTGCGGCAGAAACTGCGCCGCCGCGCCGGATGTCCGACGCCGACAGCGCGCGATACCGCGACAGATCTTCGTTGAACCAGTCAGGATCGCCGGTGTTCGTGTAATACGCGTTGAGCTGATCGGCCTTCCCGCCGAAGCCGCCGACCCGCTCCATCCGGTTGTAGAACGACGCCTCGATCTGGTTCAACGAGCGATCGAGCTCGTGTCCGGAGGGGGGCTCGCTCTGCAGTTTGGCGATCTCTTCGTCGATGACGCGTTGAATTTCGTCGACCGTGTGGCCCGGCCGCGGTGTCGCTTCAATCAGGAAGAACGACGACAGCGCCTGCGAGTTCTGGCTCGCCGACACGCTCTGCGCGATCTGCATGTCGTAGACGAGCCGCTTGTAGAGCCGCGAGTTCTTCCCACCGGCGAGCACGTCGGAGACGACGTCGAGCGCGGCGTCGCCCGGAGCGAATTGCCGGGGCGTGAGCCACGCCAGGTACAGCCGCGGAATCTGCACCTTGTCCTCGATGACCTTCTTCTGCGTGGTGGTGAGCGCGGCGCCGGGAATCGTCATCGGTTCGACCAATGCGCCCGGCTTCACGTCGCCGAACCACTTTTCGACCAGCGTCCGCGCCTGCGCCGAATCGATGTCGCCCGCGACCACCAGGCTGGCGTTGCCCGGCGCGTAATACTTCTTGAAAAACGCCACGACGTCGTCGTAGCTCGCCGCCGTGAGGTCGGGCATGTACCCGATCACCGGCCAATGATACGGATGGCCCTCCGGGTAGAGCATTTCGGTGAGCGTGAGATCGGCCATGCCGTACGGCCGGTTTTCGTAGCTCTGGCGCCGCTCGTTCTTCACGACGTCGCGCTGCGCGTCCACGGTCTGTGGCGTCATCGTGTCGAGCAGATAGCCCATACGATCCGATTCAAGGAAGAGCGCGAGCTCGAGTGCGTTGGACGGCACGTTGATGTAGTAGTTGGTGCGATCGTTCTCGGTCGAACCGTTGTTGGTCCCGCCGGTGCCTTCGAGCCACTCGTCGAATTCGCCCGGCTTGACGTGGCCCGAGCCCATGAACATCAAGTGCTCGAACAGGTGTGCGAAGCCGGTGCGGCCCGGGCGCTCGCGCGCCGAGCCGACGTGATACCAGACGTTCACGGTCACGACCGGCACACTGTGATCTTCGTGCAGGATCACGTGCAGCCCGTTGGGCAGCGTGAACAGTGTGTAATTGAGCTCGATCTTCGGGGCCTGCGCGAAGGCCGGCGTGGCGAGCAGAAGGGCGAGGAGCAGGACGGCGCGCTTCATGGGCTGATTCTACTCCGCGCCCACCTATCAACGCTGCGCGGGCTCGACCCAAAGGGCTTTTCCTTGGTGTCCTTGGTGTCCTTGGTGTTGAATAGACGGGTGTCTGATACTCCTCCGATCGTCGGCGTGATCATGGGCAGCAAGTCCGACTGGGACACGATGCGCCACGCCGCCGACGTGCTGGTGCGCTTCGGCGTGCCGCACGAGTGCCGCGTCGTGTCGGCGCATCGGACGCCGGCCGAGATGGCCACATACGCCGCGAGCGCGGCGGCCCGCGGCCTCGAAGTGATCGTGGCCGGCGCGGGCGGCGCAGCGCATCTGCCCGGCATGGTCGCCGCGCAGACCGTTGTGCCGGTCATCGGCGTGCCGGTGCAAAGTGCCGCGCTCAACGGCCTCGACTCGCTGCTGTCGATCGTCCAGATGCCGAAGGGTGTGCCGGTGGCCACGGTCGCCATCGGCGCGTCCGGCGCCGCCAACGCGGGACTTCTTGCGGTGGCCATTCTCGCAAATTCCCGCCCGGACCTCCGCGCAAAGCTGCAGGCGTACCGTGAGGAGATGGCCGCCGAGATCCGCAGTCAGTCACTTTGACCGTGGCACCTCAAATCCTTCCAGGCGCCACGATTGGTGTGCTCGGCGGCGGCCAGCTGGGGCGCATGTTCGCGATGTCGGCCCGCCGGCTTGGCTACCGCGTCCACACGCTGTCGCCTGAGCAGGACACGCCCACCGGGCAGATCGCCGACGTCGAAATCCACGCGCCGTACGACGACCTCGACGCGGTGCGCGCATTTGCGAAAGGCGTCGACGTCGTGACGTTCGAGTTCGAGAATGTGCCGGCGGCGGCCGCCGCCGTCGCGGAGCAGCACGCGATCGTCCGGCCGAACGGCCACGCGTTGTTCATCGCGCAGCATCGGCTGCGCGAAAAGACGTTTCTCGCGTCGCTCGGGCTGCCAGTGGCGCTGTTCGCGCCGGTGCGGAGCGCCGGCGAGCTGGCGACCGCGATCGACATCGTCGGCTGCCCCTCGATCCTGAAGACCGCGGCGTTCGGCTACGACGGGAAAGGTCAGATCGCGATCGCGCAGGCGAGCGAGGCCGACGCCGCGTGGAGCGCGCTCGGGCGGCAGGAGGCGATCCTCGAGGCGTTCGTCGATCTCGATCGCGAGGTTTCTGTGATCGGCGCGCGCGGCGTGAACCACGCGTGGTCGCATTTCGATCCGATCGAGAACACGCATCGGCATCATATTCTCGACGTCTCGATGGCGCCGGCGTCGATCCCGGCCGACCTCGCTGCGCAGGCCGTCGAAGCCACGCGCGCCGTGATGGAGGCGCTCGATTTCCTCGGTCTGCTGTGCATCGAGTTCTTCGTGACGCGCGCCGGCATGCTGCTGGTCAACGAGCTGGCGCCTCGTCCGCACAATTCCGGACACCTGACGTTCGATGCCTGCCGCACCAGTCAGTTCGAGCAGCAGCTGCGCGCGGTCTGCGGTCTGCCGCTCGGCGCGTCGGATCTGCTCCAGCCCGCCGCGATGGCGAATCTTTTGGGGGACGTCTGGGCCCACGGCACGCCGAACTGGGCGGCAGCGCTGTCGATACCCAGTGTGAAGCTCCATCTGTATGGGAAGGCGACGCCTCGGCCGGGACGAAAGATGGGCCACCTTACCGCATTGGCGGCGAGTGCCGAAGAAGCCAGACGCCTCGTCGTCGCGGCCCGGGAATTGCTGTGAACTGACGCATGCCTCGCGGGCTCATCCGCAGCCTGCTCCTCGTTCTGGTGGCCCTCCTGGCCGCCGGGCACACGCACGCTGCCGTGGGCGATGGCTGCGTGCAAGGGTGTCCGGTCCTTCAACGGTTTCTGGCTATGGACGATCCGCCGCCGGCGGAATACCGTGCCCTGCGGCACCTCGACGCCCGCAGCGAGCGGCTCGACTCGTCGGCTTGGATGGACGTCTGGACCGAGGCCGACGACACCGACGGCTTTCGCTATCACGTCGCCGCGGAAGGCGGCTCCGAATCGATTCGCAAACGTGTGTTTCGCGCGACCCTCGAGACGGAGCGGACGCTCTGGGCATCGGGTGAGCCCGATCGCGCCGCGCTCACGCCCGCCAATTATGTATTCGAGGATCGCGGCGCCGAGGATGGCCTCGCGGCGTTGACCGTCAAACCGAAGCGCAAGGACATCCTGCTGGTGGATGGGTCGATTTTTCTGCGGCCCCTCGACGGCGATCTCGTGCGGGTGGAAGGGCGGCTCGCGAAACCGCCGTCGTTCTGGACTCGCCGTGTCGAGATCGTGCGCCGGTACGAGCGCCTTAACGGTTTCCGTATGCCGGTCGCGCTCGACGGCGTCGCGAGCGTGCTCATCGCCGGGCGATCGACATTCAGCATGACCTACGAGTACGAGTCGGTCAACCGCCAGCATGTTGGCACCCCGCAGGTCCGCACCGGCTCGCTTCCGCCACCGTGACAATTGCGCTCGGGACTTCGGCTACCATCCCGTGACGCACCCCAATCGTCGGCGTCCCCTCGCTGCCCTCGCGATGACTGTGCTGCTTGCGCTGCCGTTGGCCGCGCGCCGCGCACCGGATGCCTCTCCGATCATCGATCGCGTTGTCGCCCGTTACGATCCTCCCGCGCGGCAGTACCGCGCGCTGCGGCATTTGGAAGCGCAGAGCGTCAAGCTTGGCGCCGCCGCGTGGATGGAAGCCTGGACGGACGTCGACCCGACCGAGGGATTCCGGTATCAGATCGCAGGCGAAGGCGGCTCCGGGTACATTCGCTCACACGTGTTGAAGCCGTGGCTCGAGAGCGAGAAAAAGATGTGGGCCGCGGGCGAGCCCGAGCGCGCCAGTCTCACGTTCGACAACTACACGTTCGACGATCGCGGGTTGACGGCCGACGGCCTGGAATGCCTCGGCGTGAAGTCGCGGCGCAAGGACCTGCTGCTGGTGGACGGCTCGATCTACGTCAACGCGAGTGACGGCGATCTCGTGCGGATTGAAGGGCGCCTCTCGAAGACACCGTCGTTCTGGACGCGGCGCGTGGAAGTGGTGCGCCACTATCAGCGCATCAACGGCGTGCGCATGCCGATCGCGATCGAGTCGGTCGCGCAAGTGCTGATCGCCGGCCGCTCGACCTTCTCGATGACCTACGAATACGAAACGGTCAACCAGCAGCGTGTTGGCGATCCAAAAACGCGCGCCGTCGCCAGGCGCTAGCCAGCGATCATCGCTCTCGCGCGTCCATCAACCGCAGCGCAATCGCGAACAACAGAAATCCCACCGCCCCCCGCCAGTAGCCGACCGGCGGCAGCAGAAATTCCTGGTGTGCGAACGCGATCGCCGTACCCACACCGAACGCCACCGCAGCCATGGCGATGAGGAGCCAGCAGAGGTTTCGCATCGACAGAGGCTACGGCGCGGCGCGCCTGGACGCAAGAGGCGTGATCAGCAGTAGGCCGGACCCCCGGTGCACGGCGGCTGATCGGGCACCGCCTGATTGATCGCGCCGACCATCCAGGGGTGATTCGCGCAATGGAAATTGACGCCGTTCTTGACCGTCATCGTCGGACTCGTCTGTCCGGGCGCCAGATTTCCGAGATCGACCGACCCGTCGTCCATCACGATATGGTGCGTGTTCGCCGGGTCGTTGTTCTTGAACACGACGGTGTTGCCGTTCGACGCTGGCACCGGATTCGGGCTGAACGAAGCGGCGCCGACCGCCGACGTGATGCTGACAGTGATATTTGGAGTGGTGGTCCCTGCGTTGGAGGGCGCTGCCGGCGAGGAGCTGCTGCCGCCGCAACTCCACATCAGTAGCGCGCCGCCGAGAGCGAAAGCCGTTCCGGAAAGTAGTGACGACCGCATACTGTCTTCCTCCAGGATGAGTTACGGACGCCCCCGGTAACAGCAAGCGGAATACCAGCGATAAGTCTTTTATTTATAGTCAGTTAGCGATCGAGACGCTTACTGCAGGCGTAAACCGCTTACGCGGAGCGTCCGGCGACGTGCGCGATCGTTTTGTCCACCAGTCGCAGGTACGCGCGGATAGTCGTCTGCAGGTGCGCCTCCGGCGTGTCCTCTTCCTTGCAGTGCGAGAGGCCGTTGGACGAACACGCGAACATCATGACCACCGGCATGTGGGGAACCATCTCCGCAGCGTCGTGCAGCGGTCCCGACGGCAGGCGCGGCGCGTCGCCGGTCTCCTCGCGCACGGCGTCTTCGCACAATTGAATCAGCGCCGGATCGAACGGCCGCGGCTCGATGTTCCAGAGGCGCGTCCATTCGACGGCGACGCGGTTTTCACGCGCGAACCGCTCCGACGCCTCGCGAGCCTCGCGATGCATCGCCGCCAGCACCGACGCGTCGAGCGCGCGCTGATCGAGCGAGATCTCGCACGCGCCCGGCACCGCCGTCACGATCTTCGGCTCGACGTTCACGACGCCGACCGTGCAGACGACCCCGCCGCCCGCGCCTGGAGTCGAATGGCGCAGGCCGATCGCGCGGCACTCGATCGCCGTCTGCGCGGCGGCAAGAAACGCGTCGCGCCGCATCGGAATCGGCGTCGACCCGGAATGCGCCGCCTGACCAGTGAACCGGATCATGTGCCGCTCGACGCCGAACGTGCCGAGCACGACGCCGGTCGGCTTCTTCATCGACTCGAGCACGGGCCCCTGCTCGATGTGCAGCTCGAGATACGCGCGCGCGTCAATCGCCTCGAGTTCGGCGTGCGCCTCGAGCATCCGGCCCAGCGAGACGCCGTTCTCCGCGAGCGCATCCACCAGCCGCGTGCCCTGGCGATCTTTGAGGTCACGCACCTCGTCAATCTGCAGCGATCCGGCCGCCGCGGATGAGCCGAGCAGGCTTCGTCCGAAGCGCGCGCCCTCTTCGTCGGCCCAGTCCACGAGCTTCAACGTGACCGGCGGCTTCGTCGTGGCGCAGGTGCGCAGGGCCTCGAGCGCCGCCATGACGCCGAGGCTGCCGTCGAGCCAACCGCCGTTCGGCACCGAATCGAGATGACTTCCGATGATCACCGTTTTCGGCGACGCGCCCGGCAGTGTCACCCAGTTGTTGCCGGCCGCATCCGGTTCCACGCGCAGGCCCAGCTCCGCCACCTTGCCCTTGAACCACTCGCGCGCGTCGCGCCACACCGGACCCCAGGCGAGCCGCTGGGCGCCGTCTGGCGTGGCGGTCCGGGCCGCCAGCTCCCGCAGGTCCGCGATTACTCGTTGTGCGCTCATTTTGGATTCCTGTTCCCGGTTCAGGATATCTCTACGGTGTCCCGTTGTGCATGTGACCGCGTCTGCAGCTCTGCGACAACGGCCGGCGGTAGTTGTACAATCGGCGCGCTTTCTTCGTGCACCTTGCCCAACGGTTCGCCCTAATTCAGAGGAACACCATGCGAAAGACCTTGCTGTTGACGTTCGCGCTCGCCGGCGCCATTGCGCTGCAACACCACGCGCCCGATCTGCGCATGTCGGCCCGGCTCCACGCACAATCCGATTCGAATGCCGTCGTCGACGTGAAGACCTATCAGGACCTGCGGTGGCGATCCATCGGTCCATTCCGCGGCGGCCGGGTGACGGCGGTGGCCGGCGTCCGCACGCAGCCGAACGTGTTCTATATGGGCGCCACGGGCGGCGGCGTGTGGAAGACCGAGGATTATGGCATCACCTGGACACCGGTGTCCGACGGCCAGATCGAGACCGGATCGATCGGGGCGATCGACGTCTCGGACTCGAATCCCAATGTGGTGTACGTCGGGACAGGCAGCGAAGCGATCCGGTCGAACGTGATTCTTGGACGCGGCGTGTACAAGTCGACCGACGCCGGCAAGACGTGGCAGTCGGTTGGACTGCGAGATGTCGGCCAGATCGGTCAGCTGAAGATCGACCCGAAGAATCCCGACGTCGCCTACGTCGCGGCAGTCGGCAATCCGTTCGCGTGGACGCCCGACCGCGGAATTTTCCGTACGAAAGACGGCGGCAAGACATGGCAGAAGGTGCTCTTCATCAACGATCAGACCGGTGCGGTCTCGGTGGCGATCAACTGGTCGAACCCGAGCGAGGTGTACGCCGGCGCGTGGCGCACGCAGCGGCGGCCGTGGACGATCATCAGCGGCGGTCCGGCGGCCGAAGGCGGCGTCTACAAGACGACCGACGGCGGCGATCACTGGTCGCGCATCGGCAACGGCCTGCCTGACGATCTGATCGGCAAGGTATGGGTGGACGTCGCCCAGTCGAATCCCAAGGTGGTGTACGCGCAGATCGAAGCGAAGGGCTCCAAGGGTGGCCTCTATCGCTCGACCGACGGCGGCGGTCATTGGACGATGGAGAACAACAGCCAGGCGCTGCGCGCGCGGCCGTTCTACTTCGACAAGGTCTACGCCAATCCGAAAGATGAAAACGACCTGTGGGTCACCGAGCTCGGCCTGCACCACTCAACCGACGGAGGCAAGACGTTCAGCACCGTGAACACGCCGCACGGCGACAACCACGCGATCTGGTTCAACCCCGACAACCCGCGCACGTTCATCGAGAGCAACGACGGCGGCGCGAATATCACGCAGAACAACGGCCAGAGCTGGTCGACGCAGCTGAATCAGCCGACGGCGGAGCTCTACATGGTGGACGCGGACGAGCAGTTCCCATACCGCATGTACGCGCCGCAGCAGGACGACGGCACGGTCGTGATCATGAACGTGCCAGATACGTCCAAGGGCTTCATCGATCCGTCGCAGTCGTGGTTCGACGCATCCGGCTGCGAGAGCGGCCAGATTCGTCCGACGCCAGACGGCACGATCGTCTACGGCGACTGCAAGGGCGAGTTCGGACGCTGGAACACCGCGACCGGCCAGGAACAGCACTACTGGATCAACCCGGAGCAGCGCTATGGCAAGAACCCGGGCGACATGAAGTTCCGCTTCGTGCGACAGGCGCCGATCGAGGTCGATCCGCACAATCCGAAAATCGTGTACCACGGCTCGCAGTTCCTGCACAAAACGATCGACGGCGGCATTCACTGGACGAAGATCAGCCCGGACGTGACGGCGAACGGGCCCGAGAGCAAGGTCACATCCGGCGAACCGATCACGCGCGACATGACGGGCGAGGAAGTCTACGCGGCGCTGTACGCGATTCGGGCGTCGCGCCTCGAGCCCGGCGTCATCTGGACCGGCTCGAACGACGGCCCGGTCTACGTGACGCGCGACGGAGGCAAGACGTGGAAGAACGTCACGCCGAAAGACCTGCCGCCCGGCGGCCGGGTTCATACGATCGAGGACTCGCCTCATCGCAAAGGTTCGGCGTACGTGTCGATCTACCGGATGTACTTCAACGACTTCAAGCCGTACACCTACATGACCAACGACTACGGCGAGCACTGGACGCTCCTTACCTCGGGCACCAATGGCATCCCGGCCGATCAGCCGATGCACGTCGTGCGCGAAGATCCGGAGCAGGAAGGGCTGCTCTACGCGGGCACTCTGCAAGGCGCTTACGTGTCGTTCGACAACGGCAAACACTGGCAGACGCTCCAGCAGAACCTGCCGGCGACAGCGGTCACAGACTTCAAGGTGCATCACGGCGATCTCCTGGCCTCGACGATGGGGCGATCGTTCTGGGTGATGGACGACGTCGCGCCGCTGCGTCAGATTGCGGCGAGCGTCACGAAGGCGACCCGTGCGCGGTCGACCAACGGTCCTGCGGGCGTAGCGCAGGACTCTAGTTCTGCCACAGCGGCGAGCGGCGTCGTGCTCGCCTCGATGCAGGTTCGGCCCGGCAAGCCCGAGCACGCGGGGTCGCTCACCGCATCGGCGCCCGCGCCGTCGATGGCGCGCCAGCCGATCAAGCCGTTCGACAAATCGAACGTCTTCCTCTTCACGCCGGCGCCTGCCTATCGCGCGCACTATCCCGCTTCGTCCGGTCATCCTGAGCTGCCGGAGTATCCGGTGATCGGCGCGCGCATCGACTACTACCTGGCGAATCCCTCGAGTGAAGCGACCCTCGAAATTCTCGACGGAACGGGCAAGGTGGTGCGCAGCTACACGAGTGAAGCGCGCAGTGGAGCACCGGCGGGGCGCGGCGGACGCCGCGGCGGCGGCGCGCCCTCCACACTGCCGAAGAAGGCGGGCATGAACCGGTTCGTGTGGGACCTGCGCTACGGCGCGACGGCCGACGGTGCCGGCGGCGGTGGACCGCTCGTGGCGCCTGGCGCCTACAAGGCGCGTCTGACGGCCGACGGCGTGACGAAGACGGAGCCGATCGTCGTGAAGATCGATCCGCGCGTCGCGAAGGACAACGTCACGACGGCCGATCTCGCCGAACAGACGAAGTTCGCGCTCAAGGTGCGCGATGCGCTGACGGACGCGCGCGCGCTGGCGGCGAAAGTGAAGGCGGCGATCGACAGCAAGAGCGGCGATCAGCCGAAGCTGCAGGATCTCCAGAGCCGGTTGGTGACCAAGACCGGCCCGTACGAGGATCAGATGTTCATCGACCAGCTGTCGAACGTCGGCCGCGAAGTCGGTCAGGCCGATCAGAAAGTCGGCGCGAGCGCCTTTGATCGGTTCAACGAGCTGATGAAACAGTGGGCGACCATCAAGGCGGACGCGGACAAGGTGCTCCATTAAAGAATTGGTGAGTTGGTGAATTGGTGAGTTGGCGACACGGCGGGCCTCCGGGCCCGCCGTTTTTTGTTTCAGCTCGGCTTCGCGAATCCCGAATCCCGAATCCCGAATCCCGAATCCCGAATCCCGAATCCCAAATCCCGACACGAGTCATATACTGATGACATGAAGGCACAGACGCTTCGCGCCCTCCATCACGGGCCACCGATTCTCGTGCTGCCGAACGCCTGGGACGCCATCTCGGCGCGCGTGTTCGAGGCCGAAGGCTTTCCGGCCATTGCCACGACCAGTGCCGGCGTGGCGGCGGCGCTCGGCTATCCCGACGGCGGCATCGTGCCGGTGAATGAAATGGTCGAGGCGATCGGCCGCATCGTCCGAAGCGTCAAGGTGCCGGTGACCGCCGACATCGAACACGCCTATGGCGAGACACCCGACGCCGTGGTGGATGTGGTCCTGCGCGTCGTGGCCACCGGCGCTGCCGGAATCAATCTCGAGGACTACCTGCCGGGCTCCGTTGGGCTCGAATCGCTCGACGTGCAGGTCGACAAGATCGCGGCGATCGTCAAGGCGACCAGAACGGCTGGCGTCCCGGTTGTCGTCAACGCCCGCACCGACGGCTTTCTGCGTGCGATCGGCGAGCCCCAGACGCGGTTCGCCGAGGCGGTCGAGCGCGGCAAAGCGTTTCTCGCGGCCGGAGCCGACTGCGTGTTCGTGCCGGGCGTGCGCGACCGGGAGACGATTGGCGCGCTGGTGTCGGGCATCGGTGGACCGTTGAACGTGCTGGCGGTGGAGGGCACGCCGTCGATCGCCGAGCTCGAAGCGCTGGGCGTCGCGCGCGTCAGCGTCGGGTCGGGGCCGATGCGCGCGTCGCTGGCGATTGTGCGCGACATTGCGCGCGAGCTCAAACGGCGCGGCACGTACGGCGCGTTCACCACGCACGCGATGCCATACGACGAAGTCAACGAGCTGCTCAAATGATGCGTCGCGCGCCGGACCGCGATGCCGGCGCGATCGCACTGGGTTTTCGCGTCAAGTCCGGGCGCGCCATCGCGGTGGCCATGTCGGGATCGCCGGCGGCGCCGGCGATCGTACTGCGCCGCGAAGTGGCGCTGTGCGATGACCACGTGCAAGCCACGCGACAGCCGTATCACGACGGCTTCGGCACGGCGCAGGCCGATCAGCAGGAGATCGCACGACTCAGCGCGATCGTCGAGCGCTGCGCGCAGACGTCGATCGCCGCCCTCCTCGAGGCCGACGGCATCGCCGGCCGCATGTGGCGCGGCGCCGCCCTCGTCGTCGGCAGCGTCATCGATCCGGCCGCGGTGGCGAATCCCCACATCCGCGCCCACGCGAACGAAGGGCGCTTGTTCCGGACCGTCGTCGAGCGGGCGCTCGAGCAGCACGGCCTCGCCGTGACGGTCATCGTGGAAACCGAGCTCGCCGCGAAGGCGGCGCGCGCGCTCCAGCGTACCGACGCGCAGATCAGACGCGTGGTGGCAAGTTTCGGGGAGACGGTTGGTGCTCCGTGGCGAGCCGACGAGAAAGCCGCGGCGACCGCGGCCTGGATCGCGCTGAAAAAGTAGCGCGACCCATCGGTCGACCGTTCGTTACCAGCCGGCGCGCACCGCGAGCCACAGCCCCACGCCAAGGCCGACGCCGACGAGGATCATCGACGTCACCGTCGGCGTGAAGTACGGATAGGCCATGTAGGCGATGCCGGCGCCGATGTGCGGCAGGCGCTCCCGCTTCCTGCCGTATGTGAACAGGACGAAGCCGATCCCGCCCGGAATCAGCGAGAGGAACAGCCACGTCGGGTCGAGAGCAGGCACGCGTCGATCATACGCCTCTGCCCGCGACTGCAGTAGAATCCGCTTCCATGAAGCGACTCGTGTTTCCGCTCGTCCTGTTGTCCCTCGCGGCCACCACGCTCACTTTGATCGCGCAAGCGAAAAAAACCGCCGCGCCCCCCGCGCACGCCCCCTTTACCGTCGTCGAAGCGACGATTCCCGAGATGCGCGCCGCCCTGGAACAGAAGCGTGTCACCTCGCACCAGTTGGTCGAGCAGTACCTGATGCGGATTGGGATGTACGAGGACAAGCTGCACGCGGCGATCACCGTGAATCCGCACGCGCTCGAGGTCGCCGACGAGCGCGATCGAGAGCGTGCGCAGGGCGCGATTCGCGGTCCGCTCCACGGGATTCCCGTGGCGCTCAAAGACAACATTCAAACGACCGACATGCGGACGACGGGGGGCGCGCTGGCGTTCGAGGGACTGACGCCGCCGTACGAGGCGACGTTGACGAAGAACCTGCGCGACGCGGGGGCGATCATCATGGCGAAGACCGGGATGACCGAGCTCGCCAACTGGGTGGCCGGATCGCCGACGCCGATGCCGGGCAATTACAACGCGGTCGGCGGGCAGGGCTACGACCCGTACGATCCGCGGAAGGATCCGCGTGAGGCGACGTTCGACGGCCGCCCGGCGCTCACCACCGGCGGATCGAGCTCGGGCGTCGGCACGGCGGCGAACTTCTGGGCGGCGAATGTCGGCAGCGAAACGTCGGGATCGATTCTCAGTCCTTCGAATCAGAACATGCTCGCCGCCATCAAGCCGACGGTCGGGCGCATCAGCCGGTACGGCGTGATTCCGATCACGGCCGATCAGGACACCGCCGGTCCGATGGCGAAGAGCGTCAGCGACGTCGCGATCATGCTCGGCGTCCTCGAGAGCGCAGCGCCCGATCCGAACGATCCGGCGACGCGGACGTGCACGCCGCCGCCGAATCGCGACTACACGCCCTTCCTGAAAGCCGATGGCCTGAAGGGCGCGCGCATCGGCATTCCGCGCGCGTACTACTACGATCGCATCACGCCCCCCGGCGGCGAGGCGGCGGCGCCGGCGGCCGCACGCGGCGGACGCGGCGGCGCGAACGGCGGCGGCCTGAACGCCGACCAGAAGAAGGCCATGGACGAGGCGATCGCCGTGCTGAAGCAGCAGGGCGCCATCATCGTCGATCCCGCAGACATCCCGAGCATCGTGGACAAGGATCCGAAGAACAACTTCCTCGCGTGGGGCCAGTGCTCGGGGGCCGACAACGCCAAGGGCAAGGACGCAGACTGCTCTGTCGATTTGAAATACGGGATGAAGCGCGATTTCAACAAGTGGCTCGCGTCGCTCGGTTCGGCGGCGCCGGTGAAGTCGCTGACGGCGCTGCGCGAGTGGAACACGGCGCACGAGAAGGCGGGCGCCATCAAGTACGGGCAGTCGAATCTCGACATCTCGGACGAGATGGATCTCGAGAAGGACCGTCAGCGCTACGAAGCCGATCGCGCGAAGGACATCCGGCTCGGCGGCACGCACGGCATCGACGAGGTCATGAAGGCCGATCGGCTCGACGCCATTCTGTTCCCGGGCGCGAACGGCGCAGGGGTTGCCGCCAAGCCAGGCTACCCGACGGTGATCGTGCCGTACGCGATGGTGCCGAATGCGCCGACGCCGTCGTTCCCGGCCGGCTTCGATGCCAAGCCGGCGCCCCTCGGCGTGAGCTTCACCGGCATGGCGTGCAGCGAGCCGAAGCTGATCCGGCTGGCGTACGCGTTCGAACAGGCGACGAAGAAACGGATGCCGCCTCCGTCCGTGCCATAGCGGTTTCTATTCTTCGTCGAAGCTCGCACAATCAAACATCCTAACCACGAAGAGACGAAGGCCACGAAGATCATTCAGAACCGAGTGATTCTTCGTGCGCTTCGCGCCTTCGTGGTTTGGAGGCGGGAACGTTTTCAGCCGAGCGTCTATTCTTCGAAAATGCGAGCGGCGGGAAAGCGCAGGCCCGGCAGCGTCGGCGACTCCACATCGTCGTGCTCGCCGAACATGGCGGTCAGCTCGAGCGAGCCGCCGCGGTTCGTGTAGATCTCGAACGTGTTCGTGACGGGATCGACGATCCAGTATTCGGGCACGCCGTAGCGCGCGAGCACCTGCAGCTTGCGGCCGCGGTCGCGCCTTTCAGTGCTGCGCGAGAGCACTTCGACGGCGAGATCTGGTGCCGCCCTCGTCGCCTCCATCATGTTGATGACGTGGCGGCGGGCCTCACGGAAGTACACGACATCAGGCTGAAGGACGTCGTATTCCGAGAGGACGATGTCGATCGGCACGGCGAAAACGAAGCCGCCGGTCGCGCTCTCGTAGTCGGATAACACGTAGCCAATGTGCATCGCGACACGCTGATGCCGCGGGAACGGTGACGGGACCACAATCACCTCGCCGTCGTACAGCTCGTACCGGCGACCATCGTCCGGCCACTGCTGCAACTCGGCGAAGCTGACGCGCTGATCCATCGCTCTCATCGTCGCCATTTTACAACGACTATGCGAGAAAAGTGCCCAGCCGTAATCGTCGAATTTGTTCGATAATTCAGCCTGCACCGATAAGACAATTGCAGAAAATGCAATGACACGAATCCTTCTTCTCGCAGTTCTTGCCATGCTGGCGGCTCCAGAAACCCCTCGGGACTATCCCATTCGCGCTGTGCCTTCGTCGGCCGTGACGATCGACGATCAGTTCTGGGCGCCGAAGCTTGCGATCAACCGCACGGTGACGATTCCGCACATCCTGAAGGAGAACGACGCGACCGGCCGCGTCGCGAATTTCGAGAAGGCGGCGGGGAAGAACTCCGGACCGTACGAAGGGCGGCGGTTCAACGACACCGACGTCTACAAGATCATCGAGGCCGCGTCGGTACTCGCTGGCGCTCGTGCCTGATCCGGGTCTCTCGACGCGCCTCGACGCGCTCATTGAGTTGATCGCCCGATCGCAGCAGAAGGATGGCTACCTGATGCCGGCACGCACGATCGATCCGGTGCACCCGGCGCCAGGGCTCGGGCCCGAGCGTTGGGCGTACGAGAACGGCAGCCACGAGTTGTACAACGCCGGTCATCTGTACGAAGCGGCGGGCGCGCACTTTGAGGCCACCGGCAAGCGCACGCTCCTCGACGTCGCGGTCAAGAACGCCGATCTCGTCGCGGCGACGTTCGGTCCGAAGGGCCGCCAGGCAGTGCCGGGACACGAGGAGATCGAGATCGGCCTCGTGAAGATGTACCGCGCGACCGGCAATCGAAAATATCTGGACACCGCGAGCTTCTTCATCGCCGAGCGCGGCAAGCCGCATCCCGACATGCTGCCATACACCGACAAGGCGTTCGAGATGTACAACGACCGCGCGTACAAGCAGGACCAGGCGCTGGTCGTCGATCAGCCGCGCGCGGTCGGGCATGCCGTGCGGGCGATGTATCTGTACTCCGGCATCGCGGATGTGGCGGCGCTCACGGGCAGCGGCGAGTATGAGGCGGCGGTGGATCGACTCTGGCAGGACGTCGTCTCCAAGCGCATCTACATCACCGGCGGCCTTGGATCGCGCGGCACGACGGAGTCGTTCGGCGCCCGCTCGAATCCACCGGCCGCGCAACGCGCACCGCGTATTTCGACGTGGCCTGCTGCCCGGCGAATCTCGCCCGCCTGATGGAGCAGATCCCGGCGCTCGTCTACGCGCAGACCGACGATGCGCTGTTCGTGAATTTGTATGTCGGCAGCCGCGCCACGCTGAAGGTCGGCGGCCGCGACGTCGTCGTTCGTCAGCAGACGCAGTATCCGTGGTCCGGCGACGTCACACTGCGCATTGATCCTGATCGAGCGGGCGAGTTCACGGTCAACCTGCGCGTGCCCGGGTGGGCGCGCAACGAACCGGTCCCGAGCGATCTCTATCGCTTCGACGATGACGTGAACGAGACGCCGTCGATCGTTCTCGACCGCGAAAACCGCGGCGCGAAGGCGGACGAAAACCGCAGCGCGAAGGCTTGCACCTCCGCCACGGCTCCGGCGGACAGGTCAGCCGAGCGTCCCGAGCCAATCGCCCTCACGATCCGGAACGGCTACGTCAGCATCCGCCGCACCTGGACGAAAGGCGACCTCGTCACGCTGAGGCTGCCTATGCCGGTGCGCCGGGTGGCCGCCCACGCCGGGGTGAAGGACGATGAGGGGAAGGTCGCTCTGCAGCGGGGTCCGCTCGTGTACGCGTTCGAGGGTGTGGACAACGGCGGCAAGGTCAGCGATCTCACCCTGCCGCGCGAAGCCGCGCTGAAATCCGAATTCCGCGCCGATCTGCTCGGGGGCGTCGAAGTGATCACCGTGTCGCCTCGCGGCCGTTCGCCGCCGTGCCGTACTATGCATGGGGCAACCGCGGTCAGGGCGAGATGGCCGTCTGGGTCAGGAAACAGCCTTCTGGCTCGGCGCGCGGCGCCGAATCGGCTGCTGAGGAACCGTTTCCTCGCCGACGCCGTATCAGTGAGCGAGGATCTGATGATTGAATCGCTGCTCGCTGACATCCGTTACGCGGTGCGTTGGCTCCGGCGCAGCCCGGGCTTCACCGCGATCGCGGTCGCATCGCTGGCGATCGGCATCGGCTTCAACACCACACTCTTCACGCTCGTCGACGCCGTGCTGTTCCGGCCGCTGCCGGTCGAGCGCGTCGATCGCCTCGTCGACGTCTACACCACCGGCCGCGACGGCCGGAACTTCGTCACGAGCTCGTACCCCGACTATCAGGATCTCAGGGCGCAGAATCGCGTCTTCTCCGACATGCTCGCCTACAGCCTGGCGATGAACGCGGTGAACCTCGCCGACCGCTCGCGTCTCGCCCTGGGAGAGGTTGTCAGCGGGAATTATTTCCAGCTCCTGGGCATCAAGGCGCAGATCGGCCGCACGCTTCTTCCGGAAGACGATGTGAAGGGCGCGCCGCGCGTCGTCGTCATCTCGTACAAGTTGTGGGCGCGCGACTACGGATCGAGCGCGTCGGCGATTGGTCAGACGCTGCGCATGCACGGTCAGCTCTACACGATTGTCGGCGTGGCGCCGCGCGCGTTCACCGGCGTCGTGCCGATTCTGTCGGCCGAGATGTGGACGCCGCTGTCGTATGTGGACGAGACCGATCCGGGCGGCATCATCGACACCGTGCCGTCGCCGACGGGTACCGGTCCGCTCGATCGCCGCGGCTATCGCTGGCTGTTCGTGAAGGGCCGGCTCCAGGACGGACAGACGCTCGACGGCGCGAGCGCGAACCTGCAGGTCATCATGCAGCAGCTTGCGGCGAGCTATCCGCAGACGAACAAGGACCGCCGCGCCTCGCTGATCCGCACGGCCGACGTGCACCTCCATCCGCAGGCGGACAAAATGCTGCTCCCGATTGCGGCGGGACTGATGATCGTCGTCGGCCTCGTCTTGCTGATCGCGTGCGCGAACGTCGCGAGTATGCTGCTCGCGCGTGCGTCCGGCCGGCAGAAAGAAATCGGCATCCGCCTGGCGATGGGCGCCAGCCGCGGGCGGCTCGTGCAGCAGCTCCTCACCGAAAGCGCCGTGCTCGCGACGCTGGGCGCGCTCGGCGGCATCGCGCTCGCCTGGACGCTCACCCGCGCCGCGATGTCCATTGAGCTGCCCATCCCGATCCCGCTCTCGTTCACGCTGCAAATCGACGGGCGCGTGCTCGCCTTCACCATCGTCGTCTCGGTGCTGGCGGGCATCGTGGCCGGGCTGGCGCCGGCGCTGAAGGCGACGAGGCCGAATCTCGTCGGCGAGCTGAAAGGCGAAGGAACCGGATCGAGCGCGGCGGGGCGGCGCTGGACGATGCGCGACGGCCTGGTCGCGCTGCAGATGGCCGTCACACTGGTGCTTCTCGTCACTGCGGGCTTGCTCACGCGCAGCCTGGTCGCCGCGCAGCACGCCGGCATCGGCTTCCGCCCAGACGGCGTGGCGCTGGTCGGAACCGAGCTTGGCATGATCGGCTACACGCCGGAGCGCAGCAGGGAGTTCTACGATCGGGCGCTGGCGCGTGTCCGCGCGATTCCCGGCGTCGTCTCGGCGGGCCTGGTCGAGCGCGCGCCGTTGTCGATCAACTACAGCCAGAACCGGTTGTTCTTTCCGGAGCGGAATCAGGCGGATGAAAAGGGCAGCGAAGTCGACGCCACGACGGCATCGCCCGAATATTTCGACACGCTGGGTGTGCCGATTCTCCAGGGCCGCAACTTTGCGCCGACCGACACCACCGATTCGCCCGGCGTGGTGATCGTGAATCATGCCTTCGCCCGGAAATTCTGGCCTGGTGACAGCGCACTCGGCAAGCACGTGCGCCGGACCTCGGCCGACGGCAACGTGTTCGAGGTCGTTGGCATCGTCGCCGACTACAAGGTGAACACCGTCGGCGAAAATCCCACGCCGTATGTGCACTACGCGTATTCGCAGCGGCCAGAGAAGGGCGAGTCGGTCATCGCGCGCACGCATGGCGACGCGTCGGCGCTCGTCGACGCGATCCGCCGCGAGCTGCTCGGCATGGAACCGAATCTCCTCTTCCTCGACAATCAGACGATGACGACACAAGTGGGGGCGACGCTGCTGCCGGCAAAGTTCGGTGCCATGAGTGTGAGCACAGTCGGCGTGATCGCGATGCTGCTCGCCGCGATCGGCCTCTATGGCGTGATCGCCTACTCCGTGGCGCGACGGACGCGCGAGATCGGCATCCGCATGGCGCTTGGCGCCAAACCGGGACGCGTGCTCGGCCTGATCATGCGGCAGGGATTGACGGTCGCGGCCGCAGGCGCCGCTGGCGGCACGCTGCTCGCGCTCGGCGCGGCGAAGGCAGTCTCGGGCGCGCTGTATGGCGTGAGCCCGATCGACCCCATCGCCTGGGTGGGCGCGCTTGGAACGCTGTTGGTCGTCAGCGTTCTCGCGAACGCGATTCCGGCCAGGCGCGCCTCGCGCGTCGATCCATCCGTCGCGTTGAGATCGGAATAGCGCGTGATAGAGTCGCCGCATCCCGAAGCGGAGGCCCATATGCCGTATCGACGAGCGTTCGGCGTCGTCCTGTTCGTTCTGTCGGTCGCTTTCGCCGGCAGCCTGCCGCGCGCACAGTCGGCCGCGTCCATCACGCCGGACTTGTACAAGCAGCTCAAGTTCCGTTACATCGGTCCGGTCGGCAACCGCATCATCGCGGTGGTTGGCGTGCCGGAAAACCCGAATATCTATTACGCGGGTGCTGCGTCAGGCGGCATCTTCAAGACGGTCGACAACGGCGCGCACTGGGAGGCGATCTTTGACGGCCAATCAGTGTCGTCGATCGGATCGCTCGCCATCGCTGCGTCGGATCCAAACGTCGTCTGGGCCGGCACCGGCGAGTCGTTCATTCGCAGCAATATCTCGATCGGCAACGGCATCTACAAGTCGACCGACGCCGGACGCACATGGACGCACGCCGGGCTCGACAAGACCGGCCGCATCGGCCGCGTGCTGATCGATCCGAAGAATCCCGATGTCGTCGTCGCGTGTGCCCTCGGCCACGCATACGGTCCGCAGCAGGAGCGCGGCGTCTATCGTACCGCCGATGGTGGCAAGACGTGGGATCGCACGCTCTTCGTCGACGAGAACACCGGCTGTTCCGACATCACCATGGACGCAGCCAACCCGCGGATCCTGTTCGCGGGCATGTGGCAACTCGAGATCCACACGTGGGGGCGCAAGAGCGGCGGCGAGGGCAGCGGCCTGTTCCGATCGACCGACGGCGGCATCACGTGGAAGCGGCTCACGGAACACGGCCTGCCGAAGGCGCCGATCGGGAAAGTCTCCGCGCAAATCGCGCGGAGCAATCCGAATCGCGTCTACGCGCTGATCGAAACGGGCGACGGCATGCCGACGGACAACGGTCAGTCGACGCAGAGCGGCTCGCTCTGGCGCAGCGACGATGGCGGAGAGAACTGGACCCTCGTGAGCCACGACCGGAAGCTTCGCGGGCGGACGCACTACTACACGCGCTTCGCGATTCAGCCCGACAACGAGAACGAGGCGTGGTTCCTCTCCGCTGAATTCAGCAAGACGCTCGACGGCGGAAAGACCACGGTGGATCTCATCGGCAAGCTTGCGGCACAAGGCGACGATCACGACATGTGGATCGATCCGACGAACGGCGATCGCATGGTCGTGGCGCACGACGACGGCCTGAGCTTTTCGGTGACGCGTGGGCGAAGCTGGCGTCAGATTCAGCTGCCGGTCGCGCAGATGTACCACGTCGCGACGGACAATCAGATTCCGTACAACGTGTACGGCAACCGGCAGGACGGGCCGTCGACGCGCGGGCCGAGCAACAGCCGCATCGGGAAGCAGGCCGAAGACGCCGAGGCGGGGCCGATTCCGCGAGGGCAGTGGCACTCGGTCGCCGGAGGCGAAAGCGGCTGGGCGATTCCTGATCCCGTCGACAACAACATCGTATGGGCGACCGGCACCGGCTTCGGCAGTCTCGGCGGCACGGTTGAACGGTTCGACGAGCGCACGCGCCAGATGCGCGAGGTCGAGATCTGGCCGGAGGTGACCGTCGGCGGTAGTGCGGGCGACGTGAAGTACCGCTTCAACTGGACGTTCCCGCTCGCGCTCTCACCGCATGATCACAACACGATCTACGCCGGCAGCCAGCACGTGCACCGCACGACGAACGGCGGCCAGAGCTGGCAGGAGATCAGTCCCGATCTGACGCTGAACGACCAGTCGCACCACCAGATCTCAGGCGGCCTGACGCCCGACAATATCGGCGTCGAGTACGCGGGCGTCGTCTTTGCGATCGCCGAGTCGCCGATGGAGAAGGGCCTCATCTGGGCCGGCACGAACGATGGCCAGGTGCAAGTGACGCGCAATGCCGGCGGTGCGTGGACCAACGTCACGCGCAACGTGCCCGGCCTTCCGCCGCTCGGCACCGTCAGCAACATCGAGCCGTCGCGCTTCGACGCGGGCACGGCGTACATCACGGTCGATCTTCATCAGGTGAACAACCGCGACCCGTTCGTCTACAAGACCGTCGATTACGGAAAGACGTGGACGTCGATCGCGGGCGACATTCCCAAGAGCGTGCACAGCTACGCGCACTGCGTCCGGGAAGATCCGGTGAAGAAGGGCATGCTGTACCTCGGCACCGAAAACGCACTCTATTTCTCGGTGGACGACGGCCAGCACTGGCTGCCGCTGCAATCCGGCCTGCCGCACGCGCCCGTGCACTGGTTGACGGTGCAGGAGCATTTCAACGATCTCGTCGTCGCCACCTACGGCCGCGGGTTCTGGATTCTCGACGACGTCACCGCGCTGCGCCAGTTGACGCCTGAATCGGTGGCTGCGGCGCATCTGTTCACGATTCGTCCGACGTATCGCTTTCGCGCGATCACCGACCCGATGATGATGCCGGATGATCCCACCGAGGGAACGAATCCGCCCGACGGCGCGCCGATCAACTTCTCGTTGAAGGCCGCGGCGGCCAAAGTCGACGATGGCAAGGCCAAGGAAGACGCCGTGACGCTCGTGATCAGCGACGCCGCCGGCAAGATCGTTCGCACGATGAAGGTCGGCAAGGACGCGACGGCGGGCGTCAACCGTGTCTGGTGGAATCTGCGCAGCGATCCGACGAAGGACTTCAAGCTGCGGACGCCGCCGCAGTACGCGCCCGAGTTCGCGCTCGGACCGGACGGCACGCGCAAGTTCCCCACCGCCGCGCCAATGTCGGTGCTGATGCCGCCCGGCACCTACACCGTCAAGCTGGTCGTCGACGGCAAGGACGTCTCGCAGCCGCAGACGGTCGTCGTCCGGAAAGATCCGAATTCATCCGGCAGTGAGGCGGACATTCAAGCCCAGACGCAGCTCTTGATGGAGATTCGCGACAACATGGCGGTGGCCACCGATCTGGTCAACCAGGCGGAAGCCATTCGTGCGCAGCTGGCGCAACAACGGGAGCTCGCGGCAGACGATGAGGCAGGGCGGGCGGCGAAGGCGAAAGCGGCGGATCTCGACAAGAAGATCGTCGCGCTCGAGGCGCGTCTGTTCAACATCACGTCGACCGGCCGGGGCCAGGACCAGCTGCGGTTTCCGAGTCAGTTGATCGAGAAGCTCTCGCATCTGGCTGACGTGGTGTCGCTGAACGACTTCGCGCCGACCGATCAGGAGATCGTCGTGCACAAGATGCTATCGCAGCAGCTGTCGGGGATCCGTGAGCAGATCCGTCCGCTGCTGCGGCAGTAACTGTGAGTCGGGTCCGACCACCTTCGCTGAAGCTACGGTGGTCCGCCGAAGCCTTGCGCGGAGGCGGAAAGGACCCCACCTACAAACCGCGATGTGGGGCGGGTCCTTTTGACCCGCCGGGCCGCCCGAGGGAAACGTGCGTGTCAGACGTCAGTTTGCGCGCGGGACGACGTCTCGCGGAACTGTGCATCCGGGACTTGAAACTCCAGAGATCTGTGAGATAGTCCGCAGGCAGTCCAACAGGAGAGCATCATGAACAGCTTCAGAACAGCGCTCATCGTCGGGTCTCTCGCCGTCGCGCCGCTTCTCCTGCCGCCGTCAGTGCTCGCCGACACGAATCCACGCCTCGGCACGTGGGCACTGAACGTCGCAAGATCGAAGTACGAGCCGGGTCAGGCTCCGAAGAGCGAAACGCGCACGTACACGGCGTCCGGCACTGACGGTGTGACGATGAAGGCCGAAACTGTGCTGGCGGACGGCACGCGCCAATCGACGAGTTATACAGCGAAATACGACGGAAAGCAGTATGCGTACACGGGCCCGGCTGGTGATCACATCTCGATGACGATCGCCAAGGACTTCGCTGTTCGTGCGACCGTCTGGAAAGCGGCTCAGGCCGCCCTGACGACGCACAGTGTCGTCTCGCGCGACGGCCGCACGATGACCATGTCGTCGACGAGCACGACGGCGACCGGCAAAGTCGTCAGCACCCGGGTGTACGACAAGCAGTAGTCGGCGTCCGATCGGCACCGACCATCCATACGTAGGCGCTCGGCTGAAGCCTTCGCGCTACATCGGCCCCGATAAGGCCATTGCGCTGCCCCCGGCGGTCACGGTGGCCCAGGCCGCGCCGTACCGAGACGCTGCCGTAGCGCGAAGGCTTCAGCCGAGCGTGTTGGCGCCGACGCTACCGTTGCGACGTCTCGCCGCTTCGCATGAGCATCCGCTCGAAGTACGCGCCGCCGGCAGTCGTCACGGTCTTCCACGTGCGCCACAGCAGGAAGTCGTGGATGTCGTCGGGGATCACGAGCTCCTCCACCTTCACGCCTTTCTCCATCAGCCGCCGCTCGAGATCCACCGTCTGGTGAAACTCGACGTTCCGGTCGTCGTCGGCGTGAATGAGGAGGACCGGCGATTTCCACGTCGCCACGGCGGAGATCGGCGAGGACTGATACGTGACTTTCGCTGCTTCCTTCAGGTCGGCTTCGGTGATGCCGTCGCCGGCCCACGCGGCGCTGACATTCGGCGCCTGCCGGCCCTGGCGATCCCAGTTGTGGACGCCGTGAATGTCGACGCCGGCGGCAAACATGTCGGAGTTCCGTCCAAGCGCCAGCGCGGTGAGGTAGCCGCCGTAGGATCCACCCCAGATCCCCATGCGCCGCGCGTCGACGTCGGCGCGGCCCTGTAGATACTTGCCTCCGGCAACGACGTCGAGATACTCGGACGCCCCGCGTGCGCCCGCGTGCTCCGGATATTGGAACGCGTGCCCGTATCCGATGCCGAGCCGGTAGTTCACCGACAGCACGATGAAGCCGCGACTGGCGAGGTACTGGTTCGCCGCGTAATCGTTCGCGTAGTAATTCATGTAGTGCCAGCCGAGCAGCATCTGCCGCGGTGGACCGCCGTGCACGTATACGAGCGCGGGACGCTTCGCGCCGCCGCCAGCCGCCTTGAACAGCTGACCGTGCACCTCGACGCCGTCACTCGCGCGGAACGTCACCGGTTCCGGCGTCACGAGGGCCGCGGAGGGCAGCGACGCCGGCAGGCGATCGGCGGCCAGCGTGCGCGTCTGGCCGCCGGCCATCGGCACGATGGTGGGCAGCGGCGAGCGCTGCGCATCGGACGCGAGGAACGCGACGGTACGGCCATCCGCGGTTCCGACCGGCGTCCACTCGATGCCGCGGCCGCTCGTCAACGCCACGGGCGGCGCCGACCCGTCGACGGGCACCTTGAAGATGTGCCGCCGATCGATGTCGTTGCGATCCGGCCCGGTGTTCGCGTTGTACACGACGAATTTGCGGTCGGGCGACATCGAGGCGTATTCGACCATGAACGCGCCAGGCGTCAGCAGCGCCGCGTGCGCGCCGCCGGACGGAGCGACGGAATACAGATGCGGCCAGTTGTCCTGATATGACAGGAACACGAGGCGCTCGCCGGCGCCCCAGTGCAAGTTCGCGCCGCCGGCCGTCCGCGGGATCGAATCCACCAGCGACGTGCCGCTCTTCCAGGCTTCGTGCCCGGATCCCGTCGCCGCGTCCGCCACCCAGATCGCCCACGGCGATGGCTGCTGCACGAGCGCAGACGCCGGCACGCCGCCCCGGCCGGGCTGCCGCACGTAGGCGATCGTGCGGCCGTCCGCCGACCACACCGGATCCGAGTCGCGCGACGTCGACGGCGCCAGATAGCGAATCGGCCGGCTCGCGTCGGTGAAGAGGCCGATGAAGCTGTGATCGTCGCGATTCGACACGAACGCGAGCGTGCGTCCATCCGGCGACCACACAGGCGACTCGCTCGCGCCGCGCGCAAAGAACGCCTGCTCGGCCGCCTTCGATCCGTCGAGCGGCGCGATCCAGATGCGGCGCTCCTTCACGAACGCGACGCGATTGCCGCTCGGGGCAATCGCCGGCTCATCGCCGTCGCCGAGCAGCATCGGCGCCCCGCCCGCTGCAGGCACGGACCACACTTGCAGCTTCGGTTGTACCGGGTTGCTCGACGGGTCGGGCTGGAGGTTACCCTCCGCCGGCCAGTTGGACCCATGATCGCCCCCGCGGACATAGACGATCGTCTTGCCGTCAGCGGAAAACGACAGGCCCGTCAGCTCTTGCCCATCGTCTTCGGTGTAGCCGGTGACGCGGCGGGCGCTGAACTCCGGGCCGTCGGCCGCGTAAATGTTGCGCACGCCCCGCTCGTTGAGCGTCCACGCGACGGTCGCGCCCACCGGCGATCCGATCAGGTTGTCGGGGAACGGATAGCTGAGGATTTGGTCGAGCGAAAACGTCCCCGATGTCTGTGCTCCAACGACGGCCGTGGCGGCGACAAATGCGAGCAGCAGCTTCTTCATGCGCGGATTATAATCCTCGCTCTTGACAGATCTCTTGCGCACCGATCTGCGGCACGCGCTGCGCTGGCTGGCAAAGAGTCCCGGGTTCACGCTCGTGGCGGTGGCCTCGTTGGCCGCCGGCATCGGCTTCAACACGGCGATCTTCGCCATCGCCGACGCCGTGCTCTTCCGCCCGCTTCCGGTCGTGCAGCCAGACCGCCTCGTGGACGTGTTCACGAGCGGATCCGGCGGCGCCGCCGCTGAGCCGTTCAGCACATCGTCTTACCCCGATTACCTCGACCTTCGCGCGAAGAACGACGTGTTCCAGGACGTGATCGGCTACAGCCCGATGTTCGGTCCGCTCAATTTGGACGATCGCTCGCGGCTCGTGCTTGGCGAGATCGTCACCGGCAATTACTTCGGCACGCTCGGCGTTGCTGCGGCACTGGGCCGTACGATCGTTCCCGACGATGACCAGCCTGACGCGCCGCGCGTGGCGATGGTGTCGTACCGATCCTGGGTGCGCGACTTTGGATCGTCGCGCGAGGCGATCGGCCGCACGCTCAAGCTCCGCGGCGAGATCTACACGATCGTCGGCGTCGCCCCGCGCGGATTCAGCGGCATGACCCCCGTGCTCTCGCCCGAGATCTGGGTGCCCGTGGCCGCCTCGCTGACCGTCGAGCCGGTCGGCCTCCACGACGTCGTGCCCTCGCCCGACGGCACCACGCGTCTCGCGCGGCGCGGCGACCGCTGGCTGTTCATGCGCGGGCGTCTCCAGCCGGGACGCACCGTCGCGCAGGCCGGCGCGAATCTCGAGCTGCTGATGTCGCAGCTCGACGTCGCCTATCCGGCCACCAACAAGGATCGCCGCATCGCCGTGAAGGCGACCAACGACGTGCATCTGCACCCGGCGGCCGATCGCGAGGTGGAGCCGATTGCCGCCGTGCTGATGATCATCGTCGGCCTGGTGCTGCTGATTGCGTGCGCCAACGTCGCGAGCATGCTGCTCGCGCGCGCGTCCGGTCGGCAGAAGGAAATCGCCGTACGGCTCGCCATCGGCGCGAGCCGCGCACAGATCGCGCGGCAGCTCGTCACCGAAAGCCTCGTCCTCTCGGCGATCGGCGCAGCGTTTGGGATCGTGCTCGCCTGGTGGATCACCCGCGTTGTCGCATCGCTCAACCTGCCGACGCCGATTCCGTTCGCCTTCGAGCTTCGCATCGATGGACGTGTGCTCCTGTTCACGCTCGCCGCGACGTTCGTCTCGGGCCTGCTCGCGGGCCTCATGCCGGCGGTGAAAGCGTCTCGCGCGACGCTCACGTCGGACTTGCGCGGCGATCTCGTCGTGACGCCGATGGGCGGCTGGCGCTGGGGATTGCGCGATGTGCTGGTCGCGGGGCAGATGGCGACCACCGTGGTTCTCCTCGTCGTCGCGACGCTGCTCACGCGGAGTCTGATCGCGGCGGAGCGCGCCAACGTCGGGTTCGCCGTCGATCGGCTGGCGCTCGTCTCGACCGACACGGGCGTGCTGCGGTACTCGCCGGCGCGCAGCCTGCAGTTCTACGACCAGGCGCTCGAGCGCGTTCGCGCGATTCCGGGCGTCGAATCGGTCGCGCTCGCGACCCGGGTGCCGTTTTCGGTCAACGTGAGCCGCTGGGACGACATCTGGATTGTGGACCGCCACCAACCGGGGAAACCGGGCGACACGATCGACGTGACGCGCGTGTCGGCTGATTACTTCAAGACGGTCGGCGTCGCGATCGTGCAGGGACGCGGATTCACCGACGACGACCGGCCAGAAACGCCGAAGGTCGCCGTGGTCAACGAGACATTCGCGCGGCGGTACTGGCCGGGAGAAAGCGCAATCGGCAAGACCTTCCGGACGCGCGGCGGCGCCGGACCGGTGTTCCAGATCGTCGGCGTCTCAGCCGATCACAAAGTGGCGACGGTGGGGGAAGCGCCGACGCCGTTCATTCACGTCGCGCGGAGCCAGCAGCCGAACGCCTACAACGCCGTGATCGCGCGCACGCGCGGCGACGCCGGCGCGCTTCTGCGCGACATGCGCCGCGAGCTGCTCGCGCTCGAGCCGAATCTCGTCTTCTTCGAGAACCAGACGATGGAGGCGGAGATGGGAGCGACGCTGTTCCCGGCCCGCGCCGAAGCGCTCGTAGTGAGCATCGTCGGCCTGGTGGCGATGCTGCTCGCGGCGATCGGCCTGTACGGCATCATCGCGTATTCCGTTTCGCGGCGCACGCGTGAGATCGGCATCCGCATGGCGCTCGGCGCGAGCGCGTCCACGGTGCTGCGGCTCGTCATGCGCCAGGGGTTGATTGTGGCCGCGGCGGGACTGGCGGTTGGCCTCACCGTCGGCTGCGTCGTAGCGGCGCTGGCGCGCACGCAGATCAGCGGCATGCTCTACGGCGTGAGCATCGCGGACCCGGTTTCGTGGGGCATCGCCGCAGCCGTGCTGCTCACCGCATCGAGCCTGGCCAATTTCATTCCCGCGTGGCGCGCCGCGCGCGTCCAACCGTCCCAGGCGCTGCGGATGGAATAATCGTCAGCCGGGCAAACGGCAGGTCTAAAGACCTGCGCTACCACAGCGGCCGTAGCGCAGGACTTTAGTCCTGCTTAGTATTTCCGAGGAACCAACGGGCGCGCTCCGACGTATTCTTTGTCGTGGATTCCTTTCTTCACGATCTGCGCGTCGGCGTTCGTCTGCTGTGGAAGGACAAAGCCTTCACGGTCACGGCCGCGCTGACCCTCGCCCTCTGTATCGGCGCCAACACCGCGCTCTTTTCCGTCGTGCACAACGTGCTGCTCCGGCCGCTGCCGGTGCCCGAGTCCGAGCGCATCGTGTTGATGGGGAATGCGTATCCCGGTGCGGGCGCGTCGGCGGCGGCCGGCGGCAACTCGGGCGTGCCGGATTACTACGATCGCCTCAAGCAGACCGACGTTTACGAGGAGCAGGCGCTCTTCAACGGCGCCAACCAGAGCATCGATCAAAACGGCACCCCGGTGCGCATCCGCGTGACGCGCGCGACGCCGTCGTTCTTCCGCTTGCTGCGCGTCGCACCGGCGCTCGGGCGCACGTTCACGGAAGAGGACGGCGAAGTCGGGAACGACAAGAAAGTCGTGCTCAGTCACGCGCTCTGGCAGTCGCAGTTCGGCGGCGATCCAGGCGCGATCGGCAAGGACATCCGCATCGACGGTCAGCCGTACACCGTCATCGGCGTCATGCCGAAAGGCTTCTCCTTTCTGAATCCGACCGTGATGCTCTGGCGTCCACTGGCGTTCACCCCGCAGCAGAAGAGCGACGAGCAGCGGCACAGCAACAACTTTCAGAACATCGCGCGGCTCAAGCCCGGCGCGACCATCGAACGCGCGCAGCAGCAGATCGACGCGCTCAACGCGCGCAACCTCGACTTATTCCCGAAACTGAAGCCGCTCCTCATCAACGCCGGCTTCCACACGACGGTCGATCCACTCCAGGACACGCTGGTGCGCGAAATCAGGGCCACGCTGTACCTGATGTGGGGCGGCGCACTGTTCCTGCTGCTCATCGGCTGCGTGAACGTGGCCAATCTCGTGCTCGTGCGCTCGCGGGCGCGGCTCAAGGAGCTCGCGATGCGGCTGGCGCTCGGCGCGGGCAAATGGCGCGTCGCACGGCAGCTCGTCACCGAAAGCGTCATCCTGACGATGGTCGCCGCGGCAGCGGGCCTGTTCATCGGCTATGTGGCGCTGCAGTTACTCGGCTCGCTGAACATCCAGGAGTTGCCGCGCGGCGAAGAAATCCGGCTCGATGGGGTCGTCATCGCCTACACCCTTGGCGCGGCGGCGCTCATCGGTTTCGTACTGGGACTGATTCCGGTGGCCAACGTCCTGCCGGCCAACCTCACGATCGTGCTGCGCGAAGAGGGACGGACCGGCACGAGCGGCCGCGGTGCGCGGACGCTGCGCCGCGCGCTCGTCGTCGCCCAAGTCGGGTTCGCGTTCATGCTGCTCATCGGCGCAGGACTCCTGTTCGCCAGCTTCCGTCACGTGCTTGCCGTCGATCCGGGATTCAGTGCCGACGGCGTGCTCACGGCCTCTATCAGCCTGCCGCGCGCGCGATACGCTGACGACAATGCCCTGATCAACTTCACGCACGAAGCGCTGCGGCGTTTGCGCGAGCTGCCGGGCGTCAGCACGGTCGGCGCGACGGACACGATTCCCTTCGGCGGCAACCATAGCGACTCCGTGATCTTCGCCGAGGGCTATCAGATGAAGCCCGGCGAGTCGGTGGTCTCGCCCAACGCGGTCGACGTGACGCCCGGATATTTCGAAGCGATGGGAGTCAGGCTGGTGCGAGGCCGTTTCTTCGACGACCGCGACCGTCCGATCGACGCCAAGGCCGCGAGCATTGGTGGCCGCCCGAATGGCGCCTACTCGGTCATCGTCGACGAAACGCTCGCCAAGCGGTTTTGGTCCGCGGACGATCCGATCGGGCGTCGCTTGTACAAGCCGACCAGCATTACTGGCGATATCACGGCCATCACCGACAAGACCATGTTCTACACGGTCGTCGGCGTCATCCGCGACATCAAGCTGCACGATTTGACGGAGGGTGGCAAGTCGGTCGGCGCGTACTACTTTCCGATGGACCAGGACACGTCGTCGGGAATTACGTTCGCCCTCAAAACGGCCGGCGACCCGGCGTCGTTGACGAGCGCGGTGCGCGGCGTGCTGAACCGCCTCGATCGCGAGCTGCCCGTGTTCGACACGCAGACGCTCGATCAACGGACGGAGAAGTCGCTGCTCAGCCGGCGATCGCCTGTCGTGCTCTCGCTCACGTTCGGATTCATCGCGCTGTTTCTGTCCGCCATCGGCATCTACGGCGTGCTGGCGTATCTCGTCACGCAGCGGAAGAAAGAGATCGGCATCCGGATCGCGCTGGGGAGCAGCGCGCGCGGCGTGTTCGAGCTGGTGCTGCGCGAGGGGCTGCTGCTGATTGCGGCGGGCTTCGCGCTGGGCGCGGCGGGCGCCGTAGCGCTGCGCAAGAGCCTGGAGACGCAGCTGTTCGGCATCAGTGCCACCGATCCCCTGGTCCTGGCGACCGTCACGCTGGTGCTTGCCGTCGTCGCGGTCGTCGCCTGCGCGCTGCCGGCGCGCCGTGCCACGAAGATCGATCCGATCATCGCGCTCGCCGATTGAGCCGGTTCCTGCGAGCTTCTTCACGGAGCCACGAAGGACAGGCGGGTCGACGTATGGGGCCGTTTGTCGAAAGGCCGGCGCTGGTCAACCGCCACGTGCGATGATGCGCGGCAAGACGCGAACATGCTCACCATACACAATCTCCGCAAGACGTTCGGCACCCTTGTGGCGGTGGACGACGTGTCGCTGTCGCTCGAGCCGGGGCAGCTGCTCGGGCTCCTGGGCCCGAACGGCGCCGGCAAGACAACGACCGTGTCGATGATTGCCGGGCTCGTGACGCCCGACCGCGGAGCGGTACTGATCGACGGCACGCGCCTGAGCGGCGACACCGATCCGAAGAAGCGGAAGATCGGTCTGGTGCCGCAGGACCTCGCGCTGTACGACGAATTGTCCGCACGCGCGAACCTGCGATTCTTCGGCGCGCTCTACAGCCTCGCCGGCAAGACGCTGGACACCGCCATAGCTGCGGCGCTGGAGCTCGTGGGTCTCGCCGATCGCGAGCGCGATCTCGTGAAGACCTTCAGCGGCGGCATGAAACGGCGGCTGAACCTCGCCGCCGGGCTGCTGCACGATCCGGACGTGCTGCTGCTCGACGAGCCGACCGTGGGCGTCGACCCGCAGAGCCGCAACGCGATCTTCGACAACCTCGAAGAGCTCAAGCGACGCGGCAAGGCGCTGTTGTATACGACCCATTACATGGAAGAAGTCGAGCGCCTCGCGGACCGCATTGTCGTCATGGACAACGGCCGCGTGATCGCCAACGACACGCTGGCGGGCCTGCACGCGCAGGTGCCGGTCCTTGCGGGAGAGCGTGCGTCGCTGGAGTCCGTCTTCCTCACGCTGACGGGAAGGAGCTTGCGAGACTGATGGCGACGCAACTGATCGCCATGATCCGCAAGGATCTGCAGTTGTTCTTCAGCGACCGACGCTCCGTGATCGTCAGCTTCCTGGTGCCGATCGCCATCGCGTCGTTCTTCGGATCGATCTTCGGCGGATCCGGTCGCAGCGCCGAGCAGGCGCGGATTGCGATTGCCATCGTCGACCAGGACGCCAGCGCGATCTCGAAGGCGATCGTTTCCGGCGCGCAGGCCGATACGAATCTGACGGTCACGATGCCGACGGCCAGCGAGGCGCGCGAGTCGGTGCGGCACGGCAAGACGAGCGTCGCCGTATTCATCCCGAAGGACTTCGGGGATGCGGCGGGCACAGCATTCTTCGGCGCAGGTGAGAAGCCGCGGCTCGATTTCGCGTACGATCCCTCTCGCAACGTCGAGCTTGCCATGGTGCGCGGCATTCTCACCCAGCATGTCATGCAGGCGGTGAGCGCGGAGGTGTTCGGCGGCGCGCAGGGCCAACGGATCCTCGAGCAGACGCTGTCTGCAGTCCGGTCGTCGTCGATGCCAGACGAGGACAAGCGCGCGCTGGTGCAGATGATGAGCGCGGCGCAGACGTTTTACCTTCGGAGGCAGGCTGGCAGCGGCGCCCGCTCCAGCGCCGGACCTCGCGGGATCACGATGCCGTACGTCGTGCACGAAGAGGCGATGACGGCGGGGTCGAATGCGGCGTACAACGGCTACGCGCACTCATTCGCCGGCATGGCGATTCAGTTCCTGCTGTTTGCCATGGCGAATCTCGGCGTCGAGATGCTCCTCGAGCGCCAGCGCGGGCTCTGGAAGCGCCTGCGCAGCGCGCCGGTGTCCAAGGTGACGATGCTCTCCGGCAAGGCGGCCAGCGGCGCCATCATCTCGCTGATGATCTTGTTCGTGTCGTTCGCGTTCGCGATGACGGTGTTCGGCGTCCGCATCCAGGGCAGCGCGATCGGGTTCGTCGGCATCTCGATCGCATGCGCGCTCATGGCGTCGACCTTCGGGCTCCTCGTGGCGGCCCTCGGCAACTCGCCTGCGACGGCGCGGGGCGTGACGACGCTGGCGGTGCTGATGATGGTCATGCTCGGCGGCGCCTGGGTCCCGACGTTCATCTTTCCCGCCTGGCTGCAACAGTTCACGCTCATCGTCCCGGTGCGCTGGGCGGTCGACGGGCTCGACGCGATGACGTGGCGCGGCATCGGGATCAGCGGCGCGGTCGTGCCGGCAGCCGTACTGCTCGGCTTCGCGGCCGTCTTCGCGACGCTCGCGCTCACACGATTCCGTTGGGACGAAACATAGACTAACCACAGGACCGCCTCGTCCGTCCAACGCGGCATGCACGCCCTTTTTCACGACGCGCGGTACGCGATCCGGATGCTGCTGAAGCAGCCCGGTTTTGCCGTTGTCGCCATTCTCACGTTGGCGCTCGGCATCGGCGCGACGACCGCCATCTTCACCGTCGTCGAAGGCGTGCTGCTGCGGCCGTTGCCGTTTCATGAGCCCGATCGGCTCGTCCAGCTTCACATCCGCGGGGCGCACGAGGACGAGTTCCCGCTGCCGGACACGGACTTCCTCGAGTGGCGCACGCAGAACACCACGTTCGACTCGGTCGCGGTGTTCGACAACGGAGAGGCGCTGAGCCTCACGGGTGACGGCCCCGCAGAGCGTGTGGTGGCTGCGAATGTAACCGACGGCTTCTTCACCGCGCTGGGTGTCCGTCCGATTGCGGGCCGCCTGTTTCGCGCGGGAGACGACAAGCCCGGCGCACCGAAGGTCATCGTCCTGAGCAACGCGTTCTGGCAGAAGCGATTCCACGGCGATCCGAATGTGATCGGCCGGAGTGTGCAGCTCGACGCGGGTGACCACACGATCGTCGGCGTCATGCCGCCGTCGTTCGGTTTTCCTCGGACCGACCTCGATCTCTGGCGCGTGCTGACGATGGCGCCGCCGGCGCGGCGCGGGCCGTTCTACACGTACGGCGTCGGTCGGCTGAAGCGCGGCGTCAGCCTGCAGCAGGCGCGGGCGAATATGGACGCGGTCGCGGCGACGATCAAGCGGCAGCATCCCGGTCCCGGCGACTGGAGGTACTCGCTCGTCCCGCTTCAGGACCAGATCGTTGGCGACGTCCGGCGGGTGTTGTATCTGCTGTTCGGCGCCGTCGGATTTCTCCTCTTGATCGCCACCGCGAACGTGGCGAATCTCCTGCTGGCGCGGGCAGCCTCGCGTGAGCGGGAAATCGCCGTCCGCGGCGCGCTTGGCGCGGCGCGCACCCGCATCGTCTCGCAGCTCGTCACGGAGAGCGTCGTGCTCGCGGTCGCTGGCGGCATTGTCGGCCTGGCGATCGCGGCGTGGGGCACGCGCGCGTTGATCGCGATCGCGCCGGAAGGCATTCCGCGGCTGGCCGAAGTCGCCATGAACGTGCCGGTGTTCCTCTTCTCGCTGACCATCGCGGCGGGCTGCGGCGTGGCGTTCGGCATCGTGCCTGCGCTCCGTGCGTCGGGGACCCCGCTCGTCGAGACGCTGAAGGAGGGCGGCCGTACCGGGAGCGCGAGCGCCCGTCACCGGCGTACGCAGCGCGTGCTCGTCGTGTCCGAGATCGCGCTCGCGTTAGTGCTATCGATCGGCGCGGGACTGATGATCCGCAGCTTCGCTGCGCTCGAGCGCGTGAACCCGGGATTCACGCCGGCGCACCTGCTGACGATGCAGCTCAGTCTGCCGGCAGCCCGGTACGACACGCCGCAAAAGGTCACGGCCTTCTACGACGCGCTCCAGTCGGCGCTTCAGTCGATTCCCTCGGTCCAATCGGTCGGCTACGCGGTCAGTCTACCGCCCGACCTTCTGTCGATGACCGACAACTTCATGGTGGAAGGGCACACGCTGCCGCCGAACCAGAGCTTGCCGGTCGCACCGCTGCTGTTCGTCGACGAGGCGTACTTCAAGACGCTCGGCGTGCCGCTGGTGGCAGGCCGGTTCTTCAGCGAGACCGACACGCTCGACAAGCCGGCCGTCGTTATCATCAACCAGACGCTCGCGCGCCGCTACTTCCCTGGCGTCAACGCCGTGGGCCGTCGTCTGCGCGATGGCGGCCCGGAGCGCCCGAACAATCCGTGGATGCAGGTCGTGGGCGTTGTCGGCGACGTGACGTACTCCGGGCTGGACGCGGCGCCGGAGCCGGCGTTCTATCTGAACTTCCGTCAGAGCCCGCGGACGCGCCGCTTCATCGTGCTGCGCACGGCGTCCAAGCCGCCCCTCGTCGTGCCGCCGATTCGCGCCGCGCTGGAATCGCTGGACAAGGACCTGCCGCTGGCGCGCGTGTGGACCATGGACGACCTGATGGCGGACTCCGTGGCGTCGCCCCGTTTTCGCACGACGCTGGTCGCAATCTTCGCGTTCGTTGGCCTGACGATGGCGGCCGTGGGGATCTACGGCGTGATGGCGTATGCCGTCGCGGAGCGGACGCACGAGATCGGCCTCCGCGTCGCGCTGGGCGCGACGGCGCGCGACGTCATGCGCCTGGTCCTGGGCGAGGCGCTCGTCCTCGCCGCTGCCGGCCTCGTGGCCGGCCTCGCCGGCGCGGTCGCCGCGACCCGTCTGATTGGCGCGCTGCTGTTCGGCGTGGCGCCGACCGATCCCGCGACGTTCGCGGCGATCTCGGCGGTGATCGTGGGAACGGCGGTGGCCGCCAGCTACGTGCCGGCCCGCCGCGCGATGCGCGTCGATCCGATGGCGGCGCTTCGCCATGATTGAGATCCCTCCCCGCTGATTCCCCTGCGGTAAGATGGCGCGCATGAGACACATCCTGCTGCGCGCGGCCGCGGCTGCGGCTGTTCTGTCGGTTCCCGCTCTCGTTCTCACCCAATCCGGCCCGCCCACCGGCGTGTCGGCACACGCGAAAGAGGTGCACGATCGCGCGATCGTCATCGACACGCACGCCGACAGCCCGCAGCGGATGCTCTCCGAAAAGGGATTCGATTTCGGTGTCCGTCACGAGAACGGCAGCCTCGACATCCCGCGCATGCGCGAAGGGGGGCTCGACGCGGAATTCTTCTCGATCTGGGTACCCAGCGAGCTCACCGGCCCTCCGGCCGTGAAGAAAGCGATGGACCTGATCGACGCGGTTCGCGAGACCGTCCGCGCGCATCCAAATGACCTGATGCTCGCCACCACGGCCGCGGACATCCGGCGTGCGGCGGCCGAGCACAAGATCGCGGCACTGATGGGCATGGAAGGCGGCCACATGATCGACGACGATCTGCGGCTGCTGCGCAGCTACGCCGCACTCGGCGTCCGCTATCTCACGCTCACGCACTTCAAGAACAACAACTGGGCCGATTCATCCACCGACAAGCCGGCGCACAACGGGCTGACGCCCTTCGGCAAGGACGTCGTGCGCGAATTGAATCGCCTCGGCGTGATGGTGGACATCTCGCATGTGGCCGACAAGACCTTTTACGACGCGATCGCCACGTCGACCGCGCCGGTCATCGCGTCGCATTCGTCGTGCCGGGCGATCGACACGCACCCCCGGAACATGACCGACGACATGCTGCGCGCGCTGGCCAAGAACGGCGGCGTCGTGATGATCAACTATGAGGTCAGCTTTCTCAGCGAAGAGTACCGCGTTGCGAGCGACAAGCAGAATGGCGACGTCGTCACACAGCTGAACGCGATGTCGAAGAAATGCGGCGGCGACGAGGCGTGCTCGACACTCGAATCGGCCCGCATCAACACCGAGGCGATGAACAGCGGCAAGCTGCCGAAGGTGACGTGGGAGCGGATCATCGAGCACATCGATCACGCGGTGAAGGTCGCGGGCGTCGATCACGTCGGCCTTGGCTCGGACTTCGATGGTGCGACGATGCCGATCGGGATGGAAGATGCGTCGAAACTGCCGAAGATCACCGACGCGCTGCTGAAGAAGGGTTATTCCGACACGGACGTGACGAAGATTCTCGGCGGGAATCTCCTCCGCGTCATGGAAGCGGTTGAGCGCGCCGCAGCTCGATAGCCTTTCGCCACGAAGATTTACGAGTCGAGATGTTGGATGGGACTCGTGAATCCGCCCGACTCCGCCCACGCGTCGCGAGCGACGCCGTCGAATCTCTCAGGCGCTCGTGGCTCGTGCCTCTGTGGCAACGTTACGTCCTTCGTGTCCTTCGTGCCCTTCGTGATAAAAGTTCCAGAGTAGATGAAGCGATCAGCAGACGTAGTTATCATCGGCGGAGGGTGCATGGGCGCGAGCGTGGCCTATCACCTCGCGAAGCGCGGCGTCACCGACGTCGTCCTCCTCGAGCGCGAGAAGATGCTCGGCACCGGATCGACCGGCCGGAATGCCGGCGGCGTGCGCCATCAGTTCTCGAACGAGGCGAACATCCGCCTCTCGATTGAATCGATCGGCGTGCTCGAGCGGTTCGCCGACGAAGTCGGACACCCGATCGACTTTCACCAGGACGGGTATCTGTTCCTCCTGTCGTCGCCGTCCAGCGTGGAGACCTTTCAGCGAAACGTCGCGCTCCAGCGCAGCCTCGGCATCGACGTGCAGTGGCTGGGCGCCGACCAGGCGGAGCGGCTCGCGCCGGGGCTGAAGGCCGAGGGCGTCATCGGCGCCACCTTCTGCCAGCGCGACGGCATTGCCGATCCCAACGGCGTCACGATGGGATTCGCGAAGGGCGCCCAGGCAGCCGGCGCCGTCGTCGAGCGCGAAACGGAAGTCACCGGCATCGAGCGCGCCGGCGGCCGCGTGGCCGCCGTCCAGACCACGCGCGGACGGATCGACACGCCGGTCGTCGTGAATGCCGCGGGTCCGCACGCACGGGCCGTCGGCCGGCTCGCCGGTGTCGACGTGCCGGTCGATCCGTACCGTCGTCACATCTTCATCGCGGCGTTCGACCAGCCGGGATCCGGCGCGGCCCCGGTGCACGTGCCGGCGTCGAAGATCATGGTCATCGATTTCGAGACCACGTTCTACTTTCACCGCGAGGGCGCTGGCTTGCTGTTTGGCATGGGCGACCCGCATGAGCCGTCCACGTTCGACACGACGGTCCGCTGGGATTTTCTGCCAGAGGTCACCGATGCCGCCGTGCAGCGGCTGCCCGCGCTGGCCGACGCGTCGATCTCGCACGCGTGGGCCGGCCTGTACGAGATGACGCCCGACGCCAATCCGATCATCGGCGCCGTTCCGGAGGCGCCGGGCCTGTTTTTGATCAACGGTTTCAGCGGTCACGGCTTTCAGCATTCGCCGGCCGCCGGCCGCATCCTCGCGGACGTGATCGCCGGCCGCGACCCCGCTTTTGATCTTGCGCCGTTCGCGCTCGAACGCTTCGCGCGGACGGCGGTTCCCGGCGAGCGCTACGTCGTCTGATGCTGAATCTTCCTGCGCGACGCGATCAGATCGGTGGGGAAAGCCAGGACGTGACCTCCATTCCACTCAGGACCTGCGAAGTGCGATCGTGGCGCCTTGCCGATCTGGACTCGCTCGTCGAGCAAGCGAACAATCGGCACATCTGGATCAATCTACGCGACGCGTTTCCTCATCCGTACACCCGCCGCGATGGCCGCGAGTTTCTGCGCCGCACTTGTGCGGCGTCGCCCGAGACCCTCTTCGCCATTGCGGTCGACGGCGCCGCGGCCGGCGGGATCGGCTTCGTGCAGGGCGTCGACGTCGAACGCGTCTCGGCGGAAATCGGCTACTGGCTGGGCGAATCGTTCTGGGGCCGCGGGATCGCCACGGACGCGCTCGTCGCGGTCACGCGATATGCGATCGACACATACGGGCTGACGCGCCTCTACGCCATGCCGTTCGCCTGGAACGGCGCGTCGTGCCGTGTGCTCGAGAAGGCCGGCTACGTCCTGGAAGCGCACTTGCACCGCAGCGCGATCAAAGACGGCATTGTCACAGATCAGAAGCAGTACGCCTTCATCGCGCCGGAGTCCAATCCGCCGTTCTGAGAAAGGCGAGACTGAAACGGCGATCCTGCCATACGCCGGTGGAGGGAGCGCGCACCGGATGATCGCTCGACGCATCGAGCGAACTATACTGCGCCGGCGGGCGGCTGAAGGCGAGCACGATCGGCGGGGCATCGAAGAGGAGCGTTATGACACGTGTGCTGTCCAGCGTGATGGTCTGCGCGATTCTGTCGATCGGCGGCACGGCGGCCGTCGCGCAGCGGCGTGCCGCGCCGGCACCGATGCGCGCACAACCGGCGCCGTACTATCCCGGCCGATTCGACTGGCAGCACAAGCAGCCCGATGAGGTCGGCATGGATCCGGCGGCCGTGGCTGAGGCCGTCAAGATCGCGATCGACAACGAGAGCACGACGCCGAAAGACCAGGCGCTGATGCTGGCGGAGTCGTTCGGCCGCAACGAGCCGTTCGACACGATCATCGGACCGACGAAGGTGCGGGCCGCCGCCAACGGCATCATCACCCGCCACGGCTACATCGTCGCCGAGTGGGGCGATACGAGCAGCGTCGACATGACGCACAGCGTGACGAAGACCTTTCTCACGACCGTGATCGGCCTCGCGTGGCAGCGGGGGCTGATTCACGACGTGCACGACTACGCACGCGCGTACATGCCGCCCGGGGTTGATCTGTTCGACGCGCCACACAACCAGAAGATCAAGTGGGACGATCTCCTTCGGCAGACGAGCGACTGGCAGGGCACGTTGTGGGGCAAGCCGGACTGGGCCGATCGTCCCGAAGGGAAGACGTCGTCCGAGTGGCCGAACCGCGAGCTCCACGAACCGGGCACGCATTACAAATACAACGACGTGCGGGTGAACGTGATGGCGCTCGCGGCGCTGGAAGTCTGGCGGCGGCCGCTGCCTGAGGTGCTGCGGCAGGAAATCATGGAGCCGATCGGCGCCTCGTCGACCTGGCGATGGTACGGCTACGAGAATTCCTGGGTGGAGATCGACGGTCAGAAGATGCAGTCGATGACCGGCGGTGGCCACTGGGGTGGCGGCATGTTCATCAATGCGTACGACATGGCGCGCTTCGGCTATCTGTTCCTTCGCAACGGCAAGTGGAACGATAAAGAGATCGTCTCCGAGAAGTGGATGCAGATGGCCCGCACGCCGGGGCCGGCGAATGCGAACTATGGCTTTGCGAACTGGTTCCTCAACACCGGCCGCAAGCCGCTGACGAACGCGCCGGAGACGGCCGTGTACTTCGAAGGCAACGGCAACAACATCATCTACATCGACTGGAACAACGACATCGTCGCCGTCGTGCGCTGGATTCGCAGCGCCGGATCGTTGAATGAGTTCGTTGGCAAGATGCTCAGCGCGGTGAAGGCGCAGCCTTCGAGCCCGCAGGGCTGACGGTCAGGATCCCACGACGTGAAACGCAGAACACGCAGAATTCGCGGAGCATCATGTTGAAAAGGAAATCCCCGCGGTCTCAGCGGTTTCCGCGTTGATCGTGGTCGTCACGGCCGTTGACGTGCGGCTGCAGGACGGTATTGATGAAGCGGTGAATCGGGGTGTTGACGTCGTGCGCGGCTCCGATCCGCACGACGGCCCCGCTCAGCCACGGCAGCTCCAGGCGCCTGCCGCGTTCGAGATCTTCGAGCATCGACGATTTCGCGTTCGGCGGCAGCCCCTTCACCATCGTCATCATCTCGCCGAGGACTTCTGCCGGCAGCGGCACGCCGCTGCTCGCGGCGACCTTCATCGTTTCCATCGCGGCCGCCTGCAGCATCGCCAGGAGCTCGGGGTCTTCGCGGATCGGGCCGAGCGGGCAGCGCGTGACCGCCGTCATCCCGCTGAAGACCGACAGCCGCACGAACTTCGACCAGATATCGACCAGGATGTGATCGCTCAGCGTGGACTGGAACCCGGCCGGCTGGCAGGCATCCAGCAAGCTGGTGAGGCGCGGCGACCGCGTGCCGTCGAGCTCGCCGAAAATCAGATGATCCATCGCCGTGTGGCGAATCAATCCCGGCTCCACGATCACCGCCGCCACATAGGCCGTACCGCCGGCCACATGCGGGCGGCCGACGGCGCGCGTGAGCACCTCGACACTGTCGACGCCGTTTTGAAACGGGATGACGACGGTGTTTGGCCCGATCAGCGGCGGCAGCAGCTCCGTTGCCGATTCGGTGTCGTACAGCTTGACAGCGAAGAAGACGATGTCGACCGGGCCGATCGTGGAGGGATCATCGGTCGCGGCAACGTGCGGCAGGTGCAGATCGCCTTTCGGGCTTTCGATGCGAAGCCCGTCGCTGCGAAGCGCGTCGAGATGCGCACCGCGCGCAATGAAGGTGACGTCGACGCCAGTGGCCGCCAGTCGTCCGCCAAAGTACCCACCGACGCCGCCGCTTCCGACGATCGCGATACGCATAAGACGACGATCGTAGCACTACAATCGACGTCTTCATCACGAAGGCACGCAGAACACAAAGATCACGAAGAACATCCTGTACAAGACCCTTCGTGTCCTTCGTATCTTCGTGGTGGAGGTTGCTACTCGTACCGCAGCGCGAGCATCGGATCGACACGCGTGGCGCGCCGCGCGGGTAGATACCCGGCCAACAGCGCGACGATCGCGAGCAACACGGTGGCGATTCCCAGCGCGAAGGGATCGGTCGCCGATAGATCGAACAGTTGCGACTGCACGAGGCGTCCGAGCCCGATCGCCACGGGCACGCCGACGCCGACGCCGGCCACGACGAGCACCGCGACCTCGCGCAGCACAAGCCAGAGGACCGGCCCGCGCTCCGCCCCGAGCGCCATGCGGATGCCGATCTCGCGCGTGCGCTGCGCGACGGAGTACGACATGACGCCGTAGAGACCGATCGCGGCCAGCAGCGTGGCCAGCACGCCGAAGGCCACCGATAATCCCGCGACCATCCGCTCGATGAACAGCGATTCGTCCACCTGCGTCGTCATCGTCTTCATGCCATAGATCGGAAGGTTCGCGTCCAGCTGCCGGACGGCGTGGCGCACCGCGCCGGTCACGACGGCGGCATCGCCGCGGGCGCGGGCGTAGAACGTCATCTCGTTCAGCTCGTCGGTCTGCGCGACCGGCAGGAAGACGATGCGCTTCGGCTCCTCACGCAGGTTCGTGTTCTTCGAATCCTTCACGACGCCGACGATCTCCATGTCGTTCGCATTGCTCTTGCGCATGCCGAGCCGGCGCCCGATCGGATTGCCGTCGCCGAAGAAATACCGCGCTATCGCCTCGTTGATGATCGCGACTTTGGGCGCGCCATCGACGTCGCGGTCGGTGAATTCGCGCCCGGCGACCAGCGATTGGCGCATCGTGGCGAAATATTGCGGCCCGACCGAGTTGACGTCGGGATTCATGTCGGCGCCTTCTTTCGCCTCGTAGCCTTCGACCGTCACCGACGATCGCCATTCGCTGTCGGTCAACAGCGGTATCACCGACGTGGACACGGCGCGCACTTCCGGGATGGCGGCGATGCGTTCCTGCAGATCGTGAAAGAACCGGATCGAGCGCTCGCGCGAGTAGCCGCTGAGGGTCGGATCGACCGCGAACGCGAGCAGATGTTCCGGATCGAATCCGGGATTCAGGTTCTTCAGGTTGTAGAGGCTGCGCGCGAACAGCGCCGCCCCAGCCAGGAGCAGGATCGAGAGGCCGACTTGCACGATGACCAGTGCCTTCCGGAAGCGCGCGTGACCCGTGCCGCCCACGACGCCGCTGGCTTCGTCCTTGAGCGTGGCCGTCAGCGCGGGACGGGTCGATTGCAGCGCCGGCGCGAGACCGAACAACACGGCCGTCACCATCGAGATGACGATCGCGAAGGCGACGACCCGCGCATCTGGCGTGGCGGAGAGCGTCTGCTCCACGCTTTGCGACGGAAGCGCGCGCACGAGGAGCGCCGTCGCCCCCCACGCGAGCGGCAAACCGGACGCGGCGCCCGCCAGCGCCAGCAGCAGGCTTTCCACGAGGCGTGGGCGCACGATCACCGTTCGGCTCGCCCCGAGCGCGAGGCGGATCGCCACCTCCTTCTGCCGCGCCGCCCCGCGCGCCAGCAGCAGGTTCGCCACGTTGGCGCACGCGATCAACAGCACCAGGCCCACCATGCCCATCAACACGACGATCGGCGTGGAGAACTGCTGGCGCAAGTCCGACGGTCCTTTTGCGCCTCCCTTCACGAACAGATGCTTCGCCACGAACCGATCGCGCGCTTTCGCCGACGCGCCCTCGAGCAGTTTGACTTCCTGCTCGTTGATCTGCCGGTACAGTACGTTCATCGCCGCTTCTGCCTGCACGGTCGAGACACCCGGCTTCAGCCGCGCCATCAGCACGAGCCAGCGGCTGCGCCGGTTCTCGAGGTCGTCCCAGGTCGGCGTCATCTGCGACTTGAGCGTGACGGGTACGAACACGTCCGACGACTGGCCGATGGCGATGCCGAAAAACCCGGGCGGCGCGATGCCGACAATCGTCATGGGATACCCGTTCAACCCGATCGAACGGTTGAGGACACGGCGATCGCCGGCAAAGCGGCGCATCCAGTAGCCGTAGCTGATCATCGCCGCCTGACTTCCGTTCGCCGCGCGATCATCGTCAGGCGTGAGCGTGCGCCCGGCGATCGGCCGCACGCCGAGGACGTCGAAATAATTACCGCTGACGAGCTCTCCGTTCACGCGCTCGGCTTCACCGTCCACGGTGAGCGTGAGACTCGGCGTGAAGCTCGCGACGATGCCGTCGAAGACAGTGTTGCGATCGCGGAAGTCGCGATACATCGGGTACGAGAACGTATTGCGGTTGTTCGACCGGCCCTGGAACGGGCCCGGGTTCTCGAACATCACGAGCTGCTGCGGCGCTTTCACCGGCAGCAGGCGGAGCAACAGCTGGTCGGTGAGCGAGAAGATCGCCGTGTTGGCACCGATGCCGAGCGCGAGCGTCAGCACGACGACCATCGTGAAGGCCGGCGTTTTCAGCAAAGTCCTGACGGCGTAGCGAACGTCGTGCGTCAGACTGCCCATGGCGCCCGAGTATGGCGAAGCGGCCGCCCGTTGTCAACGAAGACCTTCGTAGACCGGCGGACGTGGGGGTCGCCCCTGCGCACGCGAAACGCCCATGTGTCGGTACAATGTGCGCGCATGAAACGCCTGATTGTGGCCGTCCTGCTCGCCGTGTCGCTGCCGTTCATCCCTGCCCATGCGCAAACGCGCAGCCGCAAGATCTTCATTTCCGTCGACATGGAAGGGATCAGCGGGGTCGTCCAGCCCGCACAGCTCGGCCCTGAGGGCTTCGAGTATCAACGCGCGCGGGAGTGGATGACGGGCGAAGTGAACGCGGCGATCGCCGGCGCCCGTGCCGCCGGCCCCGCGGAAATCATCGTCGCGGACTCTCACGGCAACGGGCAAAGCGTTCTCATCGACAAGCTGCCGGACGATGTGAAGATCGTGCGCGGATTTCCGCGTCCTCTGGAGATGATGCAGGGGATAGACGACTCGTTCACCGCCGCGATCTTCATCGGTTACCATGCGAGCGAGTGGACCGCAGGCGCGGTTCGCAGCCACACGATCTCGAGCGCGCGCCTGCTCGGCGTGAAGCTCAATGGCATGGAGGTCTCCGAGGGAATCTACAACGCCGCGCTGGCGGGGCAGTTCGGCGTGCCCGTCATCTTCGTGTCGGGCGATCGCCTGGCGGTCACGCAGCTCCAGAAGGTGATTCCCTCCGCCGAAGGCGCCATCGTGAAGGAGCCGCTCGGTTATCACTCGGCGATGACCGTCACGCCTGCGCAGGGCCAGGCGATGATCCGCGAGGGCGTGATGCGCGCGATGACGAAGCTGCCGTCGATGCGGCCGTATCGCATCACCATGCCGGTGGAGCTCGAAGTCGGGTTCAAGCTGACGATCGACGCCGAGCGCGCCGCATTCGTGCCCGGGCTGACGCGATCGGACGCGCACAGCGTGAAGGGCACTTTCGCCGACATGACCATCGTCACCAAGCTGTTGCAGGTGCTGACGGGATTGGAAGCGCCCTGACGGGCGGGACAGGCGGGAGAGGCCGGGTGGGGCGGGTAGGGCAGGATGGGTGGAAGGACGCCGGGCGGCGCTCGGCTGACCCGTCTGCCGGCGCCTTGGCGGAGGTGGAAGCCTTCGCGCTACAGCAAACGGAGAATCGCGTCGAATGACGAAATACGGGCGGTCGCCGTGGATCGATCAGTTTCCGAAATCGCGTATGCGGTCGTACCCGCGCTATCGCGGCGCGCTGAATCGCGACGTCGTCATCGTCGGCGGCGGGCTCACTGGGTGTGCGACCGCGTACGCCTTTGCGGCGGCCGGCGTCAAGGTAACGCTGCTCGAGGCCGAGCGGATTGGCCATGGCACAACCAGCGGAACGCCCGGCTGGATCGCAGACCAGCCCGGCGTCGATTTTCTTGCGCTCGAAAAAGCGATCGGACGCCGGGCGGCGAAGCAGGCGTGGCAGGCGTGGCGCCGCGCGTCGCTCGACTTCGCCGCGTTGCTGCGCCGGCTCGACATCAAATGCCATGTCGATCCGCAGGCGACGATCACCGCGGCGACCACGCCAGAGCAGGCGGTCCGGCTGAAGCGCGAGCAGAAGACGCGGCGGGACGCCGGCATCGACACGGCGCTGTTGAACGCGCGCGCCGTCCTTTCCGAATCTGCGCTCGTCGCGTTTGCGGCCCTGCGGACGAAAGATGGCGCCACGCTGGATCCGTATCGCGCGTGCGTCGGCCTCGCCGCCGCCGCGGCTCAGAGAGGCGCGCAGATCTTCGAGAAATCGCCGGTGAAGAAGATCGGGTTCAACCGCAAGACGGCGGACGTGATCACGGCGGACGGCACGGTTCGCGCGGATGCCGTCGTGATCGCCACCGGCGTGCCGACGACATTGAGCGCGTCGCTGGTCCGCCATTTCTGGTTTCGCTCCGCGTATCTCGCGCTCACCGATCCCGTGCCGGCCAAGGTGCGCCAGCGCCTCGGGCGCCGCGCCGCCGTGCTTCGCGATGCCAGCGATCCGCCGCATCTGGTTCGCTGGGTCACTGATGAGCGGCTGCTCGTGTGCGGCGCCGATGCGGAGTCGCCGGCAGCCAAGCGGCGCGAGCAGACTCTCGTCCAGCGCACTGGACAGCTGATGTACGAGCTGTCGACGATGTATCCAGAGATTTCGGGTATTCAGCCGGCGTTTGGCTGGGACGCGCCGTACGCCGTGGGCGGCGACGGCCTCCCGCATATTGGCCCGCACCGCAACTTCCCGCACCATCTGTTCGCGTTTGGCGGCGACGCGCGCAGCGTCACGAGCGCGTATCTCGCCAGCCGGATTCTGCTGCGACACTTCCTCGACGAAAGCGAAGCCGCGGACGAGCCCTTCGGATTTGCGCGAACGACCGCCCGCTGAACGGCCACTACGGCTGGTTGGATCGCGACCCGCCGCGATAGGGAAGTGCTCGGAAAGCCGTAAAAAACCCTCAGAACAGCGAGGTATACTTCGACCCTTAGCCCATCTTTAAGGAGTCTCTCTATGCGCCGCGCCCTGTTTGCTGCACTCATGTCAGTGGTGCTCGCCGCGCCCGCGTACGCGCAGTCCACGGCCACCAATGGCTCGATCGAAGGCATCGTCGTCGACTCGTCGGGCGCCGTGCTGCCGGGCGTGACCGTGACGATTACCAACACCGATACCGGCGCCGAGCGGACCAGCGTCACGAACGAAAAGGGTCTGTACCGCGCTCCGCTGCTGCCCCTGGGTTCATATCGCGTCGTCGCGGAGCTCCAGGGATTCAAGAAGTTCGAGCAGACCGGGATCACGCTCTCGGTGGGTCAGGCGGCCGTCATCAACGTGACGCTCGGCGTCGGCGCCCTGAACGAGACGGTCACGGTCAACGCAGACAGCCCTCTGCTCGATTCCGCGCGCATCGACATCGGCCATACGATGAGCGATCAGGAAGTGCACAACCTGCCGCTCGTCGCGCGCAATCCGTACAACTTCGCGCTGGTGCAGCCGGGCGTCACCGGGTACGAGAACGTCGAGTTCGGCGTGCCGCACCTGGCCGCCAATGGCGCGTCGATGCGCATCAACTACCAGATCGACGGCAACACCAATACCGAGAAAGACCGCGCCGGCCTGCGCCTGCTGCCGATGTCGGAGGTCATGATTCAGGAAGTGAAGGTCGTGACCACCGGCTTCGCGCCCGAGTTCGGCCAGACGATGGGGATGGTGTACAACGCGGTGACGCCGTCGGGCACGAACACCTTCCGCGGTGAAGGCAGCTACCTGTTCCGCCGCAATCCGTTCAGCGCATTCCCGTTCTACTTCGGGTGCGGCAGCACGACGCCGACGGCGAACTGTCCGTCGATCTCGGCGAACGCGGCGAAGCCGCAGACGCGCACCGACAGCGGCACGGCGCTCGTGGGCGGCCCCATCCTCAAGAACAAGCTGTTCTTCTACGCCGGCTGGGAGCAGACGCGGCGCGACCTGTCGTCGGGCAGCCTCATCACCGTCGACCCGTCGATCGTGGCGGCGGTGGGCGTCAAGCCGCAGCCGGCGGCGGCGCCGAACGTCCAGACGGCGAAGTTCCTGATTGGGAAGTCCGACTATCAGATCAGTCCGGGGAATCTGGCGACGATCCGCTGGGTGCGCTTTCACAACGACGCGCCGTACAACAGCGGCGGCGGTATCGCGACCCTCGAGCGCGCGACGAATTTCCTTGATGCCATGGACTCGCTGGCGGGTCAGGTCGTCACGTCGATTGGCTCGAGCAAGCTGAACGAACTGCGCTTGCAGTATGCGCACCGGCACCAGGGTTCGGTCGCCAACAGCGACTCGGGCACCGGTCCCGCGATCGCGATCGCCTCGCCCGCGATTCAATTCGGCGCTCCCGAGTCTGCCACCGGACAGGGTAACGCGGGGTTCGATTTCAAGCAGAACATCACCGAGGTGATCGACAACTTCACGTACCTGCGCAGCGCGCACAGCTTCAAGGTCGGCTTCGACATGCAGCACATCTACGATGGCCGCACGGCGGCGCCGCAGTTCGTCTACAACTTCCCGACGCTCGCCAGCTATCTGGCGGCGAAGAGCGGGGCGAATCCCTTCGGCTACTCGACGATGACGCAGATCACCGGCGACCTGGGCTTCAACATGTCGACGAACATCTTCAGCACGTTCGCGCAGGACGATTGGCAGATTGCGCCGACGGTGAAGGTGCTCTACGGTTTGCGCTACGACTTGTACAAGTACCCGCAGGGGCTCGCCAATGCGCCGCTGGCGCAGACGACCTCGTTCAACACCGACAAGAACAACTTCGGCCCGCGCGTCGGCGTCGCCTGGTCGGCCGACACGAAAACGGTCGTCCGCGCGAGCACTGGCATCATGTACGACCAGGCGATCCTCGGCGGCTATGAGCAGGCGCTGCAATTGTCAGGCTCGCCCCGGGCGCCCGCGTACACCTTCAACGGCACCAGCGCCGGTGCGCCGGCGTTCCCGGCTTCGGCGGGCACGGGCGTGTTGTCGCAGCAGTCGCCATGGGCGATCGACCCGGCTTTCAGTGTCGCGCACACGTGGCAGAGCAACGTGCAGGTCGAGCGCGCGTTTGGCGGCGAAATGACCGCATCGATCGGCGTGATGTACGCGAAGGGTACGCAGCTGCCGGTCGTCACCGACGTCAATCTGGCCAATCCCACCGGCACGCTGGCCGACGGCCGTCCGATTTACAGCACGTCGGCGAGCGCCGCGACGCGCCTCGATCCGCGCTTCAACCACATCCTCGAAGTGCAGTCGATCGGCGACTCCACGTTCAAGGGGATGACGCTGCAGATGTCCAAGCGGTTCGCGAAGGGCTTGTCCTTCAACGTGCAGTACGCGCTGAGCAAGGGAGTGGACGACACACCGCTGCTCACCCAGCTGACCGTGCAGTCGGAAACGGGGCGGTCCGATCCGAGCAACCTCACCCGCGACGAGGGACCGAATCCGCTCGACATGCGGCACAACTTCACGGGCAACATCCTCTACACGTCGAGCAGCGAATCGACGAACCCGATGGTCCGCGGCCTGCTGAATGGCAACGAGATCGGCATCCTGCTGCAATTCAACAGCGGCCTGCCGCTGAATCAGCAGTCGAACCTCGATCTCAACCAGGACGGCGTGAACAGCGATCGGCCCCTGAATGTGACGCGAAACGCGCTGTACCTGCCGGCCCGCAAGAACGTCGACATGCGCTACACGCGGTCGTTCCCGCTGGGCGGCTCGGTGAAGGCGCAGGTCATCGCGGAGCTGAAGAACGTCTTCAACACGCCTCAGTTGATGAACGTCACGACGACGATCGCGACCAACGCCCTCGGCGTTCCACTGGCCGCCATTCCCTCGGATCCGCTGCAGTACCCGAACCCGGTCGGCTTCGAGCAGCGCAAATTCCAGCTGGGATTCAAGATTCGATTCTAACGGCACGCTCACAGGAACATCGGCCGTCTTGAACCACGAAGGCACGACGCTCACGAAGATCCATAATGGGTTTTCGTGAGTTTTCGTGCCCTTCGTGTCTTCGTGGTGATGAATCATGCTCAAATCGCTCCGTCGCTTCGCTCTCGTTGTCGCTCTCATTGCCGCCGCGTCGTTCAGCGCTCCCGCCCAAATGCGCGTCGTGCCGCTCGACGATGAACAGGGGCACGTCGCGCTCGGCCTGGCGCTGCGGCACCTGTCCAACGTCGGCATCTTCATGCACACGACCGCCCATCCCGACGACGAGAACAACGGGCTGCTGGTGATGCTGAACCGCGGCCAGGGCTATCGCACAACCCTGGCCACCGCGACGCGCGGCAACGGCGGCCAGAACGAGATCGGCCCGGAGATCTTCGAAGCGCTCGGCGTGCTGCGGACCGGCGAGCTCGCGGCGCTGCACCGCTTCGACGGCGCCGAGCAGTACTTCACGCGCGCGGTCGACTTCGGGTATTCGTTCGGCATCGACGAGACGTTCGAGAAGTGGGGACGCGAGGAGATCACGGCCGACTACGTGCGGCTGATCCGGATGATTCGTCCGGACGTGGTGATCGCGCTGCCGCCGACCGGCAACGCCGGCGGCCAGCACCACATGGCATCGTCGGTCATCACGCACGACGCCGTGAAGCTTGCAGGCGACCCGACGAAATTTCCGGAGCAGATCGAGGAAGGTCTGCACCCGTGGCAACCGAGGAAGTTCTATGAGAGCGCCGGCTTCGGCTTTCCGGGTGAGCCCCAGACGCCCGGTCCGCTGACGCGCGTCAACAGCTCGATTTACGATCCGCTGCTCGGCAAGACATACACCGAGATTGGCATCGAAGCGCGGAGCATGCACAAATGCCAGGGCATGGGACAGCTGCTCGCGCTGCCCGGCACTACCGGCACCGCGACCTACCGTCTGGCCGAGTCGACCGTGCCGGCGCAGCCCGACGAGAAATCGTTGTTCGACGGGATCGACAGCAGCATCGGCAGCTTGGCGCAGTTCGCGGGCGCCACACCACCCAAGGAGTTGACCGACGGCCTCGCGGCGATCGCCGCGGCGGTGAAAGCGTCGCAGCAGGCCTTCGACACACAGACCGACGAAGCCACGCTGGCGCCTTTGGTCAGCGGGCTGCGGGCTGTGCGGACGATGCGTGGTCAGCTTCGCGGCATGAGCCTGGACGAAACGGCGAGGTTCGAGATCGACTTCCGCCTCCGCCAGAAAGAAGACGAGTTCCAGAAGGCGGCGATGTTCGCCAACGGCGTCCGCATCGAAGCGCTCGCGGATGACGGCGTCGTGGTCCCCGGCCAGCCCGTGAAGGTGAATGTCATCGTCGCAAGTCACGGTACGGCGGACGTCGCGGTGAAGCAGGTGAAGATCAGCGGGTTCGACGGCGATGCGTCCTGCGCGATGACGGCGTTCGCGGCGAGTCCGTTCGGGTTCCCTGTTGGGCGCGGAGGCGCCGCGGCGCCGGCGGTGGCGATGTCCATCGTGCGGAAGGATCAGGCCGCGCACTGCGAGCCGGCGCTGACGATTCCGGCGAGCGCGCGGATCACCGAGCCGTACTGGCACCGCAAAGATTTCGGCGGGCGCTATATGTTCGATGCCGACGCGCCGTTCGGTCTGCCATTCCGGCCCACGCCGTTCTCCGTGCAGGTGACGCTGGCGCTGCCGGGCGGCGAGGAGATCGTCGAGGGCCTGCCGGTGCAGCACCGGTATCAGGGCAACATCTTCAGCGGCGAAAAACGCGCCGATCTGCTCGTCGTGCCGGCGCTGTCGGTGCGCGTCTCACCTGTCGTCGCGATCGTGCCGGCCGAGGCCGTGCGGCCGGCGGCCGCGTCGGCGCGACCGGCGTCCGCAACCCACGCCTCTTCGCCGGCGCATCCACGTCCGTCAGCCACCCGCGAAATCCGCGTGACCGTCGTCAACGACATCAACGGGCCGGCCAACAGCACGGTCAAGCTGCAGTTGCCGGCCGGCTGGACGTCGAAGCCGCCGCAACAGACGTTGACGTTCGCGCGCGCCGACGAATCCTTGACCGTGCGCTTCGACGTGACGCCCAAGCCGGGCGCCGCGCCTGGCGAATACCATCTGCGCGCGGTGGCGACGTCAGGGCAGCAGTCGTTCGATCGCGGCTACGAAGTGATCGAGTATCCGCACATCAGCCGTTATCACATCTACGACGCGTCGGATACCACGCTCAAAATCCTCGAAGTGAAGACGACGCCAAACCTACTGGTGGGATACGTGATGGGCGTCGGCGATCAGGTTCCCTCCGCCATCGAGCAGCTGGGCGCGAAGGTCGAGATGATTGGCGCGGACGACCTCGCCTGGGGCAACCTCTCGCGCTTCGACGTCATCGTGACCGGCGTACGCGCGTACGAGCGGCGCGACGATTTGCGCGCGAACAACTCGCGGCTGCTGGAGTACGTGAAGAACGGCGGCACGATGATCGTGCAGTACAACAAGTTCGAGTTCAACGACGCGCAGTACGGACCGTACCCCGCGCAGGTGAGCGCCAATCGCATCACCGACGAAGCCGCGCCGGTCAAGCTGCTCGAGCCCGAGAACAAGATTTTCACGCAGCCGAACCGCATCCAGCCGTCCGCATGGAACGGCTGGGTGCAGGAGCGCGGCCTCTACTTCCTCGGCCAGAAGGATGCGCGTTACAAGGATCTGCTGGAGATGGAAGACCAGTTCCCGTACAACATGGGCGTCAAAAAAGGCGCGCTCGTCGAGGCCACGTATGGGAAAGGCAAATGGCTCTATGTCGGGCTGAATTTCTGGCGGCAGCTTCCTGAGGGCACCGACGGCGCGTATCAGTTGTTCGCCAACCTGTTGAGCCTCGGCAAAGCATCGACAACGGTCGTGCCGGCGATCAAAGGACGTTGATCAACCTGGTTTTCTTTCGTGATCTTCGTGATCTTCGTGCCCTTCGTGGTTAAGGGCGCTGCACGATCCGCACGCGTACCGTCTTGCGCCCGAAGCGCACGGCGCGTGCACAGCTCGGCATGAAGATGTCGACCGTCCGCCCCTTTACTGCAGCGCCTGTATCCATCACCGTGTAAATTCCACCGGTACTGGCTGACCGGCGCGACGATTTGCAGGACGGTGCCGATGGGCAACACCCTGGGATCGGCCGCGACAATTCCGGGCCGCGCGTCCACGCCAGATTTCGTGACCCCTTGCTGGCAGTAGGCGGTCGCAACCACCCGCATCGTCTGGTCCCGCTCACGCGCGGACAGCTCGGCCGATTCGGGCGCCGCCGCCATGGCGCTCGCGCTCAAGACGGCGGACAGGACCGCTGTTCCGGCGATCCAGGTGGGACTGGGCACCCCCACCGGAACTTCAAGGCTCGTGCCGTGGTCTCGCCGGTCGACTCAGCCATATAAAGAACGCAATCAGCAGCCCGGCTGGAATGAACGGCCCCCACCAGGCCTGCAGACCGAAGGCACTCAGCGTCCTCGATCCCAGCTTGACGAACAGCATGAGCGCGCTCGCCCAGGCGAACGCGCTCACCAGATTGAGCGCGCTGAACTTCACCGGGCGCACGTCCGCGTACGCGCAGGCGACCGGAATCGCCGTCCGCAAGCCGGGCAGAAACCGGCTGGCCAGGATGATCAACGTTTCATGCGCGTGCACGTGCGCGCTCACGCGGTTTCTGTATTTCGCGATCTTCGGATACCGATCGAGCCAATCCACCCGTCCGCGAAGGATGTAGAACCAGAGCTGATCGCCCGTGGCGCCGCCGAGCGCGCCCGCTACCAGTACCTGGCAGCCAGTGCAGCTGGCCGCTGATCGCCAACCCGCAAACGCTGATGTAATAGATCTCGCCTTCGAGAATGGCGGCGATGTAAATCGGCAGATAGACGAGCATTACGTGGCGAGCACGTCGCGCACGGTCGTGGCGACGCGATCGATCTGCTCGCGGGTGAGTCCCGCGTAGATCGGAATCTGCATCGCCTGTGCCGCCCGCCGCGCGCCGTCTGCCTCTGCGGTGGCTCCGTGAAACAGCTCCATGTCGGGCGGCACGTCCACGTGCAGCGTCTCCACATCGATGCCGCGGCGAACGCAGCGGACGACGAGGTCGTCCCGCTGGCGACCGTCGGGCCCGTACACGCAATATTGATAGTAGACGTGCGCGCGATCCGGCGGCACGCGTGGTACCTGAATCCCGGGCAGGCTACCGAGCACGCCATCGATGCGCCGCGCGTTTGCCTGGACCTGCGCCGTCCACTCGTCGAGGTGCTTCAGCGCCGCGAGCCCGATGGCCGCCTGCACGTTCGGGAAGCGCTCCGTGTACTGGTCCGGCAAGGGATGGAGCGATCGAATGGTTTCCCAGAGGAACACGTCCGGGTTGGCATCGATGAGCGCGGACACCCAGAGCACGGGAAACAGCGAGATCGAAAAGACCCACGGCTTGATGAAGATGCGCTGCAGACGTCCCATCAAGAGGCGATCGCGGACGCGCTTCTCGCTCGGCCACGGCAGCGCATCGACGATCGCCCGCACCTTCGCCGCGACGCCGGCGTCCTGCACGAGCGCCATCCCGCCGCCGTAGCAATTGAGCGGCTTGAGCGTCTGGAAGCTGAAGAGCGCCCCGGTGCCGAACGTGCCGACCGGGCGCCCTTTGTAGGTCGCGCCGAGCGCGTGCGCGCAGTCTTCGATCACGACGAGGTTGTGCCGCGACGCGATCTCGAGGAGGCGATCCATGTCGCACGGCAGCCCGTACAGGTGCGTCGGCACGATCGCGCGGGTCTTGTCCGTGATCAGCCGTTCGACCGAGGCCGGATCCATGTTGAACGTCGCCGGATCAACGTCAGCGAAGACGACGGTGAGCCCGGCGACGCGCGCGAGCTCCGGCACCACCCAGAACGTCAGCGACGGAAAGATGATTTCCGATCCCGCGGGCAGATCGAGCGCTTTCAGGATGTAGTAGAACGCGATGCGCCCGTAGGCGGCGGAGATGGCCGTGCCGCGGCCGGCGCGCTGCTCGAAGGCGCGCTCGAACTCGTCGATCTGGGGACCCTGAATGAATGCGCCGCGCGCCCTGATCTGCGCAACGATCTCTTCGGTGTCGGGCAGGACTCGCGCGCCATAGCGCGAGATGGCAGTCAGCATCGCCCGAAGCGTACTACGAGGCAGCGGGTCACGATCAACGCAGAGCTCGCCGAGATCGCAGAGTCAGTAATCTCTGCGGGCTCAGCGGTCTCTGCGTTCATCGTCGTGTCGCGGTCAGCACGCGACGGGGCGAGAAATGTCGGCGATCTCCTCGCGCGAATGGCGATCGTTGACGCGCCGATCCATCCGGCTCACCCACTCGCGCACGCCCGCGTTCTGAATCTTCAGGAAGTTCGCCAGATACGACGGCCGCATGTAGAAGCGCTTGTAGGCCGCGCCGAGCAGGAACCGCAGCTCGTGGTGGCTCAGATTCGGATGCTTGAACGTGGGAGTGAACCCGTCGAACTTCTCCCAGTCGGTCTCGGTGAGCAGCGGCTCGATCTGCTTGAACATCGGCGTGCCGGGATACGGCGTCAACATCTTGAACTGCGCAAACGTTGACCCGAGGTCGGTCGCGTAGTCGATCGTCGCCGCGATCGAGCCCCAATCGTCCTGCAGGAAGCCGAGCACATAGAATGCGGCCGTCACGATACCGAGCTTCCGGCAATGTTCGATGATCTGGCGCTGGTGCGCCTCGGGGATCGGACGCCGTCCCGACTTTTTGAGAATCGCCGGGTCGAGCGATTCCACGCCGAAGCTCATGGCGCGGAATCCGGCCTTGTACAGCAGATCGAGCAGCTCGACGTCGAGCCGATCGAGCCGCGTCTCGGCCTCGAACGTCAGGGTCAGGCCGCGCCGGGCGATCTCCTCGCACAAGTCGACCACCCGGTCGCGCCGCTCGGTGAAGAGCGGATCGCGGAAGATCACGTACGGCTGCTTCACCTGGTCGCAGAGACGCTCCATCTCGTCGACGATATTGGCGATCGACCGCACCCGATAGCCGGCGAGAATGCGGTGCGGGCAATAGGTGCAGAACTCCGGGCAGCCGCGGCTCGCCAGCAGCGGATAGCCGCCGCCAATCGGGCGCGACGACCACTTGATGCCGGTCTTGAACGCGCGCCCTTCGGTGACGAGATCCCAGCGCGGGAACGGCAGCGAATCGAGATCGTTGATCTGCTCGCTGACGACGATGCCGGACGGTATCTCGCCCTGCGCGAGGCGCATCACGGCGCCTTCGGGCTCGCCGTTGAGGATGAAGTCGTAGTGGCCGGCAAACAGTTCCGGCATCTTCGACGCCGTGATGCCGATGAAGCCCACCTTGACGCCGCGCGCCCGCATCGTGTCGGCCCAGGCGATCTCGGCCTTGTAATCGACCAGCGACGACAGGACCAGCGCGACGTCGCCATCGACGGCCTCGCCGCGCGTCCACTTCACCTCGTGACCGGCGCGCGCGAGAATCGCCGCGATGTACGCCATGTGGACGCTGGGGACATCGTGATACTTCTTCTTGAGATACGCCATCACGGTCGTCACCCGCGAAAATGGGTCGAGCCGCGATCCGTATCCGCCGACAACCGTATCTTTACTGACGAATCCCCGATCGGACTTCAAATCTGCGAGCACGACTCGCATGGGTCACCTCAATCTGCGAAACCGGAAATAGCGTGGACGCTGAGATCAGACAGCGACAGGCGGACCCCGGGGCGATCGTGGTGAGAAGTCGCGGGCCTTCGGCTGGTGCACGCAGACGCGCGCGAGAAGGCCAATCGGTGCGAGGACAAACGCGATGTTTGCGTCGGCGTCAACGCATGCCGCCGGCGCGTCGTTCTGAATCGCCGCATCGTCATCACTGGGGATGGGAGGCACGCTGTGGTCGAGACGCACGCCGCCGTCCGACAGGTCAAGCGGCGCGCGCGTGAACGGGTGCGCGACCGGTCCACTGATCGATCGGGCGACGCGCGCCAGCTTGTGCAGCGTGAGGAGCGTCCATGGATTGCACACCCGTGCGGTGTCGCGGCCGGCGGCTGAGGCCGCCACGACAACGGACGGGACGAGCAGCCAACACAAGAGCGCGAGGCCGCCGCCCTTCACCAGGACTCGTGCGAGTGATGAAGAGGAACGCATGAAAACGGGCGAGTTGCGCGGGAAACGCGTATCACTATCCCACAGCCCGGCCATGAGCGCAACCAGAGAACCCTCTGCGGATCCTAGGCGATGATAGGGTGTTTCGCCTAATTTTCGTGGTCCTTTTTCTTATCTGGCCTAAGGAGGGTGCTGGGGCGTCCGAACCGATGATGGCATCGGTTGCAAATAAACCAGCGCTGCGAGCTGCCCGACTGGTCTTCCTCTTCGACCTGGTCGTTGCGCTGGCATCGCGGACACGCGGGCATCGGACGAAGAACCGTCATGAGCGGCGAAGTCTAGCACGCGCCCGCGTCCGTGATCTGCGTTCTTCGACTGACCGTGATCCTGAGCCTGCTTGCCCCCGCCGTGTGGGGGTCGATGGATGAACAGACCAGATTCCAGCAATCGCCGATTCGTACTCACGCACGGGGCGAGCCGCCGAAAATCGCCTGAAGCGCGGTCGCAATGTTCTCGTGCTGGAACGTGAACCATTGATGCTGCGCCTTCGCAGGAATGGCACGCTGCCCCGAGAGCAGCAAGGCGTCCGCCATCTCGCCGAGCAGTAAGCGCAGCGCGAAGGCCGGCGCCGGGAGCAGCGCCGGCCGGTGCATGGCCGTCCCGAGCGCCTCGGCGAAGGCGGCGTTGGTGACCGGGTTCGGCGCCGTCGCATTGACGGCGCCCGAGACCGTGCTCTGGCCGATCACCCAGCGCACGAGCGCGATCCAGTCGTCGCGGTGAATCCATGGCCAGTACTGCCGGCCCGAACCGACCGGACCGCCCGCGAAGAGCTTGAACGGCGGCAGCATCTTCGGCAGCGCACCGCCGTCCAGCGCAAGCACCAACCCCGTGCGCATGCAGACCACGCGCGTGCGCGCCGACGCCGCCCGGTTCGCCTCGGCTTCCCAATGAACGCAGACGCGCGCAAGAAAATCGGAACCTGGCGCCGTCTCTTCCGTCACGATCTCGTCGCCGCACCGGCCGTAGTAGCCGACGGCGGATCCGCTGACCAGCACGGCGGGCGGGGCGGCGGCGTGGACGATCGCTTCCGTGAGGCTGCGCGTGCTCTTCACGCGGCTGTCGAGGACCTTCCGTTTGTGGTCGGGGGACCAGCGGGCCCCCGCGATCGATTCGCCCGCCAGGTTGACGACGGCGTCGGCGCCGTCGATCTCGCGCGCGAAGGCGCCGGTGTCGCCGTCTGGCGTCCAGGGCACGAGACGGACGCCGTTGGGCCGCGTGGCGCTCGCGCCGCGGGTGAGGACGACGACGAGGTGTCCCTGGGCGGCGAGGGCGACGGCGAGCGGGCGGCCGAGGAATCCGGTTCCACCGGCGATGACGACTTTCATGGCTGGTTTCCGTGCGGCGACACGACACCAGTGTAGGCGAGGGCGAGGGCCGCGGCGCGTTGACATTCCGCGCCGGTTTTGGTTAACTAACTGGTTAGTTTTATGCCGCGCACCGCCCGTGTCTCCCCCGACCAGATCCTCGCGGCCGCCGCGCTCGAATTCGCCGAACGCGGATTCGCCGGCGCCCGCGTCGACCGCATCGCCCGCCGCGCCCGCGTCAACAAGGCGATGCTCTATTACCACTTCAAGAGCAAACAGCAGCTCTATCGCACCCTGCTGCGCCGCAGCTTCACGCTCGCCGGCGCGCGCCTGCAGACGATCGCCGCCGGCGACGCCGCGCCGGCCGACAAAGTGAGCGACGCCATCGCCGCATTTGCCTCCCTCGTGCGCGAGCACGCGTTCCTGCCGTCGATGATGCTCCGCGAGGTCGCCGACGCCGGCGCGCATCTGGATCGCGAGACGCTCGCCGCGCTGGCCGGCGTGCCGCGCGCCTTCGCCGCGATCGTCGCCGAAGGCGTCGCCAGCGGCGCGTTTCGCGACGTCAATCCGCTGGCTGCGTATTTCACGATCATCGCGCCCGTCGTCTTCTTCCACGCCTCTGCGCCGATCCGCCAGCAGCTCGGCGCCATGCATCTGATGCCGCCGGGAGCCCCCGTGTCGAATGACTTCGTTCGCCACGTCCAGGAGAGCGTGCGCCGCGCATTCGCGCCAGACCATCCACACAAGAGGTCCACACGATGAGGCCCTGCCCACGGATTGCCGTTTCGCGTTGGCACACGGCGCTGCTCGCATGCGGTGCTGCCGCTGCGCTCGGCGCCTGCACGGCCAAGCCACCCGCCGATCGCGTCCGCGTGTCCGGCCAGATCGAAACGACCGACGTTCAAGTTGCCACGACCGTCGGCGGACGCCTGCTCGATCTGCGCGTCAAGGAAGGCGATCGCGTGAAGCGGGGCGATCCAATCGCGACGCTGGACACCGCCGACGCGGAGCTGGCGCGCGCGCGGGCGCAAGCCGAGCGCGATCAGGCCGCGGCACAGCTGCGGCTGCTGCTGGCCGGCACCCGCGTTGAAGATGTGCGTCAGGCCGAAGCGCAGGCCGCGACCGCGCAGTCCGATATCGTCGCCGCGCAGTCGGAGCTCACTGCCGCTCAGGCGGACGCCGATCGTTTCGAGGCGCTGCTCGCCGCCAATTCCGGCTCGCGCAAGCAGCGGGACGATGCGGTGACGCGGCGGGACGTGGCGTTGGCGCACGTGCAAGGCGCGCGCGACCGCCTTCGCGCGGCCGCAGAGAACGTGGCGCGGCTCCGCGCCGGCGCCCGCAAAGACGAGATCGCCGCCGCGCGTGCCCGCGTGACGTCGGCCGACGCGCAGCTCGCCACGCTGCAGAAGGCCATCACCGACGCGGCCGTCGTCTCACCCGTGACCGGCATTGTCACCGAGAAGCTCGCGGACATGGGCGAGATCATTCCGCCGCGCGGGCCGATCGTCGTCGTGTCCGACCTCGATCATGCGTGGGCCAATGTGTACGTCGGCGAGCCCGCCGTGCCGCTGCTGCGCGTGGGCCAGACGGCCATGGTGTTCACCGACGCCGGCGGCCCGGGCATTCCTGGCACGGTGAGTTACGTATCGGAGAAGGCGGAATTCACGCCGCGGAACGTGCAGACGGCCGAAGACCGATCGAAGCTCGTGTACCGCGTCAAGATCGCGGTGGACAACCGCGGCGGCGTGCTGAAAGCGGGCATGCCCGTGGAAGCGGAGATGCCCCTTGCCCGCTGACGGCATCGCGCTCGACGGCGTCACGAAGCGATACGGGTCGACCGTCGCGGTGCGCGAGCTCTCGCTCTCGGTCGCGCCTGGCGAAATGTTCGGTCTCATCGGCCCGGACGGCGCGGGCAAGACGACGACGATTCGCATCATCTGCGGACTGTTGGCGGCCGATGCCGGCCGCACGCGCGTGCTCGGCCTCGATCCGGTCCGTGATCACCGGCGGCTCACCGATTCGGTCGGGTACCTGTCCCAGCGGTTCAGCCTGTACGGTGATCTGAGCGTGGACGAGAACATCGCCTTCTTTGCCGAGATTCATGGCCTGCGCAACTACCGAGACCGGCGCGATCGCCTGCTCGAGATGACGCAGCTCGCCCCCTTCCGCGCGCGGCTCGCCGAGCGGCTGTCGGGCGGAATGAAGCAGAAGCTCGCGCTCGCCTGCACGCTGATCCACGAGCCCGCGCTCATTCTCCTCGACGAGCCGACCACGGGCGTCGATCCCGTCTCGCGGCGTGAGTTCTGGAAGCTGCTCTCGGAATTCCTGTCGCAGGGGATCACGATCGTGATGTCGACGCCGTATCTGGACGAAGCGGAGCGCTGCACCCGTGTCGCGCTCCTGCACGGCGGCCGATTGCTGGCGCTGGACCGTCCGGATGCGCTGCGCGCGACCCTGCCCGGCGCGCTCTTCGAGGTGATCGTCGCCGATCACCGCCGCGCCGCCGCGGCGTTCGCGCAGCTGCCCGGTGTGTCCGACGTCCAGTTCTTCGGCGAGCGCGCTCATGTGCGCCTGGCCGCCGGCGATCCGTCGGCGGCGGCGTCGCTGCGATCGCGGCTGGAGGCGTCCGGCCTGACGGTCGACGGCATCAGGCCGATCCGGACGTCGCTTGAAGACGTCTTCATCGCGCGGCTGAGTGAGGCGACATCATGAAGCCGGTCATCATCGCTGCGGCCGCTCTCTGTCTGGCGTCAGGTGCGCGGGCGCAGACGCCGGCACCTCCCGTATCGATCAGCGTCGACGAAGCGATCGCGCGCGGGCTGGCGGCGAGCCACCGCCTCGCCCAGGCGATCGCGCAAGGCGACGCTGCCCAGGCCGTGGCAGCGCAGCGGCGCGCCGCGGCGCTGCCGCAGCTTGCGGCGCAGGCCGGCTACACGCGCACGAACCACATCCTGCCATTTGCGCTGGTGCTGCCGACCGGTGGGCTGCAAGTCATTTATCCCGACGTGCCGAACAACTACCGCACACGCCTCGATCTGCAGTGGCCGATTTACACCGGCGGGCGCGTGGAAGCGCTCGAGCGCGCGGCGCGCGGCGAAGCGTCGGCTGTGGCGCAGGACGTCGAAGCGACCCGCGCCGATCTCCGGCTCGAGATCACCCGCGCCTACTGGGCGCTCGTCACCGCCACCGAATCGCAGCGCGTCGTGGACGAATCGGTGGCGCGCGTCGACGCACAGCTCACCGACGTGCGGCATCAGCTCGAGGTGGGGTTGATTCCGCCGAACGACGTGCTGACGGTCGAGGCGCAGGCGTCGCACCAGCGGATGCTGAGCGTGCAGGCGCATTCCAACCGGGACGTGGCCGAGTCTCAGCTCGCGTACCTCATCGGCGCGGCGCCTGGCGCCGCGATCGTCGCGACCTCCACGCTCGACAGCGCGCCGCAGACCATTCCGCCGCTCGACGTGCTGACCGCGACGGCGCGGCGCCAGCGCCCCGAGCGCGCCGCGCTCGACACCCGCAACGCGGCAGCCGGCGATCGGACGCGCGCGGCCCGAGCGGGTACGCAGCCGACCGTTGCGATCGGCGGCGGCGCCGATTACGCGCGGCCGAATCCCCGGATCTTTCCGCGTGAGGACGTGTGGGCGACGTCGTGGGACGCCAGCGTCAACGTGAGCTGGCCGATCTTCGACGGGGGACGCGCGCGCGCAGACGTCGCCGAAGCGGAAGCCGGAAGGCGCGCGGCCCAGGAGCGTCTCGAGGAATTCGACGCCGCGCTGAGCTTCGAGCTGCAGCAGCGCGCGAGCGAGGTCGTGTCGAGCCGCGCCGCGATCGCGGCGGCCGAAGCGGGCATCCGCGCGGCGACCGAAGCCCGCCGCGTTGTCGGCGATCGATTCGCCGCCGGCGTGGCGACGAGCACCGACGTGCTCGACGCGCAGGTGGCGCTGCTGCAAGCGGCGCTCGATCGTACGCAGGCGCTCGCCGCGCTCAGACTCGCGGAGGCGCGGCTGTCTCGAGCGCTGGGCCAATGAACGCGCCAATCAACGCCATCAGCGTCCGGGATCTCACGCGCCGGTTCGGCCCCTTCGTGGCCGTCGACCGGTTGACGTTCGACGTGCGGCAAGGCGAGATCTTCGGCTTCCTCGGCAGCAACGGCGCGGGCAAGTCCACGACGATCCGCATGCTCTGCGGATTGCTGGCGCCGACGAGCGGCACGGCGACGGTCGGCGGCGTGGACGTCATGAGGGACCCCGAGAGTGTCAAGCGCCGCATCGGCTACATGTCCCAGCGCTTCTCCCTGTACGAGCAGCTCACGGTCGATCAGAACATTCGGTTCTTCGCCGGGATCTACGGGCTCACCGGCGCCCGGCTCGAGGAGCGCCGCCGTTTCGCGATCGAGATGGCGGGCCTCGAAGGGCGCCAGGGGACACGCGCGGTGGATCTGGCCGGCGGATGGCGCCAGCGATTGGCGCTCGGGTGCGCGATCCTCCACGAGCCCGCGATTGTGTTTCTCGACGAGCCAACCGGCGGTGTCGATCCCATTTCACGGCGCCAGTTCTGGCGCCTCATCGATCAGCTGTCGGCCTCGGGCGTGACGGTGCTCGTGACCACGCACTATCTCGACGAAGCGGAGCACTGTCATCGCGTGGCGATCATTCACGCCGGACGTCTCGCTGCGATCGGATCGACCGGCGAGCTGAAGAGCGTGTTCGCGGATCGCGCCATCCTCGAGATCCAGGCGCCAAATCCGGTCGAGACGATGCGGACGCTCGATCGCCTGCCGGAGGTGGAGAAGACGAGCCTGTTTGGCACGGCGGTCCACGCGGTGTTGAAGTCCGCGCGTCCTGAAGCCGTCTCGGCCCTGCAGCAGGCGCTCGCGGCAGCGGGCGTCTCAGCGCAGGCGGTCAATCTGGTCCAGCCGTCGCTGGAAGACGTGTTTCTCGACGTCGTGGACAGGCAGGAGGCGCATGCGTAAGGCGCTGGCCGTGGCGCGCAAGGAGCTCCGGCAGATCATGCGCGATACGCGCACGCTCATGACGCTGCTGTTCGTGCCGGCGTTCTTCCTGTTGCTCTATGGCTACGCGCTCAACTTCGACATCCGGCACGTGCGTCTGGGCGTGGACGATCGCGATCAGACGACGCAGAGCCGGTCGGTCGTCTCCGCGTTCGTCAACTCCGGCTACTTCGATCTCGTCGCGATGGTGGACGATGCGTCGACGACCGCGCTGATGAATCGTGGCTACGTGCGCGCGGTCGTGATCATCCCCAGCGGGCTCGGGCGCGCACTGCTCACGGGGCGGACCACGCCCGTGCAGGTGCTGATCGACGGCGACAACGCGAACACGGCGACGACCGTCATGGGCTACGCGTTGACGATCCTGCAGAGCGAGTCGGCAAAATATCAAGCGGCCGGCGATGCGGCAGCGGGACCGCTGCTGATGGTCGAGCCGCGCGTCTGGTACAACCCGCAGCTGGAGAGCACGCTGTTTCTGGTGCCTGGGCTCATCGCGTACATCGCGATGATCACGGCGGTGGTCTCCACAGCTCTGTCGGTGGCGCGCGAAAAAGAGCGCGGCACGATGGAGCAGGTGCGGATGGCGCCGCTCGACGCCGCGTCGTTCGTCATCGGCAAGAGCATCCCGTATTTCGCCGTGTCGCTCATCTCCGCCTTCGCGATCATCATCGTCGCGATGGCGCTGTTCGAGCTGCCGATGCGCGGATCGTGGGCGGCGCTGCTGCTGGCGCTGTCGTTGTTTCTCGCCGGCGCGCTCGGCCTGGGGCTGCTGATTTCGAGCCTGTCCGAATCGCAGCAGGTCGCGTTTCAGCTGGCGCTGCTGGTGTCGTTCCTGCCGACGCTGATGCTCTCGGGCTTCATCTTTCCAATTGCGAGCATGCCGGCCGCGCTGCAGGCCGTGACGTACGCGGTGCCGGCGCGCTACTTCCTCATCGCCCTGCGCGGCATCGTGCTGAAAGGCGCAGGCGTGCAGACGTTCTGGGTCGAGCTCGCCGCGCTCGCCTGCTACGCGGCGCTGATGCTGGCGCTCGCGTCCGTCCGGTTGCGGCGGCAGTGGCGGTGACATGCGACGCATCCGCTTTCTGATCTGGAAGGAGCTGCTGGAGCTGAAGGCGGATCCGCGACTGGTCGGCATCGTCGTGGTCGCGCCACTGATTCAGTTGTTCATGCTCGGGTATGCGGCGACCACCGACATTCGCGACGTGCCCGTGGTCGTCGCGGACGCGGACCGATCGACCACCAGCCGCGAGCTGATTGCGCGCTTCGAGGCGTCGCCGAGCTTTTCGGTCGTGTCGGTCGTGAACGGCCTGCACGACGTCGATCCGTATCTCGAGCGCGGCACCGCCTGGATGGCGTTGTCGATTCCGTCCGGCTTCGGCGCCGGCGTCCAGGCGCGACGGCCCCAGACGCTGCAGATCCTCGCCGACGGCAGCGACGCGAATTCCGCGACAGTGTCGCTCGGCTACGCGGGCAACCTGATCGCGTCGTACGGGCAAGAGAAGGCGGCCGCGCTGCGGGCCGCGCCGGCGGTCGCCGCCGGAATCGAGCCGCGCGTCCGCGTCTGGTTCAATCCCCGGCTCGAGAGCCGCGACTTCATGATCCCTGGCGTCGTCGCCCTGCTGCTGCTCGTGATCACGACGAACCTGTCGTCGATGGGCATCGTGCGGGAGAAGGAGCTCGGGACGCTCGAGCAGCTGAACGTGACACCGCTGCGCCGCTGGGAGTTGATTGTCGGTAAGCTGCTGCCGTACGCGCTCGTCGGGATGCTCGACGTCCTGCTCGTCATTGCCGTCGCGCTCCTCTGGTTTCAGATCCCGCTGCGCGGCAGCTTCTGGCTGCTGATCGCACTGACGGCTGTGTACCTGATGAGCACGCTTGGCCTCGGCCTTTTCGTGTCCACGATCTCCTCCACGCAGCAGCAGGCGATGATGACGACGATGTTCTTCTTCCTGACGCCGATGATCTATCTGTCCGGTTTCATTTTTCCGATCGAGAACATGCCGGCCGTGATCCAACCGCTGACCTATCTGATACCGCTGCGGTATTTTCTCGTGATCGTGCGATCGATTTTTCTGAAGGGCGTCGGGCTGGAGACGCTGTGGCCGCAGGCGGTGGCTCTGGCGGCTTGGGGTGTTGCGATTCTGGGCCTGGCGATCGTCCGCTCGAGCAAGCGATCGGCCTGACAGTGCGCTCCGCCAGCGCGTGGTCACCTGATTCATGACAACGCAGCCGCCTCCTCGGGGAGACGATTTCCCGCATCGTGAACGGCTCGACGTGTATCGGTGACGAGCAGGACGACGATGCCGAAGACGAACAGGATGATCAAGGATAGGATCGCGCGCCGATAGGAATTCGTCATCGCGACGACCACGCCAAAAATCAAGGGACCGATCCATGACGTGGATCGCTCTGCGATTTCGTACAGGCCGAAGAACGAGGCTTCACGCCCGCGCGGAATCATTTGCGAGAACAACGACCGCGACAACGCTTGCGAGCCGCCGAGGACGAGTGCGATGACCACACCCAGACCCCACGCCTGCGCCGTCGTCTGCAGCCCAACGTATGCATAGATGACGACGCTCGTCCACACGAAGAGCGAGATCAGAATGGCGGTCTTCGTACCGACGCGGGCGGCCATCCGCTCGAAGAGGATCGTCCCACCGAAGGCGACGAACTGGATTGCCAGAATCAATCTGACGAGAAAGGATTCATCGGTCGGCAATCCCTTTGACACGAACAGTTCCTGCGCGAGAAACACAGACGCGACCGTGATCACCGTTTGGATCCCATCATTGAACCCCATGTACGCGACCAGGTACTGCAGCGTTCGGGGAAGTCGGCGCAATTCCCTGAACGTATTGGCCAGCTCGCGTATGCCGATTCTGAGATAGGGCTGCCCGGGAGGCGGCTGCCTGGCCGGCGCGCGGACCTTCAGACGCCGGAAGGTGACGATGGCAAACCCTCCCCACCAAAGACCGGCCGACAGCAGTGATACGCGGATGGCCAGCTCCTTCGAGATTCCGAGCGCACCGGCGCTCGAGATGATGACGAGGTTAGCCGCAAGCAGCACACCTCCTCCCAGATAACCGAGCCCATACCCGCGACTCGAGATCCTGTCGCGCCAGTCTTCGGTCGTGATGTCATTCAAGTACGAGTTGTAGAACACGATCGATGCGCCAAAACTGACGTTCGCAATGATCAACAGCAGTCCGCCGACGAGATACCGGCCATCCGTGACGAAGAAGAGCAGGCACGTGGCCGCAGCCCCGAGATAGCAGCACAGGGCCATCAGTTGTTTCTTGAGCCGCGTGTAGTCGGCCAGCGCGCCGAGCAGCGGCAGCAGCAAGACCTGTCCGATGACTGAAAGCGAAATCGCGTACGGAAAGAGCGACTTGGCCGTGACGGTTCCAAACGGACCGAGACTCAGGATGCTGCCGTTCTCGCCGACTGCGCGTTGAGCGAGTGCGGTCAGGTACGGGCCCAGGAGGACGGTGACCACGGTTGTCGAGAATGCTGAGTTGGCCCAGTCATACATCATCCAGCCGAGGATCTCCCTCCGATCACTACGTCCTGGATGCTCCACAAAGCCCTCCACTCGAGCCGCAAGGCACATGCCGTGGGCTATTGGTAGCTCAGCGTCCGTCCCCAATAGAAGATTGTGCCAGACGCCGCCTGGCGATTCTGCGTGCGAGCAAGCGATCGGCCTGATGCGGCGCGTGCGATAATCGGCGCACATGCATCCTGTGTTGCGCGCGTCGGGCGTCGCCCTTATCGCCGCTGGTCTCCTGGCGGCCGCGGCGGCGGCCGTCGCGCAGCCGGCGCCGGGCGATCCGCAAACGCTGACGAAGGACGCGCGCAAGCTCAATCTCGAAGGCAAGCAGGACGAGGCGATCGCGCTGTATCGCGAAGCGCTGATGCGCGCCCCCGACTTGTATGACGCCCACTACGGTCTCGGCATCGCGCTCGATCTCAAGGGCGCCTACGAGGAGGCCCGGCAGTCGTTCATCAAGGCGATTCAGCTCGCGCCGGACGAGAGCAAGGAGCAGGCGCTCACCGGCATGGCGGTGTCCCACGCCTTCAGCGGCGACGTCCGCGGGGCATCGTCGTTTTACCGGCAGGTGTTCGATCGCCAGACGGCATCCGACAACTTCGCGTCGGCGGCAGAAACCGCCAACGCGCTGGGCCGCGTCTACCTGGAGACCGGCGATCTCGACAATGCGCAGAAGTGGTACCAGACCGGTTACGAAACGACGCGCCGGCAGAAAAACATGTCGGGCGCGCAGATCGACCTCGCGGACCTGCGGTGGGCGCATGCGCAGGCCCGAATCGCGGCGCGCCGCGGCAACGGGGCGACCGCGCACGCGCAGATGGCGGCGGTGACACGCCTGCTCGACAAAGGCACCAACGAGGATCAGCGGATTCAGCTGCCGTACCTGGCCGGCTACGTCGATCTGTTTCTGAAGGACTACCCGGGCGCGATCGCCGAGCTGGGCCGCGCCGATCAGAAGGATCCGTTCGTGCTGTTCCTGCTGGCGCAGGCTTACGAAAAATCAGGCGACGCCGCGAAGGCACGCGAGACGTACGAACAGGTGCTCGCCTCGAATGCCCACAGCCTCAACAACGCCTTCGCCCGCCGCGTCGCACGAAGCAAGCTCGCGCCAGCCCGCTAAGCCACGGATCGCCAGGCGCAAGACGGTACGCGTGCTGATCGTGCAGCCCCCTTAAACCACGAAGGCCACGAAGATCACGAAGAACAAGCATGTGGGCTCTTCGTCTTCGTGAACTTCGTGGTTGATCAATCACCAACTCACCAACTTGATTACTGATACTCATAAATAATGTGCACCCTGACGGGCCGATCCCTTTCGTCGAGCAGGTTCGACGGCCCGGCGAATTCCAGGAGACGTCCGGAGGCGACGTCGATCGTAACGTCGCTCGGCGTCGAGAATAAGCGGAAGGCCACCGCGCTCATTTCCAGGCGCACGCTCAGCAGGTTGCCTTGCATCGCGCGCTTGTAGATGCGGAGGCCGTACGACGTCATTCGGGACGGCACGATCGACTGCACGTACAGCGATTGTCCCCGTTGCAGCGCGGCGCGCTGGTCGATGATGTAGAGCAGCACACCCTGGAAGGTCATCAGATCGTCGCGAAGCGCGAGCGTCCTGCGCTCTTCGCGGCCGCGTCCGAGTTGCTGCGTGAGGAGCACGGCGTGCCGGTCGCGGATCGGCTCGATTGAATACACGTAATCGTCGCGGTGATCGATGAGCCGCGTCTTCGGCAGGTAGCGCTCGCTGGTGATCTCGGCGGACAGCTCCGCGATCGGGTGGCCGTCGGCCGCGACGTACCTCGTCTGGATGTCGGTGTGGCCGTTCACGGCCCGCACGGTGTGGTGCTCCGTATACCAGTACGTGCCGGCGTCGGTCACGGCGCGCCCGGAGAACGACGCGTACGCCGGGTTCAGTTGAATCAGCTGGGCTTCACCAATCGCCGCGGGACCGCCAGTGACGATGATCGCCGCGAGACACGCGATGAGAGGCCAGCAGCCGCGTCGCATGACGTCAGAAGGTCCGCCGCGCGACCCACTCCCGCAGCAGCGAATCGACGACGACGTAGCGGTCGGCGTCGCGCGCCACGACATCGTCCCTCACCAGAGCCGCGAGTGCCGCCTGCACGGTGGACGAGCCGCCCAGGCGATAGCGCGTCCGCGCGTCCGCCGAGAGCAGCTCCCGCCCATCTTCCAGGACGACGGCGCGCAGCACGGCGCGCTGCGCGAGAGTCAGCCGCTGCCATAGAGCCTCGTACATGGTCTGCTGTTCGGTCAGGAGCCGGCGGAGGGCGTGATGCAGATCGTCGAGGGTCGCACGGCGGCGGCCGTTGCTGCGCACATGATCCCACGTTTCGTGCGCGAGCCGCTGGACGTCATATGGCAGGTTGCCCGCAAGCTCGACCACCGCGTCGCCGAACCCCGCTTCCGGGCGCAAGCCCGATCGGGCGAAACGCGAGTCGATGAACGCCGCGAACTCGTCGGCGGGAATCTTCTCGAGGCGCATCACCGGACCAGCCTTATAAAAGGGGCGCTTGGGCCCGAGCATCCGCTCCATGAGGCTGGGCTCTGAGCCCGCGAACACGTACCCGACTTCACGCTGATGCTGTACCGCCGCGCGCATCGCATGTTCCACCGATCCGCCGTTGAAGCCGCCAATGGCCTGGAACTCGTCGAGCGCGACGACGACCTGGCGCCGGCGCACCTCGGCCAGCCGCGCAGGCAGCGCGAAGACATCCTGTGCGAGCCGGGAGACGTCGCGGTCGGAGCGCACGCTGGGAAACGAGACGGTCAACGCGCCCAGCGGCGAGCCGTCGGGCGCGTACCGAATCTCGGCGCGGGCGGAACGGACGGCGTCGCGGAGCCACGTCCGCGCGCGGTCCCATTTCGTCTCGGCGGCGATCACGGCACGCGCGTAGCCCTCGAGAAAGGCGACGTAAGAGCTGAAGCTGCTGACGGTCACCTCGACGGTCAGGGCGCCCCGCCTGGCCATCGCGCCGAGCGCGTGGCGGATCAGCGACGACTTGCCGTACCGCCGGGGAGAAATCAGGAAGATCTTCTGTCCGGCGGCGAGATCGGCGACGAGGCGGTCGAGCTCGCTCACTCGATTGACGAATGCCGCCGCCGGCACGACCTCACCGTAGACGAAAGGGTTCTGCATTACGGTACTGTGCGTAACCGTTACGTTATATCACGTAATCCAAACACGGCAGGACTGAAGTCCTGCGCCACGACCGTCCCACGGCAGGACTAAAGTCCTGTGCCACGGCCCTTCCCCACGGTAGGGGGTAGAGCCCTGCGCCACGAGAGTTGAAATTCCACGAACGCGGGTTAACCACGAAGGACACGCAGACACGAAACGTGCAATCCCTATACTGACAGTTGTTCGTGGCCTTCGCGACTTCGTGGTTCAGGCGATGGCTAGTAGTAGTACCTCGGCAGATCGATGATGACGCGCTGGCGCGCCAACTCGGCCAGTGCCGGAGGCACGCTACGCGCCGGCAAGGCGGCGAGCGCGCCGCGCGCGACCGTCACCTCCGCCGGCAGGTACCGGCGGGACGCGCCATATTCCTGTTCGTAGTCGTCCGAAGGGAAGCGCAGCGTGAGGCGAACCTCGTCGCCCGCCGGCGTTTCGGTATAGAGCGGGTTGACCCGAAACTCGCCGCGCGCAGCGGCCGGCGCATCCACCGTGTGAGCCGCGAACACATCGGGGTCCGTTGACGCCACGACGGTCAGCGCCAGCTCGCGATCCAGCGCGTCCGGCGGCTCACACCGCGACAGATCCAGCCGCCCGCCCTCGACGATGTCGCCGAGCAGCGCCGATTCGCCGAACAGGCGAGGCGACAGATCCTCGAAGAGATCGCGGTACGCCTCCGGCGGCAGCGGCATCCCCGCGGACGGATTCCACTGGTTCGCATTGTGGGTGTGGCTGATCACGACGGCGCGGCGCGCGTCGCCCACGTCCGTCAGCCGAATCATTTCGGACGCGAAGAGCCGCTTCGTCCAGATGTAGTGATACGCGTCCGAGCAGACCGCGACGCGGAACGCGCCTCGTGCGAAGGGCAGCGGCGCATTGCCGTCGCAACAAACGCCGTCGCAGCCCGGGGCGGTGAAGCGGCGGCCGAGCCACACCTTCGCAAAATACAAATCGGCCAGCACCGGCGGCGGCGACGACAGCTCGAGCAGCGTCCGCGTCAGATGTCCGGATCCGCCGCACACATCGATCGCCCGGCCTCCGCCGGCCAGGACCGTGCCGGCAACGGCGCGCACGACCGCCTGCGAGACGAGATACGTCGGATCGGTGAACCGGTACAAGAAGTACCCGCCCTCGAAATGAGGGCCGAGCGCGTCGACGATGTCGCGATAGGTGGCGGTTGGAGAAGCCGCCGCTTCGTCGAACCGACGCGCATCCGGGCGCTCCTCGAGACCGAGCATCGCCCGGCGGGCGAGGTCGGCGCGTCCGGCGTCGAGATGTGCGCGCGCCGCCGCGGCCGCCGGCTCGAGGTGCATGATCGGAATACCGTCGACGATCGGAAAGGCGCAGCAATGACAGCCGAGAATGCCGTCGAGGATGTCGTCACCGTCGCGGTTGACGAACCCCGATTCCACGAGAGCGAGGCGTCCACCACAAAACGGGCACCGGAGGAGATCGAGCAGATCGGGACGCATGGCTCAGCGAGCGGAGTCTGACACGGTGCTCCCGATCGATTCAGCGAGCTCATCGAGCACAGACCTGCCGACGGCGCCAATCGGTGCGCGGCGGAAGTGCTCGGCCCCGAGCCAGCGGCGCATATCGGCGTCGTCGACCCAGGCGATCGGGTTGCGCGCGCCCATCTGGCTGCGATGGCAGCGCAGTGCGGCGAGCTTCCGCCCGGCCCACGCACGAACGTCCACGACCAGCGTGCAGGGCTGTGCGGAGTCCCCGAACGCATCGGGCTCGATCCCCCAGAAGCTCGCGTCCGGCGCTCCGCCTTTCGCCCGCGCCTCGTCGACCATCGCGCGAATCGCGCCCTTGGGCATCGTCACGTAATACAGCGGCGGGGTATCCGTGCCGAGCGTTTTCAGGGCGGTCAATGTGCGCTCGTGCACGCCGATGTGATCGAGGTGCCAGTAGAGTCCGTCTTCTCCGAATGTGATCACGGCGTCGGGACGGAAGCGCCGCAGCGCCATCACGATCTCGCCGTGCAGCTCCGGTACCTTGGCCCACCGCAGGTCGCCGTCCGGGTGGTCGCAGACGATCAGATCGGCGATGCCCAGCACTTTGGCGGCGGCGCGGAGCTCCGCGACGCGCGCGCGCCCGAGATCGCCGTCCGGCACGAGCGTCCGATCGCTGATCGATCCCCGTTCGCCGCGGGTCGCGCAGATCAACACGACGCGCGCGCCGGCGTCCGCGGCACGGGCCAGGGTGCCGCCGCACGCGATCGACTCGTCGTCCGGGTGGGCGAAGATCGCGAGAATCGTCCGGCTCGCGAGCCCTCTGTCAGCGGGCACGCTGTGTCTCCACGAGGCGCTGATAGACGGCGATGTACTCGCGCACCATGCGATCGATCCCGAACCGCTCGACGGCGCGCTGCCGCACGCGCCGGCGGTCCAGATCGAACACGCGCGGCAGCTCGTTCACCATCTGCTCGAGGTGCTCGAACACCAGACCGGTCACGCCATCGTCCACGATTTCGCGCACGGCGCCGCGATCGAGCGCGGCGACCGGCGTGCCGCACGCCATCGCCTCGGCGAGGACGAGCCCGAACGGCTCGCGCGCCTGGATGGGATACAGCAGCGCGCGTGCGCCGCCGTACAGCTTCACCTTCGACGGGTAATCGGCCTCGCCGTGGTAGACGATGTGGGTGCCGTCGACGAGCGGTGCGACCTTTTCGCGGTAGTACTCGTCCTCGGCCGCGGCGAGAATGAGCCGCATCCCGACGCGTTTGGCGATCTCAATCGCCTGCAGCACGCCCTTGCCGTCGGTGAACCGGCCGAGGAACAACAGGTAGTCGTCGGGCTTCTCGCGAAAGGTGAAGTTGTCGGTGTCGATGCCGTGGAGCACGACGTCGAACACGTTCAGGCCGTGAAGCAGGCGCGCCTGCTCCTGGGAAATCGCGACGAACGGCGCTTCCGGATACCGCGACCAGAGCTTGATCTCCGCCTCGCTCGGCGAATGATGGAGCGTCTGGACGATCGGCGTCGGCGAGAGCCGCGCGAAAGCCAGCGACATCGGGTAGTACGCCGCTTCGTAGTGGATGATGTCGAACTCGCGCGCGCGCTCGACGGCGGCCGCGAGGTTCAGCATCTCGTAGAGCTCCCACGGCCACATGTTCTCGTCGTGCCAGTAGCCGTGGGGATAGGTGGCGAACAGCTTCGCCGTTGTCGTCGAATCGCCGGTGGCGAACAGCGTAACGTCGTGGCCGTGCGCAACGAGCCCCTCGGTCAGCAGCGACGTCATCAGCTCGACCGAGCCTGATTTCTGTGGCGGAATGGTCGTCGCGACGGGCGCGATGTGCGCGATTCTCATGCACACGCCTCGTCGAGCAAGCGCGGAAGAACGACGTTCGCGTCGAAATACTCACGGGCGATCTCGGCGGCGCGGCGCGCGTGGGCCGGATAGTTGCTGTTGAGGCGATCGATGCCAGCCAGCGCCTCTTCGGGGCTCGAGAAGGCGAGCAGGCCGTCGCCGGACGGCAGGTGCGCCGTCCAGCCGGTGTCCTGCACGAGCGCCGGGCGGCCGGCGGCGAGATAACACTCCGTCCGGTCACTGAACCACCCTGAGCGCGTGGCCACGTACGTGTGCTTGGCGACGCCGAATTCCGCCTTCGACCGCTGGATGAACTCGCGGTAGTCCCACAGCGTCCGCGAGACGCCCATCGCGGCGACGGTTTCCCAGCCGTGCTCGCGCAGCAGCGTCTGCGGACCATTGATCGCGAGCTCGAATGGCTGCGTCGTTCGCGACGGCAGATCGATGTATTTCACGAATTCGAGATCCTTGTTGCCGCCGACATCGGTAAAACTCTCAATCTGCCACGTCATCACCGTCGTCAGCCGATCGCGCGGCTCGACGGCCGTTCTCCAGTGGTCGAGCGTAATCGGCTGCCAGGTCTTGCGCCATGAGAAATCGCCGACCGGAATGGACGACGCCGTCGTCCCGACGTTCGAGCCGAATGTGAACAGGTGATCGAAGCGGCGGAAGAACTCGACGTACCACGGCTCCGCCTTCGCGATGGCGAGCTGCGTGAACGCGGGATCCGAGTCGATGAAGATCTTGCGCGAGACGTTCGCGTACTCGTCGCGCCAGAACCACGATCCGCCCGACAGGTTGATGAAGAGGTCCGCGCTCGCGGCGTACTGGCGCACGACGTCCGCGCTTTGGCCGTGATAGCTGCCGTCGTAGTTGACGAACGACCACTTGTCGCCGAGGCCGAACGGCTCGAGCGCCTGGTGAATATACGTGGTGCCGTAGATTGGATCGGTCGCCCGCGTGTTGAGGACCGGATCGTACACGCACTCGCCGGTGTCTTCGATGTAGAAGACCTCGTGCCCGAGGGCGCGCAGGCCGAGCAGATACATCAACGAACACCAGGTGACGCCGCCGAAGGGATAACGGGCGATGATGCCCGCAAACAGAATTCTCATTACTGCGTTTTTAACCACGGAGGACACAGAGGACACTGAGGTTCAGACCTGCACAACAAAAAGGATTGTTCCTCCGTGCCCCCCGTGTCCTCTGTGGTGGCGAGATCCGTCATCGTTTCGCTGCCTCGATGAGCTCGTCCACCGTTTCTGGTTCGTCCAGCGACTTGCCGACCGACAACCGCGCGCACATGCGCCGGTACAGCTGACTGCTCTTCAACAGCTCTTCGTGCTTTCCCTTGGCGGCTATCTTTCCGCCGTCCAGCACGAGGATGCAGTCGGCGTCGCGGACGGTCGAGAGGCGGTGCGCGATCACAATCGTCGTGCGGCCGGCGCGCAGCCGCCGCAGCGCCGAGAAGACGATCTCTTCCGAGATGGCGTCCAGCGAGGAGGTGGGCTCGTCGAGGATCAGGATCGGCGCATCCTTCAGAATGGCGCGCGCGACGCTGAGCCGCTGGCGCTCGCCGCCAGAGAGCCCGCCGCCGGCCTCGGCGATCTCCGTCTCGTACCCTTTTGGCAGGCGCGCGATGAAGTCGTGCGCGTGCGCAGCGCGCGCGGCCTGCTCGATCTCGTCCTGCGTGGCCGTGAGGCGGCCGTATCGCAGATTGTCGGCAATCGTTCCGGAGAACAGCACGGGATCCTGCAGCACGATCGCGATTCGCTCGCGCAGCGATCGCACGCGGTATTGGTGCACGTCCACACCGTCGATCAGCACACGCCCGGCCGTCGCACTGTAGAACCGCGGAATCAGACTGACGAGCGTCGTCTTGCCGGCGCCTGTGAGGCCGACGAGCGCCACGACCTGCCCCGGCTTCGCCTCGAACGCGATGTCGTGCAGCACCTGCGTGCCATCCGGATAGGTAAACCCGACAGTGTCGAACGTGATGTCGCCCTTGACGCCGGTCGCGTCGATCGCGCCGGGCGCTTCCTCGGTTTCCGGCATCAGCGCAAACATCGCGCGCACGCGCTTGGTGCCCGCCATGGCGCCTTGCAGCTGGCCGGTCGTGTGCGCGATGGCCGCCAGCGGTCCGTACACGGCGGCGAGATACCCGATGACCACCGTGAGCTGGCCGATCGTCAACCGCCCGCTCATCACGTACCGGCCGCCGACGATCAACACCAGCGCCGTGCCGAGAATGGTGATCGTGCTCACGACCACCGCGAACAGCGACTGCTGCCACGTGATCGCGATCCGCGCGTCCATGGTCCGGTCGCCCGCCTGACGGTAGCGCAGCAGCTCGTGCGCCTCGCGCGCAAAGCTCTTCACGAGCCGAATGGCGCCGAACGTTTCGTACAGCCGCTGAAGCAGCTTCGACTCGAGCTCCTTGACGCGCTCTTCGCGGTTGACCAACGTCGACATGTAGTAACGGAGACACAGATACAGAAACGGCACGACGGTGAGCGACAGCAGCGCGATGTCGAAGTTGAGATAGACCAGGACGCCGAACATCACGGTCAGCGACGCCACGGACGTCGCCAGCGGAAAGATGCCGCTCATCACGAGGTTCTCGATCGCGTAGGCGTCGACATCGACCCGGTACACCGCGTCGGCCGTACTGCTCGTGATGTGGTGGTGCAGGCCGAGCGCGGTCAGGTGCTCGAACAGGCGGCGGCGTAGGTCGTACACCATCCGTTGACCGGTATCGACCTGGACTTGCGTGCCCCACGCGGACGCGAGTTGATTCACGACCTGCAGCACCACGCCGGCGACGACGACGAGGACGAGAAGCGTGGTGCGGTTGCCTTGGGTGAGCGCGTCCACCCATCCCGCCAGCCGGCCGGGAAACGCCTTGGTCCCCAGCACGTAATCGATCACCACGGCCAGCGGCCACGGCTGCAGCGCGCCGAGGCCGATCTCGGACGCCAGCAAGACAGCGAGCAGCGCGACGCTTTTACGATAGGGCCGCAGAAACGAGAGCGTCCACGGAAGCAGCGGCTGTTGTGGGTGGCTCATGCGCCGGGCCTCTTCAACGGCGCGGCCGGCGCCAGCGGACGCGGCATCAGGATCGGGCCGGAGGACGTCTTCGGGATGTTGACGGCGATGACCCGGTCCGTGCTCGAGTCGGTGACGAAGAGCCAACCACGGCGTGGCCCGCTCAGCGCGAAGGCGACTCGCGACGGCGTGCCGAACGCGACGGGCCCCTCGTCGCTCACGTTGCGCATGATGCTGTCCGGCCCCACCGCTCGCACCTGTTGATTGTAGTAATCCGCGATGAAGATACTCACGGCGCCGCCCGCCTCCGGCACGATGGCGATCCCCGCCGGCGCCGCCAGATTTGCCGCCGTCGCCGGCCCATCGTCGCCGCCGGGGCCAAACGTGCCGCTGCCGGCAACCGTCATGATCACGTGCGACGCGGGGTTCACCTTGCGGATACGGTTGTGGTACATGTCGGCGATGTAGATGTCGCCGTTGGGCGCGATCTGCACGTCGGCGGGCATGTTCAGATGTGCTGCCGTGGCGAGGCCGTAATCGCCGATGTTCTGGTTGTCGCCGGGCGAGCCGTCGCCTGCCACCGTGTGAATCAGACCGGTGCGCGCGTCCACGACGCGCACGCGGTAGTTCAGCGTGTCGGCGATGTAGATGTCGCCGTTGGGTGCGCACGCCACGGCGCTCGGCGTGTTCAGCGCCGCCTCGGTCGCCGGTTGCTCGTCGCCGTCGTAGCCGTTGTTGCCTGATCCGGCCACCGTCGTGATGACGCGCGTCGGCTTGTCGATGCGGCGGATACGATCGTTGTGCGAATCGGCGACGACGAGGTCGCCGTCGGGCGCGATGCAGACGCCGTCCGGCGTATCGAGCAGGGCTTTGAGCGCCGGTCCGTTGTCGCCGTCGAATCCGGTCTTACCCTTCGTACCGACCACCGGCACGAGCGTGTTGGGCCGTACCGGATCGGCGCGGACGATCACGGCGTTGTTCGAGTCGGCGAGGTAGAGATCGCCATTTCGGTCGATGGTGATGCCGCCCGGCGTATCGAGCCACGCGGACAGCTTCGGACCGGACGCACCGGACGCACCGGCTTTCGGACCGATGACGACTTCCGCGATCGCCGCCTGGCGCAGCATGAACGCGCCGGCGCCCAGGCCCAGAATCATCACGACGAAGATGATCGCGCTGCGCAGGCCGTAGGCGCGCAAGATCGACGGCGCGATCAGCGGCACGCGCGCCGGTCCGGATTCGAGCACGGTCATCCCGCCAACGATCGCGACCCGCTCGATGCCGCGCCGCAGAATCGCGGTGGCCTGGGCCGTGCGCCACGACGCGAACCCGATGATGAGGAGCATCAGCGTCGCCGCGATGGCGCCGCCGAGCGGCTGATTCAACGCAAATCCCCGGAAGGCGGCGAGCAGCAGTGCGGCGCCGAGCGCCACCGCCGTCACGATGCCGAACGTCGTCGGCCGCAGATGCGTGCTGACGCGCAGCAGCGCCTTGCCGCCGCCGTGCTCTTCCACCAGCGCGCGCACGTCGAGCCACGCCCAGCGGCCGACGAACACGCTGACGTCGCGGTCGTTCGACCAGCCTTCGTCGATCGCGATCGACCGCACGGCCCGCGAGCTGCGCAGCCAGTCGGTGAGCTGTGTGAGGACGCGATCGGCCGACGTCCACGTCTCGCTCCAGAACCGGTCTTCGGTGACCGTGCCCGACAGCAGCAGGAGTGCGCGTCCGGCTTCGCCGATCGACGGGCGCGGCAGCCGGCTGGTCTGCGGCGCCGCCGGCGGCAGCGCGATCTCCGGCGGCGCAAGCACGCCGCGAATGCGTCCGCGAATGCGCGCGATCGGCTGGATGAAGTGCAGGAACGCCACCATCGCGCGATACCAGAGACGGCCGCCCGGCAGCGATGCGACATCCGAGCGCTTCGCGTAGGCGACGTTCTTGGCAATCGTGGACGCGATCCCGACGAGGCCGCAGCCGAGGAGCAGATACGACGCCCAGAAGTGCGCGCGGGTCAGGGCGACGCCGGCGCCGACGAGCGTCAGTGCGAACGACAGCACCTGCCACCGGATCGAGTGCGGCAGGAACGCGAACGGATGCACGTCGGTCCGGTATACCGACGGGAACGCCGCGGTGCCCCACACGCCTGCGTTGATGCGCGTGCCCCACAGCGAGCGGACGAACGGCAGCGGGCTGTAGATGCGGCCGCGCCAGAGCATGCGCCCGTCGAGGAACTTCTCGGGGTGATGCGCCATCAGCCACGTCTCGCCTTCGCCGTAGCCGAGCTGTTGGCGCCAGTACGCCTTCACCGACGATCGATGGTGGTGCCAGACGAGCGCAGAGGACGCGAAGCCGATCTTCCAGCCGCGCGCCTGCAGCCGCCAGCACACATCCACATCGTCGCCGGCGCGCAGGTAAATCGGGTTGAAGCCGCCGATCGCGAGGAGCGCCTCACGGCGGAACGCCATGTTGCAGCCGGGCACGTGCTCGGCGATGCGATCGTCGAGCAGCACGTGTGTCGGCCCGCCGGGCGCGCGCGCGATGCACTGCGCGATCGGCGAATCGTCGGCGGGCACGACGTTCGGTCCGCCGGAGCCGACGACGTCGAGCGTCAGGAACGGCTGCACCAGGAAGGTCAGCCAGTCGCGATCCACACGCGTATCGGCGTCGGTGTAGGCCACGATCTCGCCGGTGGCCTCCGCCAGGCCGACGTTGCGGGCGGCGCTGAGGCCGCCATTCGGAATGTCGATGACGCGCACACGCGGGTGCGCACGGCCAATCTCACCGGTGCGGTCGCGCGAGCCGTCATTGACGAGGATGATCTCGTAGTCGGGATATGTCAGCCGCTCAAGCGACGACAGATTGTCTTCGAGCGTGTCGGCCGCGTTGTACGCGCAGACAACGACGGAGACGCGGGGCCACGTGGCGCGCGCCTCCGCGGAAAACGGCGCGTTCGCGAAGGCGCTGGCGACCGCGCGTGCCGCCGGCTTGAGGTGCCGGTCGCGATCCACCAGACCGAACTTCCAGTCGTCCACGGTGTGGCCGCCGCGCCACCATTCATCCGTCCAGGCGAACGCCACCGCGCCGCACGCGCCTTCTTCGAACGCCGTGCGGATGTGCATCGCCGTGATCGCCGCCTGGCCGTCCTCGCCTTCACGAATCGAATCGGCGCCCGCCTCCGCCAGGAGCAGCGGTTTGTGCGCGGCGACGTGCTGCAGCCGCGCGAGATAGGCACGCAGCTCGGGTTCGCGGTGGAGATAGACGTTGAACGCGCAGACGTCGAGAAACGACAGGTCGAGAAATTCGGTCGGCGGGAAATTGACGTAGGTGAAGAGGCTCTCCGGCGACGCGTCCTTGGCATCCTCATACAGGCCGCGAAGAAACCGCTCGACGCGGACGCTGCCATGCCAGCGCACGACACCCGGCGGGATCTCGTTGCCGAGCGCGAACATCAGCACGGCTGGGTGATCGCCGAGCTCTCGGACGCGGGCCGTGAGATCGCGGCGGATCTCGTGCTGCAAGTGACGGTCGTCGAGGAAGGCGACGTGCTGCGACCACGGCAGTCCGACCATCACGCGCAAGCCGTGGCGTGCGGCTTCGTCGAGCAGCTCGCGCCGCGGGGCGGTGTACATGCGGACGGTGTTGAGGCCGAGGCTTGCCATGAGACGGAAGTCTTCGGCGATCTGCTGGGGAGACGGAAACTGGTAGCCGTCGGCGTCGGGCGCGAACGTCCCGTACGTCACGCCCTTGATGAGGAAGCGCTCGTCGCCAAGACGGAGGAATTTCCCGTCGGCGCGGATGCGCGCCGTTGAGGCCGGTGTCGCCGCGTCTGGGCGCACCTCAGGGTCGGCCTGAAGAGCAGTGGGGCTCACAGTATAGGCGCGCCTCGTACGACGGACGCAACTACTTATTGTATCAACAGGTTCGCTGGTATGGTTGCGTTCGTGAGGCTTGGGCGTCGAGGTCGCGAAGTCCGGTAACTGGTCAGTTCTTACCGATCGATCTTCACGCTGCCGCTGAATGTCCTGAATTTCAGCTCGCCTGCACCCGTTCCGTCCGAGCCGAGCCGCGCGCGCAGGGCCCGGCGGCTGCTGCTGTTGAGCGTGAGAGGAAGGGCCGAGTTCAGGTGACCGCTGAAGGAGTTGAAGGCCACGTCCGCCTGCGCGGCAGCGGGAAGCTGCAGCTCGACATCGCCGCTGAACGTGTGGACGTCGATGCGCTGATTGGGCGGCCAGGTGCGTTCGCGGATCGCGATGGGTCCGCTGAACGAATGCGCCTGGATTGAACCGGCGGCATCGTTCACCTCCAGACGCGACGAGAAGCTGTGGATCTTCTGCGTGCCGTCGACGCCGCCGATCGTCACAGGCGCGCTGAAGACCGACACGTCGATGTTCGTCCGTCGCGGCACCTGGATATCGAAGTCGGTCTCGACCACGTTGTTACGGCCGGTGAGCTGGTACCAAAACGAATCGCGATGGTTGGCGTCGATCACGACCAGATTCGGTCCCGCGGTCCGAATCTCGAGCGTGATGGCGTCGAGCCGCTCGCGGGGCGCGCGGCGGATGGCCTCGATCGCGACATCCCGCCTGTCGCTCGCCGTGATGGTGACGCGACCCGAGAAGCTTTTCAGCTGTAGCGTGCCACCCGGCTCGAGCGCGACCGTTCGGCTGACGTGCTGAGTTTCGTCCGCCGCGTGAACGGTCGAGGTGCCAACCGTGGTGACGGTGGCGACCGCCAAAGCAAGGGCCAGGTGTCGCATGGGCTCTTTGACGGGAGGAGGTGGCAAAGAGTTCAGGGGGAGGATCAGGGATCAGGGATCAGGGCTCGGGGATGAGGATCAGCGCTCAGGGCTCGGGGTCGATCTTGAGCGCCCCGGTATAGATCGCCATGCCGACCACGGCGTCGACGGCGTGGGCGTCGAGGTCGTCGATTTCCTGCTGGGTGGTGATGCCGCCGGCCGCGGTGATGTGGCGCGTCGTGGCCGCGCGGACAGCGAGGATCGCTTCGCGGTTCGTGCCGCCCATGAGCCCTTCGGCATCGACGTGCGTGTAGAGAAACTCGCTGCAGTACGGTTCCAGCGCGCGGACGGCCTCCACCGCCGTCAGCGGCAGCGTCGTCTTCCAACCGTGAATGACGACGTGGCCGCCGCGGCTGTCGACGGCGGCGATCACGCGGTCGGCGCCGACGGCGTCCGCCAGGTCCTTCGCGAACGCCAGATCGGGCTGGCCGTCCTTGAACAGGGCCGAGCCCGCAATGATCTGCTGGGCGCCAGCGGCCAGCACATCCTGCGCGCGTGCGATCGTCCGGATGCCGCCGCCGACGCGGCACGACAGCGCCGCCGCGATTTGCCGCACGAGCGCGAGGTTGTCGCCCGCGCCCATCGCCGCATCGAGATCGATGACCTGCACCTTGGGAAAGCGCGCGAACCGGCGCACCCAGCGGAAGACGTCGGCGTCCGCGACGGCGAGGCGCTCACCCTGCACCAACTGCACGACGGCGCCGTTTTGAAGATCAATGGAAGGAATCAGCATGGAATTGGTGAGCCGCCCAGTCTCTCATCACGAAGGCACGAAGAACACGAAGAGCACGAAGATTCCTTTGAACAAGGCAACTCCGTGAGCTCCGTGTCCTTCGTTCTTCGTGATGAAGGCGAACGGTTAAAGGCGGACGGGAATGTCCCGTTGCCGCAGATATTGCTTGAGCGACCTCACGCTGGTTTCCTCATAGTGAAAGATCGAGGCGGCGAGCGCGGCGTCGGCGCGGCCGGCGGTGAAGACCTCCACGAAATGGTCGCGCGCCCCGGCGCCGCCCGACGCAATCACCGGAATTGATACCGCAGACGACACGGCGGCCGTCATCGTCGTGTCGAAGCCCGCCTTCGTGCCGTCGCGATCGATCGACGTCAGCAGAATCTCGCCGGCGCCGTGCGCCTCCGCGTCCTGCGCCCAGTCGATCGCGTCGCGGCCGGTCGCAGCCTGACCGCTGCGCGAGTACACCTCGAACCGCTCCCGGTCCGGGTCCGCGGACGATCCTGCCGCGCGCCTGGCGTCGATCGCGACGATCACCGCCTGGCTGCCGTAGCGGCTCGCAAGCGTCGTAATCAGCGCAGGCCGCTCGAGCGCCGCGGTGTTCAGGCTGACCTTGTCCGCGCCGGCATCGAATGCCGTGCCCGCGTCGGCTTCCGTGCGAATCCCGCCGCCGACGGCGAGCGGAATGAACAGCTCGCGCGCGACGGCGCGGATGGTGTCGGCCAGCGCGCGTCGCCCTTCGAGGGTGGCAGTGATGTCCAGGATCACCAGCTCGTCGATCCCTTCCTCGTTGTACCGGCGGGCGAGCGCGGCCGGGTCCCCTGCGGCGCGCAAGCCCGCGAAGTTGACCCCCTTGACGACGCGGCCATCCTGCACGTCGAGGCAGGCGATGATGCGCTTAGAAAGCATGACAAACGCTCCACCACAGAGGACGCGGAGGGCACGGAGGAACAGTCCTACGTTGGAGCTGCATGGCATTCCGGCTTTGTGTCGTCCGGAGTGGCGAGTACGTGCTGTCGTGCATTGAATGTTTCCGCCTCCGTGTCCCCCGTGTCCTCTGTGGTGGCGAGTTAACTCGCGAGCTCAACGAAATTACGGAGGATGCGCAGCCCCGCGTCCCCAGACTTCTCCGGGTGGAACTGCACGCCCGCCACCTGGCCGCGCTGCACGATCGCCGCGAACGGCACGCCGTGCTCGGTGACCGCGACGGTGTCGCCGGTAATGGGCGCTGCGTAGCTGTGGGTGAAATAGACCTGCGTCCCCGGCGTCAGCCCCTCGACGATAGGCGCTTCCGATCGGAGATCGAGCGAGTTCCATCCCACGTGTGGAATTTTGATCCGACCATCCGGCTTCAGTCGGACGCATCTCCCGCCGAGCACGCCGAGCCCGGGAAGATCGGCTTCGTCGCTGCCCTCGAACAGCCACTGCATGCCGAGGCAGATGCCGAGGATCGGCCGGCCCTCGCCAATGCGCGCCACAATGGCGTCGGTCCAGGCGCCCTGGAGCGCCCTCGTCGCGTCGAAATGACCGACGCCCGGCACGACGATCGCCGTTGCGCGCTCGAGATCCTCAGGAACGGCGGGCACGAGCACGTCCGCGCCCACGGCCGCGAATGCCTTGCGCACCGACGTGAGGTTGCCGGCGCCGTAGTCGATGAGCGCGATCACAGCAGCCCTTTGGTGGACGGCAGCATCTTGGCGAGCCGTCTGTCTTTGGCGCAGGCAACGCGCAGCGCGCGCCCGAACGCCTTGAATACAGCCTCGATCTGATGGTGGCTCGATCGTCCGTACATCACCTTCACGTGCACGTTGGCGCGGGCGCCGATCGCGAACCCCTCGAAGAAATCGTGCACCAGCTCGGTCTGCAGATCGCCGACGCGCGCCGCGCGCACCGTCAGGTGGACGATGGCGTGAGGGCGGCCGCCGAGATCGACCGCGGCTACAGCCAGTGTCTCGTCCATCGGCATCACGAAATATCCCGCGCGGTTGATACCGCGCCGCGTGCCGAGCGCCGCGGACACCGCTTCGCCGAGCGCGATGCCGAGATCTTCCACCGTGTGATGCTGATCGACGTCGAGATCGCCGGTCGCCTTGATGGCCAGATCGAACGCGCCATGCCGGGCGACGAGCTCCAGCATGTGATCCAGAAAACGGATGCCCGTGCGAACGTCGTAGCGTCCGCGGCCGTCCAGGCCGATCGTCAACGCGATCTGCGTTTCGGTCGTCCGCCGCTCGATCACCGCGCGGCGCACAGGACCTCTTCCATCACCGCGATACATTGCTGCGTGTGCGCGACGATGCCCGTGCCGATGCGAATGCAGCCGTCGCAGCCAGGCTCCGTCGACCGGTCGCGGATGTAGATGCCGCGCGCGCGGGCGCCGCTCACCAGCTCCGCGCAGCGATCGCCGGCATGCACCAGCACGAAGTTCGATCCGCTCTTCCAGTACCTGCAGCCCGAGGCGATCGCACGCCGCATACATCAGCGCCTTGGATTCGTTCACTTGCTGCACGTATTGATCGAGATACGCCCGATCGGCGAGCGCGGCTTGCACGGCCGTCACCGCCGCGATGTTGACGCTGTACACCGGAATCGCATGCCGGATGCGGTCGAGCACGGCCGGCGCGCCGACGAGACAGCCGATGCGCAGTCCCGCCAGGCCGTACGCCTTGGAAAACGTGCGGCCGACGATCACGTTGGGATGTTCGGCCAGCTCCGGCAGAAACGTCACGCCGGCAAATTCCGCGTACGCTTCATCGACGAAGACGACCGCGTCGCTCGGCACGCGTCCGGCGATCGCCCGAATCGCCTCGAGCGGCATCGTCACCCCCGTCGGGTTGTTCGGATTCGTCACGAAGACGACGCGTGTGTTCGGCGTGATCGCGCGCAGGACTTCGTCGAGCTGAAAGCGGAAAGCCGGCAGCGGCGGGACCTGGACGAGCGCGCCCCCGGCCACCGCCGTGTCGAACCGGTAAATCTCGAACGCGGGCTCGGGCACGATGGCTTCGGGCACGGGACCGTGCACCGACGGCCGCAGGTACGACACCGCGAGCGCCATGATGCCCTCGTCGAGCCCGTTGGTCAGCGCGATGCGGTCCGCGTCGACGCCGAAATGCTGCGCGATCATGCTGGTCGCCGCGGCGTACGGCGGATAAAAGCCAATCTGGTCCGGCCGCAGGCGTGCGAGCGCCTCGAGCACGCGCGGCGAGCAGCCGCCGGTGTTCTCGTTTTGATGCAGACGCAGTCCGTCGTACAGCTCCGCGGGTTTCTGATACTGGGTCATTTCAAGCGAACCTCGATCGATTCCGCGTGCGCGGTGAGCCCTTCGGCCCGCGCCAGCGGCAGGATGGTCGGGGCGAGTCGGGCGAGGCCGGGACGTGTCACGCGCTGCACCGACATGACGCGGACGAAGTCGGCCGCGCTGAGGCCGCCGCGAAAGCGCGCGGCGCCCGCGGTCGGCAGCACGTGATTCGAGCCGAGGGCGTAATCGCCGGCGGCTTGCGCGCTGAACGGGCCGACGAACACCGATCCGGCGGTCAGCGGACGCTGCGTCAACGACTCGCGATCGACGACCAGGTGTTCCGGTGCGATGCGGTTGGCCAGCGTCATCGCTTCATCGGCCGTGCTGGTGACGACGATCGCGCCGTGCGCGGCGAGTGAGCGCTTGGCCGTGTCGCTGCAGACTCTGGAGGAGGACACGGCTTCCGCGACGCGCGTCGCGAGTGCCGGCTTCCAGGTGATGAATATGGCGCGCGCGTCCGGATCGTGCTCGGCCTGCGCGACGAGATCGGCGGCGATCCACTCCGGCCGCCCCGCGCCGGCCACGATGACGATTTCGGTCGGCCCGGCGTAAAAGTCGATCGCGCAGTCGGCCGCGACGATCGCCTTCGCGGCCGCCACGTAGCGGTTGCCCGGCCCGACGATTTTGTCCACGCGCGGCACCATGGCAGTGCCGTACGCGAGTGCCGCGATCGCGTGCGCGCCTCCCACGCGGAACAGCCGCGACACGCCCGCTTCCACGGCGGCCGCCATCACTGCGGGTTCTGGCCGGGGGCAGACGACCACGACGTCGCGGACACCAGCGACGCGCGCCGGCACTGCCGTCATCAAAAGCGACGACGGGAGGGGAAACCGCCCGCCGGGCACGTAGCAGCCGACGCGGGCGATCGGCTCGACGCGCTGCTCGACCATGATGCCCGGCGCGACCGCGAGATCAAAATGCTTCGGCATCTGGCGCGCTGCAACGCGGGCGATGTTCTGCGCGGCCGTGCGTAGCGCCCGCCGCACCTCGGGCGCCGCGAGCGAGGCCTGCTGGCGCATCTCATCCTTCGTCACTTCCAGCGGCAGCGTCACGTTGTCGAATCGCCGCGCGAACGCCGTCAGCGCGGCGTCGCCGCCGATGCGCACGCGATCGACGATCCCGCGGACGCGCCGCTCGAACGTGCGATCCACGTCCGTCGCGTGCATCAGCAGGTCGGCGATCGCCTGTCGATTGTCGCCGTCAATGATTTTCACAGACGGCACCTGCCAAAAAAGGGGACGGGAGTCATTCTCTCCAGCTCGTCCTCACCGGCGTTATTGGCTGAAATGTTGACAATTCTTGTACTCGAAAAGCGGACAGTTCTCGGGTTTTCCGGGCCGGTCCTTCGGCAGGCCGAAAAGACTTCAGTCGCCACTTTTCGGTGTCGTCACAGCACGATTTTGTTCAACGGATATTCGACAATGCCCTCGGCGCGGGCGGCTTTGAGCCGCGGAATCAGATCGCGCACCGTGCGCTCTTCGATGATCGTGTTGACGGCCACCCAGTCCTCGTCGCTCAATGCCGAAATCGTCGGCCGCTGGAGCGCGGGAAGCAGTGCCAGCACGCCGGCGAGATCGGCGCGGCGCACGTTGAGCATCATCCCGACGCGACCCTGCGCTTCGATCGCCGCCTTGAGCAGCAGTGCGATGTTGTCGATCTTCGTCCGCTTCCATTCGTCGGCGAGCGCGTCGTGATTCGCGACCAGCTGCGTGTTCGACTCCATGACGGTGTCGAGGATGCGCAGGCGGTGTGCGCGGAGCGATGAGCCCGTCTCGGTGACTTCGACGATCGCGTCGGCCAGGGTCGGCGGCTTCACCTCCGTGGCGCCCCACGAGAATTCAACGTTGACCGCGACGCCCTGCGACGCGAAATACGCGCGCGCGACCCGCACCAGCTCGGTCGCGACGGTTTTGCCGTCGAGGTCGGCCGGCGACCGGATCGCCGATTCTTCCGGCGCGGCGAGGACCCAGCGTACTTTGCCGAAGCTCTGCTTCGCATAAATCAGATCGGCCACGCTCGTGATCACGCCGGTGCGGCCGTCGCCGAGCTCGTGCTCGGCGATCCAGTCCTGACCGGTCAGCCCCGCGTCGAGCACGCCATCGGAGACGTAGCGCGCCATCTCCTGTGCGCGGATCAGCATGCATTCGATCTCGGGATCGTCGATCGCGGGGAAGTACGAGCGTGAGCTGACGTAGATGTTGAACCCCGCGCGGGCGAACAGATGAATGGTCGCCTCCTGCAGGGAGCCTTTCGGGATGCCGAGCTTGAGCTTCATGATCGCTGCGCGCGGCTCAACACAGAGGACACAAAGGAAATACTCATCGGATTGGAAGTGCTCATCGGGTTTCCAATTTGGAGGTCTTACCTTGGTGTCCTTCGTGTCCTTTGTGTTGATCTTGATCCAGTGTGCGGAAGAAACAGGTGCGCTCCCCTGTGTGACACACATTCCCATCCCCGTGCCGCTTCACCTTGAGCAGCACCGTGTCCTCGTCGCAATCGACGAGCGCTTCGACGACCTCCAGCGTGTTGCCGGACGTTTCGCCCTTCTTCCACAGCGTTTGGCGGGTGCGGCTGAAGAACGTCGCGTAGCCGGTGCGCTGCGTTTCCGCCAGCGCCGTGTCGTTCATGAAGCCGACCATCAGGACCTCGCCAGTCTCCGAGTCCTGAATCACGGCGGGGATCAATCCGTCGAGTTTTGAAAAGTCCATAGCAATAAAAAACCCCGCCAGGCGGGGCGGGGTTGCCGGTCGTTCGGGTTACCTGAGTCAGACCCTAGATCGCGTGCAACTCCGCCGGGCCGCAGCCGCAGCTTCCATGGTGGTGCACGTGATGGTGACGCAGAAACATGTGTTGAAGAGCCTACCTGTACGCGTTCGCCTGTGTCAACGCGCGGGCCGCGCCTCGCGCGCGATCATCACTTCTGTGGACTTGATGATCGCCAGCGCTTCGTCGCCGCGATGGAGCTTCAGCTCGTCGACCGCATCGCGCGTGATGACGGCCGTCAGCGTCTGATCGCCGATCCGCAGGCGCACCTGCGCCAGCAGCCCTTCCACGCGGACTTCGTCCACGTAGCCACGCAGCTGATTGCGTCCGCTGAGCGCGACGATCACACCCGTGCCGCGGCGGCTCGGCGTGCGGCGGCCGCTCGCGCGCGACGGCGCCAGCAGCCGATCGACTTCCGCCTCGGCGATGCGGTGGTGGCCTCCGCTGGTGGTCCGCGTGCGGACGCGCCCCTGGTAAATCCATTGTTTGAGCGTCGAGTAGCTCACCCCGAGGCGCTCGGCGGCCGCTCTGGCCGTGATCAATGACATATGGCTGAAACCGATTTATCGAATCGACTGTAATCATATTAAAATGTGTGATCTTTGTGAAGCGCCGTTACCTGCTCACCCTCGTAGCCGCCGCGCTGGCGCTCGCCTTCGGCGCGGCCTGTGGCCGGACCGGCCGCGCGCCCCACCCGGCCATCCGGATTGCGGCGGCGGCCGACCTTCGCTACGCCCTCGACGAGCTCGTCGGCGTCTTCCGGCAGGCGCATCCCGGCCTGGCGGTGTCCGTGTCGTACGGCTCGTCCGGCAACTTCTACGCGCAGCTGCTCAATGGCGCGCCGTTCGACGTGTTCCTGTCCGCGGACCTCGCGTATCCGCGTCAGCTCGCCGACCGCAAGCTCGCCGTCCCTCATAGCGAATTCACGTACGGCGTCGGTCGTCTCGTCGTCTGGGTTCCCGCCGCGTCCGCGGTCGATGTGGAGCGCCAGGGACTGCAGGCGCTCGCCGATCGGTCGATCGCGCACGTGGCGATCGCCAACCCGGCCCACGCGCCATACGGGCGCGCCGCGCAAGCGGCGTTGCAATCAGCAGGTGTGTACGAGGCGGTGAAAGAGAAGCTGGTGCTGGGAGAGAGCGTGTCACAGGCGCTGCAGTTCGTCCAGAGCGGCGCCGCCGCCGCGGGCGTTGTCGCGCTCTCGCTGGCGCTGTCGCCGCCGGTCGCTGCGCAGGGACGCTACGCCGTCGTGCCGGTCGACCTCTACCCCCGCATGGAGCAGGGCGGCGTCGTCCTTCGTGCGGCGGTCGATCCCGATGCCGCGATGGCGTTTCGCTCGTTCATGCTCAGTGCGCCCGCGAGCGCCGTCCTGAAGCGCTTTGGATTCTATCTTCCGGCGGCCTGAGATGGATTGGACGGCGATCTGGGTGAGCGTTCGGCTCTCGGCGGCGACGATGGCCGTGCTGCTGATCGTGGGGATTCCAGTGGCGCACTGGACCGCGTTTTCGAGGTGGCGATTCAAGTTTCTCGTCGAAGCGATCGTCGCGCTGCCTCTTGTCCTGCCGCCGACCGTCCTCGGCTTCTACATTCTGGTCATGATCGGATCCAACAGTCCCGTCGGCCGGCTGTACGCGCGCGTCGCCGGCGGCGGACTGCCATTCACGTTCACGGGGCTGCTGATCGCCTCGGTGATCTACAGCCTGCCGTTTGCGGTGCAGCCCTTCAGCGCGGCATTCGCCTCGGTCGATCAGCGGCTGCTCGAGGCTTCGTGGTCGCTCGGGGTGTCGCGGGCGGCGACGTTTCGCCGGATCGTGCTGCCGCTGTCGGTCCGCGGCGTGGTCACCGGCATGGTCCTCAGCTTTGCGCACACGCTCGGCGAATTCGGTGTCGTGCTGATGGTCGGCGGCAACCTGCCAGGCGCCACGCGCACGGTGTCGATTTCGATCTACGACAGCGTGCAGGCGCTCGACTACACGGCGGCCTCGCACACGTCGCTGCTCCTGCTGATTGTGTCGTTCGCCATTCTGTCGATCACCTACGCGCTTCAGAAGTCGATGTGGGCCGCGTGGCCGACGCGCTGAGCGTCGACGTCGAGCAGCAGTTCGCAAGCGGCGTGCGCGTCGCGGCGGCCTTCTCTGTCGAGATGCGGGCCGGGTCCATGGTCGTGCTGTTCGGGCCGTCAGGCGCGGGCAAGTCCACGGTCGTGCGCGCGATCGCCGGCCTCGGACGGCCCGATCGTGGAAACATTCAGCTGGGCGACGTCGTCTGGTTCGATGCCCGCGCCGGCCTCTGGGTGGAGCCGCAGCATCGCGACATCGGCTACGTGAGCCAGGACGCGGCGCTCTTTCCGCACCTGACCGTCACCGCCAATGTCGAATATGGCCTCGCGCATTTGCCGGCGTCGGAGCGTCGCCAGCAGACCGCCGCGCTGGTCGACGCGCTCGGCCTCGACGCACTCCGCGCGCGCTATCCGCGGCAGCTCTCCGGCGGCGAGGCGCAGCGCGTGGCGCTGGCGCGGGCGCTGGCGCGAACGCCGCGGCTTTTGCTCCTCGACGAGCCGTTCGCCGCTCTCGACACGCCGACGCGCAGCCAGCTGCGGCGTCAGCTGCGCACGGTCCTCGAGCGGCTGCAGATTCCGGCCGTGCTGGTCACCCACGATCGCGCGGAAGCGATTGCGGTCGGGGATCAGATGATCGTGCTCGCCGACGGACGCGTGCGTCAGGTCGGCCGCGTCCACGAGGTCTTCCAACATCCGGCCGATCGCGTCGTCGCGCGTTCGGTCGGCATGGAGTCGGTGATTCCGGCCGTCATCGAAAACGTCGAGAACGGGCTCGTCGAGCTGAGGGTCGGCGAGGCAAGGCTCCGTGCCGTCGATGTCGACGCCAATCCGAGCCGGCCCGAAGTGCTGGCCTGCATTCGAGCCGAGGACGTCACACTGGAACGATCCGCTCCGGCCAGCGTCAGCGCTCGCAATCATCTGCCCGGGCGGATCGTCAGCGTCGAACCCGAAGGCCCCCTCGAGCGCATCGTCGTCGACTGCGGATTTCCCCTGGTGGCGCTCGTGACACGGAGCGCGAGGGACGAGATGGCGCTGACGGAGGGCATGTCGATCGTCGCCGCGATTAAGGCGACCGCGATCCATCTCGTCGCGCGGGACTAGAAAAGGGGCCGTACCCCTTTTTCTCAGATCAACAACAGAAAAAGGGGTACGGCCCCTTTTCGGACGTCCCCTAATCCGGCAGCGGCTGACCGCGTGTTTCCTCGCCGAATGGCAGCAAGGCCAACCCGATCAGAAAGGCCACCGACGTGAACGCGACCGGCGTGCCGATCGAGTGGTAGTACGCCACACCAGCGCCGACGAGGAACGTGATCCCGGCGCCGGCAAAGCGGCCTACCGACGTCGCGAACGCAAACGCGCTCGCGCGGCACTCGGTCGAGTACTGCTCCGGCAGCCACAACGTGTACATCGCGAAGTTCGCGCCCCCGACCCCGAGGAAGAACAGGCAGACCATGAACCACGGCAGCGCATCGGTGCCGAGATAGAAGATGTAGCCGAAGCCGATCGCGATCGACAGGAACATGACGATGAAGTACAGGCCGAGCGTCAGCCGACGCCCGAGCGATTCAGCCACAGGCGGGAGCCCGATGCAGCCGAGAATCGTCCCGACGGAGAGAATCATCGTGCCGTACGATGCGAGACGCGCGGCGTCGGCCGCCGAACGACCCGCGCGCATGGCGAGCTGCGTCACCGACGTCGGCACATACACCGACCCGGCCCAGAGGCCGACGATCGATATGAGCAAATACACGGAATTGAGGATCGTGCGGCGGGCGTATCGCGGCGAGAACAGCGCCATGAACGCCGCAGTCATCGTTGGACGCTGCCGCCGCTCCTCGATGCGTGTGCGCCAGGCGGCCGATTCGTGGACGCCGTTGCGGATGAACGTGACGAGCAGCGCCGGCGCGCCCCCGACGGCAAACATCATGCGCCAGCCGTACCGCGCGCCAATGTAGTAGTTGGCGATCGCCGCCAGGAAGAAGCCGAAGTAATAGCCGGTGTGCATGTAGCCGGCGCCGGCCGCGCGGCGATCCTCCGGCCATTCTTCCGCGACGAAGGTGCCGCCCATCGACCACTCGCCGCCAATGCCGATGCCCGCGAGCAGGCGCAGCACCGCCAGCTGCCACACGGTCGAGACGATCGCGCAGAGAAAGGTGAAGACCGAGTAGCAGAGGATCGTGAACATCAGCGTGCGGACGCGGCCGAAGCGATCGGCTATCGGTCCCCACACCATCGACAGGCCCCAGCCGACGAGAAACAACGCGAACAGCACGCTGCCGTACAAGCCGACGTTGCCGGGCGTCGCCGCGAGGCCGGACCTCGGCAGCAACTCGGTGAGCGCCGGTGTGAGCACCAGCGCGTAGATGAACGAGTCCATACCGTCGAGCGCCCAGCCGCCCCACGCTGCCCAGAATCCGCGCACCTGATTGCGTGTGAGCCGAGACGCCACCGTAATCGTCGTCATCGCGTGTGATTATCGTCCAGCAGCGCACGTCGGGTCACCGTCTCGCACACCTTGACCCGCGATCCAACACTCAGCCTTGTGTCCGTGTTCAAGCCGAGACGAGAATCAGAAAACGGCGATCGAGTGCGCGGCGCTCGGCTACACTGCGGCCATGGGTCTTCTTTCCTTCGCGAACAGATGGGTGCGCCCGTCTCGCCCGAGCCGTCGGTTCGCGACTGCACGCGCGTGTCAAATCGCCGCCATCACCGGCGCAGTACTTGTTGCGCCGCTCAGCGCGCAGCGGGCGCCGGCGCTTCCGGCCGAAATGCTCCTCGACCGCGGGGTGCTCGAAGCGCTCGATCAGGAGCTGTCGGGCGTGGCGGCCAAAGATCACGTGTCGCGCCTGGCGCAGATGCATCGCGTGCCGGCCTCGCCGGGCTTTCACGAGGCGATCGAGTACGTGATGGGCCGGGCGAAGGTCTTCGGCCTGAGCGACGTGCACGTCGAGACCTTTCCCGGCGATGGCGAGACGTGGTTCGGCACGCTGCACGGCAACCGCGGGTGGCGCGTCGAGGCCGGCACGCTCGACGAGGTGCAGCCGCAGCGCCGGCGCATCATCTCGTACGACGACGTGCGGCTGGCGGTCGCGGACAACAGCGAGAGCGCCGACGTCACCGCGGAGCTCGTGGACGCCGGGAGCGGCGCGCGCGCGGCGGATTACGACGGCAAGCAGGTGCGCGGGAAGCTGGTGCTCTGCGACGCGACGCCAGGCGCCTGTCATCGGCTGGCGGTGGAGGAGCGCGGCGCCGCGGGTCTGGTGAGCTACAACGCGAATCAGCCGAGCGCCTGGTGGCGCGACGACCAGGATCTGATTCGCTGGGGCCACCTCGATGCACGCGGACGGCACAACACGTTCGCGATCATGATCTCGCTGCGCGAGGCGCGCGCTCTGCAGCAGCGTCTCGCCGCCGGCGAGCACATCACGCTGCACGCGATCGTCAAGGCGCGAAACGACGATGCGTCGCCCTACGAGACGCTCGTCGCGACGATTCCCGGATCGGATCCCTCCGCCGGCGATATCGTCTTCAGCTGCCACCTCGATCATCAGAAGCCTGGCGCCAACGACAACGCCAGCGGCTGCGCCGCCAACCTCGAGATCGCGCGCACGCTGAAGACACTCGTCGACGCGAAGCGCATTCCGCCGCCGGTGCGGACCATCCGCTTCATCTGGCCGTCGGAGATGACCGGCACGATCGCGTACCTGGCGAAGTACCCGGAGATCGCCGGCCGCATTCGCGCGGCGGTGCACCTCGACATGGTCGGCGGCGATCCGTTCATCACCAAGTCGATTCTTCACGTCACGCGCGCGCCGTGGTCGATCGCCACGGTCACCGACGATGTGGAGGAGGTGTTCGGACGCTATGTGATCGACGGCGCATTCCGTGCCGCAGGCGACGGCGACATGACGCACGCGATCCGCTCGCCGGGCGGATCCAAGGACGCGTTCTGGGCGGACATCACACCGTACGAGAGCGGCAGCGATCATTGGATCTACGAGGAGGGCGGCTTTGCGATTCCGTCGATCTACCTCCGCGATCACCCCGACGTGTACATCCACACCAACAAGGATCTGCCGGACAACATCGAGCCGACGAAGATCAAACGATCGGCGTTCATCGCCGCGGCGAGCGGCTACTACCTGGCGACGATGCCGGATCGGGGCGCGTCGCTGCTCGCGCTGAGCTACGCGAACGCCCAGCAGCGCCTGGCGGAAGACGGACGCCGCGCCGTCGTCATGGCGGCGGACTCGGAGCACCTTCGCGAGGCGACGAACATTGTCGCGCAGGGCGTGCTGCGGGAGCAGCGGAGGCTGGCGTCGACCTCGCGCTTCACGGCGACGCCGCTGCCGCGAGCGGCGCAGCTCAGCGCGTCGTTGGGAGACGCCGGCAAAGGGCTCCTCCTCACATTTCTGCCGCCGCCCGAGGCGCAACGCGTGGCGTCAGCGGGATTCCGCCTGCAGTCGGCCGACATCCGCGTGCCCGTGCGCAACGCGAACATCAAAGGGCCGCTGGCGCCCGACGGCGATTGGGTGACCGAAAAAGCGGGCGCCGACGCCGCGAGGATCGGGATCGCGCGCGCCCGCGACAGCGGCGACGTGACGTATGAGATCGTCAACTTCATCGACGGCGTCCGGAGCGTGGGCGAGATTCGGGACGCAGTCAGCGCGGAGCTCGGCCCGGTGGAGCTGAGCGCGGTGGCTGAATATCTCGAGGTGCTCGCGAGATCGGGTGCGGTCACGTTCAAAAAATGATTCGGAGTCTCGGCGTGATGACGGCGACGCTGCTGTGCGTGATCGTGGCGGGCGCGTCGTGGGCGGGTGGTGTTGCGGTCGACGTACGCGCCGTGCTCGCGGGCGAGCTGCGGTTCTCGGCTGAGGACTTCGTGGACCTGGAGCAGGGCAAGACGGTCAAGCACACATTGAAGGGAGGCGCCGGCGAGATCGCGGTGGTCGGCGCCGTGCGTGTGCACGCTCCGAAAGAGCGCCTGATCGAGCGCGTGCGCGACGTGGCGACGTTCAAGCGTGGTCCGGACGTCCTTCAGATCGGCATGTTCAGCACGCCGCCGGTCGAGGCCGATCTGGCTCCGCTGATTGTCGACGCCGGCGACTTCGACGTGCGCGCCTGCCGGGTCAGCGACTGCGACATTCGACTACCAGCCGATGCGATTACCCGCGTGGCCGCAATCGATTCGAACGACGCTCAGGCGCAGACCGCTGGCGCCGCGTTGCTGAAGCAGCTGATCTTCGAGCAGGTGTCTGCCTATGTGTCTGGCCGCCCAGGCCGCTTCACGCAGTACGACGATGGCGATCCGCCGATTCGCCCGCTGGACGCGTTCGTCGACCTGATGTCGCGCACGCGCGCCCTCGACGATCTGGTGCCGGGGCTGCACAAACATTTACGCGATTTCCCGGCGGCGCCGCTGGCCGGCGCGCAGGAGGTGCTGTACTGGTCGAAGGAGAAGTTCGGGATGGATCCGTTCATCACCGTCACGCACATGACGATCGTCTGCCCGTCGTCCACACTCTGCGTCGTGGCGTCGAAAGACGTGTATTCGACGCGCTACATCGACGCCTCGCTGTCGCTGACGATCGCGAGCGACGCGCCGAAGTCGGCCGACGCATTCGATCTCATCTATGTGAACCGCACGCGTGCTCACGCGCTCACAGGATTCATGAGCGGATTGAGGCGCACGATTGCGGAGCGGCGCGCTCGCAGCGGCCTCGACGAACGGCTGAAAACGACCCGCGCGATGCTTGAACGATAGAAAGCAACCACGAAGGACACGAAGGACACGAAGGACGCGAAGGACACGAAGGACACGAAGGATACGAAAGAGAGATTACATTATCGGGGCGCGGTGGACGGCCGCGCCGACGTCTGAAACATGTACTGATCGAACCACTCGATGTTGTGGTCCATCGTTGCCCGATGGCTCTTCGGCTTCGAGGGTCCGTGGCCGATGCCGCCGAAGCCCCGATACACAATCAGCTTCACCGGCACATGCTGGTCCTGCAGCCCCTGATACAACTCGAAGGCGTTCGGCAGCGGCACCCGCTGATCGGTGGCGCCGTGCTGGATCAGCGTCGGCGTCTTCGCCTGTTTGATGTACGTGATCGGCGACGTCTTCGCGTAGATCTCCGGATCGTCCCACGGCGTGCTCTTCAGATATTGGCGCGTGAAGGGATGAATGTCGGTGTTCACGTAGTACGTCGTCCAGTCCGAGATGCCGGCGCCGACCGAAATCGCCTTGAACCGCGTGCTGTCGTGCGTCGCGAGGAAGGCGGAAATGTAGCCGCCCTGGCTCCAGCCCATGGTGCCGACGCGCGCGGGATCCACCAGGCCCTTGGCGACCAGCGCATCGATGCCAGACAGCACGTCCCACGCGTCGCCGATGCCGAGATTGCGCACATTGAGGGATCGAAACTTTTCGCCGTAGCCGGCGCTGCCGCGATAGTTCGGCTCGAGCACGAGGACGCCGCGCGGCACCCAGACGTCGATCGGATACGTCGCGCTGGTGAACGGCACTGCGCGGGAGACGCCCGTCGGACCGCCGTGAATCACGATCAGGAGCGGATACTTGCGCGCCGGGTTGAAGTCGATCGGCTTGTGAAGCACGCCTTCGATCGTGGTGCCGTCCTGGCTTTTCCACGACACGATCTCGAGCGTGGAGGTGATCCAGCTCGCCGTTTGCGTGTTGAGATCCGTCAGCTTTTTCGGTGTCGTCAGCGTCGCCGGCGCGACGAATACCTCGGCCATGCTTTTCGCGTCTGCGTGCAGGAATGCGACCGTCGAGCCATCGTGCGACATCGAGAAGCTCGAGTCCACAGATTCGGACGTCGGCGCCAGCTTCGTGATCGCCTTGGACGCCGGGTCCAGACGATACAGATGCGACCACGTGCGCTCGGACCCGGCGAAGTACAAGCCGCCCGGTTTCCACGCGACGATCGACGGATCTTCGTCGAACGCCGCCGTCAGCACCGTCGGTGCGCCGCCGCCCGCCGGCACGGTCGCGATCACCGAATTCGTGTACTCGAATGCCGGGCTCGCCATGGCGGATTGAAACGCAATGCGCGAGCCGTCCGGCGACCACACCGGATGGCGATCCGGCCCTTCCTGCGTCACGAGATCGCGCATCGTCCCGTCCGCGACCTTGACGATGGAGATGTCGGCGCTGCCGGAGTTGGCGGGATCGCTGTTGACGACGTGGTCGAAGGCGATCTCGCGCCCGTCGGGCGACCAGTCGAAGCTGTTGACGACGAAGGCGCCGGGCGTCAACGTCCGCGTCGTTCGGGTCGCGACGTCGATCACGAACAGGTGCGCCATTCGCGCTTCCTGATCGATCACCTCGAACTCGCCGTACTTCTTCTCACGCTCCTTGACGCGCTGCAGCGGCGGCTCGGTGGCCGTGTAGGCGATGCGAGCGCCATCCGGCGACCACGCAAACGCGCTGACGCCATCGTCGACGGAGGTCAATGCCTCGGCTTCGCCGGCTTGCGGATTGATCAGGTAGATCTGCCGTTTGTCGCTGCGGTCGGAGGTGAAGGCGAGTCGCGAGCCGTCGGGCGACCACGCGGGCGACGCGCTCGATTTCCGTCCGGCGGTCAGTTGATGTCTCGTTCCGTTTGTGGCGTCCGCGATCCAGATTTGCGTATCGTAGGCATTGTCGTCCCAGTTCGTGGTGCGAATCGTGTAGGCCACCCAGTGGCCGTCGGGGGAAATCTCCGGCGAGCCGGCGCGTTTCAACGACAGGATCTGGTCCACGGTCGGCGCGACCTGGGGCGGCGCCATGGGCGCAGTCTGGGCGCGCGGCAGAGCGACGGCGGCGGCGATGAGGCACGCGACGATCCATATGTTCTTCATAAAGGGCTCACCTCAGACTGGCGAAGTATAGAGGAGAATCCGGCGCGCCACAGGTCGATTTGAACCGCGCCGTGAACCGAAGGCTCGACGGCCGGCGTCTAAAGCCGCGGAAGTTGACACCATTCGGCGCGAAGGGATATAAGCGGATGGCCGATTTCCCTAAGTTCTTCTACAGGAGGTTCAGCATGCGTAAGTTTTTTGCCGGTATGTCGGTCGCGGCGTTCGTGGTGGCTCTCAGCGTGCCCGCGTTCGCGAAGACGGAGACGATCAAGGGCGAGTTGGTCGACCAGACCTGCTATACGAAGGATCACAAGAATGTCGGCGACGCGCACAAGGAATGCGCCGTCACCTGCGCGAAGAAGGGCCAGACCGTGGCGCTCGTGACTGCGGACGGCAAGATGTACGAAGTGATGGGCGGGCTCGCGGCGGACAAGAACGCGAAGATGGTGGCCCACATGTCGCACACTGTGGAGATCACGGGCGACGTGAGCGAGCAGGACGGCAAGATGATGATCATGGCCGACTCGCTCAAGATGGCCAAGTAACGCCGCTAGCGCGACGGCTTCCACCTCCGCCCAAGGCTTCGGCGGACAGGTCAGCCGAGCGCAGGACGCTCGATGTCGCGCGAAGGCTTTAGACGAACGGAGAAAAACCCCGGGTTTCGGCCCGGGGTTTTTGTTGCTGGACTTGTACTAATAATCTAGTATAATAGGGCAGTGCCGTTCGTCGTTTCGATCGATCCCCGCGATGCGACGCCGATCTACGCGCAGCTCGAACGCGGACTGCGTGCGGCGATTGCCGCGGGACGGCTGCGCCCGGGCGACCAGCTGCCGACCGTCCGCCAGCTGGCCGTCGAGCTGCAGATCAATGCCAACACGGTGGCGCGCGTCTACGCCGAGCTCGAGCATGCGAACGTCCTCGAAACCCGGCGCGGCGTCGGGTCGTTCATCGCCGCAACCCCTGCACAGGCACGACCACCCGTGGAGCACCAACGGCGGCTGCGCGCGTTCGTCACGCGCCTGCTCGGCGACGCGGCCGCCGCTGGCTTCACCATCGACGATGTGCTGACCGAACTGGGCACGCATCGCCGCAAAGGAGCATGACCGTGGCGAGCATCACGCGTTCGCGCAGCAACGACCCCGACCTTCGCGTTCGCGCCAACGTCGTGGCGCTCGCCATCTTGCTGGCGTCGATCGCCGCCGGCGCGGCACTGACGGTTGCGGCCGGCCACCCCGCCCCACTCATCGTGCTCGGCCTGATCGGAGTCGTCGCCATGCAGGCGCCGAAGATCGCGCAGCAATGGGAGCGTGCGGTGGTTCTGCGGCTCGGCCGCTTCCACGCGATGCGCGGCCCGGGCTTGTTCTGGATCATCCCGTTCGTTGATGCGGTGTCGTCGTGGATCGATCAGCGCACGATCACCACGAGCTTCGCGGCGGAACAGACGCTGACGTCGGACACCGTGCCGGTCAGCGTCGACGCCGTGCTGTTCTGGATGGTGCACGATGTCCAAAAGGCGGCGCTCGAGGTGCAGGACTATTCGCAGGCGGTGAGCTGGGCGGCGCAGACCGCCCTGCGCGACATCATCGGCCGGACGGAGCTGACGGTGCTCCTGCGCGGGCGGGAAAAGATCGAGCAGGAGCTCCAGCTGCTCATCGATGCCCGGTCGAACCCCTGGGGCGTCACGGTGCAATCGGTCGAGATGCGCGACGTGGTGATTCCTGTCGCGCTGCAGGATGCGATGTCGCGCGAGGCGCAAGCGGCGCGCGAGAAACAGGCGCGGATCATCCTCGGCCAGGCGGAGCAGGAGATCGCGCACTCATTCGAGGAGGCGGCGAAGTCGTATCACAACAACCCGACCGCTCTGCATCTGCGCGCGATGAACATGCTGTACGAAGGATTGAAGGAGAAGGGCGCGCTGATGTTGATCCCGAGCAGCGCGGTCGAGTCGATGGGGATGGGCGGCCTCATGGGCGCCGCCGCGCTGCAACAGCAGCAACTCACCGGCAACGGCGCGTCGAGCTCAGGTCGGAGTGAGCCGTGATGCCGAAGTGGGTAGCCGTCGTGGTGATTCTCGCGGTGGTCGCGTCGCGGATTAGTTGGTTCCGTGAGAAATGGAGCGGCAGGAGGTGAGTCATGACGCCGTTGAACGTCGTCGATCGGCAGGCGCAGCTCATTCGATTGATTCTGGCAATTCTGGGCGCTGTGCTCGCCGTCGTCGGCTGGCTGCGATGGGCGGCCGGCGCGTAAAGCAATTTTGAGTGCGGCGGCGGGACGGTGTCTCTACACGGCTCGCTGCGTGAGACACCATCCCGCCGACTCCTCGAGCCCGAAGGCTTCAGCCCAGCGTTTGACCACGAATCCCAAATCCCAAATCCCGAATCCCGGTTCTCAGTACCGATAGTGATCCGGCTTGTAGGGGCCATCGACTGGCACGCCGATGTAGTCGGCCTGGTCCTTCGACAGCTTCGTCAGCTTGACGCCGAGGTGATCGAGGTGCAGCCGCGCCACCTGTTCATCGAGGTGCTTCGGCAGCATGTACACCTTCTTCTCGTACTTGCCGGTGTTGGCATGCAGCTCGAGCTGCGCGATCACCTGGTTGGTGAACGAGGCCGACATCACGAAGCTCGGATGGCCCGTCGCGCACCCGAGATTCAGCAGACGCCCCTCCGCGAGCACCATCACGCTGTGGCCGTCGGGAAATTTGAACTCGTCATACTGCGGCTTGATGTTGATCCGCTCGATGCCCGGATACTTCTTCAGGCCGGCCATGTCGATCTCGTTGTCGAAGTGGCCGATGTTGCCGACGATCGCCTTGTCCTTCATCTTCGCCATGTGGTCCACGGTGATGATGTCGTGGTTGCCGGTCGCCGTGATGAAGATGTCCGCGTCCGTGATCACGTCGTCGATCGTCGCGACCTGATAGCCTTCCATCGCCGCCTGCAACGCGCAGATCGGATCGATCTCGGTCACGATGACGCGCGCCCCCTGGCCGCGCAGCGCCTGCGAGCACCCCTTGCCGACCTCTCCGTAGCCGAACACGACGGCCACCTTGCCGCCCAGCATGACGTCGGTCGCGCGCGCGAGGCCGTCGGGCAGCGAGTGGCGGCAGCCGTAGATGTTGTCGAACTTGCTCTTGGTCACCGAGTCGTTCACGTTGATGGCGGGGAAGAGCAGCGTGCCCGCCTCCATCATCTGATACAGCCGGTGAACGCCCGTCGTCGTCTCCTCGCTGACACCGCGCAGTGACGAGGCGAGCCGCGTGTAGCGCGACTTGTCCTTTGCCATCGACGCGCGAATCGTGTCGAGGATGACGCCCCACTCTTCCGGCTCGTTCTGGGCGTTGAACGCCGGCACGGCGCCGGCCTTCTCGAACTCGACCCCTTTGTGCACCAGCAGCGTCGCGTCGCCGCCATCGTCCACGATCAGCGTCGGGCCGCCGCCGTCGGGCCATTCGAGCGCCTGCTCCGTGCACCACCAGTATTCGGCAAGCGTCTCGCCCTTCCACGCAAACACCGGCGTGCCCTTCGGATCCTTCGCCGTGCCGCCGCTCTCGGGACGGCCGACGACGACGGCCGCGGCCGCGTGGTCCTGGGTCGAGAAGATGTTGCACGACACCCAGCGCACGTCAGCGCCGAGCTCGACGAGCGTCTCGATCAGCACCGCGGTCTGAATCGTCATGTGCAGCGAGCCCATGATGCGCGCGCCCTTGAGCGGCTTCTTCGCCCCGTGCTGTTGGCGCAGCGACATCAGGCCGGGCATCTCCTGCTCGGCAAGACGGATTTCCTTGCGGCCGAAGTCGGCTTCGGCAAGATTGCGGACCTTGAACGGCTCGCGGCCAGCCGCGGTCGCGGCAGCGAAGGGGTGCATCTTTTCAGTCACAGTCGCCATTGTTTTTCTCTCCTCAATACAGTCGTAACGCGGGTCTTCAGACCCGCTTTACCGTGCGGTCCACGGCAGGACTGAAGTCCTGCGCCACGCCGGTCAAGATCCGCCTTGCGGTTGCGACGAACAGACCGGGTCCCTTCGAGCGGGAATCGGGCGGTAACGACACGAACCGCATGTCTTCGAAGCCGGCGTCGGTCAGCATCGGCCGCATGTGATCGTCGGAGAACCCGAGCCACACGTGCCCCATCTGCTGACGATAACTCTCCCGGTCGTGCGGGAGCATGTCGACGATGAGCGCGCGTCCGCCCGGCTTCAGCACGCGCGCCACTTCGGCGAGCGCGCGGTCGGGCTCGGGCACGTGATGCAGCACCAGCATCAGCGTCGCGGCATCGAGCCGTCCTTCGTCTATCGGCAGCGCTTCGAGATCGCCGCGCCGCAAGTCGATGTTCTCGAGGCCGTGGAGGCGCTTCTTCGCTGCCTGCAGCATCGCCGCGGAGGCATCCACCGCGATGACGCGTGCGACGAAGGGCGCGAGCGCCGCGGTGACTTGCCCGGTGCCGCAGCCGAGGTCGCCAACGATCCATCCCGCATCCGCGAACGCGGCGAGCGCCGCGTGATGAAACCGTTCGCCGAACAGCTCGTCGCGCATCCGATCCCACTGACCGGCCGACGAGGAGAAGAAGGCCTGCGACGTCGTGCGTCTCGCGATCAGCGCCGCCTGAAGCCGCCGCTGATCCTGCACCGCCGCGGGCGACGCGCCGACCTGTTCGCGCACGAGCAACCAGAGGCGGCGCGCTGACGGGTCGAGCTCTTCGCGATCGTCGCCGAGGTCGCCGCGTCCGGAGCCGCTCGAGAAGCGGGTCATCGTGTAGAGATGGCTCGTGCCTTCCGCGCGCGCGGCGATCCAGCCGCTGTCGGCCAGCGCCTTCAAATGCCGGCTGACGGTGGATTGCGGGAGCTGCATGATGCTGCAGAGCTCGGACACCGTGAGCTCGTGGCGATCGAGCAGCAACAGAAGGCGGCTCCGCGTCGCGTCCGAGAGCGCCGTGAGGTGATCGAGAATCGCCGCGGGCCGTCCATTCATCCGTCTAACCGGATTGAAGGATACACCATGAAGGCTCCGCAGTGCAAGTTGGTGAGTTGGCGATTTCGTGAATTGGCGATTTGGCGGCCGGCCGCTTTGAATTCACCAACTCACCAACTCACCAATTTTCTCGCTCAGAACCCCGGCGAGAGATTGAACTGAAACATCCATCCCTGGCCCGGCCGCTGGAACGGGCGCGCGAAGTCGAACGCGCCGACCGCGACGCCTAACAGGTTCACCCGCACCGTGACGCCGGCGCTGCCGACGCCGTGCCGCGAGCCGCCGAACACCGAGGGCGACTCGCCGCGATTCCACGCCACACCGCCGTCGGCGAACAGTGCGATCTCCACCGGCACCGGTGAGTACATCCGCGACGACACGCCGAACGGCCGCAGCAGCGGGAAGCGAAGCTCGATGTTGCCGATGAGCATCCGGCTCCCGATCAGGCGATCGATCGCAGGACACTGGCTCGTCGCCGTCGCCACGCATTCCGAGAACACGAACGAATTGATGTCGTAGCCGCGCACCAGATTCGGATAGCCGATGTAGAGCGGGTACAGCCGTGCGTCTTCGCTGCCGCTGCCGTAGCGGCCGTAGTGCATCACGCGCGTCGCGATCGTGTAGAACGAGACCGGCATGAAATAGCGCCGGTAGTCGGCGAGCACGCTCGTGAAGTCGATCGAGCCGAGCGTCGGCGCCGCCTCCAGCCGGTAGCGCTGCCCCGCCACCGGGCTCGTCGCACCGTAGTTCGACGTGTCGTACACGAGCGCGGCGGCCGCCGTGCCGAGCGTGAGCGGGCGCGCGAGCGGCTCCGTGGCGCTGCTGTCGGCCAGCACCTGTCCCGTCGCGAGCGAATACGTCGTCGTCTCGACAATCTGATCGAACGAGATCTGCGTGACGCCGCCCTGCAGCTCGACTCGCTGCGCGCGGTTGAAGGGGTACGCGGCGACCGCGGCGGCGCTGCGTTCGGTTTGCCGGAAGATGATCGTCTGATCGATTTGTACCGGTTCGCCCTGCGGTGTGACGCCGATGGCGCTCTGGAACCCGCCGCTCAGATATGGAACCTGTCCGCCGACCAGGCCCCAGTTCCACCGATGCGCCAGGTTCGTGTAGCCGACCTGCGCCGCAATGTTCTGCAGGCTGAAGCCCCTCGTGAACCCGGAGTTGATCTGCAGGATTGTGGAGAGCTGATGGTCGCCGAGCATGTCGCCGAACACGAGGCCGAGGCCCCCGCCCACCGCGGCGCCAAAGCGGCTCCCGCCGATCGCAATGGAGGGCTGGGCCACTCCTTCGAGCGACAGCTTCGGCCGATAGTCGGTCACCTCAGGGGCCGTCGCGGGCGCCGGCAAGCCGAAGCTCGCGTCATTCAGCAGATGCGCGACGTCGCTTGGCTTGCGATCGGCCGGCGGCAGAGTGGCCGCCGCCATCGATGCCGGCCCGAGCGTCGCAGGTGGCCGGCCGGCCGCATCATCGATGGTGTAGATGTCGTACTTCCCGTCCTGGTACACGCTGAACGCGGCGACACCGGTGGATGACGAGACCGAGAGCGTCGGGCTCGTGTTGGTGATGCCGCTCAGGCCGGTGCCGACGCGCGTGAGCTGCGCGACGTCGCCGCTGGTGAGCGCGACGCGATACAGGTTCGGGATGCCATCGCGATCGGAGATGAAATAGATGGAGCGGCTGTCGGGCGCCCATTGAGGATTGATGTTCTTGCCGTCGGTGAACGGGCGAATCTGCTCGGTCTCGCCCGTCGCCGGGTCGATGAGCGCGATGCGGTACGCGCCGATGGCCAACGTGTCGAGCTGGGTCGTGAAGCGATCGGTCGCGAAGGCGATGTGCCGGCCATCCGGTGACCAGGCAGGCATCAGATCGGCGAATGGGTCGTTCGTCAGTTGACGCAGCGTCGCGCTGTTCACGTCGTAGATATACAGATCGGTGAGGCCGCGGCTCATGCCCGTGAAGCAGATCGCTCGGCCGTCCGGCGCCCACGTCGGGTTGAAGACCTCATCGAGCGACGGCAGCGGCACTTCGCGATCCTTGTCGCCGTTGACGGCGTTGAAGATCGCCAGCGCGGGACGGCCGCCGGTGACCGTCGCAATCGCAATCCGTGTGCTGTCGTGATCCCACGCGCCGGCGGAGTAGATGAACTGGATGCTCGAGTAATGCGGATCCGTCGCCGTGCTGGTCAGCTGGCGGAGGATCTGGCCGGTGGCCGCGTCGGCGATGAAGAGATCGATCGAGAACAGGCTGCGCTCAGAGAGAAACGCGATCAGGCGTCCATCAGGACTGATCGTGGGCCCGACGTTGAGCTGCCCGGCCGCCTGATCGCCTCTGATCACGAGCTTGCCGATTTCCGACGCGGGCATCGTCGACTGGAGGATCGGCGTGTAGGCCTGGCGAATCGCGGCCTGCCAGTCGGCGGAGAACTCCTTGGTCGTCACGCCGAGCACGTGCTTGAACGTGGCGTCCATGTCGCCGCCTGACGCCGCGGCGGTGGTGAGCATCGTCTTGATCGTGTCGTCGCCCCAGCGTCCGCCGACATACGCCCAGAACGCCTGGCCCCAGCGATACGGAAAGTACTTCGGATTGTTGAGGTCGTCGATTGACGGGAGTTTCTTGCCGTTGGATTCCCGCGCCGCGTCCCGCATCCACATCGCCGTGTTCGGATCCACCGGGCCGAGCGAGAGATATTCCGCCATGCCTTCGATGAACCACAACGGCAGGCGCTCGATGCCGCTGCGTTCGCGAGGCGCGTTACTTGGCGTGGTCATGTCGAACTGGAACGCGTGGACGAGCTCGTGACCGATCACGTGGTCGGTATCGCCAATCGGACCGCCGAGAGGCAGCACGATGCGCCGCTTGAGCGGCTCCGTCACGCCGCCGGTGCCTTCGCCCAGCTGGCCTTGGATCGCGTTCGTCTGCTCGAAGTCGGGATGGGATCCGTACAGGACGAGCGGTTGGCGGCTGCTCAACGAAGATGAGAACAGCTGCTGCAGGCGCGCGTACCATCGCTCGGCAAGCCGTGCGCTGATGTCAATGCCGTCGCGCTCCTGCGGATAGAAAAAAATGTCGAAGTGCTCGGTCTTCAGAATCTGAAAGTCGAGATTCTTGTACTGCACCTTGTTCTGGCCGAAGTATTCCTGCGCGGAGAGGGGCGATCCGGACGCAATCAGGGCCGTTGCGGCGGCCAGACAGGCGACCACAGCACGACGCACAGGCATACAGAACTCTCGATTGCGCCAAGCGAGGAGCGTGCCAGTCCGGGGCGATACGCTGAGCTAATTGGTCATTGATTCGCGGCTTCCCGCACGACGATTCGATTCGCGGCTTCCCGCACGACGCAGCGACTCGGACTATTTGACGCAGATCGCGATGCCGGCTCCGCCGCCTGGTTGCACTGCGCAGTAGTCAGCAATCACCTGGCGAACGTCCTCGCGCGCCGCCGCCGCCGCTTGCGCCGAGTGTGCGCGCGCGATGCCGCGGGCGATGGCGATCAGATCCACGAGGATGAGCGGCTGCACCGTGGACAGGCCGCTGCGCTGCAGCTGCTCGTATGCGTACAAACCGCCGGGCGGCACCGGGCCACTCCTGAAATCCCATGGCGGCACGAGCTTGTCGAAGCGCTCGCGCTCCTGAACGCTGACGACGAAATCGGGCGTGATCTGGGGGAGCGTGAGCAGGTCGGGCCGCTCCAGCGCCGCGCGGATTCGCTCGATGGAAACGGGGAGATCGGGAGGCGAGGTGTCCGGCGGCGCAGGCGTCTGCGCCGCCAGCATCGCGCAGGCGACGAGGAGCATCGCGATGATCATGTTCGCGTGCTCAAGGCCTCGGCATCGAGTCGTGCGCAGCCGATGTCGAGCTCCGCGCGGCCCAATAGTCGGCGATCGCCTGCTGAACTTCGTCGCGTGCCGCCTGTTCGGCGCGCGCACGTTCGAAGCTGCTCACCGCATTCAACGCGCGTCCGCCCAGATACTTTACCGCGAGGTTTTCGGTCACGACCGTCAGCAGCTCCGGCTGGTTGAACGCCCCATACGGCTGACGCGACGGATTGTCCACGGCGGGGAACGTCTGTTTGTTCACTTCGTACGCGTAGACGCCGCCGGCGACCGGAGGGCCGCCGTTGAAGTCCATGGTCGCGATGAGGTCGTCGACGGTGATCGTCGGCTTCCCGCTGACGCTCGTCTTGAACTGCGCCTCGTTCAGACCCCGCAACGGCTCGGGCGGCGGTTGCGTCAGCGCCTCCTTGATTTTGTCGAGCGAAACCGGCAGGTATCCGGCGTCCTGCGCCGGGGACGTGGCGGGCTGCCCGGAGGACGGCTCGGCAGGCGACTGTCCGGCCGCCGCGGCCGGCGTCACCATGGTCGTCGCCGCAAGCGCCAGAGCCATCAGGTGTATGTGTCGTAAGACGCTCTGCATCATCCCTCAGTCTGAATTATCGCGCCCACAAAAGCCTTGTGCAGGACTCGCGCCAGTGGGACGCTGTCCGATTCCGAACAGATGCGATGAGCTCCGCCGGAGCGTAGAATGCGGGTGATGGAGGCCTTGCATGCATCAGGTCCCGCGCGCCGATCAGATTGAGCTCGCCGACGCGATAGCCGAGGGCGCCCGTCGACGACCGCAGGCGTTCGGCGAGTACTTCGACGAGCACGGCGGCTCGTGCGCGCTCGGCGCCGCGTATGAAGGCGCCTACACACTGCCCGAGGATGCGCACGCCGTTCGCCCACGCATGCACCGCCTGTTCGACTGCCTCGAGAACGTCCGGCGCAAGTGTCCCGAAGGGTGCCACAAGCGCCTGCCGCTCAACGCGATCATCCTGCATTTGAACGACGATCATCACTGGACGCGCGAGCGCATCGTCGCGTGGTTGAAGAGCGGTTAGCCGCTGCCGCGATCAGCGCCCGCCAACCACGAAGCCACGACGGTCACGAAGACGTACGGTTGATCCCTTCAGGATGCCGGAGCTTCCCGACGTCGTCGTCTACACCGAAGCGCTCGCGCGGTATGTGATCGGCCAGCGGCTCGATCGCGTTCATCTGCTCAGCGCGTTTGTCCTCCGCACCTTCGATCCGCCGCTTGACGCCATTGCCGGTCACATCGTGCGCGGCGTGAGCCGCGTCGGGAAACGTCTCGTGATCGCGTTCGACGACGACCTCTTTCTCGTCATCCATTTGATGATCGCCGGCCGGCTGCGATGGCGCGCGCCAGGGCAGAAGCCCGGCATGGGTCCGAAGATGATCCTCGCGTCGTTCGATTTCCCGACCGGCACGCTTTTCTTCACGGAGGCGAGCTCGAAGAAGCGCGCGTCGCTGCGGCTGGTGCGCGGCGGCGCCGCCGTCGGCGCGCTCGACCCCGGCGGCATCGAGCCGCTCGACGCGACCATGGAGCAATTTCACGAGGCACTCGCGCGCGAGAGCCACACGCTGAAGCGCGCGCTCACCGATCCACATGTGTTCAGTGGCATCGGCAACGCCTACTCCGACGAGATCCTGCACGCCGCGCGACTCTCACCGCTCAAGTTGACGCGATCGCTGTCGGAGGCGGAGCTCGTGCGGCTGTATGACGCGACGCGCGCGACGTTGACCCTCTGGATCGAGCGGCTGCGCGAGGAAGCCGGCGATGGCTTCCCAGAAAAGGTGACCGCGTTTCACCGTGAAATGGCGGTGCACGGGCGGTACAAGCAGCCGTGTCCGGTCTGCGGATCGCCGGTGCAGCACATCGTGTACGCGGAGAACGAGTGCAACTATTGCGCGACCTGCCAGACCGGCGGCCGCCTGCTGGCGGACCGGGCGCTGTCGCGGCTGCTGAAGGGCGACTGGCCGAAGCGGTTGGAGGAATGACAGCGCTAATTGGTGAGTTGGTGAGTTGGAGTTGGGGGAGTTCGCGAGTTGGTGAGTTCGCGAGTTGGCGAGTTGGTGAGTTCGCGAGTTGGACGTGATTTGGTGAGCTGGTTGAGCTTTCGACCGAATCACCAATTCGCCAATTCACCAACTACGCCTCCTTTGTTGCGCTGTCGCATCTATAGATGTAGATTTATAGATGTGAAACAGGTGTCGGCGCTGTACCGGCTGCTTGGCGACGAAGCGCGCCTTCGCCTGCTGCGGGTGCTGGCCAAGGAGCGGCTGAACGTCACGGAGCTGACCGGCGTGCTCGGCCTCGCGCAGTCCGGCGTCTCGCGGCACCTCGGCCTCCTGAAGGACGCCGGGTTCGTCCTCGAGGAAAAGGACGCCGGGTTCACATACTACCGGGTCGCCGAGACGGCTGGCGGCGACGGCCTGTGGCCGATGCTGGCGTCGCAGTTCGAGGCGTCGGCGGCCGATCCCGCCGTGCGGGCGGACGAAGCGCGGCTGCAGGAAGTGCTGCGGCTGCGCAAGGAGAACTTCGACGTCCACGCGGGGCCCGACACACGGGACGCGCGGCAACTCGTGCCGGGGCGAAGTTGGGCGGCCTGGTCGCGCGCCCTGGGCATGCTCATGCCGCCGCAGAAGGTCGCCGATCTCGGCTGCGGCGAGGGCTACCTGACCGTCGAAGCGGCGCGGTGGGCGTCGCGCGTGATCGCGGTCGATCGATCAGCCGCCGTGCTGGATCGCGCCCGCGCGCTCGCTCGTCGGCGCCGCGTGTCGAACGTGATCTGGAAGCGCGGCGAGCTCGAGAAGCTGCCGGTGAACGACGGTCGCGTCGACATCGCGTTGCTCTCGCAGGCGCTCCACCACGCCCAGCATCCCGCCCGCGCCGTCGCGGAGGCCGCGCGGATCACCGTACCGGGCGGCCGCGTGCTCGTGCTCGACCTGCGCGCGCATCACGAAGAGTGGGTCCGCGCCAAACTCGGCGATCGCCGGCTCGGCTTCGACGATGCCGAATTGAAGCGGATGCTGGTCGACGCGGGCCTGGGCGACGTGAAAGTCGGCGTCGGCGCGCGCAAAGCGGGCGATCCGTTCACCGTATTGGTCGCGTCCGGGGTGAAACCACCACCGTCTCATCACGGAGACACGAAGAACACGAAGGTCGCGAAGCAAACCCAACGTACATGAAGATCTTCGTGATCTTCGTGCTCTCCGCGACTTCGTGATGAAAGTGTACCTATGAAGCTTGATACTCGAACAGCACTCGACGATCTACTCTCGCGCCGCATCCTCATCCTCGACGGCGCGATGGGCACGATGATTCAGCGCCACCAATTGACGGAAGCGGACTTCCGCGGCGAGCGCTTCCGCGATCATCCGCGCGATCTGAAGGGCGACAACGATCTGCTCGTGCTCACCCGACCCGAGGTGATCGCCGGCATTCATCGCCAGTATCTCGAGGCGGGCAGCGACATCATCGAGACCAACACCTTCAACAGCACCGCCGTGTCGCAGGCCGACTACGGGCTCCAGTCGATCGTGTACGAGCTGAACCTCGAGGGCGCGAAGCTGGCGAAGCAGGCGTGTGCCGAGTGGACCGCAAAGACGCCCGCCCGCCCGCGTTTTGTGGCCGGTTCGATGGGCCCGACCAATACCACGCTGTCGATCTCGCCCGATGTGAACAACCCCGCCTTCCGCGCAATCACGTTCGACGCGCTCTGCGAGGCGTACAAAGATCAGGTCCGCGGCCTGATCGACGGCGGCTGTGATCTGCTTCTGCTCGAAACGATCTTCGACACGCTGAGCGCCAAGGCCGCGCTCGTCGCGATTCAGCAAGTCCTCGAATCCCAAATCCCATCCTTCGACAAGCTCAGGATGCCCCGAGCCGGTCGAGGGGCAAATCCCGAATCCCGGCCGCCCTTGATGATCTCGGTGACCGTCACCGACCGCAGCGGCCGCACGCTGTCGGGCCAGACGATCGATGCGTTCTGGACGACGATTGCGCATGTGAAGCCGTTCAGCGTCGGCATCAACTGCGCGCTCGGCGCGCGCGACATGCGGCCGTACATGGCGGAGCTCGCCCGCGTCGCCGACTGCTACATCAGCTGTTACCCGAACGCCGGCCTGCCGAATGCCTTCGGCCAGTACGACGAGCGGCCGACGGAGACCGGCGAGTACCTGCGCGACTTCGCCGCCAGCGGCTTCGTGAACATCGTCGGCGGCTGCTGCGGCACGACGCCGGAGCACATCGGGGCGATCGCGGCGGCGGTGGACGGGGTGGCGCCGCGGGAGCTTCCAACTCGCCACCACAGGGGACACGGGGGACACGGAGGTCAATCCGTACAGGAATTTTCCTCTGTGTCCTCCGTGTCCTCCGTGGTGGAGAGCTTCACTCGGTTAGCGGGCCTCGAGCTCCTCACGATCCGCCCCGACTCGAACTTTCAGATGATCGGCGAGCGGACCAACGTCACCGGCTCGGCGCGCTTCGCGCGGCTGATCAAGGCGGGCAACTACGCCGAGGCGACCTCGGTCGCCCTCGAGCAGGTGCGCGGCGGCGCCAACCTGATCGACGTCAACATGGACGAAGGCATGCTCGACTCCGAGCAGGCGATGACCGAGTTTCTCAACTACATCGCCACCGAGCCGGAAATCGCGCGCGTGCCGACGATGATCGACAGCTCGAAATGGTCGGTGATCCTCGCGGGGCTGAAGTGCGTGCAGGGCAAGCCGGTCGTCAACTCGATCAGCCTGAAGGAAGGCGAAGCCGATTTCCTGCACAAAGCGGCGATCGTCAAGCGCTACGGCGCCGCGGTCGTCGTGATGGCGTTCGACGAACAGGGGCAGGCCGACACGGTGGAGCGGAAGGTCGGCATCTGCCAGCGCGCGTATGCGCTGTTGACCGAGCGCGCTGGATTCGATCCGACCGACATCATCTTCGACCCGAACATCCTCGCGATTGCGACCGGCCTCGAGGAGCACAACGCGTACGCGATCAACTTCATCGAGGCGACGCGCATCATCAAGGCGACCTGTCCCGGCGTGAAGATCAGCGGCGGCGTCAGCAATCTGTCGTTCTCGTTTCGCGGCAACGACGTCGTGCGGGAGGCGATCCACTCCGCGTTCCTGTATCACGCGATCAAGGCCGGCATGGACATGGGGATCGTCAACGCCGGACAGCTTGTCGTGTACGAAGACATCCCGAAGGAGCTCCTCGAGCACGTCGAGGACATCATTTTCAATCGCCGGCCCGACGCGACCGAGCGCCTGGTGGAGCTGGCGGCGACGATCAAGGGCGGCGGCAGGAAGAACGCGCAGGACCTGAGCTGGCGCGACGCGCCGGTCGAGGCGCGGCTGTCGCACGCGCTCGTGCACGGCGTCATCGATTTCATCGAGATCGACGTCGAAGAGGCGCGGCAGAAATATCCGCGCCCGCTCGACATCATCGAAGGCCCGCTGATGGACGGCATGAAGGTCGTCGGCGAGCTGTTCGGGTCGGGCAAGATGTTCCTGCCCCAGGTCGTCAAGAGCGCGCGCGCGATGAAAAAAGCGGTCGCCTATCTCGAGCCGTTCATGGAAGCGGAGCGCCAGGCGCGCATGGCGGCCGGCGGCGCGCTGGAAACGGCGTCGCAGGGGAAAATTGTCCTCGCCACCGTGAAGGGCGACGTGCACGACATCGGCAAGAACATCGTCGGCGTCGTGCTCGGCTGCAACAGCTACGACGTGGTCGATCTCGGCGTCATGGTGCCGTGCGACAGGATTCTGCAGACGGCCATCGACGAGAAGGCAGACCTGATCGGGTTGAGCGGTCTGATTACCCCATCGCTGGACGAGATGGTGTTCGTGGCGAAGGAGATGGCGCGCCGCCATATCCGGCTGCCGCTGCTCATCGGCGGCGCCACGACCAGCAAGCAGCACACAGCCGTGAAGATTGCGCCTGAGTACGACGAGACGACCGTGCACGTGCTCGACGCGTCGCGCGTCGTCGACGTGGTGTCGAACCTGATGAACGAGAGCGCGCGCCCGGAGTACGAGGCGGCGAATCGCGCGCTGCAGCAGCAGCTGCGCGAGCAGCACAGCGCCCGCCGCGAGCGCCCGCTGATGTCGTACGAGGCCGCGCTGAACAATCATCTCCGGATCGACTGGGCGAACGAAACGCTGTCCGAGCCGTCGTTCCTCGGCCGGCGCGACGTACGCGAGCTGCCGCTGGAGACGCTGATTCCGTACATCGACTGGACGTTTTTCTTTGCCGCGTGGGAGTTGAAGGGGCGCTTCCCGGCGATCTTCGATCATCCGCAGTACGGCGGCCCGGCGCGCGAGCTGTACGACAACGCGCGCGCGCTCCTCGATCGCATCGTCGCCGAAAAGCTGCTGACGGCCAACGCCGTGTACGGCTTCTGGCCGGCCGCGAGCGAAGGCGATGATCTCGTGGTGTTCAGCGACAGCGATCGATCCGGCGAGCTGGTGCGCTTCAACATGCTCCGCCAGCAGGAAGCCGTCGCCGACGGGAAGCCGAATCTCTCGCTGGCCGATTTCGTCGCGCCGCGAGACAGCGGCCGCGCAGACTACCTCGGCGCGTTTGCGCTCACCGCAGGCCTTGGCGCCAGTGATCTGGCGCAGCGATTCGAACGCGACCACGACGACTACAACGCGATTCTCGTGAAGGCCCTGGCCGATCGCCTCGCTGAAGCCTTCGCCGGTTACCTGCACGCCAGAGCCCGGGCGGAGTGCGGCATCGACGAGGACGCGACGCCGGCACGCGTGATCGCGGAAACGCATCGGGGAATTCGCCCCGGCTTCGGCTACCCGGCCTGCCCGGATCACAGCGAAAAATTCAAGTTGTTCGATCTGCTCGACGCGCGCGGCGCAGGCATCGAGCTCACCGACCACGCGGCGATGACACCGGCCGCCAGCGTCAGCGGGCTGTATTTCGCGCACCCGCAATCGCGTTACTTCACGGTCGGCCGCCTGGGCGAGGATCAGATCGCCAGCTATGCGCGGCGGAAGGGGCAATCGGTCGCGGATGTCGAGCGGTGGCTGTCGTCGAACATCGCCTACGAACCGGCGCGGTGCTGACGCCACGATCCGATCCGCGACCCCTCGAGTCGTTCGTTCCCTCCCGGCGTCCTCCGCACCAAGACCGCCCTCGATCGGCCGGGCCGACGCCTTCAAACAGGGGTCGATCCGCGGACACTGTAGCGTTCTATGACAGCAATCGCGACGACTCGAGATGACAATATACGCATCTGAGTGCTCTATTTTGACATCCATGCGCTGAGATAGAACTCCGCCTCGCATTCGGCGTATTTGCTTAAGTTTCCGTCGATCGCGCCGGCCCCCATGTGCCGCAACGGCACACGGAAGCCGATCGAGCCCCTCTTTTTCAATTCTGTTAGAGCAGCGTAAGTGCAAGTTCTATAACGGTTTACTGCCGCACTATACGGACGAGCTGAATGGCTGTGCTTTTGCTCCTTCGCTTGACCGTCATGATTACGAATCTTCGTGTGACCGGTGTCCGACGCAAGGCGGTCTGGGGCCCAGGACGGGTTCTTGGGATCGTGCTCGTGAGCGTGGGCCTCGCGGCGCCGAGCGCGACGGCTGGCGATCATCCTCAGCGCAAACTCGATGCGCACCTTCAGCATGCGCTCGCGACCGGATCAGGCGGCCCGCAGCGGGTCATCGTCCGCGTGAAACCTGGATCGCGTGGCGCGCTTGCCCGATCGCTTCGGACGCAGGGCCACGCGGTCTACGCGGAGCACGCAGGCATTGACGCCTTGTCCGTGCAGGTGCCGGCCGCCGCCCTGCGGGCGCTCGCTGACAATTCCAACGTCGAGTCAATTTCGGTCGACGGCGAAGTCAATGGACTGGACAAGGCGACACCAGTTTCGGCCACGACCTATACGAGTGCCAGCACGCTCCTGACGACGCTTGGTCTGGGCGACTTCGGCATGGGTTCGACGATCGGCGTCGCGGTGCTCGATTCCGGTCTGCAGGACGATGGAAACTTCACCGGCCGCATCATGGAGTTCCACGACTTCACTAGTGCGACGCCGGCCGCCAACACGACACCGTACGACGACTACGGACACGGGAGCCACGTCGCCGGGTTGATTGGATCGAGCGGCGTTCTGTCATCCGGCCAATACGAGGGCGTGGCGCAAAGCGTGCGCCTGTTGATCCTCAAGGTGCTCGACAAGAACGGCAGCGGCCAGACGAGCACGCTGATCACTGCGCTCGAATACGTCATTGCCAACAAAGATCGCCTCGGCATCTCGGTCGTCAATCTCTCGATCGGGCATCCGATTTACGAGTCGGCGGCCACGGACCCGCTCGTTCAGGAAGTGGAGCGCGCGGTACGGTCGGGCCTCATCGTTGTCACGGCCGCGGGCAATCAGGGCGTCAACCCGCTGACCGGTCTGCCCGGTTACGCCGGCATCACCTCACCCGGGAATGCGCCATCCGCGATTACGGTCGGCGCGTCGCAAACATTCGACAGCGCCAGCCGGAGCGACGATCGCGTCGCGCCCTACAGCTCGCGGGGGCCGAGCTGGTACGACGGCACCGCCAAGCCGGATGTGGTGGCGCCTGGGCATGCGCTCGTTTCTGATGCGCCGCTGACGAGCGAGCTCGCCGTCGACTACCCGTCGCTCGTCGTCGTGAACAACCTGCGCTCGTATCTCAAGTTGAGCGGATCGAGCATGTCGACGGGCGTCGTTTCGGGTCTGGTGGCGTTGATGCTCGAGGCGAACCGGATGGGCGCGACGCAGCGAGCCATCCAAACCTACAACAACAAGTATGTGACCTCGGGCAAGTGGACGCCGCCGCCCTATCCGACTGCGAACGCGATCAAGGCGATGTTGCAGTACAGCGCCACGCGGCTGCACGACGATGTCGGGTCCGAGTACGACGCTCTCACTCAGGGTGCCGGCGAGGTCAACGGCATTGGCGCCCTGCTCCTCGCGTACTACACCGATACCTCGCAACCCGTCGGTGCGACGTGGCTGACGACGAGCGTCGACCCGCACACCACGTTCGGCAGCGACCTGGTGACGTGGTCGCAGAACATCGTCTGGGGCACCAATATCGTCTGGGGCACAGCCGTGATTTCTCAGAATCAGGGTACCTGGGCGCAGAACATCGTCTGGGGTACGACGGCCGATGCCGACAACGTCGTCTCGGGCACGAACGTCGTCTCAGGCACGAATATCGTGTGGGGCACCAACATTGTGTGGGGCACCAACATCGTGTGGGGTACCAACATCGTGTGGGGTACCAACATTGTGTGGGGCACCAATATTGTGTGGGGCACCAACATCGTCTGGGGCACCAACATCGTGTGGGGCACCAACATCGTCTGGGGAACGCTCTGCGACGACAACCTTGTCTCTGCGACGGCGGCGCTGAGCCGCGTGCTGCTGGGGGGCAACTAGCCATGGAAAAGATGCCTTACCGCGCTGAGCTCGACGCGCCCGTGTTCAACGCACCGTCAGAACAGGTCATCTCCAGCGACTGGCGGCAGGGGCTGCCGGTTCTGAGCACTGATCGCGTGGTGCTGCGCGAGTTGCGCGCCTCCGATGCGGCGTCGTTGTTCGCGCTGCTCACGACCGAAGAAGTCGCACGGTTCATTTCGCCGCCGCCGACCACGGTCGAGGGTTTCGAGCGCTTCATCGCGTGGACGCTGCGGCAGCGGCAGGCCGGGACGTACGCGTGCTTCGCGGTCACGCTCAAAGGCTTCGACACGGCGATCGGTATTTTCCAGGTGCGCTCGCTCGAAGCGGGTTTCGGCTCCGCCGAGTGGGGATTCGCAATCGGCTCGCCATTCTGGGGTACCGGCGTGTTTCAGGCAGGCGCGGAATTGGTGCTCCGGTTCACGTTCGAGACGATCGGCGTACACCGTCTCGAAGCGCGTGCGGCGGTGCGGAACGGGCGCGGCAATGGGGCGCTGCTCAAGGTGGGCGCCGTCCAGGAATGCGTGCTGAGAAAATCGCTGGAGCGCAACGGGGAGTATCTGGATCAGGTGCTGTACTCGATTCTCGACGAGGACTGGCGCGCATCCACCGACGTGCGGTGGCCAGACGCGACGATTTGCGTGCACTGATCGTCGGACACGACTCCCATCACCTCGAGGGCCGGCAATTCGCCGGCCCTTTTTTTATGGGCGCGAGGACGCTCTGTGCGCCTTTTGGACGAACCTGACGCCGGACTGATCGCCGAAACCACGAAGACGCGAAGCTCACGAAGAAATATCTGTACGAAAGGTCTTCGTGTTCTTCGTGACTTCGTGGTTGAAACTTTGAAACGATGATGCGATCAGCGGTTCGCGGGCTTCTATTCAGCGCGAAGCGCCTCAATCGGATCGACCCGTGCCGCGCGACGCGCGGGCAGATAGCTCGCCGCCAGCATGACGACGAGCAGGCACGCGGCCGCAAGAACGAACGACAGCGGATCGTTCGGCGCCACGCCGTATAACATCGTCGCGAGAGTGCGAGTGAGTGCCAGCGCGACGATGACGCCCAGGGCGATCCCGCCTCCCGCCATCCACGCGCTGTCGCGCAGCACGAGCCCGAGCACATCTCGGCGGTTCGCGCCGAGAGCCATGCGGACGCCGATCTCCGCGGTCCGTTGCGAGACGGAATAGGCCACGACGCTGTACAAGCCGACCGCCGCGAGCGTCAGAGCGAGCCCTGCGAAGAGGCCAAGCAGAAGCGTGCGGAAGCGCGGCTGCGCGAGGTTGTCGGCCACGAGATCGTCGAGCGTGCCGATTGAATATGTAGTCAGGGTGCGATCGGCGGCGGCGATCTCGTGCCTGAAGGCGGCAATCGTCTTCGCGGGGTCTCCGTGCGTCCGCGCAATCACGAACATCGACGTCGACGCCTGTTGTGCGTACGGCCGGTAGATGGCGCCCTCGAACGGTGCGTTGAGTCCCGCGTACTTGACGTCCGGCACGACGCCCACAACGGTGACGTCTCCGCGCGTACCATCGGCAGATGGCGGCAACCTGAGGGGCAGACTGCGGCCGATCGGATCGCGGTCGCCGAAGAAGCGGCGCGCGGTGCCGATGCTGATGATCATCACGGGCCTGGTGCTGGCGCCGTCGGCGTCGGTGAACCATCGTCCGGCCACGAGCGGCAGGCGCAGCGCGGCGAAGAACCCCGGTGTCGTCGCCACGGAGTCGAGCAGGTAGCGCGTTGGCCGCCCACTGACGGCGTCCGGCATCGTAAAGCTCACGCGAGATCGCGGGCGGTTGGGCGGCAGGCTGGCGCCGGCGCCGGCAGCCTCGATGCCGGGAATGGCGCTCACTCGCTGCACGATCTGATTGACGAGCGCAGCCTGCTGCGCTGTGTTGGCGTCTAAGCCGGCCGATTGCTGGGCCAATGACACCAAGGCCTGCACGACGTGATCGGTGCGCACGCCGATGTCGGTGCTCACCAGCCGCAGAAGGCTGCGGCCCAGCAACCCGGCGCCAACGAGCAGCACGAGCGAGAGCGCCAACTCGACGACGACCAGGGCCGCACGCATGCGCCTCGATCGCGGCGCGCCGGCGATTGCCGCCGAGGCCTTCAAAGCGTCGATCACGTTAGGTGTTTGAAGGGCCGGAAAGGCACCGCTGATGAACGCCGTCACAGCCGCCGCGACGACCGCAAATATGATGACCGGCGCATCGACGTGAATCGCATCGATGCGCGGCAGCCCCAGCGGCGCCGCCCAGGCGATTGCCGTGCCGCTCCACCACGCCATCAGCGTCCCGATTGCCGCGCCGGCGACAGCAATCACTGCGCTTTCGGCGAGCGACTGATGGGCGATCTGCATGCGCGAGGCGCCGAGCGCACGGCGGATGGCCAGCTCGCGGCTGCGCGCCACGCCGCGTGTGAGCAGCAGGTTCGCCACATTTGCGCACGCGATGAGGAGGACGAGGCCGACGGCGGCGAATCCGACGAGCAGCGCCGGCCGGACATTGCCGACAAGACGATCGCGAAGGCCGACGACGTTGGCGCGCGTCCGCTCGAACCGATCCGGCTGGTCGTGAGCGAGCGCGCGCGACACCGCGTCGACATCAGCCTGCGCCTGCTCGATCGTGACGTCCGGTTTCAGGCGGGCGATCGGATTGAAGCCGCCAGAACGGGGATTGCTCCAGTCGGGATGAAGGCTCCGCGCGAATCCGGCGGGCAGCCACGCGTCGCTATCCGAACTGTAGGCTTGAAAAGAATCAGCCGCCACGCCGACGATGGCGTACGCCTGTCGGTCGAGCACGATTTGGCGGCCGATCACGCTGGCGGCTGCGCCGAATAGACGTCGCCGCAACCGATCGCTGATGACCAACACGGCCGATCCATCATCGCTCGCAGTCAGCGCGCGGCCCGCCGCCATGCGGCCGCCGATTGTGTCGAAGAAACCTGGCGTTGCGATCGTCACGCCGACGAGCTCCAGGCCTTCGGCGGTCGAGAGCGATTGCGAGTCCTCGTACGTCAACGCGATCGAATCGAAGGCGCGCGTGCGATCGCGCCAGGCAGGAATGTCGGCATATGAGTAGTTGCCGTCTATCAGCACGATCCGATCGGGATCGCGATATGGCAGCGGCCGCAGCAGGACGCCGTAGACGACGCTGAACATGGTCGTGGCGGCGCCGATGCCGAGGGCGATCGTCAGCACCGCAGCGATGGCGAAACCTGGCGTCCGGCGCAGCGACCGGAGCGCATGACGAAGCTGGCGCATTATGACTCTCGCGTGTTTGGCTGTAGCGCGAAGGCTCTAGCCGAGCGCCCCGACCGCTACCGCCGCGCCGATGATCGCACGCCGGCCGGACCGGGCACGCCAACTGCCGCGCCGTCTGGCGCGCGGTGATCGGTTCCGCCTTCGAGCATGTCGTCCTTGCCGTTGTAGATAATCACCTGGGCGACACCCTGCGAGCTGCCGGTGCCTGGAATCATTTGCAGCGTGTGTCCGCGGCGCTGGAGTCCGTCGATCGTGTCGGGTGAGAGGCCGTACCGCTGGTACTGGATCCGATCGGGCAGCCACTGATGATGAAACCGCGGCGCGTCCACCGCTTCCTGCGCGTTCATCCCGAAGTCGACGACGTCGACGATCGTTTCGAGCACCGTATTGATGATCGTGCGGCCGCCCGGGCTGCCGGTGACCATGGCGAGCTGGCCAGCCTTCGCCAGAATCGTCGGCGACATGCTCGAGAGCATCCGCTTGCCGGGCGCGGCGAGGTTCGGATCCGTCCCGATCAGCCCCTCAGCCGTCGTCAAGCCCGGGGCGGCGTTGAAGTCGCCCATCTCGTTGTTCAGCAGGAAGCCGGCGCCGGGGACGACGACCTTCACGCCGTAGCCCTGTTCGAGCGTGTAGGTCATCGACACGGCGTTGTGGCTCCCGTCCACGACCGAGATCTGCGTCGTCTCGTCGCTTTCGTGCGGCCACTCGAACGTCGCCGGCGACGACTTCTCCGTGTGATCCGGGCTGATCGTCTTGCGCAGATCCGACGCGTAGTCCTTGGACATCAGTTTCGCGAGCGGCATGTCGTGATTGAAATCCGGATCGCCGAGATAGTGCGCGCGATCCGCGTAGGCCCGCTTCATCGATTCCGCCATCAGGTGCACCGCCGCGGATGAACCCGCGCCCATCGCTTTGACGTCGTAGCCCTCGAGCACGTTCAGCATCTCGATGAGCGCGACGCCGCCCGAGCTGATCGGCGGCATCGAGATCACGTCGTAGCCGCGATAGGTGCCGGTGACCGGCGTGCGGTGCTTCGCCGAGTAGTGCTTCAGATCGTCGCGCGTGATCAGGCCGCCGTGCGCCAGCATCTCCTTCTCGATGGCGGCCGCCGTCTCGCCTTCGTAAAAGCCGGCGGGTCCTTGCACCGCGATTCGCTCGAGTGTGCGCGCGAGATCGGGCTGCTTCAGCGTGTCGCCCGCTTCATACGGCACGCCATTCTTCGTGAACTGCGCGAGCGACGCCGGAAACTTCGCGAAGGTTTTCAGCTCGCCCTTGAGCGACCGGGCGAGGCCGTCGGTTACGACGAAGCCGTCGCGGGCGAGCGCAACCGCCGGCTCGACGAGCCGCTTCCACGGCAGCTTGCCCTGTTCCTTCCACGCAAGGTGCAGACCGGCAACGGTGCCGGGTACGCCGACCGCGAGATAGCTGTTGTGCTGCAGATCGGCGCTGTACGTCCCGTCCTTCAGAAACATCGTCGGCGACGATTTCGCCGGCGCCACTTCGCGGAAGTCGTACGCCACCGGTTCTCCGGCGGCGGGCCGGTAGACGATGAATCCACCGCCGCCGATGTTGCCGGCCGTGGGGTGCACGACCGCGAGCGCGAAGGCGGTGGCGACGGCGGCGTCGATCGCCGTGCCGCCGTCTTTGATTGCGTCCGCACCAATCGTCGACGCGATGACGTTCTGCGACGCGACCATCCCGCGCGCCGCGCGCACCGGCACTGAGCCGGCGCCGACCGTGGTGGAAACGACCGCGCAGGCGACGATGACGAGAAGGAAGCGTTTCATGGGGGGATTATACGGTGGGAGGCGGCGCCGAGCGGGCGATACTTGCGGCGCCGAATCAACACAGAAGACACAAAGGACACCAAGGAAGAACCCGATCTACACAGACGGCGAACGACGTCTGCATGAGAGAAAACCGGGCATTTCCCTTTGTGTCCTTAGTGTCCTTTGTGATGAAAGGCTTTTACGGCCGGTATGCGACCGCATCAATCTCCACGCGCAGCCCCTCGTGCGGGAGGCCGGCCACCTGAACGGTTGTGCGCGCCGGTCGATGGCTGCCGAACATGCGCGCGTAGACGCCGTTCATCTTCGTGAACTCGCCCATGTCCATGAGGAACACCCCGCAGCGCAGCACGTGCTGCAGGCTGGAGCCGGCCGCTTCGAGAATCGCGCGCACGTTCTGCAGGCACTGTTCCGTCTGCGTTTCGATATCCGGTCCCGCGAGCGCGCCGGTCGACGGATCGGTTGCGCCCTGGCCCGAGACGAAGATCAGTCGATCGAATGTCACGCCCGGCGAATAGGGTCCGACCGGCGCCGGCAGGTTGTTCGCCTGGACAGGCGTATGAGAGAGTTTTGAGGTCATGGCGCCAAGTATCTCATCGCTCTGCGATCTGCTGAAGATTCACCATCCGATCATCCAGTCCGGCATGGGCGGCGTGGCCGGTCCGGAGCTGGCGGCGGAGGTCTCGCGTGCGGGCGGGTTGGGCATTCTGGCCGGCCTGAACCTCGCTCCGGACGATCTGCGCGCACAGATTCGCCGCATCCGTGCACTGACGGAGACGCCGTTCGGCGTCAACTTGTGGCTGCACCCCGATCTTGCGCCGCCGGTCGATCCGGCGCGGTTGCCGGCAGGTGACGTGGCGGCGGCGAACGGGGCGCTCAATCCGGCGCGACGATCGCTCGGCGTTCCCGAGTCGGACGCGCGGCCACCCGGACGTCCGGACGATCTCGCGGCGAAGATCGACGTCATCATCGAGGAGCAGGTGCCGGTGTGGAGCATTGGCCTCGGGCTGCCGGCCGCCGACGTGGTGTCGCGCTGCCACCAGGCGGGCGTGCTCGTGATGGTGATGATCGCCAATGTCGCCGACGCGCGCGCTGCCGCCGGCGTCGGCGCCGACATCATCGTGGCGCAGGGTGCTGAAGCCGGAGGGCATCGCTCGGTGTGGCGCGCCGATGGGCGGGCGGACGTCGGCACCTTGGCGCTGATTCCCGAAGTCGTAGACGCGGTCGATGTGCCGGTCGTCGCCGCCGGCGGGATTGCGGATGGCCGCGGCCTGATCGCCGCGCGCGCGCTCGGCGCCGCGGGCGTGCTGCTCGGCACGCGGTTCGTCGCCACGCGCGAGTCGATGGCGCCCGATGCCTGGAAGCAGGCGATCATGCGTGCCGCCAGCGATCAGACGATCGTGACGCGTGTGTTCACCGGGTTGCCCGCGCGAGTGCTGCGCAACCGATTCACCGCCGACTACGACGCGACCGGGGCGCCCGTGCTGCCCGGTCTGCTGCAGGCCGCGCTCGCGCAGCCGATCTTTGCCGCCGCGCAGCGCGTGAATCAGCCTGAATATTTTCCGTTGTACGCCGGCCAGAGCGCTGGCATCATCCACGACCTTCCGGGTGCCGGCGAGGTCGTCAAAGCGATCGTGGAAGAAGCGAGATTGGTGTTGAGCAGGATCGGCGCGTAGCGCGAAGGCTTCAGCCGAGCGTTCATCTACGGCTTCTCGACGGGCCGCGATGGATCGCTCGACCACTCGCTCCACGATCCCGGATACAACTTCGCGCCGTGCAGCCCCGCATGCTCGAGCGCGAGCAGGTCGTGACACGCGGTGACGCCGGAGCCGCAGTAGCAGACGATGCGCTCGGGTGGTACGCCGCCGAGCGAGCTGGCGAGCTTCTCGCGCAACTCGTGCGTGCCGAGGAATGTACCCGCGCTGGTGACGTTCGACAGGAACGGATGGTTGACCGCGCCGGGAATGTGGCCGGCGACCTTGTCGATCGGTTCCACCTCGCCGTGATAGCGCTCGGGCGCGCGTGCATCGAGCAGGCGCCAGTCGCGCCGGCCGATCCGCGCCGCTACGCCTGCGGCATCGATGGTCATGTCCGCGCGCGGCGATCCGTGGAATACGCACGCAGCGCGATGTTCGACGCCGCCTGTCGTGGCGCGTCCTTCCGCGATCCACGCGGCGAAGCCGCCGTCCAGCACGGCAACCGCATCATGTCCCATCCAGCGCAGCATCCACCACAGACGGCCGGCGAACATTCCCGAGTCCTGATCGTACGCGACGACCTGTACACCGTCTCCGATGCCAAGGCGGCCGAGAGTGGCCGAGAGCGTTTGCGGATCGGGGAGCGGATGCCGGCCGTTTCCCCCCGTCAATGCGCCGGACAGGTCGTGTCCGAGATGCGCGAAGACCGCGCCGGGAATGTGCCGCGACGCGTACTCGCGCGCGCCCCAGGCTTCATCGTTCAGCGCGAAGCGGCAATCGACGATCGCAAAAGCCGGGTCGTCCAGATGAGCAGCGATCGTCGTTGTATCGATCAAGGTCGTCAGAGCCATGATTAACGATATCACTCGGCCAAAAGCTCGAGGCGCATCGAACGGCAGGACTAAAGTCCTGCGCTACGACAGGACGCCAAATCCCAGATCCCAAATCCCTACTGTTTGTAGACAACCCCGTTCTTCATGACGAGCTTCACGCGGCGCAGCGCGGAAATATCTTTGGTTGGGTCGCCGTCCCAGGCGACGAGGTCCGCGTAAAGGCCGACCTTCACCTGGCCGATCTGATTCTCCATTCGCAGAACGCGCGCAGCGGTGGACGTCGCGCTCTTGAGCGCGTCCACGATCGGCATGCCGTAGTTCACCATCAGCTCGAGCTCGCGGGCGTTATCGCCGTGGGTGAAGACGCCGATGTCGCTGCCGCTGAGGATCGTCACGCCGGCGTCGAGCGCCGCCTTGAAGCTCGCGCGCTTGCGCGTGATGCCCGCCGGCTCCGGCTGCTGACCCTTTTTCCAGCCGGCGTACTGCGCCGTCGCGTCGCCGGCCGCAAGCGTCGGACAGAGCGCGATCTTCTTCGCCGCCATCGCCTTGAACACCTCGGGCGTGCCCCCGTCGCCGTGTTCGATCGTGTCGACGCCCGCGGCGATGGCGTTCATCATCCCTTCGGGCGTGCTCGAATGGACAGTCAGAGGCGTGCCGCTCAAGTGCGCCGTACGGACGGCGAGTGCGAGCTCTTCCGGCGTGAACGTCGGGTGCGATCCCGGCAGCGATCCCCATCGATAATCGGCATAGATCTTCACCCAGTCGGCGCCGTGCCCGATCTGGCTGCGGACGACGCGCGTCAACGAGTCGACGCCATCAGCCTCCTCGCCGCCCTGCGGGACGGTCCATTCCGGCGCGTAGCCCTTCGGCCCGTAGGCGCCGGTCGCGACAATCGCGCGCGTGGCGACCAGCATGCGCGGGCCGGGGATGATCCCCTGCTCGACCGCCTGCTTCAGGCCGACGTCGGCGTAGCCGGCGCCTTCCGTGCCGAGGTCACGGACGAGGGTGAAGCCAGCCATCAGCGTCGCCCGCAGATGATTCACGGCGCGCGCCGTGCGCAGCGCGAGCGCTTCGTGCGCCACCTGATCGTTCCAGCTCGTCTCGTTGTACGGGTGCAGCAGGACGTGCGAGTGTCCTTCGACCAGACCGGGCGTGAGCGTCGTGCCTGGCAGATCGATCACGTTCGCGCCCGCGGCGGCAACCGTCGCTGCAGGTCCGACGGCGTCGATCCGGTCGCCCTTGACGCGCACCGCCCAACCCTCGTGCATCGTCTCGCCATCCCAGATGCGCGCAGGTTTCAGGACGGTCACCGCCGCGCCTTCAGCGGCGGCCGCGCTGGCGCGCTGGCCCTGCGCTTGTCCGGCGAGGGGAAGAACTGCGAGGACGGTCAGACAGACGGCAAGCTGTTTCAGCATGCGGGGATTATAGTGAAGGGATTCGGGATTTGGGATTTGGGATTCGTTGGGATTTGGGATTCGTTGGGATTTGGGATTCGTCGGCATTTGGGATTCGGATGACACTGACCGAGCGTGATCAGGCGATGCTCGATGGCGTCCACGGCGCCGCGCCCCAGCTCGCCATGTCGATTCTCGTGCAGATGGCGGATGTGTACGACGCGCCGGAGCTGATGGACATCTCGCAAGCACACATCGACAGCACAATCTATCTCGGCGACGCGACCCTCGAGTTCGCCGAGCGCCTCGCGTCGTTGGGCGCGCGCGTCGCAGTGCCCACGAGCCTGAACGTCAGCGGCGTGGATGCGTGCGGCTGGCAGCAGTGGGCGGTCACGCCTGAATGGGCGGCGAAAGCCGCGCGGCAGATGCTGGCCTACGAAAAGATGGGCGCGGTCACCACGTGGACGTGCGCTCCGTATCACACGCACATGCGCCCGATGTTCGGCCAGCAGATCGCGTGGGGCGAATCGAACGCGATCGCGTTTGCGAACTCGGTGATCGGCGCGCGGACGGAGCGATATCCCGACCTGCTCGATATCTGCTGCGCGATTACCGGCCGCGTGCCGGCTATCGGCCTGCACCTCACGGAGCATCGCGCAGGACAGATGCTCGTGCGCCTCGTGGACGTGCCCCGTGCGCTGCAGGAGGACGATCAGTTCTTCGCCGTGCTCGGCCATCTGGTCGGCATGCTGGCCGAGGACGCGATTCCAGTCATCGACGGCATCGTCGTGCAGCCGGTGGAGGATCAGCTCAAGGCGTTTGCCGCGGCCGCGGCTTCGTCGGGCCGCGTCGCGCTGTTCCACATGGTCGGCATCACGCCGGAAGCGCCGACACTCGACGCAGCGTTTCAAGGTCGAGCCCCACGCGAGACGAAGAACGTCACGGTCGGCGCCCTGTGTGCCGCGCGCCGCGAGCTGACGACGACCGACGGCGCCGAGCTCGACATGGTGATTCTCGGCAGCCCGCATTTCTCGATTGAGGAGTTCACGCGTCTCGCGCCGCTCGTCGCCGGCCAGCAGCGCCATCCGCGCGTGAAATTTCTCGTGACGTCGGGGCGGTTCATGAAGGAGCAGGCCGAATCGTCCGGCGTGCTGGCGCCGATCCTCGCGTTCGGCGCGCAGATCACGCTCGACACGTGCATCCTCGCCTCGCCGATGCTGCCGCCGGAGATCAAGACGCTGATGACGAACTCCGCGAAGTACGCGTACTACGCGCCGTCGCTGCTCGACACGCGCGTCGCGTTCGGCAGCCTGGCCGACTGCGTCCGCTCCGCCATCGCCGGACGCATCGTCCGGAGCGAGTCGGCATGGCCGTCCTGAAGGGGCGCGCGATCGTGGCTGGTGCGGCCGAGGGCGACGCGCTCGTGACGCACGAGCCGCTGTCGTTCTGGGGCGGATACGATTTCAAGACCGGCACGATCATCGACAAGCATCACCCGCTCGCCGGGGTCCGCGCCGCAGGCCGCGTGCTCGTGGTGCCCTTCAGCAAAGGATCGTCCACCACGACGGCCGTGCTGCTCGAGGCCGTGCGAGCCGGCACGGCGCCGGCCGCCCTGGTGACGACCGGCGCAGATTCGTTCTTCGCGTTGGCCTCGATCGTCGCCGGCGTGATGTACGGTCAGTCGTTCCCCGTCATCGCGCTCGCGTCGGCCGACTTCGACAGCCTCGAATCGGGGCAGCGGCTGGTGATCGATCCGTCGGGGCGGATCCACGTAAATTGAGAATGTGAATTCCGAGGATTTGCCCAGGCCCTCAACTCACCAACTCACCAACTCACCAAATCGCCAAATCGCCAAATCCCGAATTCCTGTTAGCATTTGTCTGAATGTCCAAGCCTGCTGGCGTCGAAAAACTGACCGGCATCGCGGGTCGCCTCGGGGCGTTTGCGGCCGAGCGTTATCCGCTCGCAATGGTTGACGCGATCGAGGCGTTCGAGGCCGTGGCGCGGGGCACAGTGCCGCGCGGCGAGGACGCGATCGACGCGCTGCGCCCGGCATTCCGCACGGAGCTGTCCCGGCGGTTAGGCGCGCGGCAAACGCCCGCAGGTCTGCCCGACACGACACCGCGGGTCACCGTCGAAACGCGCATCGAACAGGCACGCGAGGAAGTGCTCGATGCGTGTGACAGCTTCCTGCGACGCGAGGCGATCGAAGCGTCGCTGACCGCCGACGAGCGCCGCGACATCCTGCGCGGAATGCTTCTCACGCGCGCCACCGACAATCGCCTGAAAGCGTTCTTCACCGGCGGCGACATCCGCTACGGCAACGCCGCGTTTCAAGGCAAAGGCTTCCGGTCCCTGGGCCAGGAAGCGATCTACGCGGCGAGCATCCGCCTGCGGCGCGGCGCGGCGTATCGCGGCAGCGACGGCCGCTGGACCGGCGACGTCATCGCGCCGGTGATCCGCGATCTGGGCGCGACGCTCGCGATGCGCCCGGAGCCCGATACGGTGCGGATGGTGCTGAACGCGCAGATGGGCAAGGTCGGCGCGCCGCTCGACGGCAAGGACCTGCACATCGGCGATTTCGGCTGGGGCATTCTGCCGCCGGCGGCGCCGCTGACCACCGCGACGCTGACGATGGCCGGGATGGCGCTCGCCTTCGCGCGCGAAGGCGCCGGCCGCGTCGCCGTCTCGTTCATCGGCGAAGGAGGATCGTCGCTCGGCGAGTGGCACGAAGCCATCAACATGTGCGCCGCACGCCGGCTGCCGGCCGTGTTCTGCGTCGAGAACAACCAGACGGCGTTGTCGACGCCGGTGTCGGATCAGTCGGCGGTGCGCGTCTTTGCCGACAAGGCGGTTGGCTACGGCCTGCCGGGCATCACCATCGACGGCACCGATCCGGATCGTGTTGCGGCGGCGTTTGCGTGGGCGGTCGAGCGCGCGCGGGCCGGCCGGGGGCCGACGCTCATCGAACTGGTGACGATGCGCATGTGCGGGCACGCGCATCACGACGACATGCTCTATCTCGGCAAGGATCCTCAGACGTCGTGGGAGTACCCGCCGCTCACGGAACAGGGATACGCGAATCGCGAGCTGTACGAGTATTGGGCAGCGCGCGATCCGCTCGTCACGTACGCCGCGAAGCTGACGGACGAAGGCCTCATCGACGCCGGCGACGTCGATCGGCTGAAGCGCGAGGTCGACGCGATCGTCGAAGCGGAGGCGCGCGCGGTAATCGACGCGCCATGGCCGGAGCCGTCGCAGGCGGGCGTCGGCGTGTTCGCGAACGAAGCGCCGCGCCGGCACGTCGAGGTATTGGATCCGAACGTCCGCCTGAAAACGACATCCAACGCGGAACTCGCAGAGCACGCAGAGAAATGCAGCTCTCCGAGCTCTGCGGTTTCTGCGTTGATCGTGGAACAGGCGCCGCCGTTCGATCCCAAGGGCAAGACCCTCCTCGAAGCGGTGATGCTCGGCGTCGGCGATGCGCTGCGCGCCGATCCGCGCGTGTTTCTCTACGGCGAAGACGTCGGCGGCAACTACGGCAATGCATTCCTGCTGCTGCGGCCGCTGCTGAAGGAGTTCGGCGATCGCTTGATCAACTCGCCGCTGGCCGAGGGGGCGGTGCTCGGCGTGTGCATCGGCGCGGCGCTGGCTGGCCTGCGGCCGATCGGCGAAATGCAGTTCAACGATTTCGTCGCGACCGGCTTCAACCAGCTCGTGAACAACGCCGCGAAGATCCGCTATCGGTGGGGCGGCAGCGTGCCGATGGTCGTCCGCATGCCGTGGGGCGGCTTGCGCCATGCCGGACCGTTCCACTCGCAGAATACCGAGCCGTGGTTCTACCGGACGGCGGGCCTGAAGATCGTCGTGCCGTCCACGCCGCACGACGCGCGCGCGCTGATGGCGGCGGCCGTCGCCGACCCCGACCCGGTGCTCTACTACGAGCACATCGCGCTCTATCGCGATCCGCGCATCAAGCAAGCGCTCGCCGATGCCCCGCCTGCGCCGATGCCGCTGGGCCGCGCCGCGCTGCGCCGCGCGGGCGGCGATCTCGCGATCATTTCGTACGGCGCCTTCGTGCACGTCGGCCTTCGGGTCGCCGATCGGCTCGCGCAGGATGGCATCGAGGCGAGCGTGCTCGATCTGCGCACGCTCGTCCCGCTCGATCGCGCGGCGATGCTCGCGCTGGCGCGCCGCTGCCATCGCGTCCTGATCATTCACGAAGACTCGCGCACCGGCGGTATCGGCGAAAGCCTCGCGGCCACCATTCAGGAAGAAGCGTTCGAATCGCTCGACGCGCCGATCCGCATCATCGGCGCGCTCGACACGCCGGTGCCGTACTCGCCGCCGCTGGAGGCGTTCTACCTGCCGGACGAAGAGCAGATCGAGCGCGCGGCCCGCCTGCTCGTCGCCTATTAGCTGACGCTCGCCTGCTGACATACGTACCTCGACCATCGCTGACGCCATGAAGGGCCGGGTCACTCGAGCTCATCCTCGCGTCGCGAAATTCGCGGATTGGCGCATCGGCCAATACAATGGACGGATATGCGATCTGCCATCTTTTCTTACAGGCGCCGGCGTTGCCTCCGTGCCCGCTGTGTCCTCCGCGGTGGAGCGTGACGTTGGGTCTGGCCGCCGTTATCTTCGACTTCGACGGGATCGTGCTCGACAGTGAAACGCCGGAATACGAATCGCACCGCCAGATCTTCCAGCGTTGCGGCGTGCCGCTGACCATCGACGAATGGTGCAGCCAGATCGGCGTGTGGACGCAGGGGCATCACGAGCGCTGGCACGCGCGTCTGTGCGAGGTGTCGCCGCAGGCGCCCGACTGGCCGGCGTTTGCCGCCGAACAGACCCGGCTCTTTCAAGCGCTCGTGCCGGTGGCGCCGATGCAGGGCATCCGCGAACTGCTCGACGCCCTCCACGCGCGAGGCGTGGCGACGGCCATCGCCTCGAGCGCGCCCACACGCTGGGTCGTGCCCGCCGCCGCCGGCATCGGCGTGAGCGATCGTTTTCAGGCGATCGTGGCGGGCGACCAGGTGCTGCACCGCAAGCCGGCGCCCGACGTGTATCTCGAAGCGCTGCGGCGCCTCGGTGCCGACCCGCGGCGGACCATCGCCATTGAAGACTCCGCGCCCGGCATTGCGTCGGCGCTGGCGGCCGGCCTGAAGACGGTGGCCATTCCGCACTGGCTGACGGCGCGCCACGATCTCGGCGCCGCCGATTTGCGCGTCGTGCACGCAGACGAGCTCACGCTCGACATCCTGGAGCGCCTGATCGCCGGGCATCGTTTCTCGGACGCTTCCGCGGCGGTGCGTTGATCCGGCCCGCGGCGCACCGGCTAAGATAGTTCCACCGACATGTCTGAGGATTCCACTACCGCACCGGCCGCGCCGGTCGATTTCATCCGTGCGATCGTCGATGCCGATCTGGCCTCCGGAGCGCATCACGGTCGCGTCGCGACCCGTTTCCCTCCCGAGCCGAACGGCTACCTGCACATCGGCCACGCCAAGTCGATTTGCCTCAACTTCGGAGTGGCCGCCGAGCGCGGCGGCATCTGCAACCTGCGGTTCGACGACACGAATCCGGCGAAAGAAGACGTCGAGTACGTCGATGCGATCAAGGCCGACGTCGAGTGGCTCGGCTTCAAGTGGGATGCGCTCCTGTTCGCGTCGGACTATTTCGAACAGCTTTACGGCTTCGCCGTGACGTTGATCACCCGCGGCCTGGCGTATGTCGACAGTCTCGACGCCGATCAGATCCGGCAGTACCGCGGCACGCTCACCGAGCCGGGGCGCGACAGCCCGTATCGGAGCCGATCGATCGAGGAGAACCTCGACCTGTTCGCGCGCATGCGCGCAGGCGAATTTGCGGATGGGGCGCACGTCCTGCGGGCGAAGATCGACATGGCGTCGCCGAACCTCAACATGCGCGATCCGGCGCTGTACCGCATCCGTCACGCCGAACACCATCGCACGGGCGATGCGTGGCCCATCTACCCGATGTACGACTTCGCGCATCCGCTCTCGGACGCGATCGAGCGGATCACGCATTCGCTCTGCACGCTGGAGTTCGAGGATCACCGGCCGCTCTACGACTGGCTCGTCAATGCGCTGATCGAAGGCGACAAACCGCAGCAAATCGAATTCGCCCGGTTGAACCTGAACTACACCGTGATGAGCAAGCGGAAGCTGCTGCAGCTCGTCCAGCAGGGGCACGTGTCGGGATGGAACGATCCGCGGATGCCGACGCTGGCCGCGCTCCGGCGGCGCGGCTACACGCCGGAATCGATCCGGGATTTTTGCGCGCGCATCGGCGTCGCGAAGAAGGCCAACGTCATCGACGTTGCACAGCTCGAGCACAGCGTGCGCGAAGATCTGAACCGCCGCGCGCCGCGCGTCATGGCGGTGCTGCGCCCGTTGAAAGTCGTGATCACGAACTATCCCGAGGGACGGGTCGAGGAGATGGACGTCGTCAACAATCCCGAAGACGAGTCCGCGGGCACGCGTGGCGTGCCGTTCTCGCGCGTGCTGTACATCGAGCAGGATGATTTCCGCGAAGCTCCGCCGAAGAAGTTTTTTCGGCTGTCGCCAGGGAAAGAAGTCCGCTTGCGATCCGCGTACTTCATCACCTGCACCGAGGTGATCAAGGACGCCGCCGGGCAGATCGTCGAGCTGCACTGCACGTACGACCCGGCGACGCGCGGCGGAGACTCACCGGACGGACGCCGTGTCAAGGCGACGCTGCACTGGGTGTCGGCGGCGCACGCCGTCCCGGCCGAAGTGCGGCTGTACGATCGGCTTTTTTCAGTGGAAGATCCCGAGCGCACGCAGGACGGCAAGACGTTTCTCGACTACCTCAACCCCCATTCGCTCGAAACGCTTTCGAGCTGCCTGGTTGAGCCGAGTCTCGCCAGCGCAGTGCCTGGCGATCGCGTGCAATTCGAGCGACTTGGCTACTTCTGTGTGGATGACGACGCGCGGCCGGGCGCGCTCGTGTTCAACCGCACGGTGTCGCTGAGGGACACCTGGGCCCGCATCGAGCACAAACAGCAAGGCTGAGCCTCGAAAAAGGGGCCGTACCCCTTTTTCTTGGGATTCCTTTTCGAAAAGGGGTACGGCCCCTTTTTGCTCAGGACGCCTGGGAGATAGGCGATGGACGATGGCTAGCACCTGGAACATCGTTGCGGCGGCAGCGCTGGGTGCCTCGCTCGGCGCGCACGCCGTTTCCGCGGGTCGTCTCGACATCGTCGAGCTGCACAGCACCACGCTCGGCGCGACGCGGACGATCCGCGTCTGGACGCCGCCGAATCTGCCGCGCGGCGTGCGGTGCGACGTGTTGTATCTCAACGACGGACAGAATCTGTTCGGCGACGGGCCGTACGAAGACGGAGGCGGATGGCACGCCGATGCGGCCGCCACGTCGCTGATCGCGGAGCGGGTCATCGATCCGCTGATCGTCGTCGGCATCGACAATGGCGGCGACGATCGCGCGCGCGGAATCGATTATCTGCCCGTCCCGGATCCCTTCGAGAAGGACCCGGCGCCGTCCGGTGCGGATCGCTATCTGGCGTTCGTCATCGATGAAGTGATCCCGTACGTCAACGCGCATTACCCGACGCGCAGCGGTCCGGCGCACACCGGCTTCGGCGGATCGTCGTACGGCGCGGCGAGCGCCTTCTATGCCGCGCTGTCGCACCCCGGCGTGTTCGGCCGCCTGCTGCTCGAGAGCCCGTCGGTTGGCGCCGGCAACGGGATGATGCTCGAGCGTGCGCGGACCGTCGCCACGTGGCCGGAGCGCATCGACATTGGCGTCGGTACACTCGAAGGACGCGGCGGCCGCGGATCGGGCGCGGTGCAGACGCTCACTGAGATTCTGAAGGCGGCCGGCTTGAGCGATGCGCGGCTCCGCGTCATCGTCCAGGAAGGCGGAGGACACAATGAGGCCGCGTGGGCGTCGCGGTTTCCCGGGGCGATCGCGTTTCTCTTCAGAAAATGACGACGTGGAGCGCGGAACGAGTCGCTGATGGCCGTCGGCGCGTATCGTCCCGCTGAAGGATAGCGACGCGGTTGCGTTCACCGAGCTGGTCGGTTGGATTCACGCCGAATCTGTCTGAACTCGATGCTTACGAGTTACTTTCAAAGGTCGCAAAAGTCCATCTTGTGGAATCAGGCGACCCAAACTACGTCGTGATCGCCAGCATGGACAAAACGCTTCCTGCCCAAGAAATAGCAGCCGAGCTGGCAGTGCTCTGAAGATGCCGAGGCCCTAACTCCTGAGGTGGCAACGGACTCGACAGTCGTGGGAACTCCTCTTGCACCTCGACCGAGTGTGAGTGCACGCGAGACATGGCAGAGCCTGCAGCGCCACTTGAGCGCCGCCCGGGGTTTCCTTGAGGCTGGCGATCACGCCCGTGCGCTCGATGAAGCAGATGCCGCGCTGGCGATCGATTCGCAATTTCTGGCCGCACAATCTCTGCGCGAGCGGATCCTCGCCGCGGGCGCGCACGACGGCCCTGCCTGCCGATCGGCGCCTCCGCTCACCGCGCCGCCCGTCACACACGGAGATCCGCTCGCCGATGTTCCTCTTCGCCCTGTAGCGACCTCGCGTCCGCCGGCCCCTGAAAAAGGCCACACGAATTTCAAAGATCGCGCGACACAGCGCAGGGTCGAGCGCCGCCTCGACGCCGCCCGAGCGGCGATCGTCGAGCGCCGGCCGCACGACGCAGCGGTGGCACTCGACAAAGTGCTCGTTCTCGACCCGCATGCGCCGGAGTTGCCCGCGCTGACCGCCGCCCTCGGCCATCTTCCCCGCACGCCCCCGGCTCCGCGCCGCGGTGCCTGGCTCGTCGCGACGCTCGTCTTCGCCGCGACGCTCTTCGGAGCATCGTGGTTGGAGGAGAACCAGTTCGCGCTGATCTCACATCCCTTTCTGGCAATGAGTCGTGGTGTGGCGCCGCCGCCGGCCACGCAGCCTGAAACGCGACCGGACACAGTCGCGGCCGTGCCTCCAGACGCGGCTCCGGCCGGCGAAGTCGATCGCGAACCGGCGGCGCCTGAATCCCCGCCGGCTGGCACGTCTGGTCGGACCGCCCTCTCTCCTCCGGCCTCTAGTTCGACGATGGCGACGCCCACTTCGCCTCCAGCGTTGAATCGAACGACGATGGTCCCCGCTGAGGTGAGAGCGCCCGCGGCATCGATCGCGCCGCCCGATCCGCCTGCCGCGACCGCGCCTGCGCCGGCGGCCACGCCGCCCGCGCCGCCATTCACGGAGCCTGCTCCAATCCCGCTCGCGCCGCAGTCACTGCCCGCGGCGCTTCCGGCCGTCGCCCCAGCTTCGGCACCGCCACCGGAGGCGCCGCCAGCGGCCGTTCCTGAGGTCGACGACGGCGCGCTCGTGCGACAGGCATTGCACCGCTACCGTGCGGCTTACGATGGGCTTGACGCCGGATCGGCGCAAGCCGTCTGGCCGGCCGTGGACGAAGGGGCGCTCGCCAGAGCGTTCGACGGGCTCGCGTCGCAGAAGCTCACTTTCGAGGAGTGCCGCGTGCAACTGCAGCGCGAAACGGCGGCGGCGACCTGCCGCGGTACGACCCGCTACGTGCCGAAGGTCGGTAGCCGCGAGCCGCGTACCGAGCCGCGCGTCTGGAATTTCCTGCTGCGCAAGAGCGGCGGCGAATGGAAAATCGAGAGCGCCCGCGTCGCGCGATGATCACGTTCAACGCAGAACTCGCAGAGATCGCGGAAGATGCCTCTGGAGAGAATGCTCTGCGGGCTCAGCGGTCTCCGCGTTGATCGTCGTAGCTCCGATCGGCTCTCATCGCCCGAACGCATAATCCAAACCGACGAAAGGTGTGAACGGCGACGTCAGACCGCCGTTTGTCAGCGGGATCGACACGCTGCCCGCCAGCACCCACGTGCTCGTCAGGTTCCATTTCAGGCCGGGCACAAAGATGATGATGCTGAGATTCGACGAATCCGGCATGAGTCGAATCGTGTTCACGTCGATCAGGTTGGGCGTCGGGGCGGAGACTGGAACGATCCCGCCAGGGCTGTCGATCAACCGGCCGACCAGCTCGCTCGTGGCCGTGAGGTGGTCAGTCGCGGCGATCGCGACCGCGCCGCCGTAATCGAATTCGCGGGCAAGACCGCCGACGCTGACGCCGGCGTTGACATGGCTCGACATCCAGCCGCGCTCGAGCGACCCGATCCCCGAGATGCGCACCGAGGTCGATCCGGCGCCGAGCAGATCTTCACGCTTCCCGGTCGGCAGCCGCACGTCCACCGCGGCGGCGAGTCCCGCCCCCTCCTCGTCGAACAGCGTCACTTTCGACCGCACGACCATGTCGGCGAGACCGGTCGCCGTGGCGGACGCACTGGCCTGCGTAAACGTGCTGCCGCGATACGTGTTCACGCGCGAGCCGCTCAGCCGGAGCGACACCATCGGGATCGCCACCCCGACGTCGAGCCGGTTGGTGAGGCCGACATTCGCATAAAGCGTTGCCACGCTCGCCTCGACGTTCAATGTCAGTTGGTCCACGTCGAACGGCGCCGCCTCATCCACGAACTGATTGGCCGTCGTCACCAGTGTGCCGTCGCGCAGGTTGTGTCCGTCGAGCGAGGTGAAGTGCATGTGCTGAACGGTGAGGCCGACCGAGGCCTCGCGCGCGCCGGCCGTGAGCGCGCGCTCGACGAAGAACGGCCCGAAGCTGCGCGTGCCGCGCTCGACCGTGCCGAGGTCCGAGTTCAGCCGATAGACGAACGCGCCAGAGGACGTCGTAATCGGCAGCGTGGCGAGATTCGCGAGCAGCGCGCGCGAAATCGTATCGCTCGTAGCCTGCGCCGCGGCTTGATCGCGCTCGACGCTGCCGGTCGAAACCGACTGATTCGTGACGAGAAAGGTGAGCACGTCGGATACGGTCGCCCGCTGCGCGCGCGCGGTGCCCGCCGGCGTCGCGAAGGCGAGCACCAGGGCCGCACGCGACATCTGTCTTCTGATCGATCGTCTGGTCATTCGTCGCTTCCCTTCAGGTCCACTTGCGTGGCGGTCACGGTGCCGTTGCTGCTCGTGCCGTCGATCGTCACGAAATCGCCGTTGCCGAGAGCCCCGCACTTTCCACCTTTGAAGTTGGTGTCCGCACTGGTGACGACGGGGGTCAGGGTCACGAGGAACGACACCGCCGGGCACTTGCCCGACAACGCGAGTACCAAGCCGCTGAAGTGCACTGGCGTGCCGCTCGGCGGGGGCGTGGGTGGTGGTGGCGGTGGCGGTGGGGGAGGCGGCGGTGTCGGTGTCGGTGTCGGCGATGGAGCGGGCGTCGGCGCGGGATCCGGCACCGGCTGCGACACGCCGTCCTGGGCCACGGTGTAACTCTGGCCGGCGACGTTCACGATCCCTTCGCGCGCGCCGGCGGCATTCGCGGCAATCGTCAGGCCGACGGTCGCACTGGCGTTGCCGCTTTGACCGGACGAGACGGCGATCCACGGCACAGTCGTCGACGCGGTCCAGGCGCACCCCGTCAGCGTCGTCACGCCCACGCTCAGAGGGCCACCGGCTGCGCCGATCGAGTCGCGCGTTCGGCTCAGGTCGAATCGGCACGGCGCGCCGGCTTGGCTGATTGATATCTTCTGGCCGCCGACGTCGATCGAAGCCGAGCGCTGAGTCGGAACCGTGTTCGCGCCGACCGTGTACGGAACGACCGCTTCTCCCTGCCCGCTGTGGTCGCCTCCTATTGCCACCCACGCCGCGTCCGCCGCGATCGACCACGTGCAGTCGCGAGCCGTGGAAATCGTCACCGAGCCGGGGCCACCAACGGCTCCGAACGAGGAGGGCGCGCTGGTTGCTGCAATCTGACATTTGTCGGAGGTGGGCGAGACGGTGGAGGTTGACGTCGATGTGCAGGCTGCGACCAGCAGGGCGCAGACGACGGCGCCCGCGGCGGCTGAGCAATGAAGACGAGGGCGCACCAAGTCCATTCGCCCGTGGACCTGATGCACGCGTCTCGCCAGCCGCGCGCGACACGGATGACCTAAGGGAAAAAATGTTCGCTACACCCGGGCGACCGTTCGATCGATTTGGGCGATGTGACGGGCGATGTGTCCTGACGCGTAGTCAGCCAGCTCGAACAGCGACATCGTGCCGAAGGACAGACTGACGGTGTAGCCGCTGCCGCGCTCCGGCGTCAGCGACGCAATCGCCTTCGACATGTGCTGGCCGCTGGCGCGCAGCCTCTCCATCGCCGAATCGCGTCCGACGATGGCTGGCGGCTCGAGCTCGGGGAGCGCTTGGAGCTTTTCGGGCAGCGCCGTCATGTGCAGGGTTTCTTTGAATCCCGGTGCAGCCGGCTCGGCGATCGGCGTCGTGCCGATGAGGACGCCGGCGATCCAATCGTTCATCGTCGCCACATGCCAGCCGATCTGCGCGACGGACCAGACGCCCATGTCCTCCCGCTCTTCGGCGACGTGGGCGGGGAGATCCCGCAGCTTTGCGGCGAGCGAGTGCTGCGAGGCGTTGAAGCGGGCGAGAATCGTCACGGCGCGATCGGGAGACTGAGACATCACGACCTCCGGGTTGAAAAGAACGAGTGGACGTGCGTTTCTAGTCCAAACGGCGCTCTGATGCAAGCTGCTACAATTCCGGGCCAGATGTCCGATTCGCCGCCCCCGCTCGCCTTCGAGGAGGCGGGACGTCTGGCCTCGCAGCTCCGCGACGAGCTCGGGCGCGCCATTTTCGGCCAGACCGACGTCGTCCATCAGATTCTGATCGCGTTTTTCGCCGGCGGCCATGTGCTCCTGCGCGGCGTGCCGGGCCTGGCGAAGACGCTGCTGATCAAGACACTCGCGCAGGCCGTGCACCTCAAATTCAACCGTGTGCAGTTCACGCCGGACTTGATGCCGTCGGACATCATCGGCACTGAAGTGATCGAAGAGGACCGTGCGACGGGCCGCCGCGAGATTCGCTTCATCCCGGGTCCGATTTTCGCCAACGTCATTCTCGCGGACGAGATCAACCGGACGCCGCCGAAGACGCAGGCCGCGCTGCTCGAAGCGATGCAGGAGTACCAGGTCACCGTCAACGGCGTCCGCTACGCGCTGGATCGGCCGCTCTTCGTGCTCGCGACGCAGAATCCGATCGAGCAAGAGGGCACGTATCCGTTGCCCGAAGCGCAGCTCGATCGGTTCATGTTCAACGTCGTGATCGACTATCCGTCGGCGGTCGACGAGCACCGGATTCTCGCCTCGACGACGAGCGATGCGGAGCCCGTGATCACGCCGGTCGCGACCGCGGAACACATCGACGCGATGCGCCGGCTGGTGCGCGAGGTGCCGGCGGCATCGAACGTGATCGATTACGCGCTGCGCCTCGTGCGCGCGAGCCGCCCAGGCGGCGGTGCCGACGATCAGGCGCCGGCCGCGGTCCGCCAGTGGGTGAAATGGGGCGCCGGGCCGCGTGCGGGACAGGCACTCGGTACTCGGTGCCAAAGCGCGAGCGCTGCTCGACGGCCGCAGCGTGGCGGCGCCCGAGGACGTGCGCGCGGTGGCGGCGCCCGTGCTGCGGCATCGCGTGCTCCTGAACTTTCAGGCCGAAGCCGATGGCGTCGACGCCGATCAGATCGTGGCGCGCCTGCTCGACGCCGTTCCCGCGCGATGAGCTACGTTGGAGGGAGGCGCCGTGATCTCAGGCCCCGGTAGGGGCGGACCTGTGTGTCCGCCCGAACTGCTGGCAAGCATCGCCGATCTCGAGCTCGTGGCTCGCATCATCGTCGAGGGACTGGTGTCGGGCCTGCATCGCAGTCCCTTTCATGGATACAGCGCCGAGTTCAGCCAGTACCGCCACTACCGTCCGGGCGACGATCTCAAATACGTCGACTGGAAGCTGCTGGCGCGTACCGATCGGTTGTACACGAAGCAGTTCAGGGAAACGACGAACATGGCGGCGGAGATCGTGATCGACACCAGCGCGTCGATGGCGTTCCCATCGAGCGCGAACGGCGACGTCGCGGCAACCTTGGGTCGTGTCGCGCCCGTTTCGAAGTTCCGCTACGCGATCATCGCCGCTGCCGCCCTGGCGCATGTGATCGCCGGGCAGGGCGACGCGATCGGACTGCTGACCGCCGACCGTTTCGTCGCGCCGAAGGCAGGCCGGCAGCATCTGCGCGGCGTGCTGGCGGCGCTGTCGAAGCTCGCTTCGTCTGGCTCCTGGAACTCCGGCGAGACTGTCCGCCGCGCCTCCGAGCGGCTCAAGCGGCGCGGGCTCATTCTCGTGTTCTCGGATTTCTACGATGCTGAGGATCGCACGTTCACTGAGCTGCGCCGCGCGTCGCGGATGGGGCATGAGATCGTGCTGTTTCAGATCATGAGCCGTGAGGAGCTCGATTTCCCGTTTTATCGCGATCTGGAGGTCCGCGATCTCGAGACCGGCCGGACACTTCCGATCAACGCCCAACTCGCGCGCACGTCATACAAAGACGCGGTGACGGCGTTCGTCGAGCGCTGGCGATCGCGCGCGGCCGCCGAGGGATTTCAGTACTCGTTGATCGTGACCGATACGCCGCCGGAGCACGCGCTTCGCAATTTTCTGCTGCGGAGGCAGACGTCCGGCTGAGGCCGGACGCGCCCTCTCATGGTGTGGCTGCAGCCGGCCGCGTGGCTCGGACTCGTCGCCGTCGGGGCGCCGCTGCTGATTCACCTCCTTGCGCATCGCCGGTCTGAACCGCTCGCGTTTCCCACGCTCCAGTTTCTACAGCCGACACGCCTCGCGTCGATCCGCCGCCACGCGCTCGACGATCTCGGTCTGTTGCTCGTCCGCACCGCCCTGCTCGCCGCGGCGGTCGGAGCGTTTGCGGGCCCGTTCCTGACGAGCGCGGCGCGCCGCGCGTCTTGGGACCGCCGCCTCGCGCGCGCCATCGTCGTCGACCCGGTCGAACCTGGCCGCGAGATGCGCGCGGATTTGGCGCGTCGTGAATCCGCTGCGGCGTTCCGATCCACGATCATCGAGACGCCCGATCCCGCCGAAGGGCTGCGCCGCGCGGCCGCGTGGCTCGACGATGTTCCGTTGGCGCGACGCGAGATCGTCTGCGTGTCGCCGCTTCCGATTGGTGCGCTAACGGCGGCGGACGTGGCCGCGGTGCCTCGCGAGGTCGGGCTCAGGTTCGTCCAGCGCGGATCGCTGCCGGAGACGCGGACGATTTCCAACGCGGCGGTTCTGACAGGCGCAGGCAGTTTCGCCGGACCCGTGGGTACGCGCGCCGAGCACCAAGCGGCGATTCAAGGGCGGACGATGACGCTGACCGGAAACCGGACGTCAGTCTCCGACACCGACCGCGGGTCGCCCATCACGCTGCCCCTCGACGTCGTCGCGCCAGCCGATGCGCAGCCGGTCGTCGATGCGGCTGTGAGCGCTGTGTTGCAGCAGCGGACGTTCACCCCCGCGACTGGCCGCATGGCCACGTTGCTGATCGCTGGCGCACCGGACGAGGCCCGCGTCCGCGCGTCCGCTGCAGCGATTCACATCCCGTGGATTGGCGACGCGGTGGCGCGGATCGCGAGAGACGCCGACGTTGACGGTGCGGCCGGAGAAGTCCATGCGCGCCCAGCGGAGGTGAGCCTGCCGTATGGCACGTGGCAGACGATCGCATCCGGTGCCGACGGCGAAGCGATCGCGACCGCCGCACAGTCGGGGAATCGGCTGCTCGTGGTCAGCGCGGCGGCGCCCGCGGATATGTTGACCCCGGTGCTGATCAGGTCGATCCTCCAGGCGCTGTCGTCGCCAACGGACCTCCGCGCCGCCGAGATAGTGCCGATCGCCGGCTCGCAGCTTCGCGCGTGGGAGCGGCCGGCGGGTCCGGCGCAAATGCCGCGCTCGCAGGACTCGACCGACGATGTGAGCGACGACCGGCGGTGGATGTGGGCGGCCGCGTTGTGCCTGCTTGGCCTCGAAGGATGGATGCGCCGGCGCTCGGATGACGCGGCGGCCGACCGGGCGGCGGAGGAGACCGATCGTGTCGCCTGACGAGCAAGCCGTCTCGGCATTCGTCGGCGCTGCTGTGCGGCGGGCCAAAAGTCTGGCGTTCGTCGAGGCGTGCGCGTGGGCGATGTGCGGTGCAGCCGCCGCGGCAGGTGCGTCGCTCTTGACGCGCGCCAGGCCGGTTCTGGCGGTCTGTGCGTCCCTGCTTGCCGCTCTCGTCGTCTTGTCCGTCTGGTTTGCGCGCCGCTGCCGCGTCCGCACGTCGCGCGCTGTCGTCGTCCGGCTGATCGAACACGCCGAACCGTCGCTTCGCAATCTGCTCGTCACCGCCAACGAGATAGGTGTGGTGCAGGACTCCTCGATAGTAGGTGTGGTGCAGGACTTTAGTCCTGCCTTTTCCGCAGGCGCAGCTCCTCGCCTGCACGCTTCGCCGCATGCGCGCAGCCGCGTATTTGCTGACGCAGCCACACACGTGAGCTCCATTGATATCGCGGCGGCTATTTCGCGCTCGCCCGCCGTGCGCGCGGTATCGGTCGCGGCTGTTGTATGGCTGCTCGTGGGCGGCGCCGCCATGCGGGTGCATACGCATCGCCCGGGTCCGGGAGCCACCCCGCCGCAGCAGGCTGGTGAAATGTTGCACGCGACCGGCACATCCGGCGTGCTGCGCGTGACGGCGACGATCCGCCCGCCCGACTACACACGGCGCGCTGCGCAGACGCTCGTCGATCCGGCGCAGCTCCAGGCGCTCGAAGGCAGCGCCGTGACGCTGACGATCACTGCGACCGGCGATCGCGTGACCGTCGCGCACGACGAAGCGCCGCACGCGCTCACACGCGGAGCGGAAGGGCAGTTCACCGATCGCTTCGTTCTGGCGAAGACGGGGTTCCTCGTCATCTCGGCGAGCGACGGCCTGAAGAGGATCGTGCCGCTCGTTGTCGCGCCCGACGCACTCCCGGTCGTAAAGCTGACGGCGCCCGGCCGCGATCTGATTTACAGCGGCGGCAATCCGCGCATTGCTTTCGAGGCGCAAGCCACTGACGATTTCGGCCTGCGCGAGCTGGTTCTTCGGTACACAAAGGTCTCGGGCTCCGGCGAGCAGTTCGCGTTCAAGGAAGGGGAGATCCCTCTCACGATCAACCGGTCGAGTGCTCGAGACTGGCGCGGCGCGGCCACACGATCGCTCGTCGATCTCAATCTGGTGGACGGCGACATGCTCGTGTATCGCGCGGTCGCCGCCGACGCGCGCCCTGGCGACGGCAGCGCCTCGTCCGACGCCTTCTTCATCCAGATCTCGAAGCTCGGCGCCGCCGCGGGCGATGCCTTCACGCTGCCGGAAGAGGAAACGCGCTACGCCCTCAGCCAGCAGATGCTGATCGTGAAGACTGAACGGCTGCTGAAGCAGCAGGCGGCAATGCCCGCGGCCCAGGTCGTCGAGGCCGCGCTCAATCTCGCGGTGGAGCAGCGCATGATCCGGGCGGAGTTCGTCTTCATGCTCGGCGGCGAAGTGGAAGACGAAGAGGTCGAGGCCCAGGAGTCGACGGAGCTGCAGGAAGGCCGCCAGCAGAATCGTGGTCAGCGCGACGTGCGCGACGCGACGCAGGCGATGAGCCGGGCCGGAAAATTCCTGACCGGCGCGCAGCTGACGCCCGCGCTGGCCGCCGAGCGCGCCGCGGTTGCGGCGCTGCAGCGCGCGTTCTCGAAGGATCGCTATATTCTTCGCGCGCTCGCCGCCCGCAGTCAGCTCGATCTGTCGCGTCGCCTCACCGGCGATCTCTCGCAGGCGTCGGATTGGCGGCGGCGCATCGCCGACGTTCCCGCGAATCGGCGTACTGCGCTGCTGCAGGATCTTCTGCAGCGCCTTGGCGCTCTGACTGACGCCGACGCGATGGCGCCACGGGCACAACGCCGTCGGGTGGATCCCGCGGGCGCCGCCGCCGAAGCCGAGAACGATGATCGATCGGGCGTACTCCTGCTCGCCGAGCAAGCGCTGCGCATCGATCCCGATTCGGCCGTGCTGCGGCAGGCATCGGCCGATCTGCAGCGCGTGGCGGACACGTGGTCGACCTCGACAAACGAGGGCCGTGCGCGCGCGATCGGCCTGATCGCGGCACACGTGGCAGACGAGGCGAAGAAAGCGATGGCGGCCGCGCCGGCGCAATGGCAATTGCCGGCGCCTGCGTTGCGGGGCGCTTTCGCCGATGCCCTTCGACCCTTCGAGAGCCTCAGGGTCGTTCCGAGCAGAGCCGAGGGACGACAGGCTCAGGACGAGCGCCGTGCTCCTCGGGGCGCGCGATGACCGAGTCCGTGCTTCGGTGGTCGGCGATCGCGATTGCCGTCGCCGCTCTGGCCGATCCCGCGGTCTCGCTCTCAGGTCGCGTCCGTCCGCGTGTCGCGATCGCGTCCGCTGCGGGCACGGCCGCCGATCGTGTGCGCGATCGACTGGCGTCCGATCTCCGCGCGGCGTTCGACATCGTCAACGGTGTCGATGCCAGCGCGGCGAGTGTGATCATCGTCGGCGATCGCTATCCCGGCTCGGCGCTGCCGCCGGGCGTGCCGGTGTCCACGGTCACCCTGACCGCCGGCGCGGCGCCCGATGTGCGCATCGCCGCGATCCGGGCGCCCAAAGAGGCGCCGCCGCATACAGTCATCCCGATCGAGGTGGACCTCGAGGCCACTGGTGCCACCGGCTTCTCGTCGAGCCTGACGATCGCAGTCGGTGGTGTCGATGTCGGCCGCGCCTCGCATGCGTGGCATGGCGATCGGGAGCGGTGGCGCGCCACGCTCGACGTCATCCCTGTTGGCGACCCGCCATATGTTCTCCGTGCCGAGGTAGAGGCGCTGCCTGCCGAGCGCAACACAAACGACAACACCGCCGGCGTCCTGGTCGGCGCGTCGCCCCATGCGCTGCGCGTGCTCGCCTATGAGCCTCGGCCGTCCTGGGCGGCGACGTTCGTGCGGCGAGCCATCGAAGCCGATGGGCGATTTGCGGTCAGCAGCGTGGCCGAGATGTCGCGCGGGATTTCCGTGCGAGCCGGCGGACCGGTGCCGCTCGCCGAGGTCGCCGGCCTCGACAACGTGGACGCGATCATCGTCGGCGGACTCGAGCGGTTGTCCGCGGCAGACGTGCGCGCGCTCGAGCGCTTCATGCGCGAGCGCGGCGGCTCGGTGGCGCTGTTGCCGGATGGCCGCGTGGACACTGGTCCCGCTCGCGATCTCGTCCCGGCGCCACTTCCCTCGGAGCGGTTCGTCGATGCGCACGCGCCATTGGTGATGACGGCGCCGCTGCCGCGGATCGACGCCTCCGAGACGCTAGTGTTTCACCAGGGCCCGGCCAGCGCGAATGTGCTCGCGCGGGCGGCCGGCTCGAACGACGCCGTGATCGCGATCGTGCCGCATGGCGACGGACGGCTGCTGTTTTCCGGAGCGCTCGACGCGTGGCGATCGCGCGCAGAGCGCGGCGTCGAGTTCGATCGCTTCTGGCAATCGGCGATTGCGGGGCTCGCGCTTGCGACGCCGCCTCTCGTCGATGTGGAAGTGACGCCGGCTTTGCCTGCCGCCGGCGATCACGTGACGGTTTTTGTGCAGCTACGCGGCGAGGGACGCACTGTGTCGGCGACCCTCGACACCGGCGAGGTGGTCCGGCTCTGGCCCGCCGCGGCCCCGGGTGCGTTCACCGGATCATTTGCGGCACCACCCGGTCGGCGCGCGCACGACATCGAGGTGATCGCCGATGGTGCGACGCGAACGATCGGCCACTGCGCATTCGTGGTCGACAGCGGCCTCCGAACGGTCTCGCCCGCCGCGCCCCTGGCGCTCGCGGCGACATCGCATGGCGGAATTGACGTCGATCCGACCGATCTGCCCGCGCTCGAACGACATCTGCGCGACACGATCGTCCCTGCGCGCGCCCCCGTTCGTCGTCGCCCGATGCGATCCTTATGGTGGCTGATTCCGTTTGCCGGATGCTTGAGCGGCGAATGGTGGCTTCGCCGCCGCCGCGGCCTGCGTTAGCCCCCGCTACTTCAGCTCGATCCGGACGACGTGCTGCTCCGTCGAACCGACATGGCGCACCTCGCGCACGACCGGCTCGACCCAGCGGACTTCGCCGAACCTGGTGTGTCCACGTACCGGCTGCCCCTCCGGAAAGGTGCGGCTCTCGGTATCGTAGTCGGTCAACGCGATCGTAAGCCCGCGGCCGTGACTGTGCTTCGCTTCGAACGTGCCGGGAGGCACGCGAATCTCGTACGCGCGCACGAACGCGTTCTCCATCAGCAGTTTCTACGTATCGGGAAGAGCGGGATGATGAGAAATCGTCACGTCATCGCGTAGACGACAACGTTGACGGAGAACTTCGTGTTGTCCTCGCGGAGAAAGCGCTTGTTGCGCCAGTCGTAGTCCCACTCGCACCCGTAGTCCTTGTTGCTGTACAGGACCGCAAGCCGCCCGCGCCGCTCGATGCCTTTGAGGTACTCGTGCACGATGTTGTCGCCCCAGCCGTTCAGCTCGTGCGACGTTTGCGGCGGCCCGTTCTTGAATTTGAAGAAGCTCGTGTAGATCCCATGCGAGACGGGGAGCTTCGCGAGCGTTTCGCCGGGGAACGTCGCCTGCATCTCCTGCTCGAACGATTTGGCGTAGAGGCCGTTCACGTCGTGGTTGCAGTCGTCAGAAAAGAGCAGGCCGCCGTTGTCCGCGAAGCGCCGCAGGTTCTCGCGCTCATCGCGCGAGAAGCGCACCAGCGTGTGGCCGGTCATGAACACGAACGGGAACGCGAGCAGCTCCGTGGACCCGGCGGAGATGACGACTTCTTCCTTGTAGATCGGGATGCGCGTGTACTGGACGATGGAGTCGAGCACGTTGGCGGCGACCTTCGGGTTGTAGTCCCAGTCGCCCGATTCGTAGCGCAAGCGCGCGAAGACGAACTCTGATCCGCGCGGCTTCGCGGCGTCCTGGCCTGGCTGCCGCCGGACACCGGGCCGCTCGGGGTTCGCACCCGCCGCCACATTCGCGCCGCTCGTGTCTGCGGCCAGGCGGGCCGCCGCCGCAGCGGCGAAGCCGGTCGTGGCGAGGCGCAGGAAGGCTCGGCGGTTCGTGTACAATGCAGGGTTTCAGACCTTGGAATATCACATCACGCATTACGATCTCGAGCAAGGCGCGCTCGAGATCCAGTACATCGAAGACTTCTTCGGCGAATTTCCGCGAAAGAAGAGCGCAACGGAAATCGTCCAGCGCCTGCAGGGGCGCCGGCATCTGATTCTGCTCGCGAACGCCGCGCTGCCGGACGATCCCGGCACCGTGGTGCCCGTGTCGTTCAAGGTCGCGCACGAAGTCTCGACGAACGAAACCGAGTCGAAGCTCGTGGACCTCGTGGCGCGTCTCCAGGACTGCGTGCAGTTCGACGGCCGCCGCGTACTCTACACGTGGATCGGCGGCACCCGGCGCGACTGGCGCGGACAGGGTCACTTCCGCGCGCTCACCGAGCAGCAGGAACTCTGGGCCATCGAGCAGGGCTTCGACGAGATCGTCGTCAAGACGAAGAACAAGTTCTACGAGATGCGCGGCACGCTCGATCATCTCCGCTTCCAGGTCGTGAAGTACGAGCGGTACGCCGCCGACAACGCTGAGTCGAAGGTGTATCTCAGCAAGAAGCTGTTGCCGGAGATCATCGAGACGCATCGCAGTGCCAAGACCGTCGTCTCGCTGAAACTGTAATCTTCTGATCCCTGATCCCTGATCCCTGATCCCTGATCCCTGATCCCTGATCCCTGATCCCTGATCCCTGATCCCTGATCCCTGATCCCTGATCCGTTTATGATGTTCCAATGACCCCTAGCCCGTACGCGAAACACCTTGGCAGCCGCGAGCCCGTCGCGGCCATGCGCGACACGATCGCCCGCATCCAGGCGCTCACCAGTGCCTGGACGACGTCCCACTACGAACGCAGCTACGCGCCTGGCAAGTGGAGCGCCCGGCTGATCCTCACGCATCTGGCGCAAGGCGAGATCGCGCTCGGCAATCGTGCGCGGATGGCGCTCACCGTGCCGAACTATGTGGCGCAGCCCTTCGATCAGGACAAGTGGATCGCGCGCGAATCACACCTCGCGGGTCCGGACGCGGTGGCCGTGTTCGCCGCCGTGGCGCACATGAATGTCGTGCTGCTCGATTCGTTCTCGCCCGACGACCGGCGCACGCCGATGACGCATCCGGAGTTCGGTCTCGTCGACATGAACTGGCTGATGGACACGATCGCCGGGCACGAGCTGCACCATCTGGCACAGCTGGAGCAAATCGCGAAGGGCTGATGCGCCCGATTCTATCAAGCGCCGCTCAGTCGACCCGTGCGCGCGACATTCTTATTCGTCCCTCAACGCCCTCATCGGATCGACGGCCGCCGCGCGCCGGGCGGGCACGTAGGTCGCCAACAACGCGATGATCGCCAGGGCCGCCGCCACGGCGCCGAACGTCAGCGGATCGGCTGGCGTGACGCCAAACAACAGCGTGGCCAGCGCGCGCGATGCGGCGAGCGCGCCGGCGACGCCGCTCACCACTCCAGCCAGCACCAGCACCGCACCCTCGCGCACGAACAACGCGACGACGCGGCCCGGCGACGCGCCGATCGCGAGGCGCACGCCGATCTCCTGGGTGCGCTGGCCCACGACGTAGGCGAGCACGCCGTAGATGCCAATCGCGGCCAGCGCCACGGCGACGATCGCGAAGCTCACGAGCAGCAGCACCGTGAAGCGGCGCTCGGCGACCGATGATCCAATCAGCGCCGTCATCGACTGCACGTCGGCGACCGGCATTTCCCGATCGAGTGCCGCGACCTCACTGCGCAGCATGGGCGCCAACGCTAACGGGTCGCCCGCCGTGCGCAGCGCGATCGTCACGGCATCGACCTGGTGTTGCGCGTACGGCAGGTACACTTCCACGGGCGTCTCGGCATCGAGTGCTCCGTACTTCACGTCGCCGACCACGCCGACAATCGTCTTCTGCCCGCTGCGCACGCCGCGCGCCAGCCGCACGCCAATGTGAATCTGCTGTCCGATCGGATTCTGTCCGGCCCAGAAGCGCTGCGCCGCACGTTCGTTGATGAGCACCACCTCCGATCCCGTTTCATCGTCGTGGGCGTCGAACAAGCGTCCGCGCTTCAACGGAATGTTCATCGTCGCGAAGTAGCCGGGAGTCACGATGCGCATCCCGGCACTCGGCGTGTCGGCGGAATCGACCTCGCCCGGCCGGGTGAAGCTGGTGCTGGCGCTGAAATCACCCGCGAAGGGCAGGCCGAACACAGCGGCCGCGCTCTCGATGCCCGGCCGGGTCTGCAGTCGCGAGACGAGCGCAGCCACGAACGCGCCGGTATCCTTCGACTCCGGATATTTCGCTTCGGGCAGCGACACGTTGAATGTCAACACATGCTCCGGGTCGAATCCCGGGTTCACCTGCTGCAGCTGTTGATAACTGCGGATCAGCAGTCCGGCGCCGACGAGCAGGATCATGGCGAGCGCCAGCTCGCAGACGACGAGCAGCTTGCGCATCCGCGTGCCGCTGCCGCCCACCGCCCCGCGGCCGGCGCTGCTGATGAAGCGCGCGACCGCTCCGCCGGTACTGGCCAACGCCGGCGCCAACCCGAAGACGATGCTGGTCCCGAGCGCGATGGTGACCGTGAATGCCAGGACGCGGAAGTCGATGCTGACCTCTGCCAGTCGCGGAATGCTCGCCGGCCCGAGCCAGACGAGCGCGCGCGTGCACCAGTACGCGACGGCGAGGCCGCCGGCGGCGCCGAGCCCGCCAAGCACGAGGCTTTCGGAGAGAAACTGCTGCACGAGCCGGCGGCGCCCTGCGCCGAGCGCGGCGCGCACGGCGACTTCACGCGACCGTCCCTGCGCCCGCGCGAGGAGCAGATTCGCGACGTTGACGCACGCGATGAGCAGCACGAAGCTCACGGCCGCCAGCAGAACCAGCAGCGCGGGTCTCACCGTGCTGACCATTTGCTGCTGCAGCGGCACGGCGAGTGCGAGATGTCCCTCATTCGTCTTCGGATAGTCCGCGGCGAGGCGGGTCGACACGGTTTTCAGCGCCGCGTTGACCTGCGGGAGATCTGTATTCGATTTCAACCGCGCCACGGCCGACACCCATTGCGCGCCGCGCGCCTGGGGAGCCACGTCCTTCGGCGAGAAGATCAGCCGCTGCCAGAAGTCCGCCTTTCGCGGCAGCTTCACCTCGGGACCGGCGACGCCGACGATCGTCATCGGCTTGCCGTCCATGTGCAGCGTCGATCCGACGACGTCGAGCCGCGACCCGAATTGCCGCTTCCAGAAGCCGTCGCTGATGATCACCACCGACGCGTCCACGCCTTTCGCATCGTCGGCGAGAAATGCGCGGCCGAGCCGGAGCGGCGTCTGCAAGACGCTGAAGAAGTTCCACGACACGGCCGCGCCGTCCACGCGCGCGGGATCGCCATGGCCGGTGACGTTCACCGTCGTCGGCGAGAAGGCGGCCGATTCGGTGAACGCGCCGCTCTGGTTCGTGAAGTCCACATAGTTCGGGGGCGAGAACCACGGCGACACGCGCCCGGGGCGTCCGTACATCAACACGACCAATCGGTTGGCATCGCCGTAGGAGAGCGGACGCAACAGCACGCCGTTCACGACGGTGAAGACCGCGGTGTTCGCGCCGATGCCGAGGGCCAGCGTCAGCACGGCGACGATCGTGAAGGCGGGTTGCCGGCGCAGCATTCGTCCGGCGTAACGCATGTCCTGCCAGATAGCACTCACGGGTGGGCTCCTCTCAGAAACGAAAGCAGCGCAGAGGGCAAACAGTGCGACGTTTAGACGTATCGGCGCGACGATTGGTTGACGGGGCAGGACTAAAGTCCTGCGCCACGAGTGAGGGGCTTCTCGTGCGGCTGAGAGTCTCGGCCCCAGGCGACGCTCGGCTGACCTGTCCGCCGGAGCCTTGGCGGAGGTGGAAGCCTTCGCGCTACGGTTGTCTGGTCAGCGTGTCGCGGAGCGCCTCGAAGAAGACCTGGGCGGCTTCACGAATCCCGTCGACGGGCACATGCTCGCCGTCGCCGTGCATCGACGCGACCGTCTCGGCCGAGAGAATGGCGGGGAAGACACCGTAGCTCTTCACGCCTTTCGGACGGAACGCGTTGGAGTCGGTGCCGTAGGGCACGAGCATCGGCGTGACCGTCGCCTCCGGATGCCGGCGTTTGATGGCAGCCTCGAGGCTGCGGTAGAGCGGCGTGTCGGAGGGCGTGACGACCGGATCGTCCGATTCGTTGATCACCTCGATCGTCAGTGACGGGTCGGCCAGCCGCGCCTTGATCTCGGCGATCCACTGATCCCTGGTGGTGCCCGGCAGGACGCGGCAGTCGAGGCCGGCTTCGGCCACCGATGGGATGACGTTGATCTTCGGCGGATCCCCGACGCCCGAGCGCATCCACGTCAGCGAGATCGTCGAGTGTTGAATGGCGTTGGTGAATTTGTTGGACGCAAACGTCCCGACATGCGCCTTCATTATTTGCACGACGTCCGGCTGCGACGAGGTCCGGCTCGCGGCCGCCGTCGCCGCCTCGGGTTGTGCGAGCAGCCGCGCGAGCGCCTTGGCGAGATGGTCGTTGGGATTCTGTTCGATCGGCTGGCTGCCGTGGCCGGAGATCCCTTCGGCGCGCACCTTGAGCCAGATCAGCTTTTTCTCCGCCACGGAAATGCCGTACACGAGCTTATCTCGCGCGAACAGGTCGCGGCTGCCGAAGCCGCCTTCGTCGACGACGTATTCGGGATCGAGCTCGGCGTAATGATTGGCGATCATCCACCGGGCGCCCAGGGCGCCGCCGACCTCCTCGTCGGGCTCGGCGAGCAGGATGACGTCGCGCGTCAACGGCACGCGCTGCCGCTTCAGCTCGAGAAACGCCATCAGGTGCGCGACGCCCAGGCCTTTCATGTCCATCGACCCGCGCCCCCAGAGCTCGTTGCCGGCAATCGTCGGCACGAACGGGTCGGTCTTCCACCGCGATCGATCGGCGGGCACCACGTCCATGTGGTGCAGCAGCACGATCGCCTTGCCCGCGGGTGGCGTGACGGTCGCCTTCAGCCGTGCGTAGATGATGGCTTTGCCCGGCGCCGATTCGTAGCGCGTCACCGGAATGCCTTCGCGCGCGAAAATCGCGGCAAGAAAATCGGCGGCCTTCCGCGTGTCGCCAGGCGGATTCGACGTGTCGATGCGGACGTACTCTTCCAGCAGCTTCGTGGCTTCCGCGCCGATGGTGCTCCAATTGGGCATTTGCGCAATCACGCTGCGCGGGCCCAACACAAAGGACACGAAGGACACAAAGGTCAAACTCAACACCAAAATTGACGGCCGCAGATTTTTCATGGCGTTTTCCTTTGTGTCCTTGGTGTCCTTTGTGTTCGCTGGTGTTCGTTACACCGCCTCGAACACCCCGGTGTCCCGATTCTTGCGCACCCGATCCCAGTTGAAGCAGCGCCCGTTCATCGCGATGTAGACGCCGGCCGGCAGAACCTGCACGAACGACAACGCGCTGCCGAGATTGAAGAGGCCGTCTGAGCTGCCGAACGCGTACGGGATCATCGCGCCCGTCAGGACGATCGTCTTGCTGCCGATCGAGGGGAGCGCCGACGCGAGCGCGCCCGCGGTCTCGACCATGGTGTCGGTGCCGTGCGTGATGAGGACGCGCGACTCGGCCGCCTGGCGGCACTGCTCGACAATCAACGATCGATCGCCGGCGGTCATCTCCAGGCTGTCGATCATCATCAACGTGCGGATGGACACATCGACGCGCGATCGCCCGAGCCGCAGCATCTCGGGCAGGTGCGTCTCCTTGAACGCCAGCGATCCCGTGAGCTCGTTGTATTCCTTGTCGAACGTCCCGCCGGTGACGAAGACGCGAATCATGGCCATATGATCAAACACCGGACGCAGACGGCATCGTTGCCCGGTCAATCAGGTACTGGCGCAGCCGCGCCAGCGCGTCCGTCAGCATCGTCTCTGTCGCCGCGAAGCAGAGGCGCACATATCCTTCGCCGGCAGCGCCAAAGGCGACGCCGGGTGCCAACGCGACGCCAGTATGGCGCAGCAGATCGGCCGTGAATGCGGCCGAGTCGTGGAGGCCTGCGATCTGCGGGAACGCATAGAACGCCCCCTCCGGTTCCGGAACGGACACGCCAGGAACATCGGCGAGGGCGTCCAGCACCTGCGCGCGCCGCTTCGCATAATGCGCGCGAAGCCCGTCGACATACGGATCGCCATCGCGCAGCGCCGCAATGCCCGCCTGCTGCACCATCGCGGCCGGGTTCGACGTGATGAACTCGGCAGCCGTGTACATCAATCGAATGAGGCGCTCGCTGGCTTGCGCCCACCCGAGCCGCCAGCCTGTCATGTTGTAGGTTTTCGAAAAGCTGTTCACGACAATCAGGCGCGCGCTGTCGTCGACGACCCGTGCGAACGACGGAGCGACAGGCGCGTCGAATACGATCCGCTCGTACACCTCGTCGGCCAGAATCATCAGGTCGTGCCGCTCGGCCAGTTCGGAGAGCGCTCGCTGCTCGTCCACGCTCATCACCCAGCCGGTGGGATTCGACGGGCTGTTGACGACAATCAGACGCGTGCGCTCGTCGATGGCGTCGCGCACGCGGTCGACGTCGAGCCGGAACCGCTGGCTGTCGCGCGTCAGCGGCACGGCGCGCGGCTCGCCGCCGGCCAGGATCACGCCGTTGGTGAAGATGGCGTACGTGGGAGAAATCACCAGCGCGTTGTCACCCGGACCGATGCACGCGCGAATGGCGAGGAAGATGGCCATCGACGCGCCGACCGTGCTCATCACCTCGGACGGCCGGTACGTGACGCGATGGAGGTCGAACACCTTCGCCGCAATCGTCTCGCGCAGCTCTGCGCAGCCCGCCGTGTGCGTGTAGCACGTGTGGCCCGCGCGGATCGCCTCGTCCGCCGCGCGGCAAATGAAGTCGGGAGTCGGCACGTCCGACTCGCCATAACAGAGCTTGAGCGCACCTGGCGTGCGCTCGGCCATCGTGGCGATCTGCACCAGAGGCGATTCGACGACGTTGAGAACTTCCGATCGCAGGCGCATAGTGCGTTTCACAGGCGGGACGCCCGACCCGCGGTCTCGTGGCGCAGGACTTTAGTCCTGCCATCCCGCTGGCCGGAGGCAGGTCTAAAGACCTGCACCACATCAGTTCCAGCACCGGCTGATACGATCGGTTAATGCGACGCCTTTCGCGGCGCCGCCAGTGTCTGGCCTTGCGCGGACAGGTACAGCGCGTTGAACAGCAGCGGAAACGTCGCGTGCGTCTGCGCGCGGTGCTGCGGGCGCAGGCCGAACAGCACGACCTTCCCCGGATTCATGTCGATCGAGACGACCGCCGCTCGTCCCGCCATCAGCTCTTCGCCCTTCAGCCATCCCGACGCGATCACATTCGTGTTCGGATAGCGCGCGACGACGCTGGTGTGCAGCGAATTGAAACCTTCGGTCAACTCGAAGAACGGACTGTTGATGTAGAAGCCGAACGTGTCGGCAGCGACGCCGTAGCCGTTCGGGTTCTGCGTATCGACCTCCAGCCGGAGGATCGCGCCTGGTGCGAAGTGCTGATCGCGCGTCAGGCCCTTCTTGATGTCGCGCACCGGGATCGGCAGCTGCTCGATCGCGAGGTCGCACGCGTTGCCCATCGCGATCAACGTGCCGCCGTCGGCGAGGAACTGCTTCAGGTTGTCCACGCCCGCCTGGCCGATGCCGCCGCGGTATTCCGGCCGGATGGCGGGCGCGTCGTACCCGTCGATGATGCTGCGCGGCTCCTGATCGGCCAGGATGATCGCATCAAACTTCTGGCGGAGCTTGCCGGCGCGGATGTCGGCGTTGTGAATCGGCGTGTTGGTGAAGCCGTACTGCTCCAGCACCCAGCGCGTCCAGCCCTCGTCCATATTGCCGCCGGTCCACGGCTGATACATGCCGATGCGCGGCGCATGAAAGGGGATCGGCTGCCGGCTCTGCGTCCTCGCGTCCGAGCCCTTCGTTCGTGCGTCAGGTGCCGACGCCTTCACCGAGAGGCCGAAGTCGCGTGCGGCGGTCTCCACGCTGCCCCGCGTCACGCCCGTAACGGCGACGCGCGACGGACCGTCGAACGCCACGTGCGCGCCGTCTTTGAACAGCCGATTGATCGCCAGCGCGGTGTCCGGTCCCTTGTAGTCGAACGTGAAGCGCGTCCCGTTTCCAGTGAGGACGCCTTTCGGAATCAGCGGCAGCGGGGCCATGCCCGACGCGTTCTCGCCGGACTTCGCGTAGGCGTCGGGCACGAGCGTCAGCTTCACCGAGTCGGCGAGCGGTGTGTTGACGAACGCGGTGTTCACGCCGAGCAGCATGCCCAGCGACCACGCGGTGACGTCGTACGGCGCTTCAGCCGGCGCGTTCGGCGCGCGGCGCACTTCCGGGTACGTCTGCTTCTCGAGCATGTCCTTCGCGTACCGCGCGAACACCTGCGTCATCGGAATCACGAAGGTGCCGGCGCCGTAGTGCTTGCCGTCGCTCTCGAACGCCTGATCGGCGCGGTAGATTTGCACGCCGGCCAACTGCAGACGATCGACGAGGTGAGCCGCCTCGCGCGGGTCCTGCTGGCCGTCCATCGGCACCAGAATCGCGGTGACGTCCGTCTTGCCGTTTTCAATCGTCGCGCGGTTGACCTCGTAGATGTTCTGCAGAATCGTCTCGCGTCGATCCGCCGTCGTCTCGAGCAGCGCCATGGTCGCGATCATGTCGTAGTCGACGATGTCGCGCAGCGTCCAGTGGCCGCCCATCCAGGGTCGGGGATATTCCGTGCGCGGAGTGATGTCGGTGGGCGGAGGCAGCGGCGCATTCGAAAACTGCTGACCGCGTCCACCGCCTTCGCCGCGTCCGCCTCCGGCCGGGGCGGGACGGCCGGGGACCGCGCGCTGCTGATCCATCGGCGCGGCGATGCGCGCGCTGGCGGCTTCCGTCAGCAGGCCGACTTCGTTGTGCCACCAGCCGCTCCAGGCCATCGCGCCTTCCCAGAAGTTCGTGTAGGTGGAGTTGTAGATGATGCCGTCCTTGCCCGCCGCCTCGAGCGCGGCCGCCTGCGATTGGCCGAGGATGCCGTTCCACCGGTAGATCAGCGGGTGCACGTTCGGGTTGATCGGATCGGTGGCGGGCATCGTGAACATGCGCGGGCCGTTGCTGCCCTGCTGATGTTCGTCGAGCCAGACGGCAGGGAACCAGTCGTGCCAGAGGAGCTGCGCCGTCTGCTGGCTCTCCTTCTGCGTGAACATGTACATGTCGCGGTTGTTGTCGTGGCCGACGTACGGATGATAGAGATACGGAATCGGGCTCGGCTCGAATGGCGTGCCGACGTTCTTGTTGAACCAGTCGGTCACCATGATCTCGCCGTCGGGGTTGAGGCTCGGCACGAGGACGAAGATCACGTTGTCGAGGATCTTCTTCACCCGCGGCGAATCGTCGGTGGCGAGCTTGTGCACGAGCTCCACGGTCATCTGCGTCGCGCCGATCTCGGTCGCGTGGATGCTGCACGTGATGGCGACGACGACTTTGCCCTGCGTGAAGATCGCGTCGCGCTCGGCGTCGGTTGGCGCGCCGTTCTGAAAGTACAGCTGGCGCTCCATCGCCTTGTACTTGTCGAGATTCTTCAGCGTCTCGGGCGCGCTGATTTCCATGACGACAAACGGATTGCCGTCGCTCGTCTTGCCGAGCTCACGGTAATGGACGCGATCGGAGCTCGCCGCGGCGAGCTTCAGGTACTCGACGATCTTGTCCCAGCGAATCATCTTGTTGTCGGCGCCGACGCGGTGGCCGAGGAACTGTTCGGGCGTTTGCAGCGGGCCGGCGGCGGTCGCGGCAAACGTGGAGAGCGCAGCGATCGCGAAGGCAGTCGGCAATATGCGGCGGTAATTCATGCAAAAGGCCCCTGTGAATCCGTCAATATACTTCAAGCCGCCGGATGACAACGAGTTACAACCCAATTTCTCGTCCACATGGTAAGTACATAGAACTATTCATCACGAAGGCGCGAAGGTCACGAAGATCACGAAGATACTCGTGTGCCGCGTGACTTCGTGATCTCCGTGTTCTTCGTGACTTCGTGAAAAGCGGTGTGTCGATATGCCCCAGGTGCTGAAAATTCAGACCCGCATGGACGCCGTGCAGGCGCCGATCGTGCCGGTCATCGGCGATCTCATTCGGCAGGTGCCCGGCACCATCTCGCTCGGCCAGGGCGTCGTCCATTATGGGCCGCCGCCCGCGGCGCTCGACGCCGTGCGCGCCGCGCTCGCCGATCCGTCCACGCACGAGTACCAGGACGGAAGCGGGCAGCCAGCCCTCATCGAACGGCTGACGATCAAGCTGCGCGAGGAAAACGGCATCGACGTCCGGCGCGGCAGCCGCATCATGGTGACCGCCGGCTCCAACATGGCGTTCATGCACGCCGTGTTCGCCATCACGGAGCCGGGCGACGAGATCATCCTGAACGTGCCGTTCTACTTCAATCATGAGATGGCGATTCAGATGGCCGGCTGCACGGCGGTGCGCGTCGCCACTGACGCGCATTACCAGCTGCGGCCCGACGCGCTGCGCCGCGCCATCACCGATCGGACGCGCGCCATCGTCACCGTGTCGCCGAACAATCCGAGCGGCGCGGTGTTCCACGAATCAGCGCTGCGCGAGGTGAACGCACTCTGCGCCGAGCGCGGCCTCTATCACATCTCAGACGAAGTGTACCAGGTACTTCACGTATGGCGATGCGGCGCACGTGTCACCGGGCTCCTTTCCGGACGCCGCGGATCGCACGATCTCGATGTACTCGTTGTCGAAAGCGTACGGTTTTGCCGGGTGGCGCGTCGGGTACGTCGTGTATCCGGAGCATCTGCTCGGCGCGATGATGAAAAGCCAGGACACCATTCTCGTCTGTGCGCCGGCGGCCTCGCAGATTGGCGCCATTGCCGCGCTCGGCGTCGGACGCGCGTACGCCGATCCCTATGTCCGCGAGCTCGCCGAAGTTCGCGACATCGTCGTGTCGAAGCTCTCGGCGCTGGCGCCGGCGGTGGAGGTGCCCACTGCCGACGGTGCGTTCTACTGCCTGCTGAAAGTGCGCACGGACCTGAATCCCCTCGCGCTGGCGGAGCGGCTGATTCGCGAGCACAAGGTGGCGGTGATTCCCGGGCCCGCATTCGGGATGACCGACGGCTGCTATTTCCGCGTCGCCTACGGCGCGCTGCAGAAGGCGACGGTCGCCGAAGGCATCGGGCGCCTCGTCGAGGGGCTGCGCGCACTGATTTAGGTCGAGCGCTCGGCTAAAGCCTTCGCGCTACGGCAGCAGGGAAGGATAGTGTCTGGCTTTAGCCGGACCCGACTTCAGACATCGGTCGCCTCGTCGAGAAGCTGCGCGCGCTCGTGTAGAACGTAGCGCGAAGGCTTTAGCCGAGCGCTCGTCTAGACGTCGAGCTCCTCGGCTTCATCCGCGCGTTCCATGATGAAACGGAACCGGGCCGACGCATCCTTGCCCATCAGCTCGTTGATCACGCGGTCGGTCACGATCTGATCGGTGACCTCGACGCGCAGCAGACGACGCGTCCGCGGGTTGAGCGTGGTCTCCCACAGCACTTTCGGCATCATCTCGCCAAGACCCTTGAACCGCGTGATGTCCGGCGTGCCGCGCCCGTTCTTCGCGTGGTGCTTGAGAATCGCCTCGCGCTGCGCCTCATCGAGCGCCCAGTGCGTCTCCTTGCCGATGTCGATGCGGTAAAGCGGCGGCTGCGCGATGTAGACCTTGCCGTTGGCGATCAGCTTCGGCAGATGCCGGTAGATGAACGTGAGCAGCAGCGTGGCGATGTGATTGCCGTCGGAGTCGGCGTCCGCGAGGATGATCACTTTGCCGTATCGCAGGCGCTCGAGGTCGAAGTTGTTGCCGAGGCCGCACCCGAGCGCCGTCACCAGATCCGACAGCTCCTTGTTCTCGAGCACCTTCGCCAGCGACGCACTCTCGGTGTTCAGCACCTTGCCCCGCAGCGGCAGAATCGCCTGCCGCGCGCGATCACGCCCCTGCTTCGCCGATCCACCGGCGGAATCGCCCTCGACGACGAAGATTTCGCTCCCCTCGCTCGTGGAGTTCGTGCAGTCGCTCAGCTTGCCGGGCAGATTCAGGCGCGTGGAGGTCGCACTCTTGCGCGACACTTCTGCCTGCGCCGCGCGGCTCGCTTCGCGCGCCCGCGCCGACAGAATGATGCGCGCGACGATCGCTTCCGCGACGCTGATGTTGTGATTCAGCCAATGCTCGAGCGCCGGCCGGACCACGCCGTCCACGGCCGACACGAGCTCCGGATTGTTGAGGCGATCTTTCGTCTGTCCCTGAAACTGCGGCTCCGCGATGAAGACGCTCACGACGCCGGTCATGCCTTCGCGAATGTCCTCGGCGATGAGCGTCACCCCCTTGGGCGACAGATTGTGCGTCTCGATGAAGTTGCGCACCGCCTTGCCGATTCCGGCGCGCAAACCGCTTTCGTGCGTGCCGCCCGAGCCAGTCGGAATGCCGTTGACGTAGGACCGCAGGTGCTCGTCGGTCGCCTCGGTCCACTGCAGCACGAGGTCGAGCCGCATCCCATCGTCTTTCGTCAACGTGAAGGGGACGTCGTGCACCGGCTTCGCGCTGCGCTCGGCGACAATCTTCCGCAGGTAGTCGATGAGCCCTTCCGTATGCTCGAAGACCAGCTTCTCCTTGGTCGCCTCGTCTTCGAAGGTGACTTTCAGCCCCTTGTGCAGGTAGCTCGCGATCTCGAGACGCTCCTTGATGACGCCCGGGTCGAACTCGATTTTCGGAAAGATGGCGGCGTCCGGGTGGAAGTACACGGCCGTGCCGGTGCCGCGCGCCGGGCCGATCTTTTTCAGCGGCCCGGTGGGCTTGCCCTGCTTGAACCGCATCTCCCAGCTGGCCCCGTCGCGCTTCACGGTGGCGACGAGATCTTTCGACAACGCGTTGACGACGCTGGCGCCGACGCCGTGAAGGCCGCCGGCGGTCTTGTAGCTGCCGTGCTCGAATTTGCCCCCGGCGTGGAGCACGGTGAAGATCACTTCGATCGCGCTCTTCTTCGTGGCAGCGTGCTTGTCGATCGGAATGCCGCGGCCATCGTCTTCAATCGTGATCGAGGAGCCCTCCGCGTGGAGGGTGACGCGAATGTTCGAGGCGTGGCCGTTCATCGCCTCGTCGACGGCGTTGTCGAGAATCTCCCAGACGAGGTGATGCAGCCCGGCCGATCCGACGCCGCCGATGTACATGCCCGGCCGCTTCCGGACCGGCTCCAGTCCCTCGAGAACGGTGATGTCTTTCGCAGTGTAGTTCGTGGATGCCATGTATATAATGTGCGCCCTTGAGACGCTTGCTGCTTTCGGTGTTGTGCATCACGATTGTAGCGGCATTTCAGATGCAGGTTGCCGCCGCGGACGTGGTGTCGGAAGACGTGCCCGTCATCGGCGGTACTGCGGCCCTCGCACAGGCGGCCGGCCTCGCGGTTGCGCCCGATCGCGCGCGCTTCGTCGCCGAGATCGCGCGCGTCCTCTACAACATCGCCGACGGCCACACCCTGCGCCTCGGCGCGATTGAGCGCCAGTTGAAGACCCGGGCTGCGGATCAAAGCTACCCGCCCGAATCAGCCGCGGCCGCTGACGTCGTACCCGTGCCGCTGACCGCCGCGATCTGGAGCGCGGCGGTGTTCCATCGGCGCGTGCCCGTGGGCGAGCTCGTGTCGGCGATCCTCGCCGATCGTCAGGCGGCGCTGCTTTGCCACGGCCTCGCGGCGCTCGACGATCCGACGCTGGCGTTCTTCGTCCAGCATCCCGACACGATCACGCACGTCTACGAGAACGACGCCGCGGCGTTCGGCGCGTTCGCCGAGAACCTGCACGTTCGCGACGGCCGCGTCGTCACGCCGGGCGGCGATGCGGGCACGCCGTTGTGGGAAGCCGCCGTTGGCGAGAAGGTGACGCGCCCCGATCGGTTCGTGCGTCAACTGTTCGCGCGCGGTGAGGGCCGTCTGGCGTACCTCTACGATGCTATCGGTCAGCTCGACGCGGCGCATGCAGCCTTCGCGCTCGGCCTCTGGATCCCGGCTGCGCCGGTGCGCGCGGAACGGTTCCGTCTCCTCGTGTCGGTGAACAACGCCGCCTATCGCGAATGGCATCTCAAGATCGTGCCGTTCGCGCGGCCGATCTACGACATCGCGTCGCTGCTGATGCGCGTGCAGGTGGGGGCGGATGGATCGCCGGAGCCGCCGGCGGGACGCAGGCTGTGGGACGCGGTATTTGCGAGCGGCGGCGGGTTCGATGGCAATTGGAAGACGTCAGCGCCAGCGATCGACGAGCCGGTGGATGCCGCGTGGCTCGCGCAGGCGATCGCGACCGGGGAGGTGCAGCAGCGGGGCGATCGGCTGGATCAATTCAGCTTCGGTCAACGCGCGTTCGGCACGGTGTCCGAGGACGATCGCGCAGCGATGCTGGCCGCTCTGCGCGCCTTCGACCGGTATCGCATGCTGATGCTGACGCTGGATCGCATCGGCATCACCGCGCCCTTAGTCTATGTGGCGGCGGCGCGCCACGCGAGCCGTCTGGCCGCGATCGATCGGCGCCGCGGCTTCGCGGCGCTCGCCCAGTTTCAGGGCGTCGTCGCGCTCGTCGCACGCATGGTGCGCGTTCGAACGCTCGACGCGGCGGGCGCCGGGACGCTGATCGCATCGCTCTGTGCGGTGCCCGTCACCGCCCGCGGCTACGACGGCGGCGTGCTGCGGTGGATTGACCGCGAGCTCCGGCCGTTGCTCCCCGACGCCGACGATGTGGAGAGTGGCGTCATCGCGCAGCTGGCCGGCGTCCGTGGTGGTCTGGCGCCGGCGCCGACGCGGGTCATCTGGGAAGGCCAGTCCTACCATCTGGATCTCGCCGGGGCCGAAGAGCGCCGGCTGCACCTCGTGCGCGAGAAGCAGTACGGTCTGCCGCTTGACGTCGCGCTCGACATCGAGGACCAGGCGCGGAGGCTTTCTGCCGAGCCGCTTGCGGCGGGCGACCTCGCCTCGGGCATCGACGCGCTGAGCCGCGTCGCGGCCTTTGTCCGTGCGCGTCCGAAGAGCGACGTCGAGATCGTGCCCGATGGCGTCGCGGCGTCTCGCGATCCGCACGCGGTCATCGCGAGCGTGGTGGACGATCTCGTCAAGATCCAGAAGTCGCCGGCTGCCAGGCGCGTGGCGCACCTCGTGGCACCGCTCACGCCGGTGGCCGACGCGATCGCCGGCGAGGCGCTGTTGTCGTTGGCGTACGCGGTCGATCTCGGCGATCCCGACGGGACGGTGTTGCTGGCAGGCAACGCGGCGCGGCGCCACGACTTTGGACTCGGGCTGAACGATGCCGATGCGCGGGCGCGCTTTTCGTGGGCTCCGCCGAAACAGGATGTCTCGCCCGGCTCGCCGTGGCACGTCACGGGGTCCGCACTCGGCCTCGACGTCGCGCTCGCGTCGCTGGCGCTGCGGCGCGTCGATATGGGCCGCATCAGCGCCGCGCCGACGCTGACGTCCAACGAGCGGCAGACCTTTGCGGTGAGCGTGGCGCTGATGAGTCCGGCCGAGCTGACCGATGCCGATCGCGACGCTATCGCAGCCGCGATCGCACGCGGCCGCGCGCGGCTCGCAGCCGCGACCCCGGCGACGTTCGACGCCCTGGCCGACGAAATCGCGCTTGACGGCTGGCGGCGCCGGGCCGTGAAATGGTCGTTGGCGAACGACACGGCGCGGGCCGGCACGATGTTTTCGCTCACCGAAATGCTGGCGCTCGGCAGCGGACCGTCATGGGCCACTCTCGATGCATGGGGCATGGGGGCCGTCGTGACAACGGGCTGCCTCTGTACGCGCCTGCGGGCACCGGGCGGCTGGTGGAGTCTGACCGGGCGCCCGCAACTGGGTCTGCTCGCCACGACGATCGCGGACGTGAATCTGCACATCGCCGTCGTGTTGCGCGATCTCGGTCTGCCGGCCGCCATCGCACGGGACGTGCTGACCGCCGCGATGCAGGATTACATCGACGACGTTCGGCCGTCGGACAACAACGATTGGCTGACGTTGGTGCGGGTGGCGCAGGCCATTCCGCGCGAGCGCGTCGAAGACTACGTGGCCGCGATCACCGCCAGCGGCCCGCTGGTGCCTGACGGAAAAGGGGACAGGAGTTTTTCCTGCGAGCTGCCGCGATGATGCGCCAAGTCGCGCGCGCCTCGTGCCTCCTCGCCGTGCTCGTCTCGGGCGGACGCGCGCAGCAGCCGGCAGCGGCGCTGACGATCCTGTCGCCGGCGTCTGACGCGTTCGTGAGCGGCCCGACCCTGCTGCGTGCGCGGGTCGATCCGGAAGGCGCCGCCGGATCGGTGGTGTTCTTCGTCGATGGACGCCTCGTCTGCACGATCTCGAAACCGCCATTCGAATGCGAGTGGGACGCCGGTTCGACCGTCTCCGAGCACCAGGTGCGGGCGGTCGCCAATCTATCGAGCGGCGGCCGCATCGTCCAGACGAAGCGGACCAAAGCGCTCGGCTACACAGAGAAGGTGGACGTGGACGTCGTGCAGGTCACCGTGACGGTGAGCGATGGCCGCGGACGCTTCGTCCGTGGCCTGCCGCAGTCGCTCTTCCACGTCGAGGAAGACGGACGGCCGCAGCACATCACGCACTTCGCGTCCGAAGACATCCCGCTCGAGCTCGTCGTCGCCATCGACATCAGCGGGAGCATGACGCCCTCGATGCCGAAGCTGAAAAGCGCGGTGAAGGAGTTCCTGACCGCCGTGCCCGGCACGAATCAGGTCACGCTTCTGGGCTTCAACGACACCATCTTCACGCTCACACGCAAGACGATGGATCCGGCCGAACGCGTGCGCGCGGTCGATCATCTGGCGCCGTGGGGATCCACGGCGCTCTACGACGTGATTCTCCGCGGCGTCGACATGCTCGGCCGGCAGACCGGACGCAAGGCGCTGATCGTCTTCACCGATGGCGAAGATCAGGGCAGCCACGCCGCGATCACCGACGTCGAGCGTCATCTGCAGTCGAGCGACGTGACGCTCTACATGATCGGCCAGGGCCGCGGCATCACGCTCGAGCCCCTCAAAAAAGTGATGGAGCGGCTGGCGACGCCGACCGGAGGCCGCGCCCTCTTCACCGACAGCATCGACGAGTTGCACAACGCGTTCACCGATCTGCTCGACGAGCTCGCGAATCAATACCTCCTCGGCTACGCCTCCGCCAACGCGGCGCGCGACGATGCATGGCGGCGCATCAAGGTGGAGGTGGACGGCCATCACGACGTGCGGGCCCGGCAGGGCTACCGCCTGGCGCCAGGCAAATGACTGGATGGGTGACGGCAGACGATCGCCGTCGGACGCGCGACACACACCGAGGAGATGGTGTAGCCCGGGCTCACAGATTTGTGTGGCTGACGGTGATGGTCATGTTGGCGATTGCGCCGGTGTCCGCGCAGGAGCCGCAGCCGCCGCGCTTCACGGCAACCGTGGAGGTCACGTCGATCGATGTGACCGTCGTGGACGATCGTGGCCAGCCGATTCTCGATCTGAAGCCGTCGGATTTTGCCGTTCGGATCGATGGCAAGGCCAGGCCGGTGGTGACCGCCGATTGGGTGCCGCTGGCCTCCAGTGCGAAGACGTCCCCGGCGTTCGTGCCCGATGGGTACAGCAGCAATGAGAACGCCGCGGGCGGACGGCTGATCGTCGTCGCCGTGGATCAGCCGAACATCCGGTTCGGCGGCGGCCGCGCGATCATCGCCGCCGCAAATGCCTTCATCGATCGATTGCTGCCGAACGACCGCATTGCCGTCGCCGGATTTGGTTTCGGTGCGCCGGCGACAGCCTTCACGGCGGATCGCCAGATCGTGAAGGCTGCGTTGTCGCGAATGGCCGGCCAGAAGCGTGCCGCGACCGACATGCACCATCAAGTCACTCTCGACGAAGCGCGGCAGATCGATCGCGGCGACGGCACGACGCTGCAGACCGTTCAGCAGCGCGAGTGCGGCGTCGCGGGCGGCCGCGCCGGGTCGTCCGCCCCAGAGTGCTATCTCGAGGTGGAGAATGAGGCGCAGGAGCTGGCGCGCGATGCGAGGCGCGAAGGCAGCCAGACGCTGGAAGGACTCCGAAACCTGCTGGCTGGTCTCGCGACGGTCGACGCGCCCAAGACGCTCATTCTCATCTCCGAAGGCTTCGTGTTGGACGATGTGACGTTCACGACGGAAGTCGGCGCGCTGGCGTCGGCCGCGCGCACGAGCATTCACGCGCTGCAGCTGGATCAGCAGATGTTCGATGCCGCCAGCGGCGCCAGGGTGTCCAGCACATTCGGCGACAGAGATGCGCGGGCGCAGGGGCTGCAGACGCTCGTGAGCACGGCCCGCGGCACGGTCGTCATGGTCAGCGGATCGGGCGCGTCGTTCTTCGAGCGGCTCGAAGCCGAGCTCTCCGGGTACTACATGGTCGCGGTGGAGTCCGATCCGCGCGACCGCGACGGCAAGCCGCACCCGATCAGGATCGATGTGACGCGCCGCGGCGCCACGGTGCGCGCGCGCCGTCAGCTCGTGAGCACGGTCGCGGACACGCACGTCCGATCCCCACGCGAGGCGGTGACCGCCGCCCTCGGCACGCCGCTTCTGCTGTCCGCGCTGCCCCTCCGCGTCATCGCGTTTGCGTTGCGCGGGCCCGAGCGCGGCCGGATCCAGCTGCTGATTCACGCGGACGTCGGCACGGAGTACACGTCGGCGAAGCCGGTGTCGATCGGCTACATGCTGCTCGATGCCGCCGGCCGGCTGGTCGACAGTCGATCCGTGGACGCGCGGATCGCGCCCATCATGAATGGCGTGCCGTCGCCGCTGCAGTACACCGCTGGTGCCAGTGTTCTCCCGGGCGACTACACGCTGAAGCTGGCGGTCGCGGAGGGCGACAAGGCGGGCAGCGTCGAGCATCCGATCCACGCGGCGCTGCGTGAGGCCAACGGCGTGAGCGTCAGCGAGCTGATGGTGGGCGGTCCGATCGGCGACGCCGATCCGCTGCGGCCGACGATCGGCTACACGGTGAGCTTCGGCGCGGTGCACGCGTACCTTGAAGCGTACGCGCCGAAGATGGACACGGTGCACGTGATGTACGAGATCGCCGCGGACGCCGGCGGCCCCGCGCTGCTCAGCACGAGCGCGGCGGCGCGCGCGGCGGGCGAGGGGCGCGCGCTGTTCTCGGTGATCATGCCCGTGCCGCAGCTGCCGGCCGGCCGCTATGTGATGCGCGCGATCGTCGCAGACCACGAGCAGCCGGTGACGACGATGATGCGACCGTTCGAGGTGGCGCCGCCTGCGGTGCTGATGACATCGGCCGAAGGCACCGGCACCTCGTCATCGTCGGTCGACGCCGAGCTGTTCCTGCCGGTGGGCGACGAGCTGCTGGCGCATCCGTTCCGCCGCGACCACGCGCTGGCGGGCGACACTGTGAAGCCGTTTCGCGATCGCGTGCCGCCGTCCGTGCGGAGTGCGTTCGATACGGGCGTGGCGATGATGACGGCGGGCGATTACCCGAGGGCGGAGGCGGCGATCAAGCGCGCGATTCAGCCCGACGTCGACAGCACCGCGCCGCTGGTGTACCTCGGCGTCTGTTTTGCCGCGGCGGGCCGCGACGCGGAGGCGACGAGCGTGTGGCAGACCGCGTTGGCGAATGCCGACGACATCCCCCAGATTTACGAATGGCTCGGCGATGCGCTGATGCGCGTGCACGACCTCGGGTCGGCACGGACGGTGTACGAGGAGGCGATCACCAAATGGCCGTCGGATCCGCGGTTCACCAAGCCGCTGGCACTGGTGAACGCGACGTTCGGCCGCGGGCGCGAGGCAGTGCGGGCGCTCGAGCGGTATCTGGCCGCGCACCCTGACGATCGCGACGCGCTGTTTCTGGGCGTCGAGTGGATTTACACCGTGCGCGCTGCCGGCGGCGTCGTCCACAACCGCGCCGAAGACGTGCGCCTCGCGCGCGGGTACGCGGACGCGTACGAGAAAGCCGGCGGTCCGCAGTTGGCGCTCGTGAAGCAGTGGATGGAGTTTCTCGAGAAGTAGTGTCGTCCTCTCAGGACTTCGCTTTCTTCGAAGGTTTCGACTTGCCAGGACCAATCAAGAACTTCATGACGCCGACCGTTCCGCGGCGCGCTTTTCTGCTCGGCATTGCGGCGACGCTCTCGACCGCCCCGCGCGCGCTCGCGCAGCCGAGACCGCCACTCGTGCACGCACTCGACGTGTTCGCGGGCTATCCGCCGACACCGGTCAACATCGGTGGACGACGGCATCTCGGTTACGAGCTGCACATCACCAACCTTCGGGCGTCCGACGTCACGCTCGTGCGCATCGACGTGCTCGACGCGAGGCGCGGCACGCAGCTCGCCGCGTTCAGCGGTGCAGCGCTCGGCGACCGGCTCGGACACCCCGGCGCGGCGCCGAACTCCACGGACCGCCGGCTCATCGCCCCGGGACTCCGCGCGGTCGCGTATTTCTGGCTGCCGCTCGACGACGAGGTGGCCACACCCGACCGCTTGCAGCACCGCATCGTCGCCGACGTCGCGATCGATTCACGACAGGAGCGCGTCGTGATGATGGCCGGCGAGACGGAGGTGCGCCGCGACGAGCCGATCGCGCTCGACCCACCGCTTCGGGGCGGCCCGTGGCTGGCGCTCTACGATCCGTTGCTCGTCGGTAGCCATCGAACGGCGATCTATGCGCTCGATGGCCGCGCGCGCATTCCGGCACGCTTCGCAATCGACTGGGTTCGGCTCGAGCGCGACGGGACGCACGCCCGCGGCGACGCCACCCGGGTCGCAAATTGGTACGGGTATGGCACCGACGTGCTGGCCGTCGCCGACGGCACCGTCGCCGACGTGAGAGACGACATGGCTGAGGAGCCATCTATTGCTGCCGCGCAGGGACCCGTGCCGCTGGAGAACGTCAGCGGCAACTACGTGACGCTCGATCTCGGGCGTGGGCGATACGCGTTCTACGAGCATCTGAAGCACCGGAGCCTTCGCGTGAAAAACGGCGATCGCGTGCGAGCCGGTCAGGTGCTCGCCTCTCTCGGCAACTCGGGTAGCAGCTCCGCGGGTCCGCACCTGCACTTTCACGTCGCCGACGCGAACGCGGAGCTCGCGGCCGAGGGGCTGCCATTCGTGTTCAAGGCGTTCGAGGTGATCGGCGGGTACCGGGCGATGTCCGGCTTCACCACGGAGCCGCAGTGGGCCGAGCCGCCGGGTGGTGCAGGTGGCCCGCGCCGCGGCGAGCTGCCCGCGGCGAATGCGGTCGTGCTGTTTTCCTGATCGACAACGCTCTTTCGCCGGTTCTCGCAACTCCTGCAGCAAGCCGATCACGACGGTCGGCGATCAGCGCTGCAGCACATGATCCGATTAAGTCGCCAACTATCGACGCCGTACCCGAAGGCCTGCGTATTGTCGCCGACGCGGCCATCACGTGTGACAATCGTCATCAGTTGCGGGGGCTCGCCGAGCTCCTCGGCGGCAGCCAGATGCAGCGCGTCGGGCGTGCGAATGGCCGTCGGACCCGCGGTTTGCCAAGCCGCTGGCAGTGGTGAACGCGACATTCGGCCGCTGGCGCGAGGCGCTGCGGGCGCTCGAGCGGTATCTGGCCGCGCACCCTGACGATCGCGACGCGCTGTTTCTGGGCGTCGAGTGGATTTACACCGTGCGCGCTGCCGGCGGCGTCGTGCACAACGCGCGGAGGATGTGCGCCTCGCGCGCGGGTACGCGGACGCGTACGAGAAAGCCGGCGGTCCGCAGTTGGCGCTCGTGAAACAGTGGATGGAGTTTCTCGAGAAGTAGCGGTCAGTCGTTCCTGCCCTGGGCGCACGTGGCTGGTCGAATCCTGTCGCCGACCACTCCACTCGAAACGGTCCACGAGACAAACGATGAGAGCGAGTGGCCACGCGCGGGCGCAACGCACCCGCGACGTTCGACCTGCTTGATCCGGCGACACAGCGGATCCACAGACATGGCTGGCCGAAGGCCGAGTGACCGAGGCCCTCACCAACCGATGCCCGAGCGCAGCGGCGAAGTCCAACGCTGTGCTGTCCGGACAGGCGAGGGGTCGGTTGCCGTGAACACGAGGCTGTCAGCAGTCGTCCGCAATGGCTACTTCTCGAGGAGGGTGTGCTTGAACACGTTCACGCGGTGATATTCCAGAAAGGCGTTCTGCTCACGAGAGAACTCGCCGACGCGAACGCCCGCATCGATTCCCCATGCATCGAGCAGCTTCATTCTGACCTCCGGCACTAAGACCAACTCCTGTCTGCTGGAGAACGTAATGTAGCCCTCATCGAACAGATGGTCGATGTGTGGCGACAGTAGCAAGCCGTTGGCCCCGTCCAAGCGTTCCACGTCCGTGGCGTGACGCCACGGCTTGATGTGGCTGGCCTTCAAGTGTCTGGGCTCCGCTACGCCCGTGACGCGACACGCTTGTTCACGTAGCAGGACATTGGCACGAAACACACCCTGCCCTCGTCTGGCTCTGACGAGTTGCTCTCGGAAAGTAGGTCCGACGATGCTGGCGTCGACTGTTGCCTCGACTTCGAACGACTCCGGCGCCTCCTGGAGGGCGGCAATGGTCTCGTACGCATCCCAGTACGCTTGGCCGATGAGCGCGATCAGTGCGTCGGCAAATTCCGCCGGGACTTCAGCGAGATAGACCGACTGAAGCCCGTCGCCGCTCATTTGGAGCGGGGAGTATTTGGACGGCAGAAAAGGACGGAGGATTTCGATGTGGTCCTTCGGGCGGATCTGGTTGTTCAGGCCACAGTAGTCGACTGGGACGAACCAACCCTCCTGGGACCAGTTCGCGCCGGCGGAGCCGAAGTCAGGCTTCGGGCCGGTCTGCGTCCGACCTGTCACGACACCGATCGCTTTGATGCGCGTATCGCAGAACGAGAACACCACGTCGCCAGTCGACACCTCTCGCATGTTCTCGTAGAATTGGTTCCGGGCTCCGTTCGCGTTTTGCTTCGGCGACCACATGAAGCTGCCGCGCACTTCTGCCCGGTGCGTCTGATTCTGATTGACCCACCAATACCGCATCGCCTGACTAACGGCACTTACTATACGTCTCATTCACGATGTCGCTCTTGCATTCTGCGCCCGTTGGCGACTGCTCGAGGCCTGTCTCGGGGAGTGCTGAACGATCGACATCATCCAGGTGCGTAATGGTGCGGAATCCCCGTCGCAGGTCATCTTGCAGGCCGACGATCGTGCACAACACGCCACCGGATTTGCAGGGTGTCTGAGTTCGATTGTCATCGCCGGGTCCGGCAGTGCAAGCGTCTGGGCAACGGTCGGATGCCATCAAACCGCCTGAGAATTGATGCGCCGTTCCAAGTCGATCAAAGCGCGGAGGATGTCGTCGAACGTTCTTGGCTCGCTCAGGTACATGTCGCGCATTGCGGCGTAGTCTTGTCGAAGAGCAGCTTCTCGCTCCTTGGGCGGCACGAGCCTGAACGTGTCTGGTCGCGCAAGGTCATACCGCGCCCAGGCGCTGCCGAAGAATCGGCTCTTCCAGGCAACGACGCGGTCTCGCAATTCCCCGTGACCGACAGCGGTAGAAGCCACGCGGTCGTGCGCGAGGGCTACTGTATCCGCATAGTGGCGTGAGAAGCGATCGGGCATCAGCTTGTCGGCCGGACGATGATGCTCGCTGTGAAGAATCGTGGCTTTTTCCCAGAACGTTCGATGCACATCGAGCGCAACGACGTGGCACCGCCAGTCATCGAAGGCTTCCTCGAGCACTTCGGCGATCCACGGCGGGACGTGATGCCGCTCCGTTGGCTGTTGGTCGGTGAGCGATCCGAACTCCAGGTTTACCGTGCGTTTGAGATAGTCGAAGCCAGTGGGCTGCGTGGTCGGGTAGTGAAACAGGAGGACCGGCGAGTTGGTCGCCTTGTCGATGGCGAACTCGAACCAACCCTCTGATCGGTTGCCGAGAACTTCGATGGCAGTCTTTTCCAGCTCTGGTCGAAGTTGATCCTTGACGGCCGCTGCGCACGCGGCTTCGGCCTTCTTCATCCACGAGTCGGCCTGCGTCCGACTGGGTGGGGCGGTGTCGGCAAGGCCGAGGAAGCCGGGGGACAGAGAGAGGTCGATGTCCTCGGAGAAGCGGTCGATGACTGCAAACACCTTCGACAGGGACGTGCCGCCCTTGAAGACGAGGACGTCGCCGAACTTCGATTCGAAGAGTACGGCGAGGACCCAGCACACCCAGAAGTCTTTTTCGAGCATCACCGACGGCACGTTGCGCCGGCCTGCCGCCTGTTCGATGTAGAGTCGGCGCTCGTCCGAAGACAGCTCCAGGAACTTCAGGCGCAACCGCTCATCCTCTCGCTAGCTCGCGCAGAATCGGGTGCATCCAAGAGGGCGCGAGCCTGATGTCAGTTGCGAGCTCGTGCCGTTTCTGCGCTGGCAGCGTTCGCCTGAGATGGGCGATGCGCTCACGCGTAATGTGCTCCTTGCCGAGGTGTCTGAAGGCCTGGATCACGAGACCACTGAGCCGCCCTGTGGCGGCCATGTTACGCGGGGTCGTGCGCCGAAGTTGGATCGTCATCTGGCCTACACGTACGAGGCGGCTCGGACCGTCGGTCAGGAACACAACTTTCATCGGCACCTGCTCTGACAGTCCGAGCAGGTTCGCCGCGTATGCTCCCGAAGGTTGAAGCCGAGTTCTGTCGCGTCCGGCTAGGGCCTTGGCGATAACTTCGGCGGATGGCTGTAACTCGCCAAGAGAGCGGTGCTGTTGGGGGTAGAGGTAGACGCCTCGGGCCAGACGCCGAAGAGTGCTGGTTTTGGCCAGCCGCGAAAGGGTCTGGTCCACGGCAGCCCGGCCGGAAAGGTCCACGAAGTCGGCCGGCGTGAATACCGACCCACGACCTCGGCCCTTAATTCGGCTTAATATCCGTGAATCAATGGTTTGCGTGGCCAATTTGGGCGTCTTGTGTCAGAAAAAATGACACATTTTTCTGACAGATGCAACCGAAGAGATTACGACCCATCTCCCTCGGATACGCCGCAAAGTCGCAAGGAGCCGTCCGCCGATTTCAGTTGCGCGCAGCCTAATCCGAATAGCGCTCTGCTGGCGTCTGCCGCCAGTCTGACGGCGGCGGAAAGAATAAGGTCCGGCTCGGAAAGAACTCCGGATCGATCCGCGGGTGGCGGTGATATTGAGCGTGACGGTTCTGGTTGGTGTTGCGGGGTACGCTGCTGCAGGTGTCGCGCGCCGTGCACGATGAACGTTGCCGGTTCAATCTTCCGGCGCCGTTCATCGTATGGCCTCTTGCGCTTCGTGCCTCAGCGGTTGCCGAAGTCGTCGTTGCTGTCCGCCGCGGACGCCTTCTTGCCGCGCCCGCCCGACCGCGACTTCGTCGTCGTCGACTTCGCGCGCGACCCGCCGGCGGTAGAACGCGCCGGTTTGCGGCCGCGCGTGGGCGCCGGCGCCGGCTCCGGAACCACCGGAGTCGCCGCCAGCCGGCTGCGCGGACGCCGCGCCTTGGCTCGTCCGAGGAGCTCGGCGGTCGGATCGACCGTCGGCATCGGCTCCGAATCCATCATGTCGGCGTCGGCCGCGTCCTGCGCGCTGACTGCCTGAATCGCACTGATCTCGATCGGCTGCGACTCGAACGCATCGGCCGGCTGCATCGGCGGCGTCGCCACCGGCGCCGGCTGGCGTTGGAGGGCGCTGCCCTGGAACACGCGAAGCCCGCCGCGGCGATCGCGCTCGAGCCGGATGAGATTCTCCCGCTGGCACGCCCGCAGCAGATCCATCAGCCCGCCAAAGCCGTAGCGGCGCTCGTCGAATCCGTTGTCGGCGGCCCGCAGAATCTGCTTCACGTTGCGCAGATACATCGGCCATCGCGCCGTCGTCGCCGCCGCGAGAATGGCGGCGACGTGACGCACGCCATCGGCCTGATCGCCGGCCGGTGGTCCGATCGGCTCCGCGGACCGATCCTGATCGCCGCCGGGACGCGAGCCGTATTCACCGGCGGGTTTAAAGACCTGCGCCCCGCCTGAGGGCGCGGCCTGCTCGGCGCTCGACCATGGAGCCTGCGCCACTCCCGCTGATGGGGTTTGCGTGATGGCCTCGCCTGCCGACGACACGGTCGTCGCCGCGGCGATGTCCGCCATTTCCGATTCGGGCAACGCCGCGCGCGCCTTCTCGACGTCGACGAAGCCGGGGTTCAACTCCACCATCACGCTGCGCCCCGACGTCTTCAATTGCACGAAACCGGTATTCGCGAGCTTCTCGACGAAATCGAGAAACGACGAGGCACCGTAGTTGCGCTCGGAGAACGTCGAGTCGAGCTGGAGCAGCGTGCTCTTCAGCAGTCCGGTCTGCGGCGTCACCTCGCGGTCGGCGAGGATCTTGAGCGCGCGCTTCACCACGGGGAACGCCTGCGCGACAGGCGAGCTCGCCGCGGCCGCCGGCATCGGCCGGCCGGTCTTGATGACCGCCTTCCGCACGCCGTGCAGGTTTTCGTACGCGATGAACTCGTGGCAGTTGCGCTGGAGGATGACGCTCGTGAACGCGCGTCCTCCCACGACGAACACCTTCTTGTCGTACTGCTTCAGCTTTTCGACCAGCGACAGGAAGTCGCTGTCGCCGCCGACGATGACGTAGGCGTTGATGTGCGGGTGGGTGAACGCCATTTCGAGCGCGTCGAGCGCGAGGTTGATGTCGGCGCCGTTCTTGTCGCCGCCTGGCGTCATGTTGCGCTGGACGAGGCGAATGGCGTGCTGCGTGAGCGAGCGGCTGTACTCGCCCGAGCGCGTCCAGTCGGCGTAGGCGATCTTGGTGACGACCTCGCCGCGTTCCTTGATGGCGTCGAGGATGACGCCGACGTCGAATGGCTGGCCGAGAGTGGTCTTCACGCCGATTTCGATGTTGTCGAAGTCGATGAAGACAGCGATGTTGAGACGATCCTGGTGGGGCAAAACCAATCCTTGAAATACTCTGCGAATCTGTGAGAAAGCTCAGACCGTCAGCGGCGGGGAAGCTCCCCAGCCATCGTTCGCAGCGGTCAAGCTGATCAGCCTCAGGGTGAGGCGACGTAGGTATTGTACTCCAATCAGGGATCAGGGATCAGGGATCAGGTCGATGGTGTCACCGACTAGCCCTCGCCTAGAGGAGTTGGAGCGTCAGGGACGGGCCAGATCACCCGCGTGAACTGACCTCGCTGCAGCAGCTCGCGGCCCTTGCCGCCGCGGCCGGTGACCTCGTATTTGGTCGTGCTGATCGTCTGCTCCGCGCCGCGCGAGGTTTCGACGGTCAGCAGATCGCGGTCGCCGGTGGACGCGATGAACCCGAGCACCTTGTCCTCGTCGTTCAACCTGATGAGGATGACCCCTTTCCCAGGACCGGACAGATAGTTCACCTCGTCGGCTCTGCACAAGAGCCCGCGGGCCTGAGCGGTGGCCGCGATCAGGATTTCCCGGCCGGTCACACGCGCGACGCCGACGACTTCCGCGCCTTCCGCAGGGCGGGCGTAGCGCCGCCCGCTGCGCGTGCTCGGCTCGACGAGCGGCTCGAGACTGAACCGCAGCGCGTAGCCGTCGCTGGTGACGGCGGCGGCGTGCACCGGCGCCGCCTCTGACACGGGGACCGGAGTCCTTGACGAGGGCGCGGACTCCCGTCCCCGGATATCGCCAATCGCGCGCGGGTCGAGGCTCAGCGCGGCGACGACTTTTTCGCCGTCCTTCAGTTTGAAGAATCGCTGAATCGGCTCGCCATAGCCGGTGGATGCCGGCACGTCGATGACGCGGCTCGTGTAGGCGACGCCGAAGTTCGTGAAGAACACGCACGTGGCGCGCGTGCTGCCCGGCAACACGGCGAGGACCGCGTCGCCTTCACGCAATCGCGTGGTGCCGAGGTCCTTCACTTCCTTCTGACGCTTGATCCACCCGTCGCGCGACACGATCACCACGTTGTCTTCTTCGACGATGAAGTCGTGGGCGGAGTATTCGGGCTCGGCGCTGTCGCTGGCGATCGCCGAGCGGCGTTTGTCGCCGTACTTGGCATGGACGTCGTCGATCTCGCTGCGCACCAGCTTCCAGCGGCTCGCTTCGTCCCCGAGCAGGCCGCGGATCTGCTTCGCGCGCTTCCGCTTCTCCGCGAGCTCGTTGGTGATGATGAGAATTTCCAGCCGCGCCAGGCGATAGATCTTCAACTCGAGGATCGCGTCGGTCTGCTCCGCGTCGAGCTCGAACCGCTTCATGATCTTCTCGGCGGCGTCGGGCTTGCCGTCCGACTTGCGGATGATGCGGATGATCTCGTCGAGCGCGTCGAAAACCTTCTCGAACCCCTCGAGGATGTGAATCCGCTTCTGCAGCGCGGCCAGTTCGTGCTCCAGCCGGTTGGTGACGACCTCGAGGCGGAAGTGGAGGAAATGCCAGAGGATCTGCTTCAGATCCAGCCGTTCCGGGCGGCCGAGCTCCGGGTTCTCGGTCGGAACCAGACACGTGAGGTTGACGGCGAAGTTGATCTGCAGCGGCGTGTGCTTGAAGAGATACGCCATGATCATCTTCTCGTCGGCGTCCTTCTTCATCTCGAGCGCGATGCGCACGTCCTCGGTCGACAGATCCTTCACGTCGAGCAGCTGCGGCAGCTTGCGGCCGATCACCACCTCCGCGATCCGCTCGACCAGCTGCGCCTTGTTCACGGTGTACGGCACGCTCTCGATGTAGATCGTCTTCGTCGATCGCGTCTCCGGGCCGATATCCCACGTGCCGCGGAGCCTGATCGATCCCGAGCCCGTCTTGTACAGCTCCTTCAACTCGTCGGGCGAGTTCAGGATCTGCCCGCCGGTGGGGAAGTCGGGTCCTTTGATGTACCGGCACAGCTGCGCGACGCTCAACTCTTCGTTGTCGAGCAGCTTGATCAGCGCCGTGCACACTTCGCCGAGGTTGTGCGGCGGAATGTTCGTCGCCATGCCGACGGCGATGCCGGTGGCGCCGTTCACCAGCAGATTGGGAATCCGCGCGGGGAGGACGACCGGCTCGACTTTCGTCCCGTCGTAGTTCGGCCGGAAGGGCACCGTCGTCTGCTCGATTTCGGTGAGCATCTCGTCGCTGACGCGGGCGAGCCGGCACTCGGTGTAGCGCATCGCCGCGGCGCTGTCGCCGTCGAGCGATCCGAAGTTGCCGGAGCCGTCCACGAGCGGGTAGCGCAGCGAGAACGATTGCGCCATGCGGACGAGTGTTTCGTAGAGCGCGGAATCGCCGTGCGGATGGAAGCTGCCCATCACGTCGCCGACCACCTTGGCGCACTTGCGGTGCTTGGTGTCGGCGGTGAGGTTCTGCTGCCACATCGTGTAGAGGATGCGGCGCTGCACCGGTTTGAGGCCGTCGCGGACGTCGGGCAGCGCGCGCGACGTGATCACCGACAGCGCGTAATTCAGGTAGCGCGACTGCGCCGCTTCGTGCAGGGCGACGTTCGTGGTGCCGGGGCCGCCGCCGTCGCCCGAGAGCAGCGACGATCGGATGGCCGCGTCGCGCTCGGCTGGCGCCGCCTGGCCCTCCGGCTCCGGAGCATCGAACAGGGATTGATCTTCGGGTTTTCTTCGTTTCGACAAGACGGCGATTATCTTAGCAGGGGCAGGTTGGGCACGCGAGGCGGGCAAGGCAGGTGAGGCAGTTCACGATCGCGCGCAGGCGGCACGGCGACGTGGACGAGGCAGGGGGCCGTTCAAACCCTACCTGCCTTATCCACCCTACCAGCCCGACCTGCCCTACCTCCCGACCTGCCCTACTTGATGAACAACATCTCGCGATACGTCGCGAGCGGCCATGTCTCGTGCGGGATCATCAGCTCGAGCTCGTCGCCCGTTTCGCGCAGCGCCGCCATCGCGGGGACGACCCGATCGCGATAGTGCTTCGCGTGCACGTCGGACTGTCCATTGCCTTCGTGCTCCAGCGCCTTGGCGAGCGCGTTGCTGCGCCGTTTGAGCTCGTCGGTCAGGCGCGTGAGCTCGTCGAGCGTCTTCTTGCCCTCGACCGACTTGCCGCCCGCCGCCTTGACGGCCGCAACGCTGTGCCCGACCTCCGTCTGGTACTCGAAGGCCGCCGGCAGGATGTACCGGTTCGCCATCAACACCATCAGCTGACCCTCGACGTTCACGGTCTTGTTGTACGTCTCGACCATGATCTCGTAGCGCGCCTGCAGCTCGCGCGCGTTGAGGATCTTGTACTTCTCGAAGAGCGCCGTCGCTTCCTTCGTCACGAGCTGCGGCAGCGCATCGACGGTGTTCTTCAGGTTCAAGAGCCCGCGCTTGCCGGCTTCCTTCTCCCATTCCTTCGAGTAGCCGTTGCCGTTGAAGATGATCCGTTTGTTGTCCTTGATCACCTTCGGCAGCAGTTCGCCGATCGCTTTGGCGAGGGTCTTGCCCGAGGCGACGGCCCGCTCCAGCTCGGTGGCGATGTAGTCGATCGACTCGGTGACGGCGAGATTCAACACGATGTTCGGATAGCCGATGCTCTGGTTCGACGACACCGCGCGGAACTCGAACTTGTTGCCCGTGAACGCAAAGGGGCTCGTGCGATTGCGGTCGCCGGCATCGCGCGGCAGCTTCGGCAGCACGAGGACGCCGGTGTCGAGCTCGCCGCCGCTCTTCGTCGACTTCGCGCCGCCCTTTTCGATCTGCTCGAAAATGTCGGTGAGCATGTCGCCGAGAAAGATCGACAGAATCGCCGGCGGCGCTTCGTTGGCGCCGAGCCGGTGATCGTTGCCGGCGCTGGCGATGCTCGCGCGCAGGAGGCCCTGCCAGTGGTTCACCGCGCGGATCACCGCCGTGCAGAACACGAGGAACTGCATGTTGTCGTGCGTGTTCGCGCCAGGGCTGAGGAGATTGTTCCCCTCGTCGTCGCTCATCGACCAATTGAGATGCTTGCCCGAGCCGTTGACGCCGGCAAACGGCTTCTCGTGCAGCAGGCACGCGAGGCCGTACTTCGGCGCCGTGCGCTTGAGCGTTTCCATCAGCATCATCTGATGATCGGTGGCGACGTTCGCGTTCTCGAAGACGGGCGCGATCTGGTACTGACTCGGGGCCACTTCGTTGTGGCGGGTTTTCACCGGCACGCCGACTTTGTACAGCTCCGTCTCGACATCCGACATGAAGGCCATGACGCGATCCGGAATCGACCCGAAGTACTGATCTTCGAGCTCCTGGCCTTTCGGCGGCTTCGCGCCGAACAGCGTCCGTCCCGCGTTGATCAGATCCGGACGCGACAGATAGAAATACCGATCGATGAGGAAGTATTCCTGCTCCGGACCGCAGGTCGTGATCACGCGCTCGGCCGTCGAGCCGAACAACCGGAGCACGCGAACCGCCTGCTTCGACAACGCCTCCATCGAGCGCAGGAGCGGCGTTTTCTTGTCGAGCGCTTCGCCCGTCCAGCTCACGAACGCCGTCGGGATGACGAGCGTCGTCGAGTTGCCGCTCTTCAGCAGCCAGGGCGGGCTGGTCGGATCCCACGCGGTGTAGCCGCGTGCTTCGAAGGTGCTGCGCATGCCGCCCGACGGAAAGCTCGACGCGTCCGGCTCGCCGCGCACCAGTTCCTTCCCCGAGAATTCCAGGACGGCGCGGCCGTCGTGGGTGGGCGAAAGAAACGAGTCGTGCTTTTCGGCGGTGATGCCCGTGAGCGGCTGGAACCAGTGCGTGTAATGGGTGGCGCCGTGCTCGACGGCCCACTCTTTCATCGCGGACGCCACCGCATCGGCCACCGAGATGTCGAGCGGCTCGCCATGCGTCATCGTCCGGCGCAGCGCGTGATAGACCGGCTTGGGAAGGCGCGTCTGCTGCACTTCGTCGTTGAACACCAGACTGCCGAAGGCCTCCGATGCGCGGGCGCCGCGCGGCTCCTTCGCTTCCGTTACCGACCAGTCGCGGATTGCGCTGATCGCCTCGCCGAGCACTCTCGAACCCATGACGTCCTCCGAGTTTGAACCGAGCACTGAAACCCGCGCCGAGCGGGCATCATAACGCGCCCGCGGCGAAGCGTGCATTATCTCAACATCTTTGCATTAGACGCAAATTTAGCCCCACACAGAGCGATCTAATGCGTCAATATTTAACGAGTGAATGTATCTGATTGCATTTCGTGCGCGAAATCGCGTTCACTCCGCACCGGCTGGTGTCCAGCCCAGCAGTACGAGAAATTCCGCCAGAATCATTGCCGTCGCGCCCCAGATCTCATGGCCATGCACATGAAATCCGGGCACTGTCAGCGGCCGGCCGTCGCGTACGCGGTTGCGGGTCAGGAAGTTCGCGGGATCGCGCAGCTCGTCGACGTCCACCGCGAGAATCTGCGCCACCTCGGCGTCGGACGGCCGCAGCGCCGGCGGCGCGTCGACCGCGGCGACGATCGGATGCAGGCGGAAGCCGCTGATCGGAATATCGATCGGCGTGAGCGCACCGAGCACGTGCGCGGCGTCCACGGGCAGCGCGATCTCCTCATGCGTCTCCCGGCGCGCGGCCTGCTCGTACGTTTCACCCGGTTCGACGACGCCGCCCGGCAGCGACACCTGGCCGCCGTGCCGCACCGTGTCGGCGCGAACCGTCAACACGATTGACGCGTTCGACGAGCCCAAATCGGAAAGATCAATCGGCGTGTGGACCGGCACACCGCAGGGGCCAACCTGTGTGTCGGCCGGAGCACCGTAGGGCCCGACCTGTGTGTCGGCCGAGACACTGTAGGGGCCGACCTGTGTGTCGGCCCGCGGAAAGACCAGCAGCAGTCCCGCCGCGTGACGGATACGCGCGGGGTTGAAGTCCTGCGGCCACGCGCGCCGCGGCCGCGGTGCCAGCCATTGGTGGGCGTCGGCGCCCGGGAGCGTCGCGAGCAGGGCGATCTCGAGCCGCGCGATGACGTCGGTGAAACGCATCGATAATGGTAGCGCGGGAAGAGCAGGGATCAGGGATCAGGGATCAGGGATCAGGGAACGAGGGTCATTTGCGCGCAGTTGGCCTGGGGCGCCGGATACGACGCCGACGTGATCGCCTTCACGACTTCGCTGGCGATGAACGCATACCCAGCGTCGTTGGGATGGAAGCCATCGGAAAAATAGTTCGACGCCAGATACGTGCGCGAATCGCACATCAGATCGACGACCGCCACGTCGCGTGACGCCACTCCGTTGATAGCCGTCGTCGTCATGCCGACCGAGGCGCGCTGCGCGGCCTGACGCTGCGCGAGCGTGGCGCCAGCGAGATACGGCAGACCCGCCAGGTTCGGCAGATTCAGGATGACGAGGCGCGCGGCGGCCCGCGCCCGGACGCCGGCGAGCAGCGTCGTGAAATCGGCGCCGAATGCTTTCACCTCCGCGTCGATATACGCGGTCTGATTGCCGGCGCCCGCCCCGCCGCCAAGCGCCGCCGTAATCGTGTTCACTTCGTTGCCGCCCGCGAAGATCGTGACGACCGTCGAGGTGGGCAGGACGAACGGCATTTCCTGTTCGATGAAGTTGCCCTCGATCGTGCGGTTGTACTGCTGTCCGAGCGCCTCGAAGTCTTGGCCAATCACAGCGGTCGGGATACCCAGGTTGTTGAGCGTCACGTTGAAGCCCTGGGCTTTGAGCGTCCGCGTGGTCACCTGGACATAACCCGTGCCGTTCGGGCAATCGGTGAAGGGCACGCACTCGACGCTGGCGCCGTGTCCGGTGGCGTCGCTTGCGCCGACCGCCGAGTAGACAATCGCAGACCCGGCGGCGGGCGGCCCGCTGGGCGCCGTCGGACTCTTGTTGCCGAGGCCCAACTGATTGCACGCAGAGGCGATGAGCAGGACGCCCGCAGCGCCGATCCGTCGAATTGGAGAATCGCGAGATCTGGAAAAAGTACACACGAATGTCTTATGCGAACCGGTGAGAATGGTCATGGACGTTTACTAGAATGGCATGAGCCGGTGAAGGAGTCGTCGCGGTTGATGATACTTGTGCGGACGGTGGTGGCGACAGCGGGCGCGATCGCCGCTGGCCTCGCGCGCACCGTGATGAACCGCGGCGCGCAGCCATCCGTCACGCTCCAGCGCGGCGACGCCGCTCCGCTCTTCGAGCTGGTGGGATCCGACGGACGGATCTACCGGCTACGGGATTTGCTCGGCTACACCGTGGTGCTGGCGTGGTTTCCGAAGGCGTTCACTAGCGGTTGAACCGTCGAGTGCCAATCGCTCGGGACGAGCGGTGACACGCTGCGGCGATTCGACGTGCGATACTTTGGAGTCAGCGTCGACTCGCCGGAGACCAACGCGCGCTTTGCGCGGTCCCTCGATTTGGATTATCCGATCTTGAGCGACCCGTCGAAGGACGTCGCGCGCGCTTACGGGGTCTTATCGGCAAGCGGATATGCGTCGCGCTGGACGTTTTACATCGGCGCGGACGGCCGCATTCTCGACATCGACAGGCGTGTGAGCGTGGGATCGCACGGGCGCGATGTCGCGTCAAAGCTGAGTGAGTTGAAGGTACCCGAGGCGCGGTAGGACGGGTCTGTTCGGATCCGGCTCCGGTGCCGCCACAAGCTGTTCCCCGTTCGGGGCCAGGCTGGAGCGCGTTCATGACATTGCTCGATCGATTCCGCACGCCGTCCCGCGACACGAATCCCGATCCCGCCGTACGTCTGGCCTTCGTCCAGGAACTGCCGATGGACGAGCGCGAGTCGCTGGCGGCCTTTGCGCGCGACGATGAGGATCCGCGCGTGCGGCGCGCGGCGGTCGCCAAACTGATGGACCCGGCGCTGCTCTCGACGGCGGCGCGCGGCGACGCGGACGAGAGCGTCCGCGCGCAGGCGACGACGATGCTGCGCGACATCGCGCTGGAAGCCTTCGAGGGGACCGGCGAAGCGGAAAGCGTCGCCGCCGTCCAGGCGGTGAACGACCTGCGGACGCTGGCCGCGATCGCCAAGAGCGCGCCCAGGGAAACGGTCGCGCGGCTCGCGTTGCAGCGCATCACCGATGCGCACACGCTCGGGTCGATCGCGCGGCACGCGGCGCACGAGCCGATTCGCCGCGATGCGTTCGCGCAGCTCCAGGATCGCGGCGAGCTGCTGCGCGTGGCGACCAACGGCGAGTTCAAGGACACTGCGGCGGCCGCCGTCGAGCGCTTCACCGATCGGGCGGACCTCGAGCAGATCGCGTCGCGCGCGAAGAGCAAGCACGCGGTCAAGCGCGCACGCGGGCTGCTGCGCGAGATGGATGAGCGTGCGGCACAAGAGGCGCTGGCCGCCGGCGAGCTGACCACACGTCCGGCGGATGCGCCGGCGACGTCCTTCCTCGATCCGGCGGACGCCGAGCGTGCGCAGCAGGAGGCGCTCGATCGTCAGGCGGCAGACGCGCTCGAGCGCGACCGGCGTCAAGCCGAGACGGCCGCAGCCGCAGAACAGCGCCGCGCCGCCGTCAGTGCGCGCGCCGCGCTCTGCGAGCGCCTCGAGCAATCGAGTGCCGACGCCGCCCTCGATGCGGTGCAGATCGCCCGCTCGGAATGGGAAGGCATGCCCGCGCTCGACGATGCGCAGCAGCACGCGGAGCTCGCGCAGCGCTTCGAAGAGGCGGCCCGCGCGTGCGAGCGGCGTCACGCCGAGTGGACGGACGCCGAACGGCGCCGCGGCCGAGTGTTGGAGCTGGCCGACGAGGCGGCGCGTGCCGCCGCGCTGGAGGACCTCCCAGCCGCACGCCGGCAGATGGCGATGGTCCGCCGCGAGTGGGCCGACATCAGCCGCGGCCTGGCGATCGATCCCGCGATTGCGGCGCGCTACCGCGACGCCGACGCCGCCCTCGTCGCGCGCGAGGCGGCCGCTCACGAACACGATCAGCGCGTCCGCCGCGAGGCGTTGGCGCGCGTCCACCAGCTGATCGACCGCGTCGAAGCGCTCGTGCCGAAAGCCGACTCGTCGTTGAAGACGGCAGAGCGCGCGCTGCGCGACGTGCGCGCGGCGCTCGGCACGATGCCTCCGCTCCCGTCGAAAAAGGATTACGAAGAGACGCTCCGGCGGCTGAAAGCGGCGCAGGCGGCGCTCACGCCGAAAGTGCAGGAGCTGCGCGAGATCACCGACTGGCAGCGCTGGGCGAATATCGGCATCCAGGAACAACTCTGCGAGAAGATGGAGGCGCTCGCCTCGGTCGAGGACGCAGAAGCGGTCGCGCAGAAAGTGCGCGAGCTGCAGCAGCAATGGCGGCTGGCCGCCGACGTGCCGCACGCGCAAGGCGACGTGCTCTGGAAGCGCTTCAAGGCGGCGCACGACATCACGTGGCAGCGCTGCGAAGCGTATTTCGCCGCGCAGACGCAGGCGCGCGCCGAGAACCTGGCGAAGAAAACGGCGCTCTGCGAGCGCGCCGAGTCGCTGGCCGAATCGAGCAACTGGATTCAGACCGCCGACGAGATCAAGCGGCTGCAGGCCGAGTGGAAGACGATCGGACCGGTCTCGCGCGGTCAGGAGAAGGCGATCTGGGAGCGGTTCCGCACCGCGTGCGATCGCTTCTTCACCAGACGCCACGCCGATCTCGCGCAGCGGAAGAGCGTCTGGGCGGAGAACCTCGCGAAAAAGGACGCGCTCTGTGTGCGAGCCGAGGCGCTGGCGGAGTCGAGCGACTGGGAAGCCGCGGCCGCCGAGATCAAACAGCTGCAGGCGGAGTGGAAATCGATCGGCGCGGTGAAGAAGACGCGGTCCGAAGCGATTTGGCAGCGGTTCCGAGGCGCGTGCGATCGTTTTTTCGCCCGGTACGCGCAGCGCCACGACATCGCGCGGGCCGAACGGGTGGCCGCTCGCGAAGCCATCGTGTGCGAGCTGGAGGCAGTCGTCAGTCGCCAGTCTTCAGTCACCAGTCCCGAGTCTTCAGTCGTCGGTCCTGAGTCGCCGGCCGTCGCTCCTGAGTCGGTTGAGGCGCCGCCGGATCTGCTGGCGCGCGTTCGTGAGCTGCGGGCGCGCTATCAGCGCGAGGTGGCGGCGCGCGGCGTGGATCGCGATCGGGCGATCGCGCTCGATCAACGATTTGCCGCGGCGTTTGCCCGCGCGACCGCGACGTGGCCGGCGGCGTTCAGCGGCACGGACCTCGATCCCGACGCCAACCGCAAGAAGATGGAATCGCTCGTGCGGCGCGTCGAGGATCTGGCGAGCTCGCTGACCGGACGCGGCGGTGCCGCGGATCAGAACCTCTCGCCGACGACGCGACTCGCGGCGATGTTGAAGGAGGCGCTGGCCTCCAACACCATCGGCGGGAAGGTCGACGACGACAGCCGCTGGCGCGCCGCGGCCGAAGACGTGCGCCAGGCGCAGGCGAACTGGTCACGGCTCGGTCCGGTCGCCGACGAGGTCCGTCGCCCGCTCGCCGGCAGGTTCGAGCGCGCGTGCCGTGCCATCACCGAGCGCGCCACAGCGAAGGCGAGTGCGCCAGGTGGGGCAGGCAGGGCGGGTCGGTAGGACGCTTCACCTGCCTAGCCAGCCCTACCTGCCCTACCTGCCCTACCTGCCCTACCTGCCCTATTGGATCTTGATCAGTTCCACATCGAACACGAGCATGCCGTACGGCGGGCTCTGGCCCTTGTACGCGAGCTTCTCGGGAATCCAGAAGCGCGCCTTCTCGCCTTCGAACATCAGCTGCAGCCCTTCGGTCCATCCGGGAATCACGCCGTCCACGGAAAACGTCGCCGGCTGTCCTGCCACGATCGAACTGTCGAACATCTTGCCGTCGGTCGTCCACCCCGTGTAGTTGACGGTGACGCTGTTGCTCGACTTGGGATGACGGCCGCCCGTGCCTTCGCGCAGCACTTTATAGGCCAGGCCGCTCGACGTTTTCTTCGCGTCGGCGGGCGGCGCCTTCACGTCGGCCGGGGGGCGGTTCGGCATGCCGACCAGCTGAACGTCGAAGACCAGCGTGCCTTTCGGTTTGCCCTCTGCGCCCTTGTAGGCGAGCGCTTCCGGCACCCATAGACGACGCTTTTCGCCCGGCACCATCAACTGCAGTCCTTCGCTGAAGCCCGGAATCACGCGGCTCACACCGAAGGTGGACGGCTTGCCGCGCACGATCGAGCTGTCGAACATCTTGCCGTCGGTGGTCCAGCCGGTGTACTCGACGGTGACGAGATCCGCCTTCGTCGGGTGATCATCGCCGCTGGCCGGCGTCACCACTTTCGTCGTGAGCCCCGACGCCGTTTTCACCGCGTCGGCTGGCGGCGCGGCGACATCGGCCGGGGGCGGAATGGCTTTCGGGGGGGCTGTCTGGGGCGCCGTCTGTGCTGATGCCGCGGCCGCGATGAAGACGGCAGCGGCGGCGATGGCGAGAGAGGAGCGAAGCATGATGCGCATCTGCGCATTGTAACTTTGCGCGATAAGTTTTGCCCTGATCCCCGCAGAAACGCGTTCACCACAGAGGACAGGGAGGAAAATTCTCCAGGTGTACGGGTAAGTGCCTTCGTGCCCTCGTGTCTTCGTGGTGATGAATCAGCGCTTCTGACGCGACAGTTGCTCGAGCTTCTGCTTCAGTGCCTCGAGTCGCTGCCCGGCTTCCCCGAGCTTGCCCTCAGCGGTCAGACGTTGGTACTCCTCGAGATCGCGCGCGGCATCCTTGATCAAGGCATCGACGTTCGCCACGCCGGGTGTCACCGTTCCGGGTTGAGCCGCCGCACCACCCGCTGCCGTCCCGGCATTGCCTGCGGGCGCGTTCGGGGCGGACGGTGCGTTCGGCGCTGACGGCGCCGCCGAGAGTGTAGACGCCTGGCCGCCGAACAGCGCGGCCAGCGCCGCTTCCACGGTCGGACCGTACGCGAGCCGATCCTGCAGCGCCAGCACGACGAGCCGCAGCTCCGGCATCGGGCTGCGCTCCGCCTGAAGATAAATCGGCTCCGCGTACAACAGCGCGCGTCCGATCGGAATCACGATCAAACTGCCGCGCCGCACGTGCGATCCCTGCTGATTCCACAGCGAGAGCTGACCGGAGAGCTGCGCGTTCTGATCGATCCGCGCCTCGATCTGCAGCGGACCATCGATCAGCTTCGTCTTCGGGAAGTCGTAGACGACCGCAGTACCGTAATGCGCCCCATCGCTCCGGCCCGCGATCCAGCCGATCAGGTTGTTGCGATTCGCCGGCGTGAACGGCAGGATCCCCACGAACTCGGTCTGCTTCTCGCCCGGCAGCGACATCAGCACGAAGTTCGGCTCCATCATCTGCGAGGCCTGCTCGCGCTGGGCGTTCATGCCGACCTCGCTCGCGACGTTCCACAGGTCCTCGCGGTTGTAGAACACTTCCGGGTTGGTCATGTGGTACAGCGCGTAGACGTTGGCCTGCACCGAGAGCAGCAGCTCTGGATACCGCACGTGCGCGCGCAAATCAGGCGACATCGCCGAAGCGTCCCTGAACAGCGTGGGGAAGAGACGCCGGTACGCGGTGATGATCGGATCCTCGCTGTCGAAGACGTAGAACGTCGTCGTGCCGTCGTAGGCGTCGATCACGACCTTGACGCTGTTCCGGATGTAGTTGATCCAGTCGCGTCCGAATGGGAAGTGGCGCGCGTACGGAAAGGCGGACGAGGTCGTGAAGCCGTCCATGATCCACGAGAGCCGCCCGTTCGCCCCGACGACGATGTATGGGTCGTCGTCGAAGGTGAGGAAGGGCGCGATCGCCGCCACGCGCTCGCGGATGTTCCGGCGCATCAGGAGCCGGCTCGCCGTCTGCACATCGTCGCTGAACGGCAGCTTGGCGAGGTCGCCGCGGTCGAGCGCGATCAGCAGCCGCCGGAAGAATCCGCCGAGCACGATACCGCCATGTCCTTCGTACGACGTGAGATTGTTCGTCTCGCCCTGCGGGTAGTTGAATTCCTTCTGGCGCGTGTTCACGTAGACGTCGGTGTTCGTGAGCTCGCCAAAATAGATCTCGGGCCGCGTCACCGACAGGCCCTTCACGGCGCTCTGGACCGGCATGTTGCTGAGGATCAGATCGGGCAGACCCTCGGGCGTGAAGCCGTTCACCGGGTTCATCGTCACGCCGTAGCCGTGCGTGTAGATCAGTTTCTCGTTGATCCAGTTGCGGCTGCTCTCGGGGAGCCGGTCCACGTTGAGCTCGCGCGCGGCGAGCATCACCTGGCGGGTGACGCCGTCCAGCTGATAGCGATCGATGTCGATGTCTGGAAAGTCGTAGTAGGTGCGAATCTCCTGGATCTGGCGCAGCGTGTCCTGCAGTGCGCGCCAGTCCCACAGCCGGATGTTCTGCAGCGTCGACTGATTGTTCGCGATGTCCGCTGCGGCAACGCCGGTGTCGGCGGGGAAGGGATGCTGCGCGACGCGGTCGAGCGCGTAGGCGGCGCGCGTCAGCTCGATGTTGTGCGCGATGTAGGGCTGCTCGCGCACCAGCTCGTTCGGCTTGACGATGAAGCTGCTGACGTACCAGCCGAAGATGCCGACGAGCGCGTAGCTCACGACGGCCGGCACGACCGAGACGACGAGCCAGCGGAGGCTTGGCGCTGACACGGCGTTCACGAGCGCGATCGCTGCGCCGAGCAGCAGGGCCCACGCGACGATCAGCGTCCCCGTGAGCGTGACGTGCGCGTCGGTGTACGTCACGCCCGAAAAGATCGTGTGGTCCTCGAACAGACGCTCGAACCGGCCCAGGTACACTCGCGCGGCCATCATGATGAGGAGCGCGGCGAACGCGACGGAGACGCCGCGCCACAAGCCGGCGCTTTCGTCGCGCCGGCCGGTGAGGACGCGGCCGCCGCCGGTGATGGCAATGAAGAACACGGCGATGACGGTGGCGAACACCGCGAGCGTCATCAGCCAGCCGGCGATCAACTGCCAGGCTGGCAGCGTGAACAGATAGAACGTCAGCGGCTTGAAGAAGATCGGATCCAGCGTGGGCGACGGCGCCGGCTGCGCGTACCAATACAGGGCGAGCGTCGGCCAGTCGCCCATGATCCCTGCGGCTGTCGCGAGCGCAATGAGGAGCGACACCGCGAGCGCGATCAGCTTGAGGACCGGTTCGACCGGCAGCTTGAACGGCTGACCGTTGATCAGGATCGGACCGCCGGCGAGCTCGCCGAGGCGCGCCGGCTTCAGCGCCAGAAACGATCCGTACAGCGCGGCGAACGTGACGACGCCGAACGCGCCGAAGACCGCCGCTTGGATGTTGAGAGATTTCCAGAAGACGTCGAGATAGCCAAGGGAGTCGAACCAGAGGGCGTCGACGTAGTAGGTGAGCGCCGTGCCGCCCCCGAACACGAGGAGGCCGATCACGACGAAGAAAAACAGACGGCCGCGGCGCGCTGGCCGCCGCGGCGGCGGCCAGTCCACAATCGCGTCGCGATCGGTGCGCCCGTTCATTTCTGCGAAGGCGTCTGCGCGTCTTTGGTCGTGAATCCTTCGATATGGACGTCGAGGTTGTGGTTCACGCGCAGGCCGGCGATGCCGTTGACGTCGAGGTCCGCGACCGGCAGCGCGGCCACTTCGGTGCCGTTCACCAGGAAGTGCGCTTTCTCCTTGTCGGTGTGGATGGCCACCGTGTTCGTCATCTTGCCGGTTGCATCAGCCTTCTTCACCGCCGCGTTCTCGGTCCAGTTCATCACCGAAGGCGTCTCCGTGCCGGCGCGCCGCTTGATGAGGAACTTGCCGTCCTGCCGGATCACGAAATACGTGTACTTCTGGTTCGGCCCCTGGAGATCGGATCCGCCGATGAAGACGCCGTACGCTTCCGGGTGCGCCGCCGGCTCCATCTGCGTGAACGTGGCGCTGACGGTCGACGACTTGTCGACCGGCCGGAAATAGATGCCGGCGGGGCCCGACTTGATGTGCATGCCCGTCCCCATCGGCGCGACGCTGACGCCGTCCGGCTTCGTGCTGCCGTTGTCGAGCCGCGCACTCCAACCCGCCGGGAGCGTGCCGCCGCCTGCAGCCATCTTGTCGGGATCGTGCCCCGCCGGGTGCTGCGTCTGCGCCATGGCGCCCACGCCGAGCGCGACGAATGCCATCGAAAGAATCAATCGTTTCATGACCTCACTCGCTTTCATCGTCCCAGTGGCCGGCGTCAGCCGGCCCGACAGTCCGCCTAAAAGCGGACGCGACCAACGGGCTCAGTCTACCAGTAGAACTCGAGCCCAGCTGGATTTCACGCGCGGCGCCCCTAGACGTAGCGCGACGGCTTCAGTCGAGCGCTCATTTTGGCATGGTGCCGTAATCCTTGCCGCCGTTGACCACTTCAACAGCCAGCGGATCGGCCAGCGGCGTGGCGGGCGCCGGCTCGGGGATCTGGTGCACGATCGGCTTCAGATGCCGGAGGTAGACGAGCACCGCGTGGAGATCCTCGTCGGTCCAATTGGTATACGAGCCCCACGGCATCAGCCGGTACGACGTGACGCGGCCGTCGGGCATGATGCCGCTGCGCAGCACGCGAAGCACTTGCTCGTCGCTGCGGCGGGCGAGACCAGTCGTCTTGTCCGGCGTCAGATTGCGTGTGACAAACGTCCCTTCACGACTGTGGAACTGCACTCCGCCGGCGAGATACTTTTCGTAATCCGGTCCCTGTGGGCCGGGCGTTTGATGACACCCGACGCAGCCGCCGGTGACGACCAGATAGCGGCCGCGCGCGGCAATCGCGCGCTCGCCCGGATCGGCGATGTCCGCCACGCCTGGCGCCGCGTCGTTCTGCGGCGTCGAGAACGTCTCCGGCGCCGCGACGAAGAACGGCGGGATGAAATAGAGAAACGCGCAGAACCCGATGATCAGCAACAGGCCGATCCCGATAGCGGCCCGCTTCAGAAATTTCTTCATCACAGGCCTCCTTGCATCCCGACGTTCCCCGGAAAGATCACGATCGGCGGATCAGTTTTCAGGATGAGCATCTTGAATTTGCCCCACAAGTACGCCGGCAGGAAGGGCCGCGTTGGCCGCGGCACCTTGTTCGACACGGCCGGAATCGTCCGGAGATAGGCGACCACCGCATTCAGATCGTCGGGCGTCATCGCCGAGAACGCGCTCCAATCCATCGGGTACGGCGGCAGGCGTGTGCCGTCGCGCAGAATGCCGCGTGTGATCACCCGCTTGATCTCATCGTCGGTCCAGTTGCCGAGGCCCGTGTCCTTGTCCGAAGTCAGGTTTCCGGTGGGGTAATCGCCGAACGGGATGATGCGGATCAATTGACCGCCGGCCATGTACATGCCGTTGATGCTGCGGCCGTTCTCGTCCATCGGCGAGTGACAGATCGCACAGAGATGCGTGTCCACGAGATAGCGGCCGTGCCTCACGGGATCGCGCTTCGCCTCCTCGGCGTCACGCGCGTAGTGGTCGGCGATCTCGGGCGCCGTCATCGACCAGACCGGCTTGCGTGCCAGCGAGACGACGAAATTGGCGAGGTCCCACATTTCCGCGTCCGTGGCCGTGTCGGCGAACGACGGCATCGGCGTGCCCGACATGCCGGTGCGGAACCGGAGGTAGACGTCGCGCGCGGTCGCGCCGCCGTGGAATGTCCACGGCTGCGTCAGGTCCGCAGCGCGCAGCGGCTGTTTCCAGTCGTCCTCGAAGTCGGTGGCGATCGCCCCGGCGCCGCGCCCGTCGGTGCCATGGCAGCTACGGCACTGCAGTTTCCCGTACACCTGACCGCCGCGGCTGATGCTCTCGGGCGAGGCCGCCACCGGCGTGCCGAGCGTCACGACCTTTGGCGGTTCGTTCACGAACCGCGGCGTCATCGTCTTGACATACGTCACGACGTCGCGGATGTCGGTGTCCGAGAGCAGTGATGCCCACGCTGGCATCGCACTGCCGTACAAGCCCTGGCTGACCGATCGAATCAGATCTTCGTCTGTCGGTACGTTGCTCGTTTCCGTGGATCGAATCTTGTACTTGCCGCTGTTGAAATCGCGAGGGCGAGGCGTCAGGAATGGCGATGCAGGGCCGTCGCCCTTGCCGCTCTTTCCGTGGCACTCGACGCAGTGCGCGTCATACACGACTTTGCCGTGTGCCGCCGATCCGGCAATCGCCGGTGGTGCGGCACTGGGTTGCGCGGCCAGCCGCGCGCGCGCCGCGCCGAACAGTCCGGCGCCAATCACGATGAGAACGGCGGACACAGCGGCCCGCGCGGACCTGTACCGGTCTTGCATCATTGTGTAATCTCTCCGTGAGTTGCCCTGGTGCGACTGTGCGGGCGGAAAAAGGGGCCGTACCCCTTTTCCGGAAATCGTGCGCCGTGATTATACGGTAAGGACGAGCTTGCCCAGCGCGCCAGGTTCCATCACCGCCTGGTGAGCACGCGCGGCGTCGACCAAGGGCATCTCCCGCCCGACCACGGGATTCAGCGTGCCCTTGGTGAGCCCGTCGATCAGCGCCGTGTGAATGACCGAAAGATCGGCGGCGGTCGCGTTGAACAGCATCATGCCGAGGATCGCGGCGTCGCGCCCCATCGCCTGACGCGCGTCGATCTCGACCCGCCCGCGGTTGCCGACCACGACGACGCGCCCACGCGGTGCGAGGAGCGAGAGATCCTTGTCCAGATTGATGTGCGCGGCCATCTCGATGATGACGTCCACGCCTCGCCCGCCCGCCGCCTTTCGGATGTCGTCGAGATAGCCGGCGTCCCGATGATTCACGAGGACATCGGCGCCATGCTCGCGTGCGATCTGCAGGCCGCGATCGGTTCCGCCGCTGCCGATCACACGCATGCCGTGCGCGTGCGCGAGCTCGACCGCCGCAATGCCGACGCCGCCGGTCGCACCGTGGACCAGCACCGTCTCGCGCGCCTCCGCCTGCGCACGCTGGAACAACGCGCGGTATGCGGTGACGTACGGCACCCCGAGCGCGGCGCCCTGGGCGAACGTCACGCGCGCCGGCAGATGATGCAGCTGATCGGCGGAGCAGAGCGCCTGCTCGGCGTACGTGCCGGCTCCGGCCACCGTCGCGCTGGGTCCCGCGATGTAGACCCGATCGCCGACCGCGAAACCGTCGAGGCCTTCGCCAATCGCGGTGATCTCACCCGCGCCGTCGAAGCCCGGCGTATAGGGCAGTATCGGCTTGCGCGCGTGAGCGCCGCCGTGGATGTACACGTCGACCGGATTCACACCGGCCGCGCGGATGTGGACGACCGCCTGTGCCCGTCCCGGCGTCGGATCGGGCACCTCTTCGAGATGCAGAACCTCGGGACCGCCGAACTCGTGAACGCGAATCGCTTTCATCGTTGTTTTTCGCTCGGCTAAAGCCTTCGCGCTACAGGCTGAAGCCTTCGCGCTCCGCTTCTCGCTCGGCTGAACCCTTCGCGCCATGCCGCGGCCATCTGTTGTAGCGCGAAGGCTTTAGCCGAGCGCAACTCGCTCAATAGCCGAGCGCACTCGCGCCGGATGTTATCATGGGAGTTTGATGTCCTTGGTGAAGCTTCACAAGACAGTCGGCGTGAAGGTCGGCCACATTCAGGTCGGCGGAGGCGCGCCCGTCGTCGTGCAATCGATGACGATGACGGATACGGCCGATGCACGCGGCACCGCACAGCAGTGCATCGAGCTGGCGGAGGCGGGGTCCGAGCTCGTGCGCATCACCGTGAATGTGCCCGACGCCGCGGCCGCTGTGCCCGAAATCAAGCAGCGGATGCTCGACGCCGGCTGCCGGGCGCCGCTCATCGGCGACTTTCATTACAACGGCCACCTGCTGCTCACGAAATTTCCGGCGTGCGCGCGCGCGCTCGACAAGTACCGCATCAATCCGGGCAACGTGGGCACCGGCAAGCGGCGCGACGAACAGTTCTCGACGATCTGCAAGGTGGCCGTCGATCACGGCAAGCCGGTGCGGATCGGCGTCAACGGCGGATCGCTCAACCAGGAGCTGGTGCTGCTGAAGATGCAGGAGAACACGGATCGGGATCTCGGCAAATCGTCCGAGGAGATCATCAGCGACTGCATGGTGCTCTCCGCGATCGAATCCACGGCGCTCGCCATCGAGAGCGGGCTGCGATCGGATCAGATCATCATCTCGTGCAAGACGTCGCGGCCGCGCGATCTCATTGGCGTGTACCGGGCGCTCGCGAAGCAGACCGATCAGCCGCTGCACCTCGGCCTGACGGAAGCGGGCATGGGCACGAAAGGTCTGGTCTGGTCGTCGGCGGCGATGGGCGTGCTGCTCGCCGAGGGCATCGGCGACACGATTCGTGTCTCGCTGACCCCGCGGCCCGGCGGCGATCGCCGCGAAGAGGTGTACGCGGCGTGCGAGCTGCTGCAGGCGCTCGGGCTCCGATCGTTCTCACCGAGCGTCACCGCGTGCCCGGGTTGCGGTCGTACGACGAGCTCGACGTTTCAGGAGCTCGCCGAGCGGATTCAAGGCTACATTCGCGACAAGATGCCGGAGTGGAAGACGACGCACGAAGGTGTCGAAGCCATGACGCTCGCCGTCATGGGCTGCGTCGTCAACGGACCCGGCGAGTCGAAAGCGGCGAACATCGGCATCAGCCTGCCTGGCACGGGCGAAGAGCCCAGTTGTCCCATCTTCATCGACGGCCGGCACACGACGACGCTGCGCGGCACGTACGAAGAGCTGGCCGCGGAGTTTCAGCGTCTCGTTGATGACTACGTCGAGCACCATTACGCCCGACGCTGACCGCCTGCTCGCCGACGCGCTCCATCGCGTCTGGGGATTCTCCGGATTCCGTCCGCTGCAGCGCGAAGCGATGCACGCGATCCTCGCGGCGCGCGACAGCGTCGTCGTGTTGCCGACCGGCGGCGGCAAATCCCTGTGCTTTCAAGCTCCGGCGATCGTTGACATCAACAGGGATGTAGGGCGGGTCGTTTTGGACCCGCCAAATCTCTTGGACCCGCCGCACAGCGGCATCGTTAGTTCGGGTCAAGAAAGACCTGCGGTACAGGGTCGCCGCGGACTCGCCGTCGTCGTTTCACCGCTCATTTCGTTGATGAAGGATCAAGTCGACGGCCTGCGCGTGGACGGCGTCGCGGCGTCGTACCTGAACAGCACGCTGCTGCCGCACGAACGCGACGACGTGCTCGCGAGCGTACGCGAGGATCGGTGCCGGCTGTTGTACGTCTCGCCTGAGCGTCTGGTGGGCGAGGGCAGCCAATCGCTTCGGCGGATGCTCGGACAGGCGGGCGTGCGCTTTGTCGCCATCGACGAGGCGCACTGCATCAGCCAATGGGGCCACGATTTCCGTCCCGAGTACCGGCAGCTCGGACGATTGCGGGAAGATTTCCCTGGCGTCTCGCTGCACGCCTTCACCGCGACGGCAACCGAGCGCGTCCGCCGGGACATCGTCTCCGAGCTGCAGATGCACGATCCGCTGATCCTGGTGGGATCGTTCGATCGGCCGAATCTCGTCTACCGTGTGCTGCGCCGCGGCAATCTGCACACGCAGTTGACCGACATTCTGGGTCGCCACGACGGCGAGTCCGGCATCGTCTACTGCTCGTCGCGCCGCGAAGTGGAATCGCTCGCCGAATGGTTGAAAGACCAGGGGCTTCGTGCGCTGCCGTATCACGCCGGTCTGTCCGACGACGTGCGAAGCCGTCATCAGGAGGCGTTCCTCGAAGAGCGCGTCGACATCATCGTCGCGACGGTGGCGTTCGGCATGGGCATCGATCGGTCGAACGTGCGCTTCGTCGTGCACGCCGGCGCGCCGCGATCGCCGGAGCACTACCAGCAGGAATCAGGACGCGCAGGGCGCGATGGTCTGCCCGCCGAGTGCGTGCTGATCTATTCCGGCGGCGATTTCGTCCGCTGGCGTCAGATGCTCGAGCAGAACGGCGAGCTGACCGACAGCGCGAAGACGCTGCTGCGCGACATGGAGCGGTACGCCGCCGGCACCCGTTGCCGCCATCGATCGCTCGTCGAGTACTTCGGCCAGCCGTATGGCGGCGACGCGTGCGGCGCCTGCGACTGGTGCCTGAAAGAGCTCGATGCGATCCCCGAGTCCACGGTGGTCGCGCAGAAGATCCTGTCGTGCGTCGCGCGCGTGAAGCAGACGTGGGGCATCGGACACGTGACCGATGTGCTGATCGGTAAGGCGTCCGAGAAGGTCGTCGTGAGCGGGCACCACGAGCTCTCGACCTTCGGCCTGCTGAAAGAGGAAACGACGACGGCGATTCGCGGCTACATCGAGCAGCTGATCGGCGGCGGGTTGCTGGCGCGGGAGGGCGATCCGTATCCGGTCCTGCGGCTCACGCCGAGCGGCGCGGCGCTGCTGCGGGGCGACGGCGCGCCGATGCTGTATCGCGAAGCGAAGCCGGCGTCGTCGCGCAAGCGTGGACGTGGGGCGGTGCGCGAGAGCTTCACTGGCAGTGGCGACCAGGGGTTGTTCGACGCGCTGCGCGATGTGCGTCTGCGGCTGGCGCGCGAGCGCGGCGTGCCGCCGTACGTGATCTTCCACGATACTACGCTGCGCGACATGGTGCTGCGCCGGCCGAAGACCTTCGAGGATTTGAATGAGGTGTACGGCGTCGGCGCAAAGAAGGCCGCCGATTTCGGCGACGCCTTCCTGGACGCAATCCGCACGTTCAGCGGCCGGGGTTGAGCGCAGCAGCGCCACCCCAGACCCATTTCGAAATCGGTCGCCTCATGGCCCTTGCCTCCTGCATAGGGGCTTATCGGACCGAAAGGCCGCCAATCTTAATGAACGGTGTAGGGCTCGTGCAGCGCAAAGGGCGCGATCTCGATATCGAAGTGATCGCCGCCTTCCGTCACCATCTGGTAGGTGCCGCGCATCAAGCCGGCTGACGTTTTGAGATTGCACCCTGAGGTGTACTGGAATGACTCGCCCGGCGCAAGCACCGGCTGCTCGCCGACAACGCCCGGGCCCTTGACTTCCTCGACGCGAGCCGTCGCGTCGGTGATGATCCAGTGGCGGCTGAGCAACTGCACGGTCTGCTCGCCTTCGTTGGTGATGCGGATCGTGTAGTAGAAGAACCACTCGCTCTGGAAGGGCTGTGAGCGCTCGGCGGCGTACTGCGACTCGACCTCGACGCGCACATTGTTCGTGACAGCTTCCGAAGTGGACCCGTGCAGCGGTTGGTCTTTGAAGTCAGGCATGATCACGTTGTTCTTATGATACCAACGTTCACGCTACTATTGTTTCATGCACGTGATTGAGCTCGCCCGCCTGAAGCCCGGCGTTTCCCGCGACACTGTAACCGCACCGGCCAACGCCGCCGACGGCAGCCAGTCGAGCACGATCATCCGCGGCACCGCGCTGATTTTCTGGGACCTGAAGGTCCTCGGCAAGAAGAAGAAGCTTGACGCGATCGATACCGATCAGATCACGCCGGCCGCCGACTGCGTGTCGGAGAGCCTCGACACACTCGATGAGCGCTGGAAGGCCGGATCGTTCCGCTACCTGATGCCCGACTTCCGCGCGCGCGTCCACCGCGGCGAGACGTTCCTGATCGCCGGCGACCGCTTCGCCATCGGATCGTCGCGTGAGATGAGTCCCGCCGGCCTCAAAGGCGTCGCCGAAGAAGCCGGCCTGGAGATGGTCGTGGTCGCCGGCAACAACATGGGCGACATCTTCAGGCGCAACGCCCTCAACCTCGGCCTGCACGTCGTCCAGAGTCCGGAGGCGGTGGCCGACGCGAAAGACGGCGACGTGTTCAGCTTCGATCCGGAGTCGCGCCGGCTGACGAACGAGACGCAGGGCAAGACGTACGACCCGGTGCCGCTGACGCCGAAGGAAAACGAGATCCGCCGCACGGGCGGCATCTTCGCGGCCGGGCGCCGCGAATTCGCGACGGCGGTGAGGACCACGCCGAAGATCGAGTGGCCCGATGCCGAGCAGGCGCGGCGGATGACGTCGACCGAGCAGATCGTCTGGGCGCACCGCGTGGACAAAAACGCCGAGGTCAAGCCGGGCGCGACGCTGCGCGTCTACGCCGATCTGCTGCCGGCGTCGGACGGGACGGCGCCGTTCGCCATCCACACTTTCAATCAGATCACTGGCGGCAACACGATTTTCCCGCGCCAGGCCGCGATCGCCAACGATCACTTCGTCTTCACGGGCAAGGACGACGACAACAAGCAGACGGCGATCGGCCGCGCATTCGCCCAGCTGCACGGGATCGAGAAGCCGTACTACGCGACGCCCGGCGACGGCATCTTCCATTTCTATTTCCCCGAGCAGGGCCTCGTCATGCCGGGGCAGTTCATTCCGGGCGCCGACTCGCACAGCCGCGCGTACGGTGCGTACGGCGCCGTCGGCATGGGCGTCGGATCGACGACGCTCGGGTTCGGGTGGTCCACCGGCTACATCTACTTCACGCTGGCGAAGGCGCGGCGCGTCGTCTTCCGCGGCCGGCTGCAGTCGTGGGTGAGCGGGAAGGACATCGTGCTCGAGCTGCTGCGGCGGTGGGGCGCGAAGCAGTCGCAAGGGATGTCGGTCGAGCTCGTGGATGCCGACACGCAGCTGCCGATCGCCTACCGCAACACGATCGCGAACATGATGGCCGAGGCCGAGGCGCTGAACGGCCTCTTCGCCCCGGACGCGATCACGTCCGCTTGGTACCGCGCGAAAGGGATCACCGAGCTGCCGTATCCGTCGTTTCAGCCAGGCGCTGACGCCGTATACGAGATCGACGAGACGATCGATCTCACGGCCGTCACGCCGATGATCGCGAAGCCGTTCAGCCCGGGAAATGCGTTTCCGGCCGAGGAGGTTGCGCGCGAGCATCTGACCTTCGACAAGGCGATGATCGGATCCTGCACCAACGGCAGCTACGACGATCTGCTCGCGGCGGCGCTCGTCGTGCGCGCTGCACGCGCGCAGGGCGCCAAGAAGACCGCCAGGGAGTTCGTGGTGTTTCCCGGATCGGGAGGCGTCGGGCTGCAGATTGAGCGGCCCGATCCGCGGCTGGGTGGAGAGTCGATCGCGGAAGTGTTTCGATCGGTCGGCGGGCAGATTCGTCAGTCGTGGTGCGGGCCGTGCTTCGGGCAGGGGCCGGATGCGCTCGTCAAGGGGCAGCGCGCCATCACCTCGTTCAACCGCAACTGGCAGAATCGCATGGGTCTCGGCGGCGAAGGGTTTCTGGCGAGCCCGGTCGTCGTCGCGGCGTCCGCGCTGGTCGGGTATATGGCGCCGCCCAGCGAGCTTGGACTCGACTGGGATCCCGAGGCATTCGGGGTATAGCCGCTTTTCAACACAAAGGACACCAAGGACACAGAGGAATCAACCGGATTCGGAGCAAGCGCTTTGGTTACGTCTCGAGCCGCGTAGGTCCTTTGTATCCTCTGTGTTGGAGCATTTCGTCATGATCGATTCACAGCAAGAGGTGGCGGAGTCGATCGGCGTGCCTGTCGCGCGGCGTCACATTTTTCTCTGTTGCGATCAGACGAAGCCGAAATGCTGCGACAAAGAGCGGGGGTTGGCGGCCTGGGAGTTTCTGAAAGCCCGTCTCAAGGTCCTTGGCCTCTCCGAGCAGGGTGGCATTCTGCGGACCAAGGCGAACTGCCTGCGTATTTGCGAAGGCGGCCCGATTGCTGTCGTCTATCCTGAGGGCGCGTGGTACGGCGCGTGCGATCCGCCCGCGCTCGAGCGGATCATCCAGGAGCACCTGATCGCCGGCACCGTCGTCGAGGATCTGCTGATCACGCAGCATCCCCTGACACCGCAACCATAAGCTGGGGGCAGGACTGAAGTCCTGCGCCACTTTCATCATGGAACCACGAGGACACGAAGATCACGAAGGCACACGAACCTACGAACCCAGAACCTTGGAACCTACGAACCCGCGAACCATGAAACGAGTGATATCGTACGGATGATTTGGCGATCGCTCGTACGATTTCAGCCGCGACGCACGGCCGCTACCTGATCGATGTCCCTGCCGCGTCCGGGCCTGCGCCGCTGCTCGTCGGCTTTCACGGCTACGCCGAACCCGCTGAAGCGCAGCTGGAGCGCATGCGCGCAATGCCCGGATCGAACGACTGGCTCATCGTGTCGGTGCAGGCGCTGCACCCGTTTTACCGCGGGCGCTCGCAGGATGTCGTCGCCGGGTGGATGACGCAGCAGGATCGCGATCTCGCCATTGCGGATAACATCGCGTACGTGAACACGGTCGTCGAGGCGATCGCGCACGAGCAGAGTGTGAGCCGGACGCTCGTCTTCGCCGGCTTTTCACAAGGCGTCGCCATGGCGTTTCGCGCGGCGGCCGCATCGCCGCGGCCGGTGGCCGGCGTCATCGTCTGCGGCGGCGACGTGCCGCCCGAGCTCGATCCGGCGGCGCTCGCGCGCGTGCCGGCTGCGCTGGTCGGCCGCGGTCTGGACGACGGCTGGTACACGAGCGAGAAAGCCGATGCGGATGCCCGGCGGCTCCGTGATGCTGGTGTCCGCCTGACGACGGTCGAGTTCGATGGCGGCCACGAATGGCCAGCGCCGTTCATCGCTGCGGGTGGCGCATTCCTGAGCGAGTGCCGATGACCAGCATCCGCCGCGCGACACCGGACGACGCCGCCGTGCTCGCAGAATTGCGATGGGAATTCCGATCGGATCGGCCCGACGCGCACGAGCCTCGTGATTCGTTCGTCGCCCGCTGCGCCGAGTGGATGCGCCACGAACTGGCCGGCTCGACGTGGCGCGTGTGGGTGGCTCTCCAGGACGACCGCATCGTGGGCAACGTCTGGCTCGGCACGATCCCAAAGCTTCCGAATCCAGGCGCCGAACGCGAGCAGCATGCGTACATCTCAAACGTGTACGTGACGCCGTCGTCTCGCGGAGGAGTCGGCCGCGCGCTGCTCGAAGCGGCGCTCGCCGACGCGGCCGGGCGCGCCGATCGCGTGATTCTCTGGCCGTCGGGCCTCAGTAAGACGCTTTACGCGCGATACGGCTTCACGCCGATCGGCAACCTCATGGAATTGAAATGCCGATGAGGCTCGACATCCAGCCCACGATCGCCTGCTGAACATCGTCGAACACCGCGGCCTGCCTGGCGGAGTCTTTTTTCGGCAGCGCGAACGAATGATCGCCGCCTTCGACGATGTGGAGGCCAGGCGGAGGCGTCAGTCCGCTCAACACGGGAGCGAGCTCGGCCGGCGTTCCGAACGTGTCGCGACTGCCCTGCACGAACAGCATCGGCCGCGCAACTGCGGGCAGATGCCGATCGCGCCGCTGGTCGGGCCGCCCTGGCGGGTGCAGCGGATACCCCAGCAGCACCAGACCGCGGATCGGCAGATCCGCCCCCGCGGCGATCTGCGTCGCGATCCGTCCGCCCATCGATTTTCCGCCGATGAACAGATGCTTGCGAGCGCTCTCTACGCGATCGGCCACGGCCTGGACGACGCTCCGATAGCACGCCTCGAGTACCGGTCCGCGATCGGGCAGCCGCCGCCCTTGTGCCGTGTAGAGAAAATTGAAGGTGACGACGTCGATGCTCCGCGCGGAAAGTGCCTGGCCGAAGCGCACCATGAACGGATGGAGCTGGCCAGCGCCGGCACCGTGCGCGAGGATCAGCGTCGCGACGGGACGGTCGGCAGGGTAAACCATCGCCGTCGTCCTGGCGCCCGCGTCGAGCGGCACGGAAAATTCCTGCTCCCGTCCCCTTTTTGCCGACATCGCCTCAGTGTCCTGCGAAGGCGCGCCCGAGGCCGTACGTAATCGCCGCCTCGAGAATCCCGACCATCGTCATCTCCGCGCCGCTCGCCCACCACGAGCGCTGCGTGACGAGCGATTTCGACGCCCCGACGGCGAAGTGCGCGAGCGTGCTGATGATGAACGACGCGATGACGGCGGGCATGCCGACGGTGAAGAAGAACGGGATGATCGGAATGAAGCCGCCGATGGCCGTCGACACGCCGGCCGATATCGTCGAGCGCCACGGATTGGGGAACGTCTCTTCGGACAGCCCGAGCTCTTCGTGGACCAGCGTGCGCAAAAACTGTTTCGGCTCTTTGTGGAGGCGCTCGGCCATCGTGCGCGATTCCTCGGCGGAGAACCCTTTGAGCTGATAGAACAGCTCGAGCTCCAGCATCTCCTCGTGTGGGTCCTCTTCGATTTCGAGCCGCTCGCGCGACACTTCCGACTCGTACACCTCGCGCTGCGATTTCGACGACAGGTACGCGCCGGCGCCCATCGACAGCGCGCTGGCCAGCGTGCCCGCGAGTCCCGCGGCCAGCACCACCTCGCTGCCGCCGGTGTAGCCCGCCATGCCGGAGACGATGCCGAAGACGGCGCCGAGGCCGTCGTTGACGCCGTAAATCGCATCGCCGATCCAGCCGCTCCCGCGCACGTGCCAGCGCTCGCGGCCGAGAATCGAGTCCAGTGTGGAGCGGGGCGTCGGCATCGCGCCGCCTGCGAGCGTGCGCAGGATGACGGCGTGATCGCGTTCCTCGAGCATCGCCTCTTCGGCAATCTGGCGATCGGCCGGATCGCTCAGGCGTTTCATCAGATGGTCGTACTCCTCCTCGGCCTGGGTCTCTTCCTGTTCGAGCCGGTGCAAGACCACGTTTGGATCGCCGAGGCGCTGGAACCACGACAGGCCGCGCTCGATCTCCTTCGGGTCGGGCACCTTTCCCGTCGTCGCGGCAATGCGGGCGGACCAGCGCGCGGCGTGCTTGTCCTCTTGTTCCGCCAGCCGCAGCAGAATGTCGCGACGCTTCGGATCGTGTTCACGGCCGGCAAGCAGCTTGTAGGTGTGCGCCGCTTCGACTTCGCGCCGCCACATCTTTTCCACCGTGGCCAGGTTGATGCTGTCGATCGTGCTCATCCAGCCAGCCTTTCGAACAGGACGATCGTGGCAATGCCCGCGGCAATGAGCACGACCTGGCGCAGCGCACTGCTGTCCACCTGGCCGCGGTGCAGATCGGGAATGAGGTCCGACATCGCGATGTAAATGAGGCTTGCCGACGAGAACGCGAGCACGTACGGACGGATCCCCGGGACGATCTCGACGGCACTGTATGCGACCAGGGCGCCCACGATGCCTGAGGCACCGGAGACGACGTTGAGCATCAGCGCGCGCCCGCGACTATAGCCGGCTGCCAGCAGAATCGCGACGTCGCCGACTTCCTGCGGAATTTCGTGGGCGGCGACGGCGATGGCGGTATTGATCCCGAGCGGTACCGACGTGAGCACGGCGGCGCAGATGATCGCGCCGTCCATGAAATTGTGGAACGCGTCGCCGACGATCACCAGCAGCGCCGTCGAACTGTGCACGTGGCACTCGTCGGTATGGCAGTGTCGCAGCAGCACGAGCTTTTCGAGCACGAAGAACGTGAGGATGCCGGCGAGCAGCGTCCCGAACACGTGGGCCGGCTTCAACGTCTCGAGCGCCTCGGGCAGCAGCGCCAGCAGCGCCACGCCGAGCAGCGCTCCAACCGCGTAGCTGACCAGCCACGGGACCAGGCGCGTTCGCGCGTCGTGCGTGAACAGGAGAAGCGAGGAGGCGACGAGCATGCCGCCGCAGCTTCCCAGAAGGCTGAGGCCGAGGGCCGTCGCAAGCAAATGCACGCAACATTCTACTGGGCTTCACTCCAACGCGGACTGAAGACTGAAGACTGGGACTGAGGACTGAGACTGTCGACTGAGACTGAAGACTGACGACTTGCGACTAACGACTGTCGTCAGCTGGCCGTGTAGCCGCGGCGCGCGCGGACGCGATAGCCTTTGTCCTTCAGCTCGACGCGGATGGAGTGCCAGTGCCCGTCTCTCGGGGCGACCGCCGGGTACCCGAGGTAATACTGCTTGCTCAATTCGTCGGCGATGCCGGCCGTGGCCGGATCCAGGTCGTGCGGCTCGCGAATGACCTCGGTGCGGCCGCCGCTGTCGTCGGTGAGATCTCGGAGCGCGGCGACGTCGACCGGATCGCTGCAGGCGCGGAGCCACGTGCCGCGATCGGGCGGGCGCGGCGCCGTGGGCCGCGGCGGCACCGGCGGCCAGCCGCGGCGTCCTCCCGGGAGCGGAAAGGGCATCGGCATTTGCCCGAGCTGCAGCTGCGGATCATCCTGTCGGCGCCGCACGTCCGTGGTGCTGCAGTCGATGCCGATCGCGTAGACGAGCGCTTCGCTCTCGCGAATCGCGCGTTTGACGTCGCCAGGTGTGGCCGTGCTCGACGTGTCGCGGCCGTCCGAGATGATGAGCAGCGCCTTCTTGCGCCGCTGTCCTTTCGCAATCAACGGCACCGCGTCGACCACGGTGTCGTACATCGCCGTGCCGCCGTTGGGCACGAGCCGCTCGAGCGCGCGCAGGAGCGGCTGTCGATCGCTGGTCCATCCTTGAATCAGCGCCGGGTAGTTGCTGAAGCGATAGAGGAAGATCTCGTCCTCCGGATCGAGCAGTATTACCAGAAGCCGATTGAGCGCGGCGCGTGCGGCGTCCATCTTCTCGCCGACCATGCTGCCGCTCGTGTCGAGCGCGATGCCGAGACTCACGGGGACGCGCTCGGCGTCAAAGTGGGTGACCTCCACCGGATGGTCGTCCTCGTAGACGGTGAAGTCGTTTTTCTGCAAGCCCGACACGAAGCGGCCGTTCGCGTCAGAAACGGTGGCGGTGACGTTGATCAGCTCAATGCCGCTCTTGAACCGGAACCCGTCGCCCTGCTGCGGCGCTGGTTGCTGGCCGTGGACCGACGCCACGAACAGCCCGAGGGAGGCAGCCGCGATAGACGAAGCGGTGCGCGGCGTCATGGCGTCCGTGCCAGCGTGCTGAGTTGACGTTTGTCGATGTGAGGCATCACATGTGCCTTGCGCGCCACGCGCACCTCAGCCTCAGGAACGCCAGCCGCCAGCGCGATTTCCCGCGTCGCCAGTAGAGGTCAGCGATTGAGTTGGCGCCCATGGATCAGAGCACGCGCAGGCAAAAGGCTTGCCTTGGACGCTTCGGCTGATTGCCGGCAAAACCGTGAATCGCGCCAAACCGCCGGTCAGGAGTGTGCTCCAACCGTGACACTCTCCCTGACCTTTGCGGCCTGAGTTGTACACTGGCCGCATGTCTTTTGCCGGAAAAGCAGTGATTGTGACGGGCGCCTCGAGCGGCATCGGCCAGGCGACGGCGGAAATGCTGGGCCGCGAAGGGGCGTCCTTGGTGCTCGCCGGACGCGACGACCAGGCGCTCGCGACGGTGGCGCGGGCGGTGGCCGCCGCCGGCGGACGCGCGGTGACCTGCCGCGCCGACGTGACGCAGGCCGACGCAGCCGCCGCCATCGTCGGCACCGCGGTCGATGCCTTCGGCGGTGTCGACGTCCTCGTGAACGCCGCGGGCGTGATCGCGAGCGGCACGCTCGATCAGACGAGCGATGCGGCGTGGGACCAGATGCTGGCCGTGAATCTGACGGCGCCGTTCCGCTTGATGCGCGCGGCGTCGCCCCACCTCGCCTCGCGCAAGGGTGCCATCGTCAATGTGTCGAGCGTCAACGGCCTGCGCTCGTTCCCCGGCGTGCTGGCGTACTGCGTCAGCAAGGCTGGCGTCGATCAGCTCACACGCTGCGCCGCGCTCGAAATGGCGCCGCTCGGCGTTCGCGTGAACGCCGTCAATCCGGGCGTCACGGTGACGAATCTGCATCGGCGATCCGGCATGGCGGAGGCCCAGTACGCCGCGTTTCTCGAGCGTTCGAAGACGACGCATCCGCTCGGGCGGCCTGGGCAGCCGGACGAGGTCGCATCGCTGATTGTGTTCCTCGCATCGGAGCAGGCGGCGTGGATGACGGGTGAGACGATTCCGATCGATGGCGGGCGGCACTTGACGTGCGCGCGGTGATCGCCGGGCGGGGCGGGAAGGGCGGGACAGGCGGGACGGGCAAGAGGGGCAGGCGGCTGACACTAACTCAGTACCTCTCCCCGCCCTCCAGCCTTTCCTGCCCCTCCCGCCTATCCTGCCTGGTGTGTTTCCGATCGCGGTTTGACCCCTTCCACAAATACGATCCCTTCGCGCTCGGCGAGCGTACGCACGGAGCGGAACCCGTCGGCCTGCAGCGCGAGATTGGCATCGCCCGACGCGGTGAACGGCGGTCCGCTCTGCGCGCGGGTGAGAATCGCGCCGAATCCGCCGCGCTCGGCGGCGCCGAGGATCAGCACGCGGCCACCGGGGCGCAGGATGCGCAGCACTTCGCGAATCGTCCCGACGCGTGCTTCCGCGCGCATGGTGCCGAGCAGGCCCGCGGTGTCGTCCACGATCGCGAGGTCGAACGCGCCGTCTTCCGGGGGCAGGTGCGTGGGCGGAGCCACTTCGACCTCGACGAGCACGCCTCCGTGCTCGGCGCCCTTGCGCGCGCGGTCGGCGGAGCTTTCGTCGGGCACGATTGCGACGGCGCGTCCGGACAACCCGACTTTCCCGGCGATCGCGGCCATGCGTGCCCCGTGCGCGCAGCCGATAAACGCGATGCGGTCGCCCATTTTCACGCCGGTCATGCTCACGACCAGCGGGTACGGATCGTCGGCCCTGCGGAATGGATTCATCACCATTGGCAACAGTTTACCGTGGCCGCGGGCCGGCGTACTGGCCACTGTCCACTGGCGACTGATATAGTTCACGATTGTGCCTACACCAATTGAAATCGCTCCTGCGCGCGGCAAGCTTGGCGTCCTGCTCGTCGGCCTTGGCGCCGTCAGCACGACCACCATTGCCGGCGTTCTCGCTATTCGGAAAGGCCTCTCGAAGCCGATCGGCTCGTTGACGCAGATGGGCACCATCCGTCTGGGCAAGCGCACCGACGGACGGACGCCGAAAATCAGCGAGATCGTTCCGCTGTCCGGCCTCGACGATCTCGTGTTCGGCGGCTGGGATATCTTCGACGACGACTGCTACGCGGCGGCGAAAACCGCCGGCGTGCTCGAACCCGCGCTGCTGGAACAGATCCGGCCGGAGCTCGAGCAGATTCGCCCGTGGCCGGCGGTGTTCGATCAGCGGTACGTGAAACGGCTCGACGGCCCGAACGTGAAGAAGGGCAAGAACAAGAAGGATCTCGCCGAGCAGGTCATCGCCGACATTCGAAAGTTCAAGGCCGACAATCACCTCGATCGCATGGTGATGCTCTGGTGCGGCAGCACCGAGATTTTCGCGACCGAGTCGCCCGCGCACGCGACCATCGCCGCCTTCGAGCAGGCGCTCGAGCAGAACGATCCCGCGATTCCGTCGAGCATGGTCTACGCCTACGCGGCGATCCGCGAGGGGATTCCGTACACGAACGCCGCGCCGAATCTCACGGCCGACATTCCCGCGCTGGTGGAGCTGGCGGCCAGGACACAGACGCCGCTGGCCGGCAAGGATCTGAAGACCGGCCAGACGCTGATCAAGACGATCATCGCGCCGGGCCTCAAGGCGCGGCTGCTCGGCGTCGAAGGTTGGTATTCGACCAATATCCTCGGCAATCGCGACGGGGAGGTGCTCGACGATCCCGAGTCGTTCAAGACCAAGGAAGAGAGCAAGAAGTCCGTTCTCGACTACATCCTGCAGCCGCAGCTCTATCCGGATCTGTACAAGGATCTTTGCCACGTCGTGCGGATCAACTACTACCCGCCGCGCGGCGACAACAAAGAAGGCTGGGACAACATCGATCTGGTCGGCTGGCTCGGCTACCCGATGCAGTTGAAGATCAATTTCCTCTGCCGCGACAGCATCCTCGCCGCGCCAATCGTCCTCGACGTCGCGCTCTTCATGGATCTCGCCAAGCGCGCGGGCATGCACGGGATTCAGGAGTGGCTGTCGTTCTACTTCAAGAGCCCGGTGCATGCGCCGGGGCTTTACCCCGAGCACGATCTGTTCATTCAGCTGATGAAGCTCAAGAACACGCTGCGATATCTCAAGGGCGAAGAGCTGATCACGCATCTCGGCCGTGAGTACTACGACTAGCTCGCCGTACGCGCAGCCGGCGATCATCGGCGGCCTGGTGATGGGCGTGCTCTCCGCCCTGCCGATCGTCTACGCCGGCAACGCGTGCTGTTGTCTCTGGGTCGTGTCCGGCGGCATCACGGCGGCGTATGTGTTTCAGCAGAATCAGGCGATGCCGATCGCGACCGGTGACGGCGCGCTCGTCGGTCTGTTCGCGGGCTTCGTCGGCGCTGCCGTGCATCTCGTCCTCTCCATCCCGATCGACATCGTGATGGCGCCCATCGAGCGGACGATGGCGATGCGCCTGGCAGACATGGCCGGCAACATGCCGTCAGGCATGCGCGACATGATCGACCAGTTCAGCCAGCGGAGCGCCGAGGCCGGCATCGGCCTCATTCTGATTCGCCGCGTCTTCGTCTTCATGCTCATGCTCATCGTCGGCTCGATCTTCTCGACGATCGGCGGTCTGCTCGGCGCCGTGATCTTCCGCAAGTCATTGCCACCCGGCACGATCGACGCGACGCCCCACGCGTAGCGCGAAAAGGGGCCGTACCCCTTTTCGGATCCTTTCGGTACAATCCACGCCATGGCCGACCAGAAGCCTGGCGAAATTGACGATCTCCTTCGCGAACACCGGACATTTTCGCCGCCGGAGGCCTTTCGCGATCGGGCGCTCGTCCGCGACGCGCAGATTTACGCCGACGCGGACCGCGACCCCGACGCCTTCTGGGCCCGCATGGCCGGAGAGCTCGAGTGGTCGCGCCCCTGGAATACCGTCCTCGACTGGCAGCCGCCCCACGCCCGCTGGTTCCTCGGCGGCCAGCTGAACGCCAGCGTCAACTGCCTCGATCGCCACATCCGCGGACCCCGCCGGAACAAGGCCGCGCTCATCTGGGAAGGCGAACCGGGCGATCGCCGCACGTTCACGTACTTTGATCTCTATCGCGAAGTGTCCGCGTTCGCCAACGTGCTGAGGTCCTTCGGCCTCCAGAAGGGCGATCGCGTGGCCATCTACCTGCCGCTGATTCCCGAGCTCGCGATTGCCATGCTCGCTTGTGCCCGCATCGGAGCCGTGCACAACGTCGTGTTCGGCGGATTCAGCGCCGAGTCGCTGCGCGACCGCATCAACGATTCGACCTGCCGGCTGCTGATCACCGCCGACGGCGGCTATCGCCGCGGGCAAATCGTCCCGCTGAAACAGGTCGCCGACGAAGCGCTCACCGGTACGCCGTCGATCGAGCAGGTCATCGTCGTCCAGCGCGGCGGCGCGGCGATTCCGATCCACATCACCGAGGGACGCGATCACTGGTATCACCGCCTGATGCAGGACGCGTCGTTCAAGTCCGAGCCGGAACCGATGGACGCCGAGGACATGCTTTACATCCTCTACACCTCCGGCACGACGGGAAAGCCGAAGGGGATCGTCCACACCACGGGCGGGTATCTCGTCGGCGCGTACACCACCACCAAGCTCGTGTTCGATCTCCACGACGACGATGTGTATTGGTGCACCGCGGATATCGGGTGGGTCACCGGCCACAGCTACGTCGTCTATGGCCCGCTGGCCAACGGCGCGACGGTCGTGATGTACGAGGGCGCCCCCGACTGGCCGCAGAAGGATCGCTTCTGGTCGATCGTCGAACGCTACGGCATTACGATTCTCTACACGGCCCCCACGGCGATTCGCGCGTTCATGGGTTGGGGCCGGCAGTGGCCGGCCAAGCACGATCTCTCCTCGCTGCGGCTTCTCGGATCGGTCGGCGAGCCGATCAATCCGGAAGCGTGGATGTGGTATCACGAGGTGATCGGCGGTGGCCGATGCCCGATCGTCGACACGTGGTGGCAGACCGAAACCGGCGCGATCATGATCACGCCGCTCCCCGGCGTGACGACGCTCAAGCCCGGATCGGCGACGCGTCCGTTCCCCGGCATTGCCGCGGAAATCCGCAACGAGAAGGGCGACAAGATTGATGTCGGCGGCGGTCTGCTCGCGCTGACCCGCCCGTGGCCGTCGATGCTGCGCGGCATCTACGGCGATCCCGACCGCTACGTGCAGCAGTACTGGAACAAATGGGGCTCCGGTGTGTACGTCACCGGTGACGGCGCCAAGCGCGACGCCGACGGTGATTTCTGGCTGCTCGGACGCGTGGACGATGTGATCAACGTGGCGGGCCACCGGCTGGGCACGATGGAAGTCGAAAGCGCGCTCGTCGATCACCCGAGCGTCGCCGAGGCGGCCGTTGTCGGCCGATCGCACGAACTGAAGGGACAGGCGATCGCCGCCTTCGTCACGCTGAAGGAGGGCGCCCACATGACCTCGGCGCTGATCGACGATTTGAAAGAGCACGTCGTCCAGAAAATTGGCGCCATCGCCCGACCCGACGACATTCTGTTCACTGCGGACCTGCCGAAAACGCGCTCGGGAAAAATCATGCGGCGTCTGCTGCGCGACATCGCCGAAGGAAAGGCGCTCGGCGACACGACGACGCTGGCGGACCCGGCGGTGGTGGCGAGGCTGAAGGCGAACTACGAGGAGGAGCGCGGCTGACCGGTTTTCGCGCGATCCACGGCGGCTTCGGCCCCGGCGAAGACCTTGCGGGTCCGGAGGCGTTCGGGCTCATAATGAACAAGACGCGCCTTCTGGTGCGGGAACTCGGCCGTCGCGAATTCCGTCTGCTTTTACATCAGCCATGCCGCTCATTGAAACCGTCGATTTGTGGAAAACCTACGTGATGGGCTCGGAAGAGATCCACGCGCTGCGCGGCGTCTCGATTCAGATCGAGCGCGGCGAATACGTGGCAATCATGGGGCCGTCGGGGTCGGGTAAGTCCACGCTCATGAACCTGATTGGCTGCCTCGACACGCCAAGCAAGGGATCGTACCTGCTGAACGACAAGCAGGTGAGCCAGATGAACGACAACGAGCTCGCGCGGATTCGAAACGAGGAAATCGGCTTCGTCTTTCAGACGTTCAATCTGCTGCCGCGCGCGACGGCGCTGCACAACGTGGAGCTCCCGCTGGTTTACGCCGGCGTACCGGCGAAGGATCGGCAGGAGCGCGCGAAGGCGGCGCTCGAGAAGGTCGAGCTCGCGCAGCGCATGTCCCATCGTCCGAACGAGCTGTCCGGCGGCCAGCGGCAGCGCGTGGCGATTGCGAGGGCGCTGGTCAACAACCCGTCGATCCTGCTCGCCGACGAGCCGACCGGCAATCTCGACTCGAAGACCGGCCTCGAGATCATGGCGCTGTTCGAACGTTTGCACAAAGCCGGCAACACGATCGTGCTCGTGACGCACGAGCCCGACGTGGCGGCGTTCGCCTACCGGGCGATTCACATCCGCGACGGGCAGGTCGAGAACGACGTGAAGCGCGCGGCTTAGTCAGTCGTCAGTCACAAGTCGTCATTCACAAGTCGTCAGTCCTCAGTCTCAGTCGTCAGTCAGTCGGCAGTCCTCAGGCTCAGTCGGGCGGTCTTCAGTCCCATCGATCGCAGTGATCGGCACCCTCAGTCGTCGTATCGACGACGGCATGCTCTGTGCTCCTTCGGCGGCGATGATCGCCAAATCCCTGGAAGAATTGCTCGTTTATCAACGAGCGCTCGAAGCATCGGCGGCAATTTCTGCGATCCTTGACCGCCAGTCATTCGGGAGGGATCGGTCGTTGCGGGATCAGCTCGGGTCGTCCTCCGCATGACGACAGGGACTGAAGATTGACGACTCTGCAGATTGGCCAGTCGTGAATTGGCGATTCGTTCTCCAATTTATCAACTCACCAATTTACCAACTCACCAACTCACCAACTTATGCGACTGACGACTATATTGCCGCCCAGTGTCCCGCGGCGATTTCCCTGAGCATCGCGTCGCGGTTCACGAGCGCGGGGTCGAGTGTGATGCGCGTGCGCGGCGCATCGGGATCGGCAACCGGAATCGCGGATAGCAGCGCGCGTGTATAGGGATGCTGTGGCGCGGCGAACAGCGCCCCGGCCGGCGCCATCTCGACGATCTTGCCCCGATACATCACCGCCACGCGGCGGCAGACGTGTTTGACGAGCCGCAGATCGTGCGCGATGAACAGGTAAGTGAGCTTCAGCTGCTGCTGCAGATCCATCAGCAGATTCACAACCTGCGCCTGCACCGAGACGTCGAGCGCCGACACCGGCTCGTCGAGAATCAGGAACGACGGGTTGAGCGCGAGGGCGCGCGCGAGGCCGATCCGCTGCCGCTGCCCGCCGCTGAACTGATGGGGATAGCGCTCGAGAAACGCTGGGTCCAGGCCGACCAGGTGAAACAGCTCCGCGACGCGGGCGCGCCGCGCAGCGCGTGAGCCGAGGCCGTGAATGATCAGCGGCTCCTCGACGATCTGCCGGGCCTTCATGCGCGGGTTCAGCGACGAGTACGGATCCTGAAAGACGATCTGCATCTGCCGCCGCGCCTCGCGCATGCGGCGGCTCGAGAATGCCAGCACATCTTCGCCGCGAAATCGCACCGAACCCGACGTCGGCTCGATGAGGCGCAGGATGCACCGTCCGGTGGTCGTCTTTCCGCTGCCGGATTCGCCGACGAGCCCGAACGTCTCCCCCTCGTCAATCGCAAAGCTCACATCGTCCACCGCGGGCACCGCGGTGCCTGTCCGGAACAGGCCTCCGCCGCGCGCGAACCGCTTCACGAGGTGATTGACCTCGACGAGCGGCACCTAGACGCCCTTGGCCAGAGAATGGATCGGACTGACGGAGCCGGGGCGCACCGACCCGTCCGCGTGCGCCGCCGTGGCGTGCAGGTAACACTTCGCCCGCTGATCGGGCCCGACGTCGTAGTCGGGCGGCGGGTCGACCACGCACGGCTCGAAGCGGCTCGGACATCGCGGATTGAACGCGCAGCCTGGCGGCAGCGCGCCAAGCTGCGGCACGCTGCCTTCGATGGCATGCAGTCGTGCGCCCGCGGGGCCGCCGGGCATCGAGGCGAGCAGCCCTTCGGTGTACGGATGCTTCGGGTTTCGAAAGATCGCCCGAACGGGCCCTTCTTCTACGATGCGCCCGGCGTACATGACCGCAACGCGATCAGCGGTCTCCGCGACGACGCCGAGATCGTGCGTGATGAGGAGCAGCGCCAGGTGGAACGCGGACTTCATCTCGCGGAGCAGGTCCAGGATCTCGGCTTGAATCGTGACGTCGAGCGCCGTCGTCGGTTCGTCGGCGATGACGAGCGACGGCTGGCACGACAGGGCCATCGCGATGAGGACGCGCTGCCGCATGCCGCCGGAGAGCTGATGCGGGTAATCCGTGATTCGCGATTCGGGATGCGGGATGCGAACGGCGCGCAGCAGCTCGATCGCCTGGGCGCGCGCGTTTCGCTTGGTCGCGCGGCCGTGCACACGCAGCGTCTCGCCGATCTGATCGCCGATGGTGAAGACCGGATTGAGCGCGGTCATCGGCTCCTGAAAGATCAACGCGATCTCCGCGCCGCGGACTGCGCGCATTTCGGATTCGTCGAGCGCGAGCAGGTTGCGCCCGTTGAACGTGATGCGCCCCTCGGCGACGCGCCCGGGCGGCTGGACGAGCCGCATGATCGACAGCGCCGTGACGGACTTGCCGCTGCCCGATTCTCCCACGAGGCCGAGCGTTTCGCCCGCACGAATTTCGAAGCTGACGTCGTTGACCGCAGGGACCGCGCCGCGCGGCGTGTCGAAGACGGTGGTCAGATGCTCGATGGAGAGCAGCGCCATTTCCGTCAGCTCTGAACCCTGAGCTCCGAGCCCTGACCCCCAACCCCTGAATCGTCGCTCACAGCGTGGCGGTCTCCTGATATTCGCCGAACACGTCGCGCATCGCGTCGGCGATCTCGCCGATGGTCGCGTGCGCTTCCACGGCGGCGATGATCGGCGGAACGAGATTGTGGCCGTCGCGCGCCGCGGCCGCGACGCCGGCCATCGCCGTTTCCCAGGCGCCGGCGCTGCGCCCGGCGCGCACGGCTCGGACGCGCTCGATCTGCCGCCGCTCGCCTTCCGGGTCCATTTCGAAAAGGGGTACGGCCTCTTTTCCGTCGCCCTCTGGCGAAAAGGGGCCGTACCCCTTTTCGGCGAATCGGTTCACGCCGACCACGACCGCCTCGCCCGCGTCCACGGCCACCTGCGCCCGATAGGCCGACTCCTGAATTTCGCGCTGGATCAGCCCGGTCTCGATCGCCGCCAGCGTGCCGCCGGCGGCATCGATGCGCGCCAGCAGCGCTTCCGCGTCGCGCTCGATCTGGTTGGTCAGCACTTCGACCGCGTACGCCCCCGCGAACGGGTCCACCGTGTTCGCCACACCGCTCTCGCTCGCGATGATCTGTTGTGTGCGCAGCGCGATGCGCGCCGACTCTTCGGTCGGCAGCGCCAGCGCCTCGTCGCGTCCGTTGCAGTGCAGCGACTGCGTGCCGCCGAGCACCGCCGCCAGCGCCTGCAGCGCGACGCGGACGATGTTGTTGTCCGGCTGCTGAGCGGTCAGCGTGCTGCCGGCGGTCTGCGTGTGAAAGCGCAGCTGCTGCGCGCGCGGATGAGTGGCGTGAAACCCATCGCGCATGATCCGCGCCCACAGCCGGCGCGCCGCCCGGAACTTGGCGACCTCTTCGAGAAAATCGTTGTGCGCGTTGAAGAAGAACGACACGCGCTGCCCGAACTGATTCACGTCGAGCCCGGCGTCGATCGCGGCCTGCACGTAGGCCGTCGCGTGCGCAAACGTGAACGCGACCTCCTGCACCGCCGTCGATCCCGCCTCGCGGATGTGATAGCCGCTGATCGAAATCGTGTTCCAGTTGGGCAGCTCGCGTTCGCAATACGCGAAGATGTCGGTGACGATGCGCAGGGACTGGCGCGGGGGATAAATATATGTGCCGCGCGCCACGTACTCCTTGAGGATGTCGTTCTGGATCGTGCCCGCGAGCGCCGCCGCCGGTGCGCCCTGCCGGCGCGCGACGGCGATATAGAGGGCGAGCAGAATGATTGCCGTCGAGTTGATCGTCATCGACGTCGACACGCGATCGAGCGGAATGCCGTCGAAGAGCGCCGCCATGTCCTCGATCGAATCGATCGCGACGCCGACCTTGCCGACCTCGCCCGCGGCCAGCGCGTGATCGGAGTCGTAGCCCATCTGCGTCGGCAAATCGAACGCGACGCTCAGCCCGCTGACGCCTTGGGCGAGCAAATAGCGGTACCGCGCGTTCGATTCGGCCGCCGTGCCGAAGCCCGCGTACTGCCGCATCGTCCACAACCGCCCGCGGTACATCGTCGGCTGGATGCCGCGTGTGAATGGGAACTCGCCGGGCATGCCCAGCGCCGTGTCCGGGCTCCAGCCGGCAAGATCGTCGGCGGTCTGAACGGGTCGCACGGGAAGATTGTAGTGCTTCGTCGAGGTCCTTCGCAGCATTCAGCGTAAGATGCTCGCCAATGAAGCTAACCGTCTCTCCGGAGAATCCGATTGAGCGTCTGGTTCTGGCCCTGGGCATTCCGCCGGTCACGCTCGTGGAGACGCACATGAGCTTCATGCGCGCGCGAGCGATCATGGTCGGCACCAAGGTCGGTGTATTCGAGGCGCTCGCCGCTGGTCCGCTGGACGCCGCCGCGATTGCGCAGCGCTGCGGCACCGCTCCGGCGTCGACGGAGAAGCTGCTCAACGCGCTGGTCGGCTCCGGGTACCTGCTGTTTCGCCACGCGCAATATGCGTTGTCGGCGGTGGCGCGGAAATGGCTCACACGCGACTCGCCCACGTCGATGCGCGACAAAGTGCTGTTCGAATTCGTCGAGTGGGCGTTTGTCGAGCACTTCGAAGACTACGTGCGCACCGGACAGCCGCTCGACATGCATCGATCGGTCTCCGACGAGCAGTGGGGTCTGTATCAGCGTGCGATGCGCGCCTTGTCAGGTTTGGCGGCGCCCGAAGTGGTCCGCCGCACGCCGATGCCGCCCGGTGCGGCGACCATGCTCGACATCGGCGGATCGCACGGCTTCGTGTCGGTGGCGATGTGCCGCCGGCATGCCGGCCTGCGGGCGGTGATCCTCGATCTTCCCGCGGCGGTGACGCACGCGGCGCCGATTCTCGCCAGGGAAGGCATGGGCGATCGGGTGACGCACCGCGCGGGCGACGCGTTGGTCGACGATCTCGGCACGAGTGCGTGGGATTTCATCTACGTGTCGCAGCTGCTCCATCATTTCGACGAGCCGACCAATCGCGAGCTGGTGAGCCGCATCGCGCGCGCGCTGCGGCCGAACGGCGTGTTCGTCGTGCTCGAAATGATTCGTCCGGCGTCGCCGAACGATGCCGGGCAGATCGGCGCGTTGCTCGATCTGTACTTCGCGCTCACGAGCCAGTCGGGCACCTGGTCGATCGCCGAGATGCAGGGTTGGCAGCGCGACGCGGGGCTTCTCCCTCGGAAGCCGGTCCGGCTGCGGACCGTGCCTGGCGCCGCGGAGATCATCGCCGTCAAACCGCGCGCGTAGTTCTCATGGTGGATGTTCACCCTGAAATATTCCCCGTAAGCATATGATTCTACGCGTATTTAGCTTGAGTTGATCGCTGTAAGTCAGTGTGCCGTTTGGACTTGTACAATTCCTTTCTTGACTTGTTGTCAACAAGTGCCTATGATTCAGATTCGGAGCCGGACTGGGAATTCTCGGTCGGCAATTGGCCCTGGTTAACGCCGGGGCCTTTTGTTTTTAGGGGAATATTTTGAGCTGCCGGCAGAGCTTCTTGCTAACAACCTCGTAGGCCGCGTTCGCCTTTTTCGAGTCCAGGACGTGACGCGCGATCGGATACGCAGCCAAATCCGCCATCTGCGTTCCGACGATATTCATCGACTTCGGCAGAAACCTGAGCGTGAACTTGATCTTCTGAAATCGGTCCACCGAGATGTAGCCAGTGCCTCGCGCAATGATGCGTTGAAACGCCACCGCCAACTGACGGTCCTCTTTGCCGCCACGCATCTCTGCGATGACCATGACTTCGGCCTGATCCGCACCTTCGAGAACCGAGACCAGCCGTTCCATCGCAAACAGCAATGCGAGATCGTATGGATCTGCCGGGTATTTGTAGCGAGAAACAAGTCTGTCCTTCCGGATCGCCACGGCGAGTAGCCGATAGTCGCACGCCGTCATCACGTCGGTGAGTTCGGACAGGAACGCCTGCCGTTGATTCGCATCCATCAAAAACGCAAATTCACCGAGGCATTTTCTGATATCGCGCGAATGAAGGACGACGCCTTCGTGTGCGAACCACTTGAACTTCAGCGCATTGACTCTCGGAACGATTTCGTTGACGTAGCAGCTGCTGTCGCAGACGAAAAGCGCGATGGCAAAGACAGGGAAATCCTTGTCCGTCGCATCGAGCGTCGGATTGCCAACCTCGTCGAAATACACCACAAGGGCCATCGGGTGATCAATCTCTGTAGCTCAGGCCGGCGGGTACAAACTCGCGCCTGGCTTCGGTCGGCGTGACATCGGGGAGAGCCTACTATTGCAGACCGCGATCGGCGGGATCAGAGGGCATAGTCAAACTGCAGCTCTAACGATCACCCGGTAGTGCATCAGTTTGAAATAGTTAACCAGCACTGGCCCGAGGTCGCCTCGGCACCCTACAAGCAGGAGCGTATAGACTACGCCCCGTGCTTAAGATGCTCAGGATCGTGGCGGAAGTGTGCATGGCCGCCTTTCTGAGGCAATACCTCAGTAACGCGGGACTCGCACAATCTCAAATCCTCGCCGCGATGCTCCTGTGCGGCGCGATCATTGTTCTGGATTTGATCGGTCCGGAACGAAGACGCCGTGGTGTCGCGGCGGGGCTTAAGCTGCGACTACAATCTCCGGTCGTGTTCACCTTATGCGCCTTTCTTACCAGTACAGGCCATCCGTCGTGAGTTGCACTTTGCCGGCGAGGCGCGAGGCAACATCGTTCATTAGTTCAAACGCCATGCGCGGCTGACGCGGGCCGACCATGTAGGAGATCATCAGCTTCGTGTCGGCATCGATGGCCGTCCAAGTCCAGACGTCGCCGTAGCCGAACGTGCTCTGTTTGTCCTCGGACAGAAGGCACCGCCGCGCAACCGCGCGCAGACTTACGGAAATGAAATTGAAGCACTACCGGATCACCCGTAAGTGCTTGACAGACCGGCGTCTGTGGCCTAAACTCTGCCTACCGACAATTTTTTTCGATACACATCACACTCAGGCGCCCGATCCCTGTGCATCGCCCTGGTGTAGGCAGAATCGGATCGGGAAGCGCCCCGGAACCCGGCCGGCGGCGTAGGGAGGGCAGCAGGATGGACGACGTCGTGAACCGGTTCGCGCGAGAGCTGGCCGACGCGATTGCCGCCGCGGTCGCGGAGAATCCTCAAGTCGAAGCGTGCCGCGAGAGGGCCCGCGCTGCAGGATTCGAAATGAAAGTCACCCTCGAAGCCATCGTCGGCTTCGTCAATCGCGCGCAGACGGGCGCGCTGGCCAAAGTGGCCGCTCCGGCCCGTGCCGCGCAGCCACGTCGCAACTTCGAGGTTTCGGCCAACGATCGCCGTTTTCTTCGTTCGCTACGGATTGCAGCTGACGAAACCGCTGAACCGGTGGAGTAAAAACCGGGATTCGGGATTCGGGATTTGGGATTCGTCAGGCCGGCGCGCTTCGGTGCGCGCCGGCCTTTTTTTTCAAACCTCGAAATCCTAACCCAGATCCCAAATCCAGATCCCAGACCCGACTAATCCCGAATCCCGAATCCCGAATCCCGAATCCCGAGTCCCGAGTCCCTAATCCCTAATCCCGAATCCCGCTTGGTTGGCGACGCGCGCGGCCGCGGCGGCCGCGGCGTGGGGGTCGCCAAGATAGTAGTGGCGGATCGGCCGCAGGTCGTCGTCCATCTCGTAGACGAGCGGAATTCCGGTCGGGATGTTCAGCTCCACGATCTCGGCTTCTGAAACGTTGTCGAGATATTTGACGAGCGCGCGCAGGCTGTTGCCGTGCGCGGCGATCAGGACGCGCTTGCCCGATCGGATCGTCGGCGCAATCGTCTCGTGCCAGTACGGCAGGAAGCGTGCGACGGTGTCTTTCAGCGATTCGGTCAGCGGCAGGTCGGCCGCTTTCAGATGCCGGTATCGCGGATCGTGCGAGGGATGCCGCTCGTCGTCGAGCGCGAGCGCGGGCGGCGGAATGTCGTAGCTGCGGCGCCAGATCTTGATTTGCGCGTCGCCATGCTTCGCGGCCGTCTCCGCCTTGTTCAGCCCCTGGAGCGCACCGTAGTGCCGCTCGTTCAGTCGCCAGTCCTTGACCACGGGGATCCACAGCAGATCGAGCGCGTGCAGCACAATTCCGAGCGTCCGGATCGCGCGCGTCAGGACCGACGTATACGCGAGATCGAATACGTAGCCGCCCTCGCGCAGCAGGCGCCCCGCCTCGCGCGCTTCCACCACGCCGCGCTCCGACAGATCGACATCGGTCCACCCGGTGAAGCGGTTTTCCTGGTTCCACGTGCTCTCACCGTGGCGGAGCAAAACGATTCTGTGCATAGTGTGTGTCCGCTCGGCTGACCTGTCCGCCGGAGCCTTGGCGGAGGTAGAAGCCTTCGCGCTCCTCAGGTCCGGGTGACGCCTTCGCGCTACGGAGCCGATGTCTGTGCGGCACGTACCGCCGTGCGGCCGGCGAACACGGCCGAGGCGCCGAGCTCTTCTTCGATGCGCAGCAACTGGTTGTACTTGCACACGCGATCGGTGCGGCTCGCCGAGCCTGTCTTGATCTGCCCGGCTGCGGTGCCGACCGCCAGATCCGCGATCGTCGAATCCTCGGTCTCGCCCGATCGGTGCGAGATGATCGTGCCGTAGCCCGCGTCGCGCGCCATCCGCACCGCATCGAGCGTTTCGGTGACGGTGCCGATCTGATTCAGCTTCACGAGCAGCGCGTTGGCGACGTGGTCGGCGATGCCCTTGCGCAGAATCTCCGGGTTCGTCACGAATACATCGTCGCCCACCACTTGTACGCGGCCGCCGAGCGCGGACGTGAGCCGCTGCCAGCCGGCCCAGTCGCCCTCGGCGAGTCCGTCTTCGATCGAGACGATCGGATATTGACGGATCCAGTCCTCGAACATGCGGATCATGTCGTCCGACGTGCGGTCCGCTTCGCGCGATTTCTTGAACGTGTACGTGCCGCCGCCGGCCCACAGCTCGCTCGCGGCGACGTCCAGCGCAATGGCCACGTCGCGGCCCGCCACGAGGCCGGTCTTGCCGATGGCTTCGAGCACGACCTCCACCGCCTCGCGGTTCGATTTGAGGTTCGGTGCGAAGCCCCCCTCGTCGCCGACGCCGGTGGACTGGCCGCGCGCCTTCAGGATGCCGCGCAGCGCGTGAAAGACCTCCGCGCCCCAGCGCAGCGCCTCGCCGAATGACGGCGCGTTCAGCGGCATCACCATGAACTCCTGAAAGTCGACGCTGGAATCGGCATGCGCGCCGCCATTCAGAATGTTCATCATCGGAACCGGGAGCACGTACTGAGCCCCGTCCTCCGTACCGGTACGGAGCCCCGTCCCCTGTGCCGGTACGGAGACCCGTCCCCCGTACAGATCGGCGAGATGCCGGTACAGCGGCAGGCGGAGCGCGGCCGCTTCCGCGCGCGCGGCGGCCATCGAAACGCCGAGCAGCGCGTTGGCGCCGAGCCGGCTTTTCGTTGGCGTGCCGTCGAGCGCGATCAATGCCTCGTCCAACGCGCGCTGATCACGCTCGCGGCCGGTCACCGCGGCCGCGATCTCTCCGTTGACATGGGCCACGGCCGTCCGCACGCCTTTGCCGCCGTAGCGCGACGCGTCGCCGTCGCGCAGCTCGATCGCTTCGCGCTCGCCGGTCGACGCGCCCGACGGGACCGCCGCGCGGCCGAATGCGCCTCCGTCGAGCATCACATCCACCTCGACGGTGGGGTTGCCGCGCGAGTCGAGTATCTCGCGGCCGTGGACACGGATGATCTTCACTCGAAGCTCCTCGTCTCGTTTCGACGATCAAACACAAAGGACACCAAGGACACAAAGGTCGGATCACCCATTGTGATGAGCCCGCGCAGCGATCTTATCCGCCGCCGCCGCGCCGATCGGCCTCGACCTCGAATCGCAGCGCATCGTCGCTCAACGGGCCGATCAGCGGCTCATCGTCGGTCGTGACGACGACGACGCCCGCGTCGGAGACGGTGTGGCGCATCCGGTCCTCGGCCTCGTTGTAGCCGATGAGCGCGCCGCGCGGAATCAGCACGTCGCGGTCGATGATCGCGCGGCGGATCCGCGCGTGCCGCCCGACGCGGACGCCGGGCATCAGAATGCACTGCTCGATGTGGCTGAAGCTGTGCACGCGCACGTTCGGACAGAGCACGCTGCCGTGGATCGTGCTGCCCGAGACGATGCAGCCGGGCGAAATGACGGAGTCGAGCGCGCGTCCGCACCGGTGGCCCTCTTCGGCGAACACGAACTTCGCCGGCGGCGCCTGCGGTTGATACGTGCGCAGCGGCCACTCGGGATCGTACAGGTTGAACTCCGGGTTCACATGGCACAGATCCATGTTCGCGTCGAAGTACGCGTCGAGCGTGCCGATGTCGCGCCAATACTTCGATGCCTTCTTGTTCTCGTCGTAGAAGCGGTACGCATACACCGGCGCCTGATGAATCATGGCGGGAATGACGTCCTTCCCGAAATCATGATTCGTCGGCTGAACCGCGTCGGCTTCCAGGGCGCGGACGAGCACGTCGGTGTCGAAGATGTACACACCCATCGACGCCAGCGCCAGGTCCGGCGAGCCGGGGATCGCCGCTGCGTCGCGCGGCTTCTCCTGAAAACCGATCACGCGCTCGTCTTCGTCGATCGCCACGATGCCGAAGCGGTCGCCCTCGGCGATCGGCACTTCGATCACCGCCAGCGTCGCGGCGGCATGCCGCTCCTCGTGGAACCGCAGCATGCGCGCGTAGTCCATCTTGTAGACGTGATCGCCGGACAGCACGATGAGGTGCCGCGGGTTCTCGCGGATGATCGAATAGAGATTCTGATAGACCGCGTCGGCCGTTCCCTGATACCAGTGCTCGCCGACGCGCTTCTGCGGGGGGAGGATCTCCACGAACTCGCCGAGCTCTTCCGACACGACGTTCCACCCCATGCGGATGTGCCGGTTGAGCGAGAGCGACTTGTACTGCGTGGCGATGAAGATGCGGTGAAGCCCGGAGTTGATGCAGTTGCTCAGGGCGAAGTCGATGATCCGATACGGTCCGCCGAAGTACACCGCCGGCTTCGCGCGATCCTTCGTGAGCGGATGCAGCCGCTCGCCCACGCCGCCGGCGAGGACAATGACGAGGCTGTCGTCGAGCAGCGCGGCCATCGAGCGTCAGCTCCTGCGCAGCACGACCCGGGCCGGCGCGCCGTCGGAGCCGACCACGAGCAGCGGCAGACACAGCAGCTCGTAGATGCCCGGCTCGATGTCGCGCAGGTTCAGACCTTCGATCACGATCGTACCGCCGCCGAGCAGCACGTGATGGGCCGGAGCGCCCGGCGTCTTGAAGGCCTCGACGGACAGGTAATCGACGCCGACCACCTTGATGCCGTGCTCGACCAGATACTTGGCCCCCGACTCGGCGACGCCAATGAAGTCGGTGTGAAACTCAGGCGATCCCCACAGCCGCGAGTTGTGCGTCTTGATCAGGACGCGGACGTCCTCGGAGAGGTCGCGCTGCGCCAGATCGTCGGCCGTGATGGCTTTGCGCGTCGTCAGTTCGATGACGCGGGCACGTCCGCACAGCATTTCGAGCGGCAGCCCTTCGGCGCCCGGCGCCTGGTCGAAGAAATGGCGCGGCGCGTCGACGTGGGTGCCACTGTGCGCACTCATGTGCAGCGTCGAGACGTTTGAGCTGTCGCCGCGCGCGATGCGCTTGATGGGCTCGAGGCTGTAGGGCGTGTTGCCGGGATAGGACGCGAGAGCGGCGTCGAGCGGCACCGATACATCGAGGAGTTTCATGTCCAAGCGTCGTCCGCTTCGCTCGTCCCGCTCCGGCCCGATCGGGCTCGCCCTGCTGTCTTGGAGCGGGCACGAAACCGTGATGTTAGCACACGTGATTCCGCCTGAAGTGCTGGTGCTGGAACAGTTTGACTTGCCCTGACGGCGCGCCCTATGATGGGCTGTTAAACTTAGCCCTCATCCTGGGAGACTAGGCTCTATGTCAATGCGGCGTCACACGGTCACGGTTTCGTTAGCGGCATTACTCTTTTCAACGGGCCTGATCGCGCAGAAGAAGGTCGAGAAAAAGCAGGACGAAGCGCAGAAGAAAGAGATCCAGAGCGTCGTCAAGGTCGTCGACGACGTGGCGAACGGCCAGCCGGCGCCGAACGACCTCTCGCTGGCGTGGGTGCGCGACGATTTTCTGAAGGCTCAGGGCAACAAGGAATATGTCCCGTTCACGGTGGCGGTCGACCCCTCGAAGGTTGGCGGCGGCAACGTGGCGTTGTACTGGCGGGTCGTCGCGAAGGGCGCGGCGGCTGAGCCGGCCGCGGCGGCTGGGGCCAAGGACGAGAAGAAGGACAAGGACAAGAAGCCGGATTACGCGTACGAGGACATCACGTTCGTGCCAGTGACCGCGGGGCAGAACCCGATGCGAATCAGCCGGTCGTTCACGGTGCCCGCCGGCAACTACGACCTGTTCATCGTGGCGAAGGAACCGACGCCGACGCAGAAGAACGCGCCCGCACCGAAGATGTCGGTGCTCAAGCAGGAAGTCACCGTGCCGGATTTCTGGAACGGCGAGCTGGGCACGAGCTCGGTGATCATCGCGCAGCGGATCGATCCGCTGCCGGCGCCGCTCACGCCGCAGCAGCAGGCGGATCGTCCCTACGCGCTTGGGGCGATGGAGATCCAGCCCTCCTTCGAGACGGCGTTCACCAAGAAGTCCGAGCTGTCCACCTTCATGCTGATCTACAACCCGAAGACCGACAGCGCGAACAAGCCGGACGTGACGGTCGAGTACAACTTCTATGCGAAGTCGGGCGGCACAGAAAAGTTCTTCAATAAGACGCAGCCGCAGGCCTTGAACGCGCAGACGTTGCCGCCGCAGTTCGACCTCGCCGCCGGCCATCAGCTGCAGACCGGACAGGCCGTGCCGCTGGCGAGCTTTCCCGAGGGCGATTACCGGCTCGAGATCAAAGTGACCGACAAGATCGCGAACAAGTCGCTGACGCGCGAAGTGAACTTCACGGTCAACCCGTCGTAAGCTCGGATTTCGCGGCACATGCCGGGAAAAGCGGAGCAGTACATGAGAGCCACCTCCAGATTAATCGCGTCGGCGGTGATCGGCGGTTTGGGCGTTCTCTGTACAGCGGCGATCGGGTCGGCGCAGCCGGCTGTCGCAGAGCCCGTCAGCCGTCTGGCCTCTGTGGCGCCGGGCTCGATTCAGGGCACGGTCCAGGACGAAAAAGGTGCGCCGGTTTCGGGCGCGATGGTTTCTGCGATCGGCGTGTCGGCCGCCTTCGCCATCAGCGATCGCGGCGGGCACTTCGAGCTCCGGACGCTCTCGCCCGGGCCGTATCTGGTACGCGCACACCTGGCCGGCTTCACGGCAGCGCGCGGCCAGATCGTCGACGTTCACTCGAGCAGCCGTGCGTCGTCGGCGATTTCGCTGCACCACGTGGCGCCCGGGTATCCGGTGCTCGCGGCCGGCGTCGGCCCAGGCATCGGGTCGGACCCGATCGACGCGGACGAGCCGACGGGCACGAGCGGGTCGGAGCCGTCCGACAATCACAGTGAGATCGCGTGGCGGCTGCGCCACGCGCGGCGAGGGATCCTCAAGGATGCGCTTGTGCCGGAGTCCGTGCTGGCCGAAGGGGAGCCCGAGCCCGAGGCAGCGGCATTCGGCCAGAGCAATCTGTTTGGCGCGCCAGCCCGGCTGGCGACGAACCTGTTCGGCGGCACGGCGTTCTCCGGGCAGTTCAACCTGCTGACCACCGGTTCGTTCGACAGCCCGCAGCAGTTGTTCACGACCGACAGCCTGTCGCGCGGCGTTGCGTATGTGTCGGTGAGCGCGCCCGTCGGGTCGTCAGCGGATTGGACGGTGCACGGTGCGCTCACGCAGGGCGACATCTCGTCGTGGATCGTTGCCGGCTCGTACGTCACGCACGCACCCGGCCGTCATCAATACGACGTCGGTCTGTCCTACAGCACGCAGCGCTATAACGGCGGCAACCCGGCTGCGTTTCACGACGTCGGCGACAGCAGCCGCGACGCGGGCACCGTCTACGGCTTCGACACCTTCACGCTTATGCCCGCGCTGGCCGTCACCTACGGCGCGCGCTATGCGCGCTACGACTATCTCGAGGGCCGCAGCCTCGTGAGCCCGCGCGTGGGCCTGATGGTGACGCCCGCTCGGCACGTACGGATTTCAGGTCTGCTGTCGCGCCGCGCCGTCGCGCCTGGCGCCGAGGAGTTTCTGCCGCCCTCAGACGGCGGCATCTGGCTGCCGCCGCAGCGTACGTTCTCGTCGCTCTCGCCCGACGAGCCGCTCCGGGCGGAGCGAACGACCCACGCGCAGGTCGAAATGGAGCGCGACATCGCGGGCGCGACGTTGGTGCTGCGCGGCTTCACGCAGCACGTCGAAAACCAGCTCGTGACGGCGTTCGGCGTCAACGTCCCCGGCCTGCCGGCGATGTCGCTCGGCAATTATTTCGTGGGCAACGACGGGGCCGTGAACGCGACCGGCTGGACGACCGGCATCAAGACGACGTTTGCGCAGCGTGTGCACAGCTCGATCGAATACACGCAAACGCACGCGGAGTGGACCCCCACGAGTGACCTGTCCTACCTGATCCTGCTCGCGCCGACGGCCTCGCGGCTCGAATCCGATCGCATTCACGACATTTCGGCGACCGTCGAGACCGACGTGCCCGAGACGTCGACCAAAGTGCTCGTCGTGTACCGCGTGAGCAACGCCTTCGCGCATCCGGTCACCACGGCACCGGACCACACGATGTTCGATTCGCGCTTCGACGTGCAGGTGCGCCAGTCGTTGCCATTCATGGATTTCAGCTCTGCCAGGTGGGAAATGCTGATTGCGGTCCGCAATTTCTTCCGCGAGACGACACCGGATCAATCGGTATATGACGAGCTCCTCGTCGTTCACCCGCCCAAGCGTATCGTGGGCGGACTGACGCTGCATTTTTAGCCAATCCTAACGCAATCCAATTTATTGAATTAACTTCATTCATTTGAAGTCGCGTCACGATTTCGGCTCAGACTCGTCGCCAAAAGTTTCAATTTTTCAGTAAGTTAGACACGAAAGTACGCAAGATCCCAGGGTATGCGCCTTGCTACCTGTAGGGTTGGCAACGTGTCTCCACTAACTTGCCGTCTATGACCGACTTCACGGCGAACGCCGCAGCGCCTCTCGAGCGTCCCTGGCTTGTTTGGGGGAAGTCTGCCTTCGCGCTCGCAGTCGTGATGATTCTGTTCGCGCTGGGTGTCGCGAACATGGCGACGTTCGGGCGTTGGAACGAGGTCGAAGACGGTGTGTATTGGGGCTTCCACGCCGATGCGGTGACGGCGCTCGAAGTGGCGCCGGGATCGCCAGGCGCGGCGGCCGGCATCCAGCGCGGCGACGTGCTGCTCGCCATCAATCATTCGCCCGTGGAGACGCCCGGCGACGTGATCGAGTATCAGCATCGCGCACACGAGGGCACCCGCCTCGCCTACACACTGGTGCGGCTCGATACGCGGCAAGCCCTGGAAGTGTCGCTTGCGCCGACGCCGCACGGCAGCTCGATGTACTTCGTGTTGGCCGCCGTCGGCCTCTTCACGCTGTTAGTCGGCGCGTCGGTCCGCCTGCGGCGGCCGCGCGACCAGGCGACGCTGCATTTCTTCTGGCTGTGCGTGGCGTTCTTCGGCGTCTTCACGTTCTCGTTCAATGGATCGTTCGATCGCCTCGACTGGGTGTTCTACTGGGGCGACGCGATCGCGTGGGCGCTGCTGCCGCCACTGCTGCTCCATTTCACGCTGGTCTTTCCCGAGCGGCAGGAAACGCCCGTTTTCTCCGACGCGCCGCGCAGCGGGTCGAGAGGCCCGGGCTTCCCGGCATCCGCGGCTCTCGTGCCGCTGATGTACGTGCCGGCGCTCGCGCTCGCTTCGGGCCGGATCATCACGCTGGCGCGCGCATCGAGCAACGGCCCGAACTTCTCGAGCGCCATCGAGCTGCTCAACCGCGGCGAGCACGTCTATCTGGCGATCTGCGCCGCCGCTGCGCTGCTGGTCGTCGCGCGCGGCTTTCGGCAGATCAGCTCGCTCACCGCCCGCCGCCAGCTTTCTTGGATTGCGTGGGGCACCGCGCTCGGCGCCGGCCCGTTCGCCTTCGCGTATGCGCTGCCGTGGGCGTTTGGCATCGACCCGCCGCTGGCGCTGCAGCTCACCGCGATTCCGCTTGGCCTCGTGCCGCTGACGTTCGCGTCCGCGATCGTGCGTTACCGCCTCCGCGACGTCGAAGTGATCATCAAGCGCGGACTCGCCTACACGGCCTTCTTCGCCGCGACGATGGCGCTGTACGGAGCGCTGCTGAAGCTTGCGGGCTATGTGTTTGCCGACGAGCACGATCCGCACAACTGGATTGTCGCCTTGCTGGCGACGATGGTCGTGGTGATGATCGCGCAGCCGGTGAAAGACGCGGTGCAGAACGCGCTCGATCGCGCCTTCTACCGCGATCGCTACGACTACCGTCGTGCGCTGGTCGCGTTCGCCCGGGATCTCAACCGCGATCTCGACGTCGTCCGCCTCAGCCAGCGCCTCGTCACCCGCATCGTCGAGACGCTCGTGCTGGACCGGATGGCGCTGATGCTGGTGGACGAGCGCTCCGGCGATTTCACGTCGATCGGCGACCACGGCTTCGGGACCTCCCATCTTCGTCTGTCGCGCTCATCGTCGATGCTGGCACGGCTGAATGGCGGCCACACGGTCGCGTTGGATGATCCAATCACGGGCGCGCGTTTTCTAGCCGAAGAGGTCGAGCTCTGGCGCGACGCCGGAATCTACTACCTCATTCCTTGCGTCTTTGAAGGCAGCGCCATCGCGGTGCTGGCGCTCGGACGGAAGGCGACCGACGAATCGTTCAACAGCGAAGATCTCGCACTGCTGACCGCGGTCGCCGGCCAGGTTGCCACCGCGATCGAGAACGGGCGTTTGTATCGGCAGCTTCACCTGAAGGCGGAAGAGCTCGGCCGCATGCGCGAGTTCAACGAGAACATCCTTGAGTCGCTCGACGATGGCCTCGTGGTGTTCGATGGCGACGAGCGGATCGTCCGCTGGAACCGCGCGCTGGAAGACTTCTACGGCATCACGCGCGAATCGGCGGTCGGACGCACGCTCTCTGAGGTTTTCGATCTGCCTTTCGTGGAGGCGCTGCGCGCGGCCCGCGAAGAGTATCCGTACGGCGCGACGCTTTATCGCGTGCCGCTCTCGTCGCGAAAAGCGCCCGGCGCCGGAGGGGCCGGGGACACGCGGCTCTTGGTGAACGCGACCGAAGTGCCGCTCCAGACGCTCGAGCGCGACGCCGCCGCGATGGCGGGGACGATTCTGCTGCTCGAGGACATCACGGGGCACGTGCGCCTGGAAGAGCAATTGCAGATCTCCGAGAAGATGGCGTCCATCGGTCTGCTGGCCGCTGGCGTCGCGCATGAGGTCAACACGCCGCTCACCGGCATCTCGAGCTTCACGCAGATGCTGCTCGAAGGCGCCGACCCCGCCGACCCCCGGACGGTTCTGCTCGAAAAGATCGAGCGGCAGACGTTCCGCGCGGCGAAGATTGTGAATGGCCTGCTGAACCTTTCGCGTCCCGGCACGTCGAACAACGAGCGGGTTCTCGTGGACCTCAACGCGGTCGTGACCGACGTGTTCTCACTGCTCGAGCACCAGTTCGAGGTCGGCCGCATCAAAGTGCGTCGCGAGCTCTCGGCCGAGCCGGTGCTGGTCCTGGGGATCGAACATCAGCTGCAGCAGGTATTCTTGAATCTGTTCCTGAACGCGCGCGACGCGATGCCCGCCGGCGGCTGGCTGAGCGTGGCGACGCGCCTCGAAGACGGGCAGGCCGTCGCGGAGATCGCCGACACCGGATCCGGCATTCCGTCGGAACAGCTCTCGCGCATCTACGATCCGTTCTTCACGACGAAGAACATCGGCCGCGGAACCGGTCTCGGGCTGTCGATCACGTACGGAATCGTGCGGGAACACCACGGTGCGATTCATTGCGACAGCGCCGTCGGACAGGGGACGCGCTTCACCTTGACGCTGCCGCCGCCGGTCGAGGCCGAGCGGACGTCGCGCGCAACCCGCTAGCGTTCGGCTCGGACCGGACGGACAATAATCTATGCTCACTTCCCGACACGGCACGATCCTCGTCGTCGACGACGAAGAGATCATGCGCGAGATTCTCGAGACGCTGCTCACGAGGGAGGGCTACGACGTGCGGCTCGCCTCCTCGGGAGCGGAAGGGCTCGAGCTGGCGCGGGCGCTGCCGTTCGACGCGGCCCTGGTGGACATCATGATGCCCGGCCTCGACGGCATCGCCACACTGGACGAGCTGAAGCGGATCGACGAAGACCTCGCCGTCATCATCATCACCGCGTACGCATCGGTCGAGAGCGCCATCTCGGCGATGAAGAGCGGCGCCTTCGACTACATCACCAAGCCGTTCAAGAACGACGAGGTGCTGGTGGTCGTGCGCAATGCGATGGAGCGGCGGCGGCTGGTGAACGAGAACCGGAGCCTGCGGCAGAACATCCAGGAGCGGTATCACAAGTTCGCGAACATCATCGGGCGCAGCCCGCGGATGCGACAGGTGTTCGACCTCATCATCCAGGCGGCCCCGAGCCGATCGACGATTCTGATTCAGGGCGAGAGCGGCACCGGCAAAGAGCTGGTCGCGCGCGCGATTCACACGAACTCGTCGCGCTCGGAGCGCTCGTTCATCACGGTCAATTCAGGCAACCTGCCGCCGGATCTGCTGGAGTCCACGCTGTTCGGACACGTGAAGGGCGCCTTCACCGGCGCGGTGTACCCGAAAAAAGGGATGTTCGACCTGGCCGACAAGGGCAGCATCTTCTTCGACGAGATCGGCAACGTGCCGCTGGAGACGCAGGCCAAGCTGCTGCGCGTCATCCAGGAGCGCGATTTCATGCGGCTGGGCGGCATGGAGACGATCAAAGTCGACGTTCGCATCATCGCCGCGACGAACGTCGATCTGCGCCAGATGATGGAGGAGGGGAAGTTCCGCGAGGATCTCTTCTATCGCCTGCACGTGATCTCGATCCAGCTGCCGCCGCTGCGCGACCGCAAGGACGACATTCCGCTCCTCGCACATCATTTTCTCGGGAAGTACGGCGAGGAGAACAAGAAGACGGAGCTCGAGCTGACGCCGGAGGCGCTCGACCTGCTCACCGAGTACGACTGGCCGGGCAACGTGCGCGAGCTGGAGAATGTCATCGAGCGCGCCGTCGTGCTGTCGCCGGGCTCGCGCATCGGCGTCGAGCTGATCCCGGATCACGTGCGGAAAGCGCCGAACTTTCAGGTGCCGCAGTTCGTCGTGCCGCCCGAGGGGATTTCGTTCAAGGACGTCATCACCGATTTCGAGAAGCGGCTGATCGAGTCGACGCTCGAAGCGGCTGGAGGCGTGCAAAAGCGCGCGGCCGAGCTGTTGCACATCAAGCCGACCACCCTGAACGAAATGATCAAGCGCTACGAGATCCGCCCGCGCCGCAAGCGCGCCGGCGGCGCGGACCCAGCGGCGCCGGATCCGCCCGCGGATCCGCCCACGCCCTCGGCAGTCTCCGGTCCCCTGGCGCCGGCCGGAATTTTCGACGAAAAGTGAATGGGTTACCGGGCGTTCCGGATTTTCGCGAACAGCCGCTCGAACTTGGCGAGGACCACGTCCCACCGGTAGTGCTTCTTGATGTACTCACGTCCGTTGCGTCCGAGCGCCTCGCGCAGCGGCAGGTTGCCCATCAATAACGTCAGACACGCAACGAACTCGTCGCGGTCCGCGTAGTACAACCCGCCGTTGCTTCGAACGCAGTGCTCCACGAGCACCGCGCTGCGTGCGTTCACCAGGATCGGCGTGCCGACTGACAGCGCCTCGAGCGCCAGCAGCGACAAGCTCTCGAATGGCGACGGCACGACGACGACGTCGGCGGCTTCGAGCGCTTGAAGCCGCTCGCGATCCGAGAGCCGCCCCGCAAAGCGAATGAACGGCTCCTCCGGCAGCGACATGAGCTTCACACCCATCAGCGCCAGCGTCGCGTCTCCGCCCTCTTTCACGTAGCTGCTGAAATACTCGATCAGCTCCTCGCACCCTTTGCCAGGATCGATGCGGCCGCCGTACAGCGCCAGCGGACCGTACAGACGATGGCGCCGGCGAAAGACGGAGCCGCGCGTCAGCAGATGCGACGGATACTCGCGCGACGGCGGCTCATCGTCGGCGGCCGGGCCCGGTGGCGTCGGCTCTTCGGCGGCGGGCGGGGCGTCGTCGTCGGGCAGCGGCATGCGCGGATAGGGCTGCTGTTGCGCGAGGTCGATGCCGACGCCGGTCACCTCCTCGAGCAGCGGACGATCCGGAAACTGCTGGTGCACGAACTGCTTTTCACTCTCGGTGAGATAGCAGAGCGCGGCGGGACGCGTGAAGACGTCCCTGAAGATGTCCAGACGGATTGCCGGCTCATCGTGGGCGGTGGGGACGAGGATGCTGCGAGCCGGAGCGATCTCCAGACCGAGCACAGTCGGCGCGTACAAGTACGTGAAGAAGATCAGGACGTCGTACTGCTGGTGATGGCGGCGCAGGTACTCGATGAGCGACGGGCACCACGGCCCCTGCTGCTTCAGCCACTCCATCTCGTCGGCGTGGCTGTGGGGATTGTTGTAGATCCACTCCGAGTACGTGTTGAAGGCGTCGATGTCGCGCGTACGTGCGTTCGCGAAGCGGCGCACGGTGACGCCGCGGACGCGGTCCGCCCCTTCGGCGTACTCGTTTTTCCAGCTCACGTAGTCCTGCGCGCAGGTGGTCAGGACGTCCACGTCGTGCTGCCCGGCGAGCCGCTCGGCCACGAGACGACAGAGATGCTCGGAGCCGCCGAGCACTTCGGTGCCGTACCGCTGGATGACGAAGGCGATCTTCACGAGAGTTGATGGAGCACGGTGGTGAGCTCACTCCGGATGCGCGCATCGCTGAAATCGGCGAGCCGGCGCCGCTGGCCGGCGATGACCGCGGTGCGCAGGTCGTCGTCGAAGGCGAGCGCGCCGAGCAGTTCGGCCGCCACCTCGAGATCTTTCGGGGCGAATTGGACGCCGGCGCCGCCCAGCGTGTCGGGCACCGCCGCTGCCGCGTAGGCGAGCACCGGCACGTCCGCGGCCATCGCCTCGACGAGCGGCACGCAGAACCCTTCGTGCTCACTCAACGAGATGTACACGGCCGCATGACGATAGTACACAGCGAGCTCGGCGTCCGGCACCGGCCCGGTGAACACGAAGCGATCGTTCAGCAGGCGGTACTCGGACATCAGCGCGCGAATCATCGAATAATACTTCGGCACGACGTCGTAGCGCCCGACGAAGATGAACCGGTAGTACGCGTCGACGTACCGTTTGTAGACTTCCGCGAGGCGGATGTGATCCTCGATCTTCTTGTTCGGTGCGATGCGGCCGACGAACAGAAAGTTCACCAGGCCGTCGTCGAGGATCGCGTCGAGCGCCGGCCGGTCGGCCGGCTGCGTCACGCGGGAGGTGTCGACGGCAATCGGGAAGACGCCGGTAGGCCGGAATCCGAGCGCTTCGAGCTCCCGGCGGTTGTACTCCGAATCGCCGAGCGCGAGGTCGACCTGTCCGACGAGCGTCGCCAGCTCCGCCCGGCCGAGCGACGCGAGCCGGAACAGCGCCGCGTCGTACGGCGCGAAAAAGGCGGCGGGCGTCACGTTGTGATACTGCAGGATGCGGCCGCGGGTGAGCCGCCCAAAGGCCGCGGTCATCGGCGAGGGGAGCGCGTAATGGAAGATGGTGAGGTCGCCGAGCTGCGCCGCCGGATCGCTGAAAGCGCGCACGTCCTCCGCGAGCGCATCGTCCATCGTGAGGGCGAAGAGCTCGGAGTCGTGGCCCATCTCGCGCAGCAGAGTGCGGACGCGGCGGGCGCTGTCGCCGATTGCGTCGCCGCGGTGCGCCGCCGGCACCCACTGGTTGATGATCATGGCGCCGAAGGCAGCGCCTGATAGATCGCCGGGCGGTAGAGCCGGAGCTCTTCCAGCTCCTGCGCCGCGTCGAACTGCGCCCAGAAGTCGAACGCGACGTGCGGACGTGGCGCCCGAGGCGATCGCAGAATCCGCTCGATGAACCCGAGCAGCGTGCCCGCAAAATCCTTGGAGCGCAGCCGATCGACCGCGGCGAGCTGCGCGTCGACGATCGCGTCCTGCAGCGTGAGATCCGAGAGGATGGCGTCCATGAGCAGCGCCACGTGCGCAGGCTCTTTCCGGTCGTACAGCACGCCCGCCCCGTCCATCGTCGACGGGACGGCGGTCGCGGCGTACGCCAGCACGGGAATCTGCTCGTAGAACGCCTCGACGAGCGGCACGCAGAAGCCCTCGTGCTCGCTGGCGCACAGAAACAGGTCCGCGATCTCGTAGAACGCCACGAGCTCCTCATCCGACACGTGGCCGACGAAGTGCACGTGGGAGGAGCCGAGCGTGGCGACGAGCTGATGCAGTGAGGCGAGGTACCGTTCGAAGCCGCTGTGCGCGCCGACGAGCAGCAGCCGCGACCGCGGATTGAACGTCGTGTGATACGCGTGGAAGAAGCGGATGACGTCCTCGATCTTCTTGTTCGCGATCACGCGTCCGACGAACAGGATATTGGTCCACGCATCATCGAACTGATCGGCGATGAGCCGGTTGGCCGGCCGATCCAGATGTGAGAAATCGGGCACGACGGGCAGGACGTCGGTCCGCGGGAAGCCGAGGGCCTGGAGGTCCGCGCGGTTGAACTCCGAGTCGCCGAGCGCCAGATCGCAGCGGGTCGCATAGGCCTGCAGCTCGCGCCGCCCTCGAAACGTCTGGCGCGCCAGCGTCCGGTTGACGCCGACGAAATATTCCGGCGGCGTGATGTTGTGGTAGATGAGCGCCATTCGATCCGGCAGCGCGAACGCCGTTCGGGACGCCCGCGATCCCAGGGAGAAATGATGGAGCAGCAGGTTATCCGGATCGCTGGCGTCCACCAGCTCACGATAGTCGCGCGTCAGCGACTCAACGCGGTGATCCGCCGTCTCGATGAAGATGTCGGAGTCGTACCCCGCTGACCGCAGCACGCGCTGGATGCCGAGCACCTCATGGCCGATCGCGTCGCCGTAGCCCAGCGTCGCCAGCACCTGGTGAATCCGGATCATGATCGATTCCAGCCGGTCGGCAGCTTGCGGACCACGTCCTGCCCGGCGGGCAGATCCTGCCGGCGGCGATCGATCCAGCCGGGCAGCGGCTCGATCGCGCGGGGAGCCGTTTCCGCCGACAGCCGCGCAAACATCTCCAGGTACTTTCTTTCGATCACCGGCCAACCGTAGTGCTCGCGAAAGAACTGCCGCCCGTTCCGGCCGAGTGTGGCGGCCAGCCAGCGGTTCTGCTCGATCGCCCGCAGCGCTTCGATGAACTCCAACGGGTTCTCGTAATAGAGCCCGGCGTTGCTGCGAATGCACTGGCCCTTGAGCACGTCGCAGCGGCCGTTGGCGAGCACAGGCCGGCCGAGCGCCCAGGCTTCGAGCGCAACCATCGAGAGGCTCTCGAAATACGACGGCATGATCAGCAGATCGGCGGCGGCGATGGCGTCGAACTTGTCGGTGTCGTCGAGGAAACCGAGGTGCCGGATCCGCGGATGCGCCGGAATCGGCAGCAGCGTATTCCCAATCAACACGAGCGACAAACGCCCTTGCGGCTCGCGGAGGTACTGCTGAAAGAACTCGAACAGCTCCGTGCAGCCCTTGTTCTGATCGATGCGGCCGACATAGACCGCGAACGGTCCGCGGATGTTGTACTTCTGCCTGAATCGCGCCGGCTGTGTCTGCTCGGGCACGTCGGAGCCCACGCCGACGACGACGCTGGGCACGTCCTGATTGCCGGACACCGCCTCGATCATCGCCCGCTCTTCCGGCGAGTTGTACATGAGCGCACGCACGCCACGGAACAATGGCTGGAAAATCGAGAGCCCAACGGTTTCGTCGCGCTCGGCCGTCGGGACCAGAATCGCCTTGGCGCCCGCCGCGCGAACGCCGTAATACGCATGGTAGTAGCGATAGCTGAAGAAGATGATGTAGTCGAGTGCCCGCGCGTGCTTCTCGACGTACTCGATCAGGGCGGGGCTCGTGGGGCCCTCGGCGTCGAGCCAGTCGAGCTCTTCGCCAAACGAATGCGCGTGCGCGAACACGCGATCGGATCGGCTGCCGAAGACGGCCGGATCCCGCTCGTGCTTGACGGGAAACCGCCGGACCGACAAGCCGTTCACCCGCTCGACGCCCGGCGCGAGCTCGTTACGCCACGTGACGTAATCGTTCGCGCAGGTCGTCAGGACCTCGACCTCAGCGTGCCGCGCGAGCCGCTCGGCGATGTATCGCGCGTGCAGCTCGGCGCCTCCGTTGATCGCCTGGCCGTACCGCTGAACCACAATCGCCAGCTTCACAGGTCGTCGACGTCGTGCGCGCCGGGCGACGAAGGAGGTTCGGGCGCCGACGGTTCTGCGGGCGAGGGCGGCCGCAGCGGCGCGACCTCGCGCGGTTCAGCCGGCGGTGGCGGTTCGACCGTGCGGTCGATCGGTTCCGCCGGAGTGCTGCCGGCGTCACGCTGCGGCGATTCGCCCGGGCGCGTGTCTGGCGTCGGGGCTGCGTTGGACACGTCAGCGTCCGACGGCCGATCGCCGCTCGCCGGCTGGCCGGGTGTCGCCATCAGGGCGGCCGCCGATGCGCCGCCGCGGCGGCCGCGCCGGCGTCGCCGCCGCCGGCTGCGCTGGCCTGGACCTTCAACCGGACCGGGCGCTTGACCCTGTGCGGACGCCTCGGGCATCACGACAGGTGAGACCGTCGATGCCGCAGGGGGGGCTGAGGCGGCTGGCGCGGAAGGTGTCGGTGGACGCTGCGCCGGCGCCGGTGGTTGCGGCTGGCGCTGATTCTCTCTGGGCATGAAGCCGCCGCCGCGCTGCGGCGACGAGGCCGGCGCGGCAGCCGCCGGCGCCGGACGCGCCTCTCGCTCGGGCTCAGAGGGTTTGTACACGACCACGCTCTCGAGCGCGCGTGCGCGCCGCTCATTGAACTCCAGGCGGCTCGAAATCGATTCGACACGCATCGTGACGTTCCGGACCTCGATCGTGGCGCGCGTCAGCTCCAGGACCAGGTTGTGTAACAGCTCGTAATACAGATCGCCGCGCTGGTCGATCGCGTTGAGCCGATCGACCATCTGCCGATTGATGATCGTCTGCTGGTGCAGCGACTGGGCGAGCGCGTTCGAGTTGAAGAACAGCTTCAGCAGCGGCCGGAACAGCCGTCGGAACAGCCGCACGATCCCGCGGTGCGAGTCGAACAGCGTCGTCTCTTCGAATGGATAGAGCGCAACCTGCGCCGGCGGCGGCTGCGACTTCCGGAACTGCTCGAGCAGATCGGATCGGATGCCACGCGGGTCCAGAAACTTCTCGAGCTTCACCGCCGCGAGCTCCCGGATCTGCTCTTCGGTGTAATCGACGCCGCGCTTGTCCCGGATGCGCGCGCGGATCTGTTCCATGATCTGTTCGACGTTGACGGAGTCGGCGCGAACGGTGAAATCGGGCATAGTCAGAACGGCCTATAGATGAGCAGCGCGACCGTGAGCGCCCATAGCGCGACGCAGACGAGCAGCGGACGGTCGGTCAGCAGCAGATCGGCGGGACTTCCGCCTCCCTCGCGCCGGTGCACAAGATAGAGGTACCGGAAAATCCCGTATAAGGGAAACGGAATCGTGAGCCCCAGCCAGGCGGTGCCGAACTTCATCTCGGTTTCCGGGCTGATGGTGTAGAACGCGTACGAAATCAGCGTCGAGGCCGTCACGACGGCGATCATCTGATCGAGGAGGTAGGGCGTGTACTCGCCCAGGATCGCCCGATGGCTGCGCGCATCGTCGGCCAGCAGCACGATCTCGTGCCGGCGCTTGGCGAGCGCGATGAACAACGCCAGCAGAATGGTGCACACGAGCAGCCAGTGGCTGATCTCGACGTCGACCGCGACGGCGCCAGCCGCCGCGCGCAGCACGAAGCCGATCGCGATCGTGAGCACGTCGATGATCACGATGTTCTTCAACGGCCCGGAGTACAGCACGAGCAGCGCGAGATAGAGCGCGGCGACCAGGGCGAATGTCCAGCCGAGCGCGGTGGCCGCCGCCAGCGCCGCCAGTCCGATGACTCCCGCCGCGCCAAGCGCGACCGGCACGGACAGGGCGCCCGACGCAATCGGCCGTCTCATTTTCAGCGGGTGCCGCCGGTCGGCCTCGCGATCGGCGACGTCGTTGATCAGGTACACGACACCCGAGAGCGCGCAGAAAATCGCGAACGCTGCGAGCGCCCGCATGACCGCTGTCGGATCGAACAGCCGGCGGCCGAACAGGACGCCCGCAAAGACCAGCAGATTTTTCGTCCACTGGCCCGGTCGAAGCGAAAGAAGCAGGTTCAGAAGGACGGGCCGGCCCGATACCCCGGCAATCGGAGCATCGGGTGCGGCATGAGAAGCAGTGATGCGCGCCATCGAGCGCGGACGTGCGGTTAGACCTTGGCCGAAGCGGAGAAACTGCGGATCGCGTCGCTCTCCGTGTCGAAGGTCTCGAAAACGGTCAAGAGCTTCGTGATCGACAGCAGGTCCGTGATGCGCTTGGTCAGATTCAGCAGCTTGAGGCTGCCGCCCTGACGGCTCACCGTGGTGTACGTCCGAACGACCTCGCCGAGGCCCGCGCTGTCGATGTACGGGACACCTGCGAGGTTCAGCACGATTTTCTTGTGGCCCTGATTGACGAGGCTGTTGACCTTATCTTTCAGCAACTCATCCCCCTCACCCAGGGTGATCTTGCCTTTGAGGTCGAGCACTACCACGTCGCCGACGACACGTTCCTCGATCTGCATGGAAACGCTCCAGGTAACTTGCGAGTGAGCTTAACATCCGGCCCGCGCCGAGCGCAATGCACCCGGCGACGGCCTGACGAAGGCATCATGCACACGACGATCGCGACATGATCGCCGTGTGCCTGAGGGATCGAATGATCGACGAGAGGCGCTAGGCGCCACCGGCCCCGGCGAACTTCCGGGACTGAAAGCATTCCTTGCAGAAGACCGGACGTCCCTGCGTCGGCTTGAAAGGCACCGTGGTTTCCTTCCCGCACGCCGAACACGTGGTCATCGTTTCGACCCGTTCGCGCGGCATGCCGGATCCAGCTGGACGGCTGGCCCGTTTGCTCTTACACGCCTTGCACCGCTTGGGCTCGTTTTTGAAGTTCTTGTCGGCGAAGAATTGTTGTTCGCCCGCCGTCCAGATGAACTCCGCTCCGCAGTCAACGCACGAGAGAATCCGGTCTTGGAACTCCATCGGTCGCCACCTCGCCGGGGTCGGTACTACTCCGATTCGCGTCGGAGCTTCTTACGATTACGCTTGCGCGCAAGCGCCTGCTTCGCCCGGCGCTTGTCGCCGGGCTTCAAATAGAAGGAGTGCTTCTTGATATCCTTGATGATGTCTTCCTGCTGCACCTTCCGCTTGAATCGCCGGAGGGCGCTTTCGATCGACTCACCCTCTTGAATCTTGACTTCAGCCACGCGTGGAACACCCCCTCTGCGGTGGCAAATGACGAACGAATGACCAGATCAAACGACTCGGGGACCGACTCAGATGACCAGAAGACGAAATGACCGGACAACCAAATATGCTAGGCTATCACAGGTAAACGCGGATTCTAGGCGCAATCACGGCCCAAGGTCAACGAAATAGTCCCCGGCGCTGTCATCCAGTGTGCAGCGCACTTACTCGCCGTAATTCGTTCCAGCAATGAGAGTTCTGGTCATCGGCAGCGGCGCGCGCGAGCACGCCATCGCTGCCCGCCTGCTCGCCGATCCGGACGTGTCCGAATTGCTGGCCGCCCCGGGAAACCCCGGCATCGCGCGCCTCACCCGCACCAGCCCCGTCGAGGCAACTGACCTCGATCACCTCGTCCGCCTTGCCGATCGCGAACGGATCGACGTCACCGTTGTTGGCCCCGAGACGCCGCTCAGTTTCGGTCTGGCCGATCGCTTCATGGCGGCAGGTCGCCTCATCGTCGGACCGTCGGCTGCCGCGGCGAGGCTCGAATCGAGCAAGGCGTTCGCGAAGGCCTTCATGCTGCGGCATCGCGTGCCGACGGCGCGCTTCCGCGCCTGCACCACGGTCGACGAAGCGCTCGACGCCGTCGCTTCCGGCGAATTCGGATTTCCGATCGTCCTCAAAGCAGACGGTCTGGCCGCTGGCAAAGGGGTGGTGATCGCCGACGATCGCGCCGCGGCGGAGGCGGCCGTCATTGGCGCCATGCGCGATCGCCGCTTCGGCTCCGCCGGCGACTGTCTAGTGATTGAAGAGCATCTGCGCGGTCCCGAGGTGTCGTTCTTCGTGCTCGCCGACGGCACACGCGCGGTCGGCATCGGCACCGCGCAGGATCACAAACGCATCTTCGACGATGATCGCGGTCCGAATACCGGCGGGATGGGAGCGTTTGCGCCCAGCCCGCTCGTGGACCGCGCGCTCGCGCAGCGCATCGTCCACGACATCGTCGATCCGGTCATGCGAGGGATGGCGGACGAAGGGCACACGTACGCGGGCTTTTTGTACGTGGGGCTGATGCTGACCGCAGATGGCCCAAAAGTCATCGAATTCAACGTACGGCTGGGCGATCCTGAAACGCAGGTGATTCTGCCGCTGATCGACGAGCCGCTCCTGCCGTTGCTGCTCGCTGCGGCTCAAGGAGAGCTGCGCCAGGACTCGGTGCGCATCAGCGCGGACAAGATGGCGTGCGTGGTGCTTGCGTCGCGCGGCTATCCGGACGCGTCTGAATCGGGCCGCGAGATCAGGGGCCTCGACGATGCGGAGCGGATCGCAGGAGTGTCGGTGTATCACGCGGGGACCTCGATGAAAGACGGACGCCTCGTGACGTCGGGCGGGCGCGTGCTGACCGTTGCCGCACGCGGAGCCGAGTTCGGCGAAGCGATCGCGCGCGCCTACGCCGGAGTGCTGCAGATTTCGTTCGACGGCATGCAGTACCGCCGCGACATCGGACGGAGAGCACTGATCGTCGAGCGCTGATCCATGAAAATTAGTCACCTTAGTCACCACAGAGGACACAGAGGCCACGGATGTTCAATCCGGTCTTGCCCCTGTGTCCTCCGTGTCCTCCGTGGTGGCGAGCTTCAACCATGAAGTACTCGGTGATTACCTTCGGCTGCCGCGTGAACCAGGCGGACTCGCTCGGTTTCGAAGAAGAGCTGCGCGCAGCTGGGGCCGTCGGCGTCGCGCCCGCCGACGCTGATCTCGTCATCGTCAACACGTGCTCGGTGACGGCAACTGCTGATCAGAGTGCGCGGCAGACGATCCGGCGTGTGGCGCGCGAAAACCCAAGCGCCCGCATCGTCGTCACCGGTTGTTACGCGACGCGGCGGCCTGACGAAGTCGCTGCGTTGCCGAACGTGGCGCAGGTGATCCTCAACGACGACAAGGTCAGGCTGCTCCCCTTGATTGCATCCGGCCCTCCAGGAGTTCCCGGTACGTTCGCACATGGTGTCCGACCCTTCGAGGGCCTCAGGCCGGACCAAGGTGATCATCCAGGGACCGCCGAGCGCTTTGGCGATGGCGATGGCGCCTGCGGCGCGGCGATCGCGCCTGGCGTTGCCGGCCGGACCGCGTTCACCTTGCGCGTGCAGACTGGCTGCGGAGAGCCGTGCTCCTACTGCATCATTCCTGCGACGCGGGGGGCGCCGCGAAGCGTGCCGCTCGATCACGTCCTGAGCGAGGCGCGGCGTGTCGCAAATGCCGGGTTCAAGGAGATCGCGCTGACCGGCGTGCATCTCGGATCGTACGGTCATGATCTCACGCCGCCGTTATCGCTGATCGATTTGCTGCGCGCGCTCGAGGCGAGTAGCCAGGCGGACCCTGGCGCGCGGGACCGGCAGCCGGACCTCCTGTTTCGGATCAGTTCGCTCGAGCCGATGGACTGCACATCCGATATCGTCGATCTCGTCGCGGCGTCCGCATCGTTTGCGCCGCATTTTCATCTGCCCTTGCAGCACGCGAGCGACCGCCTCCTGGCGTCGATGCGACGGCCCTACACGTTGGCGCAGTACGCGGCGCTGGTGGATCGCGTGCGGGCGCGCATCCCTTCCGCATCGATCGGATCGGACATCATCGTCGGCTTTCCGGGGGAGCGCGAGAGCGATTTCGCGGAGCTGGTGTCATACCTGGAACGGAGTCCGCTGACGCACCTGCACGTGTTCCCGTACTCGGATCGCCCAGGCACCGAAGCCTCAACGATGACGGGCAAGGTTTCTGGCGCGGCGATCCGCGAGCGGGCGCGGATCGTGCGCGAGATCGGTCAGCGGCTGACCGCTGCGTTCCGGGACGCGCAAGTGGGAACCGTCCATCGGGCGCTGACGCTCGAGGACGGGTCGCTCGTCGTCACGGACAATTATCAGAAGCTCAGGATTGCGCCGGGCTGCGCCCGCAACGAATGGGTGCGGGTGCGCGTTCTGTCACATCATGACGGCGAGCTGTTGAGCGGGCGATTTCCGCTGTCCCTCGACGATCAGCTGACCGCAGGCGGCGCGAATGTCGCGCCCGCGGCTCTTTCTCACCGACACGATCAAATGGTGATCCGCGAGGATCTTCGCGAATCGATCGATCGCCTCGTCTGAGGGGCGGTCGAACGGAATTCCCACCGCCGCATTGAGTGGAATCAGGTTCACTTTCGACTTCACGCCGGCGAGCAGCTTCGCCAGGCGGCGTGCGTCCTGCGGCGCGTCGTTGACGCCGGCCAGCAGCACGTACTCGAATGTGATGCGGCTGCGTTTTCTGACGGGGAACCGCTTGCAGGCCTCGATGATGTCGTGGACGCCATATTTCCTGTTGATGGGCACGAGCTCGCCGCGCTGCGCATCGGTCGGTGCATGGAGCGAGATGGCGAGGTTCGGCATGATCGGCTCGCGCGCGAGGCGTTCGAGTGCGGGCAGGAGGCCGACCGTGGACAACGTCACGCGCCGCGGATTGACCGCGAGCCCGTACTCGTCGGCGAGGATCCGCAGCGCCTTCATCGTCTCGTCGTAGTTGTGCAGCGGCTCGCCCATCCCCATGAGGACGATGTTGAAGGGCGTGTCGTGCATGTCGAGCGCACTCAGGAGGACGCGTACTTGGCCGACGATTTCGCCGGCGGTCAGATGGCGCGCGAGGCCCATCTTGCCGGTGAGACAGAAGGCGCAGGCCATGGCGCAGCCGACCTGTGTCGAAATGCAGAAGGTCATCGCCGGCGTGTCGGGGATGAAGACCGACTCGATCTGGCGGCCGTCGGCGAGGCGCAGCAGGAATTTTTCGGTGCCGTCTTTCGATTTTTCGCGCAGGACGAGCGCCGGCGTCGTCAGCGTGAGCGCGCCGGCCAGGGCCGTCCGCAGCTCACGCGGGAGGTCGGTCATGGCATCGAGATCGGTGACACCGCGGCGGTAGATCCAGTGAAAGATCTGCCGCGCGCGGAAGCGCGGGTACCCCAAATCAGCAAGCGCGGCTTCCAGCGCTGGACGTTCCAGCTCGGCGAGATTGAGGGGCCCGGAGTCTTTTTCCACCTGTATCTCGCTCATTTCGAACCACTTGTCGGAATAGACATTGTACCGCGGAAACGACTCCCGTCCCCTTTTTCTGTCGCGGCGCTTGATGCGCCGCGGCGGCGCGTGCTATAGTTTACGTTGACTTGTAATCCCTTCACTGTCAATGGTTTGCGGCACGTCTGCCGGCCGGTTCCGAACCACATTCTGCTGCGAGCGGTTTCATCGTGTCCCATGCACCGATCGTCCGAGACGTTCTAGACAACGGCCTCCGTTTCCTCACCGAGGAGATGAGCCAGGTGCGCTCGATCAGCATCGGCGTCTGGCTGACACGCGGGTCGCGGCATGAAACAGCTGAGCGCAGCGGCATCGCCCACTTTGTCGAGCACATGCTCTTCAAGGGCACGGACACACGCAGCGCCGAGGACATCGCGCAGGCCATCGACTCGATTGGCGGTCAGCTCGACGCCTTCACCGCGAAGGAATACGCCAGCTACTACATCAAGGTGCTCGACGAGCATCTGCCGCTCGCGATTGACATCCTCTCTGACATCGTCCGCAATCCGGCCTTCAGCGCCGACGACATCGAGCGCGAGAAGAAGGTCGTCGTCGAAGAGATCAAGATGGTGGAAGATACGCCTGACGATCTCGTCCACGAGCTGTTCACGCAGGGCTTCTGGGAGGATCACCCGCTCGGCCGGCCGATCCTCGGCACGAAGGAGACCGTCGAATCGTTCAACACGGCCCTGCTGCGCGATTACTTTCGGAACGCCTACACGCCACGCAACCTCATCGTCGCGGCGGTCGGCAACCTCCAGCACGCGCACGTGCGCGATCTGATCGAAGAGAAATTCGGATCGCTGAAGCCGGTCGGCGAAGCGGTCGCCGAACATGCGCCGACAGTCGTGCCGAAGATTCTTGTCCGGAACAAGGAGCTCGAGCAGAGCCACATCTGCGTCGGGACGAACAGCTACCCGCAAGACCACGAGGATCGGTATTCGAGCTACGTGCTCAATACGCTGCTCGGCGGATCGATGAGCTCACGGCTGTTTCAGAACGTCCGCGAGAAGCGCGGCCTCGCGTACGCGGTGTTCAGCGGCTTGAGCGCGTATCGCGATGCCGGCTCGTTCACGATTTACGCCGGCTGTTCGAACGACGCGGTTGGGGAAGTGATCGATCTCGTCGTCGAAGAGCTCCGCGGCGTGAAGCTGACGCCGGTGCCGGCCGCCGAGCTCCAGCGCGCGAAGGATCACCTGAAGGGCAGCCTCATGCTGAGCCTCGAGAACACCGCAAGCCGCATGTCGCATCTGGCGCGCCAGGAGATTTACTTCGACCGGCAGTTCGGCCTCGACGAGACGCTGCAGGGCATCAACGCCGTGACGCCGGATGACGTGCAGCGGGTCGCGGCCGATTTGTTCAAGACCGACTCCCTGGCGGCGACCGTGCTCGGTCAAGTCAACGGCTTGGAGATTCCGAAGGAGCGGCTGAATCTCGGATGATCGCACGCTACACACACCCGGAGATGGGGCGGATCTGGAGCGAGCAGCGTCGATATGAGACGTGGCTGCTCGTGGAAACGGCCGCGGCCGCCGCGATGGCGTCCGCGGGCATCATCCCGGCCGAGGCTGCGCGCGACATCCGCGAGCGTGGCGCATTCGACATCGCCCGCATCGAAGAAATCGAGCAGACGACGCAGCATGACGTGATTGCGTTTACGACCGCCGTGGCCGAACACGTGGGGCCGTCGGCGCGCTGGCTGCATTTCGGACTGACGTCCTCGGACGTGATCGACACGGCACAGGCGCTGCAGATGCGCGAGGCGTGCGACGTCATTCTGGGCGATCTCGAGGCACTGTCGGCGGCGATCGGCGAGCGCGCCCTCGAGCACAAACGCACCCCGATGATCGGCCGGACGCACGGTGTCCATGCTGAGCCGATGACCTTCGGCTTGAAGCTGGCGCTCTGGTACGCCGAGGTCGGCAGAGACAGCGACCGGGTACGGCGCGCGCGCCAGACGATCAGCGTCGGCAAGTTGTCGGGGGCGGTGGGGACCTTTGCGCATTTGCCGCCCTCGATCGAAGCTGAAGTCTGCCGGACGCTGGGGCTGGAGCCGGCGCCCGTCGCGTCGCAGGTGATTCAGCGCGACCGCCACGCCGAAGTGCTCGCCGCGCTCGCGATCACCGCCGCGTCGCTCGAAAAGTTCGCGCTCGAGATCCGCGGCCTCCAGAAGACGGAGATCGGCGAGGTCGAGGAGCCGTTCGGCAAGGGGCAGAAGGGCTCGTCCGCGATGCCGCACAAGCGCAACCCGATCGGCTGCGAGCAGATCGTCGGGCTGGCGCGGCTGCTCCGCGGGAACTGCCACGCGTCGTTCGAGAACATCGCGCTCTGGCACGAGCGCGACATCTCGCATTCGTCGGTCGAGCGCGTCATCGTGCCGGACAGCTTCATCGCGCTGGATCACATGCTGCGCCGGTTCACGCGGATCGTTCGCGGCCTGGTGGTGTATCCGGAGCGGATGCGCGAGAATCTCAACCGCTCGCGTGGCGTCGTCTTTTCCGGGACGGTCCTCTTGGAGCTGGCCAAGCGCGGCGTCTCACGCGAGCAGGCGTACGAGTGGGTGCAGCGCAATGCGATGCGCTCGTTTGCCGAGCAGCGCGACTTCAAGGCGCTGTTGCTGGCCGATCCCGATGTCATCCGCGCGTTGCCGGCGGCGGAGATCGAGCGGGCGTTCGATCTCGATGAGCAGCTGAAGCACGTGGACGACATTTTCGATCGTGTTTTTGTCACGGCTCTGCGTTGATCGCCGTGCAGTGAGGATTCGGACATGCGCGCGCGCGTTTTTGTCACATTGAAGCCGTCGGTGTTCGATCCGCAGGGTCAGGTGATCGCCGATGCGCTCCACTCGTTGGGGTACGGCGGCGTCGGCGACGTGCGGCAGGGGAAATACTTCGAGCTCGATCTGGCGACGACCGAGGCCGTGCAGGCCAGGGCGCTCGCCGCCGAGGTCGCGGACAAACTGCTGGCCAACCCGGTCATCGAAAGCTATCGCATCGAGATTGACTGAGCCATGAAATTCTCCGTCATCGTGTTTCCGGGATCGAATTGCGATCACGACGCGCACCACGCGGCACAGGACGTCCTCGGCCAGCAGGCGGAGTGCATCTGGCACAAGGACACCGACCTGAAAGGCGCTGACGTTGTGATTCTTCCAGGCGGCTTTGCCCACGGCGATTACCTGCGCACCGGGGCGATGGCGCGCTTCTCGCCGATCATGAGCGCGGTCCGTGAGTTCGCCGCCAGGGGCGGACCGGTTGTCGGCATCTGCAATGGATTCCAGGTGCTGCTCGAAGCCGGCTTGCTGCCCGGCGCGATGCTGCGGAATCGCAGTCTCAAATACCAGTGCGAGTACGTGCACGTGCGCGTCGAGCAGGTCGATACGCCGTTCACGTACGGCGCCGCCGCCGGTCAGGTGCTCCGGATTCCGATCGGCCACGGCGAGGGCAATTATTTCGCCCCGCCCGACCTGCTACAAACGATTGAAGCCAACCGCCAGGTGGTACTGCGCTACACGACGGCGAGCGGCGAGGTGGGCGAGGGATCGAATCCGAACGGATCGGTGAACGGCATCGCCGCGGTGTGCAACGAACAGCGCAACGTGGTCGGCATGATGCCGCACCCGGAGCGCGCGTGCGAGTCGATCCTTGGCGGCGGCACCGACGGGCTCGTCATCCTGCAGTCGGTGGTGAAGTGGGTGACGGCGGGATCGCGCCAGGCTGAACACCTCGCGCTGCATACGTCATGATCGACGCCAAAGTGCTCGAGCGGCATGGTCTCAAGCCGGACGAATACGAGCGTATCGTCGCGTTCATGGGGCGCGAACCGAACCTCACCGAGCTTGGCATTTTTTCGGTGATGTGGTCCGAGCACTGCAGCTACAAGAGCTCGCGGGTTCACCTGCGCACGCTGCCGACCGAAGGTCCGCAGGTGCTGCAGGGGCCCGGGGAGAACGCCGGCGCCATCGACATCGGCGACGGTCTGGCCGCGGTGTTCAAGATCGAGTCCCACAATCATCCGTCGTTCATCGAGCCGTACCAGGGAGCGGCGACGGGCGTCGGCGGCATCATCCGCGACATCTTCACGATGGGCGCGCGGCCGATTGCCTTGATGAACTCGCTCCGCTTCGGCGCGCTCGATGCGCCCGCGACCGCGCGCCTGCTCGAAGGCGTCGTCGCCGGCATTGCCGGCTACGGCAACAGCATCGGCATCCCGACCGTCGGCGGCGAGATCGTCTTCGAGCCGCTGTATGCCGGCAACCCGCTCGTGAACGTGTTCTGCCTCGGTATCGCGAAGCAGAGCGACATCATCAAAGGCGTCGCGTCCGGTGTGGGCAACGCGGTGTATTACGTCGGTGCGAAAACGGGCCGCGACGGCATCCACGGCGCGACGATGGCGTCGGCGGAGTTCGACGAGAAATCGGCGGACAAGCGTCCCGCGGTCCAGGTGGGCGATCCGTTCATGGAAAAGCTGCTGCTCGAGGCGTGCCTCGAGGTGATGCAGACCGATGCGCTCATCGGCATCCAGGACATGGGCGCGGCCGGATTGACCTGCTCGACCACCGAGATGGGATCGCGCGGCGGTGCCGGGGTCGAGATCGACGTGGCGCTGGTCCCGCAGCGCGAGACCGGCATGACGCCGTACGAGATCATGCTGTCGGAGTCGCAGGAGCGCATGCTGCTGGTCGCCAAGCGCGGCCGCGAAGCCGAGGTCGAACGCGTGTTCGAGAAATGGGATCTGCACGCGGTGCGCATCGGCGAGGTGACGGCGGATGGGCTGCTGCGGGTGAAAGATCACGGCGCAGTGGTCGCCGAGATCCCGAATCGCGCGTTGACTGACGAAGCGCCTGTGTACCATCGCCCGATGTCGCCGCCGGAGTATCTCGCCGCGGCTCAGGAGCTCGATCTCGATGCGCTCGCGCGCTCGGCTAAAGCCTTCGCGCTACAACCGGGGAAGACGTCCGACGGCGCGCTACCGCCGAGCGCTGATCTGTCTGACGTAGCGCGACGGCTTCAGCCGAGCGATATGCTCCTCGCGCTCCTCGGATCGCCGACGATCGGCAGCAAGCGGTGGGTCTATCAGCAGTACGACCACATGGTGCGGACCAACACCGTGAATATTCCCGGCCTTGGCGCCGGCGTGGTCCGCATCAAAGGGACGGACCGTGCACTGGCCATGTCGGTCGATGGCAATGGCCGGTACTGCTACCTCGATCCGTACCGTGGGGCGATGCTTGCCGTCGCGGAAGCGGCCCGCAATGTTGCGTGCTCAGGTGCGCGACCGCTCGCCGCGACCAACTGCCTCAATTTCGGAAACCCGGAGCGGCCGGCGATCATGTGGCAGTTCGCCAAAGCCGTGGAGGGGATCGGCGCCGCGTGCCGCGCGCTGGATGTGCCGATCACAGGCGGCAACGTCAGCCTTTATAACGAGACCGACGGTTGCGCGATTTATCCCACGCCGGTCATCGGCATCGTCGGGCTGCTCGAACACGCGGACCGCGTCGTCACTCGCCGCTTTCAGGACGCCGGCGATGTCATCGTGCTGTTTGGCGAGGGGCGCGGCGAATTGGGTGGCAGCGAGTACCTCAAGGTAGCGCACGACATCGTTCGCGGCGTGCCGCCGTCGCTCGATCTCGCCGCAGAGCGTGCGCTGCAGACGCTGATCGTCGCGCTCGCCGAGGCACGGCTGATACGATCGGCGAACGATTGCTCCGATGGCGGCCTCGCCGTGGCGCTCGCCGAGTGCTGCTTCGACACGAACGGCGTCGGCGCTGAGGTGTCGATCGCGGCCGTGGACGCGGCCCGCGATCCGCAGATGAACCTGGCGGCGGCGCTGTTCGGCGAATCCGCCTCACGCGTGCTCGTCTCGCTCGCGACCGACGGGCTCGCGGATGTGCTCGAGCGGGCGGCGGCGGCGCACGTGCCGGCTCGCGTCATCGGTCAGACCGGCGGCAACCGGCTGCACATCGCGGTCGGCGGCACGACCGCCATCGATCTCTCTGTGGACGATGCCGAGCGGGTCTGGGCGTCGGCGGTGTCCCGATATTTCAAGAAGCACGCGGCATGATGCTGGACAAGTTCAAAGACGAATGCGGTGTCTTCGGCATCTTCGGCCATCCCGAAGCGGCCAATATGACGTACCTCGGGCTGTACGCGCTGCAGCACCGCGGCCAGGAAAGCGCCGGCATTGCGGCGTCTGATGGCGGGCAGGTGCGTATCTCGCGCGAGATGGGCTACGTCGCTGACGTGTTCGACGGCGAGACGCTGGCGAAGTTGCCAGGGCCGCTAGCCATCGGCCACGTGCGGTACTCGACCGCCGGCGAGAGCAAGCTGCTCAACGCGCAGCCGATTCTGATCGACTGTGCGCACGGCCAAATCGGCATCTGCCACAACGGGAACATCGTCAATGCGCGCGAGCTGCGCGACGACCTCGTGCGACGCGGGTCGATCTTTCAGTCGAACAGCGACACGGAAGTGATTCTGCACCTTTACGCGCGGTCGCGTGCCGCGAGCGTCGAGGAGGCGATCGTCGAGTCGGTCGCGCAGGTCCAGGGGGCGTTCTCGCTCGCGATGCTGACGAAGGACAAGCTGATCGCCGTCCGCGATCCGCACGGGTTCCGGCCGCTCGCGCTCGGCCGCCTCGACGATGCGTGGGTCGTCGCGTCCGAGACCTGCGCGATGGATCTGATCGGCGCGACCTATGTGCGCGATGTCGAGCCGGGCGAAGTCGTCGTGATCAGCGCCGCCGGGATCCGCTCGATCAAACCGTTTCCGCCGGCGCCGCTCGCCCACTGCATCTTCGAGCACGTGTACTTCGCGCGGCCCGACAGCTATGTGTTCGGCCGCAGCGTCAACGAGGTACGGACCGAGCTCGGGCGCATCATGGCCCGCGAACAGCCGGTCGACGCCGACGTCGTCGTCCCCGTGCCCGATTCGGGCGTGTGCGCGGCGATGGGGTACGCGGAGCAGTCCGGCATCCCGCTGCGGATGGGACTGATTCGGAATCACTACGTCGGCCGCACGTTCATTCAACCGCAGTCGTCCATCCGGCATTTCGGCGTGAAGGTGAAGCTGAATCCGGTGCGCAGCATTCTCGCCGGCAAGCGCGTCGTGATGGTGGACGACTCGATCGTCCGCGGGACGACCAGCCGGAAGATCGTCGGAATGGTGCGTGCCGCCGGTGCCAAGGAAGTGCACGTGCGCATCAGCTGCCCGCCGACGATCTCTCCGTGCTTCTACGGCGTGGACACGCCGAGCAAATCGGAGCTGATTGCCGCGACCCACACGCTGGCGGAGATTCGTGAATTTCTGGAGGCGGACAGCGTCGCGTATCTCAGTCTCGAGGGGCTGATGAGCGCGGTGGGCTCCAGCCGCGGTTCCTACTGCAGCTCGTGCTACACGGGTGTCTATCCTGTAGCGATTCCGCGCGACGAAGCGAGCTATCTGCAGCTGGCGCTCAAGCTCGATAAGGAAGCCGTCGCGAAGTAGAAACCATGGTTCGCGACGTCTATTCAACTCAGAGCGCACGACCAACACTAACGAAAACCTGGATGAGGTTTTTCTTTTGTGTTCTTTGTGTCGTTTGTGTTGAGCGCGCCGCCGGCGCTTTCGCCCAGGAACCGCCGGCGCCGCAGGCGGTGTCCGCCGGTCAGCTCAAGGCCGCGATCGACAAGCTCGGCGATCTCGACTACGCCACCCGTACGGCCGCCTCGCGTACCGTGCGTCGTGCGCCCGCCGCCCAGGCCGTGCCGGCCCTCCTGCAGGCGGTGGATGAGCATCAGGACGGGTACGTCCGCTATCGCGCGCTCGTGCTGCTCACGGGATTCAACGATCCGCGCACGAAGGATGCGATGCGGGCATCAGTCAAGAGCCCGAACGATCGTCTGCGCGCAGTGAGCTACAACTTTTTCGAGCACAATCCCGACCGCAGCATGGCGGCCGATCTTGCCGCGGCGCTCGACAAGGAACAGGGCGAGTTCGTGCGGCCGGAGCTCGTGCGCGCCGCGGCTGCGCTGGCCGCCGAAGAGCCCGGCATCAGGCCGGCCGTGCTGCGCGAGGTGAACCGCGGCGAAGACTTCTTTCGCAGTGCCGTGATCGAAGCGCTGGGGGACTACAAAGCCAGCTACGCCTTCGATGCCCTCGTGGCGGTCGCCAAGCTCGATGGTCCGCTGCAGGATGATGCGGCGCTGGCGCTCGGCAAGATCGGGGACAAGCGCGCGCTCGCCACGATCGCCGCGATTCAGCACTCGGCGCCGCGAACGGCGCAGCCGTCGATCGCGGCGGCGATCTGTCTGCTCGGCCTCAATTGCGAATCGCACGAAGGCTACCTGATCGAGACGCTGAAGTTCGCCGACAAGAACGCCGGCTTTCAGGAACTCTTGCGCGGCGCGGCCGCCGGATTGGGAGCGCTCGCGATTGCCGGCCACCGCGAAGCGGCCGAGGCGTTGCTGCAGATCGGCGTGCCGTCGCGTGATCCGACGCGTGCGCCGGTCGCGCTGGCCCTGGCGACCATCGCGCTTCGAGACACGCCGCTGATGATGTCGATTCTCGAGTCCGAGGCGGATCGTGCGAATGCGATCAGTCTGCTCGCGGAAGGATTCGACATGCTCGAAGAGGATCTCGACAAGGAGCGGTTTTTCGCGGCCGTGCGGCGGTCGTACTGGGATGCCGCGGCGGGTTCGCCGACACGCGACCTGATGCAGACGCTCATCGGCAAACTGGATTTCTGAGTGGCGAATCCCGAATCCCGTCCTTCGACGAGCTCAGGACGCCCCGAGCTTGTCGAGGGGCGAATCCCGAATCCCGTGGCCGCATCGAGCTATCGCGATGCGGGCGTTGACATCGATGCGGGCAACGAAACCGTTCGCCGCATCAAGACGCTCGCCCGCTCGACGTTCACCACGGGCGTCCTGTCGGAGATCGGATCGTTCGGCGGACTCTTCGCGCTCGATCGCGACCGCTATCGGGAGCCGGTACTCGTCTCGAGCGCCGACGGCGTCGGCACCAAGCTGAAGGTCGCGTTCATGACGGGGCGGCACGACACGGTGGGCGCCGACCTCGTCAACCACTGCGTCAACGACATTCTCGTCCAGGGCGCGGCGCCGTTGTTCTTTCTGGATTACCTCGCGACGGGGCGGCTGTCTCCGGATGTGGCGGAGCAGATCGTGAGCGGCGTCGCACGCGCGTGCCGCGAGAACGCCTGCGCGTTGATTGGCGGCGAGACCGCGGAGATGCCCGGCTTCTACGCCGAGGGCGAATACGACATCGCGGGATTCATCGTCGGTATCGTGGAGAAAGCGAAGCTGGTCGACGGGCGCGCCATTGCGCCGGGGGACGCGCTGATCGGCTTGCCGTCGGCGGGATTGCACACCAACGGGTATTCGCTCGCGCGGCGCGTGCTGTTCGAGGTGGCGGGCTTCACGCCGGACACGAGGGTGCCCGAGCTCGGCGTGTCGGTCGGCGACGCGCTGCTGGCCCCGCATCGGTCGTACCTGTCTGTGGTCCGTCCGCTGCTCGAGCACGCGCTCGTGAAGGGGATGGCGCACATTACCGGCGGCGGTCTGTCGGAGAACGTGCCGCGCATGCTGCCGGACGGGTGCGCCGCGGAAGTCGATCCACGGGCATGGTCGATTCCGCCGATCTTTCGCATGATCGAGGAGCGCGGGGGCATCGCGCGCGCCGAGATGTTCCGCGCGTTCAACATGGGCGTCGGCCTCGTGATCGCCTGCGCGCCGGACGCGGCGGAGCATGTGCTTGAGATCGCCACGCGGGCCGGTGAGCCGAAGGCGGTCCGGATCGGTGTCGTGGTGCCGGGTGCCCGAAGCGTCAAGTATCTGTGAAAAGGGGCCGTACCCCTTTTTCGGCGTTGTCATCCGAAAAAGGGTACGGCCCCTTTTCGGGCGACCTTGGCCGCGCCAATCCAGACCCGTATCAGCGGAGTCTCTCCAGAGCGGATCGCCGTACGGTTCGCTCACCCGAACGGCGCGGCGGATTGCCAGGAGTTCCTCGTGTGTTTGCGGGGCGTTGACGTAATCGACCCATCCAGCCGGCACGGGGATCGGAGCCTGGGCGAGCGAAACGCGGCTCGTCTCCCGCCGTTGACCCCTCAGACTGGACCAACGCCAGAATTCGGCTCTCGCCACCAAGTTTGCTCGGAGCGGATTGCGTTCGATATAGCGCCTGACTCTACGAAGATGTTCGCCGGTCTGCACGGGAATGGCTTTGAACCGCGATTGGTAGACGGCCCCTCGGCCGACCGCATCGTGCGCGACCGCCCATCGCCGCGCGTGGGTCGTTGTTACCCAGTGTATGAACGCCGTCATTGCCTCGTCCTGCTCGGGCCAAAGCAACAAATGCCAATGGTTGCACATCAGACAGTACGCAATTATTCGCATTGACGTTCGCTGCTGCCCGAGAGACAGGATCTGTTCGAACGCGTTGTAGTCGGACGCGGATTCGAACAGAGTCAACCGTCCTGCGGCCCGATTCAACACGTGATACACGAATCCTGCTGGCGTAAGACGTCGGCGTCGCGGCATGGTGGACTTCCTGAGTAGAATCGGTGACGCAATGTCAATGCCCACGGAAAAGGGGTACGGCCCCTTTTCAGCCCGCCGCCGCCTCGGGGTCCTCATCTCGGGCCGCGGATCGAACCTCCAGGCGATCATCGACGCCATCCGCGACGGCACCCTTACCGCCACCGTCGCGATCGTCATCTCCAATCGTGCGGACGCCGTCGGCCTTCAACACGCGCGCGACGCGGGCATCGACGCCCGTTGCGTCCCCACCCGTGGTCACGCAGACCGCGACGCCTACGACCGCGCCCTCGCGGACGCTCTCCGCGCGCGCGACGTCGACCTCGTCTGCCTCGCCGGCTTCATGCGCCTGATCGGTCCGCCGCTGCTCGAGGCGTTTCCCAATCGGATCCTCAACATCCATCCGTCGCTGCTGCCGGCGTTTCCCGGCCTCGACGCGCAGCGCCAGGCGCTCGATCATGGCGTCCGCATCACCGGCGCCACCGTGCACCTGGTGGACGGCAATCTCGACGCCGGCCCGATCGTGCTCCAGTCCGCCGTGCCCGTGCTCGACGACGACACCGTCGATACGCTGTCGGCGCGCATCCTGGTCGAAGAACATCGCCTGTATCCGAGCGCCATCCAGCGCGTGCTCGACGGGGGATGGACGATTCGCGGACGCCGGTTCATGCCGGGCCGAACGGTCGACACGCGTGGCTGAGTGGACCGAAGACGACTCGCGCACCTACCTCGAGATCGCGCCGATCGCCGTGCCGCGCCGCGACGAGCAGATCGCGACGCTGCTGACGCTCGTCCCCTGCGCCCCTGCCGACGCCTGCCGCATCGTTGAGATCGGATGCGGCGACGGACGGTTGTCCGCCGCGCTGCTCGAGCTGTTTCCACGCGCGACCCTCGTCGCCCTCGACGGCTCGCCGTCGATGCGCGCGGCGGCGCGAACGCGCGTCTCGTCATTCGGCGATCGCGTCCGCGTCGTGCCGTTCGAGCTCGCGACGGTGGACTGGTGGGAGACGCTCTTCGGCGCGGACGTGGTCGTGTCCGCGTTGACGCTGCATCATCTCAATGACGCCAAGACTCAATATGTCTACAAAGCGGTCGCCGATCGCTTGCCGGCGGGCGGCGCGCTATTGATGGCGGATCTGATCGCGCCGACGCATCAGGCCGGTCAGATGCTGGCGGGCGCCGTGTGGGACAGGAGCGCGCACGCGCAAGCGGCGGCACTCGACGCATCTCCGCTGGCCGATCGCTTCGAGGCGGCGCGCTGGAACCTCTATCGCCATCCCGATCCGTTCGAGCAACCCGCAGCGCTCTTCCATCATCTCGTGTGGCTGCGCCACGCCGGTTTCACGGCCGTGGACTGCTGGTGGCTCTTCGCAGGACACGCCGTCTTCGGCGGCTACAAGAACACCGAGTGGCAGGGCGGCGGCGTGGCGTATGAAGAGGCGCTCGCGGTCGCGCAGCGCGTGCTCGAGCCGTAACGGCCCGTTCGAGCCCCGCCGGTATCCGAGGGCGATCCGCCATCAGACGTTGATCACGGAGCCTTCGCGCTGCAGGGTGAGCACGGCCACTTCGGGCGGACAGTTGACGCGGACCGGAACGTAGATCGTCCCAACGCCGCGGCTGACGAAGATCGTGGTCTGCGCGCGCCTGCCAAGACCGGCCATCAACGGGACCGGCGGCGAAAATTTCCTGGCCGCGACCGCGCCCGCGATCGGCAGCACCACCTGGCCGCCGTGCGTATGCCCGGAGAGCACCAGCGGAATCTTGAGCGCGGCCGCCTCGGCGAGGCGCCGCGGGTCGTGCGCCAGCAGGATCACCGTGCCGCTGGCGCCGCGGCTGATCGACGCGATGTCGCGGCCGCGTTTTGTCCAGAACCGCACGCCCACCAGATCAATCGGCTCGCTTCGAATCGTGACGCGCGTGTGGGCGTCCTTCAGCATCTGCACGCCGTTCTTCGCGAGCGCCGCGGGCATGTCGTGGTCGTCGTCGTGGTTGCCGAGAATGCCGAACACGCCGTGCGGCGCCGAGAGCGGCGCGAGCGCCTCGGCCGCCGGCCCCACCCACTCTCTGAGTCCCCACGTCACGTAATCGCCGCCGAGGACGATCAGGTCGGGTTGCTCGCGCATCAACGTCGACACCGCGTGGCCGACATCGTCGGCCGATACCCAGCGACTGCGATGGACGTCGGTGATCAGGCCGATGCGCAGTCCGGCGAGCGCCTGCGGCAGTCCGACGACGGGGACGTTCGCACGCGTCAGCTCGAGGTCGTGTCGCCCGTACAAATAGCCGTACGAGCCAGTGCCCGTGACCGCGCCGACGCCCGTGGCGAGGAACGC
>CAVWRG010000003.1:0-330000 GCA_963757355.1 uncultured Acidobacteriota bacterium | reverse complement strand
GGTGTTGGTTGAAAACAGCTCGGATGAGCTGAGGATAGGGGTGAAAGGCTAATCAAACCTCGTGATTGCCCGTTCTCCTCGAAATGCTTTTAGGAGCAGCCTCGGGAGGTCGGCGTTGGTGGTAGAGAACTGAATGGACTAGGGGGCTTACCAGCTTACTGAATCCAATCAAACTGCGAATGCCAACGACACGTATCCCGGGAGTGAGACGGTGGGGGCTAAGCTTCATCGTCGAAAGGGAAACAGCCCAGATTACCGGCTAAGGTCCCTAAGTTCGTGCTAAGTGGGAAAGGATCTGAAGACGCTCAGACAACCAGGAGGTTGGCTTAGAAGCAGCCATCCTTTAAAGAAAGCGTAATAGCTCACTGGTCAAGCGGCTTTGGGCCGACAATCCAACGGGGCTTAAGCACGACACCGAAGCCGTAAAATAGACGCGGACCTGCGGGTCTGCATATTGGTAGAGGAGCGTTCTCACAGCCGTGAAGCCAGATCGTAAGGACTGGTGGAGTGGTGAGAAGTGACCCTGCCGGCATAAGTAGCGATAAGAAAGGTGAGAATCCTTTCCACCGTAAGCCTAAGGTTTCCTGAGGAAGGTTCGTCCGCTCAGGGTTAGTCGGGTCCTAACGCGAGGCCGAAAGGCGTAGCGGATGGATATCTGGTTAATATTCCAGAACTACCTCGAAGACGTTATCACGATGGGGAGACGCAGGAGGCTATGTGAGCCTACGATTGGACGTGTAGGTTGAGACATGTAGGGGGATCCGCCAGGCAAATCCGGTGGGTCATATTCCCTGAGGTGTCATCGCGAGAGCCGCAAGGCTCGCAAAGTCACAGACGCCACGCTGCCGAGAAAATCCTCTAAGGAGTCTTTGGGGTACCCGTACCGCAAACCGACACAGGTAGGCGAGGAGAAAATCCTCAGGTGCGAGTGAGAACCCTCGTTTAGGAACTCGGCAAACTCACCCCGTAACTTCGGAAGAAGGGGTGCTCCGTTAGCGTTAGTGACCTCGCGTCACGAAGCGTGAGGGAGTTGCAATAAAGAGGCCCAAGCAACTGTTTACTAAAAACACAGGGCTATGCTAAGTCGAATACGACGTATATGGCCTGACGCCTGCCCGGTGCCGGAAGGTTAAAGGGAGAGGTTAGCCGCAAGGCGACGCTTCGAGCTGAAGCCCCGGTAAACGGCGGCCGTAACTATAACGGTCCTAAGGTAGCGAAATTCCTTGTCGGGTAAGTTCCGACCTGCACGAATGGCGTAATGATTTGGGCGCTGTCTCAACGAGGGGCACTGCGAATTTGTGGTACCGGTGAAGACGCCGGTTGCCCGTGACTAGACGAAAAGACCCCGTGCACCTTTACTACATCCTAGTAGTGAATGTTGACGTGTTATGCGCAGGATAGGTGGGAGGCTTTGAACCCGGGTTCTCGGACTCGGGGGAGCCAATGGTGAGATACCACCCTTAACACTTCGACGTTCTAACCTCGTTCTGTTATCCAGAACAGGGACACTGCTAGGTGGGTAGTTTGACTGGGGCGGTCGCCTCCTAAACTGTAACGGAGGCGCGCGAAGGTTCGCTCAGGCTGTTTGGAAATCAGCCATAGAGTGCAAAAGCAGAAGCGAGCTTGACTGCGAGTCCTACAAGACGAGCAGGTGGGAAACCAGGCTTTAGTGATCCGGTGGTTCCGCGTGGAAGGGCCATCGCTCAACGGATAAAAGGTACGCCGGGGATAACAGGCTGATCCTAGCCAAGAGTTCACATCGACGCTAGGGTTTGGCACCTCGATGTCGGCTCATCACATCCTGGAGCTGTAGCAGGTTCCAAGGGTTCGGCTGTTCGCCGATTAAAGTGGTACGTGAGCTGGGTTTAGAACGTCGCGAGACAGTTCGGTCTCTATCTGTCATGGGCGCAGGAGATTTGAGTGGGGCTGTCCTTAGTACGAGAGGACCGGGATGGACGGACCTCTAGTGTATCGGTTATCGCGCCAGCGGTAGCGCCGAGTAGCTACGTCCGGAAGGGAGAAACGCTGAAGGCATCTAAGCGTGAAACCCTCCACAAGATGAGATCTCCCAGAACGTAAGTTCTCTAAAGGCTCCTGGAAGATTACCAGGTGATAGGTCGGGTGTGTAAGCGTGGCGACACGTTGAGCTTACCGATACTAATCAGCCGTGAGGCTTGACCATATATTCTTTGTCCGAGGCTTTGCCTCGGACGGCCGGAGCTTCGCTCCGGAAGTAATGCACGCAGAAACCGCTGCGTGAGTGGGGTCGGTTGAAACTACCGTTTGCAGGATATTCAGTTGCCAGTCGGAAATTGGCGATTGGGTGAATTTGTGATGGGTGAATGGAATTCACCAAATCACGAACTCACCAATTCACCAAATGCTCTTTGACAGCTCGAGATTGTCTGGGACGACTCGCCTTTGCGCCTTCGGCGATTCGACGCAGCAAGCCATCATGGACTTGCCGCAACGAAGCTCGCATGAGCGAGCGAAGTCGGGACCCCAGGCAGCAAGTTTGCCGGTGGTCATAGGATCAGGGCTCCACCCGTTCCCATTCCGAACACGGAAGTTAAGCCTGATACCGCCGATGGTACTGTATGGGAAACTGTATGGGAGAGTAGGTCGCTGCCGGCATTATTCACACGCCCGATCGTCGTAAGACGGTCGGGCTTTTTTCATTGCAGAGGGCAAATTGCCCTTTGCTGATCGGCCAATTGCCGAAGGCTGACTGCAGACGCGGAGCGCTTCCTGATGACGACTCCCCTCGCCGACCTCCAGCGCCGCGCGCTCGAGCTCGCCAAGCTGGCCGACTTCGGCGCCGAAGCCGTCCGCGTCAACCTGGCGATCGTGGAGCTCGAACCGAAGCTCGAGGCGGCCTGGACGCGCCTCGGCCGCTGCCATCTCGAGCAGCGCAGCTTCGATGAGGCGGTCGTCGCACTGCGCACGGCGTTGGCGCTCAATCCGGCGAGCGGCATCGCCACCAACCTGCTGAACGAAGTCCGGCGCCGCCGCGCACTGACTCCCACCGCGACCGAGCGCGCCACGACTGGCTTTGGCGTACGTGAGTTCGCCGCCCTCGAGACGCTGTCGCCGGACGAGGCGAAGCGCGCATTGGGCACGCGCATCGAAATGCTCTTCGACGCGATCAATGCGTCGACGGTCGCGGCGAAAGTGGTCGAGGCGCGTCAGCGTCGCGGCGAGCCTTCGTTGAAGCTCTTTCACGCGAACAGCTTTCACGCCAACAACACCGGCCACATTTTCGCGTTCCATCACGGCGGTCGCTGGGAGCCGCAGTTCAACCTCGGCTGGTTCAGCCATCCGCCGCTGCCGGCGAACTGCGTCCGGCTCGGCCTCGGCTTCCACATGGCCGCGGCGGGACGCGACCCCGATCGCCTCGCGGGACAGGAACGGGCCCTGGCATCCTTCGAGCGCTTTCAGCAGACGCTCGGCACATCGTGGAAGGGTGAGCTGGCGCGCTGGATGGGCACGGTCGGCGGCTTCATCCAGTGGGCCGACCGTCCGCCCGCGCTCGACCTGCTGCCCGACCAGGCCGTCGAGTGGCTGCTGACCTGCCGCCATGCCGCCGAACTCGGCTGGGTCTTCGTCGGGCGCTGGCTGTTTCTCGACAACGCCGATGATGCGGCGATTCTCGGTGATCGCGCAAAGCTGGCGAAGGCCGCCGACGACACCTTCCGCACGCTGTATCCGCTCTGGCTCGGCGCTTACACGGGCAGCGGCGCTGAGGCACGCGGGTGAGCTAGTGTCGTGTCGCGCCATGAGAACGGCGCGCAGTGGGGCCGCCCTCATGTCTTGCGACACCGCGACGCTTCCCGCCGGCCACACGCGCTCCTTCTCGTTGCACGCCACCAACCACCAGCTCAATCAACGTTGACGCTGGCAGCCGATTCAGCGTCGCCGCATCCTCCTGTGCCAGGTCGTAGGCCACGAGGATATTGACGATGTGCCAGGCCGAGAGCGCCGCGAGCTGCTGCCGCAGCACCGCCTCGCCTTTTTCATAGATAGAGAAAGGGTCGAGGACACTTTCGACCGGCTCTTCGCTCGCGCGGTGCACGACACGCGGCGCTGGACCGTCGAATATCGGAGGCGGCGGCGGACTCGTTGGGCTGATGGCCAACGGCTGCAATGCCCGATTGAGTGCCCCCTCGAGATAAATCTCCGTCAGTCCGGTTGCCCAGTATTCGAGATCGGGTCGATTCGGCTGGGTCGTTTCCCGCGACGAGCGCACGGGCTCGCCGCCGCCGATCGGAACGAACTCGATCCATCCCTCCCACGTGCCGCCGCTCATCGGCCCGCCGCACACCCGCGCCTCATACCATCGCCTGTCGGCGTCTGGAATCGGTTGCGAGAACCGCAATAGTGTCTCGGCCATCAGGAACTCCTTAGCGCTGCTCGCCGCTGCAAAAAACGGGGCACGGCGCGCCGCACAACTCAACCATTCGCTCGACTCGGTTAGATTTGCGTACGGCGCAGGTATTACAGCCCCGTAATTCAGTATCCGATTTGGAGGCTCGCCGGCCGTACGGGTCGCAGGATTGTTCCTGAATCGTGCTCGGCCGTTCGGAACGACGTTTGCCTCCTGCCGTGGTCACAAGGGGAGGCGTGATGGACACCTGCGCGCAGATTGGACCTTCGATTCGTATCAAGGGCGACGTGACCGCTCATGAACCGCTGACCATTGCGGGGCACGTTGACGGCAGCATCGACGTCAGCGGCCATCGCTTGACGGTTACCCAGGCCGCACAGATCACGGCGGACGTGATCGCCCACACGATCGTCGTGGCGGGCACGATCAACGGCCGCGTCAGCGCAGACGGCCACATCGTTGTGGAGCAGACGGCGGCGATTGACGGCGAGCTGTCGGCTCCGACGGTCAGCGTCGACGATGGCGCGCAGCTGCGCGGGCGGTGCGAGATCGTCGGGAAGCGGGCCGAGCTGCAGCTGGCGAGCTAGCGCCGCCGGGTTTCAAACGCCTAGGCAGCGTTGCGACCACCAGATCGTACGACGACCGGATGAGACGCTCGAGCTCGCGGCGATCGAGCGTCTCGCCGAGCTGTTCTTCCTGCACCCATCCGGCGCGAGCCAGATACGGCGCGGGTATCAGCCCAGGCCGCTCGACGAGCTCGCCGAAATCCTCAGGCGTGCACTTGAACGACATCTGGTGCGGCGGCTCCGTGTTCACGACGCAGAACATCTTGCGCCCCACGCAGAACGCCAGGTCCGCGCCCCACTTGATGTCTTCTGTCGCCCCAGGCAACGCGCGACAGATCTGACGCAGCGTTTCCAACATCATCGTGTGCCCCCTGACCAGATCTCTCGAATGATCGCGTCGCGCAGGTCGTTGTCGACCGCGCGCGTGGTGCGGTGCGCGTCCCGCCCGGATGTGACGTCCGTGTTGAACGACACGATGTAGCCGGAGCGCGACGGACGATGAATGTACAGATGCGAGATGAAGCCGTTCTGATCGCCGCTGTGTCCGACGAGCTCGACGCCGTGATGCCGCTCGATGAAGGACGAGCGGCCGACGCGTGCGTCGGCGCCTGCCCGCTGCGCTCGATCGGACGGAGTGAGCCGGTCAGCGCGCATGGGCTGGCTTCAGCAGCAGATCCTGGAAGTCGTAGCTGAAATCGGTGTCGGGCGACACGGGCCGCATCTTCACCTGATCGACCGTACCGTCCGGGTTGAGCGCGAATGTCACGTAGGCGTCGGCGCGCAGCTCGCGGTCGCGCCAGCGGGCGATGAACGTGTCGTGCTGCCAGTGCTCGAGCGGACCCGCGAGCGCCGGGGTGTGCGAGAAGCGCATGACGAGCGTGCCGTTCTCCAGGGCAATCGCGATGTCGCCGTACCACGCATCGCGGTACGTGCCGGCGTACTGCGCCAGCGGCAGCGACGGCCTGGACCCGGCGTCACGCGCCGCCTTCGCGTGCGACTCGGCGGCCTCATTCTGTGCGCGCGACCGATCCTCAACCGTCTTGTAGCCGGCGATCCAATCGCATGCCGGCGCGCCGAGGTAGTGGTCGATGATATGCCACACGATGGCGTCGAAGGCGCTGGTCGATTCCTGATTCGTGAGCACGACGACGCCAAGGTTGATATCGGGCATCATCGCGACGCGCGACACATAGCCGGGCAGGCCGCCCGTGTGCGTCAGCATCTTATGTCCGCGATAATCGCGGACGCCGAGGCCAAGCGCGTACCCGTTGAAGTTCGCTTTCAGCGGCGCGAGCTCCTGTGGCGGATCGCCGAAGGGGATTGGCGTGACGAGTCGTGTCAGCTGACGCGCGGTCGCAGGCGAGAACAGCCGCGATCCGTCCGCGAGTGTGCCGCCGGAAATCTGCACGAGCAGCCATTTCGCCATGTCCCCGGCTGACGAGTTGATGCCGCCGGCCGGATTGACGCTGTCGCTCACGAACGGCGCAATCAGCCGCACCATGCCCTCGACGCGCGCATGCGTCGTCGCGACGTTGCCGCCGGCGGCCGCGGCTGAATGCCGCACGTTCGTGTCGCGCATGCCGACCTTCGCCAGGATGCGGCTCGACACGAAGTCCTCCCAGGGCTGTCCGCTGACCGCTTCGATGACGCGTCCGGCGATGAGATACAGCACGTTGTCATACGCGTACGCGGATCGGAAGCTGGTAGCCGGCGGAATGAAGCGCAGCCGGCGCGCGATCTCCTCGCGGTCGTACGTGGACGGCGGCCACCAGAGCAAGTCGCCCGCGCCGAGCCCCAGACCGCTGCGGTGGACGAGCAGATCGCGCACCGTCAGCTCGCGCGTGACGTACGGATCCCACATCGCGAACGCGGGGAGATAGCGGATCACCGGCGCGTCCCACTCCACCTTGCCTTCGTCCACGAGCAGACCCAGCGCCGTGGCGGTGAAGATCTTCGTGTTGGACGCGATGCCGAACAGCGTGCGCGCGTCGACGGGCGCCGGCTCGCCGAGCTTGCGCACGCCGTAGCCGCTGGCGGCAACGATCGCTCCGTCTTTCACGATCGCGAGTCCGATGCCTGGCACCTCGAACGTCCGCATGGCGCGGGCGACCCACGCGTCGAGATCGGGAGGCGCCGCCTGTTTCTGCGCGAGCAGTCTCGCGGCGGTGAGGATGGCGGCAAGCGCGAGCATCGACAGCCGTCGAGCGATGGGATGTCTCATCAATACCTCGGTGCGGCCTATGCTAACGCCACGACGCCAGATCGACGGCAGATTCGTCATCGCGGTGTACACTCGACGCATGATCGAGAAAAGCGCCGACGATTGGAAGCGCTCGCTCACGCCTGAGCAGTTTCACGTACTGCGCGAGCACGGGACGGAGCGAGCCGGGAGCAGCCCGCTCAATCAGGAAAAGCGGTCCGGCATCTTTCGCTGCGCTGGTTGTGGCACGCCGCTGTTCACGTCGGACACGAAGTTCGAGAGCGGCACCGGCTGGCCGAGTTTCTTTCAGCCGATTGACGGCGCGATTGCGACGACCACCGATACCAGCTACGGCATGCGGCGCGTCGAAGTTCATTGCGCACAGTGTGGCGGCCATCTCGGCCACGTTTTTCCGGATGGCCCGCCCCCGACGGGTCAGCGCTACTGCATGAACGGCACGTCGCTCGGCTTCGAGCCCTCGAAGTAAAGTCGCGACGGCGAGTCAAAAGAGCCGCACTACAGCGACGGCGGGTCTGAAGACCCGCGCTACAACTGGTCTCGGCTTGCACACGATCTGTCGTGGCGCAGGACTTTAGTCCTACTTCCGTTGCACACGATCTGTCGTGGCGCAGGACTTTAGTCCTGCTTTCGGATCGCGCTTTGCTTCGATGCCAGCATGATCTCCAACCGACCGACGCGGTTGCCTGGCGTCTCCTATGTCGGGTACCAACGGTATTTCCTAACCTTTTGCACCTCACATCGTCAGCGCGCGTTCGCGAATCAGGACGTGGCCGATGGTTGCCTGACGCAACTACGTCGCCGCGCCGCAGCGCACGACATGGCGCTGGTTGCGTACTGTTTCATGCCGGACCACGTGCACCTGTTGGTCTACGGGACGTCGGAGACCTCCGACCTTCGGGCGTTTGTCGTCGATTTCAAGAAGGTGACTGGTTTCGAGTATCGCCAGCGGCATGGCCGGCATCTCTGGCAACGCGGATATTTCGATCGCATTCTGCGGGACGATGAATCGACCGAGGCGGTCGTGCGGTATACGCTCGAGAACCCGGTGCGCGGCGGTCTGGCCGGGCAGCTTGGAGAATATCCTCTCGCTGGTTCGGATATGTATGACCTGCGGGGGCTGTTGTCTGCATGGGACGATAGCTCAAAAAACGCGCGACCAAAGCAGGTCTAAAGACCTGCGCCACAACTAACGGCGGGTCTAAAGACCCGCGCTACGACTAACGGCAGGTCTAAAGACCTGCGCTACGAGTGCTAAGTCGTGTCACGATTTTGTCAAACCTCGCGCGGAGGACCGTCGGGTATTCTCCAGAGTACGTGCCACGCGCGCTTCGATTTCATCTGCGGCGCTTCGCGATTTTTGCCGGCTGGGGTGTCCTCTCTGCTTCACTGTCGCTGCACGCCGGCGTGCAGGCGCAGGCGGCGCAAGGGTGCGCGGTGGCCGGCACCATCACCGCTGGCCGCGTGCCGCTGCCGGGCGTCGCCGTGTCGCTGACGACCGATGACAATCAACCGGTCGATCTCACCTCGTCGTCTGTAGACGGCGCCTATGCGCTGAAGAGTCCCGGACCCGGGCAATATCGATTGAAGGCGGCGCTGACCGCGTTTGCGCCGGTCGTGCGCGAGGTGACCATCGATCAGGCGAGCTGTGAACAGCGGATCGATCTCACCATGACGCTCGCGTCGCGCGCGCCCGCGGCGGCGCCAACGCCAACGTCGCCTGCGTCGCCAGCCGCGCCCACCGCGCCTTCGCCCGGCGGCGCGGCGGCGGCGCCCGGCACGGCCGTGCGCGCTGGAGGAGGACGAGGGCAGGGACGCGGCGGGGCACGGCAAACGCCGCAGCAGTTTCAAAGCCTCGCGCTGATGGCCGACGATTCCGCCCTCGTGCGCTCCGAGGATACCGGCGGCGACACAGCCTTGCAATCGTTGCTGCCTCCCGGTTTTTCTCCTGACGCCTCCAGCGAGTCGGTGACGTCGATCGGCACGGTCGCCTCGGGCGATCAGTTTTTCGGCCCCGGAGGATTCGGCGAGCGGTTCGGTGGGCCCGGCACCGATGTCCCCGGCGGACAAGCCGGAGAATTCGGTCCCGGCGGTCCAGGCGCCCCTGGTGGTCCCGGTGGATTTGGCGGCGGGCGCGGGCTCGCGGGCATCGGACCCGGCCCGTTCGGCGGCCGCGGCCGCGGCGCGAATCAGATCCGCGGGTCGGCGTATCAGAGCTTCGACACGTCGGCGCTCGACACAGGACCCGTCTCGCTGAACGGTCAGCCGACAGCCAAGCAGCAGTACTTCCAGCAGCGCTTCGGTGCAACGTTGGGCGGACCGATCGGGATTCCCAAAGTGTTCGACAGCGCGCGCACGTTCTTCTTCCTGAACTACACGGGCAACCACTCGCGTAACCCGTACGACACATATTCCACTGTGCCGACCGACGCCGAGCGGAACGGCGACCTGACGGCGCTTGGCGGCCCGATCATTCCCTCCTCGCAAATCGATCCGGCGGCGAAGGCGCTGCTGAATCTGTTTCCACAGGCGAATCAGGCGGGTCTCAAGAACCTTCACACGATCTCGACGACGACGAGCAATATCGACGACGTGAATGTGCGCCTCGTGCACACCTTCGGCGCCGTCCCGCAGCGCGGGCAGCGGGGCCTCGGCGGCGCGCGCGGCGGCGGCCGCGGCGGTGGCGGGCGCGCCGGCGTATCGAACCTGAACATCGGCATCCACTACCGCCACTCGGCGACGACCAGCCAGAACCCATTCGCCACACTCGGGGGCGAGAGCACGATCAGCGCGTGGGACATTCCGGTCGGCTACAGCTTCACGAAGGCGGGTCTGTTCCATTCGATCCACGCCGACTTCAATCGCAACCGCGCGGAGACGCAGAATCTCTTCGCGTTCAACCAGAACATCGCGGGGGACGCCGGAATCCAGGGCATCGCGACCGATCCATTCGACTGGGGTGCGCCGAGCTTAACGATCGGCGGCTTTCAAAGCCTCCGCGACATCAGCCCTTCGATGCGCACGGATCAAACGGCTTCGATCGGCGATTCGATTGTGAAGTCACACGGCGCGCATACGGTCCGATTCGGGGGCGACTTTCGCGACATTCGCGCCAACAGCCGGTCGGATCCGACCGCCCGAGGCTCGTTCGTGTTCACCGGGCTGTATACCGGCCAGCCTCTCGGCGACTTCCTGCTGGGGCTGCCGCAGCAGTCGACTTTTCAATCCGGACAAACCGATCAATTCCGTCAACACACCGGCGACCTGTTCATCCAGGACGACTGGCGCGCGCGCGCATCGCTGACGATCAACGCCGGCCTTCGCTGGGAGTACTATTCGCCGGTTTCCGAAGCGGACAATCGCCTGGCGACACTCGACGCGCCGTCGACGTTCACCGCGGCGGTACCGGTTGTCGCCGGAGGCACCAGTCCGTTTTCGGGCGCGCTGCCCGATTCGATCGTGCGGCCCGATCGCGGCGCCTTTGCGCCGCGCGTCGGCCTGGCGTGGAAGGCGACGCCGACGACGACGGTGCGAACCGGGTACGGCATCAACTACAGCGCGAGCGTGTATCAATCGATCGCGCAGCAGCTCGCGAACCAGCCGCCGTTTGACGTCACGACGACGGTCTTGTCGAACCGCGTCACCGCTGCGCCGCTCGAGTCGGTGCTCACGACACCTCCGTCGAGCGCGACGACGAATACGTACGGTGTCGATCCGAACTACCGCCTCGGCTACGTCCAGATCTGGAATTTCGACGTGCAGCACGACATCGCGAGGATTTACACTGTCGGCGCCGGCTACACGGGCACGAAGGGCTCGGACCTCGACCTTCTACGCGCGCCCAACCGCACGCCCACGGGTCTGCTGGATCCAAACCTGCCGCCGTACATCTGGGAGTCGTCTGGAGCCGACTCGATCATGAACGCGCTCACCCTGCGGTTCAGGCGGCGTCTGACCAATGGGATCGGCGGAAGCGCGTCTTACACGCTGTCGAAATCGACCGACGATGCCTCCTCGATTGGCGGATCCGGCAGTGTCGTGGCGCAGAACGATCAGGATCTGGCCGCTGAGCGCGGGCTCTCGAGCTTCGATCAGCGCCATCAGTTCACGGGCAATTTCACGTACGAGCTGCCGTTCGGCGCGAAGAAGCGCTGGTTCACGAGCGGCATGGCGGCGGAGCTGCTCGGCGATTGGCAGATCAACGGCGGCGTGCAGCTCGCGTCGGGGACGCCGTTCACCGCGACCATCCTGGCGAGCGTCAGCGACGTCAGCCGCGGCACTGACGGGACGCTGCGGGCGAATTACAACGGCCAGCCGATTACCCTGAGCGACCCCACGGTGCTCAAGTTTTTCAACACCGCCGCATTCTCCCTTCCGCTGGCTGGTACTTTCGGGTCGGCGGGGCGCAATACGATCATCGGACCGGGGACGTCCATGCTGAACGCCGGGTTGACGCGAAATATCAGCCTGGGACCGACGCGCAATCTGTCGGTGCAAATATTGGCGAACAACATCCTGAACACCGTCCAATACGCGTCGATCGATACGGTCTTCAATTCGCCGACGTTCGGCCAGGTCACCGCGGCGCGCCCGATGCGCCGCGTGCAGATTCTGACGCGGCTTCGATTCTGATCATGCAATCGACCGAGCTCGTCAAGCGCTCTCCACCACTGAGGAAACGGAGCACAAATCTGATCAGGAACCGATCGGTGCTCCGTGGTCCAGATGCTCGCTGGGTGCGGAGATCCTCGAGACGCTCTCGGGTTCGGCGATCGCTCGTGGCGTTGCTGGCGATTCTGTGTGTCAGCGTGCCGCGCGCGCAGGCCCCCGCGGCGTCCCAGGCGCCGGTGTTTCACTCCGGCACCGAGCTCGTCACCGTGAACGTCGTCGTGCGCGACAAGAGCGGGGCGGTCGTCCGCGGATTGACGCAGCGCGACTTCTCCATCACCGAAGACGGCAAGCCGCAGACGATCACCAGCTTCGACTTCGAGGAGCTCGATCGCACGGACGTGCCGGCGCCTGCCGATGAGCCGCGGGTGGTCTTGCCCAAGAAGCCGGCGGCAGCGACGCCTAACGCAGCCGTGCCGGCTCCACCGATCGTCGATATGCACGGCCGTCGTCTGATCGTGCTCTTCTTCGACCTCAGCTCCATGCAGCCCGAGGAGCTGCAGCGAGCGGTGAAAGCGGCGCACGACTACGTCGATCAGAAGCTGTCGCCGTCGGACGTGATCGCCGTCACGTCGTTTTCGACGTCGCTGCAGGTCGCGCAGGACTTCACGGCGGATCGCGCGCTGCTCGACGCGGCGATCGATTCGTACGGCGGCGCCAATGCCCAGGGCTTCGAGGAGGGCACGACCGGCGATTCGGAAGGGACACCGGACAACGGCACCGCGTTCACGCCAGACGACACGGAATTCAATATCTTCAACACCGATCGCCGGCTCGACGCGCTGCAAACCTTGTCCGATGCGCTTGCGGGGATCGAGCAGAAAAAGTCGGTCATCTATTTCAGCAGCGGCATGAGCCAGAGCGGCCAGGACAATCAGGTGGAGCTCCGCCGCACCGTGGATCGCGCCACGCGCGCAAACGTCTCCATCTATGCCGCGGACATGCGCGGGCTGGTGGCGCTCGTGCCCGGCGGCGATGCCACGCAGGCGAGCACTCGCGGCACGTCGGCGTTCTCCGGCGCGTCGACCCGCTCGCAGGTCGACAGCCTCGCGGGGTCGCAGGACACGTTGTCGACGATGGCCGAGGACACCGGCGGGAAGGCCTTCTTCGATTCCAATTCGTTCGGTCAGGTCTTCGACCGCGTCGTCGCCGACACCTCCGCCTACTACGTGCTCGGCTTCAGCAGCACGAATCCGGCTCGGGATGGGCGCTTCCGGCGGATCAACGTGCGGGTGGCGCGGACGGACGTGAAGCTGGAGTACCGATCCGGCTACTACGCGCCGCGCGATTTCGCGCACTCGACGAAAGACGACCGCGAGCAGCAGCTGCAGGATCAGTTGTTGTCCGATCTGTCCGCGACGGATCTGAGCGCGTACGTTTCCGCGGCGTATTTCCGGCTGGCGGACAATCGGTATTACGTGCCGCTCTCCGTGGTGGTCCCCGGCTATCAGGTGCCGATTACGCGGACCTCCGACAAGAATCACGCGTCAATCGACGTGCTCGGTCTCGTCAGCGACGACCACCACCGGCCGATCGGACGTGTTCGCGACACGGTGAAGCTCGCCGCCGATCAGGCCGACGAGCTCAAACGCAAGACGATCCAGTACCAGACCGGCCTCGAGATGCCGGCCGGACGCTACCATGTGAAAGTCGTCGTTCGCGAAAATCAGAACGGGACGCTCGGCTCGTACGAGACCGATCTGGTCGTACCCGACTTGAAACCGGATGTGAAAAGCGAGAGCGTCAAGCTCAGCTCGATCGTGGTCGGCACGCAGCTGCAGGCGGGCGTCAAGAAGAACGATCGCAACCCGCTGGCGCGCGATGGCCGCGAGCTCGTGCCGAACGTCACGCACGTGGTCTCAGGCGCGCAGCATCTGTATTTCTACTACGAGCTGTACGATCCGGCGCACGCGGCGGGCGCCAATCCGGCTGAGCCCATCAAGGTGATGACGAGCATCGCTTTTTTCCGCGGCCGCGTCCGCGCGTTCGAAACGCCTGTGGTCGAGGCGACATCGCTCTCGGCGGCTGATCGCAAGTCGGCCGTGTTTCAGTTCGACGTCCCGGCGGCGTCGCTCCCGCCGGGCCTGTACACCTGCCAGATCAACGTGATCGACGATGCGGCCGGGACGTTTGCGTTCCCGCGCCTGCAGCTCTACGTCCGGCGCTAACGCGATCTTTACCGCCCGCGGTCATCACATCCAATGTGACCACATAGTCGTACCGTTGGGATCACTCATCTTGTCGGATGCGTTCAGTTGCCCGCTCCCTCAGATGAGCATTCGTCCATTTATTTGTGATCGTATACGCCTGTTCAATCGCGATGACCACGCGCCAGTGCGAGTCGGCTCGCACATGATTCACGATGATATTGGACATCCAGTTACCAAGAGGCGCGATCGGTCTGGCGTCGACACCGAACGACTGCAGCTGCAAGCCGCCCTTTGAATCGAACAGCAATGCCGCAACTCTCACTTTAAACAAAGGCCCTGTGAGCCGATTGTGTGTCGTGATGTGGAGGACTGCGGGGGCGCCTGTCGCAGATCGAACCAGGATCGCGTCCATCACTTCTGCGGGCGAGTCTTCAGCGTTGAGAACGATCACCGATGAAGCCGCAGCTGTGGATCTTGGCGTCGGCGTCGGCGCTTCTGCGGGTTTGCTTGTGGGATCAGTCGTGAGTCCGTCATTCGTCCAAATGTCGACATCGGATCCGATTGTGCTCAATCCGACGCGGACGGTATCAGTCTCCTCGACGGCTGATGTAACGGGCACTGTCATACGGCGTGCCTGACCTGGCTCAATCGGCAGGATCGCATCCGGAAAAGCATCCACCTGCGCGCCTCGGCGACGGCCCTCCGAGTCAAAGATCGCTATCGTCGTCTCCACGCGAACGATTGAGCTCTCGCTGGCATTGGTGACTTGAATCGAGAGCGTCCAATTCCCGTCCGACTCGACAAGAGTGGCAGTGTCAATGCGTGCGGGAGCGCCAGAAGGATTCGTAATCGTGACCGCGCGACTCGGTGAATCTTGGGCAGCCGTAGCTCCAGCCGCGGTAACTAGCCAACAGACGACTGCGCCGACGAACACGATGTTGCGCGACATAATCCTCATGGCGCCATGAAGCGTGAGTCTACTGACACTACGTTGTAGCGCAAGGACTATTTCATCTCCTCACTCCTGGCCAGCGCTCGTCCCACATCCGAACACCGTGTCGGCGCTATGATCCAGGGTTTGGCGCCTCACTCATCACGGCGTTTCAAGGAGAATGACGATGGCTGACATCGACACGCACGCACCGGGAACGTTCTGCTGGCCCGAGCTCTCGACCACCGATCAGAAAGGGGCGACGGCGTTCTATCGAGACCTGTTCGGGTGGAAAGTGAACGATCAGCCGATGGGTCCGGGCGAGACCTATTCGATGTTTGAGGTCAGAGACCGCGCGGTCGGCGCGGCGTACACGATGCGACCGGAGCAGCGGCAGCAGGGCATGCCGCCGCACTGGGGATCGTACGTGGCGGTGAAAAATGCGGACGAAGCGGCGAAGCGGGCCGAGTCGCTCGGCGGGAAGGTGCTCGCGCCGGCGTTCGACGTCATGGATGCCGGACGCATGGCGGTGCTGCAGGATCCGACCGGCGCGATCTTCATGGTGTGGCAGGCCACCAAGCATGTTGGCGCGCGCGTTCTCAACGAGCCGGGTGCCCTCTGCTGGACCGAGCTCGCTACGCGCGATACGAAGACCGCCGAGAAGTTCTACACCCAGCTGTTCGGATGGACAGCGAAGGTCGGAGGCATGGGCACATCGATGGAATACACGGAATTCCACAACAACGGCCAGCCAGGCGTCGGCATGATGCAGATGCCGCCGCAGGTGCCCGCTCAGGTGCCGCCCTACTGGATGCCGTACTTTCAGGTCACCGACTGCGACGCGAGCTCGGCGAAGGCGAAGCAGCTCGGCGCCAACATCGCGGTCGCACCGATGGACATCCCCAACACCGGTCGGTTTTCCGTGATCAGCGATCCGCAGGGCGCGATGTTCGCGATCTTCGCCCCGGCGGCGCGCGCGTAACAGTCAGGCTGAGGTCGGGCGGCGGGTGTGCCGCCGCCTGACGCTCCGGTACAATGGAGTCATGTTCTCCAAAGCGAAGACGATACCGTCGAAAGCCGAAGCGCTTCCGGGCAGAGCCGAACGCATGCCTGTGCCCGATAAGCATTTCGTGAACGGCCATCGTCTCGAGGCGCCGTTTCCGGATGGCCTCGAGCGCGCGATGTTCGCCATGGGATGCTTCTGGGGTGTGGAGCGAAAATTCTGGCAGCTGAAGGGCGTGTACACGACGGCTGTCGGCTATGCGGCGGGTCAGACGCCGAACCCTACCTATCGCGAAGTGTGCACCGGCATGACCGGACACGCCGAAGTCGTCCTCGTGGTGTTCGATCCGCACATCATCGGCTACGACGAGCTGTTGAGAACCTTCTGGGAAAATCACGATCCAACGCAGGGTATGCGGCAGGGCAACGACGCCGGCACGCAGTATCGTTCCGGGATTTACACGTTCAACGCTGCGCAGCACGAGGCGGCGGAGCGCACGCGACGCCTGTTTCAAGCGAAGCTGACCGCCGCCGGCTACGGTGCGATCACGACGGAAATTCTCCCCGCACCGGAGTTCTACTACGCCGAGGATTATCACCAGCAGTACCTGGCGAAGAACCCGAACGGCTACTGCGGAGTGGATGGCACCGGCGTGACGTGCCCGATCGGCGTCGGCGCGCAGGCGTAACCAGACGAACCTCTGGGCCGCAAGATCCAACCGCTGGATCCAAGCAGTATCAGACTTCATCACGGAGTCACGGAGAACACCAAGTTCACGAAGGACGTTCGAACTCTCCGTGATCTCCGTGTTCTTCGTGTCTCCGTGATGAAGATGCAACCCCTTCCAATCGACCCCTTCATCGACGCCATCGTCGCCGCCGTTCGTACGTCGCGCGCGGCGATCGTGACGGCAGCCCCGGGCGCCGGCAAGACGACGCGGGTGCCGCCGGCGTTGCTGGAGGACGGCCCCGTGCTGCTGCTGCAACCGCGGCGGGTTGCCGCGCGGACTATCGCCGCCCGGATCGCCGAAGAGCGCGGCTGGACCATCGGCGGCGAGATCGGCTGGCAGATCCGCGCCGAGCGACGCTTCGGGTCCTCGACGCAACTGCTCGTTGCCACGGAAGGCATCCTCACCGCCAGGCTCCAGCACGATCCGCTGTTGTCCGATTTCCGCACCATCGTCCTCGACGAATTCCACGAGCGGAGTGTCCACGCGGATCTCGCGCTGGCGCTTGCCCGCCAAGCCTGGCGCGCACGTGACGACCTTCGCATCGTGATCATGTCGGCGACGATCGAATCGGCTGCCGCCGCCGCGTTTCTCGACGACTGCCCGGTCGTCGACGTCCCGGGCCGCACGTTTCCGATCGATATCAGCTACGAACCTGGACAAACGGTCGCGGATGCTGTCGGCGATCTGATGAACGCGAGCACGGCCGCCGACATCCTTTGCTTTCTACCGGGCGCGATCGAGATCCGCCGGGCGATGGCCGAGATCGAGCCGCGCGTGCGCGGCCGCGACGTCGCGATCGTCGCGCTGCACGGAACACTCGATGCGCGCGAACAGGACGCGGCGCTTCGCCCAGCCTCGAGACGACGCGTAATCGTGGCGACGAATATCGCGGAAACGTCGGTGACCGTGCCCGGCGTGACCGCCGTGGTGGACGGCGGCCTGCACAAAGTGGCGCGCTACGACGCCGATCGCGGCGTGGACAGTCTCGAAGTAGAGCGCATCACGCAGGACGCGGCGGATCAACGAGCCGGGCGGGCGGGTCGTCTGGCGCCCGGCACGGTGCGCAGACTCTGGGACGCGCGCGATCGACTGCGGCCGCATCGAGAGCCGGAGATTCACCGCGTCGACCTGTGCGGCGCCGCGCTCGACGTGATCGCATGGGGCGGCGATCCGCGGCGTTTCGAGTGGTACGACCCTCCTCACCACGACGCGCTCGACGCGGCGCTGAGGCTGCTGGAACGGCTGCAACTCGTCGCCCATGGCTCGCTCACGAAGATGGGCGAGCAGGCGATCCGCCTGCCCGTGCATCCTCGCCTCGCGCGAATGCTGATCGCGGCGAATGGCGCCCGCGAGATGGCGCAGGCCTGCGCGCTCATTTCGGAACGGCACTTCCTCGCTCCGCGCACGGCGGCGACGACATCGGACCTCCTGTCGGCGATCGACGACTGGCAGACGATGCCCGCACACGTGCAGCGCGCTGCGCGCGAGATCGAAGCGATGGCCGCAGGTAGGCCGGGTCCTTCTGGACCCGGAAGGACGGCAGGTACGGGCGTCGCGTTGTCCGATGCGGCGTTTCGTCGAGCCGTTCTCGCCGGCTACCCCGATCGCGTGGCGCAGCGGCGCGATGCCGGATCGCGGCGTGTCCGCCTCTCGTCCGGCGCCGGCGCCACGCTCGTCCCGGAGAGCGGCGTCGTCGACGGCGAATTTCTCGTCGCGATCGATGTGCAGGCTTCCCGCGAGCGAATCCCGAGAACAGAGGGGCACGCCGGGCGCGGACGGCCGCGCGCGGCGGCGGTCGTCGAGCCGAACGACGCGCGGGTCCGCCTCGCCAGCGTGGTCGAGCGTGAGTGGCTGGCGCCGACGACCACCGAGGTCGTGCACCGGTTCGATCGCGCCTCGGGGACGGTCAGGGCGAGCGAGATCGATCGTTACGATGCGCTCGTGCTCGCGGAACGGCCGGTGACCACTGACCCCGAGCAGGCCGCTGCGCTTCTCGCTGACGCCTGGCTTGCGCGTGGCCCAAGCGAGGCGGACTCCGCCTGGCTGCGCCGTTTGCGGTTTGCCGGCCGCGACGTCGACGTGGCGGAGATCGTGCGGCGTGCCGCAATCGGCGCGCGAACGCTCAGCGACATCCAGCTCGCGCGCGGCGTTCCGCCGGACGTCCTGCGCGCGCTCGATCGCGAAGCGCCGCAGACGATCGCCGTTCCAAGCGGGCGGACCGTGACCCTCGACTACGGCGAGGACGGCAGCGTCTCGGCCGCCGTCAAGCTCCAGGAGCTGTTCGGCCTGGCGGAGACGCCGAGAATCGGCGCGCGCCAGGAACCGGTGCGGCTCGCGCTGCTGGCGCCGAACGGGCGGCCGGTGCAGATGACGCGCGATCTGCGCAGCTTCTGGGATCGCACGTATCCGGAGGTGAGAAAGGAACTGCGGGGACGATATCCAAAGCACCCGTGGCCCGATGATCCGTGGAAGGCGACGCCAACCGCGCGCACGACGAGAAAGCGCAAGGCGACGGCGTAGGGTGGGTCCTTTGGGGCCCGCGACTCTCAGTTCTCCCCGCCCCAATCGCCAAACAGCGGCTGCCCCGCGCGTGCCGAGTAGAAGCCGAACGCCATCAGGGCGACGGCCAACACGATCGTCCACATCGCCGGCGCGCCGGCCCAACTGGAGAGATGCGCCGGAAACGGGACGCTCGTCAACGCGGCGTCAACGATCAGCCCCGTCGTTGTGGCGAGCAGACCGAACTTCACGAGCGCGATCAGAATCGTGACGTACAACAGGGCGTAGAAGAGGGTGTTCAGCCCGATGCCCCCGATTATGCCCTGCCCGTTGTCGCCAATCGCCAGGAGGATAACGACGCAGGCGATAAACGCCGCCCAATCGCGCCGGAGCAGGAAGCGGCAGGCGACAAACAGCACGGCGCAGAGCAACGAGGTTTGAAGTGGGCCGTACGTCCAGCTCGACATCATGCCGACGATGTACTGCGCGCCCTGCAGCAGCACCGCGCTCGAACCGAGAATCGGCTGCGGCATCGGCTGTCCGGCGAGCGGCAGCAGCACGATGCGGCCGGCCTCGAGCAGCGACATGACGACGGCGAACAGGCACCCGATCAGGATGTCGCGCCCCACGCGCGGATCGCGCACGTGTCCGGCGAAGAGCCGCGTCCATCCGAACAGCCCGTCGGGCCAGAGCCGCCGCGCGTACGGTTCGATGGCCAGATACAGGACCCATAACGTGGCAGCGAGATACAACCCGTATCCGAGCGCCGAAAAGAATTGCGCGGCCTCGACGTTCGCGCTCGACGTGTGGTGGTTGAGGACCGCCCACCGGATGGCGATTTCGACGACGAGGCACGCCGCGAGGCGCTGCGCCGTGCGGCGATCGGCGCGGTTCACGCGCACGTTGCGCCGCGCGATCAGCGCGGCGGCGACGAGCACGGTGAAGTACACGGCGAGGCCCAGCGCCATCAGGAAATTTTGCTGGCGCGTCTTCGGCACCGGCGTCATGCGGGACGGCCGCGTCCATGGCCCGACGATCAGGAACGAGACGGGCCGTCCGCGATACGCCGCGGCTTCGACTCGAATGCGGATGCCGGACCGTTCCGCGTAGGGCCCTTCCCAGGCGGCGCGTTCGTCCGCGAAGCTGCGCGGCGTCCATTCAGGTGGAACGGACGTGAACATGCGAATGTCGAGCGCGGCCGCATCGAACAGCGGTTTCCATACCGTCGCCGCCGGCGCAGGGACCACGGTATCCACCTGTGGTGGAACCGCGTGGAATTCGTTCAACCGTCCGCGCGTGTCGAGGATCACGCTGCGCATGCCGGAGATGGCCTCCGGCGGGTCGTCGGCCTGGACGCCGCCCGCTGCGCGGTCCGCGACCAGGTCGCGCGGGCTGGTGCGATACCAGAAGACGACCGCCGGTGGGCGAGCGAGCCGGACCTCCTCCCATCGGTCTGCGGTCTGTTTCGTTTGCTCAATCCAGCGCGGGTAGTCGCCGGGGAACGCGAAGCCCGAGGCGTGATCGACGTCTTGTCCGGCGTAGCCGAGCGACGCGAAGATCTGCTCGGCGCGATCGGCGAGGACTGCGGGCGGCTTCTCGAGTGGATCAAAGGCGGCCAGGCCCGCGGAGGGAGCGATCGCCACGAAGACGGCGAGCCCCAGCACGACCGCCGCGGCAATCGCGAGCGCCGTCGGCACGGGTGTCGCTTCGCGCTCGGCGGCCGCCACGAGCATGTCGGGCGAGGGCGTTTCGCCGGCGGCGAGCGCGGCGGCGAGCGCATCGCCGCCCGGCAGCGCCGCGGCCACGGCCAAGGCCGATCCGGGCCGTCGTTGCGGATCCTTTTCCAGACACCGGAGAATGAGGCGCTCGATCGCCGGGTCGAGATCGCGCACGACCGAAGAGGGCGTCGTCAGCGTCCCGCTCTCGTGCCACTGCATCAGGTCGGGCAGGGTTTTCGCGTCGATGGCGCGCCGCCCGGTGAAAAGCTCGAAGAGGATGAGCCCGAGCGCGTAGAGATCGCTCCGGACCGAAGCCGGATGTCCGGACAACTGCTCCGGCGCCATGTACTGCGGCGTGCCCGCTCGGACCGCCGCGGCATCGCCCGCCGCGATCGCGAGGCCGAAATCGGTGAGGCGCACGTTGCCGTCGCCGTCGATCATCACGTTGGCCGGCTTCAGATCGCGATGCAGCACGCCGCGCTCGTGCGCGGCTGAGAGGCCCGCGGACAACTGTCGCGCGATCTCGATCGCCTTGTCCTGCGGGATGCGGCCGATCCGGCGGAGCAGCGACGCGAGATCTTCGCCGTCCACGTACTCCATCGTGAGGAAACGCCGGCCGTCGGCGTCGCCGAGATCGTACAGACGGCAGACGTTCTTGTGCGACACCTGGCGCGCGATCCGCAGCTCCTGGTGGAACTGCGCGAGGCGGTTGGCGTCCGAGGCGACACCTTCGGGCAGAAACTTCAGCGCGACCGGATGATCGAGCGTCAGGTCGTCGGCGCGGTACACTTCTCCCATGCCGCCGCGGCCGAGCAGCGCGACGAGTCGATAGCGGCCCGCGATGATCGATCCGGGCGCGAACCGATCTGAGCGCGACGATGGGGGACGTCCGGCGGACGCGGAGTCGGGCGCAACCGTCTGGGTCATCCCTGGCGCTCGCGTCAGGTCGTCGTCGGAGGATATGGGCACAGGCGGGATTCTACTGGAGGAAACGCGAGGGTGGGCGGCGGCGATTCAGCCGCGATACCCGAGCCGTCGCTTCATCGCCCGCACGGTGCCGCCTGGATCGGCGGCGGCGCCGCGGCCGACGCTCCCCAGGAGCCGCGCGGCGTGCGTGGCGTTGCCGCCCGACTCGGCGAGCGCGGCGTCGAGCGCGGCGCGCTCGAGCGCTTCAATTTCGGCGCGGAGATTCATCGCGCCCGCGCGCAATTTCTGACGGACGAGTGCGGGATCGACCAATCCGTCGTGGCGAGTCGCAGACCTCTTCAGGATCCGCGCCGGTAGATCCGACAGAAGAATTTCCGTGCCCGCCCGCTTGTAGACCAGCGCCTCGTACAGCACGTTGCGGAGCTCGCGGATATTTCCCGGCCAGGGATATGCGGCGAGCGCGCGCATCGCCTCGGCCCGAATCGCGCCGACGAGCGGCCGGGCCTGCTCGCGCGCGAAGCGCTCGAGGAAGTGCCGCGACAGCGCCTCGAGATCTTCAATCCGCTCGCGCAGCGGCGGCAAGTGGATGCGGGCGATCGCCAGCCGCTCGTAGAGATCCGCGCCGAAGCGGCCGGCGGCGACGAGCGGCTGCAGGTCGCGGTTGGTGGCCGCGAGAATCCGGAAGTCCACTTCCCGCCACACGTTCTCGCCGAGACGGCTGACCACGCGGTCCTCGAGCACGCGTAGAAGCTTGACCTGTGTTTCGGGCGGGGTGTCGTCGATCTCGTCGAGGAGCACCGTGCCGCCGGCGGCGGCCATCAGCTGGCCGTCGTACGCCTGCACGGCACCCGAGAATGCGCCGCGCGCGTAGCCGAACAGCTCCGCCTCCATCAATTCGTTGGGGATGGCCGCGCAGTTGATCGGCACGAACTGCCGGGCCTTTCGCGCGGACCAGGCGTGAATCAGGCGCGCCGTGACTTCCTTACCGGTCCCGGTCTCGCCGGTGAGCAGCACTGGCATCGAGGTCTGCGCCACGCGGGCTGCCTGGCGCGCGACGGCACGGCCTGCTGCACTCGTGGTGACCAGCAGGTCGGTCTGCGGCGGCGCCGGCTCCGGGGTCAGCATCTCCTCGACGCGCGCGACGATTGTCGCGGCCGCGTCCGGCGCGCGGAGCGAGATCACGTCGTACGCGCCACGGAGCACCGCGTCGGTCACCCGTCCGGCGGCGACGGCCACGGCGCAGACCCAGAGCCACCGCCGGCGCTCGGCGTGCGCCGCCGGCACCCGGTCCGCGGACGCCGTCGCGACGACCAGCGGCAGCGCATCCCTGTCGGCGCGATCGATCGCGATCCCGCGTGCTGCGAGCGCCGCGGCGATCTGGCGATCCGGCGGGCGCCCCGTCCACCCGATGTAATTCATGATCGCTATTACAACACGACATTAACATGAATAGATTAATGATCTGGATGCCGAACGCCAATCAAAACACGCAGGATCCGCCGGCGCGGCTGATGCAGCTGGACCATAGCGGCTGATGGAAGCGTGTCAGCCCACAGAAAGGTCACCATGCTTGCTGTCGTTCTCGCTCACATCTGGATCTCGGCCGCCGCGCTCGCAAGTGTCGTCGCCGTTGTACTGGTTGCCTCGGGGACCTGGGTCATCGCCGCGAATCAGTCGGGACTGGTCGTGAAACGGTTCGGCCCACCGCTGGCGGCCGGCCGGTTCATCGCGTTGGAGGGGGAAGCTGGCTATCAGGCGCGCCTGTTGTCGCCGGGATGGCACTTCGGCCTCTGGCGCTGGCGCTATCGCATCGTCAAAGTGCCGACCATCGTCGTGCGCCCCGGTGAGATCGCGCTGGTGGTCGCAGCCGACGGCGCGGCGATTCCCTACGAGCGGGTGCTGGCGAAAGCGGTCGCGTGCGACAACTTCCAGGACGCGGAGGCGTTCCTGCGCAACGGCGGCGAGCGCGGCCGTCAGCTCGCCTTCGTCACCGCTGGCACGTATCGCATCAACCCGGCGCTGTTCGAGGTTGTCACGACCGCGAGCGCGTCGAAATATGGGCTGACGCCGGCGGAGCTGCACGTGTATCAGGTCCAGCCTGAGCGCGTGGGCATCGTGACGGTGCTGGACGGACGTCCGATCGCCGCGGGTGATCTTGCGGGCCCCGTGGTCGCCGAGCACGACAGCTTCCAGCGCGGCCAGGCGTTCATCGACGCCGGCGGCTGCCGTGGCCTGCAGGAGCAGGTGCTCTTGTCCGGGTCGTGGAACCTGAGCCCGTGGTTTGCGCAGGTGGAACAGGTGCCGCTCGTCGAGGTGCCGATCGGCTACGTCGGCGTGGTCGTCAGCTATGTCGGACGCGAGCACCTCGACGTGTCGGGCGAGGCCTTCACGCACGGCGATCTCGTCGAGCGTGGACGCAAGGGCGTGTGGGTCGACCCGCTGCTGCCTGGCAAGCACCCGCTCAACACGAAAGTGATGAAGGTGGAGCTCGTGCCCACGACGAACATTGTGTTGAACTGGGCGCAGCGGACCGAGGCGCATCACTACGACGAACGGCTGTCGTCGATCCTCGTGCGTTCGCGCGATGGCTTTTCGTTCAGCCTCGACGTGTCGCAGATCATTCACATCGGCATGCGGAACGCGCCCCGCGTGATCTCGCGCGTCGGATCGATGCAGAATCTCGTGGACCACGTGCTGCAACCGACGGTGGGGAACTACTTCCGCAACTCCGCGCAGGAGGTCTCGGTGCTGGAGTTCCTCTCGGCGCGCTCCGCTCGGCAGCGGCATGCGTTCGAGAACATCAAGAAAGCCATCGAGGCCTACGACGTCGAGTGCATTGACACGCTGATCGGCGACATCGCGCCGCCTGCCGAGCTGATGAAGACGCAGACCGACCGCAAGATCGCCGAGGAACTGGAGCGGACCTACGAGGTGCAGCGCGAAGCGCAGATCAAGCGTCAGGCGCTCGAGCGCGAGACCTCGGTGGCGAACTTCCAGAACGACGTCGTGCGTTCGGAGCAAATGGTGAAGGTCGCGCAGCAGAACGCGCTGGCGGCTGCCGAATCGGCGCGGGGCGAAGGCAACGCGCTCGAGCTGAGGGCCGCGGGCCAGGCCGCATCCATCCGGTTGTCGGGTGAGGCAGAGGCCGCGGTGGTGCGTGCGATTGGTGCCGCGAAGGCGGCGGCGTACACGGCGGGGATCGAAGCGGTTGGCGCCGGGGGGTATACGGCGATGCAGATCGCCACGATCCTGGGCGAGCATCAAGTCAAGGTCGTGCCTGATATCGCCGTCAGCGGCGACGGCTCCTCGGGTCTGGTGAACGTCGTGCTCGCGCGGCTCCTGTCCGAGAAGGGCGCGCCGCAGGAGAAGTAAGCCGGCGCAGGGCGGACCACCGGGGTCCGCCCTGCTCGAACTACTTCTTCATCTCGTCCGCGAGCCGCTGGATGCGCCCCGTCAAGCCGCCGAAAATCGCGCCGACGGTCGGCGAGTACCCCTGATATTTTGCCGGCAGCTTCCAATCCGCCGCGGCCTGCTCAGGCGTCTTGCCGTCCTTCAGCTCCGCCTGCGCCCAGGCGATGAACTCCTTGTTGAAGTCGGCGTACTGCCTAGATCGGCCCACGTTGTCGTCGCGTTCGAGTGGCCGTTGATGATGGTGTCCACGTTCTTGATGCCGTTGATGGCCTTCGTGAGCGTCTCCGCGTAGTGCAGCATGCTGCCGCCGTTGTCGCCATCGACCGTGGGAATGCCTTTGCTGGCGAACATGTCGCCGGCATGCATCGCGCGCAGCGCCGGGAACACGACCCACGCGTCGCCGTTCGTGTGCCCTGGTCCGAAGTAGTAGAGGTCGATCTGCTCGGCGCCTTTGCCGACCGTCATCTTGTCCTTGAACGTCCGCTTCGGCAGACCCTTGCCGCTGTTCTGCTTGAAGATGTCCATCTTCTCCATGTTCGTTTTCGTGTTCTCCTGGACGATGATGTCGATCGTCGCCGGGAACTCCACGTTGCCGCTCACGTGGTCGCCATGTGTGTGGGTGTTGATCAGCATCGTCACCGGCTTCGGCGTCAGCTCTTTGATCTTGTCGAGGATCGGCTGGCCCCATCCCGGGTTCTTCGCGTCCACCACGGTGACGCCGTTGGCGCCGACGAACACGGCCGTGTTGCCGCCGCCGCCCTTCAGCACGTACAGGTTGTCCTTGACCTTGTCGACCTCGATCACTTTCGGACCTGACGGCTGTTGATACGCCCTCGCGCCGAGGGAAAGTGCGCCGATCGCGATCAGCGCACCCAACACGATTCCACGTTTCATCGCTCCTCCATCTGAAAGCTGAAATGCTCAGCGAAGCTCGTTGTAGATGACCTGTATTGCCGCCTTGTAACGCTGGTTCTCGTACCCCTTGTACTTCTCGTTCAGGTTGATCGATGCGGTCGCCTCGTCGACGCTCTTGCCTGCGGTCTTAGCCGCGCGAACCGCGGCGACGAAGTCGGTCATGAACTGTTGATATTCGCGCAGCTCGGGCACCGTCCTGAGCGGGCTGTGGCCGACAATCAGCGTATCGACATTGGTGACGGTCGCAAGCGCCTTGCCGATCGTCGCCGCGTATTCGACGCCGCTGCCGCCGTTGGCGGCGTCCAGCGTCGGGGCGTCCTTCCAGGCGAACATGTCGCCCGTGTGCATGACACGCAACGCGGGGAATACCACCCACGTGTCGCCGTTCGTGTGGCCGCGGCCGAAATAATGCAGGTCGATCCGATCCTTGCCGCTGCCGAGCGTCATCGTGTCCTTGAAGACCGTCTTCGGCACGAACTTGGCGTTGTCGCCCTTGAACGCGTCCATCTTCGCCATGTTCGCGGCGGTGTTCTCCTGGGTGACGACATCGACGGTCGTGCCGAAGAAGCTGTTGCTCCCGGTGTGATCGCCGTGCGTGTGCGTGTTGATGATGCGCGTCACCGGCTTGTTCGTCACCGTGTGGATCTTGTCGAGAATCACCTGTCCCCAGCCGGCCAGCTTCGTGTCGACAATCGTGACGCCGGCGTCGGTGATGAACACCGCCGTGTTGCCGCCGCTGAACGCGTCGCGGTTCGTCGGGTTCGATCCGGTGATGATGTACAGGTTGTCCTTGACTTTTTCGATCTTCGTCGCGTCCAGCGCCGCCTGCGACAACGCTCCAGGCGAGGGCGCCTGAAGGGCGCTGACTGCCATCGGCAACGCGCCAAACCCCATCAAGACGCCCAAGGCGATTCCACGTGTCATCGCTGCCACTCCAATCTGCACTCTGCACTCTGCAATCTGAAATCTGAAATCTGAAATCTGAAATTTCAGGTGAACACCCGCTGAACGAACCAGAACGCCCCGGCGGCGATGACGACGAGCGAGCCGGCGAAGGCGAGGCGCTGTCCGGCCACCGCGCTGCGCGATCGCACGGCCGCGAACGCCGTCGCCACGAGCGCGACGACCAGAAGCTGCCCGATCTCGACGCCCACGTTGAACGAGAACAACGACCAGCCAAGCGCGCGGGTCGGCAGATCCATTTCGCGCAGCACGTTGGCGAACCCGAAGCCATGGATGAAGCCGAACGCGAAGGCAATCCAGGCGCGCACGTCGCGGCCATTGCGCACGAGCAGATTGTCCGCGCCGACATAGACGATGCTGAGCGCGATCGCCGGTTCGATGACGCGCGCAGGCGGGCTGACGAGATTCAGCGCGGCAAGCGACAGCGTGATGCTGTGGGCGACAGTGAACGAGGTCACGACGACGGCGAGCTGCCGGATGGTGCCGCCGAGCAGCAGGAGGCCGACGAGAAACAGCAGGTGATCGGGACCGATCAGAATGTGGTGAATGCCCGCCGGCACGAACTTCTGAATGACGGCCCATGTGCCCTGGCGCGTGCCGGCGAAGTACTCGAACCGCGGGCGTCCCCCGTCGAGAATCGATTGCGACGCCAGCGTGTCGCGCTCATAGATGTTGAGGAACGTCTGATGACTGGGATCGTACGGAAACAGCGCCGCCGTCACGGTCACGGTGCCGGGCGATCGGTCGAGACGATACTTCAGGCGCAGGCGAATCGACTGACGATCGGGGATGACCTCGATGCCGGACCATTCCGGCGACAGCGATCGGCCGTCAGCCGACACCTGGAGTCGCGGCGCGAGTAACCGTTCGAGGGCTGCCGCCTGCGCCACCGCCGTTGACGGGTCGAGCAGCCGCTCGGGCGGATCGATGTTCAGCTCGTGCGCGGCATCGAAGATGTGGGCGACGAGCGTACCGTCGATCTCGCCGGACCCGAGACGCAGATCGAGATAACTGAACGGCACTGGATGCGCGAAGGCGGGCGCGGCGAATGCGCACACGATCAGCACCACGCAGAACAGCCTGATCCTCATCCGCAGCATGGCGCGCCAATGGTAACGTACGACTGTGGAAATCGCGCCGGGGGCGTTTCATTTCAGCCGCTGCCTCACGCTGGATCAACAGCGCGACCTGGTCGCGCAGTGTCGGTCATTGGTGGACGGTGAAGTGCCGGCGTATGTGCCGACCGTGCGCGGCGGCGGACAGATGCACGTGCGAATGCTCTGTCTCGGGCGCCATTGGAACGGGCAGACCTATTCGTACGAGCCGGTCCGGTCGGATTTCGACGGACTCCCGGCCCCGCCGCTGCCTGATGAATTTCGGCGGCTGGCGCGCGAGATCGCCTCGTCGGCCGGCATGGCGCTCGACGCCGATCTTTGCATCCTCAATTACTACGATGCCGACGGCCGGATGGGACTGCACCAGGACAAGGACGAAGGCGCCGCATCGCTTGCGGCGGGCATCCCGGTCGTGTCCATCTCGCTCGGCGATACGGCGCGCTTTTTGTTCGGTGGGCTGAAGCGGCGCGAGGCCGTGACGCCGTACCTGCTCGAATCGGGCGATGCGTTCGTGTTCGGCGGCCCGGCCCGCTTGCGCTATCACGGCGTGACACGCATCCTTCCAGGCACGGCGCCAGCGGAGCTCGGTCTCACCGGACGCTTCAACTTGACCCTGCGTCAGTACCTGACTGAACCTGCCAGCGTCAGTTGACCCGAGTTGGCGCGTCCAGAACTTCACGAACCATGCGGACGAGGTCCAGCGGCAGAAAGGGCTTTGGGAGGAACGGCACACGTTCTTCGATGCCGGCGCGAAGCATGACATCCATCGCGTAACCGCTGGTGTACAGCACGCGCACGAAGGGATGATCTTCCGTGAGCTTCCCCGCCAGCGCCCGACCACCGAGCCCGGGCATCACCGCATCCGTGATGAGCAGGTGAATGATGCCGCCATGTGATCGCGCGACAGCCAACGCTTCATCTCCGTCGCGTGCATCCAGCACTGTATAACCCCATCGCTTCAACACTTCGCTCGCCAGCCGGCGAACGGCTCCATCGTCCTCCGCCAACACGATCGTCTCGGACCCTCCGCTCATTGGCCCGACATCTTCAGTGTCATCCGGTCGTTCGATGGCTTCGTGCACGGCCGGGAAATAGATCTCGAAGCTGGTGCCGTGTCCGGGTCGACTGGTCACCCAGATGAATCCGCCGCTTTGCTTGACGATCCCGTAGGCGGTCGCCAGGCCGAGGCCCGTTCCCTGGCTGTGATCCTTCGTCGTGAAAAACGGTTCGAAGATTCGCGCCTGCACCTCGGGCGTCATGCCCGTTCCTGTGTCAGTCACGGTCAGCCGGACGTAGCGCCCTGTGGGCATGGACGGCAACCGGGCCGTGAGGGCTTCATCGACATCGACGTTCCCGGTCGCAAAACGAAGCTGACCGCCGCCAGGCATCGCATCCCGAGCATTCACGGCGAGATTCAGCAGCACGTGCTCGAGGTCCGTCGGGTCTGCTCGTATCGGCTCGACGACCGCATCCAAACTGAGCACGAGGTCGATGTCTTCACGAAGCGTCCGTCGTAACAACTTCTGGACATTCCCGACCAGGAGGTTCAAATCGAGCACCTTGAGATGCACCGGCTGCCGTCTGCTGAAGGCAAGGAGTTGCCGCGTGAGGACGGCGGCGCGTTCAGAGGCTTTGCGGACCTCCAGCAGGTCCGCGTATCGCGTGTCGGTCGCGTCCAGCGTCCCCATGACCAACTCGGCGTAGCCTCCGATCGCGACCAGGAGATTGTTGAAATCGTGCGCGACGCCAGCTGCCAGCTGCCCGACGGCCTCCATTTTTTGCGCCTGGAGATACTGCTGTTCCAATCGACGGCGGGTGGTGACGTCCAGAGAAACGCCGAGGGCCCCCGTCACGATACCTTGGTGGTCACGAAGTGGCGAAAACCATGTTTCCACAACGAGCTCGCCCAGTGTCACCGCCGCCGTGAACGTTCCGCCATCCAGTGCGCGCTGGGTGTTCGCGATGACCTCCGGGACGTCTCGATATAACTCGAACACCGAGCGCCCAACCAGCTCGCGCGGTTTCAGATCCATCATTTCGAGTCCGCTGCCCTCGGCGAGCGTGACACGTCCGTCACGGTCGATCACCCACACAACGACGGGAAGGCTCGAGACGACCGCATGCAGGCGCCGTTGGTTGGCGCGCAGGTCCGCCTCGATCTCGTATCGACGCGCGACAAGCCAACTACCGGCGCCAGAGACGGCAACGAAACCGAACAGGAGCCCCGTGCGCCCTTCAGCCGGCAGCGGCAGTGGCACCCACAGGCATCCGAGAACGCCGAAGGTGACCGCCAAAAATCCGCTCGCTCGTCCACCCAGGCGGGTGCTCAGCATCGCCGCACCGAAGCACAAGAGAAACGGCGTCTGCTGAAGGAACCGCCAGAATGTATGAGTCAACACGAGCGCGCACGTCATGCTGCCGGCGGCGATCGCCAGCTGCCAGATCCGCGACCGGCTCGGCGTGATGAAATGAAAAACCATCAGGAACGGCGACGGCTCCGGCGACGACATTTTCGCGAAAGGCAAGAGAACACGGAGTGACCTGATTCCTTATCGGCCGTGTCGACTGCGACCGACAGCCCTGTCGATCCCCGGCTTCGGGCGGGCGCTCGATGGCGGGGCGCGAGGTCACTCGCGCGTCAGCGGCGTCAGGCGGGACTAAAGTCCCGCGCTACGCCCACGGCTTGGCGGGCCTGAGGTCCCGCGCTACGCCCACGGCTTGGCGGGCCTGAGGTCCCTGCGCTACGGCCACGACATTGACGGGCCTGAAGTCATGCTACGCCCACACTCATTCGTGGCGCAGGTCTTTGCCCGCACTCATTCGTGGCGCAGGTCTTTAGACCTGCCGCCGGTCATTCGTATCGCAGCGCCAGGGTCGGATCGACGCGCGTCGCGCGTCGCGCCGGGATGTAGCCCGCCAGCAGCGCGACGACGCCGAGGATGGCGGCTGCGCCGGCAATGGTCAGCGGATCATTGGGTGTGAGGCCGTACAGCTGACTCGTGATCAACCGGCTCAGGCCGAACGCTGCGGCGAGACCGAGCGCGATGCCGCTGCCGACGAGCACCAGCACCTCGCGCATCACCAGCCAGACGACGTGGCCGGGCACCGCGCCGAGCGCCATGCGGACACCGATTTCGCGAGTGCGCCGCGCCACGGTGTACGCCATCACGCCGTAGAGACCAATCACCGCCAGCAGCGTCGCCAGCACGCCGAACGCCGTGGACAACGTCGCAATCAACCTGTCGTTCAACAGCGACTGATCGATCTGATGCTCGAGCGTTCGCAGATTGTAAACCGGCACGTTCGCATCGATCGCGCGCACGACCTGCCGGATGGCGCCGTACGCCACACTTGGTTCCGCCGTGGTCCGGACATACACCACTGAGCCGCCGGCGAAATCGTTCTCGAGAAACGGGACGAAGACTTGCTCGGGAATCTCGTCGCGCACGCCTGTGTACTTCGCGTCCTTGACCACGCCGATCACCTCAATCGGTGTCGTGGTGCCCGGGTCGATTCCAAAGCCGAAATGCCGTCCGATCGGATCGCGATCGCCGAAGTAATGCTTGACCCAGCTTTCGTTCACGATCGCGACGCGGTACGGCGGCGGTGCGTTCGAGTCCTGATCGCGCGGCGGGTCGTATCGCTCATCGCGCGAGTCGAAATCCCGCCCGCGCAGCAACGGAATGCCCATGGCGGCGAAATATCCCGGGCTCACGGCATTGCAGTACGGATCGGGCACTTCACCCGCCTTTGGCGTGTAGCCGTCGACGGTGATCCAGCTGTCCCACTCGTTGCCTTCGAGCAGGCCGATATTGGCAAAGGCCGCGGCGACGACGCCAGGGGCGGTCCGGATCCGCTCGGTAATTTGCTTGGTGAACTGTTTCGTGCGCAGCGGTGTGTACCCGCTCAACGTCGGCGACAGATTGAACGCGATGAGGTTTTCGGTCTTCAGGCCGAGATCGAGCATCCGCAGGTTGCGCAGGCTGCGGATGAACAACCCGGCGCCGATCAGCAGCAGCACGGACACCGTGACCTGCGCAATCACCAGCGCCTTGCGGACCCGCACGCCGGCGCCGCCGCCGATCACGGCGCCCACCTGATCTTTCAGCGTCGGCGCGAGGCTCGGCTTCGTCGATCTGAGCGCCGGCACGAGCCCGAACAACAGACCGGTGACCAGCGACAGCGCGAAGTTGAACAGCAGCATGCGCGTGTCGAGCGCACCGGAGATGACGTGTGGTGTGTCGGAGGTCGGCAGGAATCCGAGCAGCGACTTCGTGGTCCACGCCGACACGACGAGGCCCAGCAGCCCGCCGAGCGCGGCGAGGAGCACGCTCTCCACGAGCAGTTGCCTGACGATCCGCGAGCGGCTCGCGCCGAGCGCCAGGCGAACGCCGATCTCCTTCTGGCGCGCCGCGGCCCGTGCAATGAGGAGGCTCGCGACATTCGCGCACGCGATCAGGAGCACGCCCGCGACGATGCCCATCAGCAGCCAGAGCGGCTGCGACAGCTGCTGGCGAATCGGCGATCGTCCCTGCGCGGCGGGCAGCACGTCGAGCTGTCCCTTCAGGAAGCGGTCGCGCATTTCAGCCGACGCATTGCGGAATGCGGGCTGCCGGACTTCCTCTTCGAGCAGGCTGTGGAAGAACGGCTGCAAGCCCGCCTTGACCTGCTCGAGCGAGATCCCCGGCTTCCGTCGGGCGAACACATTGACCCAGCGGCTGCGCCGGTTGTCCATGTCGTCCCAGTTGGGCGTGATCTGCGCCTTCATCATGATCGGCACGCGCACGCTTGGGACGTAGCCGATATCGACGCCGTCGAAGCCGCGCTGCGAAACGCCGATGACGACGAACGGGTAGTTGTTGATCGTCAGCGTGCGGCCCACGATCGCGGGGTCGCCGCCGAAGCGATTGCGCCAGTAGTCGTAGCTCAGCACCGCGACCATCGACCCGCCGCGCGCCCTGTCGTCCTCCGGCGCAATCAGCCGGCCGGCTGCGGCGCCGACGCCCAGCATCTGAAAGTACGTGCCGGAGACCAGCTCGCCTGGCACGCGCTCGGTCTGACCGTTCACGCCGACGTTCATCGCGACCGTTCGGCGCGCAAACATGCCGGAGAAGAGCGGCGGCACGCCGGCGGTCTGCTGATCGACGACCGGCAGACTGACGCGCGGCAGCGCCGCGGCGCCGCCTCGATCGACGAAGCTGTCGCGGAAGTCCTCGTACATCGGGAACGACAGCATGTTCCCGCCCGAATTGTTGCCGTAGTGATTCCGCGGTCCGGTAAACAGGACGAGCTGCTCCGGATGCTTCACTGGCAGCGATTGCAGGAGCACCTCGTTGACGAGCGTGAAGATCGCGGTGTTGGCGCCGATCCCCAGCGCGATCGACAGCAGCGCGACGATGGTGAAGATGGGAGAGCGCGTCAGCCCGCGCCAGGCATAGCGAAGATCACGGAAGAACATTGTGAGGTTAGACGGAACGCAGCCTCGCGGGGTTGACTTCGCACCCGGTACTGGCCGAACGTGTGGACGAGCCTCCATGCATCGCTTCCGTCCGCTCGCCGCCGCTGCGCTGTTCGCGCTGGCGATGCCCCTCGCGGGACAATCGACCTTCGACGTGGACGTCAGCCGCCGGCTGGCGGGCGCGATCCTGGTCGAGGGCAAGTCCTATCAATATGTGTCCGAGCTCACCGACACGTTCGGCAGCCGCCTCACCGGCTCACCGGCCTATGGGCGTGCGGCGGAATGGGCGGTCGCCCAGTTCACGGCAGCCGGCGTCAGCGCGGTGGGGATCGAACCGTTCACGATCGCCCGCGGGTGGGAACGCGGCGTGGCTCACGGCCGCATGGTCGCGCCGCTCGATCGACCACTGCACCTCGAGTCGCTCGGCTGGATGCCGTCCACGCCGGACGGCGGCGTCGAGGGCGACGTCGTCCTCGTCAGCGATCTCGCGCCAGAGAAGATCACCGCAGCCTCGCTGAGGGGCCGCATCGCGCTGATGGCGCAGGGCGGCTCCGCCGATTCGGCCGAGCGCCTGACGCTCCGCGATCGGCTCGACGATAGGCTGCGCGATGCGGGCGCGCTCGCCGTGCTCTGGCCCGACAGCGAGCCGGGCAACGCCCTCGCTGCCCGATCTCGCGGGTTCGGGACCGAAGTCGGCGGGTTGCCGTCCGCGCAGGTCGGCCGCGAAGACGTGCAGTTGATCCGCCGCCTACTCGACAGAGGACCAGTCAGGGTCGCGTTCGAGCTCCACAATCGCATCTCTGCCGGGCCGGTGATCGTCAACAATGTCGTCGCCGAAATCCTCGGGCGCGAGCGGCCTGACGAGTGGGTGATTGTGGGCGCGCATCTCGACTCGTGGGATTTTGCGACGGGCGCGCAGGACAACGGGACGGGTGTGGCGATGGTGCTCGACGCCGCGCGGGCGATTGCCGCGCTGGGCCGGCCGCCTCGCCGCTCGATCCGCTTCGCCCTCTGGGGTGGTGAGGAACAAGGGCTCGTCGGCTCGCTCGCGTACGTGCGCGCGCACAACGCGGACCTCTCGCACTGCATCGCGAACATCAACACGGACGGCGGGTCCGGACGCGTGCTCGGTTTTTTCACCCCAGGCCGGCGCGACGTCGCCGGTGCGCTTCGGCCGCTCAGCCAGGCGCTGCTCGCCAATCTCGGTGCGACCGACATCGATCAGAGCATGCGCTATGCGTTTCAGTCCGATGACGGCCCCTTCATCCTCCACGGCATTCCGGCGCTGGATCTGAATCCGGACGACACGAAATACGAGGAAGTGCACCACACGGCGAGCGACACCCTCGACAAGGTCGATCGCCACAATCTCGCGATCGGCGCCGCGACGATGGCGATCACGGCGTATGCCATCGCAGACGCTGAGCAGCCGATCGCCCCGAGGCTGGATCGCGCGGCGATTGCGGCGATGCTCGCGGCCGCGCGAGTGGATCGCGTACTCGAGGCGGAAGGTCTGTGGAAGCCTGGCTCGTTGCCAAATTAGCTCTCTGGCGGGGCCTCTCCGCGAACCCCGCCAAGAACGCGGGGCGGCCCCGTTCGCGGCCACCCGCGAGCTCGCGAATTTTGCAGCGCGCCAAGGATGGAGCGCGATTACGCTGAGAACAGTCTGAGCGCCTGGCAGGCGAAATCCGGCAGCACCGTGGATGCGATCCGTTCGACGCCGTGTGCGGTCCGCTCGTCCCGATGAGTCCCCGTGAAGTCGACGACGGTCACCGCGTCCTCATAGGCATCCACGAGCCAGCACTCGCGCACGCCGTATTGTTGATACCAGCCGAGTTTTTCACCGCGATCGTGTCCTTCGGTGCTGTCTGACAGCACCTCCACGACCAGGTCGGGCGCGCCCCACACTTGATGGCGGATGATGGACTGCCGCGCTGCCGCGATGAACAACACGTCGGGCTGAACGACGAGCCCGCGCGCCCGATCGAGCACCACGTCCACAGGCGCGATCGCCACGTGGCCGAGGCCGCGCGGCTCGACATGGGAGCACAGCACGCGCGCGATGCGCAGGACGAGCGTCTGATGCGTGAAATACGGCGCGGCAGGCTCGCGAAAGATCAGACCCGATCGCAGCTCCGTCCGCCGCGTCGTTTCCTCGGACGACAGATAATCCGTGGTCGTCACCAACCGCGCGTCAGCCATACATCACCTCTCGACGACGATGCCATCGTCTCTGGCGGCGGTCAAGCGGATCTATTGCGGCGATGCGCAGCAGCGGTCCTCAGAAGCCCGAGTCGCCCGACACGAAGATTTTCTGCTCTGCGTACTTTTGTGCTCTTCGTGCTCTTCGTGACTTCGTGGTTTAGGGGCTGGCGAGCGTCTTGCTCCGACGCATTCGCGATCCGCGCAATCCCTTGCCAGAGGAGTCGCGTATGCAGTTTCTGCCCACTCTCGCTGCGGCGGCTGTGGCTGCCGTTCAATTCGCCTCGCCGATCACCCGATCCGATCCGGTGCTGGTTCGCACGGTGATCGACGGCGACACAATCGATGTCCTGCCGGTCGGACGCGTCCGGCTGCTCGGCATCGACGCGCCGGAACTCGGGCGCGGATTCGACACCGCGGCGCCCTTCGGCCAGGAAGCGCGGGACCGCCTCACCGCACTCGTCCTGCACCGCTGGATTCGGCTCGAACAGGAAGGCGCGCCTCTCGATGTCTACGATCGGCATCTGGCGTACGTGGTCCGCGAAGATGGGCTGTTCGTGAACGCGGTGCTCGTGCGGGAAGGGCTTGCACGCGTGTCCGCCCGGACGCCGCTCACACGCCTCGGCGAGCTGAAGAACGCCGAAGCGGAAGCGCAGAGTTTCCGCCGCGGGATGTGGGGATCGACGCCGCAGATTCCGATGCCGGGCTATACTTCGAAATCCAGCGGACCGCGCGTCACGCGCCTCCGCGTGCCGCGCGTGCGGGCGCCGGCAACCGCTCAACCCAAAACATCGAGCAAGAAGAAGAAAAAGAAGAAGCCGTGACCGCTATCCCAGTCGAGTACGCCTCTCAGCGGAAGATCCGCGAGCGCAACAAGCTGTATTACCGGTTCAATCACTGGCCGATCTGGATCTTCGTGTTCTTCATCGCGCCGGGCCCGCTCACGTTCGATCTGTTCGACCGCGGCTTCGACGCGCGCATGGCGCTGTGGCTGGGCGCCGTGCTGATCGGCACCGGCATCGCCGGTCTGCGTGGCCGGCTGCCCGGCGTCGAGCCGCGGCCGTACATCATCCGCTTCACCGAGGATCGGCCGAATCCGCTCTACCGCCGCGTCTGCTACACGTTCGCGTGGAGCGAGGCGATCACGTTCGCGCTGCTGAACATCGCCGGCCTGATCGTCGCGATCGTCACTGGCCACTGGTATCTGAAACAGATCTACCGCACCGCGTATTTCCCGATCGCCGGCACGATCTGGCTGCTGGGGGCGTTGGGGATGCTGCCGCGGGTGAAGGCGTCCACGAAGGGCGAAGGGCACGAGCGCCGGTATTTCTACGGCTCGATCTGGGCGGTCTGCTGGGCGCAGCCCACCTTGTGGCTCCTGTGGAAGGTGATGCCGCGGACCCGCGCGTCGGACGCGCTGAAGCTGGTCATTTTCATCGGCATCCTCGGCTTCGTGGGCCACCTCGCACGCCGAGGGCGTCTGCCGCGCACGCGGCCAATCGTTCCGGGCGAGCTGGCTGTTTCCGATTAGAGCAGGTGCAGCGATCCGCCGGATCATCACGAAACCACGAAGCGCACGAAGAACACGAAGAAATAGGCCACAGAGACACAGAGACACAAAGGCACTGAGGCGCCGCGCCCGATTCGATGGGCGTCGCGTTGCGACGCGCTCGGCCGGAGTCGAGTCAACTCACGAACTTGACGCTGCCGCGCGAGCTGTTCGTGAATCGACTCAATCCGGTCGAGCCAGCCGGCCTGCCATGCAGGCCGGCCCATCGAATCGACTCGGCGTTGACGTGCTGGTCCGCGCTGCCATTGTGTGACAAGGCGTTTCCTCCGTGCCTCCGTGTCTCTGTGTCTCTGTGGCCTATTTGACGTGGGAGATTACGTGACGGGCGACGTTCGAACGTCCTCGACGTACTCTCTCTTCGTCACGATCGACGCGACTTCTGCCATCACGCGATCGATCTCGTCCATCGTGTTGTAGAAGTGCGGCGAGATGCGGATGCCGACCGGCGGCCGGTAATCCACGACGAATTCGCGTGCTTTGAGCGTCCGCGACACGCGCAGGGCGTCGGGCACATCCACCGCGACGGTTCCGGCGAGCCGCTCAGGATCGCGCGACGCGGCGGACGTGAAGCCGTAACGATCGACCAGATCGAGCAGGTGCGCCGTCATCCGCTTCGACTGGCGGCGAACCCGCTCGACGCCGACGTCGTGGATGATGTCGAGCCCCGCCAGGGCGGCGTAGTAGGCGGGAATTGACGGCGTCCCGTTCATCATCCGCATCGCATCATCGCGCGCGTCGAACGCGTCGATGTCGAACGCAAACGGCGCGCGGTGCGAGAGCCATCCTGTGAAGGCGGGCGTCGCCGACATCAGGAGATCGCGGCGCGTGTAGAGAAACGCGTTGCCGGGGCCGCCGCACAACCATTTCAAGCAGCCGCCGGTGGCGAAGTCGACGTCGAGCGCGGTGACGTCGATCGGGATGATGCCGGCGGACTGATACGTGTCCATGATCACCAGCGCGCCGACCTCGTGCGCGCGCGCGATGATGGCGGCGGCGTCCATGATGTACGACGTCCGGAACAGCACCTGCGAAAAGCAGACGACGGCCGTCGTCTCGTCGATGGCGTCGAGGAAGCGATCGGTGCGCACGGTGAGGTCGTTTTCGCCGGGGACGATCGTCACCTCGAAGCCGGCTGCCTGCTGCGCGCGATACAGATAGATCATCGATGGGAAATCCATCGCCGAGCACACGAGGCGCCGCCGCGTCGCGACCGGCCGCAGACACGACAGTGCGACCATGTGCGCGGTGGTCACGTTCTCGTGCATGCTCACGCAGCCCGCCGGTGCCCCGATGATCCGGGCCACTTTATCGCCCACCTCCGCCGCCATGTTCCACCAGCGATCCTCCCAGCCGCGCACACCGCGCGTGGCCCACACCTCGGCGTACTCCGCCAGGTGCTGCGCTGTGCGCCGCGGCATCGCGCCGAGCGAGTTGCTGATGAGATACACCGAGCGCGACAGAATCGGGAACTCGTCGCGCCACCGCGTGAGATCGTCGGTCGTCACCACCATTACCTCCAGCGTCTCTTCTCTTTATCACGAAGTCACGGAGGGCACGAAGGTCACGAAGGCGTCATTTTGTGCAACGTACCAGAACAGTCTTCGAACAAGAACCGCCTTCGTGATCTCCGTGTTCTTCGTTCTTCGTGATGAATGATGAAGTGACTTCGTGATGAAGTGTCGTCCGAATATGATGTGGGTGCGTGGCAAATCTCAAATCCCAAGTCCCCAATCCCTTCCCCGAAGGCTGGCAAGGCTGGGATGAGTACGCGCCGTTCTACGACTGGGAAAACGCGCGGACCTTGGGACGACGCGACGTCGCGTTCTGGCGTCGCGTGGCGCTTGGCGCCGGCGGACCCGTTCTCGAGCTTGGATGCGGAACCGGACGCGTCTCCCTGCCGCTCGCGACCGCCGGCGTGCCGCTCGTCGGCGTCGATCGCTCGGCGGAGATGCTGGCTCGCGCCGCTCGCCGCGCGAAGATCGGTCGGCGCGCGGCTTCGCCCGACCGAGTCCCAAGTCCCAAATCCCCTCGAATCCCAAATCCCAAGTCCCAAATCCCGGGATTCGTGAGAGGCGACATCCGGTATTTGCCTTTCGCCGCGAACGCCTTCCCGATGGTCCTCGCGCCCTACGGCATCCTGCAGTCGCTGCTGCGCGATCACGACCTCACGGCGACGCTCGACGCCGTTGCGCGCGTTCTGGCGCCCGGCGGCACGTTCGGCATCGACCTCGTGCCCGACGTCCCCAACTGGCGGGAGTACACGGACCGGATCCAGCATCGCGGCAAGGCCGCAGGCGGGGCGCATCTCACGCTCGTCGAGTCCGTGCGCCAGGACCCCGCGCGCCGCCTCACCACCTTCGAACAGCGCTACATCGTCCGGCGGGCCGGCAGGACGACCGAGCACCCGTTCACGCTGACGTTTCGGACGCTGACGATCCGGCAGATGACCCGCCGCCTCGAACGGGCGGGTTTTCGCATCGAGACCGTGCTCGGAGACTACCAGGGACACGCCTGGGACGATCGGGCTGATGTCTGGATCATTCTCGCGAAAAAGATGTAAGATTTTCAGTCCTCAATTCGTTGATTCTTCTGGAGTTCTGACATGTCCGGCCATTCCAAGTGGCACTCAATCAAGCACAAGAAGGGCGCCGCCGACGCCAAGCGCGGCAAGATCTTCACGCGCCTCATCAAGGAATTGACCGTGGCCGCCCGCGCGGGCGGCGGCGACCCCGACATGAACCCCCGGCTGCGCACCATCATCGCGGATGCAAAGGCCGAGAACATGCCGGCGGACAACATCAAGCGGGCGATCCGCCGCGGCACCGGGGAAGAGCCCGGCGTGTCGTACGAGGAAGCCCAGTACGAAGCGTACGGGCCGGGCGGCGCCGCCGTGATCATGGACGTCCTCACCGACAACAAGAATCGGACGGTCGGCGAACTGCGCCACACGCTCACCAAGCATGGCGGCACGCTCGCCGAGACCAACGCCGTCGCCTGGATGTTCGCCAAGCGCGGCTACATCGTCATCGAGAAGAGCAAGGCCGACGAAGAGACGCTGATGGCGGCTGTCCTCGACGCCGGCGCCGACGATCTGCGAGACGATGAGGACAACTGGGAAGTGCTGACGGCGCCGGAGGCGTTTCTCGCCGTACACGAGGCGGTGAAGAAGCTCGGCATCGAGACCGCGTCGGCCGAGGTCGCGATGCTGCCGCAGAACTACATCAAGCTCGAAGGCAAGACCGCGCAGTCGATGCTGAAGCTGATGGAAGCGCTCGACGATCTCGACGACATCCGCCACGTCTGGTCGAATTTCGACATCGAGGAGAAGGAGATCGAGGCGTCGCTCGCGTGAAGGTGTTCGGCATCGATCCCGGCTCCGAGCGCACGGGGTACGGCTGTGTCGACACCGACGGCGCGCGCCACCGCCTGATCGTCGCGGGCGCGGTCGCCACTCCGGCCTCCGCGACGTTTCCTGAAAAGCTGCTGCTGATTCACAGCCGGCTCACCGCCATCATCGACAGCTGCCGCCCGGACTGCGTCGCGATCGAAAATCTGTTCTTCGCCACCAACGTGCGGAGCGCGCTCAAGCTGGGGCACGCGCGCGGCGTGGCGATGCTGGCAGCGGTCGAGGCCGGGCTGCCGGTGTTCGAGTACACGCCCGCGGAGATCAAACGCGCCGTCGTCGGCTACGGCCGGGCGGAGAAGCCGCAGGTTCAGCAGATGGTGAAGCTGCTCCTCGGCCTCGAGGCCGTGCCGTCGCCGCACGACGCCGCCGACGCGCTCGCCGTGGCGATCTGCCACGTGCACGCGCACGGGGCCGCACGCGCGGGCGCTGCGACCGTGCCGCTGCCGCGGACGAAGGCGGCGACGAGCTGGCGCCACTACCGGCCCGCACGCTCGTGATCGCGCATCTCCGCGGCCGGATCTTCGCCAAGCATCCCAACCGCATCATCGTCGACGTCAACGGCGTCGGGTACGACGTCGCCGTGCCGCTGTCCACGTTCTACGGGCTTGGCGAGCCGGGCGCCGAGATTGCGCTGCGGATCCACACGCACGTGCGCGAAGACGCGCTGCTGTTATACGGCTTCGCGACCGTGCTCGAGCAGGATCTCTTCGAGCGGCTGATCGGCATCAGCGGCATCGGTCCGAAAGTCGCGCTCGCCGTGCTGTCCGGCATCGAGCCGAAGGAGCTTGTGCGTGCGGTCGAGCGCGGCGACGTCGCGCGGCTCACCGCCATTCCGGGCGTCGGCAAGAAAACTTCCGAACGCATGGTGCTCGAGCTGAAGGACCGCTTGCCGCGGGCGCAGTTGACGGCCGATGCCGGCGACGGTCTGCCTGAGCCGGCGCCCGTGCGGGAGGATGTGCTCTCGGCGCTGATCAACCTGGGGTATCATCGCCCTCTCGCCGAAAAAGCGGTCGGCGCCGCCGTCAAGGCCACACCGGACGGCAGCTTCGAGCAGACGCTGAAACAGGCGCTGAGGGAGCTCGCGCGCTGAAGATGAACCCGTGTGTCCACGTCCGCGGCGCGGCGGCAACCGGCCCACGTTCGACACGACGGCCGGCCCCGACCAACGCTGATGACTGATTCCCGGATCGTGACACCGGCGCGTGTCGACGAGGACGCGCAGGACGAAGCGGGCCTTCGGCCGCGGCTGCTCGACGAATACATCGGGCAGGACCGCGTCCGCGAGAACCTGCAGGTCGCGATCGCGGCCGCCAAACAGCGCGGCGAGCCGCTCGATCACGTGCTGCTGCACGGGCCGCCCGGCCTCGGCAAGACCACGCTGGCGTACGTGATCGGCAACGAGATGGGCGTGCCGGTGCGGGCGACCTCCGGCCCGGCGATCGAAAAGCCAGGCGATCTCGTGGGCATCGTCACCAACCTTGCCGCCGGCGAGGTGCTCTTCATCGACGAAATTCATCGCATGTCGCCCGCCGTCGAAGAGATCCTCTATCCCGCGCTCGAGGATTATCAGGTCGACATCGTGATCGGTCAGGGGCCCAGCGCGCGCACGGTGAAGGTGCGCCTCGAGCCCTTCACGCTCATTGGCGCGACGACGCGGACGGGGCTGCTGACGTCGCCGCTGCGATCGCGCTTCGGCATCACGCACCGGCTCGAGTTCTACACGGCGCCGGATCTCGAGGAAATCGTCCGGCGCTCGGCGCGGATCCTCGACGTGCCGATCGAGGAAGCGGCCGTCACCGAGGTCGCGCGCCGTGCGCGCGGCACGCCGCGGATCGTGAACCGGCTGCTCCGCCGCGTCCGCGACTACGCGCAGGTGCGCGCAGGCGGGACGATTACGATCGACGTCGCGCACGCCGCGCTGAAGCTGCTCGAAGTGGACGAGCACGGCTTCGATGAGATCGATCGGAAGCTCTTGCGCACCATCATCGAGAAGTTCGGCGGCGGGCCGGTGGGTCTGGGCACGATCGCCGCCGCCATCAGCGAAGAGAAGGACGCGATCGAGGACATTTACGAGCCGTTCCTGATCCAGGCCGGGTTCCTGGACCGGACGCCGCGCGGACGCGTGGCGACGCCGCTTGCGTACGGGTACTTCGGGCTGGATGCGCCCGGAAGGGATTCACGACTGTGGTGACCGAGGTGAAGCGCGCGCCGCGCTGCGGCGGGCGTCCGACGACCATCCGCGCGTTGGCGACCTACGTGCCGCCGCGCATTCTGTCGAATGCCGATTTGGAGAAGATGGTCGACACGACCGACGAATGGATCCTGCAGCGGACCGGCATCCGCGAGCGCCATATCGTCGATCCGGGCGTCGCGACGTCCGATCTCGCGAAGGAAGCGGCGGTTCAGGCCATTGCCAACGCCGGGCTCACGCCCGACGACATCGGCTTCATCGTTGTCGGCACGGTGACACCAGACATGATGTTTCCGAGCACTGCCTGCCTGCTGCAGCACAAGATCGGGGCCCACCGGGCGTGGGGCTTCGACATCAGTGCGGCGTGCTCGGCGTTCACGTACGCGCTGACCACGGCGAGCCAGATCGTGAGCAGCGGCGCGCACGAGCACGCGCTCGTGATCGGCGCCGACGTGATGTCGAGCATCATCGATTATCAGGATCGGTCGACGTGCGTGCTTTTCGGCGACGGCGCGGGCGCCGTGGTGATCTCGGCGGCGGAGATGGAGACGGACGGCGCGATCCTCGACTTCGAGCACGAGATTGACGGCGCCGGCGGTCCGGCGCTGTGCATGCCGGCGGGTGGCAGCCTGCGCCCGCCGTCGCGCGAGACGGTCGACCAGCGGCTGCACTACGTGAAGCAGGACGGCGGCACGGTGTTCAAGTTCGCCGTGCGCAAGACGGAGGAGATCGCGCTGCGCGTCCTGCGGCGGAACGGGCTGACGCCGGCGGATCTCGATCTGTTCGTCTCGCATCAGGCCAACCGCCGGATCATCATGTCGGCGACGGAGAAGCTCGGCGTCGATCCGGAGAAGGTCATCATCAACATCGAACGCTTCGGCAACACGACGGCCGCCACCATTCCGCTCGCGCTCAACGACGCGGTCGCGTCGGGACGGTTGAAGAAGGGCGATCTCGTGCTGCTGGCGTCGGTCGGCGCCGGGTTCACCGTCGGGGCGGTGCTGGTGCGGTGGGGATTCTGAAAATCTCCACCACGGAGGACACAGAGGAGAAAACCATTTAGGATAACTTTTGTGCCCCCCGTGCCCCCCGTATCCTCTGTGGTAGCTGCGCAGCGCTCCCGCATCTTCCTGCTGTCGCCCGCCAACTGCAGCGGGACGCGTGCGAAGCAGGTCCTCTCGCCCAACGCGCAGTTCGCGCTGGCGGCGGAGCTCAGATCGCGGCGCGGGGCGATGCTCGGCGACGTCTTCATGTTCGTCAGTGGGTTGTATTTCCGCGGCAAGCTGACGTATGCGCTGCGATTCGCCGCGCCGCCCGAGCGCGATCATCCGATCATCGGCTGCGGCGTGCATGTGATCACCCCGAACGCGGGGCTGCGCAGCCCCGACACGTACGTCACCCACAAGGCCGTCGTCTCGTTCGCCGAGGGCGACGTGCACCAGGACAACGCGGCGTATCGCCGGCCGTTCGAGCGCAGCGCCAGGGCGCTGGCCCGCGAGGTCGGCCCGGACTGCGACGTCGTGCTCCTGGGCAGCATCGCGTCGCCGAAGTACGTCGACATCCTGCTCGGCATCTTCGGCGAGCAGCTGCGGTTTCCGATCGACTTCGTCGGGCGGGGCGACATGAGCCGCGGCGGCTTGCTGCTGCGCCGATCGCGAGAGGGGGTCGAGCTCGAGTACGTCCCGGTAGCCGGCGCGGTCCGGCACGGGGCGCGTCCGCCCAAGCTGCCGCCTCTCCGATCAAGGGCCAAATGGCAGGACGGCGTCTGATTCTCCCGCGCGACGCCGAGAACGCGGTGATCGCCGTGGACGGCAAAGAGGTCCGGCTCACCAATTTGCGCAAGGTGTTCTGGAGCGAGCCGGCGCTCACCAAAGGCGATCTCCTGCAGTACTACGCTGACGTGGCCGGTGTGCTGCTGCCGCATCTGCGCGACCGCGCGATGGTGATGAAGCGCTATCCGCACGGTGCCGCCGGCGGTTTCTTTTTCATGAAGCGCGCGCCGGCGCCGCGTCCGGCGTGGATCAACACGTGCCGAATCGATCACGGCCACGACAACATCATCGATTTTCCGATGGTGCAGGATTGCGCGGCGCTGCTGTGGGTCGTGAATCTCGGCTGCATCGATCTGAATCAGTGGTACGCGCGGTGCGACGATGTCGATCGACCGGATTACCTGCACTTCGATCTCGACCCCGGTGTGGGCGCCACGTTCGACCGCGTCCGCGAGACGGCGCTCGTGGTCCGCGAAGCGCTCGACACGCTGAAGATGCCGTCGGTGGTGAAGACGACCGGATCCAAAGGCCTTCACGTGTATGTGCCGATCGTCCGCGGACCGGAACAGAAACAGGTGTGGACGTTCGCCAAGGCGCTCGCTCAGGAACTGGCGCGGCGCCATCCACCGCTCATCACCGCCGAGTACCGGGTGGCGAAGCGCCCGCGCGGACGCGTCCTCGTCGACTACAACCAGAACCGGTGGGGCAGCACGCTGGCGTCGATCTATTCGGTCCGCCCCAGGCCCGACGCGAGCGTCTCGACGCCCGTGACGTGGAGCGAAGTCGAGCGGGGCATCCGCATCGAAGACTTCACGATGCAGAACGTTCCGGCGCGCATCGCCAAGGTCGGCGACTTGTGGAAGCCGCTGCTGAGCGCTCGCGGTCGCGTCGATCTCAGCAAGTTCGTCTGATTCCTACTCGCCCAGCAACTCGCCGACGCCGTGCAGATCCTCGACGTGATCGCACACCGCCTTGAGGACCATCAACATCGGCACGGCGAGCAGCATGCCCCAGATGTTCCAGATCCAGCCCCAGAACAGCAAGCCGACGAACACGGCCACCGCGTTCATCCGCGCGGCGCGGCTGGTGAGCCACGGCGTCAGGAGGAATCCTTCCAGGCTCGTGATGACGAGCGACACGCCGCCGACGAGCGCCGCCATGTGGATCGTGCCGAACTGCATGAAGGCGACGACCGACGTGCCGGCCGTCACGAGCACCGGGCCGAAGTACGGAATCGAATTGAAAATGCCGGCGAGCAGCCCCCAGACGCCGGCCTGTTCGAGGCCGATGGCGCGGAAGGCCAGCCACGTGACGACCGCGACCACTGTGCTCGTGACGAGCTGCAGCAGCAGAAACGATTCGATCTGATGGTCGATCTGCTCCAGGATCTGCAGCGTGATCTTTTTCTTTGTCAGCGATGGCCCGGCAATCTTCACCATCTTGCGACGGTACAGGTCCCCTGAGGCGAGCAGGAAATATGTGAGGAAGAGGATCAGCACCAGCTGGCCTGCGGCGGCGGCGGCGCCGACCGATCCCCACATCAGATAGTCTCCGATGTCGATCGGCGGCGGCTCGACTTGCACGCGCGTCACTCCGGATGCCGGCCGTGGCGGGGTGGCCGCCGCGTTCGCTGCCTTCTCGAGCTCGGCGGCCGCCTTCTGGACCTGCTGAATCGCGACGCCAGCCTGCGGCCGCTCGATTTCGAACGCGGTCCGGATTCTCCTCGCCGCCTGCGGCAGCTGTTCGAGAAGCGACGTCGCTTCCGACCGCAGACCGTACGCCATCCACCCGAGGGTTCCGGTCAGCGCCATGAGGACGAGCGCGGACGCCAGGGCCCGCGGCAGATGCACCCGTCCCATTGCCACCACGACGGGCTCGAGCGCGTAGCTGATCAGCAGGGCCAGCACCATCGGGATGATCATCGCCTGCGCGTACTGGAGAAGCAGGATCACGGCGATCACGGCCAGCACGGTCAGGGCCGCGCTGCGGATGTCCACGGGCATCCGAATCACAAGCGGATCGGCCTCCGGCGGTTCGGCGGCTCCATCCGGCCGGGAGAAGGCGCGCGCCGGTTCGACGCTCATGGTTGTGGCTCCGAGCAACACTGACGTGCAGCTGCAATAGCGTGACCAGCGATGCCGCGGCCAACACCATTCGCTGAGCTAACTGCTCTAAGATCGATCGCGGGCATGGACGTCCACGATTTCGACTTCGATCTTCCCGCCGATCTCATTGCGCAGGAGCCGGCCGCCGAGCGCGGCGCCTCGCGCCTGCTGCATCTCGACCGGGACACCGGCCGCCTGGCGCACACGACGGTCAACGCGCTGCCCGCTCTCCTGCGCTCCGACGATGTGATCGTTGTCAACAACACCCGCGTATTTCCCGCGCGTCTGATCGGCCACCGCGTGCCCAGCGGTGGAGCGGTCGAGTGTCTCTTGATTCGCCGGGTGGACGATCAGCATTGGGAAGCGCTGATGCACCCCGGCCAGAAGTTGAAGCCGGGCGCCGAACTGCTGTTCGAAGGCGGATCCGGCGAGCGCCGGATCCACGGGCACGTGCTCGAGCGGCGATTTTACGGCCGCCGCCTCGTCCGCCTTTGGACCGGCGATGGCGGTTCGCTGGACGAGGCGATCGACGCGATTGGCCACGTGCCGCTGCCGCCGTACATCAAGCGTGCGGATCGTGGGGCCGACCGCGAGCGCTACCAGACCGTCTTCGCACGGGCCCGCGGCTCGGTCGCTGCTCCGACCGCCGGCCTCCACTTCAACGCCGCGCTGATACGCGCCCTCGAGGCACGCGGCATCGAAGTCGTAGAGATCACGCTGCACGTCGGCTACGGCACGTTTCAGCCGGTGCGGGCCGAGCGCGTGGAAGATCACACCCTCGACAGCGAACACTACGAGATTGGCGGCGTGGCGGCGGCAGCCATCACGCGCGCGCGCCGCGAGGGGCGGCGCATCATCGCCGTGGGGACGACGACGACGCGGACGCTGGAGGCGGTGGCTTGCGCGCACGACGACGAGGTCGTGGCCGGTGCGGGCGCCACGGATCTCTTCATCTATCCGGGGTTCGAGTTTCGCGTCATCGGCGGGCTGCTGACGAACTTTCACGTGCCGCAATCGTCGCTGCTGATGCTGGTGTCCGCGTTCGCCGGCCGAGAGCGTGTCCTGGCCGCGTATCAAGCCGCCATCGCGGCGCGCTACCGCTTTTACAGTTATGGCGACGCGATGTTGATCACGTAGGCGGCATCATCTTTCACGAAGACACGAAGGTACGGAGATCACGAAGATCTCTGGTACGTTGTGTTCTTCGTGAACGTCGTGTTCTCCGTGACTTCGTGAAAAAGAACAGCGATATGGCCTTCACTTACGACGACTTTGATCTGTCTGACATCAGGACGTATCCGCTGAAGTCGCGCGCGAGCAAAGTGAGGCGCGAAGACTTCGGGCGGCCGATTCAGCCTGGCGCGACGGTTGCCGCGCTGATCGACTCGCTGCCGAACCTGCTCGCCGCCGCGGATCTCAAGGCGGTTGTCGCCGCGATGGTGGACGCGCAGCGCACCGGCGGCGGTGTTCTCTGGGGCATCGGCGCCCACGTGATCAAGACCGGTCTGGGGCCAGTGCTGATCGACCTGATGGAGCGCGGGTTCGTGTCCGCGATTGCGACCAACGGCGCTGCGGTGATTCACGATTTCGAGATCGCCCTCGTGGGCGCGACGTCCGAGGATGTCGACGAGGCGCTCGGCCCGGGACGCTTCGGCATGGCGGAGGAGACCGGCCGATTGCTGAACGGCGCCATCAACGAAGGCGTCGCGGCCGGCCTCGGACTCGGTCAGGCGGTGGCGCGGTTCCTCGACGAGAAGCAGCCGCAGTGTGCGCGCGCCAGTGTGCTGGCGGCGGCAGCGCGTCTGCAGATTCCGGTCACCGTGCACGTCGCCATCGGTACCGACATCATCCATATGCACCCGGCGGCGTCGGGCGCGGCGCTCGGCGAAGGCAGCCTGCGCGACTTCCGCTACTTCGCTGCGAATGTCGCGCGCCTCGACCAGGGTGTGTATCTCAACTGCGGATCCGCCGTCATTCTGCCCGAGATATTTCTGAAAGCGGTCGCGCTCGCGCGCAATCGGGGTCTGCCGCTCGCCGGGCTGACGACGGTCAATCTGGACTTCGTACGCGCGTACCGCGCACAGACCAACGTCGTCGCGCGTCCCACGGCGGGCACTGGGCGCGGCTACTCGCTCGTGGGTCATCACGAGCTGATGATCCCGCTGCTCGCGGCGGCGGTCATCGAGCGCGCGGCGCATTCGATCGACTCCCCCAGACCGTAGCGGGCGGACCTGTGTGTCCAGTCTTCGCCACGGCTGCGGCTAGGCTCGCCGAAGCGCCATGCGCGGAGGCGGCCGCCCGGGCCGACACGCGGGTCGGCCCCTACCGGCGATGGGTTTGCCCATGCTACGATCAAGGTTTCCCAGCCGGAGTAGCTCAGTTGGTTAAGAGCACGCGTCTCATAAGCGCGGGGTCGGCGGTTCGAGTCCGCCCTCCGGCACCAGCGTTTTTTTAGCGTCAGGATGGCGGGATCGGCAGGAGCGGCTGGACGGTGCCGAGCCACCCTCTTGCCCTTCCCGCCTATCCTGCCGTTCCCGCCCTCACAGAACATGTCGCTGCTCGATCTCGTCAGGCAGACGATTCGCGACCACGATTTGGCCGGTCCGGCAACGCGCGTCGTCGTGGCGCTGTCTGGCGGATCCGATTCGATGGCGCTCGCGCACTTGCTTCGCGAGCTCGCCGCGGCGGGCGAGCTGCAAGTGGCCGGCCTCGCGCATTTCAATCATCAACTTCGTCCGGCGGCCGACGCCGAGGAGCGCTTCGTCCGCGACCAGGCGTTGGCGCTCGGCTGGCCGCTGCTCGCGGACGGCGAAGATGTCGCGTCGCGTGCGCGGCGCGAGCGGCGGTCGATCGAGGACGCGGCGCGCACGGCGCGGCACGCGTTTTTCGAAAGGGCGCGCGCGCACTTTGCTGCCGATGCCATCGCGCTGGGACACACGCGCGACGATCAGGCGGAAACGTTCCTCCTGCGTCTGCTGCGCGGCGCCGGCCCCCGGGGGCTCGCGGCGATGCACCCCAGGCGCGGTGCGCTGATTCGTCCGCTCCTGGCTTGCCGGCGCAGCGCGCTGCAGGCCTACCTCGCCGAGCGGCGCGTGGCGTTTGTGGAGGATGAGTCGAACTGCGACACGACGATTCCGCGCAACCGCGTGCGCGCCGAGCTGCTGCCGCTTCTCGAGCGGCGCTTCAACCCGGCGATCGTCGACATCCTGGCGGACGAAGCGGACATGACGCGCGACATCTGGCGATGGATGGAGACGGCGGCCGACGCCCTGACGCGCGGCATGGATGCCCCTTCGGAGCACACGGCCGGTGCGGAATCGCAGCGGCTCGACATCGAGGCGCTCGATGGCGCCCCAGCGGCGGTTCGCCGATTCGCCGTGTGGCGCGCGATGACCGCCATGAGCGGCGGGCGGCCGGTCGCGTTCGAGCACGTGGCAGCCGTCCTCCGTCTAATGCATGAGAAGGAAGGCGGGGTCGACGCGCCCGGGCAGCGCGTGCAACGTGTTGGCCGCTGGCTCGTCTTAACTGGTAGACCGCCGGGAACCGTCGGCCGTGGGAACCGAGCGGACGCGGCGAACCGAACGAACCCGGCGAACTCAGCGAACCTTTTGTCGTATCCGTTGTCTATTCCAGGTGAGGTCGCGTGGGCGCACGGCGCGTGCGTCCTCTCAGCCGAGCTCTCCACGGATGTCACGTCGCGTGCAGTTGTGAGCAACGGGTCGGTCGTCGTGGTGCGCCGGGATCGCTGCGGCGGCGGACTGACGGTTCGAAATCGGCGGCCGGGCGACCGCTTCAGCCCGATTGGGCTGGGTGGGCGCAAGAAGCTGCAGGATTTTTTCGTCGACCGTAAGATCGCTCGACAGAATCGTGATTCGGTGCCGCTGGTGGTGGACGAAACGGATCGGATTGTCTGGGTCGCCGGGTACGCGCTGGATGAGTCGTTTCGCGTAACGGACCCCGCGCAAGCCGTGGTAATCTTGAGAATTAAGCGTTTGGGAGGCCCTGCTTGAATTCGACGCTGAAGAGCTTATTGTTCTGGATCGTGCTGGTCGTCGTCGGCGTGCTCATCTGGAACTTTTCGACGAAGCTCCAGCAGCACGAGCGGGTGGCGACGTTCAGCGAGTTCATGTCGGCGGCCGATGCCGGCACCGTCGAGAGCGTCACGATCACCGGCCAGGAGATCGTCGGCGTCAGCAAGGGCACGCACGAGACCTTTCACACGTATGCGCCCGCGCAGTATGACGGCCTCGCGAACAAGCTGATCGACAAAGGCGTGATCGTGAAGGCGAAGGAGCCGACCGCCAGCCCGTGGGCCTCGCTGCTGTACTCCTGGGCGCCGGTGCTGTTGATGATCGGCTTCTGGATCTTCTTCATGCGCCAGATGCAGAGCGGCGGCAACAAGGCGCTCTCCTTCGGCAAGAGCAAAGCGAAGCTGTCGTCGAGCTCTCAGAAGAAGGTCACCTTCAAGGACGTGGCGGGCGTCGACGAGGCGAAGGAAGAGCTTCAGGAGATCATCGAGTTCCTCAAGGAGCCGCAGAAGTTCCAGAAGCTCGGCGGCCGCATCCCCAAAGGCGTCCTGCTGATGGGCCCTCCGGGAACCGGTAAGACGCTGCTCGCCCGCGCCGTCGCGGGCGAAGCCAACGTGCCGTTCTTTTCGATCAGCGGCTCGGACTTCGTCGAGATGTTCGTCGGCGTGGGCGCCTCGCGCGTCCGCGACCTGTTCGAGCAGGGCAAGAAGAACGCGCCGTGCATCGTCTTCATCGATGAAATTGACGCGGTCGGGCGCCATCGCGGCGCCGGGCTCGGCGGCGGCCACGACGAACGTGAGCAGACGCTGAATCAACTGCTCGTCGAGATGGATGGCTTCGAGTCGAACGAAGGCGTCATCCTCGTCGCTGCGACGAACCGCCCCGACGTCCTCGACCCTGCGCTGCTGCGTCCCGGCCGCTTCGATCGCCGCATCGTGGTCAACCGCCCCGACGTGAAGGGACGCGAGGGCATTCTCGGCGTCCACACGCGCAAGATTCCGATGGCCGACGATGTCCAGGTGCCGGTGCTGGCGCGGGGCACGGCGGGCTTCTCGGGCGCCGACCTGGCGAATCTGGTGAACGAGGCGGCGCTCAACGCCGCGCGCTACAACCAGAAGGTCGTGCGCATGCACGATTTCGAGTACGCGAAGGACAAAGTGCTGATGGGATCCGAGCGCCGTTCGATGATCATCAGCGACGCGGAGAAGCGCGTCACCGCGATTCACGAAGCGGGGCACGCGCTGCTCACGGTGCTGCTGCCGTACGCCGATCCGATTCACAAGGTGACGATCATTCCGCGCGGCATGGCGCTCGGCCTCACGCAGCAGCTGCCGGCGGACGAGAAGCACAACTACTCGCGCGACTACCTCAACGATCAGATCGCGATTCTGCTCGGCGGCCGCATCGCCGAAGAGATCACGATGGACAGCCTGACGACCGGCGCCGGCAACGATCTCGAGCGGTCGACCGAGCTGGCGCGCCGCATGGTCTGTGAGTGGGGCATGAGCGACGCGATGGGGCCGCTCACCTTCGGCAAGAAGGAAGAGCAGATCTTCCTCGGCCGGGAAATCGCGCAGCATCAGGACTACAGCGAGGACACGGCGCTGAAGATCGACCAGGAGGTCAAGCGCTTCGTCACCGACAACTACCAGCGCTCGCACCGGATTTTGAGCGAGAACAAGGAACCGCTGCTCAAGATGGCCGACGCGCTGCTGGCGCGCGAAGTCCTCGACGCCGAGCAGGTGAAGCGCCTCGCGGCGGGTCTCCCGCTCGACGATCCACAGCCGGTCGCTCCGCGTGCGGCGGCGACAAACGAGGACGAGGAACGTCCGCGCGCCAAGGAGCGGACGCCGATTGTGCCCGCGTTGAGCAAGCCGCTGCCCCAAGGGTAATAGACCCGGGCAATTTACAATTGGGAATTAGGAAATTGAGAATGCTTGTCGTGTTCTGAATTCCTAATTCTTAATTGTGAATTGTAAATTCCCCTCTCCCCCTCGTCGAGTCTACGACGTCTCGCTCGCCGGTCATCGAGTGCTCCGGCTTGGGGAACGTTGTCTCCTCATGGGCGTCGTCAACGTCACGCCGGATTCGTTTGCCGGCAGCTCGCCAGTCGATACCGACGCGGCCGTTGCCCAGGCGCTGCAACTCGAAGCTGACGGCGCAGACATCATCGACGTCGGCGGGGAGTCCACGCGGCCCGGCGCGCAGCCGGTAGCAGCGGCAGACGAGCTCGCGCGCGTCCTGCCCGTCATTCAGGGCCTGTCGGGACGTTTGTCGATTCCACTCTCCATCGATACGTACAAAGCCAGCGTGGCGCGCGCCGCCGTCGATGCCGGCGCCGTGATGATCAACGACGTCAGCGGCCTGCGCCTCGATCCCGCGCTCGGCTCGGTCGCGGCAGCCGGCGGCGCCGCGTTGGTGCTGATGCACTCGCGCGGCGTGCCGCAGACGATGCAGAGCGAAGCGGAGTACGCGGACCTCATCGTCGAGATCGCCGCGGAACTGCGTGCGAGCATCGCCACGGCCGTGTCATCTGGCGTCCCGATCGACCGCATCATCGCCGATCCCGGGATCGGGTTTGCCAAACGGCCGCGGCACAGCTATGGTGTGCTGGGCCAGTTGCCGGCGCTCGCAGCGGCGCTCGATCGTCCGCTGCTCGTCGGGCCGTCACGCAAGTCGTTCATGCGCCACGCTCTTGCGGATCGTCCGCCGAAAGAGCGCGACTGGGGAACGGCCGCCGCGGTCACCGCGGCCGTGCTGGCCGGCGCCCATATCGTGCGCGTGCACGCGGTCAAGGAAATGGTGCAAGTGGTACGGGTGGCCGAGGAGATATGGCGCGCAGGGCAGGAGGCAGAGGGCTTGCCCTGATATGACCCTCTGCCCTCTGCCTTGATATGAGTTGGATCACCGCGTTCCTTCGTCGTCCGCCGATCGGCTGGTGGGATCTCGTCGACATCCTCGTGGTGTCGGTGCTGATTTACGAGGTCCTCAAGCTGATTCGAGGCACGCGCGCCGTGCAGATGGCTCTCGGCGGCGGCGTGATCGTGGCCCTCTTCTACGGATCGCGATGGGGCCACCTCGACACCGTGAACTGGCTGATCCGCAACATGGTCGGCTACATCGTGTTCGCGGTGATCGTGTTGTTTCAGTCTGACATCCGCCGCGCGCTCGCGCATCTGGGCCGTGCGCCGTTCTTCCGGTACTTCGCCAAACCGGAGTCGGCTGAGGAGACGATCGAAGAGCTGGTTGTCGCGGCGACGATGCTCTCCGCTCAGCACGTCGGCGCCATTATCGCGATCGAGCGGCAGATCGGTCTGCGCAACTACATCGAAGGGGGCATCCCGCTCGATGCCGTGTTGACATACGATCTCCTGCTGAGCGTCTTTCAAACCACGTCTCCGCTGCACGACGGCGCGGTGATCGTGCAGGACGATCGCGTGGCGGCAGCCGCCTGCTTCCTGCCGCTCACGGTCAACCCGAAGCTCGGTAAGGAGCTCGGATCGCGCCATCGCGCGGCGATTGGCTTGACGGAAGAAAACGATGCGGTCGCCATCGTCGTGTCCGAGGAATCGGGGAGCGTGTCGCTGGTGAACGACGGGCAGATTGAGCGCGGACTCGACGCGGACGCGCTGCGGGCGCGGCTGCGCATGTTGATGCTCAATCGCCGCGGCCGCGCGCCAAGGCGTGATGCGCGGGTGCAGTACACGTGATGCGCCGCATCTGGCCGTTCCGTCATTTCGGCTTGAAGGTCCTCTCCCTCGGCCTCGCGCTGATGCTGTGGATGGTGGTCTCGGGTGAAGAAACCGTCGAGCGCGGTCTGCGCGTGCCGCTCGAGCTCCAGCAGTTTCCCCCGGGGCTCGAGCTGCACGACGACGCGCCGTCGACCGTGGACGTCCGCGTCCGCGGTGCGTCAGGTGCGCTGAGCCGCGTCTCGCCGGGCGACATTGTCGCGGTGCTCGACTTGCGCGGCGCGCGCGCCGGCCGGCGGCTGTTTCACCTGACGCCCGAACAAGTGCGCGCGCCGTTCGGCGTCGAGGTGGTGCAGATCACGCCGCCGTCTGTGGCGATGGTGTTCGAACCAGAAGCCTCGCGCCAGGTGCCGGTCACGCCGGATATCGAGGGAGAGCCGGCACCCGGCTACGTGATTGGGAAGATCACCGCGGACCCGCCCACGGTCGAGATGATCGGCCCGGCGAGCGCAGTCGGGCGCGTGAGCGAGGCCATTACAGAGCCCATCTCCCTGGACGGGGCGAGCGCGCCTGTCCGCGAAAATGTTACGGTTGGGTTTCTGGACCCCGCCGTGCGGCTGAAACTGCCGCGCTCCGCGAATGTCCTGGTGGATGTCCTGCCAGGGCCGGAAGAGCGGGTCATCCGTGAGCGTCCCGTGCACTTGCGCAATGTGACCGCCGGGCTGTCGGCGGAAGCGGTGCCTCCCGTGGTCGACGTGCGGCTGCGCGGGAGCCGGGCGGCGCTGAGCCGCGTCGAGGCCGACGATGTCTCGGCGTATGTGGATCTCGCTCGTCTCGGCGCCGGTCAATACACGCTGACCGTGCATGCCGGCGGCGCGCGAGACGCGGGCGTCACGGGGACGGATCCGTCGGTGGTGCAGGTGCGAATCTCACGTGTCAGAAACTGAAGCGACAATCCCCCGGCTATTCGGCACTGATGGCGTCCGCGGCGTCGCCGGCCGCGCGCCGCTCGACCCGGCGACCGTGCGCCGTCTCGGCGCCGCGCTCGTGCGCGCGCTGCCGCACGGCGCCGCTGAATCGCCGCGCTTGCTGGTCGGGCGCGACACGCGTGAGTCGGGTCCGTGGATCGAACGCGAACTCGCCCACGGCGCCACAGGCGAAGGAGCCTCTGTGACGAGCGCGGGCGTCGTCCCCACGCCGGCGGTGGCGTACCTCACGCGCAAGCTGGGCTACGATGCGGGCGTCGTGATCTCCGCGTCGCACAATCCGTTCGAGGACAACGGGATCAAAGTGTTTTCCGGGCGCGGTGAGAAATTCACCGAGCGCGTCGAGCGCGAGGTGGAAGCCGTCGTCGCCGACTCCGCCTGGCGCGCGACGCCGGGCGAGGCCGGGCCCGTTCTGGAGGCCGATCTCGTCGGCGCGTATCTCGATCATCTGCGCGCGGTTTTTCCCGAGTCGTCCGCGCTCGTCGGTTTCCCGCTCGCCATCGACTGCGCAAACGGCGCGACGACGACCGTCGCGCCCGCCTTGTTCCGCAGCCTCGGCTTCGATGCGATCGTCATCGGCAACGAGCCCGATGGACGCAACATCAACCTGGGATGCGGATCGACGCATCCGGAGCGGCTCGCACGCACGGTCGTCGAGCGCGGCTGCCGGATGGGGGTAGCGTTCGACGGCGACGGCGACCGCGCCATTTTCGTCGACGAGCGCGGCCGCATCGTGGACGGCGACGCCGTGCTGCTGATGTGCGGCGTGCAGCTGCAGCGCGAGGCGCGGCTGCGCGGCGGCGCGATCGTCGCCACGGTGATGAGCAACATCGGGCTCGAGATCGCGCTGCGTCGTACCGCGATCGACCTCGTGCGCTGCGCGGTGGGCGACAAGTACGTCATGGAAGAGATGCTCGCGCGCGACCTCTCGCTCGGCGGCGAGCAATCGGGGCACATCATCTTTTCCGAGTATCTGTTCACCGGCGACGGGCTTTGTACTGCGCTCAACGTCTTGCGGACGATCGTCCTGAGCCGCCGATCGCTCGCCGACCTGGCCGCCGATCTCACGACGTATCCCCAGGTGCTGCTCAATGTCCGCGTGCGAGAGAAGACCGACTTGAAGACGGTGCCGGCCGTCGCGGCCGCGATCGCGCGCGTCGAGGCGCGCGTCGACGGACAGGGCCGCCTGCTCGTGCGCTACTCCGGCACGGAGCCGCTCCTGCGCGTGATGCTCGAAGGCCAGAACGAGCAGGAGATCCGCGCCTGGGCGCAGGAGATTGTGGACGTGGTGAAAGAACATCTCGGGTAGATCCGAGGTGCTGGAGTGCTGAGAGTGCTGCGACAAGAATCAGAATTCGGCCAGGAACAATTCGGAGCCATAGCTCAGCATGTAGCCAGTGGCACTCGGCACGTGGCACCCAGCACCGAGCACCTAGAGCACCCAGCACCCTAGCACTTAGCACCTAGCATCCCAGCACCTCCGAGCGTCTGAATGGTTCGCCTGTCCGTCAACGTCAACAAAGTCGCGACACTGCGCAACGCGCGCGGCGGGACCTCGCCGAGCGTGCTCGACGCCGTGAAGGTCTGCCTCGACGCCGGCGCACCGGGCATCACCGTCCATCCGCGTGCGGATCGGCGCCACATCACGCCGGACGACGTCCGCGAGGTCGGCGCTCTGCTGGGCGGCGTCCGCCCGCACGTTGAGTACAACATCGAAGGCGATCCGCGCCCCGAGCTGCTCGATCTGGTGCACGCTGTGCGCCCTGATCAGTGCACGCTGGTTCCGGTCATGCCCGGGGAGATCACCAGCCAGGCCGGATGGCAGCCAGGGCCGACCACCGATCGGTTGGGCGATGTCATCAAGGATCTGCGGTCGCGCGGCATCCGCGTCAGCCTCTTCGTGGACGCGGTGCCCGACCGCATCGCGTGGGCGGCGTCGATCGGCGCCGACCGCGTCGAGCTGTACACCGAGCCGTTCGCACGCGCCTTTACCGAGCACGGCGCCGACAGCGACGAAGTGCGGCGCTCGCTCGACGTGTACATTCAGTCGGCGCAGGCGGCGCATGCGCACGGCCTCGGCCTCAACGCGGGGCACGATCTCGATCTGGATAACCTCGTGCTCTTCCGCAACGTGCCGCACCTGGACGAGGTGTCGATCGGCCACGCCATCATCTCACGTGCGCTGTTTGTCGGCCTCCGCACGGTGATCGGCGAATACCTTCAGGTGCTGGCGTCGGCGTCCGGGAATCCCACGTGAACGTTGGGCGCCTGGCGGTTGCGCTGTTGGCGATCATTGTGTTGTGTTCCCCGATTGCGGCCGAAGCGGCTACCGCTCGAACCGTCACGTTTCGCACCGACGACGGCGTGACGATCGCCGCGACGCTCTACGAAGGCACGCGGCGTCCGGCGCCTGCGGTGATTCTGCTGCACATGCTCACGCGGTCCCGCGACGATTGGCAGACTGTGGCGACCCGACTGGCTGACGCGGGTGTCCACGCGCTCGCCATCGATTTTCGCGGGCACGGCGGCTCGTCGCCCGCCCAGGCGTCCGGTGGCGAACCCGACTGGGCACGGCTGGCCCTGGATGTGAAAGCGTCGCGCGCGTTTCTCGCGTCACGCCCCGATCTGGTCCAGACGACGCTGATTGGGATCGCCGGCGCGTCGATCGGCGCGAACATCGCGATCATCGCTGCCGCTGCGGATCCGTCAATCAAGAGCCTTGCGCTCTTGTCGGCGACTCTGGAGTATCGCTCGCTGCGCGTTGAAGCGGCGATGCGGAAGTACGGCGCGCGGCCCGCTCTGCTGGTTGCCGGCTCGAACGACGCATATGCGCTGCGGTCCGCCAAGGCGCTGGCCGCACTCGGGGGCGGCACGCGCGAAATCAAGACGCTCGACGACGCCGGGCACGGCACGAACATGTTCAACCACGATCCGGATCTCGTCCGCGTGTTGGTGGACTGGTTTCTCCGCACACTGCTATGATCGATAAACGCGCCACCACAGAGGACACGAAGGACACGGAGGGCAAACCTGATTGAATGTTCCTCCGCGTCCTCCGTGTCCTCCGTGGTGAAGCGGTTTTGAGTCCCCATGAAGTCTGATGCCATCGCATTCGGCGTTGCCGGCGTCGTGTTCGGCTTGATCGCCGGCTGGATCATCGGCAACCAGCAGGCGGCCATTCGTCCGTCCGCCCCGGCGCCGACGCAGGCGACAGCCGCATCAGCTCCTGCCGCCAGCGGCTCCACCACCACGCGCGCCGCCGTTCTCGACGATGCGCAGGTGAAAGCCCTCACCTCGGTGGCCGAGCGCGAGCCGACCAACGCCAAGCCGCGCGTCGAGCTGGCGAACCTCTACTTCGACGCCGAACGGTACGACGATGCGATCAAGTGGTACTCGGACGCCGTGCGGCTCAGCCCGAACGATGTCAACGTGAGCACCGATCTCGGCGTGGCGTACTACTACACGAATCAGCCCGACAAGGCGCTCGCGCAGTTCGAGCATTCGCTGAAGCTGGATCCGAAGCACGCGAAAACGCTGCTCAACGAAGGGATCGTGAAGGCCTTCGGCAAGCAGGACCTCGAAGGCGCGACGCAGGCGTGGCAACGGGTTCTCGAGGTCGATCCCAACGGTCCCGAGGGACAGGCGGCCAAGCGCGCGCTCGAGAGCTTGCGGTCCGCTCACCCAGGCATGGGCTCCGGAGAAGGACAGAAGCCAGGTGCCTGATGCTCCGTCTCATCCTCCTGCTGATCCTTTTCATCTTCATCGCGCGCGCATTCTGGCGCGTCGTCGACGGAATCATCGAAGGGATCACCGGCAGGCCCCGGATGCCAGTGCGTCCTACGCGCGCGGTCCCCATGGTGCGCGACCCTGTCTGCGGCACGTTCGTGTTGCCTGAACGCGCGATTTCGGTCACCGTCGGACGCCAGCAGTTGTTCTTCTGCTCGACGACGTGCCGCGACAAATACCGGGCTCGGCCTTCGGCGGGCTCAGGCCGCCCTGAGCCTGTCGAAGGGCGAACCGCATGAGCACTGAGTCCTCGCTCCGCGCCGACATCGTCGAAGTCGGCCGCCGAATGTACGCGCGCGGGTACACCGCGTCGAACGACGGCAACATCAGCGTGCGGCTCGACGCGGCCCGCCTTCTGATGACGCCGAAGAGCGTGTGCAAGGGGTTCATGACCCCCGACATGATGTGCATCACGGACCTCGAGGGGCGCAAGCTGCAGGGCGACCGCGATCCATCATCGGAAACCCTGATGCACCTCGAAGTGTATCGGCAGCGGCCCGATGTGAACGCCGTGGTGCACGCGCATCCGCCGACCGCAACCGGCTTCGCGGTGGCTGGCATTCCACTCGATCGCGCCGTCCTGGCGGAGGTGTTGACGACGCTCGGCAGCGTGCCGATCGCCGAGTACGCCACGCCCTCGACCAACGAGCTGCCCGAAGCGGTCCGCAAATACATCAAGGCGCACGACGGGATGCTGCTGGCCAACCATGGCGCGCTGACGGTCGGCAGCGATCTCTTCGGCGCGTACTACAAGATGGAGACGATCGAGCACTTCGCGAAGATCAGTCTCGTGGCGCGCACGCTTGGCCGCGAGAACGTCCTCTCGCGCGAGGAGGTCACGCGTTTACAGGGGCTGCGGGGCTCGTACGGCATCAAAGCACCGGCGCCGATTTGCGCCGACCCCGCGGAAGGCCCGGGCGCTGGCCCGTCGCCTGCGCCGGGCGGCCGGGGTCCGTCTGACGCGCCGGCGCCACGCGAGAGCGAGGATGCGACGTGCCAGGTGGTGCGCGCGCCCTCCGGCGGCGGCCAGCGTCTCGTGCTGGAGCTCACGCGCGGCGGCGACTCGCCGAGGTCTTCGGCGGAGGCGGAGGGAGAAATTCGGTTAACATACCGCGAGCTCTCCGCGCTCATCGAGGACGCGATTCGGTACTTACGATAGTCAGGGCTCAGGGCTCGGGCTCCGGGCTCGGGCTCGGGGATGCCCAAGCGGCTGACGGCTCCTGGCCAAGGCGTTCGATCTCTCGTCCATGAGCTATTAGCCATCAGCGATATTCAAGGAGTCAGTAATGGGTGAGGCACTCGGGATGATCGAAACGAAGGGCCTGGTCGCGATGATCGAGGCTGCCGACGCCATGGTGAAGGCCGCGAAGGTCACGCTCGTCGGCTGGGAGAAGATCGGCGCGGGCTACGTCACGGCGATCGTTCGCGGCGACGTCGCGGCAGTCAAGGCAGCCACCGACGCAGGCGCCGCGGCGGCGCGCCGGGTCGGCGAGCTCGTCTCGGTCCATGTGATTCCGCGCCCGCACGCCAATCTCGAGGACGCGCTCCCGATCGGCAAGGCGACGACGTCGAAGGCCTAGCGCTGAAATCTCCGCTCGATGGACGGGCGACGATTGAAGCTCTGCAATCGAAAATCGAAAAATCTGAATGCTGCTGGCGAAAATCGTAGGAACCATCGTTGCGACGAGGAAGGATCCGCGCCTCGTCAGCAGTAAGCTGCTCATTGCGCGGCCGATGGATCCGCGCGGCACGCCGGAAGGCCATTATCTGGTCGCCGTCGACACCGTCGATGCCGGCGTCGGCGAGACGGTGCTGATCGTCAGCGGCAGCTCGGCGCGGATGGCGTCCGGATTGAAGGATTGTCCGGTGGATGCCGCGGTCGTCGGCATCATCGACACCGTGGATCTCCAGGAAGAGAAGCGCTGATGACCCCTTGGAGCGTCGTCCCATGCACCTCGCCCGTGTGATTGGCGACGTCGTCGCCACGCAGAAAGACGCGCAACTTGCCGGCATCAAGCTGCTCGTCGTGCAGCCGCTCACACCCGCGGGCGAGCCGGCCGGACGGCCGATCGTCGCCGTCGACGCCGTCGGCGCGGGCATTGGCGAGAACGTCTTCTTCGTGCGCGGCAAGGAAGCGAGCTTTCCGTTTTACCCGGCCGAGCCGCCGGTCGACGCGGGCATCGTCGGCATCGTCGATCACTGGAACCTCGCAGACACGTAAATGTGGTCATCTCGTTATCTGGTTATATGGTCATTTATTGAATCATTGAAACCAGATAACCAAATAACCAGATAACCAGATAACCAGATCACTAGATAACCAGATAACCAGATGCAGATTGGCCGAGTCGTGGGGACCGTCGTCGCGACGCAGAAGCACAAGAAGTTCGAGGGCGCCAAGCTGTTGCTGGTGCAGCCGCTGAATATGGACGACACGCCGCGCGGTGTGGCGTTGCTCGCGGTGGACGGCGTCGGCGCTGGCGTGCACGAAAAAGTCCTGATCGTCCTCGAGGGTCGCGCGGCTGGAGAGGCGCTGGGCCGGAAAGCGGCGCCCGTGGACGCCGCGATCATCGGGATCATCGATGACGTGGAATTCGATGGAAGTCTCTGAGCAGGAGCTCCGCGCGATGGTGCGTGACGCGATCGCCCGCCAGGCCGGGTCGCCCGCCTCGGCGGCTGCGCCTTCGCCGGGACAGGATGCCTGCCGGCTGCACGCCAGCCACGGGCTGCTTCCCCTGGCATCCGGCGGCGACACTGACGGTGCGTGCTTGATCGAGCCGGCGGTGCGCTGCAACCACTGCGGGTTCTGCCAGTCGTACGGACACTGAAGCCGCGCGCTTTCTGGTGAACGACGCGCTGATTCAACACAGAGGACACCAAGGACACCAAGGTAAAGCCAGTAGAGGTTTCCTTTGTGTCCATTGTGTCCTTTGTGTTAGACCGATCTCATTCCGACCATGCCCAGCATTCTCATCACCCGGAAACTTCCATCGTCCGTCCTGGCGAAGCTCCGGGCGATCGGCGACGTCGACCTGTATACGGGGGACGCGGCGATTCCGCCGGATGAATTGTGCGCCCGTCTCGACGGCAAGGACGCGCTCGTGTGTCTGCTCACGGATCGCATCGATCGACGCGTGATCGATGCGGCGCCGTCGCTGAAGATCGTCGCCAACGTCGCGGTCGGCTTCAACAACGTGGACGTCCCGTATGCCCGCTCTCGCGGCATCGTCGTCACCAACACGCCCGATGTGCTCACCGAGTCGGTGGCCGATTTCACCTGGTCGCTCATCCTGGCGATTACGCGCCGGTTGTCCGAGGGTGAACGGCTGCTGCGGCGCGGCGAGTGGAAAGGCTGGGCGCTCGACTTCATGCTCGGCACCGAGCTGAAGGGCAAGCAGCTGGGGATCGTCGGCCTGGGCCGTATCGCGCGCGCCGTCGCGGCGCGGGCGCCCGCGTTCGGCATGCGGGTCGCCTACACGTCGAGGCGGGAGTCGGATCTGCCAGGAGCGGAAGCGATGTCGCTGGATCGTCTGCTGAATACGTCCGACGTCGTGTCGCTGCACGTGCCCTTGACGCCGGAGACGCGTCACCTGATCGACCAGCGGGCGTTCTCGCGCATGAAGCGCTCCGCGTATCTGATCAACACCGCACGCGGTCCGGTCGTGGACGAAGGGGCGCTCGCGTGGGCGCTGCAGCACCATCTGATCGCAGGCGCGGCGCTCGATGTCTACGAGAACGAGCCGGAGGTTCACCCGGACCTGCTGTCGCTCGAAAACGTGCTCCTCGTGCCGCATCTCGCCAGCGGCACCACGGAAACGCGCACGGCGATGGCCGATCTCGCAGCCGACAATGTGCTCGCCGTCCTCGCAGGCCGTCCGCCACTGACACCGGTTCCCGAATGAAATTTGGGAACACCAACTCACCCATTCACCAACTCACCAATTCACGGATCACGGGCTTGCCGTTGTGAAGAGAAGCCGTCATGTCGAGCCGGTCATGCGCGCCCTCGCGCTGGCGATCGATCACCTCGATCTGCCGGCCGTCGAGAAGATCTCCGAAGCGAGTCCCGAAGATCCCTTCCAGGTGTTGATCGCCACGATGCTGTCAGCGCAGACGCGGGACCCGGTCACCGCCGCGGCCTCCGCGCGGCTGTTCCGCGTCGCGCGTACGCCGCGGACGATGGCGAAGCTGACTGTGAAGCAGATCGAGAAGCTGATTTATCCCGTCAGCTTCTACCGGCACAAAGCCCGGCACGTGAAGCAGACGTGCAAGATCCTCGTCGACCGATTCAAGGGCCGCGTGCCGGGCACGATGCAGGAACTGCTGACGCTGCCGGGCGTCGGCCGGAAGACGGCAAACCTCGTGCTGATTCTGTCGTTCCGCAGCCTGAAGAACATCTGCGTCGATACCCACGTGCACCGCATCGCGAACCGGCTGGGATGGGTGCGCACGAAATCGCCAGATGAGACCGAGCAGGCGTTGTACGCCGCGACGGCGGATCGCTGGTGGCCGTACATCAATCTGTATCTCGTCACCTGGGGACAGAACGTCTGCCGTCCGGTCTACCCGCGGTGCGGCGCGTGCGTGATCCGTGAGTGGTGTCCGCGCATCGGCGTGACGCAGGAAGGGAAGTCGTGAGGCTCGGCTGCGCGCTGCTGATCGCGATCGCCGCGGCGACGGCCGCTCCGGCGCAGAACGCCGCTCCCGTCGTGGTGGTCGATACGACGAAGGGCACGTTCGCGTTCGAGATGTACCCCGCCGACGCACCACAGACCGTCGCACACATCATGGCCCTGGTGAAGCGCGGATTTTACGATGGCCAGCGTGTCCACCGCGCCCTGCCGGGGTTCGTCGTGCAATGGGGTGATCCTCGATCCCGCGATCTCGCCCAGGAAAGCGAGTGGGGCCGGGGCGAGGCGGCGTCGAGCGGCGCGCCCATCGGCGCGGCGGAGATGTCGAAGAAACATCCGCACACGAAGGGCGCCGTCGGCATGGCACACCTGGGCAACCCGGCTGCGGCCGACAGTCAGATCTACGTGACGCTCGCGGATCGGCCCGACTTGAACGGCAGGTACGCGGTGTTCGGCCGGATTATTTCCGGCGCGGATGTGCCGGCGCAGCTTCAAAAAGGCGATCTGATCCGGAGGATGTACGTGAGGGAATAGCGGACGCCCCCGCGCCGGACGCGATCGTGAGAGCGGAGGCGATTTCCGGGTAGCGCTCGGCGAATTCCCGAGGGTACTCGCCGGTCGCCGGCTCGCCGAGCTGCTGCTTGATCATCGCCGCGTTCGCCACCGACTTCGCGGAGAAGTGATTGTTCGTGTTTTAGAGATAGGTCTTCTTCACCAGGTGCCGCGCCGCATCCGCGGTGTCGGCAAACTCCTTCAGCTCGCTGGCCGAATAGAGGTAGTCGTAGCGGTCTTCGGCCTTGTCGTGGCGCCACCACGCGGCGGCATTCCTGCCGTGCAGCCGCATGTAGTAAAAGCCCTTCACGTTGGGCAGATGGTTCTGGCGGATGGAGAACTGGAATTTCGGCTCATCGATCTGCACCCAGGCCGCACCGAATTCGTTCAGCAGCGTCAACGTGTTGCCGATGCCGTCGCTCCAGCTGCGGTGACGGAGCTCCACCGCCACGGCGTATCCGGCGAACGCGCGCAGCAGGCCGGCGAGGTATTCGCGCGACGCCGGCGCATCCTTGAAACTCGGCGGAAACTGCGCGAGCAGCGCGCCCAGCTTGCCGCTCGACGCCAGTGGATCGATGCCGCGCCGAAACTCGTCGAGATCAGCCGAGTTCGGCGCCGCAAGCATGCCGACCAGACTCGCGTCGCCGCGGGCGTCCGGCGGCAGCGTACGCGCCACGCGCTCCGAGTACATCTTGGGATGCGTGAACTTCTGATAGAGCTTCACCGAGAATTCGAATGCGGGCGGCGTGCGCTCGGCCCACGTCCGCGCGACGTCGGCGCGCGGCTGGCCGTAGAACGTCGAGTTGATCTCGACCGTGTCGAAGTGCTCGGCGTAGAAGGCGAGCTCGTCGAATCCTTTCGGGCGCCGCCGTGGCGGCGGATAGAACACGCCGTTCCACGTCCCTCGGCCAGACGGATAGTTCCAACCCGACGTGCCGATGCGCAGGTTAGAGCTCACTGTACGCGTCTTTATCGAACCCGAAAATCACGGTTGAGCCCTGGATGAGGATCGGCCGCCTGATGAGGTTTGCGTTTTCCATCATGAGGTCGATGGCTTCCTTCTTCGACCGGGGCAGCGGGCGCTCCTTGAAGACGGGACTCCGCGTGCTCACGTAGTCGAGGAAGTGATCCGCGTCGATGTGCTGCTCGAGAAACTGTCGCGACGGTGGCTCTTTGTTGATGTCGACTTCGTGTACTGCGACGTGCGCCGTGTCCAGATAACTTCTGGCGTTTTTGCAGGTCGTTCAAGTGGGTTTCCAGTAGAAGGTCGGTTTCGCCATGTCCATAGGATAATGAAAGACGGATGCTGACCGTCAACGAGATCTTCTACTCGATCCAGGGAGAGTCCACCCGCGCCGGACGGCCGTGTGTGTTCGTGCGGCTGACGGCCTGCGATCTGCGCTGCTCGTGGTGCGACACGCCGTATGCCTTCCACGAAGGCCACAAACGCTCGGTCGCCGACATCGTCGACACCGTCGCACAGTATCAGTGTCCGCTCGTCGAGATTACCGGCGGCGAGCCGCTGCTGCAGGAGGATGTTTACGCGCTGATGGACCGGCTGATGCAGGACGGCCGAACCGTGCTGCTGGAGACCGGCGGTCACCGGCCGATCGATCGCGTGCCGGCGGGTGTCGTGAAGATCGTGGACGTCAAGTGTCCCGGCAGCGGGGAAGCGGACAAGAACGAGTGGGCGAATCTCGCGCGCCTCGCGCCGCACGACGAAGTGAAGTTCGTCGTGCAGGATCGTGCGGACTACGAGTTCGCGCGCGACGTGATCGCGCGCCACGATCTCGCGACGCGCGCCGCCGAGGTGCTGATGTCCCCGGTGCACGGCGTGCTCGATGCGCGATCGCTGTCGGAATGGGTGCTGGCGGACCATCTTCCCGTCCGTGTGCAGTTGCAGCTGCACAAATACATTTGGTCACCCACCACCAGGGGCGTGTAATTGGTAAATTGGTAAATTGGTAAATTGGTGAGTTGGTGAGTGGATAAGGCGAATGGAAGAAGGATTCGGCGACCGCGTCGTGCGTAAAATTACCAATTCACCAAGTTACCAATTCACTCAATGCGTGCAGTAGTCCTCCTGAGTGGCGGTCTCGACTCGTACACCGCCGCAGCGATCGCCAAGGCGCAGCGCTTTTCGCTGTACGCGCTCACCGTGCAGTACGGCCAGCGCCACGCCTGCGAGGTCGACGCTGCGCGCGCCGTCGCGCAGGCCCTCGACGTCGAGCGGCATCTCGAGCTCTCCGTGGACCTGCGCGGCATCGGCGGCTCGTCGTTGACGTCGGATGATGCGGTGCCGCGCGATCGCGATGTGGCCGCCGTGGACGCCGGCATTCCCTCCACCTACGTGCCGGCGCGGAACACCGTCTTCCTGTCGCTCGCCCTCGGCTGGGCGGAAACGCTCGGCGCGCACGACATCGTGATCGGCGTCAACGCGCTCGACTATTCGGGCTATCCCGACTGCCGCCCCGCGTTCATCAGTGCGTTCGAATTGCTGGCGGCCGTGGCCACGCGCGCGGGGATCGAAGGCGCGCGGTTCCACATCCACACGCCGCTCATTTCGCTCAGCAAGGCCGAGATCATTCGCCGCGGACTCGACTTGGGCCTCGATTACGGGCTGACCCATAGCTGTTACGATCCGTTGCCGTCCGGCCGCCCGTGCGGGCGCTGCGACAGCTGTCTGCTGCGAGCGAAAGGATTCAGTGAAGCGGGCGTGCCCGACCCGCTGGTCTAAGCTAAAATCACTGGATCCTTGCGAATCTTCAACGGCCAGCCCATTCGTCGCCAGGTGCTCGTCGCGACCGGCGTCCTCCTGCTGCCGTTCGCGGTCGCCGCGATGTGGGCCTCGCAGCGGACGCGGCTCGAGCGTGCGAACGACGTCCGTGATCAAGCCGCCTCGATCGCCTCGACGGCGGCCGCCTACTTGAATCAATACCTGAGCGGCCTCGACTTGATGGCGTCGGTGCTCGAGCAACATCCGGATGTGATGGCCCTCGACCGCGCACGGTGCGACCGCCTGTTTGCCCGCATCATCCACGACCAGCCGCTCATCCTGAATATTCTGCTCACCGATACACACGGGTCCCTGAAGGGATCCGGGCTGCCCGTTTCGCCACAGCTCGGACAGCTGACGCGTGCATACGTCCACGACGTCGTGACCACGGGGAAGCCGGTCGTGAGCGAGCTCTTCAAAGGCCAGGTGTCCGGCAAGTCGACGATCGTGCTCGGGTACCCGGTGTGGGGGCCGGACGGCGGCATCTCCGGTGTGCTGGGACTCGGCATCAATCTCGCGCGGCTGCAGACGGTGTTCGGCAGCGTGCCGCTCCCGGAGGGATCCGTGATCACGTTGGCCGACGGTGCGAGCCGCGTGCTGGCGCGCAGCCGGGATCCGGAGCGCTTCATCGGCACCGCGATGAGCGCGAACCCCATGCAGCCGCGTGATGTCGCGCGGTCGCAAACGCTCGTTGGCCCGGACGGCGTCGAGCGGTTCTATGGCAATGCGATCGTGGAACGCGGCCCGTGGCTGTTGAGCGTCGGCATCCCAATTGACGTCGCCGCCTCGAGCATCGCCAATCTCAAACGACGCAACCTGATTATCAGCGGGCTCGCCATCTTCGCGGTGCTGACGGTGTCGCTCTGGCTCTCGGCGATCCTCAGCCGGGATCTCAATCGCCTCCGCATCGCCGTGCAGCGCATTGCCGATGGCGATCTGTCGCCCCCCGCCCGGAACCCGGTGCCGAACCTCGAGCTCGAGCAGCTTCAGGACGGTTTCATCACGATGGCCGCCAACCTGCGCGAGACGCACGCGGCGCTCGATCATCAGATCGAGCAGGAGCGCAAAATGCGCGAGACGCTGCAGTCGCTGCAGCGACAGGTCGTGCGGCAGGAGCGCCTCGCGGCCGTCGGCGTCCTCGTGTCCGGCGTCGCGCACGAGCTGAACAATCCTCTGCAGGCGATTCTCGGCACGGCGGAACTGCTGGAGCGGCAGGAAGATCTGTCGGCGCAGGCGCGCGACGAAATCGCATTCGTCAAGACGCAGAGCGGGCGGGCCCGCGAGATCATCCGCAACCTGTCGCGGTTCAGCGGCCAGCAATCCGAGCCGCCGTCGTTCATCGATCTGCGCGACGTGATCACCGAAGTGATCCAGCTTCGGCGCCGCGATCTCGACAACCTGTCGATTGCGCTCGACGTCGAGATCTCCTCCGCCCGCGCGGTCTACGCCAACTTCACGGAGATCGAGCAGGTGGCGCTCAACTTCGTGATCAACGCGCAGCAGTCGATCGAATCGTCTGGGCGTCCGAACGGGCACATCCTGATTCGGCTGTTGGACGCGGGCAAGCGCGTCCTCCTGGAAGTGTCCGACAACGGGCCTGGCGTGTCGGCCGAAGATGAGCCGAAGCTGTTTCAACCGTTCTTCACCACGAAGCCGGTGGGCAAGGGCACGGGCCTCGGGCTGTCGGTGAGTTACGGCATCATCGATTCGTACGGCGGCTCGATCGGCTACCGCAACAACGAGTGGGGCGGCGCGACGTTCTTCTTCGAGCTGCCGGGAGCAGACATGCCTGCGCCGCCGCCCCCCGGCCCCGAGGCGCCGACGGCGCCCGATACCCCCGCGGCGCCGGCAGCGCCCGATACCAATGACAGACAGGCTTTACTACAACGACGCGTACCTCCGCGAGTTTGACGCCAGCGTCACGCGCGTCGCACGACGCGACGGCCGCACGTGCATCACCCTCGACCGGACGGCGTTCTATCCGACGTCGGGCGGCCAGCCCTTCGACGCCGGCACCCTCAGCGGCTTTCGCGTCCTCGAGGTGAACGACGAGGACGATGGGTCGATCTCGCACGTGATCGAGGCACCGGCGGACCTGCCAGAACCCGCGCTGCCGATCGACCAACCGGTTCACGGAACGATCGACTGGGTCCGGCGTTTCGATCACATGCAGCAACACACCGGACAGCACGTGCTGTCAGCCGCATTCGATCGACTGGCCGGCGCACGGACCGTGAGCTTTCACCTCGGCGCGGCATCGGCGACGATCGACCTCGCGCGTGAGGTGTCGCCCAGCGAGATCGAGGCCGCCGAAAGCGAGGCCAACCGCATCGTCTGGGAGGATCGAGCCGTGTCGATCCGCTTCGTGAGCGCGGAAGACGCCGCATCGCTACCGCTCCGGAAAGCGTCCGCGCGGAGCGGCACCCTGCGATTGGTCGACATTGACGCGTTCGATGTATCCGCGTGCGGCGGTACCCACGTGTCGCGGACCGGCGCCATCGGCATCATTGGCGTGGCATCGTCGGAGCGGTTCAAAGGCGGCCAGCGAATCGAATTTGTCTGCGGCGGCCGTGCACTCGGGCGGTTCCGCTCGCTGCGCGATACGGTGGCGTCCGCGGGACGGCTGCTGTCGGCCGGCCCGGACGACCTGCCAGCCACGATCGAGCGGCTGCAGGCGGACGCCAGGGTGCACAAACGCAGCGTCAGCGACCTGCAGGAGGAGCTCGCGCGGTATCGGGCCGAGGAGCTCGCCTCGTCGGCGGAAGTGGTCCGGCTCGAGCCGGCGGCGATCGCCACAGGGACCGTGACGGCACACGTGCATCTGGTGGCGCGCGCGATCGACGCCGATGCGAACGGGCTGAAAACGCTCGCCACCGCCATCACGCGGAAGCCTGGATATCTGGTCGCGCTTGTCTCCCAGGCGCGGCCGGCCCTCGTCGCCGTGAGTCGATCCTCGGACGTCACGGTGAACGCGAATAGCGTGCTGTCGGCGCTTCTCGCCAGATTCGGCGGGCGCGGCGGCGGCAAGGCGGACGTCGCTCAGGGCGGCGGTCTCGACGGCACCAGCGACGAGATCCTCGCAGCAGCGCGCACCGCGCTCGCGTCGTGATCGCACGCGCGACGAATTTGTAAGCCGCCCTACGCGATCTGCAACTGCTGGACTCTCCACCGACGGTTCTGTATGGATGAGCTCGGCGATCGCGATGAACCTGCGTTCGTTTCTTTCAGAAATCCTCGCGATAACCAGCCTCTTCTCGCTGACAGCTGAACTGGCACTTCGGTTGCGATAGCGACGCCCGCGCCGGTCGCACGCGTGACCGCGCGCACAAAAATTCTTCCCGAACAGCAGGAGCATGATGATGCGGTTTAGACCCCCAACGCGGGGCATGGCGATAGTGTGCGCCGCGGTGCTGGTCACCGCCTTCAGATCGATCGCGGCTGATGCCGCGACGATCGTTGTGGCGGCCGGCGGCAACCTGCAGACGGCGCTGAATGCCGCGCAGCCGGGCGATGTGATCACGCTGGCGCCGGGTGCCACGTACCTCGGCAACTTCGTGCTGCCGAACAAGGGTGCCATCACGCTGCCGATCACGATTCGATCGGCGGCGCCCGACTCGGTGCTGCCGCCTGCCGGTGTGCGGATCACCCCCGCGTATGCCGCACAGCTGCCGAAAATCAAATCGCCGAACAGCGTCGCTTCGTTGCGCACCGCCACTTCGGCGAATCACTGGACCTTGATGCTCCTCGAGTTTCAGGCGAACCAGAATGGCTACGGCGACATCATCGATCTCGGCGCCGGTGATTCGACGCAGACGCAGATCGCGCAGGTGCCGTATCAGCTCGTGCTGGATCGCGTCTACGTCCACGGCGATCCGGTGATGGGCCAGAAGCGCGGCGTCGCGCTCAACAGCTCGGACACGACGATCATCAACTCGTATATTTCGGACTGCAAGGCGGTGGGGCAGGACACGCAGGCGCTCGGCGGCTTCAACGGCCCTGGCAATTACCTGATCGAGAACAACTATCTCGAAGCCGCCACCGAAAACGTCCTGTTCGGCGGATCGGATCCGCCGATTCCGAACCTCGTGACGACCAACATCACGTTTCGCTACAACTATCTGAGCAAGCCACTCGCCTGGCGCGGTCCGATAATCGCGCCCCCCGTGGGTGTCGCCGCTCAGGCCGCCGCCGGCGCCGGATCGCTGCCGGCCGGCACGTATTTCTACAAAGTCAGTGCGCGCGTTCCAGCGGGACAAACGACCAAGGCCAGTTCGGCGCCGTCGCTCGAAGTGTCGGCCACGCTGGCGGCGGGAACGACCGGCGGCATTGCGCTGTCGTGGACGCCGGTGGCCGGCGCCACCGACTACGTCGTATACGGCAGGACGAGCGGCGCGGAGAACATGTACTGGATCACGACGTCGGCGTTCTTCACCGACGCGGGCGTGGCCGGGACCGCCGGCACGCCGCCGAGCGCGACGAAATGGAGCGTCAAGAATCTGTTCGAGTTGAAGAACGCTCAAGACGTCGTCGTTGAAGGCAATGTCTTCGAGAACTTGTGGGTGGCCGATCAACCCGGCTATCCCATCGTCTTCACCCCCCGCAATCAGGACGGCACCGCGCCGTGGGTCGTCGTGCAGCGCGTCAGCTTCCGCAACAACATCGTGCGCCACACAGCGGGCGTCGTGAACATTCTGGGCACCGACAATCTGGCGCCCAGCCAGCTGACGAACCACCTCACGATCAGCGACAACGTGTTCGACGACGTGACCAGCGCCACGTGGGGATCGGGCTCGAGACCGTTCCAGATCGGCGACGGCTCCGATGCGATCACGATCGATCACAACACGATGATCACGACCGATTCGACGATCGTCGGGCTGTACGGCGGAACGGCCACGTTGCCAACCGCCATCACGAACGCTGTGTACACGAACAACATGTCGCTGCACAACAGCTACGGCATCATGGGCGCGAACTCGTCGCCCGGTTTGCTGACGATCAACATGTATTGGCCGGGCGGGATCGTCCTCGGCAACGTGCTCGCGGGCGGATCCGCTTCGAAATATCCGGCTGGAAATTTCTTTCCGACTTCGACCGCGTGGCAAGCGGGCTTCGTCGACTACACCGGTGGCGACTATCATCTGCTGCCCACGAGCCCCTACAAGAATGCCGGCACGGACGGCGCGGATCTTGGCGCGGATATCGACGCCGTCAACGCGGCCGTGGCCACCGCGATTTCGGGCGACAGCCGAGTGTCTTCCAGCGCGAGCAGCGTGCAGATCACCACGACGGCGCTGCCCGATGCGTTGCTGAATCAGCCGTACGCGCAAACCTTGACGTGCACCGGCGGGACTTCGGCATGCGCTTGGCAGGTCATTGGCGTGGCCACGTTGCCCGCCGGCATCACCTTCGATCCGGCCGCGGCGCGGTTCATGGGAACGCCGACCACCGTCGAATCCGGCTCGATCACCGTCGAAGCGTACGATCCGCTGTCGCCGAGCAATTATGCGACGACGACGTTCACGCTCGTCGTCGATCCACCCCCGTTTGTCGTCAGCATTCCGGCGGCGCCCGCCGGTCAGGTCGGAACGCCGTATCAGCTCGCCGCATCGGCGAGCGGCGCGATGGGATCGGTGACGTGGAGTGTGGCGTCCGGCTCGCTGCCGGCCGGCATCGCCCTCGATCCGCAATCGGGATCGATCTCGGGGACGCCGACGTCATGGGGCACGACCACCGCGCTGATTCAGGGGCAGGACTCGTGGAGCCCGGATCGCACCGACGCGAAGCCGGTGACAATCACGGTGGCGCCGACGCCGATCGCCATGGCCACGACTAGTCTCCCTGATGGTGGCTATCAGGTTGCGTATCAGGCGCTACTCGCCGTCACGGGCGGTACCGGTGCGACCAACTGGTCGCTTGTCGGCGGTGCGCTCCCGCAGGGCGTCACCCTCGCGACCAACGGACTTCTCGGCGGGACGCCCGCCGCAACCGGCACATTCGCCTTTAGCGTTCAGGCGGCCGACGCCAACTGGCCGGGCAATCTGGCGACGGCGAATCTGTCGCTGACGATCAACGCGCCGGTCTTCATGGTGACGCTGTCTCCGGCGCTGATGGGTGGAGTGGCGCTGCCGTATCAGATTGCCGCAACGGCCAGCGGCCAGGTCGGATCCGTCGCCTGGTCGATCGCGTCTGGCGCGCTCCCGCCCGGTGTCGGCCTCAATCCGCTCACGGGCGTCGTCGCCGGCGTGCCCACGATGTGGGGCACGTTCACGGCGACGGTGCAGGCGCAGGACTCGTCGAACGGCCGTCTCGCGTCCGCGGCCACCACGATCGTGATCGCGCCGACGCCGATTGCCGTGACAACGCCGGCGCTCGCCGCCGGCAGCGTCAACGCGGCGTACTCGGCGACGCTGACGTCCGCAGGCGGCACGGGGACGGCGACCTGGTCGATCGTCGCGGGCACGTTGCCGGTCGGCCTCACGCTCAGTGCGGCTGGCGTCATCAGCGGCACGCCGACGACCGCCGGCACGTCCACTTTCACACTGCAGGCGAGCGATGCGGGGTGGCCCGGCAACGTGGCCACGCAGGCGATGTCGGTCAACATCGCGGCGGCAGTGGTCGCTGCCCTGCCGAGTCCGTGGGCCCATCGCGATATCGGCAGCGTGGGATTGCCGGGCAGCGCGCAGTATGGTGACACCGGGTTCACCGTGACGGCGTCGGGCGCGGACGTTTGGGGAAGCGCGGATGCGTTTCACTTCGTCTATCAGCCTTGGACGGGCGACGGCTCAATCGTGACGCGTGTCGCGAGCGTGACGAATGCCAACAGCTGGTCGAAGGCCGGCGTGATGTTCCGCGAAAGTCTGACGCCGGGGTCGACGCATGGGTTCATCCTCGTGTCGGCGGCGAAAGGCGTCGCGTTCCAGCGTCGCGAGGTGACGGGCGGTGTGTCGGTGAGCACGAGCGCGTCGCTGTCGGCGCCGCCGCGGTGGCTGCGCCTGGATCGCAGCGGCAACACGTTTACCGCCTACGAGTCGGCGGATGGCGTCACGTGGACGCTCGTCGGCACGGACACCATTCCGATGGCGGCGCAGATCTACGTCGGCATCGCGGCGACCAGCCACGACAATACGCGCACGACGACGGCGGTCGCGACGGCGCAGACGATCGACACGAAAGCATTCGCCGTGGCGGTGCCCACCGCGCCGATCGGTCAGGTCGGCGTGGCCTATCAGCTGGCCGCGACGGCGAGCGGTCAGGTCGGCACGGTTGCGTGGTCGATTGGCTCGGGCGCGCTGGCCGCTGGTCTCGCGCTCAATTCGGCCACCGGCGTGATTGCCGGCTCGCCCACGGTCTTCGGTACGTTCAGCGCAGTTGTGCAGGGTCAGGATTCGTACTCTGGTCGTGTCGCGACGGCGTCGCTGACGATTACGATCGCACCCACACTGCTGGCGATCGTGACTCCAGTGCTGCCAGACGGGCAGGTTGGCGCCAGCTACCAGTCGGCGCTTTCGGCAATCGGCGGCACGGGGTCGACGACGTGGTCGATCGCCGCCGGCACGCTGCCAGCCGGGCTCACGCTCAGTGCGGCTGGCGTCATCAGCGGCACGCCGACGACCGCCGGCACGTCCACTTTCACACTGCAGGCGAGCGATGCGGGGTGGCCCGGCAACGTGGCCACGCAGGCGATGTCGGTCAACATCGCGGCGGCAGTGGTCGCTGCCCTGCCGAGTCCGTGGGCCCATCGCGATATCGGCAGCGTGGGATTGCCGGGCAGCGCGCAGTATGGTGACACCGGGTTCACCGTGACGGCGTCGGGCGCGGACGTTTGGGGAAGCGCGGATGCGTTTCACTTCGTCTATCAGCCTTGGACAGGCGACGGCTCAATCGTGACGCGTGTCGCGAGCGTGACGAATGCCAACAGCTGGTCGAAGGCCGGCGTGATGTTCCGCGAAAGTCTGACGCCGGGGTCGACGCATGGGTTCATCCTCGTGTCGGCGGCGAAAGGCGTCGCGTTCCAGCGCCGCGAGGTGACGGGCGGCGCGTCGGTCGCCACGGCCGGTTCGTTGTCGACCGCGCCACGGTGGCTGCGCCTGGATCGCAGCGGGAACACGTTCAGCGCCTACGAGTCGGCCGACGGCGTTACCTGGACGCTCGTCGGCACGGACACCATTCCGATGGCGGCGCAGATCTACGTCGGCATCGCGGCGACCAGCCACGACAATACGCGCACGACGACGGCGGTCGCGACGGCGCAGACGATCGACACGGAAGCATTCGCCGTGGCGGTGCCCGCCGCGCCGATCGGTCAGGTCGGCGTGGCCTATCAGCTGGCCGCGACGGCGAGCGGTCAGGTCGGCACGGTTGCGTGGTCGATTGCCTCAGGCGCGCTGCCGGGGGGCCTCTCAATCAATGCGAACACGGGCGTGATTGCCGGGGTGCCAACCGCCTTCGGTACATTCAGCGCGGTCGTGCAGGGCAAGGACTCGTCGGGTCGTGTCGCGACGGCGTCGATGACCATTACCATCGCGAAGGCTCACGGCCGCTAGACGCTCGGCTAAAGCCTTCGCGCTACGTCCGTCGCCGCAGGAAGAGCGCATCGAATGACCTTCGGCCGATAAGACTGTCGTGATTGCGGCCACCGCCTCGAGCGTGCCCATCAAGACGACCGATCGTGTAGCCCGACGGACGATCATCGCCGCGTGCTTTTGCGCCTGGAGTGCGGCGTTCATTTACCGAACATCCGTGCTCGCCGTCGATGGGCGGCGATATTTCAGCCTGTTCGACGACGCGATGATCTCCATGCGGTACGCGTGGAACTTTTCGCACGGCACCGGCCTGGTCTGGAATGCCGGTGAGCGCGTGCAAGGCTACACGAACCTGCTGATGACGCTCGTGATGTCGGTGGCGACCACCGTCTTCGATCGGTCGACAGCGGTGCTTTCCATTCAGATTCTCGGCGTGCTGTGTCTGTTGGCCATTGCGTGGATCAGCTCGAAAATTGCCAACGAGCTGCACGGGACTGGCACCGGCCCGCACCACATCCCGGTCACGACGCTCGCGTTCGCGTGCGCGCTCGCGTATTACCCGCTGACGTATTGGACCCTGAGCGGCATGGAAACGGGGCTTCTGGCGCTCCTCATGCTCTCGGCGGTTCTTGCGTCGTTCATCTACACGACGTCACATGCGCTGAAGCACATGCTTCTCGTGGGCGTCCTGCTTGGACTGGCCGTGCTGACCAGGATGGACGCCGCGATCGCCGCCGTGTTGATTTGGTCGTATGTCGCCTGGGAATCCGCGCGCGCGGGCACACGCCGGACGATGGGGCACGTGACGGCGTCCTTCGGCATCTTCATGCTGTTCGTGGCCGGCCAACTGCTTTTTCAATACTGGTATTACGGCGAAGCGCTGCCGAATACATACACGTTGAAGCTGACCGGCATGCCGCTCGTCCTGCGGCTCCGGAATGGCTGGGGATTCATCGAGCCGTTCTTGAACGAAACGATGCTGGTGTGGGTGCTGGCCGCGGCTGGTCTGATGCTGAACTTTCAGCCTCGCACCTTCTTGTTGTTCGCGATCGCCGCGTCGAGCGTCGCGTACGAGATCTACGTCGGCGGTGATCCATGGAATTATTGGCGCCTGATGGCGCCGTCCATGCCGCTCGTGTTTATCCTGGTCATCAACGCAATCGTTCGTCTGTCGGCGGTCGGTCACGTCAGACGGAGCGCGATCGCGGCCGGTTGCACGATCGCCGTCGTGCTCTCCGCGAACATGCGGTTTCTGCCCGAGATCAGCCTCGTCAGGCGACCGTATCTGACGTCGAAGAATGCCGAAGACATCAACACGGCGCTGGTGCTGGACCAGCTCACAACGCGCGAGGCATCAGTCGGAGTCGTCCTCGCCGGCTCGATTCCTTACTACCTGGATCGCACCGCGATCGACCTTCTCGGAAAATCCGACCGATTCATCGCGCACCTTCCGCCGGACACGTCTGGCCGCGTGAGTTGGAGCGGGATGACCAGCGTGCCGGGTCACAACAAGTACGATCTGGAATATTCGATCAGGCGGCTCAATCCGACCTACGTGCAGGTGGACCGTTGGGGTGGGCAGGATTTCAGTGCCTGGGTGGCGGCCGCCTATGTGATGGTCGACTGCCACGGCGTCAGGCTCTGGCTCCGCCGCGACTCGACTGCCGTCAGATGGAGCGCTCAATGCCTCTGCGGCGATCGCGTGAACTGCGCGAGCCGGACGACGATCGCGTCGGTGGCGGCGTTGACGACGTCCGGGGCCGTTTCGAAATTGTTGGCGAGAATTGAGAAGGCGAGCCGCTCGCCGCTGGCGGCCGTCACGTACCCGGACAGCGCGCGCACGTTCGCCATCGACCCGCTCTTGGCGCGCGCGTTGCCCTCGGCAGCGGTGCCCTTCATCCGGTTCGACAGCGTGCCGTCTCGCCCCGCCACGGGCAGCGACGCCTCGAAGGGCGTCCGCAGCGTTGCGTCGCGGTCGACGTGGGTGAGAATCGTCACGAGCGCCTCTGGCGAAACGTAGTCGTATCGCGACAGGCCGGAGCCGTCGCGCTGAATCAATCCGTCCGCCGGCAGGCCCCAGCCCTGCAGGATGGACGCGGCCGTCGCGGCGCCGTTCTCTGCGGTCGGCGTCCCGGACGCCGCGCCGAGAGTCCTGAGCAGCGTTTCCGCGTACTGATTCTGGCTCGCTTTCATCATCCGGGTTGCGAGCGCCGACAGCGGCGGCGATTGAGACTCGATCAGCAGACGCCGACCGTCCGGCGCGATCGCGTCGCCGTCGTCGCCGATGTCGACCACGGGTCCGCGCACGTCGATGCCCGCGGCCATCAGCGCCTCTCTCAGCGCGGCGACGAAAAACTGCGCAGGCCGGTCCACCGACACGGTGTGCACGCGTGGCGCGGAGCCCACGGCGATCGACCCGCGCACGTCGAGCTCAGGGCTACCGGGCTTGCGGTGCGTCTCAATGGACTCTACGCTGCCGGGGGCGCTGGTCGTCACCCGATTGCGCACCACGAGCCCGGTCGCGTCCGGCGCGATCGTGACGACTGCCGGCACCCCCGGGGCGTTCCCAGGCACGATCGTGACGCGTGCCATGTTCTCGTCGAACTGCAAGGCGCCGACACCGGCGGCGTAGCCGTCCGGCAGATCGTCCCACGACCATCCCATGCCCAGCGGCTCACCGCCGAGCGCGCGATCGTCGCCGACGAGGCGGCCCGTGATCGTCCTGACGCCCGCTGCCTTCAGGGCGTCCGCCCACGCGGTGAACACCGGCGGCGCGGTGGCATCCGTCAGGCTGGGATCGCCGGATCCGACGACGACGAGATCGCCGTCGAGCGAGCCGGCAGCGATCGCGCCGCTCGTCATCAGCTTCGTGTTGTATTGAAACGTCCACCCGAGACGCGCGGCCGCCGCGGCGAGCGTGACGATCTTCATGTTGGACGCCGGCATCATAAGCTTGCGCGCATTCAGCGCGTAGAGCGTGTCGTGGGTGTCGAGCGACGTGACCATCACGCCCCAGTAGCCGTGTTCGAGTGCTGGCACAGCGAGGATGGCGTCGATGTCGTGTTGGAGCGTCACGAGGGCGGGAGAGACGGGAAGGGGAGGCGTGACGACAGGCGCGGCGTGATGACAGCCGCCGCTGATTACGACCGCAGCCGCGACCACCAGCGCGGCGAGATCGCGCCGTCGCCGCGCTGGCCGACACTCGCGTCGGCCCTTACGGACGATCATTTCGATAATTCATCGAGCGCTTTGAGCGCTTCGCTGAAGTCGGTCGGGTCGACTTTCGCGGCACCCGGCTCGCCGGCTCGCGAGGCGTACACGTCGTTTCCGGACTTTCCAAACGTCACGTGCTCTTCCTTCTTCCCATCGTCGAACTTCACGACGACGGTGAGCTCCGGTTTGTCGAGCCCCGTGTTCGCGGTGGACGCAACGAACGACGTCGCGCGCGAGTTCGAGAGACGCGACAGCAAGCCGTCCATCGAGTCCTTGTTGGCATCGGCCGGCTTCGGGCTCACGCGACGCCACTTGTCGGCGGCGTCCTTCTCGGCGGCCTTCGCGTCGGCCTTGACCTTCTCGAAGGCGACGGTCTGGCCGTTGCGCGTGAGCTCAATCCGATTCGCGTTGTAGGCGCGGAACTCGAAGATGTCCTTCCGCCGGTACTCGTCGGCGCCCTTTTTCAGGTCGTCGGCGAGCGTGCTCTCGACCGTGACGACGACCGGCTTCGACGTATCGCGCGCGTAGATGGTGTTGTCGTCCGCCTTGCCGCCCAACGCCAGCGTCGCGCGCGCGCTGCCGAGGTTCAGCGTGGCCGTCTCCTGGGGTTTGTCCAGGCCGTACGTCTTCAGATCGGCTGGCGTTGGATCGGTCTTCGCGATCGATTTCATCTGCACCGTCTGGAGGCGTCCGACGAGGCCTTCCACCGACCCGAAGTCCGCCGCGACCTGCAGGGGCTTCGTGATCTTCCAGTCGCCGCCGTCCTTTGTGAGCGCGACCATCTGGCCGGCCGCGGTGACATCGATGCCGTCGACCTTGTCGCGATCGAACTTCATCACCGCCTTGTCGCGCAGATCGAACGGACTCTTGTTGAACGTCTGCTCCTGCATGGCCGGGATCAGGAAGACCTTCTTTTCGCTGCTGCGCATCGCGAACAGATCGCCGCCGGTCGGCGACTTGTCGCCGATCAGCAGATGCTGGTAATCCTTGTCGGCGTCTGCCTTGAACGCGACATCGATCCGAGGCTCGGCCAGGCCGTAGTCCTTGAGGTTCGACGCGTTGTCGTCGATCGCACGCGTGATCTCGAGCGACCCGAGGCTCGTCGTGATGCCGGACACTTCGCCATCGTCCGCTTTCGCCGCCTCCGGCTCCGTGATCTGCCAGCCGGCGCCCGACTTCGTGAGCGTCGTCGCCTCGCCCTTCTCCGACTTGATCTTCAGCGACTCGATTTTGTCCGCCTGGAGTGCCGCGAACACCTTCTCCTGCTTCGGGCTCCCGGTGTCGACCGGCTTGTTCCGCGTGAAGTAGATGTACGCGCCGAGCCCGCCGAGCACGACGATCAGAGCGATCGTGGATCGCAAACCGCGCATTACCGTCTCCGCCACCACGTGTAAACGCCCGTTCCGAAGATGCAGAGCGGGATCAAGAAGAGCGACAGGATCGCCACGTTCGTCTGCTGCGCCGCCGTCATCGTGATGCGCCGGTCGTCGGGCTCCTTCGGACGAATGGAGATGAGATTTTCCTGCTGGGACAGCCAGCCGATCGTGTTCATGAACAGATCGCGATTGCCCTGGATGCCGAGCGTGCTCTTCGCGGCGAAGTCAGAGTCGCCGATCACCGCGACGCGCGTTTCGGGCTTCGGCGCGTCCGCCTCCCCCGGCTTGGGGGGCTCGGCTGCCGCTGCGACTGGTGCCGAGACGGCCGCCGCGAGAGAGATCGGCCCCTGCTTGTCGCCCTTCGCGGCGTCGAACGACACCTGGCCGGACGTCAACAGGGACTTGATGTCTGCCTCGGCCCAACTGCGCGGGCTCGACTCGATGAACGACTGCGCCGTGTGGCCGTCGACGCCGCCGGTCACCGGCACGATCGACCGCGCCATCGGATACGCCGTGATGTAACTGAAGCGCTGCGTGATGGGATGCTGCGGGTAGGTCGCTGCGACGGGCACCGACGCATCGGTTCCGATCAGCCGTCCCATGCCGCTGACGTCGACGACGACGTCGTTGCCGACCGTCATGCCCCAATCGTGCGCCAACGCCATCAGGTTGGCCAACGGCGGGCTGTCCGGCTTGTCCGGCGGATCGAGCTCCATCAGGAGTTTGCCGGCTTTCGCCAGATACTTCTTCAACGCCTCGATCTCGGCCGGGAAGAAGTCCGTGCGCGGACCCGCGACCACGACGACGGCGGCATCGTCGGGAACGGAACCGGTCTGCGCGAGCACCACTTTGTCGACCGTGTAGTTCTCGGCCTTGAGGGCGGCGGCGATGTCGCTGTAACCGTCGCGCTCGGAGGAGGTGGTGTCTTTCTCGCCGTGTCCGGTCGTGAAATACACCTTCCGCTGTTGACCGGTCACGACCTTGATGATCGCGTTGGTGATGTCCTGCTCGGCGTCGGTGGTGACGCGCTCGGTGCGGCCCTTGTAGTTGAAGACCATCGTGCCGTACTGCTGCACCTGGTTCGCCTTGGCGATCGTGGGCTTCTTGTCGGGATCGACGTACTCCGTCGAAATCCGCTTCGACGAGTACTCGTATTCCTTCAGCCTGTCCTGATACCGCTGGAACTCCGCTTCCTTGGCGAAGACGAGCACCTGCATCGGCGCGTCGAGTCCGGCGAGCACCTTCCGCGTCTGGTCGGACAGACTGAACTGTTGATTGACGGTGAAGTCCCAGCGCTTGTGCTGCCGGGAGCCGATGTAGTTGATCGCGACCAGGATGCCGAGGACCGCCAGCGTGCTGGTGGCCATCAGCGTGCCGTAGCGCGCCTGCCGGCGTCCGAACACTTTGGCGATGTCGCGCCATTGTCCGAGGGTGTACGCCAGCACGCACACGAGGCCCGCCCACGCGAGGTAGTACGCGTACTGATCCTTGGCCGGGAAGCCGAAACGGATCGCCACGGCGATGAACACGAGCGCCGTGCCGAGCCAGCCGACGAGACTGAGAATGCGATTCACCATTAGCCGCGCCACCGTTCGCTATCGACCGACTTGGCCGTCAGGAACAAACCAAACGTTATGAAGCTCAGGTAGTAGATCACATGCGTCGTGTCGATCACGCCCTTTCCGAAGTCGTCGAGGTGGTCGATGATCGACAGATACGTCGTGAGCTTGTCGACGGTCGGGCCCGAGAAGCTCCCGATCCACGTGATGATCCAGAGGAACAGGAACACTGCGAACGTCACCATGCCGGCGACGATCTGGTTTTTCGTCAGGCTCGAAATGAACAGGCCGAGCGAGATGAAGCAGCCTCCGAGGAGCACCAGTCCGATATACGCGGTGACGATCGGCTTCCACTCCGGCCGGCCATACATGAACAGGATCGCGATGTGGATCAGCGTGACCGCGAGCATGATCAGGTAGAGCGCCATCGCGCCGAGGAACTTCCCCATGATGATCTGGAAATCGCTCAGGGGCGATGTGAGCAGGAGCTCGATCGTGCCCGAGCGCTTCTCTTCCGAATACGTGCGCATGGTGACCATCGGCATCAGGAAGAGCACGAGGATGGTGACGTTCTGCACGAGCGGGCGAATCAGTTGCTGATTCACGTTCATCGACTGCGGCCCTTGCATGCCGAACTGGCCCATCTGCATGCTCTGCGCGACGAAGTACTGCAGGATCGCCCAGAAGAAGAAGCCGTAGAGCGCGGCGAACAGACCGATCACGATGTAGGCGATCGGCGACGTGAAATACGACCGCAGCTCCTTGTTCGCGATCGCAAGGACGTTACTCATGGACAACCTCCGCTGCGGCCGGCTCCGAGGCCGGCGTCGGGACTTCTTCCGTCGTCAAGGAGAGGAAGATCTCTTCGAGGCTCATGCGCATCGGCCTGAGCTCGAGCAGGCCCCACCCGTTGCTGACGATGGCGCGCGCGAGATCGCGCCGGACGTCGCGTCCGGTCTCGCTCTCGATCTCGTAGCCGATCGCGCTGCCGTGGCGGTCGGACTCGGCGATGCGGCGCACACCGGGCACCCGTGTCAGCGCGCTGGCAGCGTCGCCGCCGCTGGCATCCACCTGGACATACATCGTTTCCGATCCGCGCAGCCGCGCCGTGAGCGCGTCGGGCGTGTCGACCGCGACCACGCGCCCCTTGTTGATGATCACGACGCGCTGGCACGTCTGGGACACTTCAGGAAGGATGTGCGTGCTGAGGATGATCGTGTGATCGCCCGCCAGCTCCTTGATCAGCGCGCGCGTTTCGATGATTTGCTTCGGATCGAGCCCTGCCGTCGGCTCGTCGAGGATCAGCACGTCCGGGTTGTGGATGATCGCCTGCGCCAGGCCGACGCGCTGCCGGTAGCCTTTCGACAGCCGCGAGCAGAGGCGGTTGGCCATATCGGCGATCCGCGTCCGTTCCATCACGGCCTGAATGCGCTGGTTCCGTCCCGCCGCGGGCACGCCTTTGATTTTCGCGACGAAGGCGAGGTATTCGACGACGCTCATGTCCGGATAGAGCGGGGGCGTCTCCGGCAGATAGCCGGTGCGCTTCTTCGCTTCGATTGGCTGGTCGAACACGTCGAAGCCGGCGACGATGGCCTTGCCCTCAGTGGCCGGCATGTAGCCGGTCAGGACGCGCATCGTGGTCGTCTTGCCGGCGCCGTTGGGCCCGAGGAAGCCGAGAATTTCGCCGCGCTCGACGCGGAAAGTAATGTCGTCGACCGCCGTAACAGGGCCGTATCGCTTCGTGAGGTGTTGAACCTCGATCACGTAGCACTCCTATGAACTGGTGTGGGAGGCGGCGGCACATGCGTGACCGCCAATCGAAAATGCTATCCGAACCAGCCGTTCTGGACAACATGAGGCAACATAGACGGATGGAGGCCTCATGTCTGTAGACGTCGGATCGAACGCGCCGGACTTCACGCTGATGAACCAGGATCGGCAGCCGGTGACGCTCAGCCAGCACCGCGGCGCGCCCATAGTACTCGCATTCTTTCCCGCGGCATTCAGCAGTGTGTGCACGAAAGAACTGTGCACGTTCCAGGACGCGCTCGCGCAGTTCAACAAGACGAAGGCTCAGGTGTATGGCATCAGTGTTGACACTTTTTTTACGCTGAAGGCCTTTCAAGATCAGCAGAAGCTGACGTTCCCGCTGTTGAGCGACTTCAACAAAGAGGTGATTCGCGCGTACGGCGTGTTCAACGAGGACATGATCGGCCTCAAGGGCATCGCCAAACGCGCCGTCTTCGTACTCGATAAGGACGGCATTGTTCGCCAGCGCGAGGTCCTCGACGATGCGCGAAACGAGCCGAACTACGAGGCGGTCCAGCGCACCCTCGCTTCGCTTGGATCTTAGGGCAGGAAGGGCAGGGCAGGCGGGAGGGCCAGGAGCGGCGGGCCGGCCGGCCCTCCCCCTTCCCGCTCCTCCCGCGCAGTGGTAGACTCAACATATGAGCATCTGTTCATATGTTCAGATGTCGATTCCATGACGCCGAACGGCGCCGACCGGTGCGACGTGTTCCACCTCGATCCGCCCAAGGTCGCCGCGCTCAGGCGGCGGTTGCTGAGCGACGCATCGGCGGGTGCCCTGGCCGAGACGTTCAAGCTGCTGGGCGACGCCACGCGCGTGCGGATGCTCGACGCCTTGTCGCGCTCCGAGCTGTGCGTCTGTGACCTCGCCGGACTGCTGGGTCTCAGTGAATCGGCGGTCTCGCACCAGCTGCGGCTGCTGCGCGGCATGCGCCTCGTTCGTCCTCGCCGCGCCGGCCGGATGGTCTTCTATACCCTCGATGACCAGCACATCGTCGGCCTGTTCGAGCAGGGGCTGGAGCACGTCGAAGAACGGCGTGCCGGGCCGACACATCGCTCGAACCACCACGCCTCGCGCGTCGCGGTGGACGTGCCTGTCCGTCCGCCGTCGACCTCGCGTGTCGAGGCGGACCTGCGTGTCCGCCCGTCGTCGAAGAAGGGACGGGCGCGCGCGTGAGCGTCTGCACCGTCTGCGAGCTCCACGCCGAGTCCACGTTCAAGATCGAGGGCATGGACTGCCGCGAAGAGGTCGCACTGCTCGAGCGGCGCTTCAAGAATCTGCCGGGCGTCGAGAGCTTCTCGGCGGACGTCATGGGGCAGCGCCTCCACGTCGCGTACGACGCGGCGAAGCTGTCGACGGCTGGCATCGCCGGCGCGGTCGCCGACACCGGCATGCGGGCGTGGCTCGAGCACGAGGAAGCGATCGCGATCGGCCCGCGCGGCACGCGCGTTCGCCAGGCGCTCGTCTCGATCTCGGGCGTCGCGCTGATGATCGCCCTTCTGCTGGACTGGCGCGGCCTGGCCCCGGCGCCGGCCCGCCTGCTGTTCATCCTCGCCATCGCCACGGCCGCGTGGGTCAGCGGACGCAAAGCCTGGAACGCCGTGCGCATCGGTGCCCTCGACATCAACGTGCTGATGCTGGTTGCCGCCGCTGGCGCCATTGTGCTTGGCCAGTGGTCGGAAGCGGCCGCCGTCGTGTTTCTGTTCGCCGTCGCGCAGACGCTCGAGGCGCGGACGCTCGAGCGCGCGCGCTCCGCGATCAGCGGCCTTCTCGATCTCACACCGGTCGACGCGTTGCTGGTGGACGATGCCGGCGAACGGCGCGTCGACGTGGACCAGGTGCCGATCGGCGGGGTGATCGTCGTTCGTCCCGGCGAGAAGATTCCGCTCGACGGCACTATCGTCGCCGGCGCGAGCAGCGTCAACCAGGCGCCTGTGACGGGCGAATCGCTGCCCGCCGACAAAGCGCCGGGCGATGACGTGTTTGCCGGGACGATCAACGGATGGGGCGCGCTCGACGTGCGTGTCACGCGCCGGCGGCGCGACACGACGCTCGCGCGCATCATTCACCTGGTCGAGCGCGCGCAGGCCCAGCGCGCGCCTGCGCAGACGGTGGTCGAGCGGTTCGCCCGTATCTACACGCCGCTGATGCTGGGCCTGTCGGCCGTCGTCGCGATCGCGCCGCCGCTCGTCGCCGGCGCGGAGTGGCACACGTGGATCTACCGCGCGCTTGTGCTGCTCGTGGTCTCGTGTCCGTGCGCGCTCGTCATCTCGACGCCGGTGTCGATCGTCGCCGCCCTCGCCGGCGCGGCGCGCAAAGGCGTGCTCATCAAGGGCGGCGCCCACCTCGAACGGACCGGGACTGTGCGCTGCGTCGCCTTCGACAAGACCGGCACGCTCACACGCGGCGTCCCGGATGTCGTCGACGTCGTCGCGTTGAACGGCATGACGCCTCAGGCGATCGTCGCGCTGGCCGCTTCGGTCGAGCAGCGGTCGCACCATCCGATTGCCCACGCGATTCTGCGCCACGCAACGGGCGCGCGCATCGTGTCGGCACCCGGCGAGCAGGTCGCGTCGCTCTCCGGACTCGGCGCCGAAGGTGTGGTCGACGGCGCGGCCATCGTGATCGGGAACCACCGGCTCTTCGAGGAGCGGCGTCTGTGCTCGGAGGCCGTGCACCAACGGCTCGACGCCATCGCCGCGCGCGGCCGGACGGCCGTGCTCGTCGCCCGCAACGGCGAAGCGGTCGGCATCATCGCCGTCGCGGACCGCGCACGCGAGCACGGGCGCATCACGATCGATCTGCTGCGACAGCAGGGCATCGAGTCGATTGTGATGCTGACGGGCGACAGCGAGGGCACCGCGAAGGCGCTTGCAGACGAGCTCGGCGTCGACGAATTCCGCGCCGAACTGCTGCCCGAAGACAAGCTGGACGCCGTGCGGGATCTGCGGCGCAGATTCGGCCCGGTCGCCATGGTCGGCGACGGCGTGAACGACGCGCCGGCGCTCGCGTCGGCGGATGTCGGCATCGCGATGGGGGCGGTGGGCAGCGACGCGGCGCTCGAGACCGCCGACGTCGCGCTGATGGCCGACGAGCTGCTGAAGATCCCCTACGCCTTCAGGCTGAGTCGCGCGACGGTCCGCAACATCAAGGCGAACCTCGCGATCTCCATCGTCATGAAGGCCGCCTTCATCGTGGCCGCCATTGCCGGCGTCGCCACGTTGTGGATGGCGGTGGTCGCCGACACGGGCGCGTCGGTGATTGTGATCGCGAACGCGTTGAGGCTGCTGCACGCGGATTGAGTCGCACCGCTGCGCGGGCTCAACACAGAGGAGTGTTACCTTCGTGTCCTTTGTGTTTATTCGGAGGCCGGCTCCGGCTTCTTCATCGCCGGCCTCGACAACCACACGCGCGACACCCGCAATCCGTCCAGGGCGTCGACCTGCAGCTGGCGGCCTTCGATCTCGATCGTGTCGCCGATTCGCGGACGCCGCCCGAGCCGGCCGAGGACGTATCCGCCGAGCGTCGTAAACGTGTCCTCGTCGATGTGCAGCGCGAACTGCGTGTTGATGTCGGTGACGAGCGCCAGGCCGTCGATGTCCGCCGACCCGTCGGGCCGCAGCGTGATCCGCGCCGTCGCGCCGCCGAACTCGCCGCCGATCCGCTCCATCAGCGACTCGAACGTCACCATGCCGGCCGTCCCGCCGTACTCGTCGATTACGAGCGCTTCGCGGACACGGCGCCGGCGCATCTCGGCGAGCAGGTCGTCGGCGGTCAGCGTCTCGGGCACCGTCAAGGTTTCGCGCGCGAGCGCGGCCACATCAATCTCGGCGTCCGGCGACACCAGCGCCGCGACGAGATCCGTCACGTGCAGCATGCCGACGATGTTGTCGAGGTCGCGCTCGTAGACGGGCAGGCGGGTGTGGCGTCCGGCGGCGATCTGATCGATGACCGCCTGACGCGGCGTGCCGACCGCAATCGCGACCAGCTCCGTGCGGGGCACCATGATCTGGCCGGCGTTGAGATCCGCGAAGCCGAAGACGCGGTGGAGCATCTGCTCCTCCAGTTCTTCGAGCACGCCCGCCTCCTGGCTCGCCGTGACGAGCATCTTCAGCTCTTCTTCGGAGTGCACCATCGCGCGCCGATCGGCGCCGCGGAATCCCAGCGCCTTGATGATTGCCTGTGCCGTGCCGTGCACCAGACGAATGAACGGCCAGAGCACGCGCATGAAGAGCTCGAGCGGCTTGACGACCCAGATCGCCGTCTTCTCCGACGCCTCGAGCGCGATCCATTTCGGCGTGAGCTCGCCAAAGATGAGCTCGACGCTGGTGATCAGCGTGAACGCCACGGCCACCGACACGCTGTGCGCGGTGGCGACCGCCAGGCGCCCGGGCAGGAACTCGAGGCTCGGCTCGATGATCGAGGCGAGCGCCGGCTCGCCAATCCAGCCGAGGCCCAGGCTCGCCATCGTGATGCCCAGCTGCGTCGCGGCAATATAGCGATCCGGCCCGCTCACTGCGCGGCGGACCGCACGCGCGCCGCGGTGGCCTTCTGCGATCAGTTGATCGATGCGCGTCTTGCGCACCGTCACGATCGAGAACTCTGCGGCGACGAAGAACGCATTGGCGAGGACCAGCGCCAGCAGCCCCGCCAGCCTCCAGAGGATGCCCGCGAGCGAATGTTCCACGGCCCGAGGCCTACGCCTTTCTGTTGGAGAAAAAGTGCGCGTCGACGAACTGATCGATGATCGTCTGGTTCGCGGGATCGACCGTCTCGAACTGGATCCCCATGCCGACGCGGCGATCGCTCCAGGCGATGCGTCCTTCCGCGTCGATGTCGCGCTTGGATCCAGGCATCCGGAACCGCACTTTGATCTTCGCGCCGCCGTCGAGCGGGCTCGTCGTGCGAATCGCGATGCCGCCGTGGCTCAGATTCAGCGTGAGCGCTGCGGCGATGGTGTTCCCGAACCGGTATTGGATCGGAATCCCGAGCACGACGCGCGGGCTGCTGCGCCGGTTGAAGTTGTCGGGAAACAGGTGCGGCGCCAGCGACGGCAGGATGTGCTGCACGGCGCTGTATTCATTCACGTAGCCGGCGACGCCGAGCGCGGCGAGCTCGCGCACTTCGTCCGCGCTCGCGATGGTGCCGCTGAAGACGAGGATCGGCAGGCGGCCTTCATCGAGCTTGCGAATCGACCGCACCAGTTCGACGCCCGGTGCGTGCGGCAGCCGCAGGTCCAGCACGAGGAGATCGATCTGGCTCAGATCGGCGCGCACGCGCGCGAGCAGCTCCGCCGCGCTCTTGACGACGAGCGCTTTGTGGCCAGCGGCCTCGAGTGCGGCGCGGAACCGGTCGCGTACGAACGCGGTGTCGTCCGCGATGACGACAGTTTTCGTCGTGACCGAAGTGCTGGCCATCTGGAATGGTATCGGCGCACGCGACGCGCGGCGTTAGGCCGCATTGCGGAGCTGCGCACGAACTCGCTATAATTTGACCACTTTATCGCGAAGCGCCTGCCCGGCCGGGATTCTGGCACGTCACCATCCCAATTGCCAAACCGCACGCCGGGCCCGACCGTGTCGAGGAGACTATGGCCACCTGCCCCGAATGCGACGCCGAAATCGAAGTCGACGAGTTCGATGTCGACAAGGGCGATCTGCTCAGTTGCCCCGAGTGCGGGTCCAATCTGGAGGTGACCGGACTGTCGCCGCTCGAATTGGACCTCGCGCCCGAGGATGAGGACGAAGACGACGACGAGAAGGAAGACGACGAGACCGAAGAAGAAGACGACGAAGACGAAGACGAGGACGAGAAAGACGACGGCTGGGAAGAATGAACCCGAAGGAACAGGCGCTGTGTGACACGCTCGCCGCTCTCCGTTCCGTCATCGTCGCATATAGCGGCGGCGTCGACAGCGCGTATCTGGCGCTCATCGCCAGCCGCACGCTCGGCGATCGCGCCGTCGCCGTCACCGCCGACAGCCCCAGTTATCCCGAGCGTCATCGCCAGATGGCCGCGCAGATCGCCGAGCAGTTCGGCCTGCGGCATGAAATCATCCGCACCAGCGAGCTCGAGCGCCCCGAGTACCGGGCGAACCCGGCGAACCGCTGCTACTACTGCAAGCACGAGCTCTACACGCACCTCTCACGCATCGCCGCTGATCGTCAGGCCATCGTGGTCGACGGCAACAACGCCGACGATCGCGGCGATTACCGCCCGGGGCGCCAGGCCGCCCGCGAGTTCGGCGTCCGCAGTCCGCTCGACGAGGTGAACCTGACGAAAGACGAAATCCGCGAGCTGTCGAGGCAAGCCGGCCTGCCCACGTGGGATGAGCCTGCCTCGGCCTGTCTGTCGTCGCGCATTCCATATCACACCGAAGTGACCGACGAGAAACTTCGGATGATCGAGCGCGCTGAGCAGGCGCTGCGCACGCTCGGGTTCCGTCTCTGCCGCGTGCGCCATCATGATGAGCTCGCGCGTGTAGAGATCGCACGCGCCGACATGCCGCGCGCGACCGAGCCAGACATGGCGGCGGCGATCGTGCGCGAGCTCAAGGCGATCGGCTATCGCTATATCAGCCTGGATCTCCAGGGTTACCGCACCGGCAGCCTGAATGAAGGGCTGCGCTTGCGGCCGATGTGAACCTCGAAAAGGGGTCGCGAAAAAGGGGTACGGCCCCTTTTCGGGCGGCGGACGCGCGGGTCGGCGCAGTCATCGTGCTGCTGTTTCTCGCGCTCCACCTGCCGTTTCTTCCCGCGTCGCTCGAAGACCTCGACTCGATCAATTTCGCGCTCGGCATACGTCATTTCGACGTCGTCCATCATCAACCGCATCCGCCGGGCTATCCGCTGTTCGTGCTCGCGGCCAAGGGCGCGCACGTCTTCGTTGTCTCAGAGGCGAAGGCACTCAGCCTCGTCGGCGTCGCTTCCGGCGCGCTTGCCGTGTTTGCGCTCGTTGCGTTGTTCCGCCGGCTGGACGGCGAACCGGGTCTGCAGCCCTATGCCGCCACCTTGGTGACAATCACGTCGCCGCTGTACTGGTTCACCGCCGCGCGTCCGTTGAGCGACACCACCGGCCTGGCGGCGGCCCTTGGCGTGCAGGCGCTGACGCTCGCCGCGTCCACACCGCGCGCAGCGGTCCTGGCCAGCCTGTGCGCCGGCCTGGCCGTCGGTATCCGATCCCAGGTTGCGTGGCTGACCGTGCCCCTGCTCGTGGTCGTCGTCGTCCGCCGCAGCGGCCGCGAGCGGCTGGCGGCCACCCTTGCCAGCGCGGCAGCCGCATTCACCGCCGGTGCCTTGGTGTGGGCCATCCCGTTGGTGTGGCTTTCTGGCGGGCCCGCGGGGTACTGGCACGCCCTGTCCAACCAGGGCGCTGAAGATTTCGGCGGCGTCACGATGCTCTGGACGATGCCGACGCCGCGCGAGCTGGCGTCGGCGCTCTACTATGCGTTCGGTGCACCGTGGGCCATCTGGCCGCTCGCAACCGTCGTGCTCATCTTCGCAATCGTCGGCATCTGGCGGTTGAAGAGGGCAGACGCCGGCGCGTTGACCACGCTTGCGTGGGCGTTCGTGCCCTATCTGATTTTCGATCTGCTGTTCCAGGAAACGTTCACGACGCGCTACGCGCTGCCGCTCGTCGTGCCGGTCGCGTACCTCGCGGTGCAGGGGCTCGGCGCACTCGAGAATCGACAGGCGATTGCGCTCGCCGCCGGGCTCGCCGGCTGCAGCCTCGCGGTCGTCGTCCCGCAGCTGCGGTCGTATTCGCGGGTCGAGGCGCCGGCGTTTCGCATGCTCGCCGATATGCGCGAACGTCGCGCGACGGCTTTCGCCGAGCGTCCCGGCGAACGACAGCGCTCGGCTGAAGCCTTCGCGCGACAGAGACGGCCTGTCCTGGCCATGCACCGCCGCGAAGAGCTCGACCTTCGGCGGCCGATTCAATGGATCGGCGCCGCGATGCCGCGCACGGCGGGACACCTGCCGGCGCCGCCGAAGCATGAGTGGCTCCAACTCGTGCAGTACCTGGAACGACGGCGGCCGCGATCCGGTGTGGTTCGTCGCCGACCCGCTGCGCAGCGACCTCGCGCTGGTGGATCATGCCGCGAGCCCGCATCGTTCGTACGACTGGCCGTTGCACTTTCCCGTGCTCGTCGGCGGCGTCCGGCCGAGCGCGATGGACTGGTACACGCTGGACAACCCGGGTTGGTATCTCGGCGAAGGGTGGGCACTGACGCCGGAAGCAGCGGGCGTCGCCGGGGAGGATCACCGCGGTCCCGGCATCGCGCCGATTCACGGCTGGATCCGCCGGCGCGCCGAAGCGGCCGTGTTGATGATCGGCGGCCGCAACATGACGCCGGCCGCATCGCATCTGCGTGTGTCGATCGATGGTCACGTGCTCGACGAGCGCGACGTGGCGCCCGGGTCGTTTCTCCAGATGCTCGATCTCCAGGCGGGTGCGCTCGAGGGCGCCGGCGATTACGCGACGATCTCGGTAGCGGCCAGCAGCGATCGGACCGCGATCGAGCAGTTCGATGCGCAATCGGCCGGCCGCGTCGTGTTCGGCTTCGGCGAAGGCTGGCACGAGCACGAATACGATCCAGTGACGGGCGTCGAGTGGCGCTGGACGAGCGAGCGTGCGACGTTGCGCATCCGCGCCGAAGGCCACGCGCTCACGTTGTTTCTTCGCGGCGCGACCGAGCGGTCCGGCACCTCGCACATCGTCGTGCGCGTGGGGGATCGGATTCTCGCGCAAGAGAACGTCGGCGCGAGCCTCGCGCTGTCGATCGGCATCCCCGCGGACATCGTCGGCGCGCGCGAGACGATCCTGACCATCGAGTCGGACCAGACGCACGTGCCGGCGGAGCGCAGCCGGCGGAGCCCGGATCGGCGGCGCCTCGGGTTGCGTGTGTTCGAATGCCGCGTTACTCCGGCTTCCTAGCCAGACAGAGCAGCGAGCTGCCGAACGGTGCGTCGAAGCGCCGCAGCCACACGCTCTCGAGCCGCAGCAGCAGTGTCAGTGCACCATTGAGCGGCGCGGGCGGAACCGAAATATCGGCCTCCACGCTGGCGTCGCGCTCGGTCGGCAGGCCTCGCAAGCGCTGCGCGGCGCGGACGATGGCCATCGGCACGAACAGCGTGGCGTTGGTGTATGTGATGCGCTCGACGATGAATCCGGCGCTCGCCAGCAGGGCGCTGAGCCGCGCGCGGTCGTACCGCCGGAGCTCGCGGCTCAACACGGAATGGCTGCCGCGCAGCCATTCAGAGGCGGCGACGTTGATCAGGGCGTAACCTCCTGGCCGGATCAGCCGATACATCTCTACGACGGCCGCGTACTCATCCTTTGTCGGGAGCGAATACAACACATCGAACGACGTGACCAGATCGAACGCGCCCCCGCCGAAGGGCGCTGCCGTGACCGTCGCGCGCGCGAGGCGTGTGCGTCCGGCTTCATAGCCGAGACGGATGCCAGCTTCTGACAGGTCGAAGCCATAGGCCTGGCCGAAACGGGCGAGCAGGGCGACGTTGGCGCCTGTGCCGCAGCCGCAATCGAGAATGCGGACCGTCGACCGTCCGCGGGTTGCACGATCGACGAATGGGGTGATGAACGCACGAAAGCCGCGAAACCAGAAATGCCGCGCTTCCGCCTCTGCAGTCGCGCGGAGGAGCCGCTCCACGCGGGCATTGTACCGTGTATCGTTTTCGTCACAGCGGACCAGTTAATTGACACTGCTGAGTCAAATTTGTAAGCTGCGACCTCCTGAGGAGAGATTCATGAATCGCGTTCGTCGACTCGCATCGCTCGTTGCGCTGACTGTCGCTGTGGCTGTGTTTGCGGCCGGGTGCCACAAAAAAGTTCCCGCGCCTGCGCCCGCTCCACCACCGCCGCCTCCCGCGGCTCCCGCACCGCCGCCGCCGCCCCCTCCGCCGCCGCCTCGCCCCGCGCCCGCGCCGGCCCCGCTGACTGAAGACCAGATCTTCGCGCAGAAGTCGCTGGATCAGCTCAACGCGGAAAAGCCGCTCGACGATGTGTACTTCGAGCTCGACGAGTCGACGATTCGCGATGAGGCGCGCGCCTCGCTGCAGAAAGACGCGGACTGGCTGAAGAAATGGGCGAGCACGCAGGTCAGCGTCGAGGGGCACTGCGACTCGCGCGGCAGCTCAGAATACAACCTGGCGCTCGGCTCGCGTCGTGCGGACGCGGTGAAGGATTATCTCGTGAGCCTCGGCGTGCCGACCGGCCGCCTTTCCGTCGTCAGCAAGGGGAAGGAACAGCCGTTCTGCACGGAAGAAGGCGAGTCTTGCTGGCAGCAGAACCGCCGCGGGCACTTCATCATTACAGCGAAGTAGGGCAGGAAGGGCTGGAGGGGCAGCGCGGAACGCCGCTCGCCGCTCCGGCTCTCCAGCCTCTCCCGCTCCTCCGCGCCGCACCGTCAAGTCGCGGATCGCGCCGTGAGGATCCGTCGCAGCTCGTCCTCGCTGATGCGGTATTTCGCCGCTTTTTTTCCGTTCACCAATAGCACCGGTATCTCGAGGCCGTAGGTCGCCTCCAGATCCGCGTGGCTCGAAATATCGACCACCTCGAGCGTCAGCGGTACCGTACGGGCGACCCGCGCGATGGTCGCTTCCATATCGTCGCAAAGGTGGCAGCCGGGGCGGGAGTAGAGCGTGAGCGCGGTCACATTGCGTTTGTGGCGCGGCATTCGCCGGCGATCCGTTCGGCGGCCGCTCGCGGATCGGCGGCAGCGATGATCGGGCGCCCGACCACGAGGTAGGTCGATCCCGCCGCCAGCGCGTGCGCAGCGCTCATCGTGCGGCTTTGGTCGCCCAGCGCCTCGCCGGCCCCACGAATGCCCGGCGTGACGATGGCGAACGCGCTGCCGCAGCTCTGCCGAATCAGCGTCAGCTCGTGCGGCGAAGCGACCACGCCGTCGAGTCCGGCTGCCTGCGCGAGCCGCGCGAGCCGCTCCACTTGATCGCCCACTCGGCCGACGAATCCGATCTCGCCCATCAGCGCGTCGCTCAGACTGGTCAGCATGGTCACAGCGATGACGAGCGGCGCGGGGCGTGACATGCGCGCGGCCTCCGCGTCCGCAGCTTCGCGTGCCGCCTTCATCATCGCGGCGCCGCCCGAGGCGTGGACGTTCAGCATCCACGCACCCAGTCGCGTCGCCGCCGCCACCGCCCCGGCGACGGTGTTCGGGATGTCGTGAAACTTGAGATCCAGGAACACGCGGTCGCCGCGCGACGCCAAGTCCTCGACGATGGATGGGCCGTGGCTCGTGAACAGACGACTGCCGATCTTGAAGCCGCCAGCGACACCGCGCAGGCGATCGGCAAGCGCGCGCGCTTCGGCCGCGGTATCGACGTCGAGGGCGACTAGGAGCTGATCCATTCCTTGTCTCGTGCTTTCGTGTCGAGTGAGCCCACGAGATCAGCGATGCGCGCGATCTTGTGGCGCTGCATATAGTCGCGGATGCCGTCGAGCAGCTTCGGCCAGATGAGCGGGTCGACGAAGTTCGCGGTGCCGACCTGCACGGCCGACGCGCCGGCAATCAGGAACTCGAGCGCGTCGCTCGCATCGGCGATGCCGCCCATGCCGATAATCGGAATCTTCACCACTTGCCGGCACTCGTAGACCATGCGCACCGCGATCGGCCGAATCGCCGGCCCGCTCAGACCGCCGACGATGTTCGAGATCTTCGGGCGGCGCGTCTCGACGTCGATGACCATCGCGAGAAAGGTGTTGACGAGCGACACGGCGTCGGCGCCCGCGTCCTCGGCCGCCCGCGCGAACGACGCCACGTCGGTCACGTTCGGGGTCAGCTTCGGAATCACCGGGAGCCGGGTCACTTTGCGGACGGCGCTGACCACGTCGAAAGTGCCGGCGAGGCTGCACCCGAATTGGATGCCGCCCTCCTTGATGTTGGGGCACGAGATGTTCAGCTCGATGGCCGCCACGCCCTCGGCATCCGACAGGATGCGCGAGACCTCGACGTACTCGTCGAGCGTCGTGCCGCAGACGTTGACGATCACCGTGGCCCGGCGCGCGCGCAGCTCGGGCAGCTTCTCGCGCACGAAGCGGTGGACGCCGATGCCCTGAAGGCCGATGGCGTTGAGCATGCCGGCCGGCGTCTCGACAATCCGCGGCGCCGGGTGGCCTTCGCGTTCATGGAGGAACAGCCCTTTGACGGCGACGCCGCCCAGCGACGCGAGGTCGACCATCTCCGCGTACTCGACGCCGTACCCGAAGCAGCCGCTGGCGGCGATCAGCGGGTTCGAGAGCGTGAGTGAGCCGATGTTGACCGAAAGATCCATGTCAGAGCTGTTTGAACACAAAGGACACTAAGGACACAAAGGAAAATACTCGAATGGTCGGAAACACGCATCACTCATCGAAACGGTTCCACTCACAACGGGCAACCGGAAGAATTGATTTTGCCTTTCCTGTGTCCTTTGTGTCCTCTGTGTTGAACGTTCTTATTCCCACTTGATCTCATTCCCCATCAACACCGGCCCCGCGATGCACGATCTCACGTGATGGTACTGCCCATCATCGCCGCGCATGGGGATCACGCAGCTGTAGCAGCCGCCGAGGCCGCAACCCATGATGCGCTCGACCGACACCTGGCACGGTCGGCCGTATTTCGCCGCCGTTTTCGCCGTGGCGGCGAGCATGCCCTCGGGGCCGCACGCGTAGATCGTCACGGGCGCGCCAGCCGGCCGGTCGGCCAGCCGGCGATCGAGCGGCGCGACGATGCGCCCGCGCTCGCCGGCGCTGCCGTCTTCGGTCGTGAGCACGAGCGCGACGTCCAGGGCGCGAAACAGATCGAGATAGAACAGTTCCTCGGCGCGCCGTGCGCCGTAGAACAGCGTCGAGCGAATGCCGCGCGCGCGCAGCGCTTCGGCGAGCGTGGCGAATGGCGCGAGCCCCACGCCGCCAGCGACCATCCACGCTTCGCCGGGAGGCTCGACGATCGAGAACGGGCGGCCGAGCGGACCGAGACAGGCGATCCGGTCGCCCGGCTGTGCGTCGTAGATGAGCGACGTGGAGGCGCCGATCCGCTTGCTGAGAATCGACACGCCCGTCGGCGCGCCGCTCGAGTCGCGCAGGACTTCGAAGACCGAGAAGGGACGCCGCAGCAGCGGATCGTGCCCGCGTGCCGCCTTCACCATCAGGAATTGTCCGGGGGCGGTCGCGGTGGCGATCGCGGGCGCCGCGAGCGCGAGCACGTTGTAGTCGGCCGACAGCGGGCGATTGGCGATCACGGCCGCCGACACGTCGATCGGCATCGCGGGCAGTATACAACACGGAAAGTTGCATCACGCCGAGGCCGGCCGCGGTGCGCGCTGAGCGATCTTCGTGTTCTTCGTATCCTTCGTGGCTCCGTGATGCATCGTCGGTGATATACTCAAGCTCGTTCTCTTTAACGCGGCCCAGCGAGGCTGCGAAGAGGTGCTGCATGCCAGTCGTTCTCGACGCCGACCGAATCTCCCGCACCCTCACGCGCATCGCGCACGAAATCCTCGAACGCAATCGTGGCATCGACGAGCTTGCGCTGGTCGGCATCCGCACGCGCGGCGTGCCGATTGCGCGGCGCCTCGCGCAGTCCATCCGCGAGATCGTGGAGCGCGACCCGGCCACAACGGTCGGGGTCGACGGGCGTGCGCCGGCCGCCGATATCCCGACCGGCGTGCTCGACATCACGCTGTACCGCGACGACCTGATGCGCCACACCGTCGGTCCGCAGCCGGTGATCCGGCGCACGGAAATTCCGTTCTCCATTGACGACAAGCGGATCCTCCTCGTGGACGACGTGCTGTTCACGGGCCGGACCATTCGTGCGGCGCTCGACGCGCTCATCGACTTCGGCCGGCCGAAATCGATACAGCTCGTCGTCCTGGTCGATCGCGGACATCGCGAACTGCCGATCAAGGCTGACTATGTCGGGAAGAATCTGCCGACCTCGCTGTCGCAAAGCGTGCAGGTCCACCTCGAGGAGGTCGACGGCCGCGACGAAGTTGAGATTCAGGAGTCATGAAGAAGGATCTGCTCTCCATCGGCGACCTCTCGGCCGAGGAAATTTACCGGATTCTCGACACGACCGAAGCGATGCGCGAGATCGGACAGCGGCCGATCAAGAAAGTGCCGACGCTGCGCGGCAAGACCGTCGTCAACCTCTTCTACGAGCCGAGCACGCGCACGCGCACGTCGTTCGAAATCGCGGAGAAGCGCCTGAGCGCCGACACACTGAACATCGCCGTCGCTTCGTCCAGCGTGCTGAAAGGCGAGACGCTGGCCGACACCGCGATGAACATCGAAGCGATGGCCCCTGATGTGATCGTGATCCGCCACGCCTCGTCCGGCGCCGGACACCTGCTGTCGCGCATCTGCACGTCGCGCATCATCAATGCCGGCGACGGCATGCACGAGCACCCGACGCAGGCGCTGCTCGACGCGTTCACGATCCGCGAGCACAAGCAGCGCATCGAAGGGCTCAAAGTCGTCATCGTCGGCGATCTGCTGCACAGCCGCGTGCTGCGTTCGAACGTACTGCTGCTGACGAAGCTGGGCGCCGACGTGTGGCTGTGCGGCCCGTCCACGCTCGTGCCGCCCGGCATCGAGCGGCTCGGCGTTCGCGTGTCCACCGTCGTCGACGAGGCGGTCGCCGGCGCCGACGTGATCATGATGCTGCGGATTCAGCAGGAGCGGATGCACGGCGCCTTCTTTCCGTCGCTGCGCGAGTACTTCAACACGTTCGGCATGACCGCGGCGCGGGTCGCGCGGGCCAGGCCCGACGTGATCATCATGCATCCGGGGCCGATGAACCGCGGCGTGGAGATCGCTTCCGACGTCGCGGACGGCCCCGGTTCGGTCATTCTCGAGCAGGTCGCCAACGGCGTCGCCGTTCGCATGGCGGTGCTGTATTTGATGGCGGGAGTCGAAGATGAAGCGGCTGCTTAGGGGCGGACGGGTGATCGATCCGGTGAACGGCCGCGACGGCGTGTTCGACGTGTGGATCGACGGCGATCGCATTGCGCGCGTCGGACGCGATCTGCGCGTCGACGAGGAGACGCGCATCGTCGAGATGCCGAGCGGAGTCGTCCTCTGCCCTGGTCTCATCGACATGCACGTGCACCTGCGCGAGCCGGGGCAGGAGCACAAGGAGACGGTCGCGACCGGGACCGCCGCCGCCGTGGCCGGCGGATTCACCGCCGTCGCCTGCATGCCCAACACGAGCCCGGTCATCGACAATGCGGGCGTCGTCGCCTATGTGCTCAAGAAGGCCGCCGAGGCGAACCTCGCGCGGGTCTATCCGATCGGCGCCGTCTCGCGCGGACAGGAAGGCGAACAGCTCGCCGACATCGCGGAGATGAAGCAGGCCGGCTGTGTGGCGCTGACCGACGATGGGCATCCCGTGTCGACGGCGATGCTCATGCGGCGCGCGCTCGAGTACGCCGGCATGTTCAACATGCCGGTCATCGAGCACTGCGAAGAGCAGTCGCTCAAGGCGGACGGCGTCGCGCACGAAGGGTTTCACGCATCGTCGCTCGGGCTGCGGGGCATTCCCGGCGAGGCGGAGTCGATCATGGCGCTGCGAGACATCTCGCTCGCCGAACTGACCGGCGGCGCCGTGCACGTCGCGCACATGAGCGCGCGGCAGACGCTCGACGCGGTCCGGTACGGCAAGTCGCGCGGCGTGCGCGTCACCTGCGAGGTGACGCCGCATCACTTCGTGCTCACCGACGAGATGCTCGGCGCGCCGATCGCGTACGACACCAACGTCAAGATGAATCCGCCGCTCCGGCAGACCGAAGATCGCGACGCGATGCTGAAGGGCCTCGCCGACGGCAGCGTCGACGCGATCGCCACCGACCACGCCCCGCATCACGCCGACGAAAAACATGTCGAGTTCGATCGCGCGCCGTTCGGCATCACCGGCCTCGAGACGGCCGTCTCGCTCTGCTTCGACCGCCTCGTGCACGCAGGCGTCGTGTCGCTGCCGCGGTTGATCGAGCTGCTGTCGGTGAACCCGGCGAGGATCCTGCGTGTGCCGGGCGGGTCGCTTTCCGAGGGCGCGCCGGCCGACGTCAGCATCCTTGCGCCCGACCTGCCGGTCACGGTCGCCGCGGCGCGCATGCGATCGAAGTCGAAGAACATGCCGTTCGAGGGGTGGACCCTGCGCGGCGGTGTGGCGGCCACGATCGTCGGCGGGCGAGTCGTTTACGCGAACGAGGGGATGTCGATTCCGTGGTGAATGAAACCACGACGATCACGAAGACACGAAGACGTTTCGTACGAATCGCTTCGGATCTTCACGTGAACGACGGGATGTTGATGACGTGGTGAGTGAACCACGAAGCTCTCGAAGGCCCGAAGACGTTCGTGCACAATGGCTTCGTATCTTCGTGGCCTTCGTGGTTGAGAAGTTGGGAGGCGAATGGACAAACGCGCGGACATCCGAGAGAAGGCCCTGAAGGATCTGCAGCAGTCCGAGATCCTGATGATCGACGGCCACTTCGACTACGGAAACGGGTACCACGGCAAGGTGTACGTCAACCCGCACCAGCTGTTCCGGCACCCCTCGACGATCTGGCGCTTCGCGCAGGACCTCATCGATCTGCTGCCGGGTGAGCTGGTCCAGCAAACCGAGGTCGTCGCCGGACCGGTCACCGGCGGCGCGTTGCTCGCGCATACGATTGCCGGCCTCCTCGACAGCCGCCGCAGCCTCACGCATCCGCCATGCGTCTTCGCGCCGTTCAATTACGATCCCGCGGGCGGCTTCGCGCTGCGGCCCTTTTATCGCCGCGAGATCGCCGGCAGGCGCGTGCTGCTCGCCGATGATGTGCGGAACACGGGGGAGACGTTCGCGAAGTGCGCCGCGCTCGTCAGGGAGGCTGGCGGCGCGATCGTCGCGACGATGGAGATCTACGACCGGTGCGAAGCGACGGTCGATCTGGGTGTGCCGAACATCGCGCTGGCGGAGCTCAGAGCGCCAGAGAACTTCGCGGCGGGCGAATGTCCCCTGTGCCGGATGGGCGTGCCGATCACGAAGTTCTGACGCCGGCGGTCCCTATCCATGGCGGCCGGGGCACCCATGCGCTGCCTACCTTGTCGAGCGGTTCGCACCCTGTACCTGGTACATGACGTGGAGTTCCGACTGCAGCGCGTGATTCGTCTGACCTCGTTCGACGCGGAGCGCGGTGAGCGGCCGGCTCTTCGCTACTGGCTCTCGCGCCCGCCCGAGGAGCGCGTCGAGGCGGTCGGAGTTTCTCCGGAGCCAGTTCCATGGACCTGGCGCCCGACTTCGACGAGTTCACCGGCTCGTTGAACGCTCAGAACTGTGAATCCCAAACTTTCAAGTCTCAACTTGCTGCACTCACGATTCCGCGGCGGGTCGGCGTGAGAGTTGAGAGTTGAGCGTTGTGTCAGCGCGGGGGAGCCAGTCTGAGATGACCGATGGCGCCGCGATCGATATCCGTGCGTTCCATCCGCATCTTACGGAGGCGCACGGCGCGCCAGTCCGGCAGAAAATCAGCGTAGTGCGGCGACAGAAAGTGACCTGACTCCCCGACGTCCACGAGAAAGCGGCTGTCGTTGGCCGGCGACAGATCGATGATCTCGCGGTAGCCGGGCACCGAGAGTTGTTCGAACGGCTGATCGGTGGAGACCGGCCCGACGTCGACCGTGCTCCAGTCTCCGCCGTTCGGTACCGACCGGCTGAGCAGCGGCCTCAGCGCAGCAACCGTGTCCAACCCCTGGTGCGGGAAGATCGCGCGATGCGCGCCGTCCCACCGCCAACGGGTGATATCGCCGCCCAGCCGATCGCTCAGCTGCAATACCGCCTGGTGCAAGGCCGTCGTGACCGCCTCATCACACGTCTCTCTCTGCGGCGTCCGCACATCGTCGCACCACGTCGCATCGTTGGCGGTGAGCGTGTTCGCGACGAACCGCGCGACGAACGAGAATCGCCCCTGATACCGTTCCATGAGGAGCGGCCCGAGCTCGTCGCCCGCCAGCGTTGGCGCCAGGCGCAGAAACCACGCTTCGAAAATCGCCGGCGCGCTGAGATCGCCGCGCGCATCGAAATTCCACGATCGAAGCGCCTCGAGTGCCTGGCGGTCGCGCGCTTCGTCCGGGTGGGCGTGGGCGAGCAGCAGCGGCAGCAGCGCCCGCGCGTGCAGCGACAGGGTGTCGCGCTGGATTGCGGCGAAGTCGTCTGCGTTGAGCCGGTGCTCACCGAATCCGGATCGCAGGAGATCGGTGATGCGCTGCGCGCGGTACGGCTCGGTCCACTCGAGCCCGAGCATGTACGGATAGGACTCTGGCGCTGGCCGATTGTTGGCGCTGACGATGAAGTGATCGGGCGGGTCGAGAATGTGCGGCAGCGCACCGAACGGCACCCATCCGGTCCACTCGGCGTCGCCGGTCCAGCCGTCGGCCGGCCGCGCGCCGTCGCCGTGTGCGCGGATCGGGATCCGGCCGGGCGCGTAGTACCCGATGTGGCCGTCCACGTCGGCGTAGACGAAATTCTGCGACGGCACGACGAAGCTGCGCAGCGCGCCGGTGAACTCCGACCAGTTCTTCGCTTCATTCATCGACAGAAACGCGGTGAGCGTGCTGTCGTCGGGATCGAGCGCGGTCCAGCGGAACGCCAGCGGTTCGATCGTTGGCGCGCGGCGCGCCGCGGGCAGGTCGGCGTTCATGGCGTTGATCGCGTCGGAGATCAGCGGACCGTGCCTGGTCACGCGCACGTTCACGGGCACCGGCGCGGCGCCTTTCACGTCGATCGTCTCGGCGATGATCTGCAGCGGTTCCTGCACACCGCGGAATTCGGCGAAGCGGCCCGTCGGATCGATGTGCTCGCGATAGAGGTCTTGCACGTCGGCCGCGACGTTGGTGGCGCCCCACGAGATGAACCGGTTGCGGCCAAGCGCAACCGCCGGAGCGCCGGGCATGGTTGCGCCGACGACGTCGAAATCAGGCGCCGACATGTGCGCGAGATACCACGTGGACGGCAGATGCGTGCTCAGGTGCGGATCGTTCGCCAGCATCGGTTTGCCGCTGGCGGTCAGCGAGCCGTCCACGACCCAGTTGTTGGATCCGAGCGCCTCGGTCGACGCGTTGCCGAGCAGGAAGTCGCGCACGGCGGGCTCTCCGAGCGACAGGGCGTTAGCGAAAAAGGGCAGGTAGGGCTGGTAGGGCAGGTTGGGCGGGTTGGGCTGGTAGGGCTGGTAGGAGGAGCTTTCCTCGTCCGCCCCGCCGGTCCCATCTGCCTCGCCTGCCTGACCTGCCTTACCCGGCCCACCTGCCCCATCTGAGATGATACTGAGTCCGTCGTGCGCGTACGACGGCATCAGTTGCGCCATCCGATCGGCGCCGACGACGCCCGCGAGGTCGTGTCGTAACAGCTCGAACGTATAGTTCGCGCTGAGGTCCCACGCCATCATCTTCACCCAGACGAGCACGTCCACGCCGGTCCATGGCTCCGGTTCGAACCGCAGCAGGGAGAATTCAGGCGGCAGCGCCGTGCCGTGGTGCGTGCTGGTGAACGCGTTGACGCCGGCCACGTAGGCATTCACCTGCGTTTTCGCCCAGTCCGGCATCGTGCTCCACGCCTGCCTGGCCGCGCGCCCGAAACCGACCGTGCGCAGGAAGCGATCCTGCGGCAGGGTGGCCGCGCCGAAGATTTCGGACAGGCGCCCGTGGCCGATGCGCCGCTGAAACTCCATTTGCCAGAGGCGATCCTGCGCGTGCACGTACCCGAGGCCGAACAGCGCATCGAGCCGCGTCGCCGCGAAGATGTGCGGGATGGCGTCAGCGTCGCGGATGATGTCGATCGGCGCTGAAAGACCGGCGACCGCGATCGTGCCGTTGACGACCGGCAACGATCGGCGCGCCGCCAGGTAAGCGGCCGCTGCGAAACACGCGGCGACCAGCACGATCGCCGCGACCGCTCTGAGCATCAAGCGCATGGTTTGAATCATACTCAAGGCTCAACTCTCGGGGCTCAGGGCTCAGGGCTCAGGGATCAGGGATCAGGGATCGGGATCAGGGATCAGGGATCAGGGATCAGGGATCAAGGACAAGGTCACGATTGTCGAGAGTTGGCTGTGAGAGTGGCCGCGTGAGAATTGAGATTTGAAACTCGAGATATTGAAACCGACGCTTGATGCTCTGTATGCGAGCTTCAACTATCCCGATTCGGCGACCGATCCGATCCAGATCGTCCGCCGGTTCGACCGGGCGGACGATCGCGAGGTGGTCGGCTTCTGCGCCGGCGCGCTGGCGTTCGGGCGGGTCGCGAGCGTCCTGCAGTCGATCGAGCGCCTGCTCGACATCATGGGCGGCCATCCTGCCGATTACGTCCGGCGATTCGATCCGCGGCGCGACGGTCCGGCCTTCGCCGACTTCGTGCACCGCTGGACGCGGAACCGCGATCTGGTCGCGCTGGTGTGGCTCCTCCGGCAGATGATCGATCGCCGCGGATCGATCGAGGGCTTCTTCCTCGACGGCTACGACGCGTCGGCGGTCGACATCGAGTCGGCGCTCGACAGCTTTTCGACGCGCGCCCTCGCGCTGGACCTGACCGCGGCGTACGGACGCGTCCCGCCGCGCCCCGGCGTCTGCTACTTCTTTCCGCGTCCCTCGGCGGGCAGCGGCTGCAAGCGGCTGAATCTGTTCATGCGCTGGATGGTGCGGCGAGACGCGCTGGACCTCGGCGTCTGGAGCCGCGTGCCGCCGTCGCAGCTCATCGTGCCGCTCGACACGCACGTGATTCGCGTCGGCCGATGCCTGCGCCTCACGAGCTATACGAGCCCCGGCTGGCGCATGGCCCGCGACATCACCGCGTCGCTGCGTCTGCTCGATCCGGCGGATCCGGTGAAGTACGACTTCGCGCTCTGCCATCTCGGGATGATGAACGCGTGCGGCTTCATGCGCGCCCAAGGGGACTCGCAGTGTCCGTTACGTGGGGCGTGCCGGCCACGCGTGCGTACACCGCGGCGGTCTCTTCAACCATCCGCTCGACGCTGAACCGCGCGCTCACGCGGGCGTACCCGGCGTCGCCCATGCGCCGCCGGCCGGGCTCGTCGCGCAGCAGCGATACGATCGCGCGCGCCATCGCCGCGTGATCGCGGGGAGCCACGAGCAGGCCCTGCACGCCGTCCTCGATGATCTCCGGAATGCCGCCCGCGCGTGTCGCCACGATCGGGCGGGCGCACGCCATCGCGTCCAGCAGCGACGTGCCGAGCCCTTCGGTCACCGAGCTCATCGCGAACAGGTCGAAGCCCTTGATGCAGCCAATCACGTCAGTGCGGAAACCGGGCAGCAGCACGTGCTTCTCGAGATGGTAGTCGCGCACCTGACGCTCGAGCGGCTCGCGCAGCTCGCCTTCGCCGAGAATCACGAACCGTACGTCGGGCAGGTCTCGGACGACGAGATGCGCAGCCTCGATCAGATGGCGCTGACCCTTGTGCGGCACGAGCGCAGCCACGTTGCCGACGACCGGCGCGCCGTGCGGCAGCCAGAACGCTTCGTGCACGTTCACCGGAGCCGCCGCCTGCACGTGCCCCAGATCGATGCCTTCGTGCACGGTCGTCGTGCGCTCCGGCGGCACGCCGTCTGCCACGAGCATCTGCCGAATCGCCTCGGACGCCGCGATGAAGCAGTCCACCTGCCGGTACTTCCACCGCGAGAACGAGTTGCCTTTCAGATGAAAATCGACCCGACGCGACGCGACGAGCGGCGGCGCCGGCGCGCCGCTCCTCGATCCCGCGCCCAGCGACAATGCCAGCGAGGCCATCGCGACCCCGTGCGGGTCGTGCGCGTGAATGACGTCCGGACGCAGCCGCTTGATCACCCGCGACAGCCGCCAGGCGGCCGTCAGATCCATTTCCGTGCGCGGCGCGATCGGGATCAGCTCGAGCCCTTCGCCAGCACGGCGCCGCAGCTCGCCGACGGGATGCGCGACGAGCGCCGCCCGCTGACCGATCGCGCGCAGGCCGTTCACCGTGATCAGCACCTGGTTCTGTCCGCCGCGCCAGGTGCGGGCCGTGTCTATGTGGAGAGAGAACATGTGCGACCGACATCAAACCACGAAGACGCGAAGCTCACGAAGAAAATGCTCACGACGCCTTCGTGTTCTTCGTGCGTTCGTGGTTCAGACGCGCAGCAAGCTGGATCTCGTAGAGCTTCGCGAATTTCAGGAAGACGTAATACGAATTCAGCGCGGAGATGATCAGCCCCGGCACGCCGTCGCGAATGCCGCCGCGGGCGACGTAGTTGCGCAGGAACGCAAGCGGTGGATGGCACAGCATCTCGAGAAACCCCGTGCGCCGGCCGTTCTCGTGCATCTGGCGCGCCGCGTACGTCGTGTAGCGATCGATTGTCTCCAGGTGATCGGCGATGTCACGGTAGGCGAAGTGCAGCAGCTCGCCGGTCAGCCGCCCGACGCTCCCGCGTGCGGTGACCGATTCGTGCACATAGTGCCCCGTCCATTCCGCGGACCGCCGGTCATAGAGCCGCAGCTGAACGTCCGGATACCAATCAGTCGTTCGCACCCATCGTCCCAGATGCCAGGTGACACGCGGGATGCGGTAGCCCGCCTCCGGCGGTGCCGTCGTCAGTAGTGACTGAATCTCGGCGGCGAGCGCCGGCGTCACCCGCTCGTCGGCATCGAGCGACAGAATCCAGTCGTGGCTCGCCAGCGACGCCGCGTAGTTTTTCTGGTTGATGTAGCCAGGCCAATCGCGCACGACGACGCGCTCGGCGTGCCGTCGCGCAATCGCGACCGTCTCGTCGGTGCTGTGGGAATCGACGACGATGCGCTCGTCGGCCCAGGCGACCGATTGCAGCGCCTCGCCGATGTCCGCCGCCTCGTTCTTCGTGATGATCGTGACCGAGAGCTTCGGCACCGGGGCGAGTGTAGCAGATGGGATTCGGGGCTCGGGATTTGGGATTCGTCGGGATTCGGGACTGGGGCGGCGTCGGCGACCGGGGACCGGGATTAGCGAATCCCGAATCCCAAGTCCCCAATCCCGAGTGCTGCTCCTTTAGCTGCCGCCCGTGCGAACGATGCCGCCGCTCTGGATCGCGCCGGCGCCGGCGGTAATGATGCCGGTGGAGCCGGTCAACGACACCTGCTGGACCGCCTGGAAATCGACCAGCGACTTGTTATAGGCGGCGATCGCCTGGATTTCGGCGACCCGGGCGGCAGCGAGATCGCGCTGCGCCTGGAACACGAAAAAGCTGGTCGACATGCCGGCCGCCAGCTTCTTCTGCTCCGCTTCGAGCTTCTTATCCTGCAGCTCACGCGAGGCGCGCGCCGATAGCACCAGCTTTTCGTTCGTCGTCACGTTCCGGCCCGCATCGCGCACCTGGAGCACCACCTGCAGTTGGAGATTTTTCATCTGCTCCTGCGCTTGCTGGTACTGGAGCTTGGTGCGCGCCAGATTCGCCTGCGCCGTGCTCGACCCGAGCGGATACGCGATCTGGACGCCGACGGTCCAGTTGGGGTACGTGTTCTGAAAGACGTCGCCGAGCACGGACCCGAAGCCGCGGGTTCCCGCGCTCAACGCGGCGCCGGTTGGATCCAGAGGGTTGACTTGCCTCACTCCTGTTCCGCCGATGCCCGTCGTGATCAAGCCCAGTTGCGCGTTGACGTCCGGTTTGATTTGGTTGTTGAAGTACCTGATGTTCACGTCGCCCTGCTCGAGGCTGTTCTTGGCGGAGCGCAAGTCGGTCCGCTTGTCGAGCGCATTGCGCACGGCGGCCTGCATGTCGATCGTCTCCGGCGCGAACGGGGCCTCGTCTGCCGGCTCCAGCGCCACGTTCCAGAAGTTCGGATCGGCCGGGTCGAAGATGAGCGCGCGCAACTTATCCTGCGCCGCGCGGATCGCCGCTTCGGCGACGATGACGCCCGATTCGTTGCTGGCGACTTCCGCCTGCGCCTGGACGATGTCGATCGGCGCCATCGTGCCGATCTCGACGCGCTTCTGGTTATCCTTCAAGGATTGCTGCGACAGTGCGAGCGACTCCTGCTGCGCTTTCAGGTTGTCGATCGCGTAGGCCAAATCCCAGTACGCATTTCTCACGTTGCGGGCGGTGAGCGTCACGACGGTCTCGAGGTTGATATCCGAGAGGTCGCGCGATTTCTTGCTGAGCGCCACCTGCTGGCGGATGGAGTCCATCGAGAAATTTCTGAGCAGCGGCTGCGTGTACTGCAGGTTCAAATTCGAGCTGAGCTGTGGGCTGAAGGCGCTGAACACATTGGTCGATGTCAGCCGTGCGTTGTTCCAGTTCGCGGAGTAGGCGCCGCCCCACGGCAGCGTCTGGTTGAGGCCGACGGCTCCGGAGACCTGCGAGTTGAGGATGCTCAGGCTCGACGAGGTGCCGCCAGACAGTGCGCTGGTGACCGCCTGCGTCTGCTTGTTCTCCACAATTGTGGAGGAGACCGCCGGCGCCCAGAACGATTTCGCCTGCGCGATCCCGAGATCTTGAATCTGGGGATCGATCCGCTGAATCTGGATCCCGAGGTTCTGCTCCAGAGCCAGCTTCACGGCATCGTCGATCGAGAGGCGCCGCACGGTCTCCGTCGAGGCCGCCGCCGCTTGTGTTGCTTGTGTCGCGAGGGCCTCGGCCAGAGTCGGGTGTTCGGTCTGACCGAAAGCGGACACAGAAAAAATGGGCACCGAGAGGGAAGCGATCGCGATCGCCGCAATTCGCGCGCGCTGAATCGAGGGCTGACGCATGGCAACGTGCTCCATCGAAAAAAACGAGGATCCGAGCGCAGTAAGGCGCTGTTCTGAACAGTAGACGTTCGCCGGGGAGGCTTGGTTCACGCGATTGTATACTAGCGGTCCGAGACTCGGCGTTCAGAGGATGTTCATGCACATTTCCGCTCGCTTTCCCTCCAGCGCGGTCGCTGCAGCGGTGACGCTCGCGTCGGTCAGCCTGCTTGGCGCGCCGGCCAAGAAAACCGCGGTGGCCAACGGCGGGTTCGTGCTCACCGTCGACAGCATCATGCGCGGCCCGAAGCTTGTCGGGTATCCCCAGACGGGCCTCCGGTGGTCCGGCGACTCCGAACGGCTGTACTTCGAGTGGCGCCGCCCGCAGGACGAGGAGACCGCGACGTGGGTCGTCGGCCGCACTGGCAAGGATTTGCGGCAACTGACCGATGCCGAACGGCGCGACGCGCCGCCGGCGAACGGCGTCTGGGACGCCGCGCACCGCCGCGTGCTCTTCGTCGACGAAGGCGACATCGTGCTGGTCGATTCGATCGCGGGCACGCGCCGCGCGATCACGCGCACGACGGGCGCCGAGGCGAATCCGCGCTGGGCACGGCACGAGACCGCGGTCACCTTCACGCGCGACAACAATCTGTTCATCGTGCCGCTCGCCGGCAGCGAGTCGGGCGTCATCGTGCAGCTCACCGACGTCGGTTCGAAGAAGCACGACCCGCGCGAGACGGAGAGCCAGGCGTTCATCAAGACGGAAGAGCAGAAGCTGATCGAGCACACGCGCGTCGAGGCCGAAAAGAAGAAAAAGGCCGACGAGAAAGCCAAGGCGCACGCGCTCCCGAAGTTCGAGCTGGCCGACCGGCAGTCGGCGTCCGACCTGGAGCTGTCGCCCGACGGCACGCACGTCTTCCTCCTCATTGTCGAACGCGACGAGGCGTCGAAGCGGCCGAACGTGGCGAATTACGTCACCGAATCGAGCTATGAAGAGGACATCGCCGCGCGGACGTTCGTCGGCGATGCGCAAGACAAGCGGTGGCTGGCAGTGATGAACCTCGAGACCGGTGCGACGCATTGGGCGGACGCCGACTTTGCCGGGACACGAGCGTCTGGCACCCCAGCACCGAGCACCCCAGCACCCAGCACCGCAGCACCGAGCACCCCAGCACCCAGCACCTCCACGTCCAAGCCACAACCGCGCGACGTGCGCTGGGGCCTGCCAGACCTGAACGCCGATGGCACGCTCGCGATTGCCAACGTGCGCGCCGCCGACAACAAAGATCGCTGGCTCGTGGCGGTCGACGCCGAGTCGGGCCACACCCGTGTCGTCGACGCGCTCCACGACGAGGCGTGGATCCGGGAGGTGGGCGGCGGATTTGGATCGGGCGAATCGTCGTTCGGCTGGCTGCCCGACGGGAAGCAGATCTGGTTTCTCTCGGAGCGAGACGGCTGGATGCATCTGTATACGGTCGACGCGACCGGCGACCATCCCACGGCGCGTCAGCTGACGCACGGCAAGTGGGAGATCGAGTCGGCGACGCTCGCCCCAGACAAGAAGGCCTTTTATCTCAGGACCAACGAAGTGCACCCCGGCGAGCGGCACCTCTACTCGATGCCGATCGATGGCGGCGCGCGGACCAGGCTGACGTCGATGACAGGCGCCGCGAGCGCCAGCGAGGTCTCACCGGACGGCACGACGATCGCGTTCGTCCACTCGTACAGCACGAAGCCGCACGAGGTCTATGTGATGGCGAACGCCCCGGGCGCTGTCGCCGCGCAGATCACGACGACGCCCACCGAGGAATGGCGCTCGTTCAAGTGGATCGATCCGCAGCTGATCACCTACAAGGCGCGCGACGGCGCGGAGGTGTATGCGCGGCTCTACACGCCCGAGATGATCGGGGCGCGCCGGGATCCCGCCGCGCCGGCCGTCGTGTTCGTGCACGGGGCCGGCTACGCGCAGAACGCCCACAAGTACTGGGCGAGTTATTTCCGCGAGTACATGTTCCACAACCTGCTCGCGTCGCGCGGCTACGTCGTGCTCGACGCCGATTACCGGGCCAGCTCGGGGTACGGCCGCGATTGGCGCACGGCCATCTACCGGCACATGGGCGGCAAGGATCTCGAGGACGTCATCGACGGCGCGAAGTTTCTCGTCGCGACGCAGCGGGTGAATCCGAAGCGGATCGGCATCTACGGCGGCAGCTACGGCGGATTCATCACGCTCATGGCGATGTTCACCTCGCCCGACACGTTCGCAGCGGGCGCGGCGCTGCGGCCGGTCACCGACTGGACGCACTACAATCATGGCTACACCTCCGGCATCTTGAACACGCCGCAGGCCGATCCGGAAGCGTACCGCCAGAGCTCGCCGATCTATTTCGCCGACGGCCTGAAGGGGGCGCTGCTCATCTGCCACGGCATGGTCGATACGAACGTGCTGTTCCAGGATTCAGTGCGGCTCGTCCAGCGGCTGATCGAGCTGCACAAAGAGAACTGGTCGATCGCGCCCTACCCGGTCGAGAACCACGGCTTCGAGGAAGCGGCGAGTTGGGCCGACGAATACAAGCGCATTCTGAAACTCTTCGACGACAACCTGAAGGGCAAGAGCCTCAGAGCGCAGACGAATTGAGGGATCACGAGTGACGCGCGATGAGCTGCTCGACCTGTTCCGGAAATCCGGAGCCCTGCTGGAAGGCCATTTCCGCCTCTCGTCCGGACTCCACAGCACCGGCTATCTGCAGTGCGCGCTCGTGCTGCAGCAGCCGGATGCGGCCGAGATGCTGGGCCGCGCCATTGCCGATCGGGCGCGCGATTGGCGGCCCACCGTCGTCCTCTCGCCGGCGCTGGGCGGCGTCGTCATCGGGCACGAGGTCGGGCGCGCGCTCGGCGTGCGCGCGCTGTTCGCCGAGCGTCAGGATGGTCAGCTGATGCTGCGGCGCGGGTTCGTTCTCGGCGAGCGCGATCGCGTGCTCGTCATCGAGGACGTGCTCACAACCGGCAAGTCGACGCGCGAGACGATGCAGGTGGCGCGCGCGGCCGGCGCGCAGGTCGTCGGCGCCGCCTCGATTGTCGACCGGAGTGGCGGCGAGGCGCGCTTCGACGAACCGTTTGCCGCGCTGTTCGACGTCGCGCTGCCGATATTCGAGCCAGAAGGATGTCCGCTGTGCGCTCAGGGCGTCCCGGTGGTGAAGCCCGGATCACGGCCCGTCGTCGCATGACGCCCCTATGAACCACGAAGGACACGAAGGACACGAAAACTTGTAATCCGTCTTCGTGCTCTTCGCGTCTTCGTGGTTCCGCTCGATGGTCTCGATGACAACTTTCAAGGTCACTGTCGCGTATGACGGCACCGGATTTGTCGGCTGGCAGCGGCAGGCGCAGGGGACGTCGATCCAGGGTCTGCTCGAGGACGCGCTTCATGTGCTCGACGGACGCGACGTCACGGTCCACGGCGCGGGGCGCACCGACGCCGGGGTCCACGCGTTCGGTCAGGTCGCCAGCTTCACGCTGGAGCGTGCGATCGATGCGAGGGGCGTCCTGCGCGCGACGAACGCCCAGCTGCCCGCGGCGATCCGTGTCGTGCGCGCCGAAGCTGTGGAGCCCACCTTTCATGCGCGCCGCAGCGCGCGCGCGAAGACGTACGGCTATCGCATTCTGAACAGCGAGTTTCCAGACGTCTTCGAGCGTGCGTACGTGTGGCACGTTCCGGGCGCGCTTGATTTCAACACCATGCAGGCGGCGGCACGACAGCTCGAAGGACGCCACGACTTCGCGGCGTTCCAGGCCAGCGGCGCCGCGACGAAGACGACTGAACGCGAGGTTTCTTCGATCACGATCTTCACCTCCCGTGTCCTCCGTGGTGGAGAGTTTCTCTCACACGTCCGTGGTGGCGCGTCGATCACGATCGAAATCACGGGCACCGGATTTCTCCGCCACATGGTGCGAATCATCGTCGGATCGCTGGTCGAGATCGGCCGCGGGCGCCGGGATGCGGCCTGGCTCGGCCGGGTGCTGGCGTCGCGTGACCGGACACTGGCCGGACCGACCGCGCCCCCGAGCGGGCTCTTTCTGCTGGGCGTCGCATACCCGTCAGACGTGCTTGCGGATGAGTGCTAAGACTCTGTAGAATCAAGGTTTATTTCCCAAGGAAGCGTGCATGTCGCTTGAGCAGCTCCTGGTGTGGATCCCGCCGGGATCGCCCGACGAAACGCTGGCGCGCCAGGTCAACTTCGAGCAGCTCCCTGCGCACATCGCCGTCATCATGGACGGGAACGGGCGCTGGGCCGCGCAGCGCCATCTGCCGCGCGTCGAGGGCCATCGCGCCGGCATCGACTCGGTCCGCGACGTCGTCGAGACCTCAGCGCGTCTCGGCATCGGTGTGCTGACGCTGTACGCGTTCTCGGTCGAGAACTGGAAGCGGCCGCGCACCGAAGTGAACGTGCTGATGATGCTGCTCAAGCGCTACATCCGCCTCGAGCTCGGCACGCTGCTCAAGCACAACATCCAGTTTCGCGTGATTGGCCGCGCCGACGAGCTCGCGCCTGACGTGCAGCACGAGCTGGAGATCGGCGTTCGCCGGACCGAACACAACACCGGGATGCAGTTCAACATCGCGCTGAACTACGGCGGGCGCGCGGAGATCGTCGACGCCGCGCGGCGAGCGATGGCAGCGGGCATCGCGCCGGCCGATCTCGATGAACGCCGATTCAGCGAGTTCCTGTACACAGCGGGCCAGCCTGATCCCGATCTGCTCATTCGCACCAGCGGTGAGATGCGCGTCAGCAACTTCCTTCTGTGGCAAATCGCGTACGCCGAGATCTGGGTGACGGAAACCCTCTGGCCCGATTTCCGCCGCCGCCATCTGCTCGAAGCCGTTCTTGCCTACCAGAAGCGCGAGCGGCGGTATGGCGGCATCAAGCCGGCGCCCGTGGCGCTCGGCGCCAAATGAAGCAGTCGCGCAAGGCGCCGCGATGACGCGCGTGCTGAGCGGCGGCGTGCTGCTGCTCCTCGCCATCGCCCTCGTCTGGTTCGCGCCTGGCATTGTGTTCTTCATGGCGGCGGAAGCGCTCCTCGTGGCAGCGTTCGTCGAATATGCGGCGCTGGCGCGCGAGAGCGGCCTCCCCGTGCCGGGCGTGCCCGCCGGGACTGCAGCGGCCCTCACATGCGCCGCGTTTGCGCCGCTCGCGCACGGCGGCATCCCGTGGGCGCCGAGCGACGTGGTGCTGATGTCGGCGGTCGTCGCGCTCGGCGCGCTGACGCTCACCCAGTGGCGCGGCGGCGGGGATGCCCTCGGGCTGGCGTCCGCGTCGATCTTTCCGTCGCTCTATCTCGGTCTGCCGATTGGTGCCATGATCGCCATTCGCGCCGCTCGTGGACGCGAGGCGCTTTTTCTCTTGATGCTGACGGTCTTCGTCAGCGACACGGCGCAGTATTACAGCGGCCGCGCCTTCGGCCGGCGCCCGCTGGCCGCGCGGATCAGCCCCAAGAAAACGATCGAGGGCGCCGTCGGCGGGTTTCTGTTTGGCGGAATCGTCATGGCGATCGTGGGTGCCTGGTGGCTGCCGACGGTGCCCGTGGGTGTGCGGGCTGCGCTGGGCGTATCGGTCGTCGCACTGGGAATCGCGGGCGACCTCTTCGAGTCGATGCTCAAGCGCAGCGCCGGTGTCAAAGACAGCTCCGCATTGATTCCAGGACACGGCGGAGTGCTCGATCGGATCGACGCGCTGCTGTTCGCCGCGCCGGTTTATTACATTGTCTTGCAGTATGTATGAGGACCGTTCACCACGAAGGGCACGAAGGACGCGAAGGAAAAACCCAACAGATCGGCGGTTGACTGCCTCATGAAGCGCATCGCCATCCTGGGCTCCACTGGTTCGATCGGGCAGAGCGCGCTGGCCGTCGTGGACGCGCACGCCGACCGTTTGCAGGTGGTCGGGCTGGCCGCCGGCGAGAACGCCGATCGCCTCGGCGAGCAGATCGCCCGCTATCGTCCACGGATCGCCGCGATGGCCACAGGGGCGGCGATCGATCGGCTCACACAGAGCGGCGCAGCCGCCGACACGCTCATCGCCGGCACGGGACGCGATGGGCTCGTCGCCGTTGCGTCGCATCCCGACGTCGATCTCGTGCTGTGCGCATCGGCTGGGACCGAGGGATTGGAAGCGGTGCTGGCGGCGATCGACCATGACAAAACGATCGCGTTGGCCAACAAAGAAGTGCTGGTCATGGCCGGCGGCATCGTCACCGAGGCCGCCCGCCGCCGCGGGGTCCCGATTTTGCCGGTGGATAGCGAGCACAACGCGATTCACCAGTGCCTGGACGGCCGCGCCGCCGGCGATGTGGCCCGGCTGATCCTGACCGCGTCCGGCGGTCCGTTCCGGGGGCGCTCCGCCGCCTCGCTCGCCCACGTCTCCGCCGCAGACGCGCTCAAGCACCCGACGTGGCGCATGGGCCGGAAGATCACGATCGATTCGGCCACGTTGATGAACAAGGGGCTCGAGGTCATCGAGGCGTACTGGCTGTTTGGCGTTCCTGCGAGCCGGATCGACGTCCTCGTGCACCCGCAGTCCGTCGTGCACTCGATGGTCGAACTGACCGATGGCTCGATCATCGCGCAGCTCGGCGTCACCGACATGCGGCTGCCCATTCAGTATGCGTGCTCGTATCCCGAACGCTGGGCAGCGCCGGTTCCATCCCTGAATTTGACCCAGGCCGGCCCGCTGGAATTCGCCGCGCCGGATACGGACGCTTTTCCGTGCCTGCGACTCGCGTATCGGGCGCTTGGCGCCGATAAAAGGGGTACGGCCCCTTTTCCGGGGCCTGAAACGGGGCCGTACCCCTTTTGGGGCAGCTTGCCGGTTGTGCTGAACGCTGCCAACGAGCTGGCGGTGGCGTGGTTTCTCGAGGGGCGGATCGGCTTCACATCGATCGCGCAGGTCATCGAGCGGACGATGGATGCGCACACGCCGGCAGAGGTGTCGACGTTGGCCGCTGTGCGCACCGTTGATGCATGGGCTCGCGCCAGCGCGCAGGAGATCGCGCGCGGGTTAGAATTGAAAGTTAGAAGTTAGAAGGCAAAAGGTAGAAGGAAAAAGTTAGAAGTGACGACACTGTTAGCGTTTGCTTTCGTGCTGGGCGTGCTCGTGTTCGTCCATGAGCTGGGCCATTTCCTCGCGGCCAAGCGCGTGGGCATCCGCGTGCTGAAGTTTCAGCTCGGGTTCAACCCGACGATTGCGAGCTTCCGCCGCGGCGACACGGAATACAGCATCGGCGCGCTGCCGCTCGGCGGTTACGTCAAGATGGCCGGCGAGCAGCCGGAAGAGGTCGAGCGCGACGCCAACGGCGACGTCGTGAAGCGATCCGACGAGTTCCTGTCGAAGACCAAGTGGCAGAGGTTCCAGGTCCTGATCATGGGCCCGGTGATGAATCTGATCACCGCGGTGTTGCTGCTGGCGCTCGTGCTGTTCCAGGGCGCCGACGTGCCGACCTATGAGGATCAGGTGCCCGTGATCGGCGCGGTGGCGGACGGATCACCTGCGGCCGACAGCGACATCAAGCCGGGCGACCGCATCCTGTCGGTCGCCGAGCACCCGGTGGAAACGTGGAACGAGTTCGCCATGGCCATCGGCACGCGTCCCGACCGTGCGGTGCGGCTCGGTCTCCTCCGCGACGGTCACGAGATTTCCCGCACCGTCAATCCCGTCGCCGACAAGCGCTTCGGCATCGGCGACATTGGCGTCATGCCGAACGTGCACCCTCACCTGGTGGCGATCACGCCCGGCGAGGCGGCCGAGCACGCCGGGCTCAAGCCGGGCGACGTCGTGGTCGCGATCGACGGCGAGCCGATCATTTTCTCGTTTCAGCTGCGCGACGCGATCGCCAAGCACGCCGAGCAGCCGCTGTACATGACCCTGTTGCGCGACGGCGCCACGCAGCAGCTCGCGGTCACGCCCGCCAAGAGCGGCGGGATCGGCCGCCTCGGCGTCAGCCTCAGCGACGATGTGCGGAGCTACAAGCCCGGGGCACTCGAAGCGATTGGCATGAGCGTGAATCGCAACGTCGAGGGCGCAGGCCTCATCTTTCAGACGTTGTGGGGACTGTTTACGCGCGAGACGTCGCCCAAACAGCTGATGGGGCCGGTGGCCATCGCGCAGCTCTCCGGCGAAAGCGCGCAACTGGGCTGGATCGCGCTCGTCACGCTGATGGCGTCGCTCAGTTTGAATCTCGGCCTGCTCAACCTCATGCCCATTCCGATCCTGGACGGCGGCCACATCTTCATCATGGCCCTCGAAGGATTGGCGCGGCGCGACTTCAGCCTCCGCGTCAAAGAGAAGATGCTCCTGGCCGGCTTCGTGCTGATCCTGATGCTGATGGTGACGGTGATTTACAACGACCTCACGCGAATCAGCTGGATCGAGCATCTGATGCCGTGGAGATAACGGCCGCGTGATCAGTTATTCCTGACGCCCTTCATCGCGGCCCGCGCGGCCGCGATCGTCTTGTCCACATCCTTCACCGTGTGCGCCGCCGACAGGAACCACGCCTCGAACTGCGAGGGCGGCGGATAGATGCCGCGTGTGATCAGCCCGGTGAAGAAGCGCGCGTACTGCGAGGTGTCCGCGCTGGTCGCCGACGCGTAGTCGCGGACCGGGCGATCGGTGAAGAACGGCGTCAGCACCGAGCCGACCGCGTTCACCTGGAGGGCGACGCCGGCGCTCCGCGCCGCGTCGGCGAGTCCCGCCGCCAGGCGGGTGGTGAGCGCCGCGAGCTGCGCGTACAGCTGCGGCGAAAGCCGATCGAGCGCCCAGATGCCGGCGGTCATCGCCAGAGGGTTGCCCGACAGCGTGCCAGCCTGATACACCGGTCCGGCCGGCGAGACCAGCTCCATCAGATCGGCGCGGCCGCCGTACGCCCCGACGGGCAGGCCGCCGCCGATGATTTTGCCGAGGCACGTGAGGTCGGGCCGAACATCCGCCAGCGCTTGCGCGCCGCCCGCCGCGGCCCGAAATCCGGAAATGACCTCGTCGAAAATCAAGAGCGCGCCGTCCGTTGCGCAGACCTCCTGAAGCGCGCGCAGAAAGCCGTCGGCCGGCGGCACGACCCCCATGTTGCCGGCGATCGGCTCGACGATCACAGCGGCGATTTGATCCCGGTGTTCCCCGAACAGCCGGTGCACCGACTGCAAATCGTTGTACGAGGCGATCAAGGTGTCGCCCGCGGCGCCGCGCGTCACGCCCGGGCTGGTCGGCACGCCGAGCGTCAGCGCACCGGATCCTGCCTGCACGAGGAACTGATCCGCGTGGCCGTGATAACAGCCGGCGAACTTGATGATCCGCTCGCGCCCGGTCGCCGCTCGCGCGACGCGCACGGCGCTCATCGCCGCTTCGGTGCCGGAGCTGACGAACCGCACGCGCTCGATCGACGGCATGAGCCGCCTCACCCGCTCGCCGAGCTCCACTTCGAGTGGACTCGGCGCGCCGAAGCTCGTCCCCTCGCGCGCGGCGGTCGCGATCGCCTTGAGGAGCCCCCGCGGCGCGTGGCCGTGAATGAGCGGTCCCCACGACATCACGTAGTCGATGAACGTGTTTCCGTCGACATCTTCCAGGCGACAGCCGGCGGCGCGCCGGATGAACAGCGGCGAGGCGCCGACGGACGTGAATGCGCGCACGGGGCTGTCGACGCCTCCGGGCAGAATCTTCGACGCGCGTGCAAAGAGGGCTCGCGAACGAGTGATACGCATGGTTACCGGGCTCTGATGGTGGCGAGATCGCTGATGGCGAAGGTCAGAAACTTCTGTTCGTCCTTGTCGTGCGTCCGGCTGCGCGTCGCGTCGAAGGCCCGCGAGGCGCTGTCGAAATCGCGCTGCAGGAGAAACGTGGACGCCATGCCGAGCGCCGCGCGATAGGACGAGGGATCGCGCTCGAGCGCGCGCTGGAACAGCGTACGCGCCAGCCCCATGTCGCGCGCGAGCAGGGCGATGCGCCCCGCGCCGGCCAGATAGTCGGCGTCGGCGTCCTCGCTGACGCGCGCCAGCAGCGAGCGCACCTGGTCGGCGTGGCCCGCCTGTGCCGCATCCAGTGCGGCGGCCAGCGTAGTCCCCGCCTCGCCGGCTGGCGGCGGCACCGGCTTCAGCACCAGCTGCCACGTGAGCAGCTGGCCGCCGGCATTCGGTCCGCTCGCGGTCAGCAGACGGATCGGTAGCACCACCGATTCGGGGAGCTCCCCCGGCGCCACGACGTCGAATTCCCAAATGCCGGACGCGATGCCCATGATGCTCCATTCGCCCTTGGCATTCGTCCGGTCTGAAAACGTACGCTGGCCCGCGAATGTGCCGGCGGCCGATCCGAAGAACGCTTCGGCGCGCACTTCGGCGTTGGCAATGGGCTCGCCCCGTTCGGTCGTGACGCGTCCCTTCAGGCGGCTGACCGGCTGCTGCGCAAGCGCGCCGGACGATGCCAGACAGACCGCGGCCATCGCTGACACCAGACGCGAGCTTGTGCGCATCATCGTCTCTCCTCCATCAGCATCTGAGTTCTCTTGCGAGCTCTGCGTTGATAGTCGTGAGGTCAGTGTCCCGAAATATCCATCCGGCTCAAGTCGGCAATGGCGGCCGTCAGGTACGTGCGCTCGTCCTTGTCGTGCGTCAGCTCGCGTGCGGCCTTGAACGCTTTGCCGGCCGCGTTGAAGTCGCTGATCATCAGCGCCGTCGAGCCGAGGCCGAGCGCGGCGCGAAACGACGAAGCATCGCGCGCGAGCGCGCGGGTGAACAGCGTGCGCGCCAGGCCGGGCTCGTGCACCCAGAGGCAGACGCGTCCCGCCGCCGCGAGCGCCGATCCATCCGCGTCGGCGGGCACGACGCTCAGTGTTTGCGAGACGCGCGCGCTGTCGCCGGCGAGGGCTGCGGCCGTCCCCTGAGTCAGCCACTCGCCGACAGCTCCGGGTGGAATCGGGGCTGGCTTGAGCACCGGCTGCCAGGGAGGCGTGATGCCCGCCATGCCCGATCCGGCGGGCACCATCACATTGATCGGCAGCACCACGACGTCGAGCAGCTGGTCCGGCGGTGCGGCCGCAAACATCCAGGCACCCGCCTTGAAGCCAATCAGTGTCCATTCGCCCTTGGCGTTGCTGCGCACGGTGTACGTCCGCTGGCCCACGTATCCCTCACCACGTGGCCCCGACACGGCTTCGATCCGCACATCGGCGGCCATCGGCTCACCGCGCTCGCTGGCGACCCGCCCCTTCAAGCGATTGAGCGGCTGCGCCGGTGCGGTGACGGCGATGGTCAGGATGCCGGCGGTGACGAGCGTCGCGGTATGGCGCACAGCTACCTCCGGTGCAGCGTCCGTTACGACGACGGAGAGCACGAAGATACACGAAAATGCTTCGTGCGAAGCAGTCTCGTGATCTCCGCGTTCTTCGTGACTCCGTGATGAAGGGCCGCGACCCGCTAGCCGATGGCCCGCGCCGCTTCGCGGGCGTAGTAGGTGATGATGATGTCCGCGCCGGCGCGGCGGATCGCCGTGAGGCACTCGAGCATCGCCCGCGGCTCGTCGATCCAGCCGTTGCGCGCGGCGGCCTTCAGCATCGAGTACTCGCCGCTGACCTGATACGCGGCCGTCGGATAGCCAAACGCGTCCTTCACGCGTGCGATGACGTCGAGGTACGCCAGCGCTGGCTTCACCATCACAATGTCTGCGCCTTCCTCGATGTCCTGTTCGACTTCGCGGAGCGCCTCGAGCGCGTTGGCCGGATCCATCTGGTGCGATCGACGATCGCCGAACCGGGGCGCCGACGCCGCGGCCTCGCGGAACGGACCATAAAACGCGGAGCAGTACTTCGCCGCATACGCCATGATGGCCACGCGATCGAAGCCGCGCTCGTCGAGCGCCTGGCGGATGGCGCCCACGCGGCCGTCCATCATGTCCGACGGCGCGACGAGATCGGCACCCGCGGCCGCGTGCGACACGGCGGCGCGCACGAGTTGATCGACCGTCGGATCGTTGACGATCTCCTCGTCGACGATGATGCCGCAGTGGCCGTGGTCGGTGTATTCGCAGAGGCACACATCGGTCACGACGAGCGCGCCGGACACTTCGCGCTTGATCGCACGAATCGCACTCTGCACCGGCGCTTCCGGATCGTACGCCGCCGATCCGATGTCGTCCTTCTGGTCGGGCAGGCCGAACAGCAGGACGCCCCGGATGCCGTCGGCCGTCGCCGCCGCGGCTTCCTTGACTGCCTCGTCGACCGACAGCTGATACACGCCGGGCATCGAGCTGACTTCGCGCCGCACGCCTTCGCCCTCGCACACGAACAGCGGGAGGAGGAAATTGTCGGGCGACAGGCGCGTCTCGCGCACCAGCGCGCGCATCGATTCGGATTGGCGCAGCCGCCGCAGCCGCCTGGTCAGATGCAGCGTCGCGTGCGCGTGGGTTTCTGTGGTGCTCATGATGATTCCGTGCCTGGACCCTCGGCTAAAGCCTTCGCGCTACATCGTCGTGAGTCTTGCCGCCTCGAAGTGTTCCACGATCGCGTCGACCAGCGCCGGGATCGTGTAATGCGCCGGCACGATCGCCGACGTGATCCCGAACTGCGCGGCCGCTTCCGCCGTGACCGGTCCGATCGAGGCCACCACGGTCGTCCGCAGCAGATCCGCGGCGGGCTCCTCGCCGACGATGCGGACGAAGTTGCGGACGGCCGACGGGCTCGTGAACGTGACGACGTCGATGCGGCCGTTCAGCAGCATCTGGTAAATATCCGGCTCGCCTTCGCGCTCCGGCTCCGTCACGACCGTGCAGTACGCGACGGCCTCGGTGACCGCCGCGCCGCGCTTCTTCAGTTCCTCGGCGAGCAGCTCGCGGCCGATATCGGCGTGCGGCAGGAGGATGCGCAGGCCGCGCACGTCCGCCGTGTCCGAGAGTGCCCGCAGAACCGCTTCGGCGCGGTACTCCGCCGGCGTCAAGTCGCTTTTCAGTCCGTGCGCGGCGAGATGCGCGGCGGTTGCGGCGCCAACCGCACAGAGCTTCACACCGCCTAGTGCGCGCACGTCCTGCTGACTCTTCAGCAGCCGCTCCATGAATGCGTCCACGGCATGGCCGCTCGCGAAAATAATCCAATCGAACGTGCCGGCGTGCACACAGGCCTCGTCCAGCGGTCCGTAATCGTCCGGTGGAACGATGCGGATCATCGGCGCCTCGATCGCTTCGGCGCCGGCCGCTTCGACAAGCTGGACGAAATCGGCGGCTTGATCGCGCGGGCGCGTAATCAGCACACGCTTGCCGAACAGGGGGCGGACGTCGAACCAGCGCAGGTGCTCGCGCAGCGCCGCCACGCGGCCGACGACCAGAATTGCGGCGCGCCGATCGGTCGAGTCTTTCGTCAGCCGTGCGAGCTCAGCGAGCGGGCCATTGAGCGTCTGCTGCGTCGGCAACGTGCCGTCGTAGACGAGTACGCCCGCTTCGTCCGGCGGCCGGCCGTGCGAGAGGAGCGCGCTCAACATCGTGTGCACCTGTTGGGGACCGGCGTAACAGACGATGGTGCCGTCGAGCGTCGCGAGGCTCGACCAGTCGATGGACGTGCGCGTCTTCCCCTCGTCTTCGTGTCCGCGGACGAACGTGAGCGTGTCGCCGCCGCCCGGATAGGTAATCGGCACGCCGGCATACGCGGGGACGCCGACTCCTGCAGGAATCCCCGGCACGACTTCGAAGCGGACCCCCTGCTCGTGCAGGAACAGCGCCTCGGCTCCGCCGCTGTCGAAGACGAACGGGTCGCCCCATTTCAGCCGGGCGACCGTCTTGCCTTCGCGCGCCTTCTCGGCCAGCAGATAGCAAATCGCTTCCTGCTCGAGCGGCTGCGGCGCGGCGAGGCCGACGTCGATCTTCTCGGCATCGGCGCGCGCGTGGCGAAGCAGCCGCGCATGCACGAGCCGGTCGTACAGCACCACGTCGGCGGACGCGAGATGCTGGAGGCCGCGGACCGTGATCAACCCGGGATCCCCAGGACCGGCGCCGATTAAATACACAGTAGAAGGCATACAGTCGTCAGTCTTCAGTCGTCAGCTTCAGTCGTCGGCCTCAGTCTCAGTGTCGTCAGTCTAACAGTCCGTTGCGCGCTCATGGGAGGAGAGTGATGAGGTGGCCGGGTTGGCCACTGCTCGCGTCGCAGCCGCCAGAATTTCACCGGCGCCGTCGGCCAGCAAGGCCGCGCCAACGGCGGCGCCGAGCGCCGCGGCAGCCTGCCGCGGACCGCGCGCGTGCTTGCGAATCGCGCGGCTGCCGTCGAGCGCGATGACCACGCCGACGATCTCAATGGTCTCCGCATCGACGGCTGACGCCAGCGCCCCGATCGGCGTCTGACAGCCGCCGCCAAGCGCGGCGATCACGCCACGCTCCGCCGTCAACGCCGCGTTCGCTGCCGCATCATCGATGGGCGCCACCGCGGCCTGCGTCCGCTCGTCCCCGTCGCGAATCTCGATGGCAACGATGCCCTGGCCGGGGGCCGGCACGCAGGCCGTGGCCGGGAGGGCGAATGAGATCCGCGAGGCGAAGCCGAGCCGCCGCAACCCGGCGGCCGCGAGCACGATCGCGTCGTAGTCGCCCTGATCGAGCTTGCGCAGCCGCGTGTCGAGATTGCCGCGCATCGGCAGGAAGCGTGCGCCCGGAAAAAGTCGCGTCAGTTGTGCGACGCGCCGCACGCTGCTGGTCCCGATCTTCGGCGCCTGGCCCAGCACCGACACCAGATGATCGATCGTCGCCAGAGCCAACGGATTGCCGTTCCCCTGATCCCTGATCCCTAATCCCTGATCCCTGATCCCTGTTCCCTGATCCCCGATCCGTAACACCATGGCATCGAGCGGATCTTCGCGCGGCAGCACGGCGGCGACGGTCAGCCCCTCGGGAAGGATCGCCGGCATGTCTTTGCTGCTGTGGACCGCGAGATCGATCTCGCCTTTGAGCAGGGCGTCTTCAATTTCCTTCACGAAGAGCCGCTTGCCGCCGATCTCGGAGAGCGGCGCCTCCTGCAGCCGGTCGCCGGAGGTTTTGATGATCACGATGCGACAGGGCGGGCCGCCCGCTTCAGCCACGCGTTGCGCGACGGCGTTCGCCTGCCACAGCGCGAGCGCGCTGCCGCGAGTCCCGAGACGAAGCTCCTGCACGTCCGGCATGGCGCGGCTCAGCGGCTTCCTCGCCCTTTGGCACGTATGAACGGCTCGACCTTGCCGACGGCGGAATCCTGATCGGTCGCCGCTGAATCGCCGGGGTCGTCGCTCAGCGCGAAGAGCCGCCGCAGCGTCTCGGCGTATGCGCCGACCGTGTCGGCGTCGCCGAGCGACTTCAGCTGCTCGGTTGGCGTCAACAGCAGCTTTTCCACGATCAGATGCGTGATCTCGTCGACGCGCGCCCGCGCGTCCGGCGGCAGGGCGGACATCTTGAACTCGAGCCGCTCCAGCTCCGCACGGCGGATCTGCTCGAAGCGTTGCCGCAGGGCGACGACCGTCGGAATCGCTCCGCGCGACCGCAGCCAGCTGCCGAACCGCTCGACTTCTTCGGCGACGATGCTTTCGGCGCGGGCGACCTCGGAAGTCCGCCGCGCGAGGTTCTCGCGCACCGTCGCCTGCAGATCGTCGATGTTGTACAGAAACACCTGCTCGATTTCGCCGGCGGCCGCCTCGACGTCGCGCGGCACCGCGATGTCGATGATGAACAGCGGGCGGCTGCGCCGCGGCCGCATCACGGCTTCGACGTGCGCCTTCGTCAGAATCGGCGCGGTCGCACCGGTCGCCGCGATCACGATGTCGCTCGCACTGATCGCGTTGTCGAGATCGTCCCACGGCGCCGCGCTCGCCCCGCCGATCGCTTCCGCCGTCCGCGCCGCGTGCGCCATCGTGCGCGAGACGATCGTGATCCGGGGCACGCCCTGCGATTTCATGTGCAGCGCGGTCAGCTTGCCCATCTCGCCGGCGCCGATCACGACGACGCTGCGGCCTTGCAGATCGCCGAAAATCTTCCTGGCGAGCGCGACCGCCGCGTAGCTGACCGAGACGGCCCCGGAGCCGATGCCCGTTTCGGTGCGGACGCGCTTGCCGACGCCGAACGAGGAGTGGAACAGCCGATTGAGTACCGGCCCGACCGTCTGTGCGTCGCCGGCGGCGGTGTACGCCTCCTTCACCTGTCCGAGAATCTGCGGTTCGCCGACCACCAGCGAGTCGAGCCCGGCGGCGACACGGAACAGGTGGCCCGCCGCCTCCAGATCGGCGACGTCGTACACGTGCGGCGCGAGGCTGGCGTGGTCCACGCCGTGGAAGTCGGCGATGAACTGCGCGAGGTCCGCCCGCGCCGCCGGTACGTCGTCGCACGCCGCGTAGATTTCCGCGCGGTTGCACGTGGAGAGGACGACCGCTTCGCGCGCCGCCCCCCGTGCGGCCAGCGCCTGCAGCGCCAGATCGACGCCGCGCGTTTGAAAGTCGATGCGCTCGCGCAGCTCGACCGGCGCGGTGCGATGACTGATTCCGACGAGGAGAAGATGCATCAAAGGTTGATCAATACAGTTGGTGATTTGGTGATTTGGTGATTTGGCGATATGGCGAATGAACCAACGATCCGCCGCATCACGTTTGAAATCGAATTCACCAACTCACCAACTCACCAATTTACCAACTCACCAATTTACAAGAATCAGAAGTTGTGGCTCTGCGAAATGAGATAGCTGATCGGCACCAGATTCAGCAGCACGATGGCAAAGCCGAGCGCCGACAAATACGCCGTCCGGCGTCCGGCCCACCCGATGCGCCGCGCCGCAAACAGCTCGAACGAATAGACCACCCAGCAGATCACCGACACGAAGATCTTCGGATCCTGGAGCGACATCGCCTGCACGTGCGGATCGGGGCCGGCGTACGTCCTCGCCCAGATCGCGCCGGCGACGATGCCGATCGTGAGAAAGATCCAGCCGATGACGATGGCGCGCTGATTCATCCGGTCGAGCACCTGCAGCGACGGAAGACGCGCGTAGAAGAACCCGAGGTGCTTGGCTTTGATCTCCTTGAAGAGCAGCACGTAGGTGATGCCGATCACGCAGGCGAGCGCAAAGCTCGCGTACGCGAACAGCAGCGACGAGACGTGAATGCCGAACAGCGGACCTTGCAGCAGCGGGGCGCGCGCTTCGACGCCCGGCCGCCACGCCGGAATCGCCTGGAGCGCGACGAGTAGCGGCAGAATGAACACGCCCATCGCCCGCTCGTCGGTCGTCATCTCCGTGTAGAGATACGACAGCGCCAGCAGCCACACGAACGTGGAGATGGCCGTCGTCGCGTCCGTCACGGGCACGTGGCCGACTTCCATCGTCTCCATGCCGATGACGAAGGTGTGCGCGAGCGCGGCGGCGACGAGCAGCGTGGTGGCGGTGCGGCCCACGGTCGGATTGCGTTGTGCGAAATGGCAGACGTACGCCACGAGCGCGGCGGCGTAAAGCGCAAGGGGGATGACATTCATAGCGGCTTCAGAATGCGTGACAGCCTCAGCCCGCGATCAGTGCGATGTCGGTGCGAAGTAGCCCTGCTTGGTGCGGGCGGTCAGGCTCGGCCGGTTGACGCGCACCACCACCCGCCGCCAGCTGCCGTCGTGCTTGGGATTCCGCGACGTGTAGCCGACCGTGTACTGGCTCGAGAGCTCGTCGGAGATCTGGCCGTAGACGCCCGAGAGATCCGACAGCTGGTTCGGAAAAAACGTCCGGCCGCCGGTCTCCTGCGAGAGCTGGCGCAGGACGAACTCCGCCTCTTTGAAGCTCTTCCCGCCGCCGGAGGCGATCTCGTCCGACCGCAGGCCGATGGCGAAGATCGCGGTTTCCGATCGCTTGGCCAGATCGAGCACTTCCTCGAACGGCAGCAGGCTCGACGTGTCTTCGCCGTCGGACAGCAGCACGATCGCCTGGCGCCGGATCTCCTCCACGTTCTTCGCGACGACCTTTTTCAGATCCTTGAGCGCGATGTAGACCGCGTTGTAGAGCGATGTCGATCCGCCGGCCGACGTCTTGTGGATCGCCTGTTCGAGGTCCGCCGCGTTGTTGGTGAAGTTCTGCAGGACCATGACGCGGCTGTCGAAGTCGATGACCTCGGCGAGATCCTGCGGCCGGAGCCGCCGTGCGAAGCCGACCGCCGCCTCCTGCGCGGTCGGCAGCTTGGTATCCATGCTGGCGCTCGTGTCGAGCAGCAGCGCCAGCGCGATCGGCAGGTTCGTCCGGTTGAAGAAAGTGACGTCCTGTTTGACGCCGTCTTCATACACGGCGAAATCCTGCTGCGTGAGGTCGGTGACGTAGTGTGCCGCGCCGTCGGTGACGGTCACGTTGAGCGACACGAGCTCGACGCCGGCGCGAAATTGCCCCCCCTGCTGTCCGCGGCCGGCCGGGGGTTGAACGGGCGGCGGCTGCGGCGCCGGTGCCTGGACGGCGGCGGCGACCAGCTGCAGCGACGCCAACAGCGACACGGCGACGATCGGCCAGCGGCGATAGCACCCAGATGGCCGGATCACCGCGGCGCCTGCGATTCTCTCACCAGCGTCCCGCGCGCCGTCATGCCCGGCTTCGCCGCGGTCACCGTGGTGTGCTGCGGCGGAATCAGCGATTGCGGACGCGCGAACGTGACGAGGTACTGATGGGTGAGGTCGTCGGCCACCTGCTTCAGCTTGCCGCGGAGCGCCATGCTCGTAAGAATGTGATCGAGCCGGCCCCCCGTGGTGCTGGTGCCCTGATCGAGCACGATGGCCCGGTTGCGCGCCTCGTCGCTCGTCGCGCTCGACATCGGGCCGACCACGATCGCGTGAAACGCCGCGCCGGTGTCGTGCAGCGGATCCAGGACGAGATCGAAATGCCGCGAGCTGAACTCCGGGCCCTCGGTGGTGATCGCCACGATCACGGGACGCAGCGCGCTGCGCTTCTTGAAGCCCTGGCAGACTTCGATGATGGCGTCGAGCAGATAGGTGCCGCTGCCGGGCTGCGAGAAGAGGCGATCGATGCCCTTTCGCAGCTGAGCCGCATCGAAGGTCGGCTCGGTGAGAATCGTCGGCCGTTCGCCCAGCGCCACGAGGGCGACTTCGTTCCTCCGGCCGGCATCGTTGGGCGCCAGGAGCGCGTCCACGAACTCAGGAAGCGCGGCCCGGACGTCGGGGATGTACTCGCGCGCCGCCTGGCTGTTATCGACGAGAATCTCGATCTGCATCGGCTCGTCGGCGGGCGCGACGCGGAGCACCTCGCGGGCGACATTGTCTTCGCGCACGACGAGATCCGCCGGCCCGACGTTGGGCACCGGCGCGCCGGCGGCGTCCAGGACGCTCACGTACATCGACCGCTGGATCGCCTGGGCGACAAGCGGAGCGGAGGCACCGATCACCAGCGCCGCGAGCCCAACCGCTCCCGAAAAAATGCGCCTGCCCGTCATCGATTGAGTATAGGTCCCGGTTTTGAACAGCGTCAAGGGAACTCGCGTCGAAAGCTGTTTGAAATCTGTAGGTTGCAGGCGATTCGCGCGAGCGCGCCCGCTTTCTTGACACCCCTTAGGTCGCGTGCTATAAACCAACGGCTTTCCAAAGCTGTGCGGATTTCGCCGCCCACATCACACAGATGCTTTCAGCCTACATACCGATTGCCATTTTCGTCGCGGTTGCGACTGGCTTCGCGTTGTTCACGCTGGTCTTCTCGAGTCTGTTGCACTCGGAGAAGTACAACAAGGTGAAGCTGGAGCCGTACGAATGCGGCATCGAGCCGACCACCGACGCGCGCGATCGTTACAGCATCCGCTACTACCTCGTGGCGATGCTCTTCGTGATCTTCGACGTCGAGACCGTGTTCATGTTTCCCTGGGCCGTCATCTTCGACAAGCTGCTGCTCTTCGGCCTGATCGAGATGCTGGTCTTCATCTTCATCCTCGTCGTCGGCTACTACTACGCGTGGCAAAAGGGCGCCCTGGAGTGGGCGTAGTTCCCGAGATTCTCCGTCGTCGCGCCTTGCCAGACGGGCGCCTCGCCGCCCTGGATGCGACAGTCGGAGACGTGACCCTGAATGGCTGATGCGCCCCCCGACGATTCCAAGACTCCAGCGAGCGAGACGCCGCCGCCGAAGGCCTCTTCGGGCGCCGAGGCGGGCCAGAGCGTCCCACCTGCGCAGGCGGCAGGAGACAAGCCCGCCGGGAGCACGCCCGCCGAACCGGTGAAGGGCGAAGTGTCGCGTACCGACGCTCCGGGTGCTGGAGCGTCAGCGGCGCCGACGGCGCCGCCGCGACAGGAACCTCAGGCTCCGAAGCCGGCCAATCCCGCTGCGGCGGCGACGGCGACCACGAGCGAGACCAGTTCAGCGACCGGTCAGCCCACGGCGCCGGCGCAAGCTGCCACCGCGCCGACGGCACCGAAGCCTGCGCCCGCCGTCGCAAAGCCAGCGCCGGCCGCCGCGAAACCCCCGGCGCCGAAGCCAGCGGCGGAACATCCGCCGAAGGTTGCGGCACCGACCGGGCCGCACGAACCAGCGCCGCCGGCCGATCTCCCGCTGCCGGCGTTCATCACGACGCTGCAGACGCGGATGCCGGATGCGGTCGCGCAGGTCAGCTACTTCGTCGGCGACTGGACGCTCATCGTCCCCATCGCGCGGGTGCACGATGTGCTGCGCTATCTGCGGACGGCGCCCGACGCCGCGTTTGATTTCTGCTCGGACGTGACGGCGACCGACTGGCCGCCGCGTCCCGAGCGGTTCGATCTGGTTTACTGCCTGTATTCGATCGCGCATCGGCACCGGGTGCGCGTGAAGACGCGTGTGGCGGAGAATCAGCCGGTACCGTCGGCGACCGACCTGTGGGCCGCCGCGAACTGGCTCGAGCGCGAGGTCTTCGACATGTTCGGGGTGAATTTCACCGGCCATCCCGATCGGCGCCGGATTCTCATGCCGGAGGATTGGCAGGGCTACCCGCAGCGCAAGGACTACCCGCTCGAAGGACCGGGCGAGCTGCTGATGGAAAATCCGATCGACTGGCTGAAGCTGCGACAGACGCGGGAAGAGGCGGACATTGAGTAACGACGTGTCGGGATTTGGGATTTGGGATTCGGGATTCGCAAATCCCGTCGAATCCCCAATCCCGAACCCCGAATCCCGTCAGCGACACAGACTGGGTTTTTGATGGAGACACCTGCAGTACATCACGGCGCGATGTTCGACACCAACGAGCTGGTGCTCAACATGGGGCCGCAGCATCCGAGCACGCACGGCGTGCTGCGCGTCGTCCTGCGTCTCGACGGGGAGAAGGTCGTCGACGGCGACGTGGTGATCGGGTATCTGCACCGCGGCATCGAGAAGCTCAGCGAGAACCGCAACTGGACGCAGATCATCCTGCTCACCGATCGGATGGACTACGTCGCCGCCGCGACCAACAACGTCGGCTACTGCGAGACGGTCGAAAAGCTGATGGCGATCGAGGTCCCGCGGCGCGCCCGGTACGTGCGCACGATTCTCTGTGAGCTGCAGCGGATTGCGAGCCACTGCCTCTGGGTCGGCACGCACGCGATGGACATCGGGGCGATGACGGTGTTCCTCTACGCGTTCCGCGAGCGCGAGCTGATTCTCGATCTCTTCGAGGAGTTCTGCGGCGCGCGCCTCACGTACAACTCGATGCGCATTGGCGGACTGCCGCTCGATATTCCGCCCGGCTGGGACAAGAAGGTCCTCGAGTTCGTCAAGATCATGACGGACAAAGTCGAGGAGTACGAAACGCTGCTGACGCACAACCGCATCTGGCTCGAGCGCACCAAGGGCATCGGCGTGATTTCCGGTCCGGACGCGATCGCGCTCGGGCTGAGCGGACCGCCGCTGCGCGGCTCCGGCGTCCTGCGCGACATCCGCAAGGACGAGCCGTACGCCGCCTACGATGAGGTGCAGTTCGATGTGCCGCTCGGCAAGGCGGGCGACACCTACGACCGGTATCTGGTCCGCATGGAAGAATTCCGCCAGTCGCTGCGCATCATCAAGCAGGCGGCCGAGGGGATTCCCGAAGGGCCCATCGTCGGCAAGGTGCCGCGGCTGATCAAACCGCCGGCCGGGGAAACCTACCACGCGATCGAGTCGCCGAAAGGCGAGCTCGGGTACTTCATCGTCAGCGACGGCAAATCGACCAACCCGTATCGGTTCCGCGTGCGCCCGCCGTCGTTCTGCAATCTGCAGGGACTGCGCACGCTGATCAAAGGCCATCTGGTCGCCGACGTCGTGGCGCTCATCGGATCGCTCGACGTGGTCCTGGGCGAGGTAGATCGATGACGGCTCCAAGTATCCGACGTAGCGCGACGGCTTTAGCCGAGCGGCTGGCATGATCGACAACTTCGTCATTCCGCTCGTCAAGATTCTCGTCGTGCTGAACGCGACGCTGGTCGGCGTTACCTACATGGTGTTGCTGGAGCGGAAGGTCATCGCCTGGGCCCAGTCGCGGCTGGGGCCGATGCGCGTCGGACCCTATGGCATCCTGCAGCCGGTCGCCGATGCCGTGAAGCTGATGATCAAGGAAGACATCACGCCGGTGCGGGCCGACAAGTGGGTCTTCACGGCTGCGCCGATCATCTCGATGGTGCCGGCGCTGATCGTGTACGCGGTGATTCCGTTCGGCCCGACCGTGCGCATCTTCGGCCATCCGGTGTCGCTCTTCGTCACCGACGTCAACATCGGCCTGCTCTATGTCGTGTCGGTCGCGTCGGTCGGCGTCTACGGGATCATCCTCGCCGGCTACGCGTCGAACAGCAAGTATCCGCTGCTGGCGAGCCTGCGGGCGTCCGCGCAGTTGATCAGCTACGAAGTCGCTGTCACGCTCACGCTGGTCAGCGTCATCATGATGGCCGGCTCCCTCAGCATGGTCAGCATCGTCAACGCGCAGTACAACCAGCACGTCTGGTTCGCGTTCGTCCAGCCGCTGGCGTTCGGTATCTTCGTCATCGGGGGACTGGCGGAAACCAACCGCGCGCCGTTCGACATGCCCGAAGCGGAGCAGGAGCTGACGGGCGGCTTCCACACCGAATACAGCGGCATGCGGTTCGCGCTGTTCTTCCTCGCCGAATACGCGAACATGATTGTCGTCTCCTCGGTGGCGACGACGCTCTTCCTGGGCGGGTGGCTTCGGCCCTTTCCGCACGTCGCCGCGCTGCATTTTTTCGATCTGATCCCGAGCTGGACCTGGTTCCTGATCAAATCCTTTCTGTTCCTCTACTTCTTCATCTGGATTCGCGCGACCTTGCCGCGGTACCGCTACGACCAGTTGATGCGACTCGGATGGAAGGTCCTGATCCCGCTGGCGATCGCGAATCTCGTCGTCACGGGGATCGTGAAGGTACTGCTGATGTGATTTGGACTGAGGATTCGCGAATCCCGAATCCCCAATCCCGAATCCCGATACCGACATGGCTCAAGCGATAGCGTTCTACACCCTGGCGGCCTTCATTCTCGGCTTCGCCGTGCTGGTCGTCAGCACGAAGGACACCGTGCACAGCGTGCTGTTCCTGGTGCTCGACTTCCTGTTCGTGGCGGCGTTGTACGTGCTGCTGCACGCGCCGTTTCTCGCCGCGATCCAAGTCCTCGTCTACGCGGGCGGCATCGTCGTCCTCTATCTCTTCGTCGTGATGCTGGTGAATCTGAAGCGGCCGCCTGAGGCGCATTCGGATACGCACCGGCGCACGAAGATCGGGTTCGGCCTGGCCGCCGCGGTCCTCGCCGAGCTGGGCGCGATTGCCGCGTATGGATCGTCGCTGCCCTCCACGCCGATCGCGCCGGGCGCGGCGATGCCGGTGATCGGGAACACCGAGCAGGTCGGGTGGATGCTCTACACGAGCTACCTGATTCCGTTCGAGATCGCGTCGATGCTGCTGCTGGTGGCAATGATAGGCGCCATCGTGTTGGCCAAGAGGGAACTGTGAGAGTTGGCGAATTGGCGACTTGGTGAATTGGCGAATTCAACTCGCTAACTCACCAACTCGCCAAATCACCAACTGGATGATCATGATTACACCGACGCATTACATGTTGTTGTCTGCGGCGCTGTTCATCATCGGCGTCATCGGCGTGATGGTGCGGCGCAACATCATCATCATCTTCATGTCGATTGAGCTGATCCTGAACGCGGTCAACATCAACCTGGTCGCGTACTCGAACCAGCTGCAGAACACGATCGGCCAGGTCTTCGCGATTTTCGTGATCGCGGTGGCCGCGGCGGAAGCGGCCGTCGGACTGGGCATCATCCTGGCGTTCTATCGGAACAAGGAAACGGTCAACATCGACGAAATGAACCTAATGAAATGGTAGGCAGGGAAGGCAGGACAGGCAGGGAAGGCGGGGCTGCAAGATCGACAGCGCGGATTCCCAACCAGCCCGCCCTGCCCGTCCCGCCCTCCCAGCCCATGTGACATGAAGTACATCTGGCTCATTCCCGTTCTCCCAGGCATCGGCGCCGTCATCAACGGCCTCGTGGGCATTCGGCTGTTCTCGCGGAGGACAGCCGGCCTCGTCGCGTGCACGACGATGACGGCGGCGCTCGCGCTGTCGCTGGTCGCCTTCTGGCAGCTGCTGTCGCTGCCGCCGGAGGCGCGCGCGTACGACATCACCGTCGCGCAGTGGTTCACGGCGATCCCCTTGCAGCTGTCCAACGGCACGATCGGCACGTTCCAGGTGCCGTGGGGATTCCGGCTCGATCCGCTCTCCGGCATGATGATTCTGATCGTCACCGGCATCGGGACGCTGATTCACGTGTACTCGACCGCGTACATGGCCGACGAGCCGCGCGGCGGTGTCGCGCGGTTCTTCTGCTATCTGAACCTGTTCTGCTTCTTCATGCTCACGCTCGTGCTGGGCAACAACTTCCTGGTGATGTTCGTCGGCTGGGAAGGGGTCGGCCTCTGCTCGTATCTCTTGATCGGCTACTGGTACGAGAAGAAGAGCGCGTCCGATGCCGGCAAGAAGGCCTTCATCACGAACCGCGTCGGCGACTGGGGCTTCATCCTCGGCGTGTTCTTGATTTTCATGACCTTCGGCACCTTCGACTTCCGCGCGATCCAGAACGCCGCGGCGGCGATGCCGATCGAGACGGCACATTTCGGCGTGTTGTCGTTCATCTGCCTGCTGCTGTTCGTCGGGGCGACCGGCAAGAGCGCGCAGATTCCGCTGTACGTCTGGCTGCCCGACGCGATGGAGGGGCCGACGCCGGTCTCCGCCTTGATCCACGCCGCGACGATGGTCACGGCGGGCGTCTACATGATCGGGCGCAACGCGGTGCTGTTCTCACACGCGCCACAGGTGATGACGATTGTCGCGATCGTCGGCGTCCTGACGGCGTTCATGGCGGCGTCGATCGGCCTCGTGCAGTACGACATCAAACGCGTCCTCGCGTACTCGACCGTCTCGCAGCTCGGATACATGTTCACCGCCATGGGCGTCGGCGCCTTCTCGGCCGGGGCGTTTCACCTCATGACGCACGCGTTTTTCAAGGCGTTGCTCTTCCTCGGCAGCGGTTCCGTAATCCACGCCATGGCGGGCGAGCAGGACATGCGCCGCATGGGCGGCCTCCAGAAATACCTGCCGGTCACGTTTGCGACGATGGCGATCGGCACGCTGGCGATTGCCGGCATCTTTCCGTTCGCCGGCTTTTTCAGCAAAGACGAGATTCTGTTTCGCGCGTTCCTCTCGAACAAAGCGATCTGGGTCATCGCCGTCGCCGCCGCGCTCATGACGGCGTTTTACATGGCGCGTCTGATGTTCATGACCTTTTCGGGCGCCTATCGCGGACCGGCGTGGGAAGTCGCCGGCCACGGCGTCTTCGCAATCCCGGCGGCCGATCACGCGAAGGACACGCGCGTGGCGGCCGTTCACGGCGCCAGGCATCCGGCGGATGCCGTCGCGCATGGCCACGCGCACGAGGACGACCACGAAATATCCCACGGGCCAATCGACAGCCTCGCCGTGCACGACGATGCGCACGGAGGCGGTGGGCACGGCCATGGCCCGTGGCACGGTCCGCACGAATCGCCGACGCCGATGACTTTTCCGTTGATGGCGCTCGCCGTCGGCGCGGTCGTGGCGGGCTTCGTCGGCATCCCCGCGGCGCTCGGCGGCGGCAACGCGATCGAACAGTTCCTCGAGCCGAGTTTCACGGCGACGCACGGCGCGGTCCACGCCGGCCTCGAAGTGCGGCCGAACGACGTCGTTGCCGGATCGGAGCTCGAACGCGGCCGCACGGCCGCTGGCGAAGTGAAGGCGCTCGAGCATGGCGGCGGTGCGGTGGAGGAATCGGGCGCGCACGTCTCGCGCACTGAGGAGCTCGGCCTGATGGGCCTCTCGCTGCTGATCGCCATCGCCGGCATCACGCTCGCGCACAAGTTCTACGTCACGAGTCCGGAGATCTCCGTCTCGCTCGCCGCACGATTCGCCGGCGCGCACCGCACGCTGACGAACAAGTACTACGTCGACGAGCTCTACGACGCGACCGTGATCTCCGGCACCTTTGCCAGCAGCCGGGGACTCTGGGCGTTCGATCGCAACGTGATCGACGGCGTCGTGAACGGATCGAGCTGGCTGACGCGGTTCAGCGCGTGGCTCTCGGGCCTGGCGGATCGCACCGTCGTCGACGGGCTCGTGAATCTCGTCGGCTGGATCGTGAAGGAGTCGAGCCTCGCGTTCAGGCGTCTACAGACCGGGCTGGTGCAGACCTACGCGCTCCTGATGCTGTTCGGTATTTTCGCGTTCGTGAGCATTTATCTGTTCGTGCGCTGAGACGGATGACGCTCGGCTGAAGCCTTCGCGCTACGGCGGGTTGCCCGGCGCGACTGTCAGGTGTCGACGTCGTAGGGCGAAGGCTTTAGCCGAGCCAACGAAATTATGAATCACTATCTATCGCTCATCCTGTTCACGCCGCTCATCGGCGCCCTGCTGTTGCTGCTGGTGCCGAAGGAGAACCAGAACGCCATTCGATGGATCGCGAACATCTTCGCGACCGCGGGCTTCCTGATCTCGATTCCGCTCTGGTTCTGGTTCAACCCGCAAGGCGGCGACTTCCAGTTCGTCGAGCGCGCGGCGTGGATCCCGTCGGTCGGCGCCGAGTACTTTCTCGGCGTCGACGGCCTCAGCACGCTGCTCGTCCTGCTGACGACGCTGATGGGGTGCATCGCGATCCTGTCGTCGTGGACCGCCATCACCGAGCGCGTGAAGGAGTACTACATTTTTCTGCTGATCCTCCAGACCGGCATGCTCGGCGCGTTCATGTCGCTCGACTTCCTGCTGTTCTTCCTGTTCTGGGAAGTGATGCTGGTGCCGATGTACTTCCTGATCGGCATCTGGGGCAGTGCGAACCGGCTCTACTCGGCGATCAAGTTCTTCCTGTATACCCTGGTCGGCAGCGTGATCATGCTGCTCGGCATCCTGGCGCTCTACTTCTACGCGCACAGCGTCACCGGCGTGTACTCGTTCGACGTCACGGCGTTCCAGAAGCTGAACGTGCCGTTCAACCTGCAGTGGTGGATCTTCCTCGCCTTCTTCCTCGGCTTCGCCGTCAAGGTCCCGATGTTTCCGTTTCACACGTGGCTGCCCGACGCCCACACCGACGCGCCGACCGCCGGCTCGGTGATCCTGGCGGCCGTCATGCTGAAGATGGGGACGTACGGGTTTCTGCGCTTCAGCCTGCCGATTCTGCCGGACGCCACGCGCTCCTTCGTGCCGATGATCGTGATCCTCTCGATCGTGGGGATCATCTACGGCGCGCTCGTCGCGCTCGCGCAGAAGGACTGGAAACGGCTGGTCGCGTACTCCTCGGTCAGCCACATGGGCATGGTGATGCTCGGCATGTTCGCGCTCAATCCGGTGGGCATCACCGGCAGCATCATTCAGCAGCTGAATCACGGCATCTCGACCGGCGCGCTGTTCCTGATCGTCGGCATCGTGTACGAGCGCCGGCACACCCGCGAGCTCTCCGAGTACGGCGGGCTCTCCAAGGTGATGCCCGTCTACGCCGCCGTCTTTCTCATCATGACGATGTCGTCCATCGGCCTGCCGGCGTTGAACGGCTTCATCGGCGAGCTGCTGATCCTGCAGGGCACGTTCGTGGCGAACAAAATCTGGGCGCTGTTTGCCGGCGCCGGGGTCGTCCTGGGGGCGGCCTACATGCTGTACCTCTTTCAGCGCACGATGTTCGGCAAGGTGGAGAACCCGAAGAACGAGCATCTGCTCGATCTGAGCCACCGCGAGTTCGCGACGTTCGCACCCCTGCTGATCCTCGCGTTCTGGATGGGGCTGTACCCGGCGCCGTTCCTGCGGCGGCTGGACACGTCGGTGCAGCACATCATGGCGCGCGTCAACACGCAGTACGCGCCGCGCAATGCCGCTGCCGACTGTGGCACCGCGCCGACGCCCGCGCATGTGGCATCCGACACCGCGGCGAAGTTCCTCGCGGCCGTGCCGTGCGGGCCTGACGGCCGGCCGCTCTCCTCGGGATCCGGCACGGACATTCCCCCTTCGACAGGCTCAGGGCAGGCGCCTTCGACCGGCTCAGGGCAGGCCCCTTCGACCGGCTCAGGGCAGGCCCCTTCGACCGGCTCAGGGCAGGCTGTGCCGGGAGCACCACGGTAATGCCGGCCGGCATCTCGCTCAGCGATTTCTATTACATCCTGCCGGAGCTGGTGCTCACCGGCGGGGCCCTCCTGCTGCTCGTCGCCGACGTGCTGCTGCCGCGCCGCAGCGGCCACGCGCTGGCGTGGATCACGCTGCTCGTGCTCGGCGCGACGGCGGCGGCGCTCGTGCCGTTCGTCAACACGCACGTCGAGATCTCGCACGGGCTGCTGGCGGTCGATCGCTTTGCGCTCTTCTTCAAGATCATTTTCCTGATGTCGGCCGGCCTGACCGTGCTGATGTCCGTCCGGTACCTCGAGACGGAAGGCGCCAGCCCGGGCGAGTACTACTTCCTGATTCTCTGCGCGACGCTCGGCATGATGATCATGGCCGGCGGCATCGACCTGATCTCGATCTTCATCGGCCTCGAGACGATGGCGGTGTCGTTCTACATCCTGGTGGGCTACATCAAGCCGAGCCAGCGATCGAATGAAGCGGCAGTGAAGTACTTCCTGCTGGGTGCCTTCTCGCTCGGGATCCTGCTCTACGGCATGTCGATCATGTACGGCTTGTCGGGCACGACGAACCTGCGCGTGATGGCGACGCTGTTCGTCGGACAGGAGCACGATCCGCGGCTGATCCTCGCCGTGATCTTCGTGGTCGCCGGCGTCGGCTTCAAGATCGGCGCCGTGCCGTTCCACATGTGGGCGCCCGACGTGTACGAAGGGGCGCCGACGCCGATTACGGCATTCCTCTCCGTCGGCTCGAAGGCGGCGGCATTCGCGATGCTGCTCCGGATCTTCCTTGAAGGCCTGCCGTCGATGAGCGCCGACTGGCGGATCCTGTTCGAAGTGCTCGCCATCGTCACGATGACGGCCGGGAACATCGCGGCGCTGACCCAGACCAACGTCAAGCGCATGCTCGCGTACTCGTCGATCGCGCATGCGGGCTACATTCTGATCGGCGTCGTGGCGGGGACGGCGCGCGGCGTCTCCGCGACGCTCATCTATCTCTTCATCTACCTGTTCATGCAGCTGGGTGCGTTCACGGTGATCGCCGTCCTGCGCCGGCGCGACGTGGCCGGCGAGGAGCTGAAGGATTTCAGCGGGCTCTCCTTCCGGAATCCGATGGCGGCGTTCGCGATGCTGCTCTTCATGCTGTCGCTGGGCGGCATTCCGCCGACCGCCGGATTCTTCGGGAAGTTCTGGCTGTTCAGCGCCGCGATCGAGTCCGGCTACGTGTGGCTGGCGGTCATCGGCGTGCTCAACAGCGCGATCTCGCTCTACTACTACGTCCGGATCGTCGTCTTCATGTATTTGCAGAGCGAGACGATCGGTTCGGAGCCCACCGTGACCGCGCCGCTCGCGCTGGTGCTTGGCATCGCGATCGTGGCAACGATCGTCCTCGGGGTGTATCCGCGGCTGCTGTTCGAGGTTGCCGAGGCGTCGGCGCGCACGCTCGGCGTTGCGGGTCTGGCCGCGGCGATTCGGTAAGCCGAGAGACACGTTCCACCACGGAGGACACGGTGGACACAGAGGTCCGACCTGCTCCTGAAAGTCTTAGCCACGAAGACGCGAAGGGCACGAGGAAGAAGTTTTGCCACAGAGGCACTGAGTCACTGAGAAAATCTTCTCCTGCCGGACCAACGCCAGGGAGCGCAAGCGCCGCAGCGATTCGACGGCCGGCCTGCGTGCAGGCCGGCTTGCGCCGCCGGATCGGACGGATTCACGAGCCTGAGGCGCGAACATTGGCTCGTGAATCGATCCGACTCCGGCGGTGCGCGTCGCGACGCGACGCCGTCGAATGCCCGCGGCGCCTCTGTGGCTCGGTGGCCAATCCGCTTTGTTTGCCTTCGTGTCCTTCGTACCTCCGTGTCTTCGTGAAGAAGGCGTGATGCTCTTCAACAAGTCCGACGCGAACATGATGCGCACGGCGTGGGAGCTGAGCGCCGGACTGTTGTCATTCATCATCGCGCTGGGCCTCGGCTACTACTTCGGGCGGACGCTGGACGCCTGGTTCGGGACGGCGCCGTGGCTGTTGGGGATCTTCGTGGCTTTCGGGTTCGTGGCCGGCGCGTTGAATGTCTATCGCACGCTGGCGCAGGCCCTTCGACAGGATCCCGGCAAGCCGCGGACCGATCGTCGTGACTGAGTCGGACGCGATGCTGCGGCGCTGGGAGCGCGACGGCCTCATCGCGTGCGTCGTGATGGCGGGGGCCGCGTGGGCCCTGACCCGCGGCCGCTTCGGCCCGCCGCTCGGCGTGATAGGCGGAGGACTGCTGGTGCTGATCTCCTACCGGGGGATCAAGGGTGGGATCGACGCATCGGTCGGGGCGGTGTCTGGCGGCGCGAACGGGCGGATCCGTATCGCGATCGGGCTGGTGAAGTTTTTCACAAGGTACGCTATACTCGCCGCCGCCGCGTACGTGATAATGGCGCGCCTGCGACTGCCGCCCGTGGCGGTCTTTGCCGGCGCATCCTCGTTCGTCGTGGCGGTCGCAATAGACGCTGTGCGCGGAGTCGTCTCGCGGCAGCGCTGATCACCAGTCAATGGAAAAGCTCGAGCACGAACTCTGGATCGTCCAGGCGGTGAATGCTGCGCTCGGCCCCGTGGTGCGCGCGATGCTGCGCGCCTTCGGCCGGCCGGTGCCCGCCACAGGCGACGTCATCCCCGACTTCCTTGTGATGTCGGCGCTGATCGTCGTCGCCTGGACAATCCTGTGTCTCGTCCTGCGCCGGAATCTGAGCGTGGAGCAGCCGGGCCGCCTGCAGATCCTGCTCGAAGACGGCCTGCGCGCCATCGAGAGCATGGTGCGTGACTACGTCGGCCATAAGGCGCCGCGCTACCTCGCCATCGTCGTGACGATGTTTGCGTTCATCCTCACTGGCAATCTGATGGGACTGCTGCCCGGCCTGAAGTCGCCGACGAGCAGCATCAACGTGACGCTCGGCTGCGCGCTCACCGTCGCCGTCTACTATCACGTGCAGGGCATCAAGGCGCAGGGCATCGGGCATTACCTGAAGCACTTCGCCGCGCCGCCGGGCGCACCACTGTTCATCGCGCCGATCATGCTGCCGATCGAGATCATCAGCCATCTGTCGCGCGTGCTGTCGTTGTCGCTGCGACTGTTCGGCAACATCTTTGCCGAGGATCTGGTCGTCATCATCCTGTTCAGCATCGTGCCGTTCCTGGTGCCGCTCCCGGTCATGTTCCTCGGCATCATCACGGCCGTGCTGCAGGCCTACATTTTTGTGCTGCTGACGACGATCTACCTGGGTGGCGCAGTGGCGACCGAGCACGAAAAGCAGGAGCACAGCGACATGGTGGCCGGGGAAGTTTAGGTTCGTGAGATTGCCGATTGCCTATTTCGATTGCAGATTGCAGCTTTGATTCATTGGAGGATTCTGTGAGCAGACGTTTCTTGATGGCCGTGACGATGATGGTGGTGGCGGTCGGCTTGATCTCGCCGCTGCACGCGCAGGAAGCGGCGGCCGCGGCGGCCGGGCGCGTCGAGATTATTCGCTGGTCGATCATCACTGCGGGCTTCGCCCTGGCGGTGGCGGCGGCGTTCGGCGCGCTGGGGCAGTCGCGCGCCATCGCGGCGGCCGTGGAAGGCATCGCACGCAACCCGAGCGCGGCAGGCGAGATCCGGGGCAACCTGATTCTCGGCCTCGTGCTGATCGAGTCGCTGGTCATCTACGTCCTGCTGATCTCGCTGATTCTGTTCTTCGTCAAGCCGTTCTGAGGCGCGCCCAACACGAGTGGGGCTGGTCACCCGGTCCCACTCGTACCGCCCACCTGCCTTTAGTACCAGCCCCCCTGCCGATCCCCTCAAATTCCGCGTAAAATCGGCGATTTACAAAAGACGTATCCCCAGCCGATCCAATTGGATGGAGGTCGAACGTCCAAATAGCGACATTGACTCTCTCTATCTACGTTTTCTCATTTACAACCCAGCGGTCGATCCCCATAATCCCCCCACTCTACCAATCGCCGAAGCGCACACCGTTCGTTTGCAGGATGGGAAAGCCGGAGCTGTATCCAGCCCGGCACAGGAGGGGAAATGAGGCGTGGTTTTCAGGTTCTAATCGCAGTGCTGGCAGTCTGCTGGCTCTCGACCGGTTCTGCGTTCGCCCAGGGTGGCGGCGCGAGCACGACCGGTTCGATCAACGGAAAGGTCGCCGACTCGAGCGGCGGCGTGCTTCCCGGTGTCAATGTTTCGGTCACGAGTCCGTCGATGATGGGCGTGCAGAGCGCCGTCACCGACGCGAGCGGCAATTATCGTTTTCCAGCACTGCCTCCTGGCACATACACGGTGACCTTCGAGCTGCCGGGCTTCAATACCCTGAAGCGCGAAAATATTCAGATCTCCATGGGCTTCAGTGCAGCCGTGAACGTCGAGCTCGCGGTCGCCTCGCTGCAGGAAACCGTCACGGTCACCGGCGATTCTCCGGTCATCGACACGACGAATACGCGCGTCCAGCAGAACTTCAAGCTCGAAGCGCTGCAGGGGATTCCCAACTCGCGCGACCTCTGGTCGCTCTTGGCGGCCACGCCGTCGGTGACGATGGACCGCCTCGACGTGGGCGGTGATCGCGCCGGCACGCAGAGCGGCTACACGGCGTATGGCTACTCGGGCCAGAACCGCGTGCTCGTCGAGGGCATCAACACGACGGAAGGCACCAGCGGCGCTGGCTTCTACGTGGACTACGGCTCATTCGAAGAAGTGTTCCTCGGCACCGTCGGTCAAGGCGCCGAGATGCCGACTCCCGGCGTGCAGAGCCAGATGCTCGGCAAGTCGGGCGGCAACAAGTTCCAGGGCGAAATCTATCAGGACTACGAGAACAACTCGTTCCAGAGCGCGAACATTCCGTCGGACGTGCTCGCGAAAGGCATTCGCCAGCACAGCAACGAGCTCCAGAAGTACCACGACTTCAACCTGAACGTCGGCGGCCCGCTCAAGAAGGACAAGGTTTGGTGGTACTTCTCCTATCGCAATCAGACGACCGCCGTTGGCCAACCGAACTTCGTCGGGCCGATTGCGGGTCTGCCGTTCAACACCAACCTCTGGAACCCCTCGGGCAAGGCGACCTACCAGATCAACCAGAACAACAAGTTGATCGGCTACTACCAGTGGGGCCAGAAGGTGCAGCCGAACCGCTTGCCGGTCAGCGCGGACACGTACACAGACCTGGGCCAGACGCTGAAACAGACCTCCGGCAGCTGGATCTACAAGGGCGAGTGGAACGGCACGCTGGGCAAGAACATGTACGCCGAAGCGCGCTACGGCGTGTTCGGCTACTACTTCCCCCTGCAGGCGAACACCGACACCACGAACTTCGAGATCAAGGACTCGGGTAAAGCGACGCTGCTGAACGGCGACGAAAACGAACAGACGGATCGTCATCGTGGCCAGGTCACCGGGTCGGTCACCTACTTCAAGGACGGCTGGGCCGGCTCGCACAACTTCAAGGTTGGCGGGGAGATCCTCAACGAGACCGGTTACTACGGCTTTACGCAGGTGGCATCGGGCAACGTCCTGGAGAACTTCAACAACGGCGCGCCGCAAACGGTGATCCTCTATGCGCCGACGGCGACCCACGTGGGATCGCTTGGCGACGGTCCGAATGGCAACCTGCTGAGCGTCGACAAGTTGAACACGTACGACGCGTTCATCAGCGATCAGTGGTCGATCGGCCGCGCGACGTTGAACCTGGGCGCGCGCTACGATCGGTACCGCAACTTCACACCGGATCAGAAGCAGCTGGCCTACAGCTACGGCCCGCTGAGCATCCCGGCGGCCACGATTCCCGCGCAGACCTACGCAACGTGGAACAAGATCGTGCCGCGCCTCGGCATCACCTACGACCTCACGGGCGATGGCAAGACGGTGCTGAAGGGGAATTACGGCCTGTTCGGCTTCAACCCGGGTGTCGGCGTCTCGGCCAACGGCAACCCGAACGCGGCGAGCAAGAGCGTCACGTACGCCTGGGCTGACGCGGGCGGCTGTGCGGGCTGCGTCGCCGGCGATGGCATCTACCAGCCGGGCGAAGAAGGGAAGCAGACCGCGAACGCGCTGAATGGAAACATCCTGGTCGATCCCAACATGTTCCAGCCGACCTCGACACAGGCCACCGCGTTCATCGAGCGGCAAATCACCGAGGGCGTCGGCGCGCATTTCGGCTTCGTGTACTTCCACGTGCAGGATCAGACCGGCACGTTCCAGTCGCTGCGGCCGGCGAGCGCGTATACCGTACCCTTCAATGTTGTCGACAAGGGACCTGACAACGTCCAGGGCACCGCGGACGATCAGAACCTGACGTTCTACGGCATCCCGAACAACCTGATCTCGAACTGCACCGGTGCCACGGCGCCGACGCCGACCTGCTCGTACCCGACGACGCAGTTCGTGACCAACACGCCGAACGACGGCACATACAAGACCGTCGAGTTCGCGCTGAACAAGCGCCAGAGCCACAACTACTCGCTGAGCGGCGGCCTGGGGTACACCTGGTCGAAGGACTACCCGCTGTCGTACCCGAATACGCCGAACGGGCCGTTCAACTACCCCTACACCCGCTTCAGCTTCAAGCTGAGCGGCACATACAACGCGCCGTGGGGCATCATGATCAGCCCGCTGTACCGCTTCCAGAACGGCCAGCCGTTCGCGCGGACACTGTCGGTCACGGCGCCGGCGTCGTGCAACTGCACGTTCAGCGCGGCGCGTGCGGGCAGCCTCACGAACACGACGGTGTACGTGACCTCGTATAACGCCAACCGTCAGCAGAACGTAGGCGACCTCGACGTCCGTGTCGAGAAGACCGTGAACTTCGGACACGTCGCGAAGGTCCGCCTGTTCCTCGACGGCTATAACCTGACCAACTCGTACGCGGCTCAGGTGATCAGCCAAGCAACCGGATCGTCGTACCTCAACCCGACGTCGATCCTGGCGCCGCGCACGGGTCGCATCGGCTTCCGCTTCATCTGGTAAGGCGATCGCTGCGCTCGCTTAACACAGAGGACACAAAGGACACAGAGCAGAACTTGTAAGGCTTTTGACGGCGTCCGGCGCAAGCCGGATCTGAAACGCCGGGTGGGAAACCGCCCGGCGTTTTTTTTTCACCACGAAGCTCTCCACCAGAGAGGACACGGAGGGAAATTCTTTCGGATCGATCGGCGTAGCGCGAAGGCTTCAGCCGAGCGCCGCCGGCGCCGAGACGCTCCTTCGTGGCTTCGTGCTCTTCGTGGTTCTACGATCCGAGCCGCGCCAGCTCCCGCAGCGCCCGCGCGCGCGTGGCGGGATAGCGCTCCGCAATGGCGAGCGCATCGCGCGCTCCGGCTCGATCGCCGCTGTCGGCGAGCGCGATGCCAAGATAGAGGAACGGCTCCGGCGTGAATTCCGCGGGTGAGGCGTGCGCGAGCGTTGACGTCGCGCTCCTGTACTGCTCAATCGCGTCTGCCAGCCGGCCGCGCGCGAAGTACAGATTGCCGAGATTCACCTGCGCTTCCACCTTCCACGACAGGTGATCGATCGCGGTGCGGTAAGCCCGCTCGGCTTCGTCGAGCCGGCCCGTCGCCTTCAGCGCATTCGCCAGGTTGTACCACGCGTTCCCCGAGAGTGGCTGCAGCGCGAGCGCCATCCGGTAGTGCTCGATCGCCTCGTCCATCCGCCCATTCGCCCGCACGGCCTGACCGTAATCCAGGTGCGCCGTGTAGCTGGATTCCCCGACGCGCAGCGCGTGCCCCCACAGCCGCTCGGAATCGTGCCAGACCTGCGTCGCGTTCCACGTGACGATGGCCAGCGCGAGCAGACATCCGCCGACGATCGCGATCGCCGGCGAGCGGCGGCCGCGCGGCCGCGTGAGCAATGCGCCGGCAAGCAGCGCGCTGAACGGCAGGCTGCTGACGTAGGCGTAACGGTCGGCGACCAGTTGTGGTCCGCTCTGCGCCAACCCGAGCACCGGCGCGACGGTGGCGGCGTATACGAGCGACGCCATGGCGATCGATGGGTGCCGGCGGGCGCTCCACACGATGAGGATCGCCGCCGCCGCTACGAGGACCAGGGCCGCGGGAAACGCGAGCGGCCATCCGTCGAGCGGATTCGGCCTCGCATACAGCACCGCCAGGTGTGTGGGCCAAATCGTCTTCCAGACGTAGAAGCACAGACCGTACGCCGCCTGCATCGCGCGCGCGCTCCACGTCCAGTCGGCGATCGACACCATCGTGTCCGGCTCATGATGCTGTGCGAGCCAGGCGACAACCGCTGCGCCGATGCCGAGCAGCGCGAACGGAATCTTCTGGATCCAGATCGGCCGGTACCGCCGATCGGTGAATGCCTCTGTGCTGAGGGGCAGGCGCGCCAGCGGAGACACGTCGAGCGCGATCAGCGTGACGAAGCACGTCATGCCCCACGCCTTCGCGAACAGCGAAAGCAGCAGACACACACACGAGACGACGAGCCAGCGGGGCGATCGCAGCGGCACACGCCCAGCGTCCACCGCACGCAGGTATGCGGTGATCGAGAGCAGCAGGAACACGATGCTGACGAGATCGCGCCGTTCGGCGACCCAGGCAACCGACTCCACGCGCAGCGGATGAATCGACCAGAACAGCGCACCGGCGGCGGCGCACACGCGCACTGAGCGCGCGTCAGCGGCGCCGATCGGGTCCGCGCGCTCCAGCAACGTGACGAGGACGCCGTAGAACAGCAGCGCCGCAGCCGTGTGCCAGAGGAGGCTGTCAAGGTGATACGCGAAGGGCGCCAGCCCCGCGAGCACGTGATCGAGCGACAGCGACAGCCACGTGAGCGGCTGATAGTGCCCGAGGAACGTTGTCGACCACATCCATTCGAGCTGATCCTTCCACGGCAGCCGCAGATAAGGATTGTGCAACAGCAGCCGGTCATCGTCGTAGTTGACGAAGCCGTTTTGGAGCGCCGGCAGAAAAGCGGTTGCGGTCGCGACGCCGATCACCGCCGCGCAGATCCACGTCCCGTTTACCCGAGCAGCGCCGCTCTTATTCTTCTGCTGCGATCGATGAGATGGCATGCGCTCGAAGAGATTTTACGTTGCGACTTCAGAAGCCGGGCAGAAAACACGATCCAAATCACCGAAGCGCCGCGATCCAAATCGACCGTCGATCCAAACCCGCGCGGAGAAAAATCACAAATGCGTCCAAATGTAATCGTCGTTCTTGTTCAGCGTTCGCGCCGATTCCCAGATTCGCGCACCATCCGGTGTCGCGAATTGCAATCGCCACGCACTGGCACAGCACTTGTTGTTACCACGCCGATCACCGTCGATTTGTGACAGTCGGTGACAGCTCACGTTCAACTTCGAGAGAGGGAAACATGTTCAACACGAGACGTGCGTTCGTCGTGGCTGTGGCGATCTGCCTCAGCACATTGACGGCGCGAGCGCAGATTAATCCCGGTCACCTGACCGGCATCGTCAAGGACGCCCAAGGCGCGGTGCTGCCTGGCGTCACCGTCACGGCCAGCTCGCCCGCCCTGCTGGGCGCGCAGTCAGTGACGTCTGAGGCCGGCGGCGAATACCGCTTTCCGAGTCTTCCATCCGGCACCTATACGCTCTCGTTCGAGCTCTCCGGGTTCCAGACGCAGAAGCGCGAGAACATCGTACTGGCGACGGGCCAGACGCTGAACATTGACACGACCCTGCAGCTGGCATCGTTGTCGGAGACCATCACGGTCAGCGGCCAGGCGCCTATCGTCGACAAGCAGGCGACGGCCGTCGGCTATGTGCAGACGACGGCCCAGCTGACCGGCGTGCCGACCTCGACGGATTTGTGGGGCGCGCTCGCGCAGACGCCCGGCGTTCGCATGCAGGGCGTCGACGTGGGCGGCAGTCACAAGAGCCAGCAGTCGGGCTATGAGGCGTTCGGCGTCGTGAACCAGGCGCGCGTCATGACCGACGGCGTGGACACGACGGAAGGCAGCGGCGGCGCGGGCTTCTATCAGGACTTCTTCGCGCAGAACGAAGTAGCCGTGAGCGCAGCCGGTCAGGACGTCAGCATGAACACGCCGGGTGCGGCCATCATCTCGACGATCAAGAGCGGCGGCAACAAGTTCTCCGGCATCGAGAACATCGCGTACGAGCCGGGCAAGTTTGTCGGCGACAACATCGATGGCCCGACGTCGGCGCGCGGCTTCACCGGCCAGCCGAACCTGCTGTTCTACGAGGGGCACGCCGACCTCGGCGGTCCGGTCATTCACGACAAGCTCTGGTTCTACGCCGCTTACAATCACTTCAAGATCAACAAGCAAGTATCTGGCGTCGATCCCAATCTCGCGACCGACCTCGGCGTCTTCAACAACTTCACGACGAAGGAAAGCTACAAGCTGAGTAGCAAGGACACGTTGATCGGCTACTACCAGTGGGGCAAGAAGGAGAAACCGTTGCGTGGTATCAACGCGACGACCCCCGCTGAATCGGCACTGGCGCAGACGTCGCCGAGCTGGGCGTACAACGGCAAGTGGCAGCGCACCTGGTCGAACCGGTTGTTCTCCGAGGTGAACGTCGGCGAGTTCGGCTATACGTTCCCGGAGCAGCCGAACGTGCCGTTCGCGACGAACCCGCCGCGGCACGACAACGCGACCGGCTTCGATCAGGGCGCTGGCTGGTTCAATGCCGCCGGTGGCACTGGCCCGTTCGTCCTCGTCACGCGGCAAGCCGCAGGCGTTCGGCAACGTGACGTACTTCCTTCCGACCTCGCACGGCACGCACGATCTGAAGTTCGGCTTCGAGTTCATGAATGATCGCTCGACGAATACCGCGAACGGCACGTCGGGTCCGATTCTGTACTTCGATTCGAACAACGCGCCGAGCCAGGTCCGCATCACCGATTACGGCGACCCGGCGACGTTCGGTACCGCGTGGACGCAGGCGTCGGACTACGATCGACACTATTCCGCGTACGCGCAGGATCGGTTCGCCCTCAGCGATCGGGTCACCTTGACGTACGGCGTCCGCTACGATCACCAGCGGCCGTACTACAACAGCGCAGTCCGGCAGCCGACCATCAGCGCGATCTGGTCGCCGGCGACGACTCCCGGTGCGACGCTACTGACGGCGGATAACGTCGCCCCGCGCGTCGGCGTCAGCTGGGACGCGATGGGCGACAGCAAGTCGGTCGTCAAGGCATTCTACGGCCGGTTCTACTTCAACTTCGCGGACAATCTGGCCGGTGCGGACCCGGGCGGCCCGAACTACAAGGACTATGTCTTCAACGATCTGAACGGCAACAAGCTGTATGACGGTCCGCAGGAGCTCGGCAACGTCGTCAACTCGTTCGGCGGCACCTCGACGACGGTGGATCCGAACCTGAAGAACGCGTATACGGACGAATTCGACCTCTCGTACGATCGGCAGTTCTGGGGCGAGTCGGCCATCCGGGTGGCCTACGTCCGGAAGATCGAGAAGAACCTCTACACGACGATCAACACCGCACGTATCGGCGCCTACACCGTGCCGACGCCGGTGACGGTCAATCTTCAGAACTACTCGACCACCGGAGCCGTCACGACCGGATCCGAGACCCTCACCCTGTTCGACATTCCGACGGCGCTGGCTGGTGTGAATACCAACCAGATCACCAACATTCCGAGCTCTCTCGGTGGTTCGTCGTGGACGTACGACACGGTCGAGGTCGCCTTCAACAAACGGTTCGGCAACTCGCTGTTCGTGAACGCCAGCTACGATTATCAATGGCGCGACGATCTGCGTCAGGCGGCCACCAACTCGGGCGCGCCGAGCCCGAGCAACAGCAACCTGAACTCTGATCCTATTGGCACGGTGGGCGCTGGCGGCAGCATGTACTTCGCGCAGGTCTACCCGGTGGTCGGCGCGCTGCAGAAAACGACGACTTGGGATGCACACGTGTCCGCGCGGTACGAGTTCAAGTACGACATTGGTGCGGCGGTGAACTACAGCGGGCAGAGCGGCTGGCCGTACGCGCGCATCATCACCGCGAAGCTGCCGAATGCCGGCAACGTCGCCTTCTTCTCGGACAACCTCGATAACGCGCGGAACGACAACATCCATTTGCTGGCGCTCCGTATCGACAAGAGCTTCACGTTCAGCGGTGTGAAGCTTACGGGGATGTTCGACCTGTTCAACGTCCTGAACACGAACGCGGTGACGAACTTCAATCTCGTCAACGGGTCCAAGTTCAATCTGATCAACGCGACCGTCGATCCACGGACGGCGCAGGTCGGGCTTCGCCTGTCGTTCTAAACGCTCGACAGACGCTCGTATAATCGGAGGGCCGGCATGCTCGCATGCCGGCCCTTTTTTTTGTGTGACCGAATCGCGCCACCACGGAGGACACTGAGGGTCCCGTTTCGTCGCAACTAAACAGGTTGCCACGGAGGCACAGAGGCACCGAGCCACGCTCGACGCGGTCGGCCTGCCTCGCAGGCCGAGAGCTGGCGTGAACAAACGATGAACTAACGACCTTTGTGCCCTCGTCCTCGTCGTTTGTTCATCGTTTGTCCACCCGGCCCGCCGCTGCGCGGCGCCGCGTCGAGCCCGTCCTTCCACGTCTGTCTTCTCCGTGTCTTTGTGACTCTGTGGCTAAAATACCCGTGGCCTCAGTGGTGGAGCTGTAATGTCGGCGAAGAAGCGGCCTAAGCGTCAAATCGCGCCAGCAAATCTGTCGCGAGCCGATACGTCACGCGCGCCGGCGATCGGCACCGCGCAGCTGACGCTCGTCTTCGCCGCGACGACGGCCGCCGCGATCGCCGAGCGCTGGCTGTTCGGCCGCGCATGGCACGAAGGCGACACGTTGACGAGCGCGTTCTACTACGGCGACGCGCCACGGTTCGTCGCCTACGCGACGGCGATCCTGCAGGGGCGCGTGTTTGACAACGGCATCCCGTTTCATCCGCCGGGATGGCCGCTCGTCCTCGCGACGTTCATGCGCCTGTGCGGCGCCATGCAGCACGGCGACATCGTCGTACCCCTCAGCGCCGTCAAGTTGTTCATCGCGTGTCTCAGCGGCTTGACGGTGGGTGGGGCGGCCGTCCTCGCCTATGAGATGTCGGGCGCCGGCGCCATGCTGGCGGTGTCGCTGCTCGGCACGTTTCAGTTCGCCCACATCGTGGAAGGCACGGTCGCCAACTCCGAAGCGCTCTACGGCTTGTGCGTGATCGTGACGTTGATCGTCGCCTGGCGATGGCTCAGACCGGCGGCCGGCCACTCGTGGGCCTGGGCCGCGCTGGCGGGTGTTGCCGGCGGGTGCGCGATGCTCGTGCGCGCCGAGTTCCTCGCCGGCGTCGTCGTCATCGCGCTGGTCGCCTGGCGCGCGGGCGCCGCGCGGGCGTCAATCGCCGCGTTCGCGATCGCCGTTTGCCTGGTGCTGGCGCCGACAACTGTCTGGCACTGGCGGACGTTGAACGCGTTCAATGTCGCGCACATCGGCCGCGTCGCCGGTCCGCTGCCGCGGTTTGCGCCGGTCACCTCGTACGGCCCCTTCAACTTCGCGATGGGGAACCATCCTGATGCCGACGGCGGCCCGAACCGCGACCATCCAATGCTGGACGAATGTAACCAGGAGACGGACGAGCGGTTGTCGGCGGGCGAGCTCGATCTCCAGTGTCCAGCGGTCTACGACTTATACGTCCACGGCTACACGATCGGCGCCCTCTGGATGTTGAATCACCCCGGCGCCGCCATCGCGCTGGGGGCTCGAAAGATCGAGTACACGGTCGGCTTTCTCGCGCACGGGTACTTCATTGACGACATCGGCCCCGGCGTCGACGGCACGCGACGCCGCGTCGATCTGGTGGATCCCGCGGACCAGTGGCTGGCGCCGATTCATCTCGTTCTGCTGGTGGCCGGCGTGGTGCTGCTGTGGCGTCGTCGGGTGGCGATCGGCCTGCTCGCCGCGCCGCTTCTGGCGCTGCTGGGAGCGGCGCTGTTGTTTTACGGCTACGTGCGGCTCGGCGTCGCCTATCTGCCAGTCGTGTGGATCCTGGAAGGGACGGCCATTGCGGCGGGTCTCCGGCGCTTCGTCACGAAGCGGCCAGTCACGGCCCGTACCGTCGGCATCGTCATGGCCGCGCTGCTGGTGCTGCTTGGCATCGAGGCCGCGCGGTCAGGCACGCTGCGCACGCTGACAGTCGACGGCGCGCGGACGCCTGCCGGCACGCTGGTCCAGGACGAAACGCTCACCGTCCACCGCGTGCCTTGATCCTTTTCAAATCATCGCGGAGTCACGGAGAACGCGAAGTTCACGAAGACGTTTAACTCTTCGTGCTCTCCGTGTTCTTCGTGATGAAGGATGGCGTCTTCCGTGTTCCGTACCGCGAAGGCTTTAGCCGAGCGTCCGATCACCTCGGGAGCCAGACGTCGTAGTGCGTGGACGCCGACTCGAGCCGATATCCATCCGTTTCGAGCACGTCCGGCGCCACGTTGACGAACTGCAGTGGCATGAGATCGTCCGTCGAATCGTTGACGATCGCGGCGAGGCGGCGATCCTTCAGCGCCAGCGCGATCTGCGGCGCGATTCGCTCGCGTGACCCGTCGACCGCATCCCAGAACGAACCCTGCCGCAAGTCCCGATCGCCGATCGCGGCGATGTAACCGCGGCGGCGCACGGCATCGGTCAGCTCGTCGATCGTGCCGGCGATTTCCGGGTACGGCACGAGCTCCCGGCGATCGGCGGCAAAGGCGATAATCGGCGGCGTGGCGACCAGCGCCTGCGCCTCGGTGTGGGCGCGCACGTCCGCGGCGACCGCTTCGACTTCGCTGCGGTCGCGGTAGCCGAACCCGTAGGTGCTGCCGTCCCCCGCTTGCCAATTCAGGTTGCGCAGGGGCGCGACGACGATCAGCATGCCGGCGGCGGCAATCGCACACGCATACGCTCTCGCCGGCAGCACGCGGGCGGCCGCCTGCTGGCGGTTCGCCGGCCGCCGCATCGCGCGCACGACGCTGGCGACGAGAAATCCGGCGCACAGCGAAAGCCAGGGCAGCAGCTCGATACCCGTGTGCGCCCAGTACGTCGGGTTGAACAGCACGAGCACCACGAAGCCGGCCGCCAACTGGAGCAGCGGTCCGGCCCACGCCGCCGTTCGACGCGTCCAGAGGATCAGCGCCGTGCCCGCGCTCCCGCACGCCAAACTCACGTCCATCGTCAAACGCATCTCCGTGAGCTTGACCATCAGTGACGGAAACTCGGCGTGTAGGGCGCGAAACAGAAACACCTGCACGAGGAAATCGGTGCGGAACACGGCGGCCAGCACGATCGTCAGGAGGGCCAGGAGCCCCAGCGCGGTTGCGACGGCTTCCACCGCCGCGCGGCATCCTCGTTGCCGCCAGAGTTGAATGGCCACCGCGACCAGCGCGGCCATGGCCGTCAACTTGATCGTGAGCGCGATGAACAGCAGAGCGCCGATCGCGATGCTATCTCGCGCGGCTAAAGCCTTCCCGCCATCGCGCTGGGCTAAAGCCTTCTCGCTACTCCGCTCGGCTAAAGCCTTCGCGCTACGTGGGGCTGAAGCCTTCGCGCTACGTGGGGCGGAAGCCTTCGCGGTAGCGAGTGCGGCTGGAGCCTTCGCGCCGCTGCGTGCGGCTGACGCCTTCGCGCTCTCTCGCCCGGCTAAAGCCTTCGCGCTACCGCGTTCGCTTGACGCCTTCGCGCTCGCGCTGCGGCTTGCCAACAGCACCGCGGCGATGACGGGGACGACGACAAAGACCTCGCGCTCGAAGAGGTGATAACGAAAGAGCAGTCCGCTCGTTGCGAAGACCAACGCCGCGATGGCGCCAGTCAGGGGACCATCGAGGCGACGGCCGAGTGCGAACACGAGCAGCGATCCCGCGAGTGCGGCGATCTGCGTCGTGACCTCGGCGGTTCGAATCGATGCGTGCACCAGGTGCAACGCCGCCGCCAGCAGCAACTCGAGCAGCGGATAGTGGGGCAGCGGAAAGTCGCGGTACGGCAGAAACCCGTGCGACAGCATGAGCGCCCCGGTGAGGTACGACTCGTCTTCGATCCAGATCTGAGGATGCGCGAGCCTGAGGACGCGCGGCACGATTAGAAGCAGGCAGACCGCTGTCGCGACCATCGCCTGCGACCGCTCGCTCACTTCAGCACCGCGCGCAGCCGCGCGATGTCGTGGGCGTAGCGCTCCGGAGGCGCGTCGCGGACGAACCGCTCGAGAAACGGGCGAGCTTCGTCTGGCCGACCTTCGTCGGACAACGCCATCCCGAGATTGTAGAGCGCGTCGTACTGCCGCGGATCCAGCGCGACCGCCTGCTTGAAGTCCTCGATCGCGCTCGTCATCTGGCCGGCGCTGATCTCGTCGGCGCCGCGGTTCGCGTAAGCCGTCGCCGAGGTCGGATCGAGCTCCAGCACTCTGTTGAACGCGGCGCGCGCGCGTTCGTGCTGGCGCAGGCGCATGTAGATCACGCCTTGCGAGTTGTACGCCTCCGCGTAATCGGGATGCGCCGCGATCACGGCATCGATCAATCCGAGCGCCTTCTCGGTGGATCCCGCCTCCAGCAGATAGCCGGCCAGCACCACCATGACGGTTTGATCCGCGATGTTGCGGCGGACGATGCCCTCGAGCGTGGCGATGGCGCCGGACAGATCGCCCGTGTCGCGCTGCATCGAGGCGAGCAGGCCGTACGCGCTCGCGAACGCGGGATGCGCGGCGATGATCCCGCGGATGGCGGCCATGGCGTTCATCGCGGCGTCCCGTTGTCCCGCGGCCCGGGCAGCATTGAACGCAGTGACCGCGCGGTTCAAGTCGTTCGAGGCGGCGATCAGCGATTTGGGGTCGTCCGCTTCTGTGTAAGTGCGAGGCGCGGGCGCCGCGGCGGTCGCCACGTACCCGAGCGCCTGGAGCCGCTGGCGCGCATCGGCGTTCAACTCGGCGCGCTCGGTGTGCGAGCCGCGCGAGGCGAACTGCGCGAGGCGATCGCGCAGCAGCGCTTCGAGCGTCCGCGCGCGCTCGGCATCGTGCGGGAACAGGTTCGTCTGCTCACTCGGATCGGCCGCGAGATCGTACAACTCGGGAATCGGCAGGTCGATGAGTTTGTACTGGCCGGCGATCAGGCCGGTGAGCGGTGCCCAATTGCGAGTGAGGTTCGCGTCCATGGCTTCGATGTACGCCGGAGGATGCTCGCCGCCGCGGCGATTCACAGCCGGCAGCAGCGATTGCCCTTCGAAGGCCGGCGGCGCGGCGATCCCCACCAGATCGAGGATCGTCGGCGCGAGGTCAATCAACCGGGAGAGGCCGTCGTACGCGCGAGCGGGCAATCGCGAGCCGGCCCACAGCAGCGATGGCACCTTCATTGTCACGTCGTAGGTGAAGACACCGTGCGTCGCTTCGCCGTGCTCGCCGAGGCTCTCGCCGTGATCGGCCGTGAAGGCGATCAGCGTGCGATCGAGCTGTCCGGCCGCCGCCAGATTCTTCACCAGCACGCCGACCATCGCGTCGGTGTAGGCGACCTCCGCGTCGTACGGCTCGTGTTGCGAGGCGTACGGCTCCGGCGCGCGGTACGGCTCGTGGGGATCGTAGAGGTGGACCCAGGCGAACCAGGGCCCCGCGGTGCCAGGTGCTGAGTGCTGGGGGCTGGGTGCTCGGGTGCTGGGTGCTAGGTGCTGAGTGCTGGGTGCGGTGCTGAGAATCCACGCCAGCGCCGGTTTGACGACGTCTTCCGCGCGGCGCTCGGCGCCTTCGGTCGGATCGCCGGCGTGCCGCTCGCCGTACTTGTCGTCGTAGATGTCGAAGCCTCGATTGAGGCCGAACCGCGCATCGAGGACGAACGCGCCGACGAAGGCGCCGGTGCGATAGCCCGCTGCGCCGAGCACGCCCGCCAGGGTCGGCACTGCAGGCCCGAGGCGGAAGAGACTATTGTTGCGGACGCCGTGTACCGGCGGCGACACGGCCGTCATGATCGAGACGTGCGAGGGGAGCGTCAGCGGCGCGCTGGCGTACGCGCGCGTGAGCCGGATGCCTTCGCCGGCCAGCCGATCGAGCGTGGGAGTCAGTCCGCGGGTGCTGCCGAAGGCGCCGACGCGGTCGCTCCGCAGCGTGTCGATCGTCAGGAGCAGCACGTTGCAGCGCGAGCAGGCGCCGCTCGCAATCGGCGCCGGCATGGTGCGCCACCACGCCCACCAGCCGATCGCGATCGCAATGACAACGACCAGCACGGCCGAAAAGGGGCCGTACCCCTTTTTCGCGGCCAACCCTGGGAAAAAGGGGTACGGCCCCTTTTTGCTCCTCTTCACTTGACGCCGAGTCCGCGTACGCGCGCGCCGGGTATGCGGACGCCCATCTTCACGTCCACGCCGGCAACGGAGCCGGGCGGCTCGATGAACTCGACCATCATCTCGGCGGATAACCGGTCGGCCAGACGATCGAGCGCCACCTGGTACGAAGCCGCCGAAAAGATCGACGTGTATTGGCCGTGCGTCTGGTCGGTGAGCGCGCGCAGCATGTCGGCGAACCTGCCGGGCGTGCCGGGGACCGCCCGGTTCGAGGCCCGGTTGGCGACGACGTGCACGATGGCGCCGCTCTCGAGGATGGGCGTCAGCAGGTCGCTGGCGGGGTTCCGCGTCGCGTCGATCGCGCTCGCCGACACGATCACGATGGCCGAAAACGGTGTGCCAGTCGCCTGAATGGTGTGCGCAGCATTGGCGGCGCTTTGAAAGAGCAGGCTTTCAGCAGAGGGGTTCGCCGAGAGCGCGTCGAGCGCCGACAGAACCTTGGCGCGGCTGTCGGCGAAGGTCGTCAACATGGCGGGCGGATCGCCGAGCGTGCCGATCGCGATGGGCCGCTCGCCGCCAATGCGGGCGATGAATCGCGCCACCGCCCCGCGGATCCACTCGAAGTCCGCGCGGCCCGCGCCGCCGTTGTCGATGAGAATCACGATCGGATAGTCGGCGAGGCGGACCGCGAACACCTCGCGCGCGGCGCCGTCCTCGCGCACGACGAAGTCGTCAGGGCCGAGATCCACCAGAAGTCGATTGCGGCTGTCCGCGACGGTGGCGAGCACGACACGGCTCGATCCGGTTTGCGGCGCAGGGAGGCGATCGATGGCAGACGCGGCGGTGGCGATGAGCGCCCACGCGAGGAAAACTGGAATCACGTCCTCGCGCATTATAGACTGACGGATTAACGTCAGGTCCGGCGGGAGCCGGCGACGACCGGTTCACCCCGACTGCTCAAAGCCGGACAGTACAGCAAAACCATGCGGTGGCCATTCTGTCTGCTGCTCGCCGGCGCGGTGCTCTTCGCGGGCACAGCCGTGTCGTTGCGCGGCTCGGCGCAGGCTCCTGACGCGACGACGGCCGTTGCGCAGACGCCTCCGGCGGCCGCCGCGCACGACGCCGCTACGGGAAGCGGCTTTGCCGGTTCGGCCGCGTGCCAGCGGTGTCACGACGATGAATATGGGTCGTGGCGGCAGACGCTGCACGTCCAGATGACCAAGCCGATCGGCGAAGCGCGCATCGAGGGCGATTTTCGGCCGGGCACGCATCTCGAGCAGAACGGCCGAGCCTATACGATGGAGGCGCGCGACGGCCGCTACTTCATCTCTGTGGCGAACGGCGACAAGCCGCCGGCGAAGTTCGAGATCAACTACACGCTTGGGGCGCGCCGTTTTCAGGGCTATCTGTCCAAGTTGCCCGACGGACGCGTGTACGTGATGCCGGTGTTCTGGCACAACGAAGCCAAGCGCTGGATCGACTGGAAAGAGATCACGCCGATTCCAGACGACCCCAGCCACGATCTGCGGCAGATCTGGAACGTCACCTGCGTCAATTGCCACGCCACCAACCTGGTCAAGAATTTCGACGCCGAGACGAAGACGTACGCGACGACCTGGACGGAAATGGGGATCGGATGCGAGGCGTGCCACGGTCCGGGCCGCGCGCACATCGCGCTCATGGACGAGTGGGCGAGCAATCCGGCGGCGAAGCCCAAATACGACGGCAGCGCGAGCAACCGTCAGCTCGGCCCGCTGCTGCGCATCTTCTCGCAGCGGACGGCGTCGCCGCGTCAAGTGTTCGACGCGTGCGGCTATTGCCACGGCAACAAGAACAATCTGTTCTTCGGCTTTACGCCGGGTGATCGCTACGAAGATTACGCGCTGCCGTTCCTGATCAGCGAGCCGATTCCTGCCAACGATCCGCAAGGTGAGTTCTGGCCCGACGGACGTCCCAGCCGATTCAACCGGCCGCAGGCGCTGACGCTCACAGGCTGCTTTCGGCAGGGACAGGCGACCTGCACGAGCTGTCATCGCGCGCATGGCTCGCAAAACAATCACATGTTGAAGCTGGCCATAGACGCGCCCGACGGTGGTCATACGAAGCAGAGCGACCTGTTGTGCACGCAATGCCACGCTGTTGGGGCCGGAAGGGCGGGAGGGGCTGGACGGGCAGGTGAAACGGAAGGGGCAGGTAGGGCAGGAAGGGCAGGTAGGGCAGGTAGGGGGAGGGGCAGGTCAGGCGGGAGAGGCAGGTCGGGCGGGAGAGGCCGAGACGACGGGGTTGAGTGGCGGCGTGCCGGCGGCGGATCCGGTGACGTTCGCTGATCTCAGCGCGCACACGCATCATGCGGCCGACTCGCCGGGAAGCCGCTGCATCGAATGTCACATGAGTGACGTGAACTGGCGGCTGTTCACGCGCCGGCGCGATCACACATTCCAACCGCCGGTGCCCGAGATGACCAGCCGCTACGGCGTGCCGAACGCCTGCACGACATGTCATGAAGGCAAGACGCCCGAGTGGGCCGCGAGCACGATGGATCAGTGGTACGGCAATGGGGCACGGCGCGGGGCGGTGGTCGCGATGGCCGATGTCATGTACCGCGCAGGCACGGGCGATACCCGCGTGCTGCCCGAGGTCGCGCGCCTCGCCGTCGATCGATCGCACGGCGCCCTGATCCGCGCGAGCGCCGCGGAATTCGCCGGCCAGTTGATCATCAGGGCAGGTGGGGCAGGCGGGGCAGGTGGGGCAGGCGGGGCAGGTGGGGCAGGTGCGGCAGGTGGGGCGAGAGCGGCGGGCGGGGCAGGTGCCAGCGACGCGGCTTCAGCGGTCAGCCCGGCGATCACGAACGCGCTGATTGGCGCCACGGCCGATCCCGAGCCGTTGGTGCGCATCACGGCGATTCGGGCGCTGGCGATGACCGGCGAGCCGCGCGTTGCGCCGGTGCTCGCCGCGCACCTCACCGATGCCGCGCGTGTCGCGCGTGTGAGCGCCGCCGAGGGGCTGATGGGCCTCGGCATCAGCGCGCTCGACGGAGCAGCAGGCGAGGCGCTGGCGCGCGCGCAAGACGAGTGGGCAATCAGCCTCGCGACGTTCAACGATCTCGCGTCCGATCACACGACGCTCGGATGGTTACTGTCCGCGCGCGGCCGCCCCGATGATGCGACGAAGGAACTGAAGACGGCCATCGCGCTCGATCCGGCGGATGCGCGGCCTCATGTGTTCCTCGGCGTGCTCAACGCCCGCGCTGGCCGCTACGAAGAAGCCCTGCGATATTTCAAAACCGCGAAAAAAATCAGTCCCGCCTACCAGAACTTGGATCGCCTGATCGCCGAAGCAGAAAAGCGCGGCAACGGTCGAGACTGAACGCTGTTCGACCTCGCTATATTGCCCGATGGGGATCGCGCGATCGTCATCGCACGTCCGGCTCGCTTCGGGGTGAGTGTCGCGTCAGGTATCGCACGATTCGATCGATACCGTCCCCATGAATGTGGACTTTCAAAGGAGACGGTGAGATGTCATTCCGCACCACGACATTTCTCTTGGCCCTGCTGCTCGCCAGCAGCAGTCTCTACGCACAGGAAACCACCGGCACGGTCAAAGGTCGCATCGTCGATGCGCAGGGCCTCGCGATTCCCGGCGTCACCGTCACCGTGACCGGCACGCAGGGCGCCAAGACCGCAGTGACCGACTCGGAAGGACGATTCAATATTCCCTTCCTCACTCCCGGCACGTATACCGTGCGCGCGGAGCTTCAAGGCTTCAAAACGACGACGCGCTCGGGCGCGAATGTCGGTCTGGGGCAGACGCTCGACGTACCGTTGACGATGCAGGTCGGCGGGTTGGCGGAGACCATCACCGTCACCGGCGCGCCGACCGTGATCGACACGACGAGCACGACGACAGGAGCGGTGCTGGGCAGCGACATGTTGAATCAGGTGCCCGTTGGCCGTCGATTGAGCGACACGCTCTACATCGCGCCTGGGGTGAGCAGCTCCGGATCCGCTGGTTCGGCGAATCCGTCGATGGCGGGTGGCAGCGGTCTGGACAACCAGTACGTGATCGACGGCGTCAACGTGACGAATCAGGGCTATGGCGCATTCGGCGCATATTCGATCGAGTTCGGATCGCTCGGGAACGGGACGCCATTCGACTTCCTGCAGGAAGTGCAGGTGAAGACGGGCGGCTACGAGGCCGAATTCGGCCAGTCCACGGGCGGCATCGTCAATGTCGTGACGAAGAGCGGCTCGAACAGCATCAAAGGATCGGCGTTCGGCTACGCGCGCCCAGAGGACACGGAGGGCACGTGGACGCAGTTTCAATCGCCGAACGGCACGATTCAGACGCTCGGCACGCGAAACTACGATGGCGGCGTCGAGGGCGGCACGCCCATTGTGAAAGATAAGGTGTTCTTCTTCGGCGCGGTCGATGCGTTGTATGACTTCCAAAAGTTCCAAGCACCGGCAGGCTTCCCGCTGCTCAGCCTCGGCGGCGTGGATCGCGAGCGCCGGACTATCTCGTACGCGGCGAAAGGCACATGGCAGTTGGCGCCAGGCCACCGGATCGACGCGTCGTTCTTCGGCGATCCGTCAGACGGCTTCGCAGGTGCACAGCGCGCCCGCTCGCTGGCGAACCAGGACACGACCGGCTTCAGCTCGCTGACCTACGGCGGCCACAACCAGACCGTCCATTACGACGGTGTGGTGTCCTCGTCGTGGCTGGTCGAGGCGTACTGGGCGCGCGCGCTCAACAACGTCGTCGAGTCGCCGCTCACGAATCAATGGGAGGTCACCGACCTTCGCGTGGTGCCGAACGTGCATACGGGCGGGATTGGTTTCTTCGAAGGGGGCAATCGGAGCTTGAACAATCAGTATGCGTTCAAGTCCACGAACATCCTCGGCGGTCATTCACTCAAGTACGGCTTCGAGTTCGACGACGTGGACTACTCGCAGATCACGCAGTACAGCGGCCCGACGTTCACATCCCCTGACGGCCGCCAGACCGCCACGGGCGCCACGGTCGACATCCTCGCGGACCCGACGTTCGGGCAGATCTACCGCGTCACGCGCGCCAACTTCAACGCCTCGCGGAACACGTCCCAGAAGTACGTCGATGTCTTCGTGCAGGACACCTGGCGGGTCGGCGATCGGCTGACGATCAACCCGGGCTTGCGGTATGAGCAGGAGAAGCTCGCAGGCGAGATCATCACCGACTTCTCGCTGAAGAACAACTGGGCGCCGCGGATTGGCGCCACGTACGATCTGACAGGCGACGCCAGGACCAAGGTGTACGGCAGCTACGGGCGCTTCTACGCACGCGTGCCGAACGACCTCGCGGCCCGGGCCCTGTCGGCGGACAACGGGGTCACCCGTGCCGACTACTTCAACGCGGGTTTGACACAGCCGATTCCGAACGGCGTCGCCACCATCAACAACCCGGCGACGGGATCGACGACGACGACCCACTTGGTGTTGACGAGCCCCAGTGCAGACGACATCGATCCGAACGCGAAGCTCTCGTACGTGAACGAGTACATCGCCGGCGTGGATCGCGAGATCATGCCCCACACGACCTTGGGCGTCCGTTACGTGCACCGCGACATCGGACGAGTGCTGGAAGACGTGGCGCAAGCGCCGATGGTCGCGTATGAGCTCGGCCTGCCCGACATCAGCGCGGTCACCTACACGCTCACGAATCCGAGCAGCAAGACCCCGACGCTGGCGCCGCAGCTCGGCGCGTCGTTTGTCGATCCGGTCCACAAATACGACGCCGTCGAGGTCACGTTGAACCGCCGGTTCTCGAACAACTGGTCGGCGCTCGCCTCGTATCGCTGGTCGCGTCTGCGCGGCAATTTCGAAGGGTTCTACCGCGACGACAACGGCCAGTCGGACCCGGGCATCTCGTCGCTGTATGACTTCCCGACGAACGATCCGAGCTACACGGCGCTGGGTCAGCAGTTCGGGTTCCAGGGAGACATTCGGTTCCTCGGGGATCCCAATGGCATCCTGCCACTCGATCGGCCGCACAACGTCAAACTGTACGGGAACTATCTGTTCCCGATAGGTCTGAACCTCGGCCTCGGGTTCAATGCGTCCTCGGGCAAACCGCTGACCGGTCTGGCGGCCAACCCAATCTACGACAGCGGCGGCGAAATCCCCACTGGCGCGCGGGGATCCGGTATCCAAACGGTCGATGGGTTCCAGACAAGGACACCCTTCCAGAGCAGCGTCGACGTCCAGGCGTCTTACGTGATCAAGCTCGGCGGTCCACTCCAACTGACCGTGCTCGCTGACGTCTTCAATCTGTTCAACCAGCAGATTATCCAGGACTACAACGCGTGGACCGAGACGACTTTCGGCAATCCCAATCCCAACTTCGGGACGCCGACGTCGCAGATCCCGAGCGCCTCGGGACCCCAGTATCAGACTCCGCGGCAGGTTCGCTTCGGCGCGCGATTCGCGTTCTAAAAGACAGCTGCTAGCTCATCCTTCAAGGGCCACTTCGGTGGCCCTTTTTTTTGCCTGAAGAGATTGGAGCTCCCCTCAAAACGCGGATTTGTGTTGGTCCTCCCAAAGGTTGGATCGGGTGCATAAATAATGTGCATACACGGACAATGTGCGGTATTGACATTTCCCAACGTTGGTATGATCGCGGGCGCGGTCGGGCGGCTTCGAGATTTTGTTGCTGTCGCGGCTGTAGTATCAGAACGGACTCTTGACGTATCAGATGAGATACTCACGAGTACCGGGCCGACTCCTGAACGTTTCCTTGAACGGAGGGATGCGAGGACATGAAGGGTTCACAGCTTTTGGCAGCGGCCGCGGCATTCGTGATGATGCTCGGTCTCGCCTCGGCGGCGTCGGCGCAGGTCTTCACGGGCCGCATCGATGTGACCGTCGTCGACTCCACCGGCGGTGTGCTACCGGGCGTCAACGTCGACATCACCGGGCCCACCAATCAGACCGAGACGACCGACACACAGGGGCAGGTGCACTTTCTGAATCTGCCCGTCGGCAATTACAACCTCAAGGCGAATCTCTCGGGCTTTAATCCCTACACGAATACGAGCGTGCAGGTCGCCGCCGGCGCCGCCACGCCCGTCGCCGTCAAGCTCGCCGTTGCCGGGACGAGTGAAACGGTGAACGTCACCGCCGCCACGCCGGTCATCGACACGAAGCGGGAAACGACCACCACCAACGTCACGCTCGAGGAGCTCCAGAACATCCCGAGCGCGCGCGACCCGTGGGTCGTCATGCAGACCGTGCCGAGCATTTACGTCGATCGCGTCAACGTCGGCGGCTCGGAGTCGGGCCAGCAGTCCAACTACATCGGTAAAGGCTCACAGGGCTCCGACAACACGTGGAACCTCGACGGCATTCCGATCACCGACATGGGCGCGACCGGCTCCAGTCCGACGTACTACGACTTCGACATGTTCCAGGAGATGGCGGTGACGACGGGCGGAGCCGACGCGGCGAATCCGACGCCTGGAGTGCAGTTGAACATGGTGCTCAAGAAGGGCCAGAACACGCCGCACGGCGACGCCAACATCTACTTCGAGAACCAGAGCCTGCAGTCGACGAACCTGCCAGCCGATCTCGCGGCCAGCCTCGGCGGCACCAGCGGCAAGGGCAATCGCACGGACAAGTATCTCGACGACGGCGTCGATTTGGGTGGTCCGATCCTGAAGGATCGCCTGTGGGCCTGGGGCCGGATCGGCCGCACCGACGTTCGCAATCTGACGCTTACCGGTACGCCGGACGAGACGATTCTCAACAACTACGCGTTGAAAGCGGACTCACAGTTGAACGACGCGATTCGTGCCGGGTTCACTTTCTACGAAGGCAACAAGGTCAAGAACGGACGAAGTGCAGGGCCGACGCGTCCGCCCGAAACAACGTGGAACCAGACGGGCCCGACCAAGATGTACAAGGGCGAGGGCAACTTCGTCGTCGGCCAGAACCTGTTCGCGTCGGCGCGCGCCGCGTACATCACAGGCGGCTTCAAGCTCGCGCCGCAAGGCGGGCTCACGCCAAACAGCTATCAGGACGACAGCGGCGTGTTTCACGGTTCTTATTTGCTCTTTCAGACGAACCGTCCGCAGTACTACGCTGGCGGCGATGCCAGCTACTTCGCCGGGAGGCACGAAGTGAAATTCGGCTTCGCCTGGCGTAAGACGCCGGTCGACTCGCTCAGCCAATGGCCGGGCGACCGCATTCGCACGTTCTTCGACGGCTATCCGAATCTGCAGGCGCAAGTCACTCAAGACTTCATCAGTAGCGAGACGGGCCGGTACGTGAATGCGTTCGTGACCGACACGATCTCGATGAACCGACTGACGGTGATCGCCGGCATCCGGTTCGACCACCAAACATCGTCGCTGAACCAGTCGACCACCCCTGCAGTCCCAGGATTCGAAAATATTTTGCCCGCCAAAACAGTCGCGGCGGTCGACAACGCGTACGATTTCAACACCATCGGTCCGCGCGTCGGCATCACCTACGCGCTGGACGACTCGCGCAAGACGGTGGCCCGGGCGAGTTACTCGCTGTTTGCCTCCCAACTCCCAGCCACAGCGGCCAACTTCGTCTCTCCAGCGCAGTACTCTTACGCGACATACAGCGCCGTTGACACGAACCACAACAACGTCGCCGATCCAAGCGAGATTGCGGCAGGGAAGCTGATTGGCACAGGAGGTTTCGATCCATCGAATCCGGGGGCGCTGTCGACGGCCAACAAGATCGGCAGCGTCAGCGCGCCGCGCACACAGGAAGTTCTGGTGGGAGTGGATCGCCAACTCGCCCCCGCGTTCGGCGTCAGCGCGACGTTCACGTATCGATACTTCAACGACTTCCTCTGGGACACGCCGCTTGGCGCCACGCGCGCCGATTACACGCAGAGCGGCGTATTCACGGGAACGTTCGCGAACGTCGGATCGGTGAGCGTGCCGTTCTACGCGTTGAGCAACGCGGTCGCGGCGGCCAACGGATTCGGCTACATCACCCAGAATCGCCCCGATTACCACCAGCAGTATCTTGGCTTCGAGTTGAGCGCGACCAAGCGGCTGGCCAATCACTGGATGGCGCGCCTCGGCTTCTCATCCCAGACCTACAAGGAGTACTTCGATGCGCCGGATGCCATCATGGATCCGACGTCGTCGCCTTCGGCATCGGTCTGGCCGGCCACCCCGCCCAATTTGTCGCTGAGCGGTCCGAACATCAACGGCGGAGACGTCGCGATCTCGTCCGCCGGCAGCGGCAAGAGCGGCATCTACCTGGTCGCGCCGAAGTACACGATCAACGCGAATGGGCTGTACGAGGCCCCGTGGGGGATCAACGTGGGTGCGAACATGGCTCTTCGGCAGGGGTATGGCGAGCCGTGGCAGCGCACCCGCGTGGCCACCGGGGACCCACTTGTAGCGACCAAGACGCTGCTCATTGCTCCCAGTCCAGATGAGACAAGGCTTCCGACGACCGTCGAGCTCGACGCACGGCTCGAGAAGATGTTCAAGTTCGCACGCACGAACTTCGCGCTCGACTTCGACGTCTTCAACATCCTCAACCGCGCAACGACGCTCGGCCTGCAATACGACGCGCGCTCCGCGGCTTACAACAACATTCTCGAGATTCAGAATCCGCGGATCGCACGGCTCGGCGTTCGCTTCACGTTCTGATCGGCTCGTCGTGAACGGTGACCCCGGGTGCGCCATCGCGGCGCCCCGGGGTCTTTTTTTGTGAGAGTGACCGCATGCTGATTGAAGTTCGCCGTAGCGCGAAGGCTTCAGCCGAGCGCCGCCTGGCCCAAGTTCGCCACTCTCGTGACGAAGGTCGGCTGGCGCCGACCCGCTCGGCTAAAGCCTTCGCGCTACATCTGACGGTGGCGTTACTGATGGCCCTCCCTGCCGCGGCCCAGGACTGGCGCGGCATGGGCCGGATGAACGGGACGGTCAAGGACGACGGCGGTCAGCCGATCGAAGGGGTCGTGAGTGAAGGCCCATCGCGTTGGCTCGGAAGGCGGGCCGCAGACGAAGACGAACAAGAAGGGCGAGTGGGTGGTCGCTGGCATTGCTCAGGGCACGTGGGATCTCGATTTCGACAAGGCCGGATACGAGACGCGCAAGCAGTCGGCCTCGATTGTCGAAGGGAGCCGCAACCCCCCGATCGATACGATGATGAAGAAGGCGGCCGCGGATCCGAACGCCGCCATCAATGCCGATCTCACCAGAGCGGCCGATCTGGTCAAGCAGCAGAAGTACGCGGAGGCGCGCGCGATCTACGACGATCTGTTGGCGACGCACCCGGAGGCGTACCAGATCGAGCCGTACATCGCGCGGACATATTACGCCGAGCATCAGCTTGATCCGGCGATTCAGCACCTGCGCAATGCGCTGGCGAAGGAGCCGGACAACGTCGACGTGAAGCTGCTGCTCGCCACCGTGCTCGCGGAGAAAGGCGATGCGGACGAGAGCCGCCAGCTGATCGCGTCGATCGACGAGTCGAAGATTACTGATCCAGCGACGCTCCTGAACATCGGGATCGGCCTCCTGAATGGCAAGAAGCCCGACGAAGCGCTAACGTGGTTCGACAAAGTTGGTCACGCGATTTCCTGCGTACGCCGACGGCTACTACTATCGCGGTCTCACCGCCTGCAGATGGGAAAGGCCGACGCCGCGAAGACCGACCTGACGAAGTTCGTCGAGATGGCGCCCAACGCGCCGGAAGCGGCGACGGCGAAGGGGATTCTGGAAAAGCTGAAGTGATTGGCCTCGACGAGCCTCGGATGGCAAGGCGGGGCCACAAGCCGTGGGCCTGCACATCATGACGACTCATCGGACCGGCATGTGCTGGTCGACCGATGTCCACCTCGGTCTCACGCGCGTGCCGCTCGCCATCAACGCATACTGTCACGCGCCTTCAGGACATCAAATTATACGACTGATGCACATGCCTCAAGATAGCATCACTCTACGTGCTAAGATGTTCCCGTGCCAAGAACGACACTTTTTCTCGAGGATGATGCGGCCCAGGCGGCCAAGGCGCACGCTGAACGCCATCACATGACGCTTGGCGAAGCCGTCAGCGAGCTGGTGCGCCAGGCGGCCGAACGTCCATTGCTCACGGAAGACCGGAACGGTCTCCACGTTGTGCGCCTGCCGCGGCGCTCGCCGAAGATCACGACCGAGCTGATCGACAGGCTCCGCGAAGATCTGCCGTGAAGACGGCGCTGCTCGATCTCAACGTCCTCACCGCGCTCTTCTGGCCGGCTCACGAGCACCACGCACCGGCGCATCGCTGGTTTGCCAATCGGTCGAGCGCGCGCTGGGCGACCTGCCCGCTCACCCAGCTTGGGTTCGTGCGGCTCGTGTCGAACCCCGCGTTCTCTCGCGACGCGCTGTCGGCGCGCGATGCGGTCGCACTCCTCGCCGAGAACATCGCGCACGCTCGCCATGAATTCTGGCCGGACGACCTGCTGTTGACCGATGCCGTCGACCCCATGCGCGCCCGGTTGATTGGACATCGTCAGGTGACGGACGGCTACCTGGCGGGCCTGGCGCACCGGCGCAAGGGTTCGCTCGCGACGTTCGATCGCGGCCTGCGCACGCTCGCCGGCGCGGAGATCGGCCACGCAGTCGAGATCGTCCCGACGCGCTGACTGAAGACCAATACTCCCCCTCATCACGAAGGCACGAAGAACACAGAGTTCACGAAGAGTTTGTCTTTGTACATCGTATTCTTCGTGACCTTCGTGCTCTCCGTGCCTTCGTGGTGAGGACCGGTGTCCTCGTAAATGAAGACTGCGCGTCTTACTGCCAACCCAAACGCGCGAGGCCTTCGCGTGCGGTGTCGGCCAGCGGACCGCCGATCTCGAGGTACCGTGTGTAGTTGGTGATCGCCTTGTCGCGATCCGCCGTGCTCATGAGTAGTCGTGACCCGCGCGTGCGCTGCGCATTGCGACGGTAGCGGAGCTCGAGCGTCCTCGCCAGATTGAAATAGCCGACCGCCTCGTGCGGCGCGACCGCCACGGCCTCCGAAAACGACTGCACCGCATCGTCCAGCGAACCGCGAGCGGCCAGGACGACGCCGAGCGCGTTGTGTACCTCCGAGTCTTTCGCCCAGCGGTGTTTTGCTTCGCGCAGCACTCGGATCGCCTTGTCAGGATCTTTCACCTGGATGTAGCCGTCCACCAGATCGAAATAGACCGGCTCGAAGTCGGGCGCGCTGGTGCGGACGTGCTCCCACGACGCGACAGCGCTCGTGTAGTCGCGCAGCGCGTATTGCGATTGCCCGAGCGCGTATTGCACCCACGGACGCGCGCCAGGCCGGGCGGCGGCCGCGGCAAGCGCCGTGCGGGCCGACTCGAGGTCGCCGCGCTGATACGCGCTCCAGCCGGCGGTGGCGTCCGTGTCCGCCGCGCCGCCCGCCAGCGACTCGACGTGCTTCGACGCGTCCGGCCGGATGTGGAGCGTCGTCAGGGCCGAGGGCGTCGCAGGTGACACGACGGCCGCCTCAGATCCAGAAGGCGCGTTCGCGCGCGCGGATGCCGTTGCGGCACGCGGCTCTGCGACGTCGCTCATAGGCTGGGTCTTTTCAGACCCGGCGACATCGCCGGTGGGCTGCGACTTTTCAGATCCGCCGCTCGGAGGTTCATTCGGTGCGGTGGCGGGCGGCGCGGCGCTCGGGTGCGTGGCGACAGTCGCTGTCACCGCGGCCTTCGGTGTCGCGACATAGCCGCTGCGCGCACGCACGCTGACACCCTGGCGCTTCACCTTCACGCTGATCTTGCGAAACTTTCCATCTGCGGCGGCTTCGGGCCTGTACCCGAGCACGTAGTAATGGCTCGCATCGTCGACGATGCGGTCGATCGCCTGGTCCATGATGTTCGTGTTCTGAATGACGAAGCCGCCGGTATCGGCGGCGAGGCTGTTCATCGGGTCAGCGCCGATGTCGAACGACGCGAGCAGGTTTCCGAGGGCATCATCGTGCGGCGCGTAGTTCCCGATTGGTTGTCGCCCTTTGTTGAGCCCTCGCGCGTCGAGGCTGTAAATACGCGCGTTGGCACGCGCCGCCAGACCGACAGCCTCTTGCACGAGCGGCCACGACTCGTCCGCCACGAAGCCTTCGGACAGCAGGAGCAGCGTCTTTCGGCCGTTCAGGCCCTCCAGGCCGTGCATCAGCGCGGCGAGTGTCCGCAGCGTCTGATCGCTCGACACACGGATCTCGCTCGTCATCCGTTGGGCCTTCTCGTACACCACCGGTACAACGGAGACACGCCTGCACGCATCGGGGTCGTCGGCGCAGGCGCGCTGCACGACTTCATTCAAGACGTCATCATTCTGCGGGCCGAGGCGGGAGATTTGAAAAGCCTCCGCGTCGTTCATGCTTGGCCATTCGCGTAGATCGAACACTTTACTGTTGGCTTTGCCGCTCGGCTTCGCGCTCTTCACGGCCGCGATCAACTCCTCGCGATTGCTGGTGAGACGCTTGTTCGCGATCTGCCCGCGGGTGAGCACTCCTCCGATGTCGCCGTCCTGGAAGTCCTTTGCGAAGAGCGTCAGTGCGGCAGCTTGGATGCGCTTGAAGCCACCCGGCGTCAAGTGATCATCGTCGAAGACGACGACGAAGACGCGCGGCGCGCGCGGCGGGGCTGCAACAACCGGTGAGGCCGCTGCGGCATCCGGTACGGCAGGCGCGGTCGTGGGAGAAGGCGTGCTCGCGCCGACGACGTAGAAAAGATCGATCTTCTCAGGCTGGCCTTCTTCGCGCACCTCGAAGTCTTCCGGCTTCAGGTCTTCGACGAACCGGCCATTCTTGTCGCGCACCACGGCGTCGACTTCGACGATGTCGGCGCTGGAGCGGAAGACCGGCGGCTGCGTCTGCTGGGCCGCGAGACCAACCGCGAGGAGCGCCGCGAGGACGAGCGTTTTCATCGCACCTCTTGTGCTGGATTCACCGCGCCTTCCTGAAAGTCTCCACCACTGAGGTCACGGAGGACACTGGGGAAAAATCGTGTTCGGTACGGCTTGGCCACCGTGTCCTCTGTGTCCTCCGTGGTGGCGCGTTTTACTGGCGTCCGATCGCCGCCACCATCACGTCGTAATGCTTCTTGTCCGTTCTCTCGAGCCACGCGAGCTGCGTGCCGCTGTCCGACCACGCGGGCAGCACCGCGTCCTTCGCGCCCGACAGCGCCTGCTTGTGCGCCTGGTCATCGAGGAGCATCAGCGGCCCGCCCCCCTTTTTCGCGTACGCGATCAGGCGGCTCGGCGCGGGGGCCCACGTGAAATTCTCGCCGGGCACCACCGCTTCGTTAATCCACTCGCCGATCAGCTCGTTCTTCACTTTGAGCTCGAAGGTCGTTTTCTGTTGTGCCGTGTTGGCGGCTGAATTCGCGTCACCCATCGTCGAGCCCGCTCCCGGGTCGGCGGTGCCGCCCTTGGCGAGCGCGCCGCCCGTCGGCGCGGCCGTCGAACGGACGATCTCCTGCCGTTGCGCCACCGCGATCTTGAACGCGGGGGCCGCCGGTGATGCTTGTCCCGATTTCCAGAGCCAGTACTTGCTGACCCACTCGGGCGTCTGGTCCGAGTTCTTCATCGACTTGCTCGCGACCGTGATCAGCGCGCCGTGGGTAGCCTTCACGTTTCCACCGCGGTCACGATCGACCGTTTCGACGTAGAGCTGCGATCCGTCGGGCGACCACGCGAGCCGCCACGGCTCGCCCTTCATCTTGCCGATATCAATCTGCGTGATTGTCTGCGGTGCGGAGAGGGAAATCTGGCGCGCATCGGACTCCGTCGCCCCGGCTTGCGCTGGCGCGACCGTGAGCGCGGCGACGAGGAGCGTTGAGAACATCGGGCCTCCTCCGGCGTTATGTGTCCACGAACGGGTCGACGATCCTCACACCCGCCTTCTTGAAATCCGCGCCGTTGCGGGTCGCCATCACCAATCCATGGACGAGGGCGGACGCCGCGATCAAGCTGTCCTTGATCGGCATCGCACGGCCAGTCGCGCGGAGATGGGCGAGAAGCGCCGCCCACCGCAATCCGGTTTCAGCTTCCCACGGCAGACACTGGATGCGCTGCACGCCCGAGTCGAACCATTGTTCGAGCCTGGCTCGGCGCCTGCTCTTTGGAAGAAGAAGGATACCGAATCGAATCTCGCCGAGGATGATCGCGTCGACCGCGATTTCCTGTTCGTGGCGCTGGAGCCACTCGATCACCTTTGGATGCGGCGCCGGCTTCGTCGGCTCGCTCAGAACATTCGCGTCGACCAGGTACGTCACAGATCGTCGGTGGACTCGGATTCAATGGGGACAAAGAACCCTTTTTCCGGGCACGCAAGCAGCCACTCGACGACGCCGTCGTTCGGCCGGGCAGCACGACGCGCGAGCCGGTACTCGCCGCGATCCAGCCGCTCGACGTCGAATTCCTGTCCCGCCTCGATGCCGTCCTGCTGGCGGAGCTCAGCCGGCAACACAATCTGTCCCTTGGAAGAAACCGTCGTCTTCATCACGTGTAAGATATCGTCTTACGCCGGCGCTGTCAAGAAGACGCCGGGGGGAGGACCTTCAACGCCTGGCACGCACTACCGCTGCCGCGCGACCTCCGCCAACGCCGCCTTTGCCGGCCCGAACGTCGGTTCGAGCCGCAGCGACTCGCGATATTCCGCGGCGGCGCGCTTCGCGTCGCCCTCCGCCCGCGCGACCTGCCCGAGGCCGAAGTGCATGCGGGAGGGGCGATACCCCACACGCAGCAGGATTGTGAACTGTTCCCGCGCCGTGTCGAGCCGCCCGAGTTGCAGAGCCGCGGCGGCCACGCGCGCGCGCGCGGCCGTGTCGGAGCTGTTCGCGCGGAGCGCGGATTCATACTGTTCGAGCGCGTCGGCGGTCTGGCCTTGCTGCTCCTCAATCAGACCGCGCATGAATGCCGTCTCTCCGCTGCCCGGTTCGAGGCGCTCGGCCTCTGCCGCCTTCTGACGCGCGCCTGCCACATCGCCCTGCTCCAGACGGCTGCGCGCCGCCGCCACCAGCGGCGCCGCCGCGGTGGGATTCAACAGCCCGGCCGCCGCGTACTCGTCCTCTGCGCGTTGATATTTTTTGGTTCCGAGATAGGCATCGCCAAGCGCGAGGTGCAGATCGGTACGAGCGCTCGTTCGATGGCAGCAGGCGTTCGAGGATCGGGAGCGCCGCTGCGGCATCGCCGCCGGCGAGCGCGCGAGTGGCGGCGCTCAGGCCGGCGCGAAAGCGTTCGATGCCCGCCACGGCGTCCTTCGGATCGATCCCGCGTCCACCCGTCGCCGGCGCCGTCACCACCCCTGCGTATCCAAGACTCTTCAGACGCGCCAGCGTCTCGGCGTCCGGCTGCGGCGGCTGCACACGCGCGGCCGATCCAAACGACGCTTCGATCTTCTGCGCCTCGCTGGCGAGTCCCGCCGCGAGTGTTCCGCGCCCACCGATCACGTTCGTCGCCTCGGCGCGATCGCGGCTCACCTGATATAGCTCCGGCCGAGGGGCATCGATGTACTTCCAGTCGCCCACGCGCACCGCCGCCAGCTCGCTGAGACCGAAATGCAGTTTCGGATAATACGTCTCGGCATAAGACGGTGGCGTCTCACGCCTGGCACGTCCGTCGATGCTCGAGACGACGCTCTCGCCATCGGTGTGCGCAGTGAGCCGTACGCCGGCCAGCTCCGCCAGCGTCGGCAGGACGTCGATCGATCGCACCTGCGTGGCGACGACGGTTCCGGCATGCTGCCGCCCCGGCAGCCGGATGATCCACGGCACGTGCAGCACCGCGTCGTAGAGAAACAGCCCGTGCTCTTTCTCGCCGTGCTCGCCCAGGCTCTCACCGTGATCGGCGACGACGGCGAAGATCGTCCGATCGAGTTGGCCGTTCTGCTCGAGCGCTGCGACAATGCGCCCGACGCACGCATCCACATACGAGATGGCGGCGTCGTAGGGCGCCGAGGCGAATGTGTTGCGGTACGCCGCCGGTACCTTGTACGGGCTGTGCGCGTCGTACAAATGCACCCACGCGAAAAACGGACGGCCCCGCGGCGTCGCGGCGATCCACTGCAGCGCGGCGTCGGTGACCTCGCCGCCCGGGCGCCGCGCGTCGATCTTGTCCGCGTTGGCGAAGCGCGCAAAATGCGCGTCGAAGTCGTCGAAGCCCTGGCCGAATCCGTACTGCGCGTCGACGATGAACGCGCCGATGAAGGCGCCGGTGCGATACCCTCCCGCCTTGAACGCCTCGGCCATCGTCGGCGCGGCGGGCGGCAGCGGGGTCGTCGCGTTGTCGCGGACGCCGAAGCGCGCCGGATAGCTGCCTGTGAGCAGTGCGGCGTGCGCTGGTCCGGTGAGCGGCGCCTGTGAGGTCGCGTCGGCGAAGCGCACGCCGTCGCGCGCGAGACGGTCGAGTGCCGGCGTCGACCCTTTCGCGTAGCCGTAGGCGCCGAGATGATCGGCGCGCACCGTGTCGATCGTGATGAAGACGACATTCGGCGGCGCCGGCTGCGCGCGGAGGAAGAGTGCCAGCGCGAGCGCGACGACGACGAGAACGAATCGGGCGGCCTGTCTCATCGCTGATGCTGTAAGAGCTCGGAAATGTCGTGGATGTCCTTTGCGTAAAACGCCTGCGGCGCGGTGCGGACGAACTGCTCGAGGTACGGGCGCGCGGCGTCGCGCTGCCCGTCCCGCGCCAGCGTCGTCCCGATGTTGTACAGCGCGTCGAAGTTCGTGGCATCGAGCTGAAAGGCCTGCTTCCACGCGTCGATGGCGCCCGCCCGATCGCCGGAACGCAGCAGGACGACGCCGAGGCCGCCGAACGCCTGCGAGGAGTGCGGATCGACCTGGATGGCGTGATCGAATTCGCGGCGCGCCGTCGGCAGATCGCCGCGCTGAAGCGCCAGGACGCCGAGATTGGCGAGCGGAATGCCGCTGTCGGGCGTCTGGGCAAGCACACGCTCGAACACACGCGCCGCCTCCGGTGCGTGACCCGACTGCGCGTACGCGATGCCGAGCGCATTCAGAGTGTCGGCATCCACCTCAGGATCCTGAGCGAGCGGCGCCAGCAAGCGGGCAGCCTGGTCGGGCCGGCCGCTCTCCGTCAGATAGCTGCCAAGCTGCGTCACGATCGACGGCGACGTGACGCCGTTGCGGATTGCCTGCTGCAGGACGGCGAGCGCGCCGCCGATATTGCCGCGCTCCCATTCGACGAAGGCGAGATGTTTGTACGCGAGCGCCATGTCGGGCCGCCGCGCCAACACCTGCCGGTACACCTGCACGGCTTCCTCGAAGCGGTGCGCGCTGTACAGATCGACGCCGCGATGGATGGCCTCCGCGATATCCACGAGGCGCTTCGGATCGTCGGCTTCCGTGTAGTGTGTCTTCGCGGGCGCGCTGCTCGAGACGTACCCCAGCGCGCGCAGTTGCGCGAGCGCGTCTGGATCCTCGTGCGCGCGCTCGCCGGGCAGCGCGGCCCCGAACCCGCGGAGGTCGGCCTGCAGCACGCGTTCGCGCTCGGGTGATTTGCCGTCGAGGTTCGTCTGCTCGGAGGGATCGCGCCGCAGATCGTACAGCTCGGGAATTGGCAGGTCGATGAACTTGTCGCGATCCGCCACCACGCCGGTCAGCGGGGCCCACCCGCGATTGAGCATGCCGGCCATCGCTTCGAAGTACGACGTGCGGGGCGGCGCGCCGGCGCGGCGCTCGGCAGCCGGCAGCAGCGTGCGTCCGGCCAGGCCCGAAGGCGTCGGCTGGCCGACGGCGTCGAGGATCGTCGGCAGGATGTCCACGTGTCGCACCGGGACATCCGAGACCTCACCGCCCCGAACGTCCGGCAGAAGCCGTCCGCTGCCGGCACCAGGGCCGGCAGCGCGGCGTCCGTCTGTTGCCGGTCCCATCTCCGCAATGATCAGTGGCACGCGCAGCGTCGATTCGTACGCAAAGAGCCCGTGCGACGCCTCCCCATGATCGCCGAGCGCTTCGCCATGGTCGCCGGTGATCACCACCAACGTCGGCCGTTCCGCCGTCCGCACATCGTCGAGCAGCGGCGCGAGCGCGGCGTCGGTCGCCGCCACCTCGCCGTAATACGGGCGGCCGGCGTACTGCTGATCGAAGGGCGGCGGCGGCTGGTAGGGCGCGTGCGGATCGAAGACGTGGACCCATACAAACCACCGGCCGCCGCGGTGCTTCGCGATCCAGTCGCGCGCGAGCGGCACGACCACGCTGGCGGGGCGTTCCGGCATCACGAACTCCGTTGGCGCGCGCGTCTCGCCGAAGCGATCGTCGTAGGTGTCGAAGCCTTGATTGAGACCGAAGCGCGAATGGACCGGGAATGCGCCGACGAACGCGCCGGTCGCATAGCCGGCGCCTTTCAGCAGCGTCGCGATCGTCTGCGCGCCGGGCGCGAGGCGATAGCCGCTGTTTTCGCGCACGCCGTGCTGATACGGATACCGGCCGGTGAAGATGCTCGTGTGCGAAGGGAGCGTCAGGACCGCATGCGCGTGCGCAAACGTGAAGCGGACGCCGCCGGCGGCCAGCCGATCGAGCGCTGGCGTCGCCGCCGGACCGCCGTAGCTGCTCATCGCGTCGGCGCGCAGCGTATCGATCGTGATCAGCAGGACATTCTGCCCCGGTTCGGCGCGCAGGTCGGCTTGCGCCGGGCGACCGCGCGCAAGCCACACGCCGCCGCCGATGACGCCGATGGCGAGCAGCAATCCACCCGCCATGAGGGCGCGGCGGCGTCGACGCTTGACGAGCTCAGCGTCGCGCGGGGCGTCCGCCGGCCCGCGCTGGCTCGGTGAACGCGCGGCGCGCTTCCGCGCGGACGGCATTGGCCTGTTGGGGGTTTCCGAACATGGTGTAGAGCCGTGCGGCGAGCGCGTACGCGTCCGGCGTCGGCGTGGTGCGGAGCAGGTCCGCGATCGCGGTGTCGGCCTGGTCGGCGCGGTCGGTCGCCTGATAGAGCATCGCGAGGCCGGCCCGGGCGCGCGTGTTCTGCGGGAAGTACCGCAGCTCTTCGAGGAACTCCTTCTCCGCCTCCGGGTAGCGCTCCAGACGTCCGAGCGCGTCCGCCGTGTAGAAGTGCAGCTCCGTCATCTGCAGCGCGCCTGATCGCGCGAGGTCGGCGACCGCCTGCTGAAAGAGCGGCAGCGCTTCCTCGGTACTGGCCCTGATCGTACAGCAGCCGGCCGTCGACGTACGCGGGCATGGGCAGGCGCGGATCAATCTGTCGTACGAGATCCGCTTCGGCGCGCGCCTGATCGGCGTCGTGGCGCGCGAGCGCGATCTTGGCCAGCAGCTCGTGCGCGGACGCCCGGGACCGCGTGTCGCGCGGATCCGCGACCTGCGCGGCCAGTTCCGCGTGCGCGCGCGCGTCGTCGAGCTTCCGCAGGCGCAGGTACGTCGTGCCGGCGCCGATGTACCCGTTCGGATCGGCCGGCGCCAACTCGATGAAATGCCGATACGCGTCGAGAGCGAGATCGAACCGGTCGGTGCGGATCGCAAACGTCGCCAGCTGGCTCCAGACGTCTGCCATTTCCGGATCATCTTTCAGAATCTGCTGCAGCTTGGCGATCGCCGGCGCCCACTGATGATCGCCGGCGAGGTCGATCGCTTCGCGATAGCGCTCGAGGATCTCGCGCTTGTCCTTCGGATCGGGCAGCGTCTCGCCCGGCTCGGTCGGTACGTCGCTTCGTGCGCCCACGTAGCCGAGCGCCTGCAGCCGTTCGCGCGCGTCGGCCGAGATGGCGGCGGGCGCGGGGATCGTCGTTCCGGCCATCAGCCGATCGAGCGCACCGCGCATCGCCGTCGCCGACGCAGCGCGCGTAGCCGCGAGGTTGTCGCGCTCGTGGGGATCGTGTGTGAGATCGTACAGCTCCGCCTGCGGCGCCTTGATGTAACGGTAGCGGCCGTCGGTGAGTGCCGTCAGCTCGCTCCAGCCGAAGTGATACCGGGCATAGAGCGCCTCGGAGTAGACCGACTGCTCGGGCAGGTGGCCGGTGCCTTCGAGCAGCGGCTTGAGCGATCGGCCCCGCAGGTTGCCCGGAATCGGCGCTTTCACATAATCAAGAATCGTCGGCACCAGGTCGATGTGCTGGACGACATCGGCGACGCGGCGCCCCGCTCCGAGGTTCTCGGCCTGCTTGATGATGAGCGGCACGTGAATCGCTTCGTCGTACACGAAGAGGCCATGTTCCTGTTCACCATGATCGCCGAGCCCTTCGCCGTGATCGGAGAGCAGCACGATCGTCGATCGGTCGTACAGCTGGTGCGCTTTCAGATAGTGCACGAGACGGCCGACGATCTCGTCTGCGTACGCGATCTCGCCGTCGTACGGCGCGAATTCAGAGAAGCGCGCCGGCGGCGTATACGGCTTGTGCGGCTCGTAGAGATGGAGAAACAGAAAGACGCGCGACGACCGCTGCGCGTCGAGCCAGTGTTCGGCAATCGCTTCGGATGCCGATCCCTCGCGCTGCACCTGGCCGATGGTCAGCTCCGGGGAGCTGGACGGCATCTCGCCGTCGAAGAAATCGAACCCCTGACTGATCCCGGTCTCTTTCCGCAGGACGTAGGCCGAGACGACGCCGCCGGTGGTGAAGCCGCGGTCGCGCAGCATCTGCGGCAGCAGCCGTTCGCCCGGCTTCACGACGAAGCCGACGTTGTCGCGCACGCCGGTCTCGAACGGCAGCCGCCCGGAGAGAATCGCCGCGTGCGCCGGCAGCGTCTGCGGCGCGTGCGAGTACGCGTGATCGAAGACGACGCCGTCCGCCGCCAGCGCGTCGATCGCCGGCGTGCGGACGTGCGCGTAACCGTAAACGGGAAGGTGGTCGGCTCTTAGTGTGTCGATCGAGATGAGCACGATCGGGCCGCTGACCGGCGCCGAGGCGCGCGCGTAGCGCCAGCCGCCGACCGCGGCCAGCGCCGTGCCGATCGCGACGAGAACGAGAATGAAGGTGTAACGGAAGGGACGGGACACACCCTCACTTCTTGAGCTGTTCGATGATCGCTTTTGCCTGCGCCGCGTCGGGCGACGTCGGATCGACCTCGATCACTTTCTCCATCATCTTGACTGTCGTGTCCTTGTCGCCCTTGTTCAGCGCGACGAGGCCCAGCTTGAAGAGCGGCTTGCCCCAGGTTTTGTCGGCGTCCGCCGCCTTCTGGTACCACGTCGCCGCTTCGTCGGCCTGCCCCTGGGCGAACTTCACTTCGCCGAGGTTGTAGAAGACCTCGCGGCTCGCGGTCGGACTGGCGGCCGCCTTGCCGAGTGTTTCTTCGGCCGCTTTGAGGTCGCCCTTCTCGAGGTTGGTCATGCCGACCCCGACGATCGCCTTCTCGTTGTTCGGATCGGCCTTCAGCAGATCGTTGTACGCGGTGATCGCGTTGTCGTATTCCTTCTTGTTGCGGTAAGCCGCGGCAATCTGCAGGTTGATCACGCTGAGCGCCGGCGCCTTCGTCATGATCGCGCGGTACTTCGTGATCGCATCGTCGTACTTGCCGCCGTTGTAGTCGGCGTCGGCGGCTGCCAGCTCGGCCTGCAGATCCTTACCGGCGATGCCGCCCGCACCGCCTACAGGCGGACCGCCCTTCTTGAGCGTGAAGGTGAGCGGCGGATTCGGCGTGCCGATCGTGCCAACGTTCAGCTTGCCCGACTCCGGCGCGTAGCCGGGAGCCTGCGCGGAAAACGTCCACATCCCCCCGCGCAGCCCGATGACGGAGAAGCGCCCTTTGTCGTCGGTGGTCGCCGTAAAGCTGCTCGGCGACGCGTTTGGATTCTCAGCCGTGATCGTGGCGCCCTTGATCGGCTGACCGCTTTCGTCCTTGACGATGCCGCCGACGCGCCCGGTCTGGGCCGCGGCCACTCCGGACATGGCGGCGATGAACGACACAGCAAGCACAAGGCGGCTCACGTAAACTCGGTGACGCATGCTGAAATCCCCCCGAATGCGCGTAAAAGACCTATTCTCGCTCAGTATATATTGAATCCTCGTGAGCCTGACGTTTTCGCCCCGTCGCGCGCGGCTCGTACAACGGCTCGTCGGCGTACTGCTGTGCGCGGGTGCTCCGGGCGCTGCGCTCGCGGCGCCTGCGACGGTGCGGGACACGCCGCTCGTTCTGAGGCAGTCGCCCACGCCGGGGGCGTTCGCGCCGATCGCGGGCCTCGTGCAGGCGGCGATTGCCCGCCGCGAACTGCCGGGCGCGGTCGTCTTGATTGGACGCGGCGACGAGGTGGTCTATCACCAGGCGTTCGGCGATCGCGCCGTCCAGCCGTCGCGCGAGCCGATGACCGAAGACACGATTTTCGATCTCGCCTCGCTCACCAAGGTCGTGGCGACGACGACCAGCATGATGCAATTGATCGAGGAAGGACGCATCCGGCTCAGCGATCCGGTGGCGACGTTCATTCCTGAGTTCGGGAAGTACGGCAAGCGCGCGATCACCATCCGTCACCTCATGACGCACACGTCGGGCCTGCGCCCCGATCTCGAGCTCGACGCGGAGTTCAGCGGCGCGGCGGAAGCGATTCGACGCGCGTCGGAAGAAGTGCCGATGGCGGCGCCTGGCGAACGATTCGTCTACAGCGACATCAATTTCTTTCTCCTCGGCGACATCGTCGAGCGTGTGAGCGGCGAGCGGCTCGATCGCTATGCCGCGGCGCACGTGTTCGGACCGCTCGGCATGACGGACACGATGTTTCTGCCGCCCGCGTCGCTGCGCGCGCGCATCGCGCCCACTGAACGCTGCGATCCGTTGGCGTGGCCGTGCACGCGGCCGGAGGCCCCGTTCCTGCGCGGCATCGTCCACGATCCGACGTCGCGGCGGATGGGCGGCGTCGCCGGCCACGCAGGCCTGTTCGGCACGGCCGCCGATCTGTCGCGATTCTGCCGCATGCTGCTCAACGACGGCACGCTGGGAGGCGTGCGCATTCTGTCCGCTGCGAGCGTGGCGAAGATGACCGCTCCCGCGACACCGCCCGGAATGGCCGATGTGCGCGGTCTTGGTTGGGACATCGATTCAATGTACTCAGCAAACCGCGGCGAGCTGTTCCCGCTCGGCTCGTATGGACACACGGGGTTCACCGGCACCTCGCTGTGGCTCGATCCGGCGAGCAAGAGCTACGTCGTGTTCCTGTCCAATCGCGTGCACCCCGACGGGAAGGGCGACGTGACGCCCCTGCGCGGCCGCGTCGCGACCGTGGCGGCGTCCGCGCTGCTCACGCCGGACGACATCGCGCGAGGCGCAGACGTAGCGCGAAGGCTTCAGCCGAGCGTTACCGACACTCAGGCGTCACGCTCGGCTGAGGCCGTCGCGCTACGCAAACCTGTTCTGACCGGCATCGACGTGCTCGCGGCCAGGCAGTTCGCGCCGCTGCGCGGCAAGCGTGTCGGCCTGCTGACGAACCAGACGGGGCGATCGCGCGACGGCACGAGCACGATTGATCTTCTGGCCGGCGCCAAGGGCGTCACGCTCGTGGCACTGTTCAGTCCTGAGCATGGCATTCGTGGCGAGGTCGACGACAGGTTCGACTCGTCGCATGACGAGAAGACCGGCCTGCCGATTTATTCGCTGTATGGCGAGACCCGGCGTCCGACCGAAGCGATGCTGGCTCGCATCGACACGCTCGTGGTCGATCTGCAGGACGTGGGCGCGCGCTTCTACACATTTCCCGCGACGATGGGGTACGTCATGGAGGAGGCCGCGCGGCACAAGGTGGCGGTGGTCGTGCTCGATCGGCCGAATCCTGTGGACGGCTTCGACGTCGAAGGGCCGGTGCAGGACGCGTCGGCGGTTGGCTTCAACGGCTACGTGCCGATGCCGATTCGCCACGGAATGACGCTCGGCGAGCTGGCGCGGTTGTTCAACGACGAAAAACAGATCGGCGCCGATCTCACCGTCGTCCCCATGACGAACTGGCACCGCGGCGATTGGTTCGATGCGACGAGCGTGCCCTGGATGAATCCGTCACCGAATATGCGCAACCTGGTGGCGGCCACGCTCTATCCGGGGATTGGCGCCATCGAAGGCACGAACATCTCCGTCGGGCGTGGCACCGACACGCCGTTCGAACAAGTCGGTGCGCCGTGGATCGACGGCGTCACGCTGGCGGCGGCGCTCAACGCGCGCGGGCTGCCCGGCATCCGCTTCTATCCGGTGACGTTCACCCCGGCCTCAGGCGCGAAGCTCGGTGGTGACGTGTGCCGTGGCGTGTTCATGGTCGTGACGGATCGCGATCGCCTGCGGCCGGTTCGCGTCGGCCTCGAGATCGCCTCCGCGCTCGCGAAGTTGTATGGCGCACAGTTCAGGCTCGAAGACGCTGCGCTGCTGTTCGGATCACGCGTGATGCTGTCGAGCGTGCGCGAAGGCCACGATCCTGCGTCGATCGCCGCATCGTGGAGCGCCGGCGAAGAACAATGGCGCCAGACGCGCGCGCGTTATCTTCTGTACTGAGCCGGTGATCGCTTCGATCGCGCAGGGACGGACCTATGTGTCTGTCCTGGGCCGACACGCAGGTCGGCCCCTATGACTTAGATCAGCCACGTCGGCTGGTACAACAGCACGTAGACGAGCACGCCGGTCACGGAGACGTACATCCAGATGGGCCACGTCCATCGCGCGATGCGACGATGCGGGTCGTACCGCGCCCGCAGGCCGCGCATCAGTGTGATGATGGCGAGCGGCGGCACCGTGGCGGCGAGCGTCACGTGCGAAATCAGAATGGTGAAGTAGAGTGGTCGAACGAAGCCGTGCCGTGGGAAGGGCACGGATCCGACCTGCGCATGGTAGACGAGGTAGCAGACGAGGAAGAGTGACGAGGTGATGAAGGCGGCGATCATCACCGTCCGATGCTGCGGGATGCGCCGTGCGCGCATCAAGGCATAGCCGATGAGCAGCAGGATTCCCGAGAGCGCGTTGAGGCTCGCGTTGACCGCCGGAAGATCATGGACCGTCATCGCTTGGCGAGAATCATCGCCGTCCACAACAACGGCAGGTACGTGATCGAGCCGAGAAAGAGCGCGCGCGCCGACGCCTCGCTGCGCGTCGCGGCGAATCGAATCGACAACCCCACCAGCGCGAAGCCGGACAGCGCCGCGAAGATCAGATAGGGCAGGCCGCTGACGCCGACGAGCGTCGGGATGATGCTGGCCGGCACGAGCAGCACCGCGTAAATCACCGCCTGCAAGCCGGCGCGTCCGCCGTCCGGATCGATCACCGCCAGCATGGGGAAGCCGGCCCGCCCGTAATCTTCGCGGTACAGCCACGCGATTGCCATGAAGTGCGGGATCTGCCAGAGAAACACGATGGCGAAAAGCGCAAGCCCGCCGACCGACAAGCTGCCGTGCGCCGCTGCCCAGCCGATCAGCGGCGGCAGCGCGCCGGGAATCGCGCCGATCAGCGTCGCGGCGGGCGACCGGCGCTTCATTGGCGTGTACCACAGCATGTACGTGAGGAGCGTCGCCAGCGCCAGGACGGCCGCGAGCACGTTGGCACACGCGGCGAGGACCGCCAGGCCCGCGCCAGCCAGGGCGAGGCCAAACAGCGTCGCTTCGCCGGTCGACAGGCGGCCGTCGGGCAGCGGGCGCAGTCGCGTGCGGCGCATCAGCGCGTCGGTGTCGCGCTCGTACACCTGGTTCAGCGCCGCGGCGCCGCCGGCGACCATCGCGGTGCCGACCACTGTTTCCGCCATCGCGATCAGATCGGGCCGCGCCAGCGCGCCGAGGTAATAGCCGGCCGCGCTCGTCGCAACGACCAGCATGTTCAGCCGCGGCTTGGTGAGGGAAAGAAAATCGGCGAAGGATGACGAACGTGCGGCCACCGCGAGGGGTGACACTGCCACGTCGGCGCGTGCCTCTTTCATGCGTGGGCCCCGGATGGCTTCGACCGCGAGGGCGGAGCTGCGTATCCGGCCGAACCGACACGCCGGTCGGCCCCTACCGTCGTCGCGACGGCCGCCCCAAACTTCACGCGCCAGCTGCGCAGCGTGATCACCAGCGACGTCGTCAGCACGAGCGCGCCGCAGACGACGTGAAAGCTGTTGATCCAGACGTCGCGGCGCGTGAGGACCGTGAGCGCGCCAAGCGTCACCTGCACGAGCACGAGCCCGACGATGAGCGCCGCCGGCCGCGTGAGCTCGCGGCGCGCGGGATGGTGATACCAGATGTGCGCGGCGGTGGCCGCAATCGCGAGCGACACCGTCAGCGCGCCCACGCGGTGCGCGAAGTGAATCGCGATCTTCGCGTCCCAGAATGGCGGCACCAGGTGCCCGAACATCAGCGGAAAATCCGGAATCGCCAGACCTGCGCCGGTGTGACGCATCACCGCGCCGATGAGAATCTGCGTATAGATCAGCACCGTGGTCGCCGTCGCCACACGACGCAGCATCGCATCGTCGACAGGCGCGTCCGCGTCGCCGTAACCGGTGATCCACTGTGGCGAGGTGAACAGCGCGATCGCGATCGTGATGCAGAAGAAGATTTCGGCGAGCCCCGCGTGGGCCGTCGAAATGGCGGCGGGCAGGAAGAAGAGGACCGTGAGGCCGCCGAGCACGCCTTGCGCGATGACGGCGCCCAGAGCGGCGACGCCGAGCCATTTCATCCAGCGCCGAGGCTCCGCCGCCCAGAGCCAGGCGGCCAGGATGATCGTGAGGAAACCGACGCTGCTCGCGATCAGCCGGTGGCCGTGCTCGTAGAGGATGCCGCCGACCCACTTCGAGGGCGGGAACGTGAACATGTTCCAGCCGTACGTGCTCGGCCAGTCAGGAACGGAAAGACCCGAGCCTGTGCTGGTGACGAGACTGCCGGCCAGCAGAAGGAGGACAGTGCAGCCGGCGACGAACTTCGCGAAACGATGGAGCATCTTGCTGGGCAGGTGGAGCCAAAAAGGGCAGGAGGGCTGGATGGACGGGAGGGGCTGGATGGAGCAAGGAGGAATCCTCCTGCCGTTCCTGCCGGTCCCGCCCGTCCCGCCTGTCGTGCCCGAGCGTCAGTTGTTGTTCGTGGCCGTCGCGCCGGCGGCCTTGAACGTGAAGTTCACGTCCTTGCTTTCCTTCGGGCCGATGGTGACTTTCATCTCCTGCGTGCCCAGCTTCTCGTGCCACGCGGCGATCGTGTACGTGCCGGGCGGCAGCGACTTCAGCTCGAACGATCCGTCCTTCGCCGTCACCGCGTAGTACGGGTTGTCCATCACGCCGACATACGCGTTCATCCAGCCGTGCACGTCGCACTTGAACGGCACCATCACTTCGGCCTTGGTGAAGGTGTGGCTCATTTTCATGCCCTGGATCGGCTGGCCGTTGTTGAACTCTGCGTTGTCCTTGGGCATCGCGTGGATGTTGTGCAGCGTCGGATCGCTGTTGACGATCTGCAGCGGCTGGCCGACGCGGATCCCGAAGACGTGCGGATGGTAGCGGCAGTTCTTCTGATCGATCGTGACCGTCTCGGTCGGCGTGTCGTAGACGTAGTTGCCGAGGCCGTCCTTGACGTAAATGAAGACATTGGCGATCTTGCCGTCCGCTACCTCGTACGTCTCCTGGGACTGCGGATCCTTGTTTTCTTTCATGCAGACCGGATCGGCGTTCATCTTGATCGGCTCATTTCTCGGTGCGGTGCCCTCGAGTGACACCACGCCTTTCACGTCACCGGCTGTGGCTGTATCGACTTTCTGACCGGCAGGTGTCGCCCCCGGCGCGGACGGCTCTGCCGACGTGCTCGAAGTTTCCTGTTTTCCCCCACAGGCGATGACAGACATCGCGAGCGCCAACCCGAAGGCGCCGACCCACACGCTTCGTAAACGCATTGAACACTCCTGCCTAGTAGAATGATGGGGACAGAACAATTATCTATCTTACCTTATGCGCGTCTAGCGGTTCTCGGCTGAGCCAGACGCCTCTTTCAGCTTGCGATCCACGCGATCCGCAATCCAGTGCGGGTCCCACCACTCGACCGGATTCACCATGTGGCCGCCGACCAGCATCGTGAAATGCAGGTGGTCGCCGCCGGCCAGCCCGGTCATGCCGCTGCGGCCGATGGTCTGGCCCTTGGCCACCTTGTCGCCGACCTTCACGTCGAACGACGACAAGTGGCCGTAGAGCGACTGCACACCCATACCGTGATCGATGACGATGCAGTTGCCGTAGATGCCGAGCCAGCGCGCATTCAACACCGTGCCGGCATTGGCGGCGACGACTGGCACGTTGCTCGTCACCGCGAGGTCGAACCCGAGATGCACCTGGTGATCGACCTCCTTGCCCTTGTAGAAATACGTGCGGTGATCGGCAAAGTACGCCTCCACCTGTGAGTTTCCGAGCTGGACGAATGGGCCGTCCCACAGACGTGCCGGCGCCGTCTTCGTCGCGAACGCCGCAATCTCGCCGGCGTTTTTGCGGCGCAGCTCGCCGTTCAAGCGCAGAAAGCCGGCGATCATCTCGTCGGCGTTGGCCGGCGTCGTCATGTTCATCTCGGGCGAATGCTCGATGATCTCGGGCACGACGCGATTGATGAACTTGTCGTCGAGCTCGATGCGGCTCTTGCGCTGCGGTTTCTCGAACACGTTGTCGACGAAGCTCACCTTCGCCTGGTTGCCCGCTTCGTCGCGTGCGAACGCGTTGATCGGCGTGTTGAGATCCTGATCGTAGAGAAGCGCGAAAAAGGCCACTTTGAGGGCTGGATCGCTTCCCCCGAGCGGGAAGCCGGGATATTCGATGTCGCCGACTCGCACGCCGGACGCCACATCGGGCGGCGTCGCGCGATAGACGACCATCTCCGATCCGCCATGGTTCACGTAGTGGTGGGTCGAGACGACGGCGATGCGCGGCGCCTCGAGGCGAACTTGGAAATCCTTGGCCGCCGTCGACGACAGCGTGCGCAGATTCAAAAACGAGGGGCGCGTCGCGGTGACGACCACGCGCGCGGCGCCCGACTGCAGCTCGGGGACGCTCTGTTTGCCGAGCGGCCGCGTGATGCGGATCTGATTGCGGTCGATCTGTGTGACGGTGGCGCCGGTGGTGGTGGTAGCGCCGGCGGGGGAGGCTGGGTCGAGCGCGAAGAGCGGATAGCGGCGGCCGTTTTGTTCGACGGCGATCGTCAGCGTGGCGAAGCGCGCGTTCGGCGCCAGCGCGGCGACGTCAATGGTGCCAGCCTGGCCGACGAAACGGTCCGGCTTGGTGATCGTCAGGCTCGGCGGCGCGCCGCGGCCTGCGATAGTGTAAGCGCCGACGGCGCCGAGTGCGAGAATCACGATGAGTGCGAAGAGCCATCGGAACATGGACTCCATTCTACAAGTTTGCTAGTATTGGAGGTTCTTATCGACGAGTGGCGGTATCGTCTAGGGGTCAGGACACGTGGTTCTCAGCCACGGGACCGGGGTTCGATTCCCCGTACCGCTACCAGCAGTTATAGATCGCGAACGGGAATCGGGATTCGGGATTTGGGATTCGACGCCTGAATTCCGAACCCACTTCCCCGTTCAACGCGAATCCCGAATCTCAAATCCCGAATCCCGTCACCGTCGGTACTCCCGGTAGCCCTTCTCGTATCCCTGCTGAAAGCCGGAGCGGTACTCGCGTCGGTAGTCGTCGCGCGAGCCGTCGCGGCGATCGTAGTCGTGATCGCCTTCGCGGTACCGCCGGGCGCCAATCGGATCGAAGCGCTCGTAATGGCGGGCATCGTCGCTGCCCGCCCGGATGCCATCGCGAAATCCGTTGTCGTACGCCGGCCGTTCGATCCGGCGTTCCTCACGCCGGTCCTGAGGGTAGCCTCTCGACGCGCACGCCGGCGTCGAAATCCAGACCCCCATCGCCAGGAGCCCCGACGCGAGATATCGGTAAGTTGTCATCATGTGTATCCGAGAATCAAGCGCCGTGCCACTACTGCATTGCGGAAGTATGGCGAAAAAATAAGGTATTGAGAAAAAAGGGGACGGGAGTCTTTTCGAGGAGGCGCTAAAACAGGACGACGAAAAACCTTTTCATTCAGCCCAGATGAGGATCCGGTTGCCATCGCGGGACTGGCCGTCGAGGATGAGGCCCGCGCCGTGGCGGTCGATGTCTTCCAGCGTGATATGCGTCCGGCTCGAGTCGAGGTTCCAGTCGGCGTCGACGAAGCTGAAGCGGTTGTCGGCCGGCATCATTCGGAGCAGCCACATCGGCAGATTCACGGTAACCAGCTTTCGCGAGTCCTCACTGTAGATCATGGCGCGCAGCGTCTGGATCTGAGCGCCATGAGTGCCGTCCGTCGTGCGATGAACGATCGGATTGCGGCCATCCGTGATCTCGATGAGCGGCGTCTGACCCGCGAATCGCGCCCGCGCCTGCGCGAGCTGCTCGTCAGCGCGCTCACTGGACACGAACTGCGCGTGCACGTGCCGCGAGATCATGTACGCCGACCCACCGATCAACGCGAGAGCCAAGACGATCAGGATCACCGCCGTCGCGATCGCGATCGCGATCCACGTCTTCTTCGTGCTGCTCGACGCCATAGGCTGCGATCCCCGGCTCGAAAAGGGGCCGTACCCCTTTTCTCTGACTATTCCGGGAAAAGGGGTACGGCCCCTTTTCGGGCCTTACTGGCGAGCCAGGAGCCGGCGCGCCTGGTCCGCCCAAACCTGATCGTTGTCGCTGGTGCACAGCGGAATCGCCGCCTCAAAATGCTGCCGCGCCTCCGCCTGTACGCCCCGCTTTCATCGCCAGCTTTCCGAGCTCGATGTGCGACCGTCCGTGGACCCACGCACGTCCTTCCAGTGAGACGGCTTCCCGAAGCGATTGTTCCGCCTGCGCGTTCTGTCCAAGCGCCGCGCGCGCGGCCCCGATCTTGTACTGCCAGAGTGCGTTCTCTCCGAACATCCGAAGCCGCGGGTCCGATGCCCAACGCGCGATCCCTTCGGCGAGGAAGCGTTCGGCGTCCGCCGGGCGGTCCGCCCGCAGGCACGTCGATCCGCTCTCGAGCCAGACGAGCCGATTGCGCGGATATTGCTCGCGCAGCCGAGCCAGGTGCGTCAGCGCTTCGTCATAGCGCTTCTCGCGGTTGTACAAGAGGACCAGGGCAAAGCGCGCGTCCGCCTGGCTGTCGCCCGAATACGCCGCCGCGCTTTCAATCAGCTGCAGACCTTTTTCGCGGTCGCCGCCGAAGCCAGCCGCGTACGCCATCCACCGCAGCGGCAGCGCCAGCGCCGACACGATGTAGCGGTAGGTGCCGACGATCAGCCCGGCGTCCTTCCGGCGAGGATCGATCTCCAGCACCTTTTCGTGTGCGTCGTAGGCTTCGCGCGCTGCGCGAAAGGCCCCGAGCACGCTGCCGTCCACGGTGGCCGAATACGACGCACGAAGACCGACGGCAGCACCCAATTGATACTGGGCGTCCGCATCGCGATCGTTGGCGGCGACGCGCGCCCGCGACAACGTCAATGCCCGCTCGATCGCCGCGTGAAACGCCGCGGCGGTATCGGCGGGTGGAGGCGGCATCCGCGTGTTCGGCCGCGCCGCCTTTCCGAGATAGTCGTCGACCGTCATGTTCCCGCGCCGGAATGTAATGCTGAGCCACAGCACGCTGGCGAGTCCGCGATACGCTCCCGCATCCTGCGGATCGGCTTCGACGGCCTCGCGATACGTTGCCAAGGCCTGATCGCGATCGAGGTTGTAGAGCTCAACGGCGGCGCGCTCGCGCAGCGCGATCGACTCCGGATTTGCGGTCGCGGCGGCGGGCGCCGCCAGAGTCGCCGCGGTCACAATGGCCCCTATTCTCAGCCGCAGACGACCCATGCCGACATCTTACGCCGCGCCCGAGGCTTGCGCCGCTTGTGCCTTCTGCATACAATCCCACCAAACACGCTGAGTATTTATTCGTACGCGGGAAGGGAGTCGGGCGTTGGACGACGCGGCGACATTTGACACCATCGCGCACGGTCACGGCCATGCGCACGCACAGGCCGACCACGAAGATCTCGGCTTCCTCCGGAAATGGGTGTTCTCGGTCGACCACAAGGTCATCGGGATGCAATACGCCGTCACCGGCCTCCTGTTCCTCCTTTTCGGCTTCAGCCTGATGATGATCATGCGGTTTCAGCTGGCCTATCCGGGCCATCCGATTCCGTTGATCGGCAACTGGTTTGGGCAGGACAAAGCGCCAGGCGGCATCATGCTGCCGGAGTTCTACAACCAGCTTGGCGCGATGCACGGCACCATCATGGTGTTCCTGGGCGTCGTTCCCCTGTCGGTCGGCGGCTTCGGCAACTTCGTCATGCCGCTGCAGATCGGCGCGCCCGATATGGCGTTCCCCAAGCTCAACATGGTGAGCTACTGGGTGTACTTCATTGGCGGCGTCATCATGCTCGCCAGCTTCTTCCCGACGGGCGGCGCCGCGCAGTCCGGCTGGACGTCGTATCCGCCGCTCTCGATCATCTCCAACGGCCAGACGATGTGGCTGTTCGGCATGGTCTTTCTGATCACGTCGTCGCTGCTCGGCTCGGTGAACTTCATCGTGACGATCGTGCAGCTGCGGGCGAAGGGCCTCAGCTTCATGCGCCTGCCGTTCTTCGTGTGGGCGCAGCTGGTCACCTCGTTCCTCCTCCTGCTCGCGTTCCCGCCGCTCGAAGCGGCCAGCGTGCTGCAGTTGATGGATCGCCTGGCGGGCACCAGCTTCTTCCTGCCGACCGGTCTGGTGATTAGCGGCAAGCCGCTCGCGGTCGCCGGCGGCGGCAATCCGGTGCTGTGGCAGCACCTGTTCTGGTTTCTGGCGCATCCCGAGGTGTACGTCCTCATCCTTCCGGCGATGGGCATCGTCGCCGAAGTGATTGCGAACAACACCCGCAAGCCGCTCTGGGGCTACCGGGCGATGGTGTACTCGGTGGTGTTCCTCGGCTTCATGTCGTTCATGGTGTGGGCGCACCACATGTTCATGACCGGCATGGGCACGACGATGAGCGCCTTCTTCCAGACGACGACGATGATCATCTCGATCCCGTCGGTGGTCATCCTGACCGCGATGCTGCTGTCGTTGTGGGGCGCGTCGATCCGCTTCACCACCCCGATGCTGTTCGCGCTGGCCTTCCTGCCGATGTTCGGCATCGGCGGGCTCACGGGGCTGCCGCTGGGCCTCGCGCCCTCAGACATTCATCTGCACGATACCTATTACGTCATCGCCCACTTCCACTACGTCGTCGCGCCGGGGACGATTTTCGCGCTCTTCGCCGGGATCTACTACTGGTTCCCGAAAGCGACCGGCCGGCGGCTGAACGACGTGCTGGGCGCGATTCACTTCTGGGGATCGTTCATCTGCATCAACATCGTCTTCATGCCGATGTTCATTCAGGGGCTCGGCGGCATGAACCGGCGGATGTACGACGGCGGCATGCAGTACGCGCACAACGCGGGCCTCTTGAAGTGGAACGTCGTGATCGGGATGGCGGCCTGGTCGCTCGGCCTGTTCCAGATTCCGTTCATCATCAACTTCTTCTGGAGCATCAAAGGCGGGCGGAAGGTCGGCAACAATCCGTGGGATGCGACCACGCTCGAGTGGTCGGCGCCGTCGCCGCCCGGGCATGGCAACTTCCTGGCCGAGCCGATCGTCTACCGCGGCCCGTACCAGTACAGTGTGCCGGGCGCCGTGAAGGACTTCACGCCGTCGTTCGAGCCGGAAAAAGCATGAGGACACAAACTATGTACCACGGTGGACACAGAAGACACGGAGGAACAATCTGGTTGCGTACAGATTCCCCCTGTGTACTTCGTGACCTCCGCGGTGGAGAGTTCAGCAGAAGACGATGAACATTCCCTACACGGTCGAAGAACGGCCCGACACCGGGCTGACCAACGGTAAGTTCGGCATCTGGCTGTTTCTCGCGTCGGAAGTGATGCTGTTCGGCGCGCTGTTCTCGAGCTACATCCTGCTGCGCGTCGGCGCTGAGGAATGGCCGCACGGCGAGCTGAGCGTGCCGCTCGGCACCATCAACACGATCATCCTCATCAGCTCGTCGATGACGATGGTGATGGCGTGGGCGTCGTTGAAGATGAACAACTGGGGCAAGCACCGGTTGTATCTCTCGCTGACGGTCCTGCTGTCGGCGATCTTTCTCGGGATCAAGTACGTCGAGTATTCCGAGCACCTGGGCAAAGGCGAAGGCCCGTGGCACAACAACTTCTTCGCCCTCTACTTCACGTTGACGGGCCTCCACGCGCTGCACATCATCTGCGGCATGGTGGTGATGCTCTATTTCCTGGGTCCCGGCGCGAAGCTGTGGAAGAAGAATTCCGATCAGTTCACCAATCGCATCGAGGCGACGGGGTTGTACTGGCATTTCGTCGACCTGGTGTGGATCTTCCTGTTCCCGGTCCTGTACCTCCTGTAGAGGGCGCATGCATTCCGATTCCGCCGCCGTTCAAAAAAGCGTCCGTAGTTACCTCACGGTCTTCGTGATGCTGATGCTGTTCACGGTCATCACCGTTTCGGTCTCGCGCTTTCATTTCGCCGTGCCGATTGCGATCACAGTCGCGCTCATCATCGCCGCCATGAAGGGCTCGATGGTGGGCGGTGTCTTCATGCATCTGAGCCACGAGAAGCAGGCGATCTACGGGACGCTCCTGCTCACGTTCGCGTTCTTTTTCCTGATGCTGTTCCTCCCGCTCCTGACGTATCTGGATCGGGTGCAGTTCTGAGATGTCGCTGAGATTGTTCCACCTGTTCTTCATTGCACTGTCGGTCGTGCTCGTGGCGTTCTGCGCGGCGTGGGCGATCGGCATGTACAGGTCGGGCCACGAGATCATGTATCTGGCTGCCGGCGTGGCGTGCGCGCTCGCCGGCGCCGGCCTCATCGCGTATGGCGCGGCGTTTCAGCGCAAGACGCGCGCGCTGGTCGGACCACGGACCTAGCCTATGAGAAAAACGCTCCTCACCCTCGGACTCCTCGCCGCGCCGCGTGCCGCATTCGCGTGTCCGGTGTGCTTCGGCCAGAGCGACTCGCCGCTCGCATGGGCCGTCAACATGGGCGTGTTCGTGATGCTCGGCCTGGTCGCCCTCGTGCTGAGCGCGTTCGCCGCCTTCTTCGTCTATTTGATGCGCCGCGCCAGGCTGGCGGCTGGCGCGCCGCCGGCTGCAGGATCGTACGAATTCGGGAGAGACTCGCAGGAGGGGACTGCGCGATGCTGAACTGGTTGGGACTCCCGGTCGAAGCGTCGACGCACGCCGCCGACATCGACCACATGCTCGTGCTCGTTCACTGGCTGATGCTCGTGCTGTTCGTCGGGTGGGGCGGGTTCTTTCTTTTCGTGCTCGTCCGATTCCGCCGCGGCGCCAACCCGAAGGCCAGCTACGTTGGTGCCAAGGGAAAGATTGCGAAGAGCACGGAAATCGCCGTCGCGCTCGTCGAGGTGATTCTCCTCATCGGCTACGCGATTCCCGCGTGGGCGCTTCGCGTCAAACAACTGCCGCCGGAAAACACGGCGACGGTTGTGCACGTGGTAGGCGAGCAGTTCGCCTGGAACGTGCACTATCCGGGCCCCGACGGCAAGTTCGGACGCACCAGCCTCAAGCTCGTGTCCGCCGACAACCCGCTCGGGCTCGATCGCACCGATCCGAATGCGAAAGACGACGTGACGACGATCAACCAGCTCAATCTGCCGGTCGACCGCCCGGTGCTCGTACACCTCTCGACCAAGGACGTGATCCACAGCTTCGGCCTGTACGAGATGCGTGTGAAGCAGGACGCGATCCCCGGCATGCAGATTCCCGTGTGGTTCGTTCCGAACCGCATCGGCGACTACGAGATTACGTGCTCGCAGCTGTGCGGTCTCGGCCACTTCCGTATGCGCGGGTTCGTGACCGTTCAGAGCGCCGCCGACTACCAGAAGTGGATGGACGACCAGGAGAAAGAAGTCGCCGCGGGGCGGTGAGGCCCGCCACTCGTGGCGCAGGACTTTAGTCCTGCTGTGCCCGCGGGCCGAGGCAGGTCCCGGCTGACACTTTACAGCGACAACTGCTGACCGATACCCCGCTCGACGGCGCGCCGATACGCGAGATCGGCCGCCGTCACATCTTCGACCGCCATCCCCAACGACTTGAAGATCGTCACTTCCGTCTCGCTGCGGCGTCCGGCGGCGCCGCTGGCGACGTCGCCGATCTCGGCGATGATGTGCTCGGCGCCGAAGCGCCCTTCGGCCATGCCCATGACCACGTCGCCCGCTTCCACCAGCGCGGCCTCGCGCGAGTCCACGAAGAGCCGCGCGCGCGCCGTGAGCGCCGGATCGATCTCGCGCTGATTCGGCCGGCAGGCGCCGACCGACATCACGTGGGCCCCTGGCTTCACCCAGCCGCTGTCGATCACCGGATCCGGCGAAGAGGTCGCGAGCACGATCAGGTCCGCCCCGACGACCGCCTCGCCCGCGTGCGCGACCGCAGTGACCGCGCACGGCGCGGCGCCCGATTCGGCGACGAATCGGTTGCGCCGCTCCTCATTCGGGCTCCAGACGGTGACCTGCCGTAGCCGGTGCACCCGTCCGAGCGCTTCGAGATGGCTGCGCGCCTGCACCCCGGTGCCGATGATCGCGAGGGAGCCCGCGGTCTTGCGCGCCAGCAGCCGCGACGACACGGCCGACACGGCTGCCGTCCGCGCTTCAGTAATGTAGCGGCCGTCGAGGAGCGCGATCAGGCCGCCCGTGTCGGGATCCAGCAGCACGATCGACGCGAGGTGCGTGTGCAGCCCCTTCGCGGCGTTTGCCCCAAACACCGTCACCAGCTTCGCGCCGAGCGCAGGCCGCGCGCCGTCTTCCGCGCCGCGAAAGAACGCGGGCATGGTGCCCAGAAACGCGTGGTTGCCGGACACGGAAATGATCGAGCGCACGGGCTGTTCCACGCGCCGGTGTGAAAAAGCCTTCACTGCGGACGCCATCGTCTCGATGAGGTCGTCCATGGTCAGCACGGCCTTGACGTCGGCCTCGGTGAGAAGAAGGAAGGGCGTAGACATCAACAAGCCTCTTTGATCGTGTTGAGATGAATCGTGACGATGGCGTCGATGTCGGTGGCGTAGCCTCCGCTCATCGTAATCACGATCGGAATGTGTCGCGCGCGGCAGTGGTCGAGCACGATGCGATCGCGCGTCTGGAGCCCGGCGATCGTGAGCGTCAACCGGCCGAGCCGATCGCCTTCGTACGGATCGGCGCCCGCGAGGTAGAACACGATGTCCGGTTGTTGCGAGTCGAGAACCGCGGGCAGATGCGCGGTCAGCGCCGCGAGATACTCAGCGTCGCCGGTGCCGTCGAGGAAGGTGACGTCGAGATCGCTCGTTTCTTTTCGGAACGGAAAATTGTTCGCCCCGTGCATCGAGAAGGTGAAGACGGACGGATCGTCACGAAAGATCGCCGCGGTGCCGTTCCCCTGGTGGACATCGCAATCGACGACCAGCGCCCGGCGGATGAGGCCATCGCGCAGCAGCACGCGCGCCGCCACGGCGACGTCGTTGAACACGCAGTAGCCCTCGCCGCGATCGGCGAAGGCATGGTGCGTCCCGCCGGCGAGATTGGCGGCGACCGGAGATGCCGCTGGTCTCGAGCAACCGCACGCGGCATCGTTCGACTTCAGCAGCACCTCCCGCGCGGCGGCGAGCGTCGCTCCAACTGATCGACGCGAGCGCTCGACCATCTCAGGCGACCAGGGAAACCCGATTCGGCGCTGTGCGTCGGCCGGCAGCGTCCCGTGCTCGACCTGCTCGAGGTAGGCCGCCGTGTGGACGAGACGCAGATCCGCCCACGTGGCTGCGTCGGGCACGTGCAGATCGCCGGGAGCGAGCACGCGTTCCTGCATCAGCCGTTCGCGGAGCAATCGGTACTTCGCCATCGGGAATCGATGTGTCTCGGGCAGCGGCAGGACGAACGTGTCGGAGTAAAACGCTTTCATTCGGGTGTCAGCAAGGTGTTAGGGGTGCTGAGGTGCCATGGTGCCAGGTGCTCTCATGTCGCAGTGCCAAGTGTTAAAGTTTGCCTCAATGATCATGTTGAAAACAATCGACGCGCACGCGGCCGGCGAGCCGCTGCGGCTCATTGTCGAAGGGTTTCCATCGCCTCGCGGCAAGACGATGCTCGAGAAGCGCGAGTGGGTGAAGAAGCACGCCGACCACCTGCGCCGTGCGTTGATGCTCGAGCCGCGTGGTCACGCCGACATGTACGGCGCGATTCTGACGGAGCCCGTGTCACCTGGCTCGCATGCCGGCGTGCTGTTCATGCACAACGAAGGCTACAGCACGATGTGCGGCCACGGCATCGTCGCGGTGACGACGATGGCGCTCGAGCGCGGGCTGCTGATGCCGGGCGGAGACGGAAGCAGCGTCGTGTACGACTCGCCCGCCGGCACCATTCGCGCGCGGGCGGTTGTCAGGGCGGGAGGGCCAGGAGAGCCAGGAAGGGTGCGCGTGGACAGCGTCGCATTCGTCAACGTGCCCTCATTCGTGCTGCACGGCGGACTCACGGTGAAGCTGGCCGCTCGAAGCGTTCGGGTGGATGTCGCGTTCGGCGGTGCGTTCTACGCGATCGTGGACGCGGAGGCGGTCGGGCTGCCGATCGATGCCGCGCACCTGCCGGAGCTGCGGCGTGTCGGCATGGAGATCAAGCACGCGGTTGAAGCCGTACGAACGATTACGCATCCGCTCGATCCGGGACTGCACGGCATCTACGGGACGATTTTCACCGGGCCGCCGAACGACGAGGGCGCCGATTTGCGCAACGTCACGATCTTCGCCGACGCCGAAGTCGATCGCTCGCCGTGCGGCACCGGAACCGCGGCGGTGATGGCGGTGGTGGATGCGATGGGCCTACTGGGAACTGAAAAGGCGTTCGTCCACGAAAGCCTGATCGGCACCCGCTTCAACGGCCGCGTCGTCGGCCGCACGGCCGTCGGCGAGTACGAGGCGATCGTTCCCGAGATCGAAGGCTCGGCCTGGATCACCGGCGAACACACGTTTCTGATCGACGACGCCGATCCGCTGCGCGAAGGCTTTCGGATCTAGAGCACGTTGAAGCTCTCCACCACTGAGGACACGGAGGCCACGGAGGAGAAAACCTGATTCACTTCGGGATTGCACCTCTGTGTCCTGTGTGTCCTCTGTGTCCTCCGTGGTGGCGAGCCTGATCAGTACCCAATCGCGAGTCCGTCCTTGCGTGGATCGGAGCCGCCCATCAGCACGCCCGTCCGAGGATCGATCAGGATCCCCTGAAAACCGCCAAAGGCGCCGAATGCCTCCGCGACCTTGTGCCCTCGGCGCGTGAGACCGTCGCGCGCAGCGGCGGAGATCGCGCTTTCGACCTGCAAACCGGCACCGCCGTGGTTGATACGCGCCGCTTCGCCCGCCTCCTGGATGTTCATGCCGAAATCGATCAAGTTCGCGAGCACCTGCGCGTGTCCCTGCGCCTGGTGATCGCCGCCCATCACACCGAACGAGAGCCACGGCTTGCCGTCCTTCATCACGAACGCCGGCACCAGCGTGTGCAGCGGCCGCTTGTGCGGCGCGACCTCGTTCGGGTGTCCCGGCGTGAGATTGAACAACGCGCCGCGATTGTGCAGCACGATGCCCGTGTCGCCGGCGACGATGCCCGAGCCGAAGTCGCTGTAGAGAGACTGGATCAGCGACACGACGTTGCCCTGTCCGTCCGCCACGGTCATGTAGATCGTGTCGCCGTGATCGTGTCCGGTGAAATCGAGATCCTGATCCGGCGCGCTCGATCCCGTCATGCCCATCGCGCCCGGCTTATAGTTCTCCGCCGCCCGCTCCGGATCGATCTCCTTGCGCCGCGTCGCCGCGTACTCTTTCGACATCAGCGTTTTCAGGACCGCCGGCGGGACCGAGGCCGGATCGGCCACGTACGCCGCCCGGTCCGCAAACGCGATGCGCTTGGCTTCGACGAGCAGGTGCAGATACGCGTCGGAATTGTGTCCGAGCGACTTCAGGTCATAGCCTTCGAGGATGTTCATCATCTCGAGGATGACAACCCCCTGCGAGTTGGGCGGCATCTCGTACACGTCGTAGCCGCGGTAGCTCGTCGAGATCGGATCGACCCAGTCGGACTTGTGCTCGGCGAGGTCGCGGGCGGTGAGGAAGCCGTCGCGCGTTTTCATGTCGGCCGCAATTGCCGAGGCGATCGGCCCCTTGTAGAACGCATCGCGGCCGCCTTTGGCGATCAGCTCCAGTGAGGCGGCGAGCCGTGGATTCGAGAAGACCTCGCCCGGCTTCGGTGCGTGGCCGCCCGGCAGAAACGTCGATGCCGCGGCCGGATCGGCCGCCAGCTTCTTCTCCGACGCCTGCCACTGATCGCTGATGATCTCCGACACCGCGTAGCCGTTCTTTGCGTAGCCGATGGCCGGCGTCAGCGCGCGCGAGAGCGGCATCGTGCCGAATGTCGACAACAGCGTCGACCAGCCGTCGACCACACCGGGCACGACGACGGAGTACACGCCGGCGTTCGGGATGCGCTTGAGGCCCCGGGCGGCGAACGCCTCCGGCGTCGCGGCGTAGCCGGAGTGTCCGCTCGCGTTCAGCGCACGCAGCTTCTTCGCTTTGGCATCGTAGACGATCGCGAACAGATCGCCGCCGATCCCGTTCATCGTCGGCTCGACGACCGACAACACGGCGGCCGCGGTGATCGCGGCGTCGATCGCGTTGCCGCCCTCCTGCAGCACCTTGAGCCCGGCGGCCGAGGCGAGCGGTTGGCTCGTGGCGATCATGCCGTTGCGTCCCATGACGACCGAGCGCGTGGAATGAGGATTCGCAGCGGGACGATCGCCCGGCAGCGGGCCCTGGGATTTCGGCGGGCGCGTTTGCGCAGACGATCCGGTGACGAGCAGCAGGGCAGTGACGACGGCGAGCGCTGATTTCATGGTGATCTCCGGCAAAGGCAGGTCTGGGCCTGCGGCACGAATGGCAGGACTAAAGTCCTGCGCCACGACCGGCGCTACGAATGGCAGGACTGAAGTCCTGCGCCACGACGGGGGCTCGTAGTGCAGGGCTGAAGTTCTGCGCTACGACCGGGGCTCGTAGTGCAGGACGTCAGTCCTCCCGTAAGAACTCACGCGCGAGCCGCTCGAGCAGTGCCGGCAGCGGCTCTCCCTCGAGCACGAACGTATCGGCCTCCGGCGCCCACGAGAGTTTATAGCTTCTCGACATCGCCGACACCCAGATCTGCCGCACGGGCGCATTCGGCGACACGACGAACTTCGTTTCCACCGGTTCCTCGAATTCGAGGTTCATCACCCCGTTCTGGAGCTCGATTTCGAAGCCCGCCTCGTCCGCAAACGCGCTGAGCGAACGGCGTGCGCGTGCGAGCGCTTCGTCGCTTTTGACCCGGAAGTCCTGTTCGGAGAGTGTCGTCATGTGTCTGCTAAACCTTTGGGCCGCGCCGTGCGTCTAAGCGTGTGATGAGAAGGAGATTGACCATGCACGACTGGAGCTTTTCGGCATCGGCGGAATGGGTGGTTGGCGCGTTGCTCGCGGTGACGATCGTGGCCACGCTCTTCGTGTAAGTCTACCGCTCGCCGGTCTTGTCGCCCACCGCCAGATAACTACGGCGCGCACGGGCGGTCATTCCCGGTTGTTTCATGCGGACCGTCAGCTTGTGGACCTTGCCGTCCAGCGCGGTCGGCGTGAACCCCAACACATACTGGCTGTGGAGCTCCTGCGCGACGCGCGAAAACGTCGGCGCGAGCTCCGCGGTCTTCTTCAGCTCGAAATACCCGCCTCCGGTCTCGTCGGCGATCTTGCGCAGGCCGCTATCCGGCTTGCTCCGTACCATGTGTTCGCCGTTGAAGTAGTTGCTCTCGAGACCGATCGCGTAAATCATCACTTCCTCGGCCCGCGCGCGATCGATCACCGTGCCGAGCCGCGTGCGGCTCTCCGTATCGTCGCCGTCCGTGAAGACGAGCACGACCCGCCGGCCTTCTATGCCCTTGAGCTCGTCGAGGCTCGCCGCGACCGCATCCCACAGCTTCGTGCCGTTGCCATAGTCGAGATCCTTGACGTCGCCCACGAGCTCGTCGCGATCGCTGGTGAAGTGCGAGCTGAACTGAATCTTGTCGTTGAACGCGCCGACGCGGCCCTTGTCCTCCGGCAGCAGCCGGATCAAGAACTGCTCGGCCGCCTGGCGCAGCAGGCCGATAGTGCCCGTCATGCTGCCGCTGGTGTCGAGCATCACCACCACGGTGATCGGCTGCGTCTCATTCTGGAAGTAGACCAGCGGCTGCAGCTTTTCGTTGTCGAAGACGTCGAAATCCTCTTTCGTGAGATCGGGCACCAGACGCCTCTGGGCGTCCGCGACGGTGACGAACAGCGAGACGACTTGCGTGCCGATCTTGAACGTGGGCTGTTGGCCCGCCGGCTGCTGACCGAGGGCGACCGCCGAGGCGGCGCACGCGAGGACGAGCGCGCTGGCGAGCCGCTTCGCTGAAGACATGTCTCCAGCTTATCGCAAGGGCTGTGCCTTCTCTCCCGAGAAAAGGGGCCGTACCCCTTTTTGACGGCGCGCGCCCTCAAAAAGGGGTACGGCCCCTTTTCCGCGTCGAGCGCCCGCCACCAATTACCGAGAGCTGCCTCTCATTTCCAAAGCTCGTTTGATGGCCGGTTCGATGACCAGCGCCATCAGCCTGTAACCGTCCGGTGACGGATGGATGTTGTCTGGCGAGGACACGAGCCGATCGGCCTCCCCTGGCGCCGTCACCGCCGCGCGGGTATCGCAGAAGACGAGGCCGTGCGTGGCCGCGTACTCTTTGATCCACGCGTTCACCGCGTGCATCCGCGCGTTCTGTTCCGGCGTCGCCGTGTTGAACGGAATGATCGTGGCGGCGACGACGGGCACGTGCGCGACGCACGCAGCGCCGTACATCACTTCGAGCTCGCGCTGCGCGGATGCGGCCGTGCGACCCTGGTAAATGTCGTTGACGCCGGCGAGGATGACCACCGCGTCCGGCTTCGCCTCGAGGACGTCGCGCCAGAAACGCGCGCGAATCTGATCGCTGCGCTCGCCGTTCACGCCGCGATTGAGCACCTGCCAGTCGGCGTGCGTCTGCATCAGCCAGTAGGCGTACTGGCTCTCGACGTTGCCCGATCCGTGCGGCGGCGCTTCAATCGGCGACTGGAAACCGGGCGTTCCCGCCGTCGTGGAGTCGCCCATTGCGACGATCGTCGTCATGGCCCCGTGCGCATGTGTCATGGCTGATGGTTGACTGCGATGAGTGCGTCCTATTGCAACTCGATGCCGGGTCTCAAGAGATTCGGCCTACAGCCTGATCCCATCCCTGACCCCTGATCCCTGACCCCTGATCCCTGACCCCGGATCCCTGATCCCTGACTCCGTCACCGTCCGGCTCGCGCCCGGAGAGACTCCAGCTCCGTTTTGTAGAACTGCGCCTGCGATTGCTGATCGGCCGTCGGCTTGCCGGTGGAGCCGCCAATCGCGCGGTACAGCGACACGATCCGCGACTGCAGCTCGCGCGCGACGCGCGGCAGCTCCGGCGACGCGCCCGGTTTGCTCAACTCCGCCAGCAGGGCGACCGTGCCGCGGTACGTCTCGGCGATGCCCAGCTGCGCATCCGTCCATGCCTGGCGATCGGCCGCCGCAATCTGCACACGCGGATCCTCGAGCACGTGCAGCTTCTGATCGACCGTCTTGTCGCCGACGGTGAGTCGCACGGTGTACTCGCCGGGCATCACGAAGGGGCCGGGCAGCGGCGTGGGCCGGTTGCCTGACTCCTCGTCGGGCGGCGGCGCCGGAAGCGCGTCATACCGCAGGTTCCAGACGATGCGATTGATGCCGGCGTCGTGGGTCGGCTTCAGCGCGGCAACAGGCTTTCCGGACGCATCGAGAATCGCGACGCTCGATCCGGTCGCGCCCGGATCGCTCGCGAGGTAGTAATCGATCAGTGCGCCGGCCGGCGGATTCTCGCCGCGGAAGATCATGTCGCCGGTGTGTGCCTTCGGATTGAAATAGCGGATCTCCTCGGCATCGCGCACGGCGAATAGATGGACGGGCTCGCTCATCACCTGCGGCGTCAGCGCCTGCAGCGGAGTGAGGTCGTCGAGAATCCAGACGCCGCGTCCGTGCGTGGCGAGCACGAGATCGTTGTCGCGCGGATGAATCACGAAATCGTTGACCGGCACCCGCGGGAGATTGCCCGTCATGGCGATCCAATGCAGACCGCCGTCCGCCGAGAGATACAGACCGTGCTCGGTCCCGACGTAAATCAGGTTCGGATTCTTCGGATCTTCGTGCACCGCATGGATCACGCGATCCGCCGGCAGATCGCCGGTGATAGACGACCATGTGTTGCCGAAGTCGCTCGATCGATACAGATAGTTCGCGAAGTCGTTGCTGCGATGGCCGTCGAACGACACATACGCCGTGCCGGCATTGTGGCGCGACGCTTCGATGCCCGACACCCACATCGTTTCCGGCAGGCCTGGAAACCGCTTGGTCAGGTTTGCCCAGTGCTTGCCATCGTCCTGTGTCACCTGCAGGTTCCCGTCGTCGGTGCCCACGTAGAGCAGGCCGGGTCTCAGCGGCGATTCCGCGATCTCCGTGATCGTCGGATAGTACGGAATGCCATCGTCGAGGGCGAGCGTGTTCTCGCTCGGCAGCCGGCCCATGATGCGGAGGGTGCTGCGATCGATGCCGGTCGTCAGGTCGCCGAGCGGCGTCCAGCTGTCGCCGCGATTGGTGCTTTTCCAGAGCCGATTCGTGCCCGCGTAGATCGTTTTCGAGTCGCGAGCCGAGAGAATGAACGGGCCGTCCCAGTTGGCAGGGGCGATCGCGTTGCCGAGCTCCGGTTCCTTCGCGCCCGGCTTGCCCCACACCGCCCAGTTGCGCCGCGCCTGAATCGCGCCGCGCGTGTTGTCTGGCCGGATCTCGCGCTCCTCGTTCGTGATCGAGTTGTTCCGGACGAGCCCGAGATACTGCGACTCGGAATAAAACGTGGTGTCGTCGTCGGGATCGGCGAGGCTCTTGAAGCCGTCGCCGCCACACGTGCGAATCCAATCGTCGTTCGTGATGCCGGACGAGAAGTACGTGGCGCTCGGGCCGCGCCAGCAGCCGTTGTCCTGCAGGCCGCCATAGACCCAGTACGGCTTCCGCATGTCCACGGCCACGTGATACCACTGGCTCACCGGCAGCGACGTCACGTAGATCCATTTCACGCCGCGGTCGTACGACACGCCGAGCCCGCCGTCGTCGCCTTTGAGCAGATGCTTCGAGTCGTGCGGATCGATCCAGACCAGCCGGTCGTCGCCATGCAGCGACTGACGCGGGTGCACAAACGTCTTTCCGCCGTCATCCGAGTAGCTGTACTCGACGACGTAGATGCGCTTGTCGTCGTTCGGATCGACGCGAATCTGGCTGGAGTAATCGGGCCGCGGATTCCAGTCGCTCATGAACGTCCACGTCTCGCCCTTGTCGTCCGAGCGATAGATTCCAGCCTTGCGCTGCTCGTACGCCGTGGACGCGTTGTAGCGAAGCCCTTGCTCGACCGAGGCATACACGATGCGCGGATCCTTGCGGTAGACGGATATGCCGATCCGTCCGTAGTCGCCGGCCGGCAGACCGTGGGTCAGCTTTGTCCAATGCTCGCCGGCATCGGTTGATTTGTAGAGCGCGCTGCCGGGTCCGCCGCCGTCGAAGCCATACGCGCGCCGCCGGCGCTGATACGCCGCGGCGTAAAGGATGTTGGGATCGGCGGAGTCCATCGCCACGTCCGTGACGCCGGTGTCCTCGTTGATCTGCAGCGACGGGTGCCAGGTCTTGCCGCCGTCGATCGACTTGAACAGCCCGCGTTCCTTGTTCGGTCCCCACAGATGACCGAGCGCCGCGACGTAGACGATATCGGGGTTGGTCGGATGGACGAGAATGCGGGCGACGTGCTCCGAATCCTTCAGCCCCATGTTCGTCCACGTGAGGCCGGCGTCGGCGGATTTGTAGACGCCGTCGCCCCAGCCGGAGCTCTGACGATTGGTCCCCTCGCCGGTGCCGACCCAGACGATGTTCGGCGTCGATTGGCTGACGGTGACGCACCCGATGGAGGGGACCGATTCGTGGTCGAACAGCGGCGTGAACGTCGTCCCGTTGTCGGTGGTCTTCCAGAGTCCGCCGGTCGCGCTCGCGGCGTAGTAGGTGTCGGTGTTCGACTCGACGACGGCGATGTCGACGATGCGCCCGCTCATGGCGGCCGGGCCGATGGTGCGGAAGTGCAGAGCCGCCACGGTCGCGGAGGTCAGCTGAACTTGTGAAAAGGGGACTGTCCCCATTTCGACCATCCAGCAAGCGATAAATGCGAATAAAAAGCGACTTCTCGTCATGGCAGGCGATGTTATCAAAACGACTCCCGTCCCCTTTTTCCCCTTTTTCCGCATCGCCGACTTGACCGGTCGGATATGGCACGTTAGACTGAAGAGGCATTCTGAGATTGAGTCTCATTTTCGAGCCGCACATGCTTCAGGCGTTCGTCATCACTCTCCGCGAAGGGCTCGAGGCCTTCCTCGTCGTCGCCATCAGCCTCTCGTACTTGCGTCAATCCGGTCGAGCCCAGCTGACGGCGGCCGTCCACTGGGGCATCGGCGTCGCCGTCGGCGTCAGCGCCCTCGGGGGCTGGCTGCTGCTGAACGCCGCCAACCAGGAATGGCTCGACGGTCCATTGGCCATCATCGCCGCGGTATCGGTGAGCTGGATGGTGGTGCACATGTGGCGATCGGGACGCCGGATGAAAGGCGACATCGAAGGCCACCTGCGCATGTCGAGCTCCCGCGCAGGCGGCGGTGCGTTTCTCGGCGTGTTCCTCTTCACGCTGCTGATGGTCAGCCGTGAGGGAATGGAAACCGCCCTGCTGCTGATGCAGCTGCGCGATACCATGCACCTGGCGCTCGGCGCGCTCGCCGGCGTGCTCGGTGCGGCCGGCTTCGCGTGGCTCTGGTCGCGCTTCGGACACCGCGTCAACCTCGCGCTGTTCTTTCAAGTCACCGCGATTTTTCTCGTCGTCTTCATTGCCCAGCTGCTCATTCGCGGTCTGCACGAGATGGCCGAGCAGAACTTCCTTCCCTGGAGCGAGACGATTCACGCGCGCACGGAATCATGGGGGCCGGACAGCCCGTTCGGGCACCTGCTCACCTACCTGCTCGTGATCCTTCCGCTCGGCTGGCTGACGATTAAGGGGTTGTTCTCGAAGCGGCCCGTCTTACGCCCGCCGGTATCTCCGGCCATTCCACCAGCGCCCGTCACGCATCGTTCGTCCGCGCACTAGATTTCCGAAAAGGGGTACGGCCCCTTTTCCGGCCGGTGGACGACCGGCCGTCATTCGGTACAATCCTCCCTGTGCCGAAACCCCCTACCATCGTCGACCTGCAGTGGATTGATGATCTGAAGTTCGAGGCGACGAGCGATCGCGCCGCGCTGACGATCGATAGCGCCGGCGTCGCCGGACCATCGCCCATGCAGGCGCTCGGCATCGCCATCGCCGGCTGCATGACCACCGACGTCACGCACATTCTGAACAAGGGACACTATCCGCTGCGCGCGTTGCGATCGCATCTGATTGCCGATCGCGCGCAGGAAGATCCGCACCGCTTTCTGCGCATGACACTGCAGATCACCATCAAAGGCGACGTGCCGCCCGACGCCGTCGCGCGCGCGGTTGCCCTCTCGCGCGACAAGTATTGCTCCGTCTGGCATTCGATGCGGCAGGACATCGACTTCCAGGTGAACTTTGACATCCTCACCTGACGCCCCGCCGGCGTTGCGCGTCCGCCGCGCCTACATCGACTGGGCGCGCGGCATTGCCGTCCTCGTGATGATGGAGGCGCACACCCTCGACGCGTGGACGCGCGCCGCCGACCGCGGCACCCACATGTTCCGCGACGCGCAGATCCTCGGCGGGTTTGCCGCGCCGCTCTTTCTCTGGCTGGCCGGCGTCGGCGTCGTCCTGTCGGCGGCGCGGACAGCGGAGCGCTGCGGCTCGCGCCGTGCGGGCGTCGACGCCATCTGCCGCCGCGGCCTCGAGATCTTCCTGCTCGCCTTTCTGTTCCGGCTGCAGTCGTTCGTCCTCAGCCCTGGTACTCCTCTGGCGTTTCTGTTCCGCGTGGACATTCTGAATGTGATGGGCCCCGCGATCGTCGCTGCCGGCCTGATCTGGGGATTGGCCGCAGCGCGCTCGACGTGGCGGCTGGTGATCGCGTACGCGGGGGTCGCGGCGGCGATTGCTCTGCTGACGCCCATCGTCCGCGCGAGCGCGGCTGTCGACACCCTCCCGATCTGGTTTCAGTGGTACGTCCGGCCGGCGGGCGACTACACGGTGTTCACGCTGTTTCCGTGGGCGGGCTTCGTCTTCGCCGGGGGCGCCTGTGGCGTCTTGCTGGCGGCGGCGCCGGGAGGCGAGCGGGAGCAGCGCCTGCACCGGTGGCTCGGCCCAACCGGCCTCGCGCTGATCGCGGTGGGATTCTTCGCCGCCACGCTTCCGTCGCTATACCGGCAGTCGTCGTTCTGGACGACGTCGCCGGCTTACTTTGCGATCCGCGTCGGCGTGATGATGGCGGTGCTGGCGGCCGGTCACGTGGCGGCGGGCGTCCTCGCGCGTGCCGGCATCGCGCTGCCGATTCTCGAGCGGCTGGGCCGGAACTCGTTGTTCGTCTACTGGATTCACGTGGAACTCGTGTACGGATACGCCAGCTGGCTCTGGCGCGGCCGGCTGCCGCTGTGGGGGACGGCCATCGCGTTCGCGCTCTTCTCGGCGTTGATGTACCGGGCGATTCAGTGGCGCGACGATGTCGTGAGCGCCTGGCGTCGGCGCCGGGGCCCGATCGCTGAGACGCCGCAGGCCGTCACCGCGTGAACGATCCTGCGAAGGGCTGCGCTCGAATCTCCGGGCGTGAGCTCTGGACGGTCGCCATTGGATTCCTGCTGCTGACGCTGGTCCTGACCTATCCCCAAGTGCGACACATGCCGTCGCAGGTCGGCCAGGAATACGACGCCGAATTCAGCATCTGGCGTCTCGCCTGGATTGCCCATCAACTGCCGCGCGATCCACGGCATCTCTTCGACGCCAACATCTTCTTTCCGGCGCGCGATACGCTGGCGTTCTCCGACGCGATCCTGCTGCCCGGGTTGATCGGCGCGCCGCTCCTCTGGATCGGCGTGAATCCCGTCGCCGTCTACAACCTGCTCCTGCTCGGCGCGTTTGTCGCCGCCGGCGTCGCGATGTACACGCTGGCGCGCCATCTGAACGACTCGCGAATTGCCGCCTGGTTTGCCGGGGTCGTATTCGCGTTCGCGCCGTACCGCTTCGGCCATTACGCGCACCTGGAATTGTTGTGGGCGTGGCCGATTCCGCTGGCGCTGCGCGCGTTCCTGCGTGTGATCGCCGCGCGTCGCGTGAGAGACGGCGTCTGGCTCGCGGTGTTCGTCGCTCTCCAGGCGTGGTGCTGCTTGTACTACGCGCTGTTTCTGGTGACCGCCCTGGCGATCATGACGCCGGTTCTTCTCGTCGGCCGATCGCTTCGCGAGATCATGGCGCTCGCCAAGCCGGCACTTCTCGCCGTCGTCGTCTGCGGCGTTCTCGTCGCGCCGTATGCGCGGCCGTACCTGTCGGCGGAGCGCAAGATCGACACACGAACCGAGCAGGAAGTCGGCAGCTGGAGTCCGACGTGGCAGAACTACACGACGCTGCCGCCGCGCAGCTGGTTGTACGGCCGCCAACGTGGCCCGCACAACATCGAGCTCGTGCTGTTCCCGGGGGTGACGGCGCTGGCGGTCGCATTGATCGGCCTGGGGCCGCCGCTCGATCGTCGCCGCATCGCCTATGGCGTGTTACTGATCGTCGCGGTCGACCTGTCGCTCGGCGCCAACGGACTCACGTACATGACGCTGTATCGCACGATTGGGACGTATCGCAATCTGCGCGTGCCGGCGCGTCTGTTCGTCATCGTGTCGGCGGCGCTGGCGCTGCTTGGCGCGGAGGGGTGCGCGCGCGTGCTGCGAGCGGTTCGGCGCCCGGCCGCCCGCCTGGCGATCGGCTCTGCGCTGGTTGGTCTCGTGCTCGTCGAGAGCGCCGCGATGCCGCTCGACCTGCGTCGTGTCGAAAAAACGCCGTCTCTCTATGCGTGGATTCAGACGCAGCCGCCGCCCATCGTGCTCGAATGGCCGATGCCGGACCCGAGCTCGCTCGGCATCACCCACGAGCCCACCTACATGTATTACTCGATCGGCCACTGGCACACGCTGGTCAACGGGTACAGCGGAAACTATCCCGCCGCGTACATCGAACTGCTCGATCGGCTGCGGACGTTTCCCTCAGACGAATCGATGCGCTACTTGCGCGACCGGTCCGTGGACCTCGTGATCCTCCACAGCGAGTTCGACGATCGGCGGTTTCACGAGGTGCGCATGCTTCTGGATCGCCGGACCGACGTGCGCCTGGAGCGCGGCGGCGTGTCGGAGCGCGGAGAGATCGCGGTCTATCGGGTGCTCAAGTAAAAAAACAACGCTTACCACGGTGGACACGGAGGTTCAAACGTAACGGGAACCCGATTGTTCCTCCGCGTCCTCTGTGTCCTCCGTGGTGGAGAGTTGGTTCGCGCCCTGCTCCTACGGCACCGACGTCGGTGTTGCGGCTTTGGGCGCCTCGATCTTGATATCGTTGTAGTTCAGCAGCGTGTTGAACAGCATGTTGAACTCGCCGAAGTTCTGCCACCGGTAGCACGGGTTGCCGGCGAACAGAATCACCCAGCCCTTGCCGTTCGGTTCGTCCACGATCGCTGCTTTGTTGCGGATCTCGTTGGCGCCGCGCATCAGCCCGCTCAGCACATGATCGTCGCCGCCGGGATAGCGCATGAGCACGCCGGGCGGCGGTGGCGGAGGCGGTGCGCCGCTGCCGGCAAATGGGTTGGGCTCCGCCTGGACGTTCAGGAGCGGCCCGCTGCCGTAGCGGACAGCAATCATCTTCTGGTCGTAGCCATAGAAGATCGGATTCTCCGGGTGGAGAATCTCCGCGTCGATGATCGCTCCCGGCGAGTAGAACTGCCCCGACGTCCGCGCCGCATCCACTTTCGGCGCGAGGCCGAACTCGGCCGGGAAATAGCTCGCCGTGCCGAGCGTGACGAGCACGCCGCCCGCCTTGACGAACTTGTCCAGCTCGGCCACGCCTTCGATGCCCATGCCGCCGGTGATGTCGTCTGATTCGCCGTACATCCCGAGGTTTTTGAACTGCTCGCTCTTCTTGTACGCGAGCGGGGTGCCGCGCGATTCGATGTCGAACACGAGCCGCTTGGCGGTGCCCGCCTGATTCGGCACCACGATCACGTCGTACGCGCTCTTCAGATTGCCCTGCCGGACGCGATCCTTGTAGATGAGATCGTACGGCACCTCGAACTGATCGAACGCGTAGCGCACCCAGCCGACATCCTGCGTGCTGCCCCACGTGCTGTAGACCGCCAGCCGCGGCAGATCGAGGTCGTGCATCGGCACTGACGGCGCCGCAGGCAGCGCGACCGCCGTGAGGCCGAGCGCCTCGACCGCGCTCTTCACCTTCGCCGCATCGCCGCTCACGATGAACGATCCGGCGGGGAACGTGACGTTGCCCTGCTTGAACGCCTTCTCCGCCGCCTGCACTTTCATGTCCTTCACGCGGTACCGCAGCGTGATCATGTTGTTCGAGCCGTAGTGCGCGACGGCGAAGATCGATCCGCTGCCGGTCGTGGTGCCGGCGATCGCGATCGCCTTCTCCTTCACCGGCGTGACGGCCAGGTCGAGCACCGCCTTGTCCTCGATCTCCCGCACGTCGGCGTGGCTCATCAGCCCCATCGTCCACGAGGCATCGTCGTAGGTGCGCAGCGTGGGATCCGGGTAGACCTGTTTCTCGAGCAGGATCTTGGCGAGCCGCGAGTACGGTTGATCGCGTTTGACGATGAACGAGCCGGCGGGGAAGGTGCCGTCCTTGAGCTTCACCTCAGAGTTGGCGCGGCCGATCTCGATGCCCTGCATGCGCAGCAGATTCACGAGCCGCTCGACGCGCGTCATGTCGCGCTGGCCGGCAGGAATCACATAGCCGGCGACCGCTTCCTTGCGTCCGGTTTCCACCGAGTTGCGCGACTTGACGTAGAAGTTCTCCAGGATCACCTTCGGGAAACGCGACGTGTATTGCAGCGCCGTGATCACGCCGGTCTCGCCGTAGTTCGTGTTGTTGCGCAGCGACCAGTCGAAGTCGCCCGTCGCGGGCCACGGCCGGAACCACTCGCGCTGGCTCTGATTGCTGCGTCCGGCAGTGATCGCCGCCGCATCCGGCGCCGCCTGCCCCGAACCGGTCGCCGTCGCCTGCCCTGAGCCTGTCGAAGCGCCGCGCCCGCCGCGGCCGGCCGGCGCATTCGGGTTGCCGAGGTGCATCTTCGTCGTGTTCGCGCCGCTCGTGCCCTGAATCTCGTACATCCGAATCATGCCGTTGTGATTCGACGACATGAATGCGAGGTAGCCCGGCGACCACATGTCGACGTAGCCGTGTGTCCAGACGCCTGGCATCCCGTACTTCGCCATCTCCGCCATCTCGAAGTTCGCCATCATCGGCAGCTCGCCGAAGAGAATCGGATCGAGATTCGGATTCTGCGGCGCTTGCCCGCTGAAGGTGTACAGCAGGGTCTGCGCCTGATGGAGGTCGTGCATGATCGGCGGGTGCCACTGCAGGTACCAGTCGAGCAGCGCGCGCATCTCGATCTGCGAATAGTTGATGTCGCGGTTGTCGTCGTGGAACACATACTTGCCCCAGTACGGCACGCCGGCCCCGGTTGGATGCTCTTCGGTTTCGTGGATGCCGTACTTGTAGTACCAGTCGACGTTGCGATCGCGCCCGTCCGGATCCGCGACCGGCGTGATCGACACGATCACGTTGTCGCGGATGTCGCTGATGATCGGCGAATCCTCGGTTGCGATCCGGTACGCCAGCTCCATGAGCATTTCCGACGGTCCGACTTCGCCGCTGTGCAGGCCGCCCGACAGGTGATAGAGCGGCTTCGCTTTCGCGATGATGGTTTTCGCCTGCGCATCGGAGAGGCCCCGAGGATCAGCGAGCTGCCCGAGGTAGGTGCGGTACTGCTCGAGGTTTTTGATCGACTCGTCCGACCCGACGAAGACGACGACGAGATCACGGCCTTCGTTGCTTTTGCCGATGGTCTCGATCTTCACGCGCGGCGATTTGGCGGCGAGGGCGCGATAGTAGGTGAGGATGTCCGCGTAGTACGTCAGCTTGTTCGGCTCGCCGATGTGATGTCCGAGGACGTCCTTCGGACTCGGAATGCCAGCCACCTTGGGCAAATGATCCACTAGCGGACTGCTGAAGTCGGGCCTCGTCGTCCATTGCTTCACCAGGCGCGCGAAGTCATCGTCCTGGGCCTGGTTGGACGGCCCAATGGATGACCGAACCGCTTTATTTTGAGCGGTTTGCGCTATGATTCCGGTGCCGAGTGTGAGGGCGAGCCCCACCAGGGCCACGAGAAGGCGCGAGAAGCGCGCAACGCGCAATGGCATGACAGAACTCCTTGAATACGTGATACTTAGCTCAAGCGGGGCCGTGCCGACCCGGCGTCGAAGTCGTGCGGGACGACAAAAAACCGTTGAGATGCCCGCCGTCCGCTCGGTACAATTCGCCTCTTTGCGCCCCCGCAGTCGTAGCGCAGGACTTCAGTCCTGCCTCGGCATCGTCGGGGCACCCAGTGGCGCGCGAGATGTACACCTATGATCAATGTTGCCGCGATTCGAATGCAGCAGTTCGGCGTGCAATTCTACCAAGCTTCGCTGACGGCCAGTGACATAGACAAGCTCGTTCGCTTCGAAGTGTTGAATTACGGGGAGAGTGGGCAGCCCGGCGTCCGCGGCGGCAAGTCGAAGAGCGGGGCGCCGCCGTCGAAAGTGAACTGGGACATTCTCGAACGGCGCATCGCGTCGAACGAGAAGGCGTACCAGCGGCAGATCATCCGCCGCAAGATCGACGAGCTGGTGCAGTACTACGAGCAGTGCCGCCAGGCGCGCGACCTGCCGTCGATTCCCGGCGCGGTCATCATTTCATGCGACGAGAAGCTGACGTTCCAGCCGATGGACGGTGACGCGCGCGTCGGCATCCTGAAAGTGCCGGAGCGCGAAGGGATCCTGCGCGCGATCGACGGCCAACACCGGCTGCTGGCGCTGCACGCCGACATCGACCGCTTCCAGAACGAGGACTTCACCGTCCCCGCCATCATCTTCGACCGGCTGCCCGAAGATCACGTCGTCCAGATGTTCGTGACGATCAACGCGAAGCACACGCGGCTGAACGCGTCGCACCTGGTCAGCCTCTCGGGCCGCCAGCTCTATCGAGACGATGATCTCGCGACGGCGCACGACGTCGTCCGCGCGCTGAACGATCGCGAGGACTCGCCGCTCTACGACGAGATCAAGCTGCTCGGCGTCGGCCGCGGCCGCGTGGCGCAGGCGCCGCTCGCGCAGGAGCTGAAGAAGCTGTTCGCGGCCGAGGCGTTCGGCACGGGCCGCAAGAACGCCGAGTTTCACGAAGATGCGAAGAAGTTCTTCGTCAACTACTTCAAGCAGATCGCGCTCGTCTTCGACGCAGCGTGGAACGGCCGCAAATACAGCATCAAGTCGGCGTCGGCGCTGCGCGCGTTCGTGCGCGTGGCGCCCGACGTCATCCGCCGGCTGGATCAGGAGCACGCCGATCGCGGCGACTTCCGGGCAATCGGCCGCGCGATCGCGCCTTGGGGCCGCCGCATCGGCGACCTGCGATTCGAGACCGAAGGCGCCTGGAAGCGCGGAGGCACCACGGTCGACTCGCTCGCGAAAGAGCTGCGCCTCGCGCTGCAGTATCCCGAGGGCGCGGCCGTCTAGCGGCCGTCCTTAACCACGAAGGTACGAAGCTCACGAAGATCCAATTGGTTTTCGTGTACCTTCGTGTCCTTCGTGTTCTTCGTGGTTTCTTGTCCTCTGTTCAAGGTAATGGCGACCCTTTTAATCACAGGCGGAGCCGGCTTCATCGGTTCCAACCTCGTTCAGTACGCGCTCGATCACGGCTCTGATCGCCTCGTCATCGTCGACAAGCTGACGTACGCCGGCAGCCTGCTGAATCTCGAGCGGCCGATGAAAGATGCGCGCGTCGCGTTCGTGCGCGCCGACATCGCCGATCGCGACGCGATGGCGCGCGTGTTCGACGAGACGCGTCCGGACGGCGTCCTGAATCTCGCGGCGGAGACGCACGTCGATCGCTCGATCGACGGCCCGCGTCCGTTCATCGACACGAACATCACCGGGACGTTCGTGCTGCTCGAAGCGGCGCGGCGGCACGCGGCGGCGCTGGACGACGGCGCGCGGCGGGCGTTCCGGTTCCTCCACGTGTCCACCGACGAGGTCTACGGGACGCTCGGCGCCAGTGGATCGTTCAGCGAGGAGACGCCGTACGCGCCGAACTCCCCGTACGCCGCGAGCAAAGCGTCGGCCGATCACCTGGTGCGCGCGTACTATCACACCTACGGTCTGCCGATACTGATCACCAACTGCTCCAACAACTATGGTCCGTTCCAGTTTCCAGAAAAGCTGATGCCGCTGATGATCCTGAACGCGCTCGAGGGGCGGCCGCTGCCGATCTACGGCGACGGCGGCCACGTGCGCGACTGGCTGCACGTGGAAGACCATGCTGCCGGTCTCTTGCTCGTGCTGCGGAATGGCCGGGTGGGCGAGAAGTACAATATCGGCGGCGGCAACGAGCGCACCAATCTGGAGATCGTCGATCGCATCTGCGACGCGGTGGACGCCGCGCAGCCCGGCCCGGCGAGCCGGCGCGCACTGAAGACGTTCGTGCCCGATCGCCCCGGCCACGATCGACGCTATGCGATCGATGCATCGAAGATCCGCCGCGAGCTCGGATGGACGCCGCGGCACACGTTCGAGAGCGGCTTACATGAAACCGTGCAGTGGTACCTCGAACACCGGGACTGGTGCGAGGCCGTACAGGCCGGGCGGTATGACCGAACACGGTTGGGCCTTGGCAGCTGATACTGGCGCCGGTTCATCACGAAGGCACGAAGAACACGAAGGCCACGAAATCGCGTTCGTCAAAAATGTTCTTCGTGGGCTCCGTGCCCTTCGTGTCTCCGTGATGAGAAATCGCCGATGCTGAAAGGAATCATCCTCGCCGGCGGGTCGGGGTCTCGGCTGCATCCGCTGACGCGCGCCGTCAGCAAGCAGCTGATGCCGATCTACAACAAGCCGATGGTGTACTACCCGCTCTCGACGCTGATGCTGAGCGGCATCCGCCACGTGCTCGTGATCACCACGCCGCACGATCAGGACGGATTCAAGCGCCTGCTCGGCGAAGGCGAAGAGCTCGGTCTGCGGATCGACTACGCCGCGCAGCCGAGCCCGGATGGCCTCGCCCAGGCGTTCCTGATCGGGCGCGAGTTCATCGGCGGCGACCGCGTGTGCCTGGCGCTGGGCGACAACATCTTCTACGGCGCCCATTTTTCCGATTATCTCCGCACCGCGAGCGCTCGCACGAGCGGCGCCACCGTGTTCGGTTATCAGGTGCGCGACCCCGAGCGGTACGGTGTCGTGCTCTTCGACGCAGCCGGCCGCGCCGTCAGCCTCGAAGAGAAGCCGCGGAACCCGAAATCGTCGTACGCCGTGACGGGTCTATATTTCTACGACAATGACGTCGTCGACATCGCCTCGAAGCTGAAACCGTCGGCGCGCGGTGAATTGGAGATCACCGACATCAACCGCACTTACCTCGATCGAGGAGATCTCCATGTCGAAAAGCTCACGCGCGGCATCGCGTGGCTCGACACCGGCACGCACGACGCGCTGATGCAGGCGTCCAACTATGTCCACGCCATCGAAGAGCGGCAGGGACTGATGGTGGCCTGCCTCGAAGAGATCGCGTTTCGCATGGGCTACATCACCGCAGGCGATCTCGCGCGGCTCGCGCGAGCGATGGAGTCGAGCGCGTACGGGCAGTACCTGTTCCGCGTGCTCGAGCACGAGTCCTGACCGTGCGATTCATTCCCACTCTGCTGCCCGGCGTGATCGTGATCGAGCCGGACGTCCACCTGGATCCACGCGGGTTCTTTCTGGAAACCTATCACGCGGTGAAGTATCGCGAAGGGGGGATCGAGGGCCCGTTCGTCCAGGACAACTCATCGCGATCGGTGCGCGGCACGCTGCGCGGACTTCATCTGCAGCTGCGTCATCCGCAGGGCAAGCTGATTCGCGTGACCGAAGGCGAGGTCTTCGATGTCGCCGTGGACGTTCGCCGCGGCTCGAAGACGTTCGGGCGCTGGGTCAGCGTCACGTTGTCGGCGAGCAACTTCAAGCAATGCTACGTGCCGCCAGGCTTCGCGCACGGCTTCTGCGTGGTGAGCGACGACGCCCAGGTCGAATACAAATGCACGGACCTCTACGATCCGGCCAGCGAGGTCGGCGTCGCCTGGAACGATCCAACACTGGCGATTAGGTGGCCCATCACGAACCCGCTCGTCTCAGACCGCGACAATCACCTGCCGACACTCGCCGACTTTGCCAGCACGCTCACGACAAATCCGTAATTCCGATCACGAAAATCGCAGCGTCCTCGCGGCCTGAGCATCACGATCGGGCCGTTTTCTGAAGAAAACGCCCGGGCACGCCTGTTGCTTTTTTCCAGGTTGCAGTTCGTCGGTGTGATTACGGCAGGGCGCCGTGAATGCTGGGGGAGCCACACCGGCGAAGCAAAAGGGCATCGCAATGACGCGGTGCCCTTTTGTTTGTACGGCGCTAAGATCGCGGCGCCATGATCCTTAGACGTCTTCTGCTCGCGGCGGCGACCGGCGTCGCCGTTTCTTCGTCCGGCGCCTTCGCTCACACGGAAGGCGCGCCCACCGTCCCGGCAGCCCTGTCGGATTTCTTCAAGCCCGGCATCGTGCTGCAGGACAAAAATGGCGATGGCGTGGTCGACTTTGTCAACGCGCGTATCGTCCTGGCCGAACACCCCTCGTCGTTCGAAGTGAGCGCGGCGGCCGACATCGCCGCGCGCCTCGGATTCGAGACGTCGGCGATGAATTTGCCGATGGTCCGGCGACGGCCGGATACCTCCGCTGGGTTGAAACCGGAGCCTGTCGACGTTCAAAAACCGAATGCCACCGCCGGGTTGAGGCAAGACACGGCGGGCACTCTGGCGCCTGGAGCGACCGATGAGGGGCAGCCCGCGGTGTTCGTCGGCGTGGGCGCGCTGGCGGGATCGGCGACGAGGCCGAGCGCGCTTGGAGCGGCGGCGCTCAAACCGGGCGAAGGTATCGTCGTGGCGTTCGGAAGCGCGGGGAAGCCGTCGGTGGCGATCGCCGGCGCCGACGAGGATGGGCTGACCGCTGCGGCTGTCATGCTCAGCGGACACCTGCCGTTTGTTTGGGATCAGAAGGGGCCGACGGTCGATACCATCGCTGCCGACGTACGCGCCTATCTGGTCGGGCACGATGTCGCGCCGGTTTCGGCGAGCGTCCCTGCCGTGTTCGTCCACAGCGGGCTCGACGCCGCCGACCGCGTGATTGTGGACGCCCGCATGGCAACTCGCGGCGACGTCGTCAAGGCGCAGCTTGTGCTGAACCACCTGAGGGTCGACGGCGCCCGAAATCCGAAGCGGGCGCTGTCGTATGCGGCCGCACGAGCGCTGCGGATCCATCTGCAGGCGACCGGAGCCGACGCGACGGTTGAGCTGCCGCGCGTACAGGGGACGGGTTTCCGTACCGGCACCGGTACGGGGGATGGAGACCCGTCCCCCGTCCAGCCCCTGCCGCGCCGCCCAGGAGGCGCGAAGGCGACGTTCGACTTGTCCAGCTTCTACGCGAACGACGGCGCGCTCGGCGATTCCGACAACAACCTGATTCCGGATCGCGTCGAGGTGCTGCTGAGCCCCGACGGCGACGGCAGCGACGGCGTCATCGACCTCGCCGCGCGGCTCGGCCTCGAGTCCACTGGAGTGTCGCTGCCGATCGCCAAATCAGCCGCCGCGATCATCGCGCCGGACACCGAGCCGATGCTGGTGTTGATCGGCGTCTCGCATCCGCTGGTCGAGACGCTGATCGAGGACGGCAAGTGGCAGCGCCCCGCGCTCCGACCGGGTGAAGGGCTGATTCAGGTGGTCCGGAAGGCGTTCGGCGAAAAAAGCGCACTCATCGTGACGGGCGGCGATGCCGCCGGCGTCAATCGTGCGGTGCAGCAGCTCGCGGAAAAGCTGCCACACATCTGGGCCCGCGGCAAGGATCGCACGACGCTCGACGATGTGGAGGAGGCGGTGAGAATGTTCGTCGCCGGTCGATCACCGGCGGGGCAGGCGGCGATGAGCCTCTACAAGCTGGATAAGATCGCCGCCGCTCTTCAAGACAAACATCTCGCGTCGGCGCACGTCGGCGTGTTCGTCGAACACGCGGCGGACGGCCTCGCGGCCGTGATCCGCAACGACGCGGCGTCGATGATCAAGGCGCCGGCCGTGTCCGTCGACGTGCAGAACCTCGACGTGCAGAAGGCGCGCGCGCTCGTCGACGATCAATTCGAGATTCCGTCTGAAGTCGACGAGTTCTGGACGAAGTTTCGCCGCACGGTCGTACCGGCCGTGAAGAAGCACGAGGTCGTCGAGGTGGAAGCGCGCCTCAGCGAGCCGCCGAACGTGCGGCGGCACATCGAAGAGCAGGCGCGCGCCGAGCTCGTGAACGCGGGCGCCAGCGAGAAGAGCGCCGTGACGGTACTGTCGGCCTACAAACAGGGCTACAGCTGGCTGTACGACGTCGTGCGTCCCGCGCTGACCGGCAAGCCGGTCGATCAGATCACCATCCGGTTCGCGGAGATCGGTCCGCCGAAAGGCTGGACCCAGCAGGGCATGTTCGCGCCGACCCGATGGCTCCTGGAGATCTACCCGATCGACGAGATTCTTGCGCGCGAACTAAGACTCGATCTGAAGCAGATTCGTTTCGAGAAGGCGCCGATTGGATCGCCCGCGTACGAGGTCACGGCGACTGCCGCAGGCGGTGCGACACTGCTGCACCAGACGCTCGATCCAACGTTCGTCGAGCGGCCGTTCTTCGATCAGTTTCCCGACTATGAGCACGTCCGCGTCACGACCGGCTGGATCAAGGCGGCCGTCGGCGGTCGTGTCCTCGAGGACGATCGCATCGAGACTGATCCCGAGCGCTTCTGGGACCATTTCCAATCGAAGACGCTGCCGGCGCTCTACGACCATGTGATGGCGCTGGGCAAAGGCAAGCCGCGCGCGGAGGACGCGCCCTTTTTCGGCGAGCTGACGATCGATCTGACGATGAGCGAACCCAACTACCGCATCCCCGTCGACGAAGAGCAGATCTCGTCGATGGAAGCGCTCCACGAGGAGATTTACTTCAACACGCTGCATTTCTTCGACGTGATGGGCCGCTTCACGCGCGGCGCGCCGCTCGCCTATCCTGGCCGTATCATCCCGATCATGCATCCCGTGGCCGACGGCAAGCCCGGCCGCGCGCGGATTTCATTGACCGGCTTCGACGCGCCACGTCCGTCCGTCGTGGTCGATTATGTGGAGCGCGACGGCACCAAGGGGTCGCGCGAGCTCGACATCCCGAAGATCGCCGTCGATCGGCCCGAGGCGCTCGCGGCGACGGTTCGCGAAGGGCGCGATGGGATCGAACGCCTCGATCTACGCGTGAAAGTCGATACGCAGAAAGATGAGCGCGACGCGCTGATTCAGCGCGCCGCTGTCGATCGCGTCGATCGGACCATGCTTTCAGCGGAGCAGGTCACCGCGGTGCTCGCGAATCTCGGGCGCCTCAGGCGTGCCGGCCTCTACGAAGACGCATTGGCCTTCCACGATCTCGGCAGTTTTCGCGTGACGATCGGCTCGGAGCACGACAGCAAGCCTGATTCGGACGTCGTGGCCGTACTCGACGGTCCGTCGGCGCCGGCGCCGTTCCCCGACATCAGGACGCTGTTGCCGCAGGGCTACGACTACGCGAGCTCGCAGCCGATCGTGCAGTGGGACACGCCGATTCCGCCGCCAGAGTCGAACGAAATGCTCGCCAAGATGTCCACCTTCAAAGAGGCGACCGTCTACAAAGTCGGCGAGAGCTATCTTGGCAAAGACGTCTGGGCGATGGATCTCATGCCGCCCGTCGACGCGTCGCACTGGTCGCAGGCGAAGGCCACGACGCTCAAGCCGACGGTCGTCTATTCGGCGCGGCAGCACGCGAACGAAGTGTCGTCGACCAGTCACACGCTGAAGCTCGCCGAGCTGCTGCTCACCGATCCGGCGTACCGCGACAAGCTGAAGAAAGTGAACGTCGTGTTTCACCCGATCACCAATCCGGACGGCGCGCAGCTCGCGTACGATCTGCAGAAAATCACGCCGGACTTCATGCTCCACGCCGGCTATCTGAGCTCGCTCGGCGTGGATGTGACCTCCGCGCAATGGGACGCGGATCCGCTGCTGCCGGAAAGCGGCATCCGTCCGAAGATCTGGCGCACATGGCTGCCGGACGTCTTCCTGAATCCGCACGGCTACCCCACGCACGAATGGGTGCAGATGTTCTCCGAGTACGCCGCCTGGGTGCGCACTCGGGCCGTCGAGACGCGCGACTATTGGTCGATGCGCGGCTGGTGGATGCCGGGGTTTGCGTGGCTGGACGATGCGCGATATCCGCGGCATAAGGACGAGCAGATGAAGCTGCTCGCCATGATCACCGACTACGTCAAAGTGGCGCCCGGCATTGCCGCCCTGAATGCCCGCGCGTACGATCGCTACCGGCGCTACAGCTTCAATTTCGATCAGCAGAATTTCAAGCTCGATTTCACCAACGGCGTCCTAATCTACAAGTCGATCAAGGGTGCTCATGCCAGTCCGACCGCCACCGATTTCATGGCGCGGAACCCGAACGTGACGATTTGGGACGGCAGCACCGAGGCGCCGGACGAGACCGCGCGCGGCGACTGGCTGAAGCTGGTGGCGGGCGCCGGCCTGCAATGGGACAAAGCGGTCCTCGACTACCTCGTGAACGGCCGCTACGAGATCGAGCGCAAGGTCGAGCCGTTCTGGGGCGGCGTGAATCTCAGCATCAATCGTCCGCGTCCGCCGAAGCCGGCGAAGTCGCACGACGAAAAGAAGACGACGGAACAGGGCAGAGAGGGCGGGTAGGGCAGGTAGGGCAGGAAGGGCAGGTAGGGCAGGTAGGGCTGGAAGGCAGGTGGGGCAGGTGATGACCATGCGCATCGATATCAATTCCGATCTGGGCGAATCGTTCGGCGCGTACACGATTGGGAACGACGCCGGGCTGATGCACGCGATCACGTCCGCGAACGTGGCGGCCGGTTTTCACGCTGGCGATCCGTCGGTGTTGCGCGACACCATTCGGCTCGCGAAGGCTCACGGCGTCGCTGTGGGTGCTCATCCGGGATTTCCGGACCTCGTCGGTTTCGGCCGGCGCGAGTTGAACGCCACGCCCCGCGAGATCGAAGACCTCGTCCTGTACCAAATCGCTGCAGTGCAAGGTGTCGCCGCGGCTGAGGGCGTCGTCGTGCAGCATGTGAAGCCGCATGGCGCGCTGTTCAACATGGCCGTGCGCAACGCCGACTTCGCTGCCGCGATCGCGCGCGCCGTCGCCGCGATCGACCGGTCGCTGATTCTCTTCGGTCTGCCGGGATCCGAAATCCTTCGCGCCGGGCGCGCCGCCGGTCTGCGGGTTGCCGCGGAGGTGTTCGCCGATCGCGCGTACGAACCGGATGGCTCGCTGATGTCGCGCCGCAAGGCGGGCTCGGTGATTCACGACCCCGCCGCCGTCGTTGCGCGCGCGGTGACGATGGTGACCGGGCGATCGGTGATCGCATCGGATGGGAGCGTCGTGCCGCTCGAGGCCGACACGATCTGTGTCCACGGCGACACGCCCGGCTCCGACGCGCTTGCGGCATCGCTGCGCGCCGGGCTCGAGTCCGCCGGCGTCGTCGTCAAAGCCATCAGTCTTCCGTGAGTACCGTTGATCGGCCATTAGCGATGTCCTTGCCGCCCGTCGAGATGAGCGTTGGCGGAGTGTTCGGCTGGTGGCGTGCCGGCGACCAGCGCGCGCACCGCGCGTTTGTCGCGGCCTCCCTCGGCTGGATGCTCGACGCGTTCGACGTGATGCTCTACTCCCTGGTGCTCGCGTCGCTCATGCGCGATCTCGACCTCAGCAAAACGGAGGGCGGGCTCCTCAATTCGTTGACGCTCATCGCGTCGGCCGTCGGCGGAATCATCTTCGGGATGATCGCCGATCGCCACGGCCGGAAGCGCGCGCTGATGGGCAGCGTGCTCACGTACTCGATCTTCACCGGCCTCTGCGGCTTCTCGCAGACGTTGTGGCAGCTCGCCGTCTTGCGGATCGGTCTCGGCCTCGGGATGGGCGGCGAGTGGGCGAGCGGCGCCGCGCTGGTATCCGAATCGTGGCCGGCGTCGGCGCGCAACCGCGCGTTCGCGTTCATGCAGAGCGCGTGGGCGATCGGCTTCGCCGCCGCCGCGGTCGTGGCAGGCCTGGTGCTGCCGATCTGGGGCTGGCGTGGCGTGTTCTTCGTCGGAGTGCTGCCGGCGCTCTTCGTCCTCTGGGTGCAGCGCGCCGTTGAGGAGCCGGAGATTTGGAGGGCGGGAAGGGAAGGAGCGGCCCTGGGCGCAGGAACGGCAGACATACGGTTCGCAGATCTTTTTCGCGGCTCCCTGGGTTCGACGACGATGATCATCACGCTCATGAACGCGTGCGTGCTGTTCGGGTGGTGGGGATTGAACACGTGGGTGCCCGCCTATCTCGTGCTGCCATCCGATCAAGGCGGCGTCGGGCTCAGCATGCTCGGTACGTCGGGTGTCGTGTTCATCACGCAGATTGGGATGTGGCTTGGGTATGTCAGCTTCGGCTTCATCAGCGACGCGATCGGACGCCGCCGTGCCTATCTGCTGTTCCTCGGGATCTCGAGCATCCTCCTGCCGGTGTATGGCTTTCAGCGCAATCCGCTCGTGCTGCTCGCGCTCGGTCCGCTGGTCGCGTTCTTCGGCACCGGATCCTTCTCCGGCTTCGGACCGCTGACCGCGGAACTCTATCCCACAGCCATTCGCGCGACGGCGCAGGGCTTCGCGTACAACGTCGGACGCATCGCGAGTGCCGCCGCGCCATTCGTCGTCGGCTCGCTGGCCACCACGCGCGGCTTCGGTATCGCATTCGCCGTGACCGGCGCCGCGTTTCTGCTTGCCGCGTTGATGTGGATCTGGATTCCTGATGCTGGACGCGAGCTGACCTGAGCGCGCAACGCGCGGTCTATACTCTCGGATGCCCAAGCCTGCTGAACACGTGCGCGTCACACACGGGACACTGCAGTCACGAACGAGAGGCTTGAAGGTCCTGACCTTTGCGTCCTTCGTATCCCTTGTGTTGGCCAGCGCAGCGGCTGCCACGATTGACGGGCGCGGTCGAATCGAGGTCGAGTTCCTCGCGGACGGCCGCTGCAGTGTCTCGGCGACCGGCGAGGCGTTTCACTCGCGCCTGACGTACACACCCCATACGATCGCGCCAACCACCGACCGGCGCTGTGCGATTCCACCAGTACCGGAAGGCACACCCGTGGATCTGAGCGTCTCGATGCCGCACGGCGCACCGCGTCCGCGAGGCGACGAGGATCCGCGCCTCACCTGGACGCAGGAAGGCGACCGCTGGGTCGGCGTCGCCGCGTTGACGACAGCGCCGCTGCTGGTGCGCTTTCCCGCATCTCGAGATCACGCCGATCTACGCGAGCGCGTACTGCTCACCGGAGTCCTCTGCTCCGCTTCGGCGCTCGTCTTCGCGTGGTTGCTGTGGCGGCGCGGTCGCGCCGCGTGAGTTACTGGACCGTGATGGTGCCGACCATCCCCGGGTGAATCGAGCAGTGATACGTGAACGTGCCTGCCGTGTTCATCATCACAGGCGCGCTCGTCGATCCTGGGTTGACGTTGCCGGTGTTGAAGCCGGATGCATCCGCGGTCGCCGTGTGCGTAATGCTGTCGGTGTTCTGCCACACGATCGCCTGTCCCACCTTCATCGTCGTGGGATTGGGCGCAAAGGACTGATTGCCCAGTTCGCCCCTGATCGAGACCGCCACGGTTGACGGCGAACTGGGTGCCGGTGCCGACGCGGTCGGTGACGGTGCTGTAGGCGTCGTTGGTGACGCGGTGTTCGACGATGAACCGCAAGCGGCCGCCGAAGTGATGAGTGCTGCGAGTGAGAAGAGAACAAGGGTTCGTTTCATGTTGTGAAGAGGGGCAAGCGCCGTGCCGCACACGCGCCGCTCGATTCACAGGGAATTTCGAGCGCCGTCGATCGATCGCCGGGACAATCCGCGTAACCGATTACGCGGAAGGTCAGCGTCACGATCGAGGCGCGCGCGCGTTGAACGCTTGAGACACGCATGTGGCACGCGCGTGTCAGCCAATGTCACGCAGTGTGGTCCGCGTCGGTCGCGATTGACGCGCGTTCAGCTCTCGCGCAGTGCGCGGCGCAGGATTTTGCCGACCATCGATTTCGGCAGCTCGGTGCGGAACTCGATTCGCGACGGCACCTTGTACGGAGCAAGCCGCTCGCGACAGAACGCACGCAGATCGGCCTCCGTCGCGGTCTGGCTCGTGCGCAGCACGACCCACGCCGTCACCATCTCGCCCTTGGTTTCGTCGGGTACGCCGGCGACTCCGACTTCGGCGATGGACGGATGCGCCGCGAGGACTTCTTCAATTTCGCGTGGCCACACCTGAAAGCCGCTCGTCTTGATGAGATCTTTCTTGCGATCGACGATGAAGAGATAGCCGTCCTCGTCGAGGTACCCGAGGTCACCGGTGTGCAGCCAGCAGCGCGTCACCCCATCGTCGTCGAGGTGTTCGCGCAGCGTGTCGGCGGTTTCGCCCGGCCGAGTCCAGAAGCCGAGCATCAGCTGCGGCGCCGACACCGCAATCTCCCCGATCTCTTTGACCGCGGCGACGCGCGTGCCTTCGTCGGCGTCGAAGATCCGCACGTGCACATCGGGCAGCGGCATGCCGACCGACCCGAGCTTGTTCGGGCCCTGCACCGGGTTCACGCACAGCGCCATCATCGCTTCCGTCAGCGAGTAGCCCTCGACGATGCGCGCGCCGGTGAGGGCTTCGAAGCGCTGTTTGGTGTCCGCGAGCAGGGCCGATGCACCGGAAAAGCAGATCTTGATCGAGCGGAAATCGATCTTGCCGGCCTGCACGTCCGGATGATTGAGCAGCGCTATGTATAGCGCTGGCACGCCGTTGAAGAACGCCGGCTTCGTGCGCGCGATCGTCTTGAGCAGATCGGGGAGGTCGCGCGGGTTCGGCACGAGCGACAGCGCGTTGCCGCTGACAAATGCCAGCGCCTGGAGTCCGACGTTGGCGTACACGTGAAAAAGAGGCAGCGGCGCAAGGATGACGTCGCCGGCGCTGAGCACCGACGCGTTCCAGCGCTGAATCTGCAGGCCCGCTTGAACATACGCGCCGTGACTGCCGAGGACGCCCTTCGGCGTGCCGGTTGTGCCGCCACTCAACAGCAGCACGGCTGGTGCGTCCGGCGTCAGCGCGGCGCGAGGCGGCGTGTGGCCGCGGTTGATGAGCAGCAGATGCGCGAAGTCGTGATCGCCTGGATCGATCGCGACGCGGTCACCCTCCCGGGTTTCGCGCAGGAGCGTGAAGAGGACGCGCAGCACGGGCGGAAAGTACTGCTTGATGTTCGCGGCGATGACGCGCTTCAGCGGCGTGCGGCGCTGCAGCGTCTTGATGCGGCGGTAGAACCGCGTGAGGGTGACGATCGTCTCGACGCCGTGCTCGCAGATCGGGCCCTCGAGTTCCCGCTCGGTGTACGCCGGGTTGAGCGGAGCGACGATCGCGCCGAGCTTCCAGGCGCCGAATTCGGCGATGAAGAACTGCGGGCAGTTCGGGAGCAGCAGGCCGACGCGATCGCCGCGCGCGATGCCAAGCGCTGCGAAGGCGGACGCGCACGCGTCGCTCAGCCGATCCAGCTCGGCGAAGGTGAGCGTGGTCCCCTTGAAGAGCAGGGCGGCCGCGTGCGGCTGCGTCCGCGCAGCATCTGAGAGGTAATCGACCAGCGTGCGATCCGGGTAGGGTTCGAGGCTGGGCGGAACGCCCGGGTCGTAGTGTTGAAGCCACGGCGCATCAGTCGGCATGGTGCGCCGTGATTATACGGGGGAGAGCCGGAGACGGAGCCTACGCCAGCGTGCCCGGCGCGAGCAGCATCAGGAGCAGCGCTTTCTGGGCGTGCAGGCGATTCTCGGCCTGATCGAACACGACCGACGCGGGCGACTCGAAGACGTCGTGCGTGACCTCCTCGCCGCGGTGGGCCGGCAGGCAATGCATGAACAGCGCGCCAGGCTTGGCGAGCGACATGAGGTCGTCGTTCACCTGGTACGCAGCGAATGCCTCGCGCCGGACGGCCGCCTCAGCTTCCTGGCCCATCGATGTCCAGGTGTCGGTGTAAATCGCATCCACGCCCACCACGGCATCCGCCGCGTCAGTGAACAGGCGAAGTCGCGCACCGTACCGCGCGACGCCCGTCGCCTGTTGCACCACGGCGTGCGGCAGGGTGTAGCCGTCGGGACTCGCCACGTGAAGGTTGACGCCGAGCATCGCCGCCGCGTGCGCCAGCGACGCCGCCACGTTGTTGCCGTCGCCGACGTACGCGATCGTCCGGCCGCGCAGCGGTCCCAACCGCTCTTCCAGCGTCACGAAGTCGGCGATCGCCTGGCAGGGATGCTGTTCGTCGGTCAGTGCGTTGACCACGTGCAGGTGCTTCGCCGCCGCCGCAAATTCGCTGAGCACCTGCTGTGAAAACGTACGGATGATCACGCCATCCACCCAGCGCTCGAGATTCCGCGCGACGTCGGCGACCGGCTCGCGTGCGCCCAGCGCGACGTCCGCTTGCAGACCGACGACGTGGCCGCCGAGCTCGCGAACGGCAATCTCGAACGTCGATCGCGTCCGCAGCGACGGCTTCTCGAAGAGCATCGCGACGTGCCGGCCGTTGAGCACGGACGCCGTCGGCGCATGAGACCCCAGCGATCGATCCGCTTTGACCCGCGTCGCCAGCGCGAGGCACTGTTCGAGGTCCGCGGCCTCGAAGTCGAGGATCGACAGGAAGTCTTTCCTGGTCAACGTTGCTGACGTCATAAGCTCTCCAACCACGTCCGTCCCCGCACGCCGTGCCACGTCGGGCCGACACACCGGTCGGCCCCTACGGAGTTTCGTGTAGGGGCGGGCCTGCGTGCCCGCCCGGCGAATACCGATAGCTACGTGCGGTAATCCGCGTTGATTCGCACGTACTCGGCGCTGAGATCGCACGTCCAGACGGTGGACGATGCGCGGCCAGCCCCGAGGTCGACCGAGAGGGAGATGTCCCTGCCCTTCAGGTACTTGGCCGCCTGCGGCGCCGCTTCGTCGTACGGCCGTCCGTCCTTGAACAGCACGGTCGATCCGATCGTCACGGCCGCACGCGACAGCTCGAACTCCACGCCGGCGCGGCCGGCCACGGCGATGAGGCGTCCCCAGTTCGGATCGCCGCCGTGCACGGCGGTTTTCACCAGCGGCGAATTCGCAATCGCCTTCGCCGCGCGCCTGGCCTCAACGTCGGACGAGGCGCCGGTGACGGTGACGGTGACGACCTTCGTCGCGCCCTCGCCGCCGCGCACGATCCCGAGCGCGAGGGTGAGGCAGACGGTCTTCAGCGCGTGCACGAACTGGTCGTAGGTGGCTTCGTCCACCGACACGCCGCTCGCGCCGTTGGCGAGCAGCATCACGCAGTCGTTGGTCGAGCACTCGCCGTCGACGGTAATCGCGTTGAACGTGTCGTCCACCGCCTCGCGCAGCGCGCGGTCGAGCAGCGGACGCGGCACGGCCGCATCGGTCGTGACGAAGCCGAGCATCGTCGCCATCATCGGCTCGATCATGCCGGAGCCCTTGGCCATGCCGCCGATCGTGACGGTATGCCCGCCGATGTCCACGGTGGCCGCGGCCTCCTTCGGCGAGAGGTCGGTCGTCATGATGGCGCGGGCGGCCGCAGGGCCCTGGTCGGCGCCAAGCGCACCGAAGGCGATGGGCACCGCCGCGTGGATCTTCTGGATCGGCAGCGCCACGCCGATGACGCCGGTCGACGCGACGAGCACCTGTTCGATCGCGCAGCCGACGAGCTGCGCAGTGTCGGCCGCCATGTCGTGCGCCGCCTGCAGGCCGTCCTCACCCGTGCAGGCGTTGGCGCAGCCGCTGTTGACGATGACGGCGCGTGCGACGCCGCCCGAGCGATCGAGATGACGCTTGGACACGAGCACCGGCGCCGCCTGCGCCCGGTTCAACGTAAAGACGGCGGACACGGTGGCCGGCACGTCGGACACGAGCAGGGCGAGGTCGAGTCCGGCGTTCGCCTTGATCCCCGCGCTGATGCCGGCGGCGCGGTAACCCTGCGGCGTCGCCACGCCACCCGCCTTCGCCTCGATGGTGTTGAGGGTCATGCCGAAGGCGGCAGCGAGGCCGCGATGCCGGGTGCGTCCGCGGTGGCTTCGAGCGGCAGCACCATGGCGTACTGGCCGCACCGCCTGAAGAGCGGGCACTTGACGCAGTCGGTGAAGACTTTTTCCGTCAACCAGAGATGCGGGACGATCGAGAACCCCATGTGAATGAAGTAGCCGGGCGTGTGCGTGAACGCACAGAGCTTCTCGTAGCCCTCGCGGCGCGCGCGGCGCCGGAGCTCGTCGACCAGGAGCGTGCCGATGCCGCCGCTGCGCTCCGCGCGGTCGACGGCGAGCGATCGCACTTCCGCGACGTGCGGGCTGAGCGGCGCAAGCTCCGCACAACCGACGATTCGGCGCGCGCGGACGGCGACGACGAAGCGCTCCGCGTGGATGGCCAGCTCGCCGAGCGTGCGAGGCAGCAGATGGCCTTCCTCGAGGTTCGCCGACACGAGGGCGTGCAGTTTCCTGGCGTCGATCGGCGTCGCCGATCGCAGCGTGATCCGTGCTCGCGGCATCAGCTCGCTCCTACAGCGCCGAGCGCCTGGTCCAGGCGATCGAGCGCGATGTCGATTTCATTGGTCGTGATGATGAGCGGCGGCAGCAGCCGGATGACCGTTTCCGACGTGCGATTGACGATGACGCCGCGCGCGGCGGCTTCCTGGACGACGGGCGCCGCGTCGATGGTCAGGTCGAGGCCCCACATCAGCCCGGCGCCGCGCACGTCCCTGACGATCGGATGCTTCGCGGCGATCGCGTGCAGGCGCTGCTCGACGTGCGGGCCGACGCGGCCGACGTGCGCGAGGATGCCGCCGCCGATCAGCTCGTGGAGAAAACAGAGCGCCGCGCGGCACGCCAGCAGGTTGCCGCCGTACGTGCTCCCATGATCGCCGAACGCAATCGTGTCGGCCACCTGCTGACTGACGAGCGCCGCGCCGACGGGCACGCCGCCGCCGAGCGCCTTGCCGATCGACACCAGGTGCGGCTTCAGGCCGAGCGCCGCGAAATAGAACGGATACCCCGTGCGCCCCAGGCCGCTCTGCACTTCGTCGGCGATGAGCAGCGCGCCCGTTCTCTCGCACGCCTCGTTGAGGGCGGCCGCAAAAGCCGGCGTGAGCGGACGGACGCCGCCTTCGCCCTGCACGGGCTCGGCGATGATCGCCGCGGTCCTGCTCGACACCGCTGCTTTCAGCGCCGCCGGCTCGTTGACGGCGACGAAGGTCACGCCCGGCAGCAGCGGCTCGAACGGCTTTCGATAGTGCTCGTCCGAGGTGACCGAGAGCGCGCCGAAGGTGCGCCCGTGAAACGACTCCTCGAGCGCGATGATTTCCGTGCGCGGCTCGCCCTTCGTGTACCAGTAGCGGCGCGCGAACTTCAGACACGCTTCCACCGCTTCGGTGCCGCTGTTGCAGAAGAACGCGCGCGGCAGCCCCGACAGATTCGCCAGACGCTCCGCCAGCTCGCCCTGGAGCGGGTGATAGAAGATGTTCGACGTATGGAGCAGCGTCGCCGCCTGATCGGCAATCGCCCGCGCCAGACCCGGATGCGCGTGCCCGAGCGACGCCACGCCGATGCCCGACAACAGATCGAGATATTCGCGTCCCTCGGCGTCGAACAGGCGGACCCCTTCGCCGCGCACGAACGTAATCGGCGTCCGGCGGTAGGTCTGCAGAATGTGGCGCGATTCCCGCGCTTGAATGTCGTCGGTCACCATCATCATGTGTCGGCAGGGCTGAAGTCCTCCGCTACTCCTGTCGTGTGCTACGCCCGTCCGGTTCCGGCTCCGGCAGTCGTGGCGCAGGTCTTTAGACCTGCCAGACGGGTCGCGGTCGTGGGCACGCTGCTGCCTGCCGCCATCTCCAGGGCTGCGCCATCGCGCCCGTCGACGATCACCACATCCTCCACGCCGGCGGCTAACGCGTGCTCGCAGGCGCGCAGCTTCGCGATCATCCCGGCGGTGGCGGTGCCGTCGTTCACCAGCCGCGCGATCGCCTGCGGCTCCAGCAGAGCCATCGTGGCGCCATCGCCGTCGAGCACGCCGGCGGTCGTCCCCGCAATCACCAGCCGCCGCGCGCCGAGCCGAGCCGCGAGATGGCCCGCGAGCGTGTCGGCATTCACGTTGAGCAGACGGCCATCGATCCCGAGGCCGATGCAGGCGATCACCGGAACGAATCGATGATCGACCAGCGTCGTCAGCAGCCGCGTGTCCGCCTGATCGCCAGGCACGCCAACGCGGCCGAGATCCACCCGCCGACCGTCAGCCGCGTGATGGCGCGCCGCGACCTCGGAAAGGCCGCAGGCGGCGTCGGCACCGGTCAGCCCGACCGCCGCGACCCCCGCCGTGGTGAGCGCCGCCACAAACCGCGTGTTCACCTCGCCCGCCAGCACCGAGACGACGATGCCGAGGGTGGCTTCGTCGGTGATGCGAAGCCCATCCACCTGATGCTTCTCGATGCCGGCCGTCTTCAGTGCCGCGTCGATTTCCTTCCCGCCGCCGTGCACGACGACGAGCGGCGTGCCCGACGCCGCGATCCGCGCAACGGCCGCGACCGTCGTCGCGAGACGCGCCGGATCGTCGAGGAGCTCGCCTCCGCATTTCAATACCAGCAGCCGGGTCGACATCAGCGCTGCTCAAACACAGAGAACACCAAGGACACCAAGGAACGAACCAGAGCGTATTTACCTTTGTGTCCTTTGTGTCCTTTGTGTCCTTTGTGTTGATTCCGTCTCATAACAACCCCGTGCGCTCGTCGAGCCCCAGCATCACATTCATGTTCTGCACGGCCTGCCCCGAGGCGCCTTTCAGCAGGTTGTCGATCACTGACACCAGGATCGCGCGGCCCGACGGGTCCACCCGCCACCCGATGTCGCAGAAGTTCGTGTGCGCGACGTGCTTGATCTCCGGCAGCGTCGAGCCCGTGAGACGAACGAACGGAGCGCCCGCATACGCGAGCTGGAACGCGTCGGCCAGCCTCTCCTCGGTGGTGCCGGGCGCGACACGCACGTAGATCGTCGCGAGGATGCCGCGATCGATCGGCACCAGATGCGGCGTGAACGTGACCGCCGTCCCGATCCCCTGCTCGATCTCGGCGCCGTGCCGGTGGTGGAACACGCCGTAGGCTGACAGGCTGCCGTGGCACTCGGAAAAGTGCGTGCGCTCGGACGGCGTCTTGCCGGCGCCCGAAACGCCTGATTTCGCGTCCACGATGATGTCGGCGCCGGCGACCAGCAGCCCGGCGTCGCGGAGCGGCGCCAGCGCGAGGAGCGCGGCGGTCGGATAGCAGCCCGGATTCGCCACGAGGCGCGCCTGGCAGACCGCGTCGCGCGCCCGCTCGGTGAGGCCGTAGGCGACGCTGCCCGGCACGCCACGCGTCTCCGGATACCAGCGGTTGCGCTGCGCCGCGTCGCGCAGCCGGAACGCACCTGACAGATCGATCACGCGCGCACCGTCTTCGACGAGCGACGGCGCGAGCTCGGCGGCCACGGCATCCGGCAGCGCGAGGAACACGACCTTCGCATCGCGCAGCGTGTCGGCCGCCAAAGGCGTGACGATGCCGTCCCACACGTGGGCCAGCGCCGGCAGCGTCCGCGCCGCACCGGCCGCGCCGGAGGAGGTCGCGGTGGCGATGGCGACGGCGGGGTGCCGCGCCAGCAGGCGGAGCAGCTCCTGGCCGGTGTAGCCCGTGGCGCCGGCGATCGCGACGGCGACGCGGGCCGGCGGCGCGATGGCGCCGCCCGGAATCGTCGAACCTGCCGGAGAAAATGTATGCATCAGAAAGTATATTTATACACCGCCCATGCAGTTCGATCAACGGAAATCGATGTATAATCACGAGACATTCCGAGACCGATGAAAGTACGCCGCCAGGCCGTCCTCCTCGAGCTGATCGATCGCGACGCGCTCCACAGCCAGGAGCAAGTGCGCCGTCGTCTGCGCCAGCGTGGCTTCGAGGCCACGCAGGCGACGATCTCGCGCGACATCAAGGAGCTCGGCCTGGTCAAGCGCGCCGGTGACGGCGCGTATCAGCGCCCCGGCGTCGACACGACCAACCCCGAGACGGCCCTCACGGCGCTCGCGCACGCGGCGGCCGAATTTCTGCGGCGCGTCGAGCAGGCGCAGCAGCTCGTCGTGATCCGCACCGGCGTCGGGCACGCCCAGCCGCTGGCGCTCGCGATCGATCGCGCGCAGCTGCCGGAAGTGGTCGGCACGATTGCCGGCGACGACACGATTCTCATCATCACGCGCAGCGCGCCGCGCGCCGCGGCGCTCGTCAAACGGCTCGAAGGCTTCGCAGGAAGGTAGCAGGCACGGCGTGATGGAACGGATCGTCCTGGCGTACTCGGGCGGACTCGACACGTCGGTCGCCATCCCCTGGCTGCGCGACGCCTGCGGCGCGGAGGTCATTGCGGTGACCGTGGACCTGGGGCAGGGGCCCGATCTCGAAGCGGTCCGCGACCGGGCGCTGGCCGCCGGTGCCGTCCGCGCGCACGTGCTCGACCTGCGCGAAGAGCTCGCGCGCGACTACATTCTTCCCGCGCTCAAAGCCGACGCGGTCTCCGAGGACCGCTGCCCGCTGGGCACGGCGCTCGGCCGTCCCCTCATCGCGCACGCTCTCATGAAGATCGCCGGCATCGAGCAGACCACGGTTGTCGCGCACGGCGGCGCGGTCCGCGGCCGCGATTGGGCGCGGCTCGACGTCGCGCTCCAGGCGCTCGATCCAACGCTGCGCGTGCTCGCGCCCGCCCGCGACTGGGCGATGACGCGACCGGAAGCCGTCGCTTACGCGGGCCAGCAGCACATACCGTTGCCGCCGACCGTCTCGAGCCCGTTCAACGCCGACGGCAATCTATGGGGCCGCTCCGTCACCGGCGGGGTGCTCGACGATCCGTGGACCGAGCCGCCCGAAGAGATCTACGCGATGACGAAGCCCCCGGCTGAGCGGCCGCCCGAGCCGGCCTACGTCGAGATCGCCTTCGAGCGCGGTGCGCCCGCGGCGATCAACGGCGTCGCGATGCCGCTGCTCGATGTCCTCAGCAGCCTCACCACGATCGCCGGCGCCCACGGCGTTGGCCGCCTCGACAGGATCGAGGACGGCCCTGCCGGCGTCAAAACGCGCACCGTCTACGAAGCCCCGGCTGCCGTCGTCCTGCACACCGCGCACAAGGAGCTGCAGGCGCTGGTGACGACGGAGGAGCTGGCGCGCTTCTCGCGCGGCGTCAGCCTGCAGTACGCGGACGTCGTCCGCAAGGGTCTCTGGTATTCGCCGCTGCGCGAGGCGCTCGACGCGTTCGTCGATCGCGTGCAAGAGCGCGTCACCGGCGTCGTCCGCCTCAAGCTGTTCAAAGGCGATTGCCATGTCGTCGGCCGCCGGTCGCCGCACGCGCTGTGCGATCACGCGGCGGCGACGCCGCCTCTCGTTGTTGGAGCCTGATGACTACGTTATGGTCGGGACGATTCGCCGACGCGCCTGACGCGGCGGCGCTCGAATGGGGATCCTCGTTCAGCTTCGATCGCCGGCTGTTCGACGATGATGTAACCGGGAGCATCGCGTGGGCGCGGGCGCTGGCGAAGGCCGGCGTGCTTCCCGGTGCCGAGGCGCAGCAGATCGAGGAGGCCCTCGGCGAGATCCTCGAGCGCGGGCGCCGCGATCCAGACTTCGTCAACGGCAGCGACGAAGACGTCCACAGCTTCGTCGAGCGCGTGCTCGTCGAGCGGCTCGGCGATGCAGGGCGGCGGCTGCACACGGGTCGATCGCGCAACGAGCAGGTGTCGGTCGATCTGCGGCTGTATCTGCGACGGAGGATTCCGCGGCTCCAGCGCGCCGTGGCGCGCGTCGTCCAGGCGCTCGCGGCGCAGGCGACGGCCGCGGGCGACGCGCTGATGCCGGCGTTCACGCATTTTCGCCCCGCACAGCCGGTGCTCGTGGCGCATTTCGCGCTCGCGCACGCGGCGCCGCTGCAGCGCGACTGGGATCGGCTCGCCACCGCGGCCGTCGAAGCCGACGCCCTGCCGCTCGGCTCAGGGGCGATTGCCGGCACGAGCTATCCGATCGACGTGCAAGCGCTGGCGCACGATCTTGGCTTCTCGCGCGTTGTTCAGAACAGTATCGACGCGTCCTCCGACCGCGATTTCGCGGCGTCCTTCTTGTACGCCTGCGCTCTCACGATGGTCCATTTGAGCCGGTTGGCCGAAGACCTGATCATCTTCTGCGGCGACGGGCATCATTTCTTCGAGCTGTCGGACGCCCTCAGCACGGGCAGCAGCATGATGCCGCAGAAGAAGAATCCGGATCCGCTGGAGCTGGTGCGCGGCAAGTCTGGACGCACGCTCGGTCACCTGGTCGCGCTGCTGGCGGCGATGAAGGGACTGCCGAGCGGGTACAACAAAGACCTGCAGGAAGACAAACAGACGGTGTTCGATACGGAAGACACGCTGGCTGGGTGCCTGGCCGTCGTCGCTTCGGTCGTCGACGGGCTGACGTTGAACCGCGCACGCGCCGAAGCCGCCGCTTCCGGGATGCTGCTGGCGACCGATGTGGCCGACTACCTGGTGGGCCGCGGCGTGCCCTTCCGTCGCGCGCACGAGATTACCGGCGCGCTCGTGCGGACGCTTGTCGCCGGTCAGCGCGAATTCGAATCATTGTCGCTCGAGGAGTGGCGGGCGGCCAGCGATCTCTTCGAACCGGACATCGTCGAGCGTGTCACGCCGCGGATGTCGGTTGGGGCGAAGCGGACGCCGCAGTCGACGGCGCCAGCGGCGGTGGCGGCGGCGCTGCGCGCTGTGGAGCTCTGGTTGGCGAGGGCGATGGCCTAGGAGGCGGACGCCGCTCTTGCCACACCGAAAGCGGCTCTGCTAAGATTATTTCCGCCTTTCGCACTTCTTTTCCCCGCCCCTGGTTCCTTCGGGAGACTTTAGATGCAGCGCCAGCTTCGGCTTGGTGACATTCTGGACGACTATTGTCCGCGCGAGCGGCGCGTGACCAATCACGCCGTCGTGGCGATGCTCGACGCGGAGGTCAAGCAGACCCGCTGCACGACGTGCGACGCCGAGCACGAGTACAAGCAGGCCAAGGTCCCGCGGCAGCGCCGCAAGAGCGAGACGCCCGCCGCGCTGTATGCGGCCGTTCTTGCGGGCGGCCCAAAGGTCGTCACGCACAGTCAGGAGCCGCCGAAGGAGATGGCGGTCGAGGACGAACCGATCGAGGCCGCGCCGGCGCCGGGCGACGTCGATGCGCCGCAGGCGAGCGCGCCCGGTGACGCCACAAATGGCGCCCGCTCCGAGGTGGCCGACGAACCGGAGATCGACGATCTCCCCGACGACGAGGAACGGGTGGAGGACGAAGAAGGCCCCGTGCACCGCCCGTTGATTCGTGCGTCGCTGCCGCGCATCGAAGGGCAGCCGCCGCCGCAGCGCCAGGCGCCCGATTTCACGATTCGCCAACCGGGCGGCGGAAGGCCGGGCCGATTCCGTCCGCGCCAACAGCGCGGCGGCGCGCCGTTCCAGTCTCAGGGCAACCGCTCCAACGGCAACGGGAACACGGCAGGCGGACCGCCGCGGGGCGGTATGCCGCGCCACGGCGGCGGACGTGCACCTCAGGGCGCCATGCCACGCGTGGCGCGTCGCAACGGTCCCGGCCGCAAGCGCTCGAAGTAGGCGAGCTTCAAACCACAACGCATGGCCGATCTCACAGGAAAACTTGGCTTGATCGTCGGCGTCGCCAACAAGCGATCGATCTCGTGGGCGATTGCGCAGACGGCGGCGGCGGCGGGCGCGCGCATCGCCCTCACGTATCCCAGCGAGCGGCTCGAAGAGAACGTGCGCGAGCTTGCGGCGAAATTGGACAATCCGCTCGTGCTGCCGTGCGACGTCAGCAGCGATCAGCAGATTGCGGATGTCGCGGCGACGCTCGATCGCGAGTTCGGCGGCCTCGATTTCCTCTTGCACGGTGCGGCGTTCGCGCCGGCGGCGGATCTGAACAATCCGACGGTGCAGACCTCACGCGAGGGCTTCCGGATCGCGCTCGACGTGAGCGTCTACTCGCTCATCGGGTTGTCGCGAGCCGTGGCGCCGCTGATGGAGAAGCGCGGCGGCGGCAGCATCCTCACGCTGACGTATCTGGGCAGTCAGCGGGCGTTCCCGAACTACAACGTGATGGGCGTCGCGAAGGCGGCGCTCGAGTCGTGCGTGCGCTACCTTGCGGCTGACCTCGGGCCGCAGAACATCCGCGTGAATGCGATTTCCGCCGGTGCCATCAAGACGCTGGCGTCGGCCGGCATCTCCGGGTTTTCGAGCATTCTCCAGGTTTACCGCGACCGCGCGCCGCTGCGCCGCGGCGTCGACCAGACTGAAGTGGCCGAGGCCGCCCTGTTTCTGCTGAGTCAGGCGTCCCGCGCAGTGACGGGCGAGATCCTGATGGTCGATGCCGGATTCCACGCGATCGGCCTGTAGATCGGTCCCAGACCCGTAGCTCCGGCGGTGCTCAGCTCCTCGTCACCATTCCTCCATCCGAATGCGCCGACGCTCGACGCCGAGCTCGGCGAGCAGCTTCGGCATCTCCTCCACCAGACTCGGTGGTCCGCAGACGAAGCACAACGTCGCCGGATCGTGCACGAGGCGCTGCAGCTCCACGCGATCGATGCGCCCGCGGGCGCCGCGCCAGTCATCGCCGACGGTGCGCGTGACGGTCTGCCGCAGTTCGATGCGGCCCGCGTCGGCCAGCGCGCGCAGCTCGTCCTGATACGCAAATTCATCCGGCGTCCGCGCGCTGTAGAAGACGCCGACGTCGCGGTGCGGGATCGCGAGGGCGTGATGCAGCATCGCGCGCAGCGGCGCGATGCCGGTGCCGCCGGCGATGAAGACGAACCGGCGCTCTTCGGGCTCCAGCGGGAACGTGAATGATCCCAGCGGACCCTCGACGTCGACGCGGTCGCCGGGATCGAGCGTGAGGTGGGGGCCCGGGCTTCCATCGTCGCCGACACCGACGAGCAGCTCGAGGTAGCCGTCGCGCGCCGCCTCGCCGGGCGACGCGGCAATCGAGTACGGCCGCCGCTCCGCCGCACCGTGAGCGGCGAGGAGCACGGCTTGCCCCGGCAGATAGGGGAACGCCGCACCGCCGAGATCGAGCCGTACGATGCGCGCGCGCGGCGTCGCCGGCCGAACGTCGCGAATCGACAGCGTGATCACGAGGGATAATCTATCTCACCATGGTCTTGCGGCGCGCACGCGGCGTGCTCCTGCGGCTCGTCCGGCGGCGGGTGGTGGCGATCCTCGTCGGCCTGCTGCTCGTGGCGCCGGCGGCGTGGGTGGAGCTGCGCGGACGCTCCGGCGCCTGGTGGGTCGAGGGATTGAGTCTCGTCGCCGGCGCGACGGGCCTGGCGATTTTCTGGACCGGTCTGACGGGGCCGAGTCCGGATTGGATCGAAGATGACGGCGATCACGTCGCGCGAAGGCTGTAGCTGATCCCGTAGCGCGCCGCCTTCGCGCCGAAGGCGCTTCGGCGCGCCTCGCCGAAGCTCGCACGAACGGAAGGCGAGCGGAGGCGGGAAGGCCTCAGCCGCTCATGTAGCGCGAAGGCTTGAGCTGCTCATGTAGCGCGAAGGCTTTAGCCGAGCGTCCTCGGTTACAGCACGCCGATCGCGGATTTCGTCAGCTCGGCATCGGACGGACTGGCCGCGGCGGGTCCGGGCGATTTGTCGTCGCCCGCCGCGCGACGCTTCCGGTGGGTTTTGTCGCGGTACATGCGGCTGTCGGCGGTCGCGAGCAGCGTCTCGTACGAGTCGCCGTCGTGCGGAAAGATGGCCGCCCCGATGCTGATGGCCAGAGTCAGCCCCTCGCCTGGCCGCGCCTCGAAGCTCAAACTATCCACGGCGCGCTGCAGCTCCAGGCGCTTCCGCTCCGCTTCCTCTCCGCCGCAGCCCGACAACACCACGATGAACTCGTCGCCGGCGTAGCGCACGCAGACGTCGTAGGGCCGGATCGCGCCGCGGAGGACGACCGCGACGTCGCGCAGCGCGCGGTCGCCGGCGTTGTGCCCGTAGGTGTCGTTGATGTCCTTGAAGTTGTCGAGGTCCATGACGAGCAACGACACCTCCGTCTTCAGGCGCTCGGCGCGCGCCAGCTCGCGCGTGAGGTGCATGAACATGAAGCGGGTGTTCGGCAGCCCGGTCAAGGAGTCGGTCAGCGAGTCTTCCTGTGTTTGCTCGAAGACGATCGAGTTGTAGATGACCGCGGCAGCCTGCTCGGAAATGCGATCGAGCAGCCGCCGGTGATCGTCGGTATACACGGCCGGCTCAGTGTGATACACGGAGATCGTGCCGATGAAGCGCTCGTTGAACAGCAGCGGGCAGACGAGCGCCGAGTGCAGCGCGGTCTGATCCGACAGCCGTCCAGCCGCTTCCAGATCTGCGCTTGGCCGGGCGTTGACGAGCGGCCGCCGGTTGCGTGCCACCCAGCCGATCAGGCCGTGGCCGTTGTGGATGGTCAGCTGCTGGATGATCTCGGACTCGACGCCCGTCGCGAATCTGCAGCGCAGCGTCTCCGACTCCTCGTTGTAGAGGAACAGCGCGCAGCAGGAGAACGGCACGATGTTGCTCAACTTCGACGAGATGAGCGCCATCGTGTCCGACACGCCGAGGCTGCTGCCCATCGCCTGAGCGATTTCGTACAGTGCGTAAATCTCGCGATGCGCGAGCGCGATGTCCTGGAAAACGGTGCGGCCCGCCGACTCGGTGACCAGGCCGACCGCCGGCGTCGCCGCGGGCGCGTCGGTCGCGACGCGCGTGAGCCTGCGCGACGGCTGGCTCGCATCCGCTTCGGCAGCGAGCTCCGGGTACATGTCGATGAAGGTCTGCACCACGAGGGGGTCGAGCGCCTTCGCGCTTTCCTGCCTCAGCAGGCTGATCGCGGATTCGACGCTCATGGCCTTGTGGTACGGACGTTCGGACATCAGCGCGTCGAAGTAATCGACCACCGAGAGAATGCGCGCGCCCAGCGGAATCTCGGCGCCCTTGAGGCCGGTCGGATAGCCCTTGCCGTCCCACCGTTCGTGATGGCTGAGGATCAGCGGTGCGACCGGATAGGGAAATGGCACGCCGCTGATGATCTCCGCACCAACCTGCGGATGGATCCGGATTTTCTGGAACTCTTCCTGGGTGAGCGGCCCCGGTTTCGACAGGATGTGCTCCGGCACCGCGAGCTTGCCGATGTCGTGCAGCAGGGCGGCGGTCTTCACGCCCTGGATGTCGTTTGCCGACATGCCGAGCGCGCGCGCCAGACCCGCCGCGTACACCTGCACGCGGCGGATGTGGCTTTGCGCCGTCTGATCCTTCGCGTCGATGGCGAGCGCGAGCGCCTCAATCGTCGCCAGGTGCAGGTCCGACACCTGCTGCACGTGCAGCTGCTGATCCTGCACCCGTCCCATGTAGACCTTGTAGGTCCGGTAGGTCAGATACAGCGGCGCGGCCAGCAACGATGCCATCCAGTAGCCGCCGCGATCGATGATCGTCGCCGCCACTCCAGCCGCGCCCGCCCCGACGAAGTAGCTCGGAGCGCTCCACAGAAAATTCTCGTTCCACACCTTCGCGATCGGCTGCCGCGTCGAGAGTCCGATGGCGGTGGCGATCAGCGCCGTGTTGCACACGAAGTAGCCGGTCGCCGCGCCGACGAGCGGCCGGGTCAGCGCGCTGATCGAGAAGATCTCTTCCGGCGACGGTCCGCCGAACCACGTGTAGACGATGCCCGCCGCTTTCACGGTGAGCACGAGCGCCGCCATGCTGAACAGCGTGCGATATGGCTCCGCGCGCGACTTCGTGCGGAATGTGCACTGGCTCCACGCGCTCGCGGCGGCGACGAACATCGTGGCGTCGGCGCCGAGCAGGAGGAGAGACGCGAAGTCGACGGCGTACGACACCGACATCGTCGAGCCGCTGCTCGCCAGCGGCAGGCTGACCTTCAAGGCCGAGGCGATCGACGAGCAGGCCAGGAGCGTCACGAACAGAACGGGGTGTGCCGTGGTGTGGGGCGCGAAGAGGGCGAGCACGATCGCGCCGGCGGCGAGCACCGTCCCCACGTACAGCCGCGCGGCGATCGGCAGCTCGTTCATGCGAGCGCTCGAAGAACCGGCAGGCGTTCACAATGGATGGCGTCAGGAAGAACGGTGTGCGCGCCGATGCGTCGACACGTCGAGCCGGGCCGTATCCCGGCTATCGCACGGCAGCGAGACAAACCCGAGCGCTCAAACCGCGGCGTCACGTCCCCGTCGTCCCGTAGGCCGAGGCTCCGGTTCGAGCTGATATTCGACGATCTTCCGGTAGAGCGTGCCGCGGCTGATGTCGAGCACGCGGGACGCTTCTTTCTTGTTCCACTGCACCGCTTCGAGTACGCGGACGATGTGGGCGCGCTCGGCCTCGGCGAGCGACGGCATGCGGTCCCCTGACGGCTGCGCGAGGGCAGTGTTGGCGTGGAGAAACTCGATGTCCGATGCGCGAATCACGCGTCCGGGCGCCGAGAGCGCCGCGCGCGACACGGTGCTCTCGAGCTCGCGGATGTTGCCGGGCCACGGATACGCGATCAGCGCATCGAGCGCTTCGCGCGAGAACGATTTGCTGTCGAGCGGCATGCCCTGCGCCGCGCAGTAGCGCGCGAGAAAGCGCTGGGCGAGCACCGGGATGTCCACCTGGCGCTCGCGCAGCGAGGGCAGGCGGATCGCAAATGCGTTGACGCGGTAGTACAGGTCCTCGCGGAACCGGCCGTCGCGGACGAACTGCTCGAGTGGACGGTTCGTCGCCGAGATCAGGCGGAAGTCGACGGCAATCGACTTGTTGCCGCCGAGGCGCTCGAAGCGCCGCTCCTCGAGCACGCGCAGCAGCTTGGCCTGTGCGATGAGCGACATGTCGCCGATTTCGTCCAGGAACAGCGTGCCTTCGTTCGCCATCTCGAGGCGTCCGGGCTTGCGATCGTGGGCGCCGGTGAAGGCGCCCTTTTCGTAGCCGAAGATTTCCGATTCGAACAGCGTGTCGGGGAGGGCGGCCGTGTTGACGGCCTGGAACTTCGCCACGTTGCGGAGCGATAGCTCGTGGATCATCCGCGCGACGACTTCCTTGCCGGAGCCGGTCGGCCCGAGGATCAGCACCGAGATGTCCGATTTCGCCGCCGTCCGGATCCACTCGAAGACGATCAGCATCTTCTCGTCGCGGCCGATCATTTCCCGGAAGCGCTGCACCGACGGCGACTGATCTTCCGTCGACACCGCGGCGCGGCGCTCGAGGAACAGATCGAGGAGATCGACGAGGGCGTCTGGTCCGGGGCGTGCGGCGAGATAGCGGGGCGGATTGCCGGGAACCAGGCGGGCGACGCCGAAGTCGACCAGCTCGCGGACGCAGTTTTCGACGTCCAGCTTCAGGCGGCCGAACGTCTGCATCAGCGACTCGACGTCATAGGTGTCGGTCGGATTCGCGTTCAGATATCGCAGGATGCCGGCGCGCAGCGGCGACTGCACCAGGCCGCGGAACCGCGTTTCGAGGTCGGTCGGCTCAGCCGTCTTGACCGGGGCTGATGCGCGCGCGCGCCGGGCGCTGAAGGTCAGATCGTCCATTGTGGGCGTAATCGTTATCGGCCGGTGGGCGCCGGTCCGACAGGCCGGTCGCCCCGGTAGTAGTCGGTTTGATATCGTTCGATGAGGTTCTTCATCGCCGTCGCGTCGCCTTTGCGATGCCCGTGGCACCGGATGGGGTCGGTGCCGCCGCTGGTCTCAATCAGCACGTCGGAGAAGAGCATGCCAGTGTCGATCTTCACCGACGCGATGTGCGCCATGTGGATCGTCTCGTCCGTCCTGCCGATCCAGCGCGGCGTGTACTGCACGATGCTGGTCGGCGTGACGAGCACCTGCGTCGGAAACAGGAGATTGCCCGAGCTCATGCGGCTCGCGCGGAAGATGTCGCCGGCCGCAAAGGGCCGCCCTTTGCGCCAGACCCAGAAGCCCAGAATGACGACGAGCGCCGCGCCCGCGGCGACGACCCACCACAGCCAGCTGTATTCACCTGTCACAACCGTCGATGTTAAGCTAAACGGTCGCCCGGGCGCGAGTTCTCGAGGCGATTCGGTCCTGAATACAAGGAGCAGACGTTGCCGTACCGCAGCCCCGGCTCACCCGGGCATTCCCAGAAGCAATCGCTGTCGGGCAAGCCGATTACGAATTACCGTCCCAAGGGCAGCCCCGAGATTCGCCATTTGATCGACAACGGTTTTCAGGCGTTCAACGCGGGGCGGTTGTCCGAAGCGTGCCAGATCTTCGCCGCGAAGATGCTGGCGCCGGAGAATGAGACGACGATCGGTTTGACGATTGCCGGAGCGATGACCCCGGCTGGTCTGGGAGGCTCGATCATCGAGCTGATGGACCGCGGGCTCGTGGACTTCGTCATCTCGACCGGCGCGAACCTCTATCACGACCTGCACTACGCGCTGAACTTCACGCTGCACCGCGGCTCGCCGTTTGCGAACGACGTCGAGCTGTACGAAGACGGCGTCATCCGGATTTACGACGTGCTCTTTCCGGCGACGGTCCTGCTGGAAACCGACCAGTACATCCGCGATTTCATCGTCCGCTCCGGTTTGAATGGGCCGGTGGCGACGTCGGAGTTCCATTACCTGCTGGGACGCGACCTGCTCGAGAAATTCCCGGGCTGTGAGGAGCATTCGGTCGTGGCGCGCGCCGCATTCGCGGGGGTGCCGGTCTACACGTCGTCGCCCGGCGACAGCTCGATCGGCATGAACATCGCGTATCACGAGCTGATGAATGGCAGCGGCTTCATGATCGATCCGAACAAGGACGTCAACGAGGTCTGCGCGATCGTGCTGGCGGGCAAGCAGAATGGCTGCGTGATTCTGGGCGGCGGATCGCCGAAGAACTTCTATCTGCAGGCGCAGCCAACCTTGTGGGAGGTCTACGGCATTCCCAAGGGCGGCAACGATTACTTCATTCAGATCACCACCGACTCCGTCGTCTGGGGCGGACTGTCCGGCGCGACGCCGGCCGAAGCGGTGAGCTGGGGCAAGATCAACCCCGGTGTGCTGCCCGACACCGTGGTGGCGTACTGCGATTCGACGATCGCGTTCCCGCTCTTCTGTGAGTACGCCGTGGGTTCGCCCAACGGCCGTCGCGCCCGCAAAGAGCTCGTGCACAAGCGCGCCGCGCTCGTCGCCGACCTGACGCGCCAGGCCAAGGCGGCTCGCGAAGAGAAAGCTGCGCTCAAGTAGGGGCCGAATCTGTGTGTCGGCCCTGGTCGGACTGGTTGGAATGGGCACCTTGTCGTCTGAACTGGCGCCGCACGCCGAACGACTGTCGCCGTCGCCGCGAATCTACGTCGACGCCAACGTGCCGGCCCGGCTCGTCGCGCACATGCGGACGGCGCTCGGATGGGACGTGCTGTGGGTGCTCGAAGAAGACGAGCTGCGCCGCGCCTCTGACGTGAAGCACTACAAGCTCGCGCACCAGCTGCGGCGCACGCTGGTGACGATGGACCGCGATTATCTCGACGATCGACGCTTCCCGCCGAAAGAAGGCTGCGGCGTGCTCGTGATTCACGCGCCGAACGAACGCGAGCTCTTCGGGCTGATCGATCGCATCGATCGCGTCCTGTTTCAACGCTCCGGCGAGTCCGCCGAGGCGGTCGCGATGCCGCTCGTCGGGCGAAAGCTGCACGTGCACACCGACTGGGAGCGGGACGGGGCACGCTGAAATCTGAACTCTGCAATGTTAGGAGTCGAACTGCACGAACATGCCGCTCTTGCCGTCGCGATCGGCGAGGACGGACAGGTGCGCGCGCGGGCCGAAGTCGAAGGTTCGTCAGATCTCGCGGCGGCGGCGCTCTCCGCTCTCGATCGCGTCGCGGCATCGGACAGCCGCGGCACCGGCCTTGGCGTGTCGTCCATCGCGCCGGAATCGCCCGCGACGATGGCGGTGCTCGCTGCGCTCGGACCGCGCTATTCCGGCAGCTTCGTCGACGACGGCGCGACGGCATCCGGGACGGCTGCCGCGCTTGCCGAAGCCTGGGTCGGCGCCGCCAGTGCGGCGGCTGACGTCGTGTTCTTCGCTGTCGCCGAGCACACCACGGCCGGGATCATCCGCGGCGGCGCGGCGGTCACGGGCGCGCATCGCCGCGCGCCGGCGGTCGCGTGGCTGGCGCTCAATCCCGTCGAGCGCGAAGACTACCGGCGCACCGGATGCCTCGAAGCCGAGGTCGGCGCCGCCGGGATCGTCCGGCGCCTGATCTGGCGCATCAAGGCCGGCGATCGCTCGCGCGTCGAGGAGATGGTCAACGGCGATTTGTCCAAGATTACGATCGAGCACGTACTCGAGGCCGCGCGACAGAATGACGGCGTCGCCATCTCGGTCGTGCGCGACACGGCGAAGTATCTCGGGATGGCTGCGGCCAACCTCGTCGTCGTGGCCGATCCGGACATGCTCGTCCTCGGCGGCCTCATGGCGTCGGCCGCGGATCTTTTTCTCGAGCCGCTGCGTACGGAGATCACCCGCCGCCTGCCCGTGTCCATGATGCAGGCGTTGACGATTGCGCCGGCGGCGCTCGGCGCAGATGCCGCGGCGATCGGCGCCGCGCGGCTCGGCGCAGCCGTGCTGCGATGATCGTCCTCTCGGGCGCCGAGCTGGTTCTCCCCGATCGCATTCTGTCTCCTGGCACACTGATCATCGACAACGGACGCATCGCCGAGATTCGCGCTGGCGCCGTCAACGGTGCGCATCCGGGCTTCGCCTTTCACGGCCACTACATCGTCCCCGGATTCATCGACGTGCACGTGCACGGCATCGAGGGGGTCGATTCGCTCGACGGCGGTGGGTCGATACAGTCGATGGCCGAGCGTCTGCCGCGGTACGGCGTCACGGCGTTCTGCCCGACCACTGTGGCCTGTGCGCCCGATCCGCTGCGCGAAGTGCTCGAGCAGGTGCGGCGTGCGCGCGAGACGCCGCCGCGAGGCGCGCGCGTGCTGCCCGCGCATCTCGAGAGCAATTTCATCAACCTGGACTATCGTGGGGCGCAGCCGGCGGCCTGTCTCCGCTCACCGCTCGCGGCTCTCCGTAGCGCGAACCTCCCTCCGCGTAGAGCGAAGGCTTTAGCCGAGCGAGACACTTCAGCCGAGCGGGATTTCGACGCCGCGGACATCATGCGCGAGATCGAGCGCGCGGCGCCAGACGTCGGCATCGTCACGCTCGCGCCGGAGCTGGACGGCGCACTCGAGCTCATCGCGTGGCTCGCCTCGCGCGGACATCGCGCGTCGCTGGGCCATTCGGGCGCGACCTACGAGCAGGCGCTCGCCGGCATCACGGCCGGCGCGCGGCACGCGACGCACTTGTTCAACCGAATGCCGCCGCTCGGTCATCGCGCCCCCGGCCTTGCCGGCGCAATTCTTCAGACCGACGACGTGGCCGCGGAGTTGATCTGCGACGGCGTGCACGTGCATCCCGCCCTGCTGCGGATGGCGATCGCGGCGAAGCGGCCGTCGCGGATCTTCGCGATCACTGACGGCACCGCCGCCGCGGGCCTGCCCGAAGGCGCCCGGGCGTCGCTCGGCGGGCAGGCGATCACTGTGGGCGCAGATGCCGCGTATCTCGACGATGGGACGCTTGCCGGCAGCGTCTGCACGATGGATCGGGCCTTTCAGCTCCTGGTCACGAGGGTCGGTCTGTCGCTGGTGGATGCCGTGACGCTCTGTGCGACGACCGCCGCGCGCGAGCTGGGGCTCGTCGGGCACGGTGTGTTGGCGCCCGACGCGGTCGCCGACCTGGTGGTGCTGGACACGCACTTCACCGTCTCGCAGACGTACGTCGGCGGTCACCTCGTGTATTCACGCGAGCACGAAGCGTCCCTGTGAACACGCGCTGCGCCGCCGTCGTCTAAAGCGTCGGAGGAATGCTTCATGGTTCGTCCGGCTCGTCTTCAGCTTGCGTTTGGTCTCGGCATTGCCGCCATGTTGGCGGGGTCGGCCTGCGTAGACATCGTCGGCTCAGACATGGGACGGTTCGTGGACCGTCAGGAGAAGCAGTTCTCGACCACGGGCACGCCGGACGTGGACCTGTCGACGTTCGATGGCGCCATCGAGATCCGCCCGTGGGACAAGCCTGAAGTGCTCGTCGTGATTGAAAAGCGTGCGCGCAACAAGGCGGAAGCGGACACCATCGACGTGCACGCCGAGCAGAAGGGCAATCAGATCAGCGTGGAGGCGAAGGTGCCCGAACGCGATCGGGTGTTCAGCTTCGCGTGGCATGCCTCGCGCAGCGCCCGGTTGATCGTGTCAGCGCCGGCATCGTCGAACATCGTGGCGAAGAGCGGCGACGGCTCGATCGACATCGAGCGCATCACCGGCCGCGTCGATCTGCGATCGGGCGACGGCACGATCCGCGGCAACGGCCTGCACGGGGATCTGCGGGCGCACACGGGCGACGGCGCGATCAAGCTGGACGACGTGAACGGCGCACTCGACGTGGACACCGGCGACGGCAGCATTTCCGCGAGCGGGACGTTCACGAGTGTGCACGCGCGATCGGGGGACGGCGGCGTCACGATTCACGCCGCGACAGGCAGCGCGGTGGCTGCCGACTGGGACATCGTCACCGGCGACGGCTCGGTCACGCTGGAGCTGCCGGACGGCTTCAGCGGCGAGCTGGACGCGCACACCGGCGACGGCGGCATCCGCCTGCGCGACGTCACCGTATCGAATGCAACGGGGGAGATGTCGAAGCACGCGGTCCGTGGGACGCTCGGCGCCGGTGGAAAAACCGTGCGCCTCCGCACGGGCGACGGGTCGATCACGCTGCGGCGATTTTAGAGAGCGCACGCGCGCCGCCGCGCGATGGACGTAGCGCGAAGGCTTCCACCTCCGCCAAGGCTCGGCGGACAGGTCAGCCGAGCGTCTCCAGACATCGGCCTTTACGACCCGACGCGTTTGCCGTCGATGTCGTAGGTTTCCACGTCACCAAGCCTCTTCAACGGGTCGGCGACCTTTTCCGGGTCGCCGACGGCGACGATTTGCAGACGATCGGCCGCGAGATATTTCCGCGCCGCGGCTTGCACCTGATCTTTCGTCACGGCATTCACCCGCTCCGCATATTTGTCGTAATAATCGGCGGGGAGTCTGTGTCGCCAGCGCGTCACCGCGTAGCCGACCAGTTGCGCCGGCGATTCGAGCGACAGCGCGAACGACGCGGTCATCGACCGCTTCGCGTCGGCGAGCTCCTCGTCCGACACCGGCACGTCGCGAAGCATCGTGATCTCGCCGAGTAGATCGCGCAGTGCCGGTTCTGTGACGTCCGTGCGCACGCTCGTCGCCGCCTGCCAACCGCCGCGGTAGAGCGGCGCATCGAGCGTGCTGCTGGCGCCGTAGGTGTAGCCTTTCTCTTCGCGCAGGCGAATGAACAGGCGGCCGGTCGGCCCGCCGCCGATGATCTTGTTCATCACCTGCAGCACATCGTAATCGGCGCTTGCGCGGGCGATCGCCTGCGTACCGACGATGAGATTCGTCTGCACGGATCCCGGTCGGGCGACGAAAAGAATCTTCGCTCCGGCGATCGGCGTCGGATCGGTGACGGCGCCAGCGTCCGTGTCCTGTTTCTTCCAGCCGCCCAGCTTCTGCTCGGCGACGAACCGGGCCTGAAACATCGAGACGTCGCCGGCGATCGCCAGCACCGCATGATCGGGCGCGTAGTGGGCGCGATAGAACGACACCAGATCGTCGCGCGTGAGGCGATCGAGCGCGGCGACCGTCGGTCCCATGTGCGCGGCAGGATGCGCACCGTAGACGGCGCGCGAGAACATCTCGGCCGCCAGAAACGCGGGGTTCGCCCGCTGTTGCGCCAGCCCCGCGCGTGTGCGCTGTTTGTAGCGCGCCACTTCCTCATCGGGGAACGACGGATGCAACAGCACGTCGGCAGCGAGATCCATCAGCTTCGAGCCTTGATCGGTCAGGCAGGAGCCTGAGATCGCGGCTTCCGTGGAGGCGGCGCTGGTGCTGATCGACAGACTCGCGGCCATCACCTCCAGCTGTTGCGAGATCAGATTGGACGTTCGCGTCGGCGTGCCTTCCCGCATCAGTGCGGCGGTGACGCCAGCCAGGCCGGGTTGGTCGTCAGGGTCGTAGTACCCGCCCGCCCCTGGAATGTAAAGCTGAAACGAGATCTGCGGCAGCCGATGATCTTCGAGCACGATCAGGTGCAGTCCGTTGGCGAGATCCGCCTCAGCTGGCTTTGGCAGCGTGACCTTCACGATCTCGCTCGAGATGGGGACGTTGTGCTTTCTGACCACGCCTTTGGTCGACGGGACATCAGGCTGAGGCACAGGCGCCTGTGCCCCGAGAGGCGCGAGCGCCGCTGCGATCGTCAGCGCGCCGATCGCCGTGGACAGCCGGCGGTGAACGGCCATCACCGCTCTCCCTTCGCGGACGCTGGAACTTTCGGCGTCGTGATGATGACGACGCGGTTCTCTGGTGTGAGATACTGCTTCGCGACGCGCGACACGTCCGCGGCCGTCAGTTTCGCGACGCGCTCGTAGAGCGTATTGATCTTTCCCGGATCGCCGTAGAGCAAGGTGAGTTCCCCGAGCAGCGATGCCCGGGACAGCGAGCTGCTGAGGGTGGCGACCAACTGCCGCCGCACGCCGTTGCGTGACTTCTCGATCTCCCAATCTGCGATCGGTCCGGCCTTCAAGCGGTCGATCTCCGCATACAGCCCCGCCTCGACCTCCTGAACCGCTTTCTCCGGCGGCACCGTTGCGACAATCCGCAGCAGACGTGGGCCGCGGCTGCTCTCGGCGAATGCGCCGACGCCGAGCGCGAGCTGCTTCTGACGCACCAGCCCTTCGTACAATCGCGAGCTTCGCCCCGACGCCAGTACGTCGGTCAGCAGATCGATGGCCTCGTCATCCGGCGAGAGGCTCGACGGGATGCGATAGCCGATATCGAGGCGCGGGAGACGCGCCAGCGGATCCTCAATCGTCTGCCGCCGCTCTGCCGTCTGCGGGCGTTCGGCCGCGTCGACCGCCGGCGGAGCCGGCTGGGAGGGAATGGCGTCGAAGTACTTGCGGACCCGCTGGAGGGTCGTCGTGGCGTTCACGTCGCCGACGATCGTGATCGTCGCGTTGTTCGGCGCGTAATACGTCTTGAAGAACGACGCGACGTCGTCCACCGACGCCGCGTTGAGATCGTCCATCGAGCCGATGACCGAATGTTTGTAGGCGGGGTTGTCGAAGGCGAGCTCGTCGATGGCTTCGGATGTGCGCCCGTACGGCTGGTTGTCCAGGCGCAGACGGCGTTCTTCCTGCACGGCCTGACGCTGATTGTCGAGATTGTCGGCGTCGATTGCCAGTGAGCGCATGCGGTCGGCTTCGAGGAACAGCGCCATGTCGAGCTGATTCGAGGGAACTTCCTCGTAATACAGCGTCCGCTCCTTGTTCGTCGTCCCGTTCATCGTGCCGCCATTGCTGAACACGCTGTAGAAATGCTCGCCGGCGCCGACGTTCGCCGAGCCTTTGAACATCATGTGCTCGAACAGGTGGGCGAAGCCGGTGCGTCCGGCACGCTCGTCGCGTGAGCCGACGTTGTAGAGGACCGCGACCGAGAGCACCGGCGCGACGTGATCTTCGGAGATGACGACGCGCAGGCCGTTGTGCAGCGTCGTGTCGGTGAATGTGACCGACAGCTGTGACGCGGCCGAAGCCGAGACCGCCACCACGAACGCGACGACAGCCGCGACGCCGAGCCTGCGCGTTAAGACCGAGCACATGATCTCACTCCTCCAATATCGAGCCGCGATCATATCAGCGGCGTTGAAACGCGATGTAAGTGCCGACGTCGCTTCACCTGGAAAACCGGCTTGCGGCCGATCGCTCGAGCGCGGCGAAAACCGTCGTGGCGTTTGCGCCCGGCACGGCTTCGAGCGCGCGCGCCACGAACGCCGACGCGTTCGCCACGGCGAAGCTGATGCCCCTCAGGTTGCGCTCGCGCGGCACGCCAGGAACGTCGCGTGGATAGGCGGACGCGACGATGATCGATCGCCCGTGCTCCGAGACGATGCGATAGCTGTCGCGGGCGCACGTCCAGTCGAGCTGTACGGGAATGACGTCTTCAAGATCGCCCGGCAGCCAGCGCACGCCAGCGTCTTCGATCGCGGAGACGATGAGCACGCCGGCCGCCCGTGCGCGGGCCACCGCGCCCGCCAGCTCGCTGCGGTGCCGGGAGTCGGGCGTCCCGAGGCTGAGATTCACGATCATCGCGCGTCGCACGACGGCTTCCTCGATCGCGCACGTGAGCGTCGCCACGCTCGTCGTCAGATTGCGCCAGAACACTTTGATCGCGATGATCTCGACTGCCGGCGCCTTCTCGCGGATCGCGGCGGCGACCGCGGTGCCGTGGCCCAGTCGATCCACGAAGTCGTCGTCCAGCGTCCCATCGTCGCGGATCGCGACGCCGCCGGAGACGCCGCCGACGTGCGGATGGTCGGCATGCACGCCACTGTCGACTACGGCGATGCGGATCCCGCTGCCCGTGTACTCGGCGAGGTACATCAGAATCCACCACGTAGACACGAAGAACACGAAGAACAGAACGATCTTAATCTTCGTGTCATCGTGCCCTTCGTGGTAATTCGAGCAGAGCGATCATTTACGCGAACAGCTTCGCGAACGCACCACCGCGCGTTTGCAGATCGCTGGGGCTCCCGTGCTCGGCGATGCCCCGGTCGGAGAGCACGAGAACGCGGTCGGCTGACGATGCCAATGTCAGGCGATGCGTGATCAGAACGGTCGTGCGGCCGCGCCGTCCTGACATGTACCCGGCCAGCACCTCCTGTTCCTTCGCCGGATCGAGCGCCGCCGTCGGCTCGTCGAGGACGAGCACGTCAGGATCGGTCAGCAGCGCCCGTGCAATGGCGAGCCGCTGGCGCTCGCCGGCCGACAGGGCGGCGCCGCGCTCGCCGGCGATCGTCTGATAGCCCTGCGGCAGACCCATGATGAACTCGTCGATGCCCGCCGCCCGCGCGGCCGCGCGCACATCGCTGTCGCTGGCGTCGGGCCTGGCATAGCGGATGTTCTCGACCATCGACGCGTGAAACACGCACGGCTCCTGGTCCACGAGCACCACGTGACGCCGCAGGTCCTCGAGAGAGACTGCGCGGAGATCATGTCCATCGATGCGGACGATGCCCTCGTCGGGATCGACGAGCCGCAGCAGCAGATCGGCGACCGTGGACTTGCCGCTGCCGCTCGGACCTACTAGTGCGAGCGTTTCGCCAGGCGCGACGGCAAACGACACCGACGTCAGCAGCGCACCGCGACCGAGGTCGAGCGAGACGCGATCGAATGTAATGGCACCGGAGACGTTGTCGAGCCGGATCGGCGCGGGCGCTTCCGTGACATCGGCCGGCGTGTCGAGCAGCTCGTGGACGCGCGCGAGCGACACGTGCACGGTCGCGAGGCTGGCGTAGAGACCCATCAGCGCCTGGACCGGCTGGAGCAGCCGCATCTGATAGGCCATGAACGCGACGAAGGCACCGAGCGACAGCGTGCCGCCGATCACACGGCGGCCGCCGTAGACGAAGACCCCCGCGTAGCCGAGCGACAGAATCAGTCCCGGCACGCTGCCCGCGAGGTACGACCAGAGCTGCATCGACATCAGCGCATCGATGAACGCCGTGTTCTTCCGGCCGAAGCGGGCCACCTCACGCCCTTGCGCGTTCGACGTGACGATCAGGCGCATCGCCTGCAGCGTCTCGATCAGGAAGGTGCCGACGGCGGCCCCCGCTTCGCGGACGGCACGCACGCGATCCGCCAACCGCGCCCGCACGCGCGACAACGCCCAGACGCTGAGCGGCACCAGGGCGATGCCGACCAGCGCCAGGCGCGCATCCAGCCAGAACATCGCGGCGACGCTGCCGGCGAGAAACAGCGCGTTGCCGACCCAGGCGAGCAGCGACTCCGCGGCGACGCGCTGAATCTCGCCGACGTCGTTGTTGACGCGCGCGAGCACGTCCCCGAGCGCCGTCCGCGCGTAGAAGCGCGGCGACAGCGTCTGCAGGTGGCGATAGACCGCGAGGCGCATGTCGAACAGAATCTCCGCAGACACGCGCGTGTACCGCAGGCCGGTCACCGCCGTGAGCGCGAAGCCGGCGGCCGCGCTGGCGGCGAACCAGCCGACGGTCTCGTAGAGCGCCGTGAGATCGCGGCCGATCAACGCGCGATCGATCAGGACCTTCGACAGATACGGCAGCACCAGCGACAAGGCCGTGCTGACGAGGCTGAGACCCGCGACGAGTGCAAGGCGGCGCCAATACGGGAGCACGTAGCTGAGCGCGCGACGAAGCTGTGGCGAGATCACAATACGCTCTCCACCACTGAGGACACGGAGGACACGGCGGAAAAATTCATGGTGACGTCACGAGCACTCGTCGCGCGGTCTCGGCGCTTCGCCGTGCGCCGCTATTGAGACGGGCGCGCCTTCTGAGGCTCGGGCACAACGATCAGCTCGGTGGTCGTGTCGGCGTCGAGCGTGATCGTACGCAGATACTTGTACGTGCCGGCGTCATAGATATCAATGGTGTTGCCGGCCTGATAGATGTAGAGCAGCTTGCCGTTCGAGCTGGTGCGGAGCGCCATCCGCGGCCGCCCCTGGAACTCCATCGTCGATCCGAGCTTGTGATGCTCGAGGTCGAAGGTCCAGAACTCGTAGTGGCCGATGTCCTGCAGCAGACCGTACGCGTGCTTGCGATCCGGCGCCAGCGAGAAGCCAACCGGCCGCGCCGGGCCGAGCGGCCAGAAGTCGACATTCTTCGCCGAGAGGTTCACGCGAGCGACGCCCATGATGCGCCGGTGCTGCACCGGATCCATCACCGTGAAGATGCCGCTGTAGAAGCCCGGTTCTTCGTATGTCGTGTCGCGCGGCCCGAAATCGAAGCGGTTCAGCCCCTCTTCGAGCGGCCGCGACAGCTCCCATTTGTCCACCTGCTTGAAGTCGGTGGTGTCGTAGATCAGCACGTCGTCGGCAAAGAAATACAGCAGCTTGCCGTCGGGCGACATCATGACGTTGATGAACTCGCGCTCTTCGTTGTTCGGCCACGGGATCGTGCGCGCGACCTTGTGCGCCTTCAGGTCGTACACGACGAGCGTCGGCGCGCCGATCTCGAAATGATCGATCTTCTTGTCCGCGGTCTTCGTCAGCAGGATCACGAACCGCTCGAGCGGATCGGGAATCATGCTGCGGATGCGGACCTTCTTGCGCCCTTCGCTCAGCGTGAAGTGGTCGATGCTCTTCTTCGTCGCGACGTCGAGGATCTCGACCTCTTCGCTGACCGCGTTGACCAGGTAGAAGTGCTTTTTGTCCTTCGACAGCGTGAGCTGCTTCGGTGCGCCGGACGCGACGTCGATCGTGCCGGTGACCTTCTCCGTCGCCTCGTCGATGACGAAGATCTTGTTGGGCCAGCCGCCGATGTACAGCGTGCCGGAGCCGCCAGTGAGCGCCGGCGGCGCGGCGCCCGCGAACAGGACGAACGATCCGAGAAGTCCCGCAAACGCCAGAATGCGTGTCAGCATCGTCGTTATCCCGGAAAGACGAGATCCAGCTTGCGCCAGTCTTTTTGCGCCGAGGCGCATTTGCCCGTCCAGTCGGCCGCGTGATTGAGCTGATCGGGGACCTGCGCCGGCCAGAAACAGCCGACGTGGCAGTCGAAGATGTCGCGCTCCACCGGCTGGCAGAGTCCAGCAGTGCCGCCCGTATGATCGGCTTCCCACCCGGGTGAGAACACCAGCGAGCAGCCAAGCGGAATGTGAGGCTTCGGCTGCTGCGGCGGCCCCTGCTGCAGCGCCACGACGTCGTGCTTCTGCTCGTCGACGGCGTCGACCACGCGATGGGCTTTTTGGTTGATGGCTTTGAGATGCGTCACAGCACTGCCTCCGCTTTGGCTTCCTCGCGGTCGAAGCGCGCGAGGAACCCGGGGTTGCGTTCAGAAAGCTCGCCGTAGATTTCGAGACACGTGTTCGTCCACCCGCGGATCCAATCGCAGTAGTGCAGATTGGGATGTGTGGTTTCACCGTAGCGAACGTGCGCTTCGTGATAGCAGCCGCCCGAGCACAGCGGACGCGCCCAGCACGTGCGGCAGTCGGTTTTGTCGGCGATGTGATGCTGTTCGAGAAAGGCGGCCTGCGCGCCGCGGTCGATACCGTCCTTCACGGTGCCGAACTTGTGCGAATCGGATCCTGCGAACCGATGGCACAGCGCGACGTCGCCCGAGGTGGACACGCCCAGCAGGCCGAGCCCGGCGCCGCACGGGTACGCCTTGCTCACGCCTTTGTGAATTTCCTCCAGCGTGTCTTTCACGTTCGAAAAGCCGTGATGGCGGTTCGCGGCGACGCTCTCCGTGAAGTCGCGCGCCAGAGTCTGGAACTGGTCGAGCATGCGATCGAAGCCTCGCTCGCCGATCGCGTATTGCTGCTGCGGCGATGTCGTCACCGGTGCGAAGCCGACCTCCCAGAAGCCGATCTCTTCCGTCAGATGTTTGTAGATCCGCGTGATGTCGAGCGTATCCGACGTCAGCGTGACGCGCGCGCCAATCGGGCGCGTCCGGTGCCGCCGCAGCAGCTCCTTGATCTTCGGTGCGACGATGTCGTAGCTGCCGGCGCCGTTGTGGAAGACGCGGAACTTGTCCTGCATCTCACGCGGGCCGTCGATCGACACCGTGACGCCGACGTTGTTCTCCGCCAGGAACTCGATGATATCCGGGCGCAGGAGCGTGGCATTGGTCGTCAGGCTGAAGTCGATCTCCTTGCCTTCCTCCGCCGACCGCCGCCGCGCGTACGCGATCGTGGATTGCAGCACCGGGAAATTCAGCAAGGTCTCGCCGCCGAAGAAGGTGAGGTGCGCCACGCGTCCGCTCTCGCGCAGCAGGAACTCGACGCTGTCGCGCGCGGTCTGCTCGGCCATGAACTTGGCCTGTGAGCCGTGCGCGGTGTCGACGATCTTGTCCTCGCCGTACTCATAGCAGTACGTGCACGCCAGGTTGCACTGGTTCGTGACGTTCAACACCATCGTGTTGAGCGGGAACGGCATCATCGGCAGGACGCGCGGCGCGGCCGCTTCGGGCTGATGCTCATAGCCGATGGCGCGGACCTCCAGCAGCTCCGCGACCGCGGCGTGTGTCACGTCTGCGTCGAATCGTCCTGCGAGCGCCGAGACGATGCCATCTTCGGACTGCCGCAGATCGCTGACCGCCCGCAGTACGGCCGACGTCGCATCGTCGAGCGCGAAGATCGCCGCGCTCGGCACGAGATAGAGAAAGCTCCGGCCAGCGGCCGTGAAGAGATGAAACTCGCGGGGCACCAATGCAATCATTTCCCGACCTCCGGCTCGTCCCATTTCATGTACAACGGCACGGTCACCAGCAGGTGCGCGCGCGCCTTGAGCGGATGTGCGGCGGCCGATGGAGCGTTCTTCGGCTGATACGTGGCGACCACCCACACGTCGCCGTAATTGTTCGTGTTGTGCCGGCGCTTCGGATTTGGTCCATCGATGTTCGGCGTGAACAATCCCGTCGTCGTGTCGATGGCGCCGACGAAGTCCTTGTCGTCGTCGCTGAACGTCGCGGTGTACTCCTCGATGCTCCAGGAGACGTCCACCAGGCCCAGCGCGACGTCGTCCTTCGTGTCGGGTTTGCCGTCGGGACCATTGGCGTACGCGATCGCTTCGAACTGCTGCAGCTGCTTCGGGAAATTCGCACCGCCGACGCGGGCCAGACCCGCCTGCGGCGTCACCTTGATGAAGTCGACCGCGTCGTACACAGCGATGGTCGCTTCGCCTGTCGCGCCGGCGAGGAAGGCGGAGCGGCGCCCGGGCGTCGCCGCGCTCGCTGTCGACACCGCCACGACGATCTCCTCGGGCTTCGCGCTGACGATGCGATCGACGGTGACGCCGGGGCCCAAGTTGAAGTCGGCGGCCGTGGGTTGGCTGGGCAGGTTCGCGCCAAAGAAATGCAGCTCCTGGCCGGAGGTGCCGGCGTGAACCATCGGCTGCGAAATGCCGGTGACGATCGGGTCGGCGCCGACGCGCTCGAGCCGGACGTCGATGCCGATCTCGTCGTACGCGCCTGTGAACCAGCGGCCTTCGGCGTGACGCCAGTCGCGGTCGATGAACATCACCTCGCGCAGATCGTGCTGGGTGCCCGCTTCGCTGCTGCGTCCCCGCCACTGGTAACCGGTGTAGACGAGCGCGCGCCCCGTGCGCGTGACGTGCTCGCCGGTGCGCGGAATCGTGTAGGTCGTCTGTGTCGTGAACTCGCCGCTGTCGGCGGCGCCTTGCGGCGCGATCGTCACCGTGCCGAACACCGGCCCCTTCCCCGCCTGGTAACCCGAGAGCGCCCACGTCCCCTTCAACTGCGGCGGACGCATGGTCGCCGACCAGGCGGACCACTCAGGCGTCGCGAGCGGGAACGCGGACGACAGATGCGCAATCGCGACGTCCATCGGATGACGGTTGTCCGGCGGCCGGCCGTCGGGGCCGGGCTCGCGCTCCGGCGGTCCGGTGCGGCGGAACGCCTGGAAGTCCGCGAGCCAGTAGTAGCCGCGATGCATCGCGACAAGCAGCGCCCACTCGTCTTTGGTGCGCCGCTGCCCGATCACGCGCCCGATCGAATGGCACGCGCTGCAGGTCTCGTTCGTGATCTTCTTGTCCTTGTCCGGATCCTTGTCCGATGCGTACTCGAAGTCGATCTGCCGGCGCTCGGCTTCGAATGCGGCCGGCTTCGCTTCGTCCGGCGCGAGGCCCTGATGATCGGCCAGATAGCGGAGCACCTCACGCGCCTCGGCCGGCTCGATTTTGAGGTTGTTCAGCGTGACCATCCGCTTGATCGTGAGCTCCCAGCCTTCCGGCGTCGTCCGCCGGCCCGAGATGCGGGTCATGCGGCCCTGCTCGTCGCTCTTGTGGCACGTCCCGCATTTGCGCTTCACGAGGTCGCTCGTGACGGGAATGCCTTCGTCCTTCTTGTCGATCTCAGTGGCCGCGGCCTCCGGCGGCGACACCGGCGGCTGCTGCGCCGCGTGAGGCGTCGCCATCCAGACGAAAGGCAGTGCCAGCAGGAGCAAGGTGATCCGTTTCATGAGCGGGCATCCTCGGAAATCAACGCCTGGCGCGCGACGAGCAGCGACAGGCCGGTGAGCAGACCGTCGATCGGGACCGGGCCGACGTGAGCCGTGTAGGCGGACAAGAGCGCCGGCACCTCGTCGCACGCCACCGCGAGGCGCGCGAGCGCCGCGAGGTTCACGCCGGCGGCGAACCGTACTGCCTGGTTGTCGCCTGGCATCACCACCGCCTCGCGCCAGACGACCTCGCGTCCTTCGATATCGGCGACGGACGTGAAGCGAAGAGCGGACGAGAGGCGGAGATCGAGCCGTGGCGCGGCGCACAGACGGTCGAAGGCGCCGCGCACGGCCGCCTCGCGGCCGGCAATGGCTGGCGCCGCGGTTGCTGCCGCCTCCGCGCGCGACGACCAGAACGCGCTCGTGTGCCAGTGGGCCGCGTCCCGGAAGAACTCACCCGCCCGGCGCTCGCAGTCCGCGTAGATCTCGCGCTCGCGCTGCACGTACAAATCGATGGCCGCACGCGCCATGTCAGCGTGCGTCAGGCAGGTGTTCGCGACGACCGCCGCCCGCCACGCCGAGGTCATCGCTTTCTTGACGCCCGCGGAAGACAGCGGCTCGATGAAGGACGCGGCGTCCCCGACGAGAAGCACGCCGCGGTCGCCGGCTCGCGGCGCATGGTAGACCGACGCCTCGCAGGCCCAGGCCCCCGACGCTTGCGTCGCGCCGGCGAGGCGCGACGTCATCTCGTGCGTCCGCGCGATCTCTCGCGCGTACGTGCGCTGCAGCGTGAACGCTTCAGTCGAGCACCCGCGGCCGCCGATCGCCGACGGGTCGATCATCACCGTGCACTGACGTCGCGTCGCCGACAACGGCACGGACCACGCCCAGCCGTCACGATAGCTTTCGATCACGGTCCGCGTGTGTTCGGCAGCGGGCCACGCCGGACAATCCCAGTCCGCGGCGATCGCGATCGTGCGGTAGCGCGCGTCAGCCTGGCGGAATCCGTGGCGCGCGACGAGCCCGGCGCGGCCGGAACAGTCGAGCACGATCCGGGCGGCGCAGTTGGCGATGCCGTCGCCGGTGGCGTACGCGATTCGATGAGGCTCGCCGAGCTGCACGCGCCGCACGACGCCTTCCACGAGGCGGGCGCCGGCGGCCGCCGATTCGCGGCGCAGCAGCGCATCGAAGGCGGGCCGTGGCACGTGAAAGCCCTCAGCTGACGAGGGCGTCTGGCGCGGCGCGCCGGCCCACGCGCCGGCATTGCCGCTGTTGGGATGAAAGCGCTTTGACTCGACGGCGTCGAGCAGATCGAGGAACGCGAGCAGCTTCCGCGTGCTGGACGGGAGCGACTCCGCCAGGCCGTGGCGCGCCGGTGCCCCCCGGTGCGCGACGGTGACCGACCATCCCCAGGAGGCGAGCAGGCGCGCGGCCGTGGCGCCGGCCGGGCCGCCACCGATGACGAAGACGTCGCAGCGGTCGCCGGCAGCCATGACCCGACGGACAATACGCCTGCTGCATCGGCGAGTCAACGCGCACGGGGCTTATCAGTTCGGGGGACGGGTCTCGGTACGGGGAAGGGGCTCGGGTACGGAGCCCCGTCCCCGTCTCAGGAGATGTGTGCCGTATTGATGTATTCGGTCGGATCTGACAGCCCGGCCTCGATGAACGCGTTGTGTCGCTCCCGGCACTTGCTGCACGTGCCGCAATGTGCAGGTACGGGGGACGGGTCTCCGTGCGCAGACCCGTCCCCCGTACTGGTACGCAGACCCGTCCCCGGGTCCATGCACGACAGCGTCAGGTCGAACGGCACGCCGAGCGCAATCCCTTTCCTGATCACGTCCACCTTGCTGACCTCCGCGTACGGCGCGTCAATCCGCAAAGTGTGCGCCAGCCCGAGCGACAGCGCGTGCGCCATCGCCGATCGGAACGCCGGCGTCGCGTCGGGAAACGGGTTGTGCGCCAGCGTGCCCATGACCAGACGCTCGATGTGCGCCGCCGCGCAGAACACGCCGGCCTTGCCGAGCAGCACGATGTTCCGGCCGTGCAGGTAGACGTCTTCGTCCGGCGTATCGTAGGCGGGCGGACGCCCCGTGATGGCCCAATGCGTTTTGGCGTACACGTCCTGCATGTCGACACTCAGCGTGACGAGCGGCGCGACGCGCGCGCGCAGTCCGGCAGTGGCCAGCAGCCGATCGACGATCACGCGCTCCGCCGCTTCCCATGCGAGCCCGGCGCTGACGTAAATCGGCTGCACCTCGGACCGCGTGGCTTCGTCGGCGAGCAGGACCGCACTGTCGAGGCCGCCGGAAAAAAGGACTGCGGTGCGCATACAGGAATTGGTGAATTAGTAAATTAGTAATTTGGTAATTTGGTGGATTGGTGATTTGATCAGGAAAAGAACAGTTCACCCAACGCGCGAATTGGCCGAGTCACCAACGTACCAACGTACGAATTTACCAATTTACCAATTCCCCAAATGTATTCTGTCACCAAGCGCATCGACTTCTGCTACGGTCATCGGCTGCTCGACTACGACGGCATCTGCAAACATCCGCATGGCCACAACGCGGTCGTCGAGATCGAAGTGCGCACCGGCACGCTCGACAACCGCAACATGGTCTGCGATTTCAGCGACATCAAGCGCATCGTCAAGGGGTGGATCGACAAGGAGCTCGATCACAAGATGATCCTGCGCCATGACGATCCGCTGGTCTCGCCGCTGCGCGGCCTCGGCGAGCCGGTGTACGTCGTGGACAGCAACCCGACCGTCGAGCGTATCGCGCGTCTCATCTACGATCACGCCGCAGGCGAAGGCCTGCCGGTCGTCCGCGTGAAGGTGTGGGAAACGCCGACCTCTTTCGCGGAATACGGCGAGTAGCCCCGAGCCTGACCCTGACCCCTGATCCCTTTCGTCTCATCGTCTTCGACCTCGACGGCACATTGATCGACTCGCGGAAAGATATCGCCGACGCGGCGAATATCGTGCTGCAGTCGTGCGGCGCTCAACCGCTGTCCGACGAGGCGATCGGCCGGCTGGTGGGTGATGGCGCCGCCGTGCTCGTGGCGCGTGCCTTCGCGGCGGCGGGCCATACGCCCCCGTCCGATGCGCTCGCGCGGTTCCTGGATGCCTACGGACGCTGTCTGCTCGCGCACACGCGCCCGTATCCGCGCATCCCTGAGGTGCTCGGCACACTGATGGCGCGCGCGCCGCTTGCGCTGCTGACCAACAAGCCGCTCGCCGCCACGCGCGAGATTTTGGCGGCGCTCAATCTCGCGCGCTTTTTCCCCGTCGATCTGGTGATCGGCGGCGACGGTCCGCATCCGCGCAAGCCCGCACCCGACGGCCTGCTGCAGCTCGCTCGCGACGTTGGCGTCGAGCCCGGCCAGACCATCCTCGTCGGCGATTCCGTGATCGACTGCCGGACGGCGCGCAGTGCCGGCGCGCATCTCTGCGTCGCGCGGTACGGCTTCGGATTCGACACGTTTCCGGTCGACGAGCTCGCCGCGGCCGACCGGTGTGTCGACACACCCGCCGAATTGCTGAGGCTGTAAGCTTTCACTGCACTGGTTGAGTTGGAACTGTCGGGCTTTGATGCGAGGGCTCATCGTTCCATACCAAATTCATTGGTCAGATGCGTGGCATCATCGTTGCTCCAGTAAGCCCGTCCGCGCGCCAAGCTATCTGAGGTTTTCGCGTGTGCGGGAAGTCCCGTAGAATACCGAAACTATGCCGACGCCACTGAGTGAGGGGCACGGGCGATCCACCGGTCTGGTCGACGTCCTGGACCGGGTGCTCGACAAGGGACTCGTGATCGCCGGCGACATCAAGGTCTCGCTGGCGGAAGTTGAACTGCTGACGATCCGGATCCGGTTGCTGATCTGCTCGATCGACAAAGCGGAGCAGATCGGACTCGACTGGTGGAAGTTCGATCACCATCTGTCGCCCGGCAAACAGGCGCTGTCGGCGGAGAACGAAGATCTGCGGAAGCAGGTTCGTGCGCTCGAGCGTCAGTTGAAGGCGCTCGGACGCCGCCGGTCGATCCCGGTGATGAAATAGGCGGAGGATCTTCGATGACATCTCTCCAGTACGCGCAGACCGTAACGACCCAAGGAGTCTCTGATGCCCGTTGAACGAGCAGCAGGCGGCACAAGCCTTATTGACGTGCTCGATCGCGTCCTCGACAAGGGGATTGTCATCGACGCGTGGGTGCGTGTGTCGCTGGTTGGTATCGATTTGATCACCGTCGAGGCGCGGATCGTGGTGGCGTCGATCGACACGTATTTGAAGTACTCCGAAGCGGTCAGCCAGTCGAACCCTGTTACGCGTCCCGCGGTGGAGAGCAAGGCGTATGAGGAAGTCGTGGCCGAGAACGCCGCCCTCAGAGCGCAGCTTGGCTCAGGTGCCCCCGCGCGGCGCGCTCCTGGCGGCCGGCGCCGTGCAGCGGCACGTCGCTAAGCGCAACGGTGCGGTGGCCGCGCGCCCCGCAATGCGTTTTGCGGTCACGCTCGGTCGTGAAGAGCAGCTCGCGGCGCGTCTGCGGCTGCTCGAGGGCCTTGTCGCCCGCACCGAAATCGCCGACTGCGCGCGCTACGCGCTGCAGTGGCTGGGCGAGGTGCTCGGTGTTTCGAAATCGATTTGCCTGCTGAAGCCCATCGACGAGCAGGTGCTGTTCGCCGTCAGCGCGTATGGATTTCCGGGATCGGCCGTGACGAGCTTTGCGGTGCCGCTCGAAGAATGGGGCAATCCGCTGGTCGCCGCGCTCACCAAGCGCAAGCCGGTGTCGTTCGCCGCGGCGCATTCCGCCGCAGACCGCAAGCACCGGCCCGCCACGCCCTTCGAAGACAGCGCGTTTCAGGCGCTGCCTCTCGGCGTTTCCGGCTTCAACGAGGATGCCTTCGGGCTGCTGTTGATCGGCGGCGGCAACGCCCAGCTGCGGCCCGAGATTCAGTGGTTCACCGCCCTCTTCGGTCAGAAGCTCGATCAGATGCTGCGCCGGCAGGCGCTCGCTGAAGGCGACCAGAAGCAGGGGCGCGAGCGGTCGCTGCTGCACAGCATCATCAACGCGGTCACCGACCCGATTCTGCTCACCGACACCGAAGGCCGGCTGTTGATTGCCAACGTGCGAGCGCTCACGCTGTTCACGGCGACCGAAGAAGAGAGCGAGGGCCGGCGGAGCGCGGTCCGGATGAACAACATGCTGTTGTCGTCCGCGCTGTCGAGCAAGGCGATTGAAGAGACCGGCGCCACCCGCCGCGAGCTGCTGCTCGTCAATCCGGCCGACGGCTCTGACCTGCTGTTCGAGCTGCTCAGCACAGTCACCGAAGATCCCCGGCACGGCACCGGCGTCGTCTCGGTGCTCCGCAACGTCAGCGATCTGCGCCGCGCGAGCGAGGAGATCGAAGAGAACAACCGGCGGCTGCGCATCGCCGAGGTGCTGGCGCGCGCGGAGAGCGATCGCCTCAACCTCATCATCGACTCGGTCGCCGACCCGATCGTCGTGACCGACGCGGGCGGCGCGACGTCGCTGATGAATGAGCCCGCCGAACGGCTCTTCACGCTGCAGCAGCGGTCGAGCGGCCTGGAACAGCGCTGGGTCCAAGCCAACGACGCACATTTCTCGTCGTTCATCGCCGGCATGCTGGTCAGCGCCGATCAGCGGCGCGTCGGCGAAATCGGGCTCATGGATCCGCGCACCGGAGAGGCGATGCCGGTCGAGGCGATTGCCGGCAAGATTCTGTCCGAGCACGGCGAGCTGACCGCGGTCGTGACCATTCTGCACGACCGCCGCGAAGCGATCGAAAAAGCGAATTTGTACGAGCAGTTGAAGCAGGCGTCCGACGAGCTCGAGCGCAAGATTCAGGCGGCCACGGCCGATATCGCGCAGCAGAATGAGCTGCTGCGGCGTCAGGCGATTGAGCTCGAGCAGGCGTCGGCGCTCAAGTCGCAGTTCCTGGCGAACATGTCGCACGAGTTCCGGACCCCGCTGAACGCGATGCTCGGCTACACGTCGATGCTCCTGCAAGGGGTGGCCGGTGCGGTCGAGCCGCCGGTGCGGCGGCAGCTCGGACGCATCGAATCCAACGGACGCCATCTGCTCACGATCATCAACGAGATTCTCGACATCTCCCGCATCGAAGCCGGCCGCATGCCGTTGCAGCTCTCGCGCATCAAGGTCCCGGCGCTGATCGGCGAGGTCAAGGCGGAGCTCGAGCCGATCATCATACGCTCGAAGATCGCCGTCCTCATCGATGTCCCGGCCGAGATGCGGCCGGTCACGACCGATCGCCAGAAAGTGAAGCAGATTGTGCTGAACCTGCTGAGCAATGCGCTGAAGTTCACGCACGAGGGCTCGATCACAATCAGCGCGCGCCGGCACGAGCATGCGCGCACGCTGACCGTGGCGGTTGCCGACACCGGGATTGGCATTGCGCCCGCCAATCAGGAGAAGATCTTCGAGGACTTCCGGCAGATCGACAATTCGCCGACGCGCGCCTATGGCGGCACCGGTCTCGGCCTGTCGATTTGCCGGCGCCTGGCGCTGATGCTCGACGGCCGCATCGCTGTGCAGAGTGAGATGGGAAAAGGGTCGACATTCACGCTGACCCTGCCGATCAAGGGGCGGAGATGAAAAGCAAAACTGACCGACCGCGCGTGCTGCTCGTCGACGATTATTCCGATGCTCGGGAGATGTACAGCGAGTATCTCCAGTTCTCCGGCTTCGATGTCGTCGAAGCGGCCAACGGCGTCGAGGCGTTGCAGCGCGCCATCGAAGACGTTCCGGATATCATCCTGATGGATTTGTCGCTGCCGGTGATGGACGGCTGGGAGGCGACGCGCCGGCTCAAGTCGGATGCGCGCACCGCCGACATTCCGGTGGTCGCGCTCACGGGCCACGCCCTGGCGGGCATCTCCGAAGGCGCCCGGAAGGCCGGCTGCGACGCGTTCGTGACCAAGCCGTGTCTGCCGGAAGAATTGGTCAAGGAAATCAGGAAAACTCTCGACCGCAGTGCCTCGTCTGCGGTGAAGCGAAGCCGCAGAAACGGTAAATATGAGAAAACGATCGGGTAGCATCCGGAAGACCAGCCGGAGCCGCGCGGCGGCGACCGCCGGGAAGCCGGGGCATCCGCAGAAGAAGAGCGCGCAGTTGGCCAAAGCGAAAACGAGCGCGTCGAGTGGTCCGGACCAGCACGCGCCAGCCGGACGAGCGATGCGCTCCCCGGGCATCCGCCGGGAGCGGAGCTCGCCGTCGAGGATGGCGGCCCGCAGCGCCGGCGATCCCGCGTCGGCGACCAGCCGCGGCAAGTACGTGTACTGCATCATCGAGGCGCCCGACGCGCTCCGCTTCGGGGCCATTGGCATCGGCACGGATCCGTCGGACGTCTATACCGTGCATTACAAGAAGCTGGCGGCGGTCGTGTCCGATGCGCCGCTCGAGGTGCTCGATTCGACGCGCGAGAACGTACTCGCGCACGAGCGGGTGAACGAGACGGTGATGCACGAGCACACCGTGATTCCCATGTCGTTCGGGACGATCTTCAAGACCCGCGAGGACATCGTCGAGCTGCTGCGCTCGGCCGCCGAAGCGTTCGGCGACGTGCTGAACAAGATGCAGAACAAGCTCGAGTTCGGCCTCAAGGTCCTCTGGGATCGGGACCAGGCGATCCGCGAAGTGGAGGCCGACGATGAGGACATCAGCCGGTTGAAGAAGGAAATCTCTGGACAGAAGGGGCCGACCTATTTCGCCCGCATGCAGTACGGACGGCTGGTGGACTCGGCCCTGCAACAGCGCTCGGAGCGCTATGTTGCCGACATCCTCGACGAGTTGCGCGACGTCTCGGTTGCGTCACGGGTGAACAAGCCGATCGGCGACAAGATGATCATGAACGCCGCGTTTCTCATCCTGCGCGATCAGGAGAACGCCTTCGACGCGAAGGTGAAGTCGATCGCGAGCCGCTTCGATCGCCTGACGTTCAAGTACACCGGTCCGTGGCCGCCGTACAATTTCGTCAATATCAGACTGAAGTTGGAAAGAGCCTGATGGAATCATGTTCATCCTCGATTCCCTGCTGATCGGCAGCATCCGCTTCGTGCTCGGGAAGGTCGTGGCAGCCGCCGAGGCGGAGATGCAGGACGATACGGCCCTCCGCGAGGAGCTGCTCGAAGCGCAGATGCGTCTGGAGCTCGGAGAGATATCCGAGGAGGTGTTTTCGGAGATCGAGCACCGCGTGCTCGCCAGCCTCCGCGAGATCAAAGGCCGGCAGCAGGGACCGCTCACGATGTCGCCACACGACAAGATCGCTGGCGTCGACGTCGAGAGCTTTGAGTCCGATCGCTGACCGGTGATTGCCCGGCTCAAATGCACAAGACCTTCAACACAGAGGACACGATGGCTACAAAGGGAAGACCAGATAGAGTCTTTCCTTAGTGTCCTTTGTGTCCTTTGTGTTTGATAAGCTCCCGACAAATCCCGAATCCCAAATCCCGAATCCCGCGACACACTTCGTTTTCTATGGCGGCAAGGGTGGCGTAGGAAAGACAACCTGTGCGGCGGCCCGTGCGATCGCCGACGCCGCCAGCGGCGCCCGCGTGCTCGTGGTCTCCACCGATCCCGCCCACTCGCTCGGTGATGTGCTCGGCGTCCGCCTGTCGGCGACGCCCCGCCTGATCGCGCTCGATCGCCGTAGCGACAAGACTTCTCGCGGGCGCCCGGCGCCTCGCCGCTCGGCTAAAGCCTTCGCGCTACCTGCGCGCAGCTTGCTTGCGGTCGAGCTCGACGCCCCGCGCGCCTTTGCGCGCTGGATCGCCCGCCATCGCCAGGCACTCGGCGACATCGTCGAGCACGGAACCTGGCTCGATCGCCACGACGTCGACGCACTCCTGGATCTGCCGATTCCCGGCGTCGACGAGCTCGTCGGCATGCTCGAGATCGTACGAATGGCGTCCGCCTCCTATGACGTGGTGATCGTCGACACGGCCCCGACCGGCCATACGCTGCGGCTGCTCTCCGCGCCCGACACGGTGGCGTCGGTGGCCGACGTACTCGACGGCCTGCAGCAGGAGCATCGGTTGATTCGCGAGCAGTTCGCCCGCGGCGGACGGCCGGAAGCTGCCGACCGGCTGATCGCGCTGATGGCCGACGAAGCGCACGACACTCATGTGCGTCTCACCGATCGCGCGCGCACGGCCTTCGAATGGGTGATGCTGCCCGAAGCGCTGTCGCTGGCGGAAAGCGCCGACGGTCTGCGTGCACTCGATCGCGCGCACGTCCCTGTGCGCGAGATCATCGTCAATCGTGTGACCCCATCAGGGCCAGCGTGTCCGATCTGTGATCGGCGGCGCTTGGAAGAGCGACAGATCATTGCGCGTACGCTGCGCACGCTGGGCCGCACGCGGCGTATTCGCGCAATCGCCGCGGAAGTGCGAGAGCCGCGCGGCCTGCGCGCGCTCGCCGCATTCGGGCGATCTGCTGTTCCAATTCGGCGTCGCGCGAAGCCTCTCGCCGCCCGCCCGCTCCCGCGCGCCCTCTCCGCGCCGGCACGCCGGCCGACGATCTCGCCCGAGGATCTCGCGGCCATCCAGGGCGCGTCCCTGCTCTTCTTCGGCGGCAAAGGTGGCGTCGGCAAGACGACGGTGGCAGCCGCGACGGCGGTGCGGCTGGCTCGCGCCGATCCATCGCGTCGCGTGCTGCTGCTCTCCACCGATCCGGCACACTCGCTCGGCGACGTGCTCGGAGCCACGGTCGGCGATTGCCCTGCGCCGATTCGCGGCGGTCCGGCAAACCTGCACGTGCGCGAGCTCGACGCGTCGGCCGAGCTCGCCGCACGCCGGGCCGATCTCGAGGCGGCCCTGGCCGAAGTCATGGCGACATTCGGCGATCAGAAGCAGGACGAGCGTGGCAGCGCGCCTGAAGCTGTTGGGCGTCTGATGGATCTGGCTCCGCCAGGAATCGACGAGCTGTTCGGCGTGCTGACCGTGGTCCAGGCACACCGCGAATACCCGCTCATCATCGTGGACACGGCACCGACCGGGCACGCGCTTCGTCTGCTCGAAATGCCGGACGCGGCACGCGGCTGGGTCCAGGTGCTGCTGCGCGTGCTGTTGAAATACCGATCGATCGTGCGTCCGGGCCGCCTCGCCGTCGAGCTCATTGGCCTCTCGAAGTCCATTCGCGAGCTCCAGGATCGCGTCCGCGATCGCACCGCCACGCGTTTCATCGTCGTCACCCGCGCGGCGGACGTGCCCAGACGGGAAACCGAGCGTCTGCTCGATCGGCTGCGGCGGCTGCACCTGGCCATGCCCGCGATTGTGATCAACGCGCGCACGATGGCCCCTGGCCGATGCCCGCGTTGCCGTGCGACGATGGCGGGAGAGCTGGAGGCGGAGGCGGCGCTTCAAGCGCGTTGCGCCCGGAAGCGGGAGCGGTGCGTTATCATCCAGACCCCGCTGGCGGCGCCTCCGCCGCGCGGGGTCGCGGCTCTCGACCGATGGGCGCGCACGTGGGCGCTCGGACGGCCCCTTTTCCGCCGAACATAGAGCATGGCGAAATCTGCTGTCGGCACATACGTCTATTGCCTCGTGTCGTCGCCGCGCCGACCGTCGCATACGCGCGTGCCTCGCGGACATGCGGATATGGGTCGCGTGCGTCTGATCGACGTGAGTCGTGGCGTCTGGCTCGTGGCCGCGGATGCGCCGCTCGATCGGTACGGTGAAGACGCCATCAACCGCGGGCTCGCCGATCTCGAATGGGTCTCGCGCGCGGCGGTGGCGCACGAAGCGGTCGTCGAGGCGTTCATCGGCTCGCCGGCGGTCGTCCCGATGAAACTGTTCACGATTTTCACGAGCGACGCGCGCGCGCTCGACCATATCGCGCGGGAGCGGATCCGGATCGACGCTGTGTTGAAGCGCGTGACCAACCATCTCGAGTGGGGAGTGCGCGTCGTCCTCGATCGCCCGAATAGTGTGGCGCCGAAGGAGCGCGCTCGGCGGGCGACGTCCGGCGCTTCGTCAGGCGCGGCGTTTCTGACCCGCAAGAAGGCCCAGCGCGACGCGGCGATGCACCTGGCGGAGCGTTCGCGTGAGGTCGTCGGCGAGTTGTACGAGGATCTGGCGGCGCATGCCCGCATCGCCCGCCGGCGTTCGGCGAGCGAGCGGCCCATCCAAGGCGGTCCGCTGCTGCTGGATGCCGCGTTCCTCGTGCCGAAAGCGCGTGCGGCCAGTTTTGCAAAGCTGGCGGCGCGCGCGACGCGCGATCTCGAACGCCAGGGATATCGCACGACGGTCAGCGGCCCGTGGCCACCGTACAGTTTCATCCAGGAGTGACATGGCCAGGCCCCGAAGAACAACGCCCGACGAAATGGTCGTCGCCGACACCGTGCTCGAGACGCAGGAGTCGAGCCTGCTCGACGTCATCGACCACCTGTTGAACAAGGGGGTGATGGCGACCGGCGACCTGACGCTCGGCGTGGCCGGCATCGATCTGATCTACCTGCGGCTCTCGGCGATCCTGTGCGCTGCCGACCGTGTACTGCCGCCCGAGCCCGACCGCCCCGCGCGGCGCTCGCGTCACTCGCGGCGTGGAGTGCCGGCGAGCCGGAGCCGCTCGTGAAGAAAGGGAAAAGGAAAAAGAAGAAAATGCCGCGTGCGGCGCGCGCCGCGCCAGCACCCGTCACCGCCGCGGAATTGCGCGCCCTCCGCGCGGAGCTGGAAAAACGTCTGCGCCGGCCCAAGGGGCGGGCCGCGCCGATGCGATGGAATCCCGATCCCGAAGAGGTGCAGAAGTCTGTCGCGCAGCTGGTGCTGACGATCGTGGAATTTCTGCGTCAGTTGATGGAGCGCCAGGCGATCCGCCGGATGGAGCAAGAGACGCTGACGCCGAAGGAAGTCGAGGCAGTCGGCGTGGCGCTGATGACGCTCGAGCAGACGGTGCGCGAGATCGGCGAGCGCTTCGGGCTGGCGCCGGAAGATCTGAATCTGGATCTCGGGCCGCTTGGCAAATTGATCTAGCGCGGCGTCGATTCGGATTACATCAGGATTTCATTGTGTTGGCGAAAGCCGGCGGCGCAGCTAACATAGCGGACATGCCGCGCCGCATGTCGATCGCGCTCAGACTCCGCGCGCTCGCGGTGTTCACGGCGATCCTCTGCGTGGCGCCCCTGGCCGTCGTCCACGGCCGCGTCTCCGCCGCGTTCGGCCCGCAGGCGCCGCGATTTTTCGAAGGGCGCGCCTTCGCGGCGTCGCTGCCGGTGGCGCTCACCCCACCCACGCTCGATCCGGACCTGCGCCTCGTGTCGATGATCGCGGCGGATATCGATGCCGACGGCGACCTCGATGTCGTCGCCAGCGACGGATCGCTCGATCTGGTCGTCTGGACCAACGATGGGACCGGCCGCCTCACCCGAAAATATCCGGAACCATCGTCCGGCGGCCTCGACCAGCGGCCCACGCAGACGCTCGATAGTCACGAAGCCACTGCCGACAGCGTTCTGCCGCCCCGCGGCTCTGCCTGCGGCGTTCGCTCCGAGCAGCGTCTAGGCCTCGCAGTCGTTGGCGCTCACCTCGTTCCGCCCCTGCCTGCGCGGTTCCCGGCGGTTGCCGGCGTCCGCACACCTCGCGCACCTCCCGCCTCGATCGTCTGACCTGAATTTCACGTCGGCGTCGGAGTCGTCATCTCGTCGGTACTCGCTACGACGGTGCTCGCCGCGCATCGAGCTCCAGGGGCAGGCTCGTGCTGCGCCATTGGAGATCGTTCGAGGAGGAAATGAGTCGAGACAGAACAGCCATCGCTGCGATGATGGTGTGGCTTTGCATCTGCGCCGGCCCGCGAGCGCAGCAGCGCGAGGCGGCGCCATCGGTGCCGAGTGCTCAGGCCGTCCAGGAGGCGATCGATCGCAACCAGAGTCTGCTCGCGGACCCCTTCAATCCGCGCGTCGCCGATGCCGCCGCGCAGACCTCGCCAACCGCCCTGACCTGGTCGGACATTCGCGACCGGTTCCGCGCCACGAACCCGACGTTGCAAGCCGGACAGATCGGGATCGACGAGTCGAAAGCGGCGGAGATCACCGCGTTTCTGCGGCCGAATCCCCAGTGGTCGCTCACCCTCGATCAGGTGGGCCACACGGAAGAAGGGAATCTGTTCTCGGCGTCGAACCTGACCACCGCCGTGAGCTATCTGCACGAGCGTCAGGAGAAGCGCGAGTTGCGGCGCGACAGCGCGCAAGGTGCGACGGCGATTGCCGCGTCGGCACAGGCCGATTTGGAGCGCACCCTGATGTTCACGCTGCGGACGGCGTTCGTCCAGGTGCTGCAGGCGAAGGCATTTCGCACACTGGCAGGGGACAACCTCACGAATTACGACCAGGTGCTCAGCCTGAGTCGTGACCGCCTTCAGGCCGGCGACATCGCGCAGATCGATCTCGATCGATTGGAGCTGCAACGGGTGACGTACGAGTCCGACGTGCAGACGGCCGAGGTGAACCTGCGGACGGCCAAGATTCAGCTCCTTCGGATGCTGAACGACCAGGCGACCGCCGTTGACCAGTTCGACGTGTCGGGCGCGTTCGATTTCGCGGCCCCGGCGCAGCCCCTCGACGAATTCCGGCGGATCGCTCTCGATGGCCGGCCGGACTTGCGGGCCGCGCTCGAAGGCGTCGACAAAGCGCGGATCGACCACCGGCTCGCATCCGCCAACGGATCGGTCGATCCCACCATCAGCGTCGATGCCGGCTTTCCGTCGATCTCGCAAGCCTTCCTCAGCTATCAACCTGCCCTGCGTCAGTACGTCGGGGTCGGCGTCGGGGTGCCCCTGCGGATGTTCGATCGCAACCAGGGCGAGAAGCTCCGGACGCAACTGGATATCACGCGCAATGAGCGACTGGCGGACGCGGCGAAATTGCAGGTATTTGCGGACGTCGACACGGCCTATGCCACGGTGATGAGCACCGTCGCGCTGTTGGAACCGTACAAGACCCGATATCTCGACCAAGCCACGCGCGTGCGGGACACCGTGACGTTTTCGTATCAGCGCGGCGGGGTTTCGCTGGTCGACTTTCTGCAGGCGCAGCAAGAGTTCCGGGCCGTGCGGGTCAGCTACGTCAATCTCATCGCGACCTTCATGAATGCCGTGAATCAATTGAACTTCGCCGTTGGGCAAGAGGTGATCCCGTGAGGTGTGCAGTTGGTCGTCGAATCATTGCGCTCATGCCCATTCTGATGTGGGCGGGCCTTGTTGCCGGGTGTACGGCTCGCGGGAGCACGGACGGCGTGTCGGGTGCGCCGCCTCCAGCGGTGGTCGACCACGACGGAGACACCGGTGCGATCCGCGTGGACCATCCAGAGCAATTTCCGCTCTCAACGGCGACGGCCCACAACGCGGCACCTGAGTTGAGCGTGACCGGCGTCGTCAATCCTGACATTTCCCGGGCGGTGCCGGTGGTGTCTCTGTCCGCTGGCCGTGTGATCGAGCTCCGGGCACGCCTGGGAGATCGGGTGCGGAAGGGGCAATTGCTGCTGCGGATTCAGAGCGCGGACGTGGCCGCCGCATTTGCCGACTACCGCAAGGCCGTGGCCGATCGCGCATTGGCGGAGAGCCAACTGGAACGCGCGCAGGCCCTCTATGGACGCGGCGCCATTGCGAAGAAGGACCAGGAGGTCGCGGAGGACACCGCCGACAAAGCGCGCGTGGACGTGGAGAATGCGACAGAGCGTCTTCGCGTCCTGGGAATCGACGCGAACCGTGCGCCGACCGCGATCATCGATGTGGTGGCACCTGCTTCGGGAGTGATTACGGAGCAGAACGTCACCAACGCAGCCGGGGTGAAGTCGCTCGACAACTCACCCAACCTGTTCACCATCTCGGACCTCTCGCGTGTCTGGATCGTCTGCGACGTGTACGAAAACGATCTCCGGAGCGTGCAGGCCGGAGACGCGGCCGACATTCATCTGGCGGCCTATCCCGACCGTGTGTTGACCGGTCGCATCGACAACATCGGGGCGATCTTGGATCCAGCCATTCGCACGGCGAAGGTCCGCATCGAGGTCGCGAATCCCGGTCTGCTCCGCATCGGCATGTTCGTCACGGCGACGTTCCACGGCCACTCGACAGAGACGCGCGCGGTCGTACCGGCCGCCGCCGTGCTGCACCTGCACGACCGCGATTGGGTGTACGTGCCGGCCGGCCACGGTCGGTTCGAACGCAAGGAAGTCAGCGGTGGTCCGATGCTCGCGGGCAACATGCAGGAGCTGCGGTCTGGCCTCCAGCCCGGTGAGCGCGTCGTCGCCAACGCGCTCGTGTTTCAGAACACCGTCGAGCAATGAGACAGGAGAGGCCGGATCGATGCTCCGCTCGCTAGTCGATTTCGCGCTCGGCAACCGCCTTCTGGTGCTTGCCGTGGCGACGCTGCTGTTCATATGGGGGATTATCTCGTTCCGCAGCTTGCCGGTCGAAGCGTATCCTGACGTCGCGAACAACTATGTGCAGGTGATCACGCAGTGGCCGGGTATTTCAGCGGAACAGGTCGAACAGCAGGTCACGATCCCAGTCGAGATCGCGATGAATGGCCTCCCGCACTTGGAGCACCTTCGGTCCACCACGCTGTTCGGCCTGTCCAGCGTGATGCTGATCTTCGACGACAACTCAGAAGACGATTGGAATCGCGTCAAGGTCCTCGAGCGACTGTCGCAAGTGACGCTGCCGGCGGGCGTGCAGCCGCAAATGGGCGCCGACTTCAGCCCGGTCGGGCAGATCTACTTCTTTACGCTGCACAGTACGAACCCGGCCTACGACGTGATGGAGCTGAAGTCCATCGAGGACTGGACCATCGAGAAGCAATTCAAGTCGGTTCCGGATGTCGTCGGGGTCGCCAGCTTCGGAGGGCCCACACGCGAATATCAGGTGCGCGTCGATCCGAACGCGCTCGTCGCCTACGGGCTCGGCCTTGGGCAACTCGAACAGCAGCTGTCGAACAACAATGTCAATGGCGGCGGAAGCTTCATCGAAGCGGGCCTGCAACAGATCAACGTGCGCGCCGTCGGCCAGGTGAAGACCATCGACGACATCGAGCGAACCGTTCTCACGACGAAGAACGGGACCGCCGTGCGCGTCAAGGACGTCGCCACCGTCCAGGAGGGCGCGAAGATCCGGCTCGGTCAGTTCGGCAAGGCGATTCACCGCGCCGACGGCCACATCCTCGACAACGACGATGTCGTCGCCGGCATCGTGCTGTTGAGAAAGGGCGCCAACTCGGACTCGGCGCTCGACGCGATTCACGCCAAAGTGCTGGAGTTGAACGAACACGTGCTGCCGCCGGGAGTCAAAATCCTGCCGCACTTGGATCGCAGCGATCTCCTGCATCTGACCACGCACACGGTGATGCACAATCTGACCGAAGGCATCATCCTCGTCTCGGTCATCCTCTTCGTCTTCCTCGGCAACGTCCGCGGTGCGCTGATCGTCACGCTGACGATCCCATTCGCGTTGTTGTTCGCGGCGATTTGCCTCGATCTCCGCCACATCCCAGCCAATCTGCTGTCGTTGGGGGCGCTCGACTTCGGCATGATCGTCGAGGGCGCCATCGTGATGACGGAGAACATCGTGCGGATGCTCTCGCATCGCGACAAAACCACGAGCACGGTGGCGCAGCAGATTGGGGCAGCGGCGCACGAAGTGCAGCGGCCCGTCTTCTTTTCCATCGCGATCATCATCGTGGCGTACCTGCCGATCTTCACGCTCCAGGCCGTCGAGGGGCGTCTCTTCAAACCGATGGCCTGGACGGTGGCATTCGCGCTCCTTGGCGGGCTGCTGTTCTCGATGATCGTCGGTCCGGTGCTCGCCAGCCTCGTATTTCCAAATGGCACGCGGGAGTGGCACAACCCGATGATGAGTGCGCTGACGCGCGCGTATGCGCGTGCACTCACGCTCGCGATCGACTGGCGCGGCGTGACTGTGACCGTGGCGGCGCTGGCGCTCATGGGCACCTACATGTTGAGTCGGGTCATCGGGTCCGAATTCCTGCCGCATCTGGACGAAGGGGCGATCTGGGTGCGCGGGACACTCGCGCCGAGCACCGGACCAACCGAAGGCATCCGAGTCGCCAACCAGGTGCGGGTGATGCTGGCCTCGTTCCCCGAAGTAACCGTGGTGACGAGTCAGGTCGGCCGGCCCGATGACGGCACCGATACGACGGGGTTCTTCAACACCGAATACTTCGTCAATCTGAAGTCGAAGGAAGAATGGAGACCGGCCTTCCATGACAACAAAGAGGAGCTGATCGCGGCGATGAACCGGGAGCTCGACAAGATTCCCGGTGTGCTGTGGAACTTCTCGCAGCCGATTGCGGACAACATGGAAGAGGCGGTGAGTGGGGTCAAAGGGGAGCTCGCGATCAAGGTGTACGGCGCCGACTTGCGGGCGCTCGAAGACACGGGCGAGCGAATCGTCAACGTCATGCGCACGATACCCGGCATCCAGGATCTCGGGCTGTTCCGCGTGCTGGGGCAGCCCAATCTCAACTTCACCGTCAATCGCGACGCCGCCGCGCGCTATCAACTCAATGTCGCGGATGTCCAGGACGCGATTCAGACGGCCGTCGGCGGCAACGCGTTGACCCAGGTCCTCCAGGGCGAGCAGCGATACGACCTCGTGATGCGTTACTTGCCGACGTATCGGAGCACCCGCGAGGCGATCGAGCAGACGCGGCTCGTCGCGCCGTCTGGCGAACGGGTCTCGCTCGCGCAGCTGTGCAATGTGGAGCCCGCGGATGGCGCCTCAGAAGTGTACCGGGAAGGGAATTCTCGGTACGTCGCGATCAAGTACGGGGTGCGCGGACGCGACCTCGGCAGCGCCGTCGAGGAAGCGATCGCGAAAGTGAGCCAGCGGGTCAAGCTCCCGGCTGGATATCGCATCGATTGGGCCGGTGAGTATGCGAGTCAGCAGCGCGCGCAGCGCCGGCTCGCCCTCGTGATTCCGCTGACGCTCCTTGTCATCTTCATGATTCTCTATTCGATGTTCAGCTCCATGAAGTGGGCCGGACTCATTCTCGTGACGGTCGCGATGGCACCCGTTGGCGGTGTTCTCGCGCTGTTCTCGACGGGCACAAACTTCAGTGTGTCGTCCGGCATCGGCTTCCTCGCCCTCTTTGGGGTCTCCGTCCAGACGGGCGTCATCATGGTCGAATACATCAACCAGCTGCGCTCGCGCGGTCAACCGATTCTGGATGCCGCCAGGCAAGGCGCCATCCAGCGCTTCCGCCCGATCCTGATGACGATGCTCGTGGCATCACTCGGATTGGTGCCGGCCGCGATGTCGCATGGGATCGGATCAGATTCGCAGCGGCCGTTCGCGATCGTCATTGTCGGCGGATTGATGGCGGTGCTGGCGATGAGCATCTTTCTCCTACCGTGCCTGTACGTCTGGATCGCACGGGATGGCGATGCGCTGCCAACACCGGACGCGGATCTCGCCGAGGGGGATTGAGTGCAGATGACAAGAGACGCCCTTCGCGCGCGGATCGTCGACGTCGGCATCATCCCGTCGGTCCGCACCTCGTCCGCAGACGACGCGCGCTTTGCGGCGGAAACCGTGGCACGGGCAGGCATTCCGATCATCGAAGTCACCATGACCGTGCCGGACGCCCTGGAAGTCATCGGCCATCTCGCGCGCAGCATGCCCGATCTCATCGTGGGCGCGGGGACGATTCTTGACGTCAACACGGCTCGTCACTGCGTGGACGCAGGCGCGCGATTCTTGACCGGTCCCGGTCTGGATCTGAAGATTGTCGAGTTCGCCCTGAAAGAGGGCGTGCTCGCCGTGCCTGGCGCCCTCACACCCACGGAAGTGACGGCCGCGTGGCAATCGGGCGCAGATCTCATCAAAGTGTTTCCGTGCGCCCAGGTCGGCGGCGCGAGCTACATCCACGCGTTGAAGGCACCCTTTCCTGACGTGCCGTTGGTTGCCGCAGGCGGTGTCAACCAAAAGACGGCAACAGAGTTCATCGTTGCCGGCGCGTCAGCGATCGGGGTGGGCACGGAGTTGATCCCGAAGAAGGCCATCCAACAGCGAGACGCGCACTGGATCACCGAGCTGGCACGTCGCTTCCTCAGCATCATCCAGGAGGCGCGGAGTCAGGGGACTGCCCGTGACGAAAAGGTGTGACGAAGAACAGCAAGTAAAGGAGTCCTTATGTTTGGTTCACTGGGAATGCCAGAACTGATCGTGATCTTCGTGATTGCATTGATTATCTTCGGGCCACGCCAGCTACCCGAGATCGGTCGATCGCTCGGCAAAAGCATCGCCGAGTTCAAGAAGGCGACGACCGAGCTGCAGAATTCTCTGGACGAGGAAATCCGGGTCGACGGACAGCGTTCTGCTGCCGCCGGGCCGTCAACGACGGCCGCTCCGGGCAGTGGTGTACCAACTGGGGCGCACACCGCTGACGATGGGAAGGCCTGACCGCCGCTATTTGCGCTTCGCCGCTTTGGCCGCGCGTTGCTCGGCCTGCCGCTGCCGCTCGACCGCGCCCTGCGAGCCGAGTACATCGCCGACGATCATGGAGATGCCGCCGAAGGCGCCAACGCGCGGGGCATTCGCGCTCAGACCGAACTGCACCCCGCCGTCGATCGCGTAGCGCGTGCCAATCTGGTAGATCGCCCCGCCGTCGATCGACGTGACCGACCGGCCGGCGGCGTCCTGGCGGGAAAACCAATACAGTTCGACGTACGGATTCCAGTTGTCCGAGATCGCGTCGCTCGCCGACACCGACACCAGGTGCTGGACGAAGGGCGGCGCGTCGGCGGAACCGCCGATGGCGCCGATGCCGTAGTTCACATCGACGTGCGCGTGGGTCGCGAAGTCCGTGCCGGTCAACAACGCCACGGTGTAGTCGGCGTGACCAGAGCCGAGGCCCTTCTCGGCGCTGGCAGTGGGCAGATTCACCGTCGGCAGCACCGACAGCACCGGCACGCCCCCAGGATCAGCCCACAAGCGCAGCTTCGCGCCGACCTGCACATTGCCGACTCCGGTGACGCGCGTGGTGCCGTCGGTCTGCGTGAGCAGTCCGTCGGTGCCGATGCGCGCCTCGAGCCATTCGCGCAGCCCGAGCCGCGCCGTGAAGGGCGACCCGAACGCGCCCTGCCCCGGCGTCGCGTGTGTGTACTGTCCGCCGAATTCGATCTGCAGCAGGCCGGTCTCGACGATGTGGGTGCCGTTGGTGACGTCGGGCCGATCGGGCTCGATCGCCTGCGGCTGCGGGGGGCCAGCGGTGTCCTGCGCGAACAGTGGTGCGCCGATCGCGAGCAACCAGACGCTCGCAATCGCGGCGCCGCGCGTCATGAGAGGTCAATCTGCACGAGCAACTTGGACGCCGCGCGTGCGCCGATCGTGATCGATCGTCGATCCTTGCCGCGCAGGAGCACCGAGTCGGCCGCCGCGTCGCGCGACTCGACCTCGATGAGCTCGCCGGGCTTCAGATCGTTTCGCTCGATGAAGCGGAGAAACGCGGGATCCTGATCGGCGATCCGAGTTACGCGCAGCGGCGTGCCGATCGGGCACGTCAAGAGGCTCTCGAGATGGTGCGGCGGAATGGCGCCGTCGGGGCTCGGAATCGGGTCGCCATGCGGATCGTGCGTCGGGTTGCCGAGCATCTCGTCGATGCGTTGAATCAGCCGCTCGGACACCACGTGCTCGAGCTGCTCCGCCTCCTCGTGCACCTCCGCCCAGCTCATGCCCATCACGTTCACCAGAAACAGCTCCACCAGCCGATGCCGCCGCAGCACCAGGCCCGCGAGCCGCTCGCCGGCGGCCGTCAGCCGCACGCCGCTGTACGGCTCGTACTCGGCGAGGCCGGATTCGGCGAGCGCTTTCACCATGGTCGTGGCCGTGCCAGGCGTGACCCCGAGCGCGGCGGCCACATGCCCCATCGGCACCAGGTGCTCGTCCTGCGGCAGCGCGGACTGGCCCAGGTAAATCGCCTTGAGATAATTCTCGACCGGTACTCGACGGGAGCATGCAGCGATATTATCCGACAGATGTCCTTGCGCGAGCGCCTCGCGACCCCCGACGGCAAGCGGCGCTACGTGCGCGCGCTGTTCGCCACGATCGCCGATCGCTACGACCTGATCACGAGGCTCCTGTCGTACGGACAGGACCGGCGGTGGAAGCGGCGCCTCGTGGCGATGGCGGCGCCGGCTCCGGGCATGCGGGCGCTCGACCTGGCCACCGGCACCGGCGACATCGCGTTCGCTCTGGCGGCCGCCGGCGCGGACGTCGTCGGCCTCGACGTGACGCAGCGCATGATCGAGCTGGCCCGAGCCAAAATCGCGACGCCAGCGCCGCGATTTCTGGTCGGCGATATGCTGGCGCTGCCGTTCCCGGCACACTCGTTCGATGTCGTCACCACCGGGTACGGCCTGCGCAATGTGCCCGACCTGACGCTGGCGATCGACGAGATCCGGCGGGTCTTGAAGCCGGGCGGACGTGTGCTTTCGCTCGATTTCGACCGTCCGCAGAATCTGTTGCTGCGATCGGTCTATCTCGCGTATTTGTCGATCGCCGGCGGGGCGGTCGGCTGGGTCCTTCATCGCGACCCGGATACCTATCGCTACATTCCGGCGTCGATCCGAAATTATCCCGGCGCCGCGGCGGTGGCGCGCCTGATGATGGCGCGCGGTTTCACGCGCGCGACGCACCATGCGGTGCTCGGCGGACTGATGGCGATTCATGATGCAGATTGATACCTCGAAGTGGTCCGGCGAGGGGACGTTTACACAGGTGCTGATCGATCGCCTGCAGCAGATCGACCGCGTGGCGCTCATCCGCGTCGAGGACGCGCCTGCCAGCCGCTCCGAAGCGGATTACAACTTCATCAGCAACGAGATCTTCGTCGGCTTTCAAGTCGACGTATCAACGGCGCGGGTCCGCCGATTCGGGATCCTGCCCGCCACCAAAGAGGTCGTGCGGACGACGATGACCGTCGCCGAGCTCGAGCAGGCGCTCGCCGCGACGCCGGGTGTCGGCGAGCCCGATTATTTCGACGAAGGCATGATGCAATATCTGCGGGCGGAGCGCATCATTCCGCCTTATCAAACCCGCGGGTACAAGCTCGTGGAAATGGTCCGCATCTACGAAGCGAAAAATGGTGCATTGCCGCGGTAACACATGACATGCGGTGAACCAATTCTTCATGCCAGGATGTCCGAATAGACGCCAGGATGTCCTAATGGTGGGACCCGTTGGCGCCGACATTGAACGTGTGCGGCCTTCGCCCGTGGGGCGCGAGGGCGTGCAATGGCGTAAATGACTTTGGTTCCTTCACTGCTTCAGGCGATCGTGCAGGTCGACGGCGAGGCCCTCGTGCTGCACGCGGGCGAAAAGCCGTATGTCGTCACGCCCGGTGGGCAGGTGGATTTGGCCTCCCGCGGGCTCACCCTCGACGCGGTCAACGGCATCGTCAGCCAGCTGCTGCCAGCGGAAGTGCTGCGCGCGCTCGACGAGTTCGGCGCTGCCCAGTACCAGCTCGGGCCCCGCGCCGACTTTCCACAGGAACAGTTCACCGTTGTCGTCGCGCGCGGCGGCGATGATGTCTGGGCCGAGATCCGGCGTCGGCGGATTGCCGATGATGATCGCGTGCCTGACGATATCTTTGGACCGGCGGCGACGGCCGGCACAGGGCCGCATGGCGCTGCCGAAGCCGAGCCTGTTGACGACGCGATCGGCGATGAGGCGTTTGGGAGCCCGAGGGCCCCGTTGGCGCCTGCACCGATGGCTCAGGACGACGATTTGCTGCTGCCGGACGCCGAACAGCTGTGGGGCAGCGGCGACACGGTGGAGCTTTCCGTTGACGTGATCGATGAAGAGCGCCAGCCGGCGGAGACCGCAGAGCCGTTCGCGCAGATCGAGGAAATCGCCCCGGCGGCGAACCAGGAGCGTGCCGAGAGCCAGGCCTTGGAGGCGATGCTATGGCCTGAGGCCATCCTCCCGTCCACAGTGCCCGCTGCAGACACGCACGAAGCGTCGTCGTCGGTGCCCGTCGACCACCCCAGCGAAGGGGCAGAGGCAGAGGCAGCGGAACTGATTCCGCTCGCGCACGAGGATGTGCAGCAGTCGGAGCAGCCGAACGGCGTACTCAGAGGCGATGGCGGCCCTGCTGTCGCCGTCCGCACAAGAGGTGGTGTCGCAGCCGCTGGAGCATCTGAGCGAGGTGCTGAAGGCCGAGGTCGCGCAGCTCGAAGAAGCAGTCAGACGCGCCGAGGAAGAAGCGGCGCGGCATGCGGAGGCCGTCAAGATCGCCGAGGCGGCTCGGATTTCCGAGGTCGCGCAGCTCGAAGCAGCGGTCAGGCACGCCGATGAAGAAGCGGTGCGGCATGCGGAGGCCGTCAAGATCGCCGAGGCGGCTCGGATTTCCGAGGTCGCGCAGCTCGAAGCAGCGGTCAGGCACGCCGATGAAGAAGCGGTGCGGCATGCGGAGGCCGTCAAGATCGCCGAGGCTGCTCGGATTTCCGAAGTCGCGCAGCTCGAAGAAGCGATCCGACACGCCGAGGAAGAAGCGGCGCGTCATGCGGAGATCGTCAAGATCGCCGAGGCTGCTCGGATCGCCGAGGTCGCGCGGCTCGAAGAAGCGGTCAGACACGTCGAGGAAGAAGCGGCGCGGCATGTGGAGATCGTCAAGATCGCCGAGGCTGGTCGGATTTCCGAGGTCGCGCGGCTCGAAGAAGCAGTCAGACGCGCCGAGGAAGAAGCGGCGCGGCACGTCGAGGCGCGCAACGTCGTCGAGGCTGCGCGAGCCTCCGAGGTCGCGCGGCTCGAAGAGGCGAACAGGATTGCGGAAGAAAAAGCGGCCAGGATCGCAGAGGAAGCTGCCGCCGCAGAGGCTGCGCGGATTACCGAAGTCGCCCGACTCGAAGAGGTTGTCCGGCGAATGGAAGGGGCTGAACGCGAGAGGGAAGCCGCCAGACTCGCGGAAGCCACCGACACGGCTGACGAACACGCGGCCAGGGTGAGTGAGGCCGCCAGACGTGCGGAGGCTCAGAGGCTCGCCGACATCGCGCGGCTCGAAGAGGCGATAAACGCCGCCGAGCACGAAGTGGCCCGGATTGCTGAGACGGCGCGCGGCGCCGAGGCAGATCGGCTCGCCGACATCGCGCGACTCGAAGAGGCGGTCAGACTCGCCGAGGAAGAAGCAGCGCGGCACGCCGAGGCGCGCAACGTCGTCGAGGCCGCGCGAGCCTCCGAGGTCGCGCGGCTGGAAACGGCCGTTAGACTCGCTGAAGAAGAAAGGGCGAGGCACGCAGACGCTGCGAGCGCGGCCGAGGCGGCGCGGATTGCCGAAATCGCGCGTCTCGAAGAAGCCGTCAGCCTCGCCGAAGAAGAAAAGGCGAGGCACGCGGACGCCGCGAGCGCGGCCGAGGAGGCGCGGATCGCCGAAGTCGCGCGGCTCGAAAAGGCACTCAGAGGAGTCGAAGAGGAAAACGAGAGACACGCGAAGGCCGCAAGTGCTGCGGAAGCTGCACGGACGGCCGACCTCGCGCGGCTCACAGAAGCCGTCAGACTCGCCGAAGAAGAAAAGGCGAGTCACGGCGACGCCGCGAGCGCGGCCGAAGCGGCGCGGATCGCCGACGTCGCCCGCCTCGAAAAGGCCGTCAGACTGGCCGAAGAGGAAAACGAGAAATACGCGAAGGCCGCAAGCGCTGCAGAGGCTGCCCGGATTGCCGACGTCGCGCGTCTCGAAAAAGCAGTCCGGCTCAAACAGGAGGAAGCGGCCAGGGTTGTGGAGTCGGCCAGGGTGGCTGAGGCCGCTCGGCTGGCGGACGTCGCCCGGTTTCAAGAAGCCGGCAGGATCGCAGAGAAAGAAATCGCCCGTCTCGCGGAGGCGCTCAGAAAGGCCGAAGCCACACGGGTGGCCGAGGTCGCGCGGCTCGAAGAAGCCGCGCGCGTCGCCGAGATGACAAAGATCGACGCGTCGATCAAGGCCGCCAAGGACGCCTGGCGTGAACAGGAAGCGGCGAGGCTTGCAGAAGCCGCAGCGTCCGTCGCCGAGGCGTCTTCTGCCGGCGCGTCAGCGGCGGTGCACACCGAGCCGCCACCGCCACCGCCGCGCGCCGTGCCGCCGCCGTCGCAGCCGGCGGTCGTGCTGTCGATGGCGCGCAACCCGATTCGTGGAGACTATCCGCCGCCGCTGGCCGGCCAGATGGCGTCCGGACTCGATCGACTGCTGCGGCTCGCATCTGCGCGAGGCGCCTCCACGTTGTATCTGGCGTCCGATGCGAAGCCATCGGTGCGAGTGGACGGCGAAAACGAGACGCTCGACGGCGAGCCAACGCTCGCTCCGAAGGATGTCGAATCGCTGCTGCTGACGCTGATGCCCGACCGCAGCCACGAGGCGCTGCGCACCGGCGCATCGACCGAGTGGATCTGCGACATCGAAGACGTCGGCCGCGTGCGCTGTATGAGCTTCCGCGATCAGCGCGGGCCCGGCGGCGTGTTCCGCCTGATGCCCGGGCGCGCGGTTTCGATGGACCAGCTCGCGCTGTCGCGCGAGATCCAGGCCCTGGCGATCGAGCCCGAGGGCCTCGTGCTCGTCGCGGGACCGCGATCGAGCGGCAAGCGCACCCTGCTCTCGGCCTACATCGACGTGATCAACCGGACGCGGCACGATCACGTGATCTCCATCGAAAGCGAGATCAACATCGTCCACGAGCGTGGCGCGTCGTTCATCAGCCAGCGGGAAGTGCGCGGGAGCAACGACGATGTGCTGGCGGCGGCGCGCGCGGCGCTGCGCGAAGATCCCGACGTGCTGGTGATTGAGGACCTGCGTACCGGCGCTCTGATGAACGTCGCCCTCGAAGCCGCGGCGTCCGGTCACTTGGTGATCGGCGGCTTCTCGGCGCACAGCGCGACTGGCGCGATCGATCGCATCATCGACCTCTATGCGCCAGAGTACCGCCGGCAGATTCAGATGGCGCTCGCCGAGCAGGTGCGCGGCATCGTCGTTCAGGTCCTGCTGAAGAAGGCGGGCGGCGGGCGGCTGGCGGCGCGTGAACTGCTGTTGAATACACCCGCGGTCGCCGGCGTGATCGCGGAAGGAAAGACCTCGCAGCTGCCGATGGCGATCGAAGGCGGCCGCCGGCACGGCATGGTGCCGCTCAACGATGCGCTGGTCGGTTTTGTCCAGAGCGGCGCAGTGGATGCGCGCGAAGCCTATCGCCGCGCCGCCGATCGCCCCGGGTTCCTGTCGCTGCTGAAGCGCCAGGGCATCGACACGTCAAACATCGAGCGGATGGCCTGACAGACAACGTCGCGCGAAGGCTTCATAGCCGTTTTTGATCTTCGTAGCGGCTCTGGATTATCACGAAGGACACCAAGGGCACGAAGGTGAGACCATTTTGGTTTCCTTTGCGTCCTTTGTGTTGAACGGCGGCCAGATACCAGCGACACGGCGAATCGAAATGGGCTTTAGCCGAGCGCGGCGGCGAGGCGCCGCTCGGGCCGACACACGGTCGGCCCCTACGGGTGGTCGGTCTTACCGCTCGACGAACGGTTCCAGCTCCTTCAAGACGAACGCCATCACATCCTCTTCGGTAAGCTCCGCCGGTGTGCGCTCGGCGATGGGGCGCTCGGATTCCATCACGCGCCGGCCGCGAGCACGACTGGTGTGTCCCATGACGCGCGGCTGATCGCCGGCGGTGTCGAGCGTCAGCTCGAGGTAATCCTCGGCGGCGCGATCCGACATCAAGCGCACGCTGCCGCCCGGCGTGAAGACGGTGAACTGATATCCCTCCGCGCGGAGCACGTTGGCGACCTGGCGAAACAGCGGAGTGGCCACCCGCTCCAGGAAAACGTCGTACTCGCGCGCCGCCTGATCGGTGCGCGTGCGCCGTTCGGCCGCTGATGTTCTGGCATAGCCGATCGTCTCGAGCACGCGTTTTCTAATGTGGGAAATTTCCATTTACACAATGCCTCTTGCGCGCAGGCCGTCGACGGCGTCGCGCGTCATGCCGAGATCGTGGTGCAGCACTGCGCCGGTGTGCTGCCCGAGCGTGGGCGGCGCCGAGCGAACCGCGCCCGGCGTGTCGGAGAGCTTGATGGGAACGCCGAGCAGCCGGAGCGCGCCGATTGTCACGTGGTCCAGGGTGGCGACCATGTCGCGCGCGGCGAGCTGCGGATCGGTGAACACTTCGTGCAGATCGCGGACCGATCCGCACGGCACGCCCGCCGCCTTGAACCGCTCGATCCAGTAGTGCCGCGGATGCGCACGGAGCTGCTCCGCGATGACCGGCCTCAAATCGGCGTACTGGGTCACGCGCTGCCGGTTCGTCGCGAACCGCTCGACCAGTTCGATCCCAGCGACGCCGCAGAACGTGCGCCACTGCTGATCGTTGCCGACTGCGAGCACGAAGTCGCCGTCCGACGCCGCGAACGTCTCGTACGGGACGATCGTCGGATGCCGGTTGCCCATCCGTCCCGGCGCAGATCCGGTCGCGAAATAGATCGCGGCCTGATAACTGAGCAGCGCCGCGACCGAATCGAGCATCGCAATGTCCACCAGCTGGCCGCGGCCGGTCCGCTCGCGCGCCAACAGCGCGAACGCGATCCCCTGCGCTGCGAACATGCCGGTGACGATGTCGGCAATCGCCACGCCGAGCCGATACGGCGGACCATCGGCGGCGCCGGTGATGCTCATCAGCCCCCCTTCCGCCTGCATCACCGCGTCGTAGCCCGGCTCGTGATGGCGCGGCCCCGTCTGGCCGAAGCCGGCAATCGAGCAGTAGACGATCCGCGGACGGGTCGGCGCGATCGCCGCGTAGTCGAGTCCCAGCTTCGCCAGCGCCCCCGGCCGGAAATTCTCGACCACGATGTCGCAGCGATCGAGGAGGCTGTTCAGGATCTCACGTCCCTCCGGTGTCTTGAAATCGAGCGTGACGCTTTCCTTGTTGCGGTTGATGCTGAGGAAATACGTGCTTTCGCCGGCGAGAAAGGGCGGACCCCAATGCCGCGTGTCGTCGCCCTTGCCTGGCTGTTCGATCTTGATGACGCGTGCGCCCATGTCGGCCAGCAGCATCGTGCAGTAAGGGCCGGACAGCACGCGCGTGAGGTCGAGCACGGTGATTCCGTCGAGAGGCGCCATAATGACTGAATGATTATCGTCTACGCGGGCCATGCCTGACACAGCTGCGAGCAGGTGAAAGAGTTGCTTTCACGCGAAGGGGCAGCATTCACGGTGAAGAACATCGAGGACGATGATCGCGCATATGACGAGCTGATCGCGCTCGGATTTCGCGTCGTGCCGGTCACGATGATCGGCGGACGGACGATCAAAGGCTACGATCCTGCCGCCCTCACCGACGCGCTGCGTGCGCTCGACGGCGGGACGACACCTGACGCCCAATCGTGATCAGATCCGACAGCAGCGCATAGGCGGTCGGCGTCAGGCCGGATCCGCGTTGGACGATTGCGATCTCACCGAGGAGATCCGTCTGCAGAATGAGGGCGTTCTGCTGTCCGTCGAGGCCCGCCAGCAGATCGTCTTCGGGCAGCTCCTCTGGGGCGACCGACGCGCGCACCGCGCCGTCGATCCGCTCCGCTCGTGCGACGAGCTTCAGCCGTCGTCCCGCGGCTCGAGCCGCCGCGATGCGCGCTTGCGTCACGCCGGCCACCCCTTCACGCGCCACGGACGCCGGCGTCAGCCTCGCGTGGAGCCACACGTTCGCGAGCGCGGCAGTCTTTGCCGCGGCATCCCACCCGTCCACGTCGAACGACGCGTCGGCTTCGGCGGTGCCGGCGCGCTGCATCGCGGCCAGCGCCGCATCGAACGACTCGCCCGACTCCATGGCCGTCAGGATGTAATTCGTCGTGCTGTTGACGACACCGCGGAAGCCGGTGATGGCGACGCAGGGAAGCGTCTCGCGAACCAGGTTGAAGATCGGAATGCCGTCCATGACGGCGCCTTCGAACAGGAAGCGACGGTCGGCGCGGTCGGCGGCGCGCGCGAGCGCCTGATACGCGAACGCCGCGGGACCCTTGTTGGCCGTCACGACGTGCGCGCCTCCGTTGAAGGCCGCTCGCACGTGATCGATGGCCGGCTGGCCGCGCGCGATATCCAGCGTGGTCGTCTCGACAAACACGAGGCGGCCCTGCTGCGCCGCAGTGGCGCTGCGGGTGGCCGCGGCACGGATGAACGCCGTCGCCGATTTGAAGGCGGGCGGTCCGATCGTGCCGCCATGCTCCACGCGATCCGCCAGGGCGCCCGCCTCGAGTCCACGCGCCGCGTACACCTGACCGTGCCGCCGTGTGGCGATGCCGACGATGCGGATGTCGATGTTCTCTGCACCGAGAGCGGCCCGGTTCTCGACCAGAAGCCGGACGAATCGGCGAGCGACGTTGCCGAAGCCCACAAGGACGACGTCGAGCGTCACCCGGCCAGCTCCGTCAGCAGCTCGCGCAGCCGCGTCAGTCCCTGGCGCAGGTAATCGGGCTTGTCGCCGAAGCCGATCCGAAGATACCGATCCATTCCGAAATGATCGCCCGGGACGATCAATACGCTCTTCCGATCGCGCAGCCGCGTGACCAGCTCGGTCGAGTTGATGTCATGCCGATAGTGCACATACACAATCGCCCCTGCGTCGGGTCTGGCGTACGTGAACAGGCCGCCGTGACCGTCGAGCCACTCGGCGATGACGGGGAAGTTCTCGTTCAGGATGCGTCGGGTGCGCGCGAGAATCTGGCTCCGGCGCGCCGGCTCGAGGGCGCGTCGCGCAAGCGCGTCGCTGAGAGCACCGGGCGAGATCGTCGTGTAGTCGTGATAGGACCAGAGCTTCGCTACGAGCGCCGGCGGCGCGACGACCCAGCCGATGCGAAGGCCCGGCAGGCCGTAGGCCTTCGACAATCCGCTGGTGACGATCGCGCGATCGTAGCGGCCCCACATCGATGGCGTCTCACGGCCGTCCAGCTCGGCGCCGCGATAAATCTCGTCGGAGAGAACCCAGCTGTGGTGACGGGCGGCGACGACCGCAATCCGATCGAGATCCTCGGCCTCGATGCGTGCGCCGGTGGGATTGTTCGGATTGCAGACGATGATCATTTTCGTGCGCCGCGTCACCAGGCTGTCGAGCGCGTCGATGTCGACGCGCCACCTGCCTTCGCCGTCTCCGGCTTCGGCGCGGCGGGCTCTGCCTTCGCCGTCTCCGGTTTCGGCGCGGCGGGCTCCGCCTTCGCCGTGGCGCGTTTTGCTGGTGCCGCGCTGCGTCAGCGGCCATTCCTTCACCGTCGCCCCGAACGCGCGTACGAGGCCCCACGTCTGCATGTAGTTGGGGACCATCAAGACCACTTCGTCGCCCGGCTCGACGAGGTTCCACGTGGTGATGTAGTTCGCTTCGGATCCGCCGTTGGTGACCTGCACATGATCCGGCGTCGTGCCTTGGTACAGCGCCGCGATCGCCGAGCGCAGCGGAATCGTTCCATTCGATTGTGTGTAGCGCAGGCCTTCCGCCAGCAGCGCCGCGCGCGACGCCTCGTCGCTCACCAGCTCGCCGAGCGTCAGCGGATGAACGCCGCTCTCCGACAGATTGAACTCCACCAGGTTTTCATAGGTGGACTGCATCCGTTCCATCGCAAATGGCTCGAGTCTCATGAGCGCCACTGTAACGCGTTTTGGTGCGCCAATCGGCCATCGTGTCCTGGACTATACTGGCGACTTTGTCCGCGACACTGCCGAACCTCGCTCGGATTCCCGCCGGGGATTTTCTGATGGGCGCCGCGGACGCGGAAGCGGACGAGCGTCCCGTCCACCGCGTGTACGTGAGCGAATTCCAGATCGGCCGATTCCCCGTCACGCACGACGACTATGCGCGGTTCATCAGGGAGACCGGCTATCCATTGCCGGCGATCCGCGATCTGCCGCTGATCACCATGGGCGGCCGAGAGGACGCCTTCAAAGCGCTCGTCGCGCCGTACGTGTGGGAGCGCGCGGAGCCTCCCGCTGGCCACGGCACGCACCCGGTCGTCCTCGTCCGCTACGACGATGCGCTGGCATACTGCGCGTGGATGTCGGACGCGCTCGCGCGGGGCGTGCGTCTGCCGACCGAGGCCGAGTGGGAGAAAGCTGCGCGCGGCGACGTCGAAGGTCAACGCTATCCATGGGGACAGCATGTCGATCCGTCGCACTGCAATTTTCTCGCGGACCCGGCGGCGAAGCGTCAGCGCGGCACACGGCCCACCGGGACGTATCCACCCAATGCCTACGGCTTGTACGACATGATCGGGAACGTGTGGGAGTGGGTTTCGGATTGGTACGCCGCTGATTATTACGGCGGAGGCGACATGCGCGATCCGCGCGGACCGGAGTCGGGGAACATGCGCATCGTGCGCGGCGGGTCGTGGGTGAACGACGATCCGTCCATGCTACGGTGCGGCTATCGACACAAAGTGCCACCCGACACGTATGCACACAGCATCGGGTTTCGGATCGTATGCGCGGCGTAGCGCTCACGCCGGAGGGCTACGAGCGAGCCCGGCGGCATTTGATGCGCCGCGATCCGCGGCTCGGTGCCGCGATCAAGAAGATCGGCGCGTGTGCGCTTGCGGACCGGCAACGGAAGGATCATCTGACCGCGCTCATCAGCGCGATCGTGAGTCAGCAGCTGTCGACCAAGGCGGCGGCGACGATCTTCGCGCGATTCACCGCCTTGTTGCCGGAAGGTGCGCCCGCCAATCCGACGGACATCCACCGCCTTAGTGACGCGGCGCTACGCGGCGTCGGGCTCAGCGGTCAGAAGGTCGCGTACCTGCGCGACCTCTGCGCGCGGATTACCGACGGTCGTCTCGATCTCGCCGAGCTGGAGACGCTGGACGATGATCAGGTGATCGTGCGGCTGACGGCGGTGAAAGGGTTTGGCCGGTGGACGGCGGAAATGTTTCTGATGTTCCGTCTGCATCGGCCCGACGTCCTGCCCGCTGGCGATCTCGGCATCGTCAACGCCGTGCAGCGGCTGTATCGGCTTCGGAAGCGGCCCGACGCGACGCGGATTCTGAAGATGGGCGAAGCGTGGCGGCCGTATCGATCGGTGGCGTCGTGGTATTTGTGGCAGACGCTCAGAAACGAGCCTTTATCCACAGCAGTCCGTACCCCGCCGCGAGCGCGATGAGCGTGCCGCGTTCGCTGAAGAACGTGTCGCGCCACGAACAGCCCTTCATCACAGAGGACGCCGAGGACGCAGAGAGAGAATCTTGTACGTTTCTACCTCTGTGTCCCCCGTGTCCTCCGTGGTGGAGAGTTGGAATCCACCGCGGCACCCGCGTCATGTAGTCGCGATATGCGTCCCCGAGGCGCGACGCGAGCAGGTCTTCTTCCCACTTGACGATGGCGTGGTACTCGAGGCCGAGGATGATCGCCAGCAGCGGCGCCATCCAGACGAGCCGCGCGATCAGTGCGAAGCCGACCCACAACGCAATATTTCCCAGGTACAGCGGATTCCGCACGATCGCGAACGGCCCATCGTCGACGAGTGGCCCGAGGCGGTCGGCGCGCGTGCGCGAGATCGCGCCGATGTGGCGCACGCCCCACAAGCGGATCGCTTCACCCAGCACCACGACCGCGACCCCGGATGTCATCAGCTGAACTGACGCCGGCGCCTCTCCCGCGCGGACGAACAGCAGGGCGACGAAAAAGGGGACGGGAGTCATTGTTCGGTGGCGAAACAGCCACCCGCCAAGCTGCGTCAAACCGCTCGCATCTCGTTCGTATAGTTGATTTTGCTCGACTTCGGCCTGTGGCATGTTCTGCCGCGAGTATAGCCGCTGTTTTTGCCTCGAGGAAATGACTCCCGTCCCCTTATTTACGATTTTCGTGCCCGGCTCGACGGAATGGGAGACCCGTTCGCGTACAGGTACAGGGCTGAAGTTTTGACACTCAAAGCCCGGTTGATATAATCCGACTAGTTCGGTCGTATTTAAGCCATGTCGATGACCTTGCCCGCTTCGCCAGAACCCCTTGCCGTCGAGCAGCCGCAGTCGGGCGTGCTGGACCTGATTGGCCGCACGCCGCTCGTGCGCTTGCACCGCTTCGAGCGCGAGACGCCCGGCGTCGAGCTGTACGCCAAAGCCGAATGGCAAAATCCCGGCGGCTCGGTGAAGGATCGCGCCGCGGCGCGGATGATTCTCGACGGCGAGGCCTCAGGCGCGTTGACGCGCGGCAAAACGATCCTCGACGCAACGTCGGGCAACACCGGCATTGCATACGCCATGGTCGGCGCGGCGCGCGGATACCCCGTGACGCTGTGCCTGCCCGACAACGCCAGCCCCGAGCGCAAGTTGATGCTGCGCGCACTTGGCGCCGAGCTCGTGCTGACCAGCCCGCTCGAAGGCACCGATGGCGCGATTCGCGAAGCCCGCCGGATGCACGCCGCCGATCCCGATCGGTACTTCTATCCGGATCAGTACAACAACGACGGCAACTGGCGCGCGCATTACGATACGACCGCGCCCGAGATCATCGAGCAGACCAGCGGCCGTCTCACGCATTTCGTCGCCGGCCTCGGAACGAGCGGCACGTTTGTCGGCACCGGGCGCCGGCTGCGCCGCTTCAATCCGAAGATCCAGCTGATCTCGTTCCAACCCGACAGTCCGTTTCACGGACTCGAAGGTTTGAAGCACATGGAATCGGCGATCGTGCCGGGCATCTACGACCCGACATTGGCCGACGAAGACCGGCGCGTCAGCAGCGAGCGCGCGTACGGGCTGGTGCGGCGCCTGGCGCGCGAGGAAGGATTGCTCGCCGGCATTTCTTCGGGCGCGGCACTCGCCGTCTCCCTCGATGTGGCCCGGCGCCTCGACACCGGCGTGGTCGTCACGATTTTTCCGGACGGCGCCGAAAAATATCTCACCGATTCGTTCTGGACCTCGAATGAGTAGTCGACGGCTCTTCCTGACCGCGGCCGCCGACGCCGCGATCCGGCACCATGGCGCGGAGACGTTTCCGCACGAGTGCTGCGGCGCGCTGATCGGCGACAGCGCCACGGGTCACGTCGCCGCGACCGTCGCCCTGCCGAACACGACCGAAGAGGGTCCGCGCCGCCGGTTTCTGGTGCGGCCTTCCGATTACCGCCTGGCGGAACAGCGCGCCACCGAGCTCGGCGGCGAGCTGCTGGGCTTCTATCATTCACACCCCGATCACCCGGCGCGGCCGTCGCAGTTCGATCTCGATCATGCGTGGCCGACGTTTGCCTACGTGATTGTGTCGGTCATGAGCGGCGCCGCCGAATTGATGACCGTGTGGTATCTCAAAGACGATCGATCCAATTTCGAAGAGGGCGAGCTTCATGTCGACGAAAATTCTGATTCCCACTCCGCTGCGGCCGTACACCGATAAGAAGGACGCCGTCGACGCGAACGGCACGACCGTCGGCGAGCTGCTGGCGGATCTCACCGCCAGACACGCCGGTCTGAAGGGGCATCTCTACAACGAGCAGGGGAAGCTGCGCAGCTTCGTCAACGTCTATATCAACGACGAGGACATCCGGTATCTGCAGAAAGAGCAGACGCCGGTGAAGGCGGGCGACACGCTCAGCATCATCCCGTCGGTAGCCGGCGGCGTCGAAAAGGGGTACGGCCCCTTTTCGAATACGGCCGTTGCCGAAAAGGGGCCGTACCCCTTTTCGACAGACCTCCCGCAACTGACCAACGATGAGGTCAAACGCTACAGCCGACACCTGATCATGCCCGAGGTCGGCGTCGACGGTCAGCGCAAGCTCAAAGCGTCGAAGGTCCTCTGCATCGGCGCCGGCGGCCTCGGCTCACCGGTCGCCATGTACCTCGCCGCTGCCGGCGTCGGCACCCTCGGCATCGTCGATTTCGACGTTGTTGATTTCAGCAACCTGCATCGGCAGATTCTGCACGGCACGTCGGACGTCGGCCGTTCAAAACTTGCCTCGGCGAAAGACAAGCTGACGGCAATCAATCCCGAAGTGAAGATTGTGTTGCACGAAGTGGCGCTGAGCTCGCAGAATGCGCTCGAGCTCTTCAAGCCATATGACGTGATCGTCGACGGCACAGACAATTTTCCAACCCGATATCTCGTGAACGACGCGTGCGTGCTGCTCGGTAAGCCGAACGCCTATGGCAGCATCTTCCGCTTCGAGGGGCAGGCGTCGGTGTTCGGGACCAAGGATGGTCCTTGCTATCGCTGCCTGTATCCAGAACCGCCGCCGCCCGGGCTCGTGCCGAGTTGCGCTGAGGGCGGCGTCCTGGGCGTGCTCCCGGGGATGGTCGGAATGATTCAGGCGACTGAAGCGATCAAGTTGATCCTCGGCGTCGGCGAGCCGCTCATCGGCCGGTTTTTGATTTACGACGCGCTGCGCATGCGTTTCCGCGAGCTCAAGTTGAGAAAGGACCCGGACTGCCCGGTCTGCGGCACGCATCCGACCGTCACTGCGCTCATCGATTACGAAGAGTTCTGCGGCATTCACCCTGCCGTGCCGGAGACTGCCACCGTGACCGATCACGCGACCGAGATCACCGCCGTCGAGCTCAAACAGCGGCTGGACCGTGGCGATGCGCTGAAAATCGTCGACGTCCGGGAGCCGAACGAATATCAGATCAACCGCATCGGCGGATCGGTCCTGATTCCGCTCGGCGATGTGCCTCAGCGCTACAGGGAGCTCGACCCGAGCGACGAGATCGTTGTGCAGTGCAAGGTGGGTGGGCGCAGCGCCAAGGCGGCCGATTTTCTGCGTTCGGTGGGGTTCAAACGGGTGCTCAACCTCAAGGGAGGCATTCTGGACTGGATCGACAAGGTGGATCCGACCCAGCCGAAGTACTAGGACCCGGTATGGTAATATAGGACTGCTCTGGTCGGATTTAGGCGGACCGTATGCTGAGGCTCTCAAAAAAGGCGGATTACGCGCTCATGGCCATGAAACATCTGGCCCTGCGCGGCGACCGCGGTTCGTCGAGCGCCCGCGAGATTGCCGAGCAGTACGACATTCCGATCGAGCTGATGGCGAAGGTGCTGCAGCGGCTCGTGCGCCGCGGCTTGCTGGCGTCGCACCAGGGGACGCGGGGCGGTTATCAGCTGGCCCGCGTCGCGGCACAGATTTCAGTGGCGGACGTCATCCAGGCCATCGACGGTCCGGTGACGGTTACGGCCTGCTCGACGGATGAGGGCAGCAGCTGCGACCAGTTCGCCAAGTGCAACGTGCGCGACCCGCTGCGGCGCGTGCGCGAGCGCATTGCCGCGGCGCTTGGTGAGTGCACGATCGCCGAGCTGGCGTCCGACGTCACGCCGCCGCCGAGAGCGGCACACGCGATGGTGGTGTCCAGGAGTAGCGCCGGGTTGTAGCGCGGGCCTTCAGTTTTGCCGTGAGCGTGGCGCAGGACTTTAGTCTTGCCGTGGGACGTTTCGAGAGACATATGAGCATCAAGCTTCCGATCTACATGGATTATCACGCGACGACGCCGGTGGACCCGCGCGTGGTCGACGCCATGCTCCCGTACTTCACGGAGCATTTCGGCAACGCGGCGAGCCGCAATCATCCGTTCGGCTGGGAAGCGGAAGAGGCCGTGGACAAGGCGCGCAAGCAGGTGGCGGATCTCATCGGGGCGAGCCCGAAGGAAATCGTGTTCACCAGCGGCGCGACCGAGTCGGACAATCTCGCCATCAAGGGCGTCGCCGAGATGTACCGCGAGAAGGGCAATCACATCATCACCTGCGTGACCGAGCACAAGGCGATCATCGACACGTGCAAACGTCTCGAGAAAGACGGCTACCGCGTCACGTATCTGCCGGTGCAGAAGGACGGGCTGATCAGCCTGGACGATCTGCGCGGCGCCATCACGGACAAGACGATTCTCATCACCATCATGACCGCGAACAACGAGATCGGCGTCATCCAGCCGATCGCCCAGATTGGCGCGATCGCGAAGGAGAAGGGCGTCCTCTTCCACACCGATGCGGTGCAGGCGGTCGGCAAGATTCCGTTCAACGTCAACGAGTTGAAGGTCGACATGGCGTCGATCAGCGGGCACAAGATGTACGGGCCCAAGGGCGTGGGCGCGTTGTACGTGCGTCGCCGGAACCCGCGCGTGCTGCTCTCGGCGATCATCGACGGCGGCGGTCACGAGCGCGGGATGCGCTCGGGCACGCTCAATGTGCCGGGCATTGTCGGCTTCGGCAAGGCCGCCGAGCTCTGCAAAGAGGAGATGGCGGCGGAGACGAAGCGGCTGCGCGAGTTGCGCGACTACTTGAACGACCGTCTCCACAAGGGGCTCGACGAAATCTTCATCAATGGCTCCATCGAGCACCGGTTGCCGCACAGCCTCAATATCAGCTTCGCCTACGTGGAGGGCGAATCGCTGCTGATGGGGATCAACGACGTCGCGGTGTCGTCCGGCTCCGCGTGCACGTCGGCCAGCCTCGAGCCGTCCTACGTGCTCAAGGCGCTCGGCGCGGGCGATGATCTCGCGCATTCGTCGATTCGCTTCGGCCTCGGCCGGTGGACGACGAAGGAAGAGTGCGATTACGTCGCCGACAAGCTGATCAACGTGGTGACGCGTCTGCGCGAGATGTCACCGCTCTACGAGCTCGCAAAGGAAGGCGTGGATCTGTCCACGATGCAGTGGACGGCGCACTGACATCATTTGGTTATCCGGTCATCTGGTTATCCGGTCATTTGGCACGGGGCGCCTGACCAACAATGACGATAACCAGATAATCAACTAGCCAAATAACCAGATTCGAGGATCACAACATGGCGTATTCAAGCAAAGTCATCGATCACTACGAGAACCCGCGCAATGTCGGCGCGCTGCCGAAAGACGACGTGAACGTCGGCACCGGGCTGGTCGGCGCACCAGAGTGCGGCGACGTGATGAAGCTGCAGGTGAAGGTCAATCCGCTCACGGGCGTGATCGACGATGCGAAGTTCAAGACGTTCGGCTGCGGATCGGCGATCGCGAGTTCCAGCCTGGCCACCGAGTGGCTCAAGGGCAAGACGGTCGATGAAGCGCTCGCCATCAAGAACACCGACATCGTCACCGAGCTCGCGCTGCCGCCGGTGAAGATTCACTGCTCCGTGCTCGCCGAGGACGCTATCAAGGCGGCGATCGCCGACTACAAGAAGAAGCAGGACGCGACGGCCAAGAGCGCCAACCAGGTCGCGCAGCCGACGGCTTAGCAGAAGGGATTCGGGATTCGGGATTCGAATTGGGGATCCCGACGGATCCGCGCAACGATCATGATTCAAATCAGTGAGGGAGCCGCGCGGAAGATCCACACGCTGATGGCCAAGCAGGGCATCAGCGAGGGCGGCCTGCGCGTGGGCGTGAAGGGCGGCGGATGCTCGGGACTGAGCTACACGTTCGCGTGGGAGCGACAGGCCCGCCTCGGCGATGAGATTTTCGAGGGGCCGGAGGGCGCCAAGATCTTCATCGACAAGAAGAGTCTGCTGTTTCTGAATGGCACGGTGCTCGATTACGACACGAGCCTCATCAGCCGAGGATTTGTGTTCAACAATCCGAACGCGAAGACGACCTGCGGCTGCGGCAGTTCGTTCGGCGCCTAACAACTTCTCAGGCGCGATTCTCAACGTTCACGACACACGACGGCTGGGCGGTGTGGAGGTGACCGTTGACAGTTGATTCCTGGTCTTCATGCCTTCCCTGAAAACCGCTTCCGCTCTTCAAGTCTGCCGCGAATGTGGAGCCGGCGCTCCGCTGGACGCCCACTTCTGTCCGCAGTGCACGAAGATTCTGTCTCTGGGGCGACCCGCCGACTACTTCCGTTTCCTGGGACTGCCGCGGAAGCTGCGGGTCGAGCCGGCCGAGCTCGAGCGGCGGTTTCGCGAGCTGAGTCGCCAGTTTCACCCGGACTACTTTTACAACGCGAGCGTTCCGGAGCGCCGCGCGAGCCTCGAGCGATCTTCGTATCTGAACGACGCGCACCGGACACTGAAGCAGCCGATCGGCCGCGTCGAGTACCTGTTGCAGCTCGAGGGGTTGGCGGCGGTCAATCCGCAGGAGGCGTCCAAGCAGGTGCCGCCGGAGCTGCTTCAGGAAGTCTTTGCGCTGAACGAGGAGCTCGACGAGATCCGCGAGCTGCGGGCGGGCGGTGCGCCGCCTGCGGAGTTGACGGCGCGGCTCGAACGCGCGCGCGCGCCGATCGAGCAGAAGCGCGCCGAGCATGCCGCGCAGCTCGAGACCTTGTCGGCACGATGGGACGCGTTGGCCGAAGAGGCGCTGGACGCCGAGCGCCGGGCCGTGCTCACCGCGCTGCGCGACCGGATGATGGAGCGCAGCTACATCAATAATCTGCTCAGCGGCATAGAGCGAGAGATGAAGGCGTGAGGATCTTCAACACAGAGGACACTAAGGACACAAAGGTAAATCTCTCTTGTGTAATCGGCGGCAGCTGGAGCATCGCACGGGTAGCCAGTCGGGTTCGTGTAGGGTTTTTCTTTGTGTCCTTTGTGTCCTTTGTGTCCTTTGTGTGTTTAGTCCGTATTGATATGAGCAGAGTCGTCGGCATCGATCTCGGCACTACGAACAGCCTCGTCGCATACGTCCAGGACGGCGTGCCCATCGTCATCCGCGACAAGAGCGGCGATGCATTGGTGCCCTCCGTCGTTTCGGTGGCGGAAGACGGCACGAGCTACGTCGGCCGTGAGGCGCAGCGCCGGCTCCTGACCGATGCGAACCGAACGGTGTATTCCGTGAAGCGGTTCATGGGCAAAGGCGTCGACGATGTGCGGGACGAAGCGCGGCTGTTTCCGTTCCGCGTCGGCGGAGAAGCCGGCGGCGTCTTGCGCATCGGCCTCGGGTCGCGCGAGCTCACGCCGCCGGAGATCTCGGCGCTGATTCTGCGCGAGCTGAAGCACCGCGCCGAAGCGCATTTCGTCGGGCAGGGCGACTTCGATCCGGAAGTGGATCGCGCGGTGATCACCGTTCCGGCGTATTTCAACGACGCGCAGCGCACCGCCACGCGCGATGCCGGCCGCATCGCCGGCCTTGACGTGTTGCGCATCATCAACGAGCCGACCGCGGCGTCGCTGGCGTACGGCCTGGACAAGCGGCACACCGGTCTCATCGCCGTGTACGACTTCGGCGGTGGCACCTTCGACATCTCGATCCTCCGCGTCGAAGACGGCGTCTTCCAGGTGCTCTCTACCAACGGCGACACGCATCTCGGCGGCGACGACATCGATCTGTTATTGATGCAGCGTGTCCTCGGCGGAGATGCGGGCGGCCACACCCCTGAAGAAATCCAGGAAATCCGCAGGGCGGTCATTCAGGCCAAGATCGATCTGTCCGAGCACGAGGGCGCAGAGATTCGAATCGGCACTGGCGCGACCGGCGAGGCGCCGCACGTGACGTCGATCTCCCGCGCGGACTTCGAAGCGCTGATCCGGCCCATTATCGACCGCACGCTCGAGCCGTGCCGCCGGGCGCTCGCTGACGCAGAGCTCGACGCGTCGCAGATCGACGAAGTCGTCCTCGTCGGTGGATCGACGCGGATCCCGCTGGTGCGCCGGCTGGTCGGCGAGCTGTTCGGGCGGACGCCTCACAGCGAGCTGAATCCGGACGAAGTCGTCGCGCTTGGCGCCGCCGTCCAGGCCGACATCCTCGTCACCGGCAATCGCGAATTGCTGTTGCTCGACGTGACGCCTCTATCGCTCGGCATCGAGACGATGGGCGGCGTGATGTCGAAGATCATTCTGCGCAACTCGACGATTCCCGCCACTGGCGAAGAGATGTTCACTACCGCGGTGGACAGCCAGACGGCGGTCGATATTCACGTCCTGCAGGGCGAGCGCGAGCTCGTGGCGGACAACCGGTCGCTGGCGCGCTTCAAGCTCCGCGGCGTTCCGCCGATGCCCGCGGGCCTGCCGCGCGTGCGGGTGCAGTTTCAGATCGATGCGAACGGCATCCTGAGCATCACGGCATCGGAGCAGCGCACCGGCATCGAGATCACGCACGACGTGAAGCCGTCCTATGGCCTGACCGACGACGAGGTGGAGCGGATGCTGCTCGAGTCGTTCGAGCATGCGGAGGCCGACTTCGCGGCGCGTCTGCTGATCGAAGCGCGCAACGAAGCGGAATCGGTGATCGTCGCAACCGAAAAATCGCTGCGCGCGCCGGAGTACGCGGCGATCGCGGCCGAAGAATTGGCGCAAGGCGAAGGCGAGCGGATTGCCGCCGCGCTCGTCGGCCTGAAGGCTGTGCTGAACGGGCCGGACAAAGAGGCCATTCAGGACAAGACCCACGTGCTCAACGACGCCACGCGTCATCTCGCGGAGGTGATGATGAACCGGTCGGTGCAAGCCGCGCTGGCGGGGAAGAATGTTAATCAGATGTGATTCGGGATTGGGGATTCTGGATTTGAATCGTGCGAATCCCGAAGCCCGAATTCCGAATCCCGGAGCTCCGAATGCCTAAAGTGACGTTCATCATCGACGGTGAGCCCCAGACCGTCGAGTTCGAGCACGGACAGCTGCCGTACTCGCATCACGGCAAGCCCGAGTCGTTTCTCGACGTGGCGAAGAATCTCGGGATTCCGCTCGAGCACGCCTGCGGCGGCAGCTGCGCCTGCACGACCTGTCACATCATCATTTCCGAGGGCGCGGAACATCTCAGTGAGATGGAAGAGGATGAGGCGGATCGCCTCGACACCGCGTGGGGCCTCACCGCGCGATCGCGGCTCGGCTGCCAGGCGGTGATCAGCGGCGACGTCGTCTGCGAGCTGCCGATGTATACGCGCAATTACGTCCAGGAGGGCGGCGGCATTCAGCTCGGGAAGTCGGACCGCAAGGACGCGAAGGCCGAGGCGGTGCGCTCATGAAATGGACGGACGCAGAGGACATCGGCATCGAGCTCGTCGAGAAGTTTCCCGGCGTCGACCCGCTGACGATTCGCTTCACCGATTTGCGCGAGCGCGTCATCGCCCTCGACGGCTTTGACGACGACCCGAAAGCCTCGAACGAGCCGAAGCTCGAAGCGATTCAGATGGCATGGTACGAGGAGTTCAAGGACGGGCAATGAGCGTCGGGGTACTCCGTCCGGGCATGCGCAGCTACTTCGTGCCGCTGCTCGCCGGAGTCACGCTGTGCGTCAGCGCCTTTCTGCCGTGGGTGGTCGTCGGCGACGTCTCCCTCAAAGGCGTGCCCGACGTCGCCGCTCTCTGGGTGGCAGGGCTCGGCGCGCTGGCGGCCGTGCTCGCGGTACTGAGCCTCATCACCCGCCGGAACTCGCGGCATCCGCTGCTCATCATCGGCCTGGTTGCTCTCGGCATCATGTTTCTGTCCTGGCGCATCATGCCGCGCTCGGCAGGCGAGCGCGCGCTCACCGTCTCGCAGGCGTTCGCGATTGTCGAAGGCACGCCGGTCGGCGCCGCGGCGCCGATCGCGCTCGCCGGCATCGGCATCTATGTCGGCCTGATCGCGTCGGTGGTGCTCGTCGGCTTCGGCCTGACGATTGTGATGAAGCGCGCCTCGAGCGCATACGTCGTCACTGCGCCCGACGACGACGTCGACTAATGTCGGACTGGTAGAGCGAAGACGTTAGCCTGTAGCGCGAAGGCTTTAGCCGAGCGTGCTGGCCGCATCCGCATGAACATTCTCGTCGTCGCCGCAACGTCGATGGAGGCGGCCCCTCTCGTCGCGAAGCTTGGCGCGGCAGTGCCTCGCGGCGCCGGGCTGAGCCGCTATGAGCACGCGTCGCACGCCGTGGACGTGCTGACCACAGGCGTCGGGATGGTCGCCACCGCCGCCCGCGCATCGCGCGTCCTGGCGCAGACACCGTACGATTTCGCCTTGAACATCGGCGTCTGCGGGAGCTTCGATCCCGCACTGGAGCCCGGCACGGTCGTGCACGTGGTGTCCGAGCGGATCGTCGAACTGGGCGCCGAGGATGACGAGCGGTTTCTGACGATTCAGGAGATGAATCTTCTGGGCGAGAACGAGCCGCCGTTCACCGGCGGGGCGTTGGTGAACGCGGCTCCGCCGCCGAATGCGGTGCTCGGCCATCTGCCGGCGGTTCGTGGCATCACGGTGAATACCGTCCATGGCAATCCCCGATCGATTGCTGCGGTCGTGCAGCGTTTTCAGCCGCAGGTCGAGAGCATGGAAGGTGCCGCGTTCATGTACGCCTGCCTGATTCATGGCGTCACGTTCGCACAGGTGCGCGCGGTCTCGAATATCGTCGAACGGCGCAACCGTCAAACCTGGAAGCTGGAGAACGCCATCAGCCGCGCCGGCGAAACGGCGCTGGGCATCGTCGAGCACGCATGATCCTCTCCCTCGGCTTTTCGCCCTGTCCCAACGATTGCTTCATGTTCGATGCGATCGTCAATCACCGGATCGATCTCGAAGGCCTCGAGTTCTCGGTCGGCCTCGCGGACGTGGAAGCGCTGAACCAGGCGGCGTTTGCGGGCGACATCGACGTGACGAAGCTGAGCTACCACGCGTATGCGTACTGCACTGGCGCGTACGTCCTGCTCGACGCTGGCAGCGCGCTCGGGCGCAACTGCGGCCCGCTGCTCATTTCCAAACGGTCGATTTCGCCGCACGACGTTGCAGCGGGCACGCTTCGGATCGCGATTCCGGGGAAATTCACCACTGCGAATTTTCTCCTCGGCCTGGCGTTTCCTGCCGCGAAGGACACGACGCCGCTGCTGTTCTCGGCGATCGAACCGGCGCTGCTGAACGACGAATACGACGCGGGGCTGATCATCCACGAAAATCGCTTCACCTATGAAGCCAAGGGATTGAAGAAGATCATCGACCTTGGCGAGTTCTGGGAGGGCGAGACAGGCGCGCCCATTCCGCTCGGGGGGATCGCGATCAAGCGTGCGCTCCCGGACGAGGTGAAGCAGGCCGCGAATCGTGTCGTGCGGCGAAGCGTCGAGTACGCGTTCGCGCACCGCGCGGCGAGTCTCCCGTTCGTGCGCGAGCACGCGCAGGAGATGAGCGAGGACGTCATGTACCGGCACATCGACCTGTACGTGAACGAGTATTCGGTCGATCTCGGCGCAGAGGGCAGGCGAGCGGTCGAATTGCTCTTCGAGAAAGCTCGAGCAACCGGCATCATCCCCGACGTGAACGAACGCCTCTTTCTGTAGGACGCGTAGTAGCGTTCTTATTCGTAGCGCAGCGCCACCATCGGCTCGATGCGCGCCGCGCGGCTGGCCGGCAGGTAGCCGGCGACGGCCGACACGAGCAGCATCACGGCAGTGGCACCGGCGATCGCCACCGGGTCGGTCGGTGCGAGACCGAAGAGCAGCTTGGCCACCAGACGGCTGGCGGCGATCGCGCCGCAGACGCCGATTGCGACGCCGGCGGCGACGAGCACCATCGACTCGCCCATGACCAGCCGGAGCACGTCCTGGCCTCTCGCGCCGAGCGCCATGCGGATGCCGATTTCATTGGTGCGCCGCGAGACGCTGTAGGACATCAGCCCGAACAGACCGATTGACGCCACCAGGAGTGCGAGGCCGCCGAACAGCGTGTAGGCCTGCGCAAAGACCTTCTCCTGCAGAAAGCGCTTCTCGACCTCCTCGAGCTGCGTCGAGACGTTCATCAGCGGCAGGTCAGGATCGACGTCGCGGACCGCGTCGCGGATGCTGCCGATGGCGGCGAGCGGATCGCCGGCCGTCCGGACTTCGAATGTCGCGACGTCCCGCGGGGTCTGTTGATACGGCACGTACATCGTCGGCACGGCCGCGTCGCGGACGCTGTCGTACTTGGCATCGCGCAGGATGCCGACCACTTCGAGCTTGCCGCTCTCCTCGGGGCTCGATCCGAAGCGGTGGCCGATGGGAGACTCGTTCGGGAAATATTTGCGCGCGGCAGCTTCGTTGATCACGGCGACAAGCGGCGCGCCGTCCGCGTCGCGCGGCGTGAATCCGCGCCCCGCGAGCAGCGGGATCTCCATCGTCTCGAAAAATGTGGGCGAGGCGACAATCCGGTAGATGTCGTCGTGCTGTTCCGGTGCATAGGTTCGGCCCTGCACGAAGATACTGCCGGAATTCACGCTGCCCGAAAGCAGCGCCGGACTCGACCATGCGACCGCACGCACGCCGGCGATCGCCCGAAGGCGCTCGTCCAGCCGGTCGTAGAGCAGCTGCTGTCTCGCGGCCTCGTATCGATTCAGGCTGGGGTTCACGCGGAACAGCACCACGTTGTTCGGGTTGAAGCCGACGTCCACACGTCGAAGGTTCTGCAGCGTGCGCAGGAACAACCCGGCACCGATCAGAAGCATCAGAGAGATCGCCACTTGTGCGACGAGCAGCGATTTGGCGAGCGTACTGCGCGTTCCGGCGACGCTGCGGCTGGTTTCCTTGAGCGTCGAGTTCACATCCGTCCGCGTCGCACGCAGCGCCGGCGCCATCCCGAAGACGACGCCCGTCACGGTGGTGACAGCGATGACAAATGCGAGCACGCGCCAGTCCATGGGCGCTGGCTGGCCCGACGTCCCCGGTAACAACTGCTGCCCCCAGCGGCCGATCAGGACGCCGATCGCGCCGCCAACCGCGGCGAGCAGCAGGCTCTCCGTGAGAAGCTGGCGAACCAGTCTCGCGCGGGACGCCCCGAGCGCGAGCCGCACGGAGAGTTCCCGCTGCCGCGTCGTCGCGCGAGAGAGCAGCAGGTTCGCGACGTTGGCGCAAACGATCAACAGCACGAGGACGACGACGGCGCTCAGCACCGTGATGGCATTCAGATCACCCGTGTTGACGTCGTAAACGCCGCGGCTGCCTGAGTCGACCAGCAGATCGGGCACCTGCGTGCGATTCTGCAGACCCGATCGCGACCGTTCCACGGTCGAAAGGGTGGAGAGGTACGAGTCGAGGCCTGTCCGCGCAGTGTGTTGAAAGATTCCTGCGAGGTTGCCTTGCACCTGCCCGGCGGTGACGCCCGGCTTCAGGCGCCCCATGACGTGCAGCCACCACCAGGTCGGCTGCGCCAGCTGAGACGCCTTCAGGTTGAACTGCGGTTCCAATGCGAGCGGGAACGACACATCGGGGGCGTCGCTGACCGCCTGCTGGACGCCGGTGAATTCCGGCGACAGCACGCCGACGATCGTGATTAGGACATCGTTCACGCGGACCGACGCGCCCACTGCGTCCGGGCTGCCGCCGAACCGTGCCATCCAGTACCTGTGGCTGATCACGGCCACCGGCGCCGCCGTCGGCCGGTCATCGTCGGGTGTGATCGTTCGGCCGAGCCGGGCCTTCGCGCCCAGCACTTGGTAATAGTTGCCTGAGGAGATGAATCCGGACGCGATCTCGGCTCGACCGTTCACGACGACGTTCATGCGGCCGAAGGGGGCGCATGCAAAGAGGTCCGTCATCGTCAGATTGTCCGCGCGGAACTGCAGATACATCGGGTACGAGAAGGTCGGCCGAACCGGGCGTCCCCGCGCGTCCGGCGCGGTGACGCCGTAGCTGCTCGAATCGGTGGCCATCTGATTGGGGCCGGCGTAGCGGAGGCGGACGAGCGTATCCGGATCGCTGACGGGCAGCTTTTTCAGCAGCAGTCCGTTGATCGCGCTGAAGAGAGCCGTGTTGGCGCCGATGCCGAGCGCCAGCGAGACGACAACGACGGCGGTCCACCCTTTGGACTGGAGCAGCATGCGCGCGGCGAGCCGGAGATCTCTCAGCATAGCCGTGCACAGTAGGCCTGCGCGGGGCCGCTGTCAATGGAGTTCTGTCCCTCTGCCCTTCGTGTCCGTTGTGATGAATCCGTGAATTCCCGCGAACACATCGTGCAGCTGGCGCACGCCCTCGGTGAGGCTCGCTGGCCCGGGCTGCAGGATGTACGTCGATTTGATTTCGAAGATGCGATCGCGCACAACCGCGTCGACGGCGTTCCAGCCAGGCCGTCCGACGATCGTCGCCTTCTTCATGCGCTTGCCGCACCACGACGCGAAGATCACTTCGGGATCGCGACGGGCGACCTCCACCGGATCGACGATGCGATCCTTGGCGAGCGCCGCAGACGCGAGCTCCGGAAACAGCGGCGCGCCGCCGGCCGCGTCCACGAGCTCTTCGACCCAGCGGATGCCCGAGATCAGCGGCTCGTCCCACTCTTCGAAAAAGGCTCGCAGGCGCCTCGGGAAGCGCGAAGCGGACTCGCGGATCCGATCGAGATCGCGCTCGAGGCGATCCGCGAGCTGTTCTGCTTGCGCTTGGCACCCGACGAGCCCGCCCAGCATCCGGATCATCTGCAGGATCTCCGCGACGCTGCGCTGATTGAACGTGACGACCGCGATGCCGCGCCGCACGAGCTCCGCCGACAGATCCGCCTGCAGATCCGAGAATGCGAGCACGAGGTCGGGGTGCAGCGCCTCGATCTTGTCGAACCGTGCGTTGATGAACGCGGAGATCTTTGGCTTCTCCCGCGCTTCGGGCGGACGCACCGTGTACCCGGAAACGCCGACAATCCGATCGCCCTGGCCGAGCAAGTACAGCGTCTCGGTCGTTTCCTCAGTCAGGCAGACGATGCGAGTGGGATATCTGGTCATCTGGCATCTGGTTATTTGGTTATTTGGTTATTTGGTTATTGGGACGACTTGAGGAGTTGCTCGAATTGAGTCTGGCAGTACCGACTGATTTGCCGAAGATTGCGCGCAATTCGCACGCCTCAGCGTGCACGCCGCGCACGTCGGTAGGAGGCAAGAAGCCCACATGCAGAATGAGGTCCAGCCAGTACACAGACTCGTCTGCCTCCTCAACGACAATCCCGAGCTTGGCGATGAACTCAGCCCGCGATCGAGCAGTGCAGGACGCGCGATAGTTCGCGCCGACCGACGTTGCACTTTTTGCGAGTTGTCGCCCAACGATTTCGCCGCTCGCTGTGCGTGGCAATCTATCGACGAGTCGTAGAATTGCGATCGAAAACGCCATCGTCCGCTGCTTCAGCGCCTCGCTCTGAACGCTCATCCTAATCACGGACGCATGATGTGTGCCTCAATTCTCAAATCAATAACCAAATTACGAGATGACCAAATGACCAGATATCAGCGTAAGGTCGGCAAAGACGAACCCATCGCGTTCGACGACTGCGCCCGCCTCGATCGCAATCGGATACCGGAACATCGGGCCAGCATACGCAAAGGTGTGAAACTCGCCGCGCTCGCCGCACGAATCAACTGAGGCGGGCAAGTCCGCCAGCAGCGCGGCATCGAATTCGCGGCCGACAAACCCACGATCGAGGACGCGTGGATCGACGCAGGTGAGCCGGGCGCGCAGACCTGCCGCGACCATCTCGCGCGCGAGCGACGTCGTGTCGGCGCCGAACAGCGGAAACAGCGGCGCGAGTCCGGTTCCCGCGAGCTGCGCTTCTCGATAGCGGCGGATGTCCTCGAGAAACAGATCGCCAAATGCGACGTGCGTGAAGCCTTCGTCGAGCGCCTGCCGCACGGCATCACCCATCGCCTGTTCGTAGACAGCGTTCGGACACGGAGACGGAATCGGCACCTGCCGGAGCGGCAGGCCGAGGGCCGCGGCCTGGGTCTCGAGCAGCTCGACGCGGACGGCGTGCATCGCGACGCGCTGCGCCGACGCGTTCACCGTCGTCAGCAGGCCGGCCAGCTCGACACCGGGCGTGTGCCGCAGCACGTGGACCATCCACGCGGAGTCCTTGCCGCTCGACCACGACACCAGGGTCTTCATTGAAACGCCTCAGGGTGAATGGTCCGCGCGAACTGCTCGGTCGCGTCGGCCACGTGCGGCCCTGCATCGACGAGCCGATCGCCGACGAGCTGATAGAGCCGATGATTCTTCACGGCGGGAAGCGAGGGCAAGGTTTGCCACGGCGAGAGGTCATCGTGGCCGGTCGCCGCACCGCCGTAGCGAAGCTCGATGATGACCTCCGGCCGCCGCCCGAGAATCAACTCCGTCGACGGCTGCACGTTCTCGCGCTTCACGTCGTCGAAGACGTCGCGTCCGCCGGCGATATCGATCATGTCGTGAAGAAATCCGTAGCCGCCGTTCGCATAGATATTGCGCAGCGATTGCGGATCGCGGCTGATGACGAGGAGCACCAGCGGCCGCGGCCGTCCGGCCACCCGCGCGGCGACCGCCTGCAGGTGCTCTTCGATGCCGTGCGCGACGCGCTCGGCGGCGGCGCGCGTACCCAGAATATCGCCCAGCGCGCGCATCGTCGCCATCACGTTCGCCAGGTTCTTGTGCGCGTACTCGTAGTAGCGGATGTGGGCCTGCGTGAGGCGCTGCTCCAGCTCGTGCTGCGCCTCGTAGACGATCACCAGATCCGGCCGGAGCGCGAGGATGCGCTCGGTATCAGGATCAAGGAGTCCACCAACCCGCGACAGCTTGTCGACGTCCGCCGGCTCATGGTCGTAATTGCTGACTCCAACGATCCGGCCGCCGCTGCCGATCGCGAAGAGCATCTGCGTGACACTCGGCACGAGCGAGATGATCCGCTGCGGTGTGGCATCGCCACCCGGCGCGACCGATCCGGGCGTGGCGGTTACGGGAAGAATCGCCAGCGCCAGCACGAAGAGCAATCGTCCCGTCATGACCGTCTCATCAGCAGATACAGAAAGAACGGCGCACCGACGAGCGCGGTGATCACGCCCACCGGAATCTCGAGCGGCGAGAACAATGTGCGCGCGGCCACATCGCACCCCACCAGCAGCGCGGCGCCGGCGAGCGCCGTTGCGGGCAGGACCAGCCGGTGATCCGCGCCGACGATCAATCGTACGAGATGCGGGACGACGATGCCGACAAACGAGATCGGGCCGGCGATCGACACCGAGGCGCCGGTCGCGAGCGACGCGCTGAGCAGCGCAATCCGCTCAGTCCGCCGGACGTCCACACCGCGCACCGCCGCGGCGTCGCTGCCCAGGCTCAGCAGATCCAGCGCGCGCGGCAGCGTGGCGAACCCAACCGCGGAGAGCGCGAGCAGAGGAATCACGATCACAATCGGCGTGTAGCCCCCGACGTCGAGCGACCCCATCAGCCAGCGAACGCTGCGGAACGTCTCGGCAAAATCGGCGAAATATTGGACGAACAGCACCAGCGCAGAGAAAAACGCGTTCAGCGCCACGCCGGCCAGCAGCAGCGTCATCGACGACAGCCCGCGGCGCCGCGCCGTCGCGAGCAGGTACACGATGGCCAGTGCGCCGATGGAACCGGTAAAGCTCGCGAGCGGAATCGCCGGGATGCCGAACAGCGAGACATCGAAGTGAAACGTGATGGCGACCATCGCCCCGAGAGCCGCGCCGCCCGACACACCCAGCGTGTCCGGCGAGGCCAGCGGATTGCGCAGCAGCGCCTGGAACACGGCGCCGGAGATCGCGAGGCTCGCGCCGACGAGCGCCGCGGCGAGCACGCGCGGCAGCCGCGCGAGAAAGAAGATCTGCGCGTCGACGTTGTCGGCGAACGGCATCGTCCCGCTGAGCGCCTGGACGAGCGAGATACGCGTGCTGCCGACCAGCGGCGCGAGCAGACATGCCGCGGCCGCGACGGCGCCGAAGCCGCCGATCGTCATGAACAGGCGCCGGCGGAGATCAGAGTGAGCGCGCAATGGGGATGACCGTCACATGACCGGCGCGTGAGTTGTAGCCGACCTCCGCATCGACGTCGTAGACCGCGCGGACATTCGACGCGGTGAGCACCGCGTCGGTGGCGCCCTGCGCGATGATGCGCCCGTTGCGGATCAGCACGAGTTCGGAACAGAGCGACGCCGCAAGGTTCAGGTCGTGCGTCGACACCATCATCGTCGTGCCCCGTTCCCGATTGAGGCGCGTCAGCAGCTGCGCGATGGCGAGCTGATATCCGAGATCGAGCGATGCGGTCGGTTCGTCGAGCAGCAGCGCGTCCGACGCCTGAGCGAGCGCGCCGGCGATGACGACGCGCTGCTTTTCGCCGCCGCTCAGCGTGGCGAACAGCCGATGCTCGAGCGCCAGCGTGCCGGTCGCGTTGAGCGCCTCCCGTGCAATCGCGAGATCGGACGCCCCCTCGAGCTCGAAGGCCCGCAGGTGCGGATACCGGCCCATCAAGACGATGTCGAGCACGGTGAAGTCGAAAGGGCTGTGCGTTTCCTGGGGCACGACGGCAATGCGCCGGGCGATCTCGCGGCGCGACAACGCGCGGACATCCGCGTCGTGGATCTGCACCGACCCGCTCTGTGGCGCCAGCGTGCCGGCCATGATGCGCAGCAGCGTCGTCTTCCCCGAGCCATTCGGCCCGAGCAGACCGACGATCCGCCCGGGCGGCACGACGAGCGACACGTGCTGCAGCACCGGCGCGGCGTTGTAGGCGAACGAGACGTCAGTGGCTTGCAGCATGAGGCTTTCCGGCCATCAGCCATTCAAGATTTACAGGAGAACACAGGGCCGTTCCTCCGCGTCCGTGTCCTCCGTGGTGGAGAGGTTCCTCTGCAACGTGCCCTCAGAACGCGACGCGAAATCCGACGCGTGCGGCCCGGCCAAGCGCGGGGTAGCCGAGCGGTTCCATGTACTGCGCGTCGGCCACGTTGTCGATCGATACGAGCACGCGCAACTGCTTTGTCGCGTCGTACGACAGGCGAACGTCCCACGTGGTGTACCCCGGATTCGACAGCAGCGGCGGCTCCAGCGAGGAGAAGTCGCTGTCCACGTACCGGCCGATGATCACGCCGTCCACACCGGCCGTGATCCGATTCCAGCTCCAGCCGATGCCGGCATACCCCGAGTGGCGCGGCCGCCGGAAGGCCCACTGTCCCGGCTGGAACACGACGTCCGTTGGCGACGTGCTCTGGAGGATCTCCGAATCGACGAAGGTGTATCCGGCGCGCACATGGACCGTCCTGACCGGGACGAGCTCGATGCCGAGCTCGGCGCCGCGCGCCCGCGTCAAGCCGATGTTGAAATATTCGGCGGCGAACGTCTCGGGATCGGTGGTTCGCGTCGAGATGATGTTGCGGTACCGGTTGTCGAACCAGGTCAGCTCGATCTTCGCGTGGTCGCCGAGCAGTCGCTGCTCGATGCCGGCATCGACGGTGCGCGAGCGCTCCGGCTGCAGATCGGGGTTACCGCGAAAAAACGGCGACAGACTGAAGGACTGAAGCACCGTCGGTTCTTTGATGCCGAGACCCGCGCTCGCCTTCAGCTTCGTCTCGCCGAACGTTCCGCCCCCGGCGTGCGCGACGTACACCACCGATCCGCGCGGCACGACGGCCGTGCCGAAGCTGTCGTTGTGCTCGACACGTCCGCTCAGCGTCACGAAGGCGCGCGCCCACAGCGCCTGGTGCTGGATCGATGCGCCGAAGTTGTTGCGCGACGCCGGCATGGACGTGCCCGCGAGCGCATCGGTGAGCGTGGCACGCTCGCCATCCCAGTCGCCGAGCAGCGTCAGGCGGTGATCGCCGTACGACGAGGCGTCGGTCGTCAGCCGCCAATCGGCCTGGTAGCTCGCATGATGCCGTCGCAGATTCGTCCGGCTGTCGAACGTGAAATCGGAGAACTCGAACGGCGCCGCGCGGTTGCCGAATTGCGGCGTGTACGGGGGATCCTCGATCAAGTCCGCCGATCGCTGATCCGACGCGGCGAGGGAGTAGGACGCGCGCTGCCGAAACCGCGGTGTGAGCTGCTGATCGAAGGTGACGCCGCCGACGCCGTCGTGGCGGGTGAAGAACGCATCGAGATCGGGCCGCGCAAACTCGGTCTGCCCCGGTGTGCCGGTGCGTTCGAGCTCGCCGCGTCCGACGAACCGCAGCGTGGCAGTGTCGCTGAGCACGACGCCGACGTTTGCCGACAGCGTCGTGTTCTCGAACCGATCGTTCGGCACGTTGTTGTCGGTGTTGTAGCGTGAGGCGCCGAACGAGTAATCGAATCGCGGCGACGCCCCCGACACCGCCGCGCCGCCGCGGACCGTGCCGTATGTGCCGCCTTCGAACGAGGCGACGACGTGCGGCCGCGCGTCGGCGTGATCCGGCCGCTTCGTGAACAGCTGCACGACGCTCGACATCGCGTCGGATCCGAACAGCGCCGACTGCGCGCCGCGCACGATCTCGATCCGCTCGATGTTGTCGGTCGTCAGATTGCTGAAGTTGAACGTGCCGCCCGGCTCGTTGAGCGGGATGCCGTCGAGCAGGACCTTGTTGTAGTTGCTCTCGCCGCCGCGCACGAAGAGCGACGTCACGGCGCCGACGCCGCCGCTGCGAATCACCATGGCGCCCGGGGTCGAGCGCAGCAGGTCGGCGACGATCGGCGTGCGCCGCCGATCGAGATCCTCGGCGGTGAACGTGGTCACGCTGGCCCCGACCTGGTCCGCCGGCGCCGCCGTGCGCGTGGCGCTGACGATGACGGTTTCCTGGATCGGCGCCACGTGAAGCACGATCTTCAGCGCCTGCCCCGGCGCGCAGGAGGCGGTCGCTGGCTCGAAGCCGGTCATCGACACCTGCAGCTGACAACCGTCGGCGGCGGGCATCGTGAAGCGACCCGTCTCGTTCGTGAAGGTGCTCGTCAGTTCCGCGCCAGACGAGGCAACCGCGCGGACGTACGCGCGCGGCAACGATCGACCCGACTGATCGACCACGATGCCGGTGACGGTCTCCGCGGCCGCCGCGGTTTGCGGCGAGAGGCCGGCGAAAATGACGAGGATCGAGGCGAATCGGCAGGCTGCGACGAGCCGCCGGAGAGCGGAAACAGACGGATGCAATGGGTTCCTCCCGGCGTCTCTCGCGCCGAAGAAAGGACGCCCCCGGAGGACCAGGTTTCCTGACTCGCGGATCGACGCGGCACGTCTGTCTTCCCGGGTCGCCGGCGCCCGAGTGCGTCGGATCGCGGCGTTCCAGTGACATCTACGACGTGTCGCTCCCCGCTTACAGTGGCGGGACCGTGTGGGCGTTTCACCCACTTCGCGTGGCCCCGGGGCGAGCGTCAGATTGTGCGTGGCGCCCGGCATGATGGCCGGACCGTCGCGGAGTATAGCAGGTTGCTACAGACGAGCCTTTTTTCGTAACATATAACGATCGCGTCCGGCCAGGGACGCGGCATTCAGAGCCCACACTTCAAGAGGAGCGCATGAGCAAGAGTTCGACCGTCACCGTTCGCGAGAAGCCCGTCGAGGACGTGGCCACGGCGACGGCGGGCGGCCTTACCATTCATGGCGAGACGTTCATCGTGCAGACCGATCAGCGCGTCGAGCTCGTCGATCTCACGAACCGCGTGATGGAATACGTCCGCAAATTCAACATCCGCGAAGGGCTCGTCAGCCTCTGGTCGATGCACACGACCTGCACCCTCTTCATCAACGAGTTCCAGACCGCGCTGCTCTCCGACATCAAGCGCTTCCTCGAACACATGGTCGCCCGCGACGCCGAGTACATGCACAACGATCCGCAACACTCGGACTGCGACCGGATGAACGCCGACTCGCACTTGCGCGCGATGCTGCTCGGCCACAACCTCACGCTGCAGATCAGCGGCGGGGAAGTCGTTCTCGGGCAATGGCAGCGGATTCTGATGGCGGAGCTCGATGGTCCGCGCGCGCGCTCGCTGCGGATTCAGGTCTTCGGCATTTCTTGAAATCAAAGTTGGCGATTTGGTGACTTGGTGATTTGGCGAGTTCGGGATTCACGATGGGCTTGACTCACCAACTCACCAACTCTCCAACTCACCAATTCGCTGAACGCCTCCAGTCTTCCGGCCTCGCCGACATCGAAGAGAAGCTTGCGGCCGGCATCCGTCTGGACCTGGCCGATGGCGTCCGCCTGTTCGACGCGCCGGACGTGCTCGCGGTCGGCTGGCTCGCCAACCGGGAGCGCGAGAAGCGCCACGGCGCCCGCACGTTCTACAACTACAACATCCGGCTCGAAGCGACGAATGTCTGCGTCGCCAGCTGCCTGTTCTGCGCGTTCGCGCGGTTGAAGCCGGGCGACGCCGGCGCCTACACGATGTCGCTCGAGCAGGTCTGGGACAAGCTGCGCCAGCGCGCCCACCAGCCGCTCACCGAGGTCCACATCGTCAACGGGCTGCACCCGGATCTGCCGTTCGAGTACTACACGGAGATGCTGCGCGGCCTGAAGCGCATCCGCCCGACGATTCAACTGAAGTGCTTCACGGCGGTGGAGATCGCCTTCTTCGCCGATCTCTACGGCACGAGCGACGAGCAGGTGCTGAAGGAGTTGATGGCCGCCGGCCTCGATTCGCTCCCCGGCGGCGGGGCGGAGATCTTTGCCGAGCGCGTGCGCCGCAAAATTGCGCACGACAAATGCGGCACCGATCGCTACCTCGCGATCCACCGGACGGCGCATCGGCTCGGGATGCGCACCAACGTGACGATGCTCTACGGCCATATCGAGACGGCGGAAGAGCGCGTCGATCATATGCTGCGCGCGCGCACCCTGCAGGACGAGACGGGCGGCTTCCAGGCGTTCATTCCGCTGGCCTTTCACCCCGACAACAACCAGATGCGCAAGCTGCCTGCGCCGAGCGCGGTCGACTCGCTGCGCGTGCACGCGGTGTCGCGGCTGATGTGCGACAACATCGATCACGTGAAGGCGTTCTGGATCGCGACCGGCGTGGATGTGGCGCAGACGGCGTTGTGGTTTGGCGTCGACGATCTCGACGGCACCGTGCAGGAGGAGAAGATCTACCACATGGCGGGAGCGCGGACGCCGGAAGCGCTGACGCCGCGGGCGATCGAGCGGCTGATCCGCGCGGCGGGGCGCGAGCCGGTCGAGCGCGACACGCTGTACCGGGTGGTGGCGCACGCGGGGATGGCGGAATAACCTGCGCGCACCCGGTGTTATAATTAGGTAACGGCCAAGCGGGGTCGGGCCAGACGATGCCGATACAGCTTGGCTTTTTCGTAGCGTCGGCTTGAGAAAAGTTTCACAAGCGCACAAATACGCCCATGCTGCTGCCCGTTCTCACGGCGTACGAGAAAGACCATATCGCTGAGCGCCAGCCCCTGCCGGAGCGGTACCTCGGGCTCACCGACGAGGAGATGGACCAGCGGATCGCCGCCGCCCGCGCGCAGCTCGGCCGCCGGGTTGTCATCCTCGGCCATCATTATCAGCGCGACGAAGTGTTCAAGTTCGCCGACTACACCGGCGATTCCTACAAGCTGGCGCGCCAGGTGTCCGCGCATCCGGACGCTGAGTTCATCATCTTCTGCGGCGTGCACTTCATGGCGGAAAGCGCCGACGTGCTCAGCGCCGCGCATCAGGCTGTGATCCTGCCCGACCTCGCGGCCGGCTGCTCCATGGCCGACATGGCCGATCCCGATCAGCTCGAGATGTGCTGGAGCGATCTGCAGCAGATGGGTTTCGCCAACGACGCGTCGCCTGTCATCCCGGTCACGTACATCAACTCGGCCGCGTCAATCAAAGCCTTCTGCGGCGAAAGGGGAGGTGTCGTCTGCACCTCGTCGAATGCGGCGGCGACACTGAAGTGGGCGTGGGAACGAGGTGAGCGGATTCTCTTTCTGCCGGACCAGCATCTGGGGCGCAACACCGCCTACAGGATGGGCGTGCCGCTCGATCAGATGGTGGTGTGGGATCCGAATGAGATCTGGGGCGGCCTCGAGCCCGACGCCGTCAGCCGGGCGCGCATCATCCTGTGGAAAGGCCACTGCTCGGTCCACACGCGCTTCACCGCTCGCCAGATCCAGAACATCCGGCGTGAGCACCCCGGCGTTCGCGTCATCGTCCACCCGGAAGTCCCGTGGGACGTCGTCCAGGCCGCCGACGATTCCGGCTCGACCGAATACATCATCAAGCAAGTGACGCAGAGCCCGGCCGGCTCCGTGTGGGCCGTCGGGACCGAGCTCCACCTCGTGAACCGCCTCGCCAGCCAGGTGCGGCCCGATCGCACCGTGGTGTCGCTCGACCAGTTCGGTTGCCTGTGCTCGACGATGTTCCGCGTGTCGCCGAACCACTTGCTGTGGACCCTCGAAGGGTTGATCGACGGCGAGGTCCACAACCGCATCGTCGTCCCCGACGATCAGAAACACTGGACCAAGGTCGCCCTCGACCGCATGCTGGCCATCCACTAGAGGCCGAGCTGGGCGCCGCTGCGGCGTGGTTGCCCTCAACTCTCCCCGCGAAGTACCGATCCTCAGGTTCTGCCCACTGCAGGACTCGACCCCTCGACAACGCTCAGGATCGTCCTGAACGGATCGAAGGACGACAAGGAGGAACGTCTGATGGCTTACACTCTCCCGCCCCTGCCCTACGCCTCGGATGCGCTCGAACCGCACATCGACAAACAGACGATGGAGATTCATCACGGGAAGCATCACGGGGCGTACGTGAACAACCTGAACGCCGCGCTTGAAAAGCATCCTGAGCTGCAGTCGAAGAGCATCGAGGATTTGATCAAGGGCATCAACACCGTGCCCGAGGACATCCGCACCGCGGTGCGCAACAACGGCGGCGGACACGCGAACCACTCGATGTTCTGGCAGATCATGGCGCCCAACGCCGGTGGTCAGCCGACGGGTGCGATCGCGGACGCGTTGAAGTCGTCGTTCGGCAGCTTCGAGACGTTCAAGGAGCAGCTCGCGAAGGCCGCGGTCGGCCGCTTCGGGAGTGGCTGGGCGTGGGTGATCGATCAGGGCGGCAAGCTTGCGATCGAGAGCACGCCGAATCAGGACAGCCCGCTGATGGACGGCAAGAAGCCGGTGTTCGGCATCGATGTGTGGGAGCACGCGTACTACCTGAAATATCAGAACCGCCGCCCCGACTACATTGCGGCGTGGTGGAATGTCGTGAACTGGCCGGAAGTGAACAAGCGCCTGGCAGCGAAGTAAGGCCGGTAGGGCAGGAATGGCGGGAAGGGCAGAAGGCCGGATGCCCTTCCAGCCACCAGCCCCTCCCGCCTATCCAGCCCTCCCGCCCATATGAGTCTGTCGACCGTCCTCTTCCTGTTCCTGGCGCATCTCGGCGTCGGCATTGTCTTGACGCTCGTGTTCGTGTCGCGCGACGCGGGCGTCAAGTTCTTCCGGTTCAACGCGGGCCTTGCGGCGATTCTGCTGGTTGCGGCACTGGCGTTCCGGTATGGCCTGCTCGGTCCGACGGACGCGGACGCGAGTCGTGCCGGCACATACGGTCTGCTCGCGCTCGACTGTGCGGCGGCGGCGGTGGTGATCTACTGGGCGACGGTCGGGCGGATGCTCGCGTCGGTGCGCCCTGCGATCGTTGCAGTCGCGGTGGCGGGCGGGCTGGCGGCGATTGTGTGCGAGGCGCTGGCGGTCGCGGCCGGACGATCGGGGGCGAGCCAGGCGCTGACGATCGCGAGCTTTCTCAGCTCGGCGGCGCTGCTGGGCGGCACCTGCACGGCGATGATCCTCGGCCATTGGTACCTCGTGATTCCGTCGATGCAGGTCTCGCACCTGCAGTCGATCGTGAAATGGCACATGGTGTCGATGGTCCTGCGGGTCGTCGTCGTCGTCGCGGCGATCGTGGTGGCGCTCGCGACCTGGCAGCCTGGCCTGGGGCCGAGCTTCCATCGCTACATCATGTCGATCGACGGGATCTTCTTCTGGCAGCGCGTGCTGTTCGGCCTCGTCGGGCCGGCGATCCTCTCGTATCTCACCTGGGAGACGGCGAAGATTCGATCGACGCAATCGGCCACCGGGATTCTGTATGTGGATCTGTTCACGGTGGTCGTCGGCGAGATTCTCGCCAAGTACATCCTCCTCGCGACCCGTGTGCCCGTGTAGTAGACTCAAAGATCTGTTGGTCTGAATGGTTTGTGGATTGCACCGCGGTCCGGAACCTGTGCAATTTCAGCCTACGAACCGCGTCAGGGCCGGAAGGCAGCAGCGCTAAGTAGATCCTGACATGTGCCGCAGTCATTCCGGATCGCGGTCCAATCCGCAATCCGATTTCAATCTGCAATCTGAAATCTAAAGTGCCTTACCAGGTTATTGCGCGCAAATGGCGGCCGCAGCGGTTCGACGATGTCGTCGGGCAGCACGCGGTCACACGTACGCTGCGCAATGCCCTGGCGAGCGGGCGGCTCGCGCAGTCCTTCGTGTTCGCCGGGCCGCGCGGCGTGGGCAAGACGACGACCGCGCGCATTCTGGCGCGTGCGCTGAACTGCGAGCGGGGGCCGACGGCCGATCCGTGCGGCACGTGCGAAGCCTGCGTGGAGATCACGGAGGGGCGCGACATGGACGTCCTCGAGATCGACGCGGCCACGCACACCGGGATCGACAACGTCCGGGAAGTGATCATCGCGGGCCTGGCGATCCGTCCGGTTCGCAATCGCTACAAAGTGTTCATCATCGACGAAGTGCACCAGCTCTCGAGCGCGTCGTTCAACTCGCTGCTCAAGTCGATCGAAGAGCCGCCGCCGCACGTCGTCTTCATGATGGCCACGACGGAGCTCGACAAGATCCCTGAAACGGTGCTGTCGCGATCGCAGGTGTACGAGTTCCGTACGATCAGCACGAAGGCGATCGCCGACCAGCTCCGCACGATCGTGGACGCGGAACAGATCACGGTCGGCGACGAGTCGCTGCAGCTCATCGCCCGCGATGCCGAGGGCAGCATGCGCGACGCGCAGAGCAAGCTGGATCAGGTGATCGCGTTCACGGGCAGCACGGTGACCGGCGAAGATGTGTCCGCGGTGCTCGGGCTCGTCGGCCGCGATCTGCTGATCGACACGATTCAGGCCGTCGCCGAGGAAGACGCGCTGCAGGCGTTCGCGCTCACCGCCCGCGCGGTCGAGATGGGCTACGACCTGCGGGCCGTCTGCCGCGAGCTGTCGCGGGTGGTCCGCGATCTCCTCGTGCTCTCGGTCGACCCGTCGCGGCTCACGGATCCGGAAATCGCGGGCGAAGGGGAGCGCGATCGGCTGGCGTCGCTCGCGAAGCGGTTCTCGCGCGAAGATCTGCTCCGCGCGTTCGATCTGCTCACCCGGGCCGAAGGCGACATTCGCAACGCCGCCCAGCCGCGCTATCACCTCGAGATGGCGCTGCTGCGATGGATGCATCTGCGGAAGCTCGTGCCGCTCGAGGATCTGCTGCAGAGCAGCGGCGGTCCATCCGGCTCGAAGGCGCCGCTGCCTCGACCGGGCGTCGCGCCGGCGCGTGCCGAGCCGCTCGCTCGCACTGAGCGCGTCGGCGGTCAGACATCGTCGCCGACGAGTCCGCGATCGGCGTCGGCAGGTCCGGTAGCGTCCGGCTCGAACCGGACAGCCGCATCCGCTGGTGCCGCCGCCCCTCGCGTTCCCGTTGCCGTGGAGCCCGGCTCGACGCCGGCGGCCGCACCGGCGGGATCCGGCGTGTCTGCGACGTCGCGCGCGACGCCGGTGTCCGGCGATTTCAAGGACGCCCTTCTGGCGGAGATCCGCAAAACGAAGGTGGCCTTCTACAACACCGTGGTCGCGCAGGCGCAGAAGATCGACGCGGCCGGCGATCGCCTGACGTTCACATTCGCGCCGAATCAGCGCACGTTGCAGGGCATGCTCGAGGAGAAGCGCGCGTGGCTCGAGACGCTCGCCCTCGAGGTGAGCGGCCGTAAGATCGTGCTCGCGGCGGTGCAGGGTGAGGCAGCTGCGGCACCGGCGGCCGAAGCGGCGGCGACCGCTGCGGCGGCGGAAAAGAAATCAGCGTTGCGCGAGCAGGCGCTCGCCGACGCCGGCGTCCAGGCGATGCTCGAAGTGTTCCCCGCGGAGATCCGCGACGTGGAGGAGATGTGAAGGCTGCAGGCCGGGTCCTTTGGGACCCGGCGCGCGGCGCGTTTGCAATCGAGTGACCCGATGAACATTCAACAGATGATGAAGCAGGCCCAGCAGATGCAGGAACAGCTGCAGAAGCAGATGGCCGAGCTGAAGGTGGAAGGCAACGCCGGCGGCGGCATGGTCACCGTGATCGTGAACGGCGCCAAGCAGGTGCAGTCGCTCACGATCGATCCCGAAGTGGTCTCGAAAGAAGATGTCGAGATGCTGCAGGATCTGATCGTCGCCGCGATCAACGACGCGCAGCGCAAGGCCGACGAGGCCATGGCGCAGAAGATGGGCGGCATGCTGCCGCCGGGGATGAAGTTATAAGCGCCCTTCCCGAACCGCTCGTCCGGCTGATCGAGGAGCTGCAGGGGCTGCCGGGCATCGGACCCAAGAGCGCGCAGCGGCTGGCGTTCCACATCCTCAAGACGCCGCGCGAGCAGGCCGATCGGCTGGCCGACGCCGTGCGCGACGTCAAGGCGCGCGTCACGTACTGCTCCATCTGCAACAACATCACCGACGCCGATCCGTGTCCGCTGTGCACCAGCGACACCCGCGATCACCATCTGATCTGCGTCGTCGAAGAGCCGCAGAACGTGGCGGCGATCGATCGCGGACGCGACTTCAACGGCGTGTTTCACGTGCTGATGGGTGCGCTCTCGCCGCTGCAGGGCATCGGTCCGGATGATTTGAAGATCAAGAGCCTGCTTGCGCGCGTCACCAACGGCCCGACCGAAGTGATTCTCGCCACGAACCCGAACGTCGAAGGCGAAGCGACCGCCATTTACCTTGCGCGTCTGCTCAAACCGCTCGGCGTGAAGGTGACGCGGATCGCGATGGGCGTCCCTGTCGGCAGCGACCTCGAATACGCCGACGATGTGACGATGCACAAGGCGCTCGAGGGGCGGCGCGAGGTCTGACGCGCGACGTGATGCTGCCCCACTCCTACCAGCTGCCGGCCGCGATCTTCTTCGTCCTTGGCGGCGCGCTGTCGTGTTTTGCCGGCTACCGGCTGTTCCGGGTCGTGCTCGGGCTGTACGGATTCATGCTCGGTGCGATGTTTGCGAGCTCGATGATGGGCACGACGAATACGGTCGGGATGCTCGCGGCGGCAATCATCGGCGGACTGGTCGGCGCGGCGATTCTCGTCTTCGCGTACTTCATCGGCATCGCGCTCGTCGGCGCCGGTTTCGGCGCCCTGGTCGCGCACGTCGCATGGCCGCAGGCGGGCACCGGTGATCCGCCCGTGATGCTGGTGATTGTTCTGGCGATTGCCGGCGCCGTTGCCGCCATGTTTCTCCAGCGCTACGTAATCATCGTGTCGACGGCGTTCGCCGGTGCGTGGACGATCATCGTGGGCGCGATGGCGATCGCCGGCGATCGTGGCGCAGCGCACGCCGCGTCGAGCGGCGACGTCTGGGTGCTCTATCCGCTGAGACCGGCGCCGGGGCAGGGGTGGGTGCCGATTGCGTGGATCGCGCTCGGGCTGATCGGCACAGCCGTGCAACTCGGCATCACGGGTACGAAGCGGACGTGATCAGGGCTCAGGGATCAGGGCTCAGGCTCAGGGATCAGGGATCAGGGATCAGAGTAGGCCGGGTCTTGACCCGGCGTTCTGCGGCGGGTCAACAGGACCCGCCCTACAGCATGGGAGGCAGAATGGCGACGTTTGAGCGGCACGTGGACGTGGATTGGAAAGGTTCCGTGATGGAAGGCAAGGGCGAGGCGAAGGCGGGCACCGGAGCGTTCACGCTCCCGGTGACCTTTGCGTCGCGCATCGGCGAGCCTGCCGGAAAGACGAGCCCCGAGGAATTGATGGCGGCCGCGCACGCCGCCTGTTATGCGATGGCGCTCAATGGCACATTGGGCCGCAAGAACGTCACTGCGGATCGCACCGTCGTCACCGCGACGGTGACGGCCGACAAAGGGGAAGCGGGCATCAAGATCCTCGCTTCGAAGCTCACAGTCACCGCGTACGGATTGAAGGGCGCCGACGCGGCGCAGTTCACGGAGATCGCGAAGGAAGCGGAAGGCCGCTGCCCCGTGTCCAATGTCTATCGCGCGACGATGCAGATCACGGTGGACGCCAGGGTCAGCTGACGCGCTCGGCTAAGGTGTGACTATCCGCGCTCGGCTAAAGCGTGACTATCCACGCTCGGCTAAAGCCTTCGCGCTACACGCGTGTCAGCGCGCAGGCTTTAGCCAAGCCGCTCGCGTTTCACGCAGCCTCACGTAGCGCGAAGGCTTTAGCCGAGCGCCTCTGCCGATCGGCGTAGGAAGTCGTAATATTCGCGTTAACGCTCGAAAGAACCTGCCCAACGCGTCGCCCGTTCTCGGGGAACCGCGTATCATGATCGAAGAGCTCGGTCATGCGTGTGCGTGTGTGGTCCATCCTGCTGCTCGCCTTCCTTGCGCTTGCCCCGCGCGCCTACGCACTCGATCCCGCCAGGACACTTTCGCAGTACGTGCATCGGATCTGGCAGGTACAACAGGGACTGCCGCAGGCCTCGATCTACTCGATCGTGGAAACGCACGATGGGTACCTCTGGCTGGGCACACAGACCGGACTCGTGAAGTTCGACGGCGTGCGGTTCACGACGATCGACCAGATGGACGGCATCTCGAGCGCCGACATCTGGGTGACGCAGCTGCTCGAAGACGATCAGCACGCGCTCTGGATCGGCACGAATCAGTCGGGACTGCTCGAACTGCACGACGGCATCGTCAAGCGATACACACAGCGCGATGGCCTGCCGACCGGTACCGTGCAGTGTCTGTTCAGCGATCGATCGGGCAACGTCTGGCTGTGCACGCCGAATGGCCTCGCCGAGTTGACGCACGGCCGGGTTCGCGCGTTCGGCCCGGCGCAGGGACTGACGAGCTCTGACATCCGCGCTGCCTGTGTTGGCGTGGATGGCGCGATCGTCGTCGCCGCCGACAACTCCCGCCTCAGCACCTGGAACGGCACGCGATTCGTTTCGAGCGCGATCGCACTGCCGGAGTCGGCGGCCGTGCAGACGATGTTGTGTGCGTCGGACGGCGCCGTGTGGGTGGGTACGGTCGACGGGCTGATGCGCATCCGCGGCGAACGGGTGGATCGGCTGACGCTCGCCGACGGCCTGGCCGACAATTCGATCCTGACGCTCACCGAGAGTCGAGATGGCAGCGTCCTGGCTGGAACCAAGAATGGATTCAGCCGGATCAGGGGCGGCGAGATCGAGAGTTTCGGCCCGCAGGACGGATTGTCCCAAAGCACGGTGTACTCGCTCTACGAGGACCATGAAGGCAGTCTCTGGGCCGCCACCAAACACGGCCTGAATCAGTTTCTCGACGGGCGGGGAATTCCGTACACGACGAGCGAAGGGCTGCCGAGCAACAATACCGGACCGGTGCTGCAGGATCGCGACGGACAGATCTGGGTCGGCACGCTGGGCGCCGGCCTCGCACGGTTCGATGGCCATCGATTCAAGAACGCGATGACCACGCACGACGGGCTCGCCTCGAACTTCATCTATGCGCTTGCCGCCGACGAGGACGGCGATATCTGGGTAGGGACGGACGCCGGCCTCAGCCGGCTGCGGCACGGCCGCGTCAACGGACGGTGGACGACGGCGCAGGGTCTGCCCGCCAACCGGATCCGCGCGCTGTTTCACGATCGCGACGGCACGCTCTGGATCGCGACATCGGCGGGCACCGCCGTCTTCAAGAACGGCGCGCTGCAATCCAACCGGGATCATCACCCGTCGCTCGACGGGCCGGTCCTGGCGTTCGGAGAAGATCGCGATCATCACTTCTACGCCGCGCCGGAGAGCGGCGCGCTGCGGAGGTATGCCCAGGATCCACTCGGTGACCCGAGTCCATTGGCCTCATCGCTCCGGCACGTCGACGCCCTCTACGAAGACGCCGACGGCCTCTTGTGGGTCGGTACGCTCGGCGACGGCCTGCGCCTCATCGATCACGGGACGGTCCACAGCTATTCCGTCCTCGACGGCTTATTCGACGATGCGATCTACGGGATTGTGGGTGACGATCACGATCGCTTGTGGATGGCGTGCAGCAAGGGGATTTTTTCCGTCAACCGTTCGGATCTCAAACGATTCGCGGCCGGCGAGATTCACCAGTTTGTCAGCAGCCCGTACAGCCCCACCGACGTGCTGCGCACGATCGAGTGCAAATCAGGTGTTCAGCCTGTCGCCGCGCGGACGCGGGACGGCCGGTTGTGGTTCTCCACGATTCGCGGGCTGCTCGTCCTCGATCCGAATCATCTCGATCGACGGTTCGCGCCCCCGCCGGTCGTGGTCGAAGAGGTCACAGTGGATGGCGAGCGCCGCCCGCCGCTCGGCGTTGGCGCGCTGGCGCCCGGCCGAAACAATTTCGACTTCCGCTACACGGGCCTCAGCTTCGTGGTGCCGACCCGCATCACGTTCCGATACCGCCTCGATGGATTCGATCGCACGTGGATCGACGCGGGCACGCGCCGCGAGGCGTTCTACACGAATCTGCCGCCCGGGCGTTTCGCATTTCGCGTCGAGGCCTGCAACCTCGACGACGTCTGCCGCGAGGCGGCGGCGCGCGTCGAGTTCCTCATCGAGCCGCGCTACTACCAGCGGGCGTGGTTCTTTCCGCTGGCGGCTGCGCTTCTGGCAGCCGGCGGACTCTCCGCGTATCGCCTGCGCATCCGGCGCCTGCGAAAGGAGTTCGATCTGATCCTCGCCGAGCGCACTCGCATCGCGCGCGAGCTCCACGACACGCTCTTGCAGGGCTTCGCGGGCATCACCATGGCGATGCAGGCGCTCGCCGCCAGGCTGAAGCCCTCAGACGAGCGGCGCACGCTCGAAGAGATCGTCGAAGACGCCGGCAGCTCGCTGCGCGAGGCGCGCCGATCACTGGCCGGCCTGAGAGATCGCCCCGACGCCGGCTCTGGCCTTGCCGCGGCGATCGCCGATGTGAGCCGTCAGTTGACGGGCGCCAACGGCATTCGCCTGAAGCTCGCGCTCGACGACAGCCAGAGAACACTGCCCGCCGACGTCGAATACAACATGCTGCGGATTGCGCAGGAAGCGGTGTTGAACGCCGTCAGGCATTCGGGCGCGCGAACTCTGCACGTCGCGCTCGACAGCACGCGCAGCCGTATTCGGCTCTCGGTGGAAGACGATGGGACGGGGTTCACTGAAGACGAAGTCCCTCAGACGACCCATTACGGCTTGATCGGCATGCGCGAACGGGCGGCCCAGATCGGCGCGACGTTCCACCTGACGAGCGCGCCGGGGCGCGGAACGGCCGTGTCGGTCATCGTCGGAGCCTAAATGTCGGTCCCCGTGATTCGTGTCCTCTGCGTCGACGATCACCCGTTGATTCGCAAGGGCATCGCCTCGATTCTCGCGAACGAGCCCGGCGTGCAGCTCGTCGGCGAAGGCACCAACGGACGGGAGGCGATCGCCCTGTTTCGCGAGCTGAGGCCGGACGTGACGGTGATGGATTTGCGGATGCCGGAGCTCGACGGCATCTCTGCGACGCGGGCCATCCGCACGGAATTTCCGAACGCGCGTGTGATCGCGCTCACCAGCTACGACGGCGATCAGGATATCTACAGCGCGCTCGAGGCAGGCGTCCGCGGGTATCTGCTCAAGGAGTCGGTCCACAGCGAGCTCGTGCAGGCGATTCGTGTCGTGCAGTCGGGCCGCCGGCTCATGCCGCCCGACGTGGCCGAGCGGCTCAGCGAGTACTTTCCTTACATCGTCCTGACGCCGCGCGAGACCGAGGTGCTCGAGCTCGCGGCTCAGGGCCTTGGCAATCGGGAGATTGGCGAGCGGCTCGGAACCGCGAGCGGCACGGTCAAGATTCACATGCAGAACATTCTGCACAAGCTCGGCGCGTCCGATCGCACCCACGCCGTCACGCTCGCCCTCCGCCGCGGCATCCTGCATCTCAACTAAGGAACCCGAAAAGGGGCCGTACCCCTTTTCTCAACTCACGCGAAAAGGGGTACGGCCCCTTTTCGATCGCGTATGCCGATCGGCAGACGCGCCGACTGTCCTGTTGGCAGTCGCCGCTCTGTTCCGCGGCTGACAGACTCGGGTGATGAGCACCGTCAGCCCGGACACTCACACCGCGAGCGAGGCGCCCGCGCCGCCGTCCGCGCGGCCCAATGTTTCGCGATCACGTCCACGACGATGGTGGTTGTGGATCACCGTGATTGCCCTCGCCATCGTTGCAGGGTACGTCGTCTTTCCCGGACTGACTCGCGGCCAGGCCAAGGGCGCGACACCCTCGCCGGCAGCGGCTCGCGGCGTACCCGTGGTGGCCGCGTCTGCGCGAACCGGTGATATGGGTGTCTATCTCACGGGCCTGGGCACGGCCACCGCGTTGAACACCGTGACCGTTCGCAGCCGCGTGGACGGACAGCTCGTCAACGTCGCATTTCGTGAAGGTCAGATCGTCGCTCAGGGCGATCTGCTGGCGCAGCTCGATCCGCGACCGTTTCAGGTGCAGCTCACGCAGGCGGAAGGGCAGGCTGCGAAAGACGAAGCGACGCTGAAGAACACGCAGCTGGACATGAAGCGGTTTCAGGACCTGTTCGCGCGGCAGCTCATTCCCAGTCAGCAGCTCGACACGCAGCAGGCCATGATCAACCAGTTCGAGGGCACGCTCAAAACCGATCAGGGACAGATTGACAGCGCGAAGCTGAATCTGGTCTACACGCGCATCACGGCGCCCATCGGCGGACGTGTCGGCCTGCGGCTCGTGGATCCGGGAAACATCGTCCACGCCACCGATCAGACGGGGCTCGTCGTGATCACCCAGCTCGATCCGATCGCCGTGCTGTTCACGATTCCGGAAGACAGCCTGCCGCCCGTGCTGCAGCACATGCGCAGCGGCCGCCTTGCCGTCGACGCGTTCGACCGCGACATGAAGACGAAGCTGGCCACCGGATCGCTGCTGACGATCGACAACCAGATCGATCAGACGACGGGGACGGTCAAGCTGAAGGCGGTGTTCCCGAACAAAGACCATGCCCTCTTCCCCAATCAGTTCGTGAACGCGCGGCTGCTCGTGGACACCATCCACGACGCCATCATCGTGCCGACCGCCGCGATTCAGCGCAGCCCGACGTCCACCTTCGTGTACGTCGTGAAGCCGGATCAGACGGTCGAGACACGCGAGATCGCCGTTCGGCTCGCGGTCGCCGACGACACGGCGATTTCCAAGGGCGTCGCCGTGGGCGAGCTCGTCGTCGTCGACGGCGTCGATAAGCTGCAGCCGGGCACGAAGGTCGCGGTGCAGCCCGCGGCCGCCGCGGGCCAGAAGACAGCGGCGCCATGAGCATTTCGAGTCCGTTCATCCTCCGGCCGATCGCGACGTCGCTCCTGATGGCCGGTCTGCTGCTGACGGGCGCCGTCGCCTACAACCAACTGCCGGTGTCGGCGCTGCCGGAAGTCGACTATCCGACCATTCAGGTCCAGACGTTCTATCCGGGCGCGAGCCCCGACGTCATGGCGTCGGCGATTACCGCGCCGCTCGAGCGTCAGTTCGGCCAGGTGCCCGGACTGAATCAGATGACCTCGAACAGCTCGCAGGGCGCGTCGGTCATCACGCTGCAGTTCGCGCTCAATCTGAACATCGACGTGGCGGAGCAGGAAGTGCAGGCGGCCATCAACGCGGCCGGCACGTATCTGCCGCAAAATCTGCCGAATCCGCCGATCTACAGCAAGACCAACCCCGCAGACGCGCCGATCCTGACACTTGCGCTGACCTCGACGGCACTGCCGCTGGCGAAGGTCGAAGACTTCGCCGACACGCGTCTGGCGCAGAAGATCGCGCAGCTCTCCGGCGTCGGCCTCGTCAGCATCAGCGGAGGCCAGAAGCCCGCGATCAGGCTTCAAGTCAATCCGACCGCGCTCTCATCCTTCGGCCTCACGATGGAAGACGTGCGCGCCGCGGTCTCGGCGGCGAATGTCAACGAGGCCAAGGGGAACTTCGACGGACCCCATCAGGCGTACAGCATCGGCGCCAACGATCAGCTGCTCTCGAGCGAGCAGTATGGGCCGCTCGTCGTGGCGTACCGGAACGGGTCGCCGGTGCAACTCTCCGATATCGCCACCGTCGTCAATGACGCGGAGAACGTGAAACAGGCGGCCTGGATGAACGACGTGCCCGCGGTCATCCTCAACATCCAGCGGCAGCCGGGCGCCAACATCATCGCCGTGGTCGATCGCGTCAAGGCGCTGCTGCCGCAGCTCCAGAGCTCGCTGCCGGCCTCGGTGCACATGGTGATTCTCACCGATCGCACCACGACGATCCGCGCATCGGTGAAAGACGTCGAGTTCGAGCTGATGCTGACGATCGGGCTCGTCGTCATGGTGATCTTCCTCTTCCTGCGGACGCTGGCCGCCACGGTGATTCCGAGCGTCGCGGTGCCGCTGTCGCTCGTCGGCACGTTCGGCGTGATGGAGCTGCTCGGCTACAGCCTGAACAACCTGACGCTGATGGCGTTGACCATCTCCACCGGCTTCGTCGTCGACGATGCCATCGTGATGATCGAAAACATCATGCGCTACATCGAGGAGGGCGATTCGCCGCTCGAGGCGGCGCTGAAGGGCTCGGCGCAGATCGGCTTCACCATCCTCTCGCTGACGGTGTCGCTGATCGCAGTGCTCATCCCGCTGCTGTTCATGGGCGACATCGTCGGGCGCCTGTTCCGCGAGTTCGCCGTGACGCTCAGCGTGACGATTCTGGTGTCGGCCGTCGTCTCGCTGACGCTGACGCCGATGATGTGCGCCAAGCTGCTGCGGCATCGGCCGGAGTCGGAGCAGGGCCGCTTCTATCACGTGTCGGAGCGCGGCTTCAAAGCGGTCATCGCCTTCTATGGGCGCACGCTCCAGTGGGTGCTCGGCCATCAGGCCGCCACGCTGGCGGTCGCCGCCGCGACGCTGGTCGCCACCATCCTTCTCTACATCGTCATCCCCAAGGGATTCTTCCCGGTGCAGGACACGGGCGTGATCATGGGTGTGTCCGAGGCGGAGCAGAGCGTCTCGTTCGCGGCGATGAGCGAGCGGCAGCAGGCGCTCGCCAGTGTGATCCTCAAGGATCCAGCCGTCGAGAGCCTCTCGTCGTTCATCGGGATCGACGGCACGAACACGACGATCAACAGCGGCCGCATCCAGATCAACCTGAAGCCGCTCGAGGATCGGCGCATCAATGCAAGCGACGTGATCCGGCGGCTGCAGACGCCGCTGGCCGCGGTGCACGGCATCACGCTGTTCATGCAGCCGGTGCAGGACATCACGGTCGACGATCGCATCAGCCGGACGCAGTTTCAGTACAGCCTCGAGGACGCCGACGCCGGTGAGCTCGCCACGTGGGTGCCGCGCTTCCTCGCGCGGCTCCAGGCGCTGCCGATGCTGCGCGACGTGGCCAGCGATCAGCAGAACCTCGGCCTGCAGACCACGCTGGAGATCGATCGCGCCACCGCGTCGCGGCTCGGGATCACGCCGCAGATCCTCGACGACACCCTCTACGACGCGTTCGGCCAGCGCCAGATTTCGATCATGTTCACGCAGCTGAACCAGTATCGCGTCGTGCTGGAAACCGCGACGCACTTTCAGCACGGACCGGAGGATTTGAAGGACGTCTACGTCCGGTCCACCTCAGGCGGGTCCGTGCCGCTCAGCGCGTTCACGAAGGTCGTGACCGCTCATGCGCCGCTGTCGGTGAATCATCAGGGGCAGTTTCCGGTCGTGACGATCTCCTTCAACCTCGCGCAGCGCGCCTCGCTCGGCGACGCAGTCGATGCGATCAACGCCGTGAAGAAGGACATCGGCCTCCCGGACAGCGTGCAGGCCAGCTTTCAGGGGACGGCGCAGGCATTTCAGGCGTCTCTGGCGAATGAGCCGATCCTGATTCTCGCGGCGATCATCACGGTCTACATCGTCCTCGGCGTGCTCTACGAGAGCTACATCCATCCGATCACCATTCTCTCGACGCTGCCATCCGCCGGCGTCGGCGCGCTGCTCGCCCTGATGGTCTGCCGCACCGACTTCAGCGTGATCGCCCTGATCGGCATCATCCTGCTGATCGGCATCGTCGAGAAGAACGCGATCATGATGATCGACTTCGCGCTCGAGGCGGAGCGCAGCGAGCATCGATCTCCCCTCGATGCCATCTTCCAGGCGGCGCTGCTGCGCTTCCGCCCCATCATCATGACGACGATGGCGGCGCTCCTCGGCGGAGTGCCGCTGGCACTCGGCACCGGCACAGGATCGGAATTGAGGCGTCCGCTCGGGATTGCGATCGTCGGCGGCCTGATCTTCAGTCAGCTGCTCACGCTGTACACGACACCGGTCATCTATCTGGCGTTCGATCGCCTGGCCAAGCGGTTCGGTCGCGCATCGGACACGGAGCCTGTGCCGCAGCTGCGTCCCGTGGAGGGCGCATGAGCCTCTCTACGCCGTTCATCAACCGGCCGATCGCGACGACGCTGTTGACGGCGGCGATCGCGCTGGCTGGCGTGATCGGCTACCTGCTGCTGCCGGTGTCGCCGCTGCCGCAGGTGGATTTCCCGACCATCGGCGTCAATTCGGGACTGCCGGGCGCCAGCCCGGACACGATGGCCTCGTCGGTGGCGACGCCGCTCGAGCGGCAGTTCGGGCGCATTGCGGGCATCACCGAAATGACGTCGACGAGCAGCCTGGGCTCGACGTCGATCACGATGCAGTTCGATCTGAACCGCAACATCGACGCTGCGGCGCGGGACGTGCAGGCCGCGATTAATTCGGCGCGGGGGCAATTGCCGCCGAATCTGCCCAACAACCCGACGTACCGCAAAGTGAATCCCGCCGACGCGCCGGTCCTCCAACTCGCGATGACCTCCGACGCCATCCCGAAGCCGCGAGTGTACGACCTCGCGTCGTCGATCGTGCAGCAGAAGATCGCGCAGGTGCCGGGTGTGGGCCAGGTGTTCGTCGGCGGCGGCGCGCTGCCGGCCGTGCGCGTCGACGTCAATCCGACGGTGCTGAACACCTACGGGCTCGACCTCGAGGATCTCCGCAAGTATCTCGGAACGGCGAACGCGAATTCGCCGAAAGGGGAAGTGGCCGGCGACGGCCGGTCCTGGTCGCTGGGCGCGACCGATCAGTTGTTCAAGGCCGTGGACTACCAGCCGCTGGTGATCTCGTACGCCAAAGGCGCTGCGCTGCGCCTCAGCGATGTGGCGGACGTGCACGATTCGGTCGAGGACGTGCGCAATGCCGGCTTTGCCAACGGCAAGCCGGCGGTGCTCCTCATCATCTTTCGCCAGCCGGGCGCCAACATCATCGACACGGTCGATCGCATCAAGGCCCTGCTGCCCGCGCTGCGCGCATCGCTGCCGCCGACGATCACGCTCTCGGTGGTGATGGATCGCACCACCACGATCCGCGCCTCGGTCCGCGACGTCGAGTTGACGATGGGCATCTCCATCCTGCTCGTGATCCTCGTCGTCTTCGTGTTTCTCCGCAGCGTCCGCTCGACGCTCATTCCGACCGTCGCCGTGCCGGTGTCGTTGCTCGGGACCTTCGGCGTGATGTACCTGTTCGGCTACAGCCTCGACAACCTTTCGCTGATGGCGCTCACGATCGCCACCGGCTTCGTGGTCGACGATGCGATCGTGGTGATCGAGAACATCACGCGTCATCTCGAGGCACGGTATGCCGCCGACCGAGGCGGCGCTGCGGGGCGCCAGGGAAATCGGGTTCACCGTCGTGTCGATCAGCGTGTCGCTGGTGGCGGTGTTCATTCCCATTCTGCTGATGGGCGGGATCGTCGGCCGTCTCTTTCGGGAATTCGCCATCACGCTGTCGGTGGCGATCTTCGTCTCCATGGCGATTTCGCTGACGACGACGCGCGATGATGTGCGCGAAGCTCCTGAAGGCGCACGACCAGGAGCGGCACGGGCGGATCTATCGGGCCAACGAGCGGGCGTTCGACTGGATACTCGGCCAGTACGAACGATCGCTCGGCTGGGTCCTGCGGCATCAGGGCGTCACGCTGACCGTCGCCCTCGTCACCATGGCCGCCACGATCTATCTCTACGTGCTGATTCCGAAAGGATTCTTTCCGCAGCAGGACGTGGGCCGTCTGACGGGGAGCATTCTGGCCGATCAGGACACGTCGTTTCAGGCGATGAACCGCCGCGTCGCGCAGTTCGTCGACGTCGTGATGCACGACCCGGCGGTCGAAAGCGTGGTCGCGTATGTGGGCGCTGGCGGCGGTGGCGGCTCGGCATTGAACACCGGGCGCATGAACGTCCAGTTGAAGGATCTGTCGGAGCGGCAATTATCCGCGGATCAGGTGATCGCGCGCCTGCGCGGCAAGTTGAGCGGGCTGCCTGGCGCGACGCTGTACCTCCAGGCCGATCAGGACCTTCGCGTCGGCGGGCGCCGATCGAACGCGCAATACCAGTACACGCTGCAGGGCGACAACGTCGCCGATCTCGATCACTGGGCGCCTCAGGTCTACAACGCGCTGCGCACGCTGCCGGAGCTCGCGGACCTCAACAGCGATCAACAGGTGCGCGGGCTGCAGGCCTCGCTGGTGATCGATCGCAGCACGGCCGCCCGGCTTGGGCATCACGTCGCAGATCATCGACGACACGTTGTACGACGCGTTCGGCCAGCGATTCGTGTCCACGATGTACACGCCGCTGAATCAGTATCACGTCGTGCTCGAAGTCGCTCCATCGTTCTGGCAGAATCCCGACGGCCTGCACTACGTCTTCGCGCGGTCCACCAGTGGCGGGCAGGTGCCGCTGAGCGCGTTCACCCACTACGCGCCAGATACGGCGCCGCTCGCCATCAATCATCAAGGGCAGTTTCCGTCGGTCACGCTCTCGTTCAATCTCCCGCCAGGCGTGGCGCTCGGCGAGGCGGTGACGGCGATCGAAGAGGCGGAACGCTCCATCGGGCTGCCGCCGGACATCCACGGCAGCTTCGCGGGCACGGCGCAGGCGTATCAGGCCTCGCTGGCGAGCGAACCGATCCTGATCGCGGCGGCGCTGATCACGGTGTACATCGTGCTCGGCGTGCTCTACGAGAGCTACATCCACCCGATCACGATTCTCTCGACGCTTCCCTCAGCGGGCGTGGGCGCGCTCGTGGCGCTCTTGATGTGCCACACGGAACTGACCGTGATCGCCCTCATCGGTATCATCCTGCTGGTCGGGATCGTGAAGAAGAACGCGATCATGATGATCGACTTCGCGCTCGAGGCGGAGCGCACGGAAGGGAAGTCGCCCGAGGCGGCGATCTTCCAGGCGTGCCTCCTGCGCTTCCGTCCGATCACGATGACGACGATGGCGGCGCTGCTCGGCGGGCTGCCGCTCGCCATTGGTCTCGGCACCGGCTCCGAGCTGCGGCGGCCGCTCGGCATCGCGATTGTCGGCGGCCTGCTCTTCAGCCAGCTGCTGACGCTTTACACGACGCCGGTCGTGTATCTCTATCTCGATCGGTTCAGGATTCGGTACGAGGCGTGGCGGCGTGCGGCGTCTGGAGCGGTGCCGCAGCCGTCACGGGCGTAGCGCGTGGCATGTCCCTGCGCTGCAGCCGTGGGAACCGCGGCGTGGGTGGCCGGCGCCTTCGGGTGCTGGCCGGATGCGCACGCGGCGGTGGAGTCGGAAGGCGGCGGTGACCTGTGGAGTTCGCGTGATGTCTGTGGTGCGGCATTTCAGAACGCTCGTGATGGTGATGATGTTCGGGACGCTGGTCGAGACGTTCGGATTTCAATTCGTGCGCATCGAGGGCCAGAGCATGGAGCCGACGCTGGAGCATCACGATCGGCTCGTCATCGACAGGGTGGCGTACGAGGTCGGGTTTCCGCGGCCGGGCGACATCGTCACGTTGTACTACCCGCCGGATCCGAGCCGGGTGTTCGTGAAGCGCGTGATCGCGGAGGAAGGGCAGGCGGTGCGGATCGTTGACGGCCGCGTATTCGTGGACGGCACGCGTCTGAACGATACATATGTGACGCCTGCGTATCGGAGCGACGACGACTGGGGCCCGACGCGCGTGCCGCTCGGCTACTACTTCGTGATGGGGGATCACCGGAACGACAGCTCGGACAGCCGCGAGTGGGGGATGGTGCCGAGGCGCTACATTGTTGGGAAGGTGATGGCGCGGCTGTGGCCGCTGCAGGAGCTGCGGCTGTTCTGACGCGCGCGCCTTGCGTGATGACGGAACAAGACGTTACTATTGAGGTTCGGTTTTCGACATCCTGCCTACGTTCCTCAGTAGCTCAACGGCAGAGCATCCGGCTGTTAACCGGAGGGTTGCTGGTTCGAATCCAGCCTGAGGAGCC
>CAVWRG010000002.1:0-2041098 GCA_963757355.1 uncultured Acidobacteriota bacterium | reverse complement strand
GTCGAGAATCCGGTCACGCGCGTGCTGCAGGACGGTGTGACCGTCGGCCTCGCGAATCACACGCTATTGATTGCGGCCGACGGCACCGAACGGCCCATCGACGACAGCGGTGCGCCGATCCGAAGTCGAGGCGGGCGCATTGTCGGCGTCGTGCTGGTGTTCCGCGATGTGAGCGAGCGTCGGCGCCTCGAAGCCGACCGCGAGGCGGCGGCGGGAGAGCGCGAGCGATTGCTGGTCGCCGAGCGGAAGGCGCGCGCCGAGGCCGAACGCGCCAATCGTAAGCGATTGTTCGGGTATCAGCCTGGCGAGTTGATCGGACAGCCGGTCAGAGTGTGTTCGATCGTTTTCAGCAGGCCGACGCCTCGCGAACACGGCGATTCGGCGGCCTTGGCCTGGGGTTGTCGATCGTCAGGAGTCTCGTCGAGTTTCACGGCGGGACGGTGAAGGCCGCAGCGGCGGGGAAGGAAACGGTGCAACGTTCACGATCCTGCTCCCATCGGGCGCGCCACCTGAACTGCGGACGGAGACGCTGGCCGCCTCGGGCCGTGCGAGCACGGAGGACGTCTCGCTGGCGAATGTCCGCGTGCTCGTCGTGGAGGACGAACCAGACGCGGCGAATTCGTCACCAATCTGCTTGAAATGCACGGCGCGGATGTCGTGAGCGCCGCTTCCGCTCGAGAAGCGCTCGACGCGGTCGCGCGCTCGCGCCCCGACATCCTGATCAGCGATATTGGTCTGCCCGAAATGGACGGGTATCAGTTGATCGAGCAGATTCGAAAGATGGATGCTGCCGAGGGGGCGGGATTCTGGCTGTGGCGTTGACCGCCTTCGCGCGATCCGAAGATCGAACCCGCGCGTTGCTCGCAGGCTATCAGACGCATCTGGCCAAGCCGATCGAATCGACGGAACTGGTCGCCACAGTGGCCAGCTTTGCCGAGTTGGTGAACGCCCGGCGGAAAACCACCTCCGGCGATCGGTGATCCGCGATGTCCCGGGTACGCGTCGAGTTGCTCGTGCGTACGTCATTGGCCGTACACTGACGACATCGAGAACGCGACGGCACGAGAAGAAAATAGTCGAATGAGCACGGTTCGAATCGCGCTCGCCAACCTCCGATTTCCGGCGACGCCCGACATGTCGGTCGCGTCGGCGGAACGCGCCATCGCGGAGGCACGCGCGGAGCGCGTTGACGTCATCTGCTTTCCGGAATGCTTCGTGCCCGGCTACCGCGCTCCCGGCAAACGTCTGCCGCCGCCCAATCCCGGATTCCTCGAGCGTGCGTGGTCCGCGATCGCCCGGGCCGCGGCGGACGCAAACGTCACCGTGATCTTGGGTACTGAACGCGTCGTGGACGAGGCGCTGCTAATTTCGGCCCTGGTCATCAACCGAGACGGGACGGTCGCTGGCTTTCAGGACAAGGTGCAGCTCGATCCGTCAGAAGAGCCGATTTATTCGCCCGGGTCTGGGCGGCACGTATTCCGCGCCGGTCCGTTGACCTTCGGCGTCGCGATCTGTCACGAAGGTTGGCGCTATCCGGAAACGGTCCGCTGGGCCGCGCAGCGCGGCGCGCAGGTCGTGTTCCATCCGCACTTCCACGAAGCCGAGCCCTCGGGCTATCGGCCGTCCACGTTCGCCGATCCGGCCAATTCGTTTCACGAGAAAGCGGCGCTGTGCCGCGCGGCGGAGAACACCTGCTTCTTCGCCACGGTGAATTTCGCCAGCGCCGGATCGCCGACAACGTCGGCAGTCGTACGGCCGGACGGCACGGTGCTCAGCTACCAACCGTACGGCGCGCCGGGGCTGCTCGTCGCAGATGTCGATCTCACAGGAGCGACCGGGCTGCTCGCGGTGCGCTACAAGCCGTGTTAGCGAATCAGGATCGAAGCCCTGCGCGACACGTTGTCCTCAGCAACCGCTCCGATTTCCAGTGAAACACGCCGTGAGCTCCTGACGCACGTTCGGATGCATCGCGCCGAACGGAAATACGACCGTCTCGCCGCGGAACAGATCAGTCACGGTGAGCGCGTGTTCCGGAAGCGCCGCCAGGTTGCGCGCGCCGTCGTGCTCGGTCGTGGCGAACAGCCGCGCGGCCCCTTCGTTGCCTTTCACTGAGTACTTCGAAGTCATCTGCCCATCGACCGCAGCGGAGATCGTGCCGCCGCCTGCGAGACATCGTCAGGCGCCCAGGCTACGTGCATCTCCGCTTCGGGCGTATCGAGGCGGCACGTCAGCGTCAGGTGAACACGTCTGGATTGGCGGCGCGCCGGTGCGAGGGCACCGACTGGACGACGCTCGCGGTCAGGAGCTCAGAATCTGACGGGGACGCCGGCGACATTATCGCCACGTCTGGTGCGACAACGCGCACTATCTCGCCAGGGCGGTGAGCACGAAGTGCGGCACGGATCAGGCACTGGCAACGGCACGAGAACGGTCGTGCTTGTGTCGGCGAGCGAGTGCCGTTACGCTCAACGCTCCCTCGAAATGAAGGATGACGGAGGTTATCAATGCGCTTGCGGCAGTTGCTTTGGGTCGGTGTCTTCGTTTTTGCCATCGCGGCACACGACGTTCGCGCCGAACAGACGATCGTATTTTTCCGACATGCGGAGAAGCCCGCCGGCGGGTACGGCCAATTGACCTGTCAGGGTCTGAACCGGGCGCTGGCGCTGCCTGATGTTCTCAGCACGCTGTACGGCAGGCCGGACTACCTGTACGCACCGAACCCGACGACGAAAATCAACGACCCCGCCGGCAGCTTCTACTACGTGCGACCGTTGGCGACAATCGAACCGACGGCCATCCGCGCCGGGTTGTCGGTCAACACGCACTACGGGTATACCGATGTGGCGTCGCTCCGGTCGCTCTTGATCACGTCCGCGAAGGCGGATAGCACGATCTTCGTGGCCTGGGAGCATGAGTATCTCGTCAAGACCGTGCAGAGCATCATGAACTCATACGGCGGCGGGGTCGTCGTGCCCGCGTGGGCGACGGGCGACTATGACAGTTTGTACGTGGTGCGCGTGAACTACGGGAGCACGATTACGGCTCGATTCGAGCACGATCACGAAGGGTTGAACAACCGGTCGACGAGTTGTCCGTGATGAATCGCCTCCAACCCCTGCTGGGATGGACAGCGCGCGTGGCCGACCGGCGACTGCGCTTTGCGTGACGGTGAGTGCGGAACACGTGTTTGAAAATGAAGCCGGCGACGTGACTCGAACACGCTGCGACAACCGCGGCTGCGAGCCGATAAACGTCCATTAGTCGGGCGGTCCGTGAAGCGCACAACGCACTCGAGCGCGCCACGATCGTGTGCGAAGACGGACTGATTCGCGCTCAGGACTCATCCCTGGCGGCGCCCAGCGTGCCAGACACGCTGGACAGCACAGACTTGAACGTCGTCGAGCGCCGGACGATTGAGCGCGCCATGCGGGACGTCAACGGGAATGTATCGAGGGGTGCGCGACAGTTGGGCATCTCCCGCACGCAGTTGTATTCCCGGCTCCGGAAGCACGGACTGTAACGCCCGTCGAGCGTCAGTCGCCCTATGTGATGCTCGCGCGCCCGCCCTGCAGGCTCCGAGATCATGAAACCAATCGTCGCGCCCACCAGCGGGGGAATGGGCACCTCGACCATTCACGTCATTGATCGCACGACGTCAGTTCATCCACCTTCGCCATTATCCGAAAGACGCGACCTGCCGAGCCGCTCTTCCTACGTGATGTCAACGCCGCCGCGTTCAGGCGGCTCACACGCCGATACTTGACCCAACCACTCGCATGGTCGATGGCATAGAGGATGAGTGCGAAGATGCCCATGAGACACCCGTGCATTGCTCTCGGCGCCTTGTTGATCTGCGGAATGCTGTCGCCCCTGGCCGCGCAAGAGAAGACGACGGTCGGTCCACCGAATGCCTGTACTTTCGACACCGGGTTGTCCCTCGACTGTTCGTGGTCGATACCCGACGCAGTCGCCTCGTCCGACCCCTCTACCCCAGCCGACAATCAGCCTACTGTCGCGCTTGGGCAGGTGGTGGGCCAGCCGGCGCCGGCGCCGCCCACACCGCCGCATACGGGAATCAAAGCGATGCTCGGCGACCTCGTCGGGGATGTGAAGCATCTTCCATCCAAGGAGAATTTGCTTTGGACGGGCATCGGCGGTGGACTGGCCCTGGCGACCCATCCGGCGGACGACACGTTGAACGCCCACCTGATGGGCCCGTCGCTGGACAAGTTCTTCAAGCCGGGCGCCGTCCTCGGCCAGCTCTACGTCCTGCTTCCGGCCGCAGCAACGATCTACGGGGTCGGCCGCGCGATCGATGACAAGCGAGTCTCCCATATGGGTAGCGACCTGATTCAGGCCGAGTTGATTTCCGAGCTGATGGTGGAGAGCCTGAAGTACACCGTCCGGCGCAAACGGCCCAATGGCGGCAGCGGCTACTCGTTCCCGTCGGGCCACGCGGCTGACACGATGGCGTTCGCCACGGCCCTCGAGCGGCATCTCAACTGGCGCTTTTTCGTCCCGGCGTATGCGTTCGCCTCGTACGTCGCGATGTCGCGGCTCAACTACAACGAGCATTTCATCAGTGACGTCATGTTCGGTTCGGCCGTCGGGATCATTTCGGGCAGGACTGTCACCCGTCCCGGACACGAGCCGTTCCCCATTCAGGCGACGGCGGTTCCGGGCGGCGTCGCCATCCTGTATGTGCGGCCGCAACGGCACTAGACGCGCGGCCGGTGACAGCTCAGTAGGCCGGTGGTCACGTGATCCCAGGTTGAGGGGGACAGGCTCTAAGGATTTACCGCCCACCCGCGCGAACTTGGAAGGGTTCTGACGGGTTCTGACGGAGTGGGACTGTGCAGATTGGCTAGACCGAATGATTTTGGAGCCGGCGACCCGACTTGAACGGGTGACCTGCTGATTACGAATCAGCTGCTCTACCAACTGAGCTACGCCGGCCAAGCGGGAACCGTCATTCTAACACTACCAGCCACAGTGCCGCTCGCCAGCCACCGTTGATGCGAGCGGCCGCGTCGCCCGCGCAAAAAGGGGCCGTACCCCTCTTTCGGAGATGTCAGCGCTTCTTCGACCCGGTGTCCGGCCTCGGATCGCCGACGAAGCCGTCGCGGTTCGGCATCTTCACCTTCGGCAGCGTCGTCTGATCGATGACGTCCTGCTCGCCGACGATCGCGTTGAGGTAGAGCACGTAGGCGGTGACGGCATACACGTCGTTCGCCGGCAGCGTGCCGGGATGGTCGAACGGCATCGCGCGCCGCACGTAGTCGAACACGATCGTCGAGTACGGCCAGTAGCTGCCGACCGTCTTCAGAGGCTTGGGCGCGGCCAGCGTGCCCCGGCCGCCGACGAGCACGTCCTGCGGCCCTTCCTTGCCGGTCGCGCCATGGCACGTCACGCAGCGCGCCGCGTAGATCACCTTGCCCGCGGCCGCGGTGCCGCTGCCGGGTGGAAGCCCGTGCCCATCCGGTGTGATGTCAATGTCCATCGCCGCGATCTCGTCGGCGCGCGCCGCGCGGCCGACGCCAAAGGTGGGCGATTGCGCGTGGAGAACGGCAGGTCTAAAGACCTGCGCCACGACTGCTGCGGCTGGTTTAAAGACCTGCACCACGACTGCTGCGGCAGGTCTAAAGACCTGCACCACGAACCCAGCGGCAGGTCCGACGACCTGTGCTACGAGGACGAATGTCAGCGCGCCCAGCACGCGGATCCGTGCGCCTCTGTCAACTGATGCCATTGGTGATCGTCCCGTCGCCCGCAATCTTCCAGACCTGAATCGCGTTGTTGTGATATGACGAGTTCGTGCCGCGGACGTCTACCAGCGCCGCGAGCGCCGGCTGCTCGTACCCCGTGTCGTCCACGCAGCGCGAGGCGATGCGGGTCTCCTTGCCGTCCCAGCGCCACGTCCACCGGAACCGTGTGTGCGCCTGCGGCAGGACAGGCTCCTGCAGATCCGCCTTCGTCCACGTTGCGCCGCCGTCGGTCGTGATCTCGACGCGTGCGATGGTGCCGCGGCCGGACCACGCAAGTCCGGTCACTTCGTACACGCCGGCGCCAGCCAGCTTCTGGCCGGCGGACGGCTGGGTGATCAGTGACTTCGCGTCCATGTCGAAGGTGAACTGTCGCGCCGTGCCGTCGGCCATCAGATCCGTGTACTTCGACGTCTCCCAGCGCGTCATCGCCGGCTGATCCATCACCTTGAGACGCCGCAGCCACTTCACGTTCGTGTTGCCTTCCCATCCGGGCAGGAGCAGGCGGAGCGGATAGCCCTGCTCAGGGCGCAGCGCCTCGCCGTTCTGTCCATAGACGACGAGCGCATCCTTCAGCGCTTTGGCGATCGGCACGCTGCGAGCGAGCTTGCAGGCGTCGGCGCCTTCGGCCAGCACCCACGTGCCGGAGGACTGCGCGCCGCATTCCTTCAGCAGCGTGGACAACCGAACGCCGGTCCACTCGCTGCAGCTCGTGAGGCCGTGCGCGCGCTGCACGTCGGATTCGCCGGGGCCGCGCCATTCACTGCCGCTGTTCCCTGAGCATTCGAGAAAGACGATGCGGGAGATCGACGGCAGCCGTTTGATCTCGTCGACCGTGAAGACCGTCGGCCGATCGACCAGGCCGTGAATCGTGAGCGTGTGCGCCGCGGGATCGAGATCCGGCACACCGCCGTGATGCCGCTCGAAGTGCAGTGACGAAGGGGTGATCATCCCGTGGCTATCCTGCAGCGGCGTGCGGCTCGACGCTTCTTCGAGAATCGGCGACGGGCGGAAGAATCGGGTGGCCTTTTCGAAGCGCGACCGCGAGCCGTACGGACTGATCGGCGTGCCGAGCGCACGCGGCTCGAGCGGAGCGGCGGGCGTCTTGGAGCGGCAGGCCGCCAACGCCGCGGTGACGGCGCCGCCAATGGCCAGGAACCAGCGACGGGATCGAGCTTCGGTCATGTCGCGTCCTATAATAAGGCATGCGAAACTCAGTCTCGCTTCTGATCGCCGCTTTCGTCTTTGTCTGTGCGGCCGTCGTTGCCGCGCAGAACGGAAACGGCTGGCAAATTCCACAAGCGGGACGTGATGAGCAGAGTCCGCTCAAGCCGACGGCTGATGTGCTCAAAAAAGGGAAGTCGACGTTCGGCTCGCGCTGCCAGAAGTGTCACGGACCCGAAGGGAAAGGCAACGGCCCGGACTCGGATCCCGACCAGCCGGCCGCCGACTTGACCGATGGCTCGCGTGCGGCCGCCAACCCGGACGGCGTGTTGTTCTACAAGATCTGGAACGGCCGCAAGAGTCCGAAGATGCCGGCCTTCAAAACGGACCTCGGAAAAGACGAGATCTGGGCGGTCGTCGAGTACATCAAGACGCTTCGCCAGCCGGCCTGATCGACGCGTGGCTGAAGCCTTCGCGCTATGGGAGCCCGCGCGGCGTGAGCGGCGCCCGGCTGAGGCGTTCGCGCGACGAAGAGCCGACGCCCGGCGGCAGTTTCTCCGGCTCGGACGCGTTCGTGCCGGCGGAGCGCGCGGCGCCGCTTGCGTTCGCCGGCGACGTCGTGTATGATACATATCTGAACTAATGACGACCCAGAAGAGACCGCCCGCCGGACTGTTTTCGCTGCTGCACGCCGCCGGCGCGGCCGAAGGACACGTGGAGAGCCGGCTCGCCGCGGTCGGGCTGTCGCTGCCGAAACTGGCGGCGCTCCACCACCTCGTTCTGGCGGGGGAAGCGCTGCCGCTTGGGGAACTGGCCGGCCGGCTCGCCTGCGTGAAGTCGAATGTCACGCAGCTCATCGATCGTCTCGAAGCCGACGGCCTGGTACGTCGGGCGCCGGATCCCAACGATCGCCGATCGCGTCTTGCGGTGTTGACGGCGGCTGGACGCAAAGCGCACGAGCAGGGGAGCCGCATTCAGCAGCAGGCCGAACGCGATCTCTTCGGCGCGCTGACACCCGAAGAATCGCAGCAGCTTGCCGCGGCGCTTGGCAAGCTCGATCCCCGGCTGGTTTAGCGGTTCTTTTTTTGGTCCATTAGTTCAGTTATAGACAATACAGCAATGACTCCACGAAAACGAGGAGAAGAACGATGATGACCACCACGCACGCCCCCGCCAGGCCCCGCGCGCGCACCGCGCTGCTCTGGAGCCTGCAATTGCTCGCCGCCGCCATGTTTCTCTTCGCCGGCACGTTGAAACTGTCGGGCGCACCGATCATGGTCCAGATGTTCGGCGTGATTGGCCTCGGGCAATGGTTTCGCTACCTGACCGGTGCCATCGAGGTCGTCGGCGCGGTCCTCCTGCTCACGCCGTCGCTCGCCCTGTTCGGCGCCGTCCCGCTCGCGCTCACGATGATCGGCGCCATCGTGACGCACCTGTTCGTCGTCGGCGGCAACCCCGCGATGCCGGTGCTGCTGTTAGGCGCGACCACGACCGTCGCGTCGATGCGATGGAGCGAGCGATGAGCAACCAAGTCGCCACAGTGGACGTCGATCGCGCGGCACTCGACGCCGCCGCGCTCGACCAGCTCTTCTTCGAGGCGCGGACGCACACTCGCTGGCTCGCCGCGCCGGTCCGCCCAGAGGTCCTTCGGCGCCTCTACGACATGGCGAAGATGGCGCCGACCTCCGCCAACAGCCAGCCGATGCGGGTCGTCTTCGTCGCGAGCGCCGACGCGAAAGCGCGTCTGAAACCGGCGCTCGCCCCCGCCAACGTGGAGAAGACGATGAGCGCGCCCGTGACGGCAATCGTGGCGCACGACCTGCGGTTCTACGATGAGCTGTCGAAACTGCTGCCGCACGTCGACGCCCGCAGCTGGTTCGCGGGTCTTCCCGAGGACGCCCGCGAACGGGCGGCGTTCCAGGGCAGTGCGATGCAGGGTGCCTATCTCATGATCGCGGCGCGGGCGCTCGGCCTCGACTGCGGTCCAATCGGCGGGTTCGACAAGGGCGCTGTCGACGCGGCCTTTTTCCCGGATGGCCGGTGGCGATCGAACTTTCTCGTGAATCTCGGGTACGGCGATCCCGAGGGACTGTTCCCGCGCAATCCGAGGCTCACATTCGACGAGGCGTGCCGTATTGAATGATTTGAACGGCTGAGCGATCGTGTTTGCCAGCGGCCGGGGCGTGCGCTACGATTAACGGTTTAGACCATTCCCCACTGAGGTCGCTGTACAAGCATGCCCGACTCCGCCACGCCCGCGGCGGTTGAGGCCACCGGTCTCACCGTCCGCGGTGCGCGCACGCACAACCTGAAGAACATCGACGTCTCGCTCCCGCTGGAGAAGCTGATCATCGTGACCGGCGTCAGCGGGTCGGGCAAGTCGTCGCTCGCCTTCGACACCATCTACGCGGAAGGGCAGCGCCGCTACGTCGAGTCGCTCTCGGCGTATGCGCGCCAGTTTCTCGAGCGGATGGAGAAGCCGGACGTCGATCGGGTGGACGGGATCTCCCCGGCGATCGCGATTCGCCAGAAGAACAGCATTCGCAACCCGCGTTCCACCGTCGGCACGACGACCGAGATCCACGACTATATGCGCCTGCTGTACGCGCGCATCGGCCGGACGTTCTGCCGTAACTGTGGACGCGAGGTCGTGCGCGAGACGGCTGAAGTCGCGGCGGGTCAGCTGGGCGCCCTCGCTCCGGGCACGCGTTTGCTCATCGGATTCGATCTGCCGATTGTCGACGCGGCCGGCGACACCAGTGCGAACGGCGACGCCCCGGAGGTCGACGAGCTCCGCGAGGTGACCGACGATCCGGACGCGCCGGCGACCGCCCCGGGAGACTCGGCCCCAGTGGCGAAAAGCACCGGGGCGGACACGCGCAAAGCGAGCGTCGCGGATCCGCCACAGCTCGCACCCATCGTAGCGGCGCTCGCGAGCCTGCGCCGAAAAGGCTTCGCGCGCCTGCTGATCGATGGCGCGATCGCGATCGACGATGTGGAGCCGGCGAGCCTTGCTGATCGCTCGGTGCTCCAAGTGGTCGTCGATCGGCTGCAGATCGGTCCATCAACCGAGCCCAATCCCGAGATTCGTCAGCGACTGACCGATTCGATCGAGACGGCGTATCTCGAAGGTGGCGGCGCCGCCTGGGCCGTCGAGCTCGCGAGTCCCTCGAATCCCACGAATCCCACGAATCCCTCGAATCCGTCGAATCCCAAATCCCAAACCCCAAATCCCGTCCCCACCGTGCATCTGTTCTCCGAGCGCTTCGAATGCCGGACGTGCGGCATTGCCTACGAAGATCCGCAGCCGCGCCTCTTCTCGTTCAACAATCCGTTCGGCGCCTGTCCGACGTGTCATGGCTTCGGCAACATCATCGAGCTCGACATGGACCTCGTCGTGCCGGATCAGACGAAGACCATCGCGGAGAACGCGATCGAGCCGTGGAGCAAGCCGCACTACCGGACGCAGCTTGCCGAGCTCAAGCGCGCAGCGAAGAAGGGGATGGTCCGGCTCGATGTGCCGTGGGAGGACCTCACCGACGCGGAGAAGCAGTTCGTCGTCGAGGGCGGCAACGATTACGAAGGAATCCGCGGATTCTTCCGGTGGCTCGAGAAGAAGAAGTACAAGGTGCACGTACGCGTGTTCCTCAGCCGCTATCGCGGGTACCTCACCTGTCCCGAATGCGGCGGCGCGCGACTGCGACGCGAAGCGCGCGCGGTGCGAGTCGCCGATCGCACGATCGATCAAGTGTCGGCGCTCACCGTCCGGCAGGCGCAGGACTTCTTCACGAGCCTTGATCTGAGAGAGAAGGAAGCGGCGATCGCGGAGAAAGTGTTGAAGGAGATCCGCAAGCGGCTCTCGTTCCTGAGCGACGTCGGCCTCGACTACCTCTCGCTCGATCGCCTGTCGTCGACGCTGTCGGGCGGCGAAGCGCAGCGCATCAACCTGGCGACATCGCTCGGCTCGGCGCTCGTCGGGACGCTGTACGTCCTCGACGAGCCTTCCATCGGTCTGCACTCGCGCGACAATCTACGGCTGATCGCGATCCTGCGGCAGCTCCGCGATCAGGGCAACACCGTCCTGGTCGTCGAGCACGACGCCGACATGATCCGCGTCGCCGATCACATCGTCGATCTGGGCCTCGGCGCCGGGGAGCAGGGCGGCCGCGTCGTGTTCTCGGGCACGCTCGAGGGGTTGATGCTCGAGCCGCGCTCGCTCACGTCGAAGTACATGCGTGGCGAGCTCGCGATTCCGGTGCCGACGACGAGGCGGCGCGGCACCGGGCAGAAGATCGTCCTGACAGGTGCGAGCGAGCACAACTTGAAGGACGTCAATCTGACGATTCCGCTGAACACCCTCACATGCGTGACGGGCGTCAGCGGATCGGGGAAGTCGACGCTGGTGCACGACGTGCTCTATGCCGCGATCAAACGGGCCAAGGGCGGGTGGGACAAGCGGGTCGGCGCGTTCAAGACACTCGAGGGGACCGAGTACATCACGGACACCGTGCTCGTGGACCAGGCGCCGATCGGACGGACTCCACGATCGAATCCGGTGACGTACCTGAAGGCGTTCGATCCGATTCGCGAGTTGTTCGCCGCCACGAAGGACGCACGCGCCCGGGGCTTGAGCGCCAGTCATTTCTCGTTCAACGTGCCGGGTGGCCGCTGCGAGGCCTGCCAGGGCGAGGGCGAGGTCCGGGTGGAGATGCAGTTTCTCGCGGATGTCTTCGTGCCCTGCGATCAATGCGATGGCAAGCGCTTCAAGCCGCAGGTGCTCGACGTCAAGTACCGCGGGCGGTCGATCCATCAGGTGCTCGATCTGACGGTGCGCGAGGCGCTCAGTTTCTTCAGCAGCTCGCCGAAAGTGCTCCGCCGATTGCAGGTGCTCGACGAGATCGGGCTCGGCTACCTGCGTCTCGGTCAGCCGGCGACGACGCTGTCGGGCGGCGAGGCGCAGCGGATCAAGATCGCGGCGCACCTCTCCTCGCACAGCGGCGAGCGCCTGCTGTACGTGCTCGACGAGCCGACCACCGGTCTCCACTTCGACGACATCGCGAAGCTGCTGACCGCATTCCGCAAGCTGCTCGAGGCGGGACACACGCTGCTCGTCATCGAGCACAACCTCGACGTCATCAAAACGGCCGACAACATCGTCGATCTCGGACCCGAAGGCGGCGAGGAAGGCGGTGAGATCGTCGCAACCGGCAATCCCGAACAGGTGGCGCGGATCGAGGCGTCGTACACCGGCCGATACCTCCGCACGGTGCTCGCGGAGGGACGCTCGCATGCGTATGCGTCGGGCAGGTAGGGCAGGACGAGCGGGATGGGCGGCAACCTCTGCCCTTGCCGCTTTGATCTGTGCCGCGTCTGGCTCTCTCGCCGCTCCTGCTGATCCAGGCCTTCCTGCCTCTCCCGCCCTTCCCGCCGATCCTGCCCTTCCCGCCCTGGAGGGCCAAATGACCTTCGAGCAGGCGGCGCGCGATCTGACCAGCGCAGACTCGGGCACCCGGTTGCGTGCGGCGCGGATGCTCAAGGAGGCCGCGTATCCGGAAGCGGCCGTGCCGCTGGCGCCGCTGGTAACCGACGCCGTCGATGAAGTGCAGCTCCAGGCGATCGCGGCGGAGCTGAACATCTTTCTGGCGGAGAAGGTCGTGCCGCGCAAGCGGCTTGGGCTCGTGATCGAAGTGCGCAATCCGATCGACGCAGCCGCGGCGTTTTCGGCGGGTCCGCTGGCGCTGGGGCCCCTTCCCGTGCCCGCCGAGGTGCTGACGGCGCTGCGCGCCGGCGCGCGCGACGAAAATCCGCGCGTCGCGCTCGAGGCGTTGTATGCCTTCGGCACGCTCGCGATCGAGCCGATCGGGACGGCGCGGCGCGAGCTGCTGCGCACCAGCGGACCCGATCTCGCGTCGATGCTCGGGGCGCCGGATCCGGTCCTGCGGTTCACTGCGGTCCGAGTGCTGGGCCGCGTCTTCGAGCACCGCGCCGACGATCCGCCGGTGGATCAACTGGTCGGCGACGCGGTGATCACGACGCTGAACGACGCCGACCGCACCGTCCGCGCCGCTTCGATGCAGACGTTGGGCGCCATGCGCTACGAGCGTGCCGTGCAGGGACTCACCGATCTGTTCCAGCACTTCGGCAAAGGCGAGCGTGCGGAGGCCTGGCTGGACGCGATCGCGCACATCGGCCATCCGTACAGCGCGCCGCTGCTCGCCTCGCAGCTCACCAACAAGAGCGCCGCCATTCGAGGCATTGCGATGGAAGGGCTCGGCCGTACGGGCGATCGCACCAAGGCCGGCGAAATCGACGCGGCGCTGAAGAACGAGCGCAGCGAGGCCGTGAAGCTGGCGGGCAGCTTCGCCGCAGTCCTGCTGACGGGGGCGCCCATCACGCCGATCGGTGACGCGCTGAGGAACGCAAGCTTGCACGATCAGGCGCGCGGGTATCTCCTCGAGCTCGCGCGGGGCCGCACGGCATTGTTCACGCGCTATGCGCAGGATCCCGACGAGCAGGTGCGCGTCGACGTCGCGGACATCCTCGGCCTCGCCGGTGATCCCGGCGCGTTGCCGATGCTCGATCCGCTCGCCAGAGACGCGAATCCGCAGGTCGCCACTGCCGCCGCGCGCGCCATCGCGCGTCTGCGGCGCGCGCAGGGCAAGCCCATCAGCGATGACGACTAACCAGAAAGAGCGCGAAGGGCACGAAGGCACACTGCTTTCAGGTACGATCAGTCCTCTGTGCCCTCAGTGTCCTCCGTGGTAGCGCGCGCAGCCGAAAAACTCCCTCGCTCTTTTTACGATCGCCCCACCCTCGACGTCGCGCGCGATCTCCTCGGCAAAGTCCTCGTCCACGATCGCCGCGGCGTCGTCACCAGCGGCGCGATTGTCGAGGTCGAGGCCTATGTCGGCGAATCCGATCCCGCCTGCCACGCGGCACCGGGTCCCACGACGCGCAATGCGCCTCTGTATGGACCGCCCGGCCACGCCTACGTGTACTTGAACTACGGCATCCATTGTCTCGTGAACGTCGTCACCGAAGCGGACGGTTGGCCGGGCGCGGTGTTGATCCGCGCGCTCGATCCGCTCGACGGCCTCAGCGTGATGCGCCGCCGGCGTTCGCGGCCGGCGAAGGGGCGTCGCGCGCGGGCTCGCGGCGGCATCGCGGATCACGATCTCTGCCGCGGACCGGGGAATCTGACGATGGCCATGGGGATTGGCCTCGATGAGAATCGCGTGGATCTGCTCGGCGACCGGCTGTTCATCGTGGATGGTGAACAGCACGGGGACGCGATCGCGTGGGGACCGCGCATCGGCATCAAGGTGGGAGTCGACAGCCCATGGCGCGCGTATCTCAGCGGACACCCGGCGGTGTCTGGGCCGCGCGTTACTCCAGGCTAGTTGCCGCGGATCATCACGAAGTCACGAAGGACACGGCGAGCACGAAGATCTTTGCGTCTTCGTGTTCTTCGTCACTCCGTGCCTTCGTGAAAGAGGGGAGCCGGCTTGCTAGCGGTTGCGCGACAGCCATTCGGTGAGCACCGGCGTCTGTTTCTCGCGCAGGTCGATGCAGTTGTTGATGCGCTCGATGGTCTGCTTGAGCGTGCGCGCGGCGGCGGGCAGTGGGTGCGCCGTGAAGAAGGCGTTGATGTCGTCGCGCGTACCGGCGTCGCAGAACGAGCCGAGCGCGCTCGTCAGGGTCGTGTCGCCGCCGAAGATGGTCACCTTTGGCTCGAGGGCTGGCCACTGCGCCTTCACGAAGGCCCAGGCGCGCGCGTGGGTCAGCGGATGGCTCAGGAAGTGTGCGAGGTACGCCGCCGTATCCTGGCTCCGCATCGTCGGCGCGAGCGAAAGCTGGAGCCCGCGGTCCACGAGGGCGGGATCGGTGAAGTCGCTGAGCGCATTCAGATAGCGGTAGTGCGCGTCGGGTGCTGTCGCGGCCTCCGCGGCCGCGTGCAGCGCGTCGAACAGCGACGCGTCGCCATGAGTGGCGGCGACGCTCACGATCGCGCTGGCGAGGGTCGGATCGAGCGGCGCGCCACCTGCCAACGATCGATCGAGGGCTGAGCGCGCCTCCGCAATCACTTTCGGATCGTTGCCGAGGTTCCCGACCGCCTCGATCGCGACGGCGCGCAGCTCGCGGCGATCGGCGGGGTCGGCGGGGGCCGAAGCGAAGCCGACGCGGTCGAGGATCGGCCGCATCATGCCGCGGGCAAATGCTTCGAGCTTGGGGCGCGTGTCGTTCGTCGTCAAGTAATCGCGCATGAAGCCGAGCCGGCCGCTGACCGCGCCGAGCACGCCGCTCGTGTTTTCGCCGCTGAACCCCGAGGCGAGCGTGAGGTAATCGGCGACGTCATGCCGTCCCGCCCGCACGAGCGACCATTCGTCGTCGACGAGCGATAGCCGCTCGGGCGCCGAGAGATCGGTCTCGACGTGGGGCGCCATCGCGCGCAGCATGTCCGGCGGATAAGCCGTCCGGTAATAGCCGTGCGCGCCTGCATTGGCGAACACCCAAGCGGGACACGATGCGCCGCCGAGCGTGATCGACTGCGTCGCACCGGACACGACGTTGCACGTGGCGGACTTCCGGTCGGGCAGATTCACGCACAGCGGGATCTGCCAGCGTTCCGGCGAGGCCGCCGCCGGGCCGAGCGTAAACCGCTCCTGAGTGAACGTGATCTGCAGGTGGTTGTTCGTGCAGGTCGCCGCCAGGTTGACCAGGGGCACGCCCGGCTGGTTGACGAACGTCGGCATGATGGTGTCGATTGGCTTGCCGGATGCACTGGCGATGGCGGTCCAGAAATCGCGGGCCGTGGCGTTGCCGTACGCGTGGGCCTGAAGATAATCGTTCACGCCTTTCCGGAATGTGTCGCGCCCGACGTAGTTCTCGATCATGCGCAGGACGGCGGCGCCTTTCTCATAGGCGATCGCGTCGAAGGCCTCGTCGATCTGGGCCGGCGTGTCGACTGGCGCGTGAATCGGCCGTGTGGCCTGGAGGGCGTCGAGCGCGAGCGCCGTCTGATTTTCGAGCTGCGCATCGACCGGGATGTTCCAGTCGGCGTGCATCGCGGCCAGCGGATTGTTCGCCATCCACGTCGCGAACCCTTCGTTCAGCCAGATGTCGTCCCACCAGGCCATCGTCACGAGATCGCCGAACCACTGGTGCGCCATCTCGTGCGCCAGCACGGACGCGATGGTCTTTCGCGTGGCGATCGACGCCGATTTCGTGTCGGCGAGCAGATCGGTCTCCCGGTAGAAGATCGCCGCTGTGTTCTCCATGGCGCCCGCTGCGAAATCGGGCACGGCCAGGATGTCGAGCTTTCCGAACGGATACTTGATGGCGTAATAGGTGTTGTAGAAGGAGAGAATGCGCTCGGCGGACTCGAGCGCGATCTGCCCGAGTTCTTTCTTATCGGGGGTGGCGCAGACGCGAATCGGAATGCCGTCGGCGGCACCGGTCAGACACTGAAAGTTGCCGACCGCCATGGCGACGAGGTACGAGGACATCTTTGGCGACGGGGCGAACACCATTGTGTGCCGCGTCGGCGTTGGACCCCCTGTGTCCGAGACGAGCTTGCCGTTGGAGATGGCCGTGTCGCCGCGGTCGAGGACGAGCGTCACCGCGAAGGTCGCTTTGAACGCCGGCTCGTCGAAGCAGGGAAACGCCCGCCGCGCGTCGGTCGATTCGAACTGCGTCACCGCGTACGTGCGCGTCTTGCTCTTGCTCAAATAGAAGCCGCGCAGCTTGTCGTTGAGGATACCGGTGTAGCTGATGTGCACGTCCGCGGGTCCGGCGCCCAGCGCTGTGGGCACCGTGAGGGTCGCCGTCTGGTCGTTCGCGTTGAGCCCCACCGTCGCTGTCTGCGTCTGGTCGCCGCTGCTGATCGTGACCTCGCGGAACGTGATGTCGGCGGCGTGCAAGACGATGCGCGGCGTCGCCTCGTGCACTTGCACATGGATCGTCTCTGTGCCTTCGAAGCGCGCCTGCGGCAAATCCACCGAGAACTTCAGATCGTAGTGTTCAGGTGACACGATGGTCGGGAGGCGCTGCGCGAGCGCGGGCCGGGCTACGAGAAAGATGAGCGGAAGAGCCGCGAGAATGCGCTTGTTCATGTCTCCAAGTGTAGCGGCTTCGGAGGACCCGAGCCGTCGCCGACTTGACCGCCAGGCCGTCCGCGAGGTACAAGAAAGCATCGTGATCGTTCGCACCGCCTGCGCGTGTTGCTGCTGCTGTTGTTGCGAGGGCTCCTTCGAGCCCCTGCGCCGACGTCTGCCTGCGTGCACCGCGATGATGAACTGATCACTTCGCACTCGCTCTTAGACCAAGGCCCGGGAGGCTCACACCTCCCGGGCCTTTTTGTTTTTTGTGCCGTGTTGACGATGGCCGATTTGCTTCCACTGTTTCTGAATCTGACGGGCCGCCGCGTGCTGGTGGTCGGCGCCGGCCCGGTTGCCGCCGCAAAGCTGCAGCCGCTCGTCGCGGCAGGCGCTGACGTAACGGTTGTGGCGCCGGTGGTTCACGCGGCGATCGCGAGCGCCGGCGTGCGCATCGAACAGCGAGTCTTCACGCCGGACGACCTCGACGGCGTGTGGCTGGTGGTGGCAGCGGCGACGCCGGAGGCCAATCGCTTAGTCGCGGCGGCCGCGGAGGCGCGGCGCGTGTTCGTCAACGCCGTCGACGATCCGGTCAACGCGAGCGCCTTCCTGGGCGGCGTGGTCCGGCGCGACGGCGTCACCGTGGCGATCTCGACGAATGGGGAAGCGCCTGCGCTCGCGGGCCTGCTGCGCGAAGCGTTCGATGCGGTGCTGCCGCAGGATCTCGACCTGTGGCTGGCGGAGAGCCGGCGCCAACGGCAGATCTGGCGCCGCGATCGTGTGCCGATGCCCGCCCGGCGTCCGCTGCTCCTCGAGGCATTGAATGATCTCTACGGCAGGTCTAAAGACCTGCAATACGACCGTGTGGTTGTAGCGGACCGTGTGGTTGTAGCGGACCGTTCGTTGTAGCGGACCGTGTCGTTGTAGCGGACCGTGTCGTTGTAGCGCAGGACTTTAGTCCTGCCAGACAGGATTTCAGTCCTGCCGGAGAAGATCGGAGCTGTGTGCCCTGGATGAGCGCGCCGGAGGATTCGTGGCTGTGACCATTGCGCGCGGATCGGTGGCGCTCGTCGGCGCCGGCCCGGGCGACCCCGCCCTGCTGACCCGCATGGCCGCGGCGAAGCTGCGCGCGGCGGACCTGGTGTTGTATGACGCGCTCGTCGACGAGCGCGTGCTCCGCCTCGCGCGGCGCGCGCAGCGGTTCTTCGTCGGCAAGCGCGCGGGGCGGCACGCGATGAGCCAGCCGGCGATTCACGCGCTGATGATCCGCGCGGCCCGCCGCGGACGCCGGGTCGTGAGGCTGAAGGGCGGCGATCCGTTCGTGTTCGGCCGCGGCGGCGAAGAAGCGATCGCGCTTCGGGCGGCTGGCGTGCGCTGCGAGATCGTCCCCGGCATCAGCAACGCCGTCGCCGCGCCGGCACTCGCAGGCATTCCGGTGACGCATCGCGGCCTCGCCTCCGCCTTTCTCGTCGTCAGCGGCCACGACGTCGAGGCGTTCGCCTCGAGCGTGCACGGGCTGACGCCGGGCGCCGCGACGCTCGTGGTGCTGATGGGCCTCGCGCGCTCCGCAGAAATCGCTTCCACGCTGGTGACGCGGGGATGGCCGCTTCGGACGCCGGCGGCCATCGTCGTGGACGCGTCGCTGCCCGCGCAACAGGTGTGGCGCGGCTCGCTCGGCGAGCTCGCGGCGGATCGGATCGCGCTCCAAGGCGATGGACCGGGAACGATCGTGATTGGGGAAGTCGTGTCGCTTGCCGCACAGGACGATGGACGGCAGGAGGAGCAGCATGTCAGTTACCGATGAAATGACCACGCACGGCCGCGCGCGGCTGTCGTTTGCAGACGAGGCCGACATCGACGAGTTCGTGACGGCGCTCGACCGCTTCGAACGCGGCGAGATGACGCCCGACCAGTGGCGCGTGTTCCGCCTCGTCCGCGGGACGTACGGACAGCGTCAGGCCGAAGATGCGCAGATGCTGCGCGTGAAAGTGCCGCAGGGCGTGCTGACGGCCGATCAGCTGATCGCCTTGGCGGACGTCGGCGACGCCTGCTCGCGTGGTTTCGGGCACATCACGACGCGGCAGAACGTGCAGTTCCATTTCGTGAAGCTGCACGACGTCGAGCCGGCGATGCGCCGGCTGGCCGACGCCGGGCTCACGACGCGCGAGGCGTGCGGCAACTCGGTGCGCAACATCACCGCGTGCGCGTATGCGGGCGTGGCGGCCGACGAGCGCTTCGACGTGACGCCGTACGCGGAAGCGCTGACCCGCTATCTGCTGAGGCACCCGCTGAGCTCGACGTTGCCGCGCAAGTTCAAGATCGCCTTCGAAGGGTGCGCGGAGGATCACATCGCGACGGCGATCAACGATCTGTCGTTCCGCGCCGTCGTCTCCCGCGACGGCGGACGCGGCTTCCGCGTGGACGCCGGCGGCGGCACCGCGATCATGCCGACGTCGTCGGGGCTGCTGCACGCGTTTCTCCCCGCATCGGAGATTCTGCGCGTCGCTGAAGCGGTGTTGAGAGTGTTTGCGCGCTTCGGCGATTACCAGCACAAGCAGCGCAACCGCATGAAGTTCATGATCAAGACGCTCGGCTGGACGCGGTGGCGCGAAGAGTACGACCGCGAGCTCACCGCGTGCCGTCTGCGCGGCGTGGTTCCGACGCTGGACATCGAGCCGCCGGCGGCGGAGCCGCGGCCGGATCTGCAGCCGGAATCATCGCCGTCGGTCGGCTACGTCGCGTCGCGCGTCGCGTCCGGCCGGGTCAAGGGACCCGGGCTCACGCCGGTTGTCGTGCCGGTGTTCAAAGTGGGCGACGAAGCGTACGCCCGCTGGCGGACGACCAACGTCCGGCCGCAGAAGCAGTTCGGCTTCGTCATGGCGGTCGTGTCGACGCCGCTCGGCGATCTCACCAGCGCGCAGATGCGCATCCTCGGCGACCTCGCGCGTGCCTATGGCGATGGCACGGTGCGGCTGACGATCGATCAGAACCTGCTGTTCCGGTGGGTGAACGTCTCGGACGTCCGCCAGCTCTATCGGCGCCTCGCCGGCGCCGGCCTCGGGCAGGCGGAGGCCGGCACCATCGCCGATGTGGCGAGCTGCCCCGGGGCGGAATCGTGCCGCCTCGCCGTGACGCAGTCGCGCGGCCTGGCGCGCGTGCTCGAGGATCATCTGCGCGCGCGGCCGGAGCTGCTCGAGGCGGCCGACGGCGCGCGGATCAAGATCAGCGGCTGCCCGAACGGCTGCGGCCAGCATCACATCGCGACGTTCGGCTTCCAGGGCAGCGTGCGGCGCATCGGATCGCAGCCGGTGCCGCAGTATTTCGTGATGGTCGGGGGCGGGGTGACCGACCAGGGCGCCAGCTTCGCGCGGCTCGCGGCGAAGATTCCGGCGCGCCGCATTCCGGAAGCCGTCGAACGGCTGATCGCGCTCTATGCGCGCGACCGCGCCGCCGGCGAAACCGCGACGGCGTTCTTCGCGCGCATCGACCTGGCGGCGGTCCAGCAGACGCTTGCCGGGCTCGATCGGCTGGCGGACGGCGAGGCGCAGGCGGCCGACTTCGTGGACCTGGGCGAAGTGAGCGCCTTCAACCCGATGGTGCTCGACGGCGAGTGCTCTGCTTGACACATCATTCCATGTGGATGTATAGATAACGAGTTCGTCAACTGAATACGGCACTTCATCACGAGTGGCTGAGGGACAGGCCCGACGACGCCACGGCAACCGCGCAGGCACACTGCCTGCGGCCAGGTGCCAATTCCTGCTTCGAGGTCCGGCCTTGAGAGCCAGACCCCGAGGACAGATGAGGGAGGGACTCTTTGAGCGTCAATTCGTTTCAAACATCCGGCAGCAGTCCGACCGATCGCTGTCGGATCGGTCTCCTCGGATTCGGCACCGTCGGCTCGGCCGTGGCACGCAGGCTGACGACGGGGTCCGCCGCCGGCTCGCTCGAGCTCACGCACATCTTCGATCGGCGCGCTGCGGAAAAGCGCGACGCCTTCACGCCCGCCTCCTCTTCCCAACTCGCCCATCGTCTGGACCAGCCGTATCGAAGATCTCCTCACCAGCGATGTCGACATCGTCGTCGAGGCGATTGGCGGTGTGGACGAAGCCATCGAATGGTCGGAGGCGGCGCTGCTCACCGGCAAGTCGATCGTCACCAGCAACAAACAGGCAATCGCGCACCACGGCTCGGCGCTGCAGAAACTGGCGGCGCGGCAGGGGCGGCAGATCCGGTTCGAAGGGGCGGTCGGCGGCGCGATGCCGATCGTGCGGACGGTCGGTGAAGGCATGGCCGGCGACCGTGTGACGCGCATCGTCGCGATCCTCAACGGCACGACGAACGCGGTGCTGTCGGAAATGGAGGCGCTGCGGTGCCCGATCGAGCATGCGCTGGCGGGCGCGCGCGCGCGCGGCTACGCCGAAGCCGACCCGGCAAACGACCTTGACGGGATCGACGCCGCCGCGAAGCTCGCGATCCTCTGTGCGCTCGCGTTCGGTCTCAGAGTGGCGCCGGCGGAGGTCGAGACGCGCTCATCCGCGGCGACCACCGTCGCCGATTTCGCGCACGCCCGACGCCGCGGCGCGACGATCCGTCAGCTCGCCTACGCGGCGTACAACCCGGCGGGTGAGGAACTGACCGCGTGGGTGGGCCCGGCCGCGGTGGCGCGTGATTCGTGGTTCGCGCGCACGATCGGGCCGCAAAACGCCGCGGTGATTAGCGGCGTGTTCGCCGGAGACATCAGACTGTCCGGCGCGGGCGCCGGCGGCGACGCGACGGCGGTGGCCGTGATCGGCGATCTGCTCGCGATCGCTCGCGACCGTGCCGCGATCGTTCCTGCACCGGTCTTGTCACGGCCAGCACGGATTATTGGACACACGACGTACAACGCAGAAGCCGCAGAGCCCGCAGGCGAGAGCCTGCTCGGCGGCTTTGGCGAGCTCCACGTTGATCGTCGTCATAGAGCGGAGGCGGTGTGAGCGCATTCATTGGACTGCAATGTCATCTCTGCAAGACGGTATTTCCCGCGGAAGCCTTGTACGTGTGCGATCGCTGCCTCGGTCCGCTCGAGCCGCTGTACGACTACACGGCCGTTCACGTCACGCGCGCGGAGATCGAGGCGCGGCCGAAGAATCTGTGGCGATACCGCGAGCTGTTGCCGATTCAAGGAGAGCCGCGCACCGGATTCCATTCCGGCTTCACGCCGCTCGTGCGATGCACGCGCCTGGCGGAGCGGCTCGGCGTCGGCGAGCTGTACATCAAGGACGATTCGGTGAACCATCCGACGCTCTCGTACAAGGACCGCGTCGTGTCGGTCGCGGCCACGCGCGCGGTCGAGCTCGGGTTCAAGGTGCTCGCGTGCGCCTCGACGGGGAATCTCGCCAACAGCGTCGCCGCCCACGCCGCACGGCTCGGCATCGAATGCTGCGTGTTCATTCCGGACAACCTCGAGCCGGGGAAGGTGGCCGGCTCCGCGATCTTCAGGCCGACCATTCTCGCCGTCGCCGGTACGTACGATGACGTGAACCGGCTGTGCACGCAGGTGGCGGATCGCTTCGGGTGGGGCTTCGTGAACATCAACCTGCGCTCGTATTACGCCGAGGGCGCCAAGACGTTCGGATTCGAGATCGTCGAGCAGCTCGGGTGGCGGTATCCGGCGCACGTGGTGTCGCCGGTCGCCGGCGGCACGCTGCTGCCGCGCATTTTGCGCGGGTTCCGCGAGCTGCGCGAGGTCGGCCTCGCCAGCGGCGAGCTGCCGCGCATTCACGCCGCGCAGGCGGCAGGGTGCGCGCCGGTCGTGCGCGCGCTCGAGGCGGGGCTCGATCATCCGGAGCCGGTGCGGCCGAACACGATCGCCAAATCGATTGCCATCGGCAACCCGGCCGACGGGCATCAGGTGATCGAGAGCATCAGGAGCACCGGCGGCTCTGGGGCGGCGGTGCCGGATGCCGCAATCGTCGACGCGATTCACCTGCTCGCAGAGACGGAGGGCATCTTCACGGAGCCGGCCGGCGGAACGACATTGGCCGGCGCGATTGATCTGATCGCGCGCGGCGTCATCCCGCGCGACGAGTCGATCGTCGTCTGCATCACCGGCAACGGATACAAGACGGCGGAGGTCGTGAAAGACGGACTGACCGCGCCGGTGCGCTTGAGCCGCGCATTCAAGGATTTCGAAGCGTGGGAGGCTGGCCGTTCAGTTGCGGCGGCGTCCCTGTGAGCGCGTAGCGCAAAGGCGCCCGTCGGATCTCTTGTTCTGGGGTAGCGCGGGACTTCAGTCTTGCCGGTTCTCTCGTGGCGCAGGACTTTAGTCCTGCCCGGCTCCGCGCGTCGGGGCGATGTCTCGCTTCGCAAGCCGTCATCGTCAGGCCGGCCGCCTTCGCGCCAGGCTCCCGCCTTCGCTGCGTAGCTTCGGCGGGTTCGGCGTAGCCTTGGCGAAGTCGAATCGGCGTGCCCGCCGTAGCTCGCGGAAATAAATGGGCGAGCGGAGGTGGGAGCGCTTTGCGCTGAAACAAGGTCCTCCTCTTCCTGGATGATATTCGCGACGCCCGGCGTCCCTGACAGCGCTATCATCTTGCGTCGCACGCCGGAGTGCTGATTGACGGCACGCGGAACGCCGATCCTTCCAGGCATGTCCGGCAGGAGCACGAATGACGCGAGAACTTCGGTTCGCTCTTCGGCGTCTCTGGAAAAGGGAAGAGGAATGCCGCGAGAGGTCCGGCGTGGCGGCATTGGACACCACGCTCCAGGACTTCCGTTACGGCCTGCGGGGGCTCCGACGAGCCCCCATCTTTACGGTCACCGCGCTGCTCACGTTGGCGCTGAGCATTGGAGGGGTCTCAACCGTTCTCACGCTTGCGCACACGTATTTCTTCCAGCGACTGCCGGTGGAGCACCCAGAAGCGGTCATCGCAGTGTCGGCGACTCGCCGCCATGGAACCGCGCTCGGCTCCGTCTCATATCCGGATTACGCGCGTTTTCGCGATCAGAATCACACACTGAAGGGATTGGCCGCTCACTATTCAACGGCCCCGCTCTTTCTCGCCGTCCGAGGCGAGGCACGGGAGATCAACGGTGCCGTCGTATCCGCCAACTTCTTTCCGGTGCTCGGCGTCAAACCTGCGCTCGGCCGCTTCTTCGGCCCCGAGGAAGACCGCGTGCCGGATCGGGACCACGTGGCCGTGCTCGGTCACGATCTGTGGCGCGATTGGTTCAGTTCATCGCCGGACGCGCTCGGCGCAACGCTCGGGATCAACGGAGTGCCGTTCACGATCATCGGGGTGGCTCCTTCGACGTTTCCGGGCGTGAGCAATAGCCCGAGCCAGATCTACATTCCAACCATGATGTTGCGGGTAGGCTATCGATTCTGTCGCGACTCGCTCTCAGAGAACTGCACGATCCTTGACATGATCGGGCGTTTAGCCGACGGGCATCGCTTGGAAGAAACGATGGCGGAAATGACGACGCTGATGCCGCCGAGGTGGGCTCGAGCCAGCGACGGCGACAACAGCGGCGTCGCCGTGTTCTTCCCCAGAGTCATTCACCACGACGATTCTGAAGTGCGGTTCGTGCAGTTGCTGTCGATCGTCGCCGGCGTCTTGCTGGTTGTGGGCTGTGCGAATCTCGCGGGACTGCTCATCGCCCGCGGCAGTGCGAGAGCGCGCGAGTTCGCCATCCGGACTTCACTTGGCGCTTCGAACAGTCGGCTCGTGCGTCAGCTGCTCACCGAGGCAGTGCTGGTGGCTGTCATCGGCGGCGTCTTCGGTGTCCTGCTGTCATTGGGAATGACGGGCCTGCTGAACTCGATGTTTTATTCGGTTGACTCCGAAGGACACCCCCTCTACTTCAACTTCCGCCTCGAACCATCCGTTGTCTTTGTTGCTTTGGCGGTGTCCATCCTCGCGGGTGTACTGTTCGGTCTGCTGCCGGCACTCAAAGCTATTCGTACGGGTGCCGCCGAGAGCCTGAAACGCGAGTCATCAAGTGTGAGCTCGCGCTCTCGGCTCGCACGCTGGCTCGTTGGAGCCCAGGCGGCGATCGCCGTCACACTCGTTGTGGTGGCGATGTTGCTATCAGCCAGCGCGCGAACCGTCGTGAACGGAGCAAATTTCGAGTCATCGCACGTGGCGCTTTTGCGTCTCCGCCCAGGGTTGATTCGATACCCATCGGCGAAGGCGCAGCAATTTCAGCGGGCTGTCATCCGCCGCCTGGCGGCCATGCCTGATGTGGAATCAGTCAGCCTCATTGGTACGGGCGCAATCGTGCTTGGCGGCAAAAGCACCGTGTCCCTCGCTAGCTGGACGGAGGCCGTCGGCAACCAAACGTCTCTTGAGGTTGGCTACGGGGAAATCGCGCCACGCTACTTCGAAACGCTCCGCACTCCAATGCTCGTCGGTCGGGATTTCAACGATCGTGATTCGATTGAATCACAAGCTGTCGCGATCGTCAGTGAAACCCTCGCGCACCGCCTGTGGCCGAACGGTGACGTGATCGGTTCAACCGTGGTCGTGAACGATCGTCCTCGCATTGTGGTTGGCGTAATCAAAGATATGCCGTTACAGAGTCGCGCGGAGGCACTCCGCCCTTATGTCTACACACCGTATTGGCAGAATGGCGCACAGGTGGACGCGCGTTTATGCGTACGAGTGAAGGGCGACCCGACGGCGGTGCTGCCCACGTTGAGGCACGAAGTGCATCAAGTGGATCCAGACGTTCCAATCGCAGAAACGATTACGCTGCCCCTCCAGATGGCGGGCATCTTCAGGCCGCTTCGCATGAGCGCCATGTGCGTCGGGTATGCGGGCGGCCTCACGCTTCTGCTGAGTGTGATCGGGCTTTATGGGGCGCTGGCCTTCGCCGTCTCCCGTCGACGGAAGGAGATCGGCATTCGGATGGCCCTCGGCGCCGAGCCTGGTCGTGTTCTGGCCGAAGTCGTCGCCGAAGGGATGACAGTGGTCATTCTAGGAGTCGTCCTGGGCTCCTGTCTGGCGGTCGGCGTGACGCGAGTCGTCAAGCACCTGCTCTATGCGACCAGCGCGAGCGACGCGTCCTTCCACGCGATCGCAGCGCTCGTTGTAATCATCAGCGGCCTTTTGGCCTGCTGGGTGCCGGCTCGTCGCGCCGCAGGTCTGGATCCTGTCGAGGCTCTCAAGGAATAGACGGCGGGCGCTGGCTCGCCACCAGACGATGACGGCTTGCGAAAGGGACACATTGTCCCGACGCGCCGACCCGGGCAGGACTCAAGTCCTGCGCTACGAGAGAACAATTCGCTCGGTTGGTGCTTTCGCGCGACAACTCCGCGCGAAGCGAGATATCGTCCCGCCGATCTCTGACCGGCAGAACTGAAGTCCTGCGCCACGAAAGAGTGTTTCGTTCGGCTAACGCCTTCGCGCTACCGGCTATCGCCGCGGGCGGGACGTCTTGGTCGACACGATCGGGATCTTCATCTCGAGCGTCCGGCCGCCGCGGATCACTTTCAGCGTGGCGGTCGAGCCGATCTTTGCATCCGCCACGAGGCGATTGAGGTGCGACACATCGTCGATCCGCTCGCCGTTGTAGGCGACGATGACATCGCCGGGCCGGAGGCCGGCTTCGTACGACGGGGAATTCCGGAGCATCCGCGTCACCAGCGCACCTTGCGTCGAGGCGACGCCGACTTCATCCGCGAGATCCGGCGTGAGCCTGTCGACGCGGAAGTCAACCGATCCGCGCTGCACCTCGCCATACTTCATCAGCTCGTCGACGACGTGCCGCGCGAGGCTGCTGGGGACCGCGAAGCCGATGCCCTGATACCCGCCGCTCTGGCTGAAGATCCCGGTGTTGATGCCGACCAGCTCGCCGCGCGAGTTGATCAGCGCGCCGCCTGAGTTGCCGGGGTTGATCGCCGCGTCGGTCTGGATGAAATCTTCGTAGTCGGCGAAGCCGACGTTCTGTCGGCCGGTCGCGCTGACGATGCCCGCCGTCACCGTCTGATTCAACTGAAATGGACTGCCGATCGCCAGCACCCATTCGCCGACTTTGAGCTGTCCCGAGTCGCCCCACGGCACGACCGGCAACCCGCTGACGTTGATCTTCAGCAGCGCAATGTCGGTCGCCGGATCGGTCCCGATCACCTTCCCCTTGATCTCCTTCTTGTTGGGGAGCGCGACGGTAATCTCCCGCATGTTCTCGCCGACGACGTGATTGTTGGTGATTACGTAGCCGTCTGCGGAAATCACCACGCCGGAGCCAAGGCTCAGCGATCGCCGATCGCGCGTAAAGGCATCGTCGTCGCCGAAGAAGTAGCGGAAGAACGGATCGTTGGCGAGCGGCGAGCTGGCGGTGTGCACGACCTGGAGCGACGAAATGTTCGCGACGCCCTTGACCGCCTGACCGGCGATGCGGGTGAAATCGGGACCGCCGAGAGTCGCGACCGCCGCGCCGGGACGCGCGGGCTGCTCGAGCGCTGGCGCGGCCGGCGGCGTCGCAGCAACGGTGTCCGCACGCGAGTCCGACGCCGTGCGCATACGGCCGGTCAGCACGAGGCCGGCGGCAAAGCCCGCGATCACGAGCACACACGACAGCAACAGTCTTCGAAGCATGAGCGTTGAGATGGCAGATGGACTGCGTTACGTCACGTCGATGCGCCGCGCCGCGCGGCCGGCGGCCTTCGGGATGGTCACCGTGAGGAGCCCGTCCTTCAGTTCCGCCGAGACAGCCTCGACGTCGATCGCCTCGGGAAGCGCGAACGCGCGCGAGAAACGCCCGTGCCCGCGCTCGACGCGGTGGAACTGCTCGCACGACACTTCGGCGCCGCAGGGCCCCGCCGCGCGCGCGCCGCGAATCGTGATGCGATGCTCTTCCGCGTGAATGTCGATCTGATCGCGCGAGAGGCCTGAGAGTTCAGCGGTGAGAACGAAGGCCGTGGCCGTTTCGTACAGATCGACCGGGGGCGTCCAGCCGGGTGCGTCAGTGCCGACCAGTTGCCCCATCTGCTCGTGCAGCGCCAGTAGATCCCGGAGCGGATCCCACCGCGTAAAGGCCACGTCCGGCATCGTAGCATGTTTGGGCGAGCACGGCGGCATGTGCTATCGTTGCAAGGATATACAGTCAACTTATGGCGTCATCTATCCAAGCGACACGGCTCCGCAAGGGAATGCTCATCAAGCTCGGCAACGGGCTCTTCCGCATTCTCGATCTCCATCACCTCACGCCCGGCAACAAGCGCGCGCACATCCAGGCGCGGCTGCGCAACATCCGCACCATGGCCCTGGCCGACGAGAAGTTCCGGGCGGAAGAGGACATCGAGCGCGCGGTGCTGGACGAGCGCGAAATGCAGTACATGTACAACGACGGCGACCATTACTACTTCATGGATACGTCGACGTACGAGCAGGTGCAGATTTCGAGCGAAGCGCTCGGCGACTCGAAGAATTACCTGATCGCCGAGTCGATCATCCGCGTCGAGTTCTACGACGAGGAGCCGGTCGGCATCGAGCTGCCGCCGACGGTGGACCTGGTCGTGAAGGAAACGGTGCCCGGCATCAAGGGCGCGACCGCCAGCGCCCAGGTGAAGCCGGCAACGCTCGAAACCGGCTTCGTGGTGACGGTGCCGGCGTTCGTCAACGAAGGCGACAAGATCCGGATCAACACGGAAACGGGTGAGTACCAGTCGCGAGTGTGATTGCGACAGTTGGTAAGTTGGTGAATTGGTGAGTTGGTGATTTTGGTGATGTAGGAGCAGCGTATGGAACTCACCAACTCGCCGACCCACCAACTCGCCAATCCCCGCCTTCGCCACCACGGCTGGATCGAAGTCATCACCGGCAGCATGTTCAGCGGCAAGAGCGAAGAGCTGATCCGCCGGCTGCGCCGCGCCCAGATCGCCCGCCAGAAGGTCCAGATCTTCAAGCCCCTCATCGACAACCGCTACAGCGAAGATCACATCGTGTCGCACAGCGACATGCGGATCGCGTCGCAGAACGTCAAGAGCTCGGATGAGATGATTCGCGAGGTCCTCGACGCGACCGAAGTCGTCGGGATCGACGAAGGGCAGTTTTTCGATCCGAACCTGCCGGCGGCGTGCAACACGCTCGCGGACCGCGGCAAGCGGGTGATCGTGGCCGGACTCGACCAGGATTATCTGGGCCGGCCCTTCGAGCCGATGCCGCAGCTGCTCGCCATCGCGGAATACATCACCAAGACCCTCGCGATCTGCGTCGTCTGCGGCGATCCGGCGAATCATACGCAGCGCCTCGTGGCCAGCAGCGACCGCGTCCTGGTGGGTGCGACGGGGTTGTACGAAGCGCGCTGCCGGCACTGTTTCGATCCGCAGCTCGCGGCCGTCGAGAAGGTCTAAATGGTTTCCGCGGATACGGTCTACTAAATGCGCCCGCAGCCGATCCTCACCGGGGTTCTGCTGCTGCTCGGGGTCGGCTACCTGATCGCCGACGCCCGCCTGGTGCTCGAGTACGTGCGTTACCGGCGGCGGCAGCGCGGCGCGCTGCTCATCTGGACCGCGCCGAAGCCGCCGTATTACGGGTTGTCGCTCGCGATCGGCGTCACGCTCGGCGTCCTCGTGTTCTACAAAATCGTCTTCATCCGCCAGCAGGCGTTTGGTGAGACGATGATGTTCGTGTATTACGCGTACCTGCTGCCGCTGAGCCGCCGGATCGGGCGCGGATTCTACGAGGGCGGAATCTGGGCCGACACCGATTTCATTCCGTACAACGAAGTCGGCGGCATCACGTGGCGGGAAGGGGAGCACGAGGCCACGCTCATCCTGATCTCGCGGCTGCGCAATCTGGCCCGGCGTCTCACGGTGCCAGGCGATCGATACGGCGCGGCGCGGCGGGTGCTGCGCGACAAGATCGGCGAGCACACGATCCATTTCAGCGGCACCGGTCTCGATCTCGGCGAGCACGACGAGCGGGATGAAGCCTGACAGTCTTCAGTCGGCCAGTCGTCAGTCACCAGTCTCGGTCGGCAGTCATCGGTCTCAGTCGGCAGTCAGTCTCAGTCGGCCGTGCGCTACACAATTCTGCGCATGCGCGCTGGGCGGGACGATGTTTCGCGGAGCAAGCCATGTAGTCAGACCGGCGCCGTTCCAAGCCTCCAGGAAGCGTATCATTCGGCCGATAAGAGGACGTTATGGCAGCACGAGCGACGTGGAAAGGCTTTCTGAAGATCAGCCTGGTGAACATCCCGATCAAGGTCTTCCCGGCGACGGAGTCGGGCGGGTCGATCTCCTTCAACCAGCTGCACGGCGAGTGTCAGACGCGCATCCAGCAGAAACGCTGGTGCCCGCACTGCGAGCGCGAAGTGCCGAACGCGGAGATCGTCAAAGGCCACGAGTTCGAAAAGGGACGCTACGTGGTCCTGTCCGACGAAGACTTCGACAAGGTGCGGCCGGAGTCGACGCGCGTCATCGATCTCGTGCAGTTTGCCGACGACTCCTCGATCGATCCGATGTATGTCGATCGCACGTACTACCTGGCGCCGGACGGGAAAGTCGCGTCGGACGCCTTCGCCGTGATGCGCGACGGCATGAAAGGCAAGGTCGGCATCGGCAAGCTCGCGTTGTACGGCCGCGAATACCTGGTGGCGGTCAAGCCGCACGAGCGCGGGATCGTGATGTACACGCTGCATCACGCGGCGGAGATCCGCAGCATCGACACGGTGGAGGAGCTCAACGGCGTCGCCGCGTCGGTGAAGCCGGAGGAGATCAAGCTCGCCAAGCAGGTGATCGAGACGTTCGACGCCCCGCTGAACCTGTCGGATTACCGGGACGAATATCGCGAAGGGCTGCAGCGCATCATCGACGCGAAGATCGCGGGCGAAGAGGTCGTTGCGCCGGCCGTCGAGGCGCCTGCGCGCGTGGTGAATCTGATGGACGCCTTGAAGAAGAGCCTTGACGCCGTCAGCGCCGGCAAGAAGAAGGCGGCGAAGGCGGGCGTCGGGCGGGCCACGGCGGCCAAGCGCAAGCGCGCCTGACAGGAAGGGCGGACCTGCGGCTGAGGTGTAGATGCTAGAGGAATTGATTATGCGTGGCGCAGGGCAGTGCTCCGCCTCCGAATTCGATCAGCAAGCTGCCATTTGTGTGGCAGTGGCTTGATTTCTGCCGTGTATCGCACCGAGAGCGCCGTCTACATCGGCTGCGAGCACTGCTGCGCGGTGTGGCCGATCGAGACGGCGCCGTCCGAAAAGCCGCTCACCCCGGTTCACAGTTGCATCAATAGCGACCACAACATTTCACGACCCAGGCAAGCAGCCCTTGATCGTGCGCCATCGGATCGCCGAGCCAGCCGGGCGGGACGAGCCAAACGAACGCGAGAATCGCGATAACCCAGAGGTCGTACGGCAGCGTGGCCCGCTCATCGGTCCAGAAGAATGCCCGATTGAACACGCCCTTGGCGCCCTCCCTCGAGGGCATCGGCAGCTGATTCAGCGCGAGGAACGTGTAGTAGATCCGGTTCGCCACGGCCAGAATCGACAGCGTCAGAATGACCCACAGCACGCCGGCCATGCGGTTGGTGAAGGCGCCGATCATGAACAGCACGATCCGCTCGGGACGCTCCATGAAGCCCACTTTGCACTTGGCAACGAGCGATTCGGCGCGGGCGCGAGCATAGCTCGTCATGATGGAGAAGATCAGCGTGAGCGCGGCGACCAGGACGTAATCGGTGCGGCCCAGCTTCGCATAAAGGAAAATCAGCCCGGTCAGCAGCGCGAGATCCGAGAAGCGATCGAGCGTCGAGTCCCAGAACGCCCCGAACTCCGACTGCAGCTGCAGGCGGTGGGCGACCTTCCCATCGATGAAATCGAAGATATTGGCGACGATCATGATGACGCCGGCCAGCACGAAGCGACCGAAGCCGAGCGCCCACGCCGCGCCGATGTTGATAATCACCCCGATGAGCGTCAGCGTGTTCGGGTGCACGCGCATCGCGACGCACGCGTCGATGATGGCGCGAAGCGGGAACATGCAGGCGGCGCCAATCGCGCCGGTGAAGGTCATCCGCGAGTGCGGAATCTGGGTATTCGTGTGCAACTGAGTTACGTATAATGGAGGGTTCAAACACCGATTAAAGACGCGCCATAGTACTGTATGCCCATCCACGAACTCAAGGATCAGATCGCCCGCCTGCCCGAGCAGCCGGGAGTGTATCTGTACTTCAACGTGGCGGGCGACACGATTTACGTTGGCAAGGCGCGGGCGCTGCGCGATCGCGTCCGCAATTACCTCGGCGCCTACGGCGCGGACGCCAAGACCGACGCGCTGCTTGATGAGGTCGTCCGCCTCGAGGTGATCGTGACCGATTCGGTGGTCGAGGCCCTCGCGCTCGAGAACAATCTCATCAAACAGCGGTCGCCGAAGTACAACATCATGCTTCGGGACGACAAGAATTATCCGTTCCTGCAGTTGACCACCAACGAAGCGTTTCCGCGCGTGCTCGTGGCGCGCCGCGTCGAGCGCGACGGCAGCTACTACGCCGGGCCGTTCATGCCGGCGCACTTCGCGCGCAAGACCATGTCGCTCACGCACCGGCTGTTCGGCATCCGATCCTGCAATGAGGTCATCACGGGCAAGCGCGGCCGGCCGTGCCTCGAGTACGACATCAAGCGCTGCAGTGCGCCGTGCGTCGACACCATCTGCTCGGCCGGCGACTACGCGCGCGCCGTCAAGACAACCCAGTTGTTTCTGGAAGGGAAGAACGACGAGCTCATGCGGACGCTGCAGGAGCGCATGCGCGATGCGTCCGACGGCGAGCGATTCGAGGAGGCCGCGCAGCTGCGCGACGCGATGCGCACCGTGCAGACGCTGCACGACCGCCAACAGAAGATGGCGACGACGGAGCTGGGGCATCGGGATGTGTTCGGCGTGAAGCTGGGCCCGGCCGGTGCGGTGATGCAGGTGTTTCAGGTGCGCGGCGGACGCGTGGTGGAGCGCGTCGAGCTCGGGACCGACGAGCCGATCGCCGGCGCGGGCGAGGCGGAGGTGCTCGAAGCCGGGCTCCAACAGTTCTACGAATTCCGCACGGCGCCGTCGGAGATCCATGTGCCTTCGGAGCCGAACGAACGCGAAGCGCTCGAAGTCTGGCTCTCGGAGCGCATCGGGCGGCGCGTACGCATCGTCGTGCCGCAGCGGGGCGACAAGCGCGGGATGGTCGATCTGGCGTGCCGCAATGCGGCGCTCGCGTATCAGACGCGCTTCAATCAGGCGGCGGCCGCGCAACACGATGCGCTGGAGACGCTTCAGGCCGTCCTGGCGCTGCCCGCATTGCCGCGGCGAATCGAGTGCTTCGACATCTCCACCATTCAAGGCAGCGAAACGGTGGCCTCGCTGGTCGTCTGCGAGGATGGCCGCATGCGACGCGGGGAGTATCGGAAGTACCGCATCAGATGGGATTCGGGATTTGGGATTCGGGATTCGAGTCGGGATTCGAGTCGGGATTCGAGTCGGGATTCGAATCGGGATTCGAATCGGGATTCGCTCGTCGGCACTCGCCGTTCGGCGGTCGAATCCCAAATCCCCAATCCCGAATCCCGTCAGTCCAACGATTTTGCAGCCATGCACGAAGTCGTGCAGCGACGGTACCGCAAGGTGCTCGAGCAGGGCGGACCTTTTCCCGACCTGATTCTGATCGACGGTGGCAAAGGGCAACTCTCCGCCGCGTATGCCGCACTCGAGGCGCTCGGGCTCGCGAATCTGATCGCCGTCGGCATTGCGAAAAAGGAAGAGCTTCTCTTCACGCGCGACCACGAGAATCCGATTGCGCTCGCCGCAAGCGATCCGGCGCTGCTGCTGATTCAACGCATCCGCGACGAAGCGCATCGCTTTGCGGTGACGTTTCACCGGAAGGCGCGCACGATGCGTGATCTGCGATCCGAGCTCGACCACGTGCCCGGCATCGGACCGCGTCGGCGCCGCACCCTGCTGACCACCTTCGGGAGCCTGGCCGGCGTGCGACGCGCGACGCGCGAGGAACTGGCCGCCGTCGCGGGCGCGAAAGTGGCTGATGCCGTTCTTGCGTTTTTCGCCAGTCGGCCGTAACCTTTTACTCCTTGCTGGACATCGACTTCGCGCACATCTTCATCGCGTTCGTCGTGCTGCTGTTCTCGCTGACCGTTCACGAGATGGCGCATGCCTGGACGGCGGACCGCCTGGGCGACCCGACGGCGCGCCTGCTTGGACGCGTCTCGTTCAATCCCCTCGTCCACGCCGATCCGATCGGCACCATCGTGTTTCCGCTGATCGCGATGATCAGCGGATTCCCGCTGCTGGGGTGGGCGAAGCCGGTACCCGTCAACGTCCGTCAGCTGCGCCATCATCGCCGCGACTACATGCTGGTGGCCGCCGCCGGACCCGGATCGAACCTCGCGATTGCGATCGCGGCCGCGATCACGCTGCGCACGATGCCCGTGTCGCCCGTCATGCTCGGCCAACCGAATGTGTCGGCGCCGCTCGCCGTGCTGCTCTCCAGCGCGATGCGCCTCAACGTGCTGCTCGCCGTGTTCAACATGATTCCGATTCCGCCGCTCGACGGGGGGAACGTGCTGAGCGGGTTGCTGCCGCGGGCTGCCGCGCACCGGTTCGACGCCTTCGTACGGCCGTACGGATTCATCCTGCTGTACGCGCTGATCCTCACCCGCGGCTTCGATTACGTCGTGGTTCCGCCGTACCGGCTCCTGCTGTCTTGGCTTCAGTGACGAAAGCCCGCGTCGTTTCCGGCATGCGGCCGACCGGCCGCCTGCACCTCGGTCATCTGGTCGGCGCGCTCGGCAACTGGGTGCCGCTGCAGGCGAAGTATGACTGCTTCTATTTCGTCGCCGACTGGCACGCGCTGACGAGCGACTTCGCCGACACGAGCCAGATCACGTCATACGCGTACGAGAACGTGGCCGACTGGATCGGCGCCGGCCTCGATCCCGAGAAGAGCACGTTCTTCGTGCAATCGCTCGTGCCCGAACACGCCGAGTTATTTCTGCTGTTGTCCATGGTGGTCCCGGTGCCATGGCTCGAGCGCGTGCCGACATACAAAGAGCAGCAGGAAAATCTGAAGGACAAAGATCTGTCGTCGATTGGATTCCTGGGCTATCCGCTGCTGCAGACCGCCGACGTGGCGATCTACGACGGCCGCCTCGTCCCGGTCGGCGAAGATCAGGTCGCCCACCTCGAGCTGGCGCGCGAAGTGGTTCGCCGCTTCAACAACGTGTTCGGCGCGGGCCGCGAGATTCTGGTCGAGCCGCAGCCGCTGCTCACGACGTTCGGCCGCCTGCCCGGGCTCGACGGCGACAAGAAGATGAGCAAGAGCCTCGGCAACACGATTCACCTCGCCGACACCGCCGACGATGTGAAGAAGAAAGTGATGAAGATGTACACGGACCCGAAGCGCGTGCGCGCCGATATCCCGGGCACCGTCGAAGGCAACCCGGTGTTCGTGTACCACGATGCGTTCAATCCGAACACGGGCGAGGTCGACGACCTGAAGACGCGCTACCGGGCGGGGAAGGTCGGCGACGTCGAAGTGAAAACGAAGCTCGCCAACGCGCTGAACGTCTTCCTCGATCCGATTCGCGAGCGCCGCGCCGCCGTGCTCGCGAAACCGGAGCAGCTGAAAGAGATCCTGTTCGAAGGCTCGAAGCGCGCCCGCGTCATCGCCCAGGAGACGATGGGCCGCGTGAGGGACGCGCTGCAGATCGTGTACCGATAGAGCCTGCGCTGATGGTTTTCAAGTGTTCCCTTCGTGTCCTTTGTGTCCTTTGTGTCGAGTCAGGCTTCGGCCAAGCACGTTGATGGAAAAAGATACTCAGTTCGAGTCCGCCTCTGACGCCTTCCCGATCAAGCTCGAGAACTTCGAGGGGCCGCTCGACCTGTTGCTGCATCTCATCAAGAAGAGTGAGGTGAGCATTCAGGACATCCCGATCGCGCTGATCACAGCGCAGTATCTCGACGCGATCGCGCTCATGCAGGAGCTCGATCTCGACGTCGCCGGCGAGTTCATTGTCATGGCGGCGACGCTGATTCATATCAAGTCCAAGATGCTGCTGCCGCGGCCGGAGACGGCGGCGGGCGTCGAAGGCGAGGAAGATCCGCGCGACGCTCTGGTGCGCCGGCTGATCGAGCACCAGAAATTCAAGGCGGCGGCCGAACTGCTGCACGAACGCGAGCAGCTCCGCTCGGCGCAGTGGCAGCGTCCCGACGAGCGCGTCGCGGACATCGCCGGCGAGGAGCTCGAGCCCGAGATCGAGGTCGATCTGTTCAGCCTGATGACCGCGTTTCAGGCGATCGTCGAGCGGGCGAAGCACCGGCCGAAGGTGTATCTGCCCGCCGAGGAAGTGCCGGTCGAAGTCCGGATCGAACAGCTGCTCGAGCGCCTGTCCGAGACCGATGCGTGCGGCTTCGACGAGTTGTTTGCCGACGTGGACGATCGCAGCGGGCTCATCCTCACCTTCCTCGCGCTGCTCGAAATGATTCGATTGAAGTTGGTCAGGGTCTTCCAGGCCGGCAGCTTCGGGCCGATTCGCGTCTACAAGCGCGCGCGTCCCGCCGATGCGCCGCATCCGATTGGCGACCCGGAGGCACACCGTGGCTGAGAACGATGACGATGAAAAGCGGCAGGAAGGGCAGGAGCGCCAGGAGAGTCCACTAGCGCCCGAAGGGGCGGAGGGACAGGTCGGGGATGAAGACCTCGAGCAGATGGCGCGGCGGCCGGCGGCCGAGCTGAAAGCGATCCTCGAGGCATTGATCTTTGCGTCGCCCGACCCGTTGACACCGAAAGCGCTCTACAAGCTGCTCGACGCCGAGCCGAAGGAAGACGTGCAGGCGGCCCTCGTCGAATTGAAGCAGGACTACGAGCGTCCCGGCGGCCTCCAACTCGTCGAAGTGGCTGGCGGGTATCAGATCGTCACGCGGCCCGATCTGCACGAATGGGTGCGCCGCCTCTTTCACGAGCGGACATCGCAGAAGCTGTCCGTGCAAGCCCTCGAGACGCTTGCCGTCATCGCCTATCGACAGCCTGTCACGGCGCTCGAAATCACGGAGATCCGCGGCGTCAACACGTCCGGCGTCATCAACACGCTGCTCGAGCGTCATCTCGTCAAAATCGTGGGACGCAAGCAGGTCGTCGGACGTCCGTTCATGTACGCGACGACGAAAGAGTTTCTGATCAGGTTCGGCTTGAATGATCTGACCGATCTGCCGAAAGTGGAAGACATGGCGGAGGCGCTCGGCTTCGAGGCGCCGATTCTCGTCGAGCAGGCGCCAAGCGACGAGCTGCTGCCTCTCGAGGAGCCCGACGAAGAGCCACCCGATGAGGGGTCGAGCGGATCGGTGCATTGAACAAAACGTTCGACACAAAGGACACCAAGGACACAAAGGTAAGACTTGTAGATTTCAGGCACATCGTTGGTACGGAGCTCTGAAAACCTAACGCGTTTTTCCTTCGTGTCCTTTGTGTCCTTTGTGATAGCCCGGCGCAGCCGTTTCAGCTCGCGGTATCGTCGTCTTCGCCGCCGCCTTTCGCAGTCGCGCCACTTCGTCCGCTGTCAGCTCCCGCCACGACCCGAGCTTCAACTTCGCATCACGAATCGGTCCGATCGCGACGCGCCGCAGCTGCGTCACGGGGTGGCCGATCGACTCGCACATCTTGCGCACCTGTCGGTTCCGGCCTTCGCGAATCGTCACGCGCAGGGCGGCGTGCCCACCTTTTTCGCCGAGCAGCTCGATTTCCGCCGGCTCGGTACGGCGGCCTTCGATGGGAATGCCGCGGTGCAGACGATCGAGATCGTGCCGGTCCGGGACGCCGAGTACGCGCGCCTCGTAGACACGTGGGACGCCGTGGCTCGGGTGCGTCAGCCGCGCCGCCAGCTCGCCGTCGTTGGTCAGAATCAGCAGCCCTTCGGAGTCGAAGTCGAGTCGTCCCACGGGATACACGTATTCGCGGACGCCGCGCAGCAGGTCGAGGACCGTCGGGCGCTGCTCGGGGTCCGACCTCGTCGTCACATACCCGCGCGGCTTGTTGAGCAGGAGGTAGCGGGTCGCTTCCGCCGCTTTGACGCGGCGGCCGTCGACGCGGATGTCGTCGTGCGCCGCGTCGGCTTTGGTTCCGAGCTCGCGAATCGTCGCGCCATTGACGCTCACGCGGCCTTCGAGCATCAGCTGCTCGGCCGCGCGCCGCGAGGCCATCCCCGCACGCGACAGAATCTTCTGTAACCGCTCCACGTCCCTGTCTTCTTATCACGAAGGCACGGGGAACACGAAGTTCACGGAGGCCACTATCATTGCCACAGAGGCGCCGAGCCACAGAGGCGCCCGCAGCGATTCGACGGCCGGCCTGCACCGCAGGCCGGCTAGCGCCGGCGGATCGGGTCGGATCGCGAACCGTCAGATCGGGAAGGGTTCGTGATCCGGCCCGACTCCGCCAGCGCGCGTCGCGTCGCGACGTCCGTCGAATCGACACGGCGCTTCAGCGTTCGGTGACGATGCGTCCAACGGCGAGAGTATTTCTCCGTGACTCTGTGTCTCTGTGGCCAAATTCTCTTCGCGTCTATCGTGATGAAAACGCGGCTACCGCGCGAGCAGATCGCCCCAGAACGACGCGAGCCTCATGATGTCGCCGGCGTGCACCGGCTGATCGGCCTGGGCGTGTGAGATGAGGCCGGTCATGAGCAGCCGAGTCGGCGCGTGGCCGCGCAAATCATCCGCGAGATATTCGGACTCCTCCACCGGGATGACATTGTCGTCGATGCCGTGCAGCAGAAAGACCGGCGCCGTCGGCTTCGGCGACATGGAGGGCGACAGCGCGGGATCGCGGCCATAGAACTCGATGTAGGGGAGCAGCCGTTCACCGAGGTGGAGCACGTCGCGATCGTTGAGATACCGCAGCAGCGTCGCCGACGGCTCGGGCAGCCGCGCAGCCAGGTCGCGCAGCGCGGCGAACTCGCGGTCCGCCAGCGCCTTGTCCACCCGATCCAGATGCGACGCCCAGAGAAAACGCCGCACGGCCGCGCGCAGCGCATCGGCCTGTGCCGGCGGCACCGCCCGGTTCGCGACGCCGAGAAGAATCACGGCGACACCGTAATCGTGCGGCTTGCGATCGCGGGTGGTCGGGTCCGGCTGAAGGCCGACACGACTGGAAATGCCATCGGCGGCGTGTGGCAGACGCACGATCTTCGCGGGGGCGACGTCAATCTCTCCCGATTGTGACCTGATCGTTCTGACCTCATTCGTCGCGTCCGGCTTGAGACGGACCGGTGAGGGCTCGATTCCCGTGCACAGATACTGGAGCACGCGCGGCAGATCGTCGTGGCCGCCGATTGCGAGCACGTACGCGACGCGATCGCGCAACGGCGCACGCCCGGCTGCCACGATCGACAAGCCGCCGCTGAAGCTGATGCCGATCAGGCCGATGCGCCGATCGGCCCGGCTGTTGGCGTAGTCGGCCATGCCGATCGCCGCCGCTTCGATTGCATCGGTGATCGCCGGCGTGATCGTGAACGTCGTCAACTCCGGGATATCCGGCGTGAACACCGCGACGCCGCTCGCCGTCAGCTGGCGGGCGAGCGCCACGAGCCGCTGTTCGTTGATGCCTGCCGGATGCAGCCCGGATGTCAGCAGGATTGTCCGTCGCGCGCCGCGCACCGGCTCGTAGAGACGCCCGTGCAGCGGTCCACGTGGCGTCGTGAGCGCCAGTGCGCGCTCGCTGGTCTGTTGCGCGTCGAGCTCGGCGACGCGGCGGATCGCGCCGTCCGGGCTGGCCGCGCGAATCACGAAGGAGAGGCCGTGGACCAGCGGACGCGCGCCGCGCGCGGCAGCAACCAGCAGCACGACGAGCGCCAGGAGAGCGACGAAGCGGCGACCGCGCACGGAGTGCATGTTACACTTCGCCCACGGGATTCGCGGTTTGGGATTCGGGATTTGCGACTTGGAATCGGAGAATCCAATCCCCAATCCCTAATCCCAAATCCCGGCATGCGTCAGCTCACCATCGCCATTGACGGACCGTCCGGCGCGGGCAAAGGTACGGTCGCGCGCGCCGTCGCCAACCAGCTCGGTTACCGTCACGTCGACAGCGGCGCGATGTATCGCGCGGTCGGCTGGAAGGCGCTGCGCGACGGCGTGGCGCTCGACGATGAGGAGGGCGTGGCGGCGTTGGCGCGCACGTCACGGGTCGAGATCACCGCCACGCAGGTCGTGCTCGACGATCAGGACATCACGCGCGCGATCCGCACGCCGGCGATCGATCGCGCGGCGGCGTCCGTCGCGCGGCTCCCGCGCGTGCGCGCTGTGCTCGTCGAGCGCCAGCGTCAACTCGGCGCCGGCGGCGCGATTGTCATGGAAGGCCGCGACATCGGCACGGTGGTCTTTCCGCATGCGGACGTCAAGGTGTACCTCGATGCATCGCCAGAGGAGCGCGCACGGCGGCGCGCTGTCGATCCGGCGCATTCCGGCGGTCCGACGGCCGTCGCCGACGTCGCGTCGCTGCTGACACAGCGGGACGAGCTCGACCGCACGCGTCAGGCGTCTCCGCTGTACGCCGCGCCCGATGCGGTCGTGGTCGACACGACCGGAAAAGACGTCGACGCAGTCGTGCGGGAGGTGATGCTGGTGGTGAACTTGAAAAGGGATCAGGGCCTGATCGCCGAGCCCTGATCCCTGATCCCTGGCTCTGATCCCCCGATCCTACTTCCTGTCCTTATAGTCTTCTGACGAAGCGGGATCCATTTCCCACCGGTGTTTGTCGCGCTCGATGATCTTGTCGCTGGCCTTCAGCTCCTCGTTGTCCTCGGTACTGAACGCCGAGCGCCTTGCCGATGTCGTCGACAACCTCTTCGTCTGGCGCTGGATTGTCGCCGCCCGGCGCTTCGTCGCCTGTGAAGTACGCGCTGTCGACATCCACGTCTGCGTCGCCTCCGGTAATGGCGCTGGTCATGCCGCGGTGCTCGTCGAAGCGCTCTGCGATTTCTGCGCGGCCGGTGCGCGCCGCCGATCCGCGGCGGTTCATGTCGAGTGACGAAGGGGGCGTCTGCACGGTTTCTTCCAGCGTGCGCCGTACGCGGTCCAGGCGAGGCGACTTCGCGTGGGCGCTGGTGTTGTCGGCCGGCCTGGGGGCCCGAGGTCTGGGCGCTCGGCGGGGCGCGGCACTCCGGACCGCCGCTTTTTTTGCCGCCGGGTGCTTGAGCTGAGCCTTTTTCACGCTCGCTGCCTTGGCCTTCGTTTTCCCGCCGCTTTTTCGCGCGCCAGCGGCCTTACGTTTTGGTCGGGCGTTCTTACTCGGGCGTTTAACCGAACGGCGTGTTGGCGTCCGGGATCCGGCCGATTTGGTGACGCGGGGGCGTCGCGCGGGCTTGCCCTTGGCTCTTCTGGCCATCAGCTCTCGTCCTTTCGGAACCTTGACAGTTTGACGATAAGTGTCGTACGCTCTGTTGCTTATCGGAAATCAGCGAAACGCAACCGGGACACGTTCGACGGGCCGTGACGGCCCGTTTCACGTTTCCCCTGATCCCCGAAATCAGCGGGGGGCCGGCGCCCGCAACCCCAAGCCGGCAATCGATCGATACAGGAGGACGCGCAAGGCATGGCGAACGTAGAAGATGAGAACACCCCCGGTTCGGCGCGCGGAGCTGGCGCCGCGACCATCGACCGCGAATCCCGCGGCGATCGCGACAAAGGGTTGAAAGCCCTTCCACGCGAAGACGACGAGCAGATGGATCCAGACGAGTACGCACGGCTGCTCGATTCTTACGATAGCAGCTTCCGGAACATCGCGGAAGGTGAGGTCGTCAAGGGGACGGTTCTCAAGGTCACCGCGTCCGAAGTGATCGTCGACGTCGGGTACAAATCCGAAGGCATCATCCAAGTCGCGGAATTCCTCGACGAGAACGGCGAGGTCACGGTGCAAGCCGGCGACATCGTCGACGTGCTGCTCGAGCGGACCGAAGACCGCGAAGGCTACGTCGTCCTCTCGCGGGAAAAAGCCGAGAAGATGAAGATCTGGGACGAGGTCGAGAAGGCCTATGCCGAGCGCAAGGTCGTCATCGGCCGCGTGATCGAACGCATCAAGGGCGGCCTCGCCGTGGACATCGGCGTGCGTGCGTTCCTGCCCGGTTCGCAGATCGACGTCCGTCCGGTTCGCAACCTCGACGCGCTGCGCGGCCAGGAGCTCCGCATGCGCGTGATCAAGGTGAACAAGAAACGCGGCAACATCGTGCTGTCGCGCAAGGCCCTGCTCGAGGAAGAGAACGCGGAGAAGAAAAAGCACACGCTCGAGACGCTGGCCGAGGGCAAGGTGCTCAAGGGCGTCGTCAAGAACATCACCGACTACGGCGCGTTCATCGATCTGGGCGGCATTGACGGCCTGCTGCACATCACGGACATGTCGTGGGGCCGCGTCGGGCACCCGTCGGAGCTGTTCAAGGTAAACGACGAGATCGACGTGATCGTGCTCAAGTACGATCCGGCGACCGAGCGCGTGTCGCTCGGGCACAAGCAGCTCATCACCGATCCGTGGGCGAACGTGATGGACCGCTATCCGGTCGGCGCGCGCATGGCCGGCAAGGTGGTGAGCCTCACCGACTACGGCGCGTTCGTGGAGCTCGAAGCGGGCGTCGAAGGGCTGATTCACGTCAGCGAGATGTCGTGGAGCAAGCGCGTCAAGCACCCGTCGAAGATCCTCAACGTGGGCGACACGGTCGACGCGATGGTGCTCGGCGTGGATCCGACCGCGCGGCGCATTTCGCTCGGCCTCAAGCAGGTCGAAACCAACCCGTGGCACGACCTGGCCGACAAGTATCCGGTCGGCTCGAAGATCCAGGGCAAGGTGCGCAACCTCACCGAGTTCGGCGCGTTCGTCGAAGTCGAAGAGGAAATCGACGGCCTGATCCACATCTCGGACATGTCGTGGAGCAAGCGCGTCAAGCATCCGTCCGAAGTGCTGAAGAAGGGCGACGTCGTCGAGGCGATGGTGCTCAACATCGACGCCGAGAACCAGCGGCTGTCGCTCGGGCTGAAGCAGCTGGCGACCGACATCTGGGATGACTTCTTCACGCGGCATCATGTCGGCGACACGATCGAAGGCAAGGTCGTGCGCATGACGAACTTCGGCGCCTTCGTCGAGCTCGACGAAGGGATCGAAGGGCTGATTCACGTGTCGGAGTTCGACGATTCGCAGCACGCGGGCAAGGACGGCAAGATCGAGCTTGCGGTCGATTCGACGTATCCGATGAAGATCATCAAGCTCGCGCCGGCCGAACGGAAGATCGGCCTCTCGATCCGGGCCCTCAAATCGGACGAATTCCGCGCCGATTGGGAGACGTATCAGGAGAGCGCGGGCGACGGCACGGCGACGCTTGGCGATCACTTCAGAAACAGGTGACGGGATTCGGGACATGGGAAACGGGGGATTCGTCAGCCGGCGAATCCCCCATTCCTGAAACTCGAATCACGGCAGGAGTCAGGGATGACCAATGGCAGCATGACCAAGGCGGAGCTTGTCGAGGAGGTCTCGCGCGTATCGGATCTCACGAAGAAACACTCCGAAGTCATCGTCGACACGGTCTTCAAGAGCATCATCGACGCGCTGCACCGCGGTGAAAAGATCGAGCTGCGCGGATTCGGCAGCTTCCGCCTCCGCAAACGCGAGCCGCGCAAGGGCCGCAATCCGAAGACCGGCGACAAGGTGGACGTGCCGCCGAAGAAGGTGCCGTACTTCAAGCCCGGGAAAGAGCTGAAAGAGCTGATCAACCGGGAAGCGGCGCCAGTCGAGACTCCGTCCGGCGAGGCGCCGGCTCCCCCGAACGCTCTGGCTGTCTAGCTCGGGATTTGGAACACCTCTGGTCTCCATGGAGGCTCGCGTACGTGACGAGCGCGAGCGGTGACAACAACGCCTGCATCTTCTGCCACGCGCCCTCTGAACAGGATCTGGCCCGCGAGGATCTGATCCTCATCCGCGGCCGCTGGTCCCACGTCCTGCTGAATCTCTATCCGTACAACAGCGGCCACCTGATGGTTGTGCCCGATCGGCACGTCCCCAACCTGGCGTCGATGACGCCGGAGGAGCAGGCGGAAGTGATGCGCTTCACTCGTGTGGCGGAGATGGCGCTGACCGAAGCCTACAATCCGCAGGGCATCAACATCGGGATCAACCTTGGCCGATCCGCCGGGGCTGGCGTGGTCGATCATCTGCACGTGCACCTCGTCCCGCGCTGGAGCGGCGACACCAATTTCATGACGGTCATCGGCGACGTACGGGTGCTGCCCGAGGATCTGCCGACGACGGCGAAGAAGCTGCGGCCGATCTTCGAACGGTTGGCCGCCGACGGCGCGTAAACACAAAGGACACAAAGGGTCGAAACGTATTAGTCTTACGTTTGTGCCCTTGGTGTCCTCTGTGTTGATCCGATCATGATTCTCGAACTCTCCTCCGAGCAGTCCACCTTCAAGCAATCAGTCGAACAGTTCGCGCGCGACGTCGTGGCGCCGCGCGCCGCGGCGATCGACGACACGGGCGCGTATCCGCTCGACGTGATGCGCGCCGCCGCCGGGCAAGGGTTGTTCGGCGTGGCGGTGCCGGCGGCGTGGGGCGGCGCGGGGCGCGACTACGTCAGCTACACGCTCGCCATCGAGGCGATCTCGAAAGCGAGCGCCACCGTGGGCGTCGCGCTGTCGGTCACCAATTCGCTGGTGGCCGAGCTGATCGCGCATGCCGGGCGGGCGTCCCAAAAAGAGCAGTGGCTGCGCAAGCTGACTGCAGGCGACGCGATTGGCGCGTTCGCGCTGTCCGAGCCGGACGCCGGCACGGACGCGGCCAATCAGCAGACGAAAGCGGTGAAGACCGGCGACCGTTACCGCCTGACCGGACGCAAGGTGTGGGTGGCCAATGCCGATGCCGCGTCGGTCGCCATCGTCTTTGCCTGCACGCGGCCGGGGCTGCGCGGTCAGGGCGTCACGGCGTTTCTGGTGCCGATGGACGCGCCCGGCATCACGCGCACGGCGCGCGCTGAGTCGCTCGGCGTCCGCGGCCTCGGCTGCATGGATCTGGACTTCGACGTGACCGTCGGCGACGAGCAGGTGCTCGGCGCGATCGACCAGGGCTTTCGTCTCGCGATGTGGGCGCTCCAGGGCGGCCGTGTCGCGATTGCGGCGCAGGCGCTCGGCATCGGCGAAGCAGCGATCGCGGCCGCGATCGCTCATGCGAAGCAGCGCGAGCAGTTCGGCCAGCCGATCGCGAACTATCAGGCCGTGCAGTTCATGCTCTCCGATATGGCCACCGAGCTCGACGCGGCGCGTCTGCTCACGTGGAAGGCGGCGGCGGCAAAGGATCAGCAGGACGACATCGCGCTCGAATCGTCGATGGCGAAGCTGGCCGCCTCCGAGGCGGCGCACCGCGCGGCCGACAAGGCGATGCAGATTCTGGCGTCAGCCGGCTATCGCCGCGGCTCGCTGGTCGAGCGTCTGTTCCGCGACGTGCGTGCGACGGAGATTTATCAGGGCACGTCGGAAGCGCAGCGGATGATCATCGCCGCTCGAGTGCTCGCATAGCGGCGACACTCCCAACTCTCCAACTCTCAAATAACGTTAACAGCGCAATTCGCGGTGGTACGTTGGTCCTGCGTACATTCGTGCACTGCACGTGAATGTGCTGGGCGATTCGCGCTGCTGCAACTGGATCGCCTCCTGCATCGTCATCCGCGGGCGACGATGCTAGAATCGGGGCGTGCGCGGAGGGGAACGAAAAATGATCGCGCTGAGCGAGTCTGCGAAGTACACCTACGCCGATCTTCGAGCGTTCCCCGATGACGGGAAGCGGCGCGAGATCATCGACGGGACGCTGTACGTGACCCCCTCACCAGCGACGCCCCATCAGGTCGTGGTGGGAAATCTGTACTTCGTCATTCGGAGCTATTTGGCCACGCACCCCGTTGGTCAGATCTTCCTCGCGCCGCTCGACGTCGTCTTCTCGCAATTCGACGTCGTCGAACCGGATCTGCTGTTCGTGTCGAACGCGCGACGACAAGTCATCACGTACAAGAACGTCGCTGGGTCTCCGGATCTGGCGATCGAAGTCCTCTCGCCCGCAACGCGACGCACGGACGAAGGCGCCAAGCGCCGCCTCTACGAGCGCTTCGACGTGCTCGAGTATTGGTTGGTCGATCCCAGACTGAAAGCCGTGAAGACGTATCGACGATCGAATGCGGAAGCGCCGTTCGAGCGGGCCGCACACTACGCGTTGGGAACAGAAGCAACACTCACGAGCTCGCTGTTGCCCGGCCTGTCGGTCGACCTGTCCGCGATTTTCGAGAACCTCCCGGCGTAAAGCAGCCGTCGATTTTCGAGTCCGGCGCCGGCCCGACCTTCCTCGCGGCACGATATTCGTGGATTTGGGTTATTGTTGCGGGTCGTGACTGTGCTCACGGGAGGACCTCATCGCCTGGTGTTGCTTGGGCTCCCTCTTCTAGCGGTTGTCACGCTCAGCGCGCAGACCGTCCCGCAGTTCAAATCCCGTACGGACCTGATCGAGGTGGCTGCAATCGTGACGGGCGCCGACCGCCGTCCCGTTACCGGCCTGACAGTCGAAGACTTCGAAGTCGAAGAGGATGGAAAGCAGGCGGTGGTGTCCGTGTTCGCAAGCGTTGATTCGGACCTCGCCACCCGTCCTGCCGAGGGTCGCTTCATTATCCTGTTGCTCGATGACGTCCTTCCGGACCTCACGTATCGGATCAAGCAGATCGCACACCTGTTTGCGGATCGCATGTCGGGCAATGACGTCGTCGCAGTCTTGTCATTGAACGGCAGTCACCACAAGACGACGACGCACAAGGAAGAGGTCTCGAGACAGATCGAGGCTTTCAAGCCTTACACACCTGGGTTGCGTCGAGTTGGCGGTTTGGGGAATATCTGTCCGGAATGCGAGGCGCGCATGCCTGCGCCAAGCGGCCTCGGTACCAACGCCCAATCGGGGTCTCATGCGTTAGGTCTGATCGCCAGCCTTTCGAAACAACTGTCGCAAGTGCAGCATCGTCGCAAGACCATCGTCTGCATCGGCGACGCCAGGCGTTTCGATGTTCCGGTTGCAGGGAGCCCGGCGTCCGCGGCGATTCGCGCGGCGTCGCATTCCAACGTCAGCGTGGATGTCATTGATCCGCATGGACTGACAGCCTCCGATCCCAGCCTGCCTTCCAACCTGCAAACCTATGATGGGGCGATCGGATTAGCCAGCGAGACGGGTGGTCGCGCAATTGTGAATTCCAACTTCTTCGAGCGGTCAGTCGATGAGATTTGGCAGGAGTCAGGACATTACTATCTTCTCGGCTACGAACCGCCAACGTCCACGCCCGGCCGTCATTCGATCAAGGTGCGCGTCAAGCGGTCAGGCGTCGACGTCCGAGCGCGTAAGAGCCGCGCTTGATCAGCCCAGCTCCTCCGGGCTTCCCTCTGCGGCCGGAAAACGAAGGACCGAGCGGCGCGGCCGCGTGTCCGGGCCAGCTTGTCCATCGAAGTCGCCTGTTCACCAACTGACCAATTCCAATGTGGTGTGTCCGGCGTGGCATACTAGTCACGTAACCGACGTGATTGACGGCGGAAATCGGGACGCGGTCCGCGATCTGACCGAGTCCGAGCGCGAACTGGCCATTCAGTCAGAGACGCGATGGCAGCGCGCTCACCACATCGCCAGCCTGCACCCCGGCGTCGATCCCAGCGACGTCTACCATGCGCTTCGCTGCCTCGAGCTCGATCCGGCCGAGCGCCTCCGCCGTGGCCTTTCCCGTGGACGCCTTCGCACTTACGCCCGCTGAACGCGAGCTCTTTCGCGCGTTCAATCGGCGCGGCATCCGGTACATTCTGTTGGGAATGGGCGCGGCCCTCCTCGAGGGTGCGCCCGTCGCGACCCAGGACTTGCACGTGTGGATCGACCACACGGAAGGCGAGAGTATTCGACAAGCTGCGGAGGATGCGGGAGGGTTCTGGATTTCTGGCTTCGGCCTGCAGCCACCGGCATTTGGCGGCGCGGGACTGGATCGCATCGATGTGGTGCTGACGGCCCATGGCCTCGACGCGTTCGCTGTCGAATACGAGCGCTCGCTGACGCGCGACGTCGAAGGCGTGTCGCTGCGCATTCTGCCGCTCGAGCGCATCATCGCCAGCAAGCGCGCGATCAACCGTGTGAAGGATCTCGCCCAGCTGCCAGCGCTGGAGGCGACGCTGCTGGCGCGCACGGATCGCGGGCAATAGCCACCTCGCCGACGCCTTCGTTAGGTGGCCTTCGACGGAACGATGCCTTGCTTGAAGGTGCCCTGCGAATAATTGCGCGACTGGTTCTTGGGAATGCTCAGTGACTTCCAGTTGGATCCCGCCAGGTGTTTCGCGAGGAACACAATCTGGCCGACGTGATAGGCCGTGTGGGTCACTGAGCGATTCAGTGCCTCTGACACGAGGAACGGCTCGCGGCGGATGTGCACGGTGCGATCCAGATCCGCCGGCGTCAGCGCTTCGATGGATGCGAGCGCCACGCGCCATCCCTCGTTCCACGTGGCCTGGATCTGTTCGCGTGAGGCTCGATCGGGCATCTCGAATTCGCCGTCCCGATCGCGGTCCGGTTTCTCACCGTCCGCGGTGAGGAAATCGGCAAATCGCGATCGCAGGTTGCCGGCGACGTGCTTGACGATGATGGCGAGGCTGTTGGCGTCGGGATCGATGAGCACATGCAGATCCGCATCGGCCACCTGCGCCAACGCACCCTCGCCAAGTGCCTTGTAGTTCTTGAATGTGCGGACGATGTCGACCAGGTAGTCCATCAACGCACCAGCTCCTCAATTCACCAACTCACCAACTCACCAACTTACCAATTGGCAGAGTCACCCGAGGATGTTCTTCGCGATCGTCTGCAGCTGCAAGTTCGTGGTACCCTCGTAGATCTGGCCGATCTTGGCGTCGCGATAGAGCTTCTCGACCGGATACTCCTTGACGAAGCCGTTGCCGCCGAACAGATTCACCGCGAGTGACGCCACGCGCTCGGCGACTTCCGACGAGAACACTTTGCACATCGCCGCTTCGGTGAGGAAGGGCCGCCTCGCGTCGCGCAGCCGCGCCGCGTTGTAGACGAGCAGCCGCGACGCCTCGACGTCGGTGGCCGCGCGCGCGAGCTGATGCTGCACGGCCTGGAACTCTGCGATGGCCTTTCCGAACTGCTTGCGCTCCTTCGTGTAGCCGATCGCATGATCCAGCGCGCCCTGCGCCAGACCGATCATCTGGGCGCCGATGCCGATGCGTCCTTCGTTGAGCGTTTCAATCGCGACCTTGTAGCCTTTGCCCACCTCGTCGAGCACGTTGGCCTTGGGCACGCGGCACTCGTCGAAGAGCAGCTCGCACGTGCTGCTCGCCCGGATGCCGAGCTTGTCTTCCTTCTTGCCGACGGTGAAGCCGGCAAATCCGCGCTCGACGAGAAATGCCGTGATGCCGCGGTAGCCGGCCTCCGGATTGATGGTGGCGAAGACGATGAAGAGGTCCGCCTCGTTGCCGTTGGTGATCCAGAGCTTGCGGCCGGTGATCGCCCACTCGTCGCCGCGTTCGACGGCGCGCGTCGTCAGCGCAAATGCATCGCTGCCCGAGCCCGCCTCTGACAACCCGTAGGCGCCGATGGTGCTCGCGGCCATCTTCGGCAGATACCGCCGCTTGATGTCGTCGTTGCCCCAGCGAATGAGCGCGTTGATCACGAGCGTGTTCTGCACGTCGACCAATACGCCGATCGACGGGTCGACGCGCGAGAGCGCCTCGACCGCCAGGACCGAGTGAAAAAAGCTGGCGCCGCCGCCGCCATAACTGTCCGGAACCTCGATGCCCATGACGCCGAGATCGAACAGCTTCGCGATCAGCGCCTTGTCGACCTTGGCGTGCTCATCCATTTCGCGGACGAGTGGGCGGATTTCCCGATCGGCGAACTCGTAGACGCTGTCTCGAAACAGGCGCTCATCCTCGGAGAGGGTGGTCAAGGCCGAGTTCATCGATTCCATGTGCTGCTGCGTCGTCACAATGTCGCTCCATGGGCCGCACCAGCGGCCCGCGCTTACAACTCGAGAATGTTACCATCCTCAATCGCGACCGCGGGGCCCCTGGTTAAGTCTTAAGATAGGGTATGGCCAGTTCGTTTCGGACCATTGCCGGCGCTGCGCTCGTGCTGCTCACTGTCATCGCCGCGAGCGGCGACGTCTCGGCCGGCGGACAGCAGACGCAACCCGCTCCGCAGACCCAACCTCCCGCTCCACCGCCTCCCGACCAGCAACAGCCGGTGTTCAAGGCGGGCATCAACTTCGTCCGCGTGGACGTCATCATCACGGACAAGAGCGGCAATCCGGTCGGCGATCTGCAGCCGGGCGATTTCGAGGTCGTCGAAGACGGCAAACCCCAGAAGGTCGAGACGTTCAAGCTCGTGAAGCTGGACGGCGGCACGGCCGAAGCGATCAAGGAGCCGCCGAAGCAGATTCGCACCGACTACGACGAAGAGGCCGAAGCGGCGCGCGACGATGTGCGGCTCTTCGCGATCTTTCTCGACGACTATCACGTCCGTCGCGGCGCGAGCATGTCAGTGCGGAAGCCGATCGAGAGCTTCATCGAGACGCAGCTGGGGCCAACCGACATGGTCGGCCTCATGTATCCGCTCGAAACGATCTCGTCGATTCGCATGACGCGCAATCACGCGGCGATCATGAAGGGCATCGACCAGTTCGTCGGCCGCAAGTACGACTACACGCCGCGCAACGAGTACGAGGAGCAGTACGCGCATTATCCGGCCGAGACGGTCGAGCAGATCCGGAACCAGGTGTCGATGACGGCGATCCGCGGGCTCATCACACACATGGGCTCGCTCAAGGAAGGGCGTAAGGCGCTGATTCTGGTCAGCGAAGGATTCACCGGCCTGCTCCCGCCGCAGCTGCGCAGCGCGGACTCGACGATGCCAGGCTCGGGCAATCCTCAGTCCGGCAATCCGATGGCCGGCCTCAACGATCCGAACGAGGATCGCGCCGCGTGGACCTCCGGCCTCGATCTGCAGACGGACCTGCGGCAGATCTACGACGCCGCCAACCGGAACAACGTGGCGATCTACGCGGTCGACCCCCGCGGCCTGCCCGGCTTCGAGTTCGACATCAACGAAGGCGTCAACATACAAACCGACCAGCAGTATCTGAATTCGACGATGGACACGCTGCGGCTGCTGTCCGAGCAGACCGACGGCCGCGCGATCGTGAACCGCAACGATCTGGCGACCGGCATGAAGCAGATCGTGCGCGACACCAGTGCCTACTACCTGCTCGGCTACAACTCGACGCAGACAAAATCGGACGGCAAGTTTCACGAGATCAAGGTGCGGGTGAAGCGTCCCGGCGTGCAGGTTCGCGCGCGAAAGGGCTACTGGGCGCTGAATGCCGAGGAGACGGCGCGGGCGCTGGCGCCGCCGAAGCCCGGGCCGCCCAAGGCAGTGTCTGATGCGCTTGCGTCCGTGAGTCAGCCGGCGCGCGCGCGTGTGGTCCGCACCTGGATTGGCACGACGCGCGGAGAGAACGGCAAGACGAAGGTGACGTTCGTGTGGGAGCCGGCGCCAAAAACGCCCGGCCAGAGTGCGCGCGCCACCGAGGCGCCGGCGCGCGTCTCGCTGATGGCCGCCGGGGCGGATGGCGTGCCCTATTATCGCGGGCGCGTGCCTGACGTGGCGATGGCCGCCGCGTCGCCGCCGCAGGCGAGCGGAACCGGCGGGTCGCCCGGCGCGGCCGCAGAGGGGAGCGCCCGCGGTTCGGCGGGCCAGGCGGCCCGCGGGCCGTCGCGCGTGACGTTTGAAGTGCCGCCCGGCAAGATGGAGCTTCGAGTGGCCGTTGAAGGCGACGCCTCGCAGGTGCTCGATTCTGAAGTGCGGGAGATCACGGTGCCCGATCTGACGTCGCCGCAGATCTCGCTCGGCACACCCGCGGTTTTTCGCGCGAGGACCGCGCGCGATTTCCAGCAGCTCAAGGCTGACGCCGATGCGGTGCCGCAGACGGCACGCGACTTCAGCCGCACCGATCGCCTGCTGATTCGCGTCCCGGCGTACGGCCCCTCGGGCGTACCGGCGGTCACCGCACAACTGCTCAACCGCGATGGGAAGACGATGGCCGATGTGCCGGTCGCCGTGGCGGCGACCGCGCAAGCTCCGGCGCAGATCGAGCTTCCGCTCGCCGCGCTCGCGCCGGGCGAGTATCTGATCGAGATCAAGGCGACCGGCGACGGCGGAGACGCCAAAGAGCTCGTCGGCTTCCGCGTCACCGGCTGACCCCATGCGCGCGCTCTGTGTGGCCCTCGCGATGGCCGCATCGCTGCAGCCAGCCGCACCTCCGATTTCGGCTCCAGACACCATGGTCCGCGTCGACGCCTTCGTCGTCGACGCTCGTGGACGCGCGATCGAGACGTTGAAGCCGTCGGACTTCGATCTGCGAGAGGACGGCGTGCCGCAGACGATCGACGCCGTGCGATTCGTGCGCGCGGACGGCCGCGTCTCCGATGGCGCCGAGCCTGTCACGATTGCCTCGGACCTCGAAGAGCAGCGCGAGGCGTCGCGCCGCGGCGTGCGGCTGTTTGCGATCTATCTCGACGAGTATCACGTCACGCCCGGCGCCGCCGCCGACCGCGCGCGCGAAGCGCTCACCCGATTCATCGACGACGACATCGGGCCGCACGATCTGCTGGTCGTGATGAAGCCACTCGACTCCTTGTTTGCGATCCGTCTGACGTACGATCGCGACGCGGCGCACAAGACGCTCGAGGCGTTTGAAGGACGCCGGGGCGATTACACGCCGAAAAACACCTACGAACGCGACTTCATGGCGAGCACTCCGGCCGCCATGGAGCAGATGCGGATGCAGGTGACCGTGTCGGCGTTGAACGCGCTCGCCATCCATCTCGGATGGGCCTCGCGCGACGCGCGCAAGAGTTTGATCATCGTCAGCGAGGGCCTCGGCCCGACGATGCGGCGGCGCGGCTTGGATCTGCCGACGCTCGATCGCGTGGTGCAGTCAGCGAACCGATCGAATGTGTCCGTGTACTCTGTCGATCCGCGCGAGACGGTGGAGGAGCCGGACGCCGCGTCGGACGTGCTGCGCGCGGCCGCGGTGAACACCGATGGACTGGCGCTCGCGAGCGGGAGCGATCTTGGCGCCGGGCTGCGCCGTGTGACCGGCGATGCCAGTGCGTACTACCTGATTTCCTATCGATCGCCGGGGAAGATCGACAACCGGTTCCACCAGGTGCAGCTCCACGTCAAACGACGTGGCGCCATCGTCCGCACCCGTCAGGGGTATTGGGCGCTGTCGCCGGACGATTTGGTCAAGGCTGATGTGCTCGCCCGCGCAAATGCGCCGAAGCCCGTCGTGCCGCTCGAGCCTGCTCCACACAAAAGCCCGCTCATCCGGCCGTGGTTCGGTCTCGCTCGCGGCGACGATGGCAGGACGCGGGTGACGTTCGTGTGGGAGCCGGCGCCGCGCATTCCGGGCGACCGGACGCGCCACGTGGCCGCCCGCCTGACGTTGACGGCACTCGGCGCCGACGGCAAGCCGGTGTTCGAGGGCGCCGTGCTGCCGGCCGGACCCGGCACCTTTGAGACGGGCGAGCGCGTGCAGACGCGCGCGGTCTTCAACGTGTCGCCGGGCCGCGTACGGATCCGGATGTCGATCGAGGACATGGGGCAGCAGGTGATCGACTCGGACGTCCGCACGATCGTCGTCCGCGATCTTCAGAACCGAAGCGACTTGGTCGTGCTTGGTACCCCGGAGATTCTGCGCGCGAGAAACGCCCGCGAGCTGCGATCGCTGGACGCCGATCCCGACGCCGCGCCGGTCGCGTCGCGGGAGTTCAGCCGGACCGAGCGGCTGGTCATTCGCGTGCCGGCTTACGCGCCCGACGGTCCAGCGACGCTGTCGGCGACGCTGATGAGTCGAACCGGGCAGGCGATGAGGCCGCTGCCGGTCACGGCTCCCGCGCGTCCGGGCGGCAGCAGTCAGATCAATCTGCCCCTCGCGGGCCTTGCCGCCGGCGAATATCTGATCGAGTTGACGGCGACCAGCCCCGCCGGTCAGGCGAAGGATCAGATCGGCTTCCGGGTGACGAGTTGATCAAAACACAAGGACACGAAGGACAGAAGGACGTTCTCGCAAACGGTGGGAATTGCGGACGACCGATTGACGACCATGACTGACAACTGTGACTGACGACTGTGACTGGTGACTGAAGACTTGCGACTGACGACTGTTCACGCCCAGCCGCGGGCGCGCGTCGCTTCGGCCACCCGGCCCACCGCGACGCAGTACGCGCCGGTGCGCATGTCGACGTCGTGCTGGCGCGACGCCTCGAGCACTTCACTGAACGCGCGTGTCATCTTGCGATCGAGCCTGCGGTGCACGTCTTCGAGCTCCCAGGGCATGCCGCGCTGATTCTGCACCCACTCGAAGTACGACACCGTGACGCCGCCGGCGTTACAGAGGAAATCCGGAATAACGAATACACCGCGGCGCCGCAGCACCACATCCGCCTCCGGCGTCGTCGGGCCGTTGGCCGCTTCCGCGACGATGCGCGCCTTGACGTGCGACGCGTTCTCGGCCGTGATCTGACTTTCGAGCGCGGCGGGAATGAGAATATCCACATCAGCCTCGAGAATCTCGCCGTTGCTGATGGCCTCGCTCCCCGCGAACCCTGCGACCGAGCCGGTGCGCTGTTTGTGCGCGTGCAACTCGCGATAATCGAAGCCGCTCGAGTTGTAGATGCCACCCGTCGAATCGCTCACCGCCACGACGCGACAGCCGAACAGCTCGGGGCCGAGTGTCGCCGCGAACGTGCCGGCGTTGCCGAAGCCTTGGATGGCGACGCGCGCGTTGGAGAGTTCGAGGCCGATGACCTTGGCCGCTTCACGGATCGTGTACCACGCGCCTCGCGCCGTCGCATCGTCGCGGCCGAGAGAGCCCCAGAGCGACAGCGGCTTGCCGGTGATCGCGCCGGGTGTCGAGTGGCCGCGGAGCTTGCTGTATTCGTCCATCATCCACCCCATGATCTGCGGGGTGGTGTACACATCGGGCGCCGGAATGTCGCGCTCGGGCCCCATGATCCAGGCGATGGCGCCGATGTACGCGCGCGAGAGCCGCTCGAGCTCGCGCTCGGAGAGCACCTTCGGGTTGCAGATGATGCCGCCCTTGCCCCCGCCAAGGGGCAGATCCATGACGGCGGTCTTCCAGGTCATCCACGCCGCGAGCGCCCGCACGGTGTCGATGGTTTCGGCCGGGTGAAATCGGATGCCGCCCTTCGACGGCCCCCGCGCGTCGTTGTACTGCACGCGAAAGCCCTTGAACACTTTCACGTCGCCGTCGTCCATGCGCACGGGGAGCGAGACGTGGAGCTCGCGCAGCGGCACGCGCAGCACCGCCCGCAGGCGTGAATCGAGCCTCAGAATGTCAGCGGCGGTGTCGAACTGCTGCTGCGCGATGGCAAACGGATTGGGCGCGTGCGGGGGATCGATCGTCTGCGGCATGGACGGACTCCTTCACGGTAACGAAGGGACACCGAACGGCAAACGCGCAACGACGAATGGACCGGGCCGACACGCAGGTCGGCCCCTACATAACTAACCGAGCTGACGACTACGCCTTTTACGCGTACATTCCGCGCATGCGTGTGACCGTCGCGACGCGGCCGATGGCCACGATGTAGGCGGCGGTGCGCATGTCGACTTTGTATTTCAACGACGTCTGTACCACTGCGCTGAACGCTTCGCAGATTTTCGCCTCGAGCCGCTCGTTCACTTCCTTCTCGGTCCAGAAGTAGCCGTAGCGGTCCTGTACCCACTCGAAGTACGACGCGGTGACGCCGGCGCTGTTCGCCAGAATGTCCGGCACGATGAAGATGCCGCGGTCGTGCAGGTGCTTGTTCGCATCCGGCGTCGTGGGGCCATTCGCGCCTTCAATGACGATCTTTGCCCTGATGCCCGGCGCGTTGTCCATCGTGATTTGATTTTCGAGTGCGGCGGGAATGAGCACGTCGACGTCGAGCTTGAACAGTTCCTCGCTGGTGAGCGGATCGCCGCCGGCGAAGCCGGCCACCGTCTTGTGCTGCGCGACGTGGGCGAGCAGCTTGGGCAAGTCGAGCCCTTTGGCGTTGTGGACGCCCCCCTTCCAGTCGACCACTGCCACGATCTTCGCGCCGGCCTCCGCCAACAGCTCGGCGGAGATCGAGCCGACGTTGCCAAAGCCCTGGAGGGCGACCGTCGCGCCTTTGAGGTCGAAGCCGACGTGCTTTGCCGATTCGCGCGTGACGATCATCACGCCGCGTCCAGTCGCCTCGCGACGGCCGAGCGATCCGCCGAGCTCCAGCGGCTTGCCGGTGACGACCGACGTCGTCGTATGACCGACGTGCATGGAGTAGGTGTCCATCACCCACGCCATCACCTGAGCGTCGGTGTTCACGTCGGGCGCCGGAACGTCCTTTTCAGGACCGATCGCATCCACGATCTCGGCGATGTAGCGGCGCGTGAGCGCCTCGACCTCGCGCCGCGACATTTTGGTCGGATCGCAAATCACGCCGCCCTTGCCGCCGCCGAACGGAATGTGGGCCACGGCGCACTTCCACGTCATCCACGCGGCCAGCGCCGTCACCTCGTCGAGCGAGACGTTCGGGTGATAGCGGATGCCGCCCTTGGCCGGTCCGAGCGTGATGTTGTACTGAACGCGGTAGCCGGTGAACACCTCGATCTCGCCATTGTCCATCTGGACTGGGCAGGACACGGTGATTTGGCGTTTGGGATGGGTGAGGATTTTCCAGATGCCTGGCTCGAGGTTGAGGATGCGCGCCGCTCCGTCGAATTCCTGGAGCATGGCCGCGAAAACCGATCCGTGTGTGGCCGCCATGTCACTCCTATGTCAAAACGGGCCAGCGTAGCGTGGCCCGGCTCGCGTAGTCAAGCAATCGGCCGTAAGTTATTCCAGCGTCGCGCGATCGACGCGGGTGCCCGCGCTCGCCGGGCGTCTGGTTCGATATAATGATCGTCAGTATGAAAACGGTTGCCGAAACGGAGAAGCAGCGCTGGGAGCGCGAGACGCTCGAACCGACGCTGAAGAAATCCCCTGAGCGCGCAAAGAGCTTCACCACGATCTCGGGGCGCGCGATCGATCGGCTGTACACCGCCGAGGACGTCGCGGGGATCGAGACGCGCAATCCGGGCGAGTTCCCGTACACGCGCGGCATCCATCCCACCGGCTACCGCGGCAAGTTGTGGACGATGCGGCAGTTCGCGGGGTTCGGGACGCCGGAGGACACGAACGAGCGCTACAAGACGCTGCTCGCGGCCGGCGGCACGGGGCTCAGCGTCGCCTTCGACCTGCCCACGCTGATGGGGCGCGATCCGGATCACGAGCTGTCGCTCGGCGAGGTCGGCAAATGCGGCGTGAACATCACGTCGCTGGCCGACATGGAGACGCTGTTCGAAGGCATTGCGGTCGGCGACATCACGACGTCGATGACGATCAACTCGCCCGCAGCGATGATCTTCGCGATGTACCTCGTGGTGGCGGAGAAGCAGGGCGCGAACTGGCAGACGCTGTCCGGCACGATTCAGAACGACATCCTCAAAGAGTTCATCGCCCAGAAGGAATACATCTTCCCGCCGCGTCCGTCGATGCGGCTGATCACGGACATCTTCGCGTTCTGCGCGAAGGAAGTCCCGAAGTGGAACACGATTTCGGTGAGCGGATACCACATCCGCGAAGCTGGAGCGACGGCGCTGCAGGAGCTGGCGTTCACGTTGCGCGACGGCCTCGAATACGTGCAATGGGGCGTCGACGCGGGGCTCGACGTCGACGACTTCGTGCCGCGCATTTCATTCTTCTTCAACGCACACAGCGATTTCTTCGAGGAAATTGCGAAGTACCGCGCCGCCCGCAAGATCTGGGCGGAGGCGATGCGCAACCGCTTCGGGGCCAAGAGCGAGCGGTCGTGGAAGCTGCGGTTCCACAGTCAGACGGCCGGCGTCTCGCTCACGGCGCAGCAGCCCTACAACAACGTCGTGCGTACGGCGCTGCAGGCGCTGTCGGCGGTGCTGGGCGGCACCAATTCGCTGCACACCAACTCGCTCGACGAGGCGCTGGCGCTGCCGACCGCCGAGGCGGCGACGCTCGCTCTGCGCACGCAGCAGATCATCGCGCACGAGAGCGGCGTCGCCAACATCGTCGATCCGCTCGGCGGCTCGTACTTCGTCGAGAAGCTGACGAAGGACATGGAAGACGGCGCCCTCGCGTACTTTCAGCAGATCGACAACATGGGCGGCATGGTCGAGGCGATCGAGCGGGGCTTCCCCCAGAAGGAAATCGCGGAGAGCTCCTACCGGTTCCAGCAGGCGTTCGAGCGCAAAGAGAAGATCATGGTCGGCGTGAACGACTTCGTGCAGGAGAACGAGCCGCCGTTCGAGATTCTGTACATCGACGAATCGGCCAGCGACACGCAGCTGGCCAAGCTGGAACAGCTGAAGAAGACGCGCGACAACGAGGCGGTGGCGCGGGCGCTCGACCGGATGCGCAGCGTGGCGCGGACGTCGGCGAACATCATGGGACCGATTGTCGAGGCCGTGCGCGCGTACGCGACCGTCGGCGAGATGTGCGACGCGCTCCGCGAGGTGTGGGGCGAATACGAAGAAGTCCCCGTCATCTGAAGTGCAGATTGCGGGTGCTATTTTTTTGAGATTGCTTGATTGCGGATGGACATGCGCAAACTGAGAGTCGTCATTGCGAAGCCGGGGCTGGACGGGCACGACCGCGGCGCCAAAGTGATCGCGCGCGCCCTGCGCGATGCGGGCATGGAAGTCATCTATACCGGACTGCGTCAGACGCCCGAGATGATCGCCTCCGCGGCGCTGCAGGAGGATGCCGACGTCATCGGCCTCTCGATTCTCTCCGGCGCCCACAATCACATCGCCCCCAAATTGATGGAGCTCCTCAAGGCCAAGGGGCTCGAGGATGTGCTCGTGGTGATCGGCGGAATCATCCCGGACGTGGACATCCCGAAGCTGAGGGAAATCGGCGTCAAAGGCATCTTCCTGCCGGGAACGCCGATGCAGCACATCATCGACTTCATCAATACGAACGCTCGCGCTCGCGTCTGAGGACCCATGAAGTCTGGGACCCTGTAGGCTGCGTCCTTTTGGACCGGCGACCCGGCCTACATCTGTCGACGGCTTCTCCCGATAAGACCAAGGTGCCACACACTCTGCTCCTCGCCGATGACAGCCTCACCATTCAACGCGTCATCGAGCTGACGTTTGCCGACGAAGACGTGGAGGTCGTCGCCGTGGGCGACGGCGACCAGGCGATCGCCCGAATGGAGGCCTCGCCGCCGGACATCGTGCTCGCCGATATCGGCATGCCTGGAAAGAACGGGTACGAGGTGGCGCAGTATGTGAAGCAATCGCCTCGGCTGGCGCACATTCCGGTCGTCCTGCTGACGGGCGCCTTCGAGCCGGTCGATCAGGCCCGGGCCACGGCCGCCGGATGCGAGGGGGTGCTGGCCAAGCCGTTCGAGCCGCATCTGGTCATCGGCCGCGTCAAAGAATTGCTGGCGAAGGGACCACGCCCGGCCGCGGTCCTAGCGCCGGAGATTGCCCCCGCACCGGTCTCTTCCATCGATTCCTGGCTGCGGTCGCCAATGGCGCTGCCGGTCGACGCTGAATCGCCGAAAGCGTCCAACGATCTCAACGGTTATTTCGATCAGCTGGACGTGGCGCTGACCAACCTGGGATCGCCTGCGCAGGGATCCGCGTCCTGGCCACCGTCCCCGCACGCGCCAGCCGAGTCCGCCGCCCCCGTGCGAGATGATGTCGATTGGCTCGGTACCGTCAACCCGATCGGCACCGCCGTGCCGCCGGCGCGCTGGGACATCGTGGCGCCGCCGGTCCTGGGTCATTCCGACATGCCGCTGTCTTACGGATCGCCGATGGCCGAGCGCGATCGATCTGACGAGATAGCGGCGACCGAGCCACAGGCTGAAGTTGCGCTGAACGGCGCCGCCGCGGCATCGACGTATCCGGTGCCGGCACCGCTCGCAACAGAGCCTGAGGTCAAAACGCCAGCCGACCCGGTTCTCTCAACGGCGCCGCCCGCGTCGACCGAGCCGGCCTCCGAACCGCTTCCTGCGTCCGCACCAGAGCTGGAGCCACCCGCGTCCGTCGACCGCGCGCCAACGCCGGCGGCCGGCGCGCTGCCGTCGCTCGCCGACGCGTTTGCCGCGCTACTCGCCGCCGAGCAGCACGCCGAAGCGCCCGGCACGGCGCCGCTCTGGCCGGCCGTGGCGCCAGCGCCAGCCTTCACGGAGGACGCGCTCGAGGAGATCGCGCAGCGCGTTCTTCGACAACTGTCCGACCGCGTGGTGCGCGAAATCGTCACCGACGTCGTGTCCGCTGTCGCCGAACGCCTGGTCCGTGAGGAGATCGAGCGGATAAACGGCTCAATCAAATAGTTGGTGAGTTGGTGAGTTGGTGAGTTGGTGAGTTGGTGAATTGGTAAGTTGGTAACTTGGCAACTCGCCAATTACCAATTTACAAATTTACCAATTCACCAATTAACCAACTTTCGTAATACGATCCTCTGATGCCTCCCTCGTCGCCGTCGCCGCTCATGCGCTTGGATCCCGCGCGCCTGCGGTTGCCGGAAAAGCCCGCCCTCGAAGGTCTCGAAGCCAAATGGACGCCGCGCTGGGAAGAGAACGGTGTGTACCGGTTCGACCGCACGCGTCCGCGCGCCGACGTGTTTGCGATCGACACGCCGCCGCCGACGGTCAGCGGATCGCTGCACGTCGGGCACGTCTTTTCGTACACGCACACCGACGTGATCGCCCGTTTCCAGCGGATGCGCGGCCGGGCGGTCTTCTACCCGATGGGGTGGGACGACAACGGCCTCCCGACCGAGCGGCGCGTGCAGAACTTCTACGGTGTCCGGTGCGATCCGTCGCTGCCGTACGATCCGGCGTTTGTGCCGCCCGACAAGCCGGGCAAGCAGCCGGTGTCGGTGTCCCGTCCGAATTTCATCGAGCTCTGCGCGCGCCTGACCGTCGAGGACGAACAGGTCTTCGAGCATCTCTGGAAATACCTGGGCCTGTCGGTCGACTGGTCGATGACCTACGCGACGATCAGCGCCCGCGCGCAGCGCGTGTCGCAGCTCGCGTTCCTGCACCTGCTCAATCGCGGCCTCGCCTATCAGCTCGAAGCGCCGACGCTGTGGGACGTCGACTTCAAAACGGCGGTCGCGCAAGCCGAGCTCGAAGACCGCGAGGTGCCCGGCGCGTACCACAAGATCAGGTTCGCGCTGGCCCCTGAGGCGACGCAAGACGCCGGCATGACTGCCGTGGCGCAGGACCCCGCGATGAGGGGTGTGGCGCAGGACTTTAGTTCTGCCCGACCATTTGTCGAAATCGAAACCACCCGCCCCGAATTGATTCCCGCCTGCGTCGCGCTCGTCGCGCATCCCGACGATCCGCGCTATCAGCCGCTCTTCGGCAAAGAGGTGGTGACGCCGCTGTTCGGCTTGCGCGTGCCCGTCCGGGCGCACGCGCTCGCCGATCCCGAGAAGGGCAGCGGCATCGCGATGATCTGCACGTTTGGCGACATCACCGACGTCACGTGGTGGCGCGAGCTGGGCCTGCCCGTCCGCGCGGTGATTTCGCCCGACGGCACGTTGCGCGACGTGAGCTGGGGCGCGCCCGGCTGGGAGTCTGTGGACGCCGTCCGCGCTCAGCGATACTACGCCGAGCTGGCGCGGCTGTCGGCGGCGAAGGCGCGGGCGAAGATCGTGGAGCAGCTGCGCGAGGCCGGCGATCTCGTGGGAGATCCGCGGCCCATCACGCACGCGGTGAAGTTCTTCGAAAAAGGCGATCGTCCGCTCGAGATCATCACGAGCCGGCAATGGTTCGTCAGGACGATCGAGTTTCGCGAGGCCCTGCTCGCACGCGGCCGCGAGCTGCAGTGGCATCCGCCGTACATGCAGGCGCGCTACGAGAATTGGGTGAACGGGCTGAACGGCGACTGGTGCATCAGCCGCCAGCGTTTTTTCGGCGTGCCGTTTCCGGTCTGGTATCGGCTCGATGCGCAGGGACAGCGGCAATACGATCGCCCGATCGGCGCACGCGAGGATCGGCTGCCGGTGGATCCCTCCACGGACGTGCCCGACGGTTTCTCGCCCGATCAACGCGGCGTGCCGGGTGGGTTCGCCGGCGACCCCGACGTCATGGACACCTGGGCGACCTCGTCGCTGTCGCCGCAGATCATCTGCGGCTGGCCCGACGATCTCGATCTGTTCGCGCGTACGTTTCCGATGGACCTGCGCCCGCAGGCGCACGACATCATCCGCACCTGGCTGTTCGATTCGGTTCTGCGCGCGCACCTCGAGCACGACTCGCTTCCGTGGTCGCACGCCGCCATTTCCGGCTGGGTCCTCGATCCCGACCGCAAGAAAATGTCGAAGTCCAAAGGCAACGTCGTCACGCCGATGGGGCTGCTCGAGGAACATGGAGCAGACGGCGTGCGGTATTGGGCGGCGAGCGGGCGCCCCGGCACCGACACGGCGTTCGATCCGAATCAGATGCGCGTCGGGCGCCGTCTCGCGATCAAGGTGCTCAACGCGTCGCGGTTCGCGCTGGCCGAAGGCGGACGGGTCTCAGGGGGACGGGAGTCCCATCCCGCTGTCATCGCCGCGGTCGATCGCGCGATGTTGCGTCGGCTCGCGGCACTCGTGCGCGAGGCGACCGAGGCCTTCGAGGGCTACGACTACGCGCGCGTGCTGCAGCGCACCGAAACGTTCTTCTGGCGTTTCTGCGACGACTACCTCGAGCTCGTGAAAGGGCGCCGCTACGGCGACCAGGGAGCCGATGGCGCCGCCTCGGCCAACGCCGCGCTCACGGCCGCGTTGTCCGTGATGCTGCGGCTCCTGGCGCCGTTTCTGCCGTTCGTCACCGAAGAAGTCTGGTCGTGGTGGCGGGACGGGTCGATTCATCAGGCGCCGTGGCCGACGCCGGCCGAGATCGATGCCCTGCTGCCGGACGCAGACGAAGCGCCTCGGCACGCGGACGAGCGCGCGTACCAGTGGGCGATCGACGTGCTGTTCGACGTACGCAAGCAGCGGTCGGAATCGAAGCAGCCGCTGAAAGTGCCGATCACCGCCGTGACGGTGCACGCGGCCGCCGGCGACGTGGCGCTGATGCCGATCGTCGAAGCCGATCTGCGCGCGGCGCTGCGCGTGCAGGCGTTCGAAACCATCGTCGGCGACCCGCGGCAAATTGTCGTGAAAGGTTACGAAACCGCGCCGCCGCCGCAGGTCTGAGCCACGTTCGTGACTCCGTGTCCTCCGTGTCCTCCGTGGTGGAGAGCTTGAACACCCTCAATCCCTCGCTCTACCGCGATCTCGTGCGCCGTGCGCTGGCCGAAGATCTCGGGTCCGGCGACATCACCACCGAAGCGACCGTACCCGTCCAGTCGCGCGCACGCGGTGTGTTGCTCATCAAGGCCGACTGCGTGCTCGCCGGCATGGACGTCGCCATCGAGACATTCCGTCAGGCGTCCGATCACGGGCCGCCCCCCTCGTTCACGATTCGCAAGAGCGACGGCGACGCCTGCCGCGCAGGGGAGGAGGTCGCCGAGATCATCGGGACGGCGCGGGCGCTCCTCATCGGCGAGCGAACGGCGCTCAACTTTTTGCAGCGACTCTCGGGGATCGCCACGCGGGCGCGTCGCTTTGTCGACGCGGCGGGCGGCCGCATCACGATCCTCGACACGCGAAAAACCACGCCGACGCTCCGCGCGCTCGAGAAGTATGCGGTGCGCGCCGGCGGCGCGACGAATCATCGCGCCGGCCTCTTCGATGCGGTGTTGATCAAGGACAATCACATCCGCCTCGCCGGCGGCGTGCGCCGGGCGGTCGGCCAGGCGCGCGCCGCGCGGCCCGGCGTGACGATCGAGGTCGAGGCGCAGACGCTCGACGAAGTCGATCAAGCGCTCGACGCGGCCGCCGACATCGTGCTCGTCGACAACATGGCCACCGACGCCATCCGCGAAGCGGTTCGCCGGACGCGCGGACGCGCGAAGGTCGAAATCTCCGGCGGCGTCACTCTCGATCGCATACCCGAGCTCGCCGCCACCGGCGCCGAGTTCGTCTCGGTCGGCGCGTTGACGCACTCAGCGCCGGCCATCGACATCAGCTTTGAAATTGAGCTTCTCTGATCAGATGAAAGACTTTTACCACGGAGGACACGAAGGTCAAAACGTATGGGACGTGATGTGTCCTCAATGGCTTCCCTGATGTCCGGGGTGGAGCGTTGACGTCCCAACATCTGCGCGACTCAAATCTGCCATTAGATTTGACCGAGGCCCTCGGTCGCGTACGCCTTGGGCGCCTTGCGTCACAGGTCCTGTTCTATCCAACCATCGGCTCGACGAACGACGTCGCTGGAACGCTGGCGACACAAGGCGGCGATGTCGAGGGCGCGGTCGTGTTTGCCGAGGAGCAGACGGCCGGGCGCGGGCGGCGCGGGCACGTGTGGCACTCGCCGCCCGGCAGCGGATTGTACGTGTCGGTGATTCTCGGGCCGGGTGGCGCGCGGATCGATCCCGATCGCGCGACGATGCTCGTCACCTTGATGGCAGGTGTCGCGCTCGTTGACGGGATCGAGGCGGCAACGGGATTGCGGCCCGATCTCAAATGGCCGAACGATCTGCTTGTCGGCGGCCGCAAGCTCGCGGGCATTCTGTCCGAAGGCGTCGGCATCGGCTCGCAGGCCTCGCCCTCGCGCCTGAGCACGGTCATCGTCGGCTACGGAATCAACATTGCGCAGACGGCGTACCCGCCGGACGTGGCAGCGCGCGCGACGTCGCTCGAAACCGAGCTTGGGCGTGCGGTGGATCGCGCGCTGGTGTTCGCGCAGACGCTCGCGTCGCTCGCCGCGCGGTACGACGATCTGCTCGCCGGCCGCTTCGATGCTATCCTCGACGCGTGGCGCCGGTGTGCCCCCGCGGCTGCCGGAGCGCGCGTCACGTGGGCGTCGGCCACCGGACCGCAATCCGGCGTCACCGCCGGTATTGACGATCGCGGTGCGCTGCTGGTTCGCATCGGCGATCGGATCGAGCGCATCGTGGCCGGGGAGGTGACATGGTCGTAAAAGCGATCAAACACCAAGGACACCAAGGACACTAAGGCCAGACCATGTAGGATCCTCGTACGCATCGAATGTGACTGTCCGAGTCGAGCGTCGTTTTTCCTTTGTGTCCTTCGTGTCCTCTGTGTTGACGTTCTTTATGCTGTTAGCCATTGATGTCGGCAACACCAACATCGTCCTCGGCGTATTCGACGGCGAGCGGCTCGTCGTCAGCTGGCGTCTCCTGACGTTGCGCGAGCGGACGGCCGATGAGGTGGGCCTGATCGCGATCGGGCTCTTCGAGCACGACGCGATCGATCCGAAGTCGATCACGGCTATCGTTATGGCCTCCGTCGTCCCACCATTGACGCCGATTCTCAAGGGGATGACCAAGCGCTACTTTGGTCTCGACGCCCTGATCGTCGACCCCGTGTCGAACGCTGGCATGCCGATCCTGTATCGGAATCCCGCGGAGGTCGGCGCCGACCGGATCGCCAACAGCATTGCGGCGTACGAACGGTATGGACGGACGCAGCCGCTGCCGCTCATCGTTGCCGATCTCGGGACCGCCACGACATTCGACGCGGTCAGCGCGGCGGGCGAATACCTGGGGGGCGTGATTTGTCCGGGGCCGCAGATTGCCGCCGAAGCGTTGTTTCAACGCGCGGCGCGGCTTCCGCGCGTCGACGTCCGCAAGCCGGCGAACGTCATCGGGCAGACCACGTACGAGGCGATCGAGTCCGGCTTGTTCTATGGCTATCTCGGGATGGTCGAAGCGTTGATGACGCGCATGACGCGCGAGCTCGGCGGTCGCGCGACGGGCGTCGCCACGGGCGGCCTCGCGCCGCTGATCGTTCCGGAAACAACGATGTTCGTCGCCGTGGACCCAGATCTCACGCTGCACGGGTTGCGGCTCATCTGGCAGCGGCAGGGGCTCTGACCTTTCAGATTGCAGAGTTCAAATTCAGATTGCAGATTTCAGATTACTGCCGGCAGATCGAAACCTATCTCTGTCAAAAGAACGACGGGCATCTGGTGCGGGTCGTCGGACCATCGTTCGAGGTGGTGTCCGGGTGGGCCGAGCGCGGTGTGCCCCTCAAGGTCGCGTTGCGCGGGATCGACCGGTACTTCGAGCGCTACTATCGGAAGGGACCGCGGCGGCGGCCGGTGAAGATCGATTTTTGCGACGCTGACGTGCTCGACGTCTTCGACGAATGGCGAAAGGCAGTCGGGTTACCGGACAGTCTTCAGTCGCCAGTCGTCAATCAACAGTCGGAAGCCGTCAGTCTCCAGTCGGACGTCGTCAGTCATCAGTCGAGAGTCGCCAGTCGTCAGTCGCTGCCAGCGCACCTCGAGCGCGTGGTGCTGCGATTGACGACGGCGCGCGTGCGCGGCACGCTGGGGGCACCGTTCGACGAGTTGATCGACCGCGTCGCGCGCGAGCTCGACGCAGCCCGTTCGAAGGCGGGCGGCCTGCGTGGCGACGCGCGACAGGCTCTGATCGACCGCCTGGCCGCGCTCGACGCGGAGCTGCTGGACCGCGCGCAGTCCAGCCTGGACGATTCGGCGCGCGCAGCGTTTGAGCGCGACGCAGACGAAGAGCTCGCGGGGTACCGTGCGGCGATGACGCCGGACGCGTTCGCCCGCGCGCGCGCGGCGGCGACGGTGCGGCTCGTGCGCGAACAGTTCGGCTTGCCCGTCATCGCGTTCGTATGAGCGCGCTCCCATGCTGACTGCCGGCGACACACTCTCCCTCGCCGTCGAGAAGCCGGCCGCAGGTGGTGCGATGATCGCGCGTCACGAGGGGCGGATCGTCCTGGTCACCGGCGCGATTCCTGGCGAGCGCGTGCGCGCGCGAATCACTCGAGTGGCGAAAGGCCTCGCGCATGCCACGACGGTCGACGTGCTCGAGCCGTCCGCGGATCGGCGCGAGCCGCCGGGCGATCCACTCTGCGGCGGCTGCCTCTACGCACACGTGGCGTACACACGGCAGCTCGAGATCAAATCTCTCGTGATTGCGGACGCCTTCGCTCGGATCGCACGGCTTCCGTTGCCGGCGCCGGTGGCCGTGGCGCCGTCTCCCGAGGCCGGCTACCGTATGCGCGCGAGGCTCCACATGCGCGGCGGCCAGTTGGGACTCTTTCGGGAAGGCACGCACGACATTTGCGACGCGGCTCAGACGCGCCAGCTGCTGCCGGAGACGCTCGACGTGCTCACGCGGCTTGCCGCCGCGCTCCGATCGCTCGGGCCCGACGCCAGCTACGAGATCGAAGTGTCGGAAAACCTGGATGCGTCGCATCGCGCCGTACACATCGATGGCGGCGTGCCGCTCGGGGCGCGGACGCTGGATCTGCTCGCGGGGACCGACGGCCTGACGGGGCTCGCGTCGAGCACGGACAGCCGGGGCGACGTGTACGTCACCGACGTGCTCGCCCTCGAGGGGCGCGTGCCGGTGTCCCTCCGGCGACATGTGCTGGCGTTCTTCCAGGGGAACAGATTCCTGCTGCGCGATCTCGTCGCGCATGTCGTGTCGCATGTCGCGCCGGGCAGCGACGTCGTCGATCTGTACGCGGGCGCCGGCCTCTTTGCGTTGACGGCGGCGATCGTGCGCGACGCGCGTGTCACGGCGGTGGAGGGGGACCGCGTCTCGGCCGACGACTTACGCGCGAACTGCACCGCGGTGTCGCCAAACGCCACGCCAGTGCACGAAGCGGTCGAAACCTTCGTGGCGCGCGACCGGGCCGGCTTGCGTGCGCCCGATATCGCGATCGTGGATCCGCCGCGCACCGGCATGTCGCGCGAGGCGATCGACGGCACGCTCCGCCTCCACGCGAAGCACCTGGTGTATGTGTCGTGTGACGTCGCGACGCTGGCGCGAGATGCCCGCCGCGTCGTGGATGCCGGGTACGCGATCGACCAGGTCCACGCGTTCGATCTGTTCCCGAACACCCCGCACGTGGAAACGGTCGTCGTCTTTCGGCAGCAAACGTAACTGCGCCGACGGTTGTGCAAATGCACGTAGGGGCCGACCGATGTGTCGGCCCGGCCCGATACGCAGGTCTCCCTTTAGGAGGGTGTGGCGGCTTCCAGGAAGGCTTCGAAGAGCGCGCGGAACTCGCCAGTCCGAAAGAAGTTTTCCGGATGCCATTGAACGCCGAGGCAGAAGCGCGCCGCCGGATCTTCGATCGCCTCGATCACACCGTCGGGGGCCGTCGCCGACACGCGGAAGCCTGGCGCGACGTCCTTCACCGCCTGGTGATGGCGGCTGTTCACGTCGACCGCATCCTGATCCCGCAACCGGTCGCTCATCAGCTTGGCCAGCAGCGATCCCTTTTCCACCCAGACTTCGTGCGCCAACGAGTACGGCTCGTGCGGCGGCACGTCGAAGCTGTGCGGCGACGCGCCGGTGACCTGCGAGGGAATGTCCTGCACCAGGGTTCCGCCACACGCGACGTTCAGCACCTGCACGCCGCGGCAGATGGCGAAGATCGGCAGATCACGCCGGCGTGCGGCTTCGACCAACCCGATCTCGAACGCGTCGCGTCCGGCTTCGGCCTCGACCACCGCCGGGTGCCGCGGCTCGCCATAGCGCTCCGGCGCCACATCGCCGCCGCCGGTCAGCAGCAGGCCGTCGACGCCGTCGAGCGCCTCTGCGATCGGCATCGACGTGTCGACGACGCGCACGTCGCCGCCGACGTGGAGGACCGCCTGGCGATAGTCTTCGAGCTTGCGGCAGGCTGTAATTCCGATCAGCGCCATATACATCAAACCGGTCGACACCGAGGACACCAACGACACGAAGGTAAGACCGGCGCCGATCGTGCTACATGCGCGTCGGAACTTCAATGCCCATTAAGTCCAGTGCCCGCGTCAGCTGCGAGCGGACGTAGGCCACGCCAGCCGCGCGCCAGCGCTTGCGATCCACGTCCTCCTCGTTGAGGATCGGATACTGGTGATAGAAGGCATTGAACATCTGCGCCAGCCCGAAGGCATACTTCGCCAGCACCGAGAACTCGAGCGATCGCACCACCTGCTCGACCACATCGTCCAGCCGGGCGGCTTCGAAGACGACCGCCCACAGCGTGTGGTCCGATTCCGGCGCCTCGTCTGACGTCAGTTCTGCGGCGGCCGTCGTGTCGAGTGCCGCCAGCACCGTCGCTTCGCTGACCCCCTCGCGCTCCTGCATCCGCTGGAAGATGTTGCCCGCGCGGACGACGGCGTACTGCAGATATGGCCCGGTTTCGCCTTCGAAGCTGATGGCTTCCTCGATGTCGAAGACGATCAGCTTGCCACGCGAGAATTTCAGCATGAAATAGCGAATGGCCGCGACGGCGATCTGCGCGCCGGCGCACCGGCACTCTTCCGGCGAAAATGCGGCATTGCGCTTGGCGACCTCCGCGGTCGCCTTCCCGGTGAGCAGATCGAGCAGATCGTCGATCTTCACGCCAAGGCCCTTCCGGCCCGAGACCTCGACGAACGGTTTCTTCGCGTCTTCGCCGGAGACCTCGTAGCCCAGCTCGCGGGCGGTCGCGTGGGACAGGGCCACCATCTCGTACGAGAAGTGCACGGAATTCTCGGCTTCCGTGGCGTGCCCCAGCGTTCTCAGCGCCTGGCTGAGCAGCGCCTGCAGGTACATCTGCCGGGAATCGATGACGTTGTAGATGCGCTGGGCGTTGCCGAAGCGCGGCGCGGCCGGATCCGTATCGTCGGAGGTCGTGGACCAGAGCGCACGGCCGTCCGGCTGCACGCCGAACAACCGGTACCGGAAGTCCCGGCCGAGCAGTCCGAACTTCCAGAACTGATTGGCGATGTCCTTGCCGACATACGTGACGACCCCGTTCGAGCGCACAATCACTTTCTCGCGCGTCTCATCGTCGGCACGGTTCTCGTCCTCGGCGCCGGCACCCGGCTCCGCAGTTGCCGCACCAGCCGACTCCTCCTCGATGCGCATCACCCAGCAGCCGGCGAGTTTGCCTTCCGTCTGCAAAAATACCGCGCCCTGCGCTTTGAGGATGCTGAATGCGTGTGTCCAGAAATGCAGGCGCACGATGTCGCCCTCGTACGTGAGCAGGTCGTACTCGATATTCAGGCGCGCCATCGTGTTCAGGTGCGTCCGCACGATGCGATCGACGATGAACGCGCCCATCGCAGCCGTGGCGTTCCCGCCCTGTTCGAGATCGTGCAGCGCCACGGCGCGAATCGCAGGGCGGTCGGTGGCGCCGTCGTACCAGGCAGTGACGCGCGAGTACAGATCCCAGCAGTAGTAGTCGAACCGCGTCGTGTCCGCGATCTGCCGCACCTCGTCGAGCGATTTGTGCTCGAGCTCGCGGAAGCCGACGATGATGTCGGCGACCTGGACGCCGAGATCATCGATGTAGTTCTGCACTTCGACAGGCGTGCCGCGAAACGCGAGGACGCGTCCCAGCGTATCGCCGAGCGCCGCGTTGCGCAGGTGGCCGATGTGCGCGGCCTTGTTGGGATTGATGGCCGTGTGCTCGACGATGGTCTTTGCGGCCGGCACTTGGAACGGCTCAACGGTTCCGCGGACGCGCGCAAGGAGAAACGACGGGCGATCGAGGTACAAATTCAAATAGCCATTCGGCGTTGCGACGATGCGCGAGATGCCGGGAATCGCGCCGATGGCGCCGGCGATCTCCTGGGCGATGGCGCGCGGCGCCTTGCGCAGCGGCCTCGCGAGCTGAAAGGCGACGGCCACCGCCAAATCGCCGAGCGCGCGGTTGGGCGGCACCTCGATCGCAAACGGCGGCAGGTCGGTGAGGGCGAACTGGCGACGGATCGCATCGGCGATGGCGTCGTGGACGTGTCGTTGAACGCGCAGAATCATGAATGGGTCAGTCGGATTTGGCTCCGTGCGCCGCGGACCAATCCGCGGCGCCGGCCTGCCGAGAGGGCCGGTAAGCTCGTGATACGATTAGTGTTTGTGACCTTGATGCGCTCCGAGGCTCCGGTATTCGTCGGGCGTGTTCACGTTGGCGACGAGTGTGTCCGGATCGCCGAAAACGCGCATTTCCGCCTCCGTGATCGTCCGTACGCGAACATCCTCGAGCACCCCGATCATCTTCAGCTGCCCCTCTGCGAGCCGTCGCACGATCGGCTCGAGGCAGGCGCGCGTGTAGGCGGCGCACAATGGATGATAGCCGCGGCCGGTCCGCGGCACGACCGCGTCGCCCTCGCTGGTCAGCGCGAGCAGGTGCGCGAGAAACGGCGCCGACACGAACGGCATGTCGCCGGCGATGATCAGCAGCGCCTCGCCGCGCGCTTCCGACAGCGCCGTGTGCAGTCCCCCGAGCGGCCCGCAGCCGGCGACACGATCGGATATCGTGCGGACGGGGAGTCCCGCCGGACCGTTCATGTCGCTCGGCAGAGGCTCGGCATCGCTCGGTTGAAGCCTTCGCGCGACAGGGCCGACGATCATGATGTCGTCTGCGATCTGGGCCAGCACGGCGAGTTGACGGGCGCGAAAGGTTTCGCCCCCGACGAGCAGGGCGCTCTTGTCGCATCCGCCGAACCGCGTCGCCTGGCCGCCGGCCAGAATGGCTGCACTCCACATTACTCGGCGATCTTACTACTGCTGGTTGTTCGCAAAAGCGTTCCATTCGTGCCGCGTTTGGTTCCTTAACGTATGCGTGAAGCGGGGATCGGCCGCGTGCTCGTCGCCAGCCTGCACCAGGGCATCGCGGATATTCTGCCGACGCGTCTCGACTTCTACGAGAACTGGCTGAATGCCGACGGGCTGCGCGAGGGGACCATCGGCCTCGCCCCACTCTACGCGGTCCTCAGCTTCCTGCGCCAGGAAGGCGACGCCTACCAGATGATCACCACACGCGCCGGTGAGTACGCGGCGGAGTGGACCGTGCAGTCACTGCCGCCCGCACGCCGTGCAATCATCAAGGCGGCGCCGCTGTGGCTGCGAAGCCGCCTCATTCTTCGCCTCGTCGGCGACCTTGTACGCAGCAGCTTCCGCGGGAATCGCGCGTTGACACGTCTGCGGAACGGAACCGCCAGCGTCGAGGTGCGCGCGTCGATCTTCTGCACGGTGCGGGAGCCGGTCCCGCAGCCGCTCTGCGGATTCTACGCGGCCGCGCTGACGCGTCTGATGACGCTCTTCGGCATGCCGGCGCGCGCAGAGGTGATTGCCTGCCGCGGCACCGGCGAGCCCACGTGCCTGATGACGATTGCGATGGCGAACGGCCGTCACGCGCCAGACGAGCCTGCCGCATGACGTTCCGCCGGACGGCCGCCTTTTTTCTGACCCTGATCTCGATCGACGGCGTTGCCGCCGCACAGACGCCCGTTCCGGCCCCTGACGCCCGCGTGCTCGTGGTGCCCTTCGACAACGTCGGGCTCGACGGGCGCATCTTCTGGCTCGGTGAAGCGTCGGCCGTGCTGCTCGCCGACGATCTCAATGCGCTCGGCGTCGCCGCGATCACGCGCGAAGAGCGCCGGCAGGCCTTCGAACGTCTGCAGGTGCCGCCGGTCGCCGCGCTGACCGACGCCACGACGATCCGCATCGCGCAACTCGTCGGCGCCGCGCGCCTCATCGTCGGCTCGCTGCAGTTGGAGGATGAGGCGCTCGTGGTCCACGCGCGCAGCATCGCGCTCGACACCGGGCGTGTGCAGGCCAACGTCACCGAGCGCGGACCGATGGGCGACCTGTTTGCGACCTTCGAGCGGGTCGCGCGCAAGATCGCGCCGCCATCGGCGAAGACGCCGGCGGAGATCGAGCACCCGCCCGTCGCGGCATTCGAGGATTTCATCAAGGGCCTGCTCGCCGAGACCCCGGCCACGGCCATCGGCTATCTCTCCGCCGCGCTGAAGATTCAGCCGTCCTTCGATCGTGCGCGCTTAGCGTTGTGGGATGAGTACACGGATCAGGGCGAGCATGCGCAGGCGCTGGCGGCCGTGCAACCGGTGTCGGTGGAATCCGCCTGGGCGCGCCGCGCGCGCTTCCGTGCCGGTCTCTCGCAGATCTCACTCGAGAAGTACGACGATGCGTATGCGGCGTTCAAGGGATTGGCGGACGCGCAACCGTCCGGCGCGGTCCTGAATAATCTCGGCGTGATCCAGCTGCGGCGGGGCGGCAATGCACAGCAAGGACAACCGATTTATTTTTTCAAGAAGGCTGCGGACGCCGATCCCGACGACCCCGACTATTTCTTCAACCTTGGCTACACGTACTGGGCCCAGCACGACACGCAGGCGACGATTTACTGGCTGCGCGAAGCCGTGCGCCGCAATCCCGCCGATGGCGATGCGCACTATGTGCTCGGCGCGGCGCTGGCATTGGCGGGCAACAGCGAAGCCGCGCGCGAAAAAGAACTGGCGCTGCGGTTGTCGTCGACCTACGAGCAGTGGAGCAAGCGCCCCGCGGCGGACGCGGTGCCGAAAGGGCTCGAACGGTTGAAGACCGACGTCGAAGTGCTGCATGCGCTCCGCATCGAGCAGACGCTGGCGACCACGGAGCAGCGCGACCAGCAGGAGCTCGCTCAGTTCTATCTCGCGCGAGGCCGCCGGCTCTTTCAACACGAAGACGATCGCGAGGCGATCGTCGAGCTGAACCGCGCGTTATACCTGTCGCCGTACCAGCCGGACGCGCACCTGCTGCTCGGACGCATTCACCTGCGGAATGGACGCGTCCACGAGGCGATCGACGCGCTGAAGATCTCGCTTTGGAGCGCCGAGACCGTCGAGGCGCACGTCGTCCTGGGCGAGGCGTATCTGCAGGGCCACGACGCGGTGGCGGCGCGTGCGGAAGCGACGCGCGCCCTCGCCCTCGACCCATCGTCCGCCAGCGCGAAGCGTCTGCGCGATAAGACCGGTCCGCAGCCATAGTGTCGAGCTCCTCCTGACCGGCATGCAGAAAATCTCGGACGGCGATCTTTCGAGCTCCGGCTTGCAACCCCTGGTACTCCTCTCGGCGGCGTGGTAAAATCGCGTCGCTTGACTCAGACACAGGACGACGGATTTCACGAGATTCAACTGAACGGAAAACAGCTGGTTTTCCTGTTCATGGCCGCGACCGTGGTGTCGGTGGTGATTTTTCTGTGCGGCGTGCTCGTCGGCCGCGGCGTGCGCGCCGAGCGTGGCGTCACGATCGCCGATGCCTCTGCCGCCGCGGCGGAAACGGCGCCAGCGCCGCAACAGCCCGCTGCCGCTCCGGCGCCGACCCCGGCGGGATCCGATCCGCGGGCTGCGGCGGCACCGCCGCCGCCAGCCGAAGACCTGAGCTACTTCGATCGGCTCGAAAAGAACGGTCAGCCGAAAGAAAACCTCAAGGCCGCCCCGGACAATCGGTCCGCCGACAAGCTGGCGGCCAATAAGGCGCCCGCCGAAAAGAGCGCGCCTGAAAAGGCCGTGCCTGAAAAGGCCGTGCCCGAGAAGGCCGCGCCGGCGCCGAAAGAAGCGCGGGCCGTAGCACCACCGGCTCCCAAGGAACAGAAACCGTCGGCGGACGCGTCCGGCGAGTTCTCCGTGCAGGTCGCGGCGCTGAACGTGCGCGGCGAAGCGGATGCGATCGCGAAGCGACTGTCGTCGAGGGGCTACGCCGCGTATGTCGTGCCGCCAGGCAACGGCGCCGTGATGTTCCGGGTGCGCGTCGGCCATTTCAAGACGCGCCGCGACGCCGAACCGGTGTTCGCGAAGCTGCAAAAAGAAGAGCAGTTCAAGCCCTGGATTACGCGCTAGCCATTGTTTCCGGCGCGCTCCTCGCGCTGAGCTTCCCGAAATACGGCCATCCGGCGTTCGGCTGGATTGCGCTTGCGCCGCTTCTGGTGGCGCTGGTATCGGCGCGCTCGATGCGCCGTGCATTCGCCCTCGGCGTGATCTGCGGCAGCGTGTATTTCGCGGGCACGCTGTACTGGATCACCGGGGTGATGGTGATGTACGGCGGACTGCAGACGTGGGTGGCCGTGCTCGTCAACGCCGCTCTCATCGCCTACCTCGCGCTCTTTCCTGCGGTGTTTGCGCTGATCGTCCGCAGACTGCTCGTGTCGTACGGGCGCTCGTCGTTGCTGGCGTCCCCGGTCGTCTGGGTGACGACTGAGTTGGGCCGCACGTATCTGTTCACAGGTTTTCCATGGGTGCTGCTCGGATACAGCCAGACACCGGTGCTGCCGATCGCGCAGATCAGCAGCGTGTTCGGCGTGTATGGCGTGTCGGCGCTCGTCGCAGCGGTCAGCGCCGCGCTGGCCTTCGGGGCGACCGAGCCTGGTCCGGTTCCAGCGGGAGACGACTCGAGGCATCCTGGCTCGTACCTTCCTGATTCGGCAATGTCCGGCTTCGCCCGGAGCCGTCGAGCGTGGACGCCACTGGCGGCCACCTTCATGGTGATTGTCGCCATCGCGATCTGGGGCAGCGTTCGCGTGGGACGTGCCGAGCTGACGCGCACTGGCGAAGCGATGCGCGTCGGCCTGATTCAGGGCAACATCGATCAGCCGGACAAATGGGAGGCGGCGCGGGCGGCGACGATCTTTCGGGATTATCTGAGCATGACCCGACAGGCGATTGGCGCGGGCGCGGAGCTGATCATCTGGCCGGAATCGTCGCTGCCCTATCGGTTCGAGGACGATTCCGCCGCGGCCGCTCGGGTGCGCACGCTGGCGCGCCAGGCTCGTGTGCCCATCCTGTTCGGCAGCGATCAAGTCGAGTGGCGGACGCAGAACAACCAGCGTGTGCCGATCCGGTACTTCAACTCGGCCTTTCTCGTGAGCCCCGACGGCAGCACCGGTGGCGTGTACCGCAAAATGCACCTGGTGCCATTCGGCGAGTACGTCCCGCTCAAGCGGATCTTTTTTTTCGCGGCGCCGCTGGTCGAAGCGGTCTCTGATTTCTCGGCGGGCGACGACGCCGTGCTGCTGCCCGTGAACGGACATCCGATCAGCACGGCCATCTGCTACGAGATCGTCTATCCCGGTCTCGTGCGCCGTTTCGTCCAGGGCGGCAGCGAGCTGTTGACGACGATCACCAACGACGCGTGGTTCGGCCGCACGTCTGCGCCGTATCAGCATTTCGAGCAGGCGTCCATGCGCGCCATCGAGGAAGGCCGGTATCTCGTGCGCGCCGCCAACACCGGGATCAGCGGCATCGTCGATCCGTACGGCCGCGTGCTGGCCGTGACCGGGATTTTTCAGCCGGCGGTGACGGTCGGCGACATCCGGTTCCTCCGGACCTTGACGGTGTACGCGCGGATTGGCGACGTCTTCGCGTACGCGTCCGCGCTCCTGACCCTGCTTCTGCTGGCGCTGCCGCGCAGACGACGCTATCGTCTCGCAACATCGTCTAACGTCACGCGACGACTTTAGCGAAGACACGTGTAGCGCGCCGCCTTCGCGCCGAAGGCGCTTCGGCGAGCCTCGCCGAAGCTCGCACAAACAACAGGCGAGCGGAGGCGGGAAGGCTTTCGCCGGGCCAGTGATACGTGTAGCGCGAAGGCTTTCGCCGGGGCAGTGATACGTGTAGCGCGAAGGCTTTAGCCGAGCGTTGGCCGTTGTAAGATATTCGGATGCCGATCGACTACGAGTTGATGCGCCGCTACGAAGACTTGAGCCGCCGTGCGGCCGATCTCCGGAGCTATCTTTGAGGTTTCCAGACCTGACGAAGAACTGACCCGCCTCGACGCGCGCGCCGCCGCGCCCGATTTCTGGAAAGACCCGGCCGACGCCCAGAAAGTTCAGCAACGCCGCCGCCGGGTGGAACAGGACCGCGATCTGATGGTGTCGCTCAAGAAGAAGAGCGACGATCTCCTCGTGCTGATCGAATGGGCGGATGCCGGCGAGTCGGTCGGCGCCGAGTTCGCGCTGGCGCTCGACGCGCTCACCGCCGAGATTCAGGCCGGCGAGATCAAGCAGATGCTCGGCGGTCCGCACGATCGCACGAACGCCATCGTCACGATTCATCCGGGCGCTGGTGGCACGGAGTCGCAGGACTGGGCGGAGATGCTGCTGCGGATGTACCTGCGGTGGACGGAGCGCCGCGGCTTCAAGCGGGAGCTGATCGAGTATCAGCCAGGCGAGGATGCCGGTCTCAAAAGCGTGACGTTCACGGTGACGGGCGAGTATGCGTACGGTCTGCTGTCGGCCGAAGCGGGCGTGCACCGGCTGGTGCGCATTTCGCCGTTCGATCAGGCGGCGCGAAGGCATACGTCGTTCGCTTCCGTGTACGTCTGGCCGGAGCTCCCTGAAGACGTCGACATTCAGGTCGAGGACAAGGATCTGCGCATCGACACCTATCGCTCGAGCGGCGCCGGCGGTCAGCACGTGAACGTCACCGATTCCGCGGTCCGCATCACGCACCTGCCGACCGGCATGGTCGTGTCGTGCCAGAACGAGCGATCGCAGCACCGCAACAAGGACTCGGCGATGCAGGTGCTGAAGGCGCGTCTGTACGACCTGAAGATGAAAGAAAATCAGGCGAAGCTGGAGCAGATCAGCGGCGCGAAGCAGCAGATCGCGTTCGGCAGCCAGATTCGCAGCTACGTGCTGCAGCCGTACCAGATGGTGAAGGACCTTCGCACGCGCGAGCAGACCGGCGACGTCAAGCGTGTGCTCGACGGCGACATCGACGACTTCATCAAGTCCTATCTGATGCAGCGCGCCAGCGGGACGCTGGGTGAGCCGATTGCCGACGAAGACGACTGACGCCGCGCCCGAGGCGCCGCGCAAGCGGTCGCCCTCGACTGGGCGCTCCGCGTTCTTCGTCGCGGTCGGCATCCTGTGCAGCCGGCTCACGGGGCTGGTGCGCCAGCGCGTCATCGCGCACTACTTCGGCCTCGAGATGGAAGCGGACGCCTGGAGCGCCGCGTTCCGCATCCCGAACTTCCTGCAGAACCTGTTCGGCGATCAGGCGCTCTCCGGATCCTTCATCCCGGTGTACGCGTCGCTGCTCGCGCGCGGCGAACGGCGCGAGGCGGATCGCGTCGCGGGCGCGGTCGCGTCGCTGCTCGCGCTGGTCGTGTCGGTGATCGTGCTGATTGGCGTCTCGGCGACGCCGCTGTTCATCGACGCGATCGCGCCAGGGTTCACCGGCGCAAAGCGTGAGCTGACGATCGCGAGTCGTTCGGATCCTCTTTCCCGGCGCGGGGTTGCTCGTGCTGTCGGCCTGGTGCCTCGGCGTCCTGAACAGCCACCACCGCTTTCTGCTGTCGTACTCGAGCGCCGTCATGTGGAACGTCGGCATGATTGGCGCCCTCGTGTTGTTCGGCGGGACGCGTGCCGCTCCCGCGCCTCGCCGTGATTCTGGCGTGGGGCTCGGTCGTTGGCAGCGCGATGCAGTTCGGTGTCCAGCTGCCCTTCGTGCTGAAGATGGCGCCCGACCTGCGCTTTGCTCTCGACCTCGCGTCGACCGAAGTGCGGACGGTCGTCCGGAACTTCCTGCCGGTGTTCGTCAGTCGCGGCGTGGTGCAGGCGAGCGCGTACGTCGATCAGCTGCTCGCGAGCCTGCTGCCGACCGGCGCGGTCGCCGGTATGACCAACGCGCTGCTGCTCGCGACGCTGCCGGTGAGCCTGTTCGGCATGGCCGTCTCGGCCGCGGAATTGCCGGCCATGGCCGGCGTGGCGGTAGACGCGGCAGGGACCGACGCGCTGCGGCGCCGGCTCGACGCCGGCCTTCGGCAGATCGCGTTTTTCGTCGTCCCGTCGGCGGTCGCGTTCCTGGCGCTCGGAGACGTCATCGCGGCTGCCGTTCTTCAGACCGGGACGATTTCGGACACGCTGATGCCGTCTATGTCTGGGAGATCCTCGCCGGGTCTGCGATTGGCCTGCTCGCCTCGACGCTCGGACGTCTCTACTCGTCCACGTACTACGCGCTGCGCGATACGCGTACGCCGCTCAAGTACGCGATCGTCCGCGTGGTGCTGACAACCGTGCTCGGATATTTCTGCGCGATTCCGCTGCCGCGCATGCTGGGCATCTCGCCGCTCTGGGGTGCGGCGGGCCTGACCGCGTCGGCCGGTGTCGCCGGCTGGGTGGAAATGCTGCTGCTGCGGCGGACCATGAACGCGCGCATCGGCCGGACCGGCTTGCCCGTGATCTTCACCGCGAAGCTGTGGACGGCGGCGGTGCTCGGCGCGTCGGTCGCGTGGGCCGTGAAGCTCGCGTTGCCGGCGATGCATCCGGCGCTCACGGCGGTGCTCGTGCTCGGCCCGTACGGCCTGGTGTTCTTTGGCGCGGCGGCCGCATTGCGCGTGCCGGAAGTGTCTGCCGCGCTGGCACGCTTCGGCCGGCTGGCGCGTTGATAATCGCCTCGGCAGATCGGGTCCATTCATCACGAAGTCACGGAGAACACGGAGTACACGAAGAGCCTTGTACACTCCGTGATCTTCGTGTCCTTCGTGTCTTCGTGATGAACTTGGCGATGCGCGAATTGTCTAACGTGCTGGCACGCTTCGGGCGGCTTTCACGTAGATGAAATCGCCGAGCGGGGAATCGTCGTTGTTCGATGCGTTCCCGGCGACGTTGAACTGCACGGGGCCGGCGGCCGGAGACGGCGCGGTCCACTCGATCGTCCACGCGTTCACACCGCGCGCCGCGGCGATCGACCCCGCGAGGTTGTGCTGGACGAACGTCAGCGCCGCATCGACCTGCGACGGAATGAGCTGCACGCGTGCGTCGATCGGCCGCCACGTGCCCGCCTGCCGGCCTGTCTGTTTTCCTGACGCAAACCGCGCGGAGATTTCGAAGCCGCCGCGCCGCAACCCCTCGCGCTTCAGCGTCACGGTGATCGAGTACGCCGCGCCAGCCGCGTAGCTCGCCGGCACGCCAGACAGGGCGAGCGATCCGCCGGGCGCATTCACCGCGTTGTCGAGGTGGCAGACGTGACACGACGGCTCGCCGAACCCCCCGGTGACATTCGGGTACGGCCCCTCTTTGAACGCGAAGGCCGCCAGCGGACCGCCGATCACGGCGGCCGCCGCCAGGACTACAATCAGCCGCATCGAGGAGGATTGTATATGCGCCTCAGATCTCTCGTGCCCCCCGCGATTGTGTTCGCCGCCGCTTCGCTGGTTGCCGCCGCAATGCCCTCCACCGTAGACGTGCAAATCGACGAATGGATGACGCCGAGCAAGCCGCCCTATCCGCACGATCCGGCTGTGGCCCCTGATGGATCGATCTGGTACACGGGCCAGCGCGCCAATGTCGTCGGCCGGTTCGATCCCGCGACGGCGCAGTTCAAGGAGTACCCGCTGCCGACGCCGAACTCCGGTCCGCACGGCATCACGCCCGACAAAGAAGGGAACATCTGGTATTCCGGAAATTCGGCGGCGCTGATCGGCAAGATCGATAAAGCCGGCAAGATCACCGAGTACAAGATGCCGAACCCGAAGGCGGCGGATCCGCACACGATGGTCTTCAACAGCCAGGGGCTGATGTTCTTCACGGTGCAGGCCGGCAACTTCGTCGGCACACTCGATCCGAAGAGCGGAAAAATCACGCTCGTCTCGCCGCCGACCGCGAACGCGCGCCCGTACGGCATCGTGCTCACTTCGAAAGAGGTGCCGTTCTTCGACGAGTTCAACGCGCCGAAGATCGGCAGCATCGATCCGAAGACGTTGAAAATCACGGAGTACGCACTACCGGACAAGGAGGCACGGCCGCGCCGCATCGCGGTGGCGAAAGACGACACGATCTGGTACGGCGACTACGCGCGCGGATTCCTCGGTCATCTCGATCCGAAGAGCGGCAAAGTGGAGGAGTTCAAGTCGCCCGGCGGCGAGGACTCGAAGCCGTACGCGATCGCGGTCACGTCGGACGGTGCCGTCTGGTACTGCGAGACCGGCGACGATGCGCACAACATGCTGGTCCGGTTCAATCCGGAAACGAAGAAGACGCAGACGTGGCCGATTCCAAGCGGCGGCGGCACGGTCCGCAACATGGACATCGACAAGAGCGGGAATCTGTGGCTGGCGGAAAGCGGCGTCGGCAAGCTCGCGCGCGTGAAGATCAAGACCGCGACGGCGACGCGATAACCGGAGGTCCTTTTCATCACGAAGTCACGGAGAGCGCGGAGGACACGAAGAAAAGTTTTTTCTCCGGGATCTTCGTGTTCTTCGTGACTTCGTGATGAAGAGTGACTACTGCGGCTGGCGGTTGAGGCTGTTCGCCCCCGGCTGCGTGCCGGCGATGAACGCTTCGCTGATGCCGCCGGGCACGTCGGGCGGCATCGGGTTGCCGGTCGACTTGTCCACCGACAGGAACACGATGTTGCCTGGGGCTTCGAATTGCGGCGGGTGCTCCTTGTCGGGACGGCCGGCGATATACGCGTTCATCACTTCCATCCAGATCGGCAGCGCGGCGAGCGCGCCCTGCTCCTGGCTGCCGATCGACTTCTTCTCGTCCATGCCCACCCAGACGCCGACCGTGATATCGGGATCGAAGCCGATGAACCACGCGTCGGTGTTGTCATCGACCGTTCCTGTTTTTCCCGCGAGCGGCCATTGGGACGCCAGCTTCGCGGCGGCCTGCGCCGTGCCGCGCACGAGGACGCCTTTCAGCAGGTTCGTCATCACGAAAGCGGTGTCTGCACGGATGGTGTCCACCGGTTCGGCGCGGTTGTCCTCGAGCAGATTGCCGTCGCGATCCTGCACCTTCTGCACCAGGAACGGCTTCATGCGCACACCCTGGTTCGGGAAGACCGTGTAGGCGCTGGTCACTTCGAGCAGCGTCGCGTCGCCGGCACCGAGCGCGATCGGGAGATACGGCGGAAAGTCCTCTTCGAAGCCGAACTTCCTGGCGGTGGCCAACACGTTCTTCGGCCCGAGCGTGTCCATCATCTTGATCGCGGGAATGTTGCGCGACTCTTCCAGCGCCCACCGCAGCGTGATCGGCCCTTCGAACTTGTGATCGTAGTTGTGCGGACTGTAGATCTGTCCGTTGCCCGCCGGGTAGCTCACCGGATCGTCGTCCAGAATTGACGAAGGCGTGAAGCCGCGATCGATCGCCGTGGTGTACACGATCGGCTTGAAGGTGGAGCCCATTTGCCGATACGCCTGCACGGCGCGATTGAATTTGCTCCGGCCGAAGCTCCAGCCGCCGACCATCGCTTTGATCTGGCCGGTGCGGTTGTCGATGGCGAGCAGCGCGCCCTCGACGATCGGCGTCTGATCCAACGTGACCGTTGCCACCCCCGCCGCATCGTCCAGCTTCGTGACGGCGACCTCGATCAGATCGCCCGCCTTGAACAGGTCGGCGGCCGACGTGCGCCGCGTCCATGTGTAGCCTTCCCGCGCGAGATCGGCGCGATAGCGGCCGATTCGCAGACGTGCAGGCCCTGCTTTCGGCGCGGTGACGACCACGGCGGGCACGACGTCGCCGAGCGCCGGCGGCCGTGTCCAGCGCTCGTCCTTGTATCCGTCGATGGTGTGCCCCTCGGCCAGCACATTCCGCTTCGGCTTGCGGTAGCCGTGGCGCTTGTCGATGCGTCGCAGCCCGTGCTCGATCGCGCGGTTCGCAATCTCCTGCAGCTTCGCGTCGAGCGTCGTGCGGACCGAGAGTCCGTTCTCGTAGAGGACCTTGGCGCCGTATTGATGCTCGAGGTGCTTGCGGACCTCCTCGACGAAGAACGGCGCGATACCCGGCGGCTGCGTCGGCTGGCCGTGCGTGACGATCGGCGTCAGCTTGGTCGCGTCCGCCTCCGCCTGCGAGATATAGCGCTCGTCGGCCATGCGCTGCAGCACGACATTGCGGCGCTGCGTGGCGCGCTTGAGATCCACGAAGGGGCTCTGGCGCTCCGGGGTCTGAAAAATACCCGCGATGAGCGCGGCTTCACCCAGCGTGAGCTGCTTGTTCGACTTGTTGAAATAGAGGCGCGAGGCGGCTTCGATGCCGTATGCGCCGTGCCCCAGGTACATCTGGTTGCAGTAGATCGTGAAGATCTCTTTCTTCGTGTACCGCTTTTCAATCTGGATGGCGAGGATGATCTCCTTGATCTTCCGCTCCAGGGATTTCTCCTTCGTCAGCCCGAACTGTTCTTTCAGATTGCGCGCGAGCTGTTGCGTCAGCGTGCTGGCGCCCTGCGCGCGGCGCCGCTCGAGGATGTCGGTGGCGGCCGCGGCGAAGATACGCCAGATGTTGATGCCGACGTGCCGATCGAACTCGGCGTCCTCGGTGGCGATGATGGCCTGCCGGAGCAGGGGGTTGATGTCGTCGTAGCCGACGACGACCCGGCGCTGCGTGGCGAACTCGCCGACGACCTGGCCGTCGGCGGCATAGACGCGCGTGATCGTGCTCGGCGTGTAGTCGTCGAGCGCCGACACCTGCGGCAGATCGCCGGCGTACGCGAACAGCACGCCGCTGAGAATGCCGAGCCCAGCCGCGGCGATAAACAGCGCGACGATGCCCGCGTTGCGCGCGACTTTGATGACGTAGTGCGCCATTGAGCACAGGAAAAGGGGCCGTACCCTTTTTCACGCCCTCCACACGCGAAAAAGGGGTACGGCCCCTTTTCGCACCACCCATTCTACGTTACGGCTGTTTGATATAGACCGGCGGAGCCGACTTGTACCGTTCCATCAGCAGGTCCTGACGCGATGGCTGGTGAATTTCGCGCCCGTGGACCAGCACGCGGACGGCGCGCGTACTGAACTCGAACGGGTCGCCGTCCCAAACCACCAGGTTCGCGTCGCGCCCGGGCTGCAGCGTGCCGACGCTCCCGCCGACGCCGAGAATCTCCGCCGGCGCCATCGTCACCGCGCGCAGCGCATCGTCCCACGACAGGCCGTAGGCGACCGCATTGCCCGCGTGCTGCTTGAGGTTTCTGACGTTGAATGACTCGCCGCCGGTGCTGAGCGCGACCTGCACGCCAGCTTTCCGCAGCAGAGCCGCGTTCTCCTGGCGAGCGCCGAGCGTGGCGAAGCTGCCCGGAATATTGTCGAGCGCGCCGGTGATGACCGGGACGTGCGCCGTGGCAATCCGATCGGCGAGCATCCAGCCTTCGTCCGCGCCGACGAGCACGAGCTTGAGCGCGAACTCGTGTGCCAGGTCCAGCGCCGTGCCGATATCGGCCGCGCGATCCACTGAGAGCATCAGTGGCAGCTGGCCCGTGATGACCGGCACCAGCGCCTCCAGGTTCGGCCGCGTCGTCGCGAACGCCCGCGTGCGAGCCGTGTCGTAGGCCTGGCGGTGCGTGGCGTAGACCTTCGCGTCCTGCAGCAGCTCGCGCAGCCGCAACAGCACCTCGCCGCGCGACGAGGTGTCCGGCGCCGCGCCGCTCTGCAGCTGCGCGACGACCGCCGCAGGTCGCCGGCGCAGCATCTGGGTCGCCGTGCCGTCGACGAGATCGACGACCGCGGCCTGTCCCGCGATGAGACCGCCGGTCGGGACGACACCGACGGTGGTGACGCCTTCGTTGCGCGTCGGCGCCCACAGGACGGAGGCGGGGTTGAGCCCGTCCCAGACACGGAACGCTGCGGCCACCGACTTGTCGCCCTTGGCGCTCGCGTCGTTCGACTGCGGCACCGCGCCGATCTCCACGACGCCGAGCACGGTGACCGGATCAATCAAGCCGGGCGTGATCCACCTGCCGCTCGCGTCGATGCGCTCGGCTTTCGCGGGAATCGGCACGTTGACGCCGACTGCGGTGATCTTGCCGTTGACGATCACGACCGTGGCGTTCTCGATGGCCGGCTGGCTGACGGGAAAGACTTTCGCGCCAGTCAGCGCGAGCGTTTGCGCGCCCGCGGGCGCGGCGATCGAGGCCGCAAACAGAAGCGCAAGAAAGGGGCGGCGGATCATCGCGCACCTCCCGCCGCGGGCGGCACGAAGCCGAGCTCGAAGTCGGTGTGCCACTGGCGCACCGGGTCGAGGCGATCGTACATCAACGCGCCGTCGATCCAGACCTTTTCGGCCCGCGAGTACACGCTGAACGGATTCCCGGTCCAGAGGACCACGTCCGCGTTCTTGCCGCGCTCGAGCGAGCCGATGCGATCCTCGAGCCCAAGCGCCCACGCCGGATTGATGGTGTTCCACTTGATCAGCTCTTCGTCGGGAACGACGATGCCGATGGCGGAACCGGCGGCGCGGGCCTTCGCGGCCTCCTGCGTCAGGCGCTGCGAACCGGACGGGTCGTCCGAGTGCACGATGGCGCGGACGCCCGCACGCGCGACGATGGGCAGGTTCGCTTTCACGCTGTCGATCGCCTCCATCTTGAAGCCGCCCCAGTCGGCCCAGAGCGAGGCGGCGATGCCGTTCTTCGCGAGCAGATCGGCGATCTTGTAGGCCTCCACGCCGTGATGAAACGAGCGGATCGTGTAGCCGAACTCATGCGCGATGTCGATCATCTGCGCCATCTCGTCGGCGCGGTAGCAGTGGTTGTGGACGAGGATGTTGCCGCGCAGCACTTCCGCCAGCGTCTCCATGGCGAGATCGCGATCGGGCGCGTCGCCTTTTTTGTCGCGATTCCACTCGTCCCACTTGCGGCGGTATTTCTCAGCTTGAATCCAGGCGGCGCGATAGCCGGCGACGTTGCCCATGCGGGTGGACGGACCGCGCTGCGCGTAGACGCGCTTCGGATTCTCGCCGCACGCCATCTTCAGCCCGTACTTGGCGTGCGGAAATTTCATCGCCTGCACCGTGCGCGCGGGCACCACTTTCAGCACGACGCTGCGCCCACCGATCAGGTTGGCGGAGCCGGGCAGGATCTGCAGCGTGGTGACGCCGCCGGCGAGGTTGCGCGGAAACTGCGGATCCTGCGGCCACACCGAGTGCTCGGCCCACACTTGCGGCGTCGATGGATTGGTCGCTTCGTTGCCGTCGCCGAGCGCATCGCCGCCCGGCGCCGAGTAGACGCCAAGATGCGAGTGGTCGTCGATGATGCCGGGGGTGACGTACTTGCCGGCAGCGTCGATGACGAGCGCGTCGGCGGGTGCATCCACGGTCTGACCGACCTGCGCGATCTTGAAGTCGCGCAGCAGGATCGCACCGCCGCGGATCAGCGGTCCGGCCGCGGTGAGGATGTTCGCGTTGCGGATCACCACCGGCCGGGACGGATACGGCGTGTACGTGCTCGGAAAGGGATCGTCGTTCGGCGTCGAGAGGCCGCCGCGTCCGGGTGGCGGAGCGGCGTCCGGTTTTTGCGGCGGCTGAGCGGCGAGCGCAGCGGACAGAATAACAGCGAGAGCAGCGGAGATACCAAGCGCTTTGAGCATGGCCGCAGACGTTAGCACATTGACAATAACTCACTCAACTTTCATAATCTGATCGGCATCATAGGGAGACCCGTCCCGTTGAAGAAGAGGATTCAATGAGCAAAATCATCGGCATCGACCTGGGCACCACCAACTCCGTCGTCGCCGTCATGGAAGGTGGCGAACCGGTCGTGATCACCAATCCCGAGGGTGGACGCCTCACGCCGTCCGTGGTGGCCTTCGCGAAAACGGGCGAGCGCCTCGTCGGCCAGGTGGCCAAGCGACAGGCGGTCACCAATCCCGAGAACACGGTGTTTTCCATCAAGCGCTTCATGGGCCGCAAGTTCGACGAGGTCAACGAGGAAATGAAGATGGTGCCGTTCGAGGTGGTCCGCGCCAGCAACGGCGATGCGCGTGTCCACGCGCTCGGCAAGGAATACTCGCCGCCGGAAATCTCCGCGATGATTCTGCAGAAGCTGAAGCAGGCGGCCGAGGAATACCTCGGGCAGCCGGTTACCAAAGCGGTCATCACCGTGCCGGCCTACTTCAACGATGCGCAGCGGCAGGCGACCAAGGACGCCGGCCAGATCGCCGGCCTCGAAGTGTCGCGCATCGTCAACGAGCCGACCGCGGCGGCGCTGGCGTACGGGCTCGACAAGAAGAAGGACGAGACGATCGCCGTGTACGACTTCGGCGGCGGCACGTTCGACATCTCGATCCTCGAAGTGGGCGAGGGCGTCGTCGAAGTGAAGGCGACCAACGGCGACACGCACCTGGGCGGCGACAACCTCGATCAGAAAATCATCGATTGGATCATCGCCGAGTTCAAGAAGACCGAAGGCATCGATCTCGGCAAGGACCGGATGGCGCTGCAGCGCCTGAAGGAAGCGGGGGAGAAGGCGAAGATGGAGCTCTCTACAGTGATGGAGACCGACATCAATCTGCCGTTCATCACCGCCGATGCGACCGGACCGAAGCACCTGCAGATGAAGTTGTCGCGCGCGAAGTTCGAGCAGCTGGTCGAAGAGCTGCTGCAGAAGACGGTCGGCCCGACGAAGCAGGCGCTGACAGATGCGGGGATCGATCCCTCGAAGATCGACGAAGTGGTGCTCGTCGGCGGGTCGACGCGCATTCCGCGCGTGCAGGCGATCGTCAAGGAGCTGTTCGGTCGCGATCCACACAAAGGTGTGAATCCGGACGAAGTGGTGGCGATTGGTGCGGCAGTGCAGGCGGGCGTGCTCGCCGGCGACGTCAAGGATCTGCTGCTGCTCGACGTGACGCCGCTGTCGCTCGGCATCGAGACGATGGGCGGCGTGATGACGACGCTCATTCCGCGCAATACGACGATCCCGACGCGCAAGAGCGAGATTTTCTCGACGGCGTCAGACAGCCAGACGAGCGTCGAAGTCCACGTGCTGCAGGGCGAGCGCTCGCTGGCGCGCGACAACCGCACGCTCGGGAAGTTCCATCTGGTCGGCCTGCCGCCGGCGCCGCGCGGCGTGCCGCAGATCGAAGTGACGTTCGACATCGACGCCAACGGCATCGTCAACGTGTCGGCGAAGGATCTGGGGACCGGCAAGGAGCAGAAGATCACGATCACCTCGTCGAGCGGTCTCAACAAGGCGGAGGTCGATCGGATGATGAAGGAAGCCGAATCGCACGCCGATGAGGATCGCAAGCGTAAGGAAGAGATCGAGACGCGCAACCGGGCGGACCAGGCCGTCTACGGTGCGGAGCGTCTGCTGAAGGACACGGGCGACAAGCTGAGCGCGGAAGACAAGAGCGCCATCGAAGCCGCAATGGAGGCGGTGAGGAAGGCGAACGAGGGCACCGACACGGCGGCGATCGACAAGGCGCTCGAACAGCTGACCGCGGCGCAGCACAAGGCGGCTGAGACCTTGTACAAGCAGCAGGCCGCGGGCGCCGGCGCCTCGAGCGGCGACGCTGGCGGCACGGCGTCCGGCGGGTCGTCGGCCGGCGGTTCATCGGCGGGCGGTGGAGCAGGTGCCGGCGGCGGCGGGGATGTCATCGACGCAGAAGTGGTGGACGAAGGAAAGCAGTGACGGAGCATCTGAGCTCTGAAATCTGGAAATGACGGACTTCTACATCGTGCTGGGAGTCGAGCACGCGGCGACGCTGAGCGAGATCAAGCGTGCGTACAAGCGTCTGGCGCGGAAGTTTCATCCGGACATCAATCCGGGTGACCGCATGGCGGCGGCGCAGTTCCAGCGGATCGCCGAAGCGTACCAGACGCTGGTCGATCCCGATCGGCGCCGCCGGTACGACGCGGTCGGACACGCGGACGCGGGGCCCGACGCGGCGACGGTGGGATTCGAGGGATTCGACTTTTCGGTCAGCGTGAACGGCACGTCGGCGTCGACGTTCGGTGATCTCTTCGCCGACGTCCTGCATCAGCGCGCGTCAGGGAGCGCGGGAAATGCGGTCGAGCGCGGCGTGGATCTGCACCAGACGATCGACGTCAGCTTCGAGGCGGCCATGCGCGGCGGCACGCGCGCGCTGACGGTGATGCGGCAGGAGCACTGCCGCGGCTGCAAAGGGGTCGGCGCGTTGCACGTGCAGGAAAGCCGCTGTCTGCACTGCCAGGGAAGCGGCGCCGTCAAGTCCGCGCGCGGACACATGGTGTTCACCAAGCCGTGCGCGCATTGCGGAGGCTCCGGCCGGCAGCGTCAGACGCGCTGTCCGATGTGCGGCGGGCAGCAAGTGGAAATGCGCAGCGAGGCGCTGACGATCGCGATGCCGCCAGGCCTGGCCGATGGCGCGCGGATCCGCGTGCCGGGCAAGGGGCACGCGGGGCGCAATGGCGGCGAGAGCGGCGACCTGTTCATCACCGTCCACGTCGAACCGCATCCGCTCTTTCGGCGGGAGGGGGACGATCTGCACGTGGTGGTTCCGGTGGCGGTGCACGAGGCGGTGCTCGGCGCCAAGATCGACGTGCCGTCGCTCGAGGGCTCTGCGCGCCTGCGCGTGCCGCCCGGCACGCAGTCGGGACAGCGATTCCGTTTGCGCGAACGCGGTGCGCCGTCGCCGCGCGACGGCCGCCGCGGGGATCTCGTCGTCGAGGCACGGCTGGTCATCCCGCCGGTGCTTGACGAGCGATCGAAGGAGCTGATGCGGGAGTTCGGGCGGATCAACAACGAGGACGTACGACGGACGCTGAATGAACACAAAGGACACTAAGGACACGGAGGAACCGATTTGTAAGGGGAAAAATCTTGTAGGGCATTTCCCTTTGTGCCCTTTGTGTCCTCTGTGTTGAAGCGTTTTGGCCACCGATGAAGAAACCGGGCAAAGCGGCGTACTACATGATCAGCGCGGTGGCGCAGAAGTACAACATCCACCCGCAGACGCTGCGCCTGTACGAGCGGGAAGGGCTGCTGAAGCCGTCGCGGACCGACGGCAACACGCGGCTGTACTCGGAAGAGGACCTCGAGCAGCTCGAAACGATCCTGTCGCTCACGCGGGACCTCGGCGTCAACCTCGCCGGCGTGGAAATCATTCTCAACATGCGCCGCAAGATCGAGCTGATGCAGCATGAGGTCAACGATTTCATGGAGTACGTCAAGCGCGAGATGGTGCGCGGCGTCGACGATTGGGAACAGCGTCTCTCGACCGCGCTCGTGAAATCATCGCCGACGGACCTGGTGAAGTTGAAAGTGAAAAGTTGAACGTTCTCACTTTTCACTTTGATGTATGCTGTCCTCGTGTCGCGTCGGCCTGCACCTGAAATCTCCAACCTGTTTCGGCTGACGATCGGCAACGCGCGCGGCGCTCGCGCACGGCAGAGCCGTCGGCGGTGACGATGCCGTGTCCCTTGTGCGACGACACGGGCTGGAAGTCCGCCGGCACCGACGGCGCGGAGCGGCGCGTCGTCCGGTGCGACTGCTGGCGCGATCGCCTCGGACGTGACCGGCTCGCCGACGCGAACATCCCGAAGCGCTACCTGCACTGCACGCTCGCCAACTTCACGTCGTATAACGAGACGCTCGACAAGGCCGTGGCGCAGGCGCGGCGCGTCGCCGATGCATTTCCGGTGGTGACGAAAGGGCTGCTGCTCGAAGGGCAGCCCGGCGTCGGGAAGACGCATCTGGCCGTCGCCGTGTTGAAGCAGGTGATTCAAACATCGGGCGCACGCGGCATCTTCTACGACACGCGCGACCTGCTGCGGGTGATTCGCAGCACGTACGATCCGTCGATCCGCACGACCGAGCTCGACGTGCTGCGTCCGGTGATGCACGCCGACCTGCTCGTGCTCGACGATCTCGGCGCCGAGAAAACCTCCGAGTGGGTCGACGAGACGATGAACCTCATCGTCAACACGCGGTACAACGAGCGGCGGCTGACGATTTTCACGTCCAACTACATGGACATTCCGGACGACACCGATCCGAACTCGCTGTTGTTCCGGATCGGCTTCCGGATGCGATCGCGCCTCCACGAGATGTGCGAGTTCGTCGAGATGGACGGCGCCGATTACCGCGAGCTGCCGACCAACGGCGGCGTGGACGACCTCATCACGCTGTGGAAGATGCGCCGCAAGACGCTGCCCGCACGCGCCTCGCGTTCGGCCCGCGCGCAGCTGCGCGAGCCGGCCGCGCGCGATGGCCGGGCCGATTTGAAATGGCCGGGGGGACGGGCGGGATCGTAAGCAAGCAAATTGGTAAGTTGGTAAATTGGTAAGTTGGTAAATTGGTAAGTTGGTGAATGACGCGAGCGTGGTCAGTGATGCCGTGGATTTAACTCACCAAGTTACCCATTCACCAACTCACCAATTGCTTGGTCTGTACATCCATATCCCCTTCTGCTCCGCCATCTGCAATTACTGCAACTTCAACCGCGGCCTGTTCGAGCCGGAGCTCAAAGCGCGCTACGTCGAGGCGCTGGTTTCGGAGATCGAGGGGGCAAGAGGGGCAGGAAGGGCAGAAGGGGCGGAAAAGGCCGACACGATTTTCTTTGGCGGCGGTACGCCGTCGCTGCTCGAGCCGGCCGAAATCGCGCGGATTATTCAGGCGTGCGAGCGGGCCTTCGACCTTGCCGCTGATCGCGAAGTCACGATCGAGGCCAATCCCGAGACGGTCACCACTGAACGGCTGCGCGGCTATCGGGAGGCGGGCGTCAACCGCCTCAGCTTCGGCGTGCAGTCGTTCCGCGAGGAGGAACTGCGGCGGCTGTCGCGGCTGCACAGCGCCGACCGGGCGCGATTGGCGGTGCGTGAAGCGCGGGCGGCTGGCTTCGACAACGTCAGCCTCGATCTGATGATGTGGCTGCCCGAGCAGCGGCTCGCCGACTGGCTGGAGTCGGTCGACGAGGCGATTGCCGCCGGCCCGGACCACCTCTCCCTCTATCTGCTCGAGTTGTATCCAAACGCGCCACTGCGGGACGAAATGGCACGCGCACAGTGGTCGCAGGCGCCAGACGAGGACGCGGAGGCGATGTATCTGACGGCCATGGAACGGCTCGAGGCGGCAGGCTACGCGCAATACGAAATCTCGAATGTGGCGAAGCCGGGCCGCCAATCGCGGCACAACCTGAAGTACTGGCTGGACGGCGAGTGGATCGGCTTCGGATGCGGCGCCCACTCGACGCGCGACGGCGTGCGCTGGAAGAACGTGTCGGCGACCGAGGAGTACGTCCAGCGCGTCCAGCGGCGTGAGCCGACGCGAACCGAGGAACGGCGGATGCCGGCCGCCGAGCGGCTGGGCGATGCGCTCTTTACAGGCCTGCGTCTCAACGAAGGCGTGGATCTCGCGGTGGTCGGCCGTCGCTATCAGGTTGACGTCTGGGAGCGCTTCGGCCCCGAATTGGAACGATTCGTGGACGCGGGCTGGTTGAAGCATGAGGGCACGAGGCTCCGGTTGACCCGGAGGGGAATGCTTCTTGCTCACGAGGTCATGGCGGTTTTCGTGTAGCCCTGAGTACGCTAAAGTAACTTCCTTTCAGAGCACTTTCGCGAAGGAGGCTTGGATGGTCCGTTCGATTGTTCTGGGAATTGCGGCGGGTGTGTTGGCGGGGAGCACGGTGTACGCGCAGACACCGCCGGCGCAAACACCGCCCGCGCAGCCCGCCCAGCAGGCGGCAGCCGCTCCCACGGCGCGCACGTTCGGTTCAGATGCCGGCATGGTGCTGAACTTCATCAAGCCGGACAAAACCGCCGACTTCGAAGCCATCATCGCGAAGTTGAAGGAGGCCCTGCAGAAGAGCGAGAAACCCGAGCGTAAGCAGCAGGCGGCGAGTTGGAAGGTGTTCAAGTCGCCCGATCAGGCGGCCGGCGGCAACGTGCTGTACGTCTTCGTGATCGATCCGTCCGTGAAGGGCGCCGACTACACGGTGTCCACGATCCTGGCGGAAGCGTTCCCGCAGGAAGTGCAGACGCTCTACAAGCAGTACGCCGACGCGTACGCGCAGGGGCAGAATTTCGTGAACCTGAGTCTGGTGTCCGATCTCGGCAAGTAACGCGAGCGGGCGCTGACGAGTGCACGTCGGCGGGATGAGAGGACGGCTGATGTCCGTCCTCTCATCCCTCTTCGCCGCGTCAGAATTTCAGATTCAATCCCGCATAGATGCGGTGCGACGGCGAAACCAGCGCGCCGCTTCCCAACTTCAACACCCGATAATCGAGGCGCAGCCGCAGCGGTCCGATCAGCGAGATTTTTGCGCCGCCGCCGGTGTTCACGCCGACGCTCGTATCCTGATGGTCGCCGAGCGTTTCGCGATACACGGTGCCGCCAATCGTGAAATACGGCTGGATGCCCATGAACTCGACCGGTGACTGCAGCATGAGGTTGCCGGACCCGGTGTGCAGCGCGGGTGCACTCGCGCTCGGGTCGTCGGGTGTGTACGCATACTCGAGCTCGAAACCGACGACGAGCAGGCCGAAGCCGAGCGCGCCTCCAACGGCCTGACGATTGGCCGGCGACAGGTTGGCGCCGATGAAGGCGGTCGCATCGGCTCTTGCGGGTGCCGCGCACGCGGCTGAGAGGACGATCGCCAGCGCGATCGTTCGAACACATTTCATGAACCCTCCAGGGCCATCATACGGCGTCGGGCGGAAGGGTACAACTGTCGGGATTCGGGATTTGGGATTCGGGATTCGGGATTCGGCGCTTGGGATTCGGCGCTGGGGATTCGGCCCTTGGAATTCGGGCAGATGGCCCCGGGACTTTTCAAATCCCCAATCCCCAATCCCTAATCCCGAGGGTACAATAGCGAAGCCCCTGTGCAGACGCACTATTTCAGTCAGCACGCGACGGCGCTGCGGTCAGAGCTCAGCTGTGCGCTCACGCGCGCGCAGATGGTCGCCTTTCACCGCAAGAACGCGGGGCGCCACCTGCTCATTGCCGCCCGCCAGTTCGCCATTCTCGGCCTCGCCACCTGGGGCCTCATCTCCGTCGCGAATCCGTGGATCTGGGTGCCGCTGGCGTTCGTGCAGGGGTTCACGGTCTTCAATTTCACGGTGCTGCTGCACGAGGTGGTGCACCATACGATCTTCACGCATCGCCGGCCCGCATTGGATCGCGCGCTCGGGTGGCTCTACGCGGTGCCGAGCGGGATCTCGGCAAGCCAGTTCACGCGGTGGCATCTCGATCATCACGCGGAGCTCGGCTCGAGCGAGCACGATCCCAAACGCCATCATCTGTCGCCGAAGGTCAACGCCCGCTGGTACAAACTGCTGTACTGTTCGCCGGCGCTCTTCCCGATTTACTTTCGCGCCGCGCGAAAGGAAAGCGCGACGTATCCGCCCGCGCTGCAGGCGCGCATTGCGCGCGAGCGCCGGGTGTCGATCGCGGCCCATCTCGCCGCGCTCGCGGCGATCTGGACGCTCTTCGGTGGTGGCGCCGCGCTGCGCGCGTACATCGTCCCCGTGTTCTTCATCTTCCCGATCGCGTTCATGCTGAATCGCCTCGGGCAGCATTACGACATCGATCCCTCCGATCCCGCCAAGTGGGGCACGCTGATGCGCGGCCACTGGTTCTGGGATTTCGCGTTCCTCAACTCCAACTACCATCTCGAGCACCATTACTTTGCTGGCGTGCCGTTCTATCGGCTCCCCGCACTGCAGCGCGCCCTGGCGCCGTTCTACGACCGTCATGGCATGCGATGGCAGAGTTATTCGGGCCTGTTGTACGGCTGGCTGATCGAAAACCGGGCGCCGCACACTGACTGGTCGCACGCCGAAGGACGCGCACCGGTGGCGCCCGCCGGCGCGCGGGTGCGCTAGCCGGCACAGCGCGAAGGCTTTAGCCGGCACGCTAGCCGGCGCAGCGCGAAGACTTTAGCCGGCACGCTAGCCGGCGCAGCGCGAAGGCTTTAGCCGGCACGCTAGCCGGCGCAGCGCGAAGGCTTTACCCGGCACGCTAGCCGGTGTAGCGCGAAGGCTTTAGCCGAGCGCCACGGCGCTGCTGTTAGGGCGGTGAGAGGAGGCCACTTTGCGTTGGCTGCTGCTTGTCGTGCTCGCCGGACTCGGTCAGACGCCGGGATTGTCGGGGCCACTCGACGTGTCGATGCTGAAGATCGATCCACCGACAGTCGTGACCGAGCTCGATCTTGGCAAAATGAAAGGTGAGCTTCGGGAGCTGGCGTGGTCCGCTGATGCCTCGCAGCTGTACATCCAGACAGCGGAAGGCGATTCGCCGTCTCCCACGCTTCGGCATTACGTGGTGCCCGCATCGGGCGGACCGGTCACAACGGTCGACGGTGCGCCGCCGTGGGCCGACGCCTTCTGGGCTGTCAAATCGGCGCAATCTGCGCCAGGTGTTGCCTCCTTGCCTGGCACTGCGCCCCTCGTCATCGAGGCTCAGAACAATACGGAGAAGGTGACCGGGATGTCGCGGGCGGGCAGAGACTCGGGGTTCGATGCTGGTCAGGTTGCCGCCGCGAATGAAACCAGTGCGACGAGCAACACGCTTGTACTCAGGCTGCTCGGCGAAGTCATCGGTGAGATGTCCGCGGCGCAGCCCATCCCTGGAATGACGTTCAGCTGGGCGCCCGCGGGAACCGGTGCGATCGTGTATACCGATCACAACGGACGGATGCTGCTGCTCGATCAGCACAAACACAAGCAGACGATCGCCGGAGTGAAGGAAGCGACGCTGCCCGCGTGGTCCGCCGACGGCGGACGGCTGGCATGGGCGCAGAAGAGCGGTCGCAAGAGTACACGCTGATGACGGCGACGGTCAACGCGCGGTGACCCTGAACAGCAATCGCAAATCCGCGCAAACCCAAGCCTGCGAATCCCAAATCCCGAATCCCGAATCCCGATTCCACGTGATACGCTTTCAGGAGCGATGGATTTTCGTCTGACGGAAGAGCAGGAGCTGCTGCGCCGCAGCGTGCGCGAGTTCGCCGAAATCGAGATGCGTCCCCACATCATGGAGTGGGACGATGCACAGCACTTTCCGGCGGAGCTGATTCCCAAGCTTGCCGCGCTGGGCCTCCTCGGTATTCAGTTTCCCGACGTCTATGGCGGCGCCGGCATGTCGGCCGTCGACTATTGCATCTGCATCGAGGAGCTGGCGCGCGTCGACCCAAGCGTGGCGCTGTCGGTGGCCGCGCACAACGGGCTCTGCTCGGCGCACATCGGGCTCTTCGGTACGGAGGAGCAGAAGCAGAAATATCTGGTGCCGCTGGCGCGTGGCGAAAAGATCGGCGCCTGGGGCCTCACCGAGTCGACCTCCGGCAGTGACGCCGCGGGCATGCGCACGGCCGCAGTGCGCGCAGGCACGTGCTGGGTGCTGAACGGATCGAAAACGTTCACGACGCATGGACGCGTCGGCGACATCATGGTGGCGATGGCCGTGACCGATCGCGCGGCGGGCAGCAAGGGCGTGTCGGCGTTCATCATCGAGAAAGGCACGTCCGGCCTCACACCCGGCAAGAAGGAAAACAAGCTGGGCATGCGCGCGAGCGACACCAGCGAAGTGATCTTCGAGAACTGCCGCATTCCGGCGGATCAACTGCTGGGCGAAGTGGGGCAGGGGTTCGTGAACACGATGCAGGTGCTCGACTCGGGGCGCATTGGCATCGCGGCGCTGGCGGTCGGCCTGGCTCAGGGCGCGTACGAGGCGGCGCTGCAATATGCGAAGGAGCGGCGTGCATTCGGCAAGACCATCAGCAGCTTCCAGGCGATTCAATGGAAGCTCGCCGACAATGCCACCCGGATCGAAGCGGCGCGGCTGCTGACGTACCGCTCCGCGTATCTCAAAGACCAGGGACGCCGGACGACCCTCGAGTCGGCCATGGCGAAGCTGTACTGCCAGCGAGATCGCCGTGAAGGCGGCCGACGACTGCGTCCAGATTCACGGAGGCTATGGGTTTGTGAAAGACTACCCGGCCGAAAAATTCTTCCGCGACGTCAAGCTGACGACGATCGGCGAGGGCACGAGCGAGATCCAGCGGCTCGTGATCGCGCGCCAGCTCCTGGCCCGATGAGCGCTCCCGACACCACAATCCACGCAGAAGCCGCGGAGCCCGCCGCGATTCTGCAATCTGCGGATTCCACGCACGCTGCGTTGACCGGCGTTACTGGCCGCCCGTGACGCCCACGATCGCAGAACGTGTGCTGGCCGGCGATCCCCGCGCGATCGCCCGCGCCATTTCCCTCATCGAAAACGAGGATCCGGCCAGCGCCGACGTGGTTCGCGGCATCTTCAGCCGGACGGGACGCGCGTACCTGATCGGCGTCACCGGCCCGCCCGGAGCGGGCAAGAGCACGCTCGTCGATCGTCTGGTCACCGCCATTCGAAGCACAGGCGCGACGCTGGGTGTGATCGCGGTGGACCCCACGAGCCCGTTCAGCGGCGGCGCCGTGCTCGGCGACCGGCTGCGCATGCAGGCGCATGCCTCCGACGAAGGCGTCTTCATCCGGAGCATGGCCACCCGCGGGCACCTCGGCGGTCTCGCCCGTTCGACCGGTGATGCGGCGCTCGTTCTGGACGCCGCCGGGCGCGACCAGATCATCATCGAGACCGTCGGCGTCGGCCAGGACGAAGTCGACATCATCCGGACGGCGGACGTCTCGATCGTCACGCTCGTCCCCGGCACCGGCGACGAGGTGCAGGCGTTGAAGGCCGGCATCATGGAAATCGCCGACATCTTCGTCGTCAACAAAGCCGATCGCGAGGGCGCGGATCGCCTGGTGTCGTCGGTGGAAGCGAACCTCGCGCTGCAGACGTACGCCGCCGATGAGTGGCGCCCACCGATCATCCGAACGGTGGCGACGACCGGCCAGGGCGTGCAGGAACTGGTGGACGCGATCGGGCAGTTCCGCGCGCATTCGGAGCGGACGCAGGCGGCCCGGCGGCGCGCGCGCAGCGAATACCGGCTCCGCGAGCTGGTGGCGCACCGGTTCATGGATCATCTGGAGCGCGACGTGCTGACGCCGGGCGAGCTCGGATCGCTGGTCGACCGCATCGCCGCGCGCGAGGTCGATCCGTACACAGCGGCAGCCGATCTACTCAGGCGCGCTCTTGTGTGATGGCAGGAGCCTTTCATCACGAAGGCACGAAGAACACGAAGGCCACGAAGAATATTCGTACAAGAAGGGCTCTGTGATCTCCCTCCTCTTCGTGACTTCGTGAAAAAGAGCTGATGAAATGAAAGCCGTGTTGGATCATGTAGGGATCGCCGTCAAGGACCTCGGTGCCGCGCTCGCGTTTTACCGCGACGCGCTCGGGCTCGAGGTGGAAGCGCCGGAAGAGGTCGCGTCGCAGCATGTGCGCGCGCATTTCCTTCCGGTCGGGGAGTCGAGTCTCGAGCTGCTCGAGCCGACCTCGCCCGACTCGCCGATCGCGAAATACGTCGAGAAGAAAGGCCCCGGGCTGCACCACATCACGCTGCGTGTGGACGATATCAACGCCGCCATCGCGCAGCTCAAAACGCACGGCGTGCGGATGATCGACGAACTGCCGCGGCCCGGCGCTGAAGGGTCGACGATCGCGTTCGTGCACCCGGCCGCGACGCACGGGGTGCTCGTCGAGTTGAAACAGGCGGGGAGAGCGGATCGGGGTTCGGGGGGCAGGGATCAGGGATCAGGGATCAGGGATCAGGCACCGCGACGCTCCGAGGCGCCGCGCGTCGACGCCGTCCAGCGGTTCACCCTGGGCGACCTCGAGCTGATCTCATTGTGCGACGGCTTCATTCATCTCGACGGCGGCTCGATGTTCGGCACCGTGCCGAAGCCCTTGTGGGAGAAGAAGGCGCCGTCGGATGCGCGCAACCGCATCACGCTCGCCATGCGTCCGCTGATCGTCCGCGGCGCGCGCACGATGATCATCGATGCCGGGCTGGGCGACAAGGAAAACGCGAAGTTCCAGGATATCTACGGCGTCGAGCGCGCGCGAAATCTCGACCACACGCTCGCCGAGGCGGGTCTGGCCGTGGACGATATCGACATCGTGCTCGCCTCGCATCTGCACTTCGATCACGCGGGGGGCTTCACCAGGCGCGAGGCGTCTGGCCGATTGCGTCCGCGCTTTCCACGCGCCCAGTACATCGTCCGGCGCGGCGAGTGGGATGATGCCACGCATCCCCACGAGCGCAACCGCGCGAGCTACCTGCAGGACAATTACGTGCCTCTCGCCGAGGCGGGCGTGCTGCAGCTGGTCGACGACGATGCGACGATCATGCCGGGCGTGAGGGTCCGCCGGACCGGAGGACACACGATGCACCACCAGATGGCGCTCATCGAGTCGGGTGGCAAGACTGCGGCCTTCGTCGCCGACATGATGCCGACGACGGCGCACCTGCCGGAGGCGTGGATCATGGGATACGACCTCTATCCGATGGACACGCTGGCGGCGAAAAAGGCGTTTGTCCCCCAAGCCGTCGCGCAGGACATCCTCGTATTCTTCGAGCACGATCCGGCATTGGCTGCCGGGTATATTCGGGAGGTCGACGGGAAGCGCCGGATTGAGCCGGCGCCGGGCCGACCGTGAGATCATGTCGCCACTTTAAACTCTCCACCACAGAGGACACGGTGGACACGGAGAAAAGATCCGTTCTGATCCGGATCGAACCCCCGTGTCCTCCGTGGTGAAAGGTTTCAGCACATCATGTCCATTCAAATCGGGATCATCGGCGGCAGCGGTCTGTACGAGATGACGGAGCTGACCGACCGTGAAGAGCGCGTCATCGCGACGCCATTCGGCGAGCCGTCCGCGCCGTATGTGATCGGCACGCTGCGCGGTAAGCGGGTGGCCTTTCTGCCGCGCCACGGCCATGGCCATCGTCTGTTGCCCTCGGAGCTCAACTTCCGCGCGAACATCTACGGCTTCAAGGTGTTGGGCGTGGAGCGGATTCTCTCGGCAAGCGCCGTCGGCAGCCTGAAGCAGGAATACAAGCCGCTCGACATCCTGGTGCCCGATCAGTTTTTCGATCGCACGAAGGGGCGCATCAGCACCTTCTTCGGCCGCGGCATCGTCGCGCACGTGGCGTTTGCGCATCCGTTGTGCGGTGAACTGTCGGCGGTCGTCGCCGCATCCGCGGAATCCGTCGGCGCGACTGTGCATCGGGGCGGCACCTACGTGAACATGGAGGGGCCGCAGTTCTCGACGCTCGCCGAATCGAAGCTGTATCGCGCATGGGGAATGGACGTCATCGGGATGACGAACCTGCAGGAGGCGAAGCTCGCGCGCGAAGCGGAGATCTGCTACGCGACGATCGCGCTCGTGACCGACTACGACTGCTGGCATCCCGATCACGATTCGGTGACGGTCGAACTGATCATCAACAACCTGATGCAGAACGCCGTGACGGCGCAGAAAACGATCGCCGACGCGGTCGGCCGCCTCGACGACGATCGCACGTGCGGCTGCAAGGATGCGCTCGCGACGGCGATTATCACGCGGCCCGAGCTCGTTCCCGATCAGACGAAGCGGGAGCTCGCGCCCATTATCGGAAAGTACATGAAATGAAAATCGTCGTGACCGGCTCAATCGCCTACGACTACCTGATGTCGTTTCCGGGAAGGTTCACCGAACACTTTCTGCCGGACCACATGGACCGCATCAGCCTCAGCTTTCTCGTCGACTCGATGGACAAACGGCGCGGCGGATGCGCGCCGAACATTGCGTACACGCTTGCGCTCCTCGGCGAGCGGCCGCTGCTGATGGCGACGGCCGGCGAAGACTTTGGCGACTACCGGCAGTGGCTGGACGCGACCGGCATCGACACGTCGCTCGTGCAGCAGGTCGACGGCAAGTTTTGCGCCTCGTTCTTCTGCAGCACCGATCAACACAACAATCAGATCGCGTCGTTCTACACGGGCGCGATGGCGCATGCTGCCGAGCTCTCGTTTCGGACCGTGAAGGACTGCGGGCTGGCGATCGTGTCGCCGAACGATCCCGCAGCGATGGTGCAGTACTCTGAAGAATGCCGGACGATGGGCATCCCCTACATTTTCGATCCAGGCCAGCAGTGCGCGCGGATGTCGGGCGACGAGCTGAACGCGGGCCTTGTTGGCGCGACGATCGTGATCTGCAACGACTACGAATTCGAGCTGTTGCGCCAGAAGGCCGGCGTCAGCGAAGAGGGGATCTTGAATCACAGCGAAGCCCTCGTCATTACACGCGGCGAACAGGGGTCCTCCGTCTACACCGCCGCGGGCCGTGTGGACATCCCGGCGGTTGCGCCGCACCGGATCGTCGATCCGACCGGCGTCGGCGATGCGTTTCGGGGCGGCTTCATGAAAGGGATCGCGCTCGAATTGCCATACGACGTGTCGGCGAGGCTCGGCAGCGTAGCGGCGGCGTACGCCCTCGAGCACCTCGGCGGCCAGAGCCACGCGTACACCTGGGACGAGTTCCGCAAGAGATACGAGGAGCATTTCGGCTTTCTACCGAGAAACGCTTCTCGCTGAAGAAAACCTTCACCACAGAGGACACGGAGGATCAGAATTCAGTTGTGATCCGAGACAAAACGGTTTTAGCCTCCCGTGTCCACCGGGTCCACCGTGTCCTCCGTGGTTGCAAGTTGATCGGGTCGCTCATCGTCTTCGCGACGATTCTCTCCTACGCCATCGGCTGGGTGATCGGCATTCCTGCGCTCATGCCGTTTCTCAACACCCTCGCGAGCTTTCCGTTCATGGTCGCCGCTCTCAAACGCGGACAGGTGCGTCTCGCGATTGCACGGATGCTGCTCTGGGCGCTCACCCTCGGGGTCTGCGCGACGCTGCTCTCGTATCTGTACCCCGCCTACACGGAGACGCTGTTTCTACAAGGCCAGACCTACCGCACTGAGATGTTCGCGTGGGTGCTCACAGGACAGGGCGCGGAAAGCACGCCGTCGGTGTTCATTCCGCAGCACGCGCTGCACGCCTCGGTCTTCGCGGTGCTCGCCGCGGCGACCGGCGGCGTCCTGGCGATGCCGATGGGTGCGGTGCTGATGAACGAGATGGGCCACTACGTCGGGGCGCTCGCGGCTGCCAGTGCCCGGCCAGCGCTGACGATGGTGCTGGGCTGGCACCCGTGGGCGGTGATCCGCATCGCCAGCTTTGTCGCGATCGGCGTCGTCCTGTCGGCGCCGCTTCTCGGCCGGATCGCGCGCTTCACGGTCGACTGGCGCGCCGCCCGCCCGCCGCTGATGTGGGCGTGCGTCGGGCTGATCGCGGACGTCGTGATCAAGGCGCTGCTCGCGCCTGCGTGGCAGCGGCTGTTGCTGCACGTGGTTGGCTGGTGACCCCGCGGTTAGCAGGACTGAAGTCCTGCGCTACGAGACGCGGGCCCAGGAGCCGTCACGCGGCACGAGACAATCTCTAGCCCGTGCCTCAGGCGACTTCTCGGGCCGTGATCTCGTACCGGAACGCGTCGGGGTCGAGCGGATCGAGGCGGCCGTTGGCGGTCTCGGCTTGTGGATACATGAAAAACCCGACCTCGCCGTGCGCCGCACCCGGCAGCGCGACATCGTGGCCGAAGTTGTAGGCGATCCAGTTCATCTCCCACGATCCGAACAAACGCGCGCGGGCGCGCACGACCGGCGCCGAGTCGAGCGCGAGGTTGCCCGGAGGCTCCTCGAGCATGACTTTGCGCACGTCCGCAGGATCGACGGGCGTCCACCCGTACTCGGCGAGATAGACCTCGGCGCGGCAATGCTGCGACTTGGTGACGTTCGCGGAGGGGGCGCCCAGACTCTTGAAGCCCCGCGTTGAAGGCCCCACGCGGACACCGTACACGTCGCGCGCCGGCAGGCCGGCGGCACGCGCGAGGCCGACGTACAGCGCGTTCAAGTCGGCGCATTTGCCGCTGAGGTTTTTCGACTCCAGCATGAACCGGATATCGCCGACGCCACAGCCGCGCGTCTTCGGATCGCGAAACGTGTTGTCCACGATCCACTCGTAGATCGCGCGCGCCTTGTCCACGTCAGTGTGCGCACCGCGCGTGATGGCGTCCGCGGTCGTCTTGACGATGCCGTCGACCGGCACCAGCTTCGTCGGCTTCAGATAGGGTGCGACCGATGCGCGATCCGGCACGGCACCCCCCCGCGGCGGCGCCGTGACGTCGGTCGCGTAATCCCGTGCCGAGACGCGGCTGGTCAGCGTCAGTACGGGCCTGGCGCCATCCGGCCACTCGGCAGCCACCATCCCCGTCGCCATCGACTTATTGTCGTGAATGGACGCATGACCGCCGTTGTCGGCGGCGAAGTCATTGCCGAGCGTTTTCTGGTACGGCGTGTCGACGATCAGCGGCGTCGGGAGCCAGACGCGTGTCGGGCCCTTCGGCTGCAGCACTTCGACGCGCGTCGTCACCTCGAAGGTACGCCAACTGGCCGCGGGTGAGGGTTGGGCCAGCAGCCGCGATCGGAGCGGTAGCGCGAGACTGGCGGATGCCGCCGCAGCGGAGCGAATAAATGCGCGACGATTCATGAACAGATCTCCTGTTGACGCACCGATCCGTCGAGGAACGGGAAGCCGGAAAGTTTGCACGTGCGTGTACCGGCGCCGCGGCTATCGCGCGAAGGCATTAGCCGAGCGTCTCGGCGCGGTGCGGTGCTCGGCTGAAGCCGCGCTATACGGATCTGGAAGAAGCGGCGCCGCCCACGGGCGCCGTGCTGCAGGGGGCTCACCCGTGCGCCCACGTCTTGGGCGTCGGTACGGGTGGAGGCGCCGGCCAGGCTGATTGATGGTTCACGCGGGTACCGGAGCAAACTGTACTCCAGCCTCGTGCGTCGTTCAATATGGCAGGAGCATTACCGGTCCGTGGACGGCCCAGCCGCCTGGAGCGCTTCGAAGTCGACGAGCGCGAGATCGTAAGCGAGGACGGCACCGAGCTCATTCGTTGTGGCCTGCGCGAGATCGCGCTGCGCCTGGATGACCAGGAAGCTGGTGGACATGCCGACCTCGAAGCGTTTGCGCTCGGCGTCGAGCCGCTGTTCGGCAAGCTCTCGCGCGGCCCTCGCGGTCTCGATGCGCTTCGCGTTCATCTCAACCTTCCAGCCCGCGTCGCGCACCTGCTGAATCACCCGTCCTTCGTCGCCCTTCAGCCGTTCGCCCGCTTGCGTGCGCTCCAGCGCCGCGCGGGCGCCGTTGGCCTGCTCGGTGGTTTCGCCGAGCGGGTACGTGACGTTCACGCCCACGCTCCACGAGGGATAATTCCGGCCGAACAGCTGATTCAAGACCGAGCTGAAATCGGTGGCGGCGCCGGGACCGACGATCGTGCCGGGGAAGCCGCCGGTGCGCAGGACCTGCGTGCCCCCGAGGCCGCTGGCCTGATAGCTCGCGTTCAGCCGCACGTCGGGCAGCTTCTGGTTGTTGGCGAACTTCACGCCGGTCTGCGCGTTCTCGATGTCCTTGCGCGCCCGCGCGAGGTCCGCCCGCTCGCTGAGCGCATTGGTCACGGCCGCCTCGAGGTCGAGCGGCGCCATGCCGACCGGCGGCGAGTCGACCAGGTCGAGGACCATGTGCCAGACGTCGCGCTGTGTGGGATCGAAGATGAGCAGGCGCAGCCGATCCTCGGTCTGCTTCACGGCCGTCTCGGCGATGATCAGCTGTTCCTGATCGGATGCCACCTCCGCCTGCGCGGACACGAGATCGAGCGGCGGCGACTGGCCGACGTCCACCTTGGCTGTGTTCACGCGCACGAGCTCCTCGGCCAGCATGAGCGCCGAGCGGCGTGCCTCGACAGTGGCGCGGGCAGACACCAGATTCCAGTACGCCGCTTTGACATCGGCTGTCGTGTGGACCAGCGTCTCGCGCAGGCGCGTGTCGGCGATGTCTCGGTTGACGCGGCTCGTCGCGAGCTGCTGGCGCGACGCGTCGATGAACAGATCGCGAACCAGCGGCTGCGACACGCTGACGGAGAGCCCCGACTGCAGCAGCGGGTTGTAGCTGTTGAGGAAGCTGTTGCTGTCTGTGTGGGTGGCGTTCCACGACACCGCGTACGACGTGCCGAACCACGGCATGCGCTGCGTCACACCTGCGCTCGACGTGGAGACGTCAGTTCGGGTCGACGTCGGTATCAGAAAGCTCGACGGCGGCTGCAGCTGATTGTTCTGCTGCACGCTCGACGTCAACGACGGCTTGAAGGCGCCGGCCGCGGCGGCCACGCGTGTGTCGCCGATCTGCGGATCGAGCCGGGCGGCCGTGAGGTCGACATTCTGATCGAGCGCCATCCTGACAGCTTCGTCGACGGTGAGCCGCAACGTGGCCGGCGTGGACGCCGGCGCCTGCGCGGCCGCGGGTGCGGCAAATGTGGCGGCGATGATGACAGCAATGAAGTACTTACGCATGATTACACCGTCGGCTGCAGAGCCGCATTGTCGACGCGCGCGCGGGCGCGGGCGCGGCCGAACCACCGGACGTGCGCCAGATCATCGAACAGGGAATACGCCACCGGGGTGACGAGCAACGTGAGCAGCAGCGCCAGCGACTGACCGCCGAAGATGATGAAGCCGATGGCGTGATTCGTCCCCGATCCGATGCCTCTGGAGACGATGAGCGGGATCATGCCTGCCACGAACGCGAACGTGGTCATCAGAATCGGGCGGAGCCGATCGCGGCTCGCACGGACGATCGCGTCGTGCGTGCCGAGGCCGGTCTCTTTCAGCTGGTTGGCGTGGTCGATCTGCAGAATCGAGTTCTTCTTGACGACCCCGAAGAGCACGAGCAGCCCGAGCGCCGAGAAGATGTTCAGCGACTGCTGGAAGATGATGAGCGACAGCAGCGCGAACGGCAGCGTGAGCGGCAGCGACAGCAGAATCGTGATTGGGTGCAGCCATGACTCGAACTGCGCCGCCAGGATCAGATACATGAAGATGAGCGAGAGAAGGAACGCGAGCACGAAGTTCTGCGCCGCGCGGCCAAGCTCTTTCGAGCGCCCGGTGAACCCGCTGCGGTAGTCAGCGCCCGGGCTGAGCTTGGCGTACTCGGACACGACAGCGTTCTGCACCTCGGCCTGCGACGCGGTCGGCAGCAGGTTGGCGAGCAGCGTGACCTGGCGCTGGCGTGCGAGCCGGTTGATGTCCGACGGCGACGTGCCCGGCGCGAACCGCGCGACGTTGTCGAGCGACACGCTCCCCAGGCGCGCGGAGGGCACGGTCAGCGCGCCGATCGCCTGCTCGGTGGACCGGTCTTCGCTCAGCGCGCGCAGGTGCACTTCATATTGCTCGCCGCCTTCGTTGTAGGTCGTCACTTGATCGCCGCCGACCAGTAGTCGCAGCGCTTCGGCGGCATCGCCGATCTGCACGCCGAGGTCGGATGCCTTCAGCCGATCGACGTCGACGGACAGCTCCGGCTTGCCGACGTTCATCGAAGTGTCGACGTCCACCACGCCCGGCAGCGTCTTCACCCGCTCGACGAGACGCTGGCCGATCACCTCGAGCTTCTTCAGATCCGGGCCGTTCACGAGGAATTGCACGTCGGCGTTCTGCGTGCCGCCGCCGCCAATCGTGGCGACCGGCTGCACAGACGTGCGCAGACCGTTGGCCAGCGGCGGCAGAATGTCCTTGCGCACGCCGCCCATCACCGCGAACTGATCGCGTGTACGCGCTTCGATCGGCTTGAGGCGCACGTAGATGTTCGCCAGGTTGCGGGTCTTGGCCGGATCGCTCGCGATGGTGATGAGCGTGTACTCGACCTCCGGCATACGCGCACGCACGGTGTTGGCGATCCGATTCGCGATGACTTCCGTCGACTCGAGGCTGGTGCCCTCGGGCGCGCGCAGATTGATCTCGAACTCCGACTGGTCGTCCTGCGGCAGGAAGTTCTTGTTGGCGATCGAGAACAGCGGCACGCTCGACGCCAGCACCAGCAGCGCCACGCCCGCCACGATGGCGCGGTGAGCCATCGACCACTCGAGCAGTCGCGTGTAGAACACGTCCACCGCATGAAACACTCGCGAATCTTTCGATGAGTGATCGCCGGCGGCCGCCTTCTTGATCTTCAGCCACCGCGCCGACAGCATCGGCGTCAGCGTGAAGCTGACGAGCAGCGATACCATGATCGCGAAGGCCATCGTCAACCCGAAGCTCTTCATGAAGCGGCCGACGATGCCGCCCATGAAGCCGACCGGCACGAAGATCGCCACCAGCGAGAGCGTCGTGGCGAGCACGGCCAGTCCGATTTCGCGTGTCCCTTCGATCGCCGCGCTGACCTGGTCGTCGTGCTTTTCTTCGATGAAGCGGTAGATGTTCTCCAGCACCACAATCGCGTCGTCGATCACGATGCCGACCGACAGCGTCAGCGCCAGCATCGTCATCAAGTTCAACGTGAAGCCCATGTACCAGATCAGGCCGAACGTCGCGATGATCGACGTCGGAATCGCGATGGCGGAAATCATCGTCGAGCGGAGGTTGCCGAGGAACAGCAGCACCACGAGCGCCGCCAGGATCGACCCGACGACGAGGTGCTCTTCGACGTTGTGGATCGATGCCTCGATGAACTGCGACAAATCGCGGACGATGCGGGCGTCATAGCCGGCGGGGAGGTTCGGCCGGATTTCCTCGAACCGCTCCTTCACCGCGCGTGCAACTTCGACGGTGTTCGTGCCCGATTGCCGCCGGATGTTGAGCAGCACCGTGCTGGTGCCGTTCACATTGGCGATCGTGTCGGGTTCCGCCTCGCCGTCTTCGACGCGCGCCACGTCCCCGACGCGCACCGGGTGTCCGTCTTTCTGCTGGATGACGATGTCGTTGAACTCGGCGACGCTCTGGACGCGGCCCCGCGTGCGCAGGGTCACCGATTGCGGTCCCTGGTCGACGCGTCCGCCGGGAACCTCGATGTTCTGCGCCTGCAAGGCGCGCGAAACATCCGTCACCGTGATGTTGTAGGCGCGCAGCCGATCGGCGTCCAGCCAGACGTTCACCTGGCGCTGGCGGCCGCCGAGCACGAGCACCTGGCCGACGCCGTTGACGCTCTCGAGCTGCCGTCGCAGCACCTTGTCCGCGTATTCGGTGATGTCGCGGATGGGCTTCTTCGCGGTGAGCGCGATGCTGATCATCGGCGCCGCGTCGGGGTCGAATCGATCGACGCGCGGCTGCTGAATCGTCTTCGGCAGCTGGGGCAGGACGCCGTTCACCTTGTCGCGCACTTCCTGCGCCGCGACGTCGGCGTCCTTGTCGAGCAGAAAGCTGATGATCACCTGCGACACGCCTTCCGACGACACGGAGCGCAGCTCGTCGATGCCGCTGATCGTGTTGACGGCTTCCTCGACCTTGTCCGTGATCTCCGTTTCGATCTGTTCCGGCGCCGCGCCGGGCTGCACCGTGGTCACGAGGACGGTGGGGAAGTCCACCTTGGGGAACTGATCGACGCCCAGCCGCGTGAATGAAAACGCGCCGATGACGGTGAGCGACAGAATGAGGACGGTCGCGAAGACCGGCCGTTTGACGCAAAGCGCGGCTAACCATTGCATGAGAGCACCTGCCTCGCCGGGTTCAAGCGACCCGGCCTACGTTCGTCTGTCTCGCCGGGTCCAGAAGGACCCGGCCTACCCACATTTGTGGGTCGGGTCCTTTTGGGCCCGCCGCGTTAGGAGACTTTCGTGCCGTCGGCGAGCTGCGCGATGTGCTTCGTCGCGATCCGCTCGCCGGCCTTCAGCCCATTCACCACTTCGACCATGTCGTCGTCGATCGTCTGGCCGATCGTGACGATGCGCTCCTCGACGCGGTCGCCGGTGACCACGTAGACGTGACTGGTGCCGGCGGTCGTCTGCACCGCCGCGATGGGGACAAGAATTGCGGGAGTGCGGGCCGACTGCTGGATCCGGGCGGTCGCGAAGAGCCCCGGCTTCAGTTCCGCGGACGGATTGGCGACGACTGCTTCGACGGTCAGCGCACGCTGGTTCGCTTCGAGCGCCGGCGAGATGTAGCGGACGCGGCCTTCGAACGACCGCCCCGGATAGGCGTCCACGGCGAACGCCACCGTCTGGCCGACGCCGATCGTCGACACGAACTGCTCCGGAATCGTCAGCTGCACGCGCATCGGATCGACGCGGACCACCACGGCGACCTTCGTTCCCTTGCTCACGTAGTTGCCGACCGAGACGACGCGCTGCGCCACGATGCCGTCGAACGGTGCACGGACGACGGTGTCGGTGTGCGCCTTGCGCGCGAGCGTGACGCGCGCGCGCGCCGCCAGCAGCGACTGATACTGCTGCGCCGCGCCGTTCTTTGCCGCCTCGTATTGCTGGCGCGCGGCTTCCATCTGCGTGCGGCGCTGGTCGAATTCCGATTGCGACACGACGCGCTCGGCGAGCAGCGACTGGATGCGGGCGAACTCGCTTTGCGCCAGCTCGTACGACGCCTTGGCGCTCTGCACTTCGGGGACGGCGTTTACGTCGAACGGGGCGCCGGCGATGCCCAGGCGCGCCTCGATCTGAGCGGCGTTCGCCTCCGCTTCCTTCGCCTGCGCGTCGGTCTCCGTGTCCGACAGGCGGATCAGCTCAGCCCCGGCGGCGACGTGCGTGCCCCGCTCGACGGGCGTCGAGACGACGCGTCCGGCGATCTCCGCGGCGACCTCCGATTGCTCCTCGGCCATCAGCGTGCCGGTCGCGCGCGTGAAACGGGCGATCGGCCGCTCGACCGCGGCGACAGCCGACACGGCGATCGCGGCTGGTCCAGCCGTCTGATCGCTGGTTTTGCCGTTGGCGGAGGTACTGCAGCCGGACGCCATGGCGGCGCCGGCGGACAGGACGGCGGCAAGGAGGTGAGAGGTCAGTGCGCGATTCATCGGACGCTCCAGTCGAGGGAAATCAATTCTGACAATCGACGCCGGTGGCCGTGGACGTCAGCGGCACGCCCGACTGCAACCCGGCAAGCATCACGTTCAACACATCTTCGGCGAGCGCATCGGCATCTTCCGATGGCGCCATCCGGGCGGACAGCCGCAGCACGGCGACGCCCAGAATGCTCATCGTGAGGAGCCGCACAGCGACGAGCGGTTGCACGGTCGGCGGCATCAGGTGCTGATCGATGCACTGCTGGACTTCGCCGGCGAGATGCGTCTTCAACTCGCGCACGAACGCAAATCGCTCGTACTCGCGGCTGATGCGCGGCACCGAGCGGTCGACGAACATCAATGCGAAATACTGCGGATGGTCGCGGCTGAACTGATAGAGGCGGCGGAAAATGGCGCGAAGTCGATCGAGTGGCGGGAGGGCCTGCAGTGCCGGCTCGGGGCTACGGAACGGATCGCCCAGAAGACGGAATCCTTCTTCGGCGAGCGCGAAGAAGATGTCGTCCTTGCTGGGGAAATATCCGTAAATCGCCGCCGGGCTGTACTCGATACGCTCGGCGATCTTCCGGATCGACACGTTTTCGTACCCATGGCTGACGAACAGATCGCGCGCCGCGTCCAGAATGGAGCGGCGAACGGCTTCGCGGTCGCGTGTATGACGTTCTTTGATGCCCATGGTTTGATCTGATCTGAACGGCTGAACGGTGTTCAGAGTCTCAACGCTGTTAGACGAGGTAACGCCGTTCAGGGTTCAATGAGTTGTAAGTCGCTGTAGCCGTTAGGCTTGCGACGAAGGCGAGTTAATGCTGAGGTCGTGTAGCGACGAGGAACGCGGCCAACCCAACAAGGTAAGTGCCCGACGCCGAGAGCAGCGTGACGCGGAAGCCCCAGTTCATCGCAATGAAGATGGCGAGCGTGGCTCCAAGGACTGATAACGCGCCGTTCATTCCCCAGGCCCAGGTGACCATCTGCGGCGCATGGGCGCTGAGCAGCCGGAGGCCGGCCGGCATCGGTACGCCAAGCAGCACGCCAATCGGCACCAGCGCGGACACCGCAATCGCGATGCGAAGCGCGCGCGAAAACGGGATCGCCCACGACACCAGCGGCGTCGCGACGACGATCACGACGACCGCCGCGAGCGCCACAATCGCGACCGAGACTGCCGTCGATCGACGAAGCGTGCGCTCGCCGAGGCGGCGGCTCCATGCCGCGCCGATGCCCGTGCCGAGCAGCAGCGAAAACAACGTGACGGTCAGCGAATAGACAGGGTGGCCGAGCAACAGGACGAAGCGCTGCAGCACCGACACCTCGATCAGCATGAAGCCGGCGCCGAGCGCGCCGAAGTACATCAGCCAGCCGAACCAGCCGGCGGGCCGCGCACCGCGAGAGAACGCCAGCGGTCCGACGATGAAGAGCACGACCAGCGCGAGGGAAATGGCGAGAAGCGTGAGCAGCGCGCTCAGGCCGTTGCCGAAGAGCATCGTGCGGCCGAACGCGACGTGAAACTGGTCTTTCAGCTTCGTCGTGTGAAAGTAGAACGGACGGTCATCGGTTGTGGGGCGGATGTCCTGCGGGTACTCGTCGTAGAAGCGGGCGCGGTCTGGCGCCTGGATGAGACGGGAGTAGTCCGACGGCAGCGTCCCCTCGACCGCGTCCATCGCCGGACTGACAGGCGCCACGGCGGTCTCGAACGGCGCGTAGAGCACATGGAAGCCGAGCCGGGCCGCTACCTCGCGCAGGATCGTCACTTCCCCGCGGGTGAACGGCGTCTTCTTCATCAGAAACGTGGCGACCCGATCGTGCTGCACGATCGCCAGGCGCGGTGCGGCGTCCCATCCGCGGCTTTCGCACGCTGCCTGCGCGAGCGACACGAGGCGCAGCCCGTCGAACACCCACCGCGTCATTGTCAACACGCCGGTGTCGGTGAGGTGATCGAGATAGTCGTTGAAGGCCTCGACGGTGTAGAGCGTATTCTCCGTGAGCGTGTAGGCGCCGGCCGCTGTTGCGGCCCAGGTGTCGACGAGCGACGCCTGAATGACGTCGTACCGATCGGGCGTCCGCCGCACGAAGCTGCGCCCATCGTCGACGACGATCCGGATGCGCGGATTGGTGTAGATGCCGCCGGAGAAGTCGAGGAACCGATCGCGCATCACGTCGTTGGCGATGATTGGATTGATCTCCACGCCATCCACGTGGCGGGCGCCAAACACGAGCGCGGACACCAGGTCGCGTCCGCCGCCCGGGCCAATCACGAGTGCCGTAAAGCCGGGATTCGGGATTTGGGATTTGGGATTCGTTCGGGATTCGGGACCCGCGGGATTCGAAACCCGCGGCTCTTTCAAATGATAGGCGAGCGCGGTGAGCTCGTACCGCAGGTACTGCGCGTTCGAGAGGTCTGGCGCGACGTTGATGATCGGCGTCGATGCGGCCGAGTCGATGTCCATGAACCGCGTGTCGGGCAGCGGGCCTTTGTAGGCTGCGCTCAATGACCATTCCCCGTGCGTCCGCTGGTACACGCCGATGCGCGAAAACGAGTTCCATTTGCTGAACAGGACGCGGTCGCCCTGGTGGCCCTTCGTATCGGTGACGTCGAAGCCCGCCAGGCCGGTCGCCTGACCGAGGATCGGCAACACCATCAGCGCCGCGCCGAGCGCGGCGGTGCGCGAGCGTCGGGCAGGCGGCGCGAACAGCACGGCAGCGGCGAGGGCCAGGGCCGCGGCCGTCAGCACGACGCCCGGCGCGCCGAGCCAATTGAGCAGCGGGATCAGCACGAGGCAGCCGGCGGCCGCGCCGGTGAGGTCGGCGGCGTACACCGCGTTGATGCGCGCGGCGAGCCGCGAGATCGCGATCGTCACGACGAGGCCGCCGGAGAAGAAGGGCAGCGTTGCCAATGCGTAGATGGTCAGCATCAGCACGAGATTGCGCGGCGAATAGTTCAATCCGACTCGCAGCCGAACCAGCGCGAAGAGCGCGACGATGGTGCAGATGGCGTAGAGGATCGAGTGCCGCGCGAGCAGCCAATCGGTGTCGTGACGGTCGAGGCGGCGCCGCGCGACATACGCGAACACGCCGCTCGCGCTCAGGCCAAAAAGCGCGATCGAAATCGCCAGGAAGGCGAAATGGTAGTACATCACGACAGAGAAGATGCGCGTGAGGCACAACTCGGTCATGAGGAGCGTCGCGGAAATCAAAGCGACGCCCGCCAACTGACGCGTCGTCGGCTGATCGGATCCGATCGTAGACATCCCGCGAGAGTGTACCATTCGAGGGTGGAGACGTTCTTTGGAGCCGCCCGACGGACCGCCGGATCCTGGCGGCTCGTCTGGCCGCGGGCCTTCCTGGTCGCGTCAGTGGCGTGGGTGATCGTCCTGCCGCTGGCGCCGATCGCCGCGAGCGAGCCGCATCAGAGCGCCGCACTGTTCTCGTTCGCGTACGGCGCGTACGCGATCGGCAGCATCATCTGCCATCAGATCGCCGCGCGCTCCTTTCATCTCGGGTCGGCACCGTTGCCCGTCTGCGCGCGGTGCACCGGGATTTACATCGGCGCGGCGGTCACCGCGCTTGCCGGGGTCCGCTTCCGGCCGCGTCGGCCGCTTCGGCCGGCCGGCGGCGAGGCTCTGCGCACGGCGCTGTTTCGGCGTGTGCTGCTGCTTGCCGTGCTCCCGACGGCGGCGACGCTCGTCTACGAATGGACGACCGGCGTGACGCCGCCCAACGCGGTCCGCGCCCTGGCGGGCGCGCCGATCGGCGCGGCGGTCGCGTGGATCATTGGTGAGGTAAACTAACTATCCGTGCGGACTACTACGGCCGAACACACACAATCCGGCGGGCTCGTGCTGCTCTGTCTGTTGGCGTGGGCGATTCCGGGTGCGGGTCATCTCTGGCTGGGTCGCCGCAAAGGCCTGGTGTTCCTCGTCGCCCTGCCGCTGATGTTCGCGATCGGGCTCGCGATTCAGGGCCGCCTGTTTCCCTTCGATCCATCGGAGCCGCTGGTCGGCCTCGCGGCGATCGCGGATCTCGGCATCGGCCTGGTCTATCTGGCTGCCGGCGCGCTCGGCTACGGCGGCGGCGAAGTGCGCGCCGTGACCTACGAGTACGGCAACGCGTTTCTGATCGTCGCGGGCCTGCTGAACCTGCTCGTGATCATCGACGCGTACGATATCGCGCTCGGCCGGAAATGATCGCCTGATGCAGAGCCACTTCCTGCTCCTCACGTTGTTCGCCTTTTTTGTGTCGCTCGTCTTCGCCGTCCTCACCAAAGAGGATGTGCGCGAGCAGCTGCGGTTCGGCGGGCTGATGTTCGCCGGCTTCCTGGTGTCGGCCGTCGTGTTCGGCTGGCTGATGTTTCCCTTCCCTCTGTAAGGTGCGCATGGCCTTCGACAATCTCCTGCTCGAGCGCGAGGGCGCGGTCGCCGTCGTCACGATCAACCGTCCCGCGGTGCTCAATGCGCTCAACACCCAAACGCTCGACGAGCTGCGCCGCGTCGTCCTCGACGTGAAGGCGGACGATTCGGTCCGGGTGATGATCCTCACGGGCACGGGTGAAAAATCGTTCGTCGCCGGCGCCGACATCAAGGAGCTGGCGGTGCAGACGCCGACCGGCGGCCGCGAGCACGCGCTCACCGGACAGCACGTGCTCGATCTGATCGAGAACATGGGCAAGCCGGTCATTGCCGCGATCAACGGCTTTGCGCTCGGCGGCGGCTGCGAGCTCGCCATGGCGTGCACGCTGCGGATCGCGGCGGACACCGCCCGGCTGGGTCAGCCCGAAATCAATCTCGGGCTGATTCCCGGCTACGCTGGCACTCAGCGTCTCTCGCGGCTGGTCGGGAAAGGGAAAGCGATGGAGCTGGTGCTCGGCGGCGCGCCGATCGCCGCGAGTGAGGCCGAGCGCATTGGCCTCGTGAATCGCGTCGTCCCTGCGGCCGACCTGATGGCCGAGGCGCGCAAACTGGCTGCGCAACTGGCGACGCATGCGCCAATCGCGATGCGCTACATCATGACGGCGATCAACAAGGGCGTCGAGATGCCGTTCGCCGACGCGTGTGTGTTCGAGGCGACGTTGTTCGGGTTGATCGCCTCGACCGAGGACATGCGCGAGGGGACGACGGCGTTTTTGGAAAAACGCAAGCCGGAGTTCAAGGGCAGGTAGGGCAGGTAGGGCGGGTAGGGCAGGTAGGGTAGGTAGGGCAGGTAGGGCAGGTAGGGCGGGTAGGGCGGATGGGGAACATGCACACCATCGAGGGCGCGCGAGACGGGGCGGCGTTCCGCTTCGCGATCGTCGTTTCGTCGTATCACGATTTCGTGACCGGCCGCCTGCAGAGCGGAGCGATCGAGACGTTGTCCGCGGCTGGCGTGAGCCCGGATGCAATGACCGTTATTCGTGTGCCCGGCGCGTTCGAGATTCCGATTGCCGCCCAGCACGCGGCAGAGAGTGGGCGATACCATGCGGTCATTGGCCTCGGCTGCCTGATCAAGGGCGAGACCCCGCACATGGACTACATCGCCGCGGCCGTAGCGCACGGTTTGACCGCGGCGGCCGCGGCGACCGGCGTGCCGATCGCGTTCGGTGTGCTGACCACGAACTCAGTCGAAGAAGCGCTGGCGCGGGCCGGCGATGGTCCGGGCAACAAGGGGCGCGAGGCGGCTGGCGCGGCACTCGAAATGGCCTCGCTCGTCGCGCAGTTGACGGCGGAAAAATGAGGCACAGCGTGATTAGCCACAGCGCCACAGAGTCACCGAGAAGATGTTGGTTTTCTCTGTGTCTCCGTGCCTCTGTGGCAAGGTCTCTCTGTGCCTCGCCCCGAGTATGAGTGCTCGTGCCCGAAAGGATCGACGTCATCGCGCGCGGGAAGCGGCGCTGCAGATTCTGTATCAGTGGGACATCGGGCGAAGCGATGTCGGCACGGCGGCGGCGACGTTCTTCGCGCATCAATGGCCGGAGAGCGACGAGCCGTCCGACGAGCTGCGCGCCTTTGCCGCGTCGCTGGCGAGCGACACGGTGGACCGGCTGGAGACGATCGATCCAATGATTGCCGAGACCGCCGATCGCTGGCGGCCGGAGCGGATGGCGATCCTCGATCGCCTGATTCTCCGGATGGCGGTGTGCGAGCTGCTGCGCGACCGCGAGACGCCGCCGCCGGTGGTCATCAACGAAGCCCTCGAGCTGGCGCGCACGTTCAGCTCGGAGGAATCGGTGAAATTCATCAACGGCATGTTGGACGCTATACGGAAGAAGATCGAATCGGGTCAGCAATGAACACAAAGGACACGAAGGACACCAAGGTCTGATCACAGGAACCATTTCGAGGAGACGAGCTTTTCCTTTGTGCCCTTTGTGTCCTCTGTGTTGAGCGAGCGCAGCGAACGATTATGTCCTCCCAAGACGACCAAACCCAGCAGCGCCGCGCCAATCTCGAGGAGTTGGCGACGCTCGGCATCGAAGTGTACCCGCGGACGTTCGAGCGGACCCAGACCGTTTCCCAGCTGGCGACCGCCTATGGCGCGCGCACGCACGACGAGCTCGAGGCGGAGCATGTCACGGCCACGACGAGCGGCCGCATTCTCGCGATCCGATCGTTCGGCAAGGCGAATTTCCTCGTGCTCTCCGACGGCGCGGCGAAGCTGCAGGTGTACATCCGCCAGGACGCGCTGCCGGAGCTCGACTTCAAAATCTTCAAGCTGCTCGACTTCGGCGACTGGGTCGGCGTCGAGGGGCGGCTGTTCCGCACGAAAACGAACGAGCTCACAATCTGGGCGTCGCGGCTGCACTTCCTGTCCAAATGTCTGCTGCCGCTGCCGGAAAAATGGCACGGGCTCACCGACGTTGAAACGCGGTACCGCCAACGCTATCTCGATCTGATCGTCAATCCCGATTCGCGGCGCGTCTTCGAAGCCCGCAGCCGTATCGTCGCGGCGATCCGGGAGTTCATGACGCAGCGCGGCTACCTCGAAGTCGAGACGCCGATGATGCAGCCGATTGCCGGCGGCGCGATTGCACGGCCGTTCAGCACGCATCACAACGCGCTCGACATGGATCTCTATCTCCGGATTGCGCCCGAGCTGTATCTCAAGCGGCTGACCGTCGGCGGGCTGGAGAAGGTCTTCGAGATCAATCGGAATTTCCGGAACGAGGGGATTTCCACGCAGCACAACCCCGAGTTCACCATGATGGAGTTCTACGAGGCGTACGCTGACTACCACGCATTGATGGCGATGACCGAGGAGCTGATTGGGACCGTCGCCCGCAAGGCGATCGGGACCGATCAGATCACGTTCGGCGAGCACCAGATTTCACTGGCATCCCCGTTCGCGCGGCTGTCGCTGCGTGAGGGGGCCCGCGAGGCCGCGTCCGCGCGGCTGCACCGCACGGTCACGGAGGCCGATCTGCGCCATCGCGACACTGTGGCGGGCCTGGCGCGGCAGCTCGGGTTGGAAGTCGCGGCGGGGCATGGCGCCGGCAAGATCGCCACCGCCATCTTCGAGGCGCTCTGCGAAGACCGGCTGGTGCAGCCCACGTTCGTGTACGATTTCCCGACCGAAGTGTCGCCGCTCTCGAAACAACGGCCGGACGACCCGGACACGGTCGAGCGGTTCGAGCTGTACATCGGCGGCTTCGAAGTGGCGAATGCGTTCAGCGAGCTCAACGATCCCGCCGAGCAGCGTCGGCGGTTCGAGGCGCAGCTCAAGGACCGGGCGCGCGGCGATCTCGAGGCGCACGAGATGGACGAGGACTACATCCGCGCACTCGAGTACGGCCTCCCGCCCACCGGCGGCGAAGGCGTCGGCATCGATCGGCTGGTGATGCTGCTGACCGACAGCCCCTCGATACGGGATGTCATTTTGTTCCCATTGATGAGGAAACGAGAGTAGTTGGCGAATTCGTGATTTGGTGATTTGGTGAATCGTCCGATCAACTCACCAACTCACCAACTCACCAACTCACCAATTCACCAATTGCGATGAGTACGCCTTTCGAGCTCCATATCGCCCTGCGGTACATGTTCGCCAAGCGCAAGCAGGCGTTCATCTCGGTCATCTCGCTGATCTCGACGCTCGGCGTCGGCATCGGCGTCATGGCGGTGATCATCGCGCTCGCGATGATGACCGGGCTGCAGAACGAGCTGCGCGACCGCATGCTCGGCTCGAATCCGCACGTCTACGTCTGGAATCAGAAAGGCATCGCCGACGCACGGGCGGAGGCCGACAAGCTGCGCGCGCTGCCGCACATCATCGGCGCGGCGCCGGCCATTCTGGGACAGGGGCTGATCTCCGCGTCGAGCGAGACGCAGCCGGTGCAGATCAAGGGCATCGATCCGACGCTGGAGCAGCAGGTCACCGACATCAAGGGCGCGATGCAGAGCGGCAGCCTTGCCGCGCTGATGGCGCCGTCGAGCGACCAGCCGGACGGGATCCTCCTGGGGAAGGATCTCGCGACCAAGCTGGGGGTGGCTGTCGGCGATTCGGTGTCGCTCCTGACGCCGCAGGGCACGCTCTCGCCCATGGGGCTGATCCCGAGAACGCGGCGGCTGCGCGTGGCCGGCACGTTCAGCCTGGGCCTCTTCGAGTTCGACTCGACCTACGGGTTCGTGGCGATCGACGTCGCGAAGCGGCTGCTCGATCGCACTCACGCGGATTTCATTCAGCTTCGCGTGGACGACATTTATCGCGCGCCCGCGATCGCGCAATCGATCACCGACAGGCTCGGACCGCAGTACCTCACCGAAGACTGGGAAGGGATGAACCGGTCGCTGTTCAAGGCACTGTGGCTGGAGAAGATCGCCGTGTCGCTCGCGATCGGCCTCATCGTGATGGTCGCCGCGCTGAACATCATCGGCACGCTGATTCTGCTCGTGATGGACAAGAGCCGCGACATCGCCATTCTGAAGACGATGGGCGCCAGCGCACGCAGCGTGACGATCGTCTTCATGATGCAGGGGCTGATGATCGGCCTCGTCGGTACGGGCGCGGGCGGGCTGGCCGGCTACGTCCTGTCGTTCGTGCTCGATCGCTACAAGCTGATCACCATTCCCGGCGACGTGTACCAGGTGTCGCACCTGCCGTTCACCGTGGTGCCGCTCGACTTCACGCTGGTCGTCGTCGCCGCCGTGCTGATCTGCTTCGTCGCGACCATCTATCCCTCGCGCCAGGCGGCAAAGCTCGATCCGGCGGCCGCGCTGAGATATGAATGATCTCTTCTCACGAAGAACGGAGAACACGAAGATCACGAAGGTGTGTCGTGTCCATGGGTGTCTTCGTGCACTTCGTGTCCTCCGTGCCTTCGTGATGATCGGTAACTAGTACATGCCTTTCCTCGAGGCGCGCGACATCGTCAAGAGCTACCCGGTCGGCGGTCAGTCGCTGACGGTGCTCCGTGACCTGGATCTCGTCGTCGAGAGCGGCGAGATGGTGGCGATTGTCGGCGCGTCAGGCGTCGGCAAGAGCACGCTGCTGCACATTCTCGGCGGGCTCGACCGGGCGGACACGGGCAGCGTGTCGATCGGCGACACGAACTTGACGGCGCTGCGCGATGAAGCCGTGGTGGCCTTCCGCAATCAGCACGTCGGCTTCGTGTTTCAGTTTCATCATCTGCTGCCGGAGTTCAGCGCGCTCGAGAACGTGGAGATGCCGATGCGCATCGGCCGGATGCCGATCGCCGCCACGCGTCCTCAGGCGGAAGCGCTGCTGCGGCGCGTGGGGTTGGGCGAGCGGCTGACGCACCGGCCCGGGATGCTGTCGGGCGGCGAGCAGCAGCGGACCGCCGTCGCGCGCGCGCTGGTGATGCGGCCGTCGATTCTGCTCGCCGACGAACCGACCGGCGATTTGGACGAAGCGACCGCCGATGCGCTGCACGCGCTCCTGCGCGAGATGCACCGGAGCTATCAGCTGACATCGGTGATCGCCACACACAATCCGCGCCTTGCCGCCGCCTGCGACCGCATCCTCCGCTTGGAGGGCGGCCGGCTGCACGCCGCGTGAGCCTCTCTGGGAAAAGGGGCCGTACCCCTTTTCCAGATGGCGCCCTCGGAAAAGGGGTACGGCCCCTTTTCTCCACATGGACACCGGCATGAGACTTAGCTAAGCTTAGTCCATGAAGACGGTCAACCTGCACGCGGCCAAGACCCATCTCTCCCGCCTCGTCGACGAAGCGGTCGCGGGCGACGAGGTGGTGATCGCCAAGGCCGGGAAGCCGATGGTGCGCCTCGTGCCGGTCGCGCCGAAGCGCCGCCGGACCGGGTTTGGCGAGGACCGCGGCAAGATCTGGATTTCGGACGACTTCGACGCGCCGCTGCCCGACGACGTCCTGCGCGCTTTCGGCGCCAAGTGACGCTGCTGCTCGACACGCAGGCGCTGCTGTGGTGGCGACAGGGCAGTCGCAAGCTTGGGCCACGCGCTCGCGCCGCGATTGAGAAGGGCGCGAACCGCGCGGATGTCAGCGTCGCGACCGCCTGGGAGATTGCGATCAAGTTCCGCCGCCGTCAACTGACGCTGTCACATCCGCCGCACATCTGGATGCCCAACGCGGTCGAACGGGGCGGATTCACCGTGCTGGACATCACGATGGAGCATGCATTGACGGTCGCGAATCTTCCCGATCACCATGCCGATCCGTTCGATCGTCTACTCATCGCCCAAGCGCAACTCGAGGGGTTGACGATCGTCACCTCGGATGCCGCGTTCGAGGCCTACGACGTCGGGCTGCTCGACGCGCGGAGCTGACGGTCGCCGCGAACCCGAATCCCGAATCCCGAATCCCAAATCCCGAACCCCGACTCCCCGTGCGCCCGTCTAACCAAGTGGGGCGGGAACCCTAATGCTGGCAGGCATTTATCACAAGAATGCCATTGGTCGCGCAGTACCTATGCCGTATAATGTGGTCAGCGTTCCTGTGACCCCTATAGCAGCGGCTTTCACTTAGGTAACCGGATGTTCGAACGGTACACCGAACGGGCCCGACGAGTGCTGTTCTTCGCTCGATACGAGGCCAGTCAGCTCGGTAGCATTTCCATTGAGACCGAGCACCTGCTGCTTGGGTTGATCCGCGAGGGCAAGGGGCTCACCAGCCGCATCTTCGCGCGGTCGCATCTCTCGCTCGAGAATATCCGCAAGGAAATCGAAGGCCGCACGGTCTTCCGGGAGAAAGTCTCGACCTCGGTCGAGATCCCCTTCAGCGCCGAAACCAAGCGTGTGCTGCAGTTTGCCGCGGAAGAGGCCGACCGCCTGCTGCACAACTACATCGGCACCGAGCACCTTCTGCTCGGCATCCTGCGTGAAGAGCGCTCGGTGGCCGCCTCGATCCTCATGGAAAAGGGGATGCGCCTCAACACCGTCCGCGAGGACATCGTCCAGCTCCTGAACGAAAAGACGACGCTGACGCGGGTGAAGGAGACGCCGTTGCTCGCCGAGTTCAGCCGCGACCTCACCGAATCGGCGATGAAAAGTCAGCTCGATCCGCTGGTCGGCCGGGAGCATGAGCTCGAGCGCGTTCAGCAGGTGCTCTGCCGCCGGACCAAGAACAACGCCGTGCTCATCGGCGAGCCGGGCGTCGGCAAGACCGCGATCGTCGAAGGGCTCGCGCAGAAAATCGTGTACGGCGACGTGCCGCACTTTCTCGCCGACAAGCGGATCCTCGCGCTCGACATCTCGTTGATCGTCGCCGGCACGAAGTACCGCGGTCAGTTCGAAGAGCGCCTCAAGGCGATCATGAAGGAGCTGACCGACAACCCGAACATCATCGTCTTCATCGACGAGCTGCACACGCTGGTCGGCGCGGGCTCGGCCGAAGGATCGCTCGACGCCGCGAACATCCTGAAGCCGGCGCTCAGCCGCGGCGAGATCCGCTGCATCGGCGCGACGACGCCGGCCGAATACCGCAAGTACATCGAGAAGGATCGATCGCTCGAGCGGCGCTTCCAGGCGATCAAGGTGGATCCGCCGGGAGAGCGCGAAACGATCGACATCCTCCTCGGCGTGAAGGACCGGTACGAGAGCTTTCATCACGTCGAGTACACGCGCGAGGCGATCGAGGCGGCGGTGTACCAGTCGAACCGCTACATCACCGACCGCTTCCTGCCGGACAAGGCGATCGATCTCGTCGACGAGGCGGGCGCGCGCGCGAAGCTGAAGGAAGCGGGCTACAGCGAGGAGTTCGGCGAGATCAACAAGAGCATCCGCGTCTACGTCGAGCAGATGGAGAGCGCGGTCTCGCAGAAGGACTTCGAGAAGGCGCAGTTCTACCGCGACCAGGAGGTCACGGCGCGCGAGAACCTGCAGATCGTCCGCGAGAAGTTCGACGTCAAGTCGAGCGCGCGCAAGATCGTCGTCGGCAAGGCCGAGATCGACGAGGTCGTCTGCAAGTGGACCGGCGTGCCGATGGCGTCGATCAACCAGGACGAGGGGGACAAGCTGCTGCGCATGGAGGGCGATCTCCACCGCCGCGTCATCAGCCAGGAGAAGGCGATCTCGGCGATCTCTCGCGCGATTCGCCGCTCCCGCGCCGGTCTCAAGAACCCGAATCGTCCCGTCGGCAGCTTCGTCTTCCTCGGACCGACCGGCGTCGGCAAAACCGAGCTGGCGCGCGCGCTGGCCAACTTCCTGTTCGGCAGCGACCACGCGCTGATTCGCTTCGACATGTCGGAGTACATGGAGAAGCACTCGGTCTCCAAGCTGATCGGCTCGCCGCCTGGATACGTCGGCCACGAAGAGGGCGGTCAGCTCACCGAAAAAGTGAAGCGCAATCCGTACTCGGTCGTGTTGCTCGATGAAATCGAGAAGGCGCACCCGGACATCTTCAACATCCTGCTGCAGGTCTTCGAGGACGGCCACCTCACCGACGGCCTCGGCAACCGGGTGAACTTCAAGAACACGATCATCATCATGACGTCGAACATCGGCGCCCGCTTCATCCAGAAGAAGAGCTCGATGGGGTTCCAGTCCACCGACACGGGCGACATCGCCAAGAGCGTCAACGAGATGGTGCTCGGCGAGGTGAAGCGCACCTTCAACCCCGAGTTCATCAACCGGATCGACGAGATCATCGTCTTCGAAGCGCTCAACGACGACGATCTGCGGCGGATCATGGGCCTCCTCGTCACGCAGCTGAACGAGAACCTGGTCGATCGCAAGCTGAAAATTGCGCTGACGCCTGAGGTGATCGACTGGATCATCGAGGTGACGTGCAAGGACCGCTCGTACGGCGCGCGGCCGCTTCGCCGCGCCATCCAGCGGCACGTGGAGGATCCGCTCTCGGAAGAGCTGATTCGCGGCCATCTACAGGGGGGCGACATCGAGGTCTACATGGACGCCGGTGCGCTGGCGTATCGCCCCGCCGGAGAGCTGGAAGCGGGCCGGAAGCTTGCCTAGGTCCGATTCGAGGAACGGAGAATTTGGGAATTTGAGACACTGACGTTGCTCGTCGAGGCGTCAGCTCCAAATTCCCAGATCTCCACGTCCGCAAGTCCTCAAATCCTGATCGGTTCCGGCCGAAGGCTGCCCCCTGAGTCTAAGATCCAGTAAAGTTACGAGTTCAAAGCATGTTCAAGTGTTTCCGTGTGTGTGCCGCGCTCGCCGTGTGGCTCTGGGCCGCCTCCGTAGGCGCACAGGAGCCTGCGGCGGCGACGCCGGTGCCGGCTGCGAACCCTCAGCTGATCTGCGGACAGGACGTGCCCGCGCCCCGAGCGCTGCCTCCCGCCGGCTCGGGGCCGGTGGTGTACCTGATCGCGCCATGCTTCGAAGCGCAGGGCGGCACGTCGCTGATCGAGCCCCAGACGTATCTGTATTACATCCAGCTGAAGGCGAGCCGGCCATCCGAGGGTGTCTGGGTGCCGTGGGACGCGACGAGCGAGAAGACGATCCTGGAGGACTTTCACCGCCTCTGGAACACGAACTTCCTCGACAATCTCTGGATTGACGTCAAGGATTACACCTTCTCCAACGGCGTGGTCGGCAAGCTGGTCTCCTACAACATGGAGGAGCGTCAGCGCGTCAAGATCGTCGACTACGTGGGCTCGAAGAAGATCGAGACGTCGAAGATCGACGACAAGCTGAAGGAAGAGAACGCCGTCATCCGCCTCGACACGTTCGTCGATCCCGGCCTCATCCGCAAAGTCGAAGGCATCGTCCGCGAGATGATGAAGGAGAAGGGCTTTCAGTTCGCCTCGGTCACGCACGAGATCAAAGACGTGCCGGGCGGCCCGAAGCTGATCCACCTCACGTTCAACCTGGATGAGGGACCGAAGGTCAAGATCCGCAGCATCGACTTCGTCGGCAACAAGGCGATGAGCGACGGCCAGCTCAAAGGCCAGATGAAGGAAAACAAGGAGCGCGGCGGCTTCCAGGATCTGATCCATCTGCCGACGTGGGTGCTCGGCGCGATCGGCGGGAAAGACACGTACCAGGAAGCGAAGTTCGACGACGACGCCGAGAAGATCGCGTCGTTCTATCGGGATCACGGCTACATCAAGGCGGTCGTGGGCGCGCCGGACGTCAAGGTGCTCGAGGACTCGCAGGACAAGAAGACCCGTTGGATCCAGCTCCGCATTCCGATCACCGAGGGTGAGCGGTACAAAGTCGGCACGTTCACCTTCGCCGGCAATACGGTGGTGAAGACCGAATATCTGCAGCCGCTCTTCAAGCTCAAACAGGGCGAGTTCTACAGCGAGAAGACGGTTCGCAAGGGCCTCGACAAGGCGCGCGAGCTGTACGGCGCCGGCGGCTACTGGGAGTTCACCGGCTACCCGGATCTGAAACCGCGCGACGAGCCGAATCCGAACGAGCCGGCCGTGCCCGAAGCGCTGAAAGCGCCCGAGGCGCCGCAAGCGTCGAAGGAACCGCCGACCGTCGACGTCACGATGCGGATGCAGGAAGGCAAGCAGTATTTCGTCAACCGCATCACCTTCACGGGCAATACGACGACGCGCGACAACGTGATCCGGCGCGAACTGCGGCTGGTCGAAGACGGCGTGTTCAACACCGAGGCGCTGAAGTTCAGCATCAAACGCCTCAATCAGCTTGGGTATTTCAAGCCGCTCGAAGGCGGCAAGGACGTCAACGTCGAGAAGACCCCGAACGAAACGAACAAGGTCAACGTGAACCTGAAGCTGGAAGAGCAGAACCGGAACCAGCTGACGTTCGGCGCCGGCGTGTCCGAGTTCGAAGGGTTCTTCGGCCAGATCTCGTTCCAGACGGCGAACTTCCTCGGTCGCGGCGAGAGCCTCACGCTGTCGCTGCAGGCCGGATCGCGCGCGCAGAACTATTCGGTGGCCTTCACCGAGCCGTTCCTCTTCGATCGCAACATCACGGGCGGCCTGAACGTGTTCCGCACCGACATCCGCTACATCGGGCAGTTCACGCAGCAGTCGACCGGCGTGGTGGGGACGCTGGGATTCCCGCTCGGCAACGGCTTCACGCGCATGTTCCTGAACTACAGCTACGAGCAAGTGCGCGTCAGCGAGATCAGCGACCAGTACACCGATCCCGCCGTGCTGCAGAACAATCCGTTTCTCGCCGACTCGCTGTTGATCGGGTCGAACGGCGTGCGCATCATCAGCAAGGTCACGCCGAGCATCGTCCACAACACGGTGGACAATCCGATCTTTCCGACGAGCGGACGCCGCTATTCGGCGTCAATCGATCTGGCGGGCATCGGCGGCAACACCAACTTCTACAAACCGCTGCTCGAGGGCGTGTGGTACTGGAAGCAGGCCAGTCGGCTGACCCTCGGCATGCGGGCGCAGTATCAGTACATCCACGCCTTCCAGGGGTCGGAGGAGCTGCCGATCTTCGAGAAGCTGTCCCTCGGCGGCGAGTACAGCGTGCGCGGGTTCGACATCCGGACGATCGGCCCGCAGGCGTCGAACGGCGTGGTGCTTGGTGGGAACAAGAGCCTGCTGTTCAACTTCGAGGAGATGATCTCGATTGCCGGCCCGGTGCGCCTCATCCTCTTCTACGACGCAGGCGAGGTGCAGCCGGGTCCGGAGCTGAAGCCGCCGCTGGCCTTCGTGCCCGACGGGGGCTCGCTCTTGACGACGATAACGCCGGGGAAGAGCTTCAACTTCAGCGATTTCAAAACCTCGACGGGCGCGGAAATCCGGTTCTTCATGCCGGTGCTGAATGTGCCGTTCCGGCTGATTTTTGCGTATAACCCGCAGCGGTCTGGCGTGCTCGACAATTCGTTCCAGCCGCAATCGAAGTTCCAGTTCCGCTTTGCGGTCGGATCGACGTTCTAGTGTAAAATCAACAGCTTTCCGGATTGTGAAAGGATTCCGAGTAATGAAAGGTTCTCTCATTGCCGCGTCGCTCGCCGTCGTCCTGAGCGCCGCTCCCGCATTCGCGCAGGCGGCCGGCCAGGCCAAGCCCGCCCAGACTCAGCCCCCGGCCCAGACGCCTCCGCCGGCGCAGACGCCGCCAGCGCAGACCACGCCGCCGCCGGTGCTGCAGCCGCCCGCGCCGTTTCCGGCCGGCGCCAAAGTCGGGCTCGTCAATCTGCAGCTGATTGCGCAGAACTCCGTCGAAGGCAAGGCGGCGTCGGGCCGCGTGCAGGCGTTGATTCAGAAGAAGCAGACCGAGGGCGCCGACAAGGCGAAGCAGCTGCAGGCGAATCAGCAGAAGCTGCAGTCGAGCGGCGGCGTGATGAGCGAGACCGCGCGGACCGCGCTGGAGCGCGACATCGAGCGCCAGACGAAAGAGGGCGAGCGGTTCCAGCAGGACGCGCAGGCCGAAGTCAACGAGCTGCAGCAGGAGCTGCAGGGCGACTTCCAGAAGAAGCTCTTCCCGCTGCTGCAGCAGCTGGCCCAGGAAAAGGGGCTCCACGCTCTGCTGAGCGCCCAGGACGCCGGTGTGATTTGGGCGGACCCGGGCATCGACCTCACGAGCGAGGCGATCAAAAAGCTGGACGCCGCGACGGCGCCGAAGCCGTCCAAGTAGCGCCACGCAGATCCACGCATGGCAAATTGCAGATTGCAAATTGCTGATTTATCGTTGGATAAATTGGCAATTTGCAATTCGCAGCCAGCATCGTCAGTTCACCCCGTGATCAATATTCCCATCCTCCTCGACCGGCTGTGTTACCGGTACCCGTCGATGCTCGTCGACTCGATTACCGAGCACGAGCCCGGGCGGCGCCTGGTCGCCGTGAAGAACGTCACGGTGAACGAAGAATTCTTCCAGGGGCACTTTCCGGGCGCGCCGCTGCTGCCGGCGGTGCTGATGCTGGAGTCGCTCTCGCAGGTGGCGGCGATTCTGCTGCTCGAGCGCGCCGATGCGCCGCCGAACGCGCGTGTGTACCTGCGCGGGGTGAACGACGCCAAGTTCCGGCGGCAGGTGGTGCCCGGCGATCGGCTGCGCCTCGAGATTTCGCTCGGCAAGCGGCGTCCGTCGCTGGCGCTCGCGAAGGCGACGGCGTATGTGGGCGATCAAGTCGTCGCCGAGGCGGAGCTGCTCCTCGGGTTCATCGCCGACCGCACGGAAATCGACGCGACGGCGATCGTCGACCCGCGCGCGTCGATTGGCGCCGGCACCGTGGTGGGCCCGCATGCGCTGATCGGTCCGCACGTCACGATCGGCGCGAACTGCCGTATCGGCGCCTCGACGATCATCGAAGGGCGCACCGAGATCGGCGACGACACGGAGATTTATCCGTTTGCGTCCATCGGGCTGATTCCCCAGGACCTCAAGTTCCGCGGCGAAGAGACGCGGCTGGTGATCGGCCGCCGCAACATCTTCCGTGAGTTCGTCACGATCCACCGCGGCACGCGCGGCGGCGGCGGCGTCACCGAAATCGGCGACCGCAACGTCTTCATGGCGTACGTGCACGTCGCGCACGACTGCCACGTGGGCAACGACACGATCTTCGGCAACACCGCCACGCTCGGCGGCCACGTCCACGTCGAGGATTTTGCGAACGTCAGCGCGGGGTCGGGCGTGCATCAGTTCTGCCGCGTCGGACGCCACGCCTTCATCGGCGGCTATTCCGTCGTGACGAAGGACGCGCTGCCGTATGCGCGGACCGTCGGCAGCCGGCCGGCGCGGATCTTCGGGACGAATACCATCGGTCTGGTGCGGCGCGGGTTCACGCCCGACGTCGTCAGCAAGCTGAAGCGGACGTTCCGGTACCTGCTGCAGTCCAAGCTGAATACGACGAGCGCGCTCCAGCAGATTCAGCAGGATCGATCGCTGGCGTGCGCGGAAGTGCAGTATCTGATCGATTTCATCCGCACCTCGCAGCGCGGCGTGATTCTCCGCCGCGCCAGCCGGCGCGCCGAGGAAGTGCTCGCAGAGGAATGATTCGTGGCGGGCGACGGTTTATCACGAAGTCACGAAGAACACGGAGTGCACGAAGGATCTTGTGGTACGCAGATGCTTCGTGATCTTCGTGTCCTTCGTGGCTTCGTGATGAGTGGTAGATGAAGCTGGGACTGATCGCGGGCAACGGCCGCTTTCCGTTCCTCGTCCTCGACGCCGCGCGCGGCGCAGGATACGACGTCACCGTCGTCGCCATCAAGGAAGAAGCCTTTCCCGATCTCGCGGACGCCGCGGCACGGCCGCCGGCCGCCGCCCTGCATTGGATCTCGCTCGGGCAGCTCGGCAAGTGCATCAGCACCCTGACCGCTGCCGGTGTCACGCAGGCGGTGATGGCGGGCCAGGTGAAGCACACCAAGCTGTTCGCCGACATCGTGCCTGATCTGACGCTCCTTGGCGTCCTGATGCGGCTCGAGGCGAAGAACACCGATGCGCTCATCTCCGGAATCGCCAACGTGCTTCGCGACCACGGGATCAACCTGGTGAATTCGACGACGTTCCTCACGCCGCTGCTCGCGCGCGAAGGCGTGCTGACGCGCCGGCCGCCGAGCGACGATGAGCGGAGCGACTTCGCGTTCGGCTACACGATTGCCGACGCACTGGCGGGCCTCGACATCGGGCAGGCGATTGCGGTGAAATCGGCGGCGGTCGTGGCCGTCGAGGCGATGGAAGGGACCGACGCGGTCATTGCGCGCGCCGGCGCGCTGGCGGGCGCGGGCGTGCGGATCGTGAAAGTCGCGAAGCCGAATCAGGATATGCGGTTCGACGTGCCGGTCGTCGGCGTCTCGACGATTGCGGCGATGAAGGCCGCCGGCGCGTCGGCGCTGTCGGTCGACGCCGGCAAGACCTTGATGATCGACGGCGACGCTATCGTCAAGGCGGCCGACGAAGCGGGGATCGCGATCGTGGGCCGACCCCAGCGGGTGGAGTAACTCCTACGCCTGCAAAATCACGAAGTCGCGAATGGCACGAAGATCATTTGCCACGGAGGCACCGAGACACGGAGGCGAGCCGATTCGACGGCCCGGCCTGCGGGGCAGGCCGGCTCACGCCGTCGGTGTCGGGCCGGTTCGCGAAACCTTACAGACTGAGGCTGGTTCGTGAACCGACCCGACGCCGACAGCGCGCGTCGCGACGCGACGCGCGTCGAATCGGGACCGCGTGTTCCGCCCAGCCGACTTCCCGTGACGTGAAGGCACGCAGTCTTCTCCGTGACTCGGTGGCTCTGTGGCCACCGTTGGTGTTCTTCGTGCCTTCGTGGTTCACCATCGCCTCTGGCCAGCCATGTCGTTGAAGATCGCGGTCGTCGGCGTCGGTCATCTTGGACGCCATCATGCGCGGATTCTGTCGTCGCTGCCGGGTGTTACGCTCGTCGCGGTCGTCGACCGGAACCGCGCGCGGGTCGACGAGATTGCCGCCGCCAGCGGCGTGCGCGCGCTCACTGATTATCGCGACCTGCTCGGCCAGGTGGACGCCGTGACGATTGCAGTGCCGACCGAGCTGCACGCCGAGATCGGCACCGCGTTTCTGTCGGCCGGCGTCCCGGTGCTCATCGAGAAGCCGATGGCGCGTACCCTCGCCGAAGCGGATGCGCTGATTGCGGCGGCGGCCGCCGCGGGAGTCACGCTCGCCGTCGGCCACACGGAACGATTCAATCCGGCCGTCGCGGCGGCGCGGCCGCTGCTCCTCGATCCGCGCTTCATCGAAGTGCACCGCCTCGGCACGTTTCCCGAGCGCAGCCTGGACATCGACGTCGTGTTCGACCTGATGATTCACGACCTCGACGTCGTGCTCTCCCTCGTCAACTCGGAGGTCGAGTCGATCGAGGCGGTTGGCGTGCCAGTGCTCACGGGCCGCGTGGACATCGCCAACGTGCGCCTGCGCTTCGCCAACGGCTGTATCGCGAACCTCACGGCGAGCCGGATCAGCCGGGACCGCGTCCGGAAGATCCGCTTCTTCCAGCCAGCCGCGTACCTTTCCATCGACTACGCCGCGCAGAAGATCGAGCTCTGGAAGCTCGTGAAAGGCGCGGGCCCGATGCCCACCATCGAAGGCGGAGATGTGGACGTCGCCCACGAAGAGCCGCTGAAGCGCGAGCTCGCCGACTTCGCCGAGGCGATCGTCGCGCAGCGCGCCCCGGTCGTGACCGGTGCCGAAGGCCGCCGCGCGCTCGCGTTGGCGCAGGCGATTACCGATAAGATAGTTGCAGCCACTTAACCACGAAGGGCACGAAGAACACGAAGAGTCCTTTGTGTACTCAATCAAGCCCACACAGTTTTGGCCTTCGTGGCCTTCGCGTCTTCGTGGTGAAAGAGCGATCGAATGTACTCTGACCTGAGTGACTTTCTCGCGGATCTCGACAAGCGCAAGTTGCTTGCGCGCATTGCCGAGCCCGTCAGTCCCGATCTGGAAATCGCGGCGGTCACCGATCGTGCCTGCAAATCGCCAAACGGCGGCCCGGCGCTGCTGTTCGAGCAGCCGACCGGGTTCGACATCCCCGTCGCCAGCAACATCTTCGGATCGATGGAGCGCATGTGCCTCGCGCTCGGCGTGAAGACGCTCGACGATCTGGCCGTCGAAATCAACGCGCTGATGACGCCGCAGATGCCCGAAGGCATCATGGACGCGCTCAAGATGTTGCCGATGGTCGCGCGCCTGCGCGACCTGATGCCGAAGACGGTGAACGATGCACCGTGCCAGGAGATCGTCCGCCACGACGGCTCGCTCGACGAACTGCCGATCCTGACCTGCTGGCCCGAGGACGGCGGCCGCTACATCACGCTGCCGCTCGTGTTCACGAAGGATCCCGAGCGCGGCGTCCGGAACATCGGCACCTACCGGATGCAGGTGTTCGACGGGCGCACGACCGGCATGCATTGGCAGCAGCACAAGGGAGGCGCGCAGCACTATCGCGTCGCCGAACGACTGGGGAAGCGGCTCGAGGTGGCGGTCGCGCTCAGCCCCGAGCCCGTCCTGACCTATTGCGCCACGGCGCCGATGCCCGAAGGGCTCGACGAGCTGATCCTCGGCGGTTTCCTGTCGCGCCGCCGGATCGAGATGGTGAAATGCGTCAGCGTCGATCTCGAAGTGCCCGCCAATGCCCATTTCGTCCTCGAAGGCTACGTCGACCCGGGCGAGCGCCGGCGCGAAGGCCCGTTCGGCGATCATACGGGGCTCTACTCACAGCCTGACGATTTCCCGGTGTTCCATCTGACGTGTCTCACACAGCGGAAGAAGCCGACATACCTCACCACAATTGTCGGCGTCCCGCCGATGGAGGATTTCTATCTCGGCATGGCGAGCGAGCGCATCTTCCTGCCGATGATCCAGAAGACGCTGCCGGAGATCGTGGACATGCACTTTCCCGCCGCTGGCATCTTTCACAATCTCGTCATCATCTCGATCGACAAGCGTTATCCCGGCCACGCCCGCAAGATCATGAGCGCTGTGTGGGGGCTCGGCCAGCTGATGTTCTCCAAGATCGTCGTCATCGTCGACAAGGACGTGAATGTGCACGACCTCGGTCAGGTGGCGTGGATCGTCGGCACGCACATCGATCCGCAGCGCGACGTGCAGATGACCACAGGTCCCGTCGACGATCTGGACGATGCGGCGGCGCTGCCCGCGTTCGGCGGGAAGATGGGTATTGACGCGACGCGGCCGTGGGCGTCGGAGGGGTACACGCGCTCGTGGCCCGCACGCGTGGCCACAACGGAAGCCGCCGGCCGGAAAGCCGCCGAGATCTGGTCGCGGGTGCAGCGCTAAGCGAAAAGGGGCCGTACCCCTTTTCGGAACTTTTCGGAACGCGAAAAGGGGTACGGCCCCTTTTCCGGCGCTGAGGCATACTGTCGAGATGACCCGGATACGATTCGCCCTCGGGCTCGCCGCGCTGTTGGTCTCGGCTGCCGTCTTCCACGCGCAGATGCCGCCGGCCGATCACGCCTACACCTTCACGCAGATTGTCCCCGGCATCTACAGCGCGATCGGCACCGGCACCATGAACGTCGGCTCGAACTCCGCGGTCATCGTCAACCAGGACGATGTGGTGATCGTCGATTCGCACATCTCGCCGGAGTCGGGCCGCGCGATGCTCGCGGAGCTGAAGGCGATCACCGATAAGCCGGTGAAGTTCCTGATCAACACGCATTTTCACTACGACCACACGAATGGCAATCAGGTGTTTCCACCCACGGTGGACATCATCGGGCACGAGTACACGCGCCGCAGACTCACTGGCGACATCCTGGAGAAGGGGATGTTCGCAAGCCTGCTCACCGGGCTGCCGGCCCAGCTCGATGCGCTCCGGACGCGTGCGGCCAGTGAACAGGATCCCGCGGCGAAGGCGCGGCTCGAGCAGCAGCTTCGCGTGCAGACGGCGTTCGCGCAGTCGGTGAAGGAGGTCACGCCGACGCCGCCGAACGTGACGCTCGACGATCACATGACGCTGTTCCGCGGCGGCCGCGAAATCCGCCTGTTGTATCTCGGCCGCGGCCACACCGCCGGGGACGTCGTCGTTTACTTGCCCCACGAGCGCGTGCTGTGCAGCGGGGATCTGCTCGTGAACGGCGTCGCGAATCTCGTCGACGGCTACGTCGACGAATGGCCGGCCTCGCTCGAAAAGCTGAAGACGCTCGATTTCGATCACGTGATCCCCGGGCATGGCGAGCCATTCACGGGCAAGGAGCGGATTGGCGACTTCGAGGCCTACCTCACGGACTTCTGGCAGCAGGCATCGAAGCTGCACGATGCGCACGTCACTGCGGCGGACGCGGCCAAGCGCATCGACATGAGCGCGCACAAGGGGCATTACCCGTCGATCACGGGGCCTGGCGTGCCCGTGGCCGGCGTGATCCGCGTCTACGAGGTCATCGAGCACCGTGCCAACGACTAATTCCTTCATCCAGCGTCTCATGGGCGCGGCGGCGCTCGACGTCGCGATCTACGAAGACGTCGAAGCCGATCGCAACGCGACGGCACAGGCGTTCATCGTGGTGCTGTTGTCGAGCATCGCGGGCGGCCTTGGCGCGACTGGCGTGACCGGCGGCGGCGTGAACATCGCGTTCTTCAGCATGGTGGCGCTGCTCGCGTGGGCCGGATGGGCGCTCGTCACCTACACCGTGGGCGTCTACCTGCTGCCCGAACCGCAGACGCGGGCGGACGTGGGCGAGTTGATGCGGACAATCGGATTCGCCTCGGCGCCCGGTCTGCTGCGCGTGCTGGGCATCATGGCGCCGCTGGCGAAGCCGGTGTTCGTCGTGACCGCGGTCTGGATGCTCGTGGCGATGATCGTCGCGGTGCGCCAGGCGCTCGACTACACGAGCACGGCGCGCGCGGTCGCCGTCTGCCTGGTCGGCTGGCTGCTCGCCATCGCGTTCGCGGTCGCGTTCGGCCTGCTGTTCACGCCTTCCGTCGCCTGACGTTTGTCAGACAACTGTCACAGTTCTGCCATAACCTGATGCGTATGATGGAAATTCATGCGTTATCTTCATGGGTTTCTCTTCACGGCGGCGCTCGCAGTGTCGGCGACGGGCGCTGCGGCGCAGCATACCGATCCTGCGGCGCAGCATACCGATCCTGCCGCGCAGCGCGCTGATCCTGCCGCCCAGACGGCGTCCTCGAAGCTGAGTACGGTCCTCGCGGCTCTCTCGCAATCGGTCACGCAGTCGACATCCACCGCGTTGCGTGCTGGTGGAGCGCAGCCGCTGTCGCTCGACTCGGCGTCGAAGCCGGTCAAGGACGCGATTCAAGGCGGCTGGTTGCGGTTGAACGCGAGCCAGGAAGTCCAGGTGTACGTTCTGATGACCGAGGTGACCGACGCCACCGTCGGCCAGCTCACGGCGGCGGGCGCCACGATCGAGATTCGCGACGCGGCGCGGCGCCGGGTCCAGGCGCGTGTGCCTGTGTCGCTGCTGCAGGCGGTGTCCCAGCTGTCGGTGGTGAACGCGGTTCGGCTGCCGACCTATGCACGCCGGCGGACTGGTGCGGTGACGTCTGAAGGCGACACCATCCTGTACGCCGACAACGTCCGGTCGCAGCTCCTTCTCGACGGCACCGGCGTGCGCGTCGGCGTCGTGTCCGACGGCCTCAAGGGCGTGTTTGCGACCGGCTGCACGTCGTGCGCCGGCGCCACCAGCGGACCGATCACGAGCGGCGATCTTCCATCGGCCACCGGCGTCAGAAACGCGAGCGGCGTGTTGACGTCCTCGACCGGCGGGATCCTCGGACGGTCGTTTCAGGCCAACGGCGATCTCGAAGGGCTGCCGCCCGCGAGCCCGGTCTGCTCTGATCCCGGTGCTGGCGCTGAAGGGACCGCGCTGCTCGAGATCGTCCACGATCTCGCACCGGGCGCCAAGCTGTCCTTCGCCAACGGCGATACGGATCTCGCCTTCGCGCAAGCGGTCAGTTTTCTCGCGGCGTCGAACGACGTCGTGCTGGATGACATCGGTTTTTACGGTGAGCCCTACGACGGCACGAGCTACGTTTCGAGCAACACCGCTGCCGCGCTGAACAATCCGGCGTATCCGGTTCGCGCGTACTTCACCTCGGTTGGCAATGACGCCGACGAGCATTACGACGGCGCCTATACCGACTCCGGCGTTGACGGCACCACGGTCTCCGGCATCGGCAATACCGGACACCTGCATCTGTTCCAGCGCACCACGGATACGACCGACGTCCTCGGCCTCGGGCCGCGGCCCTACAACGTCATTCAGCTGCCGCAGAACGGCGAGGTGGCGATCTTCCTGACGTGGGACGATGCGTTTGGCGCGTCGAGCAACAATTACGATCTGTATCTCGTCCAGCAGAGCACGGGACGCGTCGTCGCCAGCAGTACAGACGTGCAGAGCGGCAAGCAGGATCCCTCGGAGTTCATCGACTACGTCAATCCGGGCGGGCAGGACTACTTCCGCATCGTCGTCCAGAACGTGCGGGATGCCGCCAGGCCCGCGCACCTCAATCTGTTTTCGTTCCAGCCGGACTGCGCCGCTTCCGGACCGACCGTTCTCGCGCCGCCCGCGCACGACCGGCACAACTTCAACACGGCCAGCCGCAGCGTGTCGGCGCAGAGCGACGCGGGCGGCTCGCCGGTGAGCGTCGTGGCGGTGGGGGCGATCTGTTCGGCGTCTGCCGGTGCGGCCTCGGTGTTTTCGTCGAGCGCGCCGGACGAGTCGTGCCTCGACACCTCGCACGCGACGCCGGAGTTTTTCAGCAGCCGGGGACCGACGATGGACGGCCGCGTCAAGCCGGACATCGCCGGAATCGATGGCGTATCCGTGACCGGAGCGGGCGGTTTTTCGACGCCGTTCTTCGGAACGTCCGCTGCCGCGCCGCATCTCGGCGCGATCGCGGCGCTGCTGCTCCAAGGCGCTCCGTGCCTGATGAACCGCGCCGCTTCTACGATCGATCCAGCTACCGCACGCGGCAAAGTGCGCAACATGCTGCTCGGACACGCCATCGCCCTCGGTGGTCCCGTACCGGACAATAACGTGGGGGTGGGACGCATCGATGCGTTTGCAGCTGTCAATGCGACGCTGCCGACGCAGCAGGGGACGCGCAATTTTACGCTGGACGCGAATACGCCGTTCGGCGCCGCGCTCTCCGCCGGTCAACTCGGGTTTTCCGATCCGGACGGATGCGGGCTGACGACGTTGAACTGGACGGGTGCCTGCGGCACCTCGCCGGGATCGACGATCACCTGTCCCGTCGGCACGTCGTCGGTAAGTGTGTCGGCCAGCAACAACGGCGTCGCCTTCTCGCCGGCGACCGACATGCAGATCACGGTGACTGATTTTGCAGTTGCCGTGGCGCCCACCGCCGCGACCATCGCGGCCGGCGGGACGGCCCAATACGTGGTCACGGTGTCTCCTCAGGGCGGGGCATTCAAGAGCGCCGTCACGCTGACGTGTGCCAACGGCAACCTGCCGACTGGCGCCACCTGCTCGTTCAATCCCCCCACGCTGACGCCAGGTGCTGCGCCGGTGCAGTCGATCCTGACGATTACGACGACCAAGAACTCGCTCGCCGCACCAGGCTGCTGGACGCCATTCGGCCCCATGGTCCGGCTCGCCGTTGCGCGTGCGGCGGCGACGCCGCCGATCGTGGGCTGGACGATCTTCTTGGCGCTGTTCTCCTTCACGCTGGGTCGCGCGATCCGGCGCCGCGGCCGGTCTGCCTTCGCGGTTCGTTTCGGGACTGCGTGCCTCGCCGGGGCGACGTGCGTCGCCGCGATCGGCGTGGTGGCACCAGTGGTGTTGGCCCAGTCGGGCATCGCGGTCTTTCCCGACACGCTCACGTTTGCATCACAGATCGTCAGCACAACCACGCCGCCGCAGGTCCTGTACCTCACGAACATCGGTGTGGCCACGCTCAACATCACGTCCATCGCGCCTTCTGGCGACTTCAGCGTGGTGACCGATTGTGGGACGACGCTCGCAGTCGGACAAAGCTGCGGGGCAGCGGTCAGCTTCACGCCGACGGCCATCGGCGCCCGCTCGGGGACGCTCACGATTACCGACGACGCGGCCGGCAGTCCGCACACAGTGACGCTCAATGGCACAGGTCAGACGGCGCCGAGCACGGGCACGGGAACGCCGGCGGGCACGTATAGCGTCGCCGTCAGCGGCATCGCCGGCACGATGACTCACGCTGCCAGCTTGACGCTGGCGGTGCAGTGACGGGGTATGATGGAAACTTGCCTGGGGACATTCGTCGATGAAGCACACAATCGCAGCCGTGGTTGCGGCCGCGCTGACGCTGGTGATGGCCGCCTGCAGCGATCCGACGCCGCCCGTGGCGCCGACGCCGGTGCCGGCCACAATCACGGAGGTTTTCACCGGCACGCTGCTGGTGTCTGGCAACAACACGATTCCGTTCACGGTGCAGCACGTCGGCGCGCTGAAGGTCAGCCTCACGAGCGTCGACCCGTCCGCAGCGCTCGGCCTCGGCATCGGCACGCCGTCGACCGGTGTGTGCGCGCCGTTCCAGACTGCCAACGTGGTTCCTGGCGGACCGCCCGTGTTGTCCGGTACGGCGACGGTGTCGGGCGCCTTCTGCGTGGCGATCTACGACATCGGCAACATGGTGGAGCCCGTGAACTACACGGTGACCGTCCAGCATTCCTGACGCGCGCGCGCACGGCCGCCGCGTGCGTGCTGGCGCTTATCCTCGTTGTGGCGGCATCCGCGTGCGGCAGCAGCGGCACGTCGAGCACGACCGCGCCGACGGTGACGATCACCGACCCGTTCAGCGGCACGGTCGCCGTCGGCAGCAGTGACTTCCACACGTTCAGCGCTTCGCAGAGTGGCCAGGTGGCGGTCACGCTGACCGCGGCGGGCCCTCCCGCCACCATCGTCATGGGACTGGCCATCGGCACGCCGAACGGCACCACGTGCACACCGTTGGCCGGAGCCTCGATCTCGACGGCCGCAGGGTCGTCGCCGCAGCTGAACGGAGAGGTCAGCGGCGGCACCCTCTGCGTCGTCGTCTACGACGTTGGGAATGAGACCGCTCCGATCGCTTACAGCCTGACGGTCGCGCACCCCTAGCGCATTTCATCGCTGCAGCGCGCCGCCTTCGCGCCGAAGGCGCTTCGGCGAGCCTCGCCGAAGCTCGCACGAACAATTAGGCGAGCGGAGGCGGGAAGGCTTCCACCTCCGCCAAGGCTCCGGACAGGTCAGCCGAGCACTGACGCGCGCGAGACCTTGTTCTGCGAGGCGGCGGTATCGTAAGCTCGATCGGATGCCCGTTTCGGATCAGACGCTCTCCACACTCGCGGCCACGCACGACATCATTCAGCTTGGCGCGACGGCCGATGAAGTCCGCCGCGCGCATCACGGCGTGCGCACGACCTTCGTGCGCGTCGCCGATGTGCCGGCGGAAACAGACGCCGCGTGCGACTGGCCGGCGGCGGCTGCCGAAATTCGGATCGTCGGTGTGCCGTCGAGCGCGGCGGCTGCGGTTGCGCGCGTCACCCAAGTTGCTGAGAAAGCCGGCGGCGTTCCGCTCTCGGGATTTTCGCTCGCCGACCTGGAGCAGATCGCCGCGCGCGAAGGGCTGACGCTGCGCGCGCTGTTGGAATCGCTGCGTGACGCCGGTCTTGAACTGGTCGCTGAGGCCCCCTTCGATCGCCTCGACGACCCGCGCCGATCGATTGAACAGGTGAACATCGCCGGCCTCTCGCTTGCCCGCCTCACGATTCACCAGCTTCAGCCGGACATCGTCGGGCTCTACAAGGCGGTTGCCGACCTGCAGCGAATGGTCGCGGTCCTGCGCGCGTTCGCGCCGCTCCCGCGAGTCATCAACCCGGCCGTGCCGACGACTGGCTACGACGATGTGAAGCGGATCGCGCTGGCGCGGATCGTCGTCGACAACGTCCCGTCGATTCAGGTGGATTGGTCGCGATACGGCCCCAAGCTCGCGCAAGTCGCGTTGACGGTCGGTGCGGACGATCTGGACGCGGTCTCGCCCGTGAACGAAACACCGGACGGCCGGCGGCGGGCGCCGCTCGAGGAAGTCCGCCGCAACATTCGCGCGGCCGGTCAAGAGCCGATTGAGCGGAATGGCCGGTTCGATCTGGTGGAACCGCCGCCGGAGTCGACGCCGGCGGGGGGCGCGCGATGAACCGTATTCGCCTTGGCGCGGTCGGATACTTGAACGCGCGTCCGTTGGTCTGCGGTCTGGATCGGTCGCCCCGGTTTGCGCTTCGGTACGACGTCCCGTCGCAGTGCGCGGCGCTGCTGCATGAGGGCGGCATCGACGTTGGCCTGATTCCGTCGATCGAATACCTGCGAGGAGGTCCGTACTACATCGTTCCGGATCTGGCGATCGCGTCGCGCGGGGCTGTGGCTTCCGTGGCGGTCTATACGACGAAGCCGATGCGCGAGGTTCGATCAATCGCGATGGACACGAGCTCGCGGACGTCGGTGGCCCTGGTTCGCGTGTTGTGCGAGCGGCTCTATAAGATCGCGCCGGCGGTCGAGACGCGCGGACCCGATCTGGGGGAGATGCTGGCACGCAGCGACGCGGCGCTGATCATCGGCGACAACGCGTTGTTCCTGGACGAGAAGCAGGTTCGGCTAAAGCCCGACCGAGACGATGTGGCTCGTAGCGTCCGGCTTCAGCCGGACCCGGGCGGCGTTGCGACGAAACTCGATGGTGGTGTCCGGCTTCAGCAGGACCTGCAAGAAGGGATCGAGAAAATCGATCTCGGCGAGGTGTGGACGACGATGACGGGGCTGCCGTTCGTTTACGCGTTCTGGGCCGGACGGCCAGACGCACTGTCTGGCGCCGATGTGCTCGAGCTTCAGCGCGCACGCGACGAAGGGGTGACGCGGCCGGCGGATCTGGCGCGCGCGTACCTGCCCGAGCGGCCAGACCGCCACGAGGTGGCGACGCGTTATCTGCGGGATAATATCAAGTACCATCTGGGCGACGAGGAGCGCGCCGGCCTGGAGCTGTTCTACCGACATGCAGCAGAAGCCGGCGTCGTCGAGCACGCGGCGCCGCTGCGGTTCTACGGCTCCCAGACGTAGCGCAGGACTTCAGTCCTGCCTCAGACGTGGCGCGGGACATTTGTCCTGCCTGAACTCATGACCATCGATCAGATCGCAGCGAAGGTGACGGCGGGCGAGCGGCTGAACGCCGAAGAGGCGCTGGATCTCTATCGCCGCGCGCCGACGCCGCTGCTTGGCCGGCTGGCGGACACGGCCCGCGCCCGCAAGCATCCCGAGCCGGTCGTCACCTACATCATCGATCGCAACGTCAACTACACCAACGTCTGCGTCGCAAAGTGCAACTTCTGCGCGTTCTACCGGGATGTCGGATCGCCGGAAGGCTACGTGCTCGGGTTCGACGAGCTGTTCCGCAAGATCGACGAGACGATCGCCGTCGGCGGCGTGCAGCTGCTGCTGCAGGGCGGGCACAACCCCGATCTGCCGCTGACGTGGTACGAGGATTTGTTCCGCGCCGTCAAGCTGCGCTATCCGTCATTCAAGCTGCACGCGCTCTCGCCTCCCGAGGTGATCCACCTGTCGCGCCTCTCGCAGGTGCCCGTGGCGACGATCATCGATCGGCTGATTGCCGCGGGCCTCGACAGCATTCCTGGCGGCGGCGCGGAGATTCTGGTCGATCGCGTCCGGAAGGCGCTGCACTGCTACGGGAAGGCAACGGCCGACGAATGGCTCGACGTCATGCGCCACGCGCACCGCGCCGGCCTCCGCACGACGGCGACGATGATGTACGGCACGGTCGAGACCGACGAAGAGCGGCTGGAGCATCTCCTGCGCCTCCGCGCGCTGCAGGACGAAACGTCCGGTTTCACCGCGTTCATCACGTGGAGTTATCAGCCGGATCACACCGAGCTGGCGGGCAGCGAAGCGACAGGCCTCGACTATCTGCGCACGCTCGCCCTGTCGCGGATCGTGCTCGACAACTTCGACAACCTGCAGGCGTCGTGGGTCACGCAGGGCGGCAAGGTGGGGCAGTTGAGCCTCGCCTACGGCGCCAACGACATGGGCAGCGTCATGATTGAAGAAAACGTGGTGCGCGCGGCCGGCGCCAGCTATTGCATGGACGAAGCAGAGATCGTGCGCAACATCGAGGACGCAGGATTCACGGCGCGGCGACGCAACATGCACTACGAGATCCTCGGCGGTCCGATCTTCCGCGAACGTCAGGTGCCGCGCATGCTGGAGCTCGCGACCGCGCGGGCCGACGGCGACACGAGCGTGCCCGTGGAGCTCGCCAGCTATCCCGCGCGCAGCCGGTCGGCCAAAGAGGCGAGGACGAGATAACCCGCTATCACGCTGCCTGGATTCTGCCGATCAGCGAGCCGCCGATTCGCGACGGATGGGTGGCCGTCGATCGCGGCCGTGTCGCGGCGATTGGACGCCGCGCGCCGTCCGGCATCGGCGACCGCGATGTCGATCTGGGGTGCCGTCGCGGTGATGCCGGGGCTGGTCAACGCGCACACGCACCTCGAGCTCTCTTATCTTCGCGACGAGGTGCCGCCCTCATCGGCGTTCGTGACGTGGATCCGCGGCGTGATGGCGGCGCGGCGCGAGCACCCGGATCCGATGGCGCCTGAAATTCTCTCCGCTGTGGACGCCGCGCTCGAAGAATCCGAAGCGGCCGGCACCGCGCTGCTGGGCGACATCAGCAATACGCTCGTCACATTTGGACCGCTGACGCGGAGCGCGCTGGCTGCCGTCGTCTTCTATGAGCTGATTCGGTTCAACGCGCCGGACCCGCAGGGATTCGTCGATGCGGCGCGGCGTCAGATCGATGCGCTCGCGCCGACCGAGCGCGTACGCGCCAGTCTGGCGGCGCACGCCCCGTATTCCGTGGCGCCGCTGGTGCTGCGCGCGTTGCGGGCCGCGATCGATCGCGATCCCTTCGTGCCCTGCAGCGTGCACCTGTCCGAGTCGCTGGAAGAGATGGAGTTCATTCGCACCGGCGGTGGGCCTTGGCGCGCGCTGCTCGAGCAGGTCGGCGCCTGGGATCCGGCGTGGGTCCCGCCGGGTGTGTCGCCGGTGCAGTTTCTCGACGACAGCGGCTTTCTCGACTCCAACGTCCTGGCGGTGCACGGCGTGCAGATGTCCGCCCAGGATCTGGCCCGCCTGGCGGCACGCGGCACCACGCTCGTGACGTGCCCGCGCAGCAACGGCCACACTGGCGCCGGCGCGCCGCCCATCAGCGAGTTCTATGCGTCCGGCAGCCGCGTCGCGGTCGGGACCGACAGCCTCGCCAGCGCGCCGGATCTGAACGTGTTCGCGGAGCTGGCGACCATGCGCGCGCTCGCGCCGAGTGTGCCAGCGTCGCTGCTGCTCGACAGCGCGACGCGTCAGGGGGCCCGGGCGCTCGGCTTCGAGGCCGACTACGGGACGATCGAGCCCGGCAAGCGGGCGCGGCTGCTCACGGTGCAGATTCCGCAGGCTGCGCTCGATGTGGAAGAATATCTCGTCAGCGGCATCGACCCCGCGCAGCTCCGCTGGCTCGACGTCTGAACGCTGCCATCTGAATCTGCCATGCTGCAACGCGTCCGCGTCTACATGTCGTTCGTGCGCATCAGTCATTCGGTGTTTGCGCTGCCGTTCGCGCTCGCCGGTGCGCTGCTCGCCTTGCAGCGCGAAAAGGGGCCGATCCCTTTTTCGAAACCTTTTCCGAAAAAGGGGTATGGCCCCTTTTCTGGGTCGTCGCGGCGATGGTGGCGGCGCGCAGCGCGGCGATGGGCTTCAACCGCCTGGCTGACGCACGGCACGACGCGCTGAATCCGCGCACGGCCAACCGCGAGCTGCCGCGCGGCGTCATGACGAAACGGGAAGCGGCGCTGTTCGTGGTGGTGTCGTCTGCCGCCTTCGTCTTCACGGCGTGGGAGATCAACACGCTCTGCTTCCTGCTGTCGCCGGTGGCGCTGGCGATCGTCTTCTGGTATTCGCTCGCCAAGCGCTACACGACGTGGACCCAGTTGTTTCTCGGCCTCGCGATGGCGGTGGCGCCCGTCGGCGGCTGGCTGGCGATGGGCGGACGCGGCGGGTGGGAGCCGTGGCTGCTGGCGCTGGCGATCGGCACGTGGGTCGGCGGCTTCGACGTGCTGTACGCCTGTCAGGATCTCGAGTTCGATCGCGCGCACGGTCTGCGGTCGATTCCGGTGCGCTTCGGCGTGCCGGCGTCGCTCGCGATCTCGCGCGCGATGCACGTGATCGCGATCGCGTGCCTGATCGGTCTGGCCTTCATCGCGCCGCTCGGCCGCTTCTACCTCGCGGGCGTCGCCGCGGTCGCGGCGCTGTTGGTGTACGAACAGTCGCTCGTGCGCGCCGACGATCTGTCCCAGGTGAAGCGGGCGTTCGACCTGAACGGCTACGTGGGCATTCTGTATCTGATCGTCCTTGCCATCTCAATCTATGGCCGCTGACACACGACAGCCCTCGATCGCGATCGCGATCACCGGCGCAAGCGGAGCGGTGTACGCGGTGCGCACACTCGCCGCGCTGTTGATGCGGGGCCTCCACGTCGAACTCGTGGTCTCCGATTATGGCCGGCGCCTGCTGCACGACGAGCTCGGCGACGCGGCGGCGGTCGAACGGCTGATGCCGTATCTGGCCGGGAAGTACGGCGAAGGCGTCACGGCCGGCACACTCACGCTTCTCAGCAACCGCGATCTCGGCGCCACGATCGCCAGTGGAAGCCATGGCTCTTCCGGCATGGCGATCGTGCCGTGCTCGATGAAAACGCTGGCCGGCGTCGCGCACGGCCTGTCGCGCAATCTCGTGGAACGGGCGGCCGACGTCATGCTGAAGGAACGGCGCCGCCTGGTCATCGTCCCGCGCGAGACGCCGATGAGCCTGCCGCAACTGAAGAACATGGTGTTGTGCGCCGAGGCGGGCGCGACGATCCTGCCCGCGATGCCGGCGTTCTACCAACAGCCGAAGACGCTCGACGACCTCGCCGATTTCATGGCGGGGAAGATCCTCAGCGCCCTCGGCTTCGAGCACGACCTGTACCCACCTTGGACCGGTCGCGTTGGTTCGTGATCCTCTTTTCACGAAGACACGGAGATCACGAAGGACACGAAGGATTTACTTTCGGACCACAAATGATCTTCGTGCGCTTCGTGTTCTCCGTCCTTCGTGATGAAGCTGCCTGACGTGACCGACGTTTCCAAGTCTCCCTCTCGCATCGCCGGCATGTTCGACGCGATCGCGGGGCATTACGACCTGCTGAATCATCTCCTCAGCGCTGGGATCGACACGCATTGGCGCCGCACGGCGATTCGATCGCTGGCGCTGACGGGACGCGAGCGCGTGCTCGATCTCTGCACAGGTACCGCCGATCTGGCGATCGCGGCGCGCCGGGCGACACCGCCGGCTGGACGCGTGATCGGGATCGACTTTGCGGGCGCCATGCTGCACGTCGGGTTGGAGAAGCTGCGCCGCGGCGCGATGACCGACGCCGTCGCGCTGCTGCGCGGCGACGCGTCGTCCATTCCGCTGGCCGATCGATCGGTGGACGCCGTGACGATTGGCTTCGGGATCCGCAACGTGGAAAACACGGCCGCCGCGTGCGCCGAGATGCTTCGCGTGCTGAAGCCGGGCGGGCGGATCGCGATTCTCGAATTCGCCATCCCCGCAACGCCCGTCGTGAAGGCCGCGTACCTGACCTACTTCAATCACGTCCTGCCGCGCATCGGCCGCCTCGTTTCGCGTCACAATGCGGCGTACGGCTACCTGCCGGCGTCGGTCGGCGCGTTCGCCCCGCCGGATGAGTTTGTGACAATCCTGCGAAACGTCGGGTTTGCGACGATTTCGGCGAGCCCTCTGACGTTCGGCATCGTCTTTCTCTATACGGCTTCAAAAGCGGGAGGCTAGAGGCGTCAGGGGGAAAACGGGCCTCTTCAGGTGCCCTGGCTACGGAGCCCCGTCCCCCGTAAACCTTTTACGCCTCCGGCGTCTCGCCGCTCAGGCCCCGCTGTTATACTGGCTGTAACCTCCTGATGTATTTCGATTTCGAGGATTATCACCCGGACATCGCGCCGGTTGGCCGCGCGCTGACCAGGCTCGAGGTCGTACTGCTGACCATCATCTTTCACCTGCTCCTGGTGATTGTGCTGCTGGTCTCGCCCAAGTGGTTTCCCTGGCTGTTTGCGCCCCCGCCGCCGCAGGTGCTGGCGCTGCAGCAGCCGCAACAGCAGCCGACCTTTGTGTTCGTTCAGCCGCGCAACGACCTGAAGGCCCCCCGGCCGCCGAATCGCGGCGAGGCATCTGATCAGAATCGGATCGCGCGCGCGCCCGAGCGCGCGCCGAAGCCGGAGAACGAGATGCCGAAGATGCGCGGCAACACGCCGGAGCGCGTCGAGCGGAACGTGAATCAGCCGCCGCGCGGTCAGGGGCCCGCGCCCGATCCCGCCGCGGGTCAGCCTCAGGCGCGCAAGGATCCGCAGGCTGATTCGCAGCCGCTGCAAGGACTGGACTCCGCGTCGGCGCCGCAGCTGCCGAATGCGCGGACGTCAACCCAGAACGGCGCCAATGGCCGATCCGCGACGGCGGGAGGCCAGTTGGGGGATGCGCTGCGCAATCTGCAGCGGTACGTCCAGCGCGATGGCTTCGACAATCAGCAGGGCGGCGGCGGCGAGTTCGGCCCGGAGATTCAGTTCGACACCAAGGGCGTCGAGTTCGGGCCGTGGATTCGCCGCTTCATCGCGCAGGTCAAGCGCAACTGGTTCATCCCGTACGCGGCGATGTCGATGAAGGGACACGTCGTCGTCACCTTCAACGTGCACAAGGATGGGTCGATCAGCGATCTGACGGTTGTCGGCCCGTGTCCCGTCGATGCGTTCAACAACGCGGCGTTCGGCGCGTTGGTCGGCTCGAATCCCACGCAGCCGCTGCCGCCGGAGTACCCGTCGGAAAAGGCGTTCTTCACCGTGACGTTCTTCTACAACGAAACGCCGCGATAAAGTAGCGCGCAGGCGATGACCCGCTCGCAGCAGCTTGGCCTCTTGATCGTCCTGCTCGTCTTCATCGTCTACGTCTGCGTCCGCCTGCGGTGACCAAGCCGTTTCTCGTCGCGATTCTTGGACCGACGGCCACCGGCAAGAGCGCGCTCGCGCTCGAGATCGCCCGTCGGTACGGCGGTGAGATCATCAACTGCGATTCGACCGCGGTCTTCCGCGGATTCGATATCGGCACCGACAAGCTGCCGGTCCGCGCCCAGCAAGGCATCCCGCACCATCTCGTGGACATCGCGGATCCGACGGAGGAGTACACCGCCGCGCAGTACGCGCGCGACGCCGCGCGTGTCATCCGCGACGTGCAGGCGCGCGGCCGGCTGCCGATTGTTGCCGGCGGCACGGGCTTTTATTTTCGCGCGCTCACGCGAGGGCTGTTCCCCGGGCCCGGGCGGAACCCCCTGCTGCGCGCCAGGCTGGAGCAGATCGCCGAGCGCCGCGGGCTGCCATGGCTGCACCGTGTGCTGCGACGCGTGGACCCCGAATCGGCCGTACGCATTCAACCGCGCGATCTGAAGCGGATGGTCCGAGCGCTCGAGGTCTTCTTCCTCACCGGCCGGCCGCTCACCGCCCACTTCGTGGAGACCGTGTCGCCGATTGCCGATGTGGACGTGCTGGCGATCGCCGTGCGGCTGCCCGCCGCGCAGATCGCCGAACGCGTGGCTCGCCGGGTCGATGAGCAGTTCGCTCGTGGACTGCTCGTCGAGATCCGGACGCTGCTCGCGCGCGGCATTCCCGAAGATGCGCGTCCGTTCGGGGGACTGGTGTACCGGCAGGCGCTCGAGCACCTGCACGGCGTCCGCGACGAGCCGGCGACGCGCGCGCTCATCACGCAGGAGAATCGCCGCTACGCGCGGCGTCAGTTGATCTGGTTTCGCAAAGAGCCTAATCTAGTCTGGCTCGACGGTCCTGGCGAGTCGCCGGCGACGATCGCCGCCGCGATGCGCTTGATCGATCGACGCCTACAGGAGATCGCCCGCTGATGGCCCCCGCATCGGACACCCGCTCCGCGCAGCCGAACATTCAGGACGTGTTCCTCAACTATGTCCGGCGCGAAAAGCTGACCGTGACGATCCGCATGATGGACGGCACGGACCTCGAGGGGCGCATCAAGAACTTCGATCGCTTCGCGCTGGTCATGGACCATGCGGGGACCGATTACATGATCTTCAAACATGCGATCGCGGCGATCCGCACGCCGAAGCCGGTCTCCAATTACTTCTCGCATCAGTAGCAGGGCGTGACCACGCTCTTTCGCCGGGCTCTCGTCATCGTCATGGACAGCGTCGGCATCGGCGAGCTGCCGGATGCGGCGTCGTACGGCGATCAGGGGAGCAACACGCTCGGCAACATCGCGGCGCGCGTGCCGCTGGCCGTGCCGGTGTTGCGCAGCCTCGGGCTGGACCGCGTCGCGTCGATCGGCGGACGGCGGACGGCCGCCGTTCGCGGGGCGTGTGGACGCATGGCCGAAGCGTCGGCGGGCAAAGACTCGGTGACCGGCCACTGGGAGATGATGGGCATCGTGCTCGAACGCCCGTTCCCGGTGTTTCCCGGTGGATTTTCGGCGGACATCATCGGCGCGTTCTCGCGTGAGACCGGTCGCGGCGTCCTGGGAAACAGAGCGGCGTCCGGCACACAGATCATCGACGAGCTCGGCGCCGAGCACATGCGCACAGGGGCGCTGATCGTCTATACGTCGGCAGACAGCGTGTTCCAGATCGCCGCGCACGAGGGGGTCGTGCCGGTGCCGGAGCTGTATCGCGCGTGCGAGATCGCGTACCGGCTGGTCGGCGACGGCCTCGGCGTCGGACGCGTCATCGCGCGGCCGTTCATCGGTGAGCCTGGCCATTTCACGCGGACCTCGAACCGCCGCGACTACGCGCTGCCGCCGTCTGGCGAAACGGCGCTCGACCGCCTCACCGCTTCGTCCGTTCCTGTGATCGCCATTGGCAAGATCGCGGATCTGTTCGCCGGCCGCGGCATCGGGCGCGCGATTCATACGGTCAGCGACGAGGACGGCATGGACCAGGTCGAGCGCGAGATGGGGGCGACCGAGAGCGGATTGATCTTCACCAACCTCGTGGATTTCGACACACTGTACGGCCACCGCAACGACACGGCCGGCTATGCCGCGAATCTCGAACGGTTCGATGCGCGGCTGGCGAAAATCCTTCCTGCGCTCCGCGACGATGATCTGCTGATCGTGACGGCCGACCACGGCAACGATCCGACGACGGCCGGCACCGATCACGCCCGTGAGTACGTGCCGCTGCTCGTCGCCGGCGCACACGTGCGTCCGGGCGTCGATCTCGGCACGCGACGCTCGTTCGCAGATCTTGGCCAGACGCTCGCCGACATCTTCAACGTCGGTCCCATGGCGCACGGCACCAGCTTTTTGCAGGCCATCGCACGATGAACGTAGCGCGAAGGCTTTAGCCGAGCGCCGACCGACGCTGTCTCGCTCGGCTAAAGCCCTCGCGCTTCGTCTAGCGTCCGAACGGACAAGGTATGATCGTTCCATTGCACGCGCCGCCGATCGTATGACGACCATCCGAGAACAACTCGAAGCGCGCGAGCGCGAGATTCTTGCGCCGCAGGCGGCCAAGAGCGCCGACTCGCGCGGCCGCCTCCGGCCGGAAGCGGAAGATGAGGTGCGCCCTGCATTCCAGCGCGACCGCGACCGCATCATTCACTGCAAGGCGTTCCGGCGTCTGAAGCACAAGACGCAGGTTTTCTTCCGTCCGACCGGCGATCACTACCGCACGCGGCTCACGCACACGCTCGAGGTCTCGCAAATCGCGCGGACGATTGCCAAGGTCCTGCACCTGCACGAAGAGCTGACCGAGGCGATCGCGCTTGGCCACGATCTCGGCCACACCCCGTTCGGCCATGCCGGCGAGCGCGTCATCGACAGGCTGATGCCCGGCGGCTTCAATCACTACGAGCAAAGCCTCCGCATCGTCGACCGCCTCGAGAATGATGGCCGCGGGCTGAACCTCACCTGGGAGGTGCGCGATGGCATCGCGAAGCATTCGAAAGGGAAAGACGGATCGCCGGTCGGCATGCCGGAAGCGCAGCGCGCGAGCACGATCGAAGGCCAGATCATGCGGGTCGCCGATTTGATCGCGTACGTCAACCACGACATCGACGATGCGATTCGCGCCGGGCTGTTGACGATGGAGGATCTGCCGCCGGCGCCGGCGCGCATTCTGGGCGTCTCCTCCTCTGCGCGCATCTCGGCGCTGGTGCGCGACGTCGTCACCGAAACCCTTGCGGGCGGGCTGGTCGAGATCAGAATGACGCCGCCCGTGCTCGGCGCGATGCTCGATCTCCGCAGCTTTCTGTTCACGGCGGTCTACGAGAACACGCTCGCGACGGCGGAGTTTCAGAAGGCGTCGGACGTGCTCAGCGGGCTGTGGGAGAAGGTGCAGGAGCGGCCCGAGGAGTTCCTGGATGGGCCCGCGATCGAGAAGGAAGGCCTGGACGCCGCCGCGCGCGATTTCCTCGCCGGCATGACCGACCGCTACGCCGTGCGCCTGTTCGAACAGCTGTTCATCCCGAAGCCGTGGGCAACTGAGTGATAGCACGTTGCAGATCAAGTTCCTCACACTGAGTATAGGAGAGCAGGAGGAATAAACCTGTTTCTGCTCAGGATTGAACCCCTGTGTCCCCCGTGTCCTCCGTGGTGGAGAGTTTTGACGTTAGCAGAAGGACGTGAGTCATGGCGGCAGCGTTGGCGACCGCGTACCAGCTTCCACCCGACGATCCCAATGAATCTCCCGGCGGCTCGATGCCGTTTCTGGAGCATCTCGACGAGCTCCGGAGACGTATTCTTCGCTCGTGCCTCGCGATCGCGGCCGGCGCGCTGATCGCCTTTCTCTTCGTCGAGCGGATCTTCCGCTTCGTCTTCGCGCCCGCCATGCGCATGCTGCCCGCCGGCAGCAAGTTGATCTACACCCAGCCCGGCGAAGCGTTCTCGCTCTACATCGACCTGGCGTTGATTGTCGGATCCCTGCTGGCGGCGCCATTCGTCATGTATCAGGTCTGGATGTTCATCGCGCCAGGCCTCTACGCGAAAGAAAAGAAGTTGGCCGTTCCGTTCGTGGTCCTGACGACGCTCGGTGCGGTCGCGGGCGCAGCGTTCAGCCACTACATCCTGTTTCCGTCGATGATCGCGTTCTTCGGCACATTCAGCTCGTCGGATCTCGAATTCCTGCCGAGGATCGAGGACGTGTTCGACCTGTACGTGAAGATGCTCGTGGGGATGGTGGCGGTCTTTCAGATTCCTACGATTGTGTTCTTCCTCGCGAGAATGCGGCTGGTCACGGCGCGCTTTCTCTGGCGCCACATCAAGTACGCGATTCTGCTCATCTTCATCGTCGCCGCCGTGCTCACGCCGTCGACCGACCCCTGGAATCAGACGGTCTTCGCCGCACCGATGATCGTCCTGTATCTGCTGAGTATCCTGATTGCCTGGGCTGTGGCTCCGCGAAAGGCAGATCGCGAATCCCAAATCCCGAACCCCGAATCCCGCTTCTAGCGCCAGGCCCCGTCTTCAAGGTATATTGGGAGGTTCATGCTCCTCCTGAATCTCAACAAGATCCGGACGGCGCAGGAGCGGTTCGAGCAGGTTTACCAGCCCGAGACGTTCGCGGCCGATCCGGACACGTATCGGGTTGTCGCGCCTGTGGCGCTGGCGTTCGATATTTTCAAGGAGAAGGATCGGTTTCGCCTCGCCGGCACGGTGAAGACCACGCTCGAGCTCGCGTGCGGCCGGTGTTTGGAGCCGTTCACCTGGCCGGTGGACGAGTCCTTCGACCTGCGGTATCACCCCCACGCCACGGGCAGCGAAGGCGAGCACGCGATCGAAGAGGACGACCTGACGACGGCGTTTTACGAGAACGACACGATTGATCTCGGCCATCTGATGCACGAGCAGTTTCTGCTGTCGATGCCGATGAAGCCGCTGTGCAGCGACGCGTGCCACGGGCTCTGTCCGATCTGTGGCACGAACCTGAATCGCGGCACCTGTGAGTGCACGCCGGTGTGGGAGGATCCACGGCTGGCGGTGTTGCGGAACTTGAAGACCAACAGTTGAGGCACGTGGCAGAATAAACCGCTCCACTTACCCCCCGTGTCCTCTGTGTCCTCCGTGGTAGAGAGTTGACGCGCAATTCGCAACGCACACGAGAATTTCGAGAGAAGAGATGCCTAATCCAAAGCGACGACACTCCAAGACCCGCACGGCCAAGCGGCGCACGCACGACGCGCTGAAGCCGATCGGCCTCAGCGAATGCCCTCAGTGCCACGAGCCGAAGGCGCCGCACCGTGTGTGCGCCAACTGCGGCTTCTACCGCGGACGCCAGGCGCGCGCGGTCAAGGAAGACTAATTCAGGTGCCAAGGTGCCAAGGTGCCAAGGTGCCAAGGTGCCGAGGTGCCAAAGTGCCAAAGTGCCAAGGTGCAGGAGAGCGGGCGTACTTTGGCACCCTAGCACCGTGGCACCCTGAATCCGATGATCTGGATCGCCGTTGACGCGATGGGCGGAGATTTCGCCCCGGGCACCGTCGTGGACGGCGCTCTCGCGGCGGCGCGGCACCTCGATCTCGGCGTCGCGCTCGTGGGTCCTGTCGCCGCGCTCGAAGCCGAGCTCGCGCGCCACACCGACGTCGATCCGTCGCGCGTCCGCTTGATCGACGCGCCCGACGTCGTCGGCATGGAGGAATCGCCGGCGGCGGCCCTCCGGCACAAGCCGGCGGCATCCATCAGGGTCGCGGCGGACGCGGTGGCGCGCGGTGAGGCGGCGGCGCTCGTGAGCGCAGGCCACACGGGTGCGACGGTCATGGCGGCCTATGCGGCATTCGGCATGCTGCACGGCGTCGATCGGCCGGCGCTCGCCGCCACGATTCCGACGCGCGGACGTCCGGCGGTGCTGCTGGACGTCGGCGCCAGCGTCGAATGCCGGCCGACGCACCTGCTGCAGTTCGCGGTGATGGGCAGCGTCTTCGCGCGCGTCGCGTTCGGCGTCGCGTCGCCTCGGGTGGGGCTCCTCTCGATTGGGGAGGAGGCGACGAAAGGCAACGGGTTGACCAAAGACGCGCATCGCCTGCTGAAGGCGTCGGCGCTGCCGTTCATCGGCAACGTCGAGGCGCGGAATATCTACAGCGGCGACGCCGACGTGATCGTATGCGACGGCTTCACCGGCAACGTGGCGCTGAAGACCAGCGAGGGCCTCGTCGAGATGATTGAAGGACTGTTGGGCGAGGAGCTCTCCAGCACGCTGACGATGCGAATGGGAGAGCTGCTGGCGCGGCGCGCGCTGCGCCGCTTTCGCCGCCGCGTCGACTATTCCGAGTATGGCGGCGCGCCGCTGCTCGGCCTGAACGGCATGGTCATCGTCGGTCACGGCCGATCGAGTGCGAAGGCGGTGCGCAACGCCGTCGCGATGGCATATCGCTTTGCGGCGAACCGGCTCATCGAGCGCGTCGAGCAGGACATTGCCGCCGCCGCGGTGTCGCCGCAGTGATCGCCGTACTGTTTCCCGGACAGGGATCGCAAAAAGTCGGTATGGGCAGGGCGCTGGCCGACGCCTTTCCGATCTGCCGCGACACATTCGCCGAGGCGGACGCGGCGCTCGGCGAACCATTGAGCCGCATCTGTTTCGAGGGCCCCGAGGCGGAGCTCACACTGACCGAGAACGCGCAGCCGGCGATTCTGACTGTGAGCATCGCGGCGTACCGTCTGCTCGCATCCCGCGGGCTGTCGCCGGCGTTCGTGGCGGGGCACAGCCTCGGCGAGTACTCGGCGAACGTCGCCGCCGGCACGTTTGCGTTCGCCGACGCGCTGGCGATCGTCCGGCGCCGAGGCCGCTACATGCAGGAGGCGGTCCCGGTGGGCGTCGGCGCGATGGCTGCGATTCTCGGTCTCGACGCCGACGCGGTCGCGCAGGCGTGCGAGGACGCCGCGCAGGGCGAGGTGGTCAGCGCCGCGAACCTGAACGGCGCCGGGCAGGTCGTGATTGCCGGCGCGAAGGACGCCGTGGCGCGAGCGGGCGAGCGCGCGCGCACACTCGGGGCGAAGCGCGTGATTCCGCTCACCGTCAGCGCGCCGTTTCACTGCGCATTGATGAAGCCGGCAGAGCGGCGGCTGGCGCCCGAGCTGCGCTCGCTCGACGCGCACGATCCGCGCGTGCCGATCGTCGCCAATGTCGACGCGGAGCTGAAACGCGATGCCGCCGGCGCGATCGACGCGCTCGTGGCGCAGGTCTCATCGCCCGTGCGCTGGGAGGCGGTCGTGCGACGCCTTGCGTCCGAAGGCGTCACAACGTATGTTGAGGTAGGTCCGGGAGCGGTGCTCAGCGGGCTCGTGCGGAAGATTCATCGCGAAGCCACGGTGCTGAGCGTCGGCGGACCGGACGATGTGGCGGCGGTCGAAGCGGTCATCTAAACATCCACTCGGCGTGCGTTCATCAACATGTTCAATCTTTCCGGGCGCGTGGCGCTCGTCACCGGGGCGTCGCGCGGGATCGGCCGCGCGATCGCGGCGCGGCTCGCCGAGCAGGGCGCGGTCGTGATTGCCGCCGCGCGCGGCGACAACGCGGGCGCGACGGTGGCAGCCATCGTGGAGGCCGGACACCGCGCCGAGGCCATTGGCATCGACGTGACCGACACCGCCGCCCTGGAGCAGCTGCCGGGCGAGATCGTCGCGCGGCACGGCCGGCTCGACATCGTGGTGAGCAACGCCGGCATCGCCCGCGACCAGCTGCTGATGCGCATGAAGCGCGACGACTGGGACGCCGTCATCGCGACGAATCTCACGGCGACGTTCACGCTGGCGCAGGCGTCGATGCGGCCGATGTTGAAGCAGCGGGGCGGGCGGATCATCGCCGTCAGCTCGGTGGTCGGGCAGATGGGCAACGCCGGCCAGACCAACTACGCAGCGTCGAAGGCCGGCCTCATCGGCTTTGCCAAGGCGCTGGCGCGTGAAGTGGCTTCGCGGCGCATCACCGTCAATGTGATCGCCCCCGGCATGGTCGACACGGACATGACCCGAGCCATCAGCAGCCAGGCGCAGGGGGACTGGGCGGCGCAGATTCCCCTGGGCCGCCTCGGCACGGTGGACGATGTGGCGGCGGCGGCGTGCTATCTTGCGTCAGACGAGGCGTCGTATATTACAGGGCACGTTCTCGCCGTCAACGGCGGGATGTACATGTAGGAGGATTGAATGGCGGTAGCCGACAAAGTGAAGAGCATCATCGTGGAGCAGCTGGGCGTGGACGAAGAAGAAGTGACGCCGGATGCCTCGTTCGTGGACGACCTGGGCGCCGACTCGCTCGACACCGTCGAGCTGGTCATGGCGTTCGAGGAGGAGTTCGGCATCGAGATTCCCGACGAAGATGCCGAGAAGATTACGCGCGTCAAGGAAGCCGTCGAGTACATCGAATCGCACGCGAAGACGAAGAAGTAGGTAGGTAGCTGCCGCGCGTGCTCGGCCGGGGGCCGGGCGTCGCTCCAGGGGAGATCCAGCACACAGCATGGGGAACACTCGTCGAGTAGTCGTCACGGGCATCGGCCTCGTGTCGTCGCTGGGGATTGGCACGGAGCTGAACTGGGCCGCGCTGTGCGCGGGTCAGAGCGGCATCACGCCGATTACCAAGTTCGACGCGGCGCAGTTCGCCACCCGCATCGCCGGCGAGGTCAAGGGATTCGATCCCCTCCGGTTCCTCGAAAAGAAAGACGTCAAGAAGATGGACGTCTTCATCCAGTACGCCATCGCAGCGTCGCAGTTCGCGATGGACGACGCCGGCTTCGTCGTGTCGCCGGAGCAAGGGCCGCGCGTCGGGGTGTTCATCGCCAGCGGCATCGGCGGGTTCACCACGATCGAGCGCGAGCACAAGGCGCTGCTCGAAGGCGGGCCGCGCAAGATCTCGCCGTTCTTCATCCCGTCGGCGATTATCAACCTCGCCGCGGGTCAGGTGTCGATCCGGTACGGGGCCAAAGGGCCCAACTCCGCCACCTGCACCGCGTGCTCCGCCTCGGCGCACGCGATCGGCGACGCGTTCGAGATCATCAAACGCGGCGACGCCGACGTCATGATCGCGGGCGGATCGGAAGCGGCGATCACGCCGATGGGCATCGGCGGCTTCGGCGCGCTGCGCGCGCTCTCCACGCGCAACGACGCGCCGGAGCGGGCGAGCCGGCCGTTCGACAAGGATCGCGACGGCTTCGTCGTCGGCGAGGGGGCGGGGGTGCTGATTCTGGAGGAGTACGAGCAGGCCACCGGCCGCGGCGCGCGCATCTACGCGGAGCTGGTTGGCTACGGCATGTCCGCGGACGCCTACCACATCACGGCGCCGTCGGAAGACGGCGACGGTCCCTTCCGCGTGATGAACGAGGCGATCAAGCGCGCGGGCATCACGCACGCGCAGGTCGACTACATCAACGCGCACGGCACCTCGACGCCCCACGGCGACAAGATTGAATCGCTCGCCATCCGGCGGAGCTTCGGCGCGCACGCCGATCAGATCGCCGTCTCCTCGACCAAGTCGATGACGGGCCATCTCCTCGGCGCCGCCGGCGGCCTCGAGGCGGGCATCACGGTGCTGGCCGTTTATCACCAGGTCGTGCCGCCGACGATCAACCTCGAGGTCCCCGACGAGGGATGCGATCTGGATTACGTGCCGAACGTGAAGCGCGCGCTGCCGATTCAGTATGCGCTGTCCAACTCGTTCGGCTTCGGCGGCACAAACGCGGCGTTGCTCTTCAAGAGATACGACAACGTCTGAATACTGGTGAGTTGGTGAATTGGCGATTTGGTGAGTTGGCGAGTTGGGCCGCCGGTGGCTCGAGTCAACGAATTTCAAATCTCCAAATCACCAAATCTCCAAATCACCAATTTGTTTAGCACCGCATAGCCCATGAAGATCGCCGTTTGCATCAAGCAGGTCCCCACCCGCGACTGGCAGCCGCGCCTGAACGACGCCCACACCTGGATTCGTGAGCAGGACGCCAGCTACGAGATGAACGAGCCGGACGCGTACGCCCTCGAAGAATCGCTGCGGCTGAAAGAGAAACACGGCGGGGAAGTCGTCGTCTGCTCCGCCGGCCCGGCGCGCGTGGCGCAGGTGCTCCGCGAAGCGCTCGCCCGCGGTGCCGACCGCGCCATTCACGTCGAAGACGAGGCGCTGGCCAGCGCCGACGCGTTCGCGATCGCCTCGGCGCTCGCTGGCGCGATGAAGGACGAGCAGTTCGACCTGATCCTCACCGGCCTGCAGTCCGACGATCAGGGCGCCGCGCAGACTGGCGTGATCCTCGGCGAACTGCTCGGCCGCCCGCACGCGACGATCATCATGGAAGTGACCGCCGAGGGGGCGACGCTGCGCGTGAAACGCGAGCTCGAAGGGGGCTGGTTCCAGTGGGTGTCGATGCCGCTGCCGGCGGTGCTGACGATCCAGAGCGGCATCAACCAGCTGCGCTACGCCACGCTCAAAGGCATTATGGCGGCGAAGAAGAAAGAGATTCGCAAAGCCCCACCTTCGGGCGCTTCGGTGGGCAAGCAGAAAATCGTGAGCCTCTACGTGCCCGAGAAGGGCAAGAAGACGCAGATCCTCGGCGGCACGCCCGGCGAGGCCGCCAAGGAGCTGGTGAAAAGATTGCGCGAAGAGGCGAGAGTATTCTGACGAACAGTTCTTCACGAAGTCACGAAGAACACGGAGTGCACGAAGCCAACACCGTCAAAATATTTTCTTCGTGACCTTCGTGGTCTTCGTGCCTTCGTGATGAAAGGGTACAGGCAGGCGATCCGATGATTCTGGTGATAGCCGAACAGCGCGGCGGCAAGCTCAATCGCGCGACATGGGAGACCATCGCGGCGGCACAGCCGCTCGGGCAGCCGATTACCGTCCTCGTGCCGGGGGCCGGGGTCAGCGCGGTCGCCGGAGAGCTCGCGGTGGCGCAGGTGCAGGATGTGGTCACCGTCGAGGACTCCGCGCTCGAGACGTACACACCTGATGGGTACACCGCCGCACTCGAACAGGCGATCGCGCAGCTGTCGCCGTCGCTGGTCTTCTTGCCGCACACGTATCAAACGCGCGACTTCGCGCCGAAGCTCGCGGCGCGGCTCGATCGCGCGCTCATCACGGACGTCACCGCGATCAAGGGGACCGGCGCGGACCTGGTTTTCGTGCGTCCGATGTTTCAAGGGAAGCTCACGGCCGACGTCGTCCCGCAGGGGCCGGCGCCGCATTTCGTTACGTTCCAGATTGGCGCGTTCCGTGCCGATCAGGCCGCCAGAGCCGCGTCGCCTGCGCCCGTGCGTCCGCTGACCGCCACGATCGATGCCTCGGCGATCCGCCAGAAGCCCGAAGCGCCATTTCAGGAAGCGAAGCAGGCCGTCGACTTGTCACAAGCGCCCCGGATTGTGGCAGTCGGCCGCGGCATCAAGGGACCCGAGCACCTGCCGCTCGCACAGCAGCTGGCCGAGGCCCTCGGTGCGGAGATCGCGGCATCGCGTCCCATCTGCGACTCGGGCTGGCTGCCGATGGAGCGGCAGGTCGGCAGCTCGGGCCAGACCGTTGCGCCCAAGCTGTATCTTGCGCTCGGGATTTCCGGCGCCATCCAGCATCTCGTCGGCATGAAGGGCTCCGGGACCATCGTCGCCATCAACAAGGATCCAGACGCACCCATCTTCGAAGTCGCCGACTACGGCATCGTCGGCGATCTGTTCGAGATCGTGCCGGCCATGATCGAAGCGCTGAAAGCGTGAGAAGCGTCAACGAACCTGTGGACTGCCTAAACACAAAGGACACCAAGGACACAAAGGGAATACTCGTTTTTCCTTCGTGTCCTTTGTGTCCTCTGTGTTGAGGTGCACGCATGGCTACAGTCGCTTTCTGGATTCTCTTCCTCGCGTTCACCGGCGCCTTCGCGGCGCAAGTCGCCACACGTGTCCGGCTGATCGCGGCGGCGCCAGATAACTTCTCCGTCGATCGGCTCGGCTTCCGGGTGCGGCGCTTCCTCGTCGACGTGCTCGGGCAGCGCAAGACGATTGTGGAGCGCCCAGTCGCGGGGCTGGCGCACGCGCTGGTGTTCTGGGGATTCATCGCGTTCGGCGGCTATACGACGATCGAGTTTCTCGACGGCCTCGGCATCGCCCACCTGACGCAGACGCGGGCGTTCGACGTGTACCGACTCGTGCTGACCCCGTTTGCCGTCGCCGTATTGGCCGGCATCATCTACCTCCTGATTCGCCGCGCGTTCGTGCGGCCGGTGGCGCTTGGCAAGAGCGTCTCGGCGGAATCGATCCTGATTGGCGCGTTCATCGCCGCGTTGATGGTGACGTTCCTGCTGACGTTCCAGCTCCCGGACGCGAGCCTCGCAGGACGCGTCAACTGGTGGGCGCACGTGCTGGTGATCCTGGCCTTCATGGCGCTCATCCCGGCGTCGAAGCACTTTCATCTGGTGCTGTCGCCGATCACGGTATTTCTGAAGTCGCCGCAGCTCGGGAATCTGCCGAACCTGGACTTCGAGAAGGAAGAAGTCGGGCTCGAGACGGTGAAGGACTTGAAGAGCAAGATGGTGCTCGACGCGTTCACCTGCGTCGAGTGCGGCCGGTGCCAGGTCAACTGCCCGGCGTGGGGCTCTGGCAAGGAGCTGAACCCGAAGACGATCATCCTGCAGACGCAGGAGGCGCTCCTGGCCGGCGAGCGCGAGCACAAGCTGGGCGAGATTTATTCTGAAAAGGTGCTGTGGCAGTGCACGACGTGCGGCGCCTGCGAGAACCAGTGTCCGGTCGGCATCGAGCACCTGCCGATTCTGATTGGATCGCGGCGCGGCCTGGTGTCCAATGGCGACGCGCCGGAATATCTCGGCGCGGTCTACAACCACCTCGAACGGCGCGGCAACATCTGGGGCCTCGGCTACGACCAGCGTCAGAAGTTCGTCGATTCGGCAGCGCTCGAGATCTTCGATCCGCGCAAGCACGACATCCTCGTGTGGCTCGGCTGTGCCGGCGCCTTCGAGGCGGACTTTCAGAAGTCGTTGCGATCGCTCTTCGAGATTTTGCGCGCAAAGCGGGTGAGGTTCGGCGTTCTGTCGAAGGAGAAGTGCAACGGCGACCCGGCCAAACGGACCGGCAACGAGTACATGTTTCAGGAGCTGGCGAACGCGAACATCGAGGATCTGAGAGCCGCCGGGCCGAAGAAAATCCTCACGTCGTGTCCGCACTGCGTGAAGACGATCGGCGACGACTATCGCCGGTTCGGCTACGACGTCGAGATCGTGCACTCCTCGGTGTTCGTGGAGGAGCTGACGCGCGGCATGCGATCGGACGCGGCGCACCAGAACGTCACGTTCCACGACCCCTGCTATCTCGGACGCTATGCGGGGAAGGTGGACGAGCCGCGCGCGCTGCTGAATCGCTTCGGCGGCGACATCAGCGAGCCGGTCCGCAACCGCGAGAACCCGTTCTGCTGCGGCGCCGGTGGCGGGCTGATGTTCAACGACACGGAAGAGGAGCCCGGCACGCGTATCAGCGACGTCCGCTTCAAGCAGCTTCAGGACACCGGCGCGAACACCGTCGTCACCGCCTGCCCGTTCTGCTCGATCATGCTGAAAGGCGCGGGCGCCAGCGCCGGCGGCGCGGGGGAGAACGTCCAGTTCGTCGACCTCATGACATACGTGAACGGGCGCCTGACGAAGGGTGATGCACCATAATTGGCGATTTGGCGAGTTGGTGAGTTGGTGAATGAAATGCCAGCACGCTGTTTTGGCCAATTCCACGAAATCACCAATTCACCAATTCACGAACTCACCAATTGTTATGAGCGCTGACTGGCGTGCATCGCGGCTCAAGCGCGTCGAGGCCGCCGCGATCTCGACGGTCGGTTACCGGTTGATTGCGACGCTGGGCGCCACGCTGCGCTGGCGCACCGAGGGGCTCGAGCACTTCGACCACATCACCGCGAGCGGCCGCCAGCCGATCATGGCCTTCTGGCACGGCCGCATCCTGCCGGCCACGTACTACTTCCGCCGCCGCGGCATCATCGTCATCACCAGCGAAAATTTCGACGGCGAGTGGATCGCCGGCATCATCGAGCGCTTCGGCTATGGGACGGCCCGCGGATCGACGTCGCGCGGCGCGCGCAAGGCGCTCCTGCAGCTGACGCGCGACATGGCAGCCGGCAAACCGGCAGGGTTCACCGTGGACGGACCGCGCGGTCCGGCTGGCGTGGCGCAGCCAGGCGCCGTGTGGCTCGCTAAGATCACCGGCAATCCCGTGCTGCCGTTTCACCTCGAGGCAGACCGCCACTGGACTCTGAACAGCTGGGACCATACCCAGGTCCCGAAGCCGCGCGCGACTGTGTCCATCGCGATGGGGGAGCCCTTCGACGTGCCCCATGATGCGGACGACGCTGGTGTCGAGGCGGCGCGGCGCGAGCTCGAAGCACGCCTGGGCGCGCTCCAGGCGCGCGCGCTTCAGCTCCTCGGGTAGAGAGCCGCGCGTCGCCAGTGTTCAACGGAGCCGAGTAACATATCGCCCGTGCTGTTGATTCATTCCGAGCGATTTGCCGAACACACGACGCCGCCCGGTCATCCCGAACGTCCGGAGCGCGCTGAGGTCATGGACGTGATCACCTCGCGCTGGCGGGAGCGCGGATGCGACGTCATTGCCCCGCGCGCCGCCACGCACGAACAGCTCGCGCGGGTCCACGATTCCGACTACATCCGGCGCATCGCCGACACTGCCGGGCGCGCTGTGGCGCTCGATCCGGACACGTACACCTCCCCGGAGTCGTATGACGTGGCGCGGCTGGCTGCTGGCGCGGCGGTGGAGGCGGTCGAGCGCGCCGTCGCGGACGCGGAGACGACGGCACTGGCACTCGTGCGGCCGCCGGGCCATCACGCCGAGCGCGATCGCGCGATGGGATTCTGTCTGTTCAACAACGTCGCGGTGGCGGCCGCGCACGCCCGATCGCTCGGGCTCGAGCGCGTCGCGATCGTCGATTACGACGTGCATCACGGCAACGGCACGCAGCACATCTTCGACGCCGATCCACATGTGCTGTACATCTCGACGCATCAGTTTCCGTACTATCCGGGCACGGGCGCCGCTGACGAGATCGGCGTCGGCGAGGGCCGCGGCTTCACCGTGAACGTCCCGATCGAGGCCGGTGCGCTCGACGACGACTATCGCGTCGTCTTTTCGGAGATCGTAGTGCCCGTGCTGCGGCAGTTCCATCCCGATCTGGTGCTGGTGTCCGCAGGATTCGACGCGCACGAGCGCGATCCGCTCGCGGGCATGCGCCTCACGACGCCGGCCTTCGCCGCGATGACCGGAGAAATCCGGGCGGTGGCCGCCGACTGCTGTGCGGGCCGGATCGTGATCGTTACTGAGGGTGGATACGATCTGCAGGCGTTGGGCGCGTCGCTCGACGCGGTCGCGCAGACGCTCACCGCTCCGAGGTCAGCGCCCGTGTGGCCTCGCGCAGACGCGCAGCCGGCACGCGGCCTCGCCGCGGTTGCGCAGGCGCGCGCGGCACTCTCGCGATTCTGGAGCGTGTGAGGCGTTTTGTGCGAACGTCCACCTCATCGATAACCGCCGCCAATCAAGTCGCGCGTGAAGCGCCGTGATAACATCGAGTGTCGCTGACAATGAACATCGCCGCAGCCGCCGAAGACTACACGGCCGTGATGGCCCGACGCGTGGCAGCGGAGCGAGAAACGCTGGCGACGCAGTGGCTGCAGCGCCTCAAAGACGTGCTGACGGTCGCGGCCAACGAAGTCTTTCCATCCGATCAGCTGCTCGACCACGTTCCCGCGCTCGTGGAGGAGATCGCCTCGTACCTGGCCGCGCCGGCAGACAACGAGATTGCCGCGAACACGGCGGTGATGAGCAAGGCGCGCGAGCTCGGTCAGCTCCGGCACGCGCAGCATGCCTCGGTGCACCAGCTGCTGCACGAATACGAGATTCTCGGCGACATTCTCGAAGCCTTTCTCGTTGACGAAACCAACCGGCTGCATCTGCAGCCCTCGCTCGCCGAGTGCTTCGCGATCCAGCGGCGCCTGACGCACGCCGTCCGCGTGCTGATGCGCACGACGGTGGACACCTTCGTCAGCGAGTACACGACGACGATTCAGGAGCAGAACGAGCGGATTCTGGCGTTCAATCGCGCGGCGAGCCACGAGCTGCGCTCGCCGATTGGCACGCTGATGTTCGCCGGAGCGCTGCTCGACAGCGACGTCGTCCGCCACGATCCGAAGAGGCTTGCGAAGGTGGCGGCGACCGTGCGTTCGAGCGCGGAGCGTCTCACGTGGCTGGTGGAGAATCTGCAGCGGATCGCCCGCGTCGGAGATGGCCACGACACGCCGAACCAGCAGCGCGTGGATCTCAGCACGCTGGCGACCGACGTGGCGCGCCAGCTCGACGAGATGGCGCAGGCCCGGCGGGTCACCATTCGCGTCGCACCGCGTTTGCCGGCGATCGTGGCCGATCCGGCGCGCGTCGAGCTCGTGCTGCTGAACCTCGTGTCGAACGGCATCAAGTACAGCGATGCGAACAAGCCCGAATCCGTCGTCGAGATCGCGCCGGAGGGCGACGGCTCTGGGGCCGACGGCCTGTGCACGATCTGCGTGCGCGACAACGGCATCGGGATTCCGGTGAGCGATCAGTCGGCGATTTTCGATCGGTTCTTTCGCGCGCACGCGCACCTGGACACGGAGCTCGGCGTGACGGGCACCGGACTCGGTCTGGCGATTGTCGGCGACTGCATGCAAGCGCTCGGCGGGTCCATCCGGTGCGAATCGGCCCCAGGGCGCGGCACGAACTTCTACATCACGCTGCCGCGGACCCGACTCGGAACCGCCGGCGCCGCCTGACAGCGGCCGCACCAGCCCGCGGCTTCCAGTCCTTCACTGCATCACAATCGGCGCCACGCAATCGGCTTTCGGATCCGCGTGCAGCGGAAGCCAGCCGCTGAACGGCTGACCCGATCCGGCGATCATCAGGATCGAGGACAGGGCGCCAGGATCGAAAGGGGCCCCCGCGGTGCGCGCCATCTCTGCGAGCTGAGTACGAAAGCGCGCGAATGCCGGAAGGTCGAACAGCGCGAAATACACCTGACGCGTGATCCCCGGCTCGCTCACGCGGCGCAAGGCGAGGCACCGCGGCTCGAGTACGGCCGACTCGAGTCCGGTCGTGCGCGCCGCGTCGAGCAGCGCGGCTGGTGTGACGCGGCCGGCAAACGCCGCGTCGAATTCGTTCTGCAACAGGAGCGGCATGCCGGCGATCTCCGGCGCGTTGAGCGTTTCCATGGCCCGCGCGAAAATCTGGTGGAACAGGTCTGGCGCCAGTTCCTGCGGCGGCCGCAGCACGAGCAGCGGCGCCGTGGGGCTGGACGCCGATTCGAGCGCCAGCGACCAGTCGCGCAGCTGGGGCCGCGTCAGCGTGTATGGCGCCGCCCTCGCCGTGCGCGCGGAGCGCACGAAGAGCAATCCCAGACCGGCGAGCACGGCGGCGGCGACGGCGATTTTGACCAGGACGTTCCGTCGCTTCACGTTCATGCCGTCCATCGTATCGCGGGTACAATAGCGGCAGACGTTCATGACCGACTACAAGCCCCAACAGCTCGATGAGAAATGGCAGCGGCACTGGACCGCCGCGCGCGCCTTCGAGGTCGTCGAAGATCCGGCGCGGCCGAAGTTCTACTGCCTGGAGATGTTCGCGTACCCGTCAGGCCACGCGCACGTCGGACACGTTCGCAACTACATCATCGGCGACGTGATGGCGCGCACGAAGCGCCTGCGCGGCTTCAACGTGCTGCATCCCTTCGGGTGGGACGCGTTCGGGCTGCCGGCCGAGAATGCCGCGATCAAAACCGGCACGCATCCCGAGACGTCCACGCTCGACAACATCGCCCACATGAAAGGGCAGTTGCAGCGCCTGGGCATCAGCTACGCGTGGGATCGCGAGATCGCCACCTGCCTCCCGGAGTACTACAAGTTCAACCAGTGGATCTTCCTGAAGATGCTCGAGCGCGGCATTGCGTATCGCAAGCGCTCGACCGTCAACTGGTGTCCGACCGACCAGACCGTGCTGGCCAACGAGCAGGTCGTCGACGGGGCCTGCTGGCGTTGCGGCACGACCGTCGTCGCACGCGATCTCGAGCAATGGTTCCTCCGCATCACGCGGTACGCCGACGAGCTGCTCGCCGGTCTGGACACGCTGACCGGCTGGCCGGAAAAGGTCGTCGTGATGCAGCGCAACTGGATTGGCCGCTCTGAAGGGGCGCGCGTGAAGTTTCCGCTCGTCGGCAGCGCGGGCAGCGTCGAGGTCTTTACGACGCGCATCGATACGATTTACGGCGCCAACTTCATCGTGCTGGCACCGGAGCATCCGCTGGTCGAGCAGTTCGCGGTGGCCTCGCCAGACCCGGCGGCGTTTCGCGCGCGGGCGCAGGCGTTCCGCTCGCAGGATCGCGACGTGCGGATGAGCGGCAAGGAAGGGTTCGACACGGGAAGGCAGGCGACGAATCCGTTCACCGGCCGCCCGGTGCCGATCTGGATCGCCAATTTCGTGCTGGCCGAGTACGGCACCGGGGCCGTCATGGGCGTGCCGGGCCATGACCAGCGCGACTTCGAGTTTGCGAAAGCCTACCAGCTGCCGATCACCATCGTCGTGCAGGACGCCGCGGCGCCGATTTCCGCGGAGACCATGACCGACGCGCACGCGGGCGCCGGCACGCTGATCAATTCCGGCGAGTACGACGGGTTGGCGTGGGAAGAAGCGAATCGCCGGATGACCGCCGCTGCGGCGGCGCGCGGCATCGGCGAAGGCACGGTGCAGTACCGGTTGAAGGACTGGGGGATTTCGCGCCAGCGGTACTGGGGCACCCCGATTCCGGTGATCCACTGCGAAAAAGATGGCGTGGTGCCCGTGCCGTACGCGCAGCTGCCGGTCGAGCTCCCGAAGGTGACAGCGTTCACCGGACGCGGCGATTCGCCGCTGGCGCAGGTGCCCGAGTTCGTCAACGTCAAGTGCCCGGTGTGCGGCGGACCAGCGCGGCGCGAGACCGACACGATGGACACGTTCGTCGATTCGTCGTGGTACTACCTGCGCTTCACCGATCCCAAAAACGCCGAGGCGCCGTTCGACGTCGTGCCGGCGGCCTACTGGATGCCGGTCGATTTCTACAGCGGCGGCGTCGAGCACGCGATTCTGCACCTGCTGTATTCCCGGTTCTTCACGCGCGTGTTGCGCGACGTTGGGCTCGTCACGTTTGACGAGCCGTTCAAGCGGCTGCTGACGCAGGGCATGGTCCTGTGCAACGGCGCCGTGATGTCGAAGTCGAAAGGCAACGTCGTCGATCCGGACGACATGCTGCAGAAGTACGGTGCCGACGCCCTGCGCTTGTACGTGATGTTCGTCGCGCCGCCGGAAAAGGAAGTGGAGTGGAGCGACGCCGGGCTCGAAGGCAGCTTCCGCTTTCTCGTTCGGGTGTGGCGCATCGTGGATCACTGGTGCGAGACGGTCGGCGGGGAAGGCATTCCGGCGTGTGGTGCGGATTGCACGGAGACGGAGCGCGCGCTGCGGCGGAAGACGCACGACACGATTCGCCGCGTGACCGCCGACATCGAAGATCGCATGCACCTGAACACGGCGGTGTCGTCGCTGATGGAACTGGTCAACGAGCTCTACGCGTTCAGCGACACGACGGAACACGGCGGTCCCACGCGCGTGGCCCCGGCAGTCGGCCACGCCGAGCGGCCCCAGACGCTCGCCGTCGTGCGCGAAGCGATTGATGCGCTGGTCGTGATGATCTCGCCCTTTGCGCCGCACACGGCCGAAGAGCTGTGGCAGATGCTCGGGAACCCCGAGGGGCTGTCGAGCGCGCGCTGGCCGTCGTTCGACGCCGAGGTCGCGAAGGCCGACGAAATCGTCGTTCCAGTGCAGGTCAACGGCAAGCTGCGCGCGCGCCTCACGGTGTCCGCCGGCGCGTCGGAGGACGAGCTACGAGCCGCGGCGCTGGCCGATCACGCGGTCCGGAACCATACGCAGGGCAAGACCGTGCGGAAAGTCGTGGTGGCGAAGGGACCCTTGGTCAGCGTGGTGGTGTCGTAGGAGGAATCGCCTGCGGCGCTTACCACGAAGGTCACGAAGGACACGAAGGTTAATCCAGATGGTTTTCCGAGCACGGATCAGAACGGGCATTGTCCTCTGTGTCCTTGGTGTCCTTTGTGTTACCGCCGGAGGCGGCTGCGGCTACGCCCTCGCCGGGCGCGGCTCGTTTCTCCCGGCGTACATCAGGACAATCGGCATCCCGACGTTCACCAATCGCACGACCGTCTTCAACGTCGAGACGCTGCTCTCGCAGAAGGTGCGGTCGGAGTTCATCGGCCGAGGCAGGTACACCGTGCTGCCCCAGGCCACCGACGTCGATGGCCTGCTGGTAGGTGAGGTCACGGCGGTCTCCGTTCAGCCGGCGAGCTTCACGGCCGGAACGCAGCTCGCCTCGCGATACGTCATCACGATGACCGCGAGCGTCCAGCTGAAGGATGTACGCGAGAACACTGTCCTCTGGGAAAATCCTGGCCTCGTATTCCGGCAGGATTACGATGCCACCAGCGGTACGAACTCGCTCGACCCGGCGGCGTTTTTCGGACAAAACGCGAACGCGCTGGACCGGCTCAGCAGCGAGTTCGCGCGCACCATCGTGAGCGCGATCCTCGAGGCGTTCTAGTCAACACGATCATCACGAAGGCACGAAGAACACGAAGATCACGAAGTCTCTTGACGTAAAACCTTCGTGCTCTCCGTGATCTCCATGTCTTCGTGATAAAGAGATCGTCGGAATACATCGATGCCAGTAGCTACGACCGCCGTTGTCCGCCGGCAGATCAAGGCCGGCACGCCGGCCGCCATCTACCTGCTTCAGGGCGAAGACGATGTCGAGAAGTCGGCGCTCGCGGCCGATTTCTCCGACCTCGTGGAAGAGGGCCTGCGCGCCTTCAATACCGAGCGCATTCATGCCGGTGACCTGACCACCGGCGACCGCCTCGCCGACGGCGTCGCGTCGCTCGTCGCCGCCGCGCGCACGCTGCCCATGATGTCGCCGCGGCGCGTCGTCACCGTCCTGCAGGCCGATACGCTGCTCGCGCCCAAGCGTGAGAGCGAGGCGGCGTCGCGGGCGCTCGAGCAGCTCGAGGCGCTGATCACGCGGCCCGATCCGCAGACGACGCTCGTCTTCGTGGCTGGCGCAGTGGACAGGCGCTCCCGGATGTACAAGCTGTTCGCCAAGCACGCGACGATCGTCGAGTGTGGCGTGATCGAGGACGCCGCGGCGGCGGAGCAGTGGGTGCGGGCGCGCGTCGCTGGCCAGGGCGCAGAAATCGAGCCGGCCGCGGCTCGCCTGATCGCGCAGCGGGCCGGAACCGACGTCAAGCGGCTCCGAGGCGACGTTGACCGGCTGCTGCTCTATGCGCTCGGACAGAAAGCCATCACCGTGGCCGACGTGCGCGACCTGGTTGGGCCCGCCGCGCTCCAGGACGACTGGGCGATGACGAACGCGATCGAAGCGGGGGCTGCCGGCGACGCGCTGCGTCAACTGGCGCTGATGCTCGACGCGGGTGCACCCGCGGAAAAGATTCTCGGTCAGCTGGGTTGGGTGGTGCGGACGAAATTTCCCGCAATCGCGGCCAGCGAGCTGACCGGCGCCGTCGAGTCGCTGTTCCGCACAGATCTGGATCTCAAGCGATCGGCCGGAGACCCGCGCGTGCTGCTCGAGCGGCTCGTCGTCGAATTGTGTGCGGGGAAGCGGACGCGGGGGTTCGCCCCGCGCCGATATTGAGAACGTGTTGCAAAATTAGCTCTTTGGCGGGGCCTGTCCGCGAACAGCCCCACCGGGTGCTCGCCGAAACGCGCTTGTCACGGCCCACGGCTCCGCGCCCGGCGGGGCGGCCCCGTTCGCGGCCACCCGCGGGCTCGCTAATTTTGGAACGTGCTCTAAGCCGCCTGAGATTTGCCGGCGATGCGGGTCGTCAGCCGCGACTTGTAGCGGCCGGCGGCGTTGCGATGGATGACGCCCTTGCTCGCCATCTTATCGATGAGCGAGATCGTCTCCTTCAGGGCCGTTTTGGCGCCCGCCAGGTCGTTGCCGTCGATCGCCGTGCGGATGCTCCGAAGAGCGTTGCGCAGGCGCGAACGGTACTGGCGATTGCTCTCGCGGTTCTTTAGACTCTGGCGATGCGCTTTGAGCGCGGATGCGTGCGAAGCCACTTAATTAACTACCTCCGGAACCCCTAATCATAGCATGTCCCTCTCCATCGAGCACCTCCAGCGCACGTACGGTGCCTTCACGGCGGTCGAGGACCTGTCGTTCAGCGTGGCGAGCGGCGAGATTGTCGGGCTCATCGGCCCCAACGGCGCCGGCAAGACGACCACCCTGCGCGCGCTGGCGGGCATCCTCCGGCCGACCGCCGGTCACGTCCGGATCGACGGCCACGATCTCGTCGAGGCGCCGCTCGAGGCGAAGAGGCGCCTCGCGTTCATGCCGGACGAGCCGCACCTTTTCGAATATCTGACGGTCGAGGAGCACCTGCGGCTGGTGGCGCGGCTGTACGCCGTGGAGGATTTCGACCGCCGGGCGCGTGCGCTGATCGACGAGCTCGAGCTCGCCGGGAAGGAGCGCGCGCTGCCGGGCGAACTGTCGCGCGGCATGCGGCAGAAGGTCGTCATCGCCTGCGGTCTGGTGCGGCCCGCGACCACGCTGCTGTTCGACGAGCCATTGACGGGACTCGATCCAATCGGCATCCGTCGCATGCGCGAGACGATTCTGGCGCGCGGACGTGCCGGCGCGGCCATTCTGCTCTCGTCGCATCTGCTGCACCTGGTCGAGGAGATCTGCACGCGCGTCATCGTCATGGATCACGGCCGGAAGATTGCGGACGGCACCGTCGCGGAGCTCGCCGCACGCGCCGACCTCGCGTCGGCGGGATCCAGCCTCGAGCAGATTTTTCTCCGCGTCACCGGCCACGATGCGCCAGCGTGAGATGCGGCGTCGACGTTTTACCACGGAGGACACAGAGGTCAAAACGTACTTCGTTTTCATTCTGCCTTTCGCGTCGGCTCTCGTGACGAGCCGTGACAGTTAAGACGCGCAGGACTTTTTCCTCCATGTCCCCCGTGTCCTCCGTGGTGGAGAGTTAGGACGCAGCGATGTGGTCCGCCAGTCTGTACATCATTGTCTGCAGCGCCAGAAACCGTCTGCGCACACGCCTGGCGCGGTTGCGGCAGCCGCGGTACGTGCTGGGCGCCCTCGCCGGCGCCGCCTATCTGTACTTCAGCGTCTTCGCGCGAATCTGGGGATCGCAGCAGGGGTCTGCGCGCCGGCGCCGCGCGGCAGGACGTGAACCGATGCTCGCGCTGTCGTCCATGCGATCCTCCGCTCCAGCGGCCCTCGGCGTCGGATTGCTGGCGGTTACCGCCCTGAGTTGGTTGGTGCCGGTCGACAGTGGCCTGCTCGACTTCTCTGAAGCGGAAACAGCGTTTCTATTTCCCGCGCCCGTGTCTCGCCGCGCGCTGCTCGTGTATCGCATGATGCGATCGCAGCTCGGCCTGCTCTTCGGCGCGATCATCATGGGCCTGGCGACGCCGTCGATCGGCGGATTCGCGCGGCTGCGCATCGGCGTCGCGATGTGGGTGCTCCTGTTCATCGGGAAGGTGTATTTCACCGGCGTCACGCTCGTGCGAGTGCGGCGGACGGCGACGAGCGGGTCGGATCGTCGCAGGGCGTGGCTGCCGATCGGCGCGGTCGCGGCCGCCGTGGTCATCGTCGGGACAGCGCTGGTGCGCGCGTTTGCCGCAGCGCCCATCAGCGGTGTGCAGGACGCACTTATCCGTCTGAGCGGCGCGATGTCCTCGGGGCTGCCTTCTGTGATGTTGTGGCCGTTCACTGCCGTGATGCGGCCTTTCGCGGCGGAATGGCCGGGTCCCTATCTGCGCTCGCTCGTGTGGGCGATTGTGGTGCTGGTCGCGCTCATCGCGTGGGTTCTGAAGAGCGACGAGGCGTTTCAGGAGGCCGCCGCGGATGTTGCGCACAAGCGCGCGGCGGTGAAAGGGAGCCAGGCGCCGTCGCTGCGCGTGCGCGCAGTTGGTCTGCCGCTCGCACTGACCGGGCGTCCTGAGACCGCGTTCGCCTGGAAGGCGGCGCTTCAGACGATGCGCGTCGTCGATCGCCGGAGCCTGGCGCGGCTTGCCGCGGTCGTCGTGTCGCTCAGCGTGGTTGCGGTATCGGCGAGCGCTGCGCGCGGGATTGCGGTGATGCTCGGCACATTCGCGGTCGCCGGCGTCGGATTTGCCATCGTGATGGCGCCCCAGGCACTGCGCATCGACATGCGGCAGGACCTCCAGCATCTCGAGCTGCTGAAGACATGGCCTGTCACCGCCTCAGCGATCGTGCGAGGCGAGATGCTCTGGCCGGGTGCGCTCGTCACCGTGGTGGCGTGGGCGCTGCTCGGGCTCGCGTTGTTTCTCTCGGCCGGCGTCTTTACCCGGACCAACCTCGAGCTGCGCATCGTCGTCGCCGCGTCGGTCGCGGCGCTGGCGCCTGCGCTCATCTTTGCCCAGTTTGCGATTCACAACGGCATCGCGCTGATGTTTCCGGCGTGGGTACCGCTTGGCAATCAGCGCGCACGCGGTCTCGACGCCATGGGGCAGCGTCTGATCCTGCTCGGGGGCACGATGCTGGTGTTGCTGGTGATGGCGCTGCCCGGCGGCGTCGCCGGCGCCATCGTCTGGTTCGCGTTCCGTCCGCTGGTGGCAATCGGCGCGCTCGTGCCGGCCGCTGTGGCCTGCGCGGCTGTCATCGGAGTGGAAGTGCTGCTGATCACCGAGATGCTCGGTCCTGTCTACGAACGGCTCGACATCACGGCCGTCGAGCACGCCGAATGAGGCCTGTGCGGATCATCACGAAGTCACGGAGGCCACGAAGGGCACGAAGGGCACGAAGATCTCGGTACAAAGACTCTCTTCGTGAACTCCGTGTTCTTCGTGTCTCCCGTGATGATCTGACGGCGGAATGAGTAGCGCGAAGGCTTCAGCCGAGCGTTATTTCGCGCCGTTGAGAATTTCGTAGGGGCCGCTGGAGGGCTTGTGGTCCGAGTAGCGGGCGACGATGCGGCCGTCGACGAGCTCGGTGGTTTTGTAGATCACGCTGCTGCTGCGCTGCTGAATCGGCCCTCTGGCGATCTCGTTGATCTGGGCGACGTAATTCTTGGTTTCACGGTACGGCGGCACCGTCTGGCCGTGTTTGTCCACGGCGCCGGGTCCGGCGTTGTACGCGGCGAGCGCAAGCTCCTCGTTGTCCTGATAGCGATCGAGCAGCTGCCGCAGGTACGCGACGCCGGCCCTGACGTTCTCAACCGGGTTGAACGGATTGCGCACGCCGAATTGCTGCACGGTGGCCGGCATCAGCTGCATCAGTCCCATCGCGCCCTTCGGTGATTTCGCGTACGGATTGAACGCCGATTCGACCTGCACGACCGCCTTCACCAGATCGGTGCGGACCCCATTGGCGCGCGCATGCTCCGCGATCAAGTCGTCGTACATGCGCCCTCGATTGGCCGCCGCAAAGCGCGTGGCGCGAATTTTTTCCGCTTCGGGAACGGGATACGAGGGGATGGCGGTCGAGGGGCCGCCGGACCGAGCATGGTTCGAAAGCACGAGGTTGCCGGCCGCATCGCGCCAGGAATAGATCTGCGCGCTGGCTGGTGCGGCCACCGTTACGCACGCCGCGGCCAGAACGAGGTTCCGCAACCGCCTCGACGGCGAACCGATGAGCAAGTGGAGCAAGGTCAGCAGTTTACACCTCGGCCGTTCGCGGGAACAGCCGGTTGGTGTATCGGGCCCAAGGCGGATGGGCTTTAGAGCAGGGATCAGGGATCAGGGATCAGGGATCAGGGATCAGGGACATCGGGGGAAAGGGCTCGGATCAGGGCTCGGCTCTGACAAGTCTGTCGACGACCGATTCGGCAGCCCTGAACATGTCTTCGATTTTGTCGGGGTGCTTGCCGCCCGCCTCCGCGAAATCCGCTCGGCCGCCGCCGCCGCCGCCGACGACGGGCGCGATCTCCTTCACGATTTGGCCCGCTTTGACACGCCCAATCAGGTCGGCTGTCACCGCGACGACGATCTGGACCTTGCCGTCGCGGGTCGACGCGAGGACGACCACGCCCGACTTGATCTTCGCCTTGAGCGAATCGGCAAGCGCGCGCAGCGCCTCCTTGTCCAGATCGCTGACCTGACGCCGCGCCAGCTTCACGCCGGCGATGTCGAGCGTCTCGTCCGCGTCGGCCGCGCCGCTTCCGCCCATCGCGACCTTCGTCTTCAGCTGCGACACCTCGCGCAGGAGCTGCTTGTGCTCGGCCTGCAGCTTCTGGACCGCGCCGACCGAGAGGTCTGCCGGCGTGTGCAGCGCGTCGAGCAGCGCCGACAGCGTGGCGCGCTGATGCTGTGCGGCCTGCACGGCGCCGCCTCCGGTGACCGCCTCGATGCGGCGGACACCCGCCGCGACGCCGCTCTCGAACGTGATCGCGAAGAATCCGATGTCGCCGGTGGCGCGGACGTGCGTGCCGCCGCACAGCTCCATGCTGAACCCCGGCACGCTGACGACGCGCACCTTGTCGCCGTACTTCTCGCCGAACAGCGCCATCGCGCCCGCCGCCATCGCTTCCTGCGTCGAGCGGACCTCGGTGGACACCGGCGTGTTGCGGTAGATCTGTTCGTTGACGATCGACTCGATGCGATCGAGCTCCTCTTGCCTGACCGGTTGAAAGTGCACGAAGTCGAAGCGAAGACGATCCGGCGAGACGAGCGAGCCGGCCTGCTTCACGTGCGAGCCGAGCACCTGGCGCAGCGCCGCATGGAGCAGATGTGTCGCCGTGTGATTACGCCGCGTCGCGTCGCGGACCGCGGCGTCGACTTCCGCGGTGACGATGTCGCGCACGCGCAGCGATCCCGCGTCGACGCGCACGCGATGCGCGCGGGGCAGACCGGGACGGATGCGGACGAGGCCGTCGACGGTCGCCGACGCGCCGCTCGCTTCGCTGAAGATGCGCCCTGAATCGGAGACCTGGCCGCCCGCTTCGAGGTAGAACGGCGTGCGCCCGAGCGCCACATAGCCAACCTCGCCGAACGGCAGCGCTTCCACCGGCTGCCGATGTTCGTCGAAGAGCGCGACGATCGGCACGCCGGCCTCTCGCACGCTGGTGTAACCCTCGAACTGATCGCCGACGCCGGCAAGCTGCGCCTCGTCCACCGTGAAGTCGTCGCCTTTCTTGCCGCCCCCGAACGTGCTGCCCGCGCGCGCTTTGTCGCGCTGTCCTGCCATGGCGCGCTCGAAGCCTTCGCGGTCGATCGTCACGCCCTGCGTCGCGGCGGTGTCCTCGATGAAGTCGTACGGCACGCCGAAGGTGTCATAGAGGCGGAACGCCGTGTCGCCGGCCAGCACCTTGCTCTTGGTGCCGAGCACCTTCGCGATCTCGCCTTCGAGCCGCGGGAGGCCGTCGTTCAGTACGGCCTCGAAGCGATTTTCCTCGGCGAGAATCGATCGCTCGATCGCCGCGCGGTTGGTGCGCAGCTCGGGATACGCATCGCCCATCTCGCGATCCAGCACGGCCACCAGGGTGTGCATGAACGGCTCGGTCAGGCCGAGGTGCTTGCCGTGGCGCATCGCGCGCCGCATGATCTTCCGCAGGACGTACCCACGCCATTCGTTCGACGGAATCACGCCGTCGCCGATCAGGAACGTCGTGGCGCGGATGTGATCGGCGACGACGCGCATGGAGATGTCGGTGCGATCGCTCTGTCCGTAGCGGACGCCGGCGATCTCCCCCACGCGCGTGAGCAGCGGCGTGAAGAGGTCGGTGTCGTAGTTCGATTCGACGCCCTGCATCACCGCCGTGATGCGCTCGAGCCCCATGCCGGTGTCGATGGAAGGCGCGGGCAGCGGAGTGAGCACGCCGCCGGCGCTCCGCTCGAACTCCATGAACACGTTGTTCCAGATTTCGATTTCGGGGTCGCTGCCGCTGCCGCCGCGGACGTAATAAATCTCCGAACAGCGTCCGCAAGGGCCCGTGTCGCCCATCTGCCAGAAGTTGTCGTCCATGCCGAGCTCGAGGATGCGATCCGCCGGCACGTACTTCCGCCAGATGTCGAACGCTTCATCGTCGCGCGGGATGCCGTGCTCGCCCTTGAAGATCGAGACGACCATGCGGTCGGGCGACATCTTCCAGACCTCGGTCAGCAGCGTCCAGGCGAAGTCGATCGCCTCCTTCTTGAAGTAGTCGCCGAAGGAGAAATTGCCGAGCATCTCGAAGAACGTATGGTGCCGGTGCGAGGGCCCGACGTTGTCGAGGTCGTTGTGCTTACCGCTGACACGCATCACTTTCTGCGACGTCGCCGCGCGCGTGTAGGCGCGCGTTTCGCGGCCGAGGAACGTGTCCTTGAACTGATTCATGCCGGCGTTGGTGAACAGCAGCGTGGGATCGTCCCCGGGGACGAGCGGGGAGCTGGGCACGACGCGGTGGCCGTTCTGCTCGAAATATTTCAAGAAGGACGATCGAATCTCGTTCGCGGTCATGTGGCTATTGTATCGAAACCGTTCGGGCGGGCATGCCGCCGCAGCGACCGTGTCAAGGCTCGCGCGATGGTCGCGCCGCGGCAAACCTTTTCCCACTGGCATCCGTCTATAGCCATGGACAATGTATCCACCCTGGCTATATTCTGCGCGGGTGAGCGACAAACACGCCACCCCCGACTCCTTGTTGCCGCTGCCGCCGGCGACCTTCCACATCCTCGTCGCCGTGGCGGACGACGACCGGCACGGCTACGCGATCATCCAGGATGTCGCGGCCCGCACAGGCGGCGAGCTGAAGCTGAGCGCCGGCACCCTGTATCGCTCGATTCAGCGCATGCTCGAGCAGGGGTTGATCACCGAGCCGCGCGAACGGCCGGCGCCGGCCGACGACGACGAGCGCCGCCGCTACTACCGGATCACCCCATTCGGCGAAGCAGTCGCCCGGGCGGAAGCGCGGCGCCTGTCGCAACTCGTGAGAATGGCGCGGGCGCGCGGGCTCTCGCCTGAGAAGGCCTGATGCGCTTTTACGCCTGGCTGTTGCACGTCTATCCCAGATCGTTTCGCAACGAGTACGGCGCCGACATGTCAGAGATGTTCGAGCGCCGCCGCCGGGAGGCGGGCAATGCCTTCGCCCGTGCCGCCTTGTGGCCCGGCACGCTGATTGAGGTGCTGGCGAACGCGTCCCTCGTCCACGGGGACATCCTGAAACAGGATCTGCGCTACACCGCGCGCACGCTTCGCCGCGCGCCCGGTTTTGCGATCACGGCCGTGCTCGTCGTGGCGCTCGGCATCGGCGCGACGACGGCCGCGTTCTCCGTCACGGATTTCGCGCTCATCCGGCCGCTTCCGTTTCCTGACGCCAGCCAGCTCGTCAAGCTGTGGGAGCGGACGCCCGGATATTCGCGGATGGAGTTGTCGCCGGCGAACTACCGCGACTGGAAACAGGCGGCGACGAGCTTTTCGTCGATGGGGACGTACTCGTCGACGTCGATGAACCTCGTGGGCGTCGGCGACCCGCAGCGGCTGGAAGCGGCGTGGGTGAGTGCCGATCTGTTTCCGACGCTCGGCGTGCCGCTGCTGCTCGGACGGTCGTTCGCCGAGGCCGACGATCGCGCGGGAGCGGCCGGCACCGTGGTGCTCAGCTACCATCTCTGGCAGTCGACGTTCGGCGGCGATCCCGGCGTCGTGGGGCGCCACATCGTTCTCGGCGACACGCCGTACACGGTCCTCGGCGTGATGCCGCCCACATTCAATTTTCCCGCGAGCTCCGTCGCTGCGAGCACCGTCGATTTGTGGACGCCGTTCAGGTTCGACGAGCAGGCCTACCAGGATCGCAACAACAACTACATCGTCGCCGTCGCGCGCCTTCGCCCGGGGATGTCGGTTGCGCAGGCGCGCGCGGAAATCCAGGTCATCGCCAACCAGTTGAAGCAGCAGTACCCCAAAGAGAACCGGGACACCGGTTCCACGGTGATCGAGCTCCAGAACGATGTGTCGGCGCAGTCGCGGCTGCTGCTGGAGGCGCTTGCGGGCGCCGCGCTCTGCGTGCTGCTGATCGCGTGCGCGAACCTGGCCAATCTGCTGCTCGCCCGTGCGCTCGGCCGGCGTAAAGAGCTCGCGGTTCGCACGGCCATGGGCGCGGGCCGCGAACGGCTGGCGCGTCAGCTCGTCACCGAAAGCCTGTTGCTCGCGGGCGTAGGCGGCGCGATTGGCGTCGGCGTCGCCTCCGCGGCGGTGCCGCTGCTGACGCGGCTCGTGCCCACGAATCTGCCGACTGCTGGGGGGCCGTCCGTCGACGTGCGCGTGCTGGTGTTCGCCGCGGCGCTCACGGCGCTCACCGGCATCGCGTTCGGGATGGTGCCAGTCTGGCGGACCGGGCGCGACGAACATCTCGACGGCCTCCGCGAAGGGGCTCGAGCGGGCGGCGGACGCAAGGAGCGTCTGCGCTCGGCGCTGGTCGTCGCCGAGATCGTCGCGTCGATCGTGCTGCTGATCGCATCCGGGCTGCTGCTGCGCGCGATGTGGCGTCTCCAGGCCACCGATCCCGGCTTCCGCGTCGATCATGTCCTGACGATGCGCACGTCGCTGGCGCTGCCGAAATACGTGTCGACGACTCGCCGCGCCGCGTTTTATGACCAAGTACTCGCGGACATCCGCGCGCTGCCCGGCGTGGCGAACGCCGCGTACACGAGCTTCACGCCAATCGTGATGGGCGGCGGCATCTGGCCGGTGTTGATGAACGGACAGCCCGAGGCGCGGTCGGAAGAGCATACGGCCAGCCTGCGTTTCGTGACGCCCCGATTTTTCGACACGCTCGGCATCCCGCTGCGCGAAGGCCGCAATCTCAGCGAGAGCGACACGGCCAACCGGCCGTTTGTCGCCGTCGTCAGCGAATCATTCGTGAAGCAGTTCCTGTCGGACGAGCCGGCGATCGGCCGGCATTTCACGTTCGGCTTCAACGATCGCACCGTCGTCGGCGTCGTCGCGAACGTCCGCGTGCGCGGCCTCGAGCTTCCGAGCGAGCCGCAGGTGTACCTGCCATACAAGCAGGTGGCGGACGGCAACATCATTGGCTACGTTCCCAAGGACCTGCTGATCCACTCGTCACTGGACGCCGGGGCGTTGATGCCCTCGGTGCGCGCCGTCATCCGCCGCGCGGATCCGCAGATGCCGATCTCGAACGTCCGCACGATGGCGGAGATCGTCGACGGGCAGACGGCGTCGCGCGCAGTGCAGCTGCGTGTGCTCGGCGCGTTCGCAATCGTGGCGTTCTTCCTCGCGGCAGTCGGGATCCACGGGCTGCTCGCGTTCGCCGTGTCGCAGCGCGCGCAGGAAATCGGGGTCCGCATCGCGCTGGGGGCTCAGCCGTCCGACATCCTGTCGATGGTCATGGGGCGGGGCGCCCTGCTCACGGCCGCCGGCGTGATCCCAGGGGTGGCACTCGCGTATGTCGCCGGCCGGATGATGCAGGCGCTGCTCGTGGGCGTTCAGCCGGGCGACGGCGCGACGTTCCTCACCGTCATCGCGCTCGCCGTGGTGATGACGCTGGCCGGCTCTCTGCTGCCGACGATCCGCGCGCTGCGCGTCGATCCGATTACGGCGATCCGCGCGGAATAGACGAAAGGGGCCGTACCCCTTTTTGCCGGCGGTCGAAGCGAAAAAGGGGTACGGCCCCTTTTCGCCCGCCTACGACGCCAACAATTCCCGCAACGCCGCGTCGATGAACGCGTTGTCCGCCGGATTCGTCCCGCGCCCGGCGGCGTGCCCCCACGTCGACGGAATCGGACGCAGTTCCGCGCGGCGCATGTGGGGAACCTCGAGCTCGTTATCGCGGACGCGGAAGTACAGGTCGGTGGCGCCAGGCATCACGATGGCCCGCGCGGTGATGGCCTGCAGAGCCGTCGCAAGGTCGCCGTTGTACAGCGTGTTGGCGCTGATGTCCGCGTGCTGCCACGTCCAGAGCATCGCCAGGAGGTCGTTCGCATCCCGGGAACGATAGCGCGCCTCAGACGTGCGCAGGACGTCTTCAATCGACGCGAGGCCCAGTGCCCGGTACTCCGCCTCGCGATAGAAATCCTGCGAGTACACCCAGCCGGCATACACGCGGCCAAACGCATCGAGACCTCTGACCGGCGGTGTGTCGTACCAGCCGTCGGCAAACGCCGCGTCCGCCGTCAGCGCCGCTTTGACGCCTTCGAGAAACACGACATTGTGCGGAGATGTCTTCGCCGATCCGCAGATCGGCGCGATGGCCCGCACCATGTCCGGAAAGAGCGCTCCCCAATGGAACGCCTGCTGCGCGCCCATCGAGAAGCCGACCACGAGCCTGATGCTGGTGACGCCGAACTTCTCGGTGATCAGCCGATGCTGGCAGACGACGTTGTCGTACAACGTGACGCGCGGGAATGCCGCGCGGCCGAGCGGCGGTGGTGTGTTGCTCGGCGACGATGACCGTCCGTTCCCGAACATGTTCGGGACGATCACGAAGTACGCGGCCGGGTCGATCGCGCGGCCGGGCGTCATCATGATCTCGTTGTCCGCATGGTCGCCGGCGTAGAAGGTCGGCAGTACGACCACGTTGTCGCGCGCCGCGTTCAACGTTCCGTACGTCCGGTAGGCGAGTTGTGCCTGCCGCAGTGTGACCCCGGATTGCAAGACCACGTCTCCGAGGTCGAAGAAGTCGAATTCGGGCATATGATCTCAACTATGCCTCAACTGTTGAATCGCCTGCTCACGGCAGCCGGCATCGCCGCGCTGGCGGCCGCCCTCCCATCCGGACGCGCAGCAGCTCCCGCATGCGATCCGGACAACGGCGGCATCACGCTGCCCGCAGGTTTCTGCGCGCTCGTGGTCGCCGACAATGTCGGACCGGCACGCCACCTCACCGTGGCGCCGAACGGCGATGTGTTCGTCTCGCTCGAGAACGGCCGCGGCCAGAAGGGCGGCGTCGTCGCGCTGCGCGACACCGACGGGGACGGCCGCGCCGATGTCAAGGAGCGTTTCGGCGACGAGGGCGCCACCGGCATCACGCTGCGGAATGGCTATCTCTACTTCGCGACGACCACCTCGGTGGAGCGATACAAGATCGCGCCGGGTGAATTGAAGCCGGCGGCGGCCGCCGAAAAAATCGTCGTCGATCTGCCAAAGCAGAGTGAGCATGCGGACAAGACGATCACGTTCGATGGCAACGGCGGGTTGTTCGTCAACGTGGGCGCGCCGTCGAATACCTGCCAGGTCGCGGACCGCAAGCCGAAGTCGCCCGGACAGGATCCGTGTCCGCTGCTGGACCTGCACGGCGGCATCTGGAAGTTCTCGGAGACGACGCAGGGGCAGTCGCAGGCCAGCGGCAAGCGGTACGCGACCGGCATGCGGCAGATGGTCGCGCTCGCCTGGCACGCCGGCAGCTTGTTCGTCGCGATGAATGGACGCGATCAGCTGGACACGATCGCGCCAGATCATTTCACGGCGCAGGACAACGCCGAGCGTCCGGGAGAGGAGCTGCAGCGCGTCGCCGAAGGCGCGAACTTCGGTTGGCCGTACTGCTTTTTCGATCTGCCGCAGAACAAGCGGCTGCTGTCGCCGGAGTACGGCGGCGACGGTAAATCCGTGGGGCGGTGCGATAAATTCGCGCCGCCGATTCTGGCCTTCCCTGCGCACTGGGCGCCGGTGGATCTGATGTTCTACACCGGCACGCAATTTCCGAAGAAGTATCAGGGCGGCGCGTTCGTCGCGTTCCATGGATCGTGGAACCGCGCGCCGATGCCTCAGGAGGGCTACAACGTGACCTTCGTGCCGTTCACGGGCGCCAAACCGTCGGGCCCCTACGAAGTCTTCGCCAACGGGTTCGCCGGCCAAACGCCGCTGATGCGGCCGAACAACGCGACGTATCGCGCCGACGGCGTCGCCCAGGGGCCGGATGGATCGCTGTATATCGCGGAAAGTCAGAAGGGACGCATCTGGCGCGTCTTCTACCGCGGCGCCCCGTAACGACGAAGATTTTTCACGAAGACACGAAGTCTACGGAGAACACGAAGGCCACGGGATCTCGGCAACCAAGACTATCGTGGCGCAGGTCTTCAGACCTGCCGTCAATGGCGTTCAGGCCAGCGTCGCCGCGTACTCCTCGTAGGTGCCCTTGAAATCGCTGATCCGGCCCGGCTCGAAATGCCAGACGCGGGTACCGACTTCCTCCATTAGATCTTCGTCGTGCGTCACCAGGAAGACGGTGCCCTCGAATTTCTGGAGCGCGACGTTCAACGCGTTGATCGACTCGAGATCGAGGTGGTTGGTCGGCTCGTCGAGGACGAGCACGTTCGGCTTCTGCAGCATGATGCGGCAGAACAGCAGACGCGCCGTCTCGCCGCCGGACAACGCGTCGGTCGGCTTCAAGCCTTCCTCGCCGCTGAAGAGCATCTGGCCGAGCAATCCGTGGATGTCCTGGCGCGAGGCGTCCGGATCGAACTGATGGAGCCACTCGACCGCCGTCATCCCTTTCCTGATCGCGCCGGTGTGATCCTGAGCGAAATAGCCGATGGACACCTCATGTCCCCACCGGACGGTGCCGCTGTCGAGGTCGCCCGGCGCCGGCTCGAGGTTCGGCGACTCCGCCAGCAGCGCCTTGAGCATCGTCGTTTTGCCGAGGCCGTTGCGGCCGACGAGCACGATCTTCTCGCCACGGTTCACGATCGCATTGAAGTTCGAGACGATCGTGGCGTCCGCGAACGCCTTGCTCACACCCGCCGCCTCGAGGGCGACGCGGCCGGATGGCCGGTTCATCGTGAACTTGATGTAGGGCCGTTGGATGTTCGATCGCGCCAGCTCCGTCGTCTGCAGGCGCTCGACCTCTTTCTTGCGCGACATCACCTGACTGGCGCGCGTGCCGGCGGAGAAGCGCGCGATGAAATCCTGCAGCTGGGCGATCTTCTTCTCGCGCTGCACGTTGTCTGATTCGACGCGCGAGCGGATTTGCGTCTTCGCCAGCACCATGTCGTCGTAGCCGCCGGTGTAGGTGATGATCGTCTCGTAGTCGATGTCGGCGGTGTGGGTGCAGACCGCGTTCAGGAAATGGCGATCGTGCGAGATGACGATCAGCGTGCCCTCATACCGGGTGAGGAACTCGCGCAGCCAGTGAATCGAATCGAGGTCGAGATGGTTCGTGGGCTCGTCGAGCAGCAGCGCCTGCGGATGTCCGAACAGCGCCTGCGCGAGCAGGATCCGCACTTTCTGCCCGCCCTGCAGCTCGGACATCTGCCGCTCGTGAAGCTCGTCCGGAATATCGAGCCCCTGGAGCAGGATGGCGGCGTCGCTTTCCGCGGTGTATCCATCTTCGTCGCCGACGATGCCCTCGAGCTCGCCGAGACGCATCCCTTCGTCGTTGGTCAGCGACGATTTCGCGTAGAGCTGCTCGCGCTCGGCCAGCGCGCTCCACAACCGCTGGTTGCCCATGACGACCGTGTCGATGACGCGATAGTCGTCGAAGGCGAACTGATCCTGCTTCAACACGCCCAGCTTGGAGGGGCCGACGACGGATCCTTTCTGCGGTGGTAGCTCGCCGGTGAGGAGCTTCATGAAGGTCGATTTGCCCGCGCCGTTCGGACCGGTCAGCCCGTAGCGGCGGCCCGACGAAAACGTCGTCGTGACGTCGTCGAAGAGCACCTTCGACCCGAAGCGCATGGAGACGCCTTGAACTGCAATCATCGCGGTAGATCCCGATTTGGTGGATTATGGCCGACGGAAACTTCATATTTTACCACGGTCGCGCCGACGAGCCTGTAATCGGGCCGATCAGATCCGTCACGACAGATTTCGCACCGCGCGCCCCGGTTCTGTAAGCCGCGGCGGGCCGCTCACGAAAAACGCTGCCAGATACGCGATGTGTGAACGGCACAGTTTCCGCATCACGCGCAGCTCATGGATCCTGCCGTTGTGCCCGCGGTGGCGCCTGCCGCGATGACGTTCGAGGATGGCCTCGGGCAACGACTCCGCGTCGTCGACCCGATCCGAAACGAGCCCGTCGACATGCTGTGTCTGCACGGCGAGCTGACGGCGGTGCCCGCGTTCGAGTTCGCGCTGCGGGAACGGGTCGGCCGCCTCGCGGCCTTCCGTCATCCGTGCTTCGCCGCCGTGCGCAGCGTGGAGCGGCTGAAGGATCGGGCCTCGACGCTGGCGCTCGTGTCGGACAGCACGCCCGGCGTGCGCCTGTCCGAGATTCTGGCGTTCGCCGATCGGGAGCACGTCCCGCTGGATATCGACGCGGCGATCTGCCTGCTGCGTCAGCTCGTGCCGGCAGCGGCGATGCTGCACACGCATGCGCCCGACATCGCGCACGGTGCCATCGCGCCGGAGCGCCTCGTGATCACGCCCGGCGCACGCGTGGTCATCGTCGAGCATGTGCTCGGATCGGCGCTCGAGCAGCTCCGGCTTTCGCACGAGCGGTACTGGAAGGAACTGCGCCTCGCTCTGCCGCGCTCCGCCGGGGCGCCGCGCTTCGACCATCGCGCCGACATGACGCAGATCGGCGTGGTCGCCCTCTCGCTGATCCTCGGCCGGCCTCTGGGCGACGATGAGTATCCGGCGCGCATCGGGGAGGTCGTGGCGTCGGCATGGGCCATTTCCGCGCGGGGGGGCCTCGAGCCGCTGCCGGCGGGACTTCGCGCGTGGCTCATGCGCGCGTTGCAGCTCGACACGCGAAACGGATTTCGATCGGCGATTGAAGCGCAGGACGATCTCGAGCGGGTGTTGGGCGAAAGCGACTATCTGGCGGCGCCGGCGTCGCTGGAGGCCTTCCTCGCCGCGTACCACGCCGCGACGCCCACGCCAGAGGCCGTCGTGACTCCGGAGCCGCCGGTGCCCGCTCCCGTTGCCGTGCAGGCGCCGATCGCGGTACACACGCCGCCGACGCCGGTAGTCGTGCATGCCGCGCCGGCTCCCGCGGCGACTGCCGCTTCTCCGGCGCTCGCGCCGCCGGCCGCAGTTGTTCATCAGGCGGCGTTCGCGCCGCCGGTGGCCATGCCGGCGCCGGCCGTCTCTCCTACGCTGGCGCCGCCCGCAGCGGTTGTTCCTCAGGGAACGTTCGCGCCGCCGGTGAGTGTGCCGGCGTCAGCCGCAATGCCCGCTCAACCTGCCGCGGCGAGCAGGCCCGTTCCCGCTGCCTCGCCGGTCGCGGCGCCTCCACCTCCGGCACGCGCGAAAGAGACGTTGCCGTCAGCGATTCACGATCCGTCGCCGTCGCCACCTCCAGCACGCCCGAAGGAGAATGCGTTGCCGTCAGCGATTCACAACCCGTCGCCGTCGCCCTCGCAATGGTCGTCGCCGCCGCACCGCGACGCGCCGCAGTTACACCACGACACGCCGCCCGCACGCGCGCCGCGCAAGCGTTGGCAATTGGCCGCCGCTGCGGCTGCGCTCGTGGCCGTGGCGGGGGCGGGCATTCCCGCCGCGCGCCGGTTTATCGGACCCTCGTCCGTCGCCTCGGCCAGCGGCACGCTCAACGTCAATACCAATCCACCGGGCGCGCACGTCTTTGTCGACGGCGTCGAGCGTGGGCTCACGCCGCTCACCGTCACGCTCAATCCGGGTGCGCACGCCATGGAGCTGCGAGGTGAGGGCGAGCCGCGCACCATGCCGATCACGATTGCCGCCGGCGGACAACTCGCGCAGTACATCGATCTGCCGAAGGGCGCCGCAACGGTCGGGCAGCTGCACGTCCGATCCGAGCCTGCCGGCGCGCGCGTCAGCGTGGACGGCGTTGCGCACGGCACCTCGCCGGTCACCATCGCCGATCTCACGCCGGGCGAGCACGCCGTCATGCTCGAAAGCGATCTCGGGACCGTGAAGCAGACGGTGACGATCGAAGCGGGGCAGACGGCGTCACTCACTGTCCCGCTCGGCGTGTCCACTGAAGGCGCACCGGTATCGGGCTGGATTGCGGTTACGGCGCCCGCCGACGTTCAAGTGTTCGAGAACAAGCGGCTCCTGGGAACGAGCCAGAGCGATCGGTTGATGGTCGGGGCGGGACGCCACGACCTCGAGATCGTCAACCAGACGCTCGGCTACCGCGCGACGCGGACCGTGCAGGTCGCGCCCGGGCGTGTCACGCCGGTTCGCATCGACTTCCCGAAGGGCACGATCGCGCTGAATGCGATTCCGTGGGCCGAAGTCTGGGTGGACGGCGTGAAAGTCGGCGAGACGCCGATCGGGAATCTGCAGCTCACCATTGGCGCGCACGACATCGTGTTCCGGAATCCCGACCTGGGTGAGCAGCGGCACGCCGCGACGATTACTGTCGATACGCCTGCGCGCCTCAGCGTCGACTTGAGGAAGAAATGATGCTCAGCTTTCGCTTCGGTCGTCTGAGCGGCATCATCGCGGTGATGCTGCTCGCCGCGAGCGGCGTGCTCGTCGCGCAGGACGGCGATTTGGCGGCCGCGCGCGACTTGTACGCCTCGGCGGCCTACGAGGACGCGTTGACGGTGCTGAACCGTCTACGATCATCGGATCATCCGGCCGCTCAATCGCCCGCGATCGAACAATATCGCGCGTTCTGCCTGCTGGCGCTTGGCCGCCCGGCCGACGCCGAGCTGGCGATCGAAGCGGTCGTGGCCGCCGAGCCGTCCTATCACCCGAGCAACACCGACGTGTCGCCGCGCGTGCGCTCGGCGTTCACCGATGTCCGGCGCCGGATGCTGCCCGGGATCATCCAACAGAAGTACGCGCAATCGAAGGCGGCGTTCGATAAGAAGGATTTCGCCACGGCTGCGGATGGGTTCAAGCAGGTGCTCGCGGCACTGGCGGATCCCGACGTGGCGGCGGAAGCGGCCCAGCCGCCGCTGTCGGATCTGCACACGCTCGCTGTCGGCTTCGAGGAGCTGAGCGCGAAGGCCGCGGCGCCGCCGCCACCGCTGCCGGCGGCCTCGCCGGCCCTGGTCGCTGCCGCTCCACCGCCGCTGAAGCCCGCGCCGCCGCGTATTTACGGCGGCGACGATGCCCGCGTCGATCCGCCGGCCACCGTGAGTCAGGCGCTGCCGATGTATCCGGGCCAGGTGACGATGCCGCGCACCGGCAAGTTGGAAATCGTGATCAGCGAGAACGGTCTGGTCGAATCCGCCATCATGACCAGCTCGGTGAGCGCGTCCTACGACGCTATGGTGATCTCTGCGACGAAGTCGTGGCGCTACAAACCGGCGACGCTGAACGGCGTGCCCGTGAAATTCCGGAAGGTCGTGCAGATTGCCATCCGTCCGACGAGCTAACCCGCTCGGCTAAAGCCTTCGCGCTACGTTCATCGCTCGGCTAAAAGCCTTCTCGTTGACGGTGCACGCCGTCACACGGTCCACCAGTAGCGCGTCATGTGAAAAAACACCGGCGCAGCGAAGATCACCGAATCGAGTCGATCGAGCACACCGCCATGTCCCTCGATCATCCAACCCCAGTCTTTGACGCCGCGGTCGCGCTTGATCGCCGACAGGACGAGACCGCCGAAGAATCCCATCAGATTGATCAACAGCGCGATGGCGCCCGCCTGCCACGGTGAGAACGGCGTGATCCACCATAAGAGCGAACCGAGTAATGTTGCGCTCGCTACGCCGCCGACGAATCCCTCGACAGTTTTCGACGGGGAGAGCTCCGGTGCGATCTTGTGGCGGCCGAGCAGCTTGCCCCATATGTACTGCAGGACGTCGCTCGATTGGACCACGAGTATGAGGAACGCGATTAGGAGCAGATTGCGTCCCTCGTAGCCTGGGATCTTCAGGCCGAGCAGCGCCGGCACATGCGAGAGGCAGAATACTGAAATCATCAGACCCCACTGCGTCTCGGCGACACGGCCCATGAAGTTCTTCGTGTCCTGGCGCAAGGCTGCGATGGCAGCCAGCAGCAGGAACACATAGACCGGAATGAATACCGAGTAGAGGCCGTACCAGTCGATCCAGATCAAGTAGTACTGCAGCGGCAGCACTACGAAGAACGCGACCGCGAGCGCCACATGGTCACCTCTCCGCGTGGGTGTCAGCGTGATGAACTCGCGCAACGCTGCGAGAGACGCCAGCGCAAACAGCACGATCACGCCGGCTCGTCCGACCGCGAACGCGAGGCCGAGCATCGCCACCATCACCCACCACGCCTTGATCCGGCTATTGAGGTTGTCGATCGTCGGATTGGGGCCTTCCGCACCGAATCGCCGGTGGAGCACGTACCCCGCCACCGAGGCGACGATCAGCACCACCGCGACCCCGGTGAACAAGGCAAGGCTCTGTTGTGTGGCGGTCATTGATCATTCGCGCCGTGAGTGGCGAGGGCGAGGAGCGCATTCCGGCTGCGATCCAGAAACGCTGCCTTGTCTTCGTCGGCACCGAGCACGATCGGAGCGCCCAGCGTCACGGAGCAGAGTAGCGGGATCGGCACGAATTCGCCTTTTGGCATGACGCGGTTGAGATTCTCAATCCACACCGGCACCAACTCGACATCCGGCCGCGCTCTGGCGAGATGATAGAGCCCGCTCTTGAACGGCAGCAGCGGCTCCTCGCTGGTGTTGCGTGTTCCCTCGGGAAACAGGATGAGGGAGCTCTTCTGGTCGAGCGCCGCAGCCATGACGGCGATCGGGTCCGCATCGCGCCTCGTGGGGTTGCGATCAATCAGCACGGCCCGGAACACAGCTTGACCCATGAATTTCCGTAAACCGCTCTTGAGCCAGTAATCGGCGCCGGCGACCGGCCGCGTCACCTGTCGCAGCGGGGCTGGCAGCACGGTCCAAATCAACACAAAATCCGCGTGGCTCCGGTGATTGGCAAAATAGATCCGGGGGCGCGGATCAGGCGCGCAGCCACGCCACTCGCCGCGCACGCCCGTGACGAGGCGTGCGAAGGTGGCGACGGCCGTCGCACATGCCGCCTCGATCAAATGGCCAACTCGCGCGCGGCGCCGGCCAGAACTGAAAGCACTTGCGCCACCAGACAAAGAACCTGTAATCCGAACAGCCGTCTTGCGCCGGCGATCCGAACGCCAGCCGGACGGCGGTGTTTTGCGGTTGGCAGAAAACCGAGTTGAGCGAGTGCCGCGTCGGTCGCGGCAAAATCGGGCGCCTCTGAAGCGTGCGCCAGTTGACGGAACAACGCCGCGTCGAAGCCGACGCGGATGGCGAAGTACGTCTGGGCAATGCCAGCGAGCGCCACCAGCGCAGCGGACTGGATCAGCACCCACGGCGGTTGCGTCGAGATCGCCGGACCGATCAGGATGGCGATGAGCGCCGCCGCGGTCAGCAGGCGCGACAGACGATCGATTGTTCGGCCCTGATCAAGGAAGGCGGCGGCACACAAGACAAGTTGTCGCGCGGTCTCGCTCATAGGCCTCGCTCCGTTGCGGTCGCGATTGCGGCCCGCAGCGGCACATCGATGACCATCCGAGGCCTCGCCCGATGCACTTTCTCGATCGCCTCGCTCATGTTCTCCGCGCGGCTGCTCCTGACGAGCCAGGTCGCAACTGCGGCGGCGCTTCGCGAATAGCCCAGCGCACAGCAGACCAACACTGTCCCGGCAGCGCGCGCACGCTCGATGCTGGCCGCCGCGTGCCGCAATTGTCCCGGGTCAGGCGGGACGAGGTCGAGCATCGGGATGCAGATCCAAGTCCCGGCCGCGGCCGCGCCCGGCAGTTCGGCGCACAGATCGACGACGGTGGCGAAGCCGGCGGCCTCAGATGCCGAAGGGATGCGCCAGAGCCAGACGCCGTCGCCGATTGCGACTGGCTTCAGTTCGTGTCGAGTCCACGATCGTGAGTTCACGAAGGCGCCTGCCAGATAAGGCGCGAGTAGAATCCGCGCCGCCAGACTCATATGCCCCTGAGCATCCTTCTGGAATCCGGCCGGTCCAAGCATGGCGTAATTGACGGCGACGAGTGCCAGCGACATCGCCGGCCATAGCAGCCACAATCCCGCTCCGCCGATCCACACCGCGACCGCGGCGGTCAGGCCGGCACCGAGCAGATAACGTGCCGCCAGGCCGAGCCGCCTCCAATCCGTCGCGAGCTCCGTCACCGCGATTGGGCTTCTTCCGCGCTCTGGCCAGAGCCACAGGCAGAAGACTCCCAAGAGAGCTCCCGTCGGAATGTCGAAGAAATGGTGCTGATAGGTTGTGAGCACCGACACGCCGACTACTGTGAACCAGATGTGCAACGGCCATCGCGCCGGGCGCGGCAGATGGATCGCGTAGAGCGGCCAGAGAATGACGAGGAGCGCAATGTGCAGCGAGGGCGCCTGGTTGAACGGCTTGTCGAAGCTGGTCAACGCGGCGAATAGAAGGCCGGCAACGCCGTGGGTTGCCGGCTGGTGAAACGTGAACGCGAGCGGAAACAGAATGAAGCAAACGACCGCCACGATTTGTGCGGTGATCAGGCGTCGAACCAGGGCATCGAGCTCAGCCCTGGTTCGGCAGACGAAGACCGACAGAGCGTAGAAGACGTTGATCGACCAATACGGAACGATGGTCCAGGCGAGAAACGGAACGTGGTATTCCCAAGCGAACACGATGGACCGGACATTGTGTCGAAGCGCCGTGATGGAATTCGCGGTGCCGTAAGTTAGATAGAAGAAGGGCGCCAGGAAGGCGAGCCAGCAGACTGCCCGCCGCCACGGACGCGGCTCTGGGACTGGGACAGCGAGCGTCTCGGTCCGGCTCACGCGGCGATCCGCTCCGCAACTGACACGGTGAAAATGCCCCAATCGTCGATGCGCTGCTCGATCTTCCTGAATCCGGCCACCGCGACGAGCTGATCCATCTCGGCCTGAGTGCGCCGGCGCATGATCCAGGCCTGGCCCTGCCGATGGCTGGTCAGCGTGCGGGCGATCAGCTCCAGCTGCGGGTGCCACGGCTGGCACGTATAGACCAGATATCCGCCTGCCGGAATTGCGGCGGCGAGTCCCGCCAGCGAGGCCGACACCATGCCGTTATCGGGGAAGAGCTCATAGAGGCCTGAGACGATGCCGAGCGTCGGCTTTGGATCGATCGCCGCCAGGCTCATCTGATCGAACGCGTCGCCTTTCACGAACTGCGCTCGACCATCAAGACCCCTTGCGTGAATCAACGCCCGGCCGGCGTCGACATTGATGTCGCTGTAATCGCGTAGCACCACCGACTCGGGCGTGATCGCACTGGCTTCGAGTGCGTCGAGCACGTATCGGCCATGGCCCGCCGCGATATCCAGAACGCGCACCGGCATACCGCGCCTCGCTATCCGCTCCATCGTCGCGCGCAAGATCTCTTCGAGATGGATCTTTCGCTGACGAATGCCGCGCCAACCGATCGACTGAAGATAGACCTTGTCGATCAGGCGACCGAGAGGACCGAGCCCGTGCGGGGCGTTGCCATAGACGTAATCGAGCGTCGAGCCGGAATCGAAGCCGGTGCGGTGGCCGAGGCGGATGCCTTCCGAGAGGAAGCCGCCGATCGTCATGTTCCGCCGCGCCATGGCCCAGAACAGTCCGCGTGGCGAGAGCAGCGGCAGCGGCGAAGCGAGGGCGTCCGCTTCGTCTCGAGTGAAGCCGATGCGGTCGGATGCAAGCAGCGATGGCCGGTCTAATGGTGCGGCGAAACGAGCCAGTATGAAGCTGCGAGCCTTGTCCACCGCAAGGCTGCGCTCCTTTTCGCCGAATGTGTCGTGATAGAAGCCTGGCAGCACATGGCGCTCCTTGATCGGTGCTCCGAGGCGTTCGAAGAAGCGATGCTGCGGCCCGTGATGCACGACGAAATCCGCTCCGGAAATCAGAAGCTGCGTCGGGATGGTGATGGCGCGGGCGTCAGCCACCACGCGATCGGCCGTCTCATAGAGCGCCAGCAGGATGTTGACGGCGATCGGGCGCGCGATCAGCGGGTCGGCGTTGAAGGACCTGATGCGCTCGGGATCGTGAGTGAGGAAGTGCGCCTTGACGTACGAGTTGACGAAGAAATGTCCGCGCAGCTTCTGCATGATCTTCAGTCCGCTGCGGGCGAACGGCACATAGAGTTTGACCCGAAAGGCCGGTGAGGCGAGCACCATGCATCGGATGTTCGGCGCGTAGTCGTGGGCCCATGTCGCAACGTACACCGCGCCAAGGCTCTGGGCGACTACTGCGATGTCGTTCGGCGCGAAGCCGTACATCGCCTCGATATGATCCATGAAGGTCTGCACGTCGCGCACCGACGTGCCAACGCTCGGGCTGAATCCGCGTTCGCCAGGGGAGCGGCCTTGGCCGCGCGCATCCCAGGCGAAGATGGCAAAATCCGGCAGGTCGAGCTCGTCGGCCAGATGAGCCATGCGGCCGGAGTGCTCGTGGCCGCGATGGAACAGGACAATCGCGCCGCGCGTCGCACCAACCACCGCTGGCCAATGACGGTAAAACAGTTCGACGCCATCGTGGGTCACGAAGGTCTTCTCTTCGACTGGCCGCATGAATACTCCTGATTGCGGAGGTTGCGTCGTCAGCATTGAGACGAGACTGCGCTCTGGGCTTCGCTGATGCCGGCACGGACCCGATTTACCACGGTAAGGACGAGCAGGATAGCGAGTATCGGCACCATCCATCCGAGCCACGCTGGCATCGGTGCCGAACAGCCGATCCAAAGAGCCAGCGCTCCGAATACGACGGCACGGTCGCTTTTGCCCATCGGGCCCTCATAACGCCGCGAGGCGCCGACCGTCTGGCCGAGCGTGCCAGCGAGCTCGGTGACGATCGACAATACGATGACCAGGCCGATGCCGAGCGAACCGAACGGCGCGACGAGGGCGAACGGTGCGTAGAGTGCGGCATCCGACACCACATCCCCGATCTCGTTCAGATAGCCACCAAGCACGCTTTTCTGATGAAACTCGCGCGCCAGCATCCCGTCGATCGCATTGAGCGCCATGCGGGCGAGCAGCCAGGTCGGGATGATGAGGAACACCGTACGCGAGCCCGCAAACCAGGCCGTGACGGCACCGGCCACGATCGATCCGAGCGCTGCCACGATGGTCACCACGTTCGCCGTCACGCCGATGCGAGGCAGGGGGGCGACCAGGGGGCGAAGCAGGTCTTGAAAGCGAGGCTTCAGCGCGTAGACCGTCATGTTTCACCTGGTCGCTCTAAGTGCCTCAAATGCGGGCGCGCCGTACCTACAACCCGATGATGCGCCGCTCGTCGCGGAAGATCATGCTTAGCGCGGCAGCGCGAAGGCGACGATGCTGCTGCCTGACGGCGCACCGTTCTTGCCGCCGCCGCAGACGATGACCACATATTCGCGGCCGTCGATCTCGTAGATCGATGGCGTCGCGTTGCCTGCCGCCGGCAGTGTGGCCTCCCAGAGCAGCCGTCCCGTGAGCTTGTCGAACGCGCGGAACTTCTTGTCGAAGTTCGTCGCGGCGATGAACACCAGACCGCTCGCCGTGACGATCGGCCCGCCGTAATTGTCGCTTCCGGTGTTTTTCAGCCCCTTCGCCGCCAGATCGGGGAATTCGCCGAGCGGAATCTGCCAGCGGATCGTTCCCGCGTTGAGATCGATCGCGCTGAGTGTGCCCCAGGGTGGTGTGATGGCCGGGTAGCCGTCAGGGTCCTGAAAGATCGACTCGCCGTCACTGCGATATTTCAGCCAGCTCGGGTCGTTCTTCAGATTGGGATCGGCGCCCTTGTCGCGGCCGGTGATCAGATAGTCGGCCACGTCGCTGATGTTCCGCGCGCCCATATCGGGGAACGCCGGCATCTGGCCCGTGCCCTGGCGAATGATCGTCGTGATCTCGTCTTTGGTGTGGCGCTCGCCGACCTGCTCGAGCGACGGCGCGGACGGCGAGCCCTTGCGATCCTCGCGATGACACGTCGCGCACTTGCTGTTGTACAGCGACGTATCGTTGTTTGGAATCAGCTTCACGATCCAGGGCATCTCGTTCGCGTTGACGTAGAGGAGGCCCGTGTCGGGATCGAATGCCGATCCGCCCCACTCGGCACCGCCATCGAAGCCCGGAAAGACGATCGTGCCGCGCAGCGTCGGCGGTGTGAGGAACCCTTTGGCGAGTGCGTTGAACCGTGCGAGCACCGCGGCATGCGCCTCCGGCGTGCGCGTCGTCAGCATGCCTTCGGTGAGGCCCTGACGCGTGAAGGGCGGCGGCTTCAGCGGGTAGGGCTGCGTCGGCGATGCCTGCTCGCCGTCGACGTCCGACGCCGGTGCTTTGCGGTAGGCGATGGGGAACAGCGGCGCGCCCGTCTTGCGATCGAGCACGTACACGTACCCGTACTTCGTCGTCTGCGCGACCGCGTCGACGCGGCGGCCGTTGCGCGTGACGGTGACGAGACTGGGCGGCGACGGGAAGTCCCAGTCCCACAGGTCGTGGCGGAGACCCTGAAAATGCCAAACGCGCTTGCCCGTGCGCGCGTCGAGCGCGAGGACGCAGTCGGCGAACAGATCATCCCCGTGACGCGTGACGCCGTAGAAATCGAACGAGGCGGATCCGGTGGCGGCAAATACCATCGCGTTCTTGACGTCGACTGTGACGCCCGCCCACGCATTGGCGCCGCCGGAAATCTTGTACGCGTCCTTCGGCCACGTGTCGTAGCCGAATTCGCCGGGTCGCGGAATCGTGTGGAAGATCCAACGCAGCTTACCGGTGTTCACGTCGAAGGCGCGGATGTGACCTGGAGAGCCGGGCAGCGTCTCGGGCACCGTCGTGCCCATGATGATGAGGTCCTCGAAGATCGCGCCGGGCGTGCTCGCGCTGACGCTGAGCCCTTCGGCCGGTTGATCGAGTCCGTCCCGCAGATCGATGCGGCCGCCGGCGCCGAACGATGGGATCGGCTGTCCAGTCTTCCTGTCCAGCGCCCAGAGATAGCTGCGGTAGGTGACGAACACGCGATCCTTGTGCACGGTGACGCCGCGATGGCGGAATCGGCTGAGCGCCGCCGCTCCGCCGCTCGGGTCGAACTTCCACAACTCGCGTCCGGTCGCGGCGTCAACCGCGATCACCTTCAGCGTCGGCGTCGTGGCGTACAGGACGCCGTCGACGACGATCGCATTGCTCTGCATTTCGGAGCCGGTGAACGCGTCGTGCGAGTCGTACGTCCACGCGACCTGCAGCGCCGTCACGTTGCGCTGGTCGATTTGCGTGAGCGGCGAATACCGGGCGTTGCCGGGCCCCCCGTTGAGTGGCCAGTCGGCGTTGGCGCCCACCGCAATCGCGGCCGCCGAGACGAGCGGCAGCAAGCCCAGGGCAAGGACGGATTGAAAATTGCGCATGGCTGCGCGGATTTTACCGCACGTGGGCATTCTGCGGCGTGCGCGAACCGTGATACGTTTCTGCGGTGTCTGAATTCCGCGTCGCGAAGGGCAAGGCGGACGCCGTGCTCACGCTCGCCGACGGCAGCACCGTCCGCGGGCGCTTCTTCATCGCCGGGTCCAGCGCGATCGGCAACGGGCCGGAGCGCGTCAAGGATCTGCTGGCCGGCGAGACCGGCTTCTTTCCGTTCGAGGTCAGCGAGGTGGGCGCGGTGCGCACGCTGCTGTACAACCGCGCCCACGTCATCATGGTGGAGCTCACCGGCGACGATGAACCGCGGCGCAGCCCGGACTACGACATCGCGCCGCGGCGCTCCGTTTCGCTGTTGCTCTCCAACGGCGCCCGGGTGCCCGGCACCGTGCGCGTGTACCGGCCGCGTGGGCGCGATCGGCTGAGCGACTTTGCGCGATCGAACGAGACCTTCCGATACATCGAAATTCCTGGCGCGACGTTAATCGTGAACGTCGCGCACATTATCGAGCTTTCTGAAATGACCGAATCATGACACCACCGGATGTTACCGCCGCACCTCCTGCGATCGATCGCCTGTTCCACGCCATGACCACCGCCGGCGCCTCCGACCTTCACCTCACCGTCGGGACGCCGCCGCTGGTCCGCAAGGACGGCCGCATGGTTCGTCTTGACGAGACGATTCCCGTCCTGACCGACGAGATCATGCGTCGTCTGCTCGAGCCGATCATGCCGGCGCAGAATCGCGCGCAGTTCGAGGAGCATCACGACACCGACTTCGCGTATGAGATTGCGGGCCTCGCCCGGTTCCGCGCGAACATTTTCGCCGACCGCAAGGGGTGGGGCGCGGTCTTCCGCGTCATCCCCACGAAGATTCTCACGGCGGAGCAGCTCGGCCTGTCGCCATTCATCCTGAATCTGTGCAAGTTGAACAAGGGGCTCGTGCTCGTCACGGGGCCGACCGGCTCAGGGAAATCGACGACGCTCTGCGCGATGATCGACCACATCAACAAAACGCGCCACGACCACATCATCACGATCGAGGATCCGATCGAGTTCGTGCACGAGAATCAGCAGTGCCTGATCAACCAGCGCGAGGTCCACACGCACACCGATTCGTTCAAGAACGCGCTGCGCGCGGCGCTGCGCGAAGACCCGGACATCGTGCTGGTCGGCGAGCTGCGCGACCTGGAGACCGTCGCAATCGCGATCGAGACCGCCGAAACCGGACACTTGGTGTTCGGCACGCTGCATACGACGACGGCCGCGTCCACCATCGATCGTGTGATCGATCAGTTTCCGGCCGACCGCCAGGCGCAGATCCGCATCATGCTGTCGGAGTCGCTGAAAGGCGTGATCGCCCAGAACCTGTGCCGCAAGATCGGCGGCGGCCGCGTCGCGGCGCTCGAAGTGCTGATTGCCACCACTGCCGTCACCAACCTGATTCGCGAAGGGAAGACGTTTCAGATTCCGTCGATGATGCAGGTCGGCAAAGCGGTGGGGATGGTGTCGCTCAACGACGCGTTGATGGAACTGGTGACGAAGAAGCTCGTCGCGCCGGACGAGGCCTACGCCAAAGCGGTGGACAAGCCGGCCTTTGAAGGACTGCTGAAACGCGCCGGCATCGACACGAAGAACATCGCGCAGAGCTCGTCGTGACCCGGCACCGGTCGGCTGAAGCCGGACACTACCGGCGAACTCCAAATTCCTTCACGAAGTCACGGAGGACACGGAGATCACGAAGCCATCTTAAGAGTTAGTACGAACTTCGTGTTCTTCGTGTTCCTCGTGTGTCCGTGATGAAGATCGACGAGGAACTTCGGCCTAACTAATGGCTCATCGCGTATAGCAGCACATTGATACCGAAGGCGTAGCCCGGCCCGGCGAACGTGTCGAAATACCGGCGATCGTCGGTTTCGCGCTCGAAGGCGTCGCCGAAATCGGTGTTGTGCGTCATCAGCACCATCATGTGACCCTTCGCATCGAAGGCCGCACGCACGTGCGGCTCCGCGCTGGCGGCGCCACGCTCTGAGGTGCGACCGCCGGTCCCCAGCCAGAAGTCGATCGACGGAATCTGCGGCACGCGCGGCACAACATAGAGCGTGTGGAAGATCGGGTGCTCGGGGCCGAGATCGACGATGGGAAACTCTGCGGCCGGAAGCGCCTTCCGCAGCTCGGCGGCCCAGGCGTTGAACGCATAATCGCCCCAGAAGTCGTCGGCCCACAAGAAGCCGCCGTGATCCAGATACGCGCGCAGGCCCGCGGCTTCGTCATCGTCGAAGTACGCGCCGCCGGGCTCGGTCATCATGATGAAGGGACACTGATACAGTTCCGGGTCGGTCAAGCGATAGACGTTGTGGTTGAACCCTTCCTCCGGATTCCGGCTCACCGGCGCCGTCGTGAGCTCCGACAGACGGAACGTCAGGTTCAGATCGGCGCGCGGATAGTCCACGAACCAGCCATTACCATCGCCGGTCGCAGAATTGCGGAACATGATGCGGCAGAAGCGGAACGCGCCGTCGTAGCCGGGATTGGGTGGGACGCTCGAGTATGCGCCGCGTCCGCCGCGTCGTCCCGGCCGCTGGGCGGCGGCAGGCACCACCATCGCGACAGCCGCGACGACGATGATGAGCCGGGCCGCTCGGGTCATCGCACGTTCATCGCTGCATTGAACAAGATTCGGAAAGTGCCGAACGGCTGATCGCGCCACTCCGGACGGAAGCCGAGCAGTACGACGTGCCCGGCGTCGACCTCGACGTCGAGTGCCGCAGCCTTTCCGTGCATGTGCTGCTCGCCGATCAGGTAACCGGAGAGCAGCGGCGATCCCGATTCCTGATACCGCGCGAGCACGTGTCCCTTGAAGCCGTCGAGCGTCTCGAAGATCGGGCTGCTGTCGGCGAAAACGGCTGCCGTCTCCGGCATGCCGGCCATGATCGGCTGCGCCGGATCGGTCGTCACCTGGACGAGCGATCCTCGCAGGAAGAACTCTTCCGGTTTCAGTCCGGCCACTGCATTCTTGACGGGGAGCTTCAGCTGTTGAATCGCGAAGGCGGTGGCGTTGTTCAGGCAGACGAGCGTGCCGCCGCCGCGGACGAACTGCTCGAACCCCTGCAGATCATCGGCGTTGAGCGCATACGCGTACTCCGGACGAACGGCACCGCCACGCCCTCCACGGCCGGTGGACGATACGCCGGCAATCGGCATGCGTGCATCATCCGCGATGATGATCACGTCCACTTTGGCGGAAAGCGGTGCGTGGAAGTCGTCCGGGTGCAGTGTGACGTATGAGAAGCCGTACTGCTCGAGCAGCCAGCGGGTCCAGCCTTCGTCCATACTCCCGTTCCACGGCTGATACAGGCCGATGCGCGGCTTCTTGACGGGCCGCGCCGCATCGTGCGCCGAATCGACGCGCGTCGCCTGGAGCGCGAGCGTGCGGGCGAGATCGTTTTGGGCCTGGACGGTAAGACCGGCGATCAGATATTGTCCGCGCTCGAACTGGACCGTCGCGCCCTGCTGCCACGCCCGATTGATGGCGCGGAATGCGTTGTTCTGCGCCGGATCGACCGAGAGCGCCGTGCCCGCGCCGGTGATGGTGCCGGGCGGCGGGACGATCGCGGCGGCTGCGGCGCTCGTGTTGAAACCGATGCCGGGGACGCTGTCGAAGGTCGCCGCGTCGGGCGCATCGGCGAGGTTGTAGGCCGTCGGCTTGACTTTCACGTCCGGCGCCGGCCCGAGCCACTGCATGGTGGCGCGCACGCTCTCGGGCAGCGGCGCGGCCGACGCCGTCGTCATCGCGACACCCATGGCGATCGGCAGCGTCCAGCCGGCCGCGTCGTACGGACGTTCGGGCGGGCCGCCGGGATACTGCCGGAGGTCGGGGTAATGCTGCACGTCGAGCACTTCGCGCGCCATTGCGGCGAATTCCTGATCGGTCGGCACGACCCACGTGCCGGCGGGGTAGGCATGATCTTCCACGGTGGCCGGCGCCGTGAGTTGCGCCACGCGTACGCCGCCGAACGCGAGCCGCCGAAGGAGTTCCACAGCGGCGACCGGGTCGCGCTGCTGCTGCGGAATGAAATACGCAAACGGCGCGTCGCGTCTGCCGCGGGCGATCTGATCGACGCCCGCCTTGTAGCGATCGAAGAGGAGCGACTCTTTGTACTTTGACGCGTACTCCAGGACGGAGAGCGAGGCGGTCTCCATGTAGTCCACGGCGTCGCGCAGCCGCCAGAGGCCGGGCGGCCACGGGCTTGAATACAAGCTGCGCGGCCGCAGGTCGCGCATGTTCTCCGGGAACTCATCGATCGTGTAGGTGTGCGGCGTCGCGTACTGGAAGAGCGCCGTCTCGGTCCAGAAGGCGGGAATGTTCTTGAAGTTCGGCGCGTAATCCACGTAGCCGGGATACCACGCGTCGAAGGCGGTGCCCATGTGCGTGGCGCCGACGTGGCCGTGCTCCTCGAGACCTTTGGCGATCGCCATGCCGATCATGTTCACTTCGCGCGACATCAGGTACGGCGCGTCGGTGCCGACCGGTTCGGAGAACGGCGGCAGCCAGATGCGCGTGGGAAACGGGCCCGACTGGTGCTGCGTGTAGACGATGTGCGGCTCCCACTGGCGCCAGGTGTGCTCGATCACCCGCGACTCGATCATGTTCAGCATGTAGGCGTCGCGGTTGTTGTCGTGGCCGACATAGTCCTGATACAGACGGGGCACGCCGGAGAGCTCGTACGGTGTGCCGACGTTTTTCATGTACCACTCGGCGACGATCTGCTGGCCGTCGGGATTGATCGTCGGCCACAGCATGACGATGACATTGTCGAGGATCGCTTTGGTCTGCGGCTCGGCAGCGCGGCTGACCAGGTCGTACGCGAGCAGCGGCGTCTGCTGTGCGCCCGCCACTTCGGTCGCGTGCAGGCCGCCGTCGAGGTGGACGATCGCCTTGCCTTCGCGGGCGAGCCGGTGCGCCTCCACCTCCGACAGCCCCTGGGGGTGCGCAAGGCGCTGGGCGATCTCGCGATAGCGTTCGATCTTCGCCAGGTTCTCAGGCGTCGAGATCAGCGCGAAGTACATCACGCGCCCTTCGCTGGTCTTGCCCGCCTGGACGAGCTTCACGAGCGGACTGGCGGCTGCCAGCTTCTTGAAATACGCGATCGACTGCTCGTACGTGAACAGCTTGTAGTCTGCGCCCGGGGCGAACCCGAAGACCGATTCGGGAGTGGGAATGCCGCGCGCCTGGCCTCCGGCGATCGTCGGCGCGATGAACAGCAGGAGAGTGAGAGCGACCGTGGAGAGCGGAGTCCGCATGCTCGCGGAGTATAACTCGACAGACTCGCGCGATAAGGCGGGCCTGACCGCCTCCGCCAAGGCTACGGCGGTCCGCCGAAGCTTCACGCGAAGGCGGAAGACGTGGGCTACAACAGTCGTGGCGCAGGACTTTAGTCCTGCCGATCCCCGCTTTGACGCTTGAACGTGACGACGAGGACGTCGCGGTACGCCGGCGCGTCCGCATCGAGCGGCGCGACGGGCGTCACGCCGTGAAACACGCGCGCGTCTTCGACCAGCGCGGCGTCGAGCGGAGCGGTCAGCGTGAAGCTGCCGAGCGGCTGGTGATCGAGCCCGTGGATCGTCGTCGTGCCGCTGACGATGTTCTGGCGGTGCATCAGCAGGACGAGGACATGGTCCACGCCGTCGCGGTGCATCCCTTCCGGCGTGGGCTGACCTTGCTGCCCGGGCCGAGCCTCGATGCGGAACTGATGCGCCTCGACGCGCCACGGAATATCGGCCGCTCCTTCGATGCGGCCGAACAGCCGCGCGCACCACGTGAGAATCGTCGTCAGCGTCGACCCGCCGCCGAAGGCCGGCGCAACCGGCTCGAACCAGCGCGCGATACCGCCGTGCAGCGGGTTGTATTCGAGCGTCTGATAGTGCGGCTGATGTGGCTCGCGTGCGATGGTCCCATCGGACGCCACGGCGAAGACCGCATGCCGGCGGCGCCGGTACCGGGCGCCGTCGGCCATATAGGTATCGAGGGCGAGATCGTTCCAGCTGTCGCCGAAGGCGGCGAGGTCGTCGAGCGAGCCTGCTTCCTCGAGCCACGCGCGCATCGACGCGCCTGGAACGAAGGCAAAGCCACGTTCGTGGAGCTCGCGCGCCAGCGCGTCGACCGGCGTCATGATCTTTCCCGCAGCCGATCGAGGCGTCGCAGCACTCGGTCGGACTCGAATCCCTGAGCGATCAGATACCGGTACAGCCGCTGACGCTCGCGATCGTCGGCGACGGCGGTTCGGCCGCGCAGCCGTTTGTTCAGCGACGCCTCCATCAGCGCGTCGTCGTCGATGGCGCTGAAAACCTCGTCGATCGCGCGGCGGGCGACGGCTTTTGAGATGCCGGCGCGTTCGATCTGCATGCGCACCCGCAGCTTCCCTCGGCGGCGGATCGAGGTTTCCGTCCGCGCGATCGCCTCGGCCACGCGGACATCGTCGATCGCGCGTTCCTCGCGCAGGCGTGCGATCGCCGCGTCCACATCGTCGGCGGCGTGCTGTTTGCGGGCGAGCCGCTGGCGGATCTGCGCCTCAGAGAGCTCGCGCCGGGCGAGCATTTTCAGCCCATCGATGTAGGCGGCGTTGACCATATGCATCGACCATTGGAGCGCCTGACGAAGGGACCTGACGCGCCCTCGAAAAGGGGCCGTACCCCTTTTCCGACGGGGGAGCCAGAAAAGGGGTACGGCCCCTTTTCGTATCAACTGCCGAAGCGCGTGATTTCAGGCGCGCCGATGACGCTGTTGGCCATCTGATCGCGGCTCATGTCCGACGTGGTCGAAATACCCTGGACCTTCAGCTTGAACTCGTCCACGTTGCTCGCCCAGCGCAGCGCCTCCTCGTACGACACGAGGCCCTGCTGAAACAGGCCGAAGATGGATTGATCGAAGCTCTGCATGCCGTACTGCGACGTGCCGGCGGTGATGGCGCCGGGGATCAAATGCGTCTTCTCCTTGTCGACGATGCAGTCGCGGATGAAGGCGGTGCTGATCATCACCTCGACCGCCGGCGCACGGCCTTTGCCATCGAGCTTCGGGATCAGCCGCTGCGAGACGACGGCTTTCAGGACGCTGGCGAGCTGCAGCCGCACCTGTTTCTGCTGATGCGGTGGAAACACGGCGATGATGCGGCTGATAGTCTCAGTCGCGTCGAGCGTATGCAGTGTGGAGAAGACGAGGTGACCGGTCTCGGCCGCGAGCAGACCGGTTTCAATCGTTTCGAAGTCGCGCATCTCGCCGACGAGGATCACGTCGGGATCCTGCCGCAGCGCGCTGCGGAGGGCGTGCGCGAACGATTTCGTGTCGACCGCCACCTCGCGCTGATTGATGATCGACGACGCGTCGCGGTGCAGGAACTCGATCGGGTCCTCGACCGTCATCACGTGCGTGCAGCGCGTCCGATTGATGTGGTCGATCATCGCGGCGAGCGTGGTGCTCTTGCCGCTGCCGGTCGTGCCGGTGACCAGCACGAGGCCTCGTTCTTCGTCCGCGATCCGCTTCAGCACCGGCGGCAGGCCGAGCTCGTCGATCGTGCGGATCTGCATCGGAATCACGCGGAGCACCAGGCCGACGGTGCCCCGCTGCTGAAAGACGTTGCAGCGGAACCGGCCGAGCCCAGGGACGCTGTAGGCGAGGTCGATCTCCTGGGCGTCCTGGTATTTCTGCCGCTGCGTCGTGGACATCACGGCCGTGCTCATCGCCACGAGGTCTTCGTGGTCGAGCCGCTTGTCCTCGGCCGCCGGCACGAGGGTGCCGCGCACGCGCATCATCGGATAGCAGCCGACCTTCAGGTGCAGATCGGATGCCCCCGCGTCGACGGCGATTTTGAGCAGGTCGTTGACGTGCATTGGGCCTCGGCTCGGGATTTGGGATTCGGGATTTGGGATTCGAAAGTCCCGAATGTCTAGCCTCTCGCCTCGACCGCCTTCTGCGGCTCGCGCAGCTCCGCTTCGTTGGGATACACGTACGTGAGCCAGCCGTGCGAATCGGGCGCTTCGCCGTTGATGACGTCGAAGAACGCGCGTTGAATGGCTTCGGTGACCGGGCCACGCCGTCCGGCGCCGACCTGGATCTTGTCCACCGATCGGATGGGCGTCACCTCGGCCGCGGTGCCGACGAAGAACGCTTCATCCGCCAGGTAGAGCGACTCGCGGGGAAGTGTCGTTTCGGTGACGGTGAAGCCCAGATCGCGGGCAATCGCCATGATCGAGTCGCGCGTGATGCCGGCCAGAATGGACGACCCGAGCTGCGGCGTGTAGATGGCGCCGTCGCGCACGATGAAGATGTTCTGGCCGCTGCCTTCGCTGACGTTGCCAAAGACGTCGAGCGCGATCCCTTCGGAGTAGCCCTCCGTGATCGCTTCCATCTTGATCAGCCCGGAGTTCGCATAGTTGGCCGCGCTCTTGGCCATCGCCGGCAGCGTGTTCGGCGCCATGCGCGCCCACGTGCTGATCTTGACGTCGACGCCGTTCTCGAGCGCGTCCTGGCCGAGGTACGTGCCCCAGTCCCACAGGAGGATCGATGCCTCGACGGGGCACGGGAACGGATTCACGCCGAGCGCCTCGTACCCGCGGTAGATGATCGGCCGGATGTAGCACGATTTCATCTGGTTCGCGCGGATGGTGTCGAGGACCGCGCCTTCCCAGGCCCGCTGATCGAGCGGATACTCCATCCGATAAATCTTGGCCGACTGCTGCAGCCGGCGCATGTGGGCGTCGAGCCGGAAGCAGGCGGACCCTTTGGGCGTCGCGTAGCAGCGCGCGCCTTCGAACACGGCACTCCCGTAGTGGACGACGTGCGACGCGACGTGAATGGTGGCGTCCTTCCACTCGACGAGCGTGCCGTTCATCCAGATCTTACCGGTCGCAGGAAAAGGCATGACAAATCCCCAAAAATTTGATTCTAACGTATTTGGTGAGTTGGCGAGTTGGTGAGTTGGTGAATTCAAACGAGTCGGCAAATGTAACCGACGCCCTAACTGATTGCCTTCACCAAATCACCAAATCACTAAGTCACCAATTCGCCAAATCACCAACTTCAGGATCGATTTTATTGTGCCTCGCCGCAGAAGGGGCACCGATCCGATCGCGCGTGCAGCGGCTTGCGGCATTGCCAGCAGAATCGCGGCTGCGGCGTCTCACGCGCTTTGAGGCGCGTCTGAATATCCTGGACATCGCCGGAGACCGGTCCGGCCGGCGGCGTGGCGCGCGGCGTGCGCCGCGCATTGGCACTGCCACGCGCCGCGAGCAGATCGTCGAGCAGGTCGCTGGCCCGCTGGTAGCGCGCGTGGATCTCCGGCGCCATCGCCTTCAGCACGATCTCGTTGATCGCTTTCGGTACTTTCGGATTCTTGAGCCGCGGCGCCGACAGCAGCTCGCCGCGCATCAGGCGGTCGAGATCGGCGGGCGAGGGCGTCTCGTAGGGCAGCTGCCCGGTCAGCATCTGATACATCGTCACCCCGATCGAGTAGATATCGGAGGCGAAGACCGCTTTGCCCTTGAACTGTTCGGGCGCCATGTAGGGCGGGCTGCCGATGACCGTCGTGCCGTGCGCGGCAATCTCCAGAAAGCGCGACGTGCCGAAGTCGGCGACTTTCAGCATCCCGCTGTCGGCCACCAGCACATTGGACGGACGCAGGTCACGATGGAGCACGCCCTGGCGATGCGCGTGATCAACGGCGTTGCAGATCTGGCACGTGTAGTCGAGCGCGAGCGCGACGTCGAGCGCGCCGTCGCGGGCAATACTCGTCTCGAGCGTCTCGCCGGGCACGAACTCCATGACGATGAAAAACACGTTTTCCTGTTTTTCCGCCGTCAGGATGGTCACGATGTTCGGGTGATTGAGGCTCGCGAGGAGCCGCGGCTCGCGGAGCAGCTCGCCGAAGTCCACGCTCTGCTTGTGCGGAACTTTGAGGGCGACCTTCTTGTCGATCCAGGTGTCTTCCGCGAGGTAGACCGTGCCAAAGCCTCCGCTGCCGATCGTCGTGTGGATCTTGTATTTCCCGATGAGTTGTCCGCGGAAGAACATCTGGCGCGAGTATAGCCCACTATAATTCAGCGCGATGCACCGCTTCTTCGCCCCCGCCATGGATCTTGGAGACGAGGCTGTCGATCTGCCGCGCGATGAGGCAGAACATCTCACGCGCGTGCTGCGGCTCGGCGCCGGCGACACGGTGACAGTGTTCGACGGCCGCGGCCGCGAGTGCCTGGCGCGGATCGTCAGCGCGGCGCGGACGAGCGCGCGCGTGCAGATCCTCTCGCGCGTCGAACCCGCCGCGGAGCCAGCCGTCCATCTGACGCTCGCGCAGGCCATCCTGAAAGGCGAGGCGATGGACGACATCGTCCGCGATGCGGTGATGCTGGGGGTGACGGCGATTCAGCCGATCGTGACGAAGCGGAGCGAGGTCACCGTCGCGGCGCTGATGCGCGGCGCGCGGATCGATCGCTGGAAGCGGGTGGCGCTCGCGTCGGTGAAGCAGTCGCGGCGCGCGGTCGTCCCGGAGATCCGCATGCCGCTCACGCTCGAAACGCTGCTCGGCGAGCCGCCGCCAACGCTGTCGATCATGCTGGTCGAACCTGGCGCCGCCGCGGATGTCGAACCGCTCTCCGCGCTGCGAGCCGAGAGGCAGCCGCGCGACGCGTCGGTGATGGTGGGCCCGGAAGGGGGCTGGGTGGACGCCGAGTGGACGGCCGCTCGTGCGCACGGCGTGCGTTTGATCACACTCGGCCACCGAACGCTGCGCGCCGATGCGGTGCCGGTCGCGGCGATCAGCGTGCTGCAATTTCTCTGGGGAGATCTTTAGACAGTATTCCCAAGCTCTTCACGCCGTGTCCTCCGTGTCCACCGTGGTGGAGAGGTTAGGCGGTAGGTTTCCCGAAGCTTTCTCAGGTTTTGATCTTGAAATCCTGCGTCTTCGTCTCGCCGTCGCCCAGCGTCACCTTTGAGGCCCCGGATCGGTGCGCGTCGAGATACGCCGGATCGAACCATTCGCCCTGCTCGGAGGGATCGACAGGCACGACGTAGTACTCACCGGCGGGCAGGCCGCGGATCTTGAATTTACCGGTCTGGTCGGGGCGCGCCGTCATGATGTGGCGCGACAGCGGACGCCAGTAGTCGCTGTTGGTCGAGAAGGCAAGCACCGTGTAGTCGGTGATCGGCGTATCGTGATCGTTGGCCACCGTGCCGTCGATTTCTGTTTGGGTGTCGGTGAACGTCACCGCCACATTCGCAATCTGCTGACCGCTGCGCAGTTCGATTGGCGCATCCGTCACGTCGCGGCCGTCGACTGTCACCGACTTCAGCGACCACCCGCGCAGCGGACCCTGGGGCCGGATCAGGTGCGGCCCCGCCGCGAGCGCCGCCAGCACGAAGCGGCCATTTTTATCGACGCGCGCATTGCCTTGGCCCTGCACGTCCGCGTCGAGCGCCGGCGCCGCGATCCGGATCTGCGTGAGGTCGGGCACCGGCGACTTGGTGGCAGGAAAGGCGATCGTGCCGCTGATGCTTCCGCCCGGTGCCAGGAGCACGAGCACGTCGGGCAGATCGCCACTCGCAACCGTGAGCGGTTGTGAGGCGAATTGCATGATGCCGGTATCATCAGCGCTCGCGCGCAGCACGTAGCGTCCCGGAGGGACGTTGGTCAGCGTGAAGGAGCCGTCCCAGTCGATGCGGCCGCCGTAGCGCATGCCGATGGGGCCGCCGCGTCCGGACGCGCTCTCCGCAATGAGGGTCACGTTGCCGCTCGTGGCCGGCGTGCCGTCGGGATTGTCGACGAGGCCGCTGATGCGCGACGTGCGCACGAGCTGCAGATTGAAGTTGATGTCGAGCGATTCCTGACCGAGGCCGACCGTTACCGGCTTCGCCTCGTCCACCGCCGGTACGCCGGGAAAAAACGTCGGCGCGTACGCCCGCGCATCTTCGCCCTCCGCGTCTCCGCCGCGCGCGGCCGGCCCCCCGCGCCCCCGGAAGTTCGGATTGCGCACGATGGCGCTGACGTAATAGTCGCCGGGCATCAGACCCCAGACGCGATATTGGCCTTTGTCGTCGGTCTCCGCGTTGCCAACCGGCATCAGACGACGATCGCCTTGCAGGTATTGATAACGCATCACGCGCACGCTCGCGCCCGGCATCGGATCGCCGTCTTCGTCGAAGACGCGACCGGCGACGACGCTGCCGCGCGGCAGGCTGAAGTCGACACCTTTGATCTGCTGGCCGTCCGCGAGCTGCAGCGGCGTGCCGGGTTGAAACGGGCGCCGCTGCCCGTACATCAGCGTGACGAAGCCCGCCTTCGAGACGCTGATGAGATACCGACCGGCGGGAAGTTCGGTGATGTCGAAGATGCCGGTCTCGTCGGTGAGCATGCCGCGGCCTTCGGGGAGTTCCGGTGCGCTGAGGTAGACGCGCGCGCGCTTGAGCGGCCGCCCGGTGTCGGCGACGACGACGCGTCCGGTGATGCGGCCGACGGGCGGCGGCGGGGCATTTTTCGGCTGGGCGGACGTGTCGCGCGCCGGCTGCTGCGAGCCTGCGGCTGGACGCGCCGGGCTCTGCGCGCCGAGGAGCGCAGAGGAGGCCACGAGACACAGGACGAGCCCCGAAAAGGGGCCGTACCCCTTTTTCCCTGAAGTGCCCGCGAAAAAGGGGTACGGCCCCTTTCCGCGGTTCATGCTCAACGCCGTGTCAGATGCAAACATAACCACTCGGCTTCCCGCCGCTCCTCGATGAGATCGGCAGAGCTGAACGCATTCCGAACGGCATCACCCTCCTCCGCGAGAATGCCGCTGAGGATGAGGGTCCCGCCACGGCGCGCGGCCGCCAGAAGCGTCGGTGCCACACGAACCAGCAAGGCGCCGGTCAGATTGGCCGTGACGACGTCCGCCGTCGGCAGCGGCGCAGCCGTCAGATCGCTGAGCTCGAACGAGGTGTGGGTGGCCCGCTGGTTCAGTGCGAGATTCTCGCGAGCGGACTGAATCGCGTCGGCGTCGTGGTCGATGCCACACGCGCGCGCTGCGCCGAGCCGGTCAGCCGCGAGTGCCAGCACGCCAGACCCCGTGCCGACATCGAGCACGAACGCGCCGGTGAGATCGACGCGCTGCAGCGCGTCCAGGCACAGCCGCGTTGTCGCATGGTGGCCGGTGCCGAAGCCCATCGAGGGGACGATCGTGAGAAAAACCGGGTCGGGGTTCGGGCGTTGGGATTCGGGATTCGAGGGGATTCGGGACTCGGGATTCGCGGAAGACTCGGGATTCGGGAAGATCATGATGCGGCCGACCGTGATGGGGTCGAGGTGTTGCTGCGACCGGCGGGCCCAATCTTCGTCCGACACGTCGAGCGGAACGGTGGCGTATCCCTGCGCGCGCAGCTCAGCGCAGGCGGCATCGCGCGCATCCGACGCGGCGAAGAACAGGCGCATCGCCGTCGACCCTTCTTCGACGGCGGTCGGTGCAAAGTCGTCCACGAGCGCCAGCACCACTTCCGCCGTGGATTCCACGTCGAGCGCGGGATACAGCTTCAACTTACGAATTCACCAACTCGCCAACTCGCCAACTCACCAATCTACACGCTCGGCTGAAGCCTTCGCGCTACGTCCGCCAATTCACCAATTTATCCAAACATATCCTTGACGCGATCGAAGAGATTGCGATCTTCCTCTTCAGCGCCGTGCGCGCGCGGCTCGAACTGTTCTTTCGGCAGCGCCTTGGCGAGCTGTTCCATCAGCTGACGCTGTTCCTTGGAGAGCTTCTTCGGCGTCAGCACCTGGACGGTCGCAAGCAGATCGCCTTTGCCCCGGCCGTTGACGTCCGGCATGCCCTTGCCGCGCAGCCGCAGCGTCGTGCCGGTCTGTGTCCCTTCGGGCACCTTCACTTTTTCGGGGCCGCCGAGCGTCGGCACCTGGATCTCGCCGCCGAGCGCGAGCGTGGTGAAGTTGACGGGGATCTCGCAGAACAGATTGAGGCCTTCGCGCCGGAAGAATTCGTGCTCCTGCACGTGCACGACCACGTAGAGATGGCCGGGCGGGCCGCCGGCCGAGCCGCCTTCACCCTCGTTCTGCAGCCGCAGCTGCTGCCCCGTGGCAATGCCCGCGGGAATCTTCACCGCGATCTTGCGCTCTTTCGTGACGCGACCCGCGCCGCGGCAGGTCTGGCACGGCTTGGTGATCAGCTTGCCGGCGCCGCGACATTGCGGGCAGGTCCGCGCGACCGTGAAGAAGCCCTGCTGGAAACGTACCTGGCCTTGCCCGCGGCACTGCGAGCAGACCGTCGGCGACGAGCCAGGCGCTGCGCCCGATCCGTGGCACGTCTCGCACTGTTCCTGACGCGGAATCTGGATCGTCGTCTCGCTGCCGCGCGCCGATTCTTCGAAGGTGATCTCGAGGTCGTAGCGGAGATCGGCGCCGCGCTGCGGACCGCCGCGCCGCCGGCCGCCGCCGAACAGATCGCCGAGGCCGAAAATATCGCCGAGGCCGCCGAGAATATCTTCGAACCCGGTGAAGACGGTCGGATCGAAGCCCGCGCCGCCGGCCGCCGCCGAGCTGACGCCCGCGTGGCCGAAGCGATCGTAGAGGCTGCGCTTGTCGCCATCGGCGAGGATCGCGTACGCCTCGGCGCATTCCTTGAATCGCTCTTCAGCCGTGTGGTCGCCCGGATTGCGATCCGGGTGATACTTCATCGCCTGCTTGCGGTACGCGCTTTTGATCTCGACCTCGGTGGCGCTGCGCTCGATGCCGAGGATCTCGTAATAATCCCGTTTGCTCACGCTTTTGCTACCTTCACCATGGCCGGCCGCAGCAGCTTGTCGCCCATCAGATACCCGCGCTGCAGCTCGCCGATCACTTCGCCTTCGCGATGGTCGGGGCTCGTCTCGTGCACGACCGCCTGATGGATGTTCGGGTCGAAATCGGTGCCGAGCGTCTCGAACGGCCGCACGTTGTACCGGCGAAGCACGTCGTTCAGCTTCGCGTGAATCAGCTCCACGCCTTTCCGATACGCGTTCGCCTGCGGCCCCGCTTCCACCGTGAGTGCGCGATCGAAGTCGTCGACCACCGAGAGCAGCTGCTGGAGAAGGTCGACCACCGCCTGGTCCGACTGCTCGCGGCGCTCGCGCTCGATGCGGCGGCGATAGTTCTCGAACTCGGCGGTCTTGCGCAGCAGGCGGTCGTACAGATCGTCGCGCTCGCGAGCGAGCGCGACGGCGTCGATCGCGGGCGCTTCCGCCGCGTCGCGCGGCTCGGCTGCCGCCGGCGGCGCCTCCGCCGGATCAATCGGAAACTCGTCAGTCATAAGAACCTAGTTGGGGTCGCGCAACACGCGCGCGACCGCTTGCGCCGCACCGTCGACGAAGTCGATGGCGCGCGAATAGCGCATGCGGGTCGGCCCGATCACCCCGACCGTGCCCGTGCTGCCGCCGTCATCGTAGGTGGAGGCGATGAGGCTGAACGAGCGGAGGTTCGGATCGGGATGTTCGGCACCGATCACCACGGTGAGGCCGGGGCCGTCAATGTATTCCGTGAGCAGCTGCAACAGCCGCTGCTTTTCTTCGATCATCTGCAGCAGCGCCTGCAGCGTGCCGAGCGTCAGGCCCTGCGCCTCGCCGACCAGCGCCGAGGCGCCGTCGACGAAAATCATCTGTTCCTCCGGCAGGTCCGCGAACGTGGACGTGGCCAGACGCATCGCGCGCGCCATCAGCTCGTCATAGAGCATCCGCTCTTCGTTCATGCGATCCCGAACGGCGTCTCGCGCGCGGTTCAGTGGCAGGCCGGAGAATTCGGCGTTCAGGTAGCGTGCCGCCTGACGAAGCTCGTCGGCATCGAGCATCTCGCCGGCGTTGATCACTTTCTGGATCACGTGCCCGCCGCGCGCCACGATCACCACGAGGACGCGCGACGCGCTCAGCGGGATGAACTCCACCCGGTCGAACACCGCGGCTTCGTGCGCGGTGCGGACCGCGAAGCCCACGCTGCGCGACGCCTGCGACAGCACGTGCGAGACCTGAGGCAACAGGAAGTCGATCAGCACCGCTGAACCGTCGCGCCGCAGCTGCGCCTCGACCGCACTGGCCGTGCGCGTCGATCGCCGGCTTTCAAGCAACAGATCCACGTAGAAGCGGTAGCCGAGGTCGGTCGGCACGCGCCCGGCCGACGTATGCGGCTGCTGGACGAACCCCTCGTCTTCGAGCCGGGCCAGAATGTTGCGCACGGTCGCCGACGACACACCCAGCCCGGCCGCCGTGACGAGCAGCGACGAAGCGACGGGCTCGCCCGACGTGATGTACTCGCGCACCAGAGCGGCGAGGACCCGGCGTGAACGGTCGTGAGCTTCCATTAGCACTCAGGGACTGGGACTGCTAACCATTATACACGGTCGGAGCGGGGCGCAGGCCGTGGCTTGCCGCAAAACGCGACGGGCGTCGCGACGCAATCCGTCCGCACGACTGCAGCGCGTCTCATCATCGTGGCTAAGGCTTGAGCGCGGCGATCTGTGGCGGCGTCCATTTCATCGACGCCGGGTGCGCCTTGCCGTGTTTGACCGCGATGAGCTCCGCCAGAATGCTGACCGCGATTTCCTGCGGCGTCACCGCGCCGATCTCGAGCCCGATTGGCGCATGCACGCGCTTCAGCACGTCGGCGGACATGCCGTCCGCGACGAGCGCGTCGTAGATGCGCGCGACTTTGGCGCGGCTGCCGATGAGCCCCAGATAGCGCAGCTCGTGCGGCGCCAGCGCGCGCAGCGCTTCGAGATCGTTGGTGTGGCCGCGCGTGACGATCACGACGTAGGCGTGCGGCGGCAGCGTCGTGCGCGCGATCCAGGCAGGCAGATCGTCGACGATGATTTCCGCCGCGGTGGGGAACCGCTCGGTGTTCGCGAATTTCTCGCGGTCGTCGATCACGTGCACGCGGAAGCTCACTTCCTGGGCGAGCCGCGCCAGATGAAAGCCGACGTGGCCGGCGCCGACGATGTACAGCTCAGGTGACGGCTCAATCGGCTCGATGTACACGTCCATCTGGCCGCCGCAGATCAAACCGGTCTCCTGCGCGAAATCGTCGGAGAGCTCGTAGTGCACGATTTGCGGCACGCGGGAGGCGATCGCCTCGCGCGCTTTCCAGAACGCGTCGTTCTCATAGCAGCCGCCGCCGATCGTACCGACGATCCGGCCGTCGGCGAACACGAGCATTTTGGCCCCAACCCGCTGCGGCGTCGATCCGATCGCCGACACAATCGTGACCAGCGCCGCCGGTTCGCCCCGCTCGAGGGCATCGGAGACCGCAGCGAAGACCTCGCGATTCATGCTCTTCGAATTATATGACTGCTTTGGGGCGGCTTTTTATCACGAAGTCGCGGCGGACTTTTATCACGAAGTCACGAAGGACACGAAGAAATATTTGGTTCTCTGAGCACGAGCTGTACGAAAGAATCGTCGTGAACTTCGTGTTCTCCGTGTCTTCGTGATGAAAACCTGAATCAGAACCGATGCAGCTCACATGCCTGGGTCGGTTCCGTCCCCGCGATGAACGCTTCGCGGAAGACGCGCGGGCAGGTGGGCGTGGCGAGCTTGCCGGTGTCGGGATCGATGTCCACGAACGAGATCCCCTCCGGCACCTCGAACGGCACGCTGGCATGCCCGGCGAGTGCCGCCTTCATGAATTGCGTCCAGATGGGCAGCGCGGCTCTCGCGCCGGAGAGGCCGACCGGCTGATTGTCGTCGAAGCCCACCCAGACGACGGTCAACAGATCGGGCGTGAAGCCGACAAACCAGGCATCGCGCAGATCGTTGGTGGTGCCGGTCTTGCCGGCGGCGTCGAGCGTGAAGCCGGCCGCGCGCGCACCGGCGGCGGTCCCCTCGTTGAGCACGCTGCGCATCATGTTCGTCACGAGAAATGTCGTGTCGGGCCGCGCGACGCGCCGCAGGTCCGCCGAGCCTTTCTTCGTGACGTCGGTGCCGCCTCGGGTGATCGTGAGGATGTTCCTGAGCGGACGGATCTCCCCGTTGTTCGGGAACAGCGTGTAGGCGGTCGCGATCTCGAACGGCGTGGCTTCGAAGACGCCGAGCGCGATCGACGGATACGCTTTCGGCGGGTTGCCCACGCCCAGTTTCTTCCACAGGGCCGCGACATGGTCGTAGCCGGCGCTCTGCGCCACATGGATGGTGCCGAGATTGCGCGACTGTGCCAGCGCGCGGCGGAATGTGATCGCGCCGTCGTATTCCTTCTCGTAGTTTTCCGGCGTCCAGACCTGATCGTCGAACTCGAACGTCTCCTGCACGTCGTTGGTGATGGATGCCGGCGTGACGTCGGCGCGTCCGTCTGCCGCGGCCTGCTCGAACGCCGTGAGAAACACGAACGGCTTGAACACCGACCCAGGCTGCCGGCGCGACACGGTCACGCGATCGTATTGCGACTGGTTGTACGAGCGGCCGCCGACCAGCGCCAGGATGTCGCCCGTTTTCGGATCGACGGCGATCAGCGCGGCTTCGGCGCGCCCCTTGCGCCGCCGGTGCTTGAGCAGTTCGTCCACTTGTGTCAGGCCGTCGCGCACGGCGTCCTGCGCAAGGCGCTGCAGGTGCAGATCGAGCGTCGTGAACACGTCGACCGTCTGATTGGTGGTCGTCGTGAGGCCCGGGTACTCATCGGCGAGCGTCTGCCCGACGTAATCCACGAAGTACGGCGCCTCGGCTTCGAGCGCGCGCTGGACCACGACCAGCGGCTCCTTCGCGGCGCGATCGGCGACGTCCTGCTGGACGAATCCGGAATCGACCATCGCCTGCAGCACCACGTTCCGCCGCTCCTTGCACCGCACCGGGTTGTTGAACGGCGAGAGCGCAGACGGCGACTGATACACGCCCGCGATCGTCGCCGCCTCGGCCAGCGTGACGTTGCTCACGTCCTTGCCGAAAAACAGCCGCGAGGCTTCCGCGACGCCGACGATGCCGAACGAGCCTCGCTGGCCGAGCGTCATGTCGTTCAGATACATCTCGAGGATGGCGTCCTTCGACGCGCGCTGCGTCAGCACGATCGACACCCAGATCTCGAGCAGCTTGCGCCGGATCGACTTCTCGCGCGCCGCCTGCAGCGTCATCCCAGGGAACATCTTCGGCAGGAACACATTGCGCGCCACCTGCTGGGTGATGGTGCTTGCGCCGGCTGTGTACGCATGAGTGCCGCGCATGTTCGTGATCAGCGCGCCGACGATGCCAATGGGATCGACGCCGGGATGCTCGTAGAACCGGCGATCTTCGATGGCGATCACCGCCTCCGTCATCCGGGCGGGTATCGCGGAGAGCGCCACTGGACGGCGCTTCTCGCGCTCGCCGCCGAAAAGCGACGTCAGCACGGGCGCGTCGAGCGTGAGGCGCTCGCTCGGCTGCGTCCCCAGCTCGAGCCGCTCGACGTGGTCCGCCGGCTTGGGCGCCGGCCGCCGCGCGACGGTCTTGACAGCCGCGGTTGTCGGCTTCTCGAACAGCACGTGGACGACTTTGCCCTTCAGCGCGGCGCTGCGCGGAAGAATCGAGACCGAACCGCCCGCCACGGAGAACTCGCCCGGTTTTTCCACTCTCGCGCGCTGCGCATAGCCGAGATCGTTCAGCCGGTCGATCAGCTGACGATCGGTCATCGACTGGCCGCGCCGAAGCTCGAGCGGGCGCGCATAGACGCGGGGCAGGACGCGATCGCGCTCGCCGTGCAGGCGCGCGTCGATCAGGCGCGCGAAGCTGATGTAGTAGTAGGTGGCGACGAGGCAGAGCGCCAGCGCAGGGACGGCGATGGCGACGGCGGTCCACCGCACCCAGCGTTTGCGCCAGAGCGCCACGACACGAATTCGCGTGCGCGCCGGCGCCGAGCGTTTTTTCTTTGGACGCGCCGAGGGCATGATCCTATTGGAGTGTATCGGTCATTTTGAGCGCTTCTTGTAGCGCAGGTCTTGAGACCTGCCCAGTGCCTGCCAGATCAGCAGGACTAAAGTCCTGCGCCACGACTCCGGGATCCCCGAGGTCCGACCCCTGATCCACGAGCCCTGTCTAGATCGTCACAATCCAGTGCCGGCCGAGATCGAGCGGCAGCTCTTCATTCAGTCGGTCGACGAGTGCCGGTCCGTACTGGTTCAGGAAGGAGACGAATCCGACCGTGCGCTCCTGAGCGTGCCCATTCGGAAAGGCGAGCGCGCGCGTGTGGATGAACTGGCGGCGCAGCGTTTCGTCGCGGCGCTTGGCCGCCTGAATCATTTTGCCGTGCAGCGTCTGCAGATCGTGCTGCATACGGCCGAGCGTGGAGCGCGCCGCGCCCTCGAGCGTCGGATCGAGGGCGGGCATCGCGTCAACGAGCCGCTGCATCTCGGTCTCGATCGTCCGCGACGCCGCGGCGAAGGATTCCTCGACGGCCGGGGGAATTTGCGTCTTGAGCAGCTCGTTCAGCGCGGCCTCGTCCTGCGCCTGGAGCGCTTCGAGCGGCAGCTTGTATTTGGTGAGAAAGCGCAGGGCGGCGGAATCGAGCAGCGTCGCGCTGGCGCGCGGATACATCAGCGGCATCGGCACGCCGAAGTGATCGTAGACGCCGCGCAGCTGGCCGAGGTACGCCAGCTCGTTCGGTCCCGCCACATAACAGATCGTCGGAAATAACGTGTCCTGGACGACGGGGCGGAGCAGCACGTTCGGGCTGAAGCCGCCCGGCGCGTCGGTCGCCTGCTGCACGAGCGCGCTCATCGCAAAGCGCGTGTCGCCGACCATGAACTGGCCGTCCTGCTGACGAATCGCGCGCCGGCCGCCCTGGCTGCCATCCAAATGAAACAGCGCCAGGCCATCGTCTTGCGCGTGCACCTGCGAGTGATAGCCGCGGGCCACGAGGTCGGTGCCGGCCAGCGCCGCGAGCCGAGCCGTTTGTCCCGGCATTGACAGCTCGCGCGCGAAGATGTCTCCGGCGAGTGGTTTCGACGCGGCGTCCGACGAGTCGTACACGATCAGGCCGCGCTCGCCGAGCACCTGTTCCATCCAGCGGCCGAACGCCTCCGCCATGCCGATGCCCGGCGCGTACGCGTGGCGCAGCTGCGCGACCAGGCCGCTGCGGAATTCGGTGGCTGGCAGCAGCTGCTCGAGCTCGTCGAGCGCCCTGACGATGGAGTCGTCGAGCTGCACGGTGGCGACGGGCGCGGCATCGGCGCCGCTGCGCGGCGGCAGCGCCACCGTGCGCACGGCGAGGTCGCCGCCGAAGAACGAGCACGAGCGCACTTCTTCCCAATCGTGATCCTCGGCGTCGATCCAGAAGATCGCGACGGCGGGCACGTGATGATCGCGCGCCACCTGCTCGGCAAGCTTGAGCGCGGTCAGCGCTTTGAGCAGCGTGAACACCGGTCCACCGAACAGCCCGGCCTGCTGGCCTGTGAGCACCGCGACCGTTTTGCGATCGGCGAGCAGCCGTCCCGCATCGACCGCCGGCGACGGCGCGCCGCGACGCTGCTGTTGAGCGCCGATGACCTCCGCGATCGCCGACCGCTGCCGCTCATGACGCTGCGTGCGTTCGATCGCCGACGCCCACGCCGCGCGGTCAGCAGGATCGCCGGAAAAAAACGGCGCGACGGCACGGAAATCGTAAGCGTAATCAGCGGCCAGCCGGCGAATCCACGGGAAGCGGCGGACGTCGACGGGAATGCGCACAGAGGATTCGTCGGAGAGGGATGTTGCGCCTGTTGGGTTCGCGTTCACTCGTGGCCTACTGTCTCAAAGCGTTCGCCGCACTGTCAAGCTGGCGAGCGCCGCTATTCGCTTGATGCGACAGCACTAAGACGCGCGATCCCCTCCGCCGGTTGCAGAACCTTCCATGCTAAGATTGCATCCGCCTTGCCTAAGGAGTCCTTCACTGCACACGGATCCTGCCGCCTCGGCGCCTGACGCCTTCGGTCCTTTCCGAGTTCTTCATCAAATTGGTGCGGGAACGTTGGGACCGGTGTTCCGCGCCTTCGATCAAAAGACCGAACGGCTCGTTGCGGTCAAGCTGTTCACGCTCGATCTTCCGCCCGAACGTGTGCATCAGCTGGTGGCAGAGCTCGAGCGGCTGATCGACGCAAACCTCACGCACCCGGCGATCGCCGCACCGTTGGCGACTGGCATCCACGACAATCGGGCGTATCTCGCGATGGAGTACGTGTCCGCCGACTCGCTGGACACCGCCATTCGCCAGTATGGGGCCGCGCCGCCGGCCGATGCGCTCCGCGTGGCGGCGCAGCTGGCCGGAGCGCTCGATTTCGCCGCCGTCGTCCACATCGCGCACGGTGCGCTGCACCCGCGCGACGTGCTCTTGTCTCCGGAAGAGACGCGCCTCACAGGCCTCGGCATCGCGGCCGCCTTCGAGCGTGTCCAGATCGCCGCGCCCGTGCGTCGTCCGTACACGCCGCCGGAAGGGATCGCGGGCGCTGACTGGGACCGCCGCGCAGATGTCTTCAGCCTGGCCGCGTTGATGCACGAGTTGCTGTGGGCCCGCCGCGTGCCGGCCATCGGCGCGCAGGCCGGAGTCTCACTGACGCAGATTCCCGGCGGCGACCTCATCGCGCTGCGGACGGTGTTCGCGCGCGCGCTCGCCGAGCGTCCCGCCGATCGTTTCGACACGGCGCTCGAGTTTGCCCAGGCGCTGACGCTGGCGTTTCCGGATGTGGCGATCGCGGCGCCGCGCGCTGGCGTCGAGCCCGCCGCGGCGGTGGGACCGTCCGAGATCGCCGATAGCAGGCAGGACCAGCGGCTGCCGCTCGACGAACCGTTGCCGCCTGCCACTGCGCGTCCCGTGAAGAAGGCGGCCCCAGCGCGTCCCGAGCCGGTGGCGCCCTCCGCGGCCGCTCCTCACCGCGCGGACGAGGCGAAGCCTGTGGTCGCCGACCAAGCCAAGCCTGTGATGGTGAGACCATCGCAGGCGCCAGAAATGCCTCAGTCTGACGCCGCGCATGCCGATCTCCACCTGCGCGAAGCAGAGGCGGCGCGCTACCAGGATGTCGAGACGGCGCACTCGATTAGCGATCTGCCTCCAACGGTGCCGGACGGGGGCACGCCGGCGGAGTTGGTGTCGGCGTCGAGCAGCGCGTATGAAAGCGCGCCCATTTCCGCGCTCGAACGATCGCGATCCGCGATCTGGCCCTTGTCGCTCGCCCTGCTCGTCGGTCTCGCGATCGGGTTTGCCAGCGGATACGGGGTCGGCAATCGCGATCGCAGCGGCGCTTCTCAAGCCGTTGCGGCCTCGAAGCCTCCAGCCGCTTCGGCGCCGGCGACGAACGCCGAGCGCGATTTGACCGAAGCCGCGGTCAACGATCCGAAATCGCCGCCGGCGACCGAAGCACCCCAGAAGCCTGAGACGACGGCGCCTGGGAGTGGGGCGATTTCTCCGCGCAGCGCGCCGGCCGGCACACGCACTGCCGATCCGCCCGTCGCGCGTGGATCGGGTACATCTGACGGGCGCCTGCTCGTGCGGTCGACACCGGCGGGCGCGCGCGTGTTCGTCGACGGCCGCGAAGAGGGGCGGACGCCTGTGGCGGTCCGCGAGCTCGCGCGCGGTGAGCATCGCCTCCGCGTCGTGCGCGACGGGTACGCCACCGAGGAGCGGCGTATCACGATCACGGCGTCGCGGCCGGCGCAGGCGATGACGGTGCCGCTGTCACCCGTGCGCGTCGCGCAGGTGCCCGCCGAGCGGATGCCCATTCCGGCGACTCCCGGCACGACCGGCCGCTTTGTCGGCGCGCTCACAGTGGACTCGCGTCCGCCTAGCGCGAAGGTGTTCATCGACGGCAAGCTGGTTGGCTCGACGCCGCTGCAGCTGGCCGGTCTCGATGCGGGCGAACACGTCGTGCGGATCGAGCTCGACGGGTATCGCCGGTGGTCGTCCTCTGTGCGCGTCGTGGCCTCGGAACAGAACCGGGTGACCGCCTCGCTGGAGAAATGAGCAGCGTCCCATAGAACCACGAAGCTCACGAAGGCACGAAGAAGATGATGTACAGAAAATTCTTCGCGGTCGCTTCGTGTCCTTCGTGTCTTCGTGGTTGAGAGTGTGGCATTTAGGATGACGACGCCCTTCGATTGAGGACTCAAAGAGTGGAAGCGATTCTGGCATTGGAAGACGGCACGTGGTTCCGCGGCGTGGCTGCGGGCGCGGAAGGCGAAGCCGGCGGCGAAGTCGTGTTCAACACGAGCATGACGGGCTATCAGGAAGTGCTCACCGATCCGTCGTACGCCGGACAGATCGTCACGATGACGTGTCCGGAGATCGGCAACTACGGCGTGACGCCGCACGACGGCGAATCGCGCGCCCCGCGCGTGGCCGGTTTCATCGTGCGCGAAGAATCGCCGATGGCGAGCAACTGGCGATCCGAAGGCACGCTGCGCGAGTACCTGGTGGCGCACCGGATCGTCGCCATCGCCGACATCGACACGCGCGCGCTCACGCGGCAGCTGCGATCGGGCGGCGTCATGCGCGGCGTGATCGCGACCGGCAGCGGCCTCGACCCGCGCCTGTTGACCGAGCGGGCGAACGCGCTGCCGAAGATGGAAGGCTCCGACCTGGTGAAGGACGTCACGTCGGCCGCCGCGTTCGACTGGCCGCAGGAAGACCCGGGGGAGTTCGGTGTGCCGGCGGAGCGGCTGCCGAAATCACGGCTGAAGATTGCCGCGTACGACTTCGGCATGAAGTGGAACATTCTGCGGCGGCTCAGCGCGCACGGCTGCGACGTGCGCGTCTATCCGGCGTCGACGCCGGCCGCGGAGGTCTTGCGGGCGAAGCCGGACGGCGTCTTCCTGAGCAACGGTCCCGGGGATCCGGCGCCGCTCGACTACGCCGTCGCGAACGCGCAGGCGCTGGTGGCGTCGAATGTGCCGGTGTTCGGCATCTGCCTCGGGCATCAGCTGCTCGGCCTCGCCATGGGCGGCGACACGTTCAAGCTGAAGTTTGGCCATCGCGGGGCGAATCATCCGGTGAAGCAGCTGGAGACCGGCAAGGTCGAGATCACGTCGCAGAATCATGGCTTCGCGGTGGATCCGAGCTCGCTGCCCGAGGACGTCCTCATAACGCACGTGAATCTGTACGACGGCACGGTCGAAGGGCTGCGCCACAAGACGCGTCCTGTCTTTTCGGTCCAGTATCATCCGGAGGCGTCGCCCGGGCCGCATGATGCCGACTATCTCTTCAACGATTTCATCGACCTGATCGAGAACCATAACGCGTAGGGGGCGACCGATGTGTCGGCCCATGACGGCGGACACACAGGTCCGCCGCTACGAGTAAGACGAGAAACCATGCCCCGTCGCACTGATCTGAAGCGCGTGCTCGTGATCGGCTCCGGTCCGATCGTGATCGGGCAAGCGTGCGAGTTCGATTATTCCGGCACGCAGGCCTGCAAGGCGCTGCGCGACGAGGGGCTGGAGGTCATTCTCGTCAACAGCAACCCGGCGACGATCATGACCGACCCGGAGCTCGCCACCCGCACCTACGTCGAGCCGCTGACGCCGGAGGTGCTCGCGGCGATCATCGAGCGCGAGCGTCCCGACGCGCTCCTGCCGACGGTCGGCGGCCAGACGGCGTTGAACCTCGCGGTCGATCTGGCCAATGCGGGCACGCTCGAGAAGTACGGCGTCGAGTTGATTGGCGCCTCGATCAAGGCGATCAAGGTGGCCGAGGATCGCCAGTTGTTCAAGGACGCGATGCGCGAGATTGGCCTCGACGTGCCGCAGAGCGGCCTCGCGCGCACGCTGCAGGAGGCGGTGGACCTCGCGCGTACGCTCGGGTTCCCGCTCGTGAGCCGGCCGTCGTTCACGATGGGCGGGATCGGCGGCGGTATCGCCTACAACATCGAAGAGTTCCGCGACCTGGCGGAGCGCGGCCTCGAGCTCAGCCCGGTGCACGAGATTCTGATCGAAGAGTCGGTGATCGGCTGGAAGGAATTCGAGCTCGAGGTGATGCGCGACACCGCCGACAACTTCGTCGTCATCTGCTCGATCGAGAACATCGATCCGATGGGCGTGCACACGGGCGACAGCATCACCGTTGCGCCGATCCTCACGCTCAGCGACAAGGAATATCAGCGGATGCGGGACGCGGCGCGGAAGATCATCCGCCGCGTCGGCGTCGAGACCGGCGGATCGAACATCCAGTTCGCGGTGAACCCGGCCGACGGCCGCATGACGGTGATCGAGATGAATCCGCGCGTCTCGCGGTCGTCGGCGCTCGCCTCGAAGGCGACCGGCTTTCCGATCGCGAAGATCGCGGCCAAGCTGGCGCTCGGCTATCACCTCGACGAGATTCCCAACGACATCACGCGCCTGACGCCCGCCTCCTTCGAGCCGACGATCGATTACGTCGTCGTCAAGATCCCGCGCTGGAATTTCGAGAAGTTCCCGCAGGCGGATCGGACACTGACCACGCAGATGAAATCGGTCGGCGAAGTGATGGCCATCGGCCGCACCTTCAAGGAAGCGTTCATGAAGGGCGTCCGCTCGCTCGAGCTCGGGCGCAGCGGCCTGCTGTTCGCCCCCTCGAGCATGGAAGATGAGGACGATGCGGCGCTGCGGAAGCGGCTGGCGGTGCCCAACGACCGGCGGATGTGGGACATCTTCCGCGCCATCGATCGCGGCTTCGATCTCGAGCAGATTCACCAGGCCACCAGGATCGATCCCTGGTTCCTGCGGCAGTTCGCGGAGATGACCGCGATGCGCCAGGCGGCCGCGGCAAGCGGGCTCCCGGCGATCGACGCCGGCATGATGCGCCGCCTGAAGCGCGCCGGGTTTGGCGATGGCGAAATTGCGCTGGCGACCGGCTCGACGGAACGCGCGGTGCGGGAGCGCCGCGTCGGGCAGAATCTGAAGCCGGTGTACAAACGCGTCGATACGTGTGCGGCGGAGTTCGAATCGTTCACGCCGTATATGTACAGCTCCTACGAGCCGACGTGCGAATCGAATCCCAACAACCGGCCGAAGGTCATCATCCTCGGCAGCGGACCGAACCGCATCGGCCAGGGCATCGAGTTCGACTATTGCTGCTGTCACGCGGCCTTCGCCTTGCGCGAGGAAGGTCTCGAGACCGTGATGATCAACTGCAATCCGGAAACGGTCTCCACCGACTACGACACCGCTGACCGCCTGTACTTCCAGCCGCTCACGTTCGAAGATGTGATGGCGGTGATCGAAACTGAAGCGTCGGCGGGCGCCGAGGTGTCGTGTCTCGTGCAGTTCGGCGGCCAGACGCCGCTGAAGCTCGCGCTCGCGCTGCAGGACGCGGGCGTGCGCATCATGGGGACGTCGCCCGATTCGATCGACCTGGCCGAGGATCGCAAGCGTTTCGCGGCGCTGCTCTCGCGCCTCGAGATCACGCAGCCGGCCAGCGGCACGGCCACCTCGCGGCAGGAAGCGCGCGATGTGGCCGCCTCCATCGGATTTCCGGTCGTCGTGCGGCCGTCGTACGTGCTCGGCGGGCGCGGGATGGCGATCGTCTACGACGTGGGCACGCTCGATTGTTACATGACGCACGCGGTCGATGCCTCGCCGGAGCATCCGGTGCTCGTCGACCGGTTCCTCGAGGACGCGTTCGAGTTCGACGTCGACGCCATCGCCGACGCGACCGGCGCGGTCGTCATCGGCGGCATCATGGAGCACATCGAGGAGGCGGGCATTCACTCGGGCGACAGCTCGTGTGTCGTGCCGCCCTTCATCTGCCCGGAGCATCACCTGGCGACGATCCGCGATTACACACGGCGCATCGCTCGCGCGCTGCAGGTCGTCGGCCTGATGAACGTGCAGTACGCGATCAAAGACGATGTGGTGTACGTGCTCGAGGTGAACCCGCGCGCGTCGCGCACCGTGCCGTATCTGTCGAAGGCGACCGGCGTGTCGCTGGCGAAGATGGCCGCGAAGGTCATGGCGGGGCGCACGCTGGCCGATCTCGGGCTCACGCGCGACATCGACGTCGCCGGTGTGTTCGTCAAGAGCCCGGTGTTCCCGTTTGTGCGCTTCCCCGGCGTCGACACGATTCTTGGCCCCGAGATGAAGTCCACCGGCGAGGTCATGGGCGGCTCCACGAGCTTCGGCGTCGCGTTTGCCAAGGCGCAGCTGTCGGTGGGCCAGCGGCTGCCGGAGAGCGGAACGGCCTTCGTCAGCGTGAACAACAAGGACAAGGCGAACCTGCTCCCGATCGCGCGCGATCTCGCCGAGCTGGGCTTTCGCCTGATCGCGACGCGCGGCACGGCCGCGTATCTGCGCTCCTATGGCCTCGACGTCGAGGTCGTCTTCAAGGTGAACGAGGGGCGGCCTAACATCGCGGACGAGATCGTCAACCGCAAGGTCGATCTGGTGGTCAACACGCCGCTGGGTCGCGAGTCGTTCTTCGACGATCGCACCGTCCGCCGCGCGGCGATGATGCACGAGGTCCCGTGCATCACCACGCTCACGGGCGCCGCCGCCGCGGTCAGCGCGATTCGCGCGCTGCGCGACGAAGGGGTGTCGGTGCGCGCGCTGCAGGACTACCACGCAGGAATTCCAGCGGCGCGCGCGTAAGCTGATCGCAGTTTCTTCATCCGCCGTCTTTTCATCACGAAGAGACGAAGGACACGGAGGACACGAAGTTCTTTAGGTACAAGACTTCGTGTTCTTCGTGTTCTCCGTGACTTCGTGATGAAAGGCTGTCCCGAAATTTGCAGTGGCGGCGCGCGTGCGCGCTGTCGCCGCGATCCCCGCCGTTGGTCTGCTCGCCGGCTCCGCGCTCGGGCTCCTCGTTCCCGCACTCTCACCAATCACGGCGTCGATCGTCCTCTGCGCCGCGGCCGTGGTCGCCGCGTGGGCGTGGTTCGCCGCGCGCCCGGCGCTGCTCGGCGCCGCGGTGTGCGTCGCGTTCACTGCCGGCGGCGCGGCGCTTTCGACGACCGCGTGGCAGCGCGCCTGGCGGCCGCCGCTGCGCATCGCTTTCGAAGATCTGGCGCGCGCCGATCGGGCGCGGGCGTTACTCGACGGACGCGTGCTTCCCGACGATGATGAGGCGTCGGCGACCGTAGAAGGCGTGCTGCGGTCGGACGCCTCGCCGAGCGCGTCTGGCGTCGCGCTGAGCCTCGACGTACGGGCGATTGCGGGGCAGGCAGGGTTGGTTGGGCGGGAAGGGCGGGAGGGGCTGGAAGGGCGGGAGTCGCTCGGCGGCATCGTCGTCACCGTTGTCGGCTCGATGGCGCCGGCGTTGATGGACGGCTGGCGCGCGGGGCGAACCCTGCGGATGCCCGTTCAGCTGCACCGGCCGGCGCGGTATCTGGATCCGGGCGTGCCGGACCACGAGCGCGCGCTGGCGCGCCGCGGCACGACGCTGGTCGGCTCGGTCAAGAGCGGTGCCCTCGTGGAGGTGGTTTCGCGCGGCGGAGCGACCGACGAGTGGCTGGCGGCGGTGCGCGCCTATGCGCGGCGATCGATCGCGGCGGCGGTCGGGCGGTGGAGCAGCCGATCCGCCTCGATTGTGTCCGCGATTGTGATCGGCGATCGCGGCGGCCTCGACGCGGAGGTGCAGCGGCGGCTGCAGGAGGCCGGCACCTATCACGTCATCGCGATCTCCGGCGGCAACATCGCGATTCTCGCGGGGCTGCTGATCGGCTTCTTCCGGATCGCCGGCGTCCTCGGACGGACGGCAATGCTCACCGCGATCGCCACGTTGATCGCGTACGCCGCGCTGGTCGGCGGTGGGGCGTCAGTGGATCGCGCGACGCTCATGGCGGTGGTCTACTTCGCCGCTCGGGCGGTCGACCACCGCAGCTCGCCACTCAATACGCTGGCGCTCGTCGCGGCGTGTCTGGTCGCCGCGGATCCGCTGTCGGTGACCGATCCTGCATTTGTACTTACGTTCGGCGCGACGCTCGCGATCCTCCTGGTCGTGCCGGTCGTGCAGCGGTGGCGCCTGCCGCGAGTGGCCAGAGCCCCTGCCACCATGCTGGCCGCCTCGATTGCCACCGAAGCGCTGCTCTATCCGATCGGCGCGATCGTCTTCTCCCGCATTACGTTCGCCGGCCTCGCGCTCAACTTTCTCGCGATTCCGCTCATGGGCGTCGCCCAGATCGCCGGGATGATCGTCGTGCCCGCTGCGCTCATCTCCACTCGGCTCGCCACCGCCTGCGGATGGATCGCGCATGCCGGCGCGGACGGCCTCGTCATGTCGGCGGACCTTGTGCGCTTCGCTCCCGCGCTGACCTATCGCGTGGCCGCACCGAACGTGATCGTCTGCGCGGCGTATTACGTCGCGATCGCCATCGCGTGGACGATGTGGCGAAGGCGGGTGGTGGTCACCGGCAGCGCGGAGAGCGCCAACGCCCGAAGATGGCGGCGCGCCGCACTGGCCGTCGCGGCGGCTGCCGCCGTGTGGGTGCTTGCCGAGCCGTGGGCGATGTTGGCGGCGCGCGGGGACGGCCGGCTCCACGTCACGTTCATCGACGTCGGGCAGGGCGACTCCGCGCTGATTCGCTTTCCGCGCGGATCGACGCTGCTGGTGGACACCGGCGGCCTGTCGGCGTCATCCAGCTTCGACATCGGCGATCGCGTCGTGGCGCCGGTGCTGCGCGACGCCGGGGTGCGGCGGCTGGATTACCTCGCGTTGACGCATGGAGATCCCGATCACATCGGCGGCGCACCGTCGGTTCTCTCCGAGTTCCGGCCGCGCGAGGTGTGGGAAGGCATTCCCGTGCCGCGCTTCGAACCGCTCACGGCGCTGCGGGCGCAGGCGGCTGCGGCCGGCTGCCGCTGGGCGAATGTGTCCAGCGGCGATCAGGTGGTGATCGACGGGGTCGACGTGCGCGCCGTCCTTCCGGAGCCGGCGGGCTGGGAGCGGCAGAGGGTGCGCAACGACGATTCGATCGTGCTCGACGTCCGCTGGCGCGACGTCTCGATGCTGCTAACGGGGGACATCGGCAAGCCGGTCGAGCGGACGCTCGGTCAGGCCCTTGCGCCCGCGCCGATCCGGGTGATCAAAGTCCCGCACCATGGGAGTCTCACTTCATCGACGGAGGAGTTTCTCCGGGCCGCCAAGCCGAGCGTGGCCGTCTTCAGCGCCGGACGCGCCAATCATTTCGGGCACCCCGCGCCTGCGGTGGTGGAGCGCTACAAATCGATCGGCGCGGAGATCTTCAGAACCGACCGCGACGGGGCCGTGATGATCGAGACGGATGGATATTCGATCACCGCGCGTACGTTTACAGGGCGACGGCTCGCACTCACCTCGGCATCTCTTCATCACGAAGAAACGAAGAACACGGAGGACACGAAGAAATGACTCTCAAACGCGTTGCCTCAACACTACCGCCCGAGCTGGATGGTCTGATCACCGACACGATAGGCGCGCTGCTGGTCGTCCATCGCGAGCTGGGCCCTGGGATGGCTGAGGGTGTCTATGCGGCGGCAACAACCTTGGAACTCGGACAGCGGTGCATGCCATTTGAGACCGAGAAGCCGATGCCGGTCCGGTACAAAGGCAGATTCCTTTGCTATCAGAGGGTCGATTTGCTGGTTGATGGCCGGCTTGTCGTGGAGCTCAAGTCCGTGGAACGCCTTCATCCCGTTCATGTCGCGCAAGTCGTGAGTTACCTGCGACTCACGGGCGTCCGCGCGGGATTGTTGGTGAACTTCAACGTGCCGCTGTTGAAGCAGGGAATCCGGCGCGTGGTGGTCTAAAGCGACCTTCGTGCCCTTCGTGTTCTCCGTGTCACCGTGATAAACCGTCCTAGGGGGCTTGATGTAGGGACTTGGCCCGTTGCCACTCCGCCTCGAGTGCGTCGAGAGACATGTCGCCCATGGCGCGGCCCGATGCGGCGATCGTCGCTTCCATGTCCGTGAAGCGGCGCGTGAACTTGTCATTCGCCTTCCGCAGCGCCGTCTCGGGCTCGATGCCGAGCTTGCGCGACAGGTTCGCGATGGAGAAGAGCAGATCGCCCATCTCGTCCTCCGCGCGCGCCAGATCGAGCGCGTCCGGTGCCTCGACTACCTCGCGGAGCTCGTCGACCTCCTCCTGGATCTTCCGCATCACATCCTCGGTGCGGGTCCAGTCGAAGTTGACAGACGCGGCGCGCAGCCCGATGTGGTACGCGCGCAGGAGCGCGGGCAACGCGGGCGCGATCCCACTGAGCAGCGTGCGTGCGCTCGACACTCCGTCCCGCCCCTCCTGGCCATCCCGCCGTTCTCGCCTCTCCTGAGCCTTGAGGTCCTCCCATCGCACGCGCACCGCTGCGGCCGAGTCGAGGGTCGCCGCGCCGTCGCCGCGCGCGAACACGTGGGGATGGCGCCGCACGAGCTTGTCCGCGATCGCTTTCAGCGAGTCGGCGATGGTGAAGTGCCCGGCCTCCGCTTCCATCTGGGCGAGGAAGACCGCCTCGAACATGAAGTCGCCCAGCTCCTCGCAGAGCGCGGCGTGATCGTGGCGGTCGATCGCTTCCAGCACTTCGTACGTCTCCTCGAGCACGAACGGCTTCAGCGAATCGATCGTCTGCTCGCGATCCCACGGGCACCCGTCCGGCGATCGCAGCGTCGCCATGATCTCGACGAGCCGGACAAACTCCTGCGCAGCGCTGTTCGACATGATGACCTCACGGCACGATAGAATGAATGGCGATGCCCGATCAATCGCCGCCGCCGGTTCTCAGCTTTACCGCCTTCGTCCTCTCGCTGGCGAGCACCGCGGCGATCCACTTCGGCGACCTGCCAGACCCCGTGTCCGGTGAACGCGCCGAGTTGAACCTCGACGGCGCCGCGCAGATGATCGAGATCCTGGCGCTGCTCGATCAGAAGACGCGCGGCAATCTCACCGCCGAAGAGCGGCAGGTGCTGGAGCAGGTGCTGTACGAGCTGCGCCTGCGCTTCGTCGAAGTCACCGGCGCCGGAAAGCGCATCATCGAACCATAGCTCCTGATCCCTGATCCCCGAACCCTGAACCATTGAAGATTACACTCCTGGGCACTGGAACATCGCACGGCGTGCCGGCCATCGGCTGCGACTGCGACGTCTGTCATTCGCCGGATCCCCGCGACAAGCGGACGCGCCCGTCGATTCTCATCGAGACCGGCCTCCGCGACGACGGCGCGCCAGGCGCCACGAACATCCTGGTCGACACCTCCACCGATCTGCGCGCGCAGGCGCTCGCACACAACGTGCGCCGCGTCGACGCGATTGTTTTCACGCACAGCCACGCGGACCACGTGTTCGGCCTCGACGAGGTGCGGCGCTACAACGCGATGCAGCGCGCGGCGATCCCGTGCTACGCCGACGAGGCGACGCTCGCCGATCTCCGTCGCATGTTCGCGTACATCTTCGATCCGCCGCCGGCAATCGCCGGGGGCATCCCGCAGTTGATTCCGAGCCGGATCGCCGGGCCGTTCATGCTCGGCGGTGTCGAGGTCGTGCCCGTGCCGATCTATCATGGGCAGCGACCGATCCTCGGGTTTCGCGTCGGCGCCTTCGCGTATCTCACCGACTGCAGTCGCATTCCGGACGCATCTTGGCCGCTGCTGGACGGCGTCCGCGTCCTGGTGATCGACGCCCTGCGCGAGCGGCCGCATCCGACGCACTTCACCATCGCGCAAGCGCTCGAGGCGGTTGCGCGCGTGGCGCCCGACCGCGCGTACTTCACGCACATCTGCCACGACCTGCCGCACGCCGCCACCTGCGCGCGCCTGCCGCCTGGCGTGCAGTTGGCGTACGATGGGCTCGTCTTGGACATCGCATGAAAACTAATCACCACGGAGGACACAGAGGTCACGGAGGTCAAACCGTACGGGATCGTTCCTCCGTGTCCTCTGTGGTGGAGAGTTAGTCGCTTAATGGACATCATTCACTTCCCGGACGATCCCCGGCCTCCCCGCTGGTCGCACCCGGTGCTCGCGCTCGGGAACTTCGACGGAGTGCATCGCGGCCACCGCAAGATTCTGGATCGCCTGATGCGGGTCGCCGGCGAGCGGAGCGCCACGGCGGTCGTCATGACGTTCGACCCGCATCCGCCGCGCATCGTCCGCCCGGACAAGGCGCCGCCGCTACTAATGACGAAGGCGCAGAAGCTCGAGGCGCTGCGCGTCGCGGGCGTGCAGGGCGCCGCGATCGTGCGTTTCACGCCGGAGCTCTCACGGTGGGATCCGGAGATGTTCGTCCGCATCGTGATGGTCGACTGGCTGGGCGTCGGGGAAGTGTGGGTCGGCGCGAATTTTCTGTTCGGGCACGACCGCGCCGGAAATTTCACGCTGTTGCGCGCGCTCGGCGCTCGCTACGGCTTCAAGGCGGAGAAGATCGACCCGGTCCGGTACAAGGACTTCGTCGTGAGCAGCACACGCATCCGGCGGCTCGTCGCCGAAGGACGGGTCGACGAAGCCGGGGCGCTGCTCGGGCATCAGTACTTCATCGATGGCATCGTCGTCACCGGCGACGCGCGGGGCCGAGCCATCGGTTTTCCGACGGCGAATCTCTGTACCGAGAACGAGCTGCTGCCGCCGAACGGCGTCTACGCGACCACGGCGACGATCGGGGGCGTCATACGGCCGTCGGTGACGAATGTCGGCGTTCGCCCCACGGTGGACGACTCCGGACGCGTGGTGGTCGAGACGCATATTCTGGGCTTCGACGCCGATCTCTACGGCGCGCCGCTGCGCGTCGGCTTTGTCCAGCGGCTGCGCGACGAGCGCGCCTTCGAGTCGCTCGATCTCCTGAAAGCGCAGATCGCCGCGGACTGTTCGCGGGCGACCGTGCTGTTCGGGCAGCTTTCACTGTAAAATCGGCGTTCGTGTCTGTTCACGAGTTTGTCTTTGCGCTGGAACTCTCCGACGGGGCGCGCTTCGACGCGATGCTGACCGACGTCGCGAGGGCGATCCTCAACGCGGCCGGCTGTCCCGGTGAGCCGCTCGTGAAGCTCACGGCCGTCCTGCACCAGGCGTTGTCGGACGCTGCCCGCAGCCACGATCGCTGTAACGTGCGATTTCAGGCGCATGCGGGCGAGCTGCGGATTGCCATCTCCTGCGCAGGCCAGCCTGAACGACGGACGACTTTCACCCTGCCGAACCCATGACGATGCGCCTGTACAACACGCTGACCCGCAGCGAGGAGACGTTCACGCCGAGCGTGGACAACATCGTCCGGATGTACACGTGCGGCTTGACCGTTTATGCGCGCGGCCACATCGGCAACTTCCGGACGTTCATCTGCCTCGACGTGCTGCGCCGCACGCTCAAATACCTCGAAGGGTACCGCATCCGGCAGGTCATGAACTTCACCGACGTGGACGACCGCACGATCCTCGGCGCGCAGAAGGCCGGTATGGACCTCCGGTCGTACACCGACCAGTACATCGCCGCGTTTCGCGAGGACGCTCAGGCCCTCGGCCTCGAAGCGGTCGAAGAGATGCCGCGCGCGACCGACCCGGCGAACCTCCAGGCGATGGCTGATCTCATCCGCGCGCTCGAGAAGAACGGCCACACCTATGTGAGCGACGGCTCGATCTACTTCAAGATTTCGACGATGCCGGACTACGGTCAGCTGGCGCATCTGGATCACGACGGGATGAAGTCGGGCGCCCGCGTCGATGCCGACACGTACGCGAAAGACGATGCGCGCGACTTCGTGCTGTGGAAGGCGACGAAGCCGGACGAGCCGACGTGGGATCTGGTGGACCCGCCTGGCCGGCCTGGCTGGCATCTGGAGTGCTCGGCGATGGCGCTGCGGCTCCTGGGCGAGTCGCCGATCGATATTCACGCCGGCGGCATCGACCTGATCTTTCCGCATCACGAGAACGAGATCGCGCAGAGCGAAGGCGCCACGGGGAAGCCGTTCTCGCGCTTCTGGGTGCACGTGGAATATCTGATCGTCAACGAGCAGAAGATGTCGAAGTCGCTCGGGAACACCTATACGATTCCCGACGTCGTCGCGAAAGGGTTCCGGCCGTCCGCGGTCCGGTATCTGCTGCTCTCCGCGCACTACCGCAAGCAGTTGAATTTCACGTGGGAGAGCCTGGCCGCGGCAGAGGGCGCATTGACGCGCATGACCGATGCGTTGTCGCGGCTCGAGGCGGTCGAGCATGCCGGGTCGCATCCCGACATCCTGCAGCGCGTCGACATCGCGCGGGCCGCGTTTGCCGCTGCGCTGCGCGACGATCTCAATACGGCCGCCGCGCTCGGCGCGATCTTCGTGCTCGTGCAGGCGCTGAACTCTGCCATCGACGCGGGCGAGATCGGCACCGGCGATGTCCCGCAGATCAAAGCCGCGTTCACGGAGTTCGATCAGGTCCTCGGCGTGCTGAGCCTGCGCCGTGCGGAGGACGAGCAGCCGCCGGTGCCGATCGCCGACATCGAGCAGTTGATCGAGAATCGGCATGCCGCACGCCGGCGCCGCGATTTTGCGCTGGCCGATCGGATCCGCGACGATCTGGCGGGCCGCGGTGTGCTTCTCGAGGACAACCCAGCTGGCACCCGCTGGAAGCGGAAGTAGCGCGAGGGCCATGACCAACACCCCGCACCTCAAGACAGCCCTTCCCGGTCCCAAAGCCAAAGCCATCATCGATCGAGACGGCACGGTGGTGTCTTCGTCGTACACGCGCAGTTATCCATTCGTCATGGCATGTGGATCTGGCGCGATGGTCGAGGACGTCGACGGCAACGTGTTCCTGGACTGCGCGGCCGGCATTGCGGTGAATTCCACCGGCCATTCGCACCCGGACGTCGTGAAGGCGATCAGCGATCAGGCCGAGAAATTTCTCCACATGTCGGGCACCGACTTCTACTACGAGCAGCAGGTGCAGCTCGCCGAGGTGGTCGCGGCGGTGGCGCCGATCGACGGCGGGGTGCGATCGTTTTTCGGCAACTCCGGGACGGAAGCCATCGAAGCGTGCATCAAGCTCGCGCGCTACGCGACGAAACGCGCGAACATCATCGCGTTTCTCGGCGGCTTCCACGGCCGGACGCTCGGCGCGCTGTCGCTGACGGCGAGCAAGGCCGTGCAGCGCCGCGGCTTCGGTCCGATGATGGCGGGCGTCTATCACGCGCCCTACCCGGACGAGTATCGGCCCGCAATCGGCGCGGGATCCGGCACGCAGTCGGCCGCGTGCCTCGCGTACCTCGAGGATCAGATTTTCGCGCACCTCGTTTCGCCCGACGAGGTCGCGGCGATCATCGTCGAGCCCATCCAGGGCGAGGGCGGGTATGTGGTGGCGCCCGACGAGTTCATGCAGGGGCTGCGCGCCATCGCCAGCCGGTACGGCATCCTCCTCGTCGCCGATGAAGTGCAGAGCGGCATGGGACGGACAGGGAAGATGTTCGCGATCGAGCACACCGGCGTTCGCCCGGACATGATCGCAATCGCCAAAGGCATTGCGTCGGGGATGCCGCTTGGCATTGCGGCGGCGCGCGCCGACATCATGGCGTGGCCGCCCGGCGCACACGCGAGCACGTTCGGCGGCAATCCTGTCTCGTGCGCCGCGGCGCTCGCGACCGTGAAGTTGCTGCGCGAGCAGTTGATCGCCAACGCGGCCGCCGTCGGCCCGCACCTCATGGCGGGGCTGAGCGCGCTCGCCGATCGCCACCCGCTCATCGGCGACGTGCGCGGCCGCGGGCTGATGATCGGCGTCGAGCTGGTGCGCGATCGCCACACGAAGGAGCGCGCCAATCGCGAGCGCGACGCGGTGGTCAGCGCGGCGTTCGCGCGAGGACTGTTGCTGCTTGGGGCGGGGACGAACTCGGTGCGCTTTTCGCCGGCGCTGGTGCTCACGCACGAGCAGGCGGACGTCGCCGTCGGGATCTTCGACGAGGCGCTGACGGCGGTCGAGAAGGGCGGCGAACGAGCTCATAGCGAGAACTTCATCACGGAGTCACGAAGGTGACGAAGAGCACGAAGAACTTTGCAACTGCTCTAAATTCTCTCCGTGAACATCGTGTTCTCCGTGACTTCGTGAGAATGCCTTCGCGAGAGACCGCCGATGGCGTGAGGTTTGCTGCGCGTAGATGCCATGTCGCGCGACAAAGTGCTCTTTGGAAAAACAGGCGAGGATCTCGCGTGTGTGGAGTTGGAGCGCCGAGGGTACGCAATTCTTGCACGGCGCTGTCGGCTGCCCGGCGGCGAATTGGACATCATCGCGCAGGATGGCCAGACGCTGGTGTTCGTTGAGGTGAAGGCGCGCGATAGTCGCGCGTTTGGCGACGCGGCCGAAGCCGTCACCCGATTCAAGCAGCGCCGGATCGCGCACCTCGCGCTCGATTACGTCACGCGCCAGCATCTTCGCGACTGGCCGTGCCGCTTCGACGTCGTCTCGATCCACATGGACGAGGGGGGGCCGACGATCGAAGTCTTTCAGAACGCTTTCGATGCCTGAGCTGCGCAAAGATCCGGTGACCGGACGATGGGTGATTATCGCGACAGAGCGGCGCAAACGGCCGAACGATTTCCGCGTCGATCCGATGGCGGCGTTGGGCCGCGAGCACTGTCCCTTTTGCGCCGGACATGAGGATCTGACCCCGCCGGAGATCTGCGCTTACCGGTCGAACGGCAGCGCCCGCGACACGCCCGGCTGGGATCTGCGCGTCGTCCCCAACAAATTCCCGGCGTTGAAGGTGGAGGGCGGGCTCGACCGCGAAGGCGACGGGATGTACGACCGGATGAACGGGATCGGCGCGCACGAAGTGATCATCGAGACGCCCGATCACGACCGCCAGCTGGCGACGATGAGCGAGGAGGAGATCGAGCGGGTCCTCTCCGCGTATCGCGACCGCATCCTCGATCTCAAGCAGGATCGGCGCTTTCGGTACATCCTCGTGTTCAAGAATCATGGCGCCGCCGCCGGCGCGACGCTCGAACACTCGCATTCGCAGCTGATCGCGCTGCCGATCGTGCCCGACTTCGTGCGCGAGGAAGTCGACGGGGCGCGGCGGCATTTCGCGGAGAAGGAGCGGTGCGTGTTTTGCGACATGCTGCGGCAGGAGTTGGTCGATGGCCGGCGCGTAATTCAGGAGAATGCGGACGTGGTCGCCATCGCGCCGTACGCGCCGCGGTTGCCGTTCGAGACGTGGCTGGTGCCAAGGCGTCATGGGTCGCGGTTCGAGGATGCGGCGCGCCACGAGATCGAGAGCCTCGCGCGGCTGCTGAAGGCGGTGCTCGGCCGGATCAACCGCGCGCTCGAGTCGCCGCCGTACAATCTCATCGTCCACACTGCGCCATTTTCCGAGGACACGACGGAGTTCTATCATTGGCACCTGGAGCTGATGCCGAAGCTGACGAAGGTGGCGGGGTTCGAGTGGGGCACCGGGTTCTACATCAACCCGACGTCGCCGGAGGAGGCTGCAAAGGTGCTGCGGGCTGTCACGCTGTAGCGCGCGCCGCGGGGCGATTGCGGCGAATCGGTCGTAGCGCGGGACTATCGTAGCGCGGGACTTTAGTCCCGCCTGGAAAGAATTGGTCGTAGCGCGGGACTTCATTCCGCCCGGAAATCGGCGGGTTTGCGTGCCGCCCGCTTGATGACGAGCCCGGCCGTGTGGTACTTTAGGTGTTCGGGGCGAGCGGGAATAGCTCAGTGGTAGAGTGCGACCTTGCCAAGGTCGAAGTCGCGGGTTCGAATCCCGTTTCCCGCTCCATCTCCTCTCTCAGTTGCAGTCGGGCCTTCAGCCTTGTAGCATCCAGCCGCAGGTTCTCATCGGCGCCGTCGCCAAGTGGTAAGGCAGAGGTCTGCAAAACCTCCACCCCCGGTTCAAATCCGGGCGGCGCCTCCAACCTTCGCTCTCGGTTGCAGGCGAAGGTTGCCCACCATAGCTCGCGAAAGCGAGCGGCGGTGGGCCTCGATGCTTGCCTCGAGCTACGGTTGGCAAGCCAATTCTAACCAGCACGTTTCCTGAGTACTTAGCGATTCGGACGGAGTGTCCGCTTTCTGCGACTTGGGAACAGTTGGGAACAACCGCTGTTCGAGCGACTCGATCGCCGCGCGATGCGACGCGTCGACGACGTGCGTGTAGATGTTGAGCGTCGTCTGAATGCTCGCGTGCCCGAGTTTCTCTTGCGCGATCTTCACCGGGACGCGCAGATCGTTGAGCAGCGACGAATGAATGTGGCGGAACTGATGCCACGTCACGCGCCCGAGCCCCGCACGTTCCGCCGCCGGTTGTAGCACGCGCTCCAGCAGCTTCGATTCGCGGAGAGGTTCGCCGGACTTGTTCGGGAACACCAGATCGTCGGCGCTCTTGCGCGTCGATTGATCGCGATGCGCTTTCAGCGACGCGATCGCGTGCGGCCCGAGCGGAATCGTCCGCTTGGACTTCTGCGTCTTCGGTCGCTGAACCTTGCCCTCGTAGACCGACTCCCGAACCGCCAGGGTTCCGATCTCCAGGTCCAACGCCCGCCACCGCACCGCCAGCAGCTCGCCGATGCGCAAGCCCGTTGCCGCGATCAGCTCGACCATCGTCTTGTATGGCTCATCGACTTCGCTCAAGAGCCTTACGAAGTCGTCGCCGGCGATGACCGCCGGCGCCTCACGCTCGGCCTGCTGCGGGAACTTGACCCCGCGCGCAGGATTCACCGTGAGGTAGCCGTACTCGACCGCGGTCTCGAGGATGCCGGAGAGGAGCGTCCACGAGTTGCGGACCGTCTGCCATCCGGCCTGCTGCCGGAACTTGTCGGCGACGAACTGCTGCACATCGAGCTTCCCAATGTCCCGCAGCCGCCACGCGCGCCAGTAGGGGAGCACGTGCTTGTTGAGGACGTTCTTGTAGCCGTGCTGCGTCGAGAGCTTCAGCGTCGGCAGCACGAGCGCCGACCACTGCGTCTCCACGAACACGCCGAACGAGGTCAACGCTTCCGGTCTCGTCGTCCCCTGGTTGATCGGCCGGATGTGCTCGTCGAGCTTCGTCAGCGCGTCGCGCCTTGTCGGCAGATCGGCAACCGCGCCGAGGACCACCGATTTATGGAGGCGACCGAGCTGTCCACCTTCGAGCAACACATCCTCCCGCCAGCGCGCCACCCAGACCTTGCGGCGCTTCCCACGCTTGAACAAACAGCCTGCCTGATACCGTCTTCGAGCCACCATGTGCCTCCCTTCACGGAGTGGCTCGCCTTGCCTTCTGTGGCTTCACGGTAGCGCGGGAGGGCAGGCTCGTCAACGTCGGCGGGCTCCGGGGCGGGCGGCGTGACGCTTGGCATCGACGTACTCGCGAAGGTCGGTGCTGTCGAAACGGACGTACTTGCCGAGCTTCACGAACGGCAAGCGATCCTCGACGTCATCGCGCGTGTGCTCGTAGACCCACGAGACCGTCACGTGGAGGAAGCGTGCGGCGTCGTGGACCGTCAGCAGTTCGTCGCCGAGACCGGTGACGACGACGGCAGCGGTCGGTTCAGTGGCTCGTGGAGGTTCGACGGAAGGAAGTGCTCGATTCATGGCGTGCCTGTGTGTAGATGTGGACACCTGGTGTTCGGCGCGACGACACAACCCTGAGCGCTGATCCGACCATCACCGTCTCCAGCCGTCCATGGTCGTCTCCTGTCGTCTCAGCGCGTCTCACCGCAGTTCTCATGCTTCTTGATGAAGCAAGACGCGTGCGCTCTTTTTCGCGTTGACGATCGACGCGAGCCACGTGAGGTCGATTCCGACGACCAGGTAGAAGCAACGGTAGAAGATTCACGAGGGGAGACCCTTCTACCCAGTGGTCGGAAGGTAGACATCTGAGTAGACAGGTCGAGAGAGGCGACTTGTCTACCCGGTATTCGGCGGCTCAACGAGATGCGGCGCAACGCGAGCGGCGTTTTTCTGCCGCGCGCACGTCGCGGGCAATCCGCAGAGCGGGCAGGAGCGACCCCCCTCTACGGTGCCTTCGGCAGCCCCGGGGGTGGCCCCGGGGCGGGGGTCGCTCCTGCCCGCGGCACGCTCGAACGGCGGCAAAATGCGCGCAACAAGTGCGCTCGAATCCGCTCACGATTTCCGATGCGATTCGGTGCCGGAACCGCTGGCGGAAGCGAAGCACGTTCCAGGGTACGAGTTGGTTACATTTCGCGAGCGAGGTAGGCCGCGGGAGTCACGATTGCGATGCCGCGGAACGGATTCAGATCGAGGAGGTCTTTGTCACCGGTCACGATCACGTCTGCGCGGCCATTTACGGCCGCTTCGAGGAACTTGTCGTCCTTCGGATCTCGCGACGCGCGAATCGACTGCAGTACGTCGATGATTTCGACAAGGGATGCGACGCGTTCGAGAAGCGCGTCACGTCGTTCCCGACGCACGTACCGATCGAACTTCGACGAGTGCAGTTTCTCGATCAGTTCGCGCAGCGTTTCCATCGTCGCAACGAGCTGCGCATTCGTGGCGGCTTTCTCGACGGCCAGGGCGGGCGTCGAAGTCGTCGAAAAGAGGCCGCTGATTAGAACGTTGGTGTCGATGACAACGCGCTCACGCGTCATCGTCGGCGAGCAGCTCGTTCAAGCGTTCGTCGGTGAGCCCGTTCGCGGCGGCTTCAGCCGCAACTTGGTTCCGCAGATCGAGAAACGCCTGGATGTTTCCGGATCGAAGCCTTTCGTAGTCCGCCATCGAGAGGACGACAGCGATGTCGCGGTCCTGGCGACGGATTATGACGGGCTCACGCTGTGCGTCGTCGAGAATTGCCCCGAGGCGGTTCTTGGCTTCGGTCGCGGCGACAGTTTTCATAGCGATTCCATTGTACAGCTAATTTAGCTATTATAGCTCAAACATATTCTACGGGGTTGCGATGACGACGCAGACGATGCCTCCGCCACCAGTTGGATTCGTGCGCGGCTACCACATGGCGGCGCCGGAACACGCGCTTGGAAACATCAACAAGCGACGCGTAAAAGTGACCCGCTTCTCTGAGGCCAATGATCCATTCGAGCTCTTCGCGCTGCGCGTCGAGGACCGCACCGTTCGGAACGAGCTGGCATCTTGGAAGGATCAGCAGGAGTCTTCGACGGGTCTGCTGTGTTTCGGCGCCGGTTGGAGCAGCACTCTAATGTGGAGTCACTATGCCGCAGGCCATAGAGGTGTCTGCCTCGGATTCGATCTCTCCCAAGATTTCGTGACACCGGTCATTTACGAGGACGCGCGAATCGAACTTGAACCGGGAGACGACGAACAACTTGCACTGATGTCACCGGAGATCGAGGCGCAGTTGCGGTGCACCAAGTCTGACGAATGGGACTACGAGAAGGAACTGCGCGCATTCGTCCAGCTCTCCGACGCGATCAAGGAGGGCCCCCTGTACTTTTGGCCGTTCGAGCCCCGGATGCGCCTTGTGCAGGTCATCTTAGGCCATCGCTGCGAGCTCGGCCTGAGTGACGTGCGATCTGCCGTCGCGAGTTGTGGTGCAAATGCAACCGTATTCAAGGCGCGCATGGCTTTCCAACAGTTCGAGATCACGCCCAACTTGAAGACGCTTCCAAGCTAGGAGCAGCATGGAACAGATTGACGTCGAGAGCTGGGAAGCCTTCGAGCAACAGCTTCAGGTGCTGCGCCAGAAGCACCGCAAACATCGGGCACTCGTCTTTCGGGGATTGACGGATGCAAGTTGGCCATTGACCACGACGTTAGAGCGGTACAGTGACGGCGAGATGCCATTCATGGGCTACTACCGCGCAATTTCCGCGTCCGAGCCACAGATTCGGACCTTCACGCGTACGGAGTGGGATCCGATTGATAGTTTTCCGGACGTCGATAAGATTGCAAGTCAATACGATTCCTTTGACCTTCATCTCTGGGGCGGCCAGTTGAAGGCACTCGGCTACATGGCCTACCTGCGACATCACGGATTTCCATCACCGCTGCTCGACTGGACCCGTTCGCCATACATAGCGGCATTCTTCGCATTTCGAGATCAAACCACCGCGCCACCAGAGCGAGCGGCGATATTTGTATATTGCGAACATCCGAAAGGTTTGAAGGGCTGGTCGAGCGGTGAATCGCGGATATTCCGCTTGGGTCCTCACGTGCGAACCGCGCGACGACATCACCTACAACAGGGCGAATACACGATGTGCTTGTTCTGGGAACGTGAAACGGGATGGCGCTTTGTGCGGCACGAAACCGTGTTCGCCAGAAACGAGAGAGAGCAAGATGCCCTTTGGAAATTCACCATTCCTTGGGGCGAGCGAGAAAAAGTCCTTCGAGTGCTGGACGATCACAACGTCAACGCATTCTCGCTTTTTGAATCCGACGAGGCTCTTCTTGAAACGCTCGCATTGCGTGGTTCATTCTAGAAGTGCCGCCGATTGCCACACAGGCGGATGACATCGAAGCCGACGAACGCTGAACGAGTGATCTGCGCCAATTGCTCATGACTGTCGAACGCTAATCATCAACATCGTCGAAGACACTTCTTTTCGTAGGTCGACTGCCGCCGCCGGTGCTGCGGCCGTCGTAATCGTCGTCGGCTCTGGGCGCCAGCGCTCCTCGTTTAGTGCGTCTACGGCATAGCTGATCGAACTGCCAACGCGCTCAAGCAACGTCAGCGCATCTGCGTCTTCGGCAAATTCCTTTTCCAGCACATCCACGACCTCTTGGAGCGATCCGAACCACTCATCGGGATCGTCATCCTCATCGCACGTTTCCCGTAGTCCCTCTACGAACGAGTCCAGATTTGGGATCAGTTCGCGGCGTACCCGATCGCGCAACCTACTGAGTTCATCGGGCCTAAAGAGATTTCGCACCTCGTCGACGGCAAAGACATCACTGTCAGGTGTTTCCAACACGATCTCGCCCGCGCTTTCAACAAATCTGAGCCGCCACGCTTCCGGCAATAGGCCGAGATCTTGCAACCGCTGAAGTAGCGCTACTGGCGGTGAGAGGCTCAGCGGTGACCCGATGCGGGAGACCACCTCCTCGAGCTTGTCGTCAAATTCCAGGTAGAAACGGAGAAAGTCCTTTCCACACCTACTGACGAGAAAACTGAGGAGATCTTTGGCGTGTTTCAGCTCTCGAAGGCGGAGTGCAAATTGTTCATTCCTGCTTTCTGGCACAATCACGCGAACGCCTTCAATTCCAACGTCTCCGCACGTTACCTCGCGCGTCAATTTTTCGATTCGTGTCCACGCAAGATAAAAATCAAGCAACTCAGGATCATCGGCGACCAGGCTGGCATACGCATCGCTGATGGTTGGATGCTTGAACATCCAGACATTCTTCCCGCCGCTCTTTACAAGGACGACGAAACTGCCGTTCAGTGCGTTCAGCGCCTCCTTGGCTTCCTGAAGCGTTGCGCCAAAGAATCCCAGCGCTTTTGTCTCGCCGTCTGTCAACGTGATCGGGCTCTCCAGTGTGCCGCCTCGCATGAAGACCAAAGCGAGAGCCGTTCTGCTCGGACTATCGAGATTAGCCACAACTTCGACGAGGAAACGTAAAGGCTCGTCGACGAACTTGATCACCGAGTCTCTGTCGACACTCAACCCTTGCGTGAAAAGAGGATCGCCAAGCCGGCGCGCGATCTCAGGGAGAAATCGACGCCTCTGAGCAACTGCTGGAAGAAATGGCTTGATTGCTGCTCTGAATTCGCGCGGTTGACGGCCTAGCCTAATATGGTTGTACAGAATCTGTTCGCGCTCATCTAGGGATAGATCCTGAACGTTGATTACCACCTGCGATTCGTTGACTAGCGGGAAGGCGCCAACTTTCAAATCGCGCTTGGCGGCTCGATAGATGTAGTCCCGTGAGGTAAAGAGAAGACGCGTTCCTTTCCGGATCGCAGCGAGCATGTGGGGGAACGCACGATTCCAGTCTTGAACAAGCTCCCGTTGGTACTGAGTTGGACCAAACGCATCATCCACCCAGAAGAATTGCTTCGGCTCATGCGGGTTCCAGTGCTCCACAAACTCGTCGGCGCTACGGATCTTCAATGTGGAGGAGCCCCAGAGGTCGATCGCGCCAAGCGCAAGGCTGGCCGCGATGGTGGACTTGCCCGCCGCCGGCTCCCCGAGCAGCAATACGAAACCATGTTTGACGAGAGCCTGGGCTGATCGTGAGTGCGCTGCTGTAATCACGAACTTCGCCAAGTCATAGCCGAGCGAACTCAGAATCTCGCTCGCTTGGTCATAGGCTCTGGTGTCAAGAATCTGACTAAGATCCCCCAGGCCGTAAACGCGCGGGACGAGTATCCGAAGCCGCGCCGATTCCCGAATCTTCTGAGTAATCCATTCGCGGCCGAACGTTAATACAGCGTTGATTCCGGGTATCGCAGTGAAGGCCGCTTTGACCGCTTCATCCGTTCGGCCGGAGAGGCGGTGATTCGTCATGAGGATGTAGTTGGATGCGAGTCCTTGTTCGGCTAGTCGCTTGGCTTTTTCGAGCTCGTCTGTCAGGGCCGAAAGTGTCAGTGGCGACCCATCTCGGCTGAACTTGCATTGAACTGTAAACGTGCCTGTGAGCGACTCTTGCTGCGATGGACTCCAAACGCCGCGAAATGCGCCATCGCGGCCACCATCATTGGATGGAAGAAAGACCTGCGCCGTCTGCCCAAGGACTTCTGAAACGATTGTGGAACACAGATCCTGAAACGCCTTCCACCCAAGGCTCTGCAACTCGAAGTCAGGTTCTGTTGCTTGGACGTTCATGGACTGTTCGGTCCTTCACCGTGAGAGTCCATCCAGGTCCCTTGAGGACATGGTCGGTGCTTCTGGACTTGATCACTTGCTGCTGCGAGGGTTACTGCGGACGTTTTGCCAAGGCAGCGCTGATTTCGGACTCGCCAGATGCTCCGCCCAGCGCCGATCGAGCTCAGCCCGTTGTTCGTCGCTGAGTTCACTGGCCGCGTCCCGTTCCTGGTCGCCCAGACTATCCCACAGCGCCACTGCCAAGTCTGCGCGGTTGGCCGCGGAGAGCTTCAGCAGCACCGCTTTTACTGGCACGCCTTCCTCGATGGCCGCCGCAACGAACTCTCGGACGAAGTCATCGTCCTGAAGGTCCTGCGCCAGGCCGACGTTCCAGTCTTCGCTTCGCTCGGTCATTCCCGTTCCCTTTATACTGCGCGCAGCGGGCCGTGGTGAAGGATCAGAAGTTGGTCAGGCTGGAGCGCCAGCTCAGCGTAGGTCTTGCCCTCGTCATCGGAGAACTCGACTTCACAGGCGCCGTCCAAGAGTTCGACGACGGTGCCAACCTGGCCGCGCAGGAGGCCGTGCGCGGGGAAGTCGATGAGGAGCGCTACGACATCCAGCAAGTGCGGTGTGGTTTGCGTTTCGGCGTCGCCGCCCGCCATCTTCATCGATACAATCCTACTCAAGGGAGGGGAGTGATGAGCAACAGCCGCCGCGGATTGACGGCACGCCAACCCGTTGGGACCAAAACGGGGCCGCGCGGACTTGAAGCATCTGCGCGCGATGACGGAGGCGGAGATCCGCCGGACGGCGCCGCCGGATCTCGCGAACTTGCCGCGTGATTTTTGGAAAGATGCCAAGCTGGTCCAGCCATATCGGACAAAATCACGAAAACGCAAATAGTGGCCTGAAAATGCCGGGAGAGGTTCTCAGAACTCCGTCATCGAAGGCTTGGGAATTGGGAGGACCTACCGCCGCGTAGGTCTTGAGCGCGCGCGTCCGCCGCTTTCTCGAAGCGATCTTCGAGTCGTTCCCAGATTTGTTTTCGATCTGTTCCCATTAATCTACGCGCAATTTCGCGATCGAGAAGTTGGGCACAAGCTCAGAACAGAATGGGAACAGAACGGTCGAGAAACGATCGAAACGCCGATCGAAGATCAACAACTTGCGGGAAAAATGGACTTGGGAACAATCTGGGAACAGAACCTGCCGAAAAGGGGGTAAAACGAGGGATCAGGGCGGACCAGAAAGCAAAGCGAGTCAACAACTTAGCGTTTTCCAACCCTGACTGCAAAACCTCCACCCCCGGTTCAAATCCGGGCGGCGCCTCCAATCTTCGCTCTCGGTTGCAGGCGAAGGTTGCCCACCATAGCTCGCGAAAGCGAGCGGCGGTGGGCCTCGATGCTTGCCTCGAGCTACGGCTGGCAAGCCAATTCTAACGACCACCTTTCGTGATACTCAGCGAATCGGGCGGAGTGTGCGCTTCCCGCGACGCTGACAGTTCGGAACAGCGGGCGCTCACGGCCTCGACCTCCCGCCGATGCGACCCGTCCACAACGTGCGTGGAGATGTTGAGCGTCGTCGAGATGCTGGCGTGTCCGAGTTGCTCTTGCGCGATCTTCACCGGAACGCGGGAGGTCGATGATTGCTTTATTCAATGCAAAATGCGAGAACAATTCAGCCGGCATAAAGTTCAGCCACCCGAATTGCCTCGGTAATTGTCGGCTGCCGAGGATAAAGAGAATCTATGGAACGTGGCCAAGCATTTACGGCGTCCGTCCCCTGTACCATTGCAGCCGCGACCCTTTATTTCAACGCACACCTCTACACGGCGCTCTTCTTTGCGGTGTGTGCACTCGGATTCGTTTCGTGGGGGATCTTCCGCCGCCGGCCGAGTTTGCCTCCGGCGGCCCCACTTGCTGTCAATGCGGAGGCACACGCCGAGGCCCCCGGTGGCAACGTCAATCAGTTTCCGCACGCCCAAATCGACCGGGTCGTCATAAACCAAGCCCCCGCCAGACAACTTCGTCCAGTCGAGCGTCCACAGCCCGCACCGCGAGCTGTGCGTGTCCCGTGGGAAGACCATCCAAACCTGCAGCCTCGCGGAACGTCGATTCGGTACATCGACAGCGACGAAGCAGGCGAATTAATCGAGATGCCTCCGCAGGCAGGAGGCCAGCAGCCGGGATTGCAATCGGCCATCGCTAGCTTCTGGAATTCGCCGCGCCAGGGAGAACCTGTTGCCGAGGCTGACTACGTCAGGGCCAACATCCGGTACACCTCTGAGGACGGAACTCTCCTCTCTGAAGTCGATTACGCTCCCTGGCTGAATGCGGAATACAACTTCGTCAATCTGCATGTCGGAGACATCCAGCACTTGGTGCTCGCGGGCCGCAATTACGACGGCCATCTTGTCGCGATACAGGACCGACGGCGCGACTACCAACATGTTGCGGATAACATCGTCGTGAGGCCCCTACCGGAGAACACCACTTTCTGTATCGCTCACGTTCACCTTACTGGCAATCGAGGCCGGTTGACTGTGCAACGCCGATACGAGGTCCGAATGGACGCGAATGGAGTGATGACCGTTCTGGATGTTACGCCGTAGGGACCAGAGACCGATTCTCGACCACCAGGTAGAACAGGTGGTAGAACGGTCGTCAAAGGGGAGTGTTCTGCCCGGTATTCGGCGACTCTGCGAGAACCGGGGCAAAGCGAGCGGCGTTTTCTTGCCGCTCGCGCGTCGCGGATGGTCCGCAGAGCGGGCAGAAACGCCCCCTCTTCGGGTGGCTCCGGGGCGGGGGTCGCGCCTGCCCGCGGCACGCTCGAGCAGCCGCAGAACGCGCGCAACAACTGCGCGTGAATTGTTTCGCTTTTTCTGGCGCGATTTGCCTGAGCTAAACGCGCAATAATGACGTTTGAAATGGAACACGTTTCTTCGGTTGTCGGGCTGCATGAACGATGATTGCAAACCTTCTCGCGTTGGTCCTGCTGATCGAGTCTGGCAAGCCGGCGATGTGCCCCGGCTTTGAGGCGCCGCTCGTCAGTCCCAATGGTCGCTGGTCGGTCGAGTGTCAACTGAAACCCGATGACGAACCAGATCGACCCCACAAGATTGTTCTGCGAGACCAACGCTCAGGGTACTAGCGAGGAACTTCGATCCTTCGATCGGTGGACGACGCTCTTTTGGTCGCCAGCCGGCGATCGGATCGCGGTCACGGACGGCGAGGGTAGCAATGTCGCGAATTCATTTGTCTACACGCCAGGAAAGCCAACGCGTGTTCAGGACGTTTTCGATCTGCTTCGGCAACAGGTAGCTGCGTCAAAACTCGCGTTCTTGAAAGGCCAAGATCACGTCTACTTGGAAGTCATCAAGTGGGCGGACGACGGGCACCTGAGGATCCGGTTGTGGGGTCACGGCGACGGCACAGAATTCGACCGCCAGTTTACGGTGCGGATCCCGCCCGGCCGCGGTTGAAACTTGGCGTTCTGTACGGTGTCGTATGGGTCTCAGACCAGAACCGAAGAATGAAGTTGAACTCTGCAAGCGTGTGATCGACATGCTGGCCGTCTGCCTCAGCGCGGACTTGAAGATCACGGAACACCCTGATCGAGACGAACGGAACGAAGAGGCAGTAGAGATTGTCTGCACTTCCCTTCGGGCCAGTCGTTTGCGACTGAGCACACGGATCGAGAGTTTCGATGGTCAGATCGGTGACGGCTATGCGTTCTCGGGATTGTTGGAACCGCTGGAAGATGAGCTGAAAGGACGTTTCTCGATTGCATACTGTGAAGAACGAAACGGGAACATCGTTGGACCGACTCGCGCTCGACGCCTAATAAGCGCTTGCCGCCGACGGCGCTCGGCGCGACCATGAAGCGCCGCGGCTGAAGCGCGGACGTCAGCGAATCGGCACAATACTTTGGATCGATGCTGAAGTCTGACGCGGGTTATTCGATCAACGAGCAGGTCTTCGAACGGCGGGAGATGGCGCAGATCTGCGCGGCTCTCGACCGAGCCGACCTGGCCAGGATGAAAGCGGGCATGCGGCATGTCCTAGGCGTGCCGGAAGTGCGAGCGCTGGCCGCGCATCCCGCCTTGGTGGATCTCGCCGCGACGTTTATTGGAGCGCACCCCATTCCATTTCGAGCGACCTTGTTCGACAAGTCGGCGGCGTCCAACTGGCTGGTGGCGTGGCACCAAGACACAGCGCTTCCGATGGGTCAGCGGATCGAGGAGTCGTCGTGGGGACCGTGGTCCGTCAAGGGCGGAGTCCTCCACGCGATTGCGCCGGCATCGGCTCTCGCGATGATCATCGCCCTCCGAGTTCATCTCGACGATTCCACTCAGGCCAATGGTCCGTTGAGGGTGCTTCCAGGCACGCATACAGGCGGAGTGCTAACCCGTAACGAAATTCAACGGCTTGCCGGCGACGTCGCGCCGGTTGCATGCGTCGCATCAGCGGGCAGTGTCGTCGCGATGCGGCCGTTGGTCGTACATGCGTCATCGAAAGCGGGCGACGATCAACCCCGTCGCGTCCTTCACCTCGAATACGCGGCAACCGTTGATCTTGGAGAGGGCATCAATCTGGCTGTTGGCTAACAAGAATTGGAACCGTCGGCGACTGGCGCGACAATGAGCCGCCGCGGCTGAAATGTAGCGTTAGGCGGATTAGCGGTTTAGAGGAACAGATGAAACATCACTTCGTCCACGAGTTCGAAGATGATCCACCTCTCGGAGATTTCGATATCGATCTGGACGCACCGGAAGGCGCGCACATTCAGTTCGACCTGAACGGTCATGCGATCTGGGTGTCCGCGAACAGAGCGGGATGGCTACACCTTGCTCGTGTTTGCGCCGAGATGGCTCTTCACTCCCAGAACAAGCCCGGGTATCACTTTCATCGGATGTACGACTGGAAAGACAGCGTCGGCACCGAACATGAAGTGTCATTTGAGCTCTCTGGCGACGGACAAACCGCCTAACATCGGCTTGGAGTTCAGATCTGAACCTCGGCCCCTCTCTCGTCTCCCTCGCACGCTGAAGGGGGAGAACTCAGGTCTCGGCGATTGTTCCCTGTTTGTCCCTGGTGGCGCTCGTCGCGGCAATCGCAACTGCCGGGATCGAAGCTGCGATACACTGGCGTGACGCGGTCGCCGCGACAAGGAGTCCAGCCGCATGAAGCACAGCGAGCCGGTTGTTCACAGCGATCCCGAAATCATGGGAGGCACGCCCGTCTTCGTCGGCACCCGTGTGCCGCTCGCGACGCTGCTGGATTACCTCGAGGGAGGGCAGCCACTGTCCGAGTTCCTCGAAGATTTCCCGACGGTGACGCGGGAGCAGGCCGTGGCGGCTCTGGAGCAGGCCAAGGAGGCGCTCCTCGCACGTGCGCGTCCTGCTTGACGATTGCCTCCCGAAATGCTTGAAGCGCGAGCTCGTCGGCCACGACGTGAAGACCGCGCCAGAGATGGGTTGGGCCAGCAAGCGCAATGGCGACCTGCTTGGTCTGGCAGTGAGCGGCTTCGACGTTTTCGTCACCGCTGATCGCAACCTGTCGTACCAACAAGACGTTTCGGCATTCGACATCGCTGTGGTGGTGCTCGCCGCCCGCAGCAATCGCCTCGACGACCTGCGTCCGCTGGTGCCTCAGCTTCTCGAAATCCTCCCGACGGCAAAACGACGTGCAGTGACGGTCGTGAAGCGTTAGGGGCGGTGAACACGACGGTTGACGGACGCCGCGGACCGAGACAGACCGATGAAAGTTCCTGGTCGGCTTGGGCCGAAAGACGACCTTGCCGGTCAATTCCCGTCGCGCAACTTGCGGCGGACGTCTGCCCAGGGAATGGCCGATCCCGGATTCGCGAGATGTTCCGCCCAGCGGCGATCGATCTCTGCCCTGGGTTCAGAGCTCACTTCGAGTCCGCATCGCGCTCGTCATCGGAGAGGCTTTCCCAGAGCGCCATCGCGAGCTCGGCGCGCTCGCCGGCCGGTAGTTTCAGCAGATGCGCGAGATTGCTCGATGGCTCCAAGCAGGAACTCGCGAGCGAAATCACGATCACGAAGATCCTTGGCGAGCCAGGCGTTCCAATCCCGACTTCGCCTTGTCGTCCGATGTGCCTTGCAGGCCGCCGGGGGGACAATGGCCCGATCCAAAGCTGTCAGACCCTGCCGGTGAGCGTCGCGGCCATGCGTGGATCGGCGCTCGCGTTGTCCTCACTCAGCCAAGCCGGTTCGACGGGCGCTCCTGCGGCGACCAGCAGCGCGACAATGTCATAGTAGGGTTCGCGTCGCGCTGGGTCATCGTCCCGCCGTTCCCACCACCCATGCAGCGCCCAGCCGAGCGGCGTTCCATTGAACGACGCGTCTTTCACGTCAAGCGTCGGACGCCGTCTCAGTAGCGCTTTCACCGTGTCCACGTGTCCGCCGTACGCCGCCCAATGCAAGCCCGTTTGTTTGTGCGGCCGCGCCAGGACCTCGCTCGCAGCAACGCCGTGATCGAGCAGGTACTCGACGATGTCGGTTCGGCCGTATTGGCACGCCCACGTGAAGCCGTCCTTGAGCTGCGCGATGGTCGCCGGCGGCTTCAGGCTGCCGTCCGCGCTGAAGAACGACTTCACAAGATCGAGTCGTCCGATCCCCCCAGCACTTTCCAGATCGAGCGCCGCTCCGCGCCCAGCGAGGTACTCGGCGGCCTCGGGGCGCCCGTTCGCCAGACAGCTGTTCACGATCCCGCTCCAATTGCCTCCGCCGAGCGCGTCGATCCGTGCGCCGTGTGCGAGCAACACATCGATGAGCGCCTGCAGTACTCCGGCGACTGTTGGATGGATGCTCGTCGCCACGAGGCCCAGCGTCGTGCAGCAGCCGTTGTACATGTCGGCGGTCGCGTCAATCTCGGCACCGGCCGTTAGTAGAATCTCCGCTATCTGAACAGAATTCTTCGGCGTCCGCTGACGCCAGCCTTCGACGCCGTTGGCACCGACGTAATGCAGCAGCATCGAATGATGCGTGCGTCGAGAGCGCGCGCGAACCAGTTCAGGATGGTCTCGCAGCGCGACCTCGAGCGACGCCGCGTCGCCCGAGACAACCGCGTCCACTGCGCGTTCGAAACGCCAGACAGGAGAGGGCGCGTCCTTCACCAGCCTAACGAGCTCGGCGAACTCTTCCCAGCTTTCAACGAAGTGGTTGCGCGCGATGATGGTGCGCGCGTCGCCGTCTTTGTAGTCGGACGTTAGGCCGCCGAACCACGACGATCGCGGCTGCTCGGTGCGGAACACCTTCTCGTGCTCGCGAACCAGGCGAGCGAGCGTTGTGTCATCACCGGCGATGATCGCGTCTTCGGCTGACTTCCAAATCGCCGCGTCCTCCGAGAGGCTGGTGCGTTGGCTCACGATAATGTGCTTAGAGCAGCCAGATTCAATCAGCGCCCAATGGTTTACAAGAGCCAGCGGCGGCAGCCGTGCTCCGGCAACGCGCTCGTATCGATTGACGCGCTGAGGGCATGTCCTGCCTGAGGCTGGGCGGCCGACGCCAAGTTAGGTAGAGACATCCTGGCGTCGGCGACCAACACACCTATCGGTTCCAGCGGACGATGGCGGACCAAATCCGCCACGCCGTGGAATGAACTCCCGCGCTTCAGAAGTAGTGCTTCAAGCCCGCGCGCAGGCTCCAAAAGCGCGACTCGAACGTCGAGATCGGGCTGACCGCCGGCGTCTGCACGGCGTGATACAGCACTTCGCCGGTAAAGGTCGTGTGGCGAGTCAGGAATCCTTCAATGCCGCCGCCGAGATCGGCGCCCGCCTTGTTGTCGTGCGGATCGCCGCCCAGGCCGTCGATGTCGAACGCGTAGTGGTACAACCCGACGCCACCTGTGACGTACGGGTGCCAGGCGCCGCCCTCCCAGTTGTAAACGACGTTGCCGTCGATGATGAGCGGCTTCACCGACCCGGAGAAGCCGCGGCCGACGATGTCCCACGACGTCCACGCGACCTGCCCGCGCACCGACACCCGTGGAGTCAGATATCCTTCGACGTTGCCGGCGATCTCGAGCCCATTGTTGAAGCTTGGGTCGCTTGGCACCGAAGCGCCGACCGAGACGCCGATGCCTGCCATGCCCGCGTCGGGCACCGGACCGCGTCGTTGCGCAGCGGCGGAAGAGGGCAGAGCGAGGAGTCCGCAAGCGAGCAATAGCAGAGTTGGTCTCATCATGACATCGGTAAGTGCAAAGCGAGTGCCTGGACAGTAAAGGACCGACGTCTGAGAGTTACGCCGGCTCGACTATGCGGTTAGTCGGTTGCATGCCCAAATCCCAGACGGACGTCATGGAATTCGATATTGGATCGTTTTCGGCGTGGCCGTTCGGAAAGGCCGTCGATGAGCACGTCGTCGATTCGATCGTGCCTCAAACGTGGTTCGACAACTTCACCAGGACTGGCGCAACGAGGCGAACCGTGATGACGAAGCGAAAAATCATCGTCAATCTCGCGACTAGTGCGGACGGCTACATCGCCCGGCCCGATGGCGATATCGAATGGCTCACGGCGCGTCCGGCGCCTAAGGGCTTCTACGACATGGGCAAGTTCACCCGCTCGATCGACACGAAGCTGTTGGGCCGGAAAACATACGACGTCAGCGTGCAGATGGGCGCGAAATTCGATACGACAACTCGGACCTGCGTCTTCTCGCGGCGGCCACCGCCGGCATCGGTCCCCGCCGGAGCTGAATTCGTCGGCGAGACCATCGGTTCATTCGTTCGGCGTCTCAGGGACGGGAAAGGCAAGAACATCTGGATGATGGGCGGCGGCGAGATCATTGCTTCCTTCCTCGACGAAAGGGCGATCGACGAATTCATCATCAGCATCGTCCCGGTGTTCATCGGCGAAGGCATACCGTTGATCGCGCGCCGACATCGGCATGTCCCGCTAAGTCTGCGATCCGTGCGACGCTTCTCAGATGGCGTCGTCCAGCTGCACTACCTTGTGCAACAACGGGTCGGGTGACGCGTGTCAAGAGTGTCGGTAGAAAGTTCACTTGGAGGGTTGTCAAGGCGTCGCGGTCCGCTCGGCCAATGCCTCTCGGTGCACCGTAGACGACTACTCGCTGGGGCAAAGGTGCATCGACGAGATCGACGTTGCGGTCGCGACGTCGACGTAGACTCGCGCGAGCTTATACTTCCTGAATGCCAGTGAACCTGTTGCTGGACGCCCGTGAGCAGGCCGAGCGATCCGCGCCTGCCGTCAAAGCCGCGGCCCTTCTACATATCGCGCGAGTCTTGACGACGGTCGACCGCGCCGAAGCTGCTGACGTCCTCGATCGAGGGCTTGCGCTGGCTGCAACGCTGCCGGAGGACGAGCGCGGCATCCTTCTCGGCGAAGGCGCAGCCCTTGCGGGTGCCGTATCTCCTCAGCGAGCGTTTCGTCTCCTCCGCGAGGTGTCCGTCGATCGGGAGTCGGTCGTGGTGCGGATGCTTCTCAACATGCTCGACCATGGGTATGTTGCCGACGCGGTGGCGTATCTGAGCGCACCGGTGCCCGGCGAGGCGTACCCGTTTGACGCCGCCTTCAGTGCGATGGGCGGTCGCTCCTCTGACGATGAGGCACGGCTGCAAGTGTTTCGCGGTGCCATTCGCGCAGCGCGCGACCAGCGGAAGAGCCATGGAGGATCGTTCGGTCACCACCGCTTCATCCACCTCTTCACGTGCCATTGGAAGCGGCTGTCGCCGGACGACGCGAAGGTCGTGGTTCAGGAGCTCGTGCAATCGATTCAGTCCGAGCCGGATCAGCGGACGAACGCGAGCTTCGCGAGTGGATCGCAGCGGGTTCATTTCTCGTCGACGCACGAGCGGCGCCTGTTTGAGATTCTCAGTCCGCTCCGGCACCTCGATCCAGATCTGGCCTCGTCAGTCGCAGAAGAGTATCCGCAACTGTCAGCCGCCGCCGAGCGATTTCCGTACGGACAGGAGTCGATGAATGCGGCGATGCAGGCGGAGCTGCCGCCGATCGCGCATGAGCCGGTTGAGCAACCAAGCGACATCGACGTGGGCCAACGTCTGATTCCGATGTCTGAGGCGATCCGCAGCGAGTTCAAGGACGCCTTCACTCATGCGCTCGATCTGTACGCATCGGACAGCGATCCAGAGAACTTCAACGATGCACCGCAGGAATGCTGGTCGTCGACATGGGAGTTCCAAAAAATCCTCTACAAAGCAGGCCGACACGAAGGCGGCCCGGCGGTGCGCCACCTCGATCGCATTCCCGATCCTGCGCTCAGGTTACTCGCGCAGATCGAGTTGGCCGCCGCCCTGGCGGGACTGCCGCAGCTTGGAGGCAGGACTATCCGCCCAGGACCGCGCCACCTGCGCGAAATGATGCGGGCGCGCGGCCAGGCGCCTTCAGGTCCGGCGGTATTCGCTCCACCGATGCGCATCATCCCGCCACCTCGGAAGCCGAATCTCGCGCCCTCGCGCGAGCTCCGCATCGTGCCGGCCACGCGCCCGGCGACGGACGGACCATCGGGCAGTTCTGGATCTGATTTCATCGAGATTCGCAACGCGTCCCTGAAAGGTGTCGTCTCACAGCTCTACGACATGCCCGACGCGCGAATCGAATGGGCATCATCGCTCGATCCGAAAGCTCGATACGACTTCCTTCTGGTGCTCCCGCACGAGGAAAGCCGCGAGGGGCGGATGCATCTGATGCAGGATGGCATCGCAAGACACTTCGATGCCCGCATCACGATCGAGGAACGGCTGAAAGACGCGTATGTGTTAACCGCACCAAACGGCATCAATGCCCGCCAGGTCCGTGAGGAGCCGATGTTCGAGTTTGGCTCGGTCGGTATTGGCGCCAGGAGCATGGGATCAATTGCCATTGGTGCGCCATCTCAGACTGGGATGGAGGATGCTCCGCCGCGAATGCCAGAAGCATTCGAACTGAGGCAAATCCTGGATATGCCGAGGGCGTGGGGTGAGATGACGCAGTCCGAAGCGTTCGAAGAGATGCGGCGTCGTTTCCGGTGTCAGCTCTCCTGGCCCCTCGGACCGGACGGGTGGATTGGTGGCATTGACGCCTCGCTCACGATCAGGGAGCTGTGCGAGACGATTGAAAACGGGCTGGATCGGCCCCTCATCGACGAAACGAACCTCAACGACACGTTTGCAATCAGCGTCCATACTGAGGCCGCGACGACGGCAGATTTCCTGCGTGCGATGTGCGACAAGTTGGGCCTTGTCGCGACAGCGGGGCAGCGAGACGTGCGGACGCTCGTCATTCGAGCGAATGACTGATGGACGGACAAACGTGCCGAGATTCGTGGCGGACAGCGGCAGAACGCGACTGCGCATAGCGCTCATATCGGCGGGTGCGAGGCCCACAGAAGATCCGCGTCGTAGACCTTGATGTCGAAGTCCCTCCTCTGGATCCGGCGCCACGAAATATTTCGTGATCGACTCGAACTCTTCATCCGTCGTCGCCTGCGACCCATCCGGCCGCTCGAGGTTTCTGCGCTGGAGTTGACGCTTGCAGAGATCATCAGACGCCTTCACGTAGTGCAACACGAGCCGCGCGCGGCTGGGGTCGCATAGCGACCGCACCCACGCCCGTTCCTGCGGCACATTGCCACCAAAATCGAGCACGACCGATGTTCCGCAGTCCAAGAGCACTCGAACGTGTGGAGCAAGGGCAGTTCTGAATCGACCGGCGCGATGAAGGTAGTCCGCAAACGTCGAGATCTCGCCTGCGAACAACCTCGACAGCCAGATGTCCTCGGACACGAGCACCGCGTCGTTCTCTTTCGCGAGACGCCGCGCAAGCGTGGTCTTTCCCGAAGCCAGCTTGCCGGACAGAAAATGGAGCGTTGGGTAGCGCACGGAAAGCCTCGCGGATGGACGCGAACTGCTGCAGAGTTTGGACTGAACGCAGGATCGTTTGCAATCTGGTAGAGCCGCCGCACGGGCGCTGGCGGTCCAGTTGAGCGCTGGCGCGGGCAGGACGCCGAGGCGGTCGAGCGAGGTGCCCGGAACCTGCAAATCGGACTTGGCACGTAGCGTGTTTATCGCTCGACCGTATGAGCTCTCCGCGGGTTCCCGGATTCCAGCGCACGCGCATCGTCTCCGTCGAGCTAACCCAACCGATAACCGACATCGCGGCGCCGGGATACCAGGCTGTCCTTGCGCTCGCGCGCCTCGGCGGCGTTCCGATCGGCTACGTGACGGCGTCGGTGACAGACGATGTCTGCGATGGCGGTCGTCTGCGCCGTCGAGCGGTTGATACGCTGCGCGAGGCGATTGCCCGCCAGCTGTCGGTGAATGCCGTTCGCACAGTTGACCGGCCGCTGCCTTCCGTGACCGTGGCAATCTGCACGCGGGATCGCGCGGCAGACCTCGCGCGCTGCCTCGACGCGGTCGACGCGCTGTCGCCGCCGCCAGACGAAGTGATCGTCGTCGACAACTGCTCGCAGGACGACACCACGCGAGAAGTGGTCGCTCAACACAAGACCGCCCGATACGTGCTCGAGCCGCAGCCCGGCCTCGACCGTGCACGGAATCGCGCCATTGCCGAATCACGCGGCGACATCGTCGCGTTCACGGACGATGACGTCGTGGTGGACCCTTTATGGATCGCCGCGTTGCAGAAGTCGTTCGCGGACGACCCTCAGGTTCAGGCGATCACCGGCCTCGTGATGCCGCTGGAGCTCGAGACACCGGCCCAGGCCCTGTTCGAACGGTACGGCGGCTTCGGCAGGGGACTCACTCGGCGTTTCTATCATGTCGATCGTCGCGCCGGCGAACGGGCCGCTCAGCTGCACGGCGGCACCGGCAAGTTCGGCACCGGGGCGAACATGGCGTTCCGGCGCGCGCTCTTCACGCAGATCGGCCTCTTCGATCCAGCCCTTGATGTCGGAACGGTCACCAACGGTGGCGGCGATTTGGACATGTTCTTCCGCGTCCTTCAAGCCGGCCACACATTGCGCTACGAGCCGTCCGCGATCGTCTGGCACCGGCACAGGCGCTCCGACGCGGAGCTGCGCCGGCAGATCGCGAACAACGGCATCGGCTTTTATTCGTACCTCGTGCGTAACGCGCTCGCGTTTCCTTCCGAGCGGCGCGATCTGATCTGGCTCGGGGGCTGGTGGTTCTGGTACTGGAATATCCGGCGTCTCCTCACGTCGTTCCTGAAGCCGGGAAAATTTCCGCGCGACTTGATCGTGGCGGAGCTCAGTGGCTCATTCGCAGGGCTGACGCGGTATTTTCGCGCTCGCCGCGCCGCCGGTGACAACGCGCCGCTGGCCGTTCAGAGACGCGGCGTCGAGCCGCCTTCGGACTCTCACGGTGATGCGCCCGCCGCTGGCATCCCGGAGGTCATTGTGGATCTGGCTCGCGCCGTCGGGCCGCTCGCCGGCGTGTCGGCGTCCGAGTCGGTGCGGATGCGCGTCACGCGCGGCGATCGCTTGCTCGGAACGATCGACCTCGCCACCCGTCACCGCGACGTGAGCGCCGATCGACTCGTCGACGAGATCGTCGACCAACTGGGCGCGGAACGCGTGCTGCAGACCCTGGACTCCGATGCGCGGCTCGCTCTTCCTGTGTTGCCCTCAGGCCCACGCACTTCGGCGCCTGTCAGCGTATCGATCGTCGTCGCCACATACGATCGCCCTGCCGATCTGCGTCGGTGCCTGCGGTCGCTTGTCGCTCAACGATCGCCTCACCGCATCGAAATCGTCGTCGTCGACAACCACCCGGCCTCGGGTGTCACTCCGCCAGTGGCGGCGGAATTTCCCGAGGTGCGCCTTGTATCAGAGCCTCGCCAGGGATTGTCGTACGCGCGGAACGCAGGCATCGCGGAGTCAACGGGCGACATCATCGTTGCGACCGACGATGATGTGGCAGCGCCGGACGACTGGGTGGAGAAGCTGATTCGGCCGTTCGAGGATCCCACCGTCATGGTGGTGACCGGCAACATCGTGCCCGCCGAGTTGTCGGCGGCGGCGCAGCGTCTGTTCGAAGCCTATGGCGGGCTCGGCCGCGGCGTGGAGAGACTGCGCGTCGATCATCACTGGTTCTGGTCGTTCCGCGGCGCGGTTCCAACCTGGCAGCTGGGTGCGACGGCGAACGCGGCGTTCCGTGGTGCCATCTTCGCAGATCCCGAAATCGGCCTGATGGACGAAGCGCTCGGCGCGGGCACGCCCACCGGCTGCAGCGAGGACACGTACGTCTTCTACAAGGTGCTGCGTGCCGGGTATGCGATCGTGTACGAACCGAGCGCCTTCGTCTGGCACTATCACCGCACCGACATGCCGGCACTGCGGCGGCAGATTTACTCGTACGCCAAGGGGCACGTGGCGTATCAGCTGCGAACGCTGTTTCGCGACCGAGATCTTCGTGCGCTCGCGCGGTTTTTCGTGCAGCTGCCGGCCGTGTACCTCTCGCGCGTTCGCGCGCGGCTCAAAGACGGGGACGAGTATCCGCTGAGGCTGGTCGCGCTCGAAGTGGCAGGGACGCTCGCCGGCCCGTTTGCGCTTTGGCGATCGTGCCGGCGGGTCGCGCGCTCGGGCCGTTGCCGGCCGTACATTCCACCCGCCAACAGGACGATGCACGCGGATGTTGCCCCGCCGGCAAGTAAGAGTCCGGAGGCTCGTTCGTATGCGCTATGACTGGAAGGTGCGGCTGCTCAAGCGCGCGCGCCTCAACTATCTGTGGCGGCTCTGGCAATCGAGCCGAGGCAGGCCGCCCGGCGAGTATCAACACCTGTTCGATCACATTCGTCGCCTCGCGCCCGGCCACAGCTTCGCGGATATCGGGTGCATGTGGGGCGTCAACGGCGCGCACGCCTTCGCGGCTGAACAGGCGGGTGCGACCCTCGTCAAGGCGGTGGATGTGTTCGGTCCGACGCCGGAATTTCAGGCCACGCACCGCGCGCAGCAGTCACGCGTGGAGTTCATCCTCGGCGACTGCACGAGTCCGGAAACGCTCGCGCGAATTGGTCAGGTGGATGTCGTCTTCTGCGCGGGCGTGCTGTATCACCATCCGAGTCCGTTCGACGTCCTGGTCGCGTTGCGCCGGATCTGCCGCGAGACGCTCGTGCTTCGCACGTCCACGATTCCGGAAGTCGACGGTCTTCCGAACGCGGCGGTGTACTTTCCGATGCTGCCGTCCGGCGCGCGGCGGCTCTGGAATCTCACGTCGCTCGGCGTCGAGCATCAGGCGGGCATCTCGAACGCGTTCTCGGGCGAAGAGGGATACGGCAACTGGTTCTGGGGGCTGACGCCGAGCTGCCTCGTCTCGCTGCTCGAGACGGCGGGGTTCGCGATCGAGCAGCGGGAGAACGAACCGTTTGCGCAGACCATCATCGCCCGGGCGACGTTGGCGCCGTTCGATCACCGCTTGCCCGGTGAAGCACAGGCGGCGGCGATCGGTGCAGCGGTGTCAGCTGCCGGCATCGCCCGGCCGGCCTGACGCCGCCGTATCGCGAAAGCGGCCGGGCTCGACCTCGCCGCGCGGCACGCCGCGGGCGATTCGGGCGAACGCGCGGCCCAGATGGCGCGCGGCGCCGCCGGGGTAATAGCGCGCCAACGCCCACACGCATCGCGCGATCGTCGCAGCGCGCGGGTCGTGTCGGATGGCGACGCGCAGATCCTGCACCATCTGGTCGCCGTAAAACTCGCGCCAGCCGAGGCGGCCGGCCGCAAACGCGTCTTCCAGACCTGGCGGCACGTGCTGCCGTTCCATGTCGAGGACCCGAAGCGTCGTCTTCAGCATCAGCACGGGATCGCGCGACATGTTGTTCCCGTGCTGTCGATACTCCACCACCGCGGTGTCGTGGCAGACGACTCGCTGTGTGCGGGCGAGCCGCAGATACAGCGCGTAGTCGGCCGACGCCGACACGGTGATATCGAAACCGCCGGCTGCCACGACCGCGGTGCGCCGGCACAACGCGGCGCCGGGGGTCCAGATGAAGTTCGCCGCGAGCAGCGCCCGGTAGGGACCGGCGGCGGCCGGCAGTGGGGCGGCGCTCGGCAGCGGCGCACCATCTTCCGCAATCGATTGGCATCGTCCGGCAACCAGCGCCACGCTCCCATCGCGCTCGGCATGCGCAAGAGCGACACCGACAGCTCCTGGCAGCAGACGATCGTCTGCGTCGAGGAACACGACGTATGTGCCCTCCGCGTCGGCCAGCCCGGCATTGCGCGCGGCCGACAATCCGCGGTTCGGCTGCTCGACGAGCCGCACCGTGGGATAGCGCTGCGCGACGGCGCTGGTGGCGTCGGTCGATCCGTCGTTGACGACGATGACCTCGATCGGCGCGCCGGCCTGCGCGAGCGCGCTTTCGATCGCTTCAGGCAGAAAGCGCGCGTGATTGAAGCAGGGAATCACGATCGACGTCAGCGGTCGTGCGCTCATGCCGGCACCCGCCGGCCGTGAGCGGCTCGCATCGACGCGATGCGCTCGCGGATCCGCTCGCGCACGTAGCCTGCCAGGAATCGCGCGTGCAGCTCGTGGCGAAACGCCTCCGGGTTGTTCAACGTCAGCAACGCCGCGATCCAGTGGAACGCCGCGTCTGCGAGCGATCGGTAGACGTGGGCGGGCACATCCAGGATCCGACCGCGCGACGATTGCTCGAACGCCGGGTCGCGCATCACCGCGAAGAACCGGCCGTGGCCGGCGTGCCATTGCCGATGGTACTTGCGGGTCATCCGCTCGCAATCGACGGGACTGTGCACGGTCAAGTGCGGCTCGTAGAGGCCACGCAGCCCGTGTCGCACGATCCTGATTTGCAGCTCGTGATCTTCGGTCGACCCGATGCTGTCCGCCACTCGCTGGACATCGGGATTGAAGAGCCCGACCGTCTCGAACGCCCGGCGCCGGACGATCAGGTTGGCGCCGATCGCCGAGCGTGCTTCCACGCGGCCCAACTCAATCCGGGAAGGCCCAAAGTCGAGCAGCGCAAGCGGCGGCCAGAACGCGGGCCCAAGCCACGCAGGCGGCGCCGCCGGCCACACGGGAAGCACGCGTCCCCCGAACCACGCGACGTCGTTTCGCTCTGCGGCCACGCGGCAGATCGCTTCAATCCAATCCGCCGCCACGCAAACGTCATCATCTGTGAATGCGACGAGCTCGCCGCGGCTGATCCTGATGCCGTGGTTCCGCGCGAACGACAGCCCCTGGATCGGCTCGCGCGCGCATCTCACCGGCGCGAGCTGCGCGGCCTGCGCGATCACGGTTGGCGTGTCATCGCTCGAGTTGTTGTCGACGACGATCACTTCGTAAGCGTCAGGCGATGCGGTCTGCTCGCGAAGGCATGCCAGCGCCTGCCGCAGCGCGGCGGCCCGGTTGAAGGTGCAGATCACGACGGAGACGACAGGCGTCATCGCAGGATCCGCCTCGCGGCATTGCCGTAGACCGCATCGTGATGCCGCAGCTTCCAGCGGTGCGGCATGTAGAAGTAGCCGCGCACCATCTTTCCCGGCTCGACGACAAGCCTCGACGCGAACGTGTGGCTGGCGAGCACCGTGCCGTCGGTCTGCGACGCTACCGCGGTGATGGTGTACACGCCGGGCTGCAGCCCGAGCTCGTCGCACGAAAACTCGATGTCGCCTGCTCCGACGTCGAGTCCGATCAAGCCGTCGATGGCGGTCGTCTGCTGACAGTGCAGCACCCGCCCGCCCTGCGTCGTGAAGAACACCTCGAAGGCGACGCCGTCAACGGGTGCGGCGACGGCGAAGCCGAGACGGAGCGTCAATGGGTCGCCGGTGCGGCTCACGCCGAGCGGGCGTCCGAGCAGGTCGACGCATCCGCCGCCCGTGATGGCGACTGTTGACGCGGCGCTGGCGTCCTCCAGAGACGAAGTATTTGCCGCGGCCGCCCACTGCCGGTGCTTTCTGACGATCTCCAACGGCGGCGCGTCGTCGACGATCACTCCGGACTGGAGCAGCAATGCGCGCTGGCACAGTCGCTCCACCGCACTGAGGTCGTGGGAGATCAGGACGATGGTCGTGCCCGCCTGGCGGAGCGTGTGGATGCGGTCGAAGCAGCGCTCCTGATACGCTTCGTCGCCGACCGCCAGCACTTCGTCCACCAGCAGGATGTCGGGATCGACATGCGCGCTGACGGCAAATCCCAGGCGGACGTACATCCCCGACGAGTACCATTTCGTCGGCGTGTCGATGAACTCGCCGATGCCGGCGAACTCGACAATCTGCGGAAGCTTCGCGGTGATCTCGGCGCGTCGCATCCCGAGGATGGCGCCGCTCAAATACACGTTCTCGCGGCCGGTGAGCTCCGGGTGGAAGCCCGATCCCACTTCGATCATCGCCGCAAGCCGCCCGCGCACCTGAATCTCGCCCGTCGTTGGCGCGGTGATGCCGGCCAGGAGCTTGAACAAGGTGCTCTTCCCAGCACCGTTCGGGCCGACGATTCCAAGCGTCTCTCCCGGTTGCACCTCGAAGCTCACGTCGCGGAGCGCCCAGAAATCACGCGCGCGCCGCCGGCCCCACCGCGGCCGGCCCGGCGCATCTGGAACGGGAAGGCGGTAGCGTTTCCCGACCTGCCTGAGACGCAGGTCTACCGCGCCGCTTGTGTTAGACGACATCGGCCACCGTGGCATCGAGCTGCTTGAACACGACGAACGCCACTGGAATCAGCGCCGCGGTGATTGCTGCCGCAATCACGAGCGCCTCGACATCCAGAGGTTGACCGAGCACTGCGCGGCGGAAGCCGTCGACGAAACCGGCCATCGGGTTCAGGATGTACCACCATCGAACGTGGCGGGGAACCGCGCTCAGAGGGTACAGAACCGGCGAGGCGAACATCCACAGCTGCAACGCGACCGTCAGCGCGATGCCCACGTCACGGATGCGCACCTGCACGGCGCCGAGCAGCATTCCGCACGCGAGCGAAAAGGTTCCAAGCAGCGCCACAATCGGCACGACCCACAGGGCGTGCATCGTCACGGGCACGGCGTAGAACACCAGCATGCCGACGAGCGCCACCGACGCGATCACGAGATCCGCGAGCGCGGCCACGACGTACGTCGCGGGCAGGATCTCGCGCGGGAACGACACCTTGGTGACGAGCGGTGCGTTCGCGACCAGGCTCGTCGTGCCGCTGCTCACCGACGAAGCGAACAGCGTCCATGGCAGCAGACCGGCGTACGCGAAGAGCGCGTACGGCGCCGCCTCGCTCGGCATCCGCGCCAGCCGCGAGAACACGGCGGTGAACACGAGCATCATCGCGAGCGGCTGCAGGAGTGCCCAGACGCTACCGAGCGCCGATTGTTTGTAGCGCACGCTGAGCCGGTGCGCGGACAACGTCAGCAGCAGATCGCGGTACTCCAGCAGGCGCGCGATCGCGTCCAGCCCGTACAGGTTGCGCCAGGTGGGCGGGCGGATGATGCGAACCGGCCGGGCGTGCTCGTGCCCGTGCGCCGCGAATCCGAACGCGTTCACTGCCATAGTGCGTGCGTCGAGCCCTCGGGATGTGCTGTCCCCACTCCGCCTTCGTTGCGGGCTGATTGATCGTCGGGCCGATAAAAAAGCTGACCGTACAGAAAACCAGCGAGGTCCCAGGCCGTGAGCTCCGCGTCGAATCGCTCGGCGCGGCTGCCTGGACGCACAAGCCGGCCACTCGCGCGCAAGAGATCGCCAAACATATAGCGCGGCACGCCGGCGAGCATGCGCACGTCTGCGGGCCGGTGCCGGTGGAGGATGGCTTTCGAGACGCCGCGCCAGAAACACCACCGCCGGTGATACGTCTTCGTGAGCCGCTCGGGCAGGACGTGGTGGTGCACGACCAGCTCCGGCAGGTACCAACCGGTCGCCCCCAGGTCGAGCAGACGCAGATACAAATCTTCGTCTTCGCACGAGAGCAGGCGTTTGGAGACGCGCGGACCGAGCGCTGCCCGGAAGCCTCCAACACGCTCGAGCGTGCGCCGGCGAATCACGGCATTGCCGCCCACGAGGACGCCGTGATACGTGGCGCCGAACACCTTGGGCTCGGCGCCGCCGTCCACGAGGCCGACCGCCGCCGTGTGCCGCGGCGGCAGCCAGTCCGGCGGCTTGCTCGGCCAGACCGGGATGTACCGTCCGCCGATGAAGTCCACTTCAGAATGGCTGAACGCGTCGGCCACGAGATCGAGCCAGCGGTCGCCGATCTCTTCGTCATCGTCGATGAAGCCGACGAGATCGCCGCGCGACGCCGCGATGCCGGCGTTGAGCGCGGACGATTTTCCAGGCTGCTCCGCGAGGACGTAATGAACGCGCGGGCCCCACTCCGCGATCAGCTGCGCCGCAATGCTCTTGGTGTCGTCGGTCGAGTTGTTGTCCAGAATGTGGAGGTCGGCCGACATCGTGGGTGAGCGTCTGGCGGACAGCACACTGGTCGCCGCCCGGCGGAGCTGCGCACTGCGGTTGAGCGTCGGAAGCAGGATGTCCAGGTGCACGGGTACTGCCGCTGGGGTAGGGGAGCAATCAGTGTGCCGTCTTGCTCCTGCTTTTGGCCGCTGAGGCTGACACGGGATGACCGTGTGGTGTACATGCAGTTACTGGCGACACCCCGTGTATTAAGTGCGCCTCACTGGATCTCGGGCGGCACCGACGACACGGCCGCGTCGGCCAGGCCGGCCGCGACCTCCGGCAGAATCCCCATCCTGATGTAAATGGGCCGAACGGCCATGCGGATGGCGGGCAGCTCGGTCGAAAACCAGACCGCTCCGGCTGCGCAACAGAGGCCGCCCAGCCGCAGCGTTTGCGCCGCACCGATCCGCGACGACATCCAACCCGCGATGAGGCTGCCAAACGGCGCGGTCCCGAGAAACGCCATCATGTAGAAGCTCATGACGCGCCCACGCTTTTCGTCGTCCACAATCGTCTGGATGACCGTGTTGCTCGACGCCATCTGGACCATGAAGCCGAAGCCCGCCACGACCAATGATGGGATCGCGATCCACAAAAGAGACGAGAACGAGAACGCAATGAGCCCTGCGCCAAACAATGCGGCCGTGATCGAGATGATGCGACCCAGGCCAATCACCGACTTGCGCTGCGCGAGCCACAGCGCGCCGGCGAGCGCGCCGCACCCCGACGCCGTCATCAGGAAGCCGAGCGTATTCGGACCGCCGTGGAACACCGCCGTCGCGAACACCGGCATCAGCACGGAGTAGGGCACGCCGACGAGGCTGACGAGCGCGAGCAGCAGAATGATGGAGCGGATCGGCCGAAACCCCAGGGCGTATCGCCACCCCTCGTTGAACTGCTGCCACGCGTTGCGGCGGGGCGCCGTCGCACTCGCCGCGGCAGGGATCCGCATTCGAAGCAGTGCGGCGATGACCGCGATGTAACTGACGCCGTCGATGAGGAAGCACCATCCTTCGCTGGCGACGGCGATCACGATGCCCGCGATGGTCGGACCGACGAGCCGCGCGGCGTTGACCATCGACGAGTTCAGCGCGATGGCGTTGCCGAGGTCTTCCTTGTTGTCGATCATCGCGATGAGAAAGGCCTGCCGTCCAGGCATGTCGAAGGCGTTGACGATGCCCTGGACCACGCTCAAGAGAACGATGGCTTCGACGGTGATGTGTCCACTGAGGGTCAGGACGGCGAGCGCGAACGACTGCAGCATCGACATCGTCTGCGTGACGACGAGCAGCCGGTGCCGGTTCCAGCGGTCGACGACAATGCCGGCGAACGGGCCCATCAGGAACGCGGGAAACTGACCGGCGAACCCGACGACCCCGAGGAGCACCGCCGATCCGGTCAGCCGGTAGACCAGCCAGCTGGTGGCGGTCGTCGTGATCCAGGTGCCGGCCAGCGAGACGACCTGACCGCCGAAGAAGAGGCGATAGTTCCGGTACCGCAGCGCCCGCAGCATGAACGCGACGGTTCCGCTCGATCGATCAGCCGCGGCGGACGTCGGCGTGAGCTCCGGCGGCTCGTGCCGCGGATTCGGCCGGATCACATCTGCCATCCGCCGCCGAGCGCGCGATAGATCTCGACGAGGGCAGATACTTCGCCCAACTGGGCCTGAGCGAGTCCGAGCTGCGCATCGAACAGGCGCGTGTCGGCGTCGAGGAGCTCGAGATAACTGGTTGCGCCGCCCTCGTAGCGGATTTCGGCGAGCCGGCGCGCATCCTGAGCGGCGTCGAGCAGCAGGGCCTGCTGCTCGCGGAACTCACGGAGCTTGCGGTAGCCGACGAGCGCGCTCGACACCTCCTGGAACGCACGGCGGATCGTCTGCTGATACCCGATCGTCGCTTCCGCGCGCCGTGCCTCGCTCACCGCCACCTGCGATCGCGTTCGCCCGGCGGTGAAGATCGGCTGCGTCGCCGCGGCGCTCGCCGACCAGACGACGTTGGTGGCCGTGAACAGCGCCGTCAGCGCCGTGCTCTCGAATCCGCCGGAACCGGTGAGCGGAATCTGGGGAAAGTACGCAGCCTTCGCCACGCCGATCTGCGCGTTTGCGGCCACGAGCTGCTGCTCGGCCTCCTGAATGTCCGGGCGCCGCTCGATCAGCGCGGACGGCAATCCGGCCGGCACGTCAGGCGCGTGCGGCTGGTCGGTCAGCGCGCGGCCGCGCGCGATCGGCCCCGGATTCTGGCCGATCAGCACGTTGATGAAATTCTCCTGCTGCTCGATTTCGCGCTCGAGCGTCACAATTTCGCCCCTGGCGCTGTAAACGAGCTGTTCAGCCTGCCGCACATCCACGAGTGACGTGGCGCCCCCTCGTTCACGGGCTTGTGTCAGCTGCAGGGACTCCTGGCGCGAAGCGAGCGTCCGCCGCGAGATGTCCAGCTCCAGATCGAGCGCACGCAGTCCGAAGTACGCGGTCGACAACTGGCTCACCATCGTCGTGACGACCGCGCGGCGACCCCACTCGCTTGCGACGAGCTGCGCGCGCGCCGCTTCCGTCGCGCGGCGGTACTTGCCCCAGAAATCGAGATCCCACGACGCCGACGCCTGCACTTCGATCGCGCCGATATTGGTCGACGGGAATCCCAGCGCCACGGCCGGCCGTTCGCCGAGCACGTTGACGCCGCCCGAGACCGTGGGAAATTGATCCGCGCGCGTGACGCCGAGCTGCGCCTGTGCCTCGAGAATTCTCGCCGCCGCGAGCCGGACGTCGTCGTTCTGCGTCAGTGCGGTGCGAATCAGCTGCTGGAGCGCTTCGTCCTCGAACACCTGCGACCACGTTTCGTCGCCAAGCGACGGGGCCGGCGCCGGCGGGGGAGCCGCCTGCCCTCGGAACGCGTCCGGCGCGTCCACTGGCGGCCGCTTGTAATTCGGCCCGACCATGCAGCCGGCGACCCAGAGTGAAGAGAGGAGTGTCAACGCGGCGCTTGTGAGGACCGTCGTAGCGCAGGACTTCACGAGGGCAATCCTTCGTCCGGGACAAGATCGCCCGATTCGCCGTGTGCGGGCGCTCGTCGCGTCGACAGCCGTTCGACGAGCACGAACAGCACGGGGATGATGAAGATTGCGATGAGCGTCGCCGCCAACATGCCGGTGACGACGACCGTGCCGAGGATGCGCCGCGAGGCGCCGCCGGATCCGCTCGCCAGCCACAGCGGAACGCATCCGAGAATGAACGCGAACGACGTCATCAGAATCGGTCGGAGTCTGAGCCGCGCCCCCTCCAGCGCGGCATCCACGAGATCCTTGCCGCCTTCCAGCCCCGCTTTCGCGAACTCCACAATCAGAATCGCATTCTTTGCTGCCAATCCGATGAGCATGATCACGCCGACCTGCGCATAGACGTCGAAATCGAAGTGGCGCATGAACAGACCGAGGAAGGCGCCGAACACCGCGATCGGCACCGACAACAGCACCGAGAAGGGAAGCGACCAACTCTCGTACAGGGCCGCGAGAATCAGGAACACGAACGCGATCGACAGCGCGAACAACGGGCCGGAGCTGCCTGCCTTCTTTTCCTGGTAGGACAGGTCCGACCAGTCGTAGCTGATTTCGCGCGGCAGCGTGTCGCGCGCCACCTGCTCGAGGACGCCGAGCGCCTGTCCGGAGCTGAAGCCGGGCGCTGGCGCACCGGTGATGAGCGCCGCGCGGTACACGTTGAAACGGTTCGTGTACTGTGGGCCGAACAGCGGCTTGGTCGTCTCGACCGTCGAGAGTGGCACCATCGATCCGTCGTTGTTGCGCACGTAGAACTGTGAGATCGCCGACGGGCTCATGCGCTCGGAGCCCTCCGCCTGGAGGAATACGCGCCACTGCCGGCCGAAGCGGTTGAACTGGTTGACGAACAACCCACCAAGGAACGCCTGCATCGTCTGATACACGTCGCCGAGCGCCACGCCCTGTTTCAGCACCTTGTCGCGATCGACGTCGGCGAACAGCTGCGGCACTGCCGCGGTGTACTGCGACGTCACGCCGGCCAGCTCCGGACGCTTGCGGGCCGCCTCGATGAACTTCTGAACGTTCTCGCCGAGGAACTCGAGGCTCGCGCCGCTGCGATCCTGCAGCCAGAATGAAAAGCCGCCCTGCGTGCCGAGCCCGGGAATGGACGGCGGCATCACCGCGAACGCCGTGGCCTCAGGCACGGATCGGCGCAGCTCCACGTTGATGCGATTCACAATCTGCCGCGCTTCGAGCTCGACGCTCGTGCGTTCGTCCCACGGCTTGAGCCCGATGAAGTAGAAGCCGTAGTTGCTCGCGGTGACGCGCGAGAGCAGGCTGAAGCCGGCGATGGTGTTGTAGTTCGCGATGCCGTCGGTGTGCGCGAGCAGCTGGTCGATTTTGCGGCAGACCGCATCGGTCCGATCGAGCGACGCCGCCGGTGGCAGCTGCACGTTCAGCAGAAAGTATCCGTAGTCTTCTTCCGGCACGAAGCTCGTGGGCAGCCGTCGCCCGAGCATCACCGCCGCCACGGTGAACGCGGCCAGGATCGCGATGCCGAGCAGGGACTTCCGCACGAGGCCGTGGCTGACAGCAACATATCCCCGCGTTGCCGTCTCGAACCAACGGTTGAATCGGGCGAAGAACCGCCCGAGCCAGCCGACGGTGCGTTTGCGGGGCCTGAGCAGCATCGCCGACAGCGCCGGCGACAGCGTCAGCGCGTTGAACGCCGAGATCATCACCGAGATTGCAATCGTGATCGCGAACTGCTTGTTCAGCCGCCCCTGAATCCCGCTCATGAACCCGACCGGAATGAACACCGACGCGAGAATCAGCGCGATGCTGACGACGGGGCCGGAGACTTCTTCCATCGCCCTCAGCGAGGCGCTCCGCGGCGTCATGCCTTCTTCGATATGGTGCTCGACCGCTTCGACGACGACGATCGCATCGTCGACCACGAGGCCGATGGCGAGGACGAGGCCGAAGAGCGACAGTGTGTTGATCGAGAAGCCGAGCAGCGGAAAGATCGCGAACGTGCCAATGAGCGACACCGGAACCGCGATCATCGGAATCAGCGTCGCGCGCCAGTTCTGGAGGAAGAGATAGACGACGAAGACGACGAGCACGATCGCGATGCCGAGCGTGATCAGGATCTCTCGAATCCCTTCAGAGACCGGCAGCGTGGTGTCGATCGTATAGCGGTATTGAAGGTCGGGCGGGAAGCGCTGACTCAGATCGGTCATCACCTGCTTGACCGCGTCCGCGACGGCGAGCGCATTCGACCCGGGCATCTGGAACACGCCGATGCCGACGCCGGGCTGCCCGTTGACGCGGCCGATCTGCTGGTAGTTGAGCGCGCCGAGCTCGACGCGTGCGACGTCCGCGAGCCGAACGACGGATCCGTCCGGGTTCGATCGGACGGCGATCTGAGCGAACTCCTCGGCCGTCTGCAGGCGCCCCTGCGCCCTGACGGTGTACGTCATCTCCTGGCCGGGCGGCGATGGCTGCCCGCCGATCTGGCCGGACGGGTTCACGGTGCTCTGGGCCTGGACGGCGCGGACGAGATCGGGGACGGTCAGGCCGAGCGTCGCGAGCCGATCCGGCTTCACCCAGATGCGCATCGCGTAGTCGCCGGCGCCGAAGATGCGCACGTCGCCGACGCCGGGCACACGGTAGAGTGCGTCGATGATGTTGATGTTCGCGTAGTTGGCGAGGAACAGCGCGTCGTACGTGTCCTTTGGCGACGACAACGACACGATCATCATCGGGAAGCCGGTCGCCTTCCGCATCGTCAGGCCGAACGTGTTGACGTCGGGCGGCAGGTTCGGCTGCGCCTGCGCCACCCGGTTCTGGACGTTCACCTGATCGATGTTCGGATCGGTGGCCACGTCGAACGTCACGGTGAGCTGCATCGTGCCGTCGTTCGCGTTCGTCGACTGCATGTAGAGCATGTTGTCGACGCCGTTCATCTGCTGCTCGAGCGGCGTGGCGACCGACTGCTCGATCGTCAGCGCGTCGGCGCCGGTGTAGTTGGCGGTGACGCTGATCTGCGGCGGGATGATTTCCGGAAACTGCGCGATCGGCAGCGCCTGCATCGCCACGAGCCCGGCGAGCACGGTGACAATGGCAATGACGATGGCGACGATGGGGCGGCCGATGAAAAACTTGGACACCGGTCACCGCACCCCGGTGGGCGCGGTGCCCGCCTCGGTGGACGCCGTGAACGGCTGCGCGTTCACGACCGTGCCGTCGCGCGTCGCTGCGCCTTCGACGATCACGCGCACGCCCGGCTCGAGCCCCTGCTCGACGATCCAGCGGTTGCCAACGCGTTCGCCCACTTTGACGGTGCGCGTGCTCACGGTGTTGTCCGTGCCCACCACGTGCACTTGAAACGAGCCCTGCAGCTCGGCGACGGCCCGCTGCGGCACCAGGAGCACACCTTCACGCACTTTCGTTTCGGCGCGCACCCGGCCGTACTGCCCGGGGCGCAGCGTGCGATCCGGATTTGGAAACGTCGCGCTGATCCGAATGGTTCCGGTCTTCGCGTCGATCTGGCGATCGGCCGCGAGAAACGAGCCCGGTCGCGGGTACTGGCTGCCGTCGGCGAGGATCAACGTCAGCGCTGCGCCTCCCTGCCACGGCGTCTTCGCCCCGCCGCGCGTGTTGATCCGCGCCGCCATCTGCAGATATTCCTGTTCGCTCAGCGGAAAGTACGCCTTGATCGGATCGATCTGCGACACCGTCGTCAGAAGCGTCGATGGGCCGACGAGATCGCCGATTTGCGCGGTGGCAATTGCCGCGACACCGCCGATGAGCGAGGTCACCTTCGTGAATCCGACATTGAGCTGCGCGGTTTCAACCGCGGCCGTCGCCGAATTCACCGCCGCCTGCGCGGCGAGATTGGCCTGGACGTCGTTGTCGAGCTGACTCTGCGCAATCGCGCGCTGCTCGGCCAGCGGCCGATCGCGCTCGAGGTCGCGCTTGGTCTTGCCCAGTTGCGCCTGCGCTTCGCCGAGCTGCGCCTCTGCCTGGGTGAGAGCGGCCTGGAGCGGCCGCGGATCGATCTCGAAGAGCACTTGTCCCTTGCTGACGACCGCGCCTTCCTCGTAGTCGCGCTTGATCAGGTACCCGGAGACCTGCGGGCGGATCTGCGCATTGACCAGTCCATCGAGCGTGGCGATCCATTCGCTGTCGAGCGACACGCGCTCGGGCGCGACGGTGACCACGCGGACTTGCGGCGGCGCCGGTGGAGCGGACGCCGCCTTGCTGGCCTTGCACGCCGGGAGGAGAGCGACCACGACGAGCAGCGGAACGGTACGAAGACTGACACGAAAATATGACATGCGATTACCGTCGCCTCGTTCGGTTCGGCACCGGCCGAAGTCCGTGCAGCAATTGTTCGACGGCCGACTTGAACAGCCGGTCGGTGTCGCACGCCGCGAAGCGGCGCACGCCGAAGTGGACGTGAAAGAGAGCCTGGTAGGAGAGCGCCGACACGATCAGCCGCGCGGCCACGGCGGCGTCCGCGTCGCGGCGGAACTCGCCCGTGCGCTGACCTTCTTTGATCAGCTGCTCGACGAGCCCCCATCGCTGCACGAGGCCGCGGGCCCAGGCGGCGAAGACGTCCGGCGCTTCCGTGACAATCTCGCTGACGAGCAGGCGCTGCCAGAGGCCGGAGTTCGAGGTCAGCGAGACGAGCCAGAATTGGCGGAGGAACAACCGCAGTCGATCGGACGCCGTGCCTCCCGCGAGCGCGAGCCGGCGGCCGATGGCGGTGTGCTTCTCGGCGATGCAGTTGGCCACCGTCTGCGTGAGCAGATCGTCCTTGCTCGCGAAGTAGTGATACACCGTCGCCTTGGAGACGCCTGCATCTTCGGCGACGTCTTCGACACGGATGCGGCGATACCCGTGGCGGGTGAGGAGCTTCATGGCGGAGGCCATCAAGGCGCGGGGACGTTCGTCGGGACGACGTGCCCAGCGGCGATCCATAGTGCGGCCGATCGACGCATGCGCCATCCCTCAGTATCACACCCTTATTGACCCAGGGTCAATAATCGTGCCGCTGCACCGTGTGCTGATTCCACAACCGATACCCGCCGGCGAACGCGTGACGATTGTCGCCGCGCCGCGTGCCCACCGGCAGCGTGCGCAACAGCTTCACGTTGCCGCCGCCGAGCACGACGTCGTCGGCTTCGAGCGCCGTCGCGAGCAGGTCGACCACTGCCGCCACGTGCCGCTCCCATTTCTTCCGGCCCAGCCGCTTCAGCCCCGTCTGTCCTACGTAGTCTTCGTAAGTTCGGCCCTTCTTATAGGGCAGATGAGCCAGCTCCATCGGCTCGAGCGCGCCGTCGACAATGAGCGCGGTGCCGAGGCCGGTGCCGAGCCCGAGGAAGAGCATGCGGCCGCCGCGATAGCTGCCGAGCGCCTGCATCGCCGCATCGTTGATGATCCGCACGGGGCGGCCGAAGGCTTTCTTGAAATTGAAACCGACCCAGCCGCTGGCCAGATGGTGCGGCTCGCTGACCGGTTTGCCGTGAAGGACCGCGCCCGGATATCCGATCGACACGACCGAGTACGTCCAGCCGGCCGTCGCCTTCTTGACGGCCGCGACCATGCGCGACGGCGTCATCGCCGGGCCCGACGGAATCTTGATCGCCTTGCGCCGGCCGGTGGCGAGCACTTTCACGTGCGTGCCGCCGACGTCGATGACGAGCATGTTCATCGGATCCTTCGAGCCCAGTTGTCGTCCGGTCCTGGCCATCTCACCATCCCATCCTGCGGTCGAGGTTGCACGCGATCCGACAGGATCGCGTACCCTTGAGCCATGAGCATTCGTCTGCGTTCGCTTCGTTTCGTCGCCGGCGCCGTGGCGCTGGTCGCGCTGGCGGCCAGCCCTGCCCGTGCCGACGGCTTCATCTCGCCCTACATTGGCTTCAATTTCGGCGGCGACTCCGATCATTGCGCCAGCCTCAGGAACTGCCAGGAGAGGCGCAACAACTGGGGCGTATCGTTCGGATCCTCGCACGGGATCTTCGGCTTCGAAGAAGATATCGGATACGCGAGCAATTTCTTCGGCAAAACGCCGGGCGTGAACAACTCGGTGTTGACGGTGATGTCGAATCTGATGGTGGTCGTGCCGGCCGGACCGATTCGGCCGTACGCCATCGTGGGCCTTGGCCTGATTCGGCCGCACGTCGAGTTCGATCTGGCGAACCAGTCGTTGGATCAGAACACGCTTGGGTACGATATCGGCGCGGGCATCAACATCTTCCCGCTGCCCAGCATCGGCGTGCGGGGCGACGTGCGGCACCTGCACACGCTGCAGGACCTCAACCTCGGCGTGTTCGGCAGCGACAAGCTCGATTTCTGGCGTGGCAGCGTCGGTGTGACGTTCCGGTTCTGATCACGGCACAACGATCCAAACCACGAAGGCGTGAAGAAGACGAAGAGCCAATCTGTTCTGAATGATCTTCGTGCTTTCGCGTCTTCGTGGTTACCGCGCCGCGTCCGTGAACTGGATCGATCCAGCGACCTGCAGAAAGACGTCTCGGTAGCTGCTGAATAGATCCGACGGAGCCACCGCGATGACGTATAGCAGGTTGCCGTCGCGCGTCAGCGCCGAGAAGATCTGAACGGTTTCGGGCTCACCCGTGGCATCCGAGACGTTCGACAGCATCGTTGTCAGGCCCGATCGATTCCCCATGGAGGTGCGGCGATAGCCGGCCGGCCGGCTCATGCGCGGGTTCCCCTGGACGAGCGATTGAATCAGCTCGTCGGTCGCCGTCTGAAGGTCGTGGCTCTCGTTGCGTGCGACGCCGATCTCAACGCCGTGCGTGAACACGTTGGCGCCGTTGGCCTGTCCGTACGCGCCCTCGGGCGCGAACGTCACCGAGCTCGGACTCTGGAGCTCGCGCCAGTTGGAGGGCACGCTCACGCGAAACAGCCCGCCCTCGCTGTACGTGGAGTAGCGCGGCGATGGCGGATCGACGTTGCCGCTCGGCGCCCGGCTGGAGCCGCCGCCGGCGGTTCGTGACGCCGCGCTCCTGGTCGCCTCCTCGGTCGTCGGCGCGCGCGGCAGCTGTTTCAAGTGCGCGCGTACCCGTTCGAAGTCCCGCGTGTCGCGCACCGGATGCTCGACGCGCAGCGCCTTCGCTTCCTGCGTGATGTACTCGGAGCGGTTGCCAGGATTCGGATGATCGCTCAGCCACTGCGGTCCGCCGGCGCCGCCGGTCTGCTCGATGGTCCTGAACATGTTCGCCATGTCGCGCGGATCGTAGCCGGCGCGCGCCATGATGTGCGAGCCTTCGATGTCCGCCTGCCGCTCGTACTCGCGCGGGAAGCGCAGATACGCCGTGCCGAGACCGAACTGCGCGCCTTGCGCAATCACGTTGCCGACGCGGCCGCCGATGATTGCGCCGAGGACGGCGCCTGCCACCTCGCCGAGCTGATATTTCTGCGCCTTGGCCGCCTGTGCGGTGCCGTGCCGCAGCACGACGTGACTCAACTCGTGCGCCATCACCCCAGCCACTTCGCCCTCGGTGTGTGCCGCCTCGATCATGCCGCGGTTGACGAACATCGGGCCGCCCGGCAGCGCGAACGCATTGATCTCGCGGACGTTGATCGCCTGAAACGTGTAGTGAAACTCCGGATGCCGAAGCTCGGACGGAATCGCCCCGACCAGGCGCCCACCCACGCCCTCGATATACGAGATCACCGCATCGTCGTGCATGATCGGCAGCTGCTGCTCGACCTGCGTCGCCGCCTGGCGCCCGAGCTCCACGTCCTGCGTCGGCGAATATGTATTGGGCGGCGGCGTAATGAGCGTCTGCGCCGAGATGAACGCGATCGCGAACATCGGCGCGAGACGCCGCGAGCGTTTCATACGGTCAGGTTTGTGCAAGAACAGGTCCCAAGCCCGGCCGAGTACGCCGGCCGCGGCCGAGCTGAAGGAGGAAGCTTATGACCGAATCGACCGTCACGCGCAAGCAATTAATCGCGGGGTTGAACGAGGATCTTGCGCGCGAGTACCAGGCCATCATCGCGTATGTGGTCTACTCGCAGGTGCTCAAAGGTGCAGCCTACATGAATATCGCGAAGGAGCTCGAAGGACACGCGGCCCAGGAATTGAGCCACGCCCTCACCATCTCCAAGCACATCGATTATCTCGGCGGGATGCCGACGGTGACGCCGCTGCCGGTGAAGCCGTCCGACAAAGCCGTAGAGATGCTTCGCGCAGATCTCGAAAACGAGAACAACACGATTCGCGCCTACCGCGTGCGGGTGCAGCAGTGCGAGGCGCTCGGCGAGTACGCGATCGGCGAGGATATCCGTGAAATCCTGCGGCAGGAGCAGGAGCATCAGACGGATCTCGCCACCGCTCTCGGCGAAGACGCCCCCGATCTGTCGCAAGCGCCTTAAGCTGCCGGTCGCTTGATGAAGCGCCGCATGCTGGCCGGCAACCTCCGCAAGCCGACGTACGACACATAGGCGATGATCAGCCAGACCAACCGCCGCCACTTCCAGTGCGGATCGGAGCGCCGTCGTCCGTTGCGGGACTGCTTGCGGCGATCGGAGATTGTTCCATGTCGCCGATCTATCTCGTCGGTCTTCTCGAACACGCGTTGAATCCGATGCAACGCAAACGCCAGCGGCGACACGGCAATGCCAACCGAACGGCACAGCACGGAGAACCCTTTCAGCCGTGAGCGTCGCACCACGCGACGCTCGCGCTTCTGCGTGCGAACGCACAGCCCGACGCAACTCAATGATCATCAAGCAGTTGGTTGTGCTGGCACATGCGGGAGCACGCAGAGACTTCGTGTGGACTCGTCTTTGCAAATCCTTGGAAGTGATGAAGTCGCTCGCGTGAATGTGTTGCACGCATGGGCTCGATGCGCGGCGGAATGCGCGCATCTCAACCATGCAGGCCGGAGCGTCCGTTCATGTCCGACATTGGTGAAGATCGCCCTCGTCGCCGTCGTGCCGGCCGTCCACCTGCGGGTGCGAAAGCCGGCGAACGCGTGAAAGATTATCCGCAGCTCAGTGTGCGCGTCCCGGCGGAAATGAAAGCACGGCTCAACGCATTGAGCGCCGTCACCGGGCTCGCGCAGTGGCGCGTGATTGTCGAGGCGATCGATTGCTTTCTGAGCGACCTGCCGGCAACCGATCGCGCGCTCGTCGACGGTCTCTGCGAACGTCTGCTGCGGGCCGACTAGCCTTCGGAGTCGCCGGCCCTTGTCCCGCAAGCGGCTGGCCTGCGCCTGCAGCACTCTTTCGGTCCCAACGAAAGAGTGGCAACATTTGTCACACAGTTCTACTGTTGACATTATTTGTCATAGATCTGGGTTAGGCGAGCTCGCATCAAAGCCTTGTAAACAATTAAGTTGTGCTCGTTCAGCTGCCCGGCACGCCCCCTGCAGAGCTATCGCACTGGACAATGGAGTGCTCTGGAGTGACAAGACGTCGTCGTCAAGCGCAGGGGTTTGCGCTGATCGATTTGATCTTCGTTTGCGGCCTGATTGGGATCCTGTGCGCGATTGCCTTGCCGCGTCTGCTCCTCGCCAAGCAGGCGGCCGGGGCGGCGTCGGCCATCGGCTCGATGCGTGCGATCAACAGCGCGGAGCTGACGTACGCCCTCACGTGCGGCAGCGGCTTCTACGCGCCAAGTCTGACGACCCTCGGTACGCCGCCGCCGGGGAGCAACGAGGCATTCATCACCCCGGGTCTGAGCGCGGCTGACGTCGTGCAGAAGAGTGGATACACCCTTCGTCTGACTGCCGCGGCGTACGCTGGTGCGCCCGCCACCTGCAACGGGCTCGCGCCCGGCGCAGCCGGACAAGGCTTCCGCGCGGGCGCCGACTCGCTGGAGCCGACCAACGTCCGCTTCTTCGCCACCAACGCCAGCGCGCTGATTTTCGAAAACGTCACGTCGCTGTTCGCGGCGATGCCCGAAGTCGGCGAGCCGGCCGCCGGCCATCCGCTCACGCACTGATTCCGTTATAATCTCGGTCCATGTGGACCAAGATGATGGGCGGGCCTCGCAAGAAGGCGCCGAAGACGATTGCGGTGATTGATCCGGACCGCTGTTTTGGCGCGTTCGCATGCTCGATCTGTCAAGCCGCCTGTCCGGTCGCCGGTTGCATCGTCGAGGAGCCGGACCGGGATGGACGCATGGTGTGCGCGGTGCGCGCGGACCTGTGCATCGGCTGCGGGCTTTGCGTGACCCTCGGCAATCCCACCGCACCGCAACAACGCGAGTTCGGCTGCCCGCCGGACTACGACGCAATCAACATGATGCCGTGGGAAGAGGTCCTCAAAATCCTGACGGACGGTCAGAGCTCACAGCTGACAACCTAGCGCCGGACGCTACGCCGGCGGACCCGGCAAATCGAGGCGCGAGGCTGCAGCCGCCTGCGCATATCGCGACGGCAGCGGATGATCGAGGCGCTTGGCGATGAACGCCGACGCCTCCGACAGCGCCGGCAGCGACACGCCCGTTTCAATCCCCAAGCCGTTCAACATGTAGATCAGATCGTCGGTGGCGAGGTTGCCGGCCGCGCCTGGCGCGTAGGGACAGCCGCCGAGTCCGCCGGCCGATGCGTCGAACGTGGCGATGCCGAATGGCAGAGCAGTGAGCACGTTGGCGAGCGCAGTGCCACGCGTGTCGTGAAAATGGAGCGCGATCTTTTCGCGCGGCACGCGTGTCAACACCGCCTCGAGGACGCGCGGAACCTGTCCGGGGTGCGCGATGCCGATGGTGTCGCTGACCGCCACCTCGAACACACCGAGATCGAGCAGCCGCGCCGCGACCTCCGCGACGTGTGCCGGCGCGACGGCGCCTTCGTACGGACAGCCGAACGCGGTCGACAGATATCCGCGCACCTTCAGGTTCGCCGCGAGCGCACGATCGCAGACGTCCTTGTAGGTCGCCAGCGATTCGTCAATCGACTGATTGATATTCTTCCGGCTGAATGTTTCGGTCGATGAGGCGAAGACCGCGATTTCGGTGACGCCGGCGGCCATCGCGCGATCGAGTCCTGACAGGTTGGGGACCAGCGCCGTGTAGCGCGTGCCTGGATGGCGCGTGATGCTGGCGAACAGCTGCGCGGTGTCCGCCATCTGCGGCACCCATTTCGGGCTGACGAATGCGCCGACCTCGATCACCGGCAGATTCGCCGCGCTGAGGCGGTCGATGAACGCGATCTTGTCGGCGGTCGAGACCGTCACGTGCTCGTTCTGCAGCCCGTCGCGCGGGCCGACTTCGACGATGGTGATGCGGTTGGTCATAGATCAGGGATCAGTTTGGCCTACTCCAGTTCTACCAGCGTCGTGTCCGGCTGCACCAGCTCGCCTTCGCGGCAGTGCACGGCGGTGACGATCGCGTCGGCCGGCGCCCGAATCGGCAATTCCATTTTCATCGCTTCGAGGAGCAGAATCGTGTCGCCTTTCTTCACGGCCGCGCCAGGTTGCACGAGCACCTTGATGACGGTCGCGGGCATCGGCGCGGTCAACGCCTGCGGACCCGTGACGCGCGCCGCGCGCCGCGGCTCACTGCCGGTGCCGCCGAAGTCGCCGCGGAACACGTCGCCGTCCATGAACGCCCACTGATCGCGCGGCGGCCCGGCGACGTAAACGATGTGGCTGCGGCCATCATGTTCGACGCGGTAGACGCCGTCCCCGATGCGCGTGACGCGAGGCGGCTCGGCCACTAGCGTCCCCACGCCTGCAGCGTGCTCCACGGATCGGCGGCTGCACACGAACGGGATTCGGGATTTGGGATTCGGGGTTCGGCGCCGTCACGGTGCGCCGCGAGAGCCGCGCGCACCACTTCCGATGGCCCATCGTCTGGCGCGTCTCCGAGCATGGCGCCTTCGCCGTCGAGGAACCCTGTATCGACCGCGCCGGCGCGAAACCGCGGATGCTGGAGGATTCGGAGCAGGAACGGAATGTTCGTGCGAATGCCGAGAATCGGAAACTCCCGCAGCGCGGCGGAGAGCCGCGCGATCGCGGCGTCGCGCGTTTCTGCCGATGCGATCACTTTCGCGACCATCGGGTCGTAATACACCGACACGTCGCCGCCTTCGACGACGCCTGCATCGACGCGGACGCCGGGCCGCCGCGGCTCGCGATAGAGCAGCAGGCGTCCCGCCTGCGGGAGAAAGCCGCGGGACGGATCCTCCGCGTACACGCGCGCCTCGATGGCGTGGCCGCGCTGCGTCGGCGATCCGGCGGTCCACGGAAGCGGCTCGCCCGACGCGACCAGGAGCTGCGCGCGCACGAGGTCGACGCCCGCCACGGCCTCCGTCACTGGATGCTCGACCTGAAGCCGCGTGTTCATCTCCAGAAAATAGAACTGCGCCGCATCGCCGGTACCGTCCAGCAGAAACTCGATCGTGCCGGCGTTTCGATAGCCGGCGGCTGCGGCCGCGGTCACCGCCGCGGCGGCGATGCGGGCGCGCACCGCGGGGCTGAGTGCCGGCGACGGGCTCTCTTCGATGATCTTTTGATGGCGCCGCTGCACCGAGCACTCGCGCTCGAACACGTGATCGATCCGCCCGTGGTCGTCGCCGAACACCTGCACCTCGATGTGTCGCGGCCGATCGACGAGCCGCTCGACGTACAAGGTGCCGTCGCCGAATGCGGCGACGGCTTCGCGCCGCGCGGCCTGCGTCGCATCGGCGATCTCCGCCTCTTCGCGCACGCGGCGCATGCCTTTGCCGCCGCCGCCCGCCGACGCCTTGACGAGCACTGGGAGCCCCACACGCTCGATCGTCTGGCGCAATCCATCGTCGGACTGGTCGTCCGGCGTTTCGCCGGGCACGACCGGCACGCCCGCCGCTTGCATCAGCGCTCGCGCCGCGATTTTCGATCCCATCTGCGCGATCACACGCGCCGGCGGCCCAACGAAAATGATGCCGGCCGTTTCGCACGCGCGCGCAAACGCGGCGTTCTCTGACAGGAAGCCATAGCCAGGGTGCACCGCATCGGCGCCTGCGGTGTGGGCGGCGTCGATCAGCCGCGGGATCGAAAGATAGCTGTCGACGGCTGGCGCGGGCCCGATCGCGACCGCGCGATCCGCGGCCGCGACGTGTGCCGCGCGGACGTCGGCCTCGGAGTACACCGCGACACTCTCGATGCCCAGCTCGCGGCACGCGCGAACGATGCGGAGAGCAATCTCGCCACGATTCGCGATCAGGAGGCGCTTGATCATACGCAGCGCCCGATCAACACAGAGGACACAAAGGACACAAAGGAAAAACGCATGGGCTCGGGATTCTACGATGAGTGAACACTATCGAATCATTCCTTGGTGTCCTTAGTGTCCTTGGTGTTGGATCGGCCTTCGCACCACCCAGGTGCTCTTTTCTCCAAGAAGGCCCGCAACCCCTCCTGGCCTTCCGGCGCCACGCGCCGCGCGGCGATGGCTTCGGCGGTGATGGGCATCGCGTCTTCGACCGATCGGCTCCACACCTGCGGAATCAGCGCCTTCGCTGCCGCGACCGCTTCAGGGCCGGCTGCGAGAATCTCACGCACGTACGCCGCCACCGTCGCATCGAGCTCGACTGCCGGCACGACCGCATGCACGAGCCCGATCTCTCTCGCGCGAGCGGCGGAGAAGCGCGCGCCGGTCAGGAACAGTTCGCGCGCCGCGGACCGGCCGATCTTCGCCAGCGCGAACGGCGAGATCGCCGCGGGCAGAATCCCGAGCTTCACCTCGGTGAAACCGAAAACGGCCGCATCATCGGCGACGACGATGTCGCAGACGGCGGCGAGGCCGGCGCCGCCGCCGAGGGCGGCGCCGTGGATGCGGCCGATCAACGGCATCGGCAGATCGTTCAGCGCGCCGAACATCCGGGCCATCGCTGTGGCGTCCCGCGCGTTCTCCACTTCGGTGTACTGGATCGTTTTCGACATCCAGGTGATGTCCGCGCCGGCGCAGAACATCTTGCCCGCACCCGCGAGCACGACCGCGCGAACCTCGCCCGTTTTCAACGCCCGCGTCGCGGCGGCCCACCGCGACAGCTCGGCGATGACCTGTTCGTTGAAGGCGTTGCGGACATCGGGGCGATTGAGGGTGAGATATTCGACGCCGTCCTGGCGCTTCGTCAGCAGATGTGTGTATTCCATCGTTCTTTCATCACGAGGGCACGGATAGCACGAAGTCCACGAAGAACGCTTTGTACGAAAAGCCTTCGTGACCTCCGTGTTCTTCGTGAGTAAGGGCTTCACATTCTGAAAATCCCGAACTTCGGCTCCGGAATCGGCGCGTTGAACGCCGCCGACAACCCCAACGCGAGCGCGCCGCGCGTGTCGGCCGGGTCGAGAATGCCGTCGTCCCACAGGCGCGCCGTCGAGTAGTACGGCGAGCCCTCGTGATCGTACTTGTCGAGGATCGGCCGGCGAATCGCTTCCTCGTCGGCGCTCGAGAACGGCTTGCCTTCGCGCGCCAGTTGATCGCGCTTCACGGTCGTCAGCACGCCGGCCGCCTGCTCGCCGCCCATCACCGAGATGCGCGCGTTCGGCCACATCCACAGGAATCGCGGCTCGTAGGCGCGGCCGCACATGCCGTAGTTGCCCGCGCCGAACGATCCACCGACGATCACGGTGAACTTCGGGACCACCGAGTTGGCGACGGCGTGGACCATCTTCGCGCCGTCCTTCGCGATCCCGGCGCGCTCGTACTGCCGGCCGACCATGAAGCCGGTGATGTTCTGCAGAAAGATCAGCGGCACGCCGCGCAGGTTGCAGAGCTCGATGAAATGCGTCGCCTTGAGCGCCGACTCCGAGAACAGGACGCCGTTGTTCGCGATGATGCCGACGAGAAAGCCGTGGAGCCGCGCGAAGCCGGTGATGAGCGTGGTCGCGTAACGCTCCTTGAACTCGTCGAAGCGCGAGCCGTCGACCAGTCCGCGCGATGAATCTCGCGGACGTCGTACGGTTTGCGGATGTCGGCGTTGACGATCCCGTAGATCTCCGACGGGTCGTACCGCGGATCTTCCGGCGTCGTCATGTCGCCCGGCAGACGCTTGACCGTGTTCAACGTGGACACGACGGTCCGGCACAGCTGCAGCGCGTGCTCGTCGTCTTCGGCGAAATAGTCGGCGACGCCGGACAGGCGCGTGTGCACGTCGGCGCCGCCGAGCTCTTCGGCGGTGACCTCTTCGCCCGTGGCGGCCTTCACCAGCGGCGGCCCGCCCAGGAAGATCGTGCCTGTGCCCTTCACGATGATCGTCTCGTCGGACATCGCGGGGACGTACGCGCCGCCGGCGGTGCACGAACCCATCACGACCGCGATCTGCGGAATGCGCTCCGCCGACATGCGCGCCTGGTTGAAGAAGATACGGCCGAAGTGCTCCCGGTCGGGAAACACCTCCGCCTGCATCGGCAGGAACGCGCCCCCTGAATCCACGAGGTAGACGCACGGGAGCCGATTGTCGAGCGCGATCTGCTGGGCGCGCACGTGCTTCTTCACCGTCATCGGATAGTAGGTGCCCCCCTTCACGGTCGCGTCGTTCGCGACGATCACGGCTTCACGGCCAGAGACGCGGCCGATGCCGGTGACCAGCCCTGCGGCCGGCGCGCCGTCGCCGTACATACCCGTCGCCGCCAGCGGCGAAAGCTCCAGGAACGGCGAGGCCGGATCCAGCAGACGGGCGATCCGCTCGCGGACCGGCAGTTTGCCCTGCGCACGGTGGCGCTCGACGTACTTAGGACCGCCGCCTTCTCTCGCGCGCGCGGTGCGCTCGCGCAGCTCCGCCATGAGGTGCTGCATGTGATCGCGATTGGTCTTGAACAGGTCGCCCGCGGAAGTGATGTGCGATTCGAGGACTACCATCCGCAGCAGTCCGTCTTGAAACCGCAGCTTGGGCAACGCCATACGGCGTGCATGCGGTACATCTCCTCGCCGCAACGCTCGCAAAGCATCTTGTCGTCTGGCTGGGTGGCGGTATTGATCGGCGTAATCGGTCGAACGGGCGTTTTGGGCGGAGTCGGCTCCGACATTCCTTCGATTATGGCATGAGCCCGCGAGACGGCCGTCAGTGCCCAGGGGAGCCTCAGAACTGGTCCGTATCGCGCCGATTGCCGCCGATCCGCTCCGACAGAAAACCATACACTATGTAGCGTCCCGAGACGTTGGCCCAAGTTGTGTATTGACACGTTGCGCGTACTCGCTACACTTTGAGCGGCCATGACCCTAAAACGAAGAAAGCGCGTCCTTGCCATAGATGATGAGCCGGCGATGACGGAGTGGCTCAAGATCCTGCTCGAGCATGCCGGCTTCGAAGTGAAGACCGCGCTCATCGGCACGCGGGGTGAAGAGCTGTTCAAGGCGTGGCACCCCGACGCCGTCATCACCGACATGATGCTGCCGGACGTGGATGGCATCGAGCTGGTCCGAAAGTTCAAGCAGCTCGATCCCGAAGCCGAGGTCATCGTCATCACCGGCCAGGGCAACATTCCGCGATCGGTCGAGGCGGTGAAAGCCGGCGCCTTCGACTTTCTTGAAAAGCCCATAGATGCCGAGCGCCTCCTCGACAAGCTCGAAAAGGCGATCAAGCAGAAGGCGCTGATGGACGAGAACGAACAGCTGAAGGCCAAGCTGCAGGATCGCTACAAGTTTCAGAACGTGATCGGCAAGAGCAAGAAGATGCAGGAGCTGTTCGAGCTCATCGAGAGCGTCGCGGCGAGCGAGGCGAACATCCTGATTCAGGGAGAGAACGGCACCGGCAAGGAGTTGATTGCCAACGCGATTCACTACAACAGCAAGCGGTCGAAGGGGCCGTTCATCAAGATCAATTGCGCGGCGATTCCGAAGGATCTGATCGAATCGGAGCTGTTCGGCTATAAAAAGGGCGCGTTCACCGGCGCGACGATGGACAAGGAAGGCCTGTTCGAGATGGCGGAGGGCGGCTCGCTGCTGCTCGACGAGATCGGGGAGATGCCGGCGTATCTGCAGACCAAGCTGCTGCGCGTCCTCCAGGAGCGCGAGTACCGTCCGATCGGCAGCGAGCGGATCGTCCACGTCGATTTTCGTCTCATCTGCGCGACCAACATCGATCTCGACGCCGCGCTCCGCGACGGGCGCCTGCGCGAGGACCTCTATTTCCGCATCAACACCATTACGCTCCGTGTGCCGCCGCATGCGGGAGCGCACAGAAGACATTCCGCTGTTGTGCGATTACTTTCTCGACAAGTTCCGCCAGCGCTACCAGAAGAACGTGAAGACGCTCGCGCCGTCGGTGTATCACCTGTTGATTCGGAACCGATGGCCCGGCAACGTGCGCGAGCTCGAGAATGCGATCGAGCGCGCCGTGCTGGTGGCCAAGGGCAGTGAGATCGCCGTGGCGGACCTGCCGGAGTCGATCCGCGAAGAGTCGTCCAATTCGACCGACTTCGTCATTCCGCCGCACCGCACGCTTGCCGAGATTGAGAAGATGGCGATCCTCCAGACGCTCCAGCGCACCAACTGGAACAAGCAGGAGGCGGCCCAGATTCTCGGGCTTTACCGGCCAACCCTCTACAGCAAGATGAAGAAGCATGAGATCCGAGATGCCGGCAAGTCGGCTCGCTCGACGGCTTCCTCGGCCCCGCCGACGGCAGCGGGAGCGTGACGACGCGGCCGGACCAATTCGCGTCGCGAAAACCGACGTGAACGGGCAGCCGTTTACCCACAATCCGTCCCTTTGCACCCCATCCGGCAGGCGCGTCGTGGCACATAACTTGTAGCTGAGACAGCAGATTTGGTGATTGGAGGCACATGTGACCGACGAGCAGTCGCGGGCAGTGACGGCTACAATCCTCGGGGCGGTCGTCGGCGGTGTCGCGGGATACTTATTTTTCACCGATCACGGGCGCAGGCTGCGGCGGCAGATCGAGCCGGCGCTCGAGGATATCTCGCGCGAATTGAACAGCTTTCGGATCACGGTGCAGAAAGCGGCAGGCGTGGCCAGTGAAGGATGGGACCTGCTGAACGAGGCGCTCGCGGAGCCCGGCGGCCAGCAGGCGCCGCGATACGCCAGCACGCGTCAGACATCTCCGTTCTGAAGGACGACCATGGCAGGCGATTTCGCAACGACCAATCTGCTGTTGGGCATCATGGCGGCGGTGAGCGTGCTCGAAGCGCTCGTGCTCATCGGTATCGGCGTGGCGGGCTTTCTCGTGTATCGCCGCGTGATGGATTTGGTGACGCACCTGGAACAACGACAGGTCGCGCCGGCGATGGCGCGTGTCAATGCCATCCTCGACGATGTGAAAGGCGTGTCGGCGACCGTGAAAGCGGAGACCGAGCGGGTCGACACGGCCATCCATTCCACGATGGATCGCCTCGACGACACCGCCGATCGCGTGAGATCGAATGTGCGCGCGAAGACGAGTCGACTGGTCGGCGTCGTGCGCGGCGTGCGCGTCGCGATCGAAGACATGCTGCGCTCACGGCAGTCGACCGCATAGATGGATGTTCCGCCGGTGCCGGCGGCGGGACCTGGCTCGGCAACCTCAAACTTCGAACTCGAGAAGGAGGCCTCAATGGCAGACGGATACGATCGCTTTGAGAACGAAGGTGGCGGCGGCAGCTTCGTGATGGGTCTGCTCACCGGCACCGTGTTGGGCGCAGGGCTCGGTATGTTGTTCGCCCCAAAGGCGGGATCTGATTTGCGCAATCAGATCTCAGAGCAGGCAGGCAGCCTGGCCAATACGGCGTCGGAAGGCTATCGCAAGGCGACCGAAGTTGCCGGCGAGGGATATCGGAAGGCAACCGACACGGCCGGGGAGTGGGCTGATCGCGGACGCGACATCGTCGGCAAGGCGCGCGAGGCGGCCGTCAAGGGTGCCGACGAAGCGCAGCGGTACATTCGCGACGCCGCGTCCAGTGTCAGCGGCGGAGGCAGCTCGTCGTCGACGGCGCCGGGTGGAACGCCAAGCGCCCAGTCGTACCCCAGCAGCTCGGAGAACATCCGCGGCGGCGGATCGTCGCCGGCGAGTGGCGGGAGCCATTCCGGCGGACCGTCAGGGTCGGGCTCGTCCGGGCCGAGCGGCTCGCGCCGGAGCTGACGAATGACAGACGAGCAGGCGCGAACGGCCGCAAACGTCGTGCTCGCATCGGTCGGTGTGGCGGCGGCGTACGTGATCCTCACGACGCCGTCGCTTCGACGGGTGGCGCTGCGCGCGACCCGATTGTGGCTGGGCGCCAGTGTGCCGGTCTACGTGCTCAATCAGGTCCGGCAGGCCTGGGTGCAGTCGGCGCGCACCTGACAGAATTGGCGTGGCAATTCGGATTGGCGCCACCGGCACCCGACGACTTGGCGCCGCCGGTCAACGGCTGCGCAACATCCTGCGCCTCACCGGCCTGTCGTTCTGGCACGGCTTCCTCGGTTTTTACAGCAGCGACAACCTGACGTACGCGGCGTCGATTGCCTATTACGCCCTCGTCTCGCTGTTCCCGTTTTTCCTGCTCGCGCTCGCGATGCTCGGCCGCGCCACCGCCGATGCCGCCGATCGCAACGCCGTGCTCGAGTTCGTGCTTCGCTATTTCCCCGCGCAATTCGACTTCATCACGGTGCAGCTCGACGCGTTGCGCGGCAATCGCCTGAGGCTGGGCGTCGCCGGCACCATGGCGCTGGTCTGGGGCGCGCTCGGCGTGTTCGGTGCGATCAGCACGGCCGTCAACTACGCCTGGGGCGTCGAGAAGCAGCGGAGCTTCTGGAAGCACAAGCTGTTTTCATTCCTGATGCTGGTCGTCGCGGGCCTGATTCTGCTCGTCGCGCTGCTGCTCGTCAGCGCCACGCAGATGGTGAGCGCCAGCTGGTTCGCGGTGCTGCTGCCGCACTTTCCCGGCCTGCTGGTGCTGCGCAGCCTGACGATTCGAAACGCCACGACGCTGCTGTTCATTCTCGTCGTCGGGCTTGTGTTCTACTTCGTGCCGAACGCCAAAGTGAGGTTCCGCGATGTCTGGATTGGCGCGCTGGTCACGGGGCTGTTGTGGAAAGGCGCGCTCGAGAGCTTGTCCTGGTATATGCGCGACATGACGCGCTTCAACCGCGTCAACGGATCGATTTCCGCCGTCGTCGTGTTTCTCGTCTGGGTGTACGTGCAGGCGGTGATTCTGCTGTACGGTGTCGAGTTCACGGCGGCATACGCGCGCCTGCGCCGTGGACGTCCTGAAGAAGTTCCGGCGGCGCCGGCGCCGCGGACGTAAACCACGAAGGCACGAAGCTCACGAACAATTTTGTGTACGAAGTACCTTCGTGTCCTTCGTGCCTTCGTGGTTACAACGAATGATCAGGCTTTCGAGAGCGCTCTGATAATCGCCGCGCTGAACACCGGGACATCATCGGGCTTTCGCGACGTGATGAGGTTGCCGTCCTCGACGACCGGCTTGTCGACATACATGCCGCCGGCATTCTTGACGTCGATGGCGATGGAGGGCCAGCAGGTGAGTGTGCGGCCGCGCAGCACGTTCGCGGAGATCAGCAGCTGCGGCCCGTGGCAAATCGCGGCGACCGGCTTGCCGGCTTCCATCGCGTCGCGCGCGAGATCGACCATCGCGTGCCGCATGCGCATCTTGTCCGGCGCATGCCCGCCGGGAATCACCAGCGCGTCAAAGTCTTTCATGCGCGCGCTGCCCGCCGATATGTCCGACGTCACGACGGCTTCGCCGCGCTTGCCGGTGAACTGCGTGCCAGCCGTCGGCCCCACGATCGTGACGATGATTCCGGCCTGACGCAGGGCATCGAGCGGTCCGGTCAGCTCGCGATCTTCGAACTCGTCTTCTACGAGCAGGGCCACACGCGTGCCCGCAGGCGCGGTCGAGTCAGTCATGACGGGGATTCTACCGCAGAGTTCAAATCCGCAGTGTCATACTCAGGCTATGAATCGTCTGTCGCACGAGCGAAGTCCGTATCTCCTCCAGCATGCTGGCAACCCGGTCGACTGGTATCCATGGGGTGAGGAAGCCTTTGCCAAAGCCCGCGCGGAGGACAAGCCGATCTTCCTCTCCATCGGCTACTCCACGTGCCACTGGTGTCATGTGATGGCGCACGAGTCGTTCGAAGCGGATGAAATAGGGACGCTGCTCAATGAGCGCTTCGTCTCGATCAAAGTCGATCGCGAAGAGCGCCCCGATGTCGATCGCGTCTACATGACGTTCGTGCAGGCGACGACGGGCTCGGGCGGCTGGCCGATGAGCGTGTGGCTGACGCCCGATCTGAAGCCGTTCTATGGCGGCACGTACTTTCCGCCATCGAGCCGCTGGGGCCGGCCGGGATTCACCGACATCCTCCAGGAGATTGCGCGCGTGTGGGCGAGCGAGCGCGGCAAGGTCGCCGAGTCGGCGGAAGCGCTGACGATGCGGCTGCGCGCGCACGAGGAGTCCAGCTTATCGTCGAGCGTCCCAGGCCCTGCGGCGTTGGAGCGCACGGTGCAGCAATTTCGTGACGCGTTCGACCCGCGCAACGGCGGCTTCGGCGACGCGCCGAAATTCCCTCGGCCATCCGAGCTCCTGTTCCTTCTGCGGGAGCACGCGCGGACGCACGATGCCAAGGCGCGCGACATGGTGCTGCGAACGCTGCGGGCGATGGCGCTCGGCGGCATGCGCGACCATGTCGGCGGCGGCTTTCATCGGTATTCGGTCGATGCCGGCTGGCGCGTGCCGCACTTCGAGAAGATGCTGTACGACCAGGCGCAGCTCGTGCTCGCGTACCTGGAAGGGGCGCAGGTGTCCGGCGATCCGTTCTATGCGGAAGTGGCGGAGGACACGCTGCTGTATGTCCTGCGCGAGATGACCGACGAGGCGGGCGGCTTCTATTCGGCGGAGGACGCCGACAGCGTGCCGCCGGAGCACGCAGCCGACGCTGCGCCGCACAAGTCCGAGGGCGCGTTTTACTTGTGGCGCGCCGGCGAGCTCGACGATCTGCTGGGAGAGCATGCGGCGATCGTCAAATCTCGATTCGGCGTCGAGCCAGACGGGAATGCGCCCATCGATCCGCAGCAGGAGTTCACCGGCAGGAATCTGCTGTTCGTCGCGCGTTCCGTCGACGAGCTGGCGAAAGATGCGGGCAAGACTGTCGCTGACATCGTCGAGATCCTGAACGCGTCGCGGCTGCAGATGTTTCGCGCCCGGCTCGAACGCCCGCGGCCGCAGCGCGACGACAAAGTGCTGACGGCATGGAACGGGCTGATGATTGCCGCCTTCGCCCGCATGGCGCGTGTGCTGCGCGGCACGGCCAGCGGCAGTCCCGATGCGGCCGCTCCGTATCTGCACGCGGCTGTCCGCGCCGCCGCGTTCGCGCACGAGCGAATGTGGAACCCGGCGTCGCGCACGCTGCGGCGCCGTTATCGGGAGGGACATGCGGAGATCGACGGCTACGCGGAGGACTACGCGTACTTGATCTTCGGCCTCCTCGAGTTGTTTCAGGCGGACCCGAATCCAGCGTGGCTCGACTGGGCGATCGAGCTGCAGCAGCGCCAGGACGAGCTGTTCTGGGATGATGCGGAGGGCGGCTGGTTCAGCACGACGGGCCTCGATCCCACGGTGCTGATGCGCATGAAAGAGGACTACGACGGGGCGGAGCCGACGGCGAGCTCGATCTCGGTGCTGAATCTGCTGGTGCTCACGCATCTGGCGGACCACGCGGCGTGGCGCGAACGTCTCGAGCGGACGCTGCGATCATTCGGCAGCCGGTTGGAGCAGATGGGCCGCGCGGTGCCGATGATGGCGGCTGCGCTGTCGATGTGGACGGCGGGCGTGCAGCAGATCGTGCTGGCCGGCGTGAAGCCGGGCGACGCCGATTCGCTCGAGCGGGCCGCAGCCGCGCGGTATCTGCCGTTTGCGATTACGCTGAATCTCGACGATGCCCGCCGGCAGGCGCTGGCCGCGCGGATGCCGCTAGTGGCGGCGATGGGGCCGATCGGCGGCGCAGCCGCCGCGTACGTCTGCCGCGATTTCACATGCCGTGTACCAGTGACGACCGCCAAAGACTTGACGGCGGCGCTCGATGGCGCACTATGATCGATCGTATGAATTTTCCGGTGGATGTCTGGCTCAGAGGCACCGACTTCGCGACGACCGAAACGATCGACAGCGTGTCGGCGCCTCCGGCCTCGTGGACCGACGATGATGTGCGCGGGGTTCTCGAGGCGATGCTGCGCGTGATGAACCGCTCGAAGAATCCGAACGCCGATGGCACGATCGCGCTGCGCGGGTTGAGCTGGATTGTGAATCCCTTCGAGGATGGCGGTGTGGTGATCGCCATTGAAATTACGCTGGGCGCGGCGGTGGCGGGGCCGTTCGACATCGAGCAGGGGGTGCTCGAGGCGATGATCGAGCGCGTGCTCACGCGCCCGATCCCGCCAGCGCCGGTCACCACTCGCGTGCACTAATGCGATGTGATATCGCGCCTCGTCTGCTGTAGTTGTAGGGCGAAGGCTTTAGCCGAGCGTAAGGCCCGAGTCCCGTAGCGCGAAGGCTTTAGCCGAGCGCCATTTTCATTCCTCTGATCGGCTGGTTCCCTGATCGTAATGATTGCCGGTGCGATCCCAATCGCCGCGCGCGCGGTCACGATTGGGATGGGCTTGTCTGGGCTGGATCGAACCTGACTTTATCTCTTCACTGATCTCGGCGCGGATATCGCGAGGGCTCCGCTGATCTTTCCTGGTGGATGTCTCGTTTCGTCTGACGTCGGACATGAAGGTCCTCCCGGAGCGTCGAACCTTCACTTGCCGTGCCGTCGCCGGATGAGCAGGACCGGTGAGTTCAGCCGGTGGCCAGCACCCACATCAGCATGAAAAAGCCGAGGCCGAGGATGACGAAGCCGAACGCGAGGTTCGCGGCGCCGAGGAGCCAGTCGCGTGCCGACGCGCGGTAGACGGAATGGCCCACGAGCTCCCTGAGCTCCGCCTGCACGGCAGAGAGCTGAGCCGGTGGGGCGAGATGCTCAGATCCGGTTGCGTCGCAGACGCCGACCGCGCGTGCCTCGAACAGCCGCCAATCGACGTCCATCGAGAGGCGCGTCCGGTTGCCGGGCTCGAGCGTTTCTGGCGCTGGCAGCGAAACGGTGGCGATTGATTCGCCGCGTCTGTCATCGCGAGGATGGCGCGGACGGATGACGAACGCGGCCAGTGTTACTGGGGAGAAATGGGTGTTTTCGATGTCCCAGATGAGGTGGGCGCCAGGCAGCGCGCAATCAAGGCGAACCGAGATCGCAACGTCGTCGCGCGACATCCGGCGCCGTCGCAGCCACCACCAAAGCACACCGGCGGCGACCGCGAAAGTGGAAACGAAGGTCAGTGTTTGCGCCATGACGCCGTGCTCCTGATTAACCGGATTGCACATGGGCGCCGACTCGACGACTGTCGGACGGCTCATGTGCAGGCCGCGTGCCGTCTTATTTCCGGCTGAGGCGTGGGGGCGCGGTTCGGCGATGGGACCCGCGGCTAAAGCAGGGCTGGGGTCCGGGGCGGAGACTTGGGCTAGAGCTTCGAGACTACGGCGAAAGGCCGAGGCCTGGGGCCTGGGGTCGTCGATTCCGTGAACACGACACTCACAACGTCGTGAGTTCGGACGATGCCTTCGGTGACAACCCGGGCACACACGCGGCTCCAGCCGGGGTGTTGCTGCTGGGCGATGCGAGCGATGTTGCCGTCGATGAAGGACTGCGCGATGGAGACGCACGGCGTCGTGTAGCTGGTGATCTGCAGGCGGACGGGCCCGATCTGCACTTCGGAGCCGGGCGCGATCGAAGGCCAGTCGAGGCCGGCCAGCGTCAGGTTCTCGCCGGTGGTTCCGACGCCAATCGGGTGTCCTTCGCGTTGGAGGGATTCGATCACGTCGAGCGAGTAGAGGACGACGGCGCGGTCGAGTCCACCATGGTACGCGTAGCGGTGCCGGTCACCGTCGACGCCGCCCGCGGTGATCGTCGCCTCGAAGAGCGGCGTTTTCGGCACGCCACCGCGCGAGATGTTGATCGAGACAAGACGGCCGGCGGCGGCGCGCATATTCGGTATTATCTCTGTACGCCGGGGTGGCGGAACTGGCAGACGCACAGGACTTAAAATCCTGGGTTCCGAAAGGAGCGTGCGGGTTCGATTCCCGCCCCCGGCACCAATAAAATCAAGGGTATTTCCACACACTCGGCCAGCGTGGAGCAGAGCTGACGCGCCAGCCCTGATGGTGGGTACACCTGAGGGGCGCACCTCGAGTTCCCAGTCGAGTTCACATGAACTCACCCGCCAAACGCCCACGCGACCATCAACGGAAACTCCTCTCGCCACATTGCGTCGTCGTGCCCCGCGACCCTCTCGCTCATCACGACATCCGCAGCGGCATCGCGCAGCGCGGCGGCCCACCGAGCCGCGTTGTCGAGGAAAAACGGTTCCAGCGTGCCGGCCACGAGGTAGGTGCGCGGCAACGGGGTCGGCATCACGTCAGGCGGTCGGTACCCCGCGCCGGGCGAGCCTGAGAAGATCGCGCCGTAGAGGTCCGGATGTCGAAGCCCAATGGCGAGCGCGAGCTCCCCACCCGCCGAGACACCAAACACCGCCGTGCGCTCGGCGGACAGAGTGACCCCGAAACGCGATCGCGCCCACGCACCGACGTCCTCGACGAAAAACCTCTCGTGTGCGGCGAACCGTTCCGGATCGAAGCCCGGCGAATACTCGTGTAGCCGCAGCATCTCGTCGGCCACGCGGTGCGCGCCGATGATCATGGTCGACGGCGCATCCGCTGCTTCAACAAACCCGCCCCACTGCGAGATCATCTGACCGTCACCGGCGAATACGATCGCCTCGGGCGGATCCGGCGGGACGTAGACCGCGCCCATGCGTGATGAGCGCCGGCGTCGAGGGAGCCGCCTGGGTCGGCCGCCGGCGGGGCGTCGATAGTCGCGTGCGCGGGGCGCGGCACAGCGCTTCTGACCGGACGCGCGGCCGCCGTCACCGGTCGGCGGAGGGCGAGACGCCGGTGGCTTCATACGAATCAGGTCGGGGCAGCTGGGTTATCGTGGCCGGTGTCGAAACCGGCCTTGCCCAAGCGTCACTCTTATGTCGGGGATATGAAGTCCCCAACAGAAGAAGGAGAATCGCATGAAGATCGGGCTCACGAGTGTGTATGTCGACAACCTGGACAAGGCGTTGCGCTTTTACACGGAAGTGTTGGGCTTCGTGAAGAAGGCCGACTTTTCGAACGGGCCGTACCGCTGGCTGACGGTGGCTTCTCCGGAAGAGCAGAACGGCACCGAGGTGCAGCTGGCGCTGAACGACAATCCGGCGGCGGCGGCCTATCAGCAGGCGATGTTTCAGCAAGGCCAGCGCGCGGCCATGTTCAACACCGACGACGTCAAGAGCGAGTACGAGGGCATCAAAGCGCGCGGCGCCGAATTCACCATGCCGCCAACGGACGTAACCGGCGCGACGATCGCCGTGCTGAACGACACGTGCGGCAACCTCATTCAAATCACGCAGCTCGCGCGCTGGTAAAGGTGAATCCGCGATGCATCTTGCCATCGTCGGGACTGTCCACCAGGCCATTAGCAGCCTGCAGATGACCTCCGAGCCGGAGTCCCTCCGGCTCGGCTACTTCTTGTTTGTCACGTTCGAGACCATACGCATCGTCTGGCGTGGCATCTGGATGATGCTGGGCGGCGAATCGCTGGGCGAGGATATGTTCGGGTTCGCCAAGCTGCTGTTGTTCATCGCGTTCGGGTACGTGATCGTCGCGTGCTACGAATCGCCGATTGGAGCGATCACATGCGGTACATGATGCTGATTCATCACGACGAAGAAGCCCTGGCCAACGCTTCCAAGCAGCAGCTCTGGGCCGACTATGCGGCCTTCAACGAAGCGCTGGTCAAGGCCGGTGCCGGTTTCGCCGCAGGCGAGCGATTGGAATCGAGCGTGTCCGCGACTACGGTCCGCGTTCGCGATGGCGGCAGCCAGGTGCTCGACGGACCGTATGCCGACACGAAGGAGCAGTTCGCCGGCTACTTCATGATCGACGTGCCGGATCTTGACGAGGCCATCACCTGGGCGAGGCGCTGCCCGAGTGCGAAATATGGCGCGATCGAGATTCGTCCGTTCACGCTGGAAGGACGCTGGTCGTCGGCGTGGGCGAAACCGGGAGAGCGCCGGTCGTAGCCAATGGTTGATGCCGTCGAGCAAGCGCACAGAGCGGCCGAGCGCGTCGCGCGCGAAAGCTACGGACGCTTGCTTGCGTTTCTAGTAGTGCGGACACGCGATGTGGCAGGGGCGGAAGACGCCCTTGCCGATGCGTTCGCGGCGGCGTTGCGGACCTGGCCCGTTCGGGGCGTCCCGGACAATCCCGACGCCTGGCTCCTCACCGCGGCGCGCCATCGTCAGACCGATGCCGCGCGACGGCGCCAGACACAAGAAGTGAGCGGGGAGCACCTGCGGATCATGGCCGAGGAAATCGAACACGCGTCGAACACCGCGGAAGAGATCCCCGATCGTCGCCTCGCCCTCATGTTCGCCTGCGCCCACCCGGCGATCGAGGCCGCCATGAGGGCGCCCCTGATCCTGCAGACCATCCTGGGGCTGACCGCAGACGAAATCGCCGCGGCCTTTCTCATCCCATCCGCGACCATGGGTCAGCGCCTGGTGCGCGCGAAGACACGGATCCGGCAGGCCGGCATTCCGCTACGCGTGCCGGACCGCGACGATCTTCCCGCACGCCTTGATGCCGTGCTCGAAGCGATCTATGCCGCGTACTCCAAAGCATGGGGAGAAATCGGTGACGGCAATTCAGCGCTCGCGGAGGAGGCGATCTGGCTCGCACGACTCGTGGTTTCCCTGCTGCCTGAAGAACCTGAAGCGAAGGGAATGCTCGCCCTCATGCTCTATACCGAAGCGCGGCGTACGGCGCGTCGCGACGCCGCGGGAACCTATGTGCCGCTCGACGAACAGGACGTCGCGCTCTGGGACGAAAGCCAACTGCGGACAGCCGAAACGCTGTTGCACGACGCCAATGCGGCCGGCCCAAGCGGTCGCTATCAGCTGGAGGCGGCCATTCAGTCCGCCCACATGGCGCGCTGTGTGACCGGCCTCGACACGCGCCGCGCCATTCTGACGCTCTATGACCATCTGCTCGCCCTCACTGGATCACCGGTGGCGGCGCTCAATCGCGTGGTGGCACTGGCCGCGGTCGAAGGCCCGGCGACGGCGCTCGACCGGATGGGCCCGCTCGCGTCGGACAAGAGAATGCTCGGCTATCAGCCATATTGGGCGGCGCGCGGCCATTTGCTCGCGGAAGCCGGCCGCAAGAGAGAAGCGCACGAGGCCTTGACCGTGGCCATCGGGCTCTCCACCGACGATGCGGTCAAGCGCTATCTCGAACGCAAGCGGGAGGCGCTTGGCGACCTGAGACAAGAATAGGGTTTGTCACGGGACAAGCACTAACCGGCGGCCATCAAGATCTCGCTGTTGCCAGGCATGTTCAACATCGGCGAGCGGAATCGATTCGGTCTTGATCCGGAGTTTGCCGCGCTGGGCCAGGGCCCACACTTCGGGGAAAGCCTCGAAGATCGCTTCGTGCGGAACACTCCCCCCGCCGCTCCCGTACAGCTCGAGGCCCGAACTGCGCAAGGCTGCAGCGGAGAGTGCGATCGTCGGCCCAGCCATCTCTCCGATCTCCACCCACCGGGTTCTGGAAGCGGCGATCTTCAGGTCATGACGAGTGAGGGCCTGGAGCAGGACTTCCGTCGGATGACCCCACACATAGTCGAGCACAACGTCGAACCGCCTGGGGCCGGCCTCCCGGATAAAGGCGGCGGTCAACTCTTGATCCGACAGATCGAGCGCGATGGTCGCATCGGCGCCCAGATCGCGCAATGTCGTCAAGACGCGAGGATTGCGTCCGGCAGCTATCACCCGTTCAGCGCCAAGGTGCTTGGCAATCTGGACGGCAAGTTGGCCCGCGACCCCGGTCGCCCCAAGAATCAGGACCGTCTCGCCCGGCTGGAGGTGGGCGCGCCAGATGAGCGAAAGCCAAGCCGATAGCGCAGGATTCGGCAAGGCGGCGGCGGTGACATCATCGACCTCCTCGGGAACTGGCAAACACCAGGCACGGGAGACCACGGTACGCTCGGCCATCATGCCGTAAGGCGGTCGCGCTCCGCCGCAATACACCCTTGCCCCGTCATCAAGGAGGCCGACCCCGTCGACGCCGCACACGCATGGGAGGGCAGGGAGGCGATCGTAATGCGAACCACTCGCCATCATCCTCTCGATGTTCTTCAGCGACGCGGCTTTGACCCGCACCATCACTTCGCCCTCGGTCGCTTGGGGATCGGGGAAGTCCTCATAGCGAGGCGATTGTCCAAAGGCATGTAGAACGGCCGCTTTCATGTGACCTCCATCTGGTTAATCCACGCGGAGCCAGGAGCTGTAAGTTGTGCGACACGTCGCGGCGCCAACCGGATCGAAGACCACGGAGGCACCACGACCGTCCATGCGCTATGATGTAAGCAAATACTTGCCTTTGTCAGCTTGCATTCATGGTCCGATCGAAGACGGCACGTCGAGCGAGGCTTTCTCCTCTGAAATCGCCTCGGCAGGAGCGCTCGCGAGCGACTGTTGAGGCCATCCTCGAGGCCGCGACTGACATTCTCATTCGCCAGGGTGCCGGCCGTCTGACGACAAATCGGATCGCCGAGCGCGCCGGCGTCAACATCGCATCCCTCTATCAGTACTTTCCAGGCAAGCAGGCCATCATCGCGGAGCTGCGGCGTCGGCATGGCGCAGCGCGGCGCGCGGCGATCCGACAGGTCTTGATCGAGCGCCGCGGCGACCGTCTCGAGTCGACGCTGCGAGCGCTGGTATCGATGGGTGTGGCGGCACACGCCGTCAATCCGGAACTGGAGCGCGTGTTCAGCGAGGAACTGCCGCAACTTCGTTATGCCGACATCGCGGCGGCCGACGCACCATTGTTTGATGCGTTTCGAGCGTTGCTGACGCGTTCGGCGACGGGGATCAGCGATCCTGAACGGGCGATGTGGATGGTCGCGACCACCGCGGATGCCGTCATTCATCGCGCCGTCACCGAGCGCCCGGACGATCTGTCGAATGGTTCGATCGCGGAGGAACTGGTGACGTTGCTGGTGCGCTACTTGAAGCCATCCACTCGCTGACAGGACGTAGGCAGGGACCGCTGCAGGTACGGGATGGTTGAGAGGCTGGATCGGGCGCTTGACCCGATCGCGCCTGGGCGGAGCCTCCCGACGCAGACGCAGTGGGTGGACGCACTTCGAGTTTGACCCGCATAAACACGACGCCAACTTCCCCTACAAAAAGACCGAGGATGCGTCGGCAGGACCGCCCGCTCGAGCGGCGGCACAAACAGGCGGGCTTTCGCGACCCGTTGACGTCGGGATCGACTCGACGGGAATTTGAGAGTGTCGGCGTCGTGGCGAACGCGGCGGTCGGGAAGATTCGCGATCGGTATCAGGCAGCCGTGTTTCGACCGATGCTGCAGGAGCCCAGACAAGCACAGTTTCCGCTGGCGCATGTGCGCGTAACAGGCAACATCGAGAGCGTCGCCAATGCGTATGCGCGTGCAAGTGCCGCTCAGCGCCACCATTTCGTCGACCGCGTCTTTATCGCAGAGGAATGGGTCGATCACGCCCTGCTCGAAGAACGGTTGATGGCGGGACCGTCAACGTTCGCCGGAGCGGAAATTGGCCTTAGACCGGCTTAAAATCCTGTGTTCAGAAAAGAGCGTGCGAGTTTCGCTTGCTCGCGGAGACGAACGCGCGCTAGCCGATCTCACTTCGCTGCGCCGACGACGGACAATCCGTGCGCCTTTGCGCTGAGGGCCAGCGCCTCGTCGTGCGTTGCCATCGTGATCCGCGTGGCTGTCATCTCTTTCCAGAGAAGGGCAGTCGCGAGATGAATCGCGTCCAGCGTTCCAAGCTCGGTCGGCATCGGTTGCGAGGCGCGATCCAAAACGGCGGCATCGAGGTCTACCAATTCGAGCGAGGCGATCAGCGACAGGATTGCCGCGCGGCGCGTGGCCACTTCAACATCCGACAGCTTCGCACGCAACCGCAACCGATCCAGCGTTCGAAGGCTCTCCGTTGTGACGAGCGCGCTCGACACGCCGCGCTGAATCTTCGACCACTCGGTCAATCCGTTCGGTTGACCGAGCGCCAGGCGGAGGATCACCGACGCATCGACGTACGCCGTCACCGATGGCTCTGGCGCTCTTCGAGCAGCAAATCGACGATGTCGACGTCGAGTTTCAGCGGCTTCGGCAGCTTGACGCGATTCGGGGGCGGCTTCCCTGCGGAAGGCTTGCGGATCCGTAATGCCACCCGCTCTCGCACGGGGACGATCTGCGCCACTGGCGTCTCGCGGTCGAACACGGCAATGGTCTCGCCGTTTCTGACCGCTCGGAGGTACTCGCTGAGGCGAGATTTGAGTTCCGCTATTCGAACCGATTTCATCCTTCAATTATGACCAGAAATAGTCACAAAGCAAGAGCCGCGAAAGCCTCCCGGCGCCAGTGGCGGAAGTGCACGCGCGATTCGCGCGAGCACCGACCCGGAAGGCCATCCAGTTGTGGGAGCCGAGTGGGCGAGACGCGCCCGACCGAACGTGGACGACCAGCGACCGCTAACCATCCCGATCGTCGGCGTGGACGCTGGCTCACGTAAGTGAAGCCCACCTGGACGATCCACGGGGAATTTTTCTCGCTCCTCCTGACATCTATCTCTACGAGGCGGCGACGGACGTACCGATCGCTGGCGATGGTCCGTCTGTGCTCGATCTGTGGCACGGGAATCGCTGCTGTCGACTCCAGATCGACCAGCGAAACGCCGAACGTCGCGTCTGTATCCCCGGAGATTCCGTATGTGGGCTGACGTAAAGAAAGGGTGCGTGGTTGCGGTACTCGGCATCGCCGTGTGGGGGACTCAGCACCGCGTTCGCCTCGCAGCCTCGCCGGCCTCCGGCACCAGAACCGTAGTCGTCGCTGAGCTCTTCACATCGGAAGGCTGCTCGAGCTGCCCGCCGGCCGACGAGGCGTTGACTCAGCTCGTGCAGCGCCAGCCAATCGAGGGCGTCGAGGTGCTGGCGCTCGGAGAGCACGTCGACTACTGGGATCGGCTCGGGTGGCGGGATCCGTTCTCGTCCGCGATCTTTTCCGGTCGTCAGTCCAACTATGACGCGCGCGTGCTCCATCGCAATGAGGTGTACACGCCGCAGTTCGTGATCGACGGCCGGCTTCAACGCGTCGGCAGCGATCTCGACGGCATTCGACAAGCCATCAAGCAAGCGTCCGACTCTCCGAAGGCCGGCGTCCAACTCGTGGTGAGTGGCCAGACTGATGAGGCGCTCAGCGTAGACGTTCGCGTCGAGATGCCACCCGCGCTCACACTCCACGAGCCCGCGGATGTGCTCCTGGCGGTTACCGAGGACAAGTTGGCGACGGAGGTCCGTCGCGGCGAGAACCACGGACGAACGTTGAGGCACAGTGCGGTGGTCAGGAGCTTGACCCCGATCGGGACACTGTCGCCTGACGACCGCACGTGGTCGATGCATGTGCCGCTGTCCGTGGCGTCCGGCTGGACGCTCGCGAACGTGCGAGTGATTGGATTCCTTCAGGAACGCGAGAGCCGCCGCATCATCGGCGCCGGCGCCGCGATGAGCGGGCCACGATCGGACGCCGCCATGGGCACACCACGCTGATCAGTAACGACAACGGGACCAGGGAATAAACCGGCCTTCGGGCGGTATCAGTTCAGGAGCCTGGGATGTCCGGCGCTGGACGCCAGGACATGTCTCGATCGAGACGTCTCACACGAAGGAGGGACCGATGAAGTGGATTATGTCGAGCGGCGCCATGCTGATGGCGGCAGTGTTGTCGGCGGCGGTCAGTGCCCAGTCCGGCGGCACGATGGTCAAGGGCGACAAGATGGACAAGATGGAGATGAAGGACGCCACCTATACCGGCTGCGTAGAGGCGGGCACGGCGGCGGGCACGTTCATGCTGACGCACGTCTCCGCCGACCACATGGGCAACGACGCCATGAAGAAAGACACGATGGCCAAGGACGGCATGGGCAAGGACGCCATGGCGTCCGCCAACCTGACGCTGACCGGCTCGTCGGTCGATCTGAGCAAGCATGTGGGCCACAAAGTCTCGGTCACCGGATCGGCGGCGCACGGGAAGATGGACGCGATGGGGAAAGACACGATGGGGAAAGACGCGATGGCCAAGGACGGCATGGTGAAGGATGCGCCGGCATTCACCGTCAAGTCGTTGAAGATGATCGCGGCCTCCTGCTCCTAAGCCACAGTTGACGAAACACACACGCCGGGAGGCCGATCGGTGAGCGCTGCGTGCAGCGCGTCAGGGTTCGCGATCGGTCGACTCGGCGTGTCAGTCATCTTCAACGGCGCCGGGCAGCACGCCGCTACGGCTTCATGCAGCGCGTGCAGGGCGTGTAGCCTTCGGCGACAGCTTGTTCGCCCGATTCGACGCGAGCGGGACCGTGGATGAACGTGCAGTCGCGGCGGTGATACAGCTTGCCGTTCGCTGTGACGACGACCACCGACGGTGGCGCGGCTGTTGACGGCCGGCTGTGTCGCGATCGGAGGACCTCGTGGCTTCCGGATTTCACCTCGACGAGCCAGCCACCGAGCAGCAGAATGACCGCGGCGCCCGACGTCAGCGTCAACGCCTTTGTCGTCATCGAGCGACCTCCGGTGGTGTGTACTCCGGCTTTCGTTTCCAACCGGTGAGCATCGACGTGAAGTTGTCCCAGCCGTGGAGCGCGACCATCACCAGGTGCCCAGGGATGAAGGCCAGAATCCCGCACATGGTGAGAAAGTGCACCAGCCGCGCGCCGTGATATCCCCCGAACAGCCGCCCCAGCATCGACAGCTGCATCGGCTTGTACATCACCATTCCGGTGAGCAGCGACAACGCGCCGAGCAGGATCGCCGTCGTGTAGGCGAGCTTCTGCAGCGGATTGTATTGGGCTGTCACGACCGGCTTGGGCCCGAAGAGGAAATAGTGCCGCGCCATGGGCCACACGCCGGCGATGTCGCGCCGTGTGAACGCGACCGTCCGGTAATGGCCGCTCGCGACCTGCGACACCAGATACGCGATGCCGCCGGCGGCAAAGATCCACATGAACGTGAAGTGCCACTGAAGCGCGCCGCCCAGCCAACCGCCGATCGTGATCGCCGCCGGCACTTCCGCGATGAGATCGCGCTCGGGGATCTTCTGTCCGAAGCTCGGAAATGCGTTGAAGATTCTCAAACCGCTCAGCGTCAAGACCGTGATCGCGACCGCGTTGCTCCAGTGACAGAGCCTGACGGCCGTAGGATGCTCGTAGACGGGGCGCTGTGTCGGCAGCGCCATCACAGTCCCCCGTGCCAGCTGTAGCCTTGATCGCTCCAGTACGCGCGTTTGGCTGGCAGGACGTGCACGACCTCGAGGCTGGTGAGGTACTTCGCCTGCTTGTAACCGAGCTTTGTCGGCAACTGCAGCCGCAGCGGCGCGCCATGGCCGCGGTCGAGAGGCCTATCGTACATCTCGTAACACAGGAGCGATTGGGGTTGTCGAGCCGTCGCGATGTCGAGCGACTCGTAGTAGTCGTCGGCGCACCTGACCGTCAGGAATCGCGCGGTCGGATCGGCCCCGATCAGATCGAGGAAGTCACTCAGCTTCGCCCCTCCGAACCTGCCGATCGCGTCCCACCCTTCGACGCACACGTGCCGCGTGTTCTGAACGACCTTCGGCAATGCCCGGATCTGCGTGAGCGTGTACCGACCGGCACGACCGACCGCACCGCCGACCGCGAGCGACCAGCCCTCCAGGTCGATACGAGGCTCGAGCACGTCATATCCGTTGTACGGAAACCGCTCGAACGGAACGAGGTCCGCCTCAGCAAACGTCGGCGCGAGATGACTCTCGCGAAACAGCAGGCCTGAGGCACGGTCGCTCCACTCGACGCCGGCTTTGAGCCAGCGCTCTTGGAGACTCGGGATGGCGAATCCTCCGAGAAACAGGAGCGGGCTCAGCTTCAGCAGCTCACGCCGGGTCACGCGAGACTCGTGGTTACGATTCATGCCGCGAGACTCCTTCCATCTGCAGACGGTCGCTCGATTCCACCGACGACGACATGGCGATCGTGTTGCTTCACGCAATCACAGAATACCAACCGTGCGCCGATTTATTCCCGCCGGCCGGACGACAGAATGGCGAAGGAGTGGAACGTTCTTCCGAGCGGCGCAGAGCGATCCGGACTAGTCGGCGACGACGGGTCGCGTCGCCTTCTCGTTGACGTGAAGCTGAAAAATGTCAGGCCGGGCGTAGTGGCCCACTACGTCAAAGTCGTACTTCGATCTGGAGATCTCGCCGAGGTCGATCTCAGCAGTCAGGATGCCGTTCTGATTGTAGAGCGGACCGGCCAATACCTGGCCGAGCGGCCCAATGATGGCGCTGCCGCCGCGCATGATGACGGTTTCTGGATCGTCGCCTTGCACGGCGGCGTAGTTGGCGGGACAGTCGCCGCGGCGCAGATGTTGACACGCCGTCAAGACAAAACAGCGGCCTTCGAGGGCGACATGCTGCATCGACGACATCCACGTGTCGCGATCGTCAGCGGTCGGGGCGCAGTAGAGCTCGATGCCCTTGCTGTACATGGTCATCCGCAGCAGCGGCATGTAGTTTTCCCAGCAGATCACGGCGCCGAGCTTTCCGAGTGCTGTGTCGAACACCGGCATCGTCGAACCGTCACCGTAACCCCAGATGATGCGTTCCATGGCGGTTGGCATGACCTTCCGATGCTTGCCGAGGAGCGTTCCGTCTGGTGCAAAGAACAGCACGGTGCAGTAGAGCGTGCCGATCTCGCGTTCGATGACTCCTAACACGAGATAGACGCTGCAGGCCTTCGCCGTCTCCGCGAGCGCAGCTGTGGCAGGTCCGGGGACGTCAATCGCGCTGTCGAAATATCGCCGGAAGGTGTCGCGTCCCTCGGCCGACCGCATCCCCACGCGTGCGCCAAAGTCGAGCCCTTTCGGATACGCCGAGAGAAATGCTTCGGGAAACACGACGAGCGTCGCGCCCGTCCTCGCCGCTTCGGCCGTCAGTTCGTGGATTTTGTTCAGTGTGGCGGCCGCGTCGAAGACGACGGGGGCATTTTGGACGACGGCAGCGATGAACGTGGGCATGGGGACAAAAGTTTAGCACCCTGACAAGCGGTCGGACTCAGCGGTGAGCCGATGCGCCGCCGGCGCCAGGCGCGGCGTCATAAAGGGATGGGCGGACCGAACTCACATTTATCGGAGGCATTATGACGCCGCAACGTCGGATTGCTCGGACGGTGACCCCTCTTCCGCTTGCTCCAGGATTCATCGGACCTGGGCACCTGGCGACGCAACTCGTCACACCTGAGGACTTCGCGGTCGACGATCCCTTCATCCTGCTGATGGACGATCATCTGGACATCGGCGATAGACCGGTCGGCGGACCGCACCCCCATGCGGGATTCGAAACCGTCACGCTGATCCTCGAGGGGGCCATCTATGACGCCGACGAAGGCGGCGTGATCAATACAGGTGAGGTGCAGTGGATGACGGCCGGCAGCGGCATCATTCACAGCGAGAACGTGGCGACAAAGGGGAAGGTACGCCTGCTCCAACTGTGGCTGACCCTGCCCAAGAGCGAGCGTTGGACGAAGCCCGGGTTTCAAGACATTCATGCGGTCTCGATTCCCGTTCGCCGCGAGAGCGGCGTCGAGGTGCGTTTGTACAGCGGCGCGTCCGGCGATCGGCGTTCGACCACGCGGAATCACGTGCCAGTCACACTGGCTGAAATCAAGCTCGACGCGGGGGCTGCCTTCGAGCAGGACGTGCCGACGTCTTACAACGGATTCGTGTTCATGGTCAGCGGGTCCGCCCGAATTGGTGAGGAGGCGGTACCTTTGAAGACCGGCCAGGTGGGCTGGCTCGATCGTCCCAAGGGTGAGGGCACGAGCATGCTGCGCATCGTCGCGGGCGACGAAGGCGTGCGCCTCGTTTTCTACGCCGGTCAGCCGCAGGGCGACGCCATCGTCTCGCAAGGCCCGTTCATCGGAGACTCCAGAGAAGACATCGCGCGTCTCCACAATGAGTATCGCGCCGGGCGGTTCGAACGCATGAGCGAGATCGCGGCCGGACACACGAAGCCGGGCGGCTGAATCGCGCTTCGCGGCCACGGCCGGCATATCGCACCTGCATGTCCACACGTGCTGCTGACGGGCTGTCACCTGGACGCCTGGTTGGCCGTTCCCATCGACGCGTCGTCGGTCCACACCGCAAGCATGCGGGCACGCACTTGTGTCCCCCTTGCGCAGCCAGCCTACGCGGCCGACGGTATTGAGCCCGATTTCGTGGGATTCAGGCGTGGCTCGGGATTTGCCTTGACCTTGGTACGGTTGAAGATCGCTGGAGAGGTTGCGATGGCGAGCGGATTCCAGACATACACGAGAGGGACGTCAGTGAGCGCACGGCAAACCGCGGCGGCGACGGGCGACGACCAAGGCATCGGATCCGAAAGCATGGTGGATGCGTTGCTGACGGCGATGGAGCGGAGCGAGCCCGGCTTGGCCGCTCACGCGCACCGTGTAGCGGACCTCGCGGTGCGCATTGGGCGGGACCTCCGCTATCGCGACGCGGATCTTCGTACGTTGCGGACCGCGGCGCTGCTGCACGACCTGGGGAAGATCGTGCTGGCGGAGTGCATCGTGCACAAGGAAGGTCCACTCAACCGCCAGGAGCAAACAGCGATGGGTCTACACCCGGAGCTCGGCTACGAGATCGCACGGCGGGTGCCCGCGCTCGCGGGTGCCGCCGCAGCGATTCTGGCGCACCACGAATACTTCGATGGCACCGGATATCCGCGGGGCCTGCAGAACCGTGACATTCCGCTCGATGCCCGCATCATCGCCGTCGCCGATGCCTTTGACGTGATCACCCATGAACGCCCGTACAAATGGGCGAGTACTACCTTGGATGCCGTTGTCGAAATCACCGGATGCGCGGGGACTCAGTTCGATCCCGATGTGGTTGAATCGTTGAACCGAATGACGCCGGCCGCTGGCCTCAGCGACAGCGGTCAGTACGCTCTGTGTGCTTGAGCGAACCTGACGGACGTGGCCTTCAGACGTTCCGCATCAGCCGCATAACCGGCGACGCTCCCACCGCTACTGCGTTTCATTCCACACGTACAGGAACGTGCTATCGCTCGCCGTCGCCACGCTGCGGCCGTTTTTTCGGGTCGCACGATTCAGCGCGGATCGGACCTTTTCCTTGCTTTCCGCCAATTGCGCCAACGGCACCTTCAGCGCGGCGCCCTTCTGAATCTGATCGAGGTCGGAGAGGATCTGCGTCACAATTTTTTTGTGCTTGCCATCCCGGCCCTGCGGCACGTCCACTTGCGGCATGGCTTTGAAGTTCATCGGAATTTTCCTGGTCCGAGGGGCCATACAACTCCTTAGGTCAAGCCGACACATTAAACTAACGTGACGGTATCGTATCCAAACGTAGCAAGTCCTGCAACTATAAGTTCAACCTCTTAAACACGGCTCCCCTCGGCGTGGCGCCAGATCCAGTACAAGCGCCGCTAATTGAGTGGGTTAGCCGAGGCTAAACAGAGGATCCACGCCCCAAAAAGGAGGTCACCCGTATCACGCGGCCCCTGCTACTGTTCCTCCATGAGTACGCGGAGCCAGGCCACGCGGAAGTCCCGGACGCATTTCGAGCAGGTTCCCCTCGAGATTGTGAAAAGGATTGCCGGCGAAGACGCCCCGAAGAAAAAAGGGGCGCGACCTCGGAGCCCGATTGTGGCCGCAACTCCACTCAAGAAGTGAACCGTTAAAACCATGTCGCAACAGGTCACCGCATTATGGATGCTCCCCAGTTTGTGTCGGCCAGTTCGGCCGCCTATCCCCACACGGTGAAGTTCTACACCGACGACGATGCGCTCGGCCGCACGGTCGCTGAATTTCTTGCTCCCGGGCTACGAGAGCGGCTGCCGGCCATCGTCATCGCGACGCCCGAGCATTGCGCCGTGATTGCGAAGGAACTTGAACAGCGCAGTCTCACCGTTCGTCAGCTCGAAGCGGATGGCGATCTGCAGATGCTCGATGCGGACGACATCCTTGCCCGGTTCATGGCGGGCAACGAGCCCGATCCCGTCAGATTTCATGCGACGGTTGACGGACTGATTGAGCGAGCCTGCGAAAGCCGTCCACCGTGCCCGGTTCGAGTCTACGGAGAGATGGTCGACGTCCTGTGGAAACGCGCGAATGCAGACGGCGCGATTCAACTGGAGATGCTCTGGAATCGTATCGTCACGCGTACGAAGTTCTCACTTCTGTGCGGGTATGCCGTCGGCAACTTCTACAAGGAGATCGTCTCGGGGCCGACGTTCCAAACGGTTTGCGACCAGCATAACCACATCATCCCTGCTGAAGAGACGGTCTGATCGCCGTGCCGTCCGCGACCAGCTCGCCAAGCCAACGCAACGCTCGCAGTCCAGGCATAAAGCAGTATTCACCGCCGCGCGTCACGACGAACTGAGGAATGCCCTGAAACCGTTTGCGGAGGGGCTTGCGAGGCAGGGTAAAGTTGGCGCCTTTCGGATCGGAGAAAACAACCGGATCCTTATCGTCGCCGGCGCCAATGAAGACTCCGTCGTTAATCCATTGCGACTGGACGAACTCAAACTGCCGTCCCAAGTGTGCTCCGACGAATGCGAAGATCAAGCCCCGGTCAGCGCCGTCGTCGTCGAGTACGCCCTCAGGCAGAAGGGGACCATAGGCGGTTCCGCGACGAATCATGCGATGAATGCGCGCCACACCTGCAATGGACGCGTCACGCGGATTGGTGCGCCGAATATGCGAGCCGGCCGGTGTTTTCAATCCGGTGGGATCGTCAGCTTCATACAGGAACGAATTATTGCGTGTCGCGTCGGCGCCCAGCGCCGGATCATCGTGCAATGGACAGAGGGCGAGCGGGGCGCCGCTCCTCCATCGGCCCATCATCTTGGCGGCCGTTAGTTCTTCATCGGCGGCGCCCTTCGAATTCGCTTTCACGTACTTCCGGAAGGCGGCGACGCGTTGATGAAGCTTGCGAAAGACGACATAGGTCCCATTGCGACCGAGAATCTCAGGCTCAGTTTTCTGAGTGCCGTTCATCTCGTCTGCATAACCCAGCACAAACTCGCCCGCCTTCAGCGGCTTCTCGTGGGGATTTGTTCCGGCAATGCCACTGCCTTCGATCGCCGGATGGCTGATCCCATCGCGGAATCCAAACGGTTCTGCCTCGGTGGGAAGCGCGTGACAATCCTGGCGCCAAATCGCCGTGATTCCCGACATTGCACGATAGGCTTCGCGGGCGCGGTCTAGAGCCGCCTCAAGCCTTTCGGAGTCGGGCGACACAGCCACCAGCACTACATGAAGATCGGAACTGCCCAGCGGCTGTTCCCAGTTGTCCGGATGGCTCTCGCCGGTGTCGCAGAGATCCTTGTAACGGGACGCCATTCCCTGACGAAATTCCCAGGAGAAGCTGTCAAGCGATGCCTGCGGAACGCCGAGCGCCTTCAGACCTTGATAGGTTAAGGCGACGCTGACCCACGTGTCAGCCAGCGGACTGGTGGGATTTGCAGCCGACGTGACAACCTCCGAAACGCGACGCATCAAATCGCGACCGGCGTTCCGATCATCAATGCGAAAGGCAATGTACGTGGCGGCGTAGGGAGTCGGCCGCGGCCGAAGCACGCCGCTCTGAATATCATCGAGTTCGAGTGGTGCCGTTTGGTCGCTGGGGACACCGACAGTAACCGCACTGCCCGGCGTGTATCCCGACGAATCGTTGTAGGTGCGTGCGGTCTTTGAGTCGCCCATCGTGTCTCCTTCTCAGAACTGCCGCGACCAACTCGGGCACTGGTCACTGCAATTGATCTAGCATTTCCGTCACCGCGCTCTTCATCCTCAGGGCCTTCTTGATTTCATCAGCGCTGAAGAAGGGATACTCGCCGTATTCAAGGAAACTCGGGACTTGGTGCGCGCGCACAAACTTGGCGAATCCGTCCGGATTGGTCTTCCAATCCTTCGGAAAACCCTCGAGGTTCTCGAACACCGTATTGACGCCCGTGCCGCTGAAGAGGGCCACGGCGTCTTCCGTGTACTTATCGAATTCGGTATCGAAGATCCCTTGGTACATGAAGTACGTGTCGCCATTGATCGGGAACAGCAACCAGCGGAGATAGTGCAGTTTCAGCGGCCCCAGCACATCGGGCTGTTCTTTCACCAACGCCTCGATGTTCTTCGCGTATTGGTGAAAGATGGATTCGCGTCCGGGAATAATCTTCGCCAGGATCGAGAAGCCGTAGCACGCCGGCGTCTTGGGATAGATCGGGCCGTACTTACCTTGGTCCAGGTGATTGGTCTCGGCCGGAATGGCCATGGCTTGCGGTCTGATGTCCATTGTTGTCGCTCCTCGTTCTTTGATTTGTCGTCGACCGTTCGGTCCACCCGCGCCTCCTGGCACGCATAGGCGAAGCAGCGACGGGCTGTCTCCTCACGATAAGCGCGAACGACGGGCCGGCTGCCAGTCCGGTACGTTGTCGCAGCCCACGGAATACCGTGTCCACAGACCCGACCGCCGCGGTCGCATCCACGGACGCAACGCCAAAATGGCGACGATTTACGCGATCTCTGGACGGTGAGTGTCGAAACGTCCGAGTTGGGAACGGCAAATGGCGTACCAAATCTGAGCTTAGGCGCGCAGCATTAACTTTCGGCGCCATAGCCGGCCACGACAAGGCGCATGAGAAGCAGTCCCAGCAATCATCGAGTGTTCGCCGGAGTTCGGAAGTCGGGCGGCGCGTTCGCGTTTCGGCCGGGCAGAAAGCGTGCAGCCATATCCCTGGGAAACAGTGCAGCCACGACGGGCACGGTCGTGCACCTCCGAAATACCGTCGGTGGTGCTCTTATCCGTGTCGACCGTGCGCATTCCGGTCGTCGTCCAGCTTGGAAGCCATGCTGATCCGTCGCCAAACAAACGGAAGAGTGTTCACCAGCCGTCGGCTGCCCGGGATCCAGCTGAGCGTGTTGAGATCGGCAGGTCCCGAGGTGCCCGGGGATTACGTCGGTTCTTGTGTCGTCGACGGAGATGGACTACACGATCTTTTCATCGTGAGTGTCAAGACGTGAGTGTCAAGACGTGAGTCTCGAGATGAGTCGTGTCTTATGCCTCCGCGAACTGGATGAGCACCTTGATGTCTCCCGGCTGACGTCGGAGGGCTCGCATGAAACCCTCGGGCCCTTCGCACCTCGTGATGAGCCGACCGAGCCATGCGCGATCCGCCCGCGCGAGCACCTGCGCCGCCTTGTACCAGTGTCGTCTGTTCGCGTTCACGCTACCGACGATGACGTTGTTCTGGAGCACCATGGCCGCGGCCACGTCTGCGGTGAAGCCCGTCGTGCGGCCTCCGGTGCCGACGCCCGTGAGGCAGACGACTCCGCCGGCCGAGACCACTTGGAGGCAGTCGGCAATGACTTCGCCGACGCCGGTGCACTCGACGATGACGTCGGGGTTGAAGCCAACATCCGTCGCGCGCCCCGTGTGATACGTCGCTCCTAAAGCACGTACGAGCTCGGGCTTCGCGCCCGACACGGCGCGGTCCAACACGTGCACGTCCAGACCGCGCTGCCGACAGAGCAGCGCCGCCAGCAGGCCGATGGGCCCTGCGCCGGTGACGAGCACGTTGATTGGCTCCCAGAACGCCCGCTGCCCGACCGCCTGCACTTGCTCCCAGGCTTTGGTGACGACCGTCGTGGGCTCCAGCAGCACGCCGAGGAGACCAAGCGAGCGGTCGACCTTCATGGCATACTCCGGCTCGATTCGCCATTGTTCGGACATGAAGCCGTCGATCTGCTTGATGCCGCGCTCGGTGTACTGGCCGTTGCGGCACATGTCCCATTCACCCACGGCGCAGTTAGGACAGGGCACCGGGTCGGGACGGCGCACGATGCCGACGACCAGCTCTCCCTTCTGCAGGCCGCCGGTCGGGCCCGGGTCGAGTACCCGGCCGAGGGATTCGTGCCCGAGCACCAACCGCGTCCTGCCCGGCGGCGCCCAGCCGTACTTGCCCTCGATGATTTCGACGTCCGTTCCGCAGATGCCGACCGCGACGGCTTCGACGAGCACGGACCCGTCGCGTACATCGGGCGCCGGTATGTCCTCGAGGCGGGCGCTCCCAGGCGTATGTGGTTCGACGGTGATGGCCTTCATCTTCGTGTTCCTCCGTGGTCGTCACTTCGCCGCGTTGGCGCCCCTGAAGCGCATCCTGATGCCATAGAGACCGGTGTGCTCGCCGTGATGAAGAGCGTCTGGCGATCCCTGCCACCGAAGGCGACATTGGCGGTCCACTTCCCGTCGGGTATCTCGATGTGATCAATCTGCCGGCCATGGGAGTCGAACACCATCACGCCCTCCCCCGTCAGGTCGAGATGTCCTTCATCGTCCAGCGTCATCCCGTCGGAGCCCTGCTCGACGACGAGCGTCTTGCCGAACAGGTTCCCATCGGGTGCGATATGGTACCGGAAGGGTCTTGCCGCACCCCGCTCTGCCGCTTCCGCCGTGTCGCCGTGCGCGCGCAGCAGTTCCAGAGCCGATCGATGCAGGTAGTCGGCGGTGAAATCCGGTCCGAGATAGGCGCCGTGGCCGTAGCTGCAAGCGCATGAGCGACAGATGGAAGAGCTCGAGGGTCCCCGCAATGCCTTGCAAAAACATCTTTTCCGAATACTCGATCGACTCGAAGTTCGGCCACGCCACGCGGCGCACCTCGGTCATGGTCGAGAAGCGATTATCCAGCTCGGTGACATCCCGGTTCGCCTCCCAGGGATAGCTTCAGGTCCAGTAGACGCTGAACCGGGGCCTTCTCAGCACGTACTTGCGCGGTACGTGGAGGTGGTTATAGGTTCGGCCGGAAATCGTTGTCTGGTTCATTTCTCTTCTCCAGTGGGACTCAGCGAACGGCCGCCTCAATCTCGGCGGTTAACCAGACGACGCAGGCCGTCGAACGCCGCGTATTTGTAGGCATAGCTGTAGGTCGGTGTGTTGAGGGACATGTTGGCGATGGTATTCATCGTGCCGCCGCAGCGAATGACCATCTGCCCGATGCCGACGATCTCTGAAGCAATGTCCCCGATGCAGTGAACCCCGACCAGTTTTCGGTCGGCCTTTAGAAAAATGAGCTTCAGGAGCCCGCCGCGGCCGGCGATGGCGCCGCGCGAAGTAAGGCCGAGGTCGGCACGGCCCACCTCGTAGTCGAGGCCCTGTTCACGGCACTGCTCTTCAGTCAGACCCGCGCCCGAGACCTCCGGCATGCCGTAAACCGCTGAGACCGGACAAGGATCCACTGTTCCCTCGAACGGAATTCCGAAAGCGTGACAGATCGCGACCCGCCCTTGCTCCATCGCGATCGAAGCCAGTGTCGGCCCAAGGACATCACCCGCGGCGTAAATGCCCTCCACAGACGTGCGGAAGTTCCTGTCCACGACGATTCGGCCGCGGGAATCGAGATTTACTCCTGCGCCCTCCAGCCCGAGGCCCGCCGTATTCGCGACACGGCCGGCGGCGAACAAGACCGTGTCGGGAAGAAGCCGTTCTCCCATCGAGAGTCTGACTTCCAATCCATCGTCCTTCGCGGCAACGCTTTCCGCCGTAGAGCCGAACAAGACGGCAACGCCCCACTTCCTGAAGAGCTCTTCCATGGCACCTGACACTTCGCCGTCCATCACGGTCATCAAGCGCGTCCCGCGATCGACGAGCGTCACTCTTGCACCCAGCGCGTGGCAGACGGTCACGAACTCCACGCCGACCGGACCACCCCCGACGATGAGAATGTCTTTCGGTACGCAGCCGCGCTGCAGGATGGTGTCCGTGTCGCAGACGCCTGCGATATCGAACGAGATGTTCTGCGGCCGGAAGGGCCGCGAACCGGTCGCGATCAGCACCGCCTTTGCCCGAAGCCTGCGGTCCGGTCCATCATGACCTGAGACGATCACGACACCATCCGGGTCGAGTTGGGCAGTGCCCTGGATATAGTCCACATTGCGCATCGCAATGTTGTCTGCCGTAACCTTTTGCAGCAGCTCGCAAACGCTCCACGTCCGTTTGCGGATGATGTCGGTCGCGATCGCGGGAGGCGCTGACATGCGGAGGCCATACACGTCGCCCTCACGAAAGCCGGAGAAGTACAGCGCTGCCTCGCGAAGCGTCTTCGTTGGGGCGCCGCCGGTCGTCGTGACCGTGCCGCCGGGCCGGTGCTTTTCCACGATCGCCGAGCGATGACCAAAAAACGACGCCAGCTCTGTGGCGCTTTCTCCGGCCGGGCCCGCTCCGATGGCGATCAGGTCGTAGGTATCCATCATGGCAAACTCTCTGGCTGGCCTCATTGCATCTGATCGAGCATCTCCCCTAAGCGTTCGTCACCTTGAGGGCCTTCTTGATCTCGTCAGCTGTGACGAAAGGCTACTCGCCATACTCCATGAAACTGGGACGGTGATGGTCGCGAACGAACTTGATGAATGCTGGGATCTTCGTTTTCCAATCGTCGGGAAAGCCTTCGAGGTTCTCGAAAGCCGTGTTCACGCCGTAGGGTTCCCGTGCTCCTCGAGTCCGAACTGCAGCTCGCTGCCGCGCCGAGCACGACGGCCACGGCGACAGCGGAGAACCCTTTCGATCCACGTTTTGAAAGCATTGGGCCTCCTTCACCTACGGCCGGCCGTCGCAGGCCACGGGATTCCGTGGGTCGGAGACACCAGCCCCCACGCGATCACCGAGATTTCCGAAGGGAAATTCGGATCGTCCGAAACCAGTTTTCAGGAAGAGCAGAAGACGTGCCCGCGGTGTCCGGGAATGCCAGGAGCACTCGTGTGACAGCTCAACGACATCGCCGTAAGTGATCGCGGCATATTAGGAGGTCTGACACAATTTCGCCTCCGCTCACTTTCGACGCGTCCGCAAACCACTGAATTCAAATCGCATCGCGGAACAGTAGGATTTGAAGGAGGGTTTTGCGCTACACTGTTCCAGGCCAGCCGCAAATCATTGATTCTAAACGGAGGTTCGGCATCGCGGCGTTTTGAACGGGTCGCGCGGCGCTCAGCGTGGAACGTCCTTCGAGTTGATGGTTTCTGGCCGCTTCGCGAAACAATTCTTCGAGGCTCGGCGCCGCGTCGTAGATCGGCGACGCGTCAATCCGAAGAACGCCCCGGTGGTCATCGAGCTGGTACTGAGAACGAAGCTTGAGGCGAGCGACGCCGCTGGCATCAACGCTGACAAGATGCAAACGGCTGGCGGGCACTTCGATCCTGAGTTCTTGAACGGCGCGGCCGTCGCCTCCCGCGAGCAATGATGCCTTCCGTCCCTCCTCGGACAGCATGTACGTCGCAGCGACGGTCAGCGTCCTGGTGGCGGCAGGCGCGACGGGCATGCCTTGGATAGCTCCCGATTGCGCGGTGGGTATCGGTATCACCGTCCCACAGGGTCCGTGCTCCCCGCGGGCGCGCTTCCCTGTTGGGCGAGTGACGTCGCGGTTCGGTTGCACCGCGATGGCTTGGCCCCGGCGGTGCCGAACCAGATGGTTGTCAACGACTACGAGGCCGGGTCAGGCTTTTTGGCCCATGTTGACCAGGCGGCGTTTGGCGACTCCGTCGCGTCGGTGAGCCTTGGGTCGAGTTGCGTGATCCAGTTTCCAAACTCGACGAGGAGCGCTCGCAGGATTTCCTCTTGGAGCCGCGAAGCGTCTTGCTCCTTTCCGGCGACGCTCGCTGGAACTGGCGACACGCGATTCCGGCGAGACACGCGAACGTCTGGCAGCAACAGGAGAGGCCTCGTTCTCGACGCGTTTCGCTGACGTTCCGATTGTCGCGACGGGCGGGTGACGCTTCAGGGCTATCTGATGGCTGCCGGACGATGACACGAAGGCCATGCAGATTGTGGAGCTGCCGCGGTCCCCGAAGACCGTGGGGGCCGCTCTGCTGATGTTCAATGTCGCCCACAATCACGACATTGCCGCAACATCGTCGTCTGCATGCGGCGGCTGCCGACGTGTTCAGAAAACGGTCACGATGCCAAAGCGAATCACGCGCCCGTGTAGCTGGCCATCGTTGCCACTCCACTGCATGCCGCTGCCGAAGGGAGCCGACCATGGTAGGCGGCCACGACAAACACGCCGGCCATTCCGTCGAGATGTTCCGCCGGAAGTTCTGGGGGACGCTCCTGCTCTCGATCCCCACGATCGTCTGGGCCCCGATGATTCAGCACTGGTTCGGCTACGAGGCGCGGGGCGGCCCGGTGGCTTCGCGCTGGGTCCCGGCGATCTTCGGCACGCTGGTGTTCGGGTACGGCGGTTGGGTGTTCATCCGGGGGGCCGTGAGCGAAATGCGGGATCGCCTCCCCGGGATGATGACGCTCATTTCGCTTGCGATCACGGTTGCGTTCGGGTTCAGCCTGGCGGTGACCTTCGGCTTCCCTGGGTCCGATCTCTGGTGGGAGCTCGCGACGCTGGTGACGATCATGGTGCTCGGTCACTGGGTCGAAATGCGATCGATCTCCCAGGCGCAAGGCGCGCTCAAGGAACTGGCGAAACTGCTTCCGGACACGGCCGTTCGTCTCGTCGGCAACCGCATGGAGGCTGTCGCGGTCTCCGACCTGCGAGTCGGTGACGTTGTCCTCGTTCGTCCCGGTGCGAGCATTCCTGCCGACGGCGCCGTGAGGGACGGGTCGAGCGACGTCAACGAATCGATGATTACCGGCGAATCGCGCCCCGTCCGCAAAGACGTCGGCGCACGCGTCATCGCCGGAACCGTCAACGGCTCCGGATCGCTGCGAGTCGAGGTGACGGGCACCGGTGACAAGACGGCTCTCGCGGGGATCATGCGACTCGTCGCACAGGCGCAGAGTTCACGATCGCGGGCGCAGGCGCTTGCGGACCGCGCGGCGCTGCTTCTGACGGTTGTGGCGATCGTCGCCGCAGCGATCACACTCATCGCGTGGTCGGCTGCTGGAAAAGACGCGTCGTTCGTCATCGAACGCGTCGTGACAGGTACTCGTGATCGCCTGTCCCCATGCGCTGGGGCTCGCCATTCCGCTCGTGGTGGCGATCTCGACGACGCTCGGTGCGCGCAGCGGACTGCTGATTCGTGATCGGCGCGGACTCGAGGAAGCGCGCAACGTGACGGCGGTGTTCTTTGACAAGACGGGCACGCTGACCCGGGGCGAATTTCGCGTTGTCGAGATCACGACCCGCCAGGGACTCGCGTCCGACGACGCGCTCGCCATCGCAGCGGCGGTGGAACACGACTCCGAACACACGATCGCGCAGGGCGTCGTCAAGAGCGCCGAGGAACGTGTGCTGCGCCTTCCGAAAGCGGAGCACTTTCAGGCCCTGCCCGGACGAGGCGTCCAGGCGACGGTCGACGGTCGGACGATTCTGCTCGGAGGCCCCACGCTCTTGCGCGAGCACGGCATACAGGTGGACCCGACGCTTCAAGCAGCGATCGAGCGCGCGGCTACGCGAGGGCAATCGGCGATCACAATGATCGAAGGGGCGTCAGCGATAGCCGTCTTCGCGGTTGCCGACGCGGTTCGTCCCGAATCGCGTGATGCGATCGAACGCCTCCATGCCCAGCACATCGAAGTCATCATGATGACCGGTGATGCCCGCTCGGTCGCGGAGTCCGTCGCTCAGGAGCTCGGAATCGATGCTGTTTTCGCTGAGGTGCTGCCGGACCAAAAGGCCTCGAAGGTCAAAGAAGTGCAGCAGCGCGGAAAGCGCGTCGCGATGGTCGGCGACGGCGTCAACGACGCGCCTGCGCTGTTGACCGCGGACGTGGGGATCGCGATCGGCGCCGGCACCGACGTCGCCGTGGAGGCGGGCGATGTCGTCCTGGTGCGGAGCGATCCCCGTGACGTGCCACGGGTTGTTGCGCTCAGCAAGGCGACCTACCGGAAGATGATTCAGAACCTATGGTGGGCCGCCGGTTACAACATCTTCGCGATTCCGCTCGCAGCTGGCGCGCTGGCGCCCTGGGGCGTTGTTCTTCCCGCCGCGATGGGCGCAGTACTGATGTCGCTGAGCACGATCGTCGTCGCTGTGAATGCTCAATTGTTACGTCGCGCCGAACTCTGAGGCGATGAAGTCCTCGACCGACCGGATCGTGCGCAGACCCTGCGCGACTGCCACCGCGGAGATCAGGACCACGAAGCCGATCGGAATCAACCACAGGAGACTAAACCACCGATTTCGGCCGACACGGCGACGGCGATCGAATGTCTACCCGTTGTTTTGGCAACTCTACTTGTCAGGCGTGGAATCGATCACAACGACGCGGCCACCGAGGCTCTGGATCGGCCGGTTGTTGTGCCTGAGATGCTCGAGCTCCGTGAACGCGGCGATCTGCGCGCGCGACATCTCGATCGGCACCTTCATCACGTACCACGTAACGCCTTCGGGGCAGGGCGGTGTGGTCAGCGAGCCCGCGTAGGTAAAGAAGGTCCTGTCGGCCGGCAGCAACGCGGCGGCATCGATGGTTTCTCCCGGCCGAGCCACCGTCTCGCCTTCCTTGGCGGGCAGGCTCTTGAACGCCGGCGCGAGCGCAACGTTCTCCTTGCCGGCCTGAATGAAGACGGCTATGGCCACTGCCGGTTTCCCGGCGGCGTCGAGGTGAACCATGTGCATTTCGATCGGATACGACTTGCCATCCACGGTGTGCTCGCTCGGGTCGTGGAAGTGGAATTGCGCGAGCGTCCATCTGTCTCTGGTTCCCACGCGGCCGAGGGTGGAGCCCGCGCCGTAAGTCATCTGCACCGTGTGGCCGTTGTTGGTGATCGAAAGGCTGGACGGCTTATACGCGAATACCAGATTCGGGAGGTCCTGCGGTGTTGCCATGCCTGCGCGCAGGTTGATGGGCGACTGCTGTTTCCCCGTCGAGCACGTCGCATTGCCAGCGAGTGTCCCCCACTTTGCGGGACCGACCGTCTCGGCGCTGTCTTCGTAGGCCCAGTGCTTTTCTTGGGCGGCCGCGGGCTCGCGGCTCGCGGATTCCAGCGCCTGAGCAAAGAGCGTGGAGACCGCAACACCCATTGTCACGACCATGGCTTGGTTGAATTGCTTCATCGGAATTCCTCGTTCAATCTGGAGTACTCGATCAATGGCGCCGGGCCGCAGCTCCACAGGCCTAACCGTCAAACGAGATCGTTACAATCTCAGTGCCCGCGCTCGGCCCTTGTTTTCCTGAGGGTCTTTGTGGGTTGGCGCCCTCTGTCTCCCTCGCGCCACGGCCGGCCGTCAATGGGCCCCGGTATTTCGGAGGGAAGAGTACCTGTGACGACGCGGCGTTTCGTCTTCATGCGGCGCGATCACTTACGAATTCTTCATGGAGGAGGCGCGGCCAGCGACGGGTGCACTCGCCTTGGCCTACGGCGTGCCTCCGGAATCAGCGGGCGCGGCTACGGCCTAGCGGAGCAAAGTCCTCCGGCGCGCTGTTTCGTAGGATAAGCGGCCGTCTCACGACGGCGGGCTCGTTGCATGTATTTCCGACAATGGCGTCTTGGGGCGACTCGGCGCGCGGCGACGCACCCGATCCTCTTGAGACGGTTGGGCACGCGTGGCGCCGGCGTAATGTCATGCGCCTGCGACCGCTGAGGGCGCTGCGATCGACATGAAAGCCGTCACCGTCCAGCCGCACACACCCAGTAGCTCGCGTTTCGAGGACGTTCCCGAGCCCGACCCGCGCGACGGGTCTGTCCTCGTCGAGGCGATCGCCGTCGGCGTGTGCGGCACCGACGTCGAGATCGTCGAAAGCAAGTACGGCTGGGCGCCGCCGGGCAAGGAGCGGCTCGTCCTTGGCCACGAGTCGCTCGGCCGCGTCGTCGACCCGGTCCAGCCAGCGCCTTCCGCCAAGGTGACCTGGTCGTCGGCATCGTCCGCCGCCCCGACCCCGTGCCGTGTCCGAACTGCGCGATCGGGGAATGGGACATGTGCCGCAACGGCAAATACACCGAGCGCGGCATCAAGGAGATCGACGGCTTCATGTCGGAGCGCTGGCGCATCGAGCCCGAGTACGCGATGAAGGTCGATCCATCGCTCGGCCTGCTCGGCGTACTACTCGAACCTACGACCGTCGTCACGAAGGCCTGGGAGCAGGTCCTGACGATTGGGAGGCGCGCGTTTTGGCAGCCTCACACCGTGCTCGTCACCGGTGCCGGACCGATCGGCCTGCTGGCGGCCGACATCCTGGTGAAGATTTCCGCGACCAACCGCGGACCGGACGCGGCCGACCTGCACCTGCTGCCGACGCTGTGGTTCCGCAACGACTGGTCGCGGTGGATCGCCGCGTCGAACCGCGCGGCCGAGAAGCCGCACCTCGAGCAGATTGAGGGGCCCGCCGGCATCTCCACGGCCGCCGCTTCGCATCCGCTGATGGGCACGTTCGTGCTGTCGTGCGACCGCGACGTGCCGCTGCTCTTCACCGAGAACGAAACGAACCACGAACGGCTGTTCCCTGGGCAGAAGAACGAGAGCGCGCACGTCAAGGACGGCGTCAACGACTTCGTCGTCAACGGCCGCCAGCATGCGGTGAATCCGGAGAAGCAGGGCACCAAGGTCGCGGCGCACTACGAGGTCAACGTCTGCGCGGGCAAGACCGAGACGATTCGGCTGCGGCTCTCGAGCAGCGTCCGCGAAGAGAAGCGCCAGCCGTTCGGCAAGGCGTTCGACGCGCTGTTCGACGAGAGGCAGCGTGAAGCCGACGAGTTCTACAAAGCCGTCACGCCGCCCTCGCTGGGCGCGGACGCGGCGAGCGTGATGCGCCAGGCGCTTGCCGGCATGCTCTGGAGCAAACAGTTCTTCTTCTTCGACGGCGACAACTGGCTGGACGAGCACCACTCCAACCCGCTTCATTCCGGCTTCCGGCAGACGCGGAACTGGGAATGGTTCCACATGCTGAACGAGGACGTCGTCTCGATGCCGGACAAGTGCGAGTACCCTTGGTACGCGGCCTGGGACCTGGCGTTCCACGCGCTGCCGCTCTCGATCGCCGATCCCGACTTCGCCAAGAGCCAGATGAAGCTGATGCTGCGCGGCTCCTACTTGCACCCGAACGGGCAGATGCCGGCGTACGAGTGGAACTTCAGCGACGTGAACCCGCCGATCCACGCGTTCGCCACGCTGTTTCTCCACCGCACCGAGCAGGCGCTGCGCGGCGAAGTGGACCTCGAGTTCCTTACGGCCACGTTTAACAAGCTCCTGCTGAACTTCACGTGGTGGGTCAACCGCAAGGACCGGTTCGGCAAGAACGTGTTCGAAGGCGGCTTTCTCGGCCTCGACAACATCGGCAGGAGTGACGGGCTCTCGAACAAGGGACGGCACGGCGTGGATGGCGCTCTTCAGGGAGGGGGGGGGGATGGGGTGTTAGGGTGGATTTGGTGGTTGTGTTGGTTCCTGAGCGTCTGGCAGACGGGCGCGGCGGGGCAGCGCGTCTCGCGCGCCAACGCGGGTTGGCGGCACGAATTCCAGGAGACGCTCCCGGATCTCCGCGACGACGACATCGCGGGGTCCGGCTTCGCGATCACCGCATACGACGTCCACGATCAGCTGGGCGGAGACGCCGCGCTCGCGCGCCTGCGCGCACGGCTCCGGGCGCGCGGCCTCCGGCTATTGCTCGACTATGTCCCGAATCACACCGGCATCGATCACCCGTGGGTGCAGGCGCACCCCGAGTACTACGTGGAGGGCACGCACGACGACCTCGCGCGCGCGCCGCAGAACTACACGCGGCTTCAGGGCGCGCACGGCGATCGGGTATTCGCCTACGGACGCGATCCGTACCTCGACGGATGGCCCGACACGCTGCAGTTGAACTACGCGAATCCCGCTGCCCAGGAGGCGATGATCGCGACGCTCGTGAAGATCGCCGGACAATGCGACGGCGTGCGCTGCGACATGGCGATGCTGGTGCTCCCTGACGTGTTCGAACGGACGTGGGGTATCGGCGCGGAGTTGTTCTGGCCGCGCGCCACCACGCGCGTGCGCGAACAGGCGCCCGACTTCTGCTTCATGGCCGAGGTCTACTGGGATCTCGAATGGACGCTGCAACAGCAAGGCTTCGACTACACGTACGACAAGCGGCTGTACGACCGGCTCCGCGATGGCTACGCGCGACCGGTGCGGGAGCATTTCCACGCCGGGCTCGACTATCAGCGCAAGCTCGCGCGCTTCCTGGAAAATCATGACGAGCCACGGGCGTCAGTCACCTTCGCGCCGGGCATGCACGAAGCTGCGGCCGTGATCACCTATTTGTCACCCGGACTGCGCTTCTTCCACGAGGGGCAGCTCGAAGGTCGCAAGAAGCGGATTTCACCGCATTTGGTTCGCGCGCCGCTCGAACCGATCGACAGCCCGCTCGAGCGATTCTACGAACGCCTGCTGGCGGTGATCCACGATCCGGCCGTTCGCGACGGTGACTGGCGGTTGCTGGAGTGTACCGCCGCGTGGGACGGCAACTGGACGTCGGATGGCTTCGTGGCGGGCCTCTGGACGGGCGCGACGGGCGAGCGCCGGCTCGTTGCGGTGAACTACGCCGCGAACCAGAGCCAATGTTACGTTCGTTTGCCGCTGCAGAATCGCGGTGACGATCTGGTGCGGTTTGACGATCTCATGGGCACGAGTCGTTTCGATCGTGATCCACGCGACCTCGACGCGCGCGGGCTGTACTTGGATGTGCCCGCATGGGGATACCACGTGTTCGACGTCACCGTTCACACGCCGTGACGACCCGGCCTGGCGATTGAGCTCCGCTTGGGCGGGCAAACGAATCAGTTTCAGCTCAGCGCGCTCGAGCAGTCCATCGTCGAGAACACGCCCCACATCTCTCCAAGATTTGACGCTGCGTCCGCCGGAGAATTAGACTTCGAATTCGTTCCCCACAAACATGTTCTAGCTGTGAATGTCAGAGAGGTTGTTCATTAGGCAGCCTCTTGGAAACGTATCCACGGCGAGCGCCGACCTAAGCTCGCGTGCGGACGCCGGTGGTTGTAGAAGCGGAGATAGGGGCCGAGCGCGGCCGTCCGCCGCGTGGAGCTGCGATACGGCACGCGGTAGGCCCACTCGCGCAGGAGCGTCTGGATAAACCGCTCGGCTTTCCCGTTGGTCGCCTCCCGGTCGGGTCAGCTGCCGTCACATCCGCAGCCGCCGATCGAGCGGGAGCGTCACGTGCAGTCAGTGGCCGGCGCTCATCGCTCTCGACAGGCTGCGAACAGCTTTCGGAGTTGGTGGATATGGCACATTCGATAGACGATCTCTCCCTTCGGCATCTCGCAAAAATCGTCGATTCATCAGACGACGCCATCGTCAGCAAAGACCTGAATGGCACCATCCTGTCCTGGAACGCCGCCGCTGAGCGGATGTTCGGCTATACGCCGGCGGAGGCAATCGGTCGATCCATCCGCATGATCATTCCGGAGGTTCGCCAGAGCGAAGAAGAGTTCGTGCTGGGGCGAATCCGCATGGGCGAGTCCGTTCGACATTACGAGACCATCCGTCAGCGAAAGGACGGCACGCTGGTCCCGATTTCGCTCACTGTCTCACCAATTTATGACGACGCTGGCGTGGTCATCGGTGCGTCGAAGATCGCCCGAGATATCACGGAGCGGGCGCGTCTTCGGGCCGCCGCAGAAGAACAAGCCTCGATCGCGCGGAAATTGAGCGAGATCGGCGTGATTGTCGCTGGTTCGCTTGACCAGAGCACGATTGTCCAGAAAGTGACGGACGTGGCGACGACGCTCACGCAAGCGGAATTCGGCGCGTTCTTCTACAACGAGGTCGATCCGGAATCGGGCGAGGCGTACAAGCTCCATACCTTGTCGGGAGCGTCGAAAGAGGCCTTTTCGGAATTCACCGAGCCGCGCGCGACCGCGGTGCTTGCGCCGGTATTTCGCGGCGAAGGCGTCGTTCGATTGGATGATGTGACGGAGGACCCACGCTATGACAAGAATCCTCCGCATCACGAGATGCCCGCAGGCCTTTTGCCCGTGCGCAGTTATCTCGGCGTGCCGGTGAAAGCCCCGTCCGGGGACGTGGTCGGTGCACTCTTCTTTGGCCATTCGCGCGCGGGCGTATTCACCGAACAACACCAGCAACTCGCGACCGGCATTGCCGCGTGGGCCTCGGTGGCGCTCCACAATGCGCGACTGTACTTGCAGGCTCGCGACGCGGATCGTCTAAAGGACGAATTCCTGGCGGTGCTCTCGCACGAACTGCGCACCCCGCTGAACGCGATCGTTGGCTACGCCCGCCTTCTGCGAGGAGGGATTCTCGCCGGCGAGAAGGCCACGCGCGGCCTCGAGACCCTCGAACGCAATGCCATGTCGTTGACGCAAATCGTCAACGACGTGTTGGACATTTCCCGGATCGTGTCGGGAAAGATTCGCCTGGACGTACGGCCGGTGGAACTGCCGCTCGTCGTGCACAACGCCGTGGCCACAGTGCAGCCGACCGCAGACGCCAAGGGCGTGGAACTCCAAACCATCATTGACCCTCGCGTTGGGCCGGTCTCTGGCGATCCCGATCGGCTGCAACAGGTTGTCTGGAACCTGTTGACGAATGCGGTGAAATTCACACCCAAAGAGGGTCGGGTGCAGGTGCGGCTCGACCGAGTGCACTCACACATTGAGATCGTCGTGAGCGATACGGGGATCGGCATTCATTCGGACTTCTTGCCCCACGTCTTCGAACGCTTCCGACAAGGTGACGCCGGACTCAAGGGGAACAGGGCTGGTCTCGGGCTGGGCCTCTCGATTGTCCTGCACATCGTCGAGATGCACGGGGGCTCGGTGCATGTGGCGAGCGATGGCGAAGGTCGCGGGGCGACGTTCCGCGTCCGCCTGCCGCCGATGGTCGTGCGTAACAGGGGAGAGCGAGAAACGCGCGAGCCCCCTCAGACTGACAAGTGCGAGCTGTTGGCGGCGCTCGGGAATCTCCATGGGATCCGCGTGATGGCCGTCGATGATGCCGACGACGCGCTCGGGCTGCTCCGCGTCGTGCTCGAAACGGCAGGCGCCGAGGTGGTGACGATGTCATCGGCCGTCGACGCTCTGAAGCGGATCGAAGAGGCCAAGCCGGATGCACTGGTCGTCGATCTCGGGATGCCGCACATGGACGGATTCGAGTTCATCGCGCGAATCCGGGCGTCGTCGAATCCCAAGGTGCGCGACGTTCCGGCGGCGGCACTGACGGCGTTCGCGAAGTCGGGTGATCGAACGAAGGCACTCCAAAGCGGCTTCGAGATGCACCTGGTGAAACCGGTTGATCCAGCGGAATTAGTTGCCTCGGTGGCCACGCTCGTCAGACGCGGGACGAAGGGCCAATAAGTCATTCGCCTCGACTGAGGTGGCGGGTTCTCGTCCCGCTCCATGCTACGATCCCGCTCTTCCGCATGTCAGTCACCGAACTCGTCGCCGGGGCTATCGGCTTCGTGCTGCTGGTGCTGGGCCTGGCCTCGACGGCAGCTTGGGGCCTTCGCCGCCGACCGGCCGAACGGCTGCTCTTGTTCTTCGGGGCCTTGTGTTCGTGCTACGGTTTGCGCCTCATCGCCGAGCAGCCGTTCATTCAAGCGTCGATCGGCGGCTCGAGTCGTGTGTGGAACTACCTTGTTGCCTTCCTCACGTACATCATCAACGTTCCGGGCGGGCTGTTCATCGAGGCTCTGATCGGAGAGGGGTGGAAGCGCTCGATGCGGCGCACGTGGCAGCTGCAAGCCGCGTACTGCGTCGCCGCCATCAGCACGGATCTCTTCGTCGGTCGTCCGAACGCAGCCATGGGCCTCAATCGGCCGATCGTGCTGGCGGGGCTGGCCGTCGGCGTGGTGAACCTGTGGCTCTATCGGCGTCGCTTGAACCGCTTGTTCGCGACGCGCGGAATCGCGGTCGGCGGAGTCGTCCTGCTGGTCTTTCTCATCAACGAAAATATCGGCCGGCCGCTCATGCCAACCGTCGACATCGAGCCGATCGGTGTCTTCGTGTTCGTCGTGTCGCTGGCGTATGGCGTGGTCGGGAGCGTGTTTCGCAGCGAGGCGGAGCTCGTGGCGGTGCAACGGGAGCTGGACACCGCGCGCCAGATTCAGACGTCGCTGCTGCCACGCGACCTCCCGCGGGTACGTGATCTCGACGTGGCCGTGCGATATCTGCCCGTCACCGCAGTGGCGGGAGATCTGTACGATTTCGTGGTGCTCGGACCGTCGCGTGTGGGCGTGCTGGTGGCCGACGTGGCGGGACACGGCGTGCCGGCCGCGCTGGTGGCCTCGATGATCAAGGTGGCGTTTTCCGCGCAGGTCGACGAGGCGCACGATCCGGCGCGCGTCTTGACGGCGATCAATCGCATCCTCTGTCACAACGTTGAACAGGCGTACGTGACAGCGATCTACGGCGTCATCGATACGGACCGTCGCACGATCACGATCGCCAACGCCGGGCATCCGCCTCTGTTGATCGGACGTTCCAATCGGAGCGTCAAGGAGAGTCGCGAGCACGGGTTGCTGCTCGGGTTCCTTCCCGACGCGGCCTACGTGAATCGGGAGATCGCCCTCGAAGACGGCGATCGCCTCCTGTTCTATACCGACGGTATTCCGGAAACGCGAAATCCCAGGGGCGACTTCTTCGACGACGAGCGGATGAGACGCTGGCTCACCTCAACCGACAGCCGGGACGCGACGCACTTCATTGACGCGGCGCTCGGTGAGCTGGGCGCGTGGCACGCCGGCGGCGGGTTCGAAGATGACGTCACGTTCGTGGTCGCTCGTTTTTCTGCGTCCGAGCGTCACCGACCCGTCGAAGAACAGCCGCGCGTCGGACTAGGCCGCGTTCGCGACAATCCCTAAGACTTGCCCGCCCGGCAAACTGACCGTCGCCGAGGCTACCAGGCACGGGTGTCGCCATGAGGGGCAATCTCAAAGCGCTGCATCGAGTTCAACCCTCTGTGACACGTTCTCACAACACCGATAGACGGGTGGGCTCGACGCGTATCTCGACGCGATCATGAAGCCGCTTCATTCTGCAAAAAAAGAATGTTGTCGCAACTCCCGTCTTCGAGTGTAGGATGCTGCGATTCGGTAGCCCCACGTTCACCCCGTTCTGACAAGGAGAGATCATGCCTCGCCTCAAGGGAATTGTGTTCGCGCTTGCCGTGGCCCTGCTCGTCACGGTGGCGCCGGTTGCCACCCAAAGCCAATCGCCCGGTCAGGCTGGCGGCGTACCGAACCTTGCCGCGCAGATTGCCGCGCTCCAAGCGGAGATTGCGGCGCTGCAGCCCAATCCCAAGCTGCTGTTCACGCAGCACGACAAGGTAGTGACGTTCGATCCTGCGACCGGCATCGGCGCTCAGACAGGCGTGGCGACCGGCAGGATCTCCGGCGTCTCGATCGTCAATTTCCGATTCACCATCACGTCGTTTCCCAATTTCACCTTCGATAATCGCGCTGGGATCACTGATGTTGACGGCGACCAGATCATCTTCAGCAACGTCGGGACGGGCCGATTCAACATCCCGGCGCTGACCGATCCCACGCTGGGCGGGAACCCCGGCGCTGCGCCGTTTCAAGTGTTCGGAAACGGGCTCGGCGGCCCGCTTGTCGGCACCTACGAGGTCGTGGCCACGTCGGGAAAGTACGTCGCGTCCTTCCCGATTGGCCAGTTGTTCGATTATCGTGCGGTCGCGTACAACCCCTCGACGCCGCCGACCGCACCCGGAACTGTGGGATCGGTGTACGTCGAGGTATTCGAGCGATAGCTGGCGCGCGTTGTGCTGGTTCGTGCAGTTCCGTGACGTTGTGCGCCGCGCAGCATCGCGCCGATTGCCCGGTCTGATCGCTTAATGGTAGCCTCCGCGCCGGAGGCCCAAATGCGCCGAGCACTGCTGTCGCTGGCCGTCGCGGCGTTGCTGGTCACGTCGGTCGTGGCGCAGCAACAACCAGCGTCCCTGTACATCCCGCCGACCGGCGACGGGTTCGACGTGTATCTTGCGGCGGCGATCGTGAAGAAGGGCGTCCCCGTCACGGTGCTCGATCATCAGGAGGGCGCGACCTTCGTACTCAAGTCCGCGAAGATTGAGACGAAACAGGTCGGCGGGGGAGCCAAACTGGTGAATTGCCTCTTCGCGTACTGCGCGGGGAACGAAGACAAGGGCAACACGTCCGTGCAGCTGATTCAAGCCGGAACCATCAAGTGGTCCTATTCCGTCAACAAAGGGCGCGGCGAGAAGAACATGCAGTCGATGGCGGAAGCGATTGCGAAGCACCTCAAAAGCGAGTTCTTCCACAAATAGCGCGCGGTTGAAAAGTCTGACGAAATACTACAACGCGCGACAATTCAGGCCGCACGGTGTGTGATAGCTTCCTCGCGTGAATACTGTTGCGGAAGCCGTTCCCACACCGGCGAGGGCCGACTCCAGCCGCGGCCTGCTGCTCCGGGCCGTCATGATCGGCATCGCATGGGCGGCGCCATTGGGGGCTTCACGGCTTTTCCCGGACTGACGGTCGTCGTCTGGACCGGTCTGCGGGATCTCTCGGAACATAAGGCGCGCGCGATCGTCCAGCCCTTCATTCTCGTGCTGCAGTTCGTCTCCCTCGCGACCAACGGAATCCAGCATCCCAGCAACTTCGGCGCCGGTTTCTGGATCATGCTCGCGTTGACGATTCCGGTGGTGCTGCCCGGGACGCTCACCGGCGTCTGGTTGTATCACCGAATATCCGACGTGGAGTTCAAGCGCGCCTGTTTCATTCTGCTCGCCGTCTCGGGCATCGGACTGCTGGTGAAGGCGCTGACGCACTGAGCGCGGCAGGAGCGCAAGAGACCGGTGGCCGATCGGTCAGCTGACCTGGGCCTTGCGCAGCGCCTGATCCAGATCGGCAAAGAGGTCGTCCGCGTCCTCGATACCGACCGACAGCCTGAGCAGATCGGCCGGGCACGGCGAGTCGTCGCCTTCAACGCTGCGGCGATGTTCAATCAAGCTCTCGACGCCGCCGAGCGACGTCGCGCGCTTCCACAGGTTGACGTGGGCGGCGGTGGCAATCGCCGCCTGCTCAGAGCCGGCGCGAATCGAGAGCATCCCGCCGAAGCCGCCGTCCATCTGCCGGCAGGCCACCGGGTGGTCGGGGTGAGACGGCAATCCCGGATACAGGACCTGCGTGACATGAGGATGCGCCGATAAGCGCGTCGCCAGCGACATCGCCGACGCACACGCCGCGGCCAGGCGCAGCGGCAGCGTCCGCATCCCGCGGATCAGCAGAAACGCTTCGAACGGTCCGAGGATCTGCCCCAGCGTGCTTCGGACGCGTGTAATGCGCTGCCAGAAGTCATCGTCTCGCGCCGCTGCCAGCGCTCCAGCGATCACATCCGAGTGGCCATTGAGATACTTCGTGGCGGAGTGCATGACGATGTCGGCGCCGTGATCGATGGGGCGGGTGAGCAGGGGAGTGGCGCACGTCGAATCAACGGCCAGCCGGGCGCCCGCGGCCTGGGCGATTCCAGCGATCGCGCGGATGTCCGGAACGCTCCACAACGGATTCGCGGGCGACTCCAGCCAGACCAGCTTCGTGGCGCCGGGCTTTACGGCGGCTTGGACGGCGCGCGGATCCTCGGCGTCGACAAACGTGATGTCCAGACCCCAGTGCGTCGCGTCCTTCAACAGCCAACTGCGCAATCCCCAATACATCACTTTGGGCGCAATGACGTGATCGCCTGGCGTCAGGGCCAGGAACACGGCGGTCGCAGCAGACATGCCGGAGCCGAACACCATGGCCACCGGAGCGCCCTCGAGCATGCTGAGAATCGCTTCCGCGTGGCGGATGTTGGCGTTGTCCGGCCGTCCGTACACATTGCCGCTGCGGTACGCATTGTCGGGATCGCGGATATACGTCGTGGCGACACTGATGGGCGGAACCACGGCGCGCGTGACCTCGTCGATCGCGCCCAACGCTTGAGCGACTTTGGTGCGCGCCGACCACTGCGAGCGCGATATGTCAGACATGGGATGTTCTACCTGGTCTATCGATAAGAAGGGCGAAGGCCGCGAGCCGGCGGTTTGAATGACGAGACTGACGAATTGTACGCCGCCCAGTCGAAATCATGGAATCGGCCAGATTTTCTTGACACGGGGGCGGCCTTCAGGCTCAATACGGTCTCCGCTTACAACAGGAGACGATGATGGACGCAGTCACGCGCGCAAAGAACATTTGTCTCACACCCAAGACTGAATGGCCGGTCATCGCCGAGGAGCAGACGCCCACGGCGACGCTGATCACCGGGTACGTCGCGCCACTCGCCGCGATTGGCGCCGTCGCCGGTCTGATCGGCGGTTCGATCGTCGGCGTCACGCTGCCGTTTGCGGGCACCTATCGTGTCCCGATCGTCAGCGGGATCGTCACCGCCATCTTCACGTTTGTGATGGCGATCGTCGGCGTGTTCATCCTGTCGTTCGTGATCAGCGCGCTCGCACCGACCTTCGACGGCCAGAAGAACAGCGCCCAGGCGCTGAAAGTCGCAGTCTACTCATATACACCGGCATGGATTGCCGGTGTGCTGCACATTCTGCCGCTGCTGGGGCTGCTGAGCGTCCTCGCCGCGTTCTACGGGTTGTATCTGCTCTATCTCGGACTCCCGCGCCTGATGAAATGCCCGGAGGACAAGGCGGTCGTCTATACGGCTGTCGTCGTCGTGTGCGCGATCGTGCTGTCGATCTGCATCGGCGCGGTCGGCGCCGCAGTCGCCGGTGCCGGGATGATGACGACCGGCGCATTGGCGGGGGGCTCCCGCAGCAGCGGCGCCAACGTGCAATTCGACAAGGACAGCGCCCTCGGTAAGCTACAGGCGCTCGGCGACAAACTGGACGAGAGCAACAAGAAAGTCGAAGCGGCACAGAAGGCCGGCGATCAGAAGGCGGCGGTGACTGCGTCGATGGAAGGACTCGCCACGCTGCTCGGCGGCGGCAAACGCGTCGATCCGCTTGGCGTCGACCAGCTCAAGCCGTTCGTTCCCGACACCTTTGCCGGACTCGCCAAGAAGAGCAGCAACGCGGAGAAGAACGGGATCGCGGGGTTGATGGTCTCCAAAGCCGAAGCGGTCTACGGCGACGGCGCAGACAAACGTGTCACCCTCGAGATCTCGGACTCGGGCGGCGCCAGCGGGCTGATGAGCCTCGCCGGATGGGCGAGCGTGCAGGACGAGAAAGACAATGAGAACGAATCCGAGCGGACCCACAAGGTCGACGGCCGGTTGGTGCACGAGAAACTGTCGAAGAACGGCGGAACGAACGAGTTCGCCGTCGTCCTCGCGGATCGCTTCGTTGTCAGCGCATCTGGAAGGGGCGTCGGGCTGAGCGACCTGAAACAGGCCGTCAGCGGACTGGACCTTGGGAAGCTCGAGTCGCTGAAGGATATGGGCGTCCAGAAATAAGACTGACCTCTCGCGCCGACCGTCGCATCGACGTGAATCCGCGCGAGAGGACCGCTTCCGCCGGCATCAGTTCCCCGGGTGATATTCGCGCTCGGTGTGGCCCTTCAGCTGGTCACGATAGAAATACACCTCTCTCAAATTGCCGGTCGCGTACCGCTCCGCTTCGTCTCTGAAGTGCGGCGACTTCGGATCGCCGCTCTCCCCGCCGGCCGTCACAGCTCTCGCGCGTACCTTATCGCCGAATTCGACGACGGCCACGAAGCTGTTGCCGCTGGTGCCGTACCATTTCTTCGTGTTGGGATACGGCTTCGCCCCGAATGAGGCCAGCGAGCCCCAACGCGACGACGTGAAGCCGACCGGGATGCTCGGCTGCGCATCGTCGAACTTCGAGTCGATGTCGTCGGTCAGCCGCTGGAAGCGATTGATGTCGCCCCACGGCGTCTTCCAGCTGCCGAAGTCGGCCGCGAGCTTGTCGGACGCTGCGCTCAATGCGTCGATCCGTTCGGCCGGCGTGGCTTTGGTGGCGGCGTAATCGTCCGCCGACAGGCCCGCTTTGCGGGCTTCCGTGCCGACGCGGCGACCGAGCTCCTCGGCCCAGAAGACGGCGACCGATGTCGGGATCGAGGTCGCGGACCAGCGGTGATTCCAACTCCGCAGCATCGCGATCTGCTCGGAGAGTTTGGCCTTGAGCGGATCGGTGGCGGGGGCTTCGTCGTACGCCTTCAGCAGCGGCGGCAGCAACGTGTCGAACGCCGGCAGATAACTGTCGAATGCGGCGGCGATCAGCGAGTCCGGTGTGAAATCCTTCTTGCCGGGAAGGACGCGCAGCGCGTGCAGGCCGCGCGGCGACTCTTCGGTGCCACGGTCCACGTACGCCGGGTAATCCGCGCGTTTCGGACTGTCTGGTCCCGCCGCCGACCACGGCCAGTTGTTGCAGTTGTACAGCCAGCCGCTCGCCGGGTTGAGCAGGTGCGGGGTCGCGTCGGTCGACAGCACGCCGTTCCATTCCGTCGCGGGATCGCTGCCGTCCACCGGCTTGGTCCAGTCGAACTTCGGATCGCGCTTCGGAATGAAGTTCGAGTGGAAGTACGCGATGGTGCCGTCGGCGTCTGCGTAGATCGTGTTGTTCGACGAGTTCGTGTGCAGCTCCATCGTCTGGAGGAATTCCTTGTAGCTGTGCGCCTTCGTGCGCGAGTACGACTGCGTCAGTGCGTTGAGCGGATCCTGCATGAGGCGGACACTGACCCATTTGCCGTTCACGGCGCGGACGATCGGCCCGTGGTGCGTGCGGTAGACGGTGAATGTCTTCTGCGCCATCGTGCCGCTCGTCTTGTAAGGCACGATGATCTTCGACGCGATGACCGGCCGCTCTTCCGATCCGTACTTGTAGACAAATCCGCCGCCCTTGCTGGTGACGGTTTCCAGATATTCGTCGATATTGTCCACACCGCTCGATGTGTGCATCCACCCCGCGCGCTCGTTGAATCCCTGATAGACGAAGAACTGGCCCCACGTCACGGCGCCGTAGGCATCGAGCCCTTCGTCGCTGCTCATCTGCAGCTCGGATCGGAAGTAGAACGACGTGTGCGGATTGATCCACAGCAGCGCGTGATGCGATGCGGCGTTCGACGGCGCGATCGCGATGCCGTTCGAGCCCGTCGGCTCCAGCGGATACGAGAGCCCCCGATCGCTGCCGTCAGGCTGGGACCTCGGAGACAACAAGGCGGCCTGAGTCGTCGGCGGCTTGCCATAAAAAGCCTCGAGCTCGCCCAAGTTCACGCGTTCGATGTCGCCGCCGATGCTGCCTTCGCTGAAGCTGAGCGCCATCCACGGCTCGAAGCGCGCGATCACGCGCGGCTTCACCTGGGGATGCGTGCGGAGAAAGTAGTTCAGGCCGTCGGCCCAGGCGTTCATCAGCGCCTTCAGCCAGGCCGGGCTGTTCTGGTACTGCGCCTTCATGTCCGCCGGATCGATGAAGAGCTTCATGCGCAGGTCGCGGTAGATCTGGCTGTCGCCTTCCGCTTCTGCCAGCCGCCCCATCGAGTTGAGATAATTCGTCTCGACGCGATTGAAGTCGTCCTCTGCCTGCGCGTAGATCATCCCGAAGACCGCATCCGCGTCCGTCTTGCCGTGAACGTGCGCGATGCCCCAGTTGTCGCGGACGATGGTGATGTTCTGCGCCTGCCGTTGCCACGCAGCGGCGTCGTCGTGTTGGGCGGCGTGCGAGACGTACGACGCGCCAACAATCGCAAGGATGAGGATGAGAAAGCGGCTCTTCATAGGTGCGGATTGTGCCACAAGTGCGCCGCTCTAGTCCTCACACGGCAGGACTAAAGTCCTGCGCCACGATTGCGCTGACGCGTCGCGCAGAACGGCTCGTAGCGCAGGTCTTTAGACCTGCCCGTACATTTCAGTCATAATCGTCGGACATCCGATCCCTGTCCCCCATCATGCTAAGAGCTGGAATCGTCGGTCTCCCCAACGTCGGCAAGTCCACGTTGTTCAATGCCATTACGCGCACGCGGAACGCGGAAGCGGCCAACTACCCGTTCTGCACTATCGATCCCAACGTCGGGATTGTCAGCGTCCCGGACGCCAGGCTCGGGGTGTTGCGAGCGATCGCGAAGACGAATGTGGTCATTCCGGCGGCCGTTGAGTTCGTGGATATTGCCGGGCTCGTCAAAGGCGCGAGCCAGGGCGAAGGTCTCGGCAACAAGTTTCTGACGCACATCCGCGAAGTGGACGCCGTGGTGCAGGTGGTGCGGTGCTTCGAAGACGAAGACGTGCATCACGTCGCGGGGACGATCGATCCGGTGCGCGACATCGAGGTGATCAACACCGAGCTGATTCTCGCCGACCTCGACGTGGTGCAGAAGCGCCGCGAGCGGCTGGCGAAGGACATCAAGCGCGGCGACAAGGCCGCGGCCACCGAAGACGCCGTGCTCGGGAAGATCGAGACCGCGCTCGATGCGGGGAAGCCGGCGCTGACCGTCGCGCTGACGCCGGAGGAGCGCGCGCTGTCTGCGCCCTTCTTCCTGCTCTCCGACAAGCCGACGATCTTCGCGTGCAATGTGAAAGAGTCGGACCTCGCGACGTCGGACACGAATCCGTACGTGCTGAAGGTGCGCGACTACGTGCAGACGCATCTGGCTTGCGAGGCGGTCGTCATCAGCGCGCAGATCGAGAGCGACCTCGTGGACCTCGCTCCGGACGAAGCGGCGGCGTTCCTCAAGGAGCTTGGCGTGGAGGAGAGCGGCATCGGCGTGCTCATTCGCGCGACGTATCACCTGCTTGGCCTGCGGACGTATTTCACCGCGGGCGAGAAGGAGGTGCGCGCGTGGACGATTCACGCGGGCGACACGGCGCCAGCGGCGGCGGGCGTCATCCATTCGGACTTTGAGCGCGGCTTCATCAAAGCGGAAACCGTGGCCTACGAGGATCTCGTGCGGTGCGGATCGGTAGCGGCTGCGCGCGAGAAAGGCCTGTACCGGATGGAAGGCAAGGACTACGTCGTCGCCGACGGCGATGTCATGCTGTTCAAGTTCAACGTGTAGCGTAGAATCTCCGGCCAAGGAGCTCTCATGACCCGCAGGTATCATCTTCGTGCCCTCACGGTGGCGTTGGGCGCCGCGGTGGCGTTCGCCACGATCACTCGCACGCCGGCGGCGTCTGCGCAGGGGGCGGCATCGCCCGAACAAGCCGGGCCCTACAGCACGCTGCTGATCAGGAACGTCACGGTGATCGACGGATCCGGCTCGCCCGCGTACGGACCGGTCAACGTCGTCGTCAAGCGCAACGTGATCGAGCGGATCGATCGCGTCGATCCGATCAGCGCGGGCCGCGGCGAGAGCGGCGCGGCGGCGCAGGTTGATCGTGTCATCGATGGCACCGGTATGTACCTGATGCCGGGCATTGTGGACGGCCACACGCACGTCAGCTCCAGCGCGGCGGTGCCCGCCGAGTACATCTACAAGCTCCTGCTCGGGCACGGCGTGACGACGATCCGCGTGTTCAATGTCGGCAACGACGATCCGAAGGCGATGGTGGCGGAGCGCGATCGCAGCGCCGCGAACCAGATCATCGCGCCGCGCATGTTCATCTACCCGTTCTGGCGCGGCAGCGATCCGCGCTACTCGACGCCGGAGGGTGCGCGGCAGGTCGTCGACGAGTGGCACGCGATGGGCGTGGACGGCGTGAAGATCGCCAGCAAGCCTGGCCTGTGGCCCGACGTCTATCACGCGATCGCCGAGGAGACGCGCAAGTACGGCATGGGCGTCGCGGTGCACATCGCACAGGACGGCGTGTATCCGATGAATGCCGTGCAGATCGCGGCCGAAGGGGCGTCGGTCGAGCACCATTACGGCTATCCCGAAGCGTCGTACAGCGACCGGATGATTCAGACTCTTCCCGAGGATTACAACTACTCGAATGAAGCGGAGCGCTTCCTGGAAACCGGACGCTCGTGGCTGCAGGCCGACGTGCAGAAGCTGCACACCACCGTGATCGACGAGCTGCTCGACGCGATGCGCACGAGGGGCTTCATCATGGAGCCGACCTTCGCCGTGTACGAGGCGAATCGCGACGTGGCGCGCGCAGAGACCCTGCCATGGCACCATGACTACACGCTGCCGGTGGTGATGAATTCGTTTCGGCCCGATCCGTCGCACCATGCGTCGTATTTCTTCAACTGGACGTCGAACAAGGAAGCGGACTGGGCGCGTGCGTATCGGCGCTGGCTCGAGTTCGTGAACGACTACAAGAATCGCGGTGGCGTCGTGTCGGTCGGCTCCGACTCGGGATCGCTCTTCACGGTGTGGGGCTTCGGTACCATTCGCGAGCTGGAGATGCTGGAGGAGGCGGGCTTCTCACCGCTCGAAGCGATCCACGCGGCGACGGAGAACGGCGGCCGGCTCGTGAAGAACACGAAGATCGGCGTCATCCGGCCAGGCGGGCTTGCGGACATGGTGCTGCTGACGGAGAATCCGCTCGCCAACCTGAAGGTGCTGTACGGCACGGGGATCACGAAGGTCGGGCTGGATCGCAAGGCGGCGACTGAGCGCTGCGTGAAGTACACGATCCGCGACGGGGTCGTCTTCGACGCGCAGATGCTGCTCAAAGATGTGCGCGACATGGTGGCGCACCCACCGGCGCCTCGGTCATCATCAGACGCCGCGCACAAGTAACGCGTCTACGCGCCGCCAGCCTCGAATCTCTGAGCGGCCGGCGGGGGCGGAATCATTTTGTTGGCGGGACGTAGTAGCCGGGCCGCGCCGAGATATCGGCGCGACCGTTTCTCAGCGACACCTTCAACGTGTGCCAGCCGGTCGTCCGTTTGCCGGCCGGTGAAAAGGTCAGCAGATAGCGCGAGCGCATTTCTTCCAGCGCCTGTGTAAACAGCCTTCGCAGATCCCGATCGGAGGCCGCCGACCAGCGGCGGCCGCCGGTCGCGCCGGCGAGGTGATCGAGGAACGCCGCCGATCCGGCGTCGTCTGGCGTCCGCACGTCGATGGCGTGTACGACGACGGATGATTTGCGCGCCGAGTCGACGACATCCTCTTCGGACACCCAGCTCACAGTGTCGCGGCCGTCTGTGAAGAGGAGCAGCAGCGCGCGGGATCCCGGCGCCGCCGTCGCAGCCGGCAGCACGAGCTGCACGGCGTCGCGCAGCGCCGTAGCGCCCCCGGCGCGGACGGCGGCAAGGCCTTCGCGCAGCGCGTCGCGATCCCGACTCAGCGGAACGTTCAGACTTACTTCGTGCGAGAAGGTGACCAGCGCCGCGCTGTCGTCGAGTCGCAGCGCGTCGACGAGGCCATTCGCAGCGGCGAGCAGCTGCGCGAGGCGGTCGCCCTTGACGCTCGAGCTGACGTCGAGCGCCATCGTCACGCTGAGCGGCAGCCGCTCGAGCGCAACCGTTTGAATCTGCTGCTCGACGCCATTGTCATCGACGCGGAAATCAGCGGCGGTCAGCCCCACCACCGGTTGATTGTCCCGCATCACCGCAGCGTCGATCTCCACGAGCTCGATGCCGGATCTGAACGTGAGTTGTTGCGGCGGTTGGCTCGCGATAGCGGCCAATGTCGTCGTGAGGGCGATCAGACGACCGATCACCTGCGAACCTCGTCGTGCAGCCACGCCATCGAGCTCTGGTCGAGGCCGCCGATGAAGAAGTCCCACCACGGGTCGACGTTCGGTTTCGGCACGGACGCATACGTCGCGGCGCGGCGGCGGGCCGTGCCTGTGTCGCCGATGTTGGTCGCTACGCGCACGCGCCCGGCGTACGCGGACTGACACCCCGGGCAGTCGGCAATCGCGTCATCGTACGCGAGTGCCGCCTCATCGAGCTGACCTGCGCGTTCGTCGAGCGCGGCGCGAATCAGGTCGGCGAGATACCGTTGCGACGACAGGCGCGCCTCTTCCTGCGCGAGACCAATCTCGACACGCGCGTCGCCGTCTCGCCGCTGTAGATAGTGGACCCATGCGAGACCAACGTGCGAGTCGGCGTCCTGCGGGTCGATCTTCAGCGCATCTCCATACTCGTACGCTGCCGTTCGTAAGCCGCTCTCGATGGCGTGCTCCGTCGCCGGTGTGTTCGGGCTCGGCAGCCCACGGAGATTGGCGTCTGCGATGGCTGCGCGAGCCGTCGCGAGCGCGCCCAGGAGCACGTGGAAGTGGCCGACTGTTGGCATGGCCATGAGTCCTTCCTGTGCCGTGCGCTGCGCCAGATCGGTTCGTGCCTGGGACCAGTACAGCGTCGTCACGACCGCGTACCATCGCCACCGGAACTCGAGTGGTTCGATCGGTGTGAGCCGCTGAAGGAGGCGGTGGGCGAGCTGCAGATGGGTATCCGCGCGGGCCGCCTGATCAGACAGCAGCGCCAGCGCGAGATCGGTGTGCAGCATCACGGCCGCCTCGGCGCGTTTGGGCGTCATCGGCGGCTTGCCCTGGGACCCTCGCCGTGGAAGGAGGTCCTCGAACTCCGCGACCACTTTTTGCGTCGCGACCGGCGTCCACCGATTGAGCGCGTTCACAGCGCCGATTTGGTCTTCGACGTATCGATCGAGGATCTCGACGTAGGCGCTCACTTGCACCGGCTCGGCTCCGCCGGGAGAGCCGATGAGCAGAAGAAGCACAGTGGTCACGACGAGAAGCCCGGCGCGACGCCGTCGTCCCGATGGCTCCAGCGCCACTCAGCTATCCGCGTGGCGCGAGTCTGCCCGATTCGAGCGGCAACTGGGCCGCTTCCCACGCGGCGATGCCGCCCGCGATCTCGGCGACGTTCGTGAAACCGTGCTGTTGGAGCAGGCTGGCTGCGATCGACGAACGGTAGCCGCCGGCGCAGTAGACCAGCAGCGGGCGATCGCGCGGGATCTCGGCGAGATGTTCAGTCAGGTGATTCAGGGGCAGGCCGATGCTTCCCGCGACGTGCTTCCGCTCGCGCTCTCCCGGCCCGCGCACATCGATCGCGAGGGGCGCCGCACCGCTGGGCGCGGCCAGCCGCTCGGCCGCGGTCGGCGCGCTGACGCGCTCAGTGGTCCGGGTCAAATCCGGCCGCGACGCGAGGCTCTCCATGCCGTCCTGCAGATGGCCGATGATACGGTCGAAACCGATCCGTCCGAGCCGGACGGCCGACTCGTGCTCGCGCCCAGGATCCGCGATCACGACGATGGGGCGTTCGGGCGTGAGGACGGTGCCCGCCCATGTGGCGTATTGCCCTCCGAGACCGATGTTGATGCTGCCCGCCAAATGCGCTGCGGCGAACTCACCGGCGTCGCGCGTGTCGAGAATCTGCGCGCCTTCGGCCTGCAGCGCGAGCACACGCTCGAGCGTCAGCGGCAGCAGCTCGCGTGCAAGGGCTTGATCGAGCGTCGGCCGCTCACGGCTGTTCAGCACGGCGTCGTAGGTGAAGTAGGCCGGCGCATCGGGCTGATCCGCGGTGACCAGCGCGACGAACGCCTGCTTGTCCATCGGCTGCAACGCGTAGTTGACGCGGCGCTGCTCGCCGATCGTCGAGACCGTTTCCTTGCTGATCGCCTTGCCGCACAACGATCCGGCGCCGTGGGCCGGGTACACGAGGCTGGCGTCGGGCAGCGTGAGCAGCTTGTTCCGCAGCGAATCGTACAGCAGCGCGCCGAGGTCGCCGGCCGACCAGCCGAGCGCCACGCGCAGATCGGGACGTCCGACGTCGCCGACAAACAACGTGTCGCCCGTCAAGACCGCGTACGGCGTGGCGCAGTCGCGCGCCAGATCGTACACCGCGATCGAAATGGACTCCGGCGTGTGGCCAGGCGTTTCCAGCGCCTGCAGGCGCACGTCGCCGAATTCGACGAGGTCGCCGTCGGCGAGGGGCGTGAAGCGATATTCCGCCTTCGCCGCCGCGCCCAGATAGATCGCCGCGCCCGTGCGGTCGCGCAGCTCCAGGTGCCCGGCAATGAAGTCCGCGTGGAGGTGCGTGAGGAAGACGTGTGCGATCGTCAAACCGTGCGCTGCGGCAAACGCCACGTACTGATCGACGTCGCGCTGGGGATCCACGACCGCGGCTGTCTTGGTGCGCTCGTCGCCAATCAAATACGACGCGTGGGCGAGGCAGCCGAGGTAGAACTGCTCGAGGATCACGAGCAGATTATAGTTCCTGCCGGCTCACGGCGATGACGCCCATCTCGAGGCATCGGCGCGCAGCCCGACCGCAAAGATGGCGGGCAGGCGCGGTCAGGGCTGCTTCGCGGTCACGATGAGGATATGGGCGGCGCTGCTGGGCGACTGCAGGAGGGCGATACCGTCCGCCATGAGATCGGCGCCCGTCGCCGTGCCGAGCACACCTGTGTCGACCGACACGATCTGATAGAGCGTGCCGGCGTCGAGATCCTTCGGCTTCACCGTGAACGTCTGCACGCCTTCGTCGGATTGCACTGCGCACACCACGAGCTGTTGTGCATCCGCCGTCGTCTGTTGGAGAACGTCCCAGGGCGGTCCATTTTCCGCCGATGCCTGCCGCGTCAGCAATGCGCCGGCGCCCGCTGTCACCATGCCGCGCATCGATTTGTAGATCGCGATCTCTCTCGACATCGCGGCCGCATCGTCGTCTGACAGCTCGCCGCCGAGAAAGCAGAGACCGAGAGCGCCCTCCATACGGCTGCGGAAGTACAACGGCAGATCAGGCGCGTCGTGGAGCGGCTCGCCGTCGTGATCGGTGACGAACGACAGCAGATACGCCGGCGGAAAAACGATGCTGAGGCCCTGCACGTTGTGGCGGACGTGGACGGACGGCGCCGTGCGATCGTCCATCCACGCGACATCCGTGTAGCGCGCCATGCCGAGATCGAGGCGATTGCCGCCGCCCGACACGTTTTCCATCAACATGTCCGGATATCGCGCGCGCAAGGTGGCGAGCAGGCTGTACAGCCCCGAGACGTGTGCGAAGTTGCCGTCGGTGGCGCCATGCCCATGCCCCGCGCGATCGCAGTTGATGAACATGTTGTTGTCCCATTTCAAGTAGTCCGGCTGCACCTCGTCGAGCAGCTGCGTGAGCCGATCGAAGAGCCACTGCCGGGCGGCCTCGCTGGCCAGGCACACTTGAGCGGCGTGGTCCGATCCGTAGTCGCCGCCGGTCGTCGCCAGCAACGTTTCGTCGATGCCCGGCGCGCCGACCTGCGAGAGATTCACACGTTCAGGCTCGACCCACAGACCGAATTTCATTCCGAGGCTGTGTGCGTACTGGGTGAGCGCCTGGAGCCCGTCGGGGAAGCGCGCAGGATCCGCGCTCCAGGAGCCGAGGCCGGAATCGAAGTCGAAGGGCCCCGACGCGCCGGCGCCCGCATACCAGCCCGCGTCGACGACGAACATTTCGGTCCCCAGCGCTGCCGCGTGATCCATTTCCGCGCGCATCGAGGCATCGTCGATGTTGGTGCCGTAGGCGAACCAGGTGTTGTACGTGACGAGCGATGGGAACGGACGCCCGTTGTGCAGACCGTTGATGATGTACGAGCGCAACGCCGCGGTTGCCTGCGGCAGGCCGCCGGGCACAACGCCGAACAGCGCGTGCGGGCCGTCCACGGGGCCATTGCGGATCGCGGTCGTCATGTTCGGCACACCGAGATCCAGCGCGAGGGCGACGCCGACGCGATCGGCTGTGAGCGACCATGCGCCCGACCACATGAGCGCCGCGTACAGCTCGTCCTGCGCGCCGTCGACCGCGACCCACGGCACTGACTGCTCCGAGGCGCGTGCCTGCGCGCCGATGGCGAAGTGGCCGCCGGCGGCGAGCGTGATTTTCTGCAGCGTGAACGCGTGGTCGTTCGTGATATCGGCGTTGTCGCCCTGCAGCCCGGTGAGCCAATGAATTGTGCCGGGTGGGACGGCGATATGGAACGCGTTGAGGTTTGACGCCGACGGCGCGCCGCCGAGCGATGCAAACGTCGTCCAGGTTTCAAAGGTCGGCGATCCTGACGTGACGCGATAGTGGCGCGTGAGGCGCAGCGATGCCTTCGGGATCTGGAAAACGGCATCGAGCTGCAGCGACGAGCCGTCGGCCCACGCGTTGGCGGACACATAAGCAAACCCTGCGGCGCGCTGACCGAATGCCAGCGCCTGACCGTCGATTGTGATCGTCGTATCCGGCACGTTGCCGATCGTCCAGGCGACGTTCGATGCTGTCGCCAGACGCATGACTTCGAAATCGCGCCCGGGCCCGAGCGCAAGCGTGAGGGAGGTGCCGCCCGCAGCGACGGTCCACGTCGTGCCGTTCTGCGAGATCGAGGCGTCGCCGATGTCGACGACGGAAGCGGCGGCCGCGGTGCGTGACACAGCGGACGCAAGGAAAGCGATGGTGATGAGCAGTAGAGTCGATCGTCGCATGTGGAGTCGCCGTTAGGCTCTGCATGCGTTAGACCACGTCACACGCCGAACGTTTAGTTCACCGGCGTGTCACATCGCGTCGACCGTGGGAACCACGTTCCCCGTCTTGGGCGGGAAAGGGCGCGCTGCGGGGACGTGTCCCGCACCAAAACGCGTACGGGAGATGGTCTACGCCTACAGATCCGTTACGCGGATTACGGATGCGTCCCCTGCTCGTGCGCCTGACAGAGGACACGGTGTTCCCGGAAGAGGACGCGGCGGTCACTCTTTCTGTTAGCATCTGCACCATGCGCCACCTGCCTTTCGGCATATGGGCCGCGGCATGCGCCGCAGCCGCCTTCGTCACCACGACATCGATTGGCGGTGCCCAGCTCGTCAAGCCCCGCTTCGACGTGCTGATCGCGCACGGCCGGATCGCGGACGGCACCGGCGCTCCGTGGTTCCGCGCCGACCTCGGCATCGTCGGCGACCGGATTACCGCGATCGGATCGCTGACCGGCGCCACCGCGCGCACGACAGTCGACGCGACCAATCTGATCGTTGCGCCCGGGTTCATCGACCTCCTCGGCCAATCGGAGTTCAACGTGCTCGTGGACGGCCGCGCCGCGAGCAAGATCATGCAGGGCATCACGACCGAGGTGACCGGCGAAGGATCGTCCATCGCGCCGCTCAACGAGCGGATGGTGCAGGAAGGCGCCGCAAACGCGAAGCACTTCGGCGTCACGCAGGATTGGCGCACGCTGGCCGATTACTTCCGCCGGCTCGAGCAGCGATCGCATCCCGCGATCAACATGGCGACCTTCGTCGGCGCTGGCAGCATCCGGAATTACGTCATCGGGAAGGACGACCGGCCGGCTACGCCTGCGGAGCTCGATCGCATGCGGCAGCTCGTCGCCCAGGCGATGACGCAGGGAGCGCTCGGGCTCAGCACCTCGCTGCAATACGTCCCGGACCGGTTTGCGTCGACTGATGAAATTGTCGAGCTGGCGAAGGTCGCCGCGCAACACGGCGGCGTGTACTTCACGCACCAACGCTCCGAGAGCGCCAAGATCTTCGAGTCCCTGGATGAAGTGTTCGCGATCGCCGAACGCGCCCAGATTCCGGCGGAGATCTGGCACTTGAAGACGGCGTACAAGGCGAACTTCGGCCGGATGCCGGAGGTGCTCGCGCGGATTGACGCCGCGCGGGCGCGCGGCCTGGACGTCGCCGCCAATCAATATCCTTACGCGCGCGCGTCCAACGGCCTCGACGCGTGCCTGCCGTTGTGGGTGCGTGAAGGCGGCCTCGACAAAATGATCGCGCGGCTCAGGGATCCCGCACAGCGCGAACGCATTCGCAAGGACATGGACGATGCCCACGCGACGACCTGGGAGAACCAGTGGTACGGCGCCGGCGGAGGCGACGGTGTCATGCTCTCGTCGGTGCTGAATCCCGACCTTCGCAAGTACGAAGGCATGACGATGACGCAGATCGGCCGCGCGATGGGGAAGGACCCGCGCGACGCGGTCATGGATCTGGTGATCGCCGACAAGGGTGAAAGCGCCGTGATCACGGCCATCATGAGCGAAGACGATGTGAAGACGGCGCTGAAAAATCCGCTGGTGGGTGTCGGCACCGACTCCGGTGCTCAGGCCGAAGACGGCAAGCTGTCGGAATCGAAATCCCATCCGCGCGCCTGGGGATCCTTTCCGCGCATCCTCGGCCAATACGTGCGCGACGAGCATCTGCTGCCAGTGGAGGAGGCGATTCGCAAGATGACATCGCGCTCCGCCGCTCGCGTCCACATTTTCGATCGCGGCATCCTGAGGCCGGGCATGATGGCCGACATCACGATTTTCGACCCGGCGACCATCCGCGACGTGTCCACGTTCGACGACCCGAAACATTACGCCACCGGCATTCTCGATGTGTTCGTCAACGGCCGCCGCGTCGTCGCCGACGGCAAGATCACGGCAGAGCGTCCCGGCCGTCCGCTGCGCAGCCATCAGCCGGCGATGCCGACCAGCGGCGCGAAGGCTGAGGCCAAGAGACCGAAAAATTCGGATCGGAATCCTTGAGCCCGAATCCCAAATTTCGAATCCCAAATCCCGAATCCCGAATCCCAAATCCCGAATCCCTTCTCCAATGCCCGCCTGGATCATCGATCTCTTCGCCCGCTACGGGTACGCCGTGGTGTTCGTCGGCGTGCTTCTGGAAAATGCCGGCGTGCCGGTGCCAGGGGAAACCACTCTGCTGGCAGGCGCAGCGCTCGCGCATTCAGGCCGGTTGTCGTTATTCTGGGTGATCGTCACGGCCATCGCCGGCGCGACGCTGGGGGATAATCTCGGATTCTGGATCGGGCGGCGCGGTGGTCGCGCGCTCGCGGAGCGGCATGGCGCCCGCATCGGCCTGACGCGCGCGCGGCTGACCCACTTCGATCGCTTCTTCGCGCAGCATGGCGCGAAGACCGTGTTCATCGCGCGGTTCATCACGGGCCTGCGGGTGTTCGGCGCGGTGCTCGCCGGCGGCGCCGGCATGTCGTGGCGGACGTTTCTCTTCTTCAATGCCACGGGCGCGATTGTCTGGGCCGCGGTGATCGGCGCGGCTGGGTATCTGCTCGGGCAGAGTTGGAACGTGCTCGAGCAGTGGGTAGGACGTACGAGCCTGGCCGGCCTCGTCGTCCTCGTGTTGGCCGCCGTGATGATTGTGCGGCGGCGTGTCGAACAGGAATCATGAATACACTCGCTTCCGGTCTGTCTTATATCGACTTGCACTTTCTCGGCGTGCCGCGGGTGATTGCGACTGCCGTCGTTCAGGGGCCCGGCGGCGTGGCGCTCATCGATCCAGGGCCTGCGAGCACGCTGCCGGCGTTGCGGGCCGCGCTGGCGCGGGCCGGCATTGCGGTCCGCGACGTCACGGCGCTGCTTCTCACGCACATTCACCTCGATCACGCCGGCGCAACGGGCACGCTCGTCCACGAAAATCCAGCGCTTCGCGTCTACCTGCACGAGAACGGCGCGAGGCACATGGCCAGCCCGGAGAAGCTGATCGCCAGCGCGACGCGTCTCTACGGCGACGAGATGGACCGGTTGTGGGGAGAGATCCGTCCCGTCCCGGCCGAGGCGATGGTGTCGCTCAGCGGCGGCGAGCGCATCGACGTGAGCGGGCGCGTGCTGGACGTGGCCTACACGCCGGGCCACGCGTCCCATCACGTGAGTTATTTCGCTCGTGACGCGGGCATCGCCTTTGTCGGCGACACCGCAGGCGTTCGCCTTCGGCCCGGCGGCTATGTGCTGCCGCCGACTCCGCCCCCGGACATCGACCTCGAGTTGTGGCGCGGTAGCCTCGCGCGCATCGGCGACTGGCAACCCGACACGCTTTTCCTGACGCACTTCGGGCCATGGTCGCCCGCCGCACCGCACGTCGCGCAGTTGGCCGATCATCTCGAGCTCTGCAGCGATCTCGTGAAGGCGTCGCTTGCGCGCGAGGAGTCAGACGAGGCGAGAGAAGCGTGGTTTGTCGAGGAGGTCCGACGCGAGCTTCGCAGGCGCGTGGGCGATGCCGAGGCACAGGCGTACGAAGTGGCCGGACGCTTCGATTTGAGCTGGCGGGGTCTGTCGCGTTACTGGCGAAAGCGCTGAGGGGCTCGTGAAAAAGGGGCCGTACCCCTTTTCGCTGGTGATCGAGAAAAAGGGGTACGGCCCCTTTTCGTTACGCCGTTGCGCGCGTGTCTTCGACGGTCGCCGCGCCGCGCTTCGGCTCGACCATCAGACGCAGCGCCAGCCCCGCCGGCGTGCCGCTGACCGTGCCTTTCGAGACGCGGTAGACCGCTGAGAGGACGCGACCCCGGCACAGCGTCGCCGGCAGCGCATCCGACTCGCGCGCGTCGCGTTCGAGCTGAAACTGCACCAGGCGATACAGGGGAATCGACACGCCGGGCTGGCATTCCACATACACGCCGAACTCGCTGACGTTGCGCGTGATCACCGAGGCGAAGCGCGTGGCGCCGCGCTGATCCTTCCACGTGAGGCGGGCCGGCAGCGCCACGGCGACGCGCTCAGCGGATCGTTGACGCGTGTGCTGGTACGCGTTCGCGTCGCCCCGGGCGCGCTTCAGAGTGGGTGAGTTGACGATGGTGGCGACAGGGGCGTTGGCGATGGACATGGTGACAAACCGTATCAATTGCCAGGCCCTGTGCATTTCCGTGCAGGTCAAGCTTTGGTCCAAAGACCTATCGCTTTTATATCCAATGACTTACTGAAGAGTGCAGCAGATTAATTCTCTGTGCAAACACGATACTTTGTATCCACCGAGGCGCGGATATGGATAGTAAGTTACCATTTCAGCGCCCGACAGAGCGGCGCGCCAGCACCCTTTGCACAAACGGCGAGTTCTATTTAGCGAGCCTCGAGCTCGGTCACAGAATCGAGTCCGAGCCGGCGAAGCTTCAAGTAGAGGCCGCGCCGGGTCAGTCCGAGCACACGTGCCGTTTCAGAGATGTTACCTGAGCTTCGGTCCAGGGCCGATTGAATCATCTCCCGCTCGACCTGTTCGACGGCTGACGCCAGATTGGTCCCGCGCGGAGATGTGCCGGCCGCGGGGGGTGCCGTCCCCAGCGAGGGTACTCGGCTTGCGCTGATTTCCGGCGACAGATGGCCCGGCTCAATCGTCCCTCCTGGGGCGCTGAGCGCGACCGCGCGCTGAATCTCGTTTTTCAGCTGCCGCACGTTGCCCGGCCACCAGCATTGCGAAAAGACATCGAGCGCTGCGGAGCTCAAGGTGATGTCCGGCTTGCCCAGCCGCTCCGACGCCTCTCTCAGAAAATATGTGCTGAGGTGCGGGATCTCTTCACGCCGCTCCCGCAGCGGCGGGACATGAATCCGGATCACGCTCAGTCGATAGTACAGATCCTCGCGGAACTTGCCTTCGGCCACGCGCTGCTCGAGGTCGGCGTTGGTCGCCGTCAGCACGCGCACGTCCACTTTCTGCGGACGCGTTTCCCCGATCGGCATGATCTCGTGCTGCTCGAGGAACCGTAGCAGCTTGGGCTGCACGTCGAGCGGCAGGTCGCCAATCTCGTCGAGGAAGAGCGTCCCTCCGACCGCTGACCGGATCAGGCCGGGCTGATCCGACACGGCGCCGGTGAAGCTGCCGCGCCGATGCCCGAACAGCTGACTGTCGGCGAGATCGCGGCCAGTGGTCGTGCAGTTGTACGGCAGCAGCATCGCCGCGCCGCGGTGCGATCCGACGTGAATCGCCCGGGAGACCAGCTCCTTGCCGGTGCCGCTCTCGCCGGTGATCAGCACGGTCAGATCGTTGCTCTGCATGCGCTGGATCTGTTCGACGACGCGCGCCATCGCGGCGCTGGCGGCGAGAAAACCGGGGAGGACAGGCTCGAACGACGGGTCGAGGGCGAGTCCGACCGGAGCAGCGGACGACCGGTCGCGCGCCGCGCACAACGCGAACCCCTGCCGCGCGACCGTCGCAATCATGCGGATCCGCCGCATGACCGGATGGCCGATTGGCCGCGGGGAGGCGACCAGCGCGAACCGGGGGCCGTCAATATCTCGCGCCAACGGCTCGACGACGATCGCGCCTCGGCCATAGGAGGTCGCATGGGCACCGGTGCGCGCGAGGGCGCGCGCCGCATCGTTGTCGCACCCCGCCGAGGCGATCACCCGCACGTCGCCGCCGGGGCGCTCGACGAACACCACGGCGCTGTCGGCCGCCGCCGCTTCGAGCAAGGCCGCCGCCGTCTCGCGGCCCAGCAAATCGGGCAGTGCCGCCGCATCCACGATCCGCCGCACGATCGCATCGTCGGCGTCCGCGGGAGAGATCAGATATTCGCCGGAGCCGATGGTGGTGAGCAGTCCCTGCGCTGCGCGCGTGTCGGCCAGATCGCGTTCGGCGCCGAGCTGATCGAACACCGCGAGCGCCTGATTGAGCTGGCGCTCGGCCATCGAGCGCGCGCCGGTCTGAGCGACCAGTCGGCCGAGTGCGAGATGGCTGAGTCCTGCCTGGTAGCGCTCGCCGAGCAGGTTCAGCAGCGTCACGCTCTGCGCAAAATCGTGGTACGCGTCGCCGGCGTGTCCAGTCTTCGCGTGAAAAGCGCCGCGCAGCCGAAGGTATTCGCCCCAGGTTGCCGGTGCGCTTTTCGGATCCAGGGCGTCGGCGGCCGTTGCGAGCCGTAGCTCGGATTCGTCGAGGCGATCCGCGGCGGTCAGCGCCTCGGCCGCGATGAGCGTCGCCTGCAGTGCGTCGAAGGGCGGCGCGCCGGCGCGCAGAATGTCGTCGGCGCGCGCGACCGCCTCGTCCAGCGCGCCTTTGCGCAGCGCCAGGCGCGCGCCGAGCACGCGCACCGACCACTCGTACCACTGGCTCGTTTCGCGCCCGTAGGCGCCGTACGCGTCGCTCGCGCGGCCGAGGAATTCGCTCGCCGTGTCGTATTGCCCGCGGATCAGGTGAATCTGCGCCAGCGTGTCGAACACGGCGCCCGTCGTCTCATGAAACTGAATCGGACTGCGGACGTCGAGCGCGCGGTGCAGCGCCTGTTCGGCGCGTCCGAGATCGCCGAGGCGGACGCAGATCTGCCCGAGCGTTGCGAGCGCAACCGCGAGCCCGTGCCCGGACCCGTGAGCCTCGTGCAGCGCCACGCTTCGTTCCACGAGCGCCAGCGCCTGCTCGTAGCGGTGCTGCATCATCATCACGTTCGCCTGGTTGCCGCACACCGTGGCGACCACGTCGTCGGCATGCACGAGCGATGCGAGCCGCTCCGCCTGGCGCAGCGCGCCCATCGCTTCGTCGTAGCGGCCGATCTGCGCGAGCGAGATGCTCGAGAGCGAATGCACGAGCGCCAGATGCCGGCGGTCGCCGGCGGCGTGGAGCGCCGAGCCGGCCTTGGTGATGTGCTCGTGCACGATCGCGGCATCGCCGACCTGCCGGTAGCACTGTCCGAGCTCGTAATGCGCGAGACCGATCGCGCGCGAATCGTGCGCGGCTTCCGCCTGCTTCAGCGCGCGGCCGTGATGCGCGATGGCGCGGGACTGATCGCCGCGAGCGGACGCCAGCCGGCCGTGCAGCCGCCAGAGCGTCGACAGCCGGCCGGCGGAGACGGTGTCGCGGAAGGTGTCGGGCGGACGGCCGAGCGCGGATGCGGCCAGATCGAGATCGTCGTGAAGGAGGTATGCCTCCGCGAGCATCGACCGCACGGCGAGTGCGTCTTCGCGCGTGAGCGTGGAGGATCGGACAACGGGCGCGAGCATCTGCGCTGCTTCGTTGCCACGGCCGCGCTCGAGCGATGCGGCGGCCTTCGCCAGCAGCGACGACACGGAAGATGTCACGGGCGGAGTATATCGAAGCGGCGGCCCCTGCTGGCCAGGCGGGCTTCGAGGCGCGCGCTGCAGTCGCAGTCCACGCAGGCCCACGGCTCGCTGCCGTTCAGATCGCGGCAGCGGCTGCGCGCGTGTGCGTCCTGCACCCTCGTCAGCTCGAAATACTCTTCCCAGTATTCGCGCTCTTCGGCCAGCGGAGTCGCGCAGAAGCAGACCTCAACCCACTGCACGCTGCCGTCTTCGCGCTGGCGCGCGTTGGCCATGTTGCGGAGATACTCATCACCCGCAACCGATCCTCGTCCGAGCGAGCCATCGTCGATCGCATCCGCGAGCGCGGCGGCTTGACCGGGCTTGACTCTCGCCGTGACGAGGTAGCGCATCAACCCATTCTACGCCCGCCGGCAACTGGCCCGTTCGGCCTGGCACCTTGCTTGCTCGAAGTGCTTCCGAGACCTCGTCCGACGATATCGAGGAGGTTAAGCGCTCATGAAAAACAACAGTCCTGGCCTGGCGATAGCCATTATTGCCGCGGCGCTCTCGAGTCTTCCGCTCGCCGCCAACGCGCAGTCGCCAGCGACTCAACCGCCGCCCCAGACGCAACACCCGGTGACGCAGCAGCCTCAGCCGATCCTGCCACCGCCCGCGTTGCCCCCGTCGACTCCGGACCCGGCGATGCCGCCGCCAACGGCACAGCCACCGGCGACACCGCCGCCCACCGGAGCGCCTGGCGAGCCGGCGCAGACCCAGACGCCGGCGCAGACGACGGCCACCGGCGGGGCGCTGGTCTTACTCGACCGGATCACTGATCTGGTCGATCAGTCGCTCGGCCAGAAGCCGGTCCCCAAAGAATCCGACAAGAGCACGCCAGGTGCGACGGGCACGAGTGGTGTGCTGAAGGTTGGAAAGACCGGCGCTGGCCAAGTTATCGTCGACCGCGCCACGCTGGACGAAATCAAAGCGGAAATCGAACAGCTGAAGATTATGTTGAAAGACAAGCAGCCTTGACGATCAGGGATCAGGGATCAGGGATCAGGGATCAGGGATCAGGGATCAGGGATCGCGCGGCTCAGGCAGCGAAATGCCGCGATAGAGCCGCGAGTGTATCGAAGAGGCAGACGTCGGCGCCCAGCGTCGTGAGCTCCGCTGCCACGGCGTCTGCATCGGATTCGCGGCGTACGGCCAGATGGAATGGCGGCGGGGCCCCCGCGATCGTGACAACGACGCGTTGCGGGCTCATGGTCGCGGTGATCGCTCCCGGGCCGGTACCGATCTCGAGCTCCAGTATCTCGTCGCCGTGGCGGCGCTCGTCGACGCGGACCGGAAGGTTCCCATTCGCCCGTCCGGTCAACCGTGATGCCAGCCAGCCCGCCAGTAGCCACGCCACTGCGCCCTCGCCTGGACGGTGCGCAATACGGACCTCGTCGAGGGCGAAGCGGCCGGCGCCGACGCTCTGTGCCGCGTGCACCAGCGCCTGGCGCATCGCACTCAGGCGGCGCCAGTTCACGTCCGCCAGGTCCACGATATTCCGGCGCTGCAGGAGCGGCGCAAGGGCGCGCACACCCTGTCGCACATCGCGCCACGCGCGGCTGTCGTACAGCAACTGACGTCCCATCCCGATCAGCGCCTCGACGGGCGGCGTCCGCGAGAGATCCTCAGTCCACCAGATGGACGTCGGCACGTCGCCGCGCGTGAGATATCGCACAATCGACGGCAGCGAGGTTTCGCAGCACATGCAGCGCACCGCGATCTCTTCGACGCCGTATCGCGCCGTCGCCGCGCCGAACGTGACGATGGTCACGGCCGCGGCAATCGGCGCACCGGGGTCGGTGCCGCGCGGGGAGTGATGCAGGATCACCACGCGCGACGGATGGCGGCGGACGACCTCGTCGAGCGGCACGACGCTCAGCGGCGCCTCGAAGTCGACCCGCTCGCCGCGTCGGTGCTCGCAGAACACAACGAGATTCGCCATGAGCGCGCGGGCTACCGGCGTCTCGCGCGCGGCTTCAGTCCAGAGATTTTCCAGATCGGCGTCGATCGCCGTCGGCGCGGACAGCCGGTGCATACGCGTGACGACGCCTTTTAAAGTGGCCGCCATCTTCGTCCCGTGGACTCAATGAGCCGATCCGCCTCGCAGGGGCCCCACTCGCCGGCGGCGTAGACTGGCTCGTCGCCATCGCGCCGCTTCGCCCAGCGATCGATGATCGGCATGACGAATCGCCATGCGGCTTCCACCGCATCGCGGCGCATGAAGAGTGTCGCGTCGCCGGCCATGACGTCGAGCAGCAGCCGCTCGTAGGCTTCCGGTGTGGTGCCGCCGAACGTGCTGCCGTAATGGAAGTCCATCTTCACTGGATAAATTCGCACGCGTGGGCCCGGGACCTTCGAGTTGATGCCGAGCGAGAATCCTTCGTCGGGCTGGATCCGGATGGAGAGCACGTTCGGATCGAGGGCGGCGGGACCGTTCGCATTGAAGAGAATCGGCGGCACGTCCTTGAGATGAATTGAAATCTCGCTCGCGCGCTTCGGCAGCCGCTTGCCGGTGCGCAGAAAGAAGGGCACGCCGGCCCAGCGCCAGTTGTCGATGAACACCTTCAGCGCGACGAACGTCTCCGTCTGCGATTTGGGATTCACCCCGGCCTCGCTTCGATATCCAGGCACCGCGGCGCCCAGCTCGAAGCCGGCGCCGTACTGGCCGCGGACGACGAGCTCATCCACGGCATCGCCCTCGATCCGCTTCAACGACTGTAGCACCTCGAGCTTCTCGTCGCGAATGACGTCGGCGTCGAGCGAGCGGGGCGGCTCCATCGCCACCAGCGTCAGCAGCTGGAGCAGGTGGTTCTGCACCATGTCGCGCAGTGCGCCCGCCTGCTCGTAGTAGCCCGCCCGCGTGCCGACGCCTTCTTCCTCGGCGACCGTGATCTGCACGTGGTCGATGTACTTCTGATTGAACAGCGGCTCGAGAATGCTGTTGGCGAACCGCAGCACCAGGATGTTCTGGACGGTTTCCTTGCCGAGATAGTGGTCGATGCGGAAGATCTGCCGCTCGTCGAACACTTGCGCGATGGCGTCGTTGATGGCGCACGCGCTCTCGAGATCGTGGCCGATCGGCTTCTCGATAATCAGCCGCGCGAACGGCTTCGCGTCGCCCTTCACGACGAACTTCGCGTGCGCGAGCTGCGCGACGGTGGGCACGAACATCGCCGGCGGCACCGCGAGGTAGTAGATGCGGTTGCCGGGCAGGCCGCGCTCGTGCTCGACGAGATCGAGCTTCGAGCCGAGCGGCGCAAACGCTCTCGGATCGTCGAGCGATCCGGTGGCGAAGAACAGCGACGCGGCGAACGTCTGCCAGGCGGCTTCGTCGAGCGGCCGGCGCGAGAACCGGCTGATGCCGTCTTTGGCGAACGCGCGGTACTCGTCGTCCGTCATCGTGGTGCGGCCGCAGCCGACGACGGCGAAGCGCGGCGGCAGCAGGCCGTCGACCTGCAGGTTGTAGAGCGCGGGCAGCAGCTTGCGGTGCGCGAGATCGCCGGCGCCGCCGAAGATCACGAGCGTGGCGGGCTCGGCGGCGATGGGCGGGATCTGGCCCACGGCGAGGCGATCGAACAGCGACTCAGACATGGTGCTTCACGGCATGGCCGCCGAACTGGTTGCGAAGGGCCGCGAGCATACGCTCCGAGAACGGGTTGTTCCCGCGCGATCGGAAGCGCGTGAAGAGCGCGGCGGTCAGCACCGGGAGCGGCACAGCGCGGTCAATCCCCTCGTGCAGGGTCCAGCGGCCTTCGCCGGAATCCTCGACGTAGCCTTCGAGCGCCGACAGCTCGGGATCCTCGGCGAGCGCGCGCGCCGTCAACTCGAGCAGCCACGAGCGGACGACGCTGCCGTGCATCCAGAGCGCGGCCACGCCTTGGAGGTCCACGTGGTACTCGCTCGCGTGCATCAGCTCGAAGCCCTCGGCGTACGCCTGCATCATGCCGTATTCGATGCCGTTGTGAACCATCTTCACGTAGTGGCCAGCTCCGTGATCGCCGACGCGCAGGTACCCGTCCTGCGGCGCGAGCGTGAGGAAGATCGGCTCCAGCCGCTGACAGACGTCCGGCTCGCCGCCGACCATGAGGCAGTAGCCTTCGGTGAGCCCCCAGATGCCGCCGCTCGTGCCCGCATCGACGTAGTGCACCTGTTTTTCCGCCAACGTCTTCGCGCGCCGCACATCGTCGTGGAAATTGCTGTTGCCGCCGTCGATGACGACGTCGCCGGCCGCGAGCAGTCCGCCAAGTGCTTCGACGGTCGACTCGGTCGGCGCGCCGGACGGCACCATCACCCAGACTGCGCGCGGCGGGTCGAGCGCGCGCACCAGTTCTTCAAGCGACCCGACCCCCGTGGCCCCGGTCGCCGCGGCCTGCGTGACGGCGATCGCGCTGCGGTCGTACGCGACGATGTTGTGACCGCCGCGTGTGAGGCGCGTCACCATGTTCAGGCCCATCTTGCCGAGCCCCACGAATCCCAGTTGCATAGCACCTCTGAATCTAATTAGAGCATTTGAGGATTTGGGGATTTGAGGAGTTCGCCGACATCCGCAAACTTCAAGGCCCTCAAATGCTCAACTCCCCAAATCCTCAGCTCCCCAAATCCTCAAATGCGTGCTGAGTTCCCAACCGTTCGAGCAGCACTTCCGCCATCCAGTGCACCATCACGCGGTCGGGCGCGGGGAGGTGCACGTGCAGCGCGCGGCGTCCTGTCGCATCGAGTGATGTGAAGTCGCCCAGCGCCTGCGCGAGCTCGAGGGTCCCGAAGGTAAACGGCTCGCCGGGAATCGTCATGTCGACGCGCGGCTGCGCGCTGATCAGCACGAAGACGCCGGTGTTCGGCCCGCCTTTGTGGAGCTGCCCGGTCGAATGCAGATACCGCGGTCCGTAGCCGAACATCGTCGCGGCATGCGTGCGGTCGCGCACGGCCACGCGCAGTGCGCGCAGCTCCGCGGCGAGCTCATTGTCCGGGCCCAGGTACGCGAGCAGCGAGAAGTAATCGCCCGGCCGGATCAAAGTGAGGATCGCTTCGGGGCTATGGCCGGCCAGCGCCGTCCGCGCCTCGGTGGTCAGCGTCAGCGCGACGGCGTCGCCAATGGTGCGATCGGGTGGTGGGACGGGCAGGCGGCCGTGAGACTTGAATCGGTGGAGCAGCGTGTGCGTGGCATCTTTGGCCTGCTGCACGTTCGGTTCATCGAACGGATCGATGTGCAGCAGAGCACCCGCGATCGCGGTGGCGATCTCCCAGCGAACGAACTCCGCCCCGAGCGCCACCGGTTCGGGCAGCGCAATTTCGGCGACCGGCGTGTGCGCGGCCTTCAATTCGCGCACGTCGGTGTCGCGCATCTCCTCCGCGAACGAGCCGTGCATCCGCAAACGGACGAACAGCCGGTCGCTGCCGTACGTCGAAGCCGGCGCCAGCGGCTCACCGGCGATCGGCACCACGCCGTGGCCGTTCTTGCCGGTGCTTTCGGCGATCAGCTGTTCGACCCAGAGACCGAACGGCTCGAGCGCCGTCGGCAGGATCAACGTCAGCTTGTCGCGCCCCGCGCGTGCGGCCGCGCCGATGGCCAGGCCGAGCGCCGCGGCGGGATTCGTCCGCGCTTCGCCGAAGCCCGGCTCAGCGGCGGAGAGCATCGCCAGACCCCACGCGACGAGCGCCGAGATGTTCTGCCCCATCAACGCCGACGGCACCAGGCCAAAGAACGACAGCGCCGAATAGCGCCCGCCGATGTCCGACGGGTTGATGAACAGATCGCGAAACCGCTCGGCCCGCGCGCGGGCAGCGAGCGGCGAGTCCTCGTCGGTGATGGCGGCGAAATGATCCGCCCAGCGCGGGATGTGCGCATCCTCGAGCACCTGGCGGAAATGCGCCGCGAGCACATTCGGCTCGATCGTCGTGCCAGACTTGCTCGCGATGAGATACAGCGTGTGCTCGGGCGGCGTCGCCGCCGCGCGCACCGCCGCCGGATCCGTCGAATCGAGCATGCGCAGGCGCGGCCAACCGGGCGCGACGCCCAGCACGGCACGCAACACTTCTGGCGCGAGGCTCGACCCGCCCATGCCGAGCAGGACGACGTCGGTGAAGCCGTCGCGCCGGACGGCTTCGGCGAAGGTCTGCAGGCGGGTCAACGAGTCGGCCATCAACGCCGGAGCGTCAAGCCAACCGAGCCGCTTCGCGATCTTCTGCTGGACCAGCGGCTCGCTGCTCCACGCGGCGGGCTCACGGCGGATCAACGCCGCCGCGGCGCGCTCGGCGGCGGCGCCGTTCGCCATCAACGCGTCGTTCAGCGGACCGGCTGAAAACTGAAAGGACTCCTGGAGGCGTGCGCGCCTGGAGGCCAGGTCGAGCGTTGGCCAGCGCAACAGGCGGGAGTCATGCGCACTGTTCATGTCTGTAGAATACTGTAGTCGTCAGTTCGTCAGGCACGAGTCCATGGCCAGAGGCTTCGAGAGCAAGGACGTCGAGTACCAGCAGGCCGAGCGCGAGCGCGAGAAGACGTTGGGCCGCGCATTGTCGCCGGACGAGCGCGATGCACAAGACAAACGCCGCACGCTCGAACTGTCATTGGCGCGCGCGCGTGCGGACCTGGCGGCGGCCACGTCGCCGCGCCATCGCGCGATGCTCGCACACGCCATCGCTGCGCTGCAACAACAACTGGAATCTGAGACTGACGACTGACACTGCCGACTGGTGACGGCCGACTGGTGACTGACGACTGAACCGCCCTGCGAACTGGACGGGCGCCGCGATCGTAGAATAAAGGTGTGATGCGCGCGTGGGTGATTGGGTTGTTGTCGACAGCGTTGGCGTGCACCGCCTGCGGATCGCGCGACGAGACGCCGGCCGCCGCGCCACCGTCGTCGGCAGTCCCCGCCGCAGCGCCAGCCGCGTCAGCGCCCTCTTCTGAGAAGCCGCGGATTGTGTTCCTCGGCGACAGCCTCACCGCAGGCCTCGGGCTGAGCGCGGACGAAGCGTACCCGAGCCTCTTGCAGCAGCGTCTTAGTGAAGAGGGGCTGCCGTACGACGTCGTGAACGCGGGCGTGTCCGGCGATACCTCGGCCGGCGGTCTGTCGCGGCTCGACTGGACGCTCGCCGGCGACGTGCGTGTGCTCATCGTCGCGCTCGGCGCCAATGACGGATTGCGCGGTCTGCCTCCCGAGCAGCTGAAGCGGAATCTGGCTGAGATCGTTCGCCGCGCACAGGAGCGCCATATCACCGTCGTGCTCGCCGGGATGGAAGCGCCGCCGAACTACGGACGCGACTACGCGATCGCGTTCCATCAAATCTATCCCTCGCTGGCGAAGGAGTATCACGTGGCGCTCGTACCGTTCCTGCTGCAAGGCGTCGGCGGCGTCGATCGTTTGAATCAGCGCGACGGCATCCACCCAACGGCGGAAGGCGCGCGCATCGTCGCCGACAACGTGTGGACGGTTCTCGCGCCGATCGTGCAGCGGCACGCCTCGTGATCGAACTGCGCGGCGTCTCGAAAACGGTCCAGAGCGGCTCCGAGCCGTTGACCATCCTCCATCCGCTATCGCTCACCGTCGGGCGCGGCCAGTTTCTCGCCATCGTCGGCCCCTCAGGCAGCGGCAAGTCGACCCTGCTGGGACTCATCGCCGGGCTTGATGCGCCTTCGTCGGGATCGGTGCTGATCGACGGCGTCGATATCACGCGCCTCGACGAAGACGGGCTGGCGCGACTCCGCGGGGAAAAAATCGGCTTCGTGTTTCAGTTCTTCCATCTGATTCCGTCGCTGACGGCGTACGAGAACGTCGCCGTGCCGATGGAAATTGCCGGCTTGGCGAATCCGCGACGGCGGGCGGAGCAGCTGCTCGACGAAGTCGGGCTGACCGGACGATCCCATCACTATCCGACGCAGCTGTCCGGCGGCGAGCAGCAGCGCGTGGCGTTGGCCCGCGCGCTCGCCAACGATCCACCGCTGGTCCTCGCCGACGAGCCGACCGGCAATCTCGACAGCGCCAACGGCCGGCACATTCTGGAGCTGCTCCGCACGATTCATCGATCGCGCGGCACCACCATCGTCCTCGTGACGCACGACATCGATCTCGCGGCGATCGCGGATCAACGGCTGGTGCTGCGTGATGGCCGCGTCGCCGAGGATGCAGGGGCCGACGTGCGTGTCGGCCCCGGGCGGACACACAGGTCCGCCCCTGCAACCCTTGATGACCCGCGGGCGGACACGTAGGACCGATTTCGGGCGGACACTCAGGTCCGACCCTACAGGACACCATGCGATTCGTGCTCCTCATGGCCGGCCGCGAAACCCGCTCTTCCTGGCGGCGCCTGCTGTTCTTTTTCATCTGCATCGCCGTCGGCGTGGCCGCCATCGTCGCGCTGCGCTCGGTGATTCAGAACGTCCGTGACGTGTTCAGCCGCGAAGCCAAATCGCTCATCGCGGCAGACGTCCTGATCACCACCAACCGCGAGTGGACGCCGAAAGCGCGCGAGATCATCGATCGCCGCCTCGCCGAAGCGGGCGCGACGACCCGCACCGAAACGATCGAGACGCCGACGATGGTACGGCCGGCCGATCAGGCGAAGGCCGTGGCGCGGATGGTGGAGCTGCGGGGCGTGCAGTCGGCGTTTCCGATTTACGGCAGCGTGGAGCTGATGAACCAGCAGCCCTATTCGCACGCGCTGCTCGAGGGGCACGGCGCGCTCGTGCGGCCCGAGCTGCTGACGGCGCTGGGCGTCGCCGTCGGGGATCAGCTGCTGATTGGCCAGGCGACGTTCACGATTCGCGGCCTCATCGCGAAGGAGCCGGGACGCGGCGCCGGGCAATTCAGCCTCGGCCCGCGCGTGCTGGTCGACTACGACGACATCGCGTCGACCAAGCTCCTCGGCTTTGGCAGCCGCGCGGAGCGCACGCTGCTGGTGCGCGCACCAGACGACCGCGTGCAGCCCCTCGTGCGGGACCTGCGCCAGGATCTCCGGGAAGAGTTCGCGAACGCGCGCTCGTACCGCGCGACCGACGATCAGATCGGCCGCGACTTCGATCGGGCGGAGAACTACCTGAGCCTGGTGGGGTTGATTGTCGTGATTCTCGGCGGCATCGCCGTGTCGAGCGTGACGCGCGTCTTCATCCTGCAAAAGATCCGCAGCATCGCGGTGCTGAAGTGCGTCGGCGCCCGCACGCGACAGATCATGGCGATCTATGTGCTGCAGGTGACGGCGCTGGGTCTCGCAGGCAGCCTGCTCGGACTCCTGATCGCGCGTCTGGCGGTGGCTGCCATCCCGCTCGCGCTCGGATCCTCGTCGACATCGTTGCTGGCGGAGGCGCATTACGGCGTGACGTGGAGCGCCGGCGTGCAGGGTGTCGCGATCGGTGTGCTGGTGTCGCTGCTGTTCTCCGTCGTGCCGCTGCTGCACGTCCGTTTCGTGCGGCCCTCGCTGCTGCTGCGCGACGAAGCCGCGCCCAAAGGCCCGCGGGACTGGACGCGGATCGCCGCGGTGGTGATCGTCTCGCTCGCGCTGGTCGGCGTGGCGGCGTGGCAGGCCGCGTCGATCAAGGTGGGCGTCGTCCTCTGTATCGGATTCGCCACGCTGGCGTTCGTGCTGCACCTGGCAGGGCTCGGGCTCGTGAAGCTCGTGGCGCCGCTGGCGCGATCGCGGTCATTTCCGCTGCGCCACGCAGTGCTGCACCTGTCGCGGCCGGGCAATCAGACGCGCGTGATCCTGCTCGCCGTCGGCCTCGGCGCCTTTTTCATCGTCGGCGTCCGGTCGCTGCAGGCGAGCTTGTTGAGCGAGTTCTCGATCGAAGTGTCGGCGGATTCCCCCGACATGTTTCTGCTCGATATTCAGCGGGATCAGGCGGCGGGCGTCCGCGCGTTTCTGAGCGCCCCAGGCACTGGCGCGGGCCAGTCGCAGCTGATTCCCGTGCTGCGCGCGCGGGTCACGGCCGTGACCGGACGCGACACGCACCTCGAGGACGTGCAGCAGGTGCGCCGGCGCGGTTCGCTGGCCCGGGAGTATACGGTGACGTATCGCAATCAGCTCGAGCCGAACGAGCGTGTGGTGGGAGGCGCGTGGTGGAGCGGACCATCGAGCGAGCCGGAAGTGTCGGTGGAGAAGGGCCTGCACGAGCGGTTCGACATCAATGTCGGCGATACGATGCGCTTCGATGTCCTCGGGCGCGTCATCACGGCGCGGGTGGCGAGCATCCGCGACGTCGAATGGCGCGATTCACGCAACGGCGGCTTCATGTTCGTGTTCCGTCCGGGCGTCTTCGAGGACGCCCCGCAGACCTACGTCGCGCCGTTGAAGGGACCGGCCGACGTACAGGCACGCGCCCGGTTTCAGCACGATCTGGTGACGAAGTTCCCGAATATATCGGTGATCGATTTTCACGACATCCTGGACACCGTGCGTGACGTGATGTCGAAGGTCACGCTCGCGATCAGCGTCGTCGGCGGACTCGTGCTGTTCAGCGGCGCGCTCATTCTGGTCGGCGCTGTCGCGATGACGAAATTCCAGCGCGTCTACGAAGCAGCGGTCTTCAAGACGCTGGGCGCCAGCACGGGGACGATCGCCAAGATGCTGCTGTTCGAGTACGGCGTGCTCGGCGCGCTCGCCGGGCTCATCGGCTCACTCGGCGCCGTGGCGCTCACGTGGGGTGTCAGCCGCTACGCACTCGAGATCCCCTGGCGCATCTTCGTCACCGAACATGTGGCCGGCCTCCTGCTCACGGCGATTCTCGTCGCCGCCGTCGGCGTTCTCTCGAGCCTCGACGTCCTCCGCAACAAACCGCTGGCCACGCTGCGCGCGGAATAACGAGGATCAACGCCGCGATCACGGAGACCGCCGAGAGCGATCGATCCTCCGCGTCTTCCGCGTCCTCCGCGTCCTCCGCGTCCTCCGTGGTGGAGAGTTTTGCGCTCTGGCCTTCATGCTATGATCCGATTTTGCACTGCCCTCGACGGCCCGGGCAGGCAGGAGTTCCAAGCGCAATGGACGTGCAGGTTTACAAGGACGCGCTGCTCAGAAAGCGCCTCGAGATTCTTGGCGCCGGCGGCATCAAACCGCTGCAGGCGTCGATGGAGAACAACACCCGTCAGGGTGACATGGCGGATCAGGCGAGCGGCAACAACGAAGTGCACATCGCGCTGAAGCTGAAACAAACCGACGCAAAGATTTTGCAAGCGATCGAAGAAGCGTTGTGGCGCCTCGAGAAGGGGACGTACGGCGCGTGCCGCGACTGCGGCGAGCCGATCTCCGAAGCGCGACTCAACGCCATCCCCTGGACCCGTGTCTGCATCACCTGCAAGGAAAAGCAGACCTCGTGACCGAGACGCTGCCGCTCCTGCTCGAGTTCTACCGCGACAAGTTGGCGATGATGCTGCGGCATCAGGCGAGCGCGCGTCTGATCGCCGCAGTACGACGTCAACAACACGTATCAGTACATCATCAATCGCGAAGAGGTGCAGCTGTCGTGGCTCGACGCGGCGATCGCGGAGCTGGGTGGCACGCCGGTCGCGCAGGTCGGCGCCGACCGCACGGTGACAGGCAAGAAGGCGGACGCCAGCCGCCACGTCATCGAGGAAGATGCCCGTGACGCCCGCACGTTCGTCGAGCGCTGGAAACCGCGCGTGGACGTGATGCTGAACGCGCGTCATGCGAAGATGCTGCGGGTGATCCTCGGCGAGACGCTCGAGCAGCAGCGCTTTTTCGAGCAGGCGCTCGCCGGCCGGACGGATCTGCTCGGCCGGCGCGGCGCGCAGCTCGAGCCGTCGCACGGCGTGGTGCTGCCGTCGCGGTGGATGGACTGACGCCGGTACGAGTCGCCATCGCGCTCGGCTCGAACCTTGGCGATCGCCGCGCCCATCTCGAGTTCGCTGCCGCCCGCCTCCACGATCTGCTCGCGAACCTCCGCGTCTCGCGCAGTTACGACACCATTCCCATCGGGATGACCGGCCCGCAGCCGATGTTCGTGAATGCCGCGGCCGTGGGCGAGACGATGGGCGGGGCGCGTGCGCTGCTCGACGCGCTGCTCGGCATCGAGCGCGAGCGGGGACGGGAGCGGCCACACGCGAATGCCGCGCGGACGCTCGATCTCGATCTCATCCTGTTCGGCGATGCGGTGATCGACGAGCCGGGACTCGTCGTGCCGCACCCGCGCTTCCGGGAGCGGCGGTTCGTGCTCGAGCCGCTCGCCGAGATTGCCGGGGACATGGTGGATCCGGTCAGCGGGGAAACGATGGCACGCCTGCTCGAGCGGTTACGCGCGTATAACTAACCACGAAGAGACGAAGCGCACGAAGACATCAAACGCACTAATAAAAAGTGCTCGTCGTCCTTCGTGACCTCGTGTCCTTCGTGGTTCAGGACTATTCGCGCGGACGTGGCCTCGGAACCGGCGCTGGGTGCAGCCGCATTTCCGACATTGCCTCGTACGCCGCGGCGATCGCCTCGTCGATGGTCTGGGGCAGCGACGCCATCGCGCGGTCGATCGCGTCTGGGATCCCGGCCATCGCCTCTGCGACGCTTTCGGGCACGGCGTCCATCGCCTGCGGCACAGACGCCATTGCTTCGTCGATCGCGTGAGGCATGCCCGCCATCGCGCCGTCGATCATCTCCTTCAGATCGCCGCGGAAGCTGTCTCCCTTGCCCATGCCTCTGCCCGTGCCCATTCCCGTGCCTTGCGTGTCCTTGTCGCGGTGCCGTCGCTCCGTCTCGGGCCGCGGCTCGCCAGGCCGGCGGAGCGCAATCGTGCCGGCGAACGACTCGAGCTCGACGTGCGCGCTGCCGTTGCCCAGCGTCAACGTGAACCGTTTGCGCCGCTCCTGATCGTCGCCGGTCTTCACCGGAAAGGTCGACCGGAAGGCGCCGTTGTACGTCCGCACCATCAGCGTCGCGTTGACCTTGTCCGGCACCGCCATCGCAATCATCCCGTTGTGGGTCGTCAAGCGATACGCGCCCTTCTCCTTGATCGGCCCGTCGTACGAGATGTTGCCGTTGACCGTGTAGAGGTCGACATTCGCCGAGTCGATGCGGTCGAGGATAATGCTGCCGTTGGTCGTCTCTGCCGAGACATCGCCGGTGATGTCCGCAAGATGAATGCTCTCGTTGACGCTGCGCGCTTCGACACGCCCCTTGGCCTTCTCGAGCGTGATTTCCCCCTGTACGGATCTGAGCGAGACGAAGCCGTTGCCGCCGTGCACGATGATGTCGCCGCGGGTCGTGTCGACCGTGACATCGCCGCCGACGCCCTCCATGGTGACGTCCGCGTAGGTGCCGGCCACCGTGATCGCCATCCACGACGGCACAGTGATCGCGTAATCGAGCGATCGCGGCGGGCCGCCGCGCGCCGATCGCGCGCGGATCGTCAGCACCTGATCGCCCGGCTTGATGTCCACGATCTCGCGATCGGAGTGGATCACTTCGACGCGAACCGCGTCTTTGTCCCACGTCTTGATCGCGACGTCGCCGGCGAAGTTGGCGATGTCGAGCCTGGTGCCTTTCTGCACCTGCACGGTCTGATCGGTCGGCGCGATCACCATCAGCGCCAGAAGAGCGGTTGCCAGCATATGTGTCCTCGATGATGCCGCGTCCAAAAGGACCCGGCCTACAATCAATTCGACTCCGTCGTGAGCGCCGCGGCGCGGCGCAGCAGATCCAGTTTCTTCCGCCGCGTCTCGACGAGATGGCTGCTCAAGTAACTGTTCGCCGGATCCGCCTCCAGCGCCTGGCGCGCCTGCGCGATCGCGCGATCGATGATCTGCAGATTCTGCTCGACGATGGCGACCGTCGACGTGTCGAGGCGGCTGCGCCCCTTGCCCAGCGCCTTTTCGAGATCGACGACCGCCGCGTCGTACTGCGCATCAGCGAAGGTGACCGGTGCGGCCGGCCGCCCGACGACGGGCGCGTCCGGCGACAGGTGCACGTCGCTGCCAACGCCGGTGTTCGAGTTGTCCGCGATCGTTGACCGCTCACGCCGGAGCGCGTCGGACCTGCCTCGCAGCATCCACGTCAGCCCGCCGGAAAGCGCGGCCAGCAGCAGGCTGGCGGCCACCAGCTGCGGCAGGGTGAACGAGAAGCGGCGCGCCGGCCGCGCACGGAAGGGCATGACCGCGTGGGAGGCGCCGCTCCCCGGCGCTGATACCAGGCGATCGGCGATGCCGTCCCACAGGTCGTGCGCCGGCGGACGCGCGGTCAGCGCATGCGCGTCCTCGATCACCTGCTTCAACTCGTCGAGCGCGCGCGCGCATTCGGCGCAGGTCGAGAGGTGCGCATCGAGCGCCCTGCGCTCATCCGCCGACAGCTCGTCGTCCAGGTAATCCGACAGTTTGTCCGTCCACGCGTCGTGCATGACTTCCTCATCGGCCGGCACGCAGGCCGGCCGCTACGTTCTTCTCTCCACGGGCCGGCACACGGGTCGGCCCCCACGCTGTCTTCTGTAGGGGCGGACCTATGTGTCCGCCCTCACCCAAGATGACGCCGCATCAGCATCCGCGCCCGGTGCAGCTGGCGCTTGGACGTCCCGGACGCGATATCGAGCATCGCGGCAATCTCGCGATGCTTGTATCCCTCGACGTCGTGCAGGACGAAGATCTCCCGCGCGCCAGCCGGCAGCTGCTCGATCGCCTGGTCGAAATCGACTTTCAGGTCGCCGCGGGCCGGCGCGACCGTCGCGACATCCAGCGCCTCGGGGTCCTCGCTCATTCGCCCGCGCTGAATCGCATACGACCGGCGCCGCTCGATCACGACGTTCACCGCCAGCCGATGCAGCCATGTGGCGAACGCCGAGTCGCCGCGGAACTGACCCAACTTCTGCCAGGTCCGCACGAAGATGTCCTGCGTCACCTCGTCCGCCTCCTGGCCGCCGAGCATGCGCCGCGTCAGGCTGTGAATCCGCGCGACGTGGGTCTGATAGAGCCGCTCGAAGGCGGACGGATCCCCCGAGGCCGCCAGGGCCACGTCGGTATCCCGCTCGGTCGGTCGTGCCGAACCCTCGCCGGTCAGCGTCATTACCGCGGATGCTGTCACGATCCAATCACTTACAACGGATTGGACGGGCTCAGGTTGTGGAAGGTTGATCACGGGGCGGGACGGGCAGGACGGCAGGACGGGCAGGACGGGCAGGACGGGTCCTTTCGGACCCGGCTTGTAGCGCGAAGGCGGAAAGACCCGCCCTCCGGTTCTTACGCGCCGCGGCTGTTCTCTGCGCTCTGAAAGGCGATCGCCGGCTCCTTCGCTGGCGCGTGCACGTCGCGTCGAGGCTGAGCCTCATCCACGTGGCGTCGGTTCGCGAGCCACAGGCGCGCGCCTTCGATATACACGTAGTACACCGGCGTGATGTAGAGCGTGAGCATCTGAGAGACGAGCAGGCCGCCGACCACCGCCAGGCCGAGCGGACGGCGCGATTCGGCGCCCGCGCCCCAGCCGAGCGCGATCGGCAACGTCCCCACGAGCGCGGCCATCGTCGTCATCATGATCGGCCGGAAACGCACCAAGCACGCTTCGTGAATCGCCTCGAGCGGCGTCTTGCCGTGCTCGCGCTGCGCTTCGACGGCGAAGTCCACCATCATGATGCCGTTCTTCTTGACCAGGCCGACCAGCATGATGATGCCGACAAACGCATAGAGACTCAGCTCGGTCTTGAAAATCAGCAGCGTGATCAGCGCGCCGAATCCGGCGGAGGGCAGGCCGGACAGAATCGTGAGCGGATGCGTGAAGCTCTCGTAGAGAATGCCCAGCACGATATAGATCACGACGATCGCCATCAGGAGGATCAAGCCGAGGCCCTGGAGTGAGTCCTGAAATGCCTGCGCGGCGCCCTGGAAGCTCGTCGCGACACTCTGTGGGAGCGTGGCGGCGGCCGTCGCCTGGACGTTCGCGACGGCGTCGCCCAGCGCGTAATTCGGCTTCAGGTTGAACGAGACGGTGACCGATGGCAGCTGCCCGGTATGGCTGACCGACAGGGGGCCCGTGTCGGTCTTCACTTTGGCGACGGTGTCGAGCGGGATGAGCGGGCCCATCGAGGCGCCAGGCGCCACGTTGCTCGATCGGACGTACAGCATCGAGAGCGCGGACGGATCTTTCTGGTACTCCGGCGCCACCTGCAGGATCACCTGGTATTGATTGTTCGGAGCGTAGATCTGCGAGACCTGGCGCGTGCCGTATGCGTTGTACAGCGCGGTTTCGACCTGGGTCACGTTCAGTCCCAGCGCCGAAATCTTGTCGCGGTCCATCTCGACGGTGACCTGCGGGTTCTTCAGCTGCAAGTCGCTGTTGACGTCCTCGAGCCCCGGCAGCGCGCGCATCTTCGCTTCCATGATGGGCGCCCAGTGGTACAGCTCACTCGTGTCGGTGTCCTGAAGCGTGAACTGGTACAGGCTGCGCGACTGCTGTCCGCCGATATTGATCGGCGGCTGGTTCAGCATGTAGACCTTGATGCCGGGCACTTGCGCGACCTTCGGCCGCAGCGAGGCGATCGTCTCGTCGACTGATAGCTTGCGCTGATCGCGTGCCTTCATGTCGACCTGCATGCGGCCGGTGTTCAGGCCTCCGCCAAATCCGCCGCCGACGTTGTTGCTCAAGCTGTACACGTTCGGATCCGCCGCGATGATGTCGGCGACCTGTTTCTGGTGGCGGACCATGTCGTCGAAGCCGATGCCCTGCACCGCCTCAGTGTTCACCGTGAACTTGCCCTGGTCCTCGTTCGGCAGAAAGCCTTTCGGGATCAGCGTGAACAGGTAGACGGTGCCCACGAGCAGGGCGATCGACACCGCCATCGACGTGGCGCGGAAGCGCAGCGCCGCCGTCAGCGTGACGTCGTACACCTTCAGCCAGGTATCGAACATGCGCTCGACGGCGTTGTACAGGAACCCGTGCTTCTGCGTGTGCGGCGGCTTCAGGAAGCGGCTGCACAGCATCGGCGTCAGGCTGATCGACACGAAGCCGGACACCAGAATCGCCACGCCGATCGTCACCGCGAACTCGTGCAGCAGGCGTCCGACGATGCCGCCCATGAACAACACGGGGATGAACACCGCCGCCAATGAAATCGTCATCGAGACGATCGTGAAGGCGATCTCCTTCGATCCGTCGAAGGCGGCCCGCATCGGCGGTTTGCCCATCTCCATGTGCCGCACGATGTTCTCGAGCATCACGATGGCATCGTCGACGACGAAACCGACCGAGAGCGTGAGCGCCATCAGCGACAGGTTGTCGAGGCTGTAGCCCAGCAGGTACATCGCCGCAAACGTCGCGACGATCGAGGCAGGCAGCGCGAGACTCGGGATGATCGTCGCCGAGATATTGCGCAGAAAGATGAAGATCACGAAGACGACGAGCCCGATCGTCAGCAACAGCGTGAACTTCACGTCGCTGACCGACTCGCGGATCGACAGCGATCGATCGCTGCGGATCTCGAGCGTCACCGACGGCGGCAGCTGTTGGCGGAACGTCGGCAGCAGCGATTTCACCGCGTCGACGACGGCGACGACGTTGGTGCCCGGCTGCTTCTGGATAGCGAGGTAGATGACGCGCTTACCCTGAAACCAGCTCGCCGACTTGTCGTTCTCGATCCCGTCGTAGACGTGTGCGACTTCGGCCATCCGGACCGGGTTGCCGTTGCGGTAGGCGATGATCTGCGGCGCGTACGCAGGCGCTCGCATCAACTGACCGTTCGCCTGCACCGTGAACGTCTTGTCGGCACCGTAAATCGTGCCCGTCGGCAGGTTGACGTTGGCGTTGGTGATCGCGTCGGCCAGTTCGTCGATGCCGATGCCCTTGCTGGCGAGCTGCTGCGGGTTCGCGTCGATGCGCACGGCGTATTTCGCGGAGCCGAACACGTTCACCTGGGCGACGCCGCTGACCATCGAGATGCGCTGCGCGATGGTCGACTCGGCGTATTCGTCCACCTGCGACATCGGCAGCGTCGGCGAGCCGATCACGAGGAACATCACCGGCTGGTCGCCGGGATTCACCTTCTGATAGGAGGGCGGCGTCGGCATCTGCGGCGGGAGCTGCCGGCTCGCTTTCGCGATCATCGCCTGCACGTCCTGCGCAGCGGCGTCGATGTTGCGGCTCAGATCGAACTGCAGCGTGATGTTCGTGTTGCTCTGCGCGCTGGTGGAGTTGATCGACGTGACGCCCGCGATCGTCGCGAACTGTTTCTCGAGCGGCAGTGCCACCGCCGACGCCATCGTCTCCGGGCTGGCGCCGGGGAGGTTGGCGCCTACCTGGATGGTGGGAAAGTCGACGTTCGGGAGGTCGCTCACCGGCAGCAGCCGGTACGACATCACGCCGAAGACGAGCACGCCCAGCATGATGAGGGCGGTCGTCACCGGCCGCTTGATGAACAGCGCGGCAAGGTTCATGGGGTTACTACCTTCGTGTCGGCGTTCTTGACGCTGATTCGGCTGCCCGGGACGAGCAGCAGCTGGCCGTCAGTGACGATCGTCTCTCCCGTCTTGAGTCCATCCTTGATCACCGCTTCGCTGTTGGCGACGCGCTCGACCTGCACGGAGCGCATGTCGACCGTCTTATCGTCCTTCACCACGAACACGTAGGAGCCCTGCTGGCCGGTCTGCACGGCGGCGGCTGGCACCACGACCGCGTTTGCCTGCGTCGTGAGCCTGACGACCACGTTCACGAACTGCCCGGGCCAGAGCCGGTGGTCCTGGTTCGGGAACGTGCCCTTGATCTTGATCGTGCCGGTCGTCGGGTCGACCGTGTTGTCGACGAAGCTGATCACGCCGGTCGACGGCGCTTCCTGATCGTTGGGCGGCACCGCTTGCACGCCGAGGCGCTCGCGGGTCATGTAACGCTTCAGCTCAGGCAGCTGTGCTTCCGGCACGCCGAACGACACGTAGATCGGCGCCACCTGGTTGATCACGACGAGCGGGAGCGTGTCGGCGGCGCGGACGAGATTGCCCGCGTGAACCATGAGAGCCCCCGTGCGGCCCGACAACGGCGCCGTGATCGTCGCGTAGGCGAGCTGGACTTTCGCACTCTCGAGCGCCGCGCGATCGGCGGCGACCGTCGCGTCGAGCGCGGCGGCATTGCTGATCATTTGATCGGACTGCTCATGCGTGGCGATGCCGCGCTTCAACAAATCCTGGTACCGGGCGGCTTGTGCCCTGGCATTGGTGGCCTGCGCCTGATCCTTCGCGAGATTGGCCTGTGCCTGGTCGACGGCAGCCTCGAGCGGCCGGCGATCCAGCGTAAAGATCACCTGGCCCTTTTTCACGTCGTCGCCTTCTTTGAAGTTGACCGACGTGAGCTCGCCTGTAATCTGCGAGTGCACCGCGACCGTCGAATACGGCTCCGTTGTCCCGATCACCTTGATTTCCACCGGCATCGACTTTTGCACAACGCTCGCCGTCGTCACGGGCACCGCGGCTTGCTGGCCGCCGCCGCGCCCGCCCCCGGCCGCCTGCTGCGGCTGCGCCTCTCCGGCCGAGCAACCGAGTGTCAAGAAGGCCGTAGACGCGACGAGCGACCCGACCAGGAGTGCCGACAGAGTTTTCATGTGTCTGTTTACTCGAACCGCAGGGCGTCGATCGGATCCAGCGCCGCCGCCTTGCGTGCCGGGTAGAAGCCAAAGAACACGCCGGTGGCGCCGGCAAAGCCGAAGGCGATCGCCACCGCGCTGGGCGAGACGGCCGTCGGCCAGCTCATCCAGTACGTTACACCTTGAGAGAGCGCAAAGCCCAAGCCGATCCCGATGGAGCCGCCGAACAAACTGAGCACAACTGCCTCGACGAGGAACTGCAGCAGGACGTCGCTGCCGCGCGCGCCGATCGCCATGCGCAAACCGATTTCGCGCGTGCGCTCGGTCACCGATACCAGCATGATGTTCATGATGCCGATGCCGCCGACCAGCAGCGACACGCCCGCGATGCTCGCCAACAGCGCCGTCATCGTCTGTGTCGCCTGCACGCGCACGCTCGCCATCTCCTCCATCGTGCGCACCATGAAGTCGTCCGGATCGCCGGGCTGAATTTTATGACGCGTGCGCAGCAGCGCGGCGATGCGATCGGCCGTGGCCGACGTGTCGCCTGCCGAGGCCGCAGAGACAGTCGCCTGCTGGATGAACGTGACCCCGCGCATCTTCTTCATCACCGTCGTGTACGGGACGAAGACGACGTCGTCCTGATCCTGGCCGACGCCCGACTGGCCCTTGCTCAACATCACACCGACCACTGTGAACGGATAGCTCACCTGGCCGGCGGCGCCCGTGTTCGCAATCCGGATGATCTGGCCAACCGGATCGGCGTCCGGCCCGAAGAGCTGATCCCGAACGACGGTGCCCAACACGACGACTTTCGCCGCCGTCGTCACGTCCTGCGGCGTGAAAAAGTTGCCCATCGTCGTCGGCCACGAGCGAATGGCGGGGAAGTCGACGTCGGTGCCCTGCACCTGGGTGTTCCAGTTCTGATTGCCCGCAATGATCTGGCCGCGCGTGTTGCTGCCGGCGGCGGTGTATTGCACGCCGTCGACCTTGGAAATCGAGGCAGCATCGTCCGGCGTCAACGTGCTCGCATTGCCCTGGCCCTGGCGGACGCCGCCCTGCGAGAAGTTGCCCGCGCTGACGATGATCATGTTCGTGCCGGTCGACTGAATCTGCGATTCAATCGAGCTCTGGGCGCCGGTGCCCAGCGCAACCATCGTGATCACCGCGGCGACGCCGATGATCATGCCGAGCATCGTCAGCGCCGTCCGCATCTTGTTGCGGCCCAGCGCCTTCAGCGCAATTCGGAAAATCATCAGAACTGACATGCCCGCTCCTTAGACCGCCTCGGCCTGCGGCAGGGCCGCGAGCTCGTCCTGTGCCAGCCGGCGGTGTTCGACCGGCTTGTCGGCCACCACCTGCCCGTCGCGAAACGTGACGATGCGGGTGCCGTACTCGGCGATGTCCATTTCGTGCGTGATGAGGAGCACCGTGATCCCGCGCTCGACGTTCAGACGCTGGAAGATGTCCATTACTTCGATGCTGGTCCGCGTGTCGAGGTTCCCGGTTGGCTCGTCCGCCAGCAGGATCGACGGGTTGTTGATCAGCGCCCGGGCGATGGCCACCCGCTGCTGCTGCCCGCCGGAGAGCTGGTTCGGATGGTGATCCGCCCGATTGCCCAACCCGACGAGCGAGAGCATCTCTGTCGCGCGTTTGTGCCGTTCCGCGGTCTTCGGCGCGTTTCCGCCGTAGAGCAGTGGGAGCTCGACGTTGTCGAGCGCCGACGTGCGCGACAGGAGATTGAACCCCTGAAACACGAACCCGATCTTCTTGTTCCGCACCACCGCCAGCTGGTCCTTCGACATGCGCGAGACGTCCTGGCCGTCGAGAAAGTACTGGCCGGACGTCGGCTTGTCGAGGCAGCCGGCGATGTGCATGAACGTCGACTTCCCCGAGCCCGATGGACCGGTTACAGCGAGAAACTCGCCCCGCTCGACCTCCAGGTCCACGCCGCGTAGCGCTTTCACTTCGATCTCGCCGACGACGTACCGTTTGACGAGATTCTTGACGGAGATGACGGTCGGCATCCTGCCTACCGGCCCCGGCCCGGCCCGCCGCCGCGCTGAGGAAGCAGCGGGTTGCCCGAGTTGCTCGGCAGTCCGGTGGTGCGCGTCGCGCCCATCCCCGTAATCGTCGTCACCACCTCGGCGCCCTGCTGAACGTCTCCGCTCAGCAGTTCGGTGTAAGTGCCGTCGGTGATGCCAAGCCGCAGATTGAGCGGCTTCAGTTGCTTGTCCACATACTCCCAGACGCGTCCGCGCGACTCGACCGGCTGCAGCGGGGCAAACAGCGCGTCGATGGACTGCGCAGACTGCGCGCCGCCGTACTTCGGCACGAAGGCGTCCGACAACACGCTTTTTGCCGGGGGCTTGCCGCCCTTTGGAGTCGAAGCCTTACCTGCGGGTGCCGCCGGCGCGGTTTCGAACGCGCTCGTGTCCTGGCCGCGTTCCTTCAGGCGCGCGATGAACTGCTTTTGATCGTCGGGCGACATGGCTTTGAAGCGCGCCAGCTGACGCTGCGTACGGTCGCCCTGATCGCCCTTTTGGTCGCCGGCTTGTCCGCTGCGGCCCGAGCCGGCCGCGGCCGGCGGTGTCGCGGCCGGCGGTGTCGCCGTCGGCTGGTGGGCCGGCGCAGCTTCCGCGGTCGGGTTCAGGAGTGTCGGCGTCGAGGCGGTCCCCGCACCGCCGCGCCCGCCGCCCTGACCGCCCCGTCCGCGTCCGCCCGGCATCGCCTCCGGCGGAACCGGCTGGTTGAGCGAGGCGAACATATCCGGCGTCGGACGGAAACGCAGCGCGGTATTCGGCACCCGCAGCGCGTCGGCGCGGCGGTTGACCTGCACCTTGAGATTCGCCGTCATGCCGGGCTTCAGCCGCAGATCATCATTCGGCACGTTGATCATGGTGGCGTAGGTCGTCACGTTGTTCACCACGATCGGGTTGAGGCGGATCTGCGAGACCGTGCCCTTGAAATCGACGCCCGGATACGCGTCGACGCGGAACGTCACCGCTTGATTCGGCCGGACGCGGCCGACGTCCGATTCATCGATGTTCGCGCTCACCTGCATCTTCGTCAGGTCGGCGGCGATGATGAAAATCACCGGCGCCGTCATGCTCGCGGCGACGGTCTGGCCGACGTCCACGCTGCGCTGCGTCACGATGCCGTCGATCGGCGACGTGATGATCGTGTGATCGAGGTTGGTCTGGCTGGAGTCGAGCTGCGCCTGCGCTTGCTTGATCTGCGCCTGGTCCACTTCGATCTGCGCCGCCATCTGATCGGCGGCGGCCTTCGACGCATCGAGCGCGTCCTGCGTCACGATGCCGCGTTTCTGCAGATCCATGTTCCGCTGGTAGGTCACTTTCGCATACGCGAGGCTCGCTTGATCCTTGAGGATCTGCGCCTTCGCGTTCGCCAGATTGGCCGCCGACTGCGACACCTGCGCCTGGAAGAGCGTCGGATCGAGCTTGGCGATCACCTGTCCCTTCTTCACGATGGAGTTGAAGTCGGCGCCGAGCCACGAGATGTTGCCCGAGACCTGGCTGCCGACCGTCACACTCACGACCGCCTGCAGCGTGCCGGTGGACGCGACGGCGTCGATGATCTCGCCGCGCGTGACCGGCGACGTGTTGACGGTGAGCTCCACGCCGTTGTGGCGGACGTAGTAGGTCCAGCCTCCGGCCCCGATCGCCGCGACGATGACAAGAACGATGATTGCGCGTTTCATGACTCTCCGTCTGAGCTGAGTCGCCGGACCCTCAGGCGTTACTTGATGACGCGCGGCTGCGCGCCGCCGGTGGAAGCACCGGAGCTCGTCGGGCCGCCGGGCGTCGTCGTGCTCGTCGTCGTGCTGCCGGTGGTCGTCGTTGTCCCCGAAGACGGCGCAGGCGTCGCGGTGGTGATGTTGCTGTTGACGACGCTCGATGTTGTCGTCACGCCGCCCGTCGTCGGCGCCGCCGTCGTGCTCGTCGAAATCACCGTCACGTTGAGGCTGGACAACGTGGTCTGCTGCAGCCGCTCGAGCTCCACGAGCGATTTCCGATACGCGAGGACGGCCTGCAGCTCGTTGTTCTGCGCGGTCGCCAAATCGCGCTGCGTGAGGATGACGTTGTAGTTCGTCGACATCCCGACCTCGAACTTGCTCTGCTCGGCCGCCATCGTCTGCTGCGCGAGGTCGCGCGCGACCTGTGACGCCTGCACCCGCTCGATGTTGCTTTGGACGGTGACGGCCGCATTGGTGATGTCGGTGGCGACCTGTAGCTCAATCTGTTTGAGCTGTGCCTCGACCTGGGTCAGCTGGACGCGGGCGCGCGCGGCCGACGCTTCCTGCGAGCTTAGGCCGAGCGGGTAGGAGATGTTCACCTGCGCGGTCCACCGGGGGTAGTTGCTGTTGAACAGCGTCGAGAGCGCGTTACCGTACCCGCCGGGGATGCTGGCGCCCGGAATCGGAACGCGATTGACGCCGGTTGCGCCTTCCGGGAAGACCAGCTGGGAGCCGCCGATGCCGACCAATCCGTACGTCCCAACGAAGTCCGCCTGCGGCAACAGCTGGTTCCTCAAATATTTGACCGTTATCGCGTTGGCCTGGACCTCTTTTCGCGCGACATCGAGATCGGTGCGTTCGGACAGCCCCCTCCGAACTGCGGCGTCGATGTCGACCGTCTCGGGGCGGAAGTCCGGTCGGTCGACCGGGTCGATCGACGAGTTCCAGAACGGATCCGTCGTGCCGGCGACGATCAAGCGCTTGAGCGCGAGTTCCGCGGTGCGCCGGGTAGCCTGCGCGGCGACGAGATTCTGACGTTGGGTTGCCGCCTGTGACTGCGCCTGCACGACGTCGATCGGCGCCATCGTGCCGACCTCGACGCGCGTCTGGTTGTCCTTCACTAACTGGTCGGCCAGATTCACGGACTGCTGCGCGACGTCAACCGACTGGACCGCGAACACATAATCCCAGTAAGCGTTACGAACGTTGGAGAGCGTGTTCGTAATCGTCGAACGCAGCTGGACGTCCGAGATGTCGCGGTTGACTTTTGTGACCGCGAGTTGCTGCCGCGTCGAGTCGATGCCGAAATTGCGCAGGAGCGGCTGCGTGTACGAGCCGGACCAGCTGGCATTGAATGTCGGGTTGTACAACGTGTTGAGACTCGTCGTCGTCTGACGGTTGTTGTTGAGGGCGACTTGGTACGAGCCGCCCCCCCAAGGAACGCTCTGCGCAACGCCTCCGTTGTAGGTTTGCAGCCCTGCGACGACGCCGCTGCCGGCTGTTGAGCCGCCGACCAGTGCCGAGCTCGCCGGGGTATTGGTCGACTGCGAGGCCAGCGTAGAAGTCAGAGATGGGTGATAGACAGATCGGATGCTGGCGACCGCCAAGTCATTGATCTCGGGGTTCGACCGCTGAACCGCGATATCCAAGTTGTGCTCGAGCGCCGCCTTCACGGCGTCGTCGAGCGTCAGCTGGACGACGGGCCGCGTGTCGCCCTTGGCGGGGGCGGTCTGCTGAGTCTGGCCGGTACCCGCCGGCGGGACGGTGGTCTGCCCGCTCGCCACGCGTTCGGCGGCCTGCTTGATCAGCTGCTGAATGTGCAGCTCGGAGGTCTGCTGTGGCGACATCTGCGCCGACACCCCCGCGCTGGTCAGCGCAAACGCCGCCGCGAGCATCCACTTCGATCGAGTCCGTGTCATGGCTTTCATCCTCTGAAGATCTCCCGGAAGAAAATTCGAGCTATTTCTTGCGCGTGGCGTCGCGGTCGTCGCCCGGCTTGGGCCGCGGATGGTCTTGCACCCACTTTTCGTGCGCCGCCTTGAATTTCACGAGTTGATCCGGCGTCAGCACCTGACGCTCGTGCAGCAGCATCAACAGGCGCGCTTTGTTCAACGACGCGCGAATCGCCTCGACGCGATCGATCTGGCGGCTGACCTGCGCTTCGTCGGCGTTGATCTCGATCAGCCGCGACAGCTCCGCTTCCTGTTTGTCGAGCTCTTCCTTGCCTTGCCGCAGCTTCGGCAGCGCGTTTTGAAAGACAGTATCGATGCGGGTGCACTGCTCAGGGGTGAGCCCGACCTCTTTCTGAAACTGTTCGGACTTCCACCAAGCGAACGATTGTGCGTTAACCGCACCGGCGAGTGCTACCACCAGCAAGGCAGGCAGCAGCCGGCGAGTCCAGGCGGGGCTCATGCGCAAATCCTCTGAAATAACTGAAACAACGGTTACTTGGAGGAATACGACGAGGGGGTCTAGTCCATTTAGGCTGGTCTGCTGGAGACAAAATTTTACGAGAAGACCGGGGGTTACGCAGTGGCGAAGGCTTCCAGCTTGGCGATGGCGGCGCCGACGAGGTTGTCCGGGGTCGATGCGCCCGACGTGAGGCCGATGGCAACCGGTCCGGCCGGCGGCAGCCAGCCGGCGCTGGTTGTTTCCTCTTTCGAGCCGACCGGGCGATGTCGAATCTCTGTGGCCGACATGAGGCACGCCGGGTCGGCGATGTGAAAGGTCGGCCGCGAGGCGGCGCACATCCGCGCGAGGTTCGCGGTGTTGCTGCTGTTGTAGCCGCCAATGACGATCATCAAGTCGACGGGCTGTTCGTCGAGGAGCCGGACGACGGCGTCCTGCCGGTCCTGGGTCGCGCTGCAGATGGTGTCGAACGCCTGGAAGCGTCCGGAGAGACCATCGTCCCCGTAGCAGTCCGTCATCGCCGCTTTCAGCATCTCGCCGATCTCGAGCGACTCCGACATCAACATCGTCGTCTGATTCGCCAGACCGATGTGCTGCAGATCGCGATTGGGGTCGAAGCCCGGGGAGGTGGCGGACGCGAATTTCGCCATGAACGCCGCGCGATCGCCGCCATGACGGATGTATTCGCAGACCTGGCTGGTCTGGGCGCGGTCGAAGACGACGAGGTATCGGCCGCCGTACTCCACGGCCTGCGACGCGGTCGCTTGCGTCTCCTCGTGCCAGACCTTGCCGTGAATCACCGCGGTGTAGCCACCTTCGGCGTAGCGACGCACGTTCTTCCAGACGTTCAGTACCGAGCCGCAGGTGGTGTCGATCAGCGTGCAGCCACGACGCTCGAGCTGCTGCAGCATCGCCATCGTCACGCCGAAGGCGGGGAGGATGACGACGTCGTTCGGCGCGAGACGATCGGCGCGGCCGGGCTCGTCGCTGAGAAACTGGATGCCCATGGCGCGCAGCTTCTCGTTCACGTGCGGGTTGTGGATGATCTCGCCGGTGAGGTACACCGCGCGATCCGGGAACCGCTCGCGCGTCTGATACGCGTAGTCGACGGCGCGATCCACGCCGTAACAGAAGCCGAATTCCTTCGCGAGATGGATCGTGAGCCGGCCGGTCCGGTACGTGAAATCTTCTGCCTTGATGCGATCGACGATGGCGCTGTGATAATTCTCGGCCAGCATGCCGGCGACGGCGTGCTTCAGATCCAGACCTTTGCGGAAAATGAGGGACGGCATGTGTGCTTAGCGTGCTGGGGTGCTACGGTGCTGAGGTGCTGCGTGCGACGGTGCCACGTGCGAAGAGGTGCCTCTGTGCTCGTTGTCCTCGGAAGCGCCCTAGCACTCCGGCACTTTAGCACTTCAGCACCCAGCACTGTAGCACCCTAGCACCCAGCACCTTAGCGCCTAGCACCCTTTCATCTGATCGTATTCCTGACCTCGCGCACATGCGGAGTGAAGGCGTCGAACGGTTGCAGTTCGCGCGTCTGGGGGCGCTCGAGTGCAACTTCGAGCTCGGACAGGAACGCATCGTCGTCTGCCAGTGTGGCGGGGCTGGTGCCGCGGGTGGCCACCGGCGTGAGCCGCGCGACCACTGGACGCGCCGTCTCGCGCGCGCTCGCGGCGAGCCGCTGCTGGCTCCGCATGTGCCTGTCCCATTCGAACGACGCGCCCAACGCGGCGCCGAAGAAGAGGCCGGCCGCGGCGGCCCCGGCGACCCAGCGCGTGGCCGTGCGCGGAGCGGTGCTGCCATCGTGCCCTGCGCCGTAGCGGCCGGCGAACGCGGACGCGCCGACGAACCGTCCGGGGAAGCTGATGATGCGGGCGGCGCGCCCGACGTGCTCGAGCCGGCAGGCGATGGCGTGTTGCTGGGCCTGCAGCCGATCTGGCGTGAACACCGCATCGGTGTCGGCCTCGGCCTCCGCGCTGAGACCGTTCATGAACCGCGTGAGGTCGGTATAGCGGAGCGCGCAGGCATCGCAATCGGCGAGGTGCTCGGCGAGCCGCGGATCGAGCGGCTCTTCGGCGCGCTCGGCGAGATAACAGTCGAACAGCTGTTCTTCCTGAACGTGAGGCGCGCGGATGTTCACGAATGGCCTCCTAGCAGGCCGCGCAGTTTTCGCGCGGCACGAAACAAATGGACGCGTACAGTTGATTCGTTGAGGCCGGTGATGGCGCTCACTTCGCGAGGCGTGCAGTCGCCGTAATGACAGAGCATGAACACGGTCCGTTGACGGCCATCGAGGCGATCGACCGCCGCCGCAATGCGTGATCGCCGCTCGCGCGCCAGCAGCCGCCCCTCCGGGCTCGCATCGGGCGGCGCCGCCACCGACACGCGCGCTTCATCGGCGCTGCTGATCTCGCCCGCCACGAACCAGCGCTCGCGGCGCGATCGCGCTTTGCGCCGATCGAGGCAGCCGTTGATGAGAATCCGCGTGAACCAGACCTCGAACGGCCACGCCTCGCGGTACGACGTGATGTGGCCGAACACCTTGACGAAGGCATCCTGGACGGCTTCGTCGGCCTCGGCGGCCTCGCGCAGGTATTGATACGCGATGCGCGTCGCCCGCCGCTGATGCATCGCCACGAGCGCGCTGAAGCGCTCGCGCGCCTCGTCCATCTCGCCGCGCTCGACCAGCCCCCGGATCTCGATCGCAAGCTTCGAGTCTTCCGTCGCCGCGGCCGGCTGCGGCCGGCGCACACCGGCCGCGGATGCGGCGCCGGGGGCGTCGGCGATCGTCTGGGCGTCGAGAGCAGGCCGCAAATCAAGACTCATAAGGCATTACGATTCGGCGAAGCCGGTGTTTACACGCGTTTACAGTTTACCGGATCCGTGCAATTGTTGACTTGCGCTGAACCGGCCGAGTACGATCCGTGAATTCTGCGTATGTTGCTGCGTATTCATATCTTAGACCGCAAAATGACAAGCGTAGGCCGAAGTCTGAACGGCCGGCCCTGGCGGGGCTGCGCCCCGCCCGATATCCGTTTGGCAACGAGGAGCCGTCGATGAGCACTGAAGTAGAGCGGGGCCGGGGCCTCGATCGCGAAGGGATCCAGACCAACAGAGTGCACTGGAATCTGCCGGCCGCCGCCCTGTACGAAGAAGCGGTGCGACGGCAAGAGGGCGTCATCGCCATCGAGGGGCCGCTCGTCTGCCGCACCGGGCAGCACACGGGCCGCTCGCCGAACGACAAGCTGGCCGTCCGCGAGCCGTCGAGCGAAGCGAACATCGCGTGGGGCGGGTTCAACCGGCCGATCGAGCTGGCCCAGTTCGACGCGTTGCACCGCGATCTGATCGCCTCGCTTGCGGGCAAGGATCTGTTCGTCCTCGACTGTTATGCCGGTGCGGATCCCGTGTACCGCCTGCCGGTGCGGGTCATCAACGAGTTCGCCTGGCACAATCTCTTCTGCCGCAATCTGTTCATCGATGATCCGCGCGCGGCCGCCGACGCCTCCCCCGAGGTCACGATCATCGATTCGCCGAGCTTCAAGGCGGATCCGGCGCGCCACGGCACGAACTCTGAAGTCTTCATCGTCGTCCATTTCGCCAAGAAGCTGATCCTGATCGGCGGCACGAGCTACGCGGGCGAGATGAAGAAGTCGATCTTCGGCATTCTCAACTACCTGCTGCCGCTGCAGAACGTGCTCTCGATGCACTGCTCCGCGAACATCGGCGCGAACGGCGACACGGCGCTGTTCTTCGGATTGTCCGGCACGGGAAAAACGACGCTGTCGAGCGACCCGGATCGCATGCTGATCGGCGACGACGAGCACGGCTGGAGCGATCGCGGCGTCTTCAACTTCGAAGGCGGCTGCTACGCGAAGACGATCCGTCTGTCGGCCGATGCCGAGCCGCAGATTTTTTCGACGACGCGCCGCTTCGGGACGGTGCTCGAGAACGTCGTCATCGATCTCGAGACGCGCCAGCTCGATCTGGATGCCGACGAGTTGACCGAGAACACGCGCGCGGCCTATCCGATCAGCTTCATCGACAACGCCGTGCCTTCGGGGCTGGGCGGACATCCGAAGAACGTCGTCATGCTGACGGCCGACGCGTTCGGCGTGCTGCCGCCGATCTCGCGCCTGACGCCCGAAGGCGCGATGTACCACTTCCTCTCGGGCTACACGGCGAAGGTGGCCGGCACCGAGAAAGGCGTGACCGAGCCGAAGGCGACCTTCAGCACCTGCTTCGGCGCGCCCTTTCTGCCGCTGGCGCCGAGCCGCTACGCGAACATGCTCGGCGAAAAGATCGCCAAGCATCAGTCGCGCGTCTGGCTGGTGAACACCGGCTGGACCGGCGGTCCGTTCGGCACCGGCAAGCGCATGAAGATCGCGTACACCCGCGCGATGGTGCGCGCGATCCTCTCGGGCGCGCTCGACGCCGTGAAGTACGAACGCGATGCGACGTTCAACCTCGACGTGCCGACCAGCTGCCCCGACGTGCCCGCCGACGTGCTGAATCCGCGCAACACCTGGTCCGACGCCGCTGCGTACGATCAACAGGCGAACAAGCTGGCGCGCATGTTCGCCGAAAACTTCAAGCGGTTCGAGTCGGGCGTCTCCGCCGCGGTCCGCGCCGCAGGACCCAGGGTGTAACGGCTCGCAATTGGTAGGTGTAACGGCTGGTATTTGGTAAGTTGGTAAGTTGGTAAGTTGGTGAGTTGGTGAGTTGGTGAGTCCACTCATTCACCAAATCACCAAATCACCAATTTACCAAATCACCAATTTACCAATTCACCAGTTGGCATGATCCAGTTTGAGCCTGTCATCGGCCTCGAAATCCACGCGCAGCTGCAGACGAAATCGAAAATCTTCTGCGGCTGCAGCACGGCTTTCGGCGCGCCGCCGAACACCCACGTGTGTCCCGTCTGCCTCGGCTTGCCCGGTGCGCTGCCGGTCCTCAACCGCGCCGCGGTGGATGATGCGATTCGGGCGGCGCTGGCGCTCGGGTGCACGATCCACGAGACGTCGATCTTCGCGCGGAAGAATTATTTTTATCCCGATCTGCCCAAGGGCTATCAGATCTCGCAGTACGAGCTGCCGATCGCTACGGCCGGCGTCCTCGAGTATGCGGCCGATGGTGCGGCGATGCGTGTCCGCATCACGCGCGTGCACCTGGAGGAGGACGCGGGGAAGTCTCTGCACGAGGGATTCGCCGACTCCAATCGCAAGTCGTACGTCGACTTCAACCGCAGCGGCGTCCCGCTCATCGAGATCGTCACCGAGCCCGATCTGCGATCGGCGGCGGCGGCGGCGGAGTTCTTCAGCCGTCTCCGGGCGATCCTGGTGTGGCTCGGCGTGAACGACGGCAACATGGAGGAGGGCAGCCTGCGGTGCGACGCGAACGTATCGGTGCGGCCGGCGGGCACCGAGCGGCTTGGCACCAAGGCGGAGGTGAAGAACCTCAACTCGTTCCGGTTCCTGCAGAAGGCGCTCGAGTACGAGATCGGGCGCCAGATTGATGTGGTGTCGGCCGGCGGCCGCGTCGTGCAGGAAACGCGGCTGTTCGACCCGGCGGCGGGGCACACGGTGTCGATGCGCAGCAAAGAAGAGGCGCACGATTATCGCTACTTTCCCGATCCGGATCTGCCGCCGGTGTCGGCGCCTGCTGAGCGGGTGCAGCGGATCCGGGCGGCGATGCCCGAGCTCCCCGACGCCCGCCGCCGGCGCTTCGTCGAGGCGTACGGCCTGCCCGACTACGATGCCGCGCAGCTGACGCAGAGCCGCGCGCTCGCTGACTACTTCGAGACCGCGGTCGCCGCGGGCGCGCCCGCAAAGCTCGCGAGCAACTGGATCATGGGCGAGCTCGCGCGCAAGCTGAAAGAGCTCGGCGCCGACGCGGCGTCCTCCAGTGTCCCCGCCGGGCAGCTCGCCGAGCTCGTCGTCCTGGTCGCGCGGGGGACGATCAGCGGCTCGATCGCAAAGAGCGTGCTCGAGCGCATGTTCGCCACGGGCCGAAGCGCCGGGGAGATCGTGGCGGCCGAGGAGCTCACCCAAATCGACGATGAATCGCAGATCGTGTCGCTGATTGCGGAGGTGCTGGCGAAGCATGCCGACGCCGTCGAACAGTTTCGCGGCGGCAAGGCGACGACTTTCGGGTTCCTGGTCGGTCAGGTGATGAAAGCGGCGAAGGGGAAGGCCAGTCCCGCACGCGTCAACGAGCTGTTGAAAAAAGCGCTCGGGTCCGGCTGAGGCCGGACGCGACAGAGACGTGTGGTATGCTGATGGCTCCTTCTCGACAATTTCACATCGCGTTCAGGGCCGTGGGTGCACAGGCAGCGTGATAGAGACCTATCACCTTTCAAAGCTCTACAACCGTGGCGTCTACGCGCTGCGCGATTTGTCGCTGACGATCGACAAGGGCGACTTCCTGTTCCTCACCGGACCGAGCGGAGCGGGGAAGTCGACGTTCCTCCGCCTGTTGCTCCGCCAGGACGCGCCGAGCGAAGGCGCGCTGAAAGTGGCGGGCCGCGACCTCGGCACGCTGAGTAATTCCCAGATTCAAGCCTATCGGCGGACCGTCGGTTTCGTGTTCCAGGACTTCCGGCTGATTCCGCGATTCAACGTCTTTCAGAACGTCGCGTTCACGATGCGCGTGCTCGGCCTGCCGCTCGCCACACAGCAGCGCAAGACGTTCCAGGTGCTGAAGTGGGTTGGCCTGCAGCACCGGATGAACGCGCGGCCTGAAGAGCTCTCCGGAGGCGAGCAGCAGCGCGTCGCCATCGCGCGCGCGCTGGTCAACGAACCGCAGCTGATCCTCGCCGACGAGCCGACCGGCAATCTCGATCCGGACTTGTCCCTCGAAATCATGAATCTGTTCCGCGAGATCAACGCCCGCGGCACGACGGTCATCGTCGCCACGCACGACCGCGAGCTGATTCGCCGGGTGGGACGCCGATCGATCACGCTCGATCACGGCCGGCTCGTCGAGGTCGCCTGACGCCATGCGGGCTCTGAGATACGCGTTCGACGAAGCGGTTGTGAGCCTCTGGCGCGGGCGGCAGTCGGGCATCCTGTCCACAATGACGATCGCCGTCGCGTTGTGCGTGCTCGGTGGATTCCTGATTGTCACGACGAATCTCGAGCGGCTCGGATCCGAGTTGAGCATGGCGGCCGAGATGTCCGTGTATCTGAAAGATGATCTGACGCCGGCGCAGCGATCGGCGATTGAAGCGGCGCTGGCGCCCGGCGACGTGATCGCAGGGCGCGACTACGTGTCCAAGGCGGACGCACTGCAGCGTTTCAAGCAGACGTTCAGCGATCTCGCCTCCACGATGGACGGTCTGGACGACAACCCGCTGCCCGCCTCCTACGAAGTCCGGCTCCGCTCGACGCCTGCCGCGCGGGCGCGGCTCGACGACCTCGGCGCGCGGCTCCGCGCGACGCCCGGCGTGGCGGATGTCCGGTACGATCGGCAATGGCTCGCGCGTCTCGTGGGCGGCATCAATATCGTTCGAGGCATCGGCCTCGTCCTCGGCTGTCTCTTGACCGTGGCGGCGGCGCTCACCGTCGCGAACGTGGTGCGGCTCGCGCTGTTTGCGCGGCGCGACGAGGTCGACATCATGCAATTGGTCGGTGCGCCGCAGATCTTCATCCGCGGGCCGTTCGTGATGGAAGGCGTGCTGCAAGGCGGGATTGGCGCGCTGGTCGCGCTGCTGGCGCTGGCCGTCGCGTTCTTTTCGGTGAAGGCTCGCTATCTCATGCCGCTGGCGTCGGCGATCAACGCGTCGGGCGTGACGTTCCTCTCACCTGGGCTGGCTGTGGCGCTGGTCGTGGGGGGGATGGCGGTGGGTTGCATCGGGGGCCTGGTGGCCGCGAGCGGACGGACCTGACGGTTTACACAATCTTGACACCGGTTTTCAGACAGCACTACACTGAATCAGGCGCCGACAACTCAATCTCGAGGACCTGCATGCCACGCTTCGTGACCGATTCGAGGCCGATCAGCGCGCAGCACCCGCTTACGGAATTTTACCGACAGGAGTTCGTCAAGCATCGCCGGTGTCTGCAGCAGCAGCGCCCCTATTTTTCCGAAAGTGCCATCACCGACGTCGAAGCGGCCCTCACGAAAATCCTCGCGCAACTCGATCAACTGTGTAGCTGCGAAAACGCCGATCAGGTCGTCAGCTCACTCCTCAAGAAATTCGACGTCGTGACCGGGCTTTCGGCCTGGTCGGATCCCAAGCACACCCACTGACCCGCGCGCTGCCCGAGCTTCGACGCGATCTCCTGGACATCGTCCGGGCCGGCATTGCTGCGGTCGACGCCGCCCAGCTCGTGGAGCGCGCGCTCTCCGAGAAAAGGGGCCGTACCCCTTTTTCGGGTGGTGATGCGACGAAAAAGGGGTACGGCCCCTTTTTAATGATCGCCGCCGGGAAGGCGGCGCCGGCGATGGCTGCCGCCGCGGCGCGCCTGCTCGGACCGCAGATCTCAACCGGCCTCGTGATCGCGCCGTCGGAGGTCGGCGTCCCACCGCCGTTCGAGCTGATCGTCGGCGGCCACCCGACGCCGACCGCCGACAGCGAGCGGGCGGGGCGCCGCGCATTGGCGCTGGCGCGCGCCGCCGGCGCGGACACGCATCTGCTCGTGCTGATTTCAGGCGGCGCATCCGCGATGATGGCGGTGCCGGCAGAGGGCCTCACGCTCGACGACAAGCGGCAGGCCACCGAACGGCTGTTACGCGCGGGCGCCGACATTCACGCGCTCAACACGGTGCGCAAGCATCTGTCGGCGATCAAAGGCGGCTGGCTCGCGGCGGCGGTCGCCGGATCGTGCACGACGCTCGCGATATCCGATGTCGTCGGCGACGACGTCAGCGTGATCGCATCCGGTCCGACGGTTCCCGACGCGACATCATTCGCGGACGCACTCGACATCCTCAGGCGCTTCGGCGGAACCGGGACGTATCCGGAACCGGTCGTCGCGCGGTTAACCGCTGGGTCGCGAGGCAGCGTGCCCGAGACGCCGAAGCCTGGCGATGCGCGGCTGTCGCGCTCGACCGCGCACGTCATCGGCAGCCGGCGCGACGCGATGGCCGGCGCCGTCGCGGCCGCTGAGGCACGCGGCTATCACGTGCTCCGCATCGACGATGCGGTCGTCGGCGAGGCGCGCACGACGTCTGTGTCGCATCTTCGCGCTGTGTTGGCGCGCGCCGGCAACATGTCGCGACCGGCGTGCATCGTGTCGAGCGGCGAAACCACTGTGCGCGTGGTTGGACACGGTCGCGGGGGGCGCAATCAGGAGTTCGCGCTCGCTCTCGCTGAGGCCCTGGCATTCGCCGAGACGCCCGCAGCGCTTGTCAGCGCCGGCACCGACGGCGTCGACGGCCCGACCGACGCGGCGGGGGCCATCGTCGATTCGACGACCGTCGCGCGCGCCCGCGCAGCTGGGTTGGCGCCGCCTTCCGACTATCTCGATGACAACAACGCCTACCCGTTTTTCGCGGCCCTGGGCGACCTCATTCACACCGGTCCGACCGGCACGAATGTCGGCGACCTGCAGGTGATGCTTCTTTCGTAGGCCGGGTCTTTTCAGACCCGGCTCTCACGGCGGGTCCACAAGGACCCGCCCTACATTCAACACAGGTATATTCACACCATGCTTTCTCGTGATCAGGTCCTCGTGCTCATGCGCGAGCGGGTACACCATCCCGCCGCGATGCGCGAGCTCCTGCAACTCCTCAAGATTGCCAAGGACGACCGTACGTCGTTCAAGCGGCACATCTCCGCGCTCGTGGCGTCCGGCGATCTCATTCAGATCCGCGGACAGCGATTCGGGCTGCCGGAGAAGATGGATCTGTACGCCGGCCGCTTGCAGACGCATCCGGCGGGCTACGGCTTCGTCACGCCGGACCGGCCGCTCGATTCCGGCGGCGGCGACATCTATATTTCAGGCGCGCTGATGAACGACGCCATGCACGGCGACCGCGTCGTGGTCCGCATCGAGCGGATCAAGGACGGTGGCAAAGCCGAAGGGCGCGTGATCCGGATTCTCCAGCGCGCGAACGAATCGCTGGTCGGGCGCTACGATCGCGACGACCACGGCATGGGCTACGTCGTGCCGTTCGACCGCAAGATCCTGACGGACATCGCGGTGCCGGCCGGGGAGGAACGCGGCGCGCCGCCCGGGACGATGGTCATCGTCGAGCTGACGAAGTGGCCGACGGCCAACCGCGGCGCCGTCGGCCGCGTGGTCGATGTGCTGGGCGACATCGACGCGCCCGGCGTCGACACCGAGATCATCATCCGCAAATGGGGCATTCCCGACGCGCATTCGCCTGAGTCGGTCGCCGAAGCGGTTCGCCTGGGCAGCGCGGTCAGCAACAAGGACATCCGGGGCCGCACCGATTTTCGCGGCCTCGTCACCGTGACGATCGACGGCGAGCACGCGCGCGATTTCGATGATGCGATCACGATCGAGAAGCTCCCCGACGGCCATTTCTGGCTGGGCGTGCACATCGCGGATGTGTCGCATTACGTGCAGGAGGGCAGCGCGCTCGACCAGGAAGCCTACGATCGCGGCACGTCGGTGTACTTCCCGGAGCGGGCCGTGCACATGTTTCCGTCGGAGCTGGCGACCGGCCTCTGCAGCCTGAACCCGCGGGTCGATCGCCTGGTGCAGTCGTGTCTGATGGAAATCGATCGCCGCGGCGCGGTCGTCCGCGCGGAGTTTCACGACGGCGTCATCAACAGCAACGAGCGGATGACGTACAACGCCGTGAACGGCATTCTGACCGATCGCGATCCGGCGCTCCTGCAGCAGTACGCGCCGCTCGTGCCGATGTTCGAGCAGATGAAGGAGCTGTTCCAGATTCTGAACGATGCCCGCCGGCGGCGCGGGTCGATCGATTTCGACCTGAACGAGGCGGAGGTGATCATCGACGAAGGCGGCGTCGTCGAAGCGATCATCGCGCTGCAGCGCAACGTGGCGCACCGCCTGATCGAGGAGTTCATGCTCCTGGCGAACGAGACGGTCGCCTCGTATCTCGAGGCGCAGGAGGCGCCCGCCCTCTATCGCGTGCACGAGGAGCCGGACGTCCTGAAGGTCGCCAAGTTCGAGGAGTTCATTGCGGGATTCGGCTTCAGCCTGGGCGCGCCGCTGACGTCGTTGCGCCCGCGGCATTTCCAGAAGCTGCTGGAGAAGATTCACGGCAAGCCCGAAGAAAAGCCGATCGCGATGGTGATGCTGCGCACGATGCAGAAGGCGCGGTACGCCCCGGAGAACCTCGGCCACTTCGGGCTCGCGTCGCCGAGCTACACGCACTTCACCTCGCCGATCCGGCGGTATCCGGATCTCGTCGTGCATCGCGCGCTCAGGGCGGCGCGGCACAAGTCGCTGAGCGCTGAGGCGCGCGAGGAGTGGGCGGAGGCGTTGCCCGAGACGGCACGTCACACATCCGAAATGGAGCGGCGCGCAGACGAAGCCGAGCGCGAGCTGCTGCAGTGGAAGAAGGTGAAGTTCATGGCCGACAAGGTCGGCGATGAATTCGAGGGGTACGTCACCGGCGTCGCGGCGTTCGGGCTCTTCGTGGAGCTGATCGAGCACTACGTCGAGGGACTGGTTCACGTCTCGACGATGGCCGACGACTACTATCGGTTCGTCGACAGCGCGCACATGCTGCGCGGTGAGAACACGCAGAAGGTCTATCGCCTCGGCGACAAGCTCGCGGTGCAGGTGATTCGCGTCAACATGGACGTGCGCCAGATCGATCTCGGGCTGGTGGAGATCCTGGAGCGCGTGCGCCATGGCGAGCACGGTCCGCGGCGCAGCCAGGCGAAGCCGAAGTATGATGAGCGCCGCAAAGGCGCGCGCAAGCAGCGGCCGGGCAAACGCGAGCGCACGATGCGGAAGAAACGATAGGTGTAGCGCGACGGCTTCCACCTCCGTCAAGGCTTCGGCGGACAGGTCAGCCGAGCGCGGCGCGCGGCGAACACCAAGGACACAAAGGTCGTACAGAGGTCGCACACAGCCGTACGACACGGGCAGGAAACTCGATGAAAAATATTTTGCTTGCGACGTTCATGGTTCTCGCGGTGCAGTCGTCGGCCTGGGCGACCTGGTCGGTCATCGCGGTTGACAAGGCCACCGGCGAGGTGATCATCGCGTCGGCGACGTGCGTGGCCCAGGCGGGATTCCCCAATCGAAAGCCGGTCGCCGCGCGCGATCTGATGGATCTCCAGGCCGTCATCGTGCCCGGTGTCGGCGTCGCCGCGTGTCAGGCGGGAGCCGACAACACGCACCAGAACCAGATGACGGTGTTCGAAGAGCTGAAGAAGGGGACCGAGCCGGCAAAGATCATCGAGATCCTGCACATGGACCCGGACATCGAGCGCCGCCAGTTCGGTATCCTCGATCTGCAGGGCCGCAGTGCGGGATTCAACGGGTCGGGCAACTCGTCAGCTTCGCTGTTCGTGCCCGGTCACGTCGGCGACTACTACTTTCAGGTCCAGGGCAACACGCTCTTCAGCGATCAGGTCGCGTACGAAGCGGCGCTGGCCTTCACGCGCGCCACGGGGACGCTGGCGGATCACGTCATGGCCGCGATGGAAGCGGCCGACGCGAAGGGGGGCGACAAGCGCTGCAATTGTGAGACGGAGCCGAAGCCGAAAGCGCCGTGCGCAGGCAAGACCGCGCATGTGTCGTACATCCTGATCGCGAATAAAGGCGACGCGACGGAGAAGTCGCACAACCAGGGCAAGTACTACGCATACATTCGCGTGACCGATCAGGACATCAAGCCCTCCGAGAATGCGAATCCCGTTAAGACGCTGCGCATGCGGTACGACGCGTGGAAGAAAGCGGGATCGAAGCCATTCAGCGCTGTCCCGACGGTCGGTTTGCCCGGCGCAAGCCAATAGCTCGATGGGACAGGGCATCGTCGATCGATTTCATACCGGCGTCGCTTGCGGACGCACGACCGGCCGTAGAGATCGCAAGATCTCTCGAATGAATCCCCTGCCCGCCCAGGAGAGGAGCAGAAGGTTGCGAGCGAGCACGATGGCATAAGGCCATGAACGCATCGACTCCGCGGCCGCCGATGACAGAGGAAACACGAGCTGTGCGGCGGTTAACGTGGCGAGCAGCAACGCGAGCGCGACACGGTCATCGCACGCCAATGCGTCGAGCAATCCCAGCGGCAGCAGCCACACCAGGTACTGCAGACTTCCCACTTTTCCAAGCGCGATGATCACCGCCAGGACCGTCGTCGTCGAAACGACGAGGACGCGGGCGCGTTCGGCCGGCCGGCGGTCGGGACGAAGGGCACGCCACGCGCCGACATACGCCAGCGCCGCTGCGGCAACCACTGCCGCGGTAGAGGCGAGGAGGGCGAATCGATCGAACGTGCCGACGACGTTTCCTGATCCGTAGCTGTACACGACCGCGGCCGATCCCGGATCGACCCAACGCCACAAGCCGAGCACCGCGGCCGCAGTGCTTTCGAACTCGAGCGGCCGATCGCGGTGGTACTGCAGCACCTCCAGCAGTCCGTTCAGGCCGGAAACCATCAGCACCGGCGCACAGATCGCGGCCGTCGTCAGCGTCGCGACGACAGCTGCCTTGATGGCCTCGCGAGTACGGCCGCCGCGAAGGAGGTGAATCCCACACAGGACCGCGATGAGCAGTGGGACAAACTTGACGGCGGTGCCTGCGCCGGCGGCGAGGCCGAGGACGACGGGACGTCGTACCAGCGTCGCCCAGCACATGAGACAAACGAGAAAGGCGACCAGCGCATCGGAGCGCTGGATCGAGACCCTTCCGAGCGCGAGTGCGGCAATCGATCCCCACACGATCAGATCAGACATGTGGAGCGGCGGCCCAAGCTGCTGCGCGATCCGCGCACAGCAGAACAGCGAGGCGAAGAGGAACGCGGCCATCCATGCCTCGAACAGCACCTTGTACATCCGCTCATCGGTGGTCAGAAGCGCGGGTGGAAGCGCCGCGAGAAAAAAACCGGGCGGATACTCCACGAGAAAATCGCGATAGGGCATGAGCGGACGACTTGGAGCGACCGTCGGGAAATCGCCGGGTCGTCCCAGCCGTCCGGCGATGAAGTCGTCCCGCCACGAGTCGGACGAACGCACGTAGAAGCCGTTGAAGGGACGGCCGAGGGCCGCGTTGCAGTACGCGAAATAGCGGTGCACATCGGCGTCGGTCGGCTGCCATAGCGCCGCGCCAAACACGAGCGCGACCGGCAGGACGACCCACAACGACAATCGAGCGCGGCGCGTCGATCGTCGAATCGCCTCAGCGCAGAATTTCAGCGTCGGCAGCTCCAGTGTCAGCGTGCCGGGTTCTCCGCCGACACAACAGATTGTGGGACGTGATTGAAATCGCCCGGCAAGTGTAAGCCAGGAATTTGCTGATATCTGATAAATCTGGATTTAGCGCGGTCGACTCCGTCTCGATGACGGCCACGATAATCTGCCGCGGAGGACTCCGAGCGTCAGGACTCGACGCGAAGGCCGCGCGGACCGATAATCGTCAGCCATGAAGCTTCCAGCCCCTGTCATCCTCGCGGTCCTCTGTTTGTCTCTCGCGGCGCCCGCTGCGGCGCAGACGCCGCGCGGCAGCATCACGATCGACCGCATCTCACACATCAAATATCCGTCGGCGCCGGCCTGGTCGCCCGATGGGAAAATGGTCGCCTTTCTCTGGGACGCGTGGGGTAAACAGGACCTCTTCGTCGTGACGCCGGGACAGAAGCCGGTGGCACTGACCGATTTCCCCGTCGATCCCGACATCAGGACGTCCGACATCGCGTCGTTCGCCTGGGTCTCTCCGCGCGAGCTTCTGTTTTCGAAAGATGGCGTGCTCTGGGCTGTGTCGCCGATCTCGCCGAAGCCGGCGCGCGTGTCGGGCGGCCTGACCGATGCCGCGAACTTCACGCTTTCGAATGACCGGAAGATGATCGCCTTCACGCGCGGCGGACAAATCTGGATCGCGTCGCTCGACAGAAAAACGCAGCGCCCGGTCACGGGATTGAATCCGATGACCGCTTCGGGCCCCGTCTTTTCCCGCGACGGCCAGTGGATCGCGTTCACGTCCGGCGGCGCCGGCCTTCCGGCCGATCCAGGGCTTCTGCCGTTCAACGGCGACCGCATGCGCGTCGTTGGCAACAGCAACGGCGTCGTCGCGGGCGGTGCGACAGAGCGCCGACTGGGGGTTGTGTCGGTGGACGGCGGCGACATCTCGTGGGTCCCCACGGTGGGGAACGCCGGCGCCATTCAATTCACCGCCGACGGATCGCTCCTGTGGGCCGAAGGATCGGCGAGCGGCAAGACGCGAGCGATCAAGGTGTGGAGTGCCGGCGGAGCGCCGCGCACGCTGTGGACAGATCACGACGACCGATGGTTTTCGCCGACAGCCCGCGATTCAAAGGTCATTGTCTCTCCCGACGGCAAGTCGGTCGCGTTCGTCAGCGATCGGACGGGCTGGATGCACATCTACGTGATGCCGGTGACCGCCTCGTCGGAATCACAGGCGAAGCAGTTGACGATGGGCAATTATCTGGCGGGCCTGGGAAGCTGGTCACCGGACAGCAAGCGAATCGCCTATCACCGCAGCGTCGCGGGCAACCAGATGGAACGCTTCGTCGACATCGTCGATGTTGGCTCGGGCACGAGCGCCGCGGTCGTCACCGAGCACGGCGTCAACTACGATCCGTTTTTCTCGCCCGATGGAGCCAGCCTGGTGTTCCACCGAACTGACGTCGAGAACTCGCTGGATTTGTATACCGTCTCGGCGCGTCCGGCCTCGCGTTTTGTCCGGCTGAGCGACTCGATGCCTGACGGACTGGACAAGGCCGACCTCACGCCGCCCGTGGCCGTGTCGTTCCCCAGTCGTCTCGACAAGAAACCGGTGCCGGCGACGTTGATGGTGTCGAAGGGGATCGATCGCAGCCGGAAGAATCCGGCGCTGGTCTGGATTCACGGATCGGGGTCGGATCAGAATTTCCTCGGGTGGCATCCGGGCAGCTACCGCATGTACTACTCGCTGTGCCAATACTTCGCTCAGCAGGGCTACGTGATCCTGACGCCCGACTATCGTGGCAGCTCTGGCTACAGCCGCGATTGGTCGACCGGCGTGTACATGGGCGTGGGAGTCAACGACACCGCAGATGTGGCGTCGGGCGCAGATTATTTGAAGACGCTCAGCTACGTCGATCCGGATCGCATCGGCGTGTTCGGCCTCAGCTATGGTGGATTCCTGACCCTTCAGGCCATGACCGTCGATCCGACGCTGTGGCGCGCCGGGATCGATGTCGCGGGCGTCGTCGACTGGGCCACGTACGGTGCGGGTTACACGACACCTCGCCTCGGCACGCCGGTAGAGAATCCAGACATCTACGACATCTCGGCGCCGATCCAACACATGGACAAGTTGGCGCGTCCGCTACTCGTGCTCCATGGCACGAACGATCGGAACGTGTCGTTCGCGGACTCCCTACGGCTCTTCGATGTGCTGATCAAGCTTGGCAAGAGCTTCGAGTCGCAGATCTATCCAGGCGAGATACATTTCTTCCGGCGAGATATCGTCTTGCGAGATGCGTGGAAGCGTGCGGAAGAATTCTTCGAGCGCACCGTGAGGAACGGCGCGGTCATGACCAGTTCATCGTCGAATACGAAGCCGTGAGCCAATCGCACTGCCGCCTCAGCCGGGTAGCCTGGCGACGGACGTAGCGCGAAGACTTTAGCCGAGCGTCTCCGCACGAGGCGGCGCTCGGCTCAGGCCGCGCGCTGCACCGATCTGGAAACGGCTCTAACATGTGGTTCTCACATCGCTCGTGATCCAGTCACGACGATGGCCAGGCTCGCCGGTGAGGCCGTAGGATTCGCCATGAACACACGTCGACGATTTCTGATCACCGCTCCCCTGGGAATGCTCGGCGCGGCGGTCGCGTGCCGCGCTGAGCCGCCGAGCGCCGGCGTGTCCACGCCGTCGACGCCCGGCGCGCCGCCAACGTTCGCGACGGCGCCGGAGTCGGGGCCCGCCGTCTCGTCGGCCACGTTCGCCGAGGCGGAGAAACTCGTGCAGGTGACGATGAGCGCGGCTGAACGCGACATGGCCGCCGCGAGCTGGCGCCGGTCGATGGCGCCGCTTCTCGAGCGGCGCACGGGGCCGCGAAAGGTCGCGCTCGATCCGCAGATGGCGCCCGCGACGCGCTGGAACCCTGTTCTCTCGGGCGAGTCGGGACCGACACGCGACGCGTTTGTGCGCGCCAGAAGCGAGGCGGTACCGTTACCGTCGAGCGACGCCGACGTTGCGTTTGCGCCGGTGACGCAACTGTCACGCTGGATTGAAGGGAAGGCGCTCACGTCGGAGCGGCTCACGCGCATCTATCTGCAGCGCATCGAACAGTTCGATCGAAAGTTGCGGTGTGTCATCATGCTCACGACAGAGCTGGCCCTCGCGCAGGCGGCGAAAGCCGATGCGGAAATCGCGGCGGGGAAGTATCGCGGACCTCTGCATGGGATTCCGTTCGGCGTCAAGGATCTCCTCGATACCGCAGGCATCGCGACAACGTACGGTGCGGAGCCGTTCAGAAATCGCGTGCCGTCCACCGATTCCGCGGTGGTGCATCGTCTGAACCAAGCCGGCGCGGTGCTCATCGCGAAGCTGAGTCTGGGGGCGCTGGCGCTCAACGACATCTGGTTCGGCGGACAGACGATGAATCCGTGGCTGCTCGAAGAAGGCGCGTCGGGATCGAGCGCGGGGCCAGGCGCTGCAACAGCCGCGGGACTGGTTGGTTTCTCGATTGGCAGCGAAACGGGCGGGAGCATCGTCTCTCCCTCGATGCGCTGCGGTGTGACCGGATTGCGTCCCACATACGGCCGCGTACCGCGCACCGGCGCCATGACGCTCTGCTGGTCGCTCGACAAGCTCGGGCCGATGACCCGCGGTGTCGAAGACGCGATGCTGGTCCTTCGAGCGATCAGCGGACCCGATGCTGGCGACGTGTCGAGTGTGCCGAGCCATCTCGAGTTCGACGCGACGGCATCGATCGCGGGGCTTCGCGTCGGTTACTTTCCTGCATGGATGAAAGAGGAGCCGGCGACCGACGTGGACCGCGCGGCGCTCGAAACCGTCACAAAGCTGGGAATGGTGGCCACCGAAGTGAGTCTGCCGGACTGGCCGTATGATTCGCTGCAGCACGTGCTGTTCAGTGAAGCGGCCGCGGCGTTCGAAGATCTCACGCTGACCGGCGGCTTGCAGAGTCTGAAGGCGCAGGTGCCCGATGCGTGGCCGAATCTGTTTCGCGAAGCACGGTTTCTGTCGGCCGTGGACTTCGTGCAGGCCGATCGATTCCGGCGGCGTGTGGCCACCGAGATGGCGCGTGTGTTCTCCGAGGTGGATCTGCTCCTGGTGCCATCGCTGCGCGACGAGATGCTGACGCTCTCGAACTTTACCGGCCATCCATCGCTCACGCTTCGCGCAGGCTTCGTCCACGTGTCTGAGGCACGCAGCGACTGGGCGCCAGACCCGAAGCACCCGTTACCAAAGTTCTCGCCGCCACGGCGCGTGCCGCATGGCGTGACGCTGCTCGGGCGACTGTTCGACGAAGGCACGGTCGCGCGAGCGGGCCTCGCGTTGGAGCGGGCGTTCGGCGTGGCGGGCGAGCGACCGCCGGGATTCTAGATCGGCGGCCGAGGACGACGTCGATGCCGGTCAGGAGCAGCTCAACTTTCGCGTTGAACGCAACTGACCGTCGACCATACACTTGGTGGTCTGGTTCGGCGCAGTTCACAAAAACATCCACGTTTCTCTCGAGGAGGCGGTCGTGCCGCAGTATCTGATCGAGCGCAATATTCCCGGTGCGGGCAAACTCTCGCCGTCGGACCTGAAGGGCATCTCGCAGAAGTCGTGCAGCGTGCTCAACGAGATGGGGCCGCAAATCCAGTGGGTCCACAGCTATGTGACCGCAAACCAGATCTTCTGCGTGTACCGCGCGCCGAACGAGCAGATGCTGTTGGACCATGCACGACGCGGTGGATTCCCGGCGGACAAAATCTCGGAGATCAGCACCACGATTGATCCGACGACCGCCGAGTAGCGGACAGACGGTCAGCGCGAATCTCGCGGCTCGTGATCTGTCGATGTGGTCAGGGCAATCGCACGGCGGGCGTGGCGTCCGCGCCGATTGCGACTCTCGATCGTGATCGCCGGCTATTCCGCCCGCAGCGCAATCACCGGGTCGACGCGCGCCGCGCGGCGGGCCGGGAGCCAGACGCCGATCAGCGCGACAGCGCTGAGCACGAGCGGCACCGCCACGAACGTGATCGGATCGTGGGGCGTGACGCCGAACAAAAACGTCGTGAGCAGCCGCGTCAGGCCGAATGCCGCGGCGAGGCCGATCGCCACGCCGAGGAAGGCCATGCGCATGCCCTGGCGCACCACCATGTTGCGCACGTGAGCTGCCTCCGCTCCAAGCGCGAGCCGCACGCCCATTTCCCGCGTGCGCTGCTGAACGGAGTACGCCATCAAGCCGTAGATGCCAATCGCTGCGAGCAGCAGCGCCGCCCCGCCGAACATCGTCAGCAGAATCATGTCGAAATGCGCCCGCGCGGTTGACGTCCGTTTCAGGTCGTCCATCGAACGGATCGTCGAGGGCTTCACGCCGCCACTTGCCTGGCGCAGTTGATCCTGAACCGCCGCGGCGACGGCGAAAGGCTCAACGGTTGTCCGCACCGCCCACGCGCTTGGCAGTCGTTGGTTCAAGAGAACGGTCATGCCGTCGGTCACTTGTGCCGTGGGCACATACATCATGGGCTCCAGCTCCTCGCCCAGATCCTCGCGCACGTCGCCGACGATCCCCACGATTTGTCGAGGCGCTTCGTCGAATTGCGGCCCCATCCCTCGCCCAATCAGGATCTGCTCGCCAAGCGGATCGCTGCCCGGCCAGTACCGCCGGGCCAGACTCTCACCGATGATGACGACGGGCGGTGCACCGACGCTGTCGCGCTCGGTAAAAACACGCCCGCGCAGGAGCGGAATCCTGAATACGTCGAAGTATCCGGGCGATGCGGTGACCCATCCGCCGCCGCCCGTGGGCCCGACTGATGATCGCCCGGGGATGTCGAACCCCAGATGCCCGTACTTGCCTTCGAGTGGGACGCAGCAGGTCGTGCCGGCGGCGACGACGCCCGGGATCCGGCGGAGGCGTTCCTCGGCGTCGCGTGCAAACTGCGCCACGCCGGCCGTCGTCGAGAATCTCTGGCCCGTCAGCGACATCCGCACCGTGAGCACGTGATCTGAAGCGAACCCCGGATCGATTGTGCGAAGCGCTGCGAACGTTCGAATGAGCAACGCCGAGCCGACGAGCAGCACGAGCGCCAGCGCCATTTGCGCCACCACGAGGAACGCTCTCACTCTGTTCTGACGAAATGCGCCCGAGCGACCGCCGCTCTCCTTCAGCGTCGTGTTCAGATCCGTGCGAGCCACGTGGACCGCGGGAAACAATCCGAAAGTCAGGCCGGTGACGATGGCGGCGGCGAGAGCAAACGCGACAATGTGCCAGTCGAGCATGATCGCCGCAGCGTGCGGATCAATCCTCGGCAGAGGCGCGGGATAGAGGAGGAGAAGCGCGCGGATGCCCTCGACGCCGAAGAGCAGACCGAGCACGCCACCGATCAGCGAGAGGAGCACGCTCTCGGTGAGCAATTGTCGGATCAACCGGGCGCGACCTGCACCAATCGCCGAGCGCACGGCCATCTCGCGTTTGCGGCCCACGGCGCGCGCCAGCAGCAGATTGGCGACGTTGGCGCACGCGATGAGCAGCACGAATCCGACCGCACCGCTGAGGACGAGGAGCGACGGACGCACGTCCCGCACGAGCACGTCTTGATAGCGTTCGACGCCGAAGCCGCCTTGCTGGCCGATGAGCGCCGGATAGCGCCGGCGAAAATCGTCCGCGGCGAGCTTCAGCTGCGACATGCCCTGCGCGAGCGAGGTGTTCGCTTTGAGTCGACCCGCGGCCCAGAGCAGATGCGCCTGCTCGGTGGTCGCCGGATCAATTTGAAAAGGAAGCCACAAGTCCGGCGCCGGCACGACCTCCGGCATCTGAAACGCCGGATTCAGGATGCCCACCACGGTGTACGGTAAACCATTGACAGTCAGCTTGCCGCCGACCACGCGCCGATCCGCGCCCAGCCGGCGCTGCCAATAGCCATAGCTCAGGACGACGACGTGGCCGCTGTCCGGCCGATCTTCTTCGGCGGTAAACGTGCGGCCTTCGATCGTCGACGCACCGAAGAGAGGGAAGAAGTCGGCGCTGACTTGTCCGATCGGCGTCTGCTCTGGTTCGTCCTTGGTGGTGACGTTGGCCGCGGTGAAGCGGTACGCTGCGATGTGATCGAATGCCGTGGCGAACGTTCGCCACGTATTGTATTTCGTCGGCGATCCGCGATCGAACGAGCCCTCCGGGTACGTCGTCATGAACGCGTACAGCCGGTCCGCGTCGGGATAAGGCATCGCCTTCAGCAACACCGCGTCGACGACGGAAAAGATCGCGGTGTTCGCGCCGATGCCGAGCGCCAACGTCAGGACCGCGACCGCGGTGAAGGCGGGCGAGCTGCGCAGCGTACGAAGGGCGTAGCGCAAGTCCTGGAAAAGAGCGTCGATTACGGCCTCCAGTGATTGCTCGTCGAAGTCTAGCCCGGCCCTCTTTCATTCGCCGATAAAAATCGCTCGACCAGCACCGAGTCGAGGGGCGTGACTACGCTGGACGCCGAGCCATCTCAGCTGATTATCGCGGTTGACTCGCTCGCTCGTTCGTCGCAGAATCCGCTCCGTTCGACACTCGGTTCAACCACCTGCCGTAAGGAGCACACCGATGAAGCGAGCCTGCCTGGTCCTTCCCTCCGCTCTTGTCGCGTTGGCCATCGTGACTCTGTCGCCTCCAGTGCGCGCGAAACAGGCGCCACGCCAGTTCGATCTCGTGGAAACGACAATCCCGGCAGTCCAGCAGGCCCTGGACGACCACGTCATCACGGCAGCACAACTCGTACATATGTATCAACGCCGGATCGACGCCTACAACGGTGCGACGACCGCCGCGCATCTCAATGCGTACATCCACTTGAATCAGCACGCGCTGAACCAGGCCGACAACAGCGATCACAACGGCGATCGGGAACGTGGTGAAGGGCGCCGGCACGGCGCGCTCGCCGGCATTCCGATGATTCTCAAGGACAACATCGACACCCACGACATGCCGACAACGGCCGGCTCGGTAGCGTTCGACGGATCGGTCCCGCTGACGGACGCGTTCGTGGCGAAGAAGCTGCGCGAGGCTGGCGCGATCATTCTGGGCAAGGCGACGATGACGGAGTTCGCGAACTTCCTGACCAACGGCATGCCCGCCGGCTACAGCTCGCTCGGCGGCTACGGATTCAACCCGTACGATCCGCGGCCCGATCCGCGCACGGCGCTCGACTCGCTGCTGCGCCCGTTCGACGATGGCCGACCGGCGCTCACACCGGGCGGGTCCAGCTCCGGGCCAGGCATTGCGGTCGCCGCGAATCTTGCGGAGGTGGGCATCGGTACCGAAACGTCGGGGTCGATCCTCAGCCCGGGGACGGCGAACGGCGTCGTCGGCATCAAGCCGACGGTGGGACTGGTCAGCCGCGACGGCATCATTCCAATTGCCGCTGATCAGGACACCGCCGGTCCACTCGCGCGGACCGTCAGAGACGCCGCCATCGTGCTCGGCGTCATCGCCGGTTTCGATCCGAACGATCCGGCCACCGCCGCGTGTCTGACGCCCGGGAACTGCTGGAGCGATTACACGCAGTTTCTCGACCCGAACGCGTTGCAGGGCGCGCGCATCGTCGTCCCGCCGTTTCCAGCCAACCGCGCAGATGTCATGAACAACGCGATCGCGGTGCTGCGGGCGAAGGGCGCGTACGTCGAGGTGCGCACGGTCGGCCTCGCGCCGCAGCTCGGCGGCTGTCCGTCGCGGCCTCCCGCGGCGAATTATCCGCCCGCGGGCGATCCCGCTCCGCCGGCCCTTCGGTGTTCGACGGTGTTGAACTACGCGTTCAAGCGCGATCTCAATAAGTACATCCACGATCACGTGAGCCACACGTTCCCCATTCAGTCCCTCGAAGATGTCGTGAACTTCAATGCCGCACACGCGCCGGCTGCCACGAAGTACGATCAGGATCTCGCCGTGTTCTCCCAGCTGTTCGATCTCTCGCCTACGAGCGCGGATACGCTGCGCTACAACCGGGATCGCGCGGAAGATCTCACCCGTTCGCAGGGAGCGATTGCGGCGTTTCTGAATGGGCCGGACGGGATCGCTGGGACGCAGGACGACTTCGACGCGCTGCTCTTCTCCGGCAACAGCGGCGCCGGTACGCCCGCCAAAGCCGGTTACCCGAGCATCGTCGTGCCGGGCGGCACGTTCCAGAACGTGGTCAGCCCACCGTTCCCCGATGGATTCAATGCGAAGGACGGTCCTGCCGGCGTCACATTTTCAGGCCGCGCATTCAGCGAGCCAAGGTTGATCGGCCTCGCGTACGCGTTCGAGCAGGCGACACATTTCAGGACGCCTCCGGGCAGCGCCCCAGCGTTGCCGGGCGACAGCGTCAGCAAACCGTGAGCCCGTGCGCGCGCCGGTCGAGGCAGGATCGGCGCGCGCGTCCGAATAAAGGGGACGGGAGTCTTTTTCTGCGTCGCGATGGGCGCCGTCCAAACGCCGAGACCTGTCCCCTTTTCCATTATTTTTGTCAACGGGCTGCGTCACGTGGTATGAGACAGAGACGATCGCATGCCGCTGAAGAAGACAGGAGTTGTGTCGTCGTCAGAGATCACGCCGAGAGGGGTGTATCTACACCGCCGGGAGTTTCTGGCATCGACCGGCGCGGCGATTGCCGGGTGGGCCGCCGGCGGCCTCGGCACCAGCCTCGCCGCGGGCGATTCGCTCGTCGTCACCAAACGGATAGTCACGACGACCGATCCGCCCACTCCCTACAAAACGGTGACGACCTACAACAACTTCTACGAGTTCGGCAGCAACAAGGAGGACCCCGCCCGCAACGCCAAAAGTTTCAAAGCCAAACCGTGGTCGGTGGCGATCGAAGGCGCCTGCGGGAAGCCGGGTGTCTACACGCTCGAAGACATTCTCAAGCCTCATGCTCTCGAAGAACGTGTGTATCGACACCGTTGCGTCGAGGGCTGGTCGATCGTGGTTCCCTGGATCGGATTCCCGCTCGGCGAGCTGCTCAAACGCTTCGATCCGTCCAGCAGCGCCACGTTCGTCGAATTCCTCACCATCGTGCGCCCGGAAGAAATGGTCGGCCAGCGCGGACGATTCTCATCGCTGCTGCCGTGGCCGTACAACGAAGGGCTCCGTCTCGACGAGGCGATGCATCCGCTGACGCTTGTCGCGGTCGGCCTCTACGGCGAGGAATTGCCCAACCAGAACGGCGCACCGCTCCGGCTCGTCGTACCGTGGAAGTACGGTTTCAAGAGCATCAAGTCGATCGTCAAGATCCGCTTCGTCGACAAGGCTCCGGTGACGACGTGGATGAAGGAAGCGCGCGATCTCTACGGGTTCTATGCCAACGTGAATCCGGGCGTGACGAATTCCATTTTCCGCGACCAGTCCACCGAACGCCGCCTTGGCGAGTTCTTCATGCGCAAGACGCTGCCTTTCAACGGATACGCCGACCAGGTCGCGTCGCTGTATGCCGGAATGGATCTCCGAAAAAACTATTAGCCGCCGCGTGGATTTTTTACGGACGCGAGGCGTAGATTTTCGGAGTGTCCATTTTCATCGGAGGCGTTGTGACCACCAAGCGGTCGTCGCGGTCGTCGCACAGAGTCCGGCCAGCGGATCGGGTGATCGCCATCATCCCCGAGCAACGAGCCGATGCGATCGATCGGCGACGACGCATTCGCGAATCCTTCCACGATTCGAAGGCCCGGACGATTCAGGCGAAGCGATAATCCGGCGCGGCGGAATCTTCAGGTGCGTCACTTCGAAGCTCGATAGCGATCCACGCGCGGCCGCGGGGGCCGACGTACGCCGACTGTGGACGGATAATGCGCTTGGCGCGCTGCTGTTCGATGGCATGGGCGATCCACCCGCTCACGCGGCTGACGGCGAACGTCGGCGTGAACAGCGGCGTCTCGAGCCCAAGGCCATGGAGGAGCAGGGCGGTGTAGAACTCCACGTTCGTCTGCAGGCGGCGCCCGGGTTTGTACTCCTCCAGCAGGCGGATCGCCGTCGCTTCCACCGAGCGGGCCAGCGTGTAAAGAGACATGTCGCCGGCGCGCGTGTACAGCCGCTCCGCGGCGGCCGCGAGCACATCCGCGCGCGGATCGCGGACCCGATATACGCGGTGGCCGAATCCCATCAGCTTTTCGCCGGCCTCAATCTTCTTCCGCAAGACCGCGTCCGCGCGGCCCGCCTCGCCAATCTCGAACACCATGTCGAGCGCCGGCCCCGGCGCGCCGCCGTGCAGCGGCCCTTTCAACGCGCCAACCGCGCCGACGATGGCTGACACGAGATCCGATCCGGTGGACGCGATGACGCGGCACGTGAACGTGGAGGCGTTGAGCCCGTGATCGACGACGGTGTTGAGATAGGTCTCGAGCGCGCGCACCTGTTCCGCCGCGGGGACGTGGCCGGTGAGCATGTAGAGGAAGTTCGCCGCATGGCCGAGATCCGCGCGGGGATCGACCGGCGCCTCGCCGCGTCTCAGCCGCCAGAACGCGGCGACGATCGTGGGAAACTGCGCGACGATCGTGCGCGCGTCGCTGGACGTCATCGAGATCGCGCCCGCGCCGATGCGCAGGGCGTCCATCGGATCGACGCCCGCCCGCGCGCATTCGCGCAGGAGCGCCGTGGCCACCGGCGGCAGCGCCCGACGCGCGCCGAGCTCTACCCGGAACGTCTCGAGCTGTCGAGCGGTGGGGAGGTCGCCGTGCCAGAGCAGCCAGGTCGTCTCTTCGAAGGATGCGTGCGCCCCCAGCTCGCCGATGGGAAACCCGGCGACGATGAGCTCGCCGCGCTCGCCGTCCACGTGGCTCAGTTGCGTTGCGGCGGCGACCACGCCATCAAGTCCGCTGTTCGCCATGCGTCAACCGTAGCGCCGGTATATGATGGTGTCAACATTGATCGAGCAATCAATATGTTAATCGACGCGGCGTGGATCGACGCTGCCGAGGCGGCGCGGGCGCTCGGCGTCGCCCGGGCGACGCTCTATGCGTACGTCAGCCGGGGCTATGTCCGCTCCGAGTCGAAACCGGGCGCCTCGCGCGAGCGGCGTTACTCACGGCGCGACGTCGAACGGCTGCGCCGGCGCACCGAGGAACGGCGCGACCCGGACAAGGCGGCAGCCCGCGCGCTCGACTGGGGCATGCCGATCCTGGAGTCGTCGATCACCTTGATCGCCGACAACACGCTCTATTATCGGGGACACGACGCGGTGGGGCTGTCGCGCGTGCGGTCGATTGAAGACGTGGCCTCCCTGATCTGGACCGGAGGATTTGACGGAGCCCTCGCGGTGGCCTCGCCCCGTCCGGCAGTCGGAGCCGGCGCGGACGATGACCTGCCGTTTATCGCGCGGGCCCAGGCGAGGCTGGCCGTTGCGTCGGCGCGGGACCCTCGTGCCTTCGACCTCAGACCGGGCGGTGTTGCGCTCACGGCTTGGCGCATCCTCGCCCTTTTGAGCGGTGCCGCCGCGCGGTCACCGACGCCGGCGCCGACTATCGATCAAACGCTGGCGCGAGCGTGGAAAACGGGCCCACGCGGCGCCGACGTCCTGCGGGCCGCGATCATTCTGTGCGCCGATCACGAGCTCAACGTGTCGGCGTTCACCGCGCGCTGCGTCGCTTCCTCCGGATCGAACCCGTACGCCGTGGTGATGGCCGGTCTGGCGGCGCTGGAAGGGACGAAGCACGGCGGCGCGAGCATTCGCGTCGAAGCGATGCTGGATGCCCTCCACCACGCGCGGAGCGTTCGGGATGCGCTCCGGGAGCGACTGCGCCGGGGGGAGGCGATCGATGGCTTCGGCCATCCGCTGTATCGCGGCGGCGACCCGCGCGCCGCCGCGTTGCTGTCGCTCTTGCGCGATCGGTATGCGCGATCGCCCGAGCTCGCGTTCGCCCTGGGTACTGCCGAGGCGGCAGCTTCGTTGATTCGCGAGAAGCCCACCATCGACTTCGCGCTTGCGGCGCTCGCCCGCGTCCTTCGACTACCCGCAGGTGCGCCGCTGACGCTCTTCGCCCTGGGCCGAACGATCGGCTGGATCGGCCACGCCATCGAGCAGTACCAGACCGGCCAGATCATTCGCCCCCGCGCGAAATACGTTGGCGAGCCGGCGCTCCGCTGAAGCCTTCCCGCCTCCGCCCGCTTTCCGTTCGCGCGAGCTTCGGCGAGGCTCGCCGTCTTCTGCGCGAAGGCGGCGCGTTACACCGAGCTGGAAACGGCCCTAGTCTTCCTTCCACGGATTGTTGGCGAACACCGCCAGCTCCGGCCAGAGAGCGCGGCGAGGCATGTCGAGCGCCGCCATGATCGTGTCGGCGATGTCGTCGGCGTACAGCTTGTTGGGGTTGTTGCGACCGGTCCGCCCTCCGAACCCGGTCTGAACCTCCGACGGGCAGACGCAAATCACGCGGATGCCATGCGGCCTCAACTCCGCCTGCCAGCACTGGCTGATGCCCCGCACGGCCCACTTGCTGGCGGCGTAGGCGGTGGCGGTCGCGGCGCCCTTCATGCCGGACGTCGACGCAAGGTTCACGATGTCGCCAAGCCCCCGCGGCTTCATCAGCGGCACGACCCGATTCGTCAAGTCGACGAGACCGAACACGTTGGTCTCGAACATCTTTCTCATGGCGTCGATATCGAGGGCCCCGATCTCGGCCCGATACGCGTACCCGGCGTTGTTGACGAGCACGTCGACGCCGCCCATGCGTTCCAGGCACGCCGCGACTGTCCTGGCGTTGTCGCCGTCGACCGCGACGTCGGCGCGGAGTCCGTGCGCGCCGGTCTGCTTCGCGACCGTCGCGATGAGCGGCTCGTTGCGGCCGGTGAACACGACCTGGTGGCCGGCCGCGCGCGCCCGCTGGACGATGGCCGCGCCGATCCCCTGACTGCCTCCGGTGACAAGAAAGCGACTGACTGGCATGAATGAATCCTTTCGTGGCGACGAATACGCCGCAGCAATTCTACCGGCGTTTCTGGCGTGAGGCTCTCGCCGTCGAAGCGCCTTCGGCGCTGGGCTATACTGCGTCCCACATCGAACACGCGTCGATCGGATCTGGAGATCGTCGGCGAATTCGGACGCGGCGGCCGACAGGTCGGGCAGATGCTGCGCCCGCGCGGGATCAGCATCGACTCGCCGGGGAACCTCTACGCCGGCGAAGCGTCGACGGGTTGGCGCGTGCAGAAGTTCGCGCTGCAGCGGCCAGGGACGTAGGCCGGGTCCTTTGGACCTGGCGCGAGTGCTCGACTAGACAGACGTCGTCCGAGAAAGATCGTCCCATGCAGGTGACGATACCGCTCGACCACCAACGAGAGTCGCGACTTCTGGCCAGAAACACTGCGCCGGCAGTTGGCAGGACAGTTGCGGTGATGAAAGGCGTTATGACTATCAGCAAACTTCTGACACCAGTTGCCTTTGCGGCAACGTTCGCGTTTGCGGCTACGCCGCTTTATGCCCAGCACGGGGGCGGCGGGCACAGCGGGGGCGGACACAGCAGCGGCGGCCATTCTTCGGGTGCCGCCGTATCGCGCGGCGGGGGAAGCCCTGGCGTGCGTTCGTCTTCTGTTTATCGCGGTAGCGTGGGCGTCCGCGGCGGGGTGCGTGTCGTCGGTGGAAGCAGCGTCTTCGTCGGCGGCCGCGGGGTGTTTTACCGCCCGTATTACTCGTTCCGTCCGCGGCTGAGCCTTGGCTTCGGATTGTGGGCCGGCTACCCGGTCCCGTACCCGTACTATTACGCCCCCTACGGGTACGGCTACTACGGGTACCCGTACCCGGTTGATCCGTACGCGTACGGTTACGCGCCGCCGTCGTACGGTTCTTCGGTCCAGCCATATGCCCCGGCGAATCCTTCGAACTACCCTGATGATCCGCAGAGCTATCCGGCGCAGCCCGCGCCGTCAGTAGGTGTGCAGCAGGGTAGTCAGGGTAGTGGGCAGTCCGCGCCGGGCGGCGTCAGCTTCCAAATCACGCCGGATAGCGCGGCCGTCTTCGTCGATGGCATCTATGTCGGCACGGCGGGCACCTTCGGGCCCACGTCGCAGCCGCTCGGTCTCGTCGCCGGACGCCATCACATCGAGGTCCGTGCAGAGGGCTATCGCACGATGACCTTCGACGCCGACGTGACGGCGGGGCAGGTCATTCCGTACCAGGGCACGCTGCAGCGGAACTGATCGGCGGGCTGGAAGGGCAGGAGGGGGTTCCCGCCCTCCTGCCCTTCTCGGCCGCCGCGCCCTTTCCGCCGTTCCCGCCCTTCCAGCCCACCCCGCCTTTCCCGGCCCCTTTTCTCAATCCTTATCAACTTCACGCTCTCGGCGCGCAGACGCTGCAGAGCTCTGCATCTGACGCGAAGCCGCGCGCAGGGCGGCGCATCGACGTGCGCATGCGTAGACGGATGTGACCGATAAGAGGAGCGGGTCAAAACATCTTGTCTCGCACCCCGCCGCAACGGACCACGATCTACGTGCTCGGCACCACCGTTTTCGGTGCCGCCGTCACTTTGTACTCGGCTGTCGATCTCGTCCGGCATCCTGTCGGAATCGGGTGGCTCATTCTGGTGTGCCTGACCGTCGTCAGCGGCTGGGCGATGCTGACCATCCCGTCGATGCCGATCAGCTTCTCGATCTCCGACATCTTCAACATCGTGGCCGCGCTCCTCTTCGGACCGTCGGCTGGGGCGATTTCGGCCGCCCTGGATGGTCTGGTGGTCACGTCGCGCTTCGCGCACAGCCAGCGGACGGTGAGCCGGATCCTTTTCAACATGGCCGCGCCGACGATCGCGACCTGGGTGGCCGCGCAAATATTTTTCGCCCTCGGCGGCGCCCATTCGATCGTCGAGGGACCTCTCGCCCTCGTCACATTGCTGGGCCGGCTGGTGGTGTTCGGCGCGATCGATTTCGGCTTGAACAGCGGAATTGTCGCCACCGCCGTCAGCCTTGAACGCCGGCTGCCGGCGTTCGCCATCTGGCGCGAGCATTTTGCCGACATGTGGATCACGTACTTCGGCGGCATCTTCGGCGCGATGCTGCTGATGGTGCTGTCACGATTTCACACCCTCGACATCCTGGTCCTGCTGGTACCGCTGCCCGTCATCCTGTACGTGACGTTCAGACATGCCATCGGCAGGGCGGAAGATCAGCTCGATCACCTCGCGAAGGTCAATCGCGTGTATGTCGCCGCGATCGAGGCGCTCGCGCACGCCGTCGACGCGAAAGACCAGGTCACGCACGATCACACCCGGCGGGTGCAGGACCAGACGCTCCGACTCGCGCGCGCACTGCACGTTGAGGAAGGCGATCTGCAGGCGATCAAGGCCGCCGCGCTGTTGCACGACGTCGGCAAGTTGGCGATCCCTGAGCACATTCTCAACAAGCCCGGGCGGCTGACACCCGCTGAGTTCGACATCATGAAGCGTCACGCCGCCATCGGCGCCGACATTCTGTCGGTGATCGGATTGCCGTTCGCGGTTGCGCCGATCGTGCGCCATCACCACGAGAACTGGAACGGGACCGGATATCCGGACGGGATCGCCGGCGAGGCGATTCCGGTGGGGTCGCGGATTCTCGCCGTGGTGGACTGTTTCGACGCGCTGACCTCCGATCGGCCGTATCGTCCGCGCATGGAGACCGAGGAAGCGCTCCGCATCATCGGCGATCGTCGTGGAAACATGTACGATCCCGGCGTCGTCGATGCGTTTTTCCTGCTTCACGCGCAAGCGGCGTCATCACCGGTTGCGGCGGCGCCGCCAGTTCATGCCGCCGAGCCGAAATCGGATCCGGTCCTGCCGCAGCCTGCGGCGGACGACCGCGAGGATCTCGAATTTCAGACGGCTTTCGAATTGGGTCGCGGGATCGGCCGTGTCTCCGTGCTCTCCGCGTTCGGCGAGACGTTGTGGAATCAGTCCAAGCGACACATTCCCGCGAGCGCATTCGTCCTGTATACCTACGACGAAGTGAGCGATGCGATCGTGGCGGCTTATGAAGGCGGCGACACGCACATGCGCCACGCGACGCGGATCCCTCTCGGTGAGCGCCTGAGTGGATGGGTGGCGGCGACCGGACAGACCGCGATGAACTCTGACGCCCGCTTGGATTGCGAAGAATCGGCGCGCGAGGGCTCGACGCTGCGCACGGCGCTCGTGGTGCCGATCACCGTCAACGGACGATGCGCCGGCGTGCTCAGCTTCTATGCAGAGAGTCCCGACGCCTTCAGCGATGGGCATCGGCGGTTCGTCGAACGGGTCAGCCGGCTGATTTGGGACACTACCATTGAGCTGTCTGCGCCCGTTTCTCCTCTGAAAAGTGCCTCGAAATAGCACATGGTGTTACGAAACCAGCTGCACGCTTAAAGCATTTAGCTACATCAAGTTCCGTAGAGTCAGTTCGAACGGGTGTCCTATTAAAGCATTACCCGCCTGAACGCACCCGCTCGGCACTCACCCGACTATTCCGTTCAACTAGCATTGTTTTCAATATGTTAAAGGCCGCCACAACTAGTGGCGCCGGTATTGCTCGGCTTCCAGCGAGCACTCAGGGTTCATTTCTGAGACACCTGATAACGAAACTGGCGCGGATTCTTTGAGGCGGCTCTCCCATGAAGCGAGTACAACGACAGATTTCATTCGGCGTCGCGATCATCATCGCGTTCTTCGCAAGCGGCGGTGCGCCCATCCGGGCGACCGGCGCTGCCGTCTCGCAACAGCGAGGCGCCCAACACAGGCTCGCTCGACTCGACTCGGCGCTGCGCGCCAGCGTCGATGACGGCACCTTGGGACCGCAGCGTGTGATCGTGCGCGTGCGCCCTGACCAGCGCGCCGCGGTGCGCAACAGCCTGACCGCTCATGGTGATCAAATTCTCGCCGATCACGATTCGATCGGGGCGTTCACCGCGATCGTCCACGGCGAGGATCTGCCAGAGCTCGCCGACAATGATGCGATTCTCTCGGTGTCCGCAGACGCCATCGTCCGCCCCCACAGTCTGTTGGGCGGCATCGTCGGTGGGTTGCTCAACGTGGTCGGCGGCGTCCTGAATCTCGCGACCGACATTCTCCTGCCGAACGGCGCCAACACGTCGGGTCCGATCGTCGAGCCGCAGATTCTGCGCCAGACATTGGGCGTCGACAATACGACGTGGAGCGGGAAGGGCGTCGGCGTCGCCGTCATCGACTCCGGGCTCGAGATGTCGAGCGAGTTTCAGTACCGGGTGAAGGCCTTCTACGATTTCACCAATGGAGGGTTCGCGGCGAAAACGCCGTTCGACGACTACGGGCACGGCACGCATGTCGCGGGGATCATCGGCGGATCGGGAGCGCTCTCGACCAACGCCGCCTATCACGGTCTCGCGCCGAAGGTGAATTACGTCATCCTCAAAGTGCTGGATAAGACCGGGGCGGGGTATACGAGCGATGTCATCCGGGCGGTTGAGTTCGCGGTCGCTAACAAGGCCGCGCTCGGCATCGACATCATCAACCTGTCCCTCGGACATCCGATCTACGAGCCCGCCGCGACCGATCCCCTGGACCAGGCTGTCGAGCAGGCGACGCAGGCCGGTATAATTGTCGTCGCCGCCGCCGGTAATTACGGCGTGAATCCGACGACGGGCACGCCCGGCTACGCGGGCATCACGTCGCCCGGCAATGCGCCGTCTGCTATCACCGCCGGTGCGGTCAATATCGAAGGCACCGTGGCGCGGGGCGATGACCGCATTCCCAGCTACAGTTCGGCCGGTCCGACCTGGTACGACGGCTACATGAAGCCGGACATCGTCAGTCCGGGGCATAACATCGTCGCCGTTGCCGCCAAGAACGGGTATCTGTACAAAACGTATCCTCAGCTGACGGCCGCGGATCCGGACTACATGATCCTGAGCGGCACCAGCATGGCGACGGCGGTCACAACCGGCTCGATCGCGCTGCTCGTGGAAGCGAACAGGGCCGCGAACTATTATCCGCAGCGCCCCTCGCTGACGCCCAATGCCGTCAAGGCAATCCTGGAGTACACCGCGCTCGGGATCCACGACGATGCCGGGGTGGAGTACGACCCGCTCAGAAAAGGGAGCGGCTCGCTCAATGCGATAGGCGCGATCAATCTGGGGCGGACCGTCAAGACTGGGACGTCAACCGGAAGCTACTGGCTGACGACGACGCCGTTCCCGTGGACGACGATCGGCAGCGACAACCTCGAATGGAATCAAGCGATTGTCTGGGGCAACGCGATCGTGTGGGGCAGCACGGTCGGCGTCAACCAACCCGCCTGGGCACAGGCGATCGTGTGGGGCAGCAACGTCAGCTGGGGCAGCGCGATCGTGTGGGGCAGCAATGTGGTGTGGACCAACCCCAATTCCTGGGCGTCGGCGATCGTCTGGGGCAGCAGCACGGTCGGGTATGACTACGGCTCGGCGATCGTGTGGGGCAGTTCCACCGGCATGACGGCCCAAAACGTCGAGTGGCAGAGCTTATCGGGCAACACTGCCGCGACCGGACAGCAATAGAGATCGTCTCACGACGGTACGGCGGCCAGCCTCGTCCAGATGACGAGATGCTGGCCGCTTTGCCGTACGGCAGTTGCCAAGCGTCTCCCTTTCGCCACGATAATCGAACCGTGCGTCGCGCTGTCGCCTGGTCGTTTGTCGGTCCTCCCGTCGTTGTGCTCGTCATCTTTGGCGAGATCGGGGGCCGCGTCGCGCCGCCGGCCGCGGATGTCGCGTTGTGGTGCTTCGGGTCTGCGGCCGTCGTGCTGACGTTGAAACTCCTGGTCTGGGTCGCGACCGCCCACCGTGCATTCGGTCCTCCCGAGCGGCTGGCCGCCTTCGTCATGCTCGGCACGATTGCCATGAGCTGGTACGCCGCTCGCCAGTGGGTTCACGAGCGGCAGTTCGATGACCTCGTCGCGTCCCAAGCCGCGGATCTGAAGCTCACGGTCACGGAATTGTCCTCTGAGATCCTGGCGTTCGTGGCGGAGCGGAGCCGCCAGGCGCCGCCGCGGCCGCGGCCCGCCACGTGGGATCAGGACGAGGCCGCGGTGACGCAGTACGAGATCGCGACCGAGCGGGCATTCGATCGCCGCTTCGGGAAACAGGTACGTGCGACGCACGACATCCTGGGCCTGCTCGGCATCGGCGACAAGGATCTCGATGTGTTCTACGCGCGTCCGGCGGACGCGTTCCAGATGCAAGTCATCGCGATGAAGCTCAAGGCACTCGCCGGGCGCGTTGAGTCGCACTGATCGCACACATCTCGCGAGGTGCTGTCGTTCATGGCGTCGCTCCGTTCGAAATAGCAGGTGCGCGTCGCGCTCCGCGGCTGGTACAGTGCAGAGATGAAGTCCGTCGTCGTCGGAACAGCGGGCCACATCGACCACGGCAAGAGCGCGCTTGTCCAGGCTCTGACGGGGACCGATCCCGATCGGTTGAAGGAAGAGAAGGCGCGCGGGATCACCATCGATCTCGGCTTTGCCCATCAGGCCATCGGCGATCTCAATGTCGCGTTCGTCGACGTCCCCGGACACGAGCGGTTCGTGAAGAACATGCTCGCCGGCGTGGGCGGCATCGATCTGGTCGTCCTCGTCGTCGCCGCCGACGAGTCGGTCATGCCGCAGACGCGCGAGCATTTCGACATCTGCCGGCTGCTGCGGGTGCCCGCCGGGCTCGTGGCCCTCACCAAGTCCGACCTCGCCGACGCCGACATGCTGGAGATCGCGCGCCTCGAGGTGCAGGAGCTGGTGGCGGGCTCGTTTCTCGAGGGAGCGCCGATTGTGCCCGTGTCGTCGCGCACAGGCACCGGACTCGACGAGTTTCGCGCCGCGCTGGGGGCGGCGGCGGCCGGCGTGCGCGGCCGCACGGTCGAAGCCACCGCACGGCTGCCGATCGACCGCGTGTTCTCGATGAAAGGCTTCGGCACCGTGGTCACCGGCACGCTCGTCTCCGGGCGCGTCGCAGCGGATGATGAGCTGATCGTGACGCCGGGCGAGCGGCGGGTGAAAGTGCGCGGCGTGCAGGTGCACGGCGCGAAACAGCAGGAAGCATCCGCCGGACAGCGCGCGGCCGTCAACCTTGGCGGCATCGAAGTGGACGAGATCGCGCGCGGCCAGAGTCTGGTCGCCAGCGGCGCGTTCGAGGAGACGCGGGTCGCCGACGCGATCGTCGAGGTGCTGCCCGGCGCGAAAGCGCTGCAGCACGGTGCCCGCGTGCGCTTCCATCAGGGCACAGCGGAGATCCTCGGACGCGTCGCGGTGATCGGGCCAGCCAGCGAGGCTGATCGCGATCGAGCGGCCGGCGCCGCGAAGGGCGAGGTCCGCCCTGCTGTTGCTGCCGGCGGCCGCGCGTTCGTGCGGCTGCGGCTCGAGCGGCCCGCCATTCTCGCGCGCGGCGATCGCTACATCCTGCGCGCCTATTCACCAGCGATCACGATCGCCGGCGGCCATATCCTCGATCCGAAGCCGCCTCGCGCCGGCATCAGGTCCACGGGCGCCGTCGAGCGCTGCCGCCGCCTCGCCTTTACGCCGGAAGCGGAAGGGGAGCGCCCTGCCGCCGACTTACGTGCAGCGACTGTGATGATCGAAGACGCAGGACGCGTGGGTCTCTCGACATCCGCCTTGGTGACTCGCGTGGGCATCGACCCCGGATCGGTGGAGGCCGCAATCGCATCGCTGGTTGCCGGCGGGACAGCCGTTCGCGCCGGCGAGACGCTCGTGTCTGCGTCGGTCTTCGAGGCGCTGAAGGCGTCAATCGTCGCGTTATTGGCCGAGCATCATCGCAAGCAGCCGCTCTCCGATGGCGTACCGCGCGAGGAAGCGCGGGAGCGGCTGTTTGCCCGCGGATCCTCCGCCGTCTTCGAGCGCGCGCTAGCGGATCTCGCGGCGACGGCGGGTGTCTCCGTCCGCGAGAGGCTGGCGCTGGCGACGCATCGCGTCGAGCTGTCGCCCGACGAGGAGCGCGCCCGCGACGCGATCGCGCGCGTGCTGCAGACCGCCGGTCTGACGCCGCCGGACGCGGCTGCGCTCGCCGCCGAGGCCGGGGCGCCCGCCGCCGTGGTCGATCGCCTGCTGAAGCTCCTGCAGCGTCAGAAGGTCGTCGCCAGGCTCGATACGTTGTGGTTCCACGACGAGGCGCTGAAGCGGTTGAAAGCCGACGTGGCCGCGCTCAAGGCGTCGAGCGCCGTGCCGCGCATCGACGTCAGCACGTTCAAGGAGCGGTTCGGCGTCACGCGGAAGTTTGCGATTCCCTTGCTGGAATATCTGGATCGCGAACGGATCACGAGGCGGGTGGGCGACGCGCGCGTGGTGTTGTGACTAGAGCTTGTTGCCGCACTTACGGCAGAATTGCGAGTCTGCCTGGTTCACCGTGCCGCAGTTCCTGCACGTGCCAAGGGCCGCCGATGATGTCGTCGAGGTGACTTCGTCCGGGTCGGTGGTCGCGTTCTTGAAATTCTTGATCGCGCTGCCGATGCCCTTTCCGAGCTCCGGCAGTCGGTTGGCGCCGAAGATGATGATCACGATGACCAGAATGACGAGCAGTTCTGGTAAACCCAGCCGACCCATGGTGACGCTCCTTCGGTTTGTGCCTGGAAAAATCGCTTCGATTGTACCACTAATCCTCGTGGCACTCGGGTGGGCGTGTCAGGTAATCATAAGCGCGCAGTTCGCGTCGGGCGTCAATCTGGTCGAGGTGTATGCGACGGTGACCGACCGTCACGGGCAGCCGGTCGCCGGCCTGGCCGCCGCGGATTTCCATGTCAGCGAGGACGGCCAGGTGCAGCGTATCAGCACGTTCGCCGCAGCGCCCGACGTGCCGCTCGCCGTCGCCATCGTGATCGATCGCAGCTTCAGCATGGGTCCGCGCCTCGCCGTGGCGAAGTCGGCCGCGCGCGCGTTCGTCGGCGCACTGCAACCCGCCGATCAGGCGATGGTCGTGGCGATCGGCGGCGACACCGAGGTCGCCGCGCCGCTGACTCTCGATCACCGCGCCGCGCTGGCCGCGATCGATCGGCTCGAGGAGTGGGGGACCACTCCGCTGTACGACGCGACGATGGCGGCGATCGATGCGGTCCAGCCCGCGAAGGGACGCCGAGCGCTCGTTCTGCTGTCCGACGGCACCGACCGCTACAGCGACGCCTCGTCCGGCACCTTGCTCGAACACGCGCGGCGTGAAGACGTGCTGGTGTACCCGGTCGCCCTCGGTGCCGCGCGTCCGCCCTTCTTTGCCGAACTGGCCGCGGCGACCGGAGGGCGCTCGTTCTTCGATCGAACGCCGGCGGCGCTGCAGACGACGATGAACACGATCGCGCGGGAGTTGAGGTTTCAGTACCTGCTCGGCTACGTTCCCGCGCGCGCGGCGGCGGACGAACCGCGCTGGCGGGCGATTACCGTGAGTGTTGAACGTCCCAATCTGGCGGTGAGATCGCGCGACGGTTATTTCTCGCCGTGGTGACCGTGCAGCCTGCGTCCGTGGGTTCCCGTTCTTCGTGCCCTTTGTGTCCTTTGTGTCCTTTGTGTTGTCAACCGTGCCGGAGCAGCCGCCAGGCCAGCTTCACTTGAAGCGTTTTCGCCAGGCGCCATTTCAGGCTGGCGTAGGGCTGCCGTCCGGCGACGAGATCCGCCATCACGTCGCGGACCGCGTCGCTCTGCTGCAGCGCGTCGATCAGCAAGCGCGTGAAGCGCGGGCGGAAGAATCCCGCCTTCAACCGCGCGGCGCGCCGCAGCTCCGGAGCGATCTCGTCGTTGATCCGCGCCGCATACTCGCGAACCGGGTCGGCGGACATCGCCGCCTGCGCCGCGAGCGCGCCCGATTGCAGCGCGAAGAAAATACCCTCGCGCGTGATCGGATCGACGAGGCCGGCGGCGTCGCCGGCGAGGCACCAGCGCGGGCCGGCGAGCGTGAGCCGCGAGCAGTCGGCGGCGCTCAAAGAGGGAATCGGCCACGAGTACGGCTCGAGACGGGCGCCGTCAGCCACGCCCGTCGCGCGAATCCACGCCGCAGCCTTTGCGCGCAGCGCCGTGATGCTGGCGCCCGCGTCGGCCTGTGCGCAGATACCGATCGCCAGATGGGTGGGCCGCGGAAACGACCAGATGTACCCGGGCGGATCGCCGACGATTTCAATCACGATCTCGCGGCTGGTGACACCGTGCGCGAAGAAACCGGTCGCCATCGACAGCTGATCACGCCGAAAGGGGAGTGCGACGCGGCGGCGCACGAGGCTGTTCGCGCCGTCGGCGCCAATCACGAACGCCGCCTCGTGTGCGCCGGACGATGTCTCGACGCGGACGCCGTCGCGGGCGAGCGTCACGCCGGTCACGCGCGCGGCGGTGAGCGCGGCGCCGGCACGCTGCGCCGCGTCGAGGAGACCCGCATCGAAAGCGGCGCGGCTCGCGACGACGAGCGCGCTGGACGAGGTGATGCCGCGCGCCTCGAGCGCGACGGAGGCGGAACGGCCCATGGTCGATTGGCTGAAACGCGCCGTGTCGATGACGGCGACAGGCAGCACTGTGGTGTCGATCGCACTCTCGACGAGCGCGAGCGCGCGGCCGGTGATGCCGCCGCCGCACGGCTTTTCGCGCGGATGCGACGGGTCGATGATCGCCACGCGCGCCCCAGCTCGCGCCAGCGTATACGCCGCCCATGCGCCCGCAGGGCCGGCACCCACGACGATCACGTCAGCGCGCGTCATTCATCATTACTTCGTAGCGCGAGGGCTGCCACCTCCGCCAAGACTCCGGCGGACAGGTCAGCCGAGCGCCACCAGGGCGCGGGACGCTCCGCTAAAGCGTTCGGGCTACCTTCTTCACTGCGTGATACATTACACGGCCATGCTTGAAGTCGACACTGGCCGATTCACGGTTGCGGTGTTTCAGGACGTCGCCTGGGCGCAGAAGGGGATCGCGGCGCTGCGTCAGGCGGGATTCCCGGCCGAATCAATCACGATCCTGGCCAAGGAGAGCGCCGACGCGGCCGCACTCGTCGAGCGCACACTCGGCGCCGCGGGGGAACGGATCGAGCTCGCGGATGTCGGCGTCGTTGTCGCGCGCGGACCGCTGGTTACGGCCCTGCAGGGCAGCGCGCGCGATCTGCCGAAGCTCGGGATTGCCGGCACGATGCGCCGGGTCGGCTTCCAGTCGCACGACGGACGCATCTTCGAGCTGCTGACCGGCCGGGGCGGGATCCTCGTCGCGATCCGCAGCGAGCCGCGTGCCGCCGATGCGCTGGCGATCTTTCATTCGTACGGCGGCGGAAACGCCGCAATCGGCGCGTGGACCGGCCGCGTCTAGAGGACGGACGTCCGGAAAAGGGGCCGTACCCCTTTTTGCGACCGGCGGCCATCGCCGCCACTCCATCGTCCTAACGATTACGCACGAGGTCCGAGGCACTGCTTTTGCAGTTGCAGCGCAGAAGAGCCGTGCGCGACAATACTTCTACGAGCCACGTTCCGCTCGCCATGGCTGACACCGCCTCCACGAGCTCCCTGCGCCCGAACGACACCCCTGGTCACCTCTCGGTGCACCTCGAGGGGAATGGTGTGGGCGATGTGCCGTTTCTGTTCGAGCAGCAGCAGAAGCGGATCGGGCCCGCCGTGGCGGCGTCGTTCGCGTATCACGGCGTGATGATCGCGCTGCTGATTTTCGCGATCCGTTATGCGCCGCCCACGACGACGGCCGCGCTGCTGCCCGAAGAAGCCAACAAGAACATCATCTGGCTGAGCGAACCGGGCCCCGGCGGCGGCGGCGGCGGTGGCGGCAACCAGATGAAGGAGCCGCCGCGCCAGGCCGAGATGCCGGGCAAGGACAAAATTACGGTTCCTGTCTCGAAGCCGCCAAAACTCGAAAATCCGAAACCGGCGGAGAAAGAGCCAGACCCGGTCGCGCAGTTGAACATCCCCGCGAAAAGCCTGGCCGCCGCCGCCGAATCGCTGCCGGGCATCATTGAAGCGCCGCCTGGTCCGCCAACTGTCTCGCAGGGCTCCGGCACCGGTGGTGGGGCCGGCAGCGGCACAGGTACTGGCGTCGGTCCCGGGCGCGGCTCCGGACTCGGCGAAGGGTATGGCGGCGGGACTGGCGGCGGTGCGTACCAGGTCGGCAACGGCGTCACGCGGCCGGACGTGATTCGCGAAGTCAAGCCGCAATACACCTCGGACGCCATGCGCGCGAAAGTGCAGGGCACTGTGCTGGTGCAGTGTGTTGTGCGCCCCGACGGCAGCGTCGGCGACGTGCAGGTGCTCCGCTCGCTCGATCCGACCTTTGGTCTGGATCAGGAAGCAATCAAAGCGGCGAGGCAGTGGCGCTTTCGTCCAGGCACCAGGCTCGGCGAGCCCGTTCCCGTTCAAATCACCATCGAGCTGACGTTCACGCTGCGGTAGGCGCTCGGCTAAAGCCTTCGCGCTACGTCCCAGCTTCGCGCTACGTTCCAGCCTTCGCGCTACGTCCCAGCCTTCGCGCTACACGACCTTCGCGCTGCGAAATAAAAAAAGGGCCCGGGAGCTTGCGCCCCCGGGCCTGACTGACGACTTTGACGACTTGACTGGCGACTGAAGACTGGTGACTGACGATACGTCAGTACATCCCGCCCATGCCGCCGCCGCCGGGCATCCCGCCGCCCGCCGCTTCCTTCTTCTCTTCCGGAATGTCGCAGATGAGCGCTTCCGTCGTGAGCAGGAGCGAGGCGATAGACGAGGAGTTCTGCAGGGCCGAGCGCACCACCTTCGCCGGATCGATGACGCCCGCCTTGACCAGATCCTCGTAGGTGTCGGTCAACGCGTTGAAGCCTTCGGACTCCTTCATGTCGCGGACCTTCTGCACGACGATCGAGCCTTCGTGGCCCGCGTTGGTCGCGATCCACCGCATCGGCTCTTCGATCGCGCGCTTCACGATGTTCACGCCGATCTGCTGATCGCCCCCGAGCTTCAGGCCGTCGAGCGCCTTCGACGCGCGAATCAGCGCCACGCCGCCACCGGGCACGATGCCCTCTTCGACGGCCGCCTTCGTCGCGTGCATCGCGTCCTCGACGCGCGCCTTCTTCTCTTTCATCTCGGTTTCGGTGGCCGCACCGACCTTGATGACGGCGACGCCGCCGACCAACTTCGCCAGCCGCTCCTGCAGCTTCTCGCGGTCGTACTCGGACGTCGTGTCCTCGACCTGCGCGCGAATCTGCTTCACGCGGCCTTCGATCGCCGACGAGGCGCCGCCGCCCTCGACGATGGTGGTGTTGTCCTTGTCGATCGTGACCTTCTTCGCTCTGCCGAGGTCTTCGATCTTGATCGACTCGAGCTTGATGCCGAGGTCTTCGGTGATCGCGCGGCCGGCGGTGAGGATCGCGATGTCCTCGAGCATCGCCTTGCGGCGATCGCCGAAGCCTGGCGCCTTCACGGCGGCGGCCTGGAGGGTGCCGCGCAGCTTGTTGACCACAAGGGTCGCGAGCGCTTCACCTTCGATGTCTTCCGCGATGATCAGCAGCGGGCGGCTGAGCCGCGCCACCTGTTCGAGCACCGGCAGCAGATCCTTCATCGAGCTGATCTTCTTCTCGTGAATCAGGATCACCGGGTTCTCGAGCACGACTTCCATGCGCTCCGGGTCCGTCACGAAGTAGGGCGAGAGATAGCCGCGATCGAACTGCATCCCTTCGACCACTTCGAGCGACGTCTCGAGCGTCCGCGCTTCTTCAACGGTGATGACGCCGTCCTTGCCGACCTTGTCCATCGCGTCGGCGATGATCTTGCCGATCGTCTCGTCGTTGTTGGCCGAGATGGTGCCGACCTGCGCCACCATGTTGCCGCTGACCGGCTTCGACATCCGCTTGATCTCGCTCGTCAGCGCGTCGACCGCCTTCTCGATGCCGCGCTTGATGTCCATCGGGTTCGCGCCGGCGACGACGTTCTTCGCGCCCTCGCGGTAGATGGCCTGCGCCAGCACGGTGGCCGTCGTGGTGCCGTCGCCCGCCGTGTCCGACGTCTTGCTGGCGACTTCGCGGACCATCTGCGCGCCCATGTTCTCGAGCGGATCCTTGAGGTCGATTTCCTTCGCCACCGTCACGCCGTCCTTGGTGATGGTCGGCGATCCGAATTTCTTGTCGAGGACGACGTTGCGGCCCTTGGGACCGAGGGTCACCTTCACTGCGTCGGCCAGCTGATTGACGCCGCGCAGGATGGCCTGCCGCGACTGCTCGCCGTAAACGATCTGCTTTGCCATGTCAGTTTTCTCCGTTATTTCTTCTTCTTGGTTTCGCCCGCGCCGTCTTCGATCACGGCCAACACTTCGTCTTCCCGCATGATGAGGTAGTCCTCACCATCGAGTTTGATCTCCTGGCCGGAGTACTTGCCGAACAGGATGGTGTCGCCGGCCTTGACGTCGAGCGGAATCCGCTTGCCGTCGTCCTTCGACTTGCCGTTTCCCGCAGCGATGACCTTGCCCTGCTGCGGTTTCTCTTTGGCGGAGTCGGGGATGATGATCCCGCCGACTTTCTGTTCGCCTTCTTCGAGGCGCTGGACAATGAGGCGGTCGTGCAACGGTCTGACGTTCATACTCTGTGCTCCGTCTGTCGTGAAGTTGGAATGCCTTCCGGATTTCCAAAAGGGGCGTCCTCACCGCGCATTAGCACTCGCCGTGAGCGACTGCTAATTATATGTCAGGAGTTGGCAGAGTCAAGCGACGAGTGCTAATAGCAGGGCAGGAGGGGCAGGGAGGGCTGGAGAGGCAGGAAGGCGGGTGCGCGTTGGGCGGCGGGCGTCTCACCCTCCTGCCCATCCCGCCTAACCTGCCCGGCGTTTGATCCTGAGCTCGACCATCTTGCGCGTGAGCGTGTTGCGATGCATGCCGAGCGCATCCGCCGTCTTGGTCAGACTGCCGTCGGTGGCGGCGAGGACGCAGACGATGAACCGCTTCTCGAACTCGCGGGTGGCGTCTTCGAAGCGGACGCCCTTGTCGACCATTTCGTCGACCAGTTTCTGCAGGCGGTCGGCGATCACTCGAGCTCCCGGCCGGTCAGACGCGTGAACGCTTCGACGTACTTCTCGCGCGTTTTCATCACGACCTCCGGCGGCAGCGATGGGACCGGCGGCTGTTTGTTCCAGCGGATGCGTTCGAGATAGTCGCGCACGAACTGCTTGTCGAAACTGGGCTGCGCACCGCCGGGGCTGTAGCGGTCCTGCGGCCAGAAGCGCGACGAGTCGGGCGTCAGCGCTTCGTCGATGAGGATGACGCGATCTTCTTCAGCCCCGGAGCCCGGCAGGATGCCGAACTCGAACTTCGTGTCGGCGACGATGATGCCGCAGCGTTCGGCGTGAGCGGACCCTTCGGCATAGAGCCGCAGCGTGAGTGCGCGCACGCGGGCGAGCACATGCGGGCTCACCAGCGCGGCGGCCTCCGCTTCGCTGATGTTGATGTCGTGGCCGGTCTCGGCCTTGGTCGCCGGCGTGAAGATCGGCTCGGGCAGGCGATCCGATTCGCGGAGCCCACGCGGCAACGTGATGCCGCAGAGCGTGCCGGTCGCGGCGTAATCCTTCCACCCCGATCCGGACAAATATCCGCGCGCGACGCACTCAATCGGCAGCGGCTGCGTACGGCGTACGAGCATCGACCGGCCGCGCAGCAGCTCGGCGTCCGTTCGCGCGACAGGCGGATACATCGCAGGATCCGTGGACACGACGTGGTTGGGCACGATCGACTGCGTGCGGCCGAACCAGAACGCGGAGATCTGGGTGAGCACCTTGCCCTTGTCGGGAATGCCGGATCCGAGAACGTAATCGAACGCCGAGATCCGATCGGTCGCGACAATCAGGAGCTCGTCGCCGAGCTCGTAGATGTCGCGCACCTTGCCCTGACGATCGGGCCGTCGGGCGGCAAGCGTGGTCTGGAGAATGGGCGAAGCGGAGGACAAAGGAAATTCCTTGAGCCGACGAAGGAGAGAATCTTACAGGTTGAGTGGTCGGCCTGACAACAACAACATGTAGGGCCTGCCCTGAGCGAGTGACGCGAGTCGAAGGTGCCTGCCCTGAGCGAGTGACGCGAGTCGAAGGTGCCTGCCCTGAGCGAGTGACGCGAGTCGAAGGGGCGTTATAGTAGAGAACACTCAACGCCTGAAATGCGATCACATCTTCGCACCATCGCCGTGCTCGCGGTGGCCGCGGCCCTCGTTGGGCTGTTCCTGCACAACGTGGACCTGCGGGGAGTCGTGCGCGAAATCGCGCGGGCGCGGCCGGAATGGCTCGCGCTCTCGCTCGCATCGGTGTGCCTCAATCTGATGATTCGCGCGAGGCGCTGGCAGTTTCTGCTCGAGCCGCTCGGCACGACGAGCTTTGCCGACGCCTTTCGCGCCACGGCGGTTGGCTTCGCCGCGAGCACAGTGCTCCCCGCGCGCGCCGGCGAGGTGATTCGGCCCTATTTTCTCGCGCGCCAGCAGCACGACATGAGCGCCACCGGTGCATTCGCCACGATCATCCTCGAACGATTGCTCGACATCGTCACCGTGTTGATTCTTCTGGCCTCGTACGTGTTCTTTTTTGGACGAGATCTGACCGCCGCGAATCCGGCCCTCTTCGCCGCCGTGAAGTGGGCGGGCGCGACCGCAGGCGCCGGCGTCTTCGTCGTGCTCGGCATCCTGTTCGTCGTCGCCGGCGATCCGGCGCGGCTGGGCCGCGCATTCAGCCGGCTCGAAGAGGTCGTGCCGTCCACCTTCGCGGGATTGATCGCGAAAATCGCCGAGAAGTTCGCCGTCGGCCTCGGCGCGATTCGGCGCCCCGGCCGGCTGCTGGTCGCCCTGGTGTGGTCCTTTCCGCTCTGGCTGTCGATCGGTCTCGGCATCTGGGCCGTCGCGATGGCGTTCCGCTTCGCCGTGCCGTTCACCGGGTCGTTCCTGCTGATCGCGCTGCTGGTGATTGGGGTGGCCGTGCCGACGCCGGGCGCGATCGGCGGCTTCCACGAAGCGTTCCGCGTCGGCGCGACGATGTTCTACGGCGCGCCGGACGATGCCGCGGTCGGAGCCGCGATCGTGCTGCATCTCTTTTCTGTCGGCCCCGCGCTCCTCCTCGGGCTATTCTTCGCCGCACAGGCTGGCCTGAACGTCTCGGGCATGCGGCGCATCGCCGATCGAGCCGAGCAACGCAACGACTCTCAACTTCTCAACGCTCGCGTCTCGACGCTTGACGATCATTGATACTGAGCCTTTGAGCCCTGAAATCACACCGCTATGAAATGTCCTTACTGCGCTCATCTCGGCGACAAGGTCGTCGACTCGCGTGAAAGCAAGGAGGGGGAGGTCATCCGCCGCCGGCGCGAGTGCCTGGAATGCGGCAAACGATTCACCAGCTACGAGCGGATCGACGAGATTCCCTACATGGTGGTGAAGAAAGATGGCACGCGTGAGCGCTTCGATCGGCCGAAGCTGGTCGCCGGGCTGCTGAAGGCGTGCGAGAAGCGGCCGGTGAGCCTGGCAGCGGTGGAATCGGTCGCCAACCGGGTGGAGGCCACGCTGCAGGAGCGGCCGGACAAGGAGATCCCGACGGCCGACATCGGCGCTTTCGTGATGGAGGAGCTGAAGAAGCTCGACAAGGTCGCCTACGTGCGCTTTGCCTCCGTCTACCGCCATTTCCGCGACATCAACGAGTTCGCCGACGAGCTCAAGCAGCTGTTGAATCCGAAGGAATGAGCGCGCGCTCTACGTGTCTTTGCGCCGTCGTCGTGGCACTCGGTTTTATCGCCCCACAGGTGGAGGGTCCGGCGCCCGACGTCACCGTGACGCCCATCGCCCGCGACGGGCAGGTGCAGGTGACCTTCGATCTGAGCGATGGCTTTACGCCTGACGTGCGTGATGCGATTCTGAGTGGTCTGCCGACCACGTTCGTGTACGACGTCGAGCTTCGGCGCGGCACGGCCGGGTGGTTCGATCGCACGGTCTCGTCGGTGACGATCACCGCCACGGTGCGCTTCGACAACCTCACACGGCGGTATCAGATGTCGCGCACACTCGATAACCGCGTCGAGGATGCGCCGCCCACGGAGGATGAGGGCGCCGTCCGACGGTGGCTGATGCACTTCGAGCGCATTCCCGTCTCTGCGACCTCGGCGCTGGAAACCAACGGCGAGTACTACGTGCGCGTGAGCGCGCACACCCGGCCGCGAAACACGTGGTTCTTCTGGCCGTGGGATCGCGACGCCGTGCTCGGCCACGCCAGGTTCACGTTCATACCGTAGTGGCCGCCGACCACTGAAATGCCCGTACGCGTCACGTCCATCACGCCGCCGCGCCAGACCGGTACGGATCGCGTGGCGCCGCGATCCAGACGTCCGTTCCGCGACAACCCCAGGCTGATTCTCGCCGGCATCGGCCTCCTCGTCGCTGTGCTCGCGTTGCTCGCGCTGGCGAACCGCACGCTGCGCTTCTCGCCAGACTTCCTGACCGAATTCGTCCTCTACGCTCTCTCGGCGGCCGACCTGACGATGCTCGTCGCGCTCGTGTTCGTGCTCGCGCGCAACATCGTCAAGCTGGTCGTGGAGCGGCGGCGCGGTCTGCCGTTCGCGCGCTTCCGCGCCAAGCTCGTCGCGCTGCTGCTCGCCATGACGATGGTGCCCGCCGTGCTCGTGCTGATCGTGGGCAGCGAGCTCATTCGGACGAACATCGATCGCTGGTTCAATGCACCGATGGCGGAGATTTTGTCGTCCGCGAACCAGATCGCCGGCGACTATTACCAGGAGCGCGTGCTGTTGGCCGGCGATCACGCGAACCGCGTGGCCCGCGCCCTCGCGTCGATGGATCTGTCGGCCGCGAATCCTCAGGCGATTCGCGAGGTGCTGGCGCTCGAAGTGACGGGCGAGCGCGTGCAGATGATGCAGGTGTATCGCATCGGTTCGGCGCCGGGCGCGCCGACGCGGCTCGAAGCGTTGGCCGAGGTCACCGCTCCCGCGTGGTCATCCCGCTCCGGCGGCGCCGCGGCTGAACGTCTGGCCGCGCAGGTGCTGGCCGGGTCGCCGGAGACGCATGCGATTGAAACGCTCGGCGCCGGCGGCGATCTGCTGCACGCGGCGGCGGTCGTGCACGGCCGGGACCGCCGCGCCACCGGCGTTGTCGTCGCGACCGATTATTTGACGGGCGACATCGGATCGCGATCGCGGCGGATGACGCAGGCCTTTGAGAGTTATAACCAGCTGCTCGTGCTGAAGCGACCGCTGACGGGCGTTTACCTCTCCTTCTTCCTCATGGTGACGCTGCTCATTCTCGTGAGCGCGACCTGGATGGGGTTGTACCTGGCCAAGCGCATCACGCGCCCCGTGCTGATGCTCGCGGCTGCAGCCCGGGAAATTGGCGCGGGCCGCCTCGATCAGCGCGTCGAAGCGCAGAGCAACGACGAGTTCGGCACGCTCGTCGAGGCGTTCAACAGCATGGCGAGAGAGCTAGCGGCGAGCCGGCGGAAAGTCGAGCGCTCCACGATCACGCTGGAGCGCAAGAATGTCGAGGTGGAAGGGCGCAGGCGGTACATCGCAACGATTCTCGAGCGCATTACTACAGGTGTCGTCTCCGTCGATGCGGGCGGCGTCATCACGACGATCAACAACGCGGCATCGCGGCTGCTCAGCCTCGATGCGTCCACCGCGGGTCAACCGGCGGGTGCCGTGTTCAATCGCGCAGACCTGCAGCCGATCGGCGCACTGCTCGCCGGCGCCGGCCGGGCCGGGATCGCACCGGCCGCGCAGGAGATTGCGATCCTGCGCGGGGGCCAGGAACTGCACCTCGCAGCTGCCGCGACGGCGCTTGTCGGCGATGCGGGGGCACCGGAAGGTGTCGTGCTCGTGCTCGACGATGTCACGCCCTTGATTCGCGCGCAGAAAGTCGCCGCGTGGCGCGAGGTGGCGCGGCGGCTCGCGCACGAGATCAAGAACCCGCTGACGCCGATTCAGCTCTGCGCGGAACGGCTGCAGCGTCATTTCTCCGGAGCGCCGCCGGCCGCGAAAGCGCTCCTCGACGAGTGCACGGCGACGATCGTCGGCGAGGTCGAGTCGCTCAAGGGGCTCGTCGACGAATTCTCACAGTTTGCGCGGATGCCGGCGCCGCGAGCGGTGCCGACCGACCTGACCCAGCTCATCGCCGACACGCTCGGCCTCTACAATGGCATCTTCGATTGGGTGCGCCTCGAGCAGCGCGGCGCGCCGGGGCTGCCGCTCGTGCGCCTCGATGCCGAGCAGATTCGGCGCGTCATCATCAACCTGGTGGACAATGCCGTCGAGGCCACCGACCGCCGCGGTCATATCATCGTCGAGACGCAGCTCGATGCGGGCAACGGCGTGGTGCGCGTCGTCGTCGCCGACGACGGGCCGGGGATTCCGGCTGAAGAGCGCGAGAAGCTGTTCCTGCCGTACTACTCGACGAAGCGGCGCGGCAGCGGCCTGGGCCTGGCGATCGTCCGCCGGATCATCGCGGAGCACGGCGGCAGCATCGAGGTCGGCGACAACACGCCGGCCGGCACGCGATTTACAATCGAGTTGCCGTGCTGATACCGCCCCATCTTTGTCAGAGGAGTTTCATCACGAAGGTACGAAGAACACGAGGGTCACGAAGAAGATTATTTGGCGGGGCAAGAGAATCCGTGTTTCGTGAGCTTCGTGCCTTCGTGGTTGATCGTCAATGAAACCCAACATCCTGATCGTCGACGACGAACCTGGCGTCCGCACGGCGCTGACCGGCGTGCTGGGCGACGAGGGCTACAGCGTCGAAGCGGTCGCGAGCGGGGAAGCCTGTCTCGAGCGGATGACGCGCGGTGGCGTCGATCTGATCGTGCTCGACGTGTGGCTGCCCGGCCTGGACGGGCTCGCCACGTTGGCGCGGCTGCGCGAGCGGCAAGCGGACGTGCAGGTCGTGCTGATCTCCGGACACGGCAACATCGAGTCGGCGGTCCGCGCGATCAAGATGGGCGCGTTCGACTTCGTCGAGAAGCCCCTCTCGCTCGAGAAGACCGTGCTCGTCGTCCGGAACGCGCTGCGCCAGCGGCGACTCGAGGCGGAAAACCGCGCGCTGCGGGCACGCGTGGATCGCCGGCAGACGATGGTCGGCGAGAGCGACGCGATGCGGCAGCTGCGCGAGCAGGTGGCGATGGCGGCGCCCACCAACGGCCGTGTGCTGATTTACGGCGAGAACGGCACGGGCAAGGAACTGGTGGCGCGGACCATTCATGCACTCAGCCGGCGGCGCACCGCCGCGCTGGTCGAGGTCAACTGCGCCGCCATTCCGGAGGAGCTGATCGAGAGCGAGCTGTTCGGCCACGTCCGCGGCGCCTTCACCGGGGCGGTGGCCGATCGGCGCGGCAAGTTCGAGGCGGCGGATGGCGGAACGATCTTCCTCGACGAAATCGGCGACATGAGCCTGAAAACGCAGGCCAAGGTGTTGCGCGTCCTCCAGGAACAGACGATGGAGGCGGTGGGCGGCACGGCGCAGATCACGGTGGACGCACGCGTGCTGGCGGCGACGAACAAAGATCTGCAGGCTGAAATCCGTGCGGGGCGCTTCCGGGAGGATCTATATTTCCGTCTGAATGTGATCCCGATCTTCGTGCCGGCCCTGCGCGAGCGCCAGGACGACATCGCCCTGCTCGCCGATCACTTCATGGCCGAGCTCGCCGAGGAGTACGGCCGGCGCATCAAGAGCTTCGAGCCGGCGGCAGTCGCGGCAATGCAGCGATATGCGTGGCCCGGCAACGTGCGCGAGCTGCGCAACGTCATCGAGCGCCTGATGATCATGGTCCCCGGCGAGACGATTCTGGTGTCGGACCTCGGCTTCCTCAATCCCGCAGAGGCCGGCGCGCCGACTGCGCCTGAGGCCGCGCCCCAGCGCCTGACGCTCCATGAGGCGCGCGACAACTTCGAACGCGATCTGATTCTGCGGACGCTCGAGGCGCAGCAGGGCAACATGTCGCGGACCGCCGACGTGCTCGGCGTCGAGCGCAGCAATCTGTATCGAAAGATGAAGGCCTTCGGAATCGCGCCGTCACGACGGGTGGACGAAGAGCCCGAGGCGGTGTAGAGACCGACCGTCACCACGAGATGGATCTGTAGGGGCCGACCTGTGTGTCGGCCCTCTTACGATTGTCGGAGCTTGTTCTCCAGGACCTGATCGGCTTTGAAGTCGGCAATCTGCAAGTAATACTCGGCGGCAGCATTCAGCGCCGCCGACGGGATCAGCCCGACGATTTCGCTTTCCAGCACCGCAACCCCGTACCGCGCCGCCTCGCGCTTCACCGTTTCGAACACGCGGAAGATGGGCGTCTTCTCGTAATTCGTGAGGTTCATCGACACCTGCACGATACCGCGGGCGTCGAGCTTGAAGCCGGCCGCTTTGACATAGCGATACCCGCCGCTGCTCTGGCGAATACCGGCGGCGATCTTCTTCGCCACGTCGAGACGGTCGGTCGCCAGGTTGATGTTGTAGGCGATGAGCGGCATGCGCGCGCCAATCACGGTCGCCCCGGCGGCGGGGTGCGGCGTGGTGGGACCGAAATCGGGCGTCCAGCCTTCGGACGCCATCTTCGCCGCGAGCCCTTCGAATTCACCGCGCCGAATGTCCTCGAGGTTTTTGCGTGCGGGGTTGGTCGACGCTTCTTCGTACAAATACACGGGCACGTGAAAGCGGTCGGCAACGGCCGCGCCGACCTGCTTGGCCAGCGCGACGCACTCGGCCATCGTCACGCCTTCGATCGGGACGAACGGCACCACGTCGACAGCGCCGATGCGCGGGTGTTCGCCGCGATGGGTACGCAGATCGATGTCTGCCACCGCACGCTCGAACAGCGCCATCACCGCCTCCGCGACGCCATTGGCGTCACCGGCGAGTGTGAAGACGGAGCGGTGATGCGACGCGTCGGAGGAATAGTCGAGCAGCCGGACGCCTGGCACGGCGGTGATCGCCGCCGCCATCGCCGTCACCACCTCGGGGCGGCGCCCTTCGCTCACGTTCGGAATGCATTCGACAAGCATGGGATGCGTGAGTGGATTCTATGCCATCTGAAATCTGAAATCTGAAATGCTATACTCCGTCCGTCGTCACACCATGCCCGATCCGCTCCGCACCGACGGCCCACGCGCACTCGATGCCGCGCCGGCTGCCGGCCGCGACGCGAAGATCGAACAGCTCCTTCTCGCCGGTCTCGATCACTACTTTGCGGGGCAGTACGAACAGGCCATCAACGTCTGGACGCGCGCGCTGTTTCTCGATCGCAGCCATCCCAAGGCACGCGCGTACATCGAACGGGCCCGCAGCGCGCTCGCTGAGCGCCAGCGTCGATCGGAGGAACTGGTCGGGACAGGGGTGGCGGCGCTCCATCGCGGCGACGGCGCCGAAGCGCGGCGGTTGATTCAGGCCGCGATCGACGTCGGCGCGCCCACCGACGAGGCGCTTGCTGTGCTCGATCGGCTCGACCGTCTTCAGGCGGCGGCTGTTCCGCCGCCAATTGACCGCGCGCGCCACGATCGGCGGCGCATCGCGTTGCCGCGCGCAGCTGCCGGCGCTTCGAGGACGACATGGGCGCTGGTCGTCGTCGTAGCGATGTTGCTCGCGGCGGTGGCGGTCGGCGCTGTGACCACGTCGATTCGGAATCGTTCGGCATGGCGGTCGCTGACGGGACTGGCCCACGCGCCGGCCGCTGCCGGGGCAGGTCTCTCCACGAGCGAAGCGGCGCTCCCACTCCCGCGCCGTGGCGAAACGGCGCTCGGCCGCGCGCGTGCGCTGGCCGCCGGCGGCCACCTGCACGACGCACTGACCGCTCTTGACGCCGTGCGCGCGACCGACCCGCAGAAGGGCGACGCCGACCGCCTGCGCGCGGAGCTGCAGCATCAGCTGCTCGGGTTGCCGGCCGGCCCTGGCGAGAAAGGCGATCGACCGCTGCCATGAAGTGTCCCAAGTGCGGATACCTCGGGTTCGAGCACGTCGAGCGGTGCCGCAACTGCGGCTATGATTTCTCGCTCTCGCAGCCCGTCACGCTGCCCGATCTGACGATGCGGCACGACTCGACCGCGGTCAATCCACTCGACGACCTCACGCTGAGCGATCGGGGCGAGCGGTTCTCAGCAGATGTGGACGCCGATCTCGATCGGATCCTGGGTGCGCCCGCTGCGCCTCGGGCACCGTCACGGTCGTCTGCGCTCGACGGCGAGCCCTCGCTCTTCGGGCCGCCGATTACCGACGACGTGCCGCTGATCACGAAGGCGTCGCCGCCACGCATGCCGCTGGCGGTGCGCCGCGCAACGCCTGAGATGCCGCGTCTCCGCGCCGAATCGGCGCGAACGCCGGCTCTCGATCTGCCGCTGGATCTCGGCCTTCCCGATGCTGATCACCGGACGGGAGTGCCGATGCGGGAGCGCGCCTCCTTCGCTCCGGCCGAGCGGCTCGAACCGGAGCAGGAGGAAGCAGCCGGGCTGCTGTCGCGGATGGTCGCCGTCGCGATCGATTTGATCATCCTGGCGGCCGTCGACGTCGTCGTCGTCTACTTCACGCTGCAGATCTGCGGCGTGGGCCTCACCGATATTGGCGTCGTTCCCAAAGGACCGCTGCTCGCGTTTCTCCTGGTGCAGAACGGCGGGTATCTCGTGGCGTTCACCGCCGGCGGGCAGACGCTCGGCAAAATGGCCGCCGGTATCAAAGTCGTCGCCGCCGACGCGGACGCGCCGCTCGACGTCGGCCGCGCGCTCGTGCGCACCCTCATCTGGTTTGTGCTGGCGGTGCCTGCCGGCCTCGGATTCCTCTCCGCGATCTTCAACAGCGATCATCGCGGCCTCCACGATCGCTTCGCAGGAACGCGCGTCGTTCGCGCTTCCGCATGAGGGAAGGGATTCGGGATTCGGGATTCGGGATTCGCCCGGACGACGATCAAAACCCAAATTTCAGATCACGCATCACCACCGCCGTGGCCCTGACCTGCGCGACGGCGTGCGGTGTTGGATACGCCCCGCTCGCACCCGGGACGTTCGGTTCGGCTGCCGGCCTGCTCGTGTGGTGGCTGCTGCCCGCACCGCCGGCGGTGCAGGCGACGACAATCGCCGCGCTGTTCGTGCTCGGATCGTGGAGCGGCACGGTGGCTGAGCGGCACTTCGGCAAGACTGACCCCGGCCAGGTCGTCCTCGACGAAGTGATGGGCATGCTCATCACGCTCTTTCTCGTCCCGGTCGGCTGGATGGGCGCGCTGGGCGGTTTCCTGCTCTTCCGCGTGGCGGACGTGATCAAGCCATATCCGGCCAATCGGCTGGAACGTCTGCCGGGAGGCATGGGCGTGATGGCCGACGACGCGATGGCGGCCGTCTACGCCAACATCGCGCTGCGCCTCGTGCTGGCGGTGCTCCATCGGACAATCGGGTAATCTGGTCATCGAGCGTCTCAATTGCCCAATGCATTGATCCGATTACCCGATCACTCGATTCCCCAATTCATGCAGTCATGAAGGCGTGCATTCTGGCCGTCGGCAGTGAGATGTTGACGCCGTTTCGGGTCGACACCAACTCGCTGTTCATCACCGAGCGCCTGAACGAGATCGGCTACGACGTGCGCCTCAAGGCGGTGGTCGCTGACGACATCGTCGAGCTCACGCAGATGATCGGCGGCGCGCTGACGTGGGCCGACCTGCTGATCGTCACGGGCGGGCTCGGGCCCACCGAAGACGACATCACGCGAGACGCCGTCGCGCAGGTACTGGGCGTGCCGTTCGATGTCAGCGAAGAGGTCGTCGAGCGCATCCGCGCCCGATTCGAGCGGCGCGGAATGACGATGCCCGAGAACAATCGCCGGCAGGCGATGGTTCCGCGCGGAGCGACGATGATCGAGAATGCGAACGGCACTGCGCCGGGGCTTTGGCTCGAACATGGGCGTACGGCGATCGTGTTGCTGCCCGGTCCGCCGCGCGAGATGAAGCCGATGCTCGACGCCGTCATTCGCGATCGCATTCCGCGGTCGGCCGGCGCCGGCCTGTTTCGCCGTGTGCTGCGCCTGACCGGGCGCGCCGAATCCGACGTCGATGCGCAGGCCGGGCCGATCTATCGGCGGTGGCTCTTGCAGGAGCCGCCCATCAGCACGACGATTCTCGCGGTGCTCGGGCAGATTGAGCTGCACCTGACGGTGGAGGCGCCGACCCGCGCCGACGCCGACCTCGCGCTCGACGCCGCGGTCGACGAGTTACGCGCCGCGTTTGGGCCGGCAGTCTACAGCGTTGACGGGCGAACGCTCGAAGCCGTCGTCGGCGATCTCCTGCGCGCGAAGCAGATGACCATTGCCGTTGCTGAGTCGTGCACGGGCGGGCTCCTGACGTCGCGGCTGACGGATGTGCCTGGCAGCTCCGACTACGTCGAACGTGGCATTGTGTGTTACAGCAACGAGTCAAAGACTGATCTGCTCGGCGTCCCCGCCGACCTGATTCGAAAGGTCGGCGCCGTCAGCGATTCGGTCGCCGTCGGAATGGCGGCCGGCATTCGCGATCGATCGGGCACGCACATCGGCGTGGGCGTCACCGGCATCGCAGGGCCGGGTGGCGGATCCGAAGAGAAGCCTGTGGGCACCGTGTGGGTCGCAGTCGTCATCGATCGGAAGGTGAACGTCCGCGGCTTTCAGTTCATGGGCAATCGGGAGATGGTGAAGTTCCAGGCCGCTCAGTCGGCCCTCAACATGGTGCGCCTGATGCTCACGGGCACTGACGCGGGTCCCGAGTGGGCGGAGCGCCGCCCATGAAAAGGGGCCGTACCCCTTTTCGGCGATGATCCACAGGAAAAGGGGTACGGCCCCTTTTCGTTACACCCGTGAGCACGACGCATCGGTTGTTCGCGGCCATTGATTTCGACGACGACGTCCGCGAGGCGATCGGCCGCGAGCAGGCTCGCGTGGGCCGCGCGTTGAGCGATGCGGCGCAGATCAGATGGGTCCGGCCGGAACAAATGCACCTGACGCTCGTGTTTCTCGCCGCCGTTCCGGAAAAACACCTGCTTGCGCTGACGGCCGCCTGTTCCGCGCCGATTGCGCACCCGCCGTTCACGATGGCGTTCGGCGGCGTCGGTGTGTTCCCGCCGCGTAGCGCACCCCGTGTCGTGTGGCTTGGCGCGATCGAGGGAGCCGCAGGTGCGGCGACCCTGCAGCAGCACGTGGCCGCGCGCATCGAGGCCCTCGGGATTGCCACCGAGCGGCGGCGGTTCCGCGCCCACGTCACGCTCGGCCGCTGCCGCACCGTCGGCCGGATCGATGCGGCGCGCCTCCGGTCGTTGGCGAGCACCGCGGCGGTGGCGCGACTCGAGGTCCGCGAGGTCGTGCTGTACGAGAGCCGATTGTCGCCGTCCGGATCGACCTACCTGTGCCTTGCCCGCGCGCCGTTGACGGCGCGCCCGTAGACGTCTTGAAGGCCGAAATTCCTTGCGCTCGCTAGAATAGGCTGATGCTGACCGCTGTCCTCGTGGCCTATGCGCTCGGGTCGATTCCGTTTGCCCTGCTGCTCTCGCGCCATTGGGGCGCACGCGACCCGCGCCGCATCGGCAGCGGCAATCTGGGCGCCGCCAACGTGCTGCGCGCATCGGGTGTGACGGCCGGCGTCCTGGTGGCGATGCTCGACATCCTGAAGGGCGCCGTCAGCGTGATGCTGGCGCAGCGACTCAGCGGCGACACGGCCGGCTCCGCCGCCGGCGTTGCGGCCATCGTCGGGCACGTCTATCCGGTGTGGCTGCGATTCCGCGGCGGTAAGGGCGTCGCAACGGCGTGCGGCGTCTTCTCGGTCCTGACCCCGTTCGCCGTCCCTCCAGCGTTGGCGATCTTCATCATGACGGTGTGGGCGACCAGATACATCTCGCTTGGATCGGTTGCCGCGTCGATCTCGCTGCCGATCATCGCGTACATCTCCGCCGCGCCCCCGTCCGTCGTCGCCGCCGCCTGCGGCGCGTCGGCGCTGATCGTGCTGCGCCATCGGACGAATTTGTGGCGCGTGCGCGCAGGCACCGAGCGGCGCCTGGGAGTCCGCGCGTGACGCGGGCGATTGCGATTCTCGGCGCCGGAAGTTGGGGTACCGCGCTCGCGGTCCATCTGGGGCGCGTGGGCCATGAGGTGCGGCTCTGGGCGCGCGATCCCGCGCTCGTCGATGACCTGCGGCACCGCCGCCACAACGCCGTCTACCTGCCGGACGTCGGCTTTCCGCCGACGATCTCGATTACGCACGCGCTCGACGAGGCGCTTGCCGGCGCAGACCTCGTCGTCTCGGCGATTCCGTCGCATGGCTGCCGCGCGGTAATGCGTGCGGCGGCGCCGCACGTCCGCCCGCGCGCGACGATCGTCAGCACCACCAAGGGACTCGAGGCCGACTCGCTCCTGCGGATGTCACAGGTCATCAGCGACGAGCTCGGGCCCGATCGGCCCGTGGTCGTGTTGTCCGGGCCGAGCTTCGCGAGCGAGGTCGCGCGCGATCTTCCGACCGTCGTTCTTGCGGCCTCGTCGAACGCCGCTGCGGCCGCGATGGTCCAGGCGGGATTCCGCGGCCCGTACTTCCGGCTGTACGGCAGCGACGATGTGGTGGGCGTCGAGATCGGCGGGGCGATGAAGAACGTCATCGCCATCGCGGCCGGCGTGGTCGAGGGGTTGGGTCTCGGACAAAATGCGCTGGCCGCGCTGATCACCCGCGGCCTGGCGGAGATCACGCGCCTGGCTTGCGCGGCCGGCGCGAAACGGGAGACGCTCGCGGGCCTGAGTGGACTCGGCGATCTGGTGCTCACCTGCACCGGGGATCTGAGCCGCAATCGTCACGTCGGCATCGAGCTGGCGCGCGGCCGTTCTCTCGACGACATTCTGGCCGGGATGAAAATGGTCGCGGAAGGCGTGCGCACGACGCATGCCGCGCTGGCGCTCGGCGCGCGGTACGGCGTCGAGCTGCCGATCGCGACGCAAATGGCGGAAGTGTTCGCCGGTCGTGCCGACGTGCGCGCGGCGCTCGACGCGCTGATGCTGCGCCGCCAGCGTGCCGAAGCAGAGGCGCAATAGGTCAATAATAGGTATGAGCGTCTTCAGCAAGCTCCGCGAGAGTCTCTCCCGCACCAAGCAGCAGATCGTCGAGCGGTTCGATGAGATCGTCCGTACAGGCCGACGAGCCGGCGCGCCGATCGCGTCCGGTGGACGTCGACACCGTCGAAGCCCTCGAGGAGCTGCTGATCTCCGCTGACATCGGCGTGTCGGCCACCGATCGCATCATCACGGCGGTCAAGGCGCGCGGCCGCAACGGCGCGAGTCTGCGCGAGCTCGTGAAGCAGGAGATCCGCGCCGTGTTCGCCGCGATCGATGGTCCCGTGATCGTCGCGACGCCGCCGAAGGTCAGCTTGATTGTCGGCGTCAACGGCACCGGCAAGACGACGACGGTCGGCAAGCTGGCGAACCTGTTGAAGAAGAACGGACAGACGCCGCTCATCTGCGCCGCCGACACCTTTCGCGCCGCCGCGGTCGAACAACTCGAGATCTGGGCGGCGCGGGCGGGCGTGGACATGGTGCGGGCGCGCGAAGGCGCCGATCCCGCCGCGGTGGTGTTCGACGCCATCACGTCAGGGAAAGCCAAACAGCGCGATCCGATCTTGATCGACACCGCAGGCCGGCTGCACACGCGCGTCAATCTGATGAACGAGCTCGACAAGATCCGACGGATCGCGTCGCGCGAGATCGCGGGTGCGCCGCAAGAGGTGCTGCTGGTGCTCGACGCGACTGTGGGGCAGAACGGCCTGGCGCAAGCTCGCGAGTTCATGAGCGTGGCGGGCGTGAACGGCATTGTCCTGACGAAGCTGGATGGCACCGCAAAAGGTGGGATCGCCGTCGCCATTGCGAACGATCTGAAGCTCCCGATTCGATACGTCGGCGTCGGCGAGGCGATCGACGATCTCGTACCGTTTTCGGCGGACGAGTACGTTGACGGCCTGTTCGAAGAGAAATGGTGAAAATCTCCAACTCACCACGTCACCAAATTACCAAATGCTGAGTGACATCGCGTATATGGATCGCGCCCTGTTCCTCGCGGAGCGCGGCCGCGGACGGACGAGCCCCAATCCGCTGGTTGGCGCCGTCATCGTCACGCCGGACGGCGTGGTGGTGGGGCAGGGAGCTCACGAACGTGCGGGCGAGGCGCACGCCGAAGTACGCGCGCTCGACGCGGCCGGCAGTCGGGCGCGCGGTGCGACGATGTACTGCACACTCGAGCCGTGCTGCCACACGGGCCGGACGGGTCCCTGCGCCGCGCGTCTGGTGGAGGCTGGTGTGGCGCGTGTCGTCGCGGCGATCGAGGATCCGAATCCGCTCGTGCACGGGGGCGGTTTCGCGTACCTCCGGGCGCACGGCGTCGAGGTGACGGTCGGCGTGGGCGCGGCGCTGGCGGTTGCGATGAACCAGCCGTTCTTGACCCTGGTCCGCGAGCAGCGGCCGTTCGTCATCCTCAAGGCGGCGACGAGCGCCGACGGCCGCATCGCGGCTCGAGCCGGAGAACGGACCGCGCTGACGTCGCCGTCCGCGAATCGGCACGCGCAGCGGGTCCGGGCCGAGGTGGATGCCGTGGGGATTGGATCGGGCACGCTGCTCGTGGACGATCCGCTGTTGACTCCGCGGGGCGTGTACCGCGAGCGGTCGCTGACACGCGTGATCTTCGATCGGCGGCTGCGCACCCCGCCGGCGGCACGCATCCTCTCGACACTTGAGGCAGGCCCTGTCATTATCGTCACGAGTGTCGACGCGGCGGAACGCGCGGCACGCGCGGCGCTCGAGAACCGGGGGGCGCAGATCGAGATCGCCGCCGACGCGACGTTCGGTGCCGCGCTGGCGTGTCTGGGTGCGCGGGGCATCGGATCGCTGTTGCTCGAAGGCGGTGCGGCGCTGCACGCGGCCGCGTGGGACGCCGGGCTGGTTGATTTCGTGCGTCTGTACGTGACGCCGCACGTGCTCGGACCGGAGGGCGTACCGCTCCTCGACGGCCGGCCGTTCGCATCGGCCGCGCTGATCCAGCGGCGGGTCGAGCCGCTGGGTGCGGATGTTCTGTTGGAAGGATATGTTCACGGGCCTCATTGAAGCGGTGGGCGAGCTGATCGAGCGCAAGCCGACGAGCGGCGGATTCCGTCTGCGGATTGCGACGCCGCTGGCGCCGGAGATGAAGCCAGGCGACAGCCTGGCCGTGAACGGTGTCTGCCTGACGGTGATCCTCGCCGAGAGCCGGGAGATCCACGCCGACGTCGGCCCTGAAACCATTCGGGTCACCACGCTCGGGGCGCTCGAACGCGGGTGTCGCGTGAATCTCGAGCGGCCGCTGCGTGGCGACGGCCGGTTCGGCGGCCATTTCGTGCAGGGACACGTGGATGCGATCGGCCATATCGAGGAGCTGCGCGCCGAGTCGGAGTTTCACTGGCTGACGGTGAGCTTTCCGCCGCATCTCGCGCCGTATCTGGTCCACAAGGGTTCGGTTGCCGTGGATGGCATCAGCTTGACGGTCGCCGGTCTGGGTGAGGATCGCTTCGACATCCAGATCGTGCCGTACACGCAGCAGAACACGAGTCTCCGCGCGGCGCAGGTTCGCGATCGCGTCAACCTCGAATGCGACATGGTCGGCAAGTATGTCGTGCGCGCCGCGACGCTCGCCGGGCTGACGCTCGGGACGAAGCCGGGAGAGGTCGCTCATTGAAACGCTCACACACACACATGGAAATCGCCAAAGGTGCGCGGAAGAGTCCGAGTCAGTTTGCGCGCATCGAGGATGCGCTCGAGGCCTTCCGGCGCGGCGAGATGCTGATCGTCGTCGACGATGAGGACCGCGAGAACGAAGGCGATCTGACGATCGCTGCGGAGAAGGTGACGCCCGAGGCGATCAACTTCATGGCGCGCCACGGGCGCGGATTGATCTGCCTGTCGATGACGCCCGAGCGCCTCGACGAGCTCGAGATTCCGCTGATGGTGTCCAACAACAGCTCGCGGTTCGAAACGGCGTTCTGCGTGCCGATCGAAGCCAAGGGACGCACGACCACCGGCATCTCGGCGGCCGATCGCGCGGCGACGGTGCAGGCGGCAATCGATCCCGCGACGCGCGCGTCCGATCTGGCGCGGCCGGGCCACATGTTTCCGCTGCGCGCGCGGCCGGGCGGCGTGATGGTCCGCGCCGGACAGACCGAGGCGGCCGTCGATCTCGCCCGCATCGCGGGGCTGTATCCGGCCGGCGTCATCTGCGAAATCATGAACGAGGACGGCACCATGGCGCGGGTGCCGGCGCTGGCGAAGTTTGCGAAGAAGCATCAGCTGCTGATGATCACGGTCGCCGATCTGATCCGGTACCGCACCCGCACCGAGTCGCTGGTGAAGCGCGTGGCCGTCGCGAACATGCCGACGCGATTCGGCGAGTTTCGCGTGCACGCGTTCGAGAACGAGATCGACAAGCAGACGCACCTGGCGCTCGTGTGCGGCGACATCGGCGACGGGACCGGCGTGCTCGTGCGTGTCCACTCGCAGTGCCTGACAGGCGATGTGCTGCACTCGATCCGCTGCGACTGCGGCGCGCAGCTCGACACCGCGATGGAGCGCATCGCCGCGGAAGGGCGCGGCGTGCTCCTCTATCTGAATCAGGAGGGCCGCGGGATCGGTCTCGCGAACAAGATTCGCGCGTACGAGCTGCAGGACGAAGGCTTCGATACGGTCGAAGCGAACGAGCGTCTCGGCTTCAAGGCGGATCAGCGCGATTACGGCATGGGCGTTCAGATTCTGAAGGAGTTGGGCATCCGCTCGATGCGGCTGCTCAGCAACAATCCGCGTAAACTGATTGGGATCGAAGGGTACGGCTTGTCGGTCAGCGAATGGCTGCCGCTGGAGATTCCGGCGTCGGATTCGACGCGGCGCTATTTGAAGACCAAGAAGGAAAAGCTGGGCCACAAGCTGTCCAGCGTCTAACGAGGGGTGACGGCTGCGTGACGGTCAAAAGTCAACTTACTGCGTGTCGCGATTCACTCATGGCGGGCATGCGCGCGGCGGCGCGCGGCGCCACGCCGGATCAGCGCGCCGGCACCCTGCTTCGTGCGTGCCTGGATCTCGTCGAGCACCTGACCAACCAAGCCACGGACGTGACGGTCGCCGAGGTCAACACGACGTTGAACGTGCTCGAACAGGCGCTGAGTGAAATGGAGCGGGACGCCGAGCCGAACGCCGCGTCCGTGGCGCTCCGGAACGCGATCGGCCGGCTTCAGGGTCTGCGTGCGGAGATCAGCGCCAATTAAACCACTCACGAGTTGGTGAGTTGGCGAATTCGTGAGTTGGTGAATTCCGGAGCTCGGTGGCAAATCACCAGATCACCAAATCACCAACTCGCCAACTCACGAATTTGCCGGCTGTGATTCTCTTTGACGGCGTATGCAACCTGTGCAACGGGTTGGTGCAGTTTGTGATCGCGCGTGATCCGGCGCGGCGGTTCCGGTTTGCGTCGCTGCAATCCGATGTCGCTCAGCGCCGCTTGGAAGGCGCCGGCATCGCCGCCGACGTACCCGACAGCATCGTCCTGCTCGAAGAGGGCCGACTCTTTACACGCTCGACCGCGGCGCTGCGCATCGCCCGGCGGCTGCGTTTTCCCTGGTCCCTGGCGTTCGCACTGATCGTCGTTCCGCGACCACTCCGCGACTGGGTTTACAGTCTTGTCGCGCGGAACCGGTACCGCTGGTTTGGAAGGCGCGAGACGTGCATGATCCCGACGCCCGAGCTCGAGGAGCGGTTCCTGTGAGCCGTTGTGCAGTTTCGTCAGCAGCCCACGCCGGCTCCACACCACGCCGGCTCGGCGGTTGACACTGCGCAGCCCGTCAGCTACGATAAGCGTTTGCACTAGAGCGGGTTAGCGGCCATGTTCGATTCCCTCAGCACACGTCTTCAGGACGTTTTCAAGACTCTTCGGGGCGAATCCCGGCTGACGCCTGAAAACATCGAGGCGGCGCTGCGCGAGATTCGGCTCGCCCTGCTCGAAGCGGACGTCAATTTCAAGGTCGTCAAGGCATTTGTCGACCGCGTGCGCGATCGCGCGATGGAAGCGGACGTGCTCCGCAGCCTGTCGCCGTCGCAGCAGGTCGTCAAGATCGTCCGCGACGAGATGGTCGCCCTGTTCGGCAACGCAGAGGGCGGCCTGCCGGCGACCACGAAACGGCCGCGCGTCGTCCTCCTGCTCGGCCTGCAGGGCGCGGGGAAGACGACGACGGCGGGCAAGTTGGCGAAATGGCTCGGCAAGCAGGGGAAGCATCCGCTGCTCGTGTCGACCGACGTCAAGCGGCCCGCAGCGATTCAGCAGTTGAACGTCGTCGGCGCCAAAGCGGGCGCGCGCGTGTACGACCCGGCGGGCCAGATGGACCCGGTGGCACGAGCGAAGGGAGCGCTGTCCGAAGCGGCCAATCTCGGCTTCGACGTCGTGATTGTCGACACGGCCGGCCGGCTGCACATCGACGACGACCTGATGACGGAGCTGGCGGCCATCAAGACCGTCACCGATCCGTCGGACCTGCTCTTCGTCGCGGATGCGATGACGGGCCAGGACGCCATCAAGAGCGCGGGCGAGTTCAACGCCCGCGTCGGCGTCACCGGCGTGGTGCTCACGAAGCTCGACGGCGATGCGCGCGGCGGCGCGGCGCTGTCGGTGGTGTCAGTCGTCGGCGTGCCGATCGCGTTTGCCGGCAGCGGCGAGACACTGAACGATTTGGAGCCGTTTCATCCCGAGCGCGTCGTGTCGCGCGTGCTGGGGATGGGCGACGTGTTGTCGCTCATCGAGAAGGCGGAAGCGGCCATCTCGCAGGACGACGCGGAGCGGCTGGAACAGAAAATTCGGTCGAACGAGTTCACCCTCGAAGACTTTCGGGATCAGCTGAAGACGATCCGGAAGATGGGACCGCTCGAATCGATCATCGGGATGCTGCCGGGAATGGGCAACATCAAAGCGCTCGCGCAGAACAAGCCGGACGAGAAGCAGATTGGCCGCGTGGAGGCGATCATCTCATCGATGACGCCGGATGAGCGGCGCAAGCAGCACATCATCAACGGCAGCCGGCGCAAGCGCATCGCGAAGGGCAGCGGGACGTCGGTCGAGGAAGTGAATCGTCTGCTGAAGCAGTTCGTGCAGATGCAGAAGATGTTGAAGTCGCTCGGCGGGATGGCCGGGTTGTCGGGTGGTGGCGGCGGCAAGAAGGCGCGCCGCCAGGCCATGCAGATGCTGCGCAACCGGGGGTAACCCGGTGCTCGGAAAGGGCGGGTCCAAAGACCCGCGCTACGACAGTTGTGACGCAGGCATCGAGTCCCTGCCGTGCGACGGTTGTAGCGCAGGATTTTCGTCCTGCCGTTCGCGTAGCGAAACAGACGTGCGGGCTCGAGCCCCGGATGTCATTCAGGAGAGACAGATGGTAGCGATCCGTTTGCGTCGGGCCGGTTCGAAGAAGCGCCCCTTTTTCCGCGTCGTCGTCACCGATTCGCGCGCCGCGCGCGACAGCAGCTTCGTCGAGATCCTCGGCCATTACAACCCGCGCACCAAGCCCGCGATCGTCGACATTCAGCAGGAGCGAGTGGCCTACTGGATCAGCAAGGGCGCGCAGCCGTCCGACTCGGTGCGGACGCTGATGGCGCGGCACCTGACGGCGAAGCCGGCCGCGCCGGCGGCCGCGGCCGTGGAGCCGACCGCGAAATGAGCGGCGTGCGTGAAGCGGTCGAGGTCCTCGCACGAGCGCTCACCGACCGGCCGGACGAGGTCCACGTCACCGAGTCGCAGCACAAGGGGACGACGCTCGTGGAACTGTTCGTCGGCCCGGGCGATCTCGGCAAGGTGATCGGCAAGCAGGGTCGCACGGCCGCCGCCCTCCGAACGCTGGCCTCGGCGGCCGGCGAGAAGGACGGCAAGGCCGTGACGCTCGAAATTCGCGACACGCCTTTCCGAGGGTAGAGGCACAGAGAGGATGGAGTTGCCACAGAGACACAGAGGCACCGAGAAGATCGGGTTTTTACTCTGTGTCTCTGTGCCTCTGTGGCCATTGTTCTCTGTCTCTCCGTAATGGAGTGGTCCGACATGGCGCTCGTCGGCCGCATCGCGCGTGCGCACGGACATCGCGGCCAGGTGATCGTGAATTCGGAGACTGATTTTCCGGACGAGCGCTTTCAGCCTGGAGCCGAGCTGTTCATCGAGCGGCGCGGCGCGATTGAGGCGCTCCGGCTCACGACGGTCCGCTTTCAGAACGGCCGGCCCGTGGTCGGCCTCACCGGCGTCGAGACGATGAACGACGCACAGGCGCTGGCTGGACTCGAGTTGCGTGTGCCGCTCGAGACGCTGCGGACGCTGCCGGACGGCACGTTCTATCGTCACGACTTGATCGGGTGTCGTGTCGAAACGAGCAGCGGTACGCCGGTCGGGATCGTCGAGGACGTGGAAGGTGGAGCCGGTGGGAGCCGGCTGATCGTGGCGGATGCGGGCGGCCGCGGCGAAGTGCAGATTCCGTTGGTGGCCGACATCTGCCCGGTGATCGATCCGGCCGCGAAGCGGATCGTGGTCGATCCGCCGGAAGGATTGCTGGAAGCGAATGCACGGCCGCTCGGCTAACGCCATCGCGCTACACTCGCTCGGCGTAGTGCGAAGGCCTCAGCCGTCGTAGCGCGAAGGCTTTAGCCGAGCGCCGCCGCGCAGGGCCATGAAGATGATGACCTTCGACATCGTCACGATTTTTCCGGCGATGATCGAGCCGCAGCTGGCGGGAGGCATTCTCGGACGAGCCGCGGCGGCAGGCGTGGTCGACGTGAAGATCCATGATTTGCGGAACTTCACACTCGATCGGCATCGTGTGGTCGACGATGTGCCGTACGGCGGCGGTCCGGGCATGGTGATGAAGCCGGATCCGATCTTCCGGGCGCTCGACGCCATCGAGGCTGAGCGCGGGCAGCCGCTGACGGTCGTGTTGACGTCGCCGCAGGGGACGCGGTTCACGCAGGCCGAAGCGCGCCGCCTCAGCCAGTGCCGCGGCCTCGTGTTGCTGTGCGGACGGTACGAAGGATTCGACGAGCGGATTCGCGAGCGTGTCGATGAGGAACTCTCGATCGGCGATTACGTCCTGACCGGCGGCGAATTGCCGGCGATGGTCGTGCTCGACGCCGTCGCGCGTTTGGTGCCGGGCGTTGTGGGCGACGAGCAATCGGTGGTGCACGATTCGTTCACACGCGGTCTGCTGGATTTCCCGCAGTACACGCGGCCGCCGGAGATCAGCAGCGCGAAGGCTTCACCGGACGGTGGTCGCGCGACGGCTTCCACCTCCGCCAGGGCTCCGGCGGACACGTCAGGCGAGCGGATTCTCCGCGTGCCCGACGTGCTGCTGTCGGGCAATCACGCGGAGATCCGCCGGTGGCGGAAGCGGCAGGCGGTTGCGCGGACGCTGGAGCGCCGGCCGGATCTGCTGGCCGCGGCGAGCCTCGACGAAGAAGAGCAGAAGATTTTGCGCGAGCTCGAGGCGCAGCAGAGTAATAAGTTGGCCGGATTGTAGCGCAGGTCTTCAGGCCTGCCGGGAGCGAGAGCATGAGCGCGATTGAGCTGATCGAAAAGTCACAGCTGGCCGAGCGGCCGGCCATGAAGTCCGGGGATACCGTCAAAGTGCACGTGAAGGTGCGCGAAGGCGACAAAGAGCGCATTCAGGTGTTCGAGGGCGTGGTGATCGGCCTTCATCGCGGCGGCACGCGCGCCTCGTTCACCGTGCGCAAGGTCTCGTTCGGGCAGGGTGTCGAGCGCATCTTCCCGCTGCACTCGCCGACGATCCAGAAGATCGAGGTGATGCGTTCCGCGAAGGTCCGCCGCGCGAAGCTGTACTACCTGCGCGATCTGAAGGGCAAGGCCGCCAGGATGAAGGACACGGTGAAGCGGTAAACGGCCGTTCCAGCCCCTATGCCCCGCGTCCCGGCCATGCGCACGCTTGAAAACGCGCTGCGGCGCGCCGGGTTTGTGTACGTCGCCGGCGTTGACGAGGTGGGCCGCGGCTGTCTGGCCGGGCCCGTCGTGGCCGCGGCGGTTGTGCTGCACCCGGACTATCACATTCCCGGCGTCTGCGACTCAAAGCTTGTACCGGCCGCCGAGCGTGAGCGGCTGTGCGCGAGCATCCTGCGGCACGCACTCGCCTGGGCGGTCGCAGAGGCCGACCCGGCGGAAATCGATCGCATCAATATCCATCAGGCGTCACTGCGCGCGATGCAGCGCGCCATCCTGCAGCTCGCGCCGCTGCCGGACATCGTCCTCGTGGACGCCTTTCGCGTGCCGGATCTGCCGATGGCCCAGCGCGGCGTCGTGCACGGCGATCGCCGGTGCTCGGCGATCGCCGCGGCGTCGATCGTCGCCAAGGTGAGCCGCGATCGCCAGATGCTCGAGCTCCACGGCCGGGACCCTCGCTATGGGTTCGACCGCCACAAAGGCTACGCCACGGCGGATCATCTGGACGCCGTCGCGCGGCACGGCTACTCTGATGTTCACCGCCGATCGTTTCGCCCGCCGTCGCTCGTTGATCGAAACAGCGAGCCTGCCGTCTGATGAGGCCGGCCGTGTCGCCCTTTGATACCATGGCGTAAATTCCGTGCCCATCGATCGTCTCGCCATTCTGCGCAACGCTGAGAAGCTTCTGAGGCAGGGCAAACTCGATGCTGCCATTGCGGAGTACCTGCGCGTCGTCGAGGAAGATCCGCGCGACTGGAACACGGCGAATGCGCTCGGCGATCTGTACGCGCGGGCGGGGCAGATCGACAAGGCGGTCGAGCAATTCATGCAGATTGCCGACAGCCTGAACAACGAAGGGGGCGTCGCGAAGGCCGGGGCCGTCTACAAGAAGGTCCTCAAGCTGAAACCCGTCCACGAGCAGGCGCTCTGGCATGTCTCGGACATCCTCGCCAGCCAGGGGTTGTACGCCGACGCCCGCGCGCATCTGACCACGCTCATCGAGCTGCGGCGCGGCCGCGGCGACGTGCGTGGTGCGCTGCAGGCGAAGATCCGCCTCGGGTCGCTCGATCCGGCCGACTACGAGAGCCGCCTGACGGCGGCGAACGCGCGCATCGAGATGGGCGACAAGGCTGGCGCGCTGCGGGATCTGAAGGAGATCGCCGACGAGCTCGCCGACAAAGGGCGGGAGCCAGAAGCGATCACGGTCCTGCGCGAAGCGGCCAAGCTGAATCCGGACGACGAAGAGATCCAGGGCAAGATGCTCGACGTCTTTTTCGCGGCCGGCGACTTCGTCCATGCCCGGGAATGCGCGGCGAGCGTCGAGCAGTTCCGGCTGATCGCCGCGGCGCTCGAAGGGCAGGGCAAGAGCGACGAGGCGCTCGACACCTTACGCCAGGCGGCGGGCGCCCACCCGGAGGACACAGAGCTCAGCGCCGAGGTCGCCCGCGCGTTCATCGCCCGCGGCGACGTCGCGACCGCGGCCGAATATCTCACCGTCGAGACCGCCGGCAACGATCCGAAACTGCTGTTGACCGTCGCCGATATGCAGCTGCGCGGCGAGAAGGTCGAGGAGGGGATGGCGATCATCCGCGCGCTGCTCGATCAGGACGCGTCGCGCCGCGAGCAGATCGCGCTGCTTGGCTGGGCAGTGGCGGAGCAGCGCCCGGACGCCGGCTTCCTCGTGGTGGAGCTCGCGGCAAACACCGCAGTGGCCGAAAACGATTGGCCCGGCGCGGCCGCGGTGCTGCAGGAGTTCGTCACGCGCGTGCCGAATCATATTCCTGCGCTGATGCATCTCGTGGAGATCTGCGTGGACGGCGGCCTCGAGGCGACGATGTACAGCGCTCAGGCGCAGCTGGCTGACGCCTACATCGCCACTGGCGCGGCGATGGAGGCGCGGTTCATCTCTGAAGATCTCGTCGCGCGCGAGCCGTGGGAGAAGGCGAACATCGAGCGGTTCCGGCGCGCGCTCGTGCTGCTGGGGGAACCCGATCCGGATGCGCTGATCGCCAGCCGGCTGAGCGGCGAATCGCCGTTCACCAGCACCGACATGTCGTTCGGCGGCGACGATGCGGGGCTGTTCGAAGCGCCGCTGCCGGCGGCTCAAGCCGCCGCCGAAGCGGCCGCGGCGGCGCAGGTCGAAAACCTTCTGGCGGCCGTCGCCGAGGCTGAAGCGCCTGCCAAGAAAACCGCGCAGCGGCCGCGCCGGCGTGTGGACGAGGAACATCATTTCGAGCTGAGCGCCAACGCCATCGATCTGGAGAGCATCCTCGGAGAGTTCGACACGCCCGCGTCGCCGGTGCCTGCCGAGCCCCAAGACGCCGAGGTCGATCTCAGCGTCGTCCTCGGGGACATCACGCCGACGGCCCCACCGGCGAAGGCCGCCGCGCCCGAGGATCTCGATGGCGTGTTCGGCAATCTCCGCGACCAGGCGTCGAAGCGAACCGGGCTGAACGAGGCGGAGAAGGAATACAAGCGCGGGCTGGCGCTCCGCGCGGCGGGTGATATCGACGGCTGCATCCAGGCGCTGGAGCAAGCGTCGCGTGCGCCGAAGCTGCGGTTCGCGACCGCCTGGCTGATCGCGCGGCTGTACCGCGATCGCGGCAGGATGGCGGAAACGCTCGAGTGGCTGGAGCGTGCGGCGCAGGCGCCGGCGCACACCTCCGGCGACGCGCACCAGGTGCTCTACGAGCTCGCGGAAGCGCTCGAGTCGACCGGCGAGCAGGCGCGCGCTCTGGCAATCTGCCTGGAGCTGCAGGCCGAGGCCGGCGACTACAACGACGTGGCCGCACGGATCGATCGACTTTCCAAGGTTCAGACACGAGGGTAATGTCCTGATTCGCCGTCTCGTGTACATCGCGTTCTTTCTGGAGGTCGGCCTCCTGCTGATCGTCCTGCCGTGGTCTCGATTCTGGGAACAGAATTACTTCGCGCAGGCGTGGCCGCCGCTGACGGCGTATCTGAAGAACGATTACCTGCGCGGCGCGATCAGCGGCCTGGGGGTGGTGAATCTGTTCGCCGGCTTCGCCGATCTGGCGCTGATTTTCTCGGCGCGTGCGCGCACGCGCGTGCACGACTTTCACGACGTGCCGTGATCGTTTGTCTGGTCACCGATCGCCGTCGCGCTGATCCGGTCGCGCAGGCGCGGCAGGCAGCGGCGGCGGGCGTCGATCTGATTCAGGTGCGGGAACGCGACCTCGAGGCGACGGCGCTCGCCGCGATGGTGCGCGCGATCGTCGACGCGGTGAGCGGACGCACGACGCGCGTGGTCGTCAACGATCGGCTCGACGTGGCGTTGACCTGCGGGGCGCACGGCGTGCACCTGCGGACCGATTCCATTCCGCCGTCGCTGGCGCGCACGCTGACGCCGGCAGGTTTTCTCATCGGACGCTCCGTGCACAGTGCGGGCGAGGCAATGCAGGTGGCGGCGGACGTCGATTATCTGATTGCTGGAACCGTGTTCACCACCGCCTCGAAGCCGCCGGGACACGTCCCGCTCGGCGTCGCCGGCCTGCGCGCGATCATCCGGTCGGTGCGTGTTCCGGTCCTGGCGATCGGCGGCGTGACCGGAGAGCGGATCGCGGCGCTGGGCGGGTCCGGCGCGGCCGGCGTTGCCGCGATTGGCCTCTTCAGCGAGACGTTCCCCGCGCCGGCGGTCATCGCCGCATGGCGGACAGCGTTTGACAGCGTCACGCCGGCTTCCTAACATGACGCAGGCGTTTCAACGAATCATGTCCGCACACCACCGATGAGCGCGCCCACTCCACTGCTCGATTTTTTCAAACGCGGTGACGTCGCGCGCGACGTGCGGCTGCTCGCCGCGCAGGGCGGGCTCGCGCCGCGCGCGCACGAACAGCTCGCGCTGCTCGTGCTGCTGCTCGAGGATCCCGACCAGGAGATTCGCGAGGTCGCCGATGCCACGCTCAACAGCATTCCCGTCGAGGCCCTGCAGGCGTTCCTCGCGCGGTCTGACGTGTCGATCGGGCTCCGCGAATTCTTCGGCGACCGCGGCGTCTTTCCGGCGGAGATTCCGGCGATCGAGGTGGACGAGCCGCTGATCGACACCTCGGACGAGCCGGTCGAGCAGGATGAGGATATCGAGCTGCCCGAGGGCGCGGACCGCGACTCGGTGATGCAGGCGCTCGCCAGGATGACGTTCCCGCAGCGGCTGAAGGCCGCGCTCAAGGGCACGAAAGAGATGCGGTCGGTGCTCATCCGCGACCCGAACAAGATGGTCTCGAGCTCGGTGTTGAGCAGCCCGAAGCTCACCGACTCCGAAGTGGAAGCGTTCGCCCGAATGGCCAGTGTCTCGGAGGACGTGCTGCGGACGATCGGCGCGAACCGCGCCTGGATGAAGAGCTACAAGATCGTCGTCGCACTGACGAAAAATCCGAAGTGTCCCGTCGCGCTGTCGATGAATCTGATGTCGCGCCTCAACGACCGCGATATGGCGATGCTCTCCGTGGATCGCAACGTGCCGGAGCCGCTGCGGATCGCCGCGCGCAAGAAGATCGTCTCCGCGACGTCGAAGAAGTAGTCAGCGCCGTCCTGTCCGTTTGCCTTTGCCCTTCCTGTTCTTTCCCCAATCCGACCGCATTTCCGCGAGCCCGTCCATGAACACCGCGGCGCGCTCGCGCTCTTCCTCGGTCGCGAGCGATTTCAGCAGGTCGAGCGCCTTCGCGAAATCATCGGTGATCGTGTCGCGTGACGTCTTGAAATAGAGCCGTTTGATCTCGGCGATTTTCTGGTCGGGCGTCAGCATCGTGAGCTTGATCACGCGCGTCTCCGGTTGCGCCGCAGGGCGGCAGTCAAGGCGTCGAACGGACGCGTGTTGAGCACGTCTTCCGGCGCGAGCCAGGCGCGCTGTGCGACGATCGCGCCCCAGCGGAGGGCGCCGAACGCCTGCCGCGAGTGCGCGTCGCTCGAAATGACCATCGGCACCCCTCGATCGCGGGCGAGCCGCGCGTGCACGTCGTTCAGGTCCAGCCGGTCCACCTGGCAGTTGATCTCGAGCGCGACGCCATGCCGCGCTGCCGCGTTGATCACTGCCTCGACGTCGAACGGATACGGCTCGCGTTTGAGAATCCGCCGTCCGGTCGGGTGCCCGACGATGTCGACGTATGGGTGCTCGATCGCCCGCAGCAGGCGATCGGTCATCTCCTGACGATCCTGGTTGAACGCCGAATGCACCGACGCGACGACCATGTCGAGCGCGGCGAGGCACTCGTCGGCGAGATCCATTGTGCCGTCCGCCTTGATGTCGCACTCCACGCCGGCCAACAATCGGACGCCGGCGCTCCCCTCGGCGTCGAGGGCGCGGATGCGCGCGGCATGGTCGAGGACGCGCGGCTCGTCGAGGCCGTTGGCCATCGCGAGCGACTTCGAATGGTCGGTGATCGCGATGTACTGAAGGCCGGCCTCTCTCGCCGCCTCAGCCATCGTCCGGACATCGTCTCGGCCGTCGGACTCCGTGCTGTGCATGTGGAGGTCGCCTCGCAGATCCGCGCGGGCGACGAGGCGCGGGAGCGACCGCGCCGCCGCCGCGTCGATCTCGCCGCGCGCTTCGCGCAGTTCCGCAGGGATCCACTGCAGCCCGAGCGCCTCGTAGATCTCCTCCTCTGTCGCACCTGCGACGCGCGCGTCGTCGGCGATGCGAAAGAGGCCGTATTCGTTCAACTTGAATCCGAGGCCGATGGCGCGGTCGCGCAGCGCGATGTTGTGCGCCTTCGAGCCGGTGAAGTACTGCATCGCCGCGCCCCGGCTCTCGGCGGGGACGAGGCGCAGGTCGGCCTGAAAGCCGCCCTGGAGCAGCACGCTCGCCTTGGTGTCGCCCTGGCCGAGGATGCGCTCGACAAGGCGATAGCCGGTGAAGTGCTCGATGAGCGACACGTCTGCGCCCGACGCGAGGATGTCGAGGTCGCCGCACGACTCGCAGCCGCGGCGCAGGCTGCCGACCGGCTCGATGTCGGCAGCGGGCGCGCGCTCGCGGAGGTGCGAGACCAGCGCCGCTGCGACGTCGTGCGCATCGGGGAGCAAGTGCCGGCCGGCATGCCGCTTCCGTTCCTCGAGCGCTTTGAGAATCAGCGCTTCCTTCTTCGGGCCCATGCCGCGCAGCGCGCGGATGCGCCCGTCGAGCGCTGCGCGCTCGAGATCGTCGAGCGTGCGGACGTCGAGCTCGCGATAGAGAAACGCGACCGTCTTGGGTCCGACGCCTTGCAGATGCAGCAGATCCAGAATCGTCGGCGGGAACTCGGCGATCAGCTCGCGGTGATAGTCCGCGTCGCCGGTCTCGGCGATCTCGCGAATGCGTGCAGCGAGATCCTTGCCGATGCCGGGGATCTCCCGCAGCTCCGGTGCGCTGAGCGTCGCCAGGTCGTGCGGATGGTTCCCGACGATGTCGGCGGCGCTGCGATATGCGCGAATCTTGAACGGGTTGTCTGCCTTGATTTCCAGCAGGTCGGCGATTTCCTGAAGAATGCGGGCGATGGCCGGATTATCCAACCCGCAGCCCCTCCGTTTCGATCCGGTACTCGAGCAGGCGCGCGCCTCCGGCACACAGCGCGGCGGCGATCGCAGGCCGCGCGGCCGGCGGACCGTAGCAGAACAGGCAGCCGCCGCCGCCCGCGCCGCAGACCTTGGCGGCCGTGGCGCCGGCCGCCATGGCGCGCGCGATCAGATCGTCGATCGTCGCCGTCGTCACGCCTGGCGCGAGGCGCTTGCGATTGTCCCACTCTGTCGCGATGTGACGCCCGACCTCGTCCCACCGGCCGCGCTGCAGCGCCGTGCGCATGGCGACCGCCGTGTCGCGGATCCGTTCGAAGCAGTCGAAGATGTGCCGGTCGCCGTCGATGTGCCGCTTGGTGATCTCCCAGTTGTTCGTGCCGGAGTGTCGGGGCGCGCCGGTGTAGACGAGCACGACGCGTTGCTCGAGCTCGCGCGGATCGACGTCGAGCCCGACGCGATGGACACCGTCCGCCCGCATCTCGACGGCTGCGACGCCGCCGTACAGCGCCGGCCGATAGTCCTGCACGCCGGTCGGCACGCGAATCGTCTGACACTCGACGTTCATCGCGATGCGCAGCAGGTCCTCGGGCTCGGATGATGCGCCGGTCCATCGCGCGAGCGCGCCGCACAACGCGATCGTCAACGCCGAGGATCCGGCGATGCCGGCTCCGGCCGGCGATTCGCCCTGTGTCGTGATGGTAGCGCTCTCGAGCTTGTAATGGCGCGCCAGCAGCGCCAGCAGCGACAGCTCGCCGGCGCCGTCCAGCGCGGACCAATGGTCGGCCGAGACCCGGCGGTCCGTGTCGATGGAGCACAGCTCGATGCGTCCATCGCTGCGCGCGGCGATGTTCACGTGCGCCCGGAGGCTGATGGCGGCGTTCAGCGTGACGGCGCCGTCATGAAACAGGTACAGCGGCCAGATGTCGATCGTGCCGCCGGCCAGATCGATCCGGGTTGGAGCTGAGGAGGAAACGTGCACGGGACGATTATAAGTCGTCAGTCGCCAGTCATCAGTCGCTCACACGACGTAGCGCGAAGGCTTCCACCTGCGCCAAGGCTCCGGCGGACAGGTCAGCCGAGCGGGTAGGTGCGAGCCGACGCTCGGCTAAGAAGCGTTCGCGCTGCGCTCAAGAGCGGTCGTCAGTCGTCGCGGAGCGCTTGCATCGGGTCGATGCGCGCAGCGCGGCGGGCGGGACCGATCGTCGCGGCGGCGGCGACAATGGCGAGCACGGCGGGAACGATCGCCAACGTGAACGGATCGCGCGTCGAGATGCCGAAGACGAGCGTCGCCATGAATCGGCCGAGAGCGAGCGCTCCGCCGAGGCCGGCCACCGTGCCGACCGCGGTCATCGCGGCGGCGGGCGCGGCGACGGCCGAGAGGATGTCGCCCGCGCGCGCGCCGAGGGCGAGGCGCACGCCGATCTCCCGCCGGCGCGCAGCCACGAACTGCGACATCACACCGTAGAGGCCGACGGCGGCGAGCACGAGCGCGGTGACCGCAAACAGCGCGAGCAGCTCCGTGTTCAGGCGCTCCTGCGACACCGACTGCGCCAGCGTGTCCACGAGTGGACGGACGGCATACATGGCGCGCTGCGGTTCGATCTCACGCAGCGCCGCGCGAATCGTGTTCGCCGACACGCGGCCTCCCGCGTCGGTCCGCACGAGGAAGTACGGGTCCGGCCAGTATGGCTGAAGCCCGCAGGTGTACATCAGGGCCGGCGGATCCTTCATCACGCCGTTCTCGCGCACGTCACCGACGATGCCGACGATCTCCTGCCGGAGAACGGCGACGCTCAACCGCTCGACGAAGTGCCCGACCGGATTCTCGCCTGGGAAAAACTGGTCGGCGAACGTGCGCGTGACCAGAACCTTCGAGAACGGCTTCGACGGATCGTCGCGGCACGTCTCGCCCTGCAACACCGGAATGTGCAGCGTACGGAAATAATCCGCGCTGACGCTGCGTCCCGTAGCGAAGAGACGTTCGCCCGTGTCTCGGCCGACGATCCTGAATTCGCCGGCGGGGAAATCGACGCCCGCCGGCAGCACGCTGCTGAAGGCGGCCGACCGCACACCGGGCACGGCGGCGAGACGCGCGAGCGTGCGCAGATGCCGGTTCATCACCGCATCCGTGCGCTCGGTCCATTGCGCGCTCATGCGGAAGGTCAGCACCTGCGCTGGATCGAAGCCGGGCGAGGTCTGCCCCAGCCGCGAAAAGCTGCGCAGCAGCAAACCGGCGCCGGCCAGCAGGATGATGGCGAGCGCAATCTGCGCGGCGACCAGCAGCCGCTGAACCCGCTGCCGGCCGCCGACGTGCGCCCGGCCGCCCTGACTCAAGCGACCGCTGACCTCAGCGCGCGTGGCTTGCAGCGCCGGCGCAAGCGCGAACGCCATCGTCGTCATCATGCCGAGGGCCAGCGTGAAGACGACGAGGCGGCCGTCGACGCGCAGCTCGTCGACGCGTGGAAGCGCGGTGCCGGCCGAGCGGAGCAGGTCGATGCCCCAGTGTGCGACGATCAACCCGAGCGACGCGCCCGCCAAGGCGAGCAGCGCGCCTTCGAGGAGCAACTGGCGCACGACCCGCGTCCGCGACGCGCCGAGCGCAAATCGGACCGCGATCTCGTGTTCGCGCCGCGTCGCATCGGCGAGCATCAGACACGCCACATTCCCGCACGCCGCGAGCAGCACCAAGGCCACTGCGCCCAGCAGGAGCCAGAGCGATCGGCGAATGCCGCCGACCTGCTCCTCTTTCAGCGGGACGACGGCCGCCGACCAGCCGGCGTCCGTTTGCGGGAACTGCGCGGCGAGCCGTGCTTCGACGCTGCTGAGGTCCGCCTGACCCTGTTCGGCACTGACGCCAGGCATCAGTCGGCCGATCGCCGTATACAGCCGCGCGCCTCGCGCAGCCAGGAACATCGCCGGCGCCTGCGTCGGCAGCCAGATCTCCGTGGATGCCGTGGGATAACGAAACGACGGCGGCATGACCCCGACGATCGTGCGTGCCGCGCCACCGAGCGTGAGCGGACGGCCGATGACCGACGCGTCGCTCGCAAACCGCTGCCGCCAGAACGCATCGCTCAACATCACCACGGCCGGTCCACCGAATTGTTCCTCGGCTGGAGTAAAGGCGCGCCCGATGGCTGGCGCTACGCCAAACACCGAGAAAAAGCGCGGCGAGGTTCGCATCGCTTCCACGCGCGCGGGCAGCGGTCCGCTCGTGTCGGTCATGTTCTCGAAGTAGCTGGCGGCCAGGCCCGAAAACGTCTGGTTCATCTGATTCCACTCTTCGAGCCGCCCTGGCGCGAGCAGCGCCGTCGATTGGCGCCGCGAGAGGTTCGCTTCGTAAATCGAGACCAGCCGATCGGCTGCGGGATAGGGCAGCGGCTTCAGCAGCACGGCGTCCACGGCGGAAAAGATCGCGCTGTTGGCGCCGATGCCGAGCGTCAGCGTGAGCACGATGGCGATCGTGAGCACTGGGCGTCGCCGCAGCGCGCGCAGCGCCGAGCGGATGTCGTGCAACATGGCAGGCAAACTCCTCGGCGATTAGACGGAGGCCTCCATCCATCCGTTGGCCGCAATCACGGTAGAATTCGAACTCGTGTCGCCCACCACACTTCGCCGCGCGATCGGTCAGCTCCTCATCGCCGGGTTCGACGGCCACCAGCTTCCGGTCGAGCTGAAAGCGATCGTTCGCGAATTCGGCCTGGGCGGCGTCATCCTGTTCGCGCGCAACATCGCGGAGCCCGAACAGGTCGCCGAACTGTGCGCGGAAGCGTCGCGCCTCGTGCCGGACCTGCCGCTCTGGGTCAGCGTCGATCAGGAGGGGGGCCGAGTGGCGCGATTGAAGACGCCGTTCACCGAATGGCCGCCCATGGCCACTCTCGGGCGCAGCGGCGACGTCGCGCTCGCCGAGCGTTTCGCGCGCGCGCTCGCTTCGGAGTTGAAGGCCGTCGGCGTCACGATGGATTACGCGCCGGTGCTCGACGTGCACACGAACCGGGACAATCCGGTGATCGGCGATCGCGCCCTGGCCGATCGAGCGGACGAGGTCGCGAGGCTGGGCAGCGCGATCATTCGCGTGCTGCAGCAGGAGGGCATTGCCGCCTGCGGCAAGCACTTTCCGGGACACGGCGACACCAACACCGATTCGCACCACGAGCTGCCGCTCGTCGAGCACGCCATCGAGCGGCTGCGCGGCGTGGAGCTCGTGCCGTTCCGCGCGGCGATCGACGCGCAGGTGGCGACGATCATGACCGCCCACGTGTTCATGCCAGCGCTCGACGAGACACGTCCGGCGACCCTGTCGCACCGCATCGTCACCGGGCTGCTTCGTGAGGAGCTGCAGTACGGCGGCGTCATCCTGAGCGACGATCTCGAAATGAAGGCGATTGCCAGCGCGTATACCGTGCCGGACGCGGCGGTGCTGGCGATCGAGGCCGGCTGCGACGGCGTGCTGATCTGCAGCGGCGATCACGATGCGCAGGGCGCGGCGCTCGAGGCGCTCATTCACGCCGTCGAAGACGATCGGCTCAGGCTCACGCGGGTCGACGACGCCCTGATGCGGCAGCGGCGCGCGAAGGAGCGGTTTCTCGTCGCGGGCCTTGGAGCGCATCCCTTGCGCAGGACCGCGCTGCGCGAGCGGCTCGGGCGCGGAGAGCACCAGGCGATCGCCGACGAGATGGCGCAGTTTCTGTGATGATCAAACCGCGCGCGTTGCAGCCCGGCGACCGGCTCGCCGTGGTGGCCCCCGCGAGCCCGTTCTCGCGGAGCGAGTTCGACGCGGGGATCGAAGAGATCCGCCGGCTCGGGTTCGTGCCGGTGCATGACGACTCGGTTTTTGCGCGCCAGCGCTATGTCGCGGGTCCGGCCGAGCTGCGGGCGGCGGCGATCCACGCGGCATGGCGGGATCCCTCGATTGCCGGCGTGATCGGTGTGCGCGGAGGCTATGGCAGTGCGCAGCTGCTGCCGTTGCTCGATCGCGACGAAGCGCGCAGGGCGCGCAAGCCACTTGTCGGCTACAGCGACCTGACGGCGCTCCTCACGTTTCTGACAATCGACTGCGGCGTCGTGGCTTTTCATGGCCCGATGCTCGCGGGCCGGCTCGGTCGCGGCGTGAACGGCTACGATCGTGAGTCACTGCTCAATGCGGTGTGTCGCCGCGAGCCGATGGGCGAACTGTCGGCGCCCGCGCTCGAGTCGATCCGTGCAGGAGAAGCCGCGGGGCCGCTCTTGGGCGGCACGCTCACGCAGCTGCTGGCGTCGCTCGCGACGCCGTTCGCATTCGATCCGCCGAATGGCCACGTGCTGTTTCTCGACGAAATCGGCGAGCGGCCGTACCGGCTCGATCGCATGGTGACCCAGTGGCGGCAGGCCGGTCTGCTGGCGCGTGCGTCGGCGGTGGTGATTGGCGAGCTGCCGAAATGCGACGAGCCGACCGGAGAGCCGTCGGCCCGCGCGGTGATGGCGGATCTCTTCCAGGATTTTCCGGGCCCGGTGCTGATCGGGTTCCCGTCGGGTCATACCGTCGGCCCCGCGATGACGCTGCCGTTCGGCGTGGCCTGCCGCGTCGTCGGCGGCGACAAACCGAAGCTGGTGATCGAGGAATCGGCGGTCGAGTAGAGGCGATGAATATTCATCTGATCGGAGTGTGCGGCACCGCGATGGCGACCCTCGCCGCACTCCTCAAACGCAAGGGTTTCAACGTACAGGGCTCGGACCAGGATGTGTACCCGCCGATGAGCGACTTCCTGGCCGCCGAGGGCATCCGGACGCTGACCGGGTATCGCGTGGAGCACATCACCGCCACGCTGGATCTCGTCGTGGTGGGCAACGCGATCTCGCGCGGCAACGTCGAGCTCGAAGAGGTGCTCGACCGGAAAATCCGGTACTGCTCCCTGCCTGAAGCGATTCGCGATCAGTTTCTCTGGGGCGCGCGCTCAATCGTGATCGCCGGGACGCACGGCAAGACGACCACCACGTCGCTCGCCGGGTGGCTGCTGACGCACGGCGGCGCCGATCCGAGCGTGCTCGTGGGCGGCATCGCGCGAAACTTCGGCGACGGCGGATCCAGTTATCGTGTCGGGCAAGGACGTGACTTCGTGATCGAAGGCGACGAGTACGACAGCGCCTTCTTCGACAAGACCGCGAAGTTCCTGAAATACCTGCCGGATATCGCCGTCGTCAACAACGTGGAATTCGACCACGCCGACATCTACGCCGACATGAACGCGGTGATGTACGCGTTTCGCCGCCTCGTGAACCTCGTGCCACGGCGCGGGCTGCTGCTGGTCGGCACCGACAGTCCAGGCGCGCGCGAGCTGGTTGGCGCTGCCGTCTCGCGCGTCGAAACGTTCGGGCTCGGTGATGATGCGGAGTGGCAGGGGCATGACCTCGAAGCCGATGCGCAAGGCTCGCGCTTCCGTGTGCGCCGCCGCGGATCACCGTTCGGCGAGTTTCAGATGCCGCTCGTGGGAGCGTATAACGTACGGAATGCGCTCGCGGCGATCGCGGTGGCGACCGAAGTCGGCGTGAGCGTTGATCGGATCGCCGATGGCCTCGAGCGATTTGCGGGCGTGAAGCGCCGGCTGGAGGTCGTCGGCTCGGCAGATGGCGTCACGATCCTCGACGACTTCGCACACCATCCCACGGCCGTCGCCGAAACGCTGGCAGGACTGCGCGCATCGCATCCTGAGGCTCGCATCTGGGCGGTGTTCGAGCCGCGATCCGCTTCCTCGTGCCGGCGCATCTTTCAGGAGGCTTTCGGTCGCGCCTTCGTCGACGCCGACGAAGTACTGATCGCGCCGGTCTTCCGGTCGAAGCTGCCGGAGGCCGAGCGGCTGTCGGTGCCGCAGCTGGTGCGCGACGTGAATGCCCACGGAGCGTCCGCGCGTGAGGTGGAGTCGGTCGACGCGATCACCGCCCTCGTCGTGCGCGAGCACCGGCCGGGCGACCTGGTTGTGCTGATGTCCAACGGCGGGTTCGGCGGCATTCATCAGAAGCTGCTGCGGGCGCTTGCGTGAGCACCCCGCGCATCGTCCCAGCCGGCGATTCGGTTGTCATCGTCGAGCTCGAGGAGCGGATCGATCCTGTGGTCAACGCGAAGGCGATTGCCATCGCAGAGGCGGTCCAGACGCGCCATCTCGCCGGCGTGCTCGATGTCGTTCCCACCTATCGATCAGTCGCCGTCTATTTCGATCCGCTGCGCACCGATTACGATGCGTTGTATGCGTTGCTCGAACGACAGGCGGAGGACGCGAGCTCCGATACGGCCATCGAGCGGACGCCACTGCGGATTCCGGTCTGCTACGGCAGTGAGCTCGGTCCGGACCTTGACGCGGTTGCGGCGTTCGCGTCGCTGAGCCCGGACGAAGTCGTGCGTCTTCACAGCTCTCGCCCCTATCGCGTGTTCATGCTCGGCTTCGTGCCTGGCTTCGCCTACATGGGCATTGTCGACGAACGGATTGCGGCTCCGCGGCACGCGACGCCGCGCGTCAGGGTGCCGGCGGGTTCGGTTGGGATCGCGGGCGTGCAGACGGGCATCTATCCGGCGGAAACGCCGGGCGGCTGGCACATCATCGGCCGGACCACGGTGAAGCCGTTCGACGCCGAGCGTGCAGAGCCGTTCCTCCTGAAGGCCGGCGATGCCGTGCTGTTCTATCCGATCGATCGCGCCGAGTTCGACGCGGCGATGTCAGACACTCCTGCGATAGGTCCGAGTGAATCGGCGGCACGGCCATGATCGGTATCCTTCGCGTCATCCAGCCCGGAATGTTGACCACGATTCAGGATCGCGGGCGATGGGGCATGCAAGCGCTCGGCGTGCCGGTGGCGGGACCGATGGATCCCTGCGCGCATCGAGCGGCGAACGCGATTGTCGGCAACGAGGCCGGCGCGGCCACGCTCGAGGTGACGCTGATTGGTCCTGAGCTCGAGTTCGAGGACGAGCGCGTCGTCGCGGTGACGGGCGCGGTATTTCAGATGACCATCGACGGCCGGCCGGCGCCGCATGGTACGGCGTTCATGGTGAGTGCCGGCGCCAGGTTGTGCTTCGGATCGCGCGTCCGCGGGGCGCGTGCGTACATCGGCATCGCGGGCGGCGTAGCGGTCGAGCCCGCGCTGGGCAGCCGGGCGACGCATCTCATCAGCCGGATGGGAGGGCTGGGCGGCCGTCAACTCAAGGCTGGCGATCATCTGCCGCTCGGCAATCGAATGACCCGTCCGCTGGCCAACCGGTTGCTGGCTGCCCCGACGCCGCTGCCGGAAGGCCACGCGGTCCTCCGTGTGCTTCCCGGACCTCAGGCGGAGTATTTCGCCGACGATGCACTGGACACGTTGCGGTCGGCGCCGTACGCCGTCGGGGGCAAGTCCGATCGAATGGGATTCCGTCTGGAAGGTCCCGCGCTGCGCCACGCGCGCGGTGCAGACATCATCTCCGACGCGACACCGCTGGGCGTCTTGCAGGTGCCCGCCTCCGGACAGCCGATTCTGCTGATGGCCGATCGCCAGACGGCTGGGGGATATCCGAAGCTGGCCACGGTGATCACGGCCGATATCAGCACGGCTGGCCAGCTGGCGCCCGGCGACACCATCTCGTTCGTGGTCTGCACGATGCGCGAGGCCGTCGCCGCTCTGATCGCGCAGGAGCAGCGGCTGATGGCGATCGAGGCTCACCGCCGCTCATGAATGCGTTCGCCTCGGCTTTGTCTGAAGCGCTCGGCGAGGGCCGCGTGCGTCGCGAGGCGCCGCTGGCGCCGCTCACGACATTCCGCGTCGGCGGTCCAGCCGAGTGGCTGATCGACGCGCGTGACAGCGGCGAGATCGCTACCGCGTTGTCGATCGCCTATGCCGCTGGCGTGCCCGTCACGATGCTCGGCGGTGGCTCGAACGTGCTGGTGTCCGACGCTGGTGTGCAAGGTCTGGTGATTCGCACGCGCGGCGGCGATGTCCGCCGCCTTGATGACAGACGCGTGCGGGCGGATGCGGCGGTCACAATCAATGGCTTCGTGCGATGGCTGATCAATCACGCGTGCGCCGGCCTGGAAGCGTGGGCGGGCACGCCGGGGACGGTCGGCGGCGCGATCTTCGGCAATGCCCACTTCGGAGGGCGTCTGATCGGCGAGCACGTCGTCAGCGTGAGCGTCGCGTCGCGCGACGGCTCGATCAGCGACGTGCCAGCGGCCGCGATGGCGTTCGCGTACGATCGGAGCCGCCTGCAGTCCACCGGAGAAGTGCTGCTGTCCGCCGTGTTTCAGGTAACGCCTGGCGAGCCGGCGGCCATGCGGACGACCGCGCGCGCCTCGCTCGCGTTCCGCAAGCGCACGCAGCCGCTCGAGACGCCGAGCGCCGGCTGCATCTTCCAGAATCCTGAGCGCGGACGCGACGTCGTGCCCGACGGCCTGCCGTGGTCCGCCGGCGCGCTCGTCGATCGTGCAGGGCTCAAGGGCGCAACGATCGGCGGCGCGCGCGTGTCGGCGGCGCACGCGAACTTCATCGTCAACGACGGCCACGCCACGGCGCGCGACATTCACGCGCTGATCGCCCGCTGCCGCGAGGCGGTGCAGCGGCAGTTTGGCGTCGATCTTCGTGAAGAGATTGTGTATCTCGGCAGGTTCTAACGGTGTGGTCGAAGTGACCTCAGTGTCCTCTGTGGTGGAGAGCTGTGTCATGGCAGCGTGTGCTGAAATCTTATGTCCACATTACTGATTGAAGGCGGCCAGCGCCTGTCGGGCGCGGTCGAGGTCGAAGGCAACAAGAACGCCGCGCTGCCGCTCCTCGCGGCGTGCCTGTTGACGAAAGACACGTGCGTTCTGACGAACGTGCCGCGCATCAGCGACGTCGAAGTGATGGCGCGGCTGATCCTGGATCTCGGCGGGGAAGTCGAAGGCATCGGCAGCACGACGCTGCGTGTGAGGTGTCCGGAGATCGTGAAGGACGAGCCTGACGGTGCGCTTGTCGGCCGGCTGCGCGGCTCGGTGCTGCTGCTTGGCCCACTGCTCGCGCGGCGCGGCCGTGCGAAGCTCGCCCCGCCAGGCGGAGATTTTCCCGCCCGCCGCACGATCAGCACGCATCTCGACGCGCTCGCGGCGATGGGCGTCCGCGTGATGCCGGGACAGGGCCACGACCTCGAGGCGCCGAACGGTCTTTCGGCGACGTCAATCTATCTGTACGAGGCATCGGTCACGGGCACGGAGACCGCGCTGCTGGCCGCCGCGGCGGCCAACGGGTTGACGGAAATTCGCCACGCCGCTTGCGAGCCGCACGTCGTGGAGCTGTGCGTCTTCCTGCAGAAGCTCGGCGTCGGCGTCAGCGGTGCCGGGACGTCCACGATCCGGGTCGAGGGCGGCGGGACCCTGCACGGGGCGGATCATCGTTTGTGGGGCGACTACATCGAGGCCGGGAGCTGGGCGGTGGTCGCCGCCGTGACCGGAGGCGAGATCGAAATCGCCGGCGCCCGCGCCGAGGACCTGGAAGTGATCGCGGCCGTGCTGACGCGGATGAACATCGAGTGCGGCATGCACGGCGACGTCTTTCGCGTGGAGCAATCGCGTCTCGAAGGCGCAGGGCGCATCACCACGGGCCTGTGGCCCGGATTCCCGAGCGACCTCGTGAGCCTGGTCACCGTGCTCGCGACGCAGGCGGCGGGCCGCACGCTGGTCCACGACTGGTTGTACGAGCTGCGGCTGTTCGCGCTCGAGCAGATGAGCGGCATGAGCGCGGACCTGTTTCTGTGCGATCCGCACCGCATCATCGTGACCGGGCCGCGCAAACTGCGCGGGCGTCCGCTGGACAGCCGGGATCTGCGGTCCGGGATGGCGTTGATCGCAGCGGGGCTGGCGGCGGATGGCCAGAGCCGGCTGTCGCCGCTCGAAACGGTGGAGCGTGGCTACGGGAGGCTGGTGGAACGGCTGCAGGGACTGGGAGCAAGGGTAGCCAAGATCTGAAGAACTGGCGACTGAGACTGGTGACTGACGACTTGCGACTGACGACTACCTGTTTCCCCCCGGTCCTCCTGGTTTCTTCACTTCGTCGACCTTCGGGGGCTCGGCAATGGCCGGCAGCTCGGTCACCGGCGCCAGCGAATCGCGTCCGACCTTGAACGGGCGCAGGTCGGCTTCGCTGAGGTCCAGCACGCGAATGAGGTGCGGCGTCAGCGTCAGAATGATATCGGTCTGATCGGTCGTCCTCTGAGTGTGCCCGAACAGGCGTCCCACCAGCGGCAGGTCGCTCAATCCCAGGACACCGTCCAGCGACTGCCGCTCGTCGTCGAGGATCAATCCCGCGAGCATGTTCGTCTCGCCGTCGCGCAACCGGATGGTCGTCTTGATTTCGCGGTTGAGGAACGTCGGCAGCCCCCCGAAGCCGGTGCCCGAGATGCTGGTCACCGCAATGTTCAGCGCCAGCGACACATCGTCGTCGTGGTGCGCGCGCGGCGTGATGTCGAGGTTGACGCCGATGTTCTCGTAGCTGAACGACGTGATCGGCTGCTGCGGCGTGCCGCCGGTCGCAATCGGCGTGAACGTGGTGGACGGCACCGGCACCCGCTCGCCGAAGCGGGCCTGGGCCGCCAGGCCCTCGGACGTGCGAAGTTGCGGGTTCGCGAGCGTGCGCGTGTGCGCGTCGCTCTTGAGCAGGCGATAGTACAGCGACGGGAGATTGGCCAGCAGGAGGTCCGACTGCGTGAGGTTGCTCAGCGTGTGCAGGGTGACGTTCGAGTTCGCGTCGGCCGCAATCGAGACCGAGCCGTTGATGCCTGGCTGCCCGGGTGAGGCGAGCTGCAGGCCGTACTCCTGCAGGCGCGTCCGGTCCACCTCCAGCAACTCGACGTCGATGATGATCTCTGGGCGCGCCTTGTCGATGGCGGAGATCACGCGCGCCGCCGCTGCGATGTGCTCGGGCGTGTCTTTGATCGTGAGCGCATTGGTGGCCGTGGTCGGCGAGATGCGCCGCGCGTCCAAGACCAGGCGCAGCAGATCCATCGTTTCCTTGAGATCCGCGTTGCTCAGATAGAACGTTCGTACGACTTCTTCTTCGTACTCGCGGCGCTTGGCCGGCGTGTCTGGAATGACGGTCACGGTCCGCGCTGCGGTGACGCGGACGAACGTTCGCGTCGCGCCGGAGACCGCATTGATCGCGTCCTCCAGCGTGGAGCTCCGCAGGTCCACGTTGATCGGCGCCTCACGGAATGTCGGATCGAAGATCAGGCTGATGTTGGCCAGCCGCGCGATCGTCATGAACACGTCGCGGCTGCTGGCGTCGCGGAAGACCAGCGAGGCCGGCATTCGGACGTTCTTCGGGAGGTCGAGGCCGGGCGGCGGGAGGTCGCGGGCGCGCTCGATGAGCGTCTGCAATTCGGTCTTGCCCTCGTGGGCGACCGTGATCTTGGCGCGCAGCTTGTTGCGCGTGGTGCGCAGCTCCTGATCGATATCGCCGCTCGACGGATTCAACTCGCCGGCCAGCTCGTACTCGACGAGCGCTTCCTCGTACTTGCCGGTCGCCGCCAGCCGGCGGGCGTGCGAGAAATGATCCTGGGAGGCGCGGAGCTTGGCACGCTCGAGACCGCCGCGCGCTTCGAATGAATTCGGGTTCAGCCGCACCGCCTGCGTGAATTCGACGACCGCGCGGTCGTAGTCCTGGAGACGCTCGGCATCGCGGCCGCGACGCATCGCGCCGGATGACGCGCAACTGACCGACAACAACGCAGAGCATGCCACCGCGATCCAGCGATTGGACACGCACCGGCGCCGCTGGCCGTCAATCACGGGAGGGTGTGGTAACAATATCGACACCGCGCGGGATCTTGAACGTAAACGCCTTATCGGATATTCCCGTGTTTTCCTTCAGGCTTGTGAAGGAAAAGCTGGACGTTCCGCCCTGCGCGTCCGCCGTCACGAGGCCGTGGATCTGCAGGCTGGATGGGTCGAACGCCAAGACCAGCCAGTCGTAGTCCGGCTGAAGCCTCCGGGGCACCAGCTTCAGCGCGCGCGTGCCTGCAGGCATGCCGGCGGGCACCTGGCCGGCGGAGGCGGAGAAATCGCGGCCCAGATTGCCCTTGCCAGCGAGGAACAGCGCGGGGGTGGACGCCTGGTCTCCGCTGGGCACGGTGGCGACGATGACCTGCTTGTCCTGTGGGATGTACGAGTAGATTTTCACGCCGTCCGAGACGAAGAGCTTCTCGTCCGGTGCGTTGTACTCCCAACGCATCTTGCCGGGTTTCTTCACCAGCAGATGCCCGCTCTCGGTCAACCGTTTATGCAGGACGCCGCCCTCATAGCTGTGCGTGAAGTCGGCGGAAAAATCCTTGATGGTGTCGAGCTTTCGCTGGAGCGCCTGCGCCCATTCTGCAGGTGTCAGTTCAACAGCGTCAGTGGAAAGGCCGAGCATCGCCGCTGCGCCAGCCGCCAGCGCGATCAAGCACAGCCGTCGAAGCGCAACCATGATTCACGATATCACGGCGTCAACGCTGAGTACGAGCCTCGGATCCGGCCTCAGTATTTTCACACGCTCGACGGTCGAACCATGCGGCCAGGAGAGTCCGCCCGACGCCTCGGCAATAGCCGGCGGGCCGCCAGACGCTGGACTCTACCGGGCGCGGATAAGGTACCGAGCCTGCGGCGCGAAGATATTCGCCGCATACGCGGTACGCAGGGCACGGCCGTGCTCATCGAACGCGACGAAGCTGAGACCGCGCTCGACGATCAGCGTGTGCTGGCGCGCGGCGATCACGTGAGCGAAGCCCATACGGCGGATGGTGTCCGCGGCGAGCCACGATTCCATGCGGACATCGACCGCGACGCCAGCGATCGTCGTCTGGCGGCGAAAAGGGGTGGTCGATCCGACAGCCAGCGACGGCGGCTGACCTGTGAGTCCGGCGACGACGGCGTAATCGCCTGGGGGCCAAGTGAACGATTCGTCCGCCCCTACGGCGTGCGCCGCATCCTCGACATCACTGGCGGTGAGCGCGAGATCGCGCGACGGTCGCAGCAGGCACAGCACGTAGCGCGTTCCCGCGGGCACGCTCCGTGCGATTGCGGCGACGGAATCGACGCGCACACGCGGATCGGCCGAGGTGCGAAACAGCGGCCCGTACGCGGCAATCATCTCTGACCGCGCGCGCTCGGTCAGCGCGACCTCGCGGCCGGCCTCCGCATTGTCGCGAATGAGCGCTGGCGCGTACTGCAGGACGTCTGACACGTGCGCCGCGGCAACCTCCGGCCGGAGCGCGCTGGTGAAGTACGACAGCCCATTCTGGATCTGCCAATTCAGATCGGTGAGCAGGATGGCCTGTTGATCGTCCAGGCCGGCGGTGAGCGCGCTCAGCATCTGCGCCGGCCGGTGATCGGCGCTGCGATCCAGCGCCGGGTAATCGTCGTAGATGCGGACGCCCGCGTACGCGAGCGCGAGCGATGCCACGGCCGTCACGACTGTGCCGCGCTCCAGCAGTCGCGCGGCCCCCCGCCGCGCGAACAGGGCGGCCGTCGCGACGATTCCCGGTGCCATCGCCAGCGCGAGCATCAGATGCGATGGCAGATAGAACACGTGCGTGTCGCCCACGTTGTAGCTGTACGCAAACGCCACGTTCGCCGCGTAGAGGCTCATCAGGAGGACGCCGCGCCGCCACGCCTGACTCGTCAGCCCCACGAGGCCGGCGGCGGCAAGCGCGATCCCCGGCCAGCCGAATTGCTGATGTAGATCGAACCAGTACATCGCAAGACGATCCCGAAACGCCGACGCCGGCACGTTGAGGACCATCGTCTCGCGCCAGTCCGTCTTGGTGACGTCGAACCAGAACATCTGCAGCGCATCGGCGATGCCGTGAGGCGGCTGCGTCGAGATCCACAGCGCGCTGAGATTCCACGCGTACTGCAGGGCGCCGGCCGCGGCGAGCGCCACGGCGATGGCGACGACGGGTGGCGTCAGCAGCGATCGCCAGCCATGTGGTGCGGCGAGGAACAGAAACAACGTGAATCCTGGCAGCAGCAGGATCATCGAGAGATGGTTTCCGAACCCGAGGGCATACACGGCGAAGAAGCACGACAGACGCGCAAGCGAAGTCCGCTGCTCCCACTGGAGCAGCAGGAGGAGCGCCAGCGACACGACCAAGGCGTGCAGCGCGTAGACCTCGGCGATGATCGCCTGGCTCCAGAACGTGTAGGAGCCGGCAAAGAAGAGCGATGCGGCAACTGCCGCCAGCACCGATCCTGAGAGCTCCGCGGCCACGAGGACGATCAGGCCGCACGCGATCGCGCCCTCGACGGCGGACGCCAGGTTCAGCGCGTGCGCCGGCTCCGCGCGCGTGGTCCAAAGCAACGCGTCGCCGACCGCGAAATACAACGGATACCCATCGCGCGGGGTGATGACAGGCGACCCGACGGTCGCTTGAAACGATCCTGTGTCGCCGAAATCCACGCCTGGCAGCAGCGTGGCGCGATAGAGCGCGAAGACGCCGAAGGCGACAAGGAGAGCAGCGAGGAGGCGGGGTCGCACGGCTAGGTCGCGCGCTTTCGCGCGATGACCTCCCGGACGACGTCGATCGAACGGGCGTTCAACACATGCCGAGGCTCGACCCATCCGCGCCGGGCGGTGACGAGGCCGAGGCTCATCTGACGATCGAGCTGGTCCGCGCGGTGACAATCGCTGTCGATCGCGATCGTCGCGCCGGCGGCAATCGCCTGGTGCGCCAGGGCGCCGTCGAGGTCCAGATGCACCGGCGCGCCGTCGACTTCGAGGATCGTCTCCGTCTCGACGGCCATCGCAAACAGCCGATCGTAATCGAGATCGTACCTGGCGCGATGGGGGACGAGCCGATTGGTCGGGTGCGTGATGAGTGTCACCAGCGGATGCTGCATGGCCAGTGAGTAACGCCGCATCAGTTGATCGCGCGAATGGCCGGCGCCGTCGTGGAGCGAGGCGAGCACGATATCGAACCGTTCCAGCACGCGATCCGGAAAATCCAGGCGGCCGTCCGGCAGGATGTCCACTTCGCAGCCGTGCAGAATGTCGATGTCTGGGAACCGCTCGCGCAGCCGGGCGATCTCCTCGGCCTGGCGCTTCACGCCATCAACCGACAGCGTGCGCGACGCCGCCGAGTTCGGCGAGTGATCCGTGATGGCGATGTACTCGTAGCCGAGCGCGCGGCTGGTGGCGACCATCGTCTCGACCGTGTCGCGGCCGTCGCTCCACGTCGAATGCATATGGAGGTCGCCGCGGATGTCGGTGCGGGAGATCAGCGCCGGCAACTCCCCCCGGATCGCCGCGTCAATGGCTCCGCCCCCCTCGCGGATCTCCGGCGGAATGAACGGCAGGCCGAGCGCTGCGTAAATATCCTCCTCACGCGCTGCGGCCCGCCGCGTGCCGTCGGCGGCGAACAGTCCGTTCGCCTCGAGACGGCCGCCGTCGCGCTCTGCCAGCGTCCGCAGTGACGCGACGTGGCTGGCCGTTCCGGTCAAGTGCAGCAGCACGGCCCCGGCTTCGGCTGGAGCGGGAAAGCGCACGCCGACCTGCACGCGATCCAGCCGTAAGTAGACGCGCCGTGCGCTGCGATGCAGGCTGCGGACAACGTGATCGAGCTGCGTCAGATGCTCGATCGCTTGCGCCGGATGTTCGGACGCCGCCATCAGCTCGATATCGCCAACGGTGTCCTGTCCGCGCCGCAATGAGCCGACGGCGGACGCCCACTCGACGCCGGGCGTGGCGGTCAATTGCGCGAGCAGCGGCTCGGCGGTCGCCGTCGCGCGGCCGAGTGGAATACGAGGGATGCGGGCGCGCAAGGTCGGCAGCGCCTCGCCGACGGCGCGCTCGACGCCCTCGTCGAAATCGGGCAGCTCCTGCAGCGCGTGGCGCCGCACGGCGTCAACGAGATCGGCCGCCGACGTCGCGCCGAGCTGGTGGTGAAGGCGCGCGAGCTGTTCGATCGTCACCGCGCCCGACTCGTAGAGCCATCGCAAATCGGCGGGGAGGTCGACAATCGCGGATTCCAGCAGGACCCAGCCGCCCGTCTCGTACATCTGGCGCAGACGGTGCAGCGCAGCCGGATCGGCCTCCGGCGGCGGGTCGTCGACCAGCGAGCCGAGGTCCGCATCCGAGCGGATCTGACGGGCGCGCACCAGAGCGGCGGCGCGCGTGAACAGCGCCTGGTCGTCCGCGTCCGCGCGGATGCCGGCCAGCGCCGCTAGTTGTTCAAGCGTCTGTTGGAGCGGAACGGCGGCTAGCCTTTCAGTGCGCCCGGTTCGGGCGGCGCCTGCTTGGGCGCCTCTTTCGTTTCAGTCGGAAGGTTCGCGGCGATCCAGTCGGTAATGCCGCCCCTCAGTGCCGCGGCGTGATACCCCTGGCGGATCAACTCGGCCGTCACATGGGAGCTCGCGAGCTCGTTCGGGTCGGAATCGTACACGACGACGTCGCGATCCCGTGGCAGCGCAGGTGCTGGGCCGCCGGCCGGATAGCGGATCGCACCCGGCAGTCGCACGGTGCTGTGTTCGTAGGGATATTTCAGGCGCGCGTCTACCAGGACCGGAGACGCGCCGGCGTCGATTTTCTGTTTGAGATCTTCTTTGGAGATGCGCGGAACCGCCACGGCCTGTATTGTGATCGCGCCGCGGCGAGGCTGTCAAATGCGGAGGGCAAACGTGGAAGACGGCCTTGCGACGAGGCTGTCGACCAGCGCTAACGCGCCACAACGCGCTCGAAGGGCAGCACACGCTTGGCGGCGGTCACGTCCAGGACCGCTGGCGTCGGTCGCGCCGATCGCCCCCGCGGCCGGTGCCGTCGTGTGCACGTGGCTCTTCGCGTCGATCGCCCAGCCCGAGGAACGCCGGCCGCAGTGCATGCACCGCAGGAAGATGGTGCCGGGCTCGCACCAGGGACCGTATTCGTGCCGGCCGGACAAGTAGCAGTTGAACCAGTTCCACATCGCGGGCCTCTTTGTGTCGGACAGTTTGGTTGGTCACCCTATGGCAAAAGCGGTGCCGACTACGAATTTTTCTGTTCCCGCCGAAATTAACAATATACGGCGACAGAAGCGGGGACCACCGGTGCGTCGAAGTGGAACACGCCTGGTCGCCGCGTAACAATTCTGTAAGACAACAGGCGCAAAAAATGGCCAGGCAACTCGAGTTCAGCGGACGGCGCTACTGGATCCTCTCGGAGCCGCGAGGTGACGGGTGGACCGCCACCGTGGTCGAAGTCATCGACGCGGCAGGCACCTGCTCAGAGTCGATCGGAATCGACGCCGCGGCTGAGACGCGCGCCGCGGCCGACGATGCGGCGGAGCGGAAGCTGCGGCGGATGGTTCATACGGGCGCCCAGCGTTGACTCGGCCGGTTGGAGACCGCTCGTTGGGCCGAGTCGCGTGGCGCAGGACTTCCTGCCGGAGCGCTGGTCAGTCGAGGCCAACGCCCTGGGTCGGGTGATAACCGCTGCAGGCGCGCACGGGCAGCACGGGGTATTTACGAAAGCGCGGATCGGTTGCAGAGAGGCGGCAGAGGTAGAAGATCGAGTGCTTTGACGAGGTGACGATCTCCGCGTGCGCGCACGACGCGCAGAGCCCGACGCGGGCGATTGTCGCCGCGTCGCGCGGCGGTTGGTGCATCACGCTATGATCGCATGCGCGACCGATCCTTGCCGGATGCCGTGGGCAAGTTATTCCTCACCTTCGCCGCCGCGGTTTCACTTGGCGCGTACGCGTGCGGCCGGGCTCCCGAGTCGGCGCGCATCGTCCAGTCGAGCGGAGACGTCGATCCGTCGAACATCCCGCTCGCGCAGCTTGCGGCGATCCGCGGGGCGATGTGGACGGCACGTCTCAATCTGCCGTTCGGCCCCCGGCCGAATCGAGACGACAACCTCATCGCCACGGACTTCATCACCGCCTATTCGCCGGCCGATCGGCTCCGCATTGTCGACGCGCTGAAGGCGAGGGGCTACACGCATGTGGTCATGGGGCCGCTCGTCGATTCGGACGGGTACCACGGTCTGTGGCCGGCGCGCGACTGGCGCGGCGCCGCATTCGACGAATTCCTCGACGCCGCGCAGTTCTTCTGGAATCACGGCCTCGCGCCGGTCGTGTTCATCCATCCGGACAACTGGTCGTTCGAACAGACACGAGACGAGCTGACGCCGCTCCTCTCGCAGCCACGCGCGCAGAAGCTCCTGCGGATCATCGTGCCGTCCGGATGGGAACCGACGAAAGACGGCTGGTCGAGCTGCACCTGGGCGAAATTCGCCAAGTGGGGCGGCGACGTGCTGCCGCACGCGTTAATCCTGATTCACACGGTCACCGATGTCGAAGTGCCGGTGGGGAAAGATTCGCTCTGCGACGACACGGGCCATTCGAACGCGGAAGGTTGGGCGCGCGTCGTCCCGTTCATCCACGGGTGGCTGGTGCAGAACGGCGGCTATTTCTCGCCGATCCGCAATCGGGACGATCCGGCGTGGGCCGCGCAGTATGCGGCGTTCAGGGTGAGCTTTCCCGCGCAGTTCGACATCCACGCGGACGGCTCGTTGATGCAGCGGTTCCAGAACGGTGATGCGGGCTGGCCGCGCGGCAGTAAATGGGGGCCGAGCACGCGGATCCGAATTTACGCCGGCGAATACGCCGCGTATCCGAACACATGGTCCGACTGGCCTGAAGAGGAAGGGCGCACGCTCGGCGACATGGCCGTCGCAGCCGGCGCCGACGGGTACCTCGATGGAGGCCATGTGCCGGTGCCGGTACGCAAGTGACGTCGAAGCGCGCGCAGACAGCCTTTACGGGCGGCCGTCCGTATCGGTGAGATCTTCGAGATCGTTGTCAGTCTGCATCGGCGCAACCATCTCATCGTGTGAGCGGCTGAGCGCGGTCAGGGCTTCTTGAAGACCGGCGATCTGCTCACCCTGGAGGTCGAACAGTTTCCGATGGCCCTCGCGAAAGCGGCGACGGACAGCGCGGAGTTGGTCATTCGTCATGGCGCGTCGACGGCGAAGCTCGCGTTGACGGTAGAAATCCACCTTCGCCGCGACGGTGGACAACCTTCATTGGCTTGCCAACCTTAGTTCGAAGTGACGGCATGGCGGTCCACTTTCGCCTGAAGAGGGCTTGCCAACCGAAGTTCCCGCAAATGACATGGGAGAGAAAGTTGGCCTGCCAACCGTAGCTCGAAGTGACGGCAGGCGGTCCACCTCCGCTGCTCCGGTGGACATTCTTCGCGTGAATGCAAGGTCGCTTGGCTTGCAGGTCCACCTTCGCCGCTCCGCGGCTACGGTGGACAACCTTCATTGGCTTGCCAACCGTAGCTTGCGCCCAGCGACAGCGCAAGCAAGCGAAGGTTGGTGGACGACACGAGGCTCGAACTCGTGACCTCCGCGTTGCGAACGCGGCGCTCTCCCAACTGAGCTAGTCGCCCCAGACAGTGAACGTTCAGTTTACCACGCGGCTTTTCCCGGTCGCAATGCCGTCGTAGACGCCTGCTATAGTCGACACGATGTCTACACTCACACGTTTGGGCGTTTTGACGGGCGGCGGTGATGCGCCCGGGCTCAACGCCGTCATTCGCGCCGTCGTCAAAGCGTGCGCGACGAGCGGCATCGAGTGCGTCGGCCTGGAAGACAGCTTCGACGGCCTCATCGAGCCAAATCGTTCGCGCGTCCTCACGCCGCGCGACGTTACCGGCATCCTGCGCCTCGGCGGCACTATCCTGGGCACGGTCAATCGCGGCGATCCCTTCCAGCATCCGATCGCCACCTCCGAGGGCACCCACGATTACTCCGACCGTGTCGTGGAGATGTTCTACAAGATGGGACTCGGCGCGCTGATCGTCATCGGGGGCGACGGCTCGCTGGCGATCGGACACAAGTTCTTTCTCCGCGGCATTCCCGTCGTCGGCGTCCCCAAGACGATCGACAACGACATCGTCGGCACGACGAACTGCTTCGGGTTCGACACCGCCGTCTCGTTCGCGACCGATGCCATCGATCGGCTGCATACGACCGCCGAGGCGCACAAGCGGATCCTTGTCGTCGAGGTGATGGGGCGCTACGCGGGGTGGATCGCGCTTTACGCGGGCGTCGCGGGCGGCGCCGACGCGATTCTGATTCCGGAGATTCCGTTCGAGATCGACCGCGTCGCCAAGCGGCTGCTGGAGCGCGATCGATTGGGCGCGAAGTTCAGCATCGTCGTCGTCGCCGAAGGCGCCTATGCCAAAGGCGGCAAGCTCTCGCTTCTCGAAGAGGCGCATCCCGGATTCGCCGAGCGCCTGGGGGGCATCGGCGCCCAGGTGTCTGCGGCGCTGTCGGCTGCCACGGGGAAAGAAACACGTTCGGTGGTGCTGGGCCATCTGCAGCGCGGGGGCGCGCCGACCAGCGTCGATCGTGTGCTGGCCACGCGCTTCGGCGGCAAAGCCGTCGAGCTCGCCCGGCAAGGCCAGTTCGGCACGATGGTGGCGTCAGATCCCCCGGACATCGTGGCGAGGAGGCTGGAGGACATCGTCGGCAAGACGAAGACGGTGCCGATGGATTCCGATCTGCTGGCGACGGCGAAGGCGTTGGGGGTCAGCTTCGGGGATTGAGAATCACCACGAAGGCCCGAAGGACACGAAGCACTTCGCTGTACTTCTCCACGTAGATGGTTTTCGTGCCTTCGTGCGCTTCGTGGTTCAGGGTCCTCAGGCGATCACATCGAGATACTTGAGCGCTCCCCCGGTGTTGAAGAGCACGACCGACTCCGTGGGCTTGATCGATCCGTCGACGACCAACGCTCTGATCGCCGCGAGGGCGGCGCCGCCTTCCGGCGCGGCGCTGACGCCGGCGAATTTTCCAATCTCGAGCATGCCGTCGATCATCGCCTGATCCGGCACGGCGACGGCGGTTCCACCGCTTTGACGAATCGCGCGCAGGATCAAAAAATCGCCGATCGCGCGCGGCACGCGCAAGCCGTCGGCAATCGTTGACGCCCCTTCCCACGGCGCCGCCTTCTCGGTCCCTTGCTGAAAGGCGCGGACGATCGGGGCGCAGTGCTCGGCCTGCACCGACACCATCCGCGGGCGCCGGCCAGGCTGCACCCAGCCGATGTGCTCGATTTCATCGAACGCCTTCCACATGCCGACCATGCCGGTGCCGCCGCCGGTCGGATAGATGATCCAATCGGGCCAGCGCCAGTCCATCTGTTCGGCGAGCTCGTACGCCATCGTCTTCTTACCTTCGATGCGGTACGGCTCCTTGAGCGTCGACACGTCGTACCAGCCGAGCGGCCCTCCCTTGTCGGCCGCCATACGCCCCGCGTCGGTGATGAGGCCGTCCACGAGCGTGACGTTGGCGCCGTACAGACGGCACTCGTCCACGAACGGCCGCTTCGCGTCCTTTGGAATGAAGACTTCACACGCGAGGCCGGCGGCAGCGGAGTAGGCGGCCGCGGCGTTGCCGGCGTTGCCGGCCGTCGGCAGCGCGATCGTCTTCGCACCGAGGCCGCGGGCCCGCGTGATGGCCGCCGATTGCCCGCGCGCCTTGAACGAGTTGGTCGGGTTGAGCGACTCGTCTTTGATGAACAGCTGTTTCAGCCCGAGCCGCGCGCCGAGCGACGCCGCGTGAAACAGCGGCGTGAAGCCTTCACCGAGCGTGACCGGCCGTTCGCCGTCGAAGATCGGGAGCAGCTCGCGATACCGCCACATGTTCGGCTCGCGTCCCTTCAGACTGTCGCGCGACCAGCCGCGCGCCGCATCGAGATCGTAGCGCGCGAGCAGGGGAGCGCCGCAGACGCAGAGATGATGGCGCTCGCGCGGATTGAGCACGGGCGCGCCGCATGGGACAGAGCATTCGAGATGGGTGAAATAGGACATGGACGATTTGGTGACTTGGTGAGTTGGTGATTTAGCGATTTGGCCAATTAGCGCGAAATTGTCGATCGCCAAATCGTGCGAATCATTTCCCGAGCAGCTCTTGGTCCTTCTTCTTCTGCAGATCGTCGATGTTCTTGATGTGGGCGTCGGTGATCTTCTGCACCTCGTCCAGCGCCTTCTTCTCATCGTCTTCCGAGATCAGATGGTCCTTCAGGAGCTTCTTCAGCCGGTCGTTCGCGTCGCGGCGCACCTGGCGGACGCTGTTGCGCCCTTCTTCGCTCAACTTGTGCACGTGCCGCGACAGCTCCTTGCGGCGCTCCTCGGTCAACGACGGCAGCGGAATGCGCACGACTTTGCCGTCATTGGCAGGATTGAGCCCGAGCCCGGCCGATCGCACCGCCTTTTCGATGGCGGCGATCTGGGAGGGATCGAAGGGCTGCGCGACGATCAGCGTCGGCTCGGGCACGGAGAGGCCGGCCACTTGATTGAGCGGCAGCTTGGACCCGTAGGCTTCCACCTGGACGCCGTCGAGAATCGTGACCGACGCCCGCCCGGTCCGCACGCCGGCGAACTCGTGCAGAAGATGGTCGAGCGCCCCGCGCATCCGTGTGCTGACGTCGGCGTGCAGACTCTTGAGATCGGTTGCGTCCATGTCATTTGCCCCACAACAAAGTTGGTAAATTGGAATGGTAAATTGGTGATTTGGTAAATTCTGACCGGCGGAGCTGTTGGCGTCCGCCGACTCACCAACTTACCAACTCACCAACTTACCAACTTACCAACTTACCAACTTACCAACTTATCAATTTCACGCTGTCACCAACGATCCGATCGGCTCTCCGACAATTGCGCGTTTGATGTTGCCCGGCGTCAACAGATTGAAGACGACAATCGGCAGCCGGTTGTCCATGCAGAGCGAAATCGCCGTCGCGTCCATCACCTTGAGGCCGTGCTCGAGGACCTGCAGGTACGAGATCCGATCGAACCGGCTCGCATGGGGGTGCGTCATGGGATCGGCGTCGTAGATGCCGTCGACTTTCGTCGCCTTGAGGATGACGTCGGCGCGGATTTCCATCGCGCGCAGCGCCGCGGCGGTGTCGGTGCTGAAATACGGATTCCCCGTGCCGGCGCCGAAGACCACCACGCGGCCCTTTTCGAGATGCCGGACCGCGCGCCGCCGGATGAAGGGCTCGGCGACGGCGCGCATCTCAATCGCCGTCACGACGCGCGTCACCACGTTCTGCTGCTCGAGCGCGTCCTGCAGCGCGAGCGCGTTGATCACGGTCGCCAGCATGCCCATGTAGTCGGCCGTCGCGCGATCCATGCCGCGGGCGCTGGCGGCGACGCCGCGGAAGATGTTGCCGCCGCCGATCACAATCGCCGTCTCGACGCCCATCCCCTGGATTTCGGCCACGTCCTTCGCGATCTGCGTCGCAACGGCCGGGTCGATGCCATAGGTCTGCGAGCCCATCAAGGCCTCGCCGGAGAGTTTCAGGAGGACGCGCTTGTAGGCGGGAACAGCGGGGGAGGTCACGAAGAGTGATTATAGACCGAAGAGAGCGAGGCCGAAGCTCTCCACCACGGAGGACGCGGAGGACACGGGGAAGAAATACGATGCATTCCTCCGTGTCCCCTGTGTCCTCAGTGGTGGCTAGTTTGATTCACCCACCTTGAGCCGCGCGAAGCGCGTGACGGTAATCGGCGATCCAAGGGCCTTCGAAGCGGCCGCGAGCACGTCCGCGACCGTCTGTTTTGGATCGCGGATCGACGGCTGATCCGGCAGGACGACCTGCTGGTAGAAGCTCCCGAGCTTGCCTTCGATGATCTTGTCCAGGACGTTCGCCGGCTTGCCCGAATTCTCCATCTGTGCCCGATAGATCGACCGCTCCTTGTCGAGCACCGCGGCTGGCACGGCGCCGCGCGACGCGTACGACGGGCTGGCTGCCGCGATCTGCATCGCGATCTCTTTGACGAGCGTCGCCAATTCCTCGCGGTCGCTCACGGCCGGCGCGACGCCGGCAAACTCCACCTGGACGCCAATCTTGCCGCCCATGTGGATGTACTGCCCGACGTAACCCTGGCCGGCATACCGCACGAAGCGCGGCGCCGCCATGTTCTCGCCCATCTTGGCGATGCCCGCGGCGATGCGCTTTTGCACCGGACCGTTCGGATCCTTCAGCCACTCGTCGGTGGCGGCTTCGCCGGCGGCGTCGATCGCCGTGAGAATGTCCTGCACCAGTCCCTGAAAATCGGGCGTGCGCGCCACGAAATCGGATTCGCAGTTGACCTCGACGATCGTGCCGCTCGAACGATCCGCCGACAGGCGGTTGCCGATCAGCCCTTCGCTGGTGGCGCGGCCCGCCTTCTTCGACGCGCTCGCCAGCCCGCGCTTGCGCAGAATCGTGTTCGCCTCGTCGAAGTCGCCGTTCGCCTCCGTCAGCGCGCCTTTGCATTCCATCATGCCCGCGCCCGTCTGGTCGCGCAGCTTCTTCACTTGATCCGCCGTAATCATCACTGCCATCCTCAACTCCGACGTTGTTGGGCCGCCACGCCAGTCGGCCCCTACGTTGTTTGAAAGCCGATCGCTGCCTATAGCCCCACAGCCGAAATCGTACCCGTGTGTCTGTCCGGTACCAAAAAAAACGCCGGCCCCTGTGATGAGGCCGGCGTCACGATAAGGTCGAATGAGGACGCTCGGCTGACCTGTCCGCCGGAGCCTTGGCGGAGGTGGAAGCCTTCGCGCTACGTCCAGGGCTCGGTGAAGCCTTCGCGCTCCGTCCAGCGGCTGGATGCGTTAGGCTGACGCCGGAGCCGCCTCGCGGGCACGGCGCGCCGGACGCACCGAACGCGATCCGTTGTCGCCGCCCTCGTCGCCGCCGTCGCGAGCCGATTCCGCATCGACCGACTGCTTCATGTCGCGGCCCGAGATCACGGCGTCGGCAATCCGCGACGCGAACAGCCGGATCGACCGCAGGGCATCGTCGTTGCCCGGAATGACGTAGTCCACTTCGTCCGGATCGCAGTTCGTGTCGACCACCCCGATCACCGGAATCTTCAGCTTGCGCGCTTCGTCGACGGCAATCTGTTCCTTCTTGGTGTCGACGATGAAGACGGCGTCGGGCAGGCGGGCCATGCCCCGGATGCCGTCGAGGTTCTTCGCCAGCTTCTTACGCTCTTTCTCGTTGCGGGCGATTTCCTTCTTCGACAACGTGTCGAAGCGGCCGTCGGTCGCCATCGCTTCGAGGTCGCGCAGCCGGCCGAGGCTGCGTTGAATGGTCGCGAAGTTCGTCAGCAGCCCGCCGAGCCAGCGCTCGTTCACGTGATACATGCCGCAGCGCGCCGCTTCTTCAGCGATCACGTCCTGCGCCTGTCGCTTCGTGCCGACGAAGAGGATCGTGCGTCCTTCGGCAGCGAGTCGGGTGATGAACTCCTCGGCATCGCGGAACAGCTTCACCGTCTTGCCCAGATCGATGATGTAGATGCCATTCCGTTCGCCGAAGATGTACTCCTTCATCTTCGGATTCCAGCGCTTCGTCTGGTGGCCGAAGTGCACCCCCGCCTCCAGCAGATCCTTCATCGCGATCGCGGCCAAACTTCCTCCACTCGAGGTCCGGGCTCGTGCCGGACCCTACCGGTTGACTAACGTTTACTGAACTGGAAGCGTTTGCGCGCTCCCGCCATGCCGTACTTCTTGCGTTCCTTGGCGCGCGCGTCGCGCGTCAGCAGCCCTTCGCTCTTGAGCCGCTTGCGCAGCTCGAGGTTGTATTCCACCAGCGCGCGCGCGATGCCGAGCCGCACGGCGCCCGCCTGGCCCGACACGCCGCCGCCGGCGACGGTGGCGAGGATGTCGAACTTGTCGGCGGTTTCGGTGAGCATCAGCGGCTGTTTGATCTGCGTGCGGAGCGCTTCGGTCGTGAAGAACGCCTCGAACGCCCGGCGGTTCACGCTGATGGCCCCGGTGCCGGGACGGAGAAACACGCGGGCGGTCGATGTCTTGCGGCGCCCGGTTGCGTAGTACTGAACTGCTGCCACGTTACGCGACCTCGAACTTGGATGGTTTCTGCGCCGTGTGCGGGTGATCCGGACCGGCGTACACTTTCAGCTTGCGGTACATGGCGGCGCCGAGCTTCGTCTTCGGCAGCATCCCGTGCACGGCATCTTCCACCAGCTTGTGCGGCTTGCGCGCCCGCACCAGCCGCGCGCGCTCTTCGCGCAGCCCGCCTTCGTAGCCGCTGTGCTGACGGTAGATCTTCTGATCTTCCTTGCGCCCCGTCAGCCGGACCTTCGACGCATTGACAATCACCACGTGATCGCCCGTGTCGATGAACGGGGTATAGATCGCCTTGTGCTTGCCCTGCAGCAGCCGCGCCGCACGGGTCGCAATACGTCCGAGCGCCTGGCCCTCGGCGTCGATGATGTGCCAGTGGCTGCTCTCGGCGGCCTGTTGCGCGCTGGCCATGAACGTAGACATCCCTGAAAACGCCTTTTCCTGTTTACCCGCGGACATGCGCCCGCGCCAAACCGATGTAAGGGGATTGGTGCCCGGGCTTCGCCCGGACGGCCTGGTCAATCCAGGCGACGGTAAACCCAAATCATACGTGTGTTTCTGGGGAGTGTCAAGGCGCGCGTACAGCCAACGCGTCTGCCGCACATCATGCCCCCGAACACATCATGCCCTAGGCGCATTGCGCCGATAAGGACCAGCGACGTTGTTCGTGTGGGCGGCGCACGGAATTGTGATCGACTGACGGAACCGTGATCGACGGCGGGTCTGAACGACCCACTGGGGTCGCAGTTTTCGCTGTTTCACGCCGAAATTCGCCGCGCTCGTGGGCAACGTCGTGTGGTACTCGCTTTGCGGTCCAGCTGTGACCGCAGTCGTAATGCGTAGGCGCAAGCCTCTTTCTCCAGGACATATCACGTGTTTGGTCTCGGCAAAGCGAAAGCCGTCGTGGGTCTCGACATCGGCTCCAGCGCCGTCAAGGGCGTCGAGCTGAAGGCGGCAGGCAAGAAGTACAGAGTGACGGCGTTTGCCAGCGAGCCGATTCCGCCCGACAGCATTGTCGACGGCGCGATCATCGATGGCGCCGCCGTGGCGGACGCCATCCGCCGGCTCTTCGAGAACAAGGCGTTCAAAGCGAAAGAGGTCGCCGCCTCGCTGTCGGGCAACGCCGTCATCGTCAAGAAGATCAGCCTGCCGGTGATGACCGAGGCAGAGCTCGCCGAGTCGATCCACTGGGAAGCGGAGCAGTACATCCCGTTCGACATCCAGGACGTGAATCTCGATTACCAGATCCTCGACGCCGGCACCGGCCCCGATTCGAAGGGGACGATGGACGTGCTGCTCGTCGCCGCAAAGAAGGAAAAGATCGCCGACTACACCGGCGTGATCTCGCAAGCCGGGCGCACGGCGGTGGTCGTGGATGTGGACGCCTTCGCCCTGCAGAACGCGTTCGAAACGAACTACGGCGTCGACCCGCAGGCGGTGGTCGTGCTGCTGAACGCCGGCGCGAGCGCGATCAACATCAACATCGTCAGCGGCACTCAGTCGGTCTTCACACGCGACGTCGCGCTGGGCGGCAACGCCTACACCGAGGCGGTCCAGAAGGAGATGAATCTCCCGTTCGACAGCGCCGAGCAGTTGAAGAAGGGGGAGCCGGTCAACGGCACGAGCTACGAGGACGTGAAGCCGGTGCTTCACGCGATGACGGAGAACGTCCTGCTCGAGATTCAGAAGACCTTCGATTTCTTCAAGGCCACCGCGTCGTCAGACCGGATCGATCGCATTCTCATCAGCGGCGGCGCGTCGCGGGTGGACGGGTTTGCTGAAGCGCTCGCCGAACGGTTCGGTGCGCCGGTCGAGCCATTCGATCCGTTCCGCACGATTACGTTCGAGCCGGCCAAGCTGGGTGTGGGAGACGCGGAGGGGCTCGTGCCGACGGCCGCCGTCGCGGTCGGCCTCGCGCTGCGAAGGGTGGGCGATCGATGATCCGGATCAACCTCCTCTCGGCGGACCGCGCAGCGGTCAAAAAGAAGAAGCCGCTGCAAAGCGGCCAGAAGATGACGGCCGCCTGCAGCCTCATTCTCGTCCTGACGGTCGCGTTCGTCGGCTGGCGCTACTGGTCGCTGAACCGCGACTCGGTCCGGCTCGACGCCGAGATTACGGCGGCGCAGCAGGAAACGGCGCGGCTGCACTCCGTGATTCAGCAGGTCCAGGAGTTCGAGCAGCGGAAGGCGCAGCTCCAGCAGCGGGTGGCGCTCATCGAGCAGCTGCGGAAGGGCCAGACGGGTCCGGTGCACATGCTCGATCAGATCAGCCGTGCGCTGCCCAGCATGCTCTGGCTCACCGAAGTCAAGCAGAACCCGAAGATCGACGACGAGGTGCTCATCGACGGGCGCAGCACGACGCTGACGAGCCTGTCGGACTTCGTCATGAACCTCGAGGCGTCGGGCTATTTCAAGCGATCAATCGAGATCGTGAGCACGACCACCGAATCGATTCCGCAGCCACCGGGCGAGCTGATTCGGTTTCAGATTCGCGCGTTGTTTCAGCGGCCCGATACGGCCAAGCCGAAGCCGGCGCCCGCGGCGCCGAAAGTGGGCGGATAGATCACACCGTAAAGCCGCGGGTGGAATACCCCGATACGGCTGGGTAGCAAACGCCAGATGGAAATCAGTCTTACAAAATTGCCGTGGTATGCACAGGTGGGCGCGTTCGTCGCGCTCGCCATCGGCGGCGCGGGCGCATTTTATTACTACTACGAAGCGCCGGCGCGCATCGAGCTGGAAACGCGCGAGCACCAGCTCAAATTGCTGCAGGGCGACATCAGCAAGGGGCAGGCGACGGCGGGCAAGCTGCCGCAGTTTCGGAGTCAGGTCGCCGAGCTCGAAGCGCGCCTGGACAATCTGAAGGCGGTGCTGCCTGAAGAGAAGGACGCGGCCGATCTGCTGCGGCGCATGCAGACTGTCGCCACCCAGTCGAACCTGACGATCAAATCGTTCAAGCCGGCGCCGACGGTCACCAAGCAGCTTCATGCCGAGTGGCCGATCAGCCTCGAGCTCGACGGCACGTACCACAACCTGGCGATTTTCTTCGATCGCGTCGGCCGCTTCACGCGGATCGTGAACATCAGCGGCGTCGACGTCAAGGGCAAGGAGAAGCCGCAGCCGAACTCCACGATGACGGCGGCGTGCGTCGCGACGACCTTCGTGCTGCTGGACAAACCGCTGCCGCCCAAGCCGGGCGCCAAGCCCGCAGCCGCTCCGGCGGCGAAGGGCAATTGATCATGCGCACGATCCTCACCGCTGTTCTTGCCGTCGGCGGGTTCGTTGCGTCCGCGCACGCGCAGGCGGCGCCGCCGGCAGCGGCGACCGCGCAGACGGCCGCGCCTGGCGCCGCGCAGGCCAAGCCGCCGGCCGCGCCGGAGCCGCCGGCGGAAGCCTACAGCTACGACCCGGCGGGCCGCCGCGATCCGTTTCTCAATCTGCTCGGGACCGGCGGGGAAGCGCGGGCGGCGAGGAGTGGAGACGGCCCGGCCAGCATGAGCGTCGCCGAGATCTCCGTGCGCGGCGTGCTGCAGAGCCGCGGCGCGCTCATCGCGATGATTCAGGGTCCGGACACCAAGACATACGTCGTGCACCAGGGCGACAAGTTCCTCGACGGCACGATCAAGAGCATCACGCCGCAGGGATTGATCGTCCTTCAAGAAGTCAACGATCCGCTGTCGCTCGTCAAGCAGCGGGAGGTTCGCAAGATGTTGCGATCGATCGAGGGCGCCAAGGAGTGACTGTGACAAGGGCTGTTGCCCTGTTCTTCGCCATCGGACTGGCCGGCACGTTCGCCAACGCGTCCGGCCCGGAAGCGGGCGCGACAACCGCTGCGCGGTTGACCACCATCACGTCGCGCCTGCACGGCAAGAGCGCGTCGCTCGTGATCGAAGCGACCGAGCCCGTGGCCTACGTGGCCACGCGGCCCGATCCGCTGACGGTGCTCGTCGAGTTCCGGAACGTGGACGCCGCAGGTGTGGCGAAGTCGGTGAAAGCCGGCGGTGGGAGCCCGATTGCCTCCGTGGCCGTCGAACCGCCGGACGCCGCCACCGCTTCGGGGCCGAAGGTTCGCATCACGCTCCTGCAACCGGTGGCGCATCGCGTCCGCAGCGAGCGCAACACCGTTGTCGTCGATTTCGACAAGGCCGCGGCGAATGCCGGGCCATTCGTCCTGCCACCCCTGTCGCGCACCGCGCCCGACGCGATGCTCGCACTGGAGCGTGGAACGACGGCGGTCGATCCGATTACCGCGCTCGGGCTCGACAAGCAAGCGGCGACGACGCCTTCGCCGACAGCCGCCGCCGTGATGCGCCCCGCGGAATCGCCGCGTGCGCCAGCCGCACACGAACCCGTTCAACCGCCGGCCCCGGCGCCGGCGCACGCGGCATCGGCACCCTCGATGCCCGCGCAAACAGGCGCCATCGCGGTGCCGCCCAGAGGGCACCAGTACTCGGGGAATCCGGTCAGTCTTGATTTCCAGGGCGCCGACCTGCGCGCGGTCCTCCGCACGTTTGCCGAGATCAGCGGCCTCAACATGGTGATCGATCCGAAAGTGAACGGCACCGTCGACGTGGCGCTGCGTGATGTGCCCTGGGATCAGGCGCTCGACATCATCCTGCGGGCCAACGGGCTGGAATATCGCGTCGACGGCACGATCGTCCGCATCGCGCCGCGCGAAGTCTTCACCGCCGAGGACAAGGGCCGCACCGACGCCGCACAAGCGCAGGCGCTGGCGGGCGATCTCGTCGTGTTGACCAAGACACTCAGCTACGCCAAGGCCGAAGAGCTCCGGGATTTGCTGACGAGGAGCGCGCTGTCGCCGCGCGGCACGGTGCAGGTGGATCCGCGCACGAACACGCTCATCATCAGCGACCTGCAGGAGCGGCTTCAGACGGCGAACGATCTGATCGCGACGCTCGACAAGCCGCAGCCGCAAGTGGAGATCGAAGCGCGCATCGTGCAGACGAACAAGACCTACGCGCGACAGCTGGGCGTGCAGTGGGGATTCAACGGCAAGGTGGACCCGACGCTGGGCAACACGACCGGGCTCGCGTTCCCGAACAACGGCAGCCTCGGCGGCCAGGCAGGCGGCGGGACGAGCGCGCCGCCGGCCGGGACGGTGGCGAACTTCGCCGTCCCCGGCGCGCCGAGTGCGATCGGGCTGGCGCTCGGATCGATCAACGGCGCCTTCAACCTCGATGCGGCGCTGAGTGCGCTGGAATCGAGTGGCAACGGCCGGCTGCTCTCGACGCCGAAGGTGTCCACGCTGAACAACGTCGCGGCGGAAATGACGCAGGGCGTCCAGATTCCGATTCAGACCGTCGCCAACAACACCGTGACGGTGCAGTTCAAGGACGCCGCGCTGACGCTGAAAGTGACGCCGCAGATCACGTCCGCCAACACCGTCATCATGCAGATCTCGGTCGAGAACGCGACGCCCGACTTCAGCCGCAGCGTCAACAACATCCCCCCGATCAACACGCAGCGCGCCAACACGACGGTGCTGGTCAGCGACGGCATGACGACCGTGATCGGCGGGATTTACACGAGCACCACGACGAACAACACCGATCGGACGCCGGGGCTCGGCAGCCTGCCGCTGCTGAAATGGCTGTTCAAGCGCGATGCGGTGAGCGACCAGAACACCGAGCTGTTGATCTTCATCACGCCGCGGATCATCAAATGATGAGCGGGCCGGGAATCATGTCCATGCGTTACATCACTCGAGTCTTCTGTCTCGCGGCGCTGGCGGCGGCCACGGTGTCGTGCGGCAACGCCCGCAACGGGCAGTCCCCTGTGTTCCTCAGCCTCGACTCGCTGCAGGGGGCGCCGGGCAATGCGCCAACGATCTTCGGCAGCATCCTGATCTCCGACATCCAGAGCGATGTGACGACCGGGGGGCTCTGCACGGCGACGAGCCCTTGTTCCACCTTCTTCAACGACGTCGGCCAGGCGGTCATGCACATTGTCCCCAAGGACATTACGAACCCGACCGGGCCGACCTCGAACAACGATGTAACGATTACCCGCTACCACGTCTCGTATCGCCGCGCCGACGGCCACAACACGCCGGGCGTGGACGTACCGTTCGCCTTCGACGGCGCCGTCACAGTGACGATCGCCGGCACGGCCTCGACGACGGTCGGCTTCGAGCTCGTGCGAGTGGTCGCCAAACAGGAATCGCCGCTGGTGCAGCTTTTGACGAACAACGCGGTCATCACGACACTCGCGGACGTGACGTTCTATGGGACGGATCGTGCGGGCAACGCCATCAGCGTGACGGGGACCATTCAGATTGACTTCGGCAGCTTTCGGGGATAGCGAGACCAATGACTAAGGGTTTCACACTCATCGCGGCGCTGGCGGCGGCGCTCGCCGCCTCAGCGGCGTGCACGCACAAGGAAGATGCTCCACCGCTCACGGGGCCATCCGGGTTCTCGACGTCGGCCTCGAACACGCCGTTTGCGAGCTTCACGATCAGTCCGAATCCTGTGGACCTGAGCCAGAAGCCCAGTGGTGGTACGGTCACGTTCAATGCCACCGGCAGTTGTGGGGTCGCGCTCTCAGCGAGCGGCGGGTGCCCGATCCCGGTCGCGAGCTTCCAGTTTTCCTTCAGCGACGGAACGACAGCATCGGGGCCAATCGTCGTCAGGCAGCTTTCGGACGCCTCGATCGGCACGTTGAGCGCTTTGCTCGTCGTCACCAACAGCAGCGGGGCGGCAGCTTCCGCGACGGAGAGCGCACAGGTGTTACGGTCGCCGCCGCCGAAGGCGGACTTCACATTCACACCACCGCCGCCCTTGCCCGGGCCGGGCAGCGTAACGGTGTTCTTCGCCGACACCAGTACGGTCGTAGCGCCGCGTGTTATTCGCAGCGAAAGTTGGGATTTTCTTGATGGGAGGCCACCGACGACCGGTCCCAGCGTGCCGCATCTGTTTTCCGTGGACAGCACTGCGACGTTCTTGGTCGTGTTGACTGTCACGGATGACCTGGGCCAGACGTCGACGTCGGCTAAACCGGTCACCGTGACTGTCACGCCTCCTGCTACGACTACGACACCAGCGAAAGCCGCAGCTGTTGTACATTAGAGCGCGCGCCACCGCTGACATGAATGGCTGACAGCTCTCGGATCGAAGATCTTCGACGCCGGGTCCAGAAGGATCCGGCGTCGATTGCGTTTGCCCAGCTCGCCGAAGAGCTCCGCCGTGCGGCGCAGTTCGAGGAGTCGATCGAAACCTGCCGCGCCGGGCTGGCCATTCACCCCGGTTATCTTTCCGCGCGTGTCACGCTCGGACGCGCCCTCGTCGAGCTCAATCTGCTGGACGATGCGCAGGCGGAGCTGGAGCACGTGCTCGCCAGCGCGCCGGAGAATCTCGCCGCGATTCGTGGCCTCGCCGAGATCAGCCATCGCAAGGGCAACCTGCCCGCAGCACTGTCGCACTACCGATCGGCGCTCACGCTCGCGAAGAACGATCCCGATCTGCAGGAAACCGTCAAGGACCTGTCGAAGAAGGTCGAGCCGCCGAAGCCGCCGGCATCGGCCGACGGCCTGACGTTCGAGCAGGTCGCGCGCGAGCTGTCGCTCCATCGTCCGCCTCCGGCGACGGTCGTCGCGCCCGCATCCGATTTTTTCGCGACGCCGGCTTTACCGGATATACCAGTCGCCGTATCGTCGGCGCCGCCCGATGTTCCCGCGTCGCTGTCGGAGGCTGAGCCGGTGGCCGCGGACGTCTTCGCGTCGGATTTTTTCGCGACGCCGGCTTTGCCGGATGTACCAGTCGCCGTATCGCCGGCGCCGCCCGATGTTCCCGCGTCGCTGTCGGAGGCCGAGCCGGTGGCGGCGGACGCCTTCGCGTCGGATTTTTTCGCAACGCCGGCTTCGCCCGATACACCCGTCGCCGCATCGCCGGCGCCGCCCGATACTCCCGCGTCGCTGTCGGAGGCCGCGCCGGTGACGGCGGACGCCTTCGCGTCGGATTTTTTCGCAACGCCGGCTTCGCCCGATACACCCGTCGCCGCATCGCCGGCGCCGCCCGATGTTCCCGCGTCGCTGTCGGAGGCCGCGCCGGTGACGGCGGACGCCTTCGCGTCGGATTTTTTCGCGACGCCGGCTTCGCCCGATACACCCGTCGCCGCATCGCCGGCGCCGCCCGATGTTCCCGCGTCGCTGTCGGAGGCCGCGCCGGTGGCCGGCGACGCCTTCGCGTCGGATTTTTTCGCGACATTGTCATTGCCGGTGCCGCCTGCTGTCGCGCCAGAACCGATGGCGCCGCCGGTCGTCGAGTCTGCGCCCGTCGAATGGATCGAGCCGCCGGCCGTCGAGCCGATTGACTTGGCCGTCGTCGAGTCGGTCGAACCGATCGAGCCGGCGCTGGCCGAGTGGGGCGCGCCGCCGCATGAATCGCGCGACATGCCGGCGGCCTCGCCGATCGAACCAACGCCCAGCCCGCGCGAGATGCGCGTGATCGCCGCCCTCGAGCAGTGGCTCGAGGCCATTCATGTCACACGCGAGCAGCACGGCGCTTAGCCGCAGACACCACGCCGTCCGCTCGGCGATGGTGGATCGAGGACTCGACGCGCTCGTCGTGACGTCGCTGCCCAACATCCTGTATCTCACCAACTTCACCGGCAGCTCGGCGATCGTCGTGCTGACGCGCGAGCGGCTCCACTTCATCACCGATTTCCGCTACGTCACGGTCGTGACCGAGGCGCAGGGCACGGCCACGGAATGCCCGGGCCTGGAGCTGGTCGTCGTTCAAGGCTCGTACGACGCCGCGCTGGCCGCGCTCCTCGATTCGCTGTCGGGTCGAATCGGTGTCGAGTCGGCGCACCTTACGGTGAATCGCTACGACTGGCTTCTGAAGACACTGGCGCCGGCCAGCGGGACGCCGCGCCCGTTGGATCTCACAGAAGGGATCATCGAACGCGAACGAGCACGGAAAGATGCGGGGGAGATTGCCACGCTCCGTGAGGCGGCGCGTATGCTGTCCGATGTCGCACGCGGCGTTCTGAGCTCCGTCCGCAGGGGGCGCAGCGAACGAGAAATCGCTCTAGACATCGACTGGCGCATCCGGCAAGCCGGTTTTGAACGCTCAGCGTTTGATACGATTGTGGCCAGCGGGCCGAACGCGGCGCTCCCGCACGCGCATCCCGGCGAGCGAACATTGAGCGAAGGCGACCTCGTGGTGCTGGACTTCGGCGGGGTTTACGCCTCATACTGCGTCGACCTTACCCGAACGGTATCGGTGGGTCCGACAACCGGGCGGGCGCGCGAGGTCTACGCGGCGGTACTCGACGCGCGCAATCACGCGATTGCCGCGGCGGTGCCGGCGGCGTCGCGATTCGACATCGACGCGGCAGCGCGCGACACGCTGGCGCGCTACGGACTGGCCGAGGCCTTCGGCCACGGCACCGGGCACGGCCTGGGGCTGGAGGTGCACGAGGATCCGCGGATTACCCGGCGCCGGCCAGAGGTGGACAGCCGCGACGAGCGGGTGGAGCCCGGAATGGTCTTTACAATCGAGCCGGGCGCCTATCTGCCAGGATGGGGCGGCGTGCGGATCGAGGACGATGTGCTGATCACGAACGAGGGTGTCGAGGTGCTGACAGACGTCACAACTGAGCTTCTCGAGGTTTGAGAACGTCCCAAATCGCCAATGGCGAATCCCAAATCCCGAACCCCGAATCCCGTTACGATCACATACCGATGGACCTCGACCAACTGAAGCAGATTCTCGACCTCGTGCGCGAGCATGAGCTGTCGGAGTTCGAAATCGAACACGAGGGCTTGCGCCTCAAGATACGCAAGGACGCCGTGACCGGCGCGATGGCGGCGGTGCCGCTGGCGGGCGCCGCGCCGCCGATGGCACCACCGGTGGCGGCAGCCGGCACACCGCTCCCGGCGTCTGCTGCGACGGCGCCTCCGTCGGCGGAAGCGGCGGAGGTGGACATCGAGCTCGCCGTCGTCAAATCGCCGATTGTGGGCACGTTCTATCGCGCGCCCGAGCCGGGCGCATCCGACTTCGTCGAGATTGGCGCGACGGTGAAGAAGGGGCAGGTGCTCTGCATCATCGAAGCGATGAAGCTGATGAACGAGATCGATTCGGAGTACGACGGCGAGGTCGTCAACGTGTACGTCGAGAACGGCCAGCCGGTGCAGTACGGCGAGCGGCTGTTTGCGATAAAGACGAAGTAGGGGCGGACCGATGTGTCCGCCCGCGGCGGATCTGCGCGCCTAGCCGGGCCGACACGCAGGTCGGCCCCTGCAGCCGAACGAGCCGTATGTTCAAAAAAATTTTAATCGCCAACCGTGGCGAAGTCGCCCTCCGCGTGATCTTCGCGTGCCGGGAGCTGGGCATCAAAACGGTGGCGGTGTACTCCGAGGCCGACGAGAACTCGCTGCACGTTCGCTTCGCCGACGAGGACGTCTGCATCGGTCCGGCGCGCAGCGCCGACAGCTATCTGAACGTGCCGGCCGTCATCAGCGCCGCGGAGATCACCGGCGCCGACGCGATCCATCCCGGCTACGGCTTTCTCTCCGAGAGCGCCTACCTGGCGGAGGTGTGCGAGGCCTGCCACATCCGGTTCATCGGCCCCGACCCGCAGGTGATCCGGCTGATGGGCGACAAGGCGCGCGCGCGGCGGGTGATGAAGAAAGCGGGCGTGCCGATTCTGCCGGGCAGCGACGGCCCGATCGACAACGAAGACAAGGCGCTGAAGCTCGCGAAGGACATCGGCTTCCCGGTGATCGTGAAGGCGACCGCGGGCGGCGGTGGGCGCGGGATGCGCGTGGTCCGGGCGGCGGGCGAGCTGTCGCACGCGGTGAAGACGGCGCAGCGCGAGGCGGAAGCGGCCTTCGGCGTCGGCGACGTCTACATCGAAAAGTACGTCGAGTCGCCGCGGCACGTCGAGTTCCAGATTCTCGGCGATCACCACGGCAGCGTGATCCACCTCGGCGAGCGCGAATGCTCGATTCAGCGCCGGCACCAGAAGCTGATTGAGGAGTCGCCGTCGCCGGCGCTGAGCGAGAAGATGCGCCGCAGGATGGGCGGCATCGTCATCGACGCCGCCAAAGCGGTGCAGTACACGAACGCCGGCACGTTCGAGTTCCTGATGGATCCCGACGGCCGCTTCTATTTCATGGAAGCGAACACGCGGTTGCAAGTGGAGCACCCGGTCACCGAGATGGTCACCGGCGTCGACATCGTCAAGGAACAGATTCGCATCGCGGCGGGCGAGCGGATGTCGTACAAGCAGAGCGAGATCACCTTCACCGGCCACTCGATCGAATGCCGCATCAACGCGGAGGATCCCGACACGTTCGTGCCGTCCCCCGGCCTGATTCACGTGTTCAGCGTGCCGGGCGGCCCGGGCGTCCGCGTCGAGACCTTCGCCCACTCCGACTGCACGATCTCGCCGTACTACGATTCGATGATCGCGAAAATCATCGTGCACGGACGCGATCGGCAGGAAGCGATCGCGCGCATGAAGCGCACGCTCGAGATGACGGTGATCGAAGGCATCAAGACGAATATCCCGATGCACCTGCGTATCCTGGTGGACGGCGACTTCATCGCCGGCAAGCTGAGCACTGCCTTCATGGATCGGTTCCTGTCGCGGCCCCCTTCTAATAGTCGGCTTGCGGAAGCGGTCTGAGCGCCGACTCACTCGGGATTTGGGATTTGGGATTTGGGATTTGGGATTCGTCAGTCGTGATTTGTCAGTGGTGATTGGCCCGAATCCCAGGTTGCAAATCCCAAGTCCCGCGTGCTAATCCCAAATCCCGAATCCCGAATCCCGGTTCTCCAGGCGATCCTCGACGAGGAGGCCGCGGCGAGGGCGGGGTGGCCGATCGTCGATCTCGCCAAAGCCTTCCTGGACGGCGGTGCGCGTCTGTTGCAGGTGCGTGCGAAGCGCGCCTCCGGCGCCGCTTTTCTTGACGTCGCGTCGACAATCGTCGCGCTCGCACACCGCGCCGACGGCGTGGTGATCGTGAACGACCGCGCGGACATCGCGGCGTTGGCTGGCGCCGACGGCGTACATGTCGGACAGGACGACCTCGCGCCCGCCCTCGTGCGCCGTATCGTGGGCGATCGCGCGATCGTGGGCCTGTCGACGCATACGCCGGCGCAGCTGATCGATGCCTGCGACGCGCCCGTGAGCTACGTCGCGGTTGGTCCCGTGTTCGCTACCGGCACGAAGGCGACCGGCTACGACGCGATCGGGCTCGAGGGCGTCCGCGGCGCGGCGGGCACCACCGGCGACCGCGGTTTGACGCTGGTCGCCATCGGCGGAATCACGCTCGACACTGCCGCGAGCGTCATCGCCGCCGGCGCGACGTCAGTGGCGGTGATCAGCGATCTGCTCAGCACCGGTGACCCCGAAGCGCGCGTCCGCGAGTTCCTCGAACGACTGCAGGTGTAGCGCGAAGGCTTGAGCCGAGCGCCACCGGCGCCGAGACGCCTGACGCTCGGCTGAAGCCTTCGCGCTACGACCGCACCGAGACGCCTGACGCTCGGCTGAAGCCTTCGCGCTACGACCGCACCGAGACGCCTGACGCTCGGCTGAAGCCTTCGCGCTACGACCGCACCGCGTGACGCTCGGCTAAGCCCTCGCGCTAGGACCATCTGAAGGCATGTATAATTCCCCGCGTCGGCCCCTTAAACTGAGGAAATCCTGAATGTCGATTTTCGCGACGAAATCGATCGAGCAACTGAAGGCGGAAGCGGCCGACACCGGTGAGCACTCGCTCAAACGCGTGCTCGGTCCGGTCAACCTGATCACGCTGGGCATCGGCGCCATCATCGGCACCGGGATCTTCGTGCTGACGGGCCAGGCCGCCGCGCAATACGCCGGTCCCGCGATCGTGCTCTCGATGGTCCTCGCTGGCATCGCCTCCGGGCTCGCCGGCCTGTGCTACTCGGAATTCGCTTCGACCGTGCCCATCGCCGGATCGGCGTACACCTACGGGTACGCGACGCTCGGCGAGTTCGTGGCGTGGATCATCGGCTGGGACCTGATTCTCGAATATGCACTGGGTGCGGCCACCGTCGCCGTCGGCTGGTCGGGACATCTGAACGCCTTCCTGACCGATTTTGTCGGCATCGGCTTTCCGAAGTCGCTCGCCGCGGCGCCCTGCACGCTGATCGCCGCCGCTGGCTGCAGCCCCGACGCGATCATCAACCTGCCGGCCGTCCTCATCACCATCGCCGTCACGATCCTGATCGTGATCGGCGTCAAGGAATCGGCGAACGTCAATTCGGTGATCGTGATCATCAAGGTCGCCGTCGTGCTGATCGTGATCCTCGGCGGCGCGGCATTCGTCAATGTGGCGAACTGGCACCCGTTCGTGCCACCCAACGCCGGTGTCTTCGGCGAGTACGGATGGAGCGGCGTGCTGCGCGGCGCCGGCGTCATCTTCTTCGCCTACATCGGCTTCGATGCCGTTTCCGTGGCGGCGCAGGAAGCGAAGAACCCGCAGAAGGACATGCCGATCGGCATCCTCGGATCGCTGGTCGTCTGCACGATCCTCTACGTGCTCGTCTCCGGCGTCACGGTCGGCCTCGTGCCCTACAAGCAGATGCTCGGCTCGGCGGCGCCCCTGGTCGTCGCCGTCCGCGCCGCGGAAGCCGCGTCGGGTGGCAGCGCCCTCCTTCACATGATGACGATGCTCGTCGAGCTCGGCGCCATCGCGGGCCTCAGCTCGGTGATGGTCGTGATGATGATGGCGCAGCCGCGCATCTTCTACTCGATGGCGAACGACGGCCTGCTGCCGCCGTTTGCGAAGAAGATTCACCCGAAGTTCCGCACGCCGCACATCACGAGCATCATCACCGGCGTCGTCGTCGCGGTTGCCTCCGGCTTCACGCCGATCGGCGCGCTCGGCGAGCTGGTCAGCATCGGCACGCTCATGGCGTTCGTGATCGTCTCGCTCGGCGTGATCTTCCTGCGCTATCAGCGTCCGGAGCTCGAGCGGCCGTTCAGAACGCCCTGGGTGCCGTTCGTGCCGATCATGGCCGTATTGGTGTGCCTCGGGCTGATGGCCGGACTGCCGTGGGAAACGTGGCTGCGGCTGATCATCTGGATGGCCATCGGCATCGTCTTCTATTTCTCGTACGGGTTCAGCCACAGCGAAGTGCGCAAACGCGACGAAGCGCTGGCGGCCGCCGGCGGCACCCGGCGCCGGTAATGCCCGGCGTCCGGCGCTCGTCCTTCGACCGCCACACGGCGGGGGCAGGCTGGCTCAGCGCGAAGGTGTGGACTCAACCGCCGTTGCCAGTGCGCTAGACTCGGCTGAATGGCCGAGCGCGTCAAGAAAGACAGGGGCGATCACTGGCTCAGGCCGCAAGGTCCGAGCTTCGCGGTCGCCCTTCTGCTTTTGGTCGTCGTGGGCGGTACGCTCGGCTATCACGTCATCGAGGGCTGGTCGTTCTGGCACGCGTTCTACGTCACGATCCTCGGCATCACGACGGTCGATTTGCCGCCGGTCTCTCCGCATGGTCAGGTGTTCACGGTCGCCCTCCTGTGCGCCGGCGTCGGGTCGGCGTTGTACACTTTCACGCTTCTGGCCACTCTCGTGGTCGAAGGCGGCCTGCCGAAGCGATTGCAGCGGCGGAAATACGCGCGCATGCTGGACCAACTGAAAGATCACTTCATCGTCTGCGGCTACGGCCGAATCGGCAGCATCGTGGCGAATCAGCTCCATCGTCAGCACGTGCCGTACGTTGTCGTCGAACGCGATCCGACGCGGCTGCAGACGGCGATGGACGATGGCGCACTGGCTGTTGAAGCGGATGCGAGCCGTGAAGAGGTGCTGAAACGCGTCGGCATCGAGCGCGCGCGTGGGCTGATCGCGGCCGTCGGCACCGACGCCGAGAACGTGTATGCGGTGTTGAGTGCCCGCGTGCTGCGGCCGGACCTCTACATCGTCGGACGCGCGGAGACCGAGGACGCGACGGTGAAGCTGAAGCGCGCGGGTGCCGACCGTGTGATTTCGCCCTATCAGATCGGGGCGATTCAGATGGCGCAGAGCGCGCTGCGTCCGGCCGTCGTCGATTTCATGGCGCTGGCGACCAGCTCGGAGAACCTCGAACTGGCGATGGAGGAGATCACGATCGCCGAGAGCTCGGCGTTCGCGACGCAGTCGATCCTCGACGCGAACCTCCGTCAGCGATTCGGCGTGATCGTTGTCGGGATCCAGCGGCGGGATCTACGGATGGAATTCAATCCCGAGCCGGACACCGCGATCCGGGCGGGGGACAAGCTCGTCGTGCTGGGTCGGCCGGACTCGCTGAAGCGCCTCGAGCTGGAGGCGCAGAGGTAATGGCCGCACGTGTGCTCGACGGCACGGCCGTCGCCCGACAGATTCGCGAGGAACTGACGCCGCGCGTGGAGGCGTTCACCGCTCGGGCGGGACGTCCGCCCGGCCTCGGCATCGTGCTCGTCGGCGACGATCCCGCGTCGGACGTCTACGTGCGCAGCAAGCTGAAGTCGGCGGGGGACACGGGACTGCGCACGGATCTCGAACGGCTGCCGGCCACCGCATCGCTCGCGGAGCTGCTCCGCGTCGTCGATCGGCTGAACCGGAGCGAGGCACACGACGGGATCCTGGTGCAGTCGCCGTTGCCGGCCGCGATGGGGCCGGATGCCGAACGGCAAGTCTTCGACGCGGTGGATCCGGCCAAGGACGTCGATGGCTTTCATCCGGTCAACGTCGGGCGGCTGGTACAGAAGCGCGACGCGCTCGTCGCCTGCACACCGTCGGGCGTGATCGAACTGCTCGAACGATCGGGTGTCGTCATGGCGGGCGCGCGCGCGGTCGTCATCGGGCGCAGCGACATCGTCGGCAAGCCGATGGCGATCCTCCTGCTGCACCGCAATGCCACGGTCACCATCTGTCATTCCCGCACGGTCGATCTGCCGCGCATCGCGGCGGAGGCGGATATTCTGGTGGCCGCGATCGGGCGGGCGGCATTCGTCACCCGTGCGTTCGTCAAGCCGGGCGCGACGGTCATCGACGTCGGAATGAATCGGCTGACCGAGCGCGCGGCTGTCGAGCGCATCTTCGCCTCGGGCTCGAAGGGCCGCGACACGTTCGAACGCCGCGGCAGCGTGCTGATCGGCGACGTTCACCCGGAGGTGGCAGCCACCGCCGGCGCGCTGTCGCCCGTGCCTGGTGGCGTCGGCCCGCTCACAATCGCGCTGCTGCTGAAAAATACGCTGCGCGCCGCGGAACAGAGGACGGGACGGGCGGGATGACGGCTGTAGGGACGGACCTGCGTGTCCGCCCGACCGGCCGATCGACCAGCGTTTGCGATCATGTTGAAAATCGCACTGACGGGCGGCATCGCCACCGGAAAGAGCTACGTGCTCCAGCAGTTTCGTCAGCGCGGCGTGCCGTGCCTTGACGCCGATCTCCTGGCGCACGGCGTGATTGCGGCTGGCACGGAAGCGACCGCTGAAATCGCCGCGCGCTTCGGCGCGGAGATGCTGGCCGCCGACGGCGCTGTGGATCGCCGGAAGCTCGGGCCGGTGGTGTTCGCCGATCCGGCGGCGCGCCGGGAGCTCGAAGCGATCGTCCATCCCGCGGTTTATCGAGCGATTGCGGTGGGCCTCCGCGCGTTTGAGTTGGTGGGACATTATCCGATGGGCGTCGTGGACATCCCGCTGCTGTACGAGACCGGCCGCTCGGGAGACTTCGACACCGTGATCGCCACCGTGTGCCCGCCTGCGATGCAGCTCGCCAGGCTCGTCGAGCGCGGCATGAGCCCCGAGCAGGCGCAGCAGCGGCTGGCCGCTCAATGGCCCGCTGCCGAAAAAGCCGCCCGCGCCGACATCGTGATCACGACCGAGGGATCGTTCGAAGACACCGATCGGCAGGTGGAGCAGGCGCACGCGAAGCTCGCCGGAGGGCCGCATGGCTGACGATCGATCGCAAACGATCTCGCGTCGTCGTTTCTTCGGTTCGACGATCGGCGTTGGCCTCGGCGCCGGCGCCTTGGCGTCGCTTCCGGCGCCATCGCTGGCGCAGACCAACGCCGTCGATCAGAACGCGATCCGGCGGCGCGGCGTCGGACTTCGTGGCCTCGACGTGGCGCGCGCGTCTCCCGGTCTGACGCTTTTCGCGCCGACGGGCGGCACCGGCGTGTACCTGATGGATCTGAAGGGAACGGTCGTGCACACGTGGAACCTGCCGTATCCGCCGGGGCTGTACGGATACCTGACCGATCGCGGCACGCTCTTTTACAACGGCCAGATTCGCAATGAGACGTTCCTTGGCCAGTCGCCGTTCATGGGCGGGGTGGCGATGGAAGTCGACTGGAGCGGCCGGGTGCTGTGGGAAATCAAGCGCCCCGATCATCACCACGACGGTCGGCTGCTGAAGAACGGCAACATCGTGCTGCTTTGCGGATCCGAGCTGCCCGCTGATGTGGCGAAGAGTGTGCGCGGCGGCCGGCCGGGCACCGAGCTCGCCGGGGGCAAGATGTGGTCCGACTCGGTGGTGGAGATGACGACCGGCGGTACGGTCGTCTGGGAATGGCACGCATGGGAACACCTCGATCCGGAGCGGGACGGCCTGACGGCGGTCCAGGACGATCGGACCGAGTGGACGCACGCGAACGCGGTCTTTGAGCAGCCGGACGGCGACCTGCTCGTGAGCTTTCGCAACATCTCGACGCTCGTGCGGATCGACCGCAAGACAGGCACGATTGCCTGGCGGCTCGGCGCGCCGCCGCTCGCGGGACAGCACGGGCCGACGCTTCTGCCGAACGGCCACATTTTGCTCTTCGACAATGGCCCGCATCGGCTCGACGAGAGCTTTCCGTTCTCGCGCGTAATCGAGGTCGATCCCGTCAGCCAGTCGATCGTCTGGAAGTATCAGGAGCCGCGTCCGTTCAATTTCTTCAGCCCGCGAATCTCGAATGCCCAGCGTCTGCCGAACGGCAACACGCTCATCAACGAAGGCAACTTCGGCCGGATGTTCGAGGTGACGACCGACGGCGACGTCGTGTGGGAGTACGTGAACCCCCACTTCGGCCCCGCAACGCTTGCGCCGAAACTTCAGCAGAACGGTGTGTTTCGCGCTTACCGCTATTCAGCCGAAGAAGTCCAGCGGGCCAGGACAGGAAACTGAGAATTAGACTTCGACCTCGGTGCTGTCCTGCGCCGGGGCGATGCGCTCTTCGACGAACGTGTTCCAGTCGTGACAGTGCGGGCACTGCCAGAGCAGCTCGGTGCTGCGATAGCGGCAGCGCATGCAGACGTGGGGATCGAGATAGAACACCGCGTGCTGCGTGAGCTCGCTGTAGCGATCGACCAGCGACGCCGGATGACGCAGTTGCGCGAGCGCCCGCCAGATCGCCTGGTGGATGCTGAGCGCATGTGGGTTCTGGACGAGGGCGGCGAAGAGCAGATCCAGTGCGTCGCGCGCGTGGCCGCTGGCAGCGAGGGTGCGCGAGAGCGCGAGGCGCGCGCGCCAGTCCTGCGGGTTGTCGTCGATGAGACGACGGCACAGCCGCGTGAAGCGCTCCGGCGATCCGACGCGCATTGCCAGCGCCTCGAGGCGGTCGAAGGCCAGGTATGCGCGGTCCGGGGCCACCGCAATCAGCTTCTCCCAGATCGCCGCGGCGTCCTTCTCGTTGCCCTGCGCGACGCGCACGTCGCCGAGATTGAGGTACGCCGGTACTGCCCGCGCATCGAGATCGATCGCGGCCTCAAACCGCCGGATCGCCTCCGCGTGATCCTTGCGGCGGACCGCCTCCAGGCCGATCTCGTTTTCGAGAAACGCGAGAATCGCCTCGCTCTGCGGCCTGGCCCCGACGTCTGCGAGCAGCGAGAGGCGCTGCCGCGTGTCGTACGCTTCGGTCCACTGATGCTGCTCTTCGTGCAGCTTCTGCAGATTGATCAGCGCGTACTCGTTCTTCGGATCGAGGCGAAGCACTTCGTTGAAGGCCTCGAGCGCGCGGTCGACAAAGCCCCCGCGCTTGTAGTCGAGGCCCAGGCAGAGCAGCACGTACGCGTGCTCGAGCCGATTCAGCTTTGGACGCTGCAGGAGTGTCTGGTGCACGGTGATCGCCTTGCCGACCTGTCCTTTTTCGCGGTACAGGTTGCCGAGGATCATGTGCACCTCGAGCGCGTCGCCGTCGAGGCTTGCGGCCTTGCTCAACTCCTCGATCGCCAGATCGATCTGGTTGGCGACGAGAAAATTCAGACCCAGAATGTAGTGCGGCGACTCGCGGGCGCGGCGCCGATCGATCCACCGGCCGTCCCGCAGCTTGTACCGCTCCCAGGCCTTGCCGATCGTGAGACCGGCCAGGAGCGCAACGAGGGCAGCGAGCAGCGGAGCATACGAGCTCATTGGTCAGCCATCGATGAAGGCGCGGCGAGATACGAGGCGACGACGCCGTCCCAACGGTCCTGCGCGCGGAGAATCAGCTCGACCAGCTCGCGCACCGCACCGTCGCCGCCCCGGCGCCGGCTCACCCAGTGGACGCGCGATCGCACCTCATCCACGGCATCGGCTGGCGCTGTCGACAAGCCTACGCGCTCGAGCACCGCGAGGTCCACCACGTCGTCGCCCATGTAGGTGATCTGTTCGTCATCCACGCAGAGATCGCCGACCATCTGATCGTACGTCTCGATCTTGCTCGAGACGCCCTGGTAGACGAGCGTGATCCCAAGCTGCGCGGCACGCTGTGTCGTCGAGGCCGAGGCACGCGCCGACAGGATGCCGACCGTCAGCCCAAGCCGCTGCGCCCACACGAGCGCGATGCCGTCTTTGATGTCGAAGCTCTTGCTCTCGGTCCCGTCGCCGTGAATCTGCACTTTGCCGTCAGTGAGCACACCATCGACGTCGAGCAGGATCACCCGAATCCGCGCGGCCCTCGCGCGTACATCGTCGCTCTCCCGAGCGCGAACCCCAAATCCCAAATCCCGAATCCCGTCCTCGTGCTCCCCGGCCATGACTAGATCATCTCCGTCCGCCAGAGATCGTGCAGGTGCACGACGCCGGCCACTCGTCCCTGGTCCACGACGACGAGCGACGTAATCTTGCGTTGTTCCATCACGTTCAAGGCTTGGGCGGCCAGGGTCGAGGGCGGGACGGACACCGGTCCGCGGGTCATCACCTCGCCGGCACTTCGATCGAGGATGTCGGCCGCGCGCTCCATGTGGCGGCGCAAGTCGCCATCCGTGACGATGCCGACCAGCGTCTCGGCGTCGTCGACCACGCACGTCATGCCGAGCTTCTTACTCGACATCTCGTAGATCACGTCGCGCATCCGCGTGTCGGTGCGCACGATCGGACATTGCCTGCCTGCGTGCATCAGGCTCTCGACGCGCATGAGCCGCTTGCCGATCTTGCCGCCCGGATGCAGATTCGCAAAATCCTCCTGTCGAAAGCCCTTCTCGACCAGGAGCGTCATCGCCAGCGCGTCGCCGATCGCCAGCGCCGCCGTCGTGCTCGCCGTCGGCACGAGGTTCATCGGGCAGGCTTCTTCGGCGACGCTGCAATCGAGCGCGACGTCCGCGGCCTGTGCCAGCGTGGAGCGTGGCGTCCCGGTGATCGTCACCAGCTTCGCGCCCAGCCGCCGGATCGTTTCGAGCAGACGAAGAATCTCGTCCGTCTCGCCGCTGTAGGACAGCGCCACCACGACATCGTCGCCTTGAATCACGCCGAGATCGCCGTGAATCGCCTCGGCGGGATGGAGAAAGAAGGCAGCGGTTCCGGTGCTCGTGAGGGTGGCCGCAATCTTCCGGCAGATGATGCCCGACTTGCCCATGCCCGTCAGGATGACGCGGCCCCGGCACTGGTGCAGCAGATCTACGGCGCGCTCGAACTTGTCGTCGAGGCGCGCGACGAGCGCCATGATCGCCGCCGCTTCTGTTTCGAGCACTCTGCGCGCGAGGCTCAGGTCAACCATCGCGGCGCGCCCCGGCGGGTTGCGGATGCTTGACGATGGCGTCGATCGCGATCAGGCGGCGCAGCAGCGGCTCGAGCCGGTCGAGGCGGAGCGCGTTCTGCGCATCGCTCTTCGCCCGCGCGGGATCCTCGTGAACTTCCAGGAAGACGCCGTCCACCCCCGCAGCCACACCCGCCGAGGCGAGCGGCTCGATGTACTCGGCCTGTCCCGCCGTGACGCCGTCGCCGCCGCCGGGCAGCTGCAGGCTGTGCGTCACATCGAACACGACGGGGACGCCCTGCGCGCGCATCATCGGAAACGCGCGCATGTCGACCACGAGGTTGTGGTAGCCGAAACTGGTGCCCCGCTCGGTGACGATGACGCGCGGATTGCCCGCCTCGACGACCTTCGCGATCGCGTGCTTCACGTCGTCAGGCGCGAGAAACTGTCCCTTCTTGATGTTGACAATGCGGCCGGTCGCGGCGGCGGCGGCGAGCAGATCGGTCTGCCGGCAGAGGTACGCCGGAATCTGCAGAACGTCAGCGACGTCAGCGGCCGGCAGCGCCTGCGACGGTTCGTGAATGTCGGTCAAAATCGGGACGCCGTGTCGCGCCTTGATCGCCGCGAGAATCCGCAGACCCTCGATCAGGCCTGGGCCGCGGAAGGAGCGTCCGGAGGTGCGGTTGGCCTTGTCGTACGAGGCCTTGAATACGTACGGGACACCGACGCGCCGAGCGATGGCGGCAATCTCGCCGGCGAGATCGGTCGCGAGCGGCTCACTCTCGATCACGCAGGGACCGGCGATGAGCACGAACGGACGGCCGTCTCCGATCGTGATCGCGCCGAGTTGGACGGGGTTCACGCCGTTCATTATATCGGGCGGCAACTGGGCGGGAGGGGCAGGATGGGCGGAAAAGGGGCCGTACCCCTTTTCGCCGCGGCACATCCGCGAAAAGGGGTACGGCCCCTTTTCCGCTATGGCCTGTCCAGCCTGTCCCGGCCGTCCAGTCAGGCCAGCGTTTCCGTCGCGGTGCGGCGGGGCGAGTGGGCGGTTTTGTGCGCGTAGCTTGCCTGCACGAAACCCGCGAACAGCGGATGCGGGTGCGTCGGCTTCGATTTGAACTCGGGATGGAACTGCACCGCGAGGTACCACGGGTGCCGTGGGAGCTCGGCGATCTCGACGAACTTGCCGTCGGGCGACCGGCCGGAGATGCGCAGGCCATGTTCGGTCAGCGTCCGCTCGTAAAGGCAATTGAACTCGTAGCGATGTCGATGTCGTTCGTAAATCATCGACGTGCCATACAGCTTGTAGGCGAGGGAGCCGGGCGTGAGCTCACATGCGTACGTGCCCAGGCGCATCGTCCCGCCAAGATCGTCGATGCCGAGCAGGTCGCGCAGCTTGTAAATGACCTTCGCGGAGGCGTCGGGATTGCACTCGGTCGAGTCGGCATCCGACAAGCCGGCGACGTTGCGCGCGTATTCGACAGTCGCCCACTGAAAGCCGTAGCAGATCCCGAAGTAGGGAATGCCGCGTTCGCGGGCGATCTGCGCCGCCCGCATCATGCCGCGCGTGCCGCGATCGCCGAAGCCGCCCGGCACCAGGATACCGTCCGCCCCGTCGAGCAGCGATTCGCCGTTCGGTTCCTCGAGCGCCTCGGCCTCAATCCACCGGATGTTGACCTTCACGCCGTGCGGAAAGCCGCCGTGATACAGCGCCTCGTTCAGGCTCTTATATGAGTCCTCGTAGCCGACGTATTTGCCGACGACGTGAATCGTGATGTCGTCGATCGGATTCTTGATGCGTGCGATCAGCTCTTCCCACGCGTCCATGCGCCGCTCGGTCTGCGGCAGGTGCAGGTACTTCAGGACGATGGTGTCGAGCCCCTCGGCGCCGAAGGCGAGCGGCACCTCGTAAATCGAGGCGACGTCCTTCGCCGTGATGACCGCTTCTTCGGCGACGTCGCAGAACAGCGCGATCTTGCGCTTGATGTCGGGATCGAGATACCGATCGGTGCGGCAGAGCAGGATGTCGGGCTGAATGCCGATGGAGCGGAGATCACGGACGCTGTGCTGCGTCGGCTTCGTCTTCAGCTCGCCGGCGGCGCCGATGAACGGCACCAGCGTCAGGTGAATGTAGAGCGAGTTGTCGCGGCCGACGTCCTGCCGGAGCTGGCGGATCGCTTCGAGAAACGGCAGGCTTTCGATGTCGCCGACCGTGCCGCCGATCTCGACGAGGACCACGTCCACACCGATCGCCACGGCGCGAATCGCATCCTTGATCTCGTTGGTGATGTGGGGAATGACCTGCACCGTGCGGCCGAGATAATCGCCGCGCCGTTCCTTCTGAATGACCGACTGGTAGATTTTGCCGGTCGTCCAGTTCGAGCTCTTGGTCGCCAGCGCATTGGTGAAGCGCTCGTAGTGGCCCAGGTCCAGATCCGTTTCGGCGCCGTCGTCGGTGACGAAGACCTCGCCGTGCTGGTACGGGCTCATCGTGCCCGGGTCGACGTTGATGTACGGGTCGAACTTCTGCAGCGCCACCTTGTAGCCGTGGCCCTCGAGCAGGCAGCCGATCGAGGCGGCCGCGAGCCCTTTGCCGAGCGACGACACGACGCCGCCGGTGACGAAAATGTATTTGGTCTCGCGTGCGTCGGTAGTGGTCATAGGCGTGTATGTGATCGGCCGTCGGCGCTCAGGCGGAGCCTGCCGGCGCCGCGAGCAGGCGGCGCACTTGTTCCAAATCCTCTGGCGTATCGACGCCGAACGAATCGTATTTCGTCTCCACCGCTTTGATGCGGATGCCGTGCTCGAGCGCGCGAAGCTGCTCGAGCGATTCGGCCCGCTCGAGCGGCGTCGGTTCCAGAGAGGCGAGCACCATCAGCGCGCTGCGCCGATAGGCGTACAGGCCGACATGTTTGTAGAGCGGCGGCCACCCGCCGCGCGGATCCCGCAGATGCGGAATCGGCGACCGCGAAAAATAGAGCGCGAATCCGCCGCGGTCGACGACCACCTTGACGACATTCGGATTGGCCAACTCGGCCGGTTGCGTGATGCGCCGGAACAGCGTGGTGACCATGACGGACGGATCGGTCGCAAACGGTGCGACCGCTTCGGCAATCGCGCCAGGATCGATGAGAGGCTCGTCACCCTGCACGTTGACCACGACGTCGCAGTCGAGCGTCGCGGCGACCTCGGCGAGGCGATCGGTACCGGTCTCGTGCGCTTTCGTCAGCCGCACAAGGCCGCCGAATTCGTGTACGCGCGTGGCGATCCGCAAATCGTCGGTCGCGACGATGACCTGCGACACGATCGGCGACGCCGACACGCGGCGGTACACGTGCTCGATCATCGGACGTCCGCCGATTTCCGCGAGCGGCTTGCCCGGAAGTCTGGAAGAGGCGAATCGGGCGGGAATGACGGCGACGATGTGAAGCGGTGAGAACTTATCGACCGCGGTACCAGTCGATGCAGGGTGCACGACGAATAATAACACAACCATGCTACGATCCCGAGGAGCCAGATGAACCTGAAGCGGACAGCGACGTTCGCCGTCGTTGGTGGCGCGTTCGCCGCGTGGCTCGCCGCCGCGGCCACATCGGGCGTCCGCGACGCGCAGGCGCCGCCGGCAAGTGTGCGCCCCACGCAGATCGATTCACGCAGCGCCGAGCTCGCCACGGAAGTCGCGCGCCTGCACGAACGTCTGCGTCCAACGTCCGCGCCACGACAGCCCGCCCGCGATCTGTTTCGGTTCAGTACGCCGAAGCCGAAGCCGGTGCCGGTGAACGCCTCGCACGCCGCGCTGACCGAAGCGGCCGTCGCTCCCGCGCCGCTGCCGCCGCCGCCGTTCAAGCTCTCGGGCGTCGCCGAAGATGCCGGCCTCGAGGGGCCGATGCGTACGGCCGTCATCTCCGGCCCCGGACAGTTGTTCCTCGTGAAAGAAGGCGAGATGGTGACGCCGCGCTACCGCGTCGTACGGATTTCCGCCGACGTGGTCGAGCTCCTCGATGTCGGCACGAACCTTTCGCTGCGCCTCGCGATGCGGCCCTAGCGTGCCTGGCGAAATTACCCAGCCCACTCTCTACCGCGGAGGACACTGGGGACACAGAGGTTCAATCCTGAGCAGAAACAGGTTTGTTCCACCGTGGCCTCCGTGTCCGCAGTGGTGAGCGCTTGATCGCCATCATCATCAATCCCGTCGCCGGGGGCCACGCGCATCCGGTCGGCACACACGTGGAGCTCGCGCGCCGCGCCGCGGCGGATATCGGCGAGGCGGCCGACGTGTTCGTCACGGAACAGCCCGGACACGCTCGCGCACTCACTCGTGCCGCGCGCGAGAACGGTGCGCGCCTGGTCGTCGCGTGGGGCGGCGACGGCACCGTGAACGAGGTGGCGACCGAGCTCGCTTTCAGCGCCGTGCCGTTCGCCATCGTCGCCGGTGGATCGGGCAACGGGCTGGCCCGCGAGCTGAAGGTCCCGACCAATCCGGCGCGGGCGCTGGCGTTGGCGCTGTCGGCGGCATCACGCCCGATGGACGCCGGCGAGATCGACGGCCATCTCTTCGTCAACATTGCCGGCCTCGGCTTCGATGCGCACGTGGCGTCGCGCTTCAACGAGACCGGCAATCAACGTCGCGGCTTCGTCGGCTATGCGGCGATCGCCGCGCGATCGCTCGCCACGTACGTGTCGGCGCGCTATTCGATCACGACGGCCGATGCGCAGATCGACGTCCGCGCCGTGCTCGTGACCGTGGCGAACTCAGCCCAGTTCGGCAACGGTGCGCGAATCGCCCCGCGCGCGCGCGTGGACGACGGCCTGCTCGATCTCGTCATCGTCGAGGAGCGCTCCCGTATCGGCACGGTGTGCCAGGTGCCGCGTCTGTTCACCGGCACGATCGAGAAGATGCGCGGGTGCGCCGTGCGGCGGATCACCGAAGCGACGATTGCATCCGAGACCCCGATGACGTTCCACATCGACGGGGAGCCGATGACGGGAGGGACCAGCCTCCACGTGCGCGTGCATCCGGGCGCGCTGCGCATCGCGGTGTGAGCGCACGAACGGCTACGGGGATTCTGTAACCACGAAGATCACGAAGATCACGAAGATCTTTCTGCCACGGGGGCACAGGGGCATGGTAGCCAGCCAAGAAACCCCCGTGTGCGTCGTGTCCTCCGTGGTGAACGCTCTTGATCAGGAAGCGTCGAGCCGCACGACCCACACTTCTCTCACCGCGGGTGCGCGCCGAATGGCGGCGACCGCCTCATCGAGCCCGGTCGCGCCCGCCGCATCGTCATCGATATTCACGACGCCAATTGCACTGGACTCACTGCGCCCGAGCGCAAAGCTCGCGATGTTGATGCCGTGGCGGCCGAGAATCGTGCCGACTTCGCCGATCACGCCAGGGCGATCGTCGTTGGCGACGATCAAGATGGTGCCGGCCAGCGGCGCTTCCACCGCGACGCCGCGGATCGACACCAGACGCAAGCTCGCCGGTTCGAACACGGTGCCTTCCGCCCAGCGTTCGCCGGCATCGGTCTGGAGCTTGACCGAGACCAGGCTCGTGTAATGCCGCGGCCGGGCGCTGCGCGACTCGACGATGTCGATGCCGCGATCGGCGGCGACGGTACGGGCATTCACCATCGATACGCCGTTCGAGAGAATCGGCCGGAGCACGCCCGCCGCGGCGCTGCTGGCGAGAACGTCGGCGGCGCGTGTGTCGGCGAGTTTCCCGTAGTACCGGACGCCGAGGCCCTGAACGCGTGCCGCGCCCATCTGCGAGACCAGCGCCCCGAGCCGGTCGGCCAGCCGGATCCACGGCTGCAGCCGCTGCAACTCGTCGGGATTCACGCTGGGGAAATTCACCGCATTGCGCACGACGCCGTCGAGCAGAAAGTCGCGGACGGTCGCGGCCGTTTCCAGTCCGACCAGCTCCTGCGCTTCTTCCGTGGACGCGGCGATGTGCGGCGTGGCGATGACCTGCGGCAGCCCGACGAGCGAGCGATCCGCCGGCGGCTCGACCTCGAAGACGTCGAGCGCCGCACCGGCGACGGCGCCGCGGTCGATCGCCCGCTGCAGCGCAGCCCCGTCGATCAGCTCGCCGCGCGCGGTGTTGATGATGCGGATGCCGGGCTTGCAGCGGCCGAAGCGATCGTCGTTGAACAGATGCTTCGTCTCGGGCGTGGACGGGAGGTGCAGGCTCAGATAGTCGGCGGTGGCGCACACCTCGTCGAGCGAGAGGAGCTCGACGCCGAGTCCGGCCGCGATTTCCGCGGAAATGAACGGATCGTGCGCAACGATGCGCATGCCGAAGGCACGGGCGCGGTGTGTCACTTCCTGACCAATGCGGCCGAGCCCGGCGACGCCGAGCGTCTTGCCGCGCAGCTCGGTGCCGAGAAAGCGCTTCTTCTCCCAGCGTCCGTCCTTCATCGCGCGATCGGCGGCGGGAATGGAGCGGGCGAGCGAGAGCATCAGCGCACACGTGTGCTCCGCGACGCTGATGCTGTTCGCGCCCGGCGCGTTCACGACGAGCACGCCGCGGGCGCTCGCGGCAGACACGTCGACGTTGTCCACGCCGGTCCCGGCCCGCGCGACGATCTTCAAGCGCGGCGCCGCCTCGAGCAGCGCGCGGTCTACCTTGGTCGCGCTGCGAACGAGCAGCGCGTCGGCATCGAGGAGGTCGCGGGTGAGGACGGCGGCCGGGCGGCCGGCTTGCGCGTCAACCGTCCACCCGGTTTGTTGTTGGAGCAGCGCCAGCGCTGAGGCCGGCAACTCGTCGGCGACAACGATTTTCAATGGGATTTTGCGGGGCCGATGGATCGAAGATAGTTGACGACGTCCCACGTCTCGTGCGCCGTCAGCTTTTTAGCGAAGGCCTTCATCCCCGTGCCTTTGACGCCGTGCTGGATGACCGTGAAGATTTCGCCGTCGCTGGAGCCGTGCTTCCAGTCGGCGTCCGTCAAATCCGGCGGTTTGGGATCGAGCTCGTCACCCATCGTGCCATCGCCCTTGCCGCTGTCGCCATGGCACTCAGAACAGTGCTTGGCGTAGGCCTTCGAGCCGGCGGCGATCGACGTGGCGTCGGCCGCCACCGGATTCTTCAGTTTCTCGGCTTCCGGATGGCGATGTGCGCCGGTCGCCGGATGTTCATGTTGGCCGGCGGCGATGAGGATCGCGGCCGTTGAGGGAACGAACGCGATCAGTGCGGCGCCGACGAACCATCTGCCAAGCGTGTGCGGCATCGGTGACAACTCCCGGCTACAGTATAATCCGTAGGTTTTGGTCGTCACGAAATTGCGCCGCGGCACGCTCGCCCTACCATGGTGCAATTCGCTAAAACATTCGGCTAGCGATGTAACAACGACCTCAACAACCGTCCTTTTCCACAGAGTTTTCCACAGCGTTTGCGGAAAACTTTTCGCACCGCAAGGTGACCTGACCTAATTCCTATGCCTAATTTCAGTACGTTGAAGCCGCCGGCGAATGGCCAAGCGATCACACGCAAGAACGGACGGCTCGTCGTCCCGGACAATCCGATCGTTCCCTTCATCGAAGGCGATGGCACGGGGCCCGACATCTGGCGGGCGAGCGTGCGCGTCTTCGACAGCGCCGTGACACGGGCCTACGGCAGCACGCGCAAGATCGCGTGGATGGAAGTCTTTGCCGGTGAAAAGAGCTACAAGCAATCAAACAACTGGCTGCCCGACGACACGGTGGAAGCGTTTCGAGAGTACTTTGTCGGCATCAAGGGACCACTGACGACGCCGGTCGGCGGCGGCATCCGATCGCTGAACGTCGCCTTGCGCCAGTTGCTGGACCTGTACGTCTGCCTGCGTCCGGTCCGCTGGTACAAAGGTGTCCCGTCGCCGGTGAAGCATCCCGAGAAGGTGGACATGGTGATCTTCCGCGAGAACACGGAAGACATCTACGCCGGCATCGAGTTCGTGGCCGGCACGCCAGAAGCGCAGAAGCTGCTCGAGTTTCTGTCGAAGGAGTTTCCGAAGGAGTTCCGGAAGATCCGGTTTGGCACCGAATCCGCCGCCCGGACGTGGCAGGCGCAACTCGAGTCGATTGGCGCCCCGAATCGCGACCTTGGCGTCGAGGTGGGCATCGGACTGAAGCCGATCAGCCGCCTCGGGACCGAACGGCTCGTGCACAGCGCCATCGGCTACGCGATCCAGAACGGCCGCAAGAGCGTGACCCTGGTGCACAAAGGCAACATCATGAAATACACCGAGGGCGCCTTCCGCGACTGGGGCTACCAGGTGGCGAAAGACTTCTACGGCGCAGTCCCGATCGATGGCGGTCCGTGGTGCCGGATTCCCGAGGGCAAACCTGGCGCCGGCCTCACGATCAAGGATGCGATTGCCGACATCACGCTGCAGCAGGTCCTGACGCGGCCGGACGAGTTCGACGTCATCGCGACGCCGAATTTGAACGGCGATTACCTGTCCGATGCGCTCGCGGCGCAGGTCGGCGGCATCGGCATCGCCCCCGGCGGCAACATCAACTACGTGACGGGACACGCGGTCTTCGAGGCGACGCACGGCACGGCGCCGAAGTATGCGGATCAGGACAAGGTCAATCCCGGCTCGGTGATCCTGTCGGGTGAGATGATGCTGCGGCACATGGGGTGGGGCGAAGCGGCGGATCTGGTGGTCAAGGGGATGGACGGTGCGATTGCGGCCAAGCGCGTCACCTACGACTTCGCGCGCCTGATGGACGGCGCGACGGAGCTCAAGACGTCGGAGTTCGCCGACGCCATCATCAAACATATGTAATTCAGCATCTTCATCACGGAGACACGAAGGACACGAAGAACACGAGGAGGCATTGAACAAAGCGTGCTTCGTGGCCCTTCGTGACCTCCGTGACTTCGTGATGAAGAAGCGCTGGAGGAGAGACGAATGAATCGTAAAGTGACCGTTGTGGGTGGCGCAGGGAATGTCGGCGCCACCGTGGCCCGGGGCGTTGCCGAAAAACAGCTGGCCGACGTCGTCGTCATCGACATCGCCGACAAGAAGGCGGCCGGCGTGGCGCTCGACATGCTCGAGGCGTGCCCGATCTACGGATCGGATGCGCGCGTGCTCGGCACCGGCGACTACGCCGAAAGCGCCGGCTCCGACATCGTGGTCGTCACCTCCGGGATGCCGCGCAAACCCGGCATGAGCCGCGACGATCTGCTGAACGTGAACTACAAGATCATGCAGCAGGTCACCGAACAGGTCGTCAAATACTCGCCGAACTGCATCATCATTCCCGTGTCCAACCCGCTCGACGCGATGGCGCAGGCGGTGTACAAGCTGTCGAAGTTCCCGCGCGAGCGCGTCATCGGCATGGCCGGCGTGCTCGATTCGGCGCGCATGCGCTCGTTCATCGCCGCGGAGCTCAAGGTCTCGGTGGAGAACGTCCACGCCTTCGTGCTCGGCGGACACGGCGACACGATGGTGCCGCTGCCGCGCTACTCGACGGTTGCCGGCATTCCGATCACCGATCTGATGGACAAGGCGACGATCGATCGCATCTCCGCGCGGACGGCGCGCGGCGGCCTGGAGATCACCGAGATGGTCGGCACGAGCGCCTGGTACGCGCCGGGCGCGTCGGTCGTCGAGATGGTGGAATCGATCCTGCTCGACAAGCACAAGATTCTGCCGTGCTCGGTGTTCCTGCAGGGCGAGTACGGCACGCGCGATCTGTTCGTCGGCGTCCCGTGCAAGCTCGGCGCGCGCGGGTTGGAGCAGATCATCGAGATCACGCTCACACCAGACGAGGATGCCGCGTTCAAGAAGTCGGCCGCGGCCGTCAAGGAGCTGGTCGAGGTGATCAGCGTGTAAGCTGGATCAGGGATCAGGGATCAGGATCAGGGATCAGGATGAAAGCCGTGCTGGTGTAGGGCGGGCCCTTCAGGACCCGCCTTCGCAGGCGCTCGCGGCACGATCATGGACGACTCAGAACTGATCGTCGTGCAGACTTTTCCGGACCGCATCGAGGCCGAGCTCGCGCACTCGGCGCTCGAAGCGGCCGGTATCGAGTCGATGCTGCGGACCGACGATGTGGGCGGCCTGCGGCCGCACATGGCGTTGACCAACGGCGTCGCGCTCCTCGTGCGCGCCGAAGACGCGGCGGCGGCTGCCGCCGTCCTCGCCGACGATCAGCGCCTGCCTCCCGACTGACCCACACGGCCAACGGTTGCGCCGGTCTACCCGTCTAAGGTGGCGGCGAGGACCATATGTCGCGTCTGGCGCTCGACTTCAAGGCTGCGGCGCGAACGCTGCTGCGCACCCGCTTCATCTCGGGTCTCGCGATCGTCGCGTTCGCCCTCGGCATTGGCGTGACCACCGCGGTCTTCGGCATTTTCAACGGGGTGCTCCTGAAGCCGCTGCCATTTCCGCATCCCGAACAGCTCGTGGCCGTCTATGATACGCAGCCGGCCTGCGACACATGCCCGGCGTCATTCCCGAAATACCGCGACTGGGTCGAACGCAATCACGTGTTCTCGGCGATCGGCGGGTCGGCGGGCGCCTCGTTCGTGATGACCGGCCACGGCGATCCAAGCCGCGAGCGCGGCGCAGCGACCACTGCGTCGTTGGCGGACGTCTTCGGCGTGAAGCCGCAGATGGGCCGCTGGTACACCGCGGAGGAGGATCAGCCGGGCGGGCCGAAGGTCGTCCTCCTCTCGCACGACATCTGGATGCGGCAGTTTGCCGGAAGCGCGGCCGTGGTCGGGCAGACGGCAGTCCTCGACGGACAGCCGTACGAAATAATCGGCGTGCTGCCGGCCAGCTTCGCGCACCGGCGCGCCGACCTTTTCGTGCCGCTTCAGCGCAAGCTCGATCCCGCCACACGAGGTACTCATTTTCTCGTGACGTATGCGCGCCTGAAGCCCGGCGTGTCGGTGGAGCGCGCAGCCGCCGAGATGCGCGCCCTCGGGCAGACGCTGGCGCGCGAATTCGGGAACAATCACGGCATCGACGTACGCTCGTACTACGAAGTCCTCGTCGGCAGCGTGCGCACGCCGCTGAACGTCATGCTCGGGGCGGTGTTCTTCGTGCTGCTGATCGCGTGCGCGAATGTGGCCAACCTGTTGCTCGCGTCCGGTCTCGCCCGGCGCCGCGAACTGGCGATCCGGCTCGCCATCGGCGCGCGCCAGGGCGACTTGCTCCGGCAGCTCACGGCCGAGAGTCTGCTTCTTGCGACTGCCGGCGGAGCGCTCGGCGTGCTGCTGGCCGGGTGGGTGCTGCGCACATTTGTCGTCCTCGCCGGTACCCAGTTGCCCCGCGCGACGTCGATCGCGATCGACGGACGCGTGCTGGCGTTCGCGTCGGCGGTTTCCGTCATCGTCGGCGTGATCTGCGGCGTGTGGCCGCTGGTGCTGCTGCGCGCCGGAACGCTCGCGTCTGCCGTGCGCGAAGGCGACATCCGGACGGCGAGCGGCACGGGCAAGCGCTTTGGCAACGCGCTCGTCGTCGCCGAGATCGCGCTGACGTTCGCGCTGCTCGTCGGCGCCGGCCTGCTGGTGAAGAATCTCGTGCTGCTTCGGAGCCGCGACGCCGGCATTCGCACCGACCGCATCGTCGCGTTCGATGTCGTGTTGTCAGGGCCGCGCTACAAGGCGGACGAGCAAGGGCTGGCGTTTTATCGGGGGCTGTACGCGCGCCTGTCGCAGATCGGCACCGCTGAGAGTGTCGGCATGACCAGCGATCTGCCGATGTACAGCTTCGGCGACAACGGCGACTTTTCGATCGAAGGCGGCAATCCCTGGCGCGACGCGGAGGCGCCGCTCGTCGAGTACCGCTGGATGTACGGCAACTATTTGCAGACGATGGGCATACCGCTGCTGAAGGGGCGGATGCTCGACGATCGCGATCGCCTCGCCTCGAAAGCGGTGCTCGTGAATCAGGCGATGGCCGACAGATTCTGGCCCGGAAAAGATCCGCTCGGCAAGCGCTTCGGGCAGGGAAGCGACCTCTCCATGTGGTACATCGTCGTCGGCGTCGTCGGGAACGTGCGCTCGGAAGGTCTTGCGAGAACGACGCCGTTCGAGTTCTACCGCACGATCGAGGAGTCGCCGGCCCCGGCGATGACGGTCGTCATTCGCACGCGCGGCGAGGATCCGACGGCGGTGATTCCGACGGCGCGTCAGATGGTCGCGTCGATCGATCCGGCGCTGCCGCTGGCGAATGTGCAGACGATGGAGCATGTGGTGGCGGAATCGGTCGGCCAGCCGCGGCTCATGTCGGCGCTGACGGCGTTGTTTGGCGGCCTCGCAGGCCTGCTGGCGATGGTCGGCGTCTATGGCGTCATGGCGTACAACGTGCGGCGGCAGCGGCGGGACTTCGGCATCCGGCTGGCACTGGGCGCGGATCGCGCGCGCGTGAGGAACCTGGTCGTCGGCCGCGGGCTGACGCTGGCGTTCGCGGGCGTGACCATCGGCGCCGTCGGCGCGTGGCTGCTCACCGGTCTGCTCAAGACGATGTTGAACGACGTGAAACCGACCGACCTGACAGTGTTCGCGGCGACCGCCGCGGCGGTACTGGTCGTGGTTCTCGTGGCGTCGTACCTGCCCGCGCGCGCCGCCGGGCGCGTCGATCCGATGGTCGTGTTGCGCGACGCGTGAACGACGTCAGCGTACGTCGTCACGAAGACGCGAAGAGCACGGAGTTCACGAAGTATTTCTTCTCGAAAGACTTTCGTGACCTTCGTGTTCTCCGTGACTTCGTGATGGAGAGCGCTATTTCGCGGCGAAGATCGCCTTCGCGTACTCGCGCGTCATGCGCGCGATGTTGGAGATCGGAATCTCCTTCGGGCACACCGCCTCGCACTCGCCTTCGTTCGAGCAGCTCCCGAACCCTTCGGCGTCCGCCTGGTTGATCATCGCGACGACGCGCGTGTAGCGTTCGACCTGACCTTGCGGCAGCTGGGCCAGGTGCGAGATCTTCGCGCTCATGAACAGGTGCGCCGAGGCGTTCTTACAGGCGGCCACACACGCGCCGCAGCCGATGCACGCCGCGGAGTCCATGGCGTGCTCGGCGATCTCTTTCGCAATCGGGAGGTTGTTGCCGTCCTGCGCGCCGCCGCAATTGACCGACACGAAGCCGCCGGCCGCGATGATCCGGTCGAACGCGCTGCGATCGACGACGAGATCCTTCACGACGGGAAAGCCCTTGGCGCGCCACGGCTCGATCGTGATCGTATCGCCGTCCTTGAACCGCCGCATGTGCAGCTGGCAGACGGTCGTCCCCCGATCCGGTCCGTGCGCGACGCCGTTGACCATGAGGCTGCACATCCCGCAGATGCCCTCACGGCAATCCGAGTCGAACGCCACGGCGTCCTTGCCCTGCCGGATGAGCCCCTCGTTCACCACGTCGAGCATCTCGAGAAACGACATATCCGGCGACACATCGTCTGCCGAGTAATCTTCGAGGCGTCCGGCAGCGGTCGGACCGGTCTGACGCCAGATTCTGAGTTTGAGTCTCATGATGTTTCAACAGGCAGTTGGTAAGTGGGTAACTTGGTAAATTAGTAAATGGGCGAATTCGTGAATTCAGATCACGAATTCACCAATCCGTCATTCACCAACTCACCAATTTACCCATTTACCAATTTACTTGTAACTCCTCTGTGTGGGGTGGACTTCGTCGAACACGAGCGGCTCCTTGTGCAGCTCGGGCGGACGGCCGACGCCTGTGAATTCCCATGCGGCGACGTAGGAATAGTTCTGGTCGTCGCGCAGCGCTTCGCCGTCTGGCGTCTGACTCTCCTCGCGGAAATGACCACCGCACGACTCGCGGCGGTGAAGCGCGTCGAGCGTGAGCAGCTCGGCGAACTCGAGATAGTCGGCGACGCGGCCGGCATACTCGAGGCTCTGATTGAGGTTGTCCGGCGTGCCGGGGACCGACACGTTGTGCCAGAAGTCGTCGCGCAGCTTCGGGATCGCTTCCAGCGCACGGCGAAGGCTCGCTTCGGTCCGCGCCATCCCCACATCGTCCCAGAGCACGGCGCCGAGCGCGCGGTGAATCTGACGGATCGTCTTCGTCCCCTTCACCGAGAGCAGCGCATTGATCTGCTTCTGCGCGTTGTCGGCCGCTTCCTTGAACGCATCATGATCGGTCGTGACCTTGGGCAGCGAGTTGCTGGCCAGGTAGTCGCCGATCGTGTACGGCACCACGAAGTAGCCGTCGGCGAGCCCCTGCATCAGCGCGCTGGCGCCGAGGCGGTTGGCGCCGTGATCCGAGAAGTTCGCTTCGCCGGCCACGTGCAGACCGGGAATCGTGCTCATCAGGTTGTAATCCACCCAGAGCCCGCCCATCGTGTAATGGATCGCGGGGTAGATGCGCATCGGGACCTTGTACGGATCCTCGTCAGTGATCTTGTGGTACATCTGGAAGAGGTTGCCGTACTTCTCTTTGATCGTGTCGACGCCGACGCGCTGGATCGCGTCCTTGAAATCCAGATACACGGCCAGCCCGCTCTCGCCGACACCGCGACCTTCGTCGGCCGCCTGCTTGGCGTTGCGCGACGCCACGTCGCGCGGCACCAGGTTGCCGAAGCTCGGATATTTCCGCTCGAGGTAGTAGTCGCGCTCGGCTTCCGGAATCTGATCCGGCGGCCTCTTGTCGCCCTGCTTCTTCGGCACCCAGACACGGCCGTCGTTGCGGAGGCTTTCGCTCATCAGCGTCAGCTTCGACTGATGCTCGCCGCTGACCGGGATGCACGTCGGATGAATCTGCGTGTAGCACGGGTTGGCGAACAGCGCCCCTCGTTTGTGCGCGCGCCACGCCGCGGTGACGTTCGAGTTCACGGCGTTCGTCGACAAGTAATAGGCCGTGCCGTAGCCGCCCGTCGCGAGGATCACGGCGTCGGCCGCGTAGCGTTCGATCTCGCCGGTCACCAGGTTGCGGACGACGATGCCGCGCGCCTTGCCGTCGATCACCACGACGTCGAGCATCTCGCGCCGCGGAAACAGGCGGACCGAGCGCGCCTGCACTTGGCGCATCAGCGATTGGTAGGCGCCGAGCAGCAGCTGCTGACCCGTCTGGCCGCGCGCATAGAACGTGCGCGAGACCTGCGCGCCGCCAAATGATCGGTTGTCGAGCAGCCCGCCGTACTCACGCGCGAACGGCACGCCCTGCGCGACGCACTGGTCGATGATGTTGACGCTCAGTTGCGCGAGTCGATAGACGTTCGCTTCGCGCGAGCGGTAGTCGCCGCCCTTCACCGTGTCGTAGAACAGACGGTAGATGCTGTCGCCGTCGTTCTGATAGTTCTTCGCGGCGTTGATGCCGCCCTGCGCCGCGATGCTGTGCGCCCGGCGAGGGCTGTCCTGAATGCAGAAGTTCAGGACGTTGTACCCCAGCTCGCCGAGCGACGAGGCCGCCGACGCGCCGGCCAGTCCGGTGCCCACGACGATGATGGTGTACTTGCGCTTGTTGGCCGGGTTGACCAACTTCATCTCGAACTTGTGCCGATCCCATTTGCCGGCAATCGGCCCCGACGGAATCCGCGCGTCCAGTGTGATGCCCATCATCGTGCTCCCGCGAAATGCGCCCAGAGCGCGATGGAAATGAACGCGGCCGTAATCAGGACCGCGATGGCTTTGCCGGCCGGCAGAATGAACCGCGTCCAGGCCGGCTTGTCGGCGCCGAGCGACTGGAACCCGCTCGAGACGCCGTGCCAGAGATGCGATCCCACGACGAGCATGCTCAGCACGTAGAAGCCGACCATCAGCGGATTCTCGAAGTTCTCCATCTCCAGCCGATAGAGGTCGCGCCCGCCTGCGGGCCAGGCGTACTCGGTCCCGTACCGGAACGCCTTGACGTGGATGACGATGAAGACCAGCAGCCACAAGCCCGAAAAGATCATCGTCGAGGAGGCGAGGCTCTTGCGACTGGTGCGTCCGGCGTATGCCTTGCGCGCGTAGCGCACTGGTCGCGCCTGCTGGTTGCCGAGATACATCTTCACCGTCTTGTAGACGTGCAGCAGGAAGACGAGCAGCAGACCGATCTCGATGATCGGCAGGAGCCTGTTGCCTTCGAGCGTGTACGCGTATTGGTTGAAGAAGGCCGGTCCGAGGAAGATCAGCAGGTTGCCCGCGACGTGAATGAGCAGATACGCGAAGAGCGCGAGGCCGGTGACGCCGATCAGGATCTTCGTGCCGACAGACGAATCGAAGACGCGTAATCGAGATGATGCCATTATAACGACGAGTTTACTGTTGCGCCGCGAGCACGCGCAACCCGCCGCGGCGCGCTCGTCGACGACGTCTGAAGAGTCAATCGGCTGGTGGTTCGTTGCTGGCCGCCACGTCATCACCGCGTGCGACGGCCACGGGCACCGGGCGAGCGCCGCGATCGTCGTGAAATGATCGCGACGCCTGTTGACGCCTTGACGCGTTCGCGCGATGCCGATTAGCATCTGGAGTTTGCTCCTGTTATGAAAATCCACGAATATCAAGGTAAAGCCATTCTCGCGCGACACGGCGTGCCCGTCCCTCGCGGCGAGGTCGCCTTCAACGCCGCCGAAGCGGGCGAGATCGCGCGCCGTCTCGGCGGCAGCGTCGTCGTCGTGAAGGCGCAGATTCACGCCGGCGGCCGCGGAAAAGGCGGCGGCGTCAAGCTCGCGAGGTCGCCCGAGGACGCGGCGAAGCTCGCCGCGCAGATGATCGGGATGACGCTCGTCACCCATCAAACCGGTCCCGAGGGCCGCGTCGTCGGACGGGTGCTCGTCGAGGAAGGGCTGCAGATGACGCGCGAGCTCTATCTGAGCCTCGTGCTCGACCGCGCGGCCGGCAAGCCGGTGATGATGGCCAGCGCCGCCGGCGGCATGGACATCGAGGAAGTGGCCGCCTCGACGCCCGACAAAATCGTCAAGGTCTACATCGAGCCGGGCGTCGGGATTGTGCCGTTCGAGGCGCGGCAGATCGGCTTTGCGATCGGCCTCGATGGCCCGCAGGTCAACAAGTTCGTCAAGCTGGCGGCGGCCCTCTACGAGGCGTTCATTGCCACGGACGCCTCGCTCATCGAGATCAATCCGCTGGTCGTCACGGCGGCGGGCGATCTCCTCGCGCTCGACGCGAAGATGACGTTCGACGACAACGCGATGTACCGCCACACCGACATCCGCGATCTGCGGGACCTCGGCGAGGAGGATCCGCTCGAGATCGAAGCGTCGAAGTTCTCGCTCAATTACATTCACCTCGACGGCAACATCGGCTGCATGGTGAACGGCGCCGGCCTGGCGATGGCGACGATGGACATCATCAAGCTGGCGGGCGGGGAGCCGGCCAACTTCCTGGACGTCGGCGGCGGCGCCAACGCCGAACAGATCCGGAACGCGTTCAAGATCCTGATGTCGGACAAGAACGTGAAGGCGGTGCTGATCAACATCTTCGGCGGCATCCTGCGCTGCGACATCCTCGCGCAGGGCGTCATCGCGGCGGTGCGGGAGCTCGGCGTGCCGGTGCCGATCGTCATCCGCATGGAAGGCACGAACGTCGACGAGGGGAAACGCCTGCTGAAAGAGAGCGGGATGAAGCTCACGACCGCGGATTCGATGGACGAGGCCGCGGACAAGGTGGTCCAACTAGCTGGCTAGACGCGCTTTGAACCACGAAGAGACGAAGGCCACGAAGAGCGCATTCGTACAAAGCCTTCTTCGTGAGCTTCGTGCCTTCGTGGTTTACACAGGCGATCGAAAGAGACATGTCCGTTCTAATTGATAAATCGACCCGTCTGATTGTGCAGGGCATCACCGGCCGCGAGGGGACGTTTCACGCGAAGCAGGCGCAGGCGTACGGCACTACCGTGGTCGGCGGCGTGACGCCGGGCAAAGGGGGCACGACCCACGACGGATGGCCGATCTTCGACACCGTCAAGGAGGCCGTGAAGCAGACCGGCGCCAACGCGTCGGTGATCTTCGTGCCGCCGCCGTTTGCCGCCGACGCCGTGATGGAGGCCGCCGACGGCGGGCTCGCGCTCGTCGTCTGCATCACGGAGGGGATTCCGACGCTCGATATGATGCGCGCGATGACCTTCCTGAAAACGCGCCCGGCGACGCGGCTGGTCGGTCCGAATTGTCCAGGGCTCATTTCGCCCGGCAAGGCGAAAGCCGGCATCATTCCCGGCAGCATCTGCAAGGAAGGGCGCATCGGGATCGTGTCCAAGAGCGGCACGCTCACATATGAGGCGATTCACCAGCTCACGCGCCTCGGCATGGGCCAGACCACCTGCATCGGCATCGGGGGCGACCCGCTCATCGGCACGTCGCACATCGACGCGCTCGCGCTGTTCGCAAACGACCCGGACACCGACGCCGTGATCATGATTGGCGAGATCGGCGGCACCGCCGAAGAAGAGGCCGCTGCATGGATCAAGGGACACTTCAAGAAGCCGGTCGTCGGCTTCATCGCCGGTCAGACGGCTCCGCCCGGACGCCGGATGGGGCATGCGGGCGCGATCATCGCGGGTGGAAAAGGCACGGCCGCTGAAAAGATGGCCGCGCTCAGCGCTGCGGGCGTCAAGGTCGTGAAGAGTCCGGCGGACATGGGCGTGGCGATCAAAGAGGTGCTGGGCAAATAGCACCCAGCACCGAGCACCATAGCACCAGCACCTTAGCACCCAGCACCCTTTGACGCCGGCGCGTTTGCGCCCGGCGCCTCCGTCCCGATATACTTCCCTCGTTCTCTTTCCGCGCGGCTCGAGCCGCAGGGAATTCCTCTATCTTCATACGCTGTAAGGACTTGCGAATGTCACCTACGGACCTCGCCGTTCAAGAAGAACACGCGGCTTCCAATCAGCAGCGTGTCGTCAACGACTTCAGCATTCAGGTCGCCACCGTCAACGGCTCCGGCAGCCAGACGGCGAACCTCGTGCTGCTGCGGTCGATCCTGCTGATGGGCATCCCGGTCTCCGGCAAGAACATGTTCCCGTCGAACATTGCCGGTCTGCCCACCTGGTACACGATTCGTGCCAGCAAACGCGGGTACATCGCGCGGAAGAAAGAGATCGATTTCCTGGTGGCCATGAATGCGGAGACCGCGAAGGAAGACGTCCTGACGCTGGACCCGGGCGCCGCGGTCGTCTACGACGAGCCGCTGAAGCTGAACGCGCTGCGCAGCGATCTCGCGTTCTATCCGGTGCCGTTCGACAAGCTCGTGGCGCCGGTCTGCCCCGACGCGAAGCTGCGCCGCCTCGTGCGCAACATGATTTACGACGGCGTGCTCGCGCGGATCCTCGGCATCGACATGACGTTGATGGAGCGGGCGCTCCAGCGGCAGCTTGGCAAGAAGGCGAAAGCGGTCGCGCTGAACGCCGGCGCGCTCAAGGCCGGCTGGGACTACGCCGACGCGAACCTCACCAAGCACGACCCGTATCACATCGAGGCGATGAACGAGACGGCCGGCAAGATCCTCATCGAGGGCAATGCCGCGGCGGCCATCGGCTGCATGATGGCGGGCGTCACCGTCGTCGCCTGGTACCCGATCACGCCTTCGTCTTCGCTCTGCGAGTCGCTCATTACGTACATGAAGAAGTACCGCGTCGACAAGGCGACGGGGAAGGCGACGTTTGCGATCGTGCAGGCGGAAGATGAAATCGCGTCGCTCGGGATGGTCATCGGAGCGAGCTGGGCGGGCGCGCGCTCGATGACGGCGACAGCGGGCCCCGGCATCTCGCTGATGTCCGAGTTCACGGGCCTCGCCTACTACGCCGAAGCGCCGGCCGTGATCTTCGACGTGCAGCGCGTGGGGCCGTCCACCGGTCTGCCGACGCGCACGGCGCAGGGCGACCTGCTGTCCACGGCGTTTCTTTCGCACGGCGACACGAAGCACATCATGCTGATCCCCTCGTCCGTCGAGGAGTGCTACGAGATGGCGCAGCGCGCGTTCGATCTCGCCGAGCGCTTTCAGACGCCGGTGTTCGTGATGATGGATCTCGACCTCGGCATGAACAACTGGATGTCCGACGGCTTCAAGTATCCGGAGGCGCCGATCGATCGCGGCAAGATGCTCACCGCCGAGGTGCTCAAGACGCTGGGTGAGTGGGGCCGCTACAAGGACGTCGACGGCGACGGCATTGCGTACCGCACGATTCCGGGGGACGGCATGCCGTCCTACTTCACGCGCGGCTCCGGGCACAACGCGAAGGGCCAGTACAGCGAGCGCCCGGACGATTACGTCGAGAACGTGGACCGGCTCGCGCGCAAGTTCGAGACCGCACGCACGCACGTGCCCAAGCCGGTCGTCGAGACCGTGACGGACGCGAAGATCGGCATCATCGGCTACGGGACGTCGCACTGGGCGATCGACGAGAGCCGCGACCAACTCCGCGAGGAAACCGACGTCAAGACGTCGTACTACCGGCTGCGCGCGTATCCCTTCACCGCGGAGCTGGTGCAGTTCATCGACGCGCACGAACGGATCTACATCGTCGAGCAGAATCGCGACGCTCAGCTGCTGCAGCTGATGCGCCTCGAGCTCGCGCCGGAGCGCATCGCGAAGCTCCGCAGCGTCCTGCACTACAACGGTCTGCCGATCGACGCGCGCAGCATCAGCGACGATCTGCTGGCGCAGGAAGGCTTTGAAGTGGCGAAGAAAACCGCGCGCGTCGTCGCGGTGTCGTCGGGCATGACGGGGGGCGAGTAGGGAGACATCATGGCTGCAAAACTGAATCGGATCGGACTGGAGCTCACCCCCTACCGCGGCGGCAAGACGACGCTGTGCGCAGGCTGCGGACACAACGCAATCTCCGAGCGCATCATCGACGCGTTCTTCGAGATGGGCGTCGAGCCGACGCAGGTCGTGAAGATGTCGGGCATCGGCTGCTCGAGCAAGAGCCCGGCGTACTTCCTGGGCGGCGCGCACGGGTTCAACACCGTCCACGGCCGGATGCCGTCGGTCAGCACGGGCGCGATGCTCGCCAACCATAAGCTGATCGCCATCGGCGTCAGCGGCGACGGCGACACGGGCGCGATCGGCATCGGACAATTCGTGCACCTGATGCGCCGCAACATCCCGATGATCTACATCATCGAGGACAACGGCTGCTACGGCCTCACGAAAGGCCAGTTCTCGCCCACGGCCGACCTGGGCTCGAAGCTCAAGACCGGCGTGATCAACGACCTGCCGCCGATCGACACGTGCGCGCTCGCCATCGAGCTCGGCGCGACGTTCGTCGCCCGCTCGTTCTCGGGCGACAAGAAGCAGCTGCTCTCGCTGCTCAAAGCGGCGCTCGCGCATCGTGGCACCGTCATGCTCGACGTGATCTCGCCCTGCGTCACCTTCAACGACCACGAGGGCTCGACCAAGAGCTACGCCTACGTGAAGGAGCACGACGACCCGGTCGAAGAGGTCAGCTTCGTGCCGTTCTTCGAGGACATCAGCGTCGACTACGCGCCGGGCACCAGCCAGGAAGTGACGATGCACGACGGATCGCGGCTGTATCTGAAGAAGCTCGAGGAAGAGTACGATCCGACCGACAAAATCAGCGCGCTGAAGCGGCTGCACGAGACCGCGCGCCGCGGCGAATTTGCCACCGGGCTGATCTACATCGAGCCGGATCGCGACGATTTCCTGACGCAGCTGAACGTGGTCGACGAGCCGCTGGCGACGCTGCCGTTGGAGCAGGTGAGGCCGGGACGGGAAGCTCTCGAGGAAATCATGGAAGGGCTCAGATAGATTTGGTGAGTTGGCGATTTGGTGAGTTGGCGATTTTGCCAAGTCAATGAGTTGGTGATTTAGTGAGTTGATTCTTCGCAGCTTTCTTGCGCTTGCGATTCTCTCGGGCGGTCTTGTGAGACCTCGAGAGAATCGCCCGCAACTCGCCGCCTTCAGCTAACAGGTATTTGGCTTCAGCATCGTTGCGAATCCCGCCACGCGCAATCACAGTCAGCCACAACACGCTCTCGTCGGCTTCATCGACCGCGACGCCCAACTTTGCGACGAATTCCCGGTCGGAACGGCCGCGGCACGCCGATCGATAGTTGCCAGTGACGCCCATGCCCGCGCGTAAGAGTTGCCGCCCGAGCTCGCGCGCTTCCCAACGGTCCGGCAAACGTTGGCAAAAGGCGAGAATCCTCAGGCCGTATGCGAGTGTTCGCTCCCGCAGGCGTTCGGCAAGTTCGCTCATATCGGAGCTGGTCTATCAACCGTCGTGCCACGGCTGAGTTGTTTGTCCGACTCGCATTTCACTCACCAAATCACCAATTCGCCAAATCACCAATTGCAGTTTCTTCACCCCTGGCTCTCGTCCTCATTGGCGCCGATCTCATCCTCCGCGGTCGCCACTGGATCGTCGGGCAGCCCCTCATCGTCGATGCCGTCGCCGTTCGGGTTGCCTTGCTGTTCGTCGCCCGGCTTGTCGCCTTCGATTGCCCCTTTGTGGATGTCCTGATCATCCAGCTGTTTCTTCGCCATCGGCGTCATCGGCTGCTCCTTACGTCCGCGATCGTGACTCCCGCCAAAAGCCGCTGAGCTGGCCCTGCTATAATCGGCGGATATGACCGAGCGCACCCTGGCCATCATCAAACCTGATGCCGTCGAGCGGCATCTCGCAGGATCCATCATTCAACGCATCGAAGCTGAAGGATTCACCATCCGTGCCATGCGACGGGCCGAACTCTCGAGACGACACGCGGAAGGCTTCTACGCCGTGCACCGCGAGCGGCCGTTCTTCGCCAGCCTCACCGCGTTCATGTCGTCGGGCCCCGTGATCGTCATCGTCCTCGAGGCGCCGGATGCCATCAAGCGATGGCGGACGTTGATGGGCGCGACCGATCCCGCGAAGGCGGATGCCGGCACGCTCCGCAAGGAGTTCGCGCAGTCGATCGAGCGCAACGCCACCCACGGATCGGACGCGCCGGAGACCGCGGCGTTCGAGATCGGCTATTTTTTCGCGGGCATCGAGTTGGTCTAACAGCGTTCAACACAAAGGACCCCAAGGACACAAAGGACGGAACGGACCTACGGGAAGACACGACGAACGGAATGGATCCTCCTGGAGAGGACGCCCTCGGCGACAGCCCGACTTCTCGGAAGCGACCTTTCCGGAGAGAATGAGTTTTTCCTTTGTGTCCTCTGTGTCCTTTGTGTTGATGCAGTATTGAAGCCATGGGTAAGACGCTGCTGCTGATCGGCCTCCTCATCGCCGGCCTCGGGCTGCTGGTGATGCTCGGCGTGCCGATCGGGCGGCTTCCGGGCGACTTCTACGTGCGGCGCGGCAGCTTCTCGTTCTACTTTCCGCTGACGACATCGATCGTTCTCAGCATCATCCTGACGCTGATTTTGGCTTTCTTCCGGCGCTGACCATGTCCATCAAATCCGACAAGTGGATCAAGCGGATGGCGATCGAACAGCAGATGATCGAGCCGTTCGTCGACAACCAGGTGCGCAGCGGTGCCATCTCCTACGGCGTCTCGTCGTACGGCTACGACGTGCGCGTGGGCGACGAGTTCAAAGTGTTCACCAACGTCTACAACACGGTCGTCGACCCGAAGAACTTCGATTCGAAGTCGTTCGTCGACATCAGGGCCGATGTCTGCATCATCCCGCCCAATTCGTTCGCCCTGGCCAGCACGATCGAGTACTTTCGGATTCCGCGCGACATCCTCACGGTCTGCCTCGGCAAATCCACCTACGCGCGCTGCGGCATCATCGTCAACGTGACGCCGTTCGAGCCCGAATGGGAAGGGCACGTCACGATCGAGATCTCGAATACGACGCCGCTGCCGGCAAAGATCTACGCGAACGAAGGGATCGCGCAGGTGCTGTTCTTTCAAGGCGACGAGCCGTGCGAGATCTCGTACAAGGACAAGAAGGGCAAGTACCAGGCGCAGCGCGGCGTCACGCTGCCGAAACTTTAAATCACCAATTCACCAACTCACCAACTCACCCATTCACCCTGATGTCCAACCCCCTGGTCTCCGGACCTGATCGCGCCGCGGCGCGCGCCATGCTCAAGGGCGCCGGATTCTCCGACGCCGATCTCCGGCAGCCGCTCATCGGCATCGCCAACACGTGGATCGAAATCGGCCCGTGCAATCTGCATCTGCGCGAGCTCGCGGCCCATGTGAAGGCGGGCGTGCGCGCGAGCGGCGGCACGCCGATGGAGTTCAACACCATTTCGATTTCCGACGGGATCACGATGGGCACGAGAGGGATGCGCGCGTCGCTCATCAGCCGCGAGGTCATTGCCGATTCGATCGAGCTCGTGGTTCGCGGCAACGGCTTCGACGGCGTCGTCGTGCTCGTCGGGTGCGACAAAACGATTCCGGCCGCGGCGATGGCGCTCGCGCGCCTGAACGTGCCGGGACTTCTGCTGTACGGCGGATCGATTGCGCCGGGCCGCTGGCACGATCGTGACGTGACGGTGCAGGACGTGTTTGAAGCCGTCGGCGCGCACGCCGCTGGGCGGCTCGGCGATGCCGACCTCTGCGCGCTCGAGGATGCCGCGTGCCCGGGTGCCGGCGCGTGCGGCGGCCAGTTCACGGCCAACACGATGGCGATCGCCTGCGAGTTTCTCGGTCTGGCGGCGCTCGGCAGCGGCAGCGTGCCGGCGAATGATCCAGCCAAAGCCGGCGTGGCGCGGAGAACCGGGGAACAGGTGATGGCGCTGGTAAAGAAGCGTCTGCGCCCACGCGACATCGTGACGCGCGCCGCGCTCGACAACGCCATCGTTGCGGTCGCGGCGACCGGCGGATCGACCAATGCCGTGCTGCATTTGCTGGCGATTGCCCGCGAGGCGGGTGTACCGCTGGCGCTCGGCGACTTCGATCGGGTCAGCGTGCGCGTGCCCGTGATCGCCGACTTGAAGCCGTCGGGCCAATTCGTCGCGACCGACCTGCACGCCGCCGGGGGCAGCGCGTTGGTCGCGCAGCGGCTGATTGACGCGGGACATGTGGATGGAACCTGTCAGACGGTGAGCGGCCGTTCGCTCGAAGAGGAAGCGGTCGAGGCCCGTGAGACGCCGGACCAGGCGGTTGTCCGCACGGTCGACCACCCGGTGAAGCCGACCGGCGGCCTGGTGATCCTCACCGGCTCGCTCGCGCCGGACGGCGCAGTCCTGAAAGTCTCGGGAACTGAGCGGCACCGCCACAGCGGGCCCGCTCGCGTCTTCGACAGCGAAGAGACGGCGTTCGACGCGGTCCAGCGGCAGGCGATTCGGCCCGGTGATGTCGTGGTGATCCGCTACGAAGGACCGAGCGGCGGACCCGGCATGCGCGAAATGCTCGGCGTCACTGCGGCCATCGTCGGGGCCGGGCTGGGCGAGTCGGTGGCGCTCATCACCGACGGCCGCTTTTCGGGTGCGACGCGCGGCCTGATGGTCGGCCACGTGTCGCCGGAAGCGGCGCGCGGCGGACCGCTGGCGGCGCTGCAGGAAGGCGACAACGTCGTCATCGACATCGCCCTCCGACGGCTCGACGTGGATCTCGCCGACGATGTGATCCGCGGGCGGCTGGCGGCGTGGACACCGCCGACGCCGCGCGAGACAACCGGGGTCTTTGCGAAGTACGCACGCCTCGTGTCGTCCGCCTCCGCAGGTGCGGTAACATAACAGGCGAATGTCCAGCGTAACCGCACCGAGGCTTAAACGGGGCGAAGCCGGAGCTTGCCGCGCAGAAGAGCGCAGCACGGAAGCCGGGCTTGCCCGCCGAAGTGTGGAGCACGGAGGCTGGGGCTTGTTCGTCGCCGAAGTGCGAAGCACGAAGGTGGGTCGCTTGACCGTTAAAGGACACACGTAGTAAAACTTGCACGCCTCGGGCGTATCCAAGGCACGTCGGGCGTTTCCTTTTCAATGGAAAAACTCTCCGAGCGCGAAACCGCGACTCGAAACCCTCTGGTCGCCGCTCCCGCCCTCGCCATTCAGTTCTTTTTGATTCCATTGGCCGTCGTTGCGGTGACGGTTTCGGTCTACGTGGGCTTTCGTTCGCTGCTGGCGGACGCCCGCACACCTCAGGATTATCTGGCTGAGGTGCAGAACGGCGGCTCAGATCGCCGTTGGCCCGCAGCCTACGAGCTGTCGCGCCTGATGTCGGATCCGAAGGTGCGCGCCGATCGGACGTTGGCGCCGTCGCTGATAAAGGCCTTTCAACAATCGAAAGACGACGCGCAGGTCCGCCGCTATCTCGCGTTGGCCATCGGCCGTCTCGATCCCCCGCTGCCCACGGCTGCCGTTGCTGAGCTGACGCAGGCGCTCGACGATCCTGACAGCGAAACACGGATCAGCGTGATTTGGGCGCTCGGCTCGTCCGGCGATCCGGCCGTCGTTCCGCGCCTCCTGGCGCTATACACCGCACAGAGCTCCGACGCCGGCATTCGCAAGATGGTGATTTATGCGCTCGGCGCGCTGCCAGGCGACGCGCAGGTCGACACGCTGCGCACCGCTCTGCAGGATCCGACCCACGACGTGCGCTGGAACGCGGCGGTCGCGCTGGCCCGGCACAACAATCGGGACGGGGTGTCGGTGTTGAAGCAGATGCTCGATCGCTCGTACGTGGAGAGCGCGGTCAGGCGCAACGTGCGCCAGGACGACGATCAGGATCCGATTGCCGACGTGATGATCGGCGGCCTGCGGGCGGCGGCGACGCTGAAAGATGAGTCGCTGCGGCCTTCGGTGGCGAGCTTGAGTCAAAACGATAAAAGTATCAGAGTGCGCGAGGCCGCGCTCGAGGCACTCAAGGTGATGGGGTAAGTTGGTGAATTGGTGAGTTAGTGAATTGGTGAGTTGGTAAATGACGAATTGGTGATTTGCCGAATGAATTGGTGGATCAGCGAACTCCCACCTGTCAACTCACCAACTCGCCAACTCACCAAATCTGATGAGGCACAATGGCTGACGAGACGAAACCGGAAACACCGGCGCCCGTTGTCGCGCCACAGACGGGCGACGCGCCCGCCGCCGCGGCACCGTCAAAGCCTGCGCCCGCCGCGGGGCAAACGGCCAGCGCGCCGGCGACCGGTGCGAATCCGGCCGCGACGGCCCATGCGACGGCGAGTGCCGCAGCCAGGCCTGCAGCGGCTCCGCGTCCTCCCGCCGCTCCGCTCCCCGACCTCGGCGGAAAAACCACGAACATTGCCTCGCCTGGTGGCGCGGCTGCGGCGAAAGCCGCGATTCCTGCGGCAAAGCCCGCCGTGGCCGCCGCGGCCGGCCGCGACCCTGATGACAGCTCACCATTACTCTCGCGCCGCGCGTGGATGGGGTTGGCGTGGGGCGCCTTTTCCGCCGCATCGGCCGCCGCGCTCGCCGCAACCGGCCGCTTCATGTTCCCCAACGTGCTGAATGAGCCGCCGCAGCAGTTCAAGGCCGGCTTTCCTAACGAGTACGGCGTGGGCGTCGACGAGCGGTGGAAAGAGAAGTTCGGCATCTGGATCGTGCGCATCGCGGACGAGAACGTCGAGCCGCACGGCAGCGGCTTCTACGCGCTCATCACCGTCTGCACACATCTGGGATGTACGCCGAACTACCTGTCGGCGGAGAACAAGTTCAAGTGTCCCTGCCACGGTAGCGGCTACCGCCTGACTGGCGTCAACTTCGAGGGGCCTGCGCCGCGTCCGCTCGAGCGCGCGCGCATCGTCCTCGCCGACGATGGACAGATTCTCGTCGACAAGAGCAAGCACTATCAGTACGAGCTCGGACAGTGGACCGACCCGGAGGCGTTTCTGAAGGCTTGAAGAACCTATACACCACAGAGGACACGGTGGACACGGAGGTTCAATCCTGTTCGCGTACGGGTTTGCTCCCCCGTGTCCTCCGTGACCTCCGTGGTGGAGAGTTTGTGTAGCTATGGCTGATACCAAGACCGTCGCACCCAAGGAAGGCCCCGGCACCCGGTTCTGGAACTGGCTGACCGAAACGCAGGCGTGGACGTCGATCTTCCGGCACGGTCGGCCGGACAGCGATCGGAATCGCGTGCTCGTCATGCTCTCCAACGTCTTCCTGCATCTGCACCCTGTGCGGATCCGGAAGTCGGGCGTGAAGCTGCGCTACACCTGGTGCATGGGCGGCATGAGCTTCTTTCTCTTCCTCGTGCTGACCTTCACCGGCCTCCTCCTGATGTTCTATTACCGTCCCACGCTCGAGTATGCCTACACCGACATCGTCGGCCTGCGCGAGCACGTGCCGCTCGGGATCATGCGCGAGATGCACCGGTGGGGCGCGCACGCGATGGTCATCACGGTGTGGCTGCACATGTTCCGCGTCTTCATGACCGGATCGTACAAACCGCCGCGCGAGTTCAACTGGTCGGTCGGCGTGATCATGCTCGTCCTCACGCTGCTGCTCTCGTTCACCGGCTACCTGCTGCCGTGGGATCAGCTGGCGATCTGGGCGATCACCGTCGGCTCGAACATGGGGCGCGCGACGCCGTTCCTCGGCCACGAAGGCCCGGGTGCGTCGCTACTGCGCCTCGGCGACGTCCCCCTCATTCACGCGGCCGACGATGCGCGGTTCGCGCTGCTTGGGGGCACGTTCGTCGGCGAGGGCGCACTTCTGCGCTTTTACGTGCTCCACTGCGTCGGCTTGCCGCTCGCCATCGCCGTGTTGATGGCGGTGCACTTCTGGCGCGTGCGGAAAGACGGCGGCATCTCGGGTCCGCTCTAGACAACCGGCCGCAACGTAGGCCGGGTCCTTTGGACGCGGCGCTCAGGCGGGTCTCAAAAAGACCCGCCCTACGAGAGGGATATGGGCTTCTTAAAAGGCATCATCAACGCCGTCGCCGACCCGCGGTTGTTCTTTCTTCTGGCAGTCGGCCTGCTCGCTCTGATTGTCTGGCAGCGCGACAAGGTCGCGAAGGACGCTGTCGGCTACGGCGCCCTGGGGTTCCTCGGTGTCTTCTTTCTGTTCGGCTCGTTCGACCCGAACTTCCGGTTGATCGTCACCAAGCCGGACAACGTGCCGATCGTCGGGTTGATCTTCCTGCTCGTCTTCTTCGTGTGGTACTCGATTCGCGAAGGGGTGCGCAACGACCAGCGCATTGCGATGGGGCTCGGGCCGATCGAGAAGGCCGAATCCGATCGCGTGTGGGTGTGGCCCGACCTGGTCTACACCGAGCTCATCTCCCTGATCCTTTGCTCCGTGCTGCTGATCGTCTGGTCGATCTTCCTGAAGGCGCCGCTCGAGCAGCCCGCGAATCCGGCGAACACGCCGAACCCGTCCAAGGCACCGTGGTATTTCCTCGGACTGCAGGAGATGCTGGTCTACTTCGATCCCTGGCTGGCGGGCGTGGTGCTTCCGAGCCTGATCATCGTCGGCCTGATCTGCATTCCGTACGTGGACAAGAATCCGAAAGGCAACGGCTACTTCACGTTTGCCGAACGGAAGGCCGAGATCACGATTTTCCTCTTCGGCTTCGTGGTGCTGTGGTGCTCGCTGATCGTGCTCGGTACGTTCCTTCGTGGGCCGAACTGGAACTTCTTCGGGCCGTTCGAGTACTGGGACATCCACAAGCTTGCCGCGCTGACCAACGTCAATCTGTCGGAGTACATCTGGGTGCGCGGCCTCCACATGGGCGAGCCGGTCAACTGGTTCATACGGGAGATATTCGGGATCCTGCTCGTGCTCTTCTACGTGCTCGGGCTGCCGGTGATCCTGTCGAAGTTGTGGCTGAAGTCCTACTACGACAAGCTCGGGGCGGCGCGGTATTACACGTCCGTGTTCCTGTTTCTCATGATGATGTCCTTGCCGATCAAAATGCTCGCAAGGTGGATCTTCAATCTGAAGTACATCGTCGCGATCCCAGAGTTCTTCTTCAACATCTAAATCATGGCTGATAAGAAGGGTGTCGGGCACGCCTACAACGTCGACTTCCTGAACGTCGTCTTCGCGGCGGCCAGTCTGTTTCTATTCCTGTCGGTCGTCTGGATGGTCTGGGACGACTTCGACCGCGAATGGAAGAACACGCAGCGCCGGTTCGCGCAGCTCGAGTTCCAGGTCACGCAGGCCCAGCTTCAGCAGGCCGGCCGCGGCGTGGACAAGACGAAGCTCCAGCAGCTCGAAGCGCAGGAGAAGGCGGCGCAGCAGAACGTCAAAGCGAATCAGAAGAAAGTCGACGAGCTGCAGGACAAGGTGACCGAGGCCGACAATCGCCTGTTCCGCGCCACCGGCCAGTATCAGTCGATGAAGGCGACCTACGACCAGGACCGCTACGACTTCGAGGCGTCGCGTGCGAACGGCCTGGCGAGCGCCGCCAAGAAAGGGCAGATCGCTGACGCCGAGGCGAAGCAGCTCAGCGAGCTGAACCTGGCGATGGAGAAGGCCGACGCCGACAAGACGGAGGCCCAGAAGCTGCTCGGCCAGTACACCGGGCAGGTCGCCGCGGTGCAGAAGCAGATCGACGAGCTCACCGCGGAGCAGACGCGGCTGCGCAAGCGGCTGGACGTGATCGCGCCGAGCGCGCTCAAGGACTACTTCCTCAACGCGCCGCTGCTCGATTTCCTCGCGCCGACGATCAAGATTCAACAGGTCATCCTGCCCAACGTCGTCGACGACGTGAATTTCATCCACGTGCCGAAGATGGATCGCTGCCAGACGTGCCATCTCGCGATCGACAAGAAGGGCTACGAGAAGTACCCGCAGCCGTTCACGACGCATCCGGACCTGGCGACGTATCTCGGCGGCAGCTCGCAGCATCCCATCGACAAGACCGGCTGCACCGTCTGCCACGAGGGCATGGGCCAGTCTGTGAGCTTCCTCGGCGCGTCGCACACGCCGAGCGACGCGAAGCAGAGGGACGCGTGGGAGAAGAAATACGGCTGGGAGCAGCCGGAGTCGTGGGACTTCCCGATGCTGCCGACCAGGATGACGCAAGCGTCGTGCGCGAAGTGCCACAAGCAGGAGATCTACATTCCGAAGGCCGACTCGCTGAACCTCGCCTACGCGACGTTCGAGCGCGCCGGCTGCTACGCCTGCCACAAGACCAAGGGCTTCGAGAACGTGAAGAAGCCCGGGCCGATCCTGACCAAGATCGATTCGAAGCTGTCGCCCGAGTGGGTGAAGAACTGGATCCGCAACCCGCGCGCCGTGAAGCCGACGACGTGGATGCCGCGATTCTTCTACAACTCGAACAACAGCTCGCCCGCGGACGCGGTCCGCAACGAAACCGAGATCAACGCGATCGCGACGTACCTGTTCGCCAACTCCGAGAAGCACGAGTTCGCCGTGACGAGTCCGCCGCGCGGCGACGCGAAGAACGGCGAGGCGATCGTCAAGTCGGTCGGCTGCCAGGGCTGCCACGTCGTGGGCGAGGGCTCGCGCGAGTCGGTGGGGCCGCGGCGCACGTTCGGCCAGCCGCTCGAGAACATCGGCAACAAGACCACCTACGAGTGGATCTACAACTGGGTCCGGGATCCGAAGCACTACAGCCCGGCGACCTATATGCCGAACCTGCGCTTGACCGATCAGCAGGTCGCCGACGTCGCGACGTTCCTGACGACGCTCAAGGGCGCGGCGGGCGATGCGGCGAAGGCGACATTCGCATCGAAGGACACCGACGATGTGCTGCTCGACTACCTGAAGAACGTGATGCCGTTCGAGGACGCCAAGGCGCAATTGGCGAAGATGACGCCCGAGCAGCGGCAAATCGATCTCGGCCAGCGCGCCATCAGCCGCTACGGCTGCTTCAGCTGCCACGACATCAAGGGCTTCGAGAAAGCGCAGCCGATCGGCACCGACCTCTCCGAAGAGGGGAGCAAGCTGGTGACGCGCCTCGATTTTGCGTTCGTCACCGACATCCCGCACACGTCGAAGATGGCGTGGTTCAACCGGAAGCTCCATGAGCCGCGCACCTTCGACAAGGGGCGCGTGCTGCAGCCGCTCGAGAAGCTCCGCATGCCGAACTTCGACTTCACCGACGCGGAAGTCGACCGGCTCGTCACCGCGATCATGAGCTTCCAGCGCGAGATTCAGCCGCCGGCGGCGATGCCGACGCGATCCGCCAAGAGCGACTTCCTGATCGCGGGGCGCACGCTCGTGCACCGGCGCAACTGCGTCGGCTGTCACACGATTGAAGGCGACGGCGGCGACTTCGTGAAGCTGGTGGCGGATCCGTCGCTCGGGCCGCCGCTGCTGACGCCGGAAGGGGCCCGCGTGCAGCCGGACTGGCTGTATGCGTTCATTCGCGGACCGATTCCGATCCGTCCGTGGCTGAATGTGAAGATGCCGACCTTCGGCCTCGACGATCCGAGTCTGAACGGCGTCATCCGCTACTTCGGGTCGATCTCGAACAGCATCGGACCGTTCCAGTCGCACGACGTCGTCCGCACAGCCAACACAGACGCGTCGGGTAAGCAGCTGTTCGAGATGCTCAAGTGCCAGCAGTGCCATGTGCTCGGCACGATCCCGAAAGATCAGCCGACGGCGAATCTGGCGCCCGACCTTCGGATGGCACCCGAGCGCCTGCAGGCCGACTGGATCCTGCAGTGGTTGAAGAAGCCGTCGGATATCCTGCCCGGCACGCGCATGCCGGCGTTCTGGCCCGACTTTCCGAAGTCGTTCTACCCGCAGTTGAACGGCGACGCCGAGGCGCAGGTCCGCACGATTCGCGACTACCTGATGACGTTCAAAGGTGGGCCAAGCCCGAAGGTCAGCGGGACGAAGTCGGCGAACAATAACGAATAGGGCGGGTTGGGCAGGTGGGGCGGGTGGGGCTGGTCAGGGCTCCAGCTACCCGACCGGCCCGATCCCTACCTGCCGCACCTGCCCTATCCACCCTACCTGCCCTATCCACCCTACCTGCCCGGTATAATCATTACGAATGCTTCGCCCGCATCGCGGCCGGCTGCCGCGCGTTCACCCGACCGCTTACGTTGACGATAGCGCCCAGGTGATTGGCGACGTCGAGATCGGCGAGGAGAGCAGCGTCTGGATGTGCGTCGTCATTCGCGGCGACGTGAACCGGATCCGCATCGGCCGGCAGTCCAACATCCAGGACGGCACGGTCGTGCACGTCATGAAGGGGACGCACGAGACGATGATCGGCGACCGCGTGACGATTGGCCACGCGGCGGTCGTCCACGGCTGCACCATCGACGATCAGTGTCTGATCGGCATGGGGGCGATTCTGCTGAACGGATCACACGTGGGTGCGCAGTCCATCGTCGCGGCCGGCACGCTGCTGACCGAGGGGATGAAGGTGCCGCCGCGGTCGCTGGTGATGGGCAGCCCGGGCCGGGTGAAGCGGCTGCTGACGCACGCCGAGGTAGACGACATTCAGATGTACGCGGACCGCTACGTATCGTACCGACTTGACTACCAATAACACCCAGCCCGCGCGCGGGACGCGCGACTTCCTGCCGGCCGACGTCCGCCGCCGCAATCACGTCATCGACATCATTCGTTCGGTGTACGAGCGGTACGGATTCGAGCCGCTCGAGACGCCGGCGTTCGAGAACATCGAGACGCTGCTCGGGAAATACGGCGAGGAGGGCAATCAGCTCATCTTCAAAATCCTGAAGCGCGGCGAGCACGAGGCCAGCGGCGCGGCGGATCTCGCGCTTCGCTACGACCTGACGGTGCCGCTCGCGCGCGTGGTGGCGCAGTATCAGAACGACTTGCCGCGTTACTTCAAGCGCTACCAGATTCAGCCCGTCTGGCGCGCGGATCGCCCGGCGCGCGGGCGGTTCCGGGAGTTCTATCAGTGTGACGTGGACGGGGTCGGATCGACGTCGCCGATCGTTGAAGTCGATGTGCTCAGCGCCGTCACCGAAGTGCTCACGACGCTGGGCTTCGACGATTTCGTGATACGGCTGAATCACCGCCGCTTGCTGAGCGCCCTGCTCGACAGCGCTGCGATTCCGACTGTGAAGCATACCGATGCGCTGATCGCGATCGACAAGCTCGACAAGATCGGCAACGAGGGTGTGATTGGCGACCTGGCCGGGCGTGGGATCGAAGGCTCAGCTGCCGGGCGGTTGCTGGCGGCCTTGGCCACGCGTGGTCCAGGCTCCCTGGCCGCCCTTCAGCCGCTCGTGACAGGACATGCCGCCGGGTTGGCGGCGATCGGCGAGCTCGACGAGATTGTGCAGCTCGCCGCATCGACTCCTGCGGCGGCGCATCTGCAGATCGACCCCAGTCTGGCGCGCGGCCTGTCATACTACACGGGCGCCATCATGGAGATTGCTGTCGCGGGGATTGGCAGCCTTGGCGGCGGCGGGCGCTACGACAACCTCGTCGGTATGTTCCTCGGCCGCGACGTTCCGGCCTGCGGCTTTTCGCTCGGCCTCGAGCGGATCATCGTCGTCATGACCGAGCGGAACATGTTCCCGGCGTCCGTGTCAGTGGGAGCCGTAGACACCGTCGTGACGTTCCTGGACGACCAGTCGCGCGAAGAGGCGCTCCGGTTCGCGTCCGCGCTGCGCGGCCGCGGGCTCCGCGTGGACGTGTTTCCGGAAGCGAGCCGCAAGTTCGACAAGCCGCTGAAATACGCTGCCGCACGCGCCGCGCGCGTGCTGGCCATTGTCGGCGAAAACGAACGCGTTCGCGAAGAGATCAGCATCCGCAATCTGGACACGCGGGAACAGCAGACCGTTCCCCGTGCCCAGGCAGCTGACGTGGTGCTGAAGATCCTGAATCGACCCAGCACCGTAGCACCCGGCACTCAGCACCTTAGCACTTAGCTCCTTAGCACTTGGCACCTTAGCACTTGGCACCTTGGCACCTAGCACCGTAGCACCTAGCACCGTAGCACTTAGCACCCTGGCACCTCGTGCACCTAGTCCCGTTTCTGTGACCTTATCCATGGCTGATTCACTCGGTGATTTGACTCGGACTCATACCTGCGGCGCGCTGCGCGCCGATGATGTCGGCGCGGAAGTGGTGCTGCTCGGCTGGGTGCATCGCGTCCGCGACCTCGGCGGCGTCGCCTTCGTCGATCTGCGGGACCGCGCGGGCGTGTCACAGCTCGTGGTTCGCGAGAATGAAGCGTTGATGGCGGCCGCGAAGCGTCTCCGATCGGAGTTCGTCGTCGGCATCAGCGGTGTCGTGCAGCGGCGATCGGAAGAGACGATCAATGCGAAGCTCGAGACCGGCGAGGTCGAGATCCTCGTGCGCGACATCCGGATCCTGAACGAGGCGAAGACGCCGCCGTTTCAGATCGCGGAAGACTCGCCCGTCTCCGAGGACGTGCGCCTGCGCTACCGGTATCTCGATCTGCGGCGTCCGCGGCTGCAGCACAACATCGGCCTGCGCCACCGGACGATGATGGCGATCAGGAAATACTTCGACGCGAACGGCTTCTGGGAGATTGAGACGCCGATCCTCACGAAGTCGACTCCCGAGGGGGCGCGCGACTACCTGGTGCCGAGCCGCGTGCACAGCGGCGAGTTCTACGCGCTGCCGCAGTCGCCGCAAATCTTCAAGCAGATCCTGATGATCGCCGGCACCGATCGATATTTTCAGATCGTGCGCTGCTTCCGCGACGAGGACCTGCGCGCGGATCGGCAGCCGGAGTTCACGCAGGTGGACGTCGAGATGTCGTTCGCCCGCCCCGACACCATCTACGGCCTCATCGAGCCGCTGATGCAGCAGGTGTTCAAGGAGATCGGCCGCGATATCTCCGCGCCGTTCCGGCGGATGCCGTATGCGGAGGCGCTCGCGAAGTACGGGTCGGACAAGCCCGACCTGCGCGTTGGTCTCGAGATTCAGGATCTCTCGGCGATCTTTCGCGAGTCCGAGTTCCGCGTGTTCAAGAAGATCATTGCCGACGGCGGCGTCGTCCGCGGGATCGTGCTGCCCGGCGGCAACAGCTATTCACGCAGCCAGCTCGATGTGCTCGTCGATCATGCCGTGAAGCAGATCGGGTTCTCAGGGTTGATCTGGGCGCGCCCCGGCGAGCCGCCGATCTGTTCGGTGAAGGCGATCGGCGAAGCGTCGCTCCGGGCCGCGTTCGAGCACGGCGGCGCGTCGGGCGACGATCTCCTGCTGATGGCCGCCGGCGAGGGCGAGGCCACCTCGAAGCTGCTCGGGCAGCTGCGGTTGTATCTCGCCAAGAAGGAGAATCTCCTCAGCCCGGAGGCGTTCGAGTTCCTCTGGGTCACGGATTTTCCGCTGCTCGAGTACCACGAAGACGATGGGCGCTGGTATTCGATGCACCACCCGTTCACCTCGCCGCACGACGATGACGTCGACCGGCTCGAAGGCGATCCGGGCGCGGTGCGCGCGAAAGCGTACGACCTCGTGCTCAACGGCAGCGAGATCGGCGGCGGCAGCATCCGGATTCACGACGCCGCGCTGCAGGCACGGATCTTTCAGCGCCTCGGCATCAGCGACGAGGAAGCCAGGATGCGGTTCGGCTTCTTCCTCGAAGCGCTCGAGTACGGCACACCGCCGCACGGCGGGATCGCGCTCGGGCTCGATCGTATGGTGGCGATTCTGGCCGGGGAATCGTCGATTCGCGAAGTGATGGCGTTCCCAAAGACCGCCAATGCGGTGGATCTCATGGCTGGGTCGCCGTCGACGGTGGACCCGAAACAGTTGCGCGAGCTGCATTTGAAAATCCAGAATTGAGCCCGATGAAACGCATCACCGTCCCGGAAGAAGGGATTGCCTCGCTGTTCGGCTCATACGACGAGAACCTCAAGCATCTCGAGTCGATCTTCGGCGTCCGCATCCGCACGCAGGGGCACGACCTGGTGATCGACGGCGACGCGGCGGCCGTCGAGAAGGTCGATCGGCTGGTCGGGCAACTCTCCTCGCTGATGGGCGACGGCTACAAGCTGGCGAAAGGCGACGTGAAGACCGCCGCCGATCTCGTCGCGCAGGATCCGGCGGTCGATCTCCGCGATCATTTCCTCAAGGGAAGCCTGACGGCGGCCGGCAAGCGGCGCATCGCGCCGAAGACGGTCAATCAGCGCAAGTATCTCGACGCGATCGAGCAGCACGACATCGTGTTCGGCATCGGTCCGGCCGGCACCGGCAAGACGTATCTCGCTATGGCGCAAGCCGTGTCGTTTCTGGTCGCGAAGAAAGTGAGCCGCATCATCCTCGCGCGTCCGGCGGTGGAGGCGGGCGAGAAGCTCGGCTTCCTGCCCGGGGATCTGCAGGAGAAGGTGAATCCCTACCTGCGGCCGCTCTACGACGCGCTGTACGACATGCTCGACGCCGAGCGCGTCGCGCGCTACATCGAGCGCGGCGTCATCGAGATCGCGCCGATCGCGTTCATGCGCGGCCGGACGCTCAACGATTCGTTCGTCATCCTCGACGAGGCGCAGAACACGACGTCCGAACAGATGAAGATGTTCCTGACGCGGCTCGGCTTCGGCGCCAAAGCGGTGATCACCGGCGACATCACGCAGATCGACCTGCCCGCTGGCCGGACGTCGGGCCTCGTCGAAGCGATGAAGGTCGTCGGCGCGATCGAGGGCATCTCGTTCGTCTACTTCGACGATCGCGACGTGGTTCGCCACAAGCTGGTGCAGCAGATCGTGAAAGCGTACGAGGCGTTCTCGAACGGCGGCCCCGTCGCGTCCGGCCGTCCGTCGACGACGCCGTCGGTTCTGGACGGCCGCCGGGAGGCGGTCGAGCCCCGTGCGTGAGCGCCATGTCTGACGGTGATCAACGAGGCCGGCTCCACGCCGTCGCCGTCGATGCGCGCGGCCGCGTGGTCAGGACGCCCGGCCTGACGCGATGGCTCGTGAAGGTCGCGCCGGCGCACGCGCGCGGCCTCGTCAGCATTGCGCTCGTGAGCGACGCGCGGGTACGCGCGCTGAACCGGCAGTATCGGCGCCAGGACTACGCGACCGACGTGCTCAGCTTTCCAGCGCACGAAACCCTTTCACCACAAAGGACACCAAGGACACAAAGGGGTACACCCGAACGCGAACGAGATGTGTCCTCTGTGGGCCGGACAGGCTGGAACGGCGGGATGGGCAGGAAGGGTCGGATCCAGAGACGCGGCGCGACGGGCGGGGCGCGCGCACGACTCCAGCCTATCCCGCCCGTCCAGCCCCTCCCGCCCGTCCAGGCCTTTTTGGGCGACATCGTGATCGCCCGTGGCGTCGCCCGGCGTCAGGCGCGCGGCGCACGCCATTCCGAGCTGACCGAGCTGCGTGTGCTCGCGCTGCACGGGCTGTTACACCTCCTCGGTTACGATCATGAGGACGATGGTGGGGGCATGCGACGGCTTGAAGAACGGCTGCGTCGCAAAGGCGGCCTGCGCGCGGGGCTGATCGAGCGGGCGGATGCGAGCGCCCAGCGGACGGCGTCCCGCCGTGAGCCCATCGGGCGAGTTGACCGGGGAGCCCGGCGGCCATGACACCGCTCGTGATCTTCCTGCTCGCGTGCGTCGCCGTCTATCTCGGCGCGATCGACGCCGCGTTCAGCGCGCTGATGCGGCTGTCGCTGCGCCTGGTCGCCGAGCGGACAGGCCGGCCCAACGCGCTCGGCGCGTATCTCGACGATCCGCTGATGCTCTTCATTCCACTCCGGCTGCTGCTCGGCATCGTCACTGCCGCGGCCGCCGCCCTTCTGGCCCGCGAGATCGGCGTCGACGCGGCCAACACGCTGACGCTCGTGATCGTCTGCGCGACCGGGTTCGTGGTGATTTGTGAAGTGCTGCTGCCGCTGGCGATCGTCGGCCGCGATCCCGAGCGTCTGCTGGAGGTGCTGCTGCCGCCGTTCAAGCCGGTCGCGCGGCTGCTGACGCCGCTGACGCGCCCGCTGGTGAACGCGATCGCGAGCGCGCGGCGGGCGAACGAGGCCGCCGCGCCGGACGAGGCGGCAGAGGACGCCGGCGAAGTCGCGAAGGCGTACATCGATACGGCGGAGCAGGAAGGCATCATCGAGGGCGAGGAGCGGCGATTGCTGCAGAGCATCGTCGACTTTGGCGATACGCTTGTACGGGAGGTGATGACGCCGCGCCCCGATATCGTCGCGGTGCGCGTCGATGCGACGATTGCGGACGTGCGGACGCTCTTCCGCGAGCAGGAATATTCACGCTTTCCCGTTTACAAAGACAGCCTCGATCACATCGCCGGCTTCGTGTTCGTGAAAGATCTGGTCGCGCTCGACGCGGGCGCTGACGCCGGACCGATCGCGCCGCTGCTGCGGCAGGCGGCATTCGTGCCCGAGACCAAGCGCGTGCCGGAACTGCTCAAGCAGTTTCAGCGCCAGCAGATTCAGTCGGCCATCGTGGTCGACGAATACGGCGGCACCGCCGGTCTCGTCACGATCGAAGATTTGCTGGAGGAGATCGTCGGTGAGATTCGCGACGAATACGACGTCGAATCGGAGCCGATTGTCGACGAGGGCAATGGCCGGTTCGTGTTCAGCGGCAAGGTGAACATCGACGAGGTCGCGCAGCGCCTGAATGTGCAGATTGCGCGGGAGGGATTCGAGACGGTGGGCGGCTACCTGCTGTCGCACCTCGGCCGCGTGCCGACCGTGGGAGAGCGCTTCGACCTCGATGGCCTGAGCGTGGAGATCCTGGATGCGGAGCGCCGGCGAATCAACAAGGTGCGCATCAGCAGGAAGCTCTCCACCGCGGAGGACGCGGAGGACGCGGAGGCGAAATCCCGATCCGTATGATCCGGCCGCCCGGCGGTCTATTCAAGCCTTCACCGCGGGGGACACGGGGGACGAAATAAGAGGATGACTCCCGCGATAGCCAGCCGATGGCGATAAGAACAAAGGACACAAAGGTCCACAAAGGGCATGCACATAAGCCAGCGAGGTTGCACCGTCATGAGTGATCGCGTCGCAATGCACTCGGCGCCGCGAAACGACGCAGCGTCGAGCGCCAGCCTTTGTGATCCTCCGTGTCCTCCGTGGTGAAGAGTGTGTCTGGGTTTCCTTTGTGTCCTTGGTGTCCTTTGTGTTGAAAGCGTTTTTGAAAACCCCATGAAATCCGGATTCGTCTCCCTCATCGGACGGCCCAATGCCGGCAAGTCGACGCTGCTGAACCGGCTGGTCGGCACCAAGATCGCCATCGTGTCCGACAAGCCGCAGACGACTCGGACGCGGATTCTGGGCGTGAAAAATTACCCGGACGCGCAGGTCGTGTATCTCGACACGCCCGGTATTCACCGGCCGCTGCATCGCATGAACGTGCGGATGGTGGATGCCGCCAAGGACACGATCGGTGAAGTCGACGTGCTTGGACTCGTGGTCGATGTGACCGAACGATCCGGAAAGGGCGATCAGTATGTCTTCGAGCTGATCAAGGCGGCGACCGCGCCGGTATTCCTGATTCTGAACAAGATCGACGTGATCAAGAAGACGCGCCTGCTGCCGATCATGGATGCGTATCACCAGAGCGGGACGTTCGCAGAAATTGTCCCGGTCTCCGCCGAGACGGGCGATAACGTCGAGCGCCTCGAGCGGCTGATCATCGATCGCCTGCCGGAGGGAGAGCGGCTCTACCCGGAGGACTACCTCACCGATCAGCCCGAGCGATTTCTCGCGTCGGAGATCGTCCGCGAGAAGCTGCTGCAGTTCACCCACGCTGAGCTGCCGTTCTCGAGCGGCGTCGTCATCGACAAGTTCGAGGAGCCCGGACCGGACACGAAGAATCTGATGCGGCTCTACTGTACGATCGTCGTCGATCGTGAGTCGCATAAGCCGATTGTGGTCGGTAAAGGCGGCGAGATGATCAAGAACATCGGGACCGCCGCGCGGCTCGAGCTGGAAAAGTTCTTCGGCACGCGCGTCTTTCTGGATCTGCACGTGCGAGTGAAGACCGAATGGCGCGAGGACGACCGGGCGCTGAGCGACATGGGCCTCGGCCCGAAGAACGGGTAATGATTGAGGCTGGTCAACACGAAGGACACCAAGGACACAAAGGTCAGACTCGTTGGTTCCTTCGTGTCCATTGTGTCCTTTGTGTTGGATCATCGCCGTAGTACAGTAGTGACCCGCCTTGGAATGCCGCTGTACACCACCGACGCATTGATTCTCCGGACGTACAAGCTCGGTGAGTCGGACCGCATCGTCGTGTTCCTGACCCGCGATCGCGGGAAGAAGCGCGGTGTGGCGAAAAACGCGCGACAGAGCCGGCGGCGATTCGGCGCCGGCCTCGAGCCGCTGACGTGCGGGCGCGTGGGGTACCTGGAGCGGGAGCGGCGCGACCTCGTGCTGCTGCACTACGTCGAGGTCACGCGGTCGCCGCTGTCGGCCGTGGACGGCGCGGCGCTCGGCTACGTGAGTTATTTCGCCGAGCTGATCGACGAATGGGCGCAGGAAGCGGATCCGAACGAGACGCTGTACCGTCTCGGGGCGTCGATGGTCGACGCGATCGTGGCGGGCGTGCCGATCGAGCCGCTGGCGCGCTATTTTGAGCACTGGCTGCTGCGGCTGCAGGGCGTTTACGAGGCGGACGATCGGCTCTCCGACGAGGCGCGATCGTTTCTCGCCGCGGCGCGGACGTGCAGTCCGTTCCGGCTGGGCGAGGTGGCCGTGTCGGCACGGACGCTGCGCGAGCTCGAGACGACGCATCGCGCACTGATCGCGATGCACCTGGAGAAGGACTTGAAATCTGCGCGGGTGCTCAGAGAGATGCGCCGATGACATTCCAAGGTCTGATTCTGAAGCTCTCGGAGTTCTGGGCGTCGCGTGGGTGCGCGCTGCAGCAGCCGCTCGACGTCGAGGTCGGCGCTGGCACCATGCACCCTGAGACGTTCCTGCGCGTCCTCGGTCCGGCGCATTGGAGTGTCGCCTACGTGCAGCCGTCGCGCCGCCCGGCCGATGGACGCTTCGGCGAAAACCCGAATCGCCTGTTCAAACACCATCAGTTTCAGGTGCTGTTGAAGCCGGCTCCGGACGATGTGCAGCGGCTGTATCTGGATAGTCTGGAATTTTGCGGCATCAATCCGCGGCAGCACGACATCCGGTTCGAGGAAGACAACTGGGAGTCGCCGACACTCGGCGCCTGGGGCATCGGCTGGCAGGTGATGTTCGACGGCCAGGAGATTTCGCAGTTCACGTACTTTCAGCAGGCCGGCGGTATCGAGCTGTCGCCGATCGCCGCAGAGTTGACCTACGGCCTCGAACGCATCGCGCAGGTGCTCCAGCGCGTGGACAGCATCTACGATCTCGAATGGGCGCCCGGTGTCAAATACGGAGAGATTCGATTGCGCGAGGAGATCGAGCAGTCGAAATATGTCTTCGGCCAGGTCGATCTGCCTGCCGGCGCGTTCGGTGCGTTCCATCGGGAGATGTTCGATCGCTACTACACGTTTACCGAAGCGTTGCTGCGCTCCGGGTTGATCTGGCCCGCGCTCGAGCACTGTTTGAAGTGCTCCCACCTGTTCAACATCCTCGACTCGAGCAACAGCATCGGCGTGACGGAGCGCACCGCCTACATTCTTCGCGTGCGTCAGCTCGCGGTCGCGATCGCACGCGCCTACGTAGAAGTGGATGCGACTCGCGCCCCTGTCGGCGAGCCGGTCACCGCGTCCGCAGGCGACGGCGGAAAGGCCTCTCACTGATGGATCGCGAGCTGCTGTTGGAAATCGGATGCGAGGAACTGCCGGCCGGGTGGCTGCCGGCGCTGACCAATCAGACCGGCGACGTCCTCGTGGCGCAGCTCCGTGCCCATCGTCTCGTGCCGGAGAGCCCGGCAGAGACGTTCAGCACGCCGCGCCGTCTCACCGTGCGCATCGTGCGCGTACCAGAGCGGCAGACTGATCTCGAAGAGCTGGTGAATGGCCCGCCTGTGTCGGCGGCGTTCAGGCCCGACGGCACCCCGACGGCGGCCGCGAGCGGCTTCGCCGACAAGCATGGCGTGGAGGTGTCCGCGCTCGAGCGGGTGAGGACGCCGAAGGGCGAATATCTCGCCTTTCGAAACCGTCAGCGCGGCCGGACGGCCGTCGATGTGTTGCCGGGTGTGCTCGGCGCGACGCTGCGGGGCCTGTCGTTTCCGAAGTTGATGCGTTGGGACGCGACGCTGGAGGACGGCCGCGGCGACCTGTTGTTCGGCCGGCCGATCCGCTGGATCTTGTATCTGTTCGGCGGCCGTGTCGTGCCCTTCACGATCACGCGGAGCGCGGCGGCGCAGACCAGCCAGGTCCAGGATGTCGTCACCGGCGCCGTCACCTACGGCCACCGCTTTCTCACGACGAGCGGCCGCGCCGGCCGCGCGATCAAAGTTCGATCGTTCGACGAGTATCGTGCGCGACTGCTCGAGAACTTCGTTGTGCTGGAGCGCGGGGAGCGGCACGACAAGATCGCGCGCGAGCTCGACGCGAAAGCCCAGCGGCTGCAGGGACGCGTCAGCCGCGCCGTGCGGACAGCGTCCGATCTCCTGCAGGAAGTGCCCGACCTCGTGGAATACCCGTCGGTCGTCGGCGGCACGTTCGGGCTCGAGTTCCTCGACCTTCCGGAGGAAGTGCTCACGACGACGCTGATTCATCATCAGCACTATTTTCCGGTCGAGGCCGAGGACGGCAGCCTGAAGAACGCCTTCCTGGCGGTGATCAACACCGAGCCCGACAACGAGCGCACAATCGCACGCAACGCCGAGCGGGTGGTGACCGCGCGGCTGCGCGACGCGCGGTTTTTCTGGGAAGCGGACCGCAAGGCTCCGCTCGAATCACGGATCGAGCGATTGTCCACGCTGCTGTTTCACAAGAAGCTTGGCTCGTACCGGCAGAAGGCGGAGCGGATCGAGCGTCTGGCCGGATGGATCGCGCGGGAAGCGTTCGGCGCATCCGAGGCCGTCGCGGCGCACGCCGCGAAAGCCGCGCGGCTGGCGAAAGCGGATCTCACGACCGACATGGTCCGCGAGCTGACCGAGCTGCAGGGCGTGATGGGAGGCATCTACGCGCGGCACGAGGGGCTGCCCGCCGAGGTGTGGAAGGCGATCTACTTTCACTACCTGCCGGTTGGTGTCGAGGCAGACGCGCCGCCGAGTCATGCACAGCTCGGCAAGGCAAGCGTTACCTGGGCGGCCGTCTCGCTGGCGGACAAACTGGATACGATCGCCGGCTTGATCTTCAAGGCCAACGAACAGCCCACTGGATCGCGTGATCCCTACGGCTTGCGACGTGCGGCCCATGGGGTGATGCGGATTCTTGTCGACCTCCGCCCGCTGTGCGGCGTGGTCGAACGCCCGCTCCTGCGGCCTCTGTTCGAGAAAGCCTGCGAGTATCTCGAGGTGCAAATGCCCTCGGGGCAAGCGGCGAACCCGTTCCGCCTGTTCCTGGTGGAGCGGCTCCGGCATCTCATGCAGGCGCGAGGCCTCGGCTACGAAGAGATTCAGGTCGTCACCGGTGATGTCGCTCGGATTGAGGACGTCAACGTGGCAGGGTTGTACGACTTGGCTGGTGAATGGAGAAGGATCGTGGGCACGGCGGTGTTTGCGTCGGCGGCGGAAGCGCACAAACGGGCCACGAAGATCCTCGAGCGAGAGTGGGACGGCGTTGACCCGTGGATGTCGCGAGATCGGCAGGAGCGCGTGCTGCAGGAGCCGGCGGAGACAGCGTTGCGGAGCGCACTCGATCGCGTGTCCGCCGACATCCAGTCGGCGCTGCACTCGGGCGACTCGCGGAGAGCGATCGAAGCGATGGCCTCCATCCAGCCCCACATTGCGCAGTTCTTCGAGCAAGTACGCGTCGTGGTTCCAGAGCAGAACTTGAAGATCGCCAGGCTCTCGCTTCTGCATGATTTCAAGAACGCGGTCTCACCCCTGGGCGATCCGTCGGCGTTCGCACAGCAGTCCGGCTGAAGCCGGCGCAACACAGTTGTCCGGCTCACGCTGGATACGACCGGAGACTTCGCACGAGCGGCATCATTACCGTATTCACGAATCGACGAACGGAGTCATAGATCGATGGCGAAAAAATCGACGGCGACGCGCACGGCAGGCAAATCCCGAGTCCCGAATCCCAAGGCGGCCAAATCCCGAATCCCAAATCCCAAATCCCGGAAGCACGTTTTCTTCTTTGGCAACGGCAAGGCTGACGGCAATCGCAACATGAAGGATCTGCTCGGCGGCAAGGGGGCGGGCCTCGCCGAGATGACCAATGCGGGCCTGCCCGTGCCGCCCGGCTTCACGATCTCCACCGAGGTCTGCACGATCTACTACAAAGAAAAGGCCAAGGTGCCGGACGCCATCGAGCGCGAGATCGCCGAGCACGTGAAGAAGCTCGAGAAGGCGTCGGGCGCGACGCTGGGGTCGACCGACAACCCGCTGCTCGTCTCGGTCCGTTCCGGCGCGAAGTTCTCGATGCCCGGCATGATGGACACGATCCTCAATCTCGGCCTCAACGACAGCGCCGTCGAAGGCCTGAAGCGGAAGACCGGCAACGGCCGGTTCGCGTTCGACAGTTATCGCCGCTTCATTCAGATGTTCGGCAACGTCGTGCTCGAGATTCCGAAGGAGGCGTTCGAGCACGAGTTCGAGGCCGTCAAGAAGGCGCATGGCGCGAAGATCGACACCGATCTCGACGAGGCCGCGCTGCGCGAGGTCGTCGATCGCTACAAGGCCGTCGTCCGCAAGAAGAGCGGCAAGGACTTTCCGCAGGACCCGCGCGAGCAGCTGAAGATGGCGCGCAACGCGGTGTTCCGCTCGTGGATGAACGCCCGGGCGATCGAGTACCGCCGCATCTACGACATTCCCGATCACATCGGTACGGCCGTCAACGTGCAGATGATGGTGTTCGGCAACACCGGCGATCGGTCGGCGACCGGCGTCGGCTTCACGCGCAGTCCTGCAACCGGCGCCAAGGAGTTCTACGGCGAGTTTCTCATCAACGCGCAGGGCGAAGACGTGGTTGCCGGCATTCGCACACCGCAGCCGATCCGCGAGCTCGAGCAGGTGATGCCGAAAGCGTACAAGCAGCTGCGCGAGATCACGACGCGGCTCGAGAAGAACTACAAGGACGTGCAGGACTTCGAGTTCACGATTCAGGAAGAGCGGCTGTTCATGCTGCAGACGCGCAGCGGCAAGCGCACGGGCTACGCCGCCGTGGTGATTGCCACCGACTTCGTGTCCGAGAAGCTCGTCACGCCGAAAGAGGCGATTCTGCTCGTTGATCCCGAAGCGCTGAATCAGCTGCTCGCGCCCGGGTTCGACCCGGCCGAGTGGAGCCGCATCCCGACGGCGACCAAGGGGCTGCCGGCTTCGCCTGGCGCGGCCAGCGGCCAAGTTGTGTTCTCGGCGGACCATGCCGTCGAGTGGGTGAACCAGGGCAAGCAGGTGATCCTCGTCCGCCGCGAGACGGTGCCCGACGACATCCACGGCATGTTCGTGGCGCAAGGCATCCTCACTGCAACCGGCGGCATGACCTCGCACGCCGCGGTGGTCGGCCGCCAGATGGGCAAGCCCTCCGTCGTCGGCGCGGGCGAGCTGCAGATCGACGAGAAGGGGAAGCAGTTCCGCGTCAACGGTCAGACGGTGAAGGAGGGCGACTACATCTCGTTCAACGGGTTGACCGGCGAGGTGAAGATCGCGCAGGTCGCGTCGAAGCCGAGCGAGATTCTCCAGGTGCTCGACGGCACGCTGAAGCCGGAGAAGTCGGATATCTATCAGCGCTTCGAGAAGCTGCTGACATGGTCGGATAAATTCCGCCGGATGGGCATCCGTGCGAACGCCGACCTGCCGGATCAGGCCGAGCTCGCGTACAAATTCGGCGCGCGCGGCATCGGCCTGTGCCGGACCGAGCACATGTTCTTCGGCGACGGTCGCATTCCGATCGTCCAGAAGATGATCCTGGCGGACAACGAAGCCGACCGCCGCAAGGCGCTCGACCAGCTGCTGCCGCTGCAGCGCGAGGACTTCTACGGCGTCTTCAAGGCGATGAAGGGCTGTCCGGTGACGATCCGGACGATCGACCCGCCGCTGCACGAATTCCTGCCGAAGCGCGAAGAGCTGATGGTCGACGTCGCCCGGCTCGAAGCGTCCGGGAAAAACGGCCGCGAGCTCGCCGAAAAGAAAACGCTGCTGCAGCGCGTGGAGCAGCTGCACGAGTTCAATCCGATGCTCGGCCACCGCGGCGTGCGCCTCGGCATCACGTATCCCGAGATCACCGAGATGCAGACGCGCGCCATCATCGAGGCCGCGTGCGCGCTGCGCAAGGAAGGGGTGAAAGTCGTTCCCGAGATCATGATTCCCCTGGTCGGTCTCGTGAAGGAGCTGCGCGATCAGAAGACGATCGTCGATCGCGTCGCCGCGGCGGTGATGAAAGAGCAGGGCGTGAAGGTGACCTACCTCGTGGGCACGATGATCGAGGTGCCGCGCGGGTCGATGACCGCGGACGAAATCGCCACTGAGGCGCAGTTCTTCTCGTTCGGCACCAACGATCTGACGCAGCTCACCTTCGGCTTCTCGAGGGACGATGCGGGGAAGTTCCTGAAGATTTATCAGGACAAGAAGATCCTCGACCGCGATCCGTTCGCGTCGATCGACACGGTCGGCGTCGGCGCCGTCGTCCGCACCGGCGTCGAGCTGGGGCGCAAGACGCGGCCCGATCTCAAGATCGGCATCTGCGGCGAGCATGGCGGCGATCCGGCGTCGATTCATTTCTTCGAGAGCGTCGGGCTCAATTACGTGAGCTGTTCGCCGTACCGCGTCCCGGTCGCCCGCCTCGCTGCTGCGCAGGCGGCGCTGGCGGTCAAGGTAGGGGACTAGGGAGAACTCAGGAGGGGATTCGGGATTAGGGATTCGGGATTCGCGGGGTTCGGGATTCGCAAAGTCGGGGATTCGCGGAGTCGAGGAGTCGGAGATCTGAAACACGCAATGGACTCGGGTGACGAATCCCGAAGCCCGATTCCGAATCCCGAGTGCCGAATCCCGCTTCAAATCCCAAATCCCAAATCCCAAATCCCAAATCCAAAATCCCGAATCCCGATTCAAGATGGGCAAAATTACTCGTCTTCCCGCCGACCTCGCGGACCAGATCGCGGCCGGCGAAGTCGTCGAGCGTCCGGCCTCTGTCGTCAAAGAGCTGGTCGAGAACGCGATCGACGCCGGCGCCCGGCGCCTCGCGATCCACGTCGAGCTCGGCGGCAAGAAACAGGTGCGCGTCGAGGACGATGGCGAAGGGATGGTGCCGGAGGACGCGCGGCTGGCGATCGAGCGGCACGCGACCAGCAAGATCCGCCGCTCTGACGATCTGGCGGCCATCGTCACGCTCGGTTTTCGTGGCGAAGCGCTGCCGTCGATCGCGTCGGTGTCGCACTTCGTGCTGCGGACCCGCGCACGCGGGCAGCAAAGCGGCACGGAGATTCGCGTGAACGGCGGCGCGGTGGCCTCGACCGTCGAGATCGGCGCGCCCGAGGGCACCACCGTGGAGGTGAGCGACCTGTTCTACAACCTGCCGGCGCGGCGCAAATTTCTGAAGTCGGACGGCGCCGAATCGACGCAGGTCTCGCGAATCGTCACGCAGCTGGCGCTGGCGCATCCGGAGATCGGCTTCACGCTGACAAGCGCCGCGCGGACGGTGATTCAATGTCCGCCGGCGGTGTCGCTGCGCGATCGTTTGTATCAGTTGTACGGCGAGCGCGGCGACTTGATCGAAGTGGGCAAGGAGGCAGGCGGTCTGCGGCTGTCGGGCTACATCGCGGCGCTGGCGGAACAGGGGCCGACCCGCGGACCGCAGAACGTGTTCATCAACCGCCGAATCGTGAAGGACCGGACGATCGCGCACGCGATCATCGATTCGTACAGCCAGGCGTCCATCAAAGAGCGTAGTCCCGAGGTGCACCTGTTCATCGAGATGCCGCCTGACGCGCTCGATGTGAACGTGCACCCGACCAAGGCCGAAGTGCGCTTTCGCGAGCCGTCGCTCGTGCACGAAGTCGTGCGGCGGGCGCTGCGCGATGCACTCGGCCAGGGCGGCGTGCCGCAACTGCAGCTGCGACCCGAGCACGCGTCGGTCGGGCCGGTCGCCGCGGTGATCCCCGGCGTCCTCGGCGGCGGGATGTTTCCGAATCGGTGGGTGCCAGGCGCCGCCTCCGCATGGAACGCGAATCGAGCGATTCCGACGGCAGACGGAACTTGGGCACCTGGCACCTTGGCACCTGGCACCTTGGCACCCGGCACCTCGGCACCCAGCACCCTGGCACCCAGCCCCTCCAGCGCCGCTGCGACAGACTCCGCCATCCGGCCGATGATTCCGCTCGGCCAGTTTCGCGACACCTTCATCATCGCGGTGGACGATGAGGGGATCGCGATCATCGATCAGCACGTGGCGCACGAACGCGTGCTGTTCGAGCGCGTGATGGAACGCCTCACGACCGGCCGCCTCGAGTCGCAGCGGCTGCTCGTGCCGATGTTGATGGACGTCTCGGCGACTGCGCTCCAGACGCTGCTGAACCGGGTGGTGGAGCTCGAGTCGTTCGGCTTCGAGATCGAGCGCTTCGGCGATGCGACGATCAGAGTGACCGCGGTGCCGGCGCTGCTGAAGACTGAAGACAGCGCGAAGGCGCTGCTCGCGCTCGCGGAGGATCTCGAAGGGCTCGACCGCGGCGCGCAGGTGCAGGACGCCCTCCAACGGATCGCGGCGACGACCGCGTGCCACGCGGCGGTCAAGGCGAACTACCCGCTCACGTACGAGAAGATGACGCACATTCTCGAGGAGCTGCGAGCGACGGCGTACTCCACCGTGTGTCCGCACGGCCGTCCCGTGATGCTGCGCCTCACGCGGCGCGAGGTCGAGAAGAATTTCGATCGCATCTGAGGGCGGGAAGGGCAGGTAGGGCGGGTAGGGCTGGGAGGGCGGGTAGGGCTGGGAGGACGCGGTGGCGGCATTTTTTTTCTACCTGGGACGAGCGGCGCAGCTGTTGGGGATGGTCATCCTGCTGGAGGACGTGCTCATTTACGCTGGCCCGATGGGGCCGAACCCACGCGTCTTCGCGGCCGGTGTCGCCGTGTTCATCGCAGGCTGGGCGCTGACGCGCAAAATCGGGAAAGCCTGAGCTTGACAGCGGCCGAGGCTGCTTGTTAGAGTGTTTTTGTTCGATCCTTCTGACAATACTATCGTTAGCTCAGCGCTTTCCAAGCGAAAGGGCCATCTCGCGTCCGCCACGCGTGTCTGCGTGACTGGATTGAGCGGGAGTGCAAAGCTGTAAGGCTCCGCGTTGGCTGCACATCACGTGCGCTGCGGCGGGACCGATTTAGCTGCCGAACTTGGAGTCCCAATGATTCCTCGCCGTTTCGTCATCGCCGCCTCGCTGATTGCCACGGCGGCCTCCTTCTTCACCCTGGGCGTGCTTCACTCCCGCCGTTCGGAGCTCGCCTCGCGGGCGATCTACGACGCGCAGCTCAATGCCATCCGCGCCGAAGTCCGCACCGAGATCGGCGAAGGGCGCAAAATTCCGCCGGCCGTGCCCGCGGGCACCAGTGGTAAAGTCGCGCGCCCCAAGGACGAAGCGCCCGATGGCATGACCGTCGCCGCGCGAGCGCGCATGGTCAGCGACATCAAGGAGCAGCTCCAGAGCGAGATGGGTCTGCTGCCCGTGCACCTGCTGCGCGAGCGGCGCTCGAGCTTCGTCGAGCTGTATTCGTACGACAGCCTCGGCAAGACCAACTACGGGACGGCCGGTTATCTCGGTCATGGCTACTTCGTCACGGTCAAGCACGCGGTCGTCGCCCTGCGAGACGAGGACGATCGCATGACGCCCGTGCGTAAGATCAACGCCATCAAGATTGTGTACCAAGGCAAAGAGATCCCCGCGAAGCTGGTGGATGTCGGCGATGCGGATGTCGAAGTGCACAGCGGCGACTGGGCGATCATCAAGACCCGCGATCTCGACCTGCCGGCCCTGCGCGTGGACACCGCCTTCTCGTACGATTTCGCCGATCCGATCTTCCGCCTCGGCAATGACTACTCGAAGGGGATCATCCTCTCCACTGGCTACGTTGGCCAGCGCACCGCCAACGGCCTCGTGACCTGCCTCACCGACGGCCACCCGGGCGTCTCGGGCGGCGGCGTGCTCGACCAGCAAGGCGACCTCGTGGGGATTCCGATCGGACGGATGCAGGGCGACTACCGCTTCTCGTTCATCCTGCCCATCCGAGCCGAGATGCTGCGCAAGGTGCCGAGCTTCGAGGTATCGGAGCCGCACGTGGTTGTCGCCGAGGCCCAATAGCACTCACCCCCGAATGAGACGCACGCTCGCCGGTCTGCTCATCGCCGCGGCATGCGCGGCGACGCCGACCGTCGCGCAGTCGCGTCGTTCTTCCGCAGCACCGGCGCTCCCCGATTTCGATGTGATGGAGAAATCCATCGCCGATCTGCAGGCGGCGTTGGAGGCGGGCGCCGTCACGTCCCACGCCCTCGTCGTGCTCTACCAGGCGCGGATTCGCGCGTACGATCACGACGGCCCGCGGCTGAACGCGATGATCGCGCTCAATCCTCTGGCGCTCGACGCGGCCGACGCGCTCGACCGCGAGCGCCGCGCCGGCCATGTGCGCGGGCCGCTGCACGGCGTGCCGATCGTCATCAAGGACAATTACGAGACCGCGGACATGCCGACGACCGGCGGCTCCCTCGCCCTTGCCGGGTTTCGCACGGGCCGGGACGCGTTCATGGTACGGCGGCTGCGCGAAGCGGGCGCCGTCATTGTCGGCAAGACGAACCTGCACGAGCTGGCGGCGGGGATTACGTCCGTCAGCTCGCTCGGCGGACAGACCCGTAACCCCTACGATCCTTCACGCAATCCAGGCGGATCCAGCGGCGGAACGGGGGCGGCCGTCGCCGCGAATTTTGCCGCGGCCGGCATGGGCAGCGACACGTGCGGATCGATTCGCATCCCCTCGGCAAACAATAATCTGGTCGGCCTCCGCGGCACGCTCGGCCTCTCGAGCCGCTTCGGCATCATTCCGCTTTCGCACACGCAGGACATCGGCGGCCCGCTGGCGCGATCGGTCGCCGACCTCGCGCTGATGCTTGACGCCACAGTGGGTCCCGACGCAGCCGACGCGACGACGGCTGCCAGCGACGGGCACATTCCACCGTCCTACCGCGCGGCGCTGCGCGCAGACGCGCTCAAGGGCGCGCGCATCGGCGTGCTGAAGAGCCTCTTCGGGACGGAGCCGGAAGACGAGGAAGCCGGCGGCATCGTGCGCGCGGCCCTCGGCGCCATGCAGAAGCAAGGTGCTGAGCTCGTGGACGTGAACATTCCCGGGCTGGAGGATCTGCTGAACGGGTCGGCCGTCATCGACGCGGAGTTCAAGTTCGATCTGATGGACTATCTCGGTCAGTTCTCCAGCGCGCCCGTGCACTCGCTTGGCGACATCATCGATCGCGGGCTCTATCACGTCGAGCTCGAATCGACGTTCAAGCGCCGCAACGCCGACGAGGCGCGTGAAACGGACGCCTATCGCCGCGCTCTGGTGCGGCGCACGGTCGTGCGCGATCTCGTCCTCGGCGAGATGAAGGAACAGCGCGTCGACGTCCTGGCGTATCCCGTTCTGCGCCGGCGGCCCGCGTCGATCGGGGAGCCGCAGCGCGGGTCGAACTGCCAGCTGAGTCCGAGTTCCGGCCTTCCGGCGATCAGCGTACCGGCCGGGTTCACTGACGATGGCCTGCCGATTGGCGTCGAGTTGCTCGGCGCCGGCTGGAGCGAACCGCAGCTGCTATCGCTCGCTTACGCGTACGAACAAGCCACGCATCCGAGGCGGCCGCCGCCGACGACGCCCGGACTCGTGGATGGCAAAGCGCCCGCCCCGCGGACGGCTGCCGGCGTGCTGACCCTGCACGGCGCGCCGGTCGACGCCCGCTTCACGCTGCTCGACGATGTCGTTCGCGGCACCCTGTCGTACGCGTTCGTTCCGGCGCCAGGCTCGACGATCGTGTCGGCGACGATCCGACGCGGCGCAAAGGGGGCGGTGGTCGCCGTGCTTCTGACTCCATCGGAGACGTCGCTGACAGGGCAGACGCCCATCGGCGCCGCGGCGCAGGCGGCGCTTCGCGACGGCGACGCCATCGTCGCGCTGGCGACCGACCACGGCGACCTCCTGACCGCGTCGGTCAAATTCGCGAAGTAAAAAACGCGGCCGCGCGTGCTTATAATCCAGCATGTTCCCACGTTGTGCTATCGGGCTCCTGTGCCTTGCGTCGCTGGCGTGCGGGCAGGCTCCGCCGCCGAAACCTGCCGCGCCTCCGCCTTCGGATGAACGAGTCCGGCGGCTCGCCGACACCTACCTCGCGGGCTTCTTCGATCGATTTCCTGAAGCGGTCACACAGTTCGGCCTTCCTGGCCGGCGCCAGGACAAGCTGAGCGACAACTCGCTCGACGCATTGCGGGCATGGCAGCAGCGCGAAGACGGCTGGCTGGCGGAGGCAAAGCAGATCGATCCGGCGACGATCGCCGATCGATCGCTGCGCGCGACTGAGGCGATCGTCCGCGAGGCGCTGGAAGGCTCGATTGCCACCCGCGTCTGCCGCAACGAGCTGTGGACGGTCAGCCAGTTCGTGAACGCCTGGCAGGTCCAGGAAGGCTACATCGTCACGATTCAGCCTGTCGGGACCGACGAGGCGCGCCAGGATGCGCTCGCGCGGTTCGGCGCGCTGCCGCATTACGTCGAGATCGAGATCGCGAATCTGCGCGAGGGCATCAAACAGGGTTACACCGCGCCGAAGAACATCGTGCGCATCGTCATCGATCAGATGAAGACGCTGACGTCCGGGCCGCTCGCCGACTCGCCGTTCGACTCGCCGGCCGTGCGCGACAAGAGTCCGGCGTTTGTCAAGGAATACGACGCGCTGGTGAAGGATCGGATCAACCCGGCCTTTGTGAAGTACCGCGAATTTCTCGAGCGCGAATATCTGCCGGCGGCGCGGGAGGCGATCGCGGTGTCGGCCAATCCGAACGGCGCCGCCTGTTATGACGCGTCGGTCCGCTATCACAGCTCGCTGCCGATGACCGCGAAAGATGTGCACGCGGCCGGCTTGCAGCAGATCGACGCCCTCGGCGCCGAAATGAAGGCGATCGCGGAGCGCTCGTTCCACGCGACCGACGTGCCGAAGCTCCTGCAGCAGGTGCGGAGCGATCCGCAATACACGTTCAAGAGCCGAGAGGCGCTGATCGCGTACTCGCAGGCGGCGCTCGCGCGGGCGAAGAGCGCCGTGCCGCGCTGGTTCGGCCTGCTGCCGAAATCCGATGTGGTCATTCAGCCGTACCCGAAGTTCCGCGAGAAGAGCGGGCCCAACGAGTACAACTCGCCGGCCGAAGACGGCAGCCGGCCGGGGATCTTTTTCATCAACGCCTACGAGCCGCAGAAACACAGTCGGGTCGAGGACGAATCGACCGCCTTTCACGAGACGATTCCGGGACATCACCTGCAGGGGGCGATCGCGCTGGAGCGGAAGAACATCCACCCGATCGGGCGGTACATCGCGAACAGCGGCTACGCAGAAGGGTGGGCGCTCTACACCGAGCGGCTCGCGGACGAGATGAAGCTGTTCTCGTCAGACCTCGACCGTCTCGGGATGCTGTCGTCGCAGTCGCTGCGCGCTGCGCGTCTGGTCGTCGACTCGGGGCTGCACACGATGGGCTGGACGCGTCAGCAGGCGATCGACTACATGCTCGCGCACACCGCGGAAGGTGAGCGCGATGCGGCGTCGGAAGTTGATCGCTACATCATCTATCCAGGGCAGGCGACGTCGTACATGCTCGGCATGCTCGAGATTCGCAAGGCGCGCGACGAGGCGGAGAAGACGATGGGCGCGAAATTCGATATCAAGGCGTTTCACGACCGCGTGCTCGAAGACGGCGGTGTGCCGCTGACCTTCCTGGCCGCGAAGGTCAAGAGCTGGGCAGAGGCATCGCGATGAAGGCCGTTGCGCTCGCCGGCGCGATGGCGGCGCTGGCCATCGGGCAGGCGCCCACGCCGCGGCTTCACGAGTTGCCGCTGACGCCGGAGCACGTGCACTGGGGCTACTACGACGCACGCCTGCGACCGGTGCTGCGGATCGCGTCCGGCGATCGCGTGCGCGTCGAGACGATGATCGCCCGTGGCGTCGAACGGCTGACGCTCGCGGGCGCCACCGACGCGGAGATTCCGGCGTCGCTGAAGGCGGTGGACCGCGCGATCGCGGACAAGAGCGCGGGGCCGCACCCGATGACCGGCCCGATCTTCGTCGAGGGCGCGGCGCCGGGCGATACGCTGGAAGTGCGCATACTCACGATCGAGTTTCTTCACCCGTTCGGCATCGCCGCGTTCAGCCCTGGCGGTGGCACGCTGCCCGCCGAATTTCCCTACGCCGGCTTGAAGCTGCTGCGGTGGCTGCCGGGCGCCGATCACGTCGAGTTCGCACCCGGGGTGGAGCTGCCGTTCGCGCCGTTCTTCGGGTCGATTGGCGTTGCGCCGCCGGTGCTGAGCGGGAAAGTCGGCAGCGGTCCGCCTGGATGGTTCGGCGGCAACATGGACAACAAGGATCTCGTCGCCGGCTCGACGTTGTATCTGCCGGTCCATGTGCCAGGCGCCCTCCTGTCGATCGGCGACGGACACGCGCGGCAAGGCGACGGCGAGGTCAGCGGCTCAGCGCTCGAAACGTCGCTCCGCGGCACGATCGAGGCGCGTGTCCGGAAGGGCGCACGCCTGCGCTGGCCGCGCGCCGAAACACCGACGCACTACATGACGATGGGGCTCGATCCCGATCTGAATGAAGCGGCGCGCATCGCGACCAGCGAGATGGTCGATTTTCTCGTCGCGGAGAAACACCTGTCGCGCGACGAGGCGTACATGCTGTGCTCGCTGGCGGCCGACCTGCATGTGACGCAGACGGTCGACGGCACCAAGGGCGTGCACGCGATGATGGCCAAGTCGATCTTCAGATGACTGAATCGATTGTTAGAGGCACAGATAGGTTGCCACAGAAGCACAGAGAAATGCAGCTGACTGGAACAACCGTACCGAGATGAATGCGCCGAAGATCGGCGGCCGGCCTGCCATGCAGGCCGGCTTGCGCGACCGGATCGGGTGGATTCGCGAGCGGGCTGTGCGGTCGTCGGGCTCGTGAATCCGTCCGAGTCCGATCACGCGCGTCGCATCGCGACGCCGCCGGACGCCGTGGCGCCTTCGCGGATGAAGAGACCTGCTGACAACAGACCTCGTCTGTCGCATGCGGATGTTATGATCGCAGACCGCAGGAGGCGACAGTGATGAACGCGGCAGACGCGATTCTGTTCAGCGGGGGCGCGGCGGGCGCCGAAGCCGCCTTTGGCGCCTGCGCTGAGCGGCACGGCATCGAGGAAGTGAACTTCACCTTCGACGGGCACACAATCGCGCGCCATCGCGGCGTTCGTGTCCTCAACCACGAAGAGCTCCAGTCGGGCGACGTCAGCCTCGCGTATGTGTCGCGGATCCTTCACCGTCGCTACGCGGATGCGCCCACAATCCGCCGGGTGCTGCAGACGCTGTGGTACCAGGTGAACAACGGCCAGGAGATCTACGTGATCGGCGCAATCCTGGACGATGGGACCGTGCGGGGCGGCACGGGATGGGGTGCGGAATTCGCGAAGTTGTGCAACAAGCCGCTGCACGTCTTCGATCAGGACAAGAACTGCTGGTTCACCTGGAGCGGCGAGGTGTGGCTGCCGCGCGCCAACGACGACGGCCCTGTGATCTCGCACCCGCACTTCACTGGAACCGGCACGCGCAGGATGCGCGACAACGGCACCCGCGCGATCGACGAGCTGTTCACTCGCTCTCTCGACGCTTCTTCTTGATCGCCTCCCAGCCGTCGAGCCGCCGCTTGATCTCTCGTTCGAAGCCGCGCTCCTTCGGATCGTAATACTTGCGCCCCTCGAGCGCCGGCGGCAGACACGACATGTCCGCGATCGCCTCCGCCTCGCTGTGCGCGTATTTGTAGCCTTTCCCGTATTCGAGATCCTTCATCAGCTTCGTCGGCGCATTGCGCAGGTGCAGCGGCACCGGCTGTGCCACGTCGCGGTGCGCGTCCTCGGCGGCATGGCTGTAGGCTTCGTAGACCGCATTGCTCTTGGGTGCGGTCGCGAGATAAATCGCCGCCTGGGCAAGCGCGGTGTTGCCTTCCGGCATGCCCATGAAGTGGACGGCGTCCTTCGCCGCGATCGTCACCGTGAGCGCCTGCGGATCCGCGTTGCCGACGTCCTCCGACGCGAAGCGGACGAGACGCCGGGCGATGTACAACGGATCCTCGCCGGCTTCGACCATCCGCGCGAGCCAGTACACCGCGGCATCCGGATCGCTGTTGCGCATCGACTTGTGGAGCGCCGAAATCAGGTTGTAGTGCTCTTCGCCCGATTTGTCGTAGAGCAGCGTGCGTCGTTGGATCGTCTGCTCCACGCGCGCCACATCCACCGGCCGCGCCCCGCCCGCCGGCGCAGCCGAGACGGTGAGCTCGAGCAGATTGAGTGCGACGCGCGCATCGCCGTTGGCATACATGGCGATCGCCCGCATGGCCTCCTCCTCGACGACGACGCCGAGACCGCCGAGCCCCCGGTCCGGGTCGCTGAGTGCCCGAGTGAGGATGCCTGCGATCTCATCCGTCGTGAGACCGTGCAGGACGAACACCTTCGACCGCGATAACAGCGCCGCATTCACCTCGAACGACGGGTTCTCCGTCGTGGCGCCGATCAGGACGATGTCGCCCGCCTCCACGCGCGGCAGAAATGCATCCTGCTGCGCCTTGTTGAAGCGATGAATCTCGTCGATGAAGACGATCGATCGCCGGCCCGTTGTCCGGCGGATGCGCTCGGCCTCCGCCATGACGTCGCGAATTTCCTTGATGCCCGACAGGACGGCGCTGAACGAAATGAAGCGCGCCTTCGTCGTGTCGGCGATGATTCGCGCGAGCGTGGTCTTGCCGGTTCCGGGCGGTCCCCACAAGATGATCGACTGCAGCAGGTCGCGCTCGATCGCCTCGCGCAGCGGCTTGCCGCGCGCGAGCAGCGCGTCCTGCCCGACGAACTCGTCGAAGGTGCGCGGCCGCATGCGCTCCGCCAGCGGCGCCGGAGCGGAGGTGGCGGGCACGGCCTCTTCGGGAAAAAGGGATTCCATGATGCGGGATGCTCTCTCACGAAGTCACGAAGAACACGGAGCGCACGAAGCGATCTTAGGCCAACCGCTGTCTTGAAGGGCGGCGGGGCCCTCGACGGTCACTGCTGCGATGTCGTCCGCTGCCGCCGGGCCTCGTAGACCAGGAGCGCGGCCGTCACCGCCGCGTTCAACGACTCGACCGACACCGCCATCGGAATCGTCACGCGCTTGTCGGCGGCTTCGAGGATCGCGTGCGGCAGGCCTCGGCCTTCGCCGCCGATGAGCAGCGCGTTCGGGCCGACGAGCCGCACGTCGAACAACGGCTGGCCATCGCGCGGCGCGGTCGCCACGATCCCGCAGCCCGCCCGGCGGGCGGCGTCGATGGCGGCGCCGGCATCGGGCGTCACCGCGATCGGCAGGCGCAGCGCGCTGCCCATCGACCCGCGGAGCGCCTTCCAGCCAAACGGATCCGCACACGCGCCGGCGGCGACGACGCCGGTGGCGCCGCCGGCCTCCGCCACACGGACGATGGCGCCAAGGTTACCGGGATCCTGCACGTCGACCGCCATGACGACCAGCGCCGCGGCGCCGGCGTAGATCGCGCTGCCGCCGGCTGCCGGACGATCCGCGAGCGCGACGATGGCGCTGGACGAGCGAACGGGGCTGAGCGCGTCCATGACGGCCGTCGTGACCGTGATGACCTCGACGTGCGCCTCCTCGAGCGCCGCGATCAGCGACCGCAGCTCATCGTCGTCGTCAGCGGTGGTGGTGACGGCTACTTCGCGTATGCGAACGCGGGCCGCGAGCGCATCGTCGACGAGGTGCGCACCGTCGAGCAGCATGACCTCGCGCGTGTCGCCATGTGCGGCGGCTCGGTAGCGTGCCACGATCGGGTTCTGCCGGCTGCTGATGACCACGTCAGGAAGGATAGCACTGTGGTACGATGGCTCGACCCATGAGCGGTACGATGAAAGATCGCCTGATCAGAAAATTCGAAGACGAGATCCAGACGCTCAACCACGAGCTGAAGCTGGAGCTGCCGAAGGAGATCAAGCGGGCGCGCGAGCTCGGCGACCTGCGCGAGAACGCGGAGTACCAGGCGGCCAAGGAGCGGCAGCGGCTGGTCGAGTCGCGCATCAGCATGCTGACCAAGCGCGTCTCCGAGATTGCGCTGATCAACGTCGATCGCATCCCGAGCGATCGCGCCGGCTTCGGATCGACGCTGCACGTCACCGAGAAGACCGGTGACGCGCTCGTCTTCCAGCTCGTGATGCCGGAGGACGCGGATGGAAAGGGCTTCATCTCGACCACTTCGCCGATCGGCCGCGCCTGCCTGAACAAGGAAGTCGGCGATACGATCAAGGTCGTCACGCCAGGCGGGACGCGCGAGTTCGAAATCACCAAGCTGCTGACCATCCACGACGAAGCGACGGAATGACCCGCGCGACCGATCCTGCTTCCGACCCGGCCTCGCACGCTATCACCGACCCGTATTCCCCCCAACTTCGCACCGCGCTCGTCCTGACCGGCACCGGCACCGGCGGCGCCTATCATGCGGGCGTGCTGCGCGCGTTGCACGAAGCAGGCGTCAAGCTGGATGTCGTGGCAGGCCGGGGGATTGGTGTCGTGGGCGCACTGTTCGCCGCGATTGACGGCGCGCAGCGGCTGTGGGAGGAGAAAGGCTTCTGGCGATCGGCCACCGCCCGCTCGCTGTACGGATGGCGGACGGCGCCGCGCCTCGTCGCCGCCGGGCTGGCCCTGTCGCTCGCGGTCGTCGCCGTGCCGATGGCGGTGGTGGCGGTCGGGCTGATCGTGTTTCCGATCGATTTCGCGCTGAAGATGATCGGCGTCACGAGCGGCGCCGGCCTGACCGGCGCGTACCTGCGCGCGGCGGAGAGCGCGTTCGCACCCGGCGCGCTGCCGACCTGGCTCCCGCGGATCGTGCTGCTGGTGATCGGCGCCGTCGGCGTGGCAGTGGCCGCCTCCGCGTCGATCGGCCAGCCCTCGCGCCGCGAGCGCGGCGCCTTCTGGTGGCGCTTCGTGCGGCCGCCGCTGGCGGCCGCGGACGCCGCCGATCATTGCTGGCGCGTCATGTGGGATCTGGTTCGAGGCGCGACGCAGCTGAAGCAGCCGACGCCGATCGAGCTCGCGCGGCGGTACACCGAAATGCTCGCCGAGAACCTCGGACAGCCGGGGTTCCGCGAGCTGGTGATGACGGTCCACGATCTGGACGCGCATCGCGATCTGGTGTTCGCGATGGTCGAGGAGAGCCGGCGGCGCGGGCTGTTTCGGCGGCCGACGAGCGAGGCCGCCGAGGCCCGGAGAGCGGAAGTGTTCGATCTGACCGGCGTCGCGCGCGAGTATCTCGCCGACGCGGTGGCGGCCGCGTTGACTGTGCCGCTGGCGAGCGACGTGCGCGCCGTGACGTTCGCGCCCGACGCGTACTGGCGCGGCGAGACACACCGCTTGTGCGACCGGCCGGACAGCCTTGTCCGTCTGCTCGACGAGATCATGGACCTCGGCGCGGAGCAAATCATTCTCGTGTCGTCGTCGCCGGAATCGCACGGGCCGCACGAGCTGCGGGCGCCGCGCGTCGACGGCCGCGGCCGCATCGGCGAGTATCTGCAGTCGGCGGAAGCGGCCGTAGTCCGCGACGCCACGCGAACGGCCGCGATGCGCGTACCGCGCGTGTTCACGATTCATCCCGGCCACAACCCGCTCGGGCCTTTCGATTTCGAAGGAGGCTTCGACGATCGATCCGATCGACGGCAGCCACTCGAGGAGCTGATGAGCCGGGGTTATGAAGACGCGTACCGCCAGTTCATCGAGCCTGTCGTGGGCGCGAGCGGCGAGCGTGTCGGGCAAGGAGTGTCATGACAGGCCAGAAGGGTCCAGGTCCAGCCACGGAGCTGATTCACGCCGGCGAAACGCGTCTCGGCGTCGCGGTGCCGCTCACGACGCCCATCTATGAGACCACCACGTTCGTATTCGACAGCGCGGCCGAGGTGCTGGCGTACAACGAAGGGCGATCGAACAAATATCTGTACTCCCGCTACACCAACCCGACGGTGGTCAGCGTCGAGCAGAAGCTCGCCGCGCTCGATCGCGCCGAGGCGGCGCTGTTGTTCTCCTCGGGCCAGGGAGCGACGACGACGATTCTGATGGCGCATCTGCACGCGGGCGATGAGGTCGTCTGCTGCGCCGCGATCTACGGCGGCACGTTTCACCTCTTGAACGATCTGCTGACGCACTTCGGCGTCACCGTGCGGTTCGTGTCGCTGGAGCAGCTCGCCCGGCCCGAACAGGCTCTTTCCGCGCGCACCAGGCTCGTCTGGTTCGAATCGCCGATCAACCCGACGCTCCGGTGTCTGGACGTGAACGTGATCGCCAGCGCCTGCCGTGGCCGCGGCGTGCTGTCGGTGATCGACAACACGTTCGCGTCCCCGATCAATCAGCAGCCGCTCGCGCTTGGCGTGGACCTCGCGATGCAGAGCGCGACGAAGTATCTGAATGGCCACAGCGACGTCACCGGCGGCATGGTGAGCGGGTCGAAGGCGTTGCTGGCGCCGATCGAGAAGGCGCGCCGGCTCGTCGGCACCGTGATGGACCCGTATCCGGCGTACGCGCTCGGACGCGGACTGAAGACGCTGCCGCTGCGCGTGGCGCAGCACAACGCGAACGCCCGCGCGGTCGCGGCATTTCTGTCGCAGGACGCACGTGTCAGCCAGGTGTACTACCCCGGGCTGCCGTCGCATCCGGACCACGCGATCGCGGCGCGGCAGATGACCGGATTTGGCGGGATGGTCTGCTTCGATCTGGGCGGCAGCTACGAGCGCGCCGCGGCGACGTACGACCGGCTGCAGGTCGTCAAGCGCGCTGCCAGCCTGGGCGGCGTCGAGAGTCTGATCAGCATGCCGGTGCTGACGTCGCAATACGGCCACACGGACGCGCAGCTGGCGGAGGCCGGCGTGACCAGGGGGATGTTGCGTCTGTCGGTGGGGCTCGAGGATGCGGCGGATCTGATCGCGGATCTCGATCAAGCGTTGACGTAGGCCCGCGAGAACCTCCGGCGCGGGTCTTGATTACTCGCGCCTGTTATCACGAAGATCACGAAGGCACGAAGACAAATCTGCCACACAGGCACTGAGCCACAGAGGCGCCTCACCGATTCGACGGCGTCGCGATGCGACGCGCGCGACCGGAGTCGGGCGGATTCACGAGTCTGGCCCATCGAATTGGCTCGTGAATCCGCCCGATCCGGTCGTGCAAGCCGGCCTGCACAGCAGGCCGGTCGTCGAATCGAGTCGGCGCGTTCATCGTGGTGCGCTACGTGGTACGTTCGACGAGGTGAGCGTGTTCTCCGTGACTCTGTGCCTCTGTGGCAAAAGATCTGGTACAGCGATCGGCGAGAACGCGCTACGCCTTGACGAGTTTTTTCTCGACCGACACTTCGTGCAGGAAGTGCACGGCGAGCTCCTGCAGCTTGGCGCTGATGGCGTCGGCGGTCAGCTCGCCGAACTTCTCACGGAACGCGCGCATCGGGATCACGGCCTTGGCCATGGCGCGATGGCCTCCCGCATTGCCGATGTCGGCGAAGAACCGCCGCACCAACTCGCCCGCGTTCTTCGAGTACCCGAGGTTGCGCACCGAGATCACCATCGAGTCGTTGACGATGCCGGCGACGATCGTCCACTTCACGTCCTCGAGCTGCAGAAAAAAATCGGCGACGTACGGAATGAAGTCTTCGCGCGGTGTCGGCCCCAGGAACGCGGAAAAGACCTGATCGCGCAGCGTGCCGTCCCGGTGCGCCCGCATCACATAGTCGAGCCGCTCGCTCGTGATCTCGGCCCCTTCCATCTTGCGGATCAGCGCGGCGTCCGATAGCGGATAGAGGTACGAGAACGCTTCGAGGTCGACCCGGTTGGTCTGCCGGTTGAAGAACAGCGTGTCCGATTTGATCGCGTAGAGCATCGCGGTAGCGGTCCGCTCGGAGATGTTCACATCCACCGCGCGGAGGTGCTCGGTGAGGATGGTGGACGTCGACCCGTAATCGGCGCGGATGTCCTTGAACACCGCTGTGTACCCGGTCTGCTCCGGATGGTGATCGATGACGAGATCCACGCGATCGATGAGCCCGCCGAAATAATGCGGCTGCACGTCCACCATGGCGACGCGATCGTATTCCTTCAGCGAAGCCGGGGTGATCGATTCGACGTGGATGTCGAGCAGGTTGAGCATCCGCAGGTTCTCGGGCCGCGTCACGCCCTGAATCGCGCCGATGATCGCCGTGGTCTTCGTCCGCCGCAGGACGTTACGCAGCGCGAGGCCGCTCGCCATCGCATCCGGATCCGGGTCGTTGTGCAGCACAATCAGCACACGGTCCGCGTCGCTGAAGTAGCGCTGATACTGCTGCACCCGGGCGCGCGTCAGCGATCGGCTGAACTCGGTCAGGAGCGGACCGCCGAACAGCTCCGACATCGACAGATAGGCGACGTCCGGAAACTCCGCGTGAAACTCCTCGGCCCGTTTCGCGGTCGCCGCCACGCCAATCCCGAGGATGTACACCAGCGTGCCGCCGGCGTCGCGCACCGCTTCCAGCGTCTTGCGGAGGCTGCGCTTGCCGTTGTCTTCGATGATGACGCACGTGCTGGGGCCGAGGTCGGCTTTGACGAAGGTGTCGGTGCGGCGGGGGTCGCCCACGATCACCGTCACGCCCGCCTCGTGCAGCCGGCGCGCGACCGGCTTGCGCTCGACGATGAATTCCACCTCGAAGCCGGGCAGCAGGATCTCGTCGAGCATCCTGATGACCAGTTCGTCCTGACAGACGGCGAGACAGCGCATCCAGCTCCCAACCGATAATTATACCCGCTCGAGGTGGCGGCGCGGCGGCGGCCGGGTGTAGAGTCGGGTTCATGCGTCCGGCTCAGGAAGCCCCGAAGGCCACGACGGCACGAAGGCTGGCTATGTTCCTCTTCTTCGTCGTCTTCGTCGCGAGCTTCGTGGTACCGGACGCGCAGCAGGTCCCGGCGTTCAAGGGGAGGGTGGACCTCGTCAGTCTGGGCGTCACCGTGACGGCGAAGTCCGGCTCGCTGGTCGCCGATCTTCATGCGGACGACTTCGACGTGTACGAGGATGGCCGCAAGCAGACGCTCAGCTATTTTGCCGCCGGCGATCCGGTCCGCGACGATGCGGGCCCGCCCATGCACCTCGGTCTGATGCTCGACGTCAGCGAGAGCATGGGCGAGGACATGCGGTTCACCAAGACCGCCGCGATCAAATTTCTCAACACGCTGCTCGACGCCGTCGATATCACGGTCGTCGATTTCGACAGCCAGGTTCGCGTGGCGCGCTACAGCCAGGCGGAGTTCGCGCGGCTCATCGAGCGTATCCGCCTGCAGAAGGCCACGGGGTGGACGGCCCTCTACGATGCGATCGGCGTGTACCTCGACGGGGCGGCAGGGCAGGACGGCCGCAAGATCATGCTGCTCTATACCGACGGCGGCGATACGCGGAGCGCGCTGTCGTTCGGCGAGCTGATCGATCTGCTGAAGGCGTCCGACGTCACCATTTACGCGATCGGCGAGCTGGAGCATCAGTCCACTTCGGGCGCGTCCGACGCGCGCCGCATCCTGACGCAGATCGCGGAGACGACCGGTGGGCGATCGTTCTTTCCGCTCTCTGCGAAGGATCTGGACGCGATCTATGGTCAGGTGATCGCAGAAGTCCGCGCCCAGTACACGATCGGCTACGTCTCGAGCAACGAGAAGACCGACGGCACATGGCGAAAGGTCGAGGTGAAGGTCCATCGCAAAGATGCGCGCGTCCGCGCGCGCAAAGGCTACTTCGCGCCCCTCAAGAAACCGTCGATGCTCGGGATTCGGGATTTGGGGTTCGGGATTCGGCCAGCCTCCGGGATTCGTTTCGAACTCACGAGCGGGATTCGGTCGCAAACGATTCAAGCCCGAATCCGAGATTGACCAAATCCGAAATGCCGAATCCCTGCCGCGAATCCCAAATTCCCAATCCCGAATCTCCTAAGGCGAATCCCAAATCCCCAATCCCGAATCCCTGTAGTACGATTGAGGGTTGGTATGCCCTCGCTGTACGACCGCTTCAATCTGGTTTCTGATTTCACGCTGGCCGGCGATCAGCCCCGCGCGATCGGCGAGCTGACGGACGGGCTCGAGCGCGGCGACCCGCACCAGGTGCTGCTCGGCGTGACCGGCTCCGGCAAGACCTTCACGATGGCGCAGGTGATCGCGCGCGTGAACCGGCCGACGCTCGTCATGGCCCACAACAAGACGCTCGCGGCGCAGCTCTACCAGGAGTTCCGGCGATTCTTCCCCGAGAACGCCGTCGAATATTTCGTCAGCTACTACGACTACTATCAGCCCGAAGCGTACGTGCCGGCCACCGACTCCTACATCGACAAGGAAGCGACGATCAACGACGAGATCGATCGCATGCGCCTGTCGGCGACGCGGTCGCTGTTCGAGCGGCGCGACGTCATCATCATCGCCAGCGTCTCGTGCATCTACGGCCTCGGCTCGCCGGAGGCGTACTACGGCATGCTGCTGCCGCTCGAGCGCGGACAGCGCATCACGCGCGAGCAGGTGCTGCGCAAGCTCGTGGAGATTCAGTACGAGCGCAACGATCTCGACTTCGGCCGCGGCACCTTTCGGGTCCGCGGCGACATCGTCGAGGTCATTCCGTCGTACGAAGAGCAGGGGCTGCGGATTGAGCTGTTCGGCGACGAAGTCGACGCCCTGACGTCGTTCGATCCGCTGACCGGCAAGACGCTGCGGCAGCACGACAAGATCGCGGTGTACCCGAAGTCCCACTTTGTCGCGCCGCGTGAGCGGACCCGGCGGGCCGTCGACACCATCAAAGAGGAGCTGACCTGGCGCCGCGGCATTCTCGAATCGGAAGGGCGGCTGCTCGAAGCGCAGCGGCTGCACCAGCGCACGATGTTCGACCTCGAGATGATCAACGAGATCGGCTATTGCCACGGCATCGAGAACTACGCGCGCCACCTCACCGGCCGCCAGCCGGGCGAGCCACCGCCGACGCTGCTCGACTACCTGCCGAAAGACGCGCTCATCGTCGTCGACGAGAGCCATCAGACCGTGCCGCAGGTGCGCGGCATGTATCACGGCGATCGATCGCGCAAAGAGGTGCTGGTCGCCTATGGATTCCGGCTGCCGTCCGCCCTCGACAATCGGCCGCTGAACTTCGAGGAATGGGAGGGGCGCGTCGGCCAGGTCGTCTTCGTGTCTGCAACGCCCGGCCCGTACGAGCTGTCTAAGTCCCAGGGCGTGGTCGTCGAGCAGATCATCCGGCCGACAGGGCTGATCGACCCGCCGATCGACGTGCGCCCTGTGAAGGGACAGGTGGACGACCTTCTGCAGGAGATCCGCACCCGCGTGGCCCGCGGCGAGCGTGTGTTGGTGACCACCCTGACGAAGCGGATGGCTGAGGACCTCACGCAGTACTATCAGGAGCTCGGCGTCCGCGTCCGATATCTCCATTCGGACATCGAGACGCTGGAGCGAGTGCAGATTTTGCGCGCGCTGCGCCGCGGCGAGTTCGACGTGCTCGTCGGCATCAACCTGCTGCGAGAGGGACTGGACCTGCCCGAAGTGTCGCTGGTGGCGATTCTCGACGCCGACAAGGAAGGGTTCCTCCGGTCCGCCGGCTCGCTGATTCAGACCTCGGGCCGGGCGGCCCGTAACATCAACGGAAGCGTGATCATGTACGCTGACAGGATGACCGATTCGATGCGCATCGCCATCGGCGAGACGGGCCGCCGCCGGGCCATCCAGTCAGCCTACAACGAGGAGCACGGCATCACGCCCCAGTCGATCGTCAAAGCGATCGACGATGTGATGTCGAGCGTGTACGAGCGCGATTACCTCACGCCGGCGGCCACGATCGACGGCACCGAGCGGTTCCACAACCAGCAGCAGCTCGACGCCTACCTCGCGTCGCTGCAGGAGCAGATGCGCGCCGCCGCGGCGAATCTCGACTTCGAAAAAGCCGCGTCGCTTCGCGACGACATCAAACGCCTGCGCAACCCCGAGCTGGGTCTCGCACGGCCGGCGCGGAGGGCCTGACCCCCGCGTGTTTTCGTTCATCGATAATGCTCTGAAAAAAGCGGCGCTCGAGGTGCAGGAGTACGTGTACCTGGTCGCTGCCACGTTTCGCGGCGTGTTCACGCCGCCGGTCTACCGGCACGACATCGTCGAGCAGTTCGACGCGATCGGCGTCGGATCGCTGACCGTTGTCCTGCTCACCGGATTCTTCACAGGCGCCGCGCTCGCCTTGCAGAGCGGGCTGACGCTCGATCAGTTCGGCGCTCGGCCCGTGGTCGGCCGGCTGGTGAGCGCGTCGATGATCAAGGAGCTCGGCCCGGTGCTGACGGCGCTGATGCTGTCTGGCCGCATCGGGTCCGGCATTGCCGCTGAATTGGGATCGATGGTCGTCACCGATCAGATCAACGCGCTGCGCGCGCTGGGGACCGATCCGGTTCGCAAGCTTGTCGTGCCGCGCGTGCTGGCCGGATTCCTGATGGCGCCGGTGCTGACCGTGATCGCCGACTTCGTGGGCATCGCCGGCGGCTGGATCGTCGCGCGGTTCCAGCTGCAGGTCGCCACCGGCGTGTACTGGTCATCGGTCACCAAGGCGTTGTACATGCAGGACGTGTGGATGGGCCTCATCAAGCCCTTCGTCCTCGGGTTCGCGATTGTCACCATTGCGTGCCATGTCGGACTCCGGACCAGCGGCGGCACGCAGGGCGTCGGCAAGGCGACGACCGTGTCTGTGGTCGCCGGATCGGTCGCCGTGATCGCGGTCGATTTCTTCGTGACGAAAGTATTGATTTCGCTGATGTACTAGCCGGGTCCAGAAGGACCCGGCCTACAGGTGGTGTTGTAGGGCGGGTCCTTTTGGACCCGCCGAACGACGAGACGATGGACACTGAAACGTCCCAGACAGCGGCGGAGATCCTCGACGAAACGGGCGCACCCGTGGTCGTCTTCGATCACGTGCAGCTCGCGTTCGACGAGAAGGTGGTGCTCGAGGACATCAGCTTCACGCTGATTAAGGGGCACACGAAGATCATCCTCGGCGCGAGCGGCTCCGGGAAATCGACGATCCTGAAAATTGTCACCGGGCTGTTACGCGCCGACGCCGGGATCGTCTGGGTGAACGGCGCCCGCGTGGATCAGTTGACTGAGCGGGAGATGATGCCCGTGCGCGCGGATCTCGGCATGATCTTTCAGGAAGGTGCGCTCTTCGACTCGCTGACCGTGCGCGAGAACGTCGGGTACAAGCTGTACGAAGAGAGCGACACGCCGCTCGAACAGGTCGATCGGCGCGTGCAAGAAGTGCTGGGCTTCATCGGCCTGGGCGACTACATCGACCGCATGCCGTCGGAGCTGTCCGGCGGGCAGCGGCGCCGGGTCGCCATCGCGCGGGCGATGGCGTTCAAACCGCGGATTCTCCTGTACGACGAAGCGACGACGGGCCTCGATCCGATCACCGCGACGACGGTGGATGAGGAGATCGTCAAGTTGCGGGATCTCGAGAACGTCAGCTCGATCGTCGTCACGCACCAGCTGCGCGACGCGTTCTTCGTTGCGACGCACATGGCCGAGCGCGACGCGCAGGGGAAGGTGCACATCGTGCCGGCGACGCCGGAGAAAGAGCGCGAGGCGGAGTTCATGATGATTCGCGACGGCCTGATCGTGTTCGAAGGCGACGCCGACGCGCTGCGCCGCTCGCAGGATCCGTATCTGAAGACGTTTCTCTCGTGAAAAGGGGCCGTACCCCTTTTCGACGCATCAGGTGAAAAAGGGGTACGGCCCCTTTTCATCGACGGATCAAGGACGATAGTTTATGCCTCGAACACGATCGCTCGCCTGGTCGGAGCTGAAGATTGGCGTCCTGACCATCGTGGCCCTCGCCATCACCGCGGTCCTGATTTTCAGCCTCACGGGCAGCCGCGGATTCTTCTGGCAGCGCTACACGTTGAAGACGCGGTTTCCCGACGCCGCCGGCCTGGCGGAGGGATCGCCCGTGCGCGTCGCCGGCGTGCAGGTCGGCAGCGTCAAGGCCGTCGATCTCCGCGACGAGCACGTGGAGGTCACCTTCGACCTGAACAAATCGGTGCGCGACAAGATCACCGACAAGTCGACCGCCGTGATGGGGTCGGTCTCGCTGCTCGGACAGAGCTCGGTCGACATCACCCCCGCCATCAGCGGCACGCCCATTCCGGAGTGGGGCTACGTGCCGCCGGGCCGGATAAAAGGGCAGCTCGGCGACGTCGCGGATCAGGCCAGCACGGGCATCGATCAGATCACGAAGCTCGTGGCCGACGTGCGCGCCGGCCGCGGCACGGTCGGCAAGCTGGTGACCGATGACCGGCTTTACACAGATCTGCAACAGTTCGTCAACGCGGCCAACGAGATGGCGCGCAGCGTGCGTCAGGGCAGGGGCACGGTCGGCAAGCTGCTCAACGATCCGAAATCGGCCGACGCCCTGGAGGCGTCGCTGAAGAATGTCGAGGACATGACGCGGCGGATCAACGCGGGCGAGGGGAGCCTGGGCAAGTTGATGAACGATCCGGCCTTCGCCGATTCGCTCTCGGCGGCGACGAGCAATATTCGCCAGCTCACGGACACGATCAACCACGGCGACGGCACGGTCGGCAAGCTGATGACCGACGCCGCCCTGTACAACAAGATCAACTCGGTGACGACCCGGCTCGACGATCTGGTGACGAAGTTGAACGACGGTCAGGGCACGGCGGGGCTGTTGCTGAAAGATAAGCAGTTATATGAGAACATGAACAAAGCGGTGGGCGAGCTGACGTCGCTCATCAAAGCGATCGAGAAGGATCCGAAGCGATATCTCAATGTGAAGGTGAGTATCTTCTAGGGATCAGGGATCAGGGATCAGGGATTCGGTGATCGGCTTGCCGAGGAGAGATCATGGCGAAAGATGATGGCGGCGGCGCGGGAAGCATCCTGCTGGCGTTTCTGCTGGGCGCGGTGAGCGGCGCGGCGGTGGCACTGTTGTACGCCCCGGCGGCGGGACGCGATACGCGCGAGTACCTCGGCGACAAGGCGCGCGAAAGCCGCGAGCGGGCAGCGGACGCGGCCGCCAAGGGCCGTGAGATCGTCACGCAAGGGCGCGAGACGCTGGCCACCGCGATCGAGAAGGGCAAGGAAGCGTATCAGCAGGCGCGAGCGAGAGAGACTGCGTGACCCCACGGACTGAGATTCTGCTCGGCGTGATCGCGATCGCGATGTTGACGATCGCGGTGGTCCAGGTCGGGATCATCGTGGTCGCCGGAGTGCTGGCGCGTCGGCTCTCGCGGCTGGCCGATCAGGTGGAGCAGGAAATCAAACCGCTCTTCGGCCATTTGAACGCGATCGGCCGCGATGCCGCGCGCGCCACGGCGCTGGCGTCGGCGCAGGTCGAGCGGGCGGACAAGCTGTTCGGCGATTTCGCCGGGCGGGTTGAGCAGACGCTCAACACCCTCCAGACGTCGCTCGCGGCGCCGGCGCGGGAAGGGCGTGCGATCCTCAGCGCGTGCCGGGCGGGCTTGTTGGCGATTCGCGAGCTGCGCCAGAACGCCCGGTCCCGCCAGGGGCGCGGCGAAGACGAAGAAGCCCTCTTCATCTAATCCCCGATTCAAATCCCAAATCCCAAATCCCAAATCCCTAATCTCGAATCCCAAATCCCGAATCCCAAATCCCGAATCCCTTCCGAAAGATCCCCCAGCCAACGGCTGCCTGTGATAGAACAGCGGCCATAGGGCGTTTATCAGGGGGCTTCCCATGAAGACAGTGGCTTGCGTGTGTCTGTGCGGCGTTCTCATGATCGCGTCCGCCGCCTCGGCGTTGGCGCAGGAACCGAAGTCGGCGGCCCTGGCAAAACAGCTGGCGGCGGCGTTGGACGCCAGTCAGCTCGATTCCATTGCGGCGAAGGATCCGTCGCATCCCGATACCTTCATCGGCGCCCTGTATTTCAAAGGCCTGCAACTGCTCGCGGTCTCGGCGAAGTATGCGGCGCCGTCGCTGCTGGTCGATCAAATCGCCAAGAAGAACTACCGGGACGTCTACATCGATCTGAATAGTGCGTCCGTGCAGGACACCAAGATCTTCATCGAAGATCTCGGCGCCGACGGCCTGAAGGCGACGCACGACGACAACACCCCGTTCGACACGTACGAGAAGGCCGGGAAGCGCACGGCGTTCGATGGCGATTGGAAGAAACAGAAGCTGTCCGAGCAGGAGTACATGAAGATCTTTGCCGACTCCGACGCCCGGTATTGCGAGATGCTGACCGCCCTCCTCGCGCAGCTCAGACCACCGTCCTAGCCTTGGGCCGTTCTGGTTCGCTTTTTGCTGTGCTGCGAGCGTGAAAGAAGGGCAGCCGCACCCGCGCGGCGCGACGTGGGACGGCCGGGGGGTGAATTTTGCCCTGTTTTCCGCGCACGCCACCAAAGTCGAGCTGTGCATCTTCGACGATACGGGCGAGCGCGAGGTCCAGCGCCTCGACCTTCCCGAATACACGAACGAGATCTGGCACGGGTACGTGGACGGCGTCGGCCCGGGCACCGTCTACGGGTACCGCGTCCACGGCCCGTACGAGCCGGACGCCGGCCATCGTTTCAATCCGCATAAGCTGCTGCTCGACCCGTACGCGCGCGCGCACATCGGCGCGCTGACGTGGAACCCCGCCTGCTACGGCTACACGATCGGCGCCGACGGCGACGACCTCACGTTCGACACGCGCGACAGCGCGCCCTTCGTCCCCAAGTGCGTCGTCGTCGATCCCGGATTCGACTGGCATCGGGAGACCGTCTGGGCGCCTGTCGCATGGGATCGCACCGTCCTGTACGAAGCGCACGTGCGCGGGTACACGATGCGGCATCCGGCGGTCGCCGACCATGAGCGCGGCACCTTCGCCGGGCTGGCGACGCGCGAGGTGATCGCGTACATCAAGTCGCTCGGCGTCACCTCCGTGGAGTTGCTGCCGGTGCACACGTTCATCAACGACAGCCATCTGCTCGAAAAGGGGCTGACGAATTATTGGGGCTACAACTCGATCGGCTTCTTCGCGCCCGACCCGCGCTACGCGTCGAACCACGCGCGCAGCCTCCAGGAATTCAAGGAGATGGTGGCGCGCTTCCACGATGCCGGTCTCGAAGTGATTCTCGACGTGGTCTACAACCACACGGCGGAAGGCAACGAGCGCGGCGCGACGCTGTCGTTCAAGGGGATCGACAACGCGTCGTACTACCGGCTGATACCGGATCGGCCCAGGTACTACGTCAACGACACCGGCACAGGGAACACGCTGAACCTCGATCATCCGCGCGTCATGCAGATGGTGACCGACAGCCTCCGCTACTGGGCCACCGAGATGCACGTCGACGGCTTCCGCTTCGACCTCGGGACGATTCTCGCGCGCGCGCCGGACGGCTTCGATCATGAGAACGGATTCCTGAAGGCGTGCTCGCAGGACCCCGTGCTCGACACGGTGAAGCTGATCGCGGAGCCGTGGGACTGCGGGCCCGGCGGCTACCAGGTCGGCGGCTTTCCGCCGGGGTGGGCCGAGTGGAACGACAAATTCCGCGACACCGTGCGCGACTACTGGCGCGGCCAGGCCCCGGCGGGGGCCGTGGCGCCCCGGCTGTGCGCGTCAGCGGACCTCTTCAACCGGCGCGGACGGAAGCCGTGGGCCTGCGTGAACTTCGTCACCGCGCACGACGGCTTCACGCTGAACGATCTGGTCAGCTACAACGACAAGCACAACGAGGCCAACGGCGAGGAGAACGGAGACGGCACCTCGAACAACCGCTCGTGGAACTGCGGCGTCGAAGGCCCGACTGACGATCCCGAGATCAATGCGCTGCGCGCGAGGCAGATACGCAACATGCTGGCGACGGTGATGTTGTCGCAGGGCACCCCGATGCTGGTGGCGGGCGACGAACGTGCGCGCACGCAGCAGGGTAACAACAACGCGTACTGCCAGGACAACGACATCAGCTGGATGCAGTGGGACACCGACCCCGATCGCGAGTCGCTGACGCGCTTTCTCGGCAAGTTGACTGCCATCCGGCGCGACTATCCGATCTTCCGGCGCAGCCGGTTTCTCACCGGTCAGGCGAACCCGACGCTGGGCGTGAAGGATGTGACGTGGATCAACGCGACGGGCGCCGAGATGCGCGACGAGGACTGGGGCAACCAGTCGATGTTCTGTCTCGGTATGCTGATGGATGGCCGCGCGCAGCCCACCGGCATCGACCGCCGCGGCGAGGATGTCACGGCGCTGCTGGTCCTCAACGGATTCTTCGACGTCGTGGAGTTCACGCTGCCCGAATGGACCGGCGGCAGCCATTGGAGCAGGCTGATCGACACCAACGCGCCGGAGCGCGACGACCAGGAGCGCTTCGATTTCGGTACCGTCTACGCGGTGACCGGACGATCGCTCCTGCTGTTCATGCTCCAGGCGGAGACTCCGTAGGAGCGTGCGGGGCTAGGGTGCTAAGGTGCAGTGGTGCTGAGGTCTTGAGGTGCTGGGTGCTGAGGTGCTGGGTGCTGCGGTGCTGAGCGCGGCGCCAACCGCTCGACTAACGCGTTTGGCCCTTGTCTGTAGCTGATTGTAGGCCGGGTCCTTTTGGACCCGGCTTGTAGTTGGAGGAGTCCGGTAGCGCGAAGGCTCCTCGCGCGAGTAAGGAACAACGCCTGACGCCGCAGCAGATCCTCGCCCTGATACACCGGCTACGGCGCGACCAATGGCGCGCGCGACGCGATCATCGCCGAATCCACCAATCGCTGGTATGGGCGCTGGCGGGCGAGCATACGGCGCACGGCGGATGGCGCCGTCACCACGTGGCGCTCGAGATCCACCAATACGAAGGAAAATAGAACTTTCAGATATGGGCCATCTGGTCTGGTTATAAGTTACACCGCGCCGCGCAGGTCGGCGACGATCTCGAAACTGCGCAGCCGCGCCCGGTGATCGAAGATCTGCGCCGTGAGCATCAGCTCGTCGGCCTGCGTCTGCTCGATGATGGCGTGCAGGCGCCGTCGAACCGTGTCGGGTGAGCCGACCGCCGCGTACGCGAATGCGTGATCGACCCCGGCCTGTTCGGCGGCCGACCAGCGGCCCTCCATCGAATCGACAGGCGCCGGCACCGGGCCCGGCGTGCCGCGGCGGAGATTCACGAACTGCAGCTGTAGCGAGGTGAACAGGCGCTGCGCCTCGGCGTCGGTGTCGGCGGCAAACGCCGTGACGCCGACCATCGCGTACGGCGCGGCGAGCGCCGCGGACGGGCGGAACAGCCGCCGGTACGCGGCGAGCGCCGCCATCAAGTAGTCGGGCGCGAAATGCGACGCGAACGCGAACGGCAGGCCGAGCTCCGCCGCCAGCTGCGCGCTGAAGAGGCTCGAGCCGAGCAGCCAGATCGGGATTGTCAGGCCGGCGCCCGGCACGGCGCGAATTCGTCCTGGCTGCGCCGGTGCGAAGTACGACTGCAGCTCGACCACATCGTCTGGAAAGCGTTCACCGGCCATCATCGGGTCGCGGCGCAGGGCCGCCGCCGTGCGCGAATCGGTGCCTGGCGCGCGCCCGAGCCCGAGATCGATCCGCCCCGGATAGAGCGACTCGAGCGTGCCGAACTGTTCCGCGATGACGAGCGGTGCATGGTTCGGCAGCATCACTCCGCCGGCGCCGACGCGAATCGTCTGCGTGCCGCCGGCGACATGCGCGATGACGACGGCGGTGGCGGCACTGGCGACGCCCGGCATCCCGTGATGCTCGGCAAACCAGTATCGCCGATAGCCCCAGCGCTCAGCGTGCTGCGCGAGGTCGAGCGAGTTGCGGAACGCGTCCGCCGCGGAGGCGCCTTCGACGATGGGCGAGAGGTCGAGGACGGAAAACGGAATCATCGATCGAGGATGTCGTGTAGGGCCGCCAGATGCAAGTCGAACGGGCTTCACGCCCGCCGGCCGCTTAGGCGACCGGCCCGCCCAGGACCGAGATTGACGCAAAGGCAGATATCTGCTTATTATCAATTTCATCATGCGACGCAAAGCCGGGGCGCTCGTCCCCCTGGAGATCGCGATTTGCCGCGCCGCCGCGAAGCTGCACCGCCGCGGCGAGGCGGCCTTCCACGGTTACGAGATGGCCAAGATGCTGAAAGCCGCGGCCGATGCGCGGCTGCTGACGGCCTACGGCACGCTTTACCGTGCGCTCGGGCGCCTCGAGAAAATGGGCCTGCTCGAGAGCCGCTGGGAAGACCCACAGATCCCGGCGCGCGAAAATCGTCCCGGGCGCCGGTTGTACAAACTGACCGCCCTTGGCGAAGAGGCCGTCGTCACGGCGCCCGTCGCGCCAGCGAGGACCCTGCGCAAGCGGCCGCGCCGCCGGCTGGTGCCGGCATGACCCGCGCGCTGTCGGTGGCCATTGTCCTCGCCCGCGCATGGACGCGGCTCTATACCAGCCGTCTCGATCCGGCGCTGCGCGATGCGCGGCGCGCGGAAATCGAATCGGATCTCTGGGAGTCCCACGAAGATGCCCGTCGCCACGGATACCCGCCGACAGGGGTCGCGCTGCAGATCACGGCTCGCCTGCTGTTCGGCATGCCGCACGACCTCCTCTGGTTCCTGGAACATCGCCGCGTGCAAGCGTGGCCGCTTCGCCGCGTCGCCCTGATCGGTGCGGCGGCGGTCGTGTGCCTCGCGGTCTTCTGGGTTGTCTCGGCGCTGCAGGAGACGCCGCTGCCGGTCCCGCCGCCGTCGATGACGTTCATCGCCGCACCACCGCCTCCACCTCCACCTCCACCTCCGCCACCGCCGGGGACGGTGGTCAGGAAGGACGGACGCGTGGTCCCACCGCCGTTGGAGCCGCCGCGTCGATAGCGATCGCGTTCGACTGGGAGCGCGCATATGACCACCCGCCACCTTTCCGCATTCGGGACTTCGGCACTGCTTCACGCGTCGATGGTCGCCGGTCTGATGTGGAGCGTGGCGGTCTCCGTCTCGCGATCGGCTGGCGCGGCCGCTGTGGATCATGCGATGCCGGTGTTCGCCGCCGCGCCGCCCGAAGATCCCGCGCAGCCGGGTCTGAATCCTGCCGCTGCGTCGAAAGACGATGTGATGATTCGGCGCGATGGGGACTCGCCGACGCTCTCCGTTCCCGGATTCACCTTCGACGTCAGCAAGATCAGCGACCACCCCGCGCTCCTGTTTCCGTTCTTGTCGCCGGGCCTGCGGCTCGAGTACTTCGGCCTGGCTGCGTCACACTCGATCCGCGCCGAACAATGGCGCTCGGCCGCGAGTGCGGAGCACAACGCCGCGCGTGACGATAAGCCGCCGCTCGCCATGTCGGACGCCTCGCTGCAGAAGTTGATGGACGCGTCGTGGTCGCGCCGCGATCGCTGGACGGCGTTTCAGCATGTGGCAACCCTCGCAGATCGATTCAGCGGCACGAGTGGGAAGCTGCCCGCGGTTCTGCACGCGTACCTCGAGCAGGATGGCCTGCAGCCGTACGTCGACACCACGATTCCTGATCCTCGCATCTGGGTCGAGTTGGGGATTGCCGCCGATCACGTGCGGTTCATCGGCTTCATCAGCCGCTACGCCGCGGCGCATCCGGCCACGGAAGCCACGACGGAGCTATTGCTGCTGCTGGATGCGTGCGCGCAGGCGAATCTCGATGCGTTGACCTCCCTCGTCTTCACAGATCTGCGCGCGTTGGAGTGGACGCGTCGCGAGAATCGCGGCGCCTACGATTTGATCGCCGACGTGCAGACCTACTATCGCTTGCAGCTGAAGCAGCGTCACGTCAGCTCGAAGGAGGCGCTGGCCGCGCATTTCGACAGCGTGCGGCTTGCGATCCTGAACGGCATTCTCGAGACGACGCCGCACGGCTATCGAGCGAACGACGCGCGATATCTCATCGGCGCGATCTATTGGAGAGGAGGGAAGACGGCTGACGCGATCCGGACGTGGCGCGCGCTTTCGCCCGATCCGACGGACGCCTATGCGGCCGCATCTGCCGACATCATCGCCGCCCTGCGCGAGTCGTCCGCCGCCCGCCAGACCAGCGACATCGCCCGCGCGCTCGATCGCGAGCACGGCCGGTGGGTCAGCCGATCCTTCGATCGATTGCGGACCTTCGGTTTTCGTTTCGATACGTTCTAAGCGGGTGTTTTCGAAATTACCGAAAACCATCTACCACGGTGGACACGGTGGACACAGAGGTCCAAACCTGAAGAAGAAGGAATTTCCAATTCGGGCAGTTGCTCTGATCGATTAGCCGCAACTTCAGGACGGGCACGAGGCTGAAACGATCTCGTCGCGTTTGTGCTTGAATGCGGCGACCCATGCGTCAATCGTCGCCGGGGCCGTGCTTGCGGTCGGTTGCCTGGCGTCGAAGCGGGCGACCTTGAACAGCGCGCGCAGCTGATCATCGGTGAGCTGGACGAGCAGGTCCGCCAGAAACTTCCGCCCCTCTTCCGAGATCGACGGGTTCGACAGCGTTCCCGTATGCGACGGCGACAGATTGCCGACGCACTGCGCCGCGTTCTTCCAAATCGGCACGCTGGTCCACTGCTGCAGGTTGACGCTGCCAATCGCCTGGCGGTTGAACCGATTGGCGCGGCCGAATGTGACACCCACGTCGTGCGTCATCATGAAGGGCTCGGTACAGTCGGCGAGATTCTCCGTCTTGCTTTTGCCGCTCTCGCACAGCAGGCGCTGCTGATCCGCTTTGCTGTCCGTGTGCTGGAGCAGGACGGCGAGCAGCTTCAGCGCGTCACGCTGCGCCAGCGGCGCGCCGCCTTCGCGCGGATCCACGAGGTCGATCTCGGGCCACGCCCAACCGGTGTCCCTCTGCGATTGCATCTCGTGCCCTGGCATTTTGCGTTCGATTTCGGCGAACTCGAACCGAACGGCGCCGTTCTCGATCTCGCCCGGCTCGGCCAGGCGCGGGGGACAGCCGCGGCAGACGACGTGCACCGGGTACATCGCGTCGGCGCCGTACCCGAGCGCCCAGAGGAGGCGCGTCGCGGCAACCCCGGCATACACCTCGCCGTTGTTCTTTCCGTACTTCACTTTGACCACATCGTCTGGCGTAATCGCGCACGCGAACTTCGGCGTGTGGCCGGCCAATTTCACAGGACGGTAGTCACACGTCACCGTTTGCTCGGGTACGAAGCCGTCGCGCCTCGGCGGTCCGGCGGCGATGTCGAGCGAAGGAATGTCAGTGGCGTACCACACCTGCGCGCGGCGGATCGCGGCGAGCCGTTCTGCGGCGGTCAGATGCTGCTTATGCGACTCCTTCGCGGGGAGATGAGCGCATCCCGAGGCGAGCACGCCGATGAGGGCCACCGCGCACAGCATTGTCGTTCGATGCATGAAACGCTGAGGTGCAAGAAGCCGTCCACGCTTCGGCGAACAGCTGGGTCTGGCTGAGCCGCCGCAAGCTCGGCAGCAGTTGGCGCCAACGTTTCATTACAAACGCAGGAAGCGCTCGCGCAGCACGCGCGACTGCAGGCGGCTGACCTGCAGCTTCTGCCCATTGCTCAGGATCACGATATGTGTGCCGCCGGGCATCACGCCGACTTTGGCAATCAGGTCGACGTTGGCGATCGTGCCGCGGCCCAGGCGGATGAACCGGGCCGGATCCAGTCGCTGCTCCAGATCCTTGAGCCGGTGCGTGATCGTGAACTTCTCGTTCTTCACGGTGACGACGTGCAGCAGCTCGCCTTCGGCAATGACGGATGCAATCTGCGGCACCTGCACGATGACGATCTCGTCGCGGCGGCGCACGGGGATGCGCTCGAGGTAAGGCGCTGGAGCGGCCGATTCGTACGCCTCGATCGCCGATCCGACCCGCGTCGCCTGCTCCTCGATGATGTCCGCGTGCTCCATGCGCTCTTGCGCGCGGTTCAATGTCTCTCGCAGGCGGCGCCGCTCGACCGGCTTCAGCAGGTAGTCGACCGCGTTCAGCTCGAACGCCCGCACGGCGTATTCGTCGTACGCCGTGACGAAGGCGACGAGCGGCATCCGGCGCTTCTTCAACATCCGCACGACGCCGATGCCGTCGAGCTCCGGCATCTGCAGATCGAGCAGCGCGAGATCGGGCCGCTCGCGCTCGATGACGACCACGGCATCCTGGCCGGAGGCGGCTTCGCCCACAACCACGGCATCATCAAAGGAGCGGAGCAGAGACACAAGGAACGCTCGAGCCGGTCGTTCGTCGTCGGCCACGACGATGCGGAGACGTGCGCTCACACGACCCTCCGCATTGGCCGGTCGTGCGGGATGCGATTGGCCGGCAGCACGATCGTGACCGTGGTGCCGCGCCCGGGGGCTGTGTCCGCAGTCAATCTCGCCTGTTCTCCGTATTGACACGAGAGGCGCCGTTCCACATTCTGCAGACCGACGCCTGATCGTTGACGCCGCGCCAGCTCCTCGAGTGTGGATCCGGCGCCGGTATCGTGGACCGTGAGCGTGAGCATGGCCGGCTGCGCGGCCGCCGACGCCAGCTGCGCGGACACGATCACTTCTCCGCCTTCTCGCAGCGGCGTGATGCCGTGCTTCACTGCGTTCTCGACCAGCGGCTGCAGCAGCAGCGGCGGCACGCGCAGATCGCGCAGGTCCGGCGCGACGTCGATGCGCACGCGGAGGCGATGCTCGAATCGCGCGTGCTCGATATCGAGATAGGCTTCGACGATCTCGAGCTCGCGGCCCAGCGTGGTGAATTCGCCCTCTGATCGGAGCACGCCGCGGAGCAACGACGTGAGGCGCATGAGCGTCTCCAGCGCGCGAGCCGGGGTCGTTTGAATCAGGTAGCCGATCGTCGTCAGCGCGTTGAACAGAAAGTGCGGGTTGATCTGCGCGCGCAGGGCTCGAAGCTCGGCTTCCGACGCCAGTTTCTCGATCTCCTGCTCGCGCCGCTCGCGCTCGTAGCGCTCGCGCGTGATGCGGATCGTGTCGATGCGTCTGGCCACGACGAGGCCGACCGTCTCCAGCGTCTCGACATCGTCGGACAGGAGCCGTCGGCCGCCGGTCAAGTCGGTGACGGCCAGCAGAAACCGTGGCGCCTCGGCCGTGGGAATGACCACGATGGCTGCCGGACGCGGAGCTGCCGCCCAGACGTCTCGGTGCGCCGCGGCGCCCGACAACCCGTCGGCCACCTCCGCCGCGCGGGAGCCCACGAGCACAACGGCGGTGCCGATCGCTTCGTCTGCATCGGTGGAGGACTCCTGCCAGACGACGGAGCGCGCGCTGAGCGCTGGCGTCAGCGTCGCGCAGACCTCGGCGAGCACCGCCGGTATCGACTCGCTATCTTGCACGCGGCGCGCGATCGACGCACGCAGCGAGCGGTAGTCCGGGCGGCGGAGGACAACGGCATCGACGAACCAGGACGTGGCGCGCCGCAGGCTCGGATAGACGAGCGCCGTGGCCACCCACAGCGTGACGAGCGCACCCACCTGACGCGGATCCATCTGCACAAAATGTCCGAACGTGGCGGACGAAGCACCGAACGCGGCGATCGCGACGAACGACGTGCTGACGAGAATCAGCAGCGCGAGCGCACGCTTGAGGAACAGATCAGCGAGCGCGAACGGGTAGTCCTGATAGAGCATCGCGAAGGCGAGCGGCACCGACGCGTGATGGCCGAGCAGCTCCACCGGCCACGACGATTCGCCCTGGTGAAACTGGCTGAGGTGCAGCGCCGAGACGGCGAAGATCGCCAGCGCCGCGACCCACAACGCGCGCCTCGCGCCGGGCTGCCCACGGGTCACGGCGGCCAAGGGCACGACCAGCGCGACGAAGGTGTAGGTGAGTAGTTGCATCGCCAGCACCGAGGGCACAGTGGCCCCGTCGGCGGCGGCGCGAAACTGGAGCAGCAGTGCCAACGTGCTCACGCCGTACGCGATCGTCGCCAGAGACTGCTTCAGCAATCCGTGAATCCCGCGCGGTCCTTCGCGCAGGATCGAGTGCACGACCGCGGCCGGTAGAAATCCGAGCGCGCTGAATCCCACGGCGACCAGCCAGGGGAACGGACCGACGATGCCGACCTGCGGCAACTCGTAGGCGGGCAGCGCGCAGAGATTCCACACGAGCCCGAGGAGGGCCGTGGCCAGCAGCACCGGGTCGAGGCTCTGGCGCGTCGAGGGCGCCCGCGTGGCGCGCACGACCATCGCGAGCAGCATCGCGTACAGCGCGACGCCGGTGCTGAGGCCGACGAGGTTGAGGAGCTCGCTCATCGTGCGGTTCCGATCTCTGGCGCGAACATTACCGTTCCATCAGTCGCTTTGATAGCTCGAGCCATCGATTGGCGGTATCTGGCACATGGGCGGTCGCGATGGCCGTACCAGTGGAGTGGTCCGATCATACGCCCCAGGGCTCGCAGCGCGCCGCTTCGGCGCCCACCATCCGTTGTACGCCAGCAGCCGTTCGCCGGCGTTTTACAACCATTCGTGTGGTTGGGATCGCGGGCATGGGTACGCCGTTGCTACGGTGATTGTTTGAGGTTCTTCCCGACAACGTACTGGCGATAAGGAGCGTTATGCGGATTCGTGCGCGACGATTCACACGGTCGGAGGTGTTCGTCGCCTCTCTGTTGGCTCTCATTGTGTGCTGGGCCGGATCGCTCCATGCCCAGGAGCTCGGCGGCGCCGGGACCGTGCAGGGGACGGTGAAGGACCCGACCGGCGGCGTGATGGTGGCCGTCACCGTGGAGATCAGCAATCCGGTGAGCGGGTTCAAACGCAGCACCACCACCGACGCGGCGGGGAAGTTCGTCTTCCGCAACCTGCCGCCGAACGTCTATCACATCGCCGTCGAGGCGCAGGGCTTTCAACCGCTCGCCAAGGACGTTACCGTCCGCAGCGCCGTGCCGATCGATCTCGACCTCTCGCTGACGCTCGAAGGCGCGACCGCATCCGTCGACGTGGTCGGCCATGCCGATCTGCTCGAGCGCGATCCGACCGCGCACACCGATATCGACTCGAGTGCCATCGCGAAGCTGCCGCTCGATTCCTCGTCCGGGTTGAACCAGGTGATCACGCTTGCGTCGCCGGGCGTCGTCGCCGACTCGAACGGCTTCTTTCATCCCGTCGGCGATCACGCGCAGACGCAGTTCTCGATCGACAACCAGCCGGTCACCGACCAGCAGAGCCGCGTGTACTCCAATCAGATCTCGCAGGAGGCCGTGCAGTCGATGGAAATCATCACCGGCGTGGCGCCGGCTGAATACGGTGACAAGAGCAGCCTGGTCGTTCACATCGTCACCAAGTCCGGCCTCGATCAGCCCAAACCGACCGGGACCGTGTCGCTCGGATACGGCTCGTTCACGAGCCCGAGCGGCGACATCAATATGGGTGTCGGTTCGCATACACTGGGCGATTTTCTCTCGGTCACCGGGATGCGCACGGATCGTTTCCTCGATCCACCGGAGCAGCAGGCGATTCACGACACCGGCAACAGCCTGGCGCTGTTCAACCGGCTGGACTTCCATCCGAACGATCTCGACACGCTGCACCTGAACGTGCAGGCCGCCAAATCAGGATTTGACGTGCCGAACACGTACGACACGTTGGCGCAGACGCAGCATCAGGACATCACGACGTTCAACGTGGCTCCCGGCTATTCGCGCGTGATGGGCTCGAACACGCTCTTCACGGCGAATGGCTTCGTGCGCCAGGACCATCTGACGTATCTGCCCAGCGCGAATCTGTTCGCCGATACGCCGGCGACGGTGAGCCAGGATCGCAGGCTCACGAACATCGGCGTGAAAGCCGACGTGGCATATACGGCCGGTAATCACAACGTGAAGGTGGGCGGGACGGTCAGCGCGACGCGACTCGCCGAGCAGTTCACGCTGGGCATCACGGATCCGGCCGATTCGTCGTTTGCCGGGCCCGACGGAACGTTCGATCCGTCGCTGGCGCCGTTCGACCTCACCAAGGGCGGCTCCCCGCTGCTCTACAACCAGGCGGCGACGATCAAGCAGCAGGCCGCCTACATTCAGGACGACATCAAGGCGGGCGATGCGTCGATCAAAGCCGGCGTGCGCGTCGATCACTACGACGGTCTCAGCACGAAGACCAGCGTTCAGCCGCGCCTGGGCGTGTCGTATTCCGTGCCCGGTGTCGGCACCGTGCTGCGCGCCTCGTACGGCCGGACGATGGAGACGCCGTACAACGAGAACCTGCTGCTCTCGAGCGGGTTCGGGTTGAACGGCCTTTTTGGCAGCGGCCAGCCGCTGCAGCCGGGCAAGCGCGATCAGGTGGAAGTGGGCTTCCAGCAGGGGCTGGGCAAATGGGTCGTGGTCGACTTCGGCTACTTCGACAAGCGTACGACCAACGGGTACGACTTCAACGTGTTGTTCAACACGCCGATCGTCTTCCCGGTCGCCTGGGACCACTCGAAGATCAACGGATTCACCGGCCGCATCAACCTCGTGGAGCACCGCGGGTTCAGCGCCTTCACGGTGCTCGGGCATACCAGTGCCATCTTCTCGCCGCCGGCGGCGGGTGGCATCCTGCTCGAGGCGCCGCCTGGCGACTTCCGGATCGACCACGACCAGAAGTTTCAGCAGACGACTAATCTGCAGTACACCTTCGATCAGAAGCGCGGCGTATGGGGAGCGTTTGTCTGGCGCTACGATTCCGGCCTCGTCGCCGGCTCGGTCCCCGACTTCGCGACGGCGCTGACGCTGACCGCCGATCAGCAGGCGGCGATCGGATTGTTCTGCGGCAGTCAGGTCGCCGCGCTCGGCTCGCCGATCACCAGTTGCTCGTCGTCGAGCCGCGGCGCAACACGGCTGGTCATCCCCGCCGACGGTACCGAAAACGACGTGACCAATCCCGCGCGGATCGCGCCGCGCCATCTGTTCGATCTCGGCCTCGGCGCGGACAACCTGCTGCACACCAGCAAAGCGAAGCTGAAGGTGCGGTTCAGCGTCGTCAACCTGACCAACAAAGACGCGCTGTTCAGCTTCTTGTCCACCTTCAGCGGCACGCATTTCGTGACGCCGCGCTCCTATCAGGTGCAACTCGGCGTGACGTTTTAGGGCTGCGCAGTTACACTACGCCAGCGTGCCTGGAGGTCAGGGACGCGTCGAGGTGAGGATGTGACATGTCACAGAACGCGCTGAGGCTTGGGGCTTGTACGCTGTGGACGATTCTGGGGCTGACGGTTGCACCGCTCGGCGTGCCGGCCGCTGCGCAGGCTCCAGCCCCTATGAAAGCACCGGCCGCCGACGATCCGGTGGCGACGCTGGTCTCGCGCCTCGAGTTGAGCCGATACAAAGCCACGGTGAAAGGACTCACGCAGTTCGGCGATCGGCGGCAAGGCACCGATCGCAACCGCGCCGCGGTCGACTGGATAGAAGCCCAGTTGAAGAGTTACGGCTGCCCGAACATCGGGCGCATCAAATACGAGTACCAGCCACCTCCGCCCGTTTCGCGCCCAGCCGGCCGCGGCAACACCGGCCTCGCGCAAGGAGGCGGGCGGCCGCGCGGCACGCGTCAGCCAACCGGCGTCAACACCGACCCGTTGAAGCAGCCTGATCTCAAGCTACGCGAGCTGAACTCGCAGCCGACGACGCCGGGCCCGCGCGAAGAGGTCTACTGCACGGTGGTCGGCGCCGCTCACCCCGACGAGATGTACATCGTCGGCGGCCACATGGACGGACACGGGTGGGGCGAAGCGGCCAATGACGATGGATCGGGCACCGCGCTGGTGATGGAAGTCGCGCGCGTCCTGAGCAGCCCGGATGTGAAGCTCGATCATTCGGTGCGCTTCGTCCTGTGGAACAACGAAGAGACCGGCACCAATGGCGCGCGCGCGTACATCGCGCAGCGGAAGGATCTGCAGGGCAAGGAGGATCCGGCCGGCTCCGGCAAGTATCCAGAGCCGAAATGGATCGCCATGATCCAGCACGACATGATGATGTTCGACCACGGCATGCCTCGTCCCGACGGCACGATGAGCCCCGAACAGCGGCCGGAGGCGGACGTCAACATCGAGTTCCAGAAGACGTCCAAGATGGCGGCGCAGGCGCAGGCGCTCGCGTGGCAGTTCGAAGAGGCCAACGAAAAGTACGCCAGCGATTATCCGGCGTCCGTCGGCAGTCACATGACGAACACCGACTCCGGACCCTTTCAGGACATCGTTCCCGCGATCAGCCTGCGCGAGAACGAGCGCGGTACGCAGATCGGCAACGGTTGGGATCCACAGTGGCATCAGCCGACCGATGTGTTCGCGACCTATTCGGACAAAGACTTTCGGCTCGGTCTGAACGCGGCGCAGACCACGCTCGGCGCCGTGGCGACGTGGGCGGGCGTCTCGTTGAAGCGCTGAGAGAAAGCCAAACGACAACGTACACGAGAATTCTTCTCGCGAGCGTGCTGCTGGTCGCCGGCTGCGGGACGACCCAAAAGCCTTCGTCGACGACCGCCGCTGGATCGGCGACGCGGCCGTCGATTCTGCTCGTGACGCTCGACACGACGCGCGTCGACGCGGTTGGCCCCGAGGCCGTGGGGATCGTCACGCCCGCGTTCGACGCCGTCGCGGCGCGCGGCCTGCGCTTCCGCCAGGCGTACGCGGCGGTTCCCGAGACGCTGCCGTCCCATACGTCGATGATGACCGGCCTCTATCCCGCGGGGCATGGCATCCATGAAAACTCCCGCTATCTCTCAGCCAGGTACCCGGTCGTCGCCGGCCGTCTTCACGAGGCGGGATATCGAACTGCCGCGTTCGTTTCCGCATTCGTCCTCGCCCGGCGATTCGGCCTCGCGCGCGGGTTCGATGTCTACGATGATCAATTGCCGTCGGGCGGTCTCGAGCGGTCGGCACGCGAGACAACCGACGCGGCGCTCGCGGAACTGCGCCAGCAGACCCGCCAGCCGCGATTTCTGTGGGTCCACTACTACGACGCGCACCATCCCTACACGCCGCCGGAGCCGTTTCGCAGTCGGTATGCCGGCAACCCATATCTCGGCGAGATTGCGACTGTGGACGAGCAGCTGGAGCGGCTGGTGCAGGCCTTCGATCAGGCCGCCGCGCGCGACAAGACGCCTGCGGCCATCCTGATCGCCGCCGATCACGGAGAGGGCCTCGGCGAGCACGGCGAGGCGCAGCACGGCATGCTGCTCTATCAGGCGACGATGCACGTGCCGCTCGTGATTGCGGGACCGGGCGTCGCCCCCGGAGTGAGCGACACTCCCGTCAGCACCCGCAGGATCTTTCACACGATCCTGGATTGGGCAGGACTCGGCGCGGAGAACAGTCTGCGCGGTTCAGCATCGTCGTCAGAGGTTGTGCTCGGCGAGGCCATGAAGCCGTTTCTGGAATACGGCTGGCAGCCGCAGGTGATGAGCGTCGGCGGCCCGGTCAAGTCGATCCTTGCGGGGAAACTGGAGACGTACGACCTGGCGGCCGACCCGAAGGAAGCGCGCAATCTGGGCGCGGGCACCACCATCCCGCCGCCCGTGCGGGCCGCGCTCGAAGACTATCCGGTCCCGTCGCCGGCGGCCGCGCGCACGCCGGACGACCTGAACGCGGACGCCAAGCGCCGGCTCGCGAGCCTTGGCTACGTCAGCTCTGGTGCAGAGCCCCTCGTTCGCAAGGATGCGCCGCGTCCGGCCGACATGTCGGCGCTGTTCGATCCCATCGAGAGGGTGTCGGGCCTCTTCGCGAGCGGGCAGTACGCGAAGGCGATTCCGCTGCTCGAGCGGATTCGCGCGGCCGATCCCCACAACCTCGCCGCGGTGCTCCAACTCGCTGCGGCGCACTCGGCGCTCGGTCAGAACGACCGGGCGGTGGAAACCTTTCGTGAGGCCGCGGCCCTCGCTCCGGCCTCGCAAGACGTCCGCCTCTATCTCGGATTGCACTACGTCCGGACGAAGGATTGGGATCGCGCGGCGTCTCTGCTCGAGGCGGTGGTGGCGGAATCCCCGGAGCGGCTGACAGCCGTCGAAGGCCTCGCCACGGCGCGGACGCAGCAGGGCGACATGGCGATGCAGGCCGGACAGACGGCCGCCGCGATTGTGGACTTCGAGCGGGCGCGGGCGCTGCAGCCAGGCGCGTTCGCGCACGACTTGGAGCTCGGTGTGTTGTACCTGGCCGCAAGGCGGTTCGAAGAGGCGCGGGCCGCGCTCGATCGCGTGTCCTCCTCAGATCCGGGGTATCCGATGGCGCTGTTCAAGCGCGCACAGGTCAGCGTCCTGCTGCACGAGCCGGACGTCGCGGCGCGCATCGCCGCGGCACGCGCGCACGCCGACGCCGCGACGCGCCCGCTCATCGCGCGCGAAAAGCTGTTCGAGGGAGTAGGACGCTAGCCGAACGTTGAGGGACGCCCGCGCGCGGGCGCATGTAGGCACCGGCGGGTCCAAAAGGACCCGCCCTACCTCGCGACTGAGATCAGAAACGGAATTTCAGCAGGAGCTCGAGCCGGCGCGGGAAGTAGAAGGTGTCCGGCTTCCCGTAGCCCGCGGCGTTGAAGTTCGGCTGGACGGCGTACCCGGTCTGCTGGTTGAACACGTTGTACACGTAGGCCGTGATGGCGCCCTGATAGCGCTTGGCGAACGGGATGTCCTGCGTGTAGTTGAGGTCCAACTGCTCGACCGATGGCGATCGATGCGACCCGGAGGGCTCCGAGTAGCGCGCCGTGTTGCTCGTGCTGGTCGTGAGCGCCGCGTAGGGCAGGTAGCTGTGGGTTTCCCACGGCTCGCCCGACTGCGCGAACGCGAACGCGCCGAGCGACGCATGCCACGAGAGCTGGTAGGAGCCCATGATCTTCAGAGCGTTCGGCCGGTCCCCGTGCAGCCGTCCGAGCTTGTTGTCCCAGAGCTGACGCCCCGGACCGTCGCCGATGTTCGACGAGCCGATGAAAATGTTGCCGTCATTGAGCTCGGCCGTTGACGTTGCGTCCTGGTCGAAGTTGCCGTAGTACCGGCTGTAGGTGTACGAGCCCTGGACCCACGCCGGTCCTTTGCGGTATTCCGACTCGAGCGTCAGCGCGCGGTAATCGGTGAACGAGCCGTCGAGGTCGGCGATGACGTAGGAGTTGCCGTTGCCGCCGAGCGTCGCCAGGTCGGCCGCGAGGTTCGGGATGTACGGCTGCTGCGGGATCGGCGCGTTCGTGCCGGGCACGGTCGTGAACCCCTCGTTGTAGAGGATGCGCGACATGTTCGGCGTATCTTCCCAGTAGTGCGTCCCCTTGCGGTACTGGAAGTAGGCGCGGCCCGACCAGGCGGTGTTGAACTGCTTCGACGTTCCGACGACCCACTCGTCGAAGCGCTGCGGCGTCATGTCCGGCACGAACAGCTTGCCGGTCGAGGCGGCGACGTTCTCCAGCTCGAACAGGTTGCCGTTGGCGTCGAAGTCCGCGTTCTGCGAGACCTCGAGGTTGCGGTCCCACGACGCGGCGCGCGGCAGCGAGCTGGCCGCCGGGTTGTAGCGCGCGTAGCTGACGAACACCGTGTCCTTGCCGTTGTACGCCCAGGTCGTGCTCAGACGCGGCTGGATCATCTTGCTGAACGGGATCTCGTACTCCTGGTACTGCCGCGATGCCGGGGTCGTCCCGGTCGCCTTGACGAAGCCGGACGGCGCCGACGGATCGGCCGTCAGGCCCTGGCCGTACAGCGAGTCGTTGCTGGCGACCAGGCCGGCGTTGATCGTCCAGTTGTTCCGCGTGATGGTGTCGTTTACCTCGACGCTGCGCGAGTGGTACTCCGAGTGAATCGTCGGCACCAGCCCCGTGCCCTGCGCCTGATAGGTCGCCTGGTAGTAGATCGGAATGCCACCCGGGGACTTGATCGTCCCGGCCGGCACGTTGAGCGATCCCCAGCCGTTCGACGTGCGCCTCAGATCCTCCGAGTCCACGTACTGCTGATACCCGGCGTGCAGGTTGTGGCGCGTGCGGCCCGTCACGAACGTCGTGTTGTAGGCGAACTGGCCGGCGTCCCGGCCGAAGTTGTCCTGGTCCGTCAGGAGGGAATAGAGGCCGACGATGCCGCCCCCCTGCGGGACGCCGTTCACGAGGTAGCCGTACTGATTGATGATCGGCTGCACGAAGGCGTTCTGCGCGGGGTTGCCGGCGATCGGCTTGGGGACCGTGAAGAGGCCCAGCGACGGGAGGTTGTCGATCGGCAGGTGGGTGCCGATCGCGGTGTTGACCGTGGCGCTCGAGACGGTGTCCGGGACGCCCTGGGTCGGGTTCGAGAAGTGCGTGTACTTGAACGTCGCGAAGTTGTTGTTGTTGATGATCCAAGAGCCGTCGGCGTTGCCGATCCGCTGCCATGCCTCGCTGCCGCTGCCGGCCGTGCCCGCCTCGAAGGCGGAGAAGCCGCCCGACGCCTTCTCGAGCTCGTGCCCGTCGCGGTAGCTGACGTTGAACAGCGTGTTGTGCGTCGGCGTCAGCGTGACCTTCGCGAATCCCTCGTTGCGCGTGTCCTCCAGGTTCGGCACGGGGCCGTAGGCCGTGGCGGAGTTGTCGCGGTTCACCGTGGGGCGATAGTACGAGCCGTAGAAGAACGCCTTGTCCTTGATGATCGGCCCACCGATGTTGGCGTCGGTGAAGGCGCGGTTCTCGTCGAACGCCGAGACGCTGCCGTTGTTCTGCGCGGCGGACATGTCCACCCGCTGGAAGCGATAGCTCCCCTCGCCGTGAAACTGGCTCGTTCCCGACTTGCTGATCGTGTTGATCGAGAACCCGCCCGCGCGATTGAAGTCGATCGCCGTGGCGCCCCCCTTCACGACCGTGAACTCCGCGACGTCCTGCGAGGCGGGCTCGGCCGACAGCGTGCCGAAGAGCGGCAGCGTCACGTTGACGCCATCGAAGTTGTAGACGTTACTCTGGCCGCTGGCGCCGGCGCTCGGGCCACGCGTTTGCTGCTGTGTGTACTGCACGCCGGGAATGTCGTTGACGAGATCGCGGTACTGCGTCCCGGTGGGCAGTTTGTCCAGGTCGCCGCTGGACATGCCGCTCGTCAGCGCCGCCGACGTCCGATCCACGTAGGTCGTCGTCGCCGCCACCGTCACGCTTTCGGCGACGCCCCCGACGCCCAGGCTGGCGTCCGACGTCGTGATCTGATTCAGGCTGACGGTGACCTGGCGCGTCGCGGTCTGCATTCCCTGCAGCGTGTAGGTCACAGTGTACGTGCCAGGCGGCAAGGCCGGCAGCTGATAGTTGCCATCGCTCTCGGTCACCGTGACGCGGGGACCCGGCAGCACGTCCGACCGCGCCTCCACCGTGACGCCCGGCAGCACCGCGCCGCTCGAATCGAAGACTTTTCCGGAAATAGAGCCGGTCTGCTGCCCGTAGGCGGCAGTCCCGGTTATCGCGAACGAAAGGACAAGAAGTGTCCGCAGGGTACGTGAAAACAAGAGTCCGCCCCTTTCGAAAGATGTGAGAGCGGGCGGATGGTATCACGCGACGCCGTCGGTGTGAACGGCTGCGGCCAGGAAGTGTGGATTCACATTCAGGATGACGGCGTCGGAATGGAGTTGACGAAACCCTTATGGCTGCCCGAACTGCGGGCGCACCAAACCCGAGCACCGACTGGCTCCACGACGATTACTGGGCGACGAACAGACCGGCCGCCGCGATGATCATCACCGCGAACGCCGTCCAGCCAAGGAATCCGAGAAGGCGGGAGTTGATCGCGTCGCCCATCACCCGACGGTCGCGCGTCAGCAGCAGGACGATCAGAATCAGCGGCGGAGCGAGGACGCCATTGAGCACCGCCGCCGCGAACAGCAGCCTGATCGCGTTCAGCCCGGTGTACGTCAGCGCAACACCCAGCGCCATCGCCACGCCGAGCACGACGTAGAACTTCTTCGCACGGTCCGGCCGTTGGTTCAACGAGCCGCGCCACGCGGCCGCTTCCGCGATCGCGTAGGCGCACGATCCGGCCAACACGGGCACCGCGAGCATGCCGGTGCCGATCAGCCCCACTGTGAAGAGTGCGTACGCGCCGGCGCCAGCGAGGGGACGCAGCGCTTCGGCGGCTTCCTGCGCGGTCGAGATGCTCGTCCGACCGTGCGCGTGCAGCGTCGCCGCCGTCGTCAAGATGATGAAGTACATGATGGCGTTCGACGCGAACATCCCCGCGACGACGTCGACGCGGCAGGCAGCCAGCTCCGCGAGTGTGGCACCGCGGCGGTGCGCGAGGTTGCGCCCCATCGCGCGCTCCTCTTCCACTTCCTGCGCCGCTTGCCAGAAGAACAGGTAGGGCGAGATCGTCGTGCCGAGAATCGCCACCAGGACGGAGAAGAACGAGCGGGACCACTCCATGTGCGGCACGAGCGTCAGATGGAAGGCGGTCCGCCAATCGGCGCGTGCGACGAAGGCGGTGACGACGTAGGCGAGCAGCACGAGCGTGAGCCACTTGAAGACGCGCGCAAGCGTGCGGTACGACGACCACATCAGCGACACCACCATCGCGATGCCGAAGACGGGGACGGACAACGCGACCGGGGCGCCCGTCACCATGGCCGTCGCTTCGGCCATGCCGCCGAGATCCGCGGCGATGTTGATCACGTTGGCGATCACCAGCAGGGCACAGGCAACCCAGAGCACCCAGCGCGAGTAGCGCCGGCGGATGACGCCCGCCAGACCCAACCCGGTGATCAGCCCAAGACGCGCGCACATCAGTTGGACCGCCGCCATCAACGGAAACGACACCACGGCCGTCCACAACGGCAGATAGCCGAAGGCGGCGCCCGCCACCGAATAGGTCGAGATTCCTGACGGATCATCGTCCGCCGCGCCGGTGATCAGTCCGGGGCCGAGGTTTGAGAAGAAGCGGCGGAAGGGTGAGACAGGCGGCTTGCGGGCCGGCCTCACAGATTCATGAGTCCGGCTGCCCACGCCAGCACCAGTGCGCCGAGGACGATGCGGTAGGCGGCAAACGGCGCGAAGCCGCGGCGACGCACCCACGCCATCAGGCCAACCACGGAGACGTAGGCCACGACGAACGCGACGACGAAGCCGATCGCCAACAGCGCCCAGCCGTGTGAATCGATATGCGCGACGCCGATCGGATTCGGTCCGCTTCCCCGGATCGATTTCAGCAGATCGTAGGCCGTTGCCACGAACATCGTGGGCAGCGACAGAAAGAACGAAAACTCGAGCGCCGACGCGCGCGACATGCCCGCCACTTGACCGGCCGCGATCGTCGACATCGACCGCGACGTGCCCGGAAAGACGGCGGAGAGAATCTGGCAGCCGCCGATCCACACGGCCTGGCCGAGCGACATCGACTCCATGCGCCACGTCGTAATCCGCGTCGGCGGCGCCTGCGGGCCTGCTCGTTCCGCCGGCGCGTTGGCCGCGTCGACGATCCACATCACGACGCCGCCGACCAGCAGCGATGTGCCCATGACCATCAGGCTTTCGAGATGTTTGCCGATCAGCTTCGTCATCAGGAACGCCGGCACGGCAGTGACCACGAAGGCGACCATGACGAGGCCAAGCGGGTGCGTGAGCAACCCCCGATCGCCTCTCTCGCCGGTAGGATACGTCGACAGGAACTTCGCGATGCGCGGCGCGAAGTAGATTGGCAGACAGAGCACGGCGCCGAGCTGAATGACGATGGTGTACATCTTCCAGTACGGATCGGCCAGGTCGATGTGCAGCAGCGCCTCTGCGAGCCGCAAGTGCGCGGTTGAGCTCACTGGCACGAATTCGGTCAGCCCTTCGATGACACCGAGGAGCGCAGAAATCCCATAATCGCTCATGACTATACGGAGGAGGTTACTCCAAATCTGATGCCAGCCCAGCCTTAACGTGCTGATCGTATCTGAAGTGTGCGCGGAAGGCAGCAGAAGAGACGCGCGACGACATCAGTGGGAATCGGGCCGTGACTGACTCAGGACGCGGGCACCGCGCGCCGGCCGAATTCTGCCGGACTGAGCGGTCGCGGTCGGGGCGCCGGGGGCCGGATGATGACGAGACGTCCGCCGATCTGATTCCGCCGCTTCACCTTTGTGGCATGAAGGCGGGACGCCGACGGTGCGGAAGGTGCGTCCGGCGATCGAAGAGATACCGGTGCTTGTTGGAGGATCGGTGCGGGGGCGATCAGCGGTGCGGGCGGCGGCAGTGGTCTTACACTGACTGCGGCTTGTCGTTTGTCCAACGCGCGGAGCTGCGGCCAAGCCAGTCCGGCGGCGAGAAACAGGCCGGCTGCCGCACAGAGCGCCGCCACTCTTGCCACTGCGTGCGTCGCAAACGGATACGTCGAGCGACTTGCTGGGTTATTGCAGGTGCGCAGCCAGTCGTTGGCCGCGTCGTTCAGCGCGGCTTCAAGGTAGTAGCGTTCTTCGTCTGCTTCGCGGAGATCATGCCGAAGGTCGTCCACTGAGAGGGCCCGCGATCGGCGGTCCATAGATGAGCGTGCCATGCGCAGTCTTCTGGGTGCATGTCACGGGCCAGACGGTGGCGGCCGCTCGAGCTTAACCGTGCGAACGGAACGTTCGCCAGACAGCCCGGGTCCAGTCGGTTCGATTGAGACGGCCGACGAAGCTGAACGCCCAGGCGACGAGGTCGCCGGATTCGCCGGTGGTCGGGGAGTGCGGATCGAATCGGTGCCTCGTCTGCGCGCACAACGAGACACCCGGCGAGTTGCCGAGCAACAGGATGCCTGCGGAATAATAGATGAGCGCGGTCATCGCGAGCGGCGTCCAGAAGTCGCCCGACGCCAGAAAGACGCTGACGGCGATCCCCATCACGACCGCCGCGTCGCAGACGACCGCCGCTACACGGCGCCGCATGTCCGGGAGGATGCGGCCGCGCGCGAACAGGCCGCCGGAGTCGGCCAGCGTCAGCCGTAGCGCCGCGTGGCGGCGAGAGACCGCGCCGGCGGTTGACGCCACCTCTGACGGCGCGCCAGGCGCCGATGCTGGCGGGTCGGTCGGATCGGGAAAGCGCTCGAGGAACTCGCGCATCACGTCGTCGGGATCGAGTCCGACGCCTTCCGCGTACGCGCGGATGAACGCGCGGCGGAAGATGCCGCCCGGCCATCGCGAGATATCGTCGCGCTCCAACGCCTGGAAGAGCGTGGCGCTGATTTTGGTATTCGCAGAGATCGACGACAGGGCGATCTGGCGCCGTTCACGTTCGCGCCGAAGGCGGCGTCCGAAAGACTCGTCGGTCACAGGTCTCTTGATCCGAATCGATGATATGCAGGCAACATAGTCGCTGTGGTGAGCGACGATCGAGAGTGCAAGGCACAGGCCGCCTCCCGAACGTGGGGCGAGGCCAGGAACTGGCATGTTGCGGCGGGATCAGAGAATATCTATCGGATTCTGCGTCCGTTTACGCGACAGTAATATTTGCGCGATTCATCGTGTCCCGGCCGTGTCGCGACTAACAATACGTGATCGAAACATTCAACGAGGCGAGTCATGAGTCAATCTCTCACGCGCACCGCGCTTTCACTCGTCGCCATTGTCGCGCTCACCGGAACACCGGGCGCGCAGCCGCCCGCTGCGAACGCGAAGGCGGCCGTCCACGCGAAGCAGGTCAAGCGGCTGCTGATCAAGAATGCGATGGTTCTGCCGGGATCGGCGACGCCGGCGTACGGCCCGACCGACATCCTCAGCGAAGACGGCGTGATCGCCCGGATCGGCAACAGCGGCCGCGGCTGGCCCGAGCCGGACATGATCATCGACGGCACCGGCAAGTACGTCATGCCCGGCATCGTCAACACGCACATGCACTGGCACGAGGAGCGCGTCGGACCGATTCCGATTCAGTACGAACGTAATCTGTACCTGGCCGCGGGTGTGACGACGGCGCGCGAGGTCGGCGGCGTCTTCGAGAAGACGAAGCAGTGGCGCTCCGAGAGCGCCGCGCACACAATCGTCGCGCCGCGGATCATCCTTTATCCGATGCTTGCAAACCTGCTGGCGCCAGGCGAAGCGGCGCCGGTGCAGCCGGAGCAGTGGCGCGCGCTGGTCCGCCGCGCCAAGCAGCAGGGCGCCGACGGCGTGAAGCTGATCGGCCCGATGGACAAGGATCAGGCCGCGGCGGCGATCGACGAGGCGAAGAAAGTCGGATTACCGACGACTGTGCACATCGCGGTCGGCGAAGCCAAGGCGCGCGACTTCATCGACGATGGCGTGAACTGCATCGAGCACTTCTACGGCATCGCAGACTCCGCGCTCGACGGCATCCAGGATTTTCCGCCGGAGATGAATCTGAACAACGAGATTCACCGCTTCGGCCGCGCCGGCGAGCTCTACACCCAGAAGAACCTGAATCACGAGAAGCTGTCGCAGCTGCTCGACGACATGGTCGCGAAAGGCGTCGCGTGGAGTCCGACGCTGTCGACGTACGAGGCGACGCGCGATCTGATCAAGGCCGAGAATCTGCCCTGGTATAAGGACTACCTGCACCCGTCGCTCGAGCAGTACATGCAGCCGAGCATGACGCGCCACGGCACGTTCTTCATTGGCTGGACGACCACCAACGAGGTGAACTGGCGCCACAACTACGAGGTCTGGATGGCGACGCTGCTCGAGTTCGGGCGCAAAGGCGGAACGATCACGACCGGCGACGACTCCGGTTTCCTCTGGGGATCGATGTACGGCTTCGGCATCTCACGCGAGCTGGAGATGCAGCAGGAGGCCGGCTTCCAGCCGCTCGAGGTGATCGAGCACGCCACCATCAACGGTGCGAAAGTGCTGGGGCTGTCGGATAAAGTCGGCCGCGTCCGGCAGGGCATGGTCGCCGACCTGCTGGTCATCAACGGCAACCCGCTCGAGAACCTGCGAGTCATGAACCCGTACGGCACTGATTTGATGTCGCTCAAAGGACAGATCATCAATAACTTTTCAGGCGTCGTGAAGCCGGGCGATCCGGACGTCAAGATGGTGCACGGCGGCGGCATCGAGTGGACCATCAAGGACGGTATTCCCTATCACGTGCCCACGCTGATGAAGGAAGTGAAGGACATGGTCGCCAAGGCGCGGGCCGAACGCTCGCGGACGACGTCGCATCAGGCGCCATAACGGATCTGAACGTAGCGCGAAGGCTTCAGTGAACGTAGCGCGAAGGCTTCAGTGAACGTAGCGCGAAGGCTTCAGCCGAGCGGTACTGCCGGCCGAGAGCCGTCGCCGTAGGGGCGGACCTGCGTGTCCGCCCCACGCGTGGCAGGCCGACAACCCGGCTCCTATCGCTACCGTCCCGCTAGTGAAATCCCCTGATCCAATTGCTTGTTCCCGGTGTAGTATTCCCGCTGGAGTTACGGATGACACAGGCCAGATGGGCGGTTCTGGGCGTTGGAATCGCCTGCCTCGGGTTCGCGGCCGACACCGGCCTGCGGGCCCAGCGGGCCCCGGCGGGCGTGCTGCCGGCCGCGTCACATCCCGTTCGATCGACGACCGCCGGTCAGAAAACGACGGCCGCACCGACCCCGCCCGATCACGACGCGGTGATTCGCCGCTACTGCGTTACGTGCCACAACGATACGAGGAAAACGGGCGGGCTGTCGCTCGCGTCGTTCGACGTGGCGAGCGCCGCGCAGCACGCTGAGGTCGCCGAGAAGATGATCCGCAAGCTGCAGGCGGGCCTGATGCCGCCGCCGTTGGCCGCGCGTCCGGATCCGGCGACGCAGGCGGCGCTCGTGGCGGCGCTTGAAACGACGGTCGACACCGCCGCTGCCGCGCACCCGAATCCCGGCGTCCGCACCTTTCAGCGCCTCAACCGGCCAGAGTACGCGCGAGCCATCAGCGAGCTGCTGACGCTCGACGTGGATGCCGGCGACTGGCTCCCGCTCGATACGAAGAGCGCCAACTTCGACAATATCGCCGACGCACAGGTGCTGTCGCCGACGCTGCTCGATGCGTATCTGAACGCGGCGAGCGCGATCGCGCGCATGGCGGTTGGCGATCGTCACGCGCCGACGGTCGATCACACGTACACGGCTCCCGGCTACGTCTCGCAGCATCCGTGGGACCACGTCGACGGCGCGCCGTATGGCACGCGCGGCGGGATGGTCGTCGATTATGTCTTTCCCAACGACGCGGAGTACGTCTTCGAGGTCGATCTGGTGTCGGGCTCGAACGCGAGAGGGGAAGACATCGACATCTCGATCAATGGCGAGCGTGTCGCCTTGATCGAATACGAGACCGGTCCGGCCGGCGGCGCCGATGGGCGCGGCGCGGTGGCGATGCGCACCGAGCCGATCCTGGTGCGCGCGGGACAGCAGCGCGTGGCCGCGGCGTTCGTGCGGCGGACCGACGGGCCGTACGAGGATCTCGATCCGGCCGCACGACTGGTCATACGCGGGAGGCGGATCGGGCGGTCCCGGCATCACGACGCTGCCGCACGTGCGCGACTTCGTGATCAAGGGACCGTACCGGACCACCGGCATCTCGGAGACGGAGAGCCGGCACAAAATCTTCAGCTGCCGTCCGACGTCGGCGGGCGAGGAGCGGCCGTGCGCGCGGCAGATCCTCTCGCGGCTCGGCGGCGACGCGTATCGGCGCCCGCTCACGGCGAGCGAGCTCGACCGGCTGATGCCGTTCTACGAGAAAGCGGCGGCGAAGGAAGGCTTCGAAGGCGGCGTCCGGTCGGCGCTCGAAGCGATTCTGGCGAGTCCCTATTTCATCTTCCGGCTCGAGCGCGAGCCCGAGGCCGCGAAGCCGGGCTCGACGTACCGCGTGGCGGATGTGGATCTCGCGTCACGCCTCTCGTTCTTCCTGTGGGGCACGCCGCCCGATCAGGAACTGCTCACTCTCGCCGAACAAGGCAAGCTGTCGGCGGGCGGTGCGCTCGAGAAGCAGACGCGGCGGATGCTGGCGGATCCGCGCTCGGATGCGCTGGGCACGCGCTTCGCCGCGCAGTGGCTCCGGCTGCAGGACGTGGACAAGGTGCACCCGGATCCGAACTACTACCCGAACTTCGACGACAATCTCGCGGGGGACATGCAACGCGAGACCGAGATGTTCTTCAACAACCTTGTGCGCGAAGACCGCACGCTGATGGATCTGTATCGCGCCGACTACACGTTCGTGAACGAGCGCCTGGCGGAGCACTATGGCATTCCCGGCATCGCCGGCAGCGAGTTCCGCCGCGTGCAGTACCCCGATGCGAGCCGCCGCGGCCTGTTGGGCCAGGGCAGCGTGCTGGTGCAGACGTCGCTGGCGAACCGCACCTCGCCCGTGCTGCGCGGCAAGTGGGTGATGGAGGTCTTGATGGGCACGCCGCCGCCGCCGCCGCCGCCGGATGTGCCGACGCTCGATCAGACCGCCGATGCCAAGAACGGCAAGATGCTCACCACGCGCGAACGCATGGAGCTGCACCGCGCGAATCCGACGTGCAACGCCTGCCACCGGTTCATGGATCCGATCGGCCTGGCGCTCGACAATTTCGACGTGACGGCGAAGTGGCGCGCGCGCGAGAACGGCATGCCGCTCGACACGCACGGCACGTTCTACGACGGCTCCGCGATCACGTCGCCCGCCGAGCTGACCAGCGCGCTGCTCAAGCGGCCCGTGCCGCTCGTGCGCACGTTCACGGAGAATCTGCTGGCCTACGCGCTCGGGCGGCGCACGGAGTATTACGACCAGCCGGCGATTCGCGCGATCGCGAAGTCGGCGGCGGCAGCGGACTACCGGATGTCGGCGTTCATTCTCGGTGTGGTCAAGAGCGACGCATTTCAGATGCGGCGGGCGGAGTCGGTCACGACCGACGATGCGACGGCGATGGCGCGGCGGTAAACGTCTCGGTCACCGATACGCGGACCGGTTCCGTCCGCGCATGTGAGGAGAGTCGGAACGATGCATTTCATCACGCGAAAGCAGTTTCCCCGGCGGACGTTCCTTCGCGGCGCGGGTGCGACGATGGCGCTGCCGTTTCTGGACGCGATGGTGCCGGCCGGCGCCGCGTTCGGCCGATCGCCGGCCGCCGCCACGCCCGATCGGACGCGGCTCGTGTGCATCGAGGAAGTGCACGGCCAGGCGGGTTGCAACACGTGGGGAGCGACGAAGCATCTGTTCGCGCCCGAAACGACCGGCCGCGACTTCACGCTGGTGCCCGACAATTCCCTGAGCGCTCTCGACGCCTACCGCGAGTACATGACCATCGTCAGCAACACTGACGTGCGGAATGCCGAGGCGTTCTCGCCGCCGGAAATTGGCGGCGATCATTTCAGATCAAGCGCGGTGTTCCTGACGCAGTCGCACCCGAAGCAGACGCAAGGCTCCGATCTGTGGGCGGGCACCTCGCTCGACCAGCTGTACGCGAAGCGGTACGGCCAGGCGACCGCGATGCCGTCGATGCAGTTCTGCATCGAGAACCTCGATCAGGCGGGCGGCTGCACATACAACTACTCGTGCGCGTACACCGACTCGATCAGCTGGGCGTCGCCGAGCGAGCCGCTGCCGATGATCCGCGATCCGCGCGTGGCGTTCGACATGCTGTTCGGCGTGGGCAAGACGCCTGAGGATCGGGCCGCGCGCCGCGAAACGCGCAGCAGCATTCTCGACTGGATTGCGGGCGAAGTGACGCGGGTCCGCTCGCAGCTCGGCCCCGGCGATCGTGCGCGGCTCGACAACTACATGGACAACGTGCGCGAGATCGAGCGGCGCATCCAGGCCGTCGAGGCTCACAACCGGAGCGGCGAAACGCGCGAGCTGCCGGATGCGCCGGCCGGCGTGCCCGATTCCTTCTCGGAGCACATGCGGCTGCTGTTCGACCTCCAGGTGCTCGCGCTGCAGACCGACATGACGCGCGTGATCACGTTCAAGACGGGACGCGACTCGCAGAACCGCGCGTTTCCGGAGAGCGGCTCGAGTCAGCCGTTCCATCCGGCGTCGCATCACGGCAACAAGGAAGATCGGATCCTGGAGTTCAACAAGATCTGCAAGTACCGCACGAGCCAGCTCGCGTACTTCCTCGACCGGATGAAGAACACGATGGACGGCGAGGCGAGCCTGTTGGACAAGACGCTGATCATCTGGGGATCGCCGATGGCCGATCCGAACATCCACAACCATCGCCGCTGCCCGCTGGCGCTGTTCGGTCACGCGAACGGTCATCTCGACGGCGGCGTCCATCTCAAGGCGCCGGACGGCACGCCGATGGCGAACGTCATGCTGCGGCTGCTGCACGACCTTGGCGTCGACGATGTGGAGACGTTGGGCGATAGCACCGGTGAGTTCTCGCTGGCGATGCCGGCGACGACTGCCGCTTTCTGAACGCGGGCGGCCGGCCGATGTGCCGGCCCTGGGCGGACACGTAGCCCCGGTTGTAGGCCGGGTCTTTTCAGACCCGGCACGCGCGGCGTCCCCATTGAGGAGCGATGCGATGAAAGTTCGTCTGGGTGTCGGAATGAGCCTCGCCGCCGCACTGAGCCTGACCGCGTGGCTCACGGCGGCGCCGTCGAGCTCGCCGGTGGCCGATGCGTCGATGCACGTCGATCGTGACACGGTGCGCGCGCTGCTGCGGCAGGGCTCCGACGTGAGCGCGCCGCAGGGTGACGGCATGACCGCGCTGCACTGGGCCGCCGAGCGCGGCGACGCCGAGCTGGCGGACATTCTGCTCTACGCAGGCGCCAACGTGAGTGCCGTGACGCGCATCGGTCAATACACGCCGCTGCACCTGGCGAGCCGCACGGGGAGCGCCGCGGTGGTACGCGCGCTGCTGAAGGCAGGCGCCAGCGTGACGGTGCGTACGTCTACGACCGGCGTAACGCCGCTGCACCTGGCCGCGGAGGCCGGCAACCCGGAAGTGGTCACCAGCCTACTGGACGCGGGCGCAGACGTGAACGCGAAAGAATCGGAGTGGGGACAGACGCCGCTGATCTTCGCCGCGGAGCAGAATCGAGCCGAGGTGATTCGCGTGCTGATGGCGCGCGGCGCCGACGCGCGGATCGCAACGAAGGCGGTGGACGTCACGAACATGCTGGCGCTGGACCGCGCCGCCGCGCAGCTCCAGCGCAAAGTCATCGAGACGTCAGTGCCCAAGGGGCAGAAGCCGACGCCAAGCCAGGTGCAGGCGGCCATCGAAGCGTCGCGCGAGTTGTTCGCGTCCGGTAAGATTCCGCCGCCAGATAAATCGGACGCCGGCGGCGGGCGCGGCCGCGGCGGCCGCGGCGGCAATCCGGACGATCCGGCGGCCGGCGCGAATTTCAATCCTGAGGAGATCAACCCGCCCGTGGCCACGAAGGGTGGGCTGACGGCGCTGCTGCACGCCGCGCGTCAGGGACACATCGACGCCGCGCGGGCGTTGATCGATGGCGGTGCCAACGTGAACGAGGTCGGCGCCGGCGATGCGACGAGCCCCCTGCTGATGGCGGTGATCAACGGGCAGTTCGACGCGGCGCTGTTTCTCCTGTCGCGCGGTGCGAATCCCAATCTGGCTGAGGCTGGCAACGGCGTCGCGCCGTTGTGGGCCGCGGTCAACACGCAGTGGCAGCCGCGCACGCGCTTTCCGCAGCCCCAGGAGATGGAGCAGCAGAAGGCCACGTATCTCGATGTGATGAAGGCGCTGCTCGACGCGGGCGCCGATCCGAACGCGCGGCTCCGGACGCATCCCTGGTATCTCGTGTACAGCGGATGCGGCAACCGCAATTGCGGCCTCGCCGACACGTCCGGTTCCACGCCGTTCTGGCGCGCCGCATACGGCACCGATCTCGAAGCGATGCGACTGCTGGTAGCGCACGGCGCCGATCCGAACATCCCGACGATCGCGCCGCAGCAGGCGATTCGCCGCGGCGCGCCCGCCGGCGGGGCGGGCGCACCTGTCCCTGGCGCGGGCGGCGCCGTCGCGCCGACGCCGGATGCGAACCAGGAACGGTACACGGCGCCGCCGGTGCCTTACGGAGGGCCTGGCGCCATGCCGCTGCACGCCGCGGCCGGCCTCGAATATGGCGAGGGCTTCGCCGGCAACGCGCACCGGCATGCGCCCGATGCGTGGCTGGCGTCCGTGAAGTACCTTGTCGAGGATCTCGGCGCCGACGTCAACGCGCGCGACAACGACGGCTACACGCCGCTGCACCACGCGGCGGCCCGGGGCGACAACGACATGATTTTGTATCTCGTGTCGAAAGGCGCCGACGTCACGGCCGTGGCCCGAAGCGGGCAGACGGTCGCCGACATGGCCAACGGCCCGGTGCAGCGTGTCTCGCCGTTCCCGGAAACGGTCGCGCTGCTCGAAAAGCTCGGGTCAAAGAACAACCACAAATGTGTTTCTTGTTAATTGGTGAGTTGGTGAGTTGGTGAGTTGGTGAGTTGGTAAATTGGTGAATGGGGTCTCGCGCGCTGAAATTCACCAGCTCACCGATTCGCCGACTCACACAACTTACCAATTCACCAACTTACCAATTCACCAACTTACCAATTCACCAACTTACCAATTGGTACTCCCTTTAGTGGCTCATGACGCCGCGTACTTCTGCGGGTTCTCGTCGAATTTCTTCTTGCAGACCATCGCGCAGAAGTAATACGTCTTGCCGTTGTAGTCGCTCTTGCCGGCGGCCTTCGACTCGTCGATCTGCATGTGACACACGGGGTCGGTAACCATGGGATGTCTCCTCTCAGCACGTTACGTCATTCAAGCTCTCCACCACTGAGGACACGGAGGCCACGGAGGGGAAATCCTGTTTTGTGCGTGATCAGAATTTAACCTCTGTGTCCTCTGTGTCCTCCGTGGTGGAGCGTGTTTACAATCGCGCGCGGCGCAAACGCAGCGCGTTGCCAATCACCGAAACGGAGCTGAGCGTCATCGCCGCACTGGCCCAGATCGGACTGATCAGCGTTCCGGTCAACGGATACAGCACACCTGCGGCGACCGGCACACCGACTGCGTTGTACACGAACGCCAGAAACAGATTCTGACGGATGTTGCGCATCGTCGCGCGGCTGAGCCGCCGCGCCCGTGCGATACCGCGCAGATCGCCGGCGAGCAGCGTGATGCCGGCGCTCTCGATTGCCACATCCGTGCCGGTGCCCATCGCAATGCCGACCGCGGCTTCGGCCAGCGCCGGCGCGTCGTTGATGCCGTCGCCGGCCATCGCCACAGTGCGTCCTTCGCGCTGCAGTTGCTGAACGGCGGCGCGCTTGTCCGCGGGCAGCACGTCGGCGCGGACGTCGTCGATTCCCAGCCGGCCGGCCACCGCCTCCGCCGTCGTCCGGTTGTCGCCGGTCAGCATGACGATGCGCAGCCCCTCGGCGTGGAGGGCGGCAATCGCTTCCGCCGTGTTCGGTTTGATCGGATCGGCGATCCCGAGCAGCGCAACCAGCGACTGATCCTTCGTGAGATACACCACCGTCTGACCATCGCGGCGGAGTGCGTCGGCCTTTTCGGCGAGCATCGTCGGCAGTGCTGGTGTGACGTGCGCCATCGCGAGATTGCCGAGAATCACAGCAGAGCCGTTCACCACGGCGCGGATGCCTTTTCCCGGTTCGGCGGAAAAGTGATCGGCGCGGGGCGGCGTGAGCCGGCGCGCGCGCGCGGCCGCCATGATCGCCGCGGCCAGCGGATGCTCACTCGACTGCTCGAGCGCCGCGGCGAGACTCAGCGCCTCGTCCTCCGAGTGTCCTTCGCTCACAACGATCGACACGACCGACGGCTTGCCTCCGGTCAACGTGCCGGTCTTGTCCACGACGATCGTGTCCACGCGCTCCAGACGTTCGAGCGCCTCTGCGTGTTTGACGAGGACGCCAGCCGTCGCGCCGCGGCCCGTGCCGACCATGATCGCCATCGGCGTCGCGAGTCCGAGCGCGCAGGGACACGCGATGATGAGCACCGCCACGGCGCTGACGAGCGCGAGTGCCAGACGCGGCGGCGGCCCCCAAACGCCCCAGACGATGAACGCGACCACCGCGATCAGCACCACCGCGGGAACGAAGTAGGCCGCGATGCGGTCCGCGAGCCGTTGAATCGGCGCGCGGCTGCGCTGGGCTTCGCCGACCATCCTGACAATCTGCGCGAGCAGACTGTCGTTGCCTACGCGCTCGGCGCGGACGAGCAGACTTCCCGTCGTGTTGATCGTGCCGCCGGTGACGCGCGCTCCGGATTCCTTCGCCACCGGCATCGGCTCGCCGGTGACCATCGACTCGTCGACGGCGCTGTGTCCGTCGACGACGATGCCATCGACCGGGATCTTTTCGCCCGGCCGGACGCGGCAGACATCGCCGACGGCGACGTCGCCGAGCGGGACATCGCGCTCCTCGCCGCGGCTGACCAGGCGTGCGGTCTTCGGTGTCAGGCCTAACAGCTGCCTGATCGCGTGGCCGGTGCGGCTGCGCGCGCGCAGCTCGAGGACCTGGCCGAGCAGCACCAGCGCGGTGATGACGACCGACGTGTCGAAGTAGGTCTGGACGACGCCGTGCATTCGAGCGCCGGCCGGAAACAGATCGGGAAACAGGGTGCCGAACGCACTGTACGAATACGCTGAGCCGACGCCCAGCGCGATCAGCGTGAACATGTTCGGGCTGCGGTTTACGAATGATGCCCAGGCGCGCTCGAAGAAGGGCCAGCCCGCCCAGAAGACCACCGGCGTCGCGAGCACGAGGCCGATCCAATTCACGACGGTGCCGTGGCGCATCGACAGGCTCGCGCCGGTCATATCCGCCATCGTCAGCAGGAAGACCGGAGCGCCGAGCATCACCGCGAGCCAGAACCGCCGCGTCATGTCGATCAGCTCTGGATTCGGCGCGTCCTCGAGGGACACGGTGCGCGGCTCGAGCGCCATGCCGCAGATCGGGCAGGCGCCAGGCGTTGCCGAGCGCACCTCCGGGTGCATGGGACAGACGTAATCGGTGCCAGCCGGCGCCGGTGATGGCGGCGCGCTCACCGGCTCGAGAAACGCTCGCGGGTTCGCCGCGAAGCGCTCGAGGCAGCTGGGATTGCAGAAGTAGTAGGTCTCGCCCTCGTGCGTATGGGTGCCGACCGCGTCTTCCGCCTCGATCGTCATTCCGCAGACCGGGTCGCGGTGCGTCATGGCGCATCTCCGGCCGCGCCGTCGAGCGCTTCGATGATGGGACATTCCAGCGTCGAACCTGCACGGCAGCAGTGGAGCAGGTGCGAGAGCGCCTTCTTCATCGACTGCAGCTCGGCGATCTTGCGATCGATCTGCCGGACGCGCTGTTCGGCCACCGCGCGGATGCGCACGCGATCGCGCCGCTTGTCGTTGCGAAGACGGAGGAGCGCGTCGACCTCGTCGAGGCTGAACCCGAGATCCTGCGCGCGTTTGACGAACCGGACCACTCGCACGGCATCGGCGGGAAACTCCCGGTAGCCCGAGAGGCGGCGCGGCGGCCTTGGCAGCAGGCCTCGCCGTTCGTAGTACCGCAGCGTCTGGACGTTCACGCCGGCCTCGCCGGCAACCGCGCCGATTCGCATCACCGCCTCCGGTTCCACGTATCAACCATGTACTTAAGTATAGACTCAAGGCGCCGGCAGCTAATCAGTAATAATGGAGCCATGATTCATCTGCGTAGCTTGACGGCGGCAGGCGTTGCTTTTTCACTTTTGTTGCTCACGCAGGGCGATATGCGCGTTCATGCGCAGAGCCGGATGACCTTCCCGATCGTGACGCCGGACAGCGGGCACGTCGCGCTCGGGCTCGCGGTGCGCCGTCTGAGCGAGTCGGGCACGTTCATGCAGGCGCCGGCGCATCCCGACGACGAGCACAACGCGCTCTTTGCGCTCTTCACGCGCGGCATGGGTCTGCGGTCCGTCGACGTGCAGACGAACCGCGGCGACGGCGGTCAGAACGAAATCGGTCCCGAGCTGTTCCAGGACATCGCGGTTCTTCGCACCTCCGAGCTGCTTTCGGCGCATCGCATAGACGGCGCCGAACAGTACTTCACGCGCGCCATCGACTACGGCTATTCGTTCGATCCGCAGGAGGTCATCAACAAGTGGGGCCGGACGGAGATCGTCGGAGACTTCGTCCGCCTGATGCGCACGTTGCGTCCGGACGTCGTCCTGACGATGAACATCCAGGGCGGCGGCGGCGATCGCGCCCACGAAGCGACGACGATTCTGGTGCGCGAGGCGTACTTTGCCGCCGGCGATCCGACGAAATATCCAGACCAGATCAAACAGGGGCTCAGACCCTGGCAGCCGAAAAAGTTGTACTTCACCGGCGGTGGCGGCGTGATCGGCGCGGGCGGACGAGGCGGGCCTGGTGCCGGACGCGGTGGCGCGACGCCGGCGTCTGGAGTACGGCTCACACGCGTGAACACCGCGGCGTACGATCCCTTGCTCGGACGCACGTACGCCGAAATAGGCGCCGACGCCCACAGTTATCACAAATGCCAGGGCACGACCGGGCTGCCCGCGCTGCCAGGGTTTTCCAGCGGCCGCGGCGGCGGGGGCGCAGCGGTCTATCAATTAGTCGACAGCAAGATTCCCGACGAGATGGAGAAAGATGAAACGTCGCTGTTCGACGGCATCGACACGAGCCTCAGTGCGCTCGCACGCTTCGCCGGCGCCACGCCTCCGGCGGCGCTGACGGCGGGGCTCGCCGCGATCGCGGCCGACGCGCAGCGGGCCCAGCAGGCTTTCGCAACCGGCGACGACGCGGGCACGGCCGCACCGATCGAAGCGGGACTGACGGCCGTCCGCGCGTTGCGGGCGCAGCTCGCGTCGCTCGACCTCTCTGGCGAGGCGCGCTACGAGATCGACTTTCGCCTCGGCATCAAAGAACGCGACTACGAGGACGCCGTGCTCGCGGCTCACGGCCTGTCGTTTGACGCGGTCGCCGACGACGGCCTCGTGATCGGATCGGAGCCGGTGAAGCTGTCACTGCTCGCGGTCAACCATGGGGGCACCGACGTGAGCGTCAGTGACGTGACAGTCGCCGGCTTCGACCACGCGTCGACGTGCGCCGCCGGATCGGTCAAGAAGGGCGCGGTCTACACCTGCAGCGCCGGCGCGGTCGTCCCGGCACACGCGAAATTGACGACGCCGTATTTTCACGACGAGTACTGGAAGACGCCGTCGAATCCCGCGATCGACATCTTCGATCCCGCGGTGCCGTTCGGCGTGCCGTTCCAGGCGACGCCGTTCCGCGCGACCTTCCACGTCAAGGCGGGAAGCGTGGATGTCACGAAGGAACTGCCGGTCGAGTTCCGCTATGTCAAGGACATCTACCTCGGCGACAAGCGGATGGAGTTGAATGTAGTGCCGTCGTTTTCGGTGCGGATGACGCCGCCGCTGGCGGTAGTACCGTCGACGGTCGCGGGCCAGTCGTCCGCCGCGGGCACGCGTGAGATCCATGTGGCGATCACCAACAGCACGAAGAGCGCGACAGACGCGACCGTCCGCCTGGAAGTACCCGGCGGATGGACGGTGACGCCGCCAACCGCGACCGTGAGCTTCACGCGCGAAGACGAGTCGCTGTCGGCACGATTTGAAGTGACGGCGCCGCGGCAGGCGCGGACCGGGGCGTACACAATACGCGCCGTGGTCACGTCGCCAGCGACCGGCAACGAGCCCTTCACCGTTGGGTATCAGGACATCGAGTATCCACACATCCAGCGCCGCCAGATGATCAAGCCGGCGGAGACAACGGTGAAGGTGGTCGACGTCAAGAGCGTCCCGAATCTCACCGTCGGCTACATCGTCGGCGTCGGCGATCAGGTGCCGCCGGCCATCGAGCAGCTCGGCGCCAAGGTGAGTCTGATCGAGCATGACGAGCTGGCATGGGGTGATCTGTCCCGATACGACGCGATCGTGACGGGCGTGCGCGCGTACGAACGGCGTGCCGATCTGCGTGCGTACAACGAGCGCCTGCTCGACTACGTGCAGCACGGTGGCACCGTCATCGTGCAGTACAACAAATTCGAGTTCAACCAGGCGCAGTACGGTCCGTACCCGGCCAAAGTCAGCGGCAACCGCGTGGCGGACGAAACGGTGCCGGTCACGGTGCTGAAGCCGGAGAATCCGGTATTCAACTTCCCGAACAAGATCAGCAAGGCGACGTGGGACGGCTGGGTGCAGGAGCGCGGGCTGTATTTTCTCGGCGAAAAGGATCAGCGCTACGTCGATCTGGTGTCGATGACCGACTCATTCCCCGACAACCCGGGCGTGAAGCTTGGATCGCTGGTGGAAGCGAATGTCGGGACCGGCCACTGGATTTATCTCGGACTGGGACTCTGGCGGCAGCTGCCGGCAGGGGCCGACGGCGCGTATCAGCTGCTCGCGAACCTGATCAGCCTTTCGCGAAAGTGAAAAGGGGCCGTACCCCTTTTTCAGTGAAGTTCGCGAAAAAGGGGTACGGCCCCTTTTCTCGACTCTGGTCTAAAGACCCGGCCTACACTCGTAGGGTCGCCAGAAATATCGAGTGGTGCGGGCCGCCTTTTTTGAGGCGCGCCCGCACGTGTTCCACGCGGACGGTGAATCCCGCATAGCGCAGGCGCTGCTCGAACTTCCGATCCTCCCAGGCCGACCAGATGGCCAGCACGCCGCCCGGCTTCAGCGCGGCGCGTGCGGAAGCCAGTCCCCGGTCATCATAAATGCCGGCATTGTCCGACGCGGTGAACGCGTCCGGGCCGTTGTCCACGTCGAGAAGGGCCGCGTCGAATCGCGCCGTGCTCGCGCGCAGCGTCGCAGCCACATCGCTGACTTCAACGCGGACGCGCGCGTCCTTCAATGGATGTCCCGCCAGCGGCCCGAGCGGCCCGCGGTTCCACTCGACGATGGCCGGCACGAGCTCCGCGACGACAATGGCGGCGTCCGGCGGCAGGAGGTCGAGCGCCGTGCGCAGCGTGAAACCCATCCCGAGGCCGCCGACGAGCACGCTGGGCGCGTCGAGGGTCCTCGCCGTCTGGCACCCGAGCGTCGCGAGCGCCTCTTCGGATCCGTGCATGCGGCTCGACATGAGGCTTTTGCCGCCGGCAAGGATCACGTACTCACGGTCGCGGCGCATCAGCGTCATGTCCGCGTCGCCCGGCGTCCGCGTCTGGCCGAGCAGCTCCCAGGGCTTCACGCCTCTGGCCACACCCATTGGCTGATGGCCGGCGGATCCTCGAGATGCTCGTGCGCGTACGCCAACGCCTCCTCCAGAGTCTGGCGGCACTCGGCGATCAGCTCCGGCGCTCGATCGTTCAGTCGCGGCACGCGGCGAATCACCTCGATGGCGAGATGGTACCGGCTCATCTCGTTGAGTGCGACCATCGCGAACGGTGTGGTCGTTGTCCCTTGTTCGTTGAAACCGCGGACGTGGAACCGCTCGGCATGCGGCCGGCCGTGCACGATCTCGTGGATCGCGCGCTGATAGCCGTGGAACGCGAAGATGATCGGCTGATCGGCGGTGAACAGGCCGATGAAGTGGTCATCGTCCATCCCGTGCGGATGCACGTCGGCGGGGAACAGCGTCATCAGATTGACGATGTTCACGAAGCGCACGCGGAGATCCGGCACGCGGGCGCGCAGCCACGCGGCAGCGGCCGTCGCTTCGAGCGTTGGCACGTCGCCGGCGGCGGCGATGACCACATCCGGATCGCGTCCGCCGTTCGTGCTGGCCCACGCCCACATCGACGCGCCGCGCGCGCAGTGCGCGATGGCGGCGTCCTTGTCGAGCCACTGGAGCTGCGGCTGCTTGTCGATCACGATCAGGTTCACGTAGTTGGTGCTGCGCAGGCAATGGTCGGCGACCGACAACAGGCAGTTGGCGTCCGGCGGCAGGTAGATGCGGGCGACCGACCCGCGCTTCGACAGCATCACGTCGATCAACCCGGGGCCTTGATGGCTGAAGCCGTTGTGGTCGTTGCGCCAGCAGGTGGACGTCAGCAGAATGTTGAGCGACGCGATCGGTGCGCGCCACGCCAGGTTCCGCGCTTCCTGCAGCCACTTCGTGTGCTGGACGGTCATCGACGCCGAGATCATCGCGAAGGCTTCGTAGCTGACGAAGAGGCCATGGCGGCCGGTCAACAGATAGCCTTCGAGCCAGCCTTCACACAGATGCTCGCTCAGCACTTCCATCACGCGTCCCTCGGCGGAGACGTGATCGTCAATCGCGATCGTCCGCTCCTGGTAGCACCGATTCTCCACGGCGAACACGTCGCCGAGGCGGTTCGAGCTCGTCTCGTCGGGACACATCAATCGGAAGTTCGCCGCATCATGGTTCCTGACGAAGACATCCCGCAGCAGTTGACCGAGGCAGCGCGTCGATTCGTGGCGCTCGGTGGCGGGCCTCTCGACCGGAAGCGCGTAGTCGGCAAACCGTGGAATGTCGAGCGGCACGCGCAGGCGTCCGCCGTTGGCGTGCGGATTGGCACCCATGCGGCGATCGCCGTCGGGTGCCAGGCTTCGCAGCTCTTCGACCAGCCGGCCCTCACGATCGAACAGGCGCTCGGGATGATAGCTGCGCATCCACGCGTCGAGCAGGGCGAGCTCCTGCGGATTGCCCTTGACGTCGGCGAGCGGCACCTGGTGCGCGCGGAACGTACCCTCGATCGCCAGATCGTGCAGCGCTTTCGGTCCCGTCCAGCCCTTCGGCGTCCTGAGAACGATCGCGGGCCATCGCGCCTCCTGCGGTCCACGCTGCGCTCGTGCGCGCGCCTGAATCGCGCGAATGCGCTGGCAGCAGCTGTCCAGCGCGGCGGCGAACAGCTGATGGACGCGCATCGGATCGTCGCCTTCCACGAAGTGCACATCGTAGCCGTCGCCCTCGAGGCGTTGTCGCAGCTGGTCGTCCGGCGTGCGGCCCCAGACGGTCGGCCCGGCAATCTTGTAGCCGTTGAGGTGCAGAATCGGCAGCACCGCACCGTCGCGCGCCGGGTTGAGGAAGCTGATGCTCTTCCACGAGCCTGCCAGCGGCCCCGTCTCCGCTTCGCCGTCGCCGACGACCGCCGCGACGAGCAGATCCGGATTGTCGAAGGCGGCGCCGAAGGCGTGGGCGAGCACGTAGCCAAGCTCGCCGCCCTCGTGAATCGATCCTGGTGTCGGCACGCTGACGTGGCTCGGGACGCCGCCGGGGGTGGAGAACTGTCGACACAGGCGGTGCAGCCCTTTCAGATCCTGCGACACGTGCGGGTAGATCTCGGAGTACGTGCCTTCGAGATAGACGTTGGCGAGCACTGCCGGACCGCCATGACCCGGACCCGCCAGAAAAATCACATTGGCGTCCTGCTCGCGAATCAGCCTGTTCAGGTGCACATAGACAAGACTCAGTCCGGGAGAGGTACCCCAGTGACCGAGCAGCCGCGGCTTGATGTGGCGCGGCACCAGCGGTTCGCGCAGCAGGGGATTGTCCTGCAGATAAATCTGTCCGATCGTGAGGTAGTTGGCCGCGCTCCAATACCGGTGCATCCGGTCGAGCAGCGCGGGCGTGAGCGGGCCCGCCGTGGGCGCCGGCGACGCGGGCGCGTCACCGCTGACCACGGCGCTCGAGATGGTGGCGTCGAACTCAAACATCGCGATCTCCAGCCGTAAGAGTGTCCGCCCCGTGGCGAGCGAGCATCCGATCTTCGTCGGTGGCGATGACCCTGATGGTCACGCCGCTACGATCTGCCGAGATGACGGCCGCATCGTCCGCATTGCGAGCCGCGTTGACGTCGATCCCGAAGCTTTGCAGGCCATTGCAGATCCGTTGCCGGATGACTGCGGCGTGCTCGCCAATCCCGGCCGTAAACACCAGCGTGTCGATGCCGCCGAGCACCGCGATCAGCGATCCGATCGCCTTCTTCACCGTATAGCAGAAAAGCGCGATGGCATCGGCCGCCCGCGGGTCGGCAGCCTCGCACGCGAGCAGGTCGCGCACGTCCTGGCTGGTTTCCGAGACGCCGAGCAGACCGGCGTCGTGGTTGACCAGCCGGTTCAACGCGTCAGCGTTCATGTGACCGTTCTGCAACGCGTGCACCAGCACACCGGGATCGAGATCGCCGGTTCGCGTGCCCATGACGACGCCGCCGGCCGGCGAAAAGCCCATCGTCGTCTCCACGCTGCGGCCGTTCTGCACCGCCGTCACGCTGGCGCCGCTCCCGAGATGCGCGATGATCACTCGGCCTGACGCCGCCGCCGGACCGAGGCGCGTCAGCGTCCGCATGATGTATTCGCACGAGAGGCCATGAAATCCGTACCGTCGGATTCCGGCGTCCGTGAAGCGGCGGGGCAGTGCGTACATTTGCGCGACGCGCGGCAGAGAGTGATGAAACGCGGTGTCGAAACACCCGATCTGTGTCACAGCCGGGTACATCTCCATCGTCGCCTGAATGGCCGCAAGTGCTTGTGGCATGTGATCGGGATCGAGGGAGGTCAGCGCCCGGAGGTCGCGCAGCACGTGGCTCGTGATGCGCAGCGGATCGCGATAGCGGACGCCACCGTGCACAATCCGGTGGACGACGGCGCCGAGCGGCGAGGCGTCGATCGCCGGCTGGAGCTGCGCCAGCGCGGCGCGAAGCGCGGCGGCGTGGTCGGTGATCCGTTCGTGAGCCGCCCACGCCAGGCGCGTCTCATCCGATGCCACGGCGAACAGCGCGACTTTCACACTGGACGACCCGGCGTTGATGGTCAGCACGCGCACGGTGGACTCAGGCGTCAAAACGCGTTCGGGCAACCCGGACGGCAGCGGCAGGGAATCGTCGGCTCACCGTCGGTGGCGTAGTCGTAGGTCAGCTCTTCGCGGGGACGAATGAGCCGCGAGGCGCGAATCCAGATGGTCGTGCCGGCGATTTCGATCCAGCAGTTCGGCCGGCAGGCGTGGTTGATGAAGCGCGCGATGTTGCCGCCGACCGCCGCGTCGCGGCTCCAGCGGCGGTTCACGCGGAAGACCCAGATGCACCCTTCAGCGAGGTACCGTTCCTCTCGGGCCTCGCTCTCGGCATTGCGGACCAGTTCGCCGGCGTAGTCGATGATTCGAGTGTTCTTGTTGATCGCCTCGAGCGCGAAGACGCCTGCCCCGTGTACTTTCGAGCGTCTGCGCGCGATTCTCGGACGCGTCGCGCGATTCGGCATGCACAGCGATCGTACACCGGGACGTGCGCGACGGGCTGAACGTTGCGTTGTGCGTCGCCGGCCCGCAGAAGCTCGTCCACAGTCGGAACACGGCGCGTGCGTTCAGCCAGGCAACCCATTGGGCCAGACGCTCGTCTAAGCCGCTGATGCAAACACTCATCGCCGATTTCCGCTACAGCGTGAGGGTGCTGTGCCGGACACCGTCGTTCGCGCTTGCCGTCGTCGCCGTGTTGGCGTTGGGCATCGGCGCGAACACCGCGATCTTCAGCATCGTGAATAGCGTGCTGCTGCGTCCGCTGCCGCTCGACGAACCGGATCGCGTCGTCCGCCTGTTCCACGAGCCGCCGCAGAGTGCCTTTCCGGGAATTCACCGGTTTTCCGTCTCGCCGGCGAACTTCTACGACTGGCAGCGCGACGCGCAATCGTTCGACGGCATGGCGCTGTATCGTTACCGCCAGTTTGTGCTGACCGGCGCCGGCAGCGGCGCGGAGGCGCTTGCGGCCGGAGCCGTCGGGAAGGAATTCTTCGGCGTCGCCAGGGTTCGGCCGCTGCTCGGCCGCGTCTTCCTGCCGGAAGAAGATTCGCCCGCGGGGGCGCACGTTGTGGTGGTCAGCAACGGCTTCTGGAAGACGCACCTCGGCACGGCGCCGGATGCTGTGGGCCGTACGCTGCAGCTCAATGGCGAGCCGTACACGATCGTGGGCGTGATGCCCGCGCGTTTCTCGATTAAATCGTGGGGCGTCGCGGCGCAAGAGCTGTGGGTGCCCCTGGCGTACTCCGACGCGGAGCGCGCCGTGCGCGGCAACCACAACGACGCGGTCGTGGCGCGTCTGAAGCCGGGCGTCACGCTGGCGCAGGCGCAATCCGAGATGAATGTGATCTCGACGCGGCTGGAACAGCAGTTTCCGCAGACCAATGCTGGCTGGGGCGCGACGGTTGTGCCGCTGCAGGAGCTGATCGTCGGAAACGTCCGCCTGTCGCTGCTGATACTGCTCGCCGCCGTTGGCCTGGTGCTGCTGATCGCATGCGCAAACGTGGGCAACCTGCTGTTCGCGCGCGTCCTCGCGCGGCGCAAAGAGCTCGCGATCCGGTCGGCGCTCGGCGCCGGGCGCGGGCGTGTGTTCCAGCAGCTGCTCGTCGAAGCGCTGGTGCTCTCGATCGCCGGCGGTGCCGCCGGCCTGCTGCTCGCGCGCGCCAGTCTCAGCACCGGTGCGGCGCTGTTGGCTGGCCAGGTGCCTCGCGCAGACGAAATCTCGATCGACGCGCGCGTGCTGCTGTTCGTGGCTGTCATGTCGATCGCCACGGCTATCCTCGCCGGTGCGATGCCCGCACTTCGCGCGGGCCGGACGAGCCTCAACGACGCACTGAAGGAAGGCGGCCGCAGCGATGGCGCGGTCGGCATCCGGACGCGGCGCGTGCTTATCGTATGCGAGGTTGCGTTGTCCCTGGTGCTCTTGATGGCCGCGGGCGTGATGCTGCGCAGCCTGGCGGCGCTGCGTCAGGTCGATCCCGGCTTCAATCCGCACGGTGTCCTGACGATGCGCGTCACGCTGCCGGCCACGCGGTACGGCACGCCGGCGCAGATCAGCACGTTCTTCGACCTGGCGCTGCAGCGCATTCGCGCGCTGCCCGGCGTCCAGGCGGCCGGCGCGGTCGATGCTCTGCCCTCGCAGGGCGGGTCCGTGCAGCCCGTCGTCCTCGAAGGGCACGCGGAGCTTCTGCCTCGCGATCAGCCCACCGTGGCCGTTCGCAAGATCACGCCAGGCTATTTGCACGCGATGCGCATTCCCGTGCTGCAAGGGCGCGACGTGGCTGGCACCGATGTCGATGTGATGCTGGTCAGCCGTGGCGCCGCGAAGCTGCTATGGGGCGATGTGGATCCCATCGGCCGCCGTGTGACGCTGCCGCTCGAGTCGAAGACACTGGTCGAGCGGGTGATTGGGATCGTCGGCGACATCAAGCAGGGCGAGCTGTCCGATGCGACCCTGCCCACCGTCTATGAATACACTCGCGAGCATTCCTGGAACAACTTGTCGCTCGTCATGCGCACGTCGGTGCCGCCGGTGTCGCTCGCGCCGCCCGCCACGGGTGTGGTCCGCGCGTTGGACGCCGAACAGCCAATCGAGGATGTTCGGACGATGGACGCAGTGCTTGACGAGACGCTGACGTCGCAGCGCTTCAGCGCGCTGCTGCTCGGCCTCTTCGCCGGCGTGGCGCTGGCGCTCGCGTCGGTGGGCATCTACAGCGTGTTGTCATACATCGTGCGCGGACGCAGCCGGGAGATCGGCATCAGGACGGCGCTTGGCGCGCGGACGACCGATGTGGTCCGGCTGATCGTGCGTGAAGGCATGACGCCGGCGGTCATCGGCGTGGCCGTCGGTGCCGTGTCGGCGCTCGGATCCGCGAAGCTGCTCGAGAAGCTGGTGTTTGGCATCAGCGCCTCGGATCCGTCCACGCTGATGGCGGTCGCCGCCACGCTCCTCCTCGTCGCTCTTCTCGCGAGCTTGATCCCCGCCTACCGCGCATCGCGGCTGGATCCACTCCGCGTCCTGCGCGCAGACTGAGCCGATGTAGGGCGGGTCCTTTGGGACCCTGAGCCGATGTAGGGCGGGTCCTTTGAGACCCGCCGTGAGGCGCCGCCTCGCGCCGAGACGCTCGGCTAAAGCCTTCGCGCTACGTCCCGTCTGTCGACGTGGCGTAATATCCTCGCGATGATCGAGAGCGTCTGGCAGGACCTGCGGTTCGCGGCGCGCTCGCTCGCGCACGCGCGCGGATTCACCGCCGCCGTTGTGCTGACGATGGCGCTCGGCATTGGAGCCAACGCCGTCGTCTTTTCCGTGGTGAAGGCCGTCGTCATCAACCCCCTGCCGTATGGAAACCCTGAACGCCTGGTCACGATCGTCCAAGCGGACAGCCACACGGAGAATTCCGCCACGGTCAGCTTCGCGACGGTTCATGACTGGCGAGCAAGAAGCCGATCATTTGACCACCTGTCGTTGTGGCACGACTTCGGCGTCCGGCTCCTCGCGGGCGGCCGTGCCGACATGCTGCGCGGCATGCGCGTGAACGCCGATTTCTTCGACACACTCGGCGTGCCGATGTACCTCGGGCGCTCGTTCCGGTCCGAGGAAGACACGCCGGCGGGCAGTAACGTGTTCATCCTGAGCTACGGCGTGTGGAGAGATCGATTCGGCGCCGATCCGACAGTCGTCGGACGTGTCCTGCCGGCTCTCGGCGGTGCGTTCACCGTGGTCGGCGTCCTGCCTGCGAATTTTCAGCCGCTGCACATGTCGAACCCGGCGGAACTGCCGCAGATATTCGCGCCGCTTGGATACGATCCGTCGGAGCTCGATTCCCGATCGTGGCGCGGGCTGCGCGTGATCGGCGCGCTCGCGCCCGGCGTGTCGAGCGGGGAAGCTGAAGCCGAGCTCGGCACGATCATGCGTGCGCTTGTGCGCGAGCATCCAGCGGATTATCCAAGCGATGCGTCTGCGACGGTGACGCCGCTTCGCGATGAACTCATTGGCCATTTCGGAACGGCCTTGTGGATGCTGCAAGGCGCGGTCGGACTGCTGCTCCTGCTGGCGTGCGCGAATGTGGCGACGCTGCTGCTGGCGCGCGCGACGGCCCGCCGGACGGAAGTCGCGGTACGCGCCGCGCTCGGCGCCGGACGCTGGCGGCTCGCGCGTCAGATGCTGACCGAGAGCGTGTTGCTCGCAGCGACCAGCGGCCTGGTCGGCGTCTGCGCGTCGTGGTGGGCCATCGGGATCATCGCACGCCGCGGCGGCACGATGATTCCGCGAATCGGTGAGCTCGCACCCGATCGATCGCTCCTGGTGTTTGGCCTCGCGGCCAGCGTCGTCACCGGCCTCGTGTTCGGACTCGCGCCGGCCGTGGCGGCGTGGCGCGGTTCGCTCGCAGACAGACTGCACGGCGCGCAGACGTCCACGTCACAGCCGTCGCATCACACCGCGGTCCGCGTCCTCGTGGCGACGGAGATCGCGCTGGCGTTCGTGCTGCTCCTGGGCGTCGGCCTGCTCGGCAAGAGTTACCTGCGGTTGATCGGTGTCAACCCTGGCTACGACCCACAGAATGTCCTGACGCTGAGCCTGCTGCCCGCCGGGCCGAGTTATGCCGCGTCCGAACGGCATCTTGCGTATTTCGATGCCGTCACCGATCGGATGCAGAGGATTCCCGGTGTCGAGAGCGCGGGGTATGCGAGCACGCTGCCGCTCAGCCACGCGTCCACCACGCAGATGCGCATCAGTGAACATCCGCTGGCACTCGACGCCGATGCGCCGAACCTGGATCTGTATCTCGTCTCCCCGGACTATTTTCACGTCGTCCGGATGCCGGTGATCCGCGGCCGCGGCTTCACGCCGCAGGACAGCCGTGAGGCACCACCCGTCGCGATCATCAGCGAGTCGACGGCGCGCACTCAGTTTCACGCAGAGAATCCGATCGGCAAGCACCTCAAGGTTGGCGCGGCCAACGAGCGCCAGCCATGGGCGGCGATCGTCGGCGTGGTCGGCGACGTGCGCCAGTACGGTCTGGATCAGCAGCCCGATGCAGCGATCTATCTCCCGTTTTCCCAGACGGCCGACCTTCAGGGATGGGCCAGTCTCGTCGTCCGTTCGACGATGGCGCCCGAGCGAATCGAGTCGGCGGTGCGTGCCGCGATGATTGCCGTCGATCCGCAGCAGCCGATTTTCCACCTGCAGCCGATGACGACGTACATCTCGCTGTCCATCGCGCAGCGCACCTTCACCCTCACGCTGATTGCGATCTTCGGCGGCCTGGCGCTCCTGCTGGCAAGCGTCGGCATCTATGGCGTCGTGTCGTACGTGGTCGGCATGCGCACGCGCGAAGTCGGACTGCGTCTGGCGCTCGGCGCGACGCCTGGCGCGGTGCGCTGGCTGATTCTGCGGCAGATCCTGATCGTCGCCATCTCCGGTGTGGCCTCCGGGTGTGTGCTGGCGGCCATCTGCACGCGCGTCCTCTCCCAATGGCTGTTTCACGTCGAGCGGCTCGACGAACCGACCGCGGTCGGGGTCGCCGTGATCCTGGTGCTCGTGGCGCTGGCGGCGAGCTACAGGCCTGTCGCGCGCGCTGGACGCGTGGATCCGCAAGTGACGCTTCGCGGTGAGTAGGCGATCCTGATCGTCGGTGCGAGCGGACCGAGCCCAGCCTTGCGCGACGCGCACAAATGCGGTGGCCGTGCTCGAACAGACAAGTTCGGTCGGCTCGGGAACCGGTCCGCGATACGATGTGTGACGTGCCCCGGTTGTTCGCCTTCGATCATGCGCTGCGCACGTGGATTGTCACTCACCGAATCGGCGCGCTGGATGGTGTGATGTGGGGACTCAGCGCTGTGGGGCGCGGTGGGGTGATCTGGATCCTGCTGGTTGTCGCACTGGTCGCGTTGGGTCGCGTCCGGCTGCTCGGGTTGGTGTCTGTTCTCCTCTCGCTTCTACTGGCCACGTTGGTCGCGGACCATCTGCTCAAGCCGATCGTCAACCGCACGCGTCCGTTTGTCGCTGCTCCCCGTGTGGAAGTGATCGGCAAGCGGCCGAATGATTCGTCATTTCCCTCCGGCCACACGACAAACGCGTTCGCGGCGGCCTATGTGCTGTCCGTCGTGGCCGCGGAGCCGGCGATCCTGTGGTGGGCACTGGCGGCTGCCATCGGGTATTCGCGCGTGTACCTCGGCGTGCACTATCCACTCGACGTCGTTGGCGGCGCGCTCATCGGGATCGTCTGCGGCGCCCTCGTCGTAGCAGTACTCCGCGATCGTGGGAGCACCAGCCCGCGAATCCGCCGCGCGAAATGAATCATGGCCTCTGCCACACGGGGCTGACGAGCTCGATTCGCCACAGCGGTCCGCCCGTATATAGCGGCTGCTCCGACTTGACGAAGGCTGGCGCCTCGCCTTCGAGGATCCACACGTGAGAGTCCGGCGGTTGCTTGCCTAGAACGGGAGCGAGCAGGCCCGAGATGCCGCCGATGTTGATCTTCAACACGTAATGGGTCGCCTTCCGGCGTGTACCGCCCGTCGCAAATGCTTCATCGCCTGCCGAGCTGATGCCGATCTTCACGAGGCGCGGCTTCGGGGTCGCCGCAACGAACGACACGCTCGCCGTCGGCGCTTCGGGGCGGACGTTTTTCAGCAGCGTCAGGATGATGCCGTTGGCGACGTCGGGCGGCAGATCGAGCGTTTCGGTCTCCACTTTCTGCTGGCCGTCCTTGTCCGCATAGTGAACGGTCGTCTGCCCGCTCTCGGCGTCGATCGTCATGTCGAGCGGCTGAGGAAACGCGGGACCCTTCTGGACGAGATGGTCGCTCACCAGCCGAAAGCGCTCTCGCTGCGAGAACACGGCGGTCTCGTCGTGTGTCGATCCGTCGTTGAAGTGGAACACCAACCGCGCAGTCACGCGGTCGCCGCTCGCGACCTGGATCAGATCGCCGTCGGCCAATCTGGCGCCGTCCAGCGTCCGCAGGATCAGGAACCCGTGCACGACGCCCTCGCGGTGGCGCACGGTGACGGGCTCGCTGGTAAGCGCCCTGGCGTCGAACAGCATGACGCACATCAGGGCCAACGCCGGAAGCGCGACTCTCGTCGTCCGTGCGTCTGCGCGTATCACAGGCATGTGTGCTGGTCTCCTCCGCATGGTCCTGCCTCTTCGGCAGCGGTGGCACCCGGGCGCGCGAAGCTCGTTCCGTTCGCAGACGAGTGAAGGCGGGGTCGACGCGCGGTCGCCCGAGGCCCTCAGGGTGCGGTGGTGACGACGATGTCGAAATCGAGCGCGACCTCGTCTTTCACTTTCACGGTGCCGCCGGCCAGGCTGATCGGCGTGATCCCGAACTCGGTCTGCTTGACGCGCGCCATGCCTTTGTAGTGGCCGTCCTCGTGAACGATCTTCACGATCACCGCATGCACGCGGCCGTGCAGTTCGAGCTCGCCGTGGACGAGCCAGTGATCGGCGTCGAGCGGAACGACGGACGTCGAGTGAAATGTGATCTTGGGAAATCGGTCGGCGTCGAGCACGTCCGGACCCAGCATGCGTGTTTGTACCTGCGCGCGGTCGTTGGCGGAGAGCGACGGGTCGAGAACGCGCATGCGCCGGGCGTCGATGCCGACTTGTACGTGCGGCGTTGCCGCGTCGCTCAAGGAACCCTCCGCGAGCGGCGCATCAATCGTGTGGTCGTCGGCGAACGCCTTGAACAACCCCGACTTGGACACGCGAACGGTGATGCTGGACCGCTGCAGGTCGATGGCGCGTTCCTGCGCGGCGCACGGCCTCGCGGCGCCGACACAGTAGACGATCGAAAGAGCGTATAGCGTTGCTCGAGTCATCTCTAGATTCGGTCAAGCAAAAGTCAATCCGGGGACGCTTGTCAAAGAATGGCGAGCAAATACCGGGTCAGCCCGTGGATGTTTTACGCGGCGTGGCGTCCGGCTTTCGAGATCGGAAAACGTCTCGTCGCGGCCACAACGAGCAGCCGGAAGTGAAGAAGGGCGGTTGTCGAGCGTGACATCTCACGACAGCCGCCGAATTCCGGCAGGTCTACGGATTGGACGATGTGGCGCCGAGGCGGACGATCCCGACACCGTCCTTGAAATCGATCTTCGTACCGAAGGGCGTGGAGAAGGTCTCCACATCGTCGATGATCTTCTTGGCGAGCTCCGGCGTCGCGAACATCGGCCAGCCGCGATCCGGACGCGGCTTCTTGTACCCGAGAGAGACTGGATACAGCTTCAGCTCGGCGAGCTTCTTGCCGACGAACCGCGGCATCGCGATGAATGATTCCCAGACGCGCGGATCGGCAGGGAAGCTGGTGGTGTCGTTGTTCGATCGGAGCTCGTTGAAATCGCCGACCCCGGCGCCCGAGTCCAGCGTCATGCCCAGCGGCGCGTAATTCTCCGGCGGCTGCCGAAGGAGCGTTTCGTTTTCGAAGATGAAATCGCCGAGACCGTAGAGAATCGGCTTGCCCTTGTAGATCTCGATCCCGCGCAGCACGTGCGGGCCGCTCGCCGTGACGATGTCGGCGCCGGCATCAATCATCGCGTGCGCAAACGTGACGAAGAATTCCGGTGGATAGTACGGCCCATTGCCGCCTTCGTGATTGTGCGCGTAGACGATGGTGTAGTCGGCGACCTTGCTCGCGTTCCTCACAACCGCTGCCATGCCGTCGAGATCTTCCTTGAGCGGCGCGGTGTGAATGGCAGGCTTGTCGCCCACGACAAAACGGTGGCCGAAGACCGTCATGCCGCTCCGTTGCGCCGCCGCCTGCGCCCCGCCGCTCCCGCCGGTGGGCACGCCGGCCGCTGCCAGCGCGCGCTTCATGTCGTCGAACTGCTCGCGTGTCACGACCTGCGTGGTCGTGAACCTGAGTGGGTTGAGGCCCGGCCGCGCGCGCGTGTCGCCCCACGATACGCCGGCGCGGCTTTGATCCGGGAAGGTCGAGGAGGTAGAGATCAGCGCGACGCGACCCTTGTCCGTGTCGACAAACGCCGCCTCCCGCGCTTCGCGCAGGCCTTCACCAAACCCGGCTTGCGCGAGGCCGGCGTCGGAGACGTATTTCGTCGTGAGGCGCGCGCCCTCCACGCCGTAATCACCGGTGTGGTTGTTCGACCGCGCCACCATGTCGAAGCCGGCCCAGGCGAGCTCCTTTGCCATGGCCGGATCCGCGCGCATGTACGTGCCGCCGCTTTCCGTCGACGGATACGGTTCGTAGTTGTGGAGGAGCATCTCGAGATTGGTGAACGCGACGTCCGCGCCTCGGATGAGCCCGATCATGCTGAGGAACGGCGGGTCGGTGTGCACCGACAGCTTCATCGTGATCAGCGAATCACCAGTGAGCGCCATCGTAAAGCTGTTTTGTGCCAGCGTCGGCGCCACCGCAAGCGCGCCGAGCGCCCCTGCGACGAGCCACCGGGACAAGTCTCGCCTAGAAGTCAAAGGTCGCCCCCAGTCGAAGTGTGCGCGGCGGCAGAATATCGCATCGCACCATGAAAGTGGCATTTCGCGAGCACCGGCGCGCTTTCGCATTAGAATCCCGATGTCATCGCGGACCCCGCCTGGCCTCCAGATGACCCTTCATATGAGGTTGCTCGGCTTATGTCGTGTTCTTCTTGCCCTCCTCGCCGCGTGGATCGGTCTGATTCCGGCTCGGGCACAGGACCGGTTCACGAACGTGGCGAAGGTGTCGGAAGAGGTCCGGCGGGAGTTAGGCGCTCCTGGTCTGTCAGTCGCCGTCGCGATCGACGACCGGCTGGCGTGGTCGGCTGGCTTTGGGCTCGCTGACATCGAGAACGAGGTCCCGGCGCGCGGCGATACCGTTTATCGGATTGCCTCCATCTCCAAGACCTTCGGCGCCACGTCAGTGCTTCAGCTCGTTGATCGCGGGAAAGTCGGGATCGACGATCCGATCGACAAATACGTTCCGAGTTTTCACCATCGGGTGAGCCTGCGTCAGATCATGACGCACACGTCAGGAATCAGACACTACAAACCCGGCGAGGGCGAATCGATGGTTCGGTACCGTTCGCTCGCCGACGCGATTGCGATCTTCAAAGACGATCCGTTGCTGTTCGCGCCAGGCACCAAGACGTTGTACTCGAGCTACGCGTTCAATCTTCTCGAGGGGGTGATCGAAACGGCAAGCGGCATGCCGCTGGACGCGTACTTGAGCGCCCACATCTTCACGCCTGCCGGGTTGACGAGCACGCATCTCGAATACGCCGAGCGAATCGTGCCGCACCGGGCTCGTGCCTATGTGCGCCACGGCGAAGAGATCCTCAATGCACCGTACGTCGACAACAGCGTCAAGTGGATTGGCGGCGGGCTGCTGTCGTCGGCGGAAGATCTGATCCGCTTCAACGTCGCGTTGAACACCGGAAAACTGCTGACGCCGGAGAGCTCACGGCTCATGAACACGCCAGGAACATTGAACGACGGCACGCCGATCGATTACAGCGTCGGGTGGGAGCTGAGCACCGACGAGCGCGGCAATCACTACGTCGACAAGTACGGCAGCGGCACCGGCGTGAGTACGTATCTCCTCCGAATTCCTGCGCAACACTTTGCGGTCGCGGTCCTGGTCAACATCAGTCACGGCAACATCGAGCCGTTCGCGCGCCGGATCGCCGACGCAGCCCTATCGATGCCTCCAGCCAAGGACGTCAAGCGCGGGATGTAGCGGGCAGGCTTGAACGCGACGCTAGTCCTGCCGGTCCATTGGGCGCTGGCCAGAGGCGTCGAAGAACAGGTACTCCTCGCCAAGCGGACACCAGAACACGGCGATCACTTCGGCGTCGCCCATCTGATAGGCGCCGGCGGTCGCCACGAAGCGGTGCGGGACCGTCGAATCGATGAAACAGGAATCGCCGCGGGAGAGCGTCTCGGTGATCCGCTGCCCGTCGACGACCGTGATGAGGGTGACCTCGCCGGTCAGGACATGGATGAACTCCTCGCCGTGGTGCTCGTGCATTTTCGTGGCGGCGGGTCCGCCGCTTGGGATCCTCACGTAATACGGATACATCGCCCGAGGACCGAAGCGATCGGCCAGAGACTTGAACACATACTGTCGCTGCCGTGAGCGGACGAACGGCTGGCGCCGCACTCGGGATCGCAGCCGCGAGATATGTCGGCCGCGCTGGACGACCGAGTAGGGTGGTCCGATCAGCGCGCTGTCCAGGAAGTACTCGACCGGTTTGCGAAACACCGTGCACGCACGCACCAGCAGATCGAGGCCGACCGCGCGCCGGCCGTGTTCGATGGCAGCGAGCCTCCGTTCGCTGACGGCCATCGCGGCGGCGCAGTCGCGGAGAGAAATCCCGCGACGTTGCCGGAGCATCATGAGTTTCGCCGCCATCAGCGAGCGGATTCCGTCGTGGCCGCCCTGCCGAAAAATCGGGCCCAGGTCCCCTTCGACGCGGTCGCTTTCAGCATCACCAAGGGCGGAGCAAATCACGTGAAGCGTCCTCGCCGGCGTGGCGCCGACCGATCGGATGCAGTGGGGGAGGTGGGATCGAAAGTACATGCAGTCGCGCGGCGCGAGGCGCTGGCGCACGCGTCGCTCCGGGGTGTCGATCAGACATTCGACCGCCCCGCTGAGCACCACGAAGAATTCTTCGTGATGGTGCGTGATGAACGAGACGTGCGAGTCCAGCGCCGGCAGCACGCTGATTTCGACCGGCTGGATGTGCTTCCCGACGAAGGGCGCCGCCAGTGACCGGACGCGGTTGCCGTATGCACCGCCGGCGCGGCCAGATGCGCTGAGCAGCGCGGGGGGCGCCTGCGCAATCGCGGCGTCGCCCGACGGCGAGCGCCGCGCAATATGAAAGTGCCGGGTCTGGGTCCGCGAGAAGAGCGCGTCGGGACGCACGCCCAGCGCGTGGCTGACGGCTAGCAGCCGGTCCACACTGAGTGGCGACTTGTCATTCTCCATCGCCGAGAGGCTCGCGACGGAGCCGCCGACGCGCCTGGCCAATTCCGCGAGGGTCCATCCGCGCCGTTTGCGCGCGCGGCGGATCCGCTCGCCGACGTGCAGCGCGCCGTAGCTCGATTCCAGATTGCTGTAGACCGGCATGAATGACGTCCTTCGAGAAAAGCGTAGCACGTCACTGATTTCAATGAATCGACATATAAAGGACCATTTACTGAAAGCTGTTTTAATCTTGACACTTTACTGAACGCCTCACCATAATCCGCGCCACACACACTCCCCACTGTGGCGCAAGTTGCTCCTGACGGAGGCCCAGCATGACATGCGTTCGAACGGCGATTGACGCTCCACGTCCAGCGCACGGATGGCGCCGCGCGTTCGCCCGGGTCGCCGCGCTCTTGTTACTGCTGCTCGTCGCCCGTCCGGTATCCGCGCAGAGCACCGGCGCGACACTGCAGGGCATCGTCACCGACGATCAAAAAGGCGTCATGCCCGGAGTGGCCGTCAGCATCATGAATGTCGAGACCGGCGTCGTGCGTACCGTTGTGACCGATGCCAGCGGCTTCTATCGAGCGCCCGCGCTCGCGCCCGGCGCCTACGAAGTCAGCGGGGATCTCACCGGATTCGTCACCTACAAGCGGAGCGGTCTGACATTGACGACCGGCCAGGAGGTACGCATCGACTTCGTGCTGCAGGTGGCCTCCGTCAAGGAGTCCGTCCAGGTGGTCGCGGCCGCGCCGCTCGTCGACGTCAGCAACAACACCATCGGCACGACCGTCACGCGGAAGGATCTCGACAACATCCCGCTCGTGAGCCGCAATTTCCTGGATCTGGCGAACATGACGCCGGGCGTCACCGGTGTTGGCGGGGGCGGGGTCAACACGGCGGGGCAGCTCAGTCGAAATAATTCGTATCTGGTCGACGGCGTCAGCAACGACGACACCATCGTCTCGAGCTCACGCGGTGGGTTTTCGCTCGAAGCGGTTCGCGAGTACGTCGTCCTCGCCAATCAATTCTCTGCCGAATATGGAATCTCGTCGGGCGCGATCGTCAGTGTCGTGACCCGCTCCGGAACCAACAAGAGCGAAGGACGGGTGTTCTTGTTCGATCGCAGTGCAGCCCTGAACGCTCAGGACCCGTTTTCACTGGCACAGAAGTCGGGAAAGGCGCCCTTCAGCCAGCAGCGGTTCGGCGGTTTCGAGGGTGGTCCGCTCCTGAAAGATCACCTCTTTTATTTCGGCTCCTATGAAGGGCTCCGGGTGCGCCAGACATCGGTCGTCACGTCACCCGATGTGCCGGTCGATCAGCGCGAGTTTCAGAACCCGAATGACGAGCACCAGGGGTTCGTCAAGCTCGATAGCCAACTGAGCGGACAGCATAACGTGACGATGCGGTACCGGCTCGATCACAACCAGACCCACGGCGACGGAATCGGCGGGTTGAACACTCAGGATCGTGGAAGCAACACCCTCACGCGTGACCAGGATGGCGTGTTCACGGACACGCTGGTCCTGTCGAACCAGGCGCTCAATGAGTTCCGGCTTCAAGTGAGCCAGCGGTATACCAACACCGACACGATCGGATACAGCGCCGACGGCACGCCCCAGATTGCGCGCCCGTCGGGCAACTTTGGCAAAGCCGTGAACCTGCCGCAAGGACGGACGGAAAACCGCGTCCAGTTCGTAGAGAACTTCTCGATCACCAAGGGTCAGCACGACTTGAAGGCGGGCACGGATATCAGCATCATTCGAGGATCGAGCTTCTTCCCTCGAACGCGAGACGGGAGCTTTACGTTCTCGACCGACAAGCCCTTCGATCCCAACGACCTCTCGACCTATCCGATTCAGTACAAGGTCGAGCACTTCAATCCCAATATCAAGCTGCCGAATGAGTTGTATGCGTTTTTTGCGCAGGACAGTTGGCGAGCCGGCGGCGGCCTGACGTTGAACCTCGGCCTCCGGTACGATCTGGAGGCCTCGTACGGCGACATCCTCGGGATTCCCAATGACAGGTCGAATGTTCAGCCGCGCCTCGGCTTCGTGTGGGCGCCGTTCAAGGACACGAGGACGGCGATTCGCGGCGGCTTTGGCATCTATGCCGATCGCTCGTTCACCAACGTCGCGCTCGATGTCGTCGCCGCGGAGGCCTCGCAGACGATCATCATCAACAACCCCGGCTACCCGGATCCCTTCTCGCGCGGCACGGCGTCGACCAGCCTGCCAAGCAAGACGATCATCGCGCCCAACCCGACCACGCCGAAAACACAGAGCAGCAGCGTCGGTGTGCAGCGCGAGCTTCGTCAGGGGCTGACCGCATCAGCGGACTTCGTCTACAGCCGCGGCTACAACCTGTTCGACAACGTCGACGCGAACTATCCGTTGTTTCCTGGTGGGCCGCGTCCCGATCCGAACTTCGGTCAGATCGTCGAGTTCGGGATGACTGGCCACTCGTGGTCGAAGGCGCTGTTGTCGAGCGTGAACTTCCGGCCGCAGCACGGTCCCTCACTGGGCGTCGCGTACACTCTGTCGCGCGCGATTCGCGATGTGGAGGATTTCCAGTACTTCGCGATGAATGAGCTCGACCCAGGGGCGGACAAGGCGCCGGCCAACAACGATCGCCTGCATCAGCTGGTGGTGAATTTCAATTGGGCCCTGCCTGCGGGCTTCCAGATCGCTGGCCTTGCCTCGGCGCGGTCCGGATTGCCCTGGACGGTGACGACGGGCATCGACAACAACAAGGACACCGTGATCAACGATCGGCCGAATGTCGTGGTGCCCAACGGCGACCCGCTCAACAAGGCGACTTATGACGCCACGTTCGTGGGCAATGGCACACTCGGCCGCAACACGCTGCGCGGCCCCAATTACTTCGCTCTTGACGTGCGCCTGTCCAAATTCATTCCGATCTCGAGGATGAAGCTGGAAGTCTTCGCGGAGGCGTTCAATGCGACGAACTACTACGGGTACAACGTGCCGAATGGGAATTTGAAGGCGTCGACGTTCGGCCAGTCGACCGCGTTGCAGAGTGGGACCGCTCCGCGGCGGGTCGAGCTCGGCTTCCGCGTCAACTTCTAGAGCGATCCCGTTCGTCTGATCACGGAGCTCACAAGGCGTCCACGCGTTCGAGACGCCACTCGCCGGAACTCAACGGAGGATCTCATGCGTGTTCGCCTGGTCTTCACTCGTCGACTCGCCGCCGTCCTGACCGTGATCTTGCTGGCGCCCACCGCGGCGTTTGCGCAGAAGCGCGGCCTGCAGCCGGCCGACTACTACCGGGAAGTTGTCGTGAGCGACGTCGCCTTGTCGCCATCGGGCGAGCTCATAGCGTTCACGGTCACGACGGTGGTCGAGAAAGAGAACCGGCGTCATCGTGAGGTGTGGATGAAGCGCGTGAAGAACGGGCTCCCCGACGGTGCGCCGTTTCGCTTCACCGATCCGACTGACGATTCGTCCGCGCCCCGGTGGTCGCCCGACGGGAGCGTGCTGAGCTTCACGTCGCGGCGGACCAAAGATCCCAACGACACCTGGTTCGTGAACGTCGCACAGCCGAGCGGCGAGGCGTACCACATCGACGGCGTCACCGCGGCGCCGCTCTGGTCGCGCGACGGCAAGTGGATCGCCTTCGAGAAATCGCCGTCCAAGCACGGTGAGGATGGCGAGAGCGCGCGGCCGCCGCACGAAGGATGGATTGCGGCCGACGCCCACAGCCACACGCTCGACGCCAAACGGTTCGACGGCCGCGTGATCACCTCCCTGCACTACAAGCGTGACGGCACGCTCGACTTCCTCCCGGATCCTGCCATTCACGAGAAGACGCAGATCTTCGTCGTCCCGTCCGAGGGGGGCACCGCTCAGCAGCTGACGACGGGAACCTACGACGTGAGCGGTCTCGCGTGGTCGGCCGACGGCCGGACGATCTTCTTCACAGGCGACGAGCACCAGGATCAGGACGCGATCGGCGGTGAATCGCAGGCGGCGATTCATGCCGTCTCGCGCGAGGGCGGCGCCGTGCGCCAGATCTCGACAACCGCAGGCTCGTATGGTCAGCCGGCCGTTTCGCCGGACGGCACACGACTCGCGTTCGTGTACACGCCGAAGCAGGGCGACCAGCCCGACCTCATGGCCGTCGAGATTCTCGCCGACGGCTCGTTCCGGGGTCAGCCACAAAACCTCACCTCCACCTGGGACAACATTCCGGGAGCACCGTCGTGGTCGGCCGACAGCCGCAGCCTGCGGTTCGCGGCGGGCATCGGCGGCGACGCGCATCTCTTCGACGTGTCGCTGCAGAGCCGGACGGTGCGCCAAGTTACTTCAGGGCCACGACACCTAGGCGGCTTTTCGACGTCGAAGGACGGATCGCTCATGGCGTACGTGGTCAACGATGTGACGCATCCAAGCGAGGTATTCGTCGCACGTCCCGACGGAAGCGCAGAGCACCGGGTCACGTCGTTCAATGACGCGTGGCTCGCGCAAGTCGACCTGGTGTCCGCCGAACGGCTCACGTGGAAAGTGAGCAACGGCACACAGATCGAAGGCTGGGTGATGAAGCCGCTCGGATACGCGCCCGGGAAGAAGTATCCGATGATCTTGAAAATCCACGGCGGTCCGTACGGCGCGTATGGCACCAACTGGTTCGATCAATTTCAGATGCTGTCGGCGGCGGGCTTCTTCGTGTTGTATACCAACCCGCGCGGATCGACCGGGTACGGTCACGCCTTTCAGTGGGCCACTCGCGCAAAGTGGGGCGAGGTGGACAAGGAAGACTACCTGCTCGGTGTGGATACCGCGCTTGCCAAGTATCCGGACGTCGATCCCAAGCGCGTCGGCATTTCGGGCGGGAGCTACGGCGGGTTCATGACGAACTGGCTCACCGCGACGGCGCCTGAGCGATGGGCCGCTGCCGTCACCGCGCGATCGATCACGAACTGGGAGAGTTGGTACGGCAGCTCCGACGCACAGGGCCTCACCGAATATGCCTTTCTCGGCGCGCCGTGGGAGCAGCGCGAGATCTACCGCCGCCTGTCGCCGGACTCTTATGTCGAGCACGTGAAGGCGCCGACACTGATCCTGATGGGCGAGAACGACTACCGCACACCGATCAGCGACAACGAACAGTGGTTCATGGCGCTCCGAAAGCGCAACGTACCGGTCGAGTTGGTGCGTTATCCACGGTCGGGACACAACCTGTCGCGCACGGGAGAGCCGTGGCTGCTGGTCGATCGCCTCGAGCGGATCCGCAGCTGGTTCCAATACTGGTTGATCGATCAGCCGGCGCGTTTGTCAACGGTGCAGCAGTGAGAAACCCATTCACCGTGATTGATTGGAGCCTTCGATGAAGCCGTCTCGCTCGTTGATCCTCGTCTTTGCCTTCGTGGCGGCTGCGGCGGTCCAGTCGCTCGCCGGTCGCTCGCAACCGGCGTCCGCGGCAGCTCGTGCCGATGGGCCGTTCGATTCGCTGCACTTCCGCTCCATCGGTCCGGCCTCGATGTCCGGTCGGATCTCCGACTTCGCGGTGTACGAGGCGAACACCGCCATCTTCTATGTCGGCACGGCACACGGCGGAGTCTGGAAGACCACCAACAACGGCACGACGTTCGAGGCCCAGATGCAGGATCAAGGCCTCATGTCGATTGGCGATGTCACTGTCTCGCAGAGCAATCCCGATCTGGTCTGGGTCGGCACCGGCGAGTCGAACAATCGCCAGAGCACCAGCTGGGGCGACGGCGTTTATAAATCCACAAACGGCGGAAAAACCTACGATCACATGGGGCTCCGCAGCTCGCGCTACATCAATCGGATCGTCATCGATCCGCGGAACACCGATGTCGTGTTCGTCGCGGCCACCGGCAATCTCTGGGGACCGGGCGGCGATCGGGGCGTCTACAAGACCGCCGATGCCGGCAAGACCTGGCGGCAGGTGTTGAAGGTCGACGATGACACCGGCGCCAATGATTTGGTGATGGATCCGACCAACGATCAGATCCTGTACGCGTCGACGTATCAGCGTCGTCGAACCGCCTGTTGCATGAACGGCGGCGGTCCAGGCTCCGGCATCTGGAAGTCGATCGACAACGGCGAGACATGGACGAGGCTCACGACGGGCGTGCCTGCGGGACCGCTGGGGCGCATCGGCCTCGACATCTACCGGCGCAGGCCCAACATTCTCTACGCGCTCATCGATGGGCCGGCGCCGCCCGGCGGACGTGGCGCGGCGGGCGCGAGTGAGGAGGGGCCTGGTGCCGGCGGACGCAGCACCATGGTGCAAGGCGTGAACGAAAATCCCGGCGGCCTCTACCGCACTGACGACGCCGGGGCGACGTGGCGCAAGGTGAACAACGAGAATCCGCGCCCGCTGTATTTCAGCCAGGTTCGCGTCGACCCGAACGACCCCGACGTTGTGATCTACGGGGGTGTCGATCTGCACATGACGACGGACGGCGGAAAAACGGTGAATACCGCGGCGGCGACACGAATCCACTCCGATCATCATGCGATCTGGATCGATCCATCCAATTCACATCACGTGATGATCGGGAACGATGGCGGTGTGGCGGTCACGTACGATCAGGCCAAGACGTGGAACTTCCTGCCGAACCTGCCCGTCGGCCTCTTCTATCACGTGAGCTACGACATGGCGACGCCGTACCACGTCTGCGGCGGCATGCAGGACAACTACTCCTGGTGCGGTCCGAGCGCCGTGCGAGGAGCCGCGGGCATCGCCAACTATCAATGGGCGACGGTGCAGGGCGGTGATGGATTCGTGGCGCTGCAGGACCCGTCGGATTATCGTGTCGCCTACAGCGAGTCGCAGGACGGCAACATGGTGCGGATCGATCGCGTCACGGGCGAGACGACGTCGATGCGACCACAACCGGCGCCGGGGGAGCCGCCGCTCCGCTGGAACTGGGATACGCCGCTCGTGCAGTCGCCGCACGACGCCAGAGTGCTTTATGCGTCTGCGAACAAAGTGTTCCGCTCGGCCGATGGCGGGATGACCTGGGTCGCCGTCAGCCCCGATCTGACGACGAACGTGAATCGCGACGAGATCGTCACCATGGGGCTGAAGGGGAGCGACATCAAGATTTCGAAGAACGACGGCATCGCAGCGTGGCCGACCATCATATCGTTCGCCGAATCGGCGAAGCGGCCCGGCCTGCTGTACGCAGGCACCGACGATGGCCTCGTGCAGATGACGCGTGACGCGGGCAAGACCTGGACGAACATCACCGACAAGCTCCCGGGTCTGCCGAAAGGCATCTGGGTGTCGGCTGTTGTGCCATCGCGGTTCGATGAAGCGACCGTGTATGCGACGTTCGATGGCCATCGGCAGAACGATTTCGAGACGTACATTTACGCCAGCAATGATTCGGGCCAGACATGGCACTCGATCGCCGCGACTCTGAAGGGGGAGTCAGTCAAGACCCTGACGGAAGATCTGAAAAATCCCGATGTGCTGTATATCGGTACCGAGACCGGCCTCTTCGTGTCGACCGATCGCGGCAAGGCGTGGACCCGCATCAAGGCCAACCTGCCGACCGTCCGCGTCGACGCGATCACGCTGCACCCACGCGACAACGCGATGATCCTGGCAACGCACGGTCGCGCCATATGGATCCTCGACCATCTCGAGGCCATCCAGGGGTACGCGGCGGCTCGAGCGGCGACAACCGACGCCAAGCTGTTCACCTTGCCATCGTCGGTGATGTATCGGCGACCGGCGCGTGATCGCAACTACGAGTTCTGGGGCGACCAGACGTTCTTCGGCGAGAACCCGCCCCAGGCGGCCGTGATTTCCTGGTTTTTGAAGGCACCGGCGAGCGATGTGAAGCTGAAGCTTACCGACGCTGCTGGACGCGAGGTCCGCGAGATCTCCGGGCCGGTCCTGGCGAACAGCAACAAAGCCGGCATTCAGTCGGCCTGCTGGGACTTGAGGGTTCAGCCGACGCCAACCTCGCCGGTTGGACGGGGATCGCGTGGCGCCAATGAATCTGCGGGAGGGCAGGGTGCCGCCGGCCGGAGTCAGACTCCAGCCGCGCCGTCGAGCACCTTCGGTGCGGGATGCGGGGGGCCGGCAGTTGCCGGAGCCATCGGGGGTGCCGACGGTAACGCTGCCAACGAAGGGCCGTTCGTGCTGGCCGGCGCGTACAACGTGGCGCTGATCGTCGACGGCAAAACTGTGGACACGAAGCCCTTGCACGTCGTCGAGGATCCAGAAGTAGTGCTGACCACGGTCGAGCGCAAGCGGCAATTCGACATGGCGATGGAGATGCACGAGCTGCAGCGACCGGGCAACGAGGCTGCGGCGGCGCACGCGTCGCTCATCCGCCAGATGACGGACCTTGCGAAAACGATCGCCGGACGAAGCGACATTCCGGCCGAGGTCAAAGGCTCGTTTGAATCGGTGAATAAAGAGCTTGTCTCACTGGGGCCGAAATTCGCCCAGCCGGCGGGTCGTGGCGGCGGCGGTCGCGGCGGTGCGCCCGACAGCCTCCTGGTGAAGATCGCCACGGCGAAGGCTGGTTTGATCGCAGGGATGAGGCCGGGCGAGCAGACGATGCACGCATATCAGGAGTCGAAGGCGCAGATGTCGAAGGCGATCGCCGACATGAACGAGGCGATCGCCAAGGCGACTGCGCTGGGCAGCGCACTGGCAAAATACAGTCTGACGTTGACCGTGCCGCCGACCGTGAAGGGATCAGAGCCTGTGGGAGCGAAGCGAACGGCCAGTGCGAGGCATCAATAGTTCTGTCGAACGAATCGGAGCGCGGCCGAATTTCCAAGATGAGAAAATTTGATGGCTGAGCTGGCGTGCGTGATCGTTCATGGAATGCTGATCTCATGAAGATGACGCTCGCGCTCACCGTGATCACGATGATGGTGTCGGTCTCCAGCTTTGCGCAGAAGCCGCGCGGCGCTCAGCCGCATGCCGGCGGCGCCCCGCATGGCGTCGGCGGCGGCCACATTCCCGCGCACGGCCCGGCGCCGGCCCACGCGCCTCATGCGGTGCCGAAAGGACCCGCGACGCCGCAGGAAGCGAAGCCGCGGACGTTCCGCGATCAGCCGTCGCACCCGGAAGCGCCGCACGTTCACGCGGAAAACGACCAGTGGATTGGCCACGATACCGGCCGCGGCGACGACCGCTATCATCTCGACCATCCGTGGGAGCACGGACGCTTCGCGGGTCCGATCGGCGCGCGGCACATCTTCCGTCTGCGCGGCGGGACGCGCGAGCGGTTCGCCCTCGAAGGCGCCTTCTTTCAGATCGCGCAGGCCGACTACGACTACGCCAGCGATTGGTTGTGGGACTCCGACGACATCGTGCTGTATCCCGATCCCGATCACGACGGGTGGTACCTCGCCTACAACGTGCGCCTCGGCACGTACGTGCACGTGTTGTATCTGGGTTCCTAGGATCCTGCGCCATGAACAGGCTGGACTGAAGTCCAGAGTCACGACAGGCAGGACTGAAGTCCTGCGCCACGAGTGAGCTGCGACACTACGTCAATTCGGCCTTCGCGAACGCCTCGAGCATCTGTTGTTCGGTCGGCGGTTCCAGGATGTTGTGCGCCGCGAAGTCGCCAGCCTGCGGATAATCCGTCGCACGGATGATCTCCGCCGCCGCGTGTAGATCGTACGTCGTCCTGCGCAACTCCACGCGCGGCCCCAGCAGCGCCCAGTAGGCGCCTGGGGCCGAGAACGGCATCCCCACGCTTCCGGCGTTCACCACTCGAATCCCACCGACCGTGCGGTCGAATTGCATGTGCGTATGGCCGCAGACGACGACCCGTGCCGTGACGCCGGCGAAGACGGGGACCAGACGCGCGTCCGGCGTCATGCGCGTGAAGATCTCGGTGTCGTTCCGCGGCGTCGCGTGGCAGAACAGCACGTCGCCGATCCCGTCAACCGCCACGCGCAGCGTCTCCGGCCAGCTGGCGAGCTGCTGCTGCAGTGCCGAATCGATCTGGTCGGCCGAATGTCGGACGAGAGGCCGCACGTGTTCCGGCAAGGCGCCGGTGCTCGTGCCCGACAGGTCTTCGAGGACCGCGCGGTCCCCATTCCCGCGAAGGAACTGCACCGGGACGTCGAGGTCGAGCAGACGGACCAGGGTTTCGCGCGGCATCGGCCCCGGAAGCACATCCCCGCCGACCACAATCTGATCGACCCGGGCTTCTCGAACGTCCTGCAGAACGGCCTCGAGCGCCGGCAGGTTGCCATGAATGTCGTAGAGAGCTGCGACGCGCATGCAATGTATTCTACGTGGGTCTTTTTCTGGAGGTTGCATGCTCTCGAGGCTGTGTGTCGGCATCATCTGTGCCTTGTCGTTGACGGTCGCCGGATTCGCCCAGCGCGGCGCCCCGCCGCCGGTTTCCACGAGTGTCGCGCCGCTGCGGTTCCAGTACATGGGCCCGGAGAGCGCAGGGCGGATTTCGGCCGTCGCGGGCGTCCCGGGCGACACCTCCACCTATTACGCGGGCGCAGCATCCGGGGGCGTCTGGAAAACAGTCGACGGCGCGAAAACGTTCGAGCCCGTCTTCGACGATCAACCGGTGCAGGCGATTGGCGCCCTCGCCGTTGCTCCCTCCGATCCGAATATCGTCTGGGCCGGCACCGGTGAGGCGTGGACCATTCGCGATGCCGACATGATCGGCGACGGCGTCTACAAGTCGACCGACGCCGGCAAGACCTGGACGAACATGGGTCTGCCGCAGACAGGCCGCATCGGCCGCATCATCGTCGCGCCCGCGGATCCGAACATCGTGTACGTCTGTGCGCTCGGCCGCGCGACGGGTCCGCAGCCTGAGCGCGGCGTGTTCAAGACCACTGACGGCGGTCGTACGTGGCAGCGCTCGCTCTTCGCCGACGAGAACACCGGCTGCTCGGGGCTGTCGATCGATAAGCACGATCCCAAGATTCTGGTTGCCGGCATGTGGCAGGTCGAGCTGCACACCTGGGCCGAGAAGAGTGGCGGCCCCGGCAGCGCCGTCTACATGACGCGCGACGCGGGCGCGACTTGGAAGAAATTGGAGAACGGTCTGCCGAAATCGCCGGTCGGCAAGATCGACGTCGCCGTCGCGCCGTCGGATTCCAACCGCGTGTACGCGCTGATTCAGACGGCCAATCAGGGCTCGCTCTGGCGCTCGGACGACGGCGGCAATGCGTGGAAAGTGGTGTCGTGGGATCGGACGCTGATCGGCCGCGCCGGCTACTACATCCGCATGGAGGTGAATCCCGGAAACGCGGACGAAGTGCTGATTGCCAACAGCAGCTTCCATCGATCGCTCGACGGCGGCGCGAACTTCACGATCAACACCGGCGGCGGATGCGGCGACTGCCACGACATCTGGATGGACTCGAAGGATCCCGACCACTGGATCGCCACGGGCGACAGCGGCATGGGCATCACGAGCGACCACGGCAAGACGTTCACGCAGATCGGCCTGCCGATCGGCCAGATGTATCACGTCGCCACCGACAATCAGGTGCCGTACTGGATCTACAGCAACCGGCAGGACGACGGGACGATGCGCGGACCGAGCGATTCGCCGGTGGCCGTGTCGAATGTGCCGTCGTACGCCGGCGTCACCGGCGTCAGCTCGGGGCGGGAGGAGGAGGCGGGACGCGGCGGACGAGGCGGGCGCGGCGGCGGCCGCGGCCGTGGCGCAGCGGGCGGCATCGGCGCGACGCCCTGGCAGCCGAATCTCGGCGGCTGCGAGTCGGGCTTCACGCTGCCCGACATCACCAACCCTGACGTCGTCTGGGCGAGCTGCTACGGAAACGAAGTGACGCGATGGGAGGCGCGCACGCACCTCGCGCGGTCGATCAGCCCGTGGATGCACACGCTCGACTCGCCGCCGAACCTCGTGAAGTATCGCTGTCACTGGACGCCGCCGCTCGCGACCGATCCGTTCGATCACAACACGGTCTACTACGGCTGCCAGGTGATGTTCTCGACGTCGAACGGCGGCCAGAGCTGGAAAGTGATCAGCCCCGATCTGTCGACCAACGATCCGAGCAAGATCGTGTCGTCGGGCGGGATCATCGAAGACAACCTCGGTCAGTTCTACGGCGAAGTGCTCTTCGCGATCGCGCCGTCCGACGTCCAGAAAGGGCTGATCTGGGCCGGCACGAACGACGGCCAGGTCTGGTACACGCGCGACGCGGGCGTGAAGTGGAACAACGTGACGAAGAATCTGCCGGGGCTGCCGCCGTGGGGCACCGTGCGGAAGATCGAGCCGTCGCACTTCGACGCCGGCACGGCCTACGCGGTCGTGGACCTGCACCTCGTGGACAACCGCGCGCCGTTCATCTACAAGACGAGCGACTTCGGCGCGACGTGGAAGAAAATCAGCGACACGCTGCCCTCGTCGCACCCGCTGGACTTTGCGATGTCGGTGGCGGAGAACCCGAATCGCCGCGGCATGTTGTTCGCCGGGACTGGACACGGGTTCTACTACTCGCTGAACGACGGCGGGAGCTGGACGCAGTTCAAGGACGGCTTGCCGGCGGCGCCGGTCACCTGGATCACCGTGCCGAAACTGTGGCACGACGTCGTCATCTCGACGTACGGACGCGGGCTGTTCATCCTGCACGACATCACGACGCTGGAGCAGGGCGACAAAGTGCCGACCGATGCGGCGGCGTTCGTCTATGATCCGCGGCCCGCGTTCCGGCAGCCGCGCAGTGGACGCGGCGAATTTCTGTACACGATGAAAGTGGCCTCGTCGGACCCGGTGAAGGCGGAGATTCTCGACGGGAGCGGCGCGGTGATCCGTACGCTCGAAGCGCCGGCGCGAGCAGGGTTGAATCGCCTCGTCTGGGATCTGCGCTACGACCCGCCGAAGCAGGTGGCGTTCCGCACGACGCCGCCCGATAATCCGCACATCTGGGAGGAGCCGCGGTTCAAGGGGCACGACACGCGCCCGGTAATTCACTGGGGCATCGAGGGTGCGCAGGTCACCGGTCCGCTGGCGGCGCCCGGCAAGTACTCCGTGCGTTTCCACCTGGGTGGTCAGACGGTGACGAAGTCGTTCGACGTGAACAAGGATCCGGCGATCGACGCGTCGGATGCCGAGCTGCGGACATCGACGGCGATGCAGATCAAGGTGCGCGACGACATGAGCGCGTCGGCCGATGTGGTCAATCACCTCGAGGTGCTGCGGAAACAGATCGAGGACGACCTAAAGGCGAACGCCGGGAAGGCCAACGCCGTGCAGGCGCTGCACGCGCTCGATCAGAAGCTCGAGTCGGTCGAGCTGCAGATTGTGTCGAAGACGGACATGTACAGCGATGACAAGTGGTACGTCGAGCCGTACAAGGTCTACCAGAATCTGATTTGGTTCAACGGCGCCGTGAACAGCGGCGCGGGCGACGTGGCCGGCGGCGCCGATCATCGACCGACGGACGCGTCGGTGCTCATCCTCGAGGGGATCGAGCGCGATCTGAGTGCGGCCAGGGAGTCGTATCGCGCGGCCCTCGACCGCGAGCTGGCGGCCTTCAACCGAACGGCGGCTGGGCTCGGGGTCAAGCCGATCACCGCCGAAAAATAGCGGACGCTGGTCGGGGACAGGGCTTAGCCGTCCTTCATCACGAAGACGCGAAGGACACGGAGATCACGGAGAACCTTAAGGCAAGAAACGTCTTCGTGAACTTCGTGTTCTCCGTGACTTCGTGAGTAGTCCGACAGCCCTTCAGCGGACGGTTCGCAGCGCGATGACGGCGCCGGCGGTGGCGTCCGTCTTCGCTTTGAACGTGACCGTCACGCGATCCCTGGCGCGCGTCAGCGCTTCGGGGATCGCGTACTCCTTGTCGAGCTCCTCGGTCGGATGGTATTCGAGCGCTTCGGTCGCGATCGTCTGGCCGTCGACGAGGATGTCGAACACGCGCTGGCGGCCCTCGCTTCCGCGGTACACGCAGACCAACGTGGTCGGATGATCGGGCGCAACCTTCACCTCATAGCTGAACCAGCCGCTGCGCGCCTCGCGGGTGCGCCGCCCTTCGAAGTAGCTGTCGCTCGCGTTCTCGCTGCGCAACCCGTGCGCCTGCTCGTTCTGCGCATCGTCGACGGACACGGTGTCGAGGGTGCGGCGGGCGACGTCGGCGCGGCGGGCGTCGCGAGCAGCCTCGGACGATTCGTGCGCCTTCCATTCCACGGGCGACATCACATTCCAGTAGATGGTGTACCGATGATTCACGATGCGGTACAGCGGCATCAGCGTCACGTCGTGCGGCAGCGCGAGCCCTGACGTCTTGAATTGCAGCGGCCGCGTCGGGTCGGCTGCGATCTTCGCCGTGATCGTTGTCGCGTCGCCGACGAAGGTCGGGACGACCGGCGTCTTGACGCGGCCCATCTGCGGCGTGCTCGGTCCGTAGCGCTTGATGGCGTCGAGCCCTTCCGTGCCGAGATCGCCGGCGAGCACCATCGGTCCGTACATCACGGCGAGGATTCGCGGATTATCGGGCAGCGCCTCGGTGTGCAGCGTCATCGGCAGCCGAACGTCGATGCGGTCGCCGTCGTGCCACTCGCGGTCGACGGTGACGTAGGAGCCGCGCGATGCCGTGATTGGCTGGCGCGCGCCGTTGACGGTCAGCGTCATGCCCGACTGCGCCCAGGCGGGGTAGCGCACGTTGAGCGCAAGGCGCACCGGCCGCGCCGCCGAGATCGTCAGGTGCGTGGCATCGTCCTCTGGAAACCGCGTTTCCTGCCGAACCACCACGCCTTTTTCCGTCCACGTCAGTTGCGAAGGAATGAAGAGGTTCACATAGAGCGAGCGATCGTCGTGAAAGTAGATCGTGTCGCCGTACTTCGCGTGGTTCTCCATGCCCGTGCCGACGCAGCACCAGAACGAGTCGTCCGGCGTCGAAAACGATTTCCATGCGGCCGGCCGCAGCGGGCAGTAGTAGATGACCATGCCCGTTTCGGGGTCCTGCGACGGCAGGATGTGGTTGAAGAGCCCGCGTTCGTAGAAGTCCATCGCCTCCGCCGTCGGCTGCCACTCGAAGATGTGGCGCGTGAGCTTCAGCATGTTGTACGTGTTGCAGGTCTCCGGCCCCGATGTGCCGAGGTGCTTCGAAAATTCCTCCTCGGGAAAGAACGCCTCGCCGTCGCTGTTGCCGCCCATCGCGAACGTCCGATGGTGCGCGACACGATCCCAGAAGAACTGGGCAATGTCCTCGAACCTCGCGTCGCCTGTGAGCTCATACTCGCGCGCGGCGCCGATGATCTTCGGGAATTGGGTGTTGGCGTGCAGTCCGTTCAGCGGATCTTCGTGGCGCGCCAGCGGATCGAAGATCGCCTTGTGATCGAAGGCGTGCGCGACGCGCAGGTAGTCGGGATTGCCGGTCGCCGCGTAGATGTTGGCGAGCACTTCGTTCATGCCGCCGAACTCTGTGCCCAGCGCCGCCTGCTGCTGCGCCTCGCTGATGTGATCCACGCGGAACGTCACCCAGTCGGCCATCCGCGAGACGACGGTCAGGGCCTGTGTGTTGCCGCAAAGCTGATACACGTCGAGGAGACCCGCCATGATCTTGTGAATCGTGTAGTACGGCGCCCAGACTTTCTGGCGCGACTCGACGCGGTCGAAGAACGATTCGGGAAACGCCGACAGGTAGCCAGGGTGAAAGCGTGTGGCCTGCGCGGCTTGAATCTTCGCGAGCTCGGCGACCAGCGCGTCCGCGCGCGTCTTGAATCGCGCGTCGCCGGTGGCCGCGTACATCAGGGCCAGCGCCGACAGGTAGTGTCCGGTCGTATGGCCCCGCAGCTCGACGTCCGGCGCCTCCCACCCGCCCAGCGGCGCGGCGGACGAAGGGAGGCCCGCGTTGAGGCGGAACGTGTGCAGCAGCCGGTCGGAGTCGATCGACAGCAGATATTGCTGATCGAGCTGCATCGCCGCCTTGAACGGCCCGTCGAGGAGGCGAACGCTCTGCAGCGGAAACGGCGCCGCGGTGGGCACGACCTTATCCGGCACCGCCGACGATCCGGCGAGCGCGCCCGCCAACGCCGTCACGCCCGCGGTGACGATGGACACGAGGCCGATCATGATCGAGTGGTGAGCCTTCATGCGTTCACTCCCATGCCGCTCATCGATACGGAATCCACACGGCCATCTCGCCCTTGCCGCGATTGGCCCACGCGTAATAGGGCACAGCCGTGAGCGTGACGGTGCGGGGCTCGCCGGACGCATCGGCCCTCTGCGCCGCGCCGGTGATGACCTCGACGCCGCGCAACAAATCGCGCGCGAAGTGATGCTCGAGAGTGGCGTCGAGCGGCAGCTTGAGCCCGGCGAGCGACGTCCCGTTGTCGATGGCTTCGATGCTGTACACAATCGGGCCGCGCTGGATGGCGGCGAGGTCGCGATCGGCGGCCACCGCGTCGTTGGCGAGGACGCGGTGGATCGGCATCGGGAGCGTGAGCTCGACCACGTCGCCGTGCGTCCAGCGACGACGGAGCCGTGCGTAGCCGTGCTCCACGACGATGGGCGTGTCGCGGCCGTTCACGCGCAGCGTGAAGGGGGCGCGATGCTCGTGCGCAGGCTGCTCCGCGAAGCGGTAGAGCGCGCCCGGCGTCTCCGTCGCGACCGCCCATCCGGGGATCCGAACGGCGAGCGTGAGGTCGGCGTCGCGATCGGGATCGACCTGGATCGCCACGGCGCCGTCCCACGGATAGTTCGTCGTTTGCCTCACGCGCACGCGGGTCGGGCCGGTGGAGAGCGTCGCGTCACTCCCGACGAACAGGTTGACGAAGATCTCGGCCCCGCGCTTCGCGTACACGAGGCCTGGAAGCTGCTCCATCAGCCGTGCGAGATTGGCCGGGCAGCAGGCGACGTCGAAGTACGCGCTGCGCTCGACGGTCCCGTTCGAGACGAGCGGATTCTGATAGAAGAACGTGTCTCCGGCGAGCGACACACCGGAAAGGTAGCCGTTGTAGAGCGTGCGCTCGAGCGTGTCGTAGTACTTCGCGTCGCCTTCGCGCAGGAACATGCGCTGATACCAGAGGATGCCGCCGACCGACGCGCACGTCTCGGCGTACGCGCGGTTCGGCAGGACGTAGTCGCCGCCGAACGCCTCGGTCCGGCCGTCCGCGCCGAGGCCGCCCGTGACGTACATCTGCTTCTGCGTCACGTCCTGCCAGAGCGTGTCGACGGCAGAGGCGAATGGCGCGTTATCGAGCAGCGTCGCCACATCGGTCATGCCGGCATACAAATACATCGCGCGAACGGCGTGGCCGACCGCGCGAGCCTGGTCGGCGACCGGCGTCTGATCCTGGCGGTAGGCGAGGTCGTTGTACATCGCGAAGCGCGTGCCCGGTTCGAACACGGGCGGGGTGCTCGTATGCGAGCGCCCGCGCTCGGCCAGGAAGAACTGTGCTTCGGCGAGATAATTCCGATCGCCGGTCGCGTGCGCGAGCTTGACGAGGGCGAGCTCGATCTCCTCATGACCCGGAACATCGTGGCGCGCGTTGGGGCCGAACACGCGACAGATGAGATCGGCGCTCTTGATCGCGACGTCGAGCAGCGTGCGCTTGCCGGTCGCGTGAAAGTGCGCGACCCCCGCTTCGATCATGTGGCCCTGGTCGTACAGTTCGTGGCTTGTCGCCAGCCACGACCAGCGCTCGGGCCCCGCGCCGGGCGCCGGGTTCCTGGGATCGACCGTACGCGGCGTGTATAGATAGCCGTCGGGCTCCTGCGCCTTCGCGACGATGGCAATGAGGTCGTCGAGCTGTTTGTCGAGGATCGGATCCGGCGCTTGTGCGAGCGCGTACGACGCGGCCTCGATCACTTTGTAGACGTCGGTGTCGTTGTACCGCTGCCCCTGATACGCGCCGGGAGCCGCGTGCGCAGCCTTGAGAAAGTTGGCGACGCGGCCGGTCAGTTCGTTCTCCTGCAGGATGTGCGGGATCGTGACCGTACGGTTCGTCTCGAGACGCGGACGCCAGAAGCTGTCCGTCAAGCGCACGGCGGTCAGCGGAACCGCCTGAATCGGGTAGGGCGGCGCCTCGGCGGCGGCAGGCGCGGAGCCGCGCGACGCGATGGACCGGGTTCCCAGGCCGAGCGCGCCGATCACGCAGAACGTCAGCACGCCGCGTGCGATCATGGCCGCTTCACGAACGTGGCGGTGTCTCTCAACAGCCACGTGTTGGGATCAAAAGTGACGCTGGTGGGTGCCTTGTCGGCAGCGATCGTAAAGACGCTCCGCTTCATCGTCATCTCGAGGCGCTCGATGCGCGTCGCCGACTGCGTGCCCTCGCCGGTCGTGATCCCGATCTCGAACGGCATCCGGTACGCATCGCCCGGCTGCGTCTGCGTGAGGTCGACGTCGATCTGCTTGCGCGCGGCGTCGTAGCGCCACCCTCCGTCGAATGACGGCGACGTCGGCCGCGTGAGCCATTCGCTGAAGAACCACGAGAGGTCCTGCCCGGACGCCGACTCCATGACGCGGCGGAAGTCTGCGGTCGAGGCATTGGCATCGCGGTACTCGCGATAGTACTCCCGGATGCCAGACCAGAACGTCTCCGTGCCGATCACGCCCCGGAGCATGTGGAGGACCCAGCCGCCCTTCTGGTACACGAGCTGGTTCAGCACCTTACTCATGTCGGCCAGGTTGTTGTGAATCACACTGATGCCAGGTAGCGATTTCTCGGTGGCAATCGCGCGCGCGGCGCTGGCCTTGAGGCCGTCCACGAAGGCGTCCCGTCCCGCGTCGTGTTCTGTGAAGAGCAGGGTGAAATACGTCGCGAAGCCCTCGCTCAGCCACACATCGTCCCAGTCAGATTCGGTGACGGCATCGCCGAACCATTGGTGTGCGACCTCATGCGCGACGAGATTCGTCGCTGGCGCGGCTTTGACGGCGCGCTCGCCGTAGAAGATTGCGCTGGCATGCTCGGTGCCGCCGTTGATGCCGGCCGCCGCGACGTTGGCGAGCTTCTGGTACGAGTACGGGCCGATGTGCTCGACGTAGAACTCGAAGGCGCGGCGCGCGGGGCCCTCGAAATAGATGCGCCCGGCGTCGGCGTCCTGGTGCGCCACCCACGTCTGCAGCTCGACGCCTTTGACGTCGCCGGCGTGGTGCACGTCAAACTGCTCGACGCCGATCGCGTTCAGCCACGACGCGATCGGCACTGACTGCTTCCAATGTGTGCGGCGGCGTCCGTCGCCGAGGTCGGTGCTCTCCAGGAGAAGGCCGTTTGCGACCACATGATACTTCGCTTCGGTCGTGACGATGAACTCGCTGGTGGCTTTGTCGTACGGATGGTCGATCATCGGGAGCCATTCGCGCGCGCGGTTCGGCCAGTTCTCGCTGAAGGCGCTCCACTCGCCGTACTTGTTGGGGATGAGACGCAGCCCGTTGGCCGGCGTGCCGTGATACGCGATGGTGAACAGCATGTGCTGTCCGGCTTTCGCCGGCGCCGGCAATTGGAGTGTCAGCACGTTGTTCTGGTGACGGTAACGCACGGCCTGTCCGCCGCTCGTGACGGTCGTCACCGTCATCCCTTTCCCGTCGGCCGCCGACGCGAGGTCCAAGGCGACGCTGGTGACACCATCCTGCGTGAAGCGCAGGTCGACGGTCGCTTCGCCGATGATGTCGGGCTTCGCGTCGGAGAGCTCCAGGCGAAAGACGTAGTGCGAGGCGTCGACACCGGGCTGGCGCGGGTACGTATCGGCCCGAGCGGGCAGGGCCATCGCCGCGAATGCCACCACCCCCCACAGCGCGACGCATTGCCGCAAGAGACTGCGCTGGTCTCTGGACCGCGACGGACCCACATAGCGCAGATCTGCGAGACTGGCAGAATAGGTGTAGCGCAGGTCTTTAGACCTGCCCGACTTCACAGCCGCACCTCGATCGGTGCGCCCGAGAACATGACATCGCGTGTGGTCGGCGTGCCGATGACGCGCACGCGAAGACGGCGCGATGGCGGACGCATCCGCGAGCCAGGGGCCAGTTGCAGCGCGAGGCGCCGATCGCGATCGCTCCACCGCATCTCCACTCCCATCCAATCGCCTCGCTCGTAGTTGAAGCTCTCCCCGTCATCGTCGTACAGCGTGAAGCGGCCGTCCGCGCCAGGATAGATCTGCACCGTCAGCGGTGCATCGACCTGCTCGCCTGTGTACTGCTTGACCGGCCCCAGCGGCAGGATCGCGCCGCCGCGCACGTAGAGCGGCATCGTGGCGAGATCGACCTCGCGCTGGATCTCGCGGCCGCCTTCGAGCGGGACGCTCTGCCAGAAGTCGTACCACCGTCCGTGCGGCAGATACACGGCGCGCGCCCCGGCGCCTTTTTCCGTGACGGGCGCGACCAGGATGTCGCGGCCCCACAAGTACTCGTCGCCGCGCTCGACGGCGACGCGATCGTCCGGATAGTGCAGCCACAGCGCGCGGATGATCGGCACACCGGTGTCGTGCGCCTCGCGGACGGCGGAGTAAAGGTACGGCATCAGTTGATACCGCAGCTCGAGATACTGGCGGCAGATCGGCTCGACTGCCGCGTTGTGCAACTCGCTCGGATCCGGGTTTGCGGCGCCGCCGGTGTAGGTCGAGATTTCGTCCGGCGCAAGATCGCCGGTGTTCCACCCCCAGGGCAGGCGCAGCTTCCACGTCCGTCCGTGCGCGCGGAACAGCGGACAAAACGCGGCAAATTGAAACCATCGGACGTACAGCTCTCCGGTCAGTTCCTTGGTCGGCACGAAGCCACCGATGTCTGTGCCCCACATCGGCACGCCGGTCAGGCCGATGTTGATGGCCACCGGCACGTGCGTCTTCAGCGTCTCCCACGTCGAGTACACGTCGCCCGACCAGAGAAAGGCGCCGTAGCGCTGCATGCCGGCCTGGCCGTTGCGATGCAGGACGTACGGCCGCTCGTTGGGGCGCTCCTTGCGGCAGCCGTCCCAATACATCCGGATCCGCGCGAGGCGCGACGCTGCGTCGAGGCCGTCGCCTTGATCGGGCCACCAGCCGTCGACGCCGACGTCGAAGAGCGGCTTGTGAGCTGGCCAGTAGCAACTGACCTGGCGATCGTCCGGCCAGCGGCCGTCCGGCGTGCGGCCGCTCGGGAGCGGAGCGGCGGTGCACGGGTCGTCGATCGTGCCCGTTAGGCGATGGCCTTCGAGCACGACGTGCAGCGCCACTTTGAAGTGCTCATCATGCAGCTCCTGGATCATCTTCGCCGGATCGGGGAAGACTTTTGCGTTGAACGTGAACTCGCCGTTGTCGGTGTTCCATCCGGAAGGGCAGAAGCCGGTGCCGAGATAAATCAAGGTGTCGCATGGCAGCTTCTTCTCGCGGAAGGCTTTGGCCTCCTGCATGATCTCTTCACGGCTGGCGAGCGTCCGGTGCGATTGCTGGTAGCCGAGCGACCAGAGCGGCGGCATCGCTGGAAAGCCGGTCAGCTTGGCGTACTCGCCCATGATCGCTACCGGGTCGTGCGCGTTGACCACAAAGATGTCGAGCGGGAGCGCGGCGGAGGCGCTCGCCGGATCGAAGCGTCCAGTGGCGGTCGTGAAATCGAACGTGCCGAGCGGCTGATGGAAAAGCAACGCCCAACCCGACGTGCCGATCAGCCACGGAATCGGCACGCGGCCCCCGTGCGTGCGGAGCTGATACCCGCCCTGTCCGCTCCGCATGCGATCGATCGATCCGCGTCGATCGAACTGTGGACCGCCTTCGCCGAGCCCGAGCAGCGGGCCGCTGATGGGAAAGGTGACCGCGCCCGTCGTGCCGTCAATCGTCAGTTGCTGTACTTCACGGCCGTCGGCGGCGGAAACCCGGATGTGGATCGGCGCATGGTCGGCGCCGGCCGATGTCACGCGCACGACCGAATTCCCGACGCGCACCGGCCGCACCGGTGGCACGCCGGCGACCCGCGCCGCGGGCGTCGGCCAGGAGCGCTCGGCGAGCGCGCCGTCTGCGGGAATCGACGCGCTGCCACCGCCGACCGGCGTCACGCTGATGCGCATCGTCAATAGCGTGACCGCCGTGATAGTGATCTGGACGTCGCGTTCCGCCACGCGAATGCCGGTCTGCTGGAATGATGCGCTCGTCCCGCGCAGCGCATTCGGCGCCACGAGCGCGCTGGTCCACAACGACGTCGCCTGCTTCAACAGGTCTCTACGCGAGATCACTTCGAGTCCTTTCGGCTGCGGACGCTACCGGCTGACGCCGAACGTCCACACCGTTTTCGATTGAAGCCGCTGGCCCGGCTTCAGAATCGTCGACGGAAAAGTCGGATGGTTGGGCGAGTCCGGGAAGTGCTGCGTTTCGAGGCAAAGAGCGGCGCGCGCCGCGTACGCGCGGCCCGATTTGCCGATCAGCGTGCCGTCCAGAAAATTACCGGAATAGAACTGCAGCCCCGGCTCGGTCGTCGATACGTCCAGCGTGCGCCCCGTGTGCGGGTCGACGAGCCGCGCCGCATGGTGCAGCGTGGCGCTCCCGCCGGCGTTCAGCACCCAGTTGTGGTCGTACCCCTTCCCGGTACGGAGTTGCGCATCGTCGGCGTCGATCCGGGCGCCGATGGCGGTCGGCGTGCGGAAGTCGAAGGGCGTGCCATCGACTCGCGCCAATTCTCCCGTGGGAATCTGCGTCGCGTCGACCGGCGTAAAGCGATCGGCGTCGATCGTGAGCTCGTGCGCGAGAATGCTGCCGCTGCCTTCGCCGCTGAGATTGAAATAACTGTGCTGGGTGAGATTCACCGGCGTGGCGGCGTCGGCCGTTGCTTCGTAGTCGATCATCAGCTCGTTGGCGGACGTGAGCGTGTAGGACACCTGCGCATGCAGCGTTCCCGGGTATCCCTCCTCGCCGTCCACGCTTGTGTAGTTGTAGCGGACGCCCGCGTTGCCGTCGCGTTCGAACGGCTCTGCCTGCCAGAGCACCTTGTCGAAACCCTTGTTGCCGCCGTGCAGATGATTTGGTCCGTTGTTGGTGGCCAGTTGGTACGCGTGACCATCGAGCGTGAAACGCCCGGCGGCGATGCGGTTGCCGTACCGGCCCACGACTGCGCCAAAGTACGGCGGCGGCGTGAGATACCCGTCGAGTGAGTTGAAGCCGAGGACGACGTCGCCGAGGCGGCCGTCCCGGTCAGGTACACGGATCGATACGATGGCCGCTCCGTACGGAATCGTCCGCACCTCGAGGCCGTTGTGGTTCGTCAGCGCGAAGACCTCAACAGCCGCGCCCCCGGGCATATGGCCGAAGACTGGCCGCGGCGCGCCCGCACGCTCCGACGTGGAGTGGCACGCGACAATTGTTGCCGACAAGGCGACGACCAGTGCACTTTGGCGACGACGCGGTATCATCACGCCTCCGGGGAAGTGTTCGAGGGCCGTATCGTATCCCGAACGACACGCACGCATGCTCTGTTCGGGTCAGTGGGTGGCGAAAAAATGGGGCGTCTGTCAGGCAAACGGACCATCGTCACGGGCGGCGCGCGCGGGATCGGCAGGGCGATCGTCGAGAAGTTCTCCGCCGAAGGCGCGTCGGTCACGCTTGTCGATCTCGATGACGCGGTCGGCCGCGAGACCGCGCGTGCGCTGGCGGCGGACGGCGCGAAAGTCGAGTTCCGTCTGCGCGGACGTCACCGTCGAAGCCGACGTGCGGCGCGTCGTCGAGGAAGCGGTCTCGTGGCAGGGTGGCGTGGACGTGCTCGTCAACAACGCCGGCATCAATGCGTACTTCGACGCGACGACGATGACCGAGGCGGAGTGGGATCGGACGTTCGCGGTGGATCTGAAAGGCGCGTGGCTGTGCGCCAAGCACGCGCTGCCGCGGATGACCCAAGCCGGCGGCGGCTCGATCGTCAACATCGCGTCGATTCATGCGAATCTGACGATCGCCGGAATGTTTCCGTATGCGGCGGCGAAGTCGGGGCTGGTCGGCCTCACCCGCAGCCTTGCGCTCGACTACGGGCCGCAGGGCATTCGCGTGAACGCCGTGCTGCCTGGCTGGACGCGCACACGGCTCATCGACGAGTGGTTCGCGCTGCAGCCGGATCCGGCGGGCGCGGAGCGCGCGGTCCTGGCAGTCCACCCGATGGGGAGGATGGCCGTGCCGGCGGAGATTGCGAACGTCGTGGCGTTTGTGGCGTCCGACGAAGCGTCGGCGATCACCGGCGCGTCCATTTCCGTCGACAGCGGTCTCGGCATCAAGTTCGCGACGTGAGGATTCATCAATGCGTTCGACCGATCACATTCTGGAAAGCTTGAGGCTGCCGGTCCGCGATGGGGACGAGCGGCCCACCTCGACGAAGAGGTTTGCCGACGGCGGACAATACCGCGTCGAAATTCCGTCCTGCGAAGGGCCCGCCGCCATGGCCGCCGTGATCGCCGACGCGCGCGCGCGATCGGTCTCGGTGCACCGCGTCAGCCAGGGCAGCGGCGTGATGCTGCAAACCGACGACGAGATCCGGCAGATGGTGGCGTTGGGGCGCCGGCATGGAGTCGAGGTCTGTCTGTTCGTCGGACCCCGCGCCAACTGGGACATCGGCGTCCAGGCCCAGTCCTCCGGCGGACGGGTGATCGGATCGGCGCTGCGCGGCACGGACCAGCTCGTGTACGGCCTTCGCGACGTCGAGCACGGGTTGTCGCTCGGCATTCGATCCGTTCTCGTGGCGGACATCGGACAACTGATGGTGCTCGGGCAGATGAAGAAGGCGGGCGATCTGCCGCCGGACTTCGTGCTGAAGGTGTCGGTGACGCTGGCGCCGGCGAATCCAGCGAGCGCGCGCGTTCTCGAGGACCTCGGTGCGACCTCCATCAATCTGCCCGTGGATCTGGCGCTGTCGCAGATTGCCGCCATTCGCCAGGCGATCGACGCTCCCATCGACTTCTACGTCGAAGCGCCAGACGACTTCGGCGGCACCGTGCGCCACTACGACATCCCCGAGCTCGTGCGCGTGGCCGCGCCCATCTATCTGAAGTTCGGCGTGCGCAACGCCCCTGGTCTGTATCCAAGCGGACTCCACATCGAGTCGACCGTCGTCGCGCTCGCGCGTGAGCGCGTGCGCCGCGCCTCCATCGGCCTTGCGCTTCTCGCGCGGTACATGCCGGACGCCGTCGCCTCGCCGATGCCGGTGGGCGCATGAGCCCGTCGCCGATGAAGATTGTCGCCGCGCGCACGGTGGTGGTCGGCACGCCGTGGCGCGAGCTCGTGTTCCTCGAGCTGGCCACAGACTCCGGCCTCGTCGGCGTGTCCGAAACGCGCATGGTCAACAAGACGAGCACGCTCGTCGCCCGCATCGAGGAGCTGGCGCCGCGTTACGTGCTCGGCGCCGACCCCTTCGATCTCGAGCGCCTGACGTGGAACATCGTGCGCGCGGAGTTCGGGCGGCCGGAAGAGATTTCGCAGTCGGCCCTGGCGGCGTTTGAGATCGCGTGCTGGGACATCATGGGGCAGGCGCTTGGCGTGCCGGTCTGGATGCTGCTTGGCGGCCGCTTTCGCAGCCGCGTGCCCGCATACGCCAACGGCTGGTACCAGACAGATCGCGATCCGGGCGCCATCGCGGCGCTCGCGCGCAAGGTCGTCGCGCGCGGTTATCGCGCGCTGAAGCTGGATCCCTTCGGTGCGGCCAGCGCGGAGATCGCCTCACGCGATCGCCAGCGCGCCATTGCCATCGTCGCCGCCGTGCGCGAGGCGGTGGGCGCGGACGTGCAGATTCTCGTCGAGATGCACGGACGCTTCACCGCGTCGGCGGCGACGCGGATGGCGGCGCTGCTCGAGCCCTATGATCCAGAGTGGATTGAAGAGCCGGTCGCGCCGGAGAATCCTGTGCCGCTGGCGCGAGTGCGTCAGGCGACGCGGCTGGCGATCGCGGCCGGCGAGCGCGCGCACACACCGGAAGACATCCGGCCGTTCATCGAACAGGGCCTGATCGATGTCGTCCAGGTCGACCTCACGCACTTCGGCGGCCTGCTCGCGATGAAGCGGCTCGCCGGATGGGTCGACGCGTACTCGCTCCTCCTCGCGCCGCACAACGTCTGCGGCCCAGTGGGTACGATGGCCAACGTCCATTTCGCCGTGTCGACGCCGAATTACAAAGTGCTCGAGCACTTCAACGACTTCGCGGATCCCTGGGTGCAGGAGCTGGTCGACGCGCCGCCCCTGGTCGATCCGGCCGACGGATGTTTTGCCGCCCCCGAGCGGCCGGGCCTCGGGCTGCGGCTGAATCACGAGCGCTGCGCGCAGCACCCGCGCACGGGCGGGCGCATCCGCTTGTTCGAGGAGGGATGGGAGCGACGAGGATTCGGCGCGTCATGAACCTCTCGCTTCAGGACGTCGAGCCTGTGCTCGATTTACGAGCGGAGCTCGGCGAAGGGCCAGTGTGGGATCCCGCGGCGCCCTGCTTGTATTTCGTTGATGTCCTGCGCGGACACGTCTATCGGTTCGATCCCGAAACGGGCGGTCAGCGGACGTACGAAATCGGCCAGTCGGTCGGCGCGGTCGCGCTGACCGACGCCGGGGATCTCCTCCTCGCCGTCCGAAACGGCTTCGCGCGGCTCGATCTGGCTAGCGGCATGGTCACTTCCATCGCCGATGTCGAGGCCGATCGTCCCGATCAACGGATGAACGACGGCAAATGCGATCCGCAGGGAAGGTTCTGGGCGGGCACGATGGCGCTCGACGAGCACGCCGGCGCCGGCACGCTCTATTGCCTCGGCGTCGACGGACGCGTGCGCACGATGCTGACCGGCGTCACCGTGTCAAACGGACTCGATTGGACCGCCGACGGGCGGGTGATGTATTTCATCGACAGCCCCTCGCAGCGGATCGATCGCTTCGATTTCGACGCGGACGCCGGCGCAATCGCGAACCGTCGACCCTTCGTACACATACCGGCCGATCTCGGTGCACCGGACGGCCTCACGCTCGACGCCGACGGGTACGTGTGGGTCGCGCTCTGGGGCGGTGGAGCGTTGCACCGTTACGCGCCTGACGGCTCTCTCGACACCATCGTCAGAATGCCCACCACGTATCCGACATCGTGCACGTTTGGAGGCGCCGATCTCGGCGATCTCTACATCACGACGGCGGCCATTCGACTGTCGGCGGCCGATCGCGCACAGCAGCCGGGAGCCGGCGGGTTGTTCCGCCTCCGGCCCGGCGTGTCCGGTCGTCCGCCGCGCCGCTACCAAGGCTGATCGTGGCAGCCGTCGAATTCCAGCACATCGACAAGTCGTTCGGTGCGGTGGCCGCGCTGCGCGACGTCAGCGTGTCGATTGCCGACGGCGAGGCGCACGCGATCGTGGGGGAGAACGGTGCGGGAAAGTCGACGCTGCTGAAGATCCTCGCTGGCACGATCCGTCCTGATCGAGGCCAACTGGTGATCGCCGGCGAGCCGATCGTCCTCGCCGATCCGCGCGATACGCTGTCGCGGGGCGTCGGCCTCGTGCATCAGGAGATGCAGGCATTTCCCAATCTTTCAGTGGCGGCGAACATCTTCGCCGGCCGCGAGCTGACCGGCCGCTTTGGATGGCTGCGGAATTCGGCGATGCACGATCGGGCACGCGCGCTGTTGGCGCGTCTCGGCGTCGCGGTGGCTCCGGAGGCGCCGGTCGAAACGCTCTCAGTCGCCCATCGACAGTTGCTGCAGATCGCGCGGGCGCTCGCGGTCGACTGCCACACGCTCGCGCTCGACGAGCCAACAACGGCGCTGACGACGGGCGAGAGCGATCACCTGTTCCGCATTCTGGACGATCTGCGCCGCGGCGGCGTCACCGTGATTTACGTCTCTCATCGCCTCCCGGAAGTGTTTCGCGCGTGCGATCGCATCACGGTGCTGCGCGACGGCCGCCTGGTCTGCACCGTCGCGCGGGACGCGGTGACCAGCGACGATGTCGTGCAGGCGATGGTCGGCCGAACGATCCCGGCGCGCGCGGCGCGGCAGACGACGAGGGCCGCTGCGCCGCTGCTGGAGGTGGAAGGCCTGAGCCGCCGGCCCTCTTTCGACGCGGTGTCACTGTCCGTTGCGGCTGGCGAAATCGTCGGACTGTTTGGCCTCGTCGGATCCGGTCGGAGCGAGCTGCTCGAGACCCTCGTCGGATTGGCGCACGCCGATCGCGGGCGTATCGCCATTGGCGGCGCTCTTGTGCGGTTTCGATCGCCGCGCGAGGCTGCGCGCGCCGGCGTCGTCCTGGTGCCTGAGGATCGGCAGCGCCAGGGCCTGTGCTTCAACCTGTCGGTGCGGCACAATCTCGCGCTGCCCGCTGCGGAGGCGCGCGGCGCCCTGTTCATCAGCGGCAGGGAGCGCGGCGGCGCCGAGGCGCTCCTCCGCCGGTGGCGGATCAAGGCCGAGTCGATCGACGCCGCGCCCGAGACGCTGAGCGGCGGGAACCAGCAGAAGCTTGTGGCCGCCAAGTGGCTCGCGCTGCAGCCGCGCGTACTGCTGCTCGATGAGCCGACCAAGGGCGTGGACGTCGCGGCAAAGTTCGACATCCACAGCATCGTGCGCGAGGCCGCCGCGGGCGGCGCCGCCTGCCTGGTGGCGTCGAGCGATCTGCCGGAGATTCTCGCGCTGGTCGATCGCATTCTGGTGATGCGCGAAGGGCGCATTCGCGGCGAGCTGAACGCGGCGGACGCGGACGAAGAGTCGGTCATGCGCCTGGCGACGGCCGCGCCGGGAGAGGCGGCGTGAAGGGACTGTGGCGGACCCGCGAGATGAGCACGCTGGCGATTCTCGTCCTGGAGCTGGCGTTCTTCACCTGGTACCTCTGGCCGCATGGCGGACGCTCGCATCCGTTCCTGAACGCGTCGAACGCGGTGCTCATTCTCAAGTACTCGTCGATTTACGGCATCGCGGCGATCGGTGCGGCAATCGTGATCATTTCCGGCGGCATCGACCTGGCGCCAGGCGCGGTGATCGCGCTGGCCGGCGTCGTGACCGGTGTGCTGTTCGTCGATGCGCACTGGACGCTGAGCAGCAGCATCGCGGCGGCGTTGTTGGCCGGACTCGCCGCCGGATCGCTGAGCGCCCTGCTGATCGTCGCCGTGGGGCTGCCGCCGTTCATCGCGACGCTCGGCGTCATGGGCATCGCGCGCGGGGCGGCGTTCATCATCACCGAAGGACGGTACTTCGACGTGTCGGGCGCGCTGCCGCCGGGCTGGGCGCCTGCGGGCGTGCCGCTCGACTTCATCGCACCGCTGTTGATGGTCGGCCTCGCGATGATTTTCCAGATCCTTGTCACGCGCCTGCAGTGGGGCCGGGCGATTTTCGCGATCGGCGGCAACCCGATCGCAGCGCGTTTTGCGGGCGTCTCGATGGCGATGGTGCAGAGTTCCGTCTACGTCATTGCGGGGCTGCTGGCCGCGCTCTCCGGCGTGGCGCTGGCCGTCGTCCAGGGGCAAGGAAAGGCGGATCTGGCGACCGGCTACGAGCTCGACATCATCGCGTCGGCGGTTGTGGGCGGCGCGAGTCTGTCCGGCGGGCGCGGATCGGTCGTCGGGGCGGTGTTGGGCGCGCTGATTTTCGGCGTGCTCCGGAACGCCTTGCCTCAGATTCCAGGGGCGACCTTCTACGATCGCCTGATCGTCGGCCTCGTCGTGATCGTGATCGTCGTGATGGATCAGGTGCTGCAGCGGCGCGCGACGCGCATTGCGTAGCCCAGGCCTGTCGTCTTGCCATGGTTCGCAGCGCAGGACTTTACTCCTGCCATGGTTCGTAGCGCAGGACTTTACTCTTGCCATGGTTCGTAGCGCAGGACTTTACTCTTGCCATGGTCGTAGCGCAGGACTTTACTCCTGCCATGGTCGTAGCGCAGGACTTTAGTCCTGCCATGGAGTCGTCATGTCACAGACACGAGTGATGTTCATCGCCGCCGCGATGGCGGCAGCGGCGGCGATCGGCTGCGGCCGGACCGGAGAGCTCGCGCATCCGGCCGGAGCTCGCCTGCGCTTCGCCGTGATACCGAAGTCGCTCGACATTCCGGTGTTCAACTACGCGAAGATCGGCGCCGAGCGGGAGGCGGCGGCGCTGGGCAATGTCGATGTGATCTGGCGCGCGCCCGACAGCGCGGATCAGTTGCGTCAGAAGGAGATTCTCGAGTCGTTCATCACGCAAGGCGTTGATGGCATCGCGATCTCGGCGCTGAACGGCGACTTTCTCACCTCCACAATCGATCGCGCGGTGGCCGCGGGCATTCCGGTGGTGACGTGGGACTCGGACGCGCCGAAATCGAAGCGCCTCGCGTTCTACGGCGTCGATGATCTGGCGAGCGGACGCATCATGGCGGAACAAGCCGTGACGCTGCTGGGTGGCAAGGGCCAGGTGGCGATCATCACGAGCGTCGGCGCCACGAACCTGCAGCGGCGCCTCGACGGCGTAAAGGAGGTGCTGGCCCGCGCGAAGGGCATCCAGATCGTCGAGGTCTACGACATCAAGGAGGACCCGGTTCACTGCGCGGAGATTATCGCGACCGGCACGAATCGGTATCCCGATCTCGCCGCGTGGATTTCGGTCGGCGGGTGGCCGGTGTTCACGCGCAACGCTCTCGCGAGCCTGCCGGCGCACACGAAGGTGATCTCTTTCGACACGATTCCACCGGCGCCGGATTTGCTCAAGGCGGGCAAGGTGCACGTGCTGCTCGGACAGAAATATTTCGGGTGGGGCAGCGAGTCGGTCCGTTTGCTCGCCGACATCAAGGCGGGACGCATGCCGCCCTCGCCGATCATCGACTCTGGCGTCGACATCGTCACCGCCGCCAACGTCGATGAATACGTGAAGAGCTGGAAGGTGTTGGAGAAGCAGTGAGCCAGGGAGACTCGAGTCCGGACGTTTGTCACGGAACCACGAAGAACAGGAAGACCACGAAGAACTCACTTTGCTGTCTCAGCATGCGCGGCGTTCTTGTTGCTGTGATGAATCGGCTGGTCGCTTGCCGGGGCGATTCGAGATTCTAGAGGCCGGCGCGTCGCTTCGCTTCCTGGATGACGGCGTCCATCTCGGGCCGATACGTCGCCAGGGTATCGTCGACCACGTTCAGCGTCGGAATCGCCGTGTCGCTCAGGGAGAGCGTCTGCGGATTCCACCGGCCGAATCCGGCTTCGTGCACGCCGGTGCTGCCGCGGCCCGGCGCCGGGTGGCTGAGATGCTGGAAGAACCGCGCGTGGCGCTGCACGATATCGGCGACCAGCGTCTGGCCGAACGAGTGATAGAGCGGGATCACCTCTAGCAGCGCGTCGTAGTGCATCTCGCCGACGGGCACCGTCTGAGGAAAGCGGCGGCGCAACTCCGCGACGAGGCGGCGCGTCCCCTCGTGCATGTCGGCCGTCGGGTTGTTCACCCAGCCGCCGACGATGTCGAGGAAGTAGGCGTCGACGCCGTAGCGGTCGATGACGTCGGCGATGCGATCGCCGAGCCACGTGCGCCACGTCGCGACGCCGAGGTTCATGTACGACAGCCAGCCGTCCTGGTGGCGGTCGTTGTTCCAGTCGACCCAGTTCAGATCGAAGCGGTCGCCATCGACCTTCGCCGTGAACGCCTCGGCGACGCGCGAGAACGCCGGCTGACGCCGGTTCGCGGCGTTCGCGCCGAACATCGGCATCATCTTGAACCCGAGCGCCTGCGCCTCGTGGATGAGCGCACGAAATCCGGTCTCGCCGCCCATGCGGTCTGACGCCTGGTAGACGGGGTAGTCCCAGTAGTAGCGGCCATCCCACGCCGCCATCAGGACCAGCACGCGCTCGCCCGGAATGCGGGTGGCGATCCATCGCAGCGCCGTCAGCATCTTTGCGTAGTCGTTGAACACGTAGCCGGTGTAGTGCATGCCGTGCAGCGTGACGACAAGGGCGGTCTGACGCAGCCACGCAGGCACGTCCGCTCGGGCGTTCCACGCGGGTACGTTGAAGGCACGCGCGACGTGGGTGTAGTGCGCGTCGGCCGCGGCCGCGATCGTCGTGTTGGTCGTGATCCGCCACGTCGGCGCGCGGAGCGTGTGCGACGGCAGCCATCCTTCCGCTTCGACGAGGCATTCGACGCGGTAACCGGTGTCGCCGGGTTGAAAGTAGAACCGCTTCGTGCGCACGCGATCGTCGAGCGCCGACAGCGCGAGCACGCCGCCGCTGGCCGCCTGCACGAGCACCAGCGGCGTCGTCAGGCCGCCGTTGCCCTGCGGACCGAAGAGATCGCCTCCCGAGAACGGATAACCGAAAAGAATTTCGTCGTCTTTCGGATCGATGAACGGCGCGCCGCAGGCCGAGAGGCGTCCGCGCGGCACGCCGCGGACGACGAGCGCGATCGCCGTGATCGGCCGGTCCATCTGCGCGGTGACGTCGCAGTCGATCAGGTCGCCGCGCGCGACGATTTGCGCCGACAAGCGCCCGGGCGCCTGCTGCTGGCCGCCGGCCCAGACAAACTGCGTGCACGTGAGATCCACGCGGCCTGGCGACACTGCAGCCGACGATCGATCGCGATCGATCGTGTAGACGTTCTCATCGGTGAAGATGCGAAAGCCGAACGCGAAACCCTCGAAAGCGACCGACGCTTCGGGGAAGTCGAAGCTGAACTTCTGAAACGATCGGCCGCGCGGCGGGATGACGACGTCGCTCGTGGAGGTGAACGGCAGGATCGTCCCGTTCGGCTGGCGGATCGCTTGCGGCGGCGGAGTCGTTTGCGCTTCCCCGGTCGCGCGCGAGAGCAGCGAGGCGGCGCCCGCGGCGCCGACGTCTCTCAGCCACTCGCGGCGCGTGCGCGCATCAGCCATGGGAATGTGCGGTGCAGCTTACGAGAGGCGGCCCGCGGAGGCAAGGGCCTTCATCGTTCCCAAACGCCCTTGTGGTACCGTACCGATGAGGGAGCGTGTATGACGCGGTCGAGCGTTGCGGCCATTTTCGTGGCGATGGCCGTTGGGATGTCCGGTCGCGCACCGGTGTTGGCGCAGGAGACGTCGAGCCTCGCGGGGCGGTGGACGCTCAATCGTGCGCTGAGTCAGTCGCCTCGCGAGGTTGGATTCGGCGCCGACTGGATGACGAGCGGCGCAGGCGGAACGGGCGGCCAGGCGACGACGACCGGCGGTGGCCGTCGGCGCGGCTCGAGTGGAGGAGGCGCGACGGCCGGCGCCTTTCCGCTGCGTCCAGAGAGTGCGGAGGACGCCACCCGAATGCGGCAGCTCACCGCCGAGGTCCGCAATCCGCCCGGGTCGCTGACGATCGCCGACGCGCCGTCGGCAATCACGATTACAGACGACAAAGGACAAGGCCGCACGTTTCATCCCGACGGCAGGGAGGACGTGCTTCACCTTGGCGAGGTGCCGCTTGTCACCACGGCGAAGTGGGAGGCCGGCGCCCTGGTGATCCTCTACACGGTGGAGGAGGGACGCCAGCTGCGCTACACCTATTCGACGACCGCCAATCCGCCGCAGCTGGTCGTCGACGTGAAGTTCCTCGAGCATGGCGCCGGCGACGAGGTGCGGCGAATCTACGAACCCGCCGGCGCCGCTGGATCTCTTGCGCCCGCCGCATCGTCTCCGGCACCGAGCGGTTCACCCTCGGACGTGCCGCTCGCGGCGCGCCCGTCAGGCGATCGTGCACAGCCTCAACCTTTCAACCAGAAGCCCGACGCGGAGCTCAAAGGACTGTCGACGCTCGGCGTCGTCGTGGAGGCGCTGAGCTCGCAAGCGACCGCGTGCGGATTGAGTCAGGAGACGCTTGAAACGGCAGCGTCGAAGATCCTGTCGGATGCCGGGTTCAAGATCCTCCGGAACTCCGATGAGGACACGTACCTCTACGTCGACGTGATCACCACTCGACTGCCGAGCGGACTCTGCGTGTCGAGGTACGATGCGTCGCTTTACACGCACACGACCACGAAGCTCACGTATCAGGAAAGCCCGGTGCTGGTGCAAGTGGCGTTGCTCCACCAGGGCGGCATCGCGGGCGGTGCGCCTGCCGCACATGCCGAGGGGGTTCTCAAGGGTCTGCAGCAGTACATCGATCAGTTCACGACGCGGATCCGCGCCGCGAACAAATAAGGCGGTCGGCTGTCGCGCGAACGCTCGGCGGTCTATGCGCCGCCGCGGCCTCGAGCGGGCCCTGGCCTCGTTAGGGTCTCGCCCTTCTTCGCGAAAATCATCGCGAGCAGCTTCGCGGCCTCCGTCTGGCTCGCATTCCTCGAGACCTCATGGGTTGCGCCGGGCGGCTCGTAGAACATCTGTCCGACCGTGTATGTCTTCTCTTCTCCCTGGCCGGAGATCTTCGTGACGACGGCGCCCTCGAGGACGTACGCGAGCACGAAGCCGGCGTGGTGATGCACGGCCCCCACACGTCCTGGCGGGTAGTCGACATGGCTGACCGTCACTTCCCAGCCGTCCATCGTCACATTGGGGAGGTCGTGTGTGAAGACCGGCGGACGTGGGGCCGGCGGCGCAGACGAAGTGGTTTGCGTTTGCGCGTCAGCGTGACGACCTGACGCGATGAGCTCGGCGAAGAGCGCGAACGACGCGACGGCATCTCGGCGGGTCATCTTCATCGGCGGATTATAGGACAGCAATCAGGTTCGAAGCGCGCTTATGCCAGTTACAATGGGCGAAGGACAACACGATGCCTACGACGGTTACGAGCGCGAATCAGGCGCCAGCCTCGATTGAAACGGTCCCCTTGTGGATCAACGGCCAGCGGGCGACGTCACGCAGCACCCGGCAGGGCGTCGTCACGAACGCGGCAACAGGAGCGGCGGTACGGTCGGTGCCCTTTGCCAACGCCGAAGATGTCGACGCGGCCGTGAAGGCCGCGGACGCCGCGTTCCCCGCGTGGCGGGCGACCTCGCCGCTACGCCGGGCGCGCATTCTGGTCCGGTTCCGCGAGCTCATGGAGCAGCATCAGCAGGAGATCGCGACGATCGTCAGCGAGGAACATGGAAAAGTGTTTCTCGACGCGATGGGGTCGGTGCAGCGAGGCATCGAGGTCATCGAGTTCGCCGCCGGCGCGCCGCATCTGCTGAAGGGGGAGCATGCCGGATCGGTCGGCCGCGGTGTGGACGCGTACTCGCGCCTGCAGCCGCTCGGCGTGTGCGCGGGCATTACGCCATTTAATTTTCCGGCGATGGTCCCGTTGTGGATGTTTCCCATCGCGCTGGCGTGCGGCAATACATTCGTGCTGAAGCCGTCCGAGAAGGATCCATCAGCCTCTGTGATGATGGCGGCGCTCCTCAAGGAAGCCGGTCTGCCCGACGGCGTCCTGAACGTCGTGCACGGCGACAAAGAGGCGGTGGACGCGCTGCTGCATCACCCGGCAATCAAAGCCGTCTCCTTCGTCGGTTCCACACCGATTGCGAAGTACATCTACGCGACGGCGGCGGCCAACGGCAAACGGGTGCAGGCGCTCGGGGGCGCGAAGAATCACGCGGTTGTGTTGCCTGATGCGGATCTCGACTTCGCCGCTGATGCGCTGATTGGTGCGGGTTACGGATCGGCCGGCGAGCGGTGCATGGCGATCTCGGCGGTCGTCGCGGTGGGAAGCGCGGCAGACGCGCTGGTCCCCAAGCTCGCCGACAAGGCGCGAGCGCTGAAGATTGGCCCCGGAACGGCCCCGGGGATGGATATGGGTCCGCTGGTTACGCGCGCCCATCGCGAAAAAGTCAGCGGCTATGTCGATGCGGGCGTCGCCGCCGGCGCCACGCTCGTCGTCGATGGCCGTGGGTTGACGATTCCAGGCTTCGAAAACGGGTTTTTTCTTGGCCCGTCGCTCTTCGACCACGTCACACCCGACATGTCGATTTACACCGACGAGATCTTCGGTCCGGTGCTGATCGTGCTGCGGGTCAACACGCTGGATGAGGCGATCGCGCTCGTCAATCGCAATCCATATGGCAATGGCGTCGCCATCTTCACCAACTCGGGCGGCGCGGCGAGGCACTTCGAGGACACCATCGAAGTCGGGATGGTCGGTATCAACGTGCCGATTCCAGTGCCGATGGCGTTCTTCTCGTTCGGCGGATGGAAGGATTCACTGTTCGGCGACCTGCACATGTACGGAGTGGAGGGCATCGCCTTCAATACGCGGACGAAGGCCATCACGACGCGGTGGCCGAATGAGGATGACGTCTCATCAGGCTTCGTGATGCCGACAACGAGCTAGCGGCGTATGTCGGCTGATTCATGGCCCGCGTCTCGTGGCGCAGGACTTTAGCGCGCTATGGACGTAGCGCGACGGCTTCAGCCGAGCGTCTAGAGGCGTTGGCTGACCGCCAGGATATTTCCTTCCGTGTCCTTGAACCACGCGGCCTTTGCGCCGCCGCCCGTCGCGATGCTGTTTTTCGTCGTGACACCGGGCAGGGCGTACTCTTCGAATGTGACGCCGCGCGCCTTCAGGTCGGCCACTTCCGCTTCCACATCGTCTACCTGCCAGAACGCCTGGCTGGCCTTGGAAGTGCCGGCATTGCTCGTCTGGTACATGAAGACCTCGGCGCCTCCGCACGTATAGAGCACGCCGCCGGCGTATTCTTCCGTGGGCTCGAGTCCGAGGGTGCCTTCGTAGAATTTTCTCGCCCGAGCGATATTCGAGGCGGGGATGTAGGCGCGAATCGGTGCGGCGCTCAGCATGATCGTCTCCTTACGTTGGTTGGACAGCTCGCGGGACGTAGGCGTTGATGGCCTCGCCGGTGCGTACCGGCGAGGCCCGTGTTCCGCGATCAGCTGTGCGCGAACTGCTTCATCCACTCCGCCTGCCGCTTTTGCATTTCCTCCGGCGTCAGATCTTCCTTGTGCGTCGCGATCGTCCATCGGTATCCGAACGGATCGTCGAACGTGCCAGAGCGATCGCCCCAGAACTGGTCCGCCATCTTGCCCATCCCGCCGCCATAAATCTCGCCGCCCGCCGCGACGGCTCGATTGAACAGCGTGTCGCAGTCCTCCACATAGAGCCAGAGCGACGCCGGTGATCCGCCGAGCGCCTTGGGGCCCTTGCCGCCCATCATGGCGTCGTTCAGCATGATGCGGGAATTGCCAATTTGCAGTTCGGCGTGCATGATCTTGCCATCCGGGCCGACGGCACGCCCCTTCTCTTCCGCCCCGAGTGCCTTCTTGTACCAGTCGATCGCTTTGGCGGCCTCATCGAGCGTGAGCTGCGGGGTGATTGTGTAGTGTCCTTCGGGAACGGCATTCTTCGCTTTCGCCATCTTGCCTCCTTCGGCTCAAAACCAGAGCCTCGCATTGTGTAGTGACGTTGATGTGACACGCAAGCTGATGAACATGTGCACACCCATTCCTTGTTCCGCTGTCTAGTCGAACGAGCTGCCGCGATTTCGACATGCTGGGCCTTCGAGAAGTTCCGGTCGTGTCCGCGAACCGCCGAGGCCTGGGCGGTGGCAGGTCAGGCGGTCGCAAGCTCGAGCTGACGTGCTCATCCCAAGCTTTCGATCCGCCTCGCGTCCACGTTTGGACGATGCCGGCCGGCAGCCAGTTTCCGGAACAGAGACGCCGAACGTGTCAACCAGCGGCCTTCATTGATTCTTGTATCATCGTCAACCACACTGATCTGAGGCCCTCCGTTTGTCGAAAGGATTTGCGATGCCGCTGCCATGCTCTCGCCGCGCCGCCATCACCGCGCTGCTGCTGGCGCTCCCCATCGTCATCGCCGCTCAGGACGCGCCGCCTTCCGCCGCGTTGTCCTGGGAAGCCCGTCTCCAACCGCGGGCCTTGCCGGCGGCGGACCGCCCGTTCGGCGGGCTGCGTGAACAGGCCGCGATGCAGCAGGCGTGGCTCAAGAAGCGCCTCGACACGTTCCTTCCGGCGCTCATGCGCAAGCACGGCGTCGACCTGTGGGTGGTGCCGATGCGCGAGTACAACGAGGACCCGGTGTTTTCGTCGATCGTCGCGCCCGAGACGTTCTTCGCGCGGCGCCGTACGATCTACGTGTTCTTCGACAAATGCGCCGCCGCGAACGCGCCTGTGACCGCCGCATGTGTGGAGCGCATTGCGCTCGGCGGAACGTCGCAAGGCGGCGTGTTCGATGCGCGGAGCTCCATGAAGCCGGTCGTGGCCGCAGTGGGTGGACGCCAGGCCGAGCTCTGGGGCGACGAGCAGTGGCAGGCGCTCAAGCAGGTGATCGAAGAACGGAAGCCGAAGGTCATAGGGATTGATCGCTCCACGACGTTTGCGTTCAGCGACGGCCTTTCGAGCGGCGAGCTTCAAGGCATGAGCGCCGCGCTGGGATCGACGTGGACGTCGAGGTTTCGAGATGCCGAGGGACTGCCGCTAGAGCTGATCGCGTCGCGGCTGCCAGAGGAGGAAGCGTTTTTTGCAAAGATGACGGCGCTCGTCTGGCAGATGACGCAGACGATGTTCTCTGGGCGAGTCATCGTGGCGGGTACGACGCGCACGAGCGACCTGGTCTGGTGGTGGCGTCAGCGGACCAATGATCAAGGGCTGGGCACCTGGTTCCAGCCGAGCATCGAGATCCAGCGCCACGGCGTGACAAGTGAGAAGCTTGGCGAGGACCCTGTGATCGAGCCGGGTGACGTGCTGCACTGCGACGTGGGCATCACCGTGGCGCGCCTGAACACCGACACGCAGCACGATGCGTACGTGCTGCGTCCCGGCGAGACCGATGCGCCAGCCGGCCTCAGAAAGGCTCTCGCCAACGCGAACGCGATGCAGGACATTGCGGTGGAGGAGACGCGTCCGGGGCGCACCGGCAACGAAGTGCTGGCCTCCGTGCGGCAGCGGATGAAGGCGCTCGGCATCGACGGCACGATGTATACGCACCCGATCGGCATGAATGGCCACGGCGCCGGTCCGCTCATCGGGTTGTGGGACTATCAGGACGGCGTACCCGATCGCGGAGAAGCCAAGGTGATTCCCTCGATGTGGTTCTCCATCGAATTGCAAGCAACCACGCCCGTGCCGGAATGGGGCGGTCAGCCTGTGCGGATGGCGCAGGAGGAAGACATGATCGTCGGCGCCGACGGCAAGGCACGCTGGGCCCTGAAGCGGCAGGACCGATTGTTTCTCGTCGGCAACGGCCGCTGACGACGCATGAGCAACGCTCGGCTGAAGCCTTCGCGCTACAACGCAACGCTCGGCTGAAGCCTTCGCGCTACAACGCAACGCTCGGCTGAAGCCTTCGCGCTACAACGCAACGCTCGGCTGAAGCCTTCGCGCTACAGCCGATCTCGCCATCGCCTTCTTGACGGAGCCGCGGCGTGCGTAGTTTGTCGTATGCCGGGTCCTTTTGGACCCGGCGACTGAGTGACTGAACCGCCAGACACGCTCTCGAGGCGCTCGATTTGCAAGGACGCCCGTGCGACTGACATGAGGTCCGGGTCGATCCGGATCAGCTGGAGGTGACATGACGCCGGCGATCCCTTACCGCACACTTGGCAGGACAGGGGAAAAAGTCTCCGCGATCGGGCTTGGCGGCTGGCACCTCGGACTGGAGCGCGTCGACGAGCCGCTCAGCTTTCGGATCATCCGCACAGCCATCGACCGTGGCATCAACTTTCTGGACAACTGCTGGGACTACAACGACGGTGCGAGCGAGACCCGCATGGGCAAGGCTCTGCGGGATGGCTACCGGCAAAGAATCTTTTTGATGACGAAGATCGACGGGCGATCGTACGCCGAGGCGACGCGACAGCTCGACATGTCGCTCGAGCGGCTGCAGACCGACTGCATCGATCTCGTGCAGCACCACGAGATCCTCCGCTACGACGATCCGCATCGTATCTTCGACGATGAGGGGGCGAATCGCGCGCTGGTCGACGCGCGGCAAGCCGGCAAACTCCGGTATATCGGCTTCACGGGACACAAGGATCCGCACATCCATCTGCACATGCTCGACGTCGCACGCGAACACGGCTTCCAGTTCGACACCGTGCAGATGCCGTTGAACGTCATGGACGCGCACTACCGCAGCTTCGGCGCGCTTGTGCTCCCGGAGCTGGTGAAACAGGGCATTGGCGTCCTCGGCATGAAGCCGATGGCCAACGGCATCATTCTGAAGTCGAAGACCGTCTCGGCGATCGAGTGCCTTCGCTACGCGCTGAACCTGCCCACGTCGGTCGTGATCACGGGCGTCGACTCGATGGAGATCCTCGATCAGGCCTGCGACACCGCTCGCACGTTCCATCCGTTGAGCGATGCGGAATTGACGGCGCTGCTGTCGAAGACGACCACAGCGGCCGCGCGCGGCGACTTCGAGCCGTTCAAGACCTCGTCGATCTTCGACGGGACGGCGCAGAATCCGGAGTGGCTGGGAGACGAGCCGCAGCGTCTGCAGAGCCTCATGCCGTGAGTCGCGGGCGTACGACATTCCTGGCTCCTGGCGGTTCTCGCGGAATGCGTGATAGGTTCGATGTAACCGAGTAGACGTCGCATCGCCAGGCCGCGCGATTTCCTCTCACCTGACCGCGTTGATGACCACTGCGCCGTAGACCCGATGGCCGTACCGCGTCTCCTGCCCGAAGAATGCCGGAGCGCTGTCGTTGGACTGCTCCGAAATAAATCGATAATCCCCGCGGAGCCCCCAGGGCTGTGTAGCTGAGCTGATTGGCGGCAAGAGCACATGGGACATTCCGGCAAAATAGCGGCAACAAGACCGGCAAAAGCCACAGGGTGGCGCGCGACGGCCCGGTGATTGCGTAGGGTGCGCAGAATGCTCATCGATGTCTGCATTTTGAATCCCGCGCGTAAAACACGCGTCTAAACAATGAAATGGGCCCGACCATGATTGCTGAGCCCGCGACGACGGAGCTCTATCAACTCGACGCCTTCCACGCCTTGCTGCCCGCACTGGCACGGGCGCTCGATATTCGCGACGTCTTCCAGCACCTGAGTGCGGTCGCCTCGCAGATCGTGCCACACGACGAAGCGAACCTCGCGCTCGCAGTCGAGGGCGGATCGCAGTACCGCTTGTACGCCAGCACAGGCGACGGCAATCCAGAGCTCCTGTGCCGCGACCAGCACTGCGCCCTCAAAGATCCAATCGAGCCGCGGTTGCTGGACGCGGTCCCTGGGCCCAGCCGGGGCCTGCGCTCAGGCGTGTGCGCGCCGGTCCTCATCGACGACAAGGTCGTCGGCGTGTTTGCGCTGTTCTCGAAACGCCCCGATGCGTACACGCCAAGTGACCTTACCCTCGTACAGCGGCTGGCGGGTTACATCGCGGTCGGCCTGGCGCACCAGCGCCTCGCCGAAGCGGCGCGCCACGCGGCGGTCGAGCGCGAGCGCACGGCCAGCATCGAAAGCTCGGTGGAATTACTGCGGACGATTTCGGGCGTGCTCGACATCCGCACGGTGTTCCCGCGGGTCTCCGAGATCGCGAACAAGGTCTTACCGCACGATCTCCTGACGATGATGTTTCACGATCGGGGCGGAGAAATTCTGATCGAGGTGACGTCGTCCGACGAGTTTCCCGAGCTGACACGGCTCATCAAGGCCGACAACTCCACGCCGAAGGACGGCTTCATCATCATCGACGATTTCACGACAACGACCTTGCCGGTGGTCGAGCCCGCCGACCTCCAGCAACGCATCGTGGCGGCGGGGTACCGATCGTTTCTCGTCGTGGTCACCCGCGCGGGCGAGCAGGAAATGGGCCTCGGGTTCTGGTCGAAACGCCCGCGTGCGTTCGCGCCGCAGGACGTTCCGGTGGCGCGGCGTATCGCCGATCACGTTGCGCTGGCGGTCTCGCACGAGCAGCTCGCCGACGCGGCGCGTCAGGTCGCCCAGGCGCACGCCCGGGCGGAGCGGCTCGAATCGCGCGTGAAGTCGCTGGTTGAAGAGCTCGAGTCGAAGAGCGCACACGCGCGCGTCGTCGGACAGTCGCCCGCGTGGCTGGATACGCTGAAGAAGGCGGCGCAGGTGGCGGATACGGAAACGACCGTGCTCCTGACGGGTGAGTCGGGTACCGGAAAGGAAGTCGTTGCGCGCTTCGTTCATCGTGCGTCTGCGCGAAAAGGCGGGCCGTTCGTCGCGTTGAATTGCGCCGCGCTGCCGGAGCAGCTCCTCGAGTCTGAGTTGTTCGGGTACGAACGGGGCGCGTTCACCGGTGCACAGCAATCCAAGCCCGGGCAGATCGAGCTCGCCGCTGGCGGCGTGCTCTTTCTCGACGAGGTGAGCGAGATGAGCCCCTCGGCGCAGGCCAAGTTCCTGCGCGTGCTCCAGGAGCGGGAGTTTCAGCGGCTCGGCGGGACGCGCCTGCTCAAAGCCAACGTGCGGATCATCGCGGCGACCAACCGCGACCTGCGCAAGGCGGTCGAGCGCGGGGATTTTCGCGAGGACTTGTTCTACCGGTTACAGGTGTTCGACATTCGCCTGGCGCCGCTTCGCGAGCGCAAGAGCGACATCGTCCTGCTCAGCGACACCTTCCTCCAGGAGATCGCGAGCTCGTTCGGGCGTCCGCCGGCCGGTCTGACGCGCGACGCGCGAGAGGCGCTGCTCGGGCACGACTGGCCGGGGAACGTGCGCGAACTGCGGAATGCGCTGGAGCGCGCGGCGATTCTGTGTGAGGGGGGGCTGATCAGCGCCCAGCACCTTTCGCTCTATACGCCGCGACGTCCGGATCAGGCTCCGGCGGCGAGCACCGATCTGAGCGCCGTCGAGCGCGAGACGATCGAGCGCGTGATGCGCGAGTGCCAGTGGAACAAGTCGAAGGCGGCCAAACGCCTCGGCCTGTCGCGCACGCAGCTGTACGTGCGCTTGCGGAAATACGATCTCGACCGGCCCGCTGCATAACGTTCGTCTGCACGATCAGTTCGTTCGAAGGCTGCAACGCTGCAGCCGCGGGTGGATTCGCCTGGCCATGGCCGGCCATACCTTCGCATCGCTCCGCGCGAGCGCGTCGATCTCGTCTTCGGACAACTCAAATCCCTGATCGCGCAGCTCCGTGAGCGTCTCGCGCGGGCGCTCCACGAAGCGAGCGCGCAGATCTTCGTCTGTCAGTAGGCGGCCGATCACCAGCTGCACCGTTTTCTGCGACATTTTCTTCCCAGCTCCTCACTTGCAGTGCAGGGCAATGCGCACGCCAGCGCTTGACGCATCGAATTGGGCGTGAAGTCATCGGGTGCGGGCCACGGCATGTGCGCATCCGCAAGCAGAATGCGCATCGGCGCACAGCCTGCACTGTGCCGCTTAGGCGTCGTGCCGCTGTCGCGTCCCCCGCGATAACTCATTGCATCGCCATGCGATAGGCGAGGCCGGCGATCGGCCGCCGCAAGATGGCGCCCGCTTTGCGGTTGCTGCTGGCGTGGAGTCCAGCGTCCTGCAGTCCAGCGTCCTGCCATTACCCGTCACCGAAGTGGCCACGTGGCCGACCGCAGATGCGGCCGGACGCGTTTTCCCGATCGCGAGCGCGCGCGTCATCGCCCTGACCATCGCCGTCGTCGTCGCCTTCGCCTTCAGAACAACGGCCTTGTCGACCTACGGATTCAGCGAGGACGAGATCAATAAGGTCCACGCCATCGAACAGTATCGCGCCGGGCATTTTGTCGCGAATGCCGAGCATCCGATGCTGATGAAGCTCGCGATGTGGGGCAGCGTCGCTGCTGCGGACGGCTGGAACAAGGTCGCGCCGCCCGAGCAGCACATGTCGCTCGAGACCGCCATCCGGCTGCCGAACGCCGTGGCTGGTGCCGCCATCACGCTGGCGCTGTTCGGCGTCGCGCAGTTGCTGTTTGGCAGCGCCGCAGCGTTCGCCGCGGCGTTCTTCTGGGCGTGTGACGTCAACGCCATTGCCATCAACCGCCTCGGCAAGGAAGACACGCTGCTTCTGTTCTTCTTCCTGGTGGCGGTCTGGTTCTACGAGCGCGCAAAACGACAGGGCGCGACCGATCCAGCCGGCGCTCAGCGCTGGTACACCGCCAGCGGTTCAGCGTTCGGCCTGATGCTGGCATCGAAATACATGCCGCACTACCTCGGCATCTATGCGCTGTTCAACACACTGACAGACGCTAATCCCGGCGCCAACCGGCCGACCGTCCGCCGGTACTACGGTGCGATGACCGCAGCGTTTCTGGCGGCGAACTTCGTCGTGCTCGCGCCCGAGACGTGGCGCTACTGCATCGACTACGTGCAGGGTGGAATGCTCATGCACCACGGCTACTCCTACGCGGGTCAGCTCTACGTCACGAACATTCCGATATCGCCGCTCGGCGTGCCGGCCGGCTACTACCTCAATTTCCTCGTGACCAAAGTGCCGCTCGTCGTGCTGGCAGCGGCGGTGCCCGGCTTCATCGAGATCGTGCGGCGCCGGCACGAGCGCGGCTTCGTGCTGCTCAGGGTGCTTCTCGTGTTCCTGCTCGTGCCGTACTCCCTCATGGCCGCGAAGTTCATCCGCTACACGCTGCCCATGCTCGCAACATTGGATCTGCTGGCCGGGGTCGGCCTCGTCGCGGGGATCAAGTGGCTGCTCGGAAAAGGGTGGCTGTCTCCGGTCGCGCGCGTCACGGTCGCCGTGCTCGCGCTTGCGGTCTCGATGGTGGGGCTCGTCACGTCGCCGTTGTCCGCGGCTCCGTACTACTCGCTCTTCCAAAACGGCATCGGTGCGCGACATGTCGGCCCGCCGGTGACGTTTCCTGAAGCGACCTACGACTTCGGCGTGCGCGAAGCGATCGCCGACATCGTGAAGGTGGCTGCGCCGTCCGCGATCATCGTGACGGACGCGCCCGCCGTCGCGTCGCACTACCTGGATGGCAGCAATCGATCCGATCTGCGCGTCCGCTCGCTGTCGGCCGAAGGCATTCCGTATGGGCCGCATGAGGTCTGGGTCATCGCGCAGGACGAGCATCTGACATTCGAGAACGAATTGGTGCTCGAGCAGTTGCGTCAGGAGGCGCCGTGGCGCGAGTTCCACGCCGGCCGCGCGCGGGCGGCGCAGGTGTTCCGGATCGGAGGGAGATGAGATGGTGCGCAAACTCGTCGTCAACGCGGACGATCTCGGGCTGACCGTCGGCGTCAACGACGGCATCTTCGACGCCCACGATCACGGGATCCTGACCAGCGCCAGTCTGTTCGCAGGCGCCCCGGCGACATTCGACGCGATCCGCCGCGCACGCAGCCGCCCAGCGCTCGGCGTGGGGGCGCATTTGGCGCTCGTGGACGGCGCACCCACGCTTCCGCCGCGCCGGATCCCCACGCTCGTCGACGCGGACGGACGCTTCCGCCGCTCGTGGAAGCCGTTCATTGTCGCGTGCCTGCGGGGCAGAGTGTCGCTGGCCGAGGTGGAGCTCGAGCTCACTGCGCAGATCGATCGGCTGCGGAGCGCAGGCGTCAGGCTCACGCATCTCGACGCGCACAAGCACGTGCACGCTTACCCGCCCGTGTTCGCCGTCGTGGCGCGTCTGGCTGGGCGCTTCGGCGTCCCCGTCGTGCGCGTGCCGTACGAGCGGTGGCGGCGAATCGGCGGCGATGCCGGTTCGCGCGGGACCCAGTGGCGTCAGGCGCTGCTGAACGCGGCGATGCTCTCGTGGGCGCGCCGCGACTACGTGACTGCCGCATCGCGCGGCCTGCAGACGCCGCGCTTCATCGGGCGCATTCATACCGGCATTCTGAGCGCGAGCGCGCTCGCCGGCCTCGTGCGTTCTCTGCCGCCCGGCATCACCGAGCTGATGGTGCATCCGGGGTACGTCGACGCGGACCTCGAGCGGACCGGCACGCGGCTGCTCGAGTCGCGTCAAACGGAGCTCGACCTGCTCTGCAAACTCGAGACGCGCGCTCTCATCGCCGGCGAGGGCATCGATCTGCTGCGTCACGATCTCACACATGTCATGAAAAGGAGCGTTCGTCATGTCTCGTAATGCGCTCGGTGCCCCGCAGCTGTCGATTGTGGTTCCACTCTTCAACGAGGTGGCAACCATTCACGAGCTGCACAAACGGCTGACCGAGGTCCTTCTGCTGATCGGCGTCCCGTCGGAAATCGTCTACGTGGATGATGGCAGCAGCGATGGAACGGCCGAGGCGCTGACGGTCATTGCCGGGCGCGATCCTCGCGTGCGGCTGACACCGCTTGCGAGGAACTACGGTCAGACCGCGGCGCTCGCGGCAGGATTCGACGCGGCCTCGGGCGACGTGATCGTCGCCATGGATGGCGACCTGCAACATGCACCTGAGGAGATTCCCAAGCTTCTCGCGAAGTTGAGCGAAGGCTACGACATCGTCAGCGGCTGGCGGGAACAGCGCGTCGACAACCTGTGGACGCGGCGCCTGCCGTCGAGAGTGGCGAACTGGCTGATGGCGAAGCTGTCGGGCGTCTCGCTGCACGACTTCGGGACGACGTTCAAGGCGTATCGGGCGCCGGTGATCAAACGGATCCGGCTCCACGGCGATCTCCACCGGTTCATTCCGGCGCTGGCGAGCTGGAACGGTGCACGGATCGCGGAAGTGCCCATCGCCAATATCCCGCGGCCGCAGAATCAGTCGCACTACGGCTTGTCGCGCACCTGGCGCGTCGCGGCCGATCTCATCACCGTGCGGTTCATGCTGCGTTATGTCACGCGGCCGTTGCACTTTTTCGGCCCGCTCGGCTTCACCAGCGTCGCGGCCGGTGCGGGCGCCGGCGGATGGATCGTGGCGACGAAGCTGGTCACCGGTGCGCCGGTCTTCGTCGAGCACGGGCCGCTGCTGCTCCTGAGCGCGGTGCTGATTCAGACCGGCGTCATGCTGATCGGCCTCGGGCTGCTCGCCGAGCTCGTCACGCGCATCTACATGGACGGGAAGCATCGCCGCATTTACACAGTGGCGGCGGCAACCGTGCGAGCGCCGCAGGCGTGGGATCGGCCGCGTCCGGTGCCGGTGCCATATCGGCCGGCGGTGCACCAATGACCCGCCGCATCGCCACCGTGCTCGCGGCCGGCCTGATCTCCGTGGCCGGAGATCTCGGCGCCGCCGCGCGCGCCCCCGGGAACAGTCCGGCCGTCAGCAGCGCAGCCGCCACCGGCAGCGTCGAGCGACATCACTATTCGATTGGTGCGCGTGTTCGACCGCTGCTGGTGTTCTGGATCGGGCGAAGCGACGTCGGCGACGCCGTCGTGACGCGGCAGATCGCGCCAGGCGAAGCGACGTACGCGCTCCTCATCGGATCGGATCCGGCTCGCGCGCCGAGGCGCATCAATCGCTGGGGATACATCAAGGAGGAGATTCACGGCGCCGACGCGCAGTTGGTCGGACTGATGACGCAGTCCGAGGAGGATTCGATCGAGGAGGCCGAAGCCAGTCTCCAGAAACAAGCGCACGGCGATCATCCATTCAAGATCATCCGGGCGACCGTGAACGGCGAGCAGGCGCAATCGACCGTCACGTCGGTCGCGGCTCCACGCGACTACAGCTTCCATCAGCTGCAAACCGTGCTCGATCTGGCCGAGCGCGAATCGCCTGACGCCAAGCATCGGACGATTCGGCTGCCGCCCGGCACCCGCCCAGGATTTCTTGCCGCTCTTGCCGACGCGATGCACACATCGGCGGGCTCGATCCCGTACGTGTATTACGGCCGGATTTATGAGCTCCGCCGGACGAGCCCTCGAACGATTCCCAACCTGCGGCTCGGGCAGACGTCGTACGGGCGCGCGACGGCCGCAGACTTCACCGTCACGAGCACGTACGACGGTGAGCAGTTTGGTTTTGCGATGACCTACGGCACCGAAGGACGCTATGCGGAAGTGCCGCTGACCGCCTCCTATCGTCCGCGCTGGTGGATGGAAATCAACCTGACGCTCGACGACCAGGACGCCGGGCCGACGCTGACCGATGGAGTCGATCGGTGACTCGGAAGCGCGCCCTCCTCATGGCGATCGGCTTCGTGGGCCTCGCGTTGTTCGCGCAGTCGGTCTACATGCTCGGAGTCGAACGCCTGGTCGACGGACTCCGGCGTGTCGGCTGGGGATTCGGCGCGATCGTGATCCTCTCCGGCGCTCGCGAAGCGGCCCGGACCTTGGCCTGGGTCCGCACCGTCGAGGGGTCGGCGCGGCTGCCGTTCGCGCGGGCGTTCCGGGCGCGGCTCGCGGGCGAAGCGCTGAACACGCTTTTGCCGATGGGCATGCTGGTCGGCGAGCCGGTCAAAGCCTCCCATGTCGCGCCGGATCTGCCGTTTGCGTCAGCCTTCGGGGCGCTCGTCGTGGAGTTCGCTTTCTACTGCATCTCGCTCGTGTTGTTGCTCAGCGCGGGGACGACGGCGCTCATCGCCGTTGCCGACGCTTCGTTCCGTCCGTATCTGATCGCGTCGCTGGTGACGTCTGCCGTGGTGTTGGGTGCGCTGCTGCCGTACGTCCGCCGTGCGGGCCGGCGAAACCTGGAGCGCACAGCCACGTTCAGCGCGGCAGGCGGCCGGGTCAGGGCGGCGATCAGAACCGCGGTCGACAGCGTGCGGCGGCAAGTCGCCATCGTGGGGAGGTTCGCGGCCGAGCATCCTGAGCGCGTGCGCGCGATTGTGGCGTTCGAGATCGCGTATCAGGTGCTCGCGATCGCTGAGGTGTACTTCACGCTTTTCCTCATCAGCCCCGTCCAGCCCACTTTGGCTACGTCGCTCGTGTTGGAGACGGTGAATCGGGTGATCACCATGTTGTTCAAGATGCTGCCGATGCGGCTGGGCGTCGACGAGGCGAGCTCGTCGTTGTCTGCCGGCCGGCTGGATCTCGGCGCCACGACCGGTCTGACTCTGGCGCTCGTGAGAAAGCTGCGCATGCTGTTCTGGGGCGGCATTGGATTGCTGTTCTTGTTGCCGCGCCGGTCTGATGTGACGGTCTCCGCATGGCCGTGGCCCGTCGTCGGTCAGCGCGTGCCGTGAAGGTGTCATGGCTACTGTGTATCGCTCCATCGTCGCCCTGTTCGTCGCAGCGCTGCTTGGTACGGCATCCGCGGCTGGGCAGACGGCTGGACAAGCTCCTTCCGCCGTCGTGGCGGGCACCGTGTCGGTGCCGGCGCCCGATGGCTCGCCGTTTGTCGTGCCGGGGGTGACGCTCACGCTGACGTGCGGCAGCAGCGAGCCGAAGGTCGAGGTGTCGAACGAGAGCGGCGAGTTTCGATTCGTCGACGCGCCCGTCGGCTCGTGTGCGATTACCGCGGAGCTCCAAGGCTTCAAGACAGCAACCACGAGCGTCGTTGTGAACTCCGGCGAGACTTCGACGAGCACCATTCAACTGGGCCTCGAGGCGCTGCACGAGGAAGTCACGGTGCGGGCCCAGACGGATGTTGCGGGCAACGATACGATTGCGGCCCACGTCGAGCGGATGACCACGCAGATGATGGAGACCGCTCCCATCGCGAGCGAGCGCTTCCAGGACGCGCTTCCGCTGATTCCGGGCGTCGTGCGCGGGCCGGACGGCCTGCTGAACATCAACGGCACGCGCAGCAATCAAAGCGCGTTGACGTTCAACAACGCGAACGGGACCGACCCGGTGACGGGCGAAGATGCGATTGAGCTGCCGATCGACGCCGTGAGCACCGTCCAGGTTCGCGGCGCGGCGTTCGCGCCCGAGTTCGGTCTGTCAGCGGGCGCAGTGACGACGGTCGAGACGCAGCGTGCCGGCGACGCCTGGCACGTGACGGTGAACGATCTGGAGCCGCGTCCCAGGCTTCGGGCGGGGGAATTTCGGGGCGTCGAATCGTGGACGCCGCGCCTGACGACGGGCGGCCCGATCGTGAAAGGTAAGCTCAGTCTGCTCGAGTCGACGCAATACGAGTACAGCCAGACGCGCACGTTCGGCTTACCGGCGTTCCAGAGCGACACGGAGCTGCAAAGCTTCGAGTCGTATACGCGCGCCGACTGGTCGATCAGCGATCCGCAGCACCTGACGGCGTCAGCGATGATCTCGCCTCGGAAGACGACCTACGCCGGGTTGAACACGTTCAATCCGCAGCCGGTCACGCCCAACATCAGGAACAACAATGTGCTCGCGAGCGCCTCGCATCAGCTCGTCATCAGCCAGAGCGGCGTCCTCGACACGCTGGTCAGCGTGAAGCAGTTCGATGCCACCATCCATCCCAGTCAGGGTAGCGGACCGATGGTCCTCGCACCGGACGTCAATACGGGCAGTTACTTCAACGATCAGGACCGCACGAGCCGGCGCGCCGAGTGGCTCACGACATACGGCTTCACGCCCTTTGGGCCCGCCCATGTGGTGAAGGTCGGTGCCGGCCTGACCTACGAGACCTTCAACGGGACGAATAGCAGCCGTCCGGTCAACATCGTGCGGGGGGACGGCACGCTCAGTGAGGAGATTGGGTTCATCGGCAGCGGGCTGTTGAATCGCAGCAAGTGGGGGACGCAGGGTTACGCGCAGGACTCGTGGACGGTGTCGCCGCGCCTCAGCGCCACGTACGGCGTGCGATTCGATCGCGACTCGTTCACCCGCGACATCAACGTCGCGCCGCGCGGTTCCTTCGCCATCATGGCGACGGCGGACGGCCGGACCGTCGTGCGCGGCGGGGCCGGTGTGTTCTACGACCCGATCCCGCTGAACGTCGCGAGCTTCGATCAGCTCCAGGAGCGCACCGTGACGGACTTCGCCGCTGACGGTCTCACGCCGGTTGGACAGACGCAGTTCGTGCCAAACGTCGTGGCGTCGGCGATTCACACGCCCCGCAGCATCAACTGGAACGTCGAGGTCGATCGCGAATGGATCCGGAATTTCTTCGTCCGCGTCGGTTACCAGCAGCGCGAAAACCGGTTCGAGTCGGTGCTCGATCCCGCGGCGCTGGCCGGCGGCGATGAAGTGTTGTGGCTTCGCACGGACGGGCAGTCGCGCTATCGCGAAGGCCAGATCACCAGCCGTTATCAGTTCCACGGCACGGATCAGATCGTCGCCTCGTACACCCGCTCGTCGGCCGTTGGCAACCTGAATGACTTCAACACGTACTACGCGAACATCGAGAATCCTGTGATCCGGCCCGACGCGCGAGGTCCGCTGCCCTGGGATGCGCCGAACCGCTACCTGGTCTGGAGCAACATCAGCCTGCCGCGCGGCTTCACGCTGTTTCCGTTGCTCGATATTCGCACCGGCTTTCCCTTGTCGACGATCGACGAGAACCGAGACTTCGTCGGGCCCAGAAACGAAGCGGGCCGCTTTCCGACCTTCGTGTCGCTCGATACGCAGGTCAGCAAGCGCCTTCGGCTGTTCGGCCACAAGGCGACGATCGGGCTCAAAGTGTTCAACATCACGAACCACTTCAACCCGCGCGACTACCAGGGCAACCTGGCGAGCGCGAACTTCGGCGGCTTCAACAACAGCGTCGGCCGCACCTTCCGCGGCAAGTGGGTATTCGAGTTCTAGCGCGGATTTCGCCTGCAGATTTCAGATTCGTCACGCGGTTGACGGCGGGACGATGTCTCGCGGAGCGAGCCGTATAGTCAGGCCGATCCGCTCACACGAAAAACGGCGCGAAGCGATGTGCTCCGCGGCGGTCTGATCGAAAGCCACCCCATCGCAGGCCTTGCCCCAGGGCCACTTGTTCCGTCGAGCGATGTTCGAATTAGTAGGACCGCCGCGTGCGGCGTCAGAGGAGGGAGCGGCGCGACGTTTTTCCGGCCTGACGATCCGGCGCGCGAAGCGAGATATCGTCCAGCCGACGGCGCCGCGCGATCCGGACGGGATGGTCAGGTGAGACGGACGAGCCCGCGGCGCGTCGCGATTTTCACGGCTTCGGTGCGGCTCGTCACGCCGAGCTTCTCGAAGAGATGGCCCAGGTGGGTCTTGACGGTCCGCTCGCTGATGCCGAGCTCGCCGGCAATTTCCTTGTTGGACTTTCCGTCGGCCATCAGACGCAGCGTGGCCAGCTCGCGTGGCGTGAGCTGGATCCGTGTGACGCCCTCTGCCAGTTTGGCCGCGGCCGCCGGCGCGAGATACGTCTTCCCGGCCAGGACGCCGTGGATGCACTCGATGAGCCCGTCGGCGGAAATGTCCTTCAGCACGTACGCCTTCGCGCCGGCCTTCAGCGCGCGGGAGATGTCCTCATCCGTGTCGTATGTCGTGAGGACGATGACCTTGGCGTGCGGATCGCGCTCGCGAATCTGACGCACCGCCTCCACGCCTTCCATCACCGGCATCCGCAGATCGAGCAGCGTGACGTCCGGCCGGTATCGGACGTACGCTTCGACCGCTTCGAGTCCGTTGGACGCCTCGGCGACGACGTGCAGGTCCAATTCCTGATTGATGATATTGGCGACCCCGGTGCGGAGCAGCGCGTGATCGTCGACGACGAGCACGTTGGCCCTCGCGACTGCGTGCGGCGTCACATCAGCGGGCAGCATTGGCCGATCCCGGAATCGAGAAGGAGGGTGGCTCCCATGCGAGGACCACTTCTGTGCCGGACCGCGGAGCCGTCACGATGGTGAGAGAGGCGCCGATCCGCTCGGCGCGCTCCTGCATGCTCGTCATGCCGAAGCCGGTGTCGCGGTGCTCCCGGGCGATCCCACGGCCATCGTCGGCCACCGACAACCTGAACCCGACCGATCGCACCGACGAGGCCTGGATCGAGATCCGCTTCGCGCGGGCGTGACGCACCGCGTTGGTGAGCGCCTCCTGGGCGATGCCGATAATCTCCCGGTCGACGCCGCCGTCGAGCGACGGCAGATCGGCGACGGTGAGCTGAATCGGCACGTCGGTGGTGCGGCGCGCCAGGTCGGTCATCCGCGCAAGCGCCGCGGCGAGGTCGTCGCTCTCAGCGCGTTGAGGCCGCAGCGCCGACACCGATCGACGCGCGTCGATCATGTGCGTCCGTGCCAGGTCCACAGCGGTGTCGAGGCTGCGGGCAACCGCGCGCGGCAGGGCAGCGGCGGATCGCTGTGCAGCTTGCAGCTGCATCAGAATGGCGCCGAATCCCTGCGCGAGCGTGTCGTGGATATCGCGCGCCATGCGGTTGCGTTCTTCGAGTACGGCCTGTCGCCGCTCTTCGACGCGGCTTTGCTCGGCGAGCCGGCTCTGATGCAGCGCCAGCGTCGCTTGCTTCGCCATCGCCTCGACCAGTGCGCGTCGCCAGAGAATCTCGCACTCGGAGCTGGTTCCCGTCGACAGTGCCACCCAACCAAGATTGCGCGTCGGCAGCACGAGCGGCGCGACGACCATGGATTCGACGCCCGTACCATGATTCGCGACCCGCACCGGCTCGGGGAGGCGCGCATCATCACCCGCGTACTCCACCGTCTGCGTCCAGCCCGGAGTGTGCGCCAGGAAATGTTCGGACAGGCTCTCTCGCGGCAGTGTCAGCGCGTCCCAGTCGTGGCTCCCTTTCAGGAAGAACCGGCCATGGACGTGGGCCATCCAGAGATCGCATCGCGATCCCTCGTGATCGAGCAGCCACACGCTGCAGCCGTGGCTTTCGGACTCTTCCACGAGCGTCTTGATGAAGGCGCGGAAGAAACCGGTGATGTCGGGCTCGCGTACCGAGCAGATCCAGCGCGAGTTGGACGGCGTCGCTCTGGATCTGCGCCATGCACTCGGCGCGGCGACGGGAGTCGGTCTCGCGCGCCAGCGCGTCGCTCAGCGACTTGATCCTCAGCGCCTCTATCGCGGGTCGATTCGCCGCCGTCTCTACGCCGTCCGACGTGCTCTGTGAGCGCTCCACCGGTGATTGCATGAATTCTCCTCGTCGGCTAGTCGCCCGCGGTCACCATTGATTATCCGCCAGACCGACTCGATGGGGCGTCATCCAATCGACGCAACCCCGCCTCGGCCAAAAGTCGCAGATCGCGCTCCGCTGAACGTGCCGCCGGCGCCTGTACCGTTTGAGCGAGGGCGTGATGAGCCCACTGCCCGATTGTGGCCCGGCGCTGCGGATGCGATCCTGCCACATCATGTCAACGCCTCGCACCGACTCACACCACGCTGCTCGCCACTCGTTCAATCGCCTGACGCTCGTCGCCGCGCCGGCGCTCGTCCTGCTCTCGCTCACGATGCTCGCCGGCTGTGCGCGCACGGCCGCGCAGCCGGCCGACGCGCCGCCGCCGCAGGTGACGGTGGCGGAAGTCATCTCCCGTGACGTCACGGAGTGGGACGAGGTCACCGGCCGCCTCGAAGCGGTCAACGCGGTGGCCATTCGACCTCGTGTCTCCGGGTTCGTCGCCGCCGTTCGCTTCGAGGAGGGTGCGATCGTGCACCGCGGAGATTTGCTCTTCCAGATCGACCCGCGACCGTTCCAGGCCGAGACGGACCGCTTGCGCGCCGAGCTCGCGAGAGCGCGCGCAACGGTGCAGCGCGCGACGTCTGAGCTCGATCGCGCCGGTCGATTGGCCGGAGAGAACGCCATGTCGCACGAAGAGCAGGAGCGCCGTGCCGGGTTCGCGCAGGAATCGGCCGCGCAGGTCGCCGCCGTCGAGGCCGGGCTGCGAGCAGCGGAGCTGAATCTCGAGTTCACCCAGGTCACCGCGCCGATCGACGGCCGCGTCGGCCGCGCGATTGTCACGCAGGGCAACCTCGTCTCGACGGGGCCCGGCGAGGCGACGCTCCTGACGACGATCGTGTCGCTCGACCCGATCTATGCGTCGTTCGACGCCGACGAGCACATGCTGCTCAATGAGCTCGATCGGGACACCGGCGGCCCGCGTGCGCACGCAGCGCAGCCGGGTCTGCCCATTCGGCTCGCGCTGGCCAGTGAGCACGAGTTCCAGCGCGAGGGCAAATTGAACTTTCTCGATAATCAGATCGATCCGGCGACCGGCACCATCCGCGGCCGCGCGGTGTTCCGCAATGCGGATCGAAGCCTCATGCCGGGGCTTTTCGTGCGCCTGCAGCTTCCGGGGAAGAGCACGTATCGCGGCCTGCTGATTCAGGATCGAGCGGTGGGCGCTGACCTCGACAAACGCTTCGTGTTTGTCGTCACGCCGGAACAGAAGATTCAGTACCGCGGCGTGGCGCTCGGGCCGATTGTCGATGGCCTGAGGGTGGTCCGCAGTGGCCTGAGCCCGGGCGACCGCGTCGTTGTCAACGGCCTGCAGCGCGTTCGGCCGGGTGTGAAGGTGACGCCGGTCACGGTCGCGATGAGTGAGGCCGACGCGGCTCCAGCCGCGGCCGATGGCCTTGGCGCGCCGAAGCGCGATACGCGCGAAGGCGGGAGGTGAGGACCGTATGAAATTCGCGCGATTTTTCATCGATCGACCGATCTTCGCCGTCGTCATCTCGCTGCTGATTCTCGCGGCTGGAAGTCTCGCGCTGCTGCGGCTGCCGGTGAGCGAATACCCCAGTGTGGTGCCGCCCACCGTCGTGGTTCACGCCGCCTATCCGGGCGCCAACCCGAAAGTGATCGCGGAGACCGTTGCCGCCCCGCTCGAGCAGGAGATCAACGGCATCGAGGGGATGCTGTACATGTTCTCGCAGGCGACTTCCGATGGCCTGATGACGTTGACCGTCACCTTCGCCCTCGGCAGCGATCTCGACAACGCGCAGGTCCAGGTGCAGAACCGCGTGGCGCAGGCGCTGGCGCGGTTGCCGCAGGAAGTGCAGCGCGTGGGCGTGACCACCGAGAAGGCCTCGCCGGACTTCTTGATGGTCGTGCATCTCATCTCGCCGGACGAGCGGTACAACATGCTGTACCTCTCGAATTACGCCCACTTGCGGGTGAAAGACGAGCTCGCACGCATCAGCGGCGTCGGCAGCGTGCAAGTGCTGGGGGCCGGCGAGTACAGCATGCGCGTGTGGCTCGATCCGAACCGCCTCGCGTCGCGACAGTTGACCGCCACCGACGTCGTCCGCGCGATCCGCGAGCAGAACCTGCAGGTCGCGGCCGGCGTCCTCGGTGCGCCGCCGGCGCCAAGCGCGACGACCTTTCAGCTTTCCATCAATGCGCAGGGCCGCCTCACATCGGAAGACGAGTTTGCCGACATCGTCGTGCGCGCGGCGCCAGGCGGGCAGATCACACGAATCCGCGATGTCGGCCGGGTGGAGCTGGGCTCGAGCACGTACGCGCTGCGCAGCCTGCTCGACAACCGATCCGCCGTGGCCCTTGCCATTTCGCAGCGTCCAGGATCCAACGCGCTCGAGGCCTCGTCACAAGTCCGGTCGTTGATGGAGACGCTCAAACGATCGTTCCCGGACGGCATGGACTATCGGATTGTCTATGACCCGACGATCTACGTGAGGCAGTCGATTCGCGCCGTCGTCGAGACCTTGTTCGAGGCCATTCTGCTCGTCGTGATCGTGGTCATGGTGTTTCTGCAAACGTGGCGGGCGTCGATCATTCCGCTGGTCGCGGTGCCCATCTCGCTCATCGGCACCTTCGCGGTGATGCTTGCCTTCGGCTTCTCGCTGAACACCCTGTCGCTCTTCGGTCTGGTTCTGGCAATCGGGATCGTCGTCGACGATGCGATCGTGGTGGTGGAAAACGTCGAGCGGCATATTCAACTCGGCGAGACGCCGATCGAGGCGACACGGAAGGCGATGGAGGAAGTGTCGGGCCCGATCATCGCGATTGCGCTCGTCCTCTGCGCGGTCTTCGTGCCGACCGCGTTCGTCAGCGGGCTGACCGGTCAGTTCTACCGGCAGTTCGCGCTGACGATCGCGATCTCCACGGTCATCTCCGCGTTCAATTCGTTGACGCTCAGTCCGGCGCTGGCGTCGCGGCTGCTGCTGCCGCACGGCGCGCCGAAGGATCGCGTGCAACGGCTCGCCGATCGCTTATTCGGCTGGTTCTTCCAGCGGTTCAACCGGTTCTTCACACGCGCCTCGCTGTCGTACACGTCCGGCGTCGCGCGGGTCCTGCGCGTGGCCGTTGCCGCGCTGGTCGTGTACGTCGGGCTGATTGGGCTGACGGTCCTCGGATTCTCGCGCGTGCCACAGGGCTTCGTGCCCGTGCAGGACAAGGACTACCTCGTCGCCTTCGCACAGTTGCCGGACGCGGCCACGCTCGATCGCACGGAAGCGGTGATTCGAAAGATGTCGGCGACGGCGCTCGAGCAGCCGGGCGTCGCAAGCTCCGTCGCATTTCCTGGTCTGTCGATCAATGGATTCGTGAATGCATCGAACGCGGGGATTGTGTTCGTGACGCTCAAGCCGGCCGAGCAGCGTCCGGGCCTGACGGCAGCGAGCATCGTCCAGGCGCTCAACGCCCGATTCGCCGGAATTCAAGAGGCGTTCGTCGCCATCTTTCCGCCGCCGCCGGTGCAGGGGCTCGGCACGGTTGGCGGGTTCAAGTTGTACGTCGAGGATCGCGCGGGTCTGGGTTTCGAGGAGCTGCACTCACAGGTCCAAGGTGCCTTGGGGCAGGGGCGGACGGTGCCGACGCTGGCCGGCCTGTTCTCGAGCTTCCAGGTGAGCGTGCCGCAGATCGACGCCGACGTCGATCGCGAGCGGGCCAAGACGTACGGCGTAGCGCTCACGGATGTCTTCGATACGCTGCAGGTGTATTTGGGATCGCTCTACGCCAACGACTTCAACCGGTTCGGCAGGACATACCAGGTGAACGTGCAGGCCGAATCGGAGTTCCGGCTGCAGCCCGAGCAGATCGCCCGCCTCAAGACGCGGAACGCAGGCGGCGAGATGGTCCCGCTCGGATCGCTGGTGCGGGTCCACCAGGGGTACGGTCCGGATCAGGTGATGCACTACAACGGATTCCCAGCTGCCGAGATCAACGGCGCGCCGGCGCCTGGCTTCAGCTCCGGCCAGGCGCAAGCGGCCATCGCGCGCGTGCTGGGCGAGCGGCTGCCGTCGAGCATGTCCTTCGAGTGGACCGAGCTGGCGTATCAGGAAACGCTGACGGGCAACACGATGGGCATAGTGTTTCCGCTCTGCGTGCTGCTGGTGTACGTCGTGCTCGCGGCGCAGTACGAGAGTTGGACGTTGCCGTTGAGCGTCATTCTGATCGTGCCGATGACGCTGCTCTGCGCGATTTCCGGAGTCTGGCTGACGGGTGGCGACAACAACGTCTTCACTCAAATCAGCTTCCTGGTGCTGGCCGGACTCGCCTGCAAGAACGCCATTCTGATCGTGGAGTTCGCCCGGCAGCGCGAGCAGGAAGGCGAAGACCACCTGCAGGCGATCCTCGATGCGTGCCATGTCCGGTTGCGGCCGGTGCTGATGACCTCCGTCGCGTTCATCATGGGCGTCGTGCCGCTGGTGTTCTCGACAGGCGCGGGAGCGGAGATTCGCCATGCGATGGGCGTCGCCGTCTTTGCCGGCATGCTCGGCGTCACCGTGTTCGGTCTGTTCCTCACGCCGGTCTTTTATGTATTCATCGCCCGGTTGGTCGAGCGCTTCTCGCGCCGCCGCGTGAGTCATCCTGCGGCGCCGGCGGCGGCGATGGTGGAGGGACAATGACCCGCCCATTTAGTGGTGCGATCCTCGTCGCCGCCCTTGTTGGTGTCGGCGCGTGCAGTGCGCGTGCGCCGTATCATCCGCCGCCGACGCGACCGGCCGTCGTCCAGAACGTCGATCCCGCGTTGTTCGTCGATCAACCCTACGATCCTCGATGGTGGACGCAGTTCGACGATCCGATCCTCGAGCAGCTCGAGACTGATGCGCTGCAATCGAATCTCGACGTGCGGATGGCGGTTTCGCGCGTCAGCCAGGCGCGCGCCCTGTTCGACGAAACCGTCCGCGAGCAATATCCCGTCCCGACCGCCGACGTGAGCATAGATCGCCGCAAACAGGTGATCCCCGGCTTCACGGACGAGCCGATCCACACGTCGACGTACCGCGCAGGTTTCGACGCGCTCTGGGAAATCGATCTGTTCGGGCGGGTCCGCTCCGCCGTGCGCGCCGCCTCGGCCTCCGCCGCGAGCTTCTCGGCGACGCTCGACGATGTGCGTGTCAGTGTGGCGGCGGAGGTGGCGCGCAATTACTTCGAACTGCGCGGGCTTCAGCAGGAGCTGGCGGTGGCCGAGCGCAGTCTGGCCAACCAACAGGAAACGCTGCGGCTCACGCGCGTCCGGCGCGACGCCGGATTCGGCGAAGAGCAGGACGTCGCTAGCGCCGGGGCGCGCGTGGCGGCGATTGAAGCGAGCTTCCCGCCGCTTCGGACCGAAATCGCCGCGCGGCGGCATCGATTGGCGGTGTTGACCGGCCTGCGCCCAGGCGAGCTCACCGTCGACCTCAGCCCGCGGGCGTACGCGCCGCTTGCCAAAGCGCTGCCGCTCGGCGATCCGGGATCGTTGCTGCAGCGGCGTCCCGATGTCCGCGCGGCAGAGCGTAACATCGCCGCCGCGGCGGCGCGCGAAGGCGTGGCCGCTGCCGACTTCTTTCCCCGTGTCAGCGTGACCGGCTTCCTCGGCTTCCTGGCGGGCCGCGGAAACATGTTCGGCACCGCAGACTCGCGCGCGTGGGCGGTGACTCCGGCCCTCAGTTGGTCTGGCTTCGATCTGGGCAGCGCGCGGGCACGGCTCCGGGGCGCGAAGGCGGACACTGAGGAAGTGGTGGCCGCGTACGAACAGACCGTGCTGCGGGCACTCGAAGAGACTGAAAACGCGCTGGTGGCGTATCGGGAAGAGCAGGAGCGTCTGGTGAAGCTGGCCGACCAGGCTCGTGAGAGCACGCGCGCCGCCGCTATCGCCCGCGCGCGCTATCGGGAAGGGGTCGCCGACTTTCTCGCGCTGCTCGACGCCGAACGCACCCAATTGCAGGCGGAAGACGCCGTGGCGCAGGCGGAGGCGGGCGTGTTCACCGGGGTCGTTGCCGTCTACAAGGCGTTCGGCGGAATCGTGCAATAGCGGCGACCGTAAGTCATTTAGAATCAACCTCGCCCAAGCTGCGCCGCATCCGGCGCCCGAGCGCCCGCTCGGGCGCTCGGAAGAAAAATCCTCGGTGCTCCGTCTCACTACGAGGTGGTTGATCTGAGTGATCGGGAGATCAGCGCAGAGATCATCAAATCCTGTCGGCTGGGCGATCGGGACGCCTTCCGCGCTCTCTACGATGCGTACAAGGACCGGGTGTATTCGATCGCGCTGTACTTTTTCCACGGCGAGGACGCGGTCGCCGGCGATGTCACGCAGCAGGTCTTTCTCAAATTGATCACGAGCATTGGCCAGTTTCGCGGCGATGCGGCATTCTCGACCTGGCTTTACCGGCTCGTGGTCAACGCGTGCCTTGACGTGGCCAGGCGCCGGGCATCGGAGGCGGTCGTCGCCGATCGCTCGTCTCAGGACGTGGTCGCAGGCGGAAGCTCACAGGAGGAGGCGTACGCGCGCCTACAGCTGGCGACATCCGTGCGGGCCGCCATATCGACCCTGCCCGAGAAGTTCCGCATTGCTGTGTTGTTGCGTTATTTCGACGATCTCTCGTACGAGCAGATGGCTGAGGCTCTCGGCTGCTCGATGGGGACGGTGGCGTCCAGGCTGAGCCGGGGACACAAGATGCTGGCCGAGCGGCTGAAGAACGTGAACAGCCCAGAGAGATGACGATGTGGACGAGGCATGTGTCCGGGAGTCTGGCGGCGTATGTCGACGGCGCCCAGACGAAGCGCGCGGCACAACGAATTGCGCTCCACCTGGGGCAGTGCGCACGGTGCCGGTCCGAGTATGAGGATGTCCGATCCGGCATGGCCATGGTGGAGCATCTGCCGTTGCTCGAAGCACCCGACGCGATCTGGCCAGCGATCCAGGCAAAGCTCCAGGCGCAGCAACCAATCAGGACCACCGTGCGCCGGTGGCGCGTAGCCTTCGCGGCCATCGTGATGCTCGCTCTGGTCGGCGCTGCCGCCTGGCGTCTCGCACATCGATCCAACGATCGGTGGGAAGTGCGGCGGCTCGAAGGGACGCCGGCGGTCGGCGAGCGGTCCATCAGCGGCGTTGGTCAGATTGGGACCGGCGAATGGATTGAAACCGATGCGGGCTCGCGCGCTACGGTGACGATTGGTGCGATCGGGTCCGTGGAGGTCGCGCCGAATACACGGGTGCGCGTGTTGGCGATGCGTTCGAACGAGCATCGGCTTGCCCTTGCCCGCGGTGAGATCCGCGCCACGATCTCCGCTCCGCCGAAGCTCTTTTTCGTCGACACCGCCTCGAGCACGGCCATGGATCTCGGGTGCGAATATGTGTTGAGCGCGGACGAGGACGGCTTCGGTCTGCTCCGTGTCACCAAGGGCTGGGTGTCCTTTCAATGGAAGGGACTGGAGTCGCTCGTGCCGGCCGGCGCAAGCTGTCCGACGCGACCACATCTGGGACCGGGTGTTCCGTACTTCGATGATGCGACCGACGCGATGAAAGAGGCGGTGGCCACCTTCGGTCTCGAAAAAGTCGAAGGCGACGCGCTGACTATCATTCTGGCCGAATCCCGCGTGAGGGACACCCTCACGCTCTGGCATCTGCTTTCGCGGGTTCAGGTCAGCGAGCGGGCGCGAGTCTACGACCGCATCGCGGCGCTCACACCCGTCTCAGCTGGCGTGTCACGCGAGAAAGCCCTCGAGCTGGACCCCGACACGCTGACCCACTTGAGAGAAGAGTTGGCCTGGACGTGGTGAGCCGGGAAGAAAAGCGACGCACGTGCGTCCAACGCGTATGAAAAGGAGCTGTCGATGTGGCGCTTGGGCAGCGTGGCCTTCGCAGCGGCGGTAGCGGCATTCCCACAGGCGTTTGCCTTTGCGATCGGCAGCCCCGTGGCTGCCATGGACTCCCGATCGAAACTGGCGGCATTCGTATTTCGCACGGAGGGCTGCGCGGAGTCGACGACGCCACAAGTCGGCGGCACCGCCGAAGGACTGGTGCAAGGAAGGCGCAGGTCGGTCCCGCTCAAGCTCGTCGCGATGTCGAAACCGGGCGTCTACGCCGTGTATCCGACCTGGCCGGCTGAAGGCGATTGGGTCGTGAGCCTCACCGGCACGTGTGCGCGCGCGAACGCCGGAGCCTTGATCCCGATCGGGCCGAGCGGTTTTGTCAGAGCATCTTCGAAGTTCTTCTCGCGTCCGGCCACGCCTCCGGAAATCGAGACCGCATTGCAGGCGCTTTCACGAGGGCGACGCCAATGACTTCCAGAATGCGTCTCGGACTCGCCAGCGTGGCACTGCTGTTCGCGTCTGTCGCCGCGCTGATCGCTGCCGACTTTGCCCCGCAGCTCCACGCGCGAGTGACAGCGCAGCCCGTGGACTTCACCGTTCATGAGTGGGGCACGTTCACGTCGGTGGCGGGTGAGGACGGCTCGGCCATCGAGTGGGATGCGTTGGGGTGCAAAGACGATCTTCCAGAATTTGTCCACGACTTCGGATACCGCGGCTTCAAGTGGAGTCTACAGGGCACGGTCCGCATGGAGACGCCGGTGATGTATTTCTACAGTCCGCGGGCTGTGCAGGCGCGGGTGAAAGTCGAGTTCCCCAAAGGACTCATCACCGAGTGGTATCCGCAGGCTGAATACGAGGTGTATCAGACAAGTGGGGAAGACCAGTCGCTGCGGCGGCTGGCGACGAATCTCTTCGGGATCGACACCTCACTGAGAAGTGTCACCGGCGCGATCGAGTGGAACGATATCAAGGTGCAACCGGACACCGCGCCCAGCCTGCCCCTCGAGAATGGCCCGAGCCGCTACTACGCCGCCCGCGAAACCGACGCGGCTCCGATTACCGTCGGCGGTGAGCATGAAAAGTTCCTGTTCTACCGCGGCGTGGGACGCTTCGCGATCCCACTCTCCGCGCGGCTCTCCGTGGACGGGAAGGTCGTCGTCGAGAACCGCGGCGTCGACACAGTGCCGAGCGTGATCCTCTTCGAGAATCGCGGAGGACGACTCGGCTATCGGAATGCGGGCGCTGTCAAGGCTACGAAGACGCTCGAGCGGCCCGCGCTGGACGATTCCCTCACGCAACTGAAATACGACCTCGAGAATGCGCTCGTCGAGCAAGGCCTCTTTCTGAAAGAGGCCCAGGCAATGGTGGAGACGTGGCGCGATTCCTGGTTCGAAGAGGGAGCGCGGCTGATCTACATCATGCCGTCGCCCTTGGTGGATGCGATTCTTCCTCTTCAAGTGCAGCCGGCGCCGTCGCAGATCGCGCGCGCCTTCGTCGGACGGATCGAGTTGGTGACCGCTGAGACCATCCGATCGGTGGAACAAGCTCTGGCCACGAACGATTCGTCGACGCTCGATCGTTATCGCCGTTTCCTCGGGCCGATTCGGCAGCGTATTGAACGGGGACGCCTCGAGAGGGCGAATCAGGTCGACGAACTTTTGCGGCGCTCGGACCAGTCAATTAGCGCGCAGGCATGCCGGTAAGCTGCCCTCACCCGCCGAAGCTTGCAGAAATCGAGCGATTCCAGCCCAGCAGCACAGACGGAATGCCGGTCCCGCGGCAGCCTTTCACAAGGGGCAGCTCCCGTGCTCTCGGGAGCGGTCAGAGGAGGACTCCCTACACATTTGTTACTTCGCGTTGACACGTGCGGTTCCGAGCCTATAATGGCGCGCATTCACACAATTCCGTAAAGACGATTTCCGTCGAGGTTGCCAAGATGCCTGCCACCAGCGCTCGCATGCCGCTCTCAATCCTGATTTCATTCCTCGCGTGTTTCGTGGCCGCCGTTCCTTCGACATTTGCGCAGACGGGGAGCGCCATCGCGGGCGTCGTGCGCGACGCCTCCGGAGGCGTGTTGCCCGGAGTCACCGTCGAAGCGGCGAGTCCCGCGCTGATCGAAGGATCGCGCACAGCGGTTACCGACAACGCGGGCAGCTACCGGATCGACAACCTTCGGCCTGGCGACTATAACGTCACCTTCTCGCTCAATGGATTTCGCACCGTGAAGCGGGAAGGTATCACGCTGCCCGCCGCGTTCACCGCGACCGTGAACACGGACATGGCCGTCGGTCAGCTCGAGGAATCGATCACGGTCACCGGCGAATCGCCCCTCGTCGACGTCCGCGGTTCCGTCTCGCAGTCGGTGATGAGCCGCGAACGGCTCGACACCATTCCCACCGGCAAGGATCCGTTCGCCGTCGGCCAGCTGATTGCGGGCGTGACGACGTCGACGCCGGATGTCGGCGGGACGCAGGTGATGCAGCAGCCGACGCTGCAGGTACACGGGTCCTCGAACAACGACAACGTGTTCATGGTGGACGGCGTCCAGATTCAGCACATCGGCTTCGGCGGCAACCAGACGGGCTTCTATTTCAACGACGGCCTGATGGACGAGATCAGCTACCAGACGAGCTCGCTGCCGGCCGAGGCGCCGGTGGGCGGCGTGCAGATCAACATGATTCCGCGCGACGGCGGCAACGTGTTTCACGGCGGCGTCTTCGCCACCGGCGGCAACGGAAGCTTGCAGTCCAACAATCTCACGCCGGATCTTCAGACACTCGGCTTCAAGGCGCAGAACAAGGTGAAGAGCGTCTACGACATCAACGCGACGTTCGGCGGCCCGATTCAAAAGGATCGTCTCTGGTTCTTCGGCACCGTGCGGCGCTGGAGCGCGAACAATTATCTCGGCAACACGTTCGCGTCGGACGGCTCGCAGGCGGTGGACGATCAGCGCCTCACGGACTCGACGATCCGCCTGACGCTGCAAGCGTCGAAGAAGAACAAGTTCTCGTTCCATTTCGACAACAGTGTCAAGTGGCGCGGCCATCGGCCGAACAACTGGCTGTCGGCCAATCTCAACGATCCGATCTCCGACGTCGTGCAGACGACGCAGTCGATTTACATGGGCGAGATCAAGTGGTCGTCGCCGATCAGCAACCGGCTGCTCGCGGAGGCGACGGTGTTCACGCTGCCGGTCAACTACACGCTCGGCTTCGAGCCTGGCGTGGCGCCCGGCACCGTTGCGACGTTCGACCAGATCCAGTCGTCGATCAGCGGCGCCTCGCCGCGCATGGACACCGACACCGCGCGGATGTTCACCTACTCCGCCAACCTCTCCTACGTCACCGGTTCGCACAGCCTGAAGTTCGGCACGCAGGTGCGCACCGGTTGGTCGCAGGAGCTGTTCGCTATGAACGGCGACATGCTGCAGATCACGAACAACGGCGTCCCGAACTCGGTGCGGCTCGTCAACACGCCGAGTGGCCACAAGGAGTCGGGCGTGAACACGGGCGTCTACGTGCAGGATTCATGGCAGATGGGACGCGTCACGCTGAACCCAGGTGTGCGCTACGAGCGGTTCGTCATGTCGATTCCGGCGCAGAGTGCGCCGGCCGGCACGTGGGTGCCTGCCCGTGATTTCCCGGCGCAGAATGGCATCATCAACTGGAACAACGTATCGCCGCGCCTCGGCGCCTCGTGGGACGTGTTCGGCGACGGCCGGACCGCCCTCAAAGGCGGCGTCAGCCGATACGATCGCCTCGAGGGCATCACGATCATCCAGCCGCTCAACCTGCGGAACATCTCATTCAAGACATGTCCGTGGAACGACGCCAACAACGACCTCATCGCGCAGACCAGTGAAATCGCCATGGGCAGCTGCAGCGGCTCGCTTCAGCCGGCGCTCGGCAACGTCGATCCCAACCTGAAGCGGCCGCATCAGTGGGAATACACGGCGATGGTGCAGCGCCAGGTCGGGGCGAGCACGTCGCTGAGTCTCGGCTACTACGGCCGCCGCTTCAGCGATCTGTATACAACGGTGAACGCGGCGGTGCCGCCGTCGGCGTATACGCCTGTTACGATCACCAATCCGCTGGATGGCTCGCCGCTCACGGTGTACAACCAGAGTGCGGCGACGCGCGGGCAGGTCCGCAACGTCGTGACCACGATCCCGAGCCTGCTGCAGACGTACAACGGCGTGGAGGTGCAGGCGAACACGCGGCTGCGCCAGGCGACACTGTTCGGCGGTATTACGGTCGGCCGCGACCGCGGCGATCAAGACGGCACGCTTCTCCCCAGCGCCAACGCGGATCTAAACAATCCGAACAACCTGATCAACAACAACGGCGCGATTGGCTACGACTCGACCTATCAGATCCGCGGCGGCTTCAGCTACCGGCTGCCGGCCGACGTGATGTTCGCCGGGTCGATCCGTGAGGCGACGGGACTCCCGCAGGCGCGCACCTACGTCATCACGACGTCGATCGTGCCGGGGCTGACGCAGGTGACGCAGAACGTCAAGGCGGCGCCCAACGGCGAGTTCCGCTATCCCTGGGTGAACCTCGTCGACCTGCGCTTGACGAAGTCGTTCAAGACCGGCGCGACGAGATTCGAGCCGACCGTCGACCTCTTCAACATCTTCAACAACAACGCCATTACCAGCGCCAATACGACGATTGGTTCGTCGCTGGGACGCCCGTCGGCGATCGTGATGGGCCGCCTGCTCCGAGTGGGCGGACGCATCACGTTCTAGAGGATCGAGCAGCGGTCTGCGGCGGAGCGATTTCCGCCGCAGGTCCGCTGAATTGGCGCGGCCGCCCGATCAGGTGCGCGTCGCACGCCCATCAAAGGATGCTTCTCATGCGCACACTGTGGCGGCTCTCGTTATCATCATTGCTCCTCGGCCCGCTCGTTCTCATCTCTACCGCCCAGCAAACGCGACCCATTGTGCTCAAAGCGGCCACCGTCATCGACGGGACAGGAAAGGTGCTGCGGAACACGACGATTGTGATCGAAGGTTCCAAGATCGCGCGCATCGGCGGCGCGGTGCCGGCCGACGCGATCACGTACGATCTCGCGGGGCTGACCGTTTCACCGGGTTGGATCGACACGCACTCACACATCGGCTATCACTTCGGCGCGAACGGCCACTACGGGGCGCGAGGCGAGGCGCCGGCGCAAGCGATGCTGTACGGCGTCGATAACGCGATTCACACGCTCGATGCGGGTTTCACGACGATCCAGAGCCCAGGCCAACTCTCGGACAAAGATCTGCGCGATGCGATTGCGCGCGGCTTCATCCCGGGACCGCGTCTGCTGACGTCGCTCCAGCCGCTGATGGAAACCAGCGGCGATCCCGAGAAGCTGCGCGAGCTGGTACGCGAGCGCAAGGCGCAAGGTGCTGATTTCATCAAGCTCTTTGCGTCGAAGAGCATTCGCGAGGGCGGCGAGCAGACGATGACCGACGCCCAGTTGCAGGCGGCGTGCGGTGAAGCCAACGCGATCGGCCTGCGCACGATGGTGCACGCGCACTCGGCGGCATCGGCCAAGGCGGCCACGCTCGCGGGGTGCACCAGCGTCGAGCACGGCGCGTACGTCACCGACGAAGTGTTCAGCCTGATGGAGCAGCACGGCACCTTCTACGATCCGAACATCGGCGTCGTGCTGCAGAACTATCTCGAGAACAAAGACAAGTACTTCGGCGTCGGCAACTACAACGAGGAAGGCTTCGCCTTCATGGAGAAAGGGCTGAAGATCACCCTCGACACCTTCAAGAAGGCGCTGACGCACAAGAAGCTGCAGATCGTGTTCGGCACCGACGCCACCGCCGGCGCGCACGGGCACAACGAAGAAGAGTTCATCGTGCGGGTTCGCGACGGCGGACAGGATCCGATGGCAGCGCTCGAGGGCGCGACGTCGATCGCGGCGAAGGCGATGCGGATGCAGGACACGATCGGATCCATCGCGCCCGGCCTCTCGGCCGACATCATCGCCATGGAGGGCAATCCGCTGGAGGACATCACCGCGGTCCGCCGCGTGCTCTTCGTCATGAAGGGCGGGAAAGTGTTCGAGAACCTGGCGCGCGGGGCCAAGAGCGGCGAACACAAGAAAATGTTCAGTGACGGACAATGAGGCGCCGCACGCTGTTCGGCATGTGCGCGTGCGCCGTTGCCGCGCTCGCGGTGGCTGTCGGCCACGCGCGTCGGATTGACGCCTCCGGCGCGATGGTCGAGTGGCCGTTCTACGGCGCCGATCAGGCGGGAACGAAGTATTCGCCGCTGACCGACATCAATCTGGAGACGGTGTCGAAGCTCCACGTCGCCTGGGAATGGAAGACGGGTGAGCTGCCGCTCGACCAATTCGAGACGCGCCCCGGCATGTTCGAGGCGACGCCGTTGATGATCGACAACGTGCTGTATTTCAGCACGCCCTACCACCGCGTCGTCGCGCTCAACGCCGACACTGGCGCGGAAATCTGGTCGTACGATCCGAAGAGCTATCAGGACGGCCAGCCGCCGAACGGCACGGGCTACGTGCATCGCGGCATCGCCGCCTGGCACGATGGCGGCAAGCTTCGGATCTTCCTCAACACGCGGTACCGGCTGATCTGTCTCGATGCGAAGTCGGGCGCGCTGGTCGAGACGTTCGGCGACCACGGCATCGTGGATCTCAGCCACGGGTTGATCTGGGAGATCCGGAAGCTGGATTACACGAACACGTCGCCGCCGATCGTCTACCAGAACCTGGTGATTGTCGGCAACGGCGTGGGTGATCGGCTCGTCTATCACCACGATCCACCGGGCGACGTTCGCGCGTTCGACGCAAGGACCGGCAAACAGGTATGGAGCTTCCACACGATTCCGCAGGCCGGCGAGCTGGGGAACGACACCTGGGGCGCCGATTCATGGAAGTTCACGGGTCACACGAACGTCTGGGCGCCGATGACCCTCGACGACAAACGTGGGCTCGTGTTCCTGCCGGTGAGCACACCGAGCAACGACTATTTCGGTGGTGCGCGGCCCGGAGCGAACGTGTTCGCCGAGTCGCTGGTTTGCCTCGATGCAAAGACAGGGCAGCGCAAGTGGCACTACCAGTTGGTGCACCACGGGTTGTGGGACTACGACCTGGCGTCGCCACCAAACCTGGCAACGATCACCGTCGACGGCCGGAAGATCGATGCGGTCGTGCAGCTCACGAAGCAAGGCTTCGCGTTCGTCTTCGATCGCGTCACCGGCACGCCGGTGTGGCCAATCGAAGAGCGTGCCGTGCCGGCGAGTGATATTCCGGAGGAGCGCGCCTCTGCGACGCAGCCGTTTCCGACCAAGCCGCCCGCGTTCACGCCGCAAGGGGTGTCGCTGGACGATGCCTTCGATCTGACGCCGGAGCTGAAGGCCGAAGCGCAGGCGCAGATGAAGAAATTCCGGATCGGTCCGGTGTTCACGCCTCCGTCCCTCGAAGGCACGGTGATGCGACCGGGCAACATCGGCGGAGCCAATTGGGGCGGCGGCGCGTTCGATCCCGACACGGGCACGCTCTACGTCAAAACGACCAACAGTCCGACGATCGCGCGCGTCGTGCGGGCGAAGCACGATCCGTCGAACCCGCGAGCCGCTGAAGTCGACGCCGAGTGGACGGGCGACCTGACGGCCACGGCGTCCTTCCACGGGGGCCTGCCGCTCACGAAGCCGCCGTATGCGTTCTTGACGGCGATTGATCTGAATCACGGTTCGATCCTGTGGCAGGAGCCATTCGGCGACTCGCCCCAGATCCGCCGCAATCCGGCGCTGGCCGGCGTGACGCTGCCCGATCGCCTCGGCGCATCGGGACCGATGGGCGCGGTTGTGACCAAGGGCGGCGTGGTACTCGTCGGCGGAGGCGACAACGCGCTGCATGCGATCGATAAGACAACCGGTCGCGAGCTTTGGAGCGCACCCCTGTCCGGCCGCGCGACGGCGACGCCGATGACCTATCGCACGCGCGAGGGCCACCAGTTCGTCGTGATCGCCACCGGCGTCGGCAAGGGCGCCTCGCTGATGGCCTTCGGGCTGGACGCCGGTAAACCAACGACCGCGCCCGGCAAGTAGCGACCATGCAGCGAAGGACGTTCTTCAAGTGGATCGGGTCAACCGCGATTCCCTTCGTCGTGCCGCGATGGGCGCGCGCGCAGCGCGGTCCGTTCACCGGGCAAAGCGCTCAGACGCTCCGGGGCGTGGCGGACGCCGTGCTGCCTCAGTCGCTCGGTTCCCACGGCATCGATGGGGCAGTCAGTGAATTCACCCAGTGGCTGCGCAGCTACAAGGCCGGCGCCGAAATGAGCGCCGGCTACGGATTCACGAAGCTTCAGGTGGTGCCACCTGACCCGTCGATCCACTACGTGGAGCAGCTCGAACAGCTGGAGGCGGCGGCACGAACCAAGCGGGGCGTGCCGTTCGCGAAGCTCGATCTCGCGGGCAAGCGCGAGATTCTTCAGGCGGCGTTCGCATCGTCGAACATCGACGCCATTCCGCGCCGGCCCAACGGGCAGCACGTCGCGGCTGATCTGCTGGGGCATTTCTATTTCATCAGCAGCGACGCCCACGACTTTCTGTACAACGCGGCCATCAAACGCGACGAGTGCCGCGGCCTTGCGAGTTCCGGCCAGCGTCCCGCGCCCCTGCGCTGAGGAGCGCCTCATGCCTGTCTACGAAAGCGACGTCTGCATCATCGGAGGCGGCGTCACCGCGGCCATGATGTCGCAGAAGCTTGCCGCCCTTCGCCCCGGCCTCTCGATCACTGTCGTGGAGGCGGGCCGCACCATCTTCGATCTCGAAAATCGCATGCACTACCGCGAGCGGACCGCGAAGTACGGCGAGAACCCGTGGCCGGGCGATTTCATCGAAGACCAGTCAGCGACCGGCATCATCTCGAGAACGATGGCGGTCGGCGGTCTGGCGCTGCACTGGGGCGGCACCTGCAACCGATTTTCCGAGGAGGATCTGCGGCTGAAGTCGATGTACGGGCTGTACTCGGACTGGCCGATGGAATGGGCGGAGCTCGAGAAGTACTACAACGAAGCCGAACGACGCCTTGGCGTCGCGGGCGAGCCGAGCCCGTTTCCGGGTGATAGGCGATCGCAGCCGTACCCGATGGCGCCGATGCCGCTGACGTGGAATCTGAAAGCGTTGAAGGCGTGGGGCGACAAGAGCGGCATTCTCTTCCAGGCCACACCGCAAGCCAAGAACACGGTGCCGTACGACGGCCGATCGCAGTGCCTCCGCTGCGGCACCTGCGACATCTGTCCGACGGGCGCCCGTTACTCGCCCGACTTCACGTTCAAGGCGCTCCTGGCCGGAAAGAAGATCGTGCTCCACGATCAGACGCTCGTGCGAAAGCTGATCACCGATGCCGCGGGCTCGACCATCGTCGCGGCGCAAGCCGTGCGGCGCGACCGGCCTGCGGAGCCGATCGAGTATCGCGCGCGCACGTTCGTCGTCGCGTCCGGATACACGTGGAGCTCGCACCTTCTGCTGCTCTCTGCGTCGTCGAAGTTTCCTAACGGCCTGGCGAATCGCTCGGGGCTGGTCGGCAAGTACATGAACGGGCATGCCTTCATGACCGCCATCATGGAGCTCGACGCGAAAATCTATCCGGGCATGAACGCGGACTTCGGCTTGATCTCCCGTCAGTTCTTCCGGTGCGCCACTGACGTACCGTACGTTCGTCACGATCTCAGAATCTGGGAGAACCCAGGACGAAGCGTACCGCGGCTGAAGGACGGCAGCGGCCGCATGCTGTTCGGCGACGATGTCGTCACCGATTGGCAGGCGCGGGCGACGCGCGGCACCGCTCGCGTGCGCGCGGTACTACGACGTCCACCCGTCGGAGAACAGCGAGCTCACGCTCGACCCGTCCAACAAGAACAAGTGGGGCGATCCGATGCCGAAGATCGTCCATCGGCTCGACGCGCAGACGCAGGCGCTCGCCGCCTCCACGAAGCAGCACCTGACTCAGGTGTTCGATCGCATGGCGAAAGCCGACGACGCCAAGATCGTATCGACGACGGAAAGCCGCTATCTCGATCATCCCGCCGGCGGCTGCCGGATGGGCACCGATCCGGCGACGAGCGTCTGCGACAACTACGGGCAGACGCACGATCACCAGAATCTCTTCGTCGTCGGCGCGCCGACGCTCCCGACGGCCGGATGCACCAACGGCACGCTGACCTTTGTCGCGCTGACCCTTCGATCGGCTGAGCGCATCGCCCACACGCTGCCGCAGCATAAGGCCAGCAGTGCGGACGAGAATGAGGTTGATGCCTAGAGCTGGACGACGGACGTAGCGCGAAGGCTTTAGCCGAGCGTAATCATGCAAGGAGATTCTATGAGGTTGGCAGCGTTCGTCGTCGCGGCGGTCGTCACTGTGCCCGCACTCGCGTTGGCTCAGGACCAGACCGTCGTCATCAAGGCCGATACGGTGCTCGACGGCAAAGGCGGAACGCTGACCAACACCAGCCTCGTGGTGCAGGGGACGAAGATTACCAAGGTCGATCCGAACGCCAGCGGCGTCACGTACGACCTGCGCGGGCTGACGGTGATGCCGGGATGGATCGACACGCACGCCCACATCGTGCAGCACTTCGACCGGAAAACGGGCAAGACGCCGAAGCGCGGGGAAGTGACGCCGCAGGAGGCGGTGTTCTACGCCGTCGACAACGCGTACACGACGCTGCTGGGCGGATTCACCACCATCCAGAGCCCTGGCGCGGAACTGGACAAAGATCTCCGAGACTTCATCGCGGAGAGCAACGTTCCCGGTCCGCGAATTCTCACCTCGCTCCGCGCGGTGACCGAACGCACGGGCACGCCTGACGAGATTCGCGCCTACGTGAGGAAGATGGTGGCGGACGGCGCCGACTTCATCAAGCTGTTCGCGACGGCCAGCATCCGCGAGGGGGGTGCACAGACGATGAGCGACGAGCAGATCCAGGCGACCTGCTCGGAAGCAAAGGCGAACGGGAAGCGCGCGATGGTCCACGCGCAGGGTCCCGAGGGCGCCAAGGCCGCCATCCTCGCCGGCTGCAGCTCAATCGAGCATGGCAACTACCTGACCGACGAAGTGCTGGACATGATGGCGCAGCGGAAAATATATTTCGACCCGAACTTCGGCCTGCTTCTGCACAACTACCTCGACAACCGCGCCAAATTCATCGGCGGCAATTTCAACGAGGCGGGCTTCGCGTTCATGGAGAAAGGCATCCCGATTGGTGTCGATACGTTCAAGCGCGCCCTGAAGCGCGACATCCCGATCGTGTTCGGCACCGATGCGGTGGCCGGCGCCAACGGCCGCAACTACGAAGAGTTCGTTTACCGCGTTCGCGACGGCGGCCAGAAGCCGATGGCGGCGATCGTGGCAGCGACCTCGACGGCGGCACAGTCCATTGGTCTCGGCGACAAGATCGGGACGATCGCACCCGGCTTCGAAGCCGACATCATCGCGACCGACGGCAACCCGCTGCAGGACATCACCGCGGTGCGGCGGGTAGTGTTCGTCATGAAGGGCGGAAAGGTTTACAAGAATCTCGCGACCGCGCGCAAAGCCGCCACGCGGAGCTCGGTGGGAGGAGCCGGCGAATAGCGCCATGCCGGCACGAGTTGGATGGGCGCTCGCGGCCGGATCGATCGCCATCGCGACCGCAGCGGCGACCTATGTCGGCGCCGCGGGTCCGCCACGCGGCCACGAAAAGGGGCCGTACCCCTTTTTCACGGTCGCGTCCGCAGATCACAGTGCCCAGACGCCTGACGCCTCGCAGCTCATCGCGCATCAGCATCTGCTGAATCGATACTGCATCACCTGTCACAATCAGCGCGCGAAGACTGCGGGCCTTGCGCTCGACGCACTGTCGCTGTCGAATGTGGCCGCCGACGCTCTCACGTGGGAGAAAGTCGTCGTCAAGCTTCGCGCCGGCTTCATGCCGCCGGTTGGAAGACCGCGCCCAGACGCCGCAGCGTACGAGGCCTTTGCCTCGTGGCTCGAGCGCGAGCTTGATCGCGCGGCGGCGGCGAATCCGAATCCTGGCTGGAATCCGCTCTTCCACCGCTTGAACCGCGCCGAATACCAGAACGTCGTGCGGGATCTGCTGGCCGTGCAGGTCGACGTCGGATCGCTGCTGCCGGCCGACGATGCGAGCTACGGCTTCGACAACATGGCGGGCGTGCTCCGCATGTCGCCGACGCTCATGGAGCGCTATCTCTCGGCGGCACAGAAAGTCGGGCGCCTCGCGATTGGTACGCCGGTGCAGGCGCCGGACGCGGAACTGTATCGGATTCCGGACGACCTGCCGCAAGAGCAGCATCTCGACGGTCTGCCGTTCGGCACGCGCGGCGGAACGCGCATCCAGCACGCATTTCCGGTCGACGGCGAGTACAGCATCAAGGTCCGTCTGGCGCGCGACTTCGAGGACTACGTCCCGGTGTGGCCGGACGACCAGCTGCTCGAGGTCAGCGTCGACGGTCGCCGCGTGCAACTGTTCACGGTACCCGGCGAGGCGATCCACGAGGCCGAGCCGGACGAGTTCCAACCGACGCGCGCGAAGCGCGACGGGACGCCGCCGACGGCGTCGGCGGGACAGAAGCCTGCGCGCGATCGGCAGCAGATTCGACTCGAGGCCGAACAGCGCGCGCAGCGCCAGCAGGCTCGCAAGCGCATTGACGCCGACTGGCAGGTGCGCGTGCCAGTGACCGCGGGCACCCACGACGTCGTCGTCGCGTTTCTGGAGAAGACGAACGCGCTTGCGGAGACGGTGAAGGCGCCGTTCGAGCGGCCGTACGCGGGCGGCTTCAATTACATAGAGACGCGCATGCAGGCGTACCTGCGGACGGTCGAGATCAGCGGACCGTTCAACGGGGGAACCGCGGGAGAGAGCGACAGCCGCCGCCGGATTTTCGTGTGCCGGCCTCGCCGGCCGTCGGATGAGGCAGGCTGCGCGAAGACCGTCCTCTCTACGCTCGCCCGCCGCGCCTACCGGCGGCCGATCTCCAACGCCGACATCGACGTGCTGTTGAATTTCTACAAGACCGGACGCACCGGCGGCACGTTCGACGATGGCATCGAGCTCGCGTTGGAGCGCGTGCTCGTAAGTCCGGAGTTCTTGTTCCGGATTGAGAAGGACCCGACGATAGCGCCCAGCCGCACTGGCGCGCTCGCATCAGCCGCCGTCTCCCGCATCAGCGACGTCGAGCTTGCCTCGAGGCTCTCCTTCTTTCTCTGGAGCAGCGCGCCTGACGATGAGCTCCTGAATCTGGCGGCGAAAGGCCACCTGCGAGAGCCGTCGGTGCTCGAGCACCAGGTTCGGCGCATGCTCGCCGATCGCCGCTCATCGTCGCTCGTCAGCAACTTTGCGGGGCAGTGGTTGTATCTGCGGAACTTGCCGGGCGTAGTGCCAACCGAGTTCGTCTTCCCCGATTTCGACGAGAGCCTGCGGCAGGGATTCCGCCGTGAGACAGAGCTCTTCTTCGAGAATCTCGTGCGCGAGGATCGAAGCGTGCTCGAACTGCTGACGGCGGACTACACCTTCGTCAACGAGCGTGTGGCGCGGCACTACGGCATCCCGAACGTCAGCGGCGCGCGTTTTCGGCGCGTGGCGCTGCAGGGCGACGAGCGGCGCGGGCTGCTCGGCCAAGGCAGCATTCTCACGGTGACTTCATATCCGCAGCGGACGTCGCCGGTGCTGCGGGGCAAATGGATTCTCGAGAATTTGCTTGGCGCGCCTCCACCGATGAAGCCGCCGAACATCCCGGATCTGCAGCCGACCAATGCCCAAGGGCGAGTTCTCTCGATGCGCGAGCAGATGGAGCAGCATCGGGCCAATCCGGCGTGCGCGGGCTGTCACGCGTTGATGGATCCGCTCGGCTTCGCGCTCGAAAACTTCGACGCGGTCGGCAGGTTCCGGACGGTCGATTCGGAGTTCGCGCCGATTGATGCGTCCGGTGTGTTTCCGGACGGCACGACGATCAACGGACCGGCGGACCTGCGCAAGGCGCTGCTGAACCACTCGGCGCGCTTCATCACGACCGTGACGGACAAACTGCTCACGTATGCGCTGGGGCGCGGCATCGAGTCGTACGACGCGCCTGCGGTCCGCGCGATCGTGCGCGATGCGGCCGCGGCCGATTATCGGTTTTCGTCTCTTGTCCTCGGCATCGTGCGGAGTGCGCCGTTTCAGATGAGGAGACCGCAGCCATGATCATCACGAAGATGGCGCTGCCGCGCCGGACGTTTCTGCGCGGTGTCGGCGCGACGCTCGCGCTGCCGCTGCTGGATGCGATGGTGCCGGCGCTCTCTGCCGTGGGCAACACTGCGGCGCAGCCTGCGCCTCGGGTCGGATTCTTTTACCTGCCGAACGGCGTGGCGATGAACCACACCGGCATCAATTACTGGAAGCCGGCCGGCGAGGGGACGGCATTCGAGCTCTCGCCGATCCTGGCGCCGCTCGCGCCGTATCGCGAGCAGATGGTGGTGATCAGCGGGTTGAGCCACCCGAATGCGGAGGCGCTTGGCGACGGCGCTGGCGATCACAGCCGCGGCACGTGCACGTGGCTGAGCGGCGTGCACCCGAAGCACACCGAAGGCTCCGACATCCGAAACGGGACGACCGTCGATCAGGTGATCGCGGCAGAGTGGGGCGGCCAGACCGCGCTGCCCTCGCTCGAGTTGGCGATCGATCTCAACTACCTCGTGGGCAACTGCGAGAACGGCTACAGCTGCGCCTATGTGAATACGCTCGCGTGGCGGACACCGACGACGCCGCTGCCGACCGAGAACAATCCGCGGGTCGTGTTCGAGCGGCTGTTCGGCGATGGCGGCACACCGACGCAGCGGCTCGCGGAGATGCGGCGGCGGCGCAGCCTGCTTGATTCGGTGACGGACGACATGGCGCGCCTCGAGCGCAGCGTCGGGCCGGCTGATCGCGCCCGCATCGCGGAATATCTGGATGCGGTGCGCGAGATCGAGCGGCGCATTCAGAAGGCCGAGCAGAGCCATGACGACTCGGCCGGACCGGCGCTGGAGCGCCCGCTGGGTATTCCCGAGCGATTCGACGAGCACGTCAAGCTGATGTTCGATCTGGTCTGGCTCGCGTATCAGGGCGACATCACGCGTGTGATCACGTTCATGTTCGGCCGCGAGCTCTCGAGCCGCACGTACCCGGAGATCGGCATCAGCGATCCGCACCATGGCCTGTCGCATCACCGCGATGATCCAGGGCAGTTGGCGAAGCTGGCGAAGTTGAACACGTTTCAGTCCGAGCTCTTCGCCACCTTCCTCGCGAAGATGCGGGCGACGCCGGACGGCGACGGCAGCCTGCTCGATCACTCGCTGTTGATGTACGGCGCCGGTCTGAGCAATCCGAATATCCATTCGCACGTCGATCTTCCGACGACCCTTCTTGGCGGCGCGTCCGGCCGCGTCAAGGGAGGCCGCCATCTGTTGGTGCCGATCGAAGCCGAGACGAGCAAGATGTCGAACCTGCTATTGAGCGTGATGGAGAAGTCGGGGATACCGGCGGAGCACTTCGGCGACAGCACAGGGCCCTTCGCGCTGGAGGCGCCGGCGACCGAGCCGATGGCTGATCTCTAAACCGATAACATGTAGGGCGCGTCTTTTCAGGGCGATATCACGTATGGGCGCAGGACATCGCGGCTGGTGGATGGTGCCGGTGTTGGTCGCGTGCGGTCTCGGTGCCGCCGCTCGCGACGTACCGCTGGTGAATGCGGCGAAGCAGTCCGACGCCGGGCTGGTGGCGTCACTCCTGCAGCACGGCGCCGACGTTCACGCCGCCACGGCGGATGGCACGACCGCCCTCCACGTCGCCGCGTACCAGGACGACCCGAAGGTGGCCGCGCTCCTGATTCACCGCGGCGCGGACGTCAGGGCGGCGAACCGGTACGGCATCCGCCCGCTCTCCCTCGCGGCGGCGACCGGCGACGCACCGCTCATCGAAATGCTCCTGGCCGCGGGCGCCGATGCGAACACCGCGCGGCCCGAAGGCGAGACAGCCCTCATGACGGCCGCTCGCGCCGGAAACGTGCAGGCTGTCGACGCTCTGCTGAAACATGGCGCGGACGTGAATGCGACCGAGCGCTGGAAGGGGCAGACCGCGCTCATGTGGGCTGCGGCGCAGAACAACACCGGCGTCGTCAACGCGCTGATTGCCGCCGGGGCGGACGTCTGGGCCCGCTCGAAGGGCGGATTCTCGCCGTTTCTGTTCGCCGTCAGAGGCGGTCACATCGACGCCGCCCGCGCGCTGCTCGTCGCGGGAGCGGATGTGAATGAAACTGCGCCGGACGGCACAAGCGCCCTCGTTGTGGCGGTGCTGAACGGCCATTTCGACACCGCGGCCGCCTTGCTCGACGAGGGTGCGGATCCCAACGCGGACAAGCAAGGATGGACGGCGCTCCATCAGATCTCCTGGGTCCGTCGTCCGAACACTGGCCAGAACAGCCCCGGTCCAGTGCCGGACGGCGAGATGGGAAGTCTGGCGTTGATCCGAGCGTTGGCGCGACACGGCTCCAATCTCAACGCGCGCGAAACGAAAATGCCTAACGACAGCTACCGCAGCGCGATGAATCGCACCGGCGCGACGCCGTTCCTGCTCGCCGCTAAAGCGGTGGACCTCGAGATGATGAAGGCGCTCGTGGAGCTCGGCGCCGATCCGCTGCTCGCGACCGAAGATGGCACGACGCCGCTGATGGTGGCGGCGGGCGTAGGCATCTACGCAGTGGGCGACAGCCCTGGGAATGCCGAAGAAGCGGACCGCGCCGTCAAGCTGTGTCTCGAGTTGGGCGGCGACGCCACCGCCGTGGACTTGAACGGCGAGACGGCACTCCACGGCGCGGCGCTGCGGGGCGCGAACGGCGCCGTCAAGCTGCTCGTCGACGCGGGCGGCCGGATGGATCTGAAGAACAAGAAAGGGTGGACGCCGCTGCGAATCGCCGAGGGCGTCTCCTATAACGGCACGACCAAGCGCATGCTGGAGACGGCAGCGCTGCTTCGCGAGCTGATGACGGCGCGCGGTGTCCCGATCGACAATAGCCTCAACTCTGGCGGTGTGGGCTACGCCAAACCGCCGTCGCCCCCGAAGCCAAAAGGTCCCGGTGGCAACAGATAGCATGGGCCGTTCATGAATCGCCGATTGTTCATTCAAGGCGCGACAGGTCTCATCGCCGCCGCTTCAGTCGAACGCCTCACCGCGCAGACGCCTCCGGCTCCCGCGGTCAAGACGATCCGCACTCGCATCCTGGAGATTGCTTATCACGAGAGCGGCGATCCGGCCGGCTTTCCGGTGATCCTGCTCCACGGATTTCCTGACGATGCGCACGCGTACGATGGCGTGGCGCCGCTCATCGCCAAGGCTGGATACCGGGCGCTCGCCGTCTACCTGCGCGGCTACGGTCCGACCAGATTTCTCGATCCCGGCGTGCCGCGCACGGCGGAGCAGGCGGCGATCGGGCAGGATGTGATCGACCTCGCCGACGCGCTTACGCTGCGACGATTCGCGGTGGCCGGCTTCGACTGGGGCGGGCGCGCGGCGTGCGTCGCCTCGGCGCTCCATCCGGATCGCGTGCGTGCGGCGGTGCTCGTTGGCGGCTACTCGATTCAGAACACGGTCGCGGCGGGCCGCCCAGCTGCACCGGAGGCCGCGCGGCGGCTTTGGTATCAGTGGTACTTCAACACCGACGCCGGTCGCGCAGGCCTCGAACAGAACCGGCGCGGACTCTGCGAGCTGATGTGGCGAGAGTGGTCGCCGACCTGGCGTTTCAGCGACGAGATGTACAACCTCACCGCCGCGTCATTCGACAACCCCGACTTCGTCGACTGCGTGATCCACTCGTACCGGCACCGCAACCTGAACGCGCCTGGCGAGCCCCGGTTTCTCGAAACCGAACAGCAGTTGGCGAAGAGGCCGCCGATCGCGGTGCCCACGATCGTCCTTCACGGCGGCGACGATGCGTTCGGGCGTCCCACGGCGGAGATCACGGCCGCTGATCGCGCGACGCTGCCGAAGATCATCGACAAGCGTATCGTCGACGGCGCCGGGCACTTCGTGCCGCACGAGAAACCCGAAGCCGTGGCCACGGCGCTGCTGGATGTGCTCAACGCGACGAAGTAGAACCTTGTTCGGACGACGCCTCGCGATGCGTGTACCGAATGACCTCGACGTCTGAGATCGCGATGAGTCCTTCATGGACCATCGATTCAAGTGTGGGCAGAAACCGCTGAATCTTGTCCGCCTCGTCGATGACACACACCATGATGGGCAAGTCGGAGGACATGAGCCAATGGCTGCGGTGAATGCGGCTGCTCGCGCCGTATCCCTCGATGCCCCGGTACACCGTCGCGCCCGCGAGATCCTGGCGGCGTGCCTCTTCGACAATCGCTTCGTATAGCGGTTTGCCGTGCCATCGATCGTCTTCCCCGAAGTGCACGCGAATCATCTTGGCCGAGCCGTTCAGCTTCATGACGGCTGCTCCTTCGATTCGGCCGTGCGCTCGAGCCGATGGGTGTATTTGATCACGTCCACGTCGGAAAGCACGACCAGGCCTTCCTGCACCATCTGCTCGAGAATCGGCAGATACGCGCGAATCTTCGACTCCTCGTCGACCACAGATAGCATCACGGGGAGATCGCTCGAGAGGCTCAGGCGCTTCTCTTTGTGAAAACGCCGGTGAGCGCCGTATCCAGAGATGCCGCGATAGACCGTTACGCCGGCGATGTCATTCGCGCGCAGGCTTTCGACAAGGGCGTCGTAGAGAGGCTTGCCTCGCCACCTGTCGTCTTCACCGATGTAGATGTGCATCAACTTCGCCTTGCCTTGAAGCGTCACCGGCGGCAGGTCCGGCGCCGGTGCGCGTCCGGCTGCGGCCTTGAGAATGGTGGTGTCCTGGATCTCGACGAGTCCTTCGTCAACCATTTGCAGAAGCTTGGGCAGCAACGTGTCCAGCGCCTCTGTCGTCTCGACGAACTCGATCTTCACCGGAAGACTCTCGCTGAGCTCGAGAATACGCGTGGTGTGCATGTGATGATCGGCGCCGAAACCCGCGATGCCTTTCGTCACGGTCGCGCCCGACACGCCGCGGTAGAAGAGGTAGTTCAAGACCGCGAGGTAGAGCGGTTCGCCGTGATGATGGACGCCATCGCCGACGTACACCGTGACTTTTTTGGCCGGTCCCTGGGTGAGCATGAAGCCTCTCCTACACGAGCCGCGTCAACACGACGCCGAGCCAGAGCGCGATATATCCGGCCACGACGCTGCCGACGACGTTCAGCCCTCCAACGAGCCAGGCCCCGTCGGTGACGGCCCGGAACGTCTCGAGCTCGAACGTCGAGAACGTGGTGTACGCACCGATGAAGCCGATGGGAATCAGGAAGCGCCAATTGGGGTGCACCAGCCGGTCGGTCAGCAGCGTGGTGGCCACGCCCATCACGAGGCAGCCGCTGATGTTGACGATGAATGTACCCCACGGAAACCCGACCGGTATGCGATTCTGAATCATGGCGGCGAGCTGGTACCGCGCAATCGCCCCCAGCGCGCCGCCCACAGCGATCATTACGTAGCGATCCAATCGGCCTCCTCCCATTTTCCATGACGGGCCTGAGCCTTTGTAGCACGTATCTTATTCGCACGGATGCGCGCGTAAGCAGGAGCCCGCGCTGGCGATGTCCTGAGCGGTGCGGTATCGTTTGAGCGGGCATGCCTGAAATACGTGGCGCTCAACTCGTCGCGTTCTATCTGTTCGACGTCGCCGAGACGATCGATCTGGCGGCGATTCCCGCGCTGGTGGCGGGGCCGGCCCTCCCCGCGCGTCTCTCGCCCAAGCCTGCGACGCCGCCGTACGTCCAGTACGACAAACCGCCGCTCGCCTTCGACGGCGAGGCGGTGGCGGCGCCTGAAATCGGCGGCTTCCGCGCCCGTATCCGCGTCTACGACTACGGCGTGATCTCGATCGGGTGGTCGAAGCCGTTCGCCGGCGGGTGGGACGAGCTCAAGTCCATCGGCCAGACGCTGATCGAGAGCGATGAATTCGAGCGTCGGACCGAAGCGCTCTGCCGGACGATTGCCGAACGCCTTCGTCCGGCGTTGGTCGGCTATCACGAGGCGTTTCTCAGCGAAGACTATCTGGTCTACGCGATCACGGAGCTCGATCGGCCGTTGTCGGCCGACGATCTGGTCGAGGCGCGTGGCGCGTCGATTTCCTCGATGCTTCGCGGCGAGCGCCAGCCGTTGAGCCGGCAGGAGACGACGAAAATCCTGGAGCATCGCATCTCGTATCTCGCCGACGATCTGGTGATTCCCACCTGGAATGCGGCGCTGGTCTACGACACGCCGGTGGGTATTCAAGCGGCGCTCGAGATTCTCGAGTTCGCCAACTCCCAGCTCCTCGAATTCCGCTACTACGACGCCTTGCTGGACGATGAGCTCGAGACGATTTACGGCCGTCTGCAGCATCCGCGCTGGTACGACCAGTGGGTGGGCGCGCGCTACACCAGGGCGGCGCGCCAGGTGCACTCGCTCGTGATCGACGTGAATGAGCTCACCGATCGCACCGAGAACGCGATCAAGTTCATCGGCGACATGTATGCGGCGCGGCTGTTCGCGCTCGTCGCGGATCGGCTCGGGCTCGAGACGTGGAAGGCCAACGTGCAGGAAAAACTGAAGGCGCTCGACGGCATCTACGGCTTCGCCGTGGAGCAGGCGTCGATCTCGCGCGGGCAGTTTCTCGAGCTCACGATCGTCCTGATCCTGGTGCTCGAGCTCGTCCTGATCTTCCTGGGCGTCATGAAATAAAGAGCACGCAGGTCTATTCAGTCAGGGCCGAGCGGCAGCCTGGTCCACGGTCAGCGTCGATCGAGAGTGCGAACGGAGGAACGAAGCGCGGTGCGCTCGCCCGGGCTCAGCCTTTGGAGTCGGGTTCGCGCCAGCCCTGCTCACGGAGGACGTCGATTTCACGTGTGAAGCGGGTAAGCGTCCGCTCCACCCGATGCCAGTCGGTGTAGCGTTGCTGTTTGACAACCTGTTCATCGGCCCGCTCGGACGTTTCCCAGCCCACGGCGGGCGCGGGCTCGACGTGAAAGGAGCGGACCTGATCATCGCGAACGAGTGTCTTAGCGAGCAACGGCTCTGTCATGCACATCCTCCGTGAAGCTACGAGGGCCACATTATTACCCTGTTCGCTCCGCAATCCCAAGCACCTCAAGCTGGGCAATGGCGGCTCCGCCATAAAATTTACACCGGCGAAACACGGGAATTCCCGAATCGTCACGCGCGGCCGCTACCGTGGTGGACATGTCCGCCCCGTACCCATCCGCCGACGAGATCTCGCGCCGCGCACGCGAGTTGTTCACGAGCAATGGCCGCCGGATCACCATGATTCCAGAGTATTGGCGTGCTGCCGAGCGTGAGTTGCTCCAGCGCGCCGCTGACCGCGTGATCGGACGGGCCGATCGCCGTGGTGGAGACCCGCGACGCTCGAACCGCCGAGGATGAACACGCGCAGTGGGCGCGTCCGGTTCTGAAGCTCATCCCTCACGTCGACCTGTAGCCCGGCATCATTAAGTCCGCTATCGATCTGCGGCGCTCCACGAATCGCACACATACGAGTGCGGCGGAGAAGGTGCGCTCACGCGATGAACGCGATTGTGAGGCACAATCGCACGGAGGGGGCCGAACGATGGCCGCGACGACGGCCGGCGTAGTCGCCGGTGGCAGCGAGAGGGCGGCTCTCTGATGTCGGACACATCATGAAGGAGAAGAAAACCATGACGAAAGCCACGATTGACGCGGAGGCGATCCTGAAGCGGGCGTCGCCGCTGGTGCATCAGCAGGCCCACGAGACGCAGCCGTTTGGTCATCTCATCAGGATGCCGATCGCGTTGTCGGAAACCACGTGCGCAGAAAGTGTCGCGAATCTGAACCAGCTCCTGGCCGACACCATCACCCTTCGCGATCTGTACAAGAAACACCACTGGCAGGTGGCGGGGCCGACGTTCTACCAGCTGCATCTGCTGTTCGACAAGCACTACGAGGAGCAGAACGCGATCGTCGACGCGATCGCCGAACGCGTTCAGCTGCTGGGCGGCGTCAGCATCGCGATGGCGGCCGACGTGGCGGAGATGACCCTCATTCCCAGGCCTCCCAAAGGGCGCGAAGAAGCGCCGGTGCAGATCTCGCGACTGCTGCACGGGCACGAGATCGTGTTGAAGGAAGCTCGCACGATGGCGCGGCTCGCCGCTCAGGGGGGCGACGATGGCACCAACGATCTGATCGTCAGCGACGTCATTCGGCGGAATGAGCTGCAGGCCTGGTTCGTGGCGGAGCACGTCGTCGACTCACCGCTGATCCAAGCGGTGTGACACGCGTGAAGGCGTCCGTTTGACAGCCGTCGAGGCCGCGCTGTAGCCTTCGATATCCGCTATCGGATTCAGACATCGGAGTCAGATGGTCGATCGAAATCTTTATACCGGCCTCGTTCGCCTCCACATTCTGCACCATGCCGCCGAGGGTCCCATCTTCGGTCAGGCGATGATCGATGAGCTCGGCCGGCATGGCTATCGTCTCAGTGCCGGCACGCTGTACCCCATCTTGCACGGGATGGAGCTCCAGGGTTATCTGCGATCGAGGGTGACGCTCGACGGAGGACGCAATCGACGGGTCTATCGGGTGACCCCTGCCGGTCGAAAGGCGCTCGTCACCGCGCGTCACCGCGTGCAGGAGCTCTTCGGCGAGATGTTCGAGCATGACTGAGCGGTCGACGGGAATGTCGGGCCCAGTCGTATTGCTGATCGTCTTCCTTTGCGCGCTGGCGCCGCGGACGGGGCTCGCGCAATCACCCACCATCGCGCCATCGCCGGCGCCGCCAACCTTCACGCTCGATCAGGCGCTGCAGTATGCCGTCGATCACTATCCAACGGTCCGTGCGGCGCTCGAGCAGGTGAACGCATCGACCGCTGGCATCACCGTCGCGCGATCGGCCTATCTGCCGCGCCTCGACTCGTTGTGGCAATCGAATCGCGCAACCGCCAACAACATTTTCGGGCAAGTGCTGCCGCAGTCGGTCATTCCCGCGATGTCCGGACCGGTGTTGCCGTCGACGTCGACACAGAGTGTGTGGGGGAGCGCCGCGGGGGCGACGCTGTCCTGGGAGCCATTCGATTTCGGACTTCGTCACTCCGCGGTGACGCAAGCTGAAGCAGGGGTCGCACAAGCGCGCGCTGGTGAGGCGCTCACGCAACTCGATGTGGAAACCGCGGTCGGCGCGGCATTTCTGAGTGTGGTAGCCGCTCAGCGTGCGGTGGACGCCGCGCAAGCCGACGCCGACCGTCGCACCGTACTTGGTCGTGTGGTGCACACGCTCGTCGACAATCAACTTCGGCCCGGGGCCGAAGCCTCGCGGTCGGATGCCGAGCGGGCCGCGGCACAAACCCGGCTGATTCAATCGCAGGAAACACTCATCCTGGCGCAGACGACGATGGCGCGCGTTCTTGGAGTGGCGGTCGGACCGGTGACGATCGATCCGGCGACGCTTCTCGACAAACTGCCAGCAACGGACGTGACGGCCGGACCAGCCATCGCGAAGCATCCGTTGGCCCAAGTGCGTCAAGCGTCAGTCGACACGGTGCGCGCGCAGCAGGAAGTCCTGGCACACACCGACCTGCCGCGGCTATATGTGCTGTCGAGCGTATTCGCGCGAGGCAGCGGCGCCAACGCGAATGGCCAACTGGACGGCAGCCTCGACGGCCTCGGGCTCGATCGGGCGAATTGGGCTGCCGGGGTGCAGGTCGTCTTTCCGAACGTCTTCGATTTCTCCAGTCTGCGCGCCCGCAAGGCAGCGGCCGCGTCAACGGGAAGGGCGGAAGCCGCGCTGTACGATGAGGCTGTGCTGACGATCACGAGTCAGCAACAGGCGTCCGCCGCGATGGTCCAGGCCGCACGCCGCATCGCGGCGAATACACCGGTGCAGCTCGCCGCCGCGCAGCAGAGCGAGGAACAGGCACGCGCCCGATATCAAGCCGGCCTCGCGAGCATTGTCGAAGTCGCCGATGCGCAGAGCCTGCTCGCCCAAGCCGAGATGCAAGATCAGCTTGCCCGCGTCGACGTGTGGCGTGCCCTCCTGGCCCAAGCGGTCGCCGAAGGGGATCTTGCACCGTTTGCGGCCCTTCTTCATCCGTAATCCTGAGGTCGTTGTCAGATGTGGTTGATCCGCGCCGCCCTCCGTCGCCCGATCACGATCGTGGTCGGCGTGATCGCGGTGGCGCTCACCGCGATCTTCGCGGTCAGCCGGATGCGGGTCGACATCTTCCCGGATCTGAATCTGCCGGTGATTTATGTCGCGCAACCGTACGGCGGCATGAGTCCGGCGCAGATGGAAGGGTACATCACGTATTACTACGAGTACCACTTCCTGTACATCAACGGCATCGAGAGCGTCGACTCGAAGTCGATTCAGAACACCAGCCTGCTGAAGCTGACCTTTCATCCCGGCACCGACATGGCGCAGGCACTGGCCCAGACCATCGGCTATGTGAACCGCGCGCGTGCGTTCATGCCGCCAGGGACGGTGGGACCGTTCATCATGCGGTTCGACGCGGGCACCGTGCCGGTCGGCTATCTCGTGTTCTCGAGCGACAGCCGCAGCCTCGGCGAAATCCAGGATCTCGCCCTCAACCGCGTGCGGCCCCAGTTCGCCACGCTGGACGGGCTCACCTCACCGCCGCCCTTTGGCGGCAGCCAGCGGACGATCGTGATTCGTGTCGATCCGGATCGTCTGCGGTCATACGGCATGTCGCCCGACGAAGTTGTCCAGGCGGTCAGCAGCGGCAATGTGATCATGCCGTCTGGCAGCGTGAACGTCGGCGACCTCACGCGCATCTCGCCGGTGAACTCGGTGGTGTCGAATATCAACGACCTGCTGGAGTTGCCGATACGGACCGGCGCGGGGCCGACCGTGTTTGTCCGCGACGTCGGGTCCGTGACCGACGGCACCGACATCCCGACCGCGTATGCGCTGGTGAATGGCCGGCGCGCCGTCTACATTCCAGTCACCAAACGGCCCGATGCGTCGACTTTAACCGTCGTCGGCGAGGTCAAAGCGAATCTCGGTCGATTCCAGGCACTGGTGCCCGACGACATCAAAGTCTCCTATGAGCTCGACCAGTCAGGGAACGTATCGAGCGCGCTCCAGGCGGTCCTGCGTGAGGCGGTGCTCGGCGCACTCCTGACCGGTCTGATGGTGCTCCTCTTCCTGCGCGACTGGCGTAGCTCCGCCATCGTCGTGGTGACGATCCCGTTCGCGCTGCTGACGGCGGTCATCGCGCTGTGGGGCGCGGGTCAGACGCTCAACATCATGACGTTGGGCGGCCTGGCCCTCGCAGTTGGCATCCTGGTCGACGAGGCGACGGTGGCGATCGAGAATATTCACACCCATCTGGCGCGCGGGACGCCGATCGCACGCGGCGTCCTCGACGCGAGCGGGGAAGTGATCGTGCCGCGGTTTCTCGCGATGTTGTCGGTCGTGGCCGTGTTTGTTCCGTCGTTCTTCATGACGGGCGTGTCGCAGTCGCTCTTCGTGCCGCTGTCGCTCGCGGTCGGCTTCTCGATGATCGCGTCGTTCGTGCTGTCGAGTTCGCTGGTGCCCGTGCTCTCGGTGTGGCTGCTCGCGACGCATCGTCAAGCCCCCCAAGAGGTGTCGCCTCGTGACTGGGTCGAACGGTTGCGCACGCGCTTGACGCGAACGCTGCAGCGGGTGGCACCCGCGCGTGGCCTGCTCGTGGCCGCCTACGCGATCGTGACGGTCGCGATCGTGGCGCTGGTCGGTGTGCGACTGGGACGCGAGATCTTTCCGCCATCCGGCGCCCATCAGTTCCAGTTGCGGTTCCGCGCCCCGGCGGGCACCAAGTTCGAGACTACGGAGCGCCTGGCCGACGAAGTGCTCGAGGAGATCAAGCAGGCGGCGGGGCCAAACAACGTGAGCATCACGATCGGCTACATCGGCGTGCAACCCTCGTCGTATCCCATCAACACGATTTTCCTCTGGACGGGCGGATCTCATGAGGGCGTCCTGCAGGTGGCACTCAAACCGGACGCGCCGCTTCGCGTCGTGGACTTCGAAGAACTTCTGCGCCACCGCTTCTCCAGACGGTTTCCTGACGCGCAGTTTTCGTTCGAGCCGGGCGATATCATCGGACGCATCATGAACTTCGGCGCGCCGACGCCGGTGGAGGTGGCGATTGCAGGACCGGACTTCGCGGCAACCCGCACGTTTGCGGCGAAGGTCCGTGACGAGCTCGCGCGGGTCTCAACGCTCCGCGATTTGCAGGTCGAGCAGGCGCTCGACTATCCCGCGATCAACGTGAATGTGGACCGGCAGATGGCCGGCCAGCTGGGGGTGACGGTCGATCAGGTGGGCCGTTCGTTCGCGGCGGCGACCTCGTCCAGTCGCTTCGTGTCGCCCAACTACTGGGCGGACCCGCGCACAGGCATCGCGTTTCAGGTGCAAGTTGAAGTGCCGCAGCCACGGATGACCAGCCTGGACGATCTCCGCGTCGTGCCGGTCAACGCCGCGCGTGCCGCGCATCCGCTCCTCGGAGAGGTGGCGCAGATCGAGAACGGCACGATCGTCGGCGAATACGATCGATTCAACGGGCAACGGATGGTGACGCTCTCGGCGAACATCGTGGGCGCGGACCTCGGCCGAATCGCGACGCGTGTGGACGATGCGATTGCGCGCGCCGGCGCACCGCCCCGAGGGGGAACGGTCACCATCCGCGGACAGATTGCGCCGATGCGAGAGACCCTCAGAAATATCTCCGGTGGCCTGCTGGTGGCGGTCGTCGTGATTTTTCTGTTGTTGGCCGCCAATTTTCAGTCGTTGCGTCTCGCGTTCGTGGTCGTCTCGACGGTCCCGGCGGTGTTGACCGGCGTCGTCCTGATGCTCGCGGCGACGCGGACGACGGTCAACGTGCAGTCCTTTATGGGGGCGATCATGGCAATTGGCGTTGCCGTGGCGAATGCGATCCTGCTCGTGACATTTGCCGAAGAGATGCGGAGGCACGGCAAGCCGGCGCTCGACACCGCGATCGAGGCGGCGCGCGCGCGCATGCGGCCGGTGCTGATGACGAGCGGCGCGATGATCGCCGGCATGATGCCGATGGCGCTCGCGTTCGGCGAGGGTGCGGAAGCGACGGCGCCGCTGGGACGCGCGGTGATCGGCGGCCTTGCGGCTGCGACGGTTGCAACCTTGATCGTGCTGCCGTCGGTCTATTCGCTCGTGCAGCAGTCGGCGAAGATCGCGTCGGCATCGCTCGATCCGGACGACCCCCAGAGCGCCTATCGCGCGCAAGGACATGTATGAGAACGCGTAGTCGTGCGAACGCCTGGCGGAGCGGCAGCGCGCTCATCCTGTCGTGTGGCTTGACCGCGTGCGGCAACGGTTTGGCGCAGACCGACAAGCCGGCCGCGCCCGCAGGATCGCAGACGATTGATGTCGTGCGCGTCGTCGAACAGCCGACGAACGTCACGTTGTCGATGCCAGGCGAGCTGGATCCCTACGAAGCCGTGGCGATTTATCCGAAGGTGACCGGGTTCGTGAAAACGATTCGCGTCGATCGCGGATCGCGCGTGCGACGGGGCGAGCTGTTGGCCGAACTGGAGGCGCCGGAAGTGCTGGCGCAACGGGCGGAGGCGCAGTCGAAGGTGCAAGGCGCCGAGGCGCAGTTGGCCGTTGCCCGGTCGAAGGTCGACGCGGACACGAGTACCGCCGAGAAGCTCGAGGCGGCCTCGGCGACGCCCGGCGTTGTCGCAGGCAACGATCTGATTCTGGCGCAGAAGGCCGTCGAGGGCGATCGGAGCCAGGCGGCCGCCGCACAACAAAACGTCGAAGCCGCGCGTCAAGCGCTACACTCGATCACCGAGATGGAAGGATACTTGAGGGTAACCGCGCCGTTTGACGGCGTCGTGACCGAACGCAACGTCCATCCCGGCGCGCTCGTCGGTCCCAGCAGCGGGCAGACCGCAGCCATGCCGATGGTGCGGGTGGTCCAAAACGAGAAGTTGCGACTTGTCGTCCCGGTGCCGGAGGCGTACACCGCGGGTATCACTGACGGCACCAGGATGTCGTTCGCGGTTCCGGCCTATCCCGGTCAAGCGTTTTCCGGTACTGTCGCGCGAATCGCGCACGCTGTGGACGTGAAAACCCGCACGATGGCCGTCGAGCTCGACGTCGAGAACAAAGATGGCCGGCTTGCATCCGGAACGTTCTGCCAGGTTCAGTGGCCTGTGCGACGGCCGGCGCCGTCGCTCTTTGTGCCGAGCGGCAGCGTGGCGAACACAACCGACCGCACCTTTGTCGTGCGTGTCCGTGACGGAAAAGCCGAGTGGGTCGATGTGAAGACGGGCCTCGGGTCTGGCCGCCTCACGGAAGTGTTCGGCGATCTCCGGCCCGGGGATGTCGTGGCCGCACGTGGCACGGACGAGATCCGGCCGGGCGCGACCGTGCGAGCAAAAGAGCAGCCGCCAACCAAGCCGTAGGTCGCGCGATGGCCCGTCGACGTTCAACCGGCGACGACACCACTGCGCCGGCATGAAAGCAGTTTTAGAAATAAAACAGCTGCAATTGGATCGTGAATTCGTTTTGGCTTGGCGAGCCGTTGGGGCTGATGCGTGAGTACGCGCCCTTGACGTTGACGTTGTGGCCGGCCCACCAGTAGTTCGCACCGACGGACCAGTGATTCTCATCCCCCTTGGTCGTGTTCACGATATTCCGATCGCTGAACTGCAGAACCGGCGTCAACTTCAGAGCCGAAATCAGATAGCCCACCTCGAACAGGTAGTCGTGCTGGTGCGGCAGCGAGGTGAAGGTGACGTCGCCGTCGAAATAGTTGTAGTCGAACTGACCCGTCAATGCGCCTGGGCCGGCCGGCACGTCGACGAAGGCGTCGGCATCGTACCCATGGTAGTGCTGTTGGGCGTCGAACGCGCCGCCGACCGCGAGGATCCGTTTTTTCCCGAGATAGGTACCTGTATAGAAGAAGCCCGTCTCGGTATCGAAGAAGTTGTACTGCAGCCGCCCCACATAACGAAACCCGTTGTCGGAGCGCGCGTCGCGAACGCCCTGAAACGCGCCGATGCGGTATTCGAGGTGATCGGCGAAGAAGTAGCCCTTCGCCTGAAAGCCGGTGTCGCGGCCGGTCGAGGACTGCGTCGGCGTGCTCTGGCTGAACGTGTAGGTGCCGTAGTCGATTGGCAACAGCGTTGCCGCGCTCTGCAGACTGTTACGCGAGAACGGCACGAACATCAGCCCGGCGTCGATCGCGAACGCTTCGTGCACCTTGAATTCCGCGTACGCGTCCTGGATGATGATCGACGAAGGGATGTTCTTCCCGGTCGCCAGTGATTTTCCGAGATTCGGCGTGTCGGTCTCCACGAAGAACGTCACGTTCTTCGCGACTTGGCCGCCGAACATCAGGCGAAGACGCCGCACGAACAGGTTGTTGGCATTCTTGTCAAAGGCCGGATCGTCCAACGAGTCCGCCTGAAACTGGCCCAGGATCCCGAGCTTGAAGTTCACGTCGTCGCTCGCGTAAATTTGAACTTGCGCGTGAGCCGCTGTGGCGCTTGACAGGAACAGCAGCGACAGACACGTGGTGAGGCGAACGCGCGGCCGCCTCACGATCGCGGCCTTTCGGCGGCTGCCTCCCGGCCGGCCTGGTGCCTGATCGCGGCTTCGTAGTCGGCGCGCGGATCGCGTCCAGTCGCGTGCCGGTACCACGCGGGATGGTGCGTCCAGGCCCAGCGCTTCTCGACCGTGCCGCGCGTCATCGCGTGGAAGGTCCCAGGCTGCGCGGCCGTCCCTTCGTAGATGTGAACGATGAATCCGACGAGCATCACGAGTGCCGCGAGGTCGTGGAGCACGTAGCCGACGGCAACCGTGGTCCTCCCGAACGTCCGGGGAAACCACATCGGGATGCCGGACACGAGAAAGATCACGGCGCTTACGACGATCGCCCAGAAGTACATTTTCTGACCAGCGTTGAAGAAGTCGACGTACTCGGGTTCGCGCTCGTCCGCGTTCGCGATGTACTCCTTCAAGCGGCCCATCCATCGGCTGTCGTCCCGCGTCCACGACATCGGTTGCAGCCAGTTCAAGATCTGAAAGGCGAAGCATGCGATGAATCCCAGGCTGAACCAGGGATGCAGCAGGCGTGTCATCGGACCGCCGCCGAAGATCGGGGTCAGCCAGTGGTACAGCCACGGCGTGTAGATCGCGAAGCCAGACAGGAGCGCGAGAACGAAGAACGCCGCGACCATCCAGTGCAGGACGCGCGTGTAGACAGGATGCCGGAGCAGCTCGTCCTCGCGGATGACCGTGCGCGCGTGCGCGTCAAATCGCGCACGCGCCCTCTCATCGAATCGTTCGACCGCCGTGCTCATCGCGGCACCTCGCGTGATGGTGGCTCCGGCCCCGGCCCGCCTTGGCCCGTACCGGGCGACGGTGGCGCTGGCGCGCCGAAGCGTGGCGCAGGCGGCTGCGGCTCTTTCGGCCCTTCGGTCACGTAGTGGAAGAACGCCGCGGGTGCGGCGAACAGACCGAGCAGCAACGCTATCGGCTTGGCGATCCGCTTCCAGACCGTGTAGGTGACGGGAATCGTCGGATTCGCCGGCAGCCCGCCGTACAACTCCGGCTTCGTGATGTCGTGCAGCACGTAGATCACGTGCGTGCCGCTGACCGAGGGTGGATCGTAGACCCCCGCATTCGGGAAGCCCGAGTGCTCGCGAAGCTGTCGTGCGCGCGATTCCGCGAGTCCGATCATATCGGTCTTGGTCCCGAACTTGAGGCAACCGGTCGGACAGGATTTGATGCACGCTGGCTCGAGCCCTTGTCCCACACGATCGGAGCACAGCGTGCACTTGTAGACTTTCTTCGTGGTGTTGTTGAATTTCGGAATATCGAACGGACAGCCCGACACACAGTACTGACAGCCGATGCAGTTCTCCTGCTGGAAATCGACGATGCCGTTCGTGTACTGGACGATCGCGCCGTCCGCTGGACACGCGCGCAAGCACCCGGGATCTTCACAGTGCATGCACTGGTCCTTGCGCATCAGCCATTGCAGCGTGCCGTCCTCGCGCTGATGCTCGTCGAACTTGATCAGGTTCCAGTAGTTCCACGCCGTCGACGGCATGGTCTGATACGTGTTGTCGAACGTGGTCTGCTGGAACGGCATGTCGTTCCACTCAACGCAGGCCACCTCGCACGCCTTGCAGCCGATGCACGTGGTCACGTCGATGTACTTGCAGACCTCTTCCTCGCGTTGGACCCCCGCGCCCGGCACGCTCCCGGAGTGGCCGGAGATCTGTCTGATCTGCAATGTCCCAGTCGGCATGGCGCCCTCGGTCCGGCGAAGGCCGGACGCTACACCTTCTCTACCTTCACCAAGAACCCCTTGAACTCAGGGGTGTACGCGTTCGGATCGATGACGGTCGGCGACAGGAGGTTCGCGGACGTGAGCGCGGTGCGTCCGGCGTCTTCGGCGATGCCGCGATAGCCCCAATGGATCGGAATCCCGATCTGGTACGTCTTCTTGCCGTCGATCTGCATCGGTTTGATCCGGCGCGTGACCATCGCTTTCGCGATGTACGACCCGCGCGCGCTCGTCACCTTGACGCGCTCGCCCCCTCGAAGCCCCATCTCGTCGGCGAGCTCAACCGGCATCTCGACGAATGGCTCCGGCACCAGCTCCACGTTCATCGGATTGTTCTTGGTCCAGTAGTGGTAATGCTCGGTCAAGCGATAGGTGGTGCAGACGACGGTGAAACCTTCGGCGGGGGTGCCGTATTTGTCGAGCGGCGTCGTGAACTTCTGGACGACCGGATTGTTCGACTGCGCCGGATGAAGAGGATTGGCAATCGGGCTTTCGAACGGTTCGTAGTATTCCGGGAATGGGCCATCCTGGAATGCGGCGAGGGGGCCGAACAGCCGGCCGATCCCTTCAGGGTTCATGATGAACGGCCCCATGTGATCCTTTGGCGGCGAGTCGGGTTTGAAGTCGGGCACATCGATGCCGGTCCAACGGCCCGTCGATTCGTTCCACCAGACCTGCCGTCGCTCGGGATCCCACGGCTTGCCTGACGGATCGCAGGAGGCGCGGTTGTACATCACGCGCCGGTTCGCCGGCCACGACCACGCCCAATTCGGATACACACCGAGCCCGGAGGGATCGTCGGTGCCACGCCGCTGTGTCATCGCGCCCGCTTCAGTCCACGAGCCCGAATACAGCCAGTTGCCGCACAGCGTCGTGCCATCGTCCTTGAGTGCGGCGAAACCGGGTAGCTGCTGACCGGCTTTGAAGGTCTGGCCGCTCGTTGGATCGGTGACGTCCGCCAGGGCCCGGCCGTTGAGCTCTTTCGCCAGCTCCACGAATGACCGATGCAGGGGATCGGTGTAGTTCCATGTGAGGTTGAGGATCGGATCGGGGAATGCGCCTCCGTCCCGCTGATAGAGCTCACGAACCCTCAGAAAGATCCGCGAAAGGATTTCCTGATCGAGCTTCGCGTCGCCCGGTGGTGGGACGGCGATGTTCTTCCATTGCAGCCATCGCGCCGAGTTCACGAAAGTGCCGTCTTTTTCTGCGAACCCCGCGCACGGCACACGGTAGACCGTCGTCTGGATGCTCTTCATCTCGTCGGGAGTCGTCCCAGGCGCCCGCCAGAATTCACTCGTCTCGTCCGGGTAAATCTCACCCACGACGAGCCAATCGGCCTTCTTGAGGGCGTCGATGTTCTTCTTCGAGTTCGGTCCGATCTGCACGCCATTCATCCCAAAGGCAAACATGCCTTTGACGATGCCCTTGTACATGTCGTCCCAGATCTCGACCCAGGAGTATTTGCGATCGATTTTCGGCAGATAGTGAAACGCCCAGTCGTTCTCTTTCTTCGCCCCGTCGCCGTAGAGCGCCTTGAGAAGCGAGACCGTGAACTTCGGCGTGTTGGACCAGTAGTTGAACGAGTCCCACTCGGAAGGCTTCGACACGGTCGGTGTCGTGCGTTTCAAATAGGTCGCGATATCGACATCCTCTGGCGTCGGCATCTTCAAATAGCCAGGAAGAATGTCGAAGACGCCTGCCATGTCTGTGGCGCCCTGGATGTTCGAGTGGCCACGCAGCGCGTTGACGCCGCCGCCGGCTCGCCCGACGTTGCCGAGGAGAAGCTGCAGCATCGCCGCCGTGCGGATGATTTGCGTGCCGAAGGTGTGCTGGGTCCAGCCGACGGCATAGATGATCGTGGCGACCTTCTTCATGTCGCCATCCGTGCGAATGGAAGTGAAGAGGTCGGCCGCCTTGAGAAACTGATCGCGTGGGATTCCGGTGATGCGCTCGACCATCTCGGGGGTGTACCGTGAGTACTGCTGTTTCAGCAGCTGAAACACCGATCGCGGATGCTGCAGCGTCAGGTCATAGGAGACATTCGGCGGCAAGGATGCGGGCGCCCCCGCTCCGATCGCTTTCGCGCCGGCTGGACCCTGGGCCTGATGACCGCCTCCCTCTGACTTGCTGCCACTCGATCCGCCAGCCGCGCCCGCCCTACCGGCTCCACCAGCCTCCTCATAGTTCCAGGTCGATTTATCGTACTCGCGCTTCGAGACGTCGAAGCCCGAGTACAACCCGTCCTCGGGCAACTTGAAGCCATCTTTGATGATGAAGGCCGCGTTCGTGTAGTTGACGAGATAGTCGCGCGCGATGCGGTTGTTCTGGATGGCGTAGTTGATCAGCGCGCCGAGGAACGCGATGTCGGTGCCCGCGCGGATTTGCAGGAACAGATCGGCGTTGGCCGCGGTTCGCGTAAACCGCGGATCGACGACAATCATCTTGGCGTTGCGGTGGAGCTTGGCTTCAATCGGCCATTTGAAGCCGCACGGGTGGTTCTCGGCTGGATTGCCGCCCATGATCAGCATCAAGTCGGTGTTCTTGATGTCGATCCAGCCGTTGGTCATCGCGCCGCGTCCGAACGTGGGCCCCAAACTGGAGACCGTTGGCCCGTGTCAAACCCGGGCCTGGTTCTCCAGGTAGACCACCCCCAGACTGCGCATCGTCTTGACGACGAGATAGTTCAGCTCGTTCGTGTCGGTGCAGCCGCCCGTCCACGCGATGCCTGAGCAGCGGTTCACGGTCCGGCCGCGGGAATCCTTTTCCGTGAAGGTCGCGTCGCGCGTCTTCTTGACCCAGCCCGCGATCTCGTTCACGGCGGTGTTCCAGTCGATGTCTTCCCAACGATCGGAACCAGGACGCCGGACCTGGGGTTTCAACAGACGCCGCTCGTTCAGGATGTCCTGCTGCAGCGATGCGCCTTTCGGACACAGCGTGCCGCGGTTGATCGGATGGTCGGGGTCGCCCTCGACGTGAACGACTTGGGGGACCGCGTTCTTCGAGCCGTCGCCGAGTGTGTGAATGATCACGCCGCAACTGACTGAGCAATAGGGACAGGTGCTGCGCGTCTCACTGGTTCGCGAGATTTTCAGCGTTTTCGCCTGCGCGAAAACTGGCGTGACGTCGAAGCCAAAGGCCGAAAGAGCCGCGCCTCCAGCAATCGACGTCTGAAGGAACGTTCGGCGGGAAATGGCCATCAGGCACCTCCGGGCGCGAGGGATCTGAATGCAATCGAGATACCCGTTAGTTCACGCCGCGAAGCAAGAGCTTGCCTTGCGGCGACGTCCATCCTGCCTCGCATGAGTAGATTTGGCTGCCGCGCAAATACGTTCGTTCGACGACTCCCCGAAGCCGCCGGCCGTGATAGGGCGTCAACTCTCCAGACTCCGCCGACGGTCGCGCAACGGTGAACTCAGAATCAGCATCGAAGACGACGAGATCCGCGTCGTAGCCGACATCGATTTTCCCCTTCCGAGTCAGCCCGGCGAATCGGGATGGGGAGCGGCACAGCCAATCGGCGACCTGGTTGAGCGTGTAGCCTCGCCCCTGCGCGCCCGTCCACGTCGCGGACAGCAGAAGCTGAACCGAGGAGAGGCCACACCGCCCGTCTGTCGTGTTGCCCGTGCGGATCGCGTGATCCGATGCGACGCTCTGAATCAGGCCGTTCGCCAGCGCGGCCCACAGGAATTCACGGTTTTCGCGCTCCCGAATCGGCGGCGTGGTGAGGACCCCAGTGTCGGTGGAGAGCTCATCGGCGACGAGCACCAGGTAGTGCGGACATGTTTCGGCCGTGATGGGCAGGCGCGCACTCCTGGCGCGGAACAACGGCGTCAATACGTCGGACGACGAGAGATGGACGACATGCGTACGCGTTCCATGCTCCCCGCAGAGTTGGATCAGCAGCGCAACCGCTTCGTTCTCGGCCGCCTTCGGCCTACTCTCGAGGTAAGTGGTGTAGTCGTGTGGGTGCAGTGAGAGTTTCAGCGCTCTCTCGATCCACCGGCGCTTGCCGCGTTGTCGCGCTTCGGCCTCTGCAATTGGGCTGGCCAGTTCCGCGTGCGCAAGCAATACCGCGCCGAGCCTCGTGAGGGCTGGCATCACGATCCTCAACTCGGCCTCAGAAACAGCGGGGAAGTCGTCTGCGCCCGAGGGCAGCAGCACGCATTTGAAGCCGAAGACTCCCGCCTCGAAAAGCGACGCGAGATGTCGTGCGTTGTCCGGGACGACGCCTCCCCAGAAACCGACGTCGACGAAACAGCTGCCTGCCGCCGCGCGTCGCTTCAATTCGAGCGCTGATACGTTCGTAATCGCTGGTCCAGGAAAGGGCATATCGATGACGGTCGTTACGCCGCCGGCAGCGGCGGTCCGCGTGACCGTTTCGAAACCGGCGCGACTGCCGGTGCGATCGCTCGCGTGAACGTGCGTATCGACGATGCCGGGCATCACAACGGCACCTTGCACATCATCGAGCGGGCACCCTGGAGGAACGTCATCGAAGTCGAGAACGCCGACGATGCGATCTTTGCGGATATGGATGGCTGCGGCGCGCGTCCCGCGCTCGGTCACGACACGGCGGCCGCGGACGACGAGATCGGGAAGGAACACGTCAGAGTCCGAGGAGGTTCAGTTCGATCTTCTCGTAACCGTGCTGGTGAGCCCAGATGTCGAGCGGCGCTGCGGCGACTTCGTCGACGAGCGGAACCGCCAGACCCAATCGTCCGAGGTCGATCGCCTTCAGGTAGTGCCGGCAACTCTCGCATGCGTCGACACGCAGGTGGTCGAAGACCGGCGATTGGTAGTACCCGAGCTTGTGCTCATCATCCTCGCCGCAAGACGGGCAGACCACGCGCCGGAACGCCCATGGTGTCAGGCACGTGGCACAGAGCAGTTGTCGCGTGCTTCCGTCGACCGACGTTGCGCCGGCACCTTCGAGGAGTATCGACGCCTGCGGTGCGCCGCCACAACGTGGGCACCGATTGTCGGTACCCGCGGAACCCTCGCCAACTCGCATGACGCCGGCATCTGCCAACCACTGACAGTACGGCTGCAGCAGCGCCTTCGCGAAGAACTGGCGATCGGATCGGGTTTTCCAATAGGTCAGTAACAGCTGCTCACGCGCGGAGTCGTCACCTTCGAGCAGCGTACGAGCTTCGGTGACCAGTTGGGCTGGGCCGTGGTCGGCCACCGCGCGCAGCAGCGCCGACCCACTCTCCAGGATCAGTGTTGCGTCGGCTTCGGGCGAACCGTCAGGTCGTCGACGGTCGAAGGAGTCGTAAGCATCCTTCTGGTGGCGTAGCAGTCGGGCATAAAACGCGAGCAGCGATCCGGTTGGACCGTGTTCGGCTGCAAGCCGTTCGGCTCGGCGAATGCGCCGATCCCAGGAGCCGCTGTCGCTGCTCATTCTGAGTGTGGAGTCTGCGTGCGCGGAATGAATCTATATCGTGTCGCTCGAATCGTCGTCGCGTTCATCGTGGATGATGCGACCGTCCGCCTCGTTGACGCGACCGGACGAATTCGTCGTCCGGTCGCGCCGCGGCTCACTCTCCCCGAGCTCGTCGTCATCCGGGTATGTCACCGTTTCGATGTCGGCACCCTCGATCACTTCCGGCTCGAGGTGTCGTCGTGCTCGTCAGGTGTGGTCATTCTTTGCGCCCGGTCGTCGCGCGGCTCTCCTCGCTGAGCGTGCGCAAGAGCGCCTGGGCGGCGGGCGGCGCCGGCGTCTTGTTCGTGAACAGCACATCGTGGGTCGTCACCGACGGCCCGTAAGTATCCGCATCTGCCTCCTTGTCTGGACGGAGCACACCGCCGGACAGATCGATACCGGCGAAGACTCCCTTGGCGCGCGAGTAGGCCAGAATTTCGGCAGTCATCTTGGCGTCGGTGCTTGCCGAACCCGCTCGCCCGACCGGACCGGCTGCCACAGACAAGTCGGCGCCGAGATTGACCTTGTCCTCGAGCAGCTTCTCCACGCCACGGCGGTTCATCATGAGTAGGACGAGATCGATTTGTTCCGCGCCAAGCTGAAAGCCGGCGCTGCCCTTCTGCAGTTCCAGGAAAACCGGGGCGCTCCACGTCCGGCCGGACCGGCAACTGATGACGCCCTTGCCGAACTCACCGCCGACGATGAATGCCGCCTTTTTCAGCCCGGGAATCACTGCGACGCATTCCGCGCGACTCCACGTATCCTCCGGAATACCCTTGTCGGGAATCGTCCGCAGTTCACTCACGACTGTCGCTGACTCTCGCAAACGCTTGGCCTCCGATGACGAAACGTCGGCAAATGCCGCTGAGGTCGCCAGTAATACGCCCACGGAAAGCAGAACCATTCTCTTCATGCATCCACCTCGAGTGATGAGAGGTGCAAGATCTGGCCCAAGCCGAGAAACACCGTCAAATTATCCAATGAAACGGGGCGTTCCAGTTTCATATCCATTGATGCGACCTTGTTGCCGAAGAGTGGTCGGTCGGACCATCGAGCGTCACGAACTCCAGGGATCACCTTCCCCATTGGATGTCCAGCGGCTAGTCTGCCGACGGACCTGCGCGGTGCTCGGCGGTCCAGCGCTCGCTCACCGCCCCAAGGTCGATGCGTGGTTTGCGGCGCGATTTAGCGATCACGGCGAAGCCAACGACAATGACCGCAACACCGACGCTGATCCAGATAGAGGTTGATCCGTGCACGCGAGCGATCATGTGGGAACGGACGCGACTGCCGCAAGCTGAACGGTTCGCGCACGCGTCCTCAGTCAGACGCTCGAGTCGGACGGCATCGCCTCTCGTGAGGTATCAACGGCCTGCGTCAAGTCACGGCACGTCAGACACTCGCGGCGCCAAGAACGTCCCGAGTGCTTCGGACCGTCGCGAACTCACCATGAAAACTCGCCGACGTCAGGGCCTACGGAATGCATTGAGGTGCGTCAATACCCGCAGGCCGCCGAAGATCAATCGACTCGTACGTGAAATCGAAACCGTGGGTGAGCGTTCCGCTCGCGGACGCCTCCCAGCGCAGCGGGAGCAGCGACTCGGTGTCGATCCACAGCGACTCGGTCGCGTCTCTTGTTGTTGTTGGTTCGCCCTTGACGTTTGGCATTGGGTCACCCGTGAGCATTGGTGCTTGAGCGCGGAAGTCGTCCGCCGGGGGGGCCCATTGGGAGACGAACGCCCGCGCCCACCGGTCGCCGATTCGTCGGCGTTCGCCGTTTGTAAGAGGCACGGCACCTCGCAGCATCTCGAACACAGGTGCGAATCCAGGCCCTCCAACCTGGCGCGCATCCTGCGAGCGTGTGGTGGTCGTCCACGCCTGCGTCGAGCCGCGAAACGTGTACTCGATCGCCAGCATGTCCGGCCCGACGGATCCGTCGCACCGCCGTGCGGGGCGTCCCGTGTAGTCGATGACGCTGACGATGTTGTCGTGCCAGTGCGTTTCGGCCGGGGTGGCACTGCCGGACACGGCGCCGCTGACGGTGCCGCCCTCGATGCCATAAGACATCCGGACGATCTTCGGCTGCCCGGCGGGACCCATGAGTACTTCCAGCCCTTGCGCACCTGGTGGAGATGACAAGCGGAAGGTCTTCGCGGTGATCGCCCGGCGCGACGCTTTGAGAACAGTCGCGATTTCCGTGATCGTGAGCGGGCGTGCGCCGCGCAACAGATCCCGCGGGGAGGGATCAAGCGCTGGTGCGAGTAACGCCGGCACGACCACCAGGAGCGCAGCTGCCTTCATCAGTGGAATGTTAGCGCCGGTGGACGCCGGTGGCGATAATCAGCGGTCCGATCCAGCCAGCTCGACGGTGGATGGTCCCCTCCAATGGTGCCCGAGGCCTCTGCTAGACTGTTCGCACGTGGCAGGGAGCGTTGCCGTTCGAGCCACGCGGCCAAGTGACGCCTCGCTTCGCAACGACTTGGACCCCGCGCAGTACGCACCGGGTTCAACGGAAGAGAGAAACATGCCCGTGTCGACGGATCACCAGGCGCTCCTTCAGGCGGTCGTCGATTCCTCAAACGACGCCATCATTGTCACAGACCTTCGGGGAGTCATCAGCCTCTGGAACGAGGCGGCCGAAAAGCTATTCGGCTATTCACGCGGCGAAATGCTGAACGGGTCGACGAACCGCATCGTCCCGCTCGACCGGCAAGATGAGGAAGATGAGGTCGCTGCGCGCGCTCTGCGAGGCGAGCGCGTCGAGCATTGTGAAACGACTCGTGTGACAAGGGCCGGCGATTGGGTCGACGTCTCGTTGACCGTCTCGCCGATTCGAGACAGCAGCGGCAACATCGTTGGGCTCTCACACATCGTGCGAGATGTGACGCAGCGGAATGTGACCGATCGGCAGGCTCTTCATCTAGCGGCGCTCGTCGACTCGTCCGACGATGCGATCGCGAGCAAGGATCTGAACGGCATTGTCCAGTCGTGGAATCGTGCCGCCGAGCGGATGTTCGGCTTCAGTGAGGCCGAGATCGTCGGCCGATCGATTCGGACGATCATTCCTGAAGATCTGTGGCCGGACGAGGACGAAGTGCTCAGGCGCGTGCGAGCCGGCGACCGCGTCGAGCACTTCAACACCATCAGACGCCGCAAGGACGGCGTCCTCGTTCCCGTGTCCCTGACGGTCTCACCCATCCGCACCACTGAGGGCGTCATCGTCGGCGCCTCGAAGATCGCGCGCGACATCTCCGAGCGGAGCGCTCTGGATCGACAGGCGAGTCGCCTGGCCGCGATCGTGGATTCGTCGGACGACGCCATCGTCAGCAAGGATCTCAACGGCATTGTCCTGACCTGGAACCGGGCGGCCGAGCGCATGTTTGGATTCACGGCGGAAGAGATGATCGGCAGATCGATCACGCGGATCATTCCCGGCGATCGTCTGTCGGAAGAAGCCGACGTACTGACCCAGATTCGAGGCGGGCAGAGCATCGACCACTACGAGACCATCCGTCGCGCGAAGGATGGAACGTTGGTTCCTGTGTCGCTCACGGTGTCGCCGATCCGCGACCGCGACGGCACCGTGGTCGGCGCGTCGAAGAGCGCGCGCGACCTCTTGGCGCTGCGCATCTACGCGGACACGCTGGAACAGACGGTCAGAGATCGAACCGCAGCCTTGGAAAAAGCGAACACGCAGCTGGAGGCATTCGCGTATTCCGTCTCGCACGATCTGCGCGCCCCGCTGCGCGGAATGCAAGGTCTCGCATACGCCCTGCTCGAGGATTATGCGGGCGATCTGGACGAGCGCGCGCGCGAATATGCCACGCGAATCGTCGATGAATCGAAAGCGTTGGACCAGCTCATTCAGGATCTGCTGGCGTACAGCCGTCTCGCCCATCTCGAGGTCACGTTGGAACCTGTCGATGTGCGGGAGGTCATCGAGGCGGCTCTTCGGAACCTGCGTCGGGATATCTCCGAGAAGAACGCCACCATACAGATCGCTGGAGAGATGCCGGTGCTGCGGGCGAACCGAACGTTGCTGGTCCAGGCTTTGACGAACTTGCTGTCGAACGCCTTCAAGTTCGGCGGCGATCGTCCGGCGGTCGAAGTGCGAGCGCAGGAAGGCGACGGCAGCGTCCGCATTTCTGTCGAAGATCATGGAATTGGCATCGCCCCGCAGCATCACCAGCGGGTGTTCCGCGCGTTCGAGCGGCTGCACGGTGTCGAGGCGTTTCCAGGCACCGGAATGGGACTGGCGATCGTCCAGCGCGGCATCGAGCGGTTGGGGGGCCGGGTTGGCGTGGAATCGGCCGAGGGGCGCGGGAGCCGATTCTGGATCGAGCTGCCTCGCCAGGAGGCGGCGTGATGGCCATGTCCACCAGGGTCGTTCTGATCGACGACAACCCTCAGGATCGATTTCTGGCGATACGGGCGCTGTCCGCCGAGTTTCCCGATCTCGAAGTGCGCGAAGTCAGGAATCAGGCGGAATTCGAGGCGGTTCTTGGGGCGCTCGACGTGGACGTCGTCATCACGGACTATCAGTTGCGGTGGAGCGACGGATTGAAAGCCCTGGCGGCCGTCCGCGAGGTCACCAGCGATGTGCCCGTTGTGATGTTCACTCACACGGGCAGCGAAGAGATTGTCGCCGAGGGCCTACGCGCCGCCTGGCGGATTACATCGTCAAAACGCCGACTCATTACCGGAGGCTCGCCCATGCCGTTCGGATCGCGTTGAGAAACGCGGCCACGGCCCGCAACGAACGAGAGGCCCAAGCGCGCGAGCGGGACGCGCTTCGCACGGCTGAAGAGGCGTTGCGTGTGAAAGACGAGTTTCTCGCCACGCTCTCTCACGAGCTTCGGACTCCCTTGAACGCGATCAGCGGATGGGTGCAAATCATGAAGGCGAGCCCCGAGCCGCACCGCATCAACCGCGGGTTGCTCGCCATCGAACGCAACACCGCCGCGTTGCAGCGGCTGATTGAAGACCTCATGGACATGTCGCGGATGGTCACCGGCCATCTGGCGCTGGAGGTTCGTCCGACCGACTTTCGCAGGGTGCTTGACGCGGCCCTCGATTCGGTTCGTCCGGCGGCGCAAGCCAAGGGCGTCGCGCTCGAGGTCGTCGCGCCGTCTGGACTCGAACCGGTGGCCAGCGATCCGGATCGGTTGCAACAGGTGGTGTGGAATCTGCTGTCGAACGCCGTCAAGTTCACGCCTGGCGGCGGACGAGTGATGGCGACGCTCAGAGAAGTGGACTCGGCCATCGAGCTGGTCGTCGTGGACACCGGTCCCGGGATCCGCACAGAGTTTCTGTCTCGCGTGTTTGAACCGTTCGCACAGCAAGATCCGAGCACCACCCGCGTCCACGGCGGTTTGGGACTGGGCCTGGCCATCGTCCGTCATCTCGTGGACGTGCACGGCGGCAGCGTCTCCGTGGCCAATGGGGAGGGCAAGGGCGCCGCGTTCACAGTGCGCATGCCGATGGCCAAGTCGGTGCGGGATGTGGATGTAGACGATGCGCCGGTCTCGCGAGCGAGCGGCACGCGACTCGCCGGCGTTCGCGTGCTCGTGGTCGACGACGACGCCGACGGCCTGGACGTCGTGGAGCAGATTCTCGAGGACGAAGGTGCGGTCGTGACGGCCGTCAACAGCGCAGCCAAAGCGTACGAGGCGCTGAGCCAGAGACACGACCTCCTCATCTGTGACATTGCGATGCCGCAGGAAGACGGCCTGGACTTCGTTCGGAGAGTGCGAGCCGACAGCCGCCCTGAGATCGCGTCACTCCCGGCCGTGGCGATGACGGCATATTCGAAGGATCACGATCGGCTGCGGACGCTGGAGGCTGGATTCCAATTTCACCTTCCGAAACCGGTGTCCGCGACAGATCTGGTCCAGGCCATTGGCTTCCTGATCGCTCCGGTTTCCGAGCGATAGCCCAATCAGAAGCTTCGTGACAATCGGCAGAGCGAGACGTCAGCGAGAACCGACGAGTCCCTGGACTGAATCAATCAGCTTCTTCGGATCGTAGCCCTTCCCATCCTTGAAGACGATCTCCACGTTTTCGATGTCAGCGATCCGCCGGCTCGGATCGCCGCCAACGACGATGATGTCCGCGCGCTTGCCGGATTTCAGCGTGCCAACCCGCGTACCCTCACCCATGAAGTCGGCGCCGTTTTGCGTCTGGATATGAATCGCCTCGAGCGGACTGAAGCCCGCTTCGACGAGCAATTCCACTTCGCGCTCATCGCCAAATCCGGCCACGGCGCCGCCGTTGCCCGTCGGATCGAGACCGCCCAGGAGTGTGCCGCCGGCCTTCACGAAAGCGCGCTCGAATGCCATCTCCCGCTTCAAGCGCGCCAGCCCGGCGTCGGTGGTTCTGGCGCGAGCAATCAGATAGTCGGTCCTGGCGAGCGGCGACAGGACATCGAGCAAGCGCTGCTGCAGCGGTGGACGATTCGCTGCGCCCGCCTCGGCGACCGGCAATGTTGAATCGACGGCGACCTTATGGCTCACGAGATAGCTGATCAAACCCTGCACGGGTGCTGAATCAATGGGCGGGTTGGACTCTGCGCCCTCGCCCTGCGGACAGATATCCGGCTGTTTGCCTGAGACAAAATCCGTGCTGGTCCCAAGACCGTGTTCGAGACTGTCGATTCCGAGGTCGGTCGCCTCGCGAAATGTCACCGAGCACAGATGTCCCGTCACCTTGAGACCGCGCGCGTGCGCCGCCTTGATCGCCGCTCCGAGCTGGGCGCGTGTGATGTTCGTGTACGCCTTGAACGACGTGAAGCCAAGATCGGCCCAGTAGTTCACCAGTCGAACCGCGTCTTCGGGATCGCTCAATGTATGAAGCTGCAGCAGATAGGCGCCCGGGCCCTGCAGATACGGTCCCGTGAGGTGCATCTTCGGTCCGGGAATGCGGCCAGCGTCGATGTACCGTTTGACTTCGAGATCGGCGTACGGCTCCATGCTTCCGGCCGTACGGAGCGTCGTGACGCCAGCTGCGAGATAGAGCCGGGGAAAGCTGTAGACCATCGTCGGGTAGTACTCAGGCACGCCGGCAAGACGTCCGCGGCCAGTCGACCCGGTATAGAACAAATGCTCGTGCATGCCGACCCACCCAGGCATGAGTGTTCTTCCCGTGAGATCGATCACGCGGGCGCCGGCCGGAACGGCCGTGGAGGCACTCGGGCCGATGGCGACGATCAACCCTTTGTCAATCACGAGACTCTGGTCATCGACGGCGTCGGCTCCAGTTCCATCGATGATCCGAACGTGCTGCAGCACGATCGTCGGCGAGTCGACAGAAATGAACGCCTGCGTCTCTTGTGGCAGCGCTCGACGCGGTGCCGGAGGCTGATCGGTCGACGCGCCTTGATGGGTGGCCGCGACGGACGTGAACAGGATCGCGGCGATAACTGGAACTGCGAGTCTGGACATCCGACCTCCGTGCAGGAACGTCCCCGCGTTCATAACGTGTTGTGACCCGCGCCCACTATAGCGCGATCCGCGCAGAGCACACCGGCTGCCGCGCGACACCTGGAAGGGCATTCCTTGACATCCATCATTCCTTCAACTAGAACATCCGCGCGGGTAACGTACAGATCTTCGTTATTCGACCCATAGCCCACCGAGCGTTCGCATATCGGCCACGCGATCCGGAAGCGGAGAGAACGATGTCGCACTTCGGCCGGCGCCTTTCACAAACCCTGATTGGTCTCACCGCGCTCGTCCTGCTGATGCCACACGTGGCCTCGGCACAAGGTGGCACGTCGACGGCGAGCGTCTCCGGCAAAGTGACGGACGCGACGGGCGCCGTTCTGCCGGGCGTGACGGTCACCGTCACCAGCCTGGCGACGAACCAATCGCGAACGATGGTCACCAACGAAGAGGGGGTGTTTCGATTCGCCGGCCTTGCGCCCGGCAAATACTCCGCGGGCGCGGACCTGCAGGGGTTCGCGAAATACCTGCAGCCGGAGATGACCCTCAACGTCGGCGCGGCCGTGGACCTGAACATCGCGATGAAGCTGTCGTCGGTGAGCGAGACCGTCACGGTCAACGGCGAAGCGCCGATTATCGAATCCGCCAAGACGGATCTGAGCAGCGTCATTTCGCGCGAGCAGATCGACACGCTGCCGACTCTGAGCCGGAACTTCCTCGACTACGCGCTTCTCACTCCGGGTGTGAACGAGGATGTGCGCACGACCGGCCAGGGGATCGGTCTGAAGATCGCCGGCGCCCGCGACAAGGATGGGGCTTTGCTCGTAGACGGCTTGTGGAACACGGACGAATCCTTCACGTTCCCGAAGGTCAAGTACAGCCAGGATGCGATTGCAGAATTCCAGGTCGAGAATATCGGCGGCGCGGCCGAATTCGGCCGTTCGGTCGGCGGGATCGTCAGCGCCGTGACCAAATCCGGGAGCAACCAGTTGAGCGGCTCCGGCTATGGCTACTTCCGCAACAAGTCGCTGAACTCGGAGGATTTCCTGTCGAAGCAGCAGGGGCTGCCAAAGTCTCAGTTCGACCGCAACCAATGGGGCGCGAGCTTCGGCGGCCCGCTCATTCAAAACAAGACGTTCTTCTTCGCCGCCGCGGATCGCTCGACGCAAAACACACCGTTCAACAACAACATCACCGCCGCCAACGCGGCGATCATCGGGCTCCCGCCGGCCGATGCCGGCAACATCAATCAGTACCTCAACGACACGTTCTCGATGGGCAAGCTGACGCACATCGTGAACACGAACAATACGCTGAACATCACCTACGCGATGACATACGACGTCATCTCGAATTTCAATTCGGCGTTCGCGACACGCTCGCGCAGCGGTTTGTGGCATTCGATCGACAACACGTTGTCGTTCGAGTGGACGCGCGTCGCCCGCGACGGCAATTGGCTGCACGACCTCAAGGTTGCGTATCTGCCGCGCAATTTCTACAACACCGATCGGAACGAGGGCGGCGCGCCGCTCACGCCGGACGGCCAGCTCCGAAGCTCGCTCGCGCCGAGCGTCAACATCACGAACATCGCCAACTTCGGCGGCGGCTACGACCTGCTCGACATGTTCACGAAGCCGGTCCAGGCGGTGTACTCGACGACGATCTTCAAATCGTCCCACACGTTCAAATTCGGATTCGACGCGATGGCGGCGCACTTCCTCTATCTCCGTTACGAAGGGCCGCAGAGCGCCACCTATTCGTTTTCATCGATGGCGAATTTCCTCGCCGGCAAGTACACGACCTACACGCAGAGCTTCGGGCCGCCCGGACTCTCCCGCGTGCATACGTACCTCTCCGGCTACGCGCAGGACTCGTGGGTCGCCTCGAAGCGACTCACCCTCAACTACGGGCTTCGCTGGGACGGCGACAACATCTCCTGTTACAACGGCCAGTGCTACGGCAGCTCGTGGCTCAATCTGGGTCCGCGGCTCGCGGCCTCGTACGATCTCACCGGGCGCGGGACGACGCTGCTCAAGCTGGGCAGCGGGTTGTACTTCGATCGGCTCTGGGAAAATCCGATCACGCCGACCTACTACAACAACGAGTTCGTCGGCCAGCAGATCTCGGCGACCTGGAACTTCGGACAGGCGGGCGCCCCGACGTATCCGAATACGATTCCCGGCGAGGTTCTTCCCGCGAATGCGCCGGTCGGCGTCCGCAACGTCTTCATCACGCCGAGCCCGCTCAAAATGCCCGAGACGCTGCAGTTCATCGGCACGGTGGACCATGCGTTCAGCGACAACCTGTCGAGCAGTATCAGCGCGGTGGCGACGAAGTCCTGGCACAAGGAATTGCCGGTCGACACGAACCTCGTGTGGGGCAACCCGGCCAATCCCGATGGGACGTGCTGCTTCGCGCGCTTGAACCCGAGCTTCAGGCAAATCACGCAGTATCAGTACCTGGGGGCAGGCGTCGTATGTGGGGATCGTCGCCTCGGCCCAGCGCCGTCTCCGCGGCGGCCTGCGGTTTGGGGGCAACATGACGATTGCGCGGGCCTACGACCAGGGCGAGAACTACAGCACGATGCCGAACGACAATCGTTTCCTGTCGGCCGATTACGGGCCGAGCGGCGACGTGCCGACCTTCACTGGCACGGCGAACGGCTCGTACGACGTCAACCGAGCCGTGCAGCTGTCCTGGGTCTTCCACATTCGCAGCGGCCTCCGAATCGATCCGAAGGTCGGCCCGACGGTCGATCTGAACGGCGACGGGAACTTCAACGATCGCACGCCAGGGCTGGCACGCAACTCGTTCAGCGCCCCAGGCACGAACTCGCTCGATGCACGCTTTACCTGGAATCTCCCCGTTCATCCTGGAAAAGTGCAGCTCACGGTTGAGGGATTCAACCTATACAATCGTGCCAACTATCAGAACATCCAGACGCTGTATGGCACCGACCCGGCGAATCCGAATCCGCTGTTTGGCTCAGCGCTCAGTTACTATCCGCCGCGTCAGGTGCAGGTGGGCGCACGGATCGTGTTTTAGCGAAGCGGCGATGAAATCGATCGCAGGGTTTACAGTCGGTGCTTCGCGGGCCAAGCGACGCCGACTCAGACCCTGAGCGAGGTGATGCGTGTCATCGATCCGAAAGCAGAGCGCCATCGTGTGGCGAAGCCTGATGGCCGGCGCACTGGTCGCCGCGATGTGGGGTGTGGCCACACCGCACGCGCAAGTGCCTGAGAGGATTGCGCTCGTTGGCGGCATGCTGCTGACGGGTTACGAGATACCCCCGATTCACCACGCCGCCGTCCTCATCGAAGGGGCCAAGATCGTTGCAGCCGGCCCCGCGTCGGAGATCAAAATTCCTCCTGGCACGACCATCATCGATACGAGCGGCCGGACCATGCTGCCCGGCCTGATCGAAACGCACGCGCATCTGATCGTGCTCGGCCACGGCAGCTATGAGACGTGGTTTCCGTGGATCAGCGCCCACGGCGGCGCCAAGATGCTGGCCAGGGTGATGGAGATTTCGGCGAAACAGCTGCTGATGGCAGGTGTCACGACGGCAGTCGACCTCGGCGGGCCACTGAATGAGAGTCTGAGCATTCGCGATCGCATCAACAAGGGCGAGGTCGTCGGGTCTCGGATGCTCGTGAGCGGTCCGTGGATCTCGCATCTTTCTGGCGCCGCGGCGAGTGGTGCGATGCAGCTGGGGTTCGGAGGTCTCAACATTTCAACGCCAGACGAGGCGGCCCGGGAAACCGAACGGCTCGCGAGCGCCGGTGTGGATCACATCAAGGCGCATGCGGGTCTGACGTTCGACGACTACAAGGCCATCGTCGGCGCCGCGCACAAGCACGGCATCAAGGTGTACGCGCATGTCTACGCCGAAGACGACGTCAAGCACGCCCTTGATGCCGGTGTCGACGTGCTCCAGCACGTGGGATCCGCCGGCACGGCACCGCCCTACAGCCGGCAACTGATCACTGAGATTGTGAACGCAGGACGTCCCGTCGTCGTGACGGCGGCGCATCGCAGCTGGCTCTATCCGGATACCGCGGCGTTTCCCGAGCGCCTGCAGGATCCTGAGCTGAAGAAGGCGTTCGGTCCAGACATCTACGCGGAGGTGCAAGACTCCCTGAAGAACTGGTGGTCGCTCAGCTACTTTCAGCGGACCGACCGCGAGATGCTGTATCGCGAAGCTGGAGTGAAACAGTTCATCGACTCGGGCGCCGTCATGGGGATGGGAACCGACTCGGGCACGCCGATGAATTTCCACAGTGAGGCGCTCTGGCGCGAAATCAAAGTACACGTGGATCTTGGTATGACGCCGATGCGCGCCATCGGGGCTGCGACGCGCGTCAATGCCCAGATTATCGGGAAAGGACGCGAGCTCGGCACCATCGAGCCCGGCAAGCTGGCCGACGTGATTGTCGTCGATGGCAATCCGTTATTCGACATCGTCGCCTTGTCGCACGTCGACGTTGTTGTGAAGAACGGCGTGGTTTACAAGGGTGCGCCGGCGAGTGTCGTCAAGCCGCGGAGCGCGAGCGGCGGTGGCCCTGTTTCGTAATCGCGATCACGCGTAACGCACCTTTGAAGGAGACGCCATGTTCCGCCGATACTTACTGTTCGCGTCGGCATTCGCCATCATCCTCGCGTTCGTTCTCTCGAAGCCGTCGGTGTCTCAGGCGCAAGCGCCCCGCCATCTGGCGCTCGTGGGTGGCATGTTGCTCGATGGGTACGAAGTGCCGCCGATTCATCATGCCGCGGTGCTGATTGAAGGGAACAAGATCGTCCAGGTCGGTCCGGCCAGCGAGGTCAAGATTCCGGCGGACGCGACCGTGATCGACACGAGCGGCCGCACGATGATGCCAGGGATGATCGAGACGCATGCACACCTGGGGATTCTCGGACACGGCGACTACGGACGCTGGTTCCCATGGTTGGCTGCGCACAAGGCACAATTCCCGCCGGAGCGCATTCTGGAGATTTCCGCGAAGCAGCTGCTGATGGCGGGCGTCACGTCGGCGATCGATCTCGGCGGTCCCATGAAGGAGAGCGTGAGCGTCCGCGATCGCATCAATCGCGGAGAGATTCCGGGACCGCGCATGGAAATGGCCGGCCCCGCGATCAATCACAGAAACGGTCCTCCCTCGACGACTCCGAGCGTGAGCCTCCTCGCTGGAAAATCCATCTCGACGCCGGAAGAGGCCGCGCAGGCGGTGGAGGACAACATCAAGGCCGGCGCCGACGTGATCAAATGCCAGGTGCCCCTGAGTTTTGACGAATACAAAGCCATTGTCGAGGCTGCGCACAAGCACGGCGTGAAGGTGCACGCGCACCTATACACGGAGCGGGAGCTCGCTGACGCATTTCACGCGGGCGTCGACGTGCTGCAGCACGTCGGATCCGCAGGCGTGCCGTTGTACAGCCCGGCGTTGGTCAAAGAGATTGTCGATGCCGGTCGTCCGGTTGTACCGACCGCGGCCCATCGCGTGTTCGTCTGGCCGGCCACGCTCGAATTCCCGGAACGATTGCAGAATCCGCAGCTCAAGAAAGACTTCCCGCCGGAGATCTACGCGGAGGTCGAAGATTCCTTGAAGGACTACCGGTCACTCAAGTACTTCAACACGACCGACCGGCAGATGTTTTTCGGCGATGCGGACATGCGGCAGTGGATTACGAGCGGCGCCGTGATCGGGATGGGCACCGATTCGGGGACGCCGATGAATTTTCACATCGATGCGCTCTGGCGCGAGGCGAAGAGTTTCGTCGATCACGGGATGGCGCCCGAGCGCGTCATCTCGGCGCTGACGCGGATCAATTCGCGAATTTTCTTCAAGCCGAACGAGATCGGGACGATCGAGGCGGGCAAGCTCGCAGACATCATCGTGGTCGACGGCAACCCGCTGTTCGACATCGTGACGCTCTCTCATGTCGTCACGGTTGTCAAAGACGGGGTGGTCTGGAAGCAGGACGGAGTCCCGGTCGACGCCTCGAAGCGGCGGGGCACGAATCACGCTTTTTAATTGGTCTGCTTCATGAAAATCTGGATAACAGCTCTCTGTTTCGCCGTCACGATCGTCTCGGGTCACGCACAGCAGCCAACGGGTCCGTTCCGGGAACTGAGGTTGCGCCCGATCGGTCCCGCGGTCATGGGCGGCCGCATTCACGATGTGATTGCGCTTCCGAACGATCCGAGTACCGTGATCGTTGCGGCGGCGACCGGTGGGTTATGGCGATCCACCAACCATGGCACGACGTGGACGCCCATCTTCGAAGGTCAACCGACCGCCACGTTCGGCGTCATCACGATGGCCCCCTCGAATCCGCAGGTGCTCTGGGCGGGCACAGGCGAGCAAAACAACCGGCAGAGTAGCTCGTGGGGCGACGGCGTGTTTCGCTCCACTGATAGCGGCAAAACGTGGTCCCACGTTGGTCTCGAGGACAGCCGCGCGATCGGCCGCATCGTCGTTGATCCGAAGGACCCCGACGTGGCCTATGTCGCGGCGCTGGGGAACCTCTGGGCGCCGTCCGAGATGCGCGGGGTGTTCAAAACGACCGACGCCGGCCACACGTGGACGCACGCGCTGCGGATCGATACCTTTACGGGCGCTGTCGATCTCGTCATGGATCCGCACGACTCTCGCGTGTTGTATGCGGCGGCGTACGCGCGTCTGCGGCAGCCCTGCTGCTTCAACGGAGGGGGACCGGGTGCTGGCATCTACAAGAGCACAGACGCCGGCGCGACCTGGCACAAACTCACTCAAGGACTGCCGCCTGGCGATAACGGCCGCATCGATATCGCGCTGGCACAGAAGACGCCGGGACTCATCTACGCGATCGTCGAGAATGCAACCGCACCAGGCATCTATCGCTCGAAGGACGGCGGCGACACGTGGACCCGCATGAACCGGCTCGACGATCGGCCCTCCTATTACAGCGCGATCTATGTCGACCCGACCAATGACGACCGTCTCTATTCGTTGGCGCGCTGGTTTTACAAGAGCGAGGACGGCGGCGCGACGTGGCGCCAGATGCCGACCGAGCCGACGTACGATGTGGGCCTCAAAGGCGATTACCACGCGATGTGGATCGATCCGGCGGACTCCCGCCACTTCTATCTCGCCGGTGACGGAGGTCTTTACCAAAGCTGGGATCGAGGCGAGACGTACAACCGGATCAACAACCTGCCGATCGGGCAATTCTACGGTGTCGGCCTCGACAATGACTCGCCGTACAACATCTACGGCGGCATGCAGGACGATCACTCATGGATGGGACCCAGCGCAACACGGCACTACCTCGGCATCGTCGACGGCGATTGGCACGAGATCGGTTTCAACGACGGCGTGGAGCAGCAGGTCGATCTGGCGGGGAAACGGTTCGTGTACAGCAACGCGGTTGACGGCGACCTGACGCTCGTCGATGGCACCAATGGCGATCGCCGTACCATCCGCCCGGAACCGGCTCCCGGCGAGCCGGCCTATCGATTCGAATGGATCACTCCCGGGCTCGCGTCGAGGCACGTGCCGGGGACGTATTACTACGGCGGGCAGTACCTGTTCATCACGCGCGATCACGGCGCCACCTGGGAGAAGACCAAGGATCTGACACGCGGGATCGATCGAAATGCGATCGCCTTGATGGGAGTAGCCGATTCGCAGGTGAAGCTGTCGCGCAATGACGGTCAGACGGCCTTCAGCGCGATTTCCGCGATCGACGAATCGCCGCTTTCGTCACAAGTGCTGTGGGTCGGCACCGACGACGGAAATGTGCAGGTGTCGCGCGACGGCGGGAAGAGCTGGAGCGAGGTTGAAAGGAACATGAACGGGGCGCCTGACGGCAGTTACATCAGCCGCATGTCCGCGTCGAGCGCGTCGCCAGGAACCGCGTACGCCGCAGTGGACAACCATCGCCGCGGCGATTTCGCGCCGTACGCGTTTCGCACGACGGATTTCGGAAAGACCTGGACGCCGCTGGCAGGCGGTTTGCCCCAGGACGGTTGTGTGCGGTTCATTGGCGAGTACCCGGGGAAACCCGGCGTCGTGTTTCTCGGTACCGAGCACGCGCTTTACACTTCGACCGATTCGGGTATGCATTGGGATCGGCTCGGCGCGAATCTGCCCACCACGCTGTACATGGACGTCGACGTGCAGGGGAAGACGCACGACATCGTGGTCGCGACGCACGGCCGGAGCCTCTACGTTCTCGACCAGGGCAGCACGCTCGCCGAATGGTCGCCGGCTGTAGCTGCAGAAGCGGCGCACGTGTACTCGATTCGTCCGGCCAACATCTGGCAGTACTGGGAGGACTACTCCTATCGCGGCCAGGATTTTTTCACCGGTGAAAATCCACCCGACGGCGCGATCATCGATTACTCATTAGCCAAGGAGGCGTCGGGCGCGCAGATCACGATCACAAACGCCGCCGGCCACGTGGTGCGGAAGCTCGAGGGGGCAGGGACCCCTGGTGTCGTGCATCGCGTCATCTGGAACCTGCGGCACGAGCCACCGCCGCCGAGCGGAGCGTTCGCCCAGGCCGCTGGCGGTGAAGAAGGAGGCGGCAGCGCGACGACCGCATTGCCCGTACTGCCGCGCCCCGCCGCAGCCCAAGGCCCCTGGGTGTCGCCGGGGATCTACACCGTTACGCTCAAGGCCGGCGAGGCGCGCGCCACGCGTACGGTCGAAGTGCGGGGCGACCCTGGTAAACCGGCGATTACTCTCGCACAATACAAAGAGCGAGAGGCATTTCTGCTCGAAGTGCTGGACCTCCAGCGAAAGGCATCTGAAGTTGCCAGCCAACCGAATCCAGCACCCGGGTTGCGTCGTGTGATTCAGCGAGTCAACACACTGGCTGCGGATTTCAACGGCAGTGGCTCGCGGCCGGGCACGTTGTACGGCCCTACGGCCGCGCAGAAGAGGACCCTCGAGGAGTTACGACAAGCGCTCGGCCTCGCAGAAGGCAACAAGCGGTAGAGAGTCTGTCGCGGCGCGAGGCGGCGCTCGGCTGAGGCCTTCGCGTTACACAGGAAAGCGCCTCTAGTCGTGCCTGAGCGCGACGACCGGATCGACGTGCATCGCGCGGCGGGCCGGGATCAAACAACCGAGCGCGGCGGACCCGATCAAGACGGCGGACGTGACGATGAGGGTGAGCGGGTCAACAGGCGACACGCCCACGAGCTGCGATTTGAGAATCGGCGTCACCGCCAGCGACGCGGCGACGCCGATCGTCAGGCCGATTCCCAAGGGGCGGATGCCCTGCGCGAGCACGAGCGCGAGAATGTCGCGCGCGCCCGCGCCAATCGCGATCCGCACGCCGATCTCCTGCGTGCGCTGGCTCACCGAGTGCGCGATCACGGCATAGAGACCGATCGACGCGAGCAGAAGAGCAATGGCGGCAAACACGACGAACAGCGCCGCATCGTTGCGGATGCTCCAGTAATTCCCCATTCCCGCCAGCCGCTGGTCCAACGTATACGGACCGATCCAGATCGGCAGATCGGCATCGATCGTCTGGATCTCACGACGAAACGTCGTGGCGAGGCTGCCGGCAGGAAGCCGGGATCGTACGATCACCCACATCGCCCGTTCCGGTTGTTGGAGATATGGCCGGTACACGAGCGGATCGTGCGTCTGGACGTCGTAGTTCTGCACGACGTTCGGCGCGACGCCGACTACCGTCAGCCACGCGCCGGGTGTCGTGCCATCGAACATCCGAAGACGCTTGCCGAGCGGCTCTTCTCCAGGCCAATGCATGGCCGCAAATCGCTGGTTCACGATTGCGACCGGAGCGCCTGACACGCCGTCGAAGTCGTTGAAGTCGCGGCCGGAGCGTACGGCCGCGTCCAGCGTGCTGAAGTAGGCCGGCCCGATTGTCAACGCCGACACCGTGGGCCGACGTTGGCTGTCGACGGGCGGCGTGCCGGCGATCTCGTAGGGCAGAGACCTCAGAGTAGCCGCCGGAAGCTGACTGGCGATCGCGATGGATTCAACTCCCGGGGTCGCGTCCAGCCGCGCCTTCAGCCGGTCGAAAAAGTCGACCTGCGCCGCCGGCCCGTGATACCGATCTTGTGGCAGGCTCAATAACATCGTCGTGATGTTGGCGGTGTGAACACCGAGGTCCGCCCGCGAGAGATTCAGAAAGCTGCGGACCAGCGCGCCCGCGCCTGCGAGCAGCACGACGGCGAGTGCCATTTCTCCGATGACCAGCAGGCGAGAGAGCGGCGCTCGGCGTTGGCCGCCAACAGCGCCGCGGCCGCCGTCCTTCAGCGTGCCGTTGATGTCGAGCCGCGAGAGGTAGACCGCTGGCGCAAATCCGAACAGGATCGCTGTGGCGATCGAAATCGCGAGAAGGTAGAAGAACACCCGGCCGTCCATCGTGTAGTCCAGCAGATGCTCAGACCACGCCCGGGTCGGCGGATTGGCGGTCAGTTCGTACGCACGGACGCTCCATTTCGCAATCCACCAGCCGGCGATGCCGCCCATTGCCGATACCAGGAGGCTTTCGACGAGCAGTTGCCTGATGATTCGCCATCGTCCCGCGCCCAGCGCGACGCGCACGGATATCTCGCGCGCGCGTCCGATCGCCCGCGCCAGCATGAGATTGGCCAGGTTGGCGCAGGCGATCAACAGGACCAGACCGACCGCGCCCCACATTGCGCCGTAGATGAGCGGCGCGTCCCGGCCGACGAAAAACTCGGCAAACGTTCGCGGCTGCGGCACCCAGCCCTGATTCGTCTGCGGGTACGCCGTTGCGAGCCGGCGGCCAATCGTCTCGAGCTCCGCGCGGGCGCTCTCGAACGTGGTGCCGTCTGCCATGCGGCCGAACGCGAACCACAGGCCGCGGGCTTCGCGTTTGTCGAGCGCCGGCGTCGGCACCAGCGGCAGCCAGAGATCCTCGTTCTGCGGAAAAGAGAAGTCGGCGGGCATGACGCCGATGACGGTGGTCGGCGTGCCGTTGATTCGGATCGCCTGGCCGATGATGGCGGGATCTTTTCCGTACCTGCGGTCCCAGAAGCCGTAACGCAGGATCGCGACCGGATCGGCGCCAGGTGTTTCGTCAGACGAAGCAAAGTCGCGCCCGAGAATCGGTCGCTGGCCGAGCAACCGGAAGGCATTGGCGCTGACCTGTGACGCATCGTAACGTTCTGGAGCGCCACCCTCATCGGTGAGGGTGATCTGCAGATCGGCGACGGTCCCCATTCCCTCGAACGACTTCGCCTGCGCGCGCCAGTCGATGAAATCTGGATAGGAGACGCAACATCCGTGTCCGTTGTTCTGTGTGCCGATGTACAGAATGCGATCGTTTCTCTCGACGAGCCGGAATCCCTTGAAGAGCACGGCGTTCGTCACTGTGAAAACGGTCGCGTTGACGCCGATCCCAAGTGCAAGCGTCGCCACCGCGACGATCGTGAAGCCGGGCGAGCGCCGCATGCCCCTGAGCGCGTAGCGAATGTCCTGCGCGAGCGAGTCGAGCCATCCGATGCTGTTCATCCGATATATCTCCTCGCGGAGGATGGTCGTATTTCCGAACTCCCGCTGTGAGGCGCCGGGAGACGAGGGCACAAAGACGCGTCGCGTGATCGCGTAGAACGTGGCTTTAAATAGCGCGGCGGCCTTTGGGATGTCAATGGGTCGGTGCCTCGCGCCGATCGGACACTGGCGAGATGAACGGCACATGACAGTCGATTTCTGTAGACTCCACCATCGAGGAGTCTCCCATGCACCGACTTGTTCTGATTCTGTCGAGCGCCATCGTCCTTGCCGCGGCGATCGGCTCGGCTCAACAGCCCGCGAGCGGCGGACCGTACAAGGTGATCAAAACCGCCAAGGTCGGCGGCGAAGGCGGGTGGGACTATATCTACGCCGATGCCGCCGGACGCCGGCTCTACATCCCTCGCCGCGGCTCTCCAGCGCCAGCCGCCACGGACGCCACGCCGGCCGCGCCGGCGATCGCCACGCGGCTGACGGTGTTCAATCTCGACACGCTCGAGCCAACCGGCGAAATTGACGGCGTCGGCGGACAAGGCGCCGCCGTCGATCCGAAATCCGGCCATGGCTTCACGAGCAGCAAGCCGGTCTCGATGTTCGACACCAGGACGCTGAAGCTGATCAAGACCATCGATGTGGGCGCCGCTGCGCCCGACGGGATTCTCTTTGACGCGTTCAACGACAGAGTCTACATCTTCAGTCACCCGACGAAGGATGCGACCGTGATTGATGCCAAGGACGGCACCGTCGTCGGCACCATCGATCTGGGTGGCGTGCCGGAGCAGGGAGTGGCCGACGGCAAAGGCATGCTCTACGTCGTGATGCAGGATGCGCAGGGGAGCGTCACTGCCGTCGACGTCAAGACGATGAAAGTGACGGGGCATTATCCGTTCGGCGACAAAGGTGGGTGCAATGGGCTCGCATTGGATACGAAAAACGGCATCCTCTTCGCGGCGTGCGCGAGATCGGGAAATCCCGCGGCCGTGCCGCCGGTACCGATGATGGTGATCTTGCGTGCTGACAACGGCACGGTCCTCACCAGTTTGCCTCTGGCCGGCGGCTCCGACGGCGCCGTGTTCAACCCGGCGACGATGGAGGCGTTCAGCACTCAGGGCAACGGAACCCTGACCATCGTCAAGGAGAAGAGCCCGACGAGCTTCGAGGTCGAGCAGAATCTCCAGACGATGAACGGCGCCCGGACGGTCACGTTCGACCGCGTGACGAATCATCTGTTGACGATGAGTGATGAGCGGGGACCGGCATTGCCGCCGCCACCCGGTGGCGGTCGCGGCGCTCGGCCTCCGGCTGTGCCGGGCTCGTTTACGATTCTCGTCATCGGCAAGTGAGCGACGGTCTCTCGGTTTCTTTACGCTCACTGCGTCGCGGGCGCAGTAGGATGACCTTTCTCCGGTTTCGAAAGGTGTCACCGTGCGACGTAGATTTTTCGTCGTCGCGAGTCTCGTCGCCGTTCTCGCCGCCACGAGTCCGGTCCCACCGGCGGCGGCTCAAGTCGAACAGCCCACCGTCGATTTGGTTGTCCATGCCGGACGGCCACTTCGCGTCGCGCTCGACGAACGAATACGGTTGACGCGCGTCGGGCAACCGGTGACGGGCACGGTGACGGAGGCGGTTTACGCGTACGACCGCATCGTGATTGCCGCGGGCGCGAAGGTCCGCGGGCACGTCTCCGAGATTGCCAGTGGCTCGAAGTTCATCCGTCTGCGGTCGTACCTGAGTGGCAACTTCTCGCCGGCCAAGCAGGCCGTTCTGCAGTTCGATACGCTCATCCTCGACGATGGCCGTGAGCTGGCGCTCGACACGCTGGGCAAGAGCGGCATTCCGAACGTAACTCGCAAATTCGCCGGCGGTTCCAAGCCGACACGCCCGGAACCGACCGGCGCGGATGCGAACCCCACGCTCGCATCACGGGCGCGCAGTGAGATCCGGCAACGCACAGACGAAGCGGTGGCCGGCGCGAAGCAGAAAGTCAGCGAGACCTTCGCGTCGATCAAGTCGATCAGGCAACCCGGCGAGCTGAATCGCCTGAAGGACGCCGCCGTGCAGCAGCTGCCGTACCACCCACAATACCTCGCGAAGGGCACGGTATATGACGCCGAATTGGAGTCGCCGCTCTCATTCGGCCGCGTCGATCCGGCCCTCCCTGCGCCGGCGGGCACGGCGCCCGCGCCCGATAGCATTCTTGTGGCGCGGCTCGCGACGACCCTCGATTCGGCAAAGACACCGCGGGGCACGCCGTTCGAAGCGGTCATTGCCGAGACCGTCTTCTCGGCCGATCATCGGGTCATCTTTCCGGAAGGGACGACGCTGACCGGCGAGGTCACGTTCGCGAAGCCCGCGCGGCGGTTCCACCGCAACGGTCAACTGCGGTTCCTGTTCGAACGCGTGAAGGTTGAGAATCAGCCTGTCGCACCGCTGTTAGCCGCGCTGCACGCGATTGACGCCGGCGGCGACGATCACGTCGCGGTGGATGACGAAGGCGGCACGACGCTCGAGAATTCCAAGACGCGGTTCATCGCGCCGGCGCTGTCGCTCCTGGCGCTGCGCGGCTCATTGGATGGCGACGGCCATCGCTTCGCGGATCCGGACGGCGACGGATCGATCCACAGCGCGGGATCGGGTGTGGGCAGCCGCGGCGTCGGCGGCCTCATCGGGATGGGACTGATCGGCGCGGCCGTCAGCCAGATCACGCGTCCCGTCGGCATCGCCATGGGCGTGTATGGCGCCGCGCGAACGATCTACACGAACGTGCTGGGCAAAGGGCACGAGGTGACGTTCCCGGCTGATACGCCGATTCAAGTGCGGCTCGCGCCCGGCCCGCAGCCACGATGAAGGCGCTCGTTGCCATCGCGCTCCTTCCGGTGCTCGGCGCGCTGTCACAACAGCCGCCCTTCCGTGCCGAAACCCGTCTCGTCGTCGTCCACGCCACGGTGAGAAACGGTCGCGGCGAGCTCGTCACCAATCTCGAGCAGAGGGCGTTCACGGTGTACGAGAACGGCAAGCGGCAACCGATCACGCTGTTTCGCCGGGATGATATTCCCGTCTCGCTCGGACTGCTGATCGACAACAGCGGCAGCATGCGGACGCTGCGGTCGACCGTGGAAGCGGCGGCGCTGGCGCTGGCGCGCGCGTCGAATCCGCAGGACGAGATCTTCGTCCTCAATTTCAACGACAAGGCGCACATCGACGTGCCGTTCACGAGCGATATCGGTGTCCTCGAGGCCGGCATCGCCCGGGTCGATTCCATCGGCGGCACGGCCATGCGGGATGCCATCACGATGGCGCAGGGCTATCTGAGCGAGCGCGCCACGCGCGACCGCAAAGTGCTGCTCGTGATCACCGACGGCATCGACAACGCCAGCATCGCGACGCGCGATCAGATCGAGAAACAGGCGGAGCAGCACGACACGGTCATCTTTGCGCTCGGTCTCTTCGGGACTGAGGATCGCGTCAAGCAGGGACGGCACGAGTTGGATCAGCTCGCGGAGCGGAGCGGTGGGATGTCCTATTATCCGGCGGGCATGTCCGAGATTGGACCTCTCGCTCTGGAGATCGCGCGGCAGATCCGGAATCAGTACACCATCGCGTACGCGCCACTGAACCAGGCGCTCGACGGCACGTACCGCACGATTCGCGTCGCGGTGTCTGGTCCGGAACATCTGTCGGTCCGGACGCGGGCTGGATATCGCGCGACGCCGCTTCTGCCGCCCAAGCCAGGAGGTCCGCCGAATTGACGTTTCTGATCAACACAAAGGACACAAAGGTGATACGGCTTGGGTCCCTTCGTGTGCGGACTCAGGAAACCTCAGGACGACCGGTCAGCACGGCAGACGAGGAGCCGCGCCGGCTCCCCGTCTGAAGTTGTGCGCGAGGCGTTCAGTTACTGCGCCGCTTGGACTGGCGCCATGATGGCCACGCCGTTGGCATTGGCCACACCGACCGTAATCGGATTCCCGCTGGCGGTGAGCTCGCCGAACGTGTTGTAGGTGAACAACGACAAATGCGATTGACCGGCGCCATGGTCGATCACACCGAGGACACCGTTGTTCGCATCGAGGTCCGCCGGCGCCCCACCGGTCGTGATGTTGGCGGCGACTGGACTGTCGACGAAGACATTGTTGCCCGTGCCGATCAGGCGGGTGACAGTCCCGCTGCCGGTGTTGGCGGTGAAGAGGTATTTCCCGACTCTCGTCATCCAGCACGGCGCCACTTGTTGCGCGCCGACGACCGCCGTGAACGCGCCATCCCGGAACAGTCCGTCCTGGCTGGAATGTGCCAAGGTGATGACGGCAGTGCCATCGGGATAGACGGAGAAGCCGAACGGTGTCAGTGTGCCTGCCGGCGCAGACACTGCGGCCGGCGCCGCTCCAGTCACGGCCCCGTCCCGAAGCGTGACGATGTCCACGGTGCCTGGGTCTGGATCAGCCTTCAGCGTCACCAGCAGACGTTTCCCGTCGATCACGCCCACTTGTGCCGTGCTGCCATCGGGTGGAGCGCCGCCGGTCGCCAATTCCAGCGACGCCGTGCCATCGATCGAGTCCACGTTGTCGTGATGAAGCACGAAGGAGTCGACGGTCGTCGAGCCGGCAACGTACATGTGATCGTTGCCGAAGTCGACGCTCACCGGCGCGCTGGTCGTCGTCACCGTCTTGTCGAACGTGAGAGTGTCGCCGTTGCGTTTGTACAAGGCGACGGTACCGGATCCGTTGTTCACGGCCGCGAAGAGCTCGCCGTTGTACTGTTTGACGCCTCTGGCGTTACCTCCGGCGCCGCCTTGTCCGTTGGTGGACAAGGTCTGCAGCAGAACCCCGGTACTGGAGTCGTAGACCTTGATCTGATTTGACACCGGATCATTGGTCATGGTCACCGCCAACGTCAGGCCGCGGTGTTCGGCGCGAACATGCGCGAGAGCGGGCGCCAACACAAGTAACGCCGTCGGTACTGCACAAAACTACCAACCTGGACATACTGCTCTCCATTCTCGATGTGTGGATTCCGATCCCGATAGCGCATCCGTTCGGATCGAACTTCGTCTGCGCGAGTATCTCGACCTCGACGCGTCCGATTCAGAAGCTAGATGTCCGCGGAGTCGCGAAATATTCCATGTAGTTGCTCTCGAAGTACCCGGCGTCGCCATTACGGTGATGTCGGGTTGCCACAGAGGCACAGAGACACGGAGAAGACCGACGTGGAAGGACGGGCTCGACGCGGCGCCGCGCAGCGGCGGGCCGTGTGGACAATCGACGAACAAACGACGAGGACGAAGGTACCAGGGTCGTTCGTTCATCGTTTGTCCACGCAGCCTCTCGGCCTGCGAGGCAGGCCGACCGCATCGAGCGTGGCTCGGTGCCTCGGTGCCTCGGTGGCTCTGTGGCAAAAATACGTCGCCCTGCTCGTGAAGCGCACTAAGCCAGGTGCTGCGACAGCGGTGCACTCAGGATCCTTGCGAGCTGCAAGACTTGCGGGCGATCGAGGTTGGCAACTACGAAGCCGACGAAGCGTCCTGCCGGCAGCGCTGCCACTTCCAGCCCTCCGTCGTTCGCCTCGAGCACCGGGGCCGGAGGTGGCGTGCCGTCGGTGACCAGCAGTGAGACGATCGCGCCATGGTATCGAAAGACCACGTGGCCGAAGCGGCGCCCCTGATAGACGCATGCGTGCCGCTCCAAGGCCTCGAGCGGCGCTTCGAGCGCCGACGTGTCGAATGTCGCGAGTGCTGCGTAGGGTGGCCCATAGCGCCGGCCGGCTTCTTCGAGCCGGATCGGGCGCTCTGCGAGATTGAATTTCACCGCGCAGTTCTGGTGGTCGCCTGCCGCCTGGCGCGCTAAGGCGGCCAGCCGCGATCGCGACCGCGAGTCGCGCACGACCGCGCCGCCGCCGGCGGCGAGGACGACGCCCGCGGCGATCGCCCACCATGATTGCAACAGTGAACGCCTGGAGATGGTGGCCTGCCGAGGCCGCAGCTTCGTCAGGAGCTCCGCCGCAAGCTCCGGCCGCGGCTGCAAGTCGTCGGCACGTGTAAATGCCGCTCGGAGTGTGTCTCTCAGCGCGCGTCGGGCGGCGATATCCGCCCGGCAATCCGGACAGGTCTCGAGGTGGCGCACCAGTTCGTGATTGGTTTCCACCAGCAGCTGTTCACTCAGAAACGAATCCGCCAACTCCCGCACGTCTCGGCACTGCATGATCAGCGGGTCCCGCTCTCTTGGCCAATCGCGGATGGCCCAGCGCCCCGGCGCGCCAGCTCCGTCCGCAGCAGATCGCGGCCGCGGTGGAGGCGCGACATCACCGTGCCAATCGGGATGCCGAGTGCGGCTGCAATTTCCTTGTACGTCATGTCTTCCACGTCGCAGAGCAGGATCACCTGCTGGTGGTGCTCTGGAATCTGGCGCAGTGCCCACAGCATGTCTTCATCGGTGACGCCATCGGGAACCGGCGGCACGAACGGCAACGTATTGGCGATCCGCTCTTCCACGCTCGAGTCGACGATCACGCGTCCGTGCTTCCGCTGCCGATTCGCGCGCACGTGTTGCAGGATCGACACGAGCCAGGCGCGGCAATTGGTCCCCGGCGTGAATCGATGGAACGATTGGAGCGCCTGTACCAGTGTTTCCTGTACCAGATCCTCCGCCTCGGCGCGATTCCGCTCGAGCCACATGGCGTGGCGGAACAGGCGGTCGACGTGCGGCATGGCTTCGGCTTCGAAAGCGAGCCAGTGACGATCCGTGTTTTCCTCGGCGTTCACAGGGCGTCGTGCAGCTGATGGTCGCAATCGAGCGTATGTACCTTCATCGTTCCCGACACCAAAGTCCTTGGCCGCATCTCTTGAGAAGGCAGTCGATACCGGCCAGCGGCGCATTCACGTCCGCCTTACAGGACACAATCTCGGCAGGCTGTCATTTTATTCCCTTCGACCGCCGGCCCCCCGGACCGGTGTTCCCTGGCACTACAGTTGCGATCGGTTGCGGTGTCGGGAGTCGCAATCATGATGATCGGTCGAGGTGCTGCATCGTGAGCAACGGACACTCGCATAGCGTCGTGGCGCCCGGGCACGAGCTGAAGGCCGGCCACCATCGCCACTTCGACGTTCCCGTCTTCTCAGGCCAGACGACCCCACTCGCATCGACCAGGCTTGATCGATGGGCTCTCGCGCAGGTTCAGGGGACCGTCAAGTCCGCGGCCATTCGCTTCATGCTATGGGACGGCTTCGAACTGCCGGTGGCAGGGTCGCCCGTCGCGACCATCCTGTTCAAGAGCCGACGGGCGCTGCTCAGTTGGGTGTGGGATCCCGAGCTCAATTTCGGTGAAGCCTACATGTCCGGTGCGGTCGACGTGCGCGGCGATCTCCTCAGGGTGCTCGAAGAGATCTACCGCGCGCTGGGATTGCCCGCGCGCCGGCCCTGGTGGCTGTGGCAGAAATCCAACGATGCGCGCGCGGCACGAGAGAACGTTCACCATCACTACGATCTGGGCAACGAGTTCTACCGGTTGTGGCTGGATCGCGACATGGTCTACACGTGTGCGTACTTCCCGACGCCAGACGCCACGCTGGAGGAGGCCCAGATTGCGAAGATGGATCGCGTCTGCCGCAAGCTCGGGCTCCGGCCGGGCGACCGCGTGATTGAGGCCGGCTGCGGGTGGGGCTCGCTGGCCCTGTTCATGGCCAGACGCTACGGCGTCGCGGTGCGCGCCTTCAATATCTCGTCGGAACAGATTGCGTATGCCAGGAGGCGAGCGACAGAGGAGGGGCTGGCCGATCGTGTCGACTTTGTCGAGGATGACTACCGGAATGTGCGCGGCGCGTACGACGTGTTCGTGTCGATCGGCATGCTCGAGCACGTCGGCGTCCCGGACTATCCGACGCTCGGCAGCGTGATCGACCGCTCGCTGACGAAGAACGGACGAGGGCTCCTGCACTTCATCGGCCGCAATCAGGCGGCGCCGCTGAACCCGTGGATTCGCAAGCGCATCTTTCCTGGCGCGTACGCACCGACGCTTGGCGAAGTATTCGAACACGTGCTCGAGCCGCAGGCGTTGTCGGTACTCGACGTCGAGAACCTGCGGTTGCACTACGCGAAGACGCTCGCGTGCTGGCGGCAGCGTTTCGATGACTCGGCTGGCGAGGTGTCGGCACTGTGTGACGACACATTCGTGCGAGCGTGGCGACTCTACCTGGCGGGCTCCCAGGCGGCGTTCACGACCGGCTGCATGCAGCTGTTTCAAGTGCTGTTCGCGCGGGGCGGCAGCAACGCCGTTCCCTGGACGCGCGTCGGCGGCTGACGCCTCGCAGCCAGCGATGGAAACATGTGACGTGCTCATCGCGGGTGGTGGTCCGGCGGGCTCGACCTGTGCGTGGGCGCTCCGCCAGGCCGGCCTCGACGTCGTCGTCGCCGACAGCGCGATCTTTCCTCGCGACAAGGTCTGCGCGGGGTGGATCACGCCGCAGGTCGTGACGGATCTGCAACTCGATGTTGAAGAGTACCGCGACGGACGGACGTACCAACCGTTCATGGGGTTCCGCGTCGGCGTCATCGGCCATCGCGGAGATGTGGACGCGGCGTACGACCATCCGGTCAGCTATGGCATCCGCCGATGCGAGTTCGACGAGTACTTGCTTCAGCGATCGGGAGCGCGCCTGCGGCTTGGAACGCCGGTCTCAAACATCCATCGCGAGGGACGCTTGTGGACGGTGGGCGACAACCTCACAACTCCAATGCTCGTGGGCGCGGGCGGCCATTTCTGTCCGGTGGCGCGGCTGCTGAACAGATTGAACCCGGATGCCGCGCTCGTGGTGGCGCAGGAGGCGGAGTTTGCGATCGATCCCGGTGACGCCTCATCGTTCTCCGCAGAGCCCGAGCGACCCGAGCTCTATTTTTCTCGAGCGCTCAACGGTTACGGCTGGTGCGTCCGCAAGCAGAACTATCTGAACGTCGGGTTTGGCCATCTTGACCGTCACCGGCTGCCTAGCGCCACCGCCGCATTCACCGCGTTTCTCGAGACGGAGGGCAAGATTCCTCACCATCTGTCCTGTCGTTGGAAGGGGCACGCGTATTTGCTCGCCGGTCCGCCTCGTCGGCGAATCGTCGACAACGGTTTGTTGTTGATTGGCGACGCCGCTGGTCTCGCGTACCCGCAGAGCGGGGAAGGGATCCGCACGGCGGTCGAGTCCGGCCTCATGGCGGCGGCGACGATCCTCGAGGCGCGCGGCCGATACAACCGTGCTCAGCTCGAGCCGTACGAACGCCGTATACGACAACGCTTCGGCATCGGGCGGACGTCGAGCGCCGTACCGCAGCTCCTGCCTCGCCAGCTTGTCCGGACGATGGGCCCGTGGCTGCTGCGCACGCCGTGGTTCGTTCGGCGCGTGCTGGTCGACCGATGGTTTCTGCACGCGCAAGAACCGGCACTCTGCGTCTCCGATACTGCATTCGGGAAGCCCGCCATCGGCTCTCGAACCGTGGTCCGGAGTGTCCGGCTGTAGTTTGGCTTCAGCCAGGCTTTAGCCGGGTGACGGTCGCGGGCACAGCTGGCCGAAGGGGCGGGACGATATCTCGCTTCGCGAGCCGTCATCGTCAGGCCGGAAAAACGTCGCGCCGCTGCCTCTTCTGACGCTGCACGCGGCGGTCCTACTGATTCGACCATCGCTCAACGGAACCACCGGCACTCGGGCAACGCCCACTCCCGGGTGGCTTCCGATCAGACCGCCGCGGGAAAGTGCCGCTTCGCGTCGTTTTTCGTGCGGGCTGCGTCGGCCTGACTATACGGCTCGCTGCGCGAGACATCGTCCCGCCCGGCACATCGCTTCAGCTGGCCCGTGAGCCGGCGTCACGAACATTGCGCAACTTTCCATCTGCACATGCGGCCTATCGGCTGATCCGCGGCCCCGTGGGAGCGGCGCGTCGCGAGCGCAAGATGGGAAACCGCCAGCGCAGGGCCGAGTCCAGGCCAGGTCACGGACCTGGCCGGCGCTGTGCCCACCTCCCGGAGCGGCGGTTTCCCGCGCCGTCGACCTCGGGGACGCGGATCAGTCGATAGGTCGCCGTCAATGGGGTTGTTGCGCAAAAGAAAATTGACTTGCGGCAGATCACACAATCTCAGAAGGCATTATTGGCTGAAGCCGGACTTTGTGGGCGGTCTGCTCCGGTATGTCGAACTCAGTGCAGGTAGGGCGTGAGCGCATCGATGGACCGATGAATCCGCGCGACCAACTCCACCGCCTCACTACTATTCCGATCGGCACGACCGAGTTGTTCCACGAGAATCTTGATCGCCAGGAGGCGACCATCGACGTTCGCGATGCTGCTCAAGTGTGACGCCGCTGCAGATTGTGCGGCGATGTGGTCGCGTGTCGCCAGCTGTGTAATTCCCTGTTGGTTCAAGAGCGAGGCTGCCACAGACTGGTCTTCACTCAGCAAGCCTAAGAAGAGATGCTCAGGCCCAATGTGGGTGTGTCGTAATCGATCGGCCTCTTCTCGCGCGACGTTCAAGACGTGCTGGACTTCTCGACTGAACGGAATCTGTACAGAAGGAGGAATCGCTTCCTTCAGAGGTATTCGGGCATCGATCTCTCGTTGAACTATCAGCGCCATCACCCGAAAGTGGGCCAAGAGGCCGCTGACAGGTCCCTCGTTTTCACGAATGAGTCCCGACAGCAGGTGATCGCTTTCAATCGACAGGCTTCCGCATCGGCTCGCCTCGGCGCGAGCAAAGAACAAAGCCCGTCGTGCCTGTTCCGTGTATCGCTCAAACATTACGCGATCGAGCTACATCGTACTATGGTGCTCGCGTCTCTACGAGCTTCGTGGTGCGCGGGACACCATGCACCGACACGATTTATCGACGGACGGACTCTGCTGGCGCTAGCCCGGACTATTCATGAAGGCCCGAATAGTCCGTCCTTCGGACTTCGACTCAGGCCCGATTCTCGGGCCTTCGCTCAGGACTAGCCCGGGCTAGAATCGGCTCATGGTGGATTACCGCTCGTCGCCGAACACCAGCCTGTGTTGGCAAATCGCTCACGTGAAGCGTACCGAGCGAGGCGGCCTGCGATGGAGGATTCGCGTTCCTTGACGCTCACTGCTGCTTTCGTACCAATCCCGGGAGGTTGGTTCATGATGGGCACCGAGCGCGGCCAGGAGGACGAGCGGCCGCCGCATCGCGTCTTCGTCGACGGTTTCGAGCTCGGCGTCTTTCCGGTCACGCGCGCGGAGTACCGAGTGCTTCATCGACGCGACGGGGCACGAGCCGCCTCGCGATTGGTCGCATCCTCCGTTCGCGCAATCGGATCTCCCGGTCGTCGGCGTCAGCTGGCTCGATGCGACGGCGTATTGCGCGTGGCGGTCCGGAGAGGACGGGCGCCCGGTCCGGTTGCCGACTGAAGCTGAGTGGGAATTCGCCGCGCGTGGGCGGCAGGACGCGCTCTTCCCGTGGGGCGATGCGATGCCCGAGTGGATTCCCAACGGCGGACGCGGTCCGTTACAGGCGCCGTGGCCGGTGACGCTCGGCGAGCCGACCGACTTCGGTTTGTTCGGCATTGCCACGAACGTGCACGAGTGGTGCGCCGACTGGCACGACAAAGATTATTACAGCCGATCACCCGAGCTGAATCCCGCGGGCCCGGACCAAGGCGTGCGGCGTACCTCCCGGGGCGGATCGTGGCGCCATGTGTACACCATGTGCCGCGTCACGCTGCGCAGCAAGCTCGATCCGTCCTTCCGTTACAACGACTACGGGTTCCGCCTGGCGCGAAGCCTCTGAGCAGCGTATGGGATCCAGGGCGCGGCATTAGAGGCGCTTTGTCTCTACGCCCGGAGTGCCGGCGCTGCTCACGGCTCGATGCCGGTCGATCCACGCAGCCCACACTGGGAAAATCCACAATGCGATTGCCGACCACGCCACGATCTGCGCGCTAGGCGGAGGCGGACCGAAGACACTGCCAACATAGATCGCCGTGAGCACGGCGATGTACGCCCAGAAGCTCAGGCTGCCCAGACGGTCGCGCGCCCGCGTCGTGCGCACGTAGATCCAGATGCCCGCGATCCACATCGGGATTTCGACGGCAAGCGTCGCCGGTACCGAATTCCAAAGACCGAGCCCGGTGCGCGAGGCCAGCCCCGGAGCAAACTGCAAGTCGGGGCGATGTGTGATCCAGTCGAGCGCCCAGTGACTGAACACCGTCACGCCGAGCCACATGGCCGCGTGTCGCCGGCCGGTCTTCCAGGCGTACACGCTCCCGAAGAGCACCGCCCACGCCAGTGCCGCCGCCATACTGTGCGTGAGTGGATACCGGTCAAACGCCAGCGGCGTAAATGCGGTGTTGCCGGGATCGATGCGCACTGACTCCCAGCCTGCCAACAGCATGAACGGCCAGACCAAATCCGCCCATTGCGCCGCCGCTGTCAGTGTGCCGAGCGACGTCCGAGGCGCCGCCCGTTTCACTGCGAGCGCGACCGCGAAGTGTCCGAGAAACATCTGCCGCCGCGAGACTACCATGCCGCGGGGGAAAGAATGCGTTGAGTAGACAGCGCTCGCCGGCCGCCCGATGTTCGTGGCCGAGCTGGTTGGCCGTTCGCATTCTGGCGAGGTACGCGGCTCGTTTCGCGCGGATCTGTATTACCGCTTACAGGTGTTCGAGATTCGCATCCCGCCGCTGCGCGACCGCACGAACGACGTGCTGCCGCTGGCTGACGCCTTTCTTCAGGACATTGGTTGATCGTTTGCGCGTCCTCCGGCCGGGCTCACGAAGGATGCCAGAGGTGCCCTGCTGTCGTACCGCTGGCCCGGAAACGTTCGCGAATTGCGCAACGCCGTGGAACGGGCCGCCATCTTGTGCGAGGGCGGCCTGATCGCGTCGCAGCACCTCATGCTTCAGATCGACCGGCAGGTCGCCACGGCGGAGATGACCGATCTCAATGAGGCCGAACGTCAGACCATTGAGCAAGTGGTACGCGAGACGCATGGAAACAAGTCAAAAGCCGCGAAATGTCTCGGGCTCACGCGAACCCAACTCTACGGCCGGCTGCGCAAATACGGTCTGGATTCGGCCGATTCGTAACCTTTCGGTGTCTGCGTAAGGACACCCAAAGTGTGTGTCTCCGTGCACCTTCACGTGTGGGTTGGCGCGCAGACGCGAACACGTCGTCGCCCCTAACTGCTTGGCGATGAGCCCTCTACGCAATCTCCGCCGCTCTGGCGTGCAACTTGCCCAATGGCATCGTCGATAAGACTGCCGCGTTACATCACCACTCCTATGAGGTGCGCGGGATGACCCATCAGGCCGGCGCCCCAATCGTGCTGACGGCGCCTCTGACCGAGAGCATCGACCACGCGGGCTTCTTCATCCAGATGTCCCTGGCCTCGATTCCCGGGTGGATGGAATGGGCGATCGACAAGAAGTATCCGACGTGGCGCGCCGTGCCGACGACGGCGGATGGGCGCGCCGGCACCGCGCCGGCAGGGCTGCGCGTGCTCGAAGCCGTGCTCGCGCGCGAATTCGGCGTCGATCAGGTTGTGGTGTGTTACCCCGACCAGTTGCCTGAGTTCATCGGCGAGGAGACGCGCGTGGTCGCGGTCTCCACTCACAATCCGCTTGGTACGACCTTCGCGGCGGGCGTCTACGCGTCCATTTTTGGCTCTTCGCGCGAACCGGTCAACGCGCTGTATGCCGGGCGGATGTTCGACGCGATCCGGGCCTGCCGGCAACAACACCGCTTCGCCGTCATCCTCGGTGGATCCGGCGCATGGCAGATTGAGGAAACCGGCACTGCAGGGAAGTTCGGCATCGACACCGTCGTCAGAGGTCGCGCCGAAAGCGCTGAAGTCATCGACCTGTTCCGCCGCGCGCTCGCGCGCGAGCCGCTCCCGCGAACGCTCGATGCGGGCCATCCGCACGACGCCAGTCAGCTCCTCGTGCCAAGAGCGCGCACGTCGTTCGGCGTGGTGGAGATGACCACCGGCTGCGGCCGGCGCTGCGCGTTCTGTCAACCCGACCTGAACCCGCGGATTTCGATCCCGAAAGCGCCGATCATGGAGGCCGTTCGCGCCAACGTGGCAGCAGGCAACCGTCAGATTTCGCTGGCCACCGAAGATATGTTCGTGTGGCGGACCGACGAGGCCGGCCTGCCGTTCTTCGTGCCGAACCGCACCGAGCTGCTCGATCTCTACCGCAGCATCATCGAATATCCCGGCGTCGAGCAGGTCACGCTCTCCCACGCCACGATTGCGCCTGCGCTCGTCGATCCTGACTTGATCGCAGAGCTGAGCGCCATGCTCCTCGATCGGAGTCCCATTCAGCTCAAGGCGGTCAGCACCCATCCGGAACATCGTGCGCTGGCGCCCCTGATCGGAATCGAAACGGGTTCGGTGCGCGTCGCACGTACGATCATGGCGGGCAAAGCCTTGCCGTTCGACATCAAGGATTGGCCACACATCGTCCTCAATGGCCTCGAGATTCTGAACCGGCACAATTGGTTTCCGGTTTGCACGTTGATTGTCGGATCGCCCGGCGAGACGGACGAGGATTCCATGGCGACGCTGGACTTGCTGTACGAGGTCGAGCGCCGCGGCCTCCACTGCATGTGGGTGCCGTCCATCTTCACGCCGCTCGTGAAGACGCGCATGGAGCATGGCGAGGGCGTTCGAGAGACGCAGCAGCTGTCGAAGCTCCAGTGGCAGGTGATCATGAAGGCATGGGCCATCGCGTCTCGAATCGGATTACAGACGACGTGGGGCAAGCTGTCGTTTGGGGCTGGCGCGCTCATTCTCTGGGCCGCGCGATTGAGACGCGTCAACGGCCCCAATTTTACCTGGCCACTCGTGCAGTTCTCGGGCGCCGTCCCAGAACAGTGGCTCGAACGGACCGGGCGCATTTACGCCGGCCGGCCTCTGCCGCGGGTCACGCGCGACCAGCTTTTGGCGAAAGTACGACCGGACTGGCGTGAGGCGATGGCCGACGCTCGCGTGACCACGCCTGCCGCGCGTGCTCGCGTCTTGAGGATGACGGTGGCGTGACGTGCCCAGCCCGGTATTGCAGTGTCGGCGTCGCTCGGCGTGGCTCTGGATGCTCTGCGGCCTCTTCGCGCTCTTGTGTTTCGTGTGGATCAGCCGAAGGCTCGCGCGATGGTTCGGCCGCCGCCGGTGGAGCGCGTTCGAAACGTTTGGCTGCGCCGTCGCCGCCCTCGTGTCAGTCGCGCTCATATCGCTCCTGATGGACTCGACGCAACGGCTGAACGCACGAACCAGGCTGGCGTAGACGGTCTGGATGAGTCGAACATGTGCGTTGACGCGCACAGTTGTGTGCGTGCGTGTGTGTGTGCGCCCGTGCAGTCACATCGCGGAGGCGACCGATCTCAGTGATGTCGAGCGTCAGACCATCGGGCACGTGACGCGCGAGACGCGCGGCAACAAGTCAAGGGCTGCGAAGCGACTCGGACTGTCGCGCACGCAGCTGTACGGCCGACTTCGCAAGTACGGTCTGGACGAGGCTGATTCCTGACGGACCCCAACTGTTTCCCAGGCAGCGAGTCCCGCGAGCGACCTGCGTGCCCAGACACACGCTGTCGATATCTGAACGCCGTACGACCGCAGACCTGCTGGATTGGTTCGCAAATATATGACTGCTTCGACGGCACGTGGCTTGCCCCCTTAAACAACGCAAGTGCCGGAGGATTGGCCATGACGAACGAGCTCGACCTGTTGGACGTCCGCCCACTCCGAACCGTCGTTCTCGTGAGCGGACGCGCCCCGCAAATCCAGTCGCTGGACGACCTGTTATTCGCCACCGGCGACTATGACGTCATTTTCGTGGAATCGATCGCGCAGAGCTACTCGTGCATCAAACGAGTGGTGCCCGACCTGGTTCTCATCTCTGCCGAGGTCGACGATGTCGCGGCCTGCCAGCTGCTCTCGATGCTGAGGGTCGACCGCCGCTCGTCGGGCATTCCCGTGTTCACATGCCCGATTTATCGCGAACACAGCAACCCCGACTACGATCTCGCCGAACCGGGCCAGAACACGTCCACGCCGTCCCACGCCGCCCGCATGAACTAATCGCCTCTGCTTGTCCCTGAGCAACCTGCGCGTGGCGGCGCAGTCACTCTCGGCGGCCCCCCAACCGCCTGCTGACAGATGAAGAGCTGCGGCACGAGTTCATTCGTGCTCCGAAGCGAACGCTCGCGGAGCTGAGCGAACAGGGTTGGGAGATGAGCCGTCTGGAAGTCGAGGCGTTGCTTGCGATCGAGATCGGTCTGTGGTCCGAGGTGGCCGCGCGGATTGATCCACGGCTACAGCGCTGCAGTCTGAAGGCCGGCGACAGTGACACATGACATCGTCGTGCGCTCGACTACTCCCATCGAAATACTTTGGCCGAGATCGCGGTGAATGCCAGGAACATCACGGATAAGGCCAGGACGTCGCCGGCGTGAGCGGACCAGCCTTCAGCGTGCCAGATTCCCCGTAGCAGCGATACGGCGTACGTGAGAGGCAGCGCGCGGGCAACGATCTGCAGCGCCGGTGGCAACGAGGCGACCGGCACGAACAACCCAGACACACCGAGCATGGGATAAAGAATCAGTGTGCCGAGCGGCTGCGCGAAGCGTGCGGTGGGAACGATGCTGGCGATCAGAAACCCTAACGACAAAACGCTTACTGTGCTGAAGAGCAGCGCCAGCGCGAAAGACACGAGCGGGACACCAGCGTCCACCGCGTCGTAGCGTCGGCCTGCCAGGAGCATGGCTGCAAACGTGATCGCCGTGAACAGCAGCTTGACCAGCACGTGCGCCGTCAGAATCGTGTAAGGCCGCAGAGGCGTGGCTCTCAGCCGCCTGAGGATGCCGCCTTCGCGATAAATCGCGATGATCGCGACCAGCGACTGGACCGTGCTCGTGGTGATCAGCAGCGAAGCGAAGATCGGCAGGTCGACCGAGATCGCGCGCGGAACGTCAGCCGAAACTCGTCGGGCCTGGGAGCCGAGTATCCGGCCGAACACGACAAAGATCAACACCGGGATCCCGACCGTGCCGACGACGCCCAGCGGTTCCCGCACGAAAATCTTGATTTCGAGCCAGGTCAGTTTCCAGAGGCCGCGCAACATGATGTCGAGCGCCTCAGTCCCGAATCATGTGGCCCGTCAGTTTGAGAAAGACGTCCTCGAGTGTCGGGAGCTCGGTGCGGAAGTCGATGACCCGCATCCCATGTTCCGCCAGACACTGGATCACGTGGGTCACCAGATCGGCCCCCAGCCCGCGAATGGTCAGCTGCGACCCGTCGCTGCTCACCGACTGGACCTGCGGAATCGCCCGAAAGCGCTCTGCGGCGGCCGGATCGGCACTCACGACGATCACGGTCCGCTCGGGGCAGTGTCGTTGCACGAGCTCGCCGGGAGCGCCGATGTCGATGATGCGACCATGGTCGATGATGGCCACTCGATCGCAGAGTCGCTCGGCTTCTTCCATGAGGTGCGTCGTCAGAAAGACCGTCTTGCCACGCTGGCGGATGCCGCGCACCAGATCCCAGATCGCGCGCCGCGCTTGCGGATCGAGCCCTGTGGTCAGTTCGTCGAGGAAGACCAGCTCGGGATCGTTGATGAGCGCGAGCGCGATGAAGAGGCGCTGCTTTTGCCCGCCGGACAGCGTCATGAACCAGGCATTCCGCTTGTCGCCCAAGCCGAGCCGCTCGATCAAACGATCGCCGTCCACCGGTTTCCGGTAGAGAGATGCCCAGAGGCCGACCGCTTCGCGCACCTTGATGCGCTTCTGGAGCTGCGCTTCTTGAAGCTGCACGCCGATACGCTCCTGCAGGGCGTACACGTGTCGTCTGGGATCCAGCCCCAGAACTTCGATGACACCTCGATCGGGGACGCGCAAACCGTCGATGCACTCCATCGTCGTGGTCTTGCCGGCGCCATTCGGCCCGATCAAGCCGAATATTTCCCCTCGCTGCACGTCGAACGAGACCTCGTCCACGGCGACGGTCCGGTCGTACGTCTTCCGGATTGAGGCAACGTGAATGACGGGCTGATGCGTCACGACGGAGATTCTGTCGTGTGCGGCGCGCTGCTCTTCAGATAACGCGACATTTCATCGGCAGTCAGCGGCTGGCTGATGAGGTACCCCTGTATCCGGTCGCACCCGTGTTCCTCGAGAAACGCGAGCTGCTGAGAGGTTTCCACACCTTCGCCCGTCACGGTGAGCCCAAGCGAGTGTGCCATCAGGATGATCGCTTTGGCGAAGGTGCCGCCGTCGCGGTGATCGATGTCGTCGACGAACGTGCGGTCGATCTTCAGCGCGTGAACTGACAGATGCCGGAGACGGCTGAGCGACGAGTAGCCGGTGCCGAAGTCGTCGATCGACAGCTTGATGCCGAGTGACGTGAGCGCGCTCAGGACCGAGGCGGTCGCGCTGCCCGGCAGCATGGCCGTGCTCTCCGTGATCTCGATTTCGAGTGCGGAGGCGGGGAAGCCGGTGTGTGCGAGGTGTTGCTGCAGCATGGCGATGAGCGTGCCGTCGCGAAGTTCCACGCTCGAGACGTTGACGGCCAGCGAGAGATTGTGTGTCAGTCCAGCCCGCTCCCACGCGAGCATCTGCGACATCGCTTCCCGGAGCACGTAGTCTGTCACGGCGGCGATCAGCCCGGAGTCCTCGGCCAGCTGGATCAGCTCGGTGGCCGGCAGCGGTCCGCGCTCCGGATCGCGCCAGCGTACGAGCGCCTCGACGCCCGACAGCTGACCCGACTTCGTCAGAATCTGCGGCTGATAGGCGATGCTCAGATGGCCCTCGTCGAGCGCGCGCCTCACCGATGCGAACGCCGGAAAGGCCCCTGGCGCTGGATGTTGGATGTCCGCCGTGTAGCGCTGATAGGTGTTCCGGAACTGCTTCGCGTGATAGGCGGCCGCATCGGCGGACCGTACCAAGGCATGTTGCGTCGACGCGTCCACCGGATAAATGGCGACGCCGATGCTGCACGACACCGAGACGGTGTGACCTTCGAGCAGGTGCGGATCGCGCAGCGCCACGAGTAGCTTGCGCGCGACGACGTCGCCGTCTGCCGCGTCCGCCAGATTCGTGAGGATCACGGCGAATTCGTCGCCGCTCAGTCGCGCCACCGTGTCTTCGGTCCTCGTGATGGCCGTCAGCCGGTCGGCGACCGACTTCAAGAGGAGGTCGCCGACGGCGTGGCCGAAGCTGTCGTTCACCGTTTTCAGCCGGTCGACGTCGAGATACAACACGCCCAGCCGCTCGCCACTGCGTGCGGCGTGCGCCAGCAGTTGCGTCAGCCGATCGTTGAACAGCTGGCGATTGGGCAGCCCCGTCAACGAATCGTGGTGGGCGAGGTGAAACAGTGTCGCGTGTTTCCGCTCCGTCAGGCACCGCATCAGGCTGTACCCGGTTCCAATCCCGAGGTAGCGCCCGTGGCGAGTGACGATGAAGCCGTCGAAGATGTAGCGCGTGGCCTCGTCCACCAGCGCGGTGCTCAACTGGTCGAGCGGCAACTGTTCGTCCACGATCAACGGCGACGTGTCCATCGTCGCGGCAACCGTCTGGTGCTTGAAGAGGTCGTGGGCGAACGGCCGAGAAAAGGCTTCCAGGAATTTGAACCGATTCAGCAACCCGACCGGTCGTCGATCGGCATCGACCACCGCGAGCGCATAGAGCGTGGAATCGGCCGTGAAGGCTTCATAGGCCGCCGACGCGGGGGAATCCGGCGATAACGGCTGGATGTGGCTGATAAGGGAACCGAGGGTATCGTCGATCGCGAGCGGGAGATCGGGCGCGGACGTCACGGGTTGATTGTCGGCTCGAGCATCCCAACCCCACAGACCTGTGACGCCGAATTTGCACGCGAAGCTGAATTACCCCGGCCAATCCACAGAACCGACCTCGCCCAGACGAGTTAGTTGGTGTGCCCACACCCGCTACCACACGAAGTATCGCGTCAGGCGGTTTCTCCTGACGTCACGCCAGCACTTCAGTAAGAAATTCCTTTTCGCCGCCTTATTGAGATACAGCCAGACTCCAACGGCCGGTAGCGACTGCGGATGCTCAACGCTTTGATACAAGTTGAGACAATTCCCGGCGACAGCGCTCCGTATACTCCCGCCGTGTAAGGGGCCATTTCACTGGCAGCTGGACGTTACGCCAGGCCCCGGCGATCCGCCCGCCCGGTCCGGAATCCGCGAAAGGATGCGTTGAGGAGGGATCATGAACATCAGCCGGCGATCGTGGCCATTTCGCGGTGACCGCGCGACTGTCTCGCTTGTTGTCGCGCTGCTCATCGTTTTCACCAGCGCCGCCCCGGTACGCGCACAAGCCGTTGCTAACGTCGGCGGCACGGTCGCTGACGAATCCGGTGCTCGCATGCCCGGCGTGACGGTGACCATCACGAACAAGGCGAACGGCGCGACGCAGACGCTCGTGACCGGTCCGGAGGGCAATTACCGCGCGGTCGCCCTGCAGCCGGCGCCGTACGACATCAAGGCGGAGCTCACCGGCTTCGCCGCCCAGACCCGCTCCGTCACCCTGACGGTTGGCGCCGACGCGACGATCGATTTCAAGCTCGCCGTCGCGGCCCTCTCGGAGAACGTGACGGTGAGCGCCTCGGTTCCCGGCATTGAGGTGAGCAAATCCGAGCTGTCGTCCGTCGTCAATTCCGAGCAGGTGGCCTCGCTGCCGAACCTGGGCCGCAATTTCATCGAGCTGGCTCAGCTCCTTCCTGGCTCCGCGCCCGACAACAGCTCGGTGCAGTTCTTCAACTCGACGAAATTCGGCGGCGTCGCCGATCAGCGCAACGGATTCACCACGCTCATCGACGGCGGCGACATCGACGATGCGATTTGGGGCAGCACGACGGTGAATTTCACCCAGGAAGGTGTGCAGGAATTTCGTGTGCTTCGGAACCAATTCGATGCGGAGTACGGCGGGGCGCTCGGTGCGGTCGTATCGGTGGTGAGCAAGTCCGGCACGAATCAATTCAGCGGAACGGGGATGTACTTCGGGCGCGACCAGGCGCTGGCGGCGAAGAATTTCTTCGCGACGACCAAGCCGGACTTCAGTCAGAAACGCGCGGGCGGGAACTTCGGCGGCCCCATCGTTCAGAACAAGACCCATTTCTTCGGGGCCTATGAGTACAACGACGTCGTCACCGCGAAAATCATCGCACTGCCGTCGACCAATCCGTTTGCGGCGGAGGAAAACGGCATCTTCCCGTCAGGGACCAAGAACCACATGTTCGACGCAAAGGTCGATCAGCGCTTCAACAACAATCATTCGTTGACGTTGCGCTACGCGTACGACAACCAGAAACTGCAGCGCACGCAATCGGTGTCGTCGGACAGCAACCAGATCGATGAGTTCAGCAAGACGCACAGCGTCATCGGTGAGGAGAACTGGATTCTGTCGCAGAAGACGGTGAACGCGTTTCGCGTCCACTACTACAACCAGAACGTCGGGAATACCGTATACAGCGAAGACACCGGCATCGTCCGGCCATCGGTGGTGACCGGAAAGCCCGCGTACTTTCCACAGTTCTTCCCCCGATACAAGACGACGCTGTACGACACCCTGTATGTCAATCTCGCCAAGCACGACATCAAGTTCGGCGGCAGCTTCGCCGTCGCGAGCACCAGCTTCGACTCACACGTGTTTCAGAACGGCCAGTTCACCTTCACGACGGACGCGCCGTTCAATGCCAACGACCCGTCGACGGTGCCGAGCTTTTTCACGATCGCCAACCCGGGCTACTTCACGTACAAGTCGAAGCAGGTTGCCGGCTTCATCGACGATACGTACCGCGTGGCCAACAACCTGCGTCTCAATCTGGGCCTCCGGTACGATCTCGACACCAACCTTCGTGACAACGATTTCTACAGCGGCCTGCTCGCGAATCCCGCCTTCGCCGGCCTGAGCACATGGGTGAGCAACGATCGCGGCAACGATTACAGCGGCATCCAGCCGCGGCTCGGAGCCACGTGGGATGTGAAGGGCGATAGCTCGTTCGTGCTGCGCGGGGGCATCGGCAAGTATCTGACACGGAATCGGCCCTGGTTCCAGGTGTACGCCGAGAGCACCTTCCTCACGAGCGCCGTCACGATCTTCGATCCGAACGCCTTGAGGAACTACCCCGACGTCACCGCGGTGCTCGGCGGCAAGAGTCTCGAGTCGTACGTCGCCGCCGGCGGCAGTAAGTCTCCGTTCCTCATCGGCAACGACTCGAAGCTGCCATACTCGCTGAACGGCACGTTCGGATTCGGCTGGCAGGTCAACGCGAACAGCTCGTTCGAGGCCGATTACATCCACGACTTCGGCACCGATCAGTTGGGGAGCACCGATTTGAACCTCCCGCCGTCGGGTCCGATCAGCGACACGAATCCGCGTCCCGTGGCCGGTTACTCCACGGTCTCGGTGCTCCAGAACTACACGAAGAGCTGGTACGACGCGCTCGAAACCCAATTCCGCACCCGGTTCAAGTGGATTGACACCCTGCTTGTCTCTTACACCCTCTCGCGCAGCTATCGCGATGGCGTGGAGTTCTACGGCGACTTCCGCGGCACGCAGAGAACGCCGCACGAGGAGGGATACAACAACACCGACCAGCGCCACAATCTGACGCTGTCGGCGGCGACGACGCTGCCGTGGGACATCCAGATCAGTGGTATCGGCAAATTCATCAGTGGATCGCCGATGTTGGCGCAGGCGGGCTACGACCTCGACGGCGATGGCTCGATCCAGTACGACAAGCCGGCCGGGTTGCCGCATACCGTCGGTCGTGGCGACGTCGCACGTGAGCTGCAGATCATCAACGAGCTGCGAGCGTCGCTCAACCTTCCGCCCATTCCCGCGAGCCTCCTGGATCTCGATCCGTTCATCTCGATCGACGGCCGGATCACGAAAGTCATCAGGCTCGGCGCGACCCGGCGCGTCGATTTGTTCTTCGAGTTGTACAACCTGACGAACCATGTCAACTACACGCCGTTCTCCCTCGACAGCAACATCAACTCCGGATCGTTCCTCGTGCGAAACGGCGCGCGTGACGGACGCCAGGCGCAGTGGGGCCTGAGGTACTCGTTCTGACTCCGAGTCACCACCGGTCTGTGCTGATAGGGATGCTGACGGCGGCGAGCATGACCGGCGCCGTCGTGTTGCTGTCGGCGCAGTCGCATCCGTTGGTGGCGCCGAATGTTGATGCGGTGTACCTGCGGCTGCTCGATCGGATCAACGGCATCAAGGCGTTCGATCATCACGCCCACCCGGGCTTCTCGGACGATCCCGACGTGGATGCGATGACGGTGCCGCCCGGCAGCCAGCCGCTGCGCCTTCGCAACAGCAATCCCGAACTGGTGCTGGCCGCACACACGTTGTTCGGCTACCCCTATTCGGACCTGGCCCCAGAGCATGCCGCCTGGCTGAAGGAGAAGAAGGCGACCCTCAGGAAGGCCGAGGCTCGCGACTATTTCTCACACATTCTCGACCGCGTGGGCATAGACACGTCGCTCGCCAACCGCGTCGCGATGCCGTCCTACCTCGATCCCGCGAGGTTCCGGTGGGTCTTCTTCGTCGATTGTCTGATGTTTCCGCTCGACAACAGCCGGATGGCCGCGGAGAGTCCGGACAAGAAGGTGTATATGCCGATGCAGGAGCACCTCCTGCATCGGTACCTCGAACAAACCGGGCTGGGGAAGCTTCCTGCTGATCTGCCTGGCTATCTCGCGTTTGCCACGCGCGTGCTCGAAGACAACCAGAAGCGGGGCGGCGTGGCGATGAAATTCGAGGCGGCATACTTCCGTTCGCTGCGCTTCGACGATCCGTCGCGCGAGGCGGCCGCTGCGATCTACGACAAGTATCGCGCCGGTGGGGTGCCAGCCGCCGAAGACTATAAGACGTTCCAGGATTTCATCTTCCGTTACCTCGTCACTGAAGGGGTGCGCCTGCACCTCCCGGTGCATGTGCACGCGGCGGTCGGCGCGGGCGATTACTTCTCATTACAGAGCGGCGGTGTCCTCAATCTCGAGAACGTGCTCAAGGATCCGCGCTATCTCGGCACGACGTTCGTGCTGATACACGGCGGCTATCCGTTCGAACACCAGGCCATCTGGCTGGCGGCGATGAAGAACGTTTATCTTGATTCGTCGGAAGTCGAACTGTTGCTTTACCCGTCTGAATTGAAGCGCATGCTGAAGGAGTGGCTCGAGATCTTTCCGGAAAAAGTGATGTTCGGGTCGGACGCCTTCCCGTACGACGAGACACTCGGTGCCGAAGAAACGTACTGGCTCGGCATGAAGTCGTCCCGGGAAGCCTTGGCGGCGGCCTTGGCCGAAATGGTGGCGGCCGGTGAAACGAGCGAACCGCGCGCCGTCGAAATCGCTCGCGGGTATCTTCATGACAATGCTCAGCATCTTTACCCGAACCCGTGATCTGATCGCGGTCGTCGCGCTCGCCATCGTCGCGTCGTTCGGCGTCGAGGGGTGCTCTCGGCCGAGCGGCGTCGCCGAAAGGGCCATCGCGCCGTCCCTCACGGCCGAAGCGCAGAAACCGACGCCGCAGCCTGGCGTCAAGTGGTCGGAAGCGGAGGTCAAGAAAGCCGTAGCCCCCGTCCGGGCCGGCCGGAAGCTGACGCCGAAGGCGTGGCCCGGAGGCGCGAAGGTGGCCGTGTGTCTCAGCTTCGATATCGATAACGAATCGCCGACGCTCGCACAAGGGATTACGCTCCCGGTGCCGCTCTCGGCCGGGCAGTACGGTGCGACCGAGGGACTGCCACGGATTCTCGAGCTCCTTGACCGCGGCAAGCTGCCCGCGTCGTTCTATGTGCCGGCGGTCAGCGCGATTCTCGCGCCCGAGATGCTCCCGGCGATCATGAAATCAGGTCGCCACGAGATCGGCGTCCATGGGTGGATTCACGAGAATCTTCCGGATCTGAACGACCGCGCCGAGGAGGAGCGGCTGTTGAATCAGGTTATGGCGTACGTGACGCACGCCACTGGGAAGCGGCCGGTCGGCAATCGCGCGCCGTCCTGGGCGTTCAGCCAGTACACGATGGATCTGCTCCGCAAGGCCGGATTCGAGTACGACAGCAGCCTCATGGCCATGGACGAGCCGTACCGAGCTCCTCTCGAATGGCCAGGACACGGGCATCATCGAGCTGCCCGTCGACTGGATCCAGGACGACGGGCTGTATTTCGGGCCGACGGGCACGATGCCATCTGCAGACCTCGTGTATCGAACATTCGAGCAGGAGTTCGACCGCGCGTACCGCGAAGGCACGCTGTTCATGTTGACGATGCACCCGCACATCAGCGGTCACCGGTCGCGCATCGATCAACTCGAGAAGCTGATCGCGCACATGAGGGCGAAACCGGGCGTGTGGTTCGCCACCGGTCAGCAAATCGCCGACTACGTCAAACGGGGCGGCTCGCGTTCGACGAACTAGTGCGGAGGCACCGATGCGGATTCGGTCAGGATGGCTCGCGCTGACGATCACGGCCGCCGCGCTCGGCGCCGCCGCGTGCACGGCGACCCCGGCGCCTCACGCGGGTGAAAGCGCCGTTGGCGGCGCGGCCGGCACGCCGGCAGACGACCGGGCGCGCGACGCGGACGCCCAGCAACGACTGGCGCAGACCGAGGGAACGATTCACGTTCTTGGGTTGAAAGACGAGGTCAAGGTCGTGCGGGATCGACACGGGATCCCGCACATCTACGCCAGGAACGCCGACGATCTGTTCTTCGCCCAGGGATTCGTCCAGGCCCAAGATCGGCTGTTTCAGATCGACCTCTGGCGTCGCTCGGTCCTGGGGCGGCTCGCCGAGATTCTCGGCCCCGACTTTGTCGAGCGCGATCGGCTCGCGCGCCTCATGCACTACCGCGGCGACATGGAGGCCGAGTGGGCGAGTTACGCGCCAGACACGAAGCAGATCGTGAGTCAGTTCGTCAAAGGCATCAACGCGTGGGTCGCGATCGCGCGTCAACACCCGCCGATTGAATTCACGCTGGCGGGGTACCAACCGGAGCCCTGGCGTCCCGAAGAGATCTTGAGCCGCGCCGAGGGCTTCACGATGGGCGGCAACGCCCTGGGCGAGGTGTTTCGATCCCGGCTGACTGCACTGGTCGGCCTGAAACGCGCCACGCAGCTCCTGCCGCCCGAGCCGAGCATTCCCGTCGCCGCGCCGCCGGGCGTGGATCTCGCCGTGATCGACGAACGCCTCGAGGATCACCTCCAGACGATCGGTGCCGGCGCGCGCTTCAGCCAGGTGGAGACGCCGACGAAGACGGCACGGCTCCGCAACGACCGGCAGGAAGGAAGCAATAACTGGGTGGTGAATGGCAGGAAGTCAACAACCGGCCGGCCGCTTCTCGCGAACGACCCGCATCGAAACCTGGATCACCCCTCGCTCCGATATCTCGTGCACCTCAACGCGCCGGGATGGAACGTGATTGGGGCCGTCCAGCCGTACCTGCCCGGGGTCTCGGTCGGTCACAACGATCGCGTTGCGTGGGGGCTGACGATCTTTTTGACCGACACGCAGGATCTCTACATCGAAAAGCTGAGCGGCAACGGCCGTCAGTACCAGGACCGCGGACAATGGGTCGCACTGCAGACGCAGAAGGACAAGATCCGGGTCAAGAATCGTCCCGACGTCGATGTTGAATACGCCTACTCTCAGCACGGCCCGGTGATCGCGGTTGATGACGACCGTCATGAGGCGGTGGTGCTCCGGTGGACGGGAGACGAGCCGGGCACGGTCGGCTACCTCGGCGATCTGTCGCTCGATCGCGCGAAGAACGCCACGGAGTTCCGCGCGGCGTTGATGCATCACAAGATGCCGGCCGAGAACTTCGTCTACGCGGACGTCGATGGAAACATCGGCTACCAGGCAGCAGGGCTGGCGCCGATCCGCAAGAACTGGCCAGGGCTCTATCCGGTTCCAGGGTGGACCGGTCAGTACGAGTGGAATGGCTGGTTCACACTGGACGACTTGCCGCACTCGGAAAACCCGCCGAACGGATGGCTGGCGACTGCGAACAACAACACGCTGCCGCCAGGCGAGAAGAAGCCGATCGGCTATGAGTGGCTCGATCCCGCGCGAATCAACCGGATTCGTGAGGTGCTGAGTGCGAAGGACACGTTCGATATCACCGCGTTCCAGCAGCTGCAGCACGATGCCGGCGCGTGGAACGCGGAGCAGCTCGTTCCGCTCCTCGCCTCCGTGCATGCCGCCGACCCGGACGTCGAACACGCACGCCGGCAACTCGTCGGCTGGGACCAGAAGATGCTGCGCACGAGTGTCGCCGCGACGATTTATGCGATGTGGGAAGAGAAGCTGGTCGCGAGCCTCATCGCCGATAAGATCGCCGGGCCGCTCGCTGCGGAATTCGTGGCCCGCGGCGGCGACTGGCTCGTGCCTGCGCTGACGCATCCGAACGTGACTTGGTTCGGCAGCGGCGCGCAGAAGAAGCGCGATGCGGCGCTCGTCACCGCGCTGGCGGCGGCCGTCACGGAGTTGAAAGGGAAGCTTGGGCCCGACATGGACCGGTGGACGTGGGGCTCGGTACACACGGCGACCTTCCATCACCCGTTGGCCGTCGACGCGCCGTTGGCGGCGTTCCTCAACATTGGCCCGATACCACGCGACGGATACGGTCTGACGCCGCTGGCGACTGGTGGCCCGGCGTTCCAAGAAACGATTGGCGCGACGTTTCGGGAAATCATGGACCTCTCCAACTGGGACGCGTCAGTCGCGACAAGCGCGCCAGGCGAGTCGGGACAGCCTGGCAGCCCGCACTTTGGCGATCTTGCGGCCCTATGGGGCGAGGGACGGTATTTCCCGCTGCCTTATAGCGAAGCGGCCGTGCAGGCCGAGGCCGACAAGACGTTGGTCCTGATTCCGGCGAAGTGAACGGTAGTGGTCAATCAAAGAGGAGAACGAACGATGGCTTTGAGAAACACGCTGCTCACGCGGCTGTTAATCGCTGTGGGAGTGGTTTGCGTCGCTCCGGCTCTGGTCCACGTTCAGCAACAGCCGCGGCCCCAGCCTGGAACCAAATGGACAGACGAAGAGCTCAGGCGGGCGGTTGCGCCGATGCGATCGGGGCGAAAGCTGACGCCAAAGAGCTGGCCGAACGGCGGGAAAGTCGCCGTGTGCCTCAGTTGGGACATGGACAACGAGTCGTTCGAACTGGCGGCCGGCAACACCGCGCCGGTCACGCTCTCACAGGGCGAGTACGGCACAACCGAGGGGCTGCCTCGGATCATGGAACTCTACGACCGGTACAACATCCCCGGCTCGTTCTATATTCCGGCCGTTACCGGATTGCTCTATCCGGAGATGATCGCGGAGCTGAAGAAGCGGCCACGCCACGAAATCGGGATTCACGGTTGGATTCACGAAAGCCTGACGGACCTCAACGATCAGGCTGAAGAGGAGCGGCTCCTCAACAAAGCCATCGACTTCTGGACGAAGGCGCTCGACAAGAAGCCGGTCGGCTACCGTGCACCGGCCTGGGCGTTCAGCAAGTACACGCTCGATCTCATTCGGAAGGCCGGCTTCGAGTACGACAGCAGCGCGATGGGCATGGACGAACCGTACGAGATCGTGTCCAACGGCCAGCCCACCGGGATGGTGGAGCTGCCGGTGGATTGGATTCTGGATGATTATCCGTACTTCATCTCGAGCGGAGCGCTGCCATCTCCCGAGTTGATCTTCAAGGTGTATCAGGACGAATTCGACCGCGCCTACAAGGACGGGACGATGTTCATGTTGACGATGCACCCGATGATCAGCGGTCATCGGTCTCGCATCGAGTACCTGGACAAACTGATCGCCTATATGAAATCGAAGCCGGGCGTCTGGTTCGCCACTGGGCAGCAGATCGCGGAGTACGTCAAGGAAAACGCGAAGACGCACTGACGAACATCCTGGGCGCAGCGGCATCGATGCCGGAGACGGCGACGGCAGGCTGACACCGGAAGCGGCACGTCCGCTCACCGCCGCGCGTGTCCACGACTCGCTCGACCGCAGAGCGCACTCCGCAATTCGCGGTGCAGGCCGCCGCTCTGACGGACGCGCGCACAGCGTCAGCTCCCGGACCCGAGAAACCCATGGCTGTTGCCCCTATTGCCGCGCCCGCGGCGCCGATGACGAAAGAGCAGCGCGCCAACCAGCGCAATGCCGTCCTCGCCGGATTTCTCGGCTGGACGCTCGACGCCTTCGACTTCTTCATCCTCACGCTGATTCTCGACGATGTCGCCCATGCGTTCGGACGGAGCCGTCCGCAGATTGCGCTGGCGATCACGCTCACGCTGGCGATGCGTCCGGTCGGCGCCGTCGTGTTCGGCCTGATGGCCGACCGGTTCGGCCGGCGGATCCCACTGATGCTCAACGTGATTCTGTACGCCTTCATCTCGGTGCTGTGCGGCTTTGCCACGAGCTACGGCTGGTTCATCGCGCTTCGCATGGTGTTCGGCATCGCGATGGGCGGCGAATGGGGCGTCGGCGCGTCGCTCGCGCTCGAATCGGCCTCGCCGCGGCTGCGCGGGCTGCTGTCGGGACTGCTGCAGGAAGGCTACGCGATCGGCAACCTGCTGGCGGCGCTCGCGTTTCGTCTGGTGTATCCCTACTTCAACAGCCTGTACCCGGGCAACGGCTGGCGCGTGATGTTCTTCCTCGGCGGCGCGCCGGCGCTGCTGTCGCTGTTCATCCGATCGAAGGTGAAGGAGTCGGAAGCGTGGCATGAGAATCGGACGGATTGGACGACCTATCGCCGCTCGGTGTTGCAGCACTGGCCGCGGTTCCTCTACCTCGTCCTGCTGATGACGATGATGAACTTCATGTCGCACGGCACGCAGGACATGTATCCGACGCTCCTGGGCACGCTCGGTCATGCGAAAAGCCGGATCGCCGACATCACCATGCTGTCGATGATCGGCGCGGTGCTCGGCGGCCTGGCCTTCGGGTACTACTCCGACAAGGCCGGGCGGCGGCGGGCGATCATGACCGCGAGCACCTGCGCCCTCCTGGTCGTTCCCTTCTGGATCGCGGGCTTCAACCCGCTGTTCACGCTCATCGGCGTCTTCCTGATGCAGTTCTTCGTCCAGGGCGCGTGGGGGGTGATTCCGGCGCACATCAACGAGCTGTCGCCGGGCAGCCTGCGCGGCTTCTTCCCTGGGTTCGCGTATCAGCTCGGCGTGTTGTGCGCGTCGAGCATTCCGTACGTGGAGTCGGCGCTCGGCGAACGCTTCACTTATGCGCAGTCGATGGGCGGTCTCGTCACCGCCGTGATCATCGGCGCCTTCCTGGTGACGTTGTTCGGCCCCGAGGCGCACGGGATCAGCTTCCGCCGGTTACCGCGATGAAAGACGGAGAACGGGCGAGACACAAAAGGCCGGCACTGTGGCCGGCCCTTCGTGTTCAGCGTAGAGGGAGCGAGTCTAGCGACTGCCCCCGGTGCTATGTGGCATAGATGGCACCTCCCGGCCGCGACCGTATCGTGTGGCTCCCCGAAGGAAGCGTGGTCGCTGCGCATTCGAGAACGTCGCCTGTGAGCGACGGCGAGATCAGGATAGCATGGAACACAGAGTGCCAGACGAGGCCGTGGACGAATGAATTCACTGCCGCCGGGACCGAAGCCGTCGCTCTTCAGCGCGCTCGTGTACCGGCCCGGACGCAATCCGCTCCAGTTCTTCACGAACATCGCGCGCACGTACGGCGATCTTGCGCACGTCCGCCTTGGCCGCGAACGCCTGTTCATCGTCAGCGACCCGCACCTCATCAAAGAGGTGCTGGTGACGCACAACCGCAACTTCACCAAGAGCCGCGGACTGGAGCGCACGAAGCGGCTGCTGGGCGAAGGGCTGTTGACGAGCGAAGGTGCCGTCCACCTGCGCCAGCGTCGGCTGATGCAGCCGGCGTTTCACCGCGAACGCGTCGCCAATTATGCGGCGACGATGGTCGAGTACGCGGAGCGGCTGCGCGACTCCTGGACGGATGGAGCGACGCTGGACGTCGCGCGGGAGATGAGCCGGCTGACGCTCTCGGTCGTCGGCAAGACGCTGTTCGACACGGATGTCCAGTCGCAGGCGCGCGAGGTCGGCGACGCGCTCACCGGCGTCATGGAATCGTTCTGGACGCTGATGCTGCCGTTCTCGAAGGCGATCGAGCGGCTGCCGCTGCCGCACCTCCGCCGAAGCCGCCAGGCACGCGCGCGGCTCGATGCCATCATCTACGGCCTGATTCGCGAACGGCGCGCGAGCGGCGCCGACCGCGGCGATCTGCTGTCGATGCTTTTGCTCGCGCAGGACGACGAAGACGAAGGGCGCCGGATGACCGACGTGCAGGTGCGCGACGAGGCGATGACGATTTTCCTGGCCGGCCACGAGACCACCGCGAACGCCTTGATGTGGACGTGGTACCTGCTCTCGCAGGCGCCCGGAGCGGAGCGCGCACTGCACGTCGAGATCGATCGCGTCCTGCACGGCCGACCGCCCACGATGGCGGACATTCCCGCGCTGCCGTACCTCGAGCGCGTCGTCACCGAATCGATGCGGTTGTATCCGCCGGCGTGGATCGTCGGGCGGCGGGCAATCGATCCGCATCCTTTGAACGGCTACACCGCGCCCGCGCGCTCGATCATCATCATGAGTCCATGGATCGTGCACCGCGATGAGCGCTACTACGCACAGCCCGAGCAATTCAATCCGGACCGCTGGACGCCTGAGCTCAAGGCGTCGCTTCCGCCGTTTGCCTATTTCCCGTTCGGTGGCGGGCCGAGGCGCTGCATCGGAGAATCGTTCGCGTGGATGGAGCTCATGCTCATGGTTGCCACGCTGGCGCAGCGATGGCGCTTCGAGCTCGTGTCGAACCATCCGGTGGTGCCGCAGCCGCTCGTCACCTTACGAGCGAAGTACGGGATGAAGATGATTGCGCATCGCCGGCCCGAGTCAACGCGAACCACGACCACGGCAGCCTGAGGTGCGCGGAATGGCTGAGGTGTTACGTGACGGCAACCAAAGACTCGACCGTTCATTTACACTGAGGAGGACGCCGTGTCGTGCACGCCGGTGTTCGGCTTGTCACGCGAGCGGTTCGACGATGGGGCATGTCCGTTCAAACGTTTTCATGCCAGCCCCGAGGAGAGCAGATGGTCCGAACTCATGGCTTGTGGACGACCGGCGCCTTGATTGTGTGTTTGCTGGGGACTCAGTGGAGCGGCACGCTCCTCGCGCGTGAAGGGGCGCTGCCTCCCGCTGCGGTGGTTTCAATCAGTGACCGCGTCGCGTCCACGACGGAACGTTCATCCGTCCCAGTCAGCGACGATATGCTGTCCGCGACTCAGCCGATCGATCCGGCTATTGGGCCAATCTGGCGCAGCGCACTCAGATTCGTCCCCGTTGAATCGAGCTCGTACCGAGCAGAGAGAACGCCGGCATCGAGGGGGCCGGAACGACGCAGCACAAGCGGCAGTCATCCTCGGGGCGGTCGCCGCGATCGCGGGCGCGGCGGTGCTGGTGTACGCCAACCGGCCCGATTGCAGCACGAACCAAACCGCGAGTGGCTGCGGCTACGGTACGAAGGTCGTGGGCACCGCCGTGCTCACCGGGGGGATCGTCAGCCTCGTCGCCGGTGCCCTGACCTGGAGGAGGTAGTGGCAGCACTGAAGTCCCGTGCTAGCATCGGGCGGTCTGATGAACGGAAGAGGCATATGGCAAAGAAGAAGGCCGCCCGCAAGCAGGTCAGGAAGTCCGCGAAGGTCGTACCCCGGCGCCGCGCCGCACGCGCCCGCGCGAAGGTGTCAGATCCGCTGCTCGCGACGGTAAGAGGCGCCGAGCGACGCAACCTTGGCCATGTCCGGCTCGACGTCGGTCGCGCGGGTGCGGCACGCGTCAAACGCATGATCTATCCCGCCGGATTTCGCTGGTCGATCGACATGAAACCGATCGTTGGGACTGACCTGTGCATGCACGCGCACGTGGGCTTCCTCGCCCATGGCGAGATTCACATCGAATATGCCGATGGCTGCGTCGTGGAGCACAAGGCGCCGCAGATTGTGGCGATCGAACCGGGTCATGACGGGTGGGTCGTGGGCGCTGAACCTGTGGTGCTGATCGAATTCGATTTCGAGCGCGACACCATTCACCGCCTCGGGATGCCTGAGGCGCACCGACATTCGTCAGTCGATTGACAGAGCGTCGTCACCTGCGAACGGGCGCCAGCCCCAGACGTCGATCAGGATTTGGCCGTTAACCGGAGGGATGCTGGCCTGCCCGCCGTAGCTTCAACTATCGAACTTCCACAGGGAAATCGTCGCGCTGCTGCAAGTGATCGGCCTTGATGATCATGATCAATTCAACGCACCACGCGAGTTGCCGCCAGAAGAACGCTGCGTTCAAGACTATCGAGGATGTGCGTGAGGCGGGCGCGTAGCTTTGGCTATAACGGCTCGGAAGAGGTATGCAGCTAGGGCAAGGCTTTCAGTTTGCGAGAGTTGGCGATTACATAGAGTCCGGAGATGAATCCATCGGTGTTCAAATCCCACGGTCAACACCAAACGGGGTGGCCGACGGCCCATGGGCGCTTCGAACTCGAAGAGCGCAGCGGGAAACGCGTTTAGATCGATCACGCGGACACGGATGTCGGAGGTCCGTGACTCGGCCAGTCTGACGAAGAACTGTGCGACGGCGGCCGGCCCCGCAATCGGATACGGCGATGCGCTGAATTCACCGCCGCCGTCGGGAGTGCTGCGCATGACGTCGAGTGACGTGCCTTCCATGACGACCGGTTTCGCACCAAACGAGCGGCAGACGTCGCCCATGCGCCCCAATTCGTTGTGCAGGCGGCTGCTAAATGGCCCCTTCCGTCCGGTCGAAACGCATCGAGTTGCTCCTTATGGTTGGTTCTTCAAAGGCTCAGCGGCCTTGTAGGCATTGACAATGATGCCTGAGGACAATGCGTTCGTGCTGGCGAGCTCGAATGCGCGTGGCGGAGTCCCCTCTGCAAAGAAGCGCTTTCCTTTGCCCAACAGGACTGGATAGACGAGCAGCAGGACCTCGTCCGCAAGGCCGTGTTCGAGCAACGTCGATGTCAGCGTTGAACTGCCCCAGAGGATCACGTCGGGGCCGTTGTGCGACTTGATGCGGCGAATGTCCTCGACGATGTCCGGTCCAAGGCCCTCGAACGGGCCCCATTCAAGGCTTTCCGGCCGGTGGGTTGCGATGTATTTCGTCGCGGCGTTGAGGGCGTCAGACATAGGATTGCTCGGCGCCTTCGGCCAGAAGCCCGACCAGATATCGTAGGTGCGCCGGCCAAGTAGCAGATCGAAGCTTTCGCCATGCGCCGCCAGGACTGCATCTCTGCCAGCGGGGCTGCGATAGGGTGCTGTCCAGTCGCCGTAGGGGAAATCGCCGTCTTCGGCCGAGCCGCCAACCTGGATGACGCCGTCCATCGAGATGTGTTCGAAAATTTTGAGCTTTCTCATTGCGAGTCTTCTAAGTCATTTCATATTCGGCCGGATTCTCAGGAACGCTCGCACCTCGACAGATCTGAAGGGTGCGCTCAGACGACTTCGATGTCGTTCCACGTCACCCACTCAGCGCACCTTCGACAAGACGGCCGAAAGCCGGTCGCGTCGCGCCCACGCGACAGCGAGCGATCCCAGTAGGAGGGGGCCTGGAGGTGCCAGTGATCCGCCAACGATCAAGAGATGCGTCGCCATGGCGCCGACCATCGTGCATGCGAGAAGCAGTGCGCCCAAAGGCGCAAACTTTGGTACCAGCAACGCGACGGCTGATACAACCTCGATGAGGCCGGTGACGTAACGGAACCACTGGCCCACTCCGATTGCCTCGAAGAACGCCACCATCGACGACGCGCTGGCGAGCTTCGACCCGCCCGCGAGGAGGAACACCGCGGCGAGCGCAACCTGCAGGCCCCACAACGCGATGAGCCCAATGCGGCTCGGGCGGATCGGTACGGACTGACTCACACTGATTGCTGTTGAACGGAGCATGACCGCCTCCATGGTTGACTCGACTTCACCGTTCCACGAACTATCGCTCATGCGCTATGATGTAAGCAATTGCTTGTATTTGTCAGCTTGCATTCATGGCCAGACAAACGACCGCACGTCGGGCGAGGCTTTCTCCAAGGAAATCGCCTCGACAGGAGCGGTCTCGAGCGACGGTCGAGGCGATCCTTGAGGCCGCTACTGATATTGTGATCCGCCAGACAACCAGTCCGGATCTGTTGATCGGCCGTCCGACGTCCGGAATAGTGAGCCGGGTACCGTGGGTAACCAACATGCGTGATCAGGTCCCGTACGAACATCCGGATACGAGCGCGGCCTGTCCACGCACCAGGTCCGTCACGCCACCAGCGAGCGTGTCGAGCCCGATAACTGTCGTCGCGATCCAGCCGCCGATCAGTCGGACGTTCACCGGTCGCCATCCCGCCCGTCCGGCCGCAGGATCTTGAGTACTCGGACCAAACGTTCGGCGCAGCGTGGGCTCTTCGTAGAACACTATGAACAAACGGCGCGCGAGAATTCGGCAATAAATTGTTACGAGTCGAGATTCCTCAGGCAAGTACGCGCCCGTCTGCGTCAAGTCCGTGCAGATTCGGAAAACGGGCGGGCGAGATAGCGGCGCTCGCTGTCGTAGTCATCCTCGACCAACCCTCGGCCGGGTCGCGCCCCCTATGGGGCCAGGCGCCGTTCGGGCGAGCGTAGAAGACGTTCTCTCGGCGCGCGCGAACCCGATTTTCTCCGACGTCTGCGAGAACGCAGACTGCCAAGCGCAGCGGCGACTTCCCTGAGTAAGCCACGAATCCATACGCAGCCCAGATCGGCATGTGTCCGGGCGGGGTGGAGCAGGTATTCATCGAAGGTCCCGACGTCCAGTGGAACGTGGGTCGAAACGATATCAAGGACGTGCGAATACGCGTGGACCAACCTCTCGGGTAGTACCGCGACGAGATCTGATTCTGCAACAACGTGCAGGGCCTGAAGGTAGCTGGGTACGGTCAGGACCACCGTTCGCGTGCAACCTTCTTCGCGGAGCCAGACGTCAACCGGGTCATGCGCGAATTCGCGCGGCACGACCGCAACATGCCGAGCTTTGAAAAAGCGGGAGCGTGTCATGTCCCCTGCAAACGGATGGCCTGACCTCAACGCACACACATCACGATCCGCGAAGAGGCGCTGTTGATAGAAGCCTTTGAATCGAGTCGGTGAGCACGTCACGATGGCGTCAATATGGCGCGACAGCTCGACTGGATCGAAGGCCACAGCCGACGGCGGCAAGAGGCGGACGGAAATGCGCGGCGCATCGTTCGCCAATCGCTTGAGCAGTGGCGGAAGCAGTACGTCACTGGCATTGTCGGAAAACGACAGCCGAAAGGTGCGCCCACTCTGCACCGGATCGAACGCCTCTCCCGCAAAAAGGTCGCGAACCCGCGCCAAAGCGTCCGCCACTGGGATGCGTAACGCTTCGCCGCGCGTGGTCAACTCCATGCGACCTCCTACTCGCACCAGTAGCGGATCGCGAAAGATCTCACGCAGTCGCTTGAGCGCGTGGCTCACCGTTGGCTGCGAGCGATTCATCCGATTGGCGGCCCGGCCGACGCTGCCTTCTGCAAGGAGGAAATCGAGCGCGACAAGGACGTTGATGTCGAACGCGGCCAAATTCACTGTGTCGATATCTCTTATAGATGACATCGATTTGAAGAATACCGTGCCGGAGCCCTATAGTCCATTTCATGAAACGTGCATGGGGCTGCTTGTCGCCGACCTGGTCTTCAGCCTGGGCCCATGCCACGGCGTCACGGCCCACAAACACATGACAAAAAGGAGGACGCGTCACGATGTCAGACACTCCCGAGGTTCAACTGCTCGTCCCAGACACAATGCCCAGGTCGGTCGGATACTCGCAGCTGGCGATCGCGAGAGGTGGCAACGTCGTCTTCATCGCGGGCCAGGTCGCGCTCGACAGGTCCGGCAATCTCGTAGGTCGAGACGACTTTCGTGCTCAGATCCGACAGGTATTCGAGAATCTGAAAGCTGCGGTGGAAGCGGCCGGTGGGCGTTTCCGCGACATCATCAAGTTGAACAGCTATTTTCTCGATTTCTCATATGGCCCGGATTTCCGAGACGTGCGCGACAAGTACGTCGACGTCAACAACCCACCGACGAGTACGGCGGTTCAAGTGGTCCGCCTTTTCCGGCCGGAGTTCCTCGTCGAAGTTGAAGCCGTCGCGATTGTGGAGAACAGATCCCAGTCATCGCACAAGTGAGACGACAGTCAGCGTCATTGGCGTCGGCGCAATAGGGCTCCGAGTCGCCCGGAACTTGCTGAAAAGCTGGGTATTCGGTTGTCCGTACCAAAATACGATCGGGACGTGGAGCACAGCACTCTTGTCGGGATCTCGACCCGTCGAACGTCGATTAAGCAGGTCGCCTGTGGGCAGCCGGTCACGACCGGTCAGGCGTAGCCGCCGACGCCGTGATCGCTCCAGCACGTGGAGCTGATGCCGCAAGGCGAGCACCTCCATGTGCAGGGCGGCTCGAGAACGCGCGACGGTACGAACGGTGAGCAGCAACGAGATTAGAACCGACATCATCGACAAGCGCGTATTCAAGAGCGACCCAACGACATCAATCCCTGCAACAAGCACGCATTTTCAACAGGCACAGGTGAGCCAATCTCCACTGACTAACGCGAAGCTCGAGGGTAGCGGCGACGAGAGACTGCCCAGGCGCGAGACGCTGTGCGCGCGACCGCGCACCGCAGATTCGTTCAGCGTGACAGCACGTCGGGGAGCTTCCGCATGAAGATGCGAACGTCGCCGATCTGGGCGGCCGTGGAGATGAACTCGAACTCTGTCGGGCTGACGGTCGTGATGCGACCTTCGAGAATGGCTGTCAGCGCCGCGGGCAGGACGGGACATTCGTCCAGCAGGCCGAGCACGCTAATCCAGGCTGTCATGTCGAGCATCGCGAGGATCTCGACCGCGTCGCGCGCGCGCCACGGTGTGCCGGCGTCGCGCTGCTTCACGAGCGTGCGCCGAAGCGCGACGAGCCCGCGCCGGATGTCGCGATCGACGCAGTCGAGATCGGTCAGCGTCGAGATGAGCTGTTCCGCCGCGAACAGGCTCACATCCTGGTGCAGCACCGACCAGCCCACTTCGAACGCGGTCACGAGGTCGTGATCGATCAGCAACGAGTCGGGCGGGAACGCGTCGGGCGGTGTGGCTGTGGCCGTGTCGTGAGGATGCGGCGATGACGCACCCGGCGAGGTCATGCTCGGCCAAGGCGCGGGCCAGTACTCGAGTCCCAGATTACAGATCCCCGCGGCAGCATCGGACGCTTCCTGTGGCGTGAACGGTCGGAACTGAACGGAGCATCCCGCGACCAGCGTGTTCGCAAGGAACGCGAGTTCACGACTGCGCGTGAGGTAGGCGGTCTCGTCCGTGTCGCGGACGTACGCCATCAGTCGCCGGAAGGGCGTGAGCCTGGCGGCCTGCGGGTCGGCGTCCGCGGCTTCAAGCAGCGCTCGCGAACGCTCCGGCATCACGCCTGCCTCGGCCAAGAGTTCCATGACCGCTTCAAGCGATTCGGGGACGTCGGTCGCGTGCGCGTGGACATCACTCGAGTGTGACGCTGCCGACGGCAACGACGTCGACGCGGACGGCGATGTCGACGACGGCGATTCCAGTGTGCGTTCCGGTGATGGCGCAGTCTCGTTCGACGATGCCGGGGCTTCGTATGCCGCTCGAAAATAGGCCGTGACCATCGGATTGACCTTGATCGACCCCATCACCGCCGCGCCTGATCGCGTGTGTTGCGGCTGTCGCGCCATCTGGAGGAAGGCGCGCGCGTCGGCGGGCGTCGCGTAGGCTTGCTGCGATCGCCGGCGCTCCCGTTCGATCGCGACTTCGTGGAGGTGCTGCTCCGGTGCCAGCAGCCGATCGTCGAGGCCGTCGATCTCCGGCCTGGAGTTGGACAAACGCCGGCAGCCCTGCATCACGGCGTGGAAGTAGTTGCCGTGCTCGGCGTCCAGCGCGACCAGCAGCGTGACGATCGCGTCCCACGAGTCGGCTCTCCGCGCACGGACGATGTAACCGGCCACTTCACACTCGAGCGAGTCGCCGCTCGATTCGTGCATCGGCGCGTCGTCGGCATGCATCGACTCGGCATCCCTCGCCTTGTCGACTTCCATCGAATCTCCTTCACGCATCGCCTCGTCACGATCCATCGGCTCGTCATCACTCTGGGCGGTTGGTTCGAAGATGCCCGGATCGAACACACGCACGTAGCGGGAGAGTCCGACGATCACCAGATCCTTGTCGAGGGCGGCGACCGTTCGGGCGGCCACCGAGTGTCCGGCGTCCACCAGCACTTCGAGCCATTCGCCGAAGCGTTCGACGTCGAACTGCTCGTCGCGTCCCGGCCGCGCGTGACGCCACAGATCGAGGTCGAGCAGGGAGGTGAGCTGCGCGGGCGTCGCCAACGTGACGAGCTCGCTGCACGCATCGAGTCCGCGGGACCGAATGAGCTGATGCAGCGTCTCCGGCGGGAGGTGCGGAACGACGCGCGCGAGGAATGGCGTATCCAGCAATCGCGCGAGTCGATGTTCGACAGAGCCCCCGTCGCGGGGCGCCGTATCGCGGTTAGTGATTTTTGACATGGGCCGGCGATGATACCGGTCCTGGCGTCCAACAAACAGTCTTGAAGAATGGGGCGGGCGAGGGGATACTACTAATGGGGTTGACGTCCGTCGTTCTCATCCTCGCCCTCCGACTCTCGCCTACCGGTTCGTCGATTTCGTCATCTTCCGCCTTCTCCCGTCGCCACCGCTCTCGGCGCTGCAGACGCGCAGAGGCAAACCCCGCCAAACTGACGATGCCAGTGGTAGACCACGCGGGAGAGAAACTGCGAGTGATCACGGCCGAACTCGAACGTGTGGTGGGCGAGGGCCGGCGCGGGCCTGCGGGCCGAGCCGCAACCAGTTGCGAAAATCGTCCAGTGCGGCGAGCCAGCCCCGAAGGGTACGTTCGGTCACATGGGTGACAGATTCATTCCGAAGGGCGCGCGCACTCAGGTTGATCGTCAGGGCTTCACGGCCACGAGGCGCTTGAACTCGCCGAGGTCGCGCATCGCGGCAAAGACGGGATCCTGCGCCGCGTCCCTTGCCAGGTTGGGATGCAGCCGGATCGCTTCACGCAGCGGTACTAACGCCATCAGCGGTTGTCCAGCCTGTGCGTAGCGTTGCGCCAGGGCGTAGTGCAGCGTGTCGCTGTTCGGCTGGATGTCGAGGGCCTTTTTCTCGTCCGTGATCGCCTCGTCGAATTTCCCCGCCTGCGCGAGCTCGGCGGAGTGGTCGGTGAGTTTCTTGGGCATCCCCAGCGAGATATTCAGCAGCCGCCGCAATTCCTTGAACGGGTCGACGGCATCGTCCACACGAATGTCGACAATGCGATCGTTGACCACATTCGATCCGGGCGGAACCGGCCGCACGACGAGCAGACCGGCGGACTGCATGCCGCGTGTGTCGCCGCCAGCCGACTGACCGGCGTCCAGCGCGTCCATCAGTCGCTCCGCCATCGTGCCTTTGCCTTGCTCGTACGCCCGGGCCATCTGCTTGAGCACGTCTTCGCTCGCCAGCGTGTTGCCCTGGACTGAAAAATTGGTGCCCGTGATGTGCCCGGCGTAGCCGCCAAGGTGGATGGAATCCTTGGGGTCGGAATTCCGATCGATCACATGTTTTCCGGTATAGACGGCGGAGCGCCCCTTCGTGTCGATCACACCCACCTGACGCGTGTCGCGGCCCGGGTCTTCGTCGGTCAGCCGTTTGACGACATCGGCCGGGCTGAGTCCCTGCTTGAGCAGCTCGATCGCCTTCGGTCCGTAGAGTCTGTTGGCGGCCGCTTGCGTGGCGACGGCGCCGACGCCGGGGATGGCATACGGCACTGCGGCGCCTGCGGTAAAGGCGTGGGACTGGACGCCCACGCCGAATTCGCTGGTCGCTGGATCGAAGGCAATGATCGAGAACGTGGCGTACCACGGATCGGGGGTCGATAACCGGGGATCCGGGGTCGATGTCCGGGCCGATTCGCCACCGGCGACTTGCGCGTGTGCGTGTCCCGGAACCGCCAGGATCACCAATGCGAGTAGAGCGGACCATCTCATGAAGCCTCCACCTGGTTCGTTAATCTTAGCGACCCTACAATATCCGCACCCTCTCATTCGTCTACAACCTTAGATGAAGGCCGCGGCGAGCCTGGAGCGGATGGCACTCGAACAGGACCAGCGGATCTCCGACGTGGTCAGGCGGGAACAGTCCCGGCTGCGCCACTTCATTCGCCGGCGCGTGCCAGACCCGCGCGACGCAGAGGACATTCTGCAGGACGTCTTCTTCGCGCTGGTGGAAGCGAACCGCCGGCTGATGCCGATCGAGCACGTCACCGGCTGGCTGTTTCGCGTGGCACGCAATCGCATCACCGATCTGTTCCGCAAGAAGACGCCGGAGAGCTTCGGCGATCCCGCCGTCGAGGACGAAGACGATGAACGGGTGCAGTGGGAAGAGCTGTTGCCTTCGCCTGATGCCGGACCGGAGGCGCTGTACGCCCGCAGCGTGCTGCTCGATGAGATCGAGTTGGCGGTCGACGAGCTGCCGGAGGAGCAGCGCGAGGTGTTTGTCGCGCACGAGTTGGACGGGCGCAGCTTCAGGGAGATGGCCGCCGAGACCGGCGTGAGCGTGAATACGCTGCTCTCGCGCAAACGCTACGCGGTGCGGCATCTGCGCGAGCGACTGCAAAGCCTTCACGACGAATTGACGAAAGCATGAGGAGTTGCACATGAGAAGGAAATGGATGTTCCTGGCGCCGCTCGCGATTCTGGGGATGCTGCTGTTCATCGCGATCGGCGGCGCAATTGTGCTGCAGCTGTGGAATTGGCTTCTGCCGTCGATCTTTGGCTGGCGTCCGATTACCTTTTGGCAGGCCGTCGGCATTCTGGCGCTGTCGCGGATTCTCTTCGGCGGATTCGGCGGCCGCGGTTTCTCTGGCTCCCATGTCCGACGTCGCATGGCCGATCGCATGGCCGGGCGCTGGGAGGCGATGACCCCTGAGGAGCGGGAACGCTTCCGGCAAGGCACCCGCGGACGTTGCGGCTTCGGCCCATCGACGTAATTGTCATCACGAAGTCACAGAGATCACGGAGGTCACCAAGAGAATGTGTGGTGACTCGTGCTCTTCGTCCTCTCCGTTCTTCGTGATGAATCACGCGCAAGCGGTGCATCTGGAAGGAGAATGACTCAGCTGCGCGAAGCGGCGTTGATGTCCGAATTCCCGAGCAGGTGCTTTGGATATCCTTTCCGCGAGATGCGCAGCATGGCTTGCCCCACGCGTTCAGTGGTGGTGATGAATTGTGGGGTCACCAGCTTGGCCACGAGCATCAGCGGATAGAGAAGCGGGTAGAGGACGTTGTACAACCGCGTACGCGATGTGATTCCGTGCAGCGGTTGAATCACCCCGGGTCGAAACACATACACCTGCTTGAACGGCATAGCGAAGAGCGCGTCTTCGGTTTTGCGCTTCACCCGTGCCCACATGGCGTTGCCTTCCGCGCCCGCACCGGAAACGAAGATGAATGTCATCGTCGGACGGGCCAACACCTTCGCTGCCGCCATCGCGTAGTCATAGGTGATCCGTGTGTAGTCGGCTTCGCTCATGCCTGTGGAGCTGACGCCGAGGCACCAGAAGCACGCGTCGCCATCGAGTCGCAGAGCAGAGAAGTCGCTGAAATCTTCATGGACGATTTCGCGTAGCTTTGCGTGCTGCTGCCCGGTTGCGGAGCGCGCGACGGCGATCACTTCCGTGACGTCCGGGTCGCGCAGGCACTCGCGCAACACGCCTTGCCCCACCATGCCGGTGCCGCCAAAGAGAATGACTTTCAAAGCCTTCGCGCTGGAGCCGTTCAGGAGCGTTGATCGCCGACTGCCACCTGCGCCGGCTTGACCGTGCTCTCCTCAGCCAGCTTGGACCTGGCGTCCTTCGCCATCGAGATCAGCGCGTCGCGCACTTCCTCCGGTGTGCTGACCGGCGTGACGAACGCCAGACGGACAGGTCGTGGTCCCTGCGAGGTCATCGCCGACATCTCGAAGCCGTACCTGTCGACGCCTGTCATGCGGGCGGAGGTGATCTCGGTCGCTTTTGAGAAGGCCTTGCAGTACAGCACCATGGCGTCGGCGTGGTCGGCGTTCATGTGCGCCATTGTGTCGGCGGCCGACGGACCAAGGGGATCCGGCTCGGCGGCCTGCCAGTCGGCCTTGCTGATCCACGACATCCGGCCATAGCCTCCAATGTAGCGGACAGAATCCACGTGCAGCTTCCAGAAGCCGAAGTCGCGGAAGTCGGCGTAGTAGGCGGAGTTCGGGTGCGCGGCGAAGAATGCGGCGCGCACGCTGGCATCATCCCCTTCGACGCGCGTGCAAGGTCCGAGAAGCGTGACGCGACCGTTGGCGAGCGGATCTGCGGAGCCGCCCTCGGCCACCAGCAGCGACGCACGAGGATCCCGTTCCAAGTTCTTGGTATGTTCGGCGAGTCCGCTAATCAGAAAGACCGGGTTGCCGTTGTCGAAGGCAACGGTCACGAACGAGCCATAGGGATAGCCCTCGGGCTCGTGCGCTAACGTGCACAAGGTCCCGGTCGAGATGCGGGCCACCAGTGTTCGTGCTCGCTCCGCGTGAGTGGGCGTTGGAATATTGACGTCGTACAGCGGCTCCGGCGCGTCTCCAGACGGCCGGCTGTGTGCATCCTCGGTCATGGTTCTCATTGTTGATCGCGTCAGGCCCTCCGGATCACAGCGAACGGGCTCCGGCCTCAGAATCTCTGCGAATCAGATCAGATGAGATCAGATCGTCTTCGCCGACCGCCTCATCTACTCCGATCGCAGCGCTTGCAGAACGTCCACGCGCGCAGCGCGCGCGGCCGGCATCAGCGATGCGACAACCGCCGCACCGATGAGTGCGGCCGCCGCGCCGATCACGGGCAGGACGCCCGGCAGCGGCACGTGCTCGAAAAATCGCGCTGCCACCTGCGCGAGCGCGTAGCCGCCCGCCGCACCGCCGGCGATCCCGATCGCGGCAATCAGCACGCCCTCCCGGAGCACGCGCGCCAGCAGTTGCCGCGGCGCCGACCCCACAGCCAGCCGAATGCCGAATTCGCGGGTGCGTGCGCTCACCGAGAACGCCAGCACGCCTGCCACGCCCACGACCGCGATCAACAGCGCGATGCCGGCAAATCCGGAGAATACGAAGGCGTTCAGCCGCTCCGGCGACAGCACCTCCGCACGCACGTCCGCGAGCGTCGCCGCACGCTCCACGGGCTGGTCCGGGGAGATCTCGCGGATGACGCGCGTCACCTCCGGCACGAGCGCGTACGGATCGCCGGCCGTGTGCACGAACAGACGGCCGGCAACGCCGATCTGCCGCACCGGCTGATAGATCGCCAGCGCCGGTTCGCGCACGATGTTCTCGTCGTCCACGTCCGCCACGACACCGACGATGCGGCGGGGCACGGGCTTGGGGCCGAAGTACGGATCGGTCCACCACATGTGCCGGTTCACCGCGTCGCCATTCGGAAACAGCCGTTGCGCGACGCTCTGGCTGACGATCGAGACGAGCTCGCCACCCTCGCGGTCCTCGTCTGTGAAGTCGCGGCCGGCAAGCATCGGGACGCCGAGCACGGCGAAGAACCGGGGCGAGACGACCCGGAACCGCGCGCGCGGGTTTTCTTCGCCGTCCGCGGGTTGATAGCCCTCGACCGTGAACCGGACGCCTGGACCGAAGGTGCCGGCGTCACGCCAGGGGACGAACATCCCGACGGCGGCGCCCTCGACGCCCGGCAGCGCGTCGATGCGCCGCATCGCCTCCTGATAGAAGTTGAGCAGCTTCGGATCGCCGACGCCTGCGCCCGTCGCCGACGTCGGCATGTCGAATGCCAGCACGTACCGCATGTTGTAGCCCGTGTTCGCGGTCTGCATGGTGACGAGCGTGGCGAGGAGCATGCCCGCGCCGGCGAGGAGCACGAACGAAAACGCGATCTGCGTCGTCGCGAACATGCGCAGGCGGCGGTTGGTGCCCGGAGTGATTCGGATGCTGCCGCTCGCCAGGCCGAGGCCGGCCGGCGCGTGCGGCGACGGCAGGCGCGGAACGTACGCGAGCAGCACGGCCGCGGCCATCGCCAGGCCGGCGCCGACCCAGAGCACGCTCGAATCGACGGTGACCTCGAGTGCGCGGATGGAGAAGCGGGCCGCATAGCGCGCGACGATGGCGACCAGTGGCTGCGCGAGCGCCACGCCCAGCACCGCGCCAGCGCCGCAGAGCACGAGGCTCTCCGCCAGCAGCGTGCGCCGGAGCGCGCCGGGGCCGGCGCCGAGTGCGGCCCGCACGGCCAACTCGCCCTCGCGGCGCACCGAGCGCGCCAGGATCAGATTGGCGACGTTGGAGCACGCAATGACGAACACCACTGCGGCGGCGGCCAGCAGCAGGAGCAGGATCGTTCGCGCAGGCGCCGCGATTTGTTCGCGGAGCTTTGCCACTTTCAACTGGACGTTGGCCTTTGGCGAATACGACTCGGGGTGCTCGCGCACCATCGCGGCGTGAACGGCGGTGAGCTCGGCGCGCGCATCCTCGAGTGAAGCGCCGGGCGCGAGGCGGCCGAAGAGCTCCGTCATGCGGTGGGTGCGTTGGGTGACCATCGTCGCCCCGAGGTGATGCGGGCTGGTCACCACATTCGCGATGATCTCCGTGTCCGCCGGATAGGGGACCGAGGGTTCGAGAACGCCCACGACCGTGGCAGTGCGCGGTCCGAGGCGGATGGTCTTGCCGACCACTGTCGGATCGCTGTTCAGCGAGGTGGTCCAGAACCGGTACGTGAGGACCGCCGCGCCCGCTGCCTTGGGACCATCATCGTCCGCATTCAACAGGCGTCCGAGTACGGGGCGCAGGCCCATCACGTCGAAGAACGATCCGCCGACGACGCCCGCTTTCACCATGCGAGGCTCGCCGCCGAGCCCAATCATTGCGAAGTCGACCGTGGAGAAGTCTCCGAAGGCTTTGATGGTCGTGACCCGCGACTTGAAGTCGTTGATTTCCGGCACCGAGAACGTCGTGTTCTCGGCGCCGAGGCCCGGCGCGCTTTGGCGGATGTAGATCAGACGATCTTCGTCGCGATTGACCAATGGACGCAGGAGCACGCCCCTGACAACGCTGAAGATTGCGGCGTTGGCGCCGATGCCGAGGGCGAGCGTCACCACCACGGTTGTGGCGAGGCCCTTGGCGCGCCTGAGGGAGCGCAGGGCAACCCGAATGTCGTGCGCCAGCGCGCCGGCCGTGTCGAGCCCGCGGGAGCGCCAGACACTTCGCATCGCATCGCGCGTGAGCGTGAGGTTGCCGAATTCCTTGAGCGCCGCCAGCCGCGCGGACGCTGGATCCTCGCCGCGCTCGATGCGCTCCTTCATGCTGAGAGCCAGATGGCCGCGAATCTCCTCGTCGAGGTCGTCGTGGTCTGGCTGCATGGGTTACTCCTTGCTTGCGGGCGCCGGGTTCATGATGCGTCCGATCGCGTCCACGAGTTGCGACCACCGATCCCGCTCGCGCGACAGCTGCGCCTTGCCCGCTGCGGTGAGCCGATAGTACCCGAGCCCGCTGGTTGGCCTCGCTCAGGTCCCACTCGGATTTCAGCCATCCGCGCTTCACGAGCCGGTGCAACGCGGGGTAGAGGGAGCCGCTTTCGACCCTGAGCAGGTCGTCGGACTGCGCGCGAATCGCCTGGCCGATGCCGTGGCCATGCTGCGGCCCCCACTGCAGGGTCCGAAGGATGAGCATGTCGAGCGTGCCTTGGAGGAGCTCCAGCCGCCGATCGTCGGGCGTCTTGGTCATAGTCGTAGACAGTCTACGGCACTTGGACGTAGAACGTCTACGACTTGTTCCGGGCACTCGCCGTCATGGCTCACGCAGGGTGGCAAACGCCTTGTCTACTACTGGTGTCTCAATGCCAAAAGAGGATCGACACGAATGGCTCTGCGTGCCGGCAACCAGCATCCGAGTGTGCCGAATACCAGCAGGGTGACCGACGACACGACCAACGTAAGAGGGTCGGTTGGCGACACTTGGACCAGCGCCGAACTCAGCACGCGATTGATCGCCAACGACGAGCACACGCCGATCGTCAACCCGATACCCAATGGCACCATGCCTTGCACGTAGACGAGACGAAGAATGTCGCGCGCCGTTGCGCCAATTGCGACGCGAATGCCAATCTCCTGCGTGCGCTGGCTCACCATGTGCGCAATGACGGCATACAGGCCGATCGACGCAAGCAGCAGCGCCACCATCGCGAGGAGACCAAATAGCACGGCCATACTGCCATTCAATCCATAGTTCCATGGCCCGATCGCCTCGGCCAGCGTAAACGGACCTCCAATGGGGAGGTCGGAATCGAGGGTCTGGAGCTCGCGACGTAAGGTCATCCCGAGATTGGCTGGCGGGATAGAGGCCCGTGCAATGACGATCATCCCAGCCGCCGGTCGTTGCCGGTAGGGCATGTAGACCAGCGGTTCAAATGTCTGGCGGGTCCGGTCATCCTGCACGATGTTCGACACGACGCCGACGACGGTCCGCCACGCGTCCGGAGTCGTGCCGTTGAACACTCGCAGGCGTTTGCCGCGCGGGTCTTGTCCCGGCCACCACATGTTCGCAAACCGCGTGTTCACGATCGCGACGGGAGCCGACGACGATGCATCAGTGTCGGCGAAGTCTCGTCCCGAGAGAAGGGTTGCGCCCAACGTGTGGAAGTACCCTGAGCCGACTACCAATGCTGACAGCGTTGGGCGATGTTGTTCATCACCGGGCGGAGCGCCATTCAACTCGAAGGGTAGCTTGAAAGAGAACAGCGTCGGCAATGCGCTCGCAAGCGTGACGGACTCCACGCCCGGAATCATCTTCGTACGCGCCGTCGCACGATCGAAAAACGCCACCCACGACTCAGCATCTCGATACCGGTCAACCGGTAGCCGCATGGACGCAGTGAGAATGTGCTCCATTCCCGCGCCGATGTCCGCGGAGTAGATGTGCAGGAAGCTGCGCATCATCACCCCGGCCCCTCCGAGCAGCACCATCGCCAGCGCCATCTCTCCAACGACCAGCAGCGCCGACAACCTCGCGTGGCGCGAACCGCCCGCGGCGCCGTGGCCGCCGTCCTTCAGCGCGCCGTTGAGGTCGAGCTTCGAGAGACGCAGAGCGGGCGCCAGCCCAAAGAGGAGTCCTGTGGCCATCGAGACTGCGACAAGGTATCCGAGTACGCGGAAGTCCATCGTGAAGTCGAACCATGCTGGTGTCCCGAAGGTCGTGAACGCGGCGAGCTTGTAGATCGGGGCGCCTACACCCCATCTCGCCAACCACCAGCCGAGCCCACCACCCATCGTTGAGAGCATCACGTTCTCGATGAGCAGCTGGCGCACGATCCGCGACCGCCCGGCGCCAAGCGCCATGCGGACGGAAATCTCGCGCGACCGAACCATCGCGCGAGCGAGCAGCAGATTCGCCACGTTGGCACAGGCGATCAGCAGGACACACCCGACGGCGCCCAGGAGGCACGTGTAGATCATCGTCGCTCGGGAGCCGACCCAGAACTCGTTGTAGGACTGCACAACGGGGCGGACGCCATGATTGGTCTGCGGATAAGCCTCGGCCAGCGCCTGGCCGATCGTCTCCAATTCGGCTCGCGCACTTGCCAGCGTGGCGCCCTCACTCAGGCGGCCAAAGACGAGCCACAGCCGGCGCGCTTGCCGCTGCTGGAATTCCGCCGTCACGGTCGCAGGCATCCAGAGCACTTCGTTGTACGGAAAGGAAAAGCCTTCGGCCATGACGCCAATCACCGTTGTCTGTACGCCGTTCAGGCGCACGGTGCGTCCGACGAGTGCGGGATCCTTCCCGAATCGCTGTGTCCAGAGCTGGTAGCTGACGATGACGACGGGATCCGCACCGGGTCTCTCGTCGGCAGGCGCGAAGTCGCGACCAATGAGCGGAGTCTGGCGCAGCACGTGGAAGGTGCTCGCACTGACCTGGCTGCCGGCATAATTCTCCGGGAAACCCCGTCCATCGCTGAGAGTGATCAGCGATCCGCTGACGAACGCCATTCCGTCGAAGGACTTCGCCAGTGCTCGCCAGTCCTGGAAATCCGCATACGAGGAGTAGCCTTCCGGCGCGTCCGGATGCATCGGATTGGGTGTGTGGATGTAGAGGACGCGGTCGTTGCGGTCGATGAACGGGAATCCCTTGAACAGAACAGTGTTGGCAAGCGTAAACACGGCCGTATTGATTCCAATGCCGAGCGCCAGCATCGTGACGGCGACTGCCGTGAAGGCCGGATTCCGCCGGAACTGGCGCAGGGCATAGCGGACGTCCCACACTACGTCATCAAACCATCGCCAGCCCCACGCGTCTCGCGCGCGCTCGCGCCAACGGAGTGCGCTGCCGACGGCGCGCCTCGCGACTGCGCGATCGCCCGTCTGGCGCGTCTTCATCTCGAGGTGGAAGCGCAGCTCTTCGTCGAGATCGCGCTCGACGGATCGCGATCGAAGCAGGATGCCCAATCGTCGCCAGAACTCTCCCACGGTTAGCTTTCTGGTTTGAGGACGCTCTCGATCGCGCCGGTGAGCCGTCTGAACGCGTGCATTTCGACGCCGAGTTGTTTCCGTCCCTCACGCGTCAAGGTGTAGAACCGCGCTCGGCGATTGAGGCCCGTCGTGCCCCATTCTGCCGTGACCCATCCCTTGCGCAGCAGGCGCTGCAGCGCAGGGTAGAGAGAGCCCTCCTCGACGGAGAGCACCTCGTGCGAGACGTTCTCGATGCGCTGCGCAATCCCGTAGCCGTGCATCGGCCCGCTGCGAAGCGTTCGAAGGATCAACATTTCCAGCGTGCCCGGCAGGAGCTCTACCATAGGTCTTCTTTGTATAGATAATCTATGCGTAGACGGGCGCGAGTGCAATGGCTCGTGAGAAACGGCGTCAGGCCGCAGATGGAGGGGATCAACCTGCACGCAATCCGGAACGCGCCATGGGTTAGGATTGTGCCTCCTCGTCCTTCCGGAGGTGGTATGCGATCGTTCAAGCTCGGGATCGCGTGGGCGGTGGCCCTGTTGGTAGTGGCCCCGCAAGCCTCGTTACGCTCGCAGGCTCCCGGCAGCGCGCCACCGCGCGACACTTCGGCGAAGGTCGGCAGCGCCGTGATCCGCGGACAGGTCACGGCTGCCAACACCGGTCAACCGTTGCGCAAGACGCAGATCAGAATCGTGGCGCCCGACATCCGCGAGAATCGCCTGACGATCACGGACGCCCAGGGCCGCTATGAGTTCAAGGATCTTCCAGCCGGCCGCTACACCATCGACGCGAGCAAAGGCGGCTATGTCGGACTGTCGTTTGGACAACTGCGGCCGTTCGAGCCCGGCAAACCGCTCGATGTGGCCGAAGGACGGACCTTCGAGAGAATCGATTTCAAGCTGCCGCGCGGCAGTGCGATCGCTGGACGCGTGCTCGACGAATTCGGCGATCCGGCGACCGACGTCCAGGTTTCCGTTGAGCGCTATCAGATGCAGCAGGGGGTCCGCCGGCTCGTGTCGGCGGGCCGCGTGGCGACCACGAACGATCTCGGCGAATTCCGTGTCTTCGGTCTCGCGCCGGGGCCGTACTACGTGGTGGCCAACCTGCGATCGGCGGCGGAAACCGACGCCGGCGATCGCTCCGGCTACGCGCCGACCTATTACCCCGGCACCGCGAGCGTCGACGCCGCACAGCGGGTCGTTCTCGGTCTCGGTCAGACGATGAACGACCTGTCGCTCACCCTCGTGGGAACGAGGCTGGCGCGCGTGACCGGAACGGCCGTTGACTCTCAGGGACGTTCGTTGAGCGGCTTCATTCGCGTGTTGCATCGATCGGGCGCGCCGGTTTACACGCCAGGCGGTCAGATTCGTCCGGATGGATCGTTTGCAATTGGTGGATTGGTCCCCGGCGAGTACACCATCACTGCGCAGGGCGATCGGATCAGGGAATTTGCCTCGCAGCCCCTCGTCATCGCTGGCGATGACATCGCGGGGATTCGTTTGGTTGGTGCGAGGCCGTCGAAGGTCACCGGCCGAATCGTCCTCGATCCTGACGCCAAGCGCGCGTTCGATCGAACCGCCGTGTTCGTTGCGGCCTCGCCTGTCGACCCGGATCCGGTGGGTGGCCTCGGACCGGGCACGATCAACGACGATCTGACGTTCACCGTGGACGCGCGGCCCGGGCGCATGCACGTCGGCCTCGACGCGGTGGCGCGCGGAGGCAGCGTGGGGTGGACCCAGCGCGCGATCCTCATCGGCGGCGTCGACGTGCTAGATGCCGGCATCGAGATCAAGCCGAACGAGGACGTCAGCGACCTCGAGATCGATGTGACCGACAAAGTGTCGGTCGTCACCGGGGCCGTGACAGACGCGCGAGGCGAAGCCGTGAAGGACTATTCGGTTGTCGTCTTCCCACGCGATCGCGACATGGGAACGACATTGAATCGATATTTTCGGTTGAGTCGTCCGGATCAGGCGGGGCAGTTCAAAATTACGTCGCTGCCCGCCGGCGAGTATCTGGTCATCGCGCTCGACAGCGTCGATCCCGCCGACGCCAGGGATCCGGATGTTCTCGACACGTTTCGCAGCCGCGCGTCGTCGTTTTCGCTCGCGGAAGGTCAAACGATAACGCTCGATCTCAAGCTGGTGTCTCAGTAATCGTCGCCGATCGGGGCTCTTCCGCATCTCGTGGCACAAGAGAGAGAGACGGAGGGACAGGATGTGGTCTTGGCTCTTCCGAGTGGATCAAAAGTCAAACGCGTCGGTCCAATGGAGCCACCAGCGCTTCACTTCCGGAAATCCGAGTGTTCGACGCCACGCCTCGAGCATCGTCCCATTGTTTGCCAGGATGCCGTCTCGCGTGACGCCAACGGGCGGCGGCCGCAACACGGCGACGCGGTCGTAGAGCGCGCCGCGCTCCGGCGGCGTCAGATCACGGTTCAGTCGCAGCAAGGTGTATACATCCTGACGGCGTGCTTCGTTGAGCAAGGTCGCGAGGACGTCGCGCCGTTCAGCCGCGCTGAGTGCGTCGACATCGATCGCGCGGAGCGCCCGTTTGAACGCCACCGAGGCGTCGTCGAAAAACGGCGTGCCGATCCGTTTGCCGGCCTCTGCGATCGCGACCGCCCCTTCAGGAATGAGCTGTTGACGATCTGCCGTCTCGAGCTGCACCCAACCCGACGTGACTCGGACTGTCGACGTGCCGCGGTCGTCAACATCCATCGTGAACGCACACCCCACGTCGAACACCTCGGCGGCCGGCGTGGTGAACCCGAACGTAAATGGCGGCGACCAGAGTTTCGCGGCAATTCGGCCACGGTCCAAGGCGAGTCGGTGTCTGCCGCCACCCGTTGAGACCAACCGCACGCGGGATCGCGGCTGGACCTCGATGCGCCCCACCCGACCCGCTCGAATCTCGGCGCGCGAGTCCGCGTTCGTCTCGACGACGCCGCCGGCGGCGAGCATGCCCGATTCGATGATCGCGCGGCCGGACACGATCGGCTGTCCGGTACGCGCGACGACGCGCCACTCGCGGCCAGGCTGCCCCAGCACGGGGATCAATGCCACGTACGCGATGAACAACACAATGGCGGTTGCCGGGACTGTCGTCCACCAGATCCACCCGAGCTTCGGCGTTCTTGCTGTGACGCGAATCGATTGATCGAAGCGATAGCGTTCCAGCAGTGACTCGAGATGACTCACGTAGGCGTCGGGCTCCCCACTGCGATCCCACAGATACTCATTCGATGGTTCGTCGATCATGTCCCGCTTCCTGACGCGATGCCCTCCAGCCGTTCGCGCAGCAACTTGAGTCCCCGATGCAGGTTGACACGCACCGACCCGGCCGTCAGGCCGGTTCGCTCTGCGATTTCCGGACCGGTCATCCCTTCGACCAGCCGCAGCATGACGGTTTCGCGATAGGCGTCAGGGAGTGCGCGGATCGCTGCGAGCGCGCGACGTGCCTCGAGCTGGTCGTGCTGCGATTCGCGCATCGACGGCTCTTCTCCCAAGTCGATACTTCCCGGCATGCGGCGGACCGTATCAACGACCACATGACGCGCGATGGCCGCGAGCCATCCACCGAACGCGCGCTGATCCCGGAGCGTCCGCAGCTGTTCCAAGGCACGCACGAAGACTTCCTGCACCACGTCATCGGCATCCTGCGAGCGCAGACGCGTGAGTGCAATGCCGTGAACCATCCGCGCGTACCGGCCGTACAGATGACCAAACGCGCCCCTATTTCCGGCGCGCGCCGCCGCAATGAGCGCGGCCGCATCCGATTCGGCCCCATCGTCCATCGTCATTGGTACTGTCGGTTTCGGGCCACGACCGTTAACACGTTAACGCCGCGCCCACGACATCGTCATTGTGGCAGGTACGAGGGGAGGTGCTCATGCAGCGATGGTTACCAACCACGACCGTGGTCCTGCTTCTGAGCCTAATCGGCATTGGGACGCATGCCGCGCCCTCATCCGATTATGTGGTCAGTCGCGAGCTCAGCGCCGTGAGCTTCACTGTGTACAAATGGGCGGTCCTGAAAGAAGAAGGCCGGTTCAAAGAGGTCAGTGGCCACGTGCACTACGATCCGGCACGGCCGCAGGACAGTACGGTTGACGTCTCGATCAACACCGCCAGTCTCGACACGAACAACGCCGGGCGAGACAGCGTTTTGCGCTCCGACGACTTCTTCGACGTGGAGCGCTATCCGACGATGCGATTCGTCAGCCGGCGGGTGCAACAGCGTCCGGACAAGAAGTTGGCGGTGGAGGGCGACCTGACAATCCACGGCGTGACGAAGCCCATCGACGTGGCTGTGACGGTCAACGGCGTGAACGAGGTTGAACACGTCGGCCGCTTGGCTGGATTCGAAACGACGTTCCACATCGACCGGACGACGTTCGGCGTGAACGGATCGAAGTGGAGCGGCGGCAAACTGCTGATCTCGCCAGATGTGGAAATCCACATGGCGATTGCCGCAACCGACCACCCGCTGTACACGCGGACGGGGGCGACGCGATGAACGCCGGCCTGTGGATCGGCCTTGCGGCAATGATCGTCCCCGTTGGACGAGGCGCCGGATTCGTCGCCATTGCAGACGTGAATGGCGATCGCCGCCCTGACATCATCGTTGCCAACACCGAGGACGAGACGGTGTCCGTGTTGCTGAACGACGGGGATAGGCGATTTCGACCGGCACCCGGGTCCCCGTTTGCGGCGGGTCACCTGCCAAACGATATCGCCGTCGCGGATATGAACGGCGATGGTCATCCGGATCTCGTCATCGCGAACCATCAGAGCCCGTACGTCACGATCCTGCTGGGCGACGGGACCGGCGGGTTCCGGCCGGCGCGCAACTCGCCGTTCGCCACAGACTCCTATCCGCATCCGCACGGCGTGGCGGTCGCCGACTTCACGGGCGACGGGAAGCTCGACGTGATCGTCGATAGCTGGGGAAACAATCGGGTCGCCTTGATCGACGGCGACGGCAGTGGAGAACTGGTCGGCACGCGACAGATGTTTTCCGTCGGCAAGCGTCCGTACGAGCGGCTCCGGACGGCGGATCTCAATCACGACGGGCATCCAGATCTCGTCACCACCAATCTCGACGACCACACAGTGACTATCCTGCTCGGCGACGGAAAGGCCGGCTTCACGCAAGCCGCAGGGTCGCCGGCTCCGGCCGGACCCGCGCCATGGCAGGTCGCGATCGACGACGTGAACGGCGATGGCCACTTCGACCTGATCGTGATTCCATACGAGCGGGACGTGCGCGATCCTGCGCGTGTCGCCGTCACGATTCTGCTGGGCGACGGTTCCGGCCGCTTCACGCCTATGCCGGGGTCGCCACTCCCGCTCAACGGCTGCCACGGACCGAACGCCATCGCCGTCGGCGACCTTCAAGGAACTGGACGTCGCGATATAGCGATCGCGTGTGCGATCAGCGCGACGGTGGTCACGTTTATCGCAGAACCTCACGGGACGTTCAAGTCTGTAATCGTTCCGAACGGCACCGGCCCGACGTGGGGCGGCATCGCCGTCGCGGATCTGGACGGCGACGGAAAGGCGGACATGGTGGTGGCCAACAACCCTGAAGGCGTGGTGCGGATTCTTTTCGGCGGGGATCAGAAGACGCACGCGCAGAAATAGGCGAGCCCCTCGTACAAGTCGTCATGCGAAAGTCGCCGAGTAATGGCCGACCGCGACGATGCCGTCGTCGCCCACGGTCGGATACCATGGATGCATGGGTCTGCCACTGGTGATCATTCGACAAGCGACGCCGAGGGATCGATCCGCGCTGGCACAGGCGCGTGCAGCGCTGTGGCCGGACGCCACTCCGGAAGCGCACAGCGCAGAAGTGGCGGACATCCTGGACGGCCGCCAGGCCAGCACGTTGCCCCAGGCGATCCTCGTAGCCGAGTCCGCGGCCGGAGAGCTCGTCGGTTTTGTCGACGTGGACCTTCGATCGCATGCAGATGGTTGCGATACGCGTCAGCCGGTCGCGTACATCGAAGGCTGGTATGTGGCGCCGGACGCACGGCGAGTCGGTGTCGGACGCGCGCTGATTGCCGCGGCAGAAGCGTGGGGGCGCGCTCAGGGATGCGTGGAAATGGCGTCCGACACGTGGATTGATTGCGACCTGTCCCAGCGGGCGCACGAAGCGCTCGGCTTCACCGTCGTCGACCGCTGCGTACACTATCGGAAGACGCTTTAACGATCGAGAATGTTCTCGCCTGGAACGAGGTCGCGCTGAGTCCCTCACCCTGCGCCGTAGCGCAGACGCATTCCTGACAACATCGCCTGAACGTTGAAGCGCTGGCGATCTGGAGTCGCCAGCGCTTCACGATCTGGAGTGGCTATGAACCTTGTGGCGGTCCAAGCGCAGTCAGAATGGCGTTGAGCTGTTGCGCGAGTTGCGTGACGTTGCTGACGTTACGAAAGCCGTCAACCGAGCACAGCAGCGTACCGAGCGGCGGCTGCTGCGCTGCCGTGGCCGCCGGTTGAGTCGTGTTCGTGGACGGTGAAGCGGTAACAGTTCCCGGTCGGGCCGCGGTCACAGCGGGTTGCGCGGCAGTACCTGGCGCCCGCCGGCGTGGCACCTGCCTGAATCGCCGACGCGATGTCGAACGCGGCAGGCGTGAGACCGATCGTGAAGCCGAGCACATTGATCGAGGCGGCGCCGAGCTCGACGTGCAGCACGTCGCATGAGCCCTGCGCCAGCGCCGGATCGGTGCTCAGGCGGGCGCGGCTGGCGGCGATATCGAGGGGCAGCGTCACCGGCATGACGAGGTTCCGAGCCGTCCCGTTCGCGGTCAGCGCACCGGTAACGGTGCCGACCGCCGCCACGCCGTTGGCCTGCGCCGCAAACTGCTCGATCAGCATCGTGCCGCGGAACGTGCCGCCCGCATCGGCGACACCGGTTATTGGGACAACCAGATTGGTACCGCCAGCCGAGGGCTGAGCGGCGGGAGTCGAGCCGCCACCGATCGCGATGACGGAGAGTGCGAATAGCATCGGAGCGAGATCTCGGCGAAACAACATCCTGGACTCCTCCCTGTTCGGGTGAACGGCGCTGAGTAGCGCGTGAAGATGAACAGGGATGCACGGCCGATGCCGCGCAGCGAGGAGCCCGGCGGTTCCAGGCGGATCTCAGGTGTGATTGCCTGCCGTGTCATGCGTTCTCAACTGACCTCGTCTTCGTCGTGCCGAGTAGTGTCAGCAGAGCCTCTCCGTTGGGCGATCCCAGACCGGTGCACGGATCCCATCCAGCGGCAGCGTGGTACGCGCCATTGTTTCCGGATGTGGTGTCGCGGAATCCTTTCGCGCCCACCGCGTACAACATCGGATTGAGATACCCGAGCGGTTTGCCACGGCCTTGATTGATCAGCGCCACGAGCGCCGACCATAGAGGCGCGACCGCGCTGGTGCCGCCATACACCACGTCCTGGCCGTCGACGCGCACCTGGTAGCCAGTGGCCGGATCAGCGTCGCCCGCGACATCCGGGAGCCCACGGCCCTTGAAGCGCGACGCATTCACTGACACCGGAACATTCGCCGAATGCTGATACGCTGGCAGAGCAAACACGTCACTGACCCCGCCGCCGGTTGCGCCTGCGTCCGCACCGTCGTTCCAGACGACTTCGCCGGTCAGCGAGCCGGCCGACACTTCGACGCGCGTGCCACCGCATGCGAGGGCGTGCGGACTCGACGCAGGAAAGTCGACATGCGCGTGGCCGTCGCTGACGCCGTCACTCGATCCGCTATCACCCGACGCGCAGCACACCGTCACGCCGAGGGTTGCGGCATCTTGAAACGCCTGGTCGTACGCAGTCAGCGCCTGTTTGGTCCACGACGACTCCGGTCCGCCCCAACTGATCGAGACGATGGAAGGTGTCCGCACGGCGTCGTGCACAGCCGTGGTGATGGCGTCAAGAAAGCCCTGATCGGTGTTTGGCGCGAAGTAGACGGCGATTCTGGCGCCCGGCGCGATCGCTCCGACGATCTCGATGTCGAGCAGCACTTCGCCGTCCGCGCTGCTCGGATCGCCGGCCGGCGCGTTCTTTGCGCCGTCAACCGAGACGGCCGTCACGGATGGCGTGCGAACGCTGAGTCCGGCGAAGTACGTCTGGAGATCCGTCGTCTTGTAGCCGCCGCCGAGCTCGATGATCGCGACGGTTTGGCCCGCGCCTGTCAGCGCAGACGGAAACTGATACAGCTTTGCGATCTCAGGCGGCGTGTACGACGTAGCGTTCGTGGCCGCGGCGCCGACAATGCGGCGATGTCGACGGCATCGCACCTGCGCTTGCGGGCGATTGTCGAGGCCGAACACACCTTCGACGACATCCTTTAAATCGGTCGGCAAAGATAGCGGTCCAGTCCGGCCGCGATACATTCCGTGCTCGCACTGATAAAGCTTGAGCGTCGTCCCGAACGCTTCATTCAGCGCGGCAATCGTCCCTGCAAGGACGATGGTGCGCCTCGCCGGCTCGACGCTGACGACGGTGAGATCGAACTGCTGTGCGAACGCTTCGATGCGGCCGACGTCATCGGGCGAGGCCGCGTAGCGGGCGGCGAACTCCTCGCGCGTCATGGGTTCGTGATGCTGGCTGAGATCCAGCGCGGTCCGGCGTCGCAGCAGCAGGCTGACCTCGATGGTGTCGCCAAGGTTGGGGACGCCAGCCACCTGCGCGTCCGTCCGTGGCGCGCGTTCGCTACCGGGAAGAAGGAATCGTTCGATGGGCATGAGCTCACTCCGTTCGCCGGGTAATGTATTACACAGATCTGAACAGCTGCGAGCTCGGCTGCAGTACGTGGGAGAGGATCAGGTCTGCCGAGGTTGTGCGATTGGGGATCTCGACTGGGTGCGATGGTTACCTCGGTGCCGTGCGACGGCGCAGGCTTCCGACGAACCGGGCGATTTCAGCATGGCCGAAGCCGGTGATTGCGACGAGCAGGGCGCCGGGGATGACCGCGCTGAACGCATGGTGGCTGATGATCCAGAAGGCCACGGCGCCCGCCATCGTGCAGCCGACGAGGATGAAGCCGACGGCAGCCGCGCGCGGGATCAGCAGCAGCACCGCGCCCCCGACCTGCATGACGCCCGTGAGGTAGCGCAACCACTGGCCGAGTCCAATCTCGCCGAAGATGCGCACCCACATCGGGCGCGTGCCGAATTTCTGCGTGCCCACGGTCAAGAAGACCATCGCGAGCGCGACGCGCGGCAGCCATGTGGTGAGCACGTCGATCGCGCCGCGACGTTCCTCAACGAGCAGCTTCATCTCGGCCATGTGCATCCCTCCACGTCCACACCACGAGCACGACAACGGCGAGAATCCCGCTGCCGCCGACCACCGCGGCGACGGGCGGCCCCGGCGGGACGAGCAACGCGGCCGCGACGATGGCGAGCCCGAGCGCCACCGCGACGTAGCCAGCCGTACGGTTGACGCGCAGCCACGCATGGCGATCGTGCAGCGTCCGCGACGTGCGGATTCCGATCGCGACGTTTGGTCTGATGCGCGGCAGCAGGTTGCCGATGGCCATCAGCCCGACACCAAGCAGGATGGGCGTCAGGCGGTACAGCACCGGCCCGGTGCGTGCGATGAGACCGCGCCCGAGCAGCCCAGTCAGGACGATGCCGTGCAGCGCGCCGATGAAGAGGACGATTCGGAACACGATCGCGTCATAGGTCCGCATGAAGGTGCCGTTATCCCGCCGGACGTGATCGTGGGCGGCAAGGAGGCGCATGAGCACGTAGATCGCGCCGGCGGCGGTGGGGAGCAGGAAAGCGATCAACGCCCGATCGACGGTCGCTGACGGCAGTCGTACGTACGCAATGGCGCTGATGACGTACAGGGCGGCGATGGTGATGAGCGAGCGCGAGTCAGCGCGGGCGGCCATGTGGTTTCACCCATTCCATCAGGTGCTCGACGAGATCCTCGAACACCGACGTGTTGAGCTCGTAATGGATTTCCTGTCCGTTCCGCTCGGCGGTGACCAGGCCGGCGTCTTTCAGGACGCCGAGATGCCGCGAGACGGTGGGCCAGCTCGAGTCGAAGCGCGCCGCGATCTCGCCGGAGGTGCGCGGGGCGGCGCGGAGGAGCCGGAGGATCTCGCGGCGGGTCGGGTCCGCCAGCGCGCGGAAAACGGCGTTCCGCACTTGCATGATTAGCACATTAGCTAATAATGCATCGCCTGTCAACTGGGTCGGCGGCCCTTCAGATCACCGCGCTGCGTGTACCGGCGTACCCGGCTCTCGACGTGGTCAATCAAGCGCATCCGAGACGTTCTCGCGCAGTGCGGCCATTTCAGCAAGCCGTCGAGGGACGGGCACATCTCCGCGAATCTCGGCGCAGCGCCCGCTGTCTCCGTGAAGCGCGTTAGATATCCGAGCTCGGGTTTGTCCCGTCGTTCAAGGAGATTGCGCTGCTCGAGCTCGTCGACCATGACGAGCCGGCTCGGCATCACCCGGAGCCGCTCACACAGGAGCGTGCTGGCTCAGCCCTTCTGACCGGTCATGCGGCCCGTGGCTCTAGGGCTGCTCGTGGGCCTCACGGTGTCACTGGCGGTGAACCGCATTCTGCAGTCATAACCCCTCGGCGTCTCGCCGTACGATCCCTTCACGTTGGCAACCGCGCCTGCGGTGCTGATCCTGGCCGCTCTGCTCGCGTGCCAAATTCCCTCGCGTCGGACCATGCGGCTCGATCCAGCGGCCGCCTTGCGGCATGATTGAGGTTTCAGGCAGCCCACTGTCAAGGTGTTCCATTTGGGACAGCGCGATCGGCGCATGCTTGCGAGACTGTAAGTGTGAAGGTACCTCACGGCCAGTCGATGAATCCCGGAACCCTCAAGAAGTTGGAGAAGCTCTCCGGCCAACTTGACAGAGCGAAGGACGCCTCCGAAGCCACCACGACAGAGGTCCAGCGCGCGCGGCGAACTGTCGAGCACGTCGAGCACGACGTCCGTCTGCGACAGAATCCCAACTCCACCAAGGGCAAACCGGAGCGGTCTAAGGACCGCCGCACCCAGGATGGTAAGAGCAAGGCGGCCGTCGAATTGGGGCGAAAGGGTGGGGCAGCTACGGCCAAGACACTCACCCCACACCAGCGCTCAGCGCTCGCCAAGAAGGCCGCCAAGGCCCGCTGGAACACGCACTAACGCAATCCGGGTATCGCATAGCCGCCACGGTCCGGCGTCCGCAACGCTGACTCACGCTCATTCGAAATGGAGTGGTGGGCAGTCGTACCGCCAGCACAGACAATCGCCCTGCGCCAGACGCTCCGTAGAGGCCGGGGCTTTGATGTCCATCGTTGAGCTCCGCACGACGTCGACCGCTTCCCCAATGACATCGGCACGGCGGTTCTTACCTTCGGTCGATTTTGAAACATGCGCACCGCTGAGCACAGTTCGCTGGTGTTCGATCCAGAACATCTAGACGAGTCGACTCTTGGAGGCTACGATTGCTGCCGCTGTCCAGTTCTTGAGTTGATTGGAGAAGCGTAGACGTGAATGACGAGTAAAGCCCAAAGCAGCATCCGTCTCAACGCCCTCTTTCGGAAGGCCGGGCCGGGAAGAAGTAATCGGGTGTACCGGAACAAAGAAAACATCTATTCACAAGAACAGTCAGCCGACGCCATTTTCTACATTAAGAGGGGAATGGTGAAACTCACGATAACGGACAAACGCCGTCGCAAGCACGCAGTGCTCGCCATCCTGACGGACGGCGCTATCTTCGGCGAGGGCTGTCTCCTACGAGGACAAGCTCGTCGAATGTCCACAGCTACATCCATTGGTTCGGCCACGATTGCACGTGTGGACAAGGCAGTCTTTTGGGACACGATCGAGCGAGAGCCGGTGCTTGCCGCCCTCTTCATCAGATATCTGGTTTCCCAAACTGTTCTGTTTAAGCTCGACCTGGCGGATCATCGCCTGAATGCTGGTGCGGGTGAAAGGCGGCTGGCGCGGATTCTCTTGGCATACAGCACGCTTGTACCGAAACCAAGCACCGGACACTCCACCCATCCGTTCAGCCAAACTACTCTGGCGGAGATTGTCGGAACCACCCGCCCGCGAATAAATGAGTTCATGAATAAGTTCAGGAAGCAGGGTTATGTCCGATACAACGGCGGCTTGGAAGTAGATGTCGAACGGCTCATGACGTTCCTGGAAAGTTGAACCATGCGCGTGCACCTCATAAACCCGCACCCAACATACTGGCCTTCGCCACGAAGGATCAAACCGGCACAAACACAATGAAACGCCAGGGCTAGAGCGTTTTCAGATTGTATGTAGTACGGCGGTCTGGCCTTGATCCGATTCCGTGGACGGTTTAGTTACGCTGCTTGAGTCAGGGCCCGTCGCTCGAAGGCGGCCGGGCTGATCGGCCGCTGGCGCAGCTCGGCAAGGCGTTACACAGCTCGGCGAGCCTGTCGTCGGTCTGGCGTGCACTGGATCGACTCCCGTTGACGGAAAAAAAGACGGTGCACGCCGACCAACAACGCCGTCCCGACGTCGCCGATAGCGCGAGGGCTCCGCGACGTGCCGCCGAACGTCTTCCTCGATGAATGCGGCGTCACGACCGATCTGATACGGCGCTACGGCCGGAGTCCACGCGGCACGCGGCTCCGCGATCACACGCCGTGCAGTCATCGGCAGACGCGCACCGTTGTCGCCGCGCTGCGCCTCGAGGGGTACGGGCGCCAGCGGTCTTCGATGGGGAGTTTCCTCGCCTATGTCGAACAAGTCCTGGTGCCTACGTTGCGGCCAGGCGATGTCGTCGTGCTCGACAACCTCGCGGTCCACAAGCAGCCAGAGTCCCAATGGCCATCGAGCACGCGCGCGCGCATCCGTTTCCTCCCGCCCTACCGTCCCGCCTTCAATCCGATCGAACTCGCTTTCGCCAAACTGAAAGCGTTCTTACGCGCGGCGCGGCCCCGGCACTTTGAGCAGGTTCTGCGGTCCGATCGCGACCGCGCCCGACCTCTTCACCCCAGACGACTGCGCGAACTACGCCCGGCATTGCGGCTGTCGCATTGCTACGTCCTAATGAAAACGCTCTAGACCGGTGGCGACGGGCGCGGCGTGGACCGCAACGCGCCTCCGGTGGCGGTCGAAATGATCGAACACTGGGTCAGCCTGCGGGTCTTCGAGCTCGTCCCCCGCCGAAGGATTGGCACCTTTTTCCATGAACGGTTCGGTCTTAGCGGGCCGCGGACTGCGGGAGCGATGATGTTCTGTTTAGAACACTGTCGCCCTCCATTTCGATATAGAATGACTCGAATCGGAAGTGTCATGCTCTACGCATTGGATTGCCCGAAAGCCTGAGATCGGTTCCCCCGCAGGGTTCACCTTGGCACAGTTCGTACCCGACTGCGCAACGTCTGTCAGTCCATGGGATCCAGGTGATGGCGCGTCGCAGGGCGCCGGGACATGATCACGGTTTGGTGAGAGTCCGCCCAGTTGGCCCAGCTCGCCGGCATAAGCCGTCCAACAGGTGATGGTCACGATGGGACGCCTCCGTCGCGGCGGGTTGGTGGAGCAGTAGCATGAAGGTCTGGTTCATGTCACAGAGGCGTCGCCGACCAAATATGTCGGTCGCATCCTGCCCGGCGAACGGGCGTAAGCGGGGGGCATGACGGCCCTTGGAAACGCGGCGCTGCGGCAACTCGCGCTGAAAATGCTGGCGCAGCAGGCGGGACCCGCCGCGAACACGGACGCTCTCGCGGCCGCCGCGCGCGGCGCCTACGATGACCTCGCTCGGGCGTCGGCACCACTGATTGGCCAGGTGGGCGTCGATGCGCTCACCGGCCGCGCCTTGCATCTCGCACAACGAGAATACCCGTGGCTGGTCCGCACGCGCGAGCCCGAGCAAGCGGAAGATCCATTTGCTCAGGTCATTGCCTGTCTGGAGCGGCAGGATGATCCTGCCGTCGCCACCGAAGCCGCCGGAGCGGTGTTCGCCACATTGACGGGGTTACTCGTCACGTTCATCGGGGAACCCTTAACGGCGGGCCTGTTGCGAAAGGCGTGGCCCGAGGCCTTTACCGACGCGAGCGCAGAGGAGACTGAGGCATGACGGACCGGGTTGCGATTCGCCAACTTCCCACGGGCGTTCCAGGACTCGACCAGATCCTGGGTGGCGGCCTGCCGGAGTTCTCCTTTAATCTCATTGCCGGCGCTCCAGGCGCGGGGAAAACGACGCTCGCGCAGCAGCTCATGTTCGCCCTCGCGGGTCCCGATCGTTCCGCGGTGTATTTCACCGTCGTCGGCGAACCTCCCCTCAAGATGCTGCGCTATCAGCAGCAGTTCTCGTTCTTCGATACAGCCCGCGTGAATCAGTCGATCCGCTACGTCAATCTGAGCCAGGACGTGGTCAGCGGCACGCTGGAGAAGCTCCTGGGACGCATCGTTCAGGAAGTCGAAGCGACGAGCCCCGGCGTCGTGATCGTCGACTCCTTCCGAACGGTGGCCCAGGCTGCCGAGCGGGCACGGAACGACGACCTCGATTTGCAGCACTTCGTACAGCAACTGGCCGTCCGGCTCACCAGCTGGGAAGCGACGACGTTTCTCGTCGGCGAGTATCAACCGTCGGAGACTGAACGGAATCCGGTCTTCACCGTTGCGGACGGCGTGTTGTGGCTCGATCAAAACCTCGATCGGAATTCGATTGTTCGCAAGATGCAAGTGATGAAGATGCGTGGACAGGCGCCCATTCCCGGACTGCATACCTTCCGCATCACGGGCGACGGTGTTCAAGTGTTCCCCAGGGTCATCGTCGGGCCAGATAAGCCGCGACTGGAAGCGGCAGGCACGAAGCGCACACCCCGAACACGGCTCTCGAGCGGCATCAAGGGATTGGACGACATGCTCGGCGGTGGCATTCCGGTCGGCTACTCCGTGCTGCTCGCCGGCCCGTCGGGCTCCGGCAAGAGCGTGCTGGCCACGCAATTCATTACCGAGGGCGCGCGTCAGGATGAACCTGGCATCATCGCGGTCTTCGAGAAGCGCCCCACGGAGTACTCGAAGGACGATCCAGGAGGACTGCCGTTCGAGCGGTTCGTCAAGGACGGCAAGATTGGCATCATCCACTCGCGTCCGCTGGATCTCTCCATCGATGAAATGCTCCATGAAATTATTGAGGCCATTCATCGTCTCAAAGCGCGCCGGCTGGTGATCGATTCGCTCTCCGGGTTCGAGCTGGCCCTGGCCCCGACATTTCGCGAGGACTTTCGGGAGTCGCTCTATCGCATGGTCGCCGTGCTCACAGGGATGGGCATCACCTTGATGATGACGGCGGAACTCGAGGACAGCTACGTGGACCTCCGCTTCAGCCCACACGGTACGGCGTTTCTGACCGACGCGATCATCATGCAGCGGTACATCGAATTGAAGGGCCAACTGCAACGCATCATGGCTGTCGTGAAAGTGCGTGGGAGCGTGCACAGCAAAGATCTACGGGCGTTCACAATCACCGAAAAGGGCATCATCGTCGGAGAGACGCTCGGCAGCTACGATGGCTTGTTGACGGGCAGCCCGGAGTTGATCCCGAGCGCCCGGCCAAAGGCCGGTGCCCAGAAGCCCCGGCGACGGGGATAACGACTCAACGATCAGTATGGCTGACGCGAACAAGCCGGAAGACCCGGCAGTGAGCACGCTCCAGGCGCGGGCGCGAGACCCGGAAGACCAGGGTCTGACGACCGGCGAGAGAGCCAATGCCGTGGGGAGCCGGGAAGGCACCGTGACCGTACGTGAGGACACGGCCACTCTGCGCGAAGAGGCGGCCGATTCACGTGAGGAGGCCGCCGGTTCACGGGAAGACGCCGCGCGGCTGCGCGAGGAGACATCAACGCTTCGTGAGGAGGCGGTTCGCGCGCGGGAAGAGGCCATGCAAGCGAGGTCAGAGTTGGAACAACTCATGGCCCAGATGCGCGAAGCCAACGAGCGCCTGATCGTCGGTACGGTTCGCGCACAAACGATGACCGAGGACGCCGAGCAGGCCAATCACCTCAAGGATGAATTCCTCGCGACCGTGTCACACGAGCTCCGGACGCCGTTGAATGCCATTCTGGGATGGGCACGCATGCTGGGATCGAATCAATTGCCGGCCGATCGCGCGACACACGCGATCGCTGCCATCGAGCGCAACGCCTCGGCGCTGGCGCACATCATCGACGATCTGTTGGATGTGTCCCGAATTGTTGCCGGAACTCTTCAGCTGGCGCCAGAGCCGGTCGATCTTGTCGCCGTAGTGCAGTCGGCGCTCGATGCTGTCCGGCCGTTAGCGGCGGCCAGAAACGTGCAACTCACGTTCACACCAGATCTGGAGGCGCTCGAACCGGTCAGCGGAGACGCCAGCCGACTACAGCAGGTCATCTGGAATCTGCTCGCCAATGCCATCAAGTTCACGCCAGAGGGCGGACGTGTTGCGGTCTCCATCGAACGCTCGAATGACTGCATCGAGGCCAGGATCGTCGATACTGGTCAGGGCATCAGCCCGGACTTTCTCCCGCACGTCTTTGAGCGCTTCCGCCAGGCCGATAACGCAACCACGCGACGGCACACTGGACTTGGCCTCGGGCTGGCCATCGTTCGGCAGATCGTTGAGCTGCACGGAGGAACAGTGCATGCGGCGAGTGAAGGCGTGGGACGCGGCGCGACCTTCAGCGTCCGTCTGCCGATTTCAGCCGGCGCAGCTCACGGAGGTCAAGCGCTCACTCTCGGAGAGCGACGGACCGCAATGGCGACGGTCTCGCCCCTGCCGCGCGTACCGCGGCTCGATGATCTGCGCATCCTGGTCGTCGATGACAACGCCGACGGGCGTGCGCTGACGTCATTGGTGCTCGCACAGGCAGGTGGCACTGTGAAAGCGGTGGCTTCCGTTCGAGAAGCGCTTGCGGAGTTGGAAATGGAGCGGCCCGACGTCCTGGTCAGTGATATCGGCTTGCCGGATGGCGACGGGTACGCGCTGATCCGACAGATTCGGCAGCATGAAGCCCAACATGGAGGTTTTCTGCCTGCCGTGGCGCTGACGGGTTACGCACGCGCCGAAGATCGGGCTCGCATCCTCGCGGCGGGGTTCCAAGCGCATGTCGCGAAGCCCGTTGAGCCAGTCGAACTAACGGCATTGATCGCGACCCTTACACACGATCCGCAGAATAGCGAACTCTGACCACAAGGCCCGGCGTCGAAAACGCGAAACGCACGGCGACTCTGCGGTTTTGTGCAACCTGAAGTAGCCTCCAATATGGAGGCTTCGTATGTCGCTCGATCGGCGCACGTTTCTGAAGATCGGCAGTCTCGCGGCCCTCGCGGCGGGCGCCCCCGCGTGCACACGCTCGGGCACTCAGCGTGCCGAAGAGCCCGCGGCGAAAGCGGACTACACCCACGCCTTTCCATTGCCACCAGCAAGGGCGCATGGACTTCGGCCTCATGGCGCTTTCAAGTACGCATGAGCGTGACGGAGCATTCTGAACGGCTAGCGCCTCAAGAGCTGACCTGTGACGCGACCTCCGGTGGCAGTAAATCGGAACGCTTCCGCGTGCCGTCGTTCAGAAAAGCATAAATGACCGAGAAGTCCTGGTCGGCCAATCCTTCACGCATCGCGAGCCGGTAGATCTCTTTCGCGACGTTCGCGAGCGGCATCGCCACGCCGGCTTCGTAGCCGGTCACCGAGGCGAGATGCAGATCCTTCTGGATCAATCGCAACGAAAAGTCGGCATCGTCGTAATCGTCGGCAACGATCCGAGTGCGTTTGAGGGCCAGGAACGGGGACATGATCGGCCCGCCCAGGAGTGTGTCGAAGATCACCTCGTGCGGAATGCCGAGCGCGTGACCGAGTGCCGCGCCTTCCGCGAAAGCGTCCATGGCAATCGCCAGCAGCAGATTGTTCACCATCTTCATGGCGGATCCGAGGCCCACACCGCCGATGTGGACGATGCGTGCTCCCATCGAGAGGAGCAGTGGCCGGCAGACTTCCAGGTCCACTGGATCGGCGCCAACCAGGAACACCAGCTCGCCGCGGGCCGCGACATCTTTGGAGCCGGTGACCGGCGCGTCGACGTACCGGACGCGCCTCGCTCCGGCTTCTTCGGCCATCCGTCGCGCAAACGACGGATTGACGCTGCTGCAATTGACCCACAGCGATCCAGGGCGCAGGGCGTCCAGGAACCCGTGGGCGCCGAGGGCGGCGCTGGTGACCGCCTCGGGATCCGCCAGCATCGTGAACAGGACGTCCGCCTCGGCAGCTGCGGCGCTCGGCGACGTTCCGCGGATTGCGCCGTCTCGAACGAGCGCGTCGGTTTTGTCTGGCGTGCGGTTGAACACGACCATCTCATAACCGTCCGCGCGTAGATTGGCCGCCATACGGCTGCCCATGATGCCGAGACCGATGAATCCAATGTTCGTTGGCATCGTATCAATCCCCCTCGAAGGCGGTGAAGGTCAGCAGCCTTCACGCTCGATGCTGTTGCGTGGTCGTTGCCGCGGTTGCGTGGTTCATTGGTCCCTCGCCAGCGCCCGTCAAGAGGCAAAGGATGCCCGAACAGACCCACCTCTGATTGCGCAGCCGCCTCGGATCCGCGCGTTGCCCGCCCGCGAATCGAGCGCGCGCTTCGACGATGATGCGTCGTCGCTGACCGGGAGAATGAGTCGTTCGACCTGTTCGAGCACCGATTCCAGCGCAGGGCCGTCGCCGATCACCTGCTCGAATCGCCGCTCACGAGCCACCTGACCATCGTGCCCGAATCGTTCGAAAGCTCCCACAGAGGACCTCCGGAGCCCCCAGGTGTACAGTGCGTAGCCGGGCCTCAAGTCTCCAGCGCGGCTCGAACACTCTCGAGCAGCGCGTTGTTGTCGAACGGTTTCGCCAGAAATTCCACCGCCCCCGCTCGCAGGGCCTGCATTCGCAGACGTTCGTCGCCGTGTGCCGTCATGAAGATCGTCGGAATCCTTACCCGCTCGGCGTTGAGCTTGGCCTGCAATTCCAACCCAGACATGCCCGACATCCTGATATCCGCGATCAGGCATGCCGTGTCGTGCTGGTGGCCGGATTCGAGGAATGCCTCAGCTGACGCGAACGCTCGCGCCGGCAATCCGACCGCCTTCAGCAGACCCTGCAATGCGGTGCGCATCAAATCGTCGTCATCGACAATCGACACGACCTTGGTGTTCCCGTCAATAGCCACGGGAGGAATGTAGCCGCGACGCTGTTGCGGCGCAATTATGCTTTGGTATGAGGAGGCTCATGCCGCGGTCGTTACAGCTTCGCGGCCATTGTGACGAGCTGCGCGAGGGAGTCTGCCTGCATCTTTCGCATTACATGGCCCCGGTGGATCTTCACGGTGATGACGCTGGTCCCGAGCTCGGATGCGACTTGCTTGTTGAGCATCCCTGTCACCACGAGGGCCATCACCTCGCGCTCGCGGAGGGTCAGCGACTGATAGCGCTGTCGCAACTCGGCGCGCTCGGTCTCCTGGCGCCGCACGGCACGGTCACGATCCAACGCCTGGTGGATGGCGTCCAGAAGATCCTGGTGTCGAAACGGCTTGGTCAGGAATTCCACGGCGCCGGACTTCATCGCTTTCACGGTCATCGGAATATCGCCATGACCGGTAATGAAGACGATCGGAATCCGGAGGCCGGCGTCAGCGAGCTCGCGCTGGAAGTCCAGACCGTTGACTCCAGGAAGCCTGACGTCAAGCACGAGACAACTCGGCGCGTCCGGCCGCTTGCGGCTCAGAAACTCCTGGGTGGTACCGAAGCACTGGGACTGCAAGCCCACCGATTTCAGCAGGCCCTGGATGGCTTCACGCACGCCGGTATCATCGTCGATGACGAACACCGTGGGTGCGCCGGCCGCATCATTCATGGGACTCGACGGTTGGGAGCGTAAGATGAAAACTGGCGCCGCGCGACGCGTTGTCCGCGGCCCACAAGCGGCCGCTGTGCGATTCAATGATGGAACGGCTGATCGACAATCCCATGCCGGTTCCATGCGCCTTCGTCGTAAAAAACGGGTTGAAGATCTGGTCTGCCTGCTGCACCGGCAACCCGGTGCCGGTATCGCTGACCGATACCAGCACGCGTTCGGTGTCCGCGCGCTGCGACGTGATCGCGAGCTCGCGCGTCCCGTTCACCTCCTTCATCGCATCGATGCTGTTGACGATGAGGTTCATGACGACCTGCTGCAGCTGCACCCGATCACCCATCACCTGGGGCAGATCGGCGGCCAATGCCGTCCGGACCGATATGGCGTATCGCGTAGCTTCGCTGTGCAGCAGGACGATCATCTCTCGAACCAGCTCGTTCACATCCACTCGCGCCCGCTCCAGCGTGCCCTTCTTGAACAAGAGGCGAGTGCGGCTGATGATGTCGGAGGCACGTGTTCCATCCTGTACGATTCGCATCGCCGCCGCGCGCGCCTCTTCGACATTCGGGCTCTCGCCGGCGAGCCAGAGCATGCAGGTATTGGCATTGGTGAGGGCAGCGGCAATCGGCTGATTCACTTCATGCGCCAGCGAGGCGGCGAGCTCGCCCATGGTGGTCACCCGGCTGGCGCGGGCGAGATCCGCCTGCGCCTGACGCAGGGCGGTTTCGGCCTGCTCGCGCTCGACGGCGATGCTCGCGAGATGCGTGATCTGCTCGATGATGGTCCGTTCGTACGGCGTGGGACCGCGCGGTTCGCGATAGTAGATCGCGAAGGTGCCCAACACCCTGCCATCCGACGAGAGGATCGGCGTCGACCAGCACGCTCGAAGCCCGTACCCTAACGCCAGATCGCGGAAGTCGGCCCACAACGGATCGGTGGCGATGTTGGTCACGACGACCGGTTCTCCGCGGTACGCGGCCGTCCCGCACGAGCCCACTGACGGACCGATGACGATGCCATCGATGGCCTCGATGTAGGACGCTGGCAGGCTCGGCGCCGAGCCGTGGTGAAGGCGGCTGGCGTTCGAATCCAACAGCAGAATCGACGACACCGCGCCGCCGCCGGCCAGTTCTTCGACGAGACGGCACAAGGCGTCGAGAATGACCGCGCGGGGATCGCCCCTGGCGATCATCTCGAGCAACCGTCGCTCTCCGGCCAGCCACATCTCGTCCCGCTTGCGCTCGGTCAGGTCCATCACCGCTCCGACGAACGCGACGCCGCCCGGCTCGTCGCTGAAGGCGCGGGCTACGACATGGACGTGTCTGATGGAGCGATCCGGCATCAGCAGGCGATACGTATGTTCGAAATCACTCCCGTCCTGCGACGCACGCTCGATCGTCTGTTTCACGAGGGCTGCATCGTCCGGGTGGACCCGTTGAAGAAGGTGTTCTACCGTCGGCGTAATCGTGTGGTCGTATTGGAAGATTCGAAACGTTTCGTCTGACCACGTGATCTCGCCGGTGAAGACCTTCCAGCCGAAGCTGCCGGTGTGGCTCAATCGCTGGGCTTCGGATAAATAGGCCGCGCTTTCCTGCAGCTTCGCTTCCTTGAACTCCAAGGTTTGGGCCGCGAATTGCCTGTCCACCCAGGACGTCAGCAGCGCCAGGCCCAGGACGATCACGGTGACGGCCGCGACGTCGGCGGCGCCAAGCGCGGAGGGGCTCAAGACACGAGACAGATCCGCCGGCAGGGCCGAAGGTGTGAAGCTGGCGGCCGCCATGCCGGTGTAGTGCATGACGGGGATCGCGGCGCCCATCACGACGGCGCCGGCTATTCGTCGCGAGCCGATCCCGGCTTTCTCATCTCGGAGGTGAAAGGTAATCCAGAGGGCGACGAGAGAAATCAGAATCGCGAACACGACGGACAGGACGACGAGAAAGGAATTGAACACACACATGGCCGGCACACGCATGGCGGCCATGCCGATGTAATGCATGCCCGCAATGCCCGCGCCCATCAGGACGCTTCCGGTGAGCGCGCGGACCGCACCCATTTCCGGGCGACTCACCACGTACAGCGCCGTGACCGACGCGAGAATGGCCGCACACAGTGAGAGCAGAACCGTCGGCCAATGGTAGGCCACGGGAACCGGCAGGACGAACGCCAGCATCCCGATGTAGTGCATCGACCAGATGCCAGTCCCCATCGCGCCGGCCCCGCACAGCAGCCACACCGCCCGCGTCCAACCGCTCGCGGCCGTGACGCGGCTGGCAAGATCCAGACCCACGTACGATGCGAAGATGGCGATCAAGACCGACAGCGTCACGAGCGCGTAGTTGTACGAGCCGATCAAGTGCACGGCAGCCACGCGCCTCCATCTGGTCGCCGCGCCGAACAGCCGCGCGGCGCTTTCCTCGAGACGCATCCGTGCGCGTCACGCATCGCGAGATCCACGTAACAGAACCTGTGGTGTGAAATCGTTCGCTGTGCTGCGATTCGCGGCCTCGTGAGAAAGTGATGGCCTTCGAGATTGTGTCGGCGCGATGGTCGAAGCCGATCCAAGAAAAATCATAGCGCAGCCGCCATGGGCCCCGACGGCTTTTTGTCCTCGCCGCGCTGATGTTCACGCGTGAACACGGCTGTCCACATGTGGACTCGGGTCGGCGCGCCACCAGCGGCCGGCGAATCGGAACTCGTCTGTGACTCGAGGCCGTTAACAGCCGGTGCGACCGCTGTTATGGCTCATCAACAGAGATCCGCCGCGAGCAATCGCGACCTGCGTCAGGCGATCGAGCAGCGCACGTTCCGCGAAGATCTGTTCTACCGCCTGCAGGTATTCGACATGCTGCTGCCGCCGCTGCGGGACCGCCTCGGCGATGGGCCGTTGCTCGCCGAGCGATTCCTGGAGGAGCTGGGCGAGTCCATGAACTGTCCGCCCGCGCGGCTCGACGATGACGCGCGGGACGCTCTGCTCGCGCACAGTTGGCCGGGGAACGTCCGCGAGCCGCGCAATGTCCTCGAGCGCGCTGCGGTACTGAGCGATGAGGGCGTGATCGAGCGCCGTCATCTCTCGCTGCACGGGAAGTCGAACGCCGCGGCGGCGCCGACCGACGTGAGTGCGAGCGAGCGACACATGATCGAGACCGTGCTGCGCGAGACCGCCGGGAACAAGTCGAAGACGGCGAAGCGCCTGGGCCTGACCCGCATGCAGTTGTACGTCCGGCTTCGGCGGTACGGCCTCGACCGTGCTGAGGTGACGTAATCGCCAGGTGCGAGATCCGGCCCACGCCGAACGAGTTCGACCTGTTCGTCTCCGTGGTGAGGGACCCGATCGCCGCAGACCCCACGGTACGTGGCTCGAGGCGACCGTTTTGTTCGCGCGGTGCGGCCGACCCGGGCGATGATTGACGGATGGCGAGAACATTCCGCGAACTGTCCGAGGGCGAGATATTGGCGTTGGCGATCTCTCTGGAGGAGGAAGACAGCCGCATCTACGCCGATTTCGCCGACGGCCTGCGAGAGCGCTATCGAGACACCGCGACACTCTTCGACGACATGCGGGAGGAAGAATCCCAGCATCGGGCCAGTTTGATCGAGATCTACAGAAAGCGCTTCGGCGAGCATATTCCGCTGATTCGCCGGCAGGACGTCAAGGGATTCATCCAGAGGCGCCCGGTCTGGCTCTCGCGTCCGTTGCGCATCCAGGACGTCCGGAAGCAGGTCGAGGTCATGGAGCTTGAAACCCGTCGCTTCTACGAACGGGCGATCGAGCATGTCAGCGATGCCGGCACTCGCAAGCTGCTGGGTGACCTGGCTGAAGTCGAACGGCGTCATTACGCCGCCGCGGAATCTCTGGAAGACGCGATCACGCCGGCAATCCAGACGAAAGAGGAAGATGCGCAACGCCGGCTGTTCGTTCTGCAGATCGTGCAACCGGGGCTGGCCGGCCTGATGGATGGTTCTGTCTCCACCCTGGCGCCGGTGTTTGCCGCCGCGTTCGCGACCAGGAGCAGTTGGACGGCGTTCCTCGTGGGCCTCGCCGCTTCGGTGGGAGCCGGCATTTCCATGGCGTTTGCCGAAGCGCTGTCCGACGATGGGTCGCTCACCGGCCGCGGCCGGCCCGTCCTGCGCGGCTCGGTCACCGGGTTGATGACCGCCGCCGGAGGCATCGGGCACACGCTGCCATTTCTCATTCCGGATTTCCGCATCGCCATGGCCTTCGCCGTGGCTGTCGTGGCGGCGGAACTGGCAGCCATCAGCTACATCCGTCATCGCTATATGGACACCCCGCTCGTCTCTGCAGCCTTTCAAGTGGTGCTGGGAGGCGTGCTGGTCTTCCTGACGGGCATTCTGATCGGCAGCGCATAGCACGTCGACTCGTGACCGCGGCTATCTGCCCAGGTGCTGGACAACTCTATTCATCGCTCCTCCAAAACACCGACACTGGCGGCAAAGAGAGCGCCGGCACACGCGCGACGCGATGCCGTGGTCGTCACGATTCCGGGCGCCACGCGGCGGGGCGCTCTGCGCTGCCGAACCACAACCGCACATCTGACTGGACGAACACATCGATCTCGTGCGGTGTCAACGGCATGCCTCGCAGGTGGAGCTCCGCAAGCGTGTCGAAGGGATCGAGCGCGAATCGCATCCTCAGCTCTCCGTCCTCCAACAACCGGTCGATGACGCCTGCCACGATCTGATGGGACATGGCCCCCGCCTTTCTTACTGAATCGATCGACGGGCAAGGACCACGCCACGAACAGCACACGGCGCGAGCAGCACAGCCTCATTGAAACCTTCATGGCACGTGACCTCGATCCGAAGTCAAGGCAACCGGCGCGCCGCCTTGGAGGCGCGGCGATCGGCCGGAAATCGCGCGGTCGCTCACCGGCATGTGTGCGCGTGCGCCGTCAGGTGTGTGACGGTATGAACAGCGGACGTGCCGGACTGGCGGGCTTCACCGCAGGCGATTGTGTCGGCGCATCGCCGTGTTGCTCAGACCGTATAATGGCGTCGCACATCCATCCTCAGTGGAGCGCTCATGAGATTGTGTCGCGCGCTGCGTCTGCTCGAAACCGCGCTCCTCGCGCTTGTCTCTGCTCTTATTCTTGCGACGGTCCTCCTGGCGGTTGGTCTGATTGGCCCGAGTGACCGCGCCGTACAGGCTCGTGAAATCCCGGCATCTATCACGGCACCGGTGGTCACGGCACCGCCTGGCGCCGCCGCTGTCGAGCAGAAGGCCCCGGGCATCAAACCGGCCGCGACGCTCGTCGCGAGCTTCGACGGGCTCGGTGCCGGGTTCGAGGGGCCGCAGGGCGCTGCCGCCGTTCGGAACGCGTCCGACAACAGCCTCGCCGTCGGGACTGACCATATTGTCCAGATCGTGAACACCCGGATGGCGATCTTTACGAAGAAAGGCCAGCAGTTCGACACGACCGGCAACGTCCTGTACGGGCCCGTCAATACCAACAACGTGTTCAAGGGCTTCGGCGGTTCGTGCGAGGAGAGAAACAACGGAGACGCGGTCGTCCGCTACGATCAGCTCGCGGACCGGTGGCTGATCGTCATGCCGATCTTCGGGCGCGCGCCCGCCCGGCCGGATCAGCCCGGTGAATGGAAAGCGGGTGAGCCCGCACACGTCAGCCCACCCGGACGGCAGGGGCAGCCTGGCCGCGCCGCCGAGCTCTTTCGGCCTCCGCCGCCACCGCCCAGCACCTCCTCGCCAGCGGATGCAAATGCGCAGCGCGGGCGGGGCGGGCAGCCCGGACAACCAGGCGGTCGTGGGCGGGGAGGCGAGGGCGGTCCGCAGGGACCGTACGGGATGTGCTATGCGGTCAGCGTCGGTCCAGATCCGTTCGGACCGTACTACCGTTACGAATTCTTGCGGCCGCTCTTTCCGGACTATCCGCGGCCGGCGATCTGGCTCGATGGCTACTATCTCCCCTCCAGCACGAGCGATAACCCGATCTCCGACACCATCACGACTCAGAAGCACGCCTGCGTCGCCGAGCGGGCAAAGATGCTCAAGGGTGAGCCGGCACGCGAGCAGTGCATCATCATCAACGACGTGAATTTTCTGAACAACGCGGACATCGACGGCAAGGGACTGCCGCCCGACGGCGCGCCCAACATCATGATGGCGGCCGGGGGCACGCAATTGAAGAAAATGTTCGAGGACCACGTGATCAACGTCTGGCAGTTCCACGTCGATTGGAACAATCCGGCGAGCACGACGATCACCGGCCCGGAGCCGATCGGCGTGGCGCCCTATCACTACCTGTGTGACGGACAACTCACCAACTGCGTGCCGCAGCCGGGCACCGACCGGCGGCTCGACGCGCAGGGGGACAAACTCATGGCGCGGCTCGTCTACCGGAAAATTGGCGACCACGAATCACTCGTCGCGGTGCACTCGATCAACACCACCGCCGGCGGCGGCGGCGTCCGCTGGTACGAGTTCCGGATCGACCGGGATCGCAAGGTCAGCCTGTATCAGCAAGGGACCTTCATGTCCGACGGGTTGTATCGCTGGATGGCGAGTCCGGCGATGGACCACGAGGGCAACATCGGGATCGGGTACTCGTTCGGTGGCCCGCCGCACTTCGTCGGCCAGCGGTTCACGGGACGGCTTGCCAACGATCCGCTCGGCACGATGACGCTTCGTGAGACGGTGCTCGTCGAGGGCGAAGGGGTGCAGGACGCGATTCGGTGGGAGGACTACACGCAAACCGCGGTTGATCCGACTGACGACTGCACGATCTGGTACGTCGGCGACTACATGAAGAAAAATACTGAGACGTACTCGAGCAAGATCGGCGCATTCCGACTGCCGGGTTGCCACAGCCGATAGGTGACCGACAAAGAGGTCGCGTGTGCCTGGACTCTGGGATCTTATGCCTGAGGCTTCCGGCAGCCAGTGGCGAGACAGCGACTACTTCTTGCGGGAGCCTCGTCGCCGTCGAAGTTGCTAACGCCCCAGTAGCGAATCTCTCCGGAACGTGTCAGCGTGGCGAACGCTTCCAGCGTCTCGTCGAGCCGAACCCTTCTCGCGCCAGTGCAACAGGGAAAAATCGAGCGGTTCCACGCCTTGGCGTACGAGGCTTTGCGTGATAGGCCGCGAGAACCCGCACGGCTTCGCCGGACGGAAGCGCGACGGTACGAATGAGAGCGCTGAGCCCATGTGCAGCGACACTGCTACGCGAACACCACCGTATTGTGCGGCAGGCGTGCGTCGCCGCTGGCGCATCGCTTGCGTAGAGCGCGCGTGCTGGCCGCGCATTGGTTGGCCTTCGTTCCCACCCGCGACCTCGAGCGCTGGCGATGCCGGCCGCTCTCTGCGATTGCCGCGCGCGATCTGAAGGGTCGCCGCGTCGGCCCCGCATGACGCCGGTTCAAGGCATCCTGCCGACGATCCGAAGTCGCGTCGATCACCGGCGGCCCACCGTTCGGCGACGTATTGGAGGAGCACCATGACCAACCTGACACCCCTGTTTATCGTGGCCACGTGCGTAGCGTTCGCGGTACTTGCCATTGCGCCCGCCCCGACAGGGCAGCAGATGACGGATGCAATGTACGCCGCGTTCGGCGACAACCACTCGCGAGCGGTTCACGCCAAGGGCACAATGTTCGAAGGCACGTTCACGCCCGATCCCGCGGCGCGCTCTCTGAGCAAGGCCAAGCTCTTCACGCCCCCAACTGCGACGGTGCTGGGGCGTTTTTCGGATTTCACCGGCATTCCGGCCATCCCCGACAACATCGAGGGTGCCAGCCCGCGCGGCATGGCCGTGAAATTCATCGTCCCCGGCGAGAGCGAGGTGGATGTGGTGATGCACAATTTCAACGGCTTTCCGACGCGCACCTCGGCGGAATTCCGTGAGCTGTTGCTCGCCATCGCCGCGAGCGGAAAGGACGCGCCGAAGCCGACGCCGCTCGACACGTTCCTCGCGTCTCATCCCATCGCCAAGAGGTTCCTCGCCACGCAGAAGTCGCCCGAGAGCTTCGCCACCAACCCCTTCTTCGGTGTCAACGCGATCACGTTCACGAACGAGCAAGGGCAATCCACCTTTGTGCGCTATCAATTCATCCCCGCAGCCGGCGAGCATTATCTCGACCTCGCTGCACTCAAGACCAAGGACGCGAACTACCTTCAGAGCGAGATCGGCCAGAGGCTTGCCAAGGAGCCGGTCAGCTTCACCTGGTATGCTCAGATCGCCGGCCAGAGTGACGTCATCGACGATCCGTCCATTGCGTGGCCGCCCACGCGCAAGTTGGTCAAGCTGGGTGTTGTGACCATCACCCGCCTCATGCCGGACCAGGCCAGCGCGGACAAGAAGACCCTGTTTCTGCCCGGGAACCTGCCTGACGGCATGGACGCGGCCGACCCGATGATCCAAGTGCGCAACGAGTCCTACCCGATCTCGTTCCGCCACCGCCAATGACAGGCGCAGTCATCCCGCCAAGGGAGATGATGTAGCCCAGGAGCCTCCACATAGAAGTCCTTCGTACTCCACGTCGCAGGTGCCAGCGGCTTCAGAATCGTGGCGCTGTTGTCGACGCGGCAAAAGCCGATTCTACAGCCAGCGCCGCACGCGCTGGGTGTAGGCAACGTAGTCGGCCCCGAAATGTCGTTGGAGATACCGCTCTTCGGGTGCGATGACGAATAGGCGCACGAAAAGCAGCACCGGGATCAGCAACACAATCGGCCACCAACTGTCCAGGAACAGGCCGAGCGCAACCGTGAGCACCGCCAACACGACGTACATCGGATTGCGCGTGAACCGATAGGGGCCCGCAATCACAAGCGTCGTCGCCGGACGGATTGGAACGATGGATGTCCGCGAGCGACGGAAGTTGCCGATGCTACTGACGGTCACCGCCAGCCACACACCGACCAGCACCCACGCGAGCGCTTGAACGGACGCGCCGCCACCGATGGGGAGTGGCCAACGTAGGTTCAAGAAGTAACCGATGAGCACGGCCAACGCATAAAGAACTGGCGGCGGAATGCGCACGCCGGGACTGTCGGGTCGGTCTGACATGGGTCAATCATCCAACATTTGACGGATCCTGGACGGCCATGCCGTTTGATGGTCGGCGCACCTGGTGGCTTGCCGGCCGAAGCTCCGGAGGTCCGCCTTCGCGCTACGCGCTTCGGTGGACAGCCTTCGCGTGTACGGAGAGCGAAGGCTGGGCGCACTTCGAGTTCACCCGCACAAACCCTACGCCAACTATCCTCCGCAAACAGATCGAGGACCTGCGCGAGCCGCGGTACGATGATGGCCGGAACCGGTTGGCGCGTCGGCTCCATCCGTGAGGATGTTCAGCGACCATGTGAACGCCGCGTGCGAGCGTGGCGCGCCGGCCGCGGCCGTGTGGCGGCACCGTCGTTCACCGAAAACCGGTAACCCATTACGCTTCGAACCGCTCCCAGCGGGCGCGCGTGGTCTTCATCAACCGCAGGAATCGCCGATCGCCTCTGAGTGACTCGAGGAACGGATCGTATCTCGCGAGAAACGGATAGTTGATGAAGCCCCTATCGACGGCAATCTCCAGCCAATGCAGCGCGCGCTCCGGCATGCCGGCCAGCGCGTAGCCCTGCGCGAGAAAGCGTGGAAACAAATCGGATGTCGCCGCCGCGACCGTCTCGATCTCCGGCGTCACCATGGCCCGAACGCCGTCGGCGTTTCCCGCGAGCGCCTCGATCAGGAAGAACGCGAGTCGCGCGGGAAGCGTGTCGCGCACCTCGACTGGAAACGTCTCCAGGACCGCTCCAATCGCATCGGTCCGACGATTGAGGACGAGCACCCAGATGTAAAACAGCCGGGTCATCGGATTGCCGGGGTCCATCTCTAACATTCGCCGATAGGGCTCGACCGCCGTGGCGAACGTGCCCTCCATGATGTCCGCGAACCCCGGCATGCACTGGTTCACCGGAGTCAGCGGATCCACGGAGAGGAGACGCCCGACCAGCGGACGCGCGGCCGCCACTTGCCCCGAAATCAGATAGCAGTTTCCCAACAGGCCCAGCGTGTCCGGATTGTTCGCGTCGATCTCGAGCGCCGCTTTCAGATCGCGGACGGCTTCCTGAATGCGCCCGCGGGAATAATGGATCCAGCCGCGCAGCTGCAGTCCTGACATCGACCCTGGTTCGAGGTCGAACACCCTCTGGACGCATTGTTCGGCCACCTGGAGGGGCCGCTCGCTGAAATCGACGCCGGCCTCTCTGTACTGCAGATGCACGCGGCCCAGCGCCGCATGGAGCAACGCGTTGTCGCCGACAATCGCCAGGCTGGCCTGCAGCAGCTCGACGGCATGATCGATGGCATCCTCGCGCCAGCGCCATCCCTCCTGTCGGGCGCGCAGGTAGGACTCGTAGGCGTGCAGGTTGGCGATGGGACGCTCGGCGAGCCGGCGCTCCTCGTCCGAGCTGAGTCGGAGCTGGAGCGCGTCGACGATTGTCCGCGCCAGTCGCTCCTGAAAAGCAAAGATGTCCTCGACAGTGCCGTCGTACTTGTCGGCCCATAGATGATCATCGGTGCTGGCGTCGATGAGCTGAGCGGTAATCCGCAGTCGGTCGCCGGAGCGGCGCACGCTGCCTTCGAGCACGTAGCGCACACCAAGCTCCCGAGCGATCGTCTTGACGTCCTGGGTCGTGTCCTTGAACGCCATCGAGGACGTTCTGGAGATCACACGGAGGGCCCGGATCTGTGACAGGTCGGTGATCACTTCGTCTGTGAGGCCATCGGCGAAGTACGCGTTGTCCGGATCGACGCTCAGGTTGCTGAACGGCAGCACCGCGATCGACTTCAGATGACGGAGCGTGACCGCAGCGTCTGGCGCGGCGGCAGAGCGGGGCGCCGGGTGCCGAGCGTCGGTCTTCCGCCAGGCGTCGATCTCGGACCTGAACGCGTAGACGCTGCCCGCCACGCGATGCACGTGACGATGGACGGGCAGACCTTCCTCATGTTCCCACCGGCGAACGGTCCGCACGCCGCGGCTCAGATAAGCCGCAATTTCCTTCCAGGAATCGAGCCGGTCGCCGGTCGCAGGAGGTACGGCTGGCAATGCGCGTCAATTCTAGCTCCGGAGTGGGCCAAAGAGGGCCATCCGCTCGTTGGCCAGCTTTGTGGTCTTGGCGCGCCATTCGAGAGCGCTTAACGTCGCTGGTGCTCGTGGGCGGTCGACCACGTTCTCTTAGCAAGGGAGTGTCAGTCATGACGATCCGGTCAACGCGCGCGAGCCTGCTTGTCTCGCTGGTCGTTCTTGTCGTCGCGGGGGCCTGCGCCCGCCCTCCGTTCGATGTCCAGGCCGAGCAACAAAAGCTGCTGCGCCTGGACGCGGAGTGGGCCGACACCGCCGCGGGCGGGAAGGACGTCGACAAGGTCCTCTCGTACTTCAGCGACGATGCGCTGATGATCGAACCCGGAGAGCCAGTCTACGAGGGGAAGGCGGCCATTCGAGCGTACGTGGCTGCGAGCTTCAGGATTCCGGGCTTCAGGATTCATTGGGTGTCCGAGAAGCCGGTCTTTTCCCCGGACGGACAGATGGCATACATGCGCGGCGTGGACGAAATGACCGTTCCCGCCCCGAACGGGACGCTGACGACCGTGCACATGCGCGGCATCTCGATTTGGCGACGCGGAGCGGATGGACAGTGGCGATGCGCGGCCGACATCGGCAACGCGCCGCCCGCCACGACTAACGAGGGGGAGAGGTTGCCATGAGCGTTCAGCAAAGGCCGGCGATCGGCGCCATGAATTCGTGGCGCAACGAATGAGTCAAGGCTCTCGCGACGATGATCGTGCGGGCGTAAGAACGATGTTGCGGTACGAGATCTTACCGTGGTCGCCTTGCAGCATGAGCGGCCCGGGTGCCGCTTCATCACTGTCGAGCCTTGATGGCAGGCACCACGAACCCGTAAATTGCGCCCATTCCGTGCACATCCGGCGGCTTGCCGAAATCGGCGAGCACTTGGACCTCATAGCGGCCACGCAAGTAGACGCCACTGTTGCTCTCGGCGGCGAGCGTGAATTCGGTGCCTGGGCAGGGACGATTATCAACGTTCCTGCGCGCCGACGCGTCTAAGCTGTCCACGGAGGGAGATGTGTGGAAGGACTTGCGTCACGGCGTACGGAGCCTGCTTCGAGACAAGGGCTGGACGACCGTGGTCGTCGTGTCGCTCGCGTTGGGCATCGGCGCGAACACCGCGCTTTTCAGCGCGATCAACGGCTTGTATCTCCGGAAGCTCCCCGTCACCAATCCGGACTCGCTCGTGCGGCTGAAATGGGTCGGCCGCAACGACATGGCGACCAACTCGAGCGATTACGGATCGTCGCTGCGCATCGGCAGCGAGAACGTGCGATCGACGGTGTCCTACCCGATGTACCGGCAGTACCCTCGAGGACAACCGGACGATGGAGGATCTCTTCGCGTGCGCGCCGTACGGCCGCGCGAACATCGTCGCGGACGGCCGCGCGGAAATCGCGAACGCGTTCATCACGACGGGCAACTATTACCGGATGCTCGGCCTCACGGCGTCGCCTGGACGCACGATCGTTCCTGACGACGATCTACCCAACGCCGCGCCGGTCGCCGTGATCAGCGCGCGGTACTGGCATTCGCGCTTCGGCGGCGATCCACAGATCGTGGGCAAGGCCGTGCGTTTCAACAACGTGCCGGTCACGATCGTCGGTGTCATCGCGCCGGAGCTCGTTGGCGTACAGCAGGTGTTTCGTGACGGCCCGGACATCGCCGTGCCACTCGCGCTCGACGGTCAGCTCGCGCCCGCCCAGCCGGCGGCACCTGGCGTGCCCGCCGTGCCGCGGTTGTCCGCGCCAACGGTGTGGTGGCTGCAGGTCATGGGACGTCTCAAGCCCGGCGTTACGGCCGCACAGGTTCACGCCAACCTTGCCACCGTGTTTCAGAACACGGCGCGCGCCGGCTTCGACTCGTTCTTCTCGACGCTGCCCGCGACGACGCGATCGAGCTCGCGGTTCCAGAACCGCACCGAGGTGCCGAGACTGCTCGTCGATTCTGGCGCGCGAGGCGTATACGACGTGAGCACCTCCGACGAACGTTCGGTGCGCATCCTTGGCGCCGTCGTCGTACTCGTGCTGCTCATCGTCTGCGCGAACGTCGCGAACCTGCTGCTCTCACGCGCCACGACGCGCCAGAAAGAGATCTCGATCCGGCTCTCGATCGGCGCGACACGTGGGCGGCTGATCCGCCAGCTGCTGACTGAGAGCCTGCTGCTCGCGTCTGCCGGAGGAACGCTGGGCATTCTCGTCGCGCGGTGGAGCGGCCAGCTCCTGCCTGGCGCGGCCGGACAAGCGACGGCGATCGACTGGCGGGTGCTGTCGTTCGTGCTCGGTGTCACGCTCGTGACCGGCATCCTGTTCGGCATCGCCCCGGCGCTGCGCGCCACGTCGATGAACGTCAGCGCGACGCTGAAGGAAACGAGCCGAGCGGTCGCCGGCTCGCGCAGCCTGCTGACGAAGGGCCTGCTCGTTCTGCAGGTCGCGGTCTCGCTGGTGCTGCTGATCGCTGCGGGCCTGTTTCTTCGGACGCTGAACAACCTGCGCAGCGTGGACGTCGGGTTCAACACGCAGAATCTCGTGCTCTTCCGGCTGGCCCCTGCGCTCAACCGCTACGACGATGCGAAGACGACGACGCTCGTCGAGCAGGTCACGGCGAGACTCGAGGCGATTCCCGGCGTGCGCGCTGTCGCCGTCTCGAACGTACCCCTGCTGTCGAACAGCACGAACTCGACGTCGTTCTTCCATGAGGGCCGCAAGTTCGACAGCATCAACGTGCTGCAGATCTCCCCCGACTACTTCAAGACGATGGAGATGCCGCTGATCAGCGGCCGCGGCTTCACCGATCGCGATAACCAGACGGCGCCGAAAGTCGTCGTGATCAACGAGACGGCGGTTCGGAAGTACTTCCCGAACGAGAATCCGCTCGGCCTGCGTTTCGGCACGACCGCTGAGCAGAGCAGGCAGCTCGAGGTCGTCGGCGTGCTGCGCGACGCGAAATACGACAGCGTCCGCAACGAGATCCCGCCGACGATGTACGTGCCGCACCTGCAGGCGCGGCCGGCGACGATGTTCCACGTCCGCACGGCGGCGGATCCCGCGACGGCGATGGGCGCGATCCGCGAGGCGGTGCGGCAGATCGATCCGGATCTGCCGATGCTTGACGTCGCGACGCAAGCCGAACAGATCGACAAGAACCTGCAGCAGGAGCGCGTGTTCGCGCAGGCGTACGCCATGTTCGGGGCACTCGCGATGCTGATCGCGTCGATAGGCCTCTTCGGCCTGATGTCGTACAGCGTGGCGCGGCGCACGAATGAAATCGGCATTCGGATGGCGCTCGGTGCGCGCGGTCAGGACGTGGTCACGCTGGTGATGGGCGAATCCATGATGCTGGTCGTGATCGGCGTTGCGATGGGTGTGCTCACGGCCCTGGCGGCGGGTCGACTCATCACGGCGCTCTTGTTCGGCCTCCCGGCGACTGACGCGCCGACCATACTGGGAGCCGTCACACTCATGCTGCTCGTATCGGCCACCGCCGGTTACCTTCCCGCCCGGCGAGCGTCGCGAGTCGATCCACTGGTCGCGCTGCACTACGAGTAACGACAGGTGAAGGGTTCCGTTTGCGCTAGGTCTTGACCAGCGTATCGGACATCCGCAACTTGATGAAGGCCTGACGCGTGACGCCGATGCGCCGGGCTTCGCGATCAATCGCACGCAGTAGATCGACGGGGAAGTCGACATTGACCCGCTGGACTTCGCGGCCCGGGCGACGGGCATTCGACAGATCCAGATAGGGCGTCATGTCGCCAGCGGGATCATCGACCGGCAGGTCGGCCAACCGGTCGAACTCCGCAGCGGTGATCATGGACGGCTCAGTGGCGCTGCGCCTGCGCGGCGAGGTACTGCGCTTTTTCGCTGTCGCGCGTGCGGCGGACCGAGATGAGGCGGATCGTTTCTTCATCGCGATATGTCACCGCGGCAGTCCACAGGGCCTGCGTGATCTGACCGACCAGGAGAAAGCGCGGCTCGTTCGTCGGCCGAGCCGGGAGCTCGATGCGGTCGGGGTCCAGCCACAGCGCCTGTGCCTCCACGAAATCAATGCCGTGCTTCGCCTTGTTCGCGGCTGACTTCGCGGCATCGAACTCAAACCGCATCTGGTATATAAACTATACCACATTGGGCAAGCAGCGGCTTTAAGCGACCAACCGAAGATTCATCGTGGCTGGCGCATATCCGCGTTGTTCGAGGTGATTCCGATATCGCAACGCAGGTGCGATTAAACGCGAGGCGAAGCTCGGAGCCGTACCAACTGACGCACTCGCGAATCGCGTGCTCGTAGGTTCGCTGGCCGCTGGCAGATATCAGGCTGTTGAGGACGGTCGTTTTGGCGTGTTCGAGGTCGGGAAGCGCCAAGACACGTTTCGGCGCCTTCTTCTCGAGATGTCAACTGAGCCATCGATGGCGGCCTCCTTACCGTCCCCGACAGCTTTGATCGAGTGGTTACCCTGCCCCGATTCCGTGGACACCAGGGTTATGCGGTGGCCCGTTGCCGAGCTCGTTATACACTGGAATGGTCATGCCATTCCTGCCCGTTTGCATTAAGATGCCCGCCATGCGGTGGATCACCCTTCTCCTGACGCTCGCGACGGCGTCGCTCGTCGCACAGTCGAACGGCATCCCGGCCAAGCGGCCAATCTTCGGCGGCTCGTGCGCGACGTGCCCGTGGGGAATCATGGGGGACGGCGTGCGGGACGCGATGAAGCCCGCCGGTTACGACGTGCAAGTCTGCTACTCGTGCGGCGGCCCCTCGCGGTCCGTGCGGCTCGTGGCGGACGGCTCGAAGGCGACACCTCCCGCCTCGCTGACGCGGGGGGGCGCGCCCACCCCGGACGGGCGGCTCGATTTCGGCGCGACGGGCGACGAGCTGCTGCAGTACGCGTATCTGGGCCTCCACGACTTCGCCAAGGACGGCCCCCGCACGCAGATTCGCCTCATCGCGAACCTGCTCACGCCCACGTACTTTCTCGTCGCCGTCGATTCGAAGTCCGGCATCACGGATCTGCATCAGATCGCGGAGAAGAAGCTGCCGGTGCGGCTCGTCGCCCGTGGCGGCGTGAACGAGCCGATCAACGTCGCGTTCCTGAACTACTACGGCCTGTCGGACGAGAAGATCACGTCGTTCGGCGGCAGCGCCGCGGGCAGCTACACGCGCGGGGCCGACGTCGACGTCGTCATCGGCTGGGCCGCCCTCTTCGACGCGCCGGAGTACGCGGCGTGGTACGACGCACCGCAGCAGCACGACTTCACGTATCTCGATATCCCCGCGGACCTGCGGGCCTCCCTGGCGAGAACATTCCTGCTGCAGCAGCATGACGCGCCGCTCGGGCTCGTCCGCGGCGTCAATCGGCCGATCCCCACGGTCGCGCGAACTGGAAACGCGATCTACGGCCGCGCCGACATGCCCGACGATTTCGCCTACGCGGTCGCGAAGGCGCTCGACGAGCACCAGGACGTCTGGCAGTGGACGATCATGCCGTTCACCTACGACGCGAAGACGGTCTGGAAACTGGGCGACATCCCGCTCCACCCCGGCGCGGTCAAGTACTACCGCGAGCGCGGGTACATGCAGTGAGCGTCACGGCAATCCGGCGGTCTTTTTCGAGGAGGCTCATCGTGCGACGGACTGCGTTCGTATTTCTGGTGGTCGTCACGTTCCTGGCGGCCGGCGCCCGGCATCGTTCCGTCAGCGCACAGGCGAACGGCGCCCAGGCGATCGCGCAGGCAAACGGGATCGCGAACAGGCGGCCGATCTTCGGCGGCGCCTGTCCCGCCTGCCCGTGGGGCGCCGCGGCGCAGGTCGTCAAGGACGCCATGGCGGCGCCCTACGGGTACGACGTGCAAATCTGCTGGTACTGCGCGGGGTCCGCTCGGGCCGCGCGGCTCATCGCCGACAAGTCGGACGCGACGCCGCCGCAGCGGCCGACGCCGGATGCACTCCCGACGCCGAAGGGACGGATCGACTTCGGGGCGACCGGTAGCGAGTTCCTCGAGTACGCGTGGCTCGGCATTCACGATTTCGCGCACGACAAGGAAGGGGCGCGCAAGAACCTGCGCCTGATCGCGCATCTCCAGATGCCCAGCTACTTCCTCGCGGCCGTGAGTCCCAAGTCCGGCATCACCGATCTGCACCAGATCGCCGAGAAGAAGATGGCGGTGAAGCTGGTCGCGCGCGGCGGGCAGGACGTGCCAATCAACAGGGCGGTGCTCGAGTACTACGGCCTCTCACCCGAGCTGATCAAGTCGTTCGGCGGGACGACGACCGGCGAGTACACGCGCGGCACGGACGTCGACGTCATCATCGGCTACGGCCAGCTCGTCGGGGCGCCGGAGTACGGCGCGTGGTATACCGCCTCGCAGCAGCAGGACCTCACGTTCCTGGACCTGCCCGCCGACCTGCGCGACAAGCTGGTAAAGGACTTCTACCTCGTGCCGGCCGTGGCACCCGTCGGCCTGCTCCGCGGGCTCACGCGCCGGATCCCGACTGTCGCCCGCGACGGCATCGTGATCTACGGCCGCGACGACATGCCGGACAGCTTCGCATACGACGTCGCGAAGGCGCTCGACGAGCAGAAGGCCGCGCTCCAGTGGAGCGACATGCCGATCTCCTACAACGAGAAGATCGTCTGGAAGAACTTCGAGGTGCCGCTGCATCCGGGCGCCGCGAAGTACTATCGCGAGCGCGGCTACATGAAATAGCCGCGGCGCCCGCGGATGAGCGCGTGCACATCCACCGGCTTCACCGTGGCGGTCCTGGGCCTGCGTGATCTAACCGACGGCAGAGAGCGCGGCTCGTTCGCCGGCCGAGCCTCGCGCGAATCATGGAGGACGGTTGGCTTCCCAACCGAAGCTCCTGTCGATTTGGAAGAAGGTCCACCTGCGCTCGGCTTCGAGCTCTGAGCCGAGGTATGGTGGACAACCTCCGCCTGTATCGCGAGCGGTGGTTGGTGGGCGCTATAGGACGCGGAATCGCCTGAGAACTTTGGACCTCACGGGACTGTCGAGGTGACGTCCCCCCGCCCCGCGACGATTTCCATTCGTGGGGTTGCCGGACCCTGCGCGCTGATCTGGTGAGTTCGAATCAGCTGGTGTGCACATCATCTGCGTTCATGACATTCACCTTTGATCTCAGGTCGCGCTTCGTCCCGCATCGAGAGCGTCCACCTCTTCGAGGCGGCGTAGATGGCGGTCGTCCGAGCTGAAGCGGGCGTCATCGTGAGCCCCCTTTGAAATTGCGATAGCGACGAATCAGGTGGTTGGTCGAACTGTCATGCGTGAGCGCTGGCTCGGTCCGGCTTTCGAGTTCCGGGATGATTCTCTGAGCCAGCACTTTGCCCAGTTCCACGCCCCACTGGTCGAACGAATCGATGTTCCAGATCACGCCCTGCGCGAAGACTGCGTGTTCGTACAGCGCCACAAGTGCGCCCAGGGTCTCGGGCGTCAGCTGATTCACGAAAATCGTGTTGGACGGCCGATTCCCCTCGAAGACGCGATGCGGGACGAGCCAATCGACGGTGCCCTCGGCTTTCACCTGCTCGGGCGTCTTGCCGAAGGCGAGCGCCTCGGATTGCGCCAAGACATTCGCCAGCAAAATGTCGTGGTGGCGTCCAAGCGGATTGAGCGCCTCGGCGAAGGCGATGAAGTCGCAGGGAATGAGGGCAGTCCCCTGATGAATCAGCTGGTAGAAGGAATGTTGGCCGTTGGTTCCCGGTTCCCCCCAGTAGACCGGGCTGGTGCTGTAGGTGACCCGCGATCCCTGCAGCGTGACCTGCTTGCCGTTGCTCTCCATGATCAACTGCTGCAGATAGGCGGGGAATCGCTTCAAGCACTGCGCGTACGGCAAAACGGCCATCGTGTGCGCCCCGAAGAAGTCCACGTACCACAGTCCGAGCAGTCCGATCAGCACCGGCAGGTTCTGCTTGAATGGCGCCGTCCGGAAGTGCTCGTCCATCTTGTGGAAACCGCCAAGCATCGCGCGGAAGTTGTCCGGTCCGATCGCCAGCATCGTTGAGAGGCCGATGGCCCCGTCCATCGAGTAACGGCCGCCGACCCAGTCCCAGAAGCCGAACATGTTGGCCGCATCGATGCCAAATGCCGACACCTTCGCCCCGTTGGTCGAGACGGCGACGAAATGCCGCGCGACGGCCGCGGCGTCATTCCCAAAGGCGCGCAGCGACCAGTCGCGCGCGCTCTGCGCGTTGGTCATCGTCTCGAGCGTCGTGAACGTCTTCGACGAGACGATGAACAGTGTTTCAGCTGGATCGCAATCGCGCGTGGCTTCGACCAAGTCGGTGCCGTCGATGTTGGATACGAACCGGAAGGTCAGCGATCGGTCGCTGTAGTGCCTGAGTGCTTCATAGGCCATGACCGGGCCAAGGTCGGATCCGCCGATGCCGATATTCACCACGTTGCGGATGCGCTTGCCGGTGTGGCCCTTCCATTCGCCGCTACGCACGCGGTTGCAGAAGTCGCCCATCCTATCGACGACGACATGCACCTGAGACACGACGTTCTCGCCGTCGACGACGATGGAGGCCGTGCGCGGCGCTCGGAGGGCGACGTGCAGGACCGCGCGGTTCTCCGTGATGTTGATCCGTTCGCCACGAAACATGGCGTCGATGCGCTGCCGCAGCCCGCACTCCTCAGCCAGCTGCACGAGAAGCCGCAGCGTTTCGTCGGTGATGCGGTTCTTCGAGTAGTCGAGAAAGACGCCGGCGGCTTCGGCTGTCAGACGCTCGCCGCGTTCGGGGTCTTCCGCAAACAACGTGCGGAGGTGCACGTCCCTGATCTGTTCGTGATGGTCGACGAGCGACTTCCACGCCGGGCGTGCCGTCAACGATGTGTTGTTGTCCGTCATGTGCGCCTGTCTTTGTGTTCCCGGTCGCGAGGAGGCCGTTCGGCAGCGTGTGTGGTGTGCTGGGCTTTCGCGGATTCCCACATGCGGTACCCGCCAATGAACGCGTTCGCGTTGTCGCCGAGGCGACAGCCTGGGGGCGCCTTCTTCAGCTTGTCGGCGTTTCCTCCGCCGATGACGGTGTCGTCGAGTAGAAGTGCGGACACCAATCGCGCTATGAGCTGCTCGACTGTCCTCCGCCATTTGTTCTTGCCGAGCTTTTTGAGTCCGCGACGACCCACGTAGTCCTCGATGGAACCGTTCTTCCAGGAGAGATGCCCGAGTTCCATCGGTACGATGTGCCCGCGCACCATCAGCGCAGAGCCGAGTCCTGTCCCGAGCCCCAGGAATAGCATCGTTCCACCCTTGTAGCTCCCGAGGGCCTGCATCGCCGCATCGTTGATGATTTTCACCGGGCGCCCGAACGCCTTTGCGAAGTCGAACCCCACCCATCCGCGACCGAGATTGCGTGGTTCGGTGATCGCGCGGTCCTCGACAACCTGCCCCGGGTATCCAATGGAGACCACGTCGTACTCCCAGTCTGCCGCGAGCTCTTGGACTTTGGCCACCATCCGTCTAGGGGTCAGCGTCAGACCCGAAGGGAATTTCAGGCGATCAGTCTGTCCACTGGTAAGAACCTTGACGTTGTTGCCTCCGATGTCCACCACCAGCACCTTCATTGAAGTCAGCCCTGTTCGATCGGACCCGCGCAAGAGTAAGACGGTCAGGCTGGTCGTCAGCTAATCTAAACGGCTCTATCAGAGTCCCGCGCTCTTCGAGGAGATCACATCCATCAGCTCGCGCCATGACTTGACGAATGATTCGGCCCCCTCCTTCTGGAGACGTTGCGCGAGCGTATGGATATCGACTCCGGCCTCGGCAAATCGCGCCAAGATCTCTTCACAGTCCCCGCCGTCCGCTCGCATGAGCGTCGGAACGCCGCCGTGATCCGCGAGCGCCTTGAGCGTCCCCTCCGGCATCGTGTTGACAGTGAACGGGGCCGCGAGCGCTCTGATGTACATTACGTCGGATGCCAACGGATCCTTGCTGCCGGTGCTGGCCCACAACAGGCGCTGCGGCCTGGCGCCGGCGTTGTAGATGCGCTGCCAGCGCGGTGAGCTGAGCAGCGAACGGTACCCTTTGTACGTGCGCTGAGAGACGGCAGGCCCGAGCTTATTACGCAGCGCGGCGGGCACCTGGTCTTTCACCGCGGCGTCCCAGCGACTGACGAACACTGAGGCCACCGAGCCCACATCGGGCTTCAGCCCCGCCTCGAGGCGGCGCTCGATGCCGCGTATGAACGCCTCAGCGGCCTCGAAGTAGTGCTCGCGCGAGAACAGGAGGGTTACGTTGATCGGAATGCCTTCGAAGATGGCTTCTTCAATGGCCGGCAGTCCTTCCCGGGTGCCCGGGATTTTGATCATCAGATTCGGGCGGCCTGCACGCGCGAAGAGATCTTTCGCGGCGGCGATTGTGCTGGCCGGGTCGTAGGCCAGCAGCGGCGACACCTCCAGCGATGCCCAGCCGTCCACGCCGTCGGTCCGATCGAAAATCGGCCGGAACACGTCGGCTGCGCGTGTCAGATCCTCGAGCGCGATCTCGAAGAAGAGCTCTTCGGCCGATCGCCCCTGTGCGAGCTTCTGGTGGATGGTCGCGTCGTACGCCGTGCTCTTCTTGATGGCCTGCTCGAAGATCGTCGGGTTCGAGGTGAGGCCCGTCACCGAAAGATCGCGCACATAGCGCTCGAGCGTGCCGCTCGTCAGCAGGTCGCGGGTGATGTTGTCGAGCCACAGGCTCTGGCCGAGGCGATTGAGCTGACCGGTCGCTTTGGTGGCCGCGCCTGTCGCGGGCCTGGCGCGCGGCAACACGTACTTCTCCACGGCATTGGCGAAGCCCTCGTCGGCAAAGGAGGTCGTGACGCACATCGCCTGGCGCTGCACCTCCTCGGTGGCGTTTCCCATCGCGATGCTGAGGCCACTGGGTGTGAACATCCGCACGTCGTTCAGCTGGTCGCCGATGGTTGCAATCTGCTCCAGCGGAACCTTCAAGTATCGCGACAGGCGTTCGATCACGGTTCCTTTGTTGGCGGTCGGACTCGTCACATCGAGGTAGTGCTGCTGCGACCGTGCGGCAGAGACGAGCGTCCCGAGATCCTGCTGAATCGCCGCTTCGCACGCCGCCACTCGTGGGTGATCGTTACTGACGCCGACGACCTTCACAATTCCGCTGAGCACCTTGTCAAAGGAGGGGACCACCGTGGGTTCGAACTGAACTGTCGACGATTCCCGGTCCACACGCGGCGCCTGGCGGTTGCGCACGTACCACTCGGTGGCGCTGTAGAGCCACACGTCGAGACCATGCGATTCCATGGCCTCGACGATCGCGGGCAGTAAGTAGTCCGGTAGCTGCCGCTCGTCGAGGACGGAGAGATCGGGAAGGAGGGTCACACCGCCGCTGAAGGCGGCCATCGGCATCGTCAGCCCGAGCGGCTCCACGAGCATGCGCAATCCGCGCGGCGGACGGCCGCTGGTGATGGTGAAGATGACCCCGGCGTCCCGCAAGTGTGTGACGGCCTGGGCCGCGCGGTCGGTGATCACCTTCTCTTTCGTGACCACCGTGCCGTCGACATCGGCGAGCAGGACGGAAATCGGTCGGTCAGACGGCGGAAGCGCACTCATAAATACTCCTTACTCTGGACCTCCAGTCCGCCCTTGAATGCGGCGAGTATCTTGAGCGGCGGGATGGCAGCCCTTAGGAGTTCACGACGATGGAGATCCTCTCGTCGTGGCTCGGTGTACCGGAATCCATTTGCCTTCGGGTGTAGATCTCGAGCGTCGACACGCCCGCGCAACGACCCCACACAAACATAGGCGGTGCGAGCAGCGCCGGCTGTGCGAATTCGGCAAAGGTTCGATGGCCTCAACGTGAGAGCTCGACGCTCGCGGCCTCGTCTTAGACGAAACCGAAAGAGCGTATCCGACCGTCATGTGGCACCTAATCTGCTACTGGAAGGCGGGTCAGACCAGGCATCGCCAACCTATGACGGGAATCGTTCGACTTGGATCGCACGGTCACGAAAGGCCACGAAATGCCGTGGGTGGTTCGTCAAGTTCCGTGGCAGCGACAGTGGCTCGGCTGTCTCCTGGCGTTATCACTCGATCTCTTGGGCGCGGCGGCGCGTGGCGAGGCTCAGGCGCTGCAGACACTCCCGCCAGATGTCAGGCTTCGTCGAGCCTAGGACATCGCTCTGGTGAATAACCCCATCGAACAGTTGCTGATGAGCCCGCGTTTCCGAAAAATCTAGCGATGAAGGAGGAAACATGACGATGACCAGCCTCGCCGAAGTCGCGCAGGCACTCGTCGCTGAGGGGAAGGGCATTCTCGCGGCCGACGAGACCGCCCGGACGCTGACGAAACGCCTTGCCGCGTTCGCCATCGAATCGACACCAGAGAGCCGCCGAACCTATCGCGAGATGTTCTTCAGCACTCCTGGCATTTCTGAGTTCATCAGCGGGGTGATCCTGCACGAAGAGACAATGCGGCAAAACAGCTCAGAGGGAACACCCTTGATGGATCTGCTGAAGCAGAGGGGCGTCATCCCAGGTATCAAGGTCGACAACGGCGCGAAACCTCTCGCCGGCGCTCCCGGAGAACGAATTACCGAAGGGCTCGATGGGCTCCGGGACCGGCTCCAGGAGTACCGCGAAATGGGCGCGCGCTTTGCCAAATGGCGGGCCGTGATTGCAATAGGCAACCAACTGCCGAGCGCCAAGTGCGTGCATGCCAATGCGCACGCGCTCGCGCGCTACGCTGCTCTCTGCCAGGAGCAGCGCCTGCTGCCAATCGTTGAGCCCGAAGTGTTGATGGACGGCACGCACACGATCGAACAGTGCGAAGACGTGACGGAAGGGGTGCTGCAGGCGGTCTTTGATGCGCTCTTTCACCAGAAGGTGTCTCTCGAAGAGATACTGCTCAAGCCGAACATGGTTACCTCTGGGGAGAACTGCGCCAGACAGGCGTCAGTCCAGGAGGTGGCGACGGCCACCCTGCGCAGCCTCACCCGCCACGTGCCAGCTGCCGTTCCAGGCGTCGTCTTTCTGTCCGGCGGCCAGGATCACGTTCTGGCGACCATGCACCTGAGTGCGATCAATCAGCTCGATGGACGCAAGCCGTGGAGGCTGAGTTTTTCTTACGGACGTGCGCTGCAGGAGGAATCGCTCAACGCCTGGCGTGGAAGGAGCGAAAGTCTCTCCGCCGGCCAACGCGCTTTCTATCACCGCGCCAAGTGCGACAGTGCCGCCGCCATGGGTAGATATCACACCCACATGGAAGACGAGTCAGCTGCATGAGCTGCGTGGCTGCACACCTTCCGAGAGCACCCGCCTGGTGTGCTGCGCGATGATCAATTCCTCGTCGGTGGACATCACCCATGCGGCCACGGCGCTTGCCGCCGTACTGATGCAGGGTCCGCCCGCCAGATTGGCGGGCTCGTCAAGCTCCATGCCGAGCCAGGCCGCACCCCGACACACGCGGGCGCGGATCGGCGCGGCGTGTTCGCCGATGCCCCCAGTGAACACCAGGGCGTCCAGACCGCCCAGCGCCGCAGAGAGGGAACCGAGCTCGCGGCCGATGCGATAGACGAATAGATCAATGGCTTCGGCCGCGCCGGGATCAGGGCTCGCCAGCAGCTCGCGCATGTCGCTGGAAATGCCCGACACGCCAAGCAGCCCGGATTGCTCATACAGCAGTCGTTCCAGATCGCGCGCGCTCATTCCGTGGCGATCGATCAGATACAGCAGCACACCGGGATCGATCGCCCCGCAGCGAGTGCCCATCACCAGACCATCGAGCGCCGTAAAGCTCATCGTCGAGGCGACGCTCTGTCCGCGCTGTAACGCGCAGAGGCTCGCGCCGTTGCCCAGATGCGCGACGATGGTCCTCCCGTCGGCAGCCCGCGGATCAATCGCCGGAAGCGCCGCGGCGATGTACTGGTACGACAGTCCATGAAAGCCGTACCGTCGCACTCCTTCTCGTGCGTACCGGCGGGGCAGCGCAAAGGCCTGAGCGACGTCTGGTTGTATCCGATGAAATGCCGTATCGAAGCAGGCGACCTGCGGCACAGCCGGCGCAACGTCCGCCACCGCTTTGATCGCCGTCAGATTATGCGGCTGATGCAACGGCGCCAGCGGCGTCAGTGCCTCCAATTCGGCGATCGTGGCGGCATCGAGGCGCACCGGCGCCGTGAACCTCGTCCCACCGTGAACGACGCGATGGCCGATGGCGCTGATCTGCCGACCGTCGAGCAGGCCGCCTCGCCCCCACCGGAGAAGGAACTCAATCGCCCCGCGGTGATCGATCGGGGCGTCCCATGTCTTTTCCTCAATGACCTGGCTGGCGCTTCGCGCGACGAACCGCGGACGATTTGGTATCCCGTCGACTTCACCGCGCAGAAGGAGATGCGGTGGGTCGTCGTCGAGAAAGACCGAAGACTTCAGGCTCGACGAGCCTGCGTTCAACACGAGCAGCGCATCGGACATCGGTCGCGGATCGAGCATCAGATGTGCCAGCGCCGGCCACGAATCATCGAGGGCGCTGTCAAGTGTCTGAGAGCGAACCAAGAAAGTGGCTGGATTCGCGCTCGTGTTGATGGCGCGAGAATCGCATCCCGTTCGTCCGGCGCGCGAACGACGGCGTCGAAACTGTACCTAATGAGATGCGAAAGAATGCGGGGCTATACGGTGGGCAATCCTCTTCTACAGTCCGAGCAATCCAGACCTCGGGAGGAATCGACCGGCACGAACGAGTTGACGCCTCGAATTGAAGATTACGCGTTGATCGGAGACATGCGCACGGCGGCGCTCGTCACGACCCGCGGGTCCATCGACTGGTTGTGCCTTCCCGCCTTCGATTCTGACGCGTGCTTCGCAGCGCTCGTCGGGACGGTCAACAATGGACGCTGGAAGATCGCGCCGACGGTTCCGGTGACGGAAGTTCGGCGGCGATACCGGAAAGACACGCTGATCCTCGAGACTGATTTCGTGACCAAGAATGGCACGGCGAGGCTCGTCGATTTCATGCCGCCGCGCCACGGCCGGGAGTATTCCTTAGTGTGCCGGTCAGTTCGGTGTATCGATGGAAACGTGCCGATCCGCTCCGAGATATCGCCGCGCCTCGCGTTCGGACGAGCTGTGCCGCGCGTCGTGTCGATGGATGGCACGACAAACATGTTCGCCGGCCCAGACGCCTTGTATTTACGCGGCGGACCCACAGGGGAATCTCCGTCACCGGTCGCCGAGTTTTCAGTATCCGCTGGAGACGAGGTCTCCTACTCCCTCGCTTACGGCCTCTCTCATGAAGAGCCGCCTCGCCAGGAGGACGTCGCGCAGGCCGAGCGCGCCACCGAAGAGTTCTGGACGCACTGGTGCTCGACGCTTCACGTCCCTTCGTTCCATCGGAGTCTGGTGATTCGCTCGCTGATCACGCTCAAGGCGTGCATCTATGAGCCGACTGGCGGCATTGTCGCGGCGCCCACCTCCTCGCTGCCCGAGACCCCGGGCGGCGAGCGCAATTGGGACTACCGCTTCTGCTGGTTGCGCGACGGGGCGCTCGCGCTCCACTCCCTGATCCGCGCCGGCCTGCGGGACGAGGGGAAAGCGTTCGCAGACTGGATTCTGCGCGCCGTCGCCGGTGATCTGTCCCAGGTGCAGATCATGTACGGCCTTCGAGGAGAGCGACGCCTCTCCGAGGTAGAGCTCGGGTGGCTCGCCGGCTACCAAGGCGCCAAGCCGGTTCGGGTCGGTAACGCCGCCTACGAGCAGCATCAGCTCGATGTCTACGGCGAGCTTGCACTGGTGCTCTACGAGGCAGGCCGGTACTTCGGCGTCCTCCATCCCGATGCTGTGCGCATGCTCATGCGCATTGCGCACTTCGTCGCCGGCGTGTGGCAGGAGCCGGATCGGGGAATCTGGGAGATGCGGGGGCCGGAGCGTTTGTTTACGGCATCGAAGGTGTCGGCGTGGGCCGCGGTGGATCGGGCGATCCGATACACCGAGCGGCACAGACTCGACGAGCCTGTCGACGACCTTCGCGAGGTGCGGAGAGCCATCTTCGAAGAGGTGTGCCGCGACGGGTTCAACGCCGAGCGCAATACGTTCACGCAGTACTACGGCGGAACGGGACTGGACGCAAGCCTCCTCTATATCCCTCTGTCCGGCTTCCTGCCGGCCAGCGATCCTCGCGTCGTCGGCACAGTCGACGCTCTCGAGCGCGAGCTTCTGCAGGACGGGCTACTCCTTCGCTACAAACCAGAGGAAGACCTGGATGGGCTTTCCGGAGAAGAAGGGGTCTTCCTCGCGTGCTCTTTCTGGCTTGCTGCCGTGTACCACATGATGGACAGAAAAGACGACGCTCGCAGGCTATTCGAGAGAGCGGCCTCCGCCGGCAACGATCTTGGATTGCTCGCCGAGGAGTACGACTCGAAACACCAGCGGCAGCTCGGGAACTTCCCGCAGGCGTTTAGCCACTTCGCGCTGGTGAACGCAGCCTTCGTGCTGGCCGACGGCGAACCGATGGCACCCGGCGTTGGTTGAGGCCTCACGAATTATCGAGGGTGCCATCAAGAGTTCGAGACCGAAAGCGAAAGAACGGGTGGATTCGCACCGTGAGTTGACGGCACGAGAATTTCATGTTCGTTCCGGTTGCGCGAACGATGACGTCCGATTCGTCAGTTCAGCAGTCGGCAGCGACCTCATCGTGCTTGGTCTCACGGAAGCACTAACGGGCCTGAAAGGTGTCGGGCGAGGAGAAAGACAATGGCTAAAGCTGGAGTGGCCGCTAAAGCTGGAGTTGCAGAGACGATTGCTGCGACGCCGCTGAGCGGCGAAGAACTGCGCCTCATCGATGGATGGTGGCGTGCGTGCAACTACTTGTCGGTCGGCATGATCTATCTGCGCGACAACCCTCTACTGCGGGCGCCACTGACGACTGAAGATGTCAAGCTGCGGCTGCTGGGACACTGGGGCGCGAGCCCGGCGTTGTCGTTCGTGTGGGCTCATTTGAACAGGATGATCGTGAAACACGACCTCGACATGATCTTCGTCGCCGGTCCGGGCCACGGAGCGCCGGGAGTGCTCGGGCCCACTTACCTCGAGGGCACGTACTCGGAGGTCTACCCGGACAAGAGTGAGGACGCGGAAGGCTTGCGGAAGTTCTTCAAGCAGTTTTCCTTCCCCGGGCAGATCGGATCACACGTCACGCCGGAGACGCCCGGTTCGATCCACGAAGGCGGCGAGTTGGGCTACAGCCTCTCGCACGCGTACGGCATGGCGTTCGACAACCCCGATCTGATCGTCGCCTGTGTGGTCGGGGACGGCGAAGCCGAGACGGGGCCGCTTGCCACCGCCTGGCACTCGAACAAATTCGTCAACCCGATCCGCGACGGTGCGGTTCTTCCGATCCTCAACCTGAACGGCTACAAGATCGCCAACCCCACGATCCTGGCACGCATCAGCCACGAAGAGCTGGAGTCGCTGTTTGTTGGCTACGGGTACAAGCCGTACTTTGTTGAAGGCAGCGATCCCGACGTGATGCACCAGAAGATGGCCGTCACGCTCGAGGAGGCGATCGGCGAGATTCGGGCGTTGGAGCAGCGGGCGCGCACGACTGAGACGCCGTTCAGGCCGCGCTGGCCGATGATCGTGCTGCGGACTCCGAAAGGCTGGACGGGTCCGAAGGAGATCAACGGGCACAAAGCCGAGGGGTCCTGGCGATCGCACCAAGTGCCGTTCTCCGACGTGCGGGACAATCCGGCCCATCTGAAGCTGCTCGAGGATTGGATGCGCAGCTACAGGCCCGACGAGCTATTTGACGCAACTGGCGTCGTACGGCCCGAGCTCAGGGCGCTCGCGCCAAAGGGCACACGGCGCATGAGCGCGAATCTGCATGCCAACGGCGGCCTGCTGCGCAAGGATCTTTTGCTGCCAGATTTCAGGACCTATGCGGTCAAGGTGCCGCAGGCGGGCAAAGTTCTGTACGAGAACACCAAGCCGCTCGGAGAATTCCTGCGCGACATCCTGCGTCAGAACCCGACGACGTTTCGCGTCTTCGGCCCGGACGAGACCGCCTCGAACCGGCTTCAAGCGGTTTATGAAGCGAGCAAGAAAACCTGGCTCGCGGATCTGCTGCCTGAGGACGCCGATGGCGGCGAGCTGGCGCACGACGGTCGCGTCATGGAGATGCTGTCGGAGCATACGCTCGTCGGCTGGCTCGAAGGCTATCTGCTCACGGGGCGCCACGGCTTCTTTCACACCTACGAGGCTTTCGCCCACGTGATCGATTCGATGTTCAACCAGCACGCGAAGTGGTTGGACATCTCGAAGGACGTTCCGTGGCGCCGCGCCGTGGCGTCGGAGACCATCCTGCTCTCGTCCACGGTCTGGCGGCAGGATCACAACGGCTTCTCGCATCAGGATCCCGGATTCATCGACCTCGTCACGAACAAGAGCGCGAGCGTCGTTCGCGTGTATCTGCCGCCGGACGCCAACACCTTGTTGTCGGTCGCCGATCATTGCTTCCGCTCGACCGACGATATCAACATCATCGTCTGCGACAAACAGAAGCACCTGCAGTTCATGACGATGGACGAGGCGATCGTGCACTGCGCCAAGGGTTTCGGGATCTGGGCGCGGGCCAGCAACGACCAGGGCGCCGAGCCGGACGTCGTGATGGCCTCCTGCGGCGACGTCGCCACCCAGGAAGCGCTCGCCGCAACGGCCATTCTGCGCGAGCGTCTGCCGGAGCTGAAGGTGCGCTTCGTCAATGTGGTGAATCTGTTCAAACTGCAGCCGGCGACCGAACACCCGCACGGATCGACGGATCACGAGTTCGATAGCGTGTTCTTGACGAACAAGCCGATCATCTTCAATTTCCACGGGTATCCCTGGCTGATTCACAGACTCGCGTATCGGTTCGCGGGCCACGAGCATCTGCACGTGCGCGGGTACAAGGAGAAAGGCAACATCAACACGCCGCTCGAGCTGGCGATGCTGAACGAGACGTCACGCTTTAACCTGGTCATCGACGTCATCGATCGAGTGCCGGCGCTCCTTGCGAGAGCCGGTCACCTGCGGGAGGAAATGAAGAACGCGATCGTGGACAACATGCGCTACGCGCATGAGCACGGCGCCGATCGCCCTGAGATCACCAACTGGGTCTGGCCGCTATAACCCAGAAGGGCCTCCGACATGGCTCGCCACAGGTCGTCGACCGTTGCCAGCGCCCCTCAGGCGACGCCGCGGGAGACGGGTGTGCGCGCCGGCCTACCGGCCGGCCGACCACCTCGAGCGCTGCGCGGATCTGCGCGAAGAGGGGCGACGGGTTGGTATTCGCGCCGCTCGTCGAGAACCTGCGACGTTGCAAGCCCTGCTCGACGCAACGTCGTCCGATAGAGAGCACTATGTCCTGGTCCACAACGCAAGCGAAGAACGATGGATCAGCGACGTGGCTCTTCGAGTAAGGGAGGAACCGCCGCGCGACGGCCGACGGCGTCCATCACACCCCATCGCCCCCGGAGGCCACGCACCTCGAGCCATTCCATGTCGTGCGGCAGACTGGCGTCGACCGTGAGACGGTTGCCGCGCGGCTCGAGCCCAAGCATCGTCCGAAGGAAGAGGAGCGGCGCCCCCGTCGCCCACGCCTGCGGGCTGCACGCGGTGGGGTATTCGACCGGAAAGAGTGTCCGATCGCGCGCGTAGCCGGCGAACGCTTCCGGAAGGCGAAACTTGAAGAACCGTGCGGCCTGGAGGATGCCAGATGCGATGCGCGCCGACTCCTCGTGACACCCGTACCGGTTCAGGCCAAGGGCGATGATGGAGTTGTCGTGCGGCCAGACGGTGCCAACGTGATAGCCGATCGGATTGTACCCGCCCTCGCCCTCGGCCATCGTGCGGACACCCCATCCCGAGAACAGCTGATCGCCCATCAGATGGCGGACGACATGCTGAGCCTTTTCGTAGTCGACGATGCCACTCCACAGAAGGTGTCCGATATTCGACGTGATCGAGTCGACCTGCCGGCCCTTGCCGTCGATGGCGAGGGCGAAGCACTCACGGTCGGGCATCCAGAAGTCGCGATTGAATCGCTCCTTGAGACTCGGCCGCCTGCTCCTCGAGGTGCGAGGCGAAGGCGGGGTCGTTCCAGAGTGTCCGCGCCAGCCTTGCGCATCGCATCCTGGCGTCGTAGGCGTAACCCTGGATCTCACAGCACGCGCGCGGGAACGCCGGGAGCGAACCGTCGCGGAAGAGGATGGCGTTCCACGAGTCCTTCCAGCACTGGTTCTCGAGGCCCGTCTCCTCGTTGCGCCGCTGGTACGAGACATAGCCGTTGTGCATGCGGTCGCCGTACTCATCGAGCCACCGGAGGGCAGCGCGCGCGGGCTGTTCAAGTTGGCGCACGAGATCGGCATCGCCCGTCCAGAGCTCGTATTCGTCGAGCAGCACGAGAAAGAGCGGCGTCGCGTCCGCGCTGCCGAAATACGGCGAATGCGGCCGTTCGGCGAACGCGGTCATCTCGCCGATGCGCGACTCGTGGAGGATTTTTCCCGGCTCTTCGTCGCGGAACGCGTCGAGGCGCGTCCCCTGCCGCGCCGCGAGGACCCTCAGGGTCGTCGCGGCGAGTTCGGGCTCGAACGGCAGCGTCTGGAAGCTCGTGATGATGCTGTCGCGTCCGAAGACGGCCATGAACCATGGCAGGCCGGCCGCCGGCAACGAGCCTGCCGCCAGCAGCGGGAAATACCGGAGCGCGGCCAGATCGATGATGCTGCGCTGGTACGTGCTGAGCAGATCCGGCCAGTCCGTCCGGAGCCCAGGCGCATCGCTGAGAACGTGCTTGATACGCTTCTGCCGCTCATCTCGTGTGGCCAGTCGATCGGTCGTGCCCTGCCGGACGGCCTCGGAACTGCTCACGACGCGGACCTCCAGACGGGTCGACCATTCCCCGTGCGGTTCGAGCATCACCCGGTAGGTCAGCCCACGTTCGTCGATGCTCGAACCTGGTGCGACGATCCGCGTCTCCCGGATGAACTCCTGGCGCTTGTAGCCGAGTACCAGCCGATCCTTCTCGACGCGGTGGTAACCGTCTCCCTTCTTTTTCAGGACGCCCTTGACCTCGAACAGGTCTGCAAAATCCGCGTCCGCTTCGATGCGAATTTCGATCGTGGCGGGCTCCATCGCGTGATTGCTAACGGTGATGCTCTCGTAGAATCCTCGCCCGACGGTGCGCTTGCGCATCAGCGAGAGCCCGGCGTCGACGTAGATCGTGCCGGAGCTCGGCGCGAGGAAGAACTGGGCCTCGAAATACTCGATATCGTCGGTCGAGAGCACCGCGGGCCTTCGGCCGTCGACCGTCAGCACCCACCGCGATAGGAAACGCGTATCGTCGACGAAGAGCCCATGCGTTTCGGCCGGGGACGCTTCGACGTCCCCTCTTCGATCGCTCACGATGAAGGTGTTCCCCTCGAGAATGGCCACGTCACTAATGCTCATGGCACCGCACCCCACTCTTCCGGAACCGGGAAGATTGCCTGCAAGCGCTGGGCGAACGCCAGGTCACCTTCGATCACGATCGCACCGCGCAGGAGTCCCATGAAGAGGTTCTCGTGGCCGTCGCCGCGCGCCAGGCGAAGGAACTCGTCCTCCCGCATACGAAGGCGTGCCTTGTGCTGCGTGGCCGCTTCACCAGGGAGCGGCTGTTGTCCTTCCTCGACGCGCAACACGCCACGATCGACCGTGACCGTCCAGACGCCGGCGCCCTCGATGTCGAATTCCCAGGTTCCGCTGGCATTTCCGAGTTGCGGATCGGCCCGGTAATTGACAAGAGTTGCGAAAACCTTGCGGACAAGATCCATAGAAAGAGTGTTCATGATGCAACATCCGATCCTTGGGAGCCTCCAAGGACCCGAATGCAAGAGCATCGAGAGTCGCGCCAGTCGGGGCGTCCCCGTTCGAATCGCGTCTGCGCGACGCTAACCGTTATACTTCCAGCCGTTTGCCTCTTAGCCCCGGCACGCGTCTCGGCGTCTACCAAGTCGTCGCCAGTATCGGCGTGGGCGGAATGGGCGAAGTATATCGGGCAACGGACACGACGCTGGGCCGCCAGGTCGCGATCAAAATCCTGCCGGACGCGTTCGGCTCCGATCCCGAACGCCTGGCGCGGTTTGAACGCGAGGCGAAGACGCTCGCGTCCCTGAATCATCCGCACATCGCCGCGATCTACGGATTCGAGAAGTCCGGTGGCGTGGCCGCCCTCGTGATGGAACTCGTTGAGGGCGATGATCTCTCGCAGCGGATCGCACGCGGAGCCATTCCTCTCGAGGAGGCCCTGCCGATCGCGAAACAGATCGCCGACGCGCTCGAAGCCGCGCACGAGCGGGGGATCATTCATCGCGATCTCAAGCCCGCGAACATCAAGGTGCGGAGTGACGGCACAGTGAAGGTGTTGGACTTCGGCCTCGCGAAAGCCATGGACGTCGGGTCGGGTGGGGCCGGTGCGCCAAGTGGGTTGTCGATGTCGCCCACCTTCTCGATCCACGCCACGCAGGCGGGGATCATCCTCGGCACGGCCGCCTACATGGCGCCCGAGCAGGCGCGCGCCAAGGCTGTGGACAAGCGCGCGGACATCTGGGCGTTCGGCGTCGTGCTGTTCGAGATGCTCACGGGAAGTCAGCCGTTTCCGGGCGAAGACATCTCGCACGTCCTCGCGCGCGTGATCGAACGGGACCCGGATTGGAGCCGTCTGCCTGCGAACACGCCTGCATCGATCGCCAGGCTCTTGCGCCGTGCACTGCAAAAAGATCCGCGTCAGCGGCTGAGCGACATCCGGGACGCACGCTTCGAGATCGACGATGCGTCGACGGAGCCGACGGCGACGGATGCGCTTCGCGTGGCGTCACGATCCTCCGCGAGATGGCCGGCTGTCATCGCCATCGCGGCTGTGATCGTCGCGTTGGTCTCGGTTGCAGCCGTCTTGGTCTTCCGCGGCGATCGGGTTCTTCCCACGTCCGAGATTCACCTCGAGCTGACAACGCCGCCCACGACGCAGCCGGAAAGTCTGGCCATTTCTCCGGATGGACAGAAGATCCTCTTCGTCGCGACATCCGCCGGGCGGCCGTCGCTGTGGCTGCGTGCGCTCGACGCGGACGCGGCGAAAGTGCTCCCCGGCACCGAGGGCGCGTCGCTGCCCTTCTGGTCGCCCGACAGCCGCTCCATTGGGTTCTTCGCCGATGCGAGGCTGAAGCGAGTCGACATCGACGGCGGTTCCGCGAAGGTCCTGGCGAGCGCCTCGTACGGTCTCGGCGGGACGTGGAACAGGGACGGGGTGATCCTCTTCGGGCCGGTTCCCGGCCGACCGATTCTCCGCGTGTCTGCCACCGGCGGCCCGGTGACTCCAGTGACCCGCATCGAACGCGCCGATGCGGTCGACGCCGGGGCCCCGCTGTTCCTGCCGGACGGCAGACAGTTCTTCTATTCGGTCGAAGGAAGTGGCGTCGCAGGAACCTACGTCGGCCAGCTCGACGATCCCGCGGGCAGGCTGCTGATCGACGGAGGGTTCGCGGTCCGTTACGTCACGTCCGGGTATCTCTTGTTTAGGCGGGTGGGCGGCCTCTTTGCGCAGCGATTCGATGCCACCACACTGCGGCTCGCCGGCAATGCGATTCCCATTGTGGCCGGTGGTCTTCGGGCCGTGGACGCGTCGGACACCGGCACGATCGTGTATCGCGCCGGCTCCGGCAGTCCGGCTTCTCAACTGGTGTGGTTCGATCGCGCGGGGCACGAGCTGTCGCGCGTGTCCACGCCGGCCGATGGATGGGCGATGACGATGCCGTCGCTATCGCCGGATGGCACTCGCCTGGTGTTCACGCGGATGCGCTTCAACACGGACTTGTGGTTCCTCGATCTCAAGCGAGGCGTGACGACTCGTTTCACGTCCGGCCAGGAGAATGTATTTCCCGTGTGGTCTCCCGACGGTTCGCAGATCCTGTTCGACTCCATACGCAATGGCGGCGTTCACAATCTCTATCGGAAGGCGGCGGACGGCACGGGAGCCGATGAAGTGATTCTGAAGAGCGCCGAGGACAAGATGCCGACGGACTGGTCGCCCGACGGCCGTCACGTCCTGTACTACACGTTCGATGCGAAGACGCAGAACGACATCTGGGCGCTGTCGTTGAAGGACGGGAAGCCGTTCCCGCTGGTGCAGACCGAGTTCGAGGAGCGGGGCGCGAAGTTCTCGCCGGATGGCCGATGGATCGCGTACCAGTCCAACGAGTCGGGGCAGTTCGAGATCTACGTCCAGGCGTTTCCCGGACCTGGCGCGAAAACACGGATCTCGACGGCGGGCGGCGCGCAGGTGCGCTGGCGCCAGGATGGAAAGGAATTGTTCTACATGGCGCTCGACGGCCGGCTGGTGGCCGTGTCGATTCGATTGCCGGTGAGCGGGACGACCGTCGAAGCGGGCACGCCCACGCCCCTCTTTAACGCGCGCCCGTTCCGTGCGGTCGAGCACATCGACGGTCCGCAGTACGTCGTGTCGTCTGACGGCCAGCGGTTTCTGGTCAACACGGTCGGGGACGCGACCGCGCCCCCGATTCGCGTCGTCTTGAACTGGCGTGCCGCGCCATGATTTCTCCGTGACGATCAGGGTCAGCGTGTCGGACATCCGCAACTTGATGAAGGCCTGACGCGTGACGCCGATGCGCCGGGCTTCTCGATCGATCGACCGTAGGAGATCGACGGGGAAGTCGACGTTGCCCCGCTGGACTTCGCGGCCCGGACGACGAGCCTTCGACAGATCCAGATAGGGCGTCATGTCGCCGGCGGGATCATCGACCGGCAGGTCGGCCAATCGGTCGAACTCCGCCGCGGTGATCGTGGGCGGCTCAGTGGTGCTGCGTCTGCGCGTCGAGGTACGGCGCTTTTTCGCTGTCGCGGGCGCGGCAGACCGAGATGAGGCGGATCGTTTCTTTATGGCGATATGACACCGTGGCAGTCCACAGGGCCTGCGTGATCTGACCAATGAGAAGAAAGCGCGGCTCGTTTGTCGGCCGAGCCGAGCGCGAGTCATGGAGGACGGTGGCTTGCCAACCGAAGCTCTTGTCGATTTGGAAGAGGGTCCACCTGCGCTCGGCTTCGAGCTCTGAGCCGAGCTACGGTGGACAACCTCCGCCTGAATCGAGAGCGGAGGTTGGTGGGCGCTACAGGACTCGAACCTGTGACCTCGTGCGTGTGAAGCACGCGCTCTAACCAACTGAGCTAAGCGCCCGTCTGGCGGGGAAGTGCGAATTGTACCGCGCCGGCGAGGCGCGCGACAAGCCTCAGCGCGATTTGATGAACGTGCCGTCGCGCAGCTCGGTCCACGCCTGGCGCAGTTCTTCCTTCGTGTTCATCACGATCGGCCCATACCACGCGACCGGTTCTTCGATCGGCTTGCCCGACACGAGCAGGAATCTGATGCCGGCATCGCCCGCCTGAACCACCACTTCGTCGCCGCGGTCGAAGACGACGAGCGATCGATCGCCGGTCGGCGCGTACGTCGCCTCGCTGCCGTCGCCGACCCCTTCAGTCAGCACCTGCCGCGGCGTCGACGCGTCGCGGAACGTGCCCGACCCGGCGAACACGTAAGCGAACGCGTGCCGCACGGTCTCCACCGGCAGGACCTTCCGCTGGCCCGGCGGCACGGAGACGTCGAGATACCGCGGATCCGCCGCGACCCCCTCGACCGGCCCCTTCTTGCCCCAGAACTCCCCGCACACGACCCGCACCCGCGTCCCGTCATCGTCGGTGATCTCCGGAATCGCGTCGGACACGACGTCCTGGTAGCGCGGCTCCGTCATCTTCAACGACGCGGGAAGATTCGCCCACAGCTGGAACCCGTGCATGCGGCCGCGCGGATCGCCCTTCGGCATCTCCTGGTGCATGATGCCGCTGCCCGCCGTCATCCACTGCACGTCGCCGGCGCGAAGACTGCCGCGATTGCCCAGGCTGTCGCCATGCTCGACGGTGCCCGCCAGCACATAGGTGATCGTTTCGATCCCGCGGTGGGGATGCCACGGGAACCCCTTGAGGAAATCTTCCGGGCGCTCGTTCCGGAAATCGTCGAAGAGCAGAAACGGATCGAACTCCTCGGTATCGCCAAAGCCGAAGGCGCGCTTCAACTTGACGCCCGCGCCTTCGACCGCATCCTTCGCCTGCAGCACCCGCTTGATCGGCCTGATAGACATAGCTCTATGGTGCGACTACTTCCGACCTTGTGGCAAGCGCCGTTCGCCCGAGCCGTCGTAGACGTGGTCCTTCGGATCGATCTGCCGCATCGGCGCCTGCCGCGTCCGCTCCTCATGGGCGTGCGCGATGAGCCCGGGCAGCCGCGAGATGAGGAAGACCGCGTTGCCGAGATCGTAGGCAAAGCCGAGGTCGGCGCTGATGGCGGCGATGGCGCCGTCGACGTTGACCGGGATCGGACGCGCGGACTTCCCGCGCTGCGCGTCGAGCGCATGCTCCAGCGCGCGCAGCAGCCGCACGTGCTCGCCTTCGACCTCGAGCTCGAGCGCCAGTTGAAAGAGCCGCGCGGCGCGCGGGTCGCGCGTGTGGAAGCGGTGGCCGAAGCCGGGCGGCACCAGCTTCTCCTTCACGTATTCCTCCGCGAGGGCGCTGGCCGCTTCCTGCATCGAGCGGCCTTCGCGCATCTGCGACAAACCGCGGTCGAGAAACCGCATGCACGATTCGATGTCGCCGCCATGATGCGGTCCGAACGCGAGCACACCCGCCGCGACCGAGTCCTTCAGCGGCGCGCCCGATGTCGCCACGTTGCGTGCGGCGAGCGTCGACGGCGGCGTGACGCCGTGGTCGAGCGACGAGACCAGAATCGCGTTCAGCATCCGTCCGATCGCCGGCGTCGGCAGCTCGCCCATCAACAGCAGATAGACCGCCTCCGCGAACGACAGGCGGCCCATCATCTCGTCGACGGGGTAGCCGCGGATCAGAATCTTGTTCGGCGCAATCGCCGTCAGCGCCGTGTGCCACCGTTCGCTTGGCGTGCGCTCCTTCGTGCGGCGCTCCGCGCGGGCGGTCGTGCGTGGTGCCATAGCCCCTTCTCGTTTACTACAGCGTGCCGTAGAGACGGTCGCCGAAATCGCCCAGGCCGGGAACGATGTACTTCTGCGTGTTGAGCTCGCGGTCGACCACGGGCGTATAGATGATGACGTCCGGATGCTGCCGCTCGACCAGCGCGACGCCTTCCGGCGCCGCCACGATGCAGACGAGGCGGATGTGGCGCGCACCGGCGCGGTGGAGCAGATCGAGCGCCGCCACGGCGCTGCCGCCAGTGGCGAGCATCGGATCGATCATCAGCACGTAGCTGCGATTGAGCTGCGTGGGCAGCTTGGAATAGTACCTGTGACGCGACCGCCGTCAGCTCGTCGCGCTGCAGGCCGATGTGCCCGACACGCGCGCCAGGCACGAGCTCCAGGACCGCGTCGAGCATCCCGAGTCCCGCACGCAGCACCGGCACGACGACGACACCGCACCCGATTCGCCGGCCGTCGGCCGCCGGCGGATAGAGCGGCGTCTGCACCCGCACATCTTCGGTCGGCAGATCGCGCAGCGCCTCGGCGACGAGCAGCAGACTGATCCGCCGCGCCGCCTGGCGAAACTGCTCCGGCGGCGTCTCCTTGCCGCGCAGCGTCACGAGCGCATCGTGCACGAGCGGGTGCTCAACCAGATGGACCGGCACGGGCCATCACTATACAATTTCTGCTCCATGCGTGCACCCGCAGCCGCGCTCGCGGCAAGTCTCATTGCGCTGTGCGCGCTCGCTGCCGCCGCGCAGCCGGCCCGCCGCAGCGTTTCTCTCATCGTGATTGGCCGCACGGTGATCACGGAAAATGCGGCGCATCAGATCCTGAGCCCCGGCGCCGTCGCTATCGACGGCACCGACATCGTGGCCGTCGACAGTCCGGAGGCGATTGCCGGCCGTTATACCGCCGCAGAAACGGTCGATGCGCGTGATCAGGTGATCCTGCCCGGCCTGATCAACACACACACGCACGCGCCGATGGTCATGTTCCGCGGGCTCGCCGACGATCTCGCGCTGATGGATTGGCTGCAGCAGTACATCTTTCCGGCGGAAGCGAAGACCGTGTCGCCAGAATTCGTGCGGATCGGTACGCGCCTGGCGGCGCTCGAGATGATCGAATCGGGCACCACGACCTACGCCGACATGTATTACTTCGAGGAGGAGATCGCGAAGGCCACGCGCGGCGCCGGGCTCAGGGGCGTGCTGGGGCAGACGATCATCCAGTTCCCCGCCCCCGACGCGAAGACGCCGGCCGAAGGACTGGCGCGCGCAGAACGCTTCATCCAGGCGTTCAGGGACGACAGCCTCATTACACCGGCGGTTGCGCCACACGCCATCTATACGAACGATCGCGCGACGCTGGTGGCGTGTGCCGAGCTGGGCCGCAAGTATCAAGTGCCGGTCATCATCCACCTGGCCGAAACGGAAGACGAGGTGAAGATCGTGCGCGACCAGCACCAGACAACGCCGACACAATATCTCGAGTCGATCGGCTTCTGGGGGCCGCGGACGCTGGCTGCGCATGGCATCTGGGTGAACGACGAAGACATCCAGGTGCTCGAGCGGCGTGCCGTGGGCCTGTCGCACAATCCGGAAAGCAACATGAAACTGGCCAGCGGTACGGCGCCGGTCATGAAATATCTCGCGGCCGGAATCGCGCTTGGCCTCGGCACCGACGGCGCGGCGAGCAACAACGATCTGGACATGTTCGGTGCGATGCGCCTGGCGTCATTTCTTGCCAAGCAGGCGGGCCACGATCCGACCGCCCTGCCCGCGCAGACGGCGCTCGACCTGGCCACGATCGGCGGCGCCCGCGCCTTGGGCATGGAGCGCACGCTCGGCTCGCTCGAGACGGGGAAGCGGGCCGACCTGATTGCGGTGTCGATGGGCAGTGCGCGCCAGACGCCGCTCTACAACGCCGTCTCGCATCTCGTGTACGTCACCCGGGGAGACGATGTGCGGACGACGATTGTGAACGGGAAAGTGTTGATGAAGGATCGGCAGCTGCGGACGCTCGACCGTGTTCAGGTCATCGCTGACGCGAACGCGCTGGCGGTGAAAGTACGGAACGCGGTGAAGCAGCCACGGCAGGACTAACCACCTCCGCCAAGGCTACGGTGGTCCACCGAAGCTTTACGCGAAGGCGGAAGTCCTGCCGCGAGATCGCCACGATGACAGAAGTAGCGCAGGTCTTCAGACCTGCCTAGCGAGAACAAGCGTAGCGCGGGTCTTCAGACCTGCCTAGTCATTCATGACGGCGATGTGGGGGAGATTGCGGTACCGCTCGGCGTAGTCGAGGCCATACCCCACGACGAATTTGTCTTCGATCGTGAACCCGATGTACTCGACCTTCACGTCCGTCTGCCGGCGCGACGGCTTGCTCAGGAGGCACGCCGTGCGCAGCGACTTCGGATTCCGCGCGCGGAGAATGTCCTGCAGGTACGCGAGCGTCAGACCGGTGTCGACGATGTCTTCGACGATGAGGACGTTCTTGCCGTCGAGAGACGTATCCAGATCCTTCAGAAGGCGGACCTCGCCCGAGCTCGTGCTCCCTTTGGCGTAACTGGACACGGCCATGAAGTCGAGCGAAACGTTCCCGCTCATCCGGCGAACGAGATCAGACAGGAACATGAACGCGCCTTTGAGGACAGCCACCACGTGGAGATCGTCCGGCGAATCGTGCCGGATCTCGATTGCCAGCTCCCCGATGCGTTTCTCAATCTGCGCGGCTGATAGTAGGATTTCAGTCGGGCGAAGTTCACTCATAGGAGTTGGAAGGCTCCGATCGGCCGGGCGGCACATCATAACCCAATGAAGCGATTCGAGATCATCACTGAAGCCGACGCGCGGGTGCTCACCCCTGGCGATGCGGTGATGCTGGCGAAGGGCGGCCATATCACGCCGCTCGCGCAAGACACGCTGGCGGATCGTCGAGTCACGGTGGTCCACGAGGGACGCGCCTCGGCGGACGACCAATCACTCGTGCCGGTCGCCGACATCCGCTCGATCGCGATCGCCGGCGATCACACGGCCGTGAAGCTGCGGCGGATGCTCGCGGCGTTTCTGCGCGGCCGCGGCCTCGCCGTCAACGATCTCGGGACGGACGGCGCCGATCCGGTCGACTATCCGGACGTCGCGGCCTCGGTGGGACGGCTGGTGGCGCGCGGCGAAGCGGACGCCGGCATCGTCATCGACGGCGCCGGCATCGGGTCGGCGATCGCGGCGAACAAGATCGCCGGCATTCGTGCCGTGATGGCGACGACGGAGACGATCGCGCGGTATTCGCGCGCGCACAACGGCGCGAACGTCCTGACGCTGGGCGCCACGCTCGTCAGCCCGGACGAGGCGCGAGCGATCGTCGTGGCCTGGCTGGACACCGCCATGCGCGAGCCGCGATACATCAGGCGGCTGGCGAAGATCCGCGACCTGGAGTCAAAGTGATCCTCTCAACACAAAGGACACAAAGGACACAAAGGAAAGCCACGTTGGCTCTGTCCATCGCGCGAGCAGCGCCGTTCGTTGTCTGCAGGAGTCGTGATGACGCGTGAAGAGCTCCAGCGTCTGATCGACGTCATCGTCGAGGAACTGGCGAGTGCCGGACCGCGGAACGCTGTGTCGGCTGCGCGCTGTCAGTGTCATTCGGTGTTGTCCGACTGCTGTCCCGATCGGCTTCGCGGCGTCCTCGACGCCGGCGCGACGCGCGTGGGACTCCACGCGATGGGCGGCGCACCGGCGGGTGTGGCGTCGATGATCGACCACACGTTGCTCAAGCCTGATGCGACGCGTCAGAACATCGAAGAGTTGTGCCGTGAGGCCGCGCAGTTCAGGTTCGCGACTGTATGCGTCAACCCGGTGTGGGTCGCGCTCTCGGCGCGGCTGCTCGCCGGCAGCGGCGTCGGCGTCTGCTCGGTGGTGGGATTTCCCCTCGGCGCCACGACGCCGGACGTGAAGGAGTATGAGGCGCGCCGCGCCATCTTCGACGGCGCGCGCGAGATCGACATGGTGATCAACGTCGGCGCGCTCAAGTCCGGCGACCTCCGCGTCGTCGAACGTGACATCGAGGCGGTGACGACGCCGTGCCGCGAGTGCGGCGTGTTGAGCAAGGTCATCATCGAGGCCGCGCTGCTGACCGACGACGAGAAAGTGACGGCGTGCACGCTGGCGAAAGCGGCGAGCGCCGATTATGTCAAGACGTCCACCGGCTTCGGGCCAGGCGGGGCGACCGCCGCCGACGTCGCGTTGATGCGGCGCGTGGTGGGCGCGGAGATGGGCGTGAAAGCGGCAGGCGGTGTGCGCGATCTGGACAGCGTCAAGGCGATGATCGCCGCCGGCGCGACTCGCGTGGGCGCGAGCGCGGGTGTGAAAATCGTTCAGCAGGCGCGCGGCGAGAAGGCAGCCGCTGCGCCATCCGGGTACTAATTCATATCAGCAATCATTTCAGGAGGGTGTGTGGCCGATCTCAGTCATGAACAGATCCAGCAGCTTGCGCGGCTTGGCGCGAAGGCAAGGCTCGAAGAGCTCCGGCGCGAAGAAGCGGCGATCCGACACGCGTTTCCCGACCTCGTTGGCGGCCGGGCACGCGGCGCGGGCGGACGGAAGAGCATTGAAGGCCCCGAGCCTGCAGCCCCTCGTCGGACGAAGAGGCGGATGACGGCGGCCGCGCGCAAGGCCGTGTCCGACCGGATGAGGAAGTACTGGGCGGCGCGGCGGAAAGCGAAGAGCAAGTAGCGCTGAAGCCTTGGCGCTCGGCTAAAGCCTTAGCGCTCGGCTAAAGCCTTCGCGCTACAGACCGAGCAGCTCCTGACGCGCGATCCGTCGCCGGAGGTCCCGCACGTCATCTCCGCGCAGCTCGCGCAGAGCGTACGTGACGAAGTCGCGCGTGACGCGCTTCCGCCAGACAAGCGAAAAGTCCGTATTGTCCATCGGCCGCGACGGGCGCGCCGCTGCCTCGGCGGCGCGCGCAATCGTCTCGTCGGTCAACGGCCCGCCCACGAGCAGCGTCCCGGCCGCGGCAGCCTCGATCGGACACGACGCGACGGCGCCGAGCACGATGCGCGCGGCGTCCACCGTGCCGTCCGCAGCAATCTTGACCGCCGCCGCGACGGAGAGCACAGGGAAGTCGAACGCGCCGCGGCGGCGCAGCTTCCAGTACGTGCTCCGCCACCCCTCCAGGCGCGGCAGCCGCACGGTGGTCAGCACTTCGTCCGGCGACCGCGTCAGATAATGAATGCCGTCGTTCCGATACAGATCCGCGAGAGCGATCTCGCGCGCACTGCCGGCGCGGACCAGTCCGATCGTCGCGCCGAGCGCCAGCAGGGCCGGCGCGGTGTCCGTGGACGATACCGCGAGGCATTTCGGACTCGAGGTCGCCACCCAGCACGTTGCGCCGTCCTTCTTCATGCAGAAGTCGATCGCCTTGCGCCACTCGTAGTTCTGATCGTAGTAGTTGCAGCGAGTGTCGAGACAGATGTTGCCGCCGATCGTCCCCATGTTTCGCAGATGCGGAGTGGCCACCTGCGCCGCAGCCTGCCACAGACCCGTGTAGGCCGAGCGGATGCGCCGGTCGTTGACGAGACGCGTCAGCGTGACGCCGGAGCCGATGGTCAGGCCATCACCATTCGCGATCTGCTGGAGCTCGGACACCTGACGCAACCCAATCAACGTCGCCGGCACTTGCTGCCGGCGCTTCATGTTCGGCAGCACGTCGGTGCCGCCCGCGACGAGCATCGTCTCGCCCGGCGCGATGGCGAGCAGGTCGGCCGCTTCCTGCACGCTGCGCGGCGCCTCATACTTGAAGTGAGGAAGCCGCATCATGAGCCCACCGCCGCCTTTCCATCCCCGCCTTCCCACGGCGGCGGCACCTGCAGCGTGACAGGCCACGGCACGTCAGGAAAGCGCGTCGGACCGTAGCGCGCCGGCTTGCCGGCAGCTTTTGCTGCCAGCGCCTTCACGATCTTTTCGGGCGTCACGGGCACTTCGTCGATGCGGACGCCGATCGCGTCGTACACCGCATTCGCGAGCGCCGGCATCACCGGCAACAATGGCCCCTGGCCGACTTCCTTCGCGCCGAATGGTCCGCGAGGATCGGGATGCTCGACCAACTCCGTCACCACTTCGGGCATGTCCATCGTCGTCGGACTCTTGTATTCGAGCATGGACGGAAACTTGTGCACGAGCGCGTGCGAGAGGCGCGGCGGCAGCCGGCGGAACTCCTGTTCCTCCATGAGCGCCTCGCCGAGCGCCATGTACACGCTTCCTTCGACCTGACCGCGGACGAGCGTGGGGTTCAGCGCCCGGCCGATGTCGTGCGCGATCCAGACGCGCGGCACGTCGATCCAGCCGGTCGACGGATCGACCCGCACCTCGACCACGGCGGCCGAATAGGAATACGTGGGCGACGGGCCGACGCCGCCGCCCTTGTATCGCGCCGCCGATTTGGGCGGCGTGTACGAGCCGACCGTGCCAATCGTGCCGAAGAGCGCCTCGGCGAGGCACACCGCCTCGCTGAAGCTGACGCCGACGTCCGGATTTTCGGTGTCGAAGACGCGACGGTCGGCGAACACGAGCTGCGCCTTCGGCCGCGCGAGCTTTTGTGCCACGGCCTCCGCGAGCAGATCGCGCGCGCGCTCCGCCGCCTGAATGGCGGCGTTGCCCATCATCAGCGTGACGCGGCTTGAATACGATCCGAGATCGACCGGCGTCAGGTCGGTGTCGCCGGTGACCGGACGAATGTCGATCGGCTGGAGGCCGAGCACTTCCGCGACGCAGCCGACGAGCACATCGTCCGATCCCTGACCGATTTCGGTTGCGCCGCAAAAGGCCGTGACGCCTCCGCTGCGATCGAGCTTGAGCTGGACGCCGGAGTGGGGCATGTCGTTCCAGTAGATCGGCAGCCCCGCGCCGGAGAGATACGAAGAACACGCAATGCCGACGCCGTGCCCGTGCGGCAACTTGCGGAACTTGTTCTTCCAGTCCGAGGATGCCACCACGCGGTTGATGCATTCGCTGAGGCCGATCGTGCCGACACGAAGGTAGTTCGCCGTCAGCGTGTCGGGTTGTTCGACGATGCGGAGACGGTAATCGGCGGGGTCGATGTCCAGTTTCTCGGCAATCCGATCGATCTGGATCTCCTGACCGAAGCGGCTCTGCGGCGTCCCGTGTCCGCGCTTCGGTCCGCACGGCGGTTTGTTGGTGAAGACGCGGCAGCCCTGAAAATGGTACGTCGGAATGTGGTACGTCACGGTCTGGAGCGCGCCGGTGTAGAACGTGCTCGCGACGCCGTACGAGCCGTAGGCGCCGCCATCGAGCACGGTCCTCAAGTGGACGCCGGTGATCGTGCCGTCCTTCTTTATTCCCGTTTTGAAGTGCATGAGCACCGGATGCCGGCCACGATGACAGTAGAACACTTCCTCCCGCGTGAGGCAGATCTTCACCGGGCGATCGAGCAAAAGCGCGGCCTTGCAGACGACGATTTCGTGGTTGAAGGGATCGCTCTTGCCGCCGAAGCCGCCGCCATTCGGCGTGGCGATGACGCGGATGTGCGCGGCCGGGAGCGCGAGGGCCTTGGCCAGGGCACGATGCACGTAGTGCGGCGTCTGCGTGCTGGACCACAACATGAGCTTGCCGTCGGGATCCTTCGCCGCGAGTGCCGCGTGCTGCTCGATCGGCAGGTGCGTGTTGCCTTGATAGAAGAAGGTGTCTTCGAAGATCTCGTCGGCATCGGCGAAGGCGCGATCGATGTCGCCGAACCCGAGCGATACCGCTTTGTGGATGTTGCCGGCGTCGCCGTACTCGTGGATGCGGGGCTCGGGATGCGCGAGGCTGTCATCGGGATTGCTGAACGTGCGTAGCGGCTCGTACTCGACGTCGATCAGATCGAGCGCTTCGAACGCCGTCAACTCGTCGCGGGCGATGACGGCGGCGACCGGATCGCCGACGAAGCGGACGCGGTCGGCGGCGAGCGCGTGCTCGTCCTGGCTCACGGGAAGAATGCCGTAGGTGACGGGGAAGTCGGCGCCGGTGAGCACGAGGTGCACGCCCTCGGCGGCTCGCGCGCGCGTCGTATCGATGCGCACAATACGCGCGTGCGGCATCGTCGATCGCAGCAGTTTGCAGTGAAGCATACGCGGCAGCATCAGGTCGTCGGCGAAGCGCGTCTGGCCGGTGACCTTTGCGCGGCCGTCCACGCGACGGCGCGGCGTGCCGATGATGTTCATCGCGTGGCTCCCGCCGGGCCCGCAGGACCCGCCGACACCTCGACCGCCGCTTCGACCGCTTCGAAGATCTGCTGATAGCCGGTGCAGCGGCACAGCACGCCGGAGAGCGCCTCCTTGATCTCGCTGCGTGTCGGATGGGCGTTCTCGTCGAGGAGCGCTTTCGCGGTCACCAGGAACGCAGGCGTGCAGTATCCGCACTGCGCGGCGCCCAGGTCGGCGAAGGCGTCCTGCAGCGGGTGCAGGCGGCCGTCGGACGCCAGGCCCTCGACGGTGACGACGCGGCGTCCGTCGCATTCGAGGCCGAGCACCAGGCACGACAGCACTGGCTGATCGTCGAGCAGCACGGCGCACGCGCCGCATTCGCCGAGCTCGCAACCGTGTTTGGTGCCACAGAGGTTCAGGTCCTCGCGCAGCACCTCGAGGAGCGTCTTGTACGCGGCGAATGCGACCTCGGTCGGCTCGCCGTTGACGGACAGCGCAATGTGCGCCTGTTGTTTCACGAACGTGTCCTTTCGCGAGATCGAACCTGAGGGTCTGGACGACGTGTCTTCCGTGGGCCGGGTCCTTTCCGTTTTTGCGCGAGGCTTCGACGGACCGCCGTCGCTTCAGCGAGGGCGGCTGGACCCGGCGAGTTGATCAGGCCGGCGACGGCGTAGTCGGCCACCAGCGTCGCGATACGCTCCGGCGCATCGCGTCCGTCGGGGCGGAACCAGTGCGCGGTCCAGTTGAGCGCACCCAGAAAGGCGCGCGTCGCGACGAGCGGGTCGGCCGTGCGCAGCTCGCCGCGGCGGACACCGGCCGCGATCAGCGCGCGGACGCCGTGCTCGTAGCGGTCGCGCTTGAGGATGATGGGGCGCCGCAGCCGCGGCGGCAGGGCATCGACCTCGATGTGAGCGGCCGAGCCCTCGACATCGTCCACCAGGCAGCGGACATGTGCGTCGGCGAGGCGCCGGAGACGGATCGGCAACGGGTCGCGGGCCTGCTGCGCCGCGGCCAGGGCGTCGAGCAGCCGGTCGAGCGATCGATCCTGGCAGAAAAAGAGGATTTCGTCCTTGCCGCGAAAATAGTGATACAGGTTGCCGGGCGAGAGGTCGGCCGCCTCGGCGATGTCGCGCATGCCGGCGGCGGCGAAGCCCTGCGCGCGAAAAATGCGTGCGGCAGCGCGGAGGATGGCGATGCGGCGCGCGTCCGCACGGCGGCGCACGCGCGGGACGCCGTCGTGCCCATGTGAACCGCTGTTCGATAAATGAACCACTGTTCGAATTGTCGTCCCCTCGGAGGTTCCGGTCAAGGTCAGAACGGCTGCTCGGCGAGCGGTGCGGACTCGAGCCGGCGGCTCCAGTTGCAGATCGGAAGTTCGCAAGTGAAGGCTCGCGACGCTGCCGAGGCGTGCGCGCACGACGCTCGGAGCCCGCGCGGAAAACGCTGCGGCCATGCGCGGCGACCCGCATCGGCGCGAGGCGCATAAGGAAAGCGTTGGCGCCGAGTCAGCGGGGCGCGACGGTCCTATAATCTAACCAGTGCGCTTCTGGAAATACGCTACGGCGATTGCGGCCGTCGGCGCCGCGACCATCCTGCTCGAGCTCGTCGGCTCCTCAGTCAACGGGATCACGGCCGCCCAGGTGTTCCTGCTGAACCTGCTGCTCATCGCGCGGTTCTGCGGTACCCGGCCCGCGCTGGTCGCCTCGGTCGGCTCCGCGGCGGCGTTCGCCCGCTACTTCGTCGCGCCGGGCGGCTTCGCCTCCGGCGATCCGAATGACTGGACCGCTCTCGTCTCCTTCATCATCATCGCCGTCGTCGGCGGCGAGCTGGCGGCGCGCGCCGAGCGGCGCGCGGCGGAGGCGCAGGCGGGACGAGTCGAAATCGAGCGCCTCTACCAGGAGCTGCAGGCGGCGTTCGATCGCGCCAGCGAGGCGGAGGCGGCGCGGCGCAACGAGCAGCTCAAGGCGGCGTTGCTCGACGCGTTGACGCACAATCTGCGCACGCCGCTCACCGCGATCAAGGCCGCTGTGACGGCGCTCATCGGCGCGCAGGCGTGGACGCCCCGCTCGGCGCTGACGGCCGAGGGCCGGGTGGAGCTGCTCATCGTCATCGACGAGGAGTCGGATCGTTTGAACCGGTTCATCGAGGGCCTCTCGACGCCTGAGCGGCAGGACCCGACGCAGCCGCTGCACCTGCGTGCGGTCCGCTTCGGCGACATCCTGCGCGCCAGCCTGCTGCGCGCGGAAACGGTGCTGCGCGACCATCACGTGCGCGTCGCATCCGACCCGGAGCTGCCGCCGCTCTCCGTCGACGCGGCGTCGGTCGCGGAGGTGGTCTACATCCTGCTCGACAACGCCAGTAAGTACGCGCCGGCGGGCACGACGATCACGATCACCACCGCGTTGCACGACGAGCGGATGGCGCGGGTCAGCATCTCGGATGAAGGCGCAGGCATCGCGCCGGAGCTGCGCGAGCGCGTCTTCGAGAAATTCTTCCGCGTGCCCGGCCGGGAGCCGGGGGACCCGCGCCGCGGCGGCATCGGGCTCGGGTTGTCGATCGCGCGGCGCCTGATCGAAACGCAGACGGGACAGATCTGGATCGAAACGCCGGCGTCCGGACACGGCACCTCGGTGGTGATGACGCTGCCACTCAGCGTCGACACGACCGAGCCGATGATGGTGGAGGCGCCGATGGCCGGCGCTCCGACAGGAGTAATGTGATGGCTACGGACATGAACGGGGCGAGCGCATCGGCGGAGAAGGGCCGTGTGCTGGTGGTCGACGACGAGCCCCAGATCACGCGCGTGTTGAGAACGGTGCTGATGAGCCATGGCTACCAGGTGCGGACGGCGGCCGAAGGTGAGTCCGCGTTATCGAGCTTCCGCGAATGGCGTCCTGAACTGGTCATCACCGATCTGTTCATGCCGCACATGGACGGCGTCGAGCTGTGCAAGCGGATTCGCGCGGTCTCCGGCGTGCCGATCATCGTGCTGTCAGTGAAAGGGGAGGAGCGCACGAAAGTGGAAGCGCTCGACTCGGGCGCCGACGACTACGTCACCAAGCCGTTCGGCATCGACGAGCTGCTGGCGCGCGTCCGCGCGGCGCTGCGCCGCGGCGGCGACACCGACACGACCGCCGTCGACGCCGGCGCCTTCATGGTCGATCTCGACAGCCGCCGCGTCCACGTCGGCGGCAACGAAGTGCGGCTGACGCCGAAGGAGTTCGACCTCTTCCTGTACATGGCGCGTCATCCGAACCGTGTGATCTCGCATCGCACGCTGCTCGAAGCCGTCTGGGGAGAAGCCTCGCAGGAACAGCCGGAGTATCTCCGCGTGTTCATGGGCCAGCTGCGAAAGAAGCTCGAGCCGGATCCGTCGAATCCGAAGTACCTGGTGACCGAACCGTGGGTGGGTTACAGGTTCAATCCGAATGGGTGAACCCGCGGGACTCTTCGAAACCCACTTGACCGTCGCGAGTCTCGACGTCTCCGTTCCCTTCTATCGCGATCTGCTAGGACTCGAGCTCGCATATCGGCTGGACGACCGGCGCGTGGCGTTCTTCTGGATCGGCGGCCGCGGGCGATCGATGCTGGGCCTCTGGGAAACCGGCAGCGCACCCAACACGATGCGCCTCCACACGGCGTTCGCGTGCGCCCTCCCAGACGTCATCGCGGCTCCGGACCGGCTTCGGGCCGCTGGCATCGTGCCGTTGGGATTTCACGGCGAGCCAGTGGTCGAACCTGTGGTCATCGGCTGGATGCCGGCGGCGTCGCTGTTTTTCACAGACCCGGACGGACATCTGCTCGAGTACGTCGCCATGCTCTCGGATGCTCCCCGCGCGGAAGTGGGGGTTGTGTCGTACTCTGAATGGACACGCCACAGCCGCTGACGGCCCCCGCTACCGACACGTCACGACGTCGTCTACGGCAGCCTTTCCAGGCCGACCAGTTTCCACCCGGCGTCCAATCGGCGGAAGAACGCTCGTACAGGCTGCCGCCACGACGGATATGCCGCGCTCTCGGCGGAGATGTCTATTTCCACGAAGCTGCCGACGCCGGAGGGCAGATCGTGCGGCGCACGGTGCGCGGTCGCCGGCCCACGCGTGTCCCCGATCGGTTGCGTGGCCCCGGTGGTGTTATCGAAGCGCGACCACGCGACCCGGTACTCCACCGGCGTGTCGGCGACGCCCGCCGCAGCGGCAGCGTTGTCGAACGTCAGCCCGCCGTTCGCATCGAGGCGCGGATTCACGACGGGGTTGACTGCAGGCAGGTAGGCGAGGGCAACCTTGTCGCGGCGTTTGATCAATGTCGCGGCGAGGTGCTGTTCAGCGGCCGGATCGCTGAGCCGACCGGCTCGAACAGCGGCCCGGATCAGATCGTCGCTGAACGCCACCACCCTGCGCGCCGCCCAGAACGCATCGTCGGCGCGCAATTCGAGGTAGGGCTTCGTCGGCGTCTGTGGCCGCCACGTCGTCGGATCGAAATCGTCGCCTTCGAACAGGCCGACCGACTGATACTCCGTGTACGAGACCGTCTGCCATGGACTCAGGGCAAACCCGAACGTCAGTAACCGGCGACGGGACGCGGCGCCCTCCCAGAAGTACTCCCAGCCCATGTCCCACTCATGCGGGTTGTTCGCCATGCCAAACGTCGAACCGACGTCCTGAAGGTAGTGCTTCAGGACCGATCGGCCGTTGTCGACGACAAGGGTGTCGAGGGTATTGCCGGCTTTGAGGTCCACGAGGTTGGTCCACGCCCCGAACACGCGCAACGCCCTCAACTCGCGGCGATGTTCGTGCGGCACGATGTCGTTGGGGTCGTCGGGGCGGGTGCCCTCATAGCGGAAAGGACCCAGCACCTTGCCTGGGAGCAACCGGCCGGCGGCGACACGGTAGGTTCCGTTGGCGTTCCGGGCCGCGCGTTCGAGGATGGCGTTGACGTCGTCGCGCGTCAGCGGCGTGCGCGCGCCCGATGGGCGCAGCGTCGTGGCCTTCGGGTCGATCACAGCGCACGCCGGGTCGTAGGTCGTGATGAATGTCTCGATCTGGTTGTAGCCGAGCGCCCAGAAGAGCTTGCTCGCGATCGCGACGACCGACGACGCGCCTTCCGGATTCGCCCGCGAATCGAAGCTGAGGAACCAGGTCTCGCCGCTGGCGTCTTTCGCCGTGAAACCGGGATTGGTGCCGGCGGTCTTCTCGCGAATGATCACCCATTTCGCCGGGTCGGGCGGGGCGCCGGTTTCGGGGCCGCGCACGAGCCGCTCGGGAGTGATCTCGACGGTCCCGATCCGATTCGTGAACCAGCTGGAGTCCGGTACCTCGTCGATGGTGTTGACGTTGCGCGCGCGGGTGTTCGACGCCACGTGACGAGAGACGGCGAAGAGGTTGAACGCATACTCGTAGAAGAGACTGATGTTCGACGGTCCGGCGCCGGAGGCATCACGGCTCTCCGGCTCGCGGGCCAGCGGGTCATCCTCGTAAAACCGCGGTCCTGTGCCGGAGACCAGGGCGGCGGCGAGGATGAGGAGCAGGGCCGACAGCGGAACGATTCGGGCGCGCATGAATCCTTGCTCAAAACGCCTGTGACGCACCGAGCACCAGAGCGAAGCCCTCGTTGCCTTTGGCAAACTCAATCCGGAGCGGGGTCTGCAAACGCCCGTGCAGCCGGAACCCTATGCCCCAATCGCTTCGCAAGTCACTCAAGTTGAGATCCGACCGACTCGCCGTCGCCTTGCCGGTGTCGTAGAACACCGCCATGTCGAGAAACCGGCTCACCATCACTCGCCATTCCGCCTGCAGCAACAGCGTGTTCTGATCGCGGAACCGCCAACTCGAAAAGGCGCGCAGGTCAGATCCGCCGCCGACCGCCGGCATCATGAAGAAGGGGATCTGCTCGTTGTTCTTGGCGTAGGTTGTCTGGGCCAGGCCATGGAACGACAGCACCCACGCCTCGCGCAGGATCGGGATGTGCTGAATGGCCTCGTAGTCCACCTGGTTGAAGCCAAATTGGCTCTTGGTGTCCGCGAAGTCGTGCACCGTGATCCCGTAGAACCCGCCGCGGCGTGCGTAGCCAGGCGATAGACGGGAGTCGATGCCCACGGTGCCCTGTGAGTGCAGGTAAACCGGGTGCGCACCGAGCCCCGGCAAAGTCGTCGGACTGTAAACAGCCTCGATCGTTGGTACTGTATCTTCCGCCGGAGCGGTCTGCTTCCATTGAGTGGCCTCGACGCCAGCGCGCAGCAGGAACACGCCGCGCGTGGGCCGCACCTCGAGCAGGGCGGATCCGTACGGCTGCTGAAATCCGTAGTTCGCGCGGTTGTCGGGCGACTGGCCGGCGGCGCCGAACCCGTAGAAGCCGACCTGCGTCGCTTCGCGCCATCCGCCCACGACCGAAAGAGAGCTGGTGCGGTGAAACAGTCGCGTCGCAAGAAACTCGGCCTCGATCCGCTTGTAGCCGGAGAACGTGACCGCGCCGCGGACGTCCACGGTGTTGTACGAGCTGACATAGCGTATGTACCCGATGCCCGCCACGAAGCCGCCTCCCGAATAGGGGCTGGTGAAGTATGGGTGCCAGTGCAGTTGACCGCTGAGCGCGAGGTCGAACGATCGATTCATCCAGACTTCCGCCTTGTTCGGTTCGAATGGGTACAACATCGCCGCTTTTTCGGCTTGCGCCTGTTCGATTTCGGCGGCTCGCGTCGTCACCTCCTGCCCGCTCGCGCCGCGAACGCACGACAAGACGAGGAGGAGAGCACTCAATCCGACCGGAGACTTCATCGCGTCACCTTGCCTCGCTGAACGAGATACCGCCGCCGCCCGGCACGACCAGCGGAACGAGCTTGAGCCGCTTGTCGCGCAGGCGTACCGTGACCGTCCGCCCGGACACCATGCCGAGGACAGCGCCGAAGACCACGTCGCTCAGCCAGTGCTGGTTATCGGTGACGCGCGATGCCGCGGTGTAGGTGGATGCCACGAAGGCCGGCACCCCCAATTTCCATCCATAGTCCTCTTGCAGCACCATCGCCATGGCGAAGCTCGTCGAGGCGTGTCCGGAGGGAAACGAACGGGGATCGCCGTTCGGACGCGTGCGGTCGGCGGCGTATTTGACGACATAGGTCCAGCTGAACACGCTGATCTGCGCGCGCAGCATGTCGCGGCCCGCTACCGCCCCGCGTTCGCTTCCGGCGGCGTTCCCGATGATCCACCACAGCACGGCGACCGGCACCTGCAGCACCTGCGAGCCGTAGATACTGCCACCCTCGCCTGGTAGCGGAGGCGTCCCGGACTCGAGCACCCATTCGTGGATCGGTTCGTCCGCCGGATGAACGGCCAGCGACGCAAGACCTCCAGCCCCGAGCCACGCGGCGTTGTTCCAGGAAAAGAAATTGCGATAGTCGTGCGCCACATCACTGGCGAACTTGTGAACCGCGCCCGGCTCCGCACCCTCCTGAGCCGTCTGGATGATCGCGGTTTCCGTCCTTGCCGACTGCTCGACGTCGACGACCCCAACGAGCGTGTCCTGCGCGATCGCCGCGCTCGGACACGTGAGGCATACCGCGAGGGCCAGTCGGATGGTGTTCATCGAATCGTTTATGCGAGAGACGGTCGTCTATTTCAGCTGCCGCATGTTCCAGACGCCAGGCACACGACTTCGTCGATCGGATCGCGGCGTGACACACGCGTCACTCATTCGATGCACACGGTATCGACAGCGAAGGCGCCGCGCTATGCACAATCGGCACGAATCCCATCACGGTGGAGCGCCTCACCACAGGCGGATGCGTGCGCCGTACGATCCGGACAAACGGCGCCGTGTGGCTGGTACGTTCTGTGCTGTCTGTGCCAGTCGATTCGCACTGGCATCAGCGGCGTTTCATGACGTTTTCACAACAGATCCTCGCCGGGCTCGTGGGAGGCATCATCACCGGCCTCTTTTTCGGCGAGCAGACGTCGGCATTGAAGTGGGCGGCCGACGGGTTCGTCAGTCTGCTGCAGATGATGGTGTTGCCGTACATCACCGTCTCCATCGTCGCCAGCCTCGGGTCGCTCGATTATTCGCAGATCCGCACGCTGGGCCTCCGGGCCGCGGCCGTCGTCGCCGGCCTGTGGCTCCTGGCGCTCTCGTTCGCGTTCATGATCCCGCTGACGTTTCCCTCGATGCAGAACGCCTCGTTCTTCAGCTCGAGTCTCATCGAGCCGCGGCCGACGTTCGACTTCGTCGGCCTCTACATTCCCGCGAATCCGTTTCATGCGCTCGCGAACAACGTGGTGCCCGCCGTCGTCCTGTTCTCCGTCATCCTGGGGATCGGGCTGGTCGGCGTCGAACGCAAGAATCGTCTCCTCGACGTCCTGCAGGTCGCGAAAGACGCGATCTCGGGCGCCACTCAGCTGGTGAATCGCCTGATGCCCTATGGACTGTTTGCGATTGCGGCGAACGCCGCCGGGACGATGGGCCTGGAGCAACTGAGCCGCCTGCAGGTGTATCTCGCGGCGTATTGCGCGGTGGCGCTGCTGGTGAGCCTGTGGGTGCTCCCGGGACTGGTCGGCGCGCTCACGCCGATTCGAGCCAGAGACATCCTCAGCGAGTCGCAAGGCGCGCTCATGATCGCGTTCATCGCCGGCGACCTCTTCATCGTGCTGCCGGCCCTCATCCAGGCGAGCCGCACGCTGCTCGACCGGCTCGATCCCAACGACCGCGAGCCGGGGCGTCTGACGGACGTGATCGTGCCCGCTTCCTTCAACTTCCCGCATACGGGCAAGCTGCTCTCTCTGAGTTTCGTGCTGTTCGCGGGATGGTTCGCCGACGCGTCGGTGCCACGCTCGCAGTATCCGGAGATGGCGCTCACGGGGCTCCTCAGCTTCTTCGGCAGCCTCAGCGCCGCGGTACCGTTCCTGCTCGACCTGTTCCGCATTCCAGCCGACACGTTCCAGTTGTTTCTCGCGACGGGCGTCATCAATTCGCGCGTGGGATCGCTGGTCGCCGCGGTCCACACGGTTACGGTGGCGCTCCTCACGGCCTGCGCCGCCACCGGCTACCTTCGCTGGCGACGCCGACCGCTCCTGAGGTACGCGGGCGTGACGGCCGCGCTCGTCGTGCTGGTCATCGGCGGCGCGCGCGTGCTCTTTGCCACGGCCATGTCCCAGGAGTATTCGAAGGACAAGGTGCTGGCCTCGATGCAATTGCTCCGCGATCCGGTCGAATCGACCGTGACGCGCACGCCGTCCCCGGCGCCTGCGACGAGTCTGCCGCCGCTCGAGACCATTGACGCGCGCAAGGTGCTGCGCGTTGGGTTCCTGCCAGACGCGCTGCCATATGCCTTCTTCAACAAGCGTGGCAGCCTGGTGGGCTTCGATATCGAGCTCGCACACAACCTGGCGCGCGAGATGGGCGTCACCCTGGCCTTCGTGCCCGTCGACCGCAAGACGATGTCTGCGCAGCTCGCGGAAGGGTACTGCGACCTCGTGATGTCGGGCGTGGCCGTGACGACGGACCGGGCACGCGAGATCCTGTTCTCTGACTCGTATCTGGATGAGACCGTCGCGTTCGTCGTGCCGGACAATCAACGCGAGCAGTACGCCACCTGGGACGCGATTCGCAGTCTCGGCCCTCTGACGATCGCCGTCCCGGACGTGCCCTACTACATCGCCAAGCTCGGCGAGATGCTGCCGCGTGCGCGTCTCCAGGTGCACGCGGACATCGAGCCGCTGTTCAATCGGACCGCCGTCCACGTCGACGCGGTGGGGATGCCGGCCGAGCGCGGGTCGGCGTGGACCCTGCTGTATCCGGCGTATTCAGTGGTCGTCCCGGCCCCTGACCCGATCCGCGTGCCGCTCGCGTATCCGATCGGCCGGCGCGATGCGGCGCTGACGCACTTCGTGAACACCTGGATTGCGTTGAAGCGCAAGGACGGTACCTTCGAGGCCGCCTACAAGCACTGGATTCTCGGGAACGATGCCGCGCCGCGCCAGCCGCGCTGGTCGATCGTTCGTAACGTCCTGCACTGGGTGGAGTAACCGGCCGGCCGGACGAGTCGCTGCAAGGATCCCAGACGAGACAGGATGACGCAGTCAACGGCTGCCGAATCTGCATAGCTGGGTCCTCGCATTGTGTTTATTCTCGTCTCCGATGAGGGAAAACTCTGGAGCCCTCGACGAGCCGCCCAATGTCCATCCACCTGCGGTCTGAAACCGTCGATGCCGAGATGTCTGGCAGCCTGAGGGACAGCTCCCAACCCGCTGTTGGAATCGGTCTGAATTCGATCCGGACCGATCGCGGGCTTTTTGCGGCCGCGTCACTCTACGAGATTTCCGAATGGCCGCGACCGGCACCGGTCCTCGGCGCGCCGCACGGGGAGCGGCTGGATTTTGAGCAACTCGTCGGCGAACTGTCGGCGCGGTTCATCGATCTGCCGTCCGCCGACGTGGACGCCGCGATCCAGGACGCTCAACACCGCATTGTCGAAGCGCTCGATCTTGACCGGAGCACGCTGTTCCAGATCAGTGATGACGGCGATCTGCTCTCCACCCACGGCTGGTGGCGTCCTGAGGTGCCATCGCTGCCCGCACGGATGTCGGCCAGGGAAAGCTTTCCGTGGATGCTGGAGAAGCTCAAGAACGGGCAGTCGGTGTGCTTCTCGAGCCCCGACGAGCTGCCGGACGGGGTCGACCGCGCCAGCCTGCTTCGCTTCTGCCTGAAGTCGATGGTCGCGGTCCCGCTGTCGGTGGCGCGGCGGATTGTCGGAGTCGTGACCTTCGCCACCACACGCAGAGAGCGAAGGTGGCCTCCCGAGACTCCTCGGCGCGTCGGCCTCGCGGCGAGCATGTTCGCCAGCGTGCTCGCCCGCCGGCACAGCGACGAGGCGCTCCGCCATGCGCTCGCCGAGGTGAAGCGCCTCAGCGATCAGCTGCACTCGGAGAAGGTGTACCTGCGCCGTGAAGTCGAGAGTACGCTCGGCACGTCGGCCGTTGTCGGGCAGAGCGCCGCGATCCGCAGGGTGCAGGAGCAAGCGCACCAGGTCGCGCAAACTGACGCGACCGTCCTCCTCCTTGGCGAAACTGGCTCCGGCAAGGAGCTGTTCGCTTCGCAGATTCACGAGCAGAGCCGCCGTCGGGGCCGAGCGATGGTCCGCGTCAACTGCGCAGCCATCCCAGCGACGCTGATTGAAAGCGAGCTGTTCGGGCGGGAGAAGGGCGCTTATACGGGGGCACTGTCACGCCAGGCGGGGCGGTTTGAAATTGCGGACGGATCGACGATCTTTCTGGACGAGATTGGCGACCTGCCGGCCGACGTGCAGGTCAAGCTCCTGCGTGTGCTGGAGGAGAAGCAGATCGAACGGCTGGGCAGCTCGAGGACCACCAAGGTCGACACGAGAATCATTGCCGCCACGCATCGGGATCTCGAGAAACGGATTGAGGCCGACACGTTCCGAGAAGATCTGTATTATCGGTTGAACGTCTTTCCGATTCGGGTGCCACCGCTGCGCGAGCGGATCGAGGACATTCCGATGTTGGTGTGGCGGTTCGTCGAGGACTTTTCCAAGGTGTTCGGGAAGCGGGTGGAGTCGATCACCAAAGAGAACATCGCGACGCTGCAGCGATATACGTGGCCGGGCAACGTCCGCGAGCTGCGCAACGTCGTCGAGCGCGCGCTGATCGTCGCCAACGGCCCGCGCCTGACGATCCCATTACCGCAGCGTTCTGCCGCCGCGACGCAACGCAGTGTCAGGCTCGCCGACGTCGAGACAGAGCACATCAAGGGCGTCCTCGACAGCACCGGGTGGCGGATTCGCGGCGTCGGCGGCGCCGCCGAGCGCCTGGGGCTGAAAGCGACGACGCTCGAAACGCGCATGGCGAAGCTGGGGCTCCAGCGCCCCCGCCGCTGACTCCGGCATTCCGGACTCGCTCCGCGATTCGGGGGACCGCGCATTCCTTCTGCCTCGGGCCGCCCTCTCGTCGATCAGCGACAACTCGAAGCGGCGCAGACGCATAAGGCTGCCGCCGCTGCAAGCCTCCGCTTGGTACGTCTGCTGCTTTTGCCCGGGGCGTGGTCCGCCTCGCCGTCGCGCTGGTGGCGCCAGCGTGTGGCACACAGCAGCTCGTTCACGCCTTGCGATTCCTGGCCTCGCCCACGCGCCTCGAGCCGGGTTGCCTCGAGTGTCGGGTGTGGACCGAAGAGAGCGATGAATCCACGGTTCGGTACGTAGAGGAGTGGGCAACCGAGGAGGCGATGCGGCGGCGTGTCCGTTCGAGGCCGTTTACGCGGCTCCTGGAGCTCTTCGAGTTGGCACGAGACGCACCTTGCGTCCAGTTCGATTTCGTCAGGGAAACGCGCGGCCTGGACTACGTCGCGGAGGTTCGCAACCGCGATGGAATCGAGACCCCGCGCCGAGCCTAGCAGGCCGTGGCCCTTTCTCTGCGCCTCGCCGCGCGTGGACGGACATCTGTCACGGGCTGCCAGGGATCGAATCCTGACGTGAAGAGTCTGTTCAGACGACGGCTGCGGGCCGTGGCAATGGCGTCCCTTGTCGCGGTCTGCTCGGCGTGCGCGGCGCCGCTCCGGCGCCCGCCAAAAGTCGCGTCTCTCACAACTGGCAACGCCAGTGCGCCTTCGGCCGGCGTGCGGGACATCGGGCGGCCGACCGTTGGCGTTGCATTCGGCGGGGGGAGCGCGCGTGGCATCGCGCACGTCGGTGTCATCCGTTGGCTGGCGGAGCAGCGGATTCCAATCGATTCTGGCGGCCGGGACCAGCATGGGCGGCCTGGTCGGTGGAGCGTTCGCCAGCGGCATGGACGCGCGGGAGCTCCAGACGTTCATCACCGCCGTGAACTGGGATCAGCTGTTCGACGCTTCGACGTTCGCCTACAAGAACATCCGACGGAAGGCCGACGCACGCGCATATCCGTCGCGCCTGGAGTTCGGTCTGAAGGGCGGCATTGTGCCGCCGACCGCTCTGAATAGCGGCCAGTCCGTCGAACTGCTCCTCGGCCGCATTGCCGCTCCGTACTTCGAGGTCGAGGACTTCGACGATCTGCCGACGCCGTTTCGAGCGGTGGCCGTCGACCTGCTGGCGGCGCAGCCGGTCGTGATCCGGCGCGGGTCCCTGGCGGACGCCATGCGCGCGACCATGTCCCTCCCGCTGATCTTTCCGCCCGTCGAGTCGAACGGACAGGTGCTGATCGACGGGGGCACGATGAACAACGTGCCGGCGGACGTCGTGAAAGCGATGGGAGCGGACCGCGTGGTGGCGGTCAACGTCGGCGATCTGTCGGATCGCGAAAGCGTGAGTTACACGATGCTCGGGCTGGCAGGGGACACGCTCGATGCGATGATGCGCGCGTCGAGCCGGCGGACGCTCGCCTCAGCCGATGTCGTGATCAACGTCCCGCTGGAAAAGTATGGTTCGCTCGACTGGCGGCGCGCCGGCGAACTGATCGACGAGGGCTACCGCGCCGCTGAGTCGATGCGCGAACAACTGCTGCCACTCGCCCTGAACGAAGCGGACTACGAGCGGTGGCGCAGCGCTCGTCAGGCGCGCCGGCGGACCACGCTGCCGACGCCCGCGTTCATCCAGCTGGAGGGATTCGGCGCGAACGACGCAGAACGGCTGAATGCCCTGCTCGCGCGGCACGTGGGCGTGCCGCTGGACGTCATCGCACTCGAGAAGGACCTGGCCGTTGCATCCGGGCTGGATCGCTATGAAACCGTGACCTGGCGCATGACTCGCGACGTCGCACGCGGGCCCGGATTGCGCGTCGACGGACGCCTCAAGGCTTACGCGCCGCCTTTCCTGATGTTGGGCGTGAACCTCGAGAACACGACGTCCACCGACTTCCGCATCACCGCGACCGGGCGCTATCTCGGGTTCGACGTCGCCGGATTCCGGCTCGGAGCTTCGCCTTGACGGCACCATCGGTTCCAATCCGAGCGCTGCCGCCGAGTTGTACCGACCTATTGGCCGCACGCGGGTGTTCGTGGCGCCGTATGCGGGCGTCGACACGGTGACACTCAACTTCATCGACGGGGATGCGGTGATTGCGCGCTACGACGAGACTCGCACACGTGTCGGGCTGAAGGTCGGCGTCAACCTCGGAGCGCGCAGCGATCTGCGTGCGGGTGCCCACGTGGGGTGGACGACCGCCTCAATCGAGATTGGCAATCCAGGGTTTCCAGAATTGCGGGGAGAGGAGACCGGTGCCGAAATCGAGTGGCGCCTGGACACACAGGACAGCCCCGTTGTGCCCACAACGGGAATACTGTCCCAGGTGCGGCTCTCGCGCATCTTCAATGGCCCGGACCTCGCGATTCAGGGAGCGACGATCGCCTATGCTGCGTCGCTGACACAGCTGACGGCGGTCGCGAATCGCTTCTGGAGCGCCGGTCCGCGCAATCGCGTGTTCATGTATGGCGGCTTCGGCACGTCGTTCGACAGCGATCCCCTCCCGATCGCCAAGTTCGAGCTCGGCGCGCCGTTCAGGCTCGGAGCGTATGCCGCTGGCGAGCTGCGAGGAAGTCACTACTACGCGATCACAGGTGGTTATCTCCGGTACGTCGACAGGCTGCCGGACTTCCTGGGCGGGCCCGTGTTCGCGGGAGGCTGGCTCGAGAACGGTGACGCGTTCGACGAGTTTTCGCAGGCGCGCTGGCGAACCAATGGCGCTGTCGGCCTGGTGATGGACACGCTGGTGGGGCCGGTCATCGTCGCGGGCTCGTGGGGATTCGATGGGCGTTGGCGTACTTACCTGGGCGTCGGCCGGATCTTCCGCTGAGCGGAGCGGAACGGAACGTCATTGAGGGATGGGTGTGGGATTCAGAGCGCCCGAGCCGCTCCTGCGCCTACGGCATTCCGGATCTCCTCCGCGATGCCGGGGAACCGCACGGCGCCTCGCCCGGTGGGCTCGTCGTGCGACTGCCTCCAACTCGAATCCCACGAGCAGGCTACGTCCCCTGGAGTCCGGGCGCCCCGCCTGGTATGGCTGCTGCTCCTCGAACGGACGTTACTGCCGCCGTCGCTCTCTGAACGCCTGCCCACAAGCGCGAGCGGGTGTGTGTCGTGCGCGACACGGCCGCCGACAACGCACCCAGCGCGGGTCAGCCCATCGTGGCGCTGGCTCGGCGCGAGCTCGGCAACGTGAAAGGGAGGCCCATCATGGGCGAGAGCCGGGATCCGATGGCAGACCCCGTCTCCGCGGTACTGACTGACGTCGACGGCACGCTCGTCACGAAGGACAAGGTGGTGACCGAGCGGGCGATTCAGGCGGTGAACCGGCTGCGGGCGCGCGGGATCGCCTTCACGGTCTGCAGCAGCCGTTCACCCCGCGGCCTGCGCATGCTGGTCGAACCGCTTCGCCTGACGATGCCGATGGCCGCTTTCAACGGCGGTGTGATCGTGATGCCCGACCTGTCCGTGCTCGACGAGCGCGCGATCCCGGATTACGTGACACCCGCGATCGTGGAGGCCATTCTGGCCCACGGCCTGGACGTGTGGATCTACAGTGCGACCGACTGGTACGTCCGTTCCCTTGAGGCCCCTCGCGTTGCTCGTGAGGCGTCGACGAGTCAGAGCGAGCCGACCGTCGTCGCCACATTCGACGATGTTCTCACCGGCGTCGTCAAGATCGTCGGCGTCAGCGAAGACCGCGAGGCCGTCGCTGCGTGTGAGAAGGAGCTTCAGAGCACGTTCGGCACGCAGGTCTCAGCCACACGGTCAGAGGCGTACGACCTGGACGTGACGCACCCTACGGCCAACAAGGGCGCCGTCATCGAGCGGCTGGCCCGGTACCTGAAAATCCCGATGCAGGCCGTCGCGACGATCGGCGGCCAGCCCACCGACGTGCTGATGTTCACGCGCAGTGGTCTGAGCATCGCGGTGGGCAATGCGAGCGAGGAGGTGAAACGGCAGGCCATGCACGTCAGCACCTCCAATGAAGACGAGGGCTTTGCCAACGCCGTCGACCGGTTCATTCTGCCGCGTGCCGAGCCGGCCCGGAGCGATGTGCTGAAGGCCACTGGACAGCTCCATCGGCTGGGCCAGAGCCTGTGGCTCGACAGCATCACGCGCGATCTGCTGACGAGCGGGACGCTCCAGCATTACATCAACGACCTGTCGGTGACCGGACTCACGTCGAACCCGGCGATCTTCGAGCAGGCGATCAGGAACAGCTCCGCGTACGACACGGCCATCTCCGCGAGGCTCGCGCGGGGAAAGTCGGGTGAAGAGCTGTTCTTCGAGGTCGCGCTCGAGGATCTGAGACGCGCCGCCGATGTGTTTCGGCGCATCTACGATCGGACCAACGGCATGGACGGGTGGGTGTCGCTCGAGGTGTCGCCGTTGCTCGCCTACGACACCGCGGGGACGATCGCGGCAGCCAAGACGCTCTTCGCCGCACGGGCAGGTCGACCGAACCTGATGATCAAGATCCCCGGCACCACGGAAGGACTGCCTGCGATCGAGGAGGCCGTTTACGCCGGCATCCCGGTCAACGTCACGCTGCTGTTCTCGCGCGAGCACTATTTCGGGGCCGCTGAAGCGTTCCTGCGCGGCATCGAACGGCGGATCGACGCCGGGCTGAAACCAGACGTGGCTTCTGTGGCTTCGGTGTTCGTCAGTCGCTGGGACTCCGCGGTCACCGACGCCGCGCCGGATGCGCTGCGCAGTCAACTCGGCATCGCCATCGCCAAGCGGACCTACAAGGCCTACCGATCGCTTCTCAGCTCGCCGCGGTGGCAGCGCGCGTACAACGCGGGAGCGCGGCCGCAGCGGCTGCTGTGGGCCGCGGGAACCAAGGACCCCAGGGCGTCTGACGTCCGGTACGTCAAAGCGCTGGCCGCCCCGTTCACGGTGAGCACGATCCCCGAGAGAACGTTGAAGGCGCTCGCGGATCACGGCGAGCTCACAGGGCTCCTGCCGGCCAACGGAGGGGACTGCGAGGCCGTCTTGGCGCGGTTTGCCAGCGCCGGTGTGAATGTGCAGGCTCTCGCGGCTCGGCTGCAGGCCGAGGGCGCCGCTTCGTTCGTGAAGTCGTGGACCTCGTTGATGGGCGTGATCGCGTCGAAGAGCGCCGCGCTCGCGACGCCCCGGTAGCGCCGCCGACCCGCGATTCTCGCTTCAAAGCGCCCCGCCATTTCGGAGCACCTCTGAGATGCCGGAGGGCTCAGACCGCAACTCGTCGAGCGTCGATGGCCATAACGCCACGATGTTTCAAGAGGTTAAGGCCGTCGAGACGTCTTCAGGGTCACCGGTACTCATCGTGCTCAGCTGAGTCGACGAGAAGCAGGAGCGACTCATGAAGCAACGACACAGCGTCTTCAGAGGGCTCGGGCTGCCGGCGGTTCTTCTGTGCGCCATCAGTTCGGCCAACGCGCAAACCATCACAACTGTCGAGGGAGGACAATCCGCACCGAAAACCGAGAAGGAAGAGCCGCCGGAGCCTCAACCGCCGTCAGCCGCACAGGACCCCGCGGAGGACGGATTCACGGTTGGGGGGTTCGTCTTCAAGCCGGGAGGACGGATCAAGTTGGACATCATCCGTGACTTCAATGCCATCGGCTCCGAGGATTTCTTCGACCCGCGCACGATCCCCGTCGATGGGAGCGAAAGCACCAACTCGCAGCTCAATGCGAAGGAGACGCGTCTGTTCCTCGACGTGCGCGGTCCGGTCGAGGGCAAAGAGCTGAAGATGTACATCGAGGGCGACTTCTACGGCAGCAACGGCGTCATTCGGCTGCGCCATGCGTATGGGAGCTGGGGTGGCCTGCTGGCCGGGCAGACGTGGTCAACGTTCGTGGACGAGAACAACTTTCCCAACACCATCGACTTCGAGTCGCCGATGGCCTTCCCTTCGATCCGGCAGACGCAGGTGCGCTATACGTGGAAACTGGGCGCACGGGCGTCGTGGGCAGTGGCGGTTGAGGACAACAAATCGGCAATCGAGGTGCCGGCGAACATACCCGGCAACGCCGAGTACCCGTTGCCCGACCTGGTGACGCGCTTCCGCTTCGAGGGCAAACGAGGTCACGTGTTCGCCGCGGCCTTCCTGGGCCGGGCTCGCTTCCGGCCGACGCAGGGCGAGCCGGACGACGTGACGCTCCGGGGCGGACTGGTCTCGGCCAAGCTGAAAACGGGCGGGCGCGATTCCGCCTACACGCAGATCACTTTCGGCGAGGGCGTCGGCCGCTACCGCGGCGGCGTGACCGCCGTGCCAGACGAGAACGGCCGGCTGCAGCCGGTCGGGCTCTTCGCGTGGTTGGGGGGCTACGAGCACTACTGGTCCCCCAGGTTCTCGTCGAACGCCGTTTTTAGCGAAGCCTATTCGCCGTCGAGAACCTACTACGCGGCGGATCACAACAAGCAACTCGACTACGTGGCCATCAATTTCCTCTACTGGTTTCTGCCGGACCGCGCATGGACCGGCGTCGAGTATCTCTACGGCCGGCGCGAGGTCTTCGGCGGCCAGGTCGGGAGCGCCAATCGGCTTCAATTTGCTGTGCGCTTCAACCTCCCGTAGCGGCGATCGCATGGGCGGCGCTCTTCTGTGTCCTCGTTTTCCTGCTCGCAAGAGCCCCATGGCTCTTCTCTTGATACGCCAGGTGACCACCCGTTCTCACAGATAGGAGCCTTCGATGGTTAAGACACAAGCACCCAGGATCGAAAACTTTTTCTCGGCGGTTGCCGCGCGTCTCGATCTCTGGCGTGATCTGAGCCGCGCGTCGCAGGCGTGGGCCGCGAGTTCAGCCAGCCGCGGCGAGGCGCGCCTGCAGGCTGCGTGTCACGACGCGCTCAACGCGGTCTCGCCTGTGGAGGACTTCCAAGCCTATCCGGGCGCTCGCATCTTGAACGCCATCAAGGACCGCGTGGCCGGCGGGGACGCGCTGGGCACGGCGCGGCTGGTGCAGCGCGTCTCGTCGGCGCTGATGTCGCAAAGCTATCGCAGCGATGCCGGCGAGTGGGAGGCGGAGGACGACTCGTCTGCGTCGGAGCGCGTGATGCCGACCGCGGTGGGGGAGACGGCCGCGAAGCCATACTTCGAGGTCCTCTTCGTCACGCCGACGCCGCCCTCGCGCTGGCCCGCACACGTCCAGCAGATGCGGAAGCTGCGCCGCCCGCAGGACGAGTTCGTTTACGAGCCCGTGTTCGTCGGCTCGCTCGAAGACGCGGCGCTCGGTGTCATCCTCAACACCAACCTCGAGACGGTGGTGATCTACCAGGGCTTTCCCTACGCGTCGTCGCGCGACGTTCCGCTGCTGAAACAGGTCCTGGCGTCCCGGCTGTCGATCGACTCGGCGGATTGCTCGTCGGGCGACTATGCGCTGCTGCTCGCGTCGATCGTGAAGCGCTTCCGGCCGGAGCTCGACATCGTGGTGCTCGCTGACAAGAAACCCGAGGCGATGATTCTCGGATCCGGCAGCCGCGGGCATCCGCCGCATCTTCTACGAAGTCGAGGAACCGCTCGAGATCCACCTCTCGATCCTTTCGGGCGTGGCCGAGCGCACCGTGACGCCGTTCTTCGACAACCTGAAGAAGTACGCGCAGAAGCCGGTCGGGACGTTCCACGCGCTGCCGGTCGCGCGGGGCAAGTCGATCTTCAAGTCGAACTGGATCCGCGACATGGGCGAGTTCTACGGGGCCAACCTGTTCCTCGCGGAATCGTCGGCGACCTCCGGCGGCCTCGACAGCCTGCTCGAGCCCACGGGCAACATCAAGAAGGCCCAGGACGCGGCGGCACGCGCGTTCGGCGCCGACCGCGTGTTCTTCGTGACCAACGGCACCTCGACCTCCAACAAGATGGTCCACCAGGCGCTGCTCAAGCCGGGCGACATCGTGATCGCCGATCGCAACTGCCACAAGTCGCACCACTACGGGATGGTGCTGGCGGGGGCGCAGCCGTACTACGTGGAAGCGTTCCCGATGGTCGCCTACTCGATGTACGGCGCCGTGCCGGTGCGCAGCCTCAAGAAGGCGTTGCTCGACCTGAAGGCCGCGGGCCGTCTTGACAAGGTGAAGACCGTCACCCTGACCAACTGCACATTCGACGGTCATGTCTACGACGTGCGACGCGTGATGGAAGAGTGTCTGGCGATCAAATCCGACCTGATCTTCCTCTGGGACGAGGCCTGGTTCGGCTTCGCCCGCTTCTCGCCGCTCTATCGGCCGCGCACGGCAATGGGCGCGCGCGCGGATCTGAAGGAAGCCTTCGCCGACCCGGCGTACCTGGAGCGGTACCTCGCGCAGGAGAAGAAGCTCGGCGCGGACCTCGATCCCAAGGACGCACGCGTGCTCGACACCCGGCTCATTCCCGATCCCCGCAAGGCCAAGCTGCGCATCTACCAGACCAACTCGACGCACAAGTCGATGTCCTCGCTGCGGCAGGGCTCGATGGTGTTGGTAGCGGACGAGGATTACCACCTCCACGAGCAGGCCTTCAAGGAGGCGGTGTTCACGCACGCCTCGACCTCGCCCAACCAGCAGATCATCGCCTCGCTCGACCTGGCGCGCCGCCAGATGGAGCTGGAAGGCTACGGCCTGGTCATGCAGGCCATCCAGCTCGCGATCGAGATTCGCATCGCGGTGAACACGCATCCGCTGGTGTCGAAGTACTTCCGGGTTCTGGACGTGGAGCACATGGTGCCGGCCGAGTTCCGGCCGTCCGGCCTCAAGAGCTACATCGCCGACGGCGTCACCTGGGCGGATGCGGCGCGCGCGTTCCGCGAGGACGAGTTCATCCTGGACCCCACTCGGCTCTCGCTGCTGTGCGGGACCGCAGGCTACGACGGCACACAGTTCAAGAACCTGCTCGCAGCCGAGTACGAAATCCAACTCAATAAGACGTCGCGTAACTCGATCCTGCTGCAAACCAACATCAACAACACGCGCAGCGACGTGGCGAATCTGCTCAAGGTGCTGGTCGAAGTCTCCAAGGAGATCGAGGAGCGACTCAAGAGCGGCGGTGAGGAGGCGCGCAGGGCGTTCGCCGCGCGCGTCAAGTCGCTGATCGAGGAGGTGCCGGACCTGCCGAACTTCAGCCACTTCCACGATCGTTTCCGCGACGAACCGCAGGGCACGACGCTCGAAGGCGATATGCGTGCGGCGTTCTATATGGCGTACGACGACGACGGATGCGAGCACGTGAAGCTGATGAGCCCCGAGATCGACAAACGGCTATTGTCCGGACCGCCGCTCGTCTCGGCCCACTTCGTGATCCCCTACCCGCCAGGTTTCCCCATCATGGTGCCCGGGCAGGTCATCAAGGCCGACACCATCGAGTTCATGCGCAAGCTGGACGTGAAGGAGATCCACGGCTACGACGCCAATCTGGGGCTCAAGCTCATTAGTCCTGCGGTGCTGGAAGGCCAGCCGAAGAAGGCGTCCACCACTTCATCGAAGACACGGCAAACGGAGCAAATCCCATGATTACCTGGTTCTTTGCGACGCTGCGTCAATACCCGGAGATAGCGATCTTTCTCACGCTCGCCATCGGGTATTACTTTGGGAAGTTCACTTACAAGGGCATCGGCTTGGGGGCCGTCACCGCCACCCTGCTGGCCGGCGTCCTGATCGGGCAGATTGGGATCACCATCTCGCAGCCCCTCAAGGCGACGGTCTTCCTGATGTTCCTGTTCGCCGTCGGCTATGCCGTCGGGCCGCAGTTTGTCCGCGGCGTCGCCAGGGACGGTCTGCCGCAGGCTCTCTTCTCTGTGGTCCAATGCGCGTTCTGCCTGCTGGTCCCCGTCGGGATTGTGAAGTTCGCCGGCTACGATCTCGGCTACGCCGCCGGGTTCTACTCGGGGTCGCAGACGATCTCGGCCGCGATGGGCCTCTCGACCGACGCCATCAACCGGCTGGGGCTGGCCGCTGATCAAGCCAAGGCCCTGATCGACTCGATGCCGGTCGCTTACGCCGTGACCTACATGTTCGGCACCATGGGCTCGGCGATCGTGATCGCCGTCCTCGGGCCCAAGTTGCTCGGCATCGATCTCGTCGCGGCCTGCAAGGACTACGAGGAGAAGCAGGGCGGTACCAAAGAACTGGGTGGGGCCGGATCGGCCTGGCGGCGTTGGGAAGTGCGGGCGTTTCGCGTACAGCCGGGCGGGAAGGCCGCTGGACTGCGGGTCGTCGAGGCCGAGGCGCTGTTGCCTCAGATGCGCCTGGACGCGAAGACCGCTGGCGCTGGCGTGCAGGTCATCAAGGCTCCCGACGCACGCCTGTTCGTTCTGCGTATCCGCCGCCACGGGGCGATCGAGGAGGCGACCGCGGACACCGTTCTGCATGAGGGCGACGTCGTGGCGGTCGCGGGCGCCCGCGACGTGATCGTGTCGGTGCTCGGGGCGAACGCGACCGAGGTCGAGGATCCGGAGCTGCTGGCCGTGCCGGTCGGGGGTGTGGACGTCTACGTGAGCAACAAGGCGGTCGACGGCAAGACGCTCGCCGAACTGGCCCAGATGCCGGAGACGCGAGGGGTCTTCCTAAGGAAAATCACGAGGGGCGCGACCGCCACCTCGATCCCCATCTTGGCGAACACCACGGTCCAGGCCGGGGACATCTTGACGATCGTCGGCCGTTCGCAGGACACGAACGCCGCGACCAAACTGCTGGGCGTCGCAGATCGTGCGACCGACGTGGCCGACGTCGCGTTCATCGGCGCATGGATCGTGATGGGCGCGCTCATCGGCTCGCTGGTGTTCAAGGTGAGCGGAGTGCCCCTGACGCTGTCCACTGCCGGGGGCGCGCTCATCGCGGGAATTGTGGGTGGATGGCTGCGATCAGGTACGCCCGACCTTCGGGCGTATCCCGACGCCTACCGTCTGGTTCATGAACTCGGTCGGCCTCAACATCTTCATCGCCATCGTCGGCATCTCCGCTGGCCCGGGTTTCATCAACGGCCTGAAGACACAGGGCGTCGGCTTATTCTTGTGGGGCGCCCTCGCGACCACGGTACCCCTGATTCTCGGGATGTTCGTCGCCAAATACGTGTTCCGCTTCCATGACGCGCTGACGCTCGGCATCGTCTCCGGAGCTCGCACGACGACGGCATCGCTCGGCCTGGTCGTCGATCAGGCCAAGAGCCAGGTCCCAGCGCTCGGCTACACCGTCACCTACGCTGTCGGCAACACGCTTCTTACGATTTGGGGCATGGTCGTCATCATGCTGCTGGCGTAACTCGCACACCTTACGAGGAACAATCCATGGATGTTTTGACACTCAAACAGGACCAGAAGCTGGGCCCCTTCGAGATCAAGGACTTCGTCGCCAAGGTGGCATCGAAGGCCGCGCAGGAATCGTCCCTGTCGTACCTGAACGCCGGTCGCGGCAACCCGAACTGGGTGGCGACCGAGCCGCGCGAGGCGTTCTTCCTGCTCGGGCAGTTTGCGGTCACTGAGAGCAAGCGCGTGCTCGACCTGCCACCAGGCGTGGGCGGCATGCCCAAGGCACCGGGCATTGCCGGCCGGCTCGAAGCCTGGCTGAAGAAACACGTCGATATGCCGGGTGCATCCTTACTAGAGGCGATGGTGCCGTATGTCGTGAAGAAATTCGGCTTCGACCCCGACAAGTTCGTGCACGAACTCGTGGACTCCATCATCGGTGACCATTACCCGGTACCGGACCGCATGCTGGTGCACAACGAACAGATCGTCCAGGAGTACCTGCAGTGGGCGATGTGTGGAACCCCGCGGCCGAAAGGCACGTTCAAGCTCTACGCGGTCGAGGGCGGCACCGCCGCCATGTGCTACATCTTCAAGTCGCTGAAGAGCAACCGGATTCTCAATCCCGGCGACACAATCGCGCTCGGCGTGCCGATCTTCACCCCGTACCTGGAGATGGCGCATCTGGAGGACTACGACCTCCATTACGTCGAGGTGCACGCGACGCAGGAGAACAAGTTTCAGTACCCGGATGTAGAGCTCAACAAGCTCCTCGATCCGAAGATCAAGGCGTTCTTCATCGTCAACCCGGGCAACCCGTTCGCGGTGGCGCTTTCACCCGACACGATCGAGAAGATCGGAGCCGTGCTCAAGAAACGGCCGGATCTCATCCTCCTCACGGATGACGTCTACGGCACGTTTGTACCGGGCTTCCGTTCGCTGATGGGGGCGTTCCCGAAAAACACCATCGGCGTCTATTCGTACAGCAAGTACTTCGGCTGCACCGGCTGGCGCCTGGGTACGATCGCGATCCACGAGGACAATCTCATCGATGAAATGATCGCGAAGCATCCCGAGCCGATCAAAAAGCTGTTGGACAAGCGGTACGGCGGGCTCGTCCTCGAGCCGCGCAAGCTCGCATTCATCGACCGCATCGTTGCGGACAGCCGTGACGTCGCGCTGAATCACACGGCGGGCCTGTCGCTTCCGCAGCAGGTCATGATGTCGTTGTTCTCCGTGGCCGAGCTGATGGACGCAAAGAAGGCCTATCAGAAAGCCTGCATCGGCATCGTCAAGAAACGGGTCGCGGCGACGATCGAGGGGTTGGACATCGAAGTCAGCACGGGCGAGTACTTCGACTACTACTACGGCCTGATCGATTTCGAGTTCTTTGCCCGCAAGTACATGGGCGACGAGATGGTCAAGTGGATGAAGGAGAACGTGCATCCGCTCGACATCGTGTTCCGTCTGGCCGAGGACCACGGGATCGTGCTGCTGAACGGCAGCGGCTTTGCGGCCCCGGACTGGTCAGTGCGCATCTCGTTCGCGAACCTGGATGATCACGTCTACGACGACATCGGCCGGGCGATGCGCGCCATTGCGCGCGGCTACCGGCAGGCGTATGAGGCAGCCATGCACAAGAGCGGCGAACCGGTCGGGACCGGGGCGGCACCCGGCGTGAAAAAGTAGCAGGGTCGGCAATCGTGGATGGCATCTAGTCTTCTTGCGCTGATCGACGACATCGCTTCGGTGCTGGACGACGTGGCGCTGCTCACCAAAGTCGCTACCAAGAAGACTGCCGGGGTGATTGGCGACGATCTCGCGTTGAACGCACGGCAGGTCGCCGGCGTGAAGGTCGATCGCGAACTGCCCGTGGTCTGGGAGGTGGCCAAAGGATCGCTCGTCAACAAGGTCATTCTCGTGCCCGCGGCGCTGGCGATCAGCGCGGTGGCGCCGTGGGCAGTGCTGGCGCTCCTCATGATCGGCGGCGCGTTCCTGTGCTACGAGGGCTTCGAGAAGGTCGCGCACAGGCTCGTACACGGCAAGAACGAGGACGACGGAGATCACGCGGCGCTCGGGCGGGCCCTCGCCGACCCCGCGCGCGATCTCGTGGTGATGGAGAAAGAGAAGATCAAGGGCGCCGTGCGCACCGACTTCATTCTTTCGGCCGAGATCATCGTCATCACTCTCGGCACCGTCGCTGCCTCGCCCTTCATCACCCAGGTGTCCGTGCTGATCGGCGTCGCTATCATCATGACGGTGGGCGTCTACGGCCTCGTTGCGGTTATTGTCAAGCTCGACGACGGCGGCCTGTTTCTGAGTCGGACGACCGGCGACACGACAGCTGCTCGCATGCTGCGCGGCCTGGGCATCGCCGTGGTCGCGTCCGCGCCGTGGCTCATGAAGGGCCTCACCATCGCGGGCACTGCGGCGATGTTCCTGGTAGGCGGCGGCATACTCCTGCACGGCATAACGCCGCTGCATCACGCCGTCGAGCACGCCGCGGCAGCGAGCGGCGCGCTCTCCTGGCCAGTGACGTTTCTTGCTGACGCGCTGGTGGGAATCGCGGCCGGCGGTCTGGTGCTGGTGGTCGTGAGCGGGGTGCAACGCATCTTTCGAACGCGAGCCCGCTAGCGGACGTTCGCGGATTGGAGCAACTGATCGACCGGGCACACCGCTTGCTCTTTGATGTCAACAGAGGGTCTCATGACCTCTTCCCCTCACGCATCGCTGGCCAGGTACATTACTTCGGGGGCTTGCTACCTCTGCGTTCTCACCGCCTTCACCGGTAACCTGGGTGCCAAACCCGCTAAGCCGGAAACGATCCAGAAAACCATCCGCGTCGGAACACGAGATGTGAAGCTGACTCTCGCCACGCCGACGGGTACCGGGGCGCCACCGTTCGTAGTGGTGTTCGCGAGCGGCGACGGCGGATTGCGCGGTGTCAGCAAAGACCTGCTGCGGCACCTTGCGGAGCGGAACTACTGGGTCGCCGGGTTCAGTTCACCTGAAGCGTTCAAGGGCATCGCCGACGTTGCCAAAGGGGAGCCCAACTACGCTGACGCCAGGGATCGGCTTGCCTCGATCGTCGCGCAGGCCAAGCAGGCGCTGGGGCTCGCCGAACAGACGCCAATCGTCATCACGGGCATGTCCCGCGGCGCGAACGTCGTCGTCGCGGCCGCGGGCGATCCGGCCTTGAAGGCCGGAATCGCCGGAGCTGTCGCCATTGCGCTGACGCGAGAATTCGACGACCTCACCATTCCGGACAGCGCAGCAGCGCTCCCGGGCGTCAAGACTGACGAGAAGGGTCGGCTCCAGACTTATCCGTCGCTCCAGCGCCTGGGCTCGATGCGCCTGGCAGTTATCCAGTCGACCAACGACAGCTACGTGCGTTCTTCCGAATCGCGCCGCCTCCTCGGGCCGGACACGCCGGTTCGCCGACTGTACGAGGTCGACTCGAAGAATCACAGCTTTGGCGGTGGACAGGCGGCCCTGATGCAGGCTCTGGACGACGCCATGACATGGATTAGCAGCTCCATCAGCGCCCCTCCGCGCGTTCAAGAGTGACACCGCCAGGTCTCCAGCATTCGGGAGAAGCTCCGGCCTGATGGAGTCGCTGTCACGATGGCCGCGCGCGAGAAACTGCTAAACCCTTGAATTGATACGCCTCTCGATTTTGCCCCACGAGCCACGCCGCGCGGTACGCAGGCTGCTACGAAGCACAGGACAACCGCCGGTGTGAACATGCGGAAGCTCACCCTCGTCAGCGTGGCTCTGCTCCTGGCAGGGATCGGTCTGGCCGTTCGGCACGGAGTGGTCGTGCAGGCCCGACCCGAAAGGCAAACCGCTGCCGCCTCGTCCGGTCAGACCCCGACTGCGGCCGACCTCGATGGCCTGCTCGCTCCCATCGCCCTCTATCCGGATCAGCTTCTGGCGCAGATGCTACTGTGCGCAACGGATCCCGCCGGCGTGAAGTCGCTCGACCAGTTCTTGAAGAGCCACCCGACCCTGAAAGGCACCGACCTGCAGGATGCCGCCGTGAAGGACAACTTCGAGCCGAGCTTCGTGGCTCTGGCCCTGTTTCCGCAGATCGTGAATCAGATGGCCAGCCAGCTGGAGTCGACGACTCGGCTCGGTCAGGCCTTCACCGCCGATCGGACGGCGGTGTTCGCGAGCATCCAGCGCTTGAGAAAACAGGCGCACGATGCCGGGACCCTCAAGAGCACGTCGCAGCAGGAAGTCGAAACGCAGACGACGTCGACCGGTCAGCAGGTGATCGTCATCGAGCCGGCGAACCCGCAGGTCGTGTACGTGCCGCAATACAACGCGCAGACGGTCTACGTCCAGCCCACCACGACGACAGTGGTCGTCCCAAGCGACAGCAGCGCGGATGCGGCCGTCGCGGGTGTGATTGGCTTCACGGCGGGCGTCGCGATTGGCGCGGCGGTCAACAACAACTACTACTACGGCCCTTACGGATGGCACGGCGGGGCCTACATGTACAACGACGCATGGGACGACTATTACGACCACCGCGAGGACGCGCGAGAGGACTGGCAGGACAATCGTGAAGATCTCGCCGAGGAGCGAGGGGACCGCGCGCGCACGCAACAGGAGCAGCGCACCGAGCGACAGGGGACGCGGCAGGAAAACCGCCCCGAATCGCAGGCGCAGCGAGGCACCACGGGGCAGACGGCGTCGACCGGCACCAGAGGCTCCGGCTCGTATGAATCCCGCGGCTATAGTCCAAGCCAGGATAAGGAGCGGACGGCGACGCAGGAACGAAGCGGTACCCGCTCGGACGCATTCTCAGGCTACTCGAGCGGGAAGTCGGAACGCGCGGCCAGTACGCGAGGACAGAGCAGCCGAAGCAGTTCGCGCTCCAGAAGCGGGGGAGGGAGGCGACGGTGACGATGTTGGATCGCACTCACAACTCCCGAGGCGGCGCGGTTTGTTCCCTGATCGCAGTGACGCTGATCTGCACGGCACTCACGGCGCCTTCCTTCATCTTTGCGGCACAGGGCCCCGCCCAGCGAACGTTCGCAACGCCGGAAGATGCCGTACGCGGACTGAACGAGGCTGTGAAAGCGGGGAACATGGACGAACTCCTTGCCATCTTCGGCTCGGAGGGACAGGAGTTGATTGCATCGTCTGATCCGGCCACCGCGCGCAGGAATCGCGAGGTCTTCATGGTCGCCGTCGCCGAAGGGTGGCGCCTGCTGGATCAGGGGACCAACCGCAAGGTGCTCATCGTCGGCAACGAGGGATGGCCGTTCCCGGTCCCTCTCGTGAAGCGTGCGAAGAGTTGGCGATTCGACTCCGCTGCGGGGAAGGAAGAAGTGCTCGCGCGCCGGATCGGTCGCAACGAGCTGGCGGTGATTGGGATCTGCCGTGCCTATGTCGCGGCGCAGCACCGCTTCGCGCAACAGGGACACGATGGAAAGCCCGAGGGCCTCTTTGCGACCACCCTTCGCAGCGATCCGGGCAAGCAGAACGGACTGTATTGGCCGGCCGCGCAGGGCCAGCCACGGAGTCCCCTTGGCGACCTGGTGGCGCTGGCGTCGGAGGAAGGCCGGCAGCTCGGGACCGATCGGGCGCATCCCACGCCCTTTCACGGCTACTACTTCAGGATCCTGACTGCGCAGGGATCTGCCGCACCAGGCGGAGCCAAGTCCTACATCGTCAACGGCGAGATGTCGGCCGGGTTCGCGCTCGTCGCGTGGCCAGCGCAGTACGACGCCACCGGCATCATGACCTTTGCCGTCAATCAGGACGGCATGATTCACGAGACAGACCTGGGAGCCGAAACCGACGCCAAAGCCACCGCCCTGATTTCTTACAACCCAGACGCTTCCTGGCACCAGGTTCGGTAGCGCACACTCGAACCATCGCAAGGCGTCTCGATGCGACGGGTCCTGTTGATTTCGGTGATCACCTGCGGCTTCCTGACACCAGCAAGCGCACGCGCCCAGGACACCCCGCAAGAGAAGCCCGATGAGAACGCGCAGGAGCGCCCGACGGGGCTGCCATCGCGAGTCAAGTGGACGTTCAACTTCGACGCGGGATGGGGCACCTTCGGATTCGCCAACTCGCTCTTCGAGAACCCCAAGGAGCCGGGCGTTCACGAAAATCTGAGTGATCAGTGGTTCGAGGGCTATGTCACGCCGGCGCTGTCGGCGAGCTACACGCTGGCCTCGTCGAGCGAGCTGTACGGCAAGGTGAGCGCCGTTGGCGAGCGCACCTACGGTTCGGTACCGGCGACCTTCGGCCAGGACGTCTCATCGTTCGGACCTGAGGACCTGTATGTCGGATGGCGATCTGGGAAGTGGCTGTCGATCGGCGACAATGCCATCGACTTCAGAATCGGACGCTCCCCATACCAGCTCGGTCATGGCTTTCTGCTCTACGACGGCGCCGCCGACGGTGGCAGCCGCGGCGGCTACTGGACGAACGCGCGGAAGGCGTTCGCGTTCGCAGCGATCGGCCGATTCGCGCCTGGCGCGCACACGGTTGAAGCCTTCTATCTCGACAAAGACGAGCTCCCGGAAAGCGACAGCGGGAGTCGCCTGTGGGGCGTCAACTACGAGTACCGCATCGGCGACGCGACGACGCTCGGCGCGACTTATATGAAGTGGTTCGCCGACGCCCGGCTGAAGCCTGGCCGTGACGGACTGAACGTCCTCAACCTGCGGGCCTACACGGCGCCGGTTCCGCGCATGCCCGATCTCTCCTTTGAGTTCGAGTACGCGGCTGAGCGCAACGGTGAGGCGCTCGACTCGAACGCGTGGACGCTCCAGGGCGCATACCAACTGGCCGGGGTGACGTGGACCCCGAAGCTGTCATACCGCTATGCGTTCTTCCAGGGCGATGACCCCGGCACCGCGCGCAACGAATCCTTCGATCCGCTGTTCCAAGGTTTCTACGAGTGGGGCACGTGGTGGCAGGGTGAGATCGCCGGCGAGTATTTCCTGTCCAATTCGAACCTGAAATCGCATCTCGTGCGCCTGCAACTCTCTCCGAGCGACGCGGTTGACGGCGGATTGCTGTTCTACAAGTTCAGCTTCGATCAACCGCGGTCGGTCGGACCCGAGGTGACGGCGACGGACGCGGCGCTCGAGATTGATGCGTACGTGGACTGGAAGCTGAACGCCAATTTCACCGTCAGCGTGATTGGTGCGTTCGCCGATCCGGGCAGGGCCCTTCAGCAAGCGACGGGTCGTACCAAGAACTTCGCCTACGGCATGGTCTACCTCGGATACCACTTCTGATCGCCGTGTGACCGCCACGAGAAGGGACGTGATGAACGACGTCAGCCCCCCAGCGCGATCGCGATTCCGACGAGCAGTACGCCCAGGAGCACGACGCTCAGGCCGGCTCGCAGCGGATGGTACCCGCCATGCCGCGCCAGCCAGTATCCGGCGACGAACATCATCACAAGGGCGACCAGGTTGGAGGCGCGAATCGCCAGAAGGACGTTGCTGAACAGGAGGAACGGAATCACCACCGGGAACGTCGAGAGAAACACGAGGAGAAACACGCCAAGTGCCCCGAGCCAGTCCTCTCTCGTCGGTGCCGTGTTCGGCGGCAGATCCGCCACGAGCAGCAATCCCCGGCGCACTCGTTCAAGGTCGTCCTTCGTCAGGATCGACGCGAAGATGGGAGACACGGCGCCTTCGATGACGCGATGCGCCTCCTCGGGAGTGCCCGAACTGCGCACCGCATCGACGGTGAGCCGTTCGTGGCCGCGCTCGGTCAGCGAGCTCATGAGAAACATGACGGCGTCGACGAGCCCCCACGCGATATTGCCTCCGATCATCCCGATGAGCAGCTCACGAACGTCCGCGCGGCCCGCGGTCGCCGCGCTGAGTGTTCCCGTAAATGTCAGCGCCATGATCAGCCCGAAGAGGATCTCGGACACGCGGGCGATCGGATCCAGGATGCGCTCCGGCTTACCAGTCCGGGCTCCTTCGAACACTGCGGTCCCTTCGGCGGTCAGGATCTTGGTTCATTACCCATGAAAGGCGACGACTGCGGGCCAGCGCGACCAACCACTCGGCCTTCCTCCGCGGCATGTGCCAACAGGCCACCCAGCGAATTGCGCTTCTGCGAGCGCCCCGCGGGCGAGAAGCGTCCGTTCTCGCGGTCCGGATCGCTCCTGAACGTCCTGGCATAAAGTCCCGCCGGCGGTCCGGCGTTTCTCCATTCGCCATAAAGCTGCTGTGCGGCGTTACACGTGCGGCAGATCCGGATGGCCGTCAGCTCGCGTGACACGGTTCTCAGAACCAGCCGGCACGATCGCATCTCAGTACCGTTGGCGCACGAAGCGCCGGCGCGCGATCGACGCATCGTCGTCGTACGCACCCTTCGACGAGCGGTTCGGCAGCTTCACCTTTGTCGCGGGCAGTTTCTTGTGTGGAATCACTGAAAGCAGATGAGCGATCGTGTTCAGGCGCGCCGTCCGCTTGTCATCCGACCGGACGATGTGCCACGGCGCGAAGCGCGTATCGGTCTTCTTGAACATGGCGTCACGCGCGCGGGAATAGTCGTACCAGCGTTTCCGGGAGGGCAGGTCCATCGGACTCAGCTTCCACTGCCGGAGCGGATCGCTGACGCGGGCCTCGAAGCGCCGCTTCTGCTCCGCGTTCCCCACTTCCATCCACAGCTTGATCAGGATCGCGCCCCCCTCGATGATGAACTTCTCCACCTGGGGGCACGTATCCAGGAAGCGCTTCTGCTCTTTCGGCGTGCTGAAGCCCATCACTACTTCGACGCCCGCGCGGTTGTACCAGCTTCGATCGAAGATGACCACTTCGCCAGCCGCGGGGAAGTACTGCATGTAACGCTGCATGTACGCCTGTGACTTCTCGCGATCGGAGGGAGCCGGCAGCGCGACGACCTTGAAGACGCGAGGGCTGAGGCGTTCGGTGATCGCGCGAATCGTGCCGCCCTTCCCGGCGCCGTCGCGCCCTTCGAAGACGACAATGACGCGCAGGCCGTTCTCTTTAACCCATCGCTGAAGGTGGCACAGCCGAACCTGCAGTTTCTTCAGCTCTCTTTCGTACTTCGCCCGCTTCATGGCCAATCTCCACAAGCCGTACACACGTATCGCCCGCGGTCATACGTCGGTCGTCTCGCCGTCGAGATCCTCGACGCAATCGAGCCCCTGAAGTGCAGTAGCCGTGCCGAGGCCGGCCCGATCTGGCACTCACGACGAGGACGGCCGTTTCGAGTCGCAGTCGGGCTCGGCGTCGATCCGGCGCCGTTCGTGCCTCCGGCATCGCGGAGAACATCCAGAATGCCGGGCTTCCCAATGCCCATCGAAGGCGGACCAACAGCGCGCCACTGCGTGCGCGGGCGCTTGGGCCGCGCTCGACGGACGTCGGCGGACGGCTCGTCCTGTGGTACGGACTGTGCTCACGCGCATCGGATTGTGATGCACGCTCTCGACTTTGCCGCTCGGAGTCTCGCCGAGCCGGTGGAACACGGCCTCCCGCAGATGGCGGTGGAGATCGCGCGACCTTTCGGCTTGCCGATCACGAACTCCATGATCGTCACCTGGATCGTGGCGTTGGGTCTCATCGTCTTCGCACAGCTGGCGACCAGGAAGATGACAGAGGTGCCGGGGGGCGCACAGAACTTCCTGGAATGGCTCGTCGAGAGTCTCTACGGGCTGTTGGAAAGCATCATCGGCCGGCACCTGGTCGAGCGGACGTTCTGGTTCTTCGGGACCATCTTCATTTTCATTCTCGCCACCAACTGGGTCGGCCTCCTGCCCGGCGTCGGCACGATCGGATGGGGCCACCAGACCGCCGAGGGCTTCACGATCGATCGGCCGCTGTTTCGTGGAGCCAACGCCGACCTCAACATGACGCTGGCCATGGCGCTGTTGTTCTTCGCGTTCTGGATTGTCTGGGCGCTGCAGGAAGTCGGTGTTCGCGGGATGGCCAAGGAGCTCTTTGCGCCCAAGGGCGACACAACTGGACTGCTCAAGCTGCTGATGATCGTGGTGTTCTTCGCGGCCGGCTGCCTCGAGATCGTCTCGATCCTGTTCCGTCCGGTGTCGCTGAGTTTCCGGCTGTACGGCAACGTATTCGCCGGCGAGAACATGCTGGAAACCATGGCGAGGATCGTACCGGGGCTGGGCTGGCTGCTGCCGATTCCCTTCTATTTCATGGAGCTGCTGGTCGGTCTGGTGCAGGCGATGGTCTTCATGCTGTTGACCGCCGTCTTCACGCTCCTGATCTGTCACCACGAAGAAGCTGGGCCTGCGGCGACCGGCGGTGCGCACGTCGCGTTGGGAACTGAATGACCATGAGCCGTGTCAATGGCCGGCGACATGCAGAAAGGACACGCAGATGATCGGAAGCTTGCACGTCGGCCTCGCAGCGCTGGGCGCCGCAATCGGAGTCGGGCTGATCGGCATGGGCGCCTCGAGCGCCGTCGGGCGCAATCCTGGAGCGTCCACGAAGATCATGGTCCAGGCGATTCTGGCCATTGCGTTCGCTGAGGCGATCGTCTTCTACGCGCTCTTCCTCGTGCGATAAGCAGAGTGTTTCGGGCGCTGCGGGCGTGCCGCGCCCGGACGAAACGGGTTCGCGATCATGCTGGCTCTAGCACTGCAGGTCACAGCGGAGAGTGGCGGACAGGTCGAGAGAGTCGCCCGCGCGTTCGGGGTGGACTGGACTCACCTGGGCGCCCAGATGATCAGTTTCGGAATCGTGTGCGCTGTGCTGTACACCCTCGCCTACAAACCGATTCTCCGGATCCTCGAGGCGCGACGGGAGCAGATTGCGGCCGGTCTGGCCAACGCCGAGAAGATCAGGACGGCGCTGGCGCGGATCGAGATCGAGCGCCAGGACATCCTGACGCGGGCCGGCGCGGACGGCAAGCAGTTGATCGACGAGGCCCGCGCCGCGGCCGCTCGCGTGCAGGCCGAAGAGACGCAGAAGGCGATCGCGGCCGCCGAACAGATTGTCGTGCGCGCCCATGACACCGCGGAGCGGGACCGCGCCAGGATGCTCGCCGAACTCAGGCGCGAGGTCGGGCGCCTCGTCGTGCAGACCGCGGCGTCGGTCACCGGCAAGATCCTGACAGCCGACGATCAGCGCCGCCTCGCCGAAGAGACGGCCAGGCAACTGACGCACTAGCCCGCGATGAGACGGAGCTGTGGATGAAGGCGACCAGGAAAACGAGGCGAACCGCGCGACAACTGTTCCGGCTATGTCGCGTCGATGGCCGGCTGGACGCGGCGCGGGTCCAGCTGGTGGCGCGGCGGATTGCCGGCTCCGGCCGCCGTGGCACGCTCGCGATTCTCGCGGACCTGTTGAGACTGGTGCGGCTCGATCGCGACGCGCACCGCGCGATCGTCGAGGCCGCCACGCCGCTCCCCGACGACCTGCGGATCGACGTCCAGGCCAGCCTCGCCCGTGCCTACGGTCAAGGGCTCGAGACGGCGTTCGAGGTCAGTCCGCGACTTATCGGCGGGATGCGCATCCGAGTCGGCAGCGACGTGTACGACGCCAGCGTGCTCGCGAGGCTGGCCGCGCTCGAAGCGCGCCTGTGAATCCGGAATGAGGCTGGGACGACATGGCTGACTTGTTACGCGAAATCGAAGCCGAGATCGCCGGAGCCAAAGCGGCGGCGGCCCGGCAGTCCGTGGGCGTGATCCGGGAGATCGGTGACGGCGTGGCCAAGGTGGAGGGGCTCGGCGACGTCATGCTCAACGAGATGCTCGATTTCGGCCACGGCATCACCGGCCTCGCCCTGAGCCTCGAGGAAACCGAAGTCGGTGTGATCGTGCTCGGCGACTACACGCAACTCGCGGAAGGCGACGAGGTGCGGGCGACCGGCAAGCTGCTGCAGGTGCCGGTCGGCAAAGGCCTCCTTGGCCGCGTGGTCAACACGCTCGGCGAGCCGCTGGATGGAAAAGGCCCGATTCCGAGCGAGGTGGCGTACCCGGTCGAGAAGCTCGCGCCGGGGATCGTCCGCCGCCGTCCGGTCGGGCAGCCGGTGCAGACGGGCATCATGCTGATCGACGCGATGATTCCGATCGGCCGCGGCCAGCGGGAGCTGATCATCGGCGATCGATCGACCGGCAAGACGACGATCTGCATCGACACGATCCTCAGCCAGGCGCGCCTCAACGCGGCCGCCGCGTCCGGCGATGCGAGCTATCGACCGTTGTACAGCATCTATGTCGCGATCGGACAGAAGCAATCGACGATCGCGCGGATCGTCGGCGTGCTGGAACAGGCCGGTGCGATGCCCTACACCATCATCGTCGCGTCGCCGGCGTCGGACTCGGCGACCAGCCAGTACCTCGCACCCTTCGCCGGCGCGGCGATGGGTGAATGGTTCATGGACCACGGCATGGATGCGCTGATCGTGTACGACGATCTGTCCAAGCACGCGGTCGCGTACCGGCAGGTGTCGCTCGTGTTGAAGCGCCCATCGGGTCGTGAGGCTTACCCGGGCGATGTGTTCTACCTCCACAGCCGCCTGCTCGAACGCGCCGCGCGCGTCGGCGAGCAGTACGGCAACGGCTCGCTGACCGCCTTGCCGATCATCGAAACGCAGTCGGGGGACGTGTCCGCCTACATCCCGACCAATGTCATCTCGATCACCGACGGACAGATTTTTCTGGAAACCGACCTGTTCTACCAGGGAGTCCGGCCGGCGATCTCGGTCGGCATCTCAGTCTCACGCGTGGGATCGGCCGCGCAGCTCAAGGCCATGAAACAGGTCGCCGGGCAGCTCAAGGGCGATCTCGCGCAGTTCCGGGAGCTGGCCGCCTTCGCCCAGTTCGGGTCGGAGCTGGATGCCGCGACGCAGGCCAAGATCGACCGCGGCCAGCGCGTCGTCGAGCTCTTCAAGCAGCCGCAGTACAGCCCGATACCGGTCGAGGTGCAGGTGGGCGTGATCTGGGCGGTGCAGAACGGCTACGTGGATGACGTACCGGTCGAACGCATCAAGGAGTTCCAGGCCGCATGGACCGACTTCCTGACAACGCGAAAGGTGGCCGTGCTCCAGAAGATTGCTGAGGAGAAAGCGTTGAGCCCGGAGCTGACGGCCGAGATCAAAGCGGCGGTCGATCAGTTCAAGCAGACGTGGAAGAAGTAGGTCATGCCCAGTCCCCGGGATCTTCGCCGGCGCATCAGGTCCATCACCGGCACCGCGCAGATTACGAAGGCGATGCAGATGGTGGCGGCGTCGAAGATGCGCAAGGCGCAGCAGGCCGCGCTGACCACGGCGCCGTTTGCGCGCCGGCTGTATCGCATACAGCGCACCGCGACCACCCGGGCCGCCGATTTCGCGCATCCGCTCCTGGAGGTGCGGCCGGTCCACCGGCGCGCCGTGATTCTGATCGCGGCCGACAAGGGGCTGTGTGGCGCGCTCAACACCAACGTCTTCCGCCTGGCCGCGCAGTTCGATCCCGAGACGACGATCTTCATCACCGCGGGCCGCAAGGCGGCCCAGTTCGTGGCGCGGACCAAGCGGCGCCTGATCGCGGAGTTCGCCTACGGCGATTCGCCGACGTTTTCCGAGGCGAGGGCGATTGCGGCCTTTGCGCGGGACCTCTTTCTCAAAGGCGACGTGGGCCAGGTGCTCATCGTCGCCACCCGGTTCGTCAACACGCTGACGCAGGTGGCGACGACCATCGAGTATCTGCCGGTCGGATCGATCACGGGCCTGCAAGTGCCGGGAGCCGAATCGGAAGAGGCGCTCGCCGCCGACACCGCAGAGATCATGTTCGAGCCCAGTGCGGAGTTCGTCCTGGGCTACCTGCTCGGCCACTACCTCAATATCTACATCTACAACGTTCTGCTCAACGCCAAGGCGAGCGAGCAAAGCGCCCGCATGGTGTCGATGAAGAACGCGACCGACAGCGCCAACACCCTGATCAAGGAGTTGAGGCTCGAATACAACAAGCTGCGCCAGGGCAACATCACGAGGGAACTGTTGGAGATAGCGGGCGGCCAGGCGGGATGACCGCGGCGAGGCTCGCGTTTCGTCATCAGGCAGGCACATGAACATCGGCAAAGTCGTTCAAGTCGTGGGTCCGGTCGTCGACGTCGAATTTCCCGATGCGCTGCCATCGATCTTCAACGCCCTGACCGTGGACTACACGGTGGAGAACCAACCGGTCTCGCTGACGCTCGAGGCGCAGCAGCATCTCGGCGATCGGTGGATCCGCGCGATCTCCATGTCGGGCACCGAGGGTCTCAAGCGCGGCCTCAAGGTCACCGACTGCGGCGGCCCGATCTCCATGCCGGTCGGCGAGGGTGTCATGGGCCGGATCCTCGATGTGACCGGGAACCCTGTGGACGAGCGCGGGCCCGTCACGGCGGAAAAACATTATCCGATCCATCGCCCGGCGCCGCCGCTCGTGGATCAGTCGACGTCGCCCGAGGTGCTGTCCACCGGCATCAAGGTCATCGATCTGATCTGCCCCTTCCTGAAGGGCGGCAAGGTCGGCGCCTTTGGCGGCGCCGGCGTCGGCAAGACCGTCGTCATCATGGAGTTGATCAACAACATCGCGAAGCTCCATGGCGGCGTCTCGGTCTTCGCCGGCGTCGGCGAGCGCACGCGTGAGGGCAACGACCTGTACCACGAGATGTCGCAGGCGGGGGTCATCAACCAGGAGAACCTCGGCGCCTCCAAGATCGCGCTGGTGTACGGCCAGATGAACGAGCCGCCGGGCGCGCGCCTTCGGGTGGCGCTCTCGGGCCTGGCCATCACCGAGTACTTCCGGGACGAAAAGGGGCAGGACGTCCTCCTCTTCATCGACAACATCTTCCGGTTCTCTCAGGCCGGATCGGAAGTGTCGGCGCTGCTCGGGCGCACGGCGAGTGCCGTCGGCTACCAGCCGACGCTGGCCGCCGAGATGGGGACGTTGCAGGAGCGCATCACGTCGACGAAGAAAGGATCGATCACGTCCTTCCAGGCCGTGTACGTGCCGGCCGACGATTTGACCGATCCTGCGCCGGCCACCACATTCGCGCACCTGGACGCGACGATCGTGCTCGAGCGATCGATCGCAGAGCTGGGCATCTATCCCGCCGTGGATCCGCTGGCGTCGACCTCACGCGCGCTGGCGCCGGAGATCGTCGGCGAGGAGCACTACGACGTCGCACGGCGCGTGCAGCGGGTGCTGCAGCGATTCAAGGATCTGCAAGACATCATCTCGATCCTCGGGATGGACGAATTGTCACCTGAGGACAAGTTGACGGTGTACCGCGCGCGGAAGATTCAGCGGTTTCTCAGCCAGCCATTCAGCTCGGCGCAGGTCTTTACCGGCCGAGAGGGCAGGCAGGTGGCGGTCGCCGACACGGTACGTGGCTTCAAGGAGATCCTCGAAGGCACGCACGACAGCGTCCCCGAAGGGAACTTCTACATGAAGGGCGGGATCGACGAGATCCAGCAGGCCTGACGAGAGTGCCCTGGCATGAGCGACACGCTGAGACTTGAAATCATCACACCGCAAGGCACGGTCTTCTCCGAAGACGCGACCATGGTCACACTGCCTGCCGTCACGGGGCAGATCGGCGTCTATCCTCAGCACGTTCGGTTGATCACACAGGTCGTGCCCGGCGAGATCATCGTGAACCGCGGCACCGGGGAGAGTTTCTTCGCCGTCGGCGAGGGTCTGGTCGAGATCGACGCGCACCACGTAGCCATCGTCACGGATATGGCCATTCCGGAGGAGCGCATCGACGAGGCCAAAGCCGAGGAGGCACGCGCGCGCGCCGAGGCTCGACTGCGCGAGAAGATCTCCGACGAAGAGGTGGCGACCGTCAACGCCTCGCTCGTCCGCTCACTGGCGCAGTTGCAGATCCGGCGGCGGCGCAGGATATGACCAGACGCCTTTCGTCGAGTCCGGCGATTCCCGACTGGGTGCGCGCATACGAGGCGCGGTGGTTGCGGCTGGATCTGGTCGCCGGTCTGACGCTGTTTGCCTATCTCCTGCCCGCGGGCATCGGCGATGCGTCGCTCGCAGGTCTGGCGCCCGAAGCGGGGATCTACGCCTGTCTCTTTTCAGGGCTGGTGTTCTGGCTCTTCTGCAGTTCGAAGCAAACAGTTGTCACCGTCACCACGGCGTTGTCGCTCCTGATCGCCTCATCGGTCGGCGCGCTCAGCGGCGGCGATCCCAACCGGTACGCGGCACTGGCCGCCTGCGTCACCCTGATGATCGCGTCGATTGCCCTGGTGGCGTGGCTCGTCCGAGCCGGCAGCGCCGTCGGCTTCTTCTCGGAGACGGTCCTCCTTGGCTTCAAGGCCGGACTGGCGTTCTACCTGGCGAGCGCACAGCTTCCCAAGCTGTTCGGCTTCAAGGGGACGCAGGGCGACTTCTGGGAGCGTTCGGCGTATTTCCTCGGGCACGTGAGTGACACGCATCGGACGTCGGTGCTCGTCGGCGCGGCGGCGCTGGCGGTGCTCATCGCCGGCAAGCTCTGGATGAAACACCGCCCGGTGGCCTTTCTCGTCGTCGCCGGTGGCATTGTCGCGGCGCGACTGCTGAATCTCCAGGCGCAGGGCGTCGCGCTGCTGGGAAACGTGCCACGCGGCCTGCCGTCGTTGGGACTGCCGGTCGTCAGCCGGAGCGACCTCAACGAGCTCGTGCCTGCGGCGCTCGCGGGTTTCGTCCTTGCGGCCGTGGAGACGTCGGCCATCGGCCGAATGTTTTCCCAGAAGCACGGCAATCGGTTCGATGCCAACCGCGACATTCTGGCGATTGGCGTCGCGAATCTCGCGGCGGGGCTTGGCCGTGGGTTTCCGGTGAGTGGCGGCATGTCGCAGTCGCTCGTCAACGAGAGCGCCGGCGCCCGCACACCGCTGTCGGGATTGATCGCCGCTGTCTTCATGCTGATCGTCGCGCTCTTCGCGTCGGGGCTGTTGCGGAATCTGCCGCAGCCCGTGCTGGCGGCCATCGTACTCGGTGCCGTGACGAGCCTCGTCGACATCACCGCGCTGCGACACGTCTGGCGGTTCAGCCGCGGGGAGTTCTTCGTGGCGATGACGGCGCTTCTGGGCGTGCTCGGATCCGGGCCGGTCAACGGCGTGCTGATCGGTGCCGCCATCTCGATTGTCCTCCTGCTCCGGCAGGCCGCCCAGCCCCGCGTCACCGAACTGGCCAGAGTCCCCGACACGACCCACTTCGCCGATCGGTTGCGCCATCCGGAGAACGACACGACGCCCGGCGTCTTCGTGGTCCGCTGTGAGTCGGCCCTGCTGTACTTCAACGTCGAATACGTCCGCGACCGGCTGTTCGAACTCCTCGCCGCTCGGCGGGATGCTGTCCGGCTCGTCGTCTTCTATCTTGGCGTGGTGCCGAGGATCGATCTCGCAGGCGCCGAACTGCTCGCGGATCTGCACCGGACCTTCCTCGCGCGCGGCGTGGCATTCCGGGTGGCCGAAGTCCACGGTGAAGTGCGCAGTGCACTGCATCGAATCGGGTTCGAGCGCGAGCATGGATCGCTCGAGTCCGGCCAGACCATTCACCGCGTCGTGTCGGGGTGGCAGGCCTCGGCGGCTGCAGCGGTGACGAAGGAACGCGGGCTGGCATAAACGTACGCGGCCGCATTCCTAACAGGCACGCCGGAAGCGGAGTGTCAGAGCTCGGAGACGACATGTTAACTGTTCTTCGAAACCACCCGGAATTGGCGATCTTTCTGACTCTGGCCGCGGGGTTCGTGATTGGTCGGATCCGGATAGGGTCATTCAAGCTGGGGAACGTCGTGGGCACGCTCATCGCGGGCGTGCTCATCGGACAACTCAACATCAAGGTCGATCCCACGGTCAAATCGGTGTTCTTCTCGCTCTTCCTGTTTGCTACCGGCTATAAGGTCGGGCCTCAATTCTTTCGCGGCTTGAAGAAGAGTGCGCTGAGCCAGGTCACGCTGACGATCGTGTTCTGTGTGACGAGTCTACTGACGACGGTCGTGGCGGCGCGAATGCTTGGCTACGACAGCGGGACGGCCGCAGGCCTCATGGCCGGCGCGTTCACCGAATCGACCGTCATCGGCACCGCGAGCGACACGATCGACCGGCTCGATCTGCCCGTGGCCGAGAAGACGAGGCTGAAGAACAACATCCCCGTCGCCTACGCGGTCAGCTACCTTGTCGGCACAGGATTCGTCGTCTGGTTTCTGTCGGTGGCGGCTCCCCGTCTGCTTCGAGTCGACCTGAAGGCAGAGAGCCGGAAACTGGCGAGTCAGGTGTCAATGGGCCAATCGTCAGACCAGGTTCACATGGCTTACAAGGAATGGAGCATCCGTGCGTATCGTCTGGCGGATGGCTCGGCGGGCGGGACAGTGGCCGATCTGGAGCGCTCCGCGAACCCCGAGCGCACCTTCGTGGAACGGATCCGGCGAGGTGCGGAGCTCATCGACGCCAGCCCGGAGACCGTTTTACGATCGGGTGACGTCGTAGCCGTCGCGGCCCGGCGGAGAGTGCTGCTCGGTGGAAGCCTGCCACTTCGAGAGGAAATCGAGGACCCTGAGCTGCTCGACTTTCCGTTCGCGACGCTCGACGTAGTGGTGACGAAGCGAGAGGCGGCGGAGCAGCCACTCGCGGTCCTGGCCCAGCGATACGGGCGAGGCGTCGCCCTCGTGAAATTGATCCGCGGCGGCGAGGAGATTCCCTTCGGTGCCGAAACCATCATCAACCGGGGCGACCTTCTCCGTATCGCCGGCGCTGCGCGTGACGTGGAGCGCACCGGAAAGGCGCTCGGCTACATCGAGCGTCCATCGAGTGAGTCGGACGTGGTGTTCCTCGGCCTGGGCATTGTCGTCGGAGGTCTCGTTGGACTGTTGACGCTCACGGTCGGAGGGCTTCCGCTCACGCTCACGACGAGTGGAGGTGCGCTCATCATGGGCCTGGTTTTCGGCTGGTTGCGCTCGGTGTATCCGACGTTCGGCAGAATCCCGGAGCCGGCCCTCTGGATCTTCGACACGGTTGGCCTCGCGGTCTTCATCGGCATCGTCGGATTGACCGCGGGCCCGACGTTCGTGGCCGGGCTTCGCCAGACCGGGCCGAGCCTGCTGCTCGTCGGGTTCATTGTCGCGGCCACGCCGCACATGGTGGCGCTGCTGTTCGGACGCCACATCCTGAAGATGAACCCGGTGATCCTGTTGGGCGCCGCCGCCGGGGCGGGAACCGTCACGGCAGCGCTGCGAGCGATTCAGGACGAAGCAGAAAGCAAGATCCCTGTTCTCGGATACACGGTACCTTACGCAATCGGGAACATCATCCTGACGGCTTGGGGCCCGGTCATCGTCATGCTCACGAGAGCGTGAGCGGACGACCAATACGCAGCAGGACGAGAACCGATTCGGTTTTGTGAACCCGCTCGCCGCGGGGCAAGCGCAAGACAAAACATCATTGAACGTCGCTCATGACGGGAGCGTTCGGCGGGTTCGCCATCCAGGCGCCGAGCAGCGTGTAGCTCACGGCGAGCACGACGGGGCCGACGAATATGCCGATCAGCCCGAAGGCGACCAGTCCACCTATCACGCCGGCGAACATCAGCATCATTGGCAAATCCGCGCCTTTGGTCATCAGGATCGGGCGCAGGATATTGTCGAGCGGGCCGACCACGAGCGTCCAGATCAGCAGAGCGGTCGCGGCCCAGGCCGCGCCCTGCCAGTACAGCCAGATCACCGCGGGAACAAGCACGAGCACCGGGCCGAGTTGGGCGATGCACAAGACCAAGGTCACCATGGAAAGCAGCGCCGCAAAGGGCACGCCGGCCACCGTCAGGCCGATGCCGACGAGCACGGCCTGCGCCAACGCCGTGACGATCACGCCGAGCGCCACGCCACGGATGGCCTGTGCGGCGAGCCGTACAACGCGGTCGCCAGGTTCGCCTGCGAGCCGCCGGCCGAAGCGGAGCAGTCCATCGGCCGCGCGCTCACCCTTCACGTACATCACGGCGGCAATGGCGAGCGTGAGCAGAACCTGCACGAGCAGCCAGCCCACGCCTCGCATCGTGCTCGCCATCCACAGGATGGCCGCCGTGGCATAGGGCGTCGCCGCCGACGCGACGTCGGCGAGATGACGGCCGGCGATCTTCTGCCAGGCCTCAACTGCCCGCGTCCCGACGAGGGGCAGCGTGCTCAGCCACTCGGGTGGTGCCGGCAGCGTGAACGACCGTAGCGTCGCGCCCCACTCGACGATCTCATCGGCGTTGGAGACGATCGCGGAGATGGCGATCGACAACGGCAGGACCAGCAGGAGGAGCAACGCCCCGGTCATGGCGGCAACGGCCAGCGTCCGGCTGCCCCACAGCCACGCCTGCAGTTGTCGCATGATGGGCCACGTCGCCACGACGATCATCAAGGCCCAGACAATGGCGCCAAGGAAGGGCCGCAGAATCCAGATCGTCAACGCGATCAGGACGACGATGATCAGGACACCCAGCGTCGCGCGAGGGATGTCCACCGGGGTGAGCGTGGCTTGTGTAGCGGTCATTCGTCTTCTCCGCGCAGGACCTTGGCGACCAGCACGGCGAGCAGCACCGTCGTGAACGCCATGCCGACTAGTCCTTCGAGCACGACGAGCGTGCGAGCGGCCGCCGACACGGGCGTGATGTCGCCGTAACCAATCGTCAGCAGCGAGACGTAACTGAAATACAGGAGATCCGAGAAGCGCGCCTCGGGGGAGTCTCCGGCGAAGTGAATCGAGCCGGGCCAGCGCGTTTCGACGACGCCGAACGCGATCGCCCAGGTCAAGCCGATCATCACGTAGCTGGCGAGCGCGCCCGCCACGATCTCCTTGGTCACGCGCGCGCTTCGCAGCACGGCGCCCAGCACGAGGTACGTCGTATACGCGAGGAAGATCAACGAGGCGCCGCTGCCCGCCCAGACTGGAACGCCCCTGTCTGGCAGCGTCGCACCGTTGGCCAGGACCGAGATCACGGCCAGGGCAATGGCGACGCGACGATGCCCCTGGCGATCGCTCGCCGCGGACACCGCCAGAATCGGGATCGTCAGGCCGGCCAGGCCGAGCATCTGGCCCACACGCAGGTGGCCCAGCCCCTCGACCAGCGGCACGATCACGATGAGCGCGACCAGCGTGGCGAGCACGGCCGGAAAGGTCGGACGGCGCAGCATGCGTCGCCGGCGCTCGCGTTGGGGATCGATGCCCGGCTCTCGCTCGTTGCTCGAAGGCGTCACCGGTGCCTCGATCATGATTCCCCCCGTTCGGGCACGCGCGCCTGGCGCTCACTTCTTCTTCTTGACTCCCGTCAGGCGGACGATCTCGACGCCGCCGTAATCCTCCACCGCGAACGCATCCTGATTCATTTTGATTCTTGCGGCGGGCGCCAACGTCCCCGAGCCGCCGCCGTTGGCATCGACCTCGAGGTCGATGACGGCAAAGTCGTAGCCTTCTTTGGCCTTGGCACCGGGCACGCCCGCACCAATGAACAACAACGGCTGATCCGTGAGGATCGTCAGAAGCCGGCCTCCGCCGACGGCACGCTCGATCGTGAAGCGCGTCGGCGTGGCGCGGCCTCCGCCTATCTGCACCGAGCCGGTGGGGGGCACCCCAACGAGCGCCTTCCGAAAGGCGGCCGCGCCCCCGCTTTTGAACGCGGACGTCAACGTCTCCGCCTCGCGCTGCGACATCTTACGGTCGATGGTCACCGTCACCGGCGCGCTCGCCGATCCGCCGCCGGCGCCCTTGACCGCCGCCGTGGCCGTGAATACTTCGGGTGCCGCCTGTCCACGAAGGGACGCCGGCGTCGCCAGGAGCGTCGCCAACAGCAACGTGGAACCAATCGTTCTGTGTGAAACCGTCATTGCCCCTCTCCCGCGTGCGGTTACAGGAAGCCTCGAAGGGCAGCAACGCCCGTACCGCGGCCAGGGCCGGCAGCGGCGCCCCAATCCCGGCCGCGAGGCGAACGAGCGCGGCAGTTTGCCTACGGGATCTCGGGTCGCCTCCGCTATTCCGGACGACCATGATTCGTTCGAAGCGCAGAATTCCTTCTTCCGCGTACGTGAAGCTGACCGACGAGACCGTTGATCAGATCTACGAGGAGCTCGTGTGCCTGGGCAACCTCGGACGGCCGTGTCCCCCGGAATGATGGAGGCAACCCGGAGCGCCGGAGATCCTCGACCGCGTCGCCGAGGGTCTCACGAGACACCTACCGGCAACTCATTGCGGCACAACAGATTCGCTTCGGCCGCGCCGTGTGGCGGTCGGGCACGCCCCGTGCTCACGTGGAGTCTCAGGTAGCTCCATGAAGTCGAATCCTGGTGTACTCAACGGTGCGGCCTGGGCGCATCGCGCCTCTCGGACCGTTTACGTCGGTCTGCTGGTTGCTGTGTGGTCGCTGGCTCGGCCCGCCGACGCACAGGCTTCGTTGATGTCGCCCGAGCTCGAAGATACGGTGGCGACGTACCTGGCGCTCTTCGTGATCTTCGTCATCCCGGTCGTGCTCATCGTCCTGTTCTGGATGGTGCACGTTCTTCCGGAAAAGATCGCGCACAAGCGGCACCATCCGCAGTTCGAGGCCATCCGCACCCTGTGTCTGCTGTCGCTCGTCTTCGGGGGACTGCTCTGGCCAATCGCCTGGCTGTGGGCGTACACCAAACCCGTCGGCTACAAACTGGCCTACGGAACCGACAAACATCCCGACTACTTCAAGGAGCACGGTCTGCCGGAGCCGGAAGACGCCGCCACGGACTTACGGCAGCGCGTGGCCACGCTCGAAGGGCGCGGTGTGCCGGCCAATGAGCTCGACGCCATTCGCGCCGACCTCGCCGCGCTCGAGTCGCTTGTGGCCGCGCCCCCCGATCGGAACGAGGTCGCCTAATGGAAGCCCTGCTGCTCGGCATCTACTGTTTCTTCGTCTGGCTGATCTTCATCAAGCTGAAGCTCCTGCCGTGGACCACTCCGTGGAAGGTCGCTGTTGCGATCACTCCCGTCGTCGCACTGGCAACGATGCTGCTGCTGCTGAACATCTTCGCGCCGACGACCGCCGATCTCAGGGTCGTCAAGTACGTCGTGCCCATCGTGTCGCAAGTGCGGGGACGCGTGATTGAAGTACCGGTTGAGAACAACCGGCCGGTGAAGAAGGGTGACGTACTGTTCCGGATCGACCCGACTCCTTACGAGAACGAGGTGCGGTCGCTCGAGGCGCAGCTGGCGTCGGCTGAGGCGAAGGTCGCCGCCGATCAGGCCCGCATCAACGAGATGCAGGCGCGCCTTCCCGACGCGGTGTCGACCGAGCGCGAGCTGGGCGAGCAGCTCAACGAGGCGACGAACAAAGTGACGGCCCTGCAGGCGTCGCTCGATCTCGCAAAGAAACGCGTGGCGCAGAATACGGAGCTCGCCGCCACCGGTGCCGGGAATCGGTTCGATCTGGAACAGGCACAGACCAACGTCAACGAGCTCACCGGGCAGATCGCCGCGGGGCGTGCGTCCGAGCAACAGGTGCGGGAGAAGCTGTCCGGGCGGGTCAAGGGGGACTTCGCCGCAATCGCAGGCGTGAAGGCGCAGATCGCCACGGCGCAGGCGCAGGTGCGGGCGTCCCAGGCGCAGGTGGACACGACGCGCGCCCAGCTCGAGAACGCCCGCTGGAATCTGTCGCAGACGACTGTGTATGCACCGGCCAACGGCACGATGGTGAACGTGATGCTTCGGCCCGGCTTCTTTGTCGCCGGTATGCCGTTCAACGAGGTGATGACCTTCGTCGACACGGACTACCAGATCTTCGCGCTATTCGGCCAGAACGAACTGCACCAGATCGAGCCGGGGAACGAAGCGGAAATCACGCTCGACACCTACCCGGGCCACATCATCAAAGCGCATGTGGACTCTGTGATCTGGGCTCAGTCGCAGGGGCAGTTGGACGCGAACGGCAATCTCCCACCGGCGACCGCCGTTTCCGCGCCTCCTGGCCGGTTCCCGGTGAAGCTCCTGGTCGCCGAGCACGAAAACGCACTCTTCCTGGCGGCGGGCGCCCGCGGCGCCGCCGCGATCTACACCGAACACTTGACGCTCATTCACCTCGTCCGAAAGGTGCTGCTGCGGGTGTCGTCGTACACCGACTACATCATCATCAAGCACCAGGTCGGCCTCCACTGAAAGACGGCACGATGACTCCTCCTCGTTTGTCTGCAGGGCGCCGGCTCCAAGCCGCCGTGGCTTCGCTGGCCACCGCATTGGTTGCGACGATGGTCGCGGCGTGTGCGCTGAAGAAGCCGCCTGACGCGGCCGGCATCAAAGAGCAGGCGCTGCCGACGCTGCAGACGCCCGCGCAGTGGACGGGAGCGGGCGCGGGCGCCGGCGAGGTTTCCGATAACTGGCTCGTGGAGTTCCACGACGATCAGTTGGCCGCGGCGGTCGCCGAAGCGATTGCGCACAACGCTGATCTGAGCGTGGGTGCCGCGCGCGTCGAGCAGGCGATGCTCTACGCCAAACTGGCGGGCGCAAAGCTGTACCCGTCGGTGGATCTTCTCGCGCGCGGCGGCGGCAAGTTGTCCGGGGACAGTTCGGGGATCCAGGGCGCCCTCCTCACGGCGACCTGGGAGCTTGACCTCTGGGGCCGCGTGCGCTACGGCCGGGCCGCGAGCTCGGCGCAAGCCGCGTCGGCGCAAGCGGATTTCGCATACGCGCGCGAGTCGATTGCGGCGCAGGTGGCTAAGAGCTGGTTCCTCGCCACCGAAGCCGGATTACAGATTGAGGCGGCGGGCGAGACCATTCGGGCGAGCGAGGAGCTGGTACGCGTGGCCGACGAACGAGCGCGCGTCGGGGTCGCCAATCAAGAGGATGTGTTCGTGGCGCGCGCCAGCGTCGGCGGCTATCGCGACGCCCTGCGCCAGCTCGAACTGGGACGTGTGCAGGCGATTCGAGCGCTCGAGCTCCTGCTCGGCCGGTACCCCTCGGCTGCCGCGGCCATCACGGCGCAGTTACCCGGCTTCCCCGGTGAGGTGCCGGCGGGCCTGCCCTCGGAGCTGCTGGAGCGGCGGCCGGACGTCGTCGCAGCGGAGCGGCGTGTGGCGGCCGCGTTCAATCGGATTGGTGAGGCCAAGGCGGCCCGCCTGCCGGCTATCGCCCTGACGACGGGCGTCAGCGCGATCTCGAGCGAGCTGTTCGTGCTGAAGGAACACGACAATCCGGTGTGGAGCGTCGGCGCCAACCTGGTCGCGCCGCTTTACAAAGGCGGCGCGCTCAAGACGCAGGTCGAGATTCGGACGGCCGAGCAGAAACAGGCGATCGCAGAGTACGGCGCAGTGGGACTGCGCGCCTTCGGCGAAGTGGAAGGCGCGTTGGCCGCCGAGATCGCCGCGCGCGAGCGGGAGGAGATCCTGGCGCAGGTCCTCTCAGACAATCAGCAAGCGCTCACCGTCGTGCAGACTCAGTTCAATGTGGGGAGTACCGATCTCAGATCTGTCGAGCAGCGGCAGCTTGCGCTGAGCGCCACGCGCTCCGCGCTCATCCGGATGCAGGCCGAGCAGCGCGTCCAGCGCGTGAATCTCCACTTGGCGCTCGGCGGCAGCTTCGAGCTGCCGCCCCAGCCGCCAACCACCGAGGCGCCGGGAGGCGTGTCGCGCTCGCGCTGAGCGGACGTCCACACTGACGCTTGGCAGGCCGTATCGGTGCACCTGCCACTTCCTGACGGATCAGCGCGCATCGAGTCGTCTGGTTGGCGATGAAGGAGAGCGATTGACGAAAGTCGAGGTGCCTAAGTCGACGCTCGGCCGGCTGCTGTCACCGGTTGCCGATGTGAGGGCCGGCGAGGAGCGCAGCGTGCTGCTGATGACGCTGATCATGCTGTTCGTCCTCGCCGCCTATTACATGCTGAAGACCGCGCGCGAAGTGTTCATCCTGACCGAAGGCGGAGCGGCGGTGAAGAGCTACTCGTCGGCCGGCCAGGCGATCCTGCTGCTGGGCCTCGTGCCGGCGTACGGCGCGGTGGTGTCGCGGCTCGACCGCACGCGCCTCGTGCTCGGCGTGACCTTGTTCTTTGCGTCGCACGTGGTGCTGTTCGCGTTGGCGGAGCGCGCAGGGATGCGCATCGGCGTCGTCTACTTCCTGTGGGTCGGCATCTTCAACACGATGGTGATCGCCCAGTTCTGGGCGCTGGCGGCCGACCTGTTCACGCCGGAGCAGGGCAGGCGGCTCTTCCCCTTGATTGGCGTGGGTAGCAGTCTCGGCGCATGGCTGGGTTCGGTGCGCGCCGGCCAATTGATGGCATCGATGGGGCCCCTGCGGCTGCTCGCGGGCGGTGGCGCGACTCTGGTGGTGTGCGCGCTGCTCGCCGTGGTCGTCAGCCGGAGGCGTGCCACGGTCGGTGCGGGCGATTCGGGCGCGGCCGACGCCCCGATGGGGAAGTCGGGCGGCTTCGCGTTGATTCGAAAGGATCGCTACCTGATGCTCATTGCGCTCCTCACGGTGCTGCTCAACGTGGTGAACACGTCCGGCGAATACCTGTTCGGCCGGTACGTCGTCGAGCAGGCGAATGCGATGTACGGCGTCGGTGCTGCGGCTGCGGCTGCGCGCCAGCAGTACGTCGGCGATCTGTACAGCCGATTGTTCAGCACCGTCAATCTGCTCGGCCTTCTCCTGCAGTTGTTCGTCGTGTCCCGCGTGTTCAGGTTCCTGGGCGTCGGCAAGTCGCTGTTCGTGCATCCGACCGTCGCGCTCATCGGCTACCTGCTGATGCTGCGCGCGCCGTCGGTCCGCCTCATGGGCCTCGTCAAGGTCGCCGACAACAGCCTGGACTACTCGCTTGGCAACACTACGAAGCAGGCGTTGTGGCTGAATACCAGCCGCGAGTCCAAGTACAAGGCCAAGCAGGCGGTGGACTCGTTCTTCGTGCGCGCCGGCGATGTGATTCAGGCGGGGATCGTGTTTGGAGGCGAGCGGCTGGCGTTCGCCGTTCCCTCGTTTGCGGCGCTGAACGTTGCGCTGACCGGACTCTGGCTGGCAGTCGTCGCGATGTTGAACGTGTCGCTCGCGCGCAAGGCGCCAGAGCCGCCCTCGCCGCACGCCGGAGGCTCCGCGCACGGGGATCACCGGATCGCGGACGACGCGGCGCCCGCCTGGCGGCCGCCGCGGCCGCGCAGGGTTGCCGAAGGGGACTCTCCAAACATCGCCTTGTAAGTGCTCGCGAAGCGCCCGAGCTCGAAGAACCCGTAATCCGTCGCAATGGTCGTGACCGCCCCGCGCGTGCCGCTGGCACCACTGAGGGCGCGCCGGACCTTGGCGAGCCGTGCGCGCACGGCGCAGCGCTTGGGGCTCATACCCCGCACGTCGTAGAACGCGTTGCGGAGGCTACGCTCGCTCACGCCGGCGACCCGACAAAGTTGAGCGATGGAGACCGACTCGCCGATGCGAGCGTTCAGGAACGCTTCGGCGCGCGCGACCACTTGGCGCCGTGAGGTGATGGGCTGTGCGCTGTGACTGATAATCGCTGAAGCCATGCCTGCCAACTTAACCGGCTCCCGAGCCGCTGAAAACTGCGGGAAGTGGCAGAAGTGACAGGGAAAAAATTACAGAGGCGGTGAGTTCCTTGCAATCAGATCGTCATGCCGAATCTGCATAGCCGCCGATTCCGCCACCCGCTACAGTTCGCTGATTCGGGCAAAACTGGCGGCCCAACACGATGAGCCGTTATGCCACACAAGAGGCTCGGTTTAGAATCCCCCTAACGACATGGCCGGTCCTCGTGTCCTGCTGGCGGACGACCACAATCTCCTTCTCGGCGCGTTCGAGAAGCTGCTGTCGCCCGAATGCGAGATCGTCGGCACCGCGTCCGACGGGCGGTCGCTCGTCGTCGAGGCGGAGCGGCTGAAACCGGACATCGTCGTCCTCGATATCGCGATGCCGCTCTTGAACGGTATCGATGCCGGGCGTCAAATCAAGCAGCTTCGGAAGAGCGTCAAATTGGTCTTCGTCACGATGAACGAAGACCCGGATCTGGCCGCCGAGGCGTTTCGCGCCGGCGCGTCCGCCTACCTGCTGAAGCGGTCCGCCGCATCCGAGCTGCTCCTCGCGATCCGCGAGGTGATGAAGGGGCGGTCGTACGTGACGCCGCTCGTGGCTGGGGGGCTGGTCGGGTCCTTCATGGACGCGGCCAATCGGAAGCCGTCGCACGACCTGACGCCGCGGCAGCGTGAAGTGCTGCAGTTGCTCGCCGAGGGCCATTCGATGAAGCAGGTGGCCGCGCTGTTGAATGTCACGCCGCGTACGGTGGCGTTCCACAAATACCGGATGATGGAGCAGCTCAACATCCGGTCGAGCGCTGAGCTGATTCAGTTCGCGATCACCCACCACATCATCTAGGACCTATTCGGATCTATTTCTTGAGGTGAAAGGCTGCCGGAACTGCATAGCAGTTGCGCGGACTGGTTGTCTAACATCTGTGCGTGAACCCTCCCCAGGCACCCGATTTCTCTCTCGTCCTCGGTGGCCCCCTCTATCAGCTGTACAGGCGATCCAGTCTCGCCTCGGATAACCTCGAGCTCCTGCACCGGCGGATCCTGGCCACCTCCCTGGTCGCCTGGCTGCCGCTCGTGTGCTTGTCCGTGCTCGACGGCCGCGCGCTTGGAGGGATCGCCATCCCGTTCCTGCACGACATCGAGGTGCACGTGCGGTTCCTGATTGCGTTGCCGGTGCTCATCGCCGCCGAGTTGATCGTCCATCAGCGCATCACACCTGTGCTGCGGCGGTTCGTCGACCGGCGAATCGTCACGACTGAAGACGTGCCTGCCTTCAACGCGGCGATCGAATCGGCGCTGCGCGTGCGCAATTCAGTGGCCGTCGAGATCGGGCTGGTGATTCTCTCCTACACGTTCGGGCTCTGGGTCTGGCGGAGCCAAGTCGCCCTGAGTACGCCCACGTGGTATGCGGCGCCGGACGAGACGGGCGTCCATTACACCTTGGCCGGGTACTGGTACGTGTTCGTCAGCATTCCGATGTTTCAGTTCATCCTGCTCCGCTGGTACATGCGGGTCGCACTCTGGTTCTGGCTGCTGTGGCGGGTATCGAGGTTGAACCTGCATCTGACGGCTGCGCATCCCGATCGGGCCGGTGGGATTGGCTTCCTGGGCCCGAGTGCCTACGCATTCGGGCCGCTGCTCTTTGCCCAGGGCGCGTTGCTGGCGGGCATGATCGCCAACCGGGTCCTGTACGAAGGAAAGAGCCTCACGTCCTTCAGAATGGACGCCGTCGGCCTCATCGGCTTCTTCGTGCTCTTCGTGCTCGGCCCGCTCACGATGTTCACCCCGCAGCTGGCGCGTGCGAAGCGGAAGGGCGCCGCCGACTACGCGTGGCTGGCGAATCGCTACGTGTTCGGGTTCGAGGAGAAGTGGATCCGGGGCGGCGGCGCCCTCGACGTCAACGAGTTGCTCGGCGCGGCGGACATTCAATCTTTGGCCGACCTCGGAAACAGCTATACCGTCGTGAAGGAGATGCGCCTCGTGCCGTTCGGCGTGCAGGACATCACGCGCCTGGCCGGTGCCGCGGCCGCCCCGCTCGTGCCGTTGATGCTGACGGTGTTTTCGCTCGAGGAGCTGGTGACCCGGCTGATCAAGGTGCTCTTCTGATGCCGAAACTGCATAGCCCCAAGGAGAGATTCTTCCTAGACTCCTCGCATGAGGCTGCAGCCCTGACGACATTGGCAAACCATCGCCATCCATGGAAGGAACGGACATGAAGACTTCGCAGCGAATCGTCGGCGGCGTGTTATGGGGTCTGGGGTTCGTGGTCGCGATCGCGACCACTGCGGCGGCGCAGGACGTGAAGGTCGACTGGGACAAGTCGGCCGACTTTGCCAAGTACAAGACCTTCGCGATCGACATCGCGACGAAGTGGGGGAGCCCATTCGGAGAGCAGCGCGCTCTCGAGGAAGTCTCGAACGCACTCGTCGCCAAGGGGTGGCAGAAAGTTGATGCGGCCTCGGCGGACGCGCGGGTCGTGATCCACGGCACCACCGAGGAGAAGAAGAGTCTGAGCTCGTTCTACAGCGGGGGCGGCGGCTACGGCGGGTATCACTACGGCGGGATGGGAATGGGGACGAGCACGACCACCGTCAACGAGTTCACCGTCGGCACGATGGTCGTCGACATCTTCGACGCCAAGACGAAGAGCCTGATCTGGCGCGGCATCGGCACCGATGAACTATCGGACAAGGCCGACAAGAACCAGAAGAAGATCGTGAACGCCACCAAGGACATGTTCAAGAAGTTCCCGCCCGCGCCCGGTAGCAAGTGAGAATCGCTTTGACGAAGTGCTGAACGTGGACGGATCCGGATCGAGCGGACAAAGGAGCACCAGCATGAGTCACGTGACCCGCTTGACGCTGAGGTTCGCCCTGGCGCTGACGATAGGAGGCGTCGCGCAGGCTGCCGTTGCACAGGCGACCACGCCGGCCACCGGTGCACAGGCGACCAAGCCGGCCGGCACCGCCGATGCGCGCGACGTGAACCTGCGCGCGTACGTCGAGCTCCTGCGATCGGACGTCCGCAGTCAGAAGGTGGCCATCCTCACCGAGCTGATGGATTTCACCGAGCAGGAGGACACGACGTTCTGGCCGATTTACCGCGAGTACGACGCGGAGCTCTCGAAGATCAACGACGACCGCGTCGCGCTGATCCAGGAGTACGCGAAGAACTACGAGGAGATGACCGACACCGTCGCGGATCGGATCGCCCGTGGTGCGCTCGACCTCGAAGCGCGGCGCCACGCGCTGAAGCAGAGGTACTACGACCGCCTCGCGTCGACGTTGTCGCCGAAAACGGCCGCGCGGTTCCTTCAAGTGGAAAACCAGCTCCTCATGATCATCGACCTGCAGATTTCAGCTGCGCTGCCGGTCGTCAAGTAACCCGGCAGATCAGGGAAAGACGACGATGAACACACAGGCTTCGTGGATGTCGGTCCTCGGCGCGATTCTCGCCATTGCCGGCACGACGCTCCATGCGGATCGCGTGCGGCTCCGGTCGGGTCAGGTGGTGAGCGGCGAATTCGTGAGCGCCGACGTCAAGATCGTGCGCGTGCTTCTCGCGAACGGGTCGATCGCGGAATTCCCGGTTGACGACGTCAGCGCGCTGGAGTTCACGCCGCGCAAAGCCGCGCCGGCCCCCGCGCCCGACCCGTCGAAGGCGCCGGCGCCGGTGACGCTGCCCGCAAAGACGATGCTCAATGTCCTCCTCACTCAGGCGATTGACGTCGACGCAGCGCAGTCCGGGATGACGTTCAAGTCGGTGCTCGACGATCCGGTCATGATTGAAGGGCGTGTGATCGTTCCGCGCGGCACGGTGGTCGCGCTGCAGGCGGTGAAGGTTGAACAGGCTGGCGCCATGAAAGGGGCGGACAAGCTCACGCTGAAAGCGAACTCGTTCTCGTTTGGCGGTCGAAAGTACGAGATCGTCACCGCGCACGTCGAGTCGAAAGGCGCTGGCGAAGGCAAGAAAACGGGCCGCAAGGTCTTGGGCGGTGCCGGACTGGGCGCCGTCGTCGGAGGGATCGCGGGTGGCGGAACGGGCGCGGCCATCGGCGCTGCAGTGGGCGGGACCACAGGCGCCGTAGTGGCGAGCCAGGGCACGGAGCATCTGAAAATCCCCGCCGAAACGCGCCTCCAGTTTCAGTTGACGGCTGCGGTCAACGTGCTGCCCTGAGCAGCGTGCCATGAATCGGCGATGCCGAAATCGCATAGTAGGACCGGGGGCACTCTTCGTACGATGGAGGAATGCCTCGCACCCTCAAGTGGACCCTCGCCGCCGTCCTCAGCCTCATCCTCGCGTCCGGCGAGCTGCTGCGGGGACAGCAACCCGCGAAGGCCTCAGCTGCCGCGGCGGCACAAACGGTCGATGGCGGCTGGCCGCGCGCTTACACGACCGCGTCGGGCGCGAAGGTGGTGCTCTACCAGCCGCAGATCGCCAGCTGGGTCGACCAGAAGCACATGACGGGGTATGCCGCCGTATCGTACACAGCCAGAGGCGCGACCAAGCCGGCGCTTGGGACGATCAAGATCGAGGCTGACACCCACGTGGCGGTGGCGGAACGGCTGGTGAATTTCTCGGAGTTCACCATCGCCGAGGCGAGCTTCTCGACCCTCCCGAAGGATGAGCTCAAATCGGTAGTAAGCGAGATTAGCCAGGCCGTGCCGGGCGAGGATCGCATCATCGCGCTCGATCGCGTCCTGGCCAACGTCGACGCCAGCCAGATCATCCCACGCAACATCGAAGGCGTGAAGGCCGACCCGCCGGTCGTCTTCTACAGTGCCAAGCCCGCGGTGCTGGTGATCTTCGACGGCGATCCGATCTGGAGCCCGATCGACGAGAACGATCTGAAGTTTGCCGTCAATACGAACTGGGACCTCTTCGAGCACCCCCCCACCAAGGCCTTCTTTCTTCGAATCGAGCACGGCTGGATGACGGCCCCGTCGATCCAAGGCCCCTGGACTCCCGCCGGCGCGCTGCCCGACAGCTTCAAGAAACTGCCGGCCGACGAGAACTGGAAAGACGTGAAGGCGGCGGTACCGGGAAGACCGATTGAGAAAGGGAAGGCGTCGACGGTGTTCGTCAGCACGAAGCCGGCGGAGATGTTGTTGCTGCGCGGCGAGCCGAGCTACCTGGTCGTCGCCTCGACCGGGTTGCTCTGGGTGAACAATACCGAGAGCGACGTGTTCCGCGCGGGGAAGACCGGCTTGATCTACTACCTCGTGGCCGGCCGGTGGTTCTCGGCGCCCTCATTCTCAGGGCCGTGGACTTTCGCGTCGCTCACCTTACCGGGGGATTTCAAGAAGATCTCGCTCGAGCATCCGCGCTCGCGCGTGCTGGCATCGGTACCCGGCACGCCACAAGCCGCCGAAGCCGTGCTGCTCGCGCAAGTCCCGCAGACGGCGACGGTCAACAGAAAAGAGATCAAGGCACCAGACGTGGTGTATCAGGGCGATCCGCAGTTTGCGCCGATCGAAAAAACCACGGTGGCACGCGCGGTCAATACCGACAAGGACATCATCAAGGTCGGCGACCTGTACTACATGTGCTTTCAGGGCGTCTGGTTCATGTCGAAAAGCGCGTCCGGCCCCTGGGAAGTGACGTCCGAGGTGCCGAAGGCCATTTACGAAATTCCGGCGAGCTCACCCGCGTCGAGCGTCACGTACGTGACGGTCGAGAATTCCACTTCGGACACGGTCTCGTACGCGGCCGCCGGGGCGTACATGGGCGTCATGGTCGCCTGGGGCTGCGCGGTCTGGGGATCCGGGTACTACTACCCGCCGTACGTGTACTACGGCGGCCGATACCCGGTGTACTACGGGCACTATCCCACCTACGGCTACGGCGCCTCGTACAACCCGTGGAGCGGAGCCTACTCACGCGGCGTGGCGGCCTACGGACCATACGGCGGAGCCGGCATGGGGTCGCGGTACAACCCGAGGACAGGTACGTACTCGCGCGGCGCCGTGGCCTACGGTCCGTACAACTCGCGCGCCGCGGGGCAAGCCTATAACCCGAGGACCGGCGCATACGGCGCGACGCGGCAGGGCGCCAACGCATACGGCAGCTGGGGAACGAGTGCCGTCCAGCGCGGAGATCAGTGGGCGACCACCTCACGCACTACGAACAACGCCACCGGCGTCACGAAGCGAACGACGCAGACGAGTCAGGGTTCGTCGGTGAGCCGAACCGGAGCGGCTGGGCGCACCACAGTCGGGAGCAACAACGGCGATCTCTACGCCGGTCACGATGGCAACGTCTACAGGAAGGACCAGGGCGGCGGCTGGCAGAGGTACGACAACGGCGGGTGGAACAACGCGCAGAAGCCCACAACGCAGCAGCGCGAGCAGGCCGGCGCGCAAGCGCGAAGCAATGCCGGTGCGACCCCGACGGCAGGACAGCTGAATGCCGATTCGGCGGCGCGCGCGCAAGGCACGCAGCGCACGAGCGACGCGAGCCGTGTGAGCAGCGGCACCGCAACGCGCACCTCCAGCTATCGGCCGAGCGGCGGAGGCGGGGGCCAGGCCCGATCTGGTGGCGGCCGGCGTCGTTGAGCCGCGTTCTACGCGAGCACGCCCCAACGAGGATCACATTTGCCTTCAGGTTCTATTCTGCGGAGTAAGGACCAGAGCGAGCCCGGCGGAGCGCCGCGGGCGTTCCCGCCATGCTCCGTCTGGACCCTTCTGTCCGTAGCGGCTATAGCGTGCATCGCAGGACTGGCGGCGGCGGCGCAGACGTTCACCTCGACCTGGAAAGCGCCTGGAACCGGACCGCTCAACTTCGCGGGCAAGCGTGTTGCGGCGCTCGTCATCACGGCGGACGACGATCTCCGGATGTCCGCGGAGGAAGCGCTCGCCCGCGAAATCACGGCGCGCGGGCCAACGGGCGTGGCGGCGTACACGTTGATTCCGCGCGAGGAGCTCGCGGACAAGGACAAAGCCAAAGCCTGGTTCGAACGGACCACGGTCGAGGGCGTCGTGGCGATGCGGATTGTCGGCGTGGATAAGAGCACCTCGTACTCGGCGGTCGTCTGGAGCAGCGGCTATTACGGCAATTTCTGGGACTACTACGGAAACGGCTGGGCGACGGTCACGCCGATCGGCCAGGGCAGAGTGGACACCACGCTGGCGGTGGAGACGCTGCTGTATCAGGTGTCGGATGCCAGACTGCTCTGGGCCAGCGTCAGCACGACGACCAATCCCAAGGATGCCGGCACGTTCATGAAGGGGCTGGTCAACGCCGTGGTCAAGGAACTGCAGAAAGAGGGACTGGTCAGCAAAGCCCAGAAATAGGCGTCCGGGCGTTTTCGTCTCCAGGAGGACATTGTGAAACGAGCACTGTGTGCAGCGCTTACGGCGACGACTCTGGTGTCGCTGTCCGCCGTCACGGCTCGGGCCCAGGACAGGGCGTTGAGCAAGACCGTGACGTACGAGCAGAAGACGGTCACCGCGACAGTCGAGGCCATCGAGAGGAACGCCCGCCTGCTGACGCTCAAAGAGCAGAACGGCCAGTACACCGAAGTGACGGTGCCGGCCGATGTCAAGCGATTCGACACGCTGAAAATCGGCGACACAATCACGGTGAAGTACTATGAGAACATCGTGCTGCGGTTGAAGCCGCCGGGCGAAAAGGCTGTGGACACCGACGCGAGCGCTGTCACGCCGACCCCCGGCGCGAGACCTGGTGGCACCGCGGCCGTCCAGCGCACGATTACAGCCACCATCACCCAGATCGATCCGAACGTGCCGTCGATCACGTTCACCGGGCCGAACGGCTGGACATACAGCTCGCGCGTCGAGGACAAAGAGGCGCTCCAGAAGGTGAAGGTCGGCGATCGCCTGGACATCACGTGGACCACGGCGGCCCTGATCTCCATTGAGTCTGCCAAATAGGGTGGGATCGCGAGCGAAGGTTGGAGCGGGCTACGGGGATCGAACCCGTGTCCGAGGCTTGGGAAGCCTCTGTACTACCATTGTACTAAGCCCGCACGATCGCTCGGCTGAAGCCTTCGCGCTACGGAGGCGAATTGGTGAATGAGCGATTTGGTGATTCGACAGTGCCAACTCGCTACGTCACCAACTCGCCAATTCTATATCAGCTCCTGATCAGCGCGATCACCTCGTCGCGCTTCTTTTCCATCTGCTGCTGCGTCGTCGCCTCCAGGTTCAAGCGCAGCAGTGGCTCGGTGTTGGATGGCCGGACGTTGAAGTGCCAGTCGGGGTATTCGATCGAAATCCCATCCAGCGTGTACTGGCCGGCGTCGGCGTACTTCGCCGCGATCTGCTCGAGCTTGGCCGGCACCGCGTCCATTCCCGGCAGCTTCGTGTTGATCTCCCCAGAAATGAAATAGCGCGCGCGCAGCGGCTCCAGCAGCTCGCCCAGGCTCTGGCCCTTCTTCGACATCAGCTCCAGCATCAGCAGCGCTGGAATGAACCCGTTGTCGGCGTAGAAATTGTCCCGAAAGTAGTAATGACCGGTGACCTCGCCGCCGAAGATCGCATTCGTCTCGCGCATCCGCTGTTTGAAGAAGGCATGGCCCACGCGGTTCATCAGCGACGTCCCGCCGTACCGCTCGACGACGTCGCGGACGGCATAGCTGGCGCGCAGATCGTAGATCACGGTCGCGCCCGGATGCTTGAGCAGGAAGGCCTCGGCCAGCAGCGCCGTCACGAAATCGCCCGACACGAACTCGCCGGCGCCGTCGATGAAGAAGCAGCGGTCCGCGTCGCCGTCCCACGCGATGCCGATGTCGGCCTTCAGCCGGACCACCGCCTCCGTGATGTCGCGGCGATTCTCCTCGATGAGCGGATTCGCTTCGTGATTGGGGAAGCGTCCGTCGATATCGAAGCACAGGCGCGTCGTCTTGCACGGCAGCTGCGCGAAGAGCGCCGGCGCGACGAGCCCACCCATCCCGCTGCCGGCATCGAGCACGACGTTGAACGGACGGATGATCGCCGGGTCGATGAAGGACATCACGTGGGCGACGTACGGCGCGAGCACATCGCGGCTCGTCACCTGCCCGCGGCGGGCGGCGGGCGGTGGCACGCGGTTGCCGGCGATCATGTCGCGGATGTCGGAAATGCCTTCGACGCCGCTCAGCGGGAACGCATGCTTCCGCACCATCTTCATGCCGTTGTACTGCTTCGGGTTGTGCGACGCTGTGATCTGCACACCACCGTCGTGCCCATCGCGCGCCACCGCGAAGTACAGCATGTCGGTCGCGATCATGCCGTAGTCGACGACGTCGGCGCCCTGACCAGTGGCACCGTCGATGAACGCGGCCGCCAGCGCGGGCGATGAGAGACGCATGTCGCGCCCGACCGCGATCCGCGTCGCCTTCAGATACACGACGAAGGCGGCGCCGATCGCGCGGGCGGTCTCTTCGTCGAGCTCGCCTGGGTAGAGGCCGCGGACGTCATACGCTTTGAAGATCGTGGAAGTCATCGCAGGCGGCTGTAATCAGTCAGGACCGATTTATCGCCCAGCACCGCGCCGTCTTCGACCATCGCGCTCCGGCCGATGTGACACTGCCGGCCGACGATCGACCGGCGCACGACGGCGTCCTGGCTGACGCGCGTGTTCGCCCAGAGGATGGCGTGATCGATCGACGCATGTTCCTCGATGTGGCATTGCCGCCCGATCACGGCGTAGGGCCCGACGCGTGCGCCGCTCTTGACGACCGCGCCCTCGTCGACATAGCAGGGACCCTCGAGCGTGACACCCTCTTCCACGCGCGCATCCGGCGACACCCAGACGTGGCCGGCGTCGCCGTTGAACGGCGCGGCGTGGTACCGGCCGTCCATGATGTCGCGATGGACCTGCATGTACTTCTCCGGCGTGCCGATGTCGATCCAGTAGCCGCGATAGACATACGCGACGAAGGTTTCCCTCCGCTCGATCAGCGATGGGAAAAAGCTGCGCTCGATCGACCACGGCGTGTCCTTCGGAATCCGATCGAACGTCTCAGGCTCGAGGATGTAGATGCCGGCGTTGATCGTGTCGCACGTGATCTCGTCGGCGTTCGGCTTCTCGAGAAAGCGCTGCACGTTGCCGGCCGCATCGGTTTCGACCAGGCCGTAGGCCGTGGGATTGTCGACCGGCGTGAGCACGATCGTCGCCTGCGCCTTGCGCTCGCGATGCAGCGCGATGACCGCGGCGAGATCCACCTGCGTCAGCACATCGCCGTTGAAGACGACGACCGATTCGTGCAGCGATTCGCCGGCATAGCGCACCGCGCCGGCCGTGCCGAGCGGCGCCGGCTCGACGACGTAGCGGATGCCGAGCCCGGAGTCGCCGCCGTCGCCGAAGATCTCTTCGATGCGGCGCGGCTGGTAATTGAGGCTGAGGATGACCTCGTCGATCTCCGGCACCTGCTTCAGCAGGTCGAGCTGATAGTGCAGGAACGGCCGCTCGAAGATCGGCACGATCGGTTTCGGTGTGTGAATCGTGAGGGGACGCAGGCGTGTGCCCTTGCCCCCAGCCAGCAGGATCGCCTTCATGGGCAACCACCGATGTTATCATGGCGTACGCCGACATGAACCTGCCGAACTCGCTCTCGATCACGCGCATCTTCCTCGTGCCGCTGCTCGTGGTCGTGCTGCTGACGAAATTCGAAGGACGGCAGATTCTGGGCGTGCCCAAAGAGCTGGTCGGCGCAGCCATCTTCGCGCTTGCCTCCCTCACCGACTGGGCCGACGGCTATCTGGCGCGCCGCCGCAAGCAGATCACGCCGTTCGGGCAGATCATCGATCCGCTGGCGGACAAGCTCCTCACGTCCGCGGCGCTGATTTCGCTGATCCAGATGGATCTCGCGCCGGCGTGGATGGTCGCCGTGATCATCGGCCGCGAGTTCGCCGTCACCGCCCTGCGCAGCCTGGCCTATTCGCGCGGCGTCGCCATGGCGGCGTCGCCGCTTGGCAAGATCAAGATGGTGGCGCAAGTGGTGGCGATCCTTGCGTTGATTCTGTCGCACGGACAGCACACACCGCTGCGGCTGATCGGGCAGTCTGCGCTGTGGGTGGTGGTGATTGCGGCGTTGGTGTCGGCCGCCGATTACTTCCGCCGCTTCAACCTGATTCTGAACCCGCGGGTCGCCGACTTCACGTCCGCGAGCGGGCCGAGCGCCGGCCGGAAAGTCGGCTAGCGGCGCGCGACGCTCGGCTGAAGCCTTCGCGCTACGGTCGGCTGCTATTTGGTTTTGACGGGCGGTTTGGCTTGGCTCTGGCCGGCCTTGAGCTCGGCAATCCGCTTCTGCGTATCGGCGAGATATTCGCTTTGTTCGAATTCCGCCGTCAGCTTCTCGAAATAGGGAAGCGCCTCCGATTCACGCTTCGACTTGACGAGCGACTCACCCAGATAGAAATAGACGGCGTCGCGGCGGGAGTACTCGAAATCGTCCTTCAGGACCGACTTCAAGCGATCGATCGCGCCCGGGTACCAGCGCTGCCGGAAATAGAAATAACCGACGAGATAACTCGCCTCGCTCAAACGATCCTGCGCCTCGCGCAGCTTGGCTTTCGCCTCGGGCATGAGGCTGCTGTTCGGATACCGGTCGACGAACGCGCTGAGCTCCTTGACGGTCTCGCGCGTCTCCGTCTGGTCGCGCTGCGCCGCGCGCATCTGGCGGAAATGTCCGAGCCCGAGCTTGTACTGCGCGTAATCGGCGCGACGGTTCGTGGGATAGAACGTGAGGAACTCGCGGAACTCATTGATGGCGAGCACCAGCGACTCGCTCGTGCCCTCGCCGAGGTACGTGTCGCCGATGCCCAGCTTCGCGTCCGGACGATAGGGACTCTGCGTGTATGTTTCCGTGACCTGCTTGAAGAACTCGCGCGCGACGAGCCATTTCTTCTCGTTCAGCGCGGTCGTCCCGCGATCGAACAGGAACTTATCAGGGTCGGGCGTGCCCGCGGGAACGGTGCGGTGCGCGCTGGTGGCGCAGCCGGCGGCCGCTGCCAGCATCAGGCCAAGGAACATCGCCCGCAGCGCGCGCACAGATATCGGCATGTGAATCACAAGATCTCTTTCAGCCAGTGGTATTCGGCGGCGAGCCCCTCTTCGAGGCCGACCTTCGGCTCGAAGCCGAGGTCCATTCGCGCCAGCCATGTTTCGGCAAAGGTGTGCCGCATGTCGCCCTTCTGCACGGGGTCGACCGTAATCAGCGGCCGTTTCCCGGCGACCCGGCCGATCATATCGAGCACCTCGTTCACGGACACGCGGGATCCGCCTCCAATATTGTACACACGGCCCGGAATGCCGTGCACTGCCGCGGCGACATTCGCCTGGACGGCGTCGCTGACGAAGGTGAAATCGCGCGTTTGCTCGCCGTCGCCGTACACCGTGATCGTCTCCCCGAGGATCGCCGCCCGGAGGAACTTGTGGAACGCCATGTCGGGACGCTGCCGCGGGCCGTACACCGTGAAATAGCGGAGCGACACGGTCGGCACGCCGAAGTTCGCAAAATAGAGGTAGCAGAGCTGCTCGGCGGCGAGCTTCGACACGCCGTACGGCGACACCGGCTGCGGCACGGCGTCTTCCCGCATCGGCATCGGCACGTGATCGCCGTACACCGACGAGCTCGACGAGTACACGAATCGCTCGAGACGCACGGTCATCGCCGCTTCCAGCAGCATCTGCGTCGCTTCGATGTTGTTCACCGTGTAGATCGCGAAGTCGCGACCCCAGCTCTTGCGCACGCCCGCCTGAGCGGCCAGATGAAAGACGTGCGTGCGGTCTGCCAGCAGCGCGCTGAGATCCACATTCTGAATCGCCGATTCGACGAACCGAAAATGCGGATGCGGCTTCAGCGCCGACAGATTCCGCTCTTTGATCGCGCGAGGATAGTAATCGGTGAAGCAATCGATGCCGACGACGTCGGCGCCGTCGGCGAGAAGCCGTTCCGCCAGTGTCGATCCGATGAACCCGGCCGTGCCGGTGACCAGTGCCTTCATACGAAAAGGTTCCTTACGCGCTCGGGCAGCCGGCAGGGACGTCCGGCGCGGTCGAGCGAGGCATGGACGGTCCGCCCGGCGGCGAGCACCGCGTCGTCGGCCGGCCGCACGACTTCGTACGTGAATGCCAGACGGACCGGCGAGATCAGCGCGCCGCTGGTCCGCACCTCGAGCTCATCGTCGTAGCGCGCCGGCTGGCGGTAGTCGCAGTGCGCCTCGATGACCGGCAGGGCGTAGCCGTCGGTTTCCATTTCCCGGTAGCTCCAATCCGCGTCGCGCAGAAGATCCGTGCGCCCCACCTCGAACCAGACGAAGTAGTTGGCGTAATAGACCACGCCCATCTTGTCGGTTTCTGCGTACCGCACGCGTACCCGTGAGGTGGATCGGGGAGAGCTCACCGCGCGGCTGCCGCGATTCCGCCCTGCGCGGCGGCTTTCAGGTCGCGAACGGCACGCTCGGGATCCGGCGTGTTGAACACCGCGGCGCCGGCGACGATGATCTGCGCGCCGGCCGCGGCGACGCGCGCGATGTTACCAAGGTCCACGCCGCCGTCGATCTCGATGGGCGCCCGATTCCCCACGCGATCGAGCAGGGCGCGCACCTCGCGCACTTTAGACTCACTGCGTGGGATGAAAGTCTGGCCGCCGAAGCCGGGGTTCACGGACATGACCAGGACGTAATCGACATCGGCGGCGATGTCCACCAGCGTGCCCACCGGTGTCGACGGATTCAACACGACACCCGCCTGCACCCCCAGCGCCTTGATCGCATGGACCGTGCGATGCAGGTGCGGCAGCACCTCGACGTGCACCGACATCATGTTTGCGCCCGCTTGCGCGAAGGCCTCGATGTAGCGATCCGGGTCGGTAATCATCAGGTGCACGTCCAGCGGCACCGTCGCGACGCGCTTGATCGATCGCACGACCGGAGGCCCGATGGTGATGTTCGGTACGAAATGCCCGTCCATGACGTCCACGTGAATCAGGTCGGCGCCGCCGCGCTCCGCCAGGCCGATGGCCGCGCCGAGCGCCGCGAAGTCGGCCGACAGAATGGACGGCGCGATCCGAACGCTCATCGACTCACCTCGAGCGAGATCGGCTCGCCCGGCGCGATCCGGAATCCGCCCTGCGGCGTCTGGTGAATGACGACGCCGGCGGCGACGCCAGGATACGGATTCGATCCGACGACGGCCACGCGGAAGCCACGGCTGCGGAGCACCTCCGCTGCACGGTCGCCGTTGACGCCGATCAGGTCGGGCATGACGTACGTGGTGCCTTGCTCTCCGCGGTTGACGAGCAGCGACACCCGGACGCCCGCGCTCTTGGCCGGAGGCTCCTGCGAGAGCACCACGTCCATCGGGTAATCGGGCGACCGGATCTCCGACACACTCCCCAGCTCCAGGCCGTCCTGCGTGAGTCGCAGCTGCGCCGTCCGCTCGGTTTCGCCGTCAAGCGACGGAATCGTGTTGACGCGCTGGCCAGCGCTCAGCCAGACCTTGAGACTGCGCTGACGCCGCGCCGTCGCCCCTTTGGCCGGATCCTGCGCCACCACGTGGCCGGCAGCGATCTTCGGATCAAGGCGACGCGCCTCGTCGACCTTCAGCGTGAGCCCGAGGTCGGCCGCAATCGCGGACGCTTCGTTGGCGGTCCGGTTCGTCAGGTCGGGAACCTCGACCTCGCGGGCCTTCAGCGCCAGGCGCATCGACGCGCCGGCGAACAAGACGTACGTCCCGACGAGGGCAGCGGCGAGCATCACGATCTTGCTCGCGCCCCACACGCGAGTTCTCAGAGGCATGTGCGAAAGATCGTACTACGAATTTCGGGCCGACACATAGATTCCGGGCCGGCACATAGATCGGCCCCTACGCCGGCGCGGTGTCGTGTAGGGGCGGACCTGCGTGTCCGCCCGGGCGGCCCGGCCCGCGTCTTCGTGGCGCAGGACTTCAGTCCTGCTGATCACGGGGCCGCCACATCTGTTTCTTGAATGACCGATATCCTCCGTTAGGTGCGGCGTCTGAAGACTGCGCCGAAAAACGCCTCGAGACCGTGCACGTGCGGCAGCGTCCGCAGGTGGCCGCTCGTATCGACGACAGCGGGGGGCAGCCGCGGCGCCGCGAGGCGAGCATCAACCGCCTCGAAGCCCGGCGTGCTGTGAACAAAGGCCTCGGCGACCGCCTCATTCTCTTCGGGCTCGCTGGAGCAGGTGGCGTACACCAGTCGTCCGCCCTCGGCGACCGCCGCGGCCGCATGCTGCAACATGAGCCGTTGCGCTTTGGCAAGAACGGCGAGGTCGCTCTCGCGCCGCCGCCAGCGGATATCCGGATCCCGCCGCAGCGTGCCCAGCCCGGAACAAGGCGCATCCACCAGCACGCAGTCGAACACGGCCGGGAATGGCAGCGGCCGCAGCAGATCCGCCTGCACGATCCGGACGTTCGACGCGCCGCTTGCCGCGATCGTTCGCCGAAGCAAATCGACCCGGCGATCGCGCACGTCGCAGGCGACGATCAGATCGTCCGCCCCCATCGCGGCAGCCATCGCCGTCGTCTTGCCACCGGGCGACGCGCACGTGTCGAGCACACGATGTCCGGGATGGTCGCCGGCCAGCAGCGCGACGAGCTGTGAGGCTTCGTCCTGCACGACGAACCAACCCTGTTCCGAGCCAGGACTGCGCAAGGGATGGCCTTCGTGCACGATCAACGCGTCTGGAGCAAAGGCACCGGACGACACGGTGACGTCTTCGACTTTCAGCTTCGTCACGAGATCCGCCGGCGTGACGCGCACGCGATTCGCTCTAAGCGTGAGCGGCGCGACGGTGTTGTTGAACCGCACCCACTGCTCGGTGGCGTCGAAGCCGATGCGATCGTACCAGCGCTCCACCAGCCAGCGCGGGTGCGACAGCGTGATGCTCAAGTACTGAAGCGCCGCGTCGCGATCGTGTGGATCGGCGGGTCGCACCGGCAAGGGCAACGCGGTCCGGGCGCGCGAAACCGCGCGCAACACCGCGTTCACCAATCCACTCGCGCTCGTTTTCCCCGCGCGCTTCGCCAGATTCACCGCATCGTCGACGACGGCGGCCGCCGGCACGCGCGTGAGGTGGAGGAGCTGGTACGCGCTGAGACGCAGGATCTCGACGATCTCGTCATCCAGCCGTGCGATCGGCCGCTTCGAGAAGTGCACGATCAGATGATCGAGGGCGGCGCGCCAGCGCTGGACGCCGGTCGCGATCTCCGCGGCGAGCGCGCGGTCGCGTTCGTCGTGGAGCCCGCTGCGGAAGGAGGCAATCGCCGAGGGCAGGTCCGCGCGTCCCGCCGACACCGAGGTAAGGATGTCGTAGGCAGCCACGCGCGCGGGTCCGATCATGAGGATCCGAACTGTTCGCCAGGCGTCAACCGGTGGCCGGCCAGAAAATCACGGGCCGTCATCGGCCGCTTGCCCTCCGCTTGCATCTCCAGGATGCGCAGCGTGCCGGCGCCGGTCGCCACGCGCAGGTCGTCGGCGGCGGCGTGCGTGATCGTGCCGGGCGCGGCGCCAGCGGCGTCGACCAGCGGCTCCGAGCGAAGCACAATCACGCGCTTCGACCGCCAGTGCGTAAACGCATGCGGCCATGGATGCAGCCCGCGGACGAGGTTGTGCACCTGCGCCGCGGACTTCGACCAATCGATCGCGCCCTCGTCTTTCGTCAGACGGGCCGCGTACGTCGACGCGGCCTCGTCCTGTGGCACTTCCGTGACGGCCCCATCAGCCAGTGCGTCGACTGTCGAGACGAGCAGCGCCGCACCGAGCTGCGCGAGATCGCGCTCCACTTCGTCGCTCGTCTCCGCCGGTCCGATCGGCCTGCGGACCGTCGCGAGCATGGGACCGGCGTCGAGCGCTTTGACCACGCGCATGATCGTCACGCCGGTTTCGCGCTCACCGTCGATGATGGCGCGATGCACGGGCGCCGCGCCCCGATAGCGCGGCAGCAGCGACGCGTGGACGTTGACCATGCCGAGGCGAGGCATCCGCAGCAGGTCGTCGGTCAGAATCTTTCCGTACGCGGCGACGACGCCGAGGTCGGCGTCGAGGGCGCCGACGGCGGCCATGAACGCCTCGTCTTTCATCCGCGCCGGCTGCAGAATCGGCAGCGCCGCCGCCGCGGCGTGCTGCTTGACCGGCGCATCGCTGATTTTCTGTCCGCGGCCTCGGGGGCGATCCGGCTGCGTGACGACACCGACGACCAGGTGCCGCGAGCGCAGCAGCGCGTCGAGCGTGGGCACGGCGAACTCAGGCGTCCCGAAGAACACGACTCTGAGGGGCCGCGCCGCTACCATTTTCCTGTGCGCGACAGCTTGCGGATCTTCCGCACGATCACGTCGCGCTTGATTCCGCGGAGCCGGTCCACGAACAGCGTGCCGTCGAGGTGATCCATCTCGTGTTGAAAGGCGCGGGCGAGGAGGCCGTCGCCCTCGCGCACGTATTCGGTTCCACTGCGGTCGAGGCCTCTCACGACGACGCGCGAGGGGCGGACCACCGTCGCGTTGAAGCCGGGCACGCTGAGGCAGCCTTCTTCTTCGAGCTGCATACCGTCCCGCTCGACGAACTCCGGATTGATCATCACGATGAGGCCGTTCGGATCGCGCCCCACCGACACGTCGATCACGAAAATGCGGAGCGGCACACCGACCTGCGGCGCGGCGAGCCCGATGCCGGGCGCCGCGTACATCGTCTGGACCATCTCGTCGATCAGCCGCTCGATGTCGGGCGTGATCGCCTCCACCGCCCGGGCGGGCGCATGCAGGGTGTCGTCGCCGTATTTGAGAATGGGTCGGATCATTGACGATTCAAACGACGATCAACGCAGAAGCCGCAGAAGCTCGCAGAGAATGTTCTTTCATGGCGATGCCCGGTGCAAGAATCGGGACGTGATGCCAGGCGAACTTTTGTCTAAGAATATCGAGCGGTGGGATCTGACGATCTCGTTTTCTGCACTCTGCGTATTCTGCGAGTTCTGCGTTTATTGTCGTGACCGATATCATCTTGATTGAAAGCGGGCGAGCGAGCGATCTCGAAACGCCTGCCAGTTGCGCACGAGCTCTTCGAGCGAGTCGCCGCCGAATTTCTCGATCGCGGCGTCGGCGAGGACGATCGCGACCATCGCTTCGCCGACGACGGCCGCCGCAGGGACGGCGCAGACGTCGCTGCGCTCGATGGCCGCGGGGCTCTCGGCCATCGTCCTGAGGTCGACCGACCGCAGCGGCTTCATCAGCGTCGCAATCGGTTTCATGTAACCTGACACACGGAGGTCTTCGCCGTTGGTGACACCGCCTTCGAGGCCGCCGGCATTGTTGGTGGGCCGCACCACGCCGACAAGACTCGACTGCGCACCCGCCGGCGGCAGGATCTCGTCATGAATGCGCGACCCTGGCAGCGAGGCGACACCGGGACCGCGTCCGATTCCGACCGCCTTGATCGCCGGGATCGACATCATCGCCTGGGCGAGCCGCCCGTCCAGCTTGCGATCCCAGTGCACGTAGCTGCCGAGCCCCGGCGGGACGTCATGCGCCACGACTTCAAAGCCGCCGCCCATGGTGTCGCCCGCCTCGCGGGCGCGATCGATCTCCGCGATCATCTGCTGCTCGACGGCGGCGTCGACGCAGTGCAGCGCCGCATCGTCGCGCAGCGCACGGATTTGATCGAAGGTGATCGCCAGCGGGTCGGGCAGCGAGGCTCCTCCGATCGTGAAGACGTGACTGCCGATTTCGGTCCCCAGGTGTTGCAGCAGCTGCCGCGCGATCGCGCCGACGGCCACGCGCGCCGCCGTTTCGCGCGCGCTGGCGCGCTCGAGCACGTCGCGGATGTCGTCGTGCCCGTATTTCACCGCGCCGGCTAGATCGGCATGACCCGGCCGCGGACGCGTGACGGCCGGCCGATCCGCACCAGAGGCACCCTCAGGCTGATCGGGCTCGACGTACATCGTCTTCTGCCAGTTGTCCCAGTCCTTGTTCGGAATCAGGAGCGCGATCGGCGCGCCCGTCGAGATCCCGTGCCGAATGCCACTGAGGGCGCTGGCGCGGTCGGACTCGATCGCCATACGCCGGCCGCGGCCGTAGCCGCCTTGCCGCCGGCGCAGTTGCGCGGTGACGGCGTCGAAGTCGATGCTGAGACCAGCGGGCACGCCTTCAACGATCGTCACGAGTGCCTGGCCGTGCGATTCGCCGGCGGTCAAAAAACGCAGCATTCGCCCGTTATTCTATCCGAAATTATTGCGAGCTTCGGAGCGCCGCAGCGCGATCTTCGAGCGATCGTGCGAGGCGGCGTTCTTGCACTGCGCTCAACCATGCGCGAGATGCCGCTGGTCGCGAACCGATTCGTGCGACTGCCGAACGCGTCCGTCGTCGACCTCGCGACCGGCGATCGCGTCGTGCTGACAATCGCGACCGCCGGTGGAGCGTCCGAGCAGACGCGCTGGGCGGTGCGCTGCGACACGTTACGAGGATGGCGTCATCCATCGATCGCGCGGTTGATCGATTTCGGGGCTGTTGGCGACGGGCAGCGGTTCGAGGCGTGGCACTGCGGCTCGCCGTGGAGCGGGCAGTCTGATGTGGCCGAGCAGGTACGCGGAGCGGCCACGAGGTTTCTGGCGTCCTGCGGTCTGTCGACTGGCGACCTCGCGTTGGCGGCCATGCGAGGCTCGCCTCGCGGCCCCGTGCTCTTGCCGTCGGCCGAAGCGGGATATCGCGAAGCGAACGATCGGCCCGGCGAGATCCGATCGCTCGACGCGTGCGCGATCGCGAACCTCGATCGCCCGGCGGTGGCGGCGATCGCGGAGCTCTTCGAAACGCCCGCGGAATGCCGCCCGCGCCTCGTGTCGCTGTGTGGACCTCCAGGCGCTGGAAAGTCCACTGCGATCGGCGAGCTCGCGCGCGCCGCGCGGCTGAAGGGCCTCGTGCCGATCGCCATCGACCTGCTTGCCTCGCCGCTGACCGCCGGGCTCGATGGCCGCGTCCTGTTCATCATCAACGACGAGCGGCGGGACGAGGATTGGGAGGCGCTCGTGCACTGCGTCCTCCAGTCGCCGAGAGCGCACGTGCTGGTGCGCACCGGCCTCGAAGAACGTTCGTCGGCGAGCGGCGTGGCGCTCAACTCGTTGTCGGTCGAGGCGCTGGTCAGCTCTGTGCGACCCGCGGGTCTCGCTCCAGCGTTGCTGGATCGAGTCCGCCGCGCGGCCGAGCGCGCCAACGGCCAACCCGGTCGATTTGCCGCGCTACTCTGGGGCCTGGCCGATCACGGACGCGCTCTCGACCGTGTCTGCTCGACCGATCGACGCGCCGTGCGCGCCGCCGAACAGGCAACCGTCTACGGCGAAGACGAGTCGTGTGGTGTCGTGGAGCCGGCGACTGCACAAGTCGACACGTGGCCGGCTCCCGGAGAGATGGTGAGCCTTCGCAGGCGGATGGATGCCGCCGTCCGCCTGCTGGCGACCGGCCGTCATGCCCCTGGCGATCGCGCGTTGCGCCAGGCGATCGGCGGCCTCGTGCGCCGCGCCGATTGGACGCACGCCGCGAATGGCGCCAAGGCGTTGGCGGCGTCGCTGTTGAAGCGGGGCCGCGCGCTGGATGCCCGCGCCGCGCTCGACGATGCGCGCAAGTATTGCGAGCGGTCGGGGAGCGAGGAAGCCCTTCTCGACGTCGCGACGATCGCGGGCCACGCGTGGCTGGACCTCGGGCGGCTGGACGAAGCCGAAAGCGTGCTGGGTGCGGCCGTGGAAGCGGCGAAGGCGCGTGCGGATGGGGTGCAGCTGGCCGAGGCGTCGCTCGCGATGGCGCGGTGCCTGTTCTGGCGCGGCCGCTACGCCGAAGCCGACGCGGCGCTGGCGGAGCTGCCGCCGCATCTGCCCGATCCCACGATGGTGAGGATCGCGATCGCCGCATCCCGGCACGCCGTAGGCCGGCGTGAGCCAGGTCGAGCGGTGTCCGCCGCGGCCGACGCCGGGCAGCGGGCGGAGGCGCTGCGCGATCCCGGGCTGCGGGCCGCGGCCTCGTACGCCGCGGCCTTTGCCCATCTCGCGGTGAGCGATCTGGATGCGGTGGATCGCGACGTCGCGGCGTGCCTCGCCAGCACGCGGGCTGCGCGCGATCCGCTGCGTGCCATCCGCGCGCGCCTGCTGCTGGCGGAAGCCGAGCGGCGACGGCACCGGCGTGCCGTGGCCGCATCGACGCTGGGCAGGTTCGCGCGCCTCGATGCCGCCGCCCTGCCACCCATCGTTGGCGCCAGATGCCACTTCCTTCGAGATCTCCTGAAGCCGGATGGGTCCATTCACGACATCGTCGAGAGGCATACGAAGACGACCGGCCTGATGGCGCTCCGGCTGCTGACGCCGGACGGATCCAGCTTCGAACAGGGGGCGGTTGCGGGACTCGACGCCGTCGTCGACGGGCTCGTCGGCATTCTGCATGTCTGTCAGAACGCCGACGAGGAGACCGCGGTGCTCGGCGACGTGTGCGTCCGCCTGCGCCGACAGCTCCACGCCGCAGCGGTTGCGTTTGTCGGCGTCGAGACGCCCGACTCCGCCGCTGCCGCGGTGATTGCCGCCGATGGAGGCCGCATCGAGCCATGGATCGCACGGCGTGCGATGGACGCGGGCATCTCGATCTCGCCGCACCGGGTCGACGATCGGGTCGAGGCTGCGGCGCCTGTCCGCTACGGGGGCGCCACGATCGCTGCGCTGTCGGCTCGGTGGACGCTCGGTACCACGCACACGCTTTCGGGAGCGGCGACCGTGTTGACGATGGCCGCAGCGGCTGCCGCGCCCGCGGTAGCCGCTGCCATCGCGCGGCGGCGCGCCCCGGCGTCGCCGGGACCAACCGAGTTGCTCGGCGTCAGCGCCGCGATGGCCGACGTGCGGCGCGCGGTCGAGCGCGCGGCGGCCGCGCCGTTCTGCGTCCTGATCGAAGGCGAGAGCGGATGCGGCAAGGAGCTGGTCGCCCGGGCCGTCCACCGATGCAGCCCGCGGCGCGATCGCACGTTCTGCACGCTCAACTGTGCCGCACTGCCCGATGATCTCGTCGAATCGGAGCTGTTCGGGCACGCGCGGGGGGCGTTCACCGGCGCGGTCAGCGAACGGCCGGGCGTCTTCGAAGAGGCGCACACGGGGACGCTCTTCCTGGACGAGATCGGCGAGCTGTCGCTGCGTGCACAAGCCAAGGTGCTGCGGGTGATTCAGGAAGGAGAGCTGCGCCGGGTGGGCGAGAACATCGCGCGACGCGTGGACGTGCGGATCTTGTCGGCGACCAACCGCGATTTGCGTAAGGAGGTCGCCGCAGGGCGATTTCGGCTCGATCTGCTGTACCGGCTCGACGTGCTGCGCATCGCCATTCCACCGCTTCGCGATCGACGCGAGGACGTTGCCGAGCTCGTCGAGCGGTTCTGGCGCGATGCTGCACGCCGCATCGGCTCGCACGCCACGCTGGCTGCGGCAACGGTCGCTGCATTGGCGCGCTATGACTGGCCAGGCAACGTACGCGAGCTGCAGAACGTGCTGGCGGCGCTGGCCGTGCGCACGCCGAAACGGGGCGTGATAGCGCCGACCGCCTTGCCGCCGCAGTTTGGCAACCACCGCGCGGGCGAGACGTGGAAACTGGACGAGGCGCGCCGCACGTTCGAAGCGGGGTTCGTGCGGGCGGCGCTCGTGCGCACGGGCGGTCATCGGGCGCAGGCCGCCACCGAGCTTGGCGTCACGCGGCAGGGGCTGACGAAGCTCATGTCGCGGCTGGGAATCGCCGAAGGGCCGGCCAGCGCAGCCCCCGGACCGGTGCGGCCAACGACTGACGATCAACGCTAACGTGGATCAGATTCTGCGCGATCTCGCCGACCTGAAGATGGCAGGCGAACCACGAAGGCCACGAAGTCACGATCGAGCCACCGCGTTCGCAAAGTCAGCGCGCCGGCATCGATTCGACGGCCCGGCCTGCACGGCAGGCCGGCGGCGCGGCGGGATCGGATCGATTTCGCGAACAGCACATTCAGCCCTCGGCGTTCGCGAAATCGATCCCAATCCCGTCGCGCGCGTCGCGAAGCGGCGCCCGTCGAATCGGCTGCAGCGCCTCTGTGGCTTTGTGCCTCCGTGGCCAAATCTTTTTCGTACTCCGCTACCGCGCGCGGCGGGCCAGGGCGGGCAGGGCCGCATTCTTCGGATCCTGCTCGAGCACGCGGGCGATCGTTGCGCGCGCGGCGTCGCGGTCCTCGGCTCTGATCTGCGCGTCCGCCAGTTGGAGCAGCAGCTTCACGTCCTGTGGATTTGCCAAGACGGCGCGGCGGAGCCAATCGACCGCGGCGGCCGGATCGTCCAGGCGCAGCGACAGCGACGCGATGTGTGCGGCGCGCGCGCCGAAACCGGCGTCGCCTGAGACCAGTGCGCCGTACGAGACGAGGGCCTGCCGCGCTTCCTCGAGGTGATGCTCGCGCTCGGCGGCCGTCGCGTAAAACAGAAACGCGGCCGGCTCGATGGGGAAGCGCGCGATCGCCTGCTGCAGCGTGCGCTCCGCGACGTCGCTTTCGCCGTCCAGCAGCAGTGCGCGGCCATAGAGGGTGAGGACCTCGCTGGCGATGCCACGCGTGGACGCCGCGCGCTCGAGCGCCTCGAGCGCCTTGCCGAGCGCGTCGCGCCGGTGCGGATCGCGCTCAGCGATGTCCAGCCAGACCTGGCCGAGCGCGCCGTAAATCAGCGGCTGATCGGGCGTCCGCTCGAGCGCGTGGCCGAGCGTCAGCACCGCCAGATCGGGATGTCCCGCCCGTGCGTGGGCCAGCCCGACCGCGACCTGCCGCTCGACGTGATCGCGATCGAGCCCGGCGATCGCCTGGAGCTGCTCCAGCTCCTCGGCGTGCCGCCCGAGCGAGGCGTACAGATCAGCGAGCTCCTCGCGCGCCGGCACCAGCCCCGGCGCCAATGCCACGGCGCGCTCGAGCGCCCGCTGGGCGTCGGCGTCGCGCTGCAGCTGGCGCGAGCACAGACCCAGGAGATAGTACGCATCCGCCAGGCGATCGTTTTGCCGGATCGCCTGCTGCAGCGCCGCGAGCGCCGCCGCGAACTGTCCATTGCGATAGCGGGCGAGCGCGAGCTTGTAGCTGACTCGCGCCGATCGGTCGTCGAGGTGAAGGAACCGCTCGTAGGTCTCAGCGGCGCGGTCGTAGCGTTGAAGCTGATACCACACGTCGCCCAGCTCGTCGAGCGGACGGGTGGCCGTTGGGTCGAGCGCGCCGGCGCTGCGGAAGTCGCGTGCCGCCGCGTCGAGGTTTCCGCGGCGCTGATACGTCTCGGCGCGCCGCAAATGGGCCAGCATCGAGTCGGGCCGCAGGTAGACGGCGCCGCTGTAGGCCTCGATGGCCGAGAAGGTCTGGTCGTCGCGCAGCGCGGCATCGCCCTGCGCGAGCAGGGCGCGGTAGTCGCGGTCCCGGGCCGCCTGATAGACGAGAGCCGCGCCGAGTGCGGCCACGGCGAGCGCAGCAATCACGGCAAATGCGCGTTTCAAGGGCGGCGCCATGGTAACCCACGGGTGGCCAGACCCGCCTGCTGGAACCTTCGAATGAAACCGGGGTCTAACTGTTCAAGGCCAACGCGCTGGCCTCCCGATGGGTCACCTGTTATAGTCGAAGGAGTCGTAGCCACGTGGCTTTAATCTCCGGGGACCTCGTGAAGCAAGCGCGCGTCGTCAGTTGGTCAGACGTCGGCGGTCGTGAATCCGCGTTGGTGCAGCGGTGTGCATCTGGCGACGAAGCCGCGTGTACCGAGCTGGTCAGCGAGCATCAGCGCATGGTCATTTCGCTCGCCATGAATCTCCTGGGCGATCGCGACGAAGCGCTCGACCTGTCGCAGGAAGTCTTCCTCCGCGTGTTCCGCACCATTCATCGCTTCCGGGGGCAGTCGAGCCTGCGCACGTGGATCTACCGCATCGCGGTGAACCAGGCGCGCAACCGGCACCGTTTCTGGCGCCGCCGCCATCGCGCCGATCAGGTGTCGCTGGACGAACACCTGGCGACGCACGGCGAATTCATGTCCGAGGGCGACGCGACACCCGAGCGCGTGCTCGCGCAGAAAGAGCTCGCCGCCCGTCTGCAGGCCGCTCTCGATCGGCTGCCGTTCGATCAGCGCACGGCGATCGTGCTGCGCGAGATCGACGGCCTGAGCTACGACGAGATCGCCTTTTCGCTGGGCCTGGCGATCGGCACCGTGAAATCGCGCCTGACCCGGGCCCGCCAGGCGCTGCGGCTCGAGTTGAACGAAGCGAGGAGCGCGTGAAGACACTGAGCTGCGCCTCGACGCGTCGCCGGCTGCACGCGTTCCACGACCGCGAGCTGCCGGTCAGCGACCAGATCGCGGTTGGCGCGCATCTGGAGTGGTGCGGCGAGTGCGCGAACCAGTACGCCGAACTGCGGTTCGTGCGCGCGGCGCTGCGGGCGACGGCACCCGGCCGATCGGCCCTCTCGCGCGAGGAGTCCAACGCGTTCACCGCCTCGATCGTCAGCCGCCTGTCCGCCGAATACCATCAGTCGTTCCTCGTCCGCGTCCGCGAGATGTTCGACGACATGCATCTGGTCTACGCCGGCGTCGGCGCCACTGTCGCGACGATTGTCTGCGTGATCATCATGCTGGGCATGATGCGCTTCGCCACCAAGGTGCGGCCCGATTCGCTGGCCGCCATCGTGAACCTGCTGGCGACGCCGGGATCGAACGCGAATCCGGTGGCGCTCGACGCGCGCATTCAGATGCCGCGCGCCCTCGACGCCGCCTTCTCGGCCGACTCGAGCGCCGAAGAGGACGCCGTCTTCACGCTGGCGGCGGTCGTGACGCGCGAAGGACGGATTGAAAACCTCGAGATGCTGCGAGCCAACGGCGGCCGCGCCGGCGTGGAGCAGGCGCGCGTCGTCGAAAATCTGATGGATGCCATCTCGCGCGCGCGCTTCGAGCCCGCACAGCGGGAAGGGCTGCCCATCGCGGTCAACATGATCTGGCTCGTCGCCCACACGACCGTGCGCGGCAATAAGCATCACGCGCTCGACCCGGTCGTGCCGGTCGTGAAGAAGCGCACCGCGTCGCTGGACACGCGGTCCGCTATCGGCGTCGCGTAATGCCGCGTAATGCCGGGTCCAAAAGGACCCGGCCTACAACCGCTATCGAATCGTGACCGCCGCGTCCCAACCGCGCCGGCCCCAAAAGGACACGGCCCACATCATCCGAGATTCGTGATCCGCGGACTGAACGACATCGAATCCCAAATCCCGAATCCCGAATCCCGTTACTTCCGCGGCGGCGCGTCGACCTGCGCCGTCGCCACATTGTTCATCGAATCGCTCGCGCGCAGCGCCAGGCCACGCTCGGTCAGCTCGCCATCGATCGATAACACGTAGTGCTCATTCGTCGAGTCCGCGATCCCGTCCACCGGGAACACCCCGCGCCACCGCTGCCCGTCCTGAGAAAACTCCACCCGCTGCACCGGCGAGTGATCGTCCTTCACGTCGAACGTGATAATCGTCAAGCCGTGTTCCACCCGTACGCTGGAAACGACGATGGTGGGCGGCGTGTTGTCGACGTCGAACGCCGAGCTGTCGAGCTCTCCCGTGAGCGCGGTGCCCACCGGGTTGGACGGCGCGTCCGAGGCGACCACGCGAATGAAGTACGTGCCATTGGGCACCGTCGTCGTGTCCCACACGAGAATCGGATCGACCACTCCGCGCCGCAACATCTTCCACGTCGTCTCGCCTTCGCGCCGGTAGAGCACGTCGTACAGCAAGTCGTCGTCGTTGTCGTCGTCCGCTTTCCAGACGAGTGTTTGCAGCCCCTTCTGATAAGTGCGGCGGCCAAGCGAGGGCGAGTTGCCGCCGGTCTGCGCGGTCATCGCGGCGTTCGCCAGTTTCCGATCGGGCGTCGTCTGATCGTCGAAGCCGGCGAGATCGGGCTCGCCGGTGGTGAAAGGCTTCTGAAACACGATGCCAGGCGGATGGACGGTGATCGACCTGACCTGCGGCCGGATATTGCGCTGCAGGTAGGCCGCCGTCACCGAGGTCAGCACGGGGCCGTCGGCCTTGCCCGTGAGCACGGCGCGCCACTGGAGATACCGCGCCTTGGGGCTGACGATCGGCGAACCGGCCGCCGCCCTGTAGGGCGCGGACCACGCGCTCCACGTGTCGTCGGGCACTTCGGTGTTGCCGGATCGCGTGAACAGCTCGACCTGACTGCCGGCGGGAATGTGCCCGTGCCAGCTGAGCGCACCCCACGTGGACACCATCTGCGCATCGTGCGGCTCGGACTCGTACGTGCCGCGGGCCGCGCGTTCGCTCGATAGCCGGAACAGCTTGCCGGGATTCGCCGTCGCGTAGAGCAGCCGGCCACGCGAGTCCGTGTAGAACGCCGTCACTTGCTGTGCGCTCGCGCGCGCGAGCAGCGCCGGCCGCAGCGGATCGCCTTCGAGCCGGTAGATCTTGCCTTTGCTCCCGGTGCCGATGATGAGCGCCCCGTGCGGGTCGAACGCCAGATCGTACGGCGAGTCGTCGCGCGATTCCCACAGCTGATCCCACAGGCCATCGGGCGCGATGCGGTAGACGGCGCCCTTCGGCGCGCGGCGATCTTCGTGCGTCGAACCGGTCGAGCCCGCGCCGCCTGAAACGTCGACGATCGACATCGATGTGATTTCCGCAGACACCGACGGCACCGGCGCCCGTGAGGTTTCGGGGGTCGGACGATCGACGGTGATGTCCGACGACGACGGTCCGCCCGATGACGAACGGCCGCTCAGAGCCGCGACATACAGCATGCCCTTGCCGTCGAACCGCAAGGCCCGAACCTCCTGATAGGGAGAATCGAGGAGCACGAACGCCTTGCCCTCCGGATCGACCTTGACGACGCGCCCCGGCGTGCCGGTGCCGACCAGCAGATTGCCGCTCTTGTCGAAGGTCAGCGCGGTCGCGTGCGTCGCTTTGGTGTGATAAAAGGCCGTGCTCTTCCCGTCCGGCGTGATTTTGTACACCACGCCTTTCTCACCGGTACCGGCGTACAAGTTGCCTTTGGCGTCCACCGCCAGCGCCCAGATGTATTTGTTGTCGAGATCGCAGAACACGCTGCCGTTTCCTCGGCGATCGACTTTGTAGACCTTCCCGTCGGGCGACGTGCCGACATACAACCCGCCGTCTGGCGCCGGCGCGAGCGCGTGCGCCTCGAGCTCCGGCGCGTCGAAGAAGAGCGAGCCTTTGCCGTCCGCGTCGATCTTGAACACCTTGCCTTCGTTGCCGGTGCCGACGAACAGCGATCCGTCGGTGCCGCTGACGACGGCCCACAGGAACGGCGCCGCGGTTTCGTAGACGAGGTCGGTGGCCGGCCCGAGAACCAGCTGCCCGGAGGCATCGATCGAGAGGTTGTCGACGTCGCCCTTGAGGAAGTCGCCCTGCGTGTCCGCCTGGAAGAACTTCGGCGTCGATGCGGCCAGCGACGAGATCGCGAGCACGGCGAAGGCGACAGCCGCCATCGACTGCAATCGTGAATTAGACATATCTGAAAAAGGAAAGAAGACCGCCCGTCAGTTGGGCGATACGGTGATCGAGAGCGTCCGCGAGCCGCTCACGGCCTGCTCGGTGGGGAGCTCCCACTCGCCGAGCGTCGCGCTGTGCAGCGGGTTGAAGTTGCCGCCGTTGCGATCGGCCTCGAGCACGGCGAGGACCGACGGCGGCAAGGACGACAGCAGCTCGCCGTTGACGACCGCGCCGGCGTCCGAGCCGAGGAGCTTCACATACAGCGTGTTGTTGCGCCGCGCCTTGTTCAGCGTACGAATCATCTGCGGCACGCTCCGCGGCTGCTGCGGTGTCCGCGCTTCGCGGAGCTCCGCCTGGCCGAGGCGGGCGCCGTCGGACACGAGCACCGACAACGCGCCGCTCGCGTTGGCCGGAATCTCGATCGGCAGGGTCCGCAGCACTTCGTCGCCGCGATATGTTCGGAGCAGGACCTTCAAGGGCACGGTGCGGCCGGCGCGCGGACGCGGATCGTCGAGCCACACGCGCTCGAGCGTCGCGGTCATCGGCTGCTCCGTGGACGTGATCGTGAGGTCCACCGCTTCGAGGTCCACCTTTTCGTAGTCGTTGCCCATCAGCGCCACGATCGGCGCGACCACGTAGGTGGCTGCGCCGAGCGATGGCTGGTCGCCCGAGAAAAGATTGTCGAACGTGATCGGCTCGTGATTCTTGACCGTGACCTTGCCGCGCACGCCGAACGTCGACGCGCCATATTGCCGCTCATACGAGCTGAACGTGTTCAGGATGCTCGCGTAGCTCATGAGCGGCCCGAACAGCTGGTCGTTGACGACGCCGAAATGAAACGTCTGCTTCGGCGATCGGTCGGACTCGAGCGTCAGCGTGATCGGAATCATGTGCGGGGCGGCGCCGAGGCGTCCGGCTATCGCCGTCGCGCGATCCTGCAGGAAGGTGCCGATCACCGTGCCCGTGGTCGACAGCTTCATCGACGAGAACAGACTGGGCAGAATCGTGTAGACGTACGCGCGCGTCATCGGGAATTCGGTCGGCCCGAGGTTGTACATCGGATGGCCGAACGCGTAGACCCGATCGCCGTCGATGTGGGTGACCGTGCCGGTGGCGCCCAGCTCGAGATCGCCGTTGACGAATTCGACGCCGATCGCATCGCCCGGCTTCAGCGGGCCGTCGAACGGCATTTCACCGTGACGGGCGTCCGCCGCGCTGCCGCCGGTGGGAATGAAGCCCTGGTCGCGAAAGGCGCTGCCGAGCGTGTCGGCGACACTGGGCTCGAAACCGGACATCACGAGTGGCGTGGCGATCGGCCGCAGGAGCGTCGCGATCTCGCCGCCGGCCAGCCCGTCGACGCCGCTCATGCCGGCGAGACGCGACTCGTCGGGCCGGTCGGCAAACGGACGATTCCAGTTCAACGCTTTGCGAAACGCCGCGGTGAGCCCCTCGCGCGTCAGCGGAAATTCGACGTGCACCCGGGCCGCCGACGGTCGCGGCGTCTCATTCATCATCGTCGCGTCGGTCATCTCGGCGATCGGGGTGATGCCGGCGATCGGTTCTTTCGAGAAACTGCCGAGCGCGTAGGAGACCGCGCCAATCAGCCTGCCGTCCACGTAAACGGGACTGCCGCTCATGCCGGCAATGACGCCGGTGTTGGCGAGCGGACCGCCTTCCAGCTTGGCGAGGATGAGATTACGGTGCGTCCCGATCACGTTCTCGAGGACGCCGATAATGTGCACCTTGAATTCCTCGACATGCGTGCCATCGAAGACGGTGCGGCCGACGCCGATCATGCCAGGACGGACCTCCGCGATCGGCATCTGCGGCGCGGATGCATGGAGGGTGGCGAGCGCGGCTATCGTAAGCAGAACAATGGCGGTGAGCCGGCGCTGTGGCATGGTGGGTCATTCCCGTTATACGGGAGAAGTCGTTGCTGGTCAAGGAGAAATGGGCGATCGTGTTGACACCAATCGTGCGGGTTTGATATCGTCCAGCAACCGTGGTTGGTCACGTGCCCCTGGCAATTTACACCTGTTCAGACGTCGTTTCGGCCCGCACGGCCGGCGTGTATCCGTCGGCGTGGTGGTATTGGAACCTGTCTGAAGGGGCATCCGCACTGGCCTGACCTGCCACCGCGCGACCGAGAGACCAAGCCTCTTCAGCCCGAAACGGTTGAAGAGGCTTTTTTATTTACCCATGCTGAAACCGCTGCTTTGCGTCACTGTCGCCGCGCCCACGATGGCGGAGCTCCGCCGGCGGCGCGACGCGGTGGAGGAGGCCGACCTCATCGAGCTGCGGCTCGACTCCGTCAGCGATCCGAGTGTGCCGGGCGCCCTGGAGGGCCGCCGCCGGCCGGTGATCGTCACGTGCCGGCCGGCCTGGGAAGGCGGCGCTTTTTCGGGTCCTGAGGAAGATCGCAAGCGGCTGCTCGCCGAGGCGCTGACGCAGGGGGCCGAGTACGTTGACATCGAGTGGCGCGCACACTTCGACGACCTCATCGCCCAATCCAGCGGCCGGCGCATCGTCTTGTCGTCGCACGATTTTCACGGTGTGCCGGTCGATCTCGTGGCGCGCGTCCACGCGATGCGATCCACCGGAGCCGAAGTCGTCAAGGTGGCGGCGGCGATGACGAGCCTGAGCGACTGCATTGCGCTCCTCGATCTCGCAGAGGACGGCGGCCGATCACGCGGTCTCGTGTTGATCGGCATGGGGGAGTACGGGGTGGCGACGCGTGTCCTCGCGGGCCGCTTCGGCTCGATGTGGACGTACGCCGGCGATCTTCACGAGGTCGGGCAACTCACGGCGGCGACGCTCCTCGATCAATATCGCTTCCGGACGATCGACGAGGCGACAGCGATCTACGGGCTGGTCGGCGCGCCGGTCGCGCACTCAATATCGCCGGCCATGCACAACGCGGCGATCGCGGCGGCGCACCTGAACGCGGTGTACTTGCCGTTTCCAGCCGTCGGGGCGAAAGACTTCGTCCGTTTCGCCAAGGCGCTCGGCGTGAAAGGGGCCAGCGTCACGGTCCCCTTCAAGGTGGCGCTGTTCGAGGATGTGAACGAGGTGGACGCGGTGGCGAGGCGAGTCGGCGCCATCAACACCATCCGCGTGACAGACGACCGCTGGCTCGGTAGCAACACCGACGTCAGCGCCTTTCTGGAGGCGCTGCGCAATCGCACGCCGCCGCTGGCGAACACGCGCGCGGCGGTGCTCGGCGCCGGCGGGGCGGCTCGCGCGGTGGCGGTCGCGCTCGCCTCGAGTGGCGGCGTCGTGCGGATTCACGCGCGCGACCGTGGGCAGGCCGAAGAGGTGGCGGCCCTGACGTCGGCGACCGCGGGTCCCTGGCCGCCGGAGCCGGGCAGCTGGGATCTGCTTGTCAACTGCACACCGATCGGCATGCACCCGCGCGTCGACGCGACGCCGTTGGCCGCGGCGCAGCTGACGGGGCGCTGCGTGTACGACTTGATCTACAACCCGCCGATGACGCGGCTGTTGCGCGAGGCGCAGACAGCCGGGTGCCAAATCATCGGCGGTCTCGAGATGCTCGTCGCTCAAGCGCACGAGCAGTTCCAATGGTGGATGAACACGCGCCCGCCGGCGGGCGTGATGCGGGACGCCGCACTGAAGCGGTTGGCGGAGTTTACGGGCGATGAACATCACGTCGTTTGAGACGTTCAAGGATCTGGCGCGGCGCGGGACGTTCGTGCCGGTCTGCAAGGAAATCGTCGCCGATCTGCTCACGCCGGTGTCGGCGTTTCTCAAGATCGCGGAGCACTCGGACTACGCGTTCCTGCTCGAGAGCGTGGAAGGCGGTGAGCATGTCGGGCGCTACTCGTTCCTCGGCAAGGATCCGTTCCTCATTCTCCGCGCGCGCGATGGCAAGACGACGATCGATCGCGGCGGTGTGACGAGCCAGAGCGATCAATCGTTCATCGACACGCTCCGGCGGTTGATGGCCGACTTCCGGTCGCCGTTCGTGCCGGATCTGCCGCGCTTCACCGGCGGCGCGGTTGGCTATCTGGGCTACGGCGCCTCGGAGTGGTTCGAGCCCGTGCTGGGCGATCTGGGTGCGAGCGCGGACGGCGCGGATCAGGCCGGCTTCATGCTCTTCGACACGGTGCTGGCGTTCGACCACGTGCAGCACCGGATTCTGATCATCGCGAACGCCCGCATCACGGCGGACGACGATCTCGAATCGCTCTACCAGTTCGCGTGCGCGAAGATTCAGTTTCTCGAGCGCGAGCTGGAGCGCAGCCTGTCGCACAAGCGCGCGTCGTCGGCCGCCGCCGTCGAGGTGCGCTCGAACTACACGCGCGAACACTACGAAGCGCAGGTGCGCACGGCGAAGGAGCACATCTCGGCGGGCGACATCTACCAGGTGGTGCTGTCGCAGCGCTTCGAGGCCGACGTCGCCGCGGATCCCTTCACGGTGTATCGCGCGCTGCGGCACGTGAACCCGTCGCCCTACATGTACTTCATCCGGATGGGTGGCGTGTCGATTGTCGGCTCGTCGCCGGAAATGCTGGTGCGCGTCGAAGGCTCGCGCGTCGAGACGCATCCGATCGCCGGCACGCGGCCGCGCGGGCGGACCGGCGAAGAGGACATGCGGCTGGCCGAGGAGCTCAAGCGCAATGAAAAGGAGCGCGCCGAGCACGTGATGCTGGTCGATCTCGGGCGCAATGACGTGGGACGCGTCTGTGAGTACGGCTCGGTGCGCGTGCCGCAGTTCATGGGACTCGAGCGCTTCTCGCACGTCATGCATCTGACGTCGATCGTCGAGGGCAAGCTGGCCGACGACCGCGATCGGCTGGACGCGCTCGTGTCGTGCTTTCCGGCGGGCACCGTGTCGGGCGCACCCAAAGTGCGCGCGATGCAAATCATCAAGGAGCTGGAGCCGTCGGGTCGCGGCATCTACGCGGGCGCGGTCGGCTATCTCGACTTCGCGGGCAATCTCGATTTCTGCATCGCTATTCGCACGGTGATCATGACCAACGGCAAGGCTTACGTGCAAGCGGGCGCCGGCATCGTCATCGACTCCAATCCGGCGGCGGAGTACGCCGAGACACACGACAAGGCGAGGGCCCTCCTCCGCGCCCTCGAGCTGGCGCAGCAAGGGCTCTGACATTGGCTGCAAATGGTCGTTCATGATCGTTGTCATCGATAACTACGATTCGTTCACCTACAACCTTGTCCAGTACCTGGGCGAGCTGGGGGCCGACGTGCGGACGGTCCGCAACGACGCGGCGACCGTCGAGGAGATCGCCGCCTTGTCGCCGGCGCAGGTGATGATCTCGCCCGGGCCGGGGCGGCCCGAGGACGCCGGTGTGTCGATGGCCGTCATTCGCGAGCTGGGCGGTACGATTCCCATCCTCGGCGTCTGTCTGGGACACCAGGCGATCGCCGCCGTCTTTGGAGGCGAGGTGGTTCGCGCCGCGGTGCCGATGCACGGGAAGACGTCCACCATCGAGCACGATGGCCGCGGCGTGTTCCGCGGCGTCGCGCCCGGCTTCACCGCGTCCCGTTACCACTCGCTCGTGGTGACCGAGGCGACCTTGCCGCCGGCCCTCGAGATATCGGCGAGGACGCGCGAAGATCAGACGGTGATGGGCCTCCGCCATCGCACGCGGCCGATTCACGGCGTGCAGTTTCATCCGGAGTCGATCCTCACAGGCGAAGGCCGTCGCCTGCTGCGCAATTTTCTGGAAGGCCGGTTGGACTGATCATGTTTGCGGAGCTCATCGAAAAACTTACGCGCCATGAGGATTTGACGGGCGACGAAGCGTCGGCCGCGATGGCGGAAGTCATGGAAGGCCGCGCCGCCGGCGGGCAGCTCGCGGGGCTGCTCATCGGGCTCGCGATGAAAGGCGAACGGCCGGAAGAGATCGTCGGCCTCGCGCGCACGATGCGGGCGCACGCGGTGCAGACCTCGAAGCGCTACGATCGCGTGTTCGACACGTGCGGCACCGGCGGCGATCGCCTGGGCACCTTCAATATTTCGTCCTGCGCGGCGCTGGTCCTGGCCGCCAGCGGTGTGCGCGTCGCCAAGCACGGCAACCGGTCGGCGTCGAGTCGCTGCGGCAGCGCGGATGTCTTCGAAGCGCTCGGCGTGAAGATCAACGCATCACCGGCGGTGGTCGAGCGCTGTCTGGCCGAGGCCGGCATCGGATTTTTCTTCGCGCAGACGTTTCATCCGTCCATGAAGCACGCGGCGCAGGCGCGCCGGGAGCTTGGCGTCCGCACGGCGTTCAACCTGCTCGGGCCGCTGACGAATCCGGGCGGCGCCACACGGCAGCTCGTGGGCGTGCCGCGCGCCGAATTCACCGAGCTGATGGCACGGGCGCTGATGTTGCTGGGCTCGGAGCGTGCGTGGGTCGTGCACGGCGCCGATGGCATCGACGAGCTGACGACGACGGGGTACACGAAAATCTCAGAATGCCGCGACGGCGCGGTGAACACGTTCTATCTCCACCCTGCCGACGTCGGGTTGCCCAAGGCGACGGCGGCGTCGCTCAAGGGCGGCGATGCGCACGACAACGCCCGCATCATCGAGGGGATCCTCGGCGGCGAGCGCGGTCCGGCGCGCGACATCGTCCTGCTGAATGCCGGCGCGTCGCTGTTCATCGCCGGCGCGGCAGCATCCGTCGACCAGGGGATTCTGCAGGCGTCACGCGCGATCGATCGGGGCGACGCCAGGCGGACGCTCGCGAAGATGGTGTCGATTTCAACCGGAGATGAGTTCGCGTGAGCGACCTGCTGGAAACGATCGTCGCCGCCACGCGCCGGACCGTCGAGGTGCGGCAGGCACGCGAGCCGTTCGCGCATTTGGCCGCGCGCGCGTCGGCGCGGCCAATCGCCGGCGGCCGATTTCCGACGGCGATCAGCCGTACGGATCGCGTGAACGTGATCGCCGAGTGCAAGCGACGGTCGCCGTCGAAGGGCGTCCTGCGTCCGGCGTACGACCCTGCGTCGATTGCGCAGGGGTATGCGGCGGCGGGAGCTGCGGCGCTCTCGATTCTCACCGAGCCGACGTTCTTCGATGGATCGCTCGAGCACCTGTCAGAGGTGCGGCGCGTCGTGGATCTGCCGCTGCTGCGCAAGGACTTCATCGTGTCCGAGTATCAGCTGCTGGAGGCCAAGGCGGCTGGCGCCGACGCGGCGCTGCTGATTGTCGCCGCGCTGACGCAGGCCGAGCTGCAGGCGCTCACCGCGGCCGCCACCGCTCTCGGGCTCGACACGCTCGTCGAAGTGCACAACGCTGACGAGCTCGCTCGCGCCGTCGATGCGGGCGCGCGCATCATCGGCGTCAACAACCGGAATCTGCGGACGCTCGACGTCGATGTTCGGACATCGGAGCAGCTCATCACCCGTATGCCGCCGGGCGTCGTCGCGATCAGCGAGAGCGGATTGCGCAGCGCCGACGATCTGCTGAGGCTCCGCGGCCTGGGTTATCGCGCGTTCCTGATCGGCGAGCGCTTCATGGCCGCAGAAGACCCAGGCGCAATGTTGAAAGCCTTGATCGCTGGCGCGGCTACCACAGAGGACACCGAGGACACGGAGGCGCGGATATGAACGATTCGACCGCTGCCGGTCGGCGCGGCTACCAACGAAGATGTGGCGGACACCCAGGTGTCGAGAAGAGTGGATTGTTCCTCCGTGTCCTCCGTGGTGAACCAATCATTCGTGGTGAATCCGTCGTGGGTGAACCCCGATGCTCCTAGTCAAGATCTGCGGCATCACGCGGCTCGACGACGCGGAGGCGGCGGTGGCCGCGGGCGCACGGGCGCTCGGGTTTGTCTTCTGGCCGGACAGCCCGCGCTTCATCGATCCGCATCGGGCGCGACTCATCGTCAGCGCGCTGCCGCCCTTCGTGACGACGGTCGGCGTGTTCGTGAATCAACCGATCGACTACGTCAACGGCGTCGCCTCGCTGGTGCGGCTGAGCGCGGTGCAACTGCACGGCGACGAGACGGTCGAGTACGCCTCGGCCCTCGCGCGTCCTGTGATCAAGGCGATGGCTGTGGACGAGACGACGAAAGCGGACGTGGCCGACGGGTGGCCGCCGCGCGTGACGGCCCTGCTCGACGTCCACGATCCGCGGCGCCGGGGCGGTACCGGGCGTACGGTCGACTGGACGATTGCGGCGGCGGTCGCGGCGCGCCGGCGCGCGATTCTGGCGGGAGGGCTGACGGCCGACAACGTGGCGGACGCCGTCGCCCGTGTGCGGCCGTTCGGCATCGACGTGTCGTCTGGGGTCGAGCGATCGCCAGGCGTCAAAGATCACGGGCGGCTTCGCGCCCTTTTCGAGGTGGTGCATGACATCGATTACACGGCGCGATCCTGACGCGCGCGGATATTTCGGCGCGTTCGGCGGCCGCTTCGTGCCGGAGACGCTCGTCGAGCCGGTCGAAGAATTGGAGCGCGCGTACTTTGCCGCGCGCGAGGATCCGGCGTTCTCCGCCGAACTCGATCGCCTCCTGAAGCACTACGTCGGCCGGCCGACGCCGCTGTACGAGACGACGCGCCTCGCTCAGCAGGCGGGTGGCGCGCGGGTGTTCCTGAAGCGCGAAGATCTGACGCACACTGGAGCGCACAAGATCAACAATGCGCTCGGCCAGGCGCTGCTCGCGGCGCGTATGGGCAAGCGCCGGATCGTGGCTGAGACCGGCGCGGGGCAGCACGGCGTGGCGACGGCCACGGCCTGCGCCCTGCTCGGGCTCGACTGTCACGTCTACATGGGCGCCGAAGACATGGAGCGCCAGGCGCTGAACGTCTTCCGCATGCGCCTGCTCGGCGCCGAAGTGCTGAGCGTCGAGGCGGGCAGCCGCACGCTGAAGGACGCCATCAACGAAGCGATGCGCGACTGGGTGACGAACGTCAGCGACACGTACTACCTGCTGGGATCGGTGCTCGGCCCGCATCCTTATCCGTTGATGGTGCGCGAATTCCAATCGGTGATCGGACGCGAGGCGCGCGCGCAGATCCTCGAGCTCTCCGGTCGCCTGCCCGATGCGATCGTCGCGTGCGTTGGCGGCGGCAGCAATGCGATCGGCATCTTCGATGCGTTCATCGCCGACCCGGGCGTGCGGCTGATCGGCGTCGAGGCCGGGGGCGAGCTGATCGCGCGAGGCCGCCACGCCGCTCGGTTTGCCGGCGGCAGCGCGGGCGTGCTGCAGGGCACGCGCACGTTCATTCTGCAGGACGACGACGGCAACATCGAGCTGACGCACTCGATCTCGGCCGGGCTCGACTACGCGGCAGTGGGTCCGGAGCACGCATGGCTGCGCGAGATCGGCCGGGCCGAGTACGCGCACGTTGCCGACGCGGAGGCGCTCGACGCATTTCAAAGCCTCGCGCGCCTCGAAGGCATTTTGCCGGCGCTCGAGTCGGCGCACGCGATCGCCTACGCACAAAAGCTCGCGAAGGAACTGGGCCCCGGTGCAAACATCGTGGTGAATCTCTCGGGCCGGGGAGACAAAGACGTTCATACGGTGGAGAAGAGTCTTGGATATTCTTAGGCCGGCCTCTTTTTCACGAAGACACGGAGATCACGGAGTTTCACGAAAACGAACCATGCACAAAGATCTTCGTGAGCTCTGTGAATCTTCGTGACTTCGTGATGAATCGTTGGAACCACATTGGAGCAGGCGCATGAGCCGTCTCGCTGACACGTTTTCACGCCTGCGAGCTGAACAGCGGGGAGGCCTCGTCACGTACACAACGGCCGGCGATCCCGATCTGCCTCGATCGGCGGAGATCCTGAAGGCGCTCGACCGCGCCGGCGCAGACGTACTCGAGGTCGGCATCCCGTTTTCCGATCCGCTCGCGGACGGCCCCGTCATTCAGCGCGCGACCGAGCGTGCGCTCGCCTCCGGGGGCAGTCTCCGATCGTCGCTCGACATGATCGCGCAGGTTCGCCCGCACGTCGCCGCGCCGATCGTCGTCTTCAGCTACGCGAATCCGCTGATGCGCATGGGGGTCGAGACATTCTCACGGCGTGCCGCCGAGGCGGGCGTCGACGGCGTGCTGGCTCTCGACCTGCCGATCGAGGAGGCCGCGGAGTTTCGTGAAACGCTCGCCGCCGACGGCCTCGACACGATCTTTCTGCTCAGCCCGACGACGACGGATCAACGGATTCGCCGGGCGGCGGAATTGGGCCGCGGGTTTTTGTACGGCATCTCGCGGCTCGGCGTGACCGGCGCCCGCGCGACGGTGGCGTCCAGCGCGAGTACGCTGGTCGAGCGGATCCGGCGGCAGACGTCGATGCCGATCGCGCTCGGCTTCGGCATTTCGCGTCCCGAGCACGTGACGGAGGTCACGGCGTACGCGGAGGCGGCGGTGGTCGGCAGCGCGCTCGTCTCGCTGATCGCAGAGGCCGGCCGCTCGGCGGATCTCCTCGATCGCGTTGAATCGTATGTGCGGTGGTTGAAAGGCGCTGCGGCGCCGGCAGGGACTGAGCATGCCCACGCTTGAGGATTTGCGGAACGACATCGATCGAGTGGACGAGGTGATCGTCCGCCTGCTGAACGAGCGCGCGCGAGTGGTGTGCGAGATCGGCCGGCTCAAAAAGGCGCAGGGCGCCCCAATCTATCAGCCCGATCGCGAACACCATGTGCTGGCGCACGTGCGCGGCATCGCGGTCGAGGGGCCGCTCGGTCCGGACGCGATCGCGCGGCTGTTCGAGCGCATCATCGACGAAGCCCGCACGCTCGAGCGGCGCATCGTCCACGACGAGACGCAGGTCAACCAAGCCAAGTAACATGCCAGCAACGGTGGAGGCAACAAACGCCATGGTCGTAGTGATGGAAGAGCGGGCGACAGAAGCGCAGATCGAGCAGGTGGTCGCGCGGCTGATTGAAATGGGGATGGATGTGCACCGGTCAACCGGCGTGACGCGAACCGTGCTTGGCGCGGTCGGGCAGGGGCATCCGGATCACGCGTTGGTCGGCCTGCTCGACGGCGTGCACGAGGTCCTGCGGATCACCGAGCCGTACAAGCTTGCGAGCAAGACCTTCAAGCAGGAACCGACCATCGTCACGATCGGCGACGTCCGCATCGGCGGCGACGAAGTGATCGTGATGGCGGGCCCCTGTTCGGCCGAGAGCGAGGCGCAGGTGCGCGCGGCGGCGGCGGCCGTGCGCCGGGCGGGCGCAAAGATCTTCCGCGGCGGCGCGTTCAAGCCGCGCAGCTCGCCCTACAGCTTTCAAGGCCTCGGCGAAGACGGCCTGCGGATGTTGCGCGAGGCGGCGAATGCGGAAAACCTGAAGCTCGTCTCCGAGGTGATGGACGCGAGCCAGATTGAGGTCATCGGCCGGTACTGCGATATCTTCCAGGTCGGCGCACGCAACATGCAGAACTTCACGCTGCTGCGCGAGCTGGGGCACGTACGCAAGCCGGTGCTGCTCAAGCGCGGCATCTCGGCAACGATCGAGGAATGGCTGCTGTCGGCCGAGTACGTGCTGAGCGGCGGCAACACGGACGTGATCCTGTGCGAGCGGGGCATCCGCACCTTCGAGACGGCGACCCGCAACACGTTCGACATCTCGGCGATTCCCGTCGTCAAGAAGCTGAGTCATCTGCCGATCATCGCGGACCCGAGCCACGGCGCGGGCCGGCGCGACATGGTGGCGCCGATGGCCAGAGCCGCGGTCGCGGCGGGCGCAGACGGTCTGATCATCGAGGTCCACTGCGATCCGGATCACGCACTCAGCGACGGCGCGCAGTCGATGTTCCCGGCGCAGTTCGATCGCCTGATGGCGGAGCTCCGCATCATCGCTCCAGCGATCGGCCGCAGCATCTGCCTCGAGCCGGTCACGAGACGGGGTTGGGGATCGTGAGCCGGAAAAGGGGCCGTACCCCTTTTTCTCGAGATCGCGACTGAAAAGGGATACGGCCCCTTTTTCACTGGCCATCACGTCTGTGTCCCCTGTGTCCTCCGTGGTGGAGATTTGGCTGGCCACTTTCGCAAGGCACACTAAGGCATGTCGAGAGACCTTCCAGTTATCCAGCCCGGCCGCGCGTCCGCGTCGAATGCGCCGCTCATTTTCGAGAAGATCGGCATTGTCGGCCTCGGGCTGATCGGTGGATCCATCGCGCTCGCGGCGCGGGAGATCTGGCCGAAGGCGCTCGTCATCGGCGTCGATAATAAGGACGTGCTCGAGACGGCGATGCGGCTGCACGCGATCGATGTCGCGGCCGACGACCTGATCGTGCTCGCGGAAGCGGACCTCGTGATTCTGGCGGCACCCGTGCAGCAGAACATCGCCCTGCTGGCCGCGCTCGACGAGAACGTGCGGACGCCCGCCATCGTCACGGACACCAGCAGCACGAAACGCGCGGTGGTCGACGCGGCGCGTCTGCTGCCGCCGCGGTTCACGTTCATCGGCGGCCATCCGCTCGGAGGCGGAGCGCATGGCGGGCTCGAGCACGCACGAGCGGATCTGTTTGCGAAGCGTCCCTGGTTGTTCACGCCCGCTGGCGATGCGGGCGGCGACGCGGTAGAGAAGCTGTCGGCGTTCGTGCGTGCGGTCGGCGCAGAGCCGCGCGTCCTGAGCGCGAGCGCACACGATCGTCTGCTGGCGTTTCTCAGTCATCTTCCGCAGTTGACCGCCAGTGTCCTGATGCAGGTGGTGGGCGACGCGGTCGGCGAGGAGGGCCTCGCGTTGTCGGGCCGCGGGCTCATCGATACGACCCGTCTCGCGGCAAGTCCAGCGGGCATCTGGACCGACATCACGGCGACCAATGCCGACGAAATCGGACCGGCACTCGACGCGCTGATTGCCGTGCTCCAGGACCTCAGGCGCGACTTGGCGAGCGGCGAGCGCCTCGCCGACGTCTTCAGCGCCGCCAACCGCTGGCGCGATCGTCTATAGGAATTACGCTGTGGTATCGTTCGCCCAAGGCGATGCCAGCCGTGCAACGCTCTCACCTCCGGATGGGAGTCGGATCGATGGCCGCGGCGCTGCTGCTGCTGCAACTGCTGGCGGCCTGCCGCCCCGCCGCGCGCACGCAAACGCCCTTACAATTGCGGCTGACGACCGGCACGCCTGGCGCCACGTTCTACCCGCTGGGCCAGGCGCTCGCCGGAGAGTTCGGCAGGACTCTGCCCGGAGTCCAGATCGTCATTCAAGACAGCGCCGGATCGGTCAGTAACGTCGAGCGGATTCAGGCCCGCGAATCCGATATCGGGCTCTCATTCGCTGACGTGGCGTACATCGCCTACGTGGGCCGGCTTGATGGGAGCGCCGAGCCGTTCAATCGGCTGCGCGGGATCGCCGTGCTCCAGTTGACGCCGCTCCACCTGGTCGTGCGCGGCGGGTCCGCGATTCACGACGTCAGTCAGCTGCGCGGACGCCGCGTCGGATTGGGTCCTCCTGGCAGCGGCACGGCGCTCACGGCCGGGCTCGTGCTCGATGCCCATGGCGTCGGCCCCGGCGTCTTCGACGGCCAGACGCTGCGCTTCAACGAAGCGGCCGGCCGGCTCATGGCGGGCACGCTCGATGCCATGTTCGTCAACGCCGGTTTTCCCGCCGAATCGGTGCGCGCCGCCATGCGGAGCGGCGCCACGTTGCTATCGATCGAGGGGCCAGCGATCGATCAGCTCCGCCACAACTATCCGTTCCTGCGGCTCACGAATATTCCGGCGGAGACCTACCCGGGACAGCGCGGCGCGATCCACACCATCGGCGTGGACACTCTCCTGGTCTGCCGCAGCGATCTCGATGAGGCGCTCGTGTACGACCTCACGCGCCGATTCTTCGAATCCTTGCCGACCTTGTCCTCGTCACAAGAATCGCTGCGCCGCATCGATCTCGAACAGGCTCCCGCAACGCCGATTCCGCTCCACGAAGGGGCCGCGCGATATTTCCGGGAACGGGAGCTCCTCCGGTGAAGCACTGGTCCCGAATCGGGTGGCTGCGGGGATCGATGGCGTGGATGGCCGCTGGCGTCTGCGTGTCGATTGCCGTGCTGACCTCCTTCGGCTATCACGCGATCCGCGAGTGGCAGCGGAGCTCGACACTGCTCGCCGCACGGCGCGCGGACGAGACCGCCGAGCGCCTCGTGACGGCGCTCACGCGCGACATGCGCGGCGTGCAGGATCTGGTGCTCTCGTCGCCGCACTCCAACGAGTTCATGCTCGACCCGCCGTACGACCTGTCCAACCTGGTCGCGAGCGCGTTTGCGCGGTATCCGTACCCCGAATCGTTCTTCAGTTGGCGCACCACGGCGACACCGGTCCGTGTCCTGTTCTTCAATCGCTCCGACCGTCCACCGTCCTGGATGGCCGCGTCGGCAAACCCGACGCGGTTTCCCGTCACCGTGTCCGCGAACCCCGAGGCCGCGTCGCGCTTTCTCGCGCGAATCGAACGGGACGTTGCCGCCAGCCAACGCTTCTCGATTTTCGAGCTGCAGCTCGACGGCGCCTCCTATCAGGTCGTCTCGCGCTTGCTCTATCGCGATCCGTTTCGCGAGCAGCTCGAGGGGGTGTTCGGCTTCACGGTCAATCTCGATTGGGTGCGACGCCACTATTTTCCGGAGTTGGCGAATCAGGTCGCACACATCGGCACAATCGGCACCGGACTCGATCTGGCGGTGATCGACGACGCCGGCCGGCTCGTCACCAGAACCCAGCCGGACATCCGCACCGGCCCGGCGAATCAGCGGCCGTTTGCCCTGATGTTCTTCGATCCGCGCCTCGTGCTCCTGAATCCGCCACCCGATCTTCCGAACCGGACATGGATCGTTCAGGTGGCGGTGGCGCGCGATCCCACGTTGCTGGCCGCCATCAACGGCGCCGACCGCACGCTGATCATCTCGGCGCTGGCGGCGGTCGCGCTCGCCGTCGGCCTGGTCCTCACGGGCCGCGCGGCGCGCCAGGGCGCCAAGCTGGCCGAGATGCGCTCCGAGTTCGTCTCGACGGTGACCCACGAGCTGAAAACGCCGATCGCGACCATCCGCGCCGCCGGCGATACGCTGGCCTCCGGACGCATTGCAACCCCCGAGGCATCGCGCGAATATGCACAGATGGTCGTGCAGGAGGCCAAACGGCTCACGCGGCTCGTGGACAATCTTCTGGCCTACGCTCGCGTGACCGACGTGGCCGACATCTACTCCTTCGAGACGACGCACGTCGATCTGCTGGTGAGCGAGGCGCTCGAAAGCTCGCGCTCGCACCTGATGGCGGCGAGATTTGAGGTGGACGTCGACGTGCCGGGCACGCTGCCGGCAGTCCGCGCCGACCGCACCGCGATCGAGCTGCTCCTCGACAATCTGATTGACAATGCCATCCGCTATTCGACCGATCGCCGCTCGCTCATCATCCACGCGCGTGCGCGGTCGGCCTTCGTCGACATCGCGATCACCGACCGCGGGTGCGGCATTCCGCCCGACGAGATCGGCCGCGTCACGCGCAAGTTCGTTCGAGGCCGCCGAGCCGTCTCCGGCGGCAGCGGGTTGGGCCTCGCCATCGCGACACGCATCGCCAAGGATCATGGCGGCGGCATTGTAATCGCGAGCGAGCTGCACGAGGGCACGACGGTGACGGTCACGCTGCCGATTGCAGGTGAAGGGACATGAAAAAGCGCGTCTTGATCGTCGAAGACGACGCCGCCCTGGCCCGCGTGCTGCGGGACAACTTCGAATTCGAAGGCTTCGAGGTCGAGTGGGTTGCGGTCAGCAGCGACGTGCTCGGCCGGGCACGAGCGTTCGCGCCGGACTTGATTCTGCTCGACGTCATCCTGCCGGGGCCCATGAGCGGCTTCGATTTATGCGCGGTGCTGCGGCAGGGGGGACGCACGCCGATCATCATGCTGACGGCGAAGGGACAGAAGGCCGACAAGCTGCGCGGCCTCAACGTCGGAGCCGACGACTACGTGACGAAGCCCTTCGATCTCGAGGAGCTGCTGGCGCGCGTGTATGCGGTCCTGCGCCGCGCACGCCCGACGATCGAGCGGCTCACGCTGGGCCGGGCGGTGATCGATTTCCGGACGCGAGTCGCCACCGACGGCGAGCGGATCCTGCATCTGACCCACCGAGAATTCGAACTGCTGCACTACCTCGCGGAGCGTCCAGAGCGCGTCGTCTTTCGGAACGAGCTGCTCCGGGACGTGTGGGGCTATCTCGAGACGCCGTGGACGCGGTCCGTCGATCACGCCATTGCCAGGCTGCGTAAGAAGATCGAGCCTGACGCACACCATCCGAAATTCATCCACACCGTTCACGGCGACGGGTACTGTCTCACCCCAGAAGGCGCGAGCTCGATCGACGTTGGCGCATAGTCGCCCTGCCGACAAGTTGCGACAAACTCCCAGGACGGCCTCCCGTATAGTCTGCGACACAGCTGCTGGTCCCGGCGCCGTTCTTCGCGCCTGCCGTCAGCGCGCGCTTGCATCCGCAGATGCTGAAGGACATCATGGCGCGGTCATATCGAGCTCGCGCGCTATTTGAAGGGCGACGCCACGCTGCGTCACGGTCGCCGCGCGATGGCCAACAGATGAAGAGGACGAGGACACATGCTGACATCGCACCGTAGTCGACTGCTGGCCGTCATCCTGGCGTGCGCGCCCCTCGGTGCCCGTGCGCAGACTACTCCCGCAGCCTCGACCGCGCGGGACAAACCCGCCGCGCCGTCCGAGACGCTGCATCTGAGCGGCCTGAGCCAGCCGGTGGAGGTTCTGCGAGACCGCTGGGGCATCAATCACATCTACGCCAGGAGCGAGCACGATCTGTTCTTTGCGCAGGGGTATCACGCCGCGAAGGATCGGCTGTTTCAGTTCGAAATCTGGCGGCGGCAGGCGACGGGGACCGTGGCGGCCATTCTCGGGCGCAAGGAGCTGAAGCGCGACATCGGCACCAGGCTGCACATGTTCCGCGGCGATCTGAAAGCCGAGTTGAACTGGTATCACCCCCACGGAGAGGCGATCGTCACCGCCTTCGTGGACGGGATCAACGCGGCGGTCGAAGAGGCGAAGCGCACGCCGAACGAGCTCCCGCTCGACTTCAAGATCCTCGGCATCACACCGGAGAAGTGGACCCCGGCGGACGTCATCTCGCGGCACAACGGGCTGCTCGGAAACATCACGCAGGAAGTCAACATGGCGCAGGCGGTGCGCGTCATGGGCGTCGACGCGGTGAAGGATCTCTCCGAATTCTACGGGGGGGATCCCAAGCTCGATGTCGATGCGTCGATCGACCTGTCGCTCATCAACCGCAACATTCTCGAGCTGTACAACGCGTTTCGCCAGCCGATCCGATTCACGCCGGACGAACTGGTGGCGGAGTATCGCGGTCAGCCGGCGCGCGCGGCGGACCTCGAGGCGGACCTCGGGCCCTCCGCCGTCGATCTGAGCGCACGGCAGGAGGACATCGGCAGCAACAACTGGGTGGTCAGCGGCGCATTGACGCAGAGCGGGTATCCGCTCCTGATGAACGATCCGCACCGCGTGCAGGAAGCGCCGTCGCTGCGGTACTGGTCGCATCTGGTTGCCCCCGGCTGGAACGTGATCGGCGGCGGCGAGCCGATGCTGCCCGGCGTCTCGATTGGCCACAACGAGCACGGCGCGTGGGGCCTGACGATTTTCGGGACGGACGGCGAGGACCTCTACGTGTACGACACGAATCCTGCGAACGCCAATCAGTACAAATACCGCGGCGCGTGGGAAGACATGCGGATCGTGAAAGATTCCATCGCGGTGAAAGGCGAGGCGCCGGTCGCGGTGGACCTGAAGTACACCCGCCACGGTCCGGTGCTGTACGAAGACAAGGCGCATCACAAGGCCTACGCGCTGCGCGCGGCATGGATGGAGATCGGCGCGGCGCCGTACCTCGCCAGCCTCCGCATGGATCAGGCGACGAACTGGGACGAGTTTCGCGAGGCGTGCAGTTACAGCCGCATTCCGGCGGAGAACATGATCTGGGCCGACGTCAGCGGGACGATCGGCTATCAGGCGGTGGCGATCACGCCGATTCGCCACAACTTCAGCGGCATGGTGCCCGTGCCCGGCGACGGCCGGTACGAATGGGACGGCTATCTGCCGATCAAGGCGCTGCCGCACGTCTTGAATCCTCCGAAGGGGTATTGGGCGACCGCGAACAACTATCTGTTCCCGCCTGGCTACCCGTACCCCGACGCGCAGCATCACACGGGCACCGACCCGTTTCGGGTGTCGCGCATCAGCGAGGTCCTGGCATCCGGCCGGCTGCAGACGGTTGCCGACATGATGCAGCTTCAGAACGACACCCTGTCGGTTCCGGCGCGAGCGCTCGTGCCGCTGCTACGCGACGTGCCGCTGACGGACCCGACCGTCGCGAAAGCGCGGGCGCTGCTGCTCGAGTGGAATGACGTGCTCGACAAGGATTCGGTCGCGGCCGGCATCTACGAGATGTGGCAGCGGCACCTGCTCGCCAATATGCGCGATCTGCTCGTGCCGCCGGAGGCGCGCGACGTGTTCGGCAGCATCGGCATGAAGAAGACCATCACCTGGATGAACGCGCCCGATGGCCATTTCGGTGCCGATCCGATCGCGGGCCGCAACAAGATCCTCGTGTCGAGCCTGGAGCAGGCGGTCGCCGAGCTCACGAAAAAGCTTGGACCCGATATGAGCCGCTGGCAGTACGGACAGGAGAAATATCACCACGCGCTCATTCACCACATGCTCAGTGCGGCGGTGAAGCCTGAGGTCCGCTCGAAGCTGGACGTGGGACCGATGCCGCGCGGGGGCGACAGCTACACAGTGGACGCCACGGGCGGCAGCGACAACCAGGCGTCCGGTGGGTCGCTGAAGATCGTCGCTGACCTGGAGGACTGGGATAGCTCGGTGGCCCTGAACAACCCGGGGCAGTCGGGCGATCCCGACAGCCCGCATTACCGCGATCTCTTCGAGCTGTGGTCGCGAGGCAAGTATTTCCCGATCTTTTATTCACGTCCGAAGGTCGAGTCGGTCACCGAAAAGATTCTGATGATGCAGCCGACAGGCAGGCCGGCCACCGCGCAGCGATAAGCGAACGGTCAAGGCTCACGCGCGACGCGCGCGTCGCAACCTCGTTGCAGGTGGGGCGTTCGCACCCTGGTCAAGAGCGATGTCGATTGGACTGCCGCTCTGCGCGTTCAACGGACCGTCTGCAGCGCCGAATAGTCAACGAAGGCCCGTCTTGACGTACCATGACGGGATGAACAAAGTGCTGGCCGGCGCGGCCGACGCTGTCGCGCTCATCCCAGATGGGGCAAGGATCCTCGTCGGCGGATTCGGACTGTGCGGCATTCCCGAAAATCTGATCATGGCGCTCCGCGATCGCGGAACCAAACAGCTCACCCTCATCAGCAACAATGCGGGCACCGATGATTTCGGCCTGGGCCTCCTGCTCAAGACCCGCCAGGTGCGGAAGATGATTTCGACTTACGTCGGCGAGAACAAGGAATTCGAGCGGCAGTTCCTGAGCGGCGAGCTCGAAGTGGAGCTCGTGCCGCAAGGCACGTTCGCCGAACGCATCCGCGCGGCAGGCGCCGGCATCGGCGGATTCTTCACGCCGACCGGCTTCGGCACGCTCGTGGCGGACGGCAAGGAGACGCGCCTGATCGACGGCAAGCCCTACGTGCTGGAAGGGCCGCTGCACGCGGACTTTGCGTTCGTCAAAGCGATGAAGGGCGACCGCCTCGGCAATCTGGTGTATCACCGGACGGCGCGCAACTTCAATCCGATCATGGCGACGGCGGCGAGCGTGACGATCGCCGAGGTGGAAACGCTGGTGGAACCGGGCGAGATCGATCCGGATCACGTGATCACGCCGGGGATCTTCGTGAAGCACATCATCCAGGGCGCCCGCTACGAGAAGCGGATCGAGAAGCGGACGGTGCGGTCATGAGCACGAAGGACAGGGATCAGGGATCAGGGATCGGGGCTCAGGAGGCAGGGGTCAGCGATCAGGGCTCAGCGATCAGGACTCCTGGCGAGGTGCGCCAGCGCATCGTGACGCGTGTGGCGCGCGAGCTGAAGGACGGCGACTACGTGAACCTGGGCATCGGCATGCCGACGCTGGTGGCCAATCACGTGCCGCCCGGCGTGGACATCACGCTGCACTCCGAGAACGGGCTGCTCGGCGTCGGACCGTACCCGCGCGACAGCGAGGTCGATCCGGATCTGATCAACGCCGGCAAGGAAACCGTGACCGAAGCGCGCGGCTGCTCGTACTTCAGCAGCGCCGACTCCTTCGCGATGGTGCGCGGCGGCCACATCGATCTCACGGTGCTCGGCGCGCTGCAGGTCGATCAGGAGGGCAACCTCGCCAACTGGATGATTCCCGGCAAGATGGTGAAGGGGATGGGCGGCGCGATGGATCTGGTCGCCGGCGCCAAGAGAGTCGTCATCGCCATGGAGCACACCACGCGCGAGGGCGGGCACAGGATCCTGAAGCGCTGCACGCTGCCGTTCACCGGCCTCAAGGTCGTGAACCGGATCGTCACCGAGCTGGCGGTGATCGACATCACGGCGGACGGCCTCGTGCTCAGAGAGATCGCGTCGGACACCACCGTCGACGCCGTCAAGGCGGCGACCGGTGCCGACCTGATTATTCCTTCGTCAGTGGGAACCTTCGCATGAACAAAGAGTTCGAGGTGGTGATTCTGAGTGCCTGCCGCACGCCGATCGGCGCGTTCGGCGGCGCGTTGAAGGAGGTGTCGGCGGTCGATCTCGGCGCCATCGTCATCAAGGATGCCATTGCGCGTGCGGGCGTGAAGCCGGCGGACATCGGCGACGTGATCATGGGGTGCGTACTCCAGGCCGGCAACGGGATGAACGTCGCACGCCAGGCGGCGCTGAGAGCCGGTTTACCCGTCGACGTGCCGGCTGAAACGGTCAATCGCGTCTGCGGCTCAGGGCTGCAGGCGGTCGTGCATGCCGTCGAGGCGATTCGTGTCGGCTATGTGGACACGGTGATTGCGGGCGGCACCGAGTCGATGTCGAACGCGCCGTATCTGCTGAAGGGCGCACGCTGGGGTTACCGCATGGGTAATGCCGAGACGATCGACTCGATGATTTTCGAAGGCCTGACGTGCGCGATCAACTCGTGCCACATGGGCATGACCGCCGAAGAAGTCGCCAAGCGGTACCACATCTCGCGCGAAGATCAGGACGCGTTCTCGGCGATCAGCCAGGCTCGCGCGGCCGAGGCCATCGCGGGCGGACTGTTCAAGGCGGAGATCGTGCCCGTACCGATCCCACAGAAAAAGGGCGATCCGGTGCTCATCGAGACCGACGAATATCCGCGGCCAGGCACGACTGCGGAGAAGCTTGCGGCGTTGAAGCCGGCGTTCATGAAGAAGGACGGCACCGTCACCGCAGGCAACGCCTCGGGCATCAATGACGGCGCAGCGGCGCTCGTCGTCGCCACCGGCGAGAAGGCGCGTGCCATCGGGACGCCGCCGCTCGCGCGGATTCTTGCGTATGCATCGACCGGTGTCGATCCGATGGTGATGGGCATGGGCCCGGTGCCTGCGGTGCGCAGGGTGCTCGATCGCGCGGGCCTCCGCTCGGACGACATCGATCTGTTCGAGCTGAACGAAGCCTTCGCCGCGCAGTCGGTGGCCGTGGTCCGCGAGCTCGGCGTCGATCCCGCGCGCGTCAACGTCCACGGCGGCGCGATCGCGCTCGGGCATCCGATCGGCGCCAGCGGCGCCCGCGTGTTGACGACGCTGGTGCACGCGCTGCGGGCGCGCAAACAGCGCTACGGCGTCGCGTCGCTTTGTATCGGCGGCGGCATGGGCATCGCGATGGCGGTGGAGGCCTTATAGCCGTCCGCATCGCCCGCGCCGCGCTTGACGCGATCGTGGATCACGCGCGCGAGGCGCTGCCGGCCGAATGCTGCGGCCTGCTGCTCGGTGTCGACGCGGCGATCGTCGAGACAGTACGGACGCCGAACGTCTCAGACGACCCGAACCGGTTCATGATCGAGCCGGCGGCGCACATCGCCGCGAGACGCGAGGCGCGCGAGCGCGGGCTCGCGGTGCTCGGCTTCTACCATTCGCATCCGCATTCGCCGCCCGCGCCGTCGGTGACCGATCTGTCCGAGGCGTCGTATCCCGATCACTTGTATCTGATCGTCAGTCCGGTGCCGGAGCGCGCGCAGATCCGGATTTTTCGCTTCGTGGACCACAGGTTCGTGGAAACGCCATTCCTGACGGAAACATAGCGCGACGGGGCGCTCGGCTGACCTGTCCGCCGGAGCCTTGGCGGAGGTGGAAGCCTTCGCGCTACAGATCGGAAGCCGAGAGCGCTCGGCTGAACTGTCCGCCGGAGCCTTCGCGGAGGTGGAAGCGTTCGCGCTATAGATCGGAACCCGAGAACGCTCGGCTGACCTGTCCGCCGGAGCCTTGGCGGAGGTGGAAGCCTTCGCGCTACATGATTGTCAATCCTCCCGCAGCGCGATCAGCGGATCGACGCGGCTCGCGCGGAGCGCGGGCACCAGACTCGCCGCCACGGCGATGACGATGAGCAGGAGCGAGACCGACACGAACGTTGCGACGTCGGTGGCGCTGGTACCGTACAGCATCGATGAGAGCAGGCGCGTCGCCGCCAGCGCCAGCACGATACCGATGGCGACACCCACACCTGCCAGCCGCAATCCCTGACCCAGGACGTCCGCGATCACGTTGCGGGGGCTCGCGCCGAGCGCCATTCGCACGCCGATCTCGCGTTTGCGCTGCGCGACGATGAAGGCCAGGACGCCGTAGAGCCCGACGGCGGCCAGCGTCACGGCGATCACACCGAACGCCGCCAGCAGCGTCACGCTGAAGCGCCGCCGTGTCAGCGAGCTGGCCAGCTCCTGGTCCATCGTCCGAACGGCGCCCACGGGCTGATCCTTGTCCACCCGCCAAATGGCCTCGCGGATCGCGGCGCTCATGGCCGACGCTGGCATCGTCGTGCGCATGACGAATGTCATGAACGGAAATGGCTGCTGACGGTACGGTACGTAGACGGTCGGTTGCGGCGTTGCCTCGAGCGACGCCGAATGCACGTCGTTCACGACGCCGACGATGGTGATCGGACGATCGCCGATCGCGAAGTGCTGGCCAATCGGATCGCGGGCCGGCCACAAACGCTGTGCGAGGGAGGCGCTCACGACGGCGACGAGCGTGCGGCCGTCGCGGTCGCCGGCCTCGAACGTGCGTCCGCGCAGGAGCGTGATGCCCATCGTCTCGAAATAGCCCGGCGACGCCGTGCGATAGTCGGCGTCGGTCGGCGTGTTCGGGGGAAGGCCCGGCACTGTCAGTCCGCGCACGCTGTTGCCCGGCCGCAGCGGCAGACGGCTGGTCGCCCCTGCGAGTTCGACGCCGGGAATCGCGCGCAGCCCCTCGAGCGTGTGCTCGTAGAAGTCGCCTTTCCTCACGGGATCGTCGTAGCGGCCTGGCGGCGGCGTCACGCCGATCGTCAACAGGTTGTCCGGATCGAAACCGGTGGAAACGTGTTGGAGGCGGACGAAGCTCTTGATCGTGAGGCCCGCGCCGACGAGCAGCACGAGCGAGAGCGCGATCTCCGCGGCCACGAGAGCGCCGCGGACGCGGCGCTGGCGTGCGCCAGTGCTGCCGCGGGCGGAGCTCTTGAGATCATCGTTCAGGCGCAGGTCGCTCAGTTGCCGCGCTGGCGCCAGGCCGAACAGCAGGCCCGCCACAGTCGACACGCCCAACCCGAAGAGCAGGACGCGGCTGTCGATGCTGACGTCGCCGAGATCCGACGGGCTGAGGGCCACGAGCGGTCCAATCAGCCACATCGCAAGCAGCACGCCACACGCGCCGCCGGCCACGGCAAGCACGACGCTTTCGGTCAACAATTGTGCGAGGATGCGCCTCCGCGTGGCTCCAAGTGCGACGCGTACGGCCATCTCCTGGTGGCGTGCCGTGGCGCGAGCGATCAGCAGGCCGGACACATTCGCCGTGGCGATCATCAGCAACAGCCCGACGGCGGCGAACAGCAGGACGATGGTCGGGCGGACGTCCGAGACGAGATCGTCACGAAGCGGCGTCAGGCTGACGCCCATATCCTGATTGTCGTCGGGATAATCGTGCGCGAGCGCGAGCGCAACGGCGTCCATGTCGGCTTGCGCGCGTGCGGCGCTGACGCCCGGCTTGATCCGCGCGATTGCCTGAAAGTAGCCGTGGCCGCGCTGAGTGGAGGGATCGGTCGTCGGCGGCAGCGTGGGATCGTCTGGGACCGCCCAGTGCGGGAGGACCCACGCCTGCGCCTTGTCCGGATAGTCAATCTTCGGCGGCATCACGCCGATGATCGTGGCGGTCTCGTCGTCGACGCGCACCGTCTGGCCGATGATGTCCGGACGGCCGCCGAATTTCTGGCGCCAGAAGCCATCGCCGAGGACCAGCACGCGCGGCGCCCCTGGATGTTCGTCGGCTGGCTGAAACGTGCGCCCGAGCGCCGGCTTCACGTCGAGGACGTCGAAGTAGTTCGCGCTCACCATCGCGCCAGCGACCTGCTCCGGATGGTCGCCCGCGGTGAACGTCAGCGGTGCGCCGCGCAGTGCGGCGATGGCGGCAAACGTGTGATTGCGAGCGCGCCAGTCGAGAAAGTTCGCGGGTGTTGCGTCGCCAAACACCTGCCTGGTCTTGACGTCCGCACCTGACACCAGCACCAGCCTGTCGGCGTCCGGAAAGGGCAGTGGCCGCAGAAGCACCGCGTTGACGATGCTGAAGATCGCGGCGTTGGCGCCGACGCCGACGGCGATCGTCAGGATCGCGAGCAGCGCGAAGCCGGGCGCGCGTCGGAATGTCCGGCCCGTGTAACGCAGATCTTGAAGCAATGTTTCCATACCGTGATGAGCTCAGCTCTATCGACGAGCTACGTCGACGCCGCCCCGGGGCAGGACTAAAGTCCTGCGCTACTACTGATACCTCAGCGCTTCGACCGGTGCGATCCGCGACGCGCGGCGCGCCGGCAGATAGCTGGCGAGCACCGCCACTGCGCCCAGCACGGCGACGACGATCGTGAACGTCACGGGATCGGTCGTGCGCGTCTGAAAGAGCAGGCTCGTGAGCGTCCGGCTCAGGCCGGCCGCGAGGAGGCTGCCGGCAGTCAAGCCGATGAGCGCGAGACGGATGCCGTTGCCGACAATCATCCGCAGAATGTCGCGCCGCTCCGCGCCGAGCGCGAGCCGGATCCCAATCTCCGATGTGCGCTGGCTCACGGCATACGACATGACGCCGTAGATGCCAATCGCCGCCAGCAGCAGCGCGAGCGCCGCGAACACCGTCAGCAGCATCGAGTTGAAACGCGTCTGTGCCAGCGACTTCGCGATCCACTGATCCATCGTCTTCACGTCGGACACCGGCTGGTCCTTGTCGAGGGCGTGCACTTGCGCTTCGACGGCGGACGCCAGCGCGATGGGATCGCCGACGGTGCGTACCGTCAGCGTCATCGCATTGTAGGCGAGCTCCGGATGTGGCCAATACGACATCGCGCGCGATTTGACAGTCAGGTCAGTATTCTTGATGTCGCCCACGACGCCCACGATGACGGACGGCGTGATTGGCGACATCATGTCGATGCGCAGCTGCCGGCCGATCGGATCGACATTTCCGAAATGCTGGAGCGCCATCGTTTCGTTGATCACGACGACGTGCGACACGTCCTGCATCTCGCGATCGGTGAAGAGGCGTCCGCGCAGCAGCGGCACGTCCATCACACGGAAGAAGCCGTTGTCGCACACCTTCACGTCGACCACGAATTCTTGACCCGGACGAGGCGGGGGCTGGCCGACGATCGTGAAGCCGGTCGCGGCACCCAGACCGGCGAAGGGAAGAAAGCTGATCGCACCGGCGGCGCGGACGCCAGGAATGTCGGCGATACGCGTGACCGCGCTCCGAAAGAAGCGCAGGCGCGCCGCGCTGTCGGTGTACCTTGCGAGCGGCAGCGACACGCGCATCGTCAGTACATTGTGCGAGTCGAAGCCGGGGTTCACCTGGCGCAGGCCCTGGAAGCTGCGCAGCATCAGCCCTGCACCCACGAGGAGGACGACGGCGAGCGCGATTTCAGCAATCACGAACGCGTGGCGCAGCCGGCGATGCCGTGTGCCGGCGCCGACTTGACGCGCGCCGTCCTTGAGCGCCTCCTGCACGTCGGCACGCGACCCCTCGAACGCGGGTGCGAAGCCGCAGAGGATCGCCGTGAAGATCGAAACCGCCGCGGTGAAGCCGAGCACGGGATAGCTGAGGGTGACGTGCCCGAGCGCGGTGAGGTCCACAGGGCTGAAGGCCAACAACAGCGCGAGACTCCACTGCGCGACGAGCAGCCCGAACAGGCCGCCGGTGACGCCGAGCACGATGCTCTCAGTCAGGAGCTGACGGACCACTCGTGAGCGCGCCGCGCCGAGCGCGGTGCGGATCGCAATCTCGCGCTGGCGAACAGCGCCGCGTGCGAGCAGCAAATTCGCGACGTTGGCGCACGCGATGAGCAGCACGAACGCCACGGCGCCCGACAGCACGAGCAGCGCCGGCCGGAGATCGCCGGACAGCTGGTCGTGAACCGGCACGAGCTTCACCGTCCAGCCGGTGTCGAATTGCGGAAACTCCGCCGTCAGACCCGACGCGACAGTGTTCATCTGCGTTTGGGCCTCGGTCAATGGGATGCCTGGCTTCAACCGTGCGATCGCCATCATGAACCGCCCATGCGGCTCGCGGTCCGCTGCCGTGAACGCGAACGGCATCCACAGCTCCGGCATTTTGCCCACGAGGGACCCTGCCTGCACGAACAACGACACGTCGGGCGGCATGACGCCGATCACGGTGACGGCGCGACTGTTCAACTGAATCGTGCGGCCGATCACCGAGCGGTCGCTCCCGAATCGCCGCTGCCAGAGCGCGTGAGCGAGGACGACGACGCGGTCGTTACCGTCGGGCCCTTCGCCAGGCAGAAACGTCCGGCCCAACATCGGGGCGACGCCAAGCGCAGTGAAGAAATTCGATGTGACATTCTGCGCGACGAGCTCTTCCGGTTGCTCGGTCCCCGTGAGATTCGCGCGCGTTTCGAAAAATCCCGCGAGTTGTTCGAACTCGGTCGCGCGTTCCTGCCAACGCAGGAAATTCGCCGGCGCGACCGTGTTGGGACGGCCCGGACGGCGCGCATTGTTCTCCCAGACCATCACGAGCCGCGAGGGATCCTGAAACGGCAGCCGCTCGATCAGCACGGCGTTGACGATGGTGAAGATTGCCGTATTCGCGCCAATGCCAAGCGCGAGCGCAAGAATGGCCACGGTCGTGAAGCCCGGGGCGCCAAGGCACATCCGGATCGCGTAGCGAACGTCCTGGATCAGTAAGTCCATGCGGAGATGTGCGGCGCTACAGCACGCAATTGGCCGGCTCCGGACGCGGCGACAGCGGGAGCAGCGACCAGCTGACGTGCATATGCATCGCGCCGAGCTTCACATCGACGTCGGCGCCAAGCGCGCTCGCCCGCGATTCCGCGAACGCAGCGGCGTCCACCCGCCACAGAACAGGCTGAATGACGATCGAAAATGGCCCGTCGGCCGGAGCGCTCAATCCGACGGCGATGAAGGCCATCATGATCGCGAGCACAGCGATTAGCGATTGTCTGAGAGAGCGCACGGCGGGGCAGGAGGCGAACTCCGTGCCACGGCAAGATGCGCGAGATCACATGAATCAGCAGCAAAAGCAGCCAGCCGCCCGCCCGGGCCCAGGAAAGTGTCCGTCTGTGGGACCGGTCCGTTCGGAGGAGAACACATCGGGCACGAAGGGCAGGAGGGGCAGGAGGGGCAGGAAGGGCAGGAAGGGCAGGAAGGGCAGGAAGGTAATACCGCTTGCCTGACCTTTGTGTCCTTTGTGGCCTTTGTGTTTAATCGTGGTCCATTCGACTAACGATCGCTCCCGCCGATGTCGCGGAGCCCTGGCTGAACCTGGATCTGGACGCTTGTCGCGATCAGCAGCTTGTCGTGGCGCTTCAAGCGGAACGTGACGCGGTGGTTCCCCGCCTTGAAGACGTGCTCCACGGTGAACCGCCGCTTGATCTCGGACTTGCCTGGTTGGTATGGCTCGCAGTCGATGGTCGATTCCGACTCTGTACCATCGCCCCAATTCCATTCCACGGTGGGGCAGTAGTACGCCTCGTAATCATTGGCGCCGCCGGTCAGCTCCACAGTGAGCACCACGCGCGATGGCGCGCGGCTGACCATGGGAGTGGCCCTCAAGGAAATTTTCGGCCGGTCTTTATCGCCCGGCTGGGGAGGATTGGCTCCCAACACGGTGGCGACACTCAGCGACGCCGCACAAGCCCACGTTAGACGCCGCAGGTTCACCATATCGATCGTCCTCAGATTCGCAGGTTGGCTGCACGTATTCTACAGCCCGCCCTGAGTCGTCAGCAAGGCGGTTGGACGATAATATGCGGATGCCTTCCGTCACCTCTTCGCTGCCCATCCTGGCCACCGGCGGTCCGCTGGCCGCGGTCGACACCGATCTCCTGATCGCGCCCTGGTTCGAGGACGACGCGCCCGGCGCCGTCCCTGGGTTGGACGGTGCGACGGGCGGCGAGATTGCGCGCGCCACGGCATCCAAGGAATTTGCGGCGCAGCTGTTCGATCTGTGGCACGTGCCGATCGCACACGCCGAGTGGCGGGCGCGGCGCCTTGCGCTGATCGGCGGCGGCCGATCGACCGCCTTTACACCCGAGCTCGCGCGCAAGCTCGCCACGGCGGCCGGACTCGCCGCGCGTCAGCGTCGCGTGTCGCGCGCCGGCTTCGTGCTGCGCACCGATACGACGCCCGTCCAGGACGTGCGCGAGCTCGCGCAGGCGATCGCCGAGGGCCTGACACTCGCCGAATTCAACGTGGGCCGCTACAAGACGGACGATGAGGCGGTCGGCCCCGCGCCGGCTTGGACCGTGATCGTGATGAGCGAGGCGCGCGCCACTCTGGCCGATGCCTCGAGTGCGGTGGCGCGCGGCCGCATCCTCGGCGAATGCAGCAATCTTGCGCGCGATCTCGCGAATGAGCCAGGCAACACGTTGACCCCGCGGGAATTTGCGCGGCGTGCGGCCGCGATCGCGAGCGAGGGCGGCGTCCACGTCGAGATTCTCGACGAGACACGGATCGCCGATCTCGGCATGGGCCTGCTGCTCGGGGTCGCGCGCGGCAGCAGCGAGCCGCCGCGGCTGATGGTCTTCCGGCACGATCCACCTGGTGCGCCCGAAACGCCCGTGCTCGGCCTCGTCGGCAAAGGCATCACGTTCGACACTGGCGGCATCTCGATCAAGCCGGCCGACGGGATGGAGCGCATGAAAGACGACATGAGCGGCGGCGCCGCGGTCGCCTGCGCCATGCGTGCGATCGGTCTGCTCAAGGCGCCGATGCGCGTCATCGGCATCGTCCCGACGACCGAGAACATGCCGGGCGGGAAGGCGATCAAGCCGGGCGACATCCTGACGAGTGCGCAGGGCACCACGATCGAAGTGATCAACACGGATGCGGAAGGCCGTCTCGTGCTCGGCGATGGGCTCTGGTACGCGCGGCAGCTTGGCGCGACGCATCTGGTCGACGTCGCGACGCTCACCGGCGCCGTCGTCGTGGCGCTCGGCAAGACGACGAGTGGGTTGTACGGCACACCGGAGCGCTGGGTCGATCAAGTGCGGCGCGCCGCCGATCGGGCGGGCGATCGCTCATGGCCGATGCCGGTGTTCGACGACTATCGCGATCAGCTCAAGAGCGACATCGCCGACATGATGAACACGGGAGGCCGTCCGGCCGGTTCGATTACCGCGGCAATGTTTCTGAAGGAATTCACCGGCGGCCTGCCCTGGGTGCACATGGACATCGCGGGTACCGCGTGGGCCGAGGAGGCGAAGCCGTACCTGCCCAAGGGACCCAGCGGCGTCGCAGTGCGGACGCTCGCGGCGCTCGCGTTCGAGAAGCTCGAAGCCTAAGTGATTGCCCTGCAGTCACCGATCATCGTCAAGCTCATCGAACCGCCACACGACCCGACCGGGATTGCGGGAGCGATCCTTGCCGCGCTCGGCCTCACCGGCGTGATCACGCTCGCCGCCGTGGCGCTCGGCCTGATCATTGGCGCGCTGATTTTCTGGATCCGCTCGAAACGGTCTGAGTGATCTTCATCACGGAGACGCGAAGGACACGGAGATCACGGAGGCATTCTTGTACCGGAAAATGCCTGTCCGTGCTCTTCGTGTTCTCCGTGACTTCGTGATGAAATGGCCCGCCTATTGATGCGCGACCGCCATTGCGGATTTCAATGAGGTCTGATATTTGCGCACGGCGCCGTACAGCGCTTCGGCGATCTTCTGGCGATACGCGCCGGCCTTGAGCAGCCGGGCTTCCTGCGGGTTGGTCAAAAACGAAATCTCTGCCAGCACGCTCGGCATGGCCGCCCCGATCAGCACGACGAACGGCGCCTGCTTCACGCCGAGATCCCTGACGGTCTTGTTCTGGCCGCGCAGCTTGTCCATCATCGCGCTTTGCACTTGCGTCGCGAAGTCGCGCGACTCGTCGAGCTTGTTGTTCAACGCGATCGCCTTGACGATGTCGGGCAGGGCGCCCATCGCCTGGCCCGACGCCGCGTTCTCGCGCGCCGCCACGCTCGCCGCGCTCAAGTTGGTGGCGAAGTTCAGAAAGTACGTCTCGATGCCGCGCGCCTGCGCATTCGGGCTGGCGTTCGCATGAATGGACAGGAAGAGGTCGGCGCCCTCGCGATTGGCGATGGCGGTGCGCTCGGGGAGCGGGATGAACTCGTCGGTGCGGCGCGTGAGGATCACCTCGACGCCGGGCACCGCCGACAGGAGCTTCTCCAGCCGAAGCGCGACGTCCAGCACCAGCTCCGCCTCGTTGACGCCTTTGCCCTGCGCGCCCGGGTCGTGGCCGCCGTGCCCTGGATCGATGACGATCCGCGAGACGCCGAGCCCGAGCTGCCGCGCCATCGAAAAGCCGCCAGGCAGGCTCTTCGGCAGCGTCGAGAGAGCGTTCGTGGAAGGCGCCGCAAGCGGCGCCGGAGTGGCCGACGCGAGCTCTGGCGACGGCGGCGGCGTGATGACCTCCGCGATCACCGGTGCGGCTGCCACATCGGTGCGCGCGTCTCGAATCAGTTTCGACTGGCGCGATGGAAATGCCGATGGCAGACGGCGTCCCCATTCGGCGGCCAGCTGACGCGAAGGCAGCGCCGCGACGCTCGCGGCCACGAGGGTCATCGCGGGCTTCGCGCGCAGGCAATCGATCACCAGACGGTAGGGACCATACAACGGGTAGACGCTGTAGCTGGAGACGCCGGCGGCGTCCAGCACGACGCGCGTCGTGTTGTTCGGGTGGCGGCCGATGCGAATCTGGCGCACCACGTCGGTGTCGCCGTCGAACCGCAGGGTGTGGTCGACCAGCGGCGCCGCGGCGCGCGTCGACGGCAAATCGAGAAACACCCGCGCCGGATCCGCGATCCGCTCGTCGTGGAACGGCACTTCGACGTCGAGGTCGATCGTGATGCGGACGGCGTCGGGCAGCAGAATCCGCCGGATGGCGCGGACGGTGGCGAGCTGTGTGCGCGCCGGCGCCTGACCGGCGGTCGGAGCGGGCGACGCGGTGCGCTCGTCCGTCGCGCGGTCCGGCGCCTCGCGGGCGACGCGCGTTTTCTCAGACGACGAACGGCCGCCGCTGACCGGGGAGGGCTCGGCTTCGGCGCGTGAGATCTGGCCGGAGACCTGCCTCGCCAGCTTGCTCGACGGATAGCTCGACGCCAGGCGGCGCAGCAACTGCACACCCAATTCCCGATCCTGCACCTGACCGAAACGCGCGAACGCATCGAGAGCGAGACACCCGGCCTGCCACAGTGCGTTGTCGCTGTAGCTGCTGGCGGGATACCGCCGCACGACGGCTTCGTAGGCTGACACGATCGTCCGCGCCTCGCGCAGCGTCGCGGGAGAGGCGGCCTCGGAAGCGAGCTTCGGACGAAGCGCCTCTTCCCGCGCGAGCGCGGCGGTGTACATCGTGCGGACCGGCGGGGCCGCGTATGCCTGGCCCGCGACCAGCGAAGCAGCGACCGCGACGAACGTGAGCGTGCGTTTCACCATGATGCGACCCAATTAACGCAATTGCGCGTCGACTTCTTCGAAGTACCCCTTGTCGACGAGCACTTCGCGCGCTTTGCCGCCGGCGGCGGGGGAGACCAGGCCTTCCATCTCCATCATGTCCACGAGCCGCGCCGCACGGCTGAATCCAATCCGCAGTCGCCGCTGCAGAAACGAAATCGACGGCTGTCCGCTGGCGACGATGATCCGCGCCGCCTCGTCGTACAAGTCGTCCTTTTCCATGTCGAGGCCGGCGACGGTGCTCTTCTCCTCGGCGGTGACGGTCTCGTCGTAGGTCGGCTTGCCCTGCTTGCGCAGGAAGCTGGCGAGGCGCGCGCTCTCCTGCTCCGAGATGTAGGGGCCGTGCAGGCGGATGAAGCGCGACGAGGCCGGCGGCAGGAAGAGCATGTCGCCCTTGCCGAGCAGCTGCTCCGCGCCGTTCGCGTCGAGAATCGTGCGCGAGTCGACCTTCGACGACACCCGGAACGAGATACGCGACGGCATGTTCGCTTTGATCAGCCCCGTGATCACGTCGACGGACGGGCGCTGCGTCGCGAGAATGAGGTGAATGCCGACGGCGCGCGCCATCTGCGCGAGCCGGCAGATCGACTGCTCGACTTCGTTGCTCGCGACCATCATCAGGTCGGCGAGCTCGTCGATCACGACGACGATGAAAGGCAGCGGACGCGGCTGCACGCCGTCCTCCGGCGTGTGCTTCTCGGTCAGCGCCTGCTGCACGTTGCGGTTGTACTGTTCGATGTTCCGCACACCCTCCGCAGCGAGCGTCTTGTACCGCTCTTCCATCTCGCGCACCGCCCACCGCAGCGCGTTGGCGGCGGCTTTCGGATCGACGACGACCGGCGTCAGGAGGTGCGGGATGTCCTCGTACATCCCGAGCTCCAGCCGCTTCGGATCGATCATGATCATCTTCACATCGTCGGGCGTGGCGCGGTAGAGGATGCTCGTCAGCATCGAGTTCATGCCGACCGACTTGCCGGTTCCCGTCGAGCCCGCGATCAGCAGGTGCGGCATGAGCGCGAGGTCGCTGATGTACGGCTCGCCGTGAATCGTCTTGCCCAACGTGATGGTCAGCTTCGAGACTGAGCGCCGGTACAGCTCGGACTCGAGCATCTCGCGCAGCGAGATCATCTCGCGGTTGTGGTTCGGGATCTGGATGCCGACTGTGGACTTCCCGGGGATGCGGTCGATGAGCACCGATTCGGCGCGCATGGCGAGGCAGAGATCCTCGGCGAGGCCGGTGATCTTCGAGTACTTGACGCCGGCGTCCGGCTTGAACTCAAACGTGGTGACCACGGGGCCCGGATGGATCTGGACCACCGATCCTTCGACCGAGAACTCGCGGCATTTCTCTTCGAGCAGCCGCGCGCCGTCCATCAGCTCGCGCTCGTCGATCTTGCGCTCGGTCTTCGGCGCGTCGAGCAACGCGAGCGGCGGCAGCGCGTAGTCGCCCTTGCGGCGTTCGGCCGGGGCTTTCGCCGAGGGCTCGGGATCGGGCAACGGCAGCGGGGGAGCGGGCATCGACACCTTCGGCGGCTTGGCCGGCGCAAACGCCTTGGCCATGCCGAACGCGGGCGCGGCGGCGGGCGCTTCGTCCGCGCTCCTGGCCTGATCGCGCTTCTTGCCGGGTTTTTGCAGCGCGGCATCGGCCAAAGCGGCTGCCGCCTTGGCGTCGGCGGGCGGCATCCCCTTCTTGGTGTGCTTCGCGATCACCTCGCGGCGCTGCTTTTCGCGGCGCCGTTCCTCGCGCCATTCGCTGAATGAGGCGAGCGTGCGGGCTCCGCCTGCCTGCGCGGCGTCAATCAGCGCGCCGAAGAAACGTCCAAAGGAAAACTGCGTGGACATGATGATCGCCAGAAAGATCAGCGTCACGATGACGATGATCGATCCGGTGCGATTGAGGTAATCGGCCATCTCGCGGGCGAGCCATTCGCCGGCATAGCCGCCTGCGCGGAAGGACTTGCCCGAGACGTCGAGCGTGCCGAAGACGAGGCTCAGGAACGCGCTGATGCAGGCGAAGAGCAGCGCGGCGCCGGTCGCCTTGGTGGCCGCCGCATCGAGCTTGCGGCACCAGAACGAGTGCCAGCCGACGACGACGAGAATGGCCGGCCCGAGGTACGAGGCGTAGCCGAAGAGCTGAAACGACAGTTCGGCGAGAAACGCGCCGACGCGGCCGGCGAAATTCGCGGGGGCGGCATGCGAGCCCGTGCTGAAAAACCACACGGCGTCGGTCGGCTCGTAGCTGGAGAGCGAGATGATCCAGATGAGCGCGAACGCAAACAGGGCGACGCCGACAAACTCGCTGACGCGGCGCGAAACGGTCGATCCACTCACGGGTCAGATCTCCATGATGACGGGCACGACGAAGGGCCGTCGTCCCGAACGCTTTTTGAAGAACCGTCGCAGCTCCACGCGCAGCTTCTCCTTGATCAACCCCTGGTCCGTGCGCTCCTCGATGCTCGCCTGCTCGACGATTTCGATGAGCACGCGCGCGCCGTCCGCCAGGAGCGCATGGCTGTCTTCCATGACGAAGCCGCGCGTGATGATCTCCGGCACGCCCTCGAGCGCCCCGGTCTGCTTGTTGATCGCCACCACGGGCACCACCAGTCCGTCTTCCGCGAGGTGCCGGCGGTCGCGCAGCACTTCGTCGGCGACCTCGCCGGTCAGCGTCCCGTCGATCAACACGCGTCCCGCTGGTGCCTTGCCGGCCCGGCGGGCGCCGGCCTCGTCGATGTGCAGCAAATCGCCGTCTTCGATGAGGAGAATCTCGGGCCGTGGATCGCGTCCCGCGAAAACGCGTGCGGCGATGCGCGCGTGCTGCGAGAGCTGCCGATATTCGCCGTGCACCGGGATGAAATAGCGCGGCCGGACCAGCGAGAGCATCAGCTTGAGCTCTTCCTCGCTGCCGTGGCCTGAGACGTGCACGTGCTTGATGCCCTCGTAGATGACGTCGGCGCCGCGGCGGGCGATGTGATTCATCACGCGGCCGATCGCCTTCTCGTTGCCGGGAATCGACCGCGCCGAGAGGACGACGGTGTCCTCGGCTGCCAGCTTGACGTAGCGATGATCGTCGATGGCGATCCGCGAGAGGCCGGACATCGGTTCGCCCTGCGATCCGGTGGTGAGGCAGAGGACGTCCTGGGCCGGATAGCTGCCGACGTCGGCGTCGCGAATCTCCACGCCGGCGGGCACGCGCAGGTATCCCAGGCGCTTGGCGATCTCGGAGTTCCGCATCATCCCGCGGCCGATGAAGGCGACCTTGCGATCGAACTGCGCGGCGAGATCCACGAGGATCTGCATGCGGTAGATGCTCGAGGCGAAGGCGGCGACGATGATCCGCCCCTGCGCGCCGGTGAAGATCTCTTCGAACGCGTCGATGATCTCGACCTCGGCACCCGTGTAGCCGCGGCGATCGATGTTCGTGCTGTCCGCAAACAGCGCGAGCACGCCCTGTGAGCCGAGCTCGGCGAAGCGGTGGACGTCGAAATGCTGGCCGTCGATCGGCGTCTGGTCGATCTTGAAGTCGCCGGTGTGGACGATGATGCCGGCGGGCGTGTGAATCGCCAGCGCGACGCAGTCGGGGATGCTGTGCGTGACGCGAATGAATTCGATCTCGAACGGGCCGACGGTGACGCGTTCCCGCGGACGGACGACGTGCAGATCGGCCTCGAGCCCGTGCTCCTCGAGCTTCGGCTCCACGAGCGCGAGCGTGAGGGCCGTGCCGTAGACGGGGCCGTTCACGTAGGCGAGCACGTGCGGCACGGCACCAATGTGATCCTCGTGGCCGTGGGTCAGCACGAGCGCCGCGGCGCGCCCTTTCTGCTGGATGTACGTGAGGTCCGGGATGATACGGTCCACGCCCAGCAGCTCAGGGTCCGGGAACATCACGCCGGCATCGACCAGGATCGTCGTCTCACCCCAAGTGAGCGCGAGCATGTTCATGCCGAACTCGCCGAGTCCGCCGAGTGGAACAATTTCGAGCATGCTGTAAGCGGAAGTACGGACCTGCACCAGCGTCCGTTCCTGGCGGAACGGTCGGGCGAAGGGAGCCACGATATCGCGGCTCGTCAGGCGGCTGGGCGCGCCTGGAAAAACGGGGGCGGGATGGTGGCGGTCGGACCGAGTAAGGTCCGACACACGTACGACTTAGAGCGAAACTATAGCACAGCTCAAGCTGGCCCGGAAAGAGGGAAGTCGGCGACGGCGTCGGCCAGGCGGGCGAATTCGGCGATGGAGAGCGTTTCGGGTCGCCGGGACCCGTCAAGGCCGGCGCAGGCGAGGACAGCTGGAAAAGACTCCCGTCCCCGTTCTTCGTACGCCAGGAGGGCATTTGCCAGGGTTTTTCGACGCCGGGTGAAAACGGCGCGGACCAGGTCGGTGAAGACCTGTCCCTTTTTCACCGGCGGGTCGGGCGGGTGAAAACGCAGACGGACGACGGCGGAGCTCACCTTGGGCGCAGGCCGGAACGCTCCGGGCGGCAGCGAGAGGACCTTGGCGACCTCAGCGATGTGGCCAATCAGCACCGTCAAGACGCCGTATTCGCTGGTGGCGGGCCGCGCGATCAGGCGGTCGGCGACTTCGCGTTGCAGCATCACGTGTGCGTCGGCCAGCGGCAATCCGTCGGCGAAGAGCTCCGCCAGCTTGAACAGAATCGGCGAGGCGACGTTGTAGGGCAGGTTCCCGGCGACGCGAACGGGCCGCGACCATTCATCCGCGGACAGCAGCGGACGCAGGCGATCGGCGGTGACGTCCAGAAAATCGCCATCCACGACCCTCAGGTGGGCGGCCGCAGATTCCGTGAGCGCCGCAGCCAGATCGTGGTCGATTTCGAAAGCCAGGACGCGCCGCGCGCGCTCGGCCAGCGGGTGCGTCAGCGCTCCGCGTCCGGGTCCAATCTCCAGAAATGTGTCGTCCTCGCGCGGCGAGATCTCGCGGATCAACTTGTCGACCCAGGCCGGCTCGAGGAAATGCTGGCCAAAGCGCTTACGCGCCGCGTAAAAAGGGGCCGTACCCCTTTTCGGGTCGCGGCCGTTCGCGCGTCTCAAGACTCTCGTCCCCGTTTTCGCCAGTAGGTTTCTTCGATGGCTTCGATCTGCTCCTCGCTCATGCCGAAGTAATGGCCGATTTCGTGGATGAGCGTTTCACCGATCGCCACGACCAGATCGTCCTCGCTGCGGGCGCTTCGCTCGTGGGGACCCTGAAAGAGCAGAATGCGATCGGGCAGCCGGTTGCCGTAATCCCACTGACGCTCCGTCAGCGGCGTGCCTTGATACAAGCCGAGCAGCGTATCGGGCGGCTCGATCGCCATTTCGCGCAGCAGCGCGCGCGACGGCTCGTCTTCCACGACGATGACCACATTGGCCATGGCGTCGCGGAACCGCCGCGGAATGGACCGCAGCGCATCAGCGACGAGGCGATCGAACGCGTCGCGATCCACCGGGTGTGCTCGTACGCTTTCCGGGCGGCACGCGTTGGCGAACGACCACCGTCTCGTAGTAGTCGCACTCCTCGCGCACCGCGCACTGATCACATAGCGGTTTGGGCCGGCAGATACGCCGGCCATGGAGGATGAGCGTGTCGGACGTGCGCGTCCAGCGCCGGCGCGGCATTGCGGCGCCCAGTTGTTCCTCGACCACCTCGGGATCGTCAGACTCGGCGATCCCGATGCGATTCGCCACCCGCAGGACGTGCCGATCAACGGGCAAACCCGGCACGCCAAGTGCGTGGCCGAGCACTACATTCGCGGTCTTGCGTCCGACGCCCGGCAATTCGACGAGCGCCGCCATGCTGGCCGGAACCTCACCGCCGTGCTTCTCGACCAACGCCTGCGCCATCCCGATCAACGCCCTCGACTTGGCACGAAAGAACCCAGTCGAATGAATCTGCGGTTCGAGCGCCTCCGGCGTCGCGTTCGCCAGTGCGCGCGCGTTCGGATAGCGCGTGAACAAGGCCGGGGTCACGAGATTCACACGTTGATCCGTCGACTGCGCCGACAAGATCGTGGCCACGAGCAGCTCGAACGCGTTGGTGTGGTGCAGCTCGGTGTCGGCATCCGGATGCTGCGTCTCGAGCTTGTCGAGGATCTCGCGTGTTTGCGTGGGGGTTTTCATGCGGTCAGCCGGAAAAGGGGCCGTACCCCTTTTCCCCACGATCGCGAAAAGGGATACGGCCCCTTTTCGGGTCAGTGCACGCCGCCGTCGCCCTTGTTCCAGCCCACATTGCTGTACGACTCGTTGAACACGCGCCAATGCTCCTGGAGCGCGGCGATCAGGTTGGGCACGAACTGCACCGGCACGACGATCTTGCCGCGCACTGGCGCGCGCACGACGTGATCGGCTTCTGCGGTCTTGATTTCCTTGTCCGTCAGCGGCATCACCTCGCAGAAGGTGAGCGTGAAGTCGAACGGCGTGTGGGCAATCGAGCAGAAGTTCGCGTACGTTCGCGGCGCTGTCGTGTCGTCGTCTGGAACAATGGTGAAGTTGATCTGCGTGGGCTTGTCGGCCATGCCCAAGTCTAACGCCTGATCAGTACTTCCGCATCACGCCGACGACGACGCCCTGGATTTGCAGTTGCTCGGGATCGACAAAGATCGGCTGCATCGCAGCATTCGCCGGCTGCAACCGGATCTTGCCGCCCGGATCGCGGTAGAACTTCTTCAGCGTGACATCCGAGCCGCGCAGGAGCGCGATCACCATCTCGCCGCTGTCGGCCGACTTGCGATCTTCGACGACGACGAAGTCGCCGTCGCGAATCTGCTCATCAATCATCGAGTCGCCGCGGACGCGGAGGACGTACGTGTCGCGCTTGCCGACGAAATCTTCGGGCACAGCGATGGTTTCATTGGACGCGACCGCTTCGATCGGCAGGCCAGCCGCGACATAACCCAGCATGGGGAGCTCGACCGCGCGTCCGCCGGTGCGGGTCGGGACCATCTCGACCGAGCGGCTTCGATTCCAGGCGCGTTTGATGAAACCTTTCTCCTGCAGATTGGTGAGGTGCTTGTGCACCGTCGCCAGCGAAGAGAGACCGAAGCGCCGGCCGATTTCTTCGAGACTTGGCGCGTACCCGTGCTGCGCAATGAACTCGTTGAGATAGTCGAGAATCTCGCGCTGCCGTTTCGTCAGTGGAAGCATCTGCACCCTCCAGTTGTGGCAACTATACGCAAAAGAAAGGCGAAGGTCAATAAACAGACGAGGTGTGTAACGTCCACAGTGCTGACCGGTCTAACGTAATGAAAGCGACAACGAGTCGACTAATGGCATCATCGCTGACGTGGACGTTCATCGAGCCCTTTCGACCAGGCGGCCGCCCGCTCGCCTCACCCTCACAGACATCGGCTGCCGCATGGTCCGTGGCTGACGAATCGCTTTCCGACCTCGACGAGCGCGCGCTCGTGGACGCCTGCCTCGCCGGCCGCACCGAGGCCTTCGACCTGATCGTGGAGCGCCACCGGCGCAGCGTCTATCAGCTCTGCTATCGTTTCGTCGCCAATCACGAGGACGCGAGCGACCTGTCGCAGGACGTCTTTCTTCGCGCCTATCGCGGCCTGCGCAGCTTCCGTGGGCACGCAGCGCTCAGCACCTGGCTGTATCGGATTGGCGTCAACGTCTGCTTGAATCGGGTCAACGTCAAGACACCGCCGCAGGAACCGATCGACACGCGCGAGCACGAAGACACCGGCGCAGAATCGGCATCAGAGCGGCTCCTTCGAGGCGAGCGGGCGGCGCGCGTGCGAGCGGCGATTGCGCGGCTGCCGCGCAAACAGCGGGCGACCTTGGTTCTGCGGATGTATCAGGAGATGTCGCATCAGGAGATCGCCGACGTGCTCGGCAGCTCGGTGGGCGCCGTCAAGGCCAACTTCTTTCACGCGCTGGGGAATCTGAAGAAGCTGCTCGGGGATGGCGGGATATAGAGATCGCGGATCAGGGATCAGGGTCAGCACGATGACGCACTTGACCTCGGAACAACTCGTCGACGCGGCCGAAGGCGCGCGAACCGAATCGTCGGCGGCGCACCTGCAAACATGCGATGCGTGCCAGCGTCAGGTCGCGGAGCTGCAGGCGCTGCTCGCGTCGGCGGCGGATGCCGGCGATGTGCCGGAGCCCTCGCCACTGTTCTGGGATCATTTTTCTGCCCGCGTTCGCGATGCGGTCGCCACCGAGCGAGAGCCGCGCGCCGCGTGGTGGCGCCCGTCCACCTGGCCGTGGCTCGCGATGCCGGTCGGCGCGGGCGCCATCGTCGCCGTTGCGTTGGCGGTCGTCGTGACCTTGCGCCTCACGCCGATGCCGGCTCCAGCCCCGGTATCGGCGCCGGTCGAAGCATCGCTCGTCGAGCCGGCCACTGATGATGCCTCACTGAACCTGGTGGCGGATTTAGCAGGGCAAATGGATTTTGATGCCGTGACCGAAATTGGCGTGGGGGTCCATGCCGGTTCAGTCGACGAAGCGATCGGCGACCTGTCGGCGACCGAGCGGCTCGAGCTGCAGCGGCTGCTGCAGGAGCTCGCACGTCCCGGCGCCTGACGCGATAAACTGAGCCCCTCTGAAATGAAGCACTGGATCTGCGTCGTCTGTCTGTGTCTGGCTTCCGTCGTGGCGGCAGGCGCACAGGCTCCTGCCGGCGGGCGCGGCGCCAACGAAGCGACCGTGTCGCCCGGCGAGCTGCAGAAGATGTTCGACGCGTACGCGTTGATGCAGGCGCAGGAGCAGCTGAAGATCGACGACGAACATTACGCGCAGTTTCTGACGCGCTTCAAGGCGCTGCAGGACGTCCGGCGTACGGCGCTGCAAGAGCGGATGCGCACGATCGCCGAGCTGCGTCGTCTCGGCAACGATCCGCAGGCGGACGAGAATCAGATCAAAGATCGGCTGAAGGCGCTGCAGGAGATTGAGACGCGATCGCAGGCGGACATCCGCAAGGCCTACGACGCCGTGGACCAGGTTCTGGACGTCCATCAACAGGCGAAGTTCCGCGCGTTCGAGGAGACAATGGAGCGCCGGAAGCTCGAGCTTGTGAGCCGTGCGCGGCAGGCCAACCGGCCGAAGAAACCGCAGTAAGATCGACGGGTGCGCTCTGCTGCCGCCCTCGTCACCGCCCTCAGCCTCGCCGCCGCGATTGGGCTGAACGCCGGCACGCAGGCGTCGAAGCGCGATGCGGCGCTGCTGAAGCAGAAGGTCGCGGCCATCACGCTCGTCGGCGCCCGGCCGGTCAAGCAGCCGCGGCGGACCACGGTCACTGAAAACGAACTGAACGCCTATCTCGCCTACGACGCGGCCCCCGATCTGCCTCCGGGGGTCGTCGATCCGTCGGTCGCCATTCTCGGCACGGGCCGTGTCTCAGGCAGGGCGATCGTCGACCTCGACGCCGTCCGCAAATCCAGCAGCCCGACGAGCATGCTCGATCCGATGAATTATCTCACCGGGCGTCTGCCGATCACGGCGACGGGCGTGCTGACGACGAACAACGGCGTCGGCCGGTTTCAGCTCGAATCGGCCACCGTCAGCAGTGTGCCTGTGCCAAAGATGATCCTGCAGCAAATCGTCGCCTACTATTCCCGAACACCAGAGCGCCCGGGCGGCATTGGCCTCGACGATCCGTTCGTCTTGCCCGCGCGCATCCGGGAGATCCAGGTTCAGCGCGGACAAGCGATAATCGTGCAGTGAGCGAAGTCCTCGAGACGCCCCTGCAGTTCCTCAAGGGCGTCGGACCGCGGCGGGCCGCCGATCTCGCCAACGCCGGCCTGCTGACGATTGAAGATCTGCTCTACCGCTTTCCCATCCGCTACGAAGATCGCAGCCGTCTTCAACCGATCGCATCGTTGAAACCGGGTCTGCACGCGTCCGTTGCCGGACGCGTGCTCAGCTGCGGCCTTCGGTCCACGCGGCGTCCTGGCTTCAAGATCTTCGAGGCGCTCGTCAGCGATTCCAGCGGCGCGCTGCGCCTGACCTGGCTGAACCAGCCGTACCTGCGCGACGTGTTCGCCGCCGGCCAGCACGTAGTCGTGTACGGCGCCGTGGAAATGAAGGGCGCAGGCGGTCTTCAGATCACCAACCCGCAGTACGAAATCGTCGACGATGAAGAAGGGGAGACGCTGCACACCGGCCGCATCGTGCCGGTCTACGAAAAGGTCGGCAGCGTCACGCCCAAGATTCAGCGGCGCCTGGTGTTCGACGCGCTGCAGAAGGTGCCGGCGGATCTGCCGGACTATCTGCCGGAAGGCGTGCGCATCCGGCACGGTTACCCGTCGCGCGGCGCCGCGCTGCTGGCGATGCACTTCCCGCCGGAGGACGCGTCGATCGAGGCGCTGAATCAGTTCGCGACGCCGGCGCAACAGCGGCTGATCTTCGAGGAGGCGTTTCTCTTTCAGATGGGCGTGCTGGCGCGACGGCGGTTTGCCGCGTCCGAGCAGAAGCCGGCGGCCGTTCGCGTCGACGATCGCATCCGCGATTCGGCGCGCAAGGTGCTGCCGTTCCGCCTCACGGCCGGACAAAAGGAGTCGTTGAAGCAGATCGTCGAGGACATGCAGCGGCCGCACCCGATGAACCGGCTGCTGCAGGGCGACGTCGGCGCCGGCAAGACCATCGTCGCGCTGCTTGCGGCGCTGGTCGCGATGGAGAACGACCTGCAGGTGGCCTTCATGGCGCCGACCGAGATTCTCGCCGAACAGCATTTCATGAACATTTCACGGCTGCTGGGCGAGTCGCGTTTTCGTGTGGCGCTGCTGACGGGGAGCACCGGAACGGCGGCGCGGCGCCGGCAATTGGCCGAAGTCGAGGCCGGCACCATTCCGCTCGTGGTCGGCACGCATGCGCTGGTGCAGGGTGACGTGCGCTTCCACCAGCTCGGGCTGGTGGTGATCGACGAGCAGCACCGCTTCGGCGTCGTCCAGCGCGCGACGCTGCGTGCGAAGGGGTTGCATCCGGACGTGCTGGTGATGACCGCGACACCCATCCCGCGCACGCTGGCGCTCACGCTTTACGGCGACCTCGACGTGTCGGTCATTCGCGACACGCCACCCGGGCGTCTTCCGATCAAGACTGCGGCGAAGCCTGAATCGCGCCGCGACGACGTGTATCAATTCGTCCGCGAGCAGATGGACACGGGACGTCAGGTGTACGTCATTTATCCGCTTGTCGAAGAATCCGAAAAGGTCGACGTGAAAGCAGCGACCGAGATGGCGGACCATCTTGCTCACGAGATCTTTCCAGCGTACCGGATCGGCCTGCTGCACGGGCGGATGAAGTCGGACGCCAAAGATCGCGTGATGAAGGCGTTTGCGGCGGGGGAGCTGCAGATGCTGGTCTCGACGACGGTCGTCGAGGTCGGCGTGGATGTACCGAATGCGAGCGTGATGATCGTCGAGCACGCGGAGCGGTTCGGCCTCTCGCAACTGCACCAGCTCCGCGGGCGCGTCGGCCGCGATCGCCACCAGTCCTACTGCTTCCTGCTGTATCAGTATCCGCTGTCCGAGGACGCGCGCGAGCGGCTGAAGGCGATGACCGACACGACGGATGGATTCGAGATTGCGGAGCGCGATCTGCGGCTGCGTGGGCCGGGCGATTTCTTCGGGACGCGGCAGGCCGGCATGCCGACGTTTCGCCTGATCGACCTGGTACGCGACCACGCGCTGCTCGATCGGGCGCAGCAGGAAGCCGCACGCTGGTTCGCATCGACCGCGCCGCCGCCCGACGAAGTCGCACGGATGCTGCAGAACTGGGAAGCGCGGTTCAAGTTGATTGAGGTTGGCTGATGCGCTCGGCTAAAGCCTTCGCGCTACGTCGCAGCATCACCAGCCGTCGCGCAAAGGTTCTGGTCGAGCGTCTCTCGTGAGTGGCTCGAAAGCTTAGCCGAGCGTTCTTGATGATGTAGCGCGAAGGCTTTTAGCCGAGCGTTCTTGATGATGTAGCGCGAAGGCTTTAGCCGAGCGTCCAAATATGCGTGTGATCGCAGGATCGTTGAAAGGGCGGCGGCTGAAGACGCCGACGTGGGACGGCCTCCGGCCGACGTCCGACAAGCTGCGCGAGACGCTGTTCAATATCGTCGCGTCGCGGATGGACGGCGCGCGGGTGCTCGACGGCTACGCCGGCACCGGCGCGGTGGGCATCGAGGCGCTCAGCCGCGGCGCCGCGCGCGTCACCTTCGTCGAGCAGGATCGCCGCGCCGAGGCGCTGATCGCGGGCAACCTCGCGCACTGCGGATTGACGGAGGGCTATGCTATCATCCGCGCAAGCGCTACACGGGCGCTCGCCGACCTGTCGGCGAAGGCGGCCGCGTTCGATCTGATCCTGCTCGACCCGCCGTATGGCGAGCGCGACGATCACATCGCGGCGGTTCTCGCACAGGCGGCCGACGTCGTCGCTCCTGGCGGAGTGATCGTTCTCGAACACGCGCGGACGCGTCCCGCGCCGGCCTCAGCGGGCCGGCTGGCGCGCACGCGCGAAGTGACGTCGGGCGACAGTGCTCTGGCATTCTACGCATGTCCACCCTAGCTGTTTATCCCGGTTCCTTCGATCCACTGACCAACGGGCACGTGGACATCATCTTGCGCGGCGCGCGCCTCTTCGATCGCATCGTCGTGGCGATTCTGGTGAACGCGGAAAAGGCGCCGCTCTTCACCATGTCCGAGCGCGTCGAAATTGCGCGCACCGTGTTCAAGGATCAGCCGAACGTCGAAGTGGATACGTTCGAAGGTCTGCTGGTCGATTACGTGGAGCGGCGGAAGGCGCAGGTGATCGTGCGTGGCCTGCGGGCCGTCTCCGATTTCGAATTCGAATTTCAAATGGCGCTGATGAATCAGCGCCTCAAGCCCAAAATCGACACCGTGTTCATGATGCCGGCCGAGCAGTACACCTACATCAGCTCGCGGCTGATCAAAGAAGTCTTCGCGCTCGGCGGCCGCGTGCACGGCCTCGTGCCCGACATGGTCGAAGCGCGCCTGCGCGACAAGATCGCCGCACAGCCCATCACATCCCTATGACACTCGCCGCTATGAAACTCGCCGATCGCGCCACGCGCATCTCGGGGTCGCCGACGATGAAGGTGACCGCCACTGTCGACCGGCTGCGGCGTGAAGGCGTCGAGGTGATCGACTTCGGCGCGGGGGAGCCCGACTTCGCCACGCCCGATGCGATCAAGACGGCCGGGCACGAAGCGATCGACGCCAACTTCACCAAATACACGCCATCGTCTGGCGTGGTCGAGCTGAAGCGGGCGGTGGCCGAGCGGTATCGCCTCGATTACGGCGTCGAGTACGCCGAGTCGGAAGTCATGGTGACCGCCGGCGGGAAGCAGGCGCTGTTCAACGCCGCGCTCGCGCTGTTCGGCCGCGGCGACGAAGTGATCACGCACGCGCCCTACTGGCCGACCCTCACCGAGCAGGTCAGGCTCGCCGACGCGACGCCGGTCCTCGTGCGTACGCACGCCGACGATGGCTTCGCGATCCGCGCCGACGCGGTTGCCGAGGCGGTCACCGCACGCACGCGCGGCATCATCATCAACTCGCCGTGCAACCCGACGGGCGCCCTCATCAGCGAGGACGAGCTCGCCGCGATCGCCGAGATCGCCGCGGCGCGCGGGATCTGGATCGTCGTCGACCTCTGCTACGAGCGGCTGATCTACGACGCGGTCGCCCATAACCTGCCGGCCGTACTGGCGCGGAAATGCCGCGACCTGACCGTGCTGTGCGGATCGGCGTCGAAAGCGTACGCGATGACCGGCTGGCGCTGCGGCTGGGCGGTCGGGCCGGCCTCGCTCATCGCCGCGTGCGGCGCGATTCAGAGCCATGCCACCTCGAACGTCTCATCGATCACACAGAAAGCGGCGCTGGCCGCGCTGACCGGATCGCAGGAGCCCGTGCGGGTGATGCTGGACGAGTATCGGATCAGGCGCGACAGCCTGTTCGGCTGGCTGAGCGCGGATCCGCGTCTGGTCTGCCGGAAGCCGGCCGGTGCGTTCTACATGTTCATCGACGTCAGCCAGGTGCTGTCGGGCATCGAGCCGGGCGGGCTCCGCACGTCGACCGACTTCGCCCAGGCGCTGTTGGACGAGGCGCGCGTCGCGGTGACGCCGGGCGAAGCATTCGACGCGCCCGGCTTTATTCGGATTTCGTACGCGACGTCGATGCAGAATCTGCGCGAGGGCAGCGCGCGGCTGCTCGAGTTCGTCCGCGCGCACGCGCGCGCGGCGTGAGCGGCGGGTCCAAAAGGACCCGCCCTACATGTGTAGGAGCGCGGCCTGAGCGTGTTTGAACCACGAAGACGCGAAGCTCACGAAGTTCTTTGTGCGCTTGACCGTCTTCGTGCCTTCGTGCCCTTCGTGGTGAAAGCCCTCGTATACTGACTTGATGTCGAAAATCGTCGCCGTGATCGGCGCGTCGAGTGATCGCCGCAAGTTCGGGAACCGCGCGGTGCGCGCGTTCCGTCAGCAGGGGTACACCGTCATCCCGATTAATCCTCACGCGGCGCTCGTGGAGGGGCTCAAGGCCTACGCGTCGGTGCTCGACGTGCCGGGCCCGATCGACATGGCGTCCGTGTATCTGCCGCCCGACGCCGGCGTCCTCGTGATGGATGAGATTGCGAAGAAACAGATTCCCGAGCTCTGGCTGAACCCGGGCGCCGACGGCGACGAAGTGATCGCCCGCGCGCGGGCGCTCGACATGAAGCCGATCGTGGCGTGCAGCATCATAGCAATCGGCGAAAACCCGTACGACTTGGGCATGTGAGCCTCAAATCCTTAAATTCTCAAATCCTTAGATTCTCGAATCTCGAATCTGATATCCTCGGCTCCTTCCACGTTTTTTCTCTCGAGAGCCTCCATGCCAATCAATCAGAAACGCCCGGCTCCGGTTCGGACTTCCGCTGACACGACCACACCCGAGCGGGCGGCGCCACTCCCCGACACAGCCCCTCCTGCCCAGGCAAACGCCGAGGCCTCGAGAAGCGAGCCGGCACCAGGCAGCCCGCCGGCGGCGCGCATGCAGCCCCAGACCGGCCGGCGCCCGGGCGAGGGCTTGAATATCACCGTCCTGAAGGACCTGAGCATCCAGAATCTCACGCAGATCGCCAAGGACATGGCCGTCGCCGGCGCGACCGGCATGCGCAAGCAGGACCTCATTTTTCAGATTCTGAAGGCACAGACCGAGCAGAGCGGCTTCATTTTTTCTGAGGGGGTCCTCGAAGTCCTGCCCGACGGCTTCGGTTTTCTCCGCGCGCCCGACTACAACTACCTGCCCGGCCCCGACGACATCTACGTCTCGCCGTCGCAGATCCGGAAGTTCGATCTGCAGACGGGCGACACCGTGTCCGGACAGATCCGCGCGCCGAAGGAAGGCGAGCGGTACTTCGCGCTCATCAAGGTCGAAGCGGTCAACTTCGAGGCGCCCGATCACGCGCGCGACAAGCTGTTCTTCGAGAATCTCACGCCGCTCTATCCGCAGGAGCACCTGGTGCTCGAGACGACGCAGGACAACCTCGCGGGCCGCGTGATGGATTTGATGACGCCCATCGGCAAGGGGCAGCGCGGCCTCATCGTCGCGCCGCCGCGCACCGGCAAGACGATGCTGCTGCAGAGCATCGCGCAATCGGTGTCGAAGAATCATCCGGAGGTGTACCTCATCGTGCTGCTCATCGACGAGCGGCCCGAAGAGGTCACCGACATGCAGCGGTCGGTCGATGGTGAAGTGATCTCGTCGACCTTCGACGAGCCGGCGCAGCGCCATGTGCAGGTCGCCGAGATGGTGATCGAGAAAGCGAAGCGCCTGGTCGAGCACAAGAAAGACGTGCTGATTCTGCTCGACTCGATCACACGCCTCGCGCGCGCCTACAACACCGTGATTCCGCCGTCAGGCAAGGTGCTGTCGGGCGGTCTCGACTCGAACGCCCTGCAGAAGCCGAAACGGTTCTTCGGCGCCGCCCGCAACATCGAAGAGGGCGGATCGCTGACGATCATGGCGACCGCGCTCGTCGACACCGGATCGCGCATGGACGACATCATCTTCGAGGAGTTCAAAGGCACGGGCAACATGGAGATCCACCTGGATCGGAAGCTGGTGGACAAGCGCGTGTTTCCGGCGATCGACATTCAGAAGAGCGGCACGCGCAAGGAAGAGCTGCTTCTGCCGCGCGAGGATCTCAATCGCGTCTGGGTGCTGCGGAAAGTGCTCAACCCGCTCTCTCAGGTCGAAGCGATGGAGCTGCTGCTCGACAAGCTCGCCAAGACGAAGTCCAATGCCGAGTTCCTCTCGGCGATGCAGAAGATGAGTTAGCGGCCGACGGACAACGCGAGCAAAACTAATAACCACGGAGGACACAGAGGACACGGGGGTTCAAACGTAATCGAAGATCCTTCCTCCGTGACCTCAGTGTGCCCCGTGGTGGCGAGGTTGAATTCGATGGCCAACATCAAAGTGCGGCTGAACGGGCCCTATCTGGTCGAAGGCGATGATGTGACGCTCGTGGACTGGAATGGGAATCCCTACCAGATCGCCAAGCGGCCGTTCGCCCTCTGCCGCTGCGGCGGATCGACGACCAAGCCGTTCTGTGACGGCACGCATTCGAAGATCGGCTTCGCCGCCGCGGAGGCGGCTGTCCCTGGCAGCGGCGACAAGCCAGCCACGTAAGAAATCAGCAGTCGGCGAGGTCGTGAATTGGAGAGTTGGTGATTGAAATCACCGACTCGCAGATTCATCAAGTCGCTAAATCACCAAATCGGAACTCACCAATTCACCAACTCACCAAATCGCCAACTACTTGACTTCAGTATTGGTTGTCTTCACCGGTCCCATGCCCATGATCTGCACGATGACCTCTTCGTCTTTGGCGCCGTCGTAGTGGTGGAAGCCGGCGGGGTGGAACATGAAGCCGCCCGTCTTGATCGGCACCATCTTGTCGGGTTCGAAGACGTCGCCTTCTCCGGTCCACCACGTCCCCTTGATCACCGTGACGTAGCGATCCTGATCGTGGAAGTGCGGGCGGCTGGTCTGTCCCGGGCCGAAGCGGTTGCGATACACGTACATGCCGGGCAGGGCCGGGTCGCCGAACACCTTGACGCTGCCGCCGGTGATCGCGGCCTCCGGCTGCATACGTTTGTGCGCGGCATCGACCAGCGGCGTGCCGGCCGGCTGCATCGGCGTGCCCTGGCGCTCGACGCCGACGGCCGACGACCCGGCAAGCAGCACGGCGCCGAACAGCCAGAGTCCTGAAGTGATGGTGCGGGTGCGGGTCATCGCGCGTCTCCTTTGCCCGCCATAATAGTGCAGTGCCACGCCCGCGCGCGTTTCCCGTCGTCCTCGCCGGCTTCTCCGCGTTCCTCGATCTGTATGCGACGCAGCCGCTGCTGCCGTTCCTGGCGCGGACCTTTCACGCGTCCGCGCTGCGCGTGAGCCTGACGGTCACCGCGCCGACGGTCGCCGTCGCGCTCGCCGCGCCCGTGGTCGGACGGCTGGCCGATCGATTCGGGCTGAGGCGGATGATCGTGTCGTCCGCATTCGCGCTTGCCGCGGCGACCCTGCTGGCGGCAACGGCGGTCACGCTGCCGCAGTTGATCTTCTGGCGATTCATGCAGGGGCTGACGACGCCCGGCATTTTCGCCATTGCGATTGCGTACATCCACGAAGAGTGGCCGGCCGCCACGGCTGGGAGCGCCACCGCCGCCTACGTCGGCGGCACGGTTATCGGCGGGTTCACCGGGCGCGCGCTGATGGGCGTCCTGGCCGCGGCCTTCACGTGGCAGACGTCGTTCGGCGTGATCGGTGCCCTGAACGTCGCGGCCGCCGTCGTGCTCTGGTGGCAGCTGCCCACTGAGCGCCGGCGGCGCCACGGCGATCAGGCGTCGATGCGGGGCGCGCTCTCCTCGCACCTGCGCGACACGCAGCTCGTCGCCGCGTATGCCGTCGGCTTCTGCATTCTCTGCGCACAGGTGGCGACCTTCACGTACGTCACGTTCCACCTGGCCGCGCCGCCGTTCGGATTGTCCACCGCGGCACTCGGCTGGATCTTCATCACCTATCTGCTCGGGGCAGTCGTCACGCCGATCGCCGGGCGTTGGATCGATGGCTATGGCCGGCGCCGCTCGTTCGTCGTGGCGGTGGCCGTCGGGATCGGGGCGGTGCTGATGACCCTGGCGCCTTCGTTGACGCTGGTGATCGCCGGCCTCTCCTTCTTCGGCACCTCCGTGTTCGTCACGCAGGCGACGGCCAGCAGCCACGTCGGGGCCATTGCCACGAACGGCCGCGGGCTGGCGATCGGGCTGTATTCCACCTGCTATTACGCCGGCGGCAGCGTCGGCAGCGTGCTGCCGGCAGTGGTCTGGTCGCGCGGCGGCTGGAGCGCCTGCGTCGCGCTCATCGTCGGCGTCCAGTTGGTGATGGGAGCGATTGCCTTCGCCTGCTGGACGGACGCCGGCAGGGGAGCGGTGCTGCCGGAGGCGATTGGCTGAGCGTAAGTCGGGCGGGCCAGCGCTCGGCTAAAGCCTTCGCGCTACGGCTGGCAGTCAGTCGGTCGACGGCAGCGGCACTGACTCGTCCGGCAGCGTCGTCTTCTCGACGCCCAGCAGGGTCCGCAGCTCTTCGCCGTCCATGACCTCGATCTCGAGGAGCCGCTGCGTGACGGTTTCGAGCTTGCCGCGTTCGGTACCTGAGGATGCGGCGGGCGGTGTCGTGCGCGTCGGTGAGGATGCGCTTGATCTCCGCGTCGATCTTCCGGGCGGTCTCCTCGGCGTACATGCCGCGCTCCTGGGGCAGCGGCAGGTCGAGAAATTTCGCGCGCTTGTTGCCGTCGTAGTTGATCGCACCCAGCTCGTCGCTCATGCCGAACTCGGTGACCATCGCGCGGGCGATATCGGTCGCGCGCTGCAGATCGTTCTGCGCGCCGGTCGAGATCTCGCCCAGAGCGATCTCTTCCGCGGTCCGGCCGCCCAGCAGCACGGCGAGCTGGCTGAGGAGATCGCCGCGCGTCATCAAATAGCGATCTTCGAGCGGCAGCTGCATCGTGTAGCCGAGCGCACCAAAGCCCCGCTGCACGATCGAGATTTTGTGCACCGGATCGAGCCCCGGCAGCACGCTCGCGACGATGGCGTGGCCCGACTCGTGGTACGCCACGATGCGGCGCTCCTTGGTGCTCATCACGCGCTTCTTCTCGAGCCCGGCAATCAGCCGATCGATGGCGGACTCGAAATCCCGCATGTCCACCATTGACTTGTCGTTGCGCGCCGCCAGCAGCGCCGCCTCGTTGATCAGATTCGCGAGGTCAGCCCCCGCGAAGCCGGCGGTGCGCGCCGCGACCACTTTCAGATCCACATCGGCTGCGATCTTCACGCCCTTCGCGTGAATGCGCAGGATGTCCTCGCGTCCTTTGACGTCCGGCTTGTCCACGAGCACCTGCCGATCGAACCGGCCGGGGCGGAGCAGCGCGGCGTCGAGCACCTCGGGCCGATTGGTCGCGCCCATGATGATGACGCCCTTGCGCGAGTCGAACCCGTCCATCTCGGCCAGCAGCTGATTCAAGGTCTGCTCGCGCTCCTCGTGGCTGCCGATCGGGCTCTGCACGCGTGCTTTGCCGAGCGCGTCGAGCTCGTCGATGAATACGATGCAGGGCGCTTTCGCTTCGGCCTGCTGGAACAGATCGCGAATGCGCGCGGCGCCCACGCCGACGAACATCTCGACGAACTCGGATCCGCTCAGGCTGAAGAAGGGCACATGGGCTTCGCCGGCGACCGCTCGCGCGAGCAGCGTCTTGCCCGTGCCCGGAGGCCCGACCAACAGGACGCCTTTCGGAATCCGGCCGCCGAGATTCGTGTACTTCTTCGGGTTCTTCAGGAATTCGACGATCTCCTTGAGCTCGTCGCACGCTTCTTCGACCCCGGCGACGTCGGTGAACCGCACTTTCACTTCATCGTCGGCGTAGATCTTGCCGCGGCTGCGCGCGAACGACATGACGCCCCCTTCGGCGCCGCTCATGCGGCGGAAGAAGAAGCCCCAGATCCCGACGAAGAAGAGGAGTGGGACGACCCAGCCAAGCAAGTCGGGGAGCCAGCGGTTAATGAGCTCGCCGCTGTAATTCACCCCTTTCGCCTCGAGCTCCTCGGCCAGCTTCGGATCGTCGACGCGTGTCGTCTGAAACGCCTTGGCTTTGTTGTCTGCCCCTTGCTTCAATTCTCCGTGAATCAGCTGATCGCCGATGGTGACTTTCTCGACCTGGCCATCCTTGATCAACGCCTTGAATTCGCTGTACGGGATCGTTCGAGCCCCGGGCGCGAGATAGTACGCCTGCGCGAGCGCCAGCAGGGCAAGAAAGCCAAGCACGTACCACAGCGACGATGCGGGACGCGTGCCGAGCGGGCGCTGCCCGCGGCGATCGCTGGCGCGGGGGTTGAATCGCGGAGTCCCTTTCTTCTTCGGGTTCGTGGCGGCCATGCTGCTCTGCTTATTATGCTCCGACGGTCTTGCTCCCGACCGTCTCACCCTTTGTGAATGAGAGGTCGCCGGCGCCGCCGCCGACCAGCACAGTGTCTCCCTCGACAAAATCGCCCTTGAGCACGCGCAGCGCGAGTGGATCGAGCACACGGCGCTGAATCGTCCGCTTCAGCGGGCGTGCGCCGTAATTCGGATCATAGCCCTCGCGCACGAGCTGCTCCTTCGCGGCGTCGCTCAGCACGACATGGATCTTCCGCTCCTCGAGCCGCTTGATCAGGCCGCTGATCTGGATGTCGATGATCCGCTTCAGATGCTCGCGCCCGAGCGCGTGGAAGAAGATGATCTCGTCGATACGGTTCAGGAACTCGGGCCTGAAGTGCTCCCGCAGGGCGTCCATTACCTGGCGCCGCGTCCCCTCGTCGATCGTGCCTTCATCCGACAGGGTCCGCTCGGAGATCAGATGGCTGCCGAGATTCGACGTCATGATCACGACGGTGTTCTTGAAGTCCACCGTGCGGCCCTTCCCGTCGGTGAGCCGCCCATCGTCGAGGAGCTGGAGCAGCACGTTCAGCACTTCGGGGTGTGCCTTTTCGATTTCGTCGAAGAGCACGACCGCATAGGGACGGCGGCGGACCGCTTCCGTCAGCTGGCCGGCTTCGTCGTAGCCGACGTACCCCGGAGGCGCGCCGAGCATGCGCGACACTGTGTGCTTCTCCTGATACTCCGACATGTCGATGCGAATCATCGCCTGGTCGTCGTCGAACATGAACTCGGCGAGCGCGCGGGCGAGCTCCGTCTTGCCGACGCCGGTCGGGCCGAGAAACATGAAGCTGCCGAGGGGCCGGTTCGGATCCTGCAGGCCGGCGCGCGCGCGGCGAATCGCGTTCGACACGGCGATCACAGCCTCGTCCTGCCCGATGACGCGGTGGTGCAGCCGCTCCTCCATGCGAAGCAGCTTCTGGACTTCGCCTTCCATCAGCCGGCTGACGGGGATGTGCGTCCATTTGCTGACGACTTCCGCAATATCCTCTTCGTCGACCTCTTCCTTCAGCATGCGGTGGCCCTTCTGGAGATCGGCCAGCTTCGCGTCCGCCTCCTTGATGCGGCGGTCCAGCTCCGGGGCGCGGCCGTACTGGAGTTCGGAAGCCTTCGTGTAATCGCCGGCGCGCTGCGCCCGTTCGATGTCCTGACGGAGCCGTTCCTGTTCTTCCTTGAGCGTCCGCGACGTCTGGATGATTTCCTTTTCCTGCTGCCAGTGCGACGCCAGACGACCGCGCTCTTCCTTCAGATCCGCCAACTCCTTCTCGAGCTTCGCGAGGCGCTCCTGTGATGCCTTGTCGCGCTCCTTGCGCAGCGCTTCGCGCTCGATCTCGAGCTGCATGATCCGGCGCTCGAGCTCGTCCAGCTCCGCCGGCATCGAATCGATCTCCATGCGCAGCTTGGACGCCGCTTCGTCCACCAGGTCGATCGCCTTGTCCGGCAGAAATCGATCGGCGATGTATCGGTTCGAAAGCACGGCCGCGGCCACCAGCGCCGAGTCCTTGAACTTCACGCCATGATGGATCTCGTATCGCTCCCGCAGACCGCGCAGGATGCTGATCGTGTCTTCGACCGTCGGTTCGCCGACCGTCACCGTTTGAAAGCGGCGCTCGAGCGCGGCGTCTTTTTCGATGTACTTGCGATACTCGTCGAGCGTGGTGGCGCCGACGGTATGGAGCTCGCCGCGGGCGAGCATCGGCTTCAGCATGTTGGAGGCGTCCATCGATCCTTCAGACGCGCCGGCGCCGACCACGGTGTGCAGCTCGTCGATGAACAGGATCACCTGTCCCTGCGCATCGGTGATCTCCTTGAGCACCGCCTTGAGCCGCTCCTCGAACTCGCCGCGATACTTCGCGCCCGCAATCAGCGCGCCCATGTCGAGCGCGACGATGCGCTTGTTCTTGAGCCCTTCGGGCACGTCGCCGCGCACGATGCGGCCCGCGAGCCCTTCGACGATGGCCGTCTTGCCGACCCCAGGCTCGCCGATAAGGACGGGATTGTTCTTCGTGCGGCGCGAGAGCACCTGGATCACCCGGCGGATCTCTTCGTCGCGGCCAATCACGGGATCGAGCTTGCCCTTGCGCGCCAGCTCCGTGAGATCCCGGCCGTAGCGCTCGAGCGCCTGATACGTGCCTTCAGGATTTTCGTTCGTCACGCGCTGCGAGCCGCGGACGCTGGCGAGCGCCTGAAGCACCGTGTCGCGTGTGACGCCCGCCTGCTTCAGAAGCTGGGCGGCGGGGGAGCGTCCGGTTTCATCGGCGGTCGCGATGAACAGGTGCTCGGTGCTGACGTACTCGTCCTTCATCCGATCGGCTTCGGCCTGCGCCGCATCGGTGACCAGCCGCAGCCGCGGCGACAAGGTCGGTTCGGAGCCGCCGTACGCCTGCGGCAACCGGCCGAGGAGCTCGCGCGCGGTGCGGCCGACCGCTGTCGGGTCGGCCGACATCTTCCGCAGCAGATCGGGGACGATGCCGTCGGGCTGCTCGACGAGCGCCACGAGCAGGTGTTCGGGCTCGACCTGAGGGTTGTTGCCTTGCTGCGCAAGGGCAATCGCCGCGGCGACCGCCTCACGCGCTTTTTCGGTGTACTTGTTGATGTTCATATCGGTTCTCCGCGGTCCACACTCTCCACCACGGAGATCACGGAGGACACGGAAAAAATTCCCGTTGATGCGTAGCGCAGGACTTCAGTCCTGCTTTCCGAAGCGGGTCTGAAGACCCGCACTACGCGTGATCGCTCCGGGTCCTCTGTGGTGGCGCGTTTCAATCTTTCAGTTCCAGCTTTTTCAACGCCTCGAAGTGCGTCCGCATCTCGGGACTCAGTTCGCGGGGCAGCTGCACCTCTGCGGTGGCGTACAGATCGCCGCGCTGGTCGGGTTTGCCTGCGGTGGGCATGCCATGGCCCTTCAGGCGGAAGACCTGTCCGTTCTGGGTCGTCGGCGGAACCTTCAAGCGCAGCGACTTGCCTCCAAGCGTCGTCACCTCCGCTTCGCCGCCGAGCACCGCGGTCGTCAGCGGAATCGGCACGCGCACGTAGAGGTCCTTGCCCTTGCGCTCGAACTTCGGATGCGGCGCCAGACGGATGCGCAAGTACAAATCACCAGCCTTCGCGCCGCCGGTGCCGTGCTCGCCTTCGCCCGCTACACGCACGCGGGACCCGTCGGTTACGCCCGCCGGGATGCGGACATCGACCGTCCGCGCCTGCCCGTCGTAGTCGATGGAAAAACGGCGCATGGCGCCGTGAAAGGCGTCCTCGAGACCCAGCTCCAGTTCCTGTTCGACGTCGCGACCCGGCCGCGCCCGGCCACGTCCGCGCGGGCGACCCGACTCCGCGCCGCCCGCCGCTCCCGGCCGCGCGCCGCCGAAGAAGGTCTGAAAAAAATCGGAGAACGGGCTGTCGTCTCCGAAGATCTCGTGCATCTCCTCTTCGGTCATCGTGCGGTAGCCGCCCGGCTGCCCGGCGCCAAACGGCGCGCCGTACGCGCCGCCGGCCTGGCGCGGATCGAACCCGGCTCCCGCGCCCGCCTGTTCATACTGCCGCCAGTTGGAACCCAGCTCGTCGTACTTCTTCCGTTTGACGGGGTCGCCGAGCACTTCGTACGCCTCGTTGATCTCCTTGAACCGCGTCTCCGCCGACTTGTCGCTCGGGTTGACGTCGGGATGGTGCTTGCGCGCGAGCTTGCGGTAGGCCTGCTTCAGCTCCTTGTCCGTCGCGGTTTTCGCCACGCCGAGCGTCGAATAATAGTCTTTGAATTCCATGGTCTAATCGAGTCCCAGCATCTTCACGAGCTCGTCCACTTCGTGCGCCAGACGCCGCCGGACGTCGCGAGAGGACGCATCGTCGCGTGTCAGCGGCCGCATGCGCCGGACCACCTCGCCAATGGACAGCAGCCGCTGCACGCCCGCCAGATTGATCCCGCCATCGTCGACAAGCCGCTTGATCACCTTCAGCCGATCGAGCTCGGCGCGCGAATACAGCCGCATGCTGCCGATGGTCCGCGTCGGCTGAATGAGGCCAAGGCGCTCGTATTTGCGGAGCGTCTGCGGATGCATGCCGAGCAGACGGGCCGCCATGCTGATGAAGTACAGGTCGTCTTCCATGGACTTGCGCTGATCCAAGTGTAGGCATTGATACGAGTCGTGTCAACTTCATCGGTAGTATTCTGATGATCCGTGATCACCCCTTCCGATCTGCTCACCATTGGGCTCCTCGTCGCGCTCGAGGGCCTGCTCAGTGCCGACAACGCCATGGTCCTCGCCGTGCTCGTGCTCGGGCTGCCGAAGCCCCAGCAGAAGAAGGCCCTGCGCTATGGCATCGTCGGCGCGTTCGCGTTCCGGACGATCGCGATTCTGCTCGCGGTGTTCCTGATCAAGCTCGACTTCGTGAAGCTGGGCGGCGCCGCGTACCTGTTGTATCTGAGTGTCAAACACTTCTTCGGCGGCGGCGACACGGAGCAGCGCCGCTCGGTGCCGCGGGCGAAGCCCGGTTTCGGCCTGTCTGCGTTCTGGGCGACCGTCGTGAAGGTCGAGCTGACCGATATCGTCTTCGCGATCGATTCGATCCTGGTGGCGGTGGCCATGTCGCCGAAGACGTGGGTGATTCTGACCGGCGGACTGCTCGGCATCGCGATGATGCGGCTCGTGATCGGACAGCTGCTGTCGATCGTCGAACGCTACCCGCCGCTCGTGGACGGGGCGTTCATCATCATCGCGTGGGTGGGGATCAAGCTGTTCGTCGAGTACTTGCACGGCGAGGGCTACATCGCGCTGCAGATCCCGAAATGGCTCTCGCTCGGACTGATTGTGCTGATCTTCGGCGCCGCGTACATCTACGCACGATTTGCGGCGGGTCATCCACAGTCGAGCGAGGAGCGGGCGGGCGCTGATCTGCTGCGAGGGGAGGATCAACCCTGAGGGTCTTCCGACCGCGGACACTCTGGGACTGGACTGCCGCCGCGCTGCTGACGGCGTTCATCGCCATCGGCGCGCTGTCGGCGTGGTGGCTCTCGCGCTACGCCGTCGCGGTGCACCGGCTCACGCGCGGGGTCGGCGACACGATGTTCTACAGCGCCGACGGACAGCCGTGGTTCCGCCTCGACGAACAACGGCACGACGTGGCGCTCGCCGATATCTCGACGAACCTCCAGCACGCGGTGGTCGCGATCGAAGACCGCCGCTTCTATTTCCATCCGGGGATCGATCCCATCGGCCTCGGGCGCGCGGTCGTCCAGGACGTCCGGCACGGCGGTAAGGTCGAAGGCGGGAGCACGCTCACGCAGCAGCTGGCGCGCACGCTGTTTCTCTCGAACACGCGCACCTACGGCCGGAAGCTCAAAGAAGCGGGCATCGCGCTGCTCATCGAAGCGCAACTGACCAAGACCCAGATCCTCGAGCTCTATCTGAATCGCGTGTACCTCAGCGCCGGCGTGTACGGCGTCGAGACGATGTCCGAGCACATGTTCCGGCGGCCGGCGAAGACGCTGACGCTGCCGGAAGCCGCGCTGGTGGCCGGCCTGATTCGCGCCCCCTCCACCTTGTCGCCCTGGTCGAACTACGACGGCGCGATCGAGCGGAGCCACGTCGTCCTCGCGCGCATGCGTGAGCAGGGCTTCATCAGCGGCCAGCAGGAAGAGGCGGCGAAACGCGCGCGGCCACGCATCCAGACGTTTCGGCAACCAAGCGATAGCCGGGCCGCCTGGGCCAAAGAATATCTGCGGCAGCAGTTCCGCGGCGAGTTCGGCGGCGATCATCCGCCCGACTGGCAGGTGCACACCGGCTTCGTGCCGTCGATTCAGGACGCCGCGGAGCGCGCGGTGGCGGCGGGGCTTCTGCGCTTGAATCGGCCCGGGCTCGAAGCGGCGCTCGTCGCGATCGATCCGGCCACCGGCGATCTCCTCGCCATGGTCGGCGGCGGCGACTACAGCAAGAGCACGTTCAATCGCGCGACGCGAAGCAAACGACAGCCGGGATCCGCCTTCAAGCCGCTGGTGTATGCGGCGGCGCTCAGTCACGGCTACTCGCCGGTGTCCGTGCTGTCGGATCTGCGGACGATCTCGGCACCGGACAATCCCGAATGGACGCCGCGCAACGCGCATGGGGAAGAGCCCGAGGCGATCACGCTGCGTGCGGCCTTGATGGAATCGAACAATGCCGCCGCTGCGGATCTGCAGCAGCACGTCGGCGTGCGCACGGTGCTGCACGTCGCGGGCGATGCCGGGCTCGACGGTCTGCCGGAGGTGGCATCGCTCGCGCTCGGGACTGGACTGGTGTCTCCGATCGATCTGACTGCTGCGTACACGATGTTTCCCGGCGGCGGGCAAGTCGTGCGGCCGCGCGGCATCGTCAGCGTCTTCGACGCCGACGGCGTCGAGGTGGTCGATCACGGCGTGGAGGCGGAGCGGGTCGTCAGCGAGCCGGTCGCGTTCCAGATGGTCAGCATGCTGCGCGACGTGATCGAGCGGGGCACGGGACGCGCGGCGCGCGAGGCCGGCGTGACCGGGCCGATTGGCGGAAAGACCGGCACGACCGACGACTACCACGACGCCTGGTTCGTCGGCTTTTCGAGCTCGGTGGTTGCCGGCGTGTGGGTCGGATTCGATCAGCCGGCGCCGATCGGCCGCGAGGCCTATGGGGCCCGCGTCGCGCTGCCGATCTGGGCCGACTTCATGAAGCGCACGGCGCGCGTGCGTCCGGCTGGCGACTTCCCGATGCCGGCGGGCGTCCGCGGCGTCGAGTTGTGCAGCGTGTCGTACCTGAAGCCGGTCGACGGCTGCCCGGTGTACACCGAATATCTGAAGGACGGCGACGACGAGCCGACTGCGCTCTGTCCGATTCATCAGGGCAGCTTCAAGCAGGTGGCCGTGCGCGCGCTGTCGGGGCTCATCCGATCACTCGGCGGGAAGATCGCGGGTCTCTTCCACAAAAAGTAACTGTGCCGCATGTTCCTCAATGTCCTCCGTGACCTCCGTGGTGGAGAGTTTGATTACGTTGGACGGATCGTCCCGAAGCTGAACAACTGATCGGCACCATTCCTGCACGTCTCCACCACATCCATGCCGGACTCTGTCACTTCCTCGCCATCCCCGCGGTCGTCGACCGCCTCGCACCGCGTGCATCCAATCGGTGCCGATTATCTGGGCGGCGGCCTGACCGCATTCCGCGTGTGGGCGCCGGCCGCCAGTCGCGTCGAACTGGTGATCGAAGGTGGATCGACGATCGGACTGAACGCGGAGGACGCCGGATATTTCAGTGGTAGGGCGCAGGTCGGCCCCGGCGCACGCTACTGCTTCCGTTTGGATCAGGCAGAGAAGCTGTATCCGGATCCCGCCTCCCGCTTTCAACCGGACGGCCCGCACGACGCGTCCGAGGTGATCGATCCGTCGACGTTCGTGTGGAGCGACCAGGAGTGGCGCGGCCTTCCGCTCGAAGGCCAGGTGATGTACGAGATGCACATCGGCACGTTCACGCAGGAAGGCACGTGGACTGCCGCCATGCGTCAACTGCCGGAGCTGGCGCGGATCGGTGTGACGACGATCGAGCTGATGCCGGTCGCCGAATTCGAGGGACGCCGCGGCTGGGGGTACGACGGAGTCGATCTGTTCGCGCCGACGCATCTCTACGGCCGGCCCGACGACTTCCGCCGGTTCGTCGACCACGCGCACGCCTCGGGTCTCGCGGTGATCCTCGACGTCGTGTACAACCACTTCGGGCCGGTCGGCAATTACCTTCGCGCCTTCTCGCGCACCTATTTCACTGAAAGGTACGAAAACGAATGGGGCGAGGCGATCAACTTCGACGGCGACGACTCCGGGCCGGTGCGGGAGCTGTTCATCACCAACGCCGGCTACTGGATCGAGGAATTCCACATCGACGGCCTGCGTCTCGACGCGACGCAGCAGATTTTCGATGCCTCCCCCGAGCACGTGCTGACCGCCATCGGCCGGCGCGTGCGCGAAAAGGCGGGGCACCGCGCGGTGGTGCTCGTGGCGGAGAACGAGCGTCAGGACACCACGCTGGTCAAGCCGATAGACGCGGGCGGATACGGGCTCGATGCGGTCTGGAACGACGACTTTCACCACAGCGCCGTTGTGGCGTTGACGGGCCGTGCCGAGGCCTATTACTCCGACATGCACGGCACGCCGCAGGAGCTCATCTCGGCGGCGAAGTACGGTTACCTGTTTCAGGGACAGCATTACGCGTGGCAGCGGCAACCGCGCGGCGCGCCCGGTTGGGGACTGCGGCCGGCACAGTTCGTCGCCTTTCTCGAGAATCACGATCAGGTAGCGAATTCGGCTCGCGGGGCGCGGCTGCATCAGTTGACCAGCCCCGGCCGCTGGCGGGCGATGACGGCGCTCATGCTCCTCGCCCCCTCGACGCCGCTGCTCTTTCAAGGCCAGGAGTTTTCCTCGTCGGCGCCGTTCCTGTACTTCGTCGACTTCGATGAAGCGCTCACGCAGGCGGTGCGCAAAGGCCGCGCGGAATTTCTGCGGCAGTTTGCCAGCGTCGCCGATTACGAGGACCACGCGGAGCTGGCCGATCCGGGCTCGCCGCAGACATTCGAGCGCTGCAAGCTCGATTTCGGCGAGCGCCAGCGGCATGCGGCGGCGTATGCCCTGCACCAGGATCTGCTGCGGCTCCGGCGCGAGCACAGCGCGTTCAAGCTGCAGCGCGCCGGCGGCGTGGACGGCAGCGTGCTCGCCGCATCGGCCCTGGCGCTGCGTTTCTTCGCCGAGGATCACGTGGACGATCGCGTCCTGATCGTCAACCTCGGAGGCGATCTCCACCGGCCGTCGTTCGCCGATCCGCTGCTCGCGCCCCCGCCGGGCCGCGACTGGGAGGTGTGCTGGTCGAGCGAGCGCGCGGCGTATGGCGGCGGCGGCTCGCCGGCGCTCTGGCGAGACGGCGATTGGCACATCCCGGGCGAATGCGCGGTCGTCCTGCGCGGGACCGGGCAGCGAGCGCGCCTGGATGGCGGCGTACGCCGCCGAACGGCGTGAGGCCGGTGAATCCCTGTCGATGAGCGAACCGCTTCGACGGATTCCGTGGCCGGTCGCCGATCCGACCGATGCCGAGGCGCTGGTCACGCGCGAATGGCTGGTGGCCAACGGACTCGGCGGCTATGCCTCCGGCACGGTGGCGGGCGTGATGACCCGGCGCTATCACGGCCTGCTGATTGCGGCGCTGTCGGCTCCGCTCGGCCGCACCGTGATGCTCAGTCACGTGGCGGAGCAACTACGTTGCAGCGACGGCCGCCGCTTCGAGATCGGCGGCCGTGAGCGCTCCGGCGACCATCCGGATGCGCACGGGCTCGGCTACCTTACGGAGTTCCGCCTCGAGGCGGGCCTGCCGGTCTGGCGCTACGACGTCGAGGGCATCGCGATCGAAAAGCGCGTCTTCATGCCGCACATGCAGAACACGGTTTACCTGATGTACGAGCTGCTCGCGGGCGCCGACCGCATCGAGCTCGCGCTGCGTCCGTCGGTGAACTTCCGCGCACAGGAAGCGCCGGTGAGCGATCCACTGGGAGCGCCGTACGAATTCCGCTCGGTCGGCACGAAGTACGAGATCGCGTGGAAGGGCAGTCCGGTGCCGTCGTTACGCCTCAAGCTCACAGGCACTGAGGCGACCTTCACGCTGAAGGGCATGGAAATCGACAACGTGCTCTACCCGGTCGAAGAGAGCCGCGGCTACCAATCGCGCGGCGACCTCTGGAGCCCCGGCTATTTCACGCTCTCGATCCAGGCCGGGCAGCGCGCGGCGCTGGTCGCGTCCACCGAAAGCTACGAGACGATGAGCGTGCTCGATGCCGATCATGCCTTTGACGCGGAGCGCGGGCGGCGCCGGCGCCTCATCGCGCAGGCGGAGCCGACCGCGCAGGAGGGCGTGGCGGGCGAGCTCGTGCTGGCCGCCGATCAGTTCATCATCACGCCGGCCGGCCGGACCGAGGAAACGGCGCGCTCCCACGCGTATGGCGACGAAGTGCGGACCGTGATCGCCGGCTATCACTGGTTCACCGACTGGGGCCGCGACACGATGATCAGCCTGGAAGGCCTCACGCTCGTCACCGGCCGCCACCAGGAGGCGGGATACATCCTGCGCACGTTCGCACACTACGTCCGCAACGGGCTCATCCCGAACATGTTTCCGGAAGGCGAAAAGGAAGGGCTCTATCACACCGCCGACGCGACGCTGTGGTTCTTTCATGCGATCGCGCGCTACATGGAGTACTCCGGCGATTGGCTGACGTTGTCGCTGCTGTACCCGACACTCAAGACCATCGTCGACTGGCACGTGCGCGGCACGCAGTTCGGCATCCACGTCGATCCGCGCGACGGGCTGCTCGCCCAGGGCGCAGACGGCTATCAACTGACCTGGATGGACGCGAAGGTCGACGATTGGGTCGTCACGCCGCGCCGCGGCAAGGCCGTGGAGATCAACGCGCTCTGGTACAACGCGCTGATGCTGATGGAGTCGTGGGCGCGGGAGCAGAAGGATCCTGCCGCTGCGGAGTATCGCGAGCGGGCGGAGCAGGCGCAGCGTTCGTTCAATCAGCGCTTCTGGTACGCCCAGGGCGGTTACCTGTACGACGTCGTCGACACTGTGCAAGGCGGCGACGATCCGAGGTGCCGGCCGAACCAGATCTTCGCCGTCGCACTGCCGCATCCCGTGCTGGCGCGGGAGCGCTGGGAGCCGGTCGCGCGCGTCGTACGCGATCGTCTGTTGACGCCGGCCGGGCTCCGGTCGCTCGCGCCGGACGATCCCGAGTACAAGCCGCGCTATTTCGGCGACCTGCGCGCGCGCGACGCCGCCTATCACCAGGGCACCGTGTGGGCGTGGCTGGTCGGGCCATTCGTGGACGCGTGGCTGAAGGTGTATCCGGACGACGATGCGGTTGTACGCGGCGTGCTCAACAGCGTCGTCCCGCTGCTCAACGATGCGTGCATCGGATCGATCAGCGAAATCTTCGACGCGGAAGCCCCTTACACCGCACGCGGATGTATCGCGCAGGCGTGGAGCGTAGCTGAGGTGCTGCGCGCATGGGCAAAAATTGGCATCCACCTTGCGACTCCCCTGAGGGAAGGAGAAGAGCATGGCAAAGGCAGATGACCGTATGCAGAACGGCATTCTCGGCGATATCAATCCGACCCCGGCCGCGCACGACGAGATCGCACGAAAGTCGCCGGCCCAGGGGGCCGGCAGTGAAGACAGCGAGGACAACCAGTCCATGACCGGCGGTTCTCGGCACGACCGTACCGAGCACGCCGGATCGCGCGACGTGACCGAAGGCGTGACAGGCGGAACGGGCACCGAGGTCGGCGGCACACGCAACTTCCGTCAAGGCACTGGCGCGACCGGCGGCGACATCGGGAATCGACCCGAATAGGGCCGTTGCTTCTATAATCCCGTTTCGAGGTGACGCTTATGAAACGGATGGGCCTGACGACGTGCGCGGCCGTGATGCTGATGTTGACGTTTGTGCTCGGCGGGTACGCCGCCACGAAGTCGTATCAGTTCACGGGAACGGTGAAGAGCGTTGACGCCACCACGTTGACGGTGGAGAAGAGCGCCAAGGAAACGTGGACTTTTGAAGTCTCGAAGGACACGAAGGGCATTCCGAAGGTGGGCGACAAAGTGACCGTCAACTACAAGATGGTGGCGACCGACATCGAGGCGAAGCCCGCGACCACGACCAAGAAGAAGTAGCCGCTAGTCGTCGCGCCCTTTCATCTTCCGCAGCGCGCGCCGCTGACGTTTGTCCGGCGCGCGCGGCGGCGTCATCGCCGTGCGATACGCCCGCTCGATGCGCCGCATCTCCACTTCCTCCGCTGTCGGCGCCGGCGTCAGGTCCTCGTACAGCTGCCGCGCCTCCGCGCGGGGAATGTGTCGCTCCGCGAGTCCTCGCACGATCAGGCTCTGCTTGCGCCCGAACGGACGGCTGATCTCAATCCGATCGCCGACGCGCAGTAAGCGATTCGGCTTCGCGGCCTGCCGATTGACCTCGACTTTGCCACCGGCGCAGGCCTTCTGCGCTTCCGACCTCGTTCTGAACACGCACGCGACGTCGAGCCAGACGTCCAGGCGAATCGAAGCGGGCGGAGATTGCTCGGAGGGCATGTGTCGAGACTGATTTTATCGCGCACGACAAGGCAGGACTAAAGTCCTGCGCCACAACCGCCGCCGCGCCAGTCTTGCGCCGCAACCGCGGTTTCGGCGCGGGGCGGCGCTAAGCTGAAGCCTTCGCGCTACATCGATGACGCAGATGCGCGTAGCCGCTACGGACGTAGCGCGAAGGCTTTAGCCGAGCGTTTCGGCGCGAGGCGCAGCGTTACGAGATCGCCATCGCGTTCGGCATGAAGTAGTAGAAGACCACGGCGATCAGCACGAGGTAGGCGAGCAGCACGAGCGTCCAGCTCATGTTGTGGCGGATCACGTCGCCTTCGCTGCGCACGAAGCGGCTGGTCGACACGCCGACGCTCGCGGTCTGCGGTGCGATCGGCTTGCCAACCTCCGCTCCGACGGAGTTGAACGACGGCAGCAGCAACGGCGGCAGGTTCAGCAGACGACCCGTCATCATCTGCACCGGCCCGAACATCGCGTTGGTCGACGTGTTGCTGCCGGACAGTGCAACGCCGACCCAGCCCAGGATGGGTGCGAGGACGACGAACCAGAGGCCCACTTTCGAGCAGCCGTACGCGAGCGAGTTGGCCATGCCGCTGTAAACGAACGCGAACGCCAGGCCGAAGATGAAGAAGCCGACGAGCAGCGCGCCCCACATCTGATGGAACGTGCGCCGGAACACGCCCGCGATCGCGTCGACCGACGGACGCAGGATGGCCAGCAGCACGATCCACGAAGCGAGGATCGCCGTCCCACCGCTCAGCGGCGTCAGGTTGAACGTCTGCGAGAACGGCTGGTGCGTGATCGAGCTGATGCCCGGCTCCGACAGCTTCAAGAAGCTGTAGGCTGGCAGCGTCGACCACGGTCCGGTCCACGCGACGACCACCACGATCAGCACGATGTACGGACTCCAGGCGCGCAGCCCTGAGCCGACATCGCTCGCGTCGTACGCACTGACTGGACCGCCGGCCCCGGAGACGATCGCGTTGCCGCCGAATCCGCGCACGGTTTTCGGACGCCAGACCTTCGTGAACAGGAACAATCCCCAGAACGCCACGAGGGCGCCGGTCACGTCCGGTAAGTACGGGCCCAGATATCGGGCCACGGGCCATTGCCCTGCGATGTATGCGAACGACGCGACGATGGCAAGCGGCCACGCTTCCGCCACACCTTCCGCTCCGCTTACCAGATACAACAGAATCCACGGCGGGAGGAGCGCCAGCACGGCGACGACGTTTCCGATCGATCCGGAGAGCGCCATCAACGGCAGACCGGTGACAGCGGCGAGTGCGATCACCGGCGCGCCGAGCGCGCCGTACGACACCGGCGCGTTGTTGGCGAGCGCCGCGACGCGGATGGCGTCGAGATCCGCAATGCCGAAGCCGATCAGAATCGGCGCGATGACCGCCCACGGATACCCGAAGCCGACGACCCCTTCGAGCAGCGCGCCGAAGGCCCAGGCGAGCATCAGCGTCTGAATGCGGATGTCGTGGGTTGCGTGGTGGATCATCCACGTCTTGAATCGCTCGAAGTCGCCGGTGGCGACAAGCGTGTTGAAGATGATCAGGCCCCAGAACGTGATCCAGTCCACTGCCCAGACGCCCTGGAGGCCGCCGTACAGATACGCGCGGACGATGCCGCTGGCTGGCGCGTGCCACACGGCGATGCCGATCGCCGCCGTGATTGCGCCGGCACACAGCGTCGCCAGCCAGGCCGTCATCCGAAGGCCCGCCAGCAGCGTGAGCAGCGCGATGAGCGGCACGAACGCAACGAGCACGGTCAGCCAGAGGCTGCCGAGCGGGACGAGTGTTTGAGTGAACATGATTGGCACCGGTAGGGCCGACCTGCGTGTCGGCCCGCGAGGATCATGAGAGGAGGTTCGGGCGCGGATTATATATGATCCCAGACGTGTCGAAGCGATGGCGATGGCTCGCATTTGGCGTGGTCGTGGGCGCGCTGGCGGTGGCGGAGCGGCTTCGTCCCCTGCGGCGCGCGAAGGAACCGGGAGTCGGGCGCGTCGGGCGTAATCTCGCCATCGGCCTGCTCGCGGGCTTGACGACCGCCGCGAGCGAGGCGCCTGTCATCGAGCCGGCCCTCACCTTGGCAACGCGGCAACGACTCGGCCTGGTGCGCGCGCTTCGCCTTCCTCGCGCGCTGCGCGTCGTCCTCGGCTTTCTGCTGCTCGATTACACGCTGTACGTCTGGCACCGCCTGAATCACCGCGTGCCGCTCCTGTGGCGTTTTCACGCAGTGCACCATCTCGATCTCGATCTCGACAGCACGACCGGTCTGCGCTTCCACTTCGGGGAGCTGGCGCTCAGTGCAGGTTTTCGCGCGGCGCAGATCGTGTTGCTCGGGGTCGATCGCGACACGCTGGCACTTTGGCAGAGGATGCTCGTGCTGTCCGTGATCTTTCATCACAGCAATGTCGAGCTGCCCGAGCGTCTCGAGACTCGGCTCCGGCGCATCTTCGTCACTCCGCGAATGCACGGCATTCACCACTCCGTACGCGGCGCGGAGATGAACACGAACTTTTCGAGTCTGTTGTCGTGCTGGGATGCGTTGCACGGGAGCGGCCGCGACGATGTGCCGCAGGCCGCGATCACCGTCGGCGTTGACGGCTATCTCGACCCGGCAGCGGTCACGCTCGAGAAGTCTCTGACCCTGCCGTTTCGCGCGGCGCCACCGCCGCCGTACCGATCTATTGGGTCGTCGCTTTCTTGACCGTCATCACGTCCACGGCGTCCACCCACTCACCATTGATGCGCACGACGAAGGTGCCGGTCCGCGCCGTGCCGCGCCAGCCCTCGGGACGGAAGCCGATGTCGCTCCCTGAGATCACGGGGGCGGGTTCGCGGCGGCTTGGCGCCTGCGCGGAGACCAGCGTGCCGACGACGATCAGGGAGACGACCCAGAGCACGAAGAGGGCAATGCGCGAGCTGGCGGACATAGGCAGTACCTCCATGGGTAAGACGCCGGAGCAACGCCTTCGGCCGGCCGCGACCGGCGTACTGGGGACGGGTCTCCGTACTAGTGCGGGGAACGGGTCTCGATCTCGGTCCCGGTACGGAGACCCGTCCCCTCGGGCGACTGGCACGGCGAACGGCTCGGGTTGTATGCTCGTTGGATGTCATCGAGCGGAATACTGCATCATCTTGTCGCGCGCGGCGATCTGCTGACCTCGTACGCCGACGTGTTGACACCGGACGCAACCGCGGCGCTCGAGGCGCTCGCGCATTTCGACGCTGAACGGCGGTCGATCATGGCCGCGCGCATCGGGCGTCGCGCCGGCCGGGCCCGCGACAGGCAACGGATCGCGTTTCTCGATCCAGACGCGTTGATCCCTCGCACGCAGATTCGGGTTCAAGATGCGCGCGACGGCCGCTTCACGGGGAGCGAGATTCCACCAGACCTCCAACGGCAATGGATTCAGGGCACGGGACCCGCCGCGAAGCCGCGCAGCACGGTCGCGTCCAGCATCCGCAACATCGCGCACGCGCTGCTGTCGGGAGCCGACGGCTGGATGTTCGACGGCGAAGACGCCCTCGGGCAGCTGTCCACCATGTCGCTCGACAATCAACGGAGCTTGAAGCTCGCCGTCGATCACGATCCTGTCTTTCTGCGCGCCGCCGAACAGGTCGCGGGTGAGATGAACCAGTGGGCGGATGCGTTCTTCGGACACCCGATCGTCGACGACTGGCGCGAACAGCTCGACGCCACGACGATGATCTTTCGCCCGCGCGGGCTCCATCTGGACGATCGCCAGCTCCGCCTGAAGGATGCGGCAGGCTTTTCAGCCTCGATCGTCGACCTCACGCTGTACATCGTCAACAACCATCGCCGCCTCCGCGAGGCCGGTCGCTCCCTGGTGCTGTACCTGCCGAAGATTCAGACGGCCGAAGAAGCCGCGCTGTGGCGCGAGATTCTGGACGCTCTCGAATCGCATCTCGGCCTTCCGCAAGGCAGCATCAAGACATACGTCCTCGTCGAGCAGCTCGAGGCGTGTTTTCAGTTGATGGAGATCCGCGCGGCGCTCGGCACTCACTTCGTCGGCTTCAACACCGGCCGTTGGGACTACATCAACAGCGTCGCCGACGCGATGGCGTGGGACCCGGGCATCGTGCACCCGAACATCGACGCCATCACGATGACGTACGGCTACATGCGGCACTACGAGGACCGTGTGCGTCGCGCGGTCAACACGCCGGACCTCGTCGGCAATTACGCGCTCTGGCAGGGCGGGATGGAACCGAACATTCCCGTCGGCACGCCGGCAGGTGTTGCCGCTGGCATGAAACGGGCGGTGAGCGGGGCGGAGCGCGAGCAACGCGAAGGCGCGAGCGGCAAATGGGTGGCGCACTGGAAGATGGTGCACATCGTGCGTCCCGTGTGGGAGCGCGAGGGGGCGGACAATCAGCTGGGGCGTGTCTTTCCGCCGCTGACGTACACGCAGGCCGACGCTGACGGCCTGACGGCGTTCGAGCCGGCGCCGCGCACCGTTCGCGGCGCCCGCGATCTGCTGAGCGTCGCGCTGCAGTACGGCAACGCGTTCGGCCAGGGCATGCAGGCCGCCGCCCTCAAGCCGGCGGACTTTTTCGGCAACGACGACATCCTGTACCTCATGGAAGACATGGCGACCGGCGAGATCCGGCTCAGCATCCTCTGGGAATGGCTGCACAAGCGCGCGGCATTCACCGATGCCGACACGACGACCGGCGTCCAGGCGGGCGACACGATGACCGCCGATCTGTTTGCGCGGTTGTTGACGGAGGAATACGAAAAGCTGCGGCACGCCGCCAACCGCGACGTGCACGACGACTCCAAGGACACCACGCTGCCGGTCGCTCGCGCCATCGTCGAGACCTACGTGACAGGCGCAGCGAAGCTGCCGTGGTACGTCGACCTGCTCAACATCACGCTCGGCACGCACGACCTGTCGGAAGCGCGCCGGCGGATTGATCGCCTGAAGCGGGCCTTCGAGGCAGACGGCCGGCGCATCACCGAGAACCTGGATTTCAGCTGAGGCGTGGACAGCTGAATCGCGGCCCGATTACCTGGACGATGACGAGGCCGCGACGAGCACGGGGGTGGCGCGATACACGTCGGGCCACAGGCGTTTGAGATCTTCGATCTTCGGCAGGTCGTTGATGGCGATATACGGGTAGCGCGGATTGCGCGTCAGAAAATCCTGGTGGTAATTCTCGGCCGGATAGAACACACGGTCCGGCTCAATTCTCGTCACGATCGCCTTCTTGAACAGATGCGTCTGATCGAGCTGCGCGATGTAGGCCTTTGCGACGTCCGCCTGCTCGATACTCGCCGGAAAGATCGCTGAGCGATATTGCGTGCCGAAATCGGGGCCCTGTCGATTGAGCTCAGTGGGATCGTGGACGACCGAGAAGAAGATCTGCAGCAGCCGTCCGTAGCTGATTTGCCGCGGGTCATACGTCACCTGAACGGATTCCGCGTGTCCCGTCCGCCCGCTGCTCACGGTTTCGTATTCGGCCGTCTTCTTGTCGCCGCCCGCGTAACCGGAAACGGCGCTCGTCACACCCTTGACGTGCTGGAACACGCCCTGCACGCCCCAGAAACAGCCGCCCGCGAGCACGACAACCGCGGAGCTCGACTGGCCAGGCGGGAGGTCGACTGCGGGCGCGGGAACCACACGCGCGCTTTCAGCGGCTGCGGGGAAGCTCCTGATCGCGAGACCCGCCAACAACAGCAACGTCATCACAAACAGCGTGGCGGGAGCGCTCCGGAGCATTCGCTTCATGGCAGACCTCTTACGGCTGCGGCTCACAGCCTACGTTCAATTCTAACAGCCGCCCGCGCCCGCACGCTGATCTCCGCTCGGCCACCCGTCTCGGTTGCTCTACCGATGGTCGACGATTTTCGCGGCCTTCGGCAGCACGAATAGGTTCGGATCGGGTTCCGACTGATTGATGTCGGTGACCGTCAGCACTTCGACGCCGCTTCTCGGATCCGATCGCTTCGTCGAGATGTTCAGCCCCAGCTTCGACGAATACCAGAATTCCTTGGTGACCGAAAGCGGCCGGTCGGTGCCGATCACGCCGGCGCCGATGGTGACCGTCTCCCGTGTGCCGATCAGCTCCAGTCCGTCGACGGTCTGCGCGCCGAGATTTTCGCTCTGCAACGCGGGGTTCCGATTCGGGGCCGTCCCGGCCGGTGTCAGCACGCTTGCGCTGATCGGCCGGTAGACCTGGAGCTCGCAGACGCGCTGACTCGGATCGCACAGCGCGAGGGTGTGCGTTTGCGGGTCGGCGATTTCGATCCGGGTCAGCCGCGACTCCATCGGGCTGCCATCAGGGCCGAGCCACCGCCGCTCCTGAAAGATCCGCCCCTGGCCGTCGCGCGCAATCATGCGGTGGTTCTTGATGATCTGCGTCGCGCCGTCTTCCAGAAGTCTCGTCCACTCCGTGTTCACGGTCGCCGAAAACGGTGCGCCCCGCAGCGGCGGCACGGCGATGCTGGTAATGGTGGTTCTCGTCCCTCCATCAGGCGCGTGCGTCGATTGGGCGAGGATGACCGGGCAGAGCAGGGCGACCAGAACGAGCGGCAGCACACCTGATTTCAGCATGAACCCCTCCGATACGATCCGTAGTCTCCGCTAATTGTCGAGCACCGGCCCGTAAGGATTCAATAACGACCGTTGGCCTTCGCCCTCCCGTTCACATCCCGGTCGGCTTCGGTCTGACCGCGTTCGGCAGCGCCAGCCGGTTGTCGTGTGTGACGTAGCTGATCTGCAGGTTGTACCCGTTCGGCGTCGTCGTGTGATAGCTCTTGAACGCGGCGACGTGAATCTCGTCTGGCACGTAGGTGCCATCGGGCCCCATGTGCCGGCTGGATGTGTCGATCTGCGCTCTGAGGCCGCGTTTCTCGAGCTCCGCCTTCACGCGGTCGGTATCCCACGGCGAGATCCCGAACGAGATGTGATCGATTGACGCGTGGCGCGCCGGTGCCGCCGCCGCGGCCGGCTGCGGGGCGGGTGGAGCGGTCGTGTCGGCAGCCGTGTCGCCACGGCGTCCACGCGCGCCGGGCTTTCCGAAGTTGGGGTCGAGCGGGTTGCCGCCGCGGATGATGGCGTCGCCGATCTCGCCAATCATGCACTCGTTCTGGCTGCCCTCGTCGTAGGTCGGCTTCCACCCCAGGAGATTGCAATAGAAGGAGGCGCTCTCCTTGTAGTTGGTGACGCCGAACGAGAGGTGGTCCAACCACACCGTCTTCCATCCGGTCGGCTCGAACGGAGCCGGCGCTGCCAGCGTGGCGTTCGCAGGCGTGCGGCGATTCTTCGCGAGGCCGTTGCCGTTGCTGATCTGCAGCGCGAATCCGTCCGGATCCGTCACATGGAAACTTTCGAAGCCCTTGCCATCGTTGTCGGCCACGGGGTTGAGACGACGCTTCCGGAGCTCCGCCTCGACGTTCTTCGCGTTCCACTGATCGATGACGAAGCAGAAGGACTCGACGACGGCGCGCACCGGTCCACCGCGTCCGCCGCCTCCACCCGCAGCGGCGGCATCCATCGTTCCCTCAGGAGCCTGCTTGAAGATGACGGAACCCCAGTCGCCGATATCCAACACGGCCTGCTTGCCGTCGTCGCTCCGGAGCTTCCACCCCATGAGCGCGATGTAGAACGCCGCCTCCTTCTGATATTCCGCGACCCGGAAGGTGAGGTGATCCAACGCCACCGTCTTCCATCCCGTGGGCTCGAAGATCTCCGCAATGGGGGCGGTGTTGCACGCCGATGTTCCGGGCGTCAGCATGCACCGGCCTTGCGCGAATGCCGACAGCGGCGCGCCGACCGCCGCCACTCCCAGGGCCTGCAGCGCTCTCCGACGCGAGATCCGGCCGCGGTGGTGGTCGTTCAACAGTCTGGCGAGCACATCATTCATGAGAACTCTCCGAGGCACATGCCGTGGCGTCGTACTGTAATGAAGTTCCGGAAGAATAGAAAATTCAAGCGCCGCTTGTCTACAAGTACAAGTGACCCATGCAGCCGTGTGCGCGACTGCGCGGATTCGACATCAGGAGTGCGCGGATCCGGTTCGCGCGCGCCCAACGTTGGACGCGCCATGGCGTTTTCTCGGTGAGATTTTTCGGACCGCGTCCGGAACGAGCGTTGCGTCGTGCTCATCATCATGGCTTCAATCACGATGTGGAAGCGCGGCGACCGGGTCTGTCAACTCCTCGTGGGCGCGGCCCGCGAAGGGCGCTACACCCTGCAGATCCGGAATCAGGCCGACGTCCTGCGCCACGAACGCATGCAGTCGGCCGACCAGGCGATGCTGGTCTCGGAGATCTGGCACGTCGAAGAGGCCGAGAGCATCTTCGGCGCTGTGCCGCCGGTCTAAACGCCGCCATCTCGACCAACTGAGCGACATCCCCGAGGACGACACGAGCCCCCCCAGGCTGAGCCGGGCAGGGCCGTGAATTGTCGTCGTTGCTTCGCGTGACACCACCGATAATGGTCCGGATTGGACGTTCGATCAGACGGCCGGTTCCCGGATCATGCGAACGATTCCGCCAGCGCCAATTCCGCCGGACGCTAATCGATCGGATCGCACGCTGTTCACACTTGCCGTCGCGGCCTTTCTTCTCTACGCGGCGCTCTTCATCTATCGCACCAGCTTCGTAGTCGCCGGCGAGCGGTACTTCTCGCTGTTCGACGATGCGATGGTGTCGATGCGGTACGCGAGAAATCTCGCCCGCGGCGATGGCCTGATCTGGAACCCTGGCGGCGAATTTGTCGAGGGCTACACCAATCCGTTGTGGGTCCTCTGGATGGCGGTCGCCCATCTGCTGCCGATTCCGCCGGCGAAGACGAGTCTGTTCGTTCAGACGACGGCGGCCGTTCTTCTCGCGGTGAATCTGTACTATGTGCGCCGGATCGCGCTCGCCGTGTCGAACGGGTCTCGGCCGGTGGCCTGGGGAGCGATCGCGCTCACCGCGTCGTATCTGCCTATCAACAACTGGAGCCTGCAAGGCATGGAAGTCAGCGTGCTGGTGTTGCTGACGACCATCTGCGTCTGGCTGGCCATCCGGTGCCTGGACACTGGTACGTTTCAGGCTCGCTTGTATATCCTGCTTGGCCTCGGCACCTGGGTCCGGTCGGACATGGCGGTCACGTTTGTCGCGTTCCTCTCGTTTCTGGTCATGGCCGATCCGCGCCATCGGCGCCGACACCTGGCGTGGGGCGTGCTCGTGCTCGCGGCGGCGTCTGCTGCCCAGATGATCTTCAGGGTCTGGTACTACGGCGACGCGCTCCCGAATACGTTCTATTTGAAGATGACCGGCGTGCCCGTGACGGTGCGGCTCGCTCGTGGCGTGTACGTGCTGCTGCAGTTTGTCTGGAGGGCGAACGCGTTATTGTTCGCGCTCACGTGCACGCTGGCGCTTCGCCGCGACCGGCGGCTCTGGCTGCTGTTCTCGGCGCTCATCGCCCAGATGGCCTACAGCGTCTACGTCGGCGGCGACGCCTGGGAGTACTGGGGTGGCAGCAACAGATATATCTGCATCGCGATGCCGGGGTTCTTCATCCTCCTGACGTACGCGCTCTATGAGCTGACAGTCGCGCTCATGATGGTCGTGCACGGCAACCGTCCGCCGAACGTGTCAGCCGCGCAACGGGCGCCAGCTTGGGTTTTCGCGCTCGCCGTGGCGTACGCGGTCGTGAGCGTCAACAGCATCCACGGCGCCGGGGCATTGGCCGAAGCGCTGCTGATTCGGCCGACGCTCAACGCCGGGCCGGGCGGAGAGAATCAGCGAGATGTCGAACAGGCGCTGCGATTGCAAGACGCGACGACGCCGGACGCGACGCTGGCGGTGGTGCGGGCCGGCACCATTCCGTACTTCGCAGACCGATACAGCATCGACCTCTTGGGAAAGAACGACAAGCATGTGGCGCGCGGACGGGTGAGTCTGCCGTCCGGCCCGGTACGCTTCATGGACTTCAGGCCGGGTCACGTGAAAACCGACTTCGCCTACTCGATTGGCCGTCTACGGCCGGACGTGATCGTTCAACTGCGCAAGCGGACCGACGAGGCGAAGCCGTTCTTGCGGGACGACTATCAGGATCTGCTTCTGAACGGCGACTGCGTGTACGTCCTTCGCGCGTCGTCCCATGTCTTGCGGGATCGGTTGTCTGCGCCAGGATGTCGGCCGTAGCCCGTCATACGAGGCGAAACCGGTTCGTTTGGGTCTCGGCTTGAGTATGATCATACTTTAGATCATACTATTCCGTATGAGTAACACGGAACGCGTCACGGTCACCCTGTCCTCCGAGCTGGTGGAAGGGATTGACCGACTCGAGCGGAATAGAAGCCGCTTTATCGCCGCAGCCGTCGAGCATGAGTTGGCCAGCCGTCGCCGTGAGGATCTCCTCCGATCGGTCCGCAACCCCCATCCCGAGACTGTGGACTTGGCCGACGCCGGCCTGAACGACTGGACCGGCGACTTGCCTGACGATGAGGGGCTCGTCAATGTGACAGAAGGGACTGCCATTCGCTGGGTCGAAGGGCAGGGCTGGGTGAAGGAGTCCGCGTGACCCTTGACCGCGGCACCGTCGTGCTCGTGGAACTTGATCCGACGGTCGGTCACGAGCAGCGAGGTCTGCGCCCTTGCATTGCGGTGAGCGATCCATCCGTCAATGCCGATCAGCGATTCCCGCTGATAGCCGTGGTGCCAGTGACCGGCACCGCCGGTGCGGGCGCGTTGTATCCGGCTCTGGCGGCAGGAACGAGCGGCCTCACGAAAGCATCGTACGCCCTCGTCGATCATCTTCGATCGATCGACAAGCGTCGCATCCGGCGCTTCTTCGGACAGGTGTCGTCCGGCGAGCTCGCCAGCATCGACCAGGGACTCGAGCTATTTCTCGGCCTTGGTACTGCGCCGTAACGCTCGCCTATGCCGCCTTCAACGGCGCGAGCCCAGCAGCCGAAGAAGTAGGCAGTCAGCACTCACGCCTGCCGTCGCAACATGACAATGGCGCCGGCAAAGGACGCGAGGGTAAACGCGGCAAAGCCAACCGCCTCGAAGGCGATCCAGCGCGGATCACCGAGCCCGATCGTCGCGAATCGCATGACGTCGACCTGCCAGGTGATCGGGTTCGCACGCGCCACCAGCCGAAACGCCGCCGGCAGCGGCTCGACCGGATAGAACATCGAGCTCGCAAACAGAAGCACAAAGTAGAAGACAGAGGTGACGGTATTGAATGCATCGTTACGCCGGATCGCCAGCGCGAAAATCGAATAAAAGAAAAACCACCCGGCGGTGCCGACAATCACGGCCGCGGCGAGCAACGGAAACTGGCCGGGCCGCAGCCCCACGCCGAGCAGAACCGCTGCGAGGACGACGGTAATGAAGGCTTGCACGAGCGCGATCGCGACGTTGAACAGCACTTTCCCAAGCAGGTACTGCGCCCGGCTGATCGGATAGGTCAACATCTCGTAGAAGATCCCATTGTCGCGGTCCATGAAGAACGACCATGCGGTGTTCGACGCGATGCCGAAGCCGGCCATCCCGAGGACCCCCGCGAGAAAGAACGCGTAGTAGTCGACGGGCAGCTGTGCAAAACCGAGCGCTTTGTTCATCCCGACGCCGAAGACCAGCAGATAGCCGAGTGGATACACGATGTCCCAGAAAATGAACAGCGCGTTCGACGCGCGGATCTTCCCCTCCCGATACACGACCGCGATGAGTGCGCTCACGACACACCTCGCGGTGAATGCGTTGCGTCTGCAGCAACCGCCGGTTGGTCCTTCGTGAGCTCGACAAAGACGTCTTCCAGACTCGCCCCGCCAACCTCGAGGCGCAGCACGCGGCCGCGCGAGGCGATAGCGCTGACGATAGGGAGGATGCCGCCTTCGTCCTCTCTCAGCGTCAGTTCAACGGTATTGTCTGTGATCGCCATTCGCACCGGCCGCCGGGCTGCCAATTCCTCTTCGATGCCCGGTGGCAGCCGATCGAAGGTCACCGTCACGTCGTAGACCCCCATCGACAGCAGTTTCAGGGTGTGCAGATTCCCGCGCGCCGCCTGTTTGCCGTGGTTGAGGATCAGAATGTCGTCACACAATTCCTCCGCCTCGCTGAGGATTTGCGTCGTCAGGACGATGGTTCGTCCTCTCGCCGCTTCCTGTCTGAGCTTCTCCATGACACTGCGCTTGAGAAGCGGATCCATCCCGGTCGAGAATTCGTCGAGGAAGACAACCGGCGTCTCCACCATGAAAATCTTGGCGACCTGGACGCGGCGCCGAAAACCGCCGCTCAAGTCCATCGCTTTGCGGTGCGCCTCGGACGCCAACCCAAAGTCCGACAGCACGCGCTCGACACGCGACTGGATCACGGGGCCGCTCAACCCGTGAAACCGCGCGAAGGTGACGAGGTTGTCCCGCACGGAGAGGAACAACTCGACGGCGGTTTCTTGAATCACCACTGAGATGCGCCGACGCACCTCGAGCGGAGCCGCCGCGACATCGTGGCCCAGCACGGTGGCACTGCCGGAAGTCGGCCTGGAGAGAGTCGACAGCACGCGCAGGAGCGTCGTTTTACCCGCGCCGTTCGGGCCGAGCAAGCCGAAGATCGAACCCCGCGCGACATCGAACGTCAGGTTGTCGACGGCGCGAACGGTCGGCTGGCCGGCGCGCGTGTACAACTTGACGAGGCCGCGGACACCAATCGCCGTATCAGACATTTCTGTGCCTGCGTCTTAGTTTCCGCCCAGGACAGGTCCGCGCGTCAACGTGCACCGCGTCCGCTCGAGCTCTGCAGCCGCGATCTGGCCACGAAACCGGCGAACTAAGGCGCGCCGCTCGCAGCCATCTTCCGTCGCGATGACGCGAGCCTTATCGCCGCAAGTGTCGGCCGATGATTGTCGCCATGGGCACGCCGATGCAGATCATCAGGATCACGGCGCCGACAATCGACGGTTGCAGACGCAGCGGGCGGTGCGTGACGTTGCTTAGAGGCAGGACCGCGAGGTTCATCACGAGCCAGACGAAGATGCCATACAACGGACCGATGATCAGCGGCCAACGCGTCAGCACCCTGATGTTCCTGGCGAGCATGTAGAAGACGATGGTCCAGACGAACGCGATCAGGTAGTGGAGCGCGAGGCCGAGCGCCGCTGTGGCGTTGCCACCCTGAAACGCCTGCGCTCCGAGCAGGCCGCTCGCAATCCCCTGCAGGATTTGTTTGGACGTGACGTTTGCCGTCAGCGGGTAGTACGTCACCGCCGTCGTCACGTCGAGGGTGCCCGCAACGATCCACGCGAGCAGAATCGTGCGCAGCGAGCCGCTCGATTGGGAGGGCGCCGAGCTGGTGGTTGTCCGCATGGCGCGCGATGATATCACCCAGCGCCGTCAAGCCGGCGGGCCGAAGCACTGCGACAGCGGCGAAGTTCGAGCCGCACGACATCGCGGGTGCGTACGCGCTTCGCTGCGATATGATCAGGCACGCAGTTTCGAGTGCCACAAATGAGCGGCACGATCGTTGGTAGAATAACCCCCAGACTCCATGACGACCGCAGTCAAGGCCATCTACGAGAACAGCGCGCTGATCGGATTCATCGACGACGCGCCGGCCGACATGGCCGAACATCACGACGACTACCTGTACGGCCGACCGCGCAAGTGATCTTGGCTAGCAGCCCGTTTCCGATGTCGTCGAAAACCGAGCAAGTTGTCAGAGGCGTTCGACACGCTCGATTGTGAAGATCCGCGACGTAATCAAGATGCTGGAGGACGATGGTTGGTCCGTGGTTCGCCAGCGTGGTTCACATCGACAGTTCAAGCATGCGTCGAAGCCTGGTCTCGTTACGGTCGCAGGGAAGCCTGGCGATGATCTCGCGTCAGGCACCCTGAACAGTGTCCTGAAGCAGGCAGGATTGAAGCCATGAAGTACTTGATTGTGATCGAACAGACCTCAAGCGGTTACTCAGCGTACTCGCCCGATCTTCCCGGATGCGTTGCGACGGCCGGAACGGAGGACGAAGTTCAACGAGAGATGAAAGACGCGATCGCGTTTCATCTGGACGGCCTCAGGGAAGAAGGACTTACGATTCCTGAACCGCACTCGACTTCTTCGTACGTTGAGGTCCCTGCCTAACCGACGCTCCGAGAAGCAAACGGTTGAACGATCTTCCGCGCGGCAACGGGAGGCTGACGTGGGACGTCGTTCAGAAGGTCAGGGCTTGTGCGCAGACCGTCGTCTCACAACGCGAACTGGCTCGAACCTTCAATATCTCGTAGTCGCTCTGTAGCGAGATCGTGTCCGACGCCATTTCGGATCCGGGCTCAAAGGTCACGACCGGCGACGAGATGCGTGACCGGCTTATCGGCGCGCTGGACACGGGCTGTGTCGCTGCGGCGAACATCGACCCGCACCTGACGCCGCAGGGCAAAGCCGCAGCACGAGCGGCGAAGAGCGCCGCCGTCGTCAAGGCCATCACTGACGTGTCTCCGCCACGTCTCGCTGGTCTTGCCGCCGACGTCGGATCGCATCGCGCCGCTCCCTGCGAGCGTGGAGAAGATCGCGGCGAGACGCATCGACTTTTTGCTGTCGCATCTGCGGGATCGCACGCCGCACGAGATTGCGGTGTTCTACAACAGCGCGACGGACGACGAGCGGCTGGTGCTCGAAGAAGCCGCGCGCAACGTCCGTCGCATTCCGACGAAGAAGCCGGACGGCTGGCTGGCGTGGGTACCGTTGCTCCCGGCTGAGACGATCAACGAAAGCGTCGTCGCGCGTGCCAGCGCGAAGAACCCGCAAGGTGGGAAGAAGCTGCAGGAGCTGGAGCAGATTCGCGAGCTGCATGCCAGTGTCGCCAGCATCGCGGAGGCAACGGTGCGCGAGGCGTTGGAGGGTTGACCTCGCGCAGACCCTCCGCTACCGTCCGGCGTCCATGGCTGATGCGATTGACCAGAAACTGTTCGCGGAGTGTTTCGAGCGCGTGGCAAACGCACTGCAGGTGGCTGCGCCGCTGGCGACGCGATTGCGGCGTGAACTTGGCGAGCGGGCGGAAGACGCGGTGCAGCTCGAAGCGGCGCTTGATCGCGCGATTCGCGCCGTGCGCGACATGCGCCGAACCGACGACGCGACGTAACGCCGCACGCGAGGCGTAGATCGGCGGATAATCGGTAGAACGTGTCGTATGCTAAGAACCAGCATTATGTGTCGCGTCTCTACCTGCGGCAGTTCGCCTTTGAGGCAGGGAAGAATCCGCGCATCTACGCCTTCGATAAGACAACACGCCGGGTCATTCGACCGAGCATCAGGAACATTGCGGCGGAGATGCACTTCTACGAATCGTCGGACACGGGCATCGAACGCGCCCTTGGAATGGTCGAAGACAACTTCGTGCCTGCCTATCGACTGTGCCGTGAAATTGACGATATCGCGGCGCTTGGCCCGAAGGAGCGCGCCGCAATCGCTATCTTCATTGCCGTTCAACAGGTGCGGACGGTCGAATTTCGCGAGACGTTGAAGTCGATGGTGTCGGGGCTCGATGAATGGGCCAAGCGGCACAATCACCAATTGGACGAGTCGTATACAACGATCACCGAAGAGCAGTGCAGGCAGATTCAGGTGGCATCTCTGGCGACCACCGCTCCGACGATTGCGATCGGCGCTGCGCAGATGAAGTGGATCCGAGTTCACAATCGGACAGCGACGCCATTGTGGGCGTCCGACCACCCGGTCACGCTCTATAACCCAAAGCCCGCAAGCCTCATGGGTAACCTTGGCTGGGCGTGTCCAAGGATACAGGTATTCTTTCCGCTGTCACCGACGTTGGCGCTGTGTATTTGCGATCCCGAAGAATACCACGCGCTGCCATCTGAGATCTGGACCGACGACATAGAAAACGTCAAGCTACAGAACGACCTTCAGCTGCGACATGCGACGCGATTTGTCTTTTCGAGATCAGGCGAATTCAATCTGGCGACTCAGGTGCTCGACGCCTATCCAGATGTCGGTGACCCTGCTCGCAGAAGGACGCGAATCTGATGTGGATTAGCTGGAAGCACGACGACGCGAAGCGGCCGAAGCGGCTGACCTTTGAACAGAAGGTCGATCTGTTTTGCGAACAGGCGCTTGGCTGGCAGTTGCATGTCGCTGACCTTGTGGCGAACGGCGGAACCGCGTTCGGCGAGAACGGTGACCGAAATGGACAGACCGTTTCGGCGATTCGACACTCCGGCTTCGCCGTACTACAGATCTGCCTGAGCTATTTTGAAACGATCGGCTACTACACCGGCACCACGGGTTCAAAGGCGGCGTTTCGAAAAGGAGTTCTGGAGGTCTTCCCAACTCTGGCCAAGGCCAAGCCTGATGTCGTTGAGGCTTTCACGGAGACGCTCTACAAGGACGCGAGATGTGGCCTCTACCACAATGTTCGGACGACGCGGGTGGGCTTGGGATCGCCACCGGAAGATTCGCCGATTGCTTACATTGCAAAGAGTCGAGTCGTTGTCCTCAGCCCAGAGCGTCTGCCAAAAGCACTCAAGGCACATTTGGAACGCCTTAGAAATGACCTTCTAGTACGACTTTGTCAGATCCGGCGATGTATTCCGGAATGTTTTCGTGAATGGTGAGGATCTTGTACCGACCGCGTGAATTGGGTACGCTGGCGCGCGGTGATCGATCGCACGGCGACCGTTCGCGTGCAGCGCTTGATTCACTGGCTCGAACCGTTTCAGCGCTGCTTCGGCCATCGTGCGCAGCGACTCGCCCTGCGGACGTACGTGCACGGCCTGTTCAGCGACAGCGATCGGAAATCGATGCAGGCGATGTTGGCCCGTGTCACCGACCCGATCACCTATCAAGGCTTTCAGCATTTCATCACGCACGCGGTCTGGGACGCCGATCGGATCTGGCGACGGCTCCTCGAGATACTGCCCGAGCGCCGCGGCGTGTTGATCATCGATGGGACCAGCTTTCCCAAGCAGGGGACTCACTCGGTCGGTGTGGGGCGTCAGGTACTGTGGCGCGCTGGGCAAGATTGCGAATTGCCAAGTCGCGGTGACGGCCGCGCTGTGGACGGGGGCCCGCGCGTGGATGACCGGCGCCGTGTTGTATCTCCCGAAACCTTGGCTCCGCGACGCCGACCGGCGCGCGGTGGCACAGGTGCCGGCCCGCACGTCCTTCCAGGAGAAATGGCGTCAGGCGTTGACGTTGATCCGCCGCGCGCGCGCCGCAGGGCTGCAGGTCACGGCCGTACTCGCCGACGCCGAGTTCGGCGACGTCACCACGTTCAGACGGGCGCTGCACCGCTGGAATCTGCCGTACGCGGTCGGCGTCTCGCGGCATCTCACGGTGTTTCTCGGCACGCCGGCGGTCCATGTCCCGCCGAGTGCGTGGACAGGGCGGCCGCGGTCGCAGCTCGTGCTCGTGCACGACACGCGACCACTCGCGGTGCGCGCCGTGGCCCTGGCCTTGCCGACGCGCGCCTGGCGACGGGTGACCTGGCGCAACGGGACGAATCGTCCCTGGGCGGCTCGCTTCGCGGCCATCCGCGTGACCCCCGCCCACGACTGGCGCGATCGACGGCTGGCGCCCGAAGTCTGGCTCTTGTGCGAACAGGATCTGGGCGCCACGCCGCGCACCAAATACTTCTTCGTCAACCTGCCCGCCACCGCGTCGGTCAAGCAATTGGTCCGACTCGCGCATCAACGCTGGGCGATCGAGCAGCAGTATCAAGAGCTCAAGACCGAACTCGGCTTCGATCATTTCGAAGGCCGCTCCTATCCGGGGTGGCAACACCATGTCGTGCTCACGGCCATCGCGTATGCGTTCCTGCAGCGGGAGCGGATGCGACTGGGCACGGGCCAGTCACTGACGTTCCCCGGCATTCGAGCCATCGTCCAGGAGATCTTTACGGCCCTCCTGTTGGCGCAACAACCGAACTATTTCAAACGTATCCAAGAACTCCAGCAAATCAACCTACGGATCTGACAAAGTCGTACTAGCAGGATGCTGAAATTCGAAGGTTCATGACGACTTCGTAGTCGATTCAAGAGTCGACCGTCGTGGTCCGATCGCCGGCGCGGCGATCGACGGGGCGGGCGCGGTCACGCCGTCGCCTCGAGCGTCCGCATGCGGACCAGGTTGTAGGCCGCCGCGGCGAAGCAGAAACTGCCAGTTCACGCGGCCTCCGCCGCGATGACGGAGCTTGCGCAACCCGCCGACGGTTTTCATCCAGCCGAAGACTTCTTCGATGCGTTTCCGCGCCGCTGGCTGATCGCGTAGCCGGGATGTCGCGTGGTTCGTCGATCGAGGGTGCGACTCTTCTTCTTCAGCGCGACGTGCGGCGTGGCGTCGAGCGTGCGCAGCGTCTCGACGAAGCCGCGCGTGTCGTACCCTTTGTCGCCGCCGATCGTGACCCGTCGGCGCGGCAGACTCGCGATGAGACTCGTCGCGGCGTCGCGTTCGCCGGTGCCCGTCGCCGGCACGACGCAGGCGTCGACCACCAGGCCGTGACGGTTCTCCATCAGCACTTCGCCGAGATAGGCCAACTTGGCTTCGTGGCCCTTGGCCTTCTTGAACAACCGGCTGTCGGGATCGGTCGTCGACTGATGCGTCTGATTCGAGCGCCGTTCCCCGTGGAAATTGATCGTCGGATTCCCCGGATCGTCCGGCGGTTCTCTGGGCTGATCCTTCCGTTTGAAACTCTTCTGGCCCGCCCACGCCTCCAGCAACGTCCCGTCGATCGTGAAGTGCTCGGCGGACAGCAGGCGGCGGCCGCGGGCCTGCGCGACGACGTCTTCAAAGAAGGCCCGCGCGATGTCGCCCTCCAGCAGCCGATCGCGATTCTTCGTGAAGGTCGTCGGCGCCCACACCGCGTCGTCCATGCCCAGGCCGACAAACCAGCGAAACAGCAGGTTGTATTCGAGCTGCTCCATCAGCATCCGCTCGCTGCGCACCGAATAGAGCACCTGGAGCAGCAGCGCCCGCAACAGATGCTCGGGCGGGATCGACGGGCCGGCCGGTCGTGGCATACATCGCCTCGAACCGCGGCGACAATCGGCGCAAGGCGTCATCGGTCATCGTGCGAATCGTCCGCAACGGATGATCGGCCGGCACCCGTTGCTCCGGCGACAGGTAACTAAACAGGTGGCCGCTCTGCTCGTCGTCTCCACGCACGCGCTCGCTCCTTTGAAGAAGGGTGCGCGGATCGTAGTACGGCCGAATCGACTTGTCGATCCGGTCATGAGCCGTTTTTCAGCATCCTGCTAGTACGACTTTGTCAGATCCGGCGATGTATTCCGGAATGTTTTCGTGAATGGTGAGGATCTTGTACCGACCGCGTGAATTGGGTACGCTGGCGCGCGGTGATCGATCGCACGGCGACCGTTCGCGTGCAGCGCTTGATTCACTGGCTCGAACCGTTTCAGCGCTGCTTCGGCCATCGTGCGCAGCGACTCGCCCTGCGGACGTACGTGCACGGCCTGTTCAGCGACAGCGATCGGAAATCGATGCAGGCGATGTTGGCCCGTGTCACCGACCCGATCACCTATCAAGGCTTTCAGCATTTCATCACGCACGCGGTCTGGGACGCCGATCGGATCTGGCGACGGCTCCTCGAGATACTGCCCGAGCGCCGCGGCGTGTTGATCATCGATGGGACCAGCTTTCCCAAGCAGGGGACTCACTCGGTCGGTGTGGGGCGTCAGTACCTGTGGCGCGCTGGGCAAGATTGCGAATTGCCAAGTCGCGGTGACGGCCGCGCTGTGGACGGGGGCCCGCGCGTGGATGACCGGCGCCGTGTTGTATCTCCCGAAACCCTGGCTCCGCGACGCCGACCGGCGCGCGGTGGCACAGGTGCCGGCCCGCACGTCCTTCCAGGAGAAATGGCGTCAGGCGTTGACGTTGATCCGCCGCGCGCGCGCCGCAGGGCTGCAGGTCACGGCCGTACTCGCCGACGCCGAGTTCGGCGACGTCACCACGTTCAGACGGGCGCTGCACCGCTGGAATCTGCCGTACACGGTCGGCGTCTCGCGGCATCTCACGGTGTTTCTCGGCACGCCGGCGGTCCATGTCCCGCCGAGTGCGTGGACAGGGCGGCCGCGGTCGCAGCTCGTGCTCGTGCACGACACGCGACCACTCGCGGTGCGCGCCGTGGCCCTGGCCTTGCCGACGCGCGCCTGGCGACGGGTGACCTGGCGCAACGGGACGAATCGTCCCTGGGCGGCTCGCTTCGCGGCCATCCGCGTGACCCCCGCCCACGACTGGCGCGATCGACGGCTGGCGCCCGAAGTCTGGCTCTTGTGCGAACAGGATCTGGGCGCCACGCCGCGCACCAAATACTTCTTCGTCAACCTGCCCGCCACCGCGTCGGTCAAGCAATTGGTCCGACTCGCGCATCAACGCTGGGCGATCGAGCAGCAGTATCAAGAGCTCAAGACCGAACTCGGCTTCGATCATTTCGAAGGCCGCTCCTATCCGGGGTGGCAACACCATGTCGTGCTCACGGCCATCGCGTATGCGTTCCTGCAGCGGGAGCGGATGCGACTGGGCACGGGCCAGTCACTGACGTTCCCCGGCATTCGAGCCATCGTCCAGGAGATCTTTACGGCCCTCCTGTTGGCGCAACAACCGAACTATTTCAAACGTATCCAAGAACTCCAGCAAATCAACCTACGGATCTGACAAAGTCATTATCAACAAAAAGAACAGAAAGCTACGGAAGACGTTCGAGGATCGGTTCGATGACGACAACGGGGCCGCGAAGCGATAGCGTCGCACGAACTAGCTGCGAGAGCATGTCGGTGCTGAAATTCCTGAGAGATTGGCAAGCAAGGCGGGAACAAGCAAAACGGGACGCCGAGCGGTTAGACCGAGCGGTTGCTGCCTTTGTCGCAGATAGCGCAGACGGTGTGCCGTCCGCGTCGAAATATCCAGAGGCTGCTCAGTATCGGTTCGCCTGGAAGCGCGCTGTTGTCCTGGAACAGATTTATGGCGAACGATCAGATTCCCAGCGCGTCACATTCTATCGTCGAGTAGCAAAGAGAATTGCCAGTGCCTACTACGCAGTCGCACCGGATGGTCCTTACGGAAAACGACGGCTTGAGATTCAACCAGAGGCGGTCGCGAAGCTGAAACACGCCGAACTGGCGCGGCTGTCGATGCTGCACTGCGTCAACTGCGCAGATGCTGCGAATCCTCCGAGTTCTGTCGTAATCAGCTCGCCAATCGATTGTCCGAACTGTGGTGTTCGATATCAGAGCGGCGTATATGTGCTCAGTAACACCGCAATGCCCGGCTTGGTAAAGATCGGCTTTACGACCAAAGGGCTTCGGGAACGGGTAGACCAATTGTCAGCTGCTACGTCGGTGCCTGTTCCATTTGAGGTGGAGGCATGGTTCCCTTGCGCGCCATATCAGGCGAAGCGGTTCGAAACGTTGCTACACGTGGAGCTCCATTTGAAACGTGTTCCCGCCAGGGAGTTCTTCGCTATTGAGGTATCCGAGGCGATGCTTGCGGCCGAGCGAGTTGTCAGACGCGCGCCGGAGTATCGACGACGACCATCGCCGGCTAGAGCATGATTCGAGTGCGTTATTTCCCGGGTAATGGCGCGGAAGTTGAGACCGCACTAGAGCGACAGCCAGCCGTCTATCTTGATCACGATTCGCTTGGCGAGATCGCGCGTAACGAGGCTCGTCGTTGTCGGTTCCTCGACATCTGGACGCGCAAGGGTGAACTGCTGTTCTCGTGGGCGAATGCGCTCGACGTCTCCGGGCCGCAGGAAGGCAGCGCGCAGGCCATCAAGGAACTGCTCGAAGCGATCGGACCGCATTGGGTGCCGCTTGAGATCAACCCGTGGAAAGTCGCTCGAAAAGAGAGCGGACAGGAGCCGTCGAGTGGCACGCCCTGCGTATCGGAGTCATTTCTTGGCGGCTATTTTCTGCGATTGCGGGACGAAGTTACGAATCTCGGTCGCGTCGTCGATCTGATTCACGAGGACAGAGACGGTGCTCAGCAACACCTGACTGATCTCAAGACGCAAGCCAACCAGATGGTCCAGACGTTCCGCGACCAATATCAGCGTGATCGAACGTCCCTCGACCGTGTTCTCCCGGTGATAACGAACGAGCCCACGCGTCCGGCAGCGCACATGCTTCGCGCGTTAGAACGGCTGGTGACGAGCCAGCTTGGGTTTCAGTGGACGCTCAATGATGGTGTCGATTTCATGCACGCCAGCGTCGCAGCGACATGCGCCGATTTCCTGTTGCTTGATCGCCAGTGGAAACGCCGCGTGATGGAAATCGCGCCGCCGAGGGCGTATCGGTGGGTGTTCTATCGGCACGAGCTGGACGAGTTCCTCGATGCGTTCGAGCACTGCGTCATCGCTTGACTTGGATTCGGCGCGGGCGAGGCGCGAGGATTGGCCCAGACGGGCGATCTAGCAGTGGGTCGAGCTGGGGCATGGCCCGTTGGACGACCCGCCAAAACGCGACGAGAACGTGTCTCGAATCGAGCCCGTGTGCTGCTGTGACTACGCTGTGACTTCCGAGAACTTCGTGCGTGCGCGCTGAAGTCGAATGTTCTCGGAAGCTGTTGTGGCGATTGAGATTAGATGGTGGCGAGGGGCGGAATCGAACCGTCGACACTACGATTTTCAGTCGTATGCTCTACCAACTGAGCTACCTCGCCACGAGGTCGGATCGCACAGTCGGCGACTTGGTGAGTTGGTAACTTGGTGAATCGATTCGCCAACTCACGAATTCACCAACCCGCCAATTGTAGCGTTTACTCGGATCGCAGGGCAAGCATCGGATCGACCCGCACGGCGCGGATCGCCGGCAGGGCCGTCGCGGCGAGCGCCACGAGTCCCAACACCGCGGCGACGATGATGAAGGTCAGGGCGTCGCCGGCGGTCACATGAAAGAGCAGCGACTGCAGGTAGCGCGTCAGACCGCGGGCGGCCACGGCGCCGACCGCCAGACCGACTATGGTCCAAACCAGCCCTTCCCGAACCACCAGCGAGACGATCCGCGCGCGGTCCGCGCCGAGCGCCAGCCGCAGCGCGATTTCGCGCGCGCGCCGAGCCGTCGCATAGGCCGCAACACCGTAGACGCCGACAGCGGTCAGGATCACGGCCAGCGCCGCAAACGCCGCCAGAACGAACAGCGCGAAGCGCGTGTCGGCCGACGCGTCCGCAACGTAGTCGTCCAGCAGACGGACGTCGTGAACGGGTCGTCCGGGTCCGAGCCGCTGCACCGCGGCTTCGACCGCCGGCACCAGCGCCATCGGATTGGCTGCGCGCACGATCACGTTCAGGGACGAATACGACTTCGTGGCGTACATCATCCAGATCTGCGGAAGGCCCGCCTCACGAAGTCCCTCCGTCTGCACGTGCCGGACGACGCCAATGATTTCCGCCGACTGCGGTCGAAGACCGGCCAGCAGGAGGCGCCGCCCAACGACGGCCCGCGGCGATCCGAGGAGCTCCGCCAGACGCTGGTCGACGATGACGACCGGCCGGTTATCGTCGTCCACCGTGAAGTAGCGGCCATCGACGAGCGGCACGCGAAGCACGTTCAGATAGCTGCCGAGCGCCAGCAGACCCGCCGCCGGATGCTCGGGCTCGCCGGGCCCGGCCGAGAAGCGCTGCGGGATGGACGCGCCGCCGAGCGGCACGGGCAATCCGATGCCGACCTCGTCGACTCCGGGAAGACGACGGACCGAATCCGCGAGCTCGTGATAGAAGGCGAGCCGCTTGGCTCGCGACTCGTCGAGGTCTCCCGCATTGAACCGCTGGACCTGCAGCGGCACGTTGATCGCGACCGCTCGGTGCGGATCGAAACCGAGCGGAACGGCGCGCATATTGACGAAGGCGCGCATCATCAGGCCGGCGCCGACGAGCAGCGCGAGCGAGAGGGCGAGCTGGCTCGCGATCAGCAGGCCGCGCATCGTGGCCGCACGGCGAGACGAGGCGGGATCCTGTTTGAGCATGCCGGCGACATCGGACTTCGTCGCGTGCCACGCCGGAATGAGGCTGACCAGCAGCGTGCAGATCATGGAGACGGCGATCGCGACGCCCGCCATCGTCGTATCGACGGCAATGGCTTCCCGCCGAGGCAGCGTCGCGGGCGCCAGCCCGAGCAGCGCGGCGACGCACCATTGCGCGAGAATCAATCCTGCGCCGGCTCCGAGCCCGCCGACGACAAGCCCCTCGGCGAGGAGCTGTCGCACGATCTGCCCGCGCGACGCACCGATCGACACACGCACAGCCAGTTCGCGCGAGCGCGCAGTCGCACGCGCCAGCAGCAGGTTCGTGAGGTTTGCGCACGCGACGAGGAGGACGAAGGCCACCGCGACGGCAAGCGCGATCAGCGCCGGCCTCACTTCACTGACGACGTCCTGATCCAAAGTCGACAGCGAGAGTCGCACCGCGCCGGTGCGATAGCTCGCCGGGCGCGACGCGACGAGCGTCTTCGTCATCGCGTCGACCGCGGCCTGGGCGGCGGCGAGCCCGAGGCCGCGGTTCAGACGCGCAATCACAATCTGACCGCGAAACGGATCCCGGTCGTACCCCGCGGCTCGGGGATACCACGCGTCAATCTGTGGCGGCACATCGACTCCGGGTCCGAGATAAAGCCGAAAACCGCGCGGCAGCACGCCGGCGATCGTCACGGGAATGTTATTGACCTCGGTCCGCTTGCCCACGATCTCGAGATCGCCGTGCCAGTGGCGCTGCCACAACTCGTAGCTGATGTCGACAGCGGTGATCCATTCCGTGCCGGCGTCGCGGTGCGACACCGCCCGGCCGAGCGCCGGTGTGACTCCCAGCGCGTCGAGGAAGTTGTCGCTGGCCGAGGCCGCGGTCACCGCCTCCATCTGGTCGGGCGTCGTAAGACTGCCCTCGCTCGGGTTGATGATCGCGACCGCGTCGAACAGGTCGGTTCGTTCCCTCAGCGCCACGTATTCCTCGGCGGTGAGCGCGGGTTGATGGACGTAGCCCGGAAGGTCTGCGCGGAACAGCACCAAGCGATTCGGCTCGCGGTAGGGCAACGGCTGCAGCAGGACGCCGCGCACCACGGAGAAGACCGCCGTCGTCGCACCGATGCCGAGCGCTACCACCGCCAGCGCGGCAATCGAGTACCGAAGGATTGCGCGTCAGAATCCGGAAGCCGAAGCGGAGGTCGCGGAAGATGGTCATCACGCCAGGCACAGGCGAATACTGTGCCGACAGACGGTTCGCGAGATCAATCAGTTAGCCGGGCTTCGAAATGTCCCGGTGTCCGATTCCGGGAGGCAGCGTCCGATGGCGGGACGATGAGACTCAGCGGCGCCAGGTGCCGTGATTCTTGAGATCGATCAACCCCTCGGCCGTGTTCTCGTTGTAGCCCTGCGCCCGCACGTGGTTCACGAAGCCGGGCGTGATGCCGTGGTCGCGCAGGCGCACAATCTGCTCGAGCGTCAACTCCTTCAAGCCGAGTCCCTTCATGTCGGCAATGTAGTCGGCGCTGACGCCATGGTCCTTCGCCCGCACCACTTCGTCTATCGGCAGGTTCTTATAGCCCTGCGCCGCGAGCTCGTGAATCAGCGCGGCGTTGACGCCGTGGTCGTGGAGACGGATGAACTCCTCGGGCGACAGCTTGTCGTAGCCGTTCTGCTTCAGCTCTGTGATGAACGTCGCGCTCACGCCGTGATCATGCAGCCGCACCCACGCGTCGAGCGAGGCGGCCGCGACGCCCTGCGCGCGGAGCTCCTGCATGAATTCCGGCGTGACACCGTGGTCCTTCGCCCGCACGAGATCCGCCAGCGGCACGTCCTTGTAACCGGCGGCGCGCATCGCCTTCACGTAGTCCGCCGTCACGCCGTGATCGCGTGTGCGCACGATGTCTTCGATCGCGGCGACGGTGTAGCCCTCGGCCTTCATCGCCTTGACGTACTCGACAGTGACGCCGTGGGTCTTCGCGCGCTGCGCCTGGTCGAGCGTAAGCGAGCGGTAGCCTTCGGCCTTCATCGCGCCGATGTATTGCGGGCCGACGTCGTGCAGCGCGAGCTGAAAGCGCCGCCAGAGCGGCAGGTCGTCGGTGTAACCGATCGCCTTCATCTCGGCGGTGAATTGCGCGCGCGGCGCGAACGTGAAGAGGCCGGCGCCGCGGCCATCGCGGAACGATCCCTGGAAGGCGAGCGTGCCCGCTTCGCGGTGCAGCTCGAACTTGATCTGCTCGGCGGTGAGGCGCTCGTCGTTCGCCGGCAGACCCGCGAATTCGTCGACGGCGAGGGTCTGGCCCGTGCTCCAATCGCCGCCCCAGCGGTCGCCGTTCCATTCGGCGGGCGGGGCAGTGCGCACCTGCAGGAAGACTTTGGCGCTGCGGAGCTCAGCCGTCCAGGTGCCGTTGATGTCTGTCGCGGTTGGGGTCTGGCCGGTCAGAGCCTGAAACAGGGCGAGTATTGCGGCAAGGATGTAGCGCATGCCGGGTTGGATGGACCACGGGCGATGAAGGTTGTCATGGCGGATGGCCCATGGTCATGGATGACTGGGTGTTTGTGGCGCCCAACCTTCCATGAGCCATGAGCCATCACCAGACCGCGGACCGTGTCAGACGGGCGCGGCTTCCGTTTCCCGCGTCAGGCCGAGCTCTTTGCGGACCCGCTCGTCGATCGCGGCGTAGACGTCCGGATGATCTTTCAGGAACTGCTTCGCGTTCTCGCGGCCCTGGCCGAGGCGCTCGCCGCCATAGGCGAACCAGGCGCCGCTCTTCTCGATGATGCGTTTGTCGACGCCCAGATCGAGAAGATCGCCCGTTCGCGAGATGCCTTCGCCGTACATCACGTCGAACTCCGCCTCGCGGAAGGGTGGGGCCACCTTGTTTTTCACCACCTTCACCCGCGTACGGCCGCCGACGACGACGTCGCCGTCTTTGATGCTGGCGATGCGGCGGATATCCATGCGCACCGAGGCGTAGAACTTGAGCGCCCGGCCGCCCGTGGTCGTTTCCGGGTTGCCGAACATGACGCCGATCTTCTCGCGGAGCTGGTTGATGAAGATCAGGCACGTCTTCGACTTGGACACCGCGCCGGTCAGCTTGCGCAGCGCCTGCGACATGAGGCGCGCCTGCAGCCCCATTTGCGCCTCACCCATCTCGCCTTCGATTTCCGCCTTCGGCACCAGTGCGGCGACCGAGTCGACGACGACGACGTCCACACCGTTCGAGCGGATCAGCACTTCGACGATTTCCAGCGCCTGCTCGCCGTTGTCCGGCTGCGAGACCAGCAGATTCTCGACGTCGACGCCCAGCTTCTGCGCGTATGCGGCGTCGAGCGCGTGCTCGGCGTCGACGAACGCGGCCATCCCTCCGAGTTTCTGGGCTTCCGCAATGACCTGCAGAGCCAGGGTGGTTTTGCCCGACGATTCCGGCCCGAAAATTTCAATGACGCGCCCCCGCGGCACGCCACCGACGCCCAGCGCGAAATCGATGCTGATCGCGCCTGTGGGAATCGCGTCGATCGGCTGAATGGCGCCCTTCTGGCCGAGGCGCATGATCGAGCCTTTGCCGAACTGCTTTTCGATCTGCACGACGGCCAGATCGACCGCCTTCATCCGCTCGCGATCCTGTCGTTCGTCTCGTTCAACTGGTGGCATGCAATGAGCTCCTTCGAAGCGCAGCTATTCTAAAAGCGGGCCAAGCGAAAGTCAAGGGTCAATCTGTAAACGTTGCGGCAGAAACAATTGATATACAGCCACTTACGATGACGCCACACTTTCGCCTCAGATCCATCACCTGGCAGAATCTGCCATGATACGAGCCTCTATGCCTAGCCCGATTGGCCATGCGTTGGCCGGCGTCGCCGTCGCCTGGGCCATCGATCCGCGCACCGACCGCCGCCTCACGCTGACCGCCGCCGGCCTGGGCGCGCTGCCCGACATCGATCTCCTCCTGCCGATGCGGCACCGGACGATCACGCACAGCATCGGCGCCGTGATCGCTGTGACTATTATCGCGACCGTCGTGACAACGCAGGTCACACGCCGATCGGTCGGGCGCGTGGCGCTCATCTGCGCCGCGGCGTACGCGTCGCATCTGCTGCTCGACTGGCTCGGCGTCGACGATTATTTCCCGTACGGCCTCACGCTGCTGTGGCCGTTCTCGGACCGCTTTTTCATCTCGGGCTGGAACCTCTTCCCGGAGACGGCGCGCCAGCACCTCTTCACCTGGCCGTCCCTCGTCGTGAATCTGAAAGCGATCGCGCAGGAGGTCGCGCTGTTGGGACCGATCGTGCTGGCGGTCTGGCTGGTGCCCGCTGCAAAACGCCGAAAACTACCTACCACGGAGGACACGGTGGACACTGAGGTTCAATCCTGAAGAGCACGTTCCTCCGCGTCCTCAGTGACCTCCGTGGTGGAGAGCTTGTTAGTACACGTAAAAGCCGCGTCCCGACTTCCGGCCAAGATGCCCTGCGGCCACCATGCGGCGGAGTAGCGGACACGGGCGATACTTCGGGTCGCCGAGGCCGTCGTGCAGGACGGTGAGGATCGCGAGGCAGACGTCGAGCCCGATGAAATCGGCCAGCGTCAACGGACCCATCGGGTGATTCATGCCGCCCTTCATGACGGCATCGATCGCTTCGGGCGTTCCAACGCCTTCCATGACTGCAAAAAAGGCTTCGTTCAGCATCGGCATCAGGATGCGGTTGGCGATGAAGCCGGGGTAATCGGCGGCTTCGACGCCGGTCTTGCCGAGCGCGGCGCAGAGATCGATCGCGATCTGCATTGACTCGGCGGATGTCGCCTGCCCGCGGATCAACTCGACGAGCGTCATCAGCGGCACCGGGTTCATGAAGTGCATGCCGAGGACTTTGTCCGGCCGCTTCGTCGCGGCCCCGATCAGGGTGATCGAGATGGACGAGGTGTTCGACGACAGGATGACGCCGGGCCGCGTAATCGCGTCGAGGCTCGTGAACAGCGCGCGCTTGGCGTCGACATTCTCCACGATCGCTTCGACCACGTAGTCGGCGGTGGCCAACTCGTCGATCGACGAGGTCGTGGTCAAGCGCCCGAGCGCGGCGTCGCGTTCGGCGGCGGCGAGCTTGCCCTTCTCGACGAACTTCGTCAGGCTCTTGTCAATCGACGCCCGCGCGCGATCGAGCAACGGCGCCGCAACATCCACCAGCGTGACGGTGAATCCCGACTGCGCAAACACCTGCGCAATGCCGCTCCCCATCGTCCCCGCACCGATCACGCCGACTCGTTTGATATCCGTCATTTCTTTTTCACGAAGACACGAAGAATACGAAGGCCACGAACTCTCTAATCATTGCCACAGAGGCACAGAGTCACGGAGAAATACACTCTCGAAATACTCTCGCCTGTTGACGCATCGCCAGCGAAGCGCTGAAGCGCCGCTTGGATTTCGACGAGCGTCGCGACGCGACGCGCGCACCGGGATCGGGTCGGTTCACGAACCGCCGGCGATCTGGAATGGTTCGCGAACCGGCCCGATCCGGCAGCGCAAGCCGTCCTGCGGTGCAGGCCGGCCGTCGAATCGCTGCGGCGCCTCCGTGGCCAATTGTTTTCGTGCCTTCGTGCGCTTCGTGGCCAAAGACCACGATCACATCCGCTCGACCGCGAGTGCTACGCCATTGCCGCCGCCCAGACAGAGCGTGGCGATCCCGCGCGAGAGGCTGCGGCGCTCGAGCGCGTAGAGCAGTGTCGTGAGGACGCGACTGCCGCTCGAGCCGATGGCATGGCCCAGCGCCACGGCGCCGCCGTTCACGTTCACCTTCTCCGGATCGATCCCGAGCTCGTGCAGCACCGCGACCGCCTGCACGGCGAATGCCTCGTTCAGCTCGAACAGATCGACATCCTTCAGCGCCCAGCCGGCTTTTTCTGCTACGCGACGCACCGCTTCGACCGGCGTCATGAGCACCAGCTTGGGCTCGAGGCCGCTGGTCGCCTGCGCGACGATGCGGGCGAGGGGAGCGAGGCCGAGGGATTTCGCGCGCTCAGCATCCATGACGACGAGCGCCGACGCCCCGTCGTTGACGCCCGGCGCATTCCCTGCCGTCACCGAGCCGTCCTTCTTGAACGCCGGCTTCAGCGCGGCAAGTCCGGCCGCGGTCGTGTCCGCGCGGATCGGCTCGTCGCGATCGACCACGAGCGGCGCGCCTTTTTTCTGCGGAATGGAAATCGGCAGCATCTCGTCGGCGAACCAGCCGCTGTCGGCCGCCTTGGCCGCCTTCTGATGGCTGCGCGCGGCGTACGCATCTTGTGCGGCGCGCCCGACGTGGTACCGCTCGGCGACGACTTCCCCCGCGTTCCCCATGTGGTAGTCCTCGAATGAGCACCACAGGCCGTCGTTGATCATGGAATCGACGACCTGTCCGTTGCCCATGCGCAAACCTTCGCGCACGCGCGGCAGCAGGTACGGACAATTGCTCATCGACTCCATCCCGCCGGCCACCGCGACGTCGATGTCGCCGACGCGGATGCCCTGATCGGCGAGCATCACCGCCTTCAGGCCGGAGCCGCAGACCTTGTTGACCGTGAGCGCAGCCACGCGATTCGGAAGGCCGCCCTTCAACGCGGCTTGACGCGCCGGATTCTGACCGCTGCCGGCCGACACGACGTTCCCCATGATGCATTCGTCGACGATCGCGGGATCGATGCCGGCACGACGCACCGCCTCGGCGACGGCGAGGGCGCCAAGCTGCGTGGCGGTGAAATCTTTGAGCGCGCCGAGAAATTTTCCTGTGGGCGTGCGGACGGCGCTGACGATGACGGAATCTCTCATTTTGAACTGGGATTTAGGCCAACTCTCCACCACGGAGGACACAGGGGATCACTGAGGTTCAATCCTCAGCAAAAATAGGGGTTAATTATTACGGCTCACGAACCGCGATGCTCGTCGGCGCGTCCTTGCCGAGCAGTGTCTGCAGTCTCATCAGGATCACCGGTGTCGATCGCTCGACTTCGCGCGCCCACGGGATGCTGGCGGCGTCCACAAGCAGCTGGCGCCCTTCGAGCCGCACCGTCGTGACTTTTCCGACCGCGGGACCGACCGCCGCGCGCCACGCGAAGCCGACCTTGCCTTGCGACAACGGTGCGCTTCGCAGTAATTCCGCGAGCGCGCCGGGCAGTGTCTGCTGCATGGACCGCACGATTTGATCCTATCATTCCCGCATGCGACTCGTGCTGGCTTCCGCTTCGCCGCGCCGCGCGGCATTACTGCGCGCGGCGGGCTACGAGTTCGATGTGCTCAGCGTCGATGTCGACGAGCGGCTGCGCGACGGCGAAGCGGCGGCGATCTACGTGCGACGGCTCGCGGCAGAGAAGTCTGCCGCCGCCGGATTGATTTTGCGAGATCAAGCAGGACTGAAGTCCTGCGCCACGACTGTGGTCATCCTCGGCGCGGACACGGCCGTCGTCGTCGACGAGGAGATCCTGGGCAAGCCGCGCGACGATCGCGACGCGGAGCGGATGCTGCGGCTGTTGTCGGGCCGCACGCATACCGTGGTCACCGGCATCAGCCTGCGGCGGGGCGCATACGAGCTCGGGCGCGTCATCTCGACAAGCGTGCAGTTCGCGCCGCTCAGCAGTGGAGACATCTCGTGGTATTTGGCGAGCGGTGAGGGTCGCGACAAGGCTGGCGCGTATGCAATTCAGGGTCTCGCGTCACGGTTTGTCACGTCCATCGATGGTTCCTACGCCAATGTCGTGGGGCTGCCTGTCGCCACTGTTCACGAGCTGCTGACGGACATTGCATCTGGCTCAGCATCGGACTATTCTGAAAGAGTATCTTTTCCCCGGAAGTCCTTATGACACATCGAAATATCAAGATCGCTGTCACTGTGGCGGTCCTCGCGACAGCGTTCGCCGGCTTGCTGTGGTCCACGCTGCGCGACGGCACGGAGTACTACAAGCATGTGGACGAAGTGATGACCAGCCCGCAGCAGTGGGAGGGCAAGCGGCTGCAGCTGCACGGCTTCGTCGTGCCCGGCTCGATCCTGGAGAAGCGCGACTCGCTCGAGTTCAAGTTCAAGGTGCAGAACAAGGGCCGCGTCGTCGATGCGTCGTACACCGGCGTGGTGCCCGACACGTTCAAGGACGAAGCGGAGGTCGTGTTGAAAGGACGGCTCGAAGCCGATGGCTTCCACACCGAAGCGAACGGCGTGATGGCCAAGTGTCCGTCCAAATACGATCCGTCGCGAAAGACGGGAGCGTAGGCTCGTGGCATCACTGGGTTCGTTCCTGCTCCTCGCCAGCTTCGTGGTCTGCGCATACGCGGGCACGATCTCGGTGGTCGGCGCACGCCGCGGGTCGCGCGGGCTGATCGAGAGCGGCATCGGCGCGTTCTACCTGGTGGCCGCCCTGATGACCGCTGCGTCGGCGATCATGATCAACGCGTTTCTCACCGGCGACTATTCGATCCAATACGTCGCTCACTACTCGGACAGCGTGCAGCCGCTGTTCTACAAGATCACGTCGTACTGGGGCGGGCTCGACGGTTCGATCATGTTCTGGGTGTTCCTGCTGTCGCTCTTCGGATCAGCGGCGGTGTTCATCAACCGCGAACGTCACCGCGAACTGATTCCGTACGTCGTCGCCACCATCTCCACCGTGCAGATGTTCTTCCTCTACCTGATGGTGGTGCACAAGAACCCGTTCACGACCTACCTCACGACCGTGCCGGCCGACGGGGAAGGGCTGAATCCGCTGCTGCAGAACTACTGGATGGCGATTCATCCGCCGTCGCTCTACACGGGATTCGTCGGCATGACGATTCCGTTCGCGTTCTGCATCGCCGCTCTCATCACCGGACATCTGGACGACTCGTGGCTCCGCGCCGTCCGGCGCTGGACGATGGTGAGCTGGCTGTTTCTGTCGTTCGGCCTGACGCTCGGCATGATCTGGGCGTACGAGGAGCTCGGGTGGGGCGGCTATTGGGGCTGGGATCCGGTCGAGAACGCAGGTCTGCTCCCGTGGTTCACGGCGACCGCGTTTCTGCACTCCGTGATGGTGCAGGAGCGCCGCAGCATGCTGCGCGTCTGGAACGTCACGCTCGTCATCGTGACGTTCTTCCTCACCATCTTCGGCACGTTCATGACCCGCTCGGGCGTTGTGCAGTCGGTGCACGCGTTCGGTGAAGATCCGGTTCTGGCAAAGCTGTTCACCGGGTTCATGGTCGTGATTCTGGTCTTCAGCTTCTCGCTGGTGATTTGGCGCCTGCCGCTGCTGCGATCGCGCCACGAGCTGGATTCGTGGATGTCGCGCGAGGCCGCGTTCCTCGCCAACAACTGGATCCTGCTGTTCTCGGCGTTCTTCGTCCTGTTTGCGACGATGTTTCCGACGCTCAGCGAAGCGATCACGGGCGAGCGGCTGACGGTCGGTCCACCATTCTTCACGAAATGGATGCTGCCGATCGGCTTCGCGCTGCTGATCCTCACCGGCGTCGGGCCGCAGCTGGCGTGGCGCAAGTCCACGCTGGTCAACCTTCGCGATTCCTTCCTGTGGCCGACACTGGCCGGCGTCGTCACGGCCGGCGGACTCGCCGCGGTGGGCCTGCACGTGTGGTCCTCGGGGTTGTGCTTCGCGCTTTGCGCCTTCGTCACTGCGGCGATCATTCAGGAATTCTGGCGCGGCGCCAACGTGCGGCGCGGCGCAACGGGCACCGATTTCCTCACGGCGCTGATCGGTCTGGTCGGCCGCAACAAACGCCGCTATGGCGGCTACATCGTCCACGTCGGCATCGTGCTGATGTTCTTCGGCTTCGCCGGCAACGGCTACAAGCGCGACGAGCAGGTGCTGCTGAAGCAGGGGCAGTCGGCGACGATCGGCCGCTTCACCGTGCGCAACGATCGCGTGAACGTCAGCGACGATGGCGCGAAGCAGATGTCGACGGCGTATCTGTCGATCTTCGAGGACGGGAAACAGATCGACACGCTGTATCCGGCCAAGTGGGCATACCGCAAGCACGAACAGGAGCCGACGACCGAGGTCGCGATTCGACGGACGATCGGCGAGGACTTGTACATCGTGCTCGCGGCGTACGATCTGTCGGTTCAGTCGGCCAGTCTGCAGATCGTGCTCAATCCGCTCGTCAACTGGATCTGGCTCGGCTTCGGTGTCCTGGCGTTCGGCACCGGCATCGCGCTGCTGCCGGAGAAGGCGTATTCCTTCGCGCTCGCGAAGCTGCCGGCGACGGAAGCGCTGACCACCGCAGGCACCGTGCTGTTCGCCATCGTCCTGACCGGCGCGTCGCTCTCCGCGCAGGGCATGAGCGGCGGCATGGAGACGCAGACGTCGTTCTATGCTCGCACGCCGTTCGAGAAACAGATGCAGCACGAGATCGTCTGCACCTGCGGATGCGGACACACCACGATCGCGGAGTGTCGGAAGGACCCGTGCGAGACGTCGGACAAGCTGCGCGGCGAGCTCGCCACGCTCATTGATCAGCGGAAGAATCACGACCAGATCATTCAGTGGTTCGTCACGACCTACGGCAACCAGGAGATGCTCGGCGCCCCGCTCGACCAGGGGTTCAACCGCCTGGCGTGGCTGCTGCCGTGGGTGTTGGGCACGAGCGGTGCGGTGATGGTGGGCTTCGCGGCGATCAAGTGGTCGAAGCACGCGCCGGACACCGACCCGGCCTCACCAAACGCGGACCCTGCGCTCGAGGAGCGCCTCGACGATGAGCTCCGCAATCTCGACTGACACGGGGCGGCATCCGCCGGACCAGACCGCCCTCCAGCCGTGGCAGTTCTTCGTGCTCGCGGCGCTGGCGTGCGCAACGGCGGTCACGTACTTCGCGCGCGGACAGGGCGTCGTGGCGGTGGTGCTGCTCGGCGTGATGATGGGCGCGACTGCGTTTGTCGGTCTGGCCGTGCTCCGCGCCGTCCGTCCCCTCGTCACCTCCTTCGACGATCGCACCGTGATGATCGGGGAGCGTACCCGCGCGGCGCTCGAGCGCGAGAAGATGCTGGCGCTGCGCTCGATCAAAGAGCTCGAATTCGATCGCGCGATGGGAAAGCTGTCGGATGCCGACTGGCAGGAGATGTCCACGCGCTTGCGCGCGCGTGCGGGGCGCCTGATGCGCCAGCTCGACGCCGGCTCCGGCTATCGCGAGCAAATCGAAAAGGATCTCGCCAAGCGACTCGGAGAAACGAACGCTCGGCTAAAGCCTTCGCGCTACGATGACGCAACAGACGAGCGCAGCGCAAGAGCCGTAACCGAGCACGAGGACAACCGTAGCGCGAAGGCTTTAGCCGAGCGCCCTGACACGCGTAGCGCGACGGCTTCAGCCGAGCGCATCTGCGCGTCGTGCGCCACCGTGAACGACCCGGACGCGCGGTTCTGTAAGGGATGCGGCGGGAAACTGTGATCACCGCACGATCAACACAAAGGACACTAAGGACACAAAGGAAGATGCTCTCGGCGCGAGCAAGCCAGGAAAGACTGTACGTTCTGATCCTCGGTGTCCTCTGTGTCCTCTGTGTTGGCTCGGCGCGGCCGCTGGCCCAATTCCAGATGCCCGATCCCAAGCAGATGTCGGGCATTCCACGCCCCGTGGACGATCTGCCGGCGGGCACGGTCTCCGTCCGCATGATCCGCGGACAGCTCTCGAACAACCTGACTGGCCAGCCGGTGCAGATGCAAGGCGGCGGCAAAACGCTGACCGTGAAAACCGACGAGAACGGCCGCGCCGAGTTCAGGGGCATCCCCGCCGGCACACCAGTCACCGCGAGCGCCGACGTCGACGGCGAGCACCTCCAGTCGCAGGAGTTTCCGTTCCCTGGACAGGGCGGCATTCGACTGATGCTCGTCGCGACCGACAAGGCCGCTGCGGCCAAGCCGGCGATCACCGGCACCGTCACGATCGGCGGCCAGTCGCGCATCGTCATCGAGCCGGGCGACGAGTCGCTGCAGGTTTACTATCTCCTCAGCATTCAGAACGCGAGCAGCAGCCCGGTGAACACGACGAAGCCGTTCACCTTCGACATGCCGAAGGAAGCGCTCCGCACGACGCTGCTGCAGGGATCGTCGCCGCAAGCGTCGGTGTCGGGCACTCATGTGCTCGTGCAGGGGCCGTTTGCGCCGGGCGGGACGCTCGTGCAGGTCGCGTGTGAAGTGCCGGCGTCCACCGGCTCGTTCGAGATCGCGCCGCGCTTTCCCGCGCAGCTGGAGCAGCTCGCGGTCGTCGTGAAGAAGCTGGGCGACACGAAGCTGGCTTCGCCTGCGATCAGCCGCCAGCAGGATCTGACCGAGGAAGGGGAGTCGTTCATTGCAGCGGCGGGCGGTCCGGTGCCGCCGGACCAGGCGATCACGCTGACCCTTTCCGGACTGCCCCATCACAGCGCCGTGCCACAGTGGACGACGCTGACCATCGCGATCATTATCATCGGCGCCGGCGCCTGGGCGGCGTCGAGATCGGCAGCGACTGAGCCGACGCACGCGGCGGAGCACAAGCGCCTGATCGCCCGGCGCGAAAAGCTGCTGGCCGATCTGGTGCGTATCGAGCACGACTACCGCAACGGACGCCTCGACTCCGCGCGGCATGCGGCGCGGCGCGAAGAGTTGATCGGCGCGCTCGAGCCTGTCTACGCGGCGCTCGACGGTCCGCCCTCGCTCACACCGGAGACGGACGAGCCACGGCGCGCCAGGCCGTCGCGCCCGGAACGCGACGGCGCGGCCCTCGGCTCGTCGGCGAACGCGTGATTCCCGATTTCGATCGCGTCCAGCTGACCGAGATCTCGCGGCATTTCGGCCGGCGGCGTGCGCTCGCGCGCATTTCTCTGACCGCCCACGCCGGCGACATCGTCGGCCTGCTCGGGCCGAACGGCGCGGGCAAATCGACGCTCATCGGCATTCTGGCGACGCTGGTGGCGCCAACCACTGGCGAGCTGCGCTTCGGCGACACGGCGGCATTCCGAAACGACGCGCTTCGCCAGCGCATCGGGCTGCTTGCGCATGAACTGCATCTGTATCCGGAGCTCACCGCCAGACAGAATCTCGCGTTCTTCGCGCGGCTCTACGGGCTCGACGCCCGCGAAGCCGTGCCGGCGGCGCTCGAGCGCGCACAGCTGGCCGATCGCGCGGACGATGAAGTGTCGGGGTTTTCCCGCGGCATGCGGCAGCGGCTCGCGCTCGAACGCGCGCTCCTGCACCGGCCGCGGCTGGTGCTCCTGGATGAACCGTTCACGGGGCTCGACGACGACGCGGTAGGCGTTGTGACGGAGCGGCTGCGGCGTCTCGCTGCCGAAGGGTGCATCGTCGTGATGGCGACGCACGATCTGGACCTGGCGGACGGCCTGGTCACGCGCGTGGCGTTGATTCGCGGCGGCAAGCTGATCTCCGACGAGCCAGCCGGCATCGGCTTGCGCGCGCGGTACCGCACGTTGCTGGGGAGCGCATAGTGTCGAGCTTCACGACCGTCGCGCTGCTCGTGCTCCGCAAAGACGTCGCGATCGAGGTGAAGAGCCGCGAGATTCTCTATACGACGCTGTTCTTCGCGGTGTCGTGCGTGCTGGTGTTCGCCTTCGCGTTCGTCAAAGAGGGCCGGGTGACCGAAGACGCACCGGCTGGCATCCTCTGGATTGCGGTCGCCTTCGCGGGGACGCTCGCGCTCGGGCGCACGTTCGAACGCGAGCGCTACGGCGAGACCCTGCGAGCGCTGCTGCTTGCACCCGCGCCGCGCGCGGCGATCTATGTCGGCAAGCTGCTCGGCATGGTCCTGCTGCTGGTCGTCGCCGAGTTGATGCTCGTGCCGCTGGTCGCACTGTTGTTCGACGCGGCGGCCCTCTTTGCCCGGCCGCTGCTGCTCGCGGCGTTGCTGCTGGCCGGCACGGTCGGCTTCGCCGCGGTCGGGACGCTGTTCGCCGCGATGCTGGTGCGATCGCGGACGCGCGACGTCATGCTGCCGATCCTGTTGTATCCCATCACGGTTCCGGTAATCATTGCTGGCGTCCGCGGCACGACGGCGCTGCTGCAGGCCACGCCCGACGAGCCGGCGGCGACGATGTGGATTGCCTTGCTCGTGTGCTTCGACGTGGTGTTCGTGACGCTGGCGCTGTGGACGTTCGAGCCGTTGATGACAGAGTAACAAGACATGAACCACAGAGGACACGGAGGGCACTGAGGACATTCTTGTACGAATCAGGTTTGTTCCTCCGTGTCCGCCGTGTCCTCCGTGGTGGAGAGGTGCATGCGCAGGTTCTTTGTACCGTTGCTGATTCTCACAACCGCCATGTTCGCGTGCGCGCCGTTCCTGATCGCCAACGCGCCGTACGAAGCCACGATGGGGCTCGTGCAGAAGATTTTCTACTTCCACGTGCCGTCGTGGTTCGCCATGTTCACCGGCGTCTTCGTCTGCGGGATTTACAGCGCGATGTTTCTGTTCGGAGGGAAGCCGGCGGCGGATCGGATCGCGTTCGCGGCGGCGGAAGTCGCCGTGCTGTTCGGGCTGATGGGCCTGGTGACGGGACCGCTCTGGGGTCGAAAGTCGTGGGGCGTCTGGTGGCAATGGGACGCGCACCTGACCATGGCGCTGCTGGTGGAGCTGATTTTCATCGGCTACCTGCTCGTACGAAAGTACGGGGGACCCGGCTCCGACAAGCTCGGCGCCGCCGTGGCGATCTTCGGCATGGCGAACGTGCCGTTCGTCTACGTCTCTGCAAACATCTGGCGGACGGTGCACCCGCCAACGAGCGTGGTGCCGACGCTGCAACCGGTGATGGCGGGGCCGTTCTGGTTCTGCGTCGGCGCATTCATGCTGTTGTTCTCGCTGCTGCTGATGCTGCGGCTCCGTCTCGAGCATCAGCGGGCGGCGCTCGACGCGTTGTATCTCGAGGAAGCATGATGACGATGATGAAACGTCTCACGTGGGCTGTTTGTTCAATGCTGGCGTTCGCGGCGCCGGCCTTCGCGCTGCAGCCAACAGGCGAACCGAGCGGCGGATTCGTGCCGATGAATTCGCTGCCGCCGGCGGATCAGCTCCCGGCCGCACCGCTGCTCATTGCGGCGTACGCATTCGTGTGGATTGCGCTGATGGTCTATCTGTGGTCGATCTGGTCCAGGCTGAGCCGGGTCGAGCGCGATATGCAGGCGCTGCAGCAGCGCCTGGGGCGGGGCAGCACGCGGTGACGGCGGGGCACTTCATCTTCATCCCCGCCGTCCTGCTGGTCGGCATCGTGATCGGGTGGATTCTCGGATCGCGCGCCGCGCGCGACGCGTACGCCGCGGAGCTCAAACGGCGCGAAGAACGGGCGGCGAAGAAATTTACAAATAAGAATTAGGAATTAAGAATGCGTCGTCAATTCCCAATTCCCAATTCCCAATTGTAAATTCTTCAGCGACCAACCGCCAACCGCTGCGCGAGGACCTCCGGCAGTCCTGCCTTGACGACCTTGGCCTGGGTCGCGTCGATCGCGTAAGGCAGTCGATACAATTCCACGCGTTTCCGCTCTTCATCGACGATCGCGTAGGCCGCGCGCGGATCCCCGTCGCGCGGCTGACCCACCGCGCCCGGGTTCAACAGATATTTCGATCCATCCACCAGCGGAACCTGCGCTTCGGCCGCCAGCGAAGGCTCGAGGCTGTCCAGCGCTCCATCGCACAGCACGAACGTCACCCGATGATGCGTGTGACCGAACAGGCACAGCGGCCGCCGGGAAACCCCGAGCGCGCGCGCCGCGTCCAGCTCGTTGAAAATGTAGGCGTCCTCGTCGAACGGCGAGCCGTGGCAGATCTCGATCAGGTCGTCCACGATCGCGGGCCCTTCGGGCAGATTCGCGAGCCAGGCCCGGTGCTCTGGCGTCAGCACATCGAGCGTCCAGTGCGCTGCGCTCTTGGCGGCGTGGTTGAAGCCTTCCGCCCATTCGATCCCCGCCGCCACCTTGTCGTGATTGCCGCGGACGATCGCCACCGGGTCGAGCGCCTGCACGCGGCCAATTACGGCGTTCGGATCCGCGCCGTAGCCAACGACGTCGCCGAGCACGAGGGTGCGATCGAACCCGCGCACGCGCGCATCCGCCGTGCAGGCGTCGAGCGCCTCGAGGTTCGCATGAATGTCGGTCAGGACGAGATAACGCATGGACCCTAGGCTCCCAGCCAATCGATCAGCTCTTCGACCAGCGCATCCACCCCGGCGCGTCCGGCGTCGACCCGCAGATGGGCGTATTCGTACGCCGCCTTGCGCACCTGATACAGACGCTCGAACTCCGCACGATCGGCGGCGAGCGGACGCCGGCCGTCCGCCGGCAGGCGTGCCACAGCGCGGTCGAGCGGCACGTCGAGCCAGATCGAGACGCCATCGCGATTGATCGCCGCACGGTTGTACGGATCGACGAACGTGCCGCCGCCGGTCGCCACGACGAGATGGCGCGGACGCGTCTGCTCGAGCAGGACGAGGCGCTCGGCCGCGCGAAAGTACGGCTCGCCCTGACGCGCGAAGATCTCCGCGACCGTCTGCCGCTCCCGCTGCTCGATCAGCTCGTCGATGTCCGCCGCCTGCCAGTCGAGCCGCTTTGCGAGCGCGCGCGCCACCGTCGTCTTGCCGGCGGCCATGAACCCGACGAGGTAAATCTTGTCGGTCTTCACAACGCGAGACGCTCGAGCGTCTCGAAGAATCCAGGATACGAAATGCCGACCACTTCGGCGCCCTCGATGACCGACGGCCGGGCGGCGCCGAGCGCCGCAATCGCAAACGCCATCGCCATGCGATGATCGCCGCAGGCATCCGCCACGCCGCCAGACGGCGTGCCGGTGCGGCCACCGCGCACGGCGAAGCCATCCGGGTGTTCGTCTGCGTCGATGCCCAGATTGCGGAATCCGGCGACGAGCGCCGCGATCCGATCGCTCTCCTTGACGCGAAGCTCCGCCGCCCCGCGCACCCGCACCTCGCCGCCGTGGGCGGCGAGCGCCGCAATCGCGGGGAGCTCGTCGATCAGCCCGGGCACTTCCTCAGGGCTGATCTCGATAGCGCCCGCGCGGTCGCCTTCCACGATGATCGTACCACGCGGCTCCCCGGCGTTGACGACGCTCGGCTGAACCGTGACGCGTGCGCCGAATCGCCGCAACACATCGATGAGTCCGGTTCGCGTCGGATTCAATCCGACGTCCTCGATCTCGACACGCGAGCCTGGCAGCGCCGCCGCGGCCACCATCCAGAACGCCGCGGACGAGAAATCGCCGGGGACGATCAGCGACTGCGGCGCCAGACGCTGACCGCCGGCCACCGCCACCGTGAGGCCGTCCACGCGCGCCTCGACGCCGAACGCCCGGAGCGCCCGTTCGGTGTGATCGCGCGTCTGGGCCGGCTCGGTGACGCTCGTGACCCCCTGGGCATGAAGGCCGGCGAGCAGCACGGCGCTCTTCACCTGCGCGCTCGGCACGGCGGGCCGATATGCAATCGCGTGCAGCGGCGCACCATGGACCGTCAGCGGCGGATGGCCGCCGGCGGCCTCGAAGCGGGCGCCCATCTGCTGGAGCGGCTCCATCACGCGGCGCATCGGCCGCCGCGACAGCGACGCATCGCCAATCAACGTGGACGAAAACCTTTGTGCGGCCAGAATGCCCGCGAGCAGCCGCATCGTCGTGCCCGAATTCCCGGCGTCGAGCGGTCCCGCGGGTGAACACAGGGCATGCAAACCTCGTCCCAGTAGAATGACGGAGCCCTCGGGCCGCTGCTCGATGACGACACCCAGCTGGCGGAGGCAGGCGAGGGTCGAGCGACAGTCGGCCCCGAGCGAATAATTGGCAATCTCGGTCGGTCCGTCCGCGAGGGCGGCGAGCAGCGCATAACGGTGCGAGATGGATTTATCACCAGGGACGTGCAGACGACCGGCGAGTCGGCGGACCGGCGTGATCGTGGCGGCAGACAGCGGCATCACGTGTCGATCTTACGCTAGTGGCCGGTCCGTGGTCCTTGATCAGCGTGGACAGGCCACCGGTGTCGCGTCTCGGAAGGCCGTTTGCTTTCGCCGGCGCGAGGTTCCGTGCCTTGACATCGCTCAGCAGATGGTATCAACTCGCGTCAGTCCCCAACGAATTCCGCGCCCATGACGGTTCACGGCCAGCAGGTCATTCGTCTAGAATTCACCAGCGCATTCGAGATGCTGGACTTCGTGCAGGTGGTCAGCGACCACGTGTCCCGGGTGGCGGGTCTCGACGAAGAGGCCATGCACTGGGTGAGCGTCGCCATCCGCGAATCGGTCATCAACGCGATCAAGCACGGCAACCAGAACGACAAGAACAAGCACGTGTTCGTCGAGTTCGAGACGACCGAGACCACGCCGGTTCCGGAGCTGATGATTCGCGTCCGCGATGAGGGACCGGGCTTCGAGCCCGAGACGCTCGCTAATCCGCTCGCGCCGGAAAACCTGCTGAAATCCAGCGGCCGCGGCATCTTCCTCATTCGCAGCTTCATGGACGATGTTCGGCTGCAGCGCGCGCCGGAAGGCGGCATGGAAATCCGCATGGTCAAGCGCGCCCAGCCGTCACGACCGGCGGATCATCCCGTGCAGGCGTAGGTGCTCGATCCTCTCTTCCTCACCACCGCGATTGAAGCGGTCGTCAAAGCGGGCGAGCTGCAGCTGGCGCAGTTCGGCACCGACATGCGCATCGACAAGAAAGGCACGATCGATCTCGTCACCGAGGTCGACGTCGCCATCGAGCGGATGTTCCGCGCGATGATCGCCGAGCGCTTTCCCGATCATCAGGTACTGGCGGAGGAGTTCGGCGGGAGCGCCACCGTGCCGGCCGGCCCGTGCTGGGTCTTCGATCCGATCGACGGCACGACCAACTACGCGCATGGCCTGCCGATTTTCTGCGCCTCGCTGGCGCTCGAAATCGACGGCATCGCGCAGGTGGGCGCCGTCTACGATCCGAACCGGCAGGAGCTGTTCACGGCGGAGCGCGGCGGCGGCGCGTTTCTGAACGGCCAGCCGCTGAACGTCTCGGCGGCGGCGGTGCTGGTGGACGCCCTGCTGGTCACCGGCTTTCCTTACGACGTGCACCAGCGTCTCGACGAAATCGTCGGCCTGTTCAGCGATTTCATCGGATGCGCGCGCGCCGTTCGGCGGCTCGGGTCGGCCGCGATCGATCTGTGCTGGGTCGCGGCGGGGCGCATGGACGGTTTCTGGGAGCGTGATTTGAAACCGTGGGACATTGCGGCAGGCGCCTTGATTGCCGCGGAGGCCGGCGGACGCGTGACGAATTTTGCCGGCGAGGCGTTCACATCGCGTGGACGGGACGTCCTGGCCACCAACGGACACCTGCACGCGGCCATGCTCGAGGTTATCCGGCAATTCGACGCGCGGCGTGCTCCCCAGCGGACGCCCTGATATCCGCGTAAGACACCGCGGCCCCGACCGGCCGATTTCTGGCGGATTCTGCGAGGCTGAGATGGCATCGCTTCTGCTAGTCACAGAAGGCACAAAGGAGCGCACCCTATGCGTCGACTCGTGACCTCATTGAGCGCTGTTTCCGTCTTCGCGCTCGTCATCGGATTCATCGGTACCCCGGCGGCCTCGGCCCAGCAATCGGTCAACCTGTTCCTCGGCGGCTTCGTCCCGCGCAGCCTCGACGCCCGCTCGAGCGATGATGTCCTGGTCAACGACCAGAACTTCCTCGACTTCCGGGTCAGCGATTTCACGGGCTTCACCTTCGGCGGCGAGTACCTGGTCGGCATCGGCAACTTCCTCGAAGGCGGCCTCGGCATCGGCTACTACCAGAAGACCGTGCCGAGCGTGTATCTGTTTCAGGTGAATGCGAACGGGTCGGAGATTACTCAGGACCTGAAGCTGCGGGTCGTGCCGTTCACCGCCACGGTGCGCTTTCTGCCGCTTGGGCGTCATGCTCCGATTCAGCCCTACGTCGGCGCCGGCGTCGGCGTGATGCGGTATCGCTACAGCGAGACGGGGCAGTTCGTCGACTCGGACAATTCGATCTTCAACGGGAACTTCGTCGGCACCGGCACGGCAACCGGTCCCGTCGTGGTCGGCGGCGTCCGCGTGTCGGTGGGGCAGTTCGATCCCGGTTTCGAAGTGCGCTATCAGTCCGCGAAAGGCGATCTCCCGGCCGACCAGACGTTCGCCGGTCCGAAGATCGATCTGGGCGGATTCAATTACCTGTTCACGTTCAATATCAGATTCTGAGAGACGTCGCAGGACGGGCAGACTGAATCAACACCAAGGACACTAAGGACACCAAGGATCGACACAAAGTAACTCGAACCAGTTTTACCTTTGTGTCCTTTGTGTTAACTCGCGGAGCGGCTCCTTCGCATTACGCCGATACAGCGCCAGCCCCGCACCTTCGCACACGCGCGTGTAGCCGTCGAGAAATTGCGGCTGCTCGCGCGCGCGCCTCGCGAGCATGTCCCCGCCATTGGCCTTCTCTTCGATCAGAATCCATCCGGCGTACGGCTTCGGACCGTCGAGCGCCGCGAGCCAGATGTCGCCGTTGCCTTCATGCAGGTAGTCGCGCAGCGCGAAGCCGGCGTGCGATGTCTCCTGCATGTAGTGCCCGAGCGATCCCATGCTGGCCATGATTTTCGTGGTGTCGCGTCCCGCGACCAGGCAGTCGGTGACGCGCTGACGCACGGGGCCGTTCGGCCGATCCCACTGCGCCTCAACAACCATCGGCGCTCGTCCATCGAGCGGGTGCAGGTCGTATCCGGCAATCGCGAGCAGCACCAGCGCGGCGACCACGTGCGCGCGGCGTGTGAGACCGGCGGCGACGCCGGCGCCGATCGCCTCGATGACCAGCAGCGGCACCATGTATCGAATGCGGAAGGGATGTCCTTTGACGAAGGCCGCCCACGGCAGGGCCGCTGTCGCGACGAGTGACAGCACGATCCATGCGTCTGCCCGGCGCCGGCTGAGCGCACCGATGATCAACAGCGACAGGATGCCGACAGCGGCGATCGCGATTACGAGCGACCCGCTCAACATGTGCGTGCCCCACCAGATTTCCGCTGCGGCGAGCACCGGCAGGCCGAGCGCCTTGTTTTCGGCGACGAAGAACCCGCTGGCGACGAACCAGCTGCCGATCACCACGCGGCTGAACACGACGAAGCCGAGCACGGCGACGATCGGATAGACGGCGATCGCGCGGACGAGCCGCAACGCGACCGGGAGCGGCGTGCCGCGGCGCCACAGCGTCCACACTGCTGCGCCGAGGGCCGCCACTGTCACGAACCACGCTTCGTAGCGCGTCAGGCACGCGAGCGCGAACGCGACGCCGACCAGACGTGGCGAGCGCTCGGCTAAAGCCTTCCCTGAACGCTCGGCTAAAGCCTTCGCGCTACACCCCTCGATCGTGGCGCAGGACTTTAGTCCTGCCGTCGCGCTACAACCGTCGGTCGACAGGCTCGCGGAATGTAGCGCGAAGGCTTCAGCCGAGCGCATGGCGCCGAGGTCCCGCTCCGCTATCGTCGAAGCGTCGGCCGATCCGCACCACTGCACGAGCATGGCAACACTGACCGTCGTCAGCGCGATCAGCAGCGGCTCGGTCATCGGCGTGGACTGCAGGTACAACACGTTCGGGTTCAGGCCGAACACCGCCGCCGCGGCTGCGCCGGCCGCGCGCGATCCGGTCAACTCGATCACGATCCACGCGATGGCCGCCGCCGCGATCGCGAACGAGGCGATCGAGATGGCCACCGCGGACGCGCCGCTGCGGTACATCAGATCGATCTGGACGGGCAGTGCATTCAGCAGGTGGGGGAGCGGGAGCCAGACGGCGCCGATCTGCTGCCAGCCTGGCGTGATGCTGTCCATGATGCGCCGCGCGACGACCAGGTGCCCGCGTGCATCGTAGTGGCTCAGCGTGAGCCCGAGGCGATGGTAGTGCACGGCCACGAGCACACCCGCGAGCGCCGCAAGAATGCCGATCACAATGGGGACGATCGGAAGCGCGCGGCGCCCCGGTATATTTACCGTTCCCAATTATTTCCCAATCCGCGTTCGGCGTTCCGGCGGCGCATGCCCTGAATGATAGCGTGGCGAGCGCTGGCGAGCCGATGGATTGGGTGTTATCTATGCCCGTTTGCGCGTGGCGCGCCCGCGCGCCGCCATCCGGTCGCAGATTTCCGCCGCTCGGCCGACCTTCCACGCCGCAACGGCCACGCGATCGAAGTCGGCCTCGGTGCCCAGCCTATTCGGAATCGTGACGGCGAGAGAGTCGTGCAGTTCTTCGCGGATACGATCTTCGGCCCGTCTTCGTTTCTGTTCGCCGAGCGGTTGATTCATTTCATCCTGGATCTGATGCAGGCGCTCCACGATCCCGGCACAACGTGAACCAATGGCTGGTGTCTTCGCTCGGCTGCGCCGAATCGCGGTTCGAGATTTCACCGGTGGCCGTAGGGGCACGACCGGCACCGCCCATTCTTCCGCGACGAGCAGCTCCCCTTCGTGGCGAGTCACCTCGAACACATCTCCAACGTTGTGAGCCAGGAGGTTCACGCCATCGATGAAGTTCGCAAAGCGGCGCGTTAATCGAACCCGCATGCTCGCACCGCGTAAATCAAAAGGCGGCGGGCATGCTCCATTGACGAGCTGTATGCCATCGTTGCACCTGTGAACCTGCGTGTAGCCCGGAGCGCGGCTGCACGATCACAATTGGGCCAAATATCAGTAGCGTGAGGATTTGAAGCAACCATCACGCCACAACTGTCACCTAGCTGACAGTTGAGCGATTTCGTGCCGCACAAAACCCACGCGTGGTAGAGTTTGGAGTCTTCATGCTTTCCTGAGCCTGCCGCTGCCGCATGACGCGGGATCCGGCCTCGCCACAGCCTCTCCAAAGCAATTTTCCGCCGCAATTAATTCGGGGTTCCATGTCCAAGAAGCGTCTGTCGTCCGTCCGCCCACCGCCGCGCGCTGAGCGTCCACCGCCGTCCGATGGACGACCGAAGAACCGTCTGCTCGCGGCGTTGCCCCCCGCTGATTTCGACCGCCTACGCCCTTTCCTACAAACCGTTCCCGTTCGCGTCAAACAGGTGCTCCAGAAAAACGGTGAACCGCTGCAAGCCGTGTATTTCTTGAATGGCGGTGTCGCATCGATCACGACCGCGCTGTCAGACGGGACGATGGTCGAAGCGGCAACAGTCGGTGACGAAGGCATGCTTGGCGTCGAAGCATTTCTCAGCACCGATGCCGTCGCACCGGGCGAAACCTTGATCCAAGTGCCGGACACCAGCGCCGAGAAGATGGACGTTGACGATTTCCGCCGCGAAGTGGCGGCACCTGGCGCGTTCCGCGACCTCGTCGGCCGCTACACACAAATCGTCATTGCGCAGATGATGCAATCCACGGCGTGCAACGCGCTGCATCAAGTGCCGCAACGCGCCGCCCGATGGCTGTTGATGACACACGACCGCATGCATGAACAGGATTTCAACCTGAGTCATGAATTCTTGGCGGTCATGCTCGGTGTCCAACGCCCGACCGTCAGTGTGGTCGCCGCCACATTGCAACAGGCTGGACTCATCCGCTACACGCATGGGCGTGTCAGCGTAAGGAATCGGAAAGGGCTGGAAGCCGCATCGTGCGAGTGCTATCCGATCATCCGCGCGCATTTCGACCGGCTGCGACAGTAGCGGACAACAGCGCGGTTGGACGGCGTACCGTCACCTATCAGACAGTTTGCCCAGCTCGCGTTCGATAAACTGGACCCTCTTCGGCGCGAGGCTCCTCAGCGAGCCAGGAAGACGTGACAATGCAACGGACGACTGCTCTGAAGAAACGAGCGGCGGATGCTGTTCCGGCGTCCGCACCATTGCGCGTGTTGATCGCAGACCCGGACGCCGACACGCGCGCACTCTACCAGACGGCGTTGGCGCTCGACGGTTGCTACGTGATTGAAGCGACCGATGGACGAGACGCGTTGACGAAGGCGTTGGTGCAGCCGCCGACGCTCATCATCAGCGAACTCCGTCTGCCGTTGATGAATGGCGACGCGCTCTGCGAGATTCTACGGCGCGATGCGGCGACTTGTTCGATCCCGATTCTCATCGTGACGGCAGAGGCACGTTCGATGGCATTGGAGCGCATACAAGAAGCAGGAGCGGATGCGGTGCTCGTCAAGCCAACGACACCGGATGCCGTTGTGAGTGAAGGGCGGCGGTTGGTCGCGCGTGCGCGAGAACTCCGCGAGCAGTCGGCTGCACTGCTGACCCGCGCCGTGACGCAGCGTGACACGTCAGACGAATTATGTGCGCGGTTGCATCCACATCGCACCGTGTTATCGAAATCGCATCGCCGCTTCACGACGACTACACCGCCAACACCGCCCCCCTCGTTGACGTGTCCCTCCTGTGACCGTGCGCTGCAATACGAGCAGAGTCATGTCGGCGGTGTCAGCGACCGCTACGCGGAACAGTGGGACTACTACTGTTGCGCGACGTGCGGCACGTTTCAATACCGGCAGCGCACGCACAAACTCCGTCGCGTTCAGTAGAACGGATCGGACGTCATGCCTTTGCACCGAGATAACGATGAAGAACGTGCAGCGGTCGTGGACCATCTGTTACAGGAGCATCGTCGTGACCGCGCACGCCGACACGCGAGCGCGTCAATCGACAGCCCCCCTGGTCCCGAACGTCATGGGACATCAGAACGCCGACACGCCCGGTCCGATTCAGAGTTGCGACAACAACGCGAGGAGTTGGAACGTCAATGGAATGAACGGCACCGACACGGCAAAAAGAGAAAGGTGTCGTGAGGGCGGCTGACACATCCCCGGTATCGGCGGGCTGGATGACTCCATACGTGTCGCGAACGATGCGACGCAAGACCACACCGTAGTCGGCATTTCCATCGCCCACCGCACGCGCTTCGCGCATCGCGACTTGCGTCATGACGTCCAGCCTGTTCACAATCTGCCGTCGCCGTCGAACGCCGCTAACGGATTGCTAACGGGCTACACGACATGAGACGCTACCTTTTTATTCTATGGGCAGAATCGCCACCCGGGTGTACGCACTCGCCGTCGCACTTGGCGCGCCGGGCCTCTGTCTCGTCGCCTTTCTCGATTCGTCCTTCCTGTCGCTGCCGGAAGTCGCCGACATTCTCGTGGTGTCGATGGTCGCCGGCAACAAGCCGCGCGTCGTCCTCTATGTCGTGTGCGCCACGGTCGGTTCGATCGTCGGCTGCCTCGTCATGTACTTCATCGGGAAGAAAGGCGGCGCCGCGCTGGTGGGGAGGCGCTTCGCACAAGGCAGCGTCCACCGCGCCATGGCCGCCTTCGACCGTTACGGCATGCTGGCGGTGCTGATTCCGTCGATCCTGCCGCCGCCGGCGCCTTTCAAGATCTTCGTGCTGCTCGCCGGAGTGGCGGGCATCAGTACCACGCGCTTCGTCGCCGCCATCGCCATCGGCCGCGGTGCGCGGTATGCGGTCCTCGGATTCCTGGCCGTCAGATACGGGGACCGCGCCATGGCCTATATGCACGAGCACGGCGCGAAGGTCTCGCTCACCGTGGTCGGGGTGCTCGTGGCGGGATTGGTCGCATACCTCCTCTGGTCAAAGCGCGGACAGGCCGCCGCCGATAGAACGTGAAACGCCGGTAGAATGTAGCCATTCGTGACTCCAGAACTCAGCGTCGTCATCCCGGTTCACAACGAGGCGCCGTCGCTCGCAGCCCTGCACGGCGAGTTGACGGAGACGCTGACGCGCTGGGGGCGGCCGTACGAAATCCTCGCGATCGACGATGGCAGCACCGACGACAGCTTTGAGATTCTCGCCGGCCTGCAGGCGGCCGACGCGCACCTGCGGGTGATTCGCTTCCGCCGCAATTTCGGCCAGACCGCCGCGTTCGCCGCCGGCTTCCGCCATGCGCGCGGCCGGATCATCGTCACCTCGGACGGCGATCGCCAGAACGACCCGCGCGATATCCCGGCGATGGTCGATCTCCTCGAGCGCGGCCACGACATCGTCTGTGGCTGGCGCAAGGACCGTAAGGATCGCTTTGTTTCGCGGCGCCTGCCGTCGATGCTCGCCAACAGCCTGATCTCGGTGGTCACCGGGGTCCACCTGCACGACTACGGATGCTCGTTGAAGGTCTTTCGCGCCGAGGTCGTGAAGCCGATGAAGCTCTACGGTGAGATGCACCGGTTTCTGCCGGCCATCGCCAGCGAGCAGGGCGTGTCGATCGTCGAGACCGTCGTCCATCACCGCCCGCGCGAGCACGGGGAATCCAAGTACGGGATTGGCCGCACGATCCGGGTCGTCCTCGATTTGCTCACCGTCAAATTCCTGCTGAGCTATTCGACGCGGCCGCTTCAGATCTTCGGTCTCATCGGGTTCATCATGGGCCTGCTCGGCACGATTATCAGCGGCGTGCTGACGATCGAGCGGCTGATGGGCGCGGCCTCGCTCTCCAATCGGCCCCTCCTGCTTCTGGGTATTCTGCTCATCTCGACCGGCTTCCAACTCGTGACGCTCGGCCTGCTCGCGGAGCTCCAGGCGCGCACGTATCACGAGTCGCAGGACAAGCCGACGTACGCGATCCGGGAGATCCGCCAGGCCGATTCGTACGATCAGCCGATCGTCAGCCAAAACGCTTGACGACGGGATCACAAAATCGTATTCTTTAGCTCCCTCACAGCCGTCGACAAGCCTCCCAGCCTTTGTCGCGGAGCATTTTGTACAGTTTCGTCCCGTTGTTTCGAGTCTCATGCTGGTAGGAGCATATGACGCTGAAGTCTTTTGCAATCTGGAGTGCGCTAGCTTTCCTCGTCGCGACGACGGCCTGTGAGAAAAGCCCGGCTCGTCCGTCCACCGTCGTCGATGCCGCGACCGGCGCCACAACCACGGTGACCGACGCCAAGACGGGCGTCACGCTGACGTCTCCGGTGGGTTCATCTCCCGCGGACAACGCGCAGATCAAGTTCGCCAGCCAGCCGCTCACGCTCGCGGTGACCAACGGTGTGACGACCGGATCGACCCCGCTGACGTACACGTTCGAAGTCGCCAGCGACAGCGGGTTCGCGACCATCGTCCAGACCAAGGGCAACGTCGCGCAGGGCGCGGGACAGACCAGCGTCGCGCTCGACAAGCTCGCGGGAAACAAGACCTACTACTGGCGTGCGCGAACGAACGCGGGAGGGACCGTCGGTCCGAATTCGAAGGTGCGCACGCTTGTTGTCGGCCCGGAGGTGGCGCTCCAGACGCCGGTGCTTGGCGATCCCGGCCCGAATGCCACCGTTGGGGTCTCCCCGGTGCTGAGCGTCAACAACGTGCAGCGCAGCGGGCCGGTGACGCAGATCGTTTACACCTTCCAGATTTCTGAAGCGTCGGACTTCAGTTCACTGGTATACAGCGGAACCTCCGCCGAGCGGACCGACGCGTCAGTCACTTCGCACAGCGTCGGCGCCCAGCTCTCGGAGAAGACGTACTACTGGCGCGTGCAGGCCACCGATGCGGGGAGCGGCGCCACGAGTCCGTTTTCGAATGGGCAGCCCTTCAGGGTGCAGCCGTTCGACATGCGGAACGCGTTGATCTGGGACAACCCGCAGGATCTTGGAAGCTGGGCAGAAACGGCGACGATCACAAGCATTCAATTCACCGACAGCGCGTTCCTGGTGGACTTCGACAAGCGCACCGGCCCGGGTCGATGGCCGGATGTCGGCTTCGGATCGGGAGCGCTCGAGTACACGCTGGGCATGTGCGTCAACCTTTCGGGGACGTGGAACTGCTCGGCCACCGTCCAGTTCTGGTTCGGCCGCGATCTCGAGGCCTCCGGACGGCCGGACCAAATCGGGATCAACTGGTGGTACAGACCGGCGCTGGGGGAACCTGCTGGGCTATCAGCCCGCCTTTGGCGAGACCGTCGGCATCTTCGTCGCCGCCGGAAACCTCCGCGATAACGGCAACGTGATCACCAAAGAGCGGTCGAAGGTCGTGCTGATGCCCTTCGGCGGCACGTATACCAACAGCGGCGCCGCCGCCGGGAAATCGTTCTTCCGGCGCTAGGCATTCACGCACGACGGGTGGTTTCCACGAGCGGCGGTTCAGCTGAACCGCCGCTCGTTGACTGTACGGCGCGCGCTAAACCTTCCAGCGCGTGGATCCGATATACGGAGTTGCACACACCCGCACACCGACGTGCGAGTCTGCGCGTAGCAAAAGGGTGAGGACTATGTTTCGATCAGTGCTGACGGGCCTCGGCCTCTGCGCCGCCGCGCTGTCACTGACCGCGTGCCAGGCGTCGAAAAGCGAGAATCCACTCAGTCCGACCGTAGCCGGACCGATTCCTGGCGTGAAGATCACCTCGCCGACGCCACTCGATCCGGCCGCCGGCTCGAAGGTCGCCGTCGACAAGCAGCCGTTGACGCTGATGGTGCAGAACGCGTCGACGTCCGGCGTCAGGCCGCTCAGCTACGCGTTCGAGGTGGCGACCGACGCGAGCTTCACCAACAAGGTATTCGTGCGCGACAGCATCGCGCCGGGCGACGGTGGCCGAACGACGCTCAAGCTGCCGGATGCGCTCGCGACCGGCAAGACGTACTACTGGCACGCTCGTGCGCAAGATGGCGCCAACACCGGCGATTTTTCCGCCCCGGCCAGCTTCAACGTCTTCACGCCCATCGTCATCAACGCGCCGGCGCTGGTGTCGCCCGCACCCAACGCGACGCTGACCACGCTTCGGCCGGTCTACACCTGGACGAACGCGACGCACAGCGGACCCGTGGGCGCGCTGACTTATGAGATTCAGCTCGCCTTCACGGGTGCATTCGCCCCGCTGGTCGCCACGGCCTCGGTCCCCGAAGGAACGAGCCAGACAAGCGTCACACAATCGACAGATCTGCTGCCGTCCACCGTGTATTACTGGCGTGTGCGCGCGGCGGATCCGACTACGACCGGCCCATGGAGCCCGGCGATCGCCTTCTTGACAGCGGCCGCCGTCATCGCGCCGACGCCGCCGACCAATCCAGCGCCGCCGTCAGGAGGAAGCGGAGGAAACGACGTGCTCCGGACGGCGCTGGTGTGGGACAACCCGCAAGATCTTGGCAGCTGGCCCGCGACGGCGACGATTACGAGCATTCAATTCACGTCCAGCGCGTTTCTCGTGGACTTCGACAAGCGCACCGGAGCGGGCCGATGGCCGGATGTGCCCTTCGGCTCAGGGAATCTCGAATACACGCTTGGCATGTGCGTCAATATCAGCGGCCAGTGGAACTGCTCCGCAACCGTGCAGTTCTGGTTCGGCCGCGACCTCGCTGCGTCCGGCCGCCCGGACGAAATTGCCATCAATTGGTGGTACGACCGGCGGTGGGGAAATCTCATGGGGTACCAGCCTGCGATGGGTGAGACCGTGGGCATCTTCGTTGCCGCGGGCAACCTTCGTGACAGTGGCGCCGTAATCACGAAACAGCGCTCGAACGTCGTGCTGATGCCCTTCGGCGGCAGCTACTCGGCCAGCGCCGCGGCGAAGTTGCTCTTCCGGCGCTAGGTCGTTTCCGATTCGCTTTAGCGCGAATGCGACTGTACGCCGGCAGGCAGGACCATGCATCGACGTGCATCGAGTGCTGGCGCTGGTCGTATCAGACGGCAGACCGGTGACGCCTCAGCACGACCGACAGTAAGATTAGGCGGTATCAATGCTGGACCGCCTTATTTCTTGCTTACGCGCGCTCGCTGTTGTCGTCGCCACCAGCGCTCTGTTCTCATCTTGCGGGAGCTCCTCGCCAAGCGCGCCGACGACGCCGCCAACCGATCCGCCGACCATCGCATGTCCGGCGGCGCCGAGTGCGCAATCAGTCAACGGAAGCCCGGTGCCGGTCACGTACGCCGATCCTACGGTGGCTGGCGGACAGGCGCCGTTGACCGTCGCCTGCACGCCGGTGAGCGGCGCCATGTTTCCTGTCGGTCCAACGACGGTGACGTGTTCCGTGACCGACGCGCAGCATCGGACCGCGAGCTGCCCGTTCACGGTCACCGTCGTCATACCGGCGAAGCCGGTCATCTCCGTCACGAGCTTCGTCGCCTTCGGCGACAGCATCACGTGGGGCGAGAACGGGCAGAATTCGACGACGCAAAGTACGCGTCTGCGCCCCGCGGTGCAGTTCCCGCTGTTCCAAACGTACCCTGGCGCGCTGCAGCAGGAGCTCGCGGCACGCTACTCGACGCAAACACTGCGCGTCGACAATGCGGGCCTGAGCGGCGAAAGTGTGACCGATCCGACGACGCTTCCGCGCTTCTCGCAGACGATCGCCCGAGGCGTCTACAACGCCGTGCTGATCATGGAAGGGGCGAACGATCTGTCCGAGCGCGATTCGAAGGTCGAGCCGGCTGTGATTGCCGGTCTGCGCCAGATGATCCTCGATGCGAAGAGCCGCGGGATGCAGGCGTTCCTGGCGACCATCCCGCCAGAAAACCCGTTGGCACCGTGTTGCCGCAACCTGGGGTGGAGCCTGGTGTCCGGCTTCAACGATCAGGTGCGAGGGTTGGCGTTCGAACAGAGTGTGCCGCTGGTGGACGTCTATGCGGCGCTCAACGGCGACGTGAACACCTATATCGGCCCTGATGGCCTGCATCCGACCGCCGCGGGCTATGCGAAGATCGCCGATACCTTCTTCAGCGCCATCGAACAGACGCTTGAAATAAAGCAGACGATCACCCCGACAACCAACGGGGGATCGCGCGCGCGTCCCAATGCCACCGCTGCGCCGGCCCCGAGTCCACGCCCCACACCGCCGGCCGCAGCACGGAAGCCGCGATAGACTCTGTTCACCCGTGCGTGCTCACGATTGTTCCCGTCGTCGTTGTGCGCTTATGACGCTGATGCTGTGCACAGCTCTATCCGCGTGCAGTCCGACCAAGCCAACGGCTGTCACCCCGTCGACTGATCCGCCATCCATGACATGCCCGGCGTCCTTCACGGCGCCATCGGCCACTGGCAGCCCGATTCCTGTCACCTACGCCGATCCTACGGTGACCGGAGGCCAGGCGCCGTTGACGGTGGCGTGCACGCCGGTGAGCGGGTCGACGTTTCCGGTCGGCACGAACCCGGTGAGCTGCACGGTGACCGACGCGATCAAGCGAACAGCGCCATGCTCGTTCAACGTCACGGTCAGCGCGGTGCCCAAGCTCTCGGTCACCAACTTCGTCGCGTTCGGCGACAGCATCACCTATGGCGAGGACGGTCAAAATTTCAGCGCGCTGAGCCAGTCGCGGATCCGCCCTGCGGTGCAGTTGCCGCTGCCTCAAACCTATCCGGGCGCACTGCAGCAAATGCTGTTGGGGCGCTACACGACGCAGTCGACGATCCGCGTCGACAATAAGGGACAGCCAGGCGAGTCGGTGACCGGTAACGGCCCAGAGCCCAGCGAGCCAGCGCCGTCGCGGTTCTCGCGGACGATCGCCGGCGGGCAATACCAGGTCGCGCTGATCATGGAAGGCGCCAACGATCTCCACCTGCGCGACTCGAAGGTCTACCCGGCAGTCATCGCCGGCCTCCGGCAGATGATTCTGGATGCGAAGAGCCGCAACATGCAGGCGTTTCTGGCGACGATTCCGCCGGAGAACGCCGCGGCGCCAGGTGAACGCGGGCTCGCCGCGGACCAGGTGGCGCCGTTCAACGATCAGGTGCGAGGGTTGGCATCCGAGCAAGCGGTCCCCCTGGTGGACGTGTACACGGCGCTGAACGCCGACATCAACACGTACATTGGACCTGATGGCTTGCATCCAACCGCAGTCGGCTACCAGAAGATTGCCGAGCAGTTCTTCACCGCGATCGAAGCCACGCTCGAAACGAAGCAGTCGAACACCTCGATCCGATTCGGCGTAAAGAGCGGCCGACCGGGAACAGCCACGATCACGCCAACGCCCGTCGTGCGCCCGTCGCAGACACCGTCCCCATCCCGAAAGCCGCGGTGAGCCGTGCAGGTCCATTACGCCGCAGTTCGTCGACACGTGCTGCTTGCGGCCGCCGTGTGCGTCTCAGTGTCCGGATGCGGCGGCAACCCCAACGCGCCGTCTTCGGGTGGCACGACGACCAGCCCGGCGCCGACGATCAGCTGTCCTGCGCCGGTCAAGGCCTCGTCGATCACCGGCGCGTCCATTCCGGTGACCTACGCCGATCCAATCGTCACAGGCGGCCAACCGCCTCTCACCGTCGGCTGTAGTCCGGTGAGCGGAGCGACGTATTCGCTGGGATCCACGCCAGTGACCTGTCGTGTCACAGATGCACTTCAGCGTACCGCAGCACCCTGCACGTTCACGGTGACGGTTGTGCAGCCCGTGGCGCCGCGGCTCAGCGTGACGAATTTCTTGGCGTTCGGCGACAGCATTACTGCCGGAGAAATCCCGGACAGCACCGACACACCTACGTCTACCGGCCTCTTCCGTCCGTTCATCGTTCAGATAGATCTGGCGTACCCGCACGATCTCCAAGGGCTGCTAACGCAGCGCTATTACACGCAGTCCTTCACGGTGACCAACGACGGTCTTCAGGACGAGAAAACGACGCAAGGCCTCCAGCGCCTGAGCGCGGACCTGCCGAAGTACAGGCCCGATGTCCTGCTGCTGCTCGAAGGGGTCAACGATTTGGACGGGACGACGGCGGCGCAACAGACCGCGCTCGCCAATCTGCAGAGCATGATCCAGATGGCGCAGAGGCAGGGAACCCACGTGATGATCTCGACGCTGCTGCCGCAGAATCCGGGAGGTTGCAGCGCGTGCCGCGTCACCGCGACGTCTGCTTCATGGATTCAGCCGTTCAACGCCGCGCTGCTGCAGATGGCCGACAGCGCCCACGTCGCGGTCGTGGACATGTATTCGGCGATGCAGGCCGACATCGCAGACTGGATCTCGCCACTCGACGGCGAACACCCGACGGCCGCGGGTTATCAGGAAATGGCTCAGGTGTTCGAGCAGCACATTCAGGCGGCGTTCGAAGTCAGCGCCGCTTCGTCGCCTGCACGTACAGGTTCGTCCGCCACGCCAGCGGCAGCCGGTCGGGGTTCACTACCCGCAGCGCCAGTACGCCCAACGGTCCAAGGTAGCGGCGCACCTTCTCGCGGAAAAAGTCGTTGACCACTGGAATGTCGTAGGCGCGCGCGTCGAACCCATGACGCGCAAGCCGCCGGCGCAGCTCGCCCAACGTGTGGAGCGAGCAATGATCTTCGCGAAAGCGCGTGAAACTCCGCCACCGGATCGTTTCGAACACGACGTTGGTCCACTTGTTCGGCGTCTGAATGAGGTACGTCCCGCCCGGCCTGAGCACGCGGCTGACCTCGCGCAGATGCGCGTCGCTGTCTGGAATGTGCTCGAACACGTCGAAGCTCATGACAACGTCGAACGACGCGTCCGGGAAGGAGAGCGCCACGCCGGTCACGCGGTCGATGGGCAAGGGACCGAACCAGCGGCGCGCCTCGGCCATCAGTTCCTCGCGCAATTCGACGCCGCGCGCACGGCAGCCCCTCTCGAGCAGCGTGTGCAGCAGCAGGCCGGTGCCGGTGCCGATCTCGAGGATCTCGGCCGGCGGCGTCGCGACGCCCGACGCGTCGATGAAGCGCACGTTCGCTTCGTTGTTGCCGAACTGCCGCGGGCCGTCTGGAGAAAAGGGGCCGTACCCCTTTTTCGACGACGACCGCGCGAAAAAGGGGTACGGCCCCTTTTCGAGCAAGAGCGCAGCGGCCACAATCCAGACGAGCGCCAACGGCAGCAGGCTCGGCAGTCCGTGCAGTCCCGCAATCTCGCCCAGATTCCACGACGCGTGCGGAAGCTGGTGGCCGCGCAGACGCCCGACGTCCGCGCTGTTGTGCACGAACGTCTGAGGGTTGAGGGAGAGGTCGCCGTCGCGGAAGGCCGGCCAGAGCAGTTCCTGCACGGGTGCCTTGAAACTGGCCGGCGGCTGCGGCGTCGTGGATACCGCGATCAACGTCAGTGCCGCGCCCCAGATCCAGCCGGCGACGAGGATTGACCGGCCGATTCGCCGCCAGTGATCCCACAACGGCGGAAGGCCAAGCGCAAAAAAGGGGAGGCCGGCCATCATCTGCCGCGGGCCGTACGCCCACCCGCCTTCCCAGTAAAAGTAGGACGCATTCAGCAGCATGTAAAACGTGCCGCTCACCGCGGCGACAATCACCGCGCGCCGTCGCAGCGGACTTCTGGCAGCCGCGACGAGCCCGATCGGCGTGAGCGCCACGAGCGGCGCGATCGGCAGCAGGCCGCGATAGCTGCCGAGCAGAATCTCGTATAGCCGGTCCCCTGTCGGATACGTGATCCCGAACACGCCCTGCCGCATCTGCGCGAACCCTTCTTCGCTCGCGTAGCCAAGGTGAAAGGGCGACCCGAACGCCAGCGTGTTGTATCCGAGCAGCACCGCCGCCGGGAGCGCTCCTCCGGCGACAATGCGCGTGACGACGGCGGGCAGGCGTGCAGGCCACCGATCGCGCAGCGTCAGCAGCGCGAGGCCGACGATGAGCACCGCCGGCACAAGCGCGGGAAATTCGGAGACGACCGCCCAGCCGGTGCCGAGGCCGACCGTCCAGCCGAGCCACCGCTGCCGCTCCGCGTCATCGTCTTCGAGCGCGAGCGCCGCCGCGAAGGCGGGCATCAGACACCCGGCGGTCAGCCCATGTCCCATGAACAGCGTCGCGTAACACCACGCGGGCGTCGCCAGGCCGTAGGCGGTCGCGCCGAACAGCGCCGCGCCGCGCGAAAAGCCCCAGCGCAGCGCAAGCCACCAGATCGCCAGCGCGGCGATCATGGTGAAGATGGCGTTCGTCACCACACCGGCGACGTAGGAGGTCCAGGCGAGGCCGGGGAACCCTTCAGGATCGACACCCGCCATCCGCGAGATGCTGCGCGCCACCGCCACGGGCCCGAGGGCCAGCAGCGATGCGCCGGGCGCCTTGTCGGAGTAGTAATGGCCGTGCCACAGCGCGCGATCGCCGGTGTGGAGCTGGTACGCATCGATCTGCAGGGTGTGACGCTCGATGATGGCGCGCACCAGGGCAAAGCGCGAGTTCTGGTTCCATCCGCCGGCCTGGTAGAAATAGGCGTACGACGCGAACAGCGCGACGCCGAGGATCCATGCGGGTTGTCGCCGGGCCGCGCGCGTCATCACGCCTCTCGCACGCGCCGCTGGATCTGCACGAAGAGCAGCCCCACGGTCAGCGCTTCGGCGATCACAGTGGCCCAGGCCGCGCCGCTGATGCCCCAGCGCGGAATGAACATGACGTTCAGAATCACATTCGCCGTCAACCCGACGGCGGTGGTCAGGAGCAGCCGGCGATCGAGGTTGGTCGAGATCGCGCCCGCGTGGAGGATCCACGTGCTGAACACGAACAGCGATCCGCCCGACAGGATCTGCAGCGGCGCAATGCCCGGCGCGTATTTGGGGCCGAACAGCGTCAGCAGAATCGGACCGGCGATCCACGCGACCAGCCCGCCCATCGCTCCACCGAGCGTCAGCGCGGCGATCAGGGCGCGCGTCAGCGTCCGGCGATGCGCCACGCGATCGTGCACGAACAGATGCGACAGCGTCGGCGTGAGGACCGCGGCGAGAATCGCAGGCGCGTAGGTCAGCCCTTCATAGATTCTGTAAGCCGCCGAGTACCAGCCCGTCTCGAGATCGGATCGCATGATGCCGAGGATCAGCGTGTCGATGTAATTGTAGGTGTTCAGCGCGATCATGAAGAAGCCGAGCGGCAGCGCCGCCGCCTGCAGCGAGCGCCATGCTTCGCGGTCGTACTCCGGTCGGGTCGATCCGACGACGCGTGAGAGCATCAGCGTAGCCGCCAGGAGCATGATGACCCGCGACACGACGAACGCCATCGCCAGTCCGAAGAGCCCGTATCCGGCCCACAGCACCGCGCCGCCAATCACCAGCAGCACCAGCCGATCGGCGACGACCAGGACCGCCTCGAGGTCGAATCGATCGAGCCCCTGCAGCAGCCCGCGCGCCGTCAGGAGATACGAGCGCACCGCCGAAGACAGGCCCATCAGGTAACAAAGCTTGATGAGCGCGGGATCCGACCGGAGAATCGGCGTGACGATCACGAGCAGAAGGAGACCGATCGCGACCCACACGAGCTTCAATCCGAGCACGTGGCGCAGCAGCTGGCTGGCGCTGGCCCGGTCGCGCGCCACGGCGCGGACCGTGACAGGCCCGAGCCCCACGTCCATGATGGTTTCGATGATCAGCGTCAGCGCAATCGCGTAGGAGAAGCGGCCGTAGTCGGCGGCGCTGAGAACGCGGCCGGCAATCGTGAGCAGGGCGAGCAGCAGGAGGGCGCTGCCATTCGTGATCGCCGCGTAGCCGCTGTTGAGCAGGAACGGAATGCGCCGTTTCAGTGTGGCCGCGATCACGCACGCGCCTCGGCGAGCTGCCGGAGCAGGGTGGCAAAGCGTTCCGACACGATCGCCTCGTCGTACTCCCCGAGCACCGACGCGCGAGCGCCAGCCGCCAGTCGCCGCCTGAGTTCCCCATCGTCCACGACTGCGCGGATCGCCGCGGCGAGCGCCGCCGGATTCTTCGGCGGACACAGTTTGCCGTTCTCGCCGTCGACCATGAAGTCCAGCAGACCGCCGACCGCCGAGGCGACGACCGGCACCCCCGAGGCGAGCGCCTCGATGGCCGACAAGCCGAGCGCTTCGAAATGCGACGGCTGGATTGCGACATCGGCGACGCGCAACAGGGACGCGACGTCGGAAACCGAGCCGAGGAATCGCACGGATTCGAGCTGGTGACGAGCGGCGAGCTCGCGCGCGGCCGGTCCGACGTTCCACGGATGGCCGTCCATGTCTGGGCCGCCGATGAGGAGCAGGGCGTTCGTGACGGACCGCCACGCCTCCATCAGATCCATCAGACCCTTTTCGCGGCTCAGGCGCCCGACGAAGAGGCAGACGATCGCATCGGCGGGCAGGTCGAGCTGCCGGCGCAGCTCGCGCTTCTCCTCGCCGGTGGCGGGACGAAAGCGGGTCATATCGATCGCGTTCGGCAGGTAGTGCACGCGCTCCGGGGCAATGCCACATGCCAGCGCTTCGCGCTCGATTTCCCGGGAGATGCAGGCAAACGCATCCGCGCGGCCATAGATCGACCGCGGCACCGCCTTCGCCATCCGCCCGAGCGTGCCGTGCGGGTCGATCTTCCAGCGCTCCAGCGCCCCGTCCATGTTCGCGCCCGAGAGCACCCCGGTCGTCTGCGCCTGAAACACCGCCGGACGGCGCGTCAGCAGGCGCGCGCCGACGGCCGCCACGCCCGTCCCGCGATAGTCGATGCAGCAGACCACATCGTAGTTGGATCGCTCGCGCCCCAGCCACTCGGCGATCTGCGGCAGCAGCAGCCATTTGCCCGCAGCGGCGCGATCGCCGTGCGGACCGATCCGCTCGATCTGAACGCCGTCCATCTCTTCGAGGTCGGGAAGGTCCTTGTTGACGCGCTTGGTCAGCACGCGAACCGCGAAGCCGTGATGCTGCAGATAGCGGGCGAGGCGCTCCGCATTGCTTTCGACGCCGCCCACGATGGGACGGAAGTAGGGCGTCAGCACGACGACTCGAGGCGTCGCGCGGGCGGACGTCATCGGCCGCCGGACCGAGCGGCGGTGCCCGACAGCACGGTGCTGGTCAGCAGACGCCAATAGCCGCGCAGGAATCCCTCGTATGCGCCTTTGCCGGCGCGCACGAGCGCGCTGTTGGCCAGATCGTCGCGGATGATCAGCCGGTCGGCCTTCAGCAGCGCCGCATCGGGCACCGCGCGGATGCGGCGGGTGAGTGCGCGATCGCGGGTGAGGCTCGGCAGCATCGCAATCAGGCCGGCAACGGCCTTCCAGTACACACGCGCGTGCCCCTTGGCGTGCAGTACGACCAGCTGCAGCGGCTCGTGGATCGCCAGGCACGGCAGAATCAGGATCAGCGTCCGCCACTGGTAGTTCTTGAGCATGAAGTGCCAGCGGTTGCGGATCTGATAGTAGAACAGCCACGTCCCGCGCGGGCGGCTGTGGTGCAGGACGAGCGCATCGGGCAATTCGAGAATCCGATGGCCCGCCAGCCTGATGCGATGCGTGAAGTCGCCGTCCTCCTTGCCGATGAAATAACGCTCGTCGAACAGGCCGACGTCGATCGCCGCCTGACGATCGAGCAGGAGCCCGCAGGTCGGCGCGACGCCGATGTCGAGCGGTGCATGGCCGCGGGCGGCCAGCGGACGATCCATCCACGGGTTGATCGCCTCGCAGATGAAATGCAGCCGGCCATCCGCATACTGAATCGTGTCTGGTGCGCTCACGTGAACGACGATCGGACTGCCAATCTTGATGTTGGGATCGGCGGCCATCGCGGTCCGCAGCCGCTGAATCGTTTCCGGCTGCACCTGGACGTCCGCGTCCATCAGGAACACGTAGGGAAAGGGGCACAGGCGGATACCGGCGTTCCGCCCTGGGCTGGGACCGTCGTTCTTGTCGAGCGTGTGCACGCTGATGTCGGGATGGTCGCGCCGCAGCCACTCGACGGTGCCATCGGTGCTGAGCACGTCGACGATTTGAATGACGCCGCGCGGGCAGCCGGCGGCGTCGAGCGAGGCGAGCGTCGACACCAGCTTATCGCGGTTGTCGTGGCACACGATCGCGACGCCGACGTCGGCGGGAAACGGCGCTAGTGCCATATCCGGCGTCCGCGGCCGGGCAAGCGGAAGATGTACTTGTTCGGCAGCCGCTTCAACCAGTACGGATCGTCGCCAGGCTGCACAGCGTGCACGCCGCGCAGTCGATTCGCGAACGCGCTGCCGAAGCCGAGACGCGCGAGCGCGGTGACCGTCTGCGTGCCGGAGACACCCCACGGCAGACAGACATGATTGACCGTGCGCGTCGCCAGACGCTCGTTCAACACGGCGCGGCCGCGATCGAGCTCGTCCTCGATGGCCCGCACCTGCTCCTCGTGTCGCTCGACCTCGCTGGTGCCGTCTCGTCGCACCAGCTGCGTCAATTGCGCCCGCCAGTCGGGCTGCGCGAAAAACGATGCCCCGCCGGCACGCGCGACGTGCGCGACGCAGCGGGCGTGCAGGTCGATCGAGACGTTGATCCGCAGGCCGTCAGACATGCGCGATCGGGCGGCATACAACGGCGCGCCGAGATCCTCGGCGTTCACGAAACGGCGCGGCGCTGGCGACAGCTGCGGCCGGTTCAGCAGCGGCGTGGCGGCGTACGCCGGCGTCACGAAGCCGATGACCGCGCCGGAACAGAAGATCCTCGAATGCGATTCCGTGTGGCACTGGACGTCCACGACGCCAGACGTATGCAGTGCCCGCAACTCCGGCCAGGTGACGAATGGGTCGTCGTCCTGGGCCGCGGAGCCGCTCGCGGGCGCAGATCCCTCACGCGCAGTGCCCGCCGGCCGACGAACGCCATGGCTGTCGTGCATGCGTCCCGGGATCGCATACGCAATCGCGGTGAGGCCGTACTGTTTGAGCAGGGGAGCCGCCACCGTCCACAGGCTCGCCCAGGCATCGTCGAAGCAGAGCGCGACGTGCGTGCGATCCAGCTTCGTGGCGCCCTTCACGTGCGCGAGGATGTCCTCTGAATTGGCCGTACGATAGCCGTTCTCCGCGAGATAGCGGAGCTTCGGCTCGAGATCCTGCGGGGTGACGTCGTGGAAGTGAAAGATCGGCAACAGGCCGTCGCCGAGACGGCCGCCGAAGAGAAATCGCGGAAACCGGCCGGCAACGAGATCGAGGCAGCCGCGCAGCACGCCGCCGCGCTCATCAAAGGGGACTCCAGATGTGATCACAGAAATTGAACTGCCGGGACGCTATCTGTAGCATACACGCCGATTTAGCGCCAATCAACACGCCGAACCTTCGAGCGCGCAGCCGACTCATCTATGATATGGGCGTGTCATCGAACAGTTCTGCGTCGGTCGACGCCCGTAGCTCACGAGCGGCCGTCCTCACCGGCGCCATTCTGCTGATCGTCGCGCTCGCCGCGGCGGTGTCCGTGGACGTCGTCAGAAATGGGTACAGCGCGAGGGCCGACGAGTCCACTTATGTAGCGATGACCCTGAGCGCGGCCTATGACCACGACTTCACCTACGAGCGGCGCGATCTCGAGCGTTATTTCGGCTTCTATCGGTCCGGCCCGGACGGCATCTTTCTCAAGCGCGGTAAGACGATGCACCTTCGCGTCAACGCGCGAATGCCGTTCGTCCATCTGACGACCACAGCAGATCCGCGGCACGATCGCCTGTATTTCGGCAAGGCGCTGATCTACCCCCTCGTCGCTGCGCCGTTCGTGCGGCTGCTCGGGCTGAACGGATTTCTCGTGCTCCACGTGCTGCTGCTGTTCGGCGTCTGCGCGTGCGGGTACACCTTTCTGGCAGCACGCTCGCGACCCGGGCCGGCACTGGTATACACGCTCGCGTTCATCTTCGCGAGCTGCGTGCCGGTGTACGCCGTGTTCCTGATGCCGGAGATCCTCAACTTTTCGCTGATCTTCTACGCGCTGTTCCTGTGGCTCTACAAGGAAGTCAGCCCGGAGCCGGCGGGCGGCTTTCTGCGCGGCGCAGGCAGCGATCTTCTCGCGGCGGCGTTCATCGGCGCCGCCGCCTATTCCAAGATCAACCACGCGATCTTCATCGCACCGATTGTGCTGTGGGCGTGGCGCCGCCGGCAATTCAAAGCGGGCGTGATGGCCGGCCTCGTGTTTGCAGTGACCGTCGGCGCGCTCTTCGGTCTCTCCGCCGCGACCTCCGGCGAGTTCAATTACCAGGGTGGGGACCGCAAAACGTTTCTGGGCTCGTTTCCCTTCGATGCGTCGGCGGTGAACGCGTGGGATCGCAGCGGCACGCAGATGAGCACGAACGACGCCGACACGGAAACCGTGCTCGCGCCGTCGGAGTTCGTCAATCGATTCGCGCACAACGCCGTATATTTCGTTATCGGGCGGCATTTCGGCTTCGTCCCATATTTCTTTCCGGGCGTCGTCTGCCTGTTCTTGTGGTTGACGTCGAGAGAACGGTGGCAGGGGTGGCGCATGCTGACCTTTCTCTCCATCGCCGGCTCGTTCGTCTTCTGGCTGGTGTTCTTTCCGTACACGTGGAGCGGCGGCGGCGGACCGCCCGGCAACCGCTATTTCCTGAGCCAGTATCCTGCCTTCTTTTTTCTGTTGCCGCCGCTGACGTCCAGCCTGCCGGCGCTCGTCGCCTGGCTCGGCGGCGCGCTGTTCACGGCCAAGATGCTGCTGAATCCGTTCTACGCGGCAAAGTTTCCGCAGATCACCGCGGAGCGTGGCTTCGTTCGCCGGCTCCCGGTGGAACTGACGATGGCCAACGATTTACCGATCATGCTCGATGCGCAGCGATCGCACCTGTGGTACGCGGGCGTGTTGATGTACTTTCTGGATGAGCACGCGTACAGCCCGGAGGTCGTCGGCCCGAACGACACGAAGGGCATCTGGATTGCCGGCGACGGCCGCGCCGACATGATCGTGCGATCCGAGCAGCCGATCGATCACCTCCACCTCACGGTGGTGTCGCCGATCTCCACGGTGTTCATCGTGTCCGCCGGCCGCGCAGAGTCGCGGGTGTCGCTGCTCCCAGGCAAGCCGGCGACGATCGACGTGCCGGCCTCCGGCGTCCGGGGGCTCGCCAGCTATGAGTACTTGCTGACGGCACGATCCACGGAGGGGTTTACGCCGCACCTGCGGGATCCGAATTCCAACGACCAGCGCAACCTCGGCGCGCTGATGACCTTCGTCGCGGTGCCAGCCGCGCGGTGACGGTGCCGACCGTGCGTCCGTACGGCGGCGGCTGGCGAGAGCTGGTCCTGGTGCTGGTGACCGCTGCGATCCTCACGGTCGCGCTGACTTATCCGATCGCCTTCCGGATCGGCGATGTCGGCCGCGCCGACACCGCAGATGGACAGTTCTCCCTTTGGAACGTCGCCTGGGTCTCGCGCACGCTCCTCACGAATCCGCTGCACGTCTTCGACGCGAACATCTTCTACCCGCATCGCGGCACGCTCGCATATTCCGAAAGCAACATCGCCACCGGCCTGCTCGGCGTGCCGATGTACTGGGCGACGCACAACCCCTACGCGACGCTCAATTTCGCCGTCCTGCTGTCCGTGCTGTTCACCGCCGTTGGCACGTACTATCTGGTGCGATATTTGGTGCAGGATCGCCGGGCCGCCGCCGTGTCCGCGATCTGCTTCGCCTTCTGTCCGCACCTGTTCGGACACATGGCCGAAGTGCAGGCGCTGATGACGCTGGGCATTCCGTTCAGCATGCTCGCGTTCCATCGCGTCGCCGATCGGCCGACGTTCGGACGTGGAGCGGTGCTCGGCCTGGTCATGGTGACCCAAGCGCTCTTCTCGGGCTATTACGGCGTGTTCATCGTCCTGATGATCGGATTCGCAGTGTTCGTCATCGCGTGGACGCGCGGCCTGTGGAGCATTGGCCGATACTGGCTGAGCATCGCGACCGGCGCGTTCGTCGCCATTGGCATCGTCGCGCCTTTCTACGTGCCGTATGCGCGAATCGAGCGTCTCGGCTTCGCGCGAACGCTCGCGCAAGCGGGAATGTTCGCCGCGAACTGGAGCTCGTACCTCGCCAGCTCGTCGTACGCGCACGCGTGGCTGCTGCAGTTTCTCCCGCGGTGGACCGAGGTGAATTTTCCGGGCGTGATCGCAACGGTGTTCGGTGTCGCCGGCTTCTTCGTCGCGCGCACAAAGCGGGAGCGTGAGATCGTGCTCGTCTACGGCGGGCTGGCGATCCTCGCGTTGTGGGCGTCGTTCGGTCCGCGTGCGGGTCTGTACACCGCGCTCTACAAGACCGTGCCGATGCTTGCATGGCTGCGCACGCCGAGCCGCTTCGGCTTGATCGTTACCTTCGGTCTGTCGGTGCTGGCAGGGCTGTCGGTCAAGCGCCTTCTGACGACATCGTGGCGCGGCACCCTCGGGGGCGTCGCGATCGCGGCGATCGCCGTGGGTGAGCTGCTGGTGCCACTCGGATTATCGGATGCGATCCCGATTGCGCCGGTCTACCGCGTGCTGGCCACGCTGCCGCCTGGACCGGTGATCGAGATGCCGTTTTATTATCCGCAGGTCGGCCTCTACCAGCACACGAAGTACATGCTGGCGTCGACCGCGCATTGGATGCCGCTGGTCAACGGCTACAGCGACTACACGCCGCCTGATTTCTATGCGCACGTGATGACGCTCGCGCCGTTTCCGAGCCACGACGCGCTGAAGATTCTCGAGCCGAACTCCGTCCGCTATGCCGTGTTTCACCTCTACGGCTACAACACGCGGAATCGCAACGAAGCGCTACAAAGACTGGCGGAGTTCCGGCAGTACTTCCGTCCGATCTACTCGGACGAGACGACGCAGTTGTACGAGATCGTCGGATATCCGAAGTAAAGATCCAGCGGTCTTCAGACCTGCCCGGTCCGTAACGCAGGTCTGAAGACCTGCCCGGTCCGCAGCGCAGGTCTTCAGACCTGCCCGGTCCGTAGCGCAGGTCTTCAGACCTGCCCGGTCCGTAGCGCAGGTCTTCAGACCTGCCCGGTCCGTAGCGCAGGTCTTCAGACCTGCCCGGTCCGTAGCGCAGGTCTTCAGACCTGCCCGGATCGCTAGTGATGACCGCGCGCGAACCACACCGCCGCGCCGCTCAGGGAGAACAGCATCAGCAACGCCGCGCCGACCAACGACATCACGACGGCCGATTCGATGGGAAGCCCGATCTTCGCGAAATAGAGCGAGAAGGTCGCTTCACGGACGCCAAAGCCGCCAACCGATACCGGCACCAGTTGCACGACGAACGAGATCGGAACGATCACCGCGAGATCCCAGATGCCGACGGGCAGGTGCAGCGCCCAGACCACCGCCAGGTAATAAACGATCATCGAGGCTTGAACGGCGACCGCCACAACGAAGCAGACTGCCATCGCGCCCGGCCGCTCGCGGAAGCGCGACAGGACGTCGGTGAGCTTGTCGATCCGGCCGCCCACCCATTCCGGGTGAAAGACCGTCAGCGGCTGCAGGAGCCGGCTGAACCCAACGGGTGCGAGTACGGCCGGCGCGGCCGCCACCGTGCAGACTACGAAGGCGGCCCACAGCCACGACGGCCAGATCGGCGACAAGGCGTGCGCGGGCACTTCCGACGCGATTGACGCGCCGAGCGATGCGACCAGAAACAACGCCATCAGGCCGAGCACGCGGTCGCTCAAGATCACCATCGTCGCCAGCGTTTTCGACCGCGCGGGTCGCGCGGTGTCGCGGACGCGGATCACGTCGCCGCCGATGTTGCTCGGCAGGAAATTATTGAAGAAGCTCGCCACGAGAAACGAGCCGAGCAGCGTCCGGGCCGACATCCTCACGCCTTGAGCATGGAGGAGCAGGCGCCAACGCCAGACGCTCGCCAGCACGTTGAGGAGGTAAATCAGCAGGGCGGTCGCCAGCCAGACGATCGACGCATGGCGCGCAATCGTCCACAGGCGGCGCGCATCGACCCGCGAAAAGAGCAGCACGAGCAGCGCGACGCTCACGACGATCTTGAGCGCCAGCATCGCCAAGCGGCGCCATCGGGATGAGTTGGGCTGTTGGTCGGACATCGAGACGAAAGGGACCCGCCACTGTACTATGATTTCGTGCGAAAATCATGCATCCGTGCGCATTCTGATGATCGCACCCGAGCCGTTCTTCGAGCCGCGGGGCACACCTTTCAGTGAGTTCCATCGCATCCGGGCGCTGACGACGCTCGGCCATCAGGTCGATCTGGTGACGTATCCGTTCGGCCAGGACGTGTCGCTGCCGGGCCTGCGCGTGTTCCGCTGTGGGCGTCCGCCGTTTCTGCGCGGCGTGAAGATTGGGCCGTCGCTCGCCAAGATCCCGCTCGATGCCGCACTCGCACTGGCGGTGATGCGTCGTGCGCTCAGCGGGCGGTACGACGCGGTCCATTCGCACGAAGAGGGCGGGCTGATTGGCGTCCTGCTCGCGCCGCTGCTGCGCGTGCCGCATCTCTACGACATGCACTCGAGCCTGCCGCAGCAGCTCACCAACTTTGCATTCAGCGGGTCGCGAGTGCTGCGTCGCCTGTTTCTCGCGATCGAGCGGCTGATCATCCGCCGGTCCAGGGTCGTCATCGTGATCTGTCCGTCGCTCGAGGAGACGGTCCGTGCGATCGAGCCGACGGCGCAGACCGTGCTGATCGAGAACGCACCGGGGTCGGCCGAGGACGAGGCGACGCCCGAGGAGGCGGCCGCGATCCGTCGCACGCTTGGCCTGACCGCATCGACGCCAACCGTGCTGTACACGGGGACGTTCGAAGCGTATCAAGGCCTGGATTTGCTCTACGCCGCCATGGCGCTCGTTCGGCAGACGCGGCCAGACGTCCGCCTCGTCCTCGCCGGCGGAAAACCCGAGCAGGTCGCGCGGGCACGCGCGCAGGCAGAGGCGGCCGGCATCGAAGAGGCCACCATCTTCACGGGCGAGCGTCCGGCGGCAGAAATTCCCGCGTATCTGCTGGCGGCGGATCTGTTGGTGTCGCCGCGATCGCGCGGGACGAACACACCGCTGAAGATCTATCAGTATCTGCGGTCCGGCAAACCGATCGTGGCCACGCGTCTGCTGACGCACACGCAGGTCCTGAGCGACCAGACCGCGATTCTCACCAGCGTCACACCCGAGGCGTTCGCCGACGGCATCCTGAGCGCGCTCGGCGATCGCGCACGGGCGGAAGCGATCGGCCGCAACGCGCGGCAGCTCGCGGAGACGAAGTACAGCTATGCCGCCTACCTCGAAAAGACCCGGCAGGCCTGCGCCGCGCTGATCCCGCCCGACGCGGCCGGCGCGGTCGTGAAGGATCTGGCGTGAGCCGGCGGCCGGACGACACGCACTACAGCTACACCCTCTACGCCGATCCTGCGACGGCGCAGACGTTCGACGACCGCCGCTTCGGCGGGCCGATTGGCGCGCTGGTCGCCGGCACGCAGGCGCGGGTGCTGACGAACATGGTGGGCCGGATTCACGATCGGCCGATTCTCGACGTCGGCACCGGCACGGGACGTGCGGCGCTGTTGCTGGCGCGCGGCGGCGCGCGCGTGACGGGCGTGGACGCATCCGAGCAGATGCTCGCGGTCGCGCGTCAGCGCGCGGCCGAAGAAGGCGTCCACGCGACATTCCAGCTCGGCGACGCGCACGATCTCGACTTTCCCGACCGCGCGTTCGACGTCGCCGTCAGCCTGCGGGTGCTCATGCACACGCCGCACTGGCGGCGCTGCATCGCGGAACTGTGCCGGGTCGCCGATCGCCTCGTGATCGTCGACTATCCGTCCGCCACGAGCGCTGCGCTGCTCGAATCGATGGCGCGCCGCGTCCTGCACGCGGCCGGTCTGCGCACCGAGCCGTATCGCGTGTTCACGCACCGCACGATCGTCCAGGCGTTCGACCGCTGCGGCTTCAGGATTCGATCAGTACACCGGCAGTTCGTCCTGCCGATCGCGGTGCACAAGGCGATCGGCTCGCGGCGGTTGACCGAGGCGACTGAACACCTGCTCGATCGCGCGCATCTGTTGAACACGTTCGGCTCACCGGTCACGCTCGTCGCTGAACGGTGCGCGTCCTAGTCACCGGCGCAACGGGGTTCACCGGTGGGCATCTCGCCCGGGCGCTCGCCGCCGCCGGCCGGGAGGTTCACGCGCTGGTGCGAGACGCCACCCGCGCGAGCGGGCTCGCCTCGGCGGGCATTGCGCTGCACCACGGCGATATCCGGGATTCGGCGGCGGTCGCGTCCGCGATGGCCGGCATCGACGTCGTCTATCACATCGCCGCCACGTATCGCGAAGCCGGCATCGCCGCCGAAACCTATCGCGCGATCAACGCGACCGCGGTCCGGCAGATCGTCGAAGCGGCGGCGGGTGCGGGCGCGCGGCGCGTCGTCCACTGCAGCACGGTCGGGGTGCACGGCGACGTCGAGCATCCGCCCGCGAACGAGGATGCGCCGATCAAGCCGGGCGATATCTACCAGGCCACCAAGCTCGAAGGGGAGCAGCTGGCGCGCGAGGCGGGCGTGCGGCTCGGCATCGACGTCACGATCGCGCGGCCGACCGGCATCTACGGCCCCGGCGACCGCCGCCTGCTGAAGTTGTTTCGCGGCGTCGTGCGCGGCCGCTTTCCCACGCTCGGCCGCGGCGAGATCTATTACCATCTCACCTACATCGACGACCTCGTCGAAGGATTCCGGCTCTGCGGCGAGCACCCGGCTGCCGCCAACCGCACGTACATTCTCGCCGGTGGGGAAGTGACGACCCTGAACGAGCTGGTGGCGATGATCGCGGACGTCGCTGGCGTGCGGCGGCCGACTCTGCACCTGCCCGTGTGGCCATTCTGGCTGGCGGGCGCCGTCTGCGAGGCGATCTGCGTGCCACTCGGCATCGCACCGCCGATCTATCGCCGGCGCGTTGATTTCTTCACGAAGAGCCGCGCCTTCGACATCACGCGCGCGCGGACGGAGATCGGCTACACGCCGGTGGTCGGTCTTCGCGAGGGCATCGCGCGCACGCTCCAAGGGTATCGGGCACAAGGATGGCTGTGATCGACAAGGCGCAGGAGCAGCTGTTCGCGGCCGGCACCTCGAGCCGCGTCAAGTACGCGGCGCTCGTCGTCGGACGGCCCGGCCTTGGCGCGTTGTTGAAGTACGAGCTGATCGTGTCGATTGCGCAGGCGCGCGCCGGCGCGCTCGGCCTCGCGCTGCGCAAGACACTGTATCCGGCCCTGCTCGGATCGTGCGGCCGCAATGTCGTGTTCGGCCAGAACGTGGTGCTGCGCCATCCGCACAAGATTCACATCGGCAGCAACGTGGTCGTCGACGACAACTGCCTGCTGGACGCGAAGGGCACGGCCAACCGGGGCATCCGCATCGGCGACGGCGTGTTCATCGGCCGGAACACGATTCTGTCGTGCAAGAACGGCGACATCGAGCTGGCCGACGGGGCGAACATCGGCTTCAACTGCGAGGTGTTCTCCGCCAGCCGCGTGACGATCGGCCGCGACGTGCTGATGGCCGCGTACAGCTACGTGATCGGCGGCGATCATGACTTCTCGGACCCAACCGCTCCGGTGCTCGCGCAGGCGCGGACGTCGGCCGGCGTGTCGATCGGCGACGGCGCGTGGCTCGGGGCCGGCGCGAAGATTCTCGACGGCGTCCAGCTCGGCGCGCATGCGGTCATCGGCGCCGGCGCCGTGGTGCGCGAGAGTGTCCCGGCGCATGCGATCGCCGTCGGCATCCCCGCCCGCGTCGTCTCGACCCGCCAAACGTAAAACGTAAAAAGGGGACGGGAGTCTTTTCTAGGCGCATCGCCAGAGGCGTTGAAAAACCGAGACCTGTCCCCGCTGAGCGGCGAAATCGCTAGTCTTTCTGTCGGTTTTGGGCCGGAGCGGCCGCTGCGGAAATGACTCCCGTCCCCTTTTCCCCGTCCGGCGGTCCGATGCGCAGCAGCAGATCCTCGATCTTCGCCAGGACGTGCGGCCAGCGGTACTCGCGATCGACATAGGACAGGCCTTGCCGGCCAAGCTGGCGCGCCATTGCCGGATCACCGAGCAGGTGCATCGCGCTGTGCGCGAACTCGTCGTAGTCGCGGTAATACAACGCCCCGTTGGCACGCAGCGCCTGACCCTTGAGCACATCGCAGCGCCCGTTCACCAGCGCCGCGACGCCATGATTCCACGCCTCGAGCAGCACGATGCTCAGGCTCTCGTAGCGCGAAGGCACGACGAGAAACGCTGCCTGCGCGAGCAGCGCCTCGCGCGTCGCGAGATCGACGAACCCGAGCGGCAGCACCTGCGGATGATCAGGAATGGGCATGTTCGCCGGTCCCGCCAGCACCAACTGCACGGGCGGCTCGTGCGCTTCCTGAAAGCGGATGAAGTGCCGCAGCAGCGCTTCGCAGCCCTTGTTCGGGTCGACGCGTCCCAGATACAAGATGAAGGGACGCCGCACGCCGACCGTGTCGAGCCCGTGCGCCGGTGGCGGCGGGGCCACGACGGGATCCAGCCCCGCGCCGATCACGACCGACGGAGCCACACATCCCGACATCCGTCGCATCACGAGCGCCTGTTCCTCTGGTGTGAGGAAGACGAACCCCGCTGGCAGCGAGAAGAACCGCTGCAGCACGCTCAGCCGTACGAGGGGATCGTCTTCGACGGTCGGCACGAGCACGGCGCGCTCGCGGACCAGCGGCAGCCCGAAGTACGTCTCGGCGTAGCGAAAGGCCCAGAACAGCACGCGATCGAACTCGTGCCCGTGCGCCGCGAGATGCGCCAGCAGTGCGGGCGCATCGGGGCCGTTCTCACGGAACCACTGCTGCTGATCGGCCTCGGACGCGTTCTTGCCGAACGCGATCTCACTGGCGTCGGTGAAGCGGCTCAACGAGCGCTCGCGCGCCGTGGCAAACCGCCGCACCCGGACGCCGCCGGACTGCGACTCGCCAGCCGGATAGACGTTTTTCCAGGTGACGTGATCCTGCGCGCAGGTCGTCAGCACCGTCACATCGTGAGACGCGGCGAGATGTTCGGCGACCTGCCGGCAATGGGTTTCCGACCCGCCGGCGATCTCGACGCCGTAGCGGTGGACGACACAGGCGATGCGCATTCTCAGCTAACGGCTGGCCGCGTCGCTCCGGCGCTGCAGTTCCTGCCGGAGCCGCGCGTTTTCAATCGCTAGCTCTTCGACGCAGCTCATCAGCACGTGGTTGATCCGTTGCTGGCGGCGGAAGTTCTCACGACTGTATTCGAGCAGCCACCGCGTCAACGGCAGGAGCGCCCGGCGCTTGATGAAGACGATCAGTGGGCCGAGCAGGCGGCGATGACTGCTCAATCGCAGATGTGTCGCCAGCTGCCACTCGTCGTCGCCGTCGATCAGATCGGGCAGCAACAGCGTGTCCTGATCCAGAGCGCGGCGCAGCAGCGCGTCCACCGACGCGTAGACTGCCGGATCCGCGTAGCCGGCGGCGCCGCCCTGCGCGAGCAGCCGCTCGCGCCGGGTGCGCCGGGCTCCGTCCTCGATTTCGCGCATGACCTCGTCGACCTTGAGCGCGGGAATGGGGCGATCTGGTGTCATTCGCGTGTGGGCGCACAGACCGAATCAGCATCACGCGCTCGACGTGCGGTGACCGGCCTTGGCGCGCGCCGCCGACATTATGCTCCGCGGCCTGCTCGGAAGAAAAGCCGCATCCTCCGTCGTGCGGCGTTTGGTCTAGAATCGCACGATGGGTTATCGCACCGAGCTCGAGTCGCGCCTGGCGAAGAAGACGACGAAGGCGATTATCGACTATCAGATGATCGAGGATGGCGATCGCGTCATGGTCGGTCTGTCGGGCGGCAAAGACAGCTGGGCGCTCCTGCAGATCCTCGACGTGCTGCGCCAGCGCGCGCCGGTGAAGTTCTCGCTGATTGCCGTCAACGTCGACTCGGGCTACAAGGACTACAAGCACGACCTGATCGCCCGCACGTGCGAAGCCCGCGCCTGGGAGTACCGCATCGAGCACACCGGCATCGGCCAGACCATCGACGACATCCTCGACGATGGCGCAACGCCGTGCTCGCTGTGCGCGCGGCTTCGGCGCGGCGTCCTGTACCGCATCGCCAAGGAGACCGGCGCAACGAAGATCGCGCTGGGACACCACGCCGACGACTTCATCGAGACGCTGCTCCTGAATCTGTTCTTCGCCGGCGCGCTGAAAGCCATGCCCGCCAAGCTCGTGTCCGACGATGGGGCGCACGTGGTGATCCGGCCGCTGGTCTATGTCGGCGAGGACGAAGCGCGCGCGTACTGCAAGGAGTCCGATCTGCCGATCATCGGCTGCTGCTGTCCCGCGTGCGGTGATCTCGGCCTGCAGCGACAACGCACCAAGCGCCTGCTGATGGAGCTGGAGCGCGAGCATCCGGGCGTCAAGAGCTCGATGCTGAAAGCGCTGGCCAACGTGGCTCCGCGCCATCTGCTCGACACGCGGTTGAATCCACCAGCCGAGCTGCGGGCGCTGGCGACTGCGTGATACAAACTCGCTACCACAGAGGACACAGGGGACACGGAGGCTCTCTCGGCGACAGGTCTCCTTCCGTCACGCGGAGACCTGTCCCCATGATTATCCTCGTGTCCTCCGTGGTGATGCGTCTGATGAGGTTTGAATGAAACTTCGACTCGTGTGTGCCACCGCCGTATTGGTTGCTCTGGTTCGACCCTGCGCCGCGCAGCAGCGCCCGCTCGTAACCGAAGATCCCGAATCGATCGGCGCCGGACGCGTGCTGATCGAGGGCGGGATCGATTACGCCCACAGCGTGGAGTACCCGCTCTCCGGGCTGACGGGCAACCTCTGGCGGCTGCCGACGATCGGCATCAGCGTCGGCATCAGCTCGATCGCCGAGCTCCAGATTGACGGCGGACCGTACGACGTGCTGACGATCACCGAGCGCCGGCCCGCACCGCTGGCGAGCCTCGTCACGGTCACCGGCGATTCCACACACGCGGTCGACGACATCATGATCGGCACCAAGATTCGCTTCGCGCCCGAGACGGCCGGGCGGCCCTCGTTCGCCTTCCGGTTCGCCACGCGGCTGCCGAACGCCAAGCACGAAAGCGGCCTCGGGCAGGACACCACCGATTTCTACGCATCGATCCTGTCGGCGAAGACCGCGCAGTCGATTCGAGTCGTGGGCAATCTGGGTTTTGCCATCATGAGCGAGCCGCTCGACTCGGCCAAACAGAACGACGTCTTGACATATGGCCTGTCCCTCGCTCGCGCGATGACGACGCAAACGGAGCTGGTGGGCGAGGTGAATGGGCGCATCTCGACGCGGAACGGGATTGCGCCGATCGGCACGGAAAGCCGCGGCATCCTGAAATTCGGGGGGCGCTACACGCGTGGAGCCCTACGCCTCGACGGTGGCGTGTTCTTCGGCCTGACCAGCGTGGATCCCACGATCGGCTTGACGGCCGGCTTCACCTACGTCTTCGATGCGTTCAAGGTTCCGTAGACGCGTGGCGCTCGGCTGACCTGTCCGCCGGAGCCTTGGCGGAGGTGGAAGCCTTCGCGCTACGTCGGCGTAGACCTAACGGTAAAACGCGCGGACGGCGTTGATCTCGGCCGTCCGTCGCTCGGCCGACCAGCCGAGCTCCGTGCCGACAAGGGCGGCAGCACGTTCGATGGCGGTATCGCCCGGATACCCGAGCGCGCCCAGCGGCGTCCGGCGGATCGTGGCGTCTGCGAGCGTGATCGCCATCTCGTGACGCACCGCCCACACCAGCTCGGCGCCGATCACCGGTGAGTCCTCTGCGATGCGCTTCTGCCACTCGGGGCGCGACTGCGCGGTCTCGATCACGTCGCGATATCGCGATCCGTACGCGGCAACGAGATGCGGAATCGTATCCGTCGGCAAGCCATCGTCGTGCTCGCGACGCGCGTCTGCAATCGTCAGCGACACATCGCGCACGGTGCCGCCCGGCAACGGCGTTGCCGCCGTCCGGCACGGCACTGGCGCGTGCTTCAGCAACGACAGCAGCGAGTCCGTGATGCGCTCGGCGACGGCCCGCGCGGTGGTGTATTTTGCGCCGGCCACGCTGACGAGCCCGGGCACATCGTCGCGAATCTGCTCGTGCCCCTGCAGCGACACCGTGCCATTCGCATGGGCGACGGCCGGCACGACGCCGCGATGGACGTGCGTGACGTCGGCCATCTTCAGATCGAGCGATGGAAACGCCTGATTCAGCTCGGCGATGAAGGCGGCGACGTCCGCGTCGTTGACGCCGTGATCGTCCGGCGCGCACGGCTGCCCGGATTCCCACGTCCCGAACAGCGCGCGCTCGCGCCAGGGCACCAGAAAGAGAAAGCGGCCAGATGCCGAGCGGCCTCCGAGCGCGACGTCGCCCGCGTCGCGGTTGGTGACAAGATTCATCGCCTTGAGCAGCGGCACGCGCCGCGCGGCTTCACGCGGCGCGACGAGCCGATCGATCTGTGCGCCGGTCGCGTTCACCACGACGCGCGCCGCGATGTCGATCTCGCGACTGGTGAGCGCGTCGACGGCGCGGACGCCGCAGACGCGCGATCCATCCATGAGCGGAGCCGACGCCTCCATGTGGTTGGCGAGCACCGCGCCATGTTCGGCCGCGCCGAGCGCCCAGGCAAACGTCAGGCGATCGGCTTCCGTGGTGACGTAGTCCTGCCAGACGGCGGCGCCCGTCAGCCCCCGGCGCCGCAGCCCGGGAAACTCCTGGATCGCCGTGCCGCGCGAAACGACGCGGCCGCCGCGGAGACGGAGAGCAGCCGGCACGCCGCGGTTGCGATCGAACGCGACGATCCGATCGAGGAGCAATCCGGCGCGCATGGCCAGCTTGCCCTGAGTAACCGACCGATAGAGCGGGACGGCGAAGGGCAGTGGCTGCACGGCATGGGGCGCGATGCGCGCGAGCGTGCGCCGTTCGCGGATCGATTCGCGCGCGCGGCTGATGTCGAGCGTCTGCAGATAGCGCAGGCCGCCGTGGATCGTTCGCAGGTGATTGAACGACGCGCCGCTGCCGAAGTCCTCGCGCTCGACGAGCGCTACCGAAAGGCCGCGTTGCGCCGCATCGCAGGCGATCGTCAGCCCATAGATGCCGCCGCCGACGACGAGCACGTCGAAGGTCTGTGCGGTGAGTCGATCGACGTCTCGGATCATCGGTGTTGTACGGAAGCCAGACGGCTGGACGCCTCGGAGCGAGATAGTATAGTTCCCGCGTGGCGACTATCGAGCAGGTAAGGCAGGTACTGGGATCAACACATTCACGACCTCGAGATCACCCGCCACCCGGTGGGCTCGCGCGGATTCTTCGAGGATCTCGATCAATATCACTTCGAAAAGCTCCACCACCTGCTGCGGCTCGTGGACTTTGACGGTCACCGGGGGCAATCGGTTCTCGAAGTCGGCTGCGGCGCCGGTGTGGACCTCGCACGGTTCGCCAAAGGCGGCGCCCTCGTGACCGGCGTGGACCTGTCATCGTCGGCGATCGATCTTGCGCGGGCGAACCTGGCGCAGCAGGGACTGACGGCCGACCTGCGCGTGGCCGACGGCGAGCAACTGCCGTTTGCTGACGCGGCATTCGACTTCGTCTTCGCACACGGCGTCGTGCAATACACGGCCCATCCGCAGAGGCTCATCGACGAAGTCCGCCGCGTGTTGAAGCCGGGCGGAGAAGCGGTGTTCCAGGTGTACAACCGCATCTCGTGGCTGAACGCGCTCTCGAAGTTGATGAAGGTCGGACTCGAGCACGACGATGCGCCCGTGCTGCTGAAGTTCAGCGCCGGCGAGTTCCGACAGCTCCTCACCGGATTCCGCGACGTCCGGATCGTGCCCGAACGCTTTCCCGTGAAGTCGCGCCTGCACGGCGGCTGGAAGGGCGCGATCTACAACGGCTTGTTCGTCGGCACCTTCAATGCGCTGCCACGGTCGCTGGTCGAGCGGTTCGGATGGCATTTGTTGGCGTTTTGCAGGAAGTAAGCGGCGAAAAGGGGCCGTGCCCCTTTTTCTCGAGATCATGCGGGGAAAAGGGATACGGCCCCTTTTCAAGCGAGTCATGCAATTCATAAAGGCCCACGCCTACGGCAACGACTTTCTGTATGTGCGCGCCGACGCGGTGCGCGGCGCGGCGCTCGACGCGCTGGCGCGCGAGGTCTGCAATCGCCACACCGGCATCGGCGCCGACGGACTGATTCTGTACGACCCGACGCCACTGGGCGCGACGATGCGGCTGTTCAACGCGGATGGCAGCCACTCCGAGGTGTCGGGCAACGGGGTCCGCGGTCTTGGCGCGCTGCTCCTGCGCACGGATCACCCTGGCGCCTCCGTCTTGACCATTCAGACGGACGCGGGATCGAAAGTGTTGACTCGGGCGGGCGAGTCGGACGGCCGTCCGGTGTTTCGCGCGGCCATGGGACGGCCGACCGAGATCCGGCAGGTTGCGATCAGCGCCGGCGGCGAGTCGCTCGAGCTGGCCGTATTGAACATGGGGAATCCGCAGTGCGTGCTGCTCGGCGCGCTGCCGGGCGAAGAACGCTTCCGTCGCCTGGGGGCGGCGCTCGAACATCATGACGCCTTTCCCGAGGGCACCAACGTCGAATTCGCGCAGGTGGACGCTCCTGACCGGGTGCGGATCCTGATCTGGGAGCGCGGCGTCGGCCCCACCTCATCGTCTGGGACCGGGTCGTGCGCGGCGCTCGTCGCTGCGGCGTCGTACGGCGGTGCGGCGAAGGCCGCCGACGTCATCGCGCCCGGCGGTGTCCAGCGTGTCGAGTGGGATGAGGACGGCGTTCATCTCACCGGCTGGGCGGAAATGGTGTGCGAAGGAGAGTGGCTCCGCCCTCGGCGCTAACCGCGTACTCGAAGACGCAACCGCGGCGCACATTTTGCCGACGTGGTCACCGGCGCCGCCGAACCGGAGTCGCGCCCGGTGTGTCGAGCGCGTGCGAAACGTCGCGCAAACGGGCCGTCAACGGCCGCACGGCCTCGAGGACGCCCAGGTAATCGCCCTGCCCGAATAGTGTGCGCGCTTTTTGCACGTCCGCCTCAGCATCAGTGATGACGCGGCGTGGCTCGGTGAGCGTGCGAGGCGGGACGTGAGCGGTCTCGGCGGCTTTGAGCTTCGTGTGCGCGTCGTTGAGCGCTGCCAGCGCCTCGTTCACGGCGCGGTCGGCGTCGGTCCGGGCTGCGGCCTTGTGGTCCGCGGCATCCTTGGCCGCGTTCTGCGCCTGCTCGCGGCTGTCGAGCGCGTGGTTGAGCGCGAGCCGGTAGTCGCGGTCGGCCACCGCGTCTTGCGCCTTTTTCAGCGCCGTCTGCGCGGCGGCAAATTCCTCCTGCGCATACTGATCGGCTCCGGCGGCGCGCGCCGCGTCGATTGCGCCTTGCGCCTGCTGCATCTCCTTCTCGGGCGGATCGCCGCAGCCAGCGGCGACGATCGACGCAGCGAGACAAAGAACAGCGAGAAGGCGACGCGCCGGCGGCATGCCCCACAGTATACGTCCGGCGCTGCGCAGCTTACCCGCGCTGCAGAGCCTGTAGTACGATGAAAGACCTGTCGCCCGACGATCGCCCGCGCGAGAAGCTGCTCCAGCACGGCGTGCGCGCACTCGGCGACAACGAGCTGGTGGCGCTGGTGCTCGGCAGCGGCTACCGCCGCAGCAGCGCGCTCGGCGTCGCCAACGAACTGCTGATCCGCCGCGGCGGCCTGCACGGTCTGGTGCGTTCCACCTGCGATGATTTGTCGCGTGTGGCCGGGATCGGCCGGGCCAAAGCGGCGCAAATCGCGGCCGCCGTCGAATTGGGCCGCCGCACGCTGACACGGGCGCCCAGCGCGAGGCTGCAGATGCGCAACCCGCGCGACGTGGCGTCGTACCTGATGCCCGCGTTCGGATCGCTGCCGACCGAACAGGTCGGCGTCGTGCTGCTCGACACGAAGCATCGGGTGATGCGGACGGCGATTGTCGCCGTCGGCGCGTTGAACAGCACGGGGCTGATCCCGCGCGACGTGTACCGCGAAGCGACACTGGCGGGCGCGGCGTCGGTGGTCGTGTTTCACAATCACCCGTCCGGCGATCCGTGCCCGAGTCCGGACGACGTGCTGTTGACGAGGCGCCTGGCGGCGGCGGGGACGCTGCTCGGCATCGATCTGATGGATCACATCATTCTGGGCGAGGCGCGATACTGCAGCTTCAAAGAGATGGGACACCTGTGAGCCGGCTCTTGTACTTCGATTGCTTCTCCGGAATCTCCGGCGACATGACGCTCGGCGCGCTCCTCGACGCCGGCCTGCCGCTCGACGATCTGCGCCGTGCGCTCGGCAGCCTGACGGTCGGCGGCTATCACGTGCACGCCAAGCGTGTGCTCCGTGCAGGTCTATCGGCGACGAAGTTCTCGGTGCACGAACACAGCCACAACGCACCAAGCACTGCAGCACCGAGCACCACAGCACCCAGCACCGTAGCACCTAGCACCATAGCACCCCAGCACCCAGCACCCGGCACCCAGCACGATCACGGTCGCGCACATGATCACGAGCACCATGATCACGACCACGGCCATTCGCACGCGCATCCGCACCGGAGCCTTCCCGAGATCTTCGGGTTGATCGACCAGTCGGCCCTGTCCGCCTCAGGCCGCGATCGCGCGAAGGCGATGTTTCAGACACTGGCCGAGGCCGAAGCGGCCATTCACCAGATGCCGGTCGAGCAGGTGCATTTGCACGAGGTCGGCGCGCTCGACTCCATCATCGACATCGTCGGCGTGGTGTTCGCGCTCGAGTGGGTCGGCGCCGATCGGATCATCTGCTCGCCGCTGAACGTCGGCGGCGGGATGGTGCACTCCGCGCACGGCCTGTTTCCGGTGCCGGCGCCGGCGACGGTCACGCTCCTCGGCCACGCGCCGATTTACAGCGGCACCGTGCAGAAAGAACTGGTGACGCCGACTGGCGCGCTGATCGCCACGTCGTACGCGGCCGCCTTCGGACCGATTCCCGCGATGACCATCGAGCGCGTCGGCTACGGCGCCGGCGATCGGGATGATCCGTCCACGCCGAACGTGCTGCGCGTGCTCATCGGCGAGTCCGCCGATCGCGCGGATGCGGAGCGCGTGACGGTGATCGAATGCGAAATCGACGACATGAGCCCGCAGCTGTTCGGCGTCGCGATGGATCGGCTGTACGCCGCGGGCGCGCTCGAGGTGTTCTACGTGCCGGCGCAGATGAAGAAGAACCGGCCTGGCACACTCCTCACGGTGGTGTGTGCACCGGCGCTGCGCGCATCGCTTTCCGACATCGTGTTCCGCGAGACGACGACGATCGGGCTGCGTTATTCGGAGGTCGATCGCGAGTGCCTGGCGCGCGAGATCGTGGACGTCGAGACGCCAATCGGCCGCATTCGCTTCAAGATCGCCCGGCGCGATGGACGCGTGATCAACGCGGCGCCGGAGTTCGAAGACTGTGCCGCCGTCGCTGTGGACAAGAAATTGTCCGTCAAGGAAGTACAGGCCATTGCCGTACAGGCCTACGGCTCGCTCAGCCACGACAATCGCAGCGTCCGTCTTCCTGGTGACTCCGCGCGGACCAGGCAGCCGAGCCAGACAGGACGATCGTGAGCCGTTTCTTTCTCACAACCGCCATCGACTACGTGAACAGCCGCCCGCACCTCGGGACGGCCTACGAGAAGATCTGCGCCGACGTCATCGCACGCTACAAGCGGCTTTGCGGCATCGACACGCGTTTCCTCATGGGGAACGACGAACACTCGCAGAACGTCTTCCGAAAGGCGGCCGAGGAAGGGCTCACGCCGCTGGCGTACTGCGACCAGATGGCGCAGGAGTTCGTGCGGACGTGGAAGCGCCTCGACGTCTCGTTCGACGATTTCATCCGAACGACCGAACCGCGCCACAAGACGGGCGTCACCGAGATCGCCAGACGCATCTACGATGCCGGCGACATCTACGAGGGGGTCTACGAAGGCTGGTACTGCGTCGGCTGCGAAGCGTTCAAGCAGGATAGAGACCTCGTCGACGGACGCTGCCCGCTGCACCCCACGACGACGCCGCAGTGGATTACCGAGAAGAACTATTTCTTCCGCCTCTCGAAATACACGCAGCCGCTGCTCGATCATTTTGCCGCGCATCCGGACTTTCTGCTGCCGGATGTCCGGCGCAACGAGATTCTGAGCCTCCTGAACGGCGGTCTCGAGGACATTTCGGTGAGCCGCGCCGGGCAGTCGTGGGGCATTCCGCTTCCCTGGGATCCCGACAGCGTCGTCTACGTGTGGTTCGACGCGCTCATCAACTATGCGTCGGCCGTCGGGCTCGGCGGCACCGGCCGGGACGCGGAGCTGTTTGCGACGTGGTGGCCGGCGGACCTGCACATCATCGGCAAGGACATCACGCGCTTTCACGCCGTGATCTGGCCGGCGATGCTCATGAGCGCGAAGCTCCCGCTGCCGCGGCACGTGTTCGGCCACGGGTTCATGACGATGAACGGACAGCGCATGAGCAAGTCGCTCGGCACGATCGTCGATCCGATCGAGGCGGCAGAGCGCTTCGGGGCCGATCCGCTGCGGCTGTATCTGGTCAAGGAGATCGCATTCGGCGGCGACGGCGATTTTTCATGGGAGCGATACGACGAGCGGTACAACGTCGACCTCGCCAACAACCTCGGCAATCTGGTGAGTCGTGTGGCAGCAATGGCCGCCAGGTATCGAGGCGGACGCCTGCGCGCGACTGGCGTCGGCACCGACCAGCTCGTGCGCGTCGCCGAGGCGATCTCGGTCGAGTACCGCACGGCGATGGACCGCTATCTGCTCCACGAGGGCGCCGCCGCAGCGTTCCGGCTGATCGACGCGGCGAATGAGTTCATCGCAGCGACGTCGCCGTGGGCGCTGGCGAAAGATCCGGCGGCGGCCGATCGCCTCACGCAAGTGCTGTTCGACGCCGCGGAAGCGATTCGTCTCGCGGCCGTGTTGTTGCTGCCGATCATGCCGACGGCGTCGGCAGAAATTCTGCGCCGCGTCGGCGCGGGCAGCGATCATCTACGGCTCGATCGAGACGGCATCTGGCGAACCGACGGGGAGCGGGTGCTCACACAGGACGGCCCGCTCTGGCCGCGCCACGAAAAGAGCGCGGACGCGCCGCACCACATCAAGGGGTCACACTCTGCACCGGGCGACTCGCGTGTCGGCCCAGATCTCCAAAGGACACTTATGACCGATAACCCGACGCCGCCCGCAGCGGCCACCGTTGCACCGAGCACCGCAGCACCCAGCACCGTAGCACCTAGCACCACTGCCGCAACCAGCGCCCCAGCACCATCCGATCGGATTGCCATCGACGACTTCATGAAGGTGGAGTTGCGCGTCGCCAAGGTGCTCGCCGCCGAGCGTGTCGAGAAGTCCAAGAAGCTCCTGAAGCTGCATGTGGACGTCGGCAGTGAGCAGCGGACGCTCGTCGCGGGCATCGCCGAGGCCTACGAACCGGAGTCGCTCGTCGGCAAGACGGTGGTGATCGTCTTCAACTTGAAGCCGGCAAAATTGATGGGCATCGAGTCGAACGGCATGGTGCTCGCCGCCAGCCCGGATGGCGGCAAGCCGGAGATCGTGACGTTCGCGAACCCGCCGGAGCCTGGCACGCGAGTCCGGTAACCACCGCACGGCCGTTAACCGACTCCGAGGCGGCCAGCAACCACGAAGGTACGAAGGACACGAAGATCCCGCGCACGAAAGCAAGACTTTCTGTTCTTCGTTTCTTCGTGTTCTTCGTGGTTACATCAATACGCTGAGATGATCGACTCCCACTGCCACTTGGCCGACGAGACGTTCGCCGGCGATCTCGACGAAGTCGTGCGCCGCGCGCGCGATGCCGGTCTCGAGCGCGCGCTCGTTATCCTCGCCGCTGGCGACGCCAGGGAAGCGGCGCAGGCCGCGCGCGTCGAAGCGCTGTGGCCCGGCGTGCGGTTCGCCATCGGGGTGCACCCACACGCGGCGCAGACGTTTGCCGGCGATCCGGAACGCGCGGGGGAGACCGTGCGCACGCAGCTGGCGGCGACGCCGGCCGCGCGCGCGATCGGCGAGATCGGCCTCGACTATCACTATGACTTCGCCCCGCGCGACGTGCAGCACGCCGTGTTTCGCGCGCAGGTTCGCGTGGCGCGGGAGCGCGGTCTGCCAATCGTCATCCACACGCGGGAGGCCGACGAAGACACTATCGCCATCCTGCGCGAAGAAGGCGGCGGGGAGGTGACCGGCGTCCTGCACTGCTTCACGGGCACGCCGGCGCTTCGAGACGCGGGGCTCGCGCTCGGCTTGTACGTGTCGCTGGCCGGCATCATCACGTTCCCGAAGGCGCAGGATCTGCGCGACACGGTCCGCGCAGTGCCGCTGGACCGGCTGCTGACCGAGACCGACAGCCCCTTCCTGGCGCCGGTACCGCATCGAGGCACGCGCAACGAGCCGGCCCACGTCAGCCGTGTCGTCGACGCGTTGGCGCTGCTGCACGAGATGGACGCCGGCGAACTCGGCCGCCGGACCGCGGCGAACTTTCATACGCTGTTCCGGCCGTGATAAAGTTCAACCTGAGCCGCTGTGGAAAAATCGTCGATCGACCTCGCGCAGATTTTTGAGCCCATTCGCGCCGACCTCGAAAAGGTCGATCAGGAATTCGTCCGTCACGTGCAATCCAAAGTCGATCTGATTCCCAAGATCGGCACGTACATTCAGACCAGCGGCGGCAAGCGCGTGCGGCCGGCCGTGCTCCTCATGGCGTCGAGGTTGTGTGGCTACACGGGCGATCGCGCGATCCTCTACGCGGCGGTCGTCGAGTTCATCCACACCGCGACGCTCGTGCACGACGACATCATCGACGATTCGGATCTGCGCCGCGGCCGTCTGGCGGTCCATTCGCGGTGGGGCAACGACATCACGGTGCTGCTCGGCGACTACCTCTACATCAAGTCGATGGCGCTCGCGCTGACGCACGACACGCTCGACATCGTGCGGCTGCTCTGCGACGTCACGCTGCGGATGATCGAAGGCGAGCTGTATCAGCTCACCAAGAACGGCGATGCGGCCATCAGCGAAGAAGAGCACTTCGACATCATCCGCCGGAAGACGGCGTATCTGTTCGGCGGTTGCGCGGAGATCGGCGGCATGCTGGGGAAAGTCGGCCCCGACAAGGAAGCGGCGCTGCGCGAGTACGGCTTCAATCTCGGCGTCACGTTCCAGCTCGTGGACGATCTCCTCGATTTCACCGGCGACGCACGGGCGGTCGGCAAACCGGTGGGCGGCGATCTGCGCGAAGGGAAAGTGACGCTGCCGCTGATTCACATGCTGCAGCAATCGCCGGACGGCCGTGCGGCGGCGATCGTGCGCGAGGTAATCGCGTCGCGCAGTGTCACGCCGGAGCAGTGGAGCGAGCTGCTGCGCCAGCTGAAGGAGCACGCGTCGATCGACTACGCGCAGCGGCGCGCCGTCGAATTCGCGGAGCGCGCGAAGAAGCCGCTGTACGCATTTCCGCCGAGCTCAGAGCGCGACGCGCTCCTGGCGCTGCCTGATTACGTCCTCTCGCGCGACCGTTGATCGCGTTCAACCTCCCGCCCTTCCTCCTCGAGATCGCCGACGGCGACATCGCCGCGGAAACGACCGACGCGATAGTCAACGCGGCGAACAATGCCTTCTGGATGGGCTCCGGCGTGGCGGGCGCGTTGAAGGCGCGCGGAGGCGCGGCGATCGAAGCCGAGGCGATGGCCCAAGGGCCGGTCGAGCCGGGCATGTGCGTCGTCACCGCCGCCGGCAGGCTGGGGGCGAGGCGGGTGATTCACGCTGCGGTGATGGGACAGACCTTACGAACGTCTGCGACGCTGATCGAGCAGGCGACGCGCAACGCACTGCGGATCGCGGAGGCCGAGCGTCTGGCATCCGTCGCGTTTCCGGCGTTTGGCACCGGCGTCGGTGGATTTCCGCTCGATGAGTGCGCGCGCATCATGCTCGGCGCGATTCGCGCGCACGCGGCGACCGCACGGTCCGTGCGACTCGTGCGGCTGGTGTTGTTCGGCCAGCCTGCGTATCGCGCGTTCGTCGAGGTCGCCGGCGACATGTTGGGCGCGCCGCTCGATGGTCCGCCGGATTGCCCGATATCCGGCTGAATAAAGGGGACGGGACTTTTTCACGGTCCTTTTGGACCCGGCGTCCGAAAGCTAATATTAGACAGGTCCATACATCGACCGCCGTGGATGATGACGACGAACCTGGCTGAACAGCGCATCGCGGAGCTTCGTGACGCGATCCGTCACCACGAGGAGCGCTATTACATCCACGACGCGCCGGAGATTTCCGACGAGGCGTTCGATCGACTCCTCCACGAGCTCGAGAAGCTCGAAGCCGATTATCCGGATCTCGTCACGCCCGATTCACCCACGCAGCGCGTGGCCGGCCGTCCGATCGAAGGCTTCGAGACGGTCGAGCACGTCGAGCCGATGCTCAGTCTCGACAACGCGTACACCGAAGATGAGCTCCGCGCCTTTGACGAGCGCGTTCGAAAAGGCGCAGGCCTCGGCGACGCGCGAGTCGCCTACGTGGCCGAAATGAAGATCGACGGCCTCAGCATCGCGTTGACGTACGAGGATGGGCGCCTGCTGCGCGGCGCGACGCGAGGCGACGGCTCGCGCGGCGAGGACGTCACCGCCAACGTGCGCACGATCCGCGCCATTCCGCTTCGCCTGCGGGGCGGACCGGCCGGCCGCATCGAGATCCGGGGCGAAGTCTATCTGCCGCGCGCGTCGTTCGCTCGAATGAACCGCGAGCGCGAAGACGCCGGCCAGCCGCTCTTCATGAACCCGCGCAACGCCGCGGCGGGCACGATGAGGAACCTCGATCCGGCGCTGGTGTCGAAGCGCGGATTGTCCGCGTTCGTGTACCAGATCGTCTCTTCGTCCGGCACGAACCACCTCCCGCCAGGCTCCAGTCCTTCTGAAGACGGCGCCAGACATTCGGAGACGCTGAAGGCGCTCGCCGGCTGGGGCATGCCGGTCGAGTCGCATTGGAAGCGGTGCGAGGGCATCGCCGATATCGTCGCGTTCTGCGACGCGTGGGCGACCACGCGTCAGACGCTGGACTTCGACACGGACGGCGTCGTGATCAAAGTGGACGACCTCGCGCTCCGTGCGAAGCTGGGCGCCACCGCGAAGTTTCCGCGATGGGCGACCGCGTTCAAATTTCCGGCGCAACAGCAACACACGACGCTGCGGCACATCCGCGTCAACGTCGGCCGGACCGGTGCGGTGACGCCGTACGCGGAGCTCGAGCCGGTCGTCCTCGCCGGCACCACCGTGTCGCTGGCAACGCTGCACAACGCCGAGGACGTCGCGCGAAAAGATCTCCGTGAGGGTGACACGGTCGTCGTCGAAAAGGGCGGCGACGTGATTCCGAAAGTGATCGCGCCGATCCTCAGTCTGCGTCCCGCGGACGCCGTCCCGTGGGTGATGCCGACCGAGTGTCCCGTCTGCGGCAGCGCGCTCCGCCGCGATGAAGAGGCCGTCGTCTGGCGCTGCGAGAACACCTCGTGCCCGGCGCGGCTGCGGCGCAGCCTCGAGCACTTCGCATCGCGCTCCGCGATGAACATCGAGGGACTCGGCGAGTCGCTGGTCGATCAGCTCGTCGGCAAGGAGATCGTGCACGACTTCGCGGACCTCTATCTCCTCACCGAGGAGGCGCTCGCGGCGCTGGACCGTATGGGCAAGAAGTCGGCCGCCAATGTGATGGCGCAGATCGAGCGGAGCAAGCACAGCGATCTGTCACGGCTGATTTACGCGCTGGGAATCCGCCACGTCGGCGAGAAAGCGGCCGCCACGCTCGCCCGAAGCTTCCGGACGATCGATCGCGTGCTCGACGCGCCGATTGAGGCGCTGCAGTCCGTTGCCGAGATCGGCCCGGTGCTGGCGGCCTCGGTGAAGCAGTTTGCAGACGAGCCGCACAACCGACAGTTGATTGAGCGACTGAAAGCGGCCGGCGTCAACGTGACCAGCCGGGCGCCCGAAGGGAAGAGCGAGGCCGGACCGCTGGCCGGCAAAGTGTTCGTGCTCACCGGCACGCTCGCCTCGATGACGCGGGAAGAGGCCACTGCCGCGCTCGAGCAGCTCGGCGCGCGCGTCGCGGGCTCAGTGAGCAAGAAGACCCACTACGTCGTCGCCGGCGCCGAAGCGGGCACCAAGAAGGAGAAGGCCGAGGCGCTCGGGGTGCCGCTTCTCGATGAGGAACAGTTCAAGGCGCTTATAATCAAAGGGCAGGACTAAAGTCCTGCGCGACGACATCGAAGCCGAGGGCGAAGGCCTGGCGGCTCAGATCGTCGAGGCACTCGTGGCGCAGGGCTTCAGCCCTGCCTGACTTATGTCCAAGCGTTTTACCGTCGTCACCGTCGTGCTGACCGCCGTCGTCGCCTTCCTTGTCGGGGCGATTGTCGCGGGCGGGATTACGCACTCTGCGATCGTCGACGGGTCGAAGAGCAGCCCGATCCGGCCGACTCACGTTCTGAACGCACCGGCACCCGGCTCGCTCGTCAATTTCGCCGACGTCGTGGAACGCCTGAATCCGGCGGTGGTCAACATCGACGCGACGGCCAGGGGCCGCGATTCGCGGCGCCGTCGCGGCCAGGGCGCCCTCCCGGAGCCGCCAGACCCCTTCGAGGGCCCGCCCGACAGCGGCGGCGCCCCGCGTCCGGATCGCGATGCGCCGCACCGCGGCGCCGGCACCGGCTTCATCATCGACGCCGATGGCAGCATCCTCACGAACAATCACGTGATCGATCATGCGGAGCGCATTACCGTCAAGCTCTCGGACGGCCGCAGCCTGCGCGCGCGGCTCATCGGCGCCGATCCGGACACTGACATCGCGTTGATCAAGATCGACGGGCAGAACGGCCTGCCGGTGGCACCGCTCGGGGATTCCTCGGTGCTGCGAATGGGTGAGTGGGTCTGCGCCATTGGAAATCCGCTCGGCTACGAGCACAGCGTGACCGTCGGCGTCGTCAGTTTTCTCGGGCGCAAGCTGTTCGATGCGAGCCTCGACAATTACATCCAGACCGATGCGGCGATCAACTTCGGCAACAGCGGTGGACCGCTGATTAACGTGCGCGGCGAAGTGATCGGCATCAACGCCGCGATCAGCTCGCGCGCGAGCAGCATCGGCTTCGCCGTCCCGATCAACAGCGCGGCGGCGATCCTTCCGCAGCTGCGCGCCCATGGCCGCGTGGCGCGCGGCTACATCGGGGTCGCGCTGCGCGACGTCGATCCCGATCTCCAGCATTCCCTCGAGCTGACGGTCAACCGCGGCGCCCTGGTGCAAGATGTCACCGCCGGCTCCCCCGGTGACCGGGCCGGACTGCGTCCGTACGACATCATCACCGCGCTCGACGGCCAGGCGGTGGCGAACGACGACGAGCTGATTCGAGACATCTCCGCGCGGGCGCCAGGCTCGATCGCCCACGTGAAGCTGCTGCGCGACGGGCGCGAGCAGAGCATCGCGCTGAAGCTGGCGGAGCGTCCGGCGCGGGACGGCGGCGGTCCGAGCGTACGGTCGGGCGCCACCGCGCCGGTCCCGTCCGAGCGGACACTCGATCCGGACACGTTGCTCGGCCTCACCGTGCGCGATCTCGATCGCCAGACGTTCGAGCGGCTGGACCTGCCGAAAGGGATGAAAGGGGCCGTGATCACGCGCGTCGAGGCGATGACCTCGTCGTTCGACGCCGGCATCGAGCGCGGGATGGTGATCGTCGAGCTGAATCGCCATCCGGTCCAGACCGCCGCCGACTACCATCGCCTGGCGCGGTCGTCGCACACCGGCGACATTCTCACCCTCTACGTCTACGCGCCGGACCTCGATCAGCGAAGGCTCATCACCGTGCGCGTCGAGGATCGATGAGGGCACGCATCCTGGTCATCGACGATGAGTCGGCCATCCGCGACTCGTTGAAGATGACGCTCGAATACGAAGGCTACGAGTTCATCGGCGCCGCCACGGGCCAGGAGGGACTGGCGCTCGTCGAGCGCGAGGCGCCCGACCTCGTGCTGCTCGACGTGAAAATGCCCGGCATGGACGGCCTCGAGGTGCTCGAGCGACTTCGCTCGATCAACGACACGCTGCCCATCGTCGTCGTCTCCGGCCACGGGACGATCAGCACCGCCGTCGAAGCGACGAAAAAGGGCGCGTTCGATTTCATCGAGAAGCCGTTCGCAAGCGAGCGCATCCTGGTGATCCTGCGCAATGCGCTCGCGCAGCGTCAGCTCCACGACGAGAATCGGACGCTCAAGAAGGCGGTCGAAGTCCGCCACCAGATGATCGGCGACAGCGCGGCGCTGAAGAACGTGATGGCCGCCGTCGGTCGCGCAGCGCCCACCAACGCGACCGTGCTGATTCAGGGTGAGAGCGGCGTCGGCAAGGAGCTGGTCGCGCGAACGATTCACCGCAACAGCCTGCGCAGCCGCGAACGCTTCGTGCAGGTGAACTGCGCGGCGATTCCCGAGGAGCTGATCGAATCGGAGCTCTTCGGCCACGAGAAGGGCTCGTTCACCGGCGCCACCGAAAAGCAGGTCGGCAAGTTCGAGCAGGCCGACCGCGGAACGATCTTCCTCGACGAAGTCGGCGACATGAGCCAGAAAACGCAGGCCAAAGTGCTGCGGGTGCTGCAGGAAGGCGAAGTCGAGCGTTTGGGATCGGCGCGGACGATCAAAGTGGACGTGCGCGTGATCGCCGCAACCAACAAGAACCTGGAAGAGGAGATCGAGAAAGGCCACTTCCGCGAGGATCTCTACTTCCGCCTCGCCGTGATTCCCATCTACGTGCCGCCGCTCCGCGACCGCCCGGACGATGTGCCGGCGCTGGTGCGGCACTACATGGAGTATTTCAGCCGCGAGAACAACGTACGGCCGAAGCGCGTGTCGCCACAGGCGATTGAGGCGCTGCAGCGGTTCCGCTGGAAGGGAAACATCCGGGAGCTGCGCAACACCGTCGAGCGGCTGATCATCATGACCAACGGCGACACGATTGACGTGGCCGACCTGCCGGGCGGCGGGCGGGCGCCGGGCGTGCCTGCCGCGACGAAGCCGTCGGGTGACGGTGAGCCGGCGAAGGTCGTCGGGACGCTCCGCGAGTTCAAGGACACGGCCGAGCGCGCGTATCTCGTCGGCAAGCTGCGCGAGAACGGGTGGAATATTTCGAAGACGGCGGAGATCATCGACACGCCGCGCAGCAACCTATACAAGAAGCTCGAGCAATATCAGATCTCCCAGGAGAGCGACGGCTAACGCTCGGCTGAAGCCTTCGCGCTACACCGTTTGACAGGGCTCAAACGAAGCGTCTGCCGACCTCAACGCCGAACGTAGCGCAAAGGCTTTTAGCCGAGCGTCTGCTGACCTCGGTGCGGACGGCTAACGCTCGGCTGAAGCCTTCGCGCTACACACTTCTGGAGAGGGCTCGAGCCGAGCGTCTCCGGCCACGGACGCGTCTGCCGACCTCACTGCCGAACGTAGCGCGAAGGCTTTAGCCGAGCGCCTCGGCCCTCACTTCACGACCGTCAGCGTCACGTCGACGCGCACCGTCTCGCCTGTCAGCTTGTCCGTCGCGGCCGTGAACTGCGCGCTCTGGCCGTCCCTCAGCACCATTGAGTTCGTCGCGCGAAACGATCGAAACGACGGATGGCCGCTCGAGCCACCGGGCTTTCCGTCTTCCTCTGGATACACGGATGAATCGTCCACAATGATCTGGACACGGAAACGGCCATTGTCGAGCGTTAGCGCGTTGCAGTCGATATTCGTACCGACGTCCTGATAATTGAACACACTCAATGGGTGCGCGGATTTGGCTTCCGGTCCCGTCGGTTCTGGGCCCACGGCCGACGCAATCGGAATTTTTGCTCCCATCCGAAGATTCGCACTGGTCGGCGTCGCACCTGAAGCGATCGACAGCGTGTACGGCATGCTGCTGATCTTCTTCTCACCGTGAGAACGCGAGAGAACGATCTGCAATTTCAACGGCGTCACTGCGCCGGCGGGCTTGTCCGGCTTGTCCTGCGCCCGCGCGGCGGCGCTGACGACGAGTCCGAACACGGCGGCGAACGCGATCATCTGCAGCGGCTTGGTCACGGTTGCACTCCTTCAACAGGCGTGATCACAATCGGTGGGATCACGAGGTCACGAATCGGCTCGAGCTCCATCACGTCCGGCGTCGTGGCCTGCGACACCGGCGTCAGATCGATGCGTCCTTCGCGCACGCCGGCGATCAGCGCACGCAGCGCACGCGTCTCGTTCGGCGCGAGCAGGATTTCTGGTTCCGATGGCCGCCTGCGACCGGGCTGCATCAACGAGTTCCTGCGAGCCGGGGACACGACCTCCGAAGACGCGGCGTCCGAAGCCAGCCTTCGCGCCCTCGGCGATTCCGGCAGCGCGAGATGCACGGAGCTGCGCGCGGCGAGCGTCGAGATTGGCGGGACTGGACGCGACGGCGCGACGACCATGAAGGCCGTCACTGCCGCAGCGGCCGCGATCGCCGCCGCGCCGAGCCACCAGAGACCTCGTCGACTGACTGTGGCCGGTTCGTTCGCGATCCGCATGCGCACAGACGCGCGAAACTGCGGCGAAGGATCCACTGCGAGCAGCGCCCGGATCTCGCCATCGAGCTTGGCGTCGGCCAGCGGGTCGTCGAATCGTTCGCCCCTCATTGCAAAAGCTCCTTCAAGCGTTGCCGCGCCAGGAACAGACGCGACTTGACCGTGCCTGGCGGCAGCGCGAGCAGGCGCGCCACCTCGCCGATGTCGTGCTCGTGGATGTTCGCGAGGACGATCACGACGCGCAGCTTGTCGGGAAGGGCGTCGATCGCACGCCACAGCCGCTCCGCCCGTTCGCGCGCTTCCATCTCGTCAGCCGCCGTGAGCGGCGCCACTGTCTCTACATGCGCCGCTTCGCGCGCCGAGCGTCGCCGGTCCGCTCGCCGCCGGTCGATCGCCAGACGCCACGTCATGCGGACGAGCCACGCGCGGAAACGATCGCGGTCGCGCAGCTGTCCGAAGCGGCGATACGCACGGGCAAATGCTTCCTGCGCCACGTCTTCCGCATCCTGACGATGGTGGAGCACGCCGTAGGCCACGCGAACGGCGAGCGTCGACGACTCGTTGAGCCGAGCCTCGAACTCCCGTTCGAGGCTCGGCTCCTCGCCTACGACGGTGCCGGCCAGGCGATCCACGTGTCCATACATCGTCGCATCACGGGCCTGTCAAAGGAGCAAGACGCCGCCGGCCCGGCACAGGTTCAGTGAATCGCCGTGTACAATGAAGGTTCGCAGTGAGCCAGACGACCGTCGGCCGACGCGCCGCAAGGCGCGAAAGCGGGAGGAAAGTCCGAACTCCGCAGGGCAGTGCGCCGGGTAACGCCCGGTCAGGGTGACTTGAAGGACAGTGGCACAGAAAATATACCGCCTTTCGACTCGCGGTCGGCTCTCGCCGACCGCTCGCTCAAGACAGGCCACTCGATTGATGCGCGGGCCTGCCCTGAGCGAGCGGGACGCTCGAGCGGACCGCGAGTCGAAGGGTAAGGGTGAAAAGGTGCGGTAAGAGCGCACCGCGCTCGTGGTAACACGGGTGGCAGGCAAAACCCCGCACGGAGCAAGACCAAATAGGGAGGCGCTACAGGACGGCCCGTCCGAAGCCTCCGGGTAGGTTGCTCGATCCCGCCAGCGATGGCGGGGCTAGAGGAATGGTCGTCATCTGCCGGCGCCCGCGCAAGCGGACGCCGGTGGAACAGAATTCGGCTTACGGCTCACTGCGAATTCTTGCTGAACCCTATGAAACGTGCGCTCGTGCTCATGGCGGTCACGCTGCTCGTGCCGCTTGCGATGGCGGCTGGCCAGACGCAGGCGCCGGGACAGATCCGCCCGCGGCCCGCCGAAGGGCGCAAGCCCGAGCTCCCGCCGCCAAGCATCATCGACTACAAGCCGAAGTCGACGCTGGTCACACCGCAGCATCTCGTCCCGCGCGCGAAGTTTCCCGTGATTGACATTCACAGCCATCAGCCGACGCCGATGCCTGCCGGTCAGTTCGACAAGGTCGTCGCGGCGATGGACGCACTCAACCTGAAGCTGCTCGTGAACCTGAGCGGCAGCTTCGGCGATCGGCTCCATCAGGGCGTCGACGCGATCCGCACGAGCACGCACAAGGACCGCATGGTGCTGTTCGCGAACCTCGATTTCCGGAGCCCGGTGGGTCCCGGCTACGGCGCGAAGGCGGCCAAACAACTGGAAGACGACGTCAAGGCCGGCGCGGTCGGGTTGAAGATCTTCAAGGACCTCGGCATGTTCGTGAAGAAAGCCGACGGCAGCCGTCTGCATGTCGACGACCCCGAGCTGGACGCCGTGTGGGACACCTGCGCCCGGCTGAACATCCCGGTGCTGATTCACGTGGCCGAACCGCCCGCGTTTTTCGAGCCGCTCGACTACCAGAACGAGCGCTGGCTCGAGCTGGCGCTCTATGCCGATCGACGCCATCAGAACGGCGTGCGTTTCGAGGAGTTGATGACCGAGCGCAACAACATGGTCAAGCGGCACCCGAACACGAGGTATATCCTCGCGCATTTCGGATGGCATGCCAGCGACCTCGCGCGCGCCGGCACGCTGCTCGACGAGAATCCGAACGTCTACTACGACGTGGCCGCCGTGTTGTACGACTTCGGCCGCCAGCCGCGTGCGGCTCACGAGTTCTTCGTCAAATACCAGGATCGGATTCTGTTCGGCAAGGACAGCTATCAGCCGGACGAGTACCCGTACTACTGGCGGGTGTTCGAAACGAACGACGAGTATTTCGACTATTACCGCGACTATCACGCCTTCTGGAAGTTGTACGGCATCGGGTTGCCTGACGCCGTCTTGCAAAAGCTTTACTATAAGAACGCGCTGAAGGTGACGCCGGGCCTCCCGCGGGCCGGTTTTCCCCAATAGCGAGCGGTTGTCATCCCGGATGTTCGAGCCGAACGGCATCGGGCTCGGCTCTTGCACTCGACCTCGACACTATGGCTTCTTACCTCGTGACCGGCGGCGCCGGCTTCATCGGTTCGCATCTTGCGGAGGAGCTCGCTCGCCGGGGCCACGCCGTGCGCGTCGTCGACAGCTTGATTACTGGCAAGCGCCGCAACCTCGAGCACGTTCCCCACGTCGACTTCATCGAAGGCGACCTCGCCGACTTCGCGGTCGCCCAGCGTGCGGTCGAGGGGATGGACTACGTCCTGCACCAGGCGGCCATTCCGTCGGTGCCGCGTTCGGTGAAGGATCCCATCACGTCCAACCGCGCCAACATCGACGCGTCGGTCAACGTGCTCGTCGCCGCACGCGACGCGGGCGTCAAACGCCTCGTCTACGCTGGATCTTCGTCGGCGTACGGCAACACGCCCACGCTTCCGAAGCAGGAAGACATGGCGCCGAGTCCGCTCTCGCCTTATGCGCTGCAGAAGCTGGTCGCGGAACAGTACGCGCAGATGTTCACGCGCCTCTACGGCTTCGAGACCGTGACGACGCGATACTTCAATGTGTTCGGGCCGCGGCAGGATCCGGGATCGCCATACTCCGGCGTCATCTCGCTGTTCGCCACGGCGCTGCTCGAAGGCCGTCAGCCGATCATTTATGGAGACGGCGAACAGACACGCGACTTCACGTACGTGGCCAACGTCGTGGACGGCGTGTTGCGCGCCTGCGAAGCGCCTGGTGTGGCGGGCCAGGTGATCAATGTCGCGACCGGCGGACGCATCTCGCTCAACGAGCTTGCGCGCGTCATGAACGGCATCGTCGGCACCCAGCTGCAGCCGATCTACAAGGACGAGCGCGCCGGCGACGTGAGAGATTCGCAGGCGGACATCACCAAGGCGAAAACGCTGCTCGGCTACACGCCAATCGTGCCGCTCGAAGAGGGCCTCCGGCACACGCTCGCCTGGTGCAGAGGCGAATCGACCGCACCGGCTTGATCAGGTACGTTCAACGCCGAGATCGCAGAAAGCGCAGAGAAGAAAGATCGCCAGGCCCTCGCGCGAAACGCGAAGGGTTTAGCTGTAGCGCGAAGGCTTTAGCCGTAGTTGTAGCGCGAAGGCTTTAGCCGAGCGCCAAACGCCGCCGGCTCATTTGGATGGCTCCGCGAGGAGCGCCTGGATTTCCTGCTCCCACGCGTCCTTCACCACGACGCCGGAATGCGAGTCGGCGATCCGCCCCTCGCGGTCGATCAATAAAGTGACGGGTAGCGCAGTGATGCCAAAGCGCCGGCCGAACGCCGCATCGCCGATGACGATGGGGTAGTTGATCGGATGCTCGACGAGATACGGCTTCACTTTCCGCCAGCCTTCATCGTCCATCGCCACGCCGATGGACGCCAGACCGCGGCCCGAATATTTCTCCTGGAATTCGATGTACCAGGGAATTTCGAGCTTGCATCCCGTGCACCACGTCGCCCAAAAGTCGAGCAGCACGACCTTGCCTTTGTAATCGGCGAGGTTGATCGTCGCCCCGTTCGCGTCGTGCAGCGTGAAGGTCGGCGCAGCTGGGCGCGCGCTGACCGCGGCGACGTCAGCCGACGCGGTCTGGCGCAGGAATGCCGATCCGGCCGCCAGCGCCAGGGTCAAGGAGATTCCTGTGAAGCAACGTCTCATGTTTGGTCCTCTCATCCGGCAGTCCCTCACAATCGATCGGCGGCCGAACGCGGGGCGTAGCGCGAAGGCTTTAGCCGAGCGAATCGGCGGCCGCTCTAAACCGCGACAGCCTTCTCCCGCCAGCGCGAAATCGCGATCGCTGTTATACACGCAACGGGCAGGTACGCCGCAAGCAACAGCAGCTGCATCGGCGAGCTGCGTGGAAACGGCAGTGAGAAGCCGATCGGGGCCGCCAGCGCCGTGACAATCGCGGCGATCCACAACAGCGCCTGGATGGACGGACGCAGGATTCGCGCGAGTCCCAAGCGGATGCCGCAGAAGGCCGGAAGAATGACCAGCAGCGAGAGCCGTAGAACCGGAAAGATCGCTCGATAGAATCGCAGCGAAAAGATCCCGCCGTTGACGTCGTATTGATACGGCTGTGATCCGAGGGGAAGGGCGGCGGCCAGCAACAGCAGACCGACCAGCGCACCGTTGATCCACACGGTCCTGCGCGCGATAGAGCCGAGGACGAAGCCGCTGATCCACGAGACGCACGCGAGGAGCAGCGAGCGGGTCACCAGGAACGCAATGCCATGAGGAATGGTGAGTCCGATTTCGCTGAGGATTCCGGAATCGATGTCGGCGTGGTTCCTGAAAATCCAGAAATAGAGATCGTAGGCGCGGCCCAGTCCATCGGCAACAAACGTCAGCAGCACGCCAACCGGGAGAACGAATCCGACGAGCGTCAGCCACGGACGCCAGTCTTTCCAGAGGGCGGTCTGACGCCTCGCGACCAGCCCGAGCACCTCGCGCAGCGCCATTCCAGCGGACGCGCCGAGCTCCGCCTGATCGCCACGAACCGCGTCGCGGTCGTCATCGTCCAGAAGGCGCGCCACCCGATCCACCAACCGCCAACTGACACCATTCATGACCGGCTCCGTCGCGGGGTCGTCTCCCACGAGACGCCGGCGCTCGCGCGCGTGATGGCACGGTAGAAGTCGGCCGCCGCCCTCCGGCCCGCGGCCGTGACGCGCACGATCCGTTTGGGCCGACCGCCGCGCTGCGGGGTGGCGTCGCCCATCCAGGTGTCGATCAAGCCCTTGTCCTCGAGGCGATCAAGGGTCGTGTACAACGCCCCCACGGAGCACGGCCGGCCCGTGGAACGCTCGATGTCCTGCCGAATCGCGGCGCCGTAGGCATCGTCTCCAAGGCGAGCGGCTGCGGAGAGCAGCAGGTATTCGAATTCACCCAACATGATTATTAATACATTGTGATAGTAATAGACCGGTGTCAAGTCCAAATTGTGACCCACGGCCTTGTTCGAGCCGTTGCGGCCCAACGTAAGATGCCCGCAGTGTCCCCGGCAGCCGCTTCCAGTCCTTGCCTCGTTTTGATCCAGGTCGACACGCAGCCGCCGTTCTGGTGGATCGGTATATCATGCGCACACCGTCGTCAGGTCTCCATCGGGATCAACCGAACGCGTGGGGGCGCCGTCTAACGAGCCGCGGCCAAACGCACCGTCGCGGGGTCTAACGGGGCGCGTCCGTTTCCGATTCGAAAGGACCGACCATGTTGCGCGACCTGGCGTTCGCGGCGCGTGCCCTTCGGCGGAGCCCGGTGTTCACGGTCGCCGCCGCGCTGACCATCGCGCTCGGCATTGGCGCGAGCACGGCGATCTTCAGCGTGGCCAACGCCGTCCTGTTCCGGCCTCTCCCATACAAAGACCCCGACCGGCTCGTCGTGCTGTACGCAGACCTTCGCGCCCGGAACGACATCGGGATGCCGATCTCGGGGGAAAACTACACCGACATCCGTAACGGTTCGAAGGCGGCGTTCGAGGACATGGCCGCCGTGAGCACCGGCCGCCAGATCATCCCGGCGCCCGACGGGACGCCTGAGCAAGTCCGACTCGCGCGCGTGACGACGAACTTCTTTCATGTGATGGGCGCGACCATTCTGCGCGGCCGCGACTTCGACGCCGACGATGGCATCCCGCCGCCGCAGCTCCCACAAGTCGCCGGCACGCAGGCCCAGGCGCCCCAGGTGCCGACGATGGCGATCCTCAGCTACGAATACTGGCAGCGCCGCTTTGGCGGTGATCCGGCGATCGTCGGCAAAGATCTCCCCGGCGGTGGTCCGCGCCTCCAACGCGTCGTCGGCATCCTGGCGCCCGGCTTCCAGCTGCTGTTCCGGCCCGCCGATAACATGGAAGCAACGCCCGATGTCTGGACGGCGCAGCGCCTCACCTACGACAACGCCAATCGCAACGGGTACTTCCTCCGGCCGATCGGCCGGTTGAAAGACGGCGTCTCGCTGGCGCGCGCGCAGGACGAAGTGGAGTCGGCGGCACGCGAGATCCGCAAGAGCTTCCCGCTCTACGCGACGGCGCGCTTCTACGAGCGCGTCGAGCCGATGCACACCGCGCTGGTCCAGGAAGTCCGGCCGGCGATTCTCGCGCTGATGGGCGCCGCGATCTTCCTCCTGCTGATCGCCTGCGCGAATGTGACGAATCTGCTCCTCGTGCGCGGCTCGCTGCGCCGATCCGAACTGGCGGTGCGGTCTGCGCTCGGCGCGGGACGATGGCGCATCGTGCAGCAGATGCTGGCCGAAGCTGTGTTGCTCACGGCCCTGGGCGCGGCGATCGGCATCGCCCTCGCGTGGGCCGGGATCCGGGAGCTGCTGGCGCTGGCGCCGGCGAACCTGCCGCGGCTCGGCGCGATCGCGATCGATCCCACGGTCCTCGCGTTCACAGCGGCGATCTCCCTGGCAGCCGTCGCACTCTTCGGGCTGACGCCGGCATGGGGCGCCTTCCGGCTCGAGTTGATGAGCGTGCTGCGGGGCAGCAGCCGCACCGCCGGACTCGGCCGCGGCGGCGTGCTGCGCAACCTCGTGGTCGTCTCGGAGGTGGCGCTGTGCTTCGTCCTGCTGATCGGATCGGGGTTGATGTTCCGCAGCTTTCTCGAGCTGCAGCGGATCAATCCCGGGTACGACACGACGAACCTGCTGACGTTTCAGCTCCTTGGCGGCCGTCCAGGCCCACCGGCGCAGCGCGACGCGAACACGCGACAGATTCAGGAGCGCCTGCACGCGATTCCTGGCGTGCAGAACGTCACGGCGTCCTTTCCGTTTCCGCTCGCCGGCGATTTCAGCACGATCCGGTGGGGCACCGAGGACGCGCTGGCCGACAACAGCAAGTATCAGGCGGTCGAATGGCAGGTCGTGCGGCCGGGTTACTTCGAGGCGCTTCGCATTCCCCTCCTCGACGGGCACACGTTCACTGATGCGGACAACGATCCGGCACGCAACGTCGTCGTCGTGGATCAGATGCTGGCGGAGAAGGCGTTTCCGCATCAATCGGCGGTCGGGAAACGCATCCTGATCCGCGTGCGGACACCGGAGCCGGAGTTCGTCCAGATCATCGGCGTCATTCCGCATCAACGTCTGATGTCGCTGGCGGATCCCGGACGCGAAGAGGTCTTTTTCGCCGACGGCTTCATCGGGTTCGCGGCACGCAAGTGGGCAGTGCGAACGGCCGGCGATCCCGCGCCGTACGCTGCGCAAGTGCGCGCCGAGCTCGCGAAAATCGATCCGACGCTGCTGCTCGCCGACGTGGCGACGATGGACACGCTCGTCGCCCGTGCGCAGGCGCATACACGCTTCACGCTGATGCTGATCGCCGTCTTCGCGATCATTGCGGCGGTGCTCGTGGCGGTCGGCCTCTACGGCGTGCTCTCGACGGTCGTGCGCCAGCGAACCGCGGAGATCGGTGTCCGCATGGCGCTCGGCGCCGCACCCGGCAGGATTCTCGGGCTCGTCGTGGGGCAGGGACTCCGGCTGAGCGCGGCCGGGATCGTCGTCGGCGTCGTCGCGGCGCTCGGGCTCACGCAGCTCATGACGACGATGCTCGTGGGCGTCAAGGCCACCGACCCGCTGACATTCGGTGCGATGGCCGCCGTGTTCTTCGCGATCGCGGCGATGTCGTCGTGGGTGCCCGCGCGGCGTGCGGCGGCGCTCGATCCGACGACGGCGCTGCGAGAATAAGCCGGGGCGCCGGGGCACAGCCCCGAACGCTCCCCAAAGCCCGCCCTGCAGCATCACCATCAGGCCGGCAACGCACGTCGCAGCGCGGCAACGCGAGAGCGCCTCGCACCTTCGTCGAAATCGCCTGCGAGGGAGGCCTGATACGCTGATTCCACCGCGCGGCACAGCAACTCACGGCGTCGCTTTGCGACGGTCCGCGAACGCGTTCGCGAGGGCACGCGCAGACGCCTGCCGCATCCCGCCATTTCGCTGTGGGTTGCGAAGACGATAGCCGACTGCGGCAGTCGGCGCGCGCCTTGCCCTGCATGGCGGCGACCCTGGCCGGTTCACCTCTAAATGCGCTGGGCCCGACCTCCCCGTACACCTCGGGGCGCCGGCGGGGTCCTCACTCAAAGGAGGATGGTATGTTCCGCACGCTGTTGTCGATCGTCGCCGTCACTGGTCTTCTCGTCTCGCAGCCGTTCGCTGCACACGCCGCGCAAAGCAGGAGCGCCGCGCGCAGCGCCGCCAAGCCACCCGTCACCTCAATCATCAACATCAACACGGCGTCGGCCACCGACCTGGAAGCGCTGCCGGGCATCGGCGCCAAGACCGCCGCGCGCATCATAGAGCACCGCCAGAAGAACGGCCCTTTCAAGAAAATCGAGGAGCTGATGAACGTCCGCGGCGTGGGGGAGAAGAACTTTCTCAAGCTGAAGCCGCAGATCAGTGTCGGCGCCGCGAAGTCGGATCACGCGCCGCAGCAGTAAACACAAGCGGCGGCTCGGCGGCGTGTCGTCCGAGCCGCTTCTTGCTGAACGTGCCATGTCCGTGAACCGTTCGTCACGCGGATATTCGCTCATCGAACTCACGTTCGTCAGCGGATTGATCGTCACGCTGAGCGGGATGGCGGTCCCCCAGGTGTTGACCGCGATTGACGAGTACCGCACCGCCGGCGCCGTCCGATATCTCACCACCAGGCTGGCGCGCGCGAGGATGGAGGCGGTCGTCCGGTCAGCCGACGTGGCGGTGCGCTTCACCCAGGACGGGCAGGGCGACAGCTACGCCGTCTATACCGACGGGAACGGCGACGGCGTGCGGACGCGCGACATTCAGGAGGGCACCGATCCACTCCTGATGCCGGTTGAACGTCTGCGCGACAACTTTGCGGGCGTCGCCTTCGAGGTGCCCGCAGGTCTGCCGCCAGTGGAATCCGGATCCCCGACCGACGGCGATCCCCTGAAGCTTGGCTCCAGCAACCTGCTGTCCTTCTCCGCGCTCGGCACTTCATCTTCCGGAAGTGTGTATGTCCGCGGGCGCAGCGGCGCGCAGTATGTGATTCGGGCGTACGGTCAGACCGGGAAAGTACGAGCCCTGAAGTACGACCCTCGAAACCGGCGGTGGAATCCGTTATGACCGATCGCATTGCAGACCGACGTCACGCATCCCGCCGCAGCCGCGTCGAAGATCACGGTATCGTCGCGCTGCGAATCCGCCCCGGGCATCACGCTCTCGTGATCGATGTGTCCGATGGAGGCGCCCTCATCGAGACCGCACACCGTTTGTTGCCCGGCACCGCCGTGGAGTTGATGATGGAAACCTCGAGGAACAAAACGGCCGTGCGCGGCCGCGTGCTGCGTTCGGCGGTCGCAAGCGTCCGCCCTTCCTCCGTCTCGTACCGCGGGGCCATCGGCTTCGATCGCGCTCTCGCGTGGTACTCGGACGACAACGGCGATGGCCCCCGGACTCAGGGCGGCGAGAAGCGCCCGGGAACCGGTTTTCGGGCAGATGCTACCCCGCAGGTCGTGTGAGATGACCGGTGATTCTGGTCCATCGGCGCATTTTTCCGGGCATTGTGTGTCGCCCGACCCTGGCACTCGATTTGGTTTCGGTTCGGCCACATCGAGGAGGGCCCGCACGATGACGGCGATTGCTCCACGTCCGGCGATTCCGCAGACGTCTTTCATTCCGCGCCAACGCGATCGTCGCCGGGCGATCGGCGATTTGCTCAGCGCGGTCACCCGCGTCCTCGATCGGCGCACCGACCTGCTGCTGATGCGCGGCGCGTTCGAAGAAGTGCTGCGGCGGATTGTGCCCGTACGATCGGTCCACCTTCGGAATGCAGGCAACCGGTGGGCGATGGCCGCGGACGGAACGGCGGGAGCGGAGTCCATTGCACTCGAAGTCCCGGGCAGCGACGGCGCGACGCCGCACGTCCTGGAGGCGACATTCGATCCAGGCTGCCGCCTTGGCGACTGGGATTTTCAGATCCTCGCGCTCGCAGCGCAGATGGGTGCGTTCATTCTGGAAATCGAGCGCGGCCGGACGCAGCTGGCCCGCGCCGGCCTGCTGCCCAACGGCCGACCGAGGCACGACGAGTCATCGCCCTTGATCGGCTCCGCACCGGCGATGTTGGCGCTGCGCGAGACGATCGCGCGCGTCGCGGTTACCGATTTCACCGTGCTCCTCGACGGCGAAAGCGGCGTCGGCAAGGAGCTGGTAGCGCGTCAGATTCACGAGTTGAGCCGCCGGAAAAACGGCCCCTTCGTGGCGATCAACTGTGCCGCCCTCGTCGAAACGCTGTTGGAGGCCGAGCTGTTCGGCATCGAGGACCGAACCGCCACCGGCGTTCGCGGGCGACGCGGGAAGTTCGAGTCCGCAGATGGCGGCACCCTGTTTCTCGACGAGGTGTCGGACCTGTCGATGTCGGCGCAGGCAAAACTGCTCCGCGCGATTCAGGATCTCGCCGTGGAGCGCGTTGGCGCCAACGGCCTTCATAAGGTCGACATCCGCATCATCGCGGCGACCAATCGAAGCCTGGCCGGCCTGGTCGCGCGACGCCGGTTCCGTCCCGACCTTTTTTACCGCCTGAGCGGCGTCGACGTGCGCGTTCCCGCGCTGCGCGAGCGGCGAGACGATGTGCGGGAGCTTGCACACTACTTTCTCGACCAGCACCGCGCGACGAGGCCGCTTCGGCTGTCGGCGGCGGCGGCGGCCGCGCTGGCGACATACGAGTGGCCGGGCAATGTGCGCGAGTTGGAACGGCTGATGGAGCGCGAGATCGCGCTGGCGGAATCCGACGTCATCGAGCTCGACGATTTGCCGCCGGCGGTGCGCGGCGACTATGCGGCGGCAGTGCTGCCATCGCTGGCGCGCAACGACACGATGCGCGCGTGGGGAAGCCGCTATGCGCGCTTGACCCTCGATCGGTGCGAGGGGAACAAGCGTGAAGCCTGCCGGGTGTTGGGCATCAGCTATCACACGCTGCAGGCGTATTTACGATACGACGCCGATGGCGGGGCGGTGTCGGGAGACCTGGCGCCGCCGCACGCTTCGGTCAGGGAAAGCGAGCTGGTCGGATAGACAATTGCGGCGCAATCTGCGCCGCGCACGCCGGGCATCTCCGGCGAACGAGCGGACGAGATAGGGCAGTGTTGCTGCGAGGTCGCGGGTCTGCTCCAGGCGGGTCAATACACCCGCAAGGAGGCCGGTATGGCAGTTCGTCACCGCAACCTGATGATGACAGTCGCGGCGTGCGGGATCGTGATGGTGGGCACATTTTCAGTACGGGCCGCTCTGGCCGCCGCTCGCGGCAACCAGCCCGTGCAAGTGATCGCTCCGAGCCAGCTTGCCGTCCCACCGGGCCAGAAAGGCGCGACGTATTACTGGCTGGAGAGCCAGACGACCCGCCAGACAACACGATTCGCCGACCTCACCGCCACGGCGGAGCGCGGATCGTACGGGGCGTTCAGTACCGTGCTGACGGACCTCGCGGGTAACGAGGTCGGTCGCTTCAAGGTCGATCGCGCAGATGGCGTCCACGTGCAGCTCCGATATATTCACGCATCCGGCAGTGTCTTGCAGGTGGCCGGCGATCCGGGCGTCCAGCCAACGCTCGACTGGGCGAATCAGCAGGCGTATCACCTGTGGAAAGACCGCGTGGCTCCGGGTCGCACACAGCTGGAGTGGCAGAACGGCATGATGCGGCCAAAAGGCGCGGCACCGCGAGATGCCGGGCGAGAGATCCTGGCGCTTCAAACCGAATGGGCCGGAGGCCTCTCGGCGAAGACCGTCCGCAAGTTTGTCTCGCATCACGAGGCGCTGCCCGGACGCTTCGCGGATGGCGAAGCGCTCGCCGCCACACTCACTGCCCGCGCCGGCGCCGAAGCGGGTGTCGCCTATTGGTATGCCCCGTCACAACTGTTCGTCTGGAGTCTGCCCGGTCTGAACACCTCGGGCTTCATCGGCCCAGAGCACCTTCGCGCCGACTATGGCGGCTGGCCGTTCACGCCCGATATGGCCTGGATGAATCTTCAAGTGATCGCGTTCCATCATTTCAAGACTCTGATCGACACACAGCGCTTTGTCGCCCGCGTGCGGAGGCCGCCCAATCCTGTCCTCCAGTTCTTCGCACCGACCGTCCTGGCCGACGAAGCCGGCTGCGACGATCTTCATTGGCTGGATGGAACGATCCTCCGGTACTGCTGCGACGACCACGATCGCTGCTACTCAAAGGCCGGCTGCGACGCGAGCTCGTGGTGGAAAATCTGGAGGAGTTGGACGTGCGACTACTGCAACGAACAAGTCTTCCGTTGCTTCCTGCGAGGGAGCTTCGGATCTGGCGGATTCGGGAAGATGTGAGCGCTCACGTCCACTGTAGAAAACGGGGGTGAAGTGTGATCGGATGGAGGCACATCGTCGCCGGCGGAATGACCTTTCTCGTGGCTCACGCGATCGAGGTCGAGGCATGGCACTGGTTCGATCCGGCTGGCACGTCGACGCCCTGGTTCCTGAATGCCGGCCGAGCGGTGGCGTTCACGGCTGCCATCCTGCTGATCGTGGGCGTCATCGCCGGCTTCAGCGCCTCCATAAATCGCCATGGAGCCGTCGCTCGTGGCTGCAATATCGCGGCGGGCGCCATCGTGGCGATGACGATCGTCCTGTTCGCGAAAGGGCCAGGCACGCTGTTTCCGATCGCTCTGGCATTCGGAGCGGCGATCGCCGTCACCAGCAGCGTCGGCGGCGCGCTGGTGGGCTGGGGCCTGGCCTCGGGTTGGCACGTCCGGCGAATGTAAGCCGCCAATCCAGTGGCCGAGGCGCGCGCGGGCGCGCCTCGGCATTTCTCCGCCAGTCTGGCTCGCGCGCGGCGCGGTCTGTGCGCGCTCTGCCTCCACGCGCGGTCTGCCTCCGCGCGCGCTCTGCCTGCGCGCGGTCTGCCTGCCTTGACCATCCGCGAACGCGCATAGTACCGTTACTTGTTCACGGTCACGCGAACGCTCCCACATGGACCAGACTACCGTCGCGCTCAAAAAGACCCCGCTCAACGCGCGCCATCGCGCGTCGGGCGCCCGCATGGTGCCGTTCAGCGGATGGGACATGCCCGTCGAGTACGCGGGCATCGTCTCCGAACACCTGGCCGTGCGCGAGCGCGCCGGGCTGTTCGACGTGAGCCACATGGGCGAGATCGAAATCGCCGGCAAGGATGCTCTTGCGGCCGTGCAGCGCATTTCGTCCAACGATGCGTCGAAGCTCACAGTAGGGCAGGCGCAGTACTCGGGCCTGCTCACGCCCCAAGGTACCTTCGTGGACGACCTGCTCGTTTACCGCCAGGGGCCCTCGCATTTCATGCTGGTCGTCAACGCCGGGAACATCGCAACCGACTACGCGTGGATCGCCGAAGAGATCAAGCCGGCCGGCGACGCCGTCGCCGTCGACGCCAGCTCCCGCTACGCGCTCATTGCGATTCAAGGGCCCGCCGCGCAGGGCATTCTCCAGGCGCTCACGAGTCTGGACCTCGCCGACATCAAGTACTACTGGTTCGCGCACGGAGAGGTCGCGAACGTTCGCGCCACCGTTTCCCGCACCGGCTACACCGGCGAGGATGGCTTCGAAATCTTCGTGCCGCCGCAGTCTGCCGACAAGGTGTGGCTCGCGCTCCTGCAGGCGGGTGCCGCGGAAGGGATCGTCCCCTGCGGCCTCGGCGCGCGCGATACGCTGCGGCTCGAAGCCGGCATGCGGCTTCACGGGAACGACATCGACAACACGACGACAGCACTCGAGGCGGATCTCGGTTGGATCGTCGGCTGGAAGAAGGACGACTTCAGCGGCGCTGCCGCACTCCGGGCACAGAAGGCCGCGGGTGTGACGCGCAAGATCGTCGGCTTCGAGATGCTGGACCGTGGCATCGCACGCCATGGGTACGATGCCTACATCGGCGGTGAGAAGGTCGGCGTCGTCACGAGTGGGACGCAAACGCCGTATCTGAAGAAATCGATCGGGATGGGCTATCTGCCGGCGCCGCATGCGGCGGTCGGCAACGAGTTCGACGTCGACATTCGCGGCCGGCGCACCCGCGCGCGCATCGTCGCGATGCCGTTCTATAAACGCAAGACGTAGGCCCGCGACGCGGCAGGGCCGACTCTTTTTGGACCGGCGATTCGAGTTGAGCCGGGGCTTTTTGGGACCCGGCGATACCGGGGTAGGCCGGGTCCTGTTGGACCAGGCGATTCGACGTAGGCCGGGGCCTTTTGGACCCGGCGTTCAGGAGCAACGATGGCGTATCCAGCTGGCTTCAAGTACACGAAAGACCACGAGTGGATGGACCTGTCGGGCGAGCGCGGCAAGGTCGGCATCACGGACTACGCCCAGCAGCAGCTCGGAGACGTCGTCTATGTCGAGCTCCCTGAGGTCGGCGCCAAGCTGAAACAAGGCCAGTCCTTCGGCACCATTGAATCGGTGAAGGCCGTGTCCGAGCTGTACTCGCCGGTCACCGGCGAGATCGTCGAAGTGAACACCGCGCTGAAGGACAAGCCGGAGACGGTCAACGCCGATCCACATGCGAGCTGGATGGTGGTCATCAAGCTCACGCAACCGGCCGAAGCCGACGCGCTCCTCGATGCCGCTCAATATCAGGATCTCATCAAGTAGCGCAGATCTTTAGACCGCACGTTTCAGCCAGTAGCCCAGACGATGATCTTCGACCGCGAATCATTCCAAACCCGCCACATCGGCCCAGACGACACGGAACGCGACGCGATGCTCAAAGTCGTCCGCGCACCCTCGCTGGAGGCGCTGATCGACGAAGCCATTCCTGCGCGGATCCGGCTCACGACGCCGCTCAATCTTGCCGAAGGGCACAGCGAGTATCAGTTCCTGCGCGAGCTGCGGCAGATCGGCCGCCGCAACCAGCTCCTCAAGTCCTTCATCGGCCTTGGTTACTACGACACGATCACGCCAAGCGTGATCGTGCGCAACGTGCTCGAAAACCCGGGCTGGTATACCCCGTACACGCCATACCAGGCGGAGATCGCGCAGGGGCGCCTCGAAGGGCTGCTCAATTTTCAAACGATGGTGCGCGATCTCACCGGTATGCAGGTCGCCAATGCGTCGCTGCTCGACGAGGCGACCGCCGCCGCCGAAGCCATGACGATGCTGCACCGCGTCAGCAAGAAGCCCGATGCGGTCGGGCCGCCGCAGTGCTTCGTGGCCGACTCCTGTTTCCCGCAGACGATCGACGTCCTGCGGGCGCGGGCCGAGCCGCTCGGGATCGAACTGGTAATCGGCGATCCGAAGAGCGCGGTGTTCACCGACCGCACGTTCGGTGCGGTCGCGCAAACACCCGACGAAGCCGGGCGCGTGCTCGATCTGCGCGAATTCATCGCCAGCGCCAGGCGATCGGGCGTCCTGGTCGCGGTCGCAAGCGATCTGCTCGGCCTCACGCTGCTCGCGCCGCCGGGGGAGCTCGGCGCCGATGTCGTGTTCGGCAGCTCGCAGCGCTTTGGCGTCCCGCTCGGCTACGGCGGTCCGCACGCCGCCTTCTTCGCGACGGACGAAGCGCACGTGCGACAGGCACCCGGCCGCATTATCGGCGTGTCGGTGGACGCGCAGGGCAACCCCGCGTATCGCATGGCGCTGCAAACGCGCGAGCAGCACATCCGCCGCGAGAAAGCGACGTCCAACATCTGCACGGCGCAGGCGCTGCTGGCCAACATCGCCGGCTTCTATGCCGTCTATCACGGACCGAAAGGCCTCACGGCGATCGCGCGTCGTGTTCACGCCAGTGCGGTCCTGCTCGAACGCGAGCTGAAGGCGCTCGGCGTCCGGCAGCTGAACGACGAATACTTCGACACTCTGCGCCTGGAGGTCCCGGACGGCGCCGCCGAACGCGTGCGCCAGGCGGCGCTGAGCGCCGGCCTCAATTTCCGGTACCGCGCCGACGGCACGATCAACGTGGCACTCGACGAGACAACGGATCTCGACGATGTCGACGCGATCGTGAACGCGTTTGCAGCGGGGGCCGGGGTCAACCGGCGGAGCACGACGATCGACCGTTCGCCGGACGGCCTCGCGATCGGTTACCCGAAAAGCCTCGCACGCACCACGCCGTTCCTCACGCACCCGGTCTTCAACACGCATCACTCGGAAACGCAGATGATGCGCTACATCCGCAGCCTCGAACGCAAGGACGTCGGCCTGGACACGTCGATGATCCCGCTCGGATCCTGCACGATGAAGCTGAATGCGGCCTCCGAGATGCTGCCGATCACCTGGCCCGAGTTCTCCGCGCTGCATCCGTTCGTCCCGGTGGATCAGGCGCAGGGCTATCAGCAGATCTTCCGCGAGCTCGAGGCGGCCTTGTGCGAGATCACGGGCTTCGCCGCCGTGTCGCTGCAGCCGAATTCCGGCGCGCAGGGGGAGTTTGCCGGCCTGATGGTCATCCGGGCCTATCACCGCGAGCGCGGCGAAACCGAGCGCGACGTCGTACTGATCCCGGCATCCGCGCACGGCACCAATCCTGCCAGCGCCGTCATGGCCGGCATGCGCGTCGTCGTCGTCTCGAGCACGAAGGACGGCAACATCGACGTCGAGGACCTCCGCGCCAAGGCGGCGGCGCACGCCAAGCGGTTGTCGGCGTTGATGGTGACGTACCCGTCGACGCACGGCGTATTCGAGGAGAGCATTCAGGACATCTGCGCGATCGTGCACGAGCACGGCGGGCAGGTGTACATGGACGGGGCGAACATGAACGCCCAGGTGGGTCTCACGAGCCCGGCGACGATCGGCGCCGACGTGTGCCACTTGAATCTGCACAAGACGTTCAGCATTCCACACGGCGGCGGCGGTCCGGGCATGGGGCCGATTGGCGTCGCGAAGCACCTCGCGCGGTATCTGCCCGGGCACCCGGTGATCGCCACGGGCGGGGAGCAGGCGATTCACGCGATCGCAGCAGCGCCATGGAGCAGCGCAAGCATCCTGCTGATCTCGTACGCGTACATCCGCATGCTTGGCAAGACCGGCATGACGGAGGCGACGCGCTACGCGATTCTGAACGCGAACTACATCAAATCGCGGCTCGACCGGTACTATCCCGCGCTGTACACGCGTCCGAACGGCCGCGTCGCGCACGAAATGATCTTCGATCTCCGGCCGCTGAAGCAGGCGAGCGGCATCGACGAAACTGATGTCGCCAAGCGTTTGATGGACTACGGATTTCACGCGCCGACGGTGTCGTTTCCGGTCGCCGGCACGTTGATGATCGAGCCGACCGAAAGCGAAGCGCAGGACGAGCTCGATCGCTTCTGCGACGCGATGATCGCGATTCGCGGGGAGATTCAGGCGGTGATCGACGGTACCGCCGATCGAACGGACAACGTGCTGAAGAACGCGCCCCATACGGCCAGTGCCGTGTCTGCGGACGACTGGCCGCATCCGTACACGCGCGAGCAGGCGGCATTCCCGTTGCCATTTGTCCGCGCGGTCAAGTTCTGGCCGAGCGTCGGCCGAATCGACAACCCGTACGGCGATCGCAATTTGATGTGCTCGTGCCCGCCGGTCGCCGCGTTCGTCTGAACGCGGCACACGTCCTCATTCGGAATCCGCCGGACCTAAGACCACGAGCGCGTCGGGCGTCGCGCCGACGACCGCACCGAGCGGGATGTGGCGATCGAGCGTCGCGAGTCGGCCACCCATCGCCGTCGCAAGCCCCAGCAAATAGATGTCCGTGATTTGCCGATGGCCGCGGATCAACGCTGGCTCGAAGAGCGACGCGTCGCGAATCGAGATCGATCGATCCCAGAACACGTGACGGCCGCTCGCGCAAAACGCACGCAGCCGTTCAACGGCTTCGACCGGACGGATCACCGCGCCGACATAGGTGGGATTCGTCAGGACGCGGACCAGACCGCTCTCGGTCACGCCGCACGTCGCCCAACCGGCCGCACCGTCGTCCGCAAACCAATCGTGCGCGATCTCGTGATGCACATGCTCGGAATCGAACAACGCGAGCAACAAGTTGACGTCGAGCAACGCCGTGCGCGTCACTCCTCGTCTCTGAGCTCGTTCACCAGCTTCATCGTCGGAATCCGAGACCCGGCCGGACGGCGCGGCAAGAGCGGCACGCCGTTGCGGACGGTGGCGGCGGGAGACGGCGGCGTCAGCGCCTTTCGCGCGAGTTGTGAAAGCACCTTGCCGGCGGTCGTATTTTTGAACTCCGCGATTTCCTTCGCGGCTTCCAGGACATCGTCGTCCAGCTCGAGCGTCGTTCGCATAGCGTGATCATCACGCATCACGCATCAGATGTCAACGTGTCTCGCGCGGAGCATTCACACAAATCGGACTTTCGTTGGACTTTCGGACGAGCATCATCAGACCGCCGACGATCCCGCGGTGAGCGTCTGCGCGCGTTGACGATACCCCTCGAGCAGCGCGCGCGTCACCTTACCTGGCGTACCCGATCCGATGGTCGCGTCGTCAACCTTGACGATCGGCAGCACCTCGCGCGTCGTGCTGGTGAGAAAACATTCGTCGGCGCCGAAGAGATCCGCATCCTTCAGCACTCGCTCACGGACGGAAATACCGATCTCCGCGCCGATCTCGAACAGGTAGGCGCGCGTGATACCCGGCAGCAGCCCAGCCTCGATCGGCGGCGTGAGCGCCGCGCCATCCTTCACGATGAAGAGATTCGATTGCGTGCACTCGGCGAGCTCGCCCTTGTGGTTCCGCATGATGCCTTCGAAGCTGCCGCGGCGAAGCGCGTCCTGCATCGCCAGCGCGTTGTTCAGCAGGTTGTTCGACTTGATGAGCGGGCTCACCGATCCCGGGTGGTTCCGGACAATCGGCACGAGCGACACGCGCACGCCGTTGGCGAACACTTCAGCCGGCGGGGGAACATGCGGTTTGACGATGACGACGACGGTCGGGTCGGGGCAACCGGCCGGATCGTACGACAGGTCGCCGACGCCGCGCGTCACGAGGATCCGGATGTACGCTTCGCGCGCCGGGTCGCGGCCGAGAGCGGCCGCCTGCACGGTCTCACGGAAGCGGCGCTCGATCTCGAGATCGGTCAGCGGCACGGCCAGCGCCAGCATGTTGGCCGACGTGCGCAACCGCTGCATGTGGCGGTCGAACAGAAATGGCTCGCCGTTGTAGGTCCGCAGCGTCTCGTAAACGCCCTCGCCGTAGAGAAATCCATGATCGAAGACCGAGACGACGGCGTCCTTCTGATCGAAGACGCGCCCGTTGACGTTGACGATCGCTGCCATGGCGAAGAGCGTACAACAGTCCAGTGCGGGGGCCAACACAAACGACAGGGAGGACACAAACGCTAAAGGTACCTGTTATATCTTGAGAGCGTGACGGACTTTGGTTTCCTTTGTGTCCTTTGTGTCCTTTGTGTCCAGGTGAACCAGCGCTAGCGATCATCCCATGCGAATACTGAATGCAGCGCAGATGCGCGAAGCCGATCGGCGGACGATTGATGAGATCGGCATCCCGTCGCTCGTGCTCATGGAGAACGCGGGACGCCAGGTCGTGGCGGCGATGGAAGCCGTGCACAGCGATCTCCTGGAGCGGCAAGTCGCCATCCTGTGCGGCCGCGGCAACAACGGCGGCGACGGGTTCGTCGTCGCCCGTACGCTCGTGCAGCGCGGCGTGGACGTGTCGGTGTTCCTCATGGGACGCGTGGCGGACGTGCGCGGCGACGCGCGCACGAATCTCGAGATCCTCGGCCGCCTCGGCGTCACCGTCGTGGAGGTCGACGACAGCCAGGCGTGGGAGCTGCATTTTTCGGAAGTGAGCGATTGCACGCTGATCGTCGACGCGATTTTCGGCACCGGTCTGAATGCGCCGCTGTCCGGCTTCATCGAATCGGTCGTCACGGACATCAATGCCTCTGGTATTCCGGTCGTCTCGATCGACGTGCCGTCCGGCCTGTCCGCCGATTCCTGCGATCCGCCCGGGACGTCGATTGAGGCCGGCATGACGGTGACGCTGGCTGCGCCCAAGCTGCCGCTCGTCCTGCCGCCCGGCGAGCTTCGCGCCGGCGACATCGTCATCGCAGACATCGGCATTCCGGCAGGCGTGCTCGAAATGGTGGACGGCCCGCGTGTGGATCTGCTGACGCGTGCCGGCATGCGCGAGCTGCTCCCGCCGCGGGTGGCGGACAGCCACAAAGGGGATTACGGACGCGTCCTGATCGTCGCGGGCTCGCGCGGGAAGACGGGTGCTGCGCACCTGGCTGCGGTCGGCGCGCTCCGATCGGGCGCGGGGCTCGTGACGGTCGCGACGCCCGCCCGCTGCCAGGACGTCGTCGCGGCGATGGGCCCGGAATACATGACCGAGGCGATCGACGAGACGGACGAGGGGCTGGATGTCGACGCGGTGGATCGCATCCTGGAGCTCGCCCGCGACGTGATCGCGATCGGGCCCGGGCTCGGACAGCTGCCCGGCACCAGGCGCTTCGTCACGTCACTCGTCGATCGCGCGACGATGCCGCTGGTGATTGATGCGGATGGGCTGAACGCGTTCACCGGCGATCCCGATCGCCTGTCGGGCCGCGATGGGCGCGACGTGATCATCACGCCGCATCCGGGCGAAATGGCGCGCCTGGTCGGCATGACCATCGACGAAGTGCAGGCGAGCCGCCTCGAGATCGCGCGAAACTTTGCGACAGCGCACCACGTGTACGTCGTGCTGAAGGGTCACCGCACGCTGATCGCGACGCCGGACGAGAAGGTGTTCATCAACCCGACCGGCAATCCGGGCATGGCGACCGGCGGTACGGGCGATGTCTTGACCGGTATGGTCGCCGCGTGGCTGGCGCAATTGCTCGACGCGGAAGCCGCGTGCAAGCTCGCCGTCTATCTGCACGGCATGGCGGGCGATTTGGCCGACGCGGATGAAGGGGAAGTGGCGCTCACTTCGGCCGATCTGGCCGCGCACCTGGGTGACGCGGTGATGGAATTGACCGCCCGACGAAAAATCGTCGACCGCGATGGGTCCGGCTGAAGCCACCGTGTGACACTCACAACCCACTCTGAATCAGAAACCGCAGACACCGGCCGCGACCTCGCCGCGTCGCTGCAATCCGGATCCGTCGTGTTGCTGATCGGCGATCTCGGAGCGGGGAAGACGGCGTTCGTCCGCGGTCTCGCGGAAGGACTCGGCGTGCCGTCCGAGGATGTGAGCAGCCCGACCTTCACGCTCGTCCAGGAATACCGCGGTGGCCGCTTGCCGTTGTTCCACGTCGATCTGTATCGTTTGAACGACCCGCGGGAAATCGATGACCTCGGACTCGACGAGATTGCCGACGAGGGCGTCCTCGCGATCGAGTGGGCCGAAAAGATGCACACGACGCCGCGGGAATTCGTCCGCGTCACCATCGAGCACGCGAGCGACCACGATCGGCGCGTCACGATCGAATGGCAAGCCGCTCACGCCTGATTTGATTCGCCACATTCGGCGCCGGTATCTGGGAACTCTAGCTCGTGAAATTCCTTCATCACGAAGTGACGGAGAACACGGAGCACACGAAGCACATTTTTGTCTCTCCGTGAGCTTCGTGCCCTTCGTGATCTAAAAGCTGATTCGGCCACGCGCTCGTTGACGTCGGCCGCCGGGCACTCCTGGCAGATGTTACGCCGACCAAAAGTGCGTTCCAGGTAACGGATATGCGAGCGCCTGCACCAGTCTGACGCCTCACGACGAACCGTCGCGTGGGCCAGGATGCGCTCGTAAAGGCTTGTGAGCCCTTGCCTTGCAGGCGCATGACGCGCAAGCGCCCAGCGGTGGCACATGCGTTGCGCTGAGCTTCGCGTGCGCGAGCGCCGCGCTGGCCCGATTGCCTCGTGTCAATGCCGGCGTGCTCCGCACCTGTGGGAGGCGTCAATGGCTGTTGTTCCCAATTCGCCAACGTCACGGTCACGCGACGCAAGCCGCGCACGGCGACGTACGGGCCTCTGGTCCGAGTCGGGCCAGGCGTTGATGGAGGCCGCGCTCACGCTCCCGCTACTGCTGCTCGTGTCTGTCGGCATCTTCGAGTTCGGCCGCGCGTATCAGACGTGGCAGGTCCTCACGAATGCCGCGCGCGAAGGCGCGCGCGTCGCCGTGCTCCCGAACACGACACCCGCCGATGTGCAGGCGCGCGTGGTGGCTTACATGCAATCGGGTCAGCTCGGGAACGTCGATGGAGCGACGGTGACAGTCGACCAGAACGTGCCGATGTCGTACGGCGCCTCGACCGCTCCCGCGTCGACAGTAACGATCACATATCCGTTTTCCTTCATGGTGCTGAACCCGGTGGCCCAACTCATCACGTCGGGCTCGACGCTCGGCGCGCCGATCACCTTGAGCGCGTCGGCAGAAATGCGCAACGAGCAGTAGGAGGAATGGTCATGACACGTCGCCAACACGTTCGAAAAGATGAGCGCGGATTTGCGTTCGTGTTCGTCGGTCTGGGTTTCATCGCGTTCCTCGCCGCGACCACGCTGGCGATCGACGTCGGCATGTTCATGACGGCGCGCACGCAGGCGCAGACGTCGGCCGATGCTGGCGCGCTGGCCGGCGCCGTCGCCCTCGTCGTCAACGACTTCGACGATCGCACCGCCTCCGGACCGGCAGTGCAGAGCGGCATCAACGGGGCGCTCGCCAATCAGGTGATCGGCCAAGCCGTTTCCGTGCTCCCCGGCGACGTCACGTTTCCGAACGATCCGACCGGTCAGCCGACGCGCGTCAAGGTCGACGTCTTCAGGACGGCCGCCCGCGCCAATGCCGTGCCGACGCTGATGGGCGTGCTGTTCGGCGTCCCCACCGTCGACATCACGGCGAGCGCCACGGCCGAGGCGTCACCGGCCAATGCCGAGACCTGCGTCATGCCGTGGACGATTCCCGACAAATGGATCGACAACCAGAGTCCGCCGTGGGATACAGACGACACGTTCACGATGTACGACAATAAGGGGAACCTGGTTGCGAATCCAGACGTTTATATTCCCGCCTCCGACAAGGATAACTACACGGGATACAACCCCCGCACCGATCTCGGGCTCGAGCTCACCTTGAAGGCCAGCAACGACACGAAAGTGTCACCGAGTTTCTACAATCCCTGGGACCTGCCGGGAAGCTCGGGAGGCGACGATTACAGGGACAACATCTCGACCTGCAATTCGACCCTCGTGGACGTCGGCGACCTCATGACGACGGAACCGGGCAACATGGTCGGACCCACCGCCGAGGGCACCGCCAACCGCGTCGCGATGGACCCGGGTGCCACCTGGGACACGAGCTGCAAGTGCGTGAAGGGCAGCGCGTTTTCTGTCAGTCCGCGCATCGTCAAGGTGCCGTTATACGACCCGCTGTACTACGCGCAAGGGATCCAGACGGGGAAAAATGTGAACCTGAAGGTCGCGAATTTTCTGGGATTTTTCATCGAGACCATGAACGGCAACGAGGTGGTCGGTCGCATCACGCCGATCGGAGGCGTCGTCGATCCGAAGGGTCTACCGGTCCCGACTAGCGCGTTCGCGCACGCCATTCGCCTCGTGCAATAGCGATGTAGCGCGCCGCCTTCGCGCCGAAGGCGCTTCGGCGAGCCTCGCCGAAGCTCGCGAGAACGGAAGGCGAGCGGAGGCGGGAAGGCTTCCACCTCCGCCAAGGCTCCGGCGGACAGGTTAGGCGAGCGCCGCCTCGCGTGCTCACTCCGATCGATAATTCGGCGCCTCTTTGGTGATCGCGACGTCGTGCACGTGGCTCTCGCGGAACCCGGCGGGCGTGATGCGAATGAGCTTCGCATCGCGCTGCAGATCGGGAATGCACGCACAGCCGCAGTAGCCCATGCCGGCACGCAAGCCGCCGACCAGCTGGTGAATCATCGCGGCGACGCTGCCTTTGTGCGCCACGCGCCCTTCGATGCCTTCAGGCACCAGCTTGTCGTTCGCGCCGACCGCCTCGAGATCGAAGTCGTCCTGAAAGTATCGATCGCGGCTGCCGCGGCGCATCGCGCCGATCGACCCCATGCCGCGGTACTCCTTGAAGCTCCGGCCCTGATACAGAATCAGCTCGCCCGGGCTCTCGTCGGTTCCGGCGAACAGGTTGCCGATCATCGTCGTGCTCGCGCCGACAGCGAGCGCCTTGGTGATGTCGCCGGAGAATCGAATGCCGCCGTCCGCGATCACCGGGATGCCGCGCGCCGCGGCGGCGCGGGCGCACTCCATGATCGCCGTGATCATCGGCACGCCGATGCCAGCCACCACGCGCGTCGTGCAGATCGATCCAGCGCCGATGCCGACCTTGACGGCGTCCACGCCGGCGTCGATGAGCGCGATCGTGCCTTCGGGCGTGGCGACGTTGCCCGCAATGAGGCCGACGTCGGGAAACCGGGTGCGCACGCGGCTCACCATGTCGAGCACCCCCTGCGAGTGGCCATGCGCCGTGTCGACGACGAGCACGTCCACGTTCGCGGCGACCAGGGCTTCGGCGCGCTCCATCGTGTCCTTCGCGACGCCGATTGCGGCGCCGCAGCGCAGCCGTCCGAGATTGTCCTTCGAGGCGTTCGGGTACTTCACCGCCTTCTGGATGTCCTTGACCGTAATCAGCCCCTTCAGCCGGTACTCGCGATCGACGACGAGCAGCTTTTCAACCTTGTGCTCGTGCAGGATCTCGCGCGCCGCATCGAGCGTCGTGCCGACCGGCACGGTGAACAGCGGCTCACGGGTCATCACGTCGGCGATGGGGCGGTTGACGTTCGTCTCGAAACGCAGGTCGCGGTTGGTCAGGATGCCGACGAGCCGCCCTTCCTTGCTGCCGTCCTCGGTGATCGGCACGCCGGAGATCCGGTACTTCTTCATCAGGTCGAGCGCTTCGTAGATGCGATGCGTGGGCGAGAGCGTAATGGGATCGACGATCATGCCGCTCTCCGACCGCTTCACGCGATCGACCTCTGACGCCTGCTCGTCAATCGCCAGGTTCTTGTGAATGACGCCGATGCCGCCGTGCTGCGCCATCGCGATGGCCAGCCGCGACTCGGTGACGGTGTCCATGGCGGCGCTGACGAGCGGCACGTTGAGCCGGATCCTGCGCGTCAGCTGCGTGCTGACGTCCACTTGATAGGGCAGGACGGTCGAATGCTGGGGGACCAGCAGGATGTCGTCGAACGTCAGCGCGGTGGCAAATGGTTCCCCGGCCTTCGGGCTGCTCATGCCCTCGATAAAGTCCTTCACCAGGCTGTCCACCGAGTTGATCTCGCTCATTCAGGCCCCCATTTGCGCAAAAGGCCGACATGGTGTCGGCCTTTCAGTCTTTAGATTACCCATCGTGCGCCAAGGATGCCGCGCACTGTCATGCTGCGGCCCCGTGACATTTCTTGTACTTCTTCCCGCTGCCGCACGGGCAGGGATCGTTGCGTCCCACCTTCGGTTCGTCGCGCCGCACCGTCTTGACCACCGCATCGTCGCCGCCCACGCGCGGCGGCTGCTGCACGCCGCTGGCGCGGGTCGGTGCGTGCGAGGCCGGCGCCGCAGAGCGTGGCGCGCCAAAGACGGATGATGCCGACGCTTCGCTTCCCGGATCGTTCAGGATCAGCGGCGGACGACGCGGAGCGGGACGCCGAGCCGGGGCCGGCGGCGCCGACTCGTCGCCGAGAATCGGCCGCAGCCACCACAGATAGCGGACGATTTCCTCGTCGACCCGCTCTTTCATCGCCTGGAAGAGATCGAAGCTTTCTCGCTTGTACTCGACCAGCGGATCCTTCTGGCCGTAGCCGCGCAGCCCGATGCCTTCCTTCAGGTGATCGAGGCTGTAGAGGTGGTCCTTCCACTGCGCATCGACGATCTGGAGCATGATGTCGCGCGCCACGCGCTGCATCACCTCGCGGCCGACGATCGCTTCCTTTTCCTCGTAGGAGGCGACCAGCTTGCCCCACAGCGCGTCGCTGATTTCGTCTGCCGTGCGGTCGGTGAAATCGACCTGCGAGGCGTCGATCGCGAAGACGCGGCCGACCTCGCGCGACAGCGCGTCCAGATCCCATTGCTCGAAGTTCCCCTCGCGCGGCGCGTAGGTTTCCACGAGCGAGTCGAGAATCTCCTGGGCCAGCGACATCAGGTACTCGCGCGTGTCGACAACCTCGTCCTCGTCGAGACGAATCTTCCCCTCGAGAATCTCGCGGCGCAGCGCGTAGATGTTCTCGCGCTGCTTGTTCATCACGTCGTCGTATTCGAGGAGGTGCTTTCTGACGGAGAAGTTCTGCGCCTCGACCTGCTTCTGCGCGCGCTCGATCGCGCGGCTGACCATGCCGTGCTCGATCGGGACGCCTTCTTCCATGCCGAGCTTCTGCATCAGCCCCGAGATGCGGTCGGAGCCGAAGATGCGCATCAGATCGTCTTCGAGCGACAAATAGAAGCGCGACGATCCAGGATCGCCCTGGCGGCCCGCGCGGCCGCGCAACTGGTTGTCGATGCGCCGCGCCTCGTGACGCTCGGTCGCGAGAATGTGCAGACCGCTGGCCTCGACCACCTCCTCGTGCTCGGCGTCGCAGATCTGCTTGAAGTGCGCGAAGATGCGCTCGTACTTGTCCTTCGCGACGCGGTAGAACGCGTCGAGGTGGTAGAAGTAGACGAACTGCTCGTCCTCGACGAAGCGCTCTTCACCCTTCGGCAGGCGCTCGGCGATCTCTTCCGCGAGGCACTGCTGCCGCGCCATGAACTCCGGGTTGCCGCCGAGCAGAATGTCGGTGCCGCGGCCCGCCATGTTTGTCGCGATCGTGACGGCGCCCTTCCGGCCCGCCTGCGCGACGAACTCGGCTTCCTGCGCGTGATAGCGCGCGTTCAGCACGACGTGCTTGTCCGCGCCGCCGCCGGTCGTCGTGCCGCGCTTGAGCCCGCGCCGATCGAGCAGCGTCGAGAGCTTTTCCGACTTTTCAATCGAGACGGTGCCCACCAGAACCGGACGCCCCTTGGCGTACTCGTCGATGATCTCGGTGACGATGGCGTCCCACTTCTCGGTTTCCGTTCGATAGACGAGGTCGGGATTCTCGACGCGCCGGAGCACCCGGTTCGTCGGCATGATCATGACGTCGAGGTTGTAGATCTTCGCGAACTCTTCAGCCTCGGTATCCGCCGTGCCCGTCATGCCCGACAGCTTCTTGTACTTGCGGAAGTAGTTCTGGAAGGTGACGGTCGCGAGCGTCTGGTTCTCGCGCTCGATCTTCACCTTCTCCTTGGCCTCGACCGCCTGGTGCAGTCCGTCACTCCAGCGGCGGCCCGGCATCAACCGGCCGGTGAACTCGTCGACGATGACGACTTCGCCGTCCTTCACCATGTAGTCCACGTCGCGCTTGAACAGCGCGTGCGCGCGCAGCCCCTGGTTGATGTGGTGGAGCAGCGGCATGTTGGCCGGATCGTACAGGCCGCCCGGCTGGAGCCTGGCCGTGAGCATCTGCTCGGCCCGGGCCATCCCGCTTTCGGTGAGCGTGACCGTCTTGTGCTTCTCGTCGACGATGTAGTCGCCGGTCGCCTCGAGCGCTTCGCGCTCCTCGGCCTTCGTGTCGCCCTGGACGACCGCGCCCGGTTTGAGCCGCGGGATGATGCGGTCGACCTCGTAGTAGAGATCGGTCGACTCCTCCGCGGGGCCGGAGATGATCAGCGGCGTCCGCGCCTCGTCGATCAGGATGCTGTCCACCTCGTCGACGATCGCGAAGTTGTGCGAGCGCTGCACGTAGTGCGCAAGCTCGAACTTCATGTTGTCGCGGAGGTAGTCGAAGCCGAACTCGTTGTTCGTCCCGTAGGTGATGTCAGCGGCGTAGGCGACCTGCCGCTCCGCGTCATTCAGGTCGTGCTGAATCACGCCCACCGTCATGCCGAGGAACCGGTAGATCTTGCCCATCCACTCCGAGTCGCGGCGGGCGAGGTAATCGTTGACGGTGACGACGTGGACGCCCTCGCCTCCAAGGGCGTTCAAATAGGCCGGCAGCGTCGCAACGAGCGTCTTGCCTTCGCCCGTCTTCATCTCCGCAATCTTGCCCTTGTGGAGGACGGCGCCGCCGATGAGCTGCACGTCGAAATGCCGCATGCTGAGCACGCGTTTGCCCGCTTCGCGGACGACCGCGAAGGCTTCGACCAACAAATCGTCGAACGTTTCACCTTCGGCGAGCCGCGCGCGGAATTCGGCGGTCTTCGCGCGCAGCTGTTCGTCCGAGAGCGACTGGATGGACGGCTCGAGCGCGTTGATTTCCCCGATGAGCGGCCGCAGGCGCTTCAGTTCTCGCTGGTTTTGCGTGCCGACGACTTTTTTGAGCAGTGTATCGAGCATCTACAGGGACAGGTGACCGTTGGGTATCCGATAATTCTAACACGCGGATTGTTGGGAGGGTGCGAGACCGGGGCAGGTCTAAAGAGCCACGCCACGATCGAGACGTGGTCGCAGCGCAGGACGTGGTCGTAGCGCGAGACGCGGTTGTAGCGCAGGACTTTAGTCCTGCCGGGGCGAAAAGGGATACGGCCCCTTTTTGGCTAGCGGACGGCCGGCTGCGTGAGGAGCTGCAGCGGGTTCATCAACTGACCGTTGGTGAGGATCTCGTAGTGCAGGTGCGGGCCCGTGGCGCGCCCCGTGGCGCCGACGTAGCCGATGACGTCGCCACGCTTCACCGCCTGGCCGGCCTTCACGGCGAAGCCGTTCAAGTGGCCGTAGCGGGTCGTCAGGCCGAAGCCGTGTTTGAGGACGATGAGGTTGCCGTAATCGCCGTTGTACGACGCCGACTCGACGGTTCCGTCGGCTGTGGCATAGACCGGGGATCCCTTTTCGAGCGAGATATCGAGACCCTGATGAAAGCCCGACTCGCCGGTAAATGGATCGCTGCGGCCACCGAAGGTGCCGGTGAGCCAGCCGTGCGCCGGCCAGATCGACGGCGTCGCGGCGGCCAGCGCCTCGCGCTGCTCCACGTCGTGCCGCACGTAACGGAGCCGGCTTTCCAGCCCCTGCAGCAGGGTGCGCAGCACGCCGAAGGTGTCCTCCGGCGACGACAGGGAGGCAGCGACGATGTTGCTGACCGCGGCGTTCTGTTTCTGGTTTCCGCCGGCGGCGTGCGCCTTGATGATCGCGGGCAGCTTGGCCATCGCCCGCGCCTGCGTGGGATCGATCGACGCGCGCGCGCCGAGATCGTTGATCACACCCTCGAGCGACTCGATCTGCGTCGTCAACTCACCAGTGGCGGCGCGGTAGCTGCCGTTCTCCACCTGGAGCAGCGCATTCGCTTGTTGCATCTGTTCAAGGTCGGATGCGGCCTTCCACCGGGCACCGAGGCCGATGAGCACTGGAAGCATCAGGACACCGGCCACGATGGACAACGCCGGACGCAGACTGATCGTCGCACGGCGCATCACGCCGCTCGTCCGGTCTGCGATGATCAGAGTGTAACGTCGCGCGCGCATAGCCTCCCTGAAGCCGCTATCCGATAAGTGCAAAAGGAGATAGGCACGGTCGTGCCGCGCCAAAACTCGAAAACTCTATCACACGCGTACCTGAAGCCCAAAGCAGAAGTTCGTCGGCGAACAAACATCGAATTCGCTCGAGTCGCTCGCCTATCTATCGGAATGAGACTCGTCCACCATGAAATGGGCCGGGTCACAACATCCTGAACTGCAGCGCCTCCGCCACGGCGTCGGCGCCGATCCCCTCGTCGCCGGCGAGATCGGCGATCGTTCGCGCGACCTTACGCACGCGGTCGTAGCCGCGCGCGCTGAGCGTCAGCTTCCGGGCGGCGGCTTTCAGCACGCGAGCTGCACCAGCGTCCAACGGGGCGTGCCGCGCCATCAGCGCCGGCGTCAGCTCGGCGTTCGTTCGGGTGCCGAACGCCGCGTATCGGGCACGCTGGCAGTCGCGGGCCGCGACGACACGGCGCCGCACACGCGCGGACGCTTCGCCGCCCGACACGGCATCGAGCGTCTCCGGCGGCAGGGCAGGAACCTCGACCGTCAGATCCAGACGGTCGCGCAGCGGACCCGACAACTTGTCGCGGTATCGCGCGATCTGCAGCGGCGTGCACCGGCAGGCGCGCAGCGGATCGCCGGCGAATCCGCAGGGGCAGGGATTCATCGCGCCCACGAGGACGAAGCGCGCCGGAAACACCGCCGTGCGCGCGGCCCGCGCGATCGTCACCGCGCCTTCTTCCAGTGGTTGCCGCAAAACCTCGAGCACGTGCCGGCTGAACTCGAGCATCTCGTCGAGGAAAAGCACTCCGTGATGGGCGAGGCTCACCTCGCCGGGCCGTGGCTGTGAACCGCCGCCAATCAGCGCGGCATCCGAAATCGTGTGATGCGGTGCGCGGAACGGACGATGTGCGACGAGGCCGGCGCCGGGCGGCAGCAGTCCCGCGACCGAGTGCACCGCGGTGACCTCGAGCGCTTCGTCGAAGGTGAGCGGCGGCAGGATTCCCGCCACCCGCCGCGCCATCATCGTCTTGCCGGCGCCCGGCGGTCCGACGAGCAGCAGGTTGTGCCCGCCGGCGCAGGCGATCTCGAGCGCGCGGCGCGCCGCCAGCTGTCCGCGCACGTCGGCCAGATCGGCGGCGTCGCCGCACGGCGCCGGCGGCGGCGGCAAGGGTGGAGGCGGGGCGCTCGACGGATCGTTCAGCGCGCGTACCGCCTCCGCCAGCGACGAGACCGCGAACACCCGGAGGCCGTCCACGATCGCGGCCTCAGGTGCATTCAGCGCCGGCAGCAGGATGCCGGTTGCGCCCGACCGCTTCGCCGCCGCGGCGATCGGCAGCACGCCGCGCGCCGCGTGGATCGATCCATCAAGCGACAGCTCGCCCAGCAGCACCAGATCCGGAATATGCCGTCGCTCGACGATGCCCTGCGCCGCAAGAATGCCGAGCGCGATCGGCAGATCGAACGACGAGCCGGCTTTGCGCACGTCCGCGGGCGCCAGGTTCACGGTAATGCGATGCGGCGGGAATTCGAGCCCCGAGTTCCTGATCGCGCTGCGCACGCGATCGCGGCTCTCGCGGACGCTGGCGTCCGGCAGACCGACCATCGTGAACGAGGGAAAGCCGAACGAGACATCGACCTCTACGTGCACGGGGCACGCTTCTACGCCGAACACGGCGGCCGTGCGAAGGCAGGCGAGCATGCAGTTGTTGGTGCAAGGAACGTCGCCAAGCCCATCGCACACGCGTCCTCGTGTTTTCAACAACTTAGTCGCGGTAGGCAAACGGCCGATCGCGAATTCTGCCATGCAGCCGTGCGCACTGGTGTGCCAAGACTGAGGCACGAGGACGGCAGCGCCGATAACCCAGACGGCACGACGCTTTCACCGGAGAGGCCTTCCCATGCTTGATGCACTTAAGAATATGACCGGCGCCAAGGGCAAGCTGGTTCAGCAGCAGACGAGCGAGCTCGAAACGCTCATTGCCACCGCCCGCGAAGAGCGTGCCGCCATCGGCGCGATGCTCACGGCGCTCACGACGCGCAGCGCCAAACTGGCCCCGCTCGGCAAGTCGCTCGAGCAGGTGACCGACAAAGCCATCGCCGCGACGGCGCGCATGGACGACATCACGAGCCGCCTGACGACGCTCGACGATCGCACCAAGGCGCTTGCGGAGATCGACACGCGAATCCACTCGCTCCAGGAAGCCGCACGCCAGGCGGAGCAGACGACGCAAAAAGCCATCGGACCCGACGGCGAGTTGCGGAAGCATCGGGAAGCGGTCCAGCACCTGTCCTCCCAAGCGCTCCAGACGCAGGCGAGCCTGGAGACCTTGAAAAAGGAGCGCGCGGCGCTCGAAGAGCTGCGCGGGCAGATGCGCGAGGCGGAGGGCGAGGTCAAGCAGTCGATCGGCCAGGCCGCGACGCTCAAGGCGGATCTGGATCAAATCCGCGCCGTCGCCACGAGCCTCACGCAGGACTTTACCAAGATCCGCGAGACCTCACGCGAAGCGCGCGAGGACACGACCGCCGCCATGGCCACGGTGAAGGACGTCGAGAAGAAGCTCGGCCCGCTGGCGCGGCTGCACGAGTTGAGCCAGAGCACTGAGGAGCGGTTGACCTCGCTCAACGCGCTCGCGGAGCACGTGGCGCACAAGGCGAAGGCGCTGGACAGCCAGCAGCACGCGGTGGAGCACGCCGTCGTGCAGGCCAATCGGGTCAACGAGATGGTCTGGTCGATGGACGCGCAGATCGCCAAGCTCAATGACGGCATGAAGCAGGCCGCGCGCGCCGACGATGCCATCGGCCGCATCGAAAAGCTGTCGCAGGAGACCGGCCAACAGCTCGAAACCGCCACCAAACTGCGCCAGGAAACCGAGCGCGAGACGGCGAAGCTCACCAAGGAAGCCGCGACCGTCCTCGACGCGGTGCGCGGGCAGGTGGACACGCTGGGCCTCAAGAGAAAGGAATTCGAGGCCTTCGACGAGCGGCTCGGATCGCTCCACGGATCCGTCGCCGATGCCGAAGCGCGGATGCACGGTCTGGCGGCCAAGGACAAAGGTCTGATGGCGCTCAGCGACAAGGTGGACGGCCTCACCAAACGCTTCGAGACGCTCTTCAGCCAATCCGACGAGTTGACGAAGAAACAGCTCGCCCTCGAGACGCTGCACGAGCGGCTCGGACAGGTGGACGATCTCGCGAAGAAAACCTCCTGGCAGATGGACGCGCTGCGCCAGAGCCGGCAGGATCTCGAGGCGTTGCGCACGGAGGTACAGGATTTCTACAAGTCGCACGGCGAGATCGCGAAGCTCAGTGACAAGCTGGGCGCCGATCGCGTGGTGCTCGAGGCGTTCGTCGAGCGCATGACTGCGTTCGCGGCGCGGGCGCCGGAGCTCGAAGCGAAGCTCGATGGGATCACCGGCAAGCTCGGGCTCGTCGAGGAGGGCACGCAGAAAGCCACGCGGCTCCACGAATCGGTTGCGGAGCTCGACGCCCAGATCTCGCGCGTCAGCGCGCGCGTGCCGTTCGTCGAACAGCTCGAAGGGCGGCTGAACGGCCTGAACGTCATCAGCGCCGCAGTCGACAAGAAACTGGAAGAACAGCTGGCGCGCCGCGCCGAGCTCGAGACACTCCAGACCGCGTGCGACGGTTTGGGTGCGCAAATGGTCGACGCCCAGCAGAAGCTCGAGACGGTCCGTGCGCTGCAGACCCGCCTGCTACCGCTCGTCGCAGAGCTCAACGCCCTCAAAGCAGACCTCATCACCGCGCACGGTCGCATCGAAGCCGTGAAGTACGACGAGGCGGCGATGGCGGAGCAGGAGAAGCGGTTCGCCGAGCTGCTGACCGCCAGCAAGGCGGTCGCGACCGAGGTGGCGGAGCGCTCGCGGCAGATGCAGACGCTCGCCGAGGAGCTTGCGCGGACCACCGGCGTGAAGGACGAGCTCCTGACCGAGCTCGATCGGGTGCAGAGCCGCCAGCGCGACGCGGTGAGCCAGGTGCAGGCGTCGGAAGATCAGCTCGCGCGCGCCGAGCACATGTTCAAACAGCTCGAGCAGCGGCGGACGCAGATGGCGTTCGGCGAGAAGAAGCTGGCCGCGGTGGAAGGCCGGCTCGCGGACATCAAACTGCTCGCGACCGAGCTCGATGCCAACCTCACGTCGATTGCGGCTCGCGAGCAGGTGGTCCACGCGGTGAAGGCCGAAGTCGACACCGTCCACGCGATCAGCGCGCGGACCAGGGCGGACCTCGCGCACGTGACCGAGCATCGGGCGGATGTCGTCGCGCTCAAAGGACGCGTCGACGAGCTGCTGTCTCGCATTGCCGAGACTGACGAACGGATCGTCGCCATCGACGGCCGTCGGAAGCTCGTGGACGAAGTGCAGACGAAGGCGAACGCGATCGTCCACGTGCTCGAGGACGTGCGGATCAACCTCGAGACACTGGGCGAACAGAAGACGGTTGTCGACCACGTGGCAGAGAAGGTCGCGCAGCTCGAGTTCATGCTGCAGGAATCGCGCAACACGCTGCGGACACTGCAACACGAGCGCGAGCTCGCCGAGCGGATCGAGCAGAGCATCCGTCAGTTGCGGGCCACTGGAAAGAGCGAAGACGGGAGAAAGACGGCGTAGTGAGCAGGGATCAGGGATCAGAAACGGGGCGGCTTGCTCGCCCGCGTCTCGTGGCGCAGGACTTTAGTCCTGCATTGCCGCGGGCCGGAGCAGGTCCGAAGACCTGCGTTTCAGCGCTCCTGAATCAGGCGAGACAGGATGTTAGTGGCCTGTCCACGTTGAACGAGGACCAGATCGCGGAGCGCGGCGCCCGGATGGCAAGGCGCGACGACCGATAATACCGGGAGTATTTGAGGGAGGAGCAACGCCGCCAGCCGGGATGCCCCGCCCGCGAGGTGGTCCTTGATCAGCGTGGACCGGCCACTAGTTCGCGGGGCGATAGACGGTCAGCCGCGCGCCGGCGACGAGGCGGCTATCCGGCAGCCGCGGGTTCCATGTCTTGAGTGACGCGACGCTCGTCTTGAAAAGGCGGGCGATCGAGGCGAACGTGTCGCCACGCTTCACCTGGTAGACCATCTTCACCCGATTCGAGTTCGCGCTCTCCGCCAGCCGGCCGGACTCCGCGACGGTCGAGCGCGCTTCAGTGGCGGGCACGACGCGGTCGGTGCGCGCCGCCATCAGCACGGTCGCTTCGTGCGGGACCATCAGCTTTTCACCGGCCTTCACCCGCGCCGTGACCGGCAGGTAGTTGGCGTCGGCGAGGTCGGTCTTGCTGACGTTGAGCTTCCGGGCAATGGTCGGCAGACTGTCGCCGCGCTTGACCGTATACCACTTCAACGACGCCAGGTCGGCGACTGGGGCATCACTCAGCCGCGCCTGAATCGCGTCGGCCGTGCCGGACGGCACCTTCAACTGATACTGCGCGTCCTTGAGCGGCGTGGTCCACCGGCGCAGCTCGGGGTTGAGCGATTGAATCTCGTCGATCGTCGTGCCGGCCCACTCCGCGACGCGGCGCAGATCGACCGGGCGTGGCAGCGTGACGGTGTCGAAGGCCGGCGGCGCTTCCTTCTCGAAGTCGAATCCATACTGCGCCGGGTTCCGCGCGATGAGGATGGCCGCGAGGATCATCGGCACGTATTCGCGCGTTTCGCGCGGCAGCATCTTCGGCGTGTCTGCCAGCCTCCAGAAGTCGTCGACGCCCGCACGCTTGATCGCCTTCTGTAGACGGCCTGGGCCGCCGTTGTAGGAGGCGAGCGCGAGATGCCAGTCGCCATCGAACAGCCGGCCAAGCGCGTGGAGATACTTCGCCGCCGCAACCGTGGCTTTCTCGGGATCCGACCGCTCGTCGATGTACCAGTCGTTGCGCAGTCCGTTCTCGACCGCAGTGCCGCTCATGAACTGCCACACGCCCTTCGCCTTGACGCGCGAGAGTGCGTTCGGCTTGAACGCGCTTTCGACCAGCGGCACGTAGGCCAGATCCAGCGGCAGGCCTTCGGCGCGGAAGACGTTTTGAATCATCGGCAGATACTTGCTGCCGCGTTTCATGCCCTCTTCGATGAATTCGTGCAGACGGCCCTGAAACAGCTCGATGTAGGAGAGCACGCGCTGGTTCACGGGAATCGGGACGTCGTGCGCGCCGCTTTGCAGGTCCTGCTGGACCGCTTCTTTCAGGCTGAGCGGCGCCGCCGGCGGGTGGGGGAAGGTGTTCGAAAGCGCCAGCAGCTCGTCGATCGATGCGGGCTCGTATTTTTTCTCGGTGAAGCCGTCGCCCTCGGCCAGCGCCTTCATTTCATAGGTGCTGATGCGATCGACGAGGCGGTCGAATTGCTCGCGGATTCGCGGCTCGGTCCGCGCGCCGTAGGGAGACTCGAGCAGCACGTCGATGGCCTGATTGAATTCCTGCTTCGCCGCGTCGAAGTGACCGAGATCGAGCTCTTTCTGGCCAGCCTGGAAATGGCGATCAGAGGACGCGATGAGGGTGAGAACAGGGTCTTCGGCCGGAGCGGGCGACGTGGTGGTTGCGGCAACCGGCGCAACGGGCCGCGGCGACGGAGCCGTCAACCCGCGCGAGGACGCGGCTTTCAGCGTGGGACTGAAGGCGACGACAAACGGCAGTACGGCCATGAGGGCTCGCACCTGCCAACGGGATCGGACCATCTGGGCGCTCCGCGACCGCGTTCGGCGTCGAGCGCCGTCCGCATCGTAAGTCGCCCCCACTGCGGGGGCTCCGTGTTCGTCACGCGGGGAGGGCTGGGGGCCCCCGCACACTGCTGAGGCACTGTAACATCCGCCGCAGGGCTGGTCAACCGTTAAGTCCGGCACCGTTAAGTCCTGCCGCTTCAGCAATTACCCCTGCCAGGGCGCGATGCTGAAAATACTGTGCTTTTCGCCCAGATCACGCGCCGCCGGCGTCACGATCGCGCGCTCGGCCAGGACCAGCTTTTGGCCCGTTTTCAGCGCCTGGCGAACATCATCCTCACAAACAAAATCGAGGGGCGGGGAGGCCGGTAAAAGGGGACGGGAGTCGTTTTCCGGGGCGCGCGCGCGGCGCCCGGATAAAAGGGGACGGGAGTCGTTTTCGCCTCCCCCGGTCACCGGTTCCTTGTAGCCGCGCGATCCCAGGAATTCATCGATTCGCCGCGTCAAAGAGGCCGCGCTGATGCCGCGGGCGATAGGTGCCGCAGGCGGACCCTGCGGCAGGACGCGAGCGCCAGGGGCATCGGGGAAAAGACTCCCGTCCCCTTTTCCGGCGCGCTCGAAACGGTTCTGGACCGGGGTGATCTCGTACGCCAGGCGCTTGATGTTCAGCAGATGCCGCGGCGAAATGTTGTCCGACGTGATGTTCCCGCCATACCCGCCGCAGCCGAGCGTCATCGCCGGGTCGAGCCCTGTCGTCAGCCCGATCGACCCGAACGTCGTCGGCGTGTTCACGGCAATGCGGAACGCCGGCTTTTTCAGCCCGAACTCGAGAATGATCTGGTCGTTCTGCGAATGGATCGCCATGGTGTGACCCATTCCGCCGTAGCGCAGAATCTGCTTGCAGCGCTCGCACCCTTCCCGCCAGTCCCGGACCACATAAAACGACAGCACAGGACACAGCTTCTCGATGGAGAGGGGATAGTCGCGCCCGACGCCCTCGAGCGGCGCGATCAGCACTCGCGTATCCGCCGGCACGCTGATGCCGCATTTCTCCGCGATCACCGTCGCGAGCTTCCCGACCAGCGCCGGATTCGGCAGCCGCTGCGGCGTGACCAACCCGCGCGCCACCGCCTCCATCTCGGCCTTGTTCATGAAGTAGCCGCCCTGCGCCTGAAATTCGCGCTTGGCTTCTGCGGCAATCGGCTCGTCCACCACGACCGAGTTTTCCGACGAGCAGAGCACGCCGTTGTCGAACGTCTTGCCGGTGATGATGTCGCGAACCGCCTTTCGGACGTTCGCCGTGCGCTCGATGTATGCGGGCGCATTGCCCGGGCCGACGCCGTACGCCGGCTTGCCGGCGCTGTACGCCGCCCGCACCAGCCCCATTCCGCCAGTCGCCAGAATCACCGCGACGTCGCGCTGCTTCATCAGCTCCTGCGTCCCCTCCAAAGTGACCGTCGTCATCCAGTTGATCGCACCGGCCGGCGCGCCGGCACGCCGTGCCGCCTCGTCCATCACCTCGGCGACGCGGGTGATGCACTTCACGGCCGCGGGGTGCGGGCTGATCACGATCGCGCAGCGCGCCTTCAGCGCGATCAGAATCTTGTAGATCGCCGTGGACGTGGGATTGGTGGAGGGAACGATCGCGGCAACGACCCCGAACGGCTCCGCGATCTCGATTACCTTGCGATCGTCGTACCGCGCGACGACGCCGACGGTCTTCATCGGCCGGATGAACTGATACACCTTCTCCGACGCGAACAGGTTCTTCTGAACCTTGTCTTCGACCACGCCGTAGCTGGTTTCTTCGACGGCGAGCCGGGCCAGCGGCTCGGCCTGCGCCGTGGCGGCCGCCGCCATCGCGTCGACGATTGCGTCGATGCGCTCCTGGCTGAGCTCAGCCAGTTCGAGCCAGGCCTGTTTCGCGCGGCGCGCCAGCGCGCGTGCTTCTGCGATCGAGGCGAGATCGCGATCGGTTGTCGGGCTGCCGACTTCGGCCATGTGAACAACGATCAACGCGGAACCCGCAGACCGCGCAGAGCGAAACGACTCCGCGGTTTCAGCGGTTTCTGCGTTTTATGTCGTGCCTTTTGGAAGAATCCGCTCGACCTCGCTGTGGGGCCGCGGGATGACGTGCACCGAGATCAGCTCGCCGACGCGCCGGGCGGCGGCCGCGCCAGCGTCGGTTGCCGCCTTCACCGCGCCGACATCCCCCCGCACCATCACGGTCACGTAGCCGGCACCGATGTATTCCTTGCCGATCAGGACGACATTCGCAGCCTTGACCATGGCGTCGGCCGCTTCCACCGAACCGATAAGCCCCTTGGTTTCCACAAGCCCTAACGCTTCAGACGCCATGGCGCGGAACTCTAACAGATTGCGGGAGATGCAGCAACCGGGCTATACTTTTCCGCCAGCCGTTTTGTCGCCCGAAGCCCGCGATTCCAGGACATCAAATTTTCATGAATGCTCGTCGACATCGCCTGATCAAGGCCGTTACCGTCGCGGCCCTCGCGGGTGCAACGGCCCTCGTGGCCGGATGCCGCCGCAAAGAGTCGCCGGCGCCGCCCGTCGCGACGCCAAGCCTCACGATCAATCATCCGAAAGCCGCCCTGGGCAGCCCGATCGACATCACGTATAAATTCGTGCCGGCCGCCGGCGCCACGTTCACCGAGGACTATCGCGTCATGGTCCACGTCGTCGATAGCGACGAGGAGATGATGTGGACGGACGATCACAATCCGCCGTTGCCCACCTCGAAATGGACCCCCGGAGTGCCGGTGGAATACACGCGCACGATCTTCGTGCCGGTCTACCCGTACGTCGGCGACGCGTCGATCGAAGTCGGCTTGTACTCCACGAAAACGCAGAAACGCCTCCCGCTGGCGGGCGACGATGTGGGGCAGCACGCGTACAAGGTCGCGCACATCCAGCTGCAGCCGCAGACCGAAAACGTCTTCACGCTGTTCAAAGACGGTTGGCACCCGGCGGAAGTCGCCGACAAGAACGCCTCGATCGAATGGCAGTGGACGAAAAAGAGCGCTACGCTCGCGTTCAAGAATCCGAAAAAGGACGTCATGCTCCTGCTCGACCTCGATAATCCGGGCAGCGTGTTTCGCGAGCCCCAGCACGTGCAGGTCAGCGTCGGCGGCCAGGACGTCAAGCAGTTCACGGTGATCCCGGCCGAGCGCCTGCTCGAAAAGATTCCGCTGACCGCCGCCCAGCTGGGCACGGCCGACATGACCGATGTGCAGATCGACGTGGACAAGACGTATGTCCCGGCCCTCTTGTCGGCGTCGAACAGCAAGGACCCGCGAGAGCTGGGCGTCCGCGTGTTTCACGCCTTCGTGGATGCGCGCTAGTCTTGACACACGGCAGGTTTGAGGATGCTTCAAACACAGAAGACGCAAAGGACACGGAGGCTAAGACTCTCAGGAAGAGAGCGCCTGACCTTTGTCTCCTTCGTGTCCTTTGTGTTGATGGTTTTGAGTGCGGCTCCGGCACGCGCCGAGCTCGTCTTCTTCGCGTCCGGCCGCAGCATGTCGGTGAAAAACCATCGCATTGACGGCGACTCGCTCGTACTCACGCTCCGCAGCGGCGGCGAAGTAATCTGTGATCGGTCCGCGATCACACGCATCGCGCCGGACGAGGTTCCGTATCCGGAGCCTCAGCCGGTGGCGGCGGAGCAGGCGCCGGCGCTCGACCATCCCGAACAACGGTACAAAGAGATCATCGACAAGGCGTCTGCGGCGCAGGGGGTGGACCCGCAGCTGGTGCGGGCGATGATTCAAGTCGAATCGGCGTATCAACAGCGGGCGCGGTCGCGTAAAGGCGCGATGGGACTGATGCAGTTGATGCCGGAGACGGCGCGGGAATACGGCGTCAAGGACCCGTACGATCCGCAGTCCAACATCGAAGCCGGGATCAAGCATCTGAAGGCGCTGCTCCAGCGGTTTCCGAAAGATCTGGCCCTGGCCGCCTACAACGCCGGCGAAGCGGCAGTGCAGCGCTTCCGCGGGATTCCGCCGTATCCCGAAACGCGGGCGTACGTCGCGTCCATCCTCGCGCTCGCCGGTCGCTGACCCGACACGCTGTCCGTACGCCTCAGAAGACCGGGCGTACCTGTTTTTCCCACGACTGCGCGGAAAAGGGGTACGGCCCCTTTTTCGGTCCAGACTTTCCCGGCGCCCCTGGGTCTAATCCCCAGAGGGCGTCGGCAAGTTGATACAATTGCGACCTGTGGAATTTCGAGCCCGGCTGGCCTCGGCGACCGGCGAGATCATCGAAGGCGTGTACGCCGCCGACACGGAGTCGCGGCTCAGGCACGAGCTCGAGGAGAAGGGCTTGTACGTCCTGTCTCTGCAGCCGAAGCACGCCATCGGCGGCGTGTCGCTGCACGTGCCGCAGCGCCGCTCGGTCTCGACGCGCGAGTTCCTCGTCTTCAATCAGGAGCTGGCGACGCTGCTCAAGGCGGGCATGCCGCTGGTGCAGTCGCTCGATCTGCTGAAGCGGCGCGTCACGTCGCCGGTGTTCAAGACGGTGCTCAACGACGTTCACGAGCAAGTGCGCTCGGGCACCGCGCTGTCCGACGCGTTTGGGGCGCAGGGCGATCTGTTTCCGCGCGTTTACACGGCGTCGCTGCTCGCCGGCGAGCGCAGCGGCAACCTCGACGCGGTGCTCCGCCGTTACGTCGAGTACACAAAGATCATTGCGACCGTGAAGCGCAAGACCGTGTCTGCGCTGGTGTACCCGGCGATCCTCATCTCGCTCGCGATCGTGCTCGTTGGGATCATCGTCATCAAGGTGGTGCCGGCGTTCTCGGACTTTTACTCGAGTTTCGGCGCCAATCTGCCGCTCGTCACGCGCATCATCATCGACGTGTCGGACTTCATTCGCGCCCAGCTGCTGCTCCTCGTGATCGGCCTCACGGCCGCGGCGATCGCGATCGTCGTGTGGGTACGGCAGCCGGGACAGCAGGCGCGATTCGACTACCTGATTCTCAAACTGCCGATGCTCGGTCAGGTCGCCAGGAAATTCGCGACCTCGCAGATGGCGCGCACGCTCGCGACGCTACTCGGCGGTGGGCTGCCGCTGGTCAACGCGCTCGACATTGCCGCAAACTCGATCGGCAATCAGTTCATGGCCCGGCAGCTCGACATCGTGAGCACACGGGTGCGCGAGGGGGAATCGTTTGCCGGCGCACTCGACGCGCGGCGCGTGTTTCCCGAGGTCGCGGTCAAGATGGCCGAAGTCGGGGAGTCCACCGGCGCGCTGCAGGAAATGCTGAACACGGTCGCTGATTTCTACGACGAAGATATTTCGACCACGATGGACCGGTTCATCACGCTTGTCGAACCGACCCTCCTGGTGGTCATGGGCATCATCATTGCCGGCCTGCTGCTGGCTTTGTACATGCCGTTATTCCAGTTGAGCTCGGTGCTATCCTGACCATGCCGACATCCAATCCAACGACCGCGGACCTCCATCTCGACGCCTCTGAGCTGGGTGGTGTCGGCGACGCCGAACGCCGTGCGGAGCTCGAGCAGGCGCGCCGCCTCGCCGAGCGGTATCGCCTCGAGCTGGTGGACATGGAGACGTTCCGTATCGATCAGGATCTGTTCCGGTCGATTCCGGCGGAGCTGATGCTGCGCTGCGGCTTCGTTCCGTACCGCCGCGAGGGGAAAACGCTCGCGATCGTCGTCTCGGATCCGAGCAATCTGCCGATGATCGACGAGCTGGGCGTGCTCCTGGCGACGCCGATCAAAGTGGCGGTCGGCCCGAAATGGGCGATTGAATCGATTCTGAAGAAGAGCGAGAGCTCGACGCGTGTGCTGGAAGACGCGACCGAGAGCTTTCAGCTGCAGCTGCTCAAGGAAGAAGACAATGGCGAGGACAGCCTCACGGTCGAGCGCCTCACCAGCGACATCAGCCCGGTCATCCGACTCGTCGACTCGACCATCTACACCGCGATTCAGCGCCGCGCGAGCGACATTCACATCGAGACGGCCGACGAAGCGGTGCACGTGAAGTACCGCATCGACGGCGTGCTGCAGCCGGCGATGCGGCCGATCGCCAAGCAGTTCCACAGCTCGATCCTGTCGCGCATCAAGGTGATGGCGGAGCTCGACATCGCCGAGAAGCGCGTGCCGCAGGACGGCCGCTTCAAGCTCCGCATGCCGGGGAAGACGATCGACTTCCGCGTCTCGATCATGCCGAGCGTGCACGGCGAGGACGCGGTGATCCGCATCCTGGACAAGGAATCGATCAGCGAGCAGTTCACCGAGCTGCGGCTCGACATCCTCGGATTTCCCGAGGCGGAGCTGAAGCGCTTCCGCAAGTACATCGCCGAGCCGTACGGGATGGTGCTCGTCACCGGCCCCACCGGCAGCGGCAAGACGACGACGCTGTACGCCGCGCTGTCCGAGATCAAGTCGATCGAAGACAAGATCATCACCATCGAAGATCCGGTCGAATATCAGCTGAAGGGCATCACGCAGATTCCGATCAACGAGAAGAAAGGGCTGACGTTCGCGCGCGGCCTGCGATCCATCCTGCGGCACGACCCCGACAAGATCATGGTGGGGGAGATCCGCGACAACGAAACGGCGCAGATCGCGATCAACTCGGCGCTCACCGGCCATCTGGTCTTCACGACCGTCCATGCGAACAACGTCCTCGACGTGCTCGGCCGCTTCCTCAACATGGGTGTCGAGGCCTACCAGTTCGTCTCCGCGCTCAACTGCGTGCTCGCGCAGCGCTTGGTCCGCAACATCTGCACGCACTGCAAGCGGCAGGTGAAAGTCTCGCGCGAGCTGCTCGAGGAGTCGGGGCTCGATCCGGCGTTCGAGCACACGCACGCCTTCTTCGAGGGCATCGGCTGCATCGAGTGCGGCGGCACCGGCTACAAGGGGCGCACCGCCATCTGCGAGCTGCTGGATCTGTCGGACCACATCCGTGAAATGATTCTCGAGAAGCGGCCGACCTCCGAGATCAAGAAGGCCGCACGCGAGGAAGGCATGCGCTTCCTGCGCGAATCGGCCGTCGAGCGCGTGATGAACGGCATCACGACGCTGCGCGAAATCAACAAGGTGACGTTCGTCGAATGACGAGTCCATTTTTCCGGGCCACCCTGACCGAGTCGGCGCCGCCCTCCGCCGCGGTGGAGATCTCTGCGGATCGCGTCTCGGCGGCCGCCATCGAATGGCGGGGCGGCCAGCCGGTTGTCGCGGCGCACGCTGTCGAGCCGCTGCCCGAGGGCGCCGTGGTGCCCTCGCTCACCGGGCGCAACGTCCACGACCGTGACGCCGCCGCCGATGCGGTCGCGCGCGTGCTCGCTGGCATCGGGCGGCCGCGGCGCGTCGGACTGGTCGTCCCCGACCTCGTCGCGAAGATTTCGCTCGTGCGCTTCGAGCACGTGCCGGAACGCGCGCAGGATCTCGCGCAGCTCGTGCGCTGGCAGGTGAAGAAGGCGGCGCCATTCCCGATCGAGGAGGCGCAGGTGTCGTTCGTGCCGGGAATCCGCGCCGCCGACGGCCAGGAATTTCTCGTGTCGGCGGCCCGTCGCGACGTCGTGCAGGAGTACGAGGACCTCTGCACCGCCGCCGGCGCGCACGCCGGCATCGTCGATCTCTCCACGCTGAACGTGATCAATGCCGTGCTCGCGGGATCGCCGCCCGCCGCCGACTGGCTGCTCGTCAACGTCGCGACCGACTACGTGTCGATCGCGCTGCTGCGCGGCCCCCACGTGATCTTCTTCCGCAATCGGGCCGCCGGCACCGACGGCACGCTGGCCGACCTCGTGCACCAGACGACGATGTATTACCAGGACCGGCTGGAGGGCACGGGACTGAGCCGCGTGCTTCTCGCAGGCGGCTCCGCCGCGGCCGGCCACCAGGCCGCCGACGTCGAACAGTTGCGCCGCGGTCTCGAAACACGGCTGGGCGCCGCGGTGGACCCGGTCGATCCCCGCGCCGCCGCCGCGCTGACCGACCGCATCAGCGCCGCGCCGGCACTCCTGGACACGCTGGCGCCGCTGGTTGGCGTGCTGCTACGCCATCGCGAGGCCGTGGCATGATTCGAACGAATCTCTCCACCCGGCCGTTCTACAACGATCGCGTCGTCCGCCTGTGGCTCGCCGTCCTCGCGGCGCTGGCTGTTGCCGCCACGCTCTTCAACGTCTCGCGCGTGCTGCAGTACTCGCGGAGCGACACCCGGCTCGCCTCGCAGGCGGCGCGCGACGAGGCGCGGGCCGCGGACCTGCGCACCACTGCGGCGCGGCTGCGCGCCTCCGTCGATCCCAGACAACTCGACGCCGCGTCGGTTGAGGCCCGCCGCGCGAACAGCCTCATCGACCGGCGCACGTTCTCGTGGACGGAGCTGCTGAACCGCTTCGAGACAACGCTCCCCGACCAGGTGCGCATCGTCTCGGTCCGGCCGAAGGTCGACAAGGCCGCCGGCACGCTCCTGACGGTTGTCGTCGTCGCGCACGGCACCGACGACATGTCGCAGTTCATGGACAAACTGGAAGCGACCGGCGCGTTCAAGGAGCTCCGCGGCACGAGCGAAGAGCGCTACAACGACCAAGGGCAGCTCGAAGGCACGATTGAAGTCCGGTACTTGCCGCCGGCCGAGGCGACAGACAAGGCGAAGCCGCAATGACGCTCCTGAAGCGCATTCTCGCCGAGAAGCGATCGATTCTGATCCCGCTGGCCGCCGCCCTCGCCGTCAACGTGCTCGTGTACGCGCTGGTCGTCTATCCGAAGGGGCGGCAGGAGGCGGCGACCGTCGACCGCGCGAACGCTGCGGCCGCGTCGCGGCAATCGGCGGAGCGGGAAGTGGCGGCGGCGCGCGCGCTCGTCGAGGGCAAGTCCCGCGCGGCGCAGGAACTGGCGACCTTCTACCACGACGTGCTGCCGGCCGACCTCACCGCAGCCCGCCGCATGACGTACAACACGCTACCCGCGCTCGCCAAGAAGACGAACGTCACATGGGACCAGCGGCGCACGGAAGTCGACACGGCGACTCAGAAGGACGAGCGCCTCGGACGGCTCAAGATCAGCATGCTCCTGCAGGGCGACTACGAAAGCCTGCGGCGATTCATCTACGAGCTCGAGAGCGCGCCCGAATTCGTGATCATCGACGACGTCACGCTGTCACAGTCCGATGCGACGAAGCCGCTGACGCTCACGTTGGAGCTGTCGGCGTACTATCGCCTGGGCGCCAATGGCCTCTGAGCGTAAGCAGCAGGTGTTGCTCGGTGCGCTCGCCGTGGTGCTGCTGGTCGTCGGTTACCGCGCCTGGCCACACACAGCCGCCACGGAGTCTGCGCCGTCTAACCAAGGACGATCGGCCGCAACAACCGGGTCGGGTGCGCGGCCGGGGCCCACTGCGCCCGACGTACATCTGGACACGCTGGATGCGGCACGACCCGCGCCGGCGCCGACGACGCGCGATCTGTTCCGGTTCAAGCCAACGGCGCCGCCGGCGGCAGCGTCGAGGGCGATAGAGCGACCGTCAGTCGTTTCCACCGGTCCGCCTCCGCCGGCTCCGGTGCCGCCGATCCCGCTGAAATTCATCGGCTTCGTCGGTTCACCGCAACAGAAGATTGTGGCCTTGAGGGATCCGGCGGGACACGTCGATTCTGGCGGCGAAGGGTCCATAATCGGAGGCCGCTATCGGGTGCTGCGGATCGGCGAGGAATCGGTCGAGCTGGCTTACCTCGACGGGAGCGGCCGGCAGACGATCCGGCTCTCCGGCTCCTGACGCGTGAGATTTCAGCACAGACTTCAGAATGCAGATCTCAGATTTCGGATTCACGTGCGAACTGTTATGACGATACGGCTCAGATCACTTGGATTGCTACTGTCGTTGACGCTCGTCGCCGGCGGCTGTGCGGCGGGCAAGGCATTCCAGCAAGGCGACGTGGCCATGCGGAACGGCGATCTGGACGAAGCGGTCGCCGCCTATCGCAAGGCAGTGCAGGCGGCGCCGAGCAACGCGAACTACAAGATTGCGCTCGAGCGCGCCACGCTGGCTGCCTCGCGCGCGCATCTCGATCGCGCGCACGACTACGAGCAGAAAGATCAGCTCGAGGCAGCGCTCGGCGAGTACAAGCAGGCGAGCGAGTACGACCCAAGCAACCGCGGGATCGTAGCCAAGGTGGAGCAGCTCCAGAAGACGATCCGCGATCGAATTGAGGCTGCGCGGCCCAAGCCCGCCATCACCGCGATGCGCGAGCGTGCGCGCGCCGCATCGGCGGAGCCGATCTTGAACCCCTCGTCGCGCGAGCCGTTGCACATCCATTTCCCGAACGCGAACATCAAGGACATCCTCACCTTCATCGGCAACCTCACCGGCATCAACATCACCTACGATCGCGACGTCCAGGATCGGCCCACCAGCGTCCAGCTCGACGATCTGACGCTCGAGCAGGCGCTGAACCAGATCATGGCGATGAATCAGCTGTCGTACAAGGTCGTGAACGAGCACTCGATTTTCGTCTTCCAGGACAATCCGCAGACGCACAACAAGTACGACGAGCAGGTCGTCCGCACCTTCTACATCTCGCACGGCGACGCGACCGAGATCACGCAGATCCTGAGCACGATCATCCGGCTGCCGGGCATCGCCGTGCAGCCCGGGATCATCCCGAACAAGACGGCGAACACGATCACCGTCCGCGGAACGGCTCCGATGGTCGGGATTATCGAGAAGATCATCGAGCAGAACGACAAGCCACGCGCCGAGATCGTCGTGGACGTCGAGATTCTCGAAGTGAACCGCATCCGCGCCAAGAGCTACGGCCTCAACCTGTCCGAGTACGACGTCGGCGGCCTGCTTTCGCCGGAAGTGTCGCCGAGCGCCACGACGACGACGCCGACGACCACCACGCCGACAACCGGGACGCCGACGACCGGCGTGACGACCCCCTCGACCACGGCCTCCGGCACGTCGACGGCGCCGAGCGGGTTGAAGTCGCCGCCGCCGTTCAACCTGAATACGATCTCGCGCGGCTTCACGACCGCCGACTTCTATCTGGCTGTGCCGACGGCGCTCGTGAAATTTCTCGAGTCCGACACCCAGACGAAGTTGATCGCGAAGCCGCAGCTGCGCGGTGCGGAAGGCAGCAAGATTTCGCTGAAGCTGGGCGACCGGATCCCGGTGATCTCGACGGCGTTCACGCCGATTGCCGGCGGCGGTGCCGGCGTCAATCCGCTGAGCACGTACAACTATCAGGACATCGGCGTGAACATCGACATGACGCCGCGCGTCACGCTCGAGGGCGACATCATTCTCGATCTGGTCGTCGACGACAGCTCGATCGGCGCCAACGTCTCAGTGGCCGGCCAATCAGTGCCGTCCTTCGGACAGCGGACGGTGACGACGAAGCTGCGCCTGCGCGACGGCGAGTCGAATCTGCTCGCGGGGCTGCTGCGCGAAGACGACAGCAAGACGGTCCAGGGGTTCCCCGGCGCGATTCACGTGCCCGTGCTGAAGCAACTGTTCTCGGCGAACGACACCAACAACCATACGACGGACATCGTGATGCTGCTGACGCCGCACATCGTCCGCACGCATGAAATCACCGACGCGGATCTCGCACCGATCTACATCGGCTCGATGCAGAACCTGGGTGTCGGCGGACCGCCGCCGCTGATCGCGCCGCCGCCCGGCGAGCAGCCCGGCGCGCCGGCCGCAGCGGCGCCGGTGCCGGCAGGACCGCAGACGCTGGCCCCAAGCGGGACGACGATCGTGGCTCCGCCGGGCACGTCGCCGGTGCCGGGCACCGTGCTCGTGCCCTCACAACCGGTGCAGCCGCCGGTGCCGCCAACCGCGCCGGCCCCGCCGCCCGAACCGATTCCGGTCGAGCCGGCACCGACGACGCCGGTCGGTCCACCGCCGGGAACCCTCGCGCCGAGCACGTCGCCGACCGTCGGGGCGGCGCAGGTGATCGTCTCGCCGCCCGGCACGACGTTCCGCGTCGGCGGCGGTCCGTACACGGTGCCGATCTCCGTCGTCAACGCCTCGCGTCTGTCCACGGTGACGCTCACGCTCACCTATGATCCAACGAAGCTGCGCGTCCGCACGGTGCAGGAGGGGAGCTTCATGCGCACCGGCGGCGTTACTGTGAGCTTCGCGCAGCAGGTCAACAACGGGCGAGTGGACATCACGCTCTCGCGCGCCACCGATGCGACCGGCGCGTCGGGTACGGGGCTGCTCGCGGCCGTGCTGTTCGATGCGATCGCGCCCGGCAGCGCGACGCTGTCATTGAGCGGCAGCGCGACCGGCCCCGGCGCGACGCCGATGGGCCTGCAGTTCACGCCGGTGACGGTGACGATTCAGCAATAGCAGATGGGATTTGGGATTCGGGATTTGGGATTCGCTGGTGTGCCGCGCGAGAAGTCGACGCTCGCCCTGCGCTCGCCTGCCCACGCCGTGTGGGGGTCGACGGGCGTGCGGGGGTACACGTTCGTCGAGCTGCTCGTCGTCGCGACGATCGTGATGATCCTGGCGTCGGCGATCATGCCGCTGGCGAAGGTGACAGCCACACGGCAGCGGGAGGCAGACCTGCATCGGGCGCTGCGCGAGATGCGCACGGCCATTGACAAGTACAAAGATCAGGCGGACCTCGGGAACATCAGTCCGCTCGAGCTCAAGGCGGGCAGCGAGAATTATCCGCCGGATCTCCAGGTGCTGGTTGACGGCGTCACCGCGGCAAACGATCCGACCGGGCGCAAGCTGAAATTTCTTCGGCGGATTCCGGTCGATCCGATGACGCGCAGCACCACATGGGGTCTGCGTTCATACCAGGACAAGCCCGACGCGACGCAGTGGGGTGGCCAGAACGTGTTCGACGTGCACACCACGTTCGGCGGCAAAGCGCTCGACGGGACGAAATACATCGACTGGTGAATGGATTAATTCGTGAGTTGGCGAACTGGTGAATTGGTGACGAGCCGTAGCGCGAAAGCTTTAGCCGAGCGGTACGCGATGGTTCGCGCTCGGTCGTGGCGCCGGCAGATCGCCGATGTACGGACGCGCCGCTCCGATTCGCCAACTCGCCAACTCGCCAATTCACCAACTCGCGTGCGATGTCTCCAGTCCGGCTTCACCCTCATCGAGCTGCTCATCGTCGTCACACTCATCATCATTCTGTCGACGATGGGGATGACGCAGTACCGGTCGAGCGTGATTCACACGAGGGAAGCGACGCTGAAGGAAGATCTGTTCCGCCTGCGCGACGCCATCGATCAGTACTATGCGGACAAGGGCCAGTATCCCAGTGGGCTTGACGCGCTCGTGAGCGACGGCTACTTGCGAAAGGTGCCCGAGGATCCGTTCACGAAGAGCGCCGACACGTGGGAGGCGGTGCCCGCCGAGCCAGATCCGAACAATCCGACCGCTGAACCGGGAGTGTACGACGTCAAGAGCGGGTCCGACGGCACCGCTCTCGACGGCACCAAGTACGCCGAGTGGTGAACGCGCCTCCACTCTCCACCACGGAGGACACGGAGGAGAAATCAGGCCGGGTCTCACCGTCGGTCGTGTCCAGCTTCAGCCTGACCGCACAACCCGAGTGACGTAGCGCAGAACCCATTCCTGCCGGAACGCCCGCTGGTCTCAGGCCACGCTGAAAGCACGCTTGAAAGAACGTCGCGACAGAAGAACCCTTCCCACGCCCGCCAACATGACAATCTCGACGTAGCGTCCGGCTTCAGCCGGACGATGGGCACTACGACAATCTGAAATCAGCAACATAGCCGCTAAAAAAAGGAGCGGCTCAACCCGAGTCGAGCCGCTCCGCCTTTGGCCGCGGTGACCGGCCAGAGGGCCGGCCTTGTGCCGTTAGACTACGGGACGACAGCCGTCGTATTGAAGGCAGTCGCACCAGTAGAGGTGGTGACAGTCACCCTCACCACGAACGAGGTCGTTCCGTGCGTGTAGTTGTGCGTCACAGTATTGCTCGACGTCGATTGCGTCGTGCCGTCGCCGAAGTCCCAGAGGTAGTTGACGACGACAGCGTTACCCAAGCCAATGACGGTTGCGGTGAAGGACTCCGTTGTCGTCGTGCCGTTGAACGTCGGCGCAGCAGTGAGCACCACAGCCAACGGCGTCGCCGTTTGCACGAATACCGAAGTCACACCGGTACCAATGCCACCGTTGGTATCCTGAGCGGTGAGCGTCACCGTAAATGTTCCGCCTGCCTGGTAGACATGGTGCAGCGAGATCGCAGTGCCGGTGGCAGCGCCGAGATCCTGCCTGACTCCATCACCGAAGTCGACCGTCACATCTCGAATGACAGCGCCACCATTATTCGCCCCCGCCGCAACCGAACCCGTGAACGCCGTATCGGTGCCAGCTGTCGGAATCGTCCCGTTCGTCCCGGTAGCCGCCGCCAGCGCGATAGAAACTACCGGCGGCACCCCGATATTGACCGTGACGCTGGCAGACGACGGCGTCGTCGGCGTGGTCGGAGTTGTAGGCGTGGTCGGAGTTGTAGGCGTCGTAGGTGTCGTCGGCGTCGTCGGAGTTGTCGGCGTCGTCGGCGAGCCTGAAGACGTCGCCCCGACGGTCGCCGTGACCGTCGCCGTGGTCGACGTCTGAAGCGTGGAGGTGGCGACGCCGTTGGCGTCGGTAGTACCGACCGTCACGCTCAGCGATCCGGCCGTTGTTACAAACGACACTGGAGCTGCTGGCAGCGGATTGCCATTAACGTCGAGCACCGTCGCCGCGATCAGCGATGAGCCGCCAGTCGCAGCGATCAGCGTAGGGTTCGCGTTGATCGTGACACGACCGACTGACGCCGTGCCGACCGACACCTTGATACTGTTGGCGCCCGAACTCGCCCCCCCGGAGCTCGCGGAGATCGTCGCGTTGCCGTTCGCGGTGCCAGCCTTGAACGTCGTCACGGCCCGGCCGTTAGCGTCGGTCTCCACGCTCGCCGGCTCAATCGTGCCCAGCGTCGTCGTAAAGATGACGAGCGTGCCCGAGTGCGGCGGTTGGCCGGACGCCTCCAGGAGCTGCGCGGTGAGCTGCACCGTCCCGTTCACCGGTATCGCGGTGTTCGACGCGGTGAGCGTGAGGGCGGAGCCTGAGGGCGCAAGCAGCGGCACCCGCTGACACGCGGCCGTGGCGAAAGAAGCAGCTGCGGCGAGCAGCAGCACCGGGACGACGCGGAGATGACGCGAGATCATGAAATCGCCTAACATACTAGTATCCATGAAGTTAGCTGGTCAAGATCCGCGTAGTGCCCATGGTTACGCGATGGCGGCGCTGCTGGTCGCCCTTTCGGTGATGGCGATAATGATGACCGTCGCCATGCCGGTCTGGAAGCAGATGTCCACGCGCGAGAAGGAAGCGGAGCTCGTGTTCCGCGGCGAACAGTATGCGCGCGCGATCGGGCTCTTCCAGAGAAAATTTGCGAACGCCGCGCCGCCGAACATCGACGTGCTCGTCGAGCAGCGTTTTCTGCGCAAGAAATACAAAGATCCGATCACCAACGACGACTTCGTGCCGGTGCTGCAGCAGGCGCAAAATGCGCCCGGCAGCCTGCCCAACGGCGGCCGCGGCGCTGCGACGCCTGGCGGACAGGTCCTGACGACGCCTGCTCGACCAGTCCGTCCGGATCGCCGACCGCCACCGGCGCGCCGCTCGGCGCCACCGGCACACCGCTCGGCGTCAGTGGCGGCATCACGGGCGTGACGAGCAAGAGCAAAGAGAAGTCCATTCGCCTCTACAAAGGCCGCAGCCACTACAACGAGTGGCAGTTCGTCTACACACAGCCGACGGCCGCGCCCGGCGTCGGCGCCCCGGGCACGCCGCCCGGGCAGCCGGGCCAGCGTGGGCAGCCTGGCCGGGGCGGATCGCAGAGCGGGCCGAGCACGCCCTTCGGTACGCCGTCACCCGGACCCGGCCGCGGCGGACGGGGCGGGCGCTGAGAATCACCTGGGGACAGGTCTCCGCGTGACCCAAGGAGACCTGTCCCCGCGACTTGGTCCTCCGTGTCCTCCGTGGTTGCGCGCTTCACGTCCTTAAGACGCCAACACCCCGGAGCTGGCCGAACGTGCCCGCCGCTGCTCAGAGATTCCTGGCGATTGCCCATCCCGCCAGCGACGAGACGACAAGCAGCCCGCACCCGAGCGGCACGCTGCGCAACAGCATCTCGCCGACGCCAAACAGCGCCGCATAGACGAGCACGCAGCCAAGCGCCGCGTTCGCGACCTCGGACACCAGCGATTGTGGCACGTCGATAGACACGCCGGCGATCGCGGCCACCGGCCGCCAGCCCGGGCCGTGGGGCCTGACGCGCCGGTAGAACGTCACCAGCGTGTCGTCGGATTCTGGCGGCGTGATCCACGTCACCAGCAGCCACGCCATCGTCGTCGCGCCAACCGTGATGAGCATGATGTACGCGAACTCGCGCGGCCGGTCGCCGTCCCATCCCAACCCGATCTGCAGGTACAAGGAAACGATCGCGGCCGTCGCCATCGCCGCCACTTCCGACCAGGCGTTGATGCGCCACCAGAACCATCGCAGCAGCAGCACCGTGCCAGTTCCGGCGCCCGTCACGATCAGCAGCTTCCAGGCCTGCTCGATGGAGGCCAGGTGCAACGTCACGTAGATCGACACGAGCATGAGGCCGACCGTCACGATCTGCGACGTCAGCACGTATTCGCGCTCGCGCGCGCCTCGCCGCACGAACCGACGATAGAAATCGTTGACGAGGTAGGAGGCGCCCCAATTGAGCTGCGTCCCGATGGTCGACATGTAGGCAGCGGCGAACGCCGCGAGCATGATGCCGCGCAGCGCCGGCGGAAACACGGCCGGATCCATCAGCGTCCGCACGTAGCCCGATTCTTTGTCCACGAGATTCGGATACAGGATGATCGACGCCAGCGCGGTCAAAATCCACGGCCACGGGCGAACCGCATAGTGCGCGATGTTGAACCAGAGCGTCGCGAAGAGCCCGTGCCGTTCGTCCTTGGCCGCGAAGATGCGCTGCGCGATATAGCCGCCGCCACCCGGCTCAGCGCCCGGATACCAACTGGCCCACCAGTTCACGCCGAGATACACGAAGAGCGTGATGGCCGGCATCCACGCGGAGTCGGTCGAGGGGAAGAAGGTCAGGCGCGAGCCACCCCCGGCTGCCGCATCGAGGAGATTGATCTTCGCTTTCATTGCGGTCAGGCCGCCGACCGCCTGCACCGAGAAGTAGGCGAGCGCGATCACCATGCCCATCTTGAGGACGAACTGCACGAGGTCGGTGACGAGCACGCCCCACAAGCCCGCGATCGTCGTGTAGAAGGCAGTGAACGCGAGCATCGCAATCAGCGCGAGCAGCGCCTCGCGCGCGCCGAGGCCGAGCGTGACCTCGAGGATCTTCAACATCGCGAGATTCACCCAGCCGATGATGATGCAGTTGATCGGCAGACCCAGATAAACCGCGCGGAAGCCGCGCAGGAATGCCGCGGGCCGGCCGGCGTAACGAAGCTCGGCGAACTCGACGTCGGTCATCACGCCCGAGCGGCGCCACAGCCGCGCGTAGACGAACACGGTGAGCATGCCGCTGGCCGCCATGTTCCACCACAGCCAATTGCCGGCAATGCCGTAGCGCGAGACGAGGCCGGTCACGACGAGCGGTGTGTCGGCGGCGAAGGTGGTCGCGACCATTGAGGTGCCAGCCAGCCACCACGGCACGTCGCGTCCGGAGAGGAAGAACTCCGTCGTGCTCCCGCGCGCCCGGCGCATGTAGTAGAGCCCGATCGCGAGGTTCAGCGCGAAGTAACCGGCGATCACAAGCCAGTCTCGGAGGGTGAGAGTCATTACATTTTGTGAGTTGGTGAATTGGTGAGTTGGTAAGTTGGTGAGTTGGTAAGTTGGTAAGTTGGTAAGTTGGTAAGTTGGTAAGTTGGTAAATTGGTAAATTGGTGAGTTGAAGTCCGATAACACAATCAGGCAGATCGTCACATTGAGAGCGCGTCGTGAAAGGCGCGCCGGACGCTGCGCATCTGGTCGAGGGTGCCGGCGCCGCAGACGCGGTTCGTCAACAGCACAAAGTACCTGTCGCGATCGGGATCGATCCACAGCGACGTGCCGGTGAATCCGACGTGGCCGATCGCCGACGCGGACATCCGCGTGCCGCACGACGACGTCGGCAGCATGGTGTCCCAGCCGAGGGCGCGGGAGCTGCCAGGCACAGACGTCTTCGCCGCAAACCGCCGTAGACGTTCAGGCGTCCATGGCGGCGGGAGTGTGGTGGCGCCGCGCAGCGCGCGCAGCACCTGGCGCGCGAATGCGCCGACTCCAGGCGCGGTGCCGAACAGCCCGGCATGGCCCGCCACACCGCCGAGCGCCGCCGCGTAGTTGTCGTGCACCTCGCCGCGCAACACCCGGCCGCGCCGCGCATCATCCGTCATCGGCATCGTCGGCGCCGTGAGACGTCGACGGGCCAGCGGGAGATCGAACGTCAAGAGGTGCGTGTCGACGCTCCCGTCTTCGCTGCCTGGCTCCGGCGGGTTCGACGCCGTCCTGGCGACGTCGAATCGGTGGTCCGCCGTCGCCTTGGTGGAGGCGGTCGGCCCGACCTTCAACGCCTCGAATTGATCCTGGAGCGGGGAGCCGCCGCGGTCGGCCAGCACAAACCCGAGCAGGAGGAAACCGAGATCGCTGTAGATCGACGCCGTGCGCGGAACATATTCGAGCGGCATCGTGCAAATGTCGTGCTCGAATTCGCGCCGCCCGGCCGGCGGCGCGTCGACGAGCCGCGCCGGCAGACCCGACGCGTGCTCGAGGAGATCCGCGACCGTCACCGCGGCGCGATCGGCACCGCGCCATTCCGGAAGAAGCTCCGCGATGGGCTGATCGAGCCGAAGCGCTTGTGTCGCGACGAGATTCATCGCGATCGTGGTCGTCGCGATCACTTTGGTGAGCGACGCCAGATCGAAGGGCGTGTCGACGGACGCGGCGACGCGGCCATCGACAAACGTCACCGCGCCAAACGCCTGCGACCACATCGGTCCATCGCTCGAACCGACGTCGACAACGGCCGCCGGAAACACGCCGGCAGCAATGGCATCCTCGATCACGCGCGTGGCATCGCCAGTAAAAGGTGCGCCGGTCATCGTGTGATGTCGTCGCGGTTCCCGAAAAGGGGCCGTACCCCTTTTTCTCGGGCGCGGAATAGAAAAAGGGGTACGGCCCCTTTTCGAGGCGCAAGCCAACTCACGGCCATGCCGACGACGACGCAGATGGCGGTGCCGGCGAGGACGTACCAGGTCCACGCGAGGGGCGTCCAGACGCGGACCGCGACCATGGCCATCAGCGCCACGCCGATACCCGCCATCGTTCCGGTCTCGGTCGCCGTCGTCGTCAGCACGCCGAGGAGAAACGCGCCCAGCATCGGTCCATAGACGATTGATGCGATCGTGAGGCCCACGGTGAACACCGATCCCCATCCGCGCGCGAGTACCGCGATTGCGATCAGCACGAGGCCCCACGCCGCCGTCAGCCACCGCGACAGCGTCAGGAGCCGCGCGTCGTTCGCGGGGCGCCTCGTCATCGGCTGATAGAAATCGAGCACGGTCGTCGACGCGAGCGAGTTCAGCGATCCGCTCAGGTTCGACATGGCCGCAGCGAAGATGGCCGCAATCACGAGCCCCGCGATCCCGTGCGGCAGGCTGCGCACGATGAACGCGGGAAAGATCTCGTCGGTACTCGCCATCGCCGGAACGGGATGCGTCGCGTAATACGCGTGCAGCATCATGCCGATCGCCAGAAACAGGGCGAACTGCACGAACACCACGAAGCCGCTCAGGATCAGCGCCTTCTGGCTCTCGCGCATGTTGCGGCACGTCAGGAGCCGCTGAACGAGCAGTTGATCGGTGCCGTGCGACGCCATCGTCAGGAAACAGCCGCCGATGAGGCCTGCCCAGAACGTGAACGGAACCGTCGGGTCGCGCGACCACGAGATCACCTGGAGCTTGCCCGACCGCGCGGCGTCGTCCACGATCGCCGGCCAGCCGCCCGGGACCAGCGTCACCAGCATGTAGGCCGCGAGCAGCGATCCCCCGATGTAGATCACCAGCTGCACGAGATCGGTCCAGATCACGGCGGCGATGCCGCCTTCGAACGTGTAAATCAGCGTCAGCACGCCGACGATCGCGATGGACCAGAGCCAGAGGTGCGGCAAACCCGGCGCACTCGCGCCGAGCACTGCGGCGAGCACGAGCGACGCCGCGAACACGCGAACGCCTTCGGCCAACGCGCGCATGATCAGAAAGAGCGACGCGGCGAAATGCTTGACGCGCGAGCCGAACCGCCGGTTCAGCAGCTCGTACGCCGTCAGCATCTCACCCTGAAAATATGCGGGAATGAACAGCCAGCTGAGGATGAAGCGGGCCACCACATAGCCCGCGACGACCTGCAGGTACGTGAAGCTGCCGCCTTGCTCAGCGCGTGGATACGCGGCGTAGGCGAGCGCTGGCACGCCGATCAGCGTCAGCGTGCTCGTCTCGGTCGCAACGATTGACAGGCTGATGACGACCCACGACGTCTGCCGCCGGCCGAGAAAATAGTCCCTGGCCGAGCGGTGGGAGCCGCGAAAGCGGCTGCCGAACACCGTGATGCCCGCCAGATACGCCGCCAGCACCGCATAATCGAGGGTGGAGAACCCCACGCGGAATTCTAGGTCTGCGCGGTCACGAAGTGAGAGCTCAATCTCGAAGGGGGAGCGCGACGCCTCTCGGGCCGGGGAGTGCGGGCACCATGAAACGCGCGGAGAGTAGCATAAGATCAACGCACGATGCACGTCCTGGGAATCGACGCGGGCGGAACGAAAACCGTGTGTCTGCTTGCCGACGCGCGCGGTCTGATCGTCGCCGAGGCTCGCGGTGCGGGCGCCAACCTGCACGTGGCGGGCGAGCTCGGTGTCGAGAAAGTTCTGCATGAACTGATGGTGGAGGCGATCGGCGACCGCGACATCACCCCGGCGGCCATCTGCCTCGGGATCGCCGGCGTCGATCGCGACGACGAGGCGCAGACCGTGCGCGCGATCATGGGCCGCATCGGGCCGCGGTCGAGGGTGGTCGTCGCCAACGACGCGCTGATCGCGCTCGTCGCCGGCGCCAGGGACGCGCCCGGCATCGTCATCATTGCGGGTACCGGATCGATCGCGTACGGCCGAAACCAAAATGGGGAAGCGGCGCGCGCGGGCGGATGGGGCCACATGATCGGCGACGAGGGCAGCGGGTACTGGATCGGCCGCGAGGCGCTCGCCGCCGTGATGCGCGCGGCGGACGGCCGGGGGCCGGCGACCGCGCTCAGCGCTGACGTGCTGGCGTATTTCGGTGTCGCCGACGTGTCGCGGCTCCCGCGCATCGTGTACGACCACGATCAACCGCGGACCAGCGTGGCAGCGCTGGGGCCCCTCGTGCAGCAGGCGGCCGCGCGAGGCGACGCGGTGGCGTCGCGCGTGCTCGAGCGCGCCGCCGACGAGCTGGTCCTTGCGGCCACGTCCGTCGCCACGCGCCTGGCCATGCGCGGCGATGCGTTCACGATCTACCTCGCCGGCGGCGTCTTTCCCGTTGTCCCCTGGCTCGCCGAAGAACTGCCGCGGCGCCTGGTCGAAGTCGCGCCGCGTTGTCAGGTTCAACTGCTCGACGAAGAACCGGCCGTGGGCGCCGTGTGGCTGGCGCTGGCCGAGGCCCGAGGCGGCGCGCAGCTGCCCAAATACCGATGACACCGCAGCCGAAAAGGGGCCGAGTCCCTTTTTCGCCAGAGATCCTCGAAAAGGGGTACGGCCCCTTTTCGTGACACGCATGCGCATTCGCATTTTCCCGACACCTCACGCCGCCGCCCGCGCGCTCGCGGCGGACATTTCGCGCGCCATCGCGCGCGATCCGTCGCTCGTGCTCGGGCTGCCGACGGGGCGCACGCCGATTCCGCTGTATCGAGAGCTCGCGCGCCTCGGACAGACTGGCGCTATCGATTTCTCGCGCGCGACGACCTTCAACCTGGACGAGTTCCTCGGGGTGTCCGGCCGGGACAGGCGGAGTTACCGCGGATTCATGCAGCAGCATCTCTTCGCCCACGTGAACATGCGGGCGAGCCGCATCCATTTCCTCAACGGGATGACCAGCGACGCGACGGCGGAATGCGACCGCTACGAGCGTGCCATCCGCCGCGCCGGCGGCATCGATCTCCAGATTCTCGGGCTCGGGCAGAACGGCCACATCGGTTTCAATGAGCCGGGCCGCGCGCTCCGGGCGCGGACGCACCGGACACGCCTCACGCCAGCCACGCGTGCCGCCAACGCGACGCTGTTCGGCGGCCGCACGCGCGACGTACCACGAGAGGCGCTGTCCATGGGAATGGTGACCATTCTCCACGCCGCACGCATCGTCATGCTCGCCACGGGCGCATCGAAAGCGCGACGCGTCGAGCGGATGATCAACGGGCCGTTGACGACGCAGCTGCCGGCGTCGTTCCTGCAGATGCATCAGCGCGTCGAGGTGTGGCTGGATCGCGCGGCGGCCGCGGGGCTGAAGCCGGACGCGACCAGAAGGCAGGTCTAAAGACCTGCACTACGAATGCTCCCTCGCCGCGCGGCGCTGACTGTCGTGGCGCAGGACTTTAGTCCTGCCTGCGGCTAGCCTACTTTGAGCAGCTCTTTGAGGCGTGCTTCGGCATCTTCGCCGATCGCGTCGCGCACGAAATCGTGCGCGCGGCGCAGGCGGGCAAGCGATTGCGGGTACGTGAGCGCCGCCTTCTGCATCACGATCGCCGCCTTCACGTTCCAATGCGCGCGGCGCAGCAGTTTGTCCGCGTCCTCGTCGCCCAGGCCGGTGACGATCATGATGATCCGCCGTGCGCGATCGCGCAGCTTCAGCGAGCCCATCTGGACGTCGACCATCAGGTTGCCGTACGTCTTGCCGATCCGGATCATCGACGCCGTCGTCAGCATGTTGAGGACCATCTTCGTGGCCGTGCCCGCCTTCAGGCGCGTGGACCCGGCGATCACTTCGGGCCCGACGGCCGGCGCGATCGTCAGATCGACGAACGTCTGAAGCTCGGTGCGGGGATCGCACGTGACGAAAATGATCTTCGACCCGGCGCGCCGCGCCCGCGTGAGCGTGCCGCGCACGAACTGCGTCATGCCGCTCGCCGACACGCCGATGACAACGTCCTTCTTGTTCGGCCGCAGCCGCGTGATCGCCCGCGCGCCCTCTTCGTAGTTGTCTTCGACGCCTTCCTTCGCGCGCAGGATCGCGCTCTTGCCCCCGGCCATGATGCCGATGACGAGATCGGGGCTCGTGCCGAACGTCGGCGGCATCTCCGCCGATTCGAGCACGCCCAGGCGCCCGCTCGTGCCGGCGCCGACGAAGATGATGCGCCCGCCTTTGCGGAGCGCCTGCGTGATGATGTCGACGCCGACCGCGATCCGCTCCTTCTCGCGCTGCACCGCGGCGAGCATCTTCCGATCCTCGTTCAGCATGCCTTCGACGATGTCGGCGGGGGAGAGCTTGTCGATGGCGAGCGTAGCGGGGTTGATGGCCTCGGTAGGGAGCGACTGCCACTTCGACCGAACAGGCATGCTAGAGGAACCTCAAGAACAAGCCGCGGATACTATCATAGTCATGTTACTTAGGCCGGATCTTCTCCCTGATCGCGGCCGTTCGGTCTGTCCAGCATGATTGCCGCTTACCTCGATCACCTGCGCGTCGAGCGCCGGCTGGCCGGGCACACGCTCGAGAGCTACGCGCGCGATCTTGCGGCGCTGGCGCGGTTCGCGGCCGGACAGGAGGCGCCGGTCGACACGCTCGATCGCGGCGCGCTCGAGGCTTTCGTGCGGCAGCAGATGACGGCCGGGCTGGCGCCCCGGTCAGTCGCGCGGTCGGTCGCCGCGGTGCGCGGCTACTATCGGTTTCTCGTGCTCCATCGGCATCTCGAGCAGAATCCCGCAGAGGACCTCCGGCCACCGCGTGCGTGGCCCGCACTGCCGACGTTTCTGTCCATCGAAGAAGTCGACGCGCTGATCGCCACGCCGGACGTTTCCACACCGCGCGGGCTGCGCGACCGTGCCATGATTGAGCTGCTGTATGCGACCGGCATGCGCGTCTCGGAGCTCATCAGCGTGCGCGCCGCCGATTTGCACCTGGACGAGCAGTACCTGACGTGCATCGGCAAAGGCGACAAGGAGCGTCTGATTCCGATCGGCGAGCAGGCGGCCGAGTGGGTGCAGCGGTATCAGCGGGAAGGACGGCACCATTTTCTGCGCGGCGGCAGGCCGTCGGCCCGCCTGTTCCTCAACGCCCGCGGCGGGGGACTCAGCCGCGTCGGCTTCTGGAAGATCCTGAAGGGCCACGGCGCGGCCGCCCGGCTGCCGCGCTCGCTGAGCCCGCACGTGCTCCGTCATTCGTTCGCGACGCATCTGCTCGAGCGCGGCGCGGACCTCCGCGCGATCCAGATGATGCTCGGGCACGCGGATTTGTCGACGACTCAGATTTACACACACGTGCTGGAAGCGCGCCTTCGCGCGGTGTACGATCGCTTTCACCCTCGGGCCTGATTTGATAAACTAAGCTGTTTCCAGGCCATTACTAAAGGAGCACACGGCATGAGCCGTCACGGTCGGCATCTGTTCACCTCTGAATCAGTCACTGAAGGGCATCCCGACAAGATTGCCGATCAGATCTCGGATTCGATTCTCGACGCCATCCTCACGCAGGATCCGGTGGGCCGGGTCGCGTGCGAGACGCTGGTCACCACCGGGCTGGCCGTCGTCGCCGGCGAAATCACCACGACCGCCTATGTGGATTTCCAGGAGGTCGTCCGCTCGACGATCAACGAGATTGGCTACAACCGCGGCAAGTACGGTTTCGACGGTGAAACGTGCGCCGTGCTCTCCTCGATCCACAGCCAGTCGCCCGACATCGCGATGGGCGTCGACACGGGCGGCGCCGGCGATCAGGGCATGATGTTCGGCTTCGCCTGCGCGGAGACTGAAGAGCTGATGCCGATGCCGCTCATGCTCGCGCACAAGCTCGTGAAAGGGCTGTCGTGCCTGCGCCGCGATGGCACGCTCGATTACCTCCGCCCCGACGGCAAATCGCAGGTGACCATCGAGTACGACGGCAACAAGCCGGTCCGCGTGGACGCCGTGGTGATCTCGAGCCAGCACAGCCCGCTCGTCACCAACGAGACGATGCGCGAGGACATCACCGAGAAGATCATCAAGCGCGTGATTCCCGCCGCGATGATGGACAAGAACACGAAGATCTACGTCAACCCGACCGGGCGCTTCGTCGTCGGCGGGCCGCACGGCGACGCGGGCGTCACCGGACGCAAGATCATCGTCGACACTTACGGCGGCGCGGCCCCGCACGGCGGCGGCGCGTTCTCCGGTAAAGACCCAACGAAGGTCGACCGGTCGGCCGCCTACATGTCGCGCTACATCGCGAAGAACGTCGTCGCCGCGGGCATCGCCGAGCGCGCGCTCGTCCAGCTCGCCTATGCGATCGGCGTCGCCGATCCTGTGTCGGTGATGGTGCACACGGAAGGCACGGGCCGCATTCCCGAAGAGAAGATCACCGAGATCGTCCGCGCGCACTTCAAGCTGACGCCGCGCGGCATTGTCGAAGAGCTCGACCTGCGCCGGCCGATCTACAAGAAGACGGCGGCTTTCGGGCACTTCGGCCGCACCGAGCCGGAATTCACGTGGGAGCGCACCGACCGGGCCGCGGCGCTGCGCACGGCGGCTGGCGTCTAGGATCGCGTCGAAGATCGCTGAGTGAAGAAGCTGTTCGTCGCAACGGCGGTCCTGGGGATCGCCGTTGCGCTTCTCGTCGCCCTCACCGTCCCGCCCAAACGCCTCACGCTCCAGACGCCGTTCTCCGACGGCTCGGTCGCCGGCATCGTCCACGTCCATTCGAATCGATCGGACGGACAGAGCAGTCCTGACGAGATCGCCGCCGCCGCGGCGCGCGCAGGTCTGCGGTTCGTGGTCTTCACCGATCACGGCGATGCGACGCGCGCACCCGATCCGCCGGCGTACAAGAGCGGCGTCCTCTGCATCGACGCCGTGGAGATCAGCACGTCGGGCGGCCACTACGTCGCGCTCGACATGCCCGCCGCGCCGTACCCGCTCGCGGGCGAGCCGCGCGACGTCGTCGAGGACGTGCGGCGCCTGGGCGGGTTCGGAATCATTGCGCACCCCGACTCGCCGAAGGCCGAGTTGAAGTGGCGCGGGTGGAATCTTCCGTTCGACGGTGTCGAGACGACCAATCTCGACACGAGCTGGCGGCTATGGGTGCAGCAAGCGACAGCGACCGACGAGCCGGGCGCGCGCCCGGCCGCGTGGTACGCGAGGCGCCGCCTGGCGACCGCGCTGCTCGATTATCCATTTCGTCCGGCTGAGGCGATCGCGTCGCTGCTGCGTCGCAGCGAGGCGCGGTCGCTCCTCAATTACGTGACCGCGCAGCGCCGCGTGGTGTCAATAGCCGGTGCGGACGCGCACGCCAAACTCGCCCCGCGCGGCGATCCGGGAGACAGTCGCTTTTCCCTCCCGCTTCCCGGTTACGAGCAGACGTTCAAGACGCTGTCGGTGCACGTCACGCCGGAGCACCCGTTCATCATCGATGCGCAGCGGGACGCGGCGATGCTGATGCGCGCCATTCGGGCGGGGCATTTGTACACCGCGATCGATGGGATCGCGACGCCGCCCGCCTTCGAGTTCACCGCGAGCAACAGCCTGGGCGCCGTGCACCAGGGGGATCAGCTGAGCGTCGGCGGGCCGGTGACGCTGCGCGTGCGCAGCAACGCGCCGCCGTCGTTCACCACCATCGTGTGGAGCGGCGGCCGCGTCCTCAGCACCAATCACCATGAACAGGAGTTCACCGTCGTGGCGCCGCCGGACCCGGCCGCATATTGGGTGGAGATCATGTCGACTGGCCGGCCGAACGCGACGACGTGGGTGGCGAGCAATCCGATCTACGTACGCCGTCCGGAGCCGCCGGCGATACCGCCGATCGAGGTAGAGGCTGACGCGATCAGCAGTGAGCCGATGTTCGACGGCACGTCAACCGTCGACTGGCGTCTCGAGCGCGATCCCAATTCGCAGGCGGCAATCGACCTGGCGGGCACGCCCGGCAGCGCGCTCCTGCGGCTTCGGTACGGGCTGGCGGGCGGGGCGCCCGCCGGACAGTTCGTCGCGCTCGTTCACGACACGCCGTCCGGCACGGGCGCAAACGATCGTCTGACGTTCACGGCGAGGGCTGAGCATCCCATGCGGATCTCAGTACAGCTCCGCGTGCCAGGAGCCGACCAACGGGCGGGGGAGCGATGGCAGCGTTCGGTCTACGTGGACACGTTCGATCGGGAGCGCACGGTCAATTTCAGCGACGTGACGCCGATCGGCGCCACGCACACGTTCGCGCCGCGCTGGGCTGAGGTCCGGAGCATCCTCTTCGTCATCGACACGGTCAACACCAAACCGGGCGCATCCGGCCGCGTCTGGATCAAACGCGCGGCGCTGGAACGATAGACCGGTCCGCGAACCCGCGGCGCATTTTTATCACGAAGTCACGGAGAGCACGAAGGTCACGAAGAACATCTTTCATAAAGAGATCTTCGTGAACTCCGTGTTCTTCGGGTCTTCGTGATGAAAGACCTCGAGAAATGACTTCCGCTCTCTGTCAGGTCCTGACCGTGAGGACCATGTACAGCGCGACGGCACCGAAGAGAATATTCGGCGCCCAGGCTGCCAGCGCGGGCGCGATCCAACCGCCGGCGCCCACCGCCGCAAAGACGCTCATCGTGATCCAGTACACGATCGCGACGACGATGCCGACGCCGATGCCGTAGAGGGCGCCGCGGCGCCCGGTCGTCACGGCAAACGGCACGGCCAGCAGCGTCATGATCACGGTGACGAAGGGAAAGGCGACCTTCCGCTGCAGCTGCACCATGTATTTCACGGCGTTGAACCCGCTCACGTTCAACTGCTCGACGTACGCCTTCAACTGCAAGTACGTCATCGCATCGGGATCCGGCTCTTCGCTCTTGAAGTACGACGGCGGCTCGAGCGCCACGCGCCGCTCCGCGAACGGGTCGTACCGCACCTTCACCACCGCCGGCGCTTTCGCGCCCCTCTTGGCGCCGACCGCCAGCTCGCGCGTCCACCCATCGCGCGCCTGCCAGGCGGTTGTCTGCCGCCCGTCGGCGCTGCTCTCGCGCACGAGATTCACTTCGCGCGCGTACGTCAGCGCGCCGAGCCGCCACGCGCGGTCCTCGAGCCGATACGTCGAGAGCCGCGTGAAGCGATTCGTCCGCGGATCGAAGAAGTCGAAGTGATAGATGTCGCCGTTCTGGGCGACGATCCACCGGCGATCGAGCACGCCGAAGCCCTGCATCGAATAGCCGCGGATGATCGCATTCAACCGCGTGGCCTCTTTGTTGGAGCGGGCGAGCACCTGTTCCTGCAGCCCGAACAGCGCCAGGCTCGCCAGCAGCGCGAACGCGAGCAGCGGCACCGCGGCGCGGTACACGCTGATGCCGCACGCCTTCATCACGACGAGCTCGCTGTTCTTCGTCATCAGGCCGACGGTGACCAGCGTGGCCACCAGCGCCGACATCGGGATCACGTAGTAGATGAACTGCGGCGTCTCGAAATAGAAATAGCGGAGCAGCTGGCCGCTGGTCGCCGTCCCGCGGAACAGCTTCTCGGCGAGATCCATGAACGTCGAGATGTAGAAGATCCCGAGCAGCGAGAACAGTGACACGGCGAAGACGGTCAGATATTGCCGCGACACGTACAGGTCCAGCAGGCTGGGCCGCGGCAGGTTCACGTGGGGCAGCCTCACCACGACCACGATGCGCGGGCGCGCGGCGGGCGGCGCCGGCCCTTCGGCGCCACGCCGTCTCCAGAAGGCCGGGATGCTGAAGCGGATCGGCTGATCGGCTGACCGAGCGCGCCACAGGAACAGGAGAATGCCGGCGACGCCAAGCAGGATGTTTGGCACCCACGGCGACAGTTCGGGCGCGAGGCGGCCCGATTTCGCCAGCGATCGGGCGGTCCACAGCATCACGTAGTACGTGAAGATCACGCCGAAGCCGAGCACGAAGCTCGCCAGCTTGCCGTCCTTTCGATTGGTCACGCCCAGCCCGAGCCCGATCAGGGCCAGCACGAAGCACGCCACGGGAAACGAGAATTTCTGCTGGATCATCAGCTTCTGGTCGTATCCCGGATCGCCGCGCGTCGCCGCCTCTGCGATGCTCTGGCGCAGCTCGGCGATCGTCATTTCGGGATCGCCTTTCATCAACTGCGCGCGCGGAAACACCGTCTCCGGATCGAGGTTCAAGACAACGCTGGCCAGATCGGAGCCCTCGTACTCGTCCGGCTTGGCGGTGAACGTGGTATGGCGCGTCGCGTCCTGGAGCGCGAGCTGCACGGTGTGCTTCGCGCGATCGACGAGCAGCCGTCCCTCCTTCGCGAAATACACCGTCGTCTGGTCCGGACGCGTCGCATCGGCGAGGAAGACGTCGCGCCAGCCGCCATCAGGCAGCCGATCCTGAACATACAGGACGCGGTTGGGAAACTGCGTGAAGAACACGCGCGGCTTCACGTCGGTCTCGGCCTTGGCGGCGACGATGTTGAAGGTGATCTCGCGGAAGCGCTGATTGCCGTTGGGCAGCGCCACGATCATGACGTAGGTGTTCAGCGCCGCGGCGGCGACGGCCAGCACCAGGACCGGCCGCAGCAGACGCTGCAGGCTGACGCCGCAGGCCTGCAGGGCGACGAACTCGCGGTCGCCGGAGATGCGTCCGAAGCCGATGAGAATCCCGACGAGCAGCGCCATCGGGATGTCGATGCTGAGCGCCTGCGGCAGCAGCGTCACCACGACCTTGAAGACGGTCGGCCAGTCCACACCCTTCTCGATCAGCTTTTCGCCCTGGTCGAGAATCACCGGGATCTCGAGCATGAAGCTCAGGAGCACCAGCCCGATGAAAAAGGGCAGCAGCACTTCCCGAATCAGATAGCGATCGAGGATTTTGAACATGGTGTCGGGCGCCCATGCGCAGTCGCCTCGACGGGCGACTGGACACTGACCACGGACCCCTGACAGATTAGCACCCATGACCCAGGTGGCGATCCTCTGGCACATGCACCAGCCCTTCTACGAAGACCTCGTCACGCGGGAGCACATCCTGCCGTGGGTGCGGCTCCACGGGCTCAAGGACTACTACGGCATGGTGGCACTGCTGCGCGAATTCCCCGACATCCGCATGACGTTCAATCTCGTGCCCTCGCTGCTGGTGCAGCTCGAGGCGTTCGCCGGGGATCGCGCGCGCGATCGGCATCTGGACCTTGGCCTGAAACCGGCGGCCGATCTCACTGAGGGCGAGATCGCGTTCATCCTCGAACATTTCTTCCATGCGCAGCGCGAATACATGATCGACGCCTATCCGCGATACGCGGAGCTGCTCGCGCGGCGTGGCGGCCCGCTGCCGACCCCCTCCGCGAGACGTGCGGCGGCAGCGCGATTCGGCGTCGACGATCTGCGCGATCTGCAGGTCTGGCACAAGCTCGCGTGGATCGATCCGTCGTATCTCGAAGGCGACCCACGCGTGCGCGGCCTCGTCGCCAAGGGTCGCCAGTTCAGCGAGGAAGACAAGGGCGTGCTGCGGGAGGTCGAACTGGAGATCCTGAACAGGGTGATTCCGGAATACCGCGACGCGGCGGCACGCGGCCAAGTCGAGCTGTCGACCTCGCCGTTCTATCATCCGATCCTGCCGCTGCTCTGCGACACGGACATCTACCTGCGGACCGATCCGCACTCGCGGATGCCACGGCATCGCTTCCAGCATCCTGAGGACGCGGCGGAACAGCTGGCGCGCGCCGTCGGGTGCCACGAGCGGCTGTTCGGACATCGACCCGCCGGGCTCTGGCCGTCTGAAGGCTCGGTGTCGGACGCCATGGTGCCGCTCGTCGCGGCGGCGGGATTCCGGTGGATGGCGACCGACGAACTGATTCTCGCGCGCACCACCGGCGTCGATCTGTCGCGCGATGCCGGCGGCCATCTGCATCAGCCCGAACTTCTCTACGCGCCGTACCGCGTCGAGGTCGGCGGAGCGTCGGCCGCGTGCGTATTTCGCGATCACGCGCTGTCCGATTTGATCGGCTTTACCTATGCGGGCTGGGCTCCCGACGCCGCAGCTGGCGATTTCGTCGCCCGGCTGGTCGAGGCGGGACGGCGTTTTCACGAGCGGACCGGCGGGGAAGAGGCGGTGATCTCGATCATCCTGGACGGCGAGAACGCGTGGGAACACTTCGAGGGCGGCGGCCGGCCGTTTCTCCGCGCCCTGTATGGCCGGCTGTCGCAGACGCCGGAGCTGCGGACCGTCACCCTGGCCGAGGCGACGAAGCAGGCCAGCCGGGTGCTGATCGGCGTGTTCCCCGGCTCCTGGATCGACGCCAACTACTACATCTGGATCGGGCATGCCGACGATCAGCGGGCCTGGAGTCAGCTGGCCGAGGCGCGCGACGCGCTGTCGGCGGCTGCAGCGGGCGGCGTCGAGGCAGGCGTCCTCGCCCAGGCGCGCGAGGAGATTCTGATTGCGGAAGGCAGCGACTGGTTCTGGTGGTACGGCGACGACCATTCCTCCGCCCACGATCTCGCCTTCGACGACCTGTTCCGTCGTCATCTGCGCAACGTGTATCGGCTGCTCGGCAGGCCGATGCCGGACGAGCTCTTCATCAGCAATATCTCGACGATGGCAGCGGCCCCGCAGAACGAGCCGACGGCACTGATCACGCCGGCGCTGGACGGTGAACAGACCAGCTATTTCGAGTGGCTCGGCGCCGGCACCCACGAGGTCCGCGACGTTGCGGGCGCGATGCATCAGACCGACCGGCGCCCGAGCCTGGTGACCCTGGTCCATTTCGGCTTCGATCGGGAGCGGCTGTACGTGCGCGTCGATGCGAGCCGCCGGCTGATCGACCTGCTCGCCGAGGGCTACGAGATCTCGTTGAAGTTTGTGCAGCCGGAGGGGGTCCGCTTCTCGGTGCGGGAGACGCTTGGGCGTCTGACCGGACGCTACTGGGATCGCCGCGCAGCGCCTGGGCCGTCGGGACTTTGGGATGACCGCGGCCCCGGTGATGCGGCGCTCGCGGCCGGTGCGGTGCTCGAGATCGGCTTGCCGCTCCGGGACCTGGGCGTCTCGGCGGCCGATCCGCTGGCGTTTTTCGTCGCGGTGTACGACGCGTCGAGCGTGGAACTGGAGCGCCACCCCGCGCATCGACCGATCGACGTGCAGGTGCCGGACGGGCGGTTCGAGGCGCGGAACTGGAACGCCTGAGCGGGGCGGCCTGGATTAGGGCGAACGCCAGGACAAACCACGCACAAACCATCAACAGGCCACTTTATTTGGCTATACCCATTGAGTCCGATAATGTATGTTATGTTAACTTAATGCTCTTGATTGACTGGAAAAGCAGCGTTGCCCAGGACTTGATGGCCCCAACCGCCCCACTGCAGGCCTACGTACCCCCACGCCCTCAGCGCACCACCCCGCGCGCTCCGTCGCCTTCTTGTCGCGTGCGCGCCGCTTCGCGCCGCAGGCGCTTCGACGATCGCAAAAGGTTGCGCGAATGGAAGACGAGCGCAGGCGGGAATGCTTCGGCCGAGCGCCTCCGCGGGCCGGACGTCGGCCGAAGCGCTCGCGCTGCGCCGGTCGCATGATTACGGGCGGCGGCACCTGGGGCCACCGAAGCCGGCCACACGCGCGCGGCGCCTCGGAGTTCACTTTAAGCGAACCGTCCGCAGATAGCGCCAACGCCTTCAGCCTGCGGTCGCGGCCTGGCTCAAGCCAGAGCCCGTTCGCGAGCCTGGACCCGGGCTCGTGCCGCGGCTCGCGCGCGTAGCGCCAGCGGCCCAAATCTCGATGCCCACGATTCCCGAGCCCCGAGTCCGGGGAATCCCGAATCCCGGGGGGCCGTTACTTCGTCTTGCGGAGGTCCTTGATAATCGCTTCGAGCGCGTCGATGATCTCTTCGCGCGAGGCGCGACTCTTGTTGAAACTGAGCTTCAGATTGAAGGCCTTGGTGGGTGGACGGAAGGCAAAGACATAGTGCTTCGGACGGCCGGCCTTCGGCCGCGCGGCCGCCTCGCGGAGCTGCTGGCGGGTGGCGCCGCCCTGGCCGGCAATCTTCTCGACCAGCGCGGTCATTTTCTCTGGCGTGTTTTGCCTAACCACCTGTAGAAGCAGTGACTTAGACGAAATGTCGGCCAGCCGACACAGGTTCCGCACCTCTTCCGGCATCGCGTTCAGCGCCAGCGTCTCCGTGACCGCCGTGCGCGACTTCCCCAGCCGCCGGGCGAGATCCTCGTGCGTGTAGCCGCAGCTCTCGGCGAGGCCGTGGAGCGCTTCGGATTCTTCGAACGGCGTCAGGTCCTTGCGCTGAAGATTTTCGATCAGCGCGAGCTCCAGCATCTCCGTTTCGTCGACGTCGCGGATGACGACCGGCAGCTCGCGGAGCCCGGCTTGCACCGACGCCTGGTAGCGCCGCTCGCCGGCCACGATTTGAAAGCGGTCGCCGCGCTGGCGCACGACCAGCGGCTCGATGATTCCCTTTTCCGCGATCGACGCGATCAGCTCGGACAGGTCGCCCATGACCTGGCGCGGCTGGTTCGGGTTCGGGTCGAGCTGGTCGATCGGGATCAGGCGGCCGATCGGCGTGCCGGCCGAGGCGGCCAGCGCCTCGACGTAATGCTCGTCATGGCGCATCGCGATGGTGTCGGGAAGCCCTCGTCTAGGCACGGTCGATAACCTCCTCGCAGAGGCGATAATATTCGGTCGCGCCGGTGGAGTCGGGCGCGAACGTGAAAATGGATTCCTTGTAGGCGGGGCTCTCCTCGAGCCGGACGCTCTTGGTAATCACCGTCTTGAACACCTTGCCGCCGAACACCTTCTGAATCTGCGCCCGGATGTCGCGCGCCAGCGCCGTCCGCTTGTCGTGCATCGTGATCACGACCCCCAGGATCTTCAGCGCGGGATTCGGCCGGGCACGCACCTTCTCGATCGTCTCCAGCAGATCGTCCGTCCCCTCGAGGGCGAAATACGACGACTGGATCGGAATGAGCAAGTGCGTCGCGGCGACCAGCGCGTTCACGGTCAGCAGCCCCAGCGTCGGCGGGCAGTCGATGACGACGTGCGGATACTCCGCCAGGATCACCTCGAGCTTGTCCTTGAGGCGGAAATGCGCGTCCATCTCCCCCACCAGCTTCGCTTCGAGCTTGGCCAGCGCAATCCGCGACGGCGCCACCCACAGGTTGTCGAGGGGGGCCTTCACAATCACGTCGGCCAGCGCCACCGCCGGCTCCGCGATCGCGTCATAGACGCTGCGCGTGACCGCCGACATGTCCAGGAACGACATGGTGCTGTTGGCCTGGGGATCGAGATCGATGAGCAGCGTCGGTTTGCCGCGCAGCGCCAGCGCGGCCGCGAGGTTGATGGCGGTGGTGGTCTTCCCCACCCCGCCTTTCTGATTGGCAATGGCGACGATCATCAGGAGGGTGCCGGAATTGTAACAGACTCGCGGTGTGAATTGGTGAGCTGCCGAACGAAAAATTGGTAAGTTGGTGAATTGGCAAATTGGTGAATTGGCAGATTCCCTGAATTCGTGAGTTGAGGTCGTTGGCCTTTACCTCACTAACTTACCAACTTACCAACTTACCAACTTACCAACTCCCCGCCAACTCACCAACTTACATCTTGTACTTTCCCAGGTCCTCCGGGTCGAGGCTCTCGAGCCATTTGTGCAGCCGATCCTCGTCGTGCCGGTCGGCTGCAAAATCGATCGTCTTGGCGTGGTCGATCACCGCGTCCTCCACGAAGATGGGCGCCCGCGTCCGCAGCGCCAGCGCAATCGCATCGCTCGGGCGTGCGTCGATGGCCACCGTCTCGCCGTTGACGGCCAGGTAAATCAACGCGTAGAACGTATTCTCCTGCAGGTCGGATACGACAATTCGCTGCACCGTCGCTTTGAGATCGGCGATGACGTTGCGCAGCAGATCGTGGGTCATGGGCCGCGGCGTGTCGACGTTCTCGATCTGCATGGCGATGGCGTTCGCCTCGAAGATGCCGACCCAGATCGGGAGGACCCGCTCCCCCTTCTTGTCGCGGAGAATCACGATCGGCAGGTTGGTGGTGGGGTCGACCATCAGCCCTTTGATGGTCATCTCGATTAGCATGGGTACAACCTAGGCGCCGATCGCGGCGCTGTCAATCGTTTCACTCGGCGCGCCGCCGGCGGCCGCGCGCCCCCAGACGCTGTGCGGTCCGGCCCGCTCGATCCGCACCGGCACCGTCCGCCCGATCCAGTCCGCCGGACCCGGCAGGTTGACCACCACGTTCGTGCTCGTGCGCCCCGACAATTCGGTGTCGCGCCGCCGGCTCGCGGCGTCGATGAGCACCTCGACCTCCGCCCCGATCATCGTCGCGTTGAGCCGCGTCTGAATGTCGCGCTGCAGCGCCTGGAGCGCGACGATCCGCCGCGTCTTCTCCTCCTCCGGCACATCGTCCGCCAGGCGCTTGGCCGCCAGCGTATTCGGACGCTCCGAGTACTTGAACGAAAACATGCTGTGATAGCCGACCGCCCCGGTCAGCGTCAGCGTGTCCTCGAAGTCGGCCTCGGTCTCGCCCGGGAAGCCGATGATCATATCGGTCGAGAGCGCGACGTCCGGCAGCGTCTCACGAATCTGCGCGATGAGCGCCAGATAACTCTCGCGCGTGTAGCGGCGCCGCATCGCAGCGAGCACGCGCGTCGACCCCGACTGCACCGGCAGATGCAGGTGCCGGCAGATCTTCGGCAGACGAGCCATCGCGCCGAGAAAGCGGGGCGACACGTGCCGCGGGTGCGGACTGGCGAAGCGGATGCGCTCAATGCCGTCGACGTCGTGAATCGCCTCGAGAAGCCCGGTGAAATCGCACGTCGCTTCATCTGGCGCCGCGTAGTGGTTCACGATCTGGCCGAGCAGCTGCACTTCGCGCCGGCCGGTGGCCGCCGCTTCCTGCACTTCGGCAAGAATGTCGGCCTTGGGCCGCATCCGCTCCGTGCCGCGCGTGTAGGGGACGACGCAAAAGCTGCAGAACTCGTTGCACCCTTCGATGATCGTGATGTACGCCTTGACCGGATCGCTGCGCCGCGTCACGCCGAGCGGCCAGCTGACGTCGTCTTGGGCGCTCAGATCGATCAGGGGGACGGGTCTCCGCACGGTACCGAGACCCGCCCGCTGGGCGGCCTGCTCGACGAGCATCGGGAGCCGCCGGATCGCCTGCGTGCCGACAATCACGTCGGCCACGCCGGGCGAGCGCTTCAACAACGCCTCGCCTTCCTGCTGCGCGACGCAGCCGGCAATCGCCACGATCGGATCGTGCCCCTGCTCGTGTGCCATCTGGCGCAGTTCGCCGAGGCGCGTGTACAGCTTCTCTTCCGCTCGCTCACGCACGCTGCAGGTGTTGATGACGACGACGTCGGCGTCCGCGGCTTCGTCGGTGGCCTCGTAGCCGGCCTGTTCGAGCAGCCCCGCCATGCGCTCCGAGTCGTGGACGTTCATCTGGCAGCCGAACGTCTCGATCAGATATTTACGAGCCAAGTGCCTTCCCTGTGTTCTCGGTTCAGATGTTTACGACCCAAGTGCCTTTCCTTTGTGTCCTTGGTGTCCTTTGTGTTTCGTCGCCGCAGGCGGCGCCGGCGTCACTTTCGCTTTCGCCCTTTCGCTTTCGCCTTTTGATTTCACTTCGCCTTTCGTCCCTGCCCGTTCGGCGAGCATTTCGCGCGCCGTTCCGCGGATGCCCTCTGTCAGCTCGCCGCCGAGCATTCGCCCGATCTCGTCCACCCGCGCGTCGGCGGTCAGGCGCTTCACCGTCGTCTTCGTCCGACCGCGATCCACCCGTTTTTCGATCTGGAAGTGCGTGTCGGCGCTGGTCGCAATCTGCGGGAGATGCGTGATGCAGAGCACCTGAAACACCGAACCCAGGGCCCTCAGCTTCCGGCCCACGACATCCGCCACCCGACCGCCAATGCCGGCGTCGACCTCGTCGAAGATCAACCCGGGCGCCGAGGTGCTTGGCGGCCGATCCGCCGCGTCCGTGAAGCCATGACGTGTCGTCGCCGTCAGCGTTTTGATCGCGAGCATGATGCGCGACAGCTCGCCGCCGGACACGACGCGCGCCAGCGGACGCAACTCCTCGCCGGGATTCGGCGAGACAAAAAATTCGACCGCATCGACGCCCTGCGCGGACCAGGCGCCCTCAGCCAGCGCTTCGGCATTGAAGCGTACCTCGAAGCGCGTGTCCGCCATCGCGAGCTCGCCGAGCAGCGTGACCAGCTGGCCGGAAAAGTCGACGGCCAGCCGTCGACGGGCCTTGGACAAAGTGCCGGCTGCCGACAGATATGCAGATCGAGCAGCCTCGTACGCCTGGGTCAGCTCCGCGACGCGCTCGTCCGAGCGCTCGAGATCCAGACACTCCTGGCGCAGAGCATCCCGCCGCGCAATCACGTCGGCCAGCGCGGGCCCGTACTTTCGCTTCAACCGTTCGAGCTGCGCGAGTCGCTCCTCCGTCTGCTGCAACCGTTCCGGTGACGCCTCGATGCCGTCGGCGTAGTGCCTCAGGAACAGCGCCAGATCTTCGAGCTGACCTTTGATCCCGTCGCGCGCATCGAGGTAGGGCTGAAATTGCGAGTCGAACGAAGCCAACTCCCCGACGCGGCGCCAGACCCCGCCGAGCCCGGCCAGGATCGCGCCGTCGCTCTCGTACAGCGAGGCGTAGCTTTCCTCGCACAGCCGCTCGACGCGCTCCGCGCTGGCCAGGACCTGCCGGCGGGCCGCGAGCTCTTCGTCCTCAGCCGCCTTCGGCGCGACACGATCGAGCTCCGCGAGTTGAAACGCGACCAGCTCCTGTCGCGCGCCGCGGTCCGCCGCGAGTCGGCGTTGCTGCTCCAGGGCGTCCTTGGCCTCGCGCATCCGCTCGAACGCCACCGCCACAGGAGCGGCGATCGACGCGAGTCCGCCGAAAGCGTCGAGCACCGCCAAGTGCGTCGTGGCATCGAGTAGCGTCTGGTGCTCGTGCTGGCCGTGCAGCTCGATCAGCCGACCAGACAATTCTTTTAGGGCACTCGCCGTAACCAGGGCGCCATTGATGAACGCACGACTGCGGCCTTGCGCGGTAATCTCGCGCCTCACGAGCAGCTCTTCCCCGCCGCTTTCGAAAATCGCCTCGATGGCGGCCATCTCTTCGCCGGTTCGGACCAGGTCGCCAGACGCGCGTCCGCCCAACAACAAGCCGACAGCCTCGACCAGGATGGACTTGCCGGCGCCCGTCTCGCCGGTCAGTACGTTCAGGCCCGGCTCGAACTCCACCTCAGCCGAATCGATGACCGCTAGACGCCTGATGCTCAGGAAACGCAGCATGTGGAAAGGAGAACTCCAATCCTAACATAGGTTTGACAGCTGTTTTACAGCGTGATACAGTTTTGCACTTCAGTCGAGGTCGCGGCTTCGACGGCGCTGTCCCAGCGGCGCACAGCTATGTCTCGGAGGGCGGTTTGCGCACGCTTGGAAGCCCCTTGGTCGCCCTGCTCGAGCAGGCGCAAGGCGGTGCTGTGCCTACAGCAAATTACGTCGGGCTAATCGCCCGGTCGAGTCCGGTTTCGAAACTCGTTCTCCTCGTCCTTGCGGTGTTCTCCATCGTTTCGTGGAGTATCATCCTCTACAAGCTGATTGTCTTTCGCCGCTCCGAGCGACAGACGACGCAGTTCCTCGACGTGTTCCGACGCAGCAACAAGTTCTCGGAGGTCCAGGCGGTTTGCCGTTCGCTCGCCGAAAGCCCGCTGGTCGGCCTCTTTCAATCCGGCTACGCTGAACTGACCGCACAGTTACGTCAGACGACGCCCGCCGACGTGGCGAGCCCGTCCAATCCACGCAACCCGGCCGTGCGTCCTACTCTCAAGAGCCTCACGGCGGTCGACCGCGCCTTGATGCGCGCCGCCGTCGTCGAAATCAACAAGCTGGAGCGCCGGATTCCGTTTCTGGCGACGACCGCGAGTCTGACGCCGTTCGTCGGGCTGCTCGGTACCGTTCTCGGCATTATGAGCGCATTCGAAGGCATCGGCCAGACCGGATCGACCAACCTCGGCGTCGTTGCACCGGGAATCGCCGAAGCCCTGGTGGCGACGGCCGCTGGTCTCTTTGCGGCCATCCCCGCTGTGTATTTCTACAACCACCTGACGAACAAGGTGAAGATTTATGCATCGGAGATGGACGACTTCGCGATGGAATTCCTGAATATCTCGGAAAGGAACTTCACGTAGTGGCCAGTGGTCAGTAATCAGTAGCCACTATTCTCCTATGCCGAAAGTCCAGGCCACCTCCGCAGCGTCCGGACGCGGGCGCGGACGCCGCGTCGCGAGCTCCCTCGCCGAAATCAACGTCGTGCCGCTCGTGGACGTCATGCTGGTGCTGCTCATCATCTTCATGGTGACCGCGCCGATGATTCAGCGTGGCGTCGACGTGAACCTGCCGGTGTCCACGCGATCGAGCCAGATCGCGCACGAGCGTCTGTTCGTGAGCGTGCCGCTCACCTTCCGTCAGGATCATGCCGTCTACCTGGGTGATGAGAAGGTTCGCCTCGAGCTTCTCCAGGAACGGGTACGCCAGAAAATGGAAGGACACTCCGATAAGGAGGTCTACCTCCGCGGCGACGGCGGCGTGCAATATCAGGATCTGATGGAAGTCTTCGATCGCCTCAAAGGGGCCGGCGTCGAAAAAGTCGGCCTCGTGACGAAGCAGCCGGGCGAGCGGTAATGGACGTTACCGATGTCCTTCGCGATCGCATGGAAGAACCGTCTGGGCTGCAGACGATGGTCGGCGTGTCGATCGCCGTGCACGCAGCGCTCATCGCGGCGGCGCTGATCGTGCCGGCCAGCCTCTTTCCGCACCAGTCGGAAACTCCGGGGGCGGTGATGACGATTTCGCTCGGCGGCGGCGAAGGACCGCGCAACGGCGGGATGACCGCGATGGGTGGACGCCCGGTGCAGACGGTGACGCCGCCCGAGGCGAAGCGCGAAGCGGTCCGTCCGGCCGCAGCGAAGACGCCGGAGATGACGATACCGGCGCCCAACGCAAAGCCGGCGAAGACGCCGCCACCCGCGGCGCCGGTGACGCAGGCGCCCGACGAAGCACGCGGCCGGACGCCGACGCGGGGCGCAGAAACGAAAGCCGGCAGCGCGGTGGCGGAAACCGGCGCGCGCGGTCAAGGCTTCGGTCTGTCGACCGGCGGCGGCGCTGGATCAGGTTCGACGCTCGACGTCGCGAACTTCTGCTGTCCCGATTATCTGATTCAGATGATCGACCGCATCCGCAGCAACTGGGTGCGGCAGGCGGAGGTGTCGGGCACCAACCTCGTGAAGTTCACGATTCAGCGCGACGGTACGATCGGCGGCATCGAGCTCGAGCGATCGAGCGGCTATCAGAATCTGGATTTGACCTCGCAGCGGGCGCTGTTCGTCACGAAGACGCTGAACCCGCTGCCGGCGCAGTTCCCGAACGCCACACTCACGGTTCACTTGAATTTCGAATATCAACGATGACACGCATCCTTCGCCCCATCTGTCTGACGAGCCTCGCAGCAGCGCTCGCCCTGGTGTCGCTCAGCGCGGATCCACAGACACCTACGCAGCCGCCGGCGCCACCGCCGCAGCAGCCAACCGAAGTGAGCACGACGATTACCAGCGGCGGCGACGGCGCGCCGCCGCGGTTCGCCGTGCCCGATTTCATCGCCCTGTCGCCCGACGCCGAGACGGCCGCGATCGCCAAGACGATCGGCCAGGTGCTGTGGGACGACCTGAACTTCGAGCGCGAGTTCGCGATGATCCCGCGCGACACGTACGCGACGATTCCGCCGACGACCTCGCTGACCGACGTGCCGTTCGACCGCTGGCGCGAGCTGAACGCCGACGCGGTCCTCATCGGCACCGTGCAGAAGACCGGCAACGGCGTCCACGTCGAGGCGCGGCTGTTCAACATGAAGACGCGCCAGTCGGTGTTCGGCAAGGGCTACGACGGATCGGCGGCGAATCCCCGGGTATTCGCTCACACGATGGCCAACGAGCTGTATCAGCAGCAGCGTGCCCTGCGCGGCGTGGCGCTCACGAAACTGACGTTCGATTCCGATCGCGACGGCGAGCGCATGACCGGCACCGTCGAAAAGCGGAACGTGAAGGAGATCTACATTTCCGATTACGACGGCGAGAATCAGAAGCGTGTCACGACGGGTCGCTCGCTGAACATCACGCCGAAGTGGTCGCCCGACGCCCGATCGATCGCGTACACCTCGTATCGTCACGGTCCCGGAAACATCTTCATTTCGAACATCTACCAGGGCACGCTCGAGGAGCTGACGAAAGGATCGTCGGAGAGCTGGCTGCCGGCGTGGTCGCCCGATGGCACGCGCATCGCGTTCAGCTCGCCGCGGGACGGCAACTCGGAAATCTACGTCGTCAACCGCGATGGGTCCAACCTGAGGCGGATTACGAACAACCCGGCGATCGACACGACGCCGACCTGGTCGCCGTCGGGCACGCAGATCGCGTTCGTGTCCGACCGCAGCGGCTCGCCGCAGATCTACATCGTCGGCGCCGATGGGCTGGGGCTGCAGAAGGTCACCTCGGAGTCGTACGCGGATCGGCCCACCTGGTCGCCGGCGCCCTACAACGAAATCGCATTCACATCGAAAACGGGACCCGGCAACGACATCAAGGTGAAGGATCTCGCGAGCGGCGAAGTGCGGCAGCTCACCTTCGGCGAGGGCACGAACGAAAGCCCCGCGTTCGCACCAAACGGCCGACACATCGCTTTCATGTCCACGCGCTCCGGGAAAGCGCAGATTTTCATCATCGCCAGAGATGGCAAGAACCTGAAGCAGGTGACCAAGTTGGGCAACAACTATCAGCCAGACTGGTCCAAATGACGCGAGGAACCGCACAATGAGATTTCGACTTCGCTCCTCTACCGCCGCGCTCGTGCTGCTCACCGCACTCACCGTAGCCGCAGCGGCGTGCCACAAGAACAAGCCGCCCGTCGTGCGTCCGGCGCCGCCGCCGCCCTCAGGCACCACCGAGGCGACGCGAGTGCCTGCGCCGCCGGAGCCGGTCCCCGAGCCGGCCATGGTTCCGCCCGAGCCGGTGAAAGATGATGCGATTGCGTCCGCATCGCTGGACGATCTCAACCGCAACTCGCCACTGCAGCCGCTGTTCTTCGAGTTAGACAGCAGCGACGTCAGCGCGGCCGGCCAGACGACGCTCAACGCGGACGCCGCGCTGCTGAAGAAATATCCCAGCTGGACGGTGACCATCGAAGGACACTGCGACGAGCGCGGGCCCGCCGAGTACAATCTGGCATTGGGTGAGCGCCGGGCGGTCGCCGCGCGCGCGTACCTCGTCTCGCTCGGCATCTCGGCCGATCGCCTGCGCACGGTGAGCTATGGCAAAGAGTTCCCGTTCGAACCGGGTCACGACGAGGCGGCGTGGGCGAAGAACCGCCGCGCGCATTTTGTGATTACGGCAAAATAAAATCCCGTGAGGGTGGTGTATGAAGATCAGACTTTCCGCCGCGCTGCTCGCGGCCGCGCTGTGGACCGGGCTTGCCACGCCGGCGTCCGCGGCGAACAAAGAGCACCAGCAGCTGATGGCGGACATCCGGATGCTGCAGGAGCAGTCGCAGCAGCTGCAGAACCTGATCGGACAGCTTGGCGAGACGCTGAAGGCGGTCAACGCGCGGCTCGATGACCAGACCAACGTGAACCGCAAAGCGTTCGCTGATCAGAAATTGATCATCGACACGCTGTCGAGCGACCTGCGGGTCGTCCGCGAAAAGGTCGACGACAACAATGTGCGCATCGGATCGCTGACTCAGGAAATGGAGTCGCTGCGGCAGACGATGCAGCAGATGGGGACGCCGCGGCCGAGCACGAACGGCGACCCGGGCACGCCCACGCCCGCGCCCGGTACGGTTCCCGACATCGCCGCGCCCGGCACGACTGCGCCGCCGGCTGCGCCACCGACCGGCGCCGCGGCGCTCGGCACATCGCCGCAGCGCGCGTGGGACACGGCGTTTTCGGACTACACCGCGGGACAGTACGATCTCGCGGTCCTCGGATTCGACGCGTACATCCGCGATTTCCCGAAGTCCGACATGGCCGACAACGCGCAGGTCCTCATCGGCAAATCGCTGATGCTGGACAACAAGTACGACAAGGCGGTCGACGCGTTCGACAAGGCGATCCGCGCGTATCCGACGGGCGACGCGATTCCTGAAGCGTATTACCAAAAAGGGCTGTCGCTCCAGCATCTCGGCCAGACCGACGCCGCGCGTGACGCGTTCGCGTTCGTCGTGCGGACCTGGCCAAGCAGCGCAGAGGCGACGCTGGCAAAACAGAAGCTCGATCAGTTGAAGAAGCCTGATTGAGCGGCGCTCGGCTGAAGCCTTCGCGCTACAGCGATCTAAAAATGGTGATCAAGCCTTCGCGCTACAGCGATCTAGAAATGGCGATCAAGCCTTCGCGCTACGCCGATCTGGAAATGGCTATCAGGCCTTCGAGCTACGTCGATCTGGAAACGGCGACAAAGCCTTCGCGCGACAGAATGCGGATAGAGTAGAATTGCGCACTTATGGGAAGCGTCAACAAAGTCATTCTGGTCGGCAACCTCGGACGCGACGCCGAACTGCGCTACACGCCGGGCGGCGCCGCGGTCGCCACGATCAACATGGCGACGACCGAGGTCTGGAACGACAAGGCGGGACAGAAGCAGGAGAAGACAGAGTGGCACCGCGTCATTCTGTGGGGCAAGTCCGCTGAGTCCCTGAACGAATACCTCACCAAGGGCAAGCAGATTTATGTCGAGGGCCGTCTGCAGACGCGTCAGTGGGACGACAAGGACGGCAACAAGCGCTACACCACCGAGATCCGCGGCGATCGGATCGTGCTGCTCGGCGGCGGCGGAGGTGGCGGCGGCCGCAGCGGTGGCGGTGGCATGTCGCGCAGCAGCGGCGAAGACATGGGCGGATCGCAGGGCTCGGGCCCCGGTCCGGACATCTCAGAGCCGTTGACGGACGACGATATTCCCTTCTAGAAAAACAGGAAATTGGTGAGTTGGTGAATTGGTGAGTTGGTGATTGAGCTCGCCAAGTCACCGACTCGCCAATGACGAACTCGCCAACTCACCAATTATTTCTTATCTTCCCTTCCATATCGGTCCTCCAACCGCACCACGTCGTGCAGTTCCGGTGTGGACACCTCGAAGATGTCGCTGTCCTGCACGGCGGTCATGCGGTGCACGGTCTTCGGTGTGATGTGCACGCGCTCGCCCGGGCGCATTTCGCGCTTCACGAGCGTCTCGCCGTCCTGAATCTCGAACAGCAGCAGACCGGCGTGCAGGTAGATCGTCTCGTCCTTCACGTTGTGGTACTGGAGGCTCAGGGCGTGCCCGGCGTTCACGTGAATCAGCTTGCCCACGTAGCGATCGGTCTTCGCCCAGTGGAGCTCGTAGCCCCACGGTTTTTCTACACGCATCACATCTGCGCTCACAGCATCACTCCCTGGTAAGACTGAATCGGCCCAGCGCCGCCAGCAGCTCGCGCTCGATCTCGTCGACGGTCGGCAACTGCAGAATGCGCCGGGCGAGCACGCGTAGTTCGTCGGCGCGAAGATCGGCGAGCACCTGTTTGGCGACGCCGATGGCGCCTGGCGTCATGCTGAACTCGCGCAGGCCCAGGCCGACCAGCAGCGTGAGCAGCGCAGGGTCTGACGCCATCTCGCCGCACAGCGAGACCGGAATGCGCTGCCGTCCCGCCGCTCGACGCACCATCAGAATCATCCGCAGAATCGCCGGATGCAGCGGCTCGTACAACCGCGACACGCGCTCGTCGGCGCGGTCCACCGCCAGACAATACTGAATCAGATCATTGGTGCCGATGGTGAAGAAGTCCACTTCCTTGGCGAGCAAATCGGCCGTATAGGCAGCGGCCGGAATTTCGATCATCACGCCGATCGGCACCGGCGGCGTCGGCTCGCCGCGCCGTGCCAGATCGGCGGCCGCCGCGGTCACCATGCGGCGCGCCTCACGCACCTGCTCCACCCCCGACACGAACGGAAACAGAATCCGCAGCTGTCCGTGACGGGCGGCGCGTAGCAACGCGCGGAGCTGCGGCTGAAACAGCTCGGGCCGCCTGAGGCTCAATCGCAGCCCGCGCAGACCCTGACGGCTCGCCCGCTCCTCGTCGGCCACCCACCCGCCGCCGAGCGGCTGATCGGCCGATCGCAGCGCGAGCTGATCCTCGTCCACGTCGAACGTGCGCACGGTGACGGGGTCGGGCGCCATCCCTTCGAGCATGTCGCGGTAAATCTCGTACTGCCGATCCTCACTCGCGCTGTCGGCCGGTCCGATGCCGCGCGACAGCAGGAACTCCGATCGATACAGGCCGATGCCTTCCGCCCCCGCGTACCTCGCGGCCGCAAGGTCGGCGGGAAACTCGATGTTCGCGCCCAGCGTGATCCGAACCTGATCAGCCGTCATCGCCGGCCGCCGCCGCGCGGCGTCAACTGCAATTGCCGGGCGGCGATCGTCGGCGTGATGGGCGGCGCGCGCGATCGTCTCCGGATCCGGATCGACGATGACCTGGCTCCCGGTGCCGTCGATGACGACCAGCTGGCCTGGCTGGATGCATTCGCTGGCGTTGTGCAGACCGACGACGGCCGGCACATCGAGGGATCGGGCCAGGATGGCGGTGTGATACGTGCGGCTGCCGGCGTCGGTGGCAAACCCGCGGACCCGCGTCCAATCAACCTGCGCGGCAAGTGAGGGTGTGAGCTCGTCGGCGATGATGACCGACGATTCGTCGAGTTCGCGCAGCAGGTCGCGCGGCGTCGCGACCCCCTCGCGCAGATTCATCCTCAGCCGGCCGACGAGATCGGAGACGTCGCCTTTGCGCTCCTGGAGATACGCGTCGGCCACCTCGTCGAACACCGCACTGAGCTCATTGAAGACCTGCTGCACGGCCCACTCGGGGTTCACGCGCTGCGTGCGCACGATCTCGGCGGCCCGCGGCACGATCATCGGGTCGTCGAGCATCAGCAGTTGGGCGTCGAACAGCGACGCCAGATCCGGTCCCCGCCGGCGCGCGACGCGCGCGCGGATGTCGACCAGCTGCTCGCGCGATCGCTCACGGCTGCGCTCGAGGCGCGCGACTTCGTGATCGAGCCGGGCCGGCGCAATCTGATAGCGGAGTACCTGCGCGCGTTGAATCAGAATGACCGCGCGTCCCGCCACGATGCCCGGGGATACGCCGATGCCGCTCAGGCTGAACATGCGTCCTCGCCGAATCCCGATTCCACCAGGCTGACCAGCGCGGTCACCGCGTCCCGCTCGTCGGCGCCGTCGGCGCTGATGCGGACAACCGATCCGCGCGCCGCTGCGAGCAGCAGGAGCCCCATGATGCTCTTCCCATCCATCTCGCGTTCGTCGCGCGCCACGCGCACGTGCGCCGAAAATCGCGCCGCCAGATGGACGAACTTCGCCGCCGCACGCGCGTGCATGCCGAGCTGGTTGACGACGACGACATCACGCGAAGTCATCGGCGCTCACCGATCGTCACAAACGACTCCAAGGACACGAAGGTCAGATCTTCCTTTGTGTCCATGGTGTCCTTTGTGTTGAAAACGTCACGGATGTTTGTCCCCGCGCAACAGATCCGAGGCCACCCAGATAGCGGTCCGCCCCTGTTCACGCATTTCCCTGGCGACGGCCAGCAGATCCGACGACCGGCGCAAACCGGCGAGCTTGATCAGCATCGGCAAATTCACGCCGGTGATCACCTCGAGCCGGTCTTTTTCGAGGAACGTCATCCCGAGGTTCGACGGCGTGCCGCCGAACATGTCCGTGAGCAGCAGCACCCCCTCTTCGCCTCGCACGCGGTCAATCGCCTGCGCGATGTCTTCCCGCGCATCGTTCACATCGTCGTGCCAGCCAATCGAGACGGCGGTGAACTGCGGCAGATCGCCGACGATCATTTCGGCGGCATTCACCAGTTCGTTCGCGAGCTGCCCGTGCGTGACGACGACGACTCCAATCATGCGCGCGACACTCTCTCACGGAGCCACGGAGAGCACGAAGTCCACGAAGACATTCTAACCACAATAGTTTCGTTCTTCGTGTTCTTCGTGTTCTTCGTGACTTCGTGATGAAGCGATCGATTACGCATGCGCGATGTCCCGGTGGCGGACGCGCACCCGCGCGCCGTCGATGTCCGCGAGCCCACGGCGCAGCCGCTCGGCAATCATCACCGAACGGTGCCGGCCGCCCGTGCAGCCGATCGCGACAGTCAGGTAACTCTTTCCTTCCGCCACGTAGTGCGGCGTCACATAGCGGAGATAGTCTTCGAGCTTGTCCATGAACTCCTTCGTCGACGGGTCGCGCTCGAGAAACCGCACGACGGCGCGATCGCGGCCGGTACGCCGCCGAAGCGCCGGTACGAAATGCGGATTGGGCAGACAGCGCACGTCGAAAACGAGATCCGCGTCGACCGGCACCCCGTGCTTGTAGCCGAAGCTGAGGACCGTGACGACCAGCCGCGCCCGTGAGCGATTGCGCGACAGGCTCATGAAAAAATGACGCAGCTCGTGCACCGTCATGTCCGACGTGTCGATGATCTCGTCGGCCATGTCGCGGATCGCGTTCAGCCGCGCGCGCTCGTCGCGGATGCCTTCGCTCACCGATCGGTCTGGCGCCAACGGATGCGGCCGCCGGGTCTCGCTGAAGCGGCGCACGAGCGCCGCATTGTTCGCCTCGAGAAAGATGAGCACCGGATTCAGCCGCGGCATCTTCCGCAGGCCCCGGAAAATCGTCGGAAACGACGACAGGAACCCGCCCTCGCGCACGTCGACGACGATGGCGACTTTGTTGATGTCGCCGCCGGCGCGCAGCGACAGCTTCGCGAGCGTCGGGATCAGCGTGGTTGGCAGATTGTCGACGCAGAAATACCCGAGATCCTCGAGCGCGCGAATCGCCTGCGATTTCCCCGAGCCGGACAGTCCGGTGAGCACAATGAACGGCTGCCCCGCCTTCCGAGCCCGATGCATGGGCGCCGCGGCTTCCACCTTCGATGCGGCGGTGTCCCTTCTGCCCTTCGCCGCGCGTGCGTGCCCTCCGCCCTTCTTCCTCGCCGTCATCGCCCGCCTCCGGGCTCGAGCTCTTCGTCTTCATCGTCGGGCGTCGATGCAGCGTCCACCGATGGCTCCCGGAGCGTTCGGTCGAGGCGCTCGGCCAGCGCCCGGGCGGCGTGATGGCCCCGGGCTCGCAGCAGCTGATTGCGCGCCGCGACCTCGACGAGGATGGCGATGCTCCGCCCAGGCGCCACCGGCATCCGGATCAGCGGCACACGCAGACCCAGAATCTCGTGGAAGTCGTCGTCGAGCCCGAGCCGTTCGTACTCGCGTGCCGGATCCCAGCGTTCGAGCTGCACGACGAGCTCGACGCGCTTGGACGAGCGCGTCGAGGCGATGCCGAACAGATCCTTGACGTTGATCAGGCCGAGGCCGCGCAGCTCCATGTGGTGCCGCGTCAGCTCGGGGCACGTCCCGATCAGAATGGTTTCCTGCCGCCGCCGGACTTCAACCGTGTCGTCGGCGACCAGCCGGTGGTTGCGGACGATGAGGTCCAGCGCGCATTCGCTCTTCCCGATGCCGCTCTCGCCGATGATCAGGACGCCCAGGCCGAGAATGTCCATCAGCACGCCGTGAATCACCGTGCGCGCCGCGAGCGAATCCTCGAGAATCGACGACAGCTTCGCGATGGCGGTTGGCGTCGCCACCTGCGTACGGAGCAGCGGCAGCCCGGCGCGCTCGGCCTCGAGCACGAGCTCGGGAGACACCGCCAGCCCGCCCGTCACCACCACGCACGGAAAGTCGTGCGTCAGCGCGAGGTGCATTGCGCGAATGCGCGCCGACACGTCGAGATTCTCGAGATAACGGATCTCGCTCTCGCCGAAGATCAGAACCCGCCCTGGCTTCAGATACGCGTCGAAGCCGGCGAGCGCCAGGCCGGTCTTCTGAATGTGGGGACTGGTAATGGGCCGATCGAGACCTTGCGCGCCGGCGAGCAGTTCGAGCGGCAGGCCGAACGCTTCGGACCGGCTGCGCAACAGGGCGCCAACCGTAATGGAGGAAGCGGTCATGGCTGAAGTGGAGACTACGCTTCAGTCTCCACGAGCGTCAGCTCACCCTTGCGCCGATACAGTACGTTGACGCCGCCGCTGCCCGCATCGCGGAAGATCACCAAGTCGTCGCCGAGCGATTCGAGCTCCTCCAGCGCAGCCGCGACCGTCATCGGCTTGATGGCGTGCCGCACGGTCTGGACGAGGTGAGGCACGCGCGGGCGGACGCGGCGAGCGGCACCGGCGCTCGCCGGTCGCACCGGCGTCGCCGCCGGCGTCTCGCCACCTTTCGGGTTGACGATGCCCTTCGGGGGCTGCCGCTTGCGATCCTTCCACTTGCCTTTGATCTTCTGCGCCTGCTGGCACAGCTTCTCGATGGCGCCGTTCAGCGCGGCATCCCAGCTCGCGGCGCCACCAAAGCCGTGCAGAAACTTCTCGCCGCGCGTGTGCAGCGTGATGTCGGCGCGATGCTGCCGCTTCTCGCGCGTCAGGACCACTTGCGCCGAGACGGCCGTGTCGTTCAGCATGCGTTCGAGCTTGGCGAGGCGGCCTTCGACGAGACGGCGCAGACCAGCGGTGATGTCGACGTGGCGGCCGGTGAGTTCGAGTCGCATAGGGTTCGCTCGGGGATGCTTCGATTCGCTCGGCTGACCTGTCCGCCGGAGCCTTGGCGGAAGTTGGAAACCTTCGCGCCACCTTCACTCGCTCGGCTGACGTGCGATGCTCCGGCTGCCGGACGGTCCGCTCGGCGCCTGGTACAAGACCTTGCGTTGATTGGACGTGGGAATCTTCAATTCTTCACGGTACTTCGCGATCGTGCGGCGCGCCAGGACCAGTCCCTCGCGCTGGAGAATGTTGACGATTTTCGAGTCGCTCAGCGGCTTGCGCGGATCCTCGTTCTCGATGATCTTCCGGATCCGCTGCTTGATCGTCACCGACGACACGCTCTCGCCGTACGAGCTGCTGATCCCGCTGTGGAAGAAGTACTTCATCTCGAACACGCCCTGCGGCGTGTGCATGTACTTGTTGGTGACGACGCGGCTGACCGTCGATTCGTGCATGCCGATGTCGTTCGCCACGTCGCGCAGCACGAGCGGGCGCAGGTGCTCAATCCCGTGATCGAGGAAGTCGCGCTGAAAATTGATGATGCTGTTGGCGACCTTGTGAATCGTCTTCTGCCGCTGCTCGACCGACTTGATCAGCCAGAGCGCCGAGCGGAACTTGTCCTTGACGTACGCGCGGGTCTCGTCCGTGTTGTCCGCCGCGCTCTTGTCCAACAGCCGGCGGTAGACAGGGCTGATGCGCATCTGCGGCAGGCCGTCCTCGTTCAGCACGGCGACGTACTGCTCCTCGACCTTGACCACGTAGACGTCCGGGATCACGTACTGCGACTGGGTGGGATTGAACCGGCTGCCCGGCTTCGGATCGAGGTGGCGGATGATCTCGATGTGCTCCTTGAGATCATCGATCGTCATGCCGAGCTTGCGCGCAATCTCCGGCACCTGATGGTTCTGCAGCAGGCGCAGATGCTCAGTGACGACCCGCTCGGTCGGCGTCCCTTCGAGCCCCAGCTGGCGCAGCTGCAGCAGCAGGCACTCCTGCAGATCGCGCGCCGCGACGCCGGTGGGATCGAAGCCCTGAATCAGCCGCAGCGCACGTTCGACGTCGCTCACCGGCCACGGGCCCATCGCCGCCAGCTCCTCGAACGACGCGACCAGATAGCCATCGTCGTCGAGATTGCCGATGATGGCCGACCCGATTTCGCGCTGCGATGCCTCGTCGGTCTGCATCGAGAGCTGCCACATCAGATGGTCCGCCAGCGAGCTCGACGTCGAGAGCGTGTTCTCGATCGGCGGCAGCTCTTTGACTTCCTGCGGCGCGCGCGGGCGATAGCCGTCGTCCAGGTAATCGCCGAAGAAATACTCGTAATCTTGATCGTCCCAGGTGTCGCTCTTGGCGGCCGCCTGCTCCGCCTCGGTCTTCTCGGGCGCGGGCGCCGCTTCGGCCGGCTGGAGGTCCTCGGTCGGCACTTCCTCCAGCATCGGGTTTTCGACCATCTCCTGATTCAGCAGATCCGAGAGCTCCAGCGTCGACATCGGGAGGAGCTTGATCGCCTGCTGCAGCGAAGGCGTGAGGATCAGCTTCTGGACGAGCTTGGTATGTAGTTTCTGCTGAATGCCCATGTCGCGGTGCGTGCGTCAGCTAAATGATTGTGGAATTTCTACTTGCACGAACCCATGTGTCGACCACGCCTTTTCTCGTGCGCCGACTTACCTCGGCTGATGCAATTCCTACGCCCAGTTTAGTCCAACCGGAACTCAGTCCCCAGATAAATCCGACGGACCTCCTCGTCGGCGGCGAGACCGTCGGGGGTGCCGCTCTTGAAAATCACGCCGCCGTGCACGATGTACGCGCGGTCGGTGATGCGCAGCGTCTCCCGCACATTGTGATCGGTGATCAGGACGCCGATCCCGCGGTCCTTCAGATGGAAGATGATCTTTTGAATGTCGGTCACCGCAATCGGGTCGATGCCGGCAAACGGCTCGTCGAGCAGGATGAATTTCGGCGAGATGACCAGCGCGCGCGTGATCTCCGCACGGCGCCGCTCGCCTCCGGAGAGGGTGTACGCCGGCGACTGCGCCAGCGGCGTCAGGTTCAATTCCGCGAGCAGCTCGCGCAGCCGGGCGCGCCGCGCGGCCGCGTCGAGCGGCATCGTTTCAAGAATGGCGAGGATGTTCTGCTCGACCGTCAGGCCACGGAAGATCGACGGCTCCTGCGGGAGGTAGCCGATGCCCTTGCGCGCGCGGACGTACATCGGATCGTCGGTGACGTCCTGTCCATCCAGCTCCACGCGTCCCGAATCGGGTGCGGTCAATCCGACCGTCATGTAGAACGTCGTCGTCTTGCCGGCACCGTTCGCGCCGAGCAGCCCGACGATCTCCCCCGACGTCACTTCGAGATTGACGCCGCGGACGACCGTCCGGCCGCCATACGATTTGGTGAGATCGTGGGTACGGAGTGTCGCCATTCAGGAGAGGCACACAGACATGGCAGCAGGCTGACGGCAGATGATCATGGCCAGGATGGTGCGCGCCGTCGCGCATCAGGGACAGACGCCTCCGCCCTTGGTCTGCGTGCGGAATCCTTTGCCATCGACGACGATACTATCGGTCGCTTTGTGGAAGGTCAACGTGCCGCCGGTCGTTTCGCGGCCGCACTGATCGACGATCTTGACGGGCGTCCCGGTGACCACGTATTGATCATCGGCCGCCGTGTACGTGAGGTGGACGCCTGTCGTCGTCCGGCTCTGCTCGCGCAGCGTCATCGTATTCGCGTCGTCGTGCGATTCGGCCCGCTCGACCTCGTCGCCCGACGGCTTCAGATACAACTCGATCTTCGCCGCCGTCATGTCGCCCTGCGGTCCGCTCATGTGCGCATCGCCCGTATAGGTGGCACGGCGCAGGGCGTCGTCGTACTTGAACGCGCCGGCGGTCGCGATCGAGCGCACCCGCTCTTTTTTGTTGTCTCCGGTGGTCTGCTCCATCATTGTCGTCGTGGTGACCGGACCGGTGGCACTGAGATCGCCGGACTTGTCGTCGATCGTAATCGAGGCGCCCTTGACCGACGTGTCGCCTTGCCAGAGCTGCGCGGCGCCGGTGTAGGTCGCGCGAGACGACGTGCCGTCGTAGTCCAGCCCGTTGGCCGTCACATTGACCGGCTGATCCTGCTTCAACATTGACGGGAGTTTACCGCCGCCAGCCGCGTCCTTCTTCGGCGGCTGCAGCTCGCTCTTCACGTTTCCCGCCGCTTTCATCTTCGGGCCGGCAAGCGTCACGTCGATGTGCGCCGCGTCGATCTTGATCTGATCGTTGACCACATGCGGTGGGCGGTTGGTGGCGTCGGTGCCGCTCAACTCGAGGGTGCCCTTGCTGACCAGGTATCGCCCGTCGGCCGCCGTGGCCGCCATCGAGCCTTCTTCGAACCGCACATGGCGCGAGAACTTCGCGTCGTCGATTTCGCCCATGCCGGGCGTGAGCAGGACGTCGAGCAACTCGGATTTCGCCGCACGACTCACGTCGGCGCCCTGCTCGCGGTAATCGACCGCGCCGGCAAACTGCGCGCGCGTGAGGCCGCGGCCCGCTTCGCCCTTCGCATCGAGGGTGTCGGCCCGAATCGTCCGCGCGGCCGCACCGGCTTCCGCGGGAAACGTCAGCAGCACATCCTGCCGTCCGGCCAGCGCGATCGGTGTCGATCCGTCCGGCGCCAGGGTGATGTCGATCGTCCGGGCGGTGATCTGGCGGCCGGGCTTCCCGACGTCGCCTGCCAGCTTCAGGACGGCGTCGCCGGCGATCAGCGCCCGCTGTAGCACGTCGCCATCGCCGGCGTACTTCAAGTTCATCGTGTCGCCTGTCAACGCTTCGAGCCCGCCGGCCGCAGCCGCCGTTCCGGTAATGCGCGCCGTGCCGTGCAGCTCGATCGTGTCCACATGATTGCCGTCTGGCGTGAGATTCGCGACGCCGTTATCCGCGTCGATCACCTGACCGGCCCGCTGCACGTGCATGCTCCGCTCGAATTTCACGATGTGATCGCGGCGCGCGAAGGTGGCGGCGCCAGAGGCGATTTCGAGTCCGCCGTTGCCCTGCGCGTCGGGCGACACACGGACGACCGCGTGATCGAGCATCGTCAGGGCATCGAGGTTCTTGTCGTAGGTCATGCCGATGCCGTTGCCGGTGAGGCGCGCGCGCGCGAACGAGACCGGCCCGGCGGCGCGGACCACGCCGTCGTTCTGCGTGTAGGTGGCGTGCTCGGTAAGTGCGGTCAGGCCATCGCTCGCGACCAGGCGAACGTCGCCGTCGAGCGTCATGACCGATTCGTTCTGCCCGAGCTGTCCATTCTTGCCGGTGATGGTGAACGTGCGGCCGCCGCTCTTTTCAGTGCTGACGACCTTGACGTTGAGCATCTTCGTCGAGCCATCGTCGTACGTGAGCTGCCGCTCGTAGTCGACGCTCACATCTTCGCGGGAGGAGCTGAACCGTACGATGTGGCCGCCCAGACTCTCGACCACCGCCCCCGGCTCGGTGCGCACCACCGGAGCCGCGACAGGCGCCGCACGCCGCCTGAAGGCAAAGAACACCACGATCGCGAACACGATCGCGAACACGCCGACGAACAGGCGCGCTCGACGCAGGAACTTGGTCATGAACGGATTTGATGATTTGAGGAAGTGGGAATTCGAGGAACTGACATTCTCAAATCCTCACATCCCCAGATCCTCAGATTTCGCGGATTTCTTGAGGTCCGCGAGCGTCAGCTCGACATACGTTTCGCCGTTGTATTGATTCTGCTCCAGGGAGAAGGCGACGTCGAGCGCGGCTTTGTGCTCGGTGAGGTAGTCGTGGCGCTCGGCGGCCCGCCAGGCGACCGCGCGGAAGATACGGCCCCCCTGCTTCAGGGACATCTTCAGGTGGCGCTCCTTGAGCTTGCGGGGGCCGTCCACGATCTCCACGCCGCGTGCGGCGAAGATCGGGCGGGGATTGCCGGCGCCAAACGGCGCGAGCGCCGCCACGCCGGCCGCGACGCCGCCGGTGATGCCGCGAAAGGTCAGGTCGCTGTCCACGCGCAGGCGCGGCATCAGGTCGTCCGGGCCCAGCGTCTCGTCGGCGACGGCATTGACGGCCGCCCGCAGCTCGCGGATGCGCGACGCGTCGAGCGTCAACCCCGCCGCCTGCTTGTGGCCGCCGAATCGCTCGAGCAGCGGCGCGCACCGCTCGAGCGCGCCGAGCATGTCGAATCGCGAGATGCTGCGGCACGAGCCCTGCGCGATCCCGTTCTCAATCGACAGAACGATCGCCGGCCGGTGGAACGTCTCAACGAGCTTCGAAGCGACGATGCCGATCACGCCGCGATGCCAGCCGTCGCCGGCCACGACGAGCACGGTGCGGGCGCCGATGTCCGGATCGGTCGTCACGATCTTCTTTGCCGCCGCGACGATCTCCGCTTCCTCCTCCTGCCGCCGGACATTCTCGCCATCGAGCTGCAGGGCCAGCGCGCGCACGTCCTCGCCCATCGCTTCGTCGTTGGCGAGCAGCAGGCGCGTCGCGATGTCCGGCGTGCTCATGCGGCCGGCGGCATTCACCCGCGGCGCGAGCATGAACGCAATGTGAAAACTGTCGATCGTCTTGCCGGTGAGCCCGCACACATCCAGCAGCGCGCGCAGACCGACCTTGTGCGGCCCCTGGGTCAGCAGATCGAGGCCCAGCTTCGCGATCACACGGTTCTCGCCGACGAGCGGCACCACGTCGGCCAACGTGCCGATAGCCGCGACTTTGATGAAGCCGGGCAGCCAGCTCTCGCGGCCCGACTGGGCCAGCAGCGCCTGCACCACTTTCAGCGCGACGCCGACGCCGGCGAGGTTTTTGTCGGGATACACGCAGTCGCGACGCTTCGGGTTGATCACCGCAAAGGCTGGCGGCAACTCCGCGTCGGGCTCGTGATGATCCGTGATGATCAGGTCGACGCCCAGCTCGCGCGCGCGCCGCGCCGCGTCGGCGCCGCGGATGCCGCAGTCGACCGACACGATCAGCGCCACACCTTCTGCGTGGAGCCGCTCCACTGCCACCGGCTGCAGGCCGTAGCCGTCTTTCAGCCGCTCGGGAATGAAATGGACGACATCCGCCCCGAGCATCTCGAGGGCCCGGCGCAGAATCACGGTGGACGTCACACCGTCCACGTCGTAGTCGCCGTGAATCGCGATGCGCTCCTTGCGCGCGATCGCGCCGCTGATGCGATCGATGGCCACGCGCATGTCCGCGAGCCGCATCGGATCGTGGAGGTGCGCCAGCGCCGGATAGAGAAAGCGCGTCGCCAGCTCCGGATCGCTGAGCCCGCGCTGGCACAACAGCCGCGCGACAATCGGCGCCACACCAATCGCCGCGGCCAGCCGTCCTGGCGCCTCCTCGTCGCAGGCGGTGAGATCCCATCGTGGGCCGATCACACTCATAGCCGGCCCAATCCTTGCTCGTTGCCTGCCATCAAACGCTCCACCACGGAGGACACAGAGGACACGGAGGACAAATCATCATGCTGTATGAGGACATAACGGGACGAATTATCGATGGCGCGCTCAAGATTCACACGGCCCTCGGTCCTGGATTGCTCGAAAGCACATACGACGCATGCCTGCAGTACCAGTTCAACGTTTCTAATCTGCATTACGAACACCAAGTTCGGCTCCCTGTCGTTTATCGGGGAATGCAGCTCGATGCGGCGTATCGAATCGACTTCCTCGTCGAAAACCGCGTCATCGTCGAACTGAAGGCAGTGAAGGAATTGCTACCGCTCCACACCGCACAGGTGTTGTCGTACCTGAAACTCAGTGGGCGAAAAGTCGGCCTTCTGATCAATTTCAATGTTCCGCATTTGCAACAGGGCATTCATAGACTCGTAAACGGGTATGCTGATGAAAAACTGGACCGACCCTCCGTGGCCTCCGTGTCTTCTGTGGTGGAGAGTTTAAGGGTGGACGTCGACGGGGGTGGGTATTAACGACCCTCATCCACGAAATCCACCCCGAGCCTCCCCATGTTCCTGAACTTGTCGTACCGCAGCGCGAGGCGCGACTCCGTGTCGAGCGCGCTCACCTCTCGCAGGACGCGGTCGAGAGCGTCGCTCACCAGCGCCGCGGCCGCCGCCGCGTCGGTGTGGGCGCCGCCGATCGGCTCGGTGATGATCTCGTCGACGATGCCCGCCTTGAGCAGATCCGGCGCCGTGATCTTCAGCGCCTCGGCGGCTTCGACTTTCTTCGCCGGATCGCGCCACAGGATCGCCGCGCACCCCTCCGGCGGGATGACGCTGTAGATCGCGTACTCCTGCATCAGGACGCGGTCGCCGACCGCGATGCCCAGCGCCCCCCCGCTCCCGCCCTCGCCGCTGACGATGACGATGATCGGCGTGTCGAGGAGCATCATGTCGCGCAGGTTGACGGCGATCGCTTCGGCGACGCCGCGCTCTTCCGATTCGATGCCGGGGTACGCCGCCGGCGTATCGACGAAGACGAGGATCGGACGGCGGAACTTTTCGGCCAACCGCATCGCGCGCAGCGCCTTGCGGTACCCTTCGGGCCTCGCGTAGCCGAAGTTCCGGAAGATCTTGTCCTTCGTGTCGCTCCCTTTGACGTGCCCGACCAGCAGCACCGGCTGCGTCTTATAGGTGGCGAAGCCGGCCATGATCGCGTGATCGTCGGCGTACCGGCGATCGCCGTGAATCTCGACAAAATCCGGGAACAGTCGGGTGATGAAATCCTCGAGGCCCGGGCGGCTTGGATGCCGCGCGACCAGGACGCGCTGCCAGGGCGTCAGCGACGCGTACAGCTTGGCGCGCACCGCCTCGATGCGGCGGCGCAGCGACTCCAGCTCGCGGTCCCGCGCATCCGTGCGCGGCAACAGCGTCAGTGCCTCGATCTCCTTCAACAGGACGCCGATCGGCTCTTCGAACTCGAGGATGTCAGGCGCCATACACTCCCGCGACAACGAACCACGAAGACACGAAGATCACGAAAGATATTGCCACAGAGACACGGAGGTACCGAGGCGCCTAACGGGATTCGAGGGACCGGCCTGCGAGGCAGACCGGCCAACGCTACCGGATCGGGCTGTTGCGCGAACCGTTATCATCACGCGGACTGGTTCGCGCAGCGGCCCGACTCCGGCAGCGCGCGTCGCAACGCGACGCCCTCGAATCTGTACGGCGTTTCTGCTTCGGGCGTCATCGAACCGCTTGTCATTGATGCGGCATTTCTCTGTGGCTCTGTGCCTCTGCGGCAAAATTTCATTCATCGCAGAGACACCGCGCCGGCGCCGACAATCTGCTCGACCTCGGCGACCAGCGCCGGCGACGGGCGAACCCGAATCTGCGACGACACATCAGCCCGCACCCGCAGGCGCTTCGGATCCGACGCCAGCTCCATCTCGAACGACACGCGGCGATCGCCGCGGTGGCGCGAGAACACTTCGCCGAGCTGCTCGAACACGCTCCGCCCCGCCGGCATCTTCACACGAATGGCGACTTCACGCGCCAGCCGCTCGCGCACGGTGTCGATCGGCACGATCTCCGTCGCGAGGATGCGCACCGACTCATCATCTCGCTCGAGCTTCCCGCGGACGAGCACGAGCGTGCCGGTCTCGATCAAGCTCACGCTGCGCGCGAACGTCTCCGGGAAGGTGATGATCTCGACGCCGCCCAGCGCGTCCTCCAGCGTGAAGACGGCCATGCGGTCGCCTTTGCGCGTCTTCAGCTGCCGCACGGCGGCGACGATGCCGCCGATGCTCGTGTCGGGCTCCATCGGCTTGCGCCCGCCCGGTCCCCATGCCTCGGCCGGCGCGGTCACCACGGGGGCATCCGCCAGCTCCACCGTGCTGCGGGCGCCGAGCTCCTTCAGATCCGCCGCGTAACGATCGATCGGATGCCCGCTCCAGTACAAGCCAAGGGTTTCCTTCTCGAAGCCGAGCTGCTCCGTCTCCGTCCACGCCGTCGCCTCCGCCAGCATCGTCAGTGCGCCGCTGCCGCCTTCAGGCGTTTCGTCGGCGCCGCCGAAGAGATTGTTCTGGCCGCTCTCCCGCGACCGTTGCATGCGCGCACCGTGCTCGCAGGCGCCGTCAAGCGCTGCCATCAGCCGCGGACGCAGCGCCAGGGTCGGCAGCCCTTCGTAGGCGGTGCCGCGCGCGAGCGAGTCGAACGCGCCCGCCTTCGTGAGGCTCTCGAAGACGCGTTTGTTGGCCAGCCGGAGGTCGAGATCTTCGCACAGCTCGTACAGCGAGCCGATGCGACCCTGTTTCTTGCGCACGTCGAGCAGCGACGCGATGGCGCCCTCGCCGACGTTCTTGATCGCGGTCAGCCCGAAGCGCACGCCCGTCCCGACCTCCACCGTGAACTGCAGTTGGCTCTCGTTGATGTCGGGCGGCAGCACAGGGATGCCGCGGTCGCGGCACTCGCCGAGATAGAGCGCGAGCTTGTCGGTGTTCGCCGCTTCGATCGTGAGCAGCGCTGCGGCGAAATGCCACGGGTAGTTCGCTTTCAGAAACGCCGTCTGGTACGCGAGATACGCATAGGCGGTCGAGTGCGACTTGTTGAACCCGTAGCCGGCAAAGTGTTCCATCAAATCGAAGAGATGCGCCGCTCTCTTCTCCGAGTGACCGTTCTTCTTCGAGCCATCGACGAATTTGCCCCGCATCTTCGCCATCACGGCGGGGTCCTTCTTGCCCATCGCCTTGCGCAGCAAATCCGCCTCGCCGAGCGTGAAGCCGGCGACAACGTTCGAGATGCGCATCACCTGTTCCTGATAGGCGATCACGCCGTACGTCTCGGCGAGCACCGGCTCGAGCTGCGGCACCTCGTAGGTGATCTCGGTCTTGCCCTGCTTGCGCGCGATGTAGTCGTCCACCATCCCGCTGCGCAGCGGGCCGGGCCGGTAGAGCGCGTTGAGCGCGATGAGGTCCTCGAGCCGCTGCGGTTTCGACTTGCGCAGGATGTCGCGCATGCCGCTCGACTCGAACTGGAAGATGCCGTACGTCTGGCCGTCCTGGAAGATCTGATACGTCTTCTCATCGTCCAGCGGAATGTTGTCGATGTCGAGATCGGTGCCGGTCGTCCGCTTGATCTCGGCGATCGCATCGAAGATCAGCGTGAGTGTGCTGAGCCCCAGGAAGTCCATCTTCAGGAGGCCGACGCGCTCGATCTCCTTCATCGACCACTGGGTCACGATTTCGTCGCGCGCCCCCTTGTAGAGCGGCGCATACTCGGTGATCGCGCGTGGCGCGATGACGACGCCGGCCGCGTGCACCGACGCGTGGCGCGTCATGCCCTCCAGGCGCTTGGCGACCGCGAGCAGCTCCTTGACCTTCGGGTCGGTCGTTTCCATCTCGCGCAGGATCGGGTTTTCCTCGAGCGCCTTGTCGAGCGTCATGTCGAGCGCCGCCGGAATCTGCTTCGCGACCTTGTCCACGTCGGCGAACGACATCTCGAGGACGCGGCCGACGTCGCGCACGACCGCCTTCGCTTTCATCGTGCCGAACGTGATGATCTGCGCGACGTTCTCACGCCCGTACTTCTGCGTGACGTACTCGATCACTTCCCCGCGGCGCCGCTCGCAGAAGTCGATGTCGATGTCGGGCAACGACACGCGTTCGGGATTGAGAAAGCGCTCGAAGATCAAATCGAAGTCGATCGGATCGACGTCCGTGATGCGCATACAGTACGCGACCAGGCTGCCCGCCGCCGATCCGCGCCCGGGCCCCACCGGAATGCCGCGCTCGCGCGCGTAGCGGATGAAATCCCACACGATCAGGAAGTACCCGGGTACTTCATCTGCTTGATCATGTCGAGTTCGTACGTGAGCCGCCGCTCGTACTCGTCAATGGTGTGACGGAGCGTGCCCGCCGCCGCCAGCTGCTGCAGCCGCGGCAGCCGTTCCTGAAAGCCGGCGCGCGCCACGTGCTCGAAGTAGCTGTCGACGGTGAATCCCGGCGGGACGTCGAAGTCGGGCAGGAAATTCTCGCCGGACGCCAGCTTCACGTTGCACCGCTCCGCGATGCGCATCGTGTTGGCCAGCGCGTCGGGATAATCCTTGAAGACCTCGGCCATCTCTTCGGCCGTCTTCAGGAAGAACTGCTTCGCGTCGTAACGGAGCCGCTTGGGGTCGCTGAACGCCTTGCCCGTGCCGATGCACAGCAGGATGTCGTGCGGATGCGCGTCGGCCGCCTGCAGATAATGCACGTCGTTGGTGCAGATCATCGGCAGCCCGAGATCCCGTGCGATGCCGGGGATGCCGCTGTTGACCAGCCGCTGCTCCTCGATGCCGTGCCACTGCATCTCGAGGAAGAAGTTGCCGGGGCCGAAGATGTCGCGGAACCGGCCGGCCGCCTCAATCGCTTTGCGCTCCTGCTGATGCGAGAGCCCTTCGGCCACTTCGCCCTTCAGGCAGCTGCTCAAGCCGATGAGGCCTTTCGAGTGCTGTGCGAGCAGTTCCTTGTCGATGCGCGGCTTGTAGTAGAACCCTTCGGTGTAGCCGGCCGACACGAGCTTGATCAGGTTGTGGTAGCCCTCGTTGGTTTCGGCCAGCAGCACGAGGTGATTCTGCGTCTCGCCGGGCACGCCGCTCTTCGTCCGCCGATCGCCGGGCGCGACGTACACTTCGCAGCCGAGAATCGGATTCAACCCGCGCGCCCGCGCGTGATCGTGAAAGATCACCGACGAGAACATGTTCCCATGCTCGGTGACCGCGATCGCCGGCATCTTCAGCTTGACGGCCTGATCCAGCAGCTCGTCGATGCGGCACGCGCCGTCGAGCAGCGAGAACTCGGTGTGCAAGTGAAGGTGGACGAACTCAGACATCAATGCTATTCAGAATTGGTGATTTGGTAAGTTGGTGATTTGGTAATTTTGGCAAATTCAGGAGATCGGACGAACATTTCATTCACCAATTTACCAACTTACTAACTTACCAATTATTCCCATTCTATCGTTGAGGGCGGCTTCGAGCTGATGTCGTAGACCACGCGATTGATGCCGCGCACTTCGTTGACGATGCGCGAGGAGATGCGGGCGAGGAGCTCGTGCGGGAGGCGCGCCCAGTCGGCGGTCATGCCGTCGCGGCTCTCGACGGCCCGGATCGCGACGGTGTACTCGTAGGTGCGCTCGTCGCCCATGACGCCGACGCTCTGCACCGGCAGCAGCACCGCGAAGCTTTGCCAGAGCCGCTCGTACCAGCCGTCGCGCCGGACTTCTTCGGAGACGATCGCGTCCGCGCGGCGCAGCAGTGCCAGTCGCGGCGCCGACACCTCGCCCAGAATGCGGACGGCCAGGCCTGGGCCGGGAAACGGCTGGCGCACGACGAACTCCGGGTCGAGCCCCAGCTTCCGCCCGACCTCGCGCACTTCGTCCTTGAACAGCTCGCGCAGCGGCTCCACGAGCTTCATGCGCATCCGCTCGGGAAGGCCGCCGACGTTGTGATGGCTCTTGATCATCGACGACTGCCCGACGATCGACACCGATTCGATGACGTCCGGATACAGCGTGCCCTGCGCCAGGAAATCGACGCGGCCCAACGTCGCCGCTTGTTCTTCGAAGACGTCGATGAAGGTGCCGCCGATGATCTTCCGCTTCGTCTCCGGATCGATCACGCCGGCCAGCCGTTCCAGAAACAGCGCCGACGCGTCGACGAAGACGAGTGGCAGCCGCAGCCGCTCGAACCGCTTGCGGATCTGCGCCGCTTCGTCCTGGCGCAGCACTCCGTTGTCGACGAAGATGCAGGTCAGCTGGCCGCCGACGGCGCGGTGGATGATCATCGCGGCAACCGTCGAATCGACGCCGCCGCTCAGCCCGCAGACGACCCGGCCGCCGCCGACCTGCGCGCGAATCTTCGTCGTCGCCTCCTCGACAAACGACGCCATCGTCCAGTCGCCGGTGCAGCCACAGACACCGAAGGCGAAGTTGCGCAGGATCTCGAGCCCGCGCTCGGTGTGCACGACTTCGGGGTGAAACAGGATCGCGTAGAGACTGCGCGCCGGATCGGCCATCGCGGCAATCGGCGCGTTCGCACTGGTGGCGACGACCGAAAACCCGGCCGGCGTGGCCGCGACGAAATCGCCGTGGCTCGCCCAGACGCGAATTTCGTCGGGTACGTCGACGAAGAGTGCCGCGGCGTCTTCCCCTCCAGCCCCTGCCGCTCGTCCCGTAATCGTCACCGCCGCGTGCCCGAATTCGCGCTGCGCTGCCGGCTCGACGCGGCCGCCCAGCGAATCGGCCATCAGTTGCATGCCGTAGCAGATCCCGAGCACCGGGCTGCCGATGTCGAACAGCGCCGGGTCGCACTTCGGCGCGCCGGGGTCCGACACGCTCTTCGGCCCGCCGGACAGAATGATCCCGACCGGCTGTCGCGCGCGAATTTTTTCAGCCGGCGTATTCGGCGCCCAGATTTCGGCGTACACCGAGAGCTCGCGCAACCGCCGCGCGATGAGCTGCGTGTACTGGGAGCCGAAGTCGAGAACGATGATGGTTTGATGGCTCACGGGAGGACCGGGAAAGATTAGACGCTATTATAACGGTGTGTCGACAAGCTGGACCACAAGATGTTGATGCGCTAGGGCGGTAGACCCAAATACCCGGTGGTGCCCCTGGCACCCTTTTCCTTCAGTAAACTCGCACGCTCCCCACCCTCTCACCGCCCATCAGCCCCCCTCCGAGCGCGACGTTCATTCAAACGTTATCGCGGCTCACCCATGTAGCAGGCTTGCCGTCGTGAAGCTCGAAGCCGAACGTCTCTCGGCCGAGCGAGCGGTGATCGCTTGCGTGGCGGACGCTGCTGCTCGCGGCCAGCGAGGCGAACGACGTGCTCCGCGCCGTGCAGTTCGCGAAGCACGAGTCTACTGGTCTGCCCTTCGAGAGTCTCGCGTGGTTCGAGTTGACCGCGGACCCGAACTCCCGGCTCGGCCAGTGGGGCGCCAAGACGAAGGAATACGGCTTTCTGGACTGAACTGGAGTTACTTCGGATGAAGCCGGGTGATGCCGAAGATGAAGATGACAGCCGCAAGGATGACGAGTAGCTCAGGGAGCCCGAGACTGCCAACGACGTGGTGTGGGGGCGATGGAATCATCTCTCGACCCGAGCGTCCGATGTAGCTGGTGAAATTATAGACGAACACGAGGGCAACAGCTTCGCGCGCATCAGCGCGATGACCGGAGTGGCTCGGCCGGTGCTGGGTTCGGATCAGCGGAGTCCGGTACGGTCCCAAGCGACAAGCCGCAAGTGACGCACCTGGACAGGTGAAAGCGCTTCGACGAAAAGGAAAATCTGCGTCCGCATCGAGGACATCTGAACCACCAGACCCATGCGATGAGTAGCACCCACAGGAAGGCAGTCGTGCCGGCCCACTCCAGGAGGGAATGGAGCGGCTGCCTTGGTCTGATGACGACGACTACGTTGAATATAGCCATCAGACCAGAGATAGTGGCTGCAACGTACAACCTTAACCGCATACGCCGCCACGTCTGTATGTAGCTATCGATGCGCATGTCGCTCGTGATTATTCCTGAATCGGGCAGAGGAAAACTTAACCGCTACCGAGAAATCGACGATTCACCACTACCCATTTATCAGCGCACAATCCTGCGTACCAAGCGCCCGAACAATCGTCCGAGCCATTTCCGCTCGACGCGCTTGACGATGGCCTTCGGCCCACGCTCAACGGCGGACACATCGCCAAGGATGCCGCCGACACGATACGCGTCACGACGGATGCGCCACAGTTTCATTGACAGTTCGCAATCCCGCCACCATGCGGTGCAAGATCACCTTGGTGCGGATCGACAATCGCGAACGGCCGTTCGTCTACTTTCAGCCGCGTCGATGCGAGTCCTCGAAAGTTGCTCAGCCTAAATACGTCACTACCGATGGTCATGTCTCGGTTCGCCTGAGCGCTGTGCGCTCACATCATCCGCCTGTGCGGGACCGAATGCAGCCGAGTTCCTGCGTGTCGATGACTTTGAGCATCTTGCGATGTTCGTCAGCATTCGCCGGTTGCCGTGTGACCCAGCACCCGCTGTCGTCGTATCCGAACAGTTCCGGGGCGATGTGCCAAGGAACGCCGCAGAGCGTGCAACAGTCCTTCTCCACGTAGAAGTCTCCGGGCGCGTTTCGAGAATCGGCAGCCATCAGACGAATTCCAGGTGGTCAGTTTGAAAACGGACCACGCGGCCATATCCCTCGGCCAAACCCCGCATATCTCGCGAGCAGGATGAGAACAAGAACCACGATCACAACAAGAGCGGACGGCAGCAAGTCACGCATGATCTAGTTCCTTTCACCAAGGGCGGCGTTTTGCCACGACCAATCAGCGCACATCCAGCGCACCAACCGTCCAAATAATTGCCCCAGCCATTTCCGCTCGATGCGCTTGACGATTGCCGTCGGCCCCCGCTGAACCGCCTGCACGTCGCCCACGACGCGGCAGACTCGATAAGCGTCACGGCGGATGCGCCACAGTTTCATCGACAGTTCGCAATCCTGCCACCATGCGGTGCAAGATCGCCTTGGTGCGGATCGACAATCGCGACTGGCCGTTCGCCTACTTCCAAGCCGCGTCGACGCGAGTCCTTGAAGAGTTCGATCACTGCCTTTCAGATGCCCAAGTTGGCGGCGATGTATCCGCCTGCCACAACCACAACGACAACACCGACGATGATGGCTCTCAATTAGATGTTGGTATTTTGCGCCTGCGTGCATAGTCCAACGTGAACAACGCCGTCGCCAAAGCCGCGGCGCCGATCTTCCACGTTCGCTGAAGATATGGAGTCCAGGCACCAACGTTCAGCAGCACTATCGCTGCCCAAGCCCATTTGCGTGCCCAAACATTAGCTGCGGCATCGGCGAGAGCTCGATGATAGATGTTGTGGCGAATCGACATCAGCCCACTATCCTGCTCACCAACCGGCCGAACAATCGCCCGATCCACTTCCGCTCGACGCGCTTCGCGATAGCCGTCGGCCCGCGCTGGACTGCCTGCACGTCGCCCAGGATGCGGCCGACGCGATAGGCGTCCCGGCGGATTCGCCACAGCTTCATCGAGAGTTCTCCAGTGGACCGTCTGAGCCGTCAATGATCGGTGCGGTTCGGCCGGTGCTCGGTTCGAGGCGTCGCATTCGTCCGGTCCGATGTTAACGAGCTTCGAACACAAAGCACCCCCAATCCGAGCCTGACGTCGCGACGAGCATCCAGCGGCCCCTGTCGAACAATGGCACTATGGTCGGGAAGGCGGTAATAGCGGTGGAGTGCGGCACCGGGTAACGGAAAGCGATACTTTGGACTGGCTGGCCGAGCCGCTTCGCCCGCACGACGAGGCTCTCTGAATCGTTCGCGGCCGGATGCAACCGTATCCACACGAGTTTGTTCCAACCCCAACGCTGGATTTCTTCGCTTGTCGGAAGCGAGGCGAAATTTGCAGCCACGAATTCTCCAGAGCGCAGAATGTTGTGGCCGCTCGTTTCGACACACTTCCGGTCACTCGTTCCTGCTTCCGCCTTCGCGAGTCCATCGGGAACGCGGGTTTCGTGCACGGGAGTTTGTGGGTACGTCTCCGCTTCGGCCTCGGCCGCCTCGATCGTATCCAGCGGCGGTTGTTCCACATCAATACCTGGTCGCAGCCTTCGCGGGTAAGAACTGCTGTCTTGAGCAAAGGCGCCTACGACCGTCACAGCAATGAACGCTGCGAAGCATACGGAACACTTTGCGCGAGTCATTGCGGCTGCTTGGCTCACTACACGTCGTGGCGCGACAGTCATTCTCGCTTCCTCTCATCCGGATAGATCGGATCGCGATCAGCGCACAATCCCGGGCACCAACCGTCCAAACAATCGCCCCAGCCATTTCCGTTCGACGCGTTTGACGATTGCCGTCGGCCCGCGCTGAACTGCCCGCACGTCGCCAAGGACGCGGCCGGCGCGCGTCACGGCGGATGCGCCAGATCTTCATCGCCAGTCTGACGACCCTGGCCTTCTTGGAGCCTGACTAGCGAAGCAAAGTTGGTGCGCCGAGGCGCGCGGCCCACTCCCTCATCTTCTCGTTCAACAAATCGGAAATCGCCATCGGCGCCACATCGTCCTTGAGTTTCTCCAGGACGTCGTAATGAAACGCGGCATCACCCTGCGTGTTCCATTCGCTTTGCAGAGCCCGGTCCTGATGTTGCCCCAGGCGCAACGCGAACCAGGCGCGATTTCGCGTGGCATCGAGATTCCAGGAGGCTCCCACCCACGCACGATCTGTGGCCGCGCACCGAATGGCAAATATGCCGCGGTTGGGCGCGCGCTCCTTGTATTCCCTGATCGCGTCTTTGCGTGATGTCAATTGTGCCTTCCGCCGTGCTCCAACGTCTGGCGCTCTTGCTCTGCCCAGTGGATCGCGTACTCGCGTGCGGCGCGCGTCAGAACCGAGTATGACGCGCGCACCACTGGACCGCCAGCCGACGGTCGCTGGCCCGCATCATTCACGAACGCTGCGCGTTGTGGTTCATGATGCGCCGGCGGCACGCGTGTTTCTTCGTTGCCGCCGGTTTCGACACCGCGCTTCGCGCGGTGCTCAAGACGGCGCCCGGGCGAGTCCTGAGCGAAGGCCCGAAAATCACGCCCGAGTCGAAGCCCGAAGGGCGGACTATTCGGAGCCTTCATGAATAGTCCGGGCTGGTGCACGCTGCGTCTGGGTGACAAAAGGGTGGTCGATCCGAAGACTTTCATTGGCAAGGACGGCGAAATGGTCGGCCATTCACTCGGCACCTCCCTGGCTGTCGATATGCAGGTGGGCCGCCCTGTGCCCCGTGGGTGAGGCCACTCCGTTTATACGACAAGGAGCGTTCCAGGATGAGATTACCAATCGCGTGCCTCGCTGTCGCCTGCGCCTTCACTTTCGGCACGGTCCCCGCCGCATTCGCGGACGCGAGCGACTGCCAGCCCGTTCACGGCAAGATTCAATGGACTGTTATTCCGGCTCCCAACGAGCCGTTTGGCAGAGTGCTGGGCAGCGCCACAGGGCTACTGGCAGGTCCGTCGACTGATTCCATCACGAGCCTTTCGGTCGGACCTGGCGGCGTCACGACGACCGTCGATTTGCCGATCTTCATGACCGGCAAGAACGATCTCCTGTTCGGAGAATCACACGCGACGTTCATTCCTCTTCCCGGCCCGATCGGCTTCGTGTCGGATTCACAGACGATTACGATTACGGGAGGGACAGGCAAGTTCAGCGGCGCGACCGGCGTCATCAACGCAGATGGTGTCGGTCATAACCTGTTTGGCCCTGATGCTGGACCCGGCTCCACGTTCTTCACCCTGGACTATGACGGCGCCGTTTGCGGCATTCGCGCCGACAAGTAGCAACAACGCTATTATTGCGGTGTGTGGACAAGCTGGACCACAAGATGTTGTCGTGCACTTGCCCTGACGGTTGCGATGTCCGTGCCGCTTCTGGCGCAATCCACCGCGCCAGCTCCGTTTCCTGCTCCGAAAGCGAAGACGAAGCCGAAGCCGTCCGGGTCGCGCCCAGTCGATCACACGCCGCTCTCGCTCTTCCCGGTCCAGGCGCTCTGGACCATCGACCTGAACAGCCGTCTGACGCAAGCCCCCGCGTACGACGACAAGCGCGGCTATTTTCCGATCGAACAGAATCGCATCGTCGCTTACGACCTGATCAGCGGAACGCGGCAATGGATCGTCACCGCCGCGCCGCAGATGCCGCTCGCGGCCGGCGGCGATCTGCTGTTCCTGGTTGAGCCCCAGACGCTGACCGCGCTGCGCGCCGCCGATGGATCGATCGCCTGGCAACTGCCGTTCGCCGAAAAGCTCGTCGTGCACCCGGTGTGGGACAACGGCTGGCTCATCGCCGCCACGGCGACGAACGACATCCTCGCGTTTCGTGCGAGCGACGGTGAATTGATCTGGCGCCGCGCGATCGGCACGACGGCCAGTGCGGCTCCTGCGCTCGCCGAGGACCGCGTCTATGTCCCGACCACCGACGGCCGCATCATCGCCCTTCACGTCGAAACCGGCGAGCCGGTGTGGGAGCGGCGAATCGGCGGCGCCGCCGGCGAGATCCTGCCGCTGCCACAACGGCTGTACGTCGGATCGAAGGACAACGACTTCTATTGCCTCCTGACCCGCGACGGCACCATCGACTGGAGATGGCGAACGGGGGCCGACGTCATCGGCACGCCCGTCTTCGACGACCGTCGCGTCTATTTCGTCGCGCTCGACAACGTGCTGCGCGCGCTGGATCGCAAAAACGGCGGACAGCGATGGAAGGCCTCGCTGCCTCTGCGGCCCACGGGCGGGCTGCTGATCGCCGGCGGCGCGATCATCGTCACCGGCGTCGGGCCGACGATGAATGGCTACAACGCGACGGATGGCAAATCGGCAGGCGACATTCACGCGCCGGCCGATCTCGCCGCCCCGCCGTATCTCGCGCCGCACGGCGCCAACGGCCTGCCGGTGCTGCTGGCGGTGACGCAGGACATCGCGAAAGGATCGACGGTGTCGGCGGTTACGCGATCGGTCGAGCCGGCGGTGGCGCCGCTGGCGCCTTTGCCGGGAGTGATAACGGTGAGCTCGTCTCTCCCACGGTCGACACCCCCGAGCTGAGCTCTTCGCGCACCGCCCGCGCCAGCCGCCCAATGCCCTGATCGATTCGCTCAATCGACGGCGCCGAAAACGACAGCCGCATCCGATTGCTGCGGCGCCCATCGACGTAGAATGCGCTGCCGGCCACGTACACGACGGCGTGGGCGAGCGCGCGGGTCAGCAGCGTGTCCGTATCGATCGACTCAGGCAGCGCCGCCCAGAGGAAAAATCCTCCCTTCGGCTCCGGCCACGACACCAGATCGCCGAGTTCGCGCCGGAGCGCCTGCTCCATCGCCGTGCGCTTGCGCTGATAGTACTGCCGCAGCACCGGCAGGCGCGCCGCCAGAACGCCGCGCTTCCACACTTCGTAGACGATCCGCTGATCGAGCGCACCAGTGCACAGGTCCGCCGCCTGCTTCGCGATCTCGAGCTTCGCCGCAATCGGGCCTGGCGCCGCGATCCATGCCACGCGAAACCCGGGCGCCACCGTTTTTGAAAACGTGCTCAGATACACGACGCGTCCGTCGCCATCGTCGGTCTTGATGGGACGCGTCTCCGCGGCCGTTGCGACATCGTCGAAATGCAACGCGCCATACGGGTCGTCTTCGACAATGAGCACATCGCGCCGCGCGGACCATTCGAGCAGCGCGCGCCGTTTCTCCATCGTGAACAACACGCCCGTCGGATTCTGAAAATTCGGCACGACGTAGAGAAACGCCACGCGCCGTCCGGCGCATGCGCTCACGCGCGACGACACGGTCGAGATCGTCGAGATCGATGCCGTCAGCGCCCGGCTGCACGCCGGCCAGCCGCGCCTGGACGTTGCCGAACGCGGTGATGGCGCCGATATACGTCGGCAGCTCGACCAGCACGACGTCCCCAGGATCCACGAGCACGCGGCCGCAGAGATCCAGCGCCTGCTGCGATCCGGTCGTGACGATCATGTCGTCTGGCGTCGCACGAATGCCGCGCTCGGCGAGGATCTGCGTCAGCGCTTCAACGAGCGGGCGGTAGCCGCGCGTCGGACCGTACTGCAGGACCGACGCGTCCGAACCGTCGAGCACGCTCTTCGCCACTTCGCGAAACTCGTCCCAGGCAAACGTGTCGGGCGCAGGAAACCCTGGCGCAAACGAAATCAAGTCGGGGACGCGAAGGCCCAGCGCGCCCATCTTGCGGATCGCCGACTCCTGCATCGTGCTCGCGCCGCGCGACAGAAACCGATCGTAGTCAATCATGCGGGATGTTCCATGGGTGAAGAGGGCACGTGCGCGCGGCTCGCGGCCGGACGCCGCGACAGGTGCCCGCTGTACAGCGTGACGTAGGCGCCAAGCGCTGTCAGGCCGAGGTACTCGAACACCAGCCCGCGCAGCAGCAGGGCCGCGAGCTGCAGCGGAAACACCGCGAGGCCGACCAGCGGCACGAACGCGATCAGTCCGACACCCGACCACGCCAGCGCCGACGCGAACGTCGCCGCGACCACCAATCCGAGCACCACGACAAACACGCCGGCCAGCTCTCGGAATTCCGCGCGGATGAAGCGCCAGACGGCGCGGCACGCGTCGACCAGCAGGATGTCTTCGATCGCCATCGCAATCTGCAGCAGCAGATACAGCAGGTTCACGAACGTGATCCAGACGATGAGGAAGGCGGCAGCGAATGCCGCGATCAGCGTCCAGCCGATCACGAAGACGCGATCGCCCGCCGCCCGGTAGCCGTAGACGACGAACGCCAGGTACCCGCCGACCGAGATCGCATAGACCGCGATGAGCGCCAGGCCAAGCACGAGATACCGATGGAACAGGCGGCGGCAGCCGTCGCTGTAACGCTGCACCGTGAACGCCGCCGCGCGATGAATCGACGCGTAGGTGAGCGGCTCGCGCTCGATCGGACCTGCGGTCTGATGCGCGGCCAGCAGCACATCCACCGTGCCGCCCTTCACCAGAAACATGAGCGTCGATCCGCCCAGCAGCACGACGGAAAACGCCGCGATGAAGGCGACCAGCGCGATCGGCTCGGACATCAGCGCGCTGGCGATGGTGGTGAAGATCTCGCGCAGGCTGCCTTGGAGCAGCTCCGCCAGGTCGCCGCCGAGCAGGACGGCCACGAGAATGGCCGCGCCGATGATCGGCACGGCCAGCAGTACCTGAAATGTGGTCTCCGCGAGAAACTGAATCGCGACGACCGGCCAATTGGCGGCGGTGAGAAGCGCACCGCGCTTGAGCAGCAGCTTGAGGTCCAAAACTCTTTTGATGATTGTATGCTGTCTTCACGTGGCCGAATCATGCCTCTAGCCCGCCGCATTCTGGGCGCCGGCTTCGCCGTGGCGCTGGCCGTGCTGGCCGGTGGCTGGACGCTGGAGCGCACGCGGCTCGGCGCGTCGGACGAGGCGGCCAGCGCGCGGGTCGAGGCGGAACTCCGCCAGCGCTTCGACGCCAGCGCCGATGTCCTCGGCGCCGTCGCCTCCCGCGTCCTGCCGCACACAGACACGATGCGCGCGGCTGCGCGCGACCCGGCCTCGGCAAAGCAACTCTTCGAGCAAGTCGACGACGCCTTGCCTGACGATGAGGCGGGACGGACCGGCATCACTGTGTACGACCTGGCGGGCGCGCCGCTGGCGTGGTCGGGCCGCGTGTCCGAGCTGCCGAAAGCGCGCATCGACGGTCCCGCCGCGCTATTCGTCACACCCGGAGCGCTCGGACCGCGTCTAGTGCGCGTCCAACCTGTCCTCGACACTGGAGGCCGCCCGCCCGGTGCGCGGCTCGCGACGATTGTCGTCGAACAATCGCTCGGTCAGGTCGAAGCGTCGCCGAGCCTCGCCGACACCTTTACTGTCTCAACGTCGATCGCGCCGGTGACGCTTCGGGCCCGCATCGACGGCACGCGGGCCCGCGGGCCGTTCAGCTTCACGATCCCCTCCCGTGGTGGCGGCGCACTGGTGGACGCCGACGTCTCGCCGGCCGATCTGGCTGGCGCGCGTGCGTCGTGGCGTCTTGGCATCCGGGCGGCGGTGGAATCGGTGCTGGCCGTCACGCTGCTCTTGTGCATCGTCCCGCTGCTCGAGCTCCGCCGGCGGATCCGGGGTCCGCGCGCCTTTCTGGCGGCGACCGCCGGTGTCGCGGTTCTCCTGATCGTGTCGCGGTTCGTGCTCTGGATGGCGCTCACGCCGATTCTGGGTCCTGAAGCGGCGATTGCGCCGCCGGATTTGCTGCTGACCGCGTTGACGCTGGTGGCGTTGGTCTGGCTGGCGATCGACCTGATCGAGCGGCGACGCTATACGCGTCCCCGGCCGCGCGTCCTCGCCGCGGGCCGGAGATCGCGCGTGGCGGCTGTCCTGGCGTTCGCCGCGGCGGGGGTCGCCGACGTCTGGCTGCTGTGGATGTACGAGCAGACCCTGCAGTGGGTGGTGTCGCGGACGCCGCTGGATCTCCTGCATTTCTCGCTGCACCCGCTGAACGTGACGCGACTCGGGCTGGCATTCGGTCTCGTCCTGCTCCACGCCGCGGTCATCTGGACGGCGGCGGCCATCATCAGAACCCCGGCGCTCGTACGGCGGATCCCGCGCCGTTTCGCGCTGCGCATCGGGATGGCGGCGTGGCTTGCCGGCGCCGCGGTGGCTCTGGCGGTCATCCGTCCCGTGCTGGCGGTACCCTTCGGACCGCTGCTGCTGGCGCTCGCTGCGGCAGGGGCTTGCGCCATCGCGCTCGTGGAGATGCGGAGTCGGGCGCGGCGCGCCTCGCAGGCCGCGCGGCTCGGCGCACTGTTTCTCGCGCTGCTCGTTCCCGCGCTTGCGGTGTACCCATCGCTGTTTGCGTTTGCGACCGCCGCGAAAGAACAGCTCGTGGCGACCGATTACGGGCCGCAGGCCGCGAGTCAGCGAGAGGATCTGCAGGAGCGCTTGCGCGAAGCGCTCGATACCATCGACGCGATGCCCTCGCTCGGCTCGATGATCGCCGACGCGCCGGCCGTGGAGACGCCGACCACCGATCGCGCCTTCGCCGTCTGGTCGGAGACCGACCTCGCGACGTATCGGCTGCCTTCCGCCGTCGAGCTGTACGGCGCCAACGGATCGCTCGTCAGCCGCTTCGCGTTGAACCTGCCCGAAACCGGGCCGCTGCACCACGCGACGGCGTGCACCGACTGGGATTTCTACGACGAGGTCTCGCCGTTTGGATCGAGCGAGCGGCACGTGCTGCGCGCCAGCCGCGGGCTGTGCGACGTCCGCCGCCGCTCGCTGGGCTCGATCGTCGTGCGCGCGATGCTCGATCAGCAGGCGCTGCCGTTCATCTCGTCGCAGAGCCCGTACCTCGAGTCGCTGCAGCCCGATAAGCAGGCCACGGCCGAAGGGCTCTCCGGCCGCGACGTCGAATTCGTCGTCTACGGCTGGAGCCGCGCGCCGATCTACGCGTCGGGCACGAGTACGTGGCCGCTGCCGGACCACGTCTTCGACCGGCTCGTCGCGTCGCGCACGCCGTTCTGGGCCACGATCGCGCGCGACCACCAGAACTTTCGCGTCTACTTTCTGAGCGACCGCGGCGGCATCTACGCGCTGGGCTACCCGGTCATCACGTGGTTCGGCCACCTGATCAACCTGGCGGAGCTCATCACGCTGGCCTTCGCGGTCTTCGTCGTGCTGCTCGGCGGCGCGACGCTGGTCAGTGTGCTCACGTCGCGGACGCCGGCCAGCGGCCGCGCGCTCCTCCGGGAAATCCGCCGCAGCTTCTACAGCAAGCTGTTCCTCGCGTACCTGGCGGGCTCGGTCGTGCCGGTGGTGACGCTGGCGATTGCCACGCGCGCCTACTTCGCGTCGCAGTTCCGCGCCGGCGTCGAGGAGGCCGCGGCGAGGAGCGCGACGGTGGCGCAGCGGCTCGTCGAGGACTACGCGTCGCTGCAACAGCGCGGCGGCGGCGCGGGCAGCGCCTTGCGGGCGCTCGACGATCAGATCATGCTGCTCGTCCGCCGGGCGATCGATCAGGACGTGAACCTGTTCGATCACACCCAGCTGCAGGCGACGAGCGAGCGCGATCTGTTCGAGCTGCGTCTGTTGTCGACGCGTACGCCGAGCGACGTGTATCAGCGCATCGCCCTGGACCGGCTGCCGACCTACGTCGGCATCGAACAGGTCGGCGATTTCCGCTATTACCTGGCGGCGGCGCCGGTGCACGCCGGTGGACGCGAAGGAATCGTGACCGTCCCGGCGACGCTGCGGCAGCAGGACATCGAGCGGCAGATTGACGACCTCGATCGGCGCGTGCTGTTCGGCGCCGTGCTGTTCATCCTGCTGGGCGGCGCGCTCGGCTACTGGATGGCGGAGCGCATCGCGGATCCGGTGAACCGGCTCTCGCGCGCGACACGGCGCATCGCGCGCGGCGACCTCGATGCGCGCATCGCCGCCACCTCTTCCGACGAACTGCGCCGGCTCGTCGAGGATTTCAATCGCATGGCCGCCGACCTGAAGCGTCAGCGCACCGAGCTCGAACGGACACAGCGGCTCGAGGCGTGGGCCGATATGGCGCGGCAAGTGGCGCACGACATCAAGAATCCGCTGACGCCCATCCAGTTGTCCGCCGAGCACGCGAGGCGGGTCAACATCGACCGCGGCCGCCCGCTCTCGCCGGTGCTCGACGAGTGCGTCACCGCCATCCTGTCGCAGGTGACGCTGCTGCGACAGATCTCGGCGGAGTTCTCGAGCTTCGCCTCGTCGCCGACCTGCCGGCCAGAGACGACGAGGCTGCCCGAGTTGATCGAGGAGGTGATCGAGCCTTACCGGGCCGGGCTGACGGACCGCGTGGCGATCGATACGGAGGCGCCGGCAGGTCTCCCGCCTGTGACGATCGATCGCACGCTGTTTGCGCGTGCGCTGACCAATGTCATCGAAAACGCGTTGCACGCCATGCCCGGCGGCGGGCGTCTGCGCATTTCGACGCGCGTCGCACAGGGCGGACACGCAGGTCCGCCCCTACGGCGAGAAGAAATCGCAGCTGCCGGACACGCGGGTCCGGCACAACAGCGAGAACAGGAAGGCGCCGGAGCGCGTGCCGCCGGCGCCAGGGTCGCAACGGGCGGACCTGCAGGTCCGCCCCAGCGGGGAGGATCGGCAGAGGCCCACCTGCGTGTGGGCACGGTCAACTCGCCAGTCACCGCAGTGGTGGTTCAGGTGACGGACACCGGTGTCGGCATGGACGCCGAGTCGATCGCGAGGATCTTCGAGCCGTACTTCTCGACCAAGGCGACCGGAACGGGCCTGGGATTGACGATCGCGAAACGCAACATCGAGCTCAACGGCGGAACGATTCACGTGACCAGTGAGCGCGGCGTCGGGACGACGGTGACGCTCACGCTGCCGGTCTAATCAGTCACGACGATCAACGCAGAGCTCGCCGAGCCGCGCAGAGCGAACCCTCCTCTGCGAATTCTCCGGTTTCTGCGTTGAATGTCGTGACTGTCAACGCGCTGCGCTGCCGCGGGCCTCGGGCCGGTCATCGTCCTGCTGGCCGGCCGGGGTGACGTCTGTGGCCATCGGTGCCCCAGGCGTCCCGCGGTGCTTCAAGCGCGTCATCGCCATGCCGACGAACGCGGACAGAAGATACGCGTACGCCAGCAGCACGAGCACAAAGCGGGGATGCGTGGTGATGAGCATGATGCCTGCGGCGATCAAGATCAGCACGGTGTAGGGACGCGGCTTCTGGAGATCGAGCGTCTTGAAGCTGCGGAACCGGATCGTGCTGACCATGAGGATCGCCGGCACGAGCACCATCGCCAGCGCCGGGAGCGCCGCGCGATAGTCGTACAGCCCTCCCGGGTACGCGAAGACCGTCGCCGCCGGAATCGCCGCCGCCGCCGGGCTCGGCATCCCGACAAAGTAGCGCTTGTCGCCGCCGCTGCCCGATTGAATGTTGAAGCGCGCCAGACGCATCGCCGCCGCGGTGACGAACAGGAACCCGGCCGCCCATCCGAGCCGGCCCAGTGGCTGCAGGCCCCATGCGAAGGACAGAATCGCCGGCGCCATGCCGAACGAAATGATGTCGGCCAGCGAGTCGAACTCGACGCCGAACGCGCTCGCGGTCCCCGTCATCCGCGCGATCCGTCCGTCGAGCATGTCGAGCACGATCGCAAAGCCGATGAACGGCGCCGCGGTCTCATACTCTCCGCGCATCGCGTACACGACGCACGCGTACCCGCAGAACATGTTCCCCAACGTGAACAGGCTCGGCAGCAGGTACACGCCGCGTCGAAAACGCGCCCGCGGCGGCTGGTCGGCCGAGCGCCGCAGAAACCGGAGGCGGCCGCTTTCACGACCTGCGTTCAACATGGATCACCGATCAGTGTAGCACTGCGATCACTGTTTCGGCCCCGCGCACGACGTCGCCGACAGCCACCTGAATCGTGGCGCTGAGCGGCAGAAAGATGTCCATGCGGGAGCCGAATTTCATGATCCCGTAGCGATCGCCGGCGCGCACTTCCATGCCTGAGGCGGCGCGACAGACGACGCGGCGCGCGAGGACGCCGACGATCTGGCGCGCAACCACGGTCTGGCCGCCGTGATCGATCCAGATCTCGCTGCGCTCGTTGGTCGCGGCGGCGTGGCGATGGTACGCCGGCAGAAACGTGCCCGGTTGATAGCTGACTCGGGTGATCCGCCCCGAGATCGGTACACGGTTGACGTGAACGTCCATCGGGGAGAGAAAGATACTGATCTGTTGCCAGGCGCCTTCCGGCTTGGCTGCGGCTTCCGCGTCGCCTGCCACCAGCACACGGCCGTCCGCCGGCGACACGACGTCGTCGTCTCCCGCCGAGACGTGGCGGGTGGGATCGCGGAAGAAAAACAGAAAGAACGCGACGAGTACGAGGAACGGCAGTGCCAACGCCCAAGCTACCGTCGTGCCGGCGAGCAGGGCGAGCACGACTGCCCCGCCGATGAACGGCAGACCGGCCGAGTCGATTCGCATCGCTCCTATCTTAGTGCGGCCGGCAGAGAGGAACGGGACGGGCGCGCGCCGGCGCGCCCGGCAATCTGTGTCAGCCCTGGGCGCGCTGACGGAGGATGTCCTCCATGCGGTCCTTGAGCTGGAGCTTCCGCTTCTTCAGCGTGACTTCTTCAACTTGTTCGGGTTCGGAGAGGTAAGGCTTCGAGGTGAGTTCGTGGAGTCGATCGTCGAGTCGGTGATGCTTGTCGGCCAGGTCGTGAAATTCGGGGTCGGTCTCGATGAGCACGGCCTTCAGCCCATGCGGCTCTGCATTCATGCTCCGCCTCCTTGTCTCGGGCGCGGTGTTTCAGGCCGAAATTAGCACACGAGTTCGCGGGTTGCAAGATCAACCGTCGGCGATTGTCAAGACTCGTTAGAAATGTCCCCACTCTTAACTCGATAGAAATGTCCCTTTTCGACGAGGACGCGGTCACGGCTGACTGGCCATCCACGGCCGGCGATCCTTCGCCAGCTGCCGCGCGACACGATGATCCTCGACGGCATGGCGCCATGGGTGATCGCCACCCGCGCGCGGCCCGCGCGCCGACGCGTCGGGTCGACGGACGGGAATCGGAGTCGCGGGGGACGCCGTCGGGCGGCCCAGTGCCCCCACCGGCACGTCGGTCCACCGCATCACGCGATCGCGATACCGGATTTCGATCTGCCCCGCGCGGTCTTCGGACACGATCACCGTGCTGCGCGCCGGCGCCAGGCCACTCTGCCGTTCGAGTTGGAGGTGGCGGTTGGCATAGCGCACGACCCAATCGTTGGAGACCGTGCGCGTTTCTTCGAGGCGAAACACGCGATCGAGTTGCCGCCCGCCCGGCCGCGCCACGTGAAAATCGTCTACGGCCGCGGGCGCCTGCGCGAAGCGGCGGTTGTGGTCGGCCCAATATGCCGCCTCGAGAAACGCATTCGCGGTCGCGACGTCGGCGATGCCGCGGCGGCGGAGTTTTTTCACCAGACGATCTTGTTGCGTGCCGTGATTCCGTTCGATCCGCCCTTTGGCTTGGGGCGAACTCGCGGGGATGATCTGGATCCCCAAGCGGGCACACATGCGCCCGAATTGCGTCAACGGCTCGGCGCCCGTGACGCGCTCGGCCGCATTCGGCGGGCGCACATACACATTTTTCCAGTCGGTGTAGAGCGCGTGCGGGATCCCGTACCGCTCGATCCAGGCGCGGAGCACGCTGACCGCTGCCCAGATCGTTTCCTGCGCGCCGAAGCGTCCCAGGGTCTGGCCGGTGGCATCGTCGACCAGCGTCAGCAAACAGCTCGCGGCTGCGCGATCTTCGAACCATGGATGGAAACTGCCATCCATCTGGACCAGCTCGCCGAAGTGCGCCTTGCGCTCGCGGCGCCGGCGATGCGGGCTGCGCTTCCGCGCGCGACTCCACAGCCCCGCCGTCAGCATCCACCGCCGCAACGTCTCGTGGTCGACGGTCAGGCCGTCTTCACTCGCCAGATGCTCGGCCGCCAGCGTCGGCCCAAAGCGCTCATCGACCCCGCCGCTGTATTTTTCGCGGACGAGCGCGAGCACCCGCTCCCGAATCGTCGCCGCAATCGCGTGCGTCGATACGCGTCCAGCGCTCTGATGTTTCAGCCCCGCGGCCCCCTCACGCCGGTACCGCCGAGCCAACCGCTTCGCCTGGCGATAACTCACGTCCATCAACGCCGCCGCCGAACCCAGACCCAACGTCCCCGCCACCACCCGCGCCAACACGCCCGCGCGCTTCAGCTCCTTCGTACTCATCGCTGTCCGTCCCAATCCACGACCTCCTCAGAGGTCGTAAGCTTAGGGGGACATTTCTAACGAGTCCGCGAGGGGACACTATCAGCGAGTCACAACAGATCAACCGTCGGCGATCAACCGTCGGCGATGTGCTCGCGCCACAACACGAGAGCATCCTCGCGCGGATTCGTGTAGTATCCGCGCCGCACGCCCGCCACGGTGAACCCGAACCGTTCGTACAGCGCCCGTGCCTGTTCGTTCGATCGCCGCACCTCGAGTGTCGCGCGCGTCGCGCCGAGCGCGGCCCCTTCGCGGAGGATGTGCATCAGCAGCGCCGACGCGACGCCCCGGCGCCGATGCGCGGGCGACACGGCCAGATTGTTGATGTGGAGCTCATCCAACACGCGCCAGAACGAGCAGAAGCCGGCGACCGCGCCTCCCGGATCCTTGGCCAGAAAACAGTACGACACGTCCGGGTTCTCGAGCTCGGCGAGGTACATCGCGCGCGTCCACGGGTTCGTGAACGACGCCTCTTCAATCGCCAGAATGGCGTCGATGTCGGCGGGCGACGCGACAGGCTCGATGGTCCAGGTCAGCACGATACAAACACCGTCAACACAAAGGACACCGAGGACACAAAGGGAAAATCATCTCAAGCAGTGCCTTCGTGTCCTTTGTGTCCCTGGTGTTGGACGTTCCTTTTCTCCCGATCGATCTCCGCATCGGGGCGGCGCACATACAACGGTTTGACACCGCCCGCCTCGACCGCGCCGCCGATCCTGGCGAGCTGGAGCGCCATCAACGCAATTGTGCCGGCGAGCTGCGGTGTCGGTTGAACAACGCGGGCCGCCGGTGCACCTGATCCCGCCTCGGCGGCGATGACGTCCGCGTAGAGCACGGCCCCATCGCCCACGATCGCCAGCGAACGGCCGGTGAGATCTGGCCGCCATCGGGCCAGCGTGGCCGCGGGCGGACCGACCCGCGGTCCCTCGATTTCCACCAGACGATCGGGCGCGAACGGCTCTGCACCGCCGACACGATACAGCGCGCTGAACACGTCGTTGCGATGCGCGTCGATCCACGCGCCTACGGCCTCGCCCGGCTGGACACTCGCCGATCCGGCCTGAGCGAGCGCCTCGAGGGCCGACACCGCTACGACCGGACGATGATGAACGAACGCGGCGCCTTGAATGGTGGCGATGCCGATTCGCAGCCCGGTGAACGACCCAGGGCCGGACGCGACCGCGAAGAGATCGATGTCGGCGAGCGTCCGCCCGTGCGCCGCGAGCAGCGTGATCATCTCGGCGGGCAGACGCTCGGCGTGCGTCCGCGACGCGTCGCCGCTTCGCTCCTCGACCACGCGGCCGTCGATCATCAGGGCGACGCTGCCGGCGCGCGTCGTCGTGTCCAGCGAGAGCACACGCATGCGATAGACTAAAGCATACTCCGCATGGGCTTTCCGTCTGATCCCGCCATCGCGCGCTCCTCGGCTACGGCGACGCCCGCGATGCGTCAGTATCTCGACGCGAAGCAGCAGTATCGCGACGCCATTCTGTTTTTTCGGATGGGCGACTTCTACGAGCTGTTCTACGAGGACGCGCTCGTGGCGGCGCGCGCGCTCGAGCTGACGCTCACGTCGCGGTCGAAAGACGCCAACGGCGGCGGCATCCCGATGTGCGGCGTCCCGTTTCATGCCGTGGACGGATACATCGCCCGGCTCGTGAAGAAGGGGTTCCGCGTCGCGATCTGCGATCAGGTCGAGGATCCGAAAAAAGCCAAAGGCGTCGTCAAGCGCGAGGTCGTGCGCGTCGTCTCGCCAGGCACGCTGACTGACGCGGGCTATCTCGATGCGCGCGAGCCGGCGTTCATCATGGCCGTCGCGCCTGGTCTGCCGCCGGGCGCGAAAGGCACCGCGCTGCCGGTGCTCGGCGTCGCCCTGCTCGATCTGTCGACCGGCGAATTCACGGCCGCCGAATATGCAGGAGCCGAGGGACAGCAGGCACTCGCCGACGAGCTGGCCGTGCTCCGGCCGCGTGAGATCGTCGTGCCGGCCGACACGATCGCCGACGGCAAACCGGCCTCCACCATCGGCGAACACTGGCCCGTCCTCGGCACGCTCGGCTGCGCGACGACGCCTGTCGACGCCTGGATGTTCGATCCGGAATCGTCGCGGCGCGCGTTGCTCGATCAGCTGCGGGCCGGCGGCCTCGAAGGATTCGGCCTCGATCGCCATCCGGCCGCAGTCGCCGCCGCTGGCGCGCTCGTGCACCATCTGCGTGGCACGCAAAAGGTCGATCTCGCCCACGTGCGCTCAATCGCCTATCGCCAGCGGGCCGACGCGCTCCTGATCGATGCGACGACGCTCAAGCATCTGGAAATCATCGAAGGCTCAGAAGGCGGCCGATCGGGATCGCTGCTCGATGAGCTCGATCGCACGATCTCGTCGATCGGCAGCCGGTTGCTGCGGTCGTGGCTGCTGCGACCGCTGGTGGCACTCGAGCCGATTCGCGATCGGCTCGACGCGGTCGAGGAGTTGGCGTTCCGCTCGACGGAGCGCGGCAAGTTCCGCGACGTGATCAAGGCGGTGCAGGATCTCGAGCGGCTGGTCGCGCGTGCGGCCCTCCGCACGGCCGGGCCACGCGATCTGGTCGGCCTCAAGCAGTCGCTCGCCGTGATTCCGCGGGTGAAGGCGGTGCTCGGCGATCTGCAGGCCCCACTGCTCCGCTCGCTGCTGGCGGAGCTCGACGAGTTGCCGGACGTCCGGGACGCCATCGATACGACCTTAATCGACGAGCCGCCGGCGCTGGCGCGCGACGGCGGGTTCGCACGCGACGGCGTAGACCGCGAGCTCGACGAACTGCGCACCATCAGCCGATCGGGCAAGCAGCTCATCGCCGAGATGGAAGAGCGCGAGCGGGCCCGCACGGGGATCGCGTCGCTCAAGGTTCGTTACAACCGCGTCTTCGGTTACTACATCGAGATCTCGAAATCCAACCTGCACGCGGTGCCGCCCGACTATCACCGCAAACAGACGATTGCCGGCGGCGAGCGGTACATCACGCCGGCGCTCAAGGAGTACGAAGAGAAAGTGCTCGGCGCCGACGAGCGCATCGTCGAATGCGAGCTGGCGTTGTTCGACAGGCTGCTCACCGCCATTGCCGCCGAGTCGCCGCGCATCCAGGCGTCGGCGCGCGCGCTCGCCACGCTGGACGTGCTCTCGGCGCTGAGCGAAGCGGCGGCGGTCAACAACTACACCAAGCCGCACGTCCACGACGGCGACGAGCTCGCGGTCGTCGACGGCCGCCACCCGGTCGTGGAGCGACGCACGATCACCGGTCAGCCGTTCGTGCCGAACGACATCACGCTGAACGGCTCGACGTGTCAGGTCGTGATCCTCACCGGTCCGAACATGGGCGGCAAGTCGACCTATCTCCGGCAGACCGCGCTACTCTGCGTGATGGCGCAGACCGGGTCGTTCGTGCCGGCGCGCGACGCGAAGGTGCCGCTGGTCGACCGGATCTTCGCCCGCGTCGGCGCGTCGGACAACATCGCGCGCGGGCACTCGACGTTCATGGTCGAGATGCAGGAGACGGCGAATATCCTGCACACCGCGACGGCGCGCAGCCTGGTCGTGCTCGACGAGATTGGCCGCGGCACGGCGACCTTCGACGGACTGAGCATCGCGTGGGCGGTCGCCGAGTATCTGGCGACGCATGCCACCGTCCGGCCGAAAACGCTGTTTGCGACGCATTACCACGAGTTGACCGACCTGGCCGACGCCACGCCTGGCGTCGTGAACTTTCACGTCGCCGCGCGCGAGTGGAAGGACGACATCATCTTCCTGCGCAAGATTGTCCCCGGCCGATCGGACCGCAGCTACGGCATCCAGGTGGCGCGCCTCGCCGGGCTGCCGCGGTCGGTGATCGACCGCGCCCGCGAAATCCTCAACGCACTCGAACGCGACGAGCTGACGCGCGGCGGCCGGCCGTCGGTGAGCGGCACGACCGACGATCCGCAGAAGCAGCTCGGCCTGTTTCAGGCGCCGGTGGCGGACGACCGCCTGCGCGATCGGTTGGCGGCGATGGACCTCGACCACATGACGCCGATGGAAGCGCTCACGCTGCTCGCCGAGCTGAAGAAGGAGTTGTGACGAGGACACAAGGCGCGTCGACGGACACAGCGGCGGTCCGAGCCATCAGCAAGCGCGACGTGATCGCTTCGCTGCGCCAGCCGAAGGTGGCGGTGATGCTCATGCTCGGCTTCTCGTCGGGCCTGCCGTTCTTCCTGACCGGCAACACGCTCGGCTATTGGCTGCGCGATGCGGGCACGACGCTCGCGGCCATCGGTTTCCTTTCGTGGGTCGGGCTCGCCTATTCGCTGAAGTTTCTGTGGGCGCCGATCATCGATCGTGTGGACGCGCCGCTCGTCGGACGGCTGGGTCGCCGCCGCGGCTGGCTGCTCGCCAGCCAGATCATGGTCGCGATCGGTCTGATCGGCATTGCCATGACGGGGATCAGAGCCGGTCTCGCCTCGCTCGGGATCCTCGCGCTCGTCGTCGCCTTCTCCTCGTCCACGCAGGATATCGTCGTGGACGCGTGGCGCATCGAGGCCGCGGCGGATGCCGACGAGCTCGGGCTGCTGTCGTCGGCCCATCAGCTCGGGTACCGCGTCGCGATCCTCATGAGCGAGGCGGTGATCCTGATCGTGGCGAACCACTGGGGCTGGCCGATCTCGTACGGCCTGATGGCGGCGCTGATGGCGATCGGCATCGCGGCGAGCCTGATCGCGACAGAGCCGTTGCGCGCGCTGGCGGCGTTCGGCGCAAAGGCGCAGGCGCCGCTCTGGACGGCGCGCGGCTTCTTCGACGCCGTGATCGGCCCGTTCACCGAGTTCTTCCGCGTCTACGGCTGGCTCGCGCTGCTGATGCTCGCGATGATCAGTTTCTACCAGCTCCCCGAGTACGTCATGGGACCGATGGCGAACCCGTTCTACCACGACCTCGGCCTCTCGAAGGACGCGGTCGGTGCCGTGCGCGGATCGATTGGCCTCGTCGCGTCGTTCGCCGGCATCGCGGCGGGCGGTTTCAGCGCGCTGCGGTTCGGGTACTTCAGAACCCTCATCGCGGGCGTCGTCATCAAGATCCTCGTGATCGCCAACTTTGCGACACTTGCCTACTTCGGGCCGGACCTCCGCGTGTTCGGCGCCGTCATGTTCGCCGACAACTTCGGCATCGGCTTCGCCGGCGTCGCGTTGGTCACCTACATGTCGACCCTGACGAGCCTGGGCTACACGGCCACGCAGTACGCGCTTCTGAGCTCCGCGTACACGTACGTAGGCAAGTTCGCCAAGGGGTTCTCTGGCGTCGCCGTCGAGCGGCTCGCCATCGGGCGGCCGCTGATCGACGCCTACGGCTGGTTTTTCATCGGCGCCGGCCTCCTCGGCCTGCCCGCGTTGATTCTGTGCATCGTGCTCGCGCGCGCGACGAGGCCGCCGGCGGTGCCGGCGGGGCTGCGATAATCGCGCCGTGACGCGTAGACGGCTGCTGATCGCGGCGGTGCTCCTGCTGTGTAGTGGCGTGCTCGATGCCGCGTCGCTCGTCGATCCTGCGCTGCGCTTCAGGACGCTGCGGACCGCGCACTTCATCATCTACTTCCATCAGGGCGAGGATGGGACCGCCCGCGAGCTGGCCGCGATTGCCGAAGACACGTGGGTGAAGCTGCAGCGCCCGTTCGGCGTGGCGCCGCCAAGAATGACGCACGTCATCCTCGCGGATCAGACGGAACTGTCCAACGGCTTCGCGACGCCGTTGCCGTACGACACGGTGTTCATCACCGCCGTCTGGCCGGCGGGATCAGACTTCATCGGCAACACGGACGACTGGCTGCGGCTGGCGTTCACGCACGAGTTCACGCACATCGTGCACCTGGATCGATCTGAAGGCTGGGCGCGCGTGGTGCGCGGCATCTTCGGACGGACGCCCGTCGCGTTTCCCAATCTGTTCCTGCCGACGTGGCAAATCGAAGGACTGGCCGTCTACGAAGAGAGCGTGCTCACCGGCGGCGGCCGGCTGCACGCCGGAGATTTTCGCGCGATTACGACCGAGGCCGCGCGCGAGGGACGCCTCGATCCCCTCGATCGCGTGACGGGTCCGATTATCGACTGGCCCGACGGCAACGCCCCGTACGCGTACGGCGTCGGATTTCACGCCTATCTGGCCGACACCTACGGCGCCGCGAAATTTGCCGAGCTCGCCGAAGCGACGGCGCGTCGTGTGCCGTACACCGCGTCGCGTGTATTCGAACGCGTCTACGGCCGGCCGCTCGGCGCGCTGTGGAAGGATTACGAAGGCAGCCTGGTGCGGTCGTCGTCGCCGTCTGATCCCGACGATCCCCCGACACGGCTGACGCACGAAGGATTCGTCGCCGCGGGACCGCGATTCGTATCGGCGTCAGAGGTTGTGTACTCGGTCCGCACCCCGCATGAGTTTCCAGCGCTGAAGCTCACGCACCTCGACGGGGCGCCGCCGCGACGGCTCGCGACGCGGTACCTCGGATCGACGGCCGGGATTACGTCCGAGACGATCTATTTCGACCAGCAGGAGATCAGGCGCAATACCGGCGTCTACAGCGATCTGTACGCGCTCGATCGGCGAACGGGTCGCGTGCGCGCGCTCACCTCAGAAGCGCGGCTGCTCGATCCCGACGTGTCGCCCGATGGCCGCACGCTGGTCTGTGTGCAGGACGCGCCTGGGCGGCGGGATCTCGTGTTGGTCAACGTGGCGGATCGAAACACGGCGGGTCTAAAGACCCGCGCCACAACTGTCAACGGAGCGGGTCTGCAGACCCGCGCTGCCGCCATTGTTGTAGCGCAGGACTTTAGTCCTGCCGTGGCGCAGCCTCTCGTAGCGCAGGACTTTAGTCCTGCCGTGGCGCAGCCTCTCGTAGCGCAGGACTTTAGTCCTGCCGTGGCGCAGCCTCTCGTAGCGCAGGACTTCAATCCTGCCCTGACGACGCTCATCTCGGAGCCCGATACGCAATTCAACGCGCCTCGCTGGTCACCCGACGGGCAGTCGATCGCCGTGGAGCGGCATCGCCCCGGCTCGCTCTCCGACATCGTCGTGGTCGATCCGGTCACGCGTGCGGTCCGCGTGGTCGCCTCGCGCCCGAATGCCCGCATCGTGACGCCCGCGTGGCGGCGCGACGGTCAGGCGGTGATCGCAGCCGTGGGAGTGGAAGACGATCCGTTCAACCTGTTCGAGTTCACGATCGCAGACGGCGCAGCGCGCCAGTTGACGCACACAAGTGGCGGCGCCACGTGGCCTGACGTCTCGCCGGACGGCCGGACGATCGTCTTCGTCGGCTACACCGCGGATGGATTCGATCTGTTCACAGAGCCATACGCGACGTCGAGCTCGGTCCCGTTGAAGCCGGACACCACAGAACAGGTCCGGCCAAAGCCGTCCCTCGACATCGTTCGGGACGGCCCTGAGCGTGTCGAAGGGCCGGACACTGCCAAGGAGCTTGGAGACGAGGTCCCAAAGCCGGACACTACCGAGGAGCTCGGAGACGCCCCGCGAAAGCCGGACGCGACCGAGAGGTTTGATGGCGTGGCGCAGGACTTTAGTCCTGCTCGTGTCTACTCGCCCTGGTCCACACTCGCGCCGACGTCCTGGTCGCCGCTGATCACGAGCGACGGCACCCAGACTCGAGCCGGTGCCAGCATCGCGGGCGTCGACATCCTCCAGTATCACGCGTACGCACTGTCCGCATCATGGCTGATCACCGGCCCCGCAGGCAGCGTCGACGCGCATGACGCGATGCCGGACTGGCAGGCTTCGTATTCATACAACCGCTGGCGTCCGATCCTGTTCGTCTCCGCTTCGACGCAGACCTCATTTTTTGCCGGGCCCGCAACGGCAGCCGGGACACCGTCGAGCGCGACGGAACGGGAGCGGCAGATCGAAGCGGGCGTGCTGTTTCCGATCAGTCACGTGCGGGCGTCGCACGTGGCGTGGGCGTCGTTGCTGCGCGGCGTCGACGAGTTTTCCCTCGCGGACCGGACGCTCACGCGGAACCGGGCGGCGGTGCGCGCCGCCTGGTCGATGTCGACCGCGCACACATACGGATACTCGATCAGCCCCGAGGAGGGCGTGACGCTCGGCGTGACGAGTGAGATGGTCCGCCGCGCGCTCGGCGCGTTTGGTGACGCCACGACCCTCACTGCCGACGCCCGCGTGTATCTGCCGGCGCTGAGCCGTCACCACGTGCTCGCCATTCGCGCGGCCGGCGGCACATCGACCGGCAATGTTGCGATGCAGCGGACCTTTCATCTCGGCGGCGCCGGACCGAATCTCACGCCCTTGGACTTCGGCAGCGACGCCGTGAGCTTGTTGCGCGGATTCGCAGTGGACACATTCGCCGGCAGCCATGTCGCGGTGCTCAACGCGGACTATCGCCTCCCCCTGCTCCGTCCGCAGCGCGGTATCGGCACCTGGCCTCTGTTCCTGCAGACGATGCACGCCGCCGTGTTTGCCGATGCGGGCCAGGCCTGGACCGGCGTGTTTCGCACCCGCGACCTGAAGACCGACGCGGGCGCCGAGCTCTCCGCGGACGTCGTCGCGGGTTACGTGCTCCCACTCACGACCGCCGTTGGCGTCGCATGGGGCCACGACGGCAGCCACACGGTGGCCGACGGCGTGACGTTCTACGTCCGCATCGGTCGCGCTTTCTAGCCCGGACTATTCATGACGGCCCGAATAGTCCGCCCTTCGGGCTTCGACTCAGGCCCGATTCTCGGGCCTTCGCTCAGGACTCGCCCGGGCGACGCCTTGAGCGCCACGCGGAGCGCGGTGTCGAAACCGGCGGCCACGAGAAACGGTCGGCCGGCCGCCGGCGCGTTATGAACGAGCGCGCAGCGTTCGTGAATAATGCGGGCTAGCGCGTCGACTATAATTACCGCGCATGAAAAAGAAGTCCCGTTTCCTGCAGACGCCGGTCGAGCCATTCGTGGTCGATCGCGGACTGACGGCGGACCAGGTTCTCTCGCGCATGGAGCGGATTTCCTTTCAGGGGCGGAATCTCGCCACGGCGCACCGCGTCTGGCAGAAGATGCTTCAGGACGATGTGACGATCTTTCTCGGCATGGCCGGCGCCTTGACGGCCGGCGGCCTGCGGCTCATCGTCGCGCACCTGATCGCGAACCGGTACGTGGACTGCCTCGTCTCCACGGGCGCCAATCTGTATCACGATCTGCACGAAACGCGCGGCCAGCATCACTACCTGGGCAACACGCACCCCGACGATGCCGCGCTGGCCGACGAGGGCATCGACCGCGTGTACGACACGTATGCGAGCGAAGAGGAATTCGTCGGCAACGACAATTGGATCGCCGAATTCGCATCCACGCTGGAAGCGCGGTCGTACACCTCCCGCGAATTTCTGTATCTGCTCGGCGGGCACCTGTGGACGACCACCGGCCGCGACGGCATTCTCACCGCGGCGTACCGCGCCAATGTGCCGATCTTCTGCCCGGCGATCGCCGACTCCTCCATCGGCATGGGCCTGTCGCAGGCGCGCATGAAAAAGGCGGGGACCGGCTACATCGACATCATCGGCGACATCGTCGAGTCGGCGAACCTGATCATCCGCCGTCCGCGGACGGCGTCGGTGGTGCTCGGCGGCGGCACGCCGAAGAACTTCATCAACCAGGCCAGCGTGCAGGCGGAGTTCTTCAGCGATCGGGTCGGCGGCCACCGCTACGCACTGCAGATTGTCACCGACGTCCCGCATTTCGGCGGCGCCTCCGGCTCGAGCCTCGAGGAGGCGCAAAGCTGGGGCAAGCTGGCCAGCGACGCGGCGTCGGTTTCCGTGCAGGCCGATGCGACGATCGCCTTGCCGCTGCTGGCCAGCGCACTGGCGAGCACCGCCCCGGCGCTGCTGGCCGAGCGGAGGCCGCCGATCTTCACGCTGGCGTCGCGCGTCATGACCATCGACGGCCAGACGGTTCCCTCCGATCGCTTCGAGGAAGTGAATGAATCTGCCGTTTGAGTACGATCGCGTGGCCGTCGGCGAGTTCGGCGGCACGACCCCCACGACGACAGACTTCGAGAACGCCCGCGTCGTCATTCTGCCGGTGCCGCTCGACCGCACGACCTCCTATGTGGCGGGCACGCGCAACGGCCCGCACGAAATCCTCGTCGCCTCGTCGCATATGGAGTTGTGGGACGAGGAGACGGAAAGCGACGTCCACAGCATCGGGATTTTCACGCTGCCCGAGATGGAGCTGCCGTTTGCTTCCATGGAGGAGACCGTCGAGGACATCCGCCGCGTCACCGCCGAGCTGATGACGCGCGGAAAATTTCCCGTCGTCCTCGGTGGCGAGCATTCGATCACAGGGCCGGTCGTGGCGGCCGTCGCCGCGCAGCATCCGAACCTGTCGGTGCTGCAGATCGACGCGCACGCGGACCTGCGCGATTCGTTCATGGGCACGCCGCACAACCACGCCTGCGCGATGCGCCGGGTGCTCGACCATGCGCCGCGCTGCACGCAGGTGGGCATCCGCAGCCTCTCCAGGGAGGAAGCGGTTGCGGCGCCGTCGCTGGCGACGAAGATTTTCTACGACTGGAACATGCGGCAGGATCCCGACTGGATCGACCGCGTGGTCGATTCGCTCGGGGAGACCGTGTACATCACGATCGACTGCGACGGCTTCGATCCGGCGATCATGCCGGCGACCGGCACGCCGGAGCCCGGCGGTCTGAGCTGGCGGGAAGGACTGACGCTGCTCCGCCGCGTCATCGAGGCGCGGACGGTGGTCGGCTGCGACATCGTGGAGCTGTCGCCGATGGCGGGCAACGTCGGGCCCAATTTCCTGTGCGCGAAGCTGGTTTACAAGATCCTGTCGTACCGATTCGGATCGGAGATCGCGGGTAAGAATCTGCGCGGCTAAGTTTTCTTCAGGCCGTCGAGCTCTTTCTTCGCATCGCCGTTGAACGGTGAATCGGGATACTCCTCGACCAGGCGCGTAAACGTCTGCTGCGCTTCCGCGCGCTTGCCGGCGTCCAGATACGTCCGTCCGAGCTGCATCAGGATGCCGTCGATCGGCAGCGGGCCGTCCTTGCGCTGCGACAATTCCTTGAACGTGTCGATCGCCTGATCGTACTGGCCGCTGCGCGCCTGCGCTTCGGCGAGCCCGAGGCGCGCCATCTGTCCGTAGATGCTGCTGCCGCTGCGCTGGACGACCGTCTGGTAGGCGGCGGCCGCCGCTGCGGGGTCGCCGAGCATCATCTCGGTGACCGCCACCTCGTAGCGCGCGTAGATGCCGGCGTCAGTCGACGGATAGCTGTCGGCCGCGACCTTGAACTTGGTCAGCGCCGCCTGCGCCCGATCGCGCTCGGTGGGAAAGCTGGCGGTGGGATTCGGCGTGCCGGGTGCGGCCGGCGGACCCACGCGCACCTCCTGGACCGCGAGCGCTTGGGCGAGCAAGGCGTGCGCCTTCGATTCCACCCGGTCGTGCCAGACGAAGTAGCCGATCGCCACCGCGCCGACGACGGCCAGGACGACGGCCGCGGCGATGATCTCGCGGCGGCGCGCCTCGACCGTCTCGCGCGCCTGCAGGGCGATCCGTTCAAGCTCGTTCTCTTTCAGATGATGGCGTTCGGTTCTTTTCATGACTGATGACTGACGACTGACCGACTGGTGACGGACGACTGGTGACCGACGACTGTCATGGTGCGCCCGGCCAGATTTGAACTGGCGGCCCCCCGCTTAGGAGGCGGGTGCTCTATCCCCTGAGCTACGGGCGCTTATGGGCGATTATGAGGTAGTTTATCAGAGGTCAGCCGGGCCGCTGCGTCCTCCACAGGACAAGGCTGCCCTGCGGAGATGACGGCGGCGCGGGTCGCGGCTCACCGTTCCTCTCAATGTCAGCTCGCAGTCTTGGCATTTTGCGTGCACGCGCGACGGGCACACGGGTGTGCGGTCGCCACAGGTTTGCCACAACTCGCGCTAAGGAAACTATGAGAACCATGACGTTCGTGCTGTTGCCGCTCGCGCTGCTGGCCGCAGGGTGCGGCAGCAGCAATTCGGCGACAACGACGACGCCTACAACATCGGGGCACACGGTCCAGACCTTCAACGGCACACTGCAGCCGTCAGGGAGCGATACGTACAACTTCACCACCGGCCTCAGCGGCGAAATCACCGTCACCCTCACAAACGCCGGACCACCCACAAACGTCACGCTCGGCCTGGGCGTCGGCACGCCGAACGGCTCCGCGTGCACGTTGATCCTCGCCCAGTCAGTCACGGCGGCGAACATCGCACAGATCGCCTCGCCGGCGGATCCCGGCTCCTATTGCATCAGCGTCTTCGACACCGGCAGCCTGACCGCGCCAGTGAATTACACGGTGGTGCTCTCGCATTTTTAACGCGATTTGCACTTCGAGGTCGCGTGTAGGCCGCGTCCTTTTGGGCGTCGCGCTGCTTACGGGCCGGCGACTGGTCCCGATCGGTCCGGTCCGCGTAAGATGCGCAGCGTGAGCAACCGCGAACACGACCGGCGCCGCTGGACCGCGCGGCTGACCCTTGCGTTGCTGGCGTTGCCGGCCGCCGCGACGCTGGCGCAGGCACCGGCCGTCAGGAGCCGTATGGCCCACCAGGTACCGACCTTTCGCGTCGATCCCGCATGGCCCAAGCCGCTGCCGAACCACTGGCTGGTCGGCGCCGTGGTGGGCGTCGCCGTCGACGCGCACGATCACATCTGGATCACGCACCGACCCTCCACGCTCCAACCGAACGAAACGCGATCGATCTGGCGCGCCGCCCCTCCCGTGCTCGAATTCGATGAGGGCGGCGACCTGCTTTCGTCGTGGGGCGGCCCCGGGCCCGGCTACGAATGGCCGCAGCTCGAACACGGCATCTACATCGACGCGCAGGACCACGTCTGGCTCGGCGCGGGCGGCGACAAGGATGCGCAAATCCTGAAGTTCACGCGCCAGGGTAAGTTCCTCCAGCAGATCGGCCACCAGGGACAGGGCCGCGGCAGCAACGACACCGTGAATCTTGGCGGCGCCGCGAATATGGTCGTCGACACCGCCGCCAACGAGCTGTACGTCGCCGACGGTTACGTGAACCACCGCATCATCGTCTTCGACGCGACAACGGGCGCATACAAACGCCACTGGGGCGCGTACGGCCAACGCCCGGACGACAGGTATTTCGAACAGACGGGCGAGCGCCTGCCGGCGCCGTTCAGCGGCGCGGTGCAGCATGAAGACAGACCGAGCCAGTACGATCCCAGCGGTCCTCCGCCGCAGCAATTCCGCATCGTTCACGCCGTGCGGATCTCGCATGACGGCCTCGTCTATGTGTGCGATCGGACGAACGATCGCATTCAGGTGTTCAGGAAAGATGGCACGTTCGTCAAGGAAGCGTTCATCGCCAAGGACACGTTCGGCAGCGGGTCGGTCTGGGACATCGGGTTCTCAATCGATCCGCAGCAGGAGTTTCTCTTCGTGCCGGACGGCACGAACCAGCAGGTGTACGTGCTCGATCGCCAGTCGCTGCAGGTCGTGAGCTCGTTCGGAGGGGCCGGGCACTGGGCTGGACAGTTCTACGGCGCGCACAACCTCGCGGTCAACTCGCGCGGCGATCTCTTCATCACTGAAACGTACGAAGGCAAGCGGGTGCAGAAGTTCACCTATGCGGGCCTCGCGCCAAGCGACGTGTCTGCGCCATCGATCGCAGACGCGCGTTATTGAAACACGCTCTACGCGGCGGGCGGCTTCAGCGTGCCGAACAGCAGGAGCGACACGGCTTCGCTCAGGCCTTCGAAGGTGAACGGCTTCTCGAGGAATGCTTCCCCTTCCCACAGCATCGGACGCTCGTCGAGCAGCCGATCGACATAGCCCGAGACGTACAGCACCTTCAGACCGTGCCGCTGCGCGCGCAGGCGCCGCGCCATCTCCTCGCCGGTCAGCTCTGGCATCTCGAGGTCGGCCATCAACAGATCGACCGCGACGTCGTCTGAGAGCAGATCGAGCGCGCGCGCGCCGTTTTCGGCCTCGAGCACTTTGTACCCGTTGGCCTCGAGAATCCGCCGCGCCGCCAGGCGGATCGGCTGCTCGTCGTCGACCACCAACACAACCGGCTGCGCACCTGGCTTTGGCATCGTCGTCCCTTCGCGCTGGCTAGCGCCCGAGTTTCTCGAGCTCTGGCAGGAGCGCCAGTGCCGCGCGCCCCGCCCGATGAATTTCGGCGACGTCCGCGCGATGCGGACTGTCTTCGGGCATCTCGAGCATCAGCAGGTCTGAAAAGCTGATCATGACCGCCAGATGATTCTTGAATCGATGAATCACTTCCAGCTCGCGGTCCAATGGCTCAGACATGTTTCTCGTCCTCCACTGGCGTGCCGAGCAGTTCGTCGAGCACGCGCAGCACATCGCCGACGTCGAGCGGCTTGGTCAGACACGCCGTCGCGCCAGACGCCTGCAGCCGCCGGGCGATGCCGGGTGTCGCATCGGCGGTCACGACCACGGCCGGAATGGTCCGCGTTTCCGGATCCGCCCAGAGTTGGCGCAGCACCTCGTCGCCCGGCATGTCGGGCAGGTGCAGGTCGAGCAGTATGGCATTGGGGCGCCGCTCGCGGACGAGCCTCAGCGCCACGTTGCCCTGCGGCGCGTGCACCAGCTCGACGCCTGGACGCCGCTTGAGAATCCGTTCGATCAGCCGCACGTTGGCCATGTTGTCCTCGACGTACAGGACCAGCCCGGCGCTCGCCATCGTGCGGGTGATCGGCGTCGCCACGTGCTCGATCTCCGTGCCCACCGCTGACGGCGTGTCGGCCGCCGGCAGCTCGATCCAGAAGGCGCTCCCACGATCGATGACGCTGTCGACGCCAAGCCGGCCGCCCATCGCCTGCGCGAGCGCACGCGACAACGCAAGACCGAGTCCCGTTCCCTCGGTCGCCGTCTGCTCCGCGCCCAGACGCTCGAACGGTTGAAAGAGCAACTTGAGACTCTCTGCCGGGATCCCGGCGCCGGTGTCGGTGACCGTGAGCCGCGAGGGCTGACGCTGTTCGCGGGATCCGGCGGAGAACGCGATCGTCACGCGGCCGCCGATGCGGTTGTACTTCACGGCGTTCGACAACAGGTTGATCACAATCTGCGTCAGGCGCTGGCGATCGGAGAGCACCACCTCGCCGTGCCCAATCGGCTGCACCTCAATCGTAATGCTGCGCTGCGTCGCGAGCGGTCTGATGAGACTCACGGTCTGCTCGATGACGTCGGCCACCGACACCGGTTCGGTCGAGAGCGACAGATGCCCCGATTCGATGCGCGTGATGTCGAGCACCTCGTTGATCAGATTGAGCAGATGCCGTCCGCCGCTGAGAATCTGGCGGACGTTGTCCGCGTGATCCGCGTCGAGTTCCTCGAGCTCGAGCACCTGGGCAAAACCGAGTATCGCGTTGAGCGGTGTGCGGAGATCGTGGCTCATGCGCGACAGGAATTCGCTCTTCGCCAGGTTGGCCCGCTCGGCTTCCAGGCGCGCCAGCTGCACTTCGTCCTCGCTCTTCTTACGGGCCGTGATTTCCGACGACACGCAACAGACCGCATACACGGCGCCGGAGCCATCGAGGAGCGGAAACCGCGTGGACGCCAGCACGCCAAGGCCGTTCGGCCCGAAGAAGGGCTCTTCGAATTGCGCGGCCAGCTTGGTGCGAATCACTTCCCGGTCGTGCGCCCGGTAGATGTCGGCGATCCGCGGCGCCACAACCTCCCGGCTCGTCACGCCTATCAGCGCTTCACGCGGCCGGCCGAGAAAGACTTCCGCCTGACGGCTGACGAGCAGGTACCGATCGTCGAGGTCCTTCACGATCATCGCCATCGGGCTGTGGTCGAGAACCGTCTGCAGCAGCTGATCCGATTCGCGCCACTGCTGCTCGCGCGATGCCAGCGTGTCGTGCGCCGCCGCCAGCGCGGCGCTCCGATCGGCGACGCGCGCTTCGAGCTCCGCATTGAGGCGCCGCACATCATCTTCCGCCCGCTGGCGCTCCGCCCGCTCAGAGGCCTCCCTCCGGGCGCGGCGCACCGCCGCCGGCAGGCGCCCGATCCGCTGCTTCAGCACGTAATCGGTCGCGCCCTCCTTGAGGCGATCGATCGCGAGCTCTTCGCCGAGCGTCGCCGACAGAAAGATGAACGGCGTCTGCGGAGCCAGACGACGGGCGATGGCCTGCGCCGTGAGGCCGTCGAAGCGCGGCAGGCTGTAATCGGCGAGGATGATGTCGAATGTCTCGCACAGCAGCGCCGCTTCGAAATCGCCTCGCGAGTCGACGCACTGGATGCGGCAGACCAGACCGTCGGCCGCGAGCGTCGCCTGGGCGAGCTCCCGATCCTGCGGGTCGTCTTCGACGTGCAGGATCCGCAGCGGCGTCTCGGACGGCTGGTCGCGTTCGCTCATGCTAGGACACTCTCACCGTCGCCGGCGGAGGCTCGTTCAACAGCGCCCAGAAACCGCCGAGCATCTTGACGGCGTCCATGAACGCGCAGAAATCGACCGGCTTCACGACGTACGCGTTGACCCCGAGATCGTAGCTCCGCACGAGGTCCTGCTCTTCGCGCGACGAGGTGAGCACGACGACCGGCAGCGTTCGAAGGTCGGGATTTTCCTTGACCAGCCGAAGCACCTCGAGCCCGTCGACCTTCGGCATCTTGAGATCGAGCAGCATCAGCGCGGGCAGGCCCGGCTCGCGGTTGGCAAACGCGCCGCGCTGATGCAGGTAGTCGAGCGCCTCCGCGCCATCGCGCACGACAATCACTTCGTTGGCCAGGCTGTTCGCGCGCAGCGCCGTGAGCGTCAGCTCCACGTCGTTCGCATTGTCTTCCGCCAGCAGAATGCGCTTCAGCGCGCTACCCATCGTGCCTCTCCCCTGTGCCGCCCTGAACCGGCAGCGAAAAATAGAACGTGGCGCCGCCCTTCACGATACCTTCAGCCCAGGTCCGTCCGCCATGGCGCTGCACGATCCGCCGGACGTTGGCGAGCCCGATGCCCGTGCCCTCGAAGTCGCCGTGCGCGTGCAGCCGCTGGAACACGCCGAACAGCTTGTGCGCGTACTGCATGTCGAACCCCTCGCCGTTGTCGCGCACGAAGATCGCAACCTCGCCGGGACCTGCCGGCATGGTGCCCAGTTCGACGGCCGGCTGCGGCACGCGCGACGAATACTTCACGGCGTTCGACAACAGATTGATCAGGACGAGCCGCAGCAGCGCCGGATCCCCGTGAACGGCCGGCAGATCGCGGACCGTCCAGGCGACATTCGCACCTGCGCCGCTCCCCATCACCTCCGCCTGCGCCTCGGCAACCAGCTGATTCAGATCGACGCGCCGGCTCGTGATCGGCGTCCGCCCGACACGCGAGAACGCGAGCAGGTCGTCGATCAGCCGCCCCATCCGGTTCGCCGCCTCGATAATCGTCTTCAGATGGCGGCGCCCGTCGTCGCCCAGGACCGCGGCCGACGACTGTTCGAGAAGCGTGGCGAAGCCGGACACGTGCCGCAGCGGAGCGCGCAGATCGTGCGACACCGAGTAACTGAACGCCTCGAGCTCGCCCAGTGCGTCGCGCAGGCCCGTCGTCCGCTCCGCCACGCGCGCTTCCAGCTCGCGCTGCGCTTCCGCGACGCGCGCCGCCATCGCGTTGAATGACGATCCCAGCCGGCCGATCTCATCTCGGCGGTCGGCCCGTACGCGCTGCGTCAGATCGCCCGCCGCCATCGCTTCCGAGACGTTCGTCAGATCGTAGAGTGGCGTCGTGATGCGCGCGCTGACGAAGGAGACAAGCGCTGCCGCGACCAGGACCAGGGCGGCGGCGAGCGCGAGCATGCGCCGGAACACCGTCTGGGCCGGGGCGAGCACGCTGGCCCGTGAAAATTCGATCCAGGTGACCCACGGCGTGCCGGCGATCAGGTGAAGCGCGCCGATCTTCGGTTCGTCGCCGGACGCATGATATTCCGCGATGAGATTACGCGTAGTGTCCACGAGGGGGGCAGGCCGAGGCTTCGCAAAATCGCTCCAGACGTCGCCGCTCCGATTGCCGACCTCGACGAGGCCGCCGTTGCCGACCAGGCGATTGATCGCGACGGTCTGCGCCGGGACCAGCGATCGCCGAACGACCAGCGCACCAATCCGGCGGGCCGGTGTCTCCTCCGCTGCAGGCGGAGGATCGTCGATCTCCGCGATCATTTCATAGAAAACGGTGTCCCCGACCACGTGAAAACCGCTCAGCCCCGCAGAACCCGGCGCGGGTCCCGGCGCAGGAAGCGCCGGGCCGGGCGCACTCGAGGTTGGCCCGACCTGCAGCAGGCAGTCGCCGTGCCCACCCCAGATTTCGACCGGCGGCTGCCCCACCGCGGTGAGCGGCTGCAGCGCTGCGCGCACCCGCCCCGCGTTGTCCTCGGAGCGCTGGCGCATGAACTGCCGGACGGCGTCGCCGTCGGCGATCCGTTTGATGTCGAGCTGGCCCTTGGCGACGCTCTGCGTCAAAAGCGTCGCGATCTGCTCGGCCGCAGTCTGGGCGCGCTCACCGGACGCGTGCAGCAGTGTCTGCTCGAGCGCCCGATGGGTCATCCACACAAACGTGCCGAGCACGACGATGATCATCAGCGAGATGATCACCGGCAGCCGCCATCGCAGCGAGTCGCGCCGGCGCAGCACCCGCGGTGTCAGTGCGCACCTCCCGGTGCGGCAGCTGTGTCCCAGCCGATCGGGAGGCGCCCGTCGCGCACCAGCGCGAGGAACGTGCCGACGAGGTCTGGCCGCTTCCAGCCGAGGCGTGCTTCCCGCTCGAGCTCGCGGCAGGTGTGATCGAGCGTCGCTGCCGGTTTGTACGGGCGCGCCGCCGCGACCGCATCGAACACGTCGACGACGCCGATGATCTGGGCCAGCAGCGGAATCTCCTCGCCGCGCAGCCGATCGGGATAGCCGCTGCCGTCGAGCCGCTCATGGTGGTGGCGCACGATCGGCCGCGCGCGCTTCAGCGATCGGAGCGTCCCGCACAAGCGATCGCCGATCACCGTGTGCTGCTTCATGACCTCGAATTCCTCCGCGGTGAGCGGACCGCGCTTCAGCAGGATCGCGTCGGGCACGCCGACCTTGCCGATGTCGTGGAGCACGCCGCCGTTCCGCAAGGCCAGCAGATCGTCATCCGGCAGCCCCAATTCCTGACCGAGCGCGCCGGCGTACATCGAGAGGCGCTGGCAGTGACCTTCCGTGAACGCGTCGCGCGCTTCGATCGTGAGCGCGAGGCTGAAGATCACCGACTCGGCGGAGTCGAGGTCGTCCGTGTGGCGCTTGAGGCGCAGCAGCGACCGCACGCGCGCCTGAAGCTCGGGCGGATTGATCGGCTTGGTCAGAAAATCGTCGGCGCCCGCCTCGATGCCACGAAGCTTGTCCGCCGTGTTCTGCAGGGCGGTCACGAGGACGACCGGAATCAGCCGCGTGGCCGGATCGCGTTTCAGCGACAGGCAGACCTCGAATCCCGTCTGCTTCGGCATCATGATGTCGAGCAGCACCAGATCGGGCTGCTCCTGCGCCACCATCGCCATCGCCTGCTCGCCGTTGAACGCTCGAAAAACGAGGTGTCCGTCACGGACAAGCCATCGCTCGAGTACATCCACATTCGCTGGATCGTCATCCGCCACAACGATTCGGCCCGGTAGGTCGGTCATAAGGTTCGCTACATAGATGTCGGGCGATCGGTGGATTGAGAACAGACCATCCGGCCCGGAGCCCCAGAGGCATGGCACAGATGTTGAGCTGGTTGGGTGGGAAAATCGTCGGATCGGGGACTGCGCGACGGCTCGGCGCGACTTTCAGTCGCCTGTCAGTGCCTGGAGCGCCTTGGCGGTCCGAATATATTCCTCGTACCGGCGCTGGTAGGCTTCCAGCTTCTCCCGCTCCACGGCGTCGAGCCGCGCCCGCATGACGGGCGATCCACCCGATGCGGCCAGCTCATGCTCGGCCACGGATGCTTTCAGCTTGAACTCGGCGTCGTGGCGCTGTTCCCACGCCAGCCACTCGGCCGTCCAGCGGGCGTGCGCCCCCTCGATCTGCTCGCGCGTGAACGGAAAGGCGCCGCCGGCTGCCCGATCGAAGACGGCAAAGTCGTCTGGAAAGAGGCGACGTGCCGTGCGCGCGAGCGGCTGCCACACGAGCAGCGAGGGCGGGTCGGCTCGGGCCGACGCCACGCCCGCCGAAAAGAGCTGCAGCAGCCGCGCCTGCCGCGCCCGCGCCGCATCGTCATGCGCCGCCTGCCAGGCGCGCATCATCTGCTGCGTGCACCACACAATCGCAGCCGCGACCACCAACGCAGCGGCGAGGATCATCAGGTACTGCAGGACGGCGTGGATCTGCTCGCCCGCCAGCTTCTGACGGCCGTTGAGGCCGACGAGCTCGATCAGAAACGCGAGGGCGTGGACCTCCCCGCCCATGCCTTTCACGAGCTCGGTCGTCGCGCGGGCGGTGCCACCGGTCGCCAGCAGATCGTCCACGATCAGCACGCGCTGACCACGGCGGATCGCGTCCTCGTGCATCTCGAGCGCGTCCGTGCCGTACTCGAGCGCGTAGGTCGCCCTCACTGTTTTCGAGGGCAGCTTGCCGGGCTTGCGCACCGGGATGAACCCCGAACCGATCCGATCCGCGACGGCCGCGCCAAAGATGAACCCCCGGCTCTCGATGCCAACGACGATGTCGATGGCCTGATCGAGAAATGGGAGCGCCATGCCGTCAATCGCGGCGCGAAAGCCGGCGGCGTCCTGCAGCAGTGTGGTGATGTCGTAGAAGAGAATCCCCGCTTTCGGAAAATCGGGGATGCTGCGGATCCGGTCTTTGAGATTATCCATGGTCATCTGATGCTGAAGTCCGTGTTGCGCTCGTCCGGTGTCGCGGAGACCGTGTCGACGTGCTCGACGCGCGCGCCCGGCGGGCCGCGTCGAATGTCGCGCTCGAATCGCTCGAGCGCCGCGTGATCGGCCTCCGCGCCAATCGCCACGCGTCCGTCCGGCAGGTTCTCCACCCAGCCCCGCACGCCTTCGCGTGCGGCGGCCGCCTGCGTGAAATACCGAAAACCGACGCCTTGCACCCGCCCGCTGATGATGTATCGACGTGCGACCCGCATACGAGGAAAATTGGACGATATGATAGCATGCGAGATTTTGAGGTGAGTCACGGCTGTAGTCTCTGAAGAATCCTCAGCTCCGACGCTGAAGCGTCTCCTTCTCGGCAAACCGATTCCCTCTCATCTGGCGCACCACGAGCGCCTGTCGCGTGTCACGGGACTCGCTGTGCTGTCGTCCGACGCGCTCTCGTCGGTGGCGTATGCGACGGACTTCATCCTCGTCACGCTGGCCATCGCGGGCACGCAGGCGCTGGGCTACGCGATCCCGATCAGCATCGTCATCGCATCGCTGCTGGCGATCGTCGCCTTCTCCTATCGACAGACGATCCATGCCTATCCCACTGGCGGCGGCGCCTACATCGTCGCGAAGGAGAACATCAGCTCGCTCGCCGGCCTCACCGCGGCGGCGTCGCTGCTGGTCGACTACACGCTGACGGTCGCGGTCAGCATTTCGGCGGGCGTGCTCGCCATCACGTCGGCGCTGCCACGGCTCGACGTGTATCGCGTCGAAATGTGCCTGGCGTTCCTCGCCCTGCTGGCGATCGGCAACCTGCGCGGCATCCGCGAATCAGGGCGCATCTTCGCGGTGCCGACCTACGTCTTCGTCGTCAGCATCGGCGCCTTGATCGTCGCAGGGTTGTATCAGTACCGCGAGCGGCGCGCCGATGCCGGCCGCTCCGCCGCTCCCACCGACCCACGCGCCGCTGACGATGTTTCTGATTCTGACGGCGTTCGCCAACGGCTGCACGGCGATGACCGGCGTCGAAGCGGTGTCCAACGGCGTCCCGGCCTTTCGTCCGCCTGAAGCGAAGAACGCGGCGGCGACGCTCGTCGCGATGGCGGTGCTCGCGATCACGATGTTCCTCGGCATCACCTTTCTCGCGCACGTGTATCACGTGATGCCGACCGCCGCGGAGTCGGGCGTGTCGCAGTTGGGCCGCGCCATCTTCGGCGGCCACACGTTCCTGTACTACCTGATTCAGGCGGCGACCACCCTGATCCTGGTGCTCGCGGCGAACACGGCCTATGCCGACTTCCCGCGCCTGGCGTCGATCGTCTCGCGCGACCGGTACCTGCCGCGCCAGTTCATGAACCAGGGCGATCGCCTCGCATTCTCCAACGGCATTCTCGTCCTTTCGCTCTTTGCGGCCGTGCTCATCGTCGGATTCCGCGGCGACACGCAGTCGCTGCTGCCGTTGTACATGATCGGCGTGTTCATCTCCTTCACGCTGTCGCAAGCCGGCATGGTGATTCACTGGCGGCACGTGAAGACGCCAGGGTGGAGGACGAGCGCCTTCATCAACGGCTTCGGCGCCCTCGTCACGGGCGTGGTGCTCCTCATCGTCGCCGTCACGAAGACGCTCGAGGGCGCGTGGATCGTGCTTCTGCTGATTCCCTTGATCGTCATGCTGTTCCAGGCGACGCGCCGTCATTATGACCATGTGTCCTCGCAGCTGACGCTGCGCGGGTACGTCCCGCAGCGCCGCGTGCACAACACCGTGATCATCCCGGTCGGCGGCATCCAGCGCGCGGTGGTCGAAGCGCTGCGCTACGCGGAGACGCTCTCCGACGATGTGCGCGCGATTTACGTGGATGTCGACCTTGCCGGCACGGAGCAGATCAAGCGGGACTGGCAGACGTGGGGCGGCAAAGTGCAGCTCGTGATTCTGGCGTCGCCGTACCGGTCGATGATGGAGCCGCTGCTCGAATACATCGAGCACGTCGGCAACGAGCGGAAGGAGGATTACGTGACCGTGATCCTGCCCGAGTTCGTCCCGGCGCGGTGGTGGCAGCACCTGCTCCACAACCAGCGCGCGCTGCTGATCAAGGGCGCGCTACTCTTCCGGCCGAACACGGTGGTCACCAGCGTGCCGTTTCACCTGGCGAAATGAACCACGAACGCACGAAGGCCACGAAGAAATCAACTTTGGCGATTTCAAGTCTGGTCGACGAAGTAGGGAATGCTCCGCAGCGCGAACGCGGCGGCGAGGCCGATCAGCGCGGGAATCGCGAACCAGGCATACACGGGCGCGTCGTGCACCGACACCTTGTTGACCAGGAAGCCCTTCTCCACCGTGTCGATCGCCTTCGAGGCCGCGACGAGGTCGGCGCTTGACGTCGCGTTGAAGGTGCGCCCGCCGTTCCTGACGATGGCCTGGAGCAGCGCGCGCACGTCGCTCTTGCTGCGGATCTCATCGTCGAGCGCGACGCCGATGAAGTGCACGCGGATGTCGGCTTCTTTCGATTCCTCCAGCACGTCGAGCGGCTCGCGCCCCCGGTTGTTCTCCCCATCGGTGAACAGCACGATCACCTGGTGTCCGCTCGTCCCGCGCGCCTGCCGGGCGAGCAGGTAGTTCGCCAGCGCCAGGCCATCGCCGATCGCCGTCTGGCCTTCACCCTGCAGAATCTGCTCGTCGACCATGTCCACGTAGTGGATCAGGTAGTCGTGATCGAAGGTGAGCGGGCTCACCACATAGGCGTTGTCGGAGAAGACGACGAGCCCGAGGCGATCGTCGTGCCGCGCCCGCACGAACGTGCGAATCGCATTCTTCGTCGCCTCGAGCCGGGTCTGACCGGGCGGCAGGCCAGGATGCTTCAGCCGCGCCTCGACCTTCGACGGATCCATCTCCTCCTGCATGCTCGACGACAGATCGAGCACCATGACGATGTCGAGGCCGCGCGACTGCACGGTCGCTTCCGAGTACGGCAGCACCGGCTCCATCAACGCCAGTCCGATGAGCGCCGCGGTCGCGAGCACGACGACGAGAGGGAGGCGACGGACGACCGACGCGCGGTAAGAGTGCGCGCTGAGCCAGCGCACCGTCGTGGAGGCGACGAACTGGCGATGCAGCCGCCAGCGCAGCAGCGCAATCATCGCCATTGCCCCGAGCAGCCACCAGCCCAGAGCGGGATCCAGAAATCGCATTACCGGCACACCTGCACGAGAATGACACTCCTCTGAAACCGGTGTAGCGCGAAGGCTTCAGCCGAGCGCCGCCTCGCCCCGAGACGCTCGGCTAAAGCCTTCGCGCTACGTCCGTAGGCGCCGCGTCGGGCCGAGACGCTCGGCTAAAGCCTCGCGCTACGTCCGCAGGTGCCGCGTCGGGCCGAGACGCTCGGCTAAAGCCTTCGCGCTACGTCCGCAGGCGCCGCGTCGGGCCGAGACGATCGGCTAAAGCCTTCGCGCCACATCCGCAGGCTATCGCGCAGCGAGCACCTGCGCCGTCTGCTCGATGGCGTCGCGGCACGCGTCGGCCGACGGTAGCGCCGTGGTCGGCGCGTAGCGCGCGGTTTCGCATGCGGCCAAAAGCGCCGTGACCGTCTCCGCGGGCACACGCGTCGCGCGCCCGGCCAGTGCAGGCTCAACTTCGGCCGCGGTCAGGCTGGGACCGGGAACGCCGCACACGTCGCGAAGATGATCGCGGACCAGCATGTTGATCTTCGTGTAGGCCTCCCGGCGGCCGTCGGAGGTCGTGACGTCGATCGCGCGGACCGCATCGAGCGACGTGCGCTCCTCCTGCTGCACCTGGCGGATCGATCGGCGCTCTTTCTTCGGGCGCCGCTCGCGCACGACGCCGACCACCCAGAACAGCGCCGGCACGATGGCGACGACGACAAGGCCGGTGCCGATCGGCTGAGCGGCGGCCATGAGGGGCGGTCGAGCGCCGGCCGCGCGGCCGTCGCGCAGCGGGTACGAGTCCTGGTCTTCCGGCAGCATGCTGCGAAACGCGATCACCGCGCCCGGCACCTGCACTTCGCCGGCCGGCGCGGCGTTTTCGATGCCCTGCCCCGGGCGCGTCCGGTAATACCGCGCCGACATCGCGCCGATCTTCAGCGCGCGTTGATCCACGTGATACGTCGTCAAGTGATAGCGAAACGTCCGGATGGTCGTCTCGCCAGGTCCGGCGTCGCGCGTGGCTTCCGTGCCGGTCACGTCCAGGCCGTCCAGCTTCAACTTGTCGCGCGACAAGTCGTCGTCGAGCACGTCGATCCCCGGCGCGCAGGTAATCGTCACGGTGTATGTCACCGGATCGGCCACCCATACTGCCGTGCGATCCAGCGACGTCCGCACCTGCACATCGGGCGGCGCCGCTGGCTTCTTCGCAGAAGTCTCCGGACCCGGCTTCTGCGCCGCCCCGTCTGGCGCAGGCTTCTGAACCGCCGGATCACGAGGCTTCTGCGCCGCCGCATCCGCGGCGAGCCCGCAGAGCGACAACGCTACCATCCCCGCGCCGGCCCACCGAACTCGACTTGCGCTCACGCGTTCATCCTCTTCGCAAACAGCGACAACAACGGCTCCACGGGGCTCTTATCCGTGGGCACGAACACATGGTCGATCGGCACGCGGTAGAAGGCGCGCGTCAGTGCGGCGCGCCGTTGACGCACGTCCTCCGCGTAGCGGCGCCGCGCCCGGTCAGTCAGCCCGACGGCGACCTGCCGTCCGGTCTCGATGTCGCGCACGCGCACGTAGCCGCTCCCGCGCGGCAGCGTCAGCTCCGACGGATCCTCGGGCACCACGGCAATGACGTCATGGTGTGCCGCCAGAATGGCCAGCTCCTTGCTCCCGAGCACATCGTCCTCTGTCATGAAGTCGGAGACGATGAACACGACGCTCATGCGCTTGAGCGTCTTCAGGAGATGCGTGATCATCGGCACCATCTGCGTCCGCGCGCCGGCGGCGGCCGTCGCGTCCCAGCACTGCTGCAGCATCGTCCAGGCGGCGGCGCGCGTGCGGCGCGGCGCGGCCGACACGAGCACGTGGTCGGCGAACGCGACGAAGCCGGTATTGATCTGATCGGACAGCGCAGAGAAGACGAGCGAACCGGTAATGAACGTCAGCGCTTCTTTTTTCGAGTACTTGGTGCTCCCGACGTCCATCGACCGCGACACATCCATCGCAATCATCACGTTCAACTCGCGCTCGGCGTGCGTGTGGCGGACGTACGGCGCGTCCATGCGCGCCGTGACGTTCCAGTCGATGCGGCGCACGTCGTCGCCCGGCCGGTACGGCTGGTGCTCGTCGAAGTCGAATCCAGGCCCGCGCAGCGGACTCTGATACGCGCCCACCCGTTGATTGCGGATCTTCTTGCCCGTGTACACTTCGATGTACCGGAGCTCGTGCATCACGTGCTCGGGAATCATGGAATCGGGACTGCCCGCAGCAGATCGTTCAAAATTTCGTCGGCTTCGATGTTCTCCGCCTGAGCGCGGACGCTCCGCGCAATCCGGTGGCGCGCCGTGTCGCAGAAAATCTCTTTCACGTCGTCCGGCAGCACCCAGGTGCGGCCGTGGAGGAACGCCGTGACGCGCGCCAGCGCGAGGACGTGTTGATACGAGCGCGGCGACGTACCCAGCAGCAGCAGCTCTTTCAGGTCGGCGCGTCCAACCTCTTCGGGCGACCGCGTGGCACGGCCGAGCCGCACGATGTACTCGAGGATCTTGTCGTCGATGAACACCGTCGCACGGATGAACTCGCGCAGCTCGTTCACGTCCGACGGCGACACCCGCTGCTCGATGCGCGTCTCCGCGAGGCGCACGTGCAGCATGTCCACTTCTTCCTGCCGGCTCGGGTAGCCGACGCGCAACATCATCGAAAAGCGATCGAGCTGTGCTTCCGGCAGCGTGTACACGCCTTCCTGCTCCACCGGATTCTGCGTCGCCAGCACCCAGAACGGGTCGTCGAGCGGGAACGTCGTGTCGGCGAGCGTGACCTGCCGCTCCTGCATCGCTTCGAGGAGCGCGCTCTGCGTTTTCGGCGTCGCGCGGTTGATCTCGTCGGCGAGCAGGATGTTCGTGAAGATCGGTCCCTGCTCGATGCGGAACGTCGCCGTTTTCGCGTCGTACACGCGCGTGCCGAGAATGTCGGCCGGCAGCAGATCCGGCGTCAGCTGGATGCGTTGGAACTTCGCCGAGATCGCGTGCGCCAGCGTCGTCGCCGTCAGCGTTTTCGCGACGCCCGGCACCCCTTCGAGCAGCAGGTGCCCGCACCCCGCGCGCGCCTGACCGCGCGATGAAGCGAACGGGATGGCCGCGAAGAGTCCGGTCAGCAGCCGCCGGATCAGCGTGTGCTGGCCGACGATCACTTTGCCGATCTCGCGTTCGAGCCCGGCGATGACGCCGGCGGCGTGCTCGGTGGTGATGGTGTCAGTCGTCTCAGTGGTCACAGTGGTCACAGGGTTCACAGCAAGAGCCACAAGGCGGCGACAGCGGTGCCAGCGACCGCCAGTCCCGCCGGATACAGGTCGCGATATTCAGTGGTCGTCTTCCACCCGACGATGCGCCGCTCGCTATTCACGATGCTGGAGAGGCCGGAGACGAGATTGTTGCCGGTCGTCGAACGGATGTAATGTCCGCCGGTGACGCCGGCGATCTGCCGCAGGGTCGACTCCGAAAACTTCGTCATCACCGGGCGTCCCCCCTCGTCTCGGAGGACCGTTTCCTTGCCGTCGTCGCCGAGGATCGGCACGGTGATGTCGCGATCCGAGCCGATGCCGATGCAGTGCACATGGAAGCCGTCGGTACGGTAGACGTTCAGCTGCCGGTTCAGCTCCTCGCCGTAGTCTTCACCGTCGGAGATGAGCACGAAGACCTTCCGCGTCGGCCGGTCGTCCTTGCGAGCGACTTCCAGTCCGCTCTTGAGCGCCGCGCCGATGTCGGTGCCGAGCAGCGTCTGCGGATCGCCGTTGATCCAGTCGAGATAGAACGCGACGGTGTCGAGGTCGGTCGTCAGGTAGGAGAGGATCAGCGAAGCGTCGGCGAACCCGACGAGGCCGACGCGATCGATGCCCTCGGGCTTGTGCTGCAGGAAGTTGCGGATCTCCAGCGTCGCGCGGGCGAAGCGCGAGGGCGCCACGTCGTGCGCGCGCATCGACGCCGAGCGATCGAGCAGGATGATCAGATCCTGGCGCTCGAGCTCGGGGGTCTTCTGGGCGAGCAGCACCTGCGGCCGCAGCAGGGCGAACAGGAGCGCGCCGCCGGCGACGAGCGTCACCGCGAGGACCGCGAACTCGCGCAGCCGCGTCGACCGGCGCGACAACCGCGTGAAGCGCGGCGCAACCAGCGCCCGGCGCCGCACCCCCCGCACGTAGGCAAAGCGCAGCGCCCAGCACGCCACGAGGACGGGCAGGACCTGCCACCAACGCGCGAATTCGAGGTCGAGGAACCGCATGCGAGTCGGAATCAGCCGACGCGCTTGACCGGCTTGCCCGATGTCGAGGGTGGGCGCAGCAGCTGCATCATCTGTTTAGGAGGTGTCTTCGGCTGCTTGCGCAGGGCGGCGGCCAGACGCGTGGTCAACTCGAAGTCGTATTTCGTGTCCCAGTCGCCGGGTGCGGCTTCGACGGCTTTGTGAAGCTCTTCTTCCGCGCGCGTCAGCCAGCCGAGCATCGCCTCCGGTTTGTCCTCGACACTCGCCTTTTCGAAGAACGCGCAGCCGGCGAAAAAGTGCGGCGATGCCTGCTCGGGCGAGCGCTCGGCCTTGTCAATCGTCTCGTCGAAGCGCCCTTCGCTGTACAGCGCCCAGAGATGGTTGGCAATCGTGTGGTTGTAATCGGAGGCGAACAATTGGCGGGTGGCGGGCACGGCGTCGAACCGCGCTTCCGCGGACGTGTAACTCGCGATCGCGCGCTTGAGCTGACCGGCGGCCAGTGCCGCGTCGCCCTCCGTGATGGCGTGCGACCAGCGCGCATAGCCAAGTGCGGCGGCGCCCACGATGAGCAGGAGCACCGCCACGGCCGTTCCGAATGATTTGAGCATCGACAGAACCGTCTCCAGTTACTGCGGGTTCGATTTCGGCTTGGCCTGTTCCGCCTTCGGATCGAGCGGCTTGGCTTCGATCGGTGCCAGCTTCTGCTTCTTCAGCAGCTGGTTCACCTGCGGCAGCTTGGTCTTCACGGTGTTGTCGAGCACGGCGAGCTGCGCCCCCAACCGCGTCGACAGCATGTCGAACACCTCTTCGCTCTGCTCGGTCGGCGGCATGTCGGCGCTCTCGACGACGCCCTGCAGCGCGGCGATCTTGTTGTTCAACTTGATCGGGTAGTTCAGCGGATCCTGTCCGCTCTGATTCTTCACTTGATAGATCTCGCCCTCGACGGTGCTCAGCGTCTTCTCGAGATCGTCGAGCGCCTTGGCCGTCGCCCCCGTCTTGCTATCGAGCTTGTTCGCGCGTTCGGTGATCTGCGGCTTGATGCCGCGCACGAGCAGCACCGCCTCGTTCGCGTCGCTGGCGCGGTTGCGAACCTTCATCGCGAGGTCGAACTGCTTCTGCAGATCGGCATCGCTGATGCCGGCCAACAAGTGCGGCTCGCGGCGGATCGCGAACGACTGCGTCTGCGATTCGCCGTCGGCGGTGACGCGCACCTGATACGTGCCGGGAGGCGCGACCGGCCCGCGCGAGCTGGCCGCCCACATGATCATGCCCGGGAAGTCGACGGCGCCCGGATACCGGATGTCCCAGTTCAGGCGATGGATGCCGGCCGCGACCGGTGCCTTCGGCTCCTGCGGGCGGGAGAAATCTTCTGGCGACGGCGCCGGCGCCGCCTCCTTCTTCTCGAAGTCGGCGGGCGTGCCCGTGTAGGTCCGGATCACTTTGCCCTGCCCGTCCATGAAGTCGATCGTCACCTTCTGCGCTGGCTGCTTCAGCGAGTAGTCGATGGCCAGGGCGCGATCGAGCCCGCGCAAGACGTCGTTCGGCTTGAACAGATACAGATTGCTCGATGTCTGCGTCCCCCACTGCCGCAGCGGCGAGATGTTGTCCATGATGTAGAAGCCGCGGCCGTGCGTGGCAATCACGAGGTCGCGCGCCTCCACTTTGATGTCGTGCACGGGCGTGTCGGCAAGGCCCTGCTTCAGCGACTCCCATTTCGCGCCGTCGTCGAACGACACGTAGATGCCGTGCTCGGTGCCGAGATACAGGAGCTTGGCGCGCTGCGGATCTTCGCGAATCACCCGCGCGAAGTCCCGATCGCCGACGCCAGTGACGATCTTCGTCCACGTCTCGCCGTAGTCATCAGTGCGATAGACGTACGGCTTGAAGTCGTCGTGCTGGTAATGATTCGCGGCGACGTACGCTGTGCCCGGCCGGAACGGCGACGCTTCGATGATGCTGATGCGCGCGAAGTCGGGCATGTCCTTCGGCGTGACGTTCTTCCACGTCTTGCCGCCGTCGCGCGTCACCTGCACGTAGCCATCGTCGGAACCGGCCCAAATCAGGTTCGCGTCCTTCGGCGACGGCGCGATCGCAAAGACCACGGCGTACGTTTCGACGCCGGTCTCGTCCCTCGTAATCGGGCCGCCGGAGCCGGACATCGTTGACGGATCATGCCGCGTCAGATCGGGGCTGATCTTCGTCCAGCTCTGACCCTCGTTCGTCGTCTTCCAGACGTGCTGCGACGACACGTACAGCACACTCGGGTCGGTCGGCGCGTAGACGATGGGGAACGTCCACTGAAAGCGCTCGGCGATGTCCTTCGACGGATAGCCCATCGGGTTGTCCGGATACGGGTTCACTTCGCGCTGCTGGTGCGTTTTGCGATCGAAGCGCGTGATCAGGCCGCCGTAGCTGCCCGCAAAGAAGATGTCGGGATTGCGCGGGTCGTTGGCGATGTAGCCGCTCTCGCCGCCGCCGACCGAGTAAAACACGACATCGGCGCCGCCCCCGCCGCCGCCGGGACCGCCGGCGGCCGACTGGCTCGACACGCACGCGGTGCTGTTGTCCTGCTGCGCACCGCAGACGTGATAGGGCACGTCGGTGGTCGTGATCACGTGGTAGAACTGCGCGGTCGGAATGTCCTGATCGGTCCACGTCTCGCCCGCGTTCACCGACACGTTGGCGCTGCCGTCGTTCGCTTCAATCATCCGCGCCGGATTGGTTGGATCGATCCACATATCGTGGTTGTCGCCGTGCGGCGGACGCAGCTGCGTCCACGTCTTGCCGGCATCGATCGACTTCATGAAGCCGACGTTCAGCTCGTACACGAGATCCTTGTTCTTCGGGTCCGCGAACACACGCGTGTAATAGAACGCGCGCTGCCGCAGGTTGCGGTTCTGCGTCACCAGTTTCCACGTCGCGCCCGCATCGTCCGAGGAGAAGAAGCCGCCGTCCTCGGCTTCGATCTGGGCGTAGACGCGGTTCGAATCGGCGCCCGACACCGAGAGGCCGATCTTGCCGAGCACGCCTTTCGGCAGGCCGGGATTGCGCGAGATCTCGGTCCAGTGATCGCCGCCGTCGGTCGACTTGAAAATGCCGCTGCCGGGGCCGCCGCTCGACATCATGTGCGCGTTGCGGAACGCCTCCCACAGCGCGGCGTACATCACGTGCGGATTATTGGGATCCAGCACGAGCTCGATGGCGCCGGTCTTGTCGTCGTGGTACAGAATCTTCTCCCAGGTCTTGCCGCCATCCTTCGACCGGAACACGCCGCGGTCGGGATTGTTCGCCGCGTGGTGGCCGAACGCCGCGACGTACACGAGATCAGGATTCGTCGGGTCGACGCGGATCTTCGAGATGTTCTGCGTCTCGGTGAGGCCGATCTTCGTCCACGTTTTCCCGGCGTCGATCGACTTGTAGGCGCCGTCACCCTGGATGATGTTGCCGCGAATATCGGCTTCGCCGGTGCCGATGTAGACGATGTCAGGATTCGAGGGTGCCACTGCCACCGCGCCCACCGATGAGCTGGTGATCTGCCCGTCGGTCACGGGGTGCCAGGTGGTGCCGCCGTCCGTGGTCTTCCACAGCCCGCCGCCTGTCGCGCCGAAATAGTATTCGAGCGGCCGCGCCGTGCTGCCGGCGACCGCAATCGAGCGTCCGCCGCGCTCGGGACCGACACTGCGCCATTTCAGCGCACCGAACGGGCCGGCGCTGGTCGCCTGTGCGGGCCCGCCGCGCCGCTGAGCGCCGAGCGATGTCGAGTCGATCGCCACAGCCGCGGCGAACAGCAGGATCACGAAGACAACGGAACGCTTGAACAAGCGGGGCATGAAGGTTCTCCACGGAATGCGTTGGAAGCGTACACGATATTACTACCGAAAAAGCCCGACTTGCGGGGTCGGCGACTCCGGTACATCTGCAGACGTACGGGCCTTGTTCTATAATCGGCCCGCCATTCGACCGATACGTGGCATGTTGCCCGACGGGTGAATGCTCGCCCCCGCGACGGTGACAGGGAGAATCAACGCTCGATGGCCGACATGCTCCTGGCTGACGACCTCAAGTTGCGTCCCACACCCCTCGCGGGCCAGACGCCGGTCCGGAGTCAACCGAGCGACAGGCCGAGGCGGCACGCCGCCGGCCGGGAGTGTCCCGTCCTCATCGTCGAGGACGATGCGGATCTGAGAGAGATGATGGCGCAGCTGCTGACGCTGGAGGGGTTCGCCGCCGCGACGGCGTCGAACGGCCGCGAAGCTCTGGCTTACCTGCGGTCGAACGCGGCTCCCGACGTGATTCTGCTCGATCTGATGATGCCGGTGATGGACGGCTGGGAGTTCCGCCGGGAGCAGCAGCGCGACAGCGAAATGGCCGGGGTGCCGGTCATCATCCTGTCCGCACTGGATCAACCGCCCGCCGCCGATGTCCCAGGCGACGCATTTCTGAAGAAACCGCTCGATTTCGATCGGCTGCTGGAGCTCATCCGACGGTACTGCGGGTAGGCGCTCGGCTAAAAGCCTTCGCGTTACACTGAACGCCATGCTTAGCCTCGTCGGAGGGCTCACCCTCTCGGCCTTGGCGGTCACGTCGGGGCAGCCGGCTCCTGTCAAACCGCTCGAGAACGACTACGTGCGCGTCGTTCGCAACGCGGCGCCGTGCGCCGTCGCCTCGCCGCAGCTCTGCGGCGCGCGCGTCCTCGTCGCCTTGGGCCCGATCGACATCGTCCAGGACTTTCACCCGCGGCACATGGAGCGCGGCGAGGTCGCCGTGTTCCGCTGGTTCGAGACGTACACGCCGCCGACGTCCGGTGAGTTCGTCGAGGTGAGCCTCAAGCAGGATCATCCACCCGTGGCAACGCCGCCCGTCCTGATCCCGCCCGAGAAGAACGCGCTGCTCTTCGACAGCGAGACCTTCTTCGTTTTCGAGGAGCGCCTCGATCCGGGCGATACACGGGCGCGTCACAGCCACAGTCAGCGCGTCGTGATCGTGATCAACGACACGAAGCTGCAGCAATGGGTGGACGGCCGCGGGGAGATCTTCCGGACGGAGGTCGCCGACGACGTGCGGTTCAACGAACCCGTGACGCATGTCGTCAAAACGATCGGCGACAAGCCGCTGCGAAATATCGTGATCGAGTTGAAGCCGTAAGCGGACCCGCCCTCCAACAGCCGTCTTTTCATCACGAAGAGACGAAGAACACGGAGTTCACGAAGATCTCTTTAGCAAAGATGTTCCTCGTGACCGGCCGCTCAGCGAAAAAGGGGTACGGCCCCTTTTTCGTTCGTCGTCTCCGGCCCTTCGACAAGCTCAGGGCCGTCCCGAGCAATGTCGAGGGACGGCTTCGGCCGGACCTCCGGACGCGGCCTCAGCCGGACCTTCGACACCAGCCAAAGAACCGCGGCCAGGGCAACTCCTGCCATCAGCCAGCGCATCACCGTGACGAGCGCGAGCGCGTCGAGCACCGGCCAGCGATATTGCATCAGCCGGTCCCACCGATCGAGCATCCAGTGCCACGCCGTGTGCGCCACGAGCGCCGACAGGATGATCGTCCCCATCCGTTCGGCGACCACGAAACGGAACAGCAGATCGAGCGCCGGGATCATCAGGGCGAGCACCAGCAGCTGCCCGAGCTCGACGCCGATGTTGAACGAGAGCAGCGACGTCAGCAGATGCGAGCCGGCGAACTGCAACGTTTGCCGCAGGGCGAACGAGAACCCGAAGCCGTGCACCAGCCCGAAGCCGAACGTGATGATCCAGCGGCGCTGCACGGTGACGCCGACCGCGATGTTCTCCAGCGCCATGTAAACGATCGACACGGCGATCAGCGTCTCGATTAGCGGTGGAAACCACAAGCCGTCGGGAGCGAGGTTGTACGCCGACGCGATCAGCGTGATGGAGTGCGCCACGGTGAACGCGGTCACGATGGGCACGAGCGCCCGGAATCGCCGGAACGGGATCACGAGGCAGAAGAGAAACAGCAGGTGATCCGTGCCGTCGAGAATGTGAAAGAACCCGAGCTTGACGAACTGCAGGGCCGCCTGATGCCAGCGCGGATCGAGCCGCACGAGGCCGGGATCGCCCGGATACTCGAACGCACGCAGCCGGCCGTCGGGTGTGATGAAGCGCAGCACGGTGAGCGTGTGGATGCCGAGTCGCGCGAGCTTCGGATGGATCGAAAAGTCGGAGCGGTCCGACTGAATCGGATATTCGAACAGCGCGTCGACGACGGCCTGCGGCCAGTACAGCTTCGTGTCGGCCGGCAGGCCCGGGCCGGTGACATGCGCAAGCGCGTCGGCGTACGACGTGAACGAGCGGTCGCCCGGAATCGACAGCTGCCACGCCGCGAGACGCGGCGCGGGCAGCCGAGCGTCGTGCTCGTACAAATCGACGTTCTGGCCAATCCAAAGCATCACGTTGTCGGCGAGCATCGGGTCGAGGCGCGGCAGGTCCATCACGCCATCCGGCGTGGCGGGCACACCCATGTCGCGCAGCGCGTCGAGGGGAACGCGGACGATCAGCCGCAGCTGCCGCCCGTCTGGTTTGAGAAAAGCCTGGACGGTGACGTCGGTCGGAATGTCGTGGGCACCCGCGGCGGCCGACGCCAGAAGAACCAGGGCGGTGACAAACGCGGACAACCTCGCGCAAAAACTCATTTCTCGTTACCGAATCCTTGTCCCACCGCCCACGGTCAACACAAACGGCATGAAGGACACCAAGGAAATCAAAACCGGATCTGCAGCCTACGTTATACTCTCGCCGTCCGTAAAGGGAGGGAAGATGGGCTTCATGAACCGCAGGAAGAATGTGTACGTCGGCGCGTCGTTTGTCGCGCTGCTGACCGCGCTCGGGATCGGGCAGACGCTGATCGAGCGCACGGCCAACGCGCAAGGGAAAAAGACCGTGATGGCGCCGCGGTTCGAGGTCGACCCGATGTGGCCGAAGCCCCTGCCGAATCACTGGATCTACGGCAACGTGATCGGGGTGGGCATCGACAGCCGCGATCACGTGTACATCATCCATCGAACCGACGTCGGGCCGGGCAACATCGATCGCAAGGAGGCGTACTCCACTCTCACGCCGCCCGCGTCGGAGTGCTGCAATGTGGCGCCGCCGGTGGTCGAGTTCGATCCAGAAGGCAACCTGGTCAAGGCCTGGGGCGGACCCGGCGAGGGCTACGACTGGCCGACGTCCAACCATGGCATCACCGTCGACTCGAAAGGCGTCGTCTGGATCGGCGGCAACGGCCAGAACGACGGCCACATCCTGAAGTTCACGCGTGAAGGCAAGTTCATCAAGCAGTTCGGATTCCCGTACGCGAATGCCGGCAGCAATGATATGTGGGCGTTCAACAAAGTGGCGAAGGTGTTCCTCGACGAGCCGAACCAGGAGGCGTACGTGGCCGACGGCTACTCGAACAAGCGCGTCGCCGTCATCGACATGGAGAGCGGCAAGATCAAGCGCTACTGGGGCGCGTACGGCAACAAGCCGGACGACACGAACCTCGGACGCTACAACCCCGAGGCGCCACCCGCGCAGCAGTTCCGCAATCCGGTGCACTGCGCGGAGCTGTCGCACGACAACATCGTCTACGTCTGCGACCGGCCGAACGACCGCATCCAGATGTTCACGAAGGAGGGCAAGTTCCTCAAGGAAGTGGTCGTCAAGAAGAACACGCTCGGCGACGGATCGGTGTGGGACATCGCGTTCTCGAAGGACCCGGAGCAGAAGTACTTGTACCTCGCCGATGGCGCCAACGAGAAGATCTACGTCTTCGATCGCCAGTCGATGGAAGTCCTCACCAGCTTCGGCGACGGCGGCCGCCAGCCGGGCGAGTTCTACGCGGTGCACAGCATCGCCACCGACTCGAAGGGGAACATCTACACGACCGAGACGTACGAGGGCAAACGGCTTCAGAAGTTCGTCTACAAAGGGCTCGCGCCTGTGACCAAGGACAACCAAGGCGTCGTGTGGCCCTCGAAACCCGCCACCAAGTAGTGCTCGATCGGCGGCGCTTCCTGACGTTGACAGGAGGCGCCGCCGCCGGTGCGATCGCATCGGGCTGCGGTCTTTCGGCCCGGCGTCACCTCGTCGTCGAGCCGCCGCGCCGATTCGCGCGCGTCCACGTCTCTCCCGACCGCATCATCCGCACCGTCGTCGGCCTCCGGCCGTTCCGCCCCTCGGGATTCGTCGTGCGCGCGGACAAGCTCGACGCGCGCACCCTCATTCACAACTACGGTCACGGCGGCGGCGGAATGACGATGTCGTGGGGCACGGCGCACCTGGCGGTCGAGCACGCGCTCGACACCGGCGAGCGCGCCTGCGCCGTGATCGGGTGCGGCGGCGTCGGCCTGGCGACAGCGCGCCTGCTCCAGCGGCGCGGATTCGCCGTCGTCATCTACGCGAAGGATCTCCCGCCGAACACCACGTCGAACATCTCCGGCGCGCAATGGGCGCCCGCCGAAAGCTACGATCGCGACCGCCGGACGCCGGCCTTCGCCGCGCAGTTCGAACGCGCCGCCCGCCTGTCGCACCGCGAATATCAGAACCTGCCGGGCGACACGTACGGCATCCGCTGGCTCGAGAACTACGTGGTGAGCGACACGCCGCCCGAGGGCGCGCAGGGAGCCACCCAGAACATCCAGGACCTCTACCCGGACGTGCACGACCTGCGCCCGGGCGAACATCCGTTCGGCGCCCGCTACGTGCGTCGCTTCACGACGATGCTCATCGAGCCGCCGATCTACCTGGCGGCGCTGATGCGCGACTTCCAGCTGGCCGGTGGCCGCGTCATCGTGCGCGAGTTCGCCGACCTGCGCGCGGTCGCCGCGCTGCCCGAGCCGGTGGTGATCAACTGCACCGGCCTCGGCGCGAAAGCGCTGCTCGGCGACGACGAGCTGATGCCGATCAAGGGTCAGCTCTCGGTGCTGCTGCCGCAGCCGGAGATCGACTACATCACGCTGACGAACGATCTGTATATGTTTCCGCGACGGGACGGGATCCTGCTGGGCGGGACGCACGAGCGCGGCGTGTGGACGCTGGACCCGAACGTCGAGGCGCAGACGCGCATCGTGTTCGGGCACCAGCAGTTTTTCGCGAGAATGCGATAAAAGAGCCGGCGGTCCGGCCCTGCGCGTGCGGATCAGGTCCGCACTAAAAGCCTGGCGCCTTCGGCGCTTCGAACTTGATCGTTTTCAGCACTTCTGCTTCTTTCGGCAGCTCGCTCTTCCCCGCCGGATACTTCCCCGCACTCAGGACGAACGCGAGTACGTCGGCGTTCTGCTGCCGGCTGAGACTGCCCGGCTGATCCTGCGGCATCGAGACCCGAATCCGCTCGAACAGATCGTTCAGCGTCAGTCCGATCCAATCGGTGGCGAAGTCGCCCCCCGTGAGCGCCGGCGCCATTTCTCCGCCGGTGAGCGCGGCGCCATGACACGAGGCGCAGAACTGACCGTACAACACCTCGCCGCGCTTGGCCTGTTCGGCGGTGTACACGCCGTCAACGACCGATGTGGGCGCCGCCTGGGGCTCCTGTGCGACCGGTGCCGCCGGAGGCTGCGGTTCCTGCGCAGACATCGGCGCATTCACCGCAGTCATCGCCCACAAGGCGATCAGGCATCCGGCCGCGAGCCAAAAGGCCCGAAAAGGGGCCGTACCCCTTCTTCTGCCAGGTTGCCCGAGAAAAAGGGGTACGGCCCCTTTTCGCGTCGCCATCCTCATCGTCCCCGCTCCCGCTGGTTGGTCGGCCGCGCCTCCGAGGGAACCGTGAACGCGATGTATTCGCCTGAGGCATTGCCGCCGCTGGTCGCGACGATGATGTACTGCTTACCGTTGACGCTGTAGGTCATTGGCGAGCCGCTCTGCGGCGCCGGCATCAGCACTTCGCCCACCTGTTTGCCGGTGTTCTTGTCGTAGGCGCGCAGCATCGCGCCGCGCGGGTGCTCCGGCGTCGTCGTCACCTGACCGTCGCCCGCGATGACGAGCGTCTTGGTGACGAGCGTGCCGATGTTGTATCCGCCCTGCCCGGTCTTCGGGATGTTCATGCCCTTCAGCGCCGGGTGATTGCGGATCTGATCCGGCGTGTCGCCGTGCGGCACCTGCCAGAGGATTTCGCCCTTCGACAGGCTGATCGCCGAGATCGTGCTGTAGGGCGGCTTCAGAATCGACAGGCCCTGCACGGTCGTCCCGCCGCGGTTGGCGCCGGGAGCCGGCGCGTTCGCGCGCCCGGCCGCAGCAGCGCCGTTGCCGCGCCCTCCCTCGCCCGCTGCGGCAGCGCCGCGGCCGCGACCCGACGCCGGCGGCGCGTCCGCATAGCTGCCGGCGCCCGCCGCCTCGGCGACGCGGAACGCCGCGCCCGCCTGTCCCGCGACGTAGCGCACGTCGGTCTGGAACCCTTCGGGCGGCTCGATCAGACCGATCGGCGTGAGACACGAATTGCACGCATAGAGATACGCGATGTTGGTGACCGGGTCGAACGAACCGCCGGGCCAGTTGGTGCCGCCGCCGGCCGTGCCGATGGTCATCGCCGCGAGCGGTCCGTTTGCCTGGCTGACGATGCCGGGATTGAACATCGGGCCGTTCTTGTACATCCGGAACTGCGCGAGCGCCTGCGCGTGGAGCTCTGGCGTCCAGTCGATCAGATCATCTTCAGTGACGGCCTGCCGCGAGTACGCCGGTGGCTTCGTCGGGAACGGCTGCGTCTTCGACGTCTTCTCGCCGGGGACGTCGCTCTGCGGCACGGGGCGCTCCACGATCGGCCAGATCGGCTCGCCCGTGATGCGATCGAACACGTAGAGGAACGTCTCCTTCGTCGGCAGCGCGACGATCTTGCGCAGCTTGCCGTCGAACGTCACGTCGGCGAGCAGTGGCGCGGACGACAGGTCGTAGTCCCAAATCGGATGGTGCACGATCTGGTAGTGCCATTTGCGTTGGCCGGTCTTCAAATCGACGCACACGAGGCTGTCGCCGTAGAGGTTGTTGCCCGGCCGATGGCCGCCGTAGAAATCGGATGCGGGATCTTCGACGGGCAGATACGCGAGGCCCGCCTCTTCGTCGACGCTCATCTGCGTCCACACGCCCGTGTTGCCGTTCTCCTTCCACGAGCCGTTCTCCCACGTATCGTTCCCGAACTCGCCGGGGCGCGGAATCGTGTGGAAGGTCCAGAGCAGCTTGCCTGTCCGGGCGTCGAATGCGCGGACCTCGCCTTTCGTGTTGTTATGCGTCGCGATCGTCATCCCTTCCTTGAACGACGAGCCGACGAGGATCGTGTTGCCGGCGACGGTCGGCGTCGAATGCAGCCCGGCTTCGCCCTTCACCACGTCGATCGGCGTATCGACACCGGTCACCATGCCGACCTTCAGGTCGACGACGCCGTCCTTGCCGAAGCCGGGAATGACGGCGCCCGTCTTGGCGTTCAACTCGACGAGACGATAGCCGGTGGTGACGTAGACGATGCGGTCGTCGCCCTTGCCGTCGGTCCAGTACCAGACGCCGCGCCCCGACAATTGACGCGGCGCGTACAGGCCGCGCTCGCCTTCGAGCTCGGCGTGCACCCACAACAGCTCGCCAGTGTCGGCCTTCAGCGCGAATACCGACCGGCGCGTTCCGCCCGTCGCGTACGCGATGCCCTTCACGACGACCGGCGTGCCTTCGAGCTTGAACTCCGGACGCGATCCCAGGTTGTCCGTCTTGAACCGCCACGCCACTTCCAGCTTGCTGAAGTTGTCCGCGGTAATCTGATCGAGCGGCGAGTAGCGCGTCCCTCGGAGGTCTGCGTTGTACGCCGGCCAGTCGCCCGTCTTCGTGCTCGGCTGGCCAGTGCTCTGCCCGGTCATGCTGACCGTTGCCCAGGTCACACCAGCCGCCGCGGCGAGAAGGACCGATATCGATCGAAGTGCTCGTCGAGACATCTATTTACTCCCGTTTGACTTCCGGAAAAAACGCAGCCGAACCCCGCCTTACAACCACGCGCGCAGATTCAAGAATCCGCGCGGATTATAGCGCCGAAACCTCTGGAAAGATGCTTAGAATATCGCGCATGGGAGGAGCGACCCAAATGACCGCCGCCGGACGAGTGTTGGTGCTGCTGAGCGTGCTTGCGATGGGAGGCATGAATACGGGCCTCGCCGTTGCCGGCCAGGAGGCCGGCAGTGGCCGTGCGGGGGCGCCGATGGCCGCGCCCGCCGACGCGAAAGCGTTCAGTCCGACCCTCGAAGACGTGCCGTATCCGTATCCCGTGCAGCATTTGTCGCTGACACTCTACGGACACGATGTGCGCATGGCGTACATGGACGTGCCGGCCACCGGCTCGGCAAACGGGCGCACCGTCGTCCTGCTGCACGGGATGAACTTCTACGGCGAGTATTGGGCGGCGACGATTGACGTGCTGCGCAAGGCGGGCTTCCGTGTCATTGCGCCGGATCAGGTGGGGTTCGGGCGATCGTCGAAGCCGATCATGCCCTACACGCTGTCCGACATGGCGATGAACACGCGCAAGCTGCTCGAGACACTCGGCGTCCAGAAGGCCGCCATCGTCGGACACTCGATGGGCGGCATGGTGGCGACGCGCTTCGCGCTGCTCTATCCCGACGCGACGGAGCGGCTCGTGTTGTACAACCAGATCGGACTGACCGACGCACGGCTGCAGCGGCCGCCGACGGCCATCGATCAGGTCTACAAGCAACTGCTCGGGGAGACGTACGATCAGGTGTATCGTGGCATCGCGCGCTACTTTCCGACGGGCGTGGTGCCAACAGATGTCGAGAAGTACGTGCTGCGGCAATATGGGTGGACGCTGAGCGGCAATTGGCCGGAAGCCGCGATGGTGCGCGCGCTGGTCCAGCAGATGGTGTACGAAGACCCGGTCGTGTACGACTGGGCGCACATCAAGGTGAAGACGCTCGAGCTCGGCGGTGACAAGGACGGTCCGGACTTTCCGGCGTTGGCCAAACATGTCGCAGACACGATTCCCGGAGCGCAGCTCGTGCTGATTCCCGGCGTGGGCCACGTCCCGCATTTCCAGTCGCCCGATATCTTCTACCGCGAGCTGCTGAAGTTCCTGGCGTCCTGACACTGAAAAGGGGCCGTACCCCTTTTCTCGAAATCGCGGACGAATAGGGGTACGGCCCCTTTTCGAAAGTCATAGGAGGTACGGTGCGCAACTTCGTCTCGCTCCTGGCCCTCGCAAGCCTGTTGATCCTGCCGCGCCCGTCAGCCGCGGAACAGGCGGAGCCAACCCCGACCTTCACCCGAGACGTTGCGCCGATCTTTCAGAACAAATGCGAGTCGTGCCACCGCACCGATTCGATGGCGCCGATGTCGCTCGTCACGTACGAGGACGTGCGGCCGTGGGCGAAGTCGATCGCCGCACGCGTGAAAGCGCGCCAGATGCCGCCGTGGCACATCGATAAGACCGTCGGCATCCAGCATTTCAAGAACGATCGCTCGCTCAGCGACCGGCAGATCGGCACCATCCTGCAGTGGGTTGCCGCCGGCGCGCCGAAGGGCGATCCGAACGACATGCCGCCGCCCAAGGTGTGGGGGGATGAATCGAAGTGGGCGTTCGCGTCGAAGTACGGACCGCCCGATCTCGTCATCAAGTCGCCCGATTACACAATGCCGGCGATGGCGCAGGACGTGTGGTGGCGCCCAATTGTCCCGACCGGCCTCACGGAGCCGCGCTGGGTGCGCGCGATCGAGATTCACCCCGCAACGGTCAAGGGGCGGAAAATCACCCATCACGCACTCGCATACCTGAAGCAGCCGGAAAATATCTCGCGCGACCTCTTCACCAACGACCCCGACGTCGCGGGCGAAGGCCTGTTCATGGAATGGGCCGTCGGCAAAGCGGGCGACGAAATGCGGTCGGACTCCGGACGCCTCATGCTGCCGGGATCGAGCATCACCTTCGAGATGCACTATCACGCGATCGGCGAGGCGATCACCGATCACGTGGAGCTCGGCGTGTACTTTTATCCCAAGGGCCAGGAGCCGAAGCACCGCGAAGTGCTCGCGCTGTTCAGCACGATCACGGGCGGCAACCGCGCGCTCGACCTGCCGCCGAATCAGGTGACCACGACCGAGAATTTCGCCGTGTTGAAAGAGAACGCGCGCATCGAGAACTTCCAGGCGCACATGCACCTGCGCGGCAAAGGCATGTCGATGGAAGCGATCTATCCGGACGGCCGCCGCGAGATGCTCAGCCAGGTCACCGATTTCAATTTCAACTGGCACAACATGTACATCTACGCGGACGAGGCCGCGCCGCTGCTGCCCAAGGGGACGCTCCTTCACTTCGTGTCGTGGTGGGACAACACCGCCAACAACCGCTCGAATCCGGATCCCGACCAATGGGTCGGCTGGGGCGATCGCACCGTGGACGAAATGGGCCACGCGTGGATCAACATCACGTATTTCAAAGACGACGAATTCGCCGCGGAGCTCGCGAAGCGCAAGGCGGCGGCGACGACGAACAGCGCCGCGCCACAGCGATAATCGATCGTTGGAAAGTAAACCACGAAGGCACGAAGACCACGAAGATTCGAATAGCTTTATCACACAGGCGAAAACCTGACGTACTCGTGACTGCGTGACTTCGTGACTTCGTGGTTCCGTAAGGAGGATTTTCTTCGTGACCTTCGTGATCTTCGTGGTTCCGTGATGAGGATTTCCGCATTGAGGCCGTGGGCAGGAGGCATGGCCATGCTCGCCGCCGCCAGCGTGCTTGTGGCAGGGCAGACGCCAAGCGGCGGCCCGCCGCAGGTTGGCGTCGGTCAGTTGCCAAGCCCGCTCCCCTTGTCCAACGTGATCCGCGAACGCGGCTCGAGCGTCACGCCGGCGTACGAAGGCTGGTATCACGACCGCGACGGCAGCGTGCGCTTCCTCGTCGGATACTTCAACCGGAACACGAAGCAGGAGTTCGACATTCCTGCCGGTCCAAACAACCACATCGAACCGGGCGATCCGGATCAGGGTCAGCCGACGCATTTCGACGCCGGGCGTCAGTGGGGTGTCTTCACGCTGAAGGTGCCGCCCGATCTCGGCGCGCGGAAGATGACGTGGACGATCGTCAGCAACGGCTTCACCAACACCGTGAGCCTGCACACGCGTCCGGAGTGGATCGTCGAGCCGTACGAGGACGCCGCGCAGAAGAACACGCCGCCGGTGTTGAAATTTCGGCCGGACGGACCGTCCTTCACCGGTCCACCGTCGGCCATCGCCACGACATACACCGCGGCGACCGGCACGCCGCTCCCACTGCCGACCTGGGTGACCGACGAAGGTGCGAAGGTGAACACCCCCCTACCGGCGGCCCGAAGCCGCGACGCCTCGGGTACTCCGGCCCTTCCGCCGCTCTCAATTTCGTGGACGATGTTTCGCGGGCCTGGCACGGTGACGTTCGACGCCGTCAAGCCGGCGATCGATCGCCTCCACGGCGGCCAGGCGATGACGACGGCGACGTTCAGCGCGCCGGGCGACTACGTGTTGCGCGTCGAAGCCAACGACGCGTCCGGCGTCGGCGGCGGCGGGTTCCAGTGCTGCTGGACGAACGCGCACGTCGCGGTGCACGTGAAAGACTAGCCAGCACCTCATCACGAAACCACGAAGAACACGAAGAACACGAATGAACTGAACATCCGATTCTTCGTGGCCTCCGTGCTCTTCGTGACTTCGTGAGAGGACTACACCGCCCTCGTCAGAATTGGAACCTGAATGACACCTGCGTCAGCCGCGAGTAGTTCGCCTGCGACGTGAACTGCCCGAAGCCGGACGAGCCGAACTGCGACTGGGCGGTGCTGAACCCGACGAACCACGGCGTGTTCGTCACGTTGATCATCTCGAGCCGCAGCGTAGCGCGCGTCGACCCGCCCGTCCGGAAATCCTTCGAGAACGACATGTCCAGCCCATTGCGCCCCGGGCCCCGCACGCCGGGGAGAATGCGCGGCGCGTTGCCGAAGGTGAACGGCGATGCCAGCGCGAACGCTCCCGGGTTCAAGAACTCGTTGTCGCCTGGATTGACGTTCAGCCGGCTGGTGATGTCGCCGCCGACGACCGGGTTGACGCCCGGCACCAGGTTCGGCCGCTGCGTGCCGCCGAGGCTGATGTTGCCGTAGATGTTGTTCGGAGTCTGACTGATGCCGATCGGAAATCCGCTCTGCAGCGTGGCCACCGCCGAAATCGTCCAGCCGCCGACGATGTAGTCGAGCAGACCACTGTGATTGAGATGCGCGCGGCCGTCGCCGAATGGGAGCTGGAAGATCGGCGAGAGGACGACCTTGTGTGGCGAGTCGAGCAGGCTGAGCCCATACTCCGCGTCCGGGTTGTAATAGGCCGAGCCGGGGATCATCTCGTAGTTGTTCTCCAGGCCCGGCGATGCCGAGTAGTAGTTCGTCTGTCCGAACTGGTTGTCCTTCAGACGGCTGTAGGTGTAACTGAAATTGCCGCCCCACCAGCTCGACGCGGTCACGCGCTTGCGCAGCTGCACGACGCCGGCGTTGTACACCGAGCGCGCCCCGGACGACTCCGTCATGTTGATGTTGCCGAACTCTGGAAAAGGCCGCAGCAATTGACCGAGCTGAATCGTCTTCGCCGTCGCATACGGGCCCGCCCCGGCGACCCCGAAGAACGGATTGGCCACCTGCTGCGTCAGCTGGCTGCCAAGAGCGAGGTACTTCGGATCGAGCTGGTTGATGTTGATCGCGGTGTCCACCGTCCCGCCGAAGCCGAGATGATCGCCGCGCGACCCGATGTAGCCGAGCGTGAGGCTCATGTTGTCCGGGAGCTCCCGCTGCACGTCCGCGGAATACTGCTGCACGCGCGGCGCGGTCTTGGTGGGATCGATATAGCCGATGTCGCCGCCCGCGCCGGTGAGCAGGCCCAGGGCATTCCCCGACGGCTGCTGCAATCCACCCGGAAAGGGATTGTCGATCGACGTCGTCGGCACGTTCGGATTCTGCGCGAGCGTCGTCGTAGCCGAGTAGCCCCACTGGCCGTAGCTCGACGTGCCGGCCGACGGGTAGTTCCACGGCGCGTAGTAGATGCCGTAGCCGGCGCGCAGCACCGTCCGGGGATCGATGCTGAACACGCTCCCGACTCGCGGCGAGAACTTCGCCGCCGGCTGATTCCCCTGCACGGTCGGTGCGCCGTTGACGCCGGCGAAGATCAGGCCGCCTTTGAGCGCGTTGCGTTGACCGGTCAACGGATCCACCGGTAGCGTCACCAGGCTGTTGAGTGGATTGATCGCATTCTGATCGAACCCGACCGTGAAGTTGTTGTTCCGCTCCATCAGCCCCGTCTCGTGCTCGACGCGCAGACCATAATTTACCGTCAGGCGGGAATTGACGCGCCAGTCGTCCTGGCCGTACGCGCTGTAGTAACGCGTGAATGCCGCAATCGGCGTCGTGATGGGAATGGATCCTGAATTCGGGTCTCCGAGCAGCAGATCCGCAATCGGGTTGCCGGTCCGCGCGGCGCCGGTCGAAGAGTTGGTGAAGCCGCCAGTGAAGGTGAATGTGCCGGCTGACTGACCCCACTGCTGTGAGTCGACGCCGACCTTGCGGTAGTCGGCGCCCGCCTTGAAGCTGTGCTCGCCGGCCAGGTGCGTCAGCGTCCCGTTGAAGCCGTTGGAGTAGTACTTGTTGATCTGCGCGCCGGTGAAGCCGGTGCCGCCGTAGCCGGTGAGCGTGAGCGCCGGAAACTTCTGCAGCGGGATCGCGTCGGCGTACGACGAGGCGAAGCCGAGGGTATGCGCGTCGAACGCGTAGGGCAGGCCGTAGTTGTCGTCGAACTGATTCCAGCCGTAGCGCAGCGTCAACACCGTCGCGTTGTTCACGACGTACGTGTTGTTGATCGTCACCGCGTTGATGACGCGGTTCAGCGAATAGCTCGGCGCGGCGAACAGGTTGTCGCGGAAGTAATTCGTGTTCGGCTCGTGCGACGTCTGGCGGAGGTAGAAGCCGCTCAACGCCACCTTGTCATTGAAATGGTGATCGATCTTGCCGGTGCCCTGCTGGGCGGCGTCCTTCACCAGATCCTGGCCGACGTAGTTCGGCACGCCCGTATCGGCGTTCACGTCCGGATTCGGCAGATAGCTGACCAGCTTCAGGCCGACCGGATTCAGCAGCGACGCGGGAATCTTGTTGCCCGCGAATGGACGCCGCTGCCCCGTTGCCGGATCGATGTCGAACGGGTTGTAGATGGTAATCGGCCGCCCCTGCGAATCGGTGAGGCCGGAGAAGTCGCCGTTGCGCTCCGCCGCCGTCGGAAACAGCAGGTTCGAGTTCTGCGTCAGGCCGTCGCGATACCCTTCGACCGCGGCCCAGAAGAACGTCTTCCCTTTCAGAATCGGACCGCCGACTCCTCCGCCCGCCGAGCGCCAGAACTGATCAGCCTTCGCGACATTCTGCAGCTTCAGGAAGAAGTTCTGATCGACGAGCCCGAGCGGCCGCCACTGGCCGAAGCCCGATCCGTGATACTCGTTCGATCCGGATTTCGTGGCGACGTTGAACACGCCGCCGCCCGTGTGCCCCATCTCCGCGTTGTACGTGTGCAGCTGCACCTTCATCTCTTCGGTCGCTTCGATGCTCGGGTTGGTCGCCGAGCGGTTCGTGATGTCGGTGACCGGGAAGCCGTCCATCAGGTAATTGTTGGCGCGGACGCCGCCCCCGCCGAGCGACACGAGCGACGCGCCAGTCTGATCCTGCAGGCGGTTCCAGTGCGTGTCGCCGCTCGTCACGACCGTCGGCACCGTGTTCGCCAGCAGGAACACGTTGCGGCCGACGCTCGGGAGCGAGTCGAGCGTCTTCTTGTCCAGCACGTCGCCTGTCGACGCCGTCGTCGTGTCGATGAGCGGGGATTCGCCGGTGACGGTGACCGATTCCTCGATGGCCCCCACTTCGAGCGTCAAGTCGAGATTCGCGAACTGCTGCGTCCCGATGGTGAACCCTTTCCGCTCGAACGTTTTGAAGCCAGGGACCGCGGCCCTGATGGTGTACGTCCCTGGATCGACCGCCGGGAACGAGTACTCGCCGACGCCATTGGTGGTGGTGTCGCGCGACACACTGGTCCGCTCGTTGACGAGCGACACAGTGACGCCTGGGATCACGCCCTGCTGATCGCGAACCGTGCCGCGCAGCCCGCCTTGAAACGACTGAGCATGCCCGGTGACGGCCAGCGCGGCGCACGCGACCGCAATGGCCAGAATGTCTGAGACACGAACCACGACTCCTCGCATAAATCCTCCGGTTGTCCGCAGGCCCCGCTGTGGTGGTCGAGCTCGCCGGGGCAGGTGTCACGCAAAGATCTCAGCTTGTCGTTGAAATTTCTCAGTTTTGTAGGCGGACGATAAGCTGCGCTTCCTGCCAAGTCAAGCTGCATTGAGGCCATTTGGGCGAACGAGGGCGTGATTCGTATCGCGAACCTGCAGGTCCACCACCGAGCCGACACATCCGTCCGGGCCGACACGCAAGTCGGCCCCTGCGAAAGCTTGTAGGGGCGGACCTGTGTGTCCGCCCGGGCCGACACGTTCGTCGGCCCCTACGAGGCGGCCGACTCATCCGGCACGCAGGTTGATATGGTTAGGAACAGTGCAGCGGAAACATCTGCGAATTGCCGGTCGGGTCGTCGGGAAAGGCGTTGTGTATGTCGCTGCCGTGGTGCTGGCCCTGATCGGCGCCGGTATCGGCGTGGTGGAAACGGGATGGGCCAAGAACGAAATTCGAACGCTGATCGTCCGTCAAGCCAACGAATATCTGACGGCGACCCTCGAGATTGGCCGGCTGGAGGGCTCGCTGTTGCGCGGCCTGCGACTGCGCGACATCCGGCTCGCGCGCGACAACCAGGCGATCGTCACGATTGACGAGATCGACCTGAGCTACAGCCTGCGCGAGCTGTGGCAGAACGGCACTGTGATTCGCCGTATCCGGCTGACGCGGCCGCGCGTCGTCGGGGCGAAGCAGGCCGACGGGCGATGGAATCTCGGCGCGCTTGTGAAGCGGGAGGCGAAGCAGCAGCAAAGGAGCGGACCGGGACGTCCGATCGAGATTCTCTCCATCGAGGTCATCGACGGAACCGTGCGGCTGAACGATCCGCTTCAGTTCGGCGCGGCGAACGTGCCGACCGACTTCGAACACCTCAACGCCACGCTCGCGTACACCTATCATCCCGTCAATTGGACCTTGCGATTCACCAACGCCGCGTTTGTCGGACGCGCGCCAGACCTCACGGTGACCAAGCTCTCCGGAGGCTTCGGGAACGGCGACGGCGGGTGGCACTTCGACGAGCTCTTCGTCCAGACGCCGACCACCACGTTCACCCTCGATGGACAGGTGCGGAAGAGCGATCAACCGACGGTGCTCGATCTGCGGGTCCACGCCCCGCGCTTCGTGTTTCAGGAATGGGCGGGCATTCTGCACGGCCTCAAGCGCATCGCCGTCGATGCGTCATTCGACACGCGACTCCAGGGTCCGCTCGCCCATCTCGCGACCGATCTTCGGTTGGATGGCACTGGCGGATCGGTGAATGGCCGTCTGGTGCTCGATACGACGATTCCGGGTTGGCACGGCGCCGGCACGCTCACGGTCGGACGCATCAACCTGGCGCGCTGGCTCGATCGGCCCGACAAAGTGTCGGACATTTCAGGCCGCGTGACGTTCGATCTGGATCTCGATCTCGGGCGTCATTTTCCGCGCGGCGTCTATGCCTTCGACGGCCCGCACGCGGCGTTTGCCGGATATGGCGGCGACAACGTACGCGCGCGCGGGCGGCTCACCGCGACCGAGGTGCAGATTGCGGAGGCGACCGCGGTGGCGTACGGCGCGAGCGTCACCGCGCTCGCCGGCAGCACGATCGGCCTCGACGCACCCTTTCCATTTCGCTTTCAGGGCGCAGTGAATGGCATCGATCTGCGCAGGGTCCCCTCCCAAGTGCCCGTCCCGCACGTCGAGAGCGCTCTCACCTTCAGGTACGACGTCACCGGCCAATTCGCCGAGCCGTTCATCGCGGGCCGCGCCGAGTTTCAGTCCTCCGGATTTCTCGGCGCGAGCGTCGGCGCCGGCACGACCGGCTCGATCGACACGCGTGCGACGCCGCTGGCCTATGCCGGCGAGGGCATTGTGAACGGCGTCAACATGCACCGGTTCGGCCAGGGGCTCGGCATTGCGTGGATGCAGGCGCCGCGCTATGCGGGCATCGTGTCCGGTCACTTTTACGTCCAGGGCTCCGGGACGGATCGCCAGACACTTACGTTGACGGGCGGCGGACGGCTGACGCGCGCGCGGATGTTTCACGGCACGCTCGCCGACGCCGACGTCAGCGTCGGCATCGCCGGCGGCACGCTGAGCGCGTCGTACAACGGCCGATTCGCGCGGATCAATCCGGCGGTGGCGCTCGACGATCCTCAGTTCGAGGCGACGATCAGCGGATCGGCGAACATGCGGACCACGGTGCGCGATCTGCTGACCGGGACGCCGGGGCTCGCCGATTACGAGATCGCCGGCACCGCCGCGCTCCGCGCGTCCGCTGTGCGGGGCGTACCGATCGATCGCGCCACGTTCGACGGCACGCTGCGCGACAGCGTCTTGCATGTCACGCAGATCGACGTGCAGGGCCCCGCGATTGCCGGCCACGCGACCGGCGCGGTGGCGTTCGGCGGCGCAGGGGCGACGGCGCTCGACTACGACGTGGCCAAACTGGATCTCGGACAGCTCAACACCGTGACGGGCCCGCCTCTGATCATTTCCGGCCTCCAGACTCCGGCGTCCTCCACCAACGCGGCTCCAGCGTCCTCCGACGACCAGGCTCCGGTAGTGTCCGGCCCTTCCCCCGTGCATGGTCTCGCCGCAACGAAAGGTCAACTGAGCGGCCCCTATTCCGCCCTGCGCCTCGCCGGCGATGCGTCGATCAGCGATCTCAACGCCGCCGGCATCGACGCCCTCGCAGTCAATGGTCAATACGACGTCACGATTCCTTCCGGCGCGATCGGGCAGGCCAGCGCGCACGTCACGGCACGCGCGTCGTTTCCGACGCTCTTCCGGCAGGCGCTGCAGCAAGCCTCCGGGTCCGTGACGATGGAGGCCGGGCGCATCGGATTTGACGTGCAGCTCGCGCAGGCCCAGGGGCGCACCGGAGGGCTGAAAGGCGACATCCTCCTTCACGCAGATCGCCGTGAAGCGGAGCTCTCGGCCCTCACGCTCATGTTCGGCAATGCGCCGTGGCAGCTGTTCCACGAAGAGACGCTGCCCGTCATCGCCTGGACCGATCGCGGCGTGGACGTGCAGCCGCTGCTGTTTCTCGGCGGCGCCGCCCGCGATCAGCGCCTCGAGCTTTCGGGCACGTGGCGCGACGATGGGACGGGCGCATTGAAGGTGACCGGCACGCATGTGCGGCTGGACACCTACGCGACTGCATTCGCGCAGCCGGCACGGTACGACGGCCTGATGGACATCGACGCGACGATCAGCGGCACGCGACAGACGCCGATCGTCACCGGCCGCCTGGCGATCACGAACGGGCGCGTGCAGCGCGTGTCCTATCAGCAGCTCGCCGGAAAAGTGGACTACAGCGGCGGTATCTTCACCATCGGCCTCCGCCTCGATCAGGCGCCGGGCGCGTGGATCACCGCGGACGGCACGGTTCCACTCGCGCTGTTCCGGCCCGCCATGCCAGAGCGTCCAATCAACGTCGTCGTGAAATCGAGCGACATCAACCTCGGGCTGCTCGAGAGCATCACCAGCGTCCTGCGCAACATCACCGGCACGATGCGGCTCGACGTGAACGCGGTTGGCACGAGCCGCGACCCGCACGCGCAGGGGACGGTGGAGATCGCGGGCGCCGGATTTCTGGTGGCCGCGAGCGGATCGCGCTACAAGAACGGACGCGCGTCGCTGCAGCTCGCGCCCGAGCGGATGACGGTGAGCGCGCTGCACGTCGAAGACAGCAGCGGCGACCGGCTCGACCTGCACGGCAGCCTCGGCACGCATGAGTTGAAGGTCGGCGATCTGGAAATCGACGCCGACGCGCGTCACTTCGAGGTCGTCCGGAACGAATTCGGCAAAGTGGACATCGATGCGAAGCTGCGTTTGCGCGGCCGCTTCGAGTCGCCTCAGATTGCCGGCGATCTCACCATCAGCAGCGGCGAGCTCAAAGTGGACCAGATTCTCGAACAGGCGCTGTCGCGGCCGTACGCGACGCAGCCCGCCACGCAGCCCGCGACGACGCCGGCCGAGATCGATGCCGTCGCGGCGTTGAACCCGTGGCAGCGCCTCGCGTTCGGCATCGCGCTGCACGTCCCGGACACGCTGAAGCTGACCGGCGACAACGTGCAGGTGGCCAACGGCACGCCGATCGGGCTCGGCAAGATCAACCTGAAAGTCGCCGGCGATCTCTATCTGTTCAAGGACGCGGGAGAGGCGCTGTCGGTAACCGGTTCGTTCGACTCGGTGAGCGGACGCTACAGCTTTCAGGGGCGGCCGTTCGACATCGATCCGACGAGCTCGATCAACTTCCGCGGAGACGTGAATCCGGAGTTGGACGTCGCGGTGACGCAGACGATCGCCGGTGTCGAAGCGCGGGTCAGCATCACCGGCCCGCTGCGCGAGCCGGAGCTGCATCTCACGAGCACGCCGCCGCTCGACCAGTCCGACATCCTCGCAATGATCGTGTTCGGCACGCCGGTCAACGAGCTATCGGCCTCGCAGCAGCAGAACCTGGCGGTGCGCGCCGGCACGCTGGCGGCCGGATTCATCGCCGCACCGATTGTCAACGCGCTGCAAAGCCAGCTCGGACTGGACATCCTGGAGCTTCAGACCGCCGGCGAGCTGGAAACCGGCCCGAAGATTACCGTCGGCAACCAGATCGCGCCCGGGCTCGTCGCGCGCTTCAGCCGCCAGTTCGGCACCGATCCGTACGACGAGGTCGCGCTCGAATACTCGCTGTCGCGCCTGCTTCGACTGCGCGCGACATTCTCCGACGCGCAGTCGCTGAGCACGCTGTCTCCCTTCCGCCTCGTCGAGCGCGCCGGCATCGACCTGCTACTGTTTTTCAGCTTCTAGGCTTGGAACAAGAAGACACGAGGAACACGAAGGCTTTTTCTTGATTTGATGAATGTTGGTGACTTCGTGGCCTTCGTGCCTTCGTGATTGAGCGATTTACAGCAGCAGCGCTTCGACGCGGTGCGCGTGCACCATCTCCTCGCACGGCGACCACGCGAAGATCGTGAAGATTCCATCCTGCGACGCGACGAGCGCGACGGCATCGTGTTGATCCTGGACGAACTGCGCCGCCGACAAATGGCGGGTGCCGCCAAGCTGGGTGGGGTGGACAATCGCCGCTACGCCCCCCTCAATCGGTTCGGTCACGGTCACCTGCTCGACCTGCGCCGATCCTTTCCGGCGCGCAATCTTCGCACCGAAGCCGAGCAGCTCGTACGTATCGGTGATCATCGTCGCGCCGTCCACGGCGGTCAGCCCGGCGATTGCATCTACGGCGCGTCCCCATGCCTCCTGCCACCAGGGGCTGCGGCGCTCGTCCTCCGTTTCGCGCATCAGATCCACCAGCACCGAATACACCGGCGACACCGCGTATGTGATCGGGTGCACGATGGACTCACGCCAGTTCGCGGTGTGGGCCGGCACGACGAGGAGCGCGCCGCCGCGCCCGTGCGCGCGCATGGACACCGCCAGCTGCACGAGCACGTTGACAGAGTTCGCCCACGCCGCAGGCGAATCGAAGCCGAGCAGCGACGTCAGCAGCTCCGGACAATCCGGCAGGCTCGAGGCGTGCTCATCCACGACCTTGATCTGATCGCCTTCGAGCACGGCCACGTTCACGAACTTGCCGCTCTCCTCGCCGCGATGGTGTTTGATGACGAGCAGTCCCGGCGCCGCCACCTCGAGGACGAAGCAGAAGGTCGGCACGGTCCGGGTCGTGCCCCAGACGCGGAGCGCGTCGCCGTCGGGCCACACGCCGAGATGAATGCCGGCCCGCTCGACGGCCGGCGCGAGGCGCGCGAGGCCGGGCGCGCTGAGCGACAGCGGCCGCTCGAAGATGAGCGGACGCTGCGTCTGTTCCGGCGCGACGTACGCCAGCGAGATGCGCGGCACGAAGCCTTCTTCGCGCCGCAGGCTGGCCCAGAATGCCGCGTCGATGATCGTCTCGATCGCTTCAAACGCCGGCAGCGACGCGAGCGGCGACAACGGCGAGCGATCGCGCGCGGCGGCGATGTGCCGGGCAAAATGCGCGTGGACGCGCGGCGCGATCGTCCGCGCGGCCGAATACGACTCTCCGGAGCGAGGGGCCAGCATAGGCATTACATCAGCGGCTTGCCGTCGAGATCGGCCGGCAGCGGGACCCCGAGCAGCTTCAGGATGGTCGGCGACAGGTCCATGATGTTCGGCGCGTCGCCGGCGATCCGGCGGTTCATGAAGAGGACGCCGCCGCTGATCTCCGTCGCCGTCGCGCAGTGATCGCCGCTCCACTTGCGGTTGTTGTCCTCGATCACCGCCTGCGAGACGCCGCCGAGCGTATCCTGCCAGCCCACGCGATACCCGTCGTTGAAGCCGACCTGAAGGTCCGGCGCATTCCGCAGATACTCGCCGTGATAGATGTCGTCCCGGCGGTAGATGTCGCGAAACACACGCTGGCCGTTCTTCGGATCGAGCAGCGTCACGAGCTTCGCGCGCATCTCGTTCTGCAGGGCGGTGTACTCCGCGCCTTCGGACACAATCCCCTGGCCTTCCCGTCCCTTCATGTTGAAGTAGATTTGTCCCAGACCCACCGCGTACACCTTGGTGCGCTTCCAGTCGACGCCCTGAAAGAACTTGCCGCGCCCGAACAGATCCGCCAGCGTCTTCTTCTCGCTCTGGCCTTCGAAGGCCATGTAGCCATTCTGCACGAGCCACGTGTTGAGATTGACGCCGCGACGGAACGAGTGGAAGCCGTGGTCGGACATCACGATGAACACGGCCTCCTTCGGCACTTTCGCGCGCAGCCGCCCGACCAGGTCGTCGGCGCGCCGATAGATTTTCTCGATCGAGTCGCCGTACTTGGCCGCCAGCGGCGCGTCGTACATCGGATGCGTCGGATCGATCAGGCGCCACATCATGTGCGAGATGCGATCGGTGGTCTCGATCGCGGCGACGAACAGATCCCAGTCGTCGTGCTCGAGACTCTTGAAGATCACCCGTTCGCGATCATCCATCGCCCGATTGGAATCGTCCAGGAACGCCTGCTCGCCCACACGGTCGTCGTTCAACGGCTTGTCGGTCGATTCCGCCCAGCCGAGCGTCCGATAGACGCCGAGATCGGACGCGAGCTGATTCGCAAAACCGTCCGGCGTGGAGATTGGAATCGGCGGATCGCGCGGATCCATGTTGACCGGCGACGCGTAGAGCTGCAGCTCCGGGCCCGATCGGATCAGATAAAACTGCGTCATGCCGTGCAGCCGCAGCATGACGTTGACCTTGAAGGTGAGATCGACCCAGCCGCTCCACTCGCCTTCCCGCAGATGGACCGTCTTCCCGTCGATGCCGACGGTCACCGCCTTGCCGCTCTTGTCCCAGCGCACGTCCACCGGCAGGCGGATGTCTTCGCGCGCCTCGAGCTCGGCGATCCGCGTGCGATCCGCGTCGGTCAGCGGCGTCTTCGCGCGCGCCTCGCGCAGCTGCTGCCGCACGATCGGATTCGGCGGCCCCACCAGCTCCGTCTGCGCCTCCTCGTCCTCGAACACGAGCCGCTTGAGTATGCCGCCGAACTCGGTGTTGCCTTCCTCGTACCGGCTCAGGTCGGTGGCCCAGTAGTAGTACGTGCCGAGCGTCCCGCGAAGGTCGGGCGTCGGCAGCCCGGCGAGCATCGCGCCGTGCTCGATTTCTTCCGGCGGAAACGTCACCGGCACCGTCAGCACCGTGCTCTTGATGCCGTCGCGTCCCGCATACACCCAGAACGACGTGCCGCCGCGCGTCGATTCGACCCGCGGCCGCTTGATCGGAATCATCCCCCACAAGAACTCGGGTGGATCTTTCCGCACCATGTTGAAGTCGGGGAAATACGTGTTCAGATCGCGGATCAGAAAATCGTAGATGTTGTGCTTCCCTGGATTCACGCCCGTCGCAAAGCTGGACCACGCAGTCGGCGACTCCGACGGCTGCGTCGAGCCGAGCGTCTTGAAGGTGCCTTCCTCGGCCAGCCGCTTCAGGTTCGGCAGTTTCCCTTCGTCCATCCACTTGCGCGCCAGCGTCGGATCCATGCCGTCGAAGCCGATCACGAACACGCGCTGCGCCGACCGCCGCGCCGGCTTCGTCGTCTTGGCGCCGGCGCAGTCGAAGGTGACGAGCGCGCACCAGAGCGCCAGCGCGGCGCGCGCGTACCGCATCAGCTGTGGTCGGGGCACGGCGCAATTGTACCTGACGCACCGGGCCAGGGTATTCTGACGGAATGGAACTGAACGGCCATACCCTCCTCATCACGGGGGGCGCGTCCGGCATCGGCCTCGCGCTCGCAGCGCGGTTTCTGCGCGCCGGCAGCCGCGTGATCGCGTGCGGACGCCGCGTGCAGGCGCTGGCCGCCGCGGCGGCGGCCCATCCGGGCCTCATCACCCACGCCGGCGACGTCGAAACGGCGGCTGGCCGCGAGGCGCTGTGCGCATGGGCGACGGCAACGCATCCCGAGATCGACGTGCTGGTGAACAACGCCGGGATTCAGCGACGTGTTCAGCTGACCGAACCGGCGAACTGGAACGACGTGCGGCAGGAGATTGCGATCAACTTCGAGGCGCCGCTTCACCTGTCGATGCTGTTCCTGCCGCACCTGGCGCAGCAGCCGCGGCCGGCGATCCTCAACGTCACGTCTGGACTGTCGTTCACGCCGCTGACCGCCGCACCGGTGTACTCGGCCACCAAGGCCGCGCTGCATTCCTTGACGCTGTCGCTGCGTCAGCAGCTCGCCCACACACCGGTCGCGGTCATCGAAATCATTCCGCCGGCGGTCAACACCGATCTCGGCGGCGTCGGACTTCACACGTTCGGCGCGCCGGTCGACGACTTCGCCGACGCCGTGTTCGCCAGGCTGGGCGCCGGCGATCTGGAAATCGCCTACGGTTTCGCCGCACAATCGAGCCAGGCGTCGCGCGCCGAGCTCGACGCGATCTTCACGCGAATGAACGCATCCACCCACTGACGAGGACACTCATGAGACGTTCGTTGTTCATCCTGACCGCAGCCCTGATGGCGGCGGCGTTCGGCACGGCGCTCGAGGCGCAGAAAACGACACCGCTGGCTGCCGGTGGCGGCGGCTCGCCGCACGTCCGCACCGAGTGGACGATTCACGGCGCCAGCATCTCGATTGAGTACAGGCCGGCCGTTCGTGAAGGGGCGCGCGCTCAAAGAGGTCGCGCCGTATGGCACTGAATGGCGCACCGGCTCCGATCAGGCGACGACGATCACGACTGATAAGCCGCTGAAGGTCGGGACGCTGGCGGTGCCCGCGGGGACGTACACGATCTACACCGTTCCCGGCGAGAAGGAATGGCAGCTGGTCATCAGCAAGAAGACCGGCCAGTGGGGCATTCCGTATCCGGCCGGGCAGGACCTCGGGCGGACGCCGATGAAGGTCGAGACGCTGACGACCCCGGTGGCCCAGCTCACGATCGCGATCGACAACACCGCCAGCGGTGGCACGCTGCACGTCCAGTGGGGCGCTACGGGCGCGAGCGTGCCGTTCACCGTCGGGTAGCGCGAAAAGGGGCCGTACCCCTTTTCCAGGCCTGCCCTCGGAAAAAGGGGTACGGCCCCTTTTCCACGTCGGTGTAGCGCGAAGGCTTTAGCCGAGCGCCCTCAGCGCGGCGTCTTGTCCGCCGCTTCGATCTTCGTGACGGTGATGACCTTGTCCTTCATCCGGCCGGTCAGCTTCACCGTGTCGCCGGCAAATGTCACGAGGTCGGGCTGATCCTGGTTGGCAATCGGGTACACCTGTTCGTCCAGCACGAAGACGAACTTGGAGCCGCCGCGCACCGTGGCCAGCGTGCACTCCTTGTCGGTCATCGGCACCCCTTCGACCGGCTCGTGCTTGACGCCGCAGATGCTGTCGCTGATGCGCCCTTTCCACGTCTGCAGGTCGTCCGGGGCGGCAGCCGTCGCGCCAAGGCTCGCAAGCAGTAAGATGACGCCGACAGTGGGCTTCAGAGTCACGCCGATAGTATAGGCGGGAGGAGGACGCAGATGAAAAAGATGAGCGCCCCGAGAGTGGCGATTGCGGTGCTGGGCCTCGCGACGGTCGTGGGAGCGGCCGACACGGCCTGGAAATGGAGCGGCCCCTCGGGCGACAAGATCGTGTCGATGCTGATCATCGGCGACATCGACATCCAGCTCCGCGCCGATCCCACCACCGCCTTCGTGCACATCGGCGACACGCTGAAGCGCGCCGACCTCGTCTACGCCAACCTCGAAGGGGTGCTCGTGAAACCGCAGGGCCCCACCGTCGACATTCCGGACAAGCGAGGCTGGCAGCATCCCGGTCCTGACGGCGTGAAAGCGCTCACGGCGTGGAACGTCCAGGTCGTCGGCGTCGCGAACAACGTCGCCTACGACCGCGCCAACATCATGAAGAGCCTCGGCGTGCTCGACGCGAACGGCATCATTCATACGGGCGCCGGCTCGAACATCACCGAAGCGCACAAGCCGGCCATCGTCGAGCGCAAGGGCGTGAAGATCGGGTTCCTGCAGTACACGGCGCGCTGGTACCAGGACAACGAGCAGATCGCGACCGACACCGAGCCTGGCATCGCGAAGATCGCGTCGCGCGACGGCGTGACGATCGATCCGGCCGACGTGGCGCGCGTGAAGGACGACATCCGCCGCCTCCGCGCCCAGGTCGACATCGTCGTCGTCTCGCACCACAACCGCGACGGGGCGACGGCAACGCAGTTCGTCGCGCCGCCGCCCGTCGATCACGGCGCGCCCAAACGCGATCCGCATCACTCCGAGGAGTACCAGAAGGCGTTCGCGCATCTGGCGCTCGACGCGGGCGCCGATCTCGTCTACGGCCACGGCACGCACACCGTGCAGGGCGTCGAGGTGTACAACGGCAAGCCGATTCTCTACGCGATCGGACACTCGGCGTTCGATCAGCCGGGATACGAGAAGTCGAAGGACGGCCTCGTCGTCCACGCCATCGTCCAGGACAAGAAAGTGCGGCGCGTGGCGTTCGTACCGGTGACGCGCGACGCCCACAACGACGTGATGATGCTGGATCCGTCGGCCGGCGAAGGCGCGCGGCTCCTGCAGATCATCAAGGGCGAATCGGCGAACACGCCGCTGAAGATCGAAGGCGAAGAAGTGGTCCTGCTCGATCGTGCACCGCAGATGTCCAGGAAGTAATCACAGATTGCGACGCACGGCTTTCCGGCAACTGGTACACTGGACCGTACGCGGCATGACCGCATGTGTGGCGCGCCATCGCGCCGCACTCAGTCCGGAAGGATAAGTCCAATGTCGAGTCTTGTATGGTTGGCCGCCGGCGGGATCGCGGTGGTCGCCGTTGCCGTGTGGACGTTCCTCCGCGTCGGGCACGAGCGTGACGACATGGGCACCATCAGCGGTCAGTGGATCGCCGAACACCGCTCGCAGGAGCGCCAATCGGACAATCACTAGTCCCATGCCCCACCCCCTGTCCTGAGCCTGTCGAAGGATGTCCTGAGCTCGCTTGCCCCCGCCGTGTGGGGGTCGAAGGACCTGTCCTGAGCCTGCTTGCCCCCGCCGTGTGGGGGGCGAAGGACCTGTCCTGAGCTTGCCTGCCCCGCCGTGTGGGGGTCGAAGGACCTGTCCTGAGCTTGCCTGCCCCGCCGTGTGGGGGTCGAAGGACCTGTCCTGAGCTTGCCTGCCCCGCCGTGTGGGGGTCGAAGGACCTGTCCTGAGCTTGCCTGCCCCGCCGTGTGGGGGTCGAAGGATTAGCCTGAGCCTCCGTGCCCCCCGCCGTGTGGGGCGATCCCGAATCCCACACGCACGTAGTACATCGCGGCTGCCAAAAATGAATCTCTGATCTCAGCACCCCGCCGGCGCGTTTGGGTACGATGCCGCCGCAGACACGGCCGCCGCGTCACGCCCGCTCCGACCGATCGACCGCCCGACACACCTGAATCGTTCCCGCATCGGGAGCCTTTATGGATGGGCGAACGAGCCACAACAACACTGAGCCCGGCCGCCAATTCGAATGGCCTCCGCCCGAGTCCATCAGCATCGCCGGCGGCGACCGGGACGCATCGCGAGCCGCGATGGAATTCATGGTCGGCGACGCCACCTATTCCAGCCACGCCGCGGTTTCTCCTCGTCAGCCGGCGGCAGCTCCAGACAACAGAGGCAGCACCGGAACAGCACGATGGCGCAAGGCGGGACTACGGGTCGCTGCCACTTGCACGATCGGCGTGATCGCCCTGCTCAGCCAGGGTTCCGCCACCTCGCGCCGCGAGATAAGAGCTGCGAGTGGCACACCCACTGCGGCCGTCGACGCCACCCTGCCTTCGGCGTCCATCGCTGAACCAGCTGCAGAGACTCGCCGCCCCGTCGGCGGAAGTCTCACAGTGCCAGGTCCCGCCGGTGCCCGGGTCTGGCTGGATGGCGTGGCGCGCGGTACAGCTCCGCTTTCGATCGCCGATCTGACGCCCGGGGCGCACGAGGTCAGAGTCGTCACGAATTCGGCTGTGGCCTCCGAGCGTGTCTCCATTGCGGCGGGCTCGATCGCGACCTTCGTCGTCTCCTGGCCCGCACAGCGGTGGCCCGCTCGGACCGTCGCCCCGTCCAAGCCTCCCTCCGTGCAACCGTTGGCGGCCCCCGGAAGAGTGGCCGTCGCGCTGCCCTTCGACGTCCAGATCTTTGAAAACGGACGGTTCGCCGGGACCAACAGCGCAGAGGTGATGCTGCCGCCAGGCCCACATCGCCTCGAGCTGGTGAACAGGTCGCTCAATTACAGCGCCGTGGAATCGGTGCAGGTAGAGTCGGATAAAGCGGTGAAGATTCCGGCCGCCGTTCCGATGGGCAGCGTGTCGTTGAATGCCTTGCCGTGGGCGGAAGTCTTCATCGACGGCCGCAGGCTTGGTGAGACTCCGCTGGGCCAGGTGCCGATCGCCGTCGGCGCCCACGAGGTCGTGTTTCGTCATCCGCAGTTCGGCGAGCAGAGCCGCAGCATCACCGTCGCGGCTGGTGAACCCACCCGTCTCAGCGTGGACTTGCGGAAGTGATGGACTCCCGGTTCCTGCGACCGATCGCCGGCCGCATCTCGCGACCGATCGCCGCGCTCGTTGTCGCGAGCGTGTTCGCCGGCCCCGCGATCGCGCAACCGCCGCCCGACCTCCAACGCATTCGAGCCCTGTACGAAGGCGCGTCCTACGAGGACGCCATGCGCGCGCTCGAGGCTGCCGAGGACACCCCCATCATGCGTGGCGAGCAACACCAGCTGCTGCTGCAATACCGGGCGCTGTGCCAGCTCGCGCTCGATCGGCAGAGTGATGCAGAGAAGACGGTCGAGCAGATCCTCTCGGCGAATCCGCTTCATCAACCGGCGCCGGAAGTGCCGCCGCGGCTCCTCACCGTATTCGAGCGCGTGCGCGCGCGGATCGTTCCAGCACTGATCCAGGAGCAATATGCGGCCGCCAAGACGCTGTTCGACAACCGGCAATTCGTCGAGGCGGCCAGCGGATTCGAACGGGTCGTCCAACTCGGCTCGAGCGTCGCTCGCAGCGAGCGCGATGGGATCGGCGATCTCTCGACACTCGCCAGCGGGTTCCTCGAGCTCAGTCGCGCACGAGCGGCAGAGGCATCACCTGACCGTACGGGCGCCGCGAACCACGTGTTCACCAGCCTCGATCAGGACGTGGCGCCTCCTGTACCGATTCGACAAGATATGCCTCCATGGCGGCCACCGCCTCGACGAGCGCTGGCTGCAGGGTCCGCCAACGTGCGGCAAGGGAGTCTGGATCTGTTGATCGGGCCGACGGGTGACGTTCAGGACGCGGTCATCACGACGTCCGTCGATCCGCGGTACGACGCCGCGCTTGCTCAAGCCGCGAAAGGGTGGAAGTACCGGCCCGCCATGAAGAACGGCGTTGCGGTCAATTACCGGCGGACCGTCATCATCCGCCTCGTGTCAAGCGACTGAGACTTCACAACCCGACACCGGCGCCACGAACATCTCCTCCGCTACACCAAACGGTCCGTCACCCCGTTCACCAACCCGTGACGAAACGCAAAGACGGCGAGGTCGAATCGGCTTGCGAGGCCGAGCTTGTCCAGAATCGACGTCAGGTGATTGCGTGCGGTCGCCTCACTGATGCACAGACGGTCGGCTATCTGTTTATTCCGCAAGCCCTCGCAGATGACGGCGACGACTTCGCGCTCGCGCTTGGTGAGTGTCTCGATCTTCGCTTCGCTTGAATCGATCTCGCGCCGCCGCCGGACCATCTGCATGAGCACACCGGCCGTCCTCGTGCGATCCAGCCAGACTTCACCCGCCTGCAGGCGGCCGATGGCTTTGAAGAGGACGTCCGCCGGTTCGTGCTTGTACATCATCCCGGCCGCGCCGAGCATCATCGAGCGGGCGCACAGCGTGGGATCGCGCTGTGACGTGAGCACGAGGATTCGCGAGCGCGCCGCCACCTCCAGCACGTCGGCGATGAGGTCCAGCGCGATGTCGCTGCCGGTGTCGGGGTCCAGGATGATCACCGCCGGCTGCAGCTCACCCGCCAACTTGACGGCTTCGGCGTGAGGTGCGGCGCCGAGCACCGGGAAGTCGTGCGACTCGAGCAGGCAGCGGATGCCGAGGCGCACCAGGTCCTGATTATCGATGAGCAACACCGTTGGACGGTCGGTCACAACCACGTTCTCGAAAGTAGTTGGTGCGTTCATGTGACCTCCGTCCGACGCGAGATGTGCAATCCAAAGCCCGTCTGTCTTTGACCTATAGCCGTCTTCTGTTGATTTTCGTAACACTCTGAATCAACACTGAGGACACGAGGACATGAAGGGGATACTGCCTGGTTTCCTTCGTGTCCTTTGTGTCCTTTGTGTTGGCATCGCGGCGCGACACGAAAGATGCGGGGCGAAATGCGCTCTGGCGTTCCGGTGCCGCTCGACAATCCCGTAGCAGCTGAGGACAGGGAATGTCGCTATTCGGGACGTCGGCTTTGACTTTCGGCGGCGCTGCCGGTGAACCGCCGAGGTGAGGTGCCATGAGATAGGCGCCAGCTGGTCCACGGCGTTGACGTGGTGTCCGGCTTCAGGCGCACACCGCTGTATCATGCGTCTCGTCGGTTCCCCTGGTCGAGGGCGACTGACGCGAACAGGGCGGCGCCTCGCATGAAAAAACGCGGCTTTCTCAATCCGACGATGATTTGGCGGTTTGCGTTCTGGACGACCACCGCCTGCCTGCTGATCGCCGTCGTCGCGTCGATCCTCGCAATTTGGCAGTTCACCGGCACCGACGCGCTGTGGCGCACCGTCGCCACCTGCGCCGTGATCGGCGCGGGTACGCTGGCCTTCTCGTGGGTCAACGGTATGTTCGGCACCGACGAAGGCTGACCTCCGGTCGCGCTACACCTCAGGCGAGCCTGTCGGGCCAGCGGCTCTGGGCGCGGTGCGCGACGCGGGCCGCCTCGGCCCATAGCGTTTCGGTTCGTCGTAGTGGTCCTCGTACTCGAGGGTCGCGCGAGCAGATCCTTCGTGGCCCTCGCGCCTTCGTGGTCGGCTTTCAGTTAATCCCGACGTGTGCCGACCAGGTAAACGCCCAGCGGACCTTCGTCGTTGACGAACGTAACCGGCACGCCAAGACGACTGATCCAGATCGCCGAGCTCGCGTCAGATCGAGGAGCCACGAGCACCAGGGGATCGGTCTTCATGCGTTTCAGCCACATCTCGTTAGTTTGATTGGAACGATAGGTCAACCCGAAGACACCGACGTGCCCTGTGCGCTCATAGAGGACCATGTTGGCGTGGAAAACCGCTGGCCACACCGTCCAGTAATCCCCCGCCAACACCGTGGCGTCGGCCGCCATCATGTCGGGGGTGAGCACACCGATGGTCCGGTCCATGTTTTTTCTGAGTCGTTTCAACGAGGGCGCGCCGTAGCTGACGCCGGCGCTGACGACAAAAACGAGGGAAGCGATCACCGCTACGACTTTCGGACGGCAGCTGGCCGCGACAACGAGCAGCGCCATCCCCACGGCGAACAACAACACGCTCGGAAACACATATCGGGCGTTGTAGTCGTTGCGCTGCACGTGCTCGAACGTACCGATCACCAGCCAGTAACTGCACGCGGAGGCGAACGCGATCACTGCCCCTTTGATCGATTCGTCCCACGGCGCACGGCGCGAGAGCACGAGCGCGCCGATCAGGGCGAGCGACACGAAGGCGACCAATCCCCATGGATGTGCGATGCTGGCGAACGTGGTGCGCAGCAGTTGAACCCACCCGTGCGGCCACTCAACAACGGGGAGAATCCTCGTTGTCGTCTCCGGCGCGGTAGACCAGCGCTTGATTAGCGTTCCGCCCGCTACGCCAGCAGCGGTGAGTGACACCTGCTGTAGTGTTGCGCGACCGCGAGCCAGAATGAGGGGCACGAGCATGACGCACACGGCGAGGTTCACCCAGTGCGCCGCGAGCATCAGGAGCGGTGCGACGAAGGCTGCCGTACGGGATTTCCCAAATCGGTCGGCGAGGAGCAAGCCGGCCACAGCCAGGCTCATCGACAGCGCGTATGGCTGGGTGATCAGCCAGTCGAATTGAACCAGTGGTGCCGCGACCAGCAACAAACACGCGTTCGCCAGCGAGCCCGCTGCAATCCAGTACCGATCGGCACCGACGTAACGAGCCACGAGGAACGGCGCGACGAGCGCCGCGAAGGTGGTCAGCCAGCCCTGCACGAGCAAGTTGACGAATGGATCATGGAATGGCGTCGCCAACAGCGGCACGAGCATCCCAAACCGATCTTCCCACCAGAAGAAAAGGCTCCAGTGTTGGATGCTGACCAGAACCGGGAGAACGGAGTCCGCGTTCTGAAGGTAATGAAGACGGGCGCAGTCCATCCACGCGGCAACGGCGCCCACGAGGATCAACATCCAAACGGCGGATCGACTGCTTAGGGGGGACGGGGCTCCGTACCGGGGACGGGTCTGCGCACTGTACGGAGACCCGTTCCCTTTTGCACCTGCTGCAGCGCTCAACGGGCAGCGACACGGCTGATTCGCCCGCGCTCCATCCGATACTCTGCCGCAACGTCCCCGTGTGCACCGGCGTTGATCGACGATGAATCGGGAGGCTCTATTCGGGCATTCCACCCGGCGTCGAAGGCCGTCTGGAAGGCCGCGGCGGCGAGATCCCCGAACGCATTACGAAACGAGGAAATGCCGGGCTCATCATCGAGCACGATCGAGCCGGCCTGCGGCAGGCTGGCTGCGTCGGCGCCGATTGTCGTGAGCGCGCGCGCCGAGACGCGCGCGGCCTCCACCCACCTATCGTTCCGCAACTGATAGATCGGCACGGCCGCGACCAAGAGCGTCGCGAGCACTGGCTCGAACCATTGCCGGCCTCTCGTGGCGTGCGCCCGCATGCGATCGAGCAGCATCGCGGCGACGATGGCCGACGCCACAGAAGGACACACCGCGTACAGACTCGATCGCACTGGGAGCCACACCGTGATCGCCAGCATGCCGACCCACCAGGCCGCCATCATCGCCACCACCCGCCTGTCCAGCCCGCTTAAGGAGGGGCGCATCCGAAAGACGATCATGGCGATCGCGACCACCGCGGCCACCAGCGTGGTCGTCCGATCGACGTATTCGCCGATGTTTCGAAGCAGAAGAAGCGGGTCGGTCGTGAACTGATAAAAAGGCGGCGCGGTGGCCGGTGTCAGCGCGGGCGTGACGCTCCGCATCAGGAAGTATCCGCACAACGGGACGCAGGCAGCGCCGATCGCACGCCAGGACAATCGACCGTCTCCGGCGAGCCACGCCCACAGCAGGAGGATCGCGGGCAACGCCACGGCTTCTTCTTTGGAAGCGAGCGCCATCGCAATGAGTACAGCGGACGCGACGTACCACCGGCGTACGAACGCGACGGCCGCCAATACGCAAAAGAGCGTCAAGCACAACGCGGTACGCCCACTGAGCCAGACGACGGCCATGTTGATGCCGTGCGGATTAATCGTCCACAAGAACGCCGACAACGCCGCCGCCCACCGGCTGAGTCCCAGCGTGCGCGCCAGACCGGCGAGCGCCGCCGCGCACAATCCGCACAGCGCGAGATTCGTCCAACCGTAGCCGCGCGCATGCCATCCATGCCACGCGTAGTCGGCCAGGAACGTCAGCGTGATGGCAGGACGATAGAAGCCGACGTCCCGCTGACGCACGATCGTGGAGGGGTTCGCGATTGCCGTTTTGGCTGCCCGAATCCAGGTGAAGTCGTCTTTGACGAAACCGCGGCCGACGTCAGGACAGTACACCGCGGCGACGAAAAGCAGCCACGCGATCGCCAGGACCGAGAGTCGCACGCGATCGGAACGCCAGAGGTCGGTGCTCGTCATGACGGCCGCCAAGATGTTCCATTGACCGGGTGTGAGTGTCAACCGGCCGGCCGTTCACCGCGTCACCCAGTATGCGAATCCGGCGGCTCTGTCACATCCGTGGCTCAGATCCGTGCGGACATCGACGATCCGCCCGCCAGAGGCGGTCACCAGGTGCTGCACTTCGTCGCGCGGCATCCCGAACATCGTCATCTGTGACGCCGCATCGCGGCGACTGAGCCGGCACTTCGCGCGGCGCCACGCGACCACGGCCGGCCAGGGCGTGTGGCGTTTGAGCGCGCGCAGCAGCGGCAGGCGGCCGATGCCCTGGCTCGCGTCCACGCCGATCATCCCGGCAGCTGGCTGCGCCGCGTCGGCGCGTCCCGTTTCGAACACCGGCCAGTATTGGGCATACACTTGCGGCTGAGGAGACGCATGCGCATTCGTTTCACGACGCCGATTCTCGTCTACACCACGCTGCTTGGCGCGGCGATCAGTTCAACCACCGCGCAAGCCGCCGATCGCATCACCAAAGAAACCGTCGACGTCGGCGCGCAGACGCGGCACTACTATCTACTCGTTCCCGATTCGGTCGGCGCGGAGCCTGCTCCGTTGTTGATCGTGCTGCATGGCTCCGGGCGCGATGGACGTTCGCTCGTGGAACCGTGGCGCGACATCGCGTCAAAGGAACACATCATCGTCGCCGGCCCAGACGCCGCCGATCGAAGCGGTTGGCAGTTACCGCAGGACGGTCCAGCGTTTCTCTATTTCCTGGTGGAGGCGGTGAAGGCGAAGCACGCCGTGAACGTTCGGCGGATGTATCTATTCGGTCACTCATCGGGTGCCGGATTCGCGTTGGTGATGGGACTGATGGAATCGCAGTATTTTGCGGCCATCGCCGTCCACTCGAGCGCGCTGCAGCGCGCCAGCCGCGACCAGCTGCTGAGCGCTCCCAGAAAAATTCCCGTGGCCCTTTTTCATGGCACGGCCGACGCCACGATTCCCGTGACCGCGGGACGTGAGGCGCGTGATCTGCTCGTCGCACACGGCTTCCCGGCGACGCTCACGGAGATCATCGGGCACGATCACAATTACTACCAACGAGCGGATGAGATTAACAGACAGGCGTGGACATTCCTCCGGGATGTCAGCTTGACCGAAGAGCCGCAGTACCAAGTCTATAATTACGCGAGACACTGACCGCGCGTCCTGCCAGAAGCCGGCTCCACCCCATCTTCAGCTTCTGCGACCCGATGCGGGAGGATCGCCCGAGCGGCACTTATTTTGCCCATCTACGTTACACGCGCGGTCGCCGCCAGTCGCACCATCGGCGCCGCTCTCCACAATCGAGAAGGCTGGGTGATGAACATTGCTCGGGTGACGTGTGCGCTGCTCACGCTTGTCAGCGTCGGACGATCCGCAGAGGCTGACACCCTGTTTCTCACAAACGGCGACCAAATCACGGGAACCTTTCAGAGTGTTCACGGCACCAATCTGACCCTGCAGACCGACGGCCTGGGGAGCCTGACGATTCCGGTCGCGCAGCTGAGCGCCGTCTCGATTACGGAACCCGTGACGGTGGTCGTCCACGGCGGGTCCACGCTCCGCGGCGAGCTCGCCCTCGAGTCCTCACGCAATTGGCGCGTGATCGGCGACGACGGAGTCACTCACATGATCGGCGCGCCGTCGGTCGACGTCATCCTGCCCGCCGAACGATATCAATTGCTCGTCGACCACACCGCGCACCCGTGGCAGGATTGGACCGGCACCGCCAATCTCGGGTACAGCATCCAGCGTGGCAACCAAGAGACCAATACACTCAGCAGCAGCGTCGACACGAAGCGCGAACGGCCGCCGGCGCCGATTTTCGCCTCCCACTGGCGCACCAATGCGCACCTGACGATGCTGCTGTCGAACGCGACGGACATGACGGGCACGTCCATCGGGTCGAACACGATCAGCACGAGCGTGCGCCAGGACCTCCTGTTCGCGCCCAGCGCGTTCGTCTTCGGCATCGTGCAGTTCGATCACGTCGGGACGGAAGGACTGACGCTTCGTCAAACGTACGGCGGCGGGAGCGGATTCGACACGACGCTGACCAAGCGCGGCACGCTCAGTGTGTTCGGAGGGCTCACGTTCGTCCGCGAGTCGTTCTCGACAAGCGCCGACCAGACCAGCGCCGATCAGTCCGGCACCGCTCAGACGGGCCAGCCGACCGCACAACTCCTCATCGGCGAGAAGCTCCGCATCCAAGTGACGCCACGCGTGCGCATCGACCACACCGCCAATGCGTACCCGAACGTCACGATCGTCGGTCAGTACCACCTCGACGCCCGCACCTCGCTCGACGTCAAGCTGACCAATCGCTTTTCCCTCAACACAGGCTTCGTCGATCTGTATCTGTCCAACCCGGCGCCCGGGAGCCGGCGCAACAATTTTTCCTTTACGACCGGCATCGGGACGACCTTCTGAATCAGCCCGTCGACACCGTTACTCAGGCTCTGAATCGATGAAATACAGTTCCAAGCTGGACCGGGGCTGGATCGAGCGTCTCGTCAGTTGAGGCTGAAGGTGATGATCGTGTCGCCTGCGGCGATCGTCACGTATTGCACGTCACGCACCGAGTAGGTGATCGGCGCCGCGATCACCGCGCCGCCGACGCTGCGATGCCACAGGTCAACGCCTTTCGCGGCGTCCAACGCGAACACGTAGCCGTCGATGGTGCCGCCAAATACCAGGCCGCCGGCGGTTGCGAGCAGACCGGACATCGATTTCGGCTTGACCGGAAACTCCCAGCGGCGGATGCCAGTCAGCGGATCGATCGCGCGGACCGCACTGACGGCATCCGGAATCGGGTCCTCCTCGCCGATCGTGCCGCCGAGCAGCATCTCCCCGGTTACGTGAGGACTCTCGCCGGAGAAAAAGGTGGCGCCGCCGTCGTACGCCATCACGTAGAAGAGACCGGTCGCCGGACTGTAGGCAGGCGGCCACCAATTCGAAGCGCCGTTGGCGGACGGCGCCACGAAGACGCCTTCCGGGCTGGGCGCGACACCGGGGTTCAGAATCGGCCGGCCGCGCCCGTCGATTCTTTCGGCCCACGTCTGCCGCGCAAACTCGCGGGCGAATTGAAACCCGCCGCTCTCACGATCCAGCACGTAGAAGAATCCATTTCTGTTCGCCGTGTACAGCAGCTTCTGCATGCGCCCGTTGCGTACAGCATCGACGAGCACGGGCACCTGTGTGGCGTCCCAATCGTGCTCGTCATGGGGCGTGAACTGAAAATGCCACCGCAGCGTGCCGCGATCGGGGTCCAACGCGACGACCGAATCGCTGTACAAATTATCGCCGCCGCGCTGAGATCCATTCCAGTCGGACCCCGGATTCCCGACGCCCCAGTACAACAGGTTGAGCACCGGATCGTACGTGCCCGTCATCCACGTAGGCGCGCCGCCGGTTGTCCACGAGTCGCCCGCCCATGTCTCGTGGCCGGGCGCTCCCGGACCGGGCACCGTATCGAAGCGCCATACGCGCGTGCCGGTCGCGGCATCGTACGCGTCGATGAAGCCGCGAATGCCGAACTCGCCGCCGGCAATCCCCGTGATCACTTTGTCTTTGACGACCAGCGGCGCGCCCGTGCTGCTGTACCCTTCGCGGGGATTGGCGATGACGGTCGTCCAGAGCACCATGCCCGTGGCCGCATCGAGCGCAACGAGCTTTGCGTCGAGGGTGGCCATGAACAGCCGGCCGTTCAGAATCGCCAGCCCTCGATTCTGCCGTCCACAGCACAGCGCCAGTTCGGTCGGCAACGGATACGTATACGTCCAGTACGGACGTCCGGTCTCGGCGTCGAGCGCGACGACATCATTCGCGCGGGTCAGGTACATCACCCCATCGACGACCAGCGGCGTCGTCTCCACGGTGTCCGCTGTGCGCAGTTGATGGATCCATCTGATCTGCAGTTGCGCCGCATTCCTCCGCGTGACGGATGTGAGGGCGCTGTAGCGTTGACCGCTGTACTGACCGGAATACGTCAACCAGTTCGCCGGATCGCTCTCGGCCGCGCGAAGGCGCTCGTAGGTGACCGGATGTGCGATGGGCCCTGACGCGTCGAACGCTCGGCGGCGCTCGCGGGCGGCGACCGCCACGAACAACGCGACACACACCGCGCCTGCGATTCCACAGGCAAGTACCCACCAGAACCGGCGCATGTCACGGCCTCGTGAGCGTGCTCAAGTACGCGACGAGATCGTCAATCTCGGTCCGCGTCAGCGCCGTGCCGTAGGCAGGCATCGTCGACGCTTCGATCCGCTCGATCGAGCGCACGGCGGCGCGTTTGAACGATCGGAGCTGACCGCGTGCGTCCAGGAGCCGCACGGAGTAGGTGTCCTCATCCATGCGCCGGCCTTGGAACACACGTCCCGTTGCGTCGACCAGACGCACCGACCACCAGGCCGGATCCACGTCGGGAGCTTGCCGCACGAGCGACAGCCGCAGCGCCGATTTCGTTCGCGAGAGACCGATGCCGCTCAAATCCGGTCCGAGGCACGCGCCCCGTCCATCGACGAGATGACAGGTGAGGCAGCCACCGCGCTGTTCGAACAGGCGCTTCCCTGCGGCGGCATCGCCTTCGAGGCTTGACAGGTCTGGCGCGTGGTTCAGCGATCGGATATAGGCGACCAGCTGCCAGACGTCTGGCTCGGAGTGGATCGACAACGCGCCCGGCATCGGAGAGCCGGGAATGCCCCTGGCAATGACACGAAACAGCGCGGCATCGTCTCCCGCGTGCCGGAATGTGCCACGCGTCAAGTCCGGGCCCCGTGCGCCGGTCGCATCCCGACCGTGGCATCCCGCGCAGTCAGAACGGAAGAGGTTCGCGCCCGCGCTCACGTCCGTTGCCGAGGCCCTCGACTCGACACGGATGGAGATGAGGGCGAGGGCGATCAAGAGCAGAGCGACGAGCAGTCCGCTCCCGGAGCGTTCGTGCAGCGCCTTGCGGCGCGTGGGCGTGAATGATGTCTTGCGGCGATCTCCGCTCATCTCAACTGTACATCGCCATGCAAGAGCGATGACATTGACGATGGCAGCAGCGTTCGCGGCAGCCGCGTGAAGAGGTATTTCTGTGAAATCTCGCTTCAGCTGAGTCGGCGGCCCGAACGCGCGAGGACGCGTCGCTCTCAGGCCGCACGCTGGTCGGACAGTTCCGGGAGCCTGAGGCGTTCGTAGCCGGCCTGGTCGGCGCCAAAGCCGAACTCGTAAATCGCGTGGACGTCGCGAATCAATTCGTCGCGGCGCCGCAGGAGCGTCGGCGCGTCCACGCTGCCTTCCTGCACCTCCGCCAGCAGCGATCGATATCGCTCTGAGACGAGCCAGAGCCGCTGCGCGAACGACCGATGCGCGAAGAGACGCGCCTCGAGCCCGAGCACGACGTACATGACGAACGCGAACAGCGCCAGCGCCGTCGTCACAACAGCGGCAATCTGATAGCCGCGTTCCTGAAAGACGAGCGCCCCCGTCGCCGCGGCGGTCGCGACGGCGAGCAGTGCGGTGATCATGATCCTGCCCGTGAACACGAGGCCCACGATCCGCTCGGCGGCCCGCGCGTGGGCCGTGTAATTCCGGGCGATGTGCTCCGAATCCAGACGCACGTGGTCGACGACCGTGAGTGAAAACATGAGTATTTCTCCTGTGAGGGGCGCGCCCGCCCTGCGAGTGCAAGCGGCGGACCATAGCGAAAGCCACGTTAAATATCGGGAACGATTCCGCGCCCCTTCTGTTACCCTTGTGCGCCCACCCCAGGCGGAATCGGAGGGATAGGTGTGACGCAGACGCTGAGACCGTTGACGATCGGCGAGCTCCTCGACCGCACGTTTGTTCTCTACCGCCGGCACCTGGTGATGTTCGTCGGCATCGCGGCGTTGCCCAGCCTGTTCGGGCTGGCCTTTCAGCTTTCGCGGCTCTTTTTCCAGCCGGGCGTCGGTCGCCTGCTGCTGTTGTCGCTGGTTGCGATCGCCATCAACCTTGTCGCATCCACGCTTAGTAACGGCGCGACCGTGATCGCCGTGTCGCAGATCCAACTTGGGCGCGACACGAACATCCGCGAGGCGTTCGCCAGCATTCGATCCCAGCTCGGCGAGCTCATCGTGATCACCCTGAACGTGGGCGTGAGAGTGGCGCTGGGCCTGCTTCTACTGATCGTGCCCGGCATCCTGCAGGCGCTCAAATACGCGCTCGCCGTGCCTGTGGCGATCCTGGAACAGAACGGCGTCTCCGCCTCGCTGTTGCGCAGCGCGGATCTCACGCGCGGCGACCGCGGACGGATCTTTCTCATTTATTTTCTGTTCGTGATCCTGCTCGTCATTGGCTCGATGGTGTGGCAGGTGCCAGCGGCGCTGGTGGCGGGTACGATGCGTGTGGCGCGCGGGCAGCCGCTCCCATGGACGGCGCAGGCGGTGGTGCTCTTCGGCTCATTCGTCACGCAATCCATCCTCAGCCCGATCATGACGATCGGCCTCACGCTCGTGTATTACGACGAGCGCGTCCGGAAGGAGGCGTTCGATCTGGAGCACATGATGCAGCAGCTCGATCGGACCGCCGTCGTCGCGTCGCCACCGGCATGAACGGCGTCGACATCTGCCGCGCCTTCGCGGCGCTGCTGCTGCTGCTGCCGGCCTCCGTAGCCGCCACTCCTCCCGACGCTGCGACGCAGCCGCTGACGATGACGCAATACATCGGTCAGCTCGATGCGGTCGCGTCCGCGATCGAAGAGTCCGACGGTAACGGCGTGAGCCGCGCGTCCATTCTCGTCGATCAGCTTCCGGCCGTCTGGCGTGTCGAAGGCCCGACCCGCACCTTCGAGATCCCGCTCGCGCCCCTGCGCGTCGAGCTTCGAGAGTGGACGACGAATCACGGTGCGTCGGTACGCCGGCGTCTGCAGGATCACGTGCAGATGCTGCGATCCGAGGCCGCGGCGTTCGATCAACGTCCACCGGACCGCACTGCGCAACGCGCCCTCATCGCCGACATCTTGTCGAGGCCCGATTTTCAAAATATTCACGGACCGACGTGGCTCGACCGGCTGCGGCAGCGGCTGTTGCTCACTGTCGTTCGATGGCTCGGTCAAGCGGTGCCGTCCTCGATCATCCCGACGATCGGCAGCATCGTGGTGTATGTGCTAATCGGCGTTGCGGTTCTCGTGGGAGGCCGGTGGGCTCGCCGCTTCTTCACACGTCGCGTCGCAGTGGACACCGACGTTCCGGGCGGATTGACGGCGTCCTCACAAGAGTGGACGCAGTGGCTCACCAGTGCGCAAGCTGCCGCCGCGCGTGGTGATTGGCGTGACGCAGTCCATCGCACGTATTGGTGCGCGGTGTCGTTCCTCGAAGCCGGCGGCGCGTGGCGGCCCGATCCTGCCAGGACGCCACGCGAATACCTGCGTCTGCTCCCGTCGTCGACCGAACGTGGCGCGATGCTCGCCGCACTCACGCAGCGGTTCGAGTTGGTCTGGTACGGGACGGCGCACGCCGACGCTCAGGCCTACGCCGAGTCGATCGAGAACCTGAAGGACATCGGATGTCCGGCCGCCTGACTCTCGACGATTGCACGCTCGTCGCCGGGGCCGGCCTTGTGGCGCTGTTGCTGGTCGGGCTGACGGCGGCGCTCGGCCACGACGCAGCCGCGTCTGACATCGCGACTACGTACTCGGCAGGATCGAGCGGCGCAAAGGCCTTGTACTTGCTGCTGCAGTCGTCGCACTACTCCGTCGGGAGGTGGGAGCGACCCCTTTCCGACCTGCCGCCAGGGGACAACACGACGTTAATCCTCGCCGACCCCGAGGACAATCCGACGGCCGCCGATCGAAAAGCCCTCGCGCGGTTCGTCGAAAAAGGCGGCCACGTGATCGCCACCGGCGTGTCCGGCGCATTCTTTCTGCCTGCGCATCCAGTCGCACCCGATCCGATCGCAGGACTCACTTGGAAACGCGTCTCCTCCACCGCACCATCGTTGGCGACCCGTGCGGCTCCCGACATCACACTCGCGCCTCGCGCGTACTGGGATGACGAAGCGCTCGCGCTCACGCTCTACAGCGACGATGGCAAGGCGCGCGTCGTGAAATACACGATGGGCCGCGGCGAGGTGGCGTGGTGGGCCTCGCCAACGCCCGCCACCAACGCCGGGTTGCGCGAGCCCGGGAACCTCGACTTCGTCCTTGCGTCCATCGGCAGCGTGCGCCGGCAGATCTTGTTCGATGAGTATGTCCACGGATATCGCCGGACGATCTCGGCATCGCTGATCGCGTCGCCGTTCGATTGGGCCGCCGCTCAGCTCGCGCTGCTGGCCGTGGCCGTTTTGCTGACGCATTCGAGGCGGAGCGGCCCGATCGTCCCGGCCGCCGTTGAAGATCGCCGATCGCCGCTCGAGTTCGTCCGCACGCTGAGCGCGTTGTATCAGCGCGCCGGTGCCGCCTCCATCGCGGTCGACATCGCCTATCAACAATTTCGACATCGGTTGACGCAGCGCCTGGGCACGACGAGCGCAGCGTCGGCCGGCGACCTGCAGCGCGCCGTTCACGATCGGTGGCATCTCGACGATCGTGCGTTCGGCGACCTGATCCGCGCGTGTGACGCCGCACGCGACGATCCGCGACTCACGGTCAGCGCCGCGCTCGAGCTCACGCGCGCGCTCTGGGATTATTCGCGAAGGCTGGATCTGTTTCGAGGATCCGTGTAGGCCGGTCTTTCCAGACCCGGCGCCGCGGCGGGTCCAGAAGGACCCGCTCTACAACTTTTCAGACTTAGGAGAGCGCCTGATGGAAGCTGCCCCCAATCTTGCCCGACACGTGCTGACCGAGTTGGGCAAGGTCGTCATCGGCCAGGAGCCGCTCAAACGCGGGTGCGTGATCGCGCTTTTGTGCGAAGGCCACGCGCTGGTCGAGGGTGTCCCCGGCCTCGCCAAGACCCTGGCCATCAAGGCGCTGGCGCGCCTGCTCGGCCTCGAGTATCAGCGCGTGCAGTGCACGGCCGATCTGATGCCGGCCGACGTCATCGGCACCAACGTCGTCAACCTCGCCACGGGCGGCTTCGTGTTTCACCGGGGGCCGGTCTTTACCGATCTGCTGCTCGTCGACGAGATCAATCGCATGCCTCCGCGCACGCAGGCCGCGCTGCTCGAATGCATGGAAGAGCGCCAGGTCACGGTCGATGGCGTGCGACACGACCTGGCGTCGTTTTTCAGCGTGTTCGCCACGCAGAATCCCGTCGAATTCGAGGGAACCTATCCCCTGCCTGAGGCGCAGCTCGATCGCTTTCTGCTGAAGATCTCGGTGCCGTATCCAGACGCGGCCGACGAAGCGCGCATCCTCTCGCATGCGCAAGGCGGATTCGACGCGCGGCATCTCGGCGCCGTTCAGCTCGCCGCCATCGACCCGTCGATGCTGAGCGAGGCCCGCCGCGACGTGCGCAGCGTGAACGTCGAGGAATCGCTGTTCGCCTACATCGTGCAGCTCGTTCGTGAGACGCGGGAGTGGCCCGCGATCGCGCTCGGCGCGAGCCCGCGCGCCGCGCTCAATCTGATGCTCGTGTCGAAGGCACTGGCCGCCATCGATGGCCGGTCGTACGTCGTGCCCGATGATGTGAAGGAAGCGGCGCTGCCGGTTTTGCGACATCGGCTCGTGCTGAAGCCCGAGGCCGACCTTGAAGGCGTCACCGCCGATCAGACGGTGCGGGACATCATCCGATCCGTCGAGATTCCGCAGTGACCTCGCCGGGCCGTCTGGCGCCGGACACCGTGGAGGCGTGCGCCTTGCCGATCAATCGGCTCGGCATCGCATTCGGATCGCGGTTTTTCCTCCTGCTCGGCGCCGGTCTTCTGTGGCTCGGCCCGGCGCTCGTCGCTCGACGGTTCGTCTACGCCATGGGCGCCTGGGATGCGATCGTGATCGTCGCGTGGGCGCTCGACGCGTGGCGTCTTCCCAAGCCCGCCTGCCTGACCGTGCGGCGCTCGTGGCTCGCGCCGTCAGCGTTCTTGGTCACATCGCACGCCAGGCTCACGTTGGTCAACGCATCGACGGCGACGATCGGCGCCGTGATTGTTGATGCGGTCCCGCGCCAGCTTCGCGTGGACCCTCCGTCGATACGCGTGATGTGCGGGCCGCGCGGCGAGGCGCATGCGCAATACGCGATCGTCCCTCGCGAGCGCGGCGAGATCCTCATCGGCGACGCCTACATCCGGTATCAGAGTCGCTTTCGAATCGCGGAGCGATGGGCGCGCGCGGCCGTTACTCAGCGACTGATCGTCTATCCGAACCTTGAAGAAGCCAAGCGCGAGTCGCTGTACCTGGTACGAAGCCGACAGGTCGAGATGGAGCGCCGGTCGCAGCGCATTCGAGGGGCGGGGCGATCGTTCGAGAGCCTGCGCGAGCACCGGGACGGCGACGAAGTCCGCGATGTCTGCTGGACCGCGAGCGCACGCCGCGGAAAGCTGGTGACGCGCGTCTACGAGAGCGAAAAGAGCCAGCCGATCTGGATCGTGATCGATTCGGGCCGCCTGATGCGCGCCCGGGTCGCGAGCGTGACCAAGCTCGATCTCGCGGTCAACGCGGCGCTGACCCTGTCGCAAGTCGCGCTCGGATCGGGCGATCGCGTGGGGCTGCTCGCCTACGGCCGCGGCATCCGCCACCGCTTGCCCGCGGCGCGCGGCCGCGCGCATCTCCGGCAGATCATCGACCACCTCGCGATCCTTCGCGCTGAGGAATCAGAGGCGGATCACCTGCAGGCCGCCAGCCGGCTTCTCACCGACCAGAAGCGTCGCAGTCTCATCGTGTGGATCACCGACGTGCCGGACGCCGCGATGACGCCGGACGTCGTCACCGCCGCGGCGGCGCTCATGTCGCGCCATCTCGTGCTGTTCGTGGTGATGGGTCAGCCCGATTTGCAGCAGCTGGCCGCGCGAAACCCGCGAACGGCCGTCGAGATGTACGAGACGGCAGCGGCGCAGGAAGTCGTGCATCGGCGTGACGTCCTCCTCGCGCAACTGCGCGCGCGAGGCGCGCTCGCGCTCGAGGCCCGGTCAAGGCTGTCGCCCACGCTGGTGAACATGTATCTGGACGTCAAGCAGCGAGGTCGTCTATAGCCCGCCCCGCCGGTGTCGAGAAGAGGTAGGCGGCCAGCACCACGAGCAGCGCCGCCGCGAGTCCGAACTTCATCGAGAGGGCCAGATCCGTCGGCGACACGAACGCTTCGATGACGCCGGCGACGACCAGAATCGGCAGGCAGCCGAGCACGAGTGCGACGGCGCGTGATCCCGCGCGGGCGACCGATTGCCGCCTTGGGAGCAGGCCGGGAAAGAGAAGGCCCTGCGCGAGCCGCAGGCCGGCGCCGCCGGCGATGATGATCGCCGGGAGCTCCAGGACGCCGTGAGGCGCGACGAAGCTCCAGAGCGGCACGCTCATACCGGCTAGCGCGCAGGTCATGCCGATCACGCCGAGCAGGAACCCGTTGAACGCGATCATGTAGAGCGTGCCGGCGCCTGCCGTGATGCCGGCCGCGAATGTCGTCAGCGCGACGCTCATGTTGTTCGTCATGATCTGGCTGGACGCGACCGGCTTGATGCCCACGATCGAGTGCGTCCACATCTCGTGCCGATCGATCGTCTCGAGCATCTGCGGGCTGAGTATTCGGGTCTTGAGGTCGGGTTCGCGGGAGATCAGGGTCGCGCCGCCGGCCGCGGAGCCGACAAAAATCAGCAGCGAGACGACGCAGGGCGCGAGATTGTCCCTGAAGACGCGCGGATACCCGGCGAAAAACGAGCGGATCGCTGCAGCGGGGCGCCGTCGGCTGGCCGAATAGATGTTATGGTGAGCGCGCGCAAGGAGCCGCTGGAGGTAGTCCGCGAATCCTGTCGACGATGGATCGGTGCGAAGCGTGGCGAGGTCGGATCCGATCTGACGGTAGAGCAAACCCAGCTCCCGCAGCTCTCCACGTGTGAGCGACGCCAATCCGCGCCGCGACGCATCGTCGAGCAGCTGCTCGAGCCGGTTCCAGTGGACGCGACGCACTTCCAGCCAGTGAGTGGAGATCACGGTGCAGTCAGATGAGCAACTGAAAATCGATACGCCGGAGCAGATTACGCTCGAGTTGCCGGTCGCCGGAATCGGCAGTCGATTCCTCGCCGTGGCCGTCGACACTGTACTGCAGGCCGTGCTGCTGGTGGCCGGCTTTTTCGCGCTCACGCTGGGACTGGCTCGCCGTTTCGGGCCATTGAGGCTCGTCGGACCGGCCGCGGCAATTCTCCTGGTGTTCTGCGTGTATTGGGGATACTTCGCGTTGTTCGAGATCGCCTGGAGCGGCCAGACGCCGGGCAAGCGGATCGTGGGCATCCGGGTGATCCACGAGTCCGGCCGCCCGATCGCCGCGTACGAGGCGATTGGAAGAAACGTCCTGCGCGTGATCGACTTCCTGCCCTCGTTCTACGGCGTGGGCCTCATCGTGATGATGTTGAATCGCTACAGCCGGCGGATCGGCGACTTTGTCGCTGGAACATTGGTGGTGTACGACGCGTCGAGTCGTGAGCCCGGGCCCGACTGGCAGGGCACGACACCGAAGGAGGTGCCGCGCGCGCGTCTGGCAAATGTGAGTGCAGAGGAGCTCGGGCTGATCGAAACGTATCTGCGCCGCCGTGTCGATCTGGATGCGCTCGTGCGCGAGAACATGGCGGACCAGATCGTGGGGCGCATCACGCAGCAGACGGGTGCCGCCCGGGAGCCGGGCCAGTCGGCGGATGAGTTCCTCGAGCTCGTCGCGCGACGCGCCCGCGACGGCGCGCGATTCCGTTAGAACGACTCACATTTTCTCATCACGAAGGCGCGGAGAACACGAAGATCACGAAGGTTCTTTCGTACAGCGCGGGCTCTCGTGACCAAGAGCTTCTTCGTGTCCTTCGTGACTTCGTGATGAACAGCGTGAGTCATCTTGCATCACGAAGTCGCGGAGAGCACGAAGGTTCTTCTGCACTCATGACAAGTGTGTCTTCGTGCCGCTCCGTGTTCTTCGTGACTTCGTGATAAAGAGTGTTGTCAGCGGACCGGCTTGTCGGCGTCAAGGACCAGGAGCACGCCGTAGTTGTCGCAGACGGGATCGTTGACGTAATTCGGGAGCAGCGCCCGCGGCTCGAAGCCGATCCCGAGCTGCATCGAGAGCGTCGAGTCCTTGATGCGACCGTCGATCACACCTTGGAGGTACTCCGCTGCAGTCATGCGATCCTTGACGGCGCCGAAATCGCGGATCATTCCCGCCGTGATCTGCCCCTTGAGTCCGAGTCGCCACACTGTCTCCTGGCGCGCGACGTACAGCGCGGTCGCCAGCCCGCGGCGGCGATACGCCGGATGGATGCTGACGTCGGCTCCGTACAGCCAGTCGCCATCGGGCGCGTGAGACGTCAGCCAACCGCCCTGGATGATGTTGGCGAACGTGTGGTTCACGTGCTCGAAATCAAAATGCAGCCGGAGCGTTGTCGTCGCGCCGACGACGGCGTCGCCGTCGAGGACGACGAACTGCCCGTCAGGAAAGAGCTCGAGGTGCTTGCGGTAGTGAGCCGCCTTGAAGCGTTCGGCGTCAGCGAGGGTCGGAAAGCAGACGCGCTGCAGTTCTTCGAGCTGCGCCGCATGCTCGGGCCTCGTGGGCAGGACGACGAGATCTACGCCTCCCGAGCTGTCCATAAGCCGCTGCGCAGGATACTGAATGGAATCGCAACAAGGGTGAAGATCGAAAACCATAGGAGGTGGAAGAACCACATCGGATTGCCCGGCTGCCCCAGCCAATCCACCAACGCGATGCGAAGGTGTGGAAGGCAGGCGCCGACCTGGGTGACCAGGAACAGCGTCACCACCAGACCGCGCTGCCGCGGATACAAATGACTCATGATCCAGGACAAGGCTGAAAGGATGGCACACCAAACGATGTTTGACGTCCAAAAATAGGGTTGTAAGCGGTACGCCCAAGGGTTAATCACAATCCAACTCCACCTTGAGTCGATGAGGTACGAGTGCCACAAATCATCGACCCTCCACACCCACACGTACAGCCTTGAGAACCTGTATATGTCCCCCAGGTAGGCGCTGAGCACCGCGACGGAAATGGCCAGCAATTTGTTTTGCCAGACCTGGCCAGCAAAGCTGGCCGCGATGGCGCTGATGGTCTGTCGCCAATACCACGTCGCCGATCTGCCGCGGTGATACTGTTCGAGCATGTCGCCAATGAGGGATTCCCGCTGAGGGCCAGAGGTACACCGTTCCAATAACCAATGGACCAAACCTGGCGGTTTCGACATGTTCACGCGCGTCCTCCTGCGAACTGCGGTACACCATCCCACAGGTTGATTAACGTCCGTCGAGCTTGTCTTACTTGCCGAAGCCCCTCGGCGGTGATGTGGAAGTAGGTCTTGGCGCGTCCGCCGCGTTCGGCGGTCGGCTCGCCGAGTCTCGACGACACCAGCCCCTTGGTCTCGAGCCGGTCGAGCGTGATGTAGACGCTGCCGATCGCCACCTCCCGGCCGCTGCTCTCCTCGATCGCGTCGGAGATCGGCACGCCGTAGGCCTCGTCGCCCAGGCGGATCAAGGCGAGCAGCACGAGCAATTCGAAGCCGCCCAGGAATTCGCGCTTGGCCATTTACTAAACAATACTGAGTAAATAGGCCGTCTGCAAGTTTCCTGGGAACCGGCTAATCGTTACGAACCGGCGACTCTCATGCCCTTGGCGTTTACCGCACGACCGGAGTGCCCAATGTTCTGGCGCGCCGACGTGCCTGAAACACCACTCCGATCGAAAGCGATCCGATTGCAGTCGTCAGGGCCGCACGGACAAGACGTACCTCTCCCTGAGCGTGACCGCATTCGAAACGCGCAAAGAACGCATCGGCCTGACGGGGCCCGAGCAACGGCGTGGCGGCGACCGAGAATCCTCATTCAACTCTCCTGAAGCACTGTGACCTACGCTCGCTGTCTTGCGCTCTCGATGGATTTACCAGTCGGAATATTTCGTGCCGTCCAGCGCCGTGCCTTTCGACCGGCTCTTGACGTTGTACATGCCGCGTGCGGCGGTCGGGTTCTTCGGGTCGGGCTTCGCTGGAACGGTCTGCCACGAGCTCTTGCCGTTGGAGAACGGATCCGTCGGGATCTTCGCGATGTACCCCTCGCGCACCAGCGAAGCGAGGCGCCTGGGATAGGTCTTCTTGTCAGCGTAGTAATGGTCGATCGCATCCCGCATTTCAAAAAGCGCGTGCTTCAGCACGGCCTCCTTCGCCTGGGTGGCGGCGGTAGATTGCACCGACGTCTGTGGCGGCAACTGCGCGCGGAGATGCGCGGTCAACGCACCGGCGACGACCGGCCCGGCCAGAGCCGCCGTCGCGGCGAGTGCGATGCCGGCTTTGCGCGCAACGTTCGGCCTGAGTCGGACGCGGTTTTTCATCAGGCGCTCCTTCGTTTCCAGAACGTCAACTCCCACCGATCGGAGGTCACGTCATGACGCAGGATGTAGAGATCGCCGTGCGTGTCTTGCACCTTGAAGTACCGGTGGTCGGGCGCCAGCCAGGCGTCGACCACTTCCCCGATCTCGACCTCTCGCTCCCCCAGCCGGAACCGCCGCGGCGTCTCCTCGCCACGATAGCCGGCGTGGCACTCGACATCCACAATGTGAAATGGAGAATCTTCGGTTGACATCGCGCGTCATTCACCGGGAGTGAGGACGCTTCGGCGTCGGCTTCGGCTTGGGTTCTGGCGGTCGCCCGCGAACCACGTGCAGCGGCTGACGAGGTGGTGAAGGACGTCGAGGCATGGCGAGTGTCCTCAGTCTAGCAGCCCACGCGCCACACCGACTCGCGCACGAATCAGACCTCACACGGGCGGAGCCTGTTGGGTGAAACGATGCGCATTGACATAACCTAACGTTAGGTTTTATCATGGGCCCGTGACCTGGACCGAAGTCATCCGCAAGCTGAAGGCTGCGGGATTCGTCGAGGTGCGCTCTGGGAAAGGAAGCCACGCGTTGCTGAAACATCCAACGACCGGCAAGGAAGTCTGGGTTGCCGTTCATACCAAGAAGGACGCCGGTCGACTGGGCAACCGCATTCTGCGGGAAGCAGGTGTCGAATGACGATCCACTACCCGATTGTCCTCGAGACCGAGGCGAACGGCGCCGTGAGCGCCTACGTGCCCGGTTTGCCGGTCTATGCCGCGGCAGATAGTCACACGAAGGCTGAACGTGCCATTCGCGCCGTCTTGATGGAGTACCTGGAGGCCCATCCGGGCAGTCGGTCAGATGCAGAAGTCCGGGTCGCGCGCTTCTCAGACCGGCAAAAGACGAAGGTGCACATCGTTGGCGTCGCGGCATTGCTCGGAACGGGACGAAGCGTCGCGAAGGCGCGCGCGTCTCGCGCGAATGGACGATTGGGCGGAAGACCACGGAAGCCAACAGCGAAACGACGCGCGAAGTCAGCTGGCCGGTGAGCTCAAACAGCTGCGAGGACGCAGGCGAGTTGTTCGGCCGCGAACCACGTGCAGCGGCTGACGAGGTGGTGAAGGACGTCGAGGCATGGCGAACCTCCTCAGACTAGCGTAGCCCACGCGCCAGCCGAATCGCTCACGATGTCGACCTCGGATTTGACGGGAAGTGGCTCCCGACCGTTTTATCGTCAGCGGGGTCTAACCTCGCGACGGACTCGATTGTGACGTCAACCATCCTGCTCCTGCTCGCGCAACTCTCGATGCCGGGAATGTCCCGTCCAGCCGATCCGCACAGTCCTCAGCCGGATGCGCCAGTCACGCTGACGGTGCGCGTCGCCGGGGGCCGCCATCAATTTCGACCGGGCGAAATCATCCCCATTGAGCTGGAGTTCAGCAGCGCGATCGCAGAGCGCTTTGTCGTCGACGGCGCGACGGGCGACCGAAGCGGCCGCCTGACGATTGACGAGTTCCGCATCGATCCAATCGATGCGGTCACCGACCCGATGCTCGATTATTTTGCACCAATGAATGGAATTGCGGGCGGCGGGTTCAGGGTGAACGGCGTACTCGGCGATCGACCATTCATCGTCAAGCTCGATCTGAACGACTGGTTCCGGTTCGATCAGCCTGGGATATTTCACCTCTCGGTGCATTCGCGACGTGTCAGCGACGATGCCGCGACGACTCGCGCGATCGTGCCGGTGGAATCGAACAGCGTGTCGTTCGAGATTGTGCCCCGCGATGCTGCGTGGGAGTCAACCGAGCTCGAGGCCGCCCGGCAGATCCTCGACGCGAACGGCTCATCGATCGATCGGCGAACAGGGTGCCGGATGATGCGGTTTCTTGGTACAGCGGCCGCCGTGAACGAGATGATCCGCCGCTACGGTACCAATACCGACCTCGGGTGCGATTTCGACTACATGGCGGGTTTATTCGGCGCGCCGAATCGTGAGTACGTGGTGCGCCAGATGGAAGACGGCCTTCGAGTGCCCGACCAGCCGGTCACCCAGAGCTACCTTCGAACGCTCGCGACGTTATCGGTGTATGTCGAACATCCTGAGTTCCGCCCGGCACAAAGGCCCGAGGCGAAAGGCCGGCTCTCCTCCGGCGGTGAGATGAGTCGACATCCTGATCTGATCGAGGCGGCCTCCGCCGTGTACGCGGAGATGCTCGCCGCGGGCTTGCCGGAGAAGACCGGCAGGGCCCGCGCGATTACGCTCGCCGAACAGTCGGCACCGCCGGCACGTTCATCGGCGGGTTCCGGATCCCCGGTCACCCGCGAGCAACTCGCGACCGCGTTTCTCGAGTTGCCAACCGAACGCCAGGCCAACCTTCTCGAATCTGATTGGCCCACGATTGCGAGCCCCGCAATGATTCCCGTCCTGCGTCAACTCGCCGAGAGCTCGCCAACGCCCGAGCGATCCGTGGCGGATCTTGCGCTCCGTCGCCTGTACGACCTGGCACCGGACACCGCCCGACCGTTGATCATGCAGGAAATTCAAGACCCGCGACAAGGCGCGACGTTGACGACGCTGGCGAGGCTGCCCGATGCCGAACTGCCGGAGTTGGACGAGGCGCTCGCCGCGAACGTCGCGTCTGTCCCCGAACTCGAAGCGCGGGGCGATTTCGACGAAGCAGGAATTCGTGCCGAGCTCGTGCACCGCTACGCATCGAAGAGAGTGGCGGACCGCATTCTCGAGAGCGTGAGCGACAGGCTCACGCGCATGGCGTGCCGGTCTCAGTGGGCGATCCTGGCGTATTTTCTACGCGTCGACGACGACATCGGGAAAACGCAGCTCGAACGCGCCCTCGCGCCGCACGCGAGCGGGACCGGCTGTCGCACGAATCTCGCGGCAGTCGCTGAGCTGCGTATGACGCCGGTCGTGGAGGCGCGAGCGATCGCCGATCTCGACGACACCGATCCGGGTGTCGTGATCGCCGCGGTCGACACGCTGCGGCGTCATGGCTCGCCGGCTGCCCTTGCGCCACTGCGCTCGGCCTTCGAGCGCTGGCACGCGACGTGGAAAGGGCGCGCGTCTGACCTGCAATATAGCCGCGCGGGCGATCGGCCGCAGGAGAGACAGGCGATGGTCGAGGATGCGTTCCGTCTGGCTCTGGGACAGGGACAAGCGTGGTTGACGCAGAGCAGCGAGCTCCGCGAGCTGCAGGCTCTTTGCGTGACAGACAACTGCCGAATCCAAACCGGCCTCATGATCGATGCGGCCGACGAGACGCGAATCGATGTCGTGCAGCTGGATGGACCGGGCGGTTCGCTGATCCGCCTGGCCCAGTATCAGCTCCAATCGAAGGCGGCACTCGAACAGAAGTTGGCGCAGTACCCGCGTGGAACATCGTTCATTCTGAGCGTGGGCGGTCTCGAGTCCCGCGAGGGGGCCGCGGTGGTATCGGAAATCCGGACGTTCGCCCGCATGCACGGGATCACAGTCGATCAGGGGCGTTGATCTCGTGCTGTCTTGCAAGGCGAGCACCCCCAGAGCGGCTGGAACGGAGAACCGATGACGGGACATCTCCGGTTCGTCGTGGGACTCGTGCTCGGGACCGCGTGCTTGTCGGCCACACAGCAGACCACCGATTCTCAAACAGCAACGCCGCCCGAGTCCCCCATTGGATCTCAAATACTCCGCACCATTCAGGACGCCGAGGCCGAAGGCGTCGTGTATCCGCAGGGGCCCCTTACTGGAGGTGTCAACGATTTCCGCGATGTCACAGGCACGTCAGACCGGCGATGCGTGGAGACCGCCAACAATCATGACGTTCGGTCAGGCGAGTTCGTCGCGGGCCCATTTGATCTCTATCCTAAAATTTGGCACGAGGGCCACGCGAAGCTTTATTGGATGCCATTGTATGTGCCGGCCAAGTGGCCGACGACGTCGGACGCGTTTCAATTGCGCGTACGAGCTTCGCCAATTGGCCCGAACAGTGCGCCTCAAACATACCGTTTGGTAAATTGGGCCCGGACAGTCGGCCCCGATCCAGCTCTCTTTTTTCCGAGCCGCACGCGTCTACCCTCTGTAGGACGCTGGCTCTTAGTGGCCACTGCAGGTCCAAACTGGGGTTGTTTCGTGTTCGATTTGAAATGATCAGGCTCGGGCCCACGACGAGTCATGCTTCCGTGGGCGCCGAGGCGTTAGACTGATGCCGGTCGCGTTGCGAACGTGAGATCCGAGCCGACGCCGCCCTCTCAGCGTCTGAGGCCCTATGAGATGCCTGGCCGCCGCCGTCATCGTGTGCGTCAGCGTTCTTGCGCCATTTGCACGAGCGCAGTCGTCGCGCGCCGCGCCGACTGCCGGCGGACCGACAGCGTCCATCACCGGCCGCGTCGTCGCGGATGATACTGGCGATCCGCTTCCCAACGCGCGCGTCACGATCTCGCCTGCCGCGGAAGGTAAGCCTGTCGTACTGACGGATCGCGAAGGACGCTTTAATCTTTCTGCTCCAGGCGCTCGTCGCCGTGTCGCCGGCAACAAGGTCGGCTACGCACGCCAGGAGGTCAACGGGTCGGCCGGCGGCGAGCCAATCGAGATCCGGCTTCGGCGAGCGGCCGCGCTCTCCGGCCGCATCGTCGATGCCTTCGGCGAGCCGGTCGTCTCTGCGCGCGTCGTCGTCGAGACGCAAGCCAACGGGCAGAAGGATCCGACGCTGGTCCGTGCAACGAACACGGACGATCGTGGCGAGTATCGTGTCGGCGGACTCTCCGCTGGCGCGTTTTTCGTGGCCGTCACGACGCTGAACGCGGTGGCGATCGCGCAGGTCACCGGCGACCGGGTCGAAATGCGGCCGACCCTCCACAAAATCTACTATCCGGGGGCGGCTTCGTCTTCAGAGGCCGAAGCGATTCGTGTCGAATTCGGCGACGACCGCACGGACGTCGATCTGGTGATCCCCGCCGGCCAGTCCGGCGGCGTGCCGTTCGGCATGATGGCTGGAGCTCCTCTTGCGCGTGCGCTCACGCTCGATCCCACGGCGCCGGCAACGTCTGTGATCCGCGGACGAATCGTGAGCACGGACGGACATCCGCTCGCGCACGCACAGGTGCGGCTGTTTCCAAGCACGGGGCCGTTTCCGATGCGCGCAATGGAGGCGGACGCGGACGGCCGGTTCGAATTCGCGGATCTTGCGGCCGGCACATTCCGAATCGGCGCGGCAAAGCCAGGCTACACGTTCCCGACGCAAAAGGATGCGATAGCCCCAAATTCGCCGGAGCTCGGCTCCGGACCGTCTGTCGACGTCGCCGTCGGCGAGGTGCGCGACCAGGTCGACGTGCGTCTGGCGCGCCTCTGCACGCTGGCTGGCGAAGTCTCCGACGAGCTCGGTGATCCGATCGAGGGTGCGACCGTGCAGGTGCTGCGCGTTCGCTATGAAGCGGGGCGCCGGAGGCTCGTCCCGGCTGGGTCATCGCGGTTCACCGACGATCGCGGGCACTATCGCCTCTTCAATCTGCCGTCAGGCCAATACGTTGTCAGCGCCAGCATCGGCGCAGTGGGCTCGGCGGATGTACCCAGCTATGCGCGATCGTACTTTCCCGGCACATCCGATCCGGCCCAAGCGCAGTTCACCGCTCTCGACACCTCGCAAGAAACAGTGGGCATCGACATCACAATGGTTCGTGCGCGTACGGCCCGCATCGCAGGTCGTCTGCTCGATGCCGCGGGCCAGCCCTCGACTGGCGGAAACCTACAGTTGATGCCGAGCCAGCGCACGAGCGCGGTCGCGAACGTACCGGCCGGCGCGCGCATCAACGCCGACGGCCTCTTTGAATTCCCGAACGTGCCTCCCGGCCAGTACGTGATTCACGCCGAGCGTGGTCGATCGAATGCGTCCACCGAAGGTGAATTCGGCACCCTCGCCGTGAGCGTCGATGGGACTGACGTGACGGATGTGACGCTTCAGACGTCATCCGGGTCGTCGATTCGCGGGCGCGTCACGTTCGACACCTTCAACGGAACAAAGCTGCCCGAACGGTCGCGTGTCGAAATCTCGCCGGTTCCGATCGACGCTGACCTGTCGCCGAAATCGCCCGCGAGCGCCGACATCCGCGCCGATTGGAGCTTCGAGATGTCCGGCATCAACGGTCCGCGCCGCTTGCAGGTGGTACGCACGCCGGCCGGGTGGGCGCTGGAGAAAATCGTCGTTAACGGAATCGATGCCACGGATCGGCCGCTTGTGTTTGGACGCAAAGATCAATCGTTGACCGACGTGGACGTCGTGCTGACCGATCGCCTGACCGCATTGGATGGCACGATCCTCGACGAGCACGGGCGACCAGCAACTGAGGCGCACGTGATCGTGTTTCCGACGGATCGCGATGGCTGGTACCCATCATCGCGATTCCTGCGCACCGCCACTCCCGACACCGACGGTTCGTTTCGCGTGATCGGCCTGCCGTCCGGCACGTACTACATGGCGGTCCTGACTCAAATGCCGCTCGATGGCGCTGACGCCTGGCAGGATCCCGCGCTGCTCGACGCGCTGGCGGCGCGCGCCACGACCGTGACGCTCCGCGATGGCCAGACGTCGACGGTCAGCGCGCACATGCCCGTGCGCTAGATCTCCAGCCTGTGAAGTCAACCGTTGCGTGGCCGGCTCGGCCGACCACATGGACCGTCAATAAAAACGCCGGTCCGGCGACTGATCCAACCCGGCTCTCTGGGTTGTTCGGGCCAACGTCCGCTTCTCAAGGCCGTTCTCGCGCGAATATTTGACCAACGCCCCGTGGTCGGCGATCATCCCGTCGGGATACGTCATGTGGCTTGACGATTTACGTCGGGACGCGCAGTACGCCGTTCGCCGTCTCTGGCACGACCGCGTTTTTGCCTTCACAGCGTTCTTGACACTCGGGGTTGGGATTGCAGCCACCGTTGCGATGTTCACGGTGGTAGACGCAGTGCTGATACGACCGGTGCCGTTCCGCGCCGCCGACCGACTCGTCGGAGTCGTCGAGCGACACCCGCAACGAGGGCTCATGGCGGTGACGCCCGCCAACTTCCGCGATATTCAACGGCAGACGTCGGTGTTCGAGGCGCTCGGCGCACTCGAGAGCGATCGCGCCAATCTGCACGTAGGCAATGCCGCGCAGTCCGTCTCGATCGGCCGGTTGGGCGCCGACCTGTTCGGAGTACTCGAAGTCACGCCTTCGGTCGGCCGAGCGTTGAGGGAGAGTGATTTCGAGCCAGGCGCCGATCCTGTAGCTCTCGTGAGCTACGCGCTGTGGCAACATGTCTTCGGCGGCTCCGCGACCGTCGTCGGCGCGACGATCCGCCTCGGCCAGGATCCATATACCGTCGTTGGTGTCTTGCCGAAACAGTTTTCGCTCTTCGGCGACATCCCGGTCTGGACGCCTTGGCTCGCCACAGCTGCGTCACCAGCTTGGGAAGACAGGCAGTTTCACCACTTCATCGGCATCGGACGCTTGCGGGACGGTGTCTCCGTTGGCGAAGCACGCGCGCAACTGCGCACGCTCGCGCAGCACCTCGCGGCTGAATATCCGACAACAAATGCGAACTGGAGTTTCGAGCTTCCGACGTTGGATTCGATGATCCTGGGGCCGCGGGTGCGACCGATGGTCCTGACCCTGACGGTAGCCGCGTGTTTCGTCTTGTTCATCGGCTGCATCAACCTCGCACACGTGTTGTTCGCGCGCGCAGCAGGTCGTCAACGGGAGGTTGCCGTGCGGCTGGCTCTTGGATGCAGCCGGAGCCGATTGATTCGTCAGCTTCTCGCCGAGAGCGCGGTGCTGGTCGCCGGCGGAATGACGGTCGGTGCCATGTTGATCGCCGCGAGCGTGCCGCTGCTGCTTCACATTCCGCTGGCTACAGATTTTCCGTTCGCTCCGCAATTACATCCGGACCCCACTCTCGCGTTGGCGGTGCTCGCGGTGTTTGTCTTGTCGACTGTCATCGCTGGACTCGGCCCAGCCTGGCAGGCGTATGACGCAAGTGAACCGAGTGGCTCGTTGACATTCCGAGCGGGCAACGCTGCGCGTCACGGGGTGCGCGGGCATCAGGCGCTGATGGGTGGGGAAATCGCCATCACGCTCGTGTTGCTCGCGAGCGCCGGAGTCCTTCTGAAGAGCTTCGATCGGCTCGCGCAAGTCGACTTGGGGCTGGCACCTGATCATGTACCTGGCGGCGGAGATCACGCTCGACGACACCTCGTACCCGACACCGACGGAGCGGGCTGGCTACTTACAACGGGTGCTCGACAAGATCCATTCGTTGCCTGGCGTAACCGCGGCAGCCATCGCGAACTACACGCCGATCACCCTTCCAGGTTTCAATCTCCGGTTTGCGATCGAAGGTCGCGCGTCTGGAGAGGTCGGCGATGTCACGACGGCGCCTCTCGCAACGGTCAGCCCGAGTTTTTTCAGCACGCTGCGAATTCCGCTGATTCGCGGTCGCGTGTTCGGTGACGACGACGTGGAAACAGCGCCGCCGGTGATGCTCGTGAACGCCGCATTCGCACGCCAGTTTTTCGGGAGCGCCGATCCAGTGGGCCATCGAATTCGCGTCCTGCTGTCCGACGCGAGCCAATGGCGCACGGTTGTGGGTGTGGTTGGCAATGTTCGTTCCGCGCGCTTGGAAGAGGGGCCGACGCCGACGATGTATGCGCCGCTGGCGCAGGATCCTCGAGGCAACACACTGGTCGTGCGGACAACGCGCGAGCCAACACTCGCCGCGCCGATGCTTCGTGAAGCCCTCGCCGCGATTGATCCCAACCAGGCCGTATCGCAGGTGCGCACCCTCGACGAGGTGATTGCCGATGCGATGTCGCCATCACGATTCCGCGCGTCGGTCGTCACCATCTTCGCGATGTTCGCGCTCGTGCTCGCCGCGGTCGGTGTCTACGGGGTCATGTCGTCGGTCATGACGCAACGGACAACCGAATGGGGCATCAGGCTCGCCTTGGGCGCGGATCCGGGTCGCCTCCTGGTCGCGGTTATCGGGCGACAATTGGTGCCGGTCGTTGCCGGGATGGCTGCGGGGATCATCGGATGCGTAGCCCTGGCACGCCTGATCGGAAGCCTTGCATTCGAAGTCTCATCGCTGGATCCCTTCTCACTGGGAGCGGCGGCCGCGGTAGTGCTGCTCGTGGCGATGGTGGCGATCTATATTCCAGCGCGTCGTGCGACGGACATGGATCCGTTGATGGTCCTTCGCTGCGATTAGAGACATGAATCCGATCAAGGTACGGTGAGTCGTTTCCGGCAGCGGGATCGCCGGCGGGCACTTTCATATTGGCGAGCGCAAACGCCTTGTTGCGCCGGCGGCATCCCTCTCCGCTTGTGTGGTTCGCCGTTCGCGAGCCAGGCGAGTACCGCCGTGCGCGCGAACCTCCAATCCTTTCCAAAACCGCCGGCCTGGCAGATCGCCCGCCTCTGCGCGAGACCGGACAGCGTCAACCGGGAGCTTGAGCAGGGCGGCAGCTTGGTCGAGTGTGAGGACCGAGTCGATGGGCGCGTCAGGAGTGCGAGTGACGTCTGCTCGGCCTACGGAAAGCGGCCCAACGTTGGCCTGCAAGCGATCTCCGAGGAGCTCGCTGACGAGATGCTGCTTGGGACCGCCGGTCGCATCGGCCAGCCGGTCGAGGGCGGCAGCCTGACCTTTGGGCAGCCGCACGAATAGAGGCGTTCGGCATCAAATCGAAAACCTCCGCATGGCGAGCACCACCGCCAGCAGCACGATCGCGGCGAGAGCGAGCACGACAGCGACCGCGAGGCCCATACTCCACACGGCCGATTTCCCGCCGGCCCAGTTCATCACGAACGAGGCGGCGAAGCCGATGACGCACGCACACGCGATCGCCGAAAGCAGAAGAAGGATCGGCACATCACAGTCCAAACGCGTCCGGATATCGCACGGCGCCGCGGATGCCATCGAGCGCGCCGGGCGCCAGCTCGAGAGCCATGAACGCTTCTGCAGGAAAAGGGTGAACGAGTGCGCGGGCCCGAACCGTCGAGAAGCCGAAGCGCGGATAGTAGGCGGGGTGCCCGACGACGATGACGATCTGTTCGTCCGCCGCACGGAGCCACTCCAGGCCGTGGCGGATCAGCCGGCCCCCTATACCCCGCTGCTGCTCCGGCGGCAACACGGCAACCGGCGCCAGAGCCACGGCCGGCATGGCCCGGCACTCAGTCTCGATCAGCATGCGACTGAAGAGGATGTGTCCGACGACCCGCCTGTCGATGTCGGCCACGAACGACGCGAGTACCGAGCCCTCCGCTCTAAGGCGATCGACCAGATCCGCTTCGGCCGGGCGTCCGAACGCGGCTTCGTTGACGAAGCGGATGGTGTCGCGATCGTCCGGCGTCTCGCTTCGGACGCTCACATACTCGGCCGCGTTCACGAGCGCGATTGTAGCGCCGGCAACGATCGATCCGCTTGTGGCGTTGCGCGGCCTGCCGATTCACGTCCGCGGGTGCCAGCCTGGTCCCCGGACCACCCGACCTGGCTTTGCGCCCGTGTGCTCGCCGTCCTTCAGGACCTGGACGCCATTCACCCACACGTGCCGCATCCCGACTGCGTATTGGTGTGGCTGCTCGTACGTCGCGCGATCAGCGATCGTCTTCGGATCGAAGACGACGACGTCCGCGAGCTGGCCGACGGCGAGCCGGCCGCGATCGTTGACGCGCAGCGTGTCGGCCGGCAACGAGGTGAGCTTTCGGATCGCTTCCTCGAGCGGGATCACGTGCTCGTCGCGCACGTACTTGCCGAGCAGCCGCGCGAAATTGCCGTACGCGCGCGGATGCGTGCTGGTCTTTAGAAATACGCCTTCGGCCGCCATAGACGAGGCGTCGGATCCGAAGCTCACCCACGGCAGCTGGATCTGCCGCTTGACGTTCTCTTCCGACATCAGGAAATAGACGACCTGCACCCGGCTGCCATCCTCGACGACGAGATCCATGGCCGTATCCTGGAGCGACGTGCCCCGCAGCTTTGCGACCTCCGCCAGAGTTTTGCCCGTGTATTGCCGGAGCGCCTCGTTCTTGAAGCCGACCAGCAGCGTGCCGTCGCCCCCGGCCGCCAGCAGCAGATTTTCCCACTCGTCGGTCGGCGTCGTCATGTCGCGGCGGAGGCGATCGCGGATCTTGCGATCCTGCAGCCGCTTCGCCCACGCGTCGTAGCCGCCCTCCTGCACCCACGGCGGCATCGAGGCGTCGAGGCCTGTCGAGCCGGCGGTGTAGGCGTACATGTCGGCTGTGATGTCGAGCCCTTCTTTTCGCGCGGCCTCGATCTTGGCGATCGCGTCGCCCAGCTTGTTCCAGTTCGACTGTCCGCCCACCTTGAGATGATAGATTTCGGCGCGGATGTGCGCCTGTCGCGCGATCGTCAGCGTCTCGTCGATCGCTTCGAGCAGGCGATTGCCCTCGCTGCGCATGTGCGAGATGTACATGCCACCCGATTCGGACGCGACCTTCGCGAGCTCGACGAGCTCGTCGGTCTTCGCGAATACCGCCGGCGTGTAGATGAGCGCCGTCGTCAGACCCATCGCCCCCTCGCCCATCGCGCGACGCACGTGCGCGCGCATCCGATCGAGCTCTTCCGCCGTCGGCGGCCGGTTGTCGTAGCCGATTTCGTTGGCCCGAATCGTCGCCGCGCTGACGAACGACGCGACGTTCGTTGACACACCCCTTGCGACCAGCGTGTCGAGGTACTGACCGAGAGTCGTCCAGGTGATGTCGAACTTGATGTCACCCTGTCGCCGCTTCATGTCCTCCTTCATGCGATCGCTGAGCGGGCCCATCGAGCTCTCGCCGAAGACCAGGAGCGTCACCCCTTGGCGGATCTCGCTCTGCGAGCGGCCGTCGGCGATCAGGGACGTCTCCGAGTGATTCAACATGTCGATGAAGCCGGGAGCCACGGCGAGCCCCGACGCGTCCACTTCCTGACGTCCACGAGTGCCGCTCAACGCGCCGCGCGCCGCGATGTGGTCGCCTTGGATCGCGACGTCCTCGATGACACCAGGAGATCCGCTGCCGTCGTACACGACGCCGTGACGGATCACGACGTCATATTGCGGAGCCGCCGCGCACGACGTGGAGAGCAGGGCGAGGATGATCCACAGTTTCTTCATTCAGCCGTCCCTTCGGAGCGAAGCACGCTGCCCAAATCACGCTCTCCCCCACTGAGGACACGGAGGTCGCGGAGGATTACAGCCAGTTTCTTCTCAGGATTCAAGCTCTGTGTCCCCCGTGTCCTCCGTGGTGAGAGTTCGCCGGGACATTTCGCATCGGACACGAAGCATCGGCGGTCCATCCAGAATCACGGCTGATCTTCTGTTGGCCGTTGCGCTTCGTCAATGACCGTGACGTCGACCGGCCCTTTTTGCGGCTCCAGCTTCAGTCCGAGCTGCTCCCGCAACAGCGTGAAGATCGACGGCAGGGATGCGCGGTCGTACGGGTCCGATACTCCCGGAGGCGGTGGCGGCGGCCCCAATTCCGCCGCGCTCTCGAGGTCGGCATCGAAATAGCCACTCAGCCCGGTCCGATCGAATACGCTCCGACGGACGGCCGGAGCGAGAAACGTCGCCAGGCCATCCATCGTGATGCCCCGCAGCGCCAACGTGGCGCGGCCCGCGGAGACGCTCGTTCCGGGCCCTGGGCCGATGAAGCCGCAGGGCGGTGGGCCATCCGGGTATGGTGGTCCCGCAGCTGCCGGAGCATTCGTGCAGTCGGCCACCGTGTGACGCAGTTGTGGACCGAGCTTTCGATCGCTCCGCGCCGTCACGAGCGCGTAGAACGGCAGGTCCCGCGCTTCGCGGTGCACCGTCAGCTTGAATCGATCCGCCAGCAGCGTCCGCAACATCAGCCGCATCTCGTCGCTGGTTGCGTTGGCTCCAGCGGTTGCGACGATGTCGAAGCGATCGGAGCCGAGCCAGCCGGGTCCTCCGATGAGCTGGAACTCCTGGAGCTGATACGCATAGCGAACGAGATCACGCGCCGGCATATTGGTCACCGTGAAGCGCCCACCTGCCGATGGTCGAACGAACACCCTGAGGCTGCCGGAGTTGTTCGCTTTGACCGACGCCGCTTCAAACGCGAGAGGCCGGCTGTCCGTGGAGAGCGATTGTGCTCGCAGCGGAGGGGCGTGCAAGATGCCGAGAACGATCGGACCGCCGACTGCGGCGATCCCGACAGACGTCAGCATCAGCCACTTCAGGCGATTGAGCAGAGGGCCGACATCGTTTCGCATGATTTGTTCGACTCCGTGTCTCGAGGCTCGCCGCGAGCGCCGGGTCTGAAAAGACCCCGCCTACGTGAGGCCCATACAGGCAATCTCGCAATGCGCCTTTGCGGGATCAGGGCACTATAACGACCGGCGCACGCCAAAACACGACTTTGTGCGCGGCTGGATCCAACACGGTGAGCTGGAGTTCATACTGGCCCGGCGTCAAACCCTCCAGCGGAAGGTTGAAGCGCAGGGGCACGGCCTTGGTCTTCGCGTCCCAATTCTCGGCGACTGGCAACGGCGCGGTCTCGTACGCCTTCACGTCACCCTTGTAGAACCCGACGAACGCCACGAGCGGCTGCATCGTCGACGCACTACGCTGATACGCCTGCGCAAACACGTACAGATCACGGCTTTTGCTGAACACGCGGGTGACGTTGGGGATCAGCTGTTGTCCTTCGTGGACGAGCGGATTGGCGGCCTCGGCCGCCGTTTTCTGTTTGACGCTGTATAGCGCATCGGCGAGCGGCACACGCTGGCTGCTGAGCACGACGGTGCTGATCGGCACGCGCGTCTGTTCCCGGTTCAAGTTCGGCACGGCGAACGAGGTTTGATACGTGCCGATTCTGCCCGTCTCGGCGTCCCGCGCGAGGAATTTGATCGCGTACTTGCCTGGCAACAACGTGAACCCCGTCTGATACTGAATGGGCCGCGTCGCGAGCTGCCCGGCGACATCGCCGGTCAACTTGATGTCCAGCTTGTCGCGAACATTCTGCACCGTGACGCCGTACTCGTCTTTCACCTCCCCGATGAAATCGATCACCGTGTGCTGCGCGCCGCGGCGCCGCGCCAGCGCGAGCTCGCTGCCGGGGATCTTCACGGCCACCGGCACGAAATATTCGGCGCTATTCAGCTGGAAGTAATTCACCTCCATCGCGATGGGGATGTCAGTGACGGGATTCTCCAGCATCAGCGCCTCTTCGAGCTGGCGCTCCTTGTCCGCCGCCGTGAACTTCGCGAACTCCTTGTCGGCGAAGTAGCCTTGGCGATACGACAGCTCGGCCGAGCGGCCGCCGGCCAGTGACACGCGGACCCGATGAAAGCGCCCGTCAGTGGCTCCGTGAGCGCTGTAATACCCGATGATGTAGTAGCTCGTGAGCGCGTCCGCTGCGCGCACGATTCCCTGTGACAGGTCGTTGTAGTCGAACATGGCGTTGCCGCCAGTGTCCTTCGCGAGGGAATACAGTGTGTCCTGCGATCGTTGAAAGTTGGTGATGATGGTCTGCGCGATCTGACCGGAGAACATGCCGAGGCCGCCGGGCGAGGCCTTCGTCGCATCGCCGAGCGGCGCCTCCGCCACCAGCCCGCGTGCGTCGATGGGATGGAGCGACACGTTGGCTCGAATAGCGGCGTTGGTCGTCGCACGCAGCTGCGCCTGGTTGTCCGTGCCGTTGAGCCTCAATCCGCTCGCGAAGTAAATGAGCGCTTTCTGCTCGGGCAGCGTCCGCAGCATCGTCACGGCAGTCTGGAGCGCCGACAACTGGCGATCCGTGTTCAGAATGCTGAACTCTGCATCATCCTGCCCGAAGGCGGTGCCGATGTCGGCGTTGTCGGGGATTCCGTCCCCGTCCTTGTCGTCGCCGAAGATGAGCGTCTGGACCACGTCGCGTAGCTGTGCGCGATCGCCGGTGAAATCCTGCTTCACGCGCACGGCGCCGCCGCCGAACGTCATGACGGCCAACAGATCCGACTGCCGCATCTGCGTGTCGATGAACGTCTGCGCCGCGCGGTACGCGCGCATCTGATCGGCCGGCGGCATGGCGGTCAGGTCGAAGTACAAGACCAATAGCCGGCGATCTCGATAGCGCGTGTCGCCGGGCGGCGGGGTCGCGATCTCCGCCAGAGGGACCGGGGCTGCCGCGACGGCTTCAGGCGCACGCGAGGAAGAGGCCGGCGATGATGCCGGCTCGGCCGACCGATCCGGCAAGCGCTGAAATTCCACGAAGCTGATCGCTTGAACGTCGCCGTCTTCGGAGACGACGAAATCGTTCGCCGTGAGTCCTTCGATCGGGCGTCCCTCTTTGTCCTTGACGGAGACGGTCTGCACAATCAGACGCGTGCCGCTCCGAAACGTCGGCTGCGTCTGCACCTGCGCGGTCGCCAGCGTTTGCGCTGCAGCTCGCGGCGCCATCACGACGGGCACGAAGACCACGAAGGCCATCACGCGCACGAGCCACAGGCGGGCATGCACAGCACGTGCAGGCCGGGTCTTTGGAATGCGTTGCAGAATTAGCTCGCACATTTCCATCAGAATCTCAGGCGAAGGCTGCTTTGCACCTTGCGCATCGGATTGGCGAGCGTCGGCAGACCGAATTGCGGACTGCCGGCAATGGTGTTCACCGCCGCGTAGGTGACGCGATTCAGCACGTTGCTCGCATTCAGCCGCCAATCCAGCGTCAGCCGATCGCCCCAGAGAAACATTCGCCCGATCCCGGCATCGAGGGAAAACTGGCGCGGCCCGGTGATCGAGTTGCGTCCCGCGTTGCCCCACTGCCCTGGTGCGGGCGGCGCATACGCCGCAGGATTCACGACGAAGCCGGCCGGCGCGGCGTTCGCCGCCGCGCTGGTGACGTCGGGCCGGATCGTGCCGGTGATGGCCGTTCCGGCCACTGACGTCAGATACACCGGCGTCAGCGGGAATCCGCTGCCGGCGGTGAGCTGGCTCGTGAACGTCCATCCCTTCAAGAGCGAGCCTCGCACACCGTCCACGAACGCGCCGCCCGCCACACCGACGCCGGTCGTGTACTGAAACTGCGCGGTCAGCAGATGCCGCTGATCGAAGTTCGACGGTCCCCATTCGGCATCGAGATGCTGCCAGTCCTGCGCGATCGCGGAGCCGCTCATGCTCACGCCGGTGAACGCGCCGGCATCGTCTGTGGCGTTGGATAACGCGTACTGGACGGTGGCCGTCAATCCGTTACGCAATCGACGGCGGATCTGCAGCTGCCCCGTCTCCCGATGCGATTCGCCGTTGGACGTGAGGTACACGAAGCCGGCGGGACACGACGGACACGGGTTGACCGCGCCCAACGGCCCCGTGTTCGGCAGCGACTCCTGCATCAGATGACTGCCCTTCGTACCGAGATAGGTCGCCGTCAACGTCAACGACGCAGGAAGATCGCGCTGCGCCAGAACCTGCCAGTTGTGCGCGTAGCCGGCGCGAAAATTCGGATCGACGGCAAACGTGTTGGCGACGATGTTCGGCGACGCCGAGAAACCATTCGCGAGGGTCAGCAGATTGGCCGGATCGTTCTGTGCGCTCACGGTCTTCGAGAGCGGCGGTTGCTGCGCCATGAGCAACGCAATCGGCTGGTACACCCCGGTATTGCGATAGATGCCGTAGCCGGCGCGAATCACGAGTGAGGATCCCGCCACCGGACGCAGCGCCATGCCGACGCGCGGCTGGAATCCGCGCCAATCGGGCCGGATCAACGAATCGGGATACGGTTGTCCGGTGAGCGGGCCAACCGCACTGCCGGCGACGACCGGACTCGCTGCCGTGAAGCCGGGAGCCACATCGAGATTCACCAGGCGATCGAACAGCTCGGTCACCGGGGCTTCGTACTCCCACCGCACGCCCGCGTTCACCGTCAGCACGGGGTTCACGCGCCAGTCATCGGTGACGTACGCATCGTAGGCAGGAGCGCGCAGATACTTGTCGGCGTTGCCGAAGGCGATCGAGCTGCTGTGCGGAATGCCGAGCAGAAAGTCGGCCAGGTCGGAGCCGGTCGCGCTGCCGGTGAAGGTGAAGGTCCCGCGCGCGTCCTGCTGCGCGCGCACGTTCCACTGCTGGCGGCGGAGATCGCCGCCAAACGTGATGTTGTGCCGCCCGTGGCTCCACAAGCTTTCGGCGCCCCAGGCGTTCGTCTGATTGTGGTTCAGCGCGTCCTGAGCGCCGCCGAGCCCCGCCACGCCGCTCGAGAACATCAGGTTCGGCGGTCCCCAGTCGATCGGATCTTGATCGTTGCCGTTGATCCCCGCCTCACCAGACACGTTCGTGCGATTCGCGAAGTACGGCGTCACGCTCGTGGTCAGATCGGTGAATTGGTAGCGCAGGCGAAACGACCAGAACGGCGAGAAGCGGTGAGACCAGTTGACGGTCGTGTCGACACCCGATACGCGGCTGGAGTCGACGAATCCGAAGATGCTGGTCGTGTCCGTGGTGGTGCGCTGATACGCGAAGTTGCCAAACACTTGATTACGGCCGCCGTTGAATACCTGACTGAAGCGCGACTGCCAGGCGTCCTGGTGCGTGGCCACGAGCACCGGCGCCTGATAGTTGAAACGGCCGGCCGCGTCGACATTCGGCGCGGGATAGTACGTCAAGAGCGACGCCGCCTGCGGGCTGATGCGAGATTGCGGGATCCTGTTGCCCGGAAACGACAGACCGGTCGCCGGGTCCACGATCTGCACGGGCCGGCCGAACGCATCGCGCGTCTGCGAAAAGTCTCCCGCCCGCTCGAGGGCCGTGGGCATCAGTGCCGACTGGGTGCTCGTGTTGTGATCGACCGTCCGCTGGTAACCGAGAAAAAGGTTCGGTCCATTCCGAACCACACCAGGAATTCGAAGCGGCCCGGCAAACGATCCGAGGATTTGCGCATTCTCATACGAAGGTTTCGGCGTTTGTTGGCCGGCGAACGAAAACGGGCGTGCATCCAGGGCCGAGTCGCCGAGTAGCACGCCGAGGCCGCCGTTGTACAGCGATCGCGCGCCACGACGATTGTTGCCAAACGCCGCCAGCTGCGCAAACGGCGATGCGGCGCCGTTGTTGACGCTGCCGTTGATCAGAAATCCGTCTGCGCCATTCTCGCCGCGATCCGCCTCGCCGCCGGCGACGATGGCATCGCCGGCGCGGGGCGGTGCGCCGGCCGACGTGTTCACCTGCGCGCGCTGAAAACCCGGCGGACTGGTTGATCCTGAAGCAGGCGCCGTCGATTGGCGGTCAGCGGTCGGCGGAGGCGTGGTTTCGACCTGGGCGTGGTCAGCTGCCTGCGCCGCCCCACGCGTCATCTCGTCGAACGGCAGCAGCGTCAACTGCCAGATCGTGGGCGGCGCATTCGCCCCAACTGCGACCTCCTTCGTGGCTGTCGCAAACCCAAGCATCTCGACGTGAATCGTCCACGTGCCATCGGCAAGATCCGGGAATTGGTACACACCGTTCTGATCGGTGACGGTGACGAACTGTCGATCGTCTTGCGTCGCCGTGATGGTCGCGCCGGGAACCGGCACGCTGCCGACAACGACCTGCCCAAGGTGAGCGGCCGCCGCAGACCGCGCTGCCGCCACGCCGGTCCACGCGAGAACACACCACATGAAGCAGACTGCGGCACGCAAAGGCAAGCACCGCTAATTTTCGACCGGATGCTCTACACGATCGATGACCAGCACGTCCACCGGCCCCTTTTGCGAATCGAGCTTCAAGCCCAGTTGCTCCTGGACCGCGGTGAAGATCGACGGCCCGTTCGGGTCAATATCGCTGCCGTTCATCCGGAGCGGCTGGTCGGCGGGCGTGCCGGATGCGCGCGGGGGCAGTTGCTCCGGCGTCCACGTCAAATTGGCGTCGAACATGCCGGTCAATCCTGTCCGATCCAGCACAACGCGCCCGACAAACATCGACAAGCTGTTGGCAAACTGCGACAACGTCGCGCCGCCGACAGCCATGTTGCCTGGTCCGATTCTCATTCCGCAGGGCATCGGCTCGCCCGGTTGCGACGCCGGCGGCAGCGCACCTCGTCCCCGGGCTGCCGCAAGCAGCGCATTGCAGTCTGTTTCCGATCGGTGCAGGTTCGGCCCAAGCCGTCCATCGCCCCGAGCCAGGACCAGCGCGTAGATCGGCAGCTGCTTGGTCTCGTTGTGCACCGCGAGCTTGAACCGGTCGGCGAGGAGCGCGCGAATCATCAACTGGATTGGCGTCGGATCCGTCGCTTGAGGGCCGGGATCGGATCCAACGCTTCTGTCCACTTTGGCCACAACGTCGAAATGATCGGAGTCGATCCAGGCCGGTCCGCCGGAAATCTGGAAATCCTGAAGGCGGTACGCGCTCCGAATCAGCAGGCGCAGAGTGACGTTCGTCGCTGTGAACCGACCCGGTTGGTTCTGAAAAAACACGCGTCCATCGCCAGACGTGTTCACTTTCACGGACGCGACTTCGAACGTCGGACCGGTGACGTTCTCCTGAGATGCTTGCGCGCCGAGCCGCGGCGCGTTCATCGCGCCGACGACGACGGGGATCGCGAGTGACCCGAGCGCGGCCATCGTGAAAAACGCGCGTCTCCACGAGTTCAGTCGTTCCGCGGCACGGTTTTTCATGATCCGCTCGATTCGCATTTTGAGATCGGAGCCAGTAACGCCGGCCACGCACGCCGGCGACGACTGCAGATAGAACTGACACGTTTTCAGAATGCTCTCCGCGTACACGCGAGGCTCGCTGCCCAGAGCAATGACGTCCTCATCGCATGCCCGCTCTCGCTCGTCGACCAGCCGTGCGCCCAACCACCACACCAGCGGATGGAACCAGCACAGCGCCTGAACCACCGTGTGTGCCAATGCGGCTAGATTGTCGTGACGCCGCACGTGACACACTTCGTGCGCCAGGATCGCCTCGACCTCCGATGCGCCGAGCCGCTCGCCGATGTCGCGCGGCCAGATCAACACAGGCTCGAGGATCCCGAACACTCCGGGCTCGACCGAGCTCGCCGACGAGACCAACGCAATTCGCTTCGTGACGCCGGCGATCGCCTGGAGGCGACCGAGCGTCCTCAGAGCCGGACCATCGCCGACGAGTGGCGCGTCGCGAACGAGCCGGGCGATTCGGCGCCATCGGACGTACCAGTTCACGAGGATCACCGCCACGCCGAACGCCCATGTGGCCACGAGAATCAGGAGGAGCGCAGGCGCCGCACTTCGCGCCGCCGTCGCGGGCGGCAACGCCGCGTGGACCATGGACTGCGAAAACGGCTGACTCGCGTCGATCAAGAGCGCGATCGCCGGCTGGCTCATCGCCGCCGACGATTGCCATCCGCAATGGCTGCCGATTGCCACGAGCGCGGCGAACGGCACGAGAAACTTCACCGACGCCGCCAGCCAGAGCCAATAGCGAACGCCCGCCCGATGCTGGCGCAGCGTGAGGGTCAGCAATCCGGCCGCTCCCGCAAAGAGCGTCGACTGCCACAGATGGTCGGCTGCCAGCCGCTCCACCGTCATCAAGGCCGCAAGGGAAGGAACGTGGATCATGACGAATCAGCCTTTCTTGGCAAGTCTTCTGAGCGTGCGCTCCGCCTCCTGAACGTCTTCGATCGTGAGCTTCCCCGATTCAATCAAGTGAGCCATCACCGGCTGGGTCCGGCCACCAAAAAAGCTGAGTAGATCGTCGATGATCCTGCGCTGCGCCGCGCCGCGGGAGATCAGGGCGTCGAACACGTGCGCGTTCCCGATTTTCTTGACGCGCCGGACCGCCTGTTTGGCTTCCAGCCGGTAGACCATCGTCTGCACCGTCGTATACGCGGGCCGGTTTTTTGGGGGGAAGTGTTCCTGAATTTCTCGAATCGACGAGGCGCCCTGGTTCCAGAGCGCCTCCATGATCTGCAGCTCGAGTTTCGTCAGTTTCGCCAAAGCCACACTGTGCTCCTGTAGACGTGGTTATATCTACTACATCTGTGTGTTTTGTGGCAAGTCCTCGACAGGCCCCTCAAGGTGCGGCGGAAGCCAACTGCGATGACAAAGTCCGGCTGAAGCCGGACGCCACCTACTACGGAAACGGTTCAGACCTGTACGGTCGCAAAATATTCGCAGGCGGCATAGACTGACGCGGCATGGACGCCCTGTTGAGCGACCTGCAATACGCGCTGCGTCAGCTGCGGAAGACGCCGCTGTTTTCCTGCGCCGCCATCGCCACGCTCGCGATTGGCATCGGCGCGACGACGGCGATTTTCAGCACCGTCAACGCGACGCTGCTGCGGCCGCTGCCCTACCCGCGCTCCGGCGATCTCGTCGACGTCCACACGCGGCTCGTCGACGGCCGCGTCACCACCGGCCTCCTCTCCGCCGTCGAAATCGCGGCGCTGAACAACTCGCCCTCCGTCGTCGAGCGTGCGGCGGGTCTTTCAGGCCAGCCATTTGACGCGACGCTGGTGCGCGACGATGGGACGCCGGTCAACGTGGTGCTGAACGGCGTGACGGAAGGCTTTTTCGACATCCTCGACCTGCCCATGTTGCGCGGCCGCGGGTTCACGCACGAGGAGCACGTGGCGGGCGGACGCGACGCGCCGCTGGCGGTCGTGGTCTCCTACCGCACGTGGACGACGTTGTTTGGCCGCGATCCGGCCATCATCGGCAAGACCATCCGCATCGCCGAAGCGCCCGTCACCACCACGATCGTCGGCGTCGCCTCGCCAGCGGTCGACTTCCCGCACGACACCGATTTCTGGCTCAACTTCCGCACCAATCCGCAAGACGTGGCGCACAACTTCGCCACGATCCTGCGCCCGCGTCCGGGCGTGACGCTCGACCGTCTCCGTGGCGCGGCCGCCGTGGCCATGACCGGGCTCGCGCGCACGGTGCCGAGCGACGTCGGCCGCGAGTACGTTGTCCGCTCACTCGTGTCGTCAATGGTCGGCGATCTCGGTCCCACGCTGCTGATCGTCCTCGGCGCCACCGCCTTGCTGCTCGTGCTCGCGTGCGTGAACGTCACCAACCTGCTGCTGGCGCGCGGCATGGCGCGGACGCGCGAGATCGCGGTTCGCTCCGCACTCGGCGCGAGCCGCGGCCGCATCGTCCGTCAACTGCTGACCGAATCGATGGTGCTCGCCACCGCCGGTGCGCTCGCGGGGCTCGTGCTCGCCTACGTCGCCGTGCGGCTGCTGCTCGTCCTCGGCGCCTCGAAGCTGCCCCGGCTCGACGCCGTCCCGTTCGACGGGCGCGTCCTGCTCTTCGCGTTCGCGGTGCTCCTCTTCAGCGGACTGACGATGGGCGTGGCGCCGGCATGGCGGCTGGCCGCCACGGACCTCAGGACACTCCTCAACGAGAGTGGACGCAACACGACGTCGAGCCGCGCCACGTCGCGGATCATGTCGAGCATGATCGTGGCAGAGATTACGCTGGCGATCGCGCTCGTCGCGGGTGCCGGCTGGCTCGTCCAGAGCTTCGCGCGGCTGCGCACGACCGATCCCGGCTTCACGCTGGAAGGACGCCTGGTCGTCGACATACGGCCGACACGAGCCTTTCCGCAGCCCGCCGAGGCGCAGGCCTGGTCGGACGAGATGCTCAGACATCTGCGCGCGGCCACAGGCGACGCGCTCGTCGGCGCGGCGTCCACGTTTCCCCTGCGCACCGATCACGACGGCATCCTGAACATCGAGCTCGACACCGACGCGCCCGATCCGAACAGCGTGAGGGGCGGGCACATCCGCTTGGTGACGCCCGGCTTCTTCGAGGCGATGGGCATCAAGCTGATCGCCGGCCGCCTGTTCACGGCCGACGACCGCAAAGGCACCCAACCGGTGGTGATCGTCAACCGCGCGTTCGCGCGGCGGTATTTCCCGAACGCGGATCCGTTGACCGGCGCGTTCGCGTGGGGCTATCCCACTGTCGATCGAAAGACCATGAGCCGGATCGTGGGAGTGGTCCAGGACGTGCGGTACAAGTCGCTCGCCGAGGAAGCGGAGCCGACCTACTATGTGCCGCAGGCGCAGTCGCCCTTCCCCATTTTCCGCCCGGCCGTCGTCGTCGCCACGCGCGGCGGCAATCCCGATGCCCTGGTTTCCGGCATCCGCGCCGAGCTGAAACGCTTCGACCCGCAACTCATCGTCGCCTTTACGACCGCGCCGCAGATTGTCGCCGACACCCTGAGCAGGCAGCAGCTCGGCATGACGCTGATGCTGATTTTCGGCGCGACCGCGCTGGCACTGGCCGCGATCGGCATCTACGGCGTGATCGCTTATGCCGCCGCCCAGCGCAGCGGTGAAATCGCGACGCGGATTGCGCTCGGCGCATCGGGGCGCCACGTCTTCTGGCTGATGATGAGCGCCGGACAATGGCTCGCGCTGGCCGGGCTTCTCATCGGGCTCGCCGCCGCGTACGCCGGCGGGCGCGTCGTGGCGAGCAGCGTCTACGAGATGCGCGCCGCCGATCCGGTCGTCTTGATCGCCGCGTGCGCGCTCGTGGCAGGGGTGACGTTTGCCGCGACGATGATTCCCGCGATTCGGGCGACCCGGCTGGACCCCGTGCGTGCCCTGCGATCGGAGTAACCCGCCGCGATGGGGCAGGCAACGCCCGGCCGGAGCAGAGCACGTTTCTATATTGATTTTCCTTTGTGCCCTTTGTGTCCTTGGTGTTGATCTGATTCGCGACGAGGATCAGCGAAACAGCGTAAGATCCCGAGAGCCATCGCCTGAAGGAAGTCGCCATGCGTTGTGCTGTCGGTCGCGGCGTCGCGATCTTCGCGGTCTTGTCGGCCAGCGTGCTCCTCGCCGCGCCTCAGGCGCAGCCGCCGTCGTTTGTCGCCTCCACGCGCACGGTGGCCGTCTACGCCACCGTCACCAACGCCCAAGGGCGCCTCGTGCCGGATTTATCGCGCGACGATTTCGCGGTCGATGACAACGGCAAGCGCCAGACGCTCACGCTGTTCGCCAACGACATTCAGCCAATCACGCTTGTCATGCTGCTCACCGCAGCGGCAGCATGAAGCCCAACTTCGCGCTCGAGGAACAGGCGGCCGAGGCATTCGTGGCGGCCATGCTGCCGGCCGACAAGGCCCGCATCGGCAGCTTCGGAAGCCGCGTGCAGATCGATCCGGACGATTTCACGCCGGACCACGGCGCGCTGCTTCGGATTCTCCAGACAGAGCTGCAAGACGATGGGCCGACGCCGCTCTGGAATGCGGTGGATACGGCGATCGACAAGTTGCTGCTCGAGCAGGGGCGCCGCGTCGTGCTCGTGTTCACCGACGGCGTCGACATGCCGCTGAACTTTCAGAATCACAACAAGTCGCTGAAAGACGTGATGAAGCGCGCGGAGGAAGAGAACATCATGGTGTACGCGATCGGCCTGGCCGGACAGAACGGAATGTCGAGCGGCGGCGATCCGCGCGGCCTCGGCGGCAGGAGTCCGTTCGGCATTCCGGGCGGCGGCATTCCGGGCGGCGGCATGCCGGGCGGCGGCGTCGGGAGCGGCGGTCTCCGCGGTTCCAACCAACAGCCGCAATTGGAAGCGCCAGACGAGGGACTGCCAAAAATCGCGGCGGCCACGGGCGGCGGCTATTTCGAGCTCAAGTCGCCCCAGGCGCTGGCGTCAACCTTTGCGCGCGTCGCCGAGGAGTTACACCATCAGTACGCGCTCGGGTTCACACCTGAGAAACTCGACGGCAAGATGCACGACCTCGTGGTCCACATCGGGCATCCGGATTTGACCGCGCGCGCCCGCAAGCGATATCTCGCCTCCAAGGTGATCGGCAGTCGCTGAGAGGCTTGCCCGCGCTCGGCGAAAGCCTTCGCGCTACGTCGGGCCGAAACGCTCGGCTAAAAGCCTTCGCGCTACGTCGATGGACCGAGACGCTCGGCTAACGCCTTCGCGCTACATCTTGTCGACGCTCATCGGTTGCGTTGAGCAAGCTGCTTGCGCCAGCGAGTCCAGTAGTAATTTTTCCAGCCTTTTGATACGCCGGCTTGATCGTATTGAGGCACGCCGACGTGGAGCAGATCGATCCGTCCCCCGCCTTTCGCCTTGCTGAACCCGAGAATCAGAATGGAATCCGGGTCGCTGGCCTTCCAGCCCGTTGATCGCCAGGCCTGGACGATCATGTGGCCCGGCTCCACGAGCAGCGTACGTCCCACGATTCGCCCGCCAAATGCCTTGAAGCGGAGGCCGGCCTTCTTGCCGATCTTGGCTGGCACGCCCGTGAGCGCGGTGTGCTTCTTCGAATCCAGGAAGGTGTCGAACAACTGGCGCGGTGAGGCGTTCAAGGTGACCGACTGGCGAATCGCGCGCGTCATTGATGTCTCCGAATCAGAGGGTGCTGAGGTGCTACGTGCTGCGGTGCTACGTGCTGCGGTGCTACGTGCGAAGAGGTGCCTGCGTGCTCGTAGTCAGAAGCACCTTAGCACTCCGGCACTTTAGCACTCTGGCACCTTAGCACCCCAGCACCCGAGCACCTTAGCACCCTAGCACTTCAGCACCCAGCACCCTCACCACGGGTCGTTGCTCGACCGTGGCTGGGATGTCCGCGCGCAGTGCTGCATGATTTCCTTCAGCCGCCGCACATCCCACTGCTCGAACGCGAGTCCCATCCGGTACATCGGTTCGGCCGCCGGCCTTTCGGACTCGACCTCGAGCCATCGCACTCGCGCGATCGCCGAGCACGACACCTTGTCTTGCGGCCAGCCAATCTGCAGAATCGTGGGCCGATTCTCGGACACGCGCACCGGCCCCCGGACCTGTGCGCCCGTGAGCGACAGATTGATCAGCGCCACCGTCTGGCCATCGATGACGGCGCGGTAGCCGGAGCCCACCATGGGCAGGCGTTCTGCCCGTGCGCGATGAGCCGCCCTGTTCGCGGCCCTCGCCGATCGCGGTTCCTCGTGAATCTCCTGGACCCACGTGCCGGGATAGGCATCCCACAACGACGATCCGAACGGGAGAATGACGCCCTCAGAAGTCAGCAGGCTGCGCTCCTGATCCGTCGCGTTCGGCGGATCGGATCGCGCCGGCTCCTGCAGACCGTCGACAACCTGCTCCACACGAGCCGCCGTCTCGTCATCCACGTCGACGAAGCGCACGGCGAACCCGAATCCGCTTCGCTGATAGAGCGTTTCCACCGTCAACGTGGTCTCGCCGACGTGCGGCAGATCGATCCGCAGCTTGAAGCGAACCCCTGGCTTCTGCTCATGGAGCGCGTTGACGAAGCATCCCCCGCGGCTCAGGTCGAAAATGCGCACCGCAGTTTCGAGCGCGCCAAGTCGAATGCCGTCAAAGGGTCCGGCAATGCGATCGTGCTGCCGACGATCCGCATCGGTTTCGACACTTCGAATCGCCACGTCGTGTGTCATTTGGATCACCTTCAAATCGGGCGAAGCCACGGGTCGTAAGTCGCTTATAGGACTATATTGTCCTATATTATACTATCGTGTCGCATTACAAACAATAGGTGAATGCGGCGGGACTCGACGATGGGTGGTGCGGCGACTGCGCGCGAAATGCGAAATGTTGACACGGCTCGCATAGGGACCATGCCCGGAGCACGATGCGAGGATGAGTGGACGTCAGGCGACTGCGGAGGTCACGTCCATCTCGCCGAATTGAAAGGCCTCGAGAAACGCGTCGATCACCTGCGGATCGAAATCGGTTCCGGATCCCTTCACGAGAATGTCCTTCGCGTCGAACGGCGACATGGCTTTGCGGTATGGACGGTCGCTCGTCAGGGAATCGTACACGTCGGCAACCGAGATGATGCGCGCCTCGAGCGGAATCTCCTCGCCGGCCTTCGGGTGATATCCCGACCCGTCGAACTTGTCGTGGTGCGCGAGCACAATCGGGATCACCCGGCGCATCGACCCGCCGATCGTCTCGAGCATCGTGACGCCCTTGTCCACATGGCGCTGCATGTCGGCGTACTCCGCGCTCGTGAACTGCGCCGCTTTGTGCAGCAGCTCGCGGCTGACGTTCAACTTGCCGATGTCGTGCAGTAAACCGGCCGCGCGCACATCCTCGATCCGTTCGGGATTCAGGCCGAGATGCCCCGCGATGCAGGTCGCGTACACCGAGACGCGATACGAATGATGTTCGGTGTATTCGTCCTTGGAAATGAAATGGCGAAGGAGGCGCAACACCCCGTTGTACGTTTCGCGGAGCTCGCCCAGTTGAGCGTTCTTGCGATCGTACATGGTGCCCATGAAGTATCCGGTGATGATCAGGATCCCGCCCCACACCGTGATGTCGGCCCACGCGGCGGCGGATAGCGCGCCCGATCCGTTGCCGAACATCGTCGAGTTCCACGAAAGGATGATGACCAGCAGGACGCTCGCGAGCGCCGTCAGCGTCGCGTGACGGCGGCCATACAGATAGGCGGAACCCAACGTCGGCAGCGTGTAGAAGCTGAGCATCATCCGCTGCGTGTCGACCAACTCGTTCAACACGAGCGCGATGATGAACATCGAGAGAACGAGCCACAGCTCCTTGTTCACCTGTTCGAGACGACGTATGCCTGTTGATGGCACGAAATGTCCTCAGTTCTCGGTCAGTTTCACCGCGCGTACCGAAATGGTTAGAAGCCGATCAAAATGCGTGTGCGCCGTTCGCAGCATCGCAAAACGTATTCCCCGCCCATCATTTCGACGCCGCGGGCCGATCGCGCCAGGTTAATCATCGTTATTCCAGACAATTACGGCGATGCGCTCCCACGCTCCGCTCTCAGCCGACCGTCAGAATCCGCGCGTACCGCAGACTCTAACTGATCCATAACGGCACATGGACTGACGGATTTGTATGTGCAGCCGCGTGCGCGGGACACGTGGGGAGGGATTCTGAAGATCGCGTAAGATGCGATGTGGCCCGCCAAGGCTGCGTGTCCGATGCCGGCGAATCTGTCGAGCCGGACGGTACATCATGACCGGGCTCTTCCCCGCTGCCGCTGTCCGCTTCTTGATGGCGGTGTTCCTGATCCAGGTGGCTTGCGCAGACCAGAGGCCTCCCGGATCCCTCGCCTTCGCCGGCAGTGCCGTGGGCCGGGAAGGCGAGATCCTGCGCCGGCAGCTCGCGAGTTTCGAGGCCCAGCATCCCGGCACGAAGGTGGAAATCCGCTCGGTGCCGGACGCCGCCGATCAGCAGCACCAGCTGTACGTCCAATGGTTGAACGCACAAGCCTCCGAGCCCGACGTGCTGCAACTCGACGTAATCGCGACGCCCGAGTTCGCAGCCGCCGGATGGATTCTTCCCCTTGATCGCTTCCAGCCGGCGACCAATGAATTCTTCCCCGCCACGATCGAGGCCAATCGGTGGAAGGGATCGCTGTATGCGCTGCCGTGGTTCGTTGACGTCGGCATGCTCTATTGGCGGACCGACCTGCTCACTGCCGCGCCGGCGACGTTCGACGAGATCTCGAGCGCAGTGGCGCGCGTGCAACGGGAGCACGGTCTGCCGTTCGGGTTCGTCTGGTCTGGTGCGCGGTACGAGGGGCTTGTCACGGTATTCCTCGAATACCTGAACGGCTTCGGCGGCCGATTCCTGGACGCGGCGGGCCGCGTGGCGGTCGACTCGGACGCCGGCATCCGCGGGCTCACGGCGCTCAGGGACACGATTTATCGCGACGGCGTCTCACCGCCGGACGTGCTCGCGTGGCAGGAGGAGCAGACGCGCTTTGCCTTTCAAAGTGGCCGCGCCGTCGCCATGCGCAACTGGCCCTACGCGTATCCGTTGCTCGCGGACCGGGCAACCTCTCAAGTCGCCGGGAAATTCGCCGTCGCTCTGATGCCGCACGCGGCCGGCGGCGCGTCAGTCGCGACGCTCGGCGGTCAGCAGCTCGCCATCAATGCCCATTCGCGCCACCCCGATCTGGCCTATGCGCTCGTCGAGCATCTGACGTCGCCGGAGCAGATGCGCGAGCGCGCTCGGATGGCGGGAGAGTACCCAGCTCGTTCGGCGCTGTACGAGGGAAGTGACCTGGCCGCGCTTGGTGCACCGCCCGATCAGATTCGACGCATCATTGCGCACGCCGTGCCCAGACCGGTCACGCCCGTGTATAGCGAATTGTCCGAGCTGTTGCAGGTTAACTTGCACCGGGCACTTACGCGCCAGCAGGATCCCGCCGCGGCACTCCACGAAGCGGCTGGCGCGATGAATGATGTGCTCGCGCGATCCGGGCTCCTCACCCCATGACGACGATCGGCCGCACGACCACCTCCGATCCTGGTGACGTGCGTCTCGCGCGGCGGTTGTTGCTGCCGGCGCTCGGCGTGATCGCGGCGGTGGTCGGTTTTCCGCTCTGCTGGATGGTGTGGGAATCGCTGCATCTTCACGACCTGCGCATGCCCTGGCTCGGGCGTCCCTTCGTCGGCTTGGCCAATTATCGGGACGCGATCGCCGATCAGCGTTTCCGCACGGCCGTCACGCACACCGTCCTGTTTGTCATCGTCAGCGTCACGCTGGAGCTCGTGGGCGGCCTCGTCCTGGCGCTGGCCATGCGTCACGCGACGCGAGGACGCGCCGCCCTGCGCGTCCTGATCCTGCTGCCATGGGCGATCCCGACAGCGGCGAGCGCGCTCGTCTGGCGCTTCTTGTTCGACAGCCAGGCCGGCCTGGTCAATGAGGTCCTCGTCACGGCGCACGTCCTGCACGCGCCGCAAGTCTGGCTGGTCGATCCCATGCTGGCGTGGATTCCGATCGTCGCCGCGGACGTCTGGAAGACGACGCCGTTTGTCGCGCTGCTGCTGTTGGCGGGCCTCCAGAACATCGATGAATCGCTCTACGATGCAGCGCGGATCGACGGCGCCAGTCCTTGGCGCGAGCTTGTCGAGATCACGCTGCCGCTGCTCAAGCCCGCCATCGTCGTCGCCTTGGCGTTTCGCGCGCTCGACGCGTTCCGCGTCTTCGATCTGATCTACGTGCTCACCGGCGGCGGGCCAGGCACCGCGACGGAGTCGGTTTCGCTCTACACGTTCAGCACGCTGCTCCAGAAGCTGCGCTTCGGCTATGCGTCGGCGCTGTCGGTGATCGTCTTCGCGGCCACGTTCGGCCTCGGCCTGATCTACATCCGCGTTTCGGGCGGCCATCTGCTGAGAGTCGAACGATGACGTGGCGCCCGCTCTCCGTTCTCCGCATGCTCTTCGTATTCCTGTTTGTCTTCCCCGTCTACTGGACGATCGCCTCGTCTTTCGCGCCGGAAGCGAGGCTCTTCGAAGTGCCGCCGATCGTGCCGACGCAGCTCACGCTCGATCACTACCGGGCGCTGTTCGACCAGCGGCAATTCTGGCTCCCCATGCGCAATTCGCTCATCGTCTCGACCGCGACGACGATGCTGGCGATCGTTGCGGGAACACTGGCGGCGTACGCCCTGACGCGACTGAAGTTTCGCGGCCGCACGGTTCTTCTCGCGGGCGTGCTCGCAGTGTCGATGCTGCCTCAAGTGTCACTCGTGCCGCCGCTTTACCTGGCCTTGCGCGCGACACACCTGATCGACACCTACACCGGCCTCGTTCTTCCCTATCTCAGCTTCGCGCTGCCGTTGAGCATCTGGCTGCTGGTCGGCTACTTCCGTCAACTGCCGCCGGAGGTCGAGGACGCGGCACTCATCGACGGCGCGAGCCGCGTGCAGGCACTGTGGCACATCATCCTGCCGCTGGCCTGGCCCGGCATCGCGACCGCCGCGATCCTGACGTTTCTCTACTGCTGGAACGAGTTCATCTTCGCGCTCTCGTTCACGCTCGGTCCGGAGCGCCAGACCGCCCCGGTAGCCATCGCGCTCTTCCGCGGGCGCTATCAGGTGCCTTGGGGGCAGATTCTCGCCGCCGCGGTCGTCACCACACTCCCGATCGTCGCGGTCGTCGTCGCTTTCGAACGCCGCATCGTCGAAGGATTGACGGCAGGCGCGATGAAGGGCTGATCGCAGTGCCGATTGCGCTTGAGCAGGTCTCCAAGCTTTTCGCGAACGGACGCGTGGCGGTCCGGGATCTGACGCTCGAGATCGGCGACGGCGAGCTGCTGGTGCTCGTCGGGCCGTCCGGCTGCGGCAAGAGCACGGTGCTTCGGCTGATCGCCGGGCTCGAGACGCCGACGAGCGGACGCATTGTGATTGACGGACGCGACATGACCGGCGTGCCGCCCAACGAGCGGGACCTCGCGATGGTGTTCCAGTCCTACGCGCTCTATCCCCACAAGACAGTGGCCGACAACCTCGGGTTCGGCCTGCGCATGCGCGGCGTCGATCGCGGGGTCATCGAGTCGAGAGTCGGCGCGGTCGCCGCGGCGCTGCAGATCGAGCCGCTCCTCGATCTGAAGCCGGCGCAGTTGTCCGGGGGACAACGGCAGCGCGTGGCGCTCGGACGAGCGATCGTGCGCGAGCCGCGCGCGTTCCTGCTGGACGAGCCGCTCTCCAACCTCGATCCGCAGCTCCGCGTCGACACTCGCGCGGAGCTGGGTCAGCTCCATCGGCGCCTGCGCGCGACGATGATTCATGTGACGCACGACCAGGAAGAAGCCATGACGCTCGGCGATCGGATCGCGGTGCTGCGCGACGGCGCGGCCGAGCAGGTGGCACCGCCGCTCCAGGTGTACCAACGGCCCGTCAATACGTTCGTGGCGACGTTCGTCGGTTCGCCGAAGATGAATCTCCTCGAGGTCGCCGTCGGTGCGAGAGGCCGTGGGCTCGCGATCAGTGGCTCGGGCTTCTCGTTTGAGAGTGAGATGGAGGCGCTTCCGGTCTCGATTGACCAGCACGTGGCGCTGTTACTCGGTATCCGCGCGCACGACGTCGTTCTGGCGCAGCCCGGGCACGGCGACGCGATGGCGCAGATCAATCTGATCGAGCCGCTGGGACATCAGGCGATCGTCCGCGCGCGCATCACCGGCGGCGGGCCGGACCTGACCATCGTCGCCAACGCCGACGAAGTACCCGCATCCGGCGAGACGGTGGGCCTCACATTTCGGCGCGACCGCCTTCATTTGTTCCGAGCAGACGACGGCCGCCGCGTGACGAACAATATCCACAACGAGCGCTGACGCGGTGATATGATGCGCGCCACCAGCTCGACAGTACGCGAACTCTCAATGTCCTGAGTCGGTCGTTGGAGGTCTTCATGTCTGACCGCGCCGCGCATCGATTCGGGGTCTGGTTTCGTCCGAAGACCGCGGTCTTCGGGTGCATTGCCCTCATGACGCTCTACGTGCTCTATCACAACGAGCGCTTCCTCATCGAACCGGCGAACCCGGAGTGGCAGCACATCGCGCGATTCAAATGGTGGCTTCTGCCGCACGCTGTCGCGGGCGCTTGCGCCCTCGTGCTGGCGCCGCTCCAGTTTTCGGACCGGCTGCGTCGCCGGTACACCACGTTGCACCACGTGGTCGGCCGCATTTATGTCGCCGGCGCGTTGGTACTGGCGCCGCTCGGCGTCTACATCCAGTACTTCCAAGAGGGCGTGGGAGCCACGCGGTCGTTCTCGGTACTCTCCGCGGTTGACGCCGCCATGCTCATGACGACTACGGCCGTCGCGTTTCTGTTCGCCCTGAGGAGACGCATCAACGCACATCGTCAGTGGATGACGCGCAGCTACGCGGTCGCCCTTGTCTTCTTCGAGGGACGGTTCATCACGGGCATCACCGGTTGGGAAACTTCCGATACGGCGTTGCAGACGACCATCTGGTCCTGCCTCGCGTTGTCGCTCCTGTTGGCCGAGCTCGCGAACCAATGGCCCGAACTGCGGCTGGCGCTCTCGCCCGCCCGGGCCCGAGCCCGCGCGAGTGCGGCGTCTGCTTATGCGCTCAGCGAGCCGACAGCGTAGACGCGCGGCAACGAGGTCGCAGTCCCCTCCACGGGGCTCAACCCGATCGGTGACAACGCCTTCGGCCTCGTCTCCGTCTAAGTGACAGCGGAGGCATGCTCAGGCCTCGCGGACGGGCTTTCTCGCTGATGCCTACGTTCATCGCTGACATTCGATACGCCCTGAGGCAGTTTCGTCAGGCACCGTTGTTCACGATCACCGTGTTGGCGACGCTGGCGATCGGCATCGGCGGAACGACCGCGATGTTTTCGCTGATGCACGCCGTCATGCTGCGGTCTCTTCCGGTCACCGCGCCCGAGCGCCTCTATCGGATCGGCGAGAACAACAACTGCTGTGTCCAGGGCAGCCCGCAGGAACGCTGGGGCATGTACTCGTTCCCGTTGTACGAACGACTGAAGGCCGCAGCGCCAGAGTTCGAAGAGGTCGCGGCCTTTTCGTCCTTCGTTCGATCGTTCAGCGTCCGGCGGGAACACGTCGAAGCGACGTCGCGTCCGCTACGCGGCGAATGGGTCACCGGCAGCTACTTCTCGACGCTCGGCATCCGGTCCTTCGGTGGCCGGCTCATGGTGCCAGCCGACGACCGCCCATCGGCAGCCCCGGTTGCCGTGATCAGCTACACAGCGTGGCAGACGATCTACGGCGCCGATCCGACAGTGATCGGTTCGAGCTTCATCGTCGAGGGCCATCCATTCACGATCATCGGCGTGACACCGCCGGGCTTCTACGGCGATACGCTCCGGCCGAACCCGGCGGATATGTGGCTGCCGCTGCAGCAGGAGCCGCTGGTCACCGGCGGCGGCACGCTCGTGCGACAGCCGGTTGCGGCGTGGCTCCGGGTCGTGGGCCGGCTGCGTGAGGGCGCCACCGTCGCGGGCCTGTCCGCGCGCCTGACCGGCGTGCTGCGGCAATGGCTCGAACACGAGAGCGGCTATCCCGCGGCGTTGATGCCCGACGTCATCCGCGTGCTCCCAAAGCAGAGCGTTGCGGTCGTGCCTGGCGGCGCCGGCGTCGCGCAGATGAAGGAGCGGTACGGCGACAGCCTGCGCCTGCTGCTCGGCGTCTGCCTCCTCGTGCTCGTAATGGCGTGCGCGAACGTCGCGAATCTGCTGCTCGCGCGCGGCATGGCACGGCGGCACGAGAGCGCGATTCGGAGCGCGCTCGGCGCCTCGGGATCGCGCGTGATTCGGACATCGCTCCTTGAAAGCATGCTGCTCGCGCTTGGCGGAGGCGTCGCCGGCCTGCTCGTGGCCGAGGCCGCGGAGCGCGTGCTGCTGGCGCTCGCCTTCCAGCACGCGGAGGTGGTCCCGATCAGCACGCACCCGTCCCTGCCAGCGCTGTTGTTCGCGTTCGGCCTCTCGCTCGTCACCGGATTGGTGTTCGGAACCGCACCGGCGTGGCTCGCGACCCGCGTCGATCCGATCGAAGGACTGCGCGGCACAGCCCGCACGACCGGCGATCACTCGTCGCTGCCGCGCCAGGCCCTGTTGGTGCTGCAGACGACGCTCTCGGTGGTGCTCATGGCCAGCGCAGCGATGCTGGCGCACAGCCTCGCGAACCTCGAACACCTCGACACAGGATTCGAGACCGCCGACCGTCTTCATGTCGCGATAAATCCGCCGCCCGCCACGTATACACTCGCGCATCTCAACGTCCTCTATCGCGATCTCCGGAATCGTCTCGCGCGAGTGCCCGGCGTGAAGCGTGTAAGCCTCGCGCAGTACGCACCGTTCACCGACAACTGGGGCGAGAGCATCGTGCTGCCGGGCCGTCCCGTGCCGAGCGCGAGCGAAGAACCCTATGCGTCCTGGGATCACGTCAGCCCCGAGCATTTCGACACCATCGGTCAGCCCGTGATTCGCGGACGCGGCTTCACCGATGCCGACGACGAGCGGACCGCGCCCGTCGCCATCGTCAACGAAGCGTTCGTGCGCCGGTTCTTGCCTCACGAAGACCCGTTGGGTCGACACTTCGGCCTCAACCTTCCGGCCTACGCCGATACGTTCACCATCGTCGGTGTCGTCCGCGATGCGAAGTACACCGAGCCGACGAAGCCGACGCGGCCGATGTTCTTCGCGCCGCTCGCCCAGCATGTGGACTACCCGGATGAGGCAATGCGCAACCTCGATCTGAGGTCGCACTACGTCGGCAGCCTCATCCTGATGACGTCGAGCCAGGCCGGGGCGCTGGAGCCGTCGATTCGCGCAGCCATCGCCGAGGTCGATCCGGCGTTGACGATCCGGCTCGTCCAGCCGCTGCGACAACTGGTGGATGTGAACTTCGATCAGCAGCGCGCGGTGGCCGGCCTCGCATCGTTGTTCGGCATCGTCGCGCTGGTTCTCGCCGCCGTTGGCCTGTACGGCACGACGGCATACAGCGTCGCGCGCCGCACCGCCGAGATCGGCGTACGCATGGCCTTGGGTGCTGACCGCGTCAGCGTCGTCGGTCTCATGCTTTCGGGCTCGTTCCGGATTGTGGCGATCGGGCTCGCGATGGGCGTGCCGTTGGCGATCGGCGCCGGCCGTCTGATCGCGTCACAGCTGTATGGAGTGTCGGGAATCGATCCGATAGCGGTCGCCGTTGCGCTCGCCTCGCTCGCCCTGAGCGCGCTGGCGGCCTCGCTCGTTCCCGCGCTGCGCGCTGCAGGCTTGGATCCGATGAGAGCCCTTCGCACCGAGTAGGCGCCAGCCCTCCCTCATCAGATGGACGATGTGTTTGAGGGGACTGTCGGGAGTCGCGGTCAGGTCAGGTGCGCGAGGATTTGTTGGAACAGGAGCGGATTGCTCCAGTACTCGACGTGCGCGACCAGCAGTGTCACCGCACGATCGTCCTTCATATTCTCGACGGCGTTGCGATTCTTGACGGCGGCGCCACCGGGTTCGTCCGGAAGATCGTAGTAGTCCAGGTGGCCGCTGACGAGGTCCCAGGGCGACCAGATGTTGATCCACTTCGGACGGACCGCCGGGTCGGTGATGAGCGGCTGCACGCTGGCCGCGAGTGCCTCGCGCGGCTCCCGCCCGCTGCCTTGGGTGCCGAAAATGAATGCGGTCTTGTCGAGCGGGCTGCCGAAGGTGAGAAGCAGCCTGGTGCGCTTGACGACCTCTGGCGCGTCCGCGCCGGCGAGCTGGTGATCGAGAATCAGCCGGTTCAGGACATCGTAAATCACGACGGAACCGAGCGAGTGGCCGACCATGATGATCTCGTGGTACTGCGGGTCGCGATAAATGGCCCGGGCGACGCCGCCAACCGCGTCCTTGATGGCCTGGCGCAGCGCGAAAAAGCGATCGAGCGTCTGCGGCTGAACGTAGGCGGCCACGTCGCCCGCATACTGGATGAGAAACCATCGCACCGCGAGCGAGACCGCCACCACCAGCGGCCACGCAATGCCGTGACGCCAGGCCGCCGCGCTGCCCTGCAGGCGAAGCATCCATACGACCGCCGCCAGGCCTGCAAGCGTACCGACGAGGATAAGGAAGCCAGTGAGCACCCAGATCGTCAGGCCGCGCGTCGCTGTCTTCTGATGCAGGGCGACATCGAGCTCGCGCATCATGGTTCGCACAAATCGGCCAACGCCGAAGAGGACCAGCAGCAGCAGGAATACTGCGGCGGCAATGTCGAACCCCGCATTGAACTTCCGCACCAGCTCTGCGCGCCCAGTGCCGAACAGGGATGACGCCGGATCGGCGGCGGCCGTCACGTGGTAGACGAAGGCTGCCGCCACCAGGACGGCCGCGGCCAACGTTGACCACAAGGCCAGCCCAAAGGCGATGACCGATGCGACGCCAGTGCCGCGGGGCCGCTCGTGGCCGCGCCGCAGCCGCCATGTGGCCCAACAGAGAACAATGAGAAGCGGTGCGACCGCGCATAGCAGCGCATTCAGGATCGTCGTCACGTCGTGGAACAGCGCGTCGCCGAGCCACGACGGCGGCGACTGCAGCGGCACTCGGGCCACCGCCATCGTCATGATGACGCCATTGAGGAATGCGAGGGCCACGACGATGCTGAGAGCGACCAGCAGATAGAGAACGGCGCGCATTGGAGCCGGAAACCGCACGTAGCGCCCGAACATCCATCGGCGAAAGTCGTGCGTCCCCAGTTGAATGCCAGCGATCGCACTTCGAAGCAGGAAGACGGCGACATCGCGCAGCTTCACCTGCCCTTCGGTGAAGGGCGCCCAATAGCCTTCGTACACGTGCACTTCGCGAGTGGTCCCGCCGGGCAACGTGACGTTGAGCTCGAGACGCTGAAGCCGCTCACCGCCGACGACGACGGTTCTCGCCACCTGCGGCGCGCGACGACCCGGCCCGTGCGCATCGTACCGGAGCAAACCTTCCGCGACGGCCTCCAGTGTCTGAAACGGGATCTGCTGTCCCATGCCGTGCGCAACGAAGATCGCCGCCGGCCCCCGGGCGTCCGGCGGGCCCGCGACCGCTGGAAGGGTGCGACGGGCCTCGGCGACGCGATATTCGGTGCGGTCGTGTTCGTCTGATTGATCGGGCATCTCTGAGACCGGAGCCGGGCCGAAATCGTGACAAGAACGGTCGCATCTTTCAAGGTAAAAGCGTGGCAAACAACCCCTGCGACGGTAATCTACGGTGGTGAGTCATCCGCTTGCTCGATGGTCCTCTGCGGCGCCGTCCAACCGGCTCCGGGCGATCGGCATCCTCGTGCTCGTCGTGGGAGTTGCCGGCGCTGGGCTCTTCTACTGGATCGAGGCCCGTTCGGCGGCTCCGACGATGGACGATTTGATGCCGGGCTATTCTCAGGCGCGGTCGCGCCAGATCGGCATCATGATGGGCGACTTGGGTGTGACGCTGATCGAGTGGCTGGATGCGCTGAAGGATCCGCGCACGCAGGCGATCATCATCGCCGCCGTTTCAGCCCTGGCCGCGCTCGCCTGTTTTCGCGTCGCTCGGTTGCTGGACCTGCCGCAGCAAGACGAGCCAGACGCCCCGCAGCCGAAAGTCTGAGTCCTTCATTCGTGCTCCCGATGTAGCGCGAAGGCTTCAGCCGAGCGCTGCTTCACTCTGCTTTTCTTCGGAGGCTTTGAGACAATGAGGCGACGCGACTTTCTCGCTGCGGGCGCAACGGCGGTCACGGCCATTGGCGCCGGCTCGTGGCCGTTCGCACAACAGGGAGACAACATGTTCGGGCTGATTGGAAAAATGATCGCTGCCCCAGGCAAGCGAGACGAGCTCATGGCGATTCTGCTCGAAGGGGTCGCCAGCATGCCCGGTTGTCTCAGCTACATCGTCGCGAAGGACACAAGCGACGCCGACGCGATCTGGATTACCGAAGCGTGGGACACCGAGGCCAGCCACGCGGCGTCGCTGTCGCTCCCGTCCGTCAAAGCGGCCATCGCGAAGGGCAGGCCGCTGATCGCCGGGTTCGGCGATCGCATCGTCACGACACCCGTTTGCGGGCATGGACTGGCCGCCTCGAAGGGCCGCTGAGGCGACGGATAGCGAGCCACTCATGGTCGCCAAGGACTCCGCCAGGGATGGACGCAGCGCAACCCGGACACCCTGAAGTTCACGGTTTTCGTGGTGTTGGCCGCCGCACCGGCGATGCTGTTTGCACACCCCGCCCCGTCACGGCGGATGCGCCCGGCCTGATGTGCGAGCCCACAACGGCCGGTGCAAGCGTTGGCTGGATTTCAAGCGTCTCCTTGATCTTTCTGAAGAACGTATCCGCAATCTGCGCGTAGCCTGCAGCGGTGGGATGCAAGCCATCGGGTCCGATATACGTGTTCACGTTGTCACTGAGCGCCGCATACACGTCGACAAGCGGTACCTTCTGTTCGTCCGCCAAGGCTCGAACCAGATCGTTGAAGCCGGGGACGAGACTGCTGCCCAGCCCGCGATTGGTCGGACAGCATCCGTCCTGCTCCGGCGGAATCGTTGCCAGGAACGGCTGTATGCTGCGCCCCTTCGCGGTAAGGATCATTTGGCGCAGACCGGAAATCACGGCCGGCTCCACCAAGGAGTCGCGCGTCACGAGCAGATCGTTCGCCCCTTCCATGATCAGCACGACATCGTACTGACCGCCGGTAATATCGCGCGCGAAGCGTGTAGGCGCAGGCTCGAGAGTACCCGTCGCGGTCACCGATTCGCCCGCATACCCGTCAGGAACCACCGTGATCGTTTGGGTCGAGTAGCGCGCCGCGAGCTGCTGCTTAAGAGCGCCCGGGTAGGTCTGAAAATCGGGGAACACCACCAGCGGATGCGATCGCATCACGCTCTCCGATGTGAGATTCTGGCCGTCTTCGCCGAGTGTGATGCTGTCGCCGAAGGCGATGAACCTCGTCACACTGAGAACGGGTATCGAGGGCACGACAACCGTCACGGTCAAGGCGCAACTCGCGGGGCGTTGTAGCGCGTCGGTGACCAAACAGTTGACGGTTGTGGTTCCTATTTTGAATCGGGCGCCGCTCACCGGCGAGCACGCCAGTGTGAACGGCGATTGGCCGCCGGTGATCACGGGATCACTGTAGGTTGTCGGAAATGGACTGCCGTCCACCGAAGACTCGGAAACGTCCGGAGGACACCGGAGAGCCGGGGGATCCGTCGGCGGCGGCGTCGGCGTCTGCACATTCGGACTGCCACACGATGACAGAATCATGCCGATCACGACAACGGCGACCGAGTGGGGACAGCAGCGGCGGAGGTGCGACACCTGAGGATGCCGATATTACCCTAACGCCGTCCAGAATCACTGGCGCACGTACCAATCTCCACTCGGTTTCGCAGCCCTTGCTTTCTCGCTGATCGATGGCATCGGCACGCGGGAACAGCTCGCGATCTGAGGCGGCGACGCGGTGTGTTATCTGTGTTGCAAGAGATGCACGAAGAGTCGCCCGTGCGCGGCAACAACGACGTCCCCAGGCCGGTCCACGAGCGTTGCGTGCAAGGCAGGATCAGCGATCTGGAACTCAGCGTCCTCGCGGCCGGTCGGCGCAAGCATCTCGCCGAAGACATACACCCAACTGTCCTCAACCGAGAGTCGGCGGTGCCGCTTGTACACCTGCAGCACGACGCACGCGGCATCAGTCCAGTTGTGGGCCGACATCCGAAACAGCGGCCGGCGTATCTGCTCTCGGTCGATATAGCGTTCAACCTCCTGAGAGACGATTCGGCGCGTTACGTCCGAATCTCGTTGATCCAGCGCGTACGCTCGCGCTCGTACGAGCCCACGCGCCGCAAGAAGAGATAACAAGATGACGATTGCGCTCGCAAGAACCGCCGTCAGCCGAGTTCGTACCAGCGCGCCGCGCCGTCCTACGATCGTCAGCATGACGGCCGCAACGGCGCCGTCGCCGAGCGCACCGATGATTGACATCCAGAACACCTGGTAGTCGCCGATATCCACATCGTGAATGTTGGTAATTGAATAACCCGCTACAACAGACGTCATGCCACACAACATGCAGAGGACGGCTAGAAATGTGCAGCCGGCTCGCCTGGCCCACCACCCTGCGAAGACGAGTCCCAGTAGTTGGCCAACAGCGAGCACGCTTGCAAGGTGAGACGTTCTCGCCACAAACGCGGCACCCCAGCCAAGCGTGAAGTCGTGTCTCACGACCGCCGTTGTCACGTCGGCCCATGTAGAAAAGGCTGTCGACCAGGATTGACCGGCGTGTTGCTCACCGAAGAAGAACCGCCAGATTCGTGTGAGATTTCCAGGATTACCTCGAAACTGTTCGAGGATCGGCGGAAACCACAACACGACAGCCAGACCGAGCGAGATACCGACCCAGAACCGCAGCCGCAAGCGATCCCATTTGGACGCTTGCCAAGCGGCACCCACCGCCGCGCCGATCAGCAGAACTGAACATGGAGCCAGAGCAATATCGGTTTGGACCACGAACGAGGCTGCGGCGACTGCCATCGGCAGAGCCGCCAGTTTCCCCGTCGCCGCGGCGGCGCTGAGCACGATCAACGCCGCCAGTGGCAGTACGACGAGGTGAGGACTCCAGATGCTGGGTAGCAGCTCGTCGACGCGCCACAAATACAAAGATAGACCCGTGACGAGAATCGCGCCGGCAAGACGTCCCGCGCTGCGCGTGGCACAACACCACACAGTCGTCAGCGCTGCGCAATTGACGGCGATTGCGCCTGCAGTAAGACCGATGGCGCGCTGACCGGCGAGTGCGTAAAAGGGAATCAGCGAGTAGAAGTACAGTGGGGCCAGGGTGATGCCATCCGAACTGAGAATAGGGGCCGAGCTTCACAAACCCTCGGATGGCCTCCAGCGTGTAGATCTCGATGATGGCGCTGTCCCCGTAGGGGAAAGCATCTGGGGTCGCACGAAGAAAGATTCCGAGCGCGAACACAATGAGGACGAGCAGCGCCGTAGCGGCTCTCGTCGTACTCGCTAGTTGACGATTAACCAGGCTAACGTTTTCTTCAGGGATGTTCCCTGGTCTGTTGGCACTGAATGCTCGGAGGTGTTCGACGATCTGCTGGTCGAGCCGCTTATCGCTTCGCACAGTCTAATGTCGGTCCAATTCGGTTGGATGCCACTCTTGCCCCTTTGACTCGAGAGTATCGGCCAGCAGTAAGTTACATCGGCAGTAATTGAAAGTCGGCGACCGGACTTCCTGCAGAAACAATCACGGTGCGATCCTGGCTGGCGTAGCCGTCCTTGTTTATCCGCAAGTGATACGTGCCAGAAGGCACGCCGAGGATACGGTAGTACCCTGGTCCACCGGTGGGTCCGAAGTAGCCAGGCAGCAGCGGCGGCGGGACGCCACTCGTCGCCATCTGACCCGCGATCAATCCATCAAGAATTTGAATCACGGCACCGCCAATGGGGCTGGCGGAGGGGGTCTGTCCTGCCAGCCATACGGTCCCGGACACCTCATACGTCGGAAGCGGAGCCGTTCCTGGAAAGACCGCCACCGGGGTTCTGCCGAAATCGTTCGAGTCCAAACCGTGCCACGTGGCGTGGACGAAGGTGTGTCCTGTGGCGGCCGCTGCAAATACGCCGGGCGTCACCGTACGAACGACACTTCCATCGCCGACGATCCACTCCGCGGACTGGGTAACGTCCTGTTGCATCGGGCAATAGACGTAGAGGCCCCCAATATCTGCGACCGCCTGGCACTGTAGTTGAGAAGCTGTTGTGGCGCACGACAGCTTAATTTCATTGAACGTGGTATCCCCGCGCCCGTACTGGTCCGTGCAGGGCGCCGTTGGACTGCCGCCACAACTCAGGACCAACGGCACTGGACCGAGCCACATCAGAACGTCACGAACCCGCAGGCGAGTGCGCATCGGCGCGAGTATACTTGAGCGCGCAAGAGCGCCGACGGCCGCCCGCTTAAGTTGAACAACCTTCGATCGATCGCTTTCACCTCGGGCCTGCATGATTTTCGATTCACCGACGCTCGACGAAGTGAAGCCTTCGTCGGGCAGCCACGGCCCGACGACGAAATCGATGAACGGCCGCGCGGCGGTCGGTCCTCGATCATAATGATGGCAATGCGCGTTAGAGCAGGATTTCGGCAGATGCTTTGGAGGATGGGGACGCCAGCTCTTTGCTGCGTCGCGTTACTGCTCTTGATGGCCGCTGCTCGGGGACCAGCGCCCGCGCCAAGAGGGCCAGTGATTCTCACAGAAGACGTGGCGCGATTCTATCGAATCTATGATGCCGCCAACGGCCATCCCACCGCCGATCAGCTTGATCACCTCTATCTCGATCGGGGCTCGGACGGTCTGCGTCAATTCGCAAAGTTGCGGCGCGTCTCCGGCGTGGCGATGGCCGACGCCATCGACAAGCACCCGGACACCTACGCCGATGCCCGGCGCTGCCTCACCGCCCTGCCGGCCGTGAAGCGTCGATTGACGACGGCGTTCGGCACGCTCGCTCAGATTTATCCTGAAATACAATCTGCGCCCGTCACTGTGCTGATCGGTCGTGGGAAACCTGTTGGCGCGACGAACGCTTCAGGAGTCTTCATCGGGCTCGAGGCTCTTTGCGCCGCCAACGTCCTGGAGCCGAACGTTGAAGACCGGTTCGTGCACGTCATCGCTCACGAATACGGACACATTCAGCAGCCACGCGCCGCCGAGTCGGACGAACCGGGCGCCAGTGTCCTGCTCGCGTCCCTCATCGAGGGTGGAGCGGAATTCACCGCGGAGCTGATCTCCGGCGACGTCAGCAGCTATCAGCTCAAGTCGTTGACCAAGGGTCATGAGGCGGCGATCGAGACCGCCTTCCTCGAAGACAAGGACAAGACCGATCTCTCACAGTGGCTTTACAACGGACTCGGAACGCCGGAGCATCCGGGCGACCTTGGCTACTGGGTAGGCTACCGGATCGTGAAATCCTATTATCAGCACGCGCCAGACAAGCATCAGGCCTTGCGCGAGATCTTCGAGATGAAGGATCCGAATGCGTTTCTCGCCAAGAGCGGTTGGCGTCCGGCGGCCCCGTAGCAATCCAGCGCCGGCCAGGCCAACGCGCGCTAGTTCGAAGGACGTTCCTTGGCCGAGTGCCGGTTCAGCAGATTTATGAGCTTCGTGGCGGCCGCCGGTGTCCGCACGTCCTTGGTCACGATCTCGCGGTTCTTCAGCTTCTTGCCGTAGATCGCCGCGTTGTCATCGAGGTCTTCGCGCAGCGTCGCCCCTTCGAGGGCGATACCCGCGAACAACCCCTGCGATCGCGACCACGACAGGATGTCCGCGCGCATCTGCGCGTCCGTCTGAGCGGTCGCGGTGCGTCCCACAGGACCCGCCGCCACGGAGCCTTCGGCGCCCACTGTGAATTTGCTCGCCAGGAGCTTATCCGCGCCCCGCTGGCTCATGATGAGCATGATCAAGTCCGTCGACGACCCGCCGATCTGGAAGCCCACGCTGCCGCCCTCGATGCGAACCGTCCCGGGCGCCGACCAGCCGGCCGCCGCATTCTGCCTCCGGCAGGACAGATACCCTTTCCCGTACTTCCCTCCGACGACGAACGCCCCGGTCTTGAGGTCCGGGACTATGACGATGCAATGGGCCTTCTCGAGAAGGTCCTGTGGAATGCCCTTGTCTGGCGCGTCCATGACCTCCCCGAACACAATCGCGGCATCGTCCAGTCGCTTGTCCGTCTCGTGGTCGCCCGCCAGCAGCGGCGTCAATGCCAAGGTTGTCGCCATCGCGGCCGCAATCATCAATCTCATGGTGGTACCTTCCTTCCGTCCCGCTTCGTCACGGCTTCACAGCAGTGCCGACGCGTGTGATGGCGTCATCTACCTTACGCCCGATCTCACCGATCGCACCTCGACCTTGCCCGTGGTCTCGCCGGCTTGTCCCTCCTGGCATTAAAGGCGGAGGATGACGACCATCTTGATCCTCGTCACGCTGTTGCGCATTATGGACACCGCTTCGAGGAGGCCGCGAATGGCCTTCCGCGACCGGGCCTGAAAATGTCAGCGGCCTGGCAATCAGGCGATTCAGATGGCGGTCACGACCTGAGCGATAGTTCGAAATGGAGACCTTCGGACCGCTGAAGGTGTGCAATCACGTCGAATAAATTCCGTGCCTGCGGATTGCCCTTCGGACCGAGCATGCGCATGAGGCTTTTTGTCGGCGTCCGGGTCAGGTCGCTGAGTTCTTCGAAACCGATCGTCGCATTGATGTAGTCTCGAAGAATCGCTTTGCCCGTATCCAGATCGCCGGCGAGCAGGCATTCCACGCCTTCGCGAAGCAGTTCCTTGCGGTACTTCGGATCGCGGGTGATGCGCGCCTGCACCGTCGCTTTGAAGTCTCGTGTCAGTGGCACCGTCACTCCCCCTTGGTCTTCCGCTGCTTGTAGTCGCTCCAGCGTTCCTGAGCGAGCGTAATATCCTGGGCTTGACGCTTTTTCGTGCCGCCCGCCACCAAAATCACGAACGTGTCGCCGTCCTTGCCGAAGTAGACGCGGTAGGCCGCCGCGGCGTCGAGGTCCTCAAGCCACCGACCGAACGGACTGCGCCCGGTCTTATCGAGGTACTCGCGAAGCGCTATCTGCACTGATGGTAACACATACGTTACTACTAGGCAATCGTCTTCGGCTCGGTCAAAGGGTCATTTCCCTGATTGTCCCTGCTCAGCCGCACTGGTCAGCGCGAACACGCTTGGCGTCAGCGCGCCGACTTCTTTCGTGAGCCGCTCCAGCTGAAATCCGACACGGTTTCGTTCTTCATACTCGTCTTGCTCCAGCCAGCCCGGCTTAGCTGGCAGCAGTTCGGCGAAGGCCAGATCTGTCGAGATCAGCTCGGCCAGGCGCAGATCCCTTTTATCGAGAGCGTAGATTTCTTCCCGTGCCACGTTGTCGCGCAGCAGTGTGAGACAGCACACGCGGTCCCGATACTGGAGCCGCTCGGTCTCCAGCTCGCCCAGCGTCTTGAACCCGTCCTCCGCTCTGACATCAAAGACTTGGTCGCCCGCTCGCTGGTCGATTCGTGCGTCGAGCGCGCTGATCGTCACTTCGTGCATCCGGATGCGTTCGGCGATCCTGTCGCTCAACTCGGATCCCCGAATGGTGATTTGCAGCCCTCTGATCATGTCGTCCTCCCTCTCTCTCGACTGGCGCGTCGTTGAATGACTCGATCGACGACGACGATGGCATCGTCTTCGGCGCGTAATCAAGAGGCAAGATCTGCGATCACGAACACGAGCAAGACTGGCAGATTCTGCAAGGCTAAGGCTGAGCGCAGCGCGGCATATGGCTTGAACATCTGATCGTCGACCTGGATCCGTCGACCGATGTGCTGTCGCGATCAGCCATACGATCCAGCTAGGCCGGCACTCGACACGACAGACGAGGTCATGCTGTCGCCAACGCGATGGGTGAAGACCGTGCCTTGAATGTCGGCGGCATGGAGGATCGGTGAGGCAACACACGGTCACGCTGTTCCTCTGCGGCGACGTGATGACCGGACGAGGTGTCGATCAGGTGCTTCCGCATCCAAACACACCCGAGTTGCACGAATCGTACGCGCGCGATGCGCGCGACTACGTCGACTTCGCCGAGCAGACTAACGGCCCGATCCCTCGACCGGTGGATCCATCGTACATCTGGGGAGATGCGCTCGCGGCGTTGGATCGAGCAGAGCCCGACGCGCGGATCATCAATCTCGAGACGAGCATCACCTGCAGCGAAACGTACTGGCGCGGCAAAGGGATTCATTACCGGATGCACCCGGCGAATATCGCGTGCGTGACGGCTGCGCGCATCGACGTCTGCACCCTCGCGAACAATCACGTGCTCGACTACGGATATGCGGGACTCGCTGAGACCATCCGCGTCCTTCGTGCGGCCAGGATTCGAGCGCCTGGCGCTGGGCGGAACGATTCCGAGGCACAGCAACCGGCCATCGTCGATTTGGGGTCCGACGGACGCGTCGTCGTTTTCTCGATCGGGTCCACAACGAGCGGGATTCCACCAGACTGGGCTGCATCCGCCGAGCGCGCCGGCGTCGATCTCTTGCCCGACTTATCCGATGCCACCGCGGAACGGCTGCTCGAGCGCGTGGCACGCGTCAAGCGCCGCGGCGATCTCGTGATCGCGTCGATCCACTGGGGCACCAATTGGGGCTACGAGGTGCCGAGCTCTCAGATCCACTTCGCGCACCGACTATTGGACGGCGGCGTGGCCATCGTCCACGGCCATTCGTCGCACCATCCGCGACCGCTGGAGGTCTACAACGGGAAATTGGTGTTGTACGGCTGCGGCGACTTCCTCACCGACTACGAAGGGATCGGCGGCTACGAGGAGTTCAGAGGCGATCTGGCGCTGATGTATTTTCCGATGGTTGATGTCGAAAGCGGCGTGCTCATCGCGCTTCAGATGACGCCAATCCGCGTGCGACGAATGCAGGCGACGCGCGCGTCGCGCGCAGACGCGGAATGGCTATGCGACGCACTGAGCCGCGCGTCCAGCGAGTTTGGCGAGCGGCTCGAGCTGGTCCCAGACTCTGCCGGCTCAGAGCCGATGCTGCTGCTGGCTGGCAACGACCTCAAGCCTTTCAGAGGGTAAAACCCGTACGACTTCACGTTCTTCTCGAGCGACGGGCGACAGCGTCCGGCTCAGCTCGCGTTCTCCGACCAGCGGCGTTAATCTAGGACTTAAATGGTCGGAGTTAGCGCGGCCATAGGCATCGAGGGTAGCGGCTCACGCCGCCCCGCCGCCGCGATCTCCGTTGCGGGGACGGGGCACCGGCAAGACCTCTTCCGGCGCAGGTGCAATTGCAATGATTCAGATCACTGATCGCGCAGCGACACACATTCGCACGATGCTCGCGACGCGCAATCGACGCGAAGCGGGTCTTCGTGTCGGTGTCAAAGCCGGCGGGTGCTCCGGATTCGAATATACGTTCGGATGGGAGGCGACGCCGAGGCTCGGCGACTCGGTCTTCGACGGGACCGATGACGCCAAAGTGTTCGTCGACGCGAAGAGCCTTCGGCTGCTGGATGGCAGCGTCCTCGATTACGACACCAGCCTCCTGAGCAAGGGGTTTGTCATCAGCAACCCGCACGCGACAGCCACCTGCGGATGCGGCACGTCGTTCAGCCTAGACGAATCAACATCCAATCAGAGCGTGGGCTCCGGGGAGCAGTCATGAGTACGTCGACGCAGACGATCGAACAGCTTGCGAGCCGCGAATACAAGTACGGCTTCATCACCGACGTCGAGCAGGACGCGGCGCCGCGCGGTCTCAACGAGGACATCGTCCGGCTCATCTCGGCAAAAAAACAGGAGCCGGCCTGGCTGCTCGACTGGCGCCTGAAGGCATTCCGGATGTGGCTGACGATGAAGGAGCCGACGTGGGGCAACGTGAAGTACGGGCCGATCGACTACCAGAACATCATCTACTACTCCGCCCCAAGGAAGCGTCCAGCCTTACAGAGTCTCGACGACGTCGATCCGGAAGTTCGTCGCACGTTCGAGAAGCTCGGGATACCGCTCGAGGAGCAGAAACTGCTGTCGGGCGTCGCGGTTGACGCCGTCTTCGACAGCGTGTCTGTGGCTACGACGTTCAAGGCGACGCTCGCCGAGCTGGGCATCATCTTCTGTTCGTTTTCGGAGGCGGTGCAGAACCATCCCGAACTGGTGCGGAAGTATCTCGGCACCGTCGTCCCCTACTCAGACAACTTCTTCGCCACGTTGAACTCCGCCGTATTCAGCGACGGTTCATTCGCGTACATCCCGAAAGGCGTGCGATGTCCGATGGAACTGTCGACGTACTTCCGCATCAACGCACGCGAGACTGGTCAGTTCGAGCGCACGCTGATCGTCGCCGAGGAGGGCTCGACCGTGAGCTATCTCGAAGGCTGCACGGCGCCCATGCGCGACGAGAACCAACTGCACGCTGCGGTGGTGGAGCTGGTCGCCCTCGACAACGCGACCATCAAATACTCCACGGTGCAGAACTGGTATCCAGGGGACAAGGAGGGAAAAGGCGGCATCTTCAACTTCGTCACCAAGCGCGGCAAGTGTCTGGGCGTGAATTCCAAGATCACGTGGACGCAGGTCGAAACCGGATCGGCCATCACGTGGAAGTACCCGGGATGCGTGCTGATGGGCGACAACTCCGTGGGAGAGTTCTACTCGGTGGCGACGACGAACAACTGGCAGCAGGCCGATACGGGCACCAAGATGATTCATCTTGGGAGGAACACGAAGAGCACGATCGTGTCGAAGGGCATTTCGGCCGGCCACGGCCAGAACACCTATCGCGGCCTCGTGAAGATCGCGAAGGACGCGCGCGGCGCCCGCAACTACTCGCAATGCGACTCGCTGCTCATCGGCGATCAGTGCGGCGCGCACACGTTCCCGTACCTGGAAATCAAGAACAGCACGGCGCGGGTGGAGCACGAGGCGTCGACCTCGAAAATCGGCGAGGACCAGATTTTCTACTGCCGGCAGCGGGGGCTCTCGACCGAGGATGCCGTTCACATGATTGTCAACGGCTTCTGCAAAGAGGTCTTCCGGCAGTTGCCGATGGAGTTCGCCGTCGAAGCGCAGAAGCTGCTCAGCGTGAGTCTTGAAGGGAGCGTGGGCTGATGCTGCAAGTCAGGAATCTGCATGCCGGCGCGGCGGGTCGCGAGATCCTCCGCGGCGTCGACCTGTCGATCGACGCGGGCCAGGTGCACGCGATCATGGGCCCGAACGGCTCGGGCAAGAGCACGCTGGCGCGTGTGCTGGCGGGCCATCCGGAATACCAGGTGACCGAGGGCGAAGTGCTCTACGACGGGCAGGACCTGCTGGCCATGGACCCGGAATCCCGGGCGCGCGCGGGCGTGTTCATGGCGTTTCAATATCCGGTCGAAATTCCCGGCGTCAACAACGCGTATTTCCTGAAGGCGGCGCTCAACGCGCTGCGGGCCAACCGCGGCCAGGAGGAGCTCGACGCCGTAGAGTTCATGGCGCTCGTGCGCGAGCGCATGACCACTCTCGGGATCGACGAAGCGCTCCTGAACCGGCCGGTGAACGAAGGGTTTTCGGGCGGGGAGAAAAAGCGCAACGAGATCTTTCAGATGGCGGTGCTCGAGCCAAGGCTCGCGATTCTCGACGAAACCGATTCCGGTCTCGACATCGACGCGCTGAAGATCGTCGCGCACGGCGTGAACGCCATGCGGCGTGCGGATCGGGCGTTTCTGCTGGTGACGCACTACCAGCGGCTCCTCAATTACGTCGTGCCGGACGCCGTCCATGTGCTCGCAGATGGCCGGATCATCCGTTCTGGCGGCAAGGAGCTGGCGTTCGAGCTCGAAGAAAAAGGCTACGGGTGGCTCGAAGCGCCCGTTGGGGGCTGACATGGCGCATGCGCTCGACTCATATATCGCCGAGTGGGAACGCGCCGGGCAGCTCTGGCAACCCGGGGGCCATGAGAGCCTCCGCCGCACACGCGAGGAGGCGCTTCACCAATTCCTGTCGCTCGGCTTCCCTACCACGCGTGAGGAGGAATGGCGATTCACCAGCGTCGCCCCGATCGCCGAGCGCGCGTTTACGCTGGCCGCGCCGCTGACGCGGGACGCCAGCGCTGACGAGGTCGCTCCCTTCCGGCTCGCGGGCGCTCCTGCGGCGGAGCTCGTGTTCATCAATGGCCACTATGTGCCTGCGCTCTCACGCGAGCATCCGCTCCCACGCGGTTCACGTGTGGAGAGCCTGACATCTGCGCTCGCCCGCGGTGACGAGCTCGACGCGTATCTCGGTCGGATTGCCGCGTTCGATCGCCATTCCTTCGTCGCGCTGAACACAGCCTTTCTCGCCGATGGGGCGTTGGTCACGCTGCCGGATCGCGCGATTCTGGAACAACCGATTCATCTGCTCTTTGTCGCAACCGGCGAAGCCAACGGCCGATCGATCATGACGCATCCTCGCGTGCTCGTGGTGCTTGGCGCGAACAGTCAGGCCTCAATCGTGGAGACGTATGCGGGACCTGGCGGTGCGCAGTACTTCACGAACGCGGTCACGGAAATCGTGCTCGGAGAGAACGCTGTCCTCGAGCACTACACGCTCCAACACGAGAGCGCCAGGGCGTATCACGTCGGGAGCCTCCACGTGCAGGCGCAGCGAAGCGCCACGTATACCGCGCACTCCATCAACCTTGGCGGCGCGCTGGTCCGGAACGATGTAGTGGCGCCTTTGAACGGCGAGGGCGTGCAGTGCACGCTGAATGGCCTGTATGTCGCCGACGACCGGCGTCTCGTCGACAATCACACGACGATCGATCACGCACAGCCGCACTGCGAGAGCCGCGAGCTCTACAAGGGTATTCTGGCCCATCGCGCCCGCGGCATCTTCAACGGCAAGATCATCGTCCGACCCGATGCTCAGAAGACCGACGCGAAGCAGACCAATCGTGCGCTCCTGCTCTCTGAGGACGCACAGATCAACACGAAGCCGCAGCTCGAGATCTTTGCCAACGACGTCAAGTGCACGCACGGCGCCGCCGTGGGACAGTTGGACGACGAGGCGTTGTTCTATCTGCGATCGCGCGGGTTGAGCGATCCGATGGCGCGCCGTCTGCTCATTCACGCCTTCACGGCCGATGTGTTGAACCGCCTGCCGCTCGCGGCGGTCCGCGCAAGCGTGGACGATCGCTTGCAGCGACAGCTCGGCCAGGCGTTGCCGGCGGCCGCATGAAGGACACACTCATGACACCTGTCGCCTCTCGATCGCGACCGCCGCTGGATGTGACCGCCATCCGCGACGACTTTCCGATTCTGAAGCGTCGCGTCCACGGCCGGCCGCTCGTGTATCTCGATAACGCGGCGACGACGCAGAAGCCGCAGGCCGTCATCGATCGACTGGTGCGCTACTACGCTGAGGAGAACGCGAACATCCATCGCGGTGTGCACCTGCTCAGTGCGGAGGCTACCGACGCGTACGATGCCGCTCGGGAACGGGTGCGGCGGTTCCTCAACGCCGCTGAATCGCGCGAAATCATTTTCGTGCGGGGCGCCACGGAAGCCATCAATCTGGTGGCGCGGAGCTTCGGCGGCAAGGCGATCGGCCCCGGCGACGAGGTCGTCGTCTCCGAAATGGAGCATCACTCGAACATCGTGCCGTGGCAGATCATCTGCGAGGAGAAAGGCGCCCGTTTGCGGGTGATTCCGATCACGGATGCGGGCGAGCTGCGGCTGGACGAATACGAACGGCTGGTCGGCCCGCGCACGCGGATCGTGGCGGTGACGCACGTCTCGAACGCGCTCGGCACGATCAATCCGGTCGAGGAGGTCATCCGGCTCGCCCACGACCGCGGGATCCCCGTGCTCATCGATGGCGCGCAGGCGGTCGCCCACATGCCGGTCGACGTGCGGGCCATGGGCTGTGACTTCTACGCTTTTTCGGGACACAAGGTGTTCGGCCCCACGGGGATCGGCGTGCTCTATGGCCGCGCGTCGCTGCTCGACGCCATGCCGCCCTATCAAGGCGGTGGCGACATGATTCGGTCGGTGACGTTTGAGCGGACGCTCTACAACGACGTGCCCTACAAGTTCGAGGCAGGGACACCGAATGTCGGCGGCGTGGTGGGGCTTGCTGCTGCGATTGAGTACCTGTCGGATGTCGGGCTCGATCGCGTGACCGCGCACGAACACGAGCTCCTCGCCTACGGCACCGGCGCGCTCTCGGACATTCCAGGTTTGCGGCTGACGGGCACGGCGGCTCGGAAGGCCGGCATCCTCTCATTCGTGATGGACGACATCCACCCGCACGACATCGGCACCATCCTCGATCAGGCTGGCGTCGCGATCCGCGCGGGACATCACTGTTGTCAGCCACTGATGGCTCGCCTGGGCGTGCCCGCCACGGCACGGGCATCGCTCGCGCTCTACAACACGCGCGAGGAGATTGACGCGCTTGTCACATCGCTGCGTACGGCGCGGGAGGTGTTCGCATGAGCGCCGACCTGCAGGAGCTCTATCAGGAGGTGATCCTCGACCACAACCGGCGGCCGAGGAACTTCCGTGTGCTCGCCGGCGGACGCAAGGCTGAGGGCTTCAACCCGCTCTGCGGCGACCGCCTGAGCGTCTACCTGCGCGTCGACGATGGCGTGATCACGGACGTCAGCTTTCAAGGGTCCGGCTGCGCGATTTCGAAGGCGTCGGCGTCGTTGATGACCGAGAGCGTCAAGGGAAAAACGATCGCGGAGGCTGGTGCACTCTTCGACCGCTTCCAACACATGATCACGTCGCCGCCGGACAGCCCTGCCGATCAACTGGGCAAGCTGACCGCACTTGCGGGTGTCCGTCAGTTTCCGATCCGGGTGAAGTGCGCCAGTCTCGCATGGCATACGCTGCACGCAGCCATCAACGCGCGTGACGAGATGGTGTCCACGGAATGAAACCGCTGCCCGTCATCCAGCCGCCTCCGCCGAAGGCTTCGGCGGGCCTCGCGGACGCGCCCTCCGCGCGCGAAGGCGGGCCGACCACGCCAATGCCTGAGAAGGAGCCGCTTCAGACCGCCGGCATGATCAACGATCCGGAACAGAGCGCGGCGCTCAAATCCGGCATCGTGAGCGCACTCTCGACGGTTTTCGATCCTGAGATTCCTGTCAACATCTACGACCTCGGGCTGATCTACGACGTGATCGTCGACCGCTCCAGCCACGTCGGGATTTCGATGACCCTGACGGCACCCGCGTGTCCAGCGGCACAGTTTCTGCCCGAACAGGTCCGGAAGGCCGTTGCGGCCGTACCCGGCGTGTCGGATGTGAAGGTCGACGTCGTGTGGGATCCGCCGTGGACGCGCGACCGCATGTCTGATGCGGCCAAACTCCAGTTGGGGATGTTCTGAACGAGGCGGTACCGCACTTGCTGCGTCATTTCAAGTAGGGCGCGTCCTTCGGGACCCGCCGGCCGGCCCGCGATGACAACAAAAGCTGGACCTGTCGAGGTGATCCATGCGACAGCGCACAATGTGGCTGAGCAGCCTAGGTTTCGGTGCTGCGACAGCATTCCTTCTCGACCCGACCTCCGGGAATCGACGCCGACGTCGCATCGGTGATGGCGCGGTCCACCTGACCCACCAGGTCACGCAGGCGGCCTCAACCGTTGGACGCGACCTGAGAAACCGAACACGCGGTATCGTCGCCACCGCTCGGCACCGCATGCGACCCGAGCGGCCGGACGATGTGGTGCTCGAGGAGCGCGTGCACGCCGCTCTCGGCCGCGTCGTCTCGCATCCACACGCGATCACCGTGAAGGTACTCGATGGCCACGTGACGCTCGACGGTCCGATTCTCGCGGCCGAGGAACATCGTCTCGTCTCTGCCGTTCGCGCGCTGGCGCGGGTCAAGGACGTGGAGACGCGCTTCGACCGCCATATCCAGCCCCCCACTTCCCCATCGCTGCCGGGCGGACCGTTAGGCTCGCGGATGCCGCCGAGGCCCGACATTCTCCAGCGCAATTGGGCGCCGGCGACTCGCACGATCGTCGCGGGATCCGGCGTGGCGCTCGTGGGCGCCGGTGCGATGCGTCGCGATCCGACCGGGCTTGGGCTCGCCGCGGCCGGCGCAGCGCTGCTCGCGCGAGCCGCCACGAACATGCCGTTCCGCCGCCTCGTTGGCCTCGGAGCTGAAGGCCGAGCGATCGATGTTCAGAAGACGATCACCGTCGACCTGCCAGTCGATCGTGTCTTTGCGTTCTGGGAGAATCCGGTCAACCTGCCGACGATCATGCGTCATGTGCGCGAGGTCAGAGCAACTCGGGAACCCGGTGAGTGGCACTGGACCGTCTCCGGGGCGGCTCCGGCGGTGCCGATCGAATTCGACACGGTGGTCACCGACCGCGTAGAGAATCGCGTGCTGGCGTGGAAAACCAGTGACGACAGCGTGGTGCGACACGCTGGACTGATTCGGTTCGACCGGGTCGGGGATAATTCTGCGAGACGCGCAAAGAGCGTTGTCCCCGAGCGCACGCGTCTGCAGATCCGGCTCTCGTACAACCCACCCGGCGGACCACTGGCGCACCGCGTGCTCTCGCTGCTTGGCGCAGATCCGAAGAGTCGTTTGGATGAAGATCTCGTGCGCATGAAGACCGCGCTCGAAACAGGCCGGCACGCACACGACGTGGCGGTCCGCTCATGATCACGACGACGACCGCCCGGCGCGCAGCGTCGAAGCGAAGAAGTGAGGATCACATGGCTGACCAACCCGACCAAAGCAAGCCGAATGACGAGGACGAGTACATGAGGGGCGGCAAGGGACGCAAGGACGAGGTCGGCGGCTCGGGCATCTATCCGGCCTCGTCTCCGAACGTGCCAGGCGATGCCGAAGTGCGGAGCGAAGGTGAGCTCGCCAGCCACAAGGGACCGCATCAGAAGCCCGGCGATGAAGAGCAAAAGAGTGATCAGAGTTCCGGATCGGAATAGCTCCTATAGGCCCTGGCCGTCTGCGGTCGATCGCTTGGCCGCGCTGCCGAATCTCGGGCGCCCCGGTCGGGTGCCCGGGACTCGTGAGCTCGTGGTTCCATGGAAACGCTACATCATTCCGTACCGACTGCGCGGCGAGCGTCTGGAGATCATCGCCGTGTTCCATGGCGGCCAGCGCCGGCCGAAGCGCCTGTAAGCAATCCGACACCCCATTTGTTTGGGCAACATTTCGCCGTTTCTCAGTTGGTGCGGCGGGCACGATAGATGCGTAGCGGGATCTGGGAGATAAGCCATGCGCATGATGCTGAAAGTGACGATTCCGGTGGAAGCTGGCAACAAGGCGGTCAAGGACGGCACGTTGCCTCGTGTTATGCAGAGTACGACCGAGCGTCTGAAGCCCGAGGCTGCGTATTTCCTGGCTGAGGATGGGAAGCGGACGGCCCTGTTCTTCTTCAACATGCAAGAGGTGTCGCAGGTTCCGGTTATTGCCGAACCGCTGTTCATGGGCATGCACGCGTCGATCACGATGGTGCCGGTCATGAATGGGGACGACTTGCAAAAGGGGTTAGCGGAGGCGGCGAAGAATTTCTAGGAGAGCAATGAGCCATGAGTGACGCCACGGGATCGCTCACCGGATCCGCTTGATTGTCACGAACCAGGCCGGTGCGCCGTCGTCGTGATATCTCGTCTGATGGGGTGCGGGCCCCTATCGGGCCTCTCGTCACTCGTACGCGCGCTCCGGCCGGCGGCTACAATACCAACCGATGAAACATCGGCGCAGCCGGAGCGACGGCTAGGCTCGCATGGACGACGTGCTCGAATCGTTCCTCGCCTCGCCGGACGAAGAACGTTCGGAACAACAGCTCGGCGATCTCCTCGCCCGCCACGCGGCACCGCTCGTCCGCCGCATCGTCTCGCGCCGACTCGGCGCCTCCGGGAGCGACGTCGAGGATGTGTGCTCGCAGGTGTTGCTGCAACTGATGCTGCGCCTGCGCCGCGAACGGATCGACGCCAATCGCGCCGCGATCCACGCCTTTCCCAGCTACGTCGCCACCGCCGCCCACCATGGCTGCGATCATTTCGTCCGCGCGAAGTATCCGCTGCGCTGGCGCCTGCGCAGCCGCATCCGCTACGTGCTGGAGCACGACCCGCACTTCGCGCTCTGGCGAGCCGCCGATGGCGCGTTGATCGGCGGACGCTCGGCGTGGCGATCGCGCCAGGCGTTCGCCGCGCCGCCGCCGGACGATGCGCTCGCCGGCCTGCCGAAGGATAACGTGCGCCAAATGCTGGCGCGCATGTTCGAGCTGAGCAACGCGCCGCTCGAACTGAACGCGGTCGTCCACGCGGCGGCCGTCGCCTGGGGGATCCCGCTGTTTCAGCCGGACGGCAGCCACCGCATCGACGCCGTCGCGGACCCGGAACCGCGCGTGGACGCCGCGCTCGAACACCGCGGACACATCGAGCGGGTCTGGGCGCAGATTCGCGATCTGCCGCTCCGTCAGCGTCACGCGCTGCTCTTGAATCTCAAAGACGATGCGATCACGCTGTTCCTGACGACCGGCGCGGCGTCGCTGCGCGACATCGCCACGTCGCTGGAGCTGCCGGTCGAAGAGTTCGCGGCGCTGTGGAACGACCTGCCGCTCCCCGACAACACCATTGCCGCGCGGCTGGGCTGCACGCGCCAGCAGGTCATCAACCTGCGAGTCGCCGCCCGCAAGCGCCTCGCGCATCGCCTCGGGCCGCAAGCTAATATGCGCGCCGGGCGCGCCCTCTAGGATGATGACTGTGGCACCTATCCATGTCGCGGACGCCGACATCGAGCGCTTTCTCCGCCGGCAACTGCCTGGGAGCGCGCTCATCGCGTTCACGGATCATCTCGCGGGATGCGGTGAGTGCCGCCATCGCGTCGCCGCCGGAAGCGACGCAGCGGCCACGGCCGCAGCACTGGAAGATGGACTCGGCGTCAACGAGGCCCCGCACGTCGCGGACTCCGAGATCCAGGCGTTCGTCGATGGCAGCGTGGGTGCGGAAAGGCGCGCGGAGATTTCGGCGCATCTCGCAGAGTGTCCGGCCTGCGCCGAAGAAGTTCGCGACCTGTCCGAGTTCGCGGCGGAGTTCAATCGCTCAGCGCGATCTCGATCGTCGTGGATGTATGGCTGGCTTGCCGCTGCGGCGGTGCTCGTTCTCGCGGCTGGCTCGGCCCTGCTCTGGCGAGGGCACAGCGCGCCGCCCGAAAACACGCTGGCAGGCATCGAAGGCACCGCCGGGCTCGAACCGGCGGACGCCGCCCGCGTCCGCGACGCGCTCGAATCGGGACGGCTGTCTCTCCCGCCGGCATTGTCCGACCTGACCGGCCGTCAAGGCACGCTGATGGGAGCGGCGCAGGCGCCGGCATTTCAACTCGCAGCGCCGATCGCCACGGTCGTGCTCGACACTCGTCCGACGCTGCGATGGACCGCCCTCGCGAGCTCGCCGACCTACATCGTGACGCTGCAGGACCAGTCCACTGGAGAAACGATCAGCAGTCCACCGGTGCAGCGCACGGAGTGGGCGCCGGAACAGGCGCTCGCACGCGGGCGGACGTTCGCGTGGCAGGTGGCCGCATCCGCAGGCGGAAAAGAAGTGGTGGTACCGCGGCCTCCCGATCCGCCTGTCCGCTTCGCGATCGCGGACGCGTCGACAGCCGGCCGGCTCGACCACCTGCCTTCGTCGCCGCTCGTGCGCGGTGTGCTGTATGCGGATGCGGGCCTGCTGGACGATGCCGAACGTGAGTTCAGGAAGGTCGGCGCCGACGGGCAGCGCGCCGATCGTGTGGACGCGTTCCTCGAGCAGATTCGCCAGGCGCGCGCCGCGCCTCGTCTGACGCGCTAGCGTCCGTCCCCGACCAGGATGAATCCGGCCCAATAGAACGGGTGGGAGAATCCGCGGGTGTGCAGCACCTCGAGCGACGCCTGCTGCAGCGCACGCGCTTTCGATACCTTCCGTTGCCCATCGCTCCACTCGCGGTGGAACGCGACCATGAGCGCCGTTGAGCTCGCGGAGTCCACTTGCCACTGGCTGACGAGCGTCGCGGGAGAGCCCGCGACGAAGACGGCCCACATCAGACCGATGACGCCCTCGCCCGCGGCCACTCGCCCGCGCGCCGTTTCGCACGCGGAGAGTACGACGAGGTCGGCTCTCAGCTGCGTGTTCATGATCTCCCACGCCTCGAGCAGGCCGTCGTCTGGTCCGCCGCTCGGCGATCGCGCGAGCATGAGATGGGAATACAGCGGGCTCGCGTTGTCGACCACGCCGTGTGTCGCAAGGTGCACGACGCGATACGACGACGCTTCCGCTTTCCACCGATCCTCGCGCGCCTCGGCGCCGACGTACACGCGGCTGGACGCACCGTAGATCGGCGCGAGCTGCCGCACTTCGTGCTCGGTCTCGGGCAGCGGCGCGAGTCCGCCGCGGGTCGGCTGCGGCGAATCGCCGCCGGCTTCCGCGCCGGCACCGATGGCCGGATTACCGAACGCGAGCAGGGCGGCTGTGGCGGGCCGGTCCGCGCGCGTCCGCATCGTTTCGCGCAGCACCGTCACTGAGGGCGCATACGACACGGCAACGTCTTCAATGAGATACCGGCCGTCGCTGCCCTGCAATGCCTGGAACGGCAGATTCCAGAGCATGCCGTCGGGCACGACGATGAGCGATGTCTTTCCAGACAATGCGGATCGCATGGGGCCGAGTACCATGTTGTACAAACGACGGGCGGACTCGGACACGCGGAGGTCGCGGTTCGCGAGCTGATCGCGAAACTGCTGCACTTGCCGGCCGATCTCCACCGTGCTCGCCGTCAGCGCGAAGGCGCGCAGACCGGTCGCGCTGATGACGAACGCATGCGTCCGATCCGGGCCGGCGACGAATTCGACGATCGCGTCGGACGGGCCCGAGAGCAGCTGTTGCGCCTCAGGCGCGCGGATCGCGGGGACGTCGGCGCGGCTGACGCGCAGCTCCGGGTGCGCGGCGTACAACAGCGCCTGAAAATCCTCGGTACGCGACGCGGCGCTCGTCGCGTCCGCGCTGCAGGCGAGCCACGCGGGTCTCGTCGCGAGGCATCGCCTGCGCCGCAAACAGCAGCTCGCTGTTGGCGGACGTCAGCGACGTCCTGAGCTCGACTTCGTGGCGGCGCTCCGCGTCGGTCATCGCTTTCGTGATCGGAATCCGATCGCCGCGGATCACATCGAGCAGGACGCGCGCCTTCGATCGCTCGGCGAAGTAAAAGGCGTCCGCGGTGTTCGATGCCTCGAGCGCGAGCGCGATCCGCTCCTGATACGGCGCCAGACGATTGGCGAAGAACCGGCTGCGGCTCTCTTCGCCGCCGGCGTTGAGCACACGCATGTCTTCCACGACGGCGATGGCGGCCTCGAACGCCTCGCGCGCGGCGGCGGACCGCTTCAGCGCGACGTTCATGCGTCCGACGGTGGTCATCGCCAGCCACCGCACTTCGGGAAGCTCCATGGCATCGGCCATGTCGCGCGCCTCAGTGGCGAGCGCGAGCCCCTGCGCGGCGCGCCCCCGGCGGCGCTCGATCTCCGCCATCTCGATCAGCGCCTCGGCGCGTCCGCTCCGATCGCCGGTCGTGTTCCTGAACGCCAGAACCTGCTGAAGCTCCCGCGCCGCCAGACTCGACCGGCCCAGCTTCATGTACGCGCGCGCCAGGGCGAGCCGGGCATCGGCCGCCTGGAGGGTCAACCCCGACGTGCGGCTGACCCGCAGGCTGCGTTTCAACGACTGCACTGCTTGCGTGCTGAGGCCTTCCCGGAAGAAGACCTCGCCGAGGTGCGTGTAGATCTCGGCCGAGAGCGAGTCGCTGTGAACCTTGGCGGCGTTGAGCGCCAGCGACTTCCGCAGGTACGCCACCGCCTGGGGGTAATTTCCCTGCGATTCGTACACGACGGCGATGTTGTTCTGCCCTTCCGCGACGGCGAGGACGTAGCCGATCGCGTTCCGGATCTCGAGGCTGCGGCGAAGCGCGTCGAGCGCCGCTGCGTAGTTCCCCTGCGCCTGGTAGCACTCGGAGAGCGAGTTGAGGCTCCTGGAGATTCCTTCGCGATCATCGAGCGACTCGCGAATGGCGAGCGCCTTGCGCGTCAGCGCCAAGCCGTTCGCGTAATCGCCGAGGGTACGGGAGATGCGTCCGATGTTGTCGATCACCGTGGCGCTGCGGCGGCGATCGCCGATGCTCTCGAGCTCGGCGAGACTCTTCTGAAAATATTCAAGAGCGGTGGCGTTGTCCCCGACCGCCCGATACGTCGCGCCGACGTTGTTCAGCGCGACCGCCATCCCTTTGTGGTCGCCGATCGCTTCCCACAGTGTGAAACTGCGCTCGTGATACGCGCGCGCCTCCTCGTAGCGCGCGCGCTGCGTACTGAGGTGTCCGAGCTGGCTCGACGCCTCCGCCATTCCGTCATCGTCGTGCAGCTCTTCGCTGATCTTGAAGCTCTCGAGCAGCATCGGCTCCGCCCGGTCGGCGTGACCGAGCGTGCCAAGCGTGAGTCCCAGGCCGGCAAGCGCCACCGCGCGCGCTGCACGATCGGATCGGCGCGCCGCCATCTCGAGGGCGGCTTCGAACACGACCTCCGCCCGCCGGTAATCGCCTTTGTTGGAGAGGAGGTATCCGCAATCGGTCAGCCGCTTCGAGCTCTCGGCCGAATCGGCCCATACAGGCAGTGGATCGTGGTTCAACGCGTCGCAGTCGGCCGGCGTGCTCGCTTGCAGGGCGGCGGCGTCAGGCGAGACGGCCGCTGAAGACGGACGTCCGTCAACGAGCCCGACGAACATCGCGAGCGCGAGGCAATATCGCCGGTATTTCGTCCTCATTCCCAATGGTGGCGGTGCACGGAGCTCCGCCCGCATTGTACCGGAGACATGCTGAACCATGAGACCTGCAATCGCTTGGTGTCTTGCGATTTCGTCGCTTCTCAGCGCGTGCGGCGGCGGATCGTCGTCGGCCCAAGCTGACGCCCGGAAGGCGGCAGCGGCGCTGACCGGCGACGACCGGCAGGCGGCCGCCGACAATCCGCAGTGCAAGCTGTTCACGCCAGCGGAGCTCGCGAAGTACGTCGGCGAGCCGCTGACCGCCGGCAGCAACGCCGCCGGAGGCTGCCAGTGGGTCACGGCCCACACGCGCAGCGACGGCAGCCAGGGGGACGTGATGGTCGTCGTCGTCCCGGCGAGGTTTCACGAGCGGCCGACGTTGGCACCAGGATTCAAGGAAGTGCCCGGCGTCGGAGAAAAAGGATTTGTCGCAGAGGACCTGGGCGGCTGGGTCGCAGGCGCCATCGTCGGCAAGGACGCCGTCCGGGTGGTCATCGCCGGCGCGACGGCCGGCGAGCCGAATGCGATCGCGCTGCTGAGGGAAACGATTGCGCGTCGCGCCAAATGACGCGGCGCCGGCCGCAGTGTACGGAGACCCACATGTTACGAGTCACGACCGCTGCCCTCTTAGCAGCCATCTTCTGCCTGCCATCGTCGCTACTCGCACAAGCCGGAGCCGCGCAGCCCTCCTCGCCCAAGGTACCGCTCGTCGCCGGCCTAATCACAGTCAGCGCTGTACACGAGAGGGACAAGGGCGACTACGAGTCGATTCTCAGGGTTTCCGACGTGACCGGCGAAGGCATCACGTACACGGTGTCCGGTAACGTGGAGGATCGCCGCGTGAGCATCAGGCGCAAGGTCAGAGCACCAGACTGGGCTCACGCTCACGAATGGCACCCTCGCTATAACGAAGGCGACCCGGAAGTTTATCCAGGCACAACGGGAGGCACGCTGTCCTCGGACATCCTCAACGATCTGAAGACGAAGGGACAGACATCGCTGAAGGCGTCGATCGCCGACGATCCTCTGAGCGGCATGCTGGCAGGGCTTCTCGGCGGTAAATCCGGCACGTCAGGAACGCTGCGTCGCGCGGACGCGGGGCCCGTGCCGGTGACGATGCTGGTCAACGACGTCCGGGTGGACCTGCCGACTGTGCACGCACGTGGAACGATGGGAGACGAAGCGTTCGAGGTGTTCATTCTCGACGATCCGGCGATCCCAATGGTGCTTCGCTGGAGTCTCGGCGATACCAGCAAGCGGATGATCAGAATCTCCTATCCGACGCCGAACGTCTCGAACATCGAAGAGAAGCTGACCACCACCGGGCGCGCGGAGGTGTACGGCATCTACTTCGATTTCGCCAAGGCGACCATCAGGCCGGAATCCGAACCGGTGCTGAAGGAAATCGCGGACGTGATGGCGAAGAACCCGGCATGGAAGCTGAACGTCGAGGGGCACACGGACAACATCGGCGGCGCCGCGTCGAACCAGGACCTGTCGATCCGCCGCGCCACCGCCGTACGCCTGGCGCTGGTCGATCGTTATCACGCGGCGGCCACGCGTCTCGCTGCGACCGGGTTCGGTGCATCGCGTCCCAAAGAGACGAACGATACGCTCGAGGGACGCGCCAGGAACCGGCGCGTCGAGCTCGTGCGTCAGCCGGGCGCTTGAGAGCGCGTCACATTCGCGGCTTTGCAGTCTCGAAGATACGCTTGGCTTTCGCGGGCACCTCGGGCACACCAGTGAAGACAATCGTGACCAGATCTTCACCGGTCCGAATCATCAGCGCAGGACCGACCGCCGCTGCCTGATCGCCGATGCCGTCGTACGGGCTGGTCAGTCCCGGCTCGTGCTGGCCCATCATGCTCGCGGCCGACATGGCGAGCTCGCCGTCTCCCCAGTCGACGGAAAGCGTCACAGCTGGACTGAATCCGGAAACCGGCTTGTAGTTGCACTCGGTCTTCCCGCTCGAGCGATCGTTTGCGTCTGCGACGACCGGCGCGCCGAGAATCGCAGACATCTCGGCTTCCGTCACCAGGACACAGGCTGCTGGAAACTTGCGCGGCGCCTTCGCGACGGCCCTCGACCCGGCTCTCGCCATCGATGCGCGCGTTCGAATCTTTTCGCATTTCAGCGACGCCTGCTCCGCTGCACTCAGCGAGTGCGTGTTGATGTCCAGCTGCTTGACTGTTCCGGACGAGTCAAGAAATGCGTTGAACTGATACTGATGCGCGGACCACGACATCGTCGTGTCCGAGCTGCCGGTGGGCGCACCCATGATCGCCGTCAACGCCTCCTTCGTGATTCCCGGCTCTGCCTGGCACCACTTGGCGGGCCACGTATCGGCGGCGCTCTGCGAAACCTTTTGATCGCTCGCCGTACGGCCGGACACCGAACACGCTGAGATCGAGGCAATGACGAACAGGCCGACTGACAATGCCTTCATGAATGCCGTTCCTTCCTGATGCTGATCCCTAAGGCCGTTTGAGACTTCGAAGCGGGGCGTCCCACCGCCACGCGAGCTTGGCGATTTCGCGCAGACCTCCGGCGATCGCCACCACACCGTAGACGAGGCCGGCCGCGATCATTCCCCAGAAGTACCAGAACAGATTGTTCGAATAGCCTTCCTTGATTCCGTACCACGCGCCGAACAGCGCGACGCCGCCGAAGAGCGCTCCGGACGCGATGTTGGCGAGCGGCATCCCGCCCTCGCCGACGAGCCGCCACAGCGCCGACGAGAACACCTGCCCTGAGCTGTTATCGATGGGAATTGCCGTCCGTGCGGTCGGTACGAATGAGGCCCATTCGCCCGACGGAACCGCGAGGTTCAGCGTGTGCACGATCTCCACCGGCAAATCCACGAGACCGGCGAGGCGTGCGAGGTAACTCTGGAGCCATGTGTCGACCGGCTTCAGAATTCGCCAGGACGGACATCGCCAGCTCATACCGCGGAAGGCGATGAGCAGATGGTCTTCCAGGAACGCGCACGCGAAGCGGTGCGCCTGCGCCAAGCCGTCGAGCGCCTTCAGCCGCTCGAGCATCGTCGTCGTCAGAACGACGCGCCCGCCGACCTGATCGGTGCCGTAGACCTCGAATACGCCTTCGAACGTGGGATCTTCGAGCGGCAGCCTCTCGACCGCGCTGCCCGCGTGCGCGAGCAGGTTGCCGAGCAGACCGCGGTCGCGTGCGACGATCGTCAGCCCCGGACGCGGGTGCGACAGCCGGAAACTGGCGAGCACACCATCGAACATCCGATAACCTTTCGCGTCGAGCAGATTCATCTCCGCGATCGCGAACGGCACGCCACGCGCGTCGCCGGTCAGGATGTGATTCACGCCGGCCGACTCGAATGGTTCGACGAGTCCGCTATCGCGAAACGCCGCGAGACTGAACGCGTCGGACGAGAGCGCCTGTCGACTGTCCGGCGCCTGATGCTCGCCGTCGATGTGCCTGATGTCGGGCCTGCCTGCAACCGCCGCCGCCATCATCCGGCGCCGCATGAAACTCTGCCAGGCGCGCACGATCCACGGGCACGCGACGAGGCCGGCGATCGCGGCCAGGAGCACGGCGCCGCCGATCGTGTCACTGCGATCCGACCCGCCGATCGTCATGCCGAGCGGGAATCCGACGATGGCGATGCAGAGCGCCGTGGCTGATGCACGTAACGACAGCCGGCGGCGGCGCTCGAGCGCAGCGACATCGAGTGACGGATCGGCCGTCACGGAGTCCGCCGGAGGATGGCGTCGACGCTCGGCGCGACGCGCGCGTCGGCCGGCGCCTCGAAGAACGGCATCGCCGCCACGCCCGCGATGCCGGCGATGATCGATCCCGGAAAGATCTGAATCGCGTTGTTCAACTGATTGACGGCGGCGTTGTAGAAGCGGCGCGACGCGATGATCTGCGCCTCGATTTCGGTCCACGTCTGTTGCGCATCCATCACCGGCCGATCGGCCTTGAGCTCCGGATACGCTTCCATGCTGACCATCAGCTGACCGACGCGTTGCCCCAGCTCGCCTTCGAGCGCGAACCGCTTGCCCGCCTCCGCGGGGGTGGTCGGCGTCTTGCGCGCTTCCTCGCGCAGCCGCGTGACGTCGGTGAGCAGCGCGCGCTCGTGTTCCATATAGCGCCCCGCGAGCGCGACGATGTTCGGAATGAGGTCGTGACGCTGATTGAGGTGGACGTCGACGGAGCTCAACGCCTCCCGCACTTTGTTGCGCCGCGTGATGATCGAGGCGTACCAGAAATAGAACGCGGCGACTGCCGCCGCGCCGATGATCAACTCTACGCCGCCCGCGCCTATGTTCATCATGTGTGCCTACGAACCGCCCTTGAGCACGTTGGCGACGCCCATCTGCCCTGCGATCGATTTCGATAAACCTGATGCGGCGCATGGGGGAGCCGGACACGGTGGAGTGTTGGCCGGTGGAGTGGCGCCTTGCGGCTCCGTCTTACCGAAAGGGTCGACGGCCGTCTTCGTGAACGGATCGACCTCCTGTCCGCCGGTCGGCGCTGGACCGATTGGCCTCGGCGGCGGCGCGCCATTGTTGGCGTTCTTGTAACCGTTGTAGGCATCGTTGTAGCGGTTCCTGGCGATGGTGTCGGCCCTTTCAGCCGCATTTGCATCCTTGTACATCTGGTCGGAGACGTTCTGGTCGTATGTCGATGGATCCCCTCCATGCTCCGCCGAGCTGTTGTATCGCACGAAATCCTGGGTTGCCTTCGTATTGGCATTGTCCGCTTCAACCGCCGCTTGCCGAGCTGCTTCTACATCGTCGACGGTAGGAGCGCTTGATCGAGGCGGCGTTTGCGCAGGCGCACTCTCGCCTGGGGCATTGCCGTTGCCCGGGGGCGCGACACTTTCGGCATCCGGCGAAATGCGTGGTGCCCCTGCTGGCCCCTCGGGTGCGCCCGCACCGCCGCCTCCGGTCCCGCCACTCCCAGCGGGACCACCGCCTCCGCCGCCCGGTCCGCTGCCTCCGCCACCCGCCCCGCCAGCTGCGGGCCCGCCGCCTCCGCTCGCGGGCCCGCCGCCCGCTCCGCCGCCGCCGCCGTTACCAAAGATTGGCGGCCGTCCACTGCCGGGGCCGCTGCCTGGGGCGGGAATCAAGGCGAGAATCCCGCCAAGGATCCCTCCGATGATTGCCGCCCATAAGCACCCGCTGTTGCCAAGCGCCTCAACCGGCGGCACCAGATAATCGACGATCGAATTGGCCGTCACCGGAGGCGAACGACGGTGCGACGCAACGATCCCGTCGGTCGCGGCGTTGGATGCGACGGGCGGGGCGGAATAGGCGTCCGCGACGCATTGGGCATACCCGAAGACGTAGCCGATACCCGCACCCATCGCGACAGTCTTCGCGTATTCGATGAACGCGACGCCCCAACCCGTTCGATCGACGCCGAGCGCGTGTCCAGTCTGCGGATCGACGCGCCACCAGCCGACGAACGGGCCGGACTTCAGAGCCACCGGCGTCTTCGGGACCACCACGATGTATCCCGCCGCGAGATCGTCGGCGATGGCGTGGCGCACATCGTCAGCGAACGACAAACTCGCAGACTGCGCGTCGCTCGGCGAAGTGAGCGCCACCCAATTGCGTGCGTCGACGAACGCTTCCGCGGTGCTGGCGACCGCGGATGAGGCCGCGTGAACCAGCGACTCGGCGTTGGTGTCGAACACGCCTTGCGCGAGCCGAATGGCAAATGCGTCGCGGACGCTCAAATCGACCCCGATCTCGTTCGAGACGATGTCGGTCGCATCCCGTACCTTGAATGTGTTCTCTGAGGCAGCGAGCGAGAGATGACGGGTCAGGATGTCGGGTCGATCCACGAACACGCGATCGCCCACGTCGCTCCAATCCATCCGGGCGGCGGCGAGTTGGTACAGACGACTCGGCGGAGAGCTTAGCTGTTCCGCCAGCTCTCGAAGCTTGGATGATTCGGTGAATTTCCCGCTCACCAGTGAGCGAAGCAGCTCGCGATTGGAAAGCAGATTCTGCGCGAGGACGTGCGTCGAAAAACCTGGAACGAGGCGACACGCCACCGGCAGAATTTCGGTCTGCATCATGAGCGACAGACTTCTGTTCAACGTTCGCGTGTGGTCGATCGCGACTGGCGCCACGGGCCTTGACGCGCGCGTCGCGGATCCGAGCAGGTCGAAGACGGCGCGTCGAATGACGCGAGGGCGCTCGCCAGGGACGCGGATCTCGTACTCCAGCCACGTCGCGGTCAAGACGCCCTTGGGCGCTGTCTCCGCTTGGTCTCGGCCGATGCTGCCGAGCAAGTCGGCGGCATCGCCGACTCCACGGGCCTGTACTCGCGCCGATTTTCTTGAACGGCTCGGTTGCCGGATGCTCGTTGAGATCTCCCGTGTCGCGGATGCTCGATTGCGTGATCGTGTCGCCGCCGATACGCAGCATTGGCAGCCATTCGTGCTGTCGAATCGCTGTGGACTCCATGAACTGGCGCGGATCACCGGTCTGCGGCAGGATCTCCGCCGGCCAGTACATCGGCCATAGCCCGAGCCCGATCGATGTGCCGATCAGCTCGGAGGGACGCAGCACGTGCTCGAGGGCGGTATGTTCCACGACCCGGCCATCGGTCCACTGCTCCGCGATCACCCGCACGACCACCTGATGGATCTGCGCCGTGCTCACGCGGTCGAGCGCGACTGTTTCCTGCGCGGGCACGAGGGGCTTCATGTCGGACGACAGCAGATCGAGATCGGACCAGGCCGCCCCGTCCTGCCGCTGCACCCACCAGTGATCGCGCAGGACGTCGACGGCTGCGTCCATCCGCGCAGGGCGGTCGTTCGTCGCTGCACGCCTTCCGATCGCGTCGCGAAGCCGTCCGGTTTGATCGGTCCCACGCATGCGCAGCGATGAGAGGACGCGTTGGGCGTCTGCGTTCTCTGTTCGGATCGTTTTGTCAATCGATGGTCCGTCAAGGGCGTATTGCACCGCCACTTGCCGTACTGCGTCCGTATCGAGCTTCGACCGCTCCCCTTGGGGACGCATCGCCATCCTCCGCGACACGATCAGTGATGGCAGCAGCGTGACCGCGTCATTCGCGGCCAGCGCACCGTGCGCCAGCCGTACCGAGTGACCTGCCGCTTTGAGCAAGGTTGCCAGGAGAACCGCGCGATCGAGACTGTTCCCCATCCGATCCATCAACACGCCGACCGCTCCCCGCAGCTCGCCGCGATACGGAATCCAGAATGTGTTCGCCGCCACCCATTCGGCGAGCTGGCGCGGATCCTTTCCGACGTGCTCGACAACGTAGGCTGGGTCCCACCGGTCGCGCGGCGACTCGCGCTCGCCGTCCTCGACCGCGCGCAGACTGTTTTCGAGCGCCTCGGACAGCGCCGGCGACGGGACGATCGGCGCAATGGCCGACGCGCTGAATCCAACCGCTGGCGTGCCGACTCCTGCGCTGTTCTGCCGCGACGATGCGAGCGGAAGCGCGGCAACAACGATAGCCAGGCTCGTGGCGAGCGCCACGATCTGGTAGAGCGCGTAGCGCGGCGATCCCTCGCGGAACCGCGGGATCCCTGCGCGGATCATTGCGGTCACGAGCGCAATCGGGAGCACGACGACTCCACCGAGAAATGCACCCTGCAGCCACCAGGGCAGACGCTGCCACGCGCTGTCACCGCTGAACAGATCCGTGAATGGAACGCCGGTGACCAGTCCGTGGACCAGCGCGATCATCGTGTACGCCGCCAGGAGGAGCACAACGGTGCGTACCGCGCGCGGGACGATGCGAAAACGCCAGACGATGGCGGCGGCGAACGCCACCGATGCCGACGTGAGCAGCGACAGCAGCGTCGACGTCCGGGCGCCGGCGATCTGAACGCCCGTATTCAATCCACCGCGCAGCCACGCCGTCGCCGCGACGAGGCCGAGGAACACGAACGCCGAAAACGTCGCTTTGCTTCGCCATGAGATCCGACGCCACGTCAGCGCGGTCATCACCGTGTAGGTCGCGACCGCGGCCACGACCCACCAGCGCACGGGCGAACCACTCCGCCACGTCTCGACGGCGGCATCGATCAGCACGAGATACAGTGCGAGGGCGATCGCGCCTGGCAAAGCGTCGCGGCTGGCCGAAGCGGGCGTCGTCTTTGTGTTCATGGTGTGTTCCCTTGCTTCCGCCGGTGGTCAGCGCTGCAATTGAAAGCGGTCTCCGTCGATGACGACCTTGACCACCGACTCGCCGCGCGCCGACACGACGACGCGGTCGGCCCGCAACTCTCCCGTTGAAGCGCGGACGATGACGGTGTAATCACCCGGCATCAGCTCGATCGGGGACGAATCGGTTTCGCCCTGGCCCACCTGACGGCCTGCGGCGTCGAGGACCACGAATGACATCTTGTCCACCGCCGCCATCAGAAGCGCGCGGCCGAGCGCCTCGCCGTCCTGCGCGCTGTAGTAGCGTCCGCCGGTCGCTTCCGCGAACTGCGTCAGATCCTGCTGAATCTGCTTGCCGCTCAGCGTGAAGCCGAGAATCTGCAGGTTGATGTCGACGCCCGACGCTTTCAGCTCGCGAGCCGCGGCCGCCGAATCGCCGTGGCAGCTCTCTTCGCCGTCGGTGATGAGGATCACCGATCCGCCGCCGGCAGCTTTCAGGTCGCCGGCGGTCTGCAGCACGGATACACGAGCGGCGTCTCGCCACGTGGCTGCTTCGAATCGACGATCGTCAGCAGCCGCTCGCGATTCAATTTCTGGATAGGAACGACGAGCTCGGAATCAGTGCAGGTTTCCTTCTGGCGCGATCCATACCGGTGCCCGTACACGCGTAGTCCGACGTTGAAGTCGTCCGGAATCTTGCTCACGACGTCGCGCAGCACCCGGCGGGCCGTGGCGATTCGCGTGCTCTTGCCGAGCGGCAGCTTCATCGACCCCGACAGGTCGAGGATGATTTCGAGATTCTTCGTCGCGTGGATCGGACGGGGAAAGTCCGTCGCCACGCGAAGGCCGCCGGTGGTGCGCTCGCCGAGCCGCAGACACAGCACATTCGACTGGCCGGCAGCGTCGGTGCCGCGCACCGCGATCGTGCGCGGCGAAACAGCCGCCGCTCCACTGGTCGTGACCGTCAACTGGAGGTCGGACGAATCGACGAGGTCGATCGAATCCTTGTCCAGCGCGACGCCAATCGCCGGGTCGTTGGGGACGATAGCGGCCGTTAAATGGACGGTGCCTTTGTAGCCTTGATTCGACAGCAGCGTCACGGGATAGCGGTAGGCCTGTCCGGCCGCCACGTACCGCGTCCGCAGCGCAGTCTCCGTCGTCAGCACGAAATCGGACAGGCGGGCGCTGCACTGCAGGCCGTCGGGATCGAACGGCTGCGCGAGCTCGTGAGTGACAAGCCGCCGATAGTGCGCATTTGCGGCCTGGTCGTAGTCGAAGCCGTCGTAGATGATGAGTCCGCGCCCGTAGTGCGCGTAGGTCTCGACGAATCCGTTCACGTTCAGCACGTTGCGCGTCATGAGGTCGCCGCACCAGTGCGTGTCGTAGGCGGTCACCGTGTTCGAATCGCCGAGCTCGTTGTGCGCGTTGGTCCACGCGTCGAGATCGAGAAACGCGGGATCGCCGGGCGATGAACGCCCGAGGCTGTTCTCCTCGACGAATGTCAGCTTCTTGCTCTCGGCGCCCTGCTTTCCCGGATTACTCGTCGCGAACCGGTACGGCAGAAAGCTGTAGTCGGGCGCGTGGCTCGTGTCGCAGAGATCCGAGTCGTGAATGATCAGCTTGTGACCTTGGCCGACCCACGCGAGCAGCGCACGTTTGAAGCTGTCGGGCACGCTCGTCTTGATGTCGCACACCTGCGACAGGACGACCGTGTCAAATCCTTGCGCCGCATCGAGGAGCGCGACACTCGCCGCGCCGGGCGCGACTCGCGTGAACGCGATGCGGCCGAAGATCGACGTCGCGGGATTCTCGCCCGGGTCCTTCGCCGAGTACCCGAGAGGCGGATACATGCTGTTCTTACGGGAGAGAACGAGCACCTTGGCGCTGGCATTGTGAGCCGGCGCAGGCGGAGCGACTGCCGGACCCGCGTCGCACGCATCGGCGGATAGTGAATCGGTTTGCGTGGCTGCCGGCAGAACCGGTGGAGCCGCGGATCGGGCGACGAGCGCGTCACGGGCGCTTCCCCCGAGGACGCCCAACACCTTGATCTTTCCCAAACCGACCGGGGAGTCGTCGCCCAGGTATTGCGACACCACGCGAATCTTGACGAACCGCGCCGATACCGGCGCGAATGTCATCGTCTGTTCCGCGTCCTCGCGCGGGAGCGTCAGCGATGCGAGCTTGACGAACCCGGTCGCCGGGGTCTCCATCGACGTCCACGCCTCCACGTCCTTCGCCCACCGCGCTGCCGTGTGGGTGTTCGGGTTGAAGACGATCGCCGAGATGCGCGCCGGTTGACCGTCGAAAAAGCCGATGACGATCTCCTGCGGAGCACCACCTGCCGCCGACCAGGTCGACTCTTCGGGCAGTCCGCGATCGATCAGATGAATGGCGGCCCGGTCTTCGTGATCGGATTCGGATGTCACGAACTCGATGTGGCCGCCGAATTCAGGTGCGGCGACGTTCATCGCGTCGCCTTGTGGCGGCGGGCCCGATTGGGGTGATGCTGCCGCCGGTGCCGCTGCTGACGCGGCCGCAGTCGGTGCGGCAGCGTCTGGCGAGGCAGCTAGAGGCGCTCGACGCACCAAGGTCGGGCGGATCGCCAGATAGCCCGTGAGCGCGATAGCCACGACCGCGAGGAGTAGCGCGAGAACTTTTTTCACGTCAAATGGACGGCTTCCGGATGGAAAGGCGCTTGCGGAATGAGAAGGACGAACGGGGGCGGATATTAGCTTGCGGTGGAGGCAATATTTCGCGTGCGGCCTTCCTCTTCAATGAACAGCAGTCAAAGGAGACCGCCGACTTGGCAGGATATCGACCGCGGATGCTCGTCGTGTCGTTGGTTGCTCTCGCCCTCGTCGCCGGGTGCGGCAGGCGGCAGACGCCGAGATCGAGATCGGGACCGCCGCGTCAGCTGAAGAAGAGCGAGATGACCGCCGCCGAGGTGAAATACGGCGTCGCTCCGGTGCCGGATCCGTCCGTCACCTACCAGCCCAATGTGGTCATTGTCGGCGGCGGCGCCGACGCGGTGCGCTCGCTGAGCGGGACAGGGCTGACGTGGACGATTGACGCCAGCGCGCCGCACGCGAGCGAGCTGGCCGAGGGAAAGATCCTCTTCATGACCAACCGCGCCGCCGGGCGCGTGCTCGACGTCCGGAAGGATGGCCAGAACCTCTCCGTTACGCTAGGTCCGGCCCTCATCACCGAGATCATCAGGGACTGCGACATCCACCCCGGTCCGATACCGATCGACTTCGACGAAGCGATCCCGTACGAGGTGGCTGATCTCCCAGGCCGGGTGATTCCGGCCAAGGAATCCGTCCCAGCCAAGGGATCCGCCGAAGTGTGGCCATCGGGCGACGGCGTGGCGGTGACGCCGGTGGCGTACACGATCCCGGACGGCGCGCCAGCCCCAGCCGCGCCGGCAGCGCCGAACGTGTCGAACCTCGTTCATTTCAAAGTCGTCCCGACGGCAAGCAGCGGGGGGATCGGTCTGCGGGGAACGTCCAACGGGGGCGGGCTGAAGATGACGCTCGAGGCCTTTGTGCACCTCGATTCTCCGACGCTGACGCCTGAACTCATCATCCACGATGGCGATCTGATCGGCGGCACCGTGGAGCTCAGCGGAGCCGCGGGCCTGACGATGATGTTTGAGGCGGGCACCGACGTCGGCCTCAGCGCCAACGTGAATGGGCGCCTGCAGGCGGTGCCCGATTTCAGCATTCCGGTCGGCGGGCCGGTGCCCCTGGCGTTCACCGTACGCCAGCAGCTCATTGTTGCCACAGCTCTGGGGGTCAGGAACGCGACGTTGAGCGCGACCGCTGACTACACGTTTGGCGGGTCGTTCAAGGTCGGCTACGACGGACACCAGTGGGGCGTGTTCGGACCGAGTGGATTCACGGCGAAACAGACCCCCATGAAATCGGCCAAGGGCATCTCCATCGCCGCGAGCGGCCTCAATTTGACGCACCAGATGCGGGCAGTCTTCGGCGTCGGCGCGTGGGGCTTGGTGACGGGTCCTTACTTCGCGCTGAACTCCGCGGTCGGTCTCTTCAAGGGCTCCGACCTCGGCATGATTCAGTGCAAGGAGGCCACGACCGTGATCGGCATGTCCGGCGGCATCGGCTATCTGATTCCGAAGCCGATCACCGACGCGATCAACTTCATCCTCGGGGAGCTTCACATCAGATATCGAGTCGACAGCTTCGGCGGCGTGGAGAGCAAACCGATCACCATCATCAACACGACGTCGACGCTGCCGGGCTGCAACGCAGGCAAGGCATGAGCCGTTCAAGGGGCACCATGACTATTTCAATGCGCGGTCGCGGGCGGATCTGCGTCCTCTTTGCGCTGGCGCTCTTCGGCACGGCTGGCCTCGCGTCAGCGCAGACCGCCACAATGGCCGAGGGCGCGGGCGGCGCAACCAAGCTCGGTATTCTGCCCTTCGCCGATGCGACCGCGTCCGGCAGCAGGACGGCCGGAACCGATGTCGCGCGGACGATGTTGTCAGAGGTGGTTCACGCGACGAGCTTGCAGCCTCGCCTGCTCGTAGCGCACCACGGCACAGGCGAGGCCGAGCCGGATCCCGAACAGGCGATCGCGCTCGGCCGCAGCCAACACGTCGATCTGGTTTTCATGGGCACCGTTCTCGAGGCGCGGTCCGAAGAATCGAGCAAGAGCGGCTGGCTCCCGTCGATCAAGGGCCAGTCGGGGAACGTCAACATCCATCGGGTCAAGGCGACGGCGACGTTGCAGGGCGAGCTCTATGACGTCGCGAGCGGACGACGTCTCTTCAGCGTCCGGGTCACCGGCACCGATTCCACCAACGCGCTCGGCGGCGCCGTTGCCACGACCTTTGGCACGTGGGGCAACGACACGTACCGCAGCTTCCTCGACTCGCCGCTGGGCAAGGCGTTACAGGCCGCCATCGTCGACATGACGAAAAAGATCGCCGCGGCCTCGCCGCAAGCCGCGTCGCGTCCGTGATCCGACGGTCGCGTGCCAACGTTTTGCGCACGTTGCGGAGGTCGACGTCAATCACCAATAAAAAGACCCTCAACCGACCACGACGGTCAATTGAGGGCCGACTCTATCGATCTTTTTGGTCGCGGCGAGAGGATTCGAACCTGCCTGGCCACATCCTCCTGCAACCGACAAGCTGAAAACACGTCATCGTGCTGATGCAGGAGTTGTGACACTAACGGCGCGATGAGTCATTCGTGGCGTAACGCCGCGACAGGATCGAGACGCATCGCGCGGCGGGCCGGCACGTAGCAGGCCGCGACGGACACGGCGATCATCAGCACGACGATCGACCCGATCGTCACGGGGTCGCGCGCGCTTGTCCGGACCAGCAGGCTCTGCAGCAGCCGGCCGACGGCGAACGCGCCGGCGACCCCGATCGGGAGGCCGACGGCGAGCTGCCCGAGTGAGCGGCGCAACACCAGCCAGAGCACCTCGCGGGCCTGCGCGCCGATGGCCATGCGGATGCCGATCTCGGCGGTGCGCTGCGACACCGAATACATCGTGACGGCGTACAAGCCGACCGCCGACAGCACGAGCGCGATCACCGCGAAGATGGCAAACATCGACCCGAAGGTGCGGAGGGGCCATCGCAGCTGCGCGAGCATGCCGTCCATGGTCTGGATGTCGGTGAGCGGCAGGTCCTGATCGAGTGCGCGCATCACGTCGCGCACGAGCGGTGCCACTGTTCCCGGATCGGACGGCGTCCGCACGACCAGCACCACGTAGCGCTGCGGGTCTTCGCGCATCGGGATGAAGACGACCGGGTCTGGCTCCGGCTCGCTGAAGTCGCGCTGCCGGACCGTCGGCGCCACCCCCACGATCGTGAGATCCAGCGGCGGCGCCGCATCGTAGACGCGCGGTGGATGGCTGTCCACGAGCCGAATGTGGCGCCCCAGCGGATCGCCGTCCGGGAAGTGCATCGACACGAACCGCTCGTTCACGATCGCATCGTCGTGCCCCGGCGTCCCATCGGCGGCGTCGAACCCGCGACCGCGCACGATGTGCACGCCGAGCGTGTCGAGATAGCCGGTGGTCGTATCGACGACCGTCACCTCGGGTGGCAGTTCGCCGGCAGGTGTCGGGCGGCCGTCGATCGTGAGCTGGCGTTCGGCCCCACCGAACATCGGCGGGTTACTGGTCAGGCCGCTGGCCTGAATGACGCTGATGCCACGCAGGCGCTCTTCGAGGCGGTCGAACAACGCCGTCCTGGTGTCGCGATTGGCGTACTTCGTAATAGGCAGGGCCAGGCGCATCGTGAGCAGGTGCGACGTGTCGATCCCGAGGTCGGCGTGATACAGCGCCATGAAGCTGCGCATCATGAACCCGGCGCCGGCGAGCAGCACCAGCGTCAACGCGACCTCGACGACGATGAGCGCGCTCGTCCAGCGGCGGGCGCTCACGCCGCCCGTCCCCGAGCGGCCGCCCTCCTTGAGAACCTCGTTGACGTCCGTCCTGGAGACATGGAGCGCCGGCGCGAGGCCGAACAGGAGTCCCGTGCCGAGGCAGATGGCTGCGAGGAAGACGAACACGATGGGATCCATCGTGAACTTCATCCAGTACGGCTTGCCGACGCTGGTCGTCAGCACCGCGTCGAGGCCCATGATGCCGATGCGCGCGATGCCGAGCCCCAGGACACCGCCCACGAATGCGAGGAGCACGCTTTCGACGAGCAGTTGACGGACGATCCTCGGACGCGTCGCGCCGAGCGAGACCCGCACGGCGATCTCGCGCGAGCGTCGCGACGCGCGCGCGAGCAGGAGGTTGGCGACGTTGGCGCATGCGATGAGCAGCACGAAGCCGACTGCCCCCATCAGCGTGAGGAAGAGCAACCGGAGCTGCGGACCTGCCACACGCTCCGAGTAGGGCACCACGTTCGCTCGGATGTCCTTGTTGGTGTCCGGATAACGGCGAACGAGTTCGGCCGCGATGTTCTCCACCTCCGACGCCGCCTGCGCCGCAGTTACCCCTGGGGCCAGCCGTCCGATCGCTTGAAAACTGCGCAGGTTGCGTTTGGCCGCGCGCACTTCCGGTGCGATCTGCGACAGCGGCATCCAGATGTCGGTATCGAACGGGAACCGCATGTCCGGCGGCATGACGCCGACGACGGTCGCGATCTCATCGTTGGCGCGGATGGTGCGACCGACGATCGACGGCTCGCCCCCGTAGTGCGACTTCCAGAGCGCATCGCTGATGAGCGCGACCGTCGCGGCGCCCACCCGATCGTCTTCCGGTTGGAACGATCGGCCGACGCTCGGTTGCTGACCAATGAGGGGAAAAAGGGCGGCGGAGACGAAGGTGCCGGAGACCTGCTCCGGCGGGCGTCCGGGATCGCTGAGGCTCATCGGCCCGCCGATAAGCGCCGCCAGCCGTGAGAAGGAGTGGGCTGTGCTCCAATCCTGAAAGTCGAGCAGGGAGACGCCGCCCGGCCGGCCCCGGGCGTCCCGCGTGCCCAAGGACATGATCTCGTCGGGGCGATCGAAGGGCAGTCCGCGAATGAGCGTGGCGTTGACGAGCGTGAACACGGTCGCGTTCACGCCGATGCCGAGCGCAAGCGCGATGGCCGCGACCGCCGTGAACCAGCGGTCCTTCAGCAGGAGCCGAGCGGCGTAGCGCAGATCTTGCCACACGGCGATATCGCCCTCCTCGCAACGCGTTTTCGAGCCGCGACCCTGTTACACCGTCTGAACGCAGAGCTCGCAGAGCACGCCGAGAAATCCGATCTTTCCTCTCTGCGGGCCCTGCGGCCTCTGCGTTGAACGTGATTTGTTCACGGTCTCTGCACGCGCTCGCCGGCGGCGGCATCCGCCACGATGACGAGCGCCCGGAAGGTGAGCGAGCGCGACATCACATCGGCGAACAGGCTCAGGGTTCCCGCGAGAAGGTAGAAGCCCGCCCAGGTCTGCAGCACGAGGCTGAGCGACGCGATCGAGACGCCGCCGAGCAGCACCAGACTGATCGCGAGCGCGATCAGATGCGGCGTCACGCGCGCATGCTGTCGCGTGTGCGCGACGAGGGCAAACCAACCCAATCCGATCACTTGCTGCCACACCCAGCATCGGGAACGGCCGTGAGCCATCTCCTCGAGGAGATCCCCGACCAAGGCCTCCCGGTGGCCGGCGCGGTCGGCGCGAGCGAGGAGCCAGCGTGCGAATTGAGGACTGGGCATGTTCATCCCTCGTGAACGGGTACGCCTCGCCACAGGACGGTCAAGGCCTTCTTCGCGGCCCTCACCTCCCGCATGCCCGCCGCCGTCACCGAGAAGTAGCGCTTGGCGCGCCCTCCACGCTCGGGCGTGGGCTGACCGACACTTGAACGGACGAGCCCCTTCTCTTCGAGCCTCTCGAGCGTGTTGTAGACGCTCGCGAGGATCACCTTCTTCCCCGTACTGTGCGCGATCGCGTTCGCGATTGGGACGCCGTAGGCCTCATCGCCCTGACTCAGGAGGGCCAGGAGGACCAGCAGCTCGAAATGGCCCAACGATTCCCTTGACATATGACCACCTTTTACTACTAAATGAACCTCGAATGCAAGCCTTGGAAGCCCGTCACCTCGTGAAGCGGTTCTTCGGCGTCACCGTCGTCAACGATGTGAGCTTCATCGTGAGGCCAGGCGAGGTGGTGGGCTATCTGGGTCCGAACGGGTCGGGCAAGACGACGACCGGTCGAATGCTGACAGGCCTGGTGGACACATCCGCCGGCCAGGTGCATTTCGATGGCCGCAACATCGCCGACGATCTGGTCGCCTTCCGCCGGCGACTCGGCTACGTACCGGAAGAACCGCATCTCTACGGCTTTCAATCCGGGCGCGAGTACCTGGAGCTCGTCGTGCGGCTGCGGGAACTGCCCTCGACGACGTTCGAGCAGAAGATCGACACGCTGCTCGAGCTCTTCGGCCTGAAAGACGCCGCCCATCAAAGCATCGCGTCGTACTCGAAGGGGATGAAGCAGAAGGTGCTGCTCATCGCGGCGCTGCTCCACGATCCCGACCTGCTGATTTTTGATGAACCGGATTCGGGCCTGGACGTCACGGCCACGCTGGTGCTGCGCTATCTGGTGCGCGCGCTCGCCGCCCGTGGCAAGGCGATCCTCTACAGCTCGCACGTCCTCGAAGCGGTCGAAAAGGTCTGCGACCGGGTCATCGTGCTGCACCGGGGCCAAGTCGTCGCCGACGACTCGGTCTCCAATCTTCGGCAGCTCATGACGAGCCGCTCGCTGGAGGAAGTCTTCACGCAGCTCGTCCTGCGCGAGGATCCGGAGCGGACCGCGCGCGACATCGTCGAGGTCGTGGCCGGCCATGCGTGAACGGCTCCTCGTCCGACATTTTCTCCAGCGGTTCCTTGACCACGACTTGATCTCGCCGCAGGCCGATCGTCGGCATCTGCTCACCGTCACCGGCGCCACCGTGATCGTGTCGACACTTTTTCTGTCGGTCTTTGTCTCCGTCAAGTATCAGTTCGACATCTTCATGCCGCCCGGGTTGACGGCGCTGTTCGCACTCGACGACCGGTTCTTCTGGTTCTCGTTGTCGATGCTGGTGATGGCGCTCATCGCGGTGGCCGAGTGGGATGCGCTCGCGCTGGATGCACGGGACACGGCGGTGCTCGGTCCGCTGCCGATACCAGGCACGGCCATCGTGCGCGCCAAATTCGTCGCCGTGGCGCTGTTCGTCGTCGGGTTCGACCTGGCCCTGATCCTGGCGCCAACGCTGCTCCGCGTCGCCGCGTTGCCCGTGATGTTGCCGGTCACACTGGCCGGCGTGCTGATGCTGACGATGGCACACGCCGCGTGTGGATTGGCGGCCGGCGCGTTCGGATTCCTCGCCGTGCTTGGCGCCCGCGAAACGATGAGGGCGGTCCTCGGATTGGCTGGCTTCAGGAAAATCTCGGCGGGACTGCAGGCGCTGTTGATCGTGTTCCTCGCCACGTCGCTGCTGCTGCTGCCGGCGTCGTACGGCGCCGTCGCCCGCCGGTGGATGACGAGCGGACATGTGTCGCCGTTTGCGGCACCTCCGCTCTGGTTCGTCGGACTGCACGAAACGATGGCGGGCCGCGCGATCGACGGGCTGCCCCGCGGCGTGCCGCCGCCACGCTACGCCGCAGCCGAGCATCAGGCCACGGCGCTGTATCGCAGCCTCTGGCCGTTGTTTCACCAGCTCGCCGTCGTCGCGGCGCTTGCGCTCGTCCTCGTCGTCGTGGTCACCGCGGCCGCGTGCACGTGGAACAGTCGCCGGCTGCCGACGCCCCCAATCGGGGAACGCCACGGGCCGGGCCCGCTCGCGCGCGGGTTCGCATGGTGCGCGACTCATCTCGTCGCACGCGATTCCGCGACGCAAGCCGGATTCTTCTTCACCCTGCAATGCTTGGCGCGCAGCGCGACGCACCGCATCACGATCGCGACGTCGCTGGCTCTCGGGCTGGCGCTCGTCATGATCAACATTGGTGGCATGGACGGGCCCCGCGCCTCGGCGCTGTCCACCGTGCCGATCCACCGACTGGCGGTCCAAACGTGGGTGCTGGCGGCCGTGCTGACCGCGTTCCGCCACGCCGTGCGGGTGCCGGCAGAAGCCGGAGCGAATTGGACATTCCACCTGGCCTGGCCGGGTGACGAACGTCCGTACCTCGCCGGCGTCAAGCGCGCGGGCTTGCTGACGCTGGTCGTGCCGACGCTCCTTTTGCTTTTCGCCTGGCACGCCATGGTGCTGGTGCCACGCCTGGCGCTCGAGCACGTGGCGTGTGGTGCGGCGGTCGCCGTCCTGATGATGGAGGTGCTCTTCCTCGGCTACCAGAAACTGCCGTTCGCCTCGGGATACGTTCGAACTGAAGATCTGAAGGCGATCGTGCCTGTGTACGTCGTGGCCGTGTTGCTCGTGTCACTGATCCTCGCGGGATTCGAGCGCGCCGCGCTCGCGAGCTCGACGGGCAGTGTGGTCTTTTTCGTCGCGCTGCTGGCGGCCATTGTCGGCGTGCGCGCCGCCGACGTCCGACGCCGTCGGACGCGCATTCCGATTGATTTGGACGAACCACTCAGCGGCACGATCCGAGCGCTCGAACTGGTCCGGTAGAGAAAGACAGACCTTTCACGGTTACCGGGGAAGAGCGAGCGCGGGCACGACTGACCGATTGGCCTTGTGGACCAGGGTCCCGAGACGCGCGATGATGTCTTCGGCAGGCATGCCCGACTGGCTCGAACCGATGGCGGCAACGCTCACACAGGCGCGCTTCACAGGGCCCGACTGGGTGTTCGAGCGCAAGTTCGACGGCATCCGACTCCTCGCCTACAAGCGCGGCGGCGACGTGCAGCTGTATTCGCGCAATCGGCTTCCCCAACATCATCCGGACGTGGCCGGCGCCGTCGCGAACCTTCCCGTGGACGACGTCGTCCTCGACGGCGAGATGGCGTGGGACGGCAGCAGCGCATATCACGTGTTCGACATCTTGTGGCTGAACGGGCGCGACCTCACCGCGCTGCCGCTCGAAGAGCGTCGCGCGCTGCTCGCACGATTGCCCTTCGAAGCGCCCATGCAGCGCGTCGGCCTCATCGACGATCCTGAGCCGTGGGATCGCGCACGGCGCGAAGGCTGGGAAGGTGTGATCGCCAAGCGGCGAGGCTCGCCGTACGAGCACCGGCGATCGAAGTTCTGGCTGAAGATGAAATGCGAGCTCGCGCAGGAGTTCGTGGTCGGCGGCTTCACCGATCCGCAAGGCGCGCGCGCCGGTCTCGGCGCCCTGCTCGTCGGCTACTACGACGGCGACGATTTCGTTTTCGCGGGAAAACTCGGCACCGGCTTCGACGCCAAGCTGCTCCTCGATCTGCGGACGCGACTCGACGCGATCGAGCTGTCGGCATCGCCCTTCACGAAGGCGAAGGGACTGCCGCGCCTGCGCGCGCACTGGGTACGTCCAGATCTGGTCGTGCAGGTCGGCTTCATCGAATGGACCGTGCACGGCAAGCTGCGGCATCCACGGCTGCTCGGCATCCGCACCGACAAAGCGCCGCGCGACGTGGTGAAAGAAGACGCGTGATCACGCACCCGGACAAAGTGCTCTTCCCAGACGATGGGATCACCAAGGGCGATCTCGCCGGCTATTACGAGGCGATCGCGCCCGTCATGCTTCCCCACCTGCGTGGACGGCCCGTGACGATGGAGCGATATCCGGCCGGCATCGGGAAGAGAGGCTTCTGGCAGAAAGACGTGTCGAAGGGATTTCCCGAGTGGCTGCAGCGTGTCGAGGTGCCGAAGAAGGACGGCGTGGTGCACCACGCGATCGTGACCGACGTACGATCACTGCTGTGGGTGACGAATCAGAACACCATCACCCAGCACGTCTGGACATCGCGCATGCCGGATCTCGATCATCCCGACATCTGCGTGTTCGATCTCGATCCGTCGACGGACGATCACGACGCTGTGCGCGCCGCGGCCATCGATCTGCGCGACCTCCTCGACGAGCTCGCGCTGCCGTCGTGGATCAAGACCACCGGCTCGAAAGGCTTCCACATCGTCGTGCCGCTCGATGGCCAGACACCGGTCAACGTCGTCGCTCGCTTCGCGAATACGGTGGGAACGCTGTTCGTGAAGCGCGCGCCGAATCGACTGACGCAGGAGTTCAGCAAAGCCGATCGACGCGGCCGGATCTACGTCGACACCGGCCGGAACGGCTACAGTGCGACGTTTGCCGCGGCGTATACCGTCCGCGCGACGCGTGGCGCGCCGGTGTCGGCGCCGTGCACGTGGAACGAGGTCGAGCGCGGCGACGTCGACCCGCGAACGTTCACGATTCGAAACATGGCCGCGCGCGTCGACAAGGTCGGCGACGTGTGGGCCGATATGCGGCGTCGCGGTCGATCGTTGAAGAGAGCGATCGAGCAGTTGAAGCGGCTCAATCAGCGATAGATGCCGCTCGATGCCGCGTTCGCGTCCTCGACGCGCCGTTTACACGGAGGGCGAGACTGATCCGCTCGCCGACCTGCTTCGGCGTTGCCGCGACACTTGCCAAGGCCGATATCGAGCATCACCAATAAAAAAGGCCCTCAACCGACCATGACGGTCAATTGAGGGCCGATGCCAGACGTCCTGGTGCTCGTCGAGCGCCTTCGCGACCGCGTAGACGAAATCGTCGGGCATGTCGGCGCGGCCGTAGATCGCGTTTCCAGTTCGCGCGACCGTGGGGATCGGCCGATTGACGCCGCGGACGAGCCCGAGCGGCGCGTCATGCTGCTGCAGCAGGAATGTTCTCGCCAGGGAGGCCCGCAGGTCCGCGGGGATATCGAGATACGTGAAGTCGTGCTGCTGCAGTGCGTCGTACCACGCCGCGTACTCCGGCGCGTCGAAGAGGGCGGCCCAGCCGATGACGACGTCGACGTCGGCCCCGCGCGTGTCGCTGCATAGCGGGCACCTTAATGCAACCGGGCAGGAATGGCATGACCATTCCGGTGTATAAGGAGCGCACGATTCATCCGCAGGGAGGAGAGAGCCATGGCAGGACGCGCATTCCACTGGGGCACGCTGCTTATCGCAGCCGGCCTCGTTGTCGCCAACGGGAGCCGGACACCGGCCGACACCGTCACGATTGAGGTCCCCACGATCAAGGCCGCCGACGGAGGCGTCTCGCACGGGATCCTCTATTGGGACCCGGCGCAGCATCCGACGACCGTCGTCGTCTCGATGCACCCGAGCAGCGACAACCAGCGGCATTTCACGCTGATGCCGGCGGCGCGGCACGGGTACGCGGGCTTCGGGCTCGCCGGACGTTTCACCGGGGAGGACGCCGGCGTCCACGAGCAGGTCCTCCTCGATCTGGCCGCCGCCATCAAGTGGCTGAAGCAGGAGCGCGGGTTCACGCGGGTGGTGCTCGTCGGGCACAGCGGCGGCGGGTCGCTGATGGCGTACTACCAGAGCCAGGCGACGCGGCCCCCCGCCGAACGGCACCACGCCACGCCGGCCGGCGACCCCCTGGACCTCGGGACCGTCGACATGATCCCGGCCGACGGCATCGCGATTCTCAACGCATCCGAGGGCGAGGGACTGCACCTCGAGCACCATCTCGATCCATCAATCGCACGCGAGGACGACCCGCTGTCGATCGACCCCTCGCTCGACATGTACGACCCCGCGAACGGCTTCGAGGAGCCGCCGGCGGTGAGCCATTACACGCCCGAATTCACGAAGCGCTTTCGCGAGGCGCAGATCGCCCGTGACCGGCGGCTGACGGCGTGGGCGCGCTCGCAGATCACCGAACGGAACTACTTCCGGTCCTTGACGAAGGATCCCGGGTTCGCGTCCTGGCCGTTCGCGCGCCGCCAGTACGTCGAGCGCAGGGCCGAGCACCTGCCCGTCATGGTCATCTACCGATCGGAGGCCGATCTCGCCTACACGGACCTGTCGATCGATCCGTCCGATCGGGTCGTCGGTTCGAATTACGGGCTCCGCCCCGATCGGCGGAACTACTCGCAGGACGCGCGCTTCCGGACCGTCCGGCCCGACGCCTACCTGAGCACCATGTCCGGCACCGCCTCGTTCGCGCGCCTGCACGACAATATCCGGAAGGTCACGATTCCGACGCTGGTGCTCGGCGGCACGGCCGACCTCGGCATCTTCCCGACCGAGCAGAAGACCACCTACGAAGTTTCGGGCGCGAAGGACAAGTCCATCGTCTGGATCGAAGGGGCCGATCACGGCTTCAACCCGTCCGGCCCGAAGGCGGGTGACGGCAAGCAGCAGCAGCGCGCGGCGCAGGCGCTCCTCGACTGGATGGATACGCGCTTTCCGAGGAGCGGCGGCGCACGCCCGCTCATCTAGATTGTCTGGATGAGAGCAGACAACAAGACGGACCGGTCGGCGGCCTTCGCGCTGGTGTCAGGCGGCGTCTCCGCGAATCAATTTGGCGCGGCGCTGGTGACGACGCGGCTTCGTACCGAGCAGCTCCTGTTCGAGCTGCTCGGCCTCGTCGACGGTCAGATGGCCCGTTCGCCGGCCATCGTTAATTGCCTGTCGTATCAGAGCGGGACCAAGATGACTCGCGTGCGCATCCCGGATAGCGCGTGCCGCCGTCGTGACGGGCACGCCCTCGACCTGTTGCAGATCCTTCGGCCGGAGGTCCGCGTAGTGAAGTGCCAAACGCTTGGGCACAGCCCGACGAATGCGGAAGGCCGTCGGCAACGTCAGATGCACCGTGGCGGGGCTCGCATCAGACAAGCCGTAAATGGCGAGCGCGGATTCGTGCGATATCACTCCGCGGGCGTCGGGGCGGCGCACCTGAGGCCACAGCGCCGCTTCCATGTACTGTCCAAGCGGCGAGATCGGGTAGCGCGTGAGGCGATACACTCCGCGGGTCACGCGTTCGATGTCGCCGGCGTTGTGGAGCTGCGCGAGGCGCACTTGATGCAGACCCGCCTCGCGCGCGATCACCGAACCGGCCGCGATCGAAACGGCACAGCTCCTTGAGCGGTCGTTTCCTCACCGGAAAGTAGCTAGCTGCAGTTTGGGGGTACTCAGCCCTCCGGAAAGCCGTCTATTACAAGGTGTCGATTCGCGTCGGTGTCATTCGACCAGTCATTGAACGGCGAACTGATTCGACGATAAACGGAGATGGGAGCGCAGGAGCCCATTGCGACGGGCGTTTCCGACACACGCGACACCATCGTCCGCGTGCCGTCGTTTCCTTCTCCAATCGATCGTTAGCTCTCGACTCGCCTGGCGTGAGATCCATCGATCTAGTATCGCTGACGCGTTTCCGGAGGGTTCCATGCGGAAGAAAACGACGATGCTCCTCCCGTTCGTACTGGTTGCGCAAACTGTCTCAGCGGGCGCGTCGCGGCGGGCACCAGCGCAGTCTGAGAAGACCCCCTATCCTGCAATGGCTCCCCTCACACAGTATTTGATGGCGGACGAGCAGTCTGAAATTGCCCTCGCTCGCAGTGCTGCTCCAGCATCCATTTCGAACGCAGCCGAAGTGATGGTGCTGGGAAGAGAGGGGTATACGACTGCGGTGAAGGGCAGCAATGGCTTTCTGTGCATCGTGGAACGATCATGGGGCGCTCCGACCGATGATCCGGGGTTCTGGAACCCGAAAGTCCGCGGTCCCATTTGCTTTAATGCACTGGCGGCACGGACCTTTGTGCCCATCTTCCTGATGAAGACCACACTGGCGCTCGCAGGAGAATCGAAGCCGGCGATTGTGCAAGCAACCGCATCGGCGCTGGATTCGGGGAAGCTACCCGCGCTCGAACCTGGAGCGATGTGCTACATGCTGTCGAAGCAGCAGTACTTAGGCGACCGCGACAAGAACTGGCATCCGCATCTGATGTTCTTTGTTGGGGGCAACGCCGCGGAGAGCTGGGGAGGCAATCTGCCGGGCTCGCCCGTCATCGCGGCGGACGACCCTGAAGAACGGGTCACCATTTTCATGGTGGGTTGACACATGGTCCGATGGAACGCCAGCTCCCCCGATTGCGCGCTGACCCTCCTTGACCACACAGTGTTGGGGAGATCGTCGCGCCGTTAACGGAGCAGGAATGGAACGCCCGCCCGGCGGGCGAGCGTCCGCGGCCTTTCATGTGCGACATATGGCCGGAGTCATCGATCGCCTCTTCACCTACGCCCGCGGCCACGCCCTATCGCCAGAACAACTCGTGGCGATGCAGTGGGAAGGACAGGAACTTCTCACCGCTGACGTCGCGCCGGTTCTGACCGCGCTGTCTTCGCGAGTTGACGCGGCGGTTGCGGAGCTTCGCACGATCGATGTAACCATCCTCGGCGACTTTCGCGGCGTGGGGCGGGCCCAACTCCCGTCGACCGTCATTGGTTGCCTCGTGCACGGCGCAGAGCACGCGATGCGTTACGTCGGGCAGCTGTCGGTAACCGCGCGTGTAATTCGGTCTGCCGCGCGTGAAGCGATGACCACCGTGGTGCTCGCGCGGTTGTCGCCTCGTCTTGACCGGCTGTACTCCGACATCGGTCGACCGTCGTTCCGCCCGAACAGTTGCTGCGCGCGTTGTTGCTGCAGGCGTTGGATACCGATCTTTCCGGGCCAATGACACTCGAAATGACACTCGACGCCAACATCTCAGCAGACCTTTTGCGATGCTCCCGCGAGAAGACGGCGTCACCTCACGCATGCGCGACGACTTGCGGGTCGACTCATCACACTCCCGCCACGACTCCAGCCGGCAACGATCCCGGCAGACCGCTCGGCAAGATGCTCGGGAAGTCGGTAGTCGCCACCGAGGGCTGTTGAACCGGCTTCGTCGCCTTTTCACGAAGTGCCAACGTCTCGCGATACTCTCGCGCTTCGGCCAATTTCGTGAATTCCACGGTCACGCCCTTTACTGTTGCAAACTCAACGACTTCATCTAATGGCAGCTCGAAGAACTCTTTCCGCAGATTGATCAAGTTCACGCTCTTGCTTTCGAAGCGTTGATGGAATTCGCGCTCAAGGGCAGGGGCGTCTTCCGAATAGATCATCGCGTGCACGTCGAAACGGAACGGTACTGACGCATCGCCAAGCTCGTTAATGCGGTCCATTGGCTCGAGTCGTCGCGTCATGCCAATCTTGAAGACCTTCTCTCCGAACGAGCCGACGTTCGAGATCACATAGATGTAGCCGCACCGCGTCTGCTCGGCCATCGACTTGGCGCGCCGCATCTTGGCCTGTGCGTCGGCTAACTTCTGTTCGAGCGCACGTACATTCGCGTTTGCCGCTTCGACTTCTTCGCCGTTGGCTTTTCCAACCTCGGCTCGCGCGCGTTCAAGCGCCTTCTCGTAGCGCGCTTCTTCAGTGGCAGCCTCCTGTTGCGCCCGCTCGAACTCTCTCTGAGCGCGCTCTTCTTCCCTCATGCGCTCACGAATTTCGCGCTGTTCTTCCTGTTCTTCGTGTTTCTTACGTTCGTACTCGTAGGACAAGCGGAGCTCTGCAAGGGCGAGATCAAGATAGGCCTTCGTAATATGGGTCTTGTTGACCGTGCCCATCTCATTAATGGCGGTGAACGCCTTGCCAACGCGTTCCTCCATCTTCGTCACGTTGTTCCAACTCACGCGGGCGACAGCGGCATCCGTTTCTCCGTTGAACGCCCGAAGCATGACTTTGGCGTTCTGCCGTGTCATGCGAGCGCCCTCGCGTTCGCTGCCGCCAACAGTCCACTTCGTGTCGCAGACGGCTGCGCCCCCCTCATGCACCATCTGCTTCTTCTTTCGCCAGATCTCGTCGAGAGCAGCTTTGTACTTCTCGGACGTATCGAAGCTGTAGTGCGGCCTGTAAACGCCGAAGCTCATATCCTCAAGGTTTTCTTCAAGCAACGAGACTTCAGACTTCAATCGGACGTACACCTCGTGATCTCGCTTATAGTCCGCGACCAGTTTGTCGCGAGCCAGGATTCGCTCGCCAAGTTCGTGCTTGCGTTCCTCAAGCTCTGCGTCGATGTGAATCAGCGGTGCGTACTCTGCACGCAGCCTCGCGTCTTCTAGTTCGAGCGCATGACGCCTCTGTTGAGCGCGAATGAGCAGATACAAGAAGACGGCTGCAGTTCCGGCGGCAACGATTGCGATTCCCGTCGCAGTTTCCATGGAAGCTCCAAGCGATGACTCAGCCCCTGGATTCTAGGCGAGCGCTATGAGCCTGATGGGAGTTTTGTTCTGAAGGTTGGCTGCCCTGGGCAGAACTGGGCAAACGTGCAACAGGTGGCGCCAGCCTGTGTCGCAGTAAGCAATTGAAAACACTGAGCTGTCAGAGCAACCGTTTGACGATGGGGGCCGAGCACGTTCTCGATGTTGATCGAGTGTGACGTTTCGAGCACGAGAGTCACGTCGAGCGAATTCGCGGCGAGGCGCGGTGGGCGGTGGCATAGACGAAATCGTCGGGCATGTCGGCGCGGCCGTAGATCGCGTTATCCGGCATGGACCGCGTCGAACCAGGACCTGTCGACGCGTCGCGCCACCGCCGTACGTCAGGCGCTGGTGGATCGCTATCACGTGGCGGCCGGGCGTCTCGCGCCGGCCGGGTTCGGTGCCTCGCGTCCCAAGGAGACGAACGACACGCTCGAGGGACGCGCCAGGAATCGGCGCGTCGAGCTGGCGCGTCAGCCGGGCGCTTGAGAGCACGTCACATTCGCGGCTTTGCGGTCTCGAAGATGCGCTTGGCTTTCGCGGGCGCGTCCGACACCGGTGAAGACAATCGCGACCAGATCTTCACCGGTCCGAATCATCAGCGCAGGACCGACCGCCGCCGCCTGATCGCCGATGTCGTCGTACGGGCTGGTCAGTCCCGGCTCGTGCTGGCCCATCATGCTCGCGGCCGACATGGCGACCTCCCCGCCTCCCCAGTCGACGGACAGCGTCACGGCTGGACGGAATCCGGAAACCGGCTTGTCGTTGCACTCGGTCTTCCCGCTCGAGCGATCGTTCGCGTCTGCGACGACCGGAGCCCCGAGAATCGCAGACATCTCGGCTGCGGTCACCAGTGTGCAGGCCGCTACAAACTTTCGCGGCGCCTTCGCGGCGGCCCTCGACGCGCCTCTCGCCATCGAGGCGCGCGTTCGAATTGTTTCTTTCAGGAGCGGCGACGTTCATCGCGTCGCCCTGAGGCGGCGGTCCAGACTCGGATGAAGCTGCCGCCGGAGCCGCCACTGACGCGGTCGCAGTCGGCGCGGCATCGTCGGGAGGCGCAGCCAGAGACGATCGACGCACCAAGGCCGGGCGCATTGCCAGATAGCCGATGAGCGCGATCGCCGCGACCGCGAGGAGCAACGCGAGAACTTTTTTCACGTCAAATCGGCGGCTTCCGTTATGGAAACGCGCTTGCGGAAGGAGAAGGACGAACCGGGGCGGATGTGAGCTTGCGGCGGAGGCAATATTTCGCGTGCGGCCATCCTCTTCAATGAACAGCAGGCAAAGGAGACCGTCGACTTGGCAGGATATCGACCGCGGATGCTCGTCGGGCCGGCGCGCTGTCTTGGATCGTGTACGCCACCGGCGTCGCCGCCACGCCGCCCGATGGCGGCCAGCGGCATCTCCATCGCCGCGAGCGGCCTCAACTTGACGCACCAGATGCGGGCGGTCTTCGGCGTCGGCGCGTGGGGCTTGGCGACGGGTCCTTACTTCGCGCTGAAGTCCGCGGTCGGTCTCTTCAAGGGCTCCGATCTCGGCATGATTCAGCGCAAGGAGGCCACGACCGTGATCGGCATGTCCGGCGGCATCGGCTACCTGATTCCGAAGCCGATCACTGACGCGATCACCTTCATCCTCGGGGCGCTTCGTATCAGATATCGAGTCGACAGCTTTGGCGGAGTGGAGAGCAAACCGGTCACCATCATCAACACGACGTCGACGCTGCCGGGCTGCAACGCGGGCAAGGCATGAGCCGTTCAAAGGGCGCCGTGACTATTTCAATTCGCAGTCGCGGTCGGATCTGCGGCCTCTTTGCGCTGGCCTTCTTCGGCAACCGACGGCGACGGACACCAGGGAGGAATCTTGAGGTCAATCGACTCACAGGCACCTGTACGCCGCGCGTCCCGAGCACGTCCCCAATTCGGCCGGGCGTTCGGCTTGCGAATCGCCGCAATCGTTTCGTTCACCGCATTGGCGGCGACCGTCCCAGCGCTCTCGGCGTTCGGCCAGCAACCGGTCGCGCCGTTACCGTCGTCACCAGATGCGGTCCTCGGCTTCGAGAACGCCAGCGCCTGGCAGGTGTCCACCAGTTCGTCGACCGCCTCCGTGTCGCCGACCGCGCTTCGGACCCAAGGAACCAGCGCCCTCGATTTGGCGAATGCCGGCAATAACGCCAAGCTGGTGAGCCTGCCGGTGGCCTCGACGGCGCCGCAGCTCGCGGGAATCGGCGCAGCGGGAGCCGTCCTCGCCATGGACGTTCGCTTCCCGGGCCGACCGTCATCGAGTCCAGGCTCGCTGCGCCTGTCCATTACCTCGCCATCGCGCGGCCTGAAACTGATCCCGCTCGGCCAGGTGGACTTCGCGGGACTTCACGCCGGAACCTACCAAACCATCACGTTTCCGCTGACCGATCAGGCGCGTAAAGCGCTCGGCGGCGCCGCGTTCAGCGATCTCAGCTTCGAACTGATGCTGACGTCGCAGGTCGGTGGTGAATATCTGTTCGACAACCTGCGCGTCCGGTCCTCGATGGGTGTGACCGCGGACGCAACCACCAGGCCGCCTCCAGGCTATGGAGGGTCTGTCGATCTCGACCTGACTCTGCCCGCCGATTCCGCGGGTGCCGACCCGAACGCACCCGCCGCCCTGGAACGGACCTTCGACGTCGGAGCCATTCAGGTACCCGATCGCCTCCACTTGAAGACCGGAAGTGCGGCTGGTCCCGTGAGGCTCGAGTTCGGCTACTCGCCGGCATCGATCGTCTCCGCGTGCACATACCTGCCGGACACACTCGATGCCACGCAGCTGTCCTACCGCTCGTCGACCTGCACGGGCGGCCCGCAGCCGGGCGACATCGTGGCCGCCTCCTGGGTGCGCCTCACGGCGATCGACCCCGTTCTGCCGCTTCGCCTTCGCGCGCAGCTCGCCAGGCGTCCGCTCGGCGATCAGATCGGTTCAGGCCTCATCCCGCCGATGCCGACGTTCTGGGGCGACGAAGATACCTGCACGGCCGAACCCGTTGACGGCCAGGTGGTCAGCACGTCGCAGAGCTGCGCGGACACACTTGCCGCGACCAGCAAGATCGTCAACGACTACTTCACGGCGTTCGAAAATGGGCATGCGTCGAATGGGTGGGTGGTCGCGCCGATTCCGGAGACCGCGAAACGCCACGGGGACGGTGCGGAGGCGGATGGCGCGATTCCTTCTGGCGCCGCCGGTTTTGCACCACTCGTACGGAGCGCGAGCGTGTCCATCGCGGGACCCTCCAACGCGTCGCTTGTTGACGAGTCCGGGCATATCAACAAGGACGGCCTGTTCGATGCGTACTGGGCGCTGAACGGCGGCCTCACCTACAACAGCTTCCCAGGCAGCGATCGCGCGACGACCCACCTCGATGCCGACTTCAGCGCCCACGGCGTGCTCTTCGGGTTGGATGCGACCGTGCTCGATGTGTCTGCGTCCGCCGACACCGATACCGGGCAGACGATTCCCGTCCACATCGATCCGACATCCCGGCTCCAGACCCACCTGCACGTGCTTGGCCTCGAATATCCGTCCTTCACCACCGACACCCCGGGGCAGATCAATCAGTCGATTCCGCTCTTCAGCCCGGCGCCCATCGAACTGGGGGAGATCCGCTTCTGGATCTTCAAGATCTCGCTCGGCATCAAGGCCGACGCCGGCCTCGCACTGTCGGGCGGGCTCGACGGCAAAGGGATCGAGTTCTCGGTGACGCCCGAGGGCGCCGTGCAAGGCAGCCTCTTCGGTGGCATCGACATCTTCGTCGCCAGCGGTGGCGTCGAGGCCAACGTCGATCTGATTCGTGTCAAGGCGCCAATCTCGGTGAGCGCCACGTGGGAGCTGGACCGGACGCCGCAAAGCTGCTCGGGGGAAATCGTCGGAGGTCTGGACGGCGATATCACCGTCAGTTCCGGCGGCGGAGAAGTAGACCTCGTGGCCTCCATCGGGATCTGTCCGTTCTGCGACGACACGTCGATGACGATTTTCGACTGGGACCCGATTACATCGCACACGGTGCCGATTGTGCACAACGCCCTGAACCTCGCGAAATTCCAGCTTCCGGTGGAACTCTGCACGGGTAACGCGATCGCGGCGTCCATCCGAACGCCCAACTCGGATAACGGCGTCATCTATGGCGGCGTTGCCTACGACCTGACCGGGATCGCATCGTCGGCGAACGCCGATGGGCTGGCCGGGCAAACGATCGGCTGCGACGGTTTCTCCTGGTCGGTCAGCGCTCCCGATACGATCAGCGGCACCGGCTGCGACGCAAGGGTCACGTTCGCTGAGACCAACCATCAGGCGCAGCTTGGACTCGCCGTCACACACCAGGTGACGGATGCGTTCGGGCGGGTCCTGACCGAAACGGGCAGTGCCACGCGGACCGTCAATGTCACGAAGATCGAGGGCGTCAAGATTCTGAGCTTCCTCGATCAGACGACGAACCAGCAGCTTCAGGCGCCGCTCTTCGACTTGAAGCCGTCGGTCGGCGGGTATGTCATTACCGCTGCGAAATTCCAGGGCAGCCCCAACCCGGTTCGGTACGCATGGACCTCTGTGCATGACGGCATCACCGAGGACATCTGCAGTCAGGCGCACCCGCAGAATTGCGTTCCCCCCATCTTCCGCTTCGTCAACGGCGTTCTCGTCGAGATCGGCACGAACACCCAGACCAACTGGATGCCGACCGAGAACACCCTCTACACGATCACGATCATCGCGACCGATGCGGTGACGGGCGCCGAGCTCGCTCGCGACACGACGACGGCCACCTTCGGATTGATCATCCGGTAGGTCATGGAGGGGCTGATGAGGATACGCACGGGACCAGCGGCGCTGGTCATGATGGCGTTCATCCTGCTCGCACGACCGGCGGCAGCCGCGCCGCCGGTCGTCGGGCAGCAGTACCGCTGGGCGTTGACGTTCCGCGCTTCGCTGCAGGGCCGTGCCGGAGCGCCGCCGGGAGTGGCGGCGCTCGCCGGCGAATGGCGAAGCCTCGTCGTCGCCGTCCGACCCGAGTCGTACGACGTTCGCCTGCAGTTGTCCGTGCTGACGATCGAGGGCACTCGTGGCGGACACGTCACCGCGCAGAATCTCGAACAGGCCAAGCAGCGGCTGGCGCAGCCGTTCTGGATCACCTGCAATGTGGATGGCGCCCTGCAGGCCGTCCATTTCCTGAAGGAGGTATCGGCATCGGACCGTAACCTGTTGCAGACGCTCGCCACGGAAACGCAATTCGTCCAGGCGGACGGGTCCGCGGCGGTGTGGAACAGCAGCGAGCGTGACGGAGGGGGCAGCTACGTCGCCGTTTACGAGCAGCGCGACCCCGCGCACGTGACGAAGAAGAAACTCCGGTATGTCGCCGCCGCTTCGGACGCCGGTCCCTCGCAGGCGCTCACGCTGACCATTGACGAATCAGACGTGGCCTTCGGGCTGGCTCCCGACGGTGCGATCGCCGCAGTGGACAGCGTTCAGGCCGTTCGCCTGAGCATTGCTGGAGGGAGCGGCAACTCCCTGACGACACGGTTCGAGACGCACTTGAGCGGAATGCGCGCGAGCAGAGAAGCGATCTCGGCGGCGACCCGCCTGCCCGCGCACGGCGTCGAGGATCTGCCGGTCGGCACCCATCAGCCCGCCATGGCAGCCCCGCGGAGCGACACGGACGCCGAGATGCTGGCCGGGCGCAGCACGGCAGCGATCCTTGCCGGCGCCGAGAGCGGCGATCCGATCGCCGAGCGGCAGCTTGCGCCGATGTTCCGCACGCGACCGCAAACGATTCCACTCGGCGTGGCGCGGCTGTCGGGCGGCGCAGAAACACAGCTCATGGCAAGCGCGCTGGCCGAGGCCGGCACCGACCAGGCCGTCCGCGCCCTTGAGGGCGTCGCCCGCGACGTCTCACGGCCGACCGCTGTCCGCATGAGCGTGGTGATGGCCACTGAAGGGATGCGGCAGCCGTCGCTGATGGCCATGCGCCTCCCTCTGGACCTTCTCGACGATGCTGATGCGGAGGTGCGCACCGCGGCGCAACTGGCAGGAGGCGCGCTGGCGCGCGCGGGCCGAGCCAATCACCCCGCCGAAGCGGACGCCATCGACGCCGAACTGGTGGCGCGCCTTGAACGCGCGCCGACGCTGTCAGAGCGAAAGGCTTTCATGGCCGCGCTCGGCAACAGCGCGGGTCCTCGCGCGGTTCCCGTGCTCACGGCCGCGCTCGCTGACACGCGCGAGGACGTCAGGGCCGCCGGAGTGCACGGGCTGCGGCTGATTCCCGGCGCGCCGATCGATCGCATCCTCGCCACCATCTCGGCTCGAGATCCGAGCGCGGTCACTCGCACTGCGGCGCTCTTCGCCATCAGCTTCCGCGGGCCGCTTTCAACGATGCTGTGGGAGGCCGTGGTGGCGGCGGCACGGCACGATTCGGCGGCGGTCGTGCGCAACCGGGCCCTCAGCATGGTGCGCGAGGATCGCGCGCGCCCACACGAAGCCGTGGAGACCCTCGAATGGATGGCGCAGAACGATCCCGTTGAAGCCTTGCGTCATCAGGCCAGAGACTCGCTTGCCGCGATCCGAACGGAGGGTGGGAAGCGCTGAGTTGCGCGGCGAGGCCCTTCCGCCCCACTATCTGGCCAGAAACTCTCGAGTTCAGGAGGGCGCCCCATGACCCACTCGCCGGCCGTTGTTCTCGGTATGGCCCTGATCGGTTGTCCCTCGCCGCGCCGCAGAACACGCGCCTGCTGAGGACAGCCACTCGCGTCTACTACACGCGGATGGATCTTGCGCGATCACGTGCGGGGCCATCGTCGCGCCTGGCGCATGCTGTCGCGCGCTTCGGGGATGCGCGGCCGACTCCGTCGCCAACTCGCGAAGCGAAATGGTTGGGTGCCGACCACGCGATTCCGCGTCCCCGCTGAAGCGGGACGCAGCGCGATAAATCGTTCTCGGCTTTCAGGTGAACGGTGGGTAGTGGCGCGATTCGACGCGCCACTACCCCTTCGTTGCCTCCGCTCGATCAGGGATTGGGCGTGGCGATGAACGCGTGGGTTGCTCCGGCCGCGTCCGTGAACTCTCCGACCACCTGCCCCGAGTTGTTAATGCCGTTTGCGAGCGTGAACGAACCCGACGCTCCTGGTGGATCAATCGTGGAGTACGTGTTGCTGGTCGCGTCGTACACGAACCCGTGGTAGTGAAAAAGATCGGGAGCGGTGTAGTAGCCGACCACCTGGCCGGCGTTGTTGATGCCAGTCGCTGCGGTGAACACGCTTCCAGGCGGATCGATTGTGATACATCCGCCAGGGTTACACAGGAACCCGTGGGTGACGCTCGAGGCGTCGTAATAGAATCCCGCAACCTGATCGCTCGCGTTGATCCCGAGCGCGTGCGTCTCCGTACTTCCGGTCGGATCGAACGTCGTATATGTTCCACCGATCTGCGTGAAGCCGTGGAGCGTGTGGCCGTCTCCATAGTCTCCTGCCACGTCTCCCAGATTGTTGACGGCAAAGGCGGTCGTGAAGCCAAAAACCCCCGTCAAGGGATCATCGATCGACGCAATCGCCGGCGGCGTGTAAAGAAATCCGTGTCCCGATGGCGTTGTGTTGGGGTTAGTGAACGATCCGACGACGTCACCATTGCCGTTGACGCCCCACACGAACGTCAACGTACTGCCCGTGGGGTCGAGTGTTCGGAAAGGCCCGTTGTAGGTGTACCCGTGCCAGACGTTGGAGCTGTCCAGGTACATACCGACGATCTCGCCAGAGTTGTTCACGCCGGTAGCCTGAACTAGAGTGCTCCCTTTGGCGGCGAACGTCGTCAACCGTCCTTTGGCGCTGTACGCGAAGGCCGTCGTCGACTGCGTGCCTTTCTTGCTGGTCGTGTTGAACTCACCGACGATTTCGCCATTGTCATTGATGGCACGCCCTTCGGTGAATGTGCTGTTCGGCGCGTCGATCTGTGTGAATGTGTAGGTCTGCTGGGCGAAAAGTGGTGACGCACTCAGCGCGAGGACTCCTACTGCGAAGACGAGGGTGAGCGACGGAAGGCGACGGGCAGTCTGACGGGCATTGATTCGCATACATGGTTCTCCTGGGGTGGTTTAGGCACCGCGCGTAAGCCGATAAGATAGGCACTTCGCACGGCGGAGTCCTGACGTCGGTCTGAAGAATCCTTAAGAAACGTCATGAAGGCGCCATTTCGTGCGGTCGAACCGAGAACCTTGTCCAATTTTTTAGCCGGGACGTCGCGGGTGTGGCGTTTCGCACATTGCGAGTTCGACGAGCTGCAGCGTCACCTTCGTGTGCGTGGCGAACTGGTGGCAATCGAGGACAAACCGCTGGAGGTCCTCCGGCAGCTTCTGCTTCGGCCTGGCGAAGTAATCGCGAAGGAGGACCTGCTCGAAGCGGTGTGGCCGGGTGTGCTCGTAGTAGACAGCTCGCTGGCGACCGCCGTCTCGAAACTACGGAAGGCGCTCGGGGAAGATGAATCGATCGTCGTGACACGGCCACGACTCGGGTACCAGCTCGCGGTCCCGGTGCAGCTCGTCACTTCGGCCACCGACGCCCTCGCCGACGACCTGGTTGCTCCTGCGCCGGAGCCGACGTTCTCTGCACCCGCGGTTTCGCGAGTGCGACGCCGTGCCGTCGCTGTCGCGATCAGCTTGACCCTGCTCATCGTTATCGGCGCCGCCGTCGCCGCTGCACTCAACGCACATCGGCGAGAACCGTCTGCCGGCGCTAGCGCGAAGGTCAACTCGATTGCCGTGCTTCCGCTGACCAACATGTCGGGCAACCCGTCCGAGGACTACCTGGTAGACGGCATTACCGAGGCGCTCATCACGGAGTTGTCGCGCATTCGTGAGTTGCGCGTGATCTCGCGCACCTCCGTCATGCGGTACAGACAGGCGAGAAAGCCGTTGCCAGACATCGCGCGCGAGCTCGATGTGGATGCCGTTGTCGAAGGATCGGTTAGCCGCTCCGGGAGCCGGATTCGTGTGACAGCGCAGCTGATAAAAGGGGCGACTGATGGGCACCTATGGGCCGACAGCTTCGACCGCGAGCTCGGCGATCTGCTGAACCTCCAGCGCGACGTAGCGCGCGAGATCGCGGGCAAGATCAATGTCACGATTCAAGCACCGCAGCATCAGTTGGCCGCCGCGCCGGTCGATCCGCGTGCGCAGGAGCTGTATCTGCAAGGCCGATACTTCTGGAATCGGCGCAGTCGTGAGGACTTGCGCAAAGCAGCGGACTACTTCGAACAGGCAGCAGCAGTGGCGCCGGACTACGCGCTGGCGTACGCCGGACTCGCTGATGCGCGCCTGGACCTTGTTGGATTCGGCCACGTGCCAACCGATGAGGGGATGCCACTCGCGAAGGTCGCGGCGACGCGTGCGATTGCCCTCGACGACAGACTCGCGGAACCGCATGCCACGCTCGCCTACACAGATTTGGCGGACTGGGACTGGGAGGCAGCGTGCCAGGAGTTCGACCGCGCGCTCGATCGCAACCCTGGATACGTGCCAGCACTCTACCAGTATGCATTCACGCTATCTCTCCTCGGGCGACACGCGGAGGCCGCGCCACTGGCGGACCGCGCAGTTGCCGCGGACCCACTCTCGGCGGTCGTGCGGTACCGCGCTGGACGCGTCTTCTACCACGCGCGGAACTATGAGCGAGCCCGCGAACAATTTCGGCGCATTCTGGAACTGAATCCGTCGGACCAGCTCGGGCTCTACGGCTTAGGACTCGTCGACAGTGCCGAGGGCAATGCCGACAGAGCGCTTCGGTATCTGAAGCAGCAGTCGTTTCAGCAGGGATTCGATGCTCTGGCTATGCTCGCGGCGTCTGGCCGCACGGCCGAGGCCCGGCACCAGCTGACGATACGAATCCGCGAGTTGGAGTCACAACACGCGTACGTGCGTCCTGGATGGGTGGCAGAAGTGTACGTCGCGCTGGGTGAACGCGATAAAGCGCTCGAGTGGCTGCAACGCGGATATGAAGAGCGTGATTCGTGGCTCACGCTCCTGAAGGTCTGGCCCGCGTTCGATCGCGTCCGATCCGATCCGCGCTATGAAGAGCTGCTGCGGCGAATGAAGTTTCCGGAGCCGTAGCGTTGCCCGATGGCGGTGGTCCTCTGCGCCGCGCACCTGCATCCGTCCTAATGCGTTGACGTCTGTGCAAGCAGCCGTCGAATGTCGGCGATGCCGTCCTTGACCTTGATGTCGTCGAAGATCTTCCCGCGGTCTGGCGACTACCATAGCCTACAAGAGCCCAAGGGCGTACAAGAAAAAAGCCTGCATTTCTGCAGGCTTTTCGGAATTTTTTGGTCGGGGCGAGAGGATTCGAACCTCCGACCCCTCGGTCCCGAACCGACCGAGCGTATCAACTCTCCCGAAGAAAATCGAACGGTTTCCGCGCAGGGTAACCACCGGGTAACCATTGGGTGGTCAGCACCGCCGTCTTCTGCCGGGCATCACGGGGCTATGGCCGATTCACCAGCGAACCCAGGCTCACGGCCGGCAGCGGCTGGCGACACTCCCGACACCGCTAGGTCCCTATTGGCATTGGCCCGTGATGCTCGGAACGCAGCGTGCCACATTTTGAACCAGTTTCGCCCTAGCCGATTGCGAAGATTATTCACCCGCCGATTGTGACAACGACCCAGCCGTCGGAGGCTGCCGCACGGACAGGACTGCTTATTCGCCTGCCGCCGGCGCATGGATGTCAGCCGGACAAACTCGGCACCCGCACCGGGATCAGCAACGCCAAACAAGCTCGCAAAATCATCCCGAATGCCGATCGCCCCGTGCGCAAGCTCGCCGAATGGCATCGTGCCGGATTTTTCGAAGCACGAGTAGCCATATAGGTACGGAACAACGCAACGGTCAACAAAGCGAGTCAAAGTCCCTGACTCGCGCGCGATCAGCAGGAGCCGTGTCGGCGCCCCCAAACACAGGGCTCCGCCCTGCAGCTTATGGAAGTCTGCGGGTATTCGTCCCCGGGTCTCTTTGACTGACGGCAGGTATTCCGGAAAGGAGTCCGGCACATCCATTTCGATGTCGTACTCGTCCGCGATCTCCTCTCGCGCCGTCGCCGCGGCGGCGAATGCCAAGACTCCGGCCAACCGCACAAATCCCGACGGTCCGGCAACGAGACGGAGGCCGGGGTACCTGACCAGCAGTTCTTCTAGCCGCCATCGGAGGAACCGATCACGTGCCGACTCAGTCGCCACTTCCCCACGGCCTTGGCGCCGACGGAATATGAATGACGGGGGCGGTGACCGCCGCCGTGGTGGCGACAGTCTGCGGCGCCGCGCCGAACACTCGTATTTCGTCCGTGGTCAGTTCAACGCGGAATGCCGAGTCAACCTCCGGCACGAGCCGTCTCGTCCCGATCGATGTGGACAGCTTCGCGACGTCGGCCTTCACTTGCGTCAGCCACCACCAGAACTTCTGCTCAAGAGTCGGGTTGGCAGTCCAATTGTCGGCATAGTCCTCCGCAGGGTCCGCAGGGTTCGGCACGCGCGGACGCGTCGGCCTCACGAATTGCGGCATTCTGTCCACGATGTTCGTCAGCGCCAGCGCCAGGTCCGACTCACCGTCGTACGCGTGCGCGGCGAGATTCGTGATGATCATGGAGATTGGGCCGGCGCCAGGATCGTCCCGGAACATCACATCACGGTGACGCTTGAGGATTTGAATGCTCGCCTGAAGGGGCGTTTTCCACTCGTACGGAGGCACGTCCTCCACGGAGGCGTACAGCCGACGCTCGACGAGCTGCCGCAAACGTGGCATCGCAGCTAGGCGCGCACGCATCTCGAACCAATGAGCAAAGCCGCGTGGATTGCTGCTCAGGAGATCCCTTGTGATTTCGTGGTATTTCGGATGCCGTCTATCGGTGATCGCGATGGCACGGCTTGCCAATTCCGGAGGGACGCCGCGTGAAATGAGTGCCGCGATTACGGTCGCCTCCTCGGGCACGCACGGCAGCGTATCGAGATGAAACTGAACTTCATCTGCGTACGGCACGCGCCAACACCGGTTCTTCTCCTCGACCTCGGCAAGCATGCCATTGCAGCTTGCATACGCCTTAACCTCCGTCCCGTACAGCTGTTTCAGATCTCTCTGGGTCATCGCCGTCTTGGCCATGTTGAGGACCGTGACGTTGTCGAGGTCGTACTCGTCGGTGGCGAGTAACGGGCGCACGACCGTGCCGAACCTAAAGGACCCCTGCGCGGAGACATGCGGCTGGAAAATCGCGAGCTTCGATCCCGGGCGGCAAAGCCATTCTCCCAGCGACTTGTGGCGAGCGACCGCCTTCTCGTAGTAAGAGCGGGGGATGTCCAGGTGCTCAACGATCGTTTCAAGCAGTCTCGCGAGCGGGGCGGTTGCGTACGGCATGATGGAATCTCCTACAAGACGGACAGAGCTGACACGAATCCCCCGCGGGCACCAACCTGGTCGTAGATTCGCCACGGCATGTCCGCTTTCGGCATGCGAATGCGACCCAATTCGACGGCCGTCGACACAGCGCACACAGGGAAGACATGCAGAACAGCGTTCTGTCCATGCGCGGCCTTGATCCGGTCTAGCAATCGTCGAATCAGCGCCCGAAACTCAGACAACTGTTCCCGCGACTTGACGATGTCATTGTGTGGCGACGGTACGGTCACCACCCAGATGCTTGCGTCATCTCCGAGAATGGATGTGATCCGCTCAAGGTTCACCGTCGCGCTCAGCGAGATCACCAGGGCCGGGACGCCTGCCGTCGACGCCGGCTCGCGGAGTTCACACTCGGGTGTTTGAGACGCGGCCGGCCACGCCCATGTCGGCGGTTCGCGGTGTCGCTGATAAACGTCGGCGAGCACGATGTCTCCCAACAGAGTGCCGAGCAAGATGAGGAGCGGCTGAGGGGCAAGCGCAAATACCGAAAGGTGTTCGATCGCGCCCTCAGCGAGCCGTTCTCGAACTCGCTGGGCGAATTTCCTTTCCAGATTCTGCGACTCGACGCTCCAGAACTCGGCGTCCCGATCCGAAAGAGAGCTGTTAACGGTGCTGAGTTCGATCGGCCTGTCAGACGCGGGGTACCGGCCTGGGAACAGGGCGAACGCCGCGTCGTTGTAGTTCAGGGGCGAGCTGTGGTCGCCGATGTTGGCCCCGAAAAGAAGAACATGGCTTGCCTTGCTGGCGGCGATCCCTCCGACCCGTTCAATCCGAGCCTCGTGCTCGCCCTTCATGCGTCCGAGCAGTGTCGGCGTGTACCGACCGCCGTCAGCATCCTTGTCGATCTTGCGGTGGCACTGGTGGCACACCAAGATCAAGTTCTCAATGCTGTTGATCGCATCGATCCCGTCATGGCCGCGCGGGCCCTCTGGACTGAACGAATAGATGTGCGCCTTCTGGGCGATGTTCACCCGCTCCTGGGTCACCGACGACTTCCAGAGCGCGGCGTTACAACCAGCGAACTCGCAGCGGCCCGCCGCCTTGCCCCAGAGCATGCACTGCACTCCGACGGAGATGTGACGCGACACGTCCCGCGGAGCATTTCGCGCACCGCCGGCCGCAGGCTCGTCGACGGCCGCTACACCTTGACTCCCCGGGTTAATCCGCGCTGACACGGTTATCCCCTGCCGCTCTTGTTCTTGGTCGGATCGACGATCGTGAATCCACCCCCCGGTTGGCGCGTCGGCGGCACTCGCTCGCCCTTCGAGATCGTGACCTCGTGTCCAGTACGGCCTCCGCGCGGTCCAAGTTCTTCGTACTGGCCGGACCGCGGCGCCCTCTCTCCTGGTTTCACCGGCTTGTTCATTGACACACCTCGTTCGGCAAGTCGCCGCGGACTTCCCGCGTGGACACTGCCCGTACAACCACTCTAGTGGCTACAGCAGTCATGAACATCGGCGGAGGTGTGTCGGAAACTTTTGAGAGTTTCCTTCAGACTTTCTTGGGCTTTGCTTTGAGGTGTTTCTGGAGCTGCTTTGCGAGTCCTGAGATGACGGCATCACCATTCTGGAGAAGATTGGCGATGCCGCAATCACCGATCGCGACCTGGTCCGTGAAGCTGTAGTTCCCGTTGTAGTCGTTCTCGATGATCTCGGTGCCCGCCAGGGCCGACTTCAGTTCACCGCGCAAATTCGAAACGCCCTTAAACCCGCGGTCTGCAGTGAAGCCAAAGTCAATTTTGTGGACATGCGAACCCTTCTTACGAGCCACCATCAGGCGTAAGAGCACCTTCAATGACGCATCAGTAAGATCCACTGCGGTCGAACCAACCATGACGCGGGTTCGACGTTTGATCTTCTCGCCTGGGACGGAAATCAGCACCCCTTGGCTAAAATCTTCACGCTGCGTCGGCGGCTTGTCGTGACACAGCGCGTGGGACGTACGGCCACTGGCTTCGAGGGCGCGGCGTATTCTGTCGGACACCTTCTGATCCTCAAGTGGCTTCTGAATGACGTCGTTTGCACCGTTCTTCATTACGTCGATGGCTTCCTCACGTTCCCGCGCAAACCCACTGACAATCAACACCGGCAGCCAGAAGGCGGTTCCGTTGTGCTCGCCGTGCGCTTGTCGGATCTTCCGTAGAAGAGCCCGTCCGTGTTCGATGTGCCCCTTGATCGAGTCCGGTGCGCCCTTTATCTGTAGATCCAACAGGATCAGGCAGAACGATCTGCTCCTTAGGGTCAATAGTGCGTCGTCGTGATTGTCCACGACGACACTGTCGCACTCGGTTGAACGTAGGATCTCCACAAGATCGTCCGCTGTTTCCTTGTGGTCCTCGACGATCAGGGCGAGATGACGTTCAGTCATGCGCGGTCGGCGGCGTGGTGAGTTGGAATCGTTATGCGGACGACGGTACCACGGCCCTTCAGACTGTCGATCTTCAGTCTGCCTCCGTGCTCGGACTCGACGATCTTGACGGCCAGCGGCAGGCCGAACCCGGTGCCGTTCGGCTTGCTTGTCGCAAATAACGTGAGAGCGTCGCGCTGGCTCTCCGGGGACATGCCGCATCCTGAGTCTTCGATCGTTATGGTGATCAGACCTTCTTGCACTTCCGCGCTGATTTCGACTGGCTTCAGTACATTCCCGTCGCGATACGATTCGACCGCATTTGCCAGGACGTTCGTCAGCGCTTGAACGAACCGCGGCCGAGCGAGATCAACGACCACGTCACGGGACACATCAATCTCAATGGGCGGCCGGGGATGTTTGTCGTCGTCGCTCTCAATGGCGACGCTCGCCGCTTCCTCGATGACTTCCCGCAGACCTTCGCCCTGAAAGGACAGAGCCGGTTGCGCGGTATACGCGCGCATGGCGTCTAGGACCGCCCGAAGTTGTGCCACACGCCGACCGATGCGGTCAGTCTCTTCGGCCAGAGCATTAGGTGAAACGTTGCCGGCCGAGAGGTGCGTTCGTAAACGCTCCGCTGACGTGGCGATCGGCGACAAAAGCCTTATGACCTCGTGATACAGCTCTCGGGCGAATGTATTCGCGACTTGTTCGGCGGCGCGTTTCACAGCATCCCGACCCCTCAAGCCAAAACGTGCCTCGATGTCGTCCAGTGTCGAATTGATCCGCTCTTCGTGTTGTTTTCCCAGCGTGCTCGCGTGCCGCGAATCCCGGCGTCGAAGGGCAGCGTGCTCCGCAGCCTGCCGGACCCGAGTGTTCTGGTCGAGGGCAAGTGTTGCCAAGACGGTCTCGAACGCTGAGTTGGTGACATGTGCGGCGGCGTTTGCGACGGCACGGCGGACCTCCCATTTCGCATGATTCGCGAGCCCAACGAGCCTCGCCACAATTTCATCGCCCTTTGATTCGCCTACCAGAGCACCCCGGATGGCGTTGTCGGCGACAGAGACCGCTTCGAGGACAACAGACCAGTCATCCGCGTCTAGGGCTGCCAACAGCTTCTGGTGCGCCAGGGACTCGTCAGTGGCCATAACGAGTCATTCGCTGAACGAAGGCCTCGCGCCCGCCTTCGAGGATCTTCTCGATTTGCTCTTTACAGTCGTCGACCGTGCCGACTTGTTTAAGGGTGGCCTGACGACCGTCGGACGAGAAAACGAAGACGCGCTCTGCCTCGCCAAGAACGGGAATGTTTGGATTGTGCGTGACAAAGATCACCTGACGGCTGCCCTTCACGGTTCGGAGGGCCTTGACGATCGTGTCGTATACGAACGCGTTGTCAAGATTGTCTTCCGGTTGATCGATCAGGAGAGGCCGTTCGCTCTGTGTTAACAGAATAGGCAGGATGGTTGTGCATCTCTGCCCCGTCGACAGGTGTGTCGACTCCTTGAACTTGTCACCGTCGAGGAGCTCGATGCAGGGACGATCCTCAAGATCTACCGTTTCGATCGTGTAATAGCTGCCACTGGTCTTGAGCGCATCGACGACTTTTCGTGCTCTGTCTTCTTCAAAGCCGGTCCGTTGTGCCAACGTCGCGTGGTCGTTGTTGGCGACCAGCCGCGCTAGTTCGCCGGGCAAGAACACCTGTGACAGGCGATCGGCGACGACCGCCTGTTTGACTCCCGCGCCTTTCAGAGCCTCTGTAACAAGATCGCGGTATTGCTGGAGTTCAGCAGCTTGAGCCACCGTCACCCGGATGGTCGCAAACTGGCTTGAGAGACGCTCCCCCACTTGCTTTCGAAGTGCGAACCGGCGATCGCGCAGCTCTGAAGCTCGCTTCAACAATTCATTTCGAATCGTCGTCATGCCTTGTCGCTGCTTCTCTTTGGCCTGCTGCTCGTTCGCTGCCGCTTGCGCATTGGCAAGCGAGGTCTGCAGGGCCACGCGTTCGACGGCACGTCCGCCCTCTTCCTCGGACGCCGCAACGATTAGACGGTAATCGGCCTCCTGAACGGCATGACGCTCAGCAAGCACCGTAGCGTGCGCCTTGACCCGTGTTTCAGCAGTGCGCGCCGCCCCGACGATCGACTGGACTGCCGATCCAAGATCCCGCGTGAAAGTCTGAACATCGGTGCCTATGGCCTCGAAGAGTTCGCGATTGGGTCCCTGCCGAATATCGTTGTCAAGTTGCGCCTCAACGCCGGATTGAAAGGCGACCTGACTCGAAGCAATCTCACGGGCGACCTTCTGCAGAGCCGCGACCAGAGAATCAGGAAGTTTCTCCTCCCGGGCACGTCCGCTCTTGGCTGTGTGTGCTGCGTTGATCCTCTCTGCATCTGGTCCTTTCACCTCGGCGAAGCCTTTGAGCCTCTCCTGAAGAACGGGCAGTTCGGAGGCTTTGCCCCGAAGGTCATCCACTTCCTGGTCGATGCGGCGAAGGTCGAGGCTCGATTGATCGAGCTCGCGCTGTAACTGCTCCATCTCGCGCGCAATCGAAGCGGCTTCCCGCTCCTGGAAGCGGTCGAGCAACTCTAACTGCGCTGCTGGGCTTGACGCGATCTCTTCAATCTCGTTCTGACTAAAGACGTCCGCGCTGAAAATCTGGTCGCGATCCAGTGACACGGGAACCGCCGTCCCCGCTTCGTTCAGGACTTGCACGGTCTCGTTTGCCGCGCGTCCAGCCGTGTATCGCAGATCTGTCTTTGTTCGAAGCTCGATCGTCAGTCGACCGGAGCCGAGGTTCGCTTTGACCAGAGCGTCAATGGCCTTGTGGCGTTGGGCGTTAATCTTGGGATCCGGCATCAGCCCGAGACCGAATCGAAGGAACTCAAGAGCGGTGGTTTTCCCGGCCCCACGCCCTCCGATCAGGCAGTTCAGGCCGTCAGCGAATTCCAACTCGGCACCGCCAAGGAACCCACCCGTCACGCGAAGTCCGAGCACCACGTGATGGGCGGTCGACTTGGGATCTCGACTCGAATCGGTCATGGGTTCACCACGAAAGCGGACCACGCGAGAGGAACGGATTGGCGCAAGTGACTGCGTTCGGCTTCTTCATTGGACGCCAACGTCACCGCCGTTGCGCGTCATGCCATATTTAGCATATCATGAGCGTTATGAGCCAGCCGTCACCGAAGCCAGTTGTTTGGCTCGGCGACACGTTGGGGGCGCTTCGCGCCTGTCCTCAGGACGTGCAAGACGAAGTGGGCTACGCCCTCTATCTTGCACAGATCGGTGGAAAATACGAGGGCGCAAAACCGCTCAAGGGACTCGGCGCTGGCGTCTTGGAGGTTATCGCCAATCATCAAGGTGACACGTATCGCGCCGTGTACACCGTAAGGTTTGCTGAGCGGGTGTACGTCCTTCACGTTTTCCAGAAGAAATCCAAGAGGGGCGTCGCGACGCCGCAATCAGAAATCGAGTTAGTGCGACAGCGGCTCAAGAGGGCTGCCGAATTGGATCAGAAGCGGGAGCACTGAAATGGCCACGAAGAAGGACCATGTCGTTGGAAGCGGCAATGTTTTCGCCGACCTCGGATACGCGCGGCCGGAGGAAGCCGCCGCAAAGGCAGAACTGGCATACAAGATCACGAAGATCATTGAGCGCCGGAGACTAACGCAAGCCGAAGCCGCCACGCTCCTCGAAGTCGATCAGCCAAAGGTATCGGCCCTCAAGAGGGGCAGGCTCTCCGGCTTTTCTCTCGATCGTCTCGTAAGGTTTCTTGTGTTGCTCGGAAGCGACGTTCAGATCGTTGTGAAGCCCCAATCGGGGAATCGCCGACGAGCGAAGCTGCTGGTCGCGTGATTACAGTGATGACTGAGACAGACGCAGCACAGATTGCGAAACTGCTGAACGACCGCAATCAGCTCGCCAAGGCGTACACACAGCAGGCGGTGTTGGCCGACGCTGGCAACTATGAGTACGAAGTCCGCGCTGGTCAGGTTGCGGGATGCGTTGAGCGCAAACGAGTTCAGTGGTATCAGTGGGAGATTCGACATTTGAGCGTGGGGAAAGACTTCGAGGGCCAGGGTGTTGCCTTCGTCGTTTACGGTCGCGCCGAAGCAGCTGCGATCGCCGGCGGGGCTTGCATTCTCCAATGCACGATACGACGCGGCAACCAAGAGAGCGAGAAGTTCTTTCGGCGGCAAGGATTCACCGAGGTGAACACGTTCTACTACGACCGCACACGAAACAGTGTCGGCGTCTGGCAGAAAGTGCTTCGTGCGTCAGAGGATCGCGCCGAACGCCGCTGAGCAACGCGACACACACCTGAGTCATTTCCGATTCAGTTTGACTGCTGCTTGGAGAACCCGTGACAGCCGCGGATGCAGATATCCCTGCGTCGTCCGCAAATCCTTGTGACGCGCCAGTTCCTGCGCGACAACAGGATCGCCAGTATTCTCCGCCGTGCGCGAGCAGAACTCGTGGCGCAGCGTGTGCCACACGAGGCCCTTGTCGCGGCCCCACTTCAATGCAGCGAGCTTGAATAGCTCGCGCCACATGCGGCGCAAGTCCTTTTGCCGTCGCCCGTCCTCAGTCCCGAACACGTACGCGTCGGGATCGTTGCGTAGGGTAAAACGGCGCTTCTGCAGCGCCTTCTTCAGACGGTCTGTGCCGATGTAGACGAACTCCTTCTCCCCGGTCGTCTTCTCGCCCTTGGACTGAACCTCCACGACGACGACCTTCTTCTGCTCGCCGTCGACGGTGACGCTGACCGGCTTGAAGTTGATGTGCTTCAACTGAATCAGCATCATCTCTTCCCGCCGGACGCCCGCGTCGAAGGCTGCCATGAGACGCAAGCGCATCATGTCGCCCTTCGTCCCGATCTTGTACTTCTCTGGATTCCAGATCTCGCCCTTGACGATCTGGCAGCACAAACCGGTGGAGATGCGGATTTCCCCAGCGACCTTGCGTTGTGGCTCGCCCTCGACAACCCGCCTGCGGATCTCGTCGACCTTCGGCCAGGTCAGAAGCTTGCTGTGAGGCTTGTGCTGCGGACGATTCAGCTTCGAGCACGCGGCGAACAACCTGTCTTCGGCTGCTTCCTCGATGCGCACTCGGTGCTTCTTCTTCGTTCCAACCCGGCGCTCGATTGCCGGCATCGGACTCTGCGCCATTCGCGATACGCCGTTCGCCTTCACGCCCCACATGCGGGCCGAAGTCATGCGTCGCATTGCCGACCGTCCAATCACGCGATGCCCTTTCGTCAACCTGCCAAACAGCCAGGGCAAGAGCCATTCGGGCGAGGGCATCACCGCTGAAGATATGAAAGCCTTGCGCTGGGTCAAGCCGGTCGTCGTCGTCGAGATCGGATTCGTGGAATGGACCACCGAGGCGCTCCTCCGCCATTCCACCTTTGTCGGTATTCGCAATGACAAGCGTTCGTCCGCCGTTCACCGCGAGCCATAGAACGGACGCGCGCGGCGTTCGCTACGCCCTCCACAATCAACGGCGGCCCGATCTGTAGGAAAACGTGTGAGCTTCGACGTCGGCGTTGACGCAGTGGTGTCGTCGCCCGCCGTCGCGCTGCGCACGAACATGTCGCGGCCTCACCGGGTGCTACGCGTCGCGCCAGCAGAAAAGCGTGCTGGCACGCCCGGTTGAAATCACCGCGACATTCGGCGGCGCCGACCTAATCGATGTCCTCCTCGCCGGGTTGCCGGGTTCCTCAGGCCGCGAAGGAACCACGGACAACCGTCGATTGGAGGAACATCATGAACGCCGACGAACTCAAGAAGCTCACGACCGAATCACTCGACCACCTGAGCACCGCGCTCGCAGAGAGGCACAGCGAACGCTTGAGCGCCCTGCTCAAGGCGATGGCGCAGTTCCATCGCTACAGCTTCCACAACGTGTGTCTCATCGCGCGGCAGCGGCCTGACGCGACGGGCGTGGCAGGCTTTCACGCCTGGCACAAACTCTTGCGGTTCGTTCGCAAAGGCGAAAAGGGCATCGCGATCCTCGCGCCGATCGTCGGGCGCAAGCAGGCCGACGACGCGGCCGGCGACGATTCCAAGACCGTCGTGGGCTTCCGCGCGGCATACGTCTTCGACGTTGCGCAGACCGATGGCGCGCCGTTGCCTGAACCGGCTGAGGCTGGCGGTGACCCTGGCGCGGCGACCGGTCGTCTCAAGGCGGCGATCGCCTCGCACGGCATCGCGGTGGACTACGCCCAAGAACTCGATGGCGCGTTGGGGACGTCCAGCGGCGGACGTATCCAGGTCCTGGCAGGACTGCAGCCGGCGTCAGAGTTCACGGTTCTCGCTCACGAATTCGCCCACGAACTTCTTCATCACGGCGACGACCGTCCCGGCTCGCGTGACACGCGCGAGCTTGAAGCCGAAGCAGTCGCGTTCGTAATTGGACACGCGATCGGCCTTGATGTCACGGACGCGGCACGGGACTACATCCATCTGTATCGCGGCGATGGTGGCGCGCTGGCTGAATCCCTCGGGCGAATTCAACGAACGGCCGCTGAGATCTTAGGCGTGATCAGTCGCGATGACGCCGATGCAGGCTGTGAGGAAGCGCGCTCGGCGGCGTGAGCGCCGCAAAAAAAGAAATGGCCGGCAGCCGACCGGCCATTTCTGACGTCTTGGACACAGTCACCCGAGACCCGCTCGATATCCCGCACCCCACAACTTACTGTCCCTGCTCCCCTCCGGGAGCTTCCTCAGCGTCGTCCGGGTACCGTTCATCCAACAACCGCCACAGCACCGCCCAGCGCCGCGCGAAGTCGTCACGTCGCTCGGGCCAGCCATTACAACGAACCTCCGGCACACACTCCGCAAGATTCGCGAATACGATCACCTGGACGCTGAGGAACCACAGTGCTCGACGAAAATAGCTCCCAGCATCGTCGGGATCGATTTCTTGGTCCCGAAGCCGTGTGCCCATGTCAGTGATCGATAGACCCATCACCGCCGACGTCATCCGCACATGTTGTGAGGAAGCAGATCCTCGTTCGTAGAAGGCATTGAGTCCGTAGCGAGTCATGATCGTCCTGAGGGCTGCCTGGGTCTGGCGGTAGAACCGCCTTCCGTCGCCGTCCGACAGACTTGCCCGCACCCATTCTCCGGCTCGGTCAGGCTGCTCAACGAAAAGGCGAAGTAGGCCACAGGCCTCGGCCTGCAGTCGCCCGTACCCCAAGACCGGCGTCACGCGAAGCCTCAAAAGGTCGGCAACCGCCCATCGAAAATAGCGAGACAGAAGGAGAAGCAAGAACGTCTTCGCGTGTCGAGCGCCCATCGCCTTCCAGAGGGTGCGCGCTCGCACTACTTCCGGGCTGGCGTTGTTCGATCCGATCGCCGCGATCAGATCCTCGCGCGTCAAGCCGAGCTTCTCTGCCACGGTCACAAGTTCGCGATCGTCCGCCGCGTCTAGTTCCGAGAAGCTCGCCGCGGCGCAGGCATTGAACGACTCGAACAATTCGCCCGCGACCTCAAGTACCTGGACCGTGGCCGGATCGAAGCTGCGAAGGAGCTCGATCGCCACCGGCGCGTTTGCCGCATCTGTCTCCAGCAGTCTTTCTATCCGCGTCACAATTAACCGAGTGTAGCCCAGCAAATCGGAGGACTTGACGGAGTGAGTTCTCGTCGACTCGGAACCGTGTGTACAAACGAATGACCGGCATCCGACCGGCCATCAGGAGACGTCGTATCTCGCGCCAGCCTCGGTTCGGGCGCGATTCAGTTCAGGGTAACCACAGGGTAACCATTCAGTTCCGTACACCACCGATCATGACCGGCTACTGCCAGTCATGACCGATCGAAAACGCCAATGTTTTTTGGGATTTAGTGGTCGGGGCGAGAGGATTCGAACCTCCGACCCCTCGGTCCCGAACCGAGTGCGCCGGTCAGTTTTTGCTAGGGATCTCAGCGATCATGCGTGATCTTGGCAAATGCGGCGGCAACTGGAACGATCGCCAGCTGACAGACCATCCAACCAGCAACCCTCCGGTTAACAGCAGCGACCCCGCCGATCCATCCAGCGTGACCAAAAGCGATGAAGGTCCTGATGATCAATGATTTGCGGCCGACGACGCGATCGCCATCGATCTCCATAGACATCCATGAATCGCGACATTTCGAATGGGTTACGTCACATCGCGTGTCACAGCTGAACCGAGGCAGATCGCGATGCGCCTGCTCATGCGGGTTCAAATCACGGGCTCGCAACCGTCATTCTGCAGCTCTGGCGACTGGCTGCGTGAAGGATCGCCTCGCTGCACTGGCTCGGCTCACCTGTGCCTGGCGTGATCGGTGGTATCGCGCGGGCGACCTTGACGATCGTGCTGCGCCGTCCTCGGCGGTCTCTGCTCCACGTCGCTCAACGGTGAACAGTCCGGCTCCGGCACAACCTCAGCAACGCTAGAGCGGCGCGTGAACCGATTTCGTTCTAATCTGAATCGATGGCACCGGATCAGTCGCAGAGTGACCGCACTGCCGTGGGCGTCGTTGGGCTGCTCCGACGCGGTTGCAGCGGTCCCGATCGGAACCATCGAATCACTGATCGCCGGTGGGCGAGTCGTCGACTTCCCGTCCGGCGGTACTGTGTATACGGAAGCAGACGCTGAAAGGTTGGCCGTCATGATGCTCCGCCTGCTGCGCGTCTACATGCACGCCGGAGACGGCCGCCAGGTCACCGTGCGCTACGTTCGAGTCGGCGATCTGCTCGGTGTGCCGGCACTGATTGCCGGACCTACACCGGTCTTCGTGCAGGCGGTGACGTCCGGCAGGGCGTTCTTCTTCGACGTCGATCACGGATGCTGTAGGAAGGCCGGACACTAGGAATGGACATTGCCGAGAACTTCGAGGCAGTACGGCCGACGCTGTTCTCGCTCGCTTACCGGATGCTCGGCAGCGTGAGCGAAGCAGAGGACATCGTCCAGGAGGCGTTCCTCCGCCAGCAGCGCGCTCTGCGCCAAGGCACCCAGATCGATTCGCCGAAGGCATATCTCTCGGCAGTGGTCACGCGATTGAGCATCGACCACCTGCGGTCCGCGCGCGCACGTCGGGAGGTCTATGTCGGCGAGTGGCTTCCCGAGCCGCTGCTGACCGATGAGAGTGCCGGCCTCGATCCGTCGATCTACGCCGAGCGCGCAGAGTCTCTCTCGCTCGCCTTCCTGGTGCTGCTCGAGCGGCTGAACCCGGTCGAGCGGGCCGTGTTCTTGCTCTACGACGTGTTCGGTTTCGGCTACGACGAGATCGCGAAGACAGTCGACAAGAGCGAGGACAATTGCCGGCAGCTGGCGGCGCGTGCGCGGCGCCAGATCGAAAAGGGGAAGCCGCGCTTCGATGCGTCGCGGCAGGAGCGCGACCGGCTCGCCGCCCGCTTCTTCGCCGCCGTCTCCGAGGGAGACGTCAACGCCTTGGTCGAGATGCTTGCCGCAGATGTCGCTGTCTACGGTGACGGCGGGGGCAGGAGCCCCTCGTGGCCGCACCCGATCTTCGGCCGCGATCGCGTCAGCCGCCTGCTCGGAGGCATCGCCGGCCAACTCGTCCGCTACGGGCTGACGATCACGCTGCACGAGGTCAACGGCCAGCCGGGCGCCACGATCGTCGACGCAGAGAGTAGGATCGTCAACGTTTTCTCGCTCGACATCGTCGACGGCGTGGTGCAGACAATCCGCTCGGTCGTCAACCCCGACAAGCTGCGCCACCTCGGTCCGATCGCGGACCTCGCCGGGCTCATCCGACAGCACCGAACAGAGCCACACCGCTAGCAGAAGCGACGGCGCGTGACCATTACGGTCGCCTGGGCTCGGTGTTGCCCCGCGAGAGTGCGACTTCCGCCGCTTCTTCGCAATGTGTCACAGCATACGGCGCTGCTTCGTCCTTACTTGTAGCAACGAACGCTATCAGGAGGGAGTGCGATGAGGGTCCTCATTACCGGTGGAACCGGGCACCTCGGCCGCGCGATCATGGCGGGATTGAATCGAGACGGTCATCACGTCCGGATCCTCGCCCGACGGCCTGGAGACGATCCGGGGATCGAATGGGTTCGAGGCGATCTCGGCGCCGGTGCCGATCTGGTGCAGGCAGTCGCCGGCGTCGACGCTGTCATCCACGCCGCGACGAACTCGCCGGCCGCCCAGCGCGGCGGATTCCGTCCGCTCGACTTCATCCGCTCACCGACCGACGTCGACATCGACGGAACGACCGCGCTGCTGGCGGCCGCCGCTACGGCTTCAGTCCAGCATTTCGTCCACGTCTCGATCGTCGGCCTGCCCAGGATGGCACGGATCAATCCTTACTCGCGCGTGAAGCTCGCTGCGGAGGAGCTTGTCAAAGCGTCGGCCGTTCGGTGGTCGATCGTGCGCGCGAGCGGCTTCTACTGGTTGCTCGAGCGGATGCTCGCGAAGATGGCCGAGCGGTCGAATCTGTTGCTGCCAGGTGATGTGCGCATGCAGGCGGTCGACTCGGACGACTTCGCCGGCTTCGTCGTCGGCTGCATGGGCGACGGCGAGCGCGGCGAGCGCAAGGACTTCGTCGGACCGGAGACCCTGACGATGCGCCAACTGGCCGAGCAGTATCTCGGTGCGCGCGGCCTTCGCCGCCGCGTTTGGAGCGTGCCGATGCCCCGCCGCATCAAGGCGGCCCTCGAAGCAGGAAACACCTCGACGCACGCGCGTCACGGCACCACGACCTGGGCGAAATGGCTCGAACGATCAACTCCCGCGCCCCTATCGTTCAGCCAGCCATCCGCGCTCGGCCATCGCTCACAATCCTCTCTCTCGTCGGGTCATGACCACCAGATGGCGAGGTCTCGCTGATGTGACCGGCGCAAAGCGAACACGATACCGAAAGGAGAACACGATGCGAGTTTTTGTCGCCGGGGCGAGCGGTGCGATCGGCAGCCGGCTCGTTCCTCAGTTGATCGAACGGGGACACGAGGTGATCGGCACCTCCCGGTCTGCTGGCAACGCAGAACGTCTACGAGCACTGGGAGCGGAGCCGATCGTGCTCGATCTGCTCGACCCCCGCGCCGTACGGAAGGCGGTGCTCAAGGTCGCGCCGGACGCGATCATTCATCAGGCGACCGCGCTCGCGAATGCGCGCTTCTCCAGGAACATGGACCGCACCTTCGCGTCCACTATTCGGCTTCGCACCGAGGGCACCGACGCACTGCTAGCCGCGGCCCGCGAAGCAGGCGTGAGTCGGTTCGGCTTCATTGCTCGCGTGTATCGGGAGAACACGTTCACGTCAGCCACCATTGAAGTCGCCGAGGGCCAGCGGGTCATCTCCACCGGGCCATACTCGTTCGTCCGCCATCCGATGTACGCGAGTGCGTTGTTGTACCTGGTAGCCACGCCGCTCGCGCTTGGCTCGTACTGGGGGGGCCTGGCGTTTGTGTTCATGCTGCCGTTTCTGCTCTGGCGGCTTGTGGATGAGGAGCGCCTCCTCGCGCGGGATTTGCCCGGCTACACGGATTACCAAAAGTGCGTTCGGTATCGTCTGGTGCCGTTGCTCTGGTAGCCGATCTGATGGGACCCTAGGGTCATCGAGTCCTGACAGGCAAGCGATCCCATCCGTTGGAGGAGTTGTTCCGGCTGATCGCCCTTGGAGTCTGTAACAAAGAGGAATAGTCAAGACCTGTGGATTGGCGTCCCACGATGAAGGTCGTTCGGCCACGGTCGGCATCTCGATGACTCAGAGAGCTGGCGTGAGCGGATCGAGCCGGGCGCCACGACGGCGTGATTGAAGCGCTCTTCGACAAGATCGAGGCGCAGCATTGACCGGTATGAGGCTTCCAAACAGCGAGCATGAATCCCGCCGCTGGCGTATCGCCGAGATCGCGCCCGACTTCAGGCTGGAGGATGTCTGGGCGCTACCAGCCCGCGGCAGTGCCCGGGACTTCGGTACGTTGCTCAAAGTCATGGCAGCCCTGGACCCAGCCCACGGAGAGTCCGCGCCAACGCGTCTGCTCTTCTCGATTCGCTACCGCCTCGGCGGCTGGTTCGGCTGGGACGATGCCACACGAGAACTCGCGATTCCGGACGCTGCGGAAACGACATTGGCCGCACGACTCCCCGCAGACCTGCGCAACACCGTCACGAACCCAAGTCGGAGCTCATACGGCTTTCGCCCGCTCTGCCGCACCGACGTCGAGTGGGCCGCGGAACTCTCGAACCGGACAGTTCACACCGTCATGCACCTCGCATGGGTCGACAAGGGACAGGGTTTCTATCAAGGACAGATGGCGGTGTACGTCAATCCCCGGGGCAGGCTCGGAGCGGCCTACTTGACACTAATCGCCCCATTTCGACATTGCATCGTCTACCCTGCGCTGCTGCGGGAGATCGAACGAGCCTGGCATCACCCGACGCGCACAGGCACCGAGTGATCACGAGACCGCGCCGCCAACGGAACCTCGATGAGCGCGAGTCGTACCGACAGGCTCAGTAAGCGTTACGTGGAAACATGCGATCGTTTGTATGGGTCACAAGATCGAGTGTCCGCGGCGCGCGCCGGCGGGGCCGTCCTGCCGAGCTGCCCGTCCGCTCCGCCTCGGCTCGCTCGCCCACCCTCGCGTACTGGGCTCGTCGCTGGCCGAGATCTTCGCTGTCAGGTTTCCTCTAGCGCCTGTGTCTGTGAGATATGTACATTGTCTACATCGTCGTAACGCTCCTGACGGTGGTCGCAAACAGCTATGCTGCCTACTTGAATTTCGTCGGTGCGGAGTCGGTCAAGGCCGTCGCGGACCGTTTGCAGGTGTCACGAACGTGGATGATCCCGTTCGGCACGTTGTTGGCCTCAGGCGCGGCCGGACTGTCGATGGGGTTCGCCGTCCCGGTGCTTGGCAAGGCCGCCGCGATCGGCCTCATTCTCTACTTCGTTTGCGCACTGAGTGCACACATCCGTGCGCGCGACCCTCAGGTCGGTGGGGCGGTGAGCTTCTTGGTATTGGCAGTCGCCGCACTGATCGCAAATCTTGCCTATCATAACCAGTGGTGATGACCCGGGTTCAAGGAGTCTACGCCGTCGCAGATGCGCCCCCAACCTCGGGCCAGGCCGTCCCTTCCGCGTTTCACCGACTTGTGCTGACTCGACTCGCACCGATCCAGCCGTTGCGTCGGATTCGTCGCCCGGACGTTGGAGCCCGGCGTTCTTGGTCTGCATCTGCCTGCCGGAACACGCATACGTGGGGAAGAGCCGCCGATGGACGAGCGCGAGTGGCTCACTGAACGTTTCCAGGAGCACAGACGGCACCTATCCGCCGTCGCCTACCGCATCCTCGGGTCGGTGACCGAGGCCGAGGACGCCCTTCAGGAGGCATGGCTTCGGATTCGCGACCAGGATCTCCGCGCCGTCGAGAATATGCAGGCCTGGCTGACCACGGTCGTCGGGCGGGTATGCCTGAACATACTGCGGTCGCGGCGGGCAAGTCCGGAGGAGTTCTCTGACAGCCACGTGCCCGACCCACTCGTCACGCTCCGCGACGCGCCCGGTCCCGAGCAGGAGGCGCTCCTTGCCGACTCCGTCGGGCTGGCGCTGCTCGTCGTGCTCGATGCGCTTGCTCCGGCTGAACGGCTCGCGTTCGTGCTGCACGATGTGTTCGGCGTGCCGTTTTCGGACATCGCCGCTGTTCTCGATCGCTCCGAAGCCGCGGCACAGCAGCTGGCCAGCCGTGCGCGGCGCCGCGTGCAGGACTCACCGGCGCCGGACCGAGACCTGAGTCGACAGAGGCGCGTTGTCGATGCGTTCTTCGCCGCCGCACGTGACGGAGACTTCGACACGCTCCTTCAAATACTCCATCCCGGCGTCGAGCTCAGGATCGATGGCGGAAAGCTGCGCCGCCAAGCCTCGCTCCTCCTCCACGGCGCAAAGGCGGTAGCCGCACATACACGCACCTACTCCAGGCTCTACCCATACATCGTGCGGGCACTCGTCAACGGGACAGCCGGAGTGATCATCGCTCCAGACAGCCGGCCGTTTGCAGTGATGGGTTTCACGATCAGCAACGAGAGGATCACGGCGATCGACGTGCTCGTCGACCCCGAACGGCTGAATCAGCTCGACGTCGCGATCCCGTAGACCTTCGAGGACCGGTTTCTGTATGTGATCGCACACGAGTATGCCCACGTCCAGCAGGTGCCGGCGCTCGTCGATGACGAGCATCCCACGGTGCTCGAGGCGTCACTGATCGAAGGGTGCAGCCGAACTGACGGCCGAGCTGATTGCCGGCTAGGTTGCGTACTCCCAGTCCAGCGCGTCAACCGAGGTCGCGACAAGCAATCGAGACCGCGTTCGTGTTCGATCAAGACAAGCGCGATTTGTCCGACCGGCTGTTCAATGCGACGCTTGAAAGGCCGGGCGATCTTGGTTACTGGGTCGGCTCTCGGGTCGTTAAGTTCTACTACCAACATGCTACCGACAAGCGCAGCGCGTTTCGCACCATTCTGGAAGTGAGCGATCCGAAGGCGTTCCTGGCGAAGAGCGGCTGGTATCCCGGAATTCAGCTCCGATAGAGGCGCTCGGCCAGGTGAAGAGTATCTAGGCAAATCGCTGGACGACTGTGTCGCACCCGAGAGATCGGTGGAGGTGTTGGCGGGATGCGGGGCAGCTACACCGCGTCTTCCTCATCCTGGGTGGCAATGCGCACGGACGCATTCCCGGGAACACGCCTTCCATAGGCTTGAAGAAAGCGATCCTCGACTCGCACCAAAGCTCAGTTACCTGACCCTCACCATCACACGTTGGCCGCCCTCGCCAGCACAGGTTGCGGTGCATTATCGATTCCCGTAATCTGATTCCGATATAAAGATGGGAGTCTATGCATACGAGTACCCCAACGTCGGAGCGTGAATCGAAACAGTGACACGATTCTCAACAAGAGAAGACAGATGGCGAATGTGTCTGACACCTCAAAGACAGATCAGGAGAAGCGGGCCGGAAGGCACGCCTTCGTACAAGGCGTGCACGGTGTTCGGTATCAGGTAAGAGACGTGAGTCGTTCGGTCGCGTTCTACACGACACAACTCGGCTTCACGGTTGAACACCAACAGCTCCCCGCGTTCGCCAGCGTCTCAATCGGTGACTCGCAGATTCTGCTCAGCGGTCCGCAAGCATCGGGATCTCGGCCGATGCCCAACGGACAGAAGCAGAAACCTGGTGGATGGAACCGTGTTGGGTGCTCGCGTGACCGACCCTTCCAGCGTTCATTGACGCCTTAAAGAAGGCCGGCCTTCGCTTTCGGAACGACATGGAGACAGGCCCGGGCGGCAAGCAAATCCAAGTCGAGGATCCCAACGTGTAGAGCGACAGTGATATTGACCCCCTCGCGACACTAATTCTGACCCCCCTCAGGAGGGGCGAATGGAGTTCGAGAGGGATGTGCTGGTATCTCCTACGACGGAGGTGCCGGTGATCGAAGGCGAGACGGTGACCGCGATTCGGACGCTGGCGAGTCGTGGAATCGGGAAGAAGGCGATTGCGCGCGAGGTCGGCGTCGCGCTCAATACGGTGCGGCGGTATCTGCGGCATCCGATCACAGCCGGCTCGCAGGTCCGACCGGCAGCGCGGCGACTGACGGACGGCCGGCGCGATGAGGCGCGGACGTTGTACGCGGGGCCGGCCGCCGGCAATGCGGTCGTCGTGCAGCGACTGCTCGCGGAGCACGGCTGCCCGATCAGCGTTCGCACAATCGAGCGAGCGGTGGCCGACATCCGACGCGCGCAGCGCGTCGCCGCGCTGGCGACCGTTCGGGTGGAAACCGCGCCGGGCGATCAGATGCAGATCGACTTCGGCCAGAAGCGGCTGCGGATTGCCGGCATCAGTGTCCGGATCTTTCTGCTGGTCGCCGTCCTCAGCTACTCGCGCCGCCTCTTCGTCAAAGCGTTTCTCAATGAGCGTGGCGACGATTGGCGCGAGGGAATCGCGGGGGCCTTCACCCATTTCGCCGGCGTGCCGCGGACGCTGCTCGGTGACAATGCGCGCGCTCTGGTGCTGGGCCGCGACCGCGCGACCGGGACGGTCTGTTTCCATCCGGCCTATCTCGCGTTCTGTCGGGACTGGGACGTGCAGCCACGCGCGTGTGCCCCCTATCGCGCTCGGACGAAAGGCAAGACCGAAGCGGGTGTCAAATACGTCAAGCGCAATGCGCTGGCGGATCAGGCCTTCGAGTCCTTCGGCGCGCTCGAGCAGTACCTCGCCGCATGGATGACGGTCGCCGATCAGCGCTGCCACGGGACGACGCGTGAAGCGCCGATCCTGCGCTTCGAGCGAGACGAGCGCGCGAGCCTCCGACCGCTGCCGGTCCGCGCGCTGCCGCGACGGACGCAGCGTCTCCGCCGTCGCGTCGCCCTCGACGCCTTCGTCGATGTGGACACGATCCGCTACAGCGTGCCGCATCGACTGGTCCGTGATCACGTCGAGGTCGTCGTGGAGGATCACGTCGTCCGCATCTTTCGAGGCAGCGAGCTGGTCGCGACGCACGCGCGATCCACCGAGCCGTTTGCCCGTGTGGTCGACGTGACGCACTACGCGGGCTTGTGGCGCGCGGCGCTGGACGAAGCGCCGACACCCGGCCTGGCGGTCCTGGGCCGCGACCTGGCCGACTATGCCGCGGTCGTGGACGGTGGCCAATGAGCGTCGTCATTCATGCCCGTGTCGTCGAGCAGCTCACGCGCCTGCGCCTGCGGTACGTGGCCGAGCGTCTCGATGCGGTCCTCAATGACGCCGCGCGGACCGAGCCGACGTATCTCGATTTCCTCGACGGCGTGCTGCGGCAGGAGGTCGATGCGAAGCAGCGGACTCGTGTGGCGATGGGCCTGAAGATCGCGCACTTCCCGACGGTGAAGACGCTCGACGACTTCGATTTCAAATTCCAACCGTCGGTCGATCAGCGACTCGTGCGCGAGCTGGCGACGGCCCGATTTCTCGGCCAGGCCGACAACGTGCTGATCTTTGGCGCGCCCGGTGTCGGCAAAACGCACCTCGCGATCGCCCTCGGGCGTGCCGTCGTCGAAGCCGGCCACTCGGTGCTCTTCACGAGCGCCACGGCACTCCTGGCCGCGCTGTCGAAGGCCGAGACCGACGGGCAGCTCAGTGACCGCTTGATGTTTTACACGAAGCCGAAGCTGCTCATCATCGACGAGCTCGGGTACTTGCCCTTCGAGCGCCGCAGCGCGCATCTCTTTTTCCAGCTCGTCGCCCGGCGGTACGAACGCGGCAGCCTGCTGATCACCACCAACCAGGTCGTCACGCAGTGGGGCGCCGTGTTTGGTGACGATGTCCTCGCCGCCGCGATCCTCGATCGCCTGCTCCATCACAGTCACACGTTGATGATCCAAGGCGAGAGCTATCGACTTCGACAGAAGAAGAAGGCAGGACTGCTCGGCCGCGCCTCGAGAAACGACGGCTGACCATGTCCCATTCGGCACCGTGCAGCTTCGAGTGACTGCGGGCGCTCGCCGGCGCTGCCGGCTCACGCTGTTTGGACGGAAAGACACCAGATCAGGAGGGGTCAGTTTTAGTGTCGGAAGGGGGTCAGTTTCTCCTGTCGCTTGACACCAACGGCAATCCTATCGAGTTGTTCGAGCCTGCACGATAAATACGGCTCGACGTTGCGTCATGCGGCCCAGTGCGGCTCTCATTGCGATCTGCGCCGCGTCGCCTGAGGTTGGGTTACGCGAACGGAGCCACGGCGCACTTGACGAGGCGCCCACGCGATAGGTGCCCATCACTATGTTCGACCAACTCGAGCAGGCCTTATTCGTTGATCGACTCAGGGCGCAGCATCGCCACAGGTGGAGTTCCAGGTGACCCAGCAACAGGGACACGTCCGAACTGTCCGAGCCGGTCAAACGGTGCGGCGGGAGCGGGCCAGAGCCAGCCCGCCGAGTGTCATGCCGATCAGCCCCAGCACCAGGGCCGCGGCACTGCCGACGACTCCATTGCCAGTGCCGGGACCACCTGTGGCAAGGGCCAAATTGAGCCCCCCATTGACCAGGGCGATCAGCCCCGCCGCCAAGGCCACGGTGGCCCCCAATCTCCCGTTACTGGTGGCGATACGACCGGCGGATCGGCGCAGAGCCAGCCCACCGATGACCACGCCGACCAGCGCCAGCCCAGCGGCCGCGGTGGCCCAGAATCGCCGGGGGGTCAGGCCGTAAACCGTGGCGGCAGCTGGCTCCGAAACGTGCGCGGCCACTAGCACGGCATACACAAGCCCCCCGAACAGGGCGGCTGCAGCTACGGCGGCGAGAATAAGAGTAAAGGTGCGCTTCATAGGATTCTGCCCAGGAACACTTAGTGTTTCGGCGCCTCGTGCAGCTCGATCGGGTTGCCGTCCGGATCGTCGAGCAGGATCTGCCGACCACCCGGACCGGACTCGATCGCGTTACGAAGATGCGTATGCGCTTTCTCGAGCGCGCCGATCGAGGCGTCGAGATCCTCCACGTACAGGACGATGCGATTCCAGCCGCCCGGCCCTTGCTGGGTACCGTCGCGCATAGGACGGCCACCCGAGGCGTCGAGACTGCTGAGAAGAACATGCAGATTGCCGCGCACGACGATAAACACGGGGCCTCCGCGGTGTACCAGATGGAATCCAAGTTGATCCGTGTAGAAGCTCAGCGAGCGCTCCAGGTCGGCGACCTGGTAGCGGACGATCGCGGCGTTGTTGTCGGGTACGAATACATTGGTCATGTTCGAACCTCCGTGGGAGATGCATCTGAAACGCACAAAGCGGTCGCACGCTCAACCGGTTCCGGAACTTGACGCGTTCGGGTTGCAGGGTCTCCCATGCGGGAGGGCCTGATGCCTCCCTGTTACCTCGGGCCGGTGCCGTTCGTCAGAGGTATGACGGAGCAGGAGGCGGGAACGTAACAACATGGATCAGCACAGTTGGCTGACCGAGCGATTCGAAGAGAACCGGCCGCGGCTGCGCGGAGTGGCCTACCGCATGCTCGGCTCGCTGACCGAGGCCGAGGACGCGGTGCAGGAGGCGTGGCTGCGCCTCAGCCGCATCGACGCGGCCACCGTCGAAAACCTGGGCGGCTGGTTGACGACCGTCGTCTCGCGCGTATGTCTGGACATGCTACGCGGGCGGAAGTCACGGCGCGAAGAGCCGATTGGCGCGCAGGTCACCGAGCCGAGAGTCCTGCGTGGGGAGGGCGCCGATCCCGAAGGCGAAGCCTTGCTCGCAGACTCAGTCGGCGTCGCGCTGCTTGTCGTGCTCGACACGCTGACGCCCGCCGAACGTCTGGTGTTCGTCCTGCACGATCTGTTTGCCATGCCGTTCGACGAAATCGGTTCCATCGTGGGACGGTCGCCGGCCGCAGCCAAGCAGCTCGCGAGTCGCGCGCGTCGGCGTGTGCGCGGCTCGCCAACGCCATCCAGCGCCGGCAGGGCTCGTCAGAGCGAAGTGCTGGAGGCGTTTCTGAGGGCGGTACGCGGCGGCGACCTCGATGGCCTCCTCGCCGTGCTCGATCCGGACGCCGTCGTTCGCATCGATGGCGCGGCGCGCATTGCTGCGGGAGCAGCGGACGCTGCCGACACGCCGCGCGAGCTCAGGGGCGCTTCGACATGGGCGAAACAGCTGATCGCACTCTCGCGAGGACTGCGATTCGTCCAGATGGCCCTCATCAATGGATCGGTCGGATTGATCCTCGCACCCGGCGGCAAACTGTCCCGGGTCCTGACCTTCACGTTCACGAACGCCAAGATCACGCGACTCGAGGTCATTGGAGATCCTGCTCGCCTTCGCGAGCTCGATATCGCCGTGCTGTAGCATCACTTACAGTGGACCGCGGCGGAACGACGGGAGGAGCGTGTGACAGATGCGCTCACGAACGCTTTCGACGGTTTTGGCAATAGCTGGATCACTACCGCTGGTGTGGTTCGCGAGCCGTTCGCTGACTGGTGAGTTACCGCGGTTGGTGGTCGACGATCCCTGCTTTACCTGGGGCCAATCGGACACCATCGGCGTAACCGTAGGAGTTCCCCCTTGCGAGCACGGCGCGGGAGGGACTTCAGAAACGAAAGCATCAGCATTCACACGATTGATCGTCTTCCAGGGCGGGATGCTCCTGTCCGCTGCTTTTGCCCTTTGGGGCTCCTACACGGGTCGTCGCCGGCTCTGCGGTACGGCGTTCGTCATGACTCTCGCGATCTCGTTCCCGCTGATGCTGGGTGGCTTCGGTCTCGTCACTCTGCTTTCCGCCGGGTGCTTTCTTCTGTCGTGCTCATGCTGCGAGGAGCGCTCGGGTTTTTGAAAGACCAGAGAGGTTCGGGCTCGGGAAGAGGGGGTCGCGCTGCTTCTGCTTCGAGTGCATCTAGACCGCGCAAACGCCGGATGTTTACGAGTGTCGCAATCTACTCGACGAAATCAGCAGACCGACTTCCCCACCGCGTGATGCTCGACAGTAACCGGATATCGATGCGTCTCGCGCAAATCCGCGAACTTCTTGAAGGAACTGTTCTTCTGTGTCTGCACCGATCAGCAAACGGTCGAAGGCCGCTCTTTAGAGCTCTTTGAGGCGCCCTGCTGCGTATTTGTGCAGCAGGCTCGCGATCAGCGTCTGATACGGCAACCCCTCCGCGAGCGCTCGCTTCTGGATCGCCTCCAGGTCCTTGCTCGACAGGCGAATGTTCAGCCGTCGGTCTTTCTTGAACGTCGCCTTTGCGTAGCGAGAGAAGCGAGCTCGTTCGCGCTTACCACCACCGGCGGACTTCCATTCGCCCCGTTCGACAGATTCGAGCAACTCCTTCTCGTCGGCGTCAATCTTCATCGTCGGACTCCTCACCGAGGTACTGCTTCGTGGCCTTTCGGCTCGGGATGATCGTTTTCAAGAACACCGTGTGCTCGTCCTCGACGAACGGTACCAGGTACACGTAGTCTTCGCGTTGGACGACGAAGATGCGCTGGCCGGCGTACCGTTCAGGGTTCGGGTGTTCCAGGATGTCGAGCAGGTCGCCACGCTCGATGTGGAAGACGATGTCCTCGAACCCGATGCCGCGGTCCGCCCTGAGCTTCGCGTTCTTCGCGTCGTCCCAGGCGAAATACTTCACTGCCATGAGCGTAGCACAACGTGTGCTCGATAGGCACACGTTGGCGCCCACCATAGTGTGCCCGCCAGTGTGCCCAAACGCGGTCCAAGAATCGTCATTCGGGAGCCAACGCCAACCAACGTTCCAATAAAAAACGGGCCTGAAATCATCAATTTCAGGCCCGTTCTGGGATCTTCGCTAGCCTTAGCAAACCGCCGCCTTCCCCAGCGGGGGAATTTGGTGAGGAAATCGGGGCGACTGGATTCGAACCAGCGACCTTCCGGTCCCGAACCGGACGCTCTACCAGGCTGAGCCACGCCCCGACACGAAAAACTATCTTACCTCAGCTTCCTTCTCGAAAGAAAGCGCCTCGACCGCCGCAAGCGCGCCGTGCGCCGTCAAATCCGGATGCAGCGGCGTCACCGACACGTAGCCGTCGCGCACCGCCTGATAATCCGACCGATCGTGCGGCTCCCATTCGTTCTGCCCTTCCTCGATCCAGAAATACTCGCGCCCCTTGGGATCGTGCCGCGTCGCGACCGACGTCACGTGATTGCGCTTCGCCTGCACCGTCACCCGATAGCCTTTCGGCTGCCCCGCCGGCGCATTGATGTTCAGAAACGTGCGTGCCGGCAGCGGCCGCTCCAGCAGCGCCTCGGCAAAGACCGCCGCCGCGCGCGCCGCGTGGCTGAAGTCGTAGTCGGCAGGCGTGGATTTCAACGACACGGCGATTGCCGCCACGCCGAGCAGCGCACCTTCGAGCGCGCCCGCAACCGTCCCCGAATACGTCACATCGTCGCCCAGGTTCCACCCTTTGTTGATCCCGGAGACGACGAGATCTGGCAGCCCCTTGAAGATCCGCGAGACGGCGATGTTGACGCAGTCGGTCGGCGTGCCGTCGACGCCGAACACGCGATCGCCGATCGTCTCGAGCCGCAGGGGATGCCGCAGCGTCAATGCGTGCCCGATCGCGCTCTTTTCCGTCATGGGCGCGACGACTGTTACCTCGCCCAGCGCCTGCAGAGCACCGGCGAGCGCAATCAATCCGTCCGAGCGATACCCATCGTCGTTGGTCACCAGGATTCGTCGCATGGATCTTCAATTATACGTGGTCGGAACCCGAGGCTTCGCTGTCGCTCGGCTAAAGCCTTCGCGCTACATCCGCGGCGGTGCGCGTTCAGACGCTCGGCTAAAACCTTCGCGCTACATCTGCCGTGCCGCGCGCTCGGACGCTCGGCTGAAGCCTTCGCGCTACATCTGACGCCGCGGTCAGGCGGGATGCACATGTCGACGCTCCTGCATCGGCGGCGCGTTACGTCTCCTCGAGCCGCCGCGGGACGACGACGCACAGCAGCGCTGTGGCGGCGAGCGCGAGCGCGGCGCCAGTGCCGAAGGCGGCAGGCGCGCCGAATGCTTTCCAGATCACCCCGAACACCACGCTGGCGGTCAGCGCGCCGAGACCGCTGACCGCGTTATAAATGCCGAACGCCGTGCCCCGCTTCGACGCCGGTGCAAGATCCGCGACGAGCGCCTTCGCGGTCCCCTCGGCGAAGCCGAAGTAGAAGCCGTACATCAGAAACCACCCGAGCAACGCCGGCAGCGTAGAGCTGATCGCGAAGCCCGCATACACCACCGCGTACACCATCCACCCGATGGCGATCACCGTGCGGCGCCCGATTCGATCGGACCAGCTGCCGCCCGCCATCGACACCGTCGTCTTCACCACATGAATGCCCGCCCACATCGCCGGGACGAAGACGGCGCTCCCGGCGGCATCGGTCAGGCGCAGGAGCAGAAATGCATCGCTGGAATTCCCGAGCGTGAACAGCGCGAGCACGGCCATGAACCCGTGAAAGCGCCGCGGCAACGGCGCATCGTCGTTCGTCCGACTGGAGGCGGACGCGACCGACACTCGGGTGCTGTCGACCGGGGCCAGCCCGGCCACTGCCAACGCTCCGTTGCCGTCGGCGTGGCTCGAGCCGGACACCGCCGACACATTCGTCTTTGCCTTTCGGACCTCGTCTTCGTCCGGCAGCAGAAAGATCAGCGCGACGGCAATCGCACCAGGAACGATCGTCAGCGTGAACAGCGTCCGGTAAGAGCCCGGGTAAAGCAGCAGGAACAGCGACGCGAGTGCCGGGCCGACCACGGCACCCAGATTGTCCATCCCCTGATGAAAGCCGTACACCTTCCCGCGCGTCGTCGGCGTCGCCCACGCGGCAAGCATCGCGTCGCGCGGCGCGCCGCGCACGCCTTTGCCGACGCGATCCGCCACGCGCACGGCGAACACCTGCGTCCACGTGGTCGTGATCGCGATCAGGGGACGCACCGCCGACGAAACGCCGTATCCCAGCAACACGAGACGGCGCTTCGTGCGAGCGCGATCGGCCAGGCGTCCCGACAGAATCTTCAGCAGACTGTTCGCGGCTTCGGCGGCGCCTTCAACAACGCCGAGCGCCACGGCACTTGCGCCGAGCACCTGCATCAGAAAGAAAGGAAGAAGCGGATACACCGCCTCGCTGGCGACGTCGGTCGCAAGGCTCACCCATCCGAGCAGCCACACTGGACGGGGAAGGTTGAGCATCGGGATCAGGGATCAGGGCTGCAGAGCATAAAAGCGCAAACGCGCGGACGGGAAGTCGCGGCTATCAAGGCTGCACTGCCGAGCTCAATACTAATCCGACGCCACGCCGCCGATCGCGGAGCGCTCCAACTGCGGGTTGCAGTCCGGCTGGAGCCGGACACTACCATCAGCTGAAAAACGCGCTGGCCGCCAAGCCCGAGCCCTGAGCCTGACTTAACGCTTGTAGGGCGCGACCGGTCCGTCTTGCACAACCGTCACGTAGATTTCGTCCGCAGGGCCGCGGACGTCGCGGTACACCAGGAACCCGCAATACTCGCCGACCAGCGCAAATTTATCCCGCCAGAATGGCACCGCTGCACCTGCGCTGTAGTACCGCGCGCCGGCGAAATCGAACCAGACGCCGTTGTTCGCGCGCGGCGGCGGGATCGACTGCATGATCGTGCGTCGCGGCGCGACATGCTCCGTCGGCGCCGTTTCGCCCGCTGACGATGGCGATGGAACAATCGACCCGCCAGTCGCGACCATACGTTCGCCTTCGGGCAAGACGTCGGGCTCGATCGTCACCTCCGTCGGCGGCGTCAGCAGACCGCCACTGCCGGACGCGGCGGACAATTCCGCGTCGCGGTCGATCGGAAACGACGGCGCGCGATTGCCGACTGTTCCGGTCAGCTCACCCTTGCGGTGTCGTTCGTACGGACGCATGACGTTCCCGCCGATCGGCACGTAGACGATGCTGTACGGGTCGACCGAGGCGTCAACGTACAGCGGCACGCCTCGATATACAGCTGTGCGCACCATCACGTTGCCGTCGAAAAACACGCTGGGCCCGGTCGGGTAATAGAAATTGCCGGCGTAGAACACCGGCTCGCCGCGGATTTGCCAAGCGGCGCTCGCGGCGGTGATCTGCGGCGCCGGCGTCGGCAGGCTGTATGCCTGAGCGTTGCCATTTGTCGGCACGAACGCGGCCACACTTAGGGCAACAGCGACCAGACAGGTGCGCATGGCGACCTCCGGTCGCTATGATCTCAACCGGCGTGCCACGTGCGAGCTCGAGCGACAGGGATGAGCTCAGCAACCTTCACTCGAGCGACAGCCACGAGCTCAGCAATCTTCACCGCCCGGTCCGAACCGCCTTCGCTGAAGCTACGGCGGTCCGCCGACTCGACTTCGCCAAAAGGCTACGTCGAACCCGCTGAAGCTGCGGCGAAGGCGGGAGCCTTGCGGAGGCGGAAGGACGCGGCCTACGCGACCGTCCGGTCGTCCATCGGATAGTGTCCGAGAATCCGGAGCGATCGAGTGCACGTGCGAAGCTCGGCGATCGCGTCGCGAATCGCGCCGGCGCTCGGAGCTGGATCGACGTCGAGATAGAAGCGATACTCGAACGGCGATTCGGGGATCGGGCGACTCTCGATCCGAGAGAGATTGAGGCCGCGGGCCGCAAAGGCGTGAATCGCTCGAGCCAGCGCGCCCGGTTCATTCGCCAGGACGCACACCAGGCTGGTCTTGCGATCGGCCCGGAACTCGTCGGGCGCACAGCCGCACTCGAGCATCAGGAAGCGCGTGAAGTTGCCGGGATGGTCCTGGATCTCGCCCGCCAACACGACGCCGCCGTACACGTCCGCCGCCCGCCGGCTGGCGATCGCGGCAGCGCCGGGCTCATCGCCCGTGACGATTTCGGCCACGGCGCCTGCCGTGTCGAACACGGACACCGGCGTCATGTGCGGATGCGCGCTCAGGTATCGCCGGCATTGCGCCAGCGCCACGGGATGCGAGAGCACGCGCCGGATATCACTCACGCGCGTGCCGGGCTGCGCGATCAGCGCATGCGCGATGTGCCGCACGCGCTCGGCGACGATCTGCACATCGTAGCGCTCCATCAAATCGTCGCAACCGGGCACCGCGCCGGCGAGCGTGTTTTCGACCGGCACGACGGCACGGCGCGCGCGACTGCCGGCGAGCGCTTCGAAGACGTCCTCGAGCGTCCGACACGGCTGAAGGACCGCCTCCGGTCCGAGCAGCACGAGCGCCGCGTCTTCACTGAATGCGCCAGGGGTCCCTTGATACGCCGCATCCGCCTCCATTCGAGCGTCGTTACTCATGGCCGCCTTCCTGCGCGGCACTCGTCTCCGCGATGATCGTGCTGAAAATGCGCTCCGCGGATTTCGACGACAATGGCCCGCTGGCTGCCTGCCGCACGCGCGTCAGCACCTCCGCTTCGCGCGTCTCGGATCGAGACGGCAACCGCAGGTCCCGTTTGATGTCGCCGAGCGCGAGCCCCAGCCGGACGCGCTCGGTCAGGAGCGCGATGATCGTCTTGTCAATCCGATCGATGCAGCCGCGGTGCTGCACGAGCGTTTCCCACCGTTCCGCTTTCGCCGCTTCGTCACCCACCCTACCTGCCCTACCTGCCCTACCTGCCCTACCTGCCCGTACGTCTGCCCCAGTCATGCAACACCCCAGAAAAAGAAAAAGCCCGCTCCCTTTCGGGTAGCGGGCTCAGCTGAACGTGTGGACGATTCGGTTCAGATCACTGCGCTACCCGCTCCTGTGGAAGCGGAAAAACACGGTAAACGACCGAAACGCGAACACACGCGGGCCTGCAGGACGCACGCGGCGACGCGTCGACTTGTGCGGGTGCAGAGCCATGTCTGGCGGCCAGTATCGCGCATTCGCGCGGTACAATCAACTGTGCTCCTCGATGCCTTCGATCGTCCGCTGCGCAACCTGCGGCTGTCGGTCACCGACCGCTGCAATCTCCGCTGCGAGTACTGCATGCCGGAGAAGGACTACGTCTGGCTGCCGCGCGCGGATCTGCTGCACTTCGGCGAGACGCGCGCGCTCGTCGACGTGTTCATCACGCTCGGCGTCAACAAGGTGCGGCTCACCGGCGGCGAGCCGCTGCTGCGGCGCGAGCTGCCGCGCTTCGTCGGCATGCTCGCGGAGCGCCCGGGCCTCGCCGACATTGCGCTCACCACGAACGGCATCCTGCTGCCCGCTCAAGCCGACGCGCTCAAGGCGGCCGGCCTGCACCGCGTCACGGTCAGCCTCGATACGCTGCGGCGCGATCGCTTTTCGCGGCTGACGCGCGTCGACGCGCTCGACGCCGTTCACGCGGGCATTGCGTCGTGCGACGCGGGTCTTCGGCCGTCTGAAGATCGACACGGTCGTCATGCGCGGTGTCAACGACGACGAGCTGATCGATCTGATCGAGTACGGCAAGACGGTGAACGCGGAAGTGCGGTTCATCGAATACATGGATGTCGGCGGCGCCACGCACTGGTCGCCCGACCGCGTCGTGTCGCGCCGCGAGATCCTCGCGACGCTCTCCGCCTATTACGGCGGCGCGGAGCCGGCCGGGCAGCGCTCGTCGGCGCCCGCCGATCGATTCGTGCTGCCGGACGGCACGTCGTTCGGCATCATCGCGTCGACGACCGCGCCGTTCTGCGCCAGCTGCGATCGCAGCCGCCTGACCGCCGACGGGATGTGGTATCTCTGCCTCTATGCGGCGCACGGCATCGATCTGCGCGGCGCGCTCAGGGGCGGCGCGTCGGTCGAAGAGCTCACGGCCTTGATCGCGTCGGGCTGGGCCGGCCGCATCGATCGCGGCGCGGAACAGCGCCTCGCGCTCGGGGACCGGCGTGCCTTCGTCCCGGTGCAGGATGTGACGAAGAAGGATCCCCACCTCGAAATGCACACGCGCGGGGGTTAGACGTGGCGCTCGGCTGAAGCCTTCGCGCTACGAGCGAGCCTGCCTTCGCTCGGCTGACCTGTCCGCCGGAGCCTTGGCGGAGGTGGAAGCCTTCGCGCTACTTCGCCGAGCGGCGCGGCGGCTCAACACAACGGACACCGAGGACAGAAAGTTGAAGCCCAATGGTTTTCCTTTGTGTCCTTTGCGTCCTTAGTGTTTACTGGGCGGCGACCCCTTCTTCGCTGGCTCGATCGACACCGGCGCGATCTTCTTGCGCTGCAATTCCGCGTTGATCGCCGGCACGTCGTTCGTCATCGCCGAGTTGAGCCGATCCATCTGCGCCTGCAGCTCGTCGGACAGCTCCTTGAACGCCGCATAGGTCTGGTCGGTCGGCTTCGCGTCCGCGCTCTCGATGACATCGGAGAGATGCGCGATCTTGTTGTTCAACTTGATCGGGAAGTTGAGCGGATCCTGCCCGCTCTGGTTCTTCACCTGGTAGACCGATTCCTCCACCTCGGTGAGCTTCCGCCTCAGATTTTCCAGCGCCGTCGTCAGCGGCTTGCGCGTCGAATCGCGTTCGGCGCGCTTCGCCTTCTCGATTCGATCATCGATGTCGGTGCGAACTTTGCGCACCGCCACGACCGCGCCGTTCGCGTCCGCCACGCGATCGCGGACCTTGATCGCGAAGTCGAATTCAGCCTGCAGGTCGCTCGGCGCGGCTTTCACGCGCGGGTCCATCGCCAGGGTGAACGGCTGCGTCTGCGATTCCCCGTTCGCCGTGACCCGCACCTGATACCGGCCCGGAACCGCCAGCGGCCCATCCTGCGGCGATGCGCCCCACATGATGAGACCCGGAAACACCGTCGCACCTTCGTATCGCAGATCCCAGACGAACCGGTTGAGGCCAGCCTCCAAGCCGACGACCGGCGGCGGCGGGCGGAATCCGGAGTCGGGCGTTTCCTCGACCGGCTTCGCCGGCGGACCGACAAACGTCCGAATCACCTCTCCCTGCGCATCGAGGATGTCGATCGTCACCTTCTCCGCCTTGGCCTTCAGGTAGTAGTCGATGGTTGCAGGCCGCGCGCGGCGCGTCGCTTCTTCCGGCGCGTACACATGCAGCGAGCTGTTCGAGACGCCGTCCTTGAACTGGCGGATCGGCGAGATGCTGTCGAGCACCCACATCGATCGGCCGTTGGTCGAGATCACCAGATCGTGGGCTTCGACCACGATGTCGGAGACCTGCGTGTCGGGAAGATTCAGCGACAGCGGCTGCCAGCGCTCGCCGTCGTCGAACGACACATAGATGCCGTGTTCGGTTCCGGCGTACAGCAGCCCCGGCCGCGCGGGATCCTCGCGGATGGCGTGCGCATAGTCGTCGGCGCGGATGCCGGCGACAATTTTCTTCCAGCTCTTGCCGTAGTCGTCGGTCTTGAACAAGTACGGCGCGCGGTCGTCCTGCAGATAGTTCTTGACGGCCACATACGCGGTGCCCGCCTTGTGGGGTGACGCGTCGATCAAGCTCACGCGGCTCAGCGCGGGCGTGCCGGGCGGCGTGATGTCCGTCCAGTTCTTGCCGGCGTCACGCGTGATATAGACGAGGCCGTCGTCGGATCCTGTCCAGATCGTGTCAGCCTCTTTGTGCGACGGCGCGATCGTGAAGATCGTCCCGAAGATCTCCGGGCCGTTCATGTCGTGCGTGATCGGACCGCCCGAATCACCCAGGGTCTTCGGATCGTGCTTGGTCAAATCCGGACTGATCTTCTGCCAGCTTTGCCCATCGTTGGTCGTTCGATACAGAAACTGCGACGAGGTGTAGAGCGTGTTCGGATCGAAATGTGAGAAGACGATCGGAAACGTCCACTGCCACCGGTCAGGCAGCGACGCCGCATTCTCTCCGGAGAAGAAGCGCGGATAGACCTCGATGTCGCGCGTTTCGCCGGTCAGGCGGTTCCTCCGCGTCAGCAGCGCACCCTGGCTGCCCGCATAAAGGATGTTCGGATCGGTCGGCGACGGCGTGATGTAGCCGCTCTCGCCGCCACCCGCGTCGTACATCGCGGCAAAGGCGTTCGGGCCGACGCCGGCCATCCCCGCGAACGGGTTTCGCTTCTCGCTCTGCACGCAGACCGTGCTGTTGTCCTGCTGCGCGCCGCAGACGTGATACGGAAACTCCTTCGTCGTCGACACGTGATACAGCTGCGCGGTCGGAAAGTCCTCGTCGGTCCACGTCTCGCCGCCGTTGATCGTCACCGTTGCGCCGCCATCGTCGCTCGTGATGAAGCGCTTCGGATCGTTCGGATCGATCCAGAGATCGTGATTGTCGCCATGCGGCGGCCGCAGCAGCGTCTTGAACGTCTTGCCGCCGTCGGTCGATTTGTGGAAATTGACGTTCAAGCCGTAGACGACGTCCTTGTCCTTCGGATCGGCGAAGATGTGCGTGTAGTAGAACGCGCGCTGGCGCAGGTTGCGGTCGTCGTTCATCTTCGTCCACGTCGCGCCGGCATCGTCGGACCGGAAGGTGCCGCCGTTCTCGTTTTCAATCTGGGCGTAGACGCGGTTGCTGTCGGCGCCGGAAACGGTGACGCCGATGCGGCCGACGACGCCCGCCGGCATGCCGGGATTGCGCGTCAGCTCCGTCCAGGTGTCGCCGCCGTCGACCGATTTGAACAGGCCGCTGCCGGGTCCGCCGCTCGACATCTGCCACGACACGCGATACGCCTCCCACAGCGCGGCGTACAGCACGTTCGGATTGTGGCGGTCGATCTGCAAGTCGATCGCCCCGGTCTTGTCGTCGCGGAAGAGCGTTTTCTTCCACGTCTTTCCGCCGTCGGTCGACTTGAACACGCCGCGATCCGCGTTCGGACCGGCCGGATGGCCGAACGCCGCGACATAGACGATGTCCGGATTGGCGGGGTGAATGCGGATTTTGGCGATCGCCTGCGTGTCGGCGAGGCCCATGTGCGCCCAGGTCTTGCCGGCGTCGCTCGACTTGTAGACGCCATCGCCCTGCATGATGTTGCCGCGAATGCAGGTTTCGCCCATGCCGATGAAGACGATGTCGGGGTTGGATTCCGACACGGCAACGGCGCCGACCGACGAGCTCGTGAGCTGTCCGTCGGTCACCGGCTTCCACGTCTGGCCGGCGTCGGTCGTCTTCCAGAGGCCGCCGCCCACGGCGCCAAAGAAATATTCATCGCGGCGCGATGGGCTGCCGGCCGATGCGATCGACCGTCCGCCTCGAATCGGTCCGACGTTGCGCCACTGCAGCGCCTTGAACACCGAGGGGTCGAAGCCGTTCGCCTGTGCTTGTGGGGCGCGCTCGGCAACCGCCACTGCCATCAGCGCCGCGAGGACGACGAACGGGATCGACAGCGAGGGGCGTGGTTTCATGATCGGTCAATCTAGCATAGGACCGACCCCACGGAGCGCGGCGAGGTTCAGGCGTGAACGGGCGGCGCGCAGAACGTGTCGAAGGCGGCCGTGAGCTCGCGGGCAATCGCCATCGCATCGCGGTTCTCGATCTGCGACCGCTCGAGCATGAAGACCACCTTGCCGGCGCGCAGCAGCGCGATCGACGGCGACGACGGCGCGTAGCCGGCGAAATGCTGCCGCGCGCGATCAGTGGCCTCGATGTCCGCGCCCGCAAACACCGTCGCCACGCGCGAGGGCGTGCGCGCGTGCGCCAGCGCCAGGGCGATCCCGGGGCGCGCCTTGCCGGCCGCGCAACCGCACACGGAATTGACGACGATCATCAACGTGCCGGGCGTGTCGCTCACCGCGCGGTCGACGTCGGCTGCCGTGCGCAGCTCTTCGACACCAAGCGCCGTGAGCTCCTGCCGCATCGGCGCCACAAAAAATTCGGGATAAGCCATGTGCCTAGTGTACGTCGAGACGCCATAGAACGGTCCGGACGCGCGCGATGCGTGTGAGCCGCGGTGTCAGAACGCGCGCGGGGCGACGTGCGACGCCGTGAAGGCCACGTTCAGGACGTGCGGCCGTCCGGGCTCGGGATCCGGCCGGAGATGAGGAGCGACACCGCTTCGAGCAGACCGTTGACGCTGCAGGGCTTGTCGAGGAACGCCTCGTCGGCCCAGAGAGTCGCCTTCTCCTTGAACAGGTGGTCGCTGAACCCGGTGAGATACAGCACCTTCAGGCGCGGTTCGCTCTGGCGCAGCCGGCGCGCGAGCTCGTCTCCTGACATCTCAGGCATCACCAGATCGGTGACGAGCACGTCGAAGGGCCCGTGACTCTTCACGGCGTCTTCAGCTTCGGGACCGCCGCCGGCGACGACGGTTTCGTATCCGCCTTGGATCAGGACCCGGTTCACAAATTTTCGCACCGATTCCTCGTCGTCCACGATGAGCGCTCGGGCCGGCGTGGCTGGCGTGGTCCGCTTTCTACGCGCAAGGGCGACGCCTTGCATGGCCGACAGGATTGCCGGCGCGTGCGACTCCAACACGAGTTGCCTCCTTATGTCTCTTCGGTCCGCGTTCGGATCTTCACTCGACAAGCCAAGAGCCTGCCAGGTCGTGTGCGTGGCGTAGGCCATTTCTGGCTGGATATTTCCATCAGCCCTGCGACCACCATGTGCGGCTGTGCGGATCCGGCGCCCTTTGTGTGCGCTTTCGTCAGCGAGGCTCACGGCTCAGGACCTCCCGCACCTTGGCGGCCAGCACTGACGCCTCGAACGGCTTGCCGAGAAAGCTGACGTTCGCACTCCCGCCATCGAGCGGCAGGCCGACGCCCGCGTAGCCGGAGACGAACAGCACGCGCAGCTCCGGCCGCACCGCCACCAGCCGCTGCGCCAGCGCCGGACCGTTGATGCCAGGCATGATGACGTCGGTCAACAACAGATCGATCTCGGCGTGGCGCTCTTCGAAAATCGCGATCGCGCCGCTCGCCGTTCCGGCCTCGAGGACCTGGTAGCCCTGACGCCGCAGCACGGCGCCGATGATGGCACGAACGGCATCCTCGTCCTCCACCAGCAACACCGTCCCGTGGCCGGGCAGCGGCAATTCGACCACGGGCGCCGTCGTGGCCGGCGGCTGGACCCTGGCGGGCAGCGTCGCCGGAAAGTGCATCGTGAAAGTCGTCCCCGCGCCCAGCACACTCTCCGCTGTGATGAAGCCGTTGCTCTGGCGCACGATGCCATAGACCGACGCGAGCCCCAGTCCCGTCCCCTGGCCGACGTCTTTCGTCGTGAAGAACGGCTCGAAGAGATGCGCCCGCGCTTCCGGCGAGATGCCGACGCCGTCGTCGGTGACGCGGAGGCGGACGTAGTGCGGCGCGGCCGGCGCATGATCGACCGGCAGGTCGACATCGGCGACGGGCACCGACGCGATCTCGATACGGATGTCGCCGCCGCCCGGCAGCGCGTCGCGCGCGTTCAGGACGAGATTGAGAATCACCTGCTCGATCTGCGTCGGATCGATCTTGACAATCGCGGGCACCGGCGCCATCTCGCAGGTGAGCGTGATGTCCTCGCGAATCAGGCGCACCAGCATGCTCTTCAAGCTGGCGACGACCTGATTCAGATCCACTTCGCGCGGCAGCAGGACCTGCTTGCGGCTGAATGCGAGCAGCTGCTGCGTCAGGCCAGCCGCGCGTTGACCGGCCATCTGAATCTCCAAGAGGTCGGCGCGGTCGGGATCGTCCGCTGGGCGGTCGGTCAGCAGCAGCTCGGTGTACCCGAGGATCGCCGTGAGCAGATTGTTGAAGTCGTGCGCGATGCCTCCGGCGAGCCGTCCCACGCTCTCGATCTTCTCCGACTGGGTGAGCCGCTCCTCCATAATCCGGCGCGCCGTGATGTCGCGAGCGATACACAAATGCCGGTCGGCCTGCACACGGGCGCGGTAGCTGCACTCGACCAGACGCGTGCCGCCGCCGGCGACCGCCACGCGGTGTTCGGCCTTGGCTTCTCCCAGCGCGAGCAGCTCGCGCCACGCAGCGTCGAGCACCTGCCCGTCTCCCATCAACAGGCTGCCCAGCCGCCGCTGGACGATCGCGTCGGCCGGCAGCGCGAACAGCGTGCTCGCGGCGCGGTTCGCCTCGTGGATCAACCCGGTGTCGTCGAGAATCAGCATCGCGTCGGCGGCGTTGGAGAAAGCGGCGCGGAACCGGCGATCGCGCCGCGCATCGGCGCGCACGGCCTTGACCGTGGCGGTCACGTCGAAGAGAAAGCCTCGCAGCTCGACCAGGGCACCCGATTCGTCGAAGGAGCCAACCACGGTTTCGATCACCTCGACGAGGCCGCCGCCGCAGCGGCGCAGCGACGCGCCATGATGCTCGAGCCGGCCGGCGTCGCGCACCTCGCGCACGAACGAGTCGCGCGCCGACGGATCGCTGTACACCGCGCTCATGTTCGTCCCGATCGCCGCCTCGATCGAGTCGAACTCCAGCAGCCGCGCGAACGCCGCATTGCAGGCGAGCAGACGGCCGTCCGGCGTGGAGATGTAGATGGCGACGAGAGCGCCGTCGAACAGCTCGCGATAGCGCTGCTCGAGCGGCGCGCGCGCCTCGAGATCCGACTCGATTCGATCCGGAGTCACGCCGTCCATTTACGCTGGCCGTCTCGATCGGTTCGGATCATCGTCGGTGATCTGGTGACGTTCGAGGCGCCGGTAGAGCGCGCGGCGGCTGATGCCGAGCAGCTTCGCCGCCGCCATCCGATTGCCATTGACCTGACGGAGCACGTCGATGATGTGATCGCGCTCGATGTCGCCGAGAGCGGCCGGCGCGCCGCTGCGGCGGCTGGCGGCCTCCGGTGGCCATCCGTTTCGCGCCGTGGCCGGCAACTCCGGACCGAAGGCGCCCGCCAGCTCGCGCTCCGACAGCACGGTGCCTTCGACGAGCATGCACGCCCGCTCGATCACGTTCTTCAGCTCGCGGACGTTGCCCTCCCAGCGCGCGTTGAGCAGCAGACGCTCGGCTGCCGACGTGAGGCCGGTGATCGGCTTGCGAATCCGCTTCGCGCAGTCGCGGATGAACGCGGCCGTCAGGTACGGAATATCCTCGCGCCGCTCGCGCAGCGGCGGCAGTGCGACTTCGACGACGTTGAGGCGGTAAAAGAGATCGCCGCGGAAGCGCCCCGCCGCCACTTCGGCGCGCAGATCGCGGTTGGTCGCCGCGATCACCGCCACGTCCACCCGCCGCAGCTGCAGCGATCCGACCCGCTGCACCTCCCCGTTCTCGAGCGCGCGGAGCAGCTTGGCCTGGACCGAAATCGGCAGCTCACCCACTTCATCCAGAAACAAGGTGCCGGTGTGCGCGGTCTCGAAAACTCCGGGCTTCGAGTCCACTGCCCCGGTGAACGCGCCGCGCACATGGCCGAACAGCTCGCTCTCGAAGAGCGTGTCGACGACCGCCGAGCAGTTGATCGTCACGAACGGGCCGTTGCGGCGCGCGCCGACCTGATGAAAGGCGCGGGCCGCCAGCTCCTTGCCCGTGCCGGTCTCGCCCGTCACCAGCACGACCTTCGCGTGCGGAGCCAGGCGCTGTATGAGGCTGAACACCTCCTGCATGCCGGGCGCCCGCCCCAACATGCCGCAGAACTCGAGCTGCCGCGCCACCTCGCTCTCGAGCGCAATCACCTGCGCGCGCCGCTCCAGCTCGACCCGGATGTCCACGAGCACTTCGCGCAGCCGATCGAAGTCGAACGGCTTGGTCAGGTACTCGCGCGCGCCCAGCTTGATGGCCTCCACGGCGCTGTCGACCGCCGCGTACGCCGTCATCAGAATCACTTCGCAGCTGGGCACCGAAGTGCGGATCTGCCGGAGCAGATCGAGGCCGTTCACATCGGGCATGCGGAGATCGATCATCGCCAGATCGGCCGGCTTGCGCATCAGCGCGCGCAGCGCTTCGGACCCGCTGGCGCAGGTGACGACGTCGAAGCCCACTTTGCCCGCCAGCCGCTCGATGACCCTGAGGACCGGCAGCTCGTCGTCGACGACGAGGAGCAGCGGCCGCGCAACGGATGGTTTGTGTCCCGGCATATCGAAGATCCCGCCGCGCCGCGCACCGGTTTCCGCTGTGCGGTTTCAGCGACCGGAGTGTGCGTCTGTGTGCGGGTCCGCACACACTAACACATCTTCACGCTCGTACGCTCAGTGTTTTGCACGAGGAGGTCTGGCAATCATCTTGCGCTGATCGCGATCGCGCTTGGCTAGCCGATGACTGCAATAACGTCCGTTCTGATTGTCGATGACGAACCGGCCGTTCGAAATCTGATGGCCCGATGGGTCAGCTCGCTCGGCCTCCGTCCGAAAACTGCGGCAGACGCCGACGAGGCGCTCGCTACGCTGCGAACCGAGCACTACGATCTCGCCGTCATCGACGTGATGCTGCCCGGGCACAATGGCCTCTGGCTCGCGAGTCAGCTGCAACGCGACCACCCGCAGACCGCTGTGGTCCTCGCCACGGCCTATGCCGTGCTGTTGGACAGCGACGACGACAGCGAGCGAACGGTGGCCGACCTCTTGATCAAGCCGTTCCAACGCGATCGCTTCGCGCTCGCCGTCGATCGCGGACGCCGCTGGCGCAAGCAGACGCTCGACGAGGGACGCTGGCATGCGCAGCTGTCCATCGAGCTGCAGGACCGGATCGAGCAGGTGTGCAGCGAGCTCGATCGCCGGAGCGAGCGCGCGGCAGACGAAGGCGAGGTGCTCCTGGCAATGGCCTGGGAAGGGACGCCCGACATCGCGGCGCACAGCGAACGCGTCGCGCGTTATGCCGGCTCGGTGGCGCGCGAGATGGGCTGCGACGACGGCGAGCTGACCGGCGTCCTGCAAACGGCGGCGCGCTTTCACGACATCGGCAAGCTCGCGATTCCCGGCGCCCTGCTGACCAAGCCGTCACCGTTGGCGCCCGGCGAGGATGCGATTATGCGCCGGCACGTCGACGCCGGCGCCGCGATCCTGGCCTCCACGCGCACGCTCAGGGACGTGGCGCCAATCGTCTTCGCTTCGCACGAATGGTTCGGCGGCGGCGGCTATCCACGCCGGCTCGCCGGCCGCGCGATCCCGCTCGCCAGTCGAATTGTCGCCATCGCCGACGCGTACGATGCGATGACGCAGGACCGCCAGTCCCGCGCGCGGTTTGATTCTGCCGAAGCGATCACCGAGATGCTGCGTTGTTGCCCCGCGCAGTTCGATCCGGAGATCGTGACCGCCTTCCTCGCTGTGCTCAGCCGGCACTGATTCAATTCTCGGGCAGGTAAGGCAGGTTGGGCGGGTAGGGCAGGCCGCACCAGCCCTTCCTGCCCGACCAGCCCCGCCCGCCCTGCTTCCGAGCCCGCGCGTGGGATTCGCTCGTCCCACGAACGGACACTTTTGGGCGTCGCCTAGGAAAACATGTCGATGAATAAGTCATTGAAGTATAATGACTTATCCTCGCAGTATCTGATGGTCCGGCGTTTGCCTGAGTTGAAGCGCTGATCGTTTTTGACGTCTCTTCCGTCTAAGCACAAAACAACCATGGATATTGCTCGCCCGTCCAATGCTAAACAGAAGCGGATCCGCCGGGCGCTGTACGCCGGCGTCGGTCTGCTCGCGGTGGTCCTCGTCAGCGTTGGTCTCTCGCGGCTCAAGCCCGCCGCACCAACGGTTGAACGCGCGGTCGTCTGGCCGGACACCGTGAAGCGGGGCCCGATGCTGCGTCAGGTGCGCGGGCTCGGCACCTTGACGCCCGAGGACATCCAGTGGATTCCGGCGACGACGCAGGCGCGCGTCGACAAGATCGTGCTGCGGCCGGGCACGGCGGTGAAGGCCAACAGCGTGATTCTCGAGTTGAGTAACCCGCAGCTCGAACAGGAACTCGTCGATGCGCAATTGAAGCTGGCCGCCGCGGAAGCGGGTCTCGCGAATCTGCGCGTGCAGCTCCAGAACGATCTGCTCGCCACCAAGGCGACGGCCGCCAGCATCGAAGGCGATTACAGCAAGGCGAAGATGCAGGCGCAGATGAACGAAGCGCTCGCCAAAGATCAACTCGTATCCGAGCTGGTGTTGAAGCAGTCGCAGGTGGATGCCGACCAGCTCGGCGTGCGTAGCCAGATTGCGAAAGATCAACTTGCCACCAAGGTGGACTCGACGCGGGAGCAGGTCGCGGTGCAGCAGTCGGCCGTCGATCAGGCGCGCGCCGTGCTGCAGCTCAAAAAACAGCAGAAGGACGAATTGAAGGTGCGCGCCGGCCTCGATGGCATGCTGCAGCTCGTGCCGGTCGAAGTCGGACAGCAGGTCGCGCCGGGCACCAACCTGGCGCGCGTGGCCAATCCGGCCCGCCTGAAAGCCGAGATCAAAATCGCGGAAACGCAGGCCAAGGACATCCAGCTTGGCCAGCCGGCGTCGATCGACACCCGCAACGGCATCGTCGAAGGCAAGGTCGCCCGCATCGATCCATCGGTCATCAACGGCACCCGCACGGTGGATGTCTCACTGCCCGACGATCTGCCGAAGGGTGCGGTGCCCGACTTGAGCGTCGACGGCACCATCGAGCTCGAACGGCTGAACGACGTGCTCTACATGGGTCGGCCCGCTTTCGGGCAGGAACAGAGCGTCGTCGGACTGTTCAAGATCTCGGCCGACGGCAGCACCGCCGAGCGCACGCAAGTGAAGCTTGGCGTCAGCTCGGTGAACACGGTCGAAGTCCTCTCAGGATTGAAGGTCGGCGATCAGGTGATCTTGTCCGACATGTCCGCTTACGACGCGTTCGACCGGATCAGGCTGAAGTAGCGGCGGCCCTGCGAGGCCGTCCGTCGCGGCGGACTTGCGTGCCCGCCACAACCGGGCCGACACATTGGTCGGCCCTTGCGAGGAGATCGACATGGCCGAGAACGGAATGCAGCCGATCATCAAGCTGGACGGGGTCACGAAAGTGTTCTTCACCGACGAAGTCGAGACCCACGCGCTGGCCGGCATCCACATGGAAATCGGCAAAGGCGAGTACGTGGCCATTGCCGGACCGTCTGGCTGCGGGAAGTCCACGTTGCTCTCGATTCTCGGACTGCTCGATTCACCCACCGAGGGCCAGTATCTGCTCAACAGCCGGCCGGTCGCCGAGCTTCCAGCCTCCGAGCGCGCCCGTGTGCGGAACCGCGAGATCGGATTCATCTTTCAGAGCTTCAACCTGATTGGCGATCTCACCGTCTTCGAAAACGTCGAGCTGCCGCTCACCTATCGCGGCATGAAGGCTGCCGAGCGCAAGCAGCGTGCGGAAGCGGCGCTCGAGCGGGTCGGCATGGCGCACCGCGCGAAGCATCTGCCCAGCCAGCTCTCCGGCGGTCAGCAGCAGCGCGTGGCCGTCGCTCGCGCCGTCGCCGGCGAGCCGCTCATGCTGCTCGCGGACGAGCCGACCGGCAACCTCGATTCACGCAGCGGCGAAGCGGTGATGGATCTGCTCCGCGAGCTGCATCAGGCCGGCGCCACGATCTGCATGGTCACCCACGATCCGCGCTATGCGCGCCACGCGGACCGGAGCATTCATCTGTTCGACGGCCGCGTGGTCGAGGAACGGATGGAAATGGCGATCACGGAGTAATCGGGCGGGGCTCAGGGATCAGGGGGTCTTTCGGATTTGATTTCGGTTTCCTCGCTCCCTGAGCCCAGATCCCTGAGCCCTGATCCCTGAGCCCTGATGCCCTGTCCCCCCATGCTCTCTGACCTCCGCCACGCACTCCGATTTCTCCTCAAAGCCCCGGGCTTCACCGCGCTCGTCGTGATCGTCCTGGCGCTCGGCATCGGCGCCACCACGGCGATCTTCAGCATCGTCAACGGCGTGTTGTTCAAGCCGCTGCCCTTCGCCGATCCATCCCACCTGGTCGCGCTGCAGGTGGCGACGCGCGGCGAGCCCGATGACGTCTCATATCCGGATGTTCGCGAGTGGGCGGAGGCGAAGACGATCGACCGCGTGGCGGCGTACGCAGAAAACGGCGCGACGCTGACCGGTGTGGGCGAGGCTGAGTCGCTGCCGGTCGTCGCGGTCGCGGGAGATTTCTTCGAAGCACTTGGCGTCTCCCCACTGCGAGGCCGCTGGCTCACCGCGGCGGACGATGTGAAGGGAGGCGCGCGCTTCATGGTGATCAGCGAAGCGCTGTGGACGCGCCGCTTCACCCGCGCCGAGGATGTGATCGGACGAGCCGTCACGCTCGACGGCCAGCCGGCGACGATTGTCGGCGTCATGCCCGCGTCGTTCGAGTTTCCCTTCGACGCCGAGCCGGTGCAGGCATGGCTGCCGACGCACGCGCTCAGCCTGACCGCGCAGTTCGCGGATCAGCGCGGTGCGTCGTTTCTCCGAGGCATCGGTCATCTCCGCGCGGGGGCGACCCTCTCGCAGGCGAACGCAGAGCTCGCGACGATCGCCGCGCGCCTGGCGGCGCAGTATCCCGAATCGAATCGCAATCGCACGGTGAGCGTCGTGCCCCTTCAGAGCGTGTTGGTGCGCGACTATCAGGCCGGACTCGTCGTGCTGTTCGCCACAGTCGGCCTGGTCCTGCTGATCGCGTGCGCGAACGTCGCGAACCTGTTGCTCGCGCGCGGCACCGCGCGGCGCCGGGAGATGGCGATCCGCACGGCGCTCGGCGCGAGCCGTGGGCGTCTGGTTCGGCAGCTGCTGACCGAAGCCGCCGTGCTCGCGTTCGTCGGCGGCGGCGCCGGTCTGCTGCTCGCGTCGTGGTGCGAGGCCGCCCTCGTGGCCGCCAGCCCCGTGGACATCCCGCGGCTGCACGCCGTGCGTCTCGACGGCGCCGTGCTGGTCTTCACGCTGGCGATCTCGGTCCTGACAGCGATCGCGTTCGGCATGGTCCCCGCGCTGCAGGCGTCGCGCACCGAGGCCGGCGACACCTTGAAGGATGAGGGACGCGGGTCGAGCGGCGGACGCAGCGGACGCGTACGTCAAACCCTCATCATCGCGGAGATCGCGTTGTCGTTCGTGCTCCTGGCCGGCGCCGGTCTCCTCGTCCGCAGCTTGCTCCATCTGCAGCAGGTCGATCCGGGATTCGTCGCCGATCATGCGGCGACGATCGACCTGATGCTGCCGCAGGCGCGCTACCCGGACGCGGCGGCGAACACCGCCTTCTACCGCCGGTTGCTCGACCGGGTGCTCGCGATCCCCGGCGTCGCGACGGCAGGGATTTCCACAACCTTGCCGCTGTCCGGCAGCAGCATCGGCGTCGGCTTCGCGGTCGAGGGCCGTGAGGACGATACCGCGCACACCGGCGCGAGCCCGCGCTTCTTCGCGGTCAGTCCGGACTACTTCGCCGCGATGCGGATCCGGCTGCTGCAGGGCCGCGCGTTCGGCGAACACGACGCGGAGACGTCTCCGAACGTGGTGATCGTCAGCGCGGCGATCGCGCAGCGCTTCTGGCCGGGAGCGGGCGCGATCGGCAAACGCGTCAAGCTCAATTACAACAAGAGCGGCTGGCGGGAAGTCGTCGGCGTCGTCGCAGACGTGAAGGGATCGACGCTCGTCGAGCCGGTGACCGGAGCGGTGTACGCGCCGTTTCCCCAGACGCCGTGGCCGTTCATGTCGGCCGTCGCGCGAACGGCTGGCGACGCCGCAGGCGTCAGCAGTGCGCTGCGCGCGGCCGTTCCGGCGATCGATCCGATGCTGGCGCCGCCGGAGGTGAAGCTCCTGACCACGTACGTCAACCACGCGACGGCGACGTCCCGCTTCACCGCGGCCCTGATCGGCAGCTTCGCCGGCCTGGCGCTGCTGCTCGCCGGGTTCGGGTTGTACGGCATCATGTCTCATCACGTGGCGCAGCGGCAGCGCGAGATCGGCATCCGCATGGCGCTCGGCGCACAGGTGGCCGATGTACGATCGCTTGTCGCGGCTCAGGCGCTGGCGCTCGGCGCCGTCGGGATCGGCCTCGGTCTGGCCGGTGCGCTGGCGGCGACGCGCGTGTTGCATTCGCTCCTGTTCGGCGTCGGCACGGCCGACCCGGCGACGTTTGGCGGTGTCTGCGCGGTGCTCGCCGGCGTCGTCTGCGCCGCGGCGTATCTTCCTGCACGACGCGCAACCCGCGTCGATCCGATGACGGCTCTGAGGGCTGACTGATGCTGATTTCGCTGCGAAACGTCGAGAAGTCGTATCCCCATGGTGTGGGGCGCACCTACGTGCTCCGCCGTGTGAACGTGGACATCAAGGAAGGCGAGTTCGTCTCGATCATGGGGCCGTCCGGCGCTGGCAAGTCGACGCTGCTCCACATTCTCGGGATGCACGACAGCGCGTGGTCGGGCGAGTACTACTTCATGGATCAGCCCGTGCACCGCCTCAATCCGAAGCAGCGTGCGGAGCTCCACAAGAAGCACATCGGTTTCGTCTTCCAGAGCTATCACCTGCTCGACAACTTGACGGTCTACGAGAATCTGGAGATTCCGCTCTCCTACCGGAACGTCAGCCGGAAGGATCGCCAGAGCATGGTGGCCGACATCCTCGATCGATTCTCCATCGTCGGCAAGAAGGATCTCTATCCCAATCAGTTGTCTGGCGGTCAGCAGCAGCTCGTGGGCGTCGCGCGCGCGGTGATCGCGAATCCGCAGGTGATTCTCGCCGACGAGCCGACCGGTAACCTTCACTCCGCACAAGGCAAAGAGATCATGGAGCTGTTCCGGTCGTTGAACGAAGCCGGCGCGACGATCGTCCAAGTGACGCATTCGGAGGTGAACGCCTCGTTCGGGACGCGCATCATACAGCTGCGCGACGGTTGGGTGGCGGAGGACTAAGTCGTCGCGTAGGACTTCAGTCCTGCCGGCCTAAGTCGTAGCGCAGGACTTCAGTCCTGCCGGCCTAAGTCGTAGCGCAGGACTTCAGTCCTGCATAGAAACCAAGTGCCGTCGATCGACGTCCAAAGCGGCAACGCATTTTTTTCGCGGAGATCACCATGGCAATAGCACAACGCTGGCCGCCCGACGCCATCATCGATCGACCTGAGCTGCCTCCTGTTCGGTCGGACGCCGCACAGCCACGCGTGCTGATCGCCGACGATCAGGCTGATGTCCTGGAAGCGCTGCGGCTGCTGCTCAAGGGTGAGGGGTACCGGATCGAATCGGCCGGATCGCCGGCGGCGATTCTCGAGGCGATCGACGCCGACGAGTTCGACGCCGTGTTGATGGACCTCAACTACGCACGCGACACGACGTCAGGCCAGGAGGGGCTCGACCTGCTCTCGCAGATCCGCCATCACGACAGCACGCTGCCGGTCGTCGTCATGACCGCGTGGGGCAGCGTCGAGGTGGCGGTGGAAGCGATGCGGCGCGGCGCGCGCGACTTCGTGCAGAAGCCATGGGAGAACGCGCGCCTGCTGACGATTGTGCGTACCCAGGTGGAACTGGCACGCGCGCTGCGGCTCCAGCAGCGGCTCGAGGCCGAGAACCGATCGCTGAAGCCTGATACTCGTCCGCTGCTCATCGCGGACGCCGCCTCGATGCGCCCGGTGCTCGAGCTGATTCATCGCGTCGGGCCGTCGGAAGCCAACGTGCTCATCACCGGCGAGAATGGCACCGGCAAAGGCACTGTCGCGCAGGCGATTCACGCCGTGTCTGGCCGCGCCGGCAAAGGGCTGGTGACCGTGAACGCGGGCGGGCTGTCGGAGGGCCTCTTCGAAAGCGAGCTGTTCGGCCACGTGAAGGGCGCCTTCACAGATGCGAAGACTGACCGTGTCGGCCGCTTCGAGCTCGCCGACGGCGGCACGCTGTTCCTCGACGAGATCGCGAACGTGCCGCTGAACCTGCAGCCCAAGCTGCTGCGCGTGCTGGAAACGGGCGATTTCGAGCGGGTCGGATCGTCGCGCACGCGCCAGGTGAGCGTCCGCATCGTCTCCGCCACGAATGCGAACCTCGGCGAAGAAGTGGCCAGCGGACGGTTCCGCCAGGATCTGCTGTTCCGCCTGAACACGATCGAGATCCGGCTGCCCGCGTTGCGCGATCGGCGCGAGGACATTCCCGCGCTGGCGTCGCACTTTCTCAAGCAGCACGCGCAGCGATACCGCAAGAGCCTGACGGCGTTCGAGCCGGCGGCGATGCAGGCGCTGCTCGCTCACCCGTGGCCGGGCAACATCCGCGAGCTCGATCACGCGATCGAGCGAGCCGTGCTCATGGCGCAGACGCCGGTGATTCGCCTCGGCGAGCTCGGGCTGCGCTCGGAGCGCGAGCAAAGCTCGCGCGTGGAGGACATGAGCCTCGAAGAGGTCGAAGGCTTCCTGATCAAGAAGGCCATGGCGCGCTTCGACGGCAACGTGAGCCAGGCAGCCAAGGCGCTCGGCTTGAGCCGCAGCGCGCTGTATCGTCGTTTGCAGCGCTACGGACTCTGAAGAAGTTACAATTTACAGTTGGAAATTAGGAATGGGGCGTTGGCCACGCATTCTGGCGAACACGAATTCCTGATTCCTGATTCTCAAATGTAAATTGGCTGAAGAGCCCCCGTTCGCGCTCGATTCAATTTCCGCCCGTCCGCGTTCGCGCCTGCGCTTCGATCAACGCATCCTGCTGCTCGCGCTTGCCGCAGGTCTGCCGGCGGCGCTCGTCGCCCTCATCTTTCTCTGGACCGGCGACCACACACCGAAAGTGCAGTGGACGCTGACCGTCTTCATCGTCGGCGTCTGGGCCGGCTGCTCATTCAGTGTGCGCAATCGCGTGGTACTGCCGCTGCAGACCCTGTCGAACCTGCTGGCGGCGCTGCGCGAGAGCGACTTCTCCATCCGCGCCCGCGGCGCGGCCACCCGCGGCGCACCGAGCGACGATCCGCTCGGCGCGGTGATGATGGAGGTCAACGTCCTCGCGTCGACGCTGCACGATCAGCGGCTCGGCGCACTCGAAGCGAGCGCCCTCCTGCAGACGGTGATGGTGGAGATCGACGTCGCCGTGTTCACCTTCGACGGCGGACGGACGCTGCGGCTCGTGAACCGCGCCGGCGAGCGGCTGCTCGGGCAGCCGGCCGAGCAGCTGCTCGGACGCCTGGCGAAGGAGCTCGGCCTGGCGCCGTGCCTCGACGGGCCGTCGCCGCGCATCGAAGACGTCGCGTTCCCGGGCGGATCGGGCCGATGGGAGGTGCGGCGGACGACCTTCCGCCAGGACGGTCGCCCGCACCAGCTGCTCGTGCTCGCCGACGTCAGCCGGCCGCTGCGCGACGAAGAGCGGCAGGCGTGGCAGCGCTTGATTCGCGTCATCGGCCACGAGATCAACAACTCGCTCGCGCCGATCAAATCGATCGCCGGCAGCCTCGAGTCGATGCTCGCACGCGACACGATGCCCGACGACTGGAGCGATGACCTGCGCCGGGGCCTGGCGGTGATCGCCGCGCGGTCCGACTCGCTCAGCCGGTTCACGACCGCCTACGCGCGCCTCGCGAAGCTGCCCGCTCCGCGGCGCGACGGCGTCAACCTCGCCGCGCTCGTCCGGCGGGTCGCCGGCGTCGAAACGCGGCTGCCCATCCGCATCGACGGCGGGCCGGATCTCACGATTCACGCCGATCCGGATCAGCTCGAGCAGCTGCTGATCAATGTGCTGCACAACGCGGTCGATGCTGCGCTGCAGATGGGCGGCGGCGTCGGCGTCAGCTGGCGGCGCGACGGCCGCAGCTGCGATCTCTGGATCGACGATGAGGGGCCAGGTCTGCCGAATGCGTCAAATCTCTTCGTGCCGTTCTTCACCACGAAGCCGGGCGGATCGGGCATCGGCCTCGTGCTCAGCCGGCAAATCGCGGAAGCGCACGGCGGGACGCTGACACTCGAGAATCGCGTCGACCGCACCGGCTGCCGCGCGTATTTGCGCCTGCCGGTCTAAAGGGGCCGTACCCTTTTTCTCCAAACGACGGCGTGAAAAAGGGGTACGGCCCCTTTTCCGCGTGGCCTTCCCTTTGCTTCAACTCAACGGGACGATGATCCAGTCGTGGAGCCAGTGGCTGATCGGGCTCTTTACCTCGCCGATCGGCGTCGTCGTCCTCGCCGCGCTCGACTCGACGCTCTTCTTTTCGCTGCCGTTCGGCATTGACGGCGCGGTGATCATCCTCGCGGCGCGCCTGCACGGGCTGGCCTGGGTGGTACCGCTCCTCGCCACCGCCGGATCGATCGCCGGCGCCGCTCTCACGTTCTGGATGGGCGCCACGATCGGCGAGAACGGGCTCGACCGCTATGTCACGCCCGCGCGACTGGCGCGCGTTCACAAGAAAATCAAACGCGGCGGAGCGATCGCGCTCGCCGCCCTCGATCTGATTCCGCCGCCGTTTCCCTTCACGCCGTTCGTGCTCGCGGCCGGCGCGCTCGAAGTGAAGGCGTCGACGTTCTTCGTCACGCTCACGGTCTGCCGCCTTGCGCGGTTCGGCCTGGAAGCGGGCCTCGCGGTGATCTACGGCCGGCACATCATCGCGTGGCTCGATTCCGACCTCTTTCACGCCATCGTTATCGGCTGCATCGCGGCCGCCACGGCACTCGCGATCGTGTCGATCGCGCGCCTGGTCCGCTCTACGCGTTCCCCGCGGCGCCGCGCCGCGTGAACGCTCCGTTGTAGCGCGAAGGCTTCAGCCGAGCGTCTATGGAGCGCGCCCCTTCAAAACATCCGCCCGCCGAGCGGCACATCCTGCTGCGGCGCGAGCAGCACCACCTCGCCGTCCGGGTCGGGCACGCCGAGGGTCAGTACCTCGGAGCGATAGGGTCCGATCTGTTTCGGCGGGAAATTCACGACGGCGACCACGAGGCGATTCTCGAGATCGGCCTTGGCGTAATGCTTCGTCAGCTGCGCCGACGACTTCCGGACGCCGAGCGCCGGCCCGAAATCGATCGTCAACTTGTAAGCCGGCTTGCGCGCTTCGGGAAACTCCTGCACGTCGATGATCCGCCCCACGCGGATGTCGACCTTCAGAAAATCGGCGTAGGAAAGCGTTGCAGACGCATCAGCCATTGTGTAGAAACATGACATGATTTGTCGGCCGCTCGCCACTGCTGGCGAATTTTCCGTACTGTCGAGGCGGCACGGGACTTGATTACGCCATCTACATGATGCCCTCTGCGTCCACCGCCAACGTGCTCATCGTCGAGGACGATCCTGACACGCGCGAGATGCTCGCGACGCTGCTCGCCACCGCCGGGTTCCATGCGGTGACCGCCGAGGACGGGCTCGAGGCACTCCACCTGCTGCGCACTGTTCGCCACCGCGCACCTGAGGTGCCCTGTCTGATCCTGCTCGACCTGAAGATGCCGCGCCTGAGCGGCGGCGAGTTCCGCCGCGCGCAGTTGGGCGATCCGACCGTCGCCAACGTGCCGGTGGTCGTCATGTCCGGCGCGACCGACGCTGAGCAGCGGGCGCGCGCACTGGGCGCTGTGGACACGCTCTCCAAGCCGATCGATCTCGATCTGCTGTTGGGAATGGTGCGCCGCTATTGTTCGTGACGCTGGAAGACTGTTAAATGCGTCCGCCGCCGATGGCCTGGCGAACGGCGGAGGCGAGGACTGCGCCGAGCGCCGCGGCCGCGAGGATGAGGGCGCCCGGTGGCTGTTCGTCGATGGCGAACGTGAATACCGCCCCCAACAGGCCGCCGATGGCAACCGTCGTCAAGGCATCGGTCACGCGGCTGAACATCCCGCGCGGGCACCGATGGTTCTCGGTCAGCGCGCCCATGCATCGCGGACAAGTAGCCATTGGTATTGTGGGGGTCTCGCGTAAGTATAGCGTGTACTGTAGATTCTTCACTGCGGCCTGTCAGAAATCACTGCGAACACACGCCGACAGATATCGCGGCCGAGCCGGAATCCTTTGATTGCACGAAATTGCAGTCGATGCGTTCGTGGTACGCCCGTTGCTGTTTGCCTTTGCATCACAACTGGGTTTGGCCATGGGGACTATTGCGGTGAGCAAGGACGAGGGATTCGATCGGTTGCAGCATCTGCTGCTCGATATGCGCGCCGGCGATGACGTGCGCGCGGCCGATGTCGCGGAGGCGACCGGCTTGAGCAAAGCGATCTGTTTGGCTGTGCTGGAAGGACTGGAACGGGCGGGACTGATGGCCCGCGCGGACGACGACCGCTTCGTGCGGCGGACACTGGACTTGATGGTGTCCTAAACCGCCGGCCGCCCTGGGTCCGGCTTTAGCGGGCAGAATGTCCGGCTTGAGCCCGGAAGTCGCGTCCGGCTACAGCCGGACCTATAGCGGTGAGCCGGAACCGCAATCCGCAACTGAAGCGCTCCGCCTTGCCGATCCAGTCAGCGCTGGCGGCGCAGCCGTTCGATCAGGTCGGCGAGATCGGCAGGCAGCGGAGCTTCGAAGTCGAGCGGCTGTCCGTCATCGGGATGAAGAAATGCCAGCCGCGCGGCGTGCAGCGCCTGGCGGCCGAACACGATCGGACGCAGGGTCTGTGGTCCGAAGACGTAGCGCTCCTCCCCAACCAGCGTGTGGCCGCGCAACCGGGCTTGCAACCGGATCTGATTGCGCTTCCCGGTGCGCAGGCGCACTTCGATCAGCGACGCGCCGGCGAACGCCTCGAGCACCTGGTAGTCGGCGATCGCCTCCTTCCCGCGCGGGTCGTCCGGGTGCGTTTCCTTCTGAATCAGCGCGCGCTGATCCCACACGAGCGTGTCGTGCCACGTGCCCCGCGGCGGAGAGGGCTCGCCGTACACCACGGCGAGATACACGCGCTCCGGCTCGCGCCGCTTGAACTGCTGCTTGAGCCGCTCCTGCGCGCCGCCGTTTTTCGCAAACACGACCAGCCCCGACGTGTCGCGGTCGATGCGATGGACGATGAACGGACGCCGCTTCCCTCGCGGTCGAAAGTGCGCTTCGATCTGATCGTAGACTGACGAAGCGTCCGCGCGCCGCTCGAGCGGCACGGCCAGAAGTCCCGCCGGCTTGTTCACGACGATCAGCGCCTCGTCTTCGTAGATGATGTGAAGGTCGCGGATCTTTCCGCCGGAGGTTGCCGGCTTCGAACTGCCCGGCCGGTCCATCCAGACGCGCACGGCATCGCCGTCAGCGAGCCGCCGCGCGGCGTCCCCCTTTCCGACCTCGACGCCGTTGACGAAGACTTTGCCCCGCTCGAGCGCCGTGAACGCGCGTCCGCGAGAGGCCAGCCGATCGGCCGCCGCCAGAAATTTGTCGAGCCGCAGATCCGCCTCGGCGCCGGCGACCGTCCACTGCTCGCCCGGCGCCGCCGCCGCAGCCTTACGGGGCGACATACGCGGTCTTCACGATCGTGTAGAACTCTTTCGCGTAGCCGCCCTGCTCGCGCGGTCCGTAGCTGGATTTTTTCCGGCCGCCGAACGGGACGTGGTAATCGAGGCCCGCGGTCGGCAGGTTGACCATCACCAGTCCGCTCTGCGCGTGCCGCTTGAAATGGCTCGCCGCCTTCAACGACGTCGTGCAGATGCCGGCCGAGAGGCCAAACGTCGTGTCGTTGGCGATCGCGAGCGCTTCCTCGTAGTCCTTCACGCGGATGACCGCCGCGATCGGTCCGAAGATCTCTTCCTGGTTGATGCGCATCGCCGGCGTCGACTCCGCGAAGATCGCCGGCGCCATGTAGAACCCGTCGGTTGCCCGGGCGAGCCGCTCGCCCCCGGTGACCAGCCGCGCGCCCTCGTCGCGGCCGATCTGCAGGTACTTCATGTTCTTGTCGAGCTGACGCTGATCGACCACGGGACCGATCTCCGTTCCAGGCTTCAGGGCATCGTCGACGATCAGTGTCGACATCCGCTCGACCATGGCGTCGAGGAAGCGGTCGTGAATGCCGTCGGTCACAATCAGACGGCTGGATGCCGTGCAGCGCTGGCCCGTGCCGAAGAACGCGCCGTTGATCGCGCACGACACGGCCACCTTCAGATCCGCATCGTCGAGCACGATGAGCGGATTCTTGCCGCCCATTTCGAGCTGCACGCGCGTGCCGTTGGCGACCGCCGCCGCAGCGACCGAGCGGCCGACCGCCTGCGACCCGGTGAAGCTGATCGCGTCGATGTCCGGCGAGCTGGCGAGCGCGGCGCCGACCGACGCTCCGGCTCCCTGGACGATGTTCAGGACGCCCGCGGGCAGACCGGCACGTTGAAAGATGTCCACGAGCAGCCAGGGCGACGCCGGCACGATTTCCGACGGCTTCAGCACGACGGTGTTGCCGTACGCCAGGGCCGGCGCGATCTTCCACGCCGGAATTGCGAGCGGAAAATTCCACGGCGTGATCAGTCCGACGACGCCGAGCGGCTCGCGGGTGATCTCGACCTCGACGCCGGGACGCGTGGAGTCGAACTTCTCGCCCGCGTTACGCAGCGCCTCGCCGGCGAAGAACTTGACGATGGCGCCGGCGCGCCCCGCTTCGCCGACGCCTTCCATCAGCGGCTTGCCGTTCTCACGCGCGAGCATGCGGCCGAGCTCGTCTTTGCGCGCGAGGATCTCGGTGCCGGCGCGATCGAGGATGTCGAAGCGCAGCTGCGGGCTGCTGTGCGACCAGGCCGCAAAGGCGCGGCGCGCGGCCGCGATCGCCGCGTGGACGTCAGCCCGCGTCGCAACGGCGAAATCGCCGATTACGTCCTGGAGATTGGAGGGGTTGATATTGGGAACGCGCTCGCCCGCGTCACTGGTCTGCCCGTCGATTACATTCGGAAAAGCAATCATGAAAGCCTCGGTTTGCTGATATGAGCGAGGTCGCACAGCGCGTCGACCATCGCGGAGAAATCCTGGCTGCCGTAGCCGCGGCTGCGCGCTGACGTAAACGCCTCACGCGCGGCGGCGCCGACCGCCATCGGCACCTGCGCCGCATTGGCGGCTTCCAGGATAAGGGTCAGATCCTTATGCGCCAGGTCGATGGTGAACCCGGGAGCCGTGTCGCCCGCCAGGACCTTGGCCGGCCACGCGATCTTGAGCTGGCCGTTGGTCGCCGTCGTGCCGTAGAGCACATCAAGCGTATGCGAAAGCGAGAGGCCGAAGCGCTGGCACAGCGCCAGCGCCTCCGCGTTGAGCTGGCACGAGACGATCGCAAGGTAGTTGTTCACCAGCTTCGTGCGCATGCCGGCGCCAGGCGCACCGCAGTGGTGAATCGTAGTGCCCATCGCGTCGAACAACGGCTTGACACGTGCGAAATCGGCGTCCGAGGCGCCCACCATGAACAGGCACTCGCCGCGATCGGCGTGGCTCGCGAGGCGGCCGACCGGCGCATCGACGAACGTGCAGCCTCGATCGATCGCCGCCTGCGCGAGGCGATCGGTCACCAGCGGATCGATCGTGCTCATGTCGACGATCAGTGTGCCGGCTTTCGCGTGGGCGAGTACCCCATTGGAGCCGAGGACGATCTCTTCCACGATCGCAGAATTCGGCAACATGGTCAGGACGATGTCGCTGGCCGACGCGACGTCGGCGGTATTGTTGGCCGCGCGCGCGCTCAGCGCGACCAGGTCGCGAACCGGCACCGGGTTCACGTCGTGCACGATCAGATTGAAGCTCTTGCGGCACAGGTTCGATGCCATCGGACGTCCCATGCGTCCGAGGCCGATGAAGCCAATGGTCATCCTGACAGGATACAATGCGCCGGCCCATGCTCGAGCGCGATCTCATTCTCTCCACCGTCAAGACGTTCGTCGATCGCGAGATCGTGCCGACCGCCAGCGCGCTCGAACATCGCAACGAGTACCCGGCGGCGCTGGTCGAGCGGATGAAGGAGATTGGACTGTTCGGCATCAACGTGCCCGAGGCGTACGGCGGCACGGCGCTCGGCGCGACGCTGTATGCGGAGATCTTCGAAGAACTCGCGCGCGGGTGGATGAGCGTGGCCGGCGTGCTCGGGACGCATCTGGTGATCTGCGACGTCATCGCCCATCACGGCACCGATGAGCAGAAGCAGCGGTTCCTGCCGATGCTCGCCTCGGCGGCGAAGCGAGGCGCGCTTGCGCTCACCGAGCCGCACGCCGGCAGCGACTTGAAGGCCATTCGCACGACGGCGGTGCGCGATGGCGGCGATTACATCCTCAACGGATCGAAGATGTGGATCACCAACGCGCGCCACGGCGAGGTGTTCGTCGTGCTCGCGAAAACCGGCCCGGAGAAGCTCAGCGCGTTCATCGTCGAAAAAGGCGCGGGCGTGCGCGTGTCGCGCGACATCGACAAGCTGGGATACAAGGGCATCGAGACGTGCGAAGTGCTGTTCGACGACTGTCGGGTGCCGGCGGCGAATCTGATCGGACAGGAGGAGGGCCATGGGCTCCGGCACGTGATGACGGGGCTGGAGGCGGAGCGCATCAACGTGGCGGCGCGCGGCGTCGGCCTGGCGCGCGCGGCGCTCGAAGAAGCCGTGAAGTACGCGCAGGTCCGGCGCACGTTCGGCAAGCCGATCGCCGAGCATCAGGCGATTCAGCTGCTGCTGGCGTCCATGGCGACGAAGATCGAGGCGGCGCGCCAGCTGACGCGGTTTGCGGCGGCGAAGAAGGATCGCGGCGAGCGCTGCGATCTGGAGGCCGGCATGGCCAAGCTGTTCGCGACCGAGACCGCTCAGGAGGCTTCGCTCGACGCCATGCGCGTCCTCGGCGCGAACGGCTACTCCACCGACTTCCCTGTCGAGCGCTTTTACCGCGACGCACCGCTACTGATCATCGGCGGCGGCACGAACGAGATCCAGCGCCTCGTCATCGCCCGCCGACTGCTGGAGCACGCGTCCAATCCCTAGTCCCTAGTCCCGAATCCCGTCTCCTCATCACGAAGGCACGAAGAACACGGAGGTCACGAAGAGGAATTTGTACTTCGTGATAAACAACGCCGCCCGCGAATCCCGAATCCCGAATCCCTATTCATACCGCAGCGCGTGCATCGGGTCGACGCGCGAGGCGCGCAGCGCGGGAATGTACGCCGCGCCGAGCGCCACCAGCGCCAGCGCGGCCGTCGCCGCGACGACGACCATCGGGTCGTATTCCTGGAGCTCGAACAGCAGCGATCGCGCGTAATGGCCGAGACCCAGCGCCACCGCAACGCCGGCGACACCGCCCACCATCGTCATGCGCGCGACTTGCGCGAGCACCATGCCGCGCACGCGCCGGCCGTCCGCGCCCAGTGCCATCCGGAGACCGATCTCCCGCGTCCGCTGCGCGACCGTGTAGGCGAGCACGCCATAGAGCCCAATGGCCGCGAGCAACGTGGCCAGCGCCGCAAACGCGCCCGCCAGCGTGCTGATCATGCGATCGAGGAACACGTTGTCCTGCACCTGCTGCGGCAGCGTCTTCAGCTCGACGACCGGCAGATTCGGATCGAGCCGCCCGACAACACCCGGAATGGCGCGCAGCAATTGCGCGGGATCCGCGGCGGTGCGGACGTAGAAGCTGATGCGGCCGATGCGCTCGTCCTGCCGGTACGGCCGGAAGAACAGCGGCGGGATCACCTGCTTCACGTCGCTGTACTTGGCGTTCTGCACAAGGCCGACGATCTCGGTGTCGAGCGTGTCCGCGCCGTCGGATGCTCCGCCATTCGACATGCGCTTGCCGACCGCGTCGCGTCCGAGATTGAATTTCTTCGCGAACGCCTCGTTGACGATCGCGACCTTCGGCGAACCGACCGCATCAGCTGCGGTGAACTCGCGGCCGGCGACGAGCGGCTCGCCGAGCGTCCGGAAGTAGCCCGGCCCGACCTCGTTGGCGCGCGAGTTGGCGTCGGTGTCGGGGCCTTTCACAAAGCCCTGGACGCTCACGTTGTTGCCCCAGTTGCTCCCCGCGAGGAGCGGCACGGTGGCCGCCGAGACCGCCGACACGCCGGGGACCGCGGCGAGCGCCTCTTCCGCGCGGGCGAACAGCGCGCGCGTGCGCGCTGGATCGTAGCCGTTCAACTCCGGCGCGATCCCGAACGTCACGACGTTGTCGATCTTCAGCCCGAGATCGACGCGGCTGACGTTCATCAGACTCTTGACGAAGAGGCCGGCTGAAATCAGCAGCAGCGTCGAGAGCGCGACCTGCGCAGTGACCAGCGACGTGCGGAAACGGGCGGCCGAGCGCGATCCCGACGGCTGACCGGCGGCGCCTTTGATCGTCGCAATCAGATCGGGCCGTGTGCTGTGCAGCGCCGGGAAGAGGCCGAACAGGACGCCGGTGCCGAGCGACATGGCGCCGGCAAACACCAGGATCAGTCTGTGCAGCGAGAAATCGAGCGTGGCGGCCGCCTGTGCCGGCAACAGCGTCGCGATGAGCGCAAGTGTCCAGCGTGCGACGAGCAGGCTGCACGCGCCGCCGAGCGCGGCGAGCAGCAGCGATTCGGTGAGCAGTTGTCTCAGCAGCTGCCAGCGGCTCGCGCCGAGCGACAGCCGCACCGCCATCTCCGCCGCGCGCCCGGCGCCACGTGCCAGCAGCAGGTTCGCAATGTTCGCGCAGGCGATCAGGAGGACGATGCCGGTGATCGACATCAGCAGCACCAGCGGTGCGCGCGCGTTCGCGTGCATCGAGCTCTGTCCCCGCTGTCCCTCCTCCATCGTCACCTGCTTCGCGCGAAACTTCGCCAGGGTCTGCTCGCTCATGCCTTTTTGGAGCGGTGCCTCGACGTCGTTGACAATGCCGTGATACGGCACATTGATCGCCGTGCGCGCCTGGTCGATCGTGGCGCCCGGCTTCAGTCGCGCGAACAGGTACATCCAGTAGCTGCGGCGGTTGTCGAAGCCCTTCCAGCCGGGCATCATCAGGCCGCGCATCGTGACCGGCACGAACAGCGCGGGCCGCGTGCCGAGCGTGGTTCCGTCGAAGCCTCGCGGTGCGACGCCGACGATCGTCATCGACTGGCCGTTGACGATGATCGGCTCGTTCAGGACAGCGGCGCTCGCACCCAGCCTCGTCGCCCAGTACGCGTAGCTCAGGGCCACGACGAAATGCCCCCCGATAGTCGTGTCGTCGTCCGGACCGAAGAGGCGCCCGAGAGCCGGACGCAGTCCGAGCACCGGAAAGTACAATCCCGACACCAGCATCCCGTCGCTGCTGGACGTCTGGCCGCGATACGCCACATTGGCGTCGAACTCCACGTGCGCGGCGATGCCTGAGAAGGCCGTCGACGCCTTCTCGAGGTCGCGAAACATCGGGTAGCTGAAGACAACGTCGCAGTCGCCCGCACGGCTGCACGACTGGCTGCCGGGCTTCGGCCCCGGCGCCCCGAGATTCACCACCCGATCGGGCTCCTGCACGGGCAGCGGGGCCAGCAGCATCTGGTCGAACAGCGAGAAGATCGCCGCGTTCGCGCCAATGCCGAGCGCCAGCGAGAGGATCGCCACCAGGCTGACGAAGGGCGTGTTCAGCAGCCGGCGGAAGGCAAGTTTCAGGTTCGACATCAAGGCATTGGACGAGTGCTGAGCGGCAATAGTTGGGGCCGTTCGAGCCTTCGTAACCTTTTGCCCGCCCGGTCGTTTATATACTCAGCGGAGCGTATGGATGTCGACGAGCGCCTTCAGATTGAAGCCGCGCAGAGCGATCCGGCGAAGTTCGGGGAGCTGTACGAACGGCATTTCGAGCGAGTCTACGCCTTCGTCGCGCACCGCGTGCGCGATCGCACCGTCGCCGAAGACGTCACAGCCGACGTGTTTCATCGCGCGCTGGCGGCGCTCCCGGCGTTTCAATGGCGGGGCGCGCCGTTTGGCGCGTGGCTGCTTCGCATTGCCGCCAATGCGGTTGCCGATCGATTCCGGCACCTCGGCCGCGAGGTGCCCGTTGCCGCTGCGGCGCCAGAGCCCAGCGTCGCAGCCGAGGCGGATGCCTGCGATCGACGAGCCGACCTTTTTCATTTCGTCAACGAGCTGCCGGCCGACCAGCGCCGCGTCATCGTCGAGCGTTTTGTGGAGCAACGGAGCATCCGCGACATTGCCGAGCGCCTCGACAAGACCGAAGGCGCGATCAAACAGCTCCAGTTCCGCGCGCTGCAGAGCCTTCGCACGCGGATGGAGGGCGCCGATGTCTGAGCGCACTCTCGTCGATCGATTGGACGACGCGATTCGCGCCGTGCTCGCCACGCCAGACGTGCCGGTGGAGCGCGATATCGAGCCGTTGGTGTCGCTCGCGCGCGCGCTGCGTGATCTTCCCAGGCCGTCGTTCCGGTCACAACTCAAAGTCGATTTGCAAGGAGGAACGAACATGACTGTCACCCAGGAACCGGTCGCCGCCGTCCGGCAGACCGCGGCGCCGCGGCTGCGCGTGCGCAACGCCGCCGCAGCGATCGAATTCTACAAGAAGGCTTTCGGTGCGCGCGAGCTGATGCGCTTCACGGCGCACGGCACGATCGCCCATGCTGAGCTCGCGATCGGTAACTCGATCGTGATGGTCGGCGAAGAAGCACCAGAGTACGGATTCCCAGGCCCGGAAACGCTTGGCGGCTCGCCGGCAGCGATGCACCTCTACGTGGACGACGCGGATGCGTCCGTCGCGCAAGCGGTGGCGGCGGGCGCCCGGCTCGTCACGCCAGTGAGCGATCAGTTCTACGGCGATCGCTCCGGCTATGTCGCCGATCCGTTCGGCTACGGCTGGAACATCGCGACGCGCAAAGAAGAAATGTCGGTGGACGAGATGCAGCGGCGCATGGCCGCGATGGAAGCGCAGCAGGCACCTCGCGAGACGTCCGCTTTCAGGCCGAAAGGCTTTCGCACAGTAACGCCGTATCTCGTCGTCGGCGACGCGCCGGCGCTCGTCGAGTTCACTCACCGTGTGTTCGGCGCCGAGGAGATCCATCGTTCCACAGGATCGGCGGGCAGCATCCACGTCGAGGTGCGCATCGGCGACTCGATGCTGATGATTGGCGGCGGTGGTCCCGGCGTGCCGTTCCGCGGCACGCCGATGCCGACGGCGCTGCACGTCTACGTCACAGATGTCGACGCCGCGTATCAACGCGCGCTCGACGCCGGCGCGACGTCGATTAGCGTGCCGGCCGACCAGGAGTACGGCGAGCGGGGCGCGGGTGTGAAAGATCGCACCGGCAACACGTGGTACATCGCGACGGCGACAGGTGACCACCATGTCCCGGCCGGTCTTCACACGGTGAACGTCTATCTGCATCCCCGGCGTGCCGAGCCGGTGATCGCGTTCATGGGGCGGGCCTTTGGCGCGTCGGATGTCGAAAAGTACGCGTCGCCGGACGGTGTCGTGCATCACGCGCGCGTGACGATCGGCGACTCCGTGGTGGAGATGGGCGAAGCGCAAGGTCCGTATCAACCGCTGCAGACGATGTTCTATCTGTATGTGCCAAGCGCGGACGCCGCGTACCGCCGTGCCCTCGAAGCTGGAGCGGTGTCGGTCGACGAGCCGGCAGACCAGCCGTACGGAGACCGGACCGCGAGCGTGAGGGATGCGTTCGGGAACCACTGGTACCTGGCGACCCAGCTTCGAGAGACTCGCTGACGAGATGCACGGTCAGGACAGCAGGATGGCAGCGGCCACCGCAGAGGCTACTGCCGTGCTCTCTGGCGATAGTCGGGCTGTCGCGTTTCGACTCGAGGCGGCGCTCGGCTAAAGCCTTCGCGCTACACCGATCCGAGGCATGAACGGCCGCTGAAGCCTTCGCGCTACACCGATCCGAGGCATGAACGGCCGCTGAAGCCTTCGCGCTACACCGATCCGAGGCATGAACGGCCGCTGAAGCCTTCGCGCTACACCGATCCGAGGGAGAACGGCCGCTGAAGCCTTCGCGCTATACCGATCCGAGGCGAGAACGGCCGTTGAAGCCTTCGCGCTGCACCGATCCGAGGCGAGAACGGCCGCTGCGCCGTCGAACAGAACGCTGTGGCCCGCCGTCTAATCAGGCGCATGATTGCCGAAACCTTCCGCCGCGACCTCCGCCTGGGCCTGCGCGTGCTGGTCAAGGAGAAATCCTTCTGTGCCCTGGCGGTCACGGTGCTGGCCCTGGGCATCTGCGGCGTCACGACGATGTTCAGCGTCGTCAACGGCGTGATGCTCCGCGGGTTCGGATTTCCGAATGCCAGCCGGATGATGAGCGTCACCTTCATCGATCCGAGCAGCGCCAGCTTCTTCGGGTTCAATGGATCGGTGTCGTCGATGGACTACGAAGAATTCCTGCCGGAGCAGAAATCCTTCGACATGCTGGCCGCGTACCTCAACGGCTCGACGGTCAACGCGACCGTCAACGGCACGCCGCGGCGATACACCGGCGCGTATACCACCGAGAATTTCCTGCGCATTCTGGGCGTAGCGCCGATGATGGGGCGCGATTTCACGGCGGCCGACAACGTGCCCGGCGCCGGCAAAGTGGCGATCATCGGCTACGGCGTCTGGCAGCGCGATTTCGGCGGCTCGTCCGGCATCATCGGCCAGACCATCCGCATCAACGGCACGCCGGCGGAGATCATCGGCGTGATGCCGAAGGGGTTCGCCTTCCCCACGAACGAGGAGCTGTGGATCCCGCTCTACAGTGAATTTCCCGTGCGGGCTCGGAACGACCCGCGCAACGTCAACCCGGCCGTCGTTGGCGCGATCAAACGCAGCGTCTCCGTGGATCAGGCCAATCTCGAATTCGCGGCGTTCGCCAAGCGCTTCGCTGCGGCCTACCCGGACACCAACAAACAGTTCAACGTGGCGCAGGTGCAGCCGCTGCTCGAGACGTTCACGCCACGGCCGCTGCGCGGCACGCTCCTGACGATGTTGGGATTCTGCGTCGGCGTGCTGCTGATCGCCTGCGTCAACGTGATGAACATGCAGTTCGCGCGCGCGACGCTCCGCGCGAAGGAGTTGGCGATTCGATCGTCGCTCGGCGCCACCCGCATCCGTCTGATTCGGCAGATGCTGACGGAGAGCCTGCTCGTCGCCAGCATCGGCACCGCCGCGGGCATCGGCCTCGCGTACCTGTCGGTCGGCTGGCTGTCGGCGGCCGTCCGGAATCTCGACAACGCGCCGCCGACGTGGATCACCTTCGACATCGACGTGCCGGTGCTGTCGTTCACGGTCGGCGCCATGCTCGTCGCCGCCGTCGCCTCGGGGCTGCTCCCGGCGTGGATGTCGTCGAGGGCCAATGTCGTCGGCGTGCTCAAGGAAGGCGGCCGCGGCACGACCAGCCGCGGGATCAACCTGGTGACGCGCGGCCTCGTCGTGTTCCAGATTGTCGTGACGTGCGTCCTGCTGATCGGATCGCTGCTCCAGCTCCGATCGCTTCTCAAGCAGCAGACGATCGACTACGGGTACGACACGGGCGGCATCCTGTCCGCGCGGATGGGTTTGATGGACGGCGACTATCCGTCGCAAGAGAGCCGCAAGCTGTTTTACGATCGCGTGGTCCGCGCGCTCGGGAGCGACGCCGAATTCGACGCCGTGGCACTGACGAACCGCTTCCGCATGGTGTTTTCCGGCAGCAGTCCGATCGAGCTCGAGGGTCGCGTCTACAGGGAAAAGCGCGACCGCCCGAACGCCAACTTCGAACAGATCACCGGCGGATTCTTCGACGTCACCGGCCAGCGGCTCCTCGAGGGGCGCACGTTCACGGCCGACGACCTCGACTCGCGGCTTCCGGTGGCCATCGTCAACGGCGCGTTCGCGGCGAAGCATTTCAAGGGCGAAAGCGCCCTCGGACGCCGATTCCGCAGTGTGGACGCCAACGGCCTGCAGGCCGGACCGTGGCGCACCATTGTTGGCGTGGCGACCACGATCCGCATGCTCGGGCCGTTCAACAATCCGAATGTGGACGATTCCGGATTCTACGTGCCGTTCTACTCCCCCGCGTCCGGTCCCGCGCTGCCGGCGCCACTTGTGAGTCAGTTCGCCACCGTCATCGTGAAGCCGCGCGGCGGCCAGCCGGCCGGTGGGCTCGTCAACGCGCTTCGACGCGAGGTTCACAACGTCGACCCGAACCTGCCGCTCTACTTCGTCGACACGCCGCGCAAGCACCTCGAGGGCTTCATCGCGCAGAATCGCATCATCGCCGGCATGTTCTCGATCTTCGGAGTGGTCGCGGTGCTGCTGGCCGCCGTCGGCATCTACGGCGTGATGTCGTTTTCGGTGAATCAGCGGACCCAGGAATTCGGTCTGCGGATGGCGCTCGGCGCCGACGCGCGGAGAATTCTGCGGATGGTGCTGAAACAAGGGTCGGTGCAGCTCGGGCTTGGTCTGACGGCCGGCCTTGGCCTGGCGTTCGCGATCGCCACGGCCGCTGGAGACGCGATCGGAAACACGCTGTTCGGCGTCACCGCCCGCGACCCGTTCACGTTCGTCGTCGTGGTGACGCTGGTGACGCTGGTGTCGGTGGTCGCCATGCTGGTGCCGGCGCGTCGCGCGACGACTGTCGATCCGATGATCGCCCTCCGCGCGGAATGATCCGCAGGACCCTGTAACCCGCCGGTTCCGTAGCGCGAAGGCTTCCACCTAACAGGGTGCTGAAAAAGTGGGTCGCGAGGGATCGACACCGTGATCCGCCCGTACTACCATGCTCCCGACGTCTCTGAAGGGAGCGACCCGATGCGTGGACCCGACGATCAGACCAGCGGCATGTTCAGTTATCTGTCGCCCGAGCAGCGCGTGCGTCCGGATCATCCGTTGCGCGCGATCCGTCGGATGACGGACGAGGTCTTCGCCTCGCTGTCGCCCCGGTTTACGAAGATGTACTCGGCCATCGGCCGCCCATCGATTCCGCCAGAGCAGCTGCTGCGCGCGCTGCTGCTGCAGTCGCTCTACACGGTGCGGAGCGAGCGGCTGCTGATGGAGGAGATCGACTACAGCGTGCTCTACCGCTGGTTTGTTGGCCTGGGGATGGACGATCCGATTTGGTCGCCGACGACGTTCAGTAAAAATCGCGACCGGCTGCTGCAGAGTGACATCGCCGCGGCCTTCTTTGATGCGGTGGTCGGCCAGGCGCGGGACGCCGGGGTGCTCTCGGACGAGCATTTCACGGTGGACGGCACGTTGTTGGAGGCGTGGGCCGGCCTCAAGAGTTTCCGTCGGATTGACGAGGGCCCGCAGCCGCCGTCGGACGATCCCGGGAATCCCACGATCAATTTCCACGGCGAATCGCGACGGAATGACACGCATCAGTCCACGACGGATCCCGATGCGATGCTCGCGCGCAAAGGTCCGGGTAAAGAGGCGAAGCTCTCCTACGCAGGACACGTGCTGCTCGACAATCGCCATGGCCTGGTAGCCAACGTGTGCGTGACCGCCGCCACCGGGACCGCCGAACGGGACGCCGCCTTGCTGCTGCTGGCGGAAGCCGCGAACGCCACGACGGTCGGCGGAGACAAAGGGTTCGACGTGCCGAGTTTTGTGGCCGGCGCGCGCGCGCTGGGTGTGACGCCGCACGTCGCGCAGAAGGTCAAGGGCAGCGCCATCGATGATCGAACCACCCGGCAGTCCGGTTACGCGATCAGCCAACGGAAGCGGAAGCTGATCGAGCAGGTCTTCGGCTGGCTGAAGACCGTCGGCGGATTGCGCAAGCTCCGGCATCGCGGCGGCGAGCGCGTCGATTGGATCGTCACTTTCGCCGCCGCGGCGTACAACTTGATTCGCCTGCGCACGCTGCTCGCGAGGCCGGCGTGAGCGCGGCGCCAGGATCCTCGGGAAGGACTGGGAGCTCCGTCGAGGTATCCACCTGGAGATAGACAGGGTGTCGCGAGTCACTTTTTCATCGGCCTGCTAAGCCAAGGCTCCGGCGGGACGGGTCAGCCGAGCGATCGAGACGCCGCGGGTCACACGCGCGGTTCCGTAACGCGCGTCAAACCACGAAGATCACGAAGGCACGAAGCACGCTGTTTTGGGATTCTCTGCGTCGAGCGATCCGAAATCTTCGTGTCTTCGTGTCGTCGTGGTTACCTCACGGTTGGTTGCGCGACTTTCTGGCGTGAATGACGACGCGATAGGTGTTCTCGGCGTTGAGATTGATCAGCGCGACGAACGTGCGTCCCTGATACGTGCCGATGGTGCCCGACTGCGACACCGCCGACACGTCCCAGCCGGCCGGCAGCAGCACCGTGTTGCGCAGGCCGTGCAGTGTCCGCTCAAAGACGAGATCCTGCTGTTCCAGTCGATAACCGGCATCCTTCAACATGCCGGTGATCTTGATGTGCGCGCTCTGCTTGTCGTCAACGATCGGCACGTCGAGCTTCACCGTCGTCGCCGCGGCAGTTCTCGCAGGCGTGAACGGCTTGGCCGTGTCCAGATCCACCACTTTCAGATCCTGCAGCGCGAGATACCCCAGGCTGTCCAGCCGCGCCGTGGCTCCTTTGCGATAGTCGCTGTAGACCTGCTCCACGCGGACGCGTCCACTCTCCGGCGCATCGAGATCGTAGAGCGTCTTGACGTCGTCGAAGAACATGTCGGTGAACGCGGTCGGCGGGAACGTCGCGGTCGTCTTGCGCGCGTGAATCGTCACCGGATTGCTTTGTCCGCTCGGGTTCGCGAACGCCAGCTTCAACCGGCCGTCGGCGGCCGTCGACAACTGCGCAGCGACGTTCGACGAGATGAACGCGAATCCTTTAGGCAGCAGCACGCCGAGCCGGTAGCCGCTCAGACTCCGGACCCAGACGATGTCGTCGCCGTGCATCATGTAGGTGCGCGGATCCTTGTAGGTCTTGTAGATCAACACGCGCCCGATGCCGCCTTCGGGCACGGGAATCGGCAGCGTCGCGTGAATCGCGTGATTCTCCGGATCGTTGCCCTCCTGCGCGTATGTGAACTTCAGCGGTTTGCCGGTCCGCGGGTCGAACACTTCGACGCCCGATCCTTCGCTGCCGCCGCGCGTTGCGTTCACCAGTTCGGTCGCTCCAACCCGCGTCTCCTCTGGTAGAAACCTGATGCTGAACGCTTCGCTGCCCGGTTCGAGGATCGAATACTCGGTGTAGGCGTCCTGCGAAAACAGGCGCGAGACGGGCGGCGTCGGCCGCAGCGATCCGTCAGGATTCGTGCCGCCGGGAAACGGATTGTTGGCTCCGCCGCGTCCCTGCGCGCCAAGCCACGACGAGGCGACGGCCGCCGTCGCCAGGAAGACACCGACCGCGGCGAACCGCAGCTGACGATTCATGATCTGTCCTCATTCATAACCGAATACCGACACATCTCTCACCCCGAAGTCGCGGCGAACAGAGAAGACGAAGGCGATTCTGTCGCTCGCCTTCGTGTCTCCCTGTCCTCCGCGTCCTCCGTGGTGGAGAGGTTCAGAAGTCCAGACGCGCGCCGATCTGGATCGTGCGCGGCTGCAGCGTCGCGAGGATCTTGTTGTACGACGCGCCGTTTGTCAGCCCGAAGTTCGTCACCGCGTTGGAGTTCAGCGCGTTGAAGACGTCGAACATGAACAGGATTTTGTGCGTGTCGAAGTGGACCGCCTTGTCGGCGCGCAGGCCAACGAGCGGCACCGTGTCCGAGCGGTTGTTGCCGATGTTCTCGGCGAAGAACGTCTGCGTGCCGGCGTTCGGCAGCTGAAAAGAGATCAGCCGCGCGTACGGCCATCCGCTTTGCACCTGCACGTTGCCGCCGAAGCCAATCCCCAGTGGCAGCTCGTACCGGCCCGACAGGTGCAGCTGCCAGTTCGAGCTCGTCTGCCGATTCAGTACTGCAGGGTTCACGTTCTGGAAGTAGTTGATGCCGAGCGGATCGGTGGAGAATGGATTGGTGCTCGCGGAATTCTGACGCAGTTCGTCGCGGCGCAGATAGTCGAAGCTTGCATCGATGAACTGGCTGCCGCTGAAACGCTTGTTGAATGCCAGCTCGAAGGTGTCGTAGTTGAACGAGCCGCCGCCCACCGAATCGGGAATGTTGGTGAACTCGTTCTGGACCACGCCCCGCAGCGAAGACGGGATATCCACCAGGTTGAAGGTCTGCGAGCCTTGTGACCCGCCGTTCACGCTCGTCAGCGGCACCGTCGCCGTGAACGGCACGGTGAACTGCCCTTCGCGCGCGATGTTGAACGTCGCGTACGCGTCGCGGACCATCTTGCGCACGTACGCCACACGGACCGACGACTCGCCCCAGAACTGGCGTTGATACGACGCGTCGGCCTCGTCGGTGTACGGCACCTTCAGGTTCGGATCGAGCTTCGTCGTCGTGCCGCCCGTCGTGGACACCAGGTTGCCCAGCTCAGACGGGCCGTCGTAGAGGCCGTTGCCATTCTGATCGAGGAACTTGTAGGTGCGTGAATTAACGCCGCCCGGATTCAGATTGGCCAGATCCTGCGCCATGTTGTTGTAGTAGCGGCCGTAGAACGCCTTGACCGCCGCCTTGCCGTCGCCTGCCAGGTCCCAACTGACGCCGGCGCGCGGCGCGACGTTGTTGCGCACGAGCAGCGTGGCGCCCGGGGTGGTCACCGCCGGGAAGATGTCGCTCAGGACCGGCGCCGACGTCGACGCCTCGTAGTACGGCCGCTGCCGGTCGTACCGTACGCCGGCCGTGATCGTGATGCGCGTGTTCGCCGACCACCGATCCTGCAGGAACAGCGCTTCGCGGCGATTGCGGTTGTCGGCCCCCGTCCAGGCAGTGCCGAGCGTCGAGAAGGTGCCCATGTTGAAGAGCTGCACTTGATCGGGATGCCCGCTCAAGTCCTGGTAGTACACGACACCCGACTGCCCCGTACTCTCATTGAGCTGCGCATCGTCGAACCACTCTAGCCCCGCTTTGATGTCGTGGCTCCCGACGCTCGAGGGCAGGAAATATGTGACGGTGGCGAAGATCTGCGGCTTGTTCCGTTCGATGATGAACGGACCGTTCGCGCCCGCCGCCGCCCACGCTGCGCCCGTCTGAACTAAGGTCGTCTGATCGATCCGCGGCGGATTCGTCTGGAAATCGACGAGTGGCGCCTCAGGAAAGTGATACCCGAAATCTCCGACGTTCAATTCGCTGAACAGCCGGTTGCTCCAGATACGCTGCCACTTGCCGTTGTACATGTGCGTCGAGCTCGCCTGCGTCACGGTCGAATCGGGGCTGGTCACCGCCGACAGATTGCGGTTCGGCGTCCGCAGCCGGCCGAGCTGGTAGTAGCCGATGATCGTGTCCTTCTCGCTCGCCTTGTACGTTTCCTTCGTCGTGTAGTTGTTGTAGTACCCCTGATACGTCGCACGGTCGTGCGCTACGCCGCTGATGTCCTCGTCGATGGTGAAGTGGTTGTAGGCGGCGAAGAACCACAGCTTGTCCTTCACGATCGGGCCACCGAGATCCGGGTGGAACTCCCAGAACTTGTTGTTCGGCACCCCGGTGAAGCCGCGCGCCTTCGTCGCGTCGTCAACGTTGTTCGCGATCCAGCTCTTGGGCTCAAACGACGAATGAACCAGGGCCCTGTAGCTGTTGCCGCCGCTTTTGATCGTCGAGATCACCGCCGCGCCCGGCGTGTTCATCGTCACGTCCTGGCCAGCCGCGCTGACCGCGATCTCATTCTGCGCGTAGTAGTCCTGGTAGAAGCCGGCGCCGCCCGACCCTTCCGTCGTGTCCACGCCTTCGGTGACGACGCGGGCCTGCCCGCGCACGCCGAACGCCTCATAGCCGCTCTGCTCGCTCTTGTGGCTGCCGCCGACGTCGTAGCCCTGCATGCGGACGCCTGGCGCCCGCGCGATCGCGCTCCAAAGGTCCGTCGCCGACGGGACGCCGATCAACTTCTCCGTCGTGAGCGTCGATCCCATGGCGGTGGTCTGGGTGTCGACCACAGGCGACGCGGCGGTCACGGTGACGCTCTCCTGCAGGCTCTGCACCTGCAGCTGCGTGTCGACGGTCAAAGTCTGCCCGAGTCCCAGCACGATGTTGGTGCGCTTCACCGTCTGAAATCCGCTCAACTCGAACGTCAGCGTGTACGCACCAGACGGCACGGTAGCGAAGCGGTATGTCCCGTTCGGTTCCGTGACGACGGTCTGCGTGCCGATCAGGGCCGGCGATGTGGCGGTGACGGTGACGCCTGGCAGCACGGCGCCCTGCGCGTCCGTGACGACGCCGGTGAGATTGCTCGTTTGCTGCGCGCCCGATGGTGTGGCCATCAGGAGAACAGCCAACAGTGCGACAACTGCAGATAGCCAGCGACTCATATACCCTCCAGTGGAGCGGAGATGATAGCATCGCGCTCACATTATTCGGAGAGCCTTATGAAACGAATCCTGATCTCGGGCGCCGTCGCGATCATCGGCGCCACCCTGGCCGTCGCAGCGCATCAAAAACCGACAGCAACGTCTCGATCATTTTCGGTCGTGGAAGCCACGATTCCGCAGATGCAGGCGGCGATGAAGAGCGGACAGATCACCTCGCACGACCTGGTGCTGCAGTATCTCGCCCGGATCGGCATGTACGAAGAGAAGCTGCACGCCGCCGTGTTCGTCAACCCCAACGCGTTGAAGGACGCCGACGCGCTCGATCGCGAGCGGGCCGAGGGGCACGTCCGCGGTCCGCTGCACGGCATTCCGGTCGCGCTGAAAGACAACATCCACACGACGAACATGCCGACTTCCGGCGGCGCCCTCGCGTTCCAGGGCTTCATTCCGCCGTACGAAGCGACGCTGACGAAGAATCTCGAAGCGGCCGGCGCGATCATCATCGCGAAGGCGGGACTCTCAGAGCTGGCGAACTTCGTCGCCGGCGCGCCGACGCCGATGCCAGGCGACTACAACGCAGTCGGCGGTCAAGGCTTCAACCCCTTCGACCCGCGCAAGGATCCGCGTCCCGCCACCTTCGACGGACGGCCGGCGCTGAACACCGGCGGCTCGAGCTCGGGCATCGGCACGTCGGCGAATCTGTGGGCCGCCAACGTCGGCAGCGAAACGTCGGGCTCCATTCTCGGACCGTCGAACCAGACGATGCTCGCGGCGGTGAAGCCGACGGTGGGCCGCATCAGCCGGTGGGGCGTGATTCCGATCACTGCCGATCAGGACACGGCAGGACCGATGACCCGCAGCGTCACGGACGCCGCGATCATGCTGGGTGCGCTCGAGAGCGCCGCGCCCGATCCGAATGACGCGGCGACGTCTCGCTGCACGCCGCCGCCCGGACGCGACTACACGCCGTTCCTGAAGACGGACGCGCTGAAGGGGGCGCGCATCGGCATTCCACGCGCGTTCTACTACGACAAACTGCCGGCGGCGGTCACCACTGAAGCCGGATCGGCGAACGGCTCGGAACGTAACGGGCGCGCCGACAGCGGTGGCGGCCGCGGCGACGCGCGTGGCGGCCTGAACGCCGCGCAGGCAAAAGCCATGGATGAAGCGATCGCTGCGCTCAAGCAGCAGGGCGCGATCATCGTCGATCCGGCGGACATTCCGAGCGTGCTCGAAAAGGACCCGGCGAAGAACATCAGCGGCTGGAACTTCTGCTCGGGCGCGAATCAGGCGCGGGGCAAAGACGACGACTGCACGATCGTCGTGAAGTATGGAATGAAGCGCGACTTCAACAAGTGGCTCGCGACGCTGGGGCCGTCGGCGCCGGTCAAGACGCTGACCGAGTTGCGCGAGTGGAACATTGCGCATCAGAAGGCCGGCGCGATCCGATTTGGGCAATCACGGCTCGACATCTCGGACGAGATGGACGTCGAGCGCGACCGGGCGCGCTACGAAGCGGACCACACGAAGGATCTCGCGCTCAGCGCGACCAACGGCATCGACGCCGTGATGAAGGCGCAGCACCTCGACGCGCTGCTCTTTCCTGGCGCGAGCGGCGCCGGCATCGCCGCCCGGCCCGGCTATCCGACCGTGATCGTCCCATTCGCGCTGGTGCCGAACGCGCCGACGCCGCCGTTCCCCGACGGTTTCAACGCGAAGCCGGAGCCGTATGGCGTGAGCTTTACCGGCATGGCGTGCAGCGAGCCGAAGCTGCTGGGCCTTGCATACGCATTTGAGCAGGCGACACACAAGCGTGTGCCGCCGCCCGGCGCGCCATAGCCACCGTAGGGGCGGACCTGCGTGTCCGCCCAGGGCTTATCACGAAGGCACGAAGAACACGGAGAGCACGAAGATGGTTTTCTTCGTGTCCTTCGTGTTCTCCGTCTCTTCGTGATGAAGGCGCGCGCCACTCGGCGGTTATCGGCCGCGGCCGCCGAACGGCGCGGCTTGCTTTTCGAATCCCTCTGGGACAGCGAACGTCGCTTCAGAAAAGCTCTGACGCGTCACCGCGGTGATCTCCGACGTCGTCGGCGTCGGACCGAACGAGACGCGCCGCACCGGCACCCCAGCGAACCCCTGGTCCTGCCCCGTGCCGATGCGGAACAGATCCTCGGCGCCGTTCGGCACGAGCTTCGCGAAGAACGCCTGCAGCTGGCGCGACACGTCGAAATCCGCCGCGGTAAACCCGAGCGCTTGAGGATCGACGGTGCAGAGCTCGGACGTCTTTTGCCCGTTCTGCGACCCTTCGTATTTGTCGCACGTCCACTTGCCGACCGTATCGGTGCCGGTTTTCTTGTACTCGGTCTTCGCGCCGGCGCCGGGCCCGGCGCCGCGCATGCCGCCGCGCCCCGCCATCATCGCCTCGATCTTCGCGCGCTGCTCCGGCGGCAGATTCTGCATCTGCTGCTGCATCTTCGCCATCGCATCGGTCATCTGTCCGCCGAGGCGATCGGCGTCGGCCTTCGTCATCTCGCTGTATGTTTTCCTGTCGTAGTTGATGATCCACATCACTTGCTTCGCGCCATCGAACACCATGGCCTGCTTCTCGCCGCCGGCGCCCGTGGTCTCGGCGCGCATACGATCTTTCTCGATCTGGATCTGATGCGTCCGCGTCGTGCCGCCCGAAGCGGTCTTTTCGAGAATCAGCAGGCCGTCGGCCGCTTGCGCGGCCGGTGCCGCGACGGTGATCGCCGTCACGACCATCAGAGCGTTCATTACAGATTTCACAGCGTCTCCTCGTCTCGCAAGCCTCGAACCTTCAACAGACCGCAGGCCGTTGGGCGACCATATTATCGCGCCAGCGAGCGGCTCGGCCATATGCAACGGCTCAGCAAACTGCGGCTGGTCCGTCCCTTGCTGGTAATTCTCATTCATCTGAAATCAGCAGGAGGGGGTATGGGCAAGCTGGCGCGAGACGTCATGACAGCGAATCCCGCGTGCTGCACGCCGGAGACGCCGCTGGACCAGGTGGCGAAGCTGATGGTGCAGCACGACTGCGGCGAAATTCCGGTCATCGATCCCGCTGAACAGGTCATCGGGGTGGTCACCGACCGCGACATTGTCTGTCGCGTCGTCGCCGTCGGGAAGAACCCGATGGCGTATCCCGCGTCGACGTGTATGTCCGAACTGGTGGTAACGGTGCCGCTGAACGCGCCCCTCACCGACGTGTTGTCGATGATGGAAAAGCACCAGGTGCGCAGGGTACCTGTCGTGGATGAGCGCGGCGGCTGCGTGGGGATGATCTCGCAGGCGGATCTCGCCTGGTCGGGACGGGAGCGCGACGTCGCGGAGCTCGTGCGCGAGGTATCGCGCGAGACCGGGAAGACCTCGCGTTGAGACTTGCAGGGGCCGGCCTGTGTGCCGGCCCGTGGGCGGGGCAAACTAATTGCTGGGGACGGCGGGATTCGGCCCAGCGATCTCCTGCCCCCCGGACGTCACACTGCGGTTCCCATTAAGGACATCGATTCACTACTTGACGTGGACGCCCGCTGCAATCCGGGAACAGCGCCAGCGTCTGCGGGTGCAACGCATCGGCGATATAGATGCTCTCCCAGGTGTACAGTTCGATCGAGTAGTACACGGCGAGCGAGCCTGAGGCAGAAGACCAACGACGTTCAAGACCTCGATCAGCGGCGTGCCGATCCATTCAGCGACGCACGACCATCCCCCTTCGCAGATCAACTGCGTGATTTGATTGCTGACCGGCAGACGTTTCAGGTCGTCAAGGGACAACGAGGCTGGACGAGCGACGAGGCCGTCAACCGCCGCGCGCCGCGGATCCGCTCCGAGACGACGAAGCGGAACTGCTCGATTTCGACGGCGAGGTCGCGCAGCGTGCCGGCGGATTGCGTGCCGTAGACGATGACGTTGCGGCCGCGGATGGAGTTCCATTGATGTGCGGCGAACGCTCGGCTGATGCCTGGCGCTTCTGGCGGTGGGCGCAAGGCAAGGGGCGATAACAGTGCGGCGAAGGCGCGGCCCATGGCAGGCCCGCGTGAACGCATTGTCACACATACACGTCTATCCCTAGCATCATGACCTTCCTCGAGCGCCTCTGGCAGGACCTCCGCTACGGCGTCCGCATGCTCGCGGGCAGCCCGGGATTCACGATCGTCGCCGTCCTGTCCCTCGCCATCGGCATCGGCGCCAATTGCGCCATCTTCAGCTTCGCCGACGCGCTGGTGCTGCGGCCGCTACCGGTCCCGCGGCCCGGCGAGGTCTATACCGTCGGCTCCACCACGGCCGTTGAAGCGTTTGGCGCCAGCTCCATCATCTCTTCCTATCCGGATTACGTGGACGTCCGCGATCGCAGCCACAGCTTCGATGGCCTCGCCGCGATCACGCAGGTGACCGCCGGGTTCGCGACCGATCGCGCGGCAACGCCGAAGCTCAAAATGGGCATGCTCGCCAGCGGCAATCTCTTTGCCCTGATGCGCGTCGAGCCGGCGCTCGGACGCGCGTTCCGGCCCGAGGAAGACCAGGTCGCCGGCCGCGACGCGGTCGTGGTGCTCGGGCACGCGCTGTGGGAGCAGGAGTTCGCGTCGGATCCCGGGGTGCTCGGCCGCCGGATGCTGCTCGACGGCCACGAGTTCACGGTCATCGGCGTCGCGCCCGAGGAGTTCACCGGCCTGGACCAGTACGTCCGCTCCGACTTCTTCGTGCCGATCCACACGGCGTCGTGGCTGCTGACCGATCCGAAAGCGGCGTCGCTGCAGGCGCGCGACGCGCGCAACCTGACGCTGAAAGGCCGCCTCGCGCCAGGCGTGTCGCAGGCCGCGGCGCAGGCGGAGCTGACGACGATCGGAACGGACCTCGCGCGCGCGTATCCCGACACGAACAAGAACCGCCGGCTCGTCGTCCGCACCGAGCTGCAGGCGCGCATGGCGGAAGATCCGCCCGACGCGACGCTCGCCGCGATGCTCGCGACGCTGGCGCTGCTCGTGCTGTTCGTCGCGTGCGCGAACGTCGCCGGACTGCTGACGAGCCGCGCGCCCGCCCGCGCGCGTGAAATGGCGCTGCGCCTCGCGATCGGCGCCGGACGCGGACGGCTCGTGCGTCAGCTGATCACCGAGAGCCTGCTCATCGCGATCGCCGGCGGCGTCATCGGACTCGGCGTCGGATACGCCGGCATGCTGCTGTTCCGCCAGATCGAGATCCCGACGGACTTGCCGATCATGCTCGCGTTCCGCATGGATCAGCGCGCGCTCGTCTTCAGCCTGCTCGTATCCGTGGTCAGCGCGCTGCTTTTCGGCCTCATCCCCGCGCTCCACGCCGCGCGCGCGGACCTCACGGCCGTCATGAAATCCGGCGACAGCGTGGCGCCGGGCCGCCGGCGCCGCTGGGGACGCGCGATTCTCGTCGCCGGTCAGGTCGCCGTCTCCGTCGTCGTGCTCGTCGTCGCGCTGTTCATGTATCGCGGCTTCGCGCGGCAGCTGGCGAGCGGACCCGGCTACCGGACCGATCATCTGCTGCTCATGAGCGTTGACACGAGCCTCGTGCGCTACAGCGACGCGCAGTCGGCGCAGTTCTTCAAGGAGCTGTCGGATCGCGCGCGCGAAGTGCCGGGCGTCGTCGGCGTGAGCCTGTCCACGGCGATTCCGATGTCGAACGACTCCGCTGGCGCCGAGACGGTCGTCCCGGAAGGCTATTCGTTCCCCCCCGGGAAGGACAACGCGACGGTCTTCATGTCGCGCATCGACGAGCATTATTTCGACCTGATGGGACTGACGCTGGTGCGAGGCCGCAACGTCGCCGTCACCGACGATGCGAACGCGCCGCGCGTGGCCATCGTCAACCAGCAGTTCGCGATGCGCTACTGGCCCGGCCAGGATCCGATCGGCAAGCGGATGCGTCTGCCGAATCAAGGCGACGCATGGGTCGAAGTGATCGGCCTCGCGAAGACGAGCAAGTACATCTTCATCGCGGAGCCGCCGACCGAATTCGTGTATTTCCCGTACCGGCAGAAGACGCCGAAACGGATGGCGATCCTCGCGCAGTCCACGGGCGATCCAGGCGGGCTCGCGGCGCCGCTGCGCGAGATGATCCACCGGCTGGACGCGAACATGCCGATCTACAACGTGCGGACGATGGACGCGCTGTACCGGATGCGCGCGATCAGCGTGTTCAATGTGTTGATCAGTACGGTCGCCGCGCTCGGTCTGATGGGGCTGGGACTCGCGATCGTCGGACTCTACGGGCTCGTCGCGTACGCGGCGACCCGCCGGACGCGCGAGATCGGCATCCGCATGGCGATCGGCGCCGGCCAGCGCGACGTGCTGCAGCTCGTGATCCGGCAGGGCATGGTGCTCGCGACCGCGGGGCTCGCGGCCGGCCTCGTCGCGAGCATCGGTGCGGGGCAGCTGCTGCGGGCGGCGTTCCCGTCCGGAAACGATCAGCGCGATCCCGCCGCGCTGCTGATCGTCGTGCCGATCGTGCTGGCGGTCACCGGTCTTGCCGCGTACATCCCCGCGCGGCGCGCGTCTCGAATCGATCCGACTCGAGCGCTGCGGCACGACTGAGCTGTCAGAGTGGTACGGCATCCCGCGTTCGCGCGACTGACTGCCCTCTCTTACTCTCCACTTGACATTCCAGTGCACGCCATGAGATGGTCTGCGTCAGAAGTGCACTTGAATGCCTAGCGGACGATCGGCGGGCGACGGGAAAGTCGAGCTGTTGCAGGGGACGCTGGACCTCATCGTCCTGCGCGCGCTCTCGACGATGGGGCCGCAGCATGCGTATGGGCTGACCGCGCGGCTCGAGCAGATCGCGGAGCATCCGCTGGAATTGAATCAGGGCACGTTGTATCCGGCGCTCGTGCGGCTCGAGCAGCAGGGGCTGATCAAAGGCACCTGGCAGAAGACCGAGAACAACCGCGACGCGAAGTACTACGCCATCACGAAACCCGGCCTGCGGTCGCTCGGCAAGCAGACCGAGCGCTGGCGGCGGCTGGCGGGTCTCGTGGACAAGCTGCTGCTCGATGAGGGCTGACATGAGCGCACTGAGACGACTCGTGCTGCGCGTGATCAACGGCTTCAGGCCGGGGCGGGCCGAGGATGAACTCGCTCGAGAAACGGCCGCGCATCTCGCGCTGCTCGAGGACGATCTCCGGCGGCGCGGCCTGAGTCCGGAAGAGGCGCGTCTCGCCGCCCGGCGGACGTTCGGCGGCGTCGAGCAGACCAAGGATCGGCATCGCGACGCACGCTCGTTCGTGTGGCTCGACGATGCGCGGCGCGACGTGCTGTACGCGGTGCGCACGCTCCGGAAGACGCCCGGCTTCACCGCGGCGGCGGTGCTGACTCTTGCGCTCGGCATCGGCGCCAACGTGACAATCTTCACGCTGCTCGATGCGGTGGTCTTCAAACCGCTGCCGGTGCCTGCCGCCGGCGAATTGGTGACGCTCTACGAGAACGGCCCCGAAGGGATTCCCGATTCGAGCGGCGGCTCCGGACGTTTCTTGCGCTTCAGCTATCCCCGATTCGAGCGGCTCGAACAGGCGCTGGGCCCGCTCGGCTCGATGGCCGCCGTCACGCGCAGTTCCCTGTTCATCGTCCGCCTGCCGAGTGCGGCCGCGGCGCAGTTCCACTACGTGCAGCTGGCGTCCGGCGGGTACTTCCAGACGCTGGGCGTGTCTGCGGCGCGCGGTCGTCTGTGGACCGCGGACGAGGCGCGTCAAGATCGTGTTTCGCCCGTCGCCGTGATCAGCGACGGGTTCTGGAGGCGCATGATGGGCGGCAGCGACGCCGCCATCGGGCAGACTCTGATCGTCAATGGCGTCAGCGTGACAGTGGTTGGCATTACTCCGCCCGGTTTCAGCGGCATGTGGACCGATCGGGACGCTGACCTGTGGCTCCCGATCGCACTGCAGCCGGCGCTGCACTATCAGAACAATTCGAGCTCGTATGGCACGTACCCGGACGACGAACCGTGGCTGGCTGAAGACCGTGTCGCCTGGGTGAATCTTGTGGCTCGCGTCGCCACGTCGAACCAGCCTCAGGCGATCGCGCGACTGCAGGCCGCGAATCGGCAGGGCCTGACGTCGCTCGTCCAGCCCTTCGGAAACCCGAAAAACCGAACGGAGATGCTCGCACACACGCTGGTAGTCGAACCCTTCTCGCGGGGATTCTCCGGCCTGCGGGCGAGATTCTCCGACGCGCTGTTCGCGCTGACCGCCATGGTCGCGGTCGTGCTGCTCGTGACGTGCGCCAACATCGCGAACCTGCTGCTGGCGCGCGCGGTGGGACGCGCGCGCGATCTCGCCATCCGGATCTCGCTCGGCGCCAGCAACGGCCGTCTGATTCGCCAGTGTCTGGCGGAGAGCCTGACGCTGGCGGCGGCCGGCGGCGCCGCCGGCGCGCTGTTCGCCAGGTGGGCGAGCGGATTTCTGGCGCACCAGGTGCTCGGCACTTCGAGCGAGTTGCCGACGGTGTTTTCACCGGACCTGCGCGTCTTGCTGTTTGCGGCCGGTTTGTCGCTGGCGACCGCCCTGGTGTTCGGGCTGGCGCCGGCTCTTCGCGCCATTCAGGTCGGGCAGATTGCGGCCGCGGCGAACCAGCGCCAGGGCGTGAGCCACGTGGCGGCCAGAGGCATGCAATCGCTCGTGGTCGGCCAGCTCGCGCTGTCGGTCGTCGTCGTGTTTGCGGCGATCCTGCTCGGCCGGACGCTGATCAACTTCACACGAATCGAAACCGGATTCGCGGGCGATCAACTCGTGACGGCGTCCTTCGATCCGATTACGAGCGGTTACGTGTCGGAGCAGTATGCGCCGCTCGCGCACCGTCTGGTCGAGGCCGTTCGCACGGTGCCGGGTGTCCGCTCGGTCTCGGCGTCGAGATGCGGCTTGGTGGCCGGGTGTTCGACTTCGAGCTCGGTCCACCTGGAAGGCGCCGAGGCGGGCATCTCGTCGAACATGAACTGGGTCAGTCCCGGGTACTTTCTCACCACCGGCATTCCACTCGTCGCGGGGCGCGAGTTCGATGAGCGCGACAACGAGCACGGCGCTCGAGTGGCCATCGTCAACGAGTCGATCGCCTGGCGCTACTTTCCGGGCCAGAATCCCATTGGCCGGCGGATGGGGTCGAGTCTGGGAATCGCTCAGGGAATGGTCGTCGGCACGCCTCCGCAGCTCGACACCGAAATCGTCGGCGTCGCGCGCGATGCGCACACGCAGACGCTGCACGAGCCGCCGGTCCCGATGGTCTACTTTCCGATCGACCAGCGGCCCGCCGCCCGCAACACGGCGATCACCAATCTCGACGTGCGCGTCGCTGGCGACCCGCGACAGGTCATCGCCGACGTGCGCACGACGATTCGACGCGTCGAGCCAGCGCTGTTGCTCCTCGACGTCGGCCTGATGTCGGCGCGGTTGGAGCGCGATCTCAGCCGGGAGCGGGTGGTCGCGTACCTCGCGTTCAGTTTTGGTCTGCTCACCCTGTTCCTCGCGTCGCTCGGTCTCTACGGCGTGCTGTCCTACGGGGTCACGCGCCGCACGCAGGAGATCGGCGTGCGGATGGCGCTCGGCGCGCGGCGTGGAGAGGTGATGGCATCGGTGCTCCGCCAGAGTCTGAGATTGACGATTGCGGGGATCGCGCTCGGCCTTGTCGGCGCGGCGGCCGTGTCGCGGTACCTTTCAGGCATGCTGTTCGAGGTCGCCCCGCTGGATCCGGTGGCGTTTCTCGCGGTCGGCGCGATCTTCGTGCTGGTCATGACGCTGGCGGCGTTCCTGCCCGCGCGACGCGCGACGAATGTCGATCCGCTGGTCGCGTTGCGCTGCGAATAACCGATTATGGTGCTGCGACGACTCAGTCGCAGGCTGGTCAGAAGAAATCGCCGCAGAAACGATCGCCGTTGTTTTAGCGCTCCCTCACTCCCGGAGCGCCGCGATCGGGTTGATGCGCGCCGCGCGGAGAGCCGGGACGTACGCCGCCAGCAACGCCACCGCGACAATCGTGATGGCGGCGAACGCGATCGTCGCCGCGCCGTCGACGGTGAGGTTGTTGTCGCGGCGGGCAATCTCGACCCACGGATTCTCCATCACGGCTGCGGCCAAGTGCCCGCTCCAGACGGCGAGCGGTGCGCCGACGATGAGCCCCGCGCACACCAGGCCGAGCGCGCTCGTCAGCACCATGCGCGTCACGTCACCTTCGGTGGCGCCGAGCGCCATGCGTACGCCGATCTCGCTGGTGCGCCGCGCCACGCTGTAGGCGAGCAGTCCGTATAACCCGATCGCCGCGAGCAGCGCGCCGAGCCCTCCGAAAAAGCCCGACAGTGTCGCAATCAGCCGTTCAGGAATGATCGACGCGTTCACCTGATCGTCCATCGTCGTCACGTTCGCGACGCGGACGGTCTTGAGCACGTCGCTGACGGCGCGCCGCACATCGGCCGTAACGGCCGACGGCGTCGCGCTGGTCCGGATCGCGAACTGGGACGCGATGCGTCCTTCCTGGAAGGCGTTCATGTACACCATGCGCGGGGGCGCCTCGTACAGGTTCAGGTACTTCGCGTCGGCGGCGACGCCGACGATTTCATACGGCTTGTCGTCGCCGTCGAAGGTCACGTACCTGCCGAGCGGACTGCCGTCGCCGAAGTAGTGCCGCGCCATCGCCTGGTTCACGATCGCCACGCGCGGCCGCGCGGCGTCCTCAAACTGGAAGTCGCGTCCCGCAATCCACGGCGTGCCGAGCGTGGCGAAGTACCTCGGGCCGATCCAGTTCTGAGCGAAGCGTCGACGTTCCCCCGGCGGCTCCTGCGAGCCATCGACATGTCCGAAGCGCGAGGCTCCCGCTCCGGAGACCGGCGTCACCGCGCTGAGCGTGGCCGAGCGCACGCCGGGAATCGCCTGCAGCCGCTCGAGCAACTCCTGGTAGAGGCTGGCCAGGCGATCGGGTTTGTAGCCGCTGCGGCTGGGATCCAGCGTGACCAGCAGCACTGAGTCGCGCTGGAATCCAAGGTTCACGTTGCGCAGATTTGAGAGATGACTGAGGAACAGACCGGCCCCGCTCAGGAGCACGACCGACAGCGCCACCTGGACGACGACGAGGCTTTTTCCGAACAGCCGACGCGATCGCGTGTCGCCCGCTCCGCCGATCTCGCGCAGTGACGATGCAGGTGCCGAGGCGAACGCGTTCCACGCGGGAGCGAGACCGAACAGCACGCCGGTCAGCGTGGCGACCGCCAGCGTGAACAGCAGCACGCGCGCGTCGGGCTGTACCTGAAAGTCGATGCCTCGCGGCAACCCGACCATCCGTCCCGACGTGATGATGCGCACGATCGCGCCGGCGCCGACGTACGCGACGATCGCGCCGAGCAGGCTGCCGGCCGCGGCGAGCAGCAACGATTCCGTCAGCACCTGCCGCGCCACGCGCCATCGGCCGGCGCCGAGCGCCACGCGCACCGCCATCTCGCGCTGCCGCGCCGCGCCGCGCGCCAGCAGCATGCTCGCGATGTTCGTGCACGCGATCAGCAGCAGCAGGCCGACGATGGCCATCAACGCAAGCAGCGGATTGGCGTAGACATCGCGCAACGGCGAGAACCCGGCGCCCGCGGGCTTCACGTCCAGTTTCGCCTGCAGCCATTTCTGGTCGCCGCTCATCCGCGCTACTTCCTCGACTCGCGACCGGTTCAACGCCGCCAGATCCGCGCGCGCCTGTTTGATCGACACGCCGGGCTTCAGGCGTCCCATCAGGCCGAAACCGAATTGATCGCTCAGCCTGCGGCTGGGCTGTCGGTGGGTCGGATCCATCGCGACGGGGACCCACACGTCTGTCTTCGCGCCAACCACGAGGCCGAAAAACCCGCGCGGGAGGACGCCAATCACCGCCACCGGCGCGCTGTTCAGCACGAGGCGCCTGCCGAGAATCGCCGGGTCGAGATTGAACCGGCGTTTCCAGTACTCCCAGCTCACCACCGCTACCGTGGCGTCGGCGCCGCCCGCCGCATCGTCGCTCGGACCAAAGAGGCGGCCGATAGCCGGCTGCACGCCGAGCGTGGGAAAGGTCGTGCCGACGGCATAGGCGCCTTCCACGGACTCTTCCTCGAGCCCCTCGCCCGTCACCTGAAAGCGCGCCAGCGAGACGCCGAAGAGATCCGAGAACACGTGAGTCTCATCGCGGAAGCGCTGGAACATGTTCCAGGAGAAACCGGCGTTATCGGGCTCGCCGGGATACTGGCTGACCGGCATCACGAGCCCTTGCGGTTCACGCACCGGCAGCAAGCGCAGCATCACGGCGTCGATCAGGCTGAAGATGGCGGTGTTGGCGCCGATGCCGAGGGCGAGGGTGAGAATCGTGACGGCGGTAAAACCGGGCGACTTGCGCAAGGTGCGCAGCGCGTAGCGCACGTCCTGGCACACGCTGTCCGCGACCGACTCCCAGCCGACGTCGCGCACGCGATCCTTGACCGCTTCGACACTGCCAAGCGAGACGCGCGCCGCGCGGGTGGCTTCTTCGCGGCTCATGCCTGCCGCCATGTTCGCGTCGATGGCGTTCTCGAGGAACTCACGCAGCTCGGCGTCGAGATCCTGTTCCGCCTGACGGCTGCGGAACCACGAGCCAAGTCCGCCCGCGACACGCGTGCGCAGACTCATCGCGCCTCCGTTGGTGATGCCTTCAGGATTCGGGTAATGGCGGCCTGTTGCTTTTCCCAGTCGCGCGTCTCGCGCTTGAGTGCGGCGCGCCCCTGGGTGGTGAGCGCGTAGTATTTCGCTCGCCGGTTGTTCTCGGTCGCGCCCCACTCGCCGGCGATCAGACCGTCGCGCTCCATACGGCGGATGGCCGGGAAGAGCGAGCCGGCGTTGACCTGGAAGACCCCTTTGCTGATCTGCTCGATGCGCACGCCGATGCCGTAGCCGTGCATTGGCCTGAGCGCGAGCGTCTTCAGGATGAGCATGTCGAGCGTGCCCTGCACCAGGCCGCTCTGCTTGAGGTCGCCACCAGGCACGCCGCTCTCCCTCTTCATCCAGATTACCTAGAGGAGAGCCTGCGCCCGCTCATCTAGATTGTCAAGATGACAGGTGAGAACGAGACCACGAGATCACGAAGAACACGAAGAGTCGCTGCGCCGGGCAGTTTCTGGGGGACGGTTTGGGGACGGTCTCGAGTCCTTTGCGATCTGACCGAGTCCACGCGTGTCCAATTTCCTGCAGAAATTCCGCACAAGTCGACGCGAGTCCAGACTCCGGTCAGCTTCACACGTACGAGGTCGCAAGTTCGAGTCCTGCAGCGCCCACCACGCCGACAGGGGTCCATTCCGGTCACGTAGGGTCTTGGGGTCGGGAAGCTCCGACCTCTTGATCCCGAACCGACAAGCAATATGAACTTTTCTGAATGATTTTGACGATTTTCAGGGTCGGGTAACCACAAAGTAACCATTCGACCGCCAGTACTGCCGACTTCGGGTTGAAGTCCACGCCGTAGTCGGGATGGAATCGGAGCGAGCCCAGCGGCGGCGGCGACCCAACCTCGTTTGCACGAATTAGTCGTCGGCCGACACTGCCGACGATGTTCACTTGGCCCCTACGATGTCCGACGCGCCTGCCGCTGCATCGCCTCATGCAAATCCCAGTCGGCCTGCAACCGCATCCACAACTGCGGTGAGGTTTTCAGCAAACGTGCGAGCCGCAACGCCGTATCAGCGGTAATCCCCCGCTTTCCAAGAACGATCTCGTTCAGCCGGTTGAGGGAGATGCCGAGGCGCTTCGCCGCTTCAAGTTGCCCGAGGCCGAGCGGCTTCAGATACTCTTCCAGCAGGATCTCACCAGGCGGAATCGCCGGCCCCAGCCATTCGGGTTCTCTAGTGATAGTCTTCGACGCGGACTTCGTACGCATGTCCGTTCTCCCACCGGAGTGTCACCCGGTATTGTTCGTTAACGCGGATGCTGTGGCGTCCGGCCTGATCGCCCTTGAGCCGTTCCAGTCGGTTTCCCGCTGGAACTCTCAGATCTTCCAGTCGGCCTGCCGCGTCGAGCACCAGCAGCTTCCGCTGCACGCCTCGCCAGAGCTCCCTGGGAATGCGGCGGGCGGCGCGCGTGTTCCGCTCGCGGAACAAATCCACGGTTGTATCGTCGGCGAACGATTGAATCACACTGGATTACACACTACACGAATAACGTGTAATACGTCAATAGTGGGCCACTTCTCCTGATGTTTTTAGCAGGCGCACTCGAAGGTGCGGCCCGCCCCTGGTGGCCGTCGATTTTATCGAATGGGGATGACGCGCGCCCGTCTCGGACCAGTCGCGAAGTACGTGCTTGCCCTCTGACTGCTTGGTTCGTCAGTCGCCGAGCCACGCCAGAGGCTTCTCGATATGTATGTACGCGAAAGCGCTCATTCGGGATACCAGGCACGACGACGCTCCGCACGATCGTCCTAATGGCACGCATACAATCGGTCGATATTACGGCCGCGTTCCCTCGCGTTCCTACGATATGGCCAGCCGGACATGCGCGGCCTGCGGGCTCGTGAACTTCGCCGAGAATCAATCGTGCCGCCGCTGTGGCGCCGCGCTCGGAATCATCGTCGCCGAGGAACCGTCCGTCCCGAGGGTCGGGCTGGGCCGTCGCATCCTCTGGATCCTCGGCGTCACGGTCTTCCTGATCTTCTGCTGGTCGCGGTCGCTGCTGCTAACGTCCGATCCGATCGAACCCGCGCAACGCGAGATGGTACTGGAGGCGGTGCGGTCGCTCGGGCGCGCCGGCTTCTCGCGCGAAGTCGTGATGCTCCGCCACTTCGCGAACTTTCGCGCCACCGACAACTGGTGGAATCTGTACCTCGGTCATCGCGACGCCTATGCCGCGACCAACTTCCCGCTCGGCGTCGTGACGCTCTACCCGAAGTTCTTCAGTGTGCCGGTCGACGACACCGAGCGCGCGGCGATCCTGCTGCACGAGGCGCAGCACCTGCGCGGTGCCAGCGAGGAAGAAGCACTCGCCAGGGTCTGGCGCGACAAGCGCTTGATCGGCTGGACCGCCGACCGCTACTCGACGACGATCGTCTGGAAGAACACGCAGGAGTGGACGGCGGCGGCGGTGCCGGTGCTGTTCGCGTGCGGAACAGACCGGCACTCCGACTGTTTTCCGTAGCGGAATCACCGAGTGCGCTACCAGGCTGAGCCACCCGCAGCGTTGGAGAGGTTCTTAGTGCTGACCGGTGAGCACACCAATGCGCACGCAAGCCTATTCGCACTCAGCAGGTCGTCGTGAAGGGTCCGGCAACCCAGGAACAGAACGTCGCCGGGCGGGGGTTGCTACCCCGGCGATACCCCAGAAGCTAAAATTGGTCGGGACGGCGGGATTCGAACCCACGATCTCCTGACCCCCAGTCAGGCGCGATAACCAGGCTACGCTACGTCCCGATAAGCCGATCTTACGCTGAACGCTTCCGCCGCGCACCATGGCGTGACGGCGCGCTCTTTCCATGATCGGCTTTGGCGCGGCTGACCGGCATCGGCCGGGCCCGCCCGGCATGAGCGGCCGCCGGCGGCGGCGCGAGGTGGAATTCCGCGCTGCCCCTGTGCCCCGCGAGCAGGTCCAGAATCGACCGCAGGCCGCGCTTCACTTCAGTGAGCCGTTCACGCGCGTTCTGCCCAATCAGCTCGTCGATCGCCGGAGCGTCGGCACCGACTGGCGTCCCCTCCTCGTCGAGTCGCCGGCGTGCGCCGGCAAGCGTGAGCCCCTCGACCAGCAGCAGGTGCTTGATGCGCAGCACTTGCTCGACATCTCCGCGCCGGTAAACCCGAGGCCCGCCTGCGGTTTTCGCCAGACCGAGCGCCGGGAACTCCGCTTCCCACGAGCGCAGCACGTACGGCTGCACCTTGACGAGATCGCAGACCTCTGCCGCCTTGAACAGCGCGCGATTTGGAATCTCGATGGACGCTGGCGTATCCGGCATGACGCGCCCGAAAGTATAACAAACGCGAGGGCTTAGTGGAGCAGCCCTAGTTTTCCAGGCTCTGTTCGCCGGCCGCCAGACGCTCGATGTCGTCCCGCGACACGTCCCGGACCCGCAGCTCCGTGGGGCCTGGCGCTTTGCCCTCGCTCCAGAGATACGCGGCGAGCAGACGCTCCGCCTGGCCGCGCCAGAAGCTCCCGCCCGCAGGGAGCGTGCGCCGAGTCAGCCGCTCAACCCTCCCGACGATCTCCGGATCGACGGTGACAACGACGGTGGAGACGACGCCGTCGGGAAAGTGTTTGACACGAAAACCGTGCGTGCTACCCCCGCGCTCGCTTGCGCTCTCCGTTGGCAGAATCTGAAACCCGTTCAACGTGACGGTCAGAATGCCTGGCGCTGGATCGACCGCCGCTCCGGCGGCGCGTGGTGACGAAGGCGATGCCGAGTGTCGCTCCGCAACCGCCGCCACTGCGCCGCGCAGCGCTTCCGGCGTCATCGGCTTGCGCAGAAAATCAGCGGCGCCGAGCTTCATCGCGTCGACGGCCAGCTCCACCGACGCGAACGCCGTCACCATCAGCACGGACGCATCCGGCGCGCGCTTCCGGATCTGACGCAGCGTCTCGAGCCCGTCGATGCCGGGCATTTTCTGATCGAGCAGCACGGCGCCGTAATCGTGGCCGTCCCCGAATCGCGCGAGCCCCGTTTCGCCGTTCGACGCTTCGTCAACCTGGTAACCGGCGGGCTCGAGCGTCAGGCGCATCATCTGCCGGATGTGCGCTTCATCGTCGATGATGAGCAGTTTCATGCGCGGTCTCCTCCAGCGATCGGCACCGTGAACGTGAATGTCGATCCCTTTCCCGGCTCCGATTGCACAGTCAACTGCCCCTCGTGTGCTTCGACGATCCGCCGCGAGATCGTCAGGCCCAGCCCGGCGCCGCCCCGCGGTGTGCCGGGCACCTGCACGAAGGGCTCGAAAATGCGCGGCAGCTCCTCGCGCGGGATGCCGGATCCCGTGTCCGCGACCGAGATCGCGACGACGGCATCTCGCCGGACGGCGGTGATGGTGATCGCGCCACCGGCGGGTGTGGCGCGCGCGGCATTGACGACCAGGTTTGCGATCACCCGCTCGATCTGTCCGGCGTCGATATTGACCACGGGCAGGTCCGGCGGCGCGTCGACGTCCAGACGCACGCCGCGCGCTTCGATCGGTAACCGCTGCGCCTCGACGGCGGCCGTGATCACCGTGGAAGCGCGGACTGCCGTGCGAACAGGCGTGACGGCGCCCGACTCGATCTTCGAGAGGTCGAGCAGCTCGCGCATCAAGCGGTCGAGGCGCGCCGTATCTTCGCGGCAGATTTGGAGAATCTCCTGCTGCCGCGGCGTCAGTGACGCGCTGGTATCTTCGAGGAGCAGATGGATGCCCATCTGCACGCTCGTCAGCGGCGTCCGCAATTCGTGCGACGCTGCGGCGATGAACTCCGATTTGAGCCGGCTGATCTCGCTCAGGTGCGTGATGTCCTCGAGCAGCGTGACCGCGCCGACCAGGCGGCCGTCCGCGTCCTGCATCGGCGTCGATCGCACGCGGAACGCGCGGCGCGAGCCGTCGACCGCCCACGGCAGCACCGCAGCTGCGTTTTCCGACGCGACCGCACGGCCTGAGTGCAGCACGTCGGTCACCGCCTGGGCGATCCGCGGGTCGCGCGCGACCTCGGCGATCGGATGACCCAGCACGCCGGTTCGCCGGCCGAACAAGCGCTCGCCGGCGGGGTTGATGCGCTGCACGTGCCCGTCGCTGTCGGTGACGACCACTGGATCGTAGAGCGAGTCGATGGCGGCATCGGTCGTCTGCTGCGCGATCAGCAGCTGCCCCATGTCCGATCGGCGTAGCTCGCGGATGCGCTCCGCCATTCGATTGAAGCCGATGGCCAGCGTTCCGATCTCGTCACCCGACCGCACGGGCACGACGGCATCGAGATCGCCACCGGCCATCTTCGTCGTCGCCGCGGTGAGCTGCCGGACCGGGCCGAGTATCGCGTTCGACAGGCTGATCTCAACGCCGACGCCGGCCGCCATCAGCACGATCGACCAGCGCGAGCGTGATCAGGAACCAGCGCCGCGCGATGCGTGAGGCCGCGTCGGCCTTGAGCCGCATCGCGTCCTGGTTCAAGCGCCACAGCCGGTCGCAATCGGCGCGGACCCGGTTGAAGCGCGGCTCGAGGTCGTCGAAGTACTCGCGCAAACGGTCGCCGCCGAGCCTCGAAGAATTCGTCGAGCTGGCGATAGTAGTCGTCGCGACCCTGGCGAATCGCCTCGATCACTTCCCGCTCGCCTGGCTCCGTGATGTTCGCAGCCGCTTTCGCGAACGCGGCATCGAAGCGTGCCCGGTGCTCCGCCGCCTGCCGCGCCGCGCGCGCGTGTTCACCGACAAGCTCGAACAGGGCCGCCGAATCGAGCCGCTCGAGGCTCTCCTTCATGTCCTGCGCGGCGACGACCGAGTCGTAGTTCTCGGCGATGATGCGGCCGGACACGGCGCTCATCTGCTGCAGCGTCCGGGCGCTCCAGGCGCCGAGCAGGCCGAGCGCGACGACGAATCCGACGTAGCCGAGCAGCAGCTTCGTGCGCAGCTTCATCCCGTTCACCCGCCCGGCGCGTCGTCTGACGTCCCGGTCGAGGCGTGGTCGCCGGCCTCGGCCTCGGTCGCTCCAACCGGGACGATCTGGACCGTCGCGTTGCGCACGTCGCGCAGGAAGCGATCGACGATCGAGCCGTGCATGAGCAGATCCCATCGCGAGCGCGCCGACTGCCCGAAGATCACGTGGGTGATGCCTTCGCGCTTCGCAAACTCCACGAGCGCGTCGGCCACCCGCGAGCTCTTCAGCTTCACGACCTGTGCGCCGAGCTGCCGCGCGAAGCGGATGTTTTCGGCCAGCGCCACATGGTCCTGCGGCTTGATCCGGCCTGGCTCTTCGCGCGGCGTCTCGACGTAGACGGCGTACCAGTCGGTCGCCAGGCGCCCGGCGATGCGCGAACCGACGCGCAGCAGTGTCTTCGCGCTGCCGCGCGAGGCCATCGCCACCATCACCTTTTCCGGGATGACCGGCCGGTCGAGCCCCTCGCGGTCGCGGTACCGCCTGCGCCTTGCCGGCCTGGTCGGAGGCCAGCTGCGCGCAATGCGAGCTCGCGCAGCGCCGTGAGATTTCCTTTGCGGAAGAAATTCGTGAGGGCCTGTTCGACCTTCGCGGCGTCGTAGATCTTGCCCGTGGCGCAGCCGCGTGCGCAGCGTCTCCACCGACACGTCGACGTTGACGACCTCGTCGGCGCGCTTCAGCACCCAGTCCGGAATCGTCTCGCGCACACGGACACCGGTCGTCGACGCCACGACGTCGTTCAACGACTCGATGTGCTGAATGTTGACGGCCGTGATCACGCTGATGCCGGCGTCCAGGAGGTCCAAGACGTCTTCGTACCGCTTCTGGTGTGGCGACCCGGGCGCGTTCGTGTGGGCGAGCTCGTCCACGACCACCACTTGCGGATGTCGGACCTTGACCGCGGCCAGATCCATCTCCGTCAGCGTGACGCCGCGGTAATCGATCTTGCGCAGCGGCACACGCTCGAGATCGCCGATGCGCGCGAGGGTCTCGGCCCGCCCGTGCGGCTCGATGAATCCGATGACGACATCCATCCCCTGCCGCCGCAGCTCGTGCGCATCCTCGAGCATCCGGTAGGACTTGCCGACGCCCGGTGCCGCGCCGATGTACACACGCAGCCGCGCGCGGCCTTCTTCCTTGGCGCGTGCGAGCAGCGACTCGGCGACGGAGGGCGGCGTGTCGGGCATGGGTCCCGTTACCTTGTCATGCGGTGCTGCGCGTCGAGGGCGAGGTTCATCTCGAGCACGTTGACGACCGGCTCGCCGAGCACACCGAGCTGACGTCCGGACGTCGCCGCGGCGACCACCGCCGGACCTTCGCCTCGCTCATCCCCCGCTCGCGGGCCACGCGCGGCACCTGGAACAGAGCCGCCGCCGGCGAGATGTGCGGATCGAGGCCGGACGCCGACGAGGTCACCAGGTCGATCGGCACCGGCGCGGCCGGATTTTCCTTCTTCGCCGCGTCGACTGCGGCCTTGACGGCGTCGGTCAGCTTCTTGTTCGTCGGCCCCAGATTCGTGCCGCCCGAGCTGAGTGGATCGTATCCGGTACCAGCCGCGGACGGCCGCGAACGGAAATAGCCCGGCGACGAGAACGCCTGTCCGATGATCCGCGAGCCGATGACTCTGCCGTCCCGTTCGAGAAGCTGCCCATTCGCCTTGTCGTGGAAGAGTGTCTGCGCCAGGCCGGTGACAACGAGCGGATACACGACACCCAGCACAACAGTCGTGACGATCGTCATCAGTACGGCGATGAAGAGATTGCGTGTGATGTTCATTCTGTTAGCTCTCCACCACAGAGGACACGGGGGACACGGCGGTCACGCCGCACGTTTGGTTCATGATGATTTCCCCCGCTCGGCTAAAGCCGTCGCGCTACATTGACTCGCTCGGCTGAAAGCCGTCGCGCTACGTTGATAGCCTTCGTAGCGCGAAGGCTTCAGCCGAGCGTCGTCATGCCAACCGCAGCGTCGTGATGATCACGTCGATGATCTTGATACCGACAAACGGCGCGACGATGCCGCCGAGCCCGTAGATCAGCAGGTTGCGCCGCAGCAGCGCCTCCGCGCTCATGGCGCGATACTGAATCCCGCGCAGGGCCAGCGGCACGAGCGCGACGATGATCAGCGCGTTGAAAATCACCGCCGAGAGAATCGCCGACTCCGGGGTCTTCAGCCCCATCACGTTCAGCGTCACGAGCACCGGGAACGCCACCGCGAACATCGCCGGGATGATCGCGAAGTACTTCGCCACGTCGTTCGCAATCGAGAACGTTGTCAGCGCACCGCGCGTCATCAGCAGCTGCTTGCCGATCTCGACGATGTCGAGCAGCTTGGTCGGGCTCGAGTCGAGATCGACCATGTTGCCCGCTTCCTTCGCGGCCTGCGTGCCGGTGTTCATCGCGACGCCGACGTCTGCCTGCGCGAGCGCGGGCGCGTCGTTCGTGCCGTCGCCCGTCATCGCGACGAGCTTTCCATCGTGCTGCTCTTTCTTGATGAGCGCCATCTTGTCTTCCGGCGTCGCTTCGGCGAGGAAGTCGTCGACGCCGGCTTCGTTCGCGATCGACGCCGCGGTCAGCGGGTTGTCGCCGGTGATCATCACGGTCTTGATGCCCATCGCGCGCAGCTGCGAGAAGCGCTCGCGGATGCCTCCCTTGACGATGTCCTTCAAGTGAATGACGCCGAGCGGCCGCCGACGCTCGGCCACGACGAGCGGCGTGCCGCCGGCGCGTGCGATGCGATCGACGAGCACTCGCAGATCCGGCACGACACCGCCACCGCTGGCACTGACGTAGCGCTCGATGGAGTCCGCCGCGCCTTTCCGAATCTCACGGCCGTCCAGGTCCACGCCGGACATGCGCGTCTGCGCCGTGAACGGCACGAACACGGCGCCGTGCTCGGCGAGGTCGCGACCGCGCAACCCGTACCGCTCCTTCGCGAGCACGACGATGGAGCGCCCTTCCGGCGTTTCATCCGCGAGCGACGACAACTGCGCGGCGTCCGCGATCTCCTGCTCCGTGACGCCGGGCAGCGGCAGGAACTCCGTCGCCTGACGATTGCCGAGCGTGATCGTGCCCGTCTTGTCGAGCAGCAGCGTGTGCACGTCGCCGGCCGCTTCGACCGCGCGGCCGGACATCGCCAGCACATTCCGCTGCACCAGGCGGTCCATGCCGGCGATCCCGATTGCCGACAACAGCCCGCCGATCGTGGTCGGAATCAGACAGACGAGCAGCGAGACGAGCACGAACACCGACTGCGGCGCGCCCGAGTAGATCGCGAAGGGCTGCAGCGTGACGACGGCGAGCAGAAAGATGATCGTCAGGCCGGCCAGCAGGATGTTGAGTGCGATCTCGTTCGGCGTCTTCTGCCGCTCCGCGCCTTCGACCAGCGCGATCATCCGGTCGATGAACGTGTGGCCCGGGTCCGCGGTGATGCGGATCTTGATCCAGTCCGAGAGCACGCGCGTGCCGCCGGTCACGGCCGTCCGGTCGCCGCCCGACTCGCGGATGACCGGCGCCGACTCACCCGTAATCGCCGACTCGTCCACCGACGCGACGCCCTCGATGATCTCGCCGTCAGAGGGAATGAACTCCCCTGCCTTCACCATCACCACGTCGTCTTTTCGCAGGCTGGTGGCGGGAACGGTTTCGGTCGGCACGTCGATCGCCGGGGCGATCGCCGGGTCCAAAAGGACCCGGCCTACACCACCGCGGTCGATCGCCGGATCCACTAGGACCCGGCCTGCATCGCCGCCGTCAATCGCCGGATCCGCCAGGACCCGGCCTACATCGCCACGGCTGTAGGGCGGGTCCTTTTGGACCCGCCCGGCATTGATCACCCGATTCGCCGTCGTCTCCGTCCGCGCCTTGCGCAGGGTGTCGGCCTGCGCCTTGCCGCGGCCTTCGGCCATCGCTTCCGCGAAATTCGCGAACAGCACGGTCAGCCAGAGCCAGAACGTGATCTGCAGCTCGAAGCCGAGCCCTGGCCGCCTGGCGGCCGCATCGACCACCAGCCGCAGCGTCGTCAGCACGCTGCCGACCTCGACGACGAACATCACCGGGTTCTTCGCCATCGTCCGCGGGTGAAGCTTGCGCAGCGCGTCGATGATCGCGCCGCGGACGATCGCCGGATCCCAGATCGACTTGGACTTCGCTCGTGCTTGCGTAGACATCAGAACACCTGGCCTTTCGCCATCAGCAGGTGCTCGACGATCGGGCCGAGGCTGAGAGCTGGGAAGAACGTGAGCGCGCCGACGATCACGATCACGCCGACGAGCAGCGCCGAGAAGAGCGGCGTCGTGACGGGGAACGTGCCCGGCGACGGCGGAATGCGCTTCTTGCGGCCGAGGCTGCCGGCGATCGCCAGCATCGGGATGATCATGAAGAACCGCCCGATGAGCGTCGCCATGCCGATCGTGACGTTGTACCACTTCGTGTTCGCGGTCAGCCCGCCGAAGGCCGACCCGTTGTTGCCCGTGGCCGATGTGAACGCGTAGAGGATCTGCGACAGGCCGTGCGGTCCGGGATTCGTGATGCTGGACGTCCCGAAGCCCGGCGAGATCACCGAGATCGCCGTGAGCACGAGAATCGTCAGCGGAAAGACAAGGACGACGAGCATCGCCATCTGCACGTCGTACGCCTGGACCTTCTTGCCGAGATACTCCGGCGTCCGGCCGACCATCAGGCCGGCGATGAACACCGACAGAATGATGAAGACGAGGATGCCGTACATCCCCGCGCCGACGCCGCCGAAGATCACTTCGCCGAGCATGATGTTGACGAGCGGCACGAGACCGCCGAGCGGCGTGAACGAGTCGTGCCAGCCGTTGATCGCGCCGCAGCTCGCGTCGGTCGTCACCGTGGCGAACAGCGCCGAATTCGCGATGCCGAACCGGCACTCCTTGCCTTCCATGTTGCCGCCGGACGAGCCGTCGGTCACCGCTTGATCCGCGCCCGCCGTCGTCAGCAGCGGATTCCCGCGCGCCTCGGCCCAGTACGCCGTCGTCACCCCCGCGAGAAACAGGAACGCCATCGCGCCCCACACGGCCCAACCGTGTTTGGGCGAGCCGGTCATCTGGCCGAGCGTGTAGGTCAGCCCGGCCGAAATCGCGAAGATGCAGAACATCTCGAAGAAGTTCGAGAGCGGCGTCGGATTCTCGAACGGATGGGCGCTGTTCGCGTTGAAGAAGCCTCCGCCGTTGGTGCCGAACTCCTTGATGATTTCCTGCGACGCCACCGGCCCCTGAGCGATGACCTGTTCCTTCACGACCGTCGTCTGCGGCTTGCCGGCGGCATCGGGCGCCGTCACGGTCTGCGGATCGATGACCGCGACCTTGTCGTACGGCCGCAGGTTCTGCACGACGCCCTGCGACACCAGCGCGAGCGCGCCGACGATGCAGAACGGCAGCAGTACCCAGAGCGAGCAGCGGACCAGATCGACCCAGAAGTTGCCGATCGAGTCCTTCTCTTTCTGGGCGATGCCGCGGATGAACGCGATCGCCAGCGCGATGCCGGTCGCGGCAGAGGCGAAGTTGTGATACGCGAGGCCCGCCATCTGCGTCAGATAGCTCATCGTCGACTCGCCGCTGTAGGCCTGCCAGTTCGTGTTGGTCGTGAACGAAGCGGCCGTGTTGAACGCGAGATCCTGCGGAACGGCCGCAAAGCCCTGCGGGTTCAACGGCAGCCACTGCTGCAGGCGCTGCATCACGTACAGCACGAGCATGGAGACGACGCTGAAGAGGAGCATCGCAATGGCGTACTCGGTCCAGCGCATCTCGTGCGCTTCGTCGACACCGGTCGCCCGATAGATCAGCCGCTCGATCGGGCGCAGGATCGGATCGAGCCACGTCCGCTCGCGATTGAATACGCGCGTCATGAACCGGCCAAGCGGTACCGTCACCGCCAGGATGGCCGCGAGAAACAGGACAATTTGAAACCAGCCGTTGAGCGTCATGTCAGCATTCTCGTCGGGCTGCGATCTCTACGTAGTGCAGGTCTTCAGACTCGTACGTAGCGCAGGTCTTCCGCCTTCGCGTGAAGCTTCGGCGGACCGCCGGAGCCTTAGCGGAGGCGGTTAGACTGCCTTCTTAATCAGAACTTCTCCGGCCGCAGCAGGGCGTACGTCAGGTATACGAGCAGGCCGGCCGTCACAATCAGACCGATGATGTAGTCGAGCGTCATTGGCCGAGCCTTTCGCAGGCAGACACGTAGGCCGCCGCCAGGACGAAAAACAGAATCGTGATGGCGATGTAGAGCATGTCGAGCATGGCGCGCACCGCTCCTTTTCCCTTGCATCCAGCGTAGGCGCCCGTTCCTAACGGGTGCCCAAAGAGCTACTCAAAAAAGCCTAAAATCGAGATGAACGGGGTGACAGAGCAATGCAGACTCTCGAACAGGCGAAACGCTGGCTCAAGATCATCGTGGGCTTCACGTTGCTGGGGATCGGCGTGGCCATGCTCGTCCTCCCGGGGCCAGGAATCGTCACCATTGCGCTTGGCTTGACGATCCTGAGCGTAGAGTTCGTCTGGGCACGACGCCTGCTCGACCACATAAAGCGGCAGGCCGGCGCCGTGCGAGATGCTGTGCGAGGGAACAAAGACTAATCGGCTGCTACATCTTCACGAGCAGCGCGATCGTGATCCGGTTCTCCGATTTGCGAAGGTCGGGCGTAAACCCCGGCACCAATGAGCCGAGCGGTCCGCTGTTGCCGCCGGGCGGCGTGACGCCGCCTTCGCCGGAGAAGTACGGGACGTTGGCGTGGCGATGATTGCCTTCGAACCGGAACGTCACGAACTGACTCGGCATGTAGTCGAACGTCACCGACCCGTCCCACGCCTTGTACTGATCGCCCGGGTTCTCGGTGAAATACGGCGTGCCCGACGCGGCCGTCGCGCCGTTGATCGGCGGCAGTAACACGAGATAGCGCCCCGGGTTGTTGATGGCCCCGCCGCCAACCGTCACCGCGTACCGATCTCTGTCGAACCAGAAGCGGTTGTAGGCCATGAAACCGAGGAAATACTGCGACGGAATCGCCGCGGTGCCGCCCGAGCAGACGACGCCGCCGCCCGACTCGCAGCCGGCGTCGAACGTGAAGGTGAAGGCGGCCTTGCTGATCGCGTTGTCCGGGTTGTCGTAGTACTTCACCTGGATGCTGTCGTCGGTGTGGACACGCTTGCGATCGGGATTGCCGAGCGCGTCCTTGCCCCAGTAGTTGTTCGCGAGGATCGAGATCGAGCCGTTCGGCCGCCACAGAACCTGGCCGCCCACACCGGGTGCGTTGTTGAACCGCCCGTACGACTGCCAGCCGTTGATGATCCACGGCTCGATTTTCAGCTTTTCACTCAGAAAGAACTGCATGCGCACGCCGTTGAAGTACCAGGGCGTGTTCGACGACACGTACGACGGCTGATACGCCCAGTTGTCGAACTGGTAGTAGCTGAACAGGCCGACGTACGACATGAAGATGCCGGCGTCGACGTTGATGCCGTTCATCTTGTCCCAGTGATAGCCGCCATAGGCTTCGGAGAGGTAGCGGTATGCCGTGGTGAGGTCCCACTGCCCGCGCGCCGTGCTCGTGTCGTTCCGCGGCGTCGTCGCCGCGTACATGCCGAACTGCGTCATCAAACGGCCGCGCACGTTGTCGTAGTGGAAATCGCCGCCGATGCCGAGCTGCGTCAGCTGAAACTCGCCGGATCGAAAGATCTCGCTCGATCCGCCGATCGTGTCGTCCTGCGGATGGTTGAACGAATACGTGTAGTTCGTGTCCACCCGGAATTCACCAGTAAACACCTTCGTGTCCAACGGAGATTCCTTCGTCCGGGGATTGCCGGTCAGCCAGGTGAAGTCGGCGAACGCAAAGGGTTCCGCTTTCTTCGCCTCGGGCTGCGCGGGTGCGGTGGGTGCCTGCGCGGCCGGCGCTGGCGCGGCTGCCGCTGCCGGCGGGTCCGTCTCTGTTTGCGCAGGCGCCTCTATTGGCGCAATTGCCACTGCTGGCTCGGCTGTTGCTATTGGCGCGGCCACCACTGGTGTCGCGCTCGAGACATCCTGCGCACGAGCAGCAGTCGAGGCCGTTGTGACCGCAAAGGCCGCGGCAAGGATGATGGTCCGTTTCGATCTCATGTGGGCTCCCTCAAGAAGTGCAAAACCCAGCATGGAGGGGCCCACCTAAGAAGGGCCTCAAAAACGACTAAATTGTCGCTAATTCATGGATCTGCTACTCCTCTGGGCCCGGTTCGGTGACCAGACGGTAGCCGACCCACGGCTCGCTGACGAGATATCGCGGCTTGGCCGGATCGGGTTCGATCTTCTTCCTCAGCTGCGCCATCAACACCCACAGATGCTCTGGGTGATCGACGGCATTGGCGCCCCAGATCGCTTTCAGAATCGTGCGGTGTGTTAGGACGCGATCGGCGTTTCGTGCGAGCAGCGCCAGCAACTCGAATTCCTTGGGCGTCAACCGGATGTCCTCGTCGCGGCGGACGGCGCGCCGGCGGTCGTAGTCGATGGAGAGGTCGCCGAGCGTGAGTCGGCCGACTTCGGCGGCATCGGCCGAGAAGACACGCCTCAGCGCGACCCGAATGCGCGCGAGGAGCTCCTCGGGGCTGAACGGCTTGGTCACGTAATCGTCGGCGCCGAGATCGAGCGCCGCGACCTTGTCGCCTTCGGAACCGCGCGCGGAGAGGACGACGATCGGAACAGCCGATCCGGTGCGGATACGCCGGCACACCTCTGTTCCTTCCAGATCGGGCAACCCCAGATCCAGCACGATCAAGTCTGGAGCATGCGCCGCGGCGGTTGTCAGCGCGTCGCCGCCCGTGCCCGCGACTTCCACTTCATAGCCGCGCGATCGCAGAAGGGGCGCCACGGCCCGTTGAATGGACACGTCATCGTCAACGAGAAGAATGCGGGCAGATCGCGTCATGGTTGATCGTCGACATCGAGCGGCTTGGTCTCCGCCGGAACCGCAATCGTAAACCGCGCGCCGCCATCCGCACAGCTTTCCGCCCAGACGCGTCCTTGTTCAGCCGCCAGCAGGCCGCGTGCGATCGACAGTCCCATGCCGGTCCCGGACGTCCGGCCGCTCGACGATGCGCCGCGGTAGAAACGATCGAAGAGATGCGCCAGATCGGACCGCGCAATCCCCGGCCCCCGGTCGCGGACGCTGATTTCGAGCCCGGTCGCCGAGACGGCGGTCGTGATGTCGATGTTCGATTGGGCCGGCGCGTACTGCGCGGCGTTCTCGAGCAAATGGGCGAGTGCCGACGCCGTGAGCCGTGGATCGATCCGGACGAGCGCCTCTGCCCCGCTCTGCACCTCGACGCGGTGGCGCACGAGATGCTCGCGGACCAGATCGCGCGCCGCTTCGACGACCTCCGAGGGATGCACCCACCGCTGCGTGGCGGCGATCGCTCCCGCATCGATCCGGGCCATCTCGAGGATGTTATCGAACAGCCGCGTCAAGCGTCCGACTTCCGCGATCACGAGCTCGCTTTGTTCGCCTCGATCGACCTCGGTCAGCCAGGACGCCTGCAGGTTGCTGGCCGCCACTCGGATCGCGGTCAGCGGGGTCCGCAGGTCGTGCGCGAGCGAGGCCAGCAGGGCGGACTTCAACTCCTCGCCCTGACGCGCGAGGTCGGCGGTTTTCAGTTCCTCGAGAAACTGCGCGCGTTCGATCGCAATCGCCACGACGCCGCCCAGCGTGTCGAGCGCGCCTGCCTCAGGAAGCCGGCCGGAGGTGGCCAGCAGTCCGATCGCCTTCGTACCGAGCCGCAACGGCGTCGTCGTCACCACACGGCCGTCGACCAGAACCTCACGCACCGCGCTGAACACTCGCGCGTCGGCTTCGTACTCCAGAGGCCGGATGCCGGCGAACACTCGCGTGAGCTGATCCGTGTCCAAGGGCAGATTGAGCGCGCCCCCTTCCGAGATCTCCCATCCATCCGCCCGCGGAAGGCAGAGCGCGACGTACTCCAATTCGAAGCGCCTCGCGACTGCGCGCGCCAGCCCTGACAGCGCCTCGCGGCTGTCGGTGATGAGCAGCACGTCGCGGCTGACGTCGAACAGCCGTGCCATCTCATCGCGGCGTGCGAGCGCGTCGCTGGTCCGCGCGCGCGCCATCGCCGAGAGGTTGCTCGCGACGAGGCTGACTGCGAGAAACACCATCAGCGCCACCCAGTTCTGCGGGTCGGCAATGGTCAGGGTCCCGATGGGCGGCAGGAAAAAGACATTGAACGACAGCATCGAGGCCACCGAGACGGTGACCGCCACCCACAACCGCGATCGCGCAGCAACGACGAGCACGATGAGGAGGAACGTCAGCGCGACCGTGGTCGCGTTGCTCACGAGCAGCCACCGGGAGTAGACGAGCGTGACGAACGCCACGCTCGCGATTCCCGCGCCGAGCGGCGGCAGATCCTTAGCCATGGTCGATCTGCCGGCGAAGTCGCGCGACGGCTTCTTCGCGGCGCACGCCGCACATCTCGTCTTCCAGGCTGCCGAGCGCCGCGGTCACGATGTCGCGATGATGGAGGTCGGGGCCCACGGCGGCCACGGCCTCGACCCAGAGGCGATGGATCCGCTCGACGTCAGCGGGCGATAGATCGGGTGCGTGCGCGCCCAATGTGAACCGCTGCGCGCGTCCGCCCGGCCCATACACGACCAGACGCGTGCCGAGCTCCGGATCGTGCGGCGTCCGATCCCACGCCTCCCCGAGGAACCGCCCCTGATCGGCCGCCGTCATCTTGGCGGATTCGCCGACGGCGATCTCTCGCGCGCGCAGGCGGACGGCGGTCTGCGCCACGGCGTCGTAGATGTTCGTGGACGGCACCACGAGCAGCTTCACCGCGCGGCCCTGCCGCTCGGCAATCGCCACGACCTTCGTGAAGAGACGCTGCTCGTAATTGGTGAACAGCTCCTCGCGCTCGATGTCCTGCACGCCGGCGTCGGGCCCTGTCAGCAGACGAATGGTGAGCACGACGACGTCCTGACGGGCGGTGTCGGTGTCGTGGACCACGCGATCCAGATGCGTCAGCGTGTTGTAGTCGCGCACCGGGACCAGCACGCCGCCCGGCCGCGCGTGCAGCTCCTCGAGGCCGACGTCAGCTTCGCGGAGCAGCTGAAACTGATCTGTGTGCTCGCCGGTGTGTGCGGCGCTGCGGCGCTTCGCCGTGATGCGCTCGGAGGTGACGAACAACGCGTACAACAGGAGCGTAAAGGCGATGCCCGAAATCGTCGCCGTCTGCTTGGTGAAGAGGTTGATGACGGCGGCGGCGAACAGCACGAACGCGATCAGGCCGAGGCCCACGGGAATCTCACGGCCGCCGATCCTGATGTTCAGCGGCACCCGCCACTCGCGCGGCGCGTCGGGCTCGCTGAACCGCAGCACGAACATCGCCAGCGATTTGAAGGCGAAGCTCCACACCACGCCGAACGCGTAGGCCTCGCCGAGGACGTACACGTCGCCGCGGCTGAGCACGATCGTGACGATCTGCAGCAGGACGACCATGTTGATCAGGCGATAGCTGGTGCCGTACTTCGTGTGCGGCCGCCGGAACCAGTCGGTCAGCACCCCGTCCTCGGACACACGGTTGAGGACGCCGTTCGACCCGACGATCGCCGTGTTGACGGCGCCCGCCAGAATCAGAAAGCCGACGACCACCACGAACGCCTGAAAGATCAGCCGCAGCCACAGCGGGCCGACGACGTTCATCGCGAGGCCGGAGATCAGGTTGTCGAAGAACTTCGCGCGCACGCCATCGGGAATGATCGCCACGGCGAAGAAGCTGACGAGCGACGTGAAGAGCAGGCTGTAGACGAAGATCACCATCCCGGTGCGCTGCAGGTTCTGCACCTTGGGATGCTCGATCTCGCGATAGACCTGCGCCAGCGACTCTTCGCCGCTCATGGCCAGAATCGAATGCCCGAAGCCGACCATGATCGCGACCGCGGTGAAGGCCGGCCAGATCGTCCCCTTCAACCACCCGAGGCCTTCGTCCGAGAAATGCAGATTCCGTGGCACCGGCGCCGGCGGCCACTGACCGCCCTTCCACAGCAATGTCAGCCCGCACCACGCGACCATCAGGACGACCATGACGGTCGTCACTTTCATGATGCGCAGCGCGTCTTCGCTCGATTCGTGAATCCCCTGCGTGTTGCGCCACCAGAAGTATCCGGTGATGACGATCGCCACGAACGCGGCCGTCGCGTCGACCGGCAGCGCGTGCGCGCTCCCGAATCGATGGAGCAGATCGTTCAGCAGGCCGGCGAGATACTGGCCCGCCGACACGCCGCTGATCGGTCCGGTGAGGACATAGTCGAACAGCAACGCCGACACTGAAAGCTTCGCGAGCGTACCGCCCATCGCCTCTTTCACGACGCGGTACACGCCGCCGCGGACGAACATCGCCGAGCTCTCGATGTAGACCGCCCGCACGGCGTAGGAGAACAGCATCACGCCGAGAATGAACCAGGGCGCCGCCTTCCCCACAGCCTGCTCGACGATGCCGCCGACGTAGAACGCGGTCGATCCGAGATCGCTCAGGACGATCGCCGCGGCACGCCAGAACGAAATGAATGAGAGAAGTACGGTTGTGGCGACGACGACGCGCACGCGTCCGTCGATCGCGCGAGGTGTGGTGGACACACGCGCCTTCCGTGTTAGCGCCGGCGGGGTTAGCTGACGGGCTCGGACTCGGAAGTGTCCGCCGAAAAAAGGGGTACGGCCCCTTTTCCAGTGCGCCCCAGTTACATGGTTCCCCCGCGTCCTGCGAGTGGCGCAAGGACTTAGGCCGTGACTAAGAAACTACTCGCCACCGGCAGACATGTCAAACAACTATTTCTTATTTCTGCGGACGCCGCCGCCCGTGCCGATCCTTGCGGCCCGCGCGCTCATGCCGATCGCTGCGCTGCCGTTGGCTCTTCGCCATCTGCCCTTTTCGGTCTGCCCTTTGGACTCTGCCCTCCGCCCGTCGCGGTTCGCCTTCTGACGGCTTCTCTGATTTTCGACTCTTCGACGCCGTCCGTTGTCCGGCGACTTTCCGATCGCGGCGCCGCACCTGGATCCGGATCGGCGTGCCGACGAAGCCGAAATGCTCGCGGAGCTGATTGGTGAGAAACCGCTCGTAGGAAAAATGAAAGGTCGTCGCCACGTTGGTGAAGAACACGAACGACGGCGGGGCGACGCCGATTTGCGCGGCGTACAGAATGCGGACATGCTTGTTCCCCGGGCTGACCGGCGGGTTCGCCGCCGTCACCGCTTCGAGGAACTTGTTCAGCGCCGGCGTCGGCACCCGCTTGCGCCGGGTCTCATGGATCCGGTCGATCGTCTCGAGGATCTTCGGCGTGCGCTCGCCGGTCAGCGCCGAGATGTGCAGGATCGGCGCGTAATCCAGAAACCGCATGTGCCGCCGCGTCTCGTCGTCGAACGCTTCAGAGAACGTCGGGCCCCGCTCTTTGACGAGGTCCCACTTGTTCGCGATGATGACGACGCCGCGGCCGGCGCGGTCCGCTTCGCCGCCGATGGCGGCATCGTGATCGGTCGGCCCCGTGCTGGCGTCGAGGACGAGCGCGACCACGTCGGCTTCCATGATCGCGCGCTTCGATCCGGCGACGCTGACAAACTCCACCTGTCCGCCGCGCGCGACCCGTCCCGGCTTGCGCATGCCGGCCGTGTCCACAATCCGGAAGCGGCGGCGATGCCACGTCAAGACCGCGTCGATCGCATCGCGCGTCGTCCCCGGCATGTCGCTGACGAGCACACGCTCGGCTTTCAGCAGGCGGTTCACCAGCGACGACTTCCCGACATTCGGACGGCCGACGACGGCCACTGCTACTTCGGACTCGGGATTTGGGATTTGGGATTCGGGATTCGGTCTGGACTCGGGACCCGCCTCGACATCGAGCTCCTCGACGCTGTCGCCGACCTCGTCTGTGCGGAGCTGTGTCTCCCCCCTCAGCGCGCCGAGGCGACCGATGATCTCGTCCAGCAGGTCCGCCACGCCTTGCCCGTGCTCCGCGGAAATCTCCACGACGGGATCGATCCCGAGCGCGTAAAAATCCATCGTCGCGTAGCGTGCGCGGTTGTCGTCGGATTTGTTGATGGCCAGAATCACCGGGCGGTCGGCCTCGCGCAGCTCGCGAGCAATCGTCTGGTCGCCTGAGACGAGTCCTTCGCGGCCATCCACGACAAGCACCAGCAGATCGGCGCCCACGATAGCGCGGTGGCCTTGGCGAACGACGAGCTCGTGCAGCGGGTCCTGGCTGGCGCCGTACAAGCCGCCGGTGTCGGAGAGTTGAAACGCGATGCCGCGCCAGACGGCCGGACGTGCCAGCGAATCGCGCGTGGTGCCGGCCAACGGCGCGACGATCGCGCGGCGCGAACCGGTGATGCGATTGAAGAGCGTCGATTTCCCAACGTTCGGGCGTCCGACCAGGACAACAGAAGGAGTTTTTCGGGCCATGTCTATCGTCAGTTAGCCTCAGCCTTGACAGCGTAAGTGCCAGTATTTATAGTAGTTACACGCCGCCTGGAGACTCTAAGCATGATCAAGGTCGACATCGTCAACGAAGTGTCGAAAATTGCCGACATCACCAAGGTCAAAGCTGAGGTGGCAGTCGACGCGGTCTTCGACGCGATGCGGACCTCCATGCAGCGCGGCGAACGCATCGAGCTGCGTGGATTCGGCGTCTTCCAGGTGAAGCCGCGCAAACGCGGCATCGGCCGCAACCCGCGCACAGGCAAAGAAGTGCGCATCCCGCCGGGTCGCACCATCCGCTTCAAGCCGGGCAAAGATCTGCAGAATATCGGGTAACCGATCGCTCACGCTCGCGCGACCGGCTGCGCCATTGTGCGACGGTCCGCCGAAGCAGGCGTCGGCGGAAAGGCTTCGCGCGTCATCCCCGTGGACACGACAACCTTGGATCCCACTCCCGCCTACGTCTGGCAGCCGCGCCGCAAGTTTCAGGACCGCGTCTGGCTGCACGTGCTGTTGCTCCTGCTGACGATTTTCACGACGACGCTGGTCGGCATCGATTCTTACGTCGGATTCCTCGCCGATTTCGCGCCGCTGCCGCGTCTGCCCGGCCTCTCCACGGCGCTGATCCTCCGCGGCTGTTGGTACAGCGCGACGATCCTGGCGATTCTCGGCTGCCACGAGCTCGGCCACTACTTCGCGTGTCGATATTATGACGTCGACGCGTCGCTTCCTTACTTTCTTCCGTTCCCGATCTCGATCACCGGCACGCTCGGCGCGTTCATCCGGATCCGCGAGCCGATTCCCACCAAGCGCATGCTGTTCGACATCGGCATCGCCGGGCCGATCGCCGGGTTCGTCGTCGCCGTGCCCGCCCTGGTGTTCGGCGTCGCGATGTCGCACGTCGTGCGGCTGCCGGAGGGCTTCAGCGGCATGGAGCTCGGCGAGCCGCTGCTGTTTCAGTTCGCGGAGCGGCTCTTTTTCGGCGTGATACCGGCCGGCTACTCGCTCAACCTGCATCCGATGGCGTTTGCCGCGTGGTTCGGGCTGCTGGCGACGGCGCTCAACCTGTTTCCGATTGGCCAGCTCGATGGCGGGCACATCTCCTACGCCGTACTGGGCCGCCGCTCGTCGCACGTGACGTTGATCACACTGGCCATCGCGATCGCGCTCAGCTACTTCGCGGTGAGCTGGCGGGTGTGGACGGTGCTGATGATTGTGATGCTCTTCGCCTTCGGCCGCCACCATCCTCCCACATTCGACGTGGACGTGCCGCTCGATCGCACGCGGCTCTGGCTGGCGCTCTTCGCGCTGTTCATGTTCATCGTCTGCTTCACGCCCGCGCCGATCGAGCCGACCCAACTGCTGCGCTAACTGACCTTCACGACCTTCATCACGAAGACACGGAGATCACGAAGGACACGAAGATCTTGTCGTACGGATCCTGAAGTTCGGCTGAAGCCGGACACTACGGTGAAAAAAGAGATCTCCGTGATGTTCGTGTTCTTCGTGCCTTCGTGATGAAAGTGCGCGTGACGAACGAGGCTCGAATCGTACGGGGCGTCTCACAGCACGGATAGTGGGTCGATGTCGATGGTCGTTCGTCGGGCCAGATCCGGGCGATCGGCGAGGGCTTTCAGAAGCGCTTCACGCATTTTCTTGCGGTGCGTGCTCTTGATCAGCAGCTGGGCGCGGTATTCGCCGCGCAGCTTTCCGATCGGCGCTGGCGCAGGTCCGAGCACGCGCAACTCGCCGCGCTCCCCGTCCATCTCGCGCACTTTCTGCACCACGTCCGCCGCATCGTCCATCGCACCGGTGAACGTGCGCGCGCGCACAATCGTGTTCACGATCGACGTGAACGGCGGATACCGCATCGTGCGGCGGAACAACAGCTCCTTCTCGTAGAACGCCGCGTAGTCCTGCCGGCACGCCAGCTGGATGCTGTAGTGATCCGGATAGAGCGTCTGCACGATCGCTTCGCCCGGCTGCTCGCCGCGGCCCGCGCGCCCCGACACCTGCGTGAGCAGCTGGAACGTGCGCTCCGACGCGCGAAAATCGGCGACGCCGAGCCCGACGTCCGCCGACACCACGCCGACGAGCGTGACGCGCGGGAAGTCGTGGCCTTTCGCGATCATCTGCGTGCCGACAAGTACGTCGATGTCGCCATCGCGGAACTTCGACAGCAGCGCGGTCAGCGAGCCCTTGCGCCGGATGGCATCGCGGTCCAGCCGCGCGACACGTGCTCCGGGGCACGCGGCGTTCACCTCGGCTTCGACGCGCTCGGTGCCGAAGCCGATCTGATCGAGGTACAGGCCGGCGCAGAGCGGGCACGCAGGCGGCACGCGCATCGAGTAGTTGCAATAGTGGCAGCGGGCGCGCCGGGCCGCGCCATCGCCGTGGATGACCAACGACACGCTGCAGTTTGGACAATCGAGCGTGCCGGCGCACTGCCTGCAGAAGACCGCAGTGGCGAAACCGCGCCGGTTCAGGAGGATCAGCGTCTGCTCGCGCCGATCCAGCCGGAGCCGCATCGCCGACCGCAGAGTGCGGCTCAAAATCACGTCCGGCCCCTCGGCGGCGTACTCCTCGCGCATGTCCACGATCGTGACGGCCGCCAGCGGCCGGTCCAGCACGCGCCGCTCGAGGACGATCCGCTCGTACTTGCCGCCCATCGCGTGGTGATAGCTCTCGATCGACGGCGTCGCCGATCCGAGGAGGACCAGCGCGTCGGCGCGCTGCGCGCGGACGATCGCCACGTCGCGGCCGTTGTAGCGCGGGCTCTCGTCCTGTTTGTAGGAGGCGTCGTGCTCTTCGTCCACGATGATCAGGCCGACCTGCTGCAGCGGCGCGAACACCGCCGAGCGGGTCCCGACGACGACATCGATGTCGCCGCGGCGGATGCGCTGCCATTGGTCGTGCCGCTCGCCATCGGACAGGCCGCTGTGCTGAATGGCCACGCGCTCGCCGAAAGTCTGGCGGAACAGCGAGGCGACCACCGGCGTCAGCGCAATCTCGGGCACGAGCATCAGCACGCGCCGTCCCGCCTCGCGGACGGCGGCCGACAGGCGCAGGTAGATCTCTGTTTTGCCGCTGCCGGTCACGCCGTGCAGGAGGGCGACACGGAATGCGGGGACGCAGGCCAGCGCGCGCAGGCGCTCGAATGCGGCGGCCTGCTCCGGCGTCAACTGCCGCATGGCGTCGATCGCCGTCGCCTCGTAGCTCGAGGCGCTGAACGGATCCCGATCCACGCGGTCCTGCCGAACGCTGACGAGGCCCTGCTTCGCGAGCCGCGACACCGTGTCGGACGCGAACCCGCGCTGTGCGAGCTCCGGCGTCGTGATGCCGGTGGGCGTTCCGGCAAGTAAATCGAGTGCGGCGCGCTGCTTCGCGGACAGTGGCGATGCCGTGTGCGTCGAATTATCAGCCTGGCCAATCGCGTCCAACCCGGCGGCCGTGATCGCCGCGACGCGTACGGTCTTGTGCGCGTCCGCGCGGCTGCCGCGCGTCTTCGGCGGCAGAACCGCCGTGATCGCCTCGCTCGGGCCGGCGGCGTAGTATTCGGCGGTCCAGCGCGCCAGGGCGATCACGTCAGCCGGAATGAACGCCCCCTCGTCCAGGATGTCGCGAATCGGTTTGATCGCCTTCGCCGCGCCCTGTTCCACATCGAGCCCTACGACGATGCCGGTGACGATGCGCGAGCCGAGCGGCACGACGACACGCGCGCCGATGGCCGGCACGCGTCCATCGTCGCCGACCCGGTATGTCAGCAGGTCGAGCCCGGGAACGGGTACGGCAACGTTGATGAGGGTCAAGACGCGAGAAGCTTTTTGACGAGCTTCATGTCTTCCCAGACCTCGCGCTTCGCGGAGGGATTGCGGAGGAGATACGCGGGGTGGAACGTCGGAATCAGCTTCGCCCCGCGGTAGTCGAAGAGACGGCCGCGGAGGCGGGAGATCGGATCCTCGGTCTGCAGGAGCGTCTGCGCGGCGAATTTGCCGAGCGCGACGATCACCTTCGGTTTGATCGCGTCGATCTGCCGAAAGAGGAAAGGCTCGCACGTCGCGACTTCGTCGGGTTCGGGGTTGCGGTTCTGCGGCGGGCGACACTTGATCACGTTCGCGATGTACACATCGTCGCGCGTGAGGCTGATCGCTTCGATGATTTTGGTCAGCAACTGGCCGGCGCGGCCGACGAACGGCACGCCTTGAATGTCCTCGTCGGCGCCCGGCGCTTCGCCGACGAACATGAGGTCGGCGTCCGGGTTGCCGACGCCGAAGACAATCTGGCGGCGGCCGAGCCCGTGCAGTTTGCAGCGCGTGCAATCCCCGATGTCCTCCCGGATCGCAGAAAGCGCGACGAAAAAGGGGCCGTACCCCTTTTCCGCGGGCGCAGCCTGGAAATGGGGTACGGCCCCTTTTTCGCGCCAGGCCGGGTCGCGGCTGACGCCGGCGACGCCGAGCTCGGCGGCGAAACGCAGGTGTTCTTTGAGTTGATCCTGATCCATGTGAGGGGGACGGCTACCGCGCGTTTCAGATCGCTGTCGTGTTCAGTCGCGCGTTGCGGTCCGGCTAACCGCCGGGCGTGCCACGACCAACGGCTCGACCCGATTGAGAATCTCCGCCGCGACACGCGCTTTACTCTGCAGTGGCACCACCTCGGCGCCGTCTGCCCCGACGATCGTGACCGCATTGGTGTCCACGTCGAAGCCCGCGTCGGTGCGCGACACGTCGTTGGCGACGATCAGGTCGACGTGTTTCCGTTCGCGCTTGATGCGCGCGCGCGCCACGACGTCTTCCGTCTCCGCGGCGAAGCCGACCAAGACGGGTCCCCACCCCGCCGACACCCGACGCGCGCCGAGATCGCCGAGGATGTCCGGCGTCCGCTTCAGCACGAGCGTGAGGTTGTCGTCGTTCTTCGACACCTTCTGCGGCGCGGGCGACACCGGCGCATAGTCCGCCACCGCAGCAGCCATAATCACCACGTCGACGCCGTCTGCGCGCGCCATCACTTCGCGGTGCATCTCAGCCGCCCCGCGTACGCGGACAAGCTCGTGCACCACCGGTGTCTCGACGCCGGTCGGACCGGCGATCAGAGTGACCGCGGCCCCCCGCCGCGCCGCTTCGGCCGCAAGCGCAAACCCCATGCGGCCGCTCGATCGATTGCCGATGTAGCGCACCGGATCGACGTCCTCGAACGTGGGCCCGGCGGTGATGAGGACGCGCAGGCCGCGCAGCGGTCCATCGGGCCGCAGGATCGCTTCCGCGGCGGCCACGATATCGTCGGGCTCGGCGAGCCGCCCTTTGCCAATCCAGCCGCACGCCAGGTAGCCGGCACCCGGATCGACGAATCGGACGCCCCGCGACGCCAGCGTCTCGAGATTCCGGCGCACCGCGTCGTGCTCGAACATCTGCGTGTTCATCGCCGGCGCAATCAGCACCGGGGCACGCGTCGCCACATACAGCGTGGCCAGAAAATCGTCCGCGATGCCGTTTGCCAGCTTCCCGATCATGTTGGCCGTGGCAGGTGCGATGAGCAGCAGATCGATCGTGGACGCCAGCGCGATGTGCTCGATGTCCGCATTCGCCCCAGGCTCGAACTGATCGGTGATGACGCGGCGATGCGTGATCGCCTCGAACGTGATCGCGCCGACGAACCGCGTCGCGGACGGCGTCATGACCGCGACGACGTCGTGGCCGTGCTTCTGCAGACCGCGTGCGACTTCGACGGCTTTATACGCCCCGATTCCACCAGTGACGCCGAGGGCAATCAACATAGGGCAATTCGTGAGTTGGCGAATTGGTGACTTGGCGAATTGGTGCCTGGGTGATTCACCAAGGCGACACCCTATTCGGTTGCGTTCTCCTCGACGATTTTCTCGACCATCTTCGTCGCGACTTCACGCTGCGCCACGGTCGTCTTCTTGTGCGAGTCCACGCTGACGCGCGGCGTCGCGCCGGCCATCAGTTGGCGCGCACGCGCTCCGGCCGTGACGACGAATTCAAACGTGTTGGGCAGCTTGGTCTTGTCAATCATGAGAATGTCCTGTAAATCCCTTCCGCGGTCCCGCGCATGCAGCGCAGACGCGCGCGCTCGGCGATCACGATGCTCCGCAGTTTGTCCACGGCTGCCGTCAGCTCATCGTTGACGACGACGAAGTCGTACTCCGCATACGACGAGACCTCCTCCCGCGCGACCGCGAGCCGATGCCGAATGGTCTCTTCGCTGTCCTTGCTCCGGCCACGCAGCCGCTGTTCCAGGACGACGAACGACGGCGGCATCACGAACACCGCGGTCGTTTCGACACCGCGGCGCCGCACTTTGCGCGCCCCCTGGACGTCGATCACGAGGACCACATCGTGACCCGCTTCGAGAAGGCGGTCGGTATCGGCCGCCGACGTGCCGTACAGGTTGCCGAACACGTCGGCCCATTCGAGAAATTCCCCGACGGCCACCATCGCCTCGAAGCGTTCGCGCGTCACAAAATTATAGTCCACCCCGTCGATCTCGCCCTCGCGCGCGCGCCGCGACGTGTAGGAGCGCGACATCTTGAGATGCGGCGTCTGCTCCACCAGCCGCTCGACCAGGGTGGTCTTGCCGGCTCCTGACGGCGCCGACACGATGAACAGGAGGCCGCGCCCATCGACGCGCCCTGTGCCGGCCGGCGCATGGCTCTTACTCGACATTCTGGACCTGCTCGCGCATCTTCTCGAGCTCCGCCTTCGCCGCGATGATGAGCTCGGACACGCGCAAGCCGTCGGCCTTCGATCCCATCGTGTTCACTTCCCGGTTCATCTCCTGCAGCAGAAAATCGAGCTTGCGGCCACACGGTTCGGCGCCGTCCGCGAGGGTCACCCAGTGCGACACGTGACCGCGAAAGCGCGTCACCTCCTCGCTGATGTCGGACCGCGAGGCCATGCGCACGATCTCCTGCGCCACGGCCGTCTCGTCGGCCTGCAGCTCGGTCCGCAGCTCGCGGACGCGCTCGGCGAGGCGCTGTTCCATCGCGACGCGCCCGTCATCGGCGGCGATTGCGATCCGCTCCACCAGGTCGGCCGCCAGCGCGCGGCGCTGGTCGAGGTCGGCGCGCACGTGATCGCCTTCCCGCGACCGCATCGTATCGAGATCGGCGAGCGCGTCTTCGATCGCAGCCCGCGCCCGTCCGGCGATCTCCGCCTCCGCCACCTTGTCGGCGGCGTGCGGCCGTTCACGAATCGTGAGAGCCTGCGGCAGACGCAGCAGGTCGCCTGGCGTCAGCGCGCCAACGACCAACCCTCGCGCCCGCGCCTGATCGAGCGCGGCCTCGAGCGCCCGGCCGAACGCCTCGTTGAACTCGACCTCGACGCCCGGCGTCTCACGCAGCTGGAGCGACAGGCTCAACTCGACGCGGCCGCGCGCCACATGGGTCGCTACGAGCGCACGCACGTCGCTTTCGATCGACGCCAGCGACTGCGGCATCCGGAGCTGCAGATCGAGATGGCGATGGTTGAGCGCGCGAATCGTCACGGCAATCGTCGCGCGATCGTCTTCGCGACTCACCGAAGAGAAACCAGTCATAGATTTGATCATGTGAATGGGTGAGTTGTTTGCGTCACGACGGCACCATGCGCCGCTCCGCCTTCTTTCCCTCGAGCAGCTGCAGCTGGTACAGCGTCGCGTACGTGCCGTTGGGGCGCGCGAGCAGCTCGTCGTGGCGGCCGATCTCGACGAGACGGCCGCGCTCGAGCACGATAATCGCATCCGCGCGGCGGATCGTCGACAACCGGTGCGCGATCACGAACGACGTCCGGTTCAGCATCAAGTTCGCCAGCGCTTCCTGCACCAGCAGCTCGCTTTCGGTGTCCAGCGCCGACGTTGCTTCGTCGAGGACCAGAATCGGCGCGTTCTTCAGCAGCGCGCGGGCGATGGCGATCCGCTGCCGCTGGCCGCCGGAGAGCCGTTGTCCTCGCTCGCCGATCATCGTGTCGTAGCCTTTGGCCAGTCCAAGGATGAAGTCGTGCGCATTCGCGGCGCGTGCCGCAGCCTGAATCTCCTCCCGCCGCGCCGTCGGCGACCCGTACGCGATATTGTTCGCAATCGTGTCGTCGAAGAGCACGGTCTCCTGCGTAACGATGCCGATCTGGAGCCGCAGAGACGCGAGCGTGACACGGCGAATGTCGACGCCGTCGATTGAAATCGCGCCGGTGCTGACGTCGTAGAACCGCGGCAGCAGGTTCACCAGCGTCGTCTTGCCCGCACCGCTGCGGCCCACGATCGCGATCATCTGGCCGGCGCCGACCGAGAACGACACACTCCGGAGAATCCGTCCCGGCCCATCGTCGTACCCGAAGCCCACGTCCTTGAACTCAATTGCGCCGCGGAACGGCGCGATCGGCTGCGCGCCCGGCTGCTCGGTGACCTCCGTGTGCGTGTCGAACATCTCGAAAATGCGCTCGGAGGCCGCGATCGCCTGCTGCAGATTCGCGTTCACGCGGCTCAGTTTCTTGGCCGGTCCGTACATCATGAACGCCGCGGTGAAGAACGAGGCGAACTGTCCCGGCGACAGGCGTCCACTCGCGATTTGCGCGCTGCCGTACCACAACGCGGCCGCCATGCCGATGCCGCCAAGCAGTTCCATCAACGGCGGCAGGCTCGACAGCGCCGCCGTCACCTTCATGTTCGTACGAAACAGGTGATACCCGGCGGCATTGAATTTGTCCGCCTCGTGCGCTTCGGTGCCGAAGGCCTTGACGATGCGATGGCCCGTAAAGGCTTCGGCGCTGATGTGCGAGATGTGCTCCAGCGCTTCCTGGCTTCGCCGTGTCGTCCGGCGAACACGCTGCCCGAGCCGGATGAGCGGGTAGACGATCATCGGCGCGCCGGTCATGCAGACCAGCGCCAGGCGCACGTCGAGATAAAACATCACCGCGGCGAATCCGACGAGCGTGAGCGATTCGCGCGCAAGATCGCCGGCGGTCTCCGAGACGGCCTGCTGCACCTGCGTGACGTCGTTGCTGATGCGAGAGAGGAGCTGGCCGCTCGTACGCTGGGCAAAGAATCCAGCCGACTGGCCGAGGATGTGCCGGTAGAGGCCGTTGCGAAGATCCATCACCACGCGCTGGCCGACATCCGCCATCAGATACGACGACACGTACGAGCCGACGCCCTTCAGGACATTGACGCCGATGATGGCCCAGACGACGAATTTGAGATCTTGCTGGTTGTACAGGACCTTGTCGAAGATGGGCCTGACGAGCGTGGCGAGGCCGGCCGACCCGATCGCGTAGACGACCATGCCGGCCACCGCCCAGGCCATCCGCCCGCGGTACGGCAGCGCGTAGCCAAACAGCCGCCGCAGCGTCGAAGACTGATCCACGGTCGCTACCGACCCCCGTAACCGTGAGGATGTGTGCGGTGCCAGTTCCACGCGGTCCCGACGATCGTGTCGAGCTCGGCGAAACGCGGTTTCCAGTGCAGTTCCGCCTGCGCTTTGTGCGGCGCGGCGTACAGCACAGCAGGATCGCCAGGACGCCGGGGCCCAAGCGTCCACGGCACCTTGCGGCCGGTGACCTTCTCCACGGCGTTGATCACATCCTTCACCGAATGCGGATGACCCGTACCCAGGTTGTACGCGCCAGAACTGCCCGTTTCCACGATCGTCTCGAGCGCGCGCACGTGCGCCTCCGCGAGATCGGTTACGTGAATATAATCGCGCAGGCAGGTGCCGTCCGGCGTCGGGTAATCGTCGCCGAAGACCTGCAGGCCGGGCCCACCGGTCGCCGCCTCGATCGCGCGCGGGATGATGTGGATCTCCGGCGCATGATCTTCGCCGATTTCGCCGTCGGGATCGGCGCCCGCGGCGTTGAAATACCGCAGCGCAATCGCATGAATGCCGTACGCACGCTCGAAGTGCGGCAGAGCCGCCTCGATCGCCAGCTTCGTCTCGCCGTACGCGTTGATGGGCTTCTGCGGATGCGTCTCCGCAATCGGTGTTTCGATCGGCTCGCCGTACGTCGCGCACGTGGACGAAAAGACGAAGTGCTTGACCGATTCGGTGGCCATGGCTTCCAACACCGTCAGCGCGCCGCCGACATTGTTGCGGTAATAGCGCGCCGGCTCGCGCACCGACTCGCCGACGTCGAGGAACGCCGCAAAGTGCATCACCGCTGACACCGCGTGATCGCGCAGCGCCCGGCTCACCGCGGCGACGTCGGTGATGTCCCCTTCGACGAGATCGCCGAACTTCGCCGCCTCGCGATGTCCGGCGACGAAATTGTCGTAGACGACGACGTGGTAACCGGCACGGCTGAGCGCTTTCGCGGCGTGGCTGCCGATGTAGCCCGCCCCCCCAGTGACCAGAACGGTCGGCCGTTCAGCGGCCAATGGAGTAATAAGTGAAGCCGAGCGCGCGCATGTGCTCGGGCGAATAGATGTTGCGACCGTCGAACACTACGGGCGATTTCAAAAGCCTGCGCATCTTATCGAAGTCGGGCTCGCGAAATTCATTCCACTCGGTGACGATGGCGAGGGCATCGGCGCCGTTGAGCGCATCGTAGCTCTTCTCGCACAGCGCGACGCGGGTGCCGAAGAGCCGGCGCGCGGTCGGCTCGGCTTCGGGATCGTACGCCCGCACCGTCGCGCCTATCGCGAGGAGCCGCTCGATGATCGGAATCGCCGGCGCCTCGCGCATGTCGTCGGTCCGCGGCTTGAACGCCAGCCCCCACAGCGCAATGGTGCGCCCCGCCATCGACGTGAAGTGCCGCTCCATCTTGGAGACGAGCCGCTCCTTCTGAGCCGTATTCACGTCTTCGACCGCTTTGAGAATCTTGAAGTCGTACCCCTTGTCGGCAGCCGACTTCAGCAGCGCCTTGACGTCCTTCGGGAAGCAGCTCCCACCGTACCCGACGCCGGGAAACAGGAACGACGTGCCGATCCGGCGATCCGCGCCAATCGCCTTCCGCACCTGATCGACGTCGGCGCCGACGGTCTCGCACATGTTGGCAACCTCGTTCATGAACGAGATCTTCGTCGCGAGCATCGAGTTCGCCGCATATTTGCTCAGCTCGGCGCTGGCCGTGCTCATGATCATGATCGGCGCGCCGGTGCGCGTGAACGGACCATAAAGCTCTTTCATCGCCGCCGCGGCCCGCTGGTCCTGATCCTCGACGCCGATCACCACACGGTCCGGCTTCATGAAGTCTTCGATCGCGGCGCCCTGCTTCAGGAACTCCGGATTGCTCACCACGCTGAACGTCTGCGTGGTCTCCGTCGCGATCGCCGCACGGACCCGCTGGGCGGTGCCCACCGGCACGGTGCTCTTGTCGACGACGATGGTGTATTTGTTCATGGCGCGGCCGACGTCGCGCGCCACCACCAGCACGTGCTGCAAATCGGCCGAGCCGTCCTCGCCTTGCGGCGTGCCGACCGCGACGAAGACGATTTCCGACGCGCGCACGGCGGCGGACAGATCGGTCGTGAACGTCAACCGGTCTTCCGCGTGGTTCCGGCGCACGATCTCTTCCAGCCCCGGCTCGTAGATCGGCATCTTGCCCGCCTCGAGCGTGGCGATCTTCGACTGATCCTTATCGACACACATCACGATGTTGCCGTTCTCGGCGAGGCAGGCACCCGCGACGAGCCCGACGTATCCGGTTCCGACGACAGCGATTTTCATTTAGCAATAAGATACTGGGGCCTAACGACTTAAACAAGTGCGCGCCCTGATTGATTACCGGCCTGCGCTGCGCGAGCGGAGCGGCGTCGGCGAATATACCCACGAGCTCGCGCGTGCTCTGCTGTCCGCCTACTCCGGCCAGGGGCCGAATCGCGCGCTCGATCTCGTGCTCTTCTCGAGCTCGTGGAAAGATCGCCTGGTGCTGGCGCCCGCTCTGGCGGGGGCGACGGCCGTGGACCGCCGGGTGCCGGTCGGCATTCTGAATTTCGCGTGGCATCGCATGGAATGGCCGTCGATCGAATGGCTCTCGTCGCAGCACATTGACGTGGCGCACTCACCGCATCCTCTGCTGCTGCCGTCGCGCCACGCCGCCCGCATCGTCACGATTCACGATCTGTATTTCATGGCGCATCCCGAACGGGCGCGCGCCGAGATCCGCCGCGACTATCCGGCGCTCGCGCGGGCACATGCGCGCCGCGCGGACGGCATCATCGTGTCGTCGCAATTCACCGCCCGCGAGATCGAGGGTCAGTTCGAGGTCCCTCCCGAGCGCATCGCCGTCTGTCCCGCCGGCGCGCCCGACTGGCCGCCGCGCGCCGCGCCGCCGGCCAGCGGCGGCTATCTGCTGTTTCTTGGTACGCTCGAAGCGCGTAAGAACGTCGGCGGTCTGCTTGACGCGTACGAGATGTTGCTCGCCCGGCGCCGTGATGTGCCGCCGCTCGTCCTCGCCGGGCGCGCGACCGGTGCCGCACGCCCCTGGCTGGATCGCCTCGCGCGGCCGCCCTTGGAAGGCGTCGCTCGGTATGTCGGCTACGTGGATCCTGCCGATCGCCGCGCGCTGTATGACGGCGCTCGCATGCTGATCCAGCCGTCGTTCGAAGAGGGGTTCGGAATGACGGTGCTCGAAGCGATGACGATTGGCGTTCCTGTCGTGGCGGCGAACCGCGGCGCACTTCCAGAAGTGCTCGGTGATGCCGGTCCGATCGTCGATCCTGACCAGCCCGAACAGATGGCCGGCGCGATCGAGCGCCTCCTGGACGATGGCGCGTATGCCTCAGCCGCGTCGGCCAGAGGCGTCCTGCGCGCTGCGCAGTTCAGCTGGGAGAGAACGGCGGAGCGCGTCTACCTCGCGTATCAACACGCCATCCAGCACCGATGCGCATCGGCATAGACGCGCGCGAGTTGTCGGGGCAGCCGACCGGGGTCGGTCGCTATCTCGCCGCTCTCCTGCGCGAGTGGGCAGGAGACGAGCGCGCGAGGCCGCACGAGTTCGTGCTCTATGCACCCGACGCGCTCGCGATCGACCTGGATCGCCGCCGCTTCATCACGCGGCTCGTGCCAGGCGGCCCGGGCACTTGGTGGGAGCAGGTCCGCGTCCCACCTGTGGCTGCCGCCGATCACCTCGACGTGTTTTTCGCCCCGGCTTACACGGCGCCGCTGCGCCTGAACGTGCCGACGGTCCTCACCGTTCACGATCTGTCGTACGTGGCGCATCCGGAGTGGTTTCGTCTGCGCGAGGGCGCGCGGCGCCGGTGGATCACGCGGCAAAGCGTTCAGCGTGCCGCGCAGGTGATCACGGTGTCGGCTTTCTCGCGTGATGAAATCGCCGAGCACTTCAACCCGCCGGCCGGTCGCGTGCGCGTGATTCTCTCGGGCATCGATCCGCCGGTGGTGACTGCCGCGGCGTACGCGGAGCCTCGCGTGCTGTACGTCGGATCCATTTTCAACCGCCGTCGCGTGCCGGCGCTCATTCGCGCGTTCGCGGCGCTCCGCCGCCGCCGTCCGGACGCGGTGCTGGACATCGTCGGCGCCAACCGCACGCATCCGCATGAGGACATTGCGGGCGCGATCGACCGCGAGGGCTTATCCGGCCATGTCCGCTGGCACGAGTACGTCTCGGATGAGCGGCTCCGCGAGCTGTATTCGCGCGCCCGCGCCTTCGCGTTCCTGTCCGAGTACGAGGGGTTCGGCATGACGCCGCTGGAGGCGCTGGCCGTCGGCATCCCCCCGGTCGTGCTCGACACGCCGGTCGCGCGCGAAACGTGCGGCGCCGCGGCGATTTTCGTGCCGAAGGACGATCTGCCCGCGACGACCGAGGCGCTCGAAGCGGCGCTGTTCGACGAGCCGACACGCGCGCGGACGCTCGCCGCCGCGCCAGCGGTCCTGGCCAGATACAGCTGGCCCCGCGCTGCACGCGAAACGCTGGAGGTGATCGAGAGCGCCGGCTCGTCATAGGGGCCGACGTTCATCGTCGGGGCCGCCCTCTCTGGTCGTCGTAGGGCCGACCTATGTGTCGGCCCGGGCGGATACGCAGGTCCGCCCCTACGAGATAATGATCCTTGTCCTCCGTGTCCTCCGTGTCCTCTGTGGTGGAGAGCTTGACAGCGATTTCGATCATCATCGTCTCCTTCAACGCGCAGGCCGATCTGGCGCGCTGTCTCGAATCGCTGCATGCGGCGCCGCCGCGTGCCTCGCACGAGATCGTGGTGGTGGACAACGCCTCCAGTGACGGGAGCGTCGGCGTGGCGCGCGCCTGGCCGAATGTGCGCGTCATCGTCAATGACGCCAACCTCGGCTTCGCACGGGCGAACAACGTCGCCATCCGCGCCAGCACGGGCGAGCATCTGTTGTTGCTCAACAGCGACACGCTCGTCCCGGCCGGCGCCATCGATCGACTGCTCGCCCTGCTCGCGCAGCGCCCCGATGCCGCGGTGATTGGCCCCCGTCTTGTCGACGGCCCGGGCCGCGCCGAGCTCTCCTTCGGCCGGACGCTCGGACCGTTCAACGAGCTGCGGCAGAAGCTGCGGGCGCGGCGTCCTGCGTTGGTCGAGTCGCTCACGCGCCGGCCGCACGCGCCAGAGTGGGTCAGCGGCGCGTGTCTGCTCGTCCGCCGTGCGGACGCAGACGCGGTCGGCCTGCTCGACGAGCGGTATTTCATGTATTGCGAGGACGTCGACTTCTGCCTCGCGATTCGCGCGCGTGGACGCGCTGTGCTGTTCACGCCAGACGTCGAGGTCGTGCACCTTCGCGGGCGGTCGGCGGCGTCGGCGCCCGCGGCCACCAATCGCGCGTATCGCCGAAGCCGGATGGCCTTTTACGACAAGCATCGTCCGGCCTGGGCGCCGCTGCTGCGGCTGTATCTGCGGCTCGGGGGATCGGGCAAATAGTCAGACGGGATTTGGGATTCGGGATTCGCCCGGCACGAGCGAGGGCCCGAATCCCGAACCAGGTCTGCGACTCGTGAACCGCACCAAATCCCGAATCCCGAATCCCGAATCCCGACCAAGTATCATGTGACCGTGCGGATTGGCATCGACGCGCGCAAGCTGCATGATTTCGGCATCGGCACGTACATCCGCAATCTGCTGCGGCATCTCGCACGGATCGATCAGCGGACGGAGTTCGTGTTGCTGTGCCGGGAAACGGACGCCCCGGCCCTCAAATCCCTCGGCGAGCACTTCCGGCCTGTGGTCGAGACCGCCGGCAATTACTCGATCGCGGAGCAGATCCGGATTCCGCTCGCGCTGAGGCGGGAAGGCGTCACGCTGTTTCACGCGCCGCACTACGTCCTGCCGCCGCTGACGCGGTGCACCTCCGTCGTGACCATCCACGACTGCATTCATTTGATGTTTCCGCAGTACCTCCCGAACCGGCTCGCCTTTGGGTATGCGCGCGCGTCGATCGCGCTGGCAGCGCGATGCGCCACACGCGTCATGACGGTGTCGGAGAGCTCCAAGCGCGACATCCTCCGCTTCGTCGACGTCGATCCGGACAAGATCTCGGTGATCTACAACGCGTACGATGAACGGTTCGGTGTCGAGCCGCAGGAAGAGGATGTCGTGCGGGTGCGCGAGCGGTATCAGCTCCACGACGAATTCGTGCTGTATGCCGGCAATGTGAAACCGCACAAGAATCTCGAGCGCCTGATCGCCGCGTTCCAGATCGTGCGCAAGCGCGGCCTCGACCATCTCAAGCTCGTGCTCATCGGCGACGAGATCTCGAAGTACGCCGCGCTGCGGCGCGCGGTCCATAAGTACCAGCTCCACAAGTACGTCCGCTTTCTCGGGTACCTGCCCGAGGAGACGCTGGCCGTCATGTACCGGCTCGCAGGCGTCTTCGTCTTCCCGTCACTCTACGAAGGTTTCGGGCTGCCGCCGCTCGAAGCGATGGCCAGCGGCACGCCGGTGGTCACCTCGAACGTGTCGTCGCTGCCTGAAGTCGCGGGCGACGCCGCCGTGCTGGTGGACCCGTACGACCCCGATGCGATTGCCGATGGCATCTATCGCGTGCTCAGTGATGAAGCGCTTCGGCACGATTTGCGGAGCAAAGGTCTTCTGCGCGCCCACCAGTTCTCGTGGGAGTCGTCGGTCCGGCGCGTCCACGATATCTACACTCAGGTCGGCCGGTGAAGGTCGCTCTCGTCCACGACTGGCTGACCGGCATGCGCGGCGGCGAGAAGGCGCTCGAAGTGGTCTGCGAGCGCTTTCCCGACGCGGAGATCTTCACGCTGGTGCACATCCGCGGGTCGGTGTCGCCGACGATCGAGCGTCATCGGCCGCATACCTCGTTCATTCAGCGGCTGCCGCTGGTCCGCCGGTTTTACCGCCAGTACCTGCCGCTGTTCCCGACCGCGATTGAGCAGTTCGATTTCGATCGGTTCGATCTGATTGTGAGCCTGAGCCATTGCTGCGCGAAGTCGATCATCCGCCCCGGCCGCGCGCGCCATTTGTGCTACTGCCTCACCCCGATGCGGTACGCCTGGGATCAGTTCGACGCGTACTTCGGTGCACCTCGCATCGGCGCGGTCGGCAACCGGCTGATGCGTCCGATCATGGCCAGGCTGGCGCGGTGGGACCGCGACACCGCCAACCGCGTGGACCGCTATCTCGCTATCTCTCATTATGTTGCGGGCAGGATCGGCCGATACTATAATCGCGAGGCGACCGTGGTGTATCCGCCCGTCGACACTGATTTTTTCCACCCTGACGCCGCCGTTTCCGAGGGCTTCGCGCTCGTGGTGTCGGCCCTGGTTCCCTACAAACGCCTGGAGATTGCGATCGAGGCGTGCCGGCTGGCCGGCGTGCCCTTGACCATCGTCGGCGACGGTCCCGAGCGGGCGCATCTCGAGCAGACCGCCACCGGCGACGTCCGCTTTCTGGGGAGACGTACCGACGAGGAAATCCGCGATCTCTATCGCCGTTCCGCGGTCACGTTGCTGCCGGGCGAAGAAGATTTCGGGATCGTGCCGCTCGAGGCGCAGGCGTGCGGCCGCCCGGTCGTCGCGCTCGGACGCGGTGGCGCATGCGAAACGGTTGTGGCGGGCGACACGGGCGTCCTGGTCGAGGAGACGACCGCACCCGCGTTCGCCGATGGGATTCGGTCGGCGATCGGCCGGCGCTTCGACCCGGTCGCGATTCGCCGCCACGCTGAGCAGTTCAGCCGCACGCGCTTTGGCGACGAGATGGAAGCGCTCATGCGGGATCCGCGCGCGATGATGGACGGCTCATGGTGAATCGGCACAATCGGCTGCTCGTCATCTTCCACATCCTCTCGGACGCACTGCTCGGCCTGACCGCGTTCGTGATCGCGTACGCCCTGCGCTTCCATACCGGCCTGATTCCGATCACCAAAGGCGTTCCGCCGCTGCGGCAGTACCTCAACGTGCTGCCGTTCATCCTGATTCTGGTGCCGCTCGCCTATCAGCTGCAGGGGCTGTATCGGCTACGGCGCGGGCGTTCGCGCGTCGATGATTTCTTCGCCGTCTTCGTGGGCAGCATCCTCGCCGTCGTGTTCGGCATCATCGCCACGTTGTACGTCCAGACCTACTTTGCGACCAATGCCGCGAAGGAACAGGGCCAGTTCGAGGTGTCGCAGGTCGTCTGGGGCCTCTTTCTGGTCCTCAACGTGCTGCTCACGTTCGCCTCGCGCGAGCTCGTGCGTGAGGTGCTCGAGCGGCGATGGCGGGCCGGCGTCGGCCTGAAGCGCATTCTGATCGCCGGATCGGGCGAACTCGGCCGGCTGGTCGCGGACAAGATTCTCGAACACCGCGAGCTGGGATATCAGATCGTCGGCTTCGTGGACGACCGGGCGGGTGGCGATCATCTCGGCTATCGCGGGCTGCCGCTGCTCGGCACGATCGACGAAGCGTCCGAGATCGCCTCGCGCGAATCGGTCGACCATCTGTACGTCGCACTGCCGCCGGAGCAGCACGTGCAGATGCTCGAGTTGATCGAGAGCACGAGCCGCGAGATGGTGGATGTGAAAGTCGTCCCCGATCTGCTCCAGGTCATCGCGCTGCGCGCACGCCTCGAGGATCTGGACGGCGTGCCGGTCATCAACATCAACGATGTGCCGCTGCAGGGCTTCAACAGCCTGGTGAAGCGGCTGTTCGACGTCGCGATCTCCGCCTCCGCTCTCCTCGTACTCGCGATTCCGCTCGCGGTCATCGCCGCGCTCGTCAAGCTCACGTCCCGCGGCCCCGTGTTCTACCGGCAGGAGCGGATGGGGCTCGACGGTCACCCGTTCATGATCCACAAGTTCCGCTCGATGTACGAGGACGCCGAGTCCGAAACCGGACCGGTGTTCGCGAGCGAAGACGACCCGCGGCGGACGCCGCTCGGCAAGATTCTGCGGCAGTCGAACATCGACGAGCTGCCGCAGTTCTGGAACGTGCTGAAGGGCGAGATGTCGCTCGTGGGGCCGCGGCCCGAGCGGCCGCTGTTCGTGGCACAGTTCAAGCACAAAATCCCGCAGTACATGCTCCGCCACAAGGTCAAGGCGGGCATCACCGGCTGGGCGCAGGTCAACGGCTGGCGCGGCAACACTTCGATCGAGAAGCGCATCGAGTACGATCTCTATTACATCGAGAACTGGTCCGTGCGCCTCGATCTGAAGATCATGTGGCTCACCGTTCTCAAGGGCTTCTTTCACAAACACGCATATTAGGCCGGTCCGGAAGGACCGCCCAGCAGGCGGGTCCAGAAGGATCCGCTCTACACTGACAGCTGCTTATGAAAAAACGCGTAGTCATCACCGGCGCCGCCGGCTTCATCGGATCGCACCTGGCGGAAACGCTGCTCAATCGCGACTACTCGGTGATCGGCATCGACAATCTGCTCACCGGCGACACGACGAACATCGCGCATCTCGTCAACCGCGATTTCACCTTCATCAAGCACGACGTCACCAACTACATTTACATCGAAGGACCGGTCGACTTCGTGCTGCATTGGGCCAGTCCGGCGAGCCCGATCGACTACCTCGAGCTGCCGATTCCCACGCTCAAGGTCGGCGCGCTCGGCACGCACAAGGCGCTCGGCCTCGCCAAGGCGAAGGGGGCGCGCTTCGTCATCGCCTCGACGTCCGAGGTCTACGGCGATCCGCTGGAACATCCGCAGAAAGAAACGTATTGGGGCAACGTGAATCCGGTCGGCCCGCGCGGCGTGTACGACGAGGCCAAGCGCTTCGCCGAGGCCATGACGATGGCCTATCACCGGTTTCACAATGTGGACACGAAAATCGTCCGCATCTTCAACACGTACGGCCCGAGGATGCGCATCAACGACGGCCGCGCCGTGCCGGCGTTCATGTCGCAGGCGCTGCGCAACGAGGACGTCACCGTGTTCGGCGACGGCAGCCAGACGCGCAGCTTCACGTACATCACCGATCTCGTGGACGGCATCATCAGGCTGATGCTCTCGGACGAAAACGATCCGGTGAACATCGGCAACCCGCACGAGATGACGATCAAGGAGATCGCCGAGACGATCATCCGCATGACCGGCTCGAAGAGCAACGTCATCTACAAGCCGCTGCCGACCGACGATCCGAAACAGCGCCGCCCCGACATCACGCGCGCGCAGACGCTGTTGGGCTGGGAGCCGAAGGTCGCGCTCAACGAAGGGCTCGTCAAGACCATCGAGTATTTCCGCACGAAGGTCAAACCCTAACTCGTCGCCCTGGAGTAGAATTCGCCGACGCTCATGGAACTGTTCCAGGTGGACGACGACGGCCGGCTGTTCATTTCGCCGGCGATCGAGGATTGGGAGTCGGTGGCACGGTGCGAGATCGACACGGTCATCGATCTCGAAGGCGGCCTCGACAGCTGCATCCCAACGTGCACGGATCAATGTCTCTATATCTACTATCCGATCCGCGACGACGATGACGCGCTACCGAGCCTGACGAAGCTGCGAGCGCTCGCGCAGTTCGGCGCGGAGCTGATTCGCGGCGGCCATCGCGTCCTGTCGCACTGCGGCATGGGCTACAACCGCTCGGCATTGGTAGCAGGATTGATCCTCGTCGAGCTCGGCATGCCGGGCCCGGCCGCCGTCGCGCGCTGCCGGGAGCGGCGGCCCGGCGCGCTCTACAATCCGATGTTCGCCGCGTTCCTCGAATCGCTCGGACCCGCAGCGGCCGCAGTGTAGCGCGAAGGCTTTATAGCCGTTCTCCGATCTTCGTAGCGGCTCTGGATTACCACGAAGGACACGAAGGTGAGACCATTTCGGTTTCCTTTGTGTCCTTCGCGTCCTTTGTGTTGAACGGCGGCCCCATATCAAAGATACGGCGAATCGAAATGTGCCCTAGCCGAGCGGCCTATCCCGCCCTGAGCGCCGTCAACGGATCCACTTTTGCCGCGCGCCGCGCCGGCACGAGGCACGCGACCGCCGCCACCGCAACAATGACGACGGGCACAGCAATGAACGTCAGCGCGTCGTGCGGGCTGATGCCGTACAGAAACGCCGACAGCAACCGCACACCGGCCAGCGCCGCCGCCAATCCGATCACCACGCCCACACCAACGATCCAGAGCGCCTGACGAAGCACGAGCGCGATGATGTCGCGTGCCTGGGCGCCGAGCGCCGAGCGCACACCGATTTCGCGCGTACGCTGCGCCACGCTGAACGACAGGACGCCAAACAACCCGACACCGGCGATCAGCAGCGCGAACCCGCTGAAGCCGACGAGCACGATGGCATACAGCCGTGGCCGCGCCAGGCTCGACATCACCCGGTCCTCCATCGTCATCACCGAGTCGAGCGCGGCAGTGGGCAGCTGTTCGCGCACCAGGCTGCGCAGCGTCGAGACGAACGCCGTCGGGTCCGAAGCGGTGCGGATCACGAGGATCGGAGCGAAGTCGCGCATGCTACCTGGCGCGAGCTGCTTGAAGGAGACGAAGATCTCAGGCTGGGGCGGCGCATCGACGCTGTCCTGCCGCATGTCATCGACGACGCCAACCACGTCCCAGTCCGCTTTGTCGTTGGCGAACCGCTCCCCGGCGCGCCGGCCGGGGGGAGGAATGTGCACGCCAACCGGCTGATCTCCGAGATATTGCTTCGCAAACGATCGGTTGACGACCACGGCCGGAGGGGCGGACGGCACGTCCGCATCCGACAAGGTTCGGCCGGCCACCAGATGCAGGCGCATGGCGGCGAAGTAGTCAGTGCTGACGACCCGCTGCGCCGCCTGCACGTCCATCTCGACGTCGGGATTGCGTGGCGAGCGGATGGTGAACGCCGTGTAGCCGCCAGCGGAGACGAACGGCAGCGCCGTGCTGTAGGCCACGTGCGTCACGCCAGGCACCGCGCGCAGGCGCTCGATCAACCTGTCGAGCAGCTGTGCGCGCGTCTCGGCCGGAAAGCCGGGCGGCAGCGGCAGTCGCGCGGTCAACACGTTTACCGCATCGTAGCCGCGGTCTGCGCGAACCAGGGACACGAAGCTGCGCGTCAGGAGCGCCGCTCCCACCAGCAGCACGCACGCGATCGCTACTTGCCCCGCCATGATGAGCGCACGCGCGCGCGCCATGGGCGCCCGCACGCCGCCGCCGATCTGGCCGATACCGTCCTCGGCGAGCGCCTCGACCAGGTTGAGGCGGCGCGTGTGCCAGGCAGGCAGCAGGCCACAGGCGACGCTCGCAAGAGCGGAGACCGCGAGCGCAAATAGCAGTGCGCGCACGTCGATCGCGACGGCATCGAGCCGCGGAAAGCCGGCCGGCAGCAGCGACGACAGCACCCGCTGCAGCGCCCACGCGAGCGCGAGTCCAGAGGCGCCGCCGAAGAGTCCGACGATCGCATTTTCGATCAGCAGCTGCCGCACGATGCGCGGCTGGCCGGCGCCGATGGCGGCGCGTACCGCCATCTCGCGTCGCCGCGTCGTCGCCCGCGCGAGCTGGAGGCTGGCGACGTTGGCAGTCGCCGTAATGAGCAGCAGGGCGACGGCCGCGAGCAGGACGAGAATCGCCGGCCTGACGTCGGCGGTGATCGCCTGCAATTCCGGCACGACGGAAATATCGATCGGCCCCCCAGAGCCGAACAACGCGCGGCCGACGATGCCCCCGTCGGTGGCGGCGGCGCGGGCCCGCGATGTCCCTTCGGCGGCGGCCTGCGCCGGCGTCACGCCCGGGCGCAAGCGCGCAATCGCGCGGAAGATGACGCCGACTTTCATGCCGCCCTCGCCGTTCACGTCCGGCACGGTCCACGCCGTCCAGGCGCGCGTTTCGCGATCGGGAAACTCGAAATCGCGCGGCATGACACCAACGATCGTGAACGGTTTGTCGTCGAGCTGGACGAGCTGTCCCACGGCTTCGGCGCTCCCACCGAACCGTTCCTGCCAGAGGCCGTACGAGAGGAGGATAAGCCCCGGCTGTCCTCGCGCGCCTTCGCCTTCGCGAAACAGCCGGCCGATCAGTTGATGGGCTCTCAGGATCGGAAAGAGGCTGGACGTGATTGGATTAATCGGCACGCGCAGCGGATCGCCGGCGCCGGTCATCGCCGCCGTCTGCGTCAGCCAGCCGCCGATGTCTTCGAGCGTGGATGGGCTATCGCGCCAGGCGAGGAAGCTGCCGTTGAAGATCGTCCCGGCAACGCGGCCGGTCCGCCCCTGCCGCGTCTCGGTGATCCGCACGAGGCGATCGGCATCCGGCCATGGCAGCGGCTTCAGCAGCACGCCGTACGCCACGCTGAACAGCATCGTCGTCGCGCCGATGCCGAGCGCCATCGTGAGAATCGCGAGAGCGGCAAATCCCGGCTGGCGGCGGAGCAGACGAGCGCCGTAGCGCAGATCCTGCGTGAGCCCGGCGAAGGCGGTGGTGTGTGGGCGGTCGTCTAGGTGCCTGCCCCTCATATGGGGCGCGACTATATCTTTGGCTGCAGCACGAATCAATCGACACGTCCGGCTGAAGCCGGACAATACCGGACGGTCCGCAGCATCGCGAATCAATCGACTGGTCCGTCCGCAGGGCGTGTCCTCCGAACCCCGCGGTGAACGCCGACCCGGCCTACTCCGCCCGGCCGAACCGTTCGGCGCTGCGGGCGCGCGCCTGGGCGGCGACCTCTTCGCGATCGCGCGGCTGCGCGGCGGTGGTCAGCGAGTCGATCAACCGCCGCGCGATTTTCGCGACATCGTCGATCGCAAGATCGAACGCCGTCTCGTTCGCCTTCGACGGCTTCGTGAAGCCGCTCAGCTTTCGCACGAATTGCAGCGACGCCGCGCGGATCTCCTCATCGGTCGCCGGTGGATCAAAGTTGAAGAGCGTTTTGATGTTGCGACACATGGTGCACCCAAGGCAGGACTAAAGTCCTGCTCTGCAACCGCCACGCGCAGGACTGAAGTCCTGCGCTACGATCGTATCCGTCCCGCCCGTCATGCCCTTCCCGCCTCTGCTGCCCTTCCTGCCCGGTCGATCACCTCGTCAGCTTGCGGTACTTGATGCGATGCGGCTGATCGGCCGCCGCACCGAGGCGACGTTTGCGGTCCGCCTCATAATCCTGATAATTGCCCTCGAACCAGACCACCTGACTGTCGCCTTCGAACGCCAGCATGTGCGTCGCGATGCGATCGAGGAACCAGCGATCGTGGCTGATCACGACGGCGCAGCCGGCGAAGTTGAGCAGGGCCTCTTCGAGCGACCGTAGCGTATCGACGTCGAGGTCGTTTGTCGGCTCGTCGAGCAGCAGCAGGTTGCTCCCCTTCTTCAGCAGCTTCGCCAGATGCACGCGGTTGCGCTCACCGCCCGACAGCGTGCCGACTTTCCGCTGCTGCGAACCGCCCTTGAAGTTGAACCACGACACGTACGCGCGCGACGCCACCTTGCGCTTGCCGAGCTCGAGTTCCTCGCGGCCGTCGGTAATCTCCTCGAACACCGTTTTGCCCGCGTCCAACGCGTCGCGGCTCTGGTCCACATAGCCGATCCGCACCGTCTCGCCGACCTTGAACGTCCCGGCATCAGGCGTCTCTGCGCTGGTGATCATCTTGAAGAGCGTCGTCTTGCCCGCACCGTTGGGGCCGATCACGCCGACAATCCCGCCGCGCGGCAGCGTGAAGTCGAGATTCTCGATCAGCAGGTTGTCGCCGTAGCCCTTCTTCACGCCGCGGGCTTCCACGACGAGATCGCCGAGGCGCGGACCAGGCGCGATGTAGATCTCCGCCGTTTCAACCTTCTGCGTCCCCTCTTCGCGCAGCAGGTCTTCATACGCGTTCAAGCGCGCCTTGCCTTTGGCCTGGCGCGCGCGCGGCGACATCCGGATCCATTCGAGCTCGCGCTCGAGCGTCCGCTGCTTCTTGGTTTCCGCCTTCTCTTCCTGCTGCAGGCGATTCTGCTTCTGCTCGAGCCAGGAGGAGTAGTTCCCTTCCCAGGGAATGCCGCGTCCGCGATCGAGCTCGAGAATCCACCCGGCGACGTTGTCGAGAAAATACCGATCGTGCGTCACGGCGACGACGGTGCCGGCGTAGTCCTTGAGAAAGCGTTCGAGCCAGGCGACCGACTCGGCGTCGAGATGGTTGGTCGGCTCGTCGAGCAGCAGAATGTCGGGTGACTGCAGCAGCAGCCGGCAGAGCGCGACGCGGCGGCGCTCGCCGCCCGATAGCGTCGTCACGTCGGCATCCGGCGGCGGCAGCCGCAGCGCATCCATGGCGAGCTCGAGCCGCGAGTCGAGATCCCAGGCATTCGACGCGTCGATCTTGTCCTGGATCTTTGCCTGCTCGTCCATCACCTTGTCCATCTCTTCAGGGGACAAGTCTTCGCCGAGCTTCGCGTTCACCGCGTCGTACCGTTCGAGCAGCGCCTTCGTCTCGGCGACGCCCTCTTCGACGTTGCCGAGGACGGTTTTCGCCGGATCGAGGCGCGGCTCCTGGTGCAGGAAACCGATCGACGTGCCGTCGGCAGGGAACGCTTCGCCGATGAAGCTCTGGTCCTCGCCGGACATGATCTTCAGCAACGAGCTCTTGCCGGCGCCATTCAACCCGAGCACACCGATCTTCGCGCCGAAATAGAAAGAGAGCCAGATGTCTTCGAGAACTTTGGTATCGGGAGGATGCACCTTCCCGAGACCTTTCATAGTGTAGATGAACTGGGGCATGGACGGGCTGACGTTAATTGGGTGAATGCCGATCGCTAATGCGTATGGATTCGATGACCGGCCGGCGACGCAATCGTCTATTCTAACCCATGAAATAAACTGACATCGTGAGACGCATTCTCCACATCGACATGGACGCGTTCTATGCGTCGGTCGAGCAGCGCGACAACCCGGCGCTGCGCGGGAAGCCGCTCGCGGTCGGCGGCCAGCCGAACCGCCGCGGCGTCGTCGCCGCCGCGAGCTACGAGGCGCGGGCGTTCGGCGTCTATTCGGCGATGTCGATGGCGAAAGCGGTCCGGCTGTGCCCCTCGCTGACGATCGTCCCGTCCGATTTCGCCCGGTACAAGACCGCGTCCACAGCCGTCTTCTCGATCTTCCGCGAGGTGACGCCGCTGGTCGAGCCGCTGTCGCTCGACGAGGCGTACCTCGACGTGACGGAGAACGCGTGGGGCGAGCCGCTGGCGACGTCCGTGGCGCGCAAGCTGAAGGCGCGCATCCGCGCCGACACCGGCCTCACCGCGTCGGCGGGCGTGGCGCCCAACAAGTTTCTCGCGAAGATCGCGTCCGGCTGGAAGAAGCCCGACGGGCTCACGGTGATCGGCCCGGATCGCGTCGAGCCGTTCCTCCAACAGTTGCCGGTGGACGCGCTGTGGGGCGTGGGGCCGGTCACCGCGAAGAAGCTGCGGGCGCGCGGCATCGAGCGGCTCGTCGACGTGCGGACCGTGGAGCTCGCGACGCTGCGCGAGACGGTCGGTAGCCTCGCCGACTGGCTGCAGCAACTCGCTCACGGGATCGACGATCGTCCGGTCGTGCCGAACCGCGAAACCAAATCGTCCGGCTCGGAGAACACCTACCCGGGCGATCTGACCGACCTCGACGCGATTCGCCTCGAAATCACGGAGATGGCAGCGCGCGCCGTCAGCTGGCTCGCGCGCAAAGAGCTGTTCGCGCGGACGATATCGATCAAAGTGCGGTACTCCGATTTCACGACCATCACGCGCAGCCATTCGACGCCGCCGACGCGTGACGAAAGCGACCTCGTCGCGCGCGCCGTGCAGCTGCTGGAGAAGACGGATGCAGGCCGGCGGCCGGTGCGCCTGCTTGGAGTGAGCGTCCACAATTTCTGCGGTGAGGACGCGCTCCAGCCGGAGCGGGATCCGGAGCGGCTGCCGTTTGATGATGAGGGATACTCAACACAAAGGACACAAAGGACACGGAGGGAACTACTCTTGATCTCGAAGCGCGTGAAGATCTGGAGCGGTACTCTTTCGCACGGCCTAATACCTTTGTGTCCTTCGTGTCCTCTGTGTTGGAGGTTTGTTGACAGATCCCTGGAACCCGACCCAGTACGACAAATTCAAACGCGAGCGCGAGCAGCCGTTCTTCGATTTGATGGCGATGGTCCGTCCCGCTCCGGCGATGCGCATCGTCGATCTCGGCTGCGGGACCGGCGCACTGACGCGCCAGCTGCACGCGCGGCTGGCGGCGCGGCAGACGCTTGGCCTCGATCGATCGAGCAAGATGCTCGCGGACGCTCGCGCGTCCGAGTTGCCGGCGGGGCTCACGTTCGAAGTCGGAGACATCGCCGCCTTTGAGGGCGATCGGGCGTACGACCTGATCTTCTCGAACGCGGCGTTCCACTGGCTGGAGCACCACGACGAGCTGATCGCGCGGCTGGTCGGCGCCTTGAAGCCGGGAGGCCAGCTGCTGTTCCAGGTGCCGGCGATGCACGACGACCCGTCACACACGGTCGCGGAGGCGCTCACGACGGTCGAGCCGTTCGCCCGTGCCTTCGACGGGTGGCACCGGCCGCAGCCGGTCCTCTCGGTGGACGCCTACGCGCGGCTGCTCTATCGCAACGGCCTCACCGAGCCGTCCGTGCGCCTCATCGTCTATCCTCATGTGCTCGAGAGCGCGGAGGGCGTGATCGAATGGATGAAGGGCACCCTGCTCACCGAGTACGCGCGCCATCTGCCCGCGGAGATGTTTCCGGCGTTCGTGCAGGCGTACCGCCGCGGCGTGCTCGCCGCGCTCGACGATACGGCACCGTTTTTTTATCCGTTCAAGCGCATACTGTGTTGGGGACAGAAGCGGTAGCGCGAAGGCTTCAGCCGAGCGCCGCGTGCAGCTGACCGCCGCCGTCATCCGAGCGGCCGCGTTCAGCCGAGGCTCCGAGGGGATCATGCTCAAAGGGACGCGTGACGGGTTGTTGAAGCGGGTGCAGCCGGTGAGCATTCACGGGCAGGTGTCGTGGGATATCTTCTTCACCGACGTGGACGATGAAGGCGGCCAGACGCACATGGCGCGGGTGGGGCCCGAAGCGGTGGTCGGCCACAACCTGGAGCCGGGCGACCGCATCCAGATCGAATATGTCGTCGGCGTCCCGGTGAAGGTGACGCGCGTGGTGCCTACTTAGCGGAATCTTTTATCCAGGCCAGCGCCTCGAGCACGTTGCGGCGCAGCTCCGCATGGCGGCCGCCGAAGCGGTGATTGCGGGCATCGATCAGCACAAGTTTTTTCGGCGCCCTGGCCGTCGCTTCGAGCAGCCGATACTCCGCTTCGGGCACGTATTCATCCTTGGTCGATTGAATCATCACGATCGCCCGCGGCGACACCGACGCGATGAAATCCTTCGGCGCGAACGACGGCTCCCTGGCATCCGCCTTGGTGATCCACGACGTGAAATCGCGCCATTTCCACGCCAGCTCCGCCGTCGGCGGCAGACCGAGCGTGATGACGCCGCGGATCCACTCGTGATTGGCCGGCGCCGACGCCGCCAGCACCGCTAGCGCCGCGCCTTCAGAGACGCCGGACACCACCACGGGCTGCACCAACAGGCCGTGGTGCTGCAGCAGCTGGCTCATCTCGCGATAATCCGCCGGCGGATCCGTCACCGCGAGGTGCGACGTCTTCGTCGTGAAGCTCGCCAGATACTGCCGAACGTTCACGCCGACGACGACAAATCCTTCTCCCGATAGAAACTTGGCCAGCGCGACGCCGGTGCCGACCCATCCGACGTCTCCGCTCGCTATGATCACCGTGCCCTTCGCCGCCCCGGTCGGCCGGTAAATCTGCAGCGTCAGCGTCTTGCTGCGGAGGTGCAGCGCCAGCGGTTCGCCGATCACGGCGGGCGCCGCGTGCGCGGGAACCGCGCAGGTGTAGATGAGGATCAGCGCGGCGACGACCCGCATCATGGTTCCACCCCGAGCTGGCAGACCCATTCTAGCGACGATTTCATCTGCGCGTACAACGGCTCCCTCGCGTCAGTGAAGCTGTGGTTCTTCGACGCGATCGGATGCAATTGATGCAGACGCGAATCGGGCCCGAGCAACCGGCGCGCCTCTTCGGCCGGCAGATAGTTGTCGTGCACCGACTGAATAATCGAAAGCGGCAGGTTACGGAGCCGCGGCAGATACTCGTAGTTGTCGAGCATCACCATGACCGGCGGCTGCTGCGGGGCCTTCCGGTTCCGCCTGAGCCGGTGCACATATTCTTCTTCGCGCGTCAGCGCAACCGCGACGACGCCGACCAGCTGCGGCTGGAAGACCTGCTCTCCCGCTGCCGCCACGGCCAGCCCGGAGCCGCGCGATACCCCCACCAGCACGGTCCGCATCGTGTCGGGCAGGCTCATGCGCGTTTTCGCGATGCGGATGATCCGCTCGAAGTCGCGCGCGACGTCGGGCGGCGTCGCCTGGTGCGTGTGGCGGACAATGTGCCCGAGATAGGTCGGCGAGCTGAAGCCGACCAGCGGATAGCCCCAGCGCGTCATCCGCTCGAACGCTTCTTCGTCCTTGCCGCGCCAACCACCGTCGCCGGTCGCATAGAGAATCAGCGGACGCATCGGATCGAGCTCGCAGGGTCGCGACAGGTGCAGCTCGAGCAGGTGCGCATCGTCGAAGGCAATCTCGCTCTCGATCCGCAGAGGCGCGGCGGGATCGAACGGCGGCACACGCGGCGCGCACGCGCCGGACAGCACGAGCACGCACAACAGGAGCGCGCGTCCCGTCACGGCACCCGCTCGATGCGAACCGTCTTCAGATCGATTCTCGTCAGCGGCGCTTCGCCGTTGCGCGGCGCCGCTTCGATCGCGTCAACCACCGTCAGGCCGTCCACGACACGTCCAAAGGCGGTGTAGTGGCCGTCGAGCGCGGCGGACGCGCCGGTGCAGATGAAGAAGGAGGTCGTCGCGCTTGCGGGATCGTCGCCGCGCGCCATCGACACGATGCCCTTGACGTGCTTCGTGTCGTTGAACTCGGGCTCAAGGTTGTGCACGAGCGCCTGCTGCTTGCTTGTGAGCGGAGCCGCCCGGCTGCTGAGAGCGCCGGTCTGGATCACGAATCCAGGGACGACGCGATGGAACGCTGTGCCGGTGAACACGCCAGCTTGGGCGAGGCGCAGGAACTGCCGCACGTGGCCGGGCGCTTTGTCGGGCAGGAACGCAATCGTGATCGGGCCGACGCTCGTCTCCAGTATGGCGCGGTACGACGCGAGCGCCTCCGGCGTCTCCGTGGAGAACGGCACCGGCGCCGGCGGCGGCGTATCTCGAATCATGACGTGCCGGATCTCGACACGGTCGGTGGCCAGCCCCGTCGCGTCGACCGGCGTCTCGGAAATCTTCTGCACGACCTCCATGCCGTCGGAGACGTGGCCGAACACGGTGTACTGTCCGTCGAGCGCCGGCTGATCGACGACGACCACGAAGAACTGCGCACCCGCGCTGTCGGGTTTCCCCGCCGCCAACACGGCAGCCACGGAGCCGGCGGTGATCTTCGGCGCGCGCGGATCGGCTTTGACGGCGTTGAGCCCGCCGGTGCCGTACTGCGGACGCTTCGAGGCATCCTTCGAGAGCGGATCGCCTCCTTGCACCATGCCGTCCTTCACCATGCGATGAAACGTCGTGCCGTCGTACGCGCCCTGGCCCGCCTGCTTGATGAAGTATGCGATGTAGTTGGGCGCGGTCTCCGGCGTCAGATCGATGACGAACGTCCCGGCGGAGGTCTCGAACACAGCCTGTTTCGGAGTGGTTTGCGCGGACAAGGTCCGGCTGACGCCGGACGCTACCGAGAGCCAGACCCCTGCGAAAATGACGAGCGCCGTGAGCAGGATGCGGTTCATTTCTCGGCCGTCGCGTCGATGATCCGGCGTGCGTGCCAGATGTAGTGCAGCGCCGACACGATGGTAATCACGAGCGAGGCGCCGATCGACAGATCCACCAACACGGAATGATATCCAAGGTAATTGAACACCATGGCGACGACGGCGGTCACGATGTACGTGGCCGTCGCGATCTTGCCGAAGATGGATGGCGTAAAGGTGCGCGGTCCGATCGCGAGGTTCACGATCGCCACGGTCAGGATGATTCCCACGTCGCGAAAAATGATGAGCACGGTGAGCCATAACGGCAGCCGGTTCGCCAGGCCGAGGCCGGGCAGCGTCAACACGACAAACGTCGTCGCCAACAGCAGCTTGTCGGCCATCGGATCGAGCCACGCGCCGAGCCTCGTCCGCTGCCCCGCGCGGCGGGCGATGAGACCGTCGAGTCCGTCAGTGACGCCCGCGGTGACGAACACGGTGAGCGCCAACCCAAGATGCCCGTACACGACGAGGATGACGAACGCCGGTACCAGCAACATCCGCAGCAACGTGAGCTGGTTGGCGAACGTCAGCACGCTCATGGATGGCTGCCGCCGCGCGATTCCGGGAGGTGCGCGAGCGCTTCCAGCTTGGCGACCGCGTCGAGCGCCTCGGCACCGGTCACTGGCCGCGACGGTTGGAATGCGTTGTCCGGGCCCACGCTCATCACACGCGCGGCCACGGCGGCCGATGCCGCCGGATAGGCGAGATGGCCTGGCGCGAGATCACTGAACGTCCCGCGTGCCGAATCCCACGGGTTGGGCTGTCCGGGATTGGCCGCGGCGATGCGCGCGAGAAGGCGCGCCACTGCCTGCGCCAAATCGGCGCGCCGCACGATCATGCGCGGCTGGAAGGCGTGATTCGAGAACGGCTCCATCACCCCGGCCCGCGCCACTGCCATGATCCAGGTTGACGCCCAGTTCGTTCGCACATCGGTGATGAGCACGGCGTCGCGCTGCCTCGCCTGCAGCAGCGACTGGAGGTGGACGCCGATGAGCGCGGCCAGATCGGCGCGGGTGATCTGCGGAGCCTGATCGATCGCGTGGAACTCGGCCGGCAGACGCGCACGCGCCATCTTGTCGTGCACGGCGTCGATCTTCTCGGCCCGCGCCGCCGTCGGCTCGATCGCGTTGGCGCTCTCGTACGCCTTCGCGGCGGCCTCATCGTCGCCCTCGCTTTCGAGGATGTCGCCGATCTGCTCGAACGAGTGGGCGTCGGTCGGATCGAGCGCGACCGCCTTCTGAAAATGGGCGAGCGCCGCGCCGGCGTCGCCTTTTTTTTGCTCCACCGCGGCCAGCTCACGATACAGAAACGGGCTGTCCGGCGAGCTCGCCAGCGCCGCCGTGTACTCCCGAATGGCCTCGTCCGGCTTGCCGGCACGCGCCGCGTCGCGGGCGGCGGCGAGGCTCTGCTCCAACCCGCGAAATTTGAGCACCTCGACGCGGCGGCGCAAGTCGGTCAACGACGGATCGGCGGCGATCGCGGCCTCGAACGAGGCGACGGCGTCGGCGTTGCGATTCAACGTCAGCAGCGCCTGACCGCGGCCGGCGAGCGCCGGCGCATACGCGGCCTGTTGGACGAGCGCGCGGTCGAAATGGCCGAGCGCCGCCTTCGCGTCTTTTCGGGCGAGCTCGACGTAGCCGAGCGCCGCCTCCGCCGGAAAGAACGCCGGTGTCGCCTTCAGCGTCGCGTTGAGCTCGCGCTCGGCATTCTTCAGGTCACCGGTCTGGAGGAAGCGCCATCCCCGCTCCTCGCCGGCCGCGGCGACCGTGCCCGCGTAGGCGTCGGGAACGACTGGAGCGAGAAACTCCGGAAACTGCGGCGACGTGACGATCGGCGCCGGAATCGTCTTCGGCGTGCAGGCGCTCACCAGCAGAACCGCGCCCACGATCAGGACCGACGCCTTCCACATCAGAAGAATTTTACCCGCCTTCGCCCATCTGCGAACGACCCACCACTCCATCTCTACGAATCATCCGCCAACCGCCCGGCCAGACGCCGCGGCACGTCGGCGACGATCGACACCGCATCGTCGCGCGTTTCATGGACCACCACGTGCCCGTGCCGATAGACGCGGGCGATCCGCTCCCGATCGGCCGCACTGGCAGGGTCGAAGGTGAACGTGACGCGCCGTACGTCGAGCGCGAGGCGCGAGGCCATCGTCTCGATCAGCTCGTCGATGCCCTGCCGACGCAGTGCCGACACGCACAACGCATCGGGGTCCTGTTCCTGCACACGGCGGCGCTCGTCCGACGTCAGATCGTCGCACTTGTTATAGAGCTCGATGAGCGGCACGTCGGTCGCGCCAACCTCTTCCAGTACCTGCCGGACCGCCGTCATGCGGCGGCTCCGATCGACCGCCGCCGCGTCGATGACGTGAAGAATCAGATCGGCGTCCGCGACCTCTTCGAGCGTCGCACGGAATGCGGCGACGAGTGCGTGCGGCAGCCGATCGATGAAGCCGACCGTATCGGAGACGAGCAGCTCGCGCCGGTCCGGCAGCCGGACCTGGCGGACCAGCGGATCGAGCGTGACGAACAGCGCGTTGGACGCTTCAGCGTTCGATCGCGTGAGCACGTTGAACAGCGTGGTCTTGCCGGCATTCGTGTAGCCGACCAGGGCCACGGTCGGCACCGACGCCTTGTGCCGCCGCTCACGCAGCTGCGCCCGGCGGCGGCGCACGTGCTCGATGTCTTCCGTGATCGCGTGGATGCGCGTGCGGATTCTGCGCCGGTCGGTCTCGAGCTTCGTCTCGCCCGGCCCGCGCGTGCCGATGCCGCCGCCCAGCCGTGACAGTGCGGCACCCGCGCCGACGAGCCGCGGCAGCAGGTATTTCAGTTGCGCCAGCTCCACTTGGAGCTTGCCCTCGCGGGTGCGCGCGCGCCGCGCGAAGATGTCGAGAATGAGCTGCGTGCGGTCGATGATCTTCCGCCCGACCTCCTGCTCGATTTGTCGAAGCTGCGCCGGCGTCAGCTCGTTGTCGAACATGACGACATCGACGTTCATCTCGTCGCACGACGCGGCGAGCGTCGCGACCTTCCCCTTGCCCAGGAAGGTGGAGGGATCCGGCTTGGGCCGCTCCTGCAGCATGCGCAGCACGACCTGCGCTCCGGCAGCCTCGGCGAGCCCGCCGAGCTCATCGAGCGACCGCTCGGCTTCGAGCCGCCGGGCGTGGCCGCTGATCAGCCCGACGAGCGCCGCGCGCTCCGGTCCCGTTACGCGCGGTCCAGGCACGTCCGAATGTCCTCCCATGAAATCGCTCCAGCGCGCACGAGCTGCGGCGCGGATTCCGTGACGTCCACGATCGTCGACGCCGCGCCGCCGCGCGTGGGGCCGCCGTCGATCAGCAACTCGATCCGCGTGCCCATCATGCGCTCAACCTCGTCCGGCTCGGCGGTTGCCGGCTGGCCGCTGATATTGGCGCTCGTCGCCGTCACGGGATACCCGACCGCTCGGCACACGGCGCGCGCGACGACGTCAGCGGGAACGCGCACGCCGACGCGTCCGGTACCGCCGGACACATCGGGCGCCAGTGTCGGCGGCGCGGTGATCAGCAGCGTGAGCGGGCCTGGCCAAAACCTCGAGGCCAGGCGTTCGCCGGCCGGCGGCAATGGCCCCAGGGCCGCCGCGACCTGCGCCGCATCGCCCGCGATCAGCGGCAGCGCCCGCTCCGCCGGGCGGTTCTTGGCTTCGAACACGCGGGCGACGGCGTCGCGCGAAAACGGGTCGGCCGCCAGCGCGTACAACGTGTCGGTCGGCAGCGCGACGACGCCGCCGCGGCGGATGCGCGCCGCCGCTTCCTGGATCGCGTCGCGATGCGGCGACTCGGGATTCACAAACACGCGGCGCATCGTTCCCCCGGAAAAGGGGCCGTACCCGTTTTTACGCGCCAAGTAAAAAGGGGTACGGCCCCTTTTCGCGTCAACAGCGCGCTCTCAGCGGTCAACTCCCCGCCCTCAGCCGCGAGCCCTGCGTGTCCAGCGTTGCAGGCAGAGCGTTGTCAGTGTCTGTCATTGTCCGCGCCACAGCAACCGCGAGCAGGGTCATGAGCAGCGCATCGATCGCAAACACAATGCGAATGCTCGCGCCGCCGACAAAGCCGGCGACGACCGGACTGATAGCCATCCCGCTGAGCGACGCGCTCGTCAGCACGCCGAAACCGGTGCCGTGCGCACCTGCGGGGATCACCGAGCCCGCGGCGGTGTAGGCCGCGGTCATCGCCGCGCCGATGCCCACGCCGAGCACGACCGATGCGGCCGCCATCAACCACAGATTGCCGGTGGCGCCAAGTGCGACCGAGCCCGCTCCCGCCGCGGCGGCGCCGACGGCGATGACGACGCGCAGCGAGTAGCGCGTCAGCAGCCGCGCGCAGAAATGGTGGCCGAGCGCACCAGTGCAGGCCATGATCGAGAAGAGCACGCCGGCAATGAGCGGCACGTGCGCCACGCCGAGCGCTTCGATGTAGAGCGGCAGCACCGGACCGTAGCTGCGGTCGACGAACTGAAAGGCGAAGATCACAGCCATCAGCAGGAGAAAGTTCCTGAACGCGAGCACGTCCCGGAAGGTCACGGGGCCGCGGTCGGCGGCGTCGACCGGCGCCGCGTGCGTCGTCGCTCCTTCGTCGTACATGACGAAGACCAGCACCAGCGCGATCGCATAGAAGGCCGCCGTCACGAGGAAGGCGCCACGCAGGCCGACTGCCGCGGCCATCACGCCACCGATCACCGGACCGATCGCCGGACCGAGCCGCTGCGCCGTCTGCACGAGGCCGATCGACTGCGGCATCCGATCTCGCGGCGCCGATTCAGCGGCCATCGTCAACGACAGCGAGCCGTAGCCGGCGAAGAGCCCCTGAACCGCGCGGAGCGCGAGCACGTGCCACGCGCGCGTGACCAGCGCCATCGCCGCCATGAGCACGACGAAGCTCGCGAGCGAGCGCTCGACCATAATCTTGCGGCCGAAGCGATCCGCGAGCCGGCCCCAGAGCGGCGAGAGCAGCGCGGTCAGCCCCGGCGTCACGCCGAGGCTCAAGCCGGTCCAGACCGCCACTTCACCCACGTCGGTGACGCCCAGTTGCGCGATGAACAGCGGCAGGAAGGGCATCACCACGGTGAAACCCGTGTAGCCCATGAAGCTCGCGGCGGTCACCGCGAAGATGTTCCGCCGCCATGGCTCGGGACTTGGGATTGGGGATTTGGGATTCGTAGGATTTGTCAGAAGCGGATCTTGACGTCTGCCGAGGTCGCCACGTGGATGCTGTCGATGAAGCGGATCTGGTGCGGATCGTTCTGCATGATGACCGAGTGGGTCCGGATGCCGTCGCCGAAGAAGCGGACGCCGCGCATCAGCGTGCCGTCGGTCACGCCCGTCGCGGCGAAGATGATCTTCTTGCCCGGCGCAAGATCCTTGGAGCGGTAGATCTTCTTGAAGTCGGAGATGCCCATCGCGCGGCTGCGAGCCTCGTCTTCCGGCTTGTTCACGACCAGACGCGCGAAAATCTCACCGTTCAGGCAACGCATCGCCGCCGCGGTGAGCACACCTTCCGGGGCGCCGCCGGTGCCCATCACCGCGTGGACGCCCGAGCCGACGACCGCGGCTGCGATCCCGGCCGACAGATCGCCGTCGCCGATCAACCGGATGCGGGCGCCGGTTGCGCGGATGTCCTCGATCAGCTTCTCGTGCCGCGGCCGGTCGAGCACGATCACGACCAGGTCGTCCACATCGCGTCCGAGGCTGCGCGCGATCGCGGCCAGATTATCGGCCACCGGCGCATCCAGGCTGACGTCATTCTTCGAGCTGGGGCCGACAACCAGCTTTTCCATGTAGAGATCGGGCGCGTGCAGCAGACCACCACGCTCGGAGGCGGCGAGCACGGCGATGGCGTTTGGCGCACCCGTGGCGCAGAGATTGGTCCCCTCGAGCGGATCGACCGCGATGTCTACTTCGGCGTAACGCACCGGCCGTGGCCCGGAGATCTCCTTCGCGTTGACCATGCCGACTTTCTCGCCGATATAGAGCATCGGCGCCTCGTCGCGCTCGCCTTCGCCGATGACGATCGTGCCGTCGATCGGCACCGAGTCCATCACGCGGCGCATCGCCTCGACGGCGACCTGATCCGATTTGTGGCGGTCGCCCTGCCCCATCGTGTGCGCGCACGCGATGGCGGCCTGCTCGACGACCCGGAGGAATTCGAGCGAAAGGTCTGAATCCATTTTTTAGGTCTTCGCTCTGTCCGCTGTGTACGCCGGCAGCTCACACCGGGTCGGACGATCGGTGCGATAGCCGAGCAGATAGTCGGCCTGCATCAGTTTGTGAATCTCTCGCGTGCCTTCGTAAATGACGGCGCCCTTGCAGTTGCGGAAGAATCGGCCCGCCGGGTACTCGTCGGAGTAGCCGTTGGCGCCGTGAATCTGGACGCAGTCGGAGGCGGCGCGCTCGGACGCCACGGTGGCGAACCATTTGGCAAGGCCCGTCTCGCGCGTGTTGCGCGTGCCGTTGTTCTTCAGGCACCCGGAGCGCAGCCACAGCAGGCGCGCGGCCTGATAGTCGGACTCCATCTGCGCGATCATTTCCTTCACCAGCTGGTGCTGGCCGATCTCCACGCCGAACGTCTTCCGCTCCTTCGCGTAGCTGACGCTGGCGTCGCGGCACGCGCGAATCAGGCCGGTCGCGCCCGACGCCACGGTGTAGCGCCCCTGGTCGAGCGCGAACATCGCGATCTTGAAGCCTTCACCGAGGTTGCCGAGCAGGTTTTCTTCGGGCACTTCGACATCGGTCATCTTGAACCAGCCCGTATTGCCGGCCAAAATCCCCCACTTCTCTTTCATCGGCCCGCTCGAAAAGCCCTTGTAGGTCCGCTCGACAATGAACGCGCTCAGCCCCGAGGTGTCACGCGCTTTTTTCTTCTCGAGATCCGTCCAGACGACGACGAGAAAGTTGTCGGCGACATCGGCGAGCGAGATCCAGCTCTTCTCGCCGTTGAGGACCCAGCGGCTCCCTTTCTTGACCGCCGTGGACTGCATGCCGCGGACGTCGCTGCCGGCGGCCGGCTCCGTCAGGCCATAACCGGCGATCTTGCTGCCCTGCGCCTGCGGCACCAGATAGCGCTGTTTCTGGTCCTCGGTGCCCCATGTCAGCAGCGACAGGCAGTTCAGACCGGCGTGCACCGACATGATCACGCGCAACGACGTGTCCACGTACTCGAGCTCTTCGCTCGCCAGGCCCAGACAGATGTAATCCATCCCGGCGCCGCCGTACTGCTGCGGCACGGACACCCCGAGCAGCCCAAGCTTCGCCATCCCGCCAAACACGCGATCGCGGTCGAACCGGTGCTGACGATCGTCTTCGCGGATATGCGGTTGAATTTCGCGCGCGGCCCATTCGCGGACGGACTGCTCGAGCAGACGCTGTTCCTCGGTCAGACTGAAATCAATCATGTTGGCGCTTTTCACGACACGACAGAGGGCGAAAGCCACGCTCCACGTCGATCGTCGTCTCCAAAGCTGAAAATCGTATCACGCGCGGCGGATAACGTGCACCACGGCCCCGCGACCCAGCGCCAGCCGCTCCGCGGCACTCGTGCCGTTGGCTGCAATCTCCAGGTGATCGGTGCTGCCGAACAAGGCACAGATCTCCCCGGCCGGCGCGTCGGCGTACGTCGACACCACCCGCGTCACGGGATGCTCGCCGGCACGGATCTCCACGGCTTCCCGCGCCAGCGTGTCGAACATCTGGCGACCGATGTTGGTGATCAGGTTGCCGAAATGGTCGACGCGCACCACCTCGCCGACGATCGCCTGCGCGTCCGCCCGGGCATGCGGGAGATCGAGGCGATGAATCGTGCCGGCCGATCGGCCGAGCGCCGCCAGATCGACGCCCTTGGCGAGCCACGCCGCCGCCGGGGCAAACCGATCGCGCCCCTCGAACGTGCGGCTGACCGTGGGGCGCGCATACTTCCGCTCGCTCAGCTCGACGACGCGCCGCGGCGGATGCTCGTCGACGATCGGGGTCAGCACGCCGTTGTCCGGCGCCACGAACTTGTAGTCGCCGATCTCGGCCGCGATCCCGCGCCGGCTCGACCCCACCCCCGGATCGACGACGACGAGGAAAATGGTGCCGGCCGGAAAGTAGCGGAACACCGCCGCCAGTTCCAGCGCACCCGCTGCGACGTCGTGCGGCGGCACGTCGTGGGAGATGTCGACGAGCGTCGCGTCGGGGCAGATGCCGAGCACCACGCCTTTCAACGCGCCGGCGTAGTGGTCGCGCGTGCCGAAGTCGGTCAGCAGGGCGATAAGCGGCCGGGCCATGCGGCTAGCTTATACAAAGGTCGCCTTATCACGAAGATCGCTCTTTCACGAAGTCACGGAGAAAACGAAGATCACGGAGATTTGGTGGTACACCACGTTCTTCGTGGACTTCGTGTTCTTCGTGTCTCCGTGATGAAGCTTAAACGGGCTTGCGGAAGAGAATCTCCCGGAGGTTGTTCTGCAGCAGGAACGAATCGGAGACCCGCAGACTGGGAAACAACCGGATGATGTCCCGATTCACGAACGTCGCCTGCCGCCCGCGCGCGGCGGGATACCACCGGTGCTTCAGGTTCACTTCGTCGACGACGATGTATTTGGTGTAGCGGCTGTCGGTGGGTTGCGCAGTGCCGAAGAAAGCGAGGAGCGCGCCGTCGGGGCGCAGCACGCGGGTGAGTTGATCGGCGAGCGGCTTGGCCGCGGCGCGATCCAGATAGTCGATCAGATCCCAGCAGAGAATGCCGTCGATCTCACCCTCAGCTTGCGGAAAGCGTTTGCTGAGAAATTCGGGGAGAGCGTCAAGCTTGTCCTGACGAATGTGGCGATCGACATCGGCAAAAATGTCTTCGACGAAGATTTTACAGTTGAGTTGTTCGCCGAAGAAACTGACGTTGCTGCCGACGACCGGGCCCAGGTCGAGCAGCACTGGCGACTCGCGCGCCGTCAGCGTGCTGAGAAATTTCCGGAGCGCTTTGGTCGCAAAGACGGGATCGTCGCCGGTCGCCGCCGAAGAGAGCGGCGCGTCCGACTCGGGGCGGCGCGGGGCGAGACGGTCTAGGAGACCCACTGGCTCGGGGGTTGGGTTGGAGAATCGGGATTGGGGGTTTGGGATTTGGGATTTGCGAATCCCGACTCCCGACTCCCGAATCCCTACTCCAATAACGCTACGCCCCGACGCGCTGGCCGGCAGGTGCGCCAGCCGTTGTCGCCTGAGGCTGCTGGGCAGGCTGCGCGGCAGCCTTGCCGCCCTGCGGCGCGGGCGCGGCCGCGGCACCCTTGCGCTGCATGTCGACGCTGCCCCGGAAGTGCGCCCCTTCGGCAATCGCCACCCGCGGCGAGATGATGTCGCCGTCGACCGAGCCGTTGTCGCGGATGTCGACCTTGTCGCTGGCCGTGACATTGCCGGTGACCTCACCGAGCACGACGACCGACTTGGCAAACACCTGCGCCTTGATCTTGCCGTTCGGGCCGATCGTCAGCACGTGCTCGCGCAGTTGGATCGTGCCTTCGACGTGACCTTCGATGGTCAGGTCTTCACTGCCGTTCAGTTCGCCTTTAATGACCACCGATTTGCCGATGTTCACGATGTCCTTCTCCATTTGATGGCTCGTATCTGCTCGGGCACCAGGAGCCCCGGCCATGGCCGGCGCGGGCGGCTGCGGCGCAGCTGTCGGTTGTCCGCTCGAGGGTCGGACCGCTTCATCGCGTTTCCACATCTAATAAATCCTCCGCCTGTCCTCTTCCCGGGGCGTTCGGTTGTCTGCCGTGGTGTGCCGGGACCGAAAAAGTGCAGTCAGTATATGGAACCCCCCGTATGTTGTCTAGTCCTTTCGTTACCAAGGGTTAGCGGCAGTGATACAATGAACGATTCACTATGCGTGTATATTTCGACTACAATGCGACGACCCCTCTTTCGGCAGAGGTTGTCGACGCTGTTACCCGCGCCACCCGCGATCAGTTCGGTAACGCGTCGAGCGTGCATCATTTCGGCCAACAGGCAAAGGCGGCGCTCGACGATGCCCGCAGCGCCGTGGCCGCCCTGCTGAACGCGGATCCGTCTGAGATCATCTTCACGAGCGGCGGCACGGAATCCGACAATTTCGCGATTCGCGGCGCCGCCGACGCGCTCGAGCCCTCCGGCCGCCGGCACCTGGTCGCCAGCGCGATCGAGCATGAAGCGGTCCTCAATACGTACAAGGCGCTGGCGCGCCACGGCTGGCGCACGACGGTGATTCCGATGACCGCGTCGGGGATCGTCGATCCCGACCGCCTGCGGGACGTGATGTCCGACGACACGGCGCTCGTCTCCGTCATGCACGCGAACAACGAGATTGGCACGATTCAGCCGATCGCCGAGCTCGCCGCGATGGCGCACGAGCGTGGCGCCCTCATGCACTCCGACGCGGTGCAATCGGTCGGCAAGATTCCCGTCGACGTCCGCGCGCTTGGCGTCGACCTGCTGTCGCTCTCGGCGCACAAGTTCAACGGACCGAAAGGCGCCGGTGTCCTCTGGGTGAAGCGCGGGACGCGGATGCAGCCGATCCTGACCGGCGGCAAGCATGAGCGGAGCCGCCGCGCCGGAACCGAGAACGTGCCGGCGATTGTCGGGATGGGCGTCGCCGCCGCGCAGGCGCGCGCGAAGATGGCGGCCGAAGCGGCGCGCGTCGGCGCGCTGCGCGACCGGCTCGAGGCGGGCATCCTGCGCGCGGTGTCTGGGACCCAGGTGAACGGCGCACGCGAGCATCGTGTGCCCAACACGACGAACATCAGCTTCGAGCGCGTGGAAGCCGAGAGCCTGCTGATCGCACTCGACCTCGAAGGCATCGCCGTGTCCACCGGATCGGCGTGCTCCTCGGGTACGCTCGAGCCGTCGCACGTGTTGCGCGCGATGGGGCTGCCCGCGCCGCGTACGCAGAGCTCGCTCCGCTTCAGCCTCGGGCTGTTCTCCACCGATGCGGAGGTCGACCGCGTCATCGACCTCCTGCCGCGGCTCGTCGAGAAGCTGCGCGGGCTGACGCGAAAGCCGGCGTCGGTGGGGAGCCACTAACTTGCAATCAAAGCCTTATCACGAAGTCACGAAGAGCACGAAGATCCCGAAGACCAAATGGTTTCCGTGCACTTCGTGTTCTCCGTGTCTTCGTGATGAAGAAGTGCTGGGAGCATCGGGAACGTGCGCATCGTAGTCGCCATGTCGGGCGGCGTCGACTCGTCGGTCGCCGCGGCGCTGCTGGCCGAGCAGGGCCACGACGTCATCGGTCTGTCGATGCAGCTCTACGATCAGAGCGACCCGGAGCGGGCCTTCGGCAGCTGCTGCTCGCTCGACGATCTGCACGACGCGCGGCGCGTCGCGGCGGCGATCGACATCCCCCACTACATCATGAACTTCGAGCGGCAGTTCGACGCGCAGGTCGTCGCGAACTTCGTCAGCGAGTATGCTTCGGGGCGGACGCCGCTGCCGTGTGCGCATTGCAACAGCGATCTCAAGTTCGCGACGCTGCTCGACCGCGCGCGCGGGTTCGGCGCCGACGCGGTGGCAACCGGACATTACGCCCGCGTCGATCGCGACGCCACCACCGGCCGCTATCGGCTCCGGCGCGGCATCGATCCGTCCAAGGATCAATCCTATTTCCTCTTCTCGCTCACGCAGAATCAGCTCGCGTGCGCGGTGTTCCCGGTCGGCGATCGGCCGAAGGACACCGTGCGCGATTACGCGCGACGCCTGCAGCTGCCGGTCGCCGACAAGCCGGACAGCCAGGAGATCTGCTTCATTCCCGACGATGACTACGCCGCGTTTGTGATGAAGCACGCACCCCACGCCGCGCAGGATGGCGCCATCGTCGACGAGCAAGGGCGCGTCGTCGGCGGCCATTCGGGCATTCATCGCTTCACGGTCGGCCAGCGGAAGGGGCTCGGCCTGTCGCGCTCCTCCACAGGCGCACCGCTATACGTTCTGGCGCTGAAGCCGGAGGCGCATCAGGTGGTGGTGGGTCCGAAGGCCTCGCTCGAGCGGAGCACGCTGACGGCGTCAGGCGTGAACTGGATCGCCGACGAGCCAACCGGATGGCTCGACGTGACCGCCCAGATCCGCCATCGGCATCAGCCTGCGCCGGCTCGCGCGCGCGCGCTCGACGACGGACGCGCAGAGGTGGTCTTCGACGCTCCCCAGATCGCCGTTGCGCCGGGACAAGCGGTCGTCTTCTACGACGGCGACGCAGTGGTCGGCGGGGGCTGGATTGATTAGATCGCTTCGACCCGGGCCGTAGCACCGTCCAACATCAGATGCCTGGTGTCCCGAGTTACGGGAAGCGACTGGTCTGGCTGCTGGCTCTGTGCGGTGCGGTTGGCCTGATTGTCGCCGCGCGCCATGCACCACCCATCCGCGAGGTTTCCGACGGCGCGATTCTCGAGATCTACACGCTCCAGGCCTTGAAAGGCACATTGCTGGTCGGACCGTACTCGCGGTTCGGTTGGCATCATCCGGGTCCGCTGTATTTCTATCTGGAAGCGCCTTGGTACTGGCTGAGCGGTCGCGTGACGGCTGGCATGCAGGCGGGCGCGCTCGCCATCAATCTGGTCGCGATCGCGAGCGCTATTTGGATGGCGGCCCGATTGGCTGCCGCTTCCCAGGCGATGGCGATCTCGATCGTGATCGCGTGGTACGTCCTCCGAACCGGAGACATGCTGGCCAGCGACTGGAATCCACACGTCATCATCCTGCCAACCGTGGCCTTCATCGTCGTCGCTGCGGCGCTGGGCGCGACTGGACGCCGATCGCTTCTCCTGTGGCTCGTGGCGATAGGGTCGTTCCTCGTTCAAACACACGTCGGCATGGTGCCCGTTGCCGTCGTGCTGAGCGCAACGGTCGCCGTCGCGCGGCGGCATGTGCTCGAGACCTCATGGCGTGTCGTCGCCGCGATCGCGCTGATCCTGTGGCTGCCACCGCTGGTTGAGCAGCTGACGCACCACCCAGGGAACTTCACCAGGATTGCGGCCTTCTTCGTCACGCAACACTCGGATGGACAGTCGCTCGCTGTCGCGATCGGCGCATGGTCCGCCGCACTCACCAGCGTCTTCCGGCCTGATTTTCGTGTGGCCGTGGGCATCGACGTTCGGCCTCCCGATTCCGTGTGGCCTCTCGCGTTGGCCGGCATCCAGATGATCGCGCTGGCGCTTGCCGTGCGCTGGGCGCGCGGACGACGCGACCGCTTCGCGACGTGGTTGGCGAGTCTGAGCCTGCTCGCATCCGGCGTCGCACTGCTGGCCACGATGCGCATCGGCGGGCAGATTGTCGACCATGAAATTTTCTGGATGTCTGCTGTTGGCGCGATGAACGTCGCCATCATCGCCGGCATCGCCGTCGACGCTGCCGCTGACGCGCTCGGTCGAACTCGCGTCGCGTCGAGCCCGCTCTCACTTCTGGTACACGGGACGGTACTGATCGTTGTGGTCGTTGTGGGGGTGACCGACATGAGCCACGTCCTGCACCGATCTCGCACTGTGGACGATCATGCCGTCGACGTGCTGACCGACCAGATTCAGCGCGAGATCGCCGACACGCACGTACGCCGGCCATTGTTCCGCATCGAGCAGGCAGTCTGGCCGATTGCGGCCGGCGCCCTGCTGCAGATGGCGAAGACGCGCCAGCGATTCGCCGTCGACGATCGATCGATGATGTTTGGAAGCGCGTTCGAAGCGAATGGGCGTGAGGACGCCGTTCTCACAATCACAGGATCAACGCTGATGCCCATTCTGAGGACAGACACGATGACGAGCCCTCGTTAAAGGCTTGCGCTACGCGACGTCGAGCGCCACGGTCCGGTCCGATCTTCGGAGCGGCTCTGAATTACCACGAAGGACACGAAGGACAAGAACGTGAGACCATTTTGGTTTCCTTTGTGTCCTTTGTGTTGATCGGCGGCCCGATACCAGCGATACGGCGAATCGAAAATGTGCTCTAGTGGCCTGTCCACGTTGAACGAGGACCAGATCGCGGAGCGCGGCGCCCGGATGGCAAGGCGCGACGACCGATAATACCGGGAGTGTTTGAGGGAGGAGCAACGCCGCCAGCCGGGATGCCCCGCCCGCGAGGTGGTCCTTGATCAGCGTGGGCCGGCCACTAGGTCTGCAGATGCTCAGGAATGCCGTCGAGGTAATGCTCGGCGTCGAGCGCGGCCATGCAGCCGCTTCCTGCGGCGGTGATCGCCTGCCGATAGATGTGATCCTGCACGTCGCCGCAGGCAAACACGCCCGGCAGGGTCGTCTTCGCGCCGTCGTGCGTGATGATGTAGCCGTTGGCGTCGAGCTCGAGCTGCCCACGAAACAATGAGGTATTCGGTGTGTGGCCGATCGCGACGAACACGCCGCTGACGGGGACCTCCCTCTTCGCACCCGTCTGCACGTCGCGCAGCAACATCCCGGTGACCTCGCCTTTGCCGCCGTCGACGATCGCCTCCACCTCGTTGTTCAGCGCCCAGGCGATCTTGGGATTCGCGCGCGCCTTCTCCTGCATGATCTTCGACGCGCGCAGCGTGTCGCGCCGGTGCACCAGCGTCACCTTCGACGCAAACCGCGTCAGGTAGACCGCTTCCTCCATCGCCGAATCGCCCCCGCCGACGACGGCGATCTCGTGACCGCGAAAAAAGAAGCCGTCGCAGGTCGCGCACGTGGACACGCCGTGGCCCATGAGCGCGCGTTCGGCCGGCAGCCCGAGCAGCCGCGCCGACGCGCCCGTCGCGATAATCACGGTTTTCGCCGTGTACTCCCTCTCAGCAGTTCGCACGACGAAGGGGCCGGTGCACAAGTCGACGCTCGTCACCTGGTCCTGCACGACCTCCGCCCCGAACCGTTCCGCCTGCGCCCGCATCGTCATCATTAGGTCGGGACCCATGATGCCGTCTGTGAACCCGGGGAAATTCTCGACGAGCGTGGTCAGCATCAGCTGGCCGCCGGCTTCGAGTCCTTCGATCAGAAGCGGTTGCAGATTGGCGCGGGCGCTGTAGAGTGCGGCGGTCAATCCCGCCGGGCCAGAGCCGATGATGAGGACGTTTCGCGTCGAGGCCATGCTTGACTGGATCAAATTGGTGAGTTGGTGAATTGGTGAGTTGGTAAATTAGTCTGATTGGTAAATTGGGAGGTTTCGCGAGTGCCGAGTGGTTGACGGCCTGGAAACCTTATTCACCAATTTGCCAACTTACCAATTTACCAACTTCTGCTTTAGACGTGCTTGTCGATGACTTTCTTGAGCTCGTCTTTGGCCGCCAGGCCGACGACCGATTCCACGACCTGGCCGCCTTTGAACAGCAGCAGCGCCGGGATGCCGCGGATCTGAAATTTCATCGCGACCGTCGGGTTCTCGTCCACGTTCAGCTTGCCGATCGTCACTTTGCCGGCGTAATCGGTTGCAAGCGCATCAACCGTCGGTCCGAGGCGCTTGCAGGGGCCGCACCATTCCGCCCAGAAATCGACGAGCACCGGCCCGCCGGCCTTGATCACCGTGTCTTCGAAATTGCCGTCCGTAAAGGTCTGCACGTTGTCGGATGCCATCGATCGTCTCTCCCTGGTTCTACGCCCTGAATCCCGAGTCCCGAGCGAATCCCGAATCCCGAATCCCAAATCCCGAGTTCCTACCCGAGCGCCCTCCGCGCCATGGCGCGTTCATATATTTTGACGTACTCCTGAGCCGAACGGTCCCACGAATGATCGACGGCCATCCCGGCCATTTGCACCGCCCGCCAGGCCGTCCGGTCCTGGAATAGCGCCAAAGCGCGGCGCAGCGCCAGGAGGAGCGCTTCCGGCGTGTACTCGCGGAAGACGAAGCCGCGCCCTCCGGAGCCTGGCGTCGAGGCCGCGGCCGAAACGTCCACGACCGTATCCGCAAGGCCGCCCACGGCTCGAACAACGGGCACCGTCCCGTAGCGAAGACTGTACATCTGATTGAGCCCGCACGGCTCGAATCGCGACGGCATGAGGAAAATGTCGGCGCCGGCTTCGATCAGATGCGCGAGCCCCTCGTCGAAGCCGATCCGGGCCGCGATGCGGTCGGGGTGCGCGGCCGACAGCGCGGTCCAGAGATCCTGATACAGCGCGTCGCCCGTTCCGAGCACCACGAATGTCGCGTCAAGGCGGGTCAGATCGCCGGCAAGCGCGGCGATGAGGTCGAAGCCTTTCTGATCGACCATGCGGGAGATCATGCTGACGATCGGCCGAGCCATCGTGGTCCCGTCGGCCGGCAGACCGTACTGGGCCAGCAGAGCCGCCTTCGCGTCGGCCTTGCCGTCGAGATGCGTCGCATCGTAGGCCGTCGGGAGAAAGCGATCGTGAGTCGGATCCCACTCGGTCGTGTCGATGCCGTTCAGGATGCCGGAGAGATCAGCCGCGCGGCGTCGCAGGATGCCGTCGAATCCAAAGCCGAGATCCGGCGTCTGGATCTCGCGGGCGTACGTCGGACTCACCGTGGTGATCGCGTCGGCGTGATTGATCCCGCCCTTGAGAAAGCTGATCCGTCCCCAGAATTCCAGCTCCTCCATGGCGAACAGCGTCGACGGGAGATCGAGGCGCGGCAGCCAGTCGGACTCGAAGAGGCCCTGGTAGGCGAGATTGTGGATCGTGAACACGCTCGGCGTGCCGCCGAGCACCGGATGTTTCGCGTAGAGCGTGCTCAGATAGACGGGCGCGAGGCCCGCCTGCCAATCGTGCGCGTGAACGACGTCTGGCGGCTCGGCGCGCCGCGCCGCGAATTCGAGCGCCGCGCGAGCCAGCATCCCGAAGCGACGCGGATTGTCCGGAAAGTCGACGTTGTCGACGTTGTACAAACCGGGGCGGTCGTAGAGATCGGGACAGTCGATCAGCAGCGCGTGGGCTTCGTCTCGCATCGGCGCGTGGTAAAACGCGATCGGGCTCGTGTAGTCGCCGACGGTGACCGGAAAGGTGTCGACGAGGGTTCCCTCGGTGGTATCGCGGTAGCGCGGCAGCGCGACGGTCACGTCCCACCCCAGACGCGCGAGTGCGGGCGGCAGCGCGCCCAGCACGTCCGCCAGGCCGCCGGTTTTGGCGAACGGCAAAGCCTCGGATCCGATCATCAGCACGCTCGGCTTCCGCCCAGTCGCGCCCGGGCCGGCGCGCATCAATCGACGTCCTGCGACAACATCGGTTCTAGCATACCCGCGCTCCCGTCCCATTTCGTTGGCGTGTGCATTGACGGCTGACGGCGCCAGCGGTCACCATGGAGTCGTGAGAGCAAGACGCACCGCGCGCGCTGGACGACGACCCGGCTGGTGGCTCGCGGGGCTCGCCGGCGCTACCGCGCTGCTCGGGCTCGGCATCGCATGGCAGCTACGGCCGGCACCGCCGCAGCGCACGAGAGCCGGTGTCGAGCTGGGCCGGCTTCCGCCCGGCATCTCGCGCAATCAGTTGAACCTCCTCGTCATCACACTGGACACGACGCGAGCGGATCACATCGGCGCGTACGGCGCGGACAACATCCGGACGCCTGCGTTCGATCGCCTCGCCCGTGAGGGCGTGCTCTTCGAGCAAGCCGAGGCGGTGGCCCCGCTGACGCTGCCCGCGCACACGAGCATCTTCACGGGGCGGTACCCACCCGAGCATGGCGTCCGCGACAACGGCGGATTCTTCGTCTCGCCCAGCGAAACGACGCTTGGCACAATTCTCAAGGGCGCCGGCTTCCAGACGGGCGCGGTCGTCGCGGCGTATGTGCTCGACGGCAAGTGGGGATTGAACAAGGGGTTCGACACCTACGTGGACGACTTCGACTCGGTGCAGGTGCGCGGGCTCGGCGGCGCGGTCCAGCGGCCGGCGAACGACGTCGTCGATCGCGCCATGCCCTGGCTCGAGAAGGTCAAGGATCGGCGGTTCTTCGCGTGGCTGCATTTCTACGACGCGCATACTCCGTACCGATCCGCCGGAACCGTACAGAACGGAGTACGCGGGGCGGCCGTACAACGGCGAGATCGCGTTCGTCGATTCGCAAGTGGCTCGTGTGATCAGCTTCCTGGAACGCGAGAAGCTTCTGGACCGGACGGTGATCGCGGTGATCGGCGATCACGGCGAGAGCCTCGACGAACATGGAGAGGCCTCCCACGGATTCTTCATCTACGAGTCGACGACGCATGTGCCGTTCGTCATCAGGGCGCCGTTCGATCGGATGGCGGGCCGGCGCGTCGCCGACGCGGTGAGCGCCGTGGACCTGATGCCGAGCGTGCTCGACCTGCTCGACGTCGCCGCACCCGCGGGCATCTCCGGCGCAAGTCTCACATCGCTGATGACCGGAGCCGCCCGCGAGCTGGGGCACGAGACGTATGCCGAATCGATGTATCCGCTCCACCACTTCGGCTGGAGCGACGTGCGCAGCATGCGGCTCGGCCGCTACAAGGTATTCGATGCGCCGCGCCCCGAGCTGTACGACCTCGAGCGCGACCCGCACGAAGCCCATAACCTGTTCCAGGAGCGGCGGCCTCTCGCTGAACAGATGCTCGGCCGGCTGCGCAAGCGGCACGAGCAATTCACGGCCGCCGGATCGTCGAGCCAGCCGGCCACCGATGTCGACCCCGAAGTCCGTGCGCGGCTGGCGGCGCTCGGCTACGTCGGCTCGTTCGTCGCCACGACGGCCAGCGCCCAGGCGGACCGTGCGGATCCCAAGGACAAGATCCATCTCTTCAACCTGATGAACGCCGCACGCGAGAGCGGAAAAGAGGGCGAGCACAGTCTCGAGAAGGCCGTTCCGCTATTGCGCCAGGTGACCGACGCCGATCCAAACGTCATCGATGCCTGGTTCATGCTCGGCAACGAATATTTCAAGGCGCGGCGGTTCCGCGAAGCGCTCACCTATTTCAAGAAAGCGCTGGCCTTGAAGCCGGACTACGACCTGGCGCTGATCAACATGGCGAACTCCTATCGCGCGCTGGGGAATGACGATGCGGCGATGGCCGGATACGAGGAGTATCTGCGGGTCGATCCGAAGAATGCTTACGTGCACTACCAGATGGGCGAGATCCTGCTCGATCGGGGCGACCGCGCGTCAGCGGAAAAGCGTTTCAGAGAAGCGCTCGCGATCGATCCCAAGGTGGCGCCGGCGCGGGTCGCCCTCGGCGTGCTCGCATCCCAACGCGGCGATGCGGCGGCCGCCGAGCGCGAGCTGACGGCGGCGCTCGAGTTGAAGCCCGACGTCCGGCTCGCCCACTTCAACCTGGCGCTCATCGCCGAGGAGCGAGAGGACTGGAAGACGGCCGAGGCCGAGTACAAACGCGAGCTGCAGGTCCGTCCCGACGCATTCAAGGCGGCGTTCAATCTTGGCCTGCTCTACGATCGCCTCGGCAACCGCAACGCGGCGATCGCTGCGCTCGAGCAGTCGATCGGGGCCAACGACGCGTTTGCGGAAGGATATTTCTATCTTGCGAAGGCGCACCTCGACGCCGGGAATCCGGACGAGGCCGCAACCCTGGCGCGCAAAGGGCTGGAATTGGATCCGCGGTCCCCTGTGGCGCCGCTCGGACATTTCGTGCTGGCGGGTGTGCTCACCAAACAAGGCCGCGTGGCCGCGGCCGATCGCGAGCTGGCGGCCGGCCGGGCGCTCGAGGCAAGCGTCCGGAAATAAACGCCTCTGACGCCTTTCCGTCAGCACGAAGGCTTTGCCACAATGGCAGCGACGAATCGGCCTCCAAGGAGGTGAGATGCATGTCTGCCGTGCCTCTGCGTGGCCTCTTATCGCGACACTCCAAATTTTAGAGAAAAAACGCCTCTGGAGCCGTCCGGCTCCAGAGGCGTGTCATTCACATCACGTCCGCAGACGACGAGCCGGCGCGAGACGCCGGCGACAATCGTCTAGAACGACCAGCGAAGGCCGATGGTCGCCTGCCGCGCTGGCGTCACGGCCGTCGGATCGCCGAACAACACGGGGTAGCCCGAAATCGATCGGCTCGGCACACGCGCCTGGCGGCTGGTGATGGTGCCCGCGTTGAACAGGTTCGCAACATCGATGTACACGCCGTAGCGGTTGATTCCCGCGCTGAGAATCTTCTCGGCGCGCAGATCCACGGCGCTCAGGCCGTCGTTGCGCCGGGCGCCGAACGGCTCGAGATTGACGGACACCGCGGACGAGTAGTTGATCACGCTGCCCGCGATCTGCTGCACGGCGGTATAGGTTTGACCGCTGATGTACCGGTAGTAGGCGTTCAGCGCGACCTCGGCGACCGGTATCTGATAGCTGATGTACGCCTTGAACTCGTTGGTCAAGTCGTTCACGGCGAAGCCATCCGAATTGATCAGCGCCAGATTGGGCGTCTGGAACTGCGCACCCTGCTGGTTCTCAGTACCGGCGTTGTTGACGGTTCCCTTCGTGCGCGACCAGACATACGACACCTGGCCGCCCCAGCGATGGGTCATCGCCTTTTGCAGTTGCAGAATCACTGAGGTGTACCTCCGGTACGGGTTCGCCGTGCCGATGACCGAGCCGTTCGGCGCGAGGTACTGGAAGCCCGAGTAGTTCGTAATCAGGTACTGCTCGCCGATGGCTCGATTCGCCCATCGATACAACGTGAACGGCTGACCGGTCAGCGGGTTGGTGCGAGCCACCGGCGACCACTCGGCCCCCGGCAGGACCGAGTTGATGAAGTTGATATTGTTGCGGTAAATGCCCGTGGCAACGAACTTCACCTCCGGCCGCAGTTGCTGCTCGAATGCGCCGTTGAACTCGTCGAGGCCCACCTGTTTGATGTTCGGATCCACGGTGTATTTACTGGCGCCAGACACCCGATTGATCTCGGTGAGGCTCGAATAGTTCGGACCCACCGAGTAGGTGACGAAGTCGCCGATCCCGCTGACCGCCCGCTCGAACGGGCTGAAGTTCGCCCCTTCGTACATCCGGCCGTAGTAGCCGCGCACCACCGAGCGGCCGGTGCCTGCCAGGTCGAGCGCGACGCCGAGACGAGGACCAACCGACAAGGTGCTGTAGACCTGCGTGCCCCTGTTGGAGTCGTCGCCGTGGATCTGATCCGCGCGGACGCCATAGTTGAACGTGGCCCGTCCGACCTTCCACTGATCCTGCGCGTAAAACGAGTTCCGTTTGATGGTGCCCGACAGGTCGTACGCGTAGCTGTACGCCAGGTACGGCTTCCCGCCGTAATCGTAGGTACTCGAGGTTCCCCGAGTACGCGAAGCGGTTGCGGATCTTGCTGTGCTCGATCTCCGCACCGAACTTGAAGCTGTGGCTGCCCTTGAAGTTCGCGTACTTCGACAGCGACAGGTTGACCTGGTTCCGCGTCCGATCGTACTGCGCGTGCTCGCCGGCGCCACCGGACCAGGCGCCAGTCTCGTCGAAGTGCGCAGGGCTTGGGTCGATCGGATTGAGATCGTAGTACGCCCAGCCATAGCCGGTGTACTTGGCCTCGAAGAACGTCGACGACCCGAACACCTTGCGATACTGGAAATTCCAGATCACCTCGGGCGAGTCCTGGTTGACGGTCTGCTGCTGCGTGGCAGCGGTCGCGGGCGGCAACCCAACACGACCCGTCTGGTTGTACGCATCGTACTGGAGCGATGCGGTGATGTTGTCCGACGGCGTCGGCTGGAACGTGAACTTGCCGTTGAACCGCGGGCTCACTTCCGTGTGGAGCGTCCGAGGCCCGGTGGGATCGTCCTGCACCGAGTACCCGTTGTACGCTCCCGAAGAAGAACACCTTGTCCTTCTTCAGCGGACCACCCAACTGCACGGTGTAGTCGGTCAGCTTCTTGATCACGGCCGCCTGGGTCAGCGAGGGGTTGGCGGTGGCCACCGCGGGTGTGATGTTGTCGCCGCTCAGGCTGCTGTTCGTGAAGCGCATCTCGGCCAGCGTCGAGTACTTGTTGCCGCCCGACTTGGTGATCGTATTGACGACGGCGCCCGTGAAGCCGCCATACTCCGGCGCGGCGCCGATGCCGCCGACCTGCACTTCTTCGATGATGTTGTAGTTGAAGAAGGTCCACGCGCTTCCACCCTCAGGGTCGCGCGTGTCCACGCCGTCGAGCATCAGCGCGCTGCCGGTGTTACCGCCGCCGCCGTACGCCGACCCGTTGTTGATCCCGGGCGCGGCGTTCAGCAGATTCACTGCGGCATTCGTCCGCGACATCGGCATGCTGAACAACAGTTGCTGCGACAGCTTCGTGTCAGTCGCCGTCGTCGCCGTATCGACGGTCAGGGTGTTGGCGGTCACTTCGACCGTCTCTGACAAGGCCGACACCTGCATCTCCAGCTTCAAGTCGATGGTGTTGCCGATCCCGAGATCCACCGCCGGCTCGCCCTTGATCTGAAATCCTTGGAGGTCGGCCTTCAGAGTGTAACTGCCGACCGTGAGCCCCACGAACCGGAACTCGCCACGCCCGTCGGTGACCTGCGTTTGGGATCCGGTCTTGCCGGTGACGGTCACGGTTGCGCCAGGCAGGATCGCCCCTTGCTGATCGACGACGCGTCCGGTGATCGTGCCGGTGAGGGTCTGGGCGTCCGCTGGCAGGCCGGTCAAGAAGCTGGCGAGCAGCGCCGCGACGATGAAAACGATCTGTTTCCGCATCAGCAAATGCCTCCGTAGTGTCCTAGCGGGCCGTCGAGTGAATGCGGTCGTGCTGCGACGAGTAGATGGCATAGCCGGTTCCCGCGCCGACAACGGCGATCACGGCGAGGCCAAGAGGGGTGCGGAAGAACGAGGCCGAATCCGGCTTGTTGTCGTCCGCCGGCCGGTTCGCAGTCTGCGCCCGGGCTGCGGCCTTCGACGCGTGACGGTCTGCGGCCACAATCCTCACGACGGCGGCGTTGAAATCGATGGACGGGCGAACGGGTTCGCTCGATCCCGCGGCCGCGACGGGCGGCGCGGCGACGGCGACGGCCACGCCGAGCGCAACGACATGCGCGCAGGTGGAACGCCACAGGGAAGGCAGTCCCTTCATTCTTCCTCCTCCTTGAATTGGGGGATCGAGCCAAGCGCTCTCCCCCGACCGGCTTGCAAATTCGACGGCCGGAAGTCTGCGCTAGAAGCAACAGAATTACAAGGCAAGTTTCTGATGTCTGCGCGGAATTACCGGCGGGACCGGGGCACGATACAATCTTTTGGTGTCCGACCGCCCCATTCGTGCCCCTCGTGCAGACACGCGTGAAGTCCTCGAGCTGAAGCAGATCAAGGTCACGCAGCCGGAGCTGACGAGCGCCGTCGACATGCAGATGGCGCTGGTCGATATGCAACGCCGGGTGCAGTCGCGCGTGCCGCTCCCTCGCCTCCAGGCCGCCGCCGACTGGCTCCAGGCGCAGCAGCGCGCAGGGCGTCCCCTCGTCCGCTTCGACGACATCCCGCTCGATTGGACCGATTTCCGGCTGACGTTCCGGCAAACCGCCGACATCCTGCGGCGCTTCGACGCCATCGACGCAACAGAGCACGAACAACTCCTCGCACTCGGACGTGACGGCAACGCTCTGGAACCGCTGGTCCGCCGCTGGTACACGGCCACGTCGGGCGTCGACGGTCCCGGCGCGGACGACGCGGGGAGCCGTGCGCCCGAGGGAGCGCCGGCGAGCCTCGATCAGGTGCTCGTGCTCGCGATCCGTCCGTTTCTCGCGCGCTGCGCCGAGGCCTTGATGCCGCGTGCGGATCTGCAGGTGTGGGCACACGGCCACTGTCCAGTCTGCGGCTGGGAGCCCGACTTCGCCGTGATCCTGCCGAACGCAGAGCGCCGGCTGATCTGCGGCCGCTGCGTGGCGCAGTGGGCGGCGGACGCGCTGACATGCCCCTTCTGCGCGAACGACGATCGCGCCCTGATTACGTCGTTCGCCACACGCGATGGCAAGTACCGTGTCTACGCGTGCGACGTCTGCCGGCGGTATTTGAAAGCGTATGACGGACGCCACGCGGCGCGTCCGGTGATGGTGGCGGTGGATTCGATTGCGACACTGCCGCTGGACGCGGCCGCGATGCAGAGGGGCTACGTGGGATGAACAGATCTCGTAGCGGCGGACCTGCGTGTCCGGCCTGGGCCGGCACATAGGCCGGCCCCTACGAAGAGAACGTCAATTCTGCGGCTGTGGTTTCGCGGCGAACAGCGTTGGGGCTTTCAACGTCACCCAGTTGAAGAGATTCCGCGACTCCATGAAGCGGCCCGCGTTCGAACGCGCGCCGAAGACGACCACCGCGACGCTGTGCGTGCTCTGCGGGAGGCGCAGGACGGTCGCCAGGCAGTAACCCGCTTTCGAGATGAAGCCGGTCTTTCCCGCCCGCACGTCGACATCTCCGGCACGGAGCAAGTGGTTGGTGCTGTTGAAGGTGATCGCGCGCTTGCCGCTGTACACCGTATATTCCGGCGTCCGCATGATCGAGGAGATGCGTTCGTCCTCCGACGCGTGCGTGATCAGGCGCGCCATATCGTAGGCCGACGACACGTTGTCGGAGAGCAGCCCGGACGGATCGGCGTAATGCGTCGACTCGAGGCCGAGCTCGGCCGCCTTCTCGTTCATCCGGCTGATGAAGCCGTCCGAGCCGTACGGCGACACGCGCGCCAGCGCGCGGGCCGCAGCGTTGTCCGACGCGATCAGCAGCAGGTGCAGCAGATCGTCGGTCGTGACGTGGTCGTTGGCGTGCAGATGCGTGGTGGACGCCTGGAAGACGTCGCTATGAACGATGGTGACCGGCTGCGTGAGGTCCGGGTTGTTCTCGAGAAAGACCGTGGCGGTCATCACCTTGGTAATGCTGGCGATCGAGCGCTGCGTCTGCGAGTTCTCTTCCCACAGCACTTCGTTGGTCTCCGGGTCGTAGATGATGGCGGCGGCGGCGCGCAAATCGGGCACGAGTTCGCCGCTGCCATCGTTCTTGTAGCGCGGCAGCGCCGTATTGGCGATCTCGCGCGCCATGGCGACAGCGCGGGCGCGGGCCAGCTTGGCCTTCCGGGTCTGCGATCGCTCGGCCGAATACAACGGCGCACGCTTCGTCGCGCTGGCGCGACGCACCGTCGTCGTGGTCGATTTGGCGGTCTTGGGGTGGTGCTTGACCTCTGCGCTAGCCGTGGCGCTGCCGAAACTGACGAGGCCGGCAAGCGCAAGTGGACCGATCCAAAGGAGGGCTGTTCTGCTCAACTGGTATGACCCGTGTCTGTAAATGGTTGTTCGAACGCGGCGATTATAGCAGACAATTCATAGACCGCAAGGGGATTATCGGCCGCCAACCTCAAACCGCTTACGGTCACGGGCATCACCTCGGCCCTTACCAACTTCGTGCCACAATGGCGCGCCGCGGCACGGCCCGGCAATCGCCCCATATTCGGACTTATCGGCGCGAACGTGGCCGGCAAGCAGGAGACATCCATGACACCGCGTGAACTGGAGGAATACAGTGCCCTGCGCGCCACGATCCGCCAACGCGGGACCGCCCGCGTCTGGATTCTGGTCGCCGGGCTCACAATCTGGAGCGCCGAGGCGATCGCCCTGGCCGTGCTTGCTCCGCCGCCTGCCGTGTCCCTTATCCCGCTCCTCGCACTCGCGGTGACGTTCGAGGCGGCGTTTGCCCTGCACGTCGGCGTCGAGCGCATCGGACGCTACATCCAGGTCTTCCACGAGACGCCCGGTGAGCCCGCGACGTGGGAAGGCGTGGCGATGAGGTTCGGTCGTCCGCCGCACGGCACGGCGACCGACCCGCTCTGTGCCGCGCAGTTCGCGCTCGCGGCGGTGCTCAATTTCGCGCCGGTTCTGCTCGCGGCGCCGGTGCCCGTTGAAGGCCTGGTGATCGGCGGCGCGCACCTGGCTTTTCTCGCGCGCGTCGTCATGGGACGACGGGCGGCCGCCGCCCAGCGTGTCGCCGATCTGGCGCGCTTTCAGGAGATGAAAAATACTTCGGCGTAACTTTTCATTACTTCGGCGTCTTCATCACGAAGAACGGAGAACACGAAGAGCACGAAGTCAAAGGTCTACCAAAAATGAAAATTACGCCGAAGTGATGAACCGCCTGATCCCTGATCCCTGTCACTCACTTCTGCGCGAGCGCGACCGTCAGCAGCAGCGCGTTCTGCGTGCCCATCCACGAATCGGTGGTGTCGAAGGCTTCGCTCAGCGCGTGCGCGTCGGTGCCGCGGCCGCCGCCGCCGATCGTAATCGACGGGATGCCGAGGCTCATGGGCACGTTCGAGTCGGTCGATCCTTCCCCACGGCCCACCGGGAAGCCGAGCGCCTTGCCAGTCGCGAGCGCCGTCAGGACGATCGGCGCATCCGCCGGCGTGTTGCCGGCCGGCCGATCGCCGACGAGATCCTTGACGACCGTGATCATGCGCGGCGTGCCCCAGCGCTCGTTTTCCTCCACCACCGCCGAGTCCACCGCCTTGTGAAAGTTCGCATCGACCGACGCAAGCGACGCGCGATCCGACGATCGCATGTCCACTTCCATCCAGCCTTCGAACGGAATCGAGTTCACCGAGGTGCCGCCGCCGACGCGCCCGACGTTGAACGTGGTCTTCGGCTCTGTCGGCACTTGGAACTCGGCGATCTTCGCAATGGCCCGTCCCATCGCGTCGATCGGATTCGCCCGACCGAAGGCTCCGAAGCTGTGTCCGCCGGGCCCTTTGAAGGTGACGCGATAGCGATGGCTGCCGACCGCGACGTTGGTCACGTGAATGCCGGTGCCGTCAATCGACACGAAACGATCGATCTGCCCCTTCATCGTGTCGTTGAACAGCTGCTTCATGCCGCGTAGATCGCCGAGGCCCTCCTCACCCACGTCCGCCACGAACGTGATCGTGCCCGGCGTCTGCACATTCGCCTGCTTCAATGAACGGATGATGCTCACGAGCACGGCCAGCCCCCGGCAGTCGTCGCCGATCCCGGGGCCGCGCAGCACTGTGCCTTCGCGCTTCACCCGCACGTCGGTCCCTTCCGGGAACACGGTGTCGAGATGCGCGGCAATCACGAAGTGCGGATGCGCCGCCGCCCCCGGCCGATCGCCAAGCACATTGCCCGCCTTGTCGACGCGCACGTTCTGGAGACCGAGCTCCTGAAAAACGTTCTTCAACTCGACGCCGCGCGCCGTTTCCTTGAAGGACGGTGCCGGAATTTCACAGAAACGGATCTGATCTTCGATCGTCTGCGCTTCGCTCGCCTTTGCGGCATCGAGGGCGGCCTTCACGGCCGGGTCCTTCAGCAGATCCGCCGCGGCGTCGGGCCGTTCTTGTGCCAGCGCGCCGGTCGCGGCCGCCATGGTGGCCGCCAGCGTGCACATCATCAGTCGTCGCATCATTACATTCCTCGTAGTTGGATTCGGGGCCGCGGTCGGCCGCGCGCTCGGTCGTCCACTAACAGCCAAAGCCCAGATAGTGGAACGCCGTATTGTATCGGGCTAAGCCAGCCTCTAATCGCCTCTAATCGACGCATCCTCGCGGCCGCTAATCCAATTAATCGTATTGCGGTGCGTATCGGACGTCGTTTGTCAAGTAAGGAAGCAAAAAATATTGTCAAGGGTATGACAAATCCATGTATTGTGTGCGTCATTCAATCGGGATTTCTTCAGGAGGTCACCTGTGACACGTACGTTTTCTCGGGTCGCGGCCGCGCTGGCGCTGCTGATCGCGGTCGCCGTGCTGCCGGCCGCGGCGCAGACCGGCCAGTCGTTCGGCGAGTTGGTCGGCAAAGTCGTCGACGACCAGGGCGGCGTCCTGCCTGGCGTCACTGTGACGGTGTCGGGCCCGGCGATGATGGGCACCCAGACGGCGGTAACCGGCTCCAACGGCATGTACCGCTTTCCGGCTGTCAATTCCGGCACCTACAAGCTCACGTTCGACCTCACCGGCTTCGCGCCGCTGATCCGCGACGGGATCGTGGTCCCTGTCCGCCAGACGATCACGGTGGACGCGTCGTTGAAGCTCGCCTCACTGCAGGAGTCGGTGACCGTCACCGGCGCTTCGCCGACGGTGGACGTCGAGAACACCAAGGTTGGCGCGCGCCTCGATCACGAAACGCTGACGTCCGTGCCGACCTCGCGCACGATCTTCGGGTCCACGACCGTCCTTCCCGGCATGACGATGGGCCGGCAGGATCCGGGCGGCCTGAATGCGGCGGCCTCGACCGGGATGGTCGCGCACGGCGCGAGCAGCTACAACTTGAACTACTACGGCGTCACAGCCGACACGCCGCAGAACTACGGCGCGATGTACTACATGGACTTCGGTTCGGCAGAAGAAATCTCGGTCGACACCGCGGCGATGGGCGCCGAAATCGGCGGCGGCGGCGGCGCGAACATCAACGTCGTCCCCAAGAGCGGCGGCAACCAATTGAAGGGCGAAGCCATTTATAGCATCACCGGTAAAGGGTATGAGAACTGGCTGACGCCGGGCGCCTCGAATCAGATCACTCCGGAGCTCCGCGCGCAGGGTATTACCGATCCGACGCTACAGAAGCTGTACGACGTCAACGCCAATGTGGGCGGTCCCATCCTGAAAGATCGCCTGTGGTATTTCGGATCGGTCCGCCAGTACCACACCGTTGAAGCGACCGCTGGCTACACGACGGTCAACTCGGATGGCAGTCTGACGAACCCATTCGAGTCGAACCTGCGCAACTACACGGCGAGCGCGAAATACCAGATCAACAAGAACAATCAGCTCTCGGCCTTCTGGACCTACAACAAGAAGTTCCAACCGCACCGCAACGCCGGCGTCGCACAGCCGAATCCGATCAACACGCTGAACCAGCAATCGCCAAAGAACCTGATCAACGGCGACTGGACGTCGGTGATGGGCCAGAACACGTTCCTGGAAGTCTCAGCCAGTTACTTCCACATGCACTGGCCGAGCGACTGGTCGACCGAGTTCTATGGACTGCCGGCGGCGCAGCAGGATCCGTCAACGTTCAACATCGGGACGAGCATCTACATCGACGGCCCAGAACCGACAGGTCAGCGCTTCCGCGATGCCTATCGGCAGCAGACCAACATCGGTGTGACGCGTTACATCGATGGATTCCTCGGCGCCAGCCACCAGCTCAAAACCGGATTCGAAACCTGGTGGACGCCGACCGGCACCGACGGCTTCAACATCTTCGATGATGTGCGGCTGCGCGTGACCGGCCCGGCAGACACCTGCAACGGGTCGGTGAAGACCGGCTGCACGCCGGTCGAGGCATTTCTGTACAACACGCCCTTGACGCAGAAAACGAAGATGCGCAACTTTGCGGGATTCGTCCAGGATCGCGCCACCTACAATCGCTTCACGGTGAATCTTGGCCTGCGCTGGTCGTACTACGACGGCGAGATCCCGGCGCAAGGCAACGGCGGCGCGGAGTGGGGCGCGGCGTGCGCGGCCTGCAACGTGTCCTTCCCGGATATCAAGACGCCGTACAGCTGGAACACGCTGGCGCCCCGGACGGGCGTCGTGTGGAAGCTCACTGAGGACGGCAAGAACGTCGTCAAAGCGAGCTACAGCCGCTACTACGAAGCGATGTACACCACGGAGTTCAGCAGCATCAACGGCAACGGCATCAACACCACTGGCGTGGCCACGTATGCGTGGAACGGCGCATTCCAGGCGAACGGCCTGCCGGTGCTCGGCGCGCTCAAGAGTCAGTTCGTGCCGAAGTCCAACTCGATCGATCCGAACCTGAAGGATCCGAAGAACGACGAGATCATGTTCGCCTACCAGCGCGAGGTGGCGAGCAACGTCTCGTTCAACGTCGATTACATTCAGCGGTGGTTCAACGACTACACGGTGAATGAGGACTGCTATGGTCTGCCGTGCAGCCAGACCGCCACAACGGCGTATGCGGCGAACAAGACCGTGGTGGACCCCGGCCCGGACAACATCGTCGGTACGGGAGACGACACGACAAAGACGTTCTATAACGTGCTGCCGGCGTATCAGGGCAAAGACACATTCGTCCACACGAACTGCGGCAACAACGTGTCCGTCAGCTGCACACAGCGGTACAAGGCGGTCGAGTTATCCGTCGGGAAGCGGATGTCGAATCACTGGCAGATGCAGGGTTCGTACGTGTGGTCGCGGCTCGATGGCGATCAGGTACTCGACTACACGAACCCGAACAACCTCCTGAGCTTCGTTCAGACCGGGCGCGGCGCCAACGATCAACCGCAGGCGTTCAAACTGCTGGGCAGTTACCAGGCGCCGTACGACATCACGTTTGGCGCGAACTTCCAGTCGCTGGTCGGCCTCCCGGTCGACCGGACCTTGAGCGTCGCCTTGGCGCAGGGCACGACGAACGTGCGCGTCGACCAATTGGGCACGTACCGCGCGGATACGCTCAACCTGTTGTCGCTGCGCGTGGACAAGGGCTTCAGGCTTGGCGGTTCGCGGCGCGCGTCGGTCATCCTCGAACTGCACAATGCGTTGAACACTAACGCCGGCCAGAGCAACTACGGCACGGCGACGAAGAGCTTCGCCAACGAGGCGGCGTTCCTCGCGGGACAGCTCAACACGTCGTACTTCGGTCGGGTGCAGGAGATTGTCGCCCCCCGCGTGCTGAAGCTCGGGTTCAGGTTCATCTTCTAGATCGTGGCGCAGGTCTTTAGACCTGCCGGCCCGCGGATCAGCAGGACTAGAGTTCTGCGCTACGAAACGCGGGCCAATCAATTGCCTTCGTCTGACCGGCGGTCGAGAAATCGGCCGCCGGTCTTTTTTTGTAATACACTCCGGACACTTTCAGTCCATGGGCCTCCGGCGTCGCCTGTTTGTCGGCGCGTACGCAGCCTCGGGCGCCGCGGCGCTCGTGTACGAAGTCGCGTGGACGCGGCTGCTCACGCTTCAGCTGGGCCACACGGTTGCGGCGGCCGGCACCGTGCTCGCCGCGTTCATGGGCGGCCTGGCGATCGGCGCCTGGATCGCGGACGGCGTCAGCGATCGCGTCGCGCGGTCGAGCGACCCGGACGCACGCCGGCTTCAGCTGTACGCGTCGCTCGAGATGCTCGTCGCGTGCGTCGCGCTGCTGCTGCCGCTCGCGCTCGCGGCGTGCGGCCCCGCACTGGCCTGGGCCTATGCCGACGGCACGGCGCCGGTGCGCTTCGCCTTCGTCCGAGTGGCCCTCAGTCTGCTGCTACTCGGCATCCCCGCCGCCGCAATGGGCGCCACCTTCCCCCTGGCGGCGGGGTGGTTTGTGGAAAACAGGGGACGGGAGTCTTTTTCGGCCGCCGCCGACGCCGGGGTCCTCTACGCCGCAAACACCGCCGGCGCGGCGCTCGGCGCCATTCTCGCTGGCTTCTGGCTCATCCCCGCGATCGGCCTGCGATGGACGACGGGCATCGGGATCCTGCTCAACGTCCTGGCCGCGAGCACGGCCTTCGGCCTCTCCCTCGAGCCGGCGATCAAGACCATCAACGAAGAGACGGCCGAGCCCGCTGAGACCAAGCGAAGCCGCACGACGACGGTCAACGCACCGAGCACACGACACGCAGCGGGCCGGCAAGCCGACGCAAAAACCTCGCGGCGATCTCAGGGCGCTCCGCGCTCACGGTATGTCGCTCCCGCTTCCCCGTCGCTTGCGTGCGCAGCCGCCGCGATCTCCGGCTTCGTCGCACTGGTCTACGAAGTGTCGTGGACACGCCTGCTTGCGCTCGTCATCGGGCCGACCACGTATGCCTTCGCGACCATGGCCGCCGCATTCATCACTGGCCTGAGCATCGGATCCGCCGCCGGATCGCGAATCGCCCGCCGGGCGGCACGGCCCGGCGCGTGGCTCGGCGCGATGCTGCTGCTCTGCGCCGTCGCAGCGGCTGGGGCCGCCTGGTTCGCCGCGTCGCGCCTCCCGCTCATCGTCGCCGTCGAAGTAACCGGCGCTGACGCCGTCTTCGGGCGCGTCGTGCTTCAGCAGGCGCTCGGCATCGCGGTGCTGTTGCTGCCGATGACGTTCGCGCTGGGCGCCGCCTTTCCACTGGCGCTGGCGCTCGCCAGCGACGACCGCCCCAACCGGATCGGCGGTGTCGTGGCGCGCGTGTACGCCGCCAACACGCTCGGCGCGATCGCCGGCGCGCTGGCGGGTGGCTTCGTCCTGGTGCCGGCGTTCGGCCTGCGATCGACGATCCTGTGGGCGGCCATCATCGGCGCAGTCGCCGGCGCGGGGTGTCTGGCGCTGGCGCTGCAGGTCCCACTCCAGGCGGATGGCGTCGATCGCGCCGTTCAATCGAGGCCGACGCCGGAATCTGCCGGTCAGCGATTGACGCCGAAAGCGGGCCGCTCCGCAACGGCAGTCGCGCCGCCAGTCTTCAGACCGGCCCGTCGTCGACTCATCGCGCTTGCCGCGGGCACAGCCGCCGTCGCCACGATCCTCGCGCTCCCACCCTGGGATCGCGCGCTCCTGACGAGCGGCGCTTACAAGTACGCGCCGTACCTCGAGGCGCAGGATCTCGCGACGGTCTTACGCGCCGGGCGGATCGATTACTACAAAGAGGGCGCCGCGGGCACCGTCACCGTTCGCGATCTCGCCGGGACGCGGTCGCTCGCGATCGACGGCAAGGTCGATGCGTCGAATGCCGGGGACATGCTGACGCAGCGGCTGCTCGGCCTGCTCCCCATGCTGCTGCACCGGAACCCGCAGGAGATCTGCGTGATCGGTCTCGGCAGCGGCGTGACGCTCGGCTCCGCCCTGGCCACCGGCACGGTGCGCCACGCGGACGTCGTCGAAATTTCGCCGGAAGTGGTCGAGGCGTCGAAGTTCTTCGATCGCGAGAGTGGTCAGGCGCTGCAGGCGCCCGGTGTGCGCCTCATCGTCGGCGACGGCCGATCGCACTTGAAGCTCACGTCACGACGATACGACGTCATCGTATCGGAGCCGTCGAATCCATGGATGGCGGGCGTCGCGGCGCTCTTCACGCGCGAGTTCTTCGAAGTGGCGCGCGCGCGGCTGAAGCCGGATGGCCTCCTGTGCCAGTGGGCCCACACCTACGACATCAGCAGCACCGATCTGCGATCGATCGTCCGCACCTTCTCCTCCGTGTTTCCGCAGGGGACGATGTGGCTCGTGGGGGAAAGCGATCTGCTGCTCATCGGCACCAACGGCGACGCGATCGCGCCGCATCTGGATCAACTGGCGGCGGCCTGGACGCGTGGAACGGCGCCTGCGGCCCTCAGCGACGTCGGCATCTCGGGCGCCGCGACGCCGTTTGCGCTCCTGTCGCTCTTCTCGGCCGGCCCCCGCGAGCTGGAGCAGTACGCCGGCACCGCCCCGCTGCAGACCGACGATCGGATGGCGCTCGAATTCTCCGCGCCGCGGGGGATCTACGGGCGGATGACGAACGAAAACGGCGCGGTCATTCGCGCGCTGGCGTCGGCCAAGCCACCGCCGGTGCAGCAGGCGTTCGATCGCGCCACCGACGTGTCGTGGGAGACGCGCGGCAGGATGGAGTTGCAGGCGGAGGCGTACGAAGCGGCATACGACGCATTTCGCCGCGCGGTCTCGCTGAACGCCAGCAACGCAGAGGCGCTGGACGGTCTCTCCCAGGCGGCGTCCGGCGTGCGGAAGCAGACGGACGAGCGGGAGTGGCTGCAGTCGTTGGCGAATGCAAATCCCAGGAATGCCGCGGTCCGCCTGGAGCTGTCGCGCGTGCTGGCCTCCGCCGGCGACTTCGGCAACGCGGCGGCGCTCGCCAACGACGCGCTCCAAATCACGCCGGACGACCCGCGCGCCGGCGAGCAACTGGCGTCCGTGTTCGCCGACGCCGGTGACGTCGCGCACCTGGGTCCGGTGGCCGACGCCCTCGTCGCCCGCTTTCCGGCGAGGCCGGACGCCCAGTACTACCGCGCCACCACGCTGTTTCTCACCGGGCACACACGCGAAGCCGCGGCCGAGGCGCGGAAGCTGGTCGCCAGCCATCCGCGTCACGCGCGCGCCTTCAACTTGCTCGGCGCAGCGTGCGCCACCGACGGGCAGCGCGACTGCGCGCGCGCGGCGTTCGAGGCGTCGCTTCGCCTCAACCCGCACGACGCGTCCACCTATGTGAACCTCGGCCTCTTGCTCCTGCAGTCCGGCGACGCTTCCGGCGCGATCGGCTGTTTCGCCGAGGCGCTCACCGTCGATCCAACGTCTGCCTCGGCCCGCGACGGGCTGACGCAGGCGCGCGCGGCCATCGCCACTCCGGTGCCGAACTAGGCGACTATTTTAGCCACAGAGTCACAGCTCTCGGCCTGCGAGGCGGGCTGACCGCGTCGAGCGTAGCTCGGTGCCTCTGTTCCTCGGTGGCAACCGATATGTCAGTGTAATGGCGAAACACGGTACTAAAGGTCTCCGCCGCGGAGGCCGCCCTTCGTGTCCACTGCGGTAGAAATCCAAAGCCCCGTTTCCACATCCAACAATCGGTTCGAGTGATGCAGCGCTCGCTGTATCCGCATCGCGCTCGTGCCGATATACTCAACGGAGCAGTCGATCGCGATGACACTCTGTGATGATCTCATCGGTACGGAACTTGCTCCTGTTCGAATGGGGGTTACGATGAGTGTCGTTCGCCTACTGGGTTTTCACACGCTGGCTTGTGGGTGCGTCGTCGGCCGGTATCGCGAGCTGGCGACCAGCCGCGAACTGACCTACGTCGAGGAAAAGGGCTCGAGCTGCGCCAGTCACGGACATCGACGCAATCACACGGTCGCGGCGGACCACGTGGCGTCTGCCCTGCCGCTCACATTCGTCAGCAAAGCCTCCTAGACACCTCGCGCATCCTTCCGTTGGCTGTGTGGCTTTCTGACACAGCCCGTGTTCCATTTCACCGCACTAACGCCCAAATACGTCGCAGCCGAAATACCGGGTGCCTATGTCTGTATTGTTGAAGCCTCACGCCAACATCGCGACCGGCCGGAGCACGGCCCGCTTCTACCTCGCCGATTGCATTGAGGTCTTCCGGCAGCTGCCGGCTCGAAGCGTGGACGTGATCGTGACCTCACCGCCGTACAACCTGGGAATTCAATACAACCGGTACGAGGACACGCTCTCGGCGTCGGCGTACCTCGAATGGACCAACGCCTGGGTGACGGCGGCTGCGCGGGTGCTGCGGCCCGACGGATCGCTGTTCCTGAACGTGGGCGCCAAGCCGAGCGATCCGTGGACGGCGCTCGACGTGGCGCAAGCCGTCCGCTCGCAGCTGCGGCTGCAGAACATCATCCACTGGGTGAAGTCGATCGCGATCGATCGCCGTTCAGCCGGCGTCGCGGCGGGGTTGACCAAAGACCTCGCCGTCGGCCATTACAAGCCGATCAACAGCGATCGATTCCTGAACGACTGCCACGAATTCATCTTCCACTTCACGCCGCAGGGCGCGACCGCGCTCGATCGCCTCGCGCTCGGCGTGCCGTATCAGGACCAGTCCAATGTCGGCCGCTGGCGCGCCGGCGCAGAAGGCATCCGCTGCCGCGGCAACACGTGGTTCATTCCGTACGAGACGATTCAGCGGCGAGACCGCGACCGCCCGCACCCGGCGACCTTTCCGTCGCAGTTACCCGAGCAATGCCTGCGGCTGCACGGTCTCTCGCGCATCGAGGTGGCGATGGATCCGTTTTGCGGCCTCGGCAGCACGGCGGTGGCGTGTGCGCGCCTGGGCGTGAACTTCATCGGCGCGGATATCGACGAAACCTATCTGGATCAGGCGATCGCCCGGGTCCAGGCGCCGCCTGCGGCGCGCGAGCTGCCAGCGCGCGCCAAGAGTATGCGCAAGGCAAGCCTGCGCAACGCAGAGGGGTTTGAAAAGGTAAGAGTGAAGAGTTAAGAGAGATTTTTACTTTTTCGTGGAAGACACCGGTTTCGGCGGCGGACGCAGAACGTATTCCTTGCGGGCGACGACTGAGAGCGCCACGCCTTTCTGCACGGCCTTCACCTGCACCGTTCGGCGGCGTTTGGTCGGATCCGGGTTCTTCGAGTAGTACCCGAGCACGTAGTAGTCGCTCGAATCCGCGTCGATCTTCTTCAGCGCCTTGTCGAAGTCGTTCTGATTCACCACGGCGATACCGCCGGTTTCTTCAGCCAGCACGCGCAAACTGTCCTGCGACTTGCGGACGTAGTCGTTCCACTGCGTGGGATCGACCTGCTCGTCGATGTCGCTGCCCCCCACGAGACCGCGCGGGTCAATGGTGTAGATCGTCGCGTTCGCGCGGTTGGCCGCGCGCGTCAGATCCCCGAGCTCGCGCGCCAGATCGGCGTCGGCGAACTCCTCGCTCTGCTGCTGCTGCTGCGTGAGCGCATCGGGCCCGGTGGACTGGCCCGACTGCTGATTCATCTGATTCTGGCCCTTCGCGAATTCGTTCTGCGCGAATGGCGAGTTCGGATCCATCAGTCCGAGGCGCGCATCCTGAAACGGATTGAAGTCGTATCCATCGCTGACGTAGACGAGCGCCTTGCGGCGATTGTGCACCTGCTCGAGATTCGTGAGCACGTCGCTCACCGTCGAGAACGCCACGTGCGCGCGGTACTTCACTTCGCTCGGTCCATCCGACCCCGAGGGCCCATTGATGATGTCGGTCGGCTTCAGCTCATTGCCCGCCATCTTCTTGATGGCTTCGCTGAGCCGCGAGCGATCGTAGGTCATGTCGACAGCGATCGACGAGGGGCCGCTCGAGACGATGCCGAACATGTCGCCCTCGTGGACCAGCTGCTTGGAAATCTTCGTAAACAGCTCGCGGACGCGGCCGGTGTTGTGAAACTGCAGATGAAGGTCGTCGACGAAGAACAGAAAAATCCGCCCCGACACGTCGTTGTTCTTCGCACGCGCCGGCGGCAGGATGATCCCTTCGGGCGGCGGCGGCGGCGGCGGTGCCATCACGTTGGTCACACGCCCGCCGTGGCTCAGCGTCATCGACACGATGTCCTGCTTGACGCCGTCCTCGTAGATTTCGAAATCCTCTTTCGTGAGATCAGGAACGAAGTTGCCTTCGGCGTCGCGAACCATCACGTCGTTCGTGACGAGGTCCACCTGCACTTTGAATGTCGGCTTCTCTGGCGACTGGGTTGGCGGCTGCGGCTTTGCCGGATCAGGCGCTTGGGCGGACAGGCCCGCCGCCAGGCCCACCAGCATGACCGTGGACCAGAAGCCGTTCATTTTCAGCGTCATAGGCCGATTATACCTCTAGTCGTCGTCTCGCTCTGGACTATCGGAGGCATCCCCAGGCGTCAGGTCTTCAGCGTTCGGTATCGTCCCGCTGCTATCCGCAGAGGCAGCAGATGCGCTGGGGCTTGTTCGACCGCGACGCCCACTTCGCCGCCGCCGCCGGCGGGCCGGCTGCCCCGCCGCCTCCGCAGCGGTTGTGCCAGGCCCCGCGGGAACGGGCGAGGGCGGCACCGCATCGACCGCATCCCCTGCTTCAGACGCACCATCCGCGTCGATGGCCGCCGCGTCCGCCAGGGCCGCCTGCTTCGCGGCGCGCTCGAGACGCCGGCGCTCCCGCCAGCGCTCCACGTCGGGCGCGGGCGGCGGAATCGGTGTATCGATCAGTTTTGGCCAGTCGAACATGACGTCCGGATACCGGGCCTCGAGCGCACGCCTCATGTGATCGTCGAACGGTAACCGCCCGACCTTGACACCTGGCGGCGTGCGGAACCAATAGAGAATCCGATTGCGCGACTTGCCTCGCCGCGTCGTCGCCTCAATCAGATAGAAATGTTCGTAGCCGCGCTTGTCGCGCGAGAATCTGAGAAACGGCACAGACTACTTACGCTTTGCCTTTTTCGCCGACTTCGTCGGTGCAGACTTGGCTGGACGAGCCGTTTTGACGATGCGGGCGGCCGCTTTTTTCCGATCGGCTGGTGGCGCTGGGGCCTTTCGCACCGGGGCTTTCTTGGCAACCTTGTTGGGCGCCGCAGGCCGCGCCTCGCCGCGCTCTCGCGGGGCCGCGGGCGCCGCTTCCCGCGAGCGATGCACGAGCGCGAACCGGATTTCGTCGCCGACCGCGTGATAGCTCCAGATTTCCGTCACCTGAATCTGGTTGTCGTCGCATAGCTGCCGAGCGACATCCACCATGCCGAACGGGACATACAAGTGGAACGCCGCCCGCAGCTTCGCGAAATGCGCCCATTGCGCCAGCGCTTCGAGATGGTTGACCGACTCGCCCGTCTCCACCTCGATCACCACTTGCAACCGATGCCCGCGCTCCTGCCCCATCAGCACGAGGTCTGGAAACAAAGCGGAGGGGCCCGACCCGACGGGCGTGGTCTCCTCCTTGCCGGGGTTCATCCCCACTTCGTATTTTCGGCGGAATTTGGCGTATAACTGGCGAATAATGCGGTCGTGCTCGAGCTGCTCGCGGACCGGCCGCACCAGAATCGGACTCAACGAACGCCTCCAAACGGTTGGATAGACAGGCGAATCAAACCCGTAAGTCTAACATGATTTTTGTCAAGCTCTTCAGAAGACAAAAAGCGAAATAAATTTTGGGGCATGCGCCCGACAATAGCCGGCTCGGGTACAATGCTTTCGTTGCCTGCCCTCATGTCCGAGCGCACGATGTCCACCATCCTCATCGTCGACGACGATGAGGGCGTGACCCAGACGTTTGCGCGCATGCTGCGCCTGGAAGGCTTCAAGGTCCGCACCGCGCTCAACGCGCAAACCGGCCTGCGCGAAGCGGAAGAATGTCATCCCGACGCCATCATCCTCGATCTGCGGATGCCGCTCATCGATGGGCTCGGCTTCCTGCGACGCCTGCGCGAGGATGCCCGCAATCAGCGAACGCCGGTGGCCATCGTCACGGGCGACTACTTCCTGGACGATGCGATGTCGAACGAGCTGCGCGAGCTCGGCGCCGAGCTGCGCTTCAAACCGCTGTGGCTCGAAGATCTGGTCGGGCTGGCCCGCAACCTCCTCAAGGTGACCCACTGATCGACGCCGGTTCCCGATTTCTGAAAACCTGTCGTCTGCAGCCGGTCGACGCCACGCCAGTCTGGTTCATGCGCCAGGCTGGACGCTACATGAGCGAGTACCGTGCGCTGCGCGAACGCTATTCGCTGCTCGACATCTGCCGCACGCCCGACCTCGCGACCGAAGTCACGCTGCAGCCGGTGCGCCGGATCGACGTGGATGCCGCGATCCTGTTTTCGGATTTGCTGCTGCCGCTCGAGCACATGGGCATCGCGTTCGATTTCGTCAAGGGCGAAGGCCCGCAGATCGAACGGCCGCTGCGCTCCGCGGCCGACCTCGCCGGCGTGCGCCGCTTCGATCCGCGCGACAAGCTGTCGCACGTGCTGGATGCCATCCGTCAGATCAAGCACGAGCTCGCCGGGCGCGTCCCGCTGATCGGATTTGCGGGCGCACCGTTCACGCTGGCGTCCTACGCGATCGAAGGTGGACATTCCGCCTCGTTCGCTCATACGAAGGCGCTGATGTACGGATCGCCGGAAGCCTGGCATCGCTTCTGCGAGCTTCTGTCGGACATCGTCGCCGACTATCTCCTCGCGCAGATCGACGCGGGCGTGGACGTCGTGCAGGTGTTCGACTCGTGGGTCGGCGCGTTGAACGCGCACGATTATCGCGAGTTCATCCTGCCCCACACCAAAGCGCATCTTCGACCGGCTGCCCCCCACGGTGCCGACGATTCACTTCGGTGTCGGGACAGGATCGATTCTCGGCGAGCTGCGCGAGGCGGGAGGCGATGTCATCGGCGCCGACTGGCGCACGCCGCTCGACGAAGCGTGGGCGAGCATCGGAGCCGATCGCGGCATCCAGGGCAATCTGGATCCCACGCTGCTGCTCGGTCCCCTCGATCGCATCTTCGCGGCGACCGACGACGTCCTCGCCCGGGCGGGCGGGCGCCCCGGCCACATCTTCAATCTCGGCCACGGCATCCTGCCCTCCACGCCGCTGGAGCACGTCCAGGCGCTTGCGCGCTACGTGCATCAGCAGACGCGACTGTAGCGCGAAGGCTTCAGCCGAGCGGGATCCGGGATTTGGGATTCGGGATTTGGGATTCGCGTTGCGAACTTACGCGTGTAGGCCGGGTCGTTTGAGACCCGGCGGTTCCAATAGGACCGCCTTACGGCTGTAAAGTAGCGCGAAGGCTTCAGCCGAGCGGGATCAAGGATCAGGATGCGCAGCGGCGTGCTTCTCATGGCTCATGGAACTCCGTCCTCACTCGACGAGATGCCGGAGTATCTGACGATCGTGCGCGGGGGCCGCACGCCGTCGCCCGAGCTCGTCGAAGAGATGCGGCGCAACTACCGCGCGATCGGCGGACGGTCTCCCCTCACCGATCTCACGGACGCGCAGGCCGCCGCGCTGCGGGCGCGCCTCGGCGGCGATGTGGCGGTCGCGGTCGGGATGCGGAACTGGCGGCCCTACATCAAAGACGCGATTGAGGCGCTCGCCGATGACGGCGTCACACGGATCGTGGGCATCCCGATGGCGCCGCAGTTCTCCACACTGAGCGTGCAGAAGTACGTGGATGCGGCGACGATGGCGCTGCCGGCCGGCATGCGCTTCGCCACCGCGCCATCCTTTCACGAGCATCCGCTGCTGCTCGACGCATTCGCCGAGCGGATTCAGCACGCGGCGCCGCAGCGCGACGAGCTGGTCGTCTTCACCGCGCACGCGCTGCCGGTGCGCGTCATCGATGCGGGCGATGTGTACGCCGATCAGGTGGCGGCGACGGCGCGCGGCGTCGCCGGACGTGCCGGCGTAGCGCGCTACGAGTGCGCGTTTCAGAGCGCCGGCCGAACTCCCGAGCCCTGGATCGGCCCCGCGCTCGACGATCTGGTGCGGACGCAGGCGGCGGCCGGCGTCCGGAAGATTCTGGTCGTGCCAATCGGCTTCGTCTGCGATCACACGGAAATCCTCTTCGACATCGACGTGCAGGCAGCGGCCGTGGCGCGCGAGGCCGGCGTCGCGCTGCGGCGCACCGAGTCGTTGAACACATCGTCGACCTTCATCGCGCTGCTCGAGGATCTCGTGCGCAGAGTAATGGCGTGAACGGATTTTTTTTGCCACAGAGGCACAGAGCCACTGAGGCGCCGCGAGAATTCGACGGGCGTCGCGACGCGACGCGCGCGGCCGGAATCGGCCGCATTCATCGAGCCCACGCTCGAAACGACTGGCTCGTGAATGCGGCCGATCCGGTCGCACAAACCGGCCTGCAACGCAGGCCGGCCGTCGAATCGGTGCGGCGCTTCTCTGTCGTGCTTCGGCGGCGCGGACACGCTGCGTGCAAACGGGCACCGATTTCTCCGCGACTCTGTGACTCTGTGGCAACTTTTCTTCGTGATCTTCGTGATCTTCGTGGTTGAAAGACGTCCAAGTTACCGATGTCGATGGACCTGAACACGGCACTCGTCGACGTCGCCATCGTTGGCGGCGGCATCGCGGGGCTGGCCGCGGCGTTCGAGCTGTCGCGGCGCGGCGTGTCGTTCGTCGTGCTCGAGCGCAGCGACCGCGCCGGCGGCGTGATCATCAGCGAGCAGATCGACGGCTACACCATCGATGGCGGTCCCGACGCGCTGGTGGTCCAGAAGCCCGACGGCATCAGGCTCTGTCAGGAGCTCGGTCTCGGTGATCGGCTCGTCGCGACCAAACCGCCGCGGCTCGCCTACATCCAGCGCGCCGGACGGCTTCACGCTCTCCCCGCCGGATCGGTCCTCGGCATTCCGACGCGCGTCGCCCCGTTTCTCCGCACGGCGTTGTTTTCATGGGGCGGCAAGCTGCGCATGGGCGCCGAGCTCTTCGTGCCGGCGAAGCGCGACGATGCAGACGAGTCGATCGGGGCGTTCATCACGCGGCGCTTCGGCGCGGAAGCGACCACCTATCTGGCGGAACCGCTGCTCGCGGGCATTCATGCCGGCGACGTGGATCGCCTGTCGATGCGGGCGCTGTTTCCGCGCTTCGTCGAAGATGAGCGCACGCACGGGAGCCTGCTCCGCGCGTTCCGTCGACGGGCGCCGGCGCCGCCGTCCGCCGAGGGTGCTTTCAGGTCGCTGCCAGGCGGACTGAGCGAAATGGTGAAGGCGCTCGCCGCCGCCCTGCCGGCCGATGCCATCCGTCTCAAGACCGTCGTCGCGCGCGTCACCGGCGCCGGTCCGTTCCAGATCGAAACGGCCGCCGGCCGGGCGGTGCAGGCTCGCGCGGTGATCGTCGCGGCGCCCGCGTACGCGACGGCGTCGATCCTGCGCGACTACGACACCGAGATCGCACGGCTGTGCGGCGAGATCCCGTACGCGTCCGCCGGCACGGTCGCCGTCGCGTTTCGCCGTGAGGACGTCGGGCATCCGCTCGACGGCTCCGGCTTTGTCGTCCCTCGCGTCGAAGCGAATGGCATCCTGGCCGCGTCGTGGTTGTCGTCGAAGTGGCCGCAGCGCGCACCAGACGGCCGGGTGCTGCTGCGCGCGTTCGTCGGCGGCGCCCGCGATCCGAACGTGCTCGAGCAGACGGACGTCCAGCTCGTCACGCGCGCGATCGCGGCGCTCACGCCGGTGCTCGGCATCCGCGCGCAGCCGCTCTTGTCGCGCGTCTACCGGTTCGAGCGCGCAAACGCGCAACACGAAGTCGGACATCTCGCCCGGATCGCGGCAATCGATCGCGCCCTCGCGCGGCATCCAGGTCTGTTTCTCACCGGCAGCGGTCTGCGTGGCGTCGGCATTCCCGACTGCGTCACCGACGGCCGCGCCACTGCACAACAGGTGACTGAATGGCTACAGCCCGTCGCGCGAAACTAGCGCGCGTTCCGTTCCGACCGCTTGCGCTCGCGATCGCATTCGCCTGCGCATGGCTCGCACACCCTTCGGCGCAACCGGTCGAGATCGGCAAGCTGCTGACGCAGATCAAATCGGCGGACACGAGTCTGCTGGCCGTCTCCGAAGAGGACGGCCGCTTCCTGCGCACTCTGGTCACCGCGAGCCATGCCAAGGCGGCGCTCGAGATCGGCGGCGCGTACGGCTACAGTGCGATCTGGATCGGGCTCGGCTTGCGGGAAACGGGCGGGCATCTGACGTCCATCGAATACGATCCCGCACGTGCCAAAGTGGAGGCCGAGAACATCCGCAGAGCCGGCCTCGCCGACATCGTCACCGTCGTGCCGGGCGACGCGTTCACGGAGATTCCGAAAGTGACCGGCGGGTTCGACTTCGTCTTTCTCGACGCGTGGAAGCGCGACTACAAGCGCTTTTTCGACATGGTGTTTCCGCGGCTCCACCCGCACGGCCTCTTTCTCGCCCACAACGTGGTGAACAAGCAGAGCGAGATGCGCGATTTTCTCGCGGCGATCCAGAATAGTCCGCAGGCATTCTCGTCGATCGTCACTCCATCCGGCGAAGGCATGTCGGTCACGGTGAAGGTGAAATGAAACCGGTCCACATCATTGGTGTGCCTCTTGACCTCGGCGGCAACCGCCGGGGCGTCGACATGGGACCCTCCGCTCTCCGCATCGCGGGGCTCGGAGAACGGATCGCCGCGCTCGGCTACTCCGTGGCCGACAAGGGCGATCTGCCGTCGCCGATTCCAGAAACGCAGGCGCCGCGCGACGAGCGCAAGAAGTACGTCCGCGAAATCGCGAGAGTGTGCCAGCGCCTCTATCAGACGTCGCTGCAGTCGCTCGACGAGGGCGCGCTGCCCCTCGTCCTCGGCGGCGATCACAGCGTGGCGGCGGGATCGGTGGCGGCATCGGCCGACTGGGCGAAGAAGGTGCGCGACCTGCCGCTCGGCCTGCTGTGGGTGGACGCGCATGGCGACATCAACACGCCGGCCACGTCCCTGTCCGGCAACGTCCACGGAATGCCGCTGGCGGCGCTGCTGGGCTCGGAACCGGCGGAGCTCGCGCGCATCGGGACGGTCTCGCCGAAGGTCCTGCCCGCGCACACGGTGATCATCGGCGTGCGCAATCTCGACGAGCGCGAAAAGGTTGCCGTGCGCGACGCGCACGTCCACGTCTTCACGATGAAGGACATCGATCGTCAGGGCATCGCGTCGATCGTCGAGCAGGCCGTGAGCCTGGCGGGCACCGGCACGGCCGGCATCCACGTCTCGTTCGACATCGACGTCTGCGATCCGCAGATCGCGCCGGGCGTCGGCACACCGGTCAAGGGTGGCCTCGACTACCGCGAAGCGCATATGGTGATGGAGATCGTCGCCGATTCGGGGCTGCTGATGGCGCTCGATCTCGTCGAAGTGAACCCGACGCTGGATGTGCGGAACGCCACCGCGCAGCTGGGGACGGAGTTGGCGTTGTCGGCGTTAGGGATGAAGATTCTGTGAGGTCTCGCTGAGCATCTCTTCGAGCGTTTCGACGAGCAGCACCAGCGAATAGGGCTTCTCGATCAGGCGGGTCCGCGCCCGCAGGCGCTCGAGCTCAGCCGACTCCGATGGCACGCCGGAGAAGATGATGACCGGCACATCGGCCGGGGTGGAGACCACGACGTCGCGCCCCGATCCGCGCCGGAGCCGCAAGTCGACGACGGCGGCAACCACGCGATTCTTGCGGAGGGCATCGAGCCCTTCGTCGGCCGTCTCCGCCGTGACGACGGAAAAACCGTGCATCTCGAGAAACTTGACCAGCGGCCGTCGGACAGAGACGTCGTCTTCGACGACGAGCACAAGACGGGCGGCGTCTTTGTTCATGGTGAAATCCCGGCTCAGTATACGTGAAAGGAGGCGCCTCTTGCCCAGAATGAACGCCGTCGCTGCCCTCGCTGCGGTCCTCGGCCTGGCCCTCACCGTGGAGGGCTCCGCGCAACAGCGCGCCAGCCCGCACGAGACCGTGAGCGAAACGGTCGGCCGTGCCGCGATTTCGATCATCTACGGGCGGCCGTACATGCGCGGCCGGGCTATCTTCGGAGCGCTCGTGCCTTACGGGCGAGTGTGGTGTCCGGGCGCCGACGAGGCGACGGTACTCGAGAGCGACCGCGATCTGAAGTTCGGCACGTTGACGGTGCCGGCCGGCCCGCACACGATCTGGATGCTGCCGACGGAGGACACGTGGACGCTGATCGTCAGCACGCAGCCGAGCGGGTTCCACACGCGGTATCCGGCCTCGTCGGATCTCGGACGCATCGAGCTGCAGAAGCGCACGCTGCCAGCGCCAGTCGAGCAGTTGACGTTTGTGATCCGCGCGACTCCCCCGGGAAACGGCGGCACATTGGCGATGCAGTGGGCGACGACCGAAGTGTCGGCGCCATTCACCGTAGTACAATGACGCCTTCCGCCGCCAGGCGCCTGTAGCTCAGTGGTAGAGCATCCGACTTTTAATCGGATGGTCGTTGGTTCAATTCCAACCAGGCGCACCATTTCACACCAACGATCCGTGAGCTACGGTTGGCAAGCCACGCGAAGGTTCAGGCCCGAGCGCGCCGAAGCGCGGAGCGCCAAGGCGGGGCCGGGCGCGCCACACTTCACGAACCTATCCCGCATCGCGTGAGGTCTACCGTGGAGGGTCTTGGCGCAGTGTTGATGCGGGTGAACGCGAAGAGCGTCACCACGTGCGCCCACCACCACCGCGCCCCACTGTGCACCCAGACGTCTGTAACAGGTAGCAAGTACTCGGAGCTGTCGGTCGGCGGCATCCATGCTTGGAAGAATGTGGGCTCTAAGAGGGCAAAGGATGCGGATCTTGTCACCTACCCCGCAGTCTGCTAATGTACTTAGCACATGCGGACGTTCCGCCTGCGACGCAACGGTGCATCCTCGGTTCTCGGTCCGCTTGAGGCCGAGATCATGGAGGCAGTTTGGGGTGCGGACGCGCCGATCTCGGTCTCAAGCGTGCGAGGCCGCCTTAGAGGCGACAGGCGATCGCTCGCCTATTCAACTGTCAAGGCTGTACCTGACGAACCTGGCCCGGAAAGGTTATCTGCGTCGCCGTCTCGCCGGGCGCAGCCATGAGTACGTCCCGACGCAGGCGCGGGAAGTGTTTCGGCACCGGGTCGTCACCGACGTTGTCGACTCGCTGATGCGTGATTACCGCGAACCGCTGCTGGTGCATCTGGCCGACGAGCTCATTGAGGACCGCGACATGCTGAATGAACTGGAGCGGCTCATTGCCGACAAGCGACGCGATCGGAAACACGCCAGGTAGAACATGGCGAGCCCGCTAATTACTGTCCTGACACACACAGCCATCGCTGGCACATGGAGCGGCGTCTGGCCGCTCGTTGTGCTGCCAGCGTTCTCCGTGGGTGTCGGCGAGTTGATCGCGGCTCGCTTGACGCTCCGCGATCCCGTCTGGGAGCGGCGCGCTCTGTTGTGTCTGCTCTCGACGCCTGGCGTGCTGTGGATGACGCTCACGCTTGGCGCCGCTATCACTTTCGAGCGCTTCCCCGTGCACACGTGGCGCTGCATTGTCACGATTTACGGCGGCGTCACCGTGGCGGCGCTGATCGGTCTTCGGGCGACGGCGAGCCAGGTGCGGCGCTCACGAGGGATCGCACGACTTCGGAGTGTCACCGTACCACCGGCGCAACGTCTCGCCGCGGCTGCCGCGCGGTGCCATATCCGAGTCGAACAGATCGACATCGATCGACCGTTCTGCGCGCTCGTCGGCGTGTGGCGACCGCGCGTCGTGATCTCACGCGGCGCTGTCGATCGCCTCAACGACGACGAACTGTGTGCGGCGCTGCAGCACGAACGGGCTCATCAATCCTTGCACGAGGTCTTCTGGACAGCCTTGGTCGCGCTGTCGGCGGACTGCTCGCTGTTTCGGGCTCGGCGCGCGCAGGTGGCCTATCGTCGCTGCCGCGAGTTTGTGGCCGATGATGCGGCGGCCCGCAGGGTCGCGGCGGTCGATCTTGCGTCTGCGCTGCTGGCGTTCTCGAGGGGGCCGGCGACGCCGATGGGCGTGGGCTTCGCAGACGCGGCGGATGTCCCGGTGCGGATCGCCCGCCTGCTGCGGCCCGAGCACGTGCCGCAGCGTGGGCGCGCCAGCGCCGCGGTCGCCGCCCTGGCGGCGCTCGGCGTTGCAGTTCTACCGGTTCTATTTCTCGTTGCGACACGCTTGTGCCACGGAGGCTGACATGTCGCACCGCGTTCTTTTTTTTGGCCTTTTACTGCTAACACTGTTAGCAGCCAATGTGTACCCGCGGGCCCAGAATCGCCGCATACGCGTTGGACCGAATGTTCTCGTCAGCCGCGATGATCCGACGCCAAACACGGAATTGATGCTGGCTGCAAATCCCACTGCTGCGGCGAATCTGATCGTGTCGGAGCCGTGTGCCGGCTCTATGTCTCGGACGACGGCGGCGTGTTGTGGGTGTCGATTTCGGAGAGCTGCGCGAGCATGGATGCAGCGATCCACAAGTAGCGTTCAGCGATAGCGGCATCGCCTATTTCGCTGCGCTTACCTTCTTTCCGAAGGCGGCCGCAAGCGCTCGACAATCAGCCTCTATCGCAGCGCCGATCGAGGCCACACGTGGGAGGGTCCGGCCGCTGTCGGGCCGGCGGTGGAGGCATCAATGGCTCAACAGGTGGCGAAAGTATCGTTACTCGTGGGTGTACTTGCGGTCGCTGCGGCTCGACCCGACGGTCAACTTCCCTCCCCGGTGGAAAGCCCAACGCTGGCGGCAGTGGCGAATGAACTGTCACGCGGAGATGTCGAAGTGGTCAATCGATTCTGGGCGACGCTGCCGCACACGCCGCTCATCGAAGCCGTGCCCAACGACGAACGGCATGTACGTGCGACCTTCATCTGGCGCGGCGCAGCGGACGTTAAGGACGTCGTTCTCATGGCGCAGCCAGACGGAATCGCTCCTGGCCGCGATCAGCGGAGTCACTTGGTGCATCTGGCAGGAAGTGACATTTGGTACCGGACCCACACGCTTCCGGTCGACGCTGAATTCTCCTATCTGTTTTCGATCAATCCGCCGGCAGCCGCGGCAAGCGGATCCGCGACGCTGCTGGCCGACCCGTTGAATCCCCTGCAGTACCGAATTCTCACGGGACCCATTCGTTCGATTGCGCGAATGCCAGGAGTCGAGTCCAATCCGTGGATTGGCGGCAGTGATGTTCTTGAATCTGAACTTCATCAACACACAATAAGGAGCTCGATCTTGAAGGTCGCGCCCGATCGACAGCTCTGGATCTACACGACGCCCGGCGAGCTCAGAGACCCAAACGTGCTCCTGGTGCTGGATCGTGCCGTCTATACGACAGCGGTCCCAACGCCGATGATTCTGCACCACTTGTACGCAGAACACCTCATTGGTCCGACAATCGCTATCTTCGTCGGAGAGGGAGCCAAGGACACGTGGCAAACCGATATGTACTTCAGCGAAGCCTTCGTCGGGTTCTTAGCCGATGAGGTGCTGCCTTACCTCCGGCGCGAATATGGGCTCGAGGCCGACCGTTCAAAGACGGTGGTCTTGGGGGATAGCATCGAGGGACTGACGGCGGCGTTTGCAGCCGTGCTGCGACCGGATGCCTTCGGCGCAGTGGTCTCGCAAAGCGGTTCGTTCTGGCTCAACAATCGCGACCTCGACAACGGCGAACCGGAATGGCTAACGCGGCAGATCTTGAAAACGCCATCGACAGATGTTCGTTTCTACCTCGATGTGGGCCAGATGGAGTTCGTTGCGAACGAAGCGGACCGGATGTTTCCGCCATTTGTACCGGGCACGACGAGCCTGCTCGCATCGAACCGCCACCTCCGGGATGTGCTGCAGGCGAAGGGATATCGCGTCGACTACGTTGAAGTGTACGCTGGCCACGAGCCACTCCATTGGCGTCGCACACTTCCAGGGGCTTTGATGACAATGTTGCAGACTGATCGGGCGCCCGCATTGCATCAGGCGAATCGAGGTTTACCGTGACCCGCCACTTCAGTTCGTAGCCAGGCCGTCGGCGTCCTCAGATGGTCGCGTGGTTTCAGCGGCTGGCTACTCGCCCGTCGCACCTCGCGCGTCGATCGGCCGCAAGTCGTCGCGACTCGTAGGCAGCATCGACCGCCGGCGGAAAGCGTGGCGCTCGCCCTTCCACCGCAGTCTCTGGGAACTCGCCCAGGGTGTTACGGCCCAAGTAAGATCCCGGCGTGTTTTCAGGCACAAGTCCCACGGTCGCCGAATACCAGCTCTGAGCACGAACTCGCTGGCTCGCGCGAATCCTCGATACTTGTTGAACGTGGGGTTCTTCTGACCGCACCTTGGATCGCGTGTCCGCGAGTAGATCGCGAGCATCAGCGTTGACGAATGGCACCAGGATGACGACGACTACTCTGAAGGGATGAACCTAGGACCCTCTTCGTCCTCGCACCCTTCGCAATGAAGCGACGACCCTCGGCCGCAGTCTCAGACTCGAATCTCCTGAACTGGGGTCGAGATTCTCCTCTCAAAGCACATCTCAGGTCGGCTATCACACATCTTCTAAGCCCGGGGGTCGCAGGTTCGAGTCCTGCCGGGCGCGCCGACCTTCGCGGGTCTATTCCTGGGCACATCGGTGACTGGTCGCACGTGCTTCGGCCAGACCCAGCGCACCAGAGGGTGTTATCTCTCTGAGATCCGGAACACCTCAGCGGTCACCGCGTCGCCAGCACCGAACTCTCGCCAGGGAACCGACCGTCGCCGAAACTGCTCGACGACGTCGTGGTTTTCAAACGTCGCGTGATTGTCTTGGACAATGACCCACGATGGCTGCCGCCCGTACAGGATGCCTTGGCCTGACAACGACCGAACCTGAAGATCCGTTCGGCCGGCGGCTTTCAGGTAATACGCCACCACAGCGGACGCGTCGCTGACGACAAACGCGGACGAACCCGTCGCCCGAGGGATCGCCGCGACGGCTTCGCGGACGCCGTAGTCGTAGGCTTCCTCAGGGAACGTCTGGCCCGCGGCAGCGATCCACTCGCCGACGGGCGTTGGCGTCGACAATGCGACGACGCGGTAGCCGAACGCCAGGCTGGTCACGACCGCCAGCGCAACGACGCGGACGCTGGTGCGCGAGATCGCAAACCGCTCGAGCGACAGCAGCGGCCAGGTCGTTGGTTGCGCCGGCGATGAGGCGGCAGTCGCCATGACTGGAAGCGGGTAATACAAGGTCGACGCCGGAAAAGTCACGACCACCGAGCCGATCGCGTAGACTCCTCCTTCGTCAAGCACTTAGGTGCAGCGGTGCCGGTGGGCGCCTGCTAAACAAGGCTGGCCGCACTGCCCGGGCATACACAGGTTGCACGCTCATGAGCAGCCGATGCATGGAGCGCGGCGGGTTCGACCGGAGCGGCCGGACCGAAGAGCCGTTGACGTCTTGCGCGGTAAGATGGAACCTATGCACTCGGATGCGACATCGTGAAACATTCCCGTTCGTCGATGGACCGCAAACGCGCCACTCGGCTCCTCACAGCGCTTCTTCTTCTTGTCCTCTCCGCACCAGGGCACGTCACCGCCCAGGAGCTCGCGCTTCCCTCGGCACCAAACTCGGTGAAGTTTGCCGCGATCGGCGATGCTGGGACCGGGGACCGGCCGCAGTATGACATCGCCAATCTGATGACGCGGCTGCATACGACGTTCCCGTTCGACCGCGTGATCATGCTGGGCGACAACATCTACGGCGGTCAAGGCGCGTCGGACCTCGTCAAGAAATTCTCGCAGCCGTACAAAGCGCTGCTCGATGCGGGCGTCAAGTTCTACGCCTCTATCGGGAACCACGACGATCCCAAGAACGTGCGATACCCGCTGTGGAACATGGGGGGCGAGCGGTATTACACCTATGCCACGAAGAACGTTCGCTTCTTTGCGCTCGACAGCAACAAAGTCGATCAGAAGGAACTGGCCTGGCTCGAGAACGCCCTGAAGAGCGCGAAGGAGGAATGGAAGATCTGTTATTTCCATCATCCGCTCTATTCCGACGGCGGCACACACGGCTCCTCGGTTGACGTCCGCGTGCTGTTCGAGCCGCTGTTTCTCACCTATGGCGTCAATGTCGTCTTTGCGGGCCACGACCACATTTACGAACGTCTCACTCCGCAAAAAGGTATTTACTACTTCGTCGAGGGGGCCGGCGGTCAGTTGCGAAAGGGCGACACGCGCCGTTCGGCCATGACGGCCCAGGCCTTCGATCAGGATCAGAGCTTCATGCTCGTGGAGATCGACGGAGACGTGCTCTCCTTCCAGGTCATCTCGCGCGCCGGCGCGACCGTCGACTCCGGCACCATTCGGCGCCAGGTGCACCGATGAGCCTGCACAAGCGGGTCGCGCTCAGCATCTCCGGCTTCGTGGTCGACTATCTGCTGGCGCTGCCCCTCGGCTGCGCGGCGGCGCTGGTGTGGGCGAACACGCGTCCCGAAAGCTACTATCGCTTCGCCGACGCGACCGCGTTCGCCGTGAACGGCGTCGGCATGGCGTTCTTTTTTGCGCTGATTACCAAGGAAGTGGCGGAGGCCACGGTCCCGGGCGGGGCCCTGCATCCGTGGCGCCGCGCGGCGCTGCCCGTTGCCGCCGCCGTCGGCAGCGTGGCCGTGTCGATCGCGTGCTATCTCTGGTTCGTCCACCAGGCCGGCGAATACATGCTCGAGAGCGGATGGGTCGCGGCCTGCGCGATCGACATTCCGGGGAGCTACATCATCGCGCGGATGATCTTCGGACGTCATCCCGCGGTGCCATTCCTCCTCCTGCTCGCAATTTCTGCCGACGCGATCGGCCTGGCGTGCGTCGCCGTTCTGCAACCCGTGAGTGACGCGCACCCTGTGATCGGCATCGGCCTCATGGCGGTCGCCCTCGGCATGGCTGCGGCCCTGCGATTCGGCGGCGTGAAGAATTTCTGGCTGTATCTGCTCGGGCCTGGCCTGCTGTCCTGGTGGGCGCTGTTTCTGGGCGGCGTGCACCCCGCCCTCGCGCTGGTGCCGATCGTGCCGTTCTTCCCGCATGGGCGACGCGATCCGGGTCTGTTCGTGGATCCGGCGCCGCAGGCGCACGATACGCTGACGCTGTTCGAGCGTTGGTGGCGCCTGCCCGTGGAAGGCGTGCTCCTGTTGTTCGGGCTCGTCAATGCCGGCGTCCCGCTTCACGGGCTCGAGGTCGGCGCGTGGGCCATTCCGATCGCCGCGATCGGACGGCCGATCGGCATTGTCGGGGCGGCCGGAGTGGCGCTCGCCGTTGGGCTGCATCTTCCGCATCGCGTCGGCTGGCGCGAGCTCGTCGTCGTCGGATGCACGGCGTCGATAGGACTCGTCTTCGCCTTGTTCTTCGCGGCCGCCGTCATGCCGCCGGGGCCCGTCCTGCTCGAGATGCGGATGGGCGCGCTCCTGACCATCTTCGGCGGCGTGCTGGCGTTCGCGGCGGCCCGATTGCTCCGAGTCGGGCGATTCGCTCGCCGACACGCCGGCGTCGCGGAGCGTTGAGCTCCGCCATTCTCTTCGAACCACGCTCGTACACGCCTCGGTGCCCTCGGAGGCGTAGCCCAGGTGCGCGGAAACAATAGTCGCCCGTGTCAGTCGAGCCGTCGCCCCCTGGTCTCCGGTATCCAGATCCACGCGAGCGCCGCGGCGAGAAAGGCGGCGCCGGTAACCCCGAACGCGAGGCCAAACCCGCGCGCCTGTGCGAGCGATCCGACCACGAACGGCGCGACGGCGCTGGCCACGCGCCCGATGTTGTAGGTGAAGCCCTGCGCCGTGGCACGGATCGCTGTGGGATAGATCTCCGCAGTCAGCGGTCCAAATCCCGTGAAGTATCCGGTGCCGAAAAACGCGACGAACGGCCCGAGCATCAGCAGTACGACCGGCTGGCGGACGATCCCGTACAGCGGGAGCAGTACCGCCGCGGCGATCACATAGATTACATAGGCCCGCTTCCGTCCAATCGCGTCGCTGACGTACCCGAACGTCACGTACCCGAACCACATCCCCACCTGCATGGCGATGACGAAGGCGGACACGGTGTACGCGCTCAAGCCGATACCACCTTGGGTGGCATCGAGCGCCAGGTACGCGGGAATCCACAGATTCAGGCCCCACCAGCCGAACATCGTGCACGCGTTCATACACGTCACGGCGATGGTGAGCTGCCGCAGCGGCCCGCGGAAGATGTCCATGAAGCCAAGCGCGCTTCGCTGAATCCCGCGCGCGCGCTCGTCTTTCGAGGCGCGCCATAAGCGCGGCTCCTCGACGCGACGTTGGATCCATAGCGTGAAGAATGCCGGGAGGACACCAACGAAGAACACGGCGCGCCAACCCCATCGCGGCAACACGATGGCCGTCGCCACCGCTGCCAGCGCGTAGCCGACGGCCCACGAGCTCTGCATGAACCCGAACGCCTTGCCGCGATGTTCGGCCGGCCAGGTCTCGGAGACGAGCGCCGCCCCGCTGGCCCACTCGCCGCCCATCCCGATCCCGAGCAGGATGCGGAACAGGCCGAGCTGCCACAGATTCTGCGCCAACCCGCACAGACCCGTGAAGATCGAGTACAGCAGCACGCTGGCCATGAGCGCGCGCGTGCGACCGGACCGATCGGCAACCAGGCCGAAGAGCAATCCGCCGGCGGCTGACGCGAGCAGCGTGAGCGAGCCGAGCATTCCGGCCTGGGCCTTGCTCAAACTCATGGTGGTGATGATCGTCGCCAGGACCATCGAGTAGAGCATGACGTCGAAGGCGTCGAGCATCCACCCGAACGACGCGGCAACAAGCGCGCGATGCGCTGCGGGATCGGCCGCATGCCACCAGCCGAACAAACTCGAGCGGTTGAGGGTGGAGGATGTCAGAGGAACAGTCATCAGGCCGCCGATCCAAGGTGACGAGCACGCCCGGAAGCGTGCTCGTCGGTCGACTCAGAATTGGAACCTGACTGCCACTTCGGCCTGACGTGACGGCGCGTTGATGTAAGAAAGGATCTGATTGACCTGACCGAAGGTCGCAGACAGCGGGTTCGAGACGGCTGGGGCAAAGTTGGTATGGTCGGTCAGGTTGAACAGTTGTGCGATCAATTCAACCCGGTGACCTTGAAATGGGAAGGACTTCGAGAAGCGCAGGTCGATGTCCTGGTACCCCGGGCACGCCACGGACGCCACTGGCGACAGGCCGAACGTCGCGCGATAAGCGTTGACGGCCGACAGGTCCATGTCCCGGCAGCCGCTCCTGAAGCCGACGCCGTTCGGCACATCAATCGCGAACCCATCCTTGTTGATGTCGACGGTGGTGGCGGGGTTGAACGGCTGGCTCGAGCGCAAATCGAGGATCGCCGACAGCTGCATGTTGTAGGGGAGCTGTAGCGTGCCACTCGCTCGGAGGACGTGGCGGCGGTCGGCCAGCGAGTAGCCGTCCTCCCGAGCAAAACCGTAGACGCTGGCTAGATCGTTCGCGACCGGCTGGTCGCGCGCGTCCGCGAGCGTGTAGGACAGGAGCGCAGACCAGTGATTGCTGAGACGCTTGTCCAGCTTCACGAACAGCGCTCGGTACGTGGAGTTGCCTACGGCCTGAAGTTGAGACACGCGCCCAAATTGCGGATACGGCCGGACGCCGGTCACCTGGTTGGGCTCATTGATGTTCACGGTGTTGGTATCGCCGTAACGGTTCACGAACGTGAAATCCGTTGTCAGCCCCACGCTACGCGTTAACTCCCGCGTGATGCCGGCGCTGAAGGACTTCGAATACGGGCTCCTCAAGTCATTGGCCATTACGGTGATGTTGGGCGGAGCCGTCGAGAGGAACGCGGTGCGCGAATTGCCATTCAAAGGGTCGGGATACGAGGGTTTGCTGATGATGATCTGCTGTGCCTGCGGCCACGTGATCTCGCCACCGAGCTGCAGGGTGCGCATATTGTCGTAATAGATCCCCCAGCCCGCGTGGATGTTCATGCGGCCGTCATGGGCCGGATCCCAGGCCACGCCAAGGCGCGGCCCGAAGTTCTTGCCATTGCCGCGCGTGCTCGTGTCGATGAACGGAATCGCCAGCGGGTACGTGACCGCCTGCGGTCCAATCAACTGCCCGGTCAGCGTCTGATCGTTGGTGAGGTAGTCGCCATACGCGCCGAGCTGCCGGTCGTATCGCAGGCCAAGGTTGAACGTCAGTCCGCCGGTGGGCTCCCAGTCGTCCTGCACGTACAGGGCGTAGTACTTGCTGGGAAGATTCGCGTAGGTCGGCAGCGACTGGGTGTACTGCGTCGGAAATGTCTTCGGGTTGTTGGGATCGTACGGCAGATCCAGGGGGAACGTCCAATTCCCCAGAGGACTGCCCAAATTGTCCTCCTGAAACGGCACGTAGCTGAAGTCGGCGCCGAACTTCAGTTGATGGCGGCCGAGCCCGTTGGGCAACTGGTACGCAAAGTCGTCCTTGACTTGATACCGGTGTTCCGGACCCATCTGACTGTTGCCACAGCCGCCGACCGTCACCGACGGGTAGTTGAACACCGGCGCACACAACCCCACACGATCCTGTCCAAAGTAGCCGGCGGCCCACGAACCGTGGCTCCCCGGCGGCGAGACTTCGAACTTCGCGTACGCGTACTGGAACCGGAAATCGTTCAACACGCGCGGATTGATGACCCACGTGTGCCCGACCACTGCCGACGTCCGAGGCACGGAGAAGTCGAAGCTGGAGCTCGGGATCACGGAACCGCCGACTGTCAGCTCCGGACGGTACTGGTACTCCTGCCCGAACCGGATGAACACCGACTGTCCCTGCGTCAGCTGCGCGTCCGCCCGACCGAGGTACGTCCATCGATACTGCTTACTCTGGTACGTCCCGGTGTACTGCGGCCAGGCGGGGGTGCTCACGCTGTTGTACAGATTCTCGTCGGTCCTTTCATACGTGATGAAGTAGTGGATCTTGTCTTTGATGATCGGCCCACCGATCGACCCGCCGTCCTGTTCGCGCGAGTACGGCGGTGTGGTGGGCTGGAAAAACTGCCGCGCCGTCATCGCCGCGTCCCTGTAGAAGAGAAACCCCGAAAAGTGCAAGTCGTTCGAACCCGTCTTGGTCACCACGTTGACGACGCCGCCGGTCGCCAATCCGTATTCGGCCTTGAACGAGGAAGTCGACACCTTGAACTCCTCGATCGCATCCAACGGGAAGTTCTGCCGCGTCTCGCCCTGCTCGACCCACGTGTTGTTCACACCGTCGACGACGTTGGCGGTCGAGTAGAAGGTGGTGACGCCTGCGCCGATGCTGACATTGCCGCGATAGAACTGCCCGCGAATATTATCCTGCGACGATCCCGGCGTGAGCATCGCCATATCAATCCAGCGACGGGCCGCCACAGGCAGGTCCTGGATCTGCGCGGTCGTCAGCGCGGTGCCCACGTCCGACCGCGTCACGTCGACGATCGGGGCTTCACCGGTCACGGTGACGTTCTCCGAGACGTTCGCAGGCTTGAGCGCGAAATCGAGCGTCGCGGTCTGGTCGATCGCCAACGCGACATTAGGGATGGTCTGCGCGGTGAACCCCTGGATTTCGACCGTGACGGTGTACGAGCCGGGCAGCAGGGCGACGAGCCTGAAGGTACCGCTGGCGTCCGTGACCTCCGTCCGCGTCAGACCGGTCGCGTTGTTCTTCGCGGTCACGGTCACGCCCGGCATCACGCCGCCCGTTTGATCCTTGACCGTTCCCGTCACTTGGGCGTTCTGCGCAAAGGCAGACGACGCGGCCAAGAGTACCGTCCACAAGAAGACGAAGCAGCCGATCGACCTGCGCATACGGTTCTCCTTAATTGAGGACACCCGTCGTTCCTGAGTTGATGAAGGTGGCCGTTTCAACTGACGCATACATTTACTGGCTCGTGGTGCGCTCCGCCGCCGACGGCTTCGGCGTCATGAGCGGACGGACGCGAACCGTGGTCCGCGTGACCGAATCGCGCTGACTGTCTTCGTCGATCCGTGTGATGACCGCTTGACCATCGCGCAGGTAGCCGACGTTGGCCATCAGATACGAGAAACCGGCCTTGGCTGCCAGCGCGAGCCATGGCCCCTGGGCGGTCTCATCAGGTGCTTCGGTGCCGCCCCTGAAGAAGGTGACCTGCGGCCACGCTCCCATCGAGTACCGGCCGCCACCACCACCGCCGCCCTCCTCACCGCCACCGGCGCCGCCGCCGCCACGCCCTCCAGCGCCGACGCGCCGGCTCCCGGACGGCTCGCCGGTTTCCGGATCGCTGTAGTAGATCGCCGTGTCCTTGTAGATCTCCTGGTTGAAGACGTATGGCTCGAACCCGAACGCCCATTTTCGGTAGCGCGACTGCGCGCGCAGGTCCATCGCCCGGACGTCGGCGTTGCTGTTGATGCCCCGAACGATGTATTCACGCAATGATTCAACGGCCTGCGCGTACTGGGGATACCGGGGATCCCGCAGAGTGCTGACCGATGTGTACCAGCCGCGCGACGACAGGTAGGTGCGGAATCCCGGCGGGACATATCCCGCAAACTGTTGCACCCATTCGTGCGAAGGATACCCGTGCGGGTTGAGGTAGATGTCGGGCAGCCAGTCGCGCCAGACTTTTTCGCGCACGAGCGCTTCGGGTAGCAGCGGATCGGCCAGCCCGACCTGCGACGCGACGTCCATCCCGAGCGCGCTGTAGCGGCCCGCGTGCAGCATGTAATGCGGCGTCAACTTCTGGAGCTCGAACGCCATCTGCGCGCCGTCGGGATTCTCGACAGGATGGATGATGACGTTGATCTTCTTCAGGATCGGCCGATACGCCGGATCGGTCGCCAGCAGCTCCGAGAGCCGCAGGATGTGGCTCGTCGACGAAATCTCGTTGGCGTGCTGTCGTCCCGTGATGAAGAGGGTCGGCTTGTAGGTCGTCAGCTTCGCGCGCGAGACGAGCTCGCTCGATGTGGGATTGGTGATCTCCATGACCGAGATGTCGCGGCCGCGGTACGAATGCCCGGCGCGATACGCCTTCACCTCCGGGAAGGCGGCGAGCTTGCCGACGATCTCTTCGCTCTCGTCGGGGCTGATGATGTGATCCCACGTGACAATCGGTCCTTTTGTCGCGGGCCCCGCCGCCCGACGCACGTTCGACGGCGCCGCGACACCGGTCGACTTGATGACCCGCCTCGCCTGCGCGTCCTTCAGTGCGACGCTCACGGCCACGCGATCGACGTGCTCGTACGAAAGCGCGGTTCGGAAGAGGCCTGCGTCGTGCAAATGTGCGAGGTTGTCGAGCGCCTCGGCGGCGCGGATCGCCTCGTGGTCGTCTTTCGCGTCGACGTGCAGCTCGATTTCGGGGACGCGGTCAGATCGGACAACCGCACGAAGGGCCACGGGCGCGGTCGTGTCGATCTTCGTGAGCGGACGCGTCACGCGCACCGGCTTCTCGACGCCCTTCTCGCGGTAGGCGAATTCGAGCTTCGGCGTGGCCGAGGCGTTGCCCGCGTAGTGGATGCGGACCTCACCCGGCTTCCCTTCCCGCGACGGATGCATGATCGGAAAGATCTTGCCCGGTGCGGCGAGCCGCCGCTTCGTCGTCGTGCGGCCGAGCGCGTCGAAGAAGTCCAGCGTGACGAAGTAGAGATCCTCGTGCAGCGACTCGAGCGACGCGATCTGCTCTTCGTCGACGCCAATCCGGAAATCTGGCTCGCTCATCCACGCCTCGATGTCGAGATCGCGATGGAACGGCTGCTTGTCCGGCATCGGCCGGTTGTCGGTGACCTTCATGACGTTGTCGTAGATTTTCGGGAGCACGACCTGCTGGTAGTGATCCCAGAAGCGCTCCGGATCGGTTTCGATGCGGGCGTCGGCGACCGTTTGTCCGTCGACCGAAGCGCGCAGCCACCCCGTCGTCACTTCGACGCGCGCCCAGCCCGGAAACTTCTCGAGGTACTCGCGCTCGACGACCTTGGGGCTGAACGAGGCCTCGAAGATCGACTTACCGGATGCGTCGGTCGCCTGAAGGGTGTAGGTCTCCTTCGGGTTGTCGACCAGCTCGAGCGTCACCGCTTCCTTCTGTATCCCCAACTCGCGCTGCACGATTTCGTCGACGGGATAGAGCTCTTGCAGCCATCGGCTCGGCACCATGTAGAACTTGTATTTCTTCGAGAGATCCGGATGGTACGTGGCGACTTTGATGTGCAGCGCTTTGGCCCCCTTGCCCTTCAACTCCGGAAGCACTCGCTCCGTGATCCAGAGAAATCCCTGCTTGTAAGCTGAGAGGACCGACACATGCGCGTCGGCGGCGCCGGCCTGTTTCAATTGCGCGCGAATCTCATCGGCGATCTGCACGCGCATCTCCGGCGACTCGCTCACCCGCGCTTCGAGCGCAACCTTCGCGCCCGCCTTCACCTTCGGCAGCACCTCCGCGCGCACACGGGCGCGCAAGTCGTCGACCTCCCAGGGCACGTCGAACTTGTCGTCGAAGACCGTCACCGGATCGGTCATCGCCTGGCTGGTGACCTTGACGTCGGCCGCGTTGAGCGCCGCCTTGAGCTGGGCGGAGAGGTGGGCGTCGAGCTGCGGGTCGGCCGATTCGAGATAAAGCCTGGCGTCAACCGAGTCGATCGCCTTGCCTTTGAGCCCCGCGACGATGGCGTCGATTTCGCCGATCGCCTGACTGGCCTGGCCCGCGGCACTCCGCGCCTGAAGGAATCGGCCCAGCTCCGTCGAGACCTGATCGAACGATAGCGAACCCGGCGCGTTGTCCCAGACGTACGGCACTCGCCGCGCCAGATAGTTTGCCGCCGCGTCGGTGCCCGCGTTGTCGGCGCCGGCGACGACAGTCGCCGTCGTGTTGTCAAACGCATGCCGCACGATCTCGACGGCGCCCTCGCCCGGCTGCAGGTCGTTCAACCGCGCCCGTCCGACGGTGATCAGCCGAGCCACGAGTGGGTTCGACCGACCGATCAGGATCGGGCTCGGCTCGCGCGCCGGGTCCCGGACCTTGTCGGCCAACTGTGCGATCGGCAGCACGACGCCGGTGGACTCGAGGCCGAGCCGAGCGGCGATCTGACCCGCGCCAACCGATTCCCCCGCTTCGCCAATGACCAGCGTCGTTTCCGTCCGATCCGGGATCAGGTCGGCGTAGGCGTCTCCGAACCAACCCTCGATCGAATACGCCGTCGAGAGGTCGAACGATTTCTGGGCGGCTCCCGGCGCAGGCGTCGCCGCCGCCGCGCCGCGATTGCCGGGCGAATCCGTTGCCAGTTCGTCGGGATCGATGGGCGGCGTCAGCGTACGGGGATTGAGGCCCGACCGCGCGACGGTCGCGTGCGACTGCACTTTGCCGCCGGAGGCGATCTCGAACACCGTCTCCGCGGCATTTTGGAAATCGAGGATCTTGTTCTCGCGCCCGCTGTGGTGCGCCGCATCAAGCTCGTTGATCGCCGAGGTCGCACGCGCGACCTCGCTCGCCGGCACCTGGACCTGCACCGTGATCAGGGCAATCCCGCGGCGATCGGAGTCCACGACGATGGAGGGGACCGTGGCCCTCGGCGCTGAGATCCCTCTCGACTGCAGGTACTTCGTCGCCCCCTCCGTGACGGCATCCAGCGTAGTGCCGACCATCGTCCACACACGCGGGAGTCGGGCGCCGAGCTCGGTCGCGGCCACAAGCGTTCCATCGTCGTCTCCGCCCACGACGACCACCCCATCGGGGCCGCCGAGAGGCGATCGCACGACGGCGACGAGGCCTTGTCCTGGTTTCAGCGCCTTGATGTCGAGCGTGCCTTGAGCCAGCAGCTTCTTGACGAACTGGTTCTCGCGACCGACGAGAATCGGCAGACCGACACCACTCGCCGGCTGCGGGACGTCGGCGTCGCGGATGACAATCGGCAGCGTGAGCGCTGATGTTTCGTATCCAAGGCGCGCCGCGATCGTGGTCGCGCCGGCGACATCTTCTCGCGATGGCTTAGCGGGAACGATCACGCGCGCGACGACCGCGTCCGCCAGGCCGTCGCCGTTGGTGTCGCGCACGGCGCCGCTCGTGGCGTTGAACACAGACTCGAGGCCGAGCATCTCGGGAGCCTGCGCCATGGACACCGGGGCAGTGCGCGGGAGGCAGATTACCAGAGCGAACACGAATCCGACGACAGCGAACCTCTTGAGCATGGCCACTTTCTGTCGTTATCGCGGTCGCCGATTCGGCGATCGCGCGGAACCGGACGATCAGCGACGCGATGTGCGCTCCAGCAATGCCGTCCTTCTCAAGTCGGGGGTCGCAGGGCTGGATGCAAGAAAAATACCCGGCGCAGGCCGAGAGATCAGGCCCGTCGACGATGGGCGGTTGCTTCAGCAGTGCGCGGATCGGCGGCGATCGAAACAACGCGTTGCAACAGTTCGTTTCGGCTTGACCGTGCGCCGCGCGCAGTCATCACGATTCGCGATCTCGCAACCTTACTTGCCAATGGTCGGCGGCGGCACCGGCGGCTCGGACGACGGCAAAATTGGACGTTCGCGTTCGACCTTCCATTCCACGCCGTCCGTATACACTTTCTCGGATCGCTTGAGTCGTAGCTCGCCTTGCGCGAGATATTTCAAATGCACCTTGTCAAAGGCGAGCCCCGCCGAAGCGACCACGGTCATGTACGGTCCGTACGCAGTCTCATCCGGCGCCTCGGTGTAGGCATCGTCGTACGTCACGGCCGGATACCGACCCATGAAGCTCGTCGCCGTGGGCGAGGGTTCCGTGCCTTTCAGCGCCATGTAGATTCGAACGCCGCCCACGATTGGTTGAAGCATGTAGTCTGGGTCCCACCGCTGGCCGTAGCGTTGGTAACGAGCGTTCATGCGCTCTTCGAGTGCCATCAGGTCCGGCAACTTGTTCATCGCATCGGCGATCCGGTTGCGAATCGCAAAGGCGAAGTCTTGACTGTAAGGATACCGATGGTCCCGCAGGTAGGTCAGGCTCGTGAACCACCCACGCGGCAGCCACCACGTTCGTCCTGAATAGGCGCCCATCCGGCTGACCACCCACCCTGCGTATCCAGAGAAGGGTTGCACCCACTCGTGCGAGGGGTATCCGTGCGGGTTGAGGAAGGAGTCCGGCAGCCAGGCCTCCCACAACTGGCGCCGTGTTTGTGACTCCGGATACACCGTGTCTTTGTCCCATTGCGCCGTGGCGACGTCCTCGATGAGCGACCCGTGATAGCCCGTGTGCAAGAGATTGTCGGGCGTCATTTGGTAAAGCAGATAGGAGAGCGACGCGCCGTCGGGATTCGTGATCGGGTGGAGGACGACGTTCACCTGCTTCAACATGGCCTTCGTGTCGGGATCGGTGACCAGTTGCTCGCCCAGCCTGTCGATGTGGCTCGTGCTGGACACTTCGTCGGCGTGCTGACGTCCGGAATAAATAATCGCCGCCTTGAGCGTCGTCTCCTTGGCCCAGGAGCGCAATGTCGACGACGTCGGAAGCATCACGTCGGCGGCCCAAATGTTCTGACCGAGGTAGCTGCGGCCCATCCAGTAAGCGTTGACCTCGGGGAACTTGGCGAGCCGCGCCATGATTTGCTGATTCTCTTCGGGAGCGATCGGATGGTCCCACTGGACGATCGGCGCACTCCCCTGCCCAGACGGCGCGAAATCGGCAATCTGCGGCCGCTTCGTGGCGGGCGGCGGCACGGCCCATTCCGCGAGGACCCGCTCCGCTGACTTCTCCGCCGGCGCATCGAGCGCCTTGGGCAATTCGAACTCCACGCCCATTCGGGCAAGATTCGGATACGCGACCGCGTCAAGGTACAGGCCAGCGGTATGCAGACGCTCGAGCCACTGTATCTGTCCCCGAAGCCCTTCGATCGACAGCACCTGATGCTCGATCTGGTCGCGCTCGGCAACCTTCCGCCATTCGTCGAACTCGTCGTGGAGATAGTCGGCTGGCAGCCGCCACGTCAGCGACTCAACGCCCTTCTGCCCTGCCTTGACGCGGGCGGCAACCAACCGCGGCGATATCGGACCAGCAATCGCTGGCAGGTCCCGCAGACGCTCGTGTGCCGCGCCATTCGCGTCGGTCCACCGTAGGCGCACCAGCGGGTTGGCTGCGGGTTTGGCGTAGAACTCCACGCGAACACGGCCGTCGTGACCGTCTTCCGTCGGGTGCACGACGGTGATGATCCGGCCCGGATACGCGAAGGGCTTACCGGTCTCGAGGTTGCCCATCATGTCGAAGAAGTTGCCGGTCGAGTAGAAGAGATCTTCCTGCATGGCCATTTCGAGCGAGGAGATGCGCTCCTTGTCGAGGCCGAGATTGTAGTCAGGCTCGCTCATATGCGTGTCGATGAGCAGGGTATCGAACAGCGGTTGATACTCCTGTTTCGGGCGGCCTTTGGCTTGGGACATCAGATATTTGAAAATGCGCGGCAGGGTCTGGGATTGGTAATGGTCCCAGAAGACCTCCGGATCTGTTTCGATGCGCTCGTTGAGGAGCGTTTTGGAGCCCGCCTGGAGGCGAACCCAGCCGGTCTCGATCGCAACCCGATCGTATCGGGGGAACGTGTCGCTGTACTCCCGTTCGTGAACGGTCACGGTGAAATCGCGGACCAGGATCTCGCGGCCATCAGCGCCAACGGCACGAACGCGGTATGTCGGCGTCTGCCCCACGACGGGACTTGGGACGGCGACCGCCTGTGCTGCTGAAGGTCCATCGCTGGCCTCGGACGCCCGATCACCCGCGACCGTAGACACGGACGGCGGCGGAACGGTCATTTCGTCGATCGTGATCGCGTCGAGCGGAATATTCAGCTGCTTCGCCAGCATCTCGTCGACCGGATAGAGTTCCTGTTCCCAGCGAACCCGCGAACTGACGGCGCTCATGCCTTCCGGATCCACGTACGGCGCGAATTCGATGCGCAGCTTCCCGATGCTCTTTCCGGCCAGCGCCGGGGCGACATCGTCCATCAACCAGCTGTAACCCTGCTTGTAGGCTGACAACACGCGGACGGAGAGACGCGATCGATCGGCGCCCGCCTTGACGAGCACCTCTTCGATCTGCCCACCGAGTTTCCGGCGCTCCTCCGGCCCCTCGCTGACGCGCGCTTCCATGGTCATGGCATCGCCGCGCCGAATCTGGCCCAGCGTCTTTCGCACGGCGTCGAGCAGGCGCGTACCTTCCCAAGGGATAGCGATGTCGTCGGCGAACGTCGGTGTCCCCTGATGAAAGTACGTGGGCGACTGATAGCCGAGCGCTACGCCGTGATCGCAGCATTGCGTGCCGGCATGGAGGCTGCCGGTTCGTACCGTCGCTCCGCTCACATGCAGTCCGCGGTCGACCGTCTGCTGGATGAACGTGCTCAGGCCGGGATCGGCGAGGTCCACATAGACTTCCGCCTCCACGTTTCGCACACTCCCTTGCGACGCGGCAATGTCCTTCATCCAACGATCGAGGTGATAGAGTGCGGCGGTCGTCTGGCCGACGCTCGACCGCTGCGAGAAGAACTGATGCAGATCTGTGCGGATCTCACCGAGCGCGAGGTGTTGCTTCCCATAGTCCCAGAGGTTCGGGAAGTGGGCTGCGGCCAGCGCCGCGGCCGCGGCGATCCCTGGCTGGTCGCCGCGAAGCAGCAGCGCATCATGCTTCGCGAGCGCCTCGTCGACCACGCGCAGCTCGCCTTCACCCGCCGCCAGCGGGGTCGCGCCGGCGTGGGAGGTGTCTTCGTCGTGCAGCCGTCGCTCGACTTCGGTTGCCAGCGGCGATCCCGCAGCGACGACCGCTTGGGTCGTGACACTACCTGGCGCCACATCGTCGACCGACACCGCGATCGGCAGCGTCACGCCCGTCGTTTCCAGTGCGAGCCGCGCGGCGAGATTGGCCATCGACACACCCGCTTCGCCGGCGGGCACGTACAGGCGCGCATCGACCGAGGCCGGCACCGGCATCCGCTCCGCGCCGCCGAGCAGCCCCTTGATCGTGTACAAATCCGCCAAATCGAGCGGACGCGGTTCGAGCGTTCGCGCAGACGCGACCGGCTCACTCGCCATCGCGGCGGGATTTGGAATGGTCAGCGGCGTGCGGCCGCCCACCACGACGACTCCTTGCACGGCGTTGAAACGAACCGCCTTCAGCGCGGCGTCCAGAACGGGCGCGGCGGCTCCGCTCGTCGGCCGTAGCAGCGCGCGCCGGATGCCGGGCGCACCCTTCATGTATGTCACGCCAACGAGCTCGGTCGTCGTTTTCGCTCGGCCGGAGCCGAGCGCTTTGTTGACCCCGACTGCGATTCCGCCCAGCGCCTCGCCGTTCAGCGCCCACTGGTACGGGGCTCGCGCACAATAGGCTTCGGCGGCAGCGCGCATCCCCGCCTCGTCTTTGCCCGCAAGCACCAGGTCCGCGCCTGCCGCGAACACGCCTCCCTCATTCGCCGTCAGCGAGGCCACGAGCGGATCGACCTGGCGACGGACGCCGGCGGGCGCTGCCGTGACGCCGACGAAGATGCGGGGGCCTTCGGCTGCGCGTGCCGCATCGGTCGCGCGGACGACAAGCGGCAGGGTCAGACCGGTCGAGCCGAACGCGAGACGAGCGGCCACGTTCGCGGCGGCTGCGTTCTCCGCAGCTGTGGGCGTGTCGGGCACCACGACCGCGCCGCGCAGCGCATCGGCGACACCGTCGCCGTTGGTGTCGACGATCATCCATCCGGGCGCGAATGGATCTTCGAGATGGCTGGTCGAATGCGTAGATTGGGCGACGAGCGGCGATCGCACCGGCATCGCAACCGAAAGGACGACGAGAAGCGTGGCGAGCGAAAAACGTCGCATGAAGACTCCCAACATGTTCCGAATGAGTACGTCCGGCAAACGGTGTATCAGAATTCGCTGATCGCCCGGCCGGCGGCCTCAGAACGGTGATGCGCGTGTTTCGCGCTGGCACACAGGCAAGGCCCGTACCGCGATCATGGCGTCGACCGGCACGCGAATCGGCGCAGCTTTTGTTTCAGAAAGGCCCGCAAGTTTCACGTCTTCGCGACGCATGGAACACTTCGTTGAAACGATCTGCTTCACAGGGCTTCTGGGATCGCGTACGCGCTTGACACGAATCGCGCGCAGGCGACAGAATCCGCGCTATCTTGCGGACAAATGCGCTCGCGGCCATCAACTCGGTCGCGTTGTCGATCGGGCGCTTCTCGAGCCTCACGGACATGCTCGCGTACGCGCTCGGCAAAGTCCTCGACGTGCTCCAGACCGAGTCGGGATGCGTTTATCTGCTCGACGAAGAAGGTGAGGAGCTCACGCTCGTCGTCCACCAGGGCCTGCCCGACGCGCTGATGCAGGACATTCGCCGCATGCGCCTCGGACAGGGCCTGTCGGGACGCGTCGCCCTCACCGGCGAGCCGATTGTCATCCGGAACCTGAAAGACGACCCGCGGCTCATTCATCAGGCCGCGCGCGACGAAGGGCTGCGCGGGTTCGCGTCGGTCCCGTTGAAGTCCAACTTCAAGACCTATGGCACGCTGAACGTCCACACACACGCCGACCGGGCGTTTTCGGAAGAAGACGTTCAGCTGCTCACCTCCATGGCTTCGCAGGTCGGACTCGCCGTGGCCAACACGCGACTCTACATGAATCTGCAGGTGTCGGAGCGGAAGTTCCGCAATCTGGTCGAGAACGCCGCGGATTTGATCTACGCGACCGACCGGCACGGCCGACTGCTGTATGCGAACCCCGCGCTGGAACGCCTGCTCGGCCACGAGGCGGCCGCGGTCCACGAGTCGGGCCTCACCGTGCTGTCGCTCGTTCACCCGGCCGACCGCGCGCGGGTCGGGCGGCTGCTGGGGCCGATGCTGCGCGGACGCGAGCGCGGTGCGTGCGAGTTTCGCATGATCCACGCCGACGGCTGTGGCTTCCGCTGGTTCTCGCAAACCAACGTCCCATTGCGCGACGAATCTGGCGCCGTGACCGGCATGCAGTGCCTCGCGCACGACATCACCGAACGCCGGCAGATGCAGGAACAGATCGCCGCCGCTGAGCGCCTCGCGGATCTCGGGCGGATGGCCGCCAGCATCGCGCACGAAATCCGGAATCCACTCGGGGCGATCGTCAATTCCATCAATGCGCTGCGCCAACCACGGGTCGCCGGTGATCATCGGCTGCTAGACATCATCACGGAGGAAGGCAGGCGTCTTGACGCGATCATCACCGACTTTCTGATGTTCGCGCGGCCACCAGTCTGCGTCCCCGCGCCGTGCCATCTCGCCGATCTCATCGACACCAGCGCCATGCTGTTCCGCTGTGGCGGACGGCTTGCCGAATCGGTCGGGTTGCGCACGCAGTGCCCGCGGGACCTCCCGCTGGTGCTGGCCGACCCGAATCAGCTGCGGCAGGTGTTTTGGAACCTGCTCTCAAACGCCGCGGACGCCACGCGCGGGAGCGGCGCCATCGATCTCGAGGCAGCGTTGGCGCCGGACGGGCGATCGGTCGTCATCGCCGTCACCGACGACGGCCCAGGGATTGTCGACATGGCACCGATTTTCGAGCCGTTCTACACCACGAAACCTCACGGCACGGGACTCGGCCTCGCCGTTGTGTCGCGCATCGTCCGCGATCACGGCGGCGCGATCCGCGCGGTCAACATCGCCGGCCGCGGCGCACGCATCGAGTTCACCATTCGCACCGCCCAAGTCGAGCCTGTTATGGAGAGCGCCTGATGTCCGTCGCCCTGGTCGTCGACGATCAGCTCAACATGCGCCGGTCCACCTCGATCCTGCTTGAGCAGGATGGCCACACCGTGCTCCAGGCTCGCGGCATCGCGGAGGCCACAGCGCTTCTCGCGACCGCCGAAGTCGACGTCGTGATCACCGATGTACGCATGGACGGGGCGAACGACGGTCCGAAACTGCTTCGCACGATCAAGGAACGACATGACGACGTCGAGGTCGTGCTGATGACCGCGTTCGGTACGATCGACGATGCGGTGGAGGCGATTAAAGCGGGCGCGTACGACTACCTGACGAAGCCGCTCGATGCCGCACGTCTGCTGATCACCGTGCGGCGGGCCGCCGAACGGGGCGTGCTGGCGCGCGAGGTGAAAACGCTGCGCGCACAGGTGGCAGAAGGCGATGCGATCGTGGCCGTCAGCCGCGCGATGCAGGCGGTGCTTCGGTCCGTGGCGCAGTTCGCGCAGACCGACAGCACCGTGCTCATCACGGGCGAGAGCGGCACGGGAAAGGAACTCGTCGCGCGCGCCCTTTTTCGGCAGAGCGCGCGGGGCAGAGGCAAGTTCGTTCCGATCAACTGCGGCGCCATGGACGACAACTTGATGGAAAGCGAGCTGTTCGGGCATCGCAAGGGATCGTTCACGAGCGCCGTCAGCGACAAGAAGGGCCTCATCGAGGAGGCGCACAAGGGCGTCCTGTTCCTCGACGAGATCGGCGAGATGCCGCCTTCGATGCAGGTACGGCTCCTGCGTTTCCTGCAGGGCGGTGAGGTGCGGCGAATCGGCGACACACAGGAGCGCCGCGTGGACGTGCGCCTGATCCTCGCGACGCACCGGTCCTTGGAGGCGGAAGTGGCAGCCGGACGCTTCCGCGACGATTTCTACTACCGAATCAACGTGGTCGGGATCACCATTCCCCCGCTCAGAGATCGCCCTGACGACATTCCACCGCTCGCGGAGCACTTCGTTCGGCGGTTTGCAGCGCGCCTGCGTCGTCCGGCCCATCGCTTCACGCCCGGAGCGATGCACTTGCTGAGCGCATGCCGCTGGCCCGGGAACGTCCGGGAATTGGAGAACGCCGTCGAGCGTGCGGTGAACCTGGCCTCCGGCGATGTGATCACGGAAGCCGATCTGCCGGCGGCTGTGACGCTGGCGCCTCGACCGTCGGTGCCGCCTGCGATAAAGTCGGCGGAGCTCGACCGCACAGAGCTCGTCGAGGCGCTCAATCGCTGCCACTGGAACCATCAACAGGCGGCGGCCAGCCTCGGGATCAGCCGCACAACCCTCTGGCGCCGCCTGCGCGAACTGCAGATCGGCGCCTGAAGCGGCCGGCGACGCTACGGGAGGCGGGTACGCCGTCCGCGCGCTGGCGCTCCGCTCCCGCGAGGCGATCGCGGGGTGCGTCAGCGCGCCGTGGCTGCCGCGGGTGCGTGACGCGCGCCGGAGAATTGGCGCATGTCCTCGATGAACTCCACGCCGTTGGCGATGATCGCATCCCATAGCGCCTGGCCCTTTTCGACGGTCGCTTCGGTCGGGTCGCCGTGGTGTCCGTACGGCGCCGCCGCAAGTTGATCGCGCCACGTCGTGATCCACAAGACGCGGTCGCCCGCCTGAAAGTGATCTTCGGGCACCAGCCGGGAGTCGATGTAGGTGCCGCGGCTCAGCGCGAACTTCTCTCGGTCCACCAGGTCCGGGTGCTTGAGCAGCATGTGCGACGTCTCGAACTCACAGGCGTGCACGCCGACGCCAGGATGCGTGCGAATACGCTTGTGCGTATCCGCGGCGATCTGCAGCGGGTCAAAGCAGGCAAAGAGCACATGCGGGTGCTGCTCTTTCGTCTGCTTCGCCGCGATCTGGATGACCGGCAAATTCGCCAACCGGTGGCCATTGAACGTGATGATCCGCGTGAAGCCATGATGGATGAGCGACCGGTAGACATCCTTGAGCAGTTCGATCAGCGTCTGCGACGTGATCGAGATGGTGCCAGGGCGCCCCATATGATGCGGTGAATCGCCGAACCAGATGGGCGGCGTGACGAGAACCCCTGCCGCGCGCGCGATCCCCTCTGAGTAATCGATCGCTTCGAACGTGTCGGTGCCAAGCGGCAGGTGCGGACCGTGCGTTTCCGTCGCGCCGATGGGGACGATAATCGTGCTCTCCCGCATCAGGTACGCCTCGACGTCGTCGGATGTGAGCTCGTGCAGCCACACGCTGGACATCACCGCCTCAGTTCGTCGTTGCGGGCCGGGCCGCGCGGTTGTATTTCGTCAGGAACGTCTCGACGCGCTCGTACAGATCGCGAAGGGAGCCCGTGTGTCGAAATCCGTGCCCCTCGCCCGTGTACGCGACGTACTCGACGGTCTTGCCGGCCTGATGCATGGCGTCGTAGAGCGCTTCGCTCTGCACGGGCAGGACGCCGTCGTCGTCCATTCCTTGCACCATCAAGAGAGGAAACCGGGCGCGCGATGCGAATCTGATCGCGGCCGATTGGTCCCACAGCGCCTTGTCCTTCACCGGATCCCCGAGCTTGGCGAGGAGCCGCGTCCGCCACAACTTACGCTTGCTCTGGGCGAGGAACGGGGTCCAGTCCGACACCCCGTAAAGCGAAACCCCTGCGCTGCACACGTCCGGCGTTTTTGTGACGGCGAGCATCGTCATATAGCCACCGTAGCTGCCGCCCCAGCATGCGACACGGTTCGAGTCTGCCCCAGCCTGCTTCACCAGCACGTCTTTCGCGGCGACAACATCGTCGAGCTCGCCGCCCCCGTAGTCCCGGTAATTCGCCTGCTCGTACGCGTTGCCGTAACCGACGTGCGTGCCTCGCCAGTTCACGAAGATCACCGAATAGCCTTGTTGGACGAGATGCTGGTGGAAGACGTAGTCGGGCAGCCCGCCCCAGCCTTTGAGGTTGATGCCACCCTTGCCGTGGAAGTACATGATCGCGGGACCAGGGCCGCCGGTCTGCCGCGGCTTCAGCAGCACCGCATGTACTTTCATGCCGTCCTTGCTCTCGTACGTGACGGCCTGCGGCTCGACGAAGTTGGCCGTCCACGCCGGATCGGGGCGCGATTCGGTCAGACGTCGCGCCTGCGCTCCGACCACGGCATCCTGGACGACGACTTCGGGCGGTTCCGTCGAGGTCGATCGAAGGTACGCGACCCGTTTCCCGTCCGCCGACCACGCTGGACTGGCGCAGAAGCCGTCGGACGAGAGACGCGTGGGTTCGCCGCCAGCGGCGCTCACGCTCCAGACCTGACGATCTTCGAGATCGCCGCCGCGGCTGCTGATGAAGAGAATGCGATCGCCCGCCGGCGACCAGGTTGGACTGTAGTCGACTACGCTGCCCTTCGTCAGCTCGGTCGGTTCGCCGCCGTCGGCCGACACCGTCCAAAGATGATTGAACCCGGTGCGACTGGACAAGTACACGAGCTGCCTGCCGTCGGGCGACCAATGACGATTGCCTGAGAGCTCGAACTCCTCGACGCCCTTGTCGTAGCTCTCGCGCACCACTCGGTGCTGTTGTTTCCCGTCCGCCGAGCTCACCCACATCTCGTAGCCTTGCCAGTTGTTGAACCGGCGGAGGAACGCCACCCGATCGGAGGCGGGCGACCAAATCGGCGAGTCCTCGTCGAGCGCCGTCGCGGCAATCATGGTCACGGGACCGCCCGCCGCCGCGACAACGCCGACGTCGTCCTGATCGTTGTGCTCGACGACAAACGCCAGACGCTTGGAGTCCGGAGACCAGTTCATCCGCGAGTACTTGCCCTCCTCCGTCGTGAGCTGCAATGGACGGCCGCCGTGGAGCGGCAACACCCAGATGTGCTTCTTCGAGACGTAGGCGATCTGCAGCCAATCAGGTGAGACGACAGAGTCGGTGCGGCCGACGAGAGGCGCCACCTGCTGCGCGCTCGATCCGCCTGGCGACACTGGGGCTGTTGCCGTTGCATCAACGGTCCAGAAATCGCGTTCGGTTCCGACGCCCCAGACCAATCCGATCTTGGTGTTGTCGGGCGACCAGATCGGCGGGCCCGCCTGGCTGATTTGCAGGAGTTGCTCGATCGATGGCTGCTGCGCCGTTCCAGCGGCAGCCGGCGTCGCGCGTCCGCCCGTGCACGCCGAGGACATGCCGAGTGCCAGCGCAGCCGCCATCGAGACAAAGCGTGAGCGATCCGGCCAACCTCTCGGGTTCGTTATCATTGGAGATTACTCCTCGAGTTCAACCGCTCCAGCATGCGCTGGTGGGCACACGCTCCCACCGGCCGGCGGCCCTGCCTTGGCTCGAAGGCGCGCAGTCGCTTCGCCGTCGATCGCGTAGTCCTCCGGCAGCCGAATCTGCGCGCGCGCGCGGCCCATGAACCGAACGACGACACCGTAGTCGCGCTCGGCGGCCTCAACCGATACCTTGCCGTCGACGACGTCGCGGAACACGGCGTCGAGATCGCGCTCCAATGGCGACCAGAACCCGCCGCCGCCCGGCAACAGTATGGTGACGCGGGAGTCGGCGGAAAGCGTTCGTTGGATTTTCGGATCGGGATGCGTCCCGTCCGAGAGCACGAAGTCGCCCTTGGATCCCTCGCCGCCTCCGAGATATCCACGCGGCGCGAATCTGAGGCGATCGAACAGTGCCGCGATCGTCCACGGCTGCTCCGATCGGATGCCGAAATGCATCGACTGGCCGAGCCCGCCCCGAAAGCGGCCGGGGCCTCCAGAATCGCACCGGATCGCGCGCTCGTGCAGCACGAGCGGCGACTGCACCTCGATCACCTCGGCCGGCACGCCCGCGACGCCGCTGGGAAATCCCGTGTTGTCGAGGCCGTCCTTCGTCGGCCGGGCCCCCGTTCCGCCCGCAGAGGTCTGGAAGAATGTGAACGGACGGCCGCGTCCGTCGGTGCCGCGCGTCTGGGTGACGAGAATCGACGCGGCGCCTTCTGCCATCACCTGCTGCGGGATGACGGCCGCGAGCGCGCCGAAGAGCGCCATCGGCGTCAGGTGTCCCACCACGTGCCTGGCGGCGAGCGGCGCGGGATGCCGGGCGTTCAGAATGCATCCCTTCGGCGCGGTCACGGTGACGGGCCGGAACGAACCCTCGTTGTTCGGGACGTCGGGACTAATCGCCGCCTTGATACCAAATGTCGTGTAGGCGGTCGTGTAGTTGAGCACCACGTTGATCCCGAGATTCCGCTGCGGCGACGAGCCCGTGTAGTCGACCAACAAGTCGCTGCCGCGGACGGTGACCGTGCACACAATGTGAATCGGATCTTCGCCGGCAAACCCGTCGCTCCAGGTATCGCCGGCATAGACGCCATCGGGCACGCGTGCGATCGCCTCGCGCATGGCGCGCTCGGACCGGTCGATGATTTCACGCGAGAGCGGCTCGATCGTATCGACCGCGAATTCGTCCATGAACTCGCAGAGGCGCCGGCCGCCCACCTCATTGCACGCGACCTGAGCGCGGATGTCGCCGAGCACCATCTGCGGCGATCGCACGTTCGCCCTGATGATGCGCAACACGTCGTCATTCGGCTCGCCGCGGCGATAGAGCTTCAACACCGGCAGATAGAGCCCTTCTTCGTAGACTTCGTGCGCGTCAGCGGAGAGCCCCCGGCCACCGATATCGGCCGCATGGCAGGTGTTGCCGAAGAAGGCGACGAGACGATCCCGCCGGAACACCGGCGTGACGATCGTCAAGTCGTGCAGCTGACCAGCCGTGAACCACGGATCGTTTGTGATGAGCACGTCGCCAGGCTCCAGCTCGCCCTGGGGGTACTGGGCCAGGAAATGGCGCATCGACGTCGCCATCGAGTTGATGTGACCTGGTGTACCCGTGACCGACTGCGCAATCATGTTCCCGCCGGGGTCGAACACGCCGGCCGAGAGGTCCTCGGACTCGCGCACGATCGTGGTGAATGAGGTCCGCATCAACGCGGTCGCCTGCTCGTTGCAGATTGAGATCAAGCGGTTCCAGAAGACGTCCAGAACGAGCGTCTCAGGCTCGCGGATCTTGCTCATGCGGCAGCCTCACGATGAGATTGGCGAACGCATCGATCGTGGCGGAAGCGGCCGGGCCGACGATCGCGGTCGATTCCTTCTCCTCGATGATCGCGGGACCGGCGAGCGTCGCCCCTGGCTCGAGCCGGTAACGGTCGTAGACCGGCGTCGGGTAGTAGCCGCCGAATTCGGGGAAAAAGACTGGCCTCGTGCCTTTTCTGGCGTCGGCGGCGGATCGGCCCGCTCGCTGGCCACGCCCGATTTCGAGCCGTGGCGGCGGTCCCGTAACCACGACCCGCCAGTTCACTGTTTCGAGCGGCACGTCTTCGGCGACCCGGCCGTACAGCCGGCGATACGCTGCGCTGAACGCCTCGATCAGACGGTCGCTTCCGCTCTCGCACAACAGGTCACGCGGCACCTGCACGGTCACTTCGTGCCCCTGGCCGGCATAACGGAGATCGACGGAGTAGTCGATCGCGATCGCCTCCTGCGGCACTCCCGACCCCGCCAGCAGTCCAACCCCTTCGTCGACCATGTCGGTGACCAGACGATCGATCTGCGGCCAATCCACCTCGTCGATCGGGGCGATCGACGTGCGCACGAAATCGAACGACAGCGGTGCGGCGAGAAAGCCGATGGTCGACCCGACGCCGGCGCCGAGGGGCAGGATCAGCAGCGGCGTATGCAGGATCGCGGCGACGGCGTACGCGTGGACAGGGCCGGCCCCCCCGAAGGCGAACATCGGCAGCAACCGGGCATTTTTCCCGCGATCGATCGTGTGGATGCGCGCGGCGTTCGCCATGTTCTCATTCACCATGCGATGGATGCCCCAGGCCGCGCGCGTGACGTCGAGCCCCAGCGGGTTCGCGATCGTGGACGCGATCGCCCGCTTCGACGCATCGACGTCGAGGGGCATCAGGCCCCCGAGGAAAAAAGCGGGATCCAGGTAACCAAGCACGAGGTCGGCATCGGTGACCGTCGGCAGGTGGCCGCCGCGTGCGTAGCACGCCGGTCCCGGCTCTGCACCGGCGCTGTCGGGGCCGACCTGCAGCAGACCGAGCGCGTCGATGCGCGCGATCGAGCCGCCGCCGGCACCGATTTCGATCATCTCGATCACCGGAATCCGGATCGGCAGTCCCGAGCCTTTCTTGAACCGGTAGACGCGATCGACCTCGAGTTGTGATGTCCGCAGCGGCCGGCCGTCCTCGATGATGCACAACTTGGCTGTCGTCCCGCCCATGTCGAACGACAGCAGCTCGCTGTGACCGGCGAGGCGGCCCACATGGGCGGCCGCCAGTGCGCCTGCTGCCGGACCGGACTCGAGCAGGCGAACCGGAAACCGGCGGCTCGTGTCGACGGTTGCGACGCCTCCGGACGAGAGCATCACATGGAACTGCCCGTCGATACCGATCGCGCGCAGCTTTCGCTCGATTTCGGCGAGGTACCGGTCGACCAATTTCTTGACATAGGCGTTGCAGACCGTTGTGGACGTTCGCTCGTACTCCTTGATCTCATTGACGACTTCACACGACAGTGACGTCTGCACCTCGGGTGCGACGCGCGCCAGCACGTCCCGAATGGCATGCTCGTGAGCGGGATTTCTGTACGAATGCAGTAGCGAGACAGCGACGGAGCGAATGCGGCGCGCCGACAGCTCGCCGGCCAGCTGCTCGACCGCGTGCACGTCGAGTGAGCGCAGCACGGATCCGTCGGCGAGCATGCGCTCGTCGACCTCCAGCCGTAGATGTCGGGGAACGATTTCCTTGGGCGGTTCGAGGAACAGGTCGTACATGTCGTATCGGTGTTCGCGGCGCACTTCGAGGACGTCGCGGAAGCCCTTCGTCGTGATGAGCGCTGTCCGCTCGCCTTTTCGTTCGATGATCGCGTTGGTGACGAGCGTGGTGCCGTGAATCACGGCCTGCACCTGCGCGGCATCGGCCGCGGCGCGAGAGAGGCCTTCGCGAATGGCCGCGTCCACCGCATTCGACGGATCGTCCGTTGTCGTCAGGGTCTTCACGACCGTCATGCCGCCCGTGTCGTCGTCGACGAGCAACAAGTCAGTAAATGTCCCTCCGATGTCGATGCCTATGCGCATGCGGATTCAGATCCGTCGGGTGGCCGTGCAAGACGAATACCCGGCGGCGCTCGATGCGGGTCCCACACGTGCGCGCTCTCCCGTTCTCGTGATCGCGTGGGGAACGGTGTCATGACGCGACTCAGAGCGGGACTCGTCGGCTCGTCGATGAGGCGCGATCGAAACATCGCGTTGCAACAGTTCGTTTCCGTGCAACCGTGCGACACCTGCGATCGTCGGGTTCCGACAACGAGGACACGGTCTCTCTCAGCCGCCGGAACGGAACGAGAATTGCCAACCGCCGAGCCAGGGGGTCACGTCGATGCCACGCTGGGACGTCCGCAATCAAAGCCGCATGACTTCAGGGCTCGCGGTCGCCTTGATTCTGGGCGCCGTGATGACGGCATGCCAGCGTCAGACGCCGCTCACGTTCAACATCGTCGTCCCGAAAGCGCGCCGCGGGACGGCGGTCGACGGTCGGGTCTTGCTGCTGCTCTCGACCAATCCGAAAGGCGAGCCGCGTCTCGACATGCGCGAGCCGCGGCAGCAAATCAGCACGGACAAGAACACGAAACAGACGTTCCAGCTCTTTGGCGTCGACGTCGACGGGCTCGCACCGGACACGCCGGCCATCATCGACCACACGGCCATCGGCTTTCCCGTCGAAAGCCTCTCTCAGGTGCCGCCTGGCGATTACACGGTCCAAGCGGTGTTGAACGTCTACGAGACCTACCACCGCAAAGACGGCCACGTCGTGAAGCTGCCGGCGGATCACTGGGAAGGCCAGGTCTGGCGCACCAAACCGGGGAACCTGTTCAGCGAGCCGCGCCGGATTCGAATCGATCCGGCGTCCGGCGGCACGATCGCGATCTCGCTCGAGAAGGAGATCCCGCCGCTTCCGGACCCGAAGGAGACGAAATATCTGAAGTACGTCCGGATCGAGAGCAAGCTGCTGACCGAGTTCTGGGGTCGCAAAACCGACCTCGGCGCGTGGGTCCTGCTGCCGCAAGGCTTCGACGAGCATCCCGCCGCACACTATCCGCTCGTGGTGAACCCGGCTCATTTCAACGCGGAGTTCCGGGCAAGCCAGGCGAAATTTTCGCCGGAGTCCGGCGGATCCCAAACTGAAGGGCGTCGACGCGATCGCGGCCGAGTACGACCACCACTTCTACGAGGACTGGACCGGCGGCAAGGTACCGCGGATGCTCGTGATGAACATCCAACATGCGAACCAGTACTACGACGATTCCTACGCCGTGAACTCGGCGAACATCGGTCCGTACGGAGATGCCATCACGCAGGAGCTCATCCCGTACGTCGAGAAGACGTTCCGCGGCATCGGCCAGCCTTGGGCGCGCATGCTGACAGGCTGCTCGACCGGCGGCTGGGAGGCGCTCGGCATGCAGGTCTTCTACCCCGATTTCTTCAACGGCACGTGGGCCGGCGCGCCCAGCCCCATCGATCTGCGCGCGTATCGGCTCGTGAACATCTACGACGACAAGAATGCGTATTGGTATCAAGGGCCGTTCGCCCGCGTGCCGCGGCCTTCGGGAGGCAGCCGCGGGACGAACGACATCATGCCCGCGGACCGGATAGAAGACGATCACGTTGGTATCACGATGGAACAGGACAATCGCGCCGAGTTGGTCGTCGGGACGCATGGCCGCGGCGCCGGACTCTGGGACGCGATGCAAGCGGTGTTCTCGCCGGTCGGCGCGGACGGGTATCCGAAGCCGATCTGGGACAAGCGAACCGGCGCGATCGATCGGGAGGTGGCCGACTACTGGCGAGATCACTATGACCTCAGTTACCTGATGCGCCGCGACTGGACGACGCTTGGACCGAAGCTCGTCGGCAAAATCCACCTGACGGTCGGCACCTCCGATCAGTGGTATCTCGCGAATGCGGTGCGCTACGTCGACGCGTTCCTCAAGAGCACGAAAGACCCGGCGTACGAAGGCAGCGTTGAGTACGGCACACGCTTCATTCATTGCTATCAGGGGGATCCGGGTGCACCGCTCGCGGCTTCGAGCCGCACTGCGCTCCAGCGGCAGATGCCGATCATGGAAGCGCGCATGCTCAAAACGGCGCCCGCCGGCGCCGACGTCAAGAGTTGGAGGTACTAGTGGTGCGCACACCGATCGGGTCGACGATGGCGGCAAAGACACGGTGGCGCCCTATCCTCGGCGCGTGCCTCGTGTCGATCGCGCTCGCCGGCGTGATGACCGGCTGCCAGCGTGCCCACAAGCCGCTGACCTTTCACGTGACGATGCCCAAGGCGCAGCGGGCCGTGCCGACCGATGGCCGGTTGCTCGTCGTGCTCTCAAAGGATCCGAGCCGTGAACCGCGGCTGCAGATCTCCCAGAATGCCAGCACGCAACAAGTCTTCGGCATCAACGTCTCCGGCGTGGCGCCCGATGCAGTCGCCACGCTCGACGCGGGCGCCGTCGGCTACCCGATCGCCAACGTTGATGCGTTGCCCGCCGGCGAATACATCGTTCAAGCGGTTCTGAATGTCTACGAGACCTTCCATCGCAAGGACGGCCACATCATCAAGGCGGCAATGGACCACTGGGAGGGCCAGCACTGGAACACGAAGCCGGGTAACTTGTACAGCGAGCCGCGCAGCGTGTGGATCGATCCGGCGGCAGGCGGCACGATCGCCATCACGCTCGACAAGACGATCGAGCCGCTCCCCTATCCGAAGGACACCAAGTACGTGAAGTACGTCCGCATCGAAAGCAAGCTGCTCAGCGCGTTCTGGGGGCACAAGTTCGAGCTCGGCGCGTTCGTGTTGCTGCCGGACGGATTCGACCAGCATCCGGACGCCCGATATCCGCTCGTCGTCAACCCCGCGCACTTCCCTACCGGGCTGACGGCGTTCTCGACGATCCTGCCGGATCCCACGGCGAAGGGGACCGAAAAGACCACTCAGGAGTACGCGTACCGGTTCTACAAGGAGTGGACCAGCGGCAAGGTGCCACGGATGCTGGTGATGGCCATCCAGCACCCCACACCGTACTACGACGATTCGTACGGCGTGAACTCCGTCAACAACGGGCCATACGGCGATGCGATCACGCAGGAGCTCATTCCGTACGTCGAACGGAAATTTCACGGCATCGGCCAGCCGTGGGCACGGGCGCTGACGGGTTGCTCGACGGGCGGTTGGGAAGCACTCGGCATGCAGATCATGTATCCCGACTTCTACAACGGCACATGGGCGGGAGCGCCGAGCCCGATCGATTTTCGCGCGTGGCGGCTCGTCAACATCTACGACGATGACAATGCCTACTGGTACGAGGGCGCGTGGGGCCTCGTGCCGCGGCCGGGAGTCGGAAACCGCGGTCCGAACGAAGTCCTGCCAGCCAATCGAACGGAAGACGATCACGTGGGCGTGACGATGGAGCAGGACAACTTGTACGAGTTGGCAGTCGGCGACCACGGCCGAGGCGCGGGGCTGTGGGACGGGATGCAGGCGGTCTTTGGCCCGATCGCAGCCGACGGATACCCCGGCATGATTTGGGACAAACGGACCGGAACGATCGATCACACCGTCGCCAAGTACTGGCGCGACCACTCCGATCTCGGCTACATCCTCAAACGCGACTGGCAAACAATCGGGCCGAGGCTCGCGGGCAAGATCCACCTGACGGTCGGTACCTCCGATCAGTGGTACCTCGCGAACGCGGTGCGCTATGTCGACGCGTTCCTCAAGACGACCAAGGATCCGGCCTACGGCGGCAGCGTTGAGTATGGCGACCGCTTCATCCACTGTTATCAGGGCGACCCAACCGATCCCTTGTCGGTTTCCGGTCGTACGGCGTTCACGCGTGAGATGCCGCAAATGGCCGAACGCATGCTGAAAACGGCACCGGCCGCAGCGGACGTGAAGAGCTGGCGGTATTAGAATCTGACATCGAACGACGCGACGCACACACCTGACACAGGAGATCTCGCGAATGCTACGCACCTCCTCCACCAAGCGTCTCCTGTTCGGAATGATCGTGCTGATCACGATCGTTCCGCTGGCTGGCCGCGTGGCGCGCACGGCGCAGCCCCGTGCCGGATCCGGGCTGGCCATCGATCCCGCGCTGCTTCAGGGCCTCCAATACCGGATGATCGGACCGCATCGTGGCGGACGCGTCACCGCCGTCACCGGCGTGCCCTCCGAGCGGGGGGCGTTCTATATGGGGTCGTCCGGCGGCGGCGTGTGGAAATCCGTGGACTACGGCGAGGTCTGGGAAAACCTCTCCGACAAGTATTTCGCTTCGGCCTCGATCGGCGCGATCGCGGTGAGCGATTCGAATCCGAAGGTCGTGTACGTCGGCACCGGCTCGGCCTGTTTGAGGGGCAACATCCAGGCCGGCATGGGCATGTACAAGTCGACCGATGCTGGTGCGACCTGGCAGATGATTGGGCTGGAGGACGGCGGCCAGATTGCCCGCATTCAAATTGATCCACGCGATGCGAATCTCGTCTACGTGGCCGTGCAGGGCCACGCGTTCGGCCCCAATTCGACCCGCGGCGTCTTTCGATCGAAGGATGGCGGAACGACATGGGACCGCGTGCTGTTCATCAACGACAAAACAGGAGCATCGGATCTGGCGATGGATGCCAAGGACGCGCGGGTGCTCTACGCAACCACGTGGGCTGGCGAGCTCAAGCCATGGGGTCTGCCCTCCACGTCGCCGGACGGCGGCGTCTTCAAGACGACCGACGGCGGAGATCATTGGGTCAAGCTGGCCGGCGGACTGCCGCCAGGCACGGTCGGCCGAATTGGTGTGGCCCTCTCGCCCGTCAACGCGAATCGCGTCTGGGCACTTGTGGGGGATGTGCCGGAGGGCGGCGTGTTTCGGTCGGACGATGCAGGCAAGACCTTCCAGCGGATCAACAGCGATCGGAGTCTGACTGGCCGCTCGTCGTACTACGCGCACATCTTCAGCGATCCGAAAGACGACAACGTCGTCTATGCCGCCAACCAGAACTTCTACAAGTCGACCGACGGCGGGGTCACGTTCAAGCCCATGCCGGTGCCGCACGGCGACGATCACGCGCTGTGGATCGATCCGAACGATTCGCGCGTCATGATCCTCGGCAACGACGGCGGCGCGACCATTTCGGTGACCGCCGGGCGCTCCTGGTCGTCGCAACTGAATCAGCCCACGGGTGAAATGTATCGAGTGACCGTCGATGATCAGGTGCCCTATCGCGTCTATGGCTCGCAGCAGGATCAGTACGATGCCCTGTCGCTGCCAAGCCGTTCGGCCAATTTCGGCGAGCACCTCCAATTGCAGCACTGGTATGCCGTCGGGGGATACGAAGGCGCGGCCGTCGCCGTCGACCCTCGCGATCCGAATATCGTCTTCGCGAGTGGACCCGGCGGGCGGCTCACCCGGTACGATCGCTCGGTACCACGCATCCGGATGCTCAACGTGACCGCAGGCGGCCGGGGCGGCACATATCGCTTTGCCGGCACGCCGCCCATCGTGGTGTCGCCGCTCGATCCTGAGAATGTCTACAACGCCTCGAACGTCGTGCACCGATCGAGCGACGGAGGCCAGAGCTTTGTCGTCATTAGTCCCGATCTCACGGGAGGCGCCAAGAGCCGGCAGAGCGTCGCCGCCGATGGAGCGGCCGAAGAGGGAGGGGCGTGGCCAACCATCACCGCGCTTGACGAGTCGCGTAAGGAGAAGGGCGTCTTCTGGGCCGGCACCGATGACGGGCTCGTGCAGATATCGCGCGACAACGGCGCAAACTGGACAAACGTGACGCCGAAGGACATGCCGCGATTCGGGCTGGTGAACACCATCGAACCCTCCCCGCATGATCCACGCCGCGCGTTCCTCACGGTAACCGCGTACCGCACCGACGATTACCGGCCGTATGTCTTCCGGACCGACGACTATGGCCAGACGTGGACCCTGCTCACCAACGGCAACGGCATTCCGGCGAACCATTTTCTTCGCGTTGTGCGCGAGGATCCCGTGCGCAAAGGGTTGTTGTACGCCGGCGGCGAGTTCGGCATGTACGTCTCGGTCGACGATGGCCGGCGGTGGCAATCGCTACAGTTGAACCTGCCGGTCACGCCGGTCACCGATCTCGTCGTGTCCCAAGGCGATCTCGTGCTTTCGACCAACGGCCGGTCGTTCTGGATCCTGGATGATGTGACGCCCCTTCGTGAGCTCGCGGCAGGGCCCGTGTCGGCGGCCCATCTGTTCCCGCCGCGCGACACATATCGTCTGCAGACATCTGCGGAAGAGGCGGACGACGCGTATGTATTCGGTGAGTGCTGTGTCGCCAACGCACGCGACCTGTACACGGGCGCGCGCATCGACAGGCACCAATTGGGCGAGGAGCCGCCGGACGGCGCCATCATTTATGCGTCGTTTCCCCAGGTCCCGACCGAGCCAGTCACGCTGTCGATTCTCGGTTCCGGTAACGCACCGATCCGCTCCATCTTCGATACGACGAAGCGCGTCGGAAAGACGCCGCGCCTCGTGGCCGGCCTGAATCGATTCAGTTGGGATCTGCGCAACGACCCCGTGAGTGTCGGTCGGACGGCGCTGCTCGGCCGGAAGGTGACTCCGGGCACCTACCAGGTCAAGCTCACGGTCGGGCCAAACAGTCAGACAGCTGTACTGAAAGTGCTGCTGGATTCGCGCCTGGCGCGCGTGCATGTCACGGCGCAGGATCTTCAGATGCAGTCCGATATGCTGGCCGAGCTCCAGGATGCGATCGTCCAGGTTCAGCGCGCGGCAGCGGCGATCCGCGAACGGCGCGCTCACCTCACGCAGTCGGGCGTCGCGCCGTCAGCCGGTCCGTCGGACCCGGCTGCCGAGCTCAACGCGCTCGAGCGTGAGCTGGTTGGAGCGGGCGACGATGGACGCGGCGGCCGCGGCGGTGGGCGCGGCAGCGCGCAGCCGCTTCTCGCAGAGCTGAACTCCTTATACAACTTCGTCGCTGAAAGTGAAGACCACCCGACCGCGGGCGCTGTCGCACGGTGGACCGAGCTGAAGCGCTCGATGGAGGCCGCGCTGGCGCGAGTCAACGCCCGGATCGGATCCACGGGACGAGGCGCGAACAGGCGCTAGGAATCGGCTCACGATGGCTCGGATGACCCTTCATCGAAAGGAGATATCCCCACAATATGTGTCGTGCTTGACATTAAAGTTTCGTATGTGCTAAAGGCGCGCTTCAGGCATTCCACGCGGCAGTCGACAGCTGCCCCTCGTCGAAATGCCTCAAGAGGTTGCGATGACCCACTTCACCCCTCGAATGTGTGTTGTCCTCATCTCGACGCTCGCCGTTCTCCTCCCCTCTCGCGCGCTGGCGCAAACGCAAACCGGCACCATCACCGGCGTCGCCACTGACGAGCAGGCTGCCGTGCTGCCGGGTGTCAATGTGACACTCGAGAGCCCGGCCATTATCCGGCCGCAAACCACGGTGACGAACGAGCGCGGCGTCTACAGCTTCATCGCGCTGCCGCCGGGCGCGTACAACTTGAAGTTCGATCTTCAAGGGTTCGGATCCGTCGAGCGCCGCGACATCCGCGTCAACGTCGCCGTCGTCAGCACGGTCGATCAGGTGATGAAGGTGGCCGCCGTCAGCGAGACCATTCAGGTGATGGGTGAATCGCCGGCCGTCGACGTCAAGAGCACGAGCAAGGGCACGAACTTCGACAACTCGCTGCTCACCGCGATTCCTCAGGCGCGAGAAATCTGGTCCACCGTCGAGCAGGTCCCTGGATCGACCGAGAGCGGCTTCAACGTGGGGGGCGCAGGCAGCGCGCAACAAAGCGGGATGGCCGTGCACGGATCGGCGGCGGGCCAGCAGGAGTACGCCGTGAACGGGCTCAAGCTGAACTGGCCCGGCGGCAACGGCGGGGCGACAGCGTTCTACTTCGACCAGGACAGCTTCGCCGAGATCAACGTGATGACCAACGGCGCTCCGGCAGAGGTCGGCACGGGCGGTGTCTACATGAATACCGTCACCAAGTCGGGCGGCAACGAGTTCAGGGGTGGGGCCAGCGCTTACTGGGAGGATTCGTCGTTCCAAGGCGACAACGTCTCGGATGAATTGCGCGCGCAGGGGGTCACGAAGGGAAACCCGATCAACTACATCTACGACGTCAACGGCAACGTCGGTGGACCGCTCAAACGCGACAAGGCGTGGTTTTTTTCCTCGTTCCGGCGCTTCGACATCAGCACTCAGGTATTGGGCATTACGCGTCCAGACGGCTCGCCCGCGCCCGACCTGAACCACCAGTCGAACTTCGTCGGCAAGGTGACGACGCAACTGAACGACAAGAACAAGATCAGCGGCGAGTTCAACTTCAACTACCAGAACCGATTTTTTCGCCGTCCAACGACCGACCTGGTCGAGGAAAAAGCCTCGTGGCGCCAGATCGAGCCGGCCTACATCGCACAGGCCCAGTGGACGTCTCTCCTGACGCCGCAGCTGTTCCTCGACGCGCGCTACGGATTCCTCCACCTGATCTTTCCGCTGCATTACCAGCCGGAGGTCGGTGCCAACGACTTCGCGCGGCAGGACATCTTCCGGCACACGCTCACCGACGCCGCCACGTACGACTACGAGAACCTGGCGACGCGTCACCAGGCGAACATTTCCGCGTCGTATTTCGTCAGCTCGCACACGGTCAAGACCGGCTTCGAATATGGCCGGGCGTTCAACCAGAACCAGTACGCGGCCAACGGCAACTACGTGCTGCGGTACTTCGACGGCGCGCCGTTGGAGGTCCAGACTTACAACACCCCCATCACCGGGAAGAACTACATCGACACCATCGCGCTGTACGCGCAGGACTCGTGGGTGATCAACCGGCGTCTCACCCTCAACGTCGGCGGACGCTTCGAGCGGCTCGTCGGCTCTGCGCCCCCGCAGTCGCGGCCGGCCAACGACTTTTTCCCGGCCCAGACGTTCGGTCAGCTTGACGACGTCCCGAACTGGAACAGCGGATTGTGGCGGGTGGGCGCCTCCTACGACGTGAACGGCGACGGCAAAACCGCCGTCAAGGCGTTCTACGGCCGGTTCATGGTGCAGGAAGGCACGCGACTGGTGCAGCAGGTCAATCCCAACGACCTCGGAGGCGACTACCGGAGCTGGACCGACACCAACGCCGACGGGCTCGCACAGTTGAGCGAGCTCGGCCCGCCGACGCGCCCGTACGGCGGCCGGGTGAACACGATCGATCCGAGCCTCAAACAACCCTACTCGGACGAGATCAATGTGGGCGTGGATCACGAGCTGCTGCGGAACCTCTCGGCCGGCGTCACGTACTACTACCGGCACAATGGCCGCCGCTTCAGCGGGATCAACGTGGCGGTCCCCCCGAGCGCGTACACGCCGATCACCGTCGCCGGGGGCGACGGCCAGCCGGTGACGGTCTACAACCAGGACGTGTCCACACTCGCTCTGGCGCAGCGGGTCATCACCAATATCGACGGCCTGGAGGACACCTACCACGGCGTCGAGTTCACGGCGACCAAGCGGATGGCCGACCGGTGGCAGCTGATCGGCGGGTTCACGATCGGCCGCGACAAGGGCGTCTTCGACAACGGTCTGAACGATGACTTCAACAACCCGAACGCGAACCTCAATCGCCAGAACGCGTACATCGGGATGGACAGCACCTACGTGGTCAAATTGATTGGCACGTACGTCTTTCCGCGCGATGTGACGTTCAGCACGAATTTCCGCTATTTCACCGGTCAGCCCGTTCAAAAGCTCAACACGGTCGTCGGTCTGAACCAGGGGACCGTGAGCGTCCTGGCCGAGCCGGTCGGCACGACGAGGCTCGACAACGTGGCGTTGTGGGACGTGAGAGGTTCGAAGATCTTCCGGTTCGGACAAGCCCGGGAGATCGAGGCGATGGTGGATGTGTTCAATCTCCTGAATCAGGACGCCAAGACGACCATCAACAACAACGTCGGGCCGCTGTTCGGGAGTCCCATTGCCATCCTCGCGCCGCGGGTCGCACGACTCGGCGTCCGTTTGGCCTTCTGATCAACGGCAGCAGCGGCCGAAGCGCCCGTGTCACGACGATCCGGGCGCTCTCGGCTGCTAGAGCAGATTTCGATTCGCCGTATCGCTGGTATCGGGCCGCCGTTCAACAGTCACCTTCGTGTCCTTCGTGCCCTTCGTGGTGATCCAGTGATACCCTCCTCACAACAGTCCGTCCGCCTCGAGCGGCCGGACTGAAGATCTTGCCCCGAAACATTCCAGTCGCATGACTTTTCGTCGTGGATCGCCGATGACTTCACGGATCGGTCTGGCCTTCGTCCTCGTGTGTTCGACAGCGCTGGCGGCGCAACAGATGATGCCGGTTCATGAGACAGGCATCAAATACATGCGTGACAGCGAGGAGTATGCGGCGCTTGCCCGCCAGACGTATCGTCTTGCCGGCGATGCCGTGACGCGCGCGGCGGCCGACAGCGCGCGGGCGTCGTGGACTGTGGTCCTCGATGTTGACGAGACGGCGCTCGACAACTCGACCTACCAACTCGAACGCGCCGCGTATGGACTGCCGTTCGAGAGCGCGTCGTGGAGCGCGTGGGTCGTCCGGCGCCAGGCGGCGGCGGTCCCGGGTACGGTGACGTTCGTCACGCTCGTTCGTCAAGCCGCTGGACACGTCGCGTGGATCACGAATCGCGACGCCTCGCTCATGGACGCCACGCGCGACAATCTGCGCAAGGTCGGTCTGTGGGACGATCGCGACCGCCTCTGTGGCCAGCGCACGCCGACGCACACGAAGGCGCAGCGGCGTCACGAGGTCGTCACCGGCGCGGGCGATTGTTCGTGGCCTGGTGTGCCGATGCGCGTGCTGGTATTCATCGGCGATCAGCTCGGAGACTTTCCTGACGCGTCGGAACACCTTCCGGACACGGGGAGCGACACGGCATTTGGACGCACGTGTTTCCTGCTCCCGAACTCGATGTACGGCACCTGGACGACGCAGGTGACGCGCGTCCCCTGATACGCGTGATCGAGACGCTCGGCTAAAGCCTTCGCGCTACGTCCGTCGGTCTCACCTTCGTGTCCTTCGTGGTGATTCGGAGCCGCTGCTCTAAGGCGAAGCCGGCCCCCTGACGACCTGAACGAAGGCGTCAGGGCGAATCCATTTGGCAAACGCCGCCCGGACTTCATCCGCCGTCATCGAAAAGTAGCGTTCGGCCGACCGTGCCGGCTCATCGAGCGGCAAGCCGATCTGCGCCCGGAAGAGCAGACCGCCGGCGACGGCCTCCTCGCTCGATTCACGAAGCGGCATTTGACGCAGCAGCAGCGCCTTGGCCTGGTGGAGCTCCTGTGCGGTCACATTCGTCGTTTGCATCGACCGCAGGTCGCGCACGATCAAATCGCGCGCCTTCGAGACATTCGGCGGGTCGCATCCGTAGCTGACGGTATAGACGCTTCGCGTCCTGTTCGACGTGAGATCGTCGTCGACCGTGTACACCAGCCCCGCTTCCTGACGCAGATCGTGATAGAGCCGGGTGGCGTAAAACCCACCGCCAAGAACGTGATTGCCCAGTTGGAGCGCGTAGTAGTCGCGATCGAAGCGCGTCAGGCCGACTTCGTGCGCAAGCACCACTGATGCCTGCACCGCGCTCGGATCCGGCACCGCGACTTCGGCGGCGGCATTCGGCGGCACCGACGGCAAATCGAGCAGCGGCTTGGGCGAGGACGCCTTCCAGCCGCCAAACCATTTTGTGATGGCCGCCTTCGCGTCTTCTGCGGTGATGTCGCCAATCACGACGATCGTCGTGAGATCCGGCCGGAACGTCTCGGCGTGATACCGCTTCACATCGTCGAGGGTGAGCACGGAGACGGTGTCCGGGGTCGCCTCCCGCAATCCGGGATCATTGGCTGGCAGCAGTCCGGTCCGAAGTGCGCGGTCCGCCCGGTGGCCGGGACTTTTCATTTCGCCGTCGACAAACTCGGCGGTCTGCTGTTTGACTACCGCGAATGCCTCAGCGGGAAGGGCGGGCTGAAGCAGGTTGTCGGCGAGCAGCTCGACGCCGCGCGAAAAATCCCCCTTCAGGACTTTGAGCGAGAAATCGTAGCCCGCGGTCTCGTTCGCCGCGATGTCGTCGAGCGCTTTTTGGAATGCCAACCGATCAAGCGTTTTCGTGCCGTAAGAAAAGAGCTCGCCGAGCACGTCGCCGACGCCGTCCTTCCCCGCCGGTGTTTGCAGGCGCGGCTCGTGTCGAATATTGCCGAGCACGGTGATCGTGGGACTCGTTTTCTCGGTGTTGACGATGAGGCGGATGCCGTTCGGCAGCGTGGCATCGGTCCACGTCGGCGTTGACTTGGGAATCTGCAGAGAGGACAACGCCGATTCCGCCCAGGACGGCAGCGTGACCGGTTTGGTCGGCGCGGACGTAAGTTGTTCGCCGCCGCCGAATCCCTTCGATGACACCGGCTCGCCCGACGGCTTCGGAACCAGCGTCGCCGTGATCGAGTTGTCGCCAACCAGATACTGTCTGGCGACGCGGTTCACGTCTGCGACGGTCACGCGTCGAATGGCTTCGACGTCCTCGTCAGGCGACTGACGACCCTCGGCGGCCAGCGCTTGAGACCATGTGGCGGTCAGGTCCGGAATCGAGTTGCGCTCGAACTCCGCCGAGGCAATCTCGCTCCGCTTCGCCGCGTCGACCAGTTCGAGCGGCAGCCCCTTTTGCGCGTAACCCGACACGATGGCCGTCATGCTCGCCACGATTGCGGAGGGCTCAGTCGCGGCCGGCAGCACGCCGACCGCGAACCCGACGCTCGCCTTTGGATACGTTTCGGCAAGCTCGAACTGCGTTTCGAGCGCCTTGCCCGCCGGCACGAGTGCGTACAGATCGCCGCGCTGGCTGGCCAGGACGTCGGCGAGAACCCGAGCGGCGGCGTAGTCGGCGCTGTCGGTGCCGGGCATGCGATACGCGATGAATGCCAGCGTGTACGGCAGGTTGCTGTCGAGCGTGAAGGTTTCCGGCTTCACGGGCCGCAGAGTCACGTCAGGGCGCGGCGGCAGCGGACGGCGTTCGATGCTCCCGTACAGCTCTTTGACGCGCTTCAATACCGCGGAGGGATCGACATCGCCGGCCACGACGAGGATGGCGTTGTTGGGCGCGTACCAATTCTTGTAGAACGTCTTGAGCATCGGGCCCGTCGTCGCCTCGAACGATTCGCGAGTGCCCAGGGCATCGTGCGCGTACGGTGTGCCGGAAAACAGGTCTTCATTCAGACGCGTCAGGAATTTGTAGGTGGGCTCTGACAGATCGCGGGCGACTTCCTGCTCGATCGCGCCCTTCTCGTGTTCCCACTCGGTCTGCGAATCGTCCACATCCTGCATGCACGCGGCGTCGAGGCGAAGCGCGACGTCGAGGTCGGCGGCCGGCACCGTCGTGAAGTACTGCGTGATGTTCTGCTGCGTGTCGGCGTTGCCGAAGCCGCCAAGCTGCGCGAAGATCGCCGCGGTCTGATCGGCTGATACACCCGCGCACCCTCGGAACGCCATGTGCTCCTGCGCATGGGCCATTCCCGGGAAGCCCGCCGGCGTCTCATTCCCGCCCACGAGATAGTTGCTCTGGACCGTCACGACCGGGGCCAGCCGATCGCGAATGATCACGATTCGGAGACCGTTATCGAGCGTCGCGCGGACGACGTCTGGCTCCGAGATCGCGGTTTGACGAGCGCTCGGCGCCGAGGGCAGCAACACGAGCAGGAGGAAGGCAATGAGGCGGACGGCTTTGCTCATTACCTTCTACTCTACTCGCTCAGCGAGGCCCCATGTTCACTTCCGGCCTTGCTGCCAGGCGATGAACACGCTCTGCCAAATCAGGAAGTCCTCCTGCGTCACCACGCCATCCCGGTTCATATCCATCCGCCGGTCGATGCTGTCGGGCGCACTGCTCCCGTGGTCGATCGCGTGCAGCAGCGCCGTCCTGTCTTTGGCGTCCAGGACGCCGTCGTCGTTGAAATCACCGAGCAGCGGATTGAATCCGACGACGATCGGGTCGTGATCCGAGGCGGCGAACTCATCGGGTCCAAAGTACGCGACGCGGGCGGCCGCGCTCTTCACGCCGCTGTCGAGCGCCTCCAGCGCCGCCGGTTCATCAGCGTTGATGTGGAGCTCCCTCACGTTCTTCACCAAGGGGAGCGCTGCGGCATTGACGAGCGCGTGGTCAAGGTAACCCGCCTGTGAATCGAAGTCGTAGGAGTAGGCGTTCGGTCCGAGCAGCAGATTGATCAGGTTGGTGTAGCCGCCGCTCCCCACCAGCGCCTGAATCGGATCCTCGCCGAAATACGTGTTGAAATCGCCGATGACGACAGTATCTGCGATTCACGCCTGCTGGATCCGATGTGGGATTGCCGTCGAGCCACGAGGCGACGTTGTTCGCCATCGAGAGGCGCATCCCGTTGCAGTTGCCCTGATAGATATCGTCGTTGCCGGGGCCGCACGCCGAGCCCTTCGAACGGAAATGGTTCACGACGACCGTGAACGTCTGCTGCTCGGGGTGAATGCCGGTCGCCGGCTCGAATGTCTGCGCGAGCGTTGGACGGTTCTGGTCGTTTTGATTGTAGAGCGCGGCGTAGCCGACCGGCGTGACGGTGCTCGCGTCGTACACGAAGCCGCTGCGAATCGCGTCAGTGCCGTTGTCCGTCACTGTGTTGCCGCTGGCGAGGTTGGCGGAGTCGATGGTGTCGACGTATCGATAATTCCTGCCCGTGGCGGCGGCGAGCGCAGACGTCAAATCGGCGATCGCGGCGTTGGTGTAGGTCCCGCCATTCGTCTGACCGTTGGCAAAATTCTGCAGCTCGCTGAGACCGATCACATCCCCACCGGCCCGGCTCAACTCCGCCACGATCTTCGCGCGCTGGTGCGTCAGTTCTTCGGCGGTCGCCGCGCCGCGACTCCCCAACGTGGTGAAGAAGTTGAGGACGTTGGCGCTGACGATTCTGAAGCGCGCCCCTGCGGCAGCGGCCACCGCCGCCGTGTCGGGTCGCGGATTGGAAACGTTTGAAAACGTCACCGCGGAGATCGGTTGGATGCGATAGGAGCCGAAGCGATCGTCGAGAATGCCGACCAGTGGAGCGGGTGCATCCTCCCCGTTCGAGTTGACGAGTGCGCCCACGCGCAGCGTGTTCGAGTCGCTCAGACCGGGAGAAGGATACGGAGCGACTGTGCCGCCGTTCAGGCCGGCGCCAGACAGCGTGCTGCCATCATCTAATGCGATTCGGCTACGGCGGACGAGGTCGGTGGCCGCCGCCCATGCGGCCACGTCGCCGGTCTGCTGCGTCGGCTGATACAGAACGCTGGGTGCCAGGTCGATTTGGCCGAACTGCCCCAGGCTGAAATTGCCGGTGACGACAAGCTGCTGGTTGAAGCGGACCAGCATGCCTTCATAACGTTCCCACTGCGAGGCATCGTCAATCGGCAGCGCGACATCGATGGGCGTGGGCAACGCGTCGTTCGATCGGCAGACCTGGACACTGGAGACGGCACTCAGTTCCGTGAGGTGCGAGACGGCTGATCCGGTGCTGGACGCGAACTCGGAGACCTGGCCGCGCGCGCGGACTCGATCGCCGACACTGACGGGCGCCGAGCTGAACACGAACAGGCCCTCCGACGTCGCGGGATCGCCGTCCTGTTCACCCGAGGGCGCCTCGATGTAGAAGCCCGAGAGTCCACCCGCGCCCTGAAAGTCGCCGACCACCACAGCTTCTACATCGACGGTCTGCCCGGTCAGCGGACTCAACGGTCCTGCCCCCTGAATCGAGCTGACCGGCGTGGCGGTCGCGCCGCAGCTCGCATTCAACGGAAGCAGGATCGTCTCACCGATGCTGAAAAGCGAGGAGCGCGCTTGATCGTCCACCACCGAGCACCGCAGCGTCGAGGCGCCGAGAGGCGCCTGACTTGGAATATCTACCGCAGCCGTGAAGGTGGCGCCGTTATTGGGAAGGACCTGATTGCTCGATCCGCCGATCGAACTGAGGTCGCAGGTCACCGTGTAACTCTGAGACAGTGGATTGAAACCCGGCGAGATTGTGCCGCTCAGATTGATCTGCTGTCCGGGATTGGCTGGGTTCGGCAAAGCCGATCCCGTCGCGGTTGGTGGCGTTGGGTCCGAGCTGAACGTCGCCGTCACGCTGACGTTGTCGACTGCGACCCCGTCGTCGGAACCGAGCGTGTCGGTATCCGTCCACCGGATCCAAATCGACGACCCCGGATTCACGGACAGACCCGTGATGCTGCCACTGATCGAGGCGCGGCACGCGGCGGAGTTTCCGTCCGTCGCCCCGGCGACACTCTGGCACGCGTTACCGGGAGAGGCGAAGTTCAGAGCGACAACGTTGGTGAACGTCCCTGTCGTCAGATCCGAGGCCGCGGTGCTGTACGAGAACGTGAGCCCGTCGCCGTTGGGCGTCGATTGGCCGCGGCGCCACATTTCGCCATCGAACGAGATCGCAACTGCCGTAATCGGACCGGACCCGTTGTTCGTGAACTTGGCGCCGAACATGATGGGCGTCACGCTGCCGCTGCCGACGCTGCCCAACGCGCGGTCGGTCGCCGCAGCGGCGCCGAAGCTATATGCGCCGCCGGAGTTGCTCGATCCTGTGCCGACGACATAGGCGCCGTCCGCGGCCGCGCCCGTTCCGATCTCCGTCAGATACCAGCCAGCCGGCAGCGCCGTTGACGTGGTACCGCTGCTTGCCAGCGTGTTGAAGTCCTGAAGGATCGGACCGCTGTTGGAAATGGCGATGGATCCCGAACCGGACGCACCAGTGGCGCCGACGGGCGCGATCGCGGTCAACAGCGCAATCGACAGCAGAAGACGATGGATGCGATTCACTCGTTAGCCCTCAAGGCGATTAACGGAGCCGTTTGCGGATCGGTAGCGCGCCGCCTTCGCGCCGAAGGCGCTTCGGCGAGCCTCGCCGAAGCTCGCGCGAACGGAAAGCGAGCGGAGGCGGGAAAGCTTTAGCCGAGCGCTACCTCGCGAAGGTTCTAGCCGAGCGTGTCGCGCGCGGCCAGACCTATCCGCAAACTGCAGGGGTGACGGCCTGAGGATAATAGCCTGTTGCAACGAAGTTGTGACGGAGATTGTTCTCGAGCGCGCTCCACCGCGCGTGGCCATCTGGAACAGGTGCAGGGCTGTTGCCGGTGGGCCGGAATCGGGCCCGCCGGCAACAACTGAGCTGATCAGAAGGTGACGCCCACGTTCACCTGATAGGCGCGCGGTGTCACGAAGTGCGTGCCGCTGAACGTCGAGAGGAAGTTGTACAGCGCTTCCTTGTTGGTCAGGTTGATGACGCTGAAACGGACGCGGACCTTCGCTTTTTCTCCCTGGAAGAGGTTGTCGACGCCGAGGCCGAGATCAAACAAATTGCGCGGTGCGATTCGCGGCGGATTCGTCACATCGTCCTCAGTCCCTTCGGCGGGAATCCGGAGACGACTCGCCATGTAGTTCGACGGCGTGCAGTCCGCGCCCGTGAGTTGATGGCCAAGGCTCGCGGCGTTGCCGCCGCACGAGAAGCCGATCGCCGCCTGCTGATCCGCCGTCAGGCCGAGTGCGTCCTCGAGACTGCCGACCGAACCCGCGACGAGGCCCGAATCGTACCGCCACGACAACGCCGCCCACGCGCCCAGCCGCTTCTCGAAGACATACTGCAGGTTGGTGGTCGAGTTGAATTTCTGATCGTGGTCGATCCGGAAGTCGCCAGCCGGCTGCTCGAGCAGAATGCCGCCCACTCCAGGCGGCGAGTAGATGGCGTTGGTGTGCGCCATCACGAAGAACGCACTGAACCCGCCGTGCTCGACGAGATTCACGCGGCCGGTGAATCCATTGATCCGCGAGTGGTCCCACGCGACGGGGAACGCGATCGGCGTGTTGAAGAGGACGCCGAAGTCGTAGCCGTTCTCTGTGTGCTTGTTGAAATAGCCGAAGTCGGCCACAACCCAACGGGTGATGGCCTGCTGGACGCCGACCTCGATCTCGTTACGAACACCAGGCGGCGGCGGCGCGCCCACGCCAAACAGCCCATTCAAGCCGACACCGGCCGACAGCAGCAGGTTCTCGTTGTACGGCGTTTCCATGGTCCGCCCGTAGGATGCCCGAAGCACGGTTCCCGGACCGGGAACTGCGTACGACACGCCGACGCGCGGCTGGAGCTCCGTCTTCGTGGTGAGCCCGTCGTAGTGATCGAGGCGCAACCCGGCCTTGATCGTCGCATCGCCGGCCTTGATGTCATCCTGAATGTAGGCCGCCTGCTGCTTGATCGTCCCGGACTGGTCGTAGACGAGCGGCGATCCGCCGGCTGACAGATCGTACGGCGCGAATGTCGGATCGAAGTTGCCGTCAGGGCCTGCAAACGTCGGGTCCGTATCGTCGGTGACGCCGAGGGTGAAATTCTCGTGGAGCTTCGTGGCGCTGACCGAGCCGCCGACTTTCACGTTGTGATTGCCCGTCGTGTACGACACGTCGGCCTTGACGCCGTAATTGGTCAGCTTGCGATCCTGACTGATCGTGGCGGGCGTGTCGGCGAACGGATCCGCGCTCGGCTGGTACGTCAGATGATCCTGGCGGACGAATCCATTGGCCGTGAACAGGGTCTTCGATCCGATGACGCGCGTATAGCCAGGCGCGATGTTGAACGAGTTGATGTTCTGGTGCTGCGTCTGGGCAATCTGATCGTACGTGTTCGGCACATCGAAGCCCGACTTGGCCGCCTGAATGTTGAGGTGCAGCGAATTGATGTCGTCCGGATGAAAGTCGAGGCGGTTGAAGAGCGACAGGCCGTTGCCGGTATCGTGCAGCGCGGTGAATTCTGGCGGATCGAGGAACCGATCGGTGCGCATCCCGGACAAGGAGATGAACTCGCCGACCTTACTTGAACCGGCGCCCATATTGAACTCACCGGTCGGGCTCTTGAACGAGCCGTATCCGACCGAGGCGGTGCCAACCGGCTTGGTCTGATCGAGACCGGACTTCGTGACGATGTGGACCACGAGGCTGGTTTTGTCACCGTACTCGGCAGGCGCGACACCTGTGATGATCTCCATCGACTCCACGGCATCCTGAGAGATCTGGTTCGAGTACAGTTTGCTCTGCTGGTCGGTGATCGGCTGGTTGTCGATCGAGAACTGTGTTTGCGCGTGGTCGCCGATCGGATGGAAGAAGCCGTTGGAATCGGCCACGACACCGGGCGACGCGAGCGTAATGACCTGATTCAGGCCCGACGAGGATTCGAGCGGCATCTTTTCGATCAGGCTTCGGTCGATGTCCGTGTGAGCCGTCGGATCGCGTTCCACGAGGTCTTCGGCGTGGCCGACGACCTGCACGGTGCTCGTGGCGCCTTCCAGTTGGAGAACAAGGTCGAGGTCGATCGGCACAGCGGTCCGCACGTCCACGTCGCGCTCGAGCGCCTGGAATCCTTGCGCAGCAACCGACACGTGATACGGGTTGGGCGGCAGGTTGCTGAACACGTACTTGCCGGACGCGTCCGTGGTCGTCGTGCGGGAGAACCCGGTGACCGGGTTGCCGATCTTGACCTCAACCGCCTGCATCACGCCGCCGGTGGGATCCTTGACCGTGCCGCGCACCGTGCCCGCGCCGCCGAGGCTTTGAGCACTGGCGCTTCCGCTCACCAACAAGACAAGAGCCACCAGGCACGCCGCAATGCCTGGTGCAAATCCTCGCACACGAATACGCATAACACCTCTTTCGCGAGCAGAACGGACCTTCTGCTCGAACCATTTCATCCGGAGCACACTAGCAGCCGACGACCAAGCCCACGACCACAACCACACGGATGGTTGGCCAGATCTCGTGAATGGCCAGCATTGGCCAACGAGTGGATAGCAGCCCGTATCAGGCGTCCGTCCACGGGCTGCGAGACGCAGAGAAACAGCCACAGTGTCGACTTGCGCCCATGGCCTGATAGGCATCGGCACGGGTGCAGCTCGCGCGCCGGTTCGTGTCCTCCGCGGCCGCCCGCCTCCGTTCGACACTGTCGCCCACTCGTTCGTCGAATTGGACCGTTCGTGCCCATCGCGTCGCCCGTTCACGGACTTCAGATATCGGCGCGGCGCCGGGCGGGTGAACGCCGTCGACTATCTGCTGAAGCCGGTCGACAAGAGCCGCCTGCGAGCGACCTTGAACCGGGCGCAGGAGCGGATCGAGCACGCGGAAATCGTGGACGAGCAGCGGACGCGAGTGGGCACCGCGATCGAGGCGTACGAAACCGCCGCCAGAGGACCGTATCTCGAGCGGATCCCTGTGCGTCGACGAGACGAGATCGCGCTCGTGCCCGTTCAGCAGATCGCGTCGATCGTCGCCGAGGGGGAGCTCCTGCACTTGGTGACGGTGACCAACGACAAGTTCACGATCACGTATCGCCTCAAGGATCTCGAAACGCGCCTCGCCCCTGCGCGGTTCATCCGGCTCGGTCGCGGGACACTGGCCAACATCGACGTGATCTCCAAGGTGGGCGTCATGCCGGGAGGCACGCACGTCGCGATTCTCAGCAACGGGCAGAAGCTTCGGGTGAGCCGCCTGCAATCTCGCGTATTGCGCGAGCGCTTCCTCCGGTTGTGACGCCTCGCGCGCACTTGGCCGCTCATCGCCTGGAAACCGCCGTTTGCACGATTGACGCGACGTTCTGTTGAAAACGCTGCGACGGGCAGGACCCGAGTCGTGTTCTCTGAAGTCGAGATGCGGACAGACACGACGAGGCAGGACCGTGGCGGCGCTGTCAGACCAGGCAAGGTCTACCGAGGGTCTCGTCGCAGGATGCGGCGGATCACACTTCGCGGAAACTGGTCGCTTGACCTGCTGCTGTTCGTCGCCTGGCTGCTGTTCTGCCTGCTCGTCCTCGTGCCGTGGATGGTGCGTCATCCGCGACAGGATCGCGCGCCTCAGCCAGCTGAATCAGAATCCATCACGCCTGGGCGGTGACGGCCCACCAGGTGAACATCGCCTATACTTCGCGTGTGCGTCGAGTCCTCGGCTGCGCGCTTGCGGTGGTCATCGTTTTCATTTCTGGAATCGATCCGATCCCCCGTTGAAAATTCATTCGTCAACGATGGACGAAGGCGCCAGCGTGCGTCCGCGAGGAGAGAACTGTGACGCGACTATCAATCGTGAGGTCCGGTGGGATCGTCGTGCTGGGAATGGCTCTGTTGGGCACGGCGAAGACGGCCGCCGCCCAGGCGCCGAGGACGCCGCAGGCAACCGCGTCCGATGAAGACGAGCATTCGATCGTGTTCGAGCTTGGCGCCGCGGGCGACTGGTCGCGGGCCGAAGGGTTTCATCCCGGCGGCGCGGTGGCGTTTGAAGTGACCCCGATCGAGAACTGGCTCGAACTGGAAGTCGGCGTGACCGCGATTCGGTCCGACAGCAGTACGGAAGTGCCCGTCGACATCCTGTTCAAGAAGCCCTGGCAATTCTCGCGCGCGTTCGAGTTCATGATCGGTGTGGGACCAGAGATCGTGCACGCCACCGGTCCCGATCATGCGACATTCTGGGGCGTCGAAGGCGTGCTCGATTTCATGTTCTGGCCGCAAAAGAACGTCGGGTGGTATGTCGAGCCCGGATATGAGCTGACGACGCGTGATGGCGCGACGCATCAAGGCTTGGGCATCGCCATCGGACTGCTGCTCGGCCGATAATCACGACCGTCCCCGCCCACCCAACCAATCAGGCGATTTTGGTGTCTAAGCGTGGCAAGACGCGGCCGAACCACACGGTCTGCCGCTCCGTCTAAGCTCAAACGGGCCGGCCTTTCTACGGAGACCAGACGATGCGCGAGTTGCGGTATGCCACGGGTGTGGCGGCACTGGCCGCCACGTTGTATGCCACCGTCCACGGCCAGGCCATCGACGCCAGCCAGGTGCTCGCCGCCGCGCGAGAGGCGCTTGGGGGCGAGAAGAAGCTGTCTGCGGTCAAGAGCTTCACCGCCACCGGACGGACTCGGCAAGTGCGCGGCAACAACCTGGTGCCGATTGAGTTCGAAATCAATTGCGAGCTGCCCGACAAGTTCGTGCGCATCGACGAATTCCCCGCGCAAGACACTGATCCAACGACGCTCGGATTCAACGGCGACAACCTGATTCAGTTTCCGCCCGCTCCACCCGGCGCCGGGCGCGCGGGTGGACCGCCAGCCGCCGGCGCCGGCCGGGCGGGTGATCCGCCTCCGCCGAATGGGGGACGCGGCGGCGCGCCGCCGTCAGAGGGCGCGGGCCGCGGCGGACCACCACCTCTCAGCCCGTCGCAGCAGCGCGTCGCCAACGTCAAGCAGGATTTCGTCCGCTTGACCCTCGGAGTGTTCGCGACCTCATTTCCCAGTTATCCGCTGACCTTCACGTATGCGGCTCAGGGCGAGGCGCCAGAAGGCAAGGCCGACATCCTCGACGTCGCGGGCCCCGGAAACTTCAAGGCGCGGTTCGTCGTGCAACGCGACACACATCTGCCCGTGATGCTGATGTGGCAGGTGCCGGCCACCAACGTCGTACTCCGAATTCCCGGGCAGCCGATGCCGAGCCCCGTTCCACCCGGTGCAGTGATCGTGGACGCACCGGCGCCGCCCGCGGCGACCGCCGGTCAGAAGGAGCGCGACGAGTACGCCGCAGCGATCGCCACGCTCAGACGACGAGCGCTGACCCAGGCGAAACCGATTGACTACCGGATGTACTACGGCGATTTCCGGGATGTCGATGGCTTGAAATGGCCGTTCCGTCTCAGGCGGGCGATCGCCGGCGACACGATCGAGGAGACCACGTTCGATCGGATCCGCATCAATCCCAAGATCGACCCGCGAAAGTTCGAGGCTCGAAAATAATGCGCGCCACCTTTCACGCGGTGCTGCGGGCACTCGCACTCGCCGTAGCAGGCCTGGCGCTGACGTTGGGGCCCTTCGCAGCGCACGCCGTCGCGCAAGCGCCCGCCGCCGGTACGCTGCGCGTGACGGTTGTGGATCCGAGCGGCGCCGTCATCGTCGGCGCCACCGTCACCGTCACCGCGGCGGAGCACGCGGCGGACGTCCCCACGATCGCGCCAGTCAAAACAGTCGACAGCGGCATTGCCACCGTTGCAGGCCTGACGCCGGGGCGCTACACGATCCAAGCCGAGTTTCCAGGATTCGACACGCGACTCTTGAACGATGTCCGCGTGCGCAGCGGCGAGAACAAGGCGGTCGCGGTGCTGCCGATTCCGAAGGTCGAGAGCTCGGTCACCGTCGCTCAGGATCGCCAGGAAGCGGCAGCCGATCGCGCCAATACGTTCGGAACGGTGCTGACCCGGGACGAGATCGAAGCGCTGTCGGATGACCCGACGCAATTGCAACAGCAGCTGCAGGACATGGCCGGCCCGGGCGCCGTCATCCGCATCGACGGCTTCGAAGGAGGGGCGTTGCCTGCGAAGGCGCAGATCCGGTCGATCCGCATCTCGCGCGACCAGTTTGCGGCGGAGAACCACAGCGCCGGTGGTGTGTCCATCGAGATCATCACGCAGCCGGGCCTCGGTCCCCTTCGCTATTTTTCGACGTTGCGCGCGCGCGACGGATCGTTCAGCGGACGCAGCCCCTTCGTGCCGGTCAAAGGCCCCGAGCAGAACGTCAATTACGGCTTTGGAGTGGGCGGCACGCTGATCAAAGAGAAGAGCTCGTTCAATCTCAACGTGTTCGGCACCAGCTCGTACGATACGCCCAACCTGAATGTCGCGCTGCCCAATGGCACGCAGGCGGTGGCGCTTGGCCTCAAGGCCCCAAGAGACAATCTGTTCGTCAACGGACAGATGGATTACGCGCTCACGCTCGATCAAACGCTGCGCGTCGCATACAACCTGAGTCGGGTGACGAACGACAACCTTGGCGTCGGCGGCTACGACGAGGCGGCGCGCGCCTATTCCACGGAGAGCAACGTCAGCAATCTGCGCATTCAGCACATCGGTCCGATCGGGCGGCGGGCGGTCTGGCGCACGCGGCTGCAATTCTTTGTGTCCGACGCCGACACGCACTCGGCCACCGACGCGCCGACCATTCGCGTCCTCGATGCCTTCACCAGCGGTGGCGCGCAGCTATCGGGTGGGGACCATTCGCGCAGGATCAACCTGGGGTCCGACCTCGATTACGTGCTCGGCAAACACTCCTTGCGCACCGGGCTGCTGCTCGACGGCGGCTGGTATCGTTCGGATGCTTCGTCGAATTATCTGGGGACGTACACGTTCGACAATCTGCAGGCCTATCTCGCGAATCAACCCAGCAACTACACGCGGCGCATCGGAGACCCGAACATTTCGTACCGGAATCTGCAGGGTGGGTTCTACGTCCAGGACGATATTCGGGTGCGAAAAAATCTGACGTTGAGTCCCGGTGCGCGCTACGAAGTGCAGACGCACGTTCATAATTACAGCGACGTCGGACCGCGTTTTGGTCTGACGTGGGCCCCCTTCGCCGGCGGCCAGACGACGCTGCGAGGGAGCGCGGGAATCTTCTATGACTGGCTGCCGACCGGCACGTACGAACAAGCGCTCCGCGTGGATGGCTTCCGCCAGCAAGAGCTCAACATCGTCGATCCCACATTTCCAGATCCGGGTTCGACCGGCGTCGTGCCGCCGATCAATCGTTACGAGCTCGGGAACGGCTACAACGCACCGCGCACCACGCGGTTCAGCACGGGGATCGACCAGGGGCTGCTGAAGGTGATCCGCATTTCCGCGACGTACAGTTATCAACGCGGATCGAGATTATCGCGCGGTCTCAATCTGAACATCCCGGTGGACGGCGTCCGGCCGGATGCGGCGTTTGGAAACATCGTCGAGGTCGTCTCCGATGCCGCGTCGCGCCAACACCAGCTGCAAGTGGACGCGAACGTCAATCCTGGCGCCATGCTGCCGGCATTCAACGGACCGCGTGTCAGCTGGAAACGCACGACCGTGTTCCTCAATTACACGCTGGCGTCGCTCGACAACAATACGGATGGTCCGTTCACCCTTCCGGCGACGGGCAGCCTGAACGCCGAATGGGGCCCGGCGGCGGCCGATGTGCGGCACCGGTTGAACGCCGCCTTCAATAATCAGATTATTCGGAACGTGCTGGTGTCGCTGAACGTGAACGCCAGCACTGGTCCGGCGTACACGCTGCTCACCGGTGGCGACGACAACGGCGATGGCGTCTTCAACGATCGGCCGGCTGGCGCCGGACGCAACACGCTCCGGGCCAGCGGCCAAGCCACCGTCAATCTCTTTGCGGCCTATCAATTTGCCTTCGGCCGCATGGCGCCGCTGCCGCCGGGCATCGGGATCTTTGGCGGTGGGAACAGCGCGCAGGTCCGGACGTTCGATCAGGGCACGGCGCGGTACCGCTTGCAGCTCTTCGTGCAGGCGCAGAATCTCACCAACCAGACCAACTATCTCGGCTACAGCGGCACGTTGACGTCACCGTTTTTTGGACGCCCGACAACAGTGAGCGGGATGCGGAAGATTGACGCCGGCATCAGCCTGAACTTCTAACTAAGGGTCCGTTGCGAAATTACCGAGCCAGCTCTCACCACGGAGGACACGGGGGACACAGAGGTGCAATCCTGAGCAGAAACCGTTTGTATTCTTCCGACTTCCGTGATCTCACGGTGGAGAGCTGATTCGCGCAACGTGCTAAGAGCGCGTTGCAACATTCGCGAGCTCGCGGGTGGCCGCGAACGGGGCCGCCCCGCCGGGCGCGGAGCCGTGGGCCGTGACAAGCGCGTTTCGGCGAGCACCCGGTGGGGCTGTTCGCGGACAGGCCCCGCCAGAAAGCGAATTTTGCAACACGGTCCAAAACTTCACGAGCTGCGTCGTGTGGGCTCTCGAGCCACCGTCGTCAGCTTGCGCGCATCGAGATAGGACATGACCGCCGACGCTCGACCTTCCGGATCCGCCAGGGCCACGTATCCATCGGGTCGCACGAGATAGACGGCATCGCGCCGGAGGCCGGCACGACCCATGGCCGGACGCCAGGGAAAGACGTGCAGCGGCAACATCCGCGCCTCACACATCGCCTGGACGTCCGGGGCGGCGATGCCGTAGACGTGGACCTGCCAGTCGAGGGTCGTCAGCGGCGTGAAGTTGTCGGCGCCGTTCGAGTCCGTGGTCACCCACGGCAAACGGTCGCCGCCGTACACCGATCCCGCGCGTCCCTCGCTCAAACGGCTGCCCCGGTAGTTCACCGCCGTCTGCGAGACCGTCCGAAAGATGAAGCGCCGCGTGGCCGCACTCGCGAAGATCATCGGCACCAGCGCCGGCACGACATTCAGCCGCACGCGCCGGGCAATCGGGCGGCTGCTGGTCACGTAGGTGAACGCCTGATCGGTCGTCGCGACCAGGCGCCGGGCGAAGGCGATGCGCTCCGGCTCATAGCTGTCGAGAAGCGATGGATCCGCGCATCCGTTCACGACAGCCGCAAGCTTCCAGGCGAGATTCACGGCGTCGCCGATGCCGGTGTTCATCCCCTGGCCGCCCACTGGACTGTGGACGTGCGCCGCGTCGCCGAGCAGGAACGCGCGACCCGCGCGGAACCGATCGGCGACCCGATGGTGGACGTGGTAGGTCGAGAACCAGTGCACGCGCTCGACGTCGATGCGCATCCACTCGATGACGCGCGTGCTCACGTCGTGCCAGGAGATCTCTTGGTGCCCCTGTTCGGCGCTCGCCCGAACGGTCCCGATGAGCCGCGCGCGCCCGTTCTCCTTCAACGGAAACACGGCGAGAAAATCGCTCGTGTCCAGCGCGACGTGCAGTTCGCCGTTCATCGCCGCGCCGCGCGCTTCGACGTCGGCGACATAAAACAGATGTTCGTAGGTGCCGCCCGCGAAACCGATCGCGAGCGCCTGACGGACCGTGGAATGCGCGCCGTCGCAGCCCGCAATGTAGGCGGCCTCGCACGCCTCGGTCGCTCCGTTTGCCCGTGTGAGCCGCGCGATCACACCACCGGCAGCCTCCTCGAACGCCACCAGCTCGGTCTGCCGCTCCACCTCGACGCCCGCCTCGGCGAGGCGATCGATCAACAGACGCTCATGCTCGTCTTGCGGAAAGATCAGCGCGTATGGAAACGGACTGAGACCGGCGCCCATGTCGCCGAACACCGCGTGCGCCGTCTGCCTGCTGGCCACCCAGAGATTGACGGCGGCCATCTTTCGTCCACGGGCGACGACCTCGTCCGCGAGACCGATCGCGCGGTACAACTCCAACGTGCGTGCCTGCACAGCGAGCGCGCGCGACGTCGTCCCCGGCTCGGCCGTCCTGTCGACGATTCTCACCCGCACGCCCAACCGCGAGAGCCACAGGCCCAACACCAGACCGGTGGGGCCTGCCCCGACGATGAGGACGTCGGCGTTGGGAATCATCGTGGCATCTATCTTTCTACGTTATACAGCCGCGCGTCGAGGGCGTTCAGCGCGCCTCGTGCCGCCGCGTTTTTGCCACCCTTTCCACGCGCGCTTGACGCCGCGCACACAGTCGCCGGATGTTCGGGCGTAGATGCGTTGCACGCTGGCGACGGCCTTTCTCCTCAATTCACATTGATAGCGATCAGCGGACTGCCGCAGGCGACTGAGAGCGAGGGGGCCGCCGCACACGGATGAGTCCTTCCACAACTCTGCGCACAGCACGACGACATTGTGATCGTCCCCGAGCTCGCTTTCCGCGCGGTGAAGCGCCGCGACGTCTCGCCGGATGGCCGGACCACACTCTTCCAGGAGCCGCAACTGGTACCACAACGTCTTCATCTGCTTGCGCCAGTCGTGGAAATCGGCCGCCCGCTGCGTCTTCTGGGCGCGTGCCATCGCCTTGCGTCCGCGTCTGTGTGCGGCACGGATGCCGGGTGCGAGCGCGCCGAATCGCCGGTGTGCCGGCCGCCATCGCTTCGCGGCGCGTCGAAGCTTGCGGAGCTGTCGATCGACCTTCTTCCATGCGCCATCGCGACCGGCGGCTTCCATCGCCGACCGTTTGTTCGACAAGAGCCGGCGGCGCACGCGCGCGAACGTGTGCTCGCTGAACAGTCGGGCGTCGTGGTCCCTGAGCTTCGTCAGAATTTCGATCATCGCGTCCGCGTCACGCAGGCGGGACAATATTCGATTGACGCGGCCGAGTCGTTTCCGGCTCCCGGCCAACCCGCTCCCACCATCGGCATCGATGAGCTGAACGATGGCGCGAGCCTTCTTCACGCTCTTTCGCCCCTCGTGGATCGCCTCTTCACGAGGAGGATTGGCACGCCGCAGCTCGCCGTGCGCGGCGCGCAGTTCTTTTCTGGCGAGCCGCCGCAGGCCCTGTGCAATCGTCTCCTGCCGTCGTAGACGATACGCCATATACCTCAGTTCTTTAGCCACGAAGGCCGCGAAGATCACGAAGAGAAATCATTTGGGCTCTTCGTGCCTTCGTGAGCTTCGTGGTTGATCAACCGCACCTCAGGCGTTTGGTTGCACGCAGCGAGCCACGGGGAGAGAATTGATCGAACAGATGAGGAGTTCGGACGGCGCACGCGCATTGCATGCGTGCACGCTGTGACTGACCTGCTGACGCTCCCGTCCTTCGCCGCCGACGACACGCTCTACGTCGTCGTGGAGTCGCCGCGCGGATCGACGTCGAAGTTCAAGTACGACGTGAATCGCCGCGTGATGACGCTGTCGCGCCCGCTGCCCCAGGGGCTCGCCTACCCGCACGACTGGGGATTCATTCCGTCGACGCGCGCGCCCGATGGTGATCCGCTCGATGCCATCATCGTGTGGGACGGCGTCAGCTACCCGGGCATCACCATCGAGTGCCGGCTGATTGGCCTGCTCCAGGTGGAGCAGACGAAGGCCGCGTCGCAGCAGCGGGAGCGGAACGATCGGCTGATCGCCTTGCCAACGAAGGCGCCTCGATGGGAGCCCGTTCGAACTGTGTTCGATCTCGGCGAGCGCGTCCGCCTCGAGCTCGAGTTCTTCTTTCAGGCCGCAGTCACCTTTGAAGGGAAGGCGCTGAAGATTCTTGGATGGGATGGTCCGAAGGGCGCGATGGCGTTGGTGCGCGCCGCGGCGGTTCCAGTCAAGTGACAACGCTCCAATTCAGCGCGAATGGACGCGTCAGCCTTCGCGCTACACCGACGGTAGCTGCGCGACGGACGTAGCGCGAAGGCTTTAGCCGAGCGGATCGCCGACCCCGAACGGCTCGGCCGCCTCGATCTGGCCGTCCTCGCCGATTGACGGCACGGTTTCAGCCGATACAATAGGGCGCTCGTCTGCGCGGCGTTTAGTCGCCGCACGCCGAGGCGCTTCCCGCGACATCTCCATGCCACTGCTTCGTTCGCTCGCCGCCCTTGCCCTCGCGTGCTGTACCCCCGTCACCATGGCGGCGCAGTCGCCGGCACGCGGCGTCGTGGTGTCGGGGACGGTGCAGGATCAGACCGGCGCGGTGCTCCCGGGCGCCACAATCACCCTCGCGCCGACGGGCGGCGAAGCACCGGCGCCTATCGTGTCCGACACGGCCGGAACGTTCCGATTCGAACGGGTCGGACCGGGCACGTACGATCTCCGCGTCGAGTTCCCCGGATTCACGACCAACGTGACGCACATCCGCGTGGCGGCGCGCGCCCCGAGTGCGCTGACGATCGTCATGCAGATCGAGGGGCTGTCGCAGGAAGTCTCGGTGTCGGGCGGCGGCGACCAGACCAGCGGCAGCGGCGCCGCCAATCTCGATGCGGTGGCGGTGGACGCCAAGGCGCTCGACGACATGCCCGTGCTCGACGGCGATGTGGTCGCCGCGGTCTCGCGCTTTCTCGATTCCAGCGCCCTCGGCACCAACGGCGCAACCGTCGTCGTCGACGGCGTGGAGGTGAACGCGCTCTCCGTCTCCTCGTCGGCCGTCCAGCAGATCAAGATCAATTCCGATCCGTACGCGGCCGAGTTCATGCGGCCGGGCCGCGGGCGTATCGAGATCATCACCAAACCGGGGGGCCGCGACTATTCCGGCACCTTCAACCTGCGATTCCGCGACTCGGCGCTCTATGCGACGAACGCCTTTGCTGTGACGAAGCCGCCGGAGCAGCGGCGCGTGTTCGAGGGCAGCCTGGGCGGACCGATTCAGGGCCTGGACAAGACGGACTTCGTGTTCTCTGGATCGCACGATGCGGAGGACAGCCAGTCGATCGTGTTCGCCGATACGCTTGCGGGCAAGGTGCAGGCGAATGTGGCGACGCCGTTCACCAACACGCTCGCCTCGGCGACGATCAACCGGCAGCAGAGCGAGAAGAACACGATCTCCCTGCGCTTCTCGCATCAGCAACGGAGCAGCTCGAACCAGGGGATCGGCGGCATCAATCTGCCCGAGACCGGGCGCAGCACGAGCCAGCGCGAGGACGACACGACCTACTCGCAGCAGACCATCATCACGCCCGCGCTGCTGCACGAGTTCAAGCTGATGGTCGGCTTCGAGCATCAGCCGTCGATCAGCCTCACCACGCAGCCGCGGATCGTCGTCAACGACGCGTTTGTGGGCGGCGGCGCGCAGGCCGACTGGCTGCGCACCGAGAAGCATTTCACGCTCCTCGATGCGGTCACGTGGTCGCCGGCCAAGCACGTCATCAAGGCGGGCGTGAACATTCCCGACTGGAGCTGGCGCGGCTATGTCGACAACACCAACACCGGCGGCACGTTCTACTTTTCGAGTCTGCAGAACTACGCGCTTGGCCAACCCTACTCCTTCACCCAGCAGCGCGGCGACGGGCATGTCGCGTTCCTGGAAAAGGTGATCGGCCTGTTTCTGCAGGACGAGATGCGCCCGCGCTCGAACCTGACGATCGATCTCGGCGTGCGGTACGACTGGCAGACCGTGTTCCACGACACGAACAACGTGGCGCCGCGCGCGTCGTTCGCGTACATGCCGGACCAGCGCGGCCGCACGGTCATCCGCGGGGGCGCCGGCGTCTTCTACGATCGCACCGGACCGGGGCCGATCCAGGATCTGCTGCGATTCGACGGCCAGCATCTCCAGCAGGTCGTGATCGTCGATCCGAGCTATCCCAACCCGCTCGCGCCCGGACAGAGCCTCGGCTCCGAGCCGTCCAACGTCGTCGTGCTGGCGCCGAACGTGACGATTCCCTACAGCCTGCAGTACAGCCTCGGCGTCGAGCAGCAGCTTGCGCCGAAGACGACGCTCGCCGTGACGTTCGTGGGATCGCACGGCTACAACCAGTTTCTGTCGCGTGATCTGAACGCGCCAGCTCCGCCGCTGTTTCTCGCGCGGCCCGATCCGACTCGCGGAGTGGTGCGCGAGATCGAATCGAGCGGCACCATGCGGACCAGTTCGCTGCAGGTCACGCTGCGCGGCCAGATGACGAAGTCGGTCAACGGCACCGCGCAGTATTCGTACGGCCGCGCGTCGAACAACACGGGCGGCATCGGCTGGATGCCGCCGAACAGCTACGATCTCACGCAGGAGTACGGCCCGGCCGACTGGGATCGCCGGCACGGCCTCGAGCTCTTCGGCGCCTGGACCGCCGGCCGCTGGTTCACGCTCGGCGCCTCGTTCGAGGCGTACACCGGACGTCCGTACTCGCTCACGCTCGGCACCGACGTGTTCAACACCGGCAACGCGAATGCCCGTCCTGCGGGCGTGCCGCGCAACAGCCTCCGCGGACCGGACTATGCGTCGCTGGATCTGCGCTGGTCGCACGACGTGGCGCTTTCGAGCGGCCCGAAAAAGCGAACGCTCACGCTTGCGGTCGACACCTTCAACGTGCTCAATCGCGAGAACGACAACTACTTCGTCGGCAATCTGAGCTCGCCGTTTTTTGGCCAGGCAGTCTCGGCATCGGCACCCCGGCGCGTTCAGTTCTCCCTGCGCACGCGACTGTAGCGCGAAGGCTTTAGCCGAGCGTCCCGGCGCGAAGGGCTTTAGCCGAGCGTCCCGGCGCGAAGGGCTTTACACACTCTCTGTGAAAGCGTCCGCGAAATGTCGGCAATCGCTGCGCTCAGGACGTTGACACGACTTGGGTACTCCGTAATACCATCGCTTCAGACGCATGCGCACAAAGTCTCGGGCGCGAACGCGGCGCCCCACTCCCCCTCGACTCGGCGTCATGCAGAAACAACTGGCCGCCGTGATCGCCAAGTGCGCAGAGAACGCCCGCCGAATCGAGCGTCTGGAGTTCGACTACACCACGCAGGTCCGACGATGCGCGGAGCTGCAGGCTGAAATCGATCGGCTCAAACGCCACCCCGGCCTGCGGCCCGCTCGATAACCGCTCGCGTCACCTCAGTTCTGCACAAAATCGCGCGGTTCTCGAGATTTGATTTGACCGCTTCGTCGCGGACGTTTACTCTTATAGAAACCCCATGTTTCTCGCCGCGGAGCGCATCAGCTGCGTATAGGGTCGTCGCCTGCGTCGTGGCGCAGCGGCCTCGCGTTGGGCGCGGTCGCGCTCGCGCTCGCGTCGTGGGTCGTACACGCATCGGCGATCGGGCAGCCTGCGACGCCAGACGAGATCGCGATCTCGCGGGCAACCCGTCTCATGGTCGTCGCGCCGCATCCCGACGATGGCGTCATCGGCGGCGGCGGGTTGATTCAGCGGGTCCTGCGCCTCGGAGGCGCCGTCCGCCTCGTGCAAGTCACGAGCGGCGACGCGTTTTCGACCGGCGTGAAGGCCGCGACCCACGTCACCCGGCCGACGGCCGCCGACTACCGCCGTTACGGCGTCATGCGCGAGCGCGAAAGCGCGAAGGCGATGGCTGCCCTCGGCGTTCATCGCTCGGATCTCCTCACGCTCGGTTTTCCTGACGATGGCTTGTGCGAGCTGGCGCCCGATCGCCACTCCGTGACCGCGGTCGCCTTCGAGTCGCCCTACACGAAACGCGCGAGTCCTCCGCGCTCGGAGCAGATGCTGTCGCGCGTCGCCTATCGCGGTGTCGATCTCGAGCGCGAGTTGCAGCAGATTCTGATCGCGTTCAGGCCGACGCTCGTGCTGATTCCCGATCCGCGTGATGAGCATCCGGATCACTGCACCACGCATCTGTGGATGCACGAAGCGCTGCAGGCCGTCGCCGACGGTCGAGCGCCCGTCAAGCCGGTCCTGCTCCATTACCTGGTACATTATCCGCATTGGCCGCCGCCGGGCGGTGATGGCAACGCGGCTGTGTTGCCGCCGCCGGCCTCGCTGCTGACCGAGAGCAGCCAATGGAAGACTCTGACGTTGACGAATCGGGAGCGCGCGACGAAAAAGCAAGCGCTGGCACGTTACGCCACCCAGATGCTGGCGATCGGTCCGTTTCTGAACGCGTTCGATCGGCCCAACGAGCTGTTTCTCGCGGCCGAGCCGGAGGGGCACGCGGCCTGTTGGTGCCGGGGAGTGGACATCGCCCCGGGGCGGCGCACAACCGGACACGGCAGCACGACCGCCAAGCAGTGAGCCCGAGCGCTCACCGCATCGAATCGCTCGACGCGTTCCGTGGGTTCGCCGTCGCCAGCATGATCCTGGTCAACAACCCAGGCAGCTGGGATCATGTGTTCCAGCCGCTGGAGCACTCGACCTGGAACGGCTGCTCCTTCGCGGACCTCGTCTTCCCGTTCTTCATTTTCATCCTCGGCATGGCGATGCCCTTCGCCTTCGCGCGGCGCGTGCAGCCCGGGCGCGCGCGGACGGCGTTGTACGGCCGGATCCTGCGCCGCACGGTCGTGCTGATCATCCTGGGCCTGATCCTGAATCTGGCCGAGGCGCCATCGGCCCCACTGCGGATTCCGGGCGTCCTGCAGCGCATCGCGCTCGTCTACGGCGCCACCGCGCTGCTCGTGCTTCACACCAAGCCGCGCCACCGGATCCCGATTGCCGCCGTGCTGCTGCTCGTCCACTGGGCGCTGCTTTCGCTCGTGCCATTCGGCGGTGAGCCGGCGGCGGCGCCGACACCCGAGCACAATCTCGGCGCGCTCATCGACTTCTGGATCTTCAACGGTCACCTGCTGACGCCGCTCGGCGATCCCGAGGGCCTGCTCGGGACGATTCCTGCGATCGGCACAGCCCTGCTCGGTTCGGCAGCGGGTGACTGGATTCGGCGTCCGCAAGCGACGCGACCGCGAGTGGGTGGACTGCTGCTCGGCGGCGGCGTCTCGGTCCTGATCGGCCTGACGTGGGCGGTCGTCTGGCCGCTGAACAAACCGCTCTGGAGCGGCTCGTACGCGCTGCTGACCGCCGGCCTCGCGGCGCTGGCCTTCGCCGCGTGCTACCTCGTCGTGGACGTGGCGGGCGTGCGCGCGTGGGCACGGCCGTTCGTGTGGCTCGGCTTCAATCCGCTGGCGATTTATTTTTTGTCCGGCCTGGCGGGCGATCTCGTCGAGCAGCCGATGCTCCCCGCAGGCAGCGGCGGGTCGATGAAGACGTGGGTGTTCTGGGAAGTCCTCGAGCCGAGAATCGGCGGCGCGTTCAACGAGGAGTGGGCGTCGCTCGCGTTCGCCGTCGCCCTCGTGGCCATCTCGCTCGCCGTCGCCGGCGTGATGTATCGCCGCAACATCCGAATCCAGGTGTAACGGGTTTCACGTCGATGTTTCGTTCTGGTCTAAAATCGTAGAGACCGTCAGGTCTACCTCCTCCCGAACGTGACGCGGCCAGCACGTTTGTGGTACACAGCCATAAGGTGACACTCAATCAACGCACACGGCAAAACATCGTCGACCTGGATCCCGCAGGCGACGCACATATTCTCGACCTCTTTCGTCGTTGGGGCTATCTGCAGGCGCATCTGGATCCCCTCGGCCGCCTCGAGCCGGAGCCGCACCCCGAGTTGGATGCGGTCGGCGAGGCTGGCGCAGCGGCGCGGCGCTGGTACTGCGGCTCGATCGGCGCCGACTTCATGCACATCCCTGATCCGGCGCGCCGGCAATGGATCCAGGAGCAGCTCGAAGCGCCCGCACCGTCGTACGCGAAAGACGCGATTCTCGATCGGCTGATCTCCGCTGAGCTGTTCGAAGAAGTGCTGCACGCGCGCTATCCGGGCACGAAGCGTTTTTCGCTCGAGGGCAGCACCGCAATGATCCCGCTGTTGGACGAGATCCTCGAAACCTCGTCTGGCCACGGCGCGGTCGAGGCGCTGCTGGGCATGAGCCATCGCGGACGCCTCAACGTGATGGTGCACATCGTCGGCAAGGCGCCGCGCGAGATCTTCGCGGGCTTCGAAGATCTGAATCCGCGCAGCGTCCTCGGCGGCGGCGACGTGAAATATCACATGGGCGCGACGGGCGATTACGTCGGACGATCCGGCCGCTCGCTCCGCATCCAGCTCGTGTCGAACCCCAGCCATCTTGAAGCGGTGATGCCGGTCGTAATGGGACGGGCGCGCGCACGGCAGGTGCGCCTGGACGATGACGGGACGCAGATCGTGCCGATCGTCCTGCACGGCGACGCCGCGTTCGCCGGCCAGGGCATCGTCGCCGAGACGCTCAACTACGCGGAGATCGACGGCTTCTCCGTCGGCGGCGCGATCCACATCATCGTCAACAACCTGGTGGGGTTCACGACGGTTCCGAAGGAGCTGCACGCGACACGCTTCGCGGCCGACGCGGCCAAGCGGCAGCCGATTCCGATCTTTCACGTCAACGGCGAAGACCTCCAGGCGGTGTCGCGGATCGGACGCCTGGCCGTCGAATACCGGCGCGCGTTTCACAGCGACGTCGTGATCGACCTGATTGGCTATCGGCGCCACGGCCACAGCGAGGTGGACGATCCGACAGTGACCCATCCCGTCCTGTACAAAGCGATCATGAGTCGTCCTTCTCTGTGGGAACTGTTCGCGCGCGAGATCGGCGTCGATGCCACGCCGCGGGCGCAGGCGACGCGCACGGCGATGCGGGCCGCGCAGGAAGACGCGGGAACGATGACCGCGCGGCCGGTGCTCTCGCCGCTGCCGGATTATTGGCGCGACTATCGCGGCGGCAATCATCGTCCTGAATACGACGTCGACACGCGACTCTCCGCCGATCAGATCAAGGAGCTCGGCGAAAAACTGATGCAGGTGCCCGGCGATTTTCACGTCCATCCGAAGGTGAAGCGCCTCCTCGCGCAGCGCTTGGAGATGACGAGCGGCAAGCGGCCCGTCGATTACGGCATGGCGGAGGCGCTGGCGTTCGCGTCGCTGGTCAGCCGCGGGGTGCCGGTCCGGTTGAGCGGTCAGGACAGTCGTCGCGGCACGTTCAATCACCGCCACGCGGTGCTCGTCGACGTCGAGACCCAGGAGTCCTACATGCCGCTCGCGCACCTCGCGCCCGATCAGGCACGCTGCGACATCTACAACTCGACGCTGTCGGAAGCCGGGATCCTCGGGTTCGAGTACGGCTACAGCCGCGACTACCCGGAAGCGCTCGTCCTCTGGGAAGCACAGTTCGGCGACTTCGCGAACAGTGCGCAAGTGATCATCGACCAGTTCATCGCCTCGGCTGAAGACAAATGGCGGGGCTGGTCGGGGATCACGCTGCTGCTCCCGCACGGTTACGAAGGCCAGGGTCCGGAACACTCGAGTGCACGGCTCGAGCGGTTCCTGCAGCTGGCGGCCGAAGACAATATGCAGGTCTGCCAGCCATCGACCGCCGCGCAGTATTTTCACCTGCTGCGACAACAGGCATTGAGCGTCTGGCGGACGCCGCTCGTCGTGTTCACGCCGAAGAGCATGCTGCGCCACCCGGGCGCGAGCTCGTCGATCGACGACTTCTCCACCAGGACGTTTGCCCGCGTGTTGCCGGATCATCAAACGCAGGACGCCCGCCGCATTCTGGTGTGCACCGGGAAGATCGGACACGAGCTGCAGATTGAACGCGAGAAGCGGAAGGCCGCGGATATCGCGATCGTCTCGATCGAGCAAGTCTATCCGTTCCCACTGACCGAGCTCGCCGACGCGCTGCACGCGCACCCGGCGGCGCGCGAGATCGTCTGGGTGCAGGAGGAGCCGGCCAACATGGGCGCGCGGTCGTTCGTGATCCCGCGGCTCCGGCGGATCGCCGGCTCGCGGCCGGTGCGATCGATCCGCCGATCCGCGTCGGCCAGTCCGGCGACCGGTTCGGCCAAAGCCCACGAGATCGAACAGGCGACGCTGTTGCAGCTGGCGTTTTCGGCCTGACCATCGCGGCGACGTTAGGCCCATCGGCCATGGTCCTTTCGTCCCATCGCGCTTTGGACGATGAGTGAGTACGCTCTGCGGCCCACCCTCAAAAAGGAGGTTCGCATGTTCACGACCATTCGCCGCTATCAGGTCAAGAAACCAGGGCAAGCCGCAGAAGTGGCCCGGCGCGCAGAGCGCGGGCTGGTTCCTCTCCTCTCGCGGCAGCCGGGATTCGTCTCGTATTCCCTGATTGACACCGGCCAGGACGTCGAGCTCTCCATCAGTGTTTACATAGACCGCAGCGCGGCGGATGCCGCCAATCGCGTCGCCGCATCGTGGGTGAAAGACAACCTGGCCGATCTCGTCGGCGCGCCCGATGTGATGATGGGCGAGCGGCTCGTGACCGCCATCGCTGCGCCCGAGCAGCAGAATCTGAATATCGTCCGCCAGGGCTACGCGGCGTTCGCGCGCGGCGACATTCCGTGGCTCCTCACGCTGCTGGACCCGCAAGTGGTGTGGACGACGCCCGGACCGGCGGATCTGCCGACGGCCGGCAGCCGTCGTGGACACGCCGCGGTCGACGATTTCTTCCGGAGCCTGGCGGCGGTCGGCGACTTCCTGCGCTTCGAGCCGAAAGAGTTCATCGCGCAGGGCCACCGCGTCCTCGTCCTGGGCGACGAGACGATGCGCGTGAACGCGACAGGTAAGAGCGTGGAGGGCCGGTGGACGCACGTGTTCACGCTGCGCCAGGGTAAGATCGTCGCGTTCGAGGAGTTCGCCGATGTCAGCGCGCTCGTCGCGGAGTTGCGGTCGGCACACGTGCACGCGTAGCCCAGAACGACTCGTTCGTCTCCAACCCATTCTTGCGGCCGTTCGAATTACAATCGATATTCGAGCGGCCGCGATCCCCATGCGCATCCTCTTCTGTGGCGACACATTTCCGATGGCGCGCGTCATGACGGCACCGCGTCTGCCCTCTGACGACATCATCATCTGCCGGCAGGACGCCATTCGCCAGGCGCTCGAGGGCGTGGACGTGCTCGTGCCGCTGATGGCGCGGATCGATCGGCCGTTGATTGAGGCCGGTCGCTACCGGCTGATTCAGCAGTTCGGCACCGGGCTGGAAGGCGTGGACCTCGAGGCCGCTCGGGCGCGCGGGATCTGGGTCGCGAACGCCGCGGCGAGCGCCGCCAACGCGGACTCTGTCGCGGAACATGCGGTGATGCTGATGCTGGCAGTGCTGCGCCAACTGCCGGCGGCACAGGCGAATGTGCGCGCGGGTGTGCTTGGCGCGCCGCTCGGGACCGCGTTGACGGGCCGCACGGTCTGCATCGTGGGTCTCGGTGCGGTGGGGCGCGCACTGGCGGCGCGGCTCGCGCCCTTTGGCGTCCGGCTGATCGGCGTGACGCGGCGGCCCGATCAGCGCCGCACGGCCGACGCCGGCCTGGCGGCGTGCCATGGATTCGACGATCGGATGACCGCGTTCGCCGCCGCCGACGTTCTGGTACTCTGTCTACCGGTGACCGCGGACACACGGGGCCTGATCGACGCCGCAGCGTTCTCGGCGCTCCCCGACGGCGCGTGCCTGGTGAATGTCGCGCGCGGGGGGCTCGTCGAGTACACGGCGGCGTTCGACGCGTTGTCGAGCGGACGTCTGCGCGGCGCGGGCCTCGACGTCTTCTGGCAGGAACCGATCGCGCCAGACGATCCGCTGCTGGCGCTGCCCAACGTCATCGCGACGGCGCACGTGGGCGGCGTCACCGACCGTTCGTACGCCGGCATCGTCGATGCCGTGGTCGACAACATCGAGCGCCTGCGCCGCGGCGAGCCGCCGGCGCACCGGGCAGCCTGAAGGACGCGGAGGGGTTCGTGTTTGTGTGGTTCGAAAAAGGCGGCGACTTCCTGCGCTATGAAGCGCGGGATCTGTCGAATGGCCGCTACGAGTTGCGGATTATCGATGCCGACGGCACCGAGCGGACCGAAACGTTCAGCGATTCGACCGCGCTGAACAAGCGTCAGATCGACCTGGAGCGCGAGCTCGCAGCCAACGGGTGGACCGGCCCGCACGGATGGAATCTCTGACATGTCGCGCACCATCGCCTGGTTTTTGGCAGCCGCGGGCCTGCTGCTGGCGTTATGTCTGATGTTTGGAGTGTCCGCCACCGGAGCCTCGCAGGCTCCGGCCGTACCGACGCCGCCACCGGCCGCGGCAGCGGGCGGTTACGCCGGATCGGCCGCCTGCCGCACCTGCCACGCGTCCACCTACGATCGATGGAAGCGCACGCGCATGGCGAACGTCGTCCGCGATCCGCACACGAATCCGGATGCGATCATTCCCGATCTGTCCGTCCCCAATCCGCTCGTCACCTTCAAGGCCGGCGACATCGCGTTCGTGTACGGCAGCAAGTGGAAGCAGCGTTACTTCACGCGCATCGGCGACGACTACTACCCCTTTCCGGCGCAGTGGGACGTCACGCATAAACAGTGGCGTCCGTATTTCGCCGCCGCCGGCACCGACTGGTGGACGACGCACTACGCGCCGGACAACATGAAGCGGCCGACCGGGCCGCTCTGCGACGGCTGCCATTCCGTCAACTACGACGTCGCGACGAAGCGCGTGACCGAATGGAATGTCGGCTGCGAAAAGTGCCATGGACCGGGCGCCGCGCACGTGGAGGATCCGTCGCGCGCGAACATCATCAACCCCGCGCGTCTCGACACGGTGCGTGCGAACGACACGTGCATCCAGTGCCATTCGCAGGGACAGCCGCTCACGAACCCGATCCGCGGCCAGTACTACGACTGGCCCGTCGGCTTTCACCAGGGCCTCGAGCTGAAGAATTTCTGGAAGCTCGAAGAGCACACGCTCGGCACGACGACCTTCACGCATTACGCGGACGGCACCGCGCACAAGAATCGGATGCAGGGCAACGACTTCGTGACCAGCCTGATGTACACGCGCGGGGTCACCTGCTTCAGCTGCCACGACGTCCACGGCACGCCGAACAGCGCGGATCTGATCAAGCCGGCGGGCGTCGTCTGCCTGACCTGTCACGGTCCGCAGTCGCCGAACGGCCCGCATACCGCGACGATTGAGCAGCACACACACCACCGTGCCGGCACGGCTGGCAACGAGTGCGTCTCGTGTCACATGCCGAAGATCGAGCAGACGCTCGGCGATGTGATGGTGCGCAGCCACACGTTCAGGTTCGTCACGCCGGCGGTGTCGGAGACGCTGAAGGTGCCGAACGCGTGCGTGACGTGCCACAAGGACAAGACGAACGCGTGGGCGGCCGAGGCGCTGGCGTCATGGCCGGAGCTCTCACCGTGGCGCGTCGGCCGCTGAGAGCCGCGCCGACACGCGCGACGTTGGCCGCTCGCTAACCTCTCGAGTCGTGAGGCAACACCGTGAGGAAAACAGAACGCGCGGCTACGCATCGGTCAGCAGCAACAGATTGTCATTCACACCGCCTGTCCGGCATTGTCAGAGTCATTCGCCAGCCAGCGTACGGCTTTGCTCAGAATGTGCTCGGCGGCGTCGACAGACAACTCGGTCCGAATACCACATTTCTCACATTCATCGAAAGCCCACGAGCGTATCCAGCCTTGGCTACCGTCTGATCACGTCGACAATCACCCCGGTGCAAAAAAGCAGTCCGGCAAGGAGCTGTAACCCATAGAGCGAGGATCGCTCCTGACTGTTTAGGTACACGATTGATCCGTGAGTATTCAATGGATACATTCTGCCAACCGTCACATCAGGCGACTGAGGTCTGGTATACGCGTAATGCATCCAGAGCCCTCCCGATGCGAGACCGAGGATGATCCCGATCGCACCAAGTATCCCGACGAACGTCCATCGAGCACGCCTCACCGTCACGAGGATTTCCTGCCGGTAAGCGGATTTACATGAGTGACCGTAGGCCAAGTGAGCCCGCACCACAAGCCCCAACACCAACGCTCCCGCCGGCCCCGGTTACTAGACCGTGCGGGCTGCTTCTCTGAAACATATACACATTTCCGCCAAACCCATCTCCACCATCGGCGCCAACATTCGAAGTCTTCCGATCGCGATCTACTGCTTTCGTTGTCGCTCCCGCGAACGCGAATCGGCTCGGTCGTTCTGACCGAGTACATCAAGGCTCTCCGATAGCGCTTGACGGACAGCGTTCGTACGTTCACGACGCAGGCGGCTGCGAAGGGCCATAACTATTCGACGTTCGGTATGACGGCTTCGGAAGGTCGCTGCAAGGGCTCGGGCCGTGGCACATCGAACCCTGTAGTCGCCACTATTCAGCAGCCGGATCGCCGGCACGAGCACACTTCGATCGCCGAGCAGCCACAATCCTTCGAACAGGCCGAGCCGCGGCGCGTCAGACGATTCACGGCGCACACAGGCGCGGAGAACCGTTCGGTCGCTTTTGATGCCAGCGCGGCCAAGCGCCGCAGCAACGTAACTTCGAACCAACGGCGAGGGATCGTCTAAGGCGGCCCGAAGCGTCGATACTGTTCGAGCATCAGCGCCTGTGCTTATCGATTCTGCCGCTTGCAGCCGCACCAGTTCATCGGTGTCATTAAGCGCCGACGCAAGGGCGTCGTGCGTTCCCGTTGTGAGGTGGCCCAGCGCTTCCACAACACGCATCCGGACTTCGGGTGATGTATCCGTCACGCGCTTCTCCAACACCGCAATGGCCCGACGACCACCTGTTGTGCCAAGCCGCTCAGCAGCTTGCGATCGGACGAAAGCTGACTTCGCATTCAGCCGGGAGAACCACGAAGTTGAAGAGCTCTTAGCTGAGCGCCGCGCCTTGCGTGTAATTAGAGCCTTTCTGCGTCTAGCCACACTTCAGACCTCCCATCGAGGAGCATGGTTGGAACCGCGGCGCCACGACGTTGTCATCGTCCCCTCCCCGTTAACGAACGTTGCTCAATCCAGACGCGACGGTGGATCCGCAGCTCCACGCCCACGTCGCCCTCAATCGCGCCGACGAGGTAACCGGCTGAGTGCACGCTCATCACCAATCACGTTCGGGCATTTCCAGGCAGTGCACGCGTAGACGGTGAAGTCGTTGTGTTTGATTTCGGTGGCGCTCACCAACCGGTCCTTGAATGTCACGTACACAGCGAATCCACTATCAATGAAACCAGGACTCGCGTACTGCCATACAGTCTCGGTCGCGTCGTGCGCGAGTTGGCTGCCCACGCCCTCACCATGGTAGTGGTGCTCCCATAAAGGCGCGCCGATTGCGGCCACAACACCCTGTTCACTCATCCCAGGTCGCAGTTGTGCGAATCCATCCCTTGTCATTCCTGACGCGAGCCGACTGCCGACCTCAAGCCGCATCAGAATGAGAAGCACACCGATGGCAGAAACAATAACCGAGACAGCTAGCAGCATCCCGACAATTCCAACTCGCACTGAACGCATCTCTGCTGCCCCTGTCAAGATCCGCACCCGTTCGGCTCCCTCTCTTGCGGCCCGATTCTGGCGGATGCCGACTCCCTTCCGAATCGCGCGACGAGCTCACTCGGATACGTGCATAAGCCAATGCGCCTGATTGATCGTGACGAGGCCACGCGGTAGCGATCGACTCTTGTGATCGCTGCAACTGAATCGTCGGCCAGGCGCTGCAGATGTGGCCAACAGTCATTCATCGAGATCTCAGGTAGGTGTTGGTTCAGTTCAAGTCACAGAAGAAGAACGCCGTCTTTTCCTCAAGATGACCGTTGCGAAACCTCGCGACACGGTAACGGTAGTAATGAGAACCGTTGCGAGTCTTCGTCCAACGCCAATACAGCCGGCCTCGATCGTCCGGAACCGTCCATTCCTCGAGTGGTTTGCCTACCAAGTCCTCCACTTCTCGAACGCTCATTCCGACCCTGGTGCGATTGAAGCCAGATGCTGAGTACGAGGGCGCGTACATCGTGTGGTCCGCGAGGATCGTCGAACATAACGCACCCTGGAACCCGTCGACAGTGGCAACCTGGATACCACCGACGATCGCAAGCGCGACGAGGGCCGCAAGGCCGATGCGGTAAGCGGTTCCCCTGATGCAGCTACCGGACACAAGGAACGCTATCGTCGCGACAAGAACGAATCCGGGAGCAACGAGAAAGCCGAACTGTGGATTCGGAACGAATGCTCCGAGGAGAAAGACGACGCCAACGGTCACGGACACCACGATCTTCTTGCTGGTACTTGCCATCCATTTTGTTGCACTCAATAGCGTGAGCGTCGTTGTCGACACGACAAGTGCAGGAACGACAAACACAACACCTGCACAAATCGCTAACCTGATCACTTCTTGAACTTCATGTTGTCGCGTGATCTCGCCGGGCAATCACCAATCAAGCAACCAGGCACGGCGTTGCCACGCTGGAACGAGATTGGAGTCGCTGAACATCGGCCTCACTCAAGAGGCGGAAAGGCGAAACGAAAACCCGTCCAGGTCTTCCCGATCTCGTCCGGGCGTAGTGGCCGCAGTCTGCCTTGACCGTCAGGACCATACGTCTCGCCTTGTTCTAATTCCACGATGCCTGTCGTTCCAGGCGGAACGGGACCTCCTGGTATAAAGACGTCGAGGACGACGGCCGTAGTTACCCATCGCTGCGTTGGGGCACGGCTTCTGAGAGTGGCGCCGTAGCCAGCAGCAAAGAACTCATTGTCGCCGCGCATAACAACTAGGGGTGCTAAGGGCTTCTGCGACGTGGCATTGGTGACTGCACTGTAAAGCCTCGACCCAATCAGCACGCGCACTCGCCTAACGCGGCCGGCAGTGGCGCACCAGGACGATTTTCGACCAGGAAAGCGAACCGAAATCCGCCACCAGCCCACAACGCGGACCTGGGTTCACGGGCTTCGCGGTACTCTTCAAAGGACAAACGCCTGGCATCGAGCAACGTGACCCTGATATCTCTGCGAATCGTGGATTCGCCCACGCCAGGCGCAACTTGCAATACTGTCATCATGATACATGTGACTGTGAGGACGATGTTGTTACCCATTGGCCGATGCCCCATGCCAGTTCGGTGACCGATATCGCATCGGTCAATTTGAACAGCGAGTTAACAGTGCGCCCACGCCTGTCGAACCCGGAAGACCATTTCGTGAGCATTCAACGCAATTAATCGTCATCGGACTCAAGCCGGCTCAAGGTCGTTAGAGAAGATGACATACGATCCGTCGCCATACCAGCTCTCCGCCGCCAGAGCGGACGTTTGCGCCTGGCAACCCGCGAGTGCACGACTGACACCGCATTTGCGAGGCCGCTCATCACAATGTGAATGCGTCCTCGAATCAAAACATCAATTCGAATCACATGTGATCTCGACCTGCTGAGTGGCCACAGACACGCGCGACAGTCCCAGCCTGGTCAATCGCAACAGGCACGTCCGGTTAATCAATCCACCAGCCGGTATATTTCTTGATTACCACGCCTTTCTCGAATGTAACGACTCGTTCTTTATAATTCGTTTTGTGTGGGCTCCGGCTATAAATCCAAGAGATCCCTTCGGGTTGTGGAAGACGTCGCGATGCCTCAACCACACTCATGTGTCTTCGAACCCCTACGGCCTCGCAGAGATCGGAAGACCAGGTAACAACCGCCTCATTTTCGAAATACACAGAGTTACAGCTAGTCTGACCAGAGACGTGATAAATCCAAACAATGCCTAAAGGTGGACCGAGTGAGCGTTTCACATCAGTCTCGGACATGCCCACGCTGACCGATCTGAACGCGCGGTCAGTGTATTGAGCCGCATACTCGGTGTCGTGAGAAAGCACAGCATTCATGAGAAGGCCGGTAACGCCTTCCAACGACCAGTGATCGAGCCACGCGCCGGCTCCTAAGATCACCATAGCACTTGCGAGCAATGCCTTCCTCCTCATCGGTTCTCGCCTCGTATTGCTGATCAATTACGTTCTGACCGGCTACGCCACTGCGAGCATCGTCAACCAGATTATCAACTCCGAGTGGATCCCGAATTTATGGACACTTGTTTCCGTCTTCTTTCCGACCTTGGCCGGACGGAGGCATTGCCTTGCGAATCAAAGGGCCCCAGTCTGGATGATGCTCGTTCATCCAGGGACCCGGTATCCATCCCCAGCCCGGGAATGCGCCGATTCCAGGGATCTGAGGAATCTTGACCACCGGCGCCGGCCTGAACACAGGAAACCCTGGCACAGGCAGTCCAGCCCCGGGGAACACGATGATCGGCCCTGCAGGCGTTATCAGGACGCCTGTGGTGTCTGGAAATTTGAAGACATCGCCCGGGTGGTCACTCCAAGGACTGGCCACGCCGTCGAGGGGACCTTCGTATGTCTGACCGGGATTAATGCACACCGGATGTTCCCAGTCTGTCGGGTCTTCAGGCTTGCCATACCACGGGTGTGGCGTCACATTGGTAGCCTGCAACCCAAAAGGGTCCCTGAACTGAGTCGGACGGTCTCCGACATACGAATACAGATTAGCACCGTCCCCAAGAGCCGCCAGATCCTCACTGAGGAAGCGCTGCCGACGCGGATCGTAGTACCGCGCGCGTTAGTAATAGAGTCCGGTGCCGTCGTTCTCTCGGCCCGTGTATTGCGCCGGGTTCGTGCTGGCGCCCCCGATGTCGACGTCGTCCCGAACGGCTCGTACGTGTACTGCGTCTGTACCGCGCCCGACCCGTCCGCGAGCGCTACCGTGCTCCCGAGCGCGTCGGTCAGCACCGCACTCGCCCCCGCGCTCTCCGTGCGCTGAAACACCTCGTCGACGCCGCCCGTCAACACATTCGCCGTCGGACTCCCGCCCACCAATTCCTGCGCCGCGTTGGCGCCGTCGTACAGATAGCTGGTCGCCCCACCGGTCGTCCGCACGCGACGTCGACCCTGCGCGTCATAGGCGAAGCTTCCACTCGCCGCACCGCTGAGGCTCGCCAACTGATTTCGAGCATTCCACGTGTAACTGGTCGGCCCGTCGCTCGCCAGGTTGCCGTTCGCATCGTACGACAACGGCTGCCCCGCCCACGCCGTGATCCGGTTCGCCGCATCATACGTCGCGCCGGCCACCGCCTGCGGCAGCCCCGTCCGCGCCCACGTGCCGCCGACTGTCGTCCGATGGCCCACGGCGTCGTACCCGTACGTCAGCGTGCCGAGCGTCGTCAGGCCGCTGGTGTACGTCAGACTCGTCAACTGATTCGCATCGTCGTAGCCGTACGCGGTGACGATGCCGTTCGGCAGCGTGAGCGTGCTCCGCCGATCGGCGTCGTCGTACGTGAACCCCACGATGCTGGTGCCCTGCGTGATGGACGTCAGCCGGTGCGCGTCATCGTACCCATAGCTGACCGCCGGCTGCCCGGCCACCGTCATCGTCGCGCGGCGCCCGTCGGCGTCGTAGGTATAGCCGATGCTCCCTTCCGGTGTCGTCTCCGACGTGAGCCGGTCGAGCCCGTCGTGGGTGCGTGTGATCGTCCCTCGAGTCGACTCGACGACTTGCGGTCACTTGATACCTCTGCTCCGCTCAGAGTGCGGCGTCACTCGTTGTAGCAGCTGCGAGTGCCACTTCGTGAGTAGCTCCCTACGAAACAGATGAGCGACCCACCATAGACCCATCATCCAAGCTGAGCGAAACACGAACCTTGGATTGTCGGGCTGCGTCCCACCCGAGCAGGCTCAACCGCCCATCGGCGATATCGGCGATTTGAATTCCATCAGACGACACATCGAATGATTCCCATTCGAGGCCGCCAGTCCCATACGCAACCACGTTCGTAAAGTCGGAAAGGATGAGCAGTCGTCTGTCAACAACTGCGCGCGCATCACACACGGGAATTGATCGGACGCGTTTCCAGTTGGCGGGGTTGTTCACTTGGACAATATAGCCGGCACCTGAGGAGATTACACACATCTCGTCTGGACTGGGGCAGCTCGGTACTCGGTTGAGTCGACTTTGGCCTGGGTGACCTGCGGCAAAACAGCCGACCCATGTGTTTTCCCCGAAAGGGGTTACTCTGAGAAGAGCTCCATTCCGCCCACCAGCCTCGGAAGCACCAGGGAAGTACAACTGCCTAATTGCCCCAGGCGCGCCTGTGGTCTCCCAAATCTCCTCAACCTCGTACCTATGCTCAAACTCCAGCAAGATCTCCATCGGCGGCTGCCTCGTTCCAAGTCACAACTTCTTGAAAAAGCTATGCGTGACGATGAACACATCGTCCACCCAGTTGCCACCCACCTGGTACACTCCAGGAGTCCCATTCACCACGCCAGGCACTTCGTATTGGACGTGACTCTCCGCTAGAAGTGCGATGTCACCGTTCTGGATGACGTGTTCGGCGAACGAACTGGGAAAATTATGAAACGGATCATTGGCCGTTTCAGCCATTCTGGCAAGAACCCTTTGGCTGTACGCAACCGACGCCTCTAGAGCGGCGGCACCATACGCCGCTGCAGCACCATAGCCCGCTGCAGCCGCAATCGCGAGACCCGCAAAGCCGAGGCCCAATCCCGCTGCACACCAGGCTGCGGCCTTGACGGGATTGATCGATCCGCCTCGAGGCCGGCCTGCGTGGTCATCATCCGGGCGCGCCCGCGCACGGCGCCGACCAAGCCCATAGCGATCACCGCGAGCTAATCGAGGCCCATAGCAAAAAGCACAACATGAGAATCGCACCAACTCCAGTCGCCTTAATGCTGAGCCGACCACTATTTGATCGTAAGAACCTTTTGACCGGCTCGATATGAGCGGTAAGCCCTTGGTCGGCGGACCTGATCACAAAACGCTGCACATCATCCGAGAAAAGCAAAAACACCACGCCCACTGAAAGGAGTACGATCATGAACGCTGTGAGGCCAATTATTCTGGGCATTGCTACTTGCACCCATTCGCATCGTCTTTGTCTTTCCTTCCACCCTGACCGGAACCGGCTCCTCCTGGCCCGGACCAGTCGGGGCCATTGCCATGTCCCCGAAACGAGTAGTGGTAACTGGCGTCTACCTCTGGCGTCACGAACCCCACGCCTGTTGCCCATCCGGAACCCGGTGTATAGGATTGCGAAGCGCCACCCCAATACCCTGCCGTCGCATTGAATCCATTTGACGTCAGGAAATTCTCCTAGCATGAGCTTTGACAATCGACAACATGCCATCATGACGCATGATCAAGGCGCGTGGTACTTCTCCCTGATCTGTTTCGCTCGTTTTAACAGCTGCGAGACTTGATATGTTGCGTACCGCGGGTCCTTCGTCCGAATGTCGACGTCGACCGCAAAGTGCGACAGGTCATGCCGGCTCGCATCGAGAAGCGTGTCTGATTCGGCGTTCTCTGGCCACTTTTCCAACGCCGCAGACGCCTCCGTGTTACCTTTGGCCACGCGTTCGAGTAGAACCGCGGCGGCGATAGCTCTAGACTCCATCCCTCACCATCACCCCACGCGTCGTAGGCGGGCCTGCCACTCGATGCGCCGCTGAGGCTCGCCGGTCTCCTTTATTATTTTCATCGACGAAGGCCAATTGACTTTTGCCACCTCATCTCACTTTGGATCGCTAAAATGCCCACGGTGGCGAAACTGATCGTATATGCCCATAAGCCTGCTTTCTCTTGGGGGGTACCGGAGGGAATATGCATTCGCGCCAAAACTGTTAAAAACAGTAGGAGGGTTCCACCGGAAGACAGCCCAATCACGATATAACCCAGGCCGATCACGAGTGGGTTCCTCGCCTTCCGGTACGGGCGCGTGGACGAAAGGAATCCTCCCCCAACGCCAGATGCCCAGCTACCAAGCATCAGTCCCAGCCCAATTACTACCAACAGCGCTCACCTCCTCATTTTCCACAAGCTATCGGTGATCAGTAGCACTCCAAAGAATGTCAGGCCTGCGCCAAGTAGTCTTGCTCTGAGATCGACCTTACCTTGGCCAGGCAGTATGAAACACATACCAACCAAGGCAGCGATAATGCCGCCGAACATTTCGTAACCAAGGTCCAACGTTACGAAAGTCCGCTCCATAAAGTGGCGCACACCTGCGTGTGATGGCCCAAGAAGGCCGCCTAACCCCGCTAGTACGAGCAGACCACCGGAGATCAGCAACCAAGCACGGCCTTGCCATGTTGGAATCGGTACTCTTGACTTCGGAGATAGGCCAGCATAAAAAGTCTTCCCTAAGATCGCCCCAAGCACCAAGGCCGAACCCAACACGAGACAAAGAATTTCTCCCCACATGCTCGCTCCACAACTCATTGCGCAACGCAGGAGGTAGCTGACGACAATGTCACAGACCACCCTCCTCCACCGGCGAATCCACCGCCATGGTTTCCGATTCCTGCGCCCGCACCAACGTCACCATAGAAACCGATTGCAATACCGTCGCTGCCGTATCCGATCAGGGGCCCAAGTCCAAACTCACCTCGCACCTGAATCGGCCCCACCTGCCTGCTGTATTGCGTGTGATAAGGGCTCGTTGGGAAGAGAAGTGCTTCTTTTGGTTTTCTGCCGCTCATGACGGCACCAGCGCCCCAATTCTCACCCAATGCCTCTAATAATGTGCCGCTTTCCATTCCATCAACACGCCATCCGTTGTCGCCGCCGTTAGAGTAGTGCGCATCATCGAGATGATATGCACCGCCCTGGACGTTTTCACTCCCACCTCCACCTCCGTAGAACCTGAACGAATCTGCATTGCAAATTGCTGGAACATAGTTCCAGTTGATGTGGTTCGCTAGCCAATTTGGTAGGACGTAATCGATCGGCGCCTCGCCGCTAGGATCGAAGTAATTCGTTGGAGAGTCGGAGGCATACCGATACAGATCGGGTCCGAACACTAGACCGGCAGGATCTTCTGATATAAACCGTCCTAATTGTGAATTGTAATATCTGGCCCGATAGTAATACAGTCCCGTGCCGTCGTTCTCCCGGCCGGTGTATTGCGCCGGGTTCGTGCTGGCGGCTCCCGACGTCGCCGTCGCCCCGAACGGCTCGTACGTGTACTGCGTCTGCACCGCGCCCGCCCAGTCGACGAGCGCTACCGTGCTCCCGAGCGCGTCGGTCAGCACCGCACTCGTCCCCGCGCCCTCCGTGCGCTGGAACACTTCGTCGACGCCGCCCGTCAACACATTCGCCGTCGGACTCCCGCCCACCAACTCTTGCGCCGCGTTGGCGCCGTCGTACAGATAGCTGGTCGCCCCACCGGTCGTCCGCACGCGGCGTCGACCCTGCGCGTCGTAAGCGAAGCTGCCGCTCGCCGCGCCGCTGAGGCTCGCCAACTGATTGCGGGCATTCCACGCGTAACTGGTCGGCCCGTCGCTCGCCAGATTCCCGTCCGCATCGTACGACAACGGCTGCCCCGCCCACGCCGTGATCCGGTTCGCCGCATCATACGTCGCCCCGGCCACCGCCTGGGGCAGGCCCGTCCGCGCCCACCTGCCACCGACTGTCGTCCGATGGCCCGCGGCGTCGTACCCGTACGCCAACGTGCCAAGAGGTCGTCTGGCCGCGCGTGTAGGTCAGACCCGTCAGTTGGTTCGCATCGTCGTGCTACGTGGCGATAATGCCCATATGGGGCCGTCGTACGTGCAATGTGCTCCTCCGCCGACCGACGTGAGGTCTGTTGAGAAGATCTTCGGTCAGCCTTGACCGGGCGCCCTGCTGGCACTCGTGCGCGTCAAGACTTTTTTCAGGAAGCTCGGAGCCTTCTGCTCAACGCCGAAGAGTAATTCTGCTCCGTCGCGTCGAACATCGGCGTTTGGACCCGCCCGCCCCCAACTGAAGCCACTCCCGACTTCCCTCGAACGTAGGTCAGCAAGACGGAAGTCTTCTGGGAGCTGTCCCGCAAAATTGGACACTACAGGGTCTTGGACGGTCCGAGCATCACGGATTGAGATAAGCCAGGGATCGTCCTTCCAGATTCGCATAGCACCGACTTTCCGAACGTGGTTGAGGCCATTCTTGGGATTGCTCTGGCTAGGGTCCAGGGCTTGTGAAAGAAAGGCTGCTAGCTCTGGCGCTTGGATGACGATGACGGGCGGGTCGTGAGAGACGAAGAAGACAGCTCCCCATGCACCGCTCTTGCTATTCACATCTACCACCCAGAAGTTTCCGGAGCCATCGCCGAGCACCGTGACTGCGAACGGCAAAGCCTTTGTAAATTGAGAGTCTGTAGCCCCGGCAAAATTCACAGTGCCAACAGACGCGACATCAAACCCTGCCGAATAAACCAGTAGCTCCCTCATGTCGTCCGGGAGTGGGCCTGGGAGTCGTTTCTGGAACTCCGCGATTTCTTCCCGAGATAGACCAGGCAAGAGGGTCACGCGTTGAGAAAACTTCTCTAGAACTTGTTTCGATGTATTCGGAGTTCCCATAATAACTGCCCTGTGAAACTCAAATTCAATTGCAACCGCAGTTGCGTCCGTTCAGAGCTGCAGATGCGCCACCGGCTGCAGCGCCTGCCCCTGCTCCTTTGAGCAAGAGCGGTATACGGTTCCACTGTTGTTGCCCTGCAGGATTCATCGGGTTAAGCGCCTTCCACGCGGGGTCCATAAACCTGTATCGGAAAGGATCATTCAAGGCGTGTTCAGCCGTGCTGACATAATTCCCGTTGAAGATTGATCGTGGACCGCCCACACGGTCTGGTATCCAGTGCGAAAACTCAAAACCCTTTTCGCCAGCATTCGCCTCTGCCGCCTCCGCTCCAGCAGCGCCACCAATCGCAGTGGTTAACGCAATTCCCGCCACCGTTCCAGCACTGTGCCACCCACTGCATTTGTTCACCACGCTGCTTGCGCCTGTGGCGTCGTTGATCAGGTCAGTCAACCCAATGCTGAGAACGGAACCTGCGCCAGCTGAAAAATCCGCAAGATTGTTCAGCCAGTCCAGCCCAAAGGGATCGATCCGGCTAATAGGATTGTTCCCCACGTAGGCAACTAGGTTGACGTCGCCGCCTCCAAACTCAAGCGGATCTTCAGAGATGAACCGGCTTAATTGCGGGTTGTAGTATCTGGCGCGGTAATGGTACATTCCCGTGCTGTCGTTCTCCCGGCCGGTGTATTGCGCCGGGTTCGTGCTGGCGGCCCCTGACGTCGCCGTCGCCCCGAACGGCTCGTACGTGTACTGCGTCTGCACCGCACCCGACCCGTCGACGAGCGCTACCGTGCTCCCCAGCGCGTCGGTCAGCACTGCACTGGCCCCCGCGCTCTCCGTGCGCTGAAACACCTCGTCGATGCCGCCCGTCAACACATTCGCCGTCGGACTCCCGCCCACCAACTCTTGCGCCGCGTTGGCGCCGTCGTACAGATAGCTGGTCGCCCCACCGGTCGTCCGCATGCGGCGTCGACCGTGCGCGTCATAGGCGAAGCTGCCGCTCGCCGCTCCGCTGAGGCTCGCCAACTGATTTCGAGCATTCCACGCGTAACTGGTCGGCCCGTCGCTCGCCAGATTCCCGTTCGCATCGTACGACAACGGCTGCCCCGCCCACGCCGTGATCCGGTTCGCCGCATCGTACGTCGCCCACACAGGCTGCGGCGGCCCGTCCGCGCCCATGCCCACGCGCCGCCGCCACAGGTACGGATGCCAACCGCGTCGTAGCGTAATTGGGTGCCTAGTGTCTGGCCGAGCGCCGAACGCACTGGCCAGCGGAGTCGGCCAACATTACTGACGAGAACGATAGAAGACTACGAAGCTAATCGACCACGCGACAGTTGCGTAAATCAGAGAATTTGTGAGAACGATAAAGGTGTAAGCAAGGCCCTGCCCGATAACGCTCAATCGCTCGGTCCCCATAAGACCCAGCGACGTTGGACACAGAACAATATAGAGCCAATCTATCGACTGTGAAGGTGCCATCCCTCGCGATGTGATGTACCACGCGTAGACTATTAAACAAACAGCAACGACAGCCCCGGCCGTACCAAACAAAGATAATGATTTCCTATACGTCATCTGAGCTCCACAATGAATGGTCGCTCATATCGTTCAACGCCCCAACCGAAGTACTCCTGGAATAAGCCCGCCAGGAAAGACTGTCCATGGCACGGTGACGTGACCGGCCCCGAGAGCATCTTCCACAAAACGCGTACAGTTTCTCCCTGCCATTGTGTACCAGCCAGGGTTCCGGGCCCGGCCGAGCATATAGTCCCAAATCGCCGCGTCTTGTTCTGGAGTCGTTGGGATTGTCAGTCGGTCAGATGGCTGTCTCGATGCCGGCACCGGCTCAACGATTCCAGATTGCCAGAACGGCGGCGGCACAATCCCGCCAGGCTCCGGGCCAAATCCGATGGGCATCCCATCGTTAATGCTCAGTGCAACCTGCCCGAATGGATTCCCGAACAACCCCTGGTACAACCAGATCGTGACGTCGAGGCCTGAGGGATCCCGCAAAACGGTCGGCCGATCGCTGACGTACGCCTGCACGTTGACGTCACCGCCACCGAAACCGAGCGGGTCCTCGCTAGTGAACCTTCCGAGCGTGGGATTGTAGTATCTGGCGCGATAGTAATACAGTCCGGTGCCGTCGTTCTCTCGTCCGGTGTATTGCGCCGGGTTCGTGCTGGCGGCCCCTGACGATGTCGTCGCGCCGAACGGCTCGTAGGTGTACTGCGTCTGCACCGCGCCCGCCCCGTCGACGAGCGCCACCGTGCTCCCGAGCGCGTCGGTCAGCACCGCACTCGTCCCCGCGCTCTCCGTTCGCTGAAACACCTCGTCGACGCCGCCCGTCAACACATTCGCCGTCGGACTCCCGCCGACCAGTTCCTGCGCCGCGTTGGCGCCGTCGTACAGATAGCTGGTCGCCCCACCGGTCGTCCGCGTGCGGCGTCGACCGTGCGCGTCGTAGGCGAAGCTGCCGCTCGCCGCTCCGCTGAGGCTCGCCAACTGATTTCGAGCATTCCACGCGTAACTGGTCAGCCCGTCGCTCGCCAGGTTGCCGTTCGCATCGTACGACAACGGCTGCCCCGCCCACGCCGTGATCCGGTTCGCCGCATCATACGTCGCGCCGGCCACCGCCTGCGGCAGCCCCGTCCGCGCCCACGTGCCGCCGACTGTCGTCCGATGGCCCGCGGCGTCGTACCCGTACGTCTGCGTGCCGAGCGTCGTCAGACCGCTGGTGTACGTCAGACTCGTCAGTTGATTCGCATCGTCGTAGCCGTACGCGGTGACGATGCCGTTCGGCAGCGTGAGCGTGCTCCGCCGATCCGCGTCGTCGTACGTGAACGCCACGACGCTGGTCCCCTGCGTGATGGACGTCAGGCGGTGCGCATCATCGTACCCATAGCTGACCGCCGTCTGCCCGGCCACTGTCATCGTCGCGCGCCGGCCATCCGCGTCGTAGGTATAGCCGATGCTCCCTTCCGGCGTCGTCTCCGACGTGAGCCGGTCGAGGCCATCGTACGTGCGCGTGATCGTCCCGCCGATGGAATCGACGACTTGCGTCAGCCGGTCGCCCAGGTCGTACGTGTACGCCGTCGTCGACGCATCCGCGTAGGTCGCCAGCGTCACCCGGTCCAGCGCGTCGTACTGGTAATGGGCGACTTGCCCCTTGCGATCGGTCAACTGTGTCAGGTTGTCGTTCAAGTCGTACCCATACGTCGCCGTTTTCATGAGCGGATCCGTCCGCGTGGCCGCCCGATCGCTCGTGTCGTAGGTGTAACTCGTCGTGTGCGTCAGCGGATCGGTGAGCGACAGCACGCGCCCATTCGGATCGTACGCCAACGCAATCTGCCCGCCGAGCGGGTCGGTCTGCGTCGTCACGCGATTCAGTTTGTCGGGGACCATGCGCGTCATCCGGCCGAGCGGATCGGTCGTCGACAGCACCCGGCCCGCGCCGTCGAGGAATCGGCGACTGACCGCATTCAGTGGGTCCGTCGTCGAGACGAGGTCGCCACTGCCGTACCCCCATTGCCACGTGTGCTGCAGCGCGTCGGTCACGCCGGTCACCTGGCCCGCCGCATTCACCACGACGACGGTTTGATGTGTCAGCGGATCGGTGACGCTCGCGATCTTCCCCTGCGTGTCGTAGCCGACCGTCCACGTGTGACTCAGAGGATCGGTGATCGTCGCCACCTGATTGAACAGCGGCTCGTAGGTGAACGTGGTCGTCACCGCATCCGGCGTCCCCGCCAACCGCTTGACCGTCAGCACATGTCCGGCACCGTCGTAGGTGTACTCGGTCCGGCGATTCAGGCCGTCGACGGTCGCGGTCACCAGATTGCTGCCCGCCTGACGCTCGGTCGTCGTCGTTCGCTGCTGCGGTGTATTGAGCGCCTCGACGTCGCTCACGATGTAGTGGTTGCTGTTGAAGGTGAGCCGTTCGATGTAGCCGCGGGGGTTCGTAATGTCCGTCTGCGTGATGTTGCCGGCCCCGTCGAGCGTGTACGCGGTGGTGTAGACCGCGCTCGGATCCGCCAACGTCTGTTGGGTCACCCGCCCGTTCGTGTACACGTTCGACAAACGGATGCCGTGGAGCTTTCCAATCATTCGCGCTACCAGATCGAGGACGCCGGCCACGCTCGCTTTGCCGCACTCGGCACGCACATTCGCGGTCCGTCGTACAGGCCTGCTCCACTCATTTTGCGGCCGGTGTACGCGAACGCAGCCGCCATCCCGCAGATTCAACAGATTCGCATTTGCAAACAGAGCGGCGGCGCGAAACGCGCGCCGGCCGTCTAAGCCGCGCGGCAATAACAGGCGATCAAACCAAGGGGACGTCCCGTCGGCTGTCAACATTCAGCGGCGGCTCGAGTGACGTCTACGCGACTTGACAATCTGCTTCGGCACTCACGAGACCACGCTGATGATCGCGCACGCGCGAGGCATTGACCAGCGTTGGCATGTCAGCATACTTCGCGGCAGATTGAGGTGTCTTCGCCTGCGCCGCACCCGACGGCTGCCTCCTCAGATATGGCAGTCACCCATTCGTCGTGATCTCAGGTAAGTGCTGGGTCAGTCCAAGTCACAGAAGAAGAACGCCATCCTTTCCTCAAGATGACCGTTGCGAAACCTCGCGACACGGTAACGGTAGTAGTGAGAACCATCGCGACTCTTGGTCCATCGCCAATACAGCTGGCCTTGGTCGCTGGGAACCGTCCATTCCTCAAGTGGCTTGCCCACCAAGCCCTCCACCTCTTGAACACTCATGCCAGCCGTTATGTGGTTGAAGCCCGATGCCGAGTACCGAGGGCGCGTACGTCGTGTGGTCCGCGAGGATCGCCGAACATAACGTACCTCGGAATCCGTCGGCAGTGGCAACCTGGACACTCACGACTATCGCGACCGCCAAAAGGAGCGCAATGCCGACACGGTAGCGGATCGCGGTTTCTCGAATGAAACTACCGATCACGAAGAACACTATCATCGCGACGAGAACGAAGCCGCGTGCAACGAGAAAGCCAAGCTGTGAATTCGGAACGAATACTCCGATGAGAAACACGACACCAACGGTTACGGACACCACAATCTTCTTGCTGGTACCTGCCACCCTGTTTGTCCAAGTTAGCAGCACGAACATGGTTGTCGACACGACCAGCGCAGGAAGAATAAGAACGACGCTCGCGAAAATCACCAACCTAATCACGGGTCCGCCTCCATAGGTCGCATGAACGTCGCCGGCGTAATCGAAATCAGTTCGTGGCACCACTTTCGGTCATTGCTCGCAGTCTTTCCGGCCCAACGGCCGCGTGCGGTTCGGTGGCAAGTCCACTGGAGGTTTCCACCAGTCTGGATCGCCCCGCATCGCCTTGTCGGTTCCACTGCCTGGCACCGGAAGGTACGGTCTAAACGGTGGGTATCCGCATATCGACAACCACGAACACACCACCCTGATCGTTGATCCGGGTCCAGGATAAATCGTCACGTCAGCCGGCCAGCCTTCGGAGCTGGGTATCTTCGTCCACGGGGCCTCTGGGGAGACGGGGGCAGCGCCGTCGGGATGACCGTCGGGGTATTCGGTCATCGGGAAAAGAATGAACGGCGGCTCGCCAGCATGCTCCGGTTCCACTTTCTTGGGTTGATCCGTGCGGTTCTTCACGTACAGTCCGAGCGGATCCGTTTTCGAGACTGGATCATTTTGAACATATGCACTTAAGTTGACATCGCCGCCACCGAAGCCGAGGGGATCTTCACTGATGAAGCGCTGCAGCTGCGGTTGATAGTATCGGGCCCGATAGAAATACAAACCCGTGCCGTCGTTCTCTCGTCCGGTAAATTGCGCTGTGTTCGTACTGCTCGTCCCGGTCGCTGCTGTGGCGCCAAAGGGCTCCGACGTGTAATGGGTCTGAAGTGCGCCTGACGCATCCGCCAGTTCGAGCGTACTACCGAGCGCATCGGCGAGGAATGTGGTCCCGCTGCCGTCGGTTCGCGTGAAGATCTCATCGACACTGCCCGCTAACATGTTGGCGGTTGGCGTACCGCCCGACAACTCCTGAACTAGATTGAATTCGTCATACAGGAAGTTCGTTGTCGTCCCGCCGGTCGCCTTGGAGCGCCGTCGCCGAAACACGTCATACGCGAAGCTCGCCGACGTGCCCCCACTCATCCCGACCAGCTGACTTCGGGCGTTCCACGTATAGCTGGTGAGCCCGTCGCTCGCGAGATTCCCATTTGGGTCATAGCTGAACGCGACGCCGCCAACTTGGTGAGCCGATTTCCTGGATCGTAGCTCGTGCTCGTGAGCGCCTGCGGCAGGCCCGTCCGCGCCCACGTGCCGCCCACGCTGATCCGATGGCCCGCGACGTCGCCCCCGAAGACTTCAGTTTCCCTTCGGGAGTCTTTTGTAGAAAGCGGGATTGAGGTCCACACCAACGCCTTCGTTGCCCCGAGAGAGCTCGAGCCAGACTGGAACGCCCTCAGGAAGATCCGAGTCCTCAATCGCAACGACATAGTAGACTAGCGTCTCTAGAAGCTTGTGATGCCGCCAAGCACTGAGAATCTTGATCACCCGCCCTTTTGGCACTGTCCGCTTAAAGGCGAGCTCCGAACCACCGATGGGCAGTGGAATCAGGTCGACGAAGCGGACCGTTCTGTTGTTCAATGATTCATACACACCGTACGCATAAAGGCCGTCCGCCACCACCCTGTACTGCGCACCGATCAGATCGGCGTAAGGCTTCTTTGAGGTCACCTCCTCGTGGAGACCTACTTGACATCCCGTGAGCGCCAACACCACACACAGGCACGCACAGGCGCGAGCTGCTGCAAGTCTCGAACCGCGAATGTTCATGTTTGTCTACTCAATTCGAGAGTGAATCCATTCTCCGGAGCGGTCGCCCGGCCGTATCAGGGATGGCAGGTCGGACCAAAAACAGGGTGACCAAAACTACGGCCGACCTGATTGATGACCTCGCTCACGTACGTTCCGGGCATCGACGGAATGTTGACCAGCCAGTCAGGCCAACCCTGAGCCGTCAGACCACCTACGAGATTGTCGTGAACCGTCGCCGCTGCATGGGATGCCGGAAAACTATTTTCGAGAAACCTCCCGAATGGATCACCGGGTGCGATTATATCGGAGCCAACTCGCCCCAGCACGTAGTCATCTCCCGGCTCCCGGTACCATCCATCGCAAAAGTCCTTGTGATCACGGTTTTTGTCGAGTCCAAGGGGATCAATGAAACTCGTTGGCACGTTGCCCGTATAGGCGTATAGATTGACGTCGCCTCCACCAAAGCCAATCGGATCCTCGCTTGTGAACCGCTGCAACACTGGGCTGTAGAACCGCGCGCGATTGAAATACAGGCCCATGCCGTCGTTTTCCCGACCAGCAAATTGTATGGCATTTGTACTTGTCGCACCTGACACGCTCGTCGCGCCAAAGGGTTCAAACGTGTAGTGCGTCTGCACGGTGCCGGACGCGTCGGCGAGTTCGAGCGTGCTGCCGAGCGCATCCGTCAATAGAGCGCTCATCCCACTGCCGTCGGTGCGCATGAAGACCTCGTCGATGCCAAGCCCTGTTAAGAGGTTGGCCGTTGGAGCACCGCCTGATAGCTCTTGTGCGAGATTGACGCCATCGAACAGAAAATTCGTACTGGTACCGGCTGTGACCTTGTTTCGCCGTCTTCCAACCCCGTCATACGCGAAGCTCGCCGTCGTATCCCCGCTCAACGCCGACAGTTGATGCCGCGCACTCCACGTGTAGCTGGTGAGGCCATCGCTGGCGAGATTGCCATTCGGGTCGTAGCTAAAGATCTGGCCGCCCCGGGTTGTTATGCGGTTGCCCGCATCGTACGTGGCGGTCGCAAGCGCCTGGGGCAACCCGGTACGCGCGAAACTGCCCCCGACGTTCGTCCGTTGCCCAGCGGCGTCGTACCCGTAGGTGAGGTCGCCAACGGAATTGCCGTTCAGGGCGTACGCGACACTCGTGAGATGACTGGCGCTGTCGTACCCGTACGTCGCGACGATCCCGTTGGGCAGGTTCACTGTGCTGCGGCGGTTCGCGTCGTCGGACGTCATCGTGATCGTCGTCGTCCCTTGCGTGATCGATGTGAGCCGGTGCGCGTCATCATACCCATAGCTGACCGCCGTCTGCCCCGCCACCGTCATCGTCGCGCGCCGGCCGTCGGCGTCGTAGGTATAGCCGATGCTCCCTTCCGGCGTCGTCTCCGACGTGAGCCGGTCGAGGCCATCGTACGTGCGCGTGATCGTCCCGCCGATGGAATCGACGACTTGCGTCAGCCGGTCGCCCAGGTCGTACGTGTACGCCGTCGTCGACGCATCCGCGTAGGTCGCCAGCGTCACCCGGTCCAGCGCGTCGTACTGGTAATGGGCGACTTGCCCCTTGCGATCGGTCAACTGTGTCAGGTTGTCGTTCAAGTCGTACCCATACGTCGCCGTTTTCATGAGCGGATCCGTCCGCGTGGCCGCCCGATCGCTCGTGTCGTAGGTGTAACTCGTCGTGTGCGTCAGCGGATCGGTGAGCGACAGCACGCGCCCATTCGGATCGTACGCCAACGCAATCTGCCCGCCGAGCGGGTCGGTCTGCGTCGTCACGCGATTCAGTTTGTCGGGGACCATGCGCGTCATCCGGCCGAGCGGATCGGTCGTCGACAGCACCCGGCCCGCGCCGTCGAGGAATCGGCGACTGACCGCATTCAGTGGGTCCGTCGTCGAGACGAGGTCGCCACTGCCGTACCCCCATTGCCACGTGTGCTGCAGCGCGTCGGTCACGCCGGTCACCTGGCCCGCCGCATTCACCACGACGACGGTTTGATGTGTCAGCGGATCGGTGACGCTCGCGATCTTCCCCTGCGTGTCGTAGCCGACCGTCCACGTGTGACTCAGAGGATCGGTGATCGTCGCCACCTGATTGAACAGCGGCTCGTAGGTGAACGTCGTCGTCACCGCATCCGGCGTCCCCGCCAGCCGTTTGACCGTCAGGACGTGTCCGGCACCGTCGTAGGTGTACTCGGTCCGGCGATTCAGGCCGTCGACGGTCGCGGTCACCAGATTGCTGCCGGCCTGACGCTCGGTCGTCGTCGTCCGCTGCTGCGGCGTATTCAGCGCCTCGACGTCGCTCACGATGTAGTGGTTGCTGTTGAAGGTGAGCCGTTCGATGTAGCCGCGGGGGTTCGTGATGTCGGTCTGCGTGATGTGGCCGGCCCCGTCGAGCGTATACGCGGTGGTGTAGACCGCGCTTGGATCCGCCAACGTCTGTTGGGTCACCCGCCCGTTCGTGTACACGTTCGACAAATAGACGATGTTCCGGCCGTCCTTGATCGTGGCGAGTTGATTCGACCCATCGTATGTATACGTCGTGACGTTGTTCTCCGGGTCGGTGACCGTCGAGAGGTTCCCGTTCGGGTCGTAGGTGTAGACCACCGTCCGGCCGATGTTGTCGGCGGCGTGCGTGATGCGGTTGCTGCCGTCGTATGTAAAGCTGATCGAGCGACCGTTTGGCGATGTTACCCTGGTGACATTGCCCGCCTGGCCGGCGTCGTGCGTGATGGTGACTTGATTCCCGTACCGATCCCGAATGGCTTGAAGCGGCGCGTTCTCGCCAAAGACGTACACGGTTCCGTCTTTCAACGTCAGATCCCAGCCATGGCCGTTCCAGATCATCGTCGCCTTGTAAAACGGCGTCGGCGTCGCGGACGTATTTTGCGTTTCCTGATGGACGAACACCGCGTCGGTCCAGCTCGTCCCCGCCGACGTCCGGACGAAATGCACCTTTCCGCCTTCGGGCAGGATCAGATCGGCTTCCTGGTACTGGTTCGCCGACCAGAGGAACATCGCATAGGGGTGCGTCATGCCGCGGCCGAACGGCCGCGCCAAGCCATCGCCCGAGTCGTACGTCCGCGTGAGTGCGAGTGGAATCACGTCAGGCAGATACAGATCCGTTTTGTGCATCAAGAACACGCCGGTGCCCGGATCGATCGGATCGTTCTTGCCGGGATTGCCCGGATTGCCGCCGTTCGCGCCAGGTGAGGAGTCGCCGTTGATCATGGCGCCAGTGAACTCGTAAAGACGCGTAGTCACATCAGGGACAACCTGCGTTGCATTCGCGGTGCCGACGCCGTAGACGTACCAGTCCTTCACGTCCGGGTCGTAATGGAAGAATTGAATCCGCTGTTTCGGCTCGAAATGCCGGTAGTTCGGATATACGAGCCAGCCGCCCTTCGGCCCGCCGCCAGACGTCTGAACGTATCCGCCACCCGGCTGAATTGTGAAGTACACGGGTACTTGGACGTTCTTCGCCAACGGGAACGGCGGCCGATCGACGGGGATCGCCGTGATGCCGAGGGTTGTCACCGGCTTCCCGTCCTCGCCGCGGATCGTCGTGCCCGGCGGGAGGTGCAGCTCGAGCCCGGGGATGAACGGCGTGGTGATGACCACCTCGCTCGTGGTCGGCGACGGGATCGTGATCTGATGCAACGTATCGAGCTTCGGCATCCAGATTGTGAATGGCAGGACGTTCGTCTTCCCCGCGTTCACGGTGAGACCGTATTCGAAGAAGCCGTACCGGCGCGCCGGACGGCTGGCCGGGCCGCCATCGATCCGTAGGACGCGCCGCGCGACCGATATGGTCTTCAGCACCAAGAGGAACCGGCCGCTACGGTCGCTCTCTGTGGTGGCGTCGCCCTCGACGCCCAAGGCCACGTGGGCCAGGGGACGACCGTCAAGGGTCAGCACGCGACCGGAGATCGCTGTTATGCCGGGTGGCGCCGTCAACGGCGTCAACGATTCCCACGGCGACGGGGGTCGTTCGGTGCGCCAGCCGTTGGCGCGACTGCGCGCGTCGGGCGTCCAGGTTTCTGTATCCGGCGCGTCGCCGGCGGCACCCGGTTCTTTCGCCGTCACGAAAGTGATTGGTGGAGCGACGAGCGGAGCACCAAGGACATCCAGTGCGCCGCTGATCGCGAGTGTGTAGGCGCTGTCGTCGTGCAGGGACACGCGAGGCGTGACGAATGCGAGCCGGCCGCCCTCCGCTGCGACGACCAGCGCATCGACCGGCCCTTCGGTCCCGGTGAGCGTCACGGTCGAGGACGTCAGCGTGTCGACGCGCAGCGGACGGGAGAATCGCAGCGCGATTCGAATCGTCACCGGAACGTCGAGAGCCGCGTCGGCGGGCGTCGACGCAGCCACGGACACGGGCGAACCGTTGTCCTCGGGCGGAGGGCCGTCCACGACCTGATTCGTCACCGGATCGAAGATCTCGGAGCCGGTGACCGCCGCCCCTCCGGCGTCCACCCCACCAGAAAAGGCGACCCGGCCATCGGCGAGCAAGGCCGCCTGTTGCGATGATCGCGCGTGACGCAGCGCTCCAATCGCGACGACGTGCTTTGCCAGGACGTCCCACACCTCGAGCTCGGGAACCAGGCGATCGCCGTCCGCGATGCCTCCAGCGATGACCAGACGGCCGTCACTCAGCAACGTCGCCGTGTGGCCGCTTCGCGCCGTGCCGCCATCCATTGCGATCGGCATGAACGCACTGACCTGCGGATCGAAGAGCTCCGCCGTCTGCACAGTCGTTCCAAACGGGCCGCGTCCGCCGACAATCAACACGGTGCCGTCGGGCAGGAGCGTCGCGGTGTGCTGCGACCGCGGCGACACCATCGTCGCGTCCAAAGCCACGGTTGCCCCGCTGCGTGGGTCGACGATCGCCGCACTATGGGAGATGCCAGCCGCGCCCTCGCCGCCGACCACGAGCCAACGCCCGTCCGCGAGCCGCGTCGTCGTCGCGCCGGCGGCATCCGCGACGGGAGGTCCTTGCGACTGTTCTCCGTGCGATCGCGAGGCCGACGCTACCGGAACAGCACGGATGCTGAACAACACACATGCCGCCAATGCGACGCCGAGACCAGCCGTTCTCTTCGCACTTTGAGTCATAGCCACGCTCCGTTCAGATTCACGATCACAGAACAGCGAACCGTCCCGTCTACGGTGACGTCACCTGAACATCGAGCGAGCCTGCGCTATTGTCGCGGGGATCGATCCGCACCGTATACGTCGTCGTGGCAGGCAGCGTTTGCGTGGTGAGATTGAAGCTCGATTCACAGGACAAGGTCGACGTCAGCTGTGTCGAACCGTTCCACAGCGATACGGCGACGCAAAACAACGCCCCCGCGACCGTATTGTTCGTGATCCGCACGGTGGCCTGTTGGCCACTTGTTCCACTGAATGTGAAGCTGCCGTTCTGTCCCGGCGTCTGCAGCGACACCGGGACAGCGGCAGCGTTGATCGTCAGGACACCGGTCGCATCAGCGGGTACGTCGTATAGCGTCACCGTCGTCGAACCGGTGCTCGCGTCTTTCGGATCGATGAGCAGCGTGTAGGTCCCCGAGGCGGTGAGGGGGGCGGTGACATCGAGAAAGGTGCCGCCGCACGTGCTCGCGACGGTAGCGCCGGTCGGATCGAGAATGGACGTGCTCGAGGAGAAGCAGTTGAACCCCACCTGATCGACGCTCAGCCTGTGGCCCTGCGTGCCGGTGAACGTCAAGCGCACGTTCTGGCCAGGCACCGTCGTGCTCACGGGTGTCGCTGTGGCAAAGGCGATCGAGCCGGTCACGTCCGCTGGTACGTCGTACAGCGTCAGCGTTGTTGAACCGGTCGTCGCGTCCTTCGGATCGATGAGCAGCGTGTAGGTCCCGGAAGAGGTGAGTGGCGCCGTCACATCGAGGAAAGTGCCGCCGCACGTGCTCGCGATGGGTCCGCCGGCCGGATCAAGGATCGAGGTGGTCGACGTGAAGCAGTTGAATCCCACCTGATCGACGCTCAGGCGGTGGCCCTGCGTGCCAGCGAACGTCAGCCGTGCGTTCTGGCCAGGCACCGTCGTGTTCACAGGCGTCGCCGTCGCGTACGCGATTGAGCCGGCCGCGTCCGTGGGCACGTCGTAGAGCGTCAGCGTCGCACTGGTCGCGCTCGTCGTCTGCGGGTCGAATACCACCGAGTACGTGGCAGTCGACCGCAGGGGCGACACATCGACGAGAGCACTGCCGGTAATGGTCGTGGCCGACTGCAGCACGTTGGCGAATGCGTCGTACAGGTACACGTTCGTTGATGCGGTCACCCCCGTCACATTGATACTCGCGCGATGACCCTGCGTGCCCTCGAACGCCAGTAATGTGATCTTGTTGGCGGTCGGTTCAGACACATTCGTCGGATTGCCGAAGGCCAGCGTCATCGTCGAATCGACGTCCGTCGCCGCGTATGGCGGCGGCGCGACCCACAGATAGTTCGACGTCGTGGTGCTTCCGTTCGGAGTCGCCACCGAGACGCGGCCGGTCGTCGCCGAAACTGGCACGGTCGACTGAAGCGCCATCGATGTCGCGGAGCCGACGTGCGCCGGCGAGACATTCAGCCCCAGGTTGTTGTTGATGACGACCGGGTCGAAATTCGTGCCGTTCACGGTCAGTGCGGTACCGGCCACGACGATGCCCGGGGTGAAGCTGGTGATCGTCGGGACGCCGTTGTTCGCGAGGACGGTGAACGACGCGCTGCTCGTTGCCGACCCAGTCGGGGTGCTGATGGCGATCGGTCCTGTCGTCCCACCACTCGGTACAGTCGTGACGATCTGCGTTGCTGTTGCCGATGTCACTGCGGCGCTCACACCGTTGAACATGACGGCGTTCTGGCCCGGCGTCGTGCTGAAGCCGGTGCCATCGATCGTGACCATCGTGCCCACCGTGCCGCTATCCGGTATGAACGCGCTGATCGCGACGCCGCTTGTACCCGGCCGTTCGATCGCAGCTGATATTCCCGACGGAATCGTAGCGATAGATGGCGGACTCGCCCGACGGATCTGTGACCTGCACCAGACGGCCCAGCTCGTCGTACGCGTAGGTCACCGGGCCGGTGCCGGCGGGATCCATGCTCAGATTCGCAGTCGTGTTGGCGTTCTCTGTGATGGTGGCACCTTGCGCCTTCGTACGATTGCCGACGCTCGATGCCTGCACCGTGTAGGTGCCCGGGCGAAGGTTTGCCATCGAATAGGCGCCGGTGCCACTGGTGCTGGCGCTGCCCTCTGGAACAGATCCGGCATACAGGGTGACGGCGGCGCCGGAGATCGGCGTCACGCCATCCGCTTGAGTGACTGTGCCGCTGATCGATCCGGGCTGCCGCATCGCCACGTTCACGGTCGTGGTCCCGTCAGCGGACACGAACGTGCCGCTGCGCACTTCGCTGGAGAACCCAGCGGCCAGAACGCGCACGTCGTAGGTGCCGGAATTGAGATTCGGAATCGAGTACGAGCCGTCGGCTCCGCTCGCCGCCGTCCCAACGACGACGCCGATCAGGACCGCTTGAATCGTCGCGCCCGATAGCGCCGATCCGCCCGTCGCCCGAGTGATCGTGCCCGCCAACGTCCCGGTCGTCACGGTGAAGCTCGTACCATTGCTCGCAACACCGAAGACCGTGACCACGACCGGGCCGGTCGTCGCTCCAGTGGGCACGGTCACCCCAATGTTCGTGTCACTCCACGAGGTTGCCGTGGCGGCCGTCCCGTTGAAGGTGACGGTGCTGGCCCCTTGCGTCACCCCGAAACTGGTGCCGCTGATCGTGACGGCCTGTCCGACTCCGCCCGACGTGACGCTAAGTGAGGAGACCGTTGGCGGCGGGATCACGGTGAACGTGGGCCCGTTGCTCGGTTGCCCACCGACCGTCACCACGACGGGGCCTGTCGTGGCGCCAGCAGGGACGGCTGTCGCGACACTAGTACCTGCTCCAACCGGTGATACTCGCCGCCGTACCATTGAACGTGACCGCACTCGATCCTTGCGTTGCGCCGAAGCCTGTGCCGGTGATCGTCAGCGCCTGTCCTGCGATGCCGCTCGTCACGCTGAGCGAGGTGATGGACGGAGGCGGTGTCGGGTTCGGCACGAGCACTCGCGAATCAGTGGGGCCGGTCAAGGTGCCTTCGATATCAAGCTCGACGTGCATACTCTTGTTGCCCGGGCCTGTAGTCATGTGGTATCCGACCTCTACCCAGATGCGATCCGTCGTCGACATCGTGACTGAGGACGTGGTGGTGCACGAAACGGTATAGAAGTTCTGTGTAATGGAGATCGCCGTCGTGCCGTTTGTTGGCGCGCAGAGGATTGGCTGCCCGGAAGACCAGTTGACACCGGCTGACACTCGCGGAAACACCGTTCCCAAGGCGGCACTCTTCTTCATCCACACGGTGAACGTCAGTGTCGAATTGGCGGGAATGACGCCGGCCAAGCCTGGAACACCCGCCTGCGTGTCGAAAATGCCCATGAAATCGTCGCGCGACGAGAAACCTTTGAGGTCGATACCCACATTCGCGACGCTCGGGACGTCCGGTCCTGCCGTTTTGAGCTGAAGGAGGCCGAGGGTCGACGAGTTCTCGTTGTGCAGGTGATAGGTCGTGGTTTGCGCTGCGGCGACGCCGCAGAGACTGCCAGCGAGCGCGATCGTGGAGGTGATGATCGAAACACGTCGAGACATGGACACCCCTTCCCCTGCCGGGCCACGGTCAACGATTGAGTCGCGGACGAGCGGACGGCTCAGAACGCGAGCGTCAGTTGAACGTCAGCAAACGATGGAAGATCGATGAGAGGAGCACGGGTATCGTGCGGTGGCGGATCGACAATCACAACAGAAATCTGTCGTCGGTTTCTGCTAATTGATCGTCGATTTCTGCTGGGCGCGCCGGAAGGCGATCGGCGTGTGACCACAGAGTCGTCGAAAGTGCCGACCGAGTCGACTGGAACTGCCGTAGCCGACATCGCCGGCGATTTCCTTCACCGTCAACGTTGTGTCACTCAGAAGGCGACGCGCGGCGGCGATGCGCTCTCGATGAACAAGCGCGCTGAATCCGAACCCGGTGCGGCGTTTCAACATGCGGGTGGCGTGCCCGATCGACATGCCGGATGCTGTCGCAACGCTCTTCAATGTCAGTCGGGGATCGACGTATCTGCTCTCAATCTCGCTGAGCGCGCGAACGACGCGCACGTCGTCCACCCGATCGTGACCGTCGTGAGTCCCGCGTGTGTCAAGCGCAGCGGCACAGCACCCCACGATTCGGCGCACGTCCGCGTCCCACGCGCTGCCTTCAACCTCCGATCCTGCCCAGTCGATGAACGCTCGTGTCACATCAGGGTGTCCATCGATCCCTGTCCGCCGCGCCATCTGTGCAAGCACGCGACCGAGCAGCATCCGACCCACAAGCCGTTCGTGAATCGCTAGATTGGCCGGCATGTCTGCGATCAACTCACGAAGGGATCGACTCAACGCAGGCCCACGCCTGTCCATCACGTGACCTGCGAGTTGCTGGCAACGGGAGACTAGGGAGTCACACCAGCGGCGCTGGAAAGCAGGCAAAGACACCTCTCCTCGATCAAGAGGGCGGCCGAGTCAATGAATGGTGGGGGCGGCGGATCGGAGCATGAGTCTGCCACAACGAAGACGCGTCGTCATCAGAATTGTGGGGCGTTACCCGATTGTTACTCGCGAAAGGAGCACCTTCTCGCAGCCGTTCCGAGGGGCACCTACTCCGATTGCAGCACCCGCAGCACGTCGACCCGCCCGGCGCGGACGGCCGGCACCAGCGAGGCGACCGCCGTCGCGACGACGAGCACGACGGTGGCGCCGATCACGGGCACGACTCCGGGGAGGATCACGTCTTCGAAGAGATGCGCCGCGACACGCGCCAGTGCGTACCCGCCGAGCGCGCCCGCGGCGACGCCGATCGCGGCCATCGTCACTCCCTCCGCGAGCACGCCAGTCACGAGGCGACGCGGCTCGGCCCCCACCGCCAGCCGCACCCCGAACTCGTGCGATCGCGCGCTGACCGAGAAGGCCAGGACGCCGGCAATGCCCACGACCGCGATGAGCAGCGCAATGCCGGCGAAGCCGGAGAACACGAACGTCTTCACGCGGTCGGGCGACAGCATCTCCGCGCGGACGTCCTCGAGCGTCGCCACGCGCTCCACCGGCTGGTTGGCGAACATCTGCCGGATGGCGCGCGTGACCGCGGGGATGAGCACGTGGGGGTCGCCGGACGCGTGGACAAAGAGACGTCCGGCGTATCCGACCTGTGCGACCGGCTGATAGATGGTCATCGCCCGCACCGGCACGACCTGCTCGTCGTCCAGATCCGGCACGATGCCGACGATGAGGCGCGGCTTGTCCAATCCCGCCATGGCGGACATCGAATCGGCCGCCGACACGCGACGATTCAACGCGTCGCCATTGGGAAACAGCCGCTGCGCGACGCTCTCGCTGACGATGGCGACCGGCTCGCTCGTCGCGCGGTCCTCGTCGGTGAACTCGCGTCCGGCGATCATATGAACGCCGACCACACCAAAGAAGCCGGATCCGACGACGCGGTAGCGTGCGCGCGGAGGCGCCTCGCCGTTGGCGGGCGTATAACCCTCGGCGGCGAATCGGCCGGCCATGCCGTCCGCCTCGCGCCACGGCACCATCGTCCCCACCGACACGCCGCTCACGCCGGGCAGCATCGCGACACGCCGGCTGACGTCGTCGTAGAAGGCGACGACCGCGTGGTTGTCGCGCGCGCCCATCACCGTCATCGCCGCCGGAGGCACGTCGAGGACGAGCACGTGCCGCGTGTCGAGGCCCGTGTTCGAGGTCTGCTGCGTCACGAACGTGGCCAGGAGCATGCCTGCGCCCGCCAGCAGCACGAACGAGCAGGCAATCTGCGTCGTGGCGAAGAGCCGCAACCGGCGGTTGGTGCCGGGTGTCATGCGAACGCTGCCGCCGGCGAGGCCGAGGCCGGCCGCGGACGTGGACGACGGCAGGCGCGGGACGTACGCGAGCAGAATCGCCGCGGCGATCGCGAGGCCCGCGCCGACCCAGAGGATGCTGGCATCCACCGTGACGTCGAGCGCGCGGATGGAAAAGCGCGCGGCGTAGCTGCTGACGAGCGTCACGAGCGGATTCGCCAGCGCGCAGCCCAGTACAGCCCCGGCCCCGCAGAGCACGAGACTCTCGGCGAGCAGCGTCCGGCGGAGCGTGCCAGGCCCGGCGCCAAGCGCGGCGCGCACGGCCAGTTCACCCTGCCGGCGTATCGAGCGCGCCAGCACCAGGTTGGCGACGTTCGAGCACGCAATGACGAATACGATGCCCGCGGCGGCGAGCAGCACGAGGAGAATCGTTCGCGCCGGCGCCGCGATTTGATCGCGGAGTCTCGTCACCGTGAGGCCAGGCGCACCTTTGGACGAATAGGCGTCGGGATGCGCGTGGACGATGGCGTCATGCGCCGCCGCGAGCTCCGCACGCGCGCTCTCGATTGTCGCGCCGGGCGCAAGCCGGCCGAAGAGCTCCGTCATCCGGTGCACGCGGCTGGTGACCATCGTCGCGCTGAGGTGATGCGGGCTCGTGACGATGTTGGCGATGATTTCGGTGTCCGCCGGATACGGCACCGACGGCTCGAGCACGCCGACGACCGTCGCCGTGCGTGGACCGAGGCTGATCCCCCGGCCGACGACGGCCGGATCGCCGTTGAGCGACGTCATCCAGAACCGGTAGGTCAAAACCACCGCGCCCTCGGCGGCCGGCCCGTCGTCATGCGCGTCCAGCAGACGTCCGAGTACGGGGCGCAGGCCCATCACGTCGAAGAATGAGCCGCCGACGACGCCGGCCTTCACGATACGAGGCTCGCCGAGACCGATCAGCGTGAAATTGATGGTCGAGAAATCTCCGAAGGCGGCAACCGCCCTGACGCGCGACTCGAGATCGTGGATCTCGGGCATCGAGAACGTCACGTTCCGATCGCCGGCGCCCGGCGCCGTCTGGCGGATGTAGACGAGGCGATCTTCGTCGCGATTGACGAGCGGGCGGAGCAGCACGCCGCGGACGACACTGAAGATCGCCGCGTTGGCGCCGATACCGAGCGCGAGCGTCACGATCACGGTGACGGCGAGCCCCTTGGCGCGCAGGAGCGAGCGGCAGGCGACGCGCATGTCCTGGATCAACGCCACGGCCGTGTCTAACCGGGGGCGGTTCGTGCGCCGCTCGTGCCGGATGGTCACGGCCAGATCGGACAGCTCGCGCACGGCGGCCGGCAGTCGCAAAAGACGCGAGCGATCGGCCACCCGTCGCGCGGCCACCTCGACCGCTTCGTCACCGTAGCGCCGGCGAAATTCCTCGGGCGCGGCGGCGAGGACCGCGCGATACAGCACGATGAACCAGCGGAGCATCATCGCGGGCCCCGGCTGCCGCCAGCGGGGGCCAGACGCAACTGGCGGGCGGCCGCGACCTGGGGGGCGAGACGATCGGCCTCGGCGAACAGGACCGACCGGCCGAGCGGCGTGGCCGCGTAGGACCGACGGCGGCGATCCGCACCGTCCCCGTCGGTCTCCGCGATCAATCCCTCGTCACTGAGCTTTTTCACGATCGAATAGAACGAGCCGGTGCCCGGATCGACCAGCCCGCCCGATCGCGAGCGGATGCGCTGCACAAGGGCGTAGCCGTGCGCGGGCGCCTCCGCGAGGGAGAGAAGGACGTGGTACTCGAGGTGCGTCAGAGGAAGAAACCGGCGTGGGTCGGCGCGTGGCGTCATGGACTATATCTCCGTAGCGGAGATATTATCCACGACGATCAGGGGACGTCAACCGGCGCCGGACGCGCGTGGAGAAGCAGCTTCCCTCCGGCCATGAGGAAGCCGGCAATCCCTGCGCACAGAAAGAACACGGCGCGGATGCCGATCAGCTCGGCGAAGATCCCGGACAGAATCAGGCCGCCGATCTGCGCGAGGAAGACGACCGACGTGACGGTGCTCGACACGCGGCCGAGCATCGCGTGCGGCGTCTCCTGCTGCATCAGCGTCTGAGCCGGCACCATGATCGCCGCGAACGCGAACCCGATCACGAACGCACCGACGAGCGTTGCCGCGATTAGAGGCACTGCGCCGAGAAGCAGCACTCCGGCGCCGATGCCCGCGAGACCGGACAGCACGAGCGTGTCGTTTTTCACGTGGCGCGCGAGCATGCGTATGCCCTGCGTGCCGGCGAGCAGCCCGACGCCAATCATGCCGCTGACGAAGCCGAACAGCCGTGCGGCGGCGTGAAGCGTTTCGCGCACGTAGATCGCGATCAGCGGCCCGAAGCAGCCGATGGTGAACAGCCCCGCCGCCATCGCCAGCACCACGAACAACACCGACGCGTGGTGCAGGATGAACGTCATCCCCTGCCCCATGTCGGCCCAGATGGCGTGAATGCGATTGCCAGACGATTCCGCCGGCGCCGCCGCGGCGGGCGGGCGCCGGATCACGACCGATCCGATGAGACTCGCGGAGACGAGAAAGCTCAGGACGTCCACCGCGTAGCACGACGCCGGTCCGAACGCGGCCACCATCGCGCCCGCCGTCGCTGGGCCGACGATGCGGCTGCCCATGAACGCGATCTGCATCAGGGCGTTCGCCGAGATGAGCCCTTCGTTCGGCACATGCGTGCGGATCGTGACCGACTGCGCCGGCCCGAAAAAGCTCGAGACGGAACTGAGCAGCGCGAGCACCACGTAGACCTGCCAGATGGATGTCGTCGCGATCAGCAGCAGCGCCAGCAGCGCGCGCAGGAGGTCGCTGGCGATCAGCGTCGGCTTCAAGGGCCAGCGATCGACGAACACGCCGGCGAGCGGACCGAGAATCACCAGCGGCAGCATGTAGGCGATCTGCACGCCGGTGAGCTGATTCGGCGTGCCGTGCATGCGAAACGACACGACGGCGATCACGGCGAACAGCGCGAGGAAATCGCCGAACAGGCTGACGATCTGCGCGTACCACACGCGGCGGATGACGTCGCCGCGCAGCACCTGGCGGAACGTGAGTGGCGCCGGCGGCGGCGCGGCTGAGACGGTTTCCGGCATAGCGGGGATCCTGCGACCACGGCAGCGCCCATCGGCGCCCGCCAACGGCGCACGGCGTTCAACGAGAGTGTGCGAATGTTACCGGCTGGCTCGGCGAGACAAACCGTTGAGGTTGAACGGCGTCCTTGAACGGCGTCCGAATGTGCGCGATCATAATCCAAATGTCCACAGAACGTCGCGCGCCCCTGACGGGCTGGGAACTGATCTCACTCGCGCAGAAAATTGCCCGGGACGCCGAGCATCACGCGATTCTGTCGGCGTCGCTGGCGAGTCAAGCCGACCGCTTGATGCGCGCCGGTCTGCAGTCGCTCGATCTGCCGGTTCCGACGCCAACGCCGACACCTCCGCGCTTACACTCGTAGCTGTCGTCCGCGTGTGGCAGAATATTGTTTTGTCGCGCAAGAGCGCCTGTGCAGTGCAAGAGGGCCTGTGTAGCGCAGGACTTTAGTCCTGCCTAGCCTATCCTGCCCCATCCTGCTTCCTGGCCCTCCCGCCCGCCCTGCTCCTCCAGGCCCTCCGCCCGCCCTGTTCCCGTCCGCCCCGCGCTTGTGCGAGAATGGCGAGCCAGCCCAATTGAAAGGACAGTATGCGTTTTTCGTTGGCGGCCGCCGTGTTATGCGCGGCCGCACTTGCAACAATCTCCTGCGGCGGTGTCGTTGATCCGTCGAAAAACCAGACGCAGACGTTCAGCGGTACGCTGGAGCCGTATCCATCCCCGAACAGCCTCCAGGTGTTCACGTTCTCGACGTCGAACTCTGGGGAATACAGCATCAAGATTACGGCGCTGGCGCCGAACACGAACGTCTTCCTGACTACGACGTACGGCCAGGCGCAATCGGGCTCGTGCGCGCCGATCCAGCAGAACCCGTTTTCCGCGCTCAACACGACATCGCTCAGCGGAGCGATTACGCCAGGTTCGTGGTGCGTGGCGATTCAGGATGTCGGCGTGCTCACAGCCAACGAGACGTTCACGTTGACCGTGTCGCACCCCTGACGCCGATCGCTCGCTCCCCCTCCACACCGTGCATCGGGGTGACCGCCACGGTGCTGCCTGCGATTTGGGCATAATGGTCGCGTGTCGACGCTCGAGTCGAAGATCGACGACCTGTATCGCGGACCGCTCGACGAGTTCACCGCCGCGCGCAACGCGCTCGCCAAAACACTGAGCGGCGCCGAGGCGGCCCGCGTCCGCAAGCTCCCCAAGCCGAGTCTCGTGCCCTGGGCCGTCAATCAGCTGTACTGGCGCGCCCGCCCCACCTACGATCGCCTGCTGACCAGCGGAGCGCGTCTGCGCAAGACGCAGATCGATGCGCTCGAAGGACGCCGCGCCGATGTGCGCGCGGCCGGCGAGGCGCACCGCGCCGCCATCGCTGATGCCGTCAAAGACGCGTCGCGCATCGCCGCGGCCGCCGGCGTGCACCCTGCGCCGGACGCGTTGACGCGGACGATTGAGGCGCTGTCGCTGATGCGCGAGGCGCCGGATCCGCCAGGCCGTCTGACCGAGGCGCTGCAGCCCGCCGGCTTCGAGGCGCTGGCCGGTGTGCCCGTCGCCGCCGCCGCGCCGCCAAACGCAAAGGTCAGCGAGCCTGGCGCGTCTGGCCGGAGCCGCGACGCACAGGCGTTACACGACCCGCGCCTGCCGCAGGAATCGGCGACGCCGACGCGACAGGACGCGCGCCGCGCGGCGGAGGCGCAGAAGCAAGAGCGGGAGGAAGCGCGCCGGCGCGAGGCCGCCGCCCGCGCGCACGCCGCGGCAGTGCAGAAAGCGGAATCGACGCTCGCACGCGCGCAGAGCGCTGCGGCTCTGGCCCGAGAAGCCGCCGAGCGCGCCGACAAGGCGGTCGCCGACGCAGAAGCGAACCTCAGGGCCGTTCAGACCAGGTCGTAGCCTTCATCACGAAGGCACGGCCTCTGTATTCTTCGTGTCTCCGTGATGAACGGGCCGGCACCCCAGCACCGCCGTCCCGGTAGTCCCGTGTTAAGGTCTCCTCATGTATACGACTGTCCTCGTCATTCATTCCTGGCTACGCTGGGTCGCGCTCGTCGCCGGCGTCGGTGCCACGTTGAGCGCGATGGTGGACCGCGGCGACGGCCGCCGCGCGGAGCGCTGGGGCCTCGCGCTGGTGACGTCGCTCGACCTTCAGATGCTGATCGGCCTGCTGCTCTACTTCGCGCTGAGCCCGTTCACGAAGGTCGCCATGCAGGACTTCGGCGCCGCGATGAAGGATCCGGGCCTGCGCTTCTTCGCGGTGGAGCACGTCACGATGATGCTCGCCGCCGTGATCCTGGTGCACGTCGGCCGCGTCTTGGCGCGGAAGGCCACGTCGCCAGCCGCCAGGCGGACGCGGATGTTCGTCTGCTTTGGCCTCGCCACGATTCTGATGGTCGTCGCGATTCCGTGGCCGGGCATGGCGCACGGCCGGCCGCTGTTCCGCGTATAATCGCGCGCACCCGCGAATGAATCTCCTTGACGTCCCCGCGCTCGCGTGGTTGGCGGTGGCGACGATTGCCGCGATTCTCGAGGTCTCGCTGCCGCACTTCGGATCGGCGTTCGTCAGCGCCGGCGCGATTGCCGCGGCCGTCGCCGCGTTCCTCGGCTTCGGCCTCACCGCGCAGTTCGCCGCCTTCGTCGTCGTGCTGACCGCGTCCATTGCGCTGCTGCGAACGCGGATGCTCGAGCGCATCGGCGGACCCGGTGTGCCGTCGCGCACCGCCCCGCTCATCGGCCGGCAGGGCGTCGTGACGCACGATCTGGATCCGGCGATCGGTACGGGGCGCGTGAACGTCGGCGGCGAGGACTGGGCCGCCCGGAGCGGCGAGCCGATGACGATTGGGACAAAAGTGCGGGTCGTCGGCGCCGATGGCATCGTATTGGAGGTAACGCGCGTATGAATGCTGCCGTGCTCTTCGGCCTGTCGCTCGTGCTGTTGATCGTGCTGCTGCGGACGATCCGGATCGTCCCGCAGAAGCAGGTGAAGATCATCGAGCGGCTCGGCAAGTATCACCGCACGGCGGAAGCCGGGCTCAACACGATCGTTCCCTTCCTCGACTCGATCCGCGCGACGATCGACCTGCGCGAGCAGATCACGAAGATCGAGCCGCAGCCGGTAATCACGCGCGACAACGTGACGATGGAAGTGGATGCGGTCATCTACTACCTGATCGCGGATCCCGTTCGCGCCACGTACGAAGTCCAGAATCTGCCATGGGGGCTCGAGCAGCTGACGCTCTCGGCGCTGCGCAACGTCATCGGCCAGCTCGATCTCGATCACACGCTCTCGTCGCGCGACACGACCAACTCACAGCTGCGCGCCGCGCTCGACAGCGCCACGCAGCAATGGGGCGTCAAGGTGATGCGCATCGAGCTCAAGAACATCACGCCGCCGGAAGAAATCCGTCTGACGATGGAAAAGCAGATGACCGCGGAGCGCACGCGGCGTGCGGTGGTCACCACTGCCGAGGGCGACAAGGCGTCGGCGATCCTGCGCGCGGAAGGCCAGAAGCAGTCGCAGATTGTAAACGCGGAAGGCGCGAAAGAAGCGGCGATTCTCGCCGCCGACGGTCAGGCGCAGGCGCGGCTGCGCGTGGCGCAGGCCGAAGCGCAGGCGATTCAGCTCATTGCGCAGGCGCTCGGCGCCGTGGGGAACCCCGCGCAGTACATGATCGCGCAGCGGTATCTCGAATCGCTGAGCGCGATCGCGACCGACGCGCAGAAGCTCGTGTTCCTGCCGTATGAAGCGAGCGGCGTGATGGCGTCGCTCGGCGGCATCCGCGAGCTGCTGCAGTCCGCGCCCCCCGCCAAGTAGCCCGCGTCGAAGGTTACTCAGACGGAGGCGTTCGTGCGGATTCCGGTATCGCGCTACACATTGCTCCTTGCGGCAGTCGTCGTTCTGCTCGCCGCCCCTGCACGAAGTGAACAGTCGTCCTGCAGTAGTTGTCCTGCATGGAATGTCGTTCAGCCGCCGTTTCAGATTTACGGCAACGCGTATTACGTGGGCGTCCGAGGTCTCAGCTCGATTCTCATCACGTCGCCTGAGGGCCATGTGCTGCTCGACGGCGATCTTCCAGAGTCCACAGCGAACATCGTGGCCGGCATTCGCGCGCTGGGGTTCCGCATCGACGACGTCAAGGTCATCGCCAGCTCGCACGTGCATTTCGATCACGCCGGCGGCATCGCGGAGCTCCAGCGCCTCAGCGGCGCGAGGGTTGTGGCGAGCCAGGCGAGCGCGCCGATCCTGAAGCACGGAGGCGTCGGCCGCGACGATCCGCAGTTCGGTTCGCTGGCGCCCATTCGCGCGGTCAAACGCGTGCGGGCGGTGAAAGACGGCGAGACGCTGCACGTTGGCCCGATCGCTCTCACAGCGCACCTGACGCCTGGGCACACACCAGGCGGCACGAGTTGGACCTGGATCTCCTGCGAAAACGGCCGCTGCCTAAACATCGTATATGCGGACAGCCTGACGGCAGTGTCCGCGGACGGCTATCTGTTCACGAAGCACTCGCACGCCTTGAAGGATTTCGAGCGAAGCTTCGCCACGCTTGCCGCGCTCCCTTGCGACATCCTGGTGTCGACGCATCCGGAAGTGTCCGGCCTGTGGGACAGGCTCGCGAAGCGCGAGCAAGGCGACGCCAATGCGCTCGTGGACGCGACGGCGTGTCGCCGCTACGTGGACGGCGCGCGCGACAGGTTGGCGAAGCGGGTGGCGGAAGAAACGGCCGGCCGCGCGTCGAAGTTTTAGCGGTCGCCGCGGCGCCCGATGCCGAAGGCTCCTGCAGTTTCGCCGATGCTTCCCCACTGTCGGCCCTCCGGTAGACGATCGACAAGGAACACGGCGAGGCGCCGATCTATTCTGATGGCATCGGTAGACGCGCTCTCGCTCGGGTGCCCCGGAGGCAGAGCGTGTAGTACTACCTGAAGTTCATGCCCGACCGTCCCCATCGCCCAGAGGCCTTGGACGTGGCCCTTTCAAGGCCAAAAGCTGGGTTCGAATTGCGGCGGACGCCAAATTATTTTCAACGGATTCAACCGGAGGTAAGTGGCTAAAGGCGTGGGTGCTTACGCCGGTTCGAACAAACCGACTTCGGGTCGAACCCCGCACCGTCAGGAAGAACAGCTGCTGCAGCGGCCGCTTCTGATTCAGCGACGCCTGGACCCATCGGTCCGGCGCGCCTTTGGCAAACACTCTCTGCGAAGGCCAGGATCCCTTCTACGTCGAATTCATCGAGTTCGACGGAGTGTCGGTCGATCTGTGTGAACGTGAGCTCCCGTCCTTGACGATCGCGACCAGCGCCTCAAGCGAAGACTCTTGGACCGGGATTCGTGGATTACCGGCATCCATCAGTAGCTTATCGAGTTCGACGGTGGAGTAGAGGTAGCCGCGGGGATCCTTGAACAATGCCTTCGGGGCGGTCGGCGTCTTAGCCATGAGTCCTCATTACGCGTCTTGAGCACATTCCCTGTCGTCGCTTATCGGTCCCTTACCTAGCGGCCGTCAGCCTACGGGTGTCTCATCATGCCCGACCATTCGGCGACGCCACGGAGCGGTTCCCTCTATCTCTCGATACGTCTCGTCAAGTGGAAGACCGACCCCGTCACGCCATGCCTCAAACCTTGTTCTCAAGGACCATGTCATCGCGTGAAAGGGCCGCATCAGGGCAAGTCAACCCGAAGCATGAGATCGACAAGGCGTTGATGCGGGACACTTTGTGGTACTCCAAGCGTAATTGTGGGATCAAAGCGCCGGAGGAGACAGCGCGCTCATCTCCGATATGAGGTCGCGACCTCGGTGATATCCGCGAGACGTAATCAGCGCGAGCGCGTCCCGTGCCCGTGTCAGCTCGTCGCTGGACGCGACGCGCAGAAGCGCTCGAAGATCGACCAGGTCCTGTGGACGCCCGGTGTCGTCGCGCGAGAGAACCTTGAGGGCAATCAAGTGTCCGGTCCGGGCAAGGCCCATCGTCGCGCCACTGCGAGGCCGGCATCGCGCGTGAACCGCGGTTCGGTACGCGCGGAGACGGCGAGACCACCGATCAGTGCGAAGGAGACGCGGGCTGCAGTGAGATCGGTATGGATTTGTCGCAGCGCTGCTTCAAGCGATGTCACGCCAGTCTGGCGCTCACGTTGACGGGTCGGCCTGGACAGTCACCGAATTCAGCTCCGGGACGATCCATAAGCCAGTCGTGAAGTAGTCGCTCGATTTCATCGTCACTCGCCTTGGGATGAGCGCGACGGAGATTCTGGCGCATCAGGTGCACGCCAGTTTCGAACAGATCGACAGTGGTGCGAAACGCCTCGGCGATGGATGGTGTCGTCGACGGCATGGCGTTCACCGGCGCTGGCGCAGTCTGCCTGAGATTTCTGACGCTGGACGGAGACCATCCGCTTCAGGCGACCGCCAGGAATCGGACAACGCGTCATGAAGAGCGCGCTGTCCCTCGCGCGTGACGTCATCGCCTTCATCGTTCGCCACCAGGTCGACAGCGAGCATGCGGCTACTGTACGGGTTTCCTCACTGCCGGGCAAGAGTGAGCAACGATCCTCTGCCCGCTTCATCGATCTACGTCATCGTCGGACGCCCCCGTCGTTGTCGAAGACGGTCAAAGAATACCGTTCGGTTACCAACCTGATTACCCAATCGGCGTGATCGGTCGTCGGCGTGCGTCCACCGTGCGGGCGTGTTTGTGATCCCGTCGCCATGTAAATTCCTGGGCAGCTCTGCTGTAGAATGGCGCACCGACGTGCGCATGACATTTCGCCCCCTCCTCCTTCTGGGCCTGCTGCTGTCGGCGGCACCCGCCTTCTCGCAGCCGCCCGCGCCCGCGCGGCATCCCGAAGAAGGGCGCCCGTTCATCCGCAGCTACCGGCCCGCGGAGCTCGGCGGCGACTTCCAGAACTGGGCCATCGTCCAGGATCGCCGCGGCGTCATTTATGTCGGCAGTCAGAGCGGCGTCCTCGAGTTCGACGGCGTCGCGTGGCGGCTGATCGAGACGCCGACGCTCGACACCGTGCGATCGCTCGCCATCGACGACACCGGCCGCATCTATGCCGGAAGCGTCGGCGAGCTCGGGTATCTCGCGCCCGACGCCACAGGGGAAATGCGCTACGTGTCGCTCGTCGATCGCCTTCCGGAGAACGCACGCCGATTCTCCGACGTCTGGCGGACGTTCGCGACCCCGCGTGGCGTGCTGTTCCAGAGCGGAGAGTACGTGTTCCGCTGGGCCGACAATGCGATGCAGGTGATTCCGGCGAGATCGCGCTTCAATCGCTCTTCCATCCTGGACGGCCGCCTGTATGTGACGCTGCCCGAGTCGGGACTCAACGTGCTCGAGGGCGACACGTTCCACGTGCTACCGGGTACCGCGGCGATCGCGCGGGAGGTCTTCCCGATCGTCTTGCGATACGACGACAATCGTCTCCTGATCGGTACGCGCAGCAACGGCTTGTTCCTGTACGACGGCTCCGCGCTCGTCCCGTTTCCAACCGATGTTGACCACCTGATCAAGGCAACCGTCCTCTACCGCGCAATGACGCTGCCGAACGGAACCATCGCCCTCACGACCACTGGCTCCGGCATCGTGATCATCGACCGCCAGGGGCACAGCGTCACCACCACACTGGACGAGAGCCATGGGCTGATGTCCAACAGCGCGTACTACGTCATGGTCGATCGCGAAGGCGGCCTGTGGGCGGGGCTGAATCTCGGCATTGCACGGATCGAAACGCCCTCGCCCGCTTCCTTCTTCGATCGAGCCGACGGCTATGGGGGCGGCTTCGATCTGAGGAGGATCAACGGCCACCTGTACATGGCTGGAACGTCGGGCGTGTCGTACTTGCACGACGCCGAACCCGGCAAGCCGGACCGGATTTCGGCGGTTTCTGGCGTCCGAAACCAGTGCTGGTCGTTGGCGGAAATGAAGGACCCGTCGGGTCGCCACCCGTCGGCATTCCCGGTGGCGTGTTCCGACGGCCTTTTCGAGATCACGGGAACGACAGCCGTTCCGCTTCGTGCGCCAGCGGACGGAACGTATTCAGCCTCCATTCTGCTGGCATCGCGCGTCGATCCGTCGCGATTATGGGTGGGCCTCTTCAGTGGCCTGGCGTCGTTCCGCTGGGTGGACGGCCGATGGATCGACGAGGGACGAATCGAGCCGGTACGCGATCAGGTGCGGACCCTGGTCGAGAATCCCGACGGGTCGCTGTGGGCTGGCACCTCGTCGACAGGTTTGCTCAGGTTGCAGTTCGCGGCACGACCTGCGCCCGGCGCGCCCCGTCCGGCCGCCTCGATCGATCGGTTCGGCCTGGCGCAGGGCCTGCCAGCCGGTGGGGTTGCGGTCACGGCTCTCGCCGGCACACCGTACTTCCTGCATTTTGGCTCGGCGAAGGCTCTGTCGATCACGTCGTTCGATGCCTCGTCCGGAACCTTCAAGCACGAGACCAGTCTCGAGTCGATGCCGTTCGATCGGCTGCGCCAATCGATTGGATTACAAGACGGACTCGACGGCCACGCGTACGCGAATTTCGGTCGCGGCACCGTCGTGTTGACGCGAGCCGCCAACGGGGCGTGGTCGGTCGACAAAGCGGCCTTCAGCCGCTTCGGACAACAACCAATCAGCGTGTTGCTGGCCGAGCGCGATGGCGTGGCGTGGTTCGAAAAAGAGGGCAACCTCGTCCGATTCGACCGCTCGCGCCTGGCTCCTGGCGGCGGGCCGTTCCCCGCGCTCATTCGCCGTATCACGTCGAACCGCAATCGCGTGCTCTTCGCCGGCACGGGCGCGGCCGCCGCGCCGCGCCTGCCGGCGGTCGAGAGCACGCTGCGCTTCGAGTTCGCGGCGCCCAGCTTCCTGGACGAGACTGCCACCGAGTATCAGACGATGCTCGAGGGGGTCGACCACGACTGGTCGGCGTGGACCACCGAATCCCGGCGCGATGTCACCAACATCGGGTTCGGCAGCTACCGGTTCCGCGTCCGCGCGCGCAACATCGCCGGTCAGGTCAGCGATGAAGCCAGCTACGCCTTCACGATCCTGCCGCCGTGGTATCGCACGTGGTGGGCGTACGCCGGCTACCTGGTGCTGCTTGCGCTCGGCATGTTCGTGATCGATCGCCTACAGCGCTGGCGGCTGCTGACGAAGGAGCGCGAGCGCGCGCGTTTCGCCGAGGCGCGCCTGCGGGCCGATGCGGCCGAGGCACTCGCCCGATCTGAGGGCGAGGGGAAGAAGAACATCGAGCTCCTGAGTGACATCGGCCGTGAGATCACCGCCTCGCTCGACTTCGACACGATCTTCGGCAAGCTCTACGAGCGGGTCAACCAGATCACCGATGCCGACGTGTTCGGTGTCGGGCTCTATCATCCCGAACGGCACGAGATCGAGTACCGCCTGGCCATCGAGGAGGGCAAGCGTTACGCCCCCTACACGCGCGACACCACGGATTCCAATCAGCTGCCAGTGTGGTGCATCGAGCACCGGCAGCCCGTGCTCATCAACGATCTGAAGACCGAGTACGGGAAGTACTTGAAGGGGTACGACGAGCAGCGCCGTGAGCTGGAAGACGGATCGATGTCGCGCGAGCCGCGTTCGCTGATCTACCTGCCCCTGATCGCGAAAAACCGCGTCCTCGGCATCATCACGATTCAGAGCTTCGAGGGTCAGGCGTACACCGAGCACGATCTCAGCATGATGCAGAACCTCGCGTCGTACACCGCGATCGCGCTGGACAACGCCGCCGCCTACCGGCAGCTCGACGAGCACCAGCGCGAGAACCGGCGGCTGTTCGAGGAGGCGGAGCGCGCGCGCGCCATCGCCGAGGACGCCGACGCCGCCAAGAGCGCGTTCCTCTCGACGGTCAGCCATGAGCTTCGGACGCCGCTCACCTCGGTGCTCGGCTTCGCGAAGATCATCAAAAAACGGCTCGACGAGCGCATCTTCCCGCTGATCAAAACCGACGACCGTCGCATCGTCCAAACCATGCTGCAGGTCGAGGACAACTTGAAGGTGGTCGTCGGCGAAGGCGAGCGGCTGACCAAGCTGATCGACGACGTCCTGGACCTGGCGAAGATCGAGGCCGGCAAACTCGAATGGCACATGGAGCCGGTGGCCCTTCCCGACGTCATCGACCACGCGACCGCCGCGACGGCGTCGCTGTTCGAGCAGAAGGGTCTGCGCCTGGTCAAACAGGTCGACGCCGACTTGCCGGGCGTCACCGCCGACCGCGATCGGCTGATTCAGGTCGTCATCAACCTGATTTCGAACGCGGTGAAGTTCACCGACGCCGGGTCGGTGATCTGCCGCGCGGAGCGGCGCGGCGGCGAGGTCGTCGTGCGCATCTCCGACACCGGCGTCGGCATCACGCCGGCGGATCAGCCGAAGGTCTTCGAGCGCTTCAAGCAGGTCGGCGACACGCTGACCGACAAGCCCAAGGGCACCGGCCTGGGCCTGCCCATCTGCCGCGAGATCGTCGAGCACCACGGCGGCCGCATCTGGGTCGAGAGCGAACCGGGCAAAGGCAGCACGTTTTCCTTCGCGCTCCCGCTCGCGGGCGAGGCGGCTGTGGCCGAGGGACCGGTCGAACTGGCGGCGCTGATCCGTCAGCTGCGCCAACACGTCGTGGTGTCCACGCCGAAGACCGCCGATCGGCAGCCGCGCATCCTGGTCGTGGACGACGAGGCGAACATCCGCGATCTGCTGACGCAGGAATTCACCGAGGCCGGCTATCACGTGAGCGTCGCCGCCAACGGCCGCGAAGCGCTCGCCGCGGTCCGCCGCGAGCGGCCGGATCTGGTGATCCTCGACGTCATGATGCCCGAGATGAACGGCTTCGACGTGGCGGCAGTGCTCAAGAACGATCCGCAGACGCTCGACATCCCTATCGTGATTCTGTCGATCGTCCAGGATCGCGACCGCGGGTTCCGCCTCGGCGTCGATCGCTACCTCACGAAGCCGATCGACACCGATCTGCTGTTCCGCGAGGTCGGCACGCTCATCGAACAGAAGAAGTCGCGCAAGCACGTGCTCGTCGTGGACGAGGACGCGACGACGGTGCGGACGCTGACCGAAGTGCTGAAGACGCGCGGCTACAGCGTGAGCGAGGCGCGCGGATCCGACTTGATGGAAAAAGCGAAGACCCTCCTGCCGGACATCATCATGCTGAACTCAGTCTCCTCGGCGAGACCCGACGCGGTGCAGATGCTCCGGTTCGAGAAGGGGCTCGAGAACGTGCTGTTCCTCGTCTACCAATAAATCTGTGGAGCACTTGTGAGCCGAGCCATTCTCATCGTGGACGACGAGCCGCACATTCGCATGCTGATTCAGCAGACGCTGGAGGAACTGGAAGACGAAGGCGTCGATCTGCTGACGGCGTCCAACGGGGAGGAGGCGCTGGCCGCCATCGAGTCGGCGAAGCCGAACCTCGTGTTCCTCGACGTCATGATGCCGAAGGTCAGCGGCTTCGACGTGTGCCACCGCGCAAAGCGCGATCTCGGCTTGTCCGGCACATACATCGTGCTGCTGACCGCGAAGGGTCAGGAGTTCGATCGGCAGAAGGGCTACGACTCTGGCGCCGATCTGTACATGACCAAGCCGTTCGATCCAGACGCCCTGCTGGCAAAAGCCCGCGAAGTGCTCGGGCTCTGAGCCGCCGACGATGTCCCGAGTCACGCTGAGGCACGTCATCGGTCCGCGCCAGGACGCCGGGCAGCTCGTGGCGGATCTGGCCGCGGCGATGACGTTGTCCGTGTCCGTCGAAGATGCGGACGGCCGGCTGCTGCACGGTGAGCCGGTCCCGGTCGGGACGCCGCGCCATCCGGTGACGGTCGACGGCGCGGACGTCGGCTGGGTGTCTGGCGAACCGCGGGCGCGCGCACTGGCGACTCTCCTGACACATCTCCTGTCCAAGGAAGCCGAGCGCAAGGCGCTCGGCGCCGAGGTCCTGCACCTCTATCGAGAAGTCAATCTGATCTACAGCTTCTCGGAAAAGCTCGCCGCGCTGCTCGATCTCGAACGAGTGGCGACGCTGACGGTGCAGGAGGCGCGCCACCTGATCCCCGCGTCGGACGGCGCCATCATGCTGCTGAACGAGCAGACGGGCGAGCTGACGACGCTCGCCGGTTTCGGCGACTCGCTGCCGCACCTCAAGGGGTTCACGCGTGGGTACGGAGTCATCGGATCGATTGCGGCGAGCGGGATCGCCGAGATCGTCAACGACGTCGAGTCAGATCCAAGGCGGCTGCGCGATGGCACTGGCATCCGCGCGTTGCTGTGCGCGCCGCTCAAGGTCGGCGAACGTGTCATCGGCGTGATCGCGCTTGGCAGCGCCGCGCCCGCCGCTTACACCGCCGCCGAGCTGAAACTGCTCAACACACTGGCGCTGCAGACAGCCACGGCGATCGAGAACGCCCGTCTGTTCGAGCGCACGGTGCAGGCCGCTCGCGATCGCGAGGAGCTGCTCGCCGCCAACAAGGAGATGGAGCTGGCCGCGCGCATCCAGGCGGATCTGTTTCCGGCGGCGATGCCCGGCCTCGCCGGGCTGGACATGGCCGCGCGAAACCGGCCGGCGCGCCGCTGTGGCGGCGATTACTACGACGCGCTGCTGACCAAGTCGCCCGATGGCGCGCGGCGTGTGCTGCTGTGCGTCGCCGACGTGTCGGGCAAGGGCATGCCGGCGGCGCTCCTCATGAGCCACACGCAAGCGACGCTGCGAGCGCTGCTGGGGCGGACCGCCTCGCTGCCGGAGCTGGCCGGACAGGCCGGCGACCTGCTGTTCGCGTCGACCGCCGGCAACAAGTACGTGACCGCCGCGTTTCTCGACCTTGATCTGGATGGCGATCCGGGGCAGGCGCGATTTGTGAGCGCCGGCCATGTGGACTGCCTCGTTGTGAAGGCGAACGGCGAGGCGGTGCGCCTCGCGTCGACCGGCGCGCCGCTCGGCCTGCTGCCGCCCGGGCTGCCGTACGACGAGACGGTGGTGATGATCGAGCCGGGCGACTGCGCGGTCCTCTTCTCGGACGGCGTGGCCGATGCGCGGAATGCCGGAGACGAGGAATTCGGCGACGATCGGCTGCTCGAAATCGTGCGCGCCTCGATCGATCAGCCTGCGGACGCGATCGTCGAACGCGTCTTCAACGCCATCGACCGATTCGTCGGCGACGCGCCTCAGTTCGACGACATCACCATCCTCGTCCTGCGTCGCTTGGGCGGACACACGCCAACTCGTGGCGTTTCTCTGCCCGTGTAGCGCGCCGCCTTCGCGCCGAAGCGCGCGCGAACGGAAGGCGAGCGGAGGCGGGAAGGCTTCAGCCGAGCGTGGCAACCTTTCGTGGCGCAGGGCTTCAGTCCTGCCGGTTCGATCGGCGGGACGATATCTCGCTTCGCAAGCCGTCATCGTCAGGCCGGAAAAACGTCGCGCCGCTTCCCCCTCGTGACGCTGACGCGGCGGTCCTACTGATTCGAAATATCGCTCAGAGGAACAACCGGCGCTCGGGCAATTGGAGCAACCGGGTGGCTTTCGATCAGACCGCCGCGAAGGCCTCGCTCCGCAACGTTTTTCGTGCGAACGCGCCGGCCTGACTACACGGCTTGCTGCGCGAGACATCGGCCCGCCGGCACTTGAAATACAGGAATCTGTAGCGCGCCGCCTTCGCGCTACGTCCGTCAATCGGAGTAACATCCGCCAGTCCACGAGCGTGCGATGAGAAAAGAGGCTTCGATGCGAGCGATTCTGGTGGCGGCCTGCGCGGCGATGTTGGCGACCGGATGTTCGAAGAACGGTCCGCCGCAGCAAACTGCTCCCCCCGCCGCGCCGGCCAAACCCCGCCTCGGCATCCGGCCGGCCGGCGACGAGACGATCAAGCCGGATCTGAGCCGGGTTCCCGACGAGCTCAAACGCGTCTACGCGTACATCGACGGCCACATCGACGATCACGTCGAGAATCTGCAGAAGTGGGTCCGCCAGCCGAGCATCTCCAACAGCGGCGAAGGCATTCCCGAGTCGGCCGAGATGGTGAAGGGATTCTTCGAGCAGCTCGGCTGCCAGGAGTCGCACGTGTACGACGTCGGCATCACGGAGTGGGGCGCGCCGGGCAATCCCGTCGTCTACGCGAAGTGCGACGAAGGCGCACCGCGCACGATCGCGATCTACTGGCAGTACGACACGATGCCGATCACGCAGCCCGACGCGTGGAAGGTGCCGCCGTTCGAAGGACGGATCGTCGAGCAGCCCCCGTTCAAGAAGGTCCTCATTGCCCGCGGCGCCGACAATTCGAAGGGGCCCGAGCTCGCCTACTGGAACGCGCTCATGTCGATCAAGGCCGTCACCGGCAAGCTGCCGGTGAACATCGTCTTCGTCGCGGAAGGCGACGAAGAGCGCATGGACATCGGGCTGAGGAAGTTCGTCAAGGACCATCCGGACTTCTTCAAGAACGTCGATGCGCTGATCGGCGAAGGCGGCGATCAGGCGCCGAGCGGCGGCGCCGGCGTCGGCGGCGGATCTGAAGGGTGCGTCTACTTCGAGCTGACGACGAGCGGCAAGTCGTGGGGACGGGGTCCGGTGCAGTCGGACATTCACGGCGCGAACAAGCGTGCCGTGGACAGTCCGGCGTGGCGTCACATGAAGATGCTCGCGTCTCTCGTGTCAGACGATGGCAACACGCCGCTGGTGAAGGGGTTCACGGACGGCATCCAGCCGCTGACCCCGCAGGAAACCGAGCGGCTCAAGAAAGAGGCCGAGAAGACGGATCTGAAAGTCGCGGCGGCCAATATCGGCGTCGCGCGCTTCATTGCCGATGATGCGTTCACGATGCTGAAGATGGGCCAGTACGGCATCTCGTTCAATCTCGACGGCATCTGGGGCGGCAACATGTACGCCGGCGGCGCCGGCGCGATCCTGCCGAACAAGATCACGTCGAAGCACAACATCCGCTATGTGCCGAAAATGAACGGCCTCGAGATCGTGAAGCGGATTCGCGAACAGCTCGATCGCAACGGGTACAAGGACGTCGAGATGAAAATCATCGGCGACGTGCCGTGGTCGAAGATGTCGTACGACACCGACATCGCCCGCGCGATGAGCTCGACCTACGACGTCTTCGACGTCCCGCACGGCCAGCCGGCCACCTACTCGTCGATCCTCGGCGGCTATTGGCCGGCGTATCTCTTCTCCAACGAGGAAGTCGGGATGCGCGTGGCGCCGGTGTCGATGCCGATCGGCATGGGCGGCGTGGGCCACGGCGGCAACGCCCATGCGGCCAACGAGTACTACGTGATTGAAGGCGCCGGTAAGGTGTACGGCATGGCGGGCGCGGAGAAAGCGGCGGCGACGATCATCTATAACTTCGCGGGTAAGGGCGTCGCGGCGAAAGCCGCGCCCAAGACTCCGTAACATCTTCCGAAATCGTTTGACACCGAGGCGGGCGCAGGACTAGCCTGCCGTCGCCCAACGTCGTTCGGTCGAGCGCTGTTTGCTCGAGCCTGTCACAGGAGAATGGCCATGCGCGCTCGACTGGTGAGTTGTGCCCTCCTTCTCGTCCTCGCGATCGCGGCCAATGCCGTCGCCGCGGAACCGGTCTACTATCTCGCGCTCGGCGACTCCCTGGCCATCGGCGTCCAACCGGCCCAGGACGGATCGTTGGTGCCAACCAATCAGGGATATGTCGACGATCTCTACGCGTTCTACCGCCCACGTAATCCCGGGCTTCAAGTGGCCAAGCTCGGATGCTCGGGGGAGACGACGAGCAGCATGATCACGGGTGTGGCATCGCCGTGTATCTACACGGCAGGGAGTCAGTTGTCGGCGGCCGTCGCATTCCTCCAGACCCACCGGGTCGGGCTGATCACGCTGGACATCGGCGCAGACAATCTCCTCCACTGCGTGAACTTGAGCGCGCCCGTCGACCCGGCCTGCGTCAGCGCGGAAAGCGCGACGGCGGCCAGCGATCTCGCGACGATTCTGGGAACCTTGCACGCCTATGCACCAGGCGTCCTGATCGTCGGGATGAACTACTACGATCCATTCCTGGCGGCGTGGATTTTTGGACCGAACGGGCCGGCGTTTGCCGCCGCGTCGCTGTTGGCCAATACGGCGTTCAACAACGCGCTCGCCACGATCTACCAGCTGCTGAATGTGCGGATGGCGGACGTGGCGTCCGCGTATCGGAGCAGCAGCTTTCCGACCAACGTGCTCGCCGCCTTGACGTGGACCTGGATGGGGGCACGGCCGCCGAGAGGTCCGGACGTCCATCCGAATGCCGTCGGCTACGCGGTCATCGCCGGTGCGTTCGTGAAGGCGATCGGAGCCCGTTAGGGTACTGCCACCACAGCCGTTTCCTGATCTTCGTCGCGGCGCTGGATTACCACGAAGGACATCAAGGACACGAAGGTGAGACCATTTTGGTTTCCTTTGTGTCCTTTGCGTCCTTTGTGTTGAACGGCTGCCCTGTACCGGCGACTCGGCGAATCGAAATGCGGAAGCTCTAATCGTGCCGCAAAGCCAGCGCGGGATCGATCCGCAGCGCCCGCTGCGAGGGAATTTGGCATGCGAGCAGCGCGACCAGGATCAATACCGCCGGCGCAGTCGCCAACGTGAGGGGATCGTACGGCGAGACGCCGACGAGTTGTGACTGCAGAACGCGGTTCACGGCCAGCGACGCCGTGAGGCCCACGATCAACCCGAGCGCCACGGGCTGCATGCCTTCGCGAAGGATCAGACGGCGGATATCGTACGACACCGCGCCGAGTGCGATCCGCACCCCAATCTCCTTCGTACGCTGGCTCACGGAGTGCGCGATCACAGCATAAAGGCCGATGACCGCGAGTATGAGCGCCATCACGGCGAAAATCGGCGCTACCGCGGCGTACTTTCCCATCTCTTCATGTTCCATATCCATGCGGCCACGATCAAAGGTGAAGCTGGCCTTCAACGTGGTGAAGTCTTCCAGGATCACGTCGGGATCCAATTGCTGGACCGCGGCTCGAACGGCTTCTGCCACTCGGTCCGGAGGCACGGCCGTTCGCACGAGAAAAAATGCGTGGGCCGGCGGTTCTTGCCGGAAGGGTATGTAGATCAGAGGCTTGAAACGCTGCCGCGTGGCGTCTCCCTGCATGATATTCGGCACGACTCCCACCACGGTCCGCCACTCGCCGGGTTTGTGGTTTCGATCCAGAGTGCGGAGGCGCTTCCCCAGCGGTTGTCCGTCAGGCCAGAACTCGGCGGCAAACGCCTCGTTCACGATGGCGACCGGCAATCCTGCCATCCGATCGTCGTCGTTGAAATCGCGGCCGGATATCGCGGAGGCCCCGAGGAGTCGGAAGTAGTCCGATCCGGCGGTCAAGAACTGGGCAGGCTCGTCGCCGTCCGGCGCGCCGGGCCTTCCCTCTATCTCGAACGACTGCGCACGTGCGCCATTCACGGGAATGGTGCTGGCCACGGACTCATCGTCGACTCCCGGAATGGTTCTCAATTGCGCCTCGAGGCGGTCGAAATACCGAAGCCTTGTCGCGGGGTTCGGGTACCTGTCTGAGAGCAGTCGCATCGATCCCACCAGTACGTGCTCGGGATCGCGTACGCCGGTCCTGGCGCCGACGACGTTCAAGAGGCTCCGCGCCAGGACGCCGGCTCCCGACAGCAACACGATCGCCAGGGTCATCTGTCCGGCCACCAGCGCCGTCGAAAGATGCTTGCCGCGCACTCCCTGAGTGGCCCCACGAGCGTCGCCTTTCAAGGTGCCGTTCACATCGAGTTGCAGCACGCGGCCGATGGGCACCAGGCTACACAACAACGCCGCGGCGATAGAAATGGCGATCAGATAGGCGAGCGTGCCGGCGTCCACCGTGTAGTCGAGGACCTGGTAGATGGACGCGGTGGCCACCGCCCAGGTGCGCACGCTCCAAGTGGCGATCCACCAGCCCAGGGCGCCGCCGGCGCCCGCAAGCAACAGGCTCTCGGTGAGCATCTGCCGCACCATCCGCCAGCGCCCAGCACCCAACGCAATCCGCGTCGAGAATTCACGCGACCGGCCCAGGGTCCGCGCCAGCGTCAGGTTCGCGAGGTTGGCGCAGGCAATCAGCAGCACGAACCACGCCGCGGCCCACAGCGAGCCATAGACGACCGTGGCGTTCGGACCGACGAAGATTTGCGAGTACGTGTACACCCTAGGCACCACATCACGATTGGTGACGGGATAGGAGGCTGCCAGACCGCGGTTGATGGTCTCCAGTTCCGCCCGAGCGCCTCCGACCGTGCCCACCCGTGCGAGACGTCCAAACGCCATGTAGCTTCCGACGGTGGGTCCCCTGCTGCGCAGCTCAGGGCCTTGAGCCAACGGCATCCAGAGGTCTTGTTGGTCTGGAAAGTCGAATCTCTCCGGCATCACCCCGATCACGGTGGCGGGCGCATTGTCGATGCGGACGATGTGACCCACGATGTCGGAGCGCTTCTCAAAGCGGAGTTTCCAAAAGCGGTAGCTCAGGATGGCCACCGGCGGCGCGCCCGGCTCTTCATCAGCCGGGACAAAATCCCGACCCAGCAACGGTGGCACCCCCAGCAGCCCAAAGGCGTTGACGCTGATCCTGAACGTGAGAGTCTCGACCGGACGCTCGCCGCCATCATCACTGAAGGTGATGCGCTTTTCGCCGATGAACGCCATCCCGTCGAACGACTGCGCGTGTGCGCGCCACTCCTCGAAATCCGAGTAGGACATGCTGACGCAACACACCGCCGGTGGATACCGCTCCTGCACGTAGACCAGCCGGTCGTTCCGCTTCACCAGCGGGAAGCCACGGAACAGCATCGTATTCATCACGGCAAACACCGTGACGTTCAACCCAATCGCCAGCGCCAGCGTGACGATAGCCGTGACGGTAAACGCCCGATCGCGCCGCAGCCCCCGCAGCGCAAATCGCAGGTCGTAGACGATGCCGTCGAGCCATGCAAGCCCTCGCTCATCGCGATGCGCGTCCTTCGAGGCTTCGACGGCGCCGAACTTGATGCGTGCCAGCCGGCGCGCGTCGGCCTCCGACATTCCGCGCCGCACGTACTCGTCCACAACAAGGTCCAGATGCAGTTGCGCTTCCTCGTCGAACTCGCGGTCAAGAGCGTCCCGACGAAATAAGGCAAGGAATCGCGCCCAGGCGTGTTTGAGCGCGCTCATCTCTTGCCCCCTTCAACCGCAGACAGCACTCGGCCCACCACTGCCCCAAGCCGCTCCAACTGCGACGGGTCCTCTCGCGGCCCGACTGTGCTGTGCAGAAACATGGCGCTGTTCGTCACTCGTGCCGCAAGGCCACTGCAGGATCGATCCGCAGCGCCCGCTGCGACGGAATCTGGCACGCGAGCAGCGCGACCAGGACCAACACCGCCGGCGCGGTCGTCAACGTCACGGGATCGTACGGCGAGACGCCGACGAGTTGTGATTGCAGGATGCGATTCACGGCCAGCGACAGTGTGAGTCCCACGAGCAATCCGATCGCCACGGGGCGCAGGCCTTCGTGGAAGATCAAACGGCGAATATCGCGCGACGCTGCGCCGATGGCGATTCGCACGCCAATCTCCTTGGTGCGCTGGCTGACGGAATGTGCGATCACCGCATAGAGCCCGATGGCAGCCAGCAGCAGCGCGATCAGAGCGAAGATGGGCGCCGCCGTCGCGTGCTTCCCCAGCTCGCCATGCTGCAGGTCCATACGGTCGCGATCAAAGGCAGTGTTCGCCTTCAAGGTCGCCACATTTTCCAGAATCGCATCGGGATCGATCTTCTGTATCTCGCCTCGAACGGCTCGCGCCACGTGGCCGGCCGGCACGCTCGCTCGCAAGATCAGATTGGCTCCGCGGAATCCTTGGCCACCGTTGTTCCGGGCGCGCGCCAGCGGTTGCTGCCGGAACGGCACGTAGACCAGCGGCGTGAAATGCTGCCGGGTCTGGTCGTTGCCCGATGGAACCTGCATGACATTCGTGACGACCCCCACGACAGAGAGCCACGGGCCGGGTTGGTTTCCATTCGTCGTTCGGAGGCGCTTGCCCAATGGCTGTTCGCCTGGCCAGAACCTGGCGACAAAGCTCTCGTTCACGATGGCGACCGGCAATGCCTCCGGACGATCCCCGTCGTTGAAGACGCGGCCGGATGTCGCGGGCACGCCCAGCACCTGGAAGTAGTTCGAGCCGGCGGTCAAGAATTGGGCAGACGCTTTTTCGTCCCGCCGACTGGGCCGCCCCTCGATCTCGAACGTCAGCGACGGCACCCAATTCACGGGAATGTTGCTGGTGACGGAGGCCCCGGCGATTCCCGGAATGGTCCTCAATTGCGCGTCGAGCCGATCGAAATACGCGAGACGGGCTGTCGGGCTCGGGTAACTGTCGGATGGCAATCTCAGCGATCCCACCAGGACATGTTCGGGATCGCGGACACCGGTTTCGGCGTGGACAATTTTCAGGAGGCTCCGCACCAGCACGCCAGCTCCCGACAGCAGCACGATCGCCAGCGCCATCTGGCCTGCCACCAGGCCCGCCCCCAGATGCTTACTGCGCAGACCCTGCGAGACGCCGCGGGCGTCGCCTCTCAGCGCGCCGCTCACGCCCAATTGCCCAACCCTGACCATCGGCGCCAGAGAGCACATGATCGCCGCCGCAATCGAGATCGCAACCAGATAGGCCAGAATCCAGCCATCCACTCTGTAGTCGAGCGCCAGATAGGGAGACGTCGTCGCCACCGCCCACGTGCGCACACTCCAGTTGGTGATCCCCCAACCGAGCGCGCCCGCCGCGCCCGCCAGCATCAGGCTCTCCAGGAACATCTGGCGCATCATCCGCCACTGACCGGCGCCGAGCGCGATCCTGGTCGCAAAATCGCGCCACCGGCCCAACGTTCGCACCAGCGTGAGATTCGCCAGATTGGCGCAGGCGATCAGCCACACGAACCACGCCGCCACCCACAACGAGCCGTAGATCATCGGCGCATCCGGGCCGACGTGGCCCTGCGAATAGGTCATTACGGAGATCACCGTCCCGCGATCCGTGGCCGGATCCGCGGCGGCCAGGCGGCCGTTGATCGTTTCGAGCTCCGCGCGAGCGCTTTCCACGGTTGCCTCGTCACGCAGTCGTCCGAATGTGCCGCCTTGGAGCTCAGGGGTGTGCACCAACGGCATCCAGAGGTTTTGTTCGTATACGAGGACAAAACCTTCGGGCATCACGCCGACGATGGTGGCGGGCGCGCCGTTGACGTGCACGATCGCGCCGACGATGTCGGCGCGTTTATCAAACCGGCTCTCCCAGAACCGGTAGCTGAGGATGGCCACCGGCTCGGCGCCCGGGGCTTCATCTGCCGGCTCAAAATCCCGCCCCAACATCGGCCGTACGCCCAGCAGACCGAAGGTGTTGGCACTCACTCTGTCCATCGCCATGTCGATCGGACGTCCATCACCGACGCGGAACGTGATCGGTCCACCGCCACCGTTGAACGCCATCCCTTCAAACGCCTGCGCCTGCGAGCGCCACGCCTCAAAATCCGCGTACGAGAGGGATGCACGCGCGCCCGACGGCTTCCGCGCGTCGATGTAAACGAGCCGGTTGCTCCGCTTGGCGAGCGGCAAGCCCCGAAACACCATCGCGTTCATGACCGTGAACACCGTGACGTTCAGCCCGATGGCGAGCGCGAGCATCGCGATTGCCGCCAGAGTGAACGCCCAGTCGCGCCGCAGTCCCCGCAGCGTCAATCGCAGGTCGTAAAAGAGTCCGTCGAGCCATGCAAGCCCTCGCGCGTCACGATGCGCGTCTTTCGATGCTTCGACGGCACCGAACTTCAGACGCGCCAACCGGCGGGCTTCGGCCTCCGGCGTCCCGCGCCGCACGTAGTCCTCCACGGCCAGATCGAGGTGCAGCTGCACTTCCGCGTCGAACTCGCGGTCGAGGGCATCCCGACGAAACAGGGCAAGGACACGCGCCCAGGCGCGCTCGAGGGCACTCATCCCTTGCCGCCCTGTGGCGCTGTCGCCAGCACCCGGCCCATGACCGCGGCCAGCCGCTCCCACTGCGACTTGTCCGCTTTCATCTGACGCTTGCCGGCTCTGGTAATCGAATAGAACTTGGCCTTGCGATTGTTCTCAGAAACGCCCCACGCGGCGGCAATCCATCCGCGCAGCTGCAGACGCACCAGGGCGGCGTAGATCGTGCCCTGGTTGAGCAAGACCTCGTCTCCGCTCAACTGCTCAATGCGCCGGGCGATGCCGTAGCCGTGAAGCGGCCCCATGGCATCAAGCGTTTGCAGGACCATCAGGTCCAGAGTGCCCTGCAGGAGATCGAGTTTTGAGTCAGGCGTGACGCGATTCATGTGGCAATGCCACATGAATAGCACACGGCCATGTGGCGTGTCCACAGGATCGCACCCATCATGTGCTCGTTCTCACAACTACCCTGCGTAGCACGGTATCTGTGCTATAGTGATTTCAGGTGATTGGAACCTTTGGCGACACGGCGACCGAGGATATCTGGAACGGTGAAGAGACCAAGGCGGCACGGACCATTCCCAAGGCGATCTGGCGAGTCGTACGGCGCAAGCTGGACTTGCTGAATCGCGTGACCCGGTTGGATGCGCTCCGGGTGCCACCGGGCAACCGCTTCGAGGCCTTACGTGGCGCACGGGCCGGGTCCTACAGCATCCGCGTGAACGACCAGTACCGGATTACGTTTACGTTTCGAGAGGAGTACTTCTATGAAGTCCGCTGCGAAGACTACCACTAGCCCGCGGCACCGGCTCCCGACGCACCGGCCGCCCACGCACCCCGGCGAGATGCTGCTCGAAGAGTTCTTGAAGCCGTTGGGCATCACGCAAGTGGACGCTGCGGCGCGCATGGGCGTTCCGTTTCAGCGGATGAACACCTTGGTGAAGGGCCGGCGTGGCGTGACGGCGGATACCGCGCTGCGCCTGGCGGTGCTGACGGGCATGGACGCCGGATTTTGGATGGGACTGCAGGCCGACTACGACCTCTGGCACGCCTCGCGGGACGTGGACCTGTCGAGGATCACGCCACTCAAACGGTCCGCCTGATGAAGCGCACGCTGTCGTGCGTTCATCGTCGAATTGCAGCGCGGGTCGCTAACGTCTCGTGTATAGCCTTGATGAGCTCGCTGGACAAGAGGGGTTTATGGAGGATGTTCGTGACGCCAAGCCGCCCGGCTTCATGCTCAGCCGCCTCAGGTCCGAGGCCGGTCACCACGATCACCGGGACATTCGACACGGCGTGATTGGATCGAATTTTCCGCAACACGGTCCAACCATCGAGCATCGGCATCATCACATCGAGCACCACGACATCCGGCCTGTGCTGGCACAAGAGAGCGTAGCCATCGAGGCCGTCCTCCGCCGTCATCACCGAGAAGTGCTCGCGCAACGCGCGTTCCATCAGCGTGACGAACTGCGGTTCGTCATCGATCAACAGTACCTGAAGATCCCGTCATTTCTGTCCCTCGTGGCTCGAGCCAGCGCACATTGAAGCCTTCGACATTCGTCAACCATCGCGACTCTCATCTTAGCCGGTCGAACCTGTCGTCGGTCGCCCTCGCTCCCCCCGCCATCGCCCGCCGCCATCGCACCCGCCGCCTCCTGGGGCTCGCCCCTCATTCGGGCTGAACTCCCCTGTCGTCTTTTCCCTGTCCCTTGCGATCTTCTAGATAGGGAATCGCAGATCGCCCGCCAGGCTCGAGATCGCTGGAAGGGTCCGCGTATGGCAGCGAAGGAGTACTCAGTGAATCCACCACGTTTTATCCGGCTGTGCACGGCACTCTGGGTCGCCGCGATGGCGCTCATGGTTCCCGGCCAGCTCCCAGCGGGCCAGAATATGCCGAACATGTTGGCGTCGGACGACCCCTCGGGTCAGCTCCGCACCTACAACGTGAACGGCGCCATCGATCTCGACAATCTGTTCTTCCAGCCGGTCGGCACCAACGGGCGCTCCTGCGTCACATGTCACCAGCCGGCCGATGGTTGGAGCGTGACCCCAGCGCACCTTCAGGCGCGGTTCGACGCGACGGGCGGAGAGGATCCGATCTTCCGGACCAACGACGGCTCCAACTCACCGTTTGCCGACGTGTCGACGGTCAGCGCCAGGCGGGCCGCCTACAGCATGCTCCTCACCAGGGGGCTGATCCGCGTCGGCATCGGCATCCCGGCCAACGCCGAGTTCGATCTCGTCGATGTCGACGACCCATACGGCTACGCCTCAGCGTCCGAGCTGTCGCTCTTCCGGCGTCCGCTGCCGTCGACCAACCTGAAATTTCTGCCCACTGTGATGTGGGACGGGCGTGAGACGTTCGTGGGCCAGTCGCTCCATTTCGATCTGAGCGACCAGGCCAACAGCGCGACGCTGGGTCATGCCGCCGCCATCAATCCCCTGACCGATGCCGCGCAGCAGGAGATTGTGAATTTCGAGCTGGGGCTCTTCACCGCGCAAGGCCTGGATCGCGATGCGGGCCTCCTCAACGCGCAGGGTGCCACCGGCGGCGCCGTCGCACTGTCGACCTATCCGTTCTTCGTTGGCATCAATGACGTACTGAGCCCAGGCTTCAACCCGCGGGTGTTCACGTTGTTCGACCCGTGGATGCATCTTCACAGCGCCGATCGCACGGCGAACACCGCGGCCCGCGCGGCTGTCGCACGGGGGCAGGAGATCTTCAATACGCGGCCGATCACCATCAGCGGCGTCAAGGGCGTGAACGATGTGCTGGGAGTGACGCAGTTCACCGGGACGTGCACGACCTGCCACGACACGCCGAACGCCGGCGATCACTCGACGTCGCTGCCGCTCGACCTCGGCCTCGCGGCGGAGTCGCGCCGAACGCCCGACATGCCGCTCTACACGTTCCGCAACAAGACGACGGGCGAAATCCTGAAGACGACCGATCCCGGCCGCGGGCTCATCACCGGCAAATGGAAGCAGCTGTCGCTCTTCAAGGGGCCGATCCTGCGCGGGGTGGCGGCGCGCGCGCCGTACTTCCACAACGGCTCTGCGGCCGCCCTCTCCGACGTCGTCGATTTCTACGATACGCGATTCAATCTCGCGTTGAGCGCACAGGAAAAGGCGGATCTGATCGCGTTCCTTCGCGCGCTGTAAGGCGTGCGCCTTGGCCCCGACGCGCGCGCGTCGAACGCGGAGCGCGCCAGCATGACGTCAGCGCGACGAAAGGTAAGAAGGCGGGCGCCGTGAAAGAGACGGCTGCCCGCCTCGCGCCTAGCGGCGGTCGTCCTTGCGCTCGTCGCGGTGAGGCTCCCGACGTTCGTCCCGCTGTCGCGATCGGTCCCAGCGATGGTCGTGGGCGACGATACCGCGACGGCCTTCCCAATGACCGGCGAAATACTGTCCCCCATTGTGGTACGGCGCGACCCAGTACGCGCCTTCATACGGCGGCCGCGTCCAGTACCCGTTGTGCCACGCGTAGCGCGATCCCTGCGGATACCAGTAGCCCTCGACCCATACATGGTCGGGGCTCGGTGGCGGCGGCACGCGGTACGCCCGCGGCGCCGGCGGAGGACCGATGTGGACGTCAAAGGAGATCTGTGCCTGGGCCACAGAGGCTGGGGCAAGAAGCAATACCGAGATGGCGAGTGTCTGAAGAAGTGTTTTCATCACGACTTGTGGAACTGCAATTGGTAGGCCAGCTCGTACATCCTTATTGCGCATAGGCTCTGCGAATGTGTCCACCCACGAGGACGATTAGCAGACGGCTTTGGCTGGAATATAACGTGGCTCGGAAGCGGACCCGGTTTCTAGTTTTGTGAATTACGAGGTTGTCGTCTGCCGGCGGCGACCCTTCCGGAGACGCGCGAGCACGATGACGCCCGTCGCGAAGATCGCGCCCGTCGCTGGCTCCGGTACCGGCGCGAGTGGGCCGGAGAAAGTAAACCCGCCTGGAAAAAGACCAGTGGCACCGCCGCCCACGGCGTTCACCGAATCGAGCTGCTCTCCCAATGTCGTGGGGAGCGTGGAGTACGGCGTCATGAACGCGTAGACCTGTTCAAGGGCAAACACCGATTGATCCGGCGGCGTGCCGTCGAACGACCAGAAAAACGACTGCAAGTCGAGATGCGGTCCGAGGAGACCGCACGCCCCTTCCTCGTTGTTGCGCTCAATGAGGCCGCTTCCGCTATACGCCAGGCTGCCGGCACGTAACTCGGCTCCAACGGTGAAATCGGTCGACGGGGATCCGGGGGGACAGTTCGCGAACCCGACTTGGGCAGCATCACCGAACAGGTCCAGCGTTACCGGCATGCCGACGGCCAGAAAGCTCGTAAACACACCCGAGACGCTGGTAATCGCGCCATCCATTTCCCACGTCATGCTGTCGGCCCATGCGGGCGCGGCCGTGATCAGGATCACACTTGCCGCCATGACAGTCCGCAGCACTCGCCCGGTTCGACGCATTTGGTACCTTCCTCCGAAACTGTGATGCCCGACCTTAACAGCCCGTGGTGAAAGTCTGCCGGCATTCGACGGACGATACATCCCCGGGGGCGGCGTTGCTCCTCCCTCAAATACGGCCGGTATTCTCGGTCGTCGCGCCTTGCCCGCGGGGCGCCTCGCCCGTCTCGGTGCGACGCCAGACTTCACCACGGGCTGTTAAGGGCGACCATTGTAGCCGCGACTCGCCTGCGACATCAGGCCAAAGCGGTCGTCCGGTCCAAAAATCGTGCAATCGCCGGCGCGTCGAAGAGCAGATGGTCAAGCGTTCGAAGTCAAGGGAAGGCGGAATCTGCAGGGCGAAAGTGAAAGGCGAGCGCCGACGATTCTGCGTCGGCGCTCTACGTCAGTCCATCCTCAGCGTGTGCGATCAGCGCCGCCAGTCACGTTCGCGCGACCGGTTGCCGTCCCAGCGCCGATCGCGATCACGACCACGATCCCAATCGCGCCGCTCATATCCTCGACGCTCGTATCCCCAACCGGGGCGCCCGTAGCGGTAGGCCGGACGGATCCATGCGCCGGGCACCCAGCGACGGCCGTAACCGGTCCGCACGTAGTAGCCCGGTTGCCAGATGAACCCTCCGTACGGCGCTGGCGCGACGGCGACCGGCGCCACTACTGCCCGAACCGGTACGCCGATGTGGACCGCAATGCGGGTGTCGGCGTGCGCCGCTGGTGTGAGCAGTGTGCCGAAGAGGAGCGTCAGACCCGCCAGGCGAGAGTAACGTGTCAACATGTCGGCCTCCTGCGTCCACAGAGAGCGAGACGGATGCCAGCCTACATAACCGATCACCCAGCAAATCTCTAAGGAAAACGCGGGCTCCACCGATCGACGGACCCGGCGTTCGACCACTTCAGAGGACACGATTGAGCTTCAAGGCGCACAGACTCGTCGAGCCCACTCCCTGTCCTCAGGTTTGTCGAGCCGTCCTGCGGGTGCGATCGCACGCCATTCGTCGTAGAGCCTGTGACAACGCGGCAACGCAGAGCCTCACGTACGCTGCGCCGATACGTGCACTCTTGTCTCACCCTCCGCCGGCCGTGGGTTCAGACGACGCCGCTGCTGGCTCTCTTGATAGTTCCGTTCGACGTAGTCGACACCGTCGGCGGTAATCATCAGCAGCGAATTATCTGTCCGGGTCACATATTTCTTTTGACCCAGATACCAGAGCGTGAACTCCAGATGCTCGCGCGCCCGTCCGGTCAGCGCCTCCAGATCGAGCGGGGAGAGACCCACATTCTCCGGCTCGAGTCGCCGGCGCGTGTAGAGCACCTCCAGAACGGTGAGGCGGACGATCTCCTCGGTCGCAAAGTCGTTGTCAGCCTGGGCGCCGGTAGAGACCAGACGCCACCGTTCCTGGCGCTGGCCGGCATGGAGCACGTCGTATTTGGCGCGTTGCTCTGGATCGCTGAGGACGTGATAGGCATCGCTGAGCAGCCGAAAACGGGTGTCGTTACCGGTTTCGGCGTTGTCGGGATGAAAGCGTTGCGCCAGCAGACGGTAGACGCGATGGATCGTCTCCGGCTCGGCGTTCGGGCTGATTTGGAGGATCTCGTAGTAATCGGAGGTCTGGTCAGCCATGTCCATGAGAGCACTGTTCCGCGAATCCCTTATCGGATGCTTCCCCTCCAGTCTGCAATGCGCGTCACAATCTGCAATTCCCCAGCAAACTTCAACAAATCGGATTAGACCTCCACGCCTCTGAAGCACGCCTGCCTATCTTCGCAGATATATTGACGCGCTTCGGGGACACCGCTATCGTTCGCATAAATGCTCCACGCGACACTCGGATTCTTGGCCGGCCTTGCCGGTCCCGGGTTCGCCATACGCGTCAAACGTCTGATTGAACATCGGCGGCTCCTGTCGCGACTCAAATCCGCGGGCGCTCCATGACGACGCTTGATGATCCGAAGTCGGAACATCGAACCGAACGCATCTGCAAGTTGACGTGTCGTTTCAAGCGCGCATCGGGCGGCCTGTCAGCTGGCGCCCATTCGTCACAGCCACATTCGAAATGTCGGTTCCGGGTGAAGGAGAATGTATGAAGGCAAAGTATTTGGTGTTGTCAGCGGTCGCAGTGTGGATGACGGTGGTTGCGTTCAGCACAGCGACGACGAGCGGCGCCGGTCCGGGCGACGATGAATCGAAGATTCAAAAGGGATTCGAGATCGCTCCCGTACGGTTGAACCTGACGGGGAAGAACCGCGCGCTCGTCGGAATGGGCAGTTATCTGGTCAACGCCGTCGGCGACTGTAACGGCTGTCACTCCGGCCTTTCGGGGGAGTATGCGCAAGGCGGCGATCCTTTCCAGGGACAGCCGAAGGTCGTCAACCAGGAGGCATATCTGGCCGGCGGCACCCCGTTGTTCGGTCCGGTCTTCCTGCCCCGCAACCTCACTCCCGACAAGACGGGTCTCCCGGAAGGCGGTGCGTCGTTCGAAGAATTCAAAGCGATTCTCCGCACCGGGATCGACCCAGATCACGCGCACCCACAGGCCGGACCGTTTCTTCAGGTGATGCCGTGGCCGACCTTTCAGGACATGAGCGACAACGACATCAAGGCGATATACGAATATCTGAGCGCCATCCCGTGCCTCGAAGGCGATCCAGGGCTGCCAAACCCGCGTCCGCTGGGGACGCGCTGCCAGTAGGATCGGCCATGACGACACAACAGCGCGTGTATTTACCGACAGGAGTTCGCGCTGGTATAAGGAGAATCTTCCATGACTGTTCGCACCGTCTTCTTGTCTTCGGCGCTACTGCTGGCCTCCGTTCCGGCGCATGCACAGGGTCCGAATGCGCCGCCCAACTTTCCGCAGCTGGCCGCCCAGGTCGCGGACTTGCAGGCGCGCGTCGGCAAGCTCGAGGGAAACGTCGTGGCCTCCGATCTGGTTGGCACGTATTCACTCCTCGTCATGGATACCTCGATGACCGCTTTCCACCCCGGAGTGCCCGCGGTGCCCGCGACGATTAGTACCAGTTCAACCAATGCAGCATTGACATTGAACCCTGACGGGACCGGCAGCGCGACCCTCAGTCGCTGCGACGGGGCGACGCTGACCCAGGGAACGTGGTCCGTGACCGGATTCAATAGCTGTGGCGGATCGACGCAAACAGGCATCACGTGGACGTACGCGAAAGGCGTCACCACCATCACCTTTTTGGACGAGAACGGGGCTCCGGACCACAACGGACCGATTCCCTTCACCGTGGCCCTTGGAGGCCGGCTCCTCGTGATAGGGGACTCGCCGTTCCACCCCAGCGACCCCTCGTCGGACCACCTTCTTTTCCTTGCGACGCGCCTGAGATAGCGGCGGACTGAGTTCGGTGACCTGGGCACTCGGCAACCACCGCGTGCGCCGGGCAACACTGGGCAAGGCTGAAGCCTGCCGGACGTATAACAGGAGATCAAGAGACCGGGAGGTTCCTCCGTGCTCCTGGTCTCCTGATCTGCTGCAATGCTCTTGTCGGCGTGACAGTAGACGGCGCCTAACGTCTGTTATCTGAACGCACCGAAGCGGGCCGGCAAGAGCCTGGTCGCAGATCCAGAGCGCGGCGAGTTGGTAAAGCGAGCGTTTGAAGAATTCGCGACCGGTCGCTTTACGAAAGAGCAGGTGCTCGACAAGGTCACGCGGCCGGGACTTCGCACGAGAACCGGGCGGACGCTGAATCCGCAAAGCTTCGGTCGCATGCTCACCAACCGGCTCTACGCCGGCTTCATTCACGCTCCGGAACTCGGCGTCTCGCGGCGTGGAGATTTCGACCCGCTGGTCACCGAAGAGGCGTTCCATCGTGTGCAGGCAGTCATCGAAGGACGCGTGCAGGCGACCGTCCCGCACAAGCGAAGCCGGCCGGACTTCCCGCTGAAGGGGCTCGTTCGCTGCGAGACGTGCGGCCGGCTCACCGCGAGCTAATCGAAGGGCCGAAACGGTCGCTTCGCGTACTGCCACTGCTGGCGACAGTGCCGCGCGGTGAACTGACGTCCCCCCGCCTTCAGTCGCGGATTCGTTTAGAGTCCGGCCCAGCGAAAGGGACGGACGATGAAGAAGCGGTTTACGGAAGCGCAGATCGTGGGGTTCCTGCGGGAGGCCGACGCGGGCATCCCGGTGAAAGACCTCTGCCGGAAGCACGGATTCTCGGATGCCAGCTACTACCTGTGGCGGAGCAAGTTCGGCGGCATGAGCGTCTCGAACGCGAAGCGCCTGAAGGAGCTCGAGATCGAAAACACCCGTCTGAAGAAGTTGCTCGCGGACGCCCTCCTGGAAAACGAGGTGACCCGCGAGGTATTGCGAAAAAAGTGGTGACCGCACCGGCTCGACGCGAGGTGGTGCGGGCGATGGTCACGCACGGGTGCAGCGAGCGACGGGCCTTGACCGTCGTGCACATGAGCGCCGCGGCGTTGCGGTACGTGCCGCGGGCGGATCCCGATCCCAGCTTGCGTGCCCGCATCGTCGAACTCGCGCATCGCCATCGTCGCTACGGCGCCGGCATGATCTATTTGAAGCTACGTCAGGAGGGGCGGGTGGTCAATCACAAGCGGGTCGATCGGCTGTACGCCGAGGCGCGGCTGCAAGTGAGGCGTCGACGCCGCAAGAAGGTGCCGCTAGCCGATCGGCAGCCGCTGGTCCGCCCCCAGGCGCCGAACGAGGTCTGGTCGGCGGACTTCGTGTTCGATCGCACGGCCGAAGGCCGCGTCCTGAAGTGTCTGACGATCGTCGACGATGCCACGACCGAAGCCGTGGCCGTGGTGCCCGCGCGGGCGCTGGGCGGCCTGCCGGTCACGCGCGTCCTGGATGATCTCGCGATCACGCGCGGCCTGCCCGCGGTGTTGCGGACGGACAACGGCCTGGAGTTCTGCGGCCGCGCCATGCTGACCTGGGCGCACGCCCGCGGGGTCACGCTCAGGCTGATCGAGCCGGGGAAACCGACGCAGAACGCCTACATCGAATCGTTCAATGGTCGCTTCCGAGACGAGTGCCTGAACGAGCACTGGTTCACGAGCGTGGCGCATGCCCAGGTCGTCATCGAGACCTGGCGGCGTGAGTACAACGAGGAACGACCGAAGAAAGGGCTTGTCGGGCTGACGCCCGCGGCGTACGCTCGGCAATTGACGGCGAAGGCACAAATGATAGCGATCCTCAAAATGCCATGAGTTTAGAGCGCGAACAAAAACACCTGCCAATCCTTATCTCTGTTTGCTTCGTTGGCAACTTTCTCCTTGGCGGCATTGGGGAACTATTTGCGCCCAATTCCTTCGGGCAAGTGTTCTCATGGCAGTGGGGTTCGCTGCTGTTCATGGCAGGTGGTTCGCTCTTCGCGGCCAAGCTTGCAACCGAGAAGTGGCATATCTCCTCTGCAGGATTTATTTTGCTCTGTATCGGTCAGGGGATTTTTTACACCACGCAAAACAAACTCCCTGCTGATGCATCCATGTCCGATTTCGCTACGGGCATCATGGTATTTCTTCCCGGTATGCTGTTTCTTACCTACTACTCGGGCTTCCCCGTATGGCTGCGCATCTACAATGTCATAGCCGTACTGCCATTCCTTTTCGTGATGATAAAAATAGACATGATGAATTATGTCGAGGCCAAAGACATGCCTTACAACATAGCCGGTTTTGCGATGACACAGGTGGCGGGAATATTCTGGAGCTACTTTGCCATCAGGCCCTATAGTAAATTACGAATACAACCTAAAGACTAGAACTCGATCCCGCGCGCACGCTGCCAGGCCCTGAGGCCGCGGCGCGGTTGCGGACCTGGCTGGCATTCAACTGGGCGCGCGTGGTGTTCACGACCGCGGCGTGGCTGAATGGCGCTCCGCGCGCTGTCGCTGCCCGGCTGACGACAGCCGCGTGAGGCGCTCGGCCCGAATCAACTCGCCGAGCGACCACGCCTGGAACGAACACCCGCGGCGTACGCTCGGCAATTGACGGCGAAGACGAAGACGGCGAAAGTAACCGCCGGATTCTAGACGAAGCCGCTACTCAAGGCGGGGGGACGTCAGCGAGGATTCCCACGAGGGCGTGACTGAGGTTCTCGTCGAAGAACAGCTTCACGCCACGGAGTTGGCGAGACGTCGTTCGCGGGCGGCGGCGAAGGCTAGGGCGGCCCGGATGTCATCGCGCGTGAGGTCCGGGAAGTCGTTCAGAATCGTATCTTCTGTCATCCCGCCAGCGAGGTATTCCAACACGTCGTACACCGTGATGCGGGTTCCCTTGATGCAAGGCTTGCCGCTGCGAACGGCCGGATTCACGGAGACTCGATCTTGCCACTCCATTTGCCGGATTCTACCTCTTACGGGCGAAGAATTCGGAACGGTGTGAAAGCAGTTTTGTTCGATTCGCCGCAACCGCCGACGCGCTCAAGACCTTGACTGCCGCTAGAGAGGTCGCGAAATGAGTGGCGTCCCCACACGTTCCGAGTTGGAACCAGATTCACGCGTTTTTGCGCCAGATGGCCATCCTCCGCGAAACTGATGGTTTCGCTGCTTAGGTGCGCCGCGTCACGGCGCGCTGGCGTGTTCCCGGGTGGCGAGTATGATCCCCGTCAGAGTTGGAACCGTTGTTACCGTCTGAATTTGCGTCGTTGATTTCGGTGGCGATAGACGCCAGCCCGGTTGGGCGTTCCTTTCCGCGCTGCTGTGTCGCGACGCAAAACGGCTTCCGGCGCTTTAACTGAGAGGGTAAGATGAGGGTGCCAGCCCTAGCAGGCCGATGAAAAAGTGACTCGCGACACCCTGTCTATCTCCAGGTGGATACCTCGACGGAGCTCCCAGTCCTTCCCGAGGATCCTGGCGCCGCGCTCACGCCGGCCTCGCGAGCAGCGTGCGCAGGCGAATCAAGTTGTACGCCGCGGCGGCGAAAGTGACGATCCAATCGACGCGCTCGCCGCCGCGATGCCGGAGCTTGCGCAATCCGCCGACGGTCTTCAGCCAGCCGAAGACCTGCTCGATCAGCTTCCGCTTCCGTTGGCTGATCGCGTAACCGGACTGCCGGGTGGTTCGATCATCGATGGCGCTGCCCTTGACCTTCTGCGCGACGTGCGGCGTCACACCCAGCGCGCGCGCGCCGGCCACAAAACTCGGCACGTCGAACCCTTTGTCTCCGCCGACCGTCGTGGCGTTCGCGGCTTCCGCCAGCAGCAGCAAGGCGGCGTCCCGTTCGGCGGTCCCGGTGGCGGCGGTCACGCACACGTTGGCTACCAGGCCATGGCGATTGTCGAGCAGCACGTGTCCTGCGTAGGAGAGCTTCGCCTCTTTACCCGGACCTTTGCGCGCGAGCATCGCATCGGGATCCGTCGTGGACTGATGCGTGTCATTCCGTCGCGATTCGCCGTGGAAATTGATCGTGGGATTCCCGGGATCGTCCGACGGCGGCTGCGGGCCCTCGTCAATCCGACGGAAACTCTTGAGGCCGGCCCACGCCTCCAACAACGTGCCGTCCACCGTGAAATGCTCGTCCGAGAGCACCCCGGCGTCCCGCGCCTGGCCGACCACCGCATCAAAGAAGGCCGCGGCGATGTCACTCTGCAGCAGCCGGTCGCGATTTTTACTGAACGTCGTCGGCGACCAAATCGGATCGTCCATCCCCAGGCCAACAAACCAGCGGTAGAGCACGCTGTAGTCGATCTCCTCCATCAGCAGCCGCTCGCTCCGCACCGTGTAGAGCGACTGCAGCAGCAGCGCGCGCAGCAGCTGCTCTGGCGGAATCGATGGGCGGCCGATGGCCGAGTACATCTTCGTGAACCGGGGCGACAGCGAGGCGAAGACCTCGTCCGTCATCCGACGGATCGCGCGCAACGGATGATCCGGACGCACGCGCTGCTCGGGCGACAGATAACTGAACATGCCGCTGGTCTGATCGTCGGGTCCACGCATCGGGTCGCTCCCTTCAGAGACGTCGGGAGCATGGTAGTACGGGCGGATCACGGTGTCGATCCCTCGCGACCCACTTTTTCAGCACCCTGCTAGTGGAGTTCTCGATGTCGAGTCGACTCTTGACGACCGGCTGCGTGGCCGTGGCCGCGCTCGCCGTCGGGCACGCGCAGCCGCAGCCTCCGAGATTCGGTACCACGACGCGCACGGTCGCAGTCTACGCGACGGTCACGGACCCGCAGGGGCGCCTCGCGCCAGACCTCGCGCGCGACAACTTCGAAGTCGACGACAACGGCGTCAAGCAGGAGCTGACCGTTTTCTCGAACGACGTCCAGCCCATCACCGGCATCATGCTGCTCGACCGCAGCGGCAGCATGAAGCCGAACCTCGAACTGGAGGTCCGCGCCGCGGAAACGTTCATCCACGGCATGCTCGCGGAGGATCGGCTCCGCATCGGCAACTTCGGCAAAGACATCGACATCGAGCCGGACGACTTCACGTCGGACCGCGATGCACTGTTCAAGGTGCTGCACGGCGATTTGCAGAGGGATGGGCCGACGCCGTTGTGGAACGCGATCGACCGCGCGATCGACAAGCTCCTGCTCGAGAAGAGCCGCCGCGTCGTCCTCGCGTTGAGTGATGGTGTCGACGAGCCGCTCGACTTCAGCGGCCACGCCAAGTCCATGAAGGACGAGATGAAGCGCGCCGAGGACAACGACATCATGATCTACGCCGTCGGCATGGAAGGCCTGGCGCCGATGCAGCAGCAGCGCGCGACGCAAGGCTTCGGCGGACGCGGGATCATGCCGCAGCGGCGCAACGAGCCTCCGATGCAGAAGCCCGACGAGGGAATGGCGAAGATCGCGGCGGCGACCGGCGGCGGCTACTTCGAGCTGACCTCGCTGGGCGATCTGCTCGGCAAGTTCGATCGCGTCATCGACGAACTCCACCACCAGTACGCGCTCGGCTTCGTGCCGCAAAAGCTCGACGGCAAGCTGCACGATCTGACCGTGAAGGTGAACAAGTCGGGCTACACCGTCCAAGCGCGCAAACGCTATCTCGCGCCGCGCGGCTAACGGACGTAGTGTGCGCTTTTAGGCGGACCGTATCGGGCAGGCGACTCGCATGCGGCGAAGGCCAAGGCGGCGCGGATGTCGTCACGCGTGAGGTCGGGGAAGTCAGTCAGGATGGCGTCTTCCGTCATCCCGCCCGCGAGGTATTCCAACACGTTGTACACCGTGATGCGGGTCCCCTTGATACACGGTTTGCCGCTACGAACGTGCGGACGCACGGAGATGCGAGTGTGCCACTCCATAACCAGATGACTCTCGTGCGTCTAACTACAGCCTGCGCAAACCGCTGTCCGAACAGGCTCCTCCTCGCGACGTTTGGCGTCCCCAATGCCGGCCAGTTGGAACCAGATTGTCCCCTGGCTCCGCCAAATCGATGGGCTTCGGGCAGCGTGAACGCTTGGGCTACAATGGGCCAGGACCCGCAAATGCCCGAAGAAACCTTGATCCAGAAGATTCGAAGCCTTCCGCCCGAACGGTTGGCGGAGGTTGAAGACTTCGTGGACTTCCTGACGGTTCGGGATCAGGGTCGGAATCTCACGCAGGCAGCCACGCGTCTGTCCGAGGAAGCATTCCGCGCCGTTTGGGACAACTCCGACGATGCCGAATACGATCGCCTATAGTTTCGGCGACGTCGTTCTGGTCCCATTTCCCTTCACCGATCAAACCGCCTCGAAGAAACGACCCGCGGTTGTCGTCAGTGCTGACGCGTACCATCAGCGGCGGCCGGACGTGATCGTCATGGCTGTCACGAGTCAGATTCTCAGGCCCGCTGGAGTTCTTGGAGAGGTGCTGATCGGCGACTGGCAAGGCGCGGGACTTCCGAAGGCGTCTCTGATCAAGCCCGTCATCGCCACGATTGAACAACGCCTGATCTTGAAGAAGCTCGGAGCGCTCCAGGGCGATGACGTTCAGGCGCTTCGCTCGGCCCTGCGGCAGATCCTCGGCTGAGAGTGCTTCCTAACGCCACCGCCATCCGTCCACTTGTAATGGCGGCTCGCGTAGGCTATAAGCGCAAGCCGTGGACGACTGGAACCAGTTCCTGTTCCTCGAAAGCACGACGAATCTGAAGCCGCTTGTGAAGCGGCTATCGGGGCGGACTCCGTCAACGGCGATCGCGCGCGGTATCGTTGTGTGCCTTCAGCAAGGTCGCCTCTTCTATCAATCCGCCGCACAGAGCGCGCCAGAAATTCGACCGCTGCTGTTGTTCTACGGAACGATGGCGTTCGCGCGAGCAGTGACAGCGGCCATTGAATGCGTCGGACTTGAGGCACTACCGCAATCCCACGGCGTCAAGGATGTGACGCCGAGCAGAGCCGTCCTCAGTGATCTACTCGTTCGAATTGAACCGAATGGCACGTTCGCCAGATTCAACGATGTCGTGGCGAAGCGGAATCAGCTGAAAGTCATTGGCCGTGGCCTGAACTTTCGTACGCTTAGCCTACCTGCTGCACTGTCGGCAGGCCTGCAGAACTGTCAGCTGTCGCTGAAGGACGTCCTGGCTCGTACGCCCACGCTGACGAATTTATATGTCGCTACGTTCGGCGAACCGGCGCATAGCGCGCAGATGATTCTCGACCAGCGGGCAGCTTCGCCGCGATGGAACCTTCAATTGTACGACGTGACCCCATTGACGGACCGGACGACGCTACGCCAGATCGTCGAGAGTCTTCGGACGCGTTTTCCGATCCTAAGGAAATGGCGTCCCGGGCGCAGGACGAAATCCAACGCACCAGCCAATCGACGCGCTCGCCGCCGCGATGCCGAAGCTTGCGCAATCCGCCGACGGTCTTCAGCCACGTCGCAAAGCATTCTTTGAAGGCATCGCCTTGTGCGTGACCAACCGCCACTTTCGCGAGCGAAATCCAGTGGTTCAGATCCAGATAGACGATCGGCACGCCTTCCGCCGGTCGCCGCAGCCTCGAAGGCCAGACCAAAGGCGGCTCAACGACATTCGTCACTTCAGCACCCATCGTCAGCTATGCCTCGACGGTGATTTTGATGCTGCTCGGGTCTACGCCGAGCGTCCGCGCCAGTCGCGCCTTCGCCTGGGCAATCGTCAGCGGTTCGTCGTGATCGTCGTTGCGCGCACCAGCGGCCCTTCGAAGGAATTACCTGTCCAAGAGGTATGGCGTCCCCACCGGGATTCGAACCCGGGTTTTGGCCTTGAAAGGGCCACGTCCTAGGCCTCTGGACGATGGGGACACTCGGGCCGGAACTTCCGATAGTACTACACGTTCCGGCCTGCTGGCGCATCCCGGTTGACGCGCGGCTCCTTCTCCGTCCATGACCGGCATCTGATCATTCACCCGCAGCGAGAGAATCGGTCGCCGACCGCCACGCCAGTGCGGGAACAATGGCAGTGTCCAGGTAAAAACTCGGGAGAAGAGAGTGGTGCCCCGGCGCTCACATGGCACGCGCGTTGATACAGCCACGTCATGACCAGTCAGGACGACACCCCCACAGTCGAGATGTCGCTTCAGATCCTCAGCGAGGCCGTCGGCAAGGCCGCCGACGACTTCCGCGCCGTGCGCATCGTCCTCGATCGCGCGCGCGGCGATATCGCGTCGCGCAACACCTCGATCAGCCGCAAGGTCATCGTCGCGGCGACGAAGGCAATCGACCATTTGCGCGGCGTCGACGAGGCGCTGCGCGCGGTGCTGAGAGATTTGGAAGAGCGCGATTAGGTGGGACGACCGTCGCGCGTCTCACCCTACGGAATCGGCCGCAGGGCGAGTCGGAGGACGACGGTGCGGTTCGGCTCGATTGTCACATTCACGGCCGGCGTCTGGTATCCCGACGCGCGGAATTCCACCCGATGCCAACCGGCGGTCACCTTCAGCCCACCGGCCCCGTTCGCCGTGTCGACCCAGCCCACGTAAAATCCATCGACGTACACCTGCGCAGTCGGCGGCTGAATCTCGAGCCGAAGCTTGCCGACTGGGGAGGATGAGGCGCGGGGCGGTCCACCAGACGAGGGTTGCAAGGGCTGAATCGACGAAGGCTCCGCGTACATGCCGCGAGTCATCTGGATGGACGCCGCATCCGGTGGCACGAGCGAGACGGGCTCTTCCGAGGCGTCACCGGCGTCGGCGTCTGATCGCCAGTCCCCCGCCCACAACCCGAACCCCCCAGCGCCGAAGGCGGTGCCGAAGAAGGGCGCCAGCCGGCGCGACGGCAAACGACGTGCGGACGCCATCGGGAGAATCTGATGCGGCGAACGCGTGCGGATCGTGGGCCGTTCGCCTCCGGATCGGCTCGCGACCGTCTCACCGCGCGTGCCACGATTCGGTGCAGCGGTATTTGCGCTCGGCGGGCCATTGGGATGGCCGCCCTGTCCGGGTCCATTCGCGGCGAGCACGGACGCCGCCAAGCCCAACCAGCACCAGGCGCGCAAGACACCCGACACCATCCGCATGTTCCCCGCCTCTCGGTCAACTGTACATGGTTTCGCGGATTTGAAGGAGATGCTTCTTCGACGCGGCGAGGCGCTCGGCTAAAAGCCTTCGCGCTACGTTTCACTGAGCCTTTCCGCCTTCGCTCGCCTTCCGTTCGTGCAAGCTGCAGCGAGGTCGCCGATTCGACTTCGCCAAAACGCTACGTCGAACCTGCCGAACCTACGCAGCGAAGGCGGGAGCCTGGCGCGAAGACGGCCGGCCTGACGATGACGGCCTGCGAAGCGAGATATCGTCCTGCGATCGAACCGGCAGGACTGAAGTCCTGCGCCACGAAAGACTGTTTCGCTCGGCTAAAGCCTTCGCGCTACGGTTTGTCTGGGACCCACGCTCGGCTAACCTGTCCGCCGGAGCCTTGGCGGAGGTGGAAGCCTTCGCGCTACGGGTCGCTGAGAGAATCCACGCTCGGGGTGAAGCCCACGCTCGGCCAAAGCCTTCGCGCTACAGCTTGTCTGACGCTCGGCTAAAGCCTTCGCGCTACCGCTCGCGCGATCCGGCTCCGAGATCGAACCATGTCGAGGGCGCTGGAGGGCGATAATCGTCGGTCAGCGTATTCAGGAACACCTCCAGGTCCTCCATCTCCTGCGCCGACATCGCCGGCTGACTGCCGCGCGGCCTGCCGTCCAGCGGCATTTGCGTGTCGATGTTGCGTCGATACGGGACGGGGAGATCGTCGAACTTCTGCACGACGCCGTCGACCACGGGATACCAGCGCTCCGGGTTGGTGTCGCGCGTGTTGTAGAACTGAATCACGTCGGCGAGCGATTTCATCTCGCCGTTGTGAAAAAACACCTTGCGCGTGGAGACGTTGCGCAGCGTCGGCGTCTTGAATGAGCCGCAATACTGCTCATTGCGCCGACCCGGATGATCGGCACGGCCGCAGATGCCCAGGTCGTACCGGCGGGGATTCTTGTTCGCGGGGATGTCCATGTTGCGCGGCACGCCGATCGCCGCGTACGTGTAGTCGGTAAACAGCCTCACGCTGCCGTTCAGGCCGGCGCCGTTGTAATGGCAGGCGAAGCAATTCCCTTTCTTCGGATCGTTGTACACGGCAAACCCGCGATTCTCCGCCGGCGTGAAGGTGCCGCCAATCTTGTTGCTCGCACGGAGATCGTATTTGCTGTTGTACGGATGGAAGCTCGGGTCTTCCACCTGGAACGCCTGGAGCGCTTCGAGCGCCTTTCTAAACGCCCCGCGCACATCGTCGAAGACCGCAGCGCCGAACGCCTGCGTGAACTCCCCCGCGTACTTGGACTGACGGATCTTGCGGACGACGTCCGTGCGGCTTCGGTTGGCCATCTCATTCGGCGCGAGCAGCGGAATCTGCGCCTGATCGGCGAGCGTCGCCGCCCGGCCGTCCCACGTGAGGCCGCCGCCCGGACCAGGCTGGCTGATCCCGTCCGGGTTGTCGAGCAGGTCGGCGTACGGCGGCGTGTATTCCTGATAACGCAATGACGGGACAGCGCGTGTGCCCGCGTCAGATAATCTGGGCCCGCCGAGTTGAACGGCGAGATCGTTGGGCGGTCCGTACGCATGGAGAGGGTCGTGACACGTGGAGCAGGCCATCCGTCCGGACGCGGAGAGCGACGTGTCGAAGAACAGCGATCGGCCGACCCGCGCGGCCGGGCTGAGGGTCGCCGTCATGTCAATCGGCGGCGTCGCCGCGTCTGCAGCCATGCGCGCCGCGCTCGCCCGTTCGCTTCCGAGGGTCGCCACGCCGGCGAGCCCGGCTGCCGCGATCATCACCATCACCACTGCTGACCGTCGCATCGAATCCTTTCTCTCGAGAGAGCGGGGCGAATCCTCGAACGGATTCGCCCCGTGCGGTCAATCTGTTACTTGAGCGCCCACGCGTTGGTCTGATTCGCGTCAGGACCGATTTGCGGTCCCGGAGGCGTGACGAAGCCGCTCTTCTGCTGGTAGCCGGGAGGAATCATGAACGCGTGATTCATCGGGCGGACCGCGTCGAAGTGCGGATCGGCGCTGTTCGCGTACTCCGGCAGAAGATCGAGATGAGCCGCGATGTACGCCTCGGTGTATTTCGAACGGTTCATGTATGTCGAGTCGTCACCAGGGTCCGCCAGCTGAAACACATCCTGCAGCGTGCGGACGAATGAGATGTGGCTGTATGCGTCGCTGTCGACGATGCCCTTCGGGGCGGCCGGCTGATTGGTCAACAGCCCGTTGATGCTCGTGCCATGTCCCTTGTTGCCCTGGTTGTAGTTGGCGACCGAGGTGTCGACGGACACCGTCCCGTCGGCATTCGTCACGAGCACGCCGAGCGACTTGCCCGCGATCGACGGTCCGGCGCTGGGATTCCAGCCGCAGCACGAATTGAAGCCGGTCGTGGCCGTCCCTTCGTCGAACATGATGACGATGGCCGTGCGCAGCTCCGTGTTGGTCCACACGGGCGACGCCTGGATCTTCTTGATCAGATAGTCCGTGTAGTTGTCGCCGCGGAAAATGATGGCGCTGCCGCCGCAATCACTCGCGGTGATCTTCGTGGTGCTCGGCGGGACGGTGCCCTGAACCGTGGTGCCGTGCATGTCGTCGCACTGGTCGGGTTCCAGGAAATTCAGCTGGCCGATGTCGCCGCTCCACAAATCCTTGCCGAACTGATCCACTTCCCAACCGGGATACGCGGCTTTGAGCGCCTCGTCCCATTGGCCGCCGCCCATCGTGCGGTTGCCGCTGAGAAAATCGGATGCGCTGCGGACGTTCTGGAAGTTGACGCTCTCGTTGTGCTTCGGTTTGTAGAGGCTCGACGGAAACGGCACCAGAAGACTTGGGTTGCCGATCGCGCCCACCGGGCTGGTGGCCGGATAGACGTTGTCGTGCGCCACGACGGTGGGATCGGCAATGCCGTCGGCCCGCACGTCGCGCCCCGGATTGATCGACTCGCTGTAGACGCGCCAGGACATGCCGTTGGCGCTCAACGCCGTCAAGAGATTCGCCCGGTTCTTGATGTTGTGATTGGTGGCTTGCGTGCACGGGCTGACGCCGGTCGGCAGCGGCAGGTCTTCCACGGCGTCCGCCGTATCGCCGGCCGGGACGCACGTGTAGGAGTTGTCGTCGGTCACGCCGAAGTCGTCGGCGGCGGTCACCGCCATGCGGTTCGGCTCGCTCGGATTGCCGTTGGCGAAGTAGCTCGTGAACTGGTTGCCGCCGTTCAGGTACGCGTTGATCTTGGGTGCGAACGGCGAGTTCTTGATCGACGTCGTGGCCTTGTTCTCCAGCATGATGACGAAGACGTGGTCGTAGCGCGGAATCCCCTCGAGATTCATCGCTGCCTGCTCCGACTCCTTCACGGTCACAACCGGACCCGTGGCGTGCGGGTCGAGGGCCAGCGCGGCGGGCGACACGTCGTGCCGCCGGACCATCTTCGCCGCCAGCGCGAAGCGGTTGGTCAGGATGTTGGATTCGGTCAGCCGCGCCGCGCGGTTCGTGCCGGCCGTGGAGTCGCCGAGATCGCGCAGGACCTGCTCGACCGGCACGGTCAGCCGCGTTGCGAGATTCAGCTTGGCCTTCCAGTATTCGACGCCGTCGGCCTCCATCATGCGCACCACTTCGGTGGACAGCGGCGTGATCACGACGTCCGCCGACACCGGAGCTTCCTTGCCGGCACCGGAGGCGCCTTCCACGATCTGATCGAACGACGCGCGGAACACGTTCACGACGTCGGCGTCGCCGTTCGCGCCTTTGTCGGCCTTGTCATCGCCCGCAGAGTTGGTCGAAGTCGTCAGGACTTCGGCGACAAGCGGACCGGCGTTCAAGCTGCTGAGCACGAACCGGCCGGTCGTGTCGGTGAGCGTGGTCGGCTCATTGCTGTCGCAGACCGCGTTGTCGTTCAGGTCGACGCAGACTCTCGCGCCCTGGTAGTCGGACGGCACGGTGCTGGAGGGCGCTGCGCCCGCCGGCGGCGTGAAGAATGTGCCGGCCACGACGCCACGGACCGTCATCGGGACTGGATGTTGCGGAACGGAAACTGAAGACGCCGAAAGCCAGGCGCCGGTCGCGCCGGCGACGGTTAAACACGCGCCAACAACCAGTCGGCCCGATCCATGTGATCTCTTGCGCATGAACTACTCCTCCGCGAAGTGTGTGGGGGAAACGAGGTGTGTCTTCTGCAACGCCCTGTGAGCGTAGAGGACGGATGTCACAGCCCCGTTCCGGTCATGTGACGATGGTGCAAACTTCTGGATCGGAGATGTGAAAGGTTCAAGGCGTGTCGAGTCGGCGCGTGACGCGTCGGAGGCATCGGAGCCTCCCGGTTGACCGCCGTTGTCGGATCGGTGTAGCGCGAAGGCTTCCACCTCCGCCAAGGCTCCGGCGGACAGGTCAGCCGAGCGCACACGGCGGGCGACTGCTCGAGCGTCAGTCGGCTTCGCGCACCAGCGCGTGCAGCTTGATCATCGTCGACCAGTTGCGCGACGTGGCGGCGTCGCCCAGCACGCGGCCGACGGCGATGGCAAGCGGGCTGGCGAGAATGCCGCCCGCGCACCACAGATACGCCACTCGGCGGCCCACTGCCAGGGCTTCGGGCGCCCATTCCTGGCGCGTGAGCGGATTCAGCCGCGCCCTATCGGCGGGTTGATTGAGAACGGTCACGAGCAGGCGCGACGGATCGTCGGCGATCGTCAGCAGAGGGTTCCCCGCAATCGCGTCCGCGAGCTCCGGCGCGCTCAGTACCGGTGACGCGCGCCGACACCTTGAGCCGATCGGCGATGGCCCGCTCGATGCGGGGCCCGGCGGCACGAGCGGCTGGCGCCGCAGCCGTGAAGACGATGTTGCCGCTGTTGAGGAGCGTCCGCACGTCGGCGTATCCGAGCGCCTCGACGAGCGCGCGCAGATCGGCCATCGCAATCCGCTTGGCGCGCCCGACGTTGATGCCGCGGATCAGCGCGACATGGCGCGTGCCCGCGCGACGCGGCTCTCTGCGCACAGCGTCCTTCGCCACACGCGCTAATCGCCTTTCGTCTTCAGCCGGCTGTCGTTGTCTTTGATGAAGGTGCGGATCTCGTCGGCCATGGCGAGCAGCTTGGTCCACTGCTCCTTGTAGAGCGTGACGGGAAAGCGTCCGAGGCCGTAGACGGACACGCCGCCCTTTTCGCTGACTTTCAGGCTCACGCCGCGCGATCCCTGATTTTTGAGGCGTTCATTTTCGGCTTTGAGCCGGTCCAGTTCGGCGCGGAGATCATCGTCGGGCATGCGGTATGGTCACTCTGAATCGGGGCGGTGCGCAAGGTGGAACCGCGAACGGTGTAATTTTTCGTCACAAACCCGACAGTTCGGGTCGCGGTGTCGTAGGGCCGACCGTCGTAGGGGCCGACCGTCGTAGGGGCCGACCTACGTGTCGGCCCCGGGGGCCCGACGGCCGCTCGCAACCGCGTCCAAGGCAATATATATGAATATTGCTATATTCATGATATACAATAATAAACGATGCGATCGCTCCACGCCATCGCCGCCGCGCTGCGGCGTCGCCAGTTCATCCCCGCGCTGATTCCCGCCCTCCGCGGCTACGACCGGCACACCGCGCTCGCCGACGTCGTCGCCGGCATGACCGTCGGCCTCGTGGCGCTCCCGCTGGCGATGGCGTTTGCCATCGCGTCGGGATTGACGCCGCAGGCCGGCCTCTACACCGCCGTGGTCGCCGGCGGGATCATCGCCATCTTCGGCGGCTCGCGCGTCCAGATCGGCGGCCCCACCGGCGCCTTTGTCGTCATCGTCGCCGGCATCGTCGCGGTGCACGGCATCGACGGGCTGTTCACCTGCACCCTCATGGCGGGCGTCCTGCTCGTGGTGCTCGGCGTGACGGGCATGGGATCGGCGGTCCGCTTCATTCCGCGTCCCGTGGTGGTCGGGTTCACCAACGGCATCGCGATCCTGATCGCCAGCACGCAGATCCGCGATCTGTTCGGCCTCCAGATCGACCGGGTGCCCGGCGATTTTCTGCCGCGTCTGACGTCGCTGGCCGCTCATGCCGGAACCTGGTCTCCTGCGGCGACGATGCTGGCCGCCGGCGCCCTGGCGATCATCATCGTGATGTACCGTTTCTCGCCGCGCGTGCCCGGGTCCATCGTCGCGCTGTGCGCCGGCACGATCGCGGTGGCCGCGTGGCACCTCCCCGTCGAGACCATCGGCACCCGGTTCGGCGGGATTCCGAGCGGCCTGCCGGCGATCCACCTGCCGGCGTTCCGTCCGGAGCTCGTCGGCGGCCTGCTCATGCCGGCCATCACGGTGGCGCTGCTGGGCGCGATCGAGTCGCTGATGTCGGCGATGGTCGCCGATCGGTTGAGCGGCGACCGGCACAACTCGAACATGGAGCTCGTCGCGCAGGGGATGGCCAACATCGCCTCGCCGCTGGTCGGCGGCCTCCCCGCCACCGGCGCCATCGCGCGGACGGCCACCAACATCCGATCCGGAGGGCGAACGCCGGTTGCCGGGATCGTGCATGCGCTGACGTTGCTGCTCATTCTGATGTTCGCCGCGCCGCTGGCGCGGCACATTCCGCTGGCGGTGCTCGCGGCCATCCTCATGGTGGTTGCCTACAACATGGGCGAGTGGTCGGAGATTCCCGAGCTGCTTCGGCTCACGAAGACGGACATCGCCGTCTGGCTGGTCACCGCGACGCTGACCGTGTTCGCCGACCTGACGATTGCCGTCGGCGTCGGGATGGCGCTCGCGGCGCTGTTGTTCATCCGGCGCGTCGCGGACACGACCACCGTCTCGGCGGTCACCGACGAGTACGTCCACGAGGGGCACGTGCACAGCCTCCAGAACAAATCGATCCCGCCGTATGTGAACATTGTCCGAATCCACGGTCCGTTTCTCTTCGGCGCGACCGACAAGCTGCGGGGGATCGTGGAGGATCTGGACGGCGACCGGATCATCGTGATCCTGCGCCTGAGAAACATGACGGCGCTCGATGCGACCGGACTGAAAGCCATCGAGGAGCTCGCGCGCATCCTGCGCGAGTCGGGGCGCCATCTGATTGTGTGCGGCGCCCGCCATCAGCCGGCGCAGCTCATCGCCCGTGCCGACTTCCAGCGGCATATCGGCGTCGAAAACATCTGCGCGCACGTGCAGGATGCGCTGCAGCGCGCGCGCGACATCCATGGAGCCCTTGATGAAGCCGCCGTCCGCTGAACTGCAGACGCTGAAAGCGACGTTCTTCGGCGCGCTGGCCCATCCCGTCCGCATCCGGCTGCTCGAGGTGCTCGTCGCCTCCGGCGAACACAGCGTCCAGGAGCTGCAGCGCGCGCTCGGGATTGAGCAGCCGATTGTGTCGCAGCAGCTGGCGCGGCTGCGCGCCAGCGGGATCGTCATCGCGAAGAGGCAGGGCGCGTCCACCCGCTATGCCGTCGCCGACCCGATGCTCGGCGACCTGCTCCGGGTGGCGAAGCAGATTCTCAACGGCCAGTTGGCCGGTGCGCGATCGATGCTGCGGGAGCTGGCCCACGACGAGCCGAACGCGCGCCGGGCGCGGCGCACCTAGAATTTCGCCGGCCACTCTTCGCGCGCCCGCAGCGCGAGACCGGTGGCCACGGACGTCAACTCTTCCCCGCCGGTCACCTGGTCCTCGCCGAATCGATCGATGAAGATCTGCCGGACCGCCGGCACGAACGACGAGCCGCCGGTGAGAAAGACGCGATCGACGTCGGCGAAGGCCAGGCCTGACGCCGCCATGAGCCGATCGACGCAGGCCGACATCGCCGCGAGCTCCTCCGAGATCCACCGCTCGAACTCGACGCGCGTCACCCTTCTGCGGATCGTGACCGGGCCGGACGCGAACACGAACTCCGACTCGGTTGTCGACGACAGCGCGAACTTCGTGTGCTGGACGGCCTCGTGCAGCTGATAGCCGAGCTCGTGCCGAATCAGCAGCAGGAACGCCTCGAGCCGCTCCGGCGTCGAGGCGGTCCGCCGCACGCGCTCGAGCATCTCCAGGGTCTGCGGCGACTTCAAGAACGACAAGTAGTGCCAGCGCTCGAGCCGCTCGTACGGCCAGCTGGGGATCGGCAGGAACTTGTCCGGCGGCGATAGATACTCGCCGCCCAGCCCGAGGCGCGGCGCGACCAGGTTCCGGATGATGCGCTTGTCGAACGCGTCACCGGCAATCGGGACGCCATCCGTGCCGAGAATGTCTGACGCCTGACGCCCTCGCTGCCGGACACCGGGTCCGACCGCGATGATCGTGAAGTCGCTCGTGCCTCCGCCAAAGTCGCCGATCAGGATCCGCTCGTCGCGATCGAGACGCGCTTCATACGCGTATGCTGCGGCTACCGGCTCGTACTCGAACACGATCTCGTCGAAGCCGGCGAGGCGAATCGCCGTCAGCAGACGATCGGCCGCGAAGGCATCGAGCTCCGCGTCGCGCGGATTCGAGAAATGCACCGGGCGCCCGAGGACGATGCGGCGCGGCGCCGGCCACGCCTGGAATCCGAGCTGCTCCCCCATGTGGCGCCCGATGAGCGCGATCAGTTTTTCGAGCGTGTAGTGCCGGGAGCCAATGCCCGTGCCTTCGAACGTGCGGTCCGCCAAGTACGCTTTCAGCGACTGGATGAAGCGGCCCTTGACGTCCGAGGCGAGATACCGCTCGATGGCCGCTGCGCCGGCAAGCGACGCCGACTTCGGCTCGAAATACAGCACGGAAGGAAATGTCGATCGCGGACCGTGGGCCGACGGAAACGCCGCGAGCTCGGGTCGATCCGATCCGTTCACGATCGCCACCGCGCTATTGGTCGTGCCGAAATCGACACCCACCCAGCGGGGTGCCGTCACCAGGGACTCATGCATCCCGCAACGCTACCATCGGATCCGCATGCGCCGCACGATGCACGGGCCTCCAGCAGGCGAACGCGGCCACGAGCACCAACACGACGGGGACGCCGGCAAACACTGGAAGGTCGATCGATCCATTCGGTACGACATCCAATGCGATGACGAATGCGATAAGCCAGCCGGCCAATGCGCCCACGGCGATGCCCCCCATTGTCTCGCCGACGAGCTGGACGACCAGCCGCCGCGCCGTCGCACCAAGCGCGAGCCGCACGCCAAGTTCCACCGTGCGCTGCGACATGGCGAACGCCACCACGGCGTAGATTCCCATGGCAGCCAGCAGCAGCAGCAACGGCCCGAGCACGGCGAACATCCGCGCCGGGATGCGCAGGAAGACCAGGTTCGTCTCGAGATGCTCGGCCATGCTGCGGACGTTGTAGACCGGAAGCCGCGGATCGAGCTCGTTGACGATACGGCGCACGTCGTGCGCAAGGCGCATCTCCCCTCCTGGACGCGTGTGCAGGTGAATCTCACCGAGCAGCGCCGGACGATCGCGATAGGAAAAATAGACAATCGGGGCGGGCGGTTCCGTGAACGAGTCGTACCGTGAATCCCCGACGACCCCCGCAATGACATACCGGCCGCCACCGGCATCGATGTGTCGTCCGATCGCCTCGCCGCGTCCGATGAAACGACGGACGAACGCGTCATTGACGATCGCCTGAGGCGCCGCAGCGGCGTCTCTCAAATTCACAAAGTCCGATCCCAGCCGCAGCGGAATCGCCATGGTCGTGAAGTAGCCGGGCGTGACGACGTTGGCAAATGCTTTCTCATCCGCGCCGTCCTCGCGCGCGCGGCCTTCGAGCCTGAACGAGCGCAGACCGATTCCATGAATGTCGAGCGGCACCGCCGTCGCGATGGCGGCCGCGTCCACGCCTGGCAGCGCTCGCAGGCGCGTCAGCAGCCGATCGGCGAAATCAAGGGCGACCACGGGGCCGGCGTTGCGGCCGGACAAGTCGTACGCGGCAAGCAGCATTCCTTCGCGCCGGAACCCGGGATCGGCTTGGCGCGCGTCACGAACACTCTTCAACGAGATCGCCGCGACGATGAGGACCAGGAGCGCGAGGCCGACCTGCACGCTCATCAGCACCGCTCGCATGCGGCTGTGCGGCGTCGTGCTCCCGCCCGCACGCACCGCCCGCAGCGGATCGATGCGCGACAGCTGCACGGCCGGGATCACGCCGACAATCAGTCCAGACGCGACGCCAAGCACCATGGCGAACGCGAGGCCGCCCGCATCGATGGTGGTGTGAAACGCAATCGGCAGCGCCGTCGAGAGGCGCACCGCGCGCAGCGCCTCGGTGCCCCACACGGCGATGGCTGCGCCGGCCAGCGCGCCGAACACCCCGAGCAGCAGCGTTTCGGTCAACACCAGGCTGACGACGCGCCAACGTCCCGCGCCGAGCGCAAGGCGGACGCCCGTTTCGCGCTGGCGTGCACTCGCGCGCGCAAGGACGAGATTCGCGGCATTCCCGCAGACGGTCAGCAGCAACAGGAGCATGATGATCTGCAGCGCCGCCAGCGCCCCGACGAGGAAGCGCTGCGGCCCGCGCGGCGCCATCCAGAACGGCAGCACCTCTCCCTGAATCGTGCCGTTCGTTTGAGGAAAGTCGCGCGCCAGCTGTCGCATCGCGCCGTCCAGATCGGCCTGTGCCTGGGCACGCGTCGTGTGCGGCTGCAGCGTGGCCATCGCCGAATAGCCGCGCGCGCTGCGGCTGTCCAGCTCACGCGAGCCGGCGAGCACCGTGGGCGCGAGCGTCGCCGGAAGCCAGAGATCGAAATTCAGCCCGATGACCGTGCCGTGAAAGGCCGGCGGCGCAACGCCAATGATGGTCAGCATCCGATCGTTGACGCGCAGCGGTTGACCAATCACGCTGCTGGCGCTCCCGAGACGCGTCTGCCAGAAGTCGTGCGAGACGACGACGACCGCCTCGCCGCCCGCGCGTGCGGCGTCATCAGGCTGCACGAGCCGGCCGAGCGCGGGCCGAACACCGAGCGCCGAGAAATAGTTGCCGGACACCAGGAGGCCGTAGGTTCGCTCGAAGCGGCCGGCCTGACCGACGTTGAAGGCCGACATGCGGAACACGAGCAGGTCGTGAAACGAGGTCACACGCGGCTGCAAATCGCGGTACTCCGGCCACGACATGCCGGGATAGGAGCCGTTTTCCGCACGAGGCTCGACGAGCTGAAATCGGGCGGCGTCGCGCACGCCGGGAATCGGCTGCAGCACAAGAGCCTGCAGCCACGAGAAAATCGCGGTATTCACGCCGATGCCAACGCCGAGCGAGAGGATCACGACGGCGGCGAGACCGGGCATGCGGCGGAGCATGCGCGCGGCGTAGCGAAGATCACGGATCGCCTGCGACAGCCAGAGTGCCATGCACCAGCGTACAGACGAGCGGCTGAACGACCGGTGAATGCGCCGTTCAGCGCCGGTTCAGCGCGGGCCTCAGGCGCGTCCTGCGAACTCCCGCGTCTCGGTGTGCACTTTGATCTTCTCTCCCTCTTTGATGAACAGAGGGACGCGAATCTCCATGCCGGTCTCGAGCGTGGCCACTTTCGTGACGCTGCCGCTCGCCGTATCGCCGCGGGCGCCGGCCTCGGTGGCAGTCACCGTCAGCTCCACATGCGGCGGAAACTGGAGGCCGATGGGGTCGCCGTTGTAGCGCTGGATCTGGACGATCAGGTTGTCCGCCAGCAAATATTTGTCGTCGCCGACGATGTCGGGGCCGAGGCGGACGGTGTCGAACGTCTCCTGGTCCATGAAGTAGTAGCCCATGCTGTCGGCGTACCAGTACGAGGCGTCGACCGTATCGAGGTCCGGCTCGCGGAACTTCTCGCCCGCCTTGAAGGTGCGATCGAAGACGGCGCGTGTCAGCAGATTGCGCATCTTGATGCGCACGAGCGTCTGCCCGCCGCGCGCGGTCGGCTTGGAAATCTCGACTTCGAGGCAGTGGAACGGCGCGTTCTCGTACTCGAAATACATCTTGCGTTTGATTTCAATCGCTTCAAGGAGGCTGGCCATCGTCCATCATTCTAGGTCAGCGGCGCCTCAACCACGAAGGCGCGAGGTCAGCGCCCGTGAATCGTGTGCGCCAGCCCGCGAAGCGCTCCGCCGCCCGCGTGATGCATCGCGACGGCGGCGATGACGATCACGACAGCGGCAAGCAGGACGTAGATGTACGATCGCGTGCTCATGGGTGGATCTCCTGAAAGGTTGTTCGCAGCCTACAGGGGTATCCCTGAATGGGTGGTGAATGACGCGTTCAGGCGCCATTCAGGTTGGGTTGCGCTATAACGGCTGCTATCAGGAGATCACTCTTGCGAGTGCTGGTCGTCGAAGATGAGGCGCGGCTCTCCGAAGAATTGGCCACGGCGCTCGCGGACGCCGGCTATGCAGTCGATTGCGCCGTCGACGGCGAGCAGGCAGATTTTCTGGGCCAGACGGAGCCGTACGACGCGGTCGTGCTCGACCTCGGACTGCCGAAGGTCGACGGCCTGACAGTGCTCCGGCGCTGGCGCGACGCGGGCCTGTCGATGCCGGTGCTGATCCTGACGGCGCGCGGCAGCTGGCACGAGAAGGTGCAGGGGATCGACGGGGGCGCCGACGATTACATGGCCAAACCGTTTCGCATCGAAGAAGTACTCGCCCGGCTGCGCGCGTTGATCCGTCGCGCGAGTCGCCAGCCGGCGCCCGAGCTGCGATGCGGCGCGCTCGCTCTGGATCCTCGGGCGGCGCGGGTCACGCTCGACGGCGCCGTGGTGAAGCTCACGAGCCATGAATTCCGCGTCCTCTCGTACTTGATGCATCAACGCGGACGCGTCGTCTCGCAGGGCGAGCTGACCGAGCACATCTACGCGCAGAGCGGCGATCGGGAGTCGAATACGGTGGAAGTCTTCATCGCGCGCCTGAGGCGCAAGCTCGGCGGATCGTTCATCGAGACCGTGCGCGGGCTCGGCTACCGCATCGGGGACGTGTGAAGCTGAAATCGCTGCGCGCCCGCCTCCTCGCGGCCGCGGCGTTCTGGACCGCCGGCATCCTGATCGTCACGGGCGCGGTCGGCCTCGCGATCGTGCACATGCATCCGCGGCTGACGCTCCTCGTTCATTACGGGATGCTGACGCTTGGCGGCGTCGTGCTCGTCACCGCCGGCCTGTCGGTGATCCGCAGCGGGTTGTCCCCTTTCCGGATGCTGCGCGATCGGCTCGCGGCCGTCCGCGACGGGCGAACGGCCCGGCTCGAGGGGGAATATCCCACTGAGGTCGTCCCACTCGTCGACGATCTCAACGCCCTGCTCGACGAGCGCGATCGCCGCGTCGCGCGCGCGATGGCGAAGGCCGGAGACCTTGCGCACGGCCTGAAGACGCCACTCGCCATCCTCGCCCAGGACGTCGACCGCGCGGACGCAGCGGAACAGCCCGAGTTGGCCGCTTCCATCCGCCAGCAGGTCGAGCGCATGCGCCGACAGATCGACTCCCATCTGGCACAGGCGCGAGCCACGGCGTCAGGAGTCGCTCCCGGCACGCGCGCCAGCGTGGCGGCGGCTGCGCACGCGCTCGCACGCACGATGGAGCGGCTCTACGCCGACCGCGCGCTCCTCATCTCCATCGAGGCGCCGCCCGATCACGCCGTGCGTGTGCCCGTTGAAGATCTCGAAGAAATGCTCGGCAATCTCCTCGACAACGCCTGTAAGTGGGCACGCGGCCACATCACGATCAGCTCGGCTTCGTCTGGCCCGGACCTCGTCGTCACCGTCGATGATGACGGACCCGGCTTGGAAGCATCGATGCGCGACGCGGTGCTGCGCCGAGGCGTGCGCGCCGACGAAGCGGCGCCAGGTTCCGGCTTGGGACTGGCAATCGTCGCCGACCTCGCGGAGTTGTACGGCGGTGCGGTGTCGTTGGGACCGTCGCCACACGGAGGGCTCCGCGCGACATTGCGCGTGCCTAGGTCGTGATCGCGCGACGAGTGAACACCGCGCGGCGGCGCTCGGCTAAAGCCTTCGCGCTACAGCGATCGCTAGTGGCCTGTCCACGTTGAACAAGGACCAGATCGCGGAGCGCGGCGCCCGGGTGGCAAGGCGCGACGACCGATAATACAGGGAGTATTTGAGGGAGGAGCAACGCCGCCAGCCGGGATGCCCCGCCCGCGAGGTGGTCCTTGATCAGCGTGGACAGGCCACTAGGGCTGGCTCACCTCGCCGGCGGCCGCCTCCGACTCCGCGCGCCGGCGGTGGTGCGCGACGCGGAAGGCCGCGTCGACCCGGTTGGGCTGGACGCTGCCGTTCAGCGATCCGCCGTCGCGCAGAATCACCCGCGGCGCGATGATCCGCCCCTGCACATCGCCAGACGCCGCGATCTCGACGACGGCGCTCGCCAGGATCGTGCCCTGAAACGATCCGTGCACCGTCACGTCGGCAGCGACGATGTCGCCGGTCATCGCCGCGGCCTCAGCGATGGTCACCACGCGACGCTCCGCCCAGATGGCACCGTGCACATCGCCGGCGATGAGCACGTCCTCGCCCGATTCGATGTCGCCGCGCAGCGCAAGCGTGGCGGGAATGGTCGGCAACCGTTTGGACGCCATGATACCGGCTATGATCCGCTCCCCTGCGTGACGGTGTACGTCACGCCGCCGACGACGACGTGGCCGATTCGCTTCGGGCTGGTATTGGTCAGCGCGCGCATTTTCACTGCGCCAGAGCCCGCTGGCGCCTCTGGCATCGTCGACTTGACCACGAGCCAGTCGGCGTCGGACACCGCCGTCCACGTACACGTGGCATTCGGCGCCGTCACCATGATCGTCCAGTCCGCTTCGGGAGCGCCAACATATTGCGCGGTCTGGTCGAGCACGACCGACGCGCACGGTTCGGCCTGCGGCACCGCGGCCGTCGCGGTCGTGAAGCTCGTGATGGGCCCTTCGCGGAACAATCCAGCCGCCGTGTAACCGACGATCTTCCAGTAGTACGTGTGCCCGGGGATCAGCGTTGGCGGCAGTGCGAACGTGCGCATGCCATTACCATAGTCCGGTCCGGTCGATATGAACAAACCTGGATCGGGTGTGTCGCCGAAATAAATGTCGTAGCTCCACGCCCAACTGCCGCCATTCCACGTCAGAGATGTGCCGGTGACCGTCACATCAGTCGAGGCGTCGGCCGGTGACACGTTCACCGGCTTGTCCGGCCCCATCGGCGTGAACGGTTCCGTTTCCTGAATGCCGCCCGGCGCGCTGTTCGTCCATTTCCGATCGAAGATCGCTTGCAGCGCGGCCCACGCCTCCGCGTCCGTCGTGAACATGTTCGCTTCGAGCTGCCGATTGTCGCCGGCGGTCGACCAATCGGACGTCCCGAAAATCGTCGTCGTCGAGTCGTGGAGCCAGACCGTTTTCTGCCGGCTCGAGCCGAGGTGATGCGGCTGGCGAATCGTCAGGCCCGGATACGTCTGGCCAGTCAGATACAGTCGATCCACGTTGTAGGCATCGCGCGATCGGTCTGCGTTCCGATACTCGCCTTTGTCGACATAGGCGTTCACGACGACGCCGCGTTGAAGCGCCGCGATCAGATGATCGATTGGACGGTCATCGGTCCAGCTGAGCACCTGCACGTCGATCTGGGACGTTTCGGCGTCCAGCAACGGCAGCAGGCGATTCGTGTAGCTGTCGGCCGGCGGAAAATTCAGCTCAGGGCTGATGGGATACGTGTCATGGAGACGCGTCAGCGGCTCGGAAACGTTCGCGAAGTCCGCGTAGTCGGCCGTGTTCGTCCAGATGTCGTCGAACGTCGTCATGAACGACTGCACGAAGCGCGTGGAGAAGTTGATCACTTCGTCTTCGTAATTGACGTATGGCTCCTCGGGCACGAATTCGTACGGACCGAAGTCGGCCCCGGAGAACTCCACGGTGTTCTGGCCGGCGAAAACCATCAACTTCCAGTGGCAGATGTCATCGGCGGTGCGCGCCCGCATCTGCACGCCGGCCGCGGCCATGTCCGCGATGTACTGCGCATTGCCGGAGAAGCTGGCGTTCGCGCGAGGGTCCATGATCATCCGCACGGGCACGCCCCGGCGTCGTGCGCGGATCAGCGCCGCCGGAATCCTGGCATCCTTGATGACCCACGCGCCGACGTCGATCCCGATCTGTTCACCGTCGATCAGCGCCACCAGCGGAATGCGGCAATTGGAGACCGACGTGTCGCAAAAGCGTTCCTGCGCAACAGCAGGGGACGCCAGCGCCAGGACAGCCGACACCAGGAGCGTGAACTGCACAATCAATTTGGTCATGTAGGTAGCGTCTCAGTTCGGTTTCCCAGTCACCTGTTCAGTTAGCCAACTCAGCTGTATTGGCACACACCCAGAAAATCCCACAAACGGTTGGGTTCCCATCGTGGCGTGCTGGCTGGGAGCAAAGATGAGGCCGGAGCGGTGGAGCCGCCCGGCGTCGGTCAGCGGATCGCGCCGGCCGGTCCCGCGTTCGGCGTTGTCGCGCCTTGATGACACGTGTAGCAGGTCACCTTGCCGAGGCGCGACTCGTCCTTCGCCGGTTTGTAGTCCGGAAAGAACTGGTGATTGATGGCGTTGACCATCTCCAGCATCCGGCGCGCCGTGTCTTTTCGGGGATTGGCGTCGCTCGCGAAGTTGCCGCGCACGTGGCAATAGCCGCAGTTCACACCGAGTGCCACGACCATGAAATTCATTTCATCCTGGAACTCGGGCACCGTCAGCCCTTTCAGGATGTGTACGCCGGGAGTGTCCATCATGCCGGGTGCCGGAGCGGCGTCCTGACCGGCGAAACCCGCGGGGACGAAACCGAAAACGAAGATCAAACAGAAGATGACGGCGTTGCGCATGAGGCGGGAGTATAAAGCAGGCGCTTCATTCCTGCACTCCGCACGACCATGCCGCCACAGTGCCCGCAATCACACGGCAGGCCGTGAGCATCTCCTCGATGTCGATCGCTTCATCCACCGTATGCGCGTGTGCGACGTCGCCTGGCCCGTAGAGAACGGCCGGCATTTGCGCGTGATTCGTGAACAGCCGGAGATCCGATCCGTACGTCACGCCTTCCACGATTGCCGTCTGGCCCGTCACGCCGGCGTGCTGCGCGCCGAGGAGCTGCACGATCGGCGCGTCGAGTGGCGTCTCGCCCGATTCGAACTGCCCCTCGATCCATTCGACGCGCGGCGAGTGCTCGCGCAGCCAGTCGTCGTCGCGGGCCCGGTCGGCGATGGCAGCCTCGAGCGCGCGCCTCGCGTCCGCCACGGACTCACCGGGAAAGACGCCGAAGCGTCCCTCCGCCACTGCTTCATTCGGCACCGTGGACGGCCAATCGCCGGATCGCAGCACGCCGACGCTGACGGGCGCCACCTGCAGAGGATCGTGGTAGAGCGGGTGGACGAAGCGCGCGTGCCGCTCGCGCTCGAGATCGTCGATCGCCGTGAGCAGCAGCCGCAGGTTGTCGATCGCGCTGACGCCGGATCGCTTCAGCGCGCCGTGCGCCGATCGCCCGGGCACCGTCAGACGGAACGTCAGCGCCCCCGCCTGCACGGGGCACAGGCGCAGCTTCGTCGGCTCGAGGATGATCGCCGCCTCCGCGCGATAGCCGCGGACGATGGTGGTCAGCGTGCCGACGCCGCCGCTCTCTTCGCCGCTGACCGTCTCGATCAGCACGTCAGCAGCCGGCGTGAGCCCCGCGCGCTGCAGCGCCGCGATCGCGTACACGGCGCACGCCACACCGCCTTTCATGTCGCAGGCGCCGCGTCCGTAGAGACGGCCGCCGTCGATCCGTCCGCTCCAGGGCGAATCGGCCCACAGCGCCTCGTTGCCCGGCGACACGACGTCCAGGTGTCCGTTCAGCACAATCGATCTCGCATCCGCCGATCTTCGCTTCGCTCGCCAGATCCCGACGGCGTTTGGACGCGACTCAACGGAAATCCCATCGTCGCAAAACGCCGGATGCGACGACAGCTCGGCGCGGGTCGCGGCGACGATGGCCACATCCAGGCCGAGCGCCCGCATCGTGTCGGCGGCGCAATGCTGCGCCGGCGCCTCGGATCCCGGTGTGCTCGGAATGCGGACCAGCCGCTGCGCGAAGGCGAGGAGATCGCCGCGCAGATCGGCAACGGCGCGTTCGATGGCATCGCGGAGCATCCGGTTATTCAACGCACGCATCGGTGCGCGGCGGCGCGGCCGGCGCTGGACGCACGGCCAGATACTGCACCATCGGCGGCATGGTCGGCGCCAGCGTCATGGCGACCTAAAGACTCCCGCGCTCGCACGGCTGGTTCTCTGCGGCGAACTCTCGAAACAGGCGATCGATGTCTGCGAACCCGGTTTTCAGCTTCGCGGCATTGTCCCTTTCGTCCGCATGTGACGATGCCGGGCCGCCAATCAGCGCTACGACAACCAGAGACAACGCCAGTTGGTTCATGTGCGTATTCTCTCCCCGGAACTTGGAATAAGCTATTCCAGTGTCGTCAACCAGCGAGGACCGCATGAAAGAAGATCAGCGCCGGGCGCCTGTCGCCAGACGGTCGTTTCTGTTCAGCGTCAGCACCGCGGCTGCGGCCGTCGGCCTCGGCTCAACAACGACGGAGGCGCACGCGCAGACCGCGTTGGCCGCCGCGCCGGTCGCGCCGGTCGCGCCGGCGGAATCGAACGCGTCCTGGGCACCGGCTCGCCATTCGCAGGACGACTGGTTCGACCAGATTCAGGGCAAGCACCGCTTCTTCTTCGACGCGACCACGGTGAACGGCGTCGAGGAATCGACCATGTTTGCGTCGAATTACTACGGCGCGAGCAAGGGCGCCTACGGGCTCGGCGATGCCGACCTCGCGGTGGTGGTCGGCGTGCGGCATCATGCGACGCCGTTCGCTTTCACCGACGCGATGTGGGCGAAGTATGGCGAGGCCTGGGGCGAGCGGCTCGACTTCAACGACCCGAAAACGAAGAAGCGCCCGGTGGTGAACGTCTACACCACTGAGCTCACCGGGCTGATCAAGCATGGCGTGCACTTCTCGGTGTGTGACATGGCGACGCACGCGTACGCAAGCATGGCTGCGCGGCGGATCAGCGGCGACTTCGAGGAGATTTACAAGGAGCTGCGGGCCAACAGCCTCGCGAATTGTCATTTCGTGGCGGCCGGCATTGTCGGCGTCAACCGCGCGCAGGAGCGCGGCTACTCCATCGCCTACGTGGGTTGAGGATTCCTTCATGCGTGTGTTCGTCTGTGTCTTTGCGCTCGTCACTCTGCCGCTGCTCACGGGCTGCGGCTCTTCTTCTTCTTCTCCCTCGTCGCCGTCGACCTCGGTCGGCACGTTCACCCAAACGGATCTCGTAGTCGGCACCGGCGCGGAGGCGACGGCTGGAAAAAGCATCACGGTGAACTACACGTTGTGGTTGTACGACACCAGCAAGACCGACGGGAAAGGAACGCTGGTTCAGACATCGGTCGGGTCAGCCCCGTTCAGTTTCACGCTGGGTGCCGGTCAGGTCATCAAGGGATGGGATCAGGGCGTCATTGGAATGAAGGTTGGCGGCTCACGGCGGCTCATCGTTCCGCCGGATCTCGCCTACGGATCGACCGCTCAGAATGGGATCCCGGCGAACGCAACACTGGTGTTCGAGATCAGCCTGCTCAGCGTCCAGTAGGCACGTGACGCGCCTGCTCTGCACGTGCACCCTGACGCTCGCCGTCGCGGCGAGTGGGTGCACGCGCAGCACGCCGCCCGCAGCGCCGGCGTCGGCGTCCCTCATTCCTGCGACGTCGACGATGGTCACCGCCTGGGAGGTTCCGAAAAATCCCACGACGGACCGATCGCTGGACGATTCGGCGCGGGCGCGCGAGATCCGCTGGGGCTACCGGATCTTCATCGACACGCCGAAAGAAGCGCCGCGACTCGCGCACGGCCAGGTCACGTGCGCCAACTGCCATCTGAACGCCGGTCAGCGCGAGCGTGCGCTGCCACTGGTCGGCGTCGCCGGCGTCTTCCCTGAGTTCAACAAGCGGTCCGGCCGCCCCTATCAGCTCGTCGATCGCATCGTCGACTGTTTCTGGCGCAGCGAGAATGGCACCGAAACGCCGGATACGCTGGCCACGCCCACGTCGAAGGAAGTGCTCGCCCTCGCCGCCTACATCGGATGGATCTCGGAAGGCTACGAGACCGGCAAGAGTCCGGCGTGGCGCGGCCACAACACCATCGCGGCCGAGCATCTGATTCCGGTGGGTCGGCTCGATGCGCACACGGGCGAGAGCCTCTTCGTCGAACGATGCAGCGCGTGCCATGGCGCCGACGGCCAGGGCGTCTGGATCGGCGACAAGAAGGCCGGGCCGCTCTGGGGACCGGCCTCCTGGAACGACGGCGCCGGCGCCTCGCGCCTGTATACGCTGGCGGGGATCATCCGGTACTCGATGCCGTATCTCGATCCGGGCAGTCTCACCGACCAGGAGGCGCAGCAGATCGCGGCGTACATCACCTCGAAGCCGCGGCCGGAGTATCCGTTCAAAGCGAAAGATTACCTGTCTTCACCGCTGCCGCCAGACGCTGTTTACTATCGGCGCTAATCGGACGCTCGGCTAAAGCCTTCGCGCTACCACCGCGAGCGCCGGGTCTGAAAAGACCCGGCCTACACGTGTCATTTTGGTATCGGATCCGCCGGATCCGGCCAGAAGACGCGCGAGAGGTAGTGCAGCGCGATCCCCGCACCCCAGCGGTTCGGCGTCGTCCAAATCAACGCGACGACGATCGCACCGAATGCGAGCGCGCCGAGCAGGTGCGAAAAGGCGCCAAGGTTGAAGTACACGACCACAATCGCGACGGCGACCGGCAGGCGGTCGCCGATGATCGTGAAGAACCAGGTGTCGCCTTCGTGTGGCTCGAAGACGAGGCCGCAGTGCGCGCAGCTCGCGATTTGATTCCAGCCGGCAAAGAGCGGTCCGACACCGCAGTGCGGACAGCGTTTGCGCAGGCCGCGCTGCAGCGCCGGCAGGATCAGCCGCGTGTCGATCATGGACACCCGATCATCGCCGGCTATTATGTGTCCGCTACTGATGTCCCTTCGTGCGCGTTCTGGAGCGCCGTCACCTACCAACGATTCGCCGGAAGCACGAAATGCGCTGGCCGAAAGAGCATCGTGGGGTTGGTGACATCTCCTTCACCGCGCCACCGGGCGAACCCACCGACTAGAGCAGCGGGTTGACGACTTGAACCGACCCGTATCTCTGGCCGCTAGACAAGTCTTCGGAGTACAGGACCTCAGCACCCGATGACTGGGCTGCTTGGACGACAAGGGCGTCCCAGAACGAAATCTGATACCGCGTTTCGAGGTCGATCGCTTCCAGGATCGATTCGCCGCCGTTCACGATGACTTGCCACGTCAGATAGTCCGCGACGATGTCGCGAGTGGCCTTGGCGTCGAGCGACCGACGCACCTTCTTGCGCAGATTGACCGACAACTCCTGAAGCACCTGTGTACTCACGACACCTGTTCGATCGCGCCACAGCTCCTCCACGAGAGCTTTGGCACGCGCGTGCTTTTCGCCCGCGGCGGCGTCGTGGGCGTACATGAGGATGTTCGTGTCGACGAAGTATCTATCGCTCATGGAGTTCGTCGCGGGACTTAGGAGGCGTCCATTGCAGGTCGAGACCCTCGCGGAGGCGAGCGAGCGCGCGGCGGCGAGCCCTGTCGAAGGCCTTCCGCTCGCGAACGATAGCCTCGAGACGATCGGCCAGCAGGGCGCTGATGGACCGTCCCTCCTCGGCCGCAACGACACGCGCCTCTCGGAGCAGGTCGGCATCGAGCTTGAGGGTGACGTTAGTCTTCATGGCTCTGCGATGATAGCACGTTGTTCACGTGCTGCACACTTTTACGTGCTAGGACAACAGCCGCTGTTGCGCACCGACCGCGACCCTTCTGAGTGCCGCGCGTTTCCCACGATAGACACCTCCGAGTGCTGATCATGGGCACCGATCACCGTCCGCTATTTTGGGTACGCCTTTGTCGCGCCGGTTCGGTGATTCGTGACGGTGAAGCTGCCGTCCGCGCTCGCGCTCACCTTGATCCAGTGGCTGGTCGCGCCATCATCCACGTTGGCGATGAACCGCCCACTCGAGTTCTGCGCGTGTTTCGCGCGCGATGCGTGGAGCTGCCAGATGTCAACGCCGAGCCCGTGCAGCGACGCCAACGCATCGGCCGCGCCCCCTTTCTCTGCACCGTTGTTGCTGATGATGACGCGCGGGCGGACGGCGGCGAGAAACGCAGGGACGTTCGAATCTGAGTTCGTGTGATGCGGCACGAGGTAGAGATCCACCGGTCCAATGAGATTGTCGGGACAGGCGAGGCGGCCCAGCGGATTCCAGTTCAGGTCGCCGAGATCGAGAAAGCGGAACGCGCCGAAACTGACGCGAACGCCCACCGAGCGCGCGTTCTCCGACGGATCGCCGGCGCGCGGCTCGAACGACGCGCAGGCGGCGTTCGGCTGCCCAGCTCCGCTGAGCGGCTTCGACAGCAGGGCGCCGCCCGCGGTCACCACATCCACGACGACGCCGGCGAGCGGAAGACGTTCGCCCGGCTTCGGCTGCACGTGCTCGCCCTTGCTCCGCACCGCGGCGTACGCTTGGTACGGCGCGATCGTCGATTGGGCCGTTTCGACAGGGCTGCCGTAGTCCACGAACGTATGGATCGGGATCCGCTGCGCCAGCGCCGGCGCCCCGCCATCGTGGTCGCCGTGAAAATGGGTGATCAGGAGCGTGTCGATGCGCGTCAGTCCGGCGTCGCGCACGGCGTCCATCACGCGCGTCGCATCGCGATCGCCGAAGCCGCTGTAGCCCGCGTCGATCAGCAGCGACTCCCCGGCCGGCGTCGCGATCAGCGTGGACTGCCCGCCTTCCACATCGATGAAGTAGATATCGAGGGTCTCCCGCGCCGCCGCGCCAATCGAGGCGAGCGCCACCACGAACGCGCATGCCATAGCAACCGCACACTGCTTCATCATTCGCTCGTGATTATACAAGTCTGAACAAGAGTCGCTGATGCAGCCGATCCATTAGAATGCGGCGTGCTCGTCCACATTCTCCAGGAGTTGCGCATGCGTCCCGCCCGTTCCCACATCGTGCCGATCGTGCTCTCCCTCGCGTTGGTTGGCGCCGTGTCGCTGGCGGTTCGCGCGCAGCCGCGCGCGGCCCTCGATCCATCGCTCCTGTCGGCGCTCAGATTTCGCAGCATCGGTCCGGCGAACACCGGAGGCCGCGTGGACGATTTCGCCGTTGCCCGGGTGCCGGGCGCACCCGACACGATCTACGTCGGCACGGCAAGCGGCGGGATCTTCAGGAGCACGAATCAGGGCACGTCGTGGACCCCAGTCTTCGACCGCGTGGACGCGATGATGTCGATCGGCGACCTCGCGGTGGCACCCTCGAACCCGAACGTCGTCTGGGCTGGCACGGGCGAAGCGAATAATCGGCAGAGCTCCTCGTGGGGCGACGGCGTCTACAAATCGCTCGACGCGGGCCGCACGTGGACGCACGTCGGGCTCGACGCGACGCGGCACATCGGCCGCATCGTCATTCATCCCGGCAATCCGGACATCGTGTATGTCGCGGCGGTCGGCCATCTATGGGGCTCGAACGCCGAGCGCGGCGTGTTCAAGACGACCGATGCCGGCCGGACCTGGCACAACGTGCTGTTCGTCGATGACAACACCGGCGCCACCGACATCGTCATGGATCCCCAGGATCCGGAGACGCTGTTCGCGGCGATGTATCAGCGGCAGCGGAAGGCGTGGGGCTTCAACGGCGGCGGCCCGGGCAGCAACATCTACCGGACGACCGATGGCGGCGCGACGTGGACGAAGCTGTCCGCCGGCCTGCCGAAGGGCGACAAGGGACGCATCGGCCTCGACCTCTTTCACGGCGACGGCCGCATCGTCTACGCGGTCGTCGAAGCCGCGGGGCACGACAGCGGCGTCTATCGCAGCACCGATCGCGGCGACACCTGGACGCAGCTCGGCACGCTCAATCCGCGGCCGATGTATTACAGCCAGATCCGGATCGATCCCAAGGACAAGAGCCGCGTTTACCTGCTCGGATCGAACCGCGGCTTCTACATCTCGGACGATGGCGGGCGCGATTTCAAAGAGGTCTTCAGCACGGTCCACTCCGAAGATCACGCCCTGTGGATCGACCCCGACGACACGAATCATCTGCTCGTCGGCGGCGACGGCGGCGTGTCGATCTCGTGGGATCGCGGCGCGACGTGGGAGTTCCGCGACAACCTGCCGATCGGCCAGTTCTACGAGATCAGCGCCGACATGGCGGATCCATTCACCGTTTGCGGCGGGTTGCAGGACAACGGCCACTGGTGCGTCCCGAGCGCGACGCGCACTCGCACCGGCATTTCCAATCACGACGCGTTCAACATCGGCAGCGGCGACGGCTTCTACGCACGCATCGACCCGACCGATCCGCACACCGTCGTGATCGAATCGCAGGATGGCCACGCCAACCGTGTGGATCTGCAGACGCTCGAGCGGCAGGCGATTGCGCCGGTCACGGAGCGGCCGCGGTCGCGCCGCGCGGACGCGACGCCCGACGCCGAGCGCGAGCGTTGGAACTGGAACACGCCGATCGTGATGTCGAGCTTCGATCCCAAGGTGCTCTACATGGGCTCGAACGTGCTCTTCCGCTCCGCCGATCGCGGCGTCACGTGGAACGCCATCAGCGGCGACCTGACGGCGCACGTCGATCGCGACACGCTCGACATGATGGGGGCGCGCGTCGGGCCCGGCGCGCTCTCGCGGCACGACGGCGTCACCTCGTACTCGACGCTGACGACGATCGCCGAATCGCCGCTCGATCCGAAGCTGCTCTACACGGGCAGCGACGATGGGCGCCTGCACGTGACGCGAGACGAAGGCAAGACGTGGAGCGACATCACGGCGCGCGTGTCGGGCCTGCCGGCTAATGCGTACGTCAGCAGCCTGCTGGCGTCGCGGCACGCGGCGGCGCGTGTGTATGCGACGTTCGACAACCACTACAACGACGATTACCGGCCGCTGGTGTTCGTCAGCGACGACTACGGCCAGACCTGGAAGGCGATCGCTGCAAACCTGCCGCAGACGTCGGTCCACCGGCTGCGCGAAGATCCGAAGAATCCGCGGCTGCTCTTCCTCGGGCATGAGCGGGGCCTTCATGTATCGACCGACGGCGGCGCCAGCTGGACGCCGTTCAGCCCGAACCTGCCGAACGTCCCCGTGGATGATCTGCTGATCCATCCGCGCGACAACGCGCTCGTCCTCGGCACGCACGGGCGCGGCGTCTGGGTGCTGGACGACATCGCGCCCCTCGAGGCGCTGACGCCCGACGCGATCAAGTCGAACGCCTTTCTCGTGGCGCCGGCACGCGCGCGGCTGCTCAGCGTCTACAACCCGCAGGCGTGGTACGGCGCCGGACAGTACTTCGCGCCCAATCCGGATTTCGGCGCGGTGCTCTTCTACTATCTGCGCGACGCGGGGAGCGGCAACGCCGACATCGCCGTCCGCGACGCGAGCGGCACGCTGATCCGGACGCTCACGGGTCCGGCTCGGCGCGGGCTGAATCGCGTCAGCTGGGATCTGCGGATGGATCCCCCGCTGGCTGATGGCGATCGTGAATCGCCGGCGGCGGCCGGCGGATTTGGCGGCTCACCAAACGGCCCGACCGTCCTGCCTGGCACTTACAGTGTGAGCATCAAAGCGGACGGCCGGAATTTGACCGGCGTCGTCACCGTTGAGGGCGATCCGCGGATCACGTTTTCCGACGCCGACCGGCGCGCTCGCCAGTCTGCGCTCGCCGATCTCTACGACGTGCAGAGAACGCTGGCGGCCGCGCGGAAAGCGGCGCGCATTCTCGTGGCGCAGACCGAAACGATGAAGCAGCAGGTCGCGAAGCCGGTCGCGGCGCTCGACGCGCTCGCCGATCATCTCTCGCAGATTCAGGCCGACCTCAACACGCAAGCAAACACGGCGTCCAGCCTGTCGCGATCGATCGAAGGCTACTCCGGCTTGCCGACAGCGGATGAGAAACGGCAGATCGACTGGGTCTTCGAGGACGCGACCAGCGGCGTCGCGTCCCTCAACCACGTGATCCAGAGCGAAGCGCCGACCGTTCAAACAGATTTAATGAAGGAGGGCCACTGGCCGGCCCGGCCGGCGCCGATCGCGCCGCCGTTGAAAAAGGGCTCTCAGTAATCGGCCCACGACACGGGTGTTCCAGCACGGCGACCGGCGCACTTACGCTCCGCGTCAGGACTTTCGTCCGCCAGTTGCAGCTCATCCTCTGAGGCGCCGGCGTGCACGTGCACGTGTTCCACGCTGACGTCGCGTGTGTGGGACTCATGAGCGACCGCGTCAGCTCGTCGGTTCGATCTTGGCCGGACTCTTGGATGGGTGTTCACGATGCGTTTCGTGGCGCCCGTGTTCGTCGCGACGATGCTCGCTGCCGCGGCGTTCGCCATCCCAAACGCCGACCCGGCGCTTGCGCTCTTCTCGAGCGAGCGCGCGCTGTCGCTGCGCCTCCGCGCCCCATTCGACGATCTGTTTGCACAGTCGGCGCAGGATGCCGAATACGCTGTCGACGGATCGATCGCGTATGTCGGACCGGACGGCCAGGAAATCCAGATACGCGGCGTCCGCCTGTCGGTGCGCGGAAACACCAGCAAGCAGGACACGGAGTGCACCTTTCCCAAGCTGAAACTGCGCTTTGCGCCTGGCTCGACACGCGAAGACTCAATCTTCAGCAAATTATTAGCGGTCAAGATCGGCACGCACTGCGGCGAAGCACCTGGCGAACAGCTCACGCCCAAGTTCGGGCGGCTCGCCAACGAACAGGCGCCGCTGCGCGAGGCCTTCGTCTATCGCCTGCTCCGCGTCATGGGCGTGCCCGCGCTTCTCGCGCGCCCCGCCCGCATCACCTATGAATACGCGTCGGGGCACCAGCCGCCGCTCGTGCGCAACGCGATGCTGCTGGAAGATGTGAACGAAGCGCGGAAGCGGCTGAACGCCGGCGACGAGATTCCGATGGAGCGCTTCGGATCGGCCGACACGGATCTCAGCGTGGCCGATACCGTGACTCTGGCATTCGCCGAAGCGATGATCGGCAATTTCGACTGGTGCCTCCGATTCACGAGAGGCGACACGTACCGCTGCGACGCCAGCAAACCGCTGTGGAACATCCTGGCGTTCGCTCGCGACGACGGGCGCGCCGCGGCGGTCATGTACGATTTCGATCTCGCCGGGATGGTGACCGGCAGCCACGCCTGGTTCTCCCGCGTGCTCAGCGAGGAGTTCTCGGCGTCGAGGTCGAGCCCTGAGGTCGAAGTGGTGAGCCAGCTGCAGCACACCCGCAGCCTGTTCAAGCGCAGAGACCTCGATGCCGCGCGACAGCAGTTCATGCGTCACCGCGACGAGGCGTTCGCCGCCCTGCGCGACTCGGGTGTCGACCCGCACGGCCGGCAGATCATCGAGCGCTATCTGACGGCCTTCTTCAACGCGATTGCGACCGACGAAGCGTTTTACCGGCCGGTGGTCGTCGAGCAGACGACAGCGTACGCGGATCCGGACGGATCGGAGCCGGCCTGCGCCAAAGCCGCCGCCGTGCCGGTCGGCACGCCGGTGGGTCCGCCGCTCGCGCGCCACGGCGACCGCGTGCAGGTCCGGTTGCTGGATGCGCTCTGGCACTGGACCGGCCAGCGCCGGTGCGATGCGATCCGCCGCGGACCCGTGTGGATCGATGCGCACGCGATCGGCACGCGATATCCCGCCTGAGCGTCGTCGGAACGGCCGGTCCAAAAGGACCGCCCTACAAGCGTAGGCCGGCAACCGGCGGGCGCAATGGACAATCCGCCAAGCGTAGGCCGCGTCCTTCCGCCTCCGCGCAAGGCTTCAGCGGACCGCCGTAGCTTCAGCGAAGGCGGTTCGGACCCGGCGATGTGTAATACTTGACATGACATCTGTTGATATATAGACTAGTTGGCGTGGCACGAAGCAGCCAGCTTCAACGCGAGCTCCAGCAGCGCCGCCCGTTTCAATCGCCGGGGCACGAGGCGATTGTCGGTCTGCTGCGGACCACCGACCTGGTGCGCCGCCAGCTGGCCGCCCGCATCGAGCCGCACGGCATCACGCTCCAGCAGTTCAACGTGATGCGCATCCTGCGCGGCGCCGGCGCCGACGGTCTGCCGACGCTGGAGGTGGGCAACCGGATGATCGAGCAGACGCCCGGCGTCACGCGCCTGCTCGATCGCCTCGAAGCCAAAGCGCTGGTCCGCCGCGAGCACTGCCCGCACGACCGCCGGCAGCATTTGTGCTGGATCACGCCGGCGGGACTGTCGCTGCTCGCGGCCCTCGATCGCGATTTGACCAACTTGGACAACGAGGTGCTGAAGGGCCTGGGCGCGGCGCAGCGCAGGGCCTTCATCCGGCTGCTCGACGCGATTCGCGCCGCACACGAACCATAACAGGGACTGCAAAGCGTTCACGACCGATTATCGAGAGGGAGTCCAGTGAGTACATACGTCATCGACAAAGCGCATTCGGAAGTCGCCTTCACCGTTCGTCACCTGATCACCAAAGTACGCGGGCGTTTTTCCGAGTTCGAGGGCACGATCCAGTTCGATCCGGCGCGCCCGGAACAGTCGTCCGTCAACTTCACCGTGCAGGCGTCGAGCGTCGACACGAATGCGGCCGATCGCGACACGCACCTGCGCTCGGAGGATTTCTTCCACGTCGAGAAGTTCCCCACCATCACGTTCATCAGCACGAAAGTCACGCCCAACGGCGGCAGCGAGTTCTCCGTCGCCGGACCGCTGACCATCCGCGGCGTCGTCAAGGACGTCACGCTGCCGGTCAGTTATCTCGGCAGCGGCAAAGATCCGTGGGGCAACGAGAAGGCGGGATTCGAGACCGAGATCACGCTCAACCGGAAAGACTTCGGCCTGACGTGGAACGCGGCGCTCGAGACGGGTGGATTCCTGGTCGGCGACGATGTGAAGATCGCGCTGACGATCCAGGCGGCAGCGCAGAAGTAAACGCGGCGCGTGGGACGCTCGACCTGAGCCGGGCGTCTCACGCGATGATGTCGTGGATCACGTTGCCGGACACGTCGGTCAGCCGGAAGTCGCGCCCGCTGTACCGATACGTCAGCTTCGTGTGATCGATCCCGAGCAGGTGCAGAATCGTGGCGTGCAGGTCGTGCACGTGGACCGGCTTGTCGATCGCCTTGAACCCGAAATCGTCGGTCGCGCCGTACACCATCCCGCCTTTGACGCCGCCGCCCGCCAGCCACATCGTGAACCCGAATGGATTGTGATCGCGCCCGTTCTGCGTGCCGCCCGCGCCGCCGCCGATCTCCATCACGGGTGTCCGGCCGAACTCCGAGCCGCAGACGACGAGCGTGTCCTTGAAGAGGCCGCGCGATTTCAGATCCTTGATCACGGCCGCGAACGGCTGATCGGAGTCCTTCGCATTCTTCCGGTGCGCCTGAATGTCGGCGTGGGCGTCCCACGGATCGCCTTTGCCGTAGTACACCTGCACCATCCGGACGCCGCGCTCGGCCAGCCGCACGGCCATCAGGCACCCGCGGGCGGTGCTGCCCGGCCCATACAGCGTCAGCGTCGCGGCGCTCTCCTTGCGGATGTCGAACACGTCGGGCGCCTCAGTCTGCATCCGGTAGGCCGTTTCCATCGAGCTGATCGCGGCCTCCAGCTGCGGATCGTGGACCGCCTCCCGATCCAGCTGCATCCGATTCAGCGACTCGAGCAGGTCGAGCTCGCGGCGCTGCTCGCTCAACGTGAACTTCTCGTTGTTGATGTACGCGATCAGCTTCTTCGGATCGAAGTCCTTGCCGACCATGGCGGCGGCCTGCTTCTCCACCTTGTCGGCGATGAAGGTGCCCTGGTGCACGGCCGGCAGAAACGCGCTGTTCCACAACGGCGGCCCCACCGTGGTCGGCACGTCAGGGCAGAGCACGACGAAGCCGGGAAGATTCGTATTGTCCGTGCCAAGACCGTACGTGAGCCACGACCCGAGCGACGGACGGCCGACCTGCGTATGGCCCGTATTCATCATGAGCATCGAGGGCTCGTGATTCGGGATGTCGGTGTACATCGAGCGGATGAAGCAGATGTCGTCGACGCATTCGCCGACGTGCGGAAACAGCTCGCTGACCTCGATGCCGGCGCGGCCATATTTCTTGAACGCAAACGGCGACCGCATCAGCGCGCCGGTCTTCCGCTCGGTCGCCACGGAGCCGCCGGGCAGCGGTTGCCCATGGTACTTGTCGAGCATCGGCTTCGGATCAAAGCTGTCCACCTGCGACAGCCCGCCGTTCATGAACAGAAAGATGACGCGCTTGGCGCGCGCGGGATGATCCAGCTTGCGCGGATCGAGTGCGCCGTCCTGCTCGAACGGCCCCGCCGCGCGCAGCAGCGATTCGCCGACCAGGCTCGCGAAGGCGAGCATGCCGAAGCCGTTGCCCATTTTGCAGAGCGCGTCACGGCGCGTGAGCGGGTTTCGTGATTTGTGCGACATGGTTCTCCGACCCTTTCGCCACCGAGGCACCGAGCACACGGAGAATTTTTTGCCACAGAGTCACAGAGTCACGGAGGACAACCAAGGTCGTATCCGCCGCGAAGCGGCTGCCAGCCGACAAGCGGCTCAAACACAAACGAACGACCCGTGTACGTGTTTGTGTTTGAACCGCTCGTCGGCCGGGCTGCGGCCGGCATTGCCGGCCGCGGATACGACCCGTGCTCGCCCTCGGTGCCTTTGTGCCTCCGTGGCTAAAATATCTTCGTATCTTCTGTGATGGTTCGTCTCCTCAACTCACGAACAAGAACTCGCTCGAGCTCAGAAGAATCTTCATGTAGCGTCCCCACGGCGTGACCGGCAACAGCTTCTTCGCATCGTCTTTCTTCGCCGCGCCCGGGATAACGCCGGCCATCATGCCCTCGCCCACCGCTTCCGGCTTCTCATCGTCTGATGCCGAATCCTTTTTGGAGTCGCCGGCGTCCTTCACGCCCGCCGCGCTCTTCCCTTCCTTTGTGTCCTTTGTGTCCTTTGTGCTTTTCCGTTCCTCGTAATCCTTCAACGGCTCGGTCGTGATGAACGCGAGGCCCGCTTTCACTTCGGCGTCGTCGGCGGCGCGTCCGAAGATCAGCCGATATGCCTTCTGAATGCGCGCGGCGTTGTCCGGCTCCTGGACGATGCGCCGCGCCAGCCGCTCGGCTTGCTGCTGCATGAAGTCGCTGTTCATGAAGAACAACCGCTGCAGCGGCACGCTCGTCGTGAAGCGCTTCTCGGCCGACAGATTCGGGCTCGGGAAATCGAACAGCTGCAGGTAGTCGTCGAGCTTGTAGCGGCTCACTTTCCCGTACACGGTGCGGCGGTCGAAGAACGGCGTCAGCGGCGTCGACGGTCCTCCCGCCTTGGTGTCGAGCGAGCCCGAGACGAAGAGCAACGAGTCGCGCACTTCCTCGGCCGTCATGCGATGGCGGTTCCCGCGCCAATAGAACCGGTTGCCGGAGTCCTTTTCCAGGTTCGCCGGGCTGTTGTCGGTGCTGAGCTGATAGACGGCGCTCAGCATGATGGCGCGGTGCAGCGCCTTGATCGACAGCTTGTTGTCGATGAAGGTCTGCGCGAGGTAATCGAGCAGCGCGGGATTGGTCGGCCGCTCACCTGCGACACCGAAATTGCTCGGCGTGTCGACGATGCCGGTGCCGAAATGTTGCTTCCAGATGCGATTGACGATCACACGGATCGCGATCGGCTGGCGCAGGATCGCATCGGCCAGCTCGAGACGGCCGCTCCCCTGCGCAAACGCTGCAGGCTCGCCTTCGCTCAGCACCGACAGGAAGTGCCGCGGCTCTTCGTCGCCCAGGTTGTAGGGGCTTCCCCGCTTACTGACCCTCAAGTTTTGCGGCTTCTCGACGTCGGCGACACCGTGCACGAAGGCGTACTTCGGCGGCTGGGCCTTGCGGAGCGCGTCGATGTCGTCGCGCAGGCCGTCGATGTAGCGGCGGCGATCCGCGCTCAACTGCCGCTCGAGCCCCCAGCCGCGGAACGCGAGCAGTCCCGGCGCCGGCCGCTCGGATGCCTGATTGGGATCGAAGCCATCGGCGAGATCGCGCTGGAACACGTCGGTCCAGAGGTTGTTGCGCTCGATCGGCAGGCTCTTGAGCTCGAGGCCGCAGCCGGGACAGAAGTCGTCGTTGGTGACGAAGTCGCTCGGCAGCTTGGCCGGCTCCTTCTTCTTCGTGCCCGGCAGCGCCTTGGCGTAGATGATGTCGTTCTCGTCCTTGATGTCCTTGCGGTCGAACATCACGTCGAGGATGACGCTCTGGAAATCGTCGGCGAGCGCCTTCGCCTCAGCCGCCGTGCCGCCGGCCGCGATCATCGCCTGCCACTTCGTCAGGTAGGGATAAAACTTCGGCGGCTTCGCGAGAAACTTGATCCAGCGATCGAACAGCTCGTAGTCGAGCCGTTCCGCGTCGACGATCTTCGCCTTATCCTCTTTCGGTTCGCCCGTCACCTTCCAGACGGCGACCATGTACTTGGTCGCCTGGAGCGCCAGCGTCTGCGCGAGCTGCGTCGATTCGGTGGAGAGGAATTCGCCGAGCAGCTTTTCCTTCTTCTCGATCTTCTTGTCCTGCGCGTCGTACTCCTCGACGATGCTCTTGGGCGCGAGCGGATACTCGTGGTACGACGTGCTCAGGAACACACCCGCGAGGGCGTAGTAGTCCTTCGTGGGAATCGGATCGTATTTGTGGTCGTGACAGCGTGCGCAGCCGACCGTGAGACCGAGAAACCCGCGCGACACAACGTCCACGCGATCGTGCCGCTCGTCGGCGCGCGTGATCTCGACCGCGCCGTTGTCGTAGAACCACGGACCGAGGCCGAGGAAGCCGAGCGCCGGCAGCGTGCGCGCGCGCGCATCGCCGCCGATCAGATCGCCGGCGAGCTGCGCGCGGACGAACTGATCGTACGGCAGGTCGTCGTTGAACGCCTTGATCACCCAGTCGCGATAGAGATACGCATTCGGATACGGGTTGTAGCCGCGCTGCTGCGGATCGAGGGAGCGGTAGTCGTCTTCGCCGTAGCGCGCCACGTCAAGCCACAGGCGGCCCCACGCCTCGCCGTATTGCGGCGACGCCAGCAGGCGATCGACGACCCGCGCGAAGGCATCGGGCGCCTCGTCGTGTTCGAACGCGTCGATCTCCTCGGCCGTCGGCGGCAGGCCGATCAGATCGAGCGTCGCGCGGCGAATCAGCGTGCGCTTGTCGGCCGCACGCACCGGCGCGAGGCCCTCCTGCTCGAGGCGCGCGAGCACGAACCGATCGATGTCGCTTTTCGGCCAGTCGGTCCGCTTCACCCCGGGCACCGCCGTGTGCTGAATCGGCTGAAACGACCAGAACGCCCGCTGCTCCGGCTTGATGATGTACGCGGGAGCCGCGGGTTTCGCCGCAGCGGTCGTCGTCCCGCCGGCGTCGGCCTTGCCCACCTTCGCGGCGGAAGCGGCGAGGGTGGGCCATGGAGCGCCAGCACGCACCCATTCGGTGAGCGCGTCGACTTCGTCCGGCGCGAGGCGGCCACCCTTCGGCATCTTCAGCGTGTCGCTCTGGCGCACGGCCCGAATCAGCAGACTCCGGTCTGGATCGCCCGGCACGATCGCGGGGCCCGATTTGCCTCCCTTGAGCAGACCCTCTCTCGAGTCGACGCGCAGGCCGCCCAACTGCTCTTCGGTGTGGCAGTCGTAACAGTTGGCGGCGAGCACCGGGCGGATCTTCGCCTCGAAAAAATCGGCCGACTGCCCGGTGGCGACCGGCCGCTGGCGCGCTTCCCCCGCGATTTCGGCGGCGAGCGGCAGCGCCGCGAGGAGCATCCAGCCGACACGTCTGAACGTGCAACCGGGGATCATGACGGGCTATTATGCACGCACCAGATGGACAAATTCGTTCTATATCTCGTGCTCGGCTGGCTGACCATGGTTCAGTCGGCGCCGCAGGCCAAGCCGGGGGTGAAGACGCCGGGCGTCAAGATCCCGATAGAACGACTGAAACCCGACGCGATCTTCGACGTGCCGGGCGCGCCGGATTGGATCGCCATCGATCAGGCGGTGTGGATTTCCAACAAGCCGAAGAACAGCGTGGCCCGCCTGGACCCGAAGACGAACATCGTCGCCGCCACCATCCCGGTCGGGAAGGGCCCGTGCTCCGGGCTCGCCGCCGGCTTCGGCAGCCTCTGGGTGCCGAATTGTGGCGATCACACGATCGCACGCGTGGATCTCGAGACCGGCGCGATCACCGCCACGGTGCCGACGGCGATCGGCAATTCTGAAGGATCGATCGCGACTGGCGCCGGAAGTGTCTGGATGATGACCGATGCGAAAGGGACGCTCGCGCGATTCGATCCGGCGACCAATGCCGTGGTCGCCGAGATCTATGTGGCGCCCGGTTCGTACGGCCTGGCCTTCGGCGAGGACGCGGTCTGGGTCACGAGCACCGACCGCGACACGGTCACGCGCGTCGATCCGCATACGAACCTGATCGTCGAGACCATTGCCGTGGGCAAGGCCCCGCGCTTCATCGCGGTGGGCGCGGGCGCGGTCTGGACGCTGAATCAGGGCGACGGCAGCGTCTCGCGCATCGATCCGAAGACGAACACGGTGGCGGCGACCATCGAGGTGGGTGTCCCCGGTACGGGCGGCGACATCGCGGTCGGCGAAGGCTCGGTGTGGGTGACGTCGTTCGAGTTTCCGCTGTCGCGCATCGATCCGTCCACGAATGCGGTGGTCCAGCAGTTTTACGGCAAAGGCGGCGACGCGGTGCGCGCCGGCCTGGGCGCCGTGTGGTTGTCCAATCTGGAAGCGGGAAAAGTCTGGCGGCTCGATCCGCGACGGATCGAGGCGACGCTGCCGAATTGAGGACTCACTATAGCCGTTTTCTGATCTTCGTAGCGGCTCTGGATTACCACGAAGGACAAGAAGGTGAGACCATTTTGGTTTCCTTTGTGTCCTTTGCGTCCTTTGTGTTGAACGGCGGCCCGATACCAGCGATACGGCGAATCGAAATCTGCTCTAATGAAGGTCTTCAGCGGTAATCAGTGAACGCGCGCGCCCGCGGACGACTGCGTCTCGCGCCATTCCCCGGCGAGGATCGTCCAGAGGACCTGATCGAGATACTCGCCGTTTTTCAGAAACGACTTCCGCAGCACGCCTTCCTGCACCGCGCCCAGCTTCCGGAGCGCGCCGTTGCCGCGCCCGTTTTTCATCGCTGCACGCGCCTCCAGGCGTTGCACGCCGACGATGTTGAACGCAAAGGTCATCAGCAGCTCCGCGCTGTTCTGGAAGACGCCGGTGCCCCAGTACGCCGATCCAATCGCAAAGCCCCACTCCGCCGTGCGGAACCCCTGACTCAAGTCGCGCAGCTGGAAAATGCCGATCGCCGTGTCTGTGCCCGCGAGCGTCACGGCAAAGCACACGTAGGTACCGGCGAGCCGCTGCCGGACCGTCCACGCGATGAACCGCTCGAACGCCTCGATGGTCGTGGGCGGTGGCGAGATGAACCTCGCGACTTCCGCGGTCGTCAGCATGGCGAAGAGCGAGGGCGCGTCTGACAAGCGCAAGTCGCGCAGCGTCACCTGCGACCCGCGCAGAGCCGGCAGCCCCAGGCGCCAATCGGTACTGACCGCGTCGTGGGGCCGCTCGACTGTCGCCGATCGGCGCCTCGTCGTATCCCGCTCATGGCGGTAAGACATCTTGTCGATCACAAGACGCCTCCGGCCGACGTGCTTGCCGAAGTTGCGGGCCGGTCAGCCGACCCACCCCAGACGATGTTGTGTGCAACAGCGCTCGGATTTCGCGTCGCAGCGCTCGGGTTTCGCGGTTCGACCCGCGAAGGGGGTCCGGCAGTCCAGACGATTTTATGTCGAATAGCAGAGAGCGATCGAGGGCCCATCGTGCCTGCCAGCGGAGCAATATCGCGGCCGCTGGGGCCGATGGCGCGTAAGCGCCCTGAAATCAGTGGGTTGCTGGGATACTAAGCGGAACAGACCAATCGGATTCGTGCTTCATTACGGCACACAGATACACGCAATGCGGGTTCAATATGAACGTAAACACCAGTTAAACAAACGCTTAAGTTGAGTGTGTTCCATTAATGACACAATAATGCCTTATCGAACATATAGTCGTATATTGTCATTTAATGGACTACTTGGTCATATCTGGCGATGTTCCGCGTCGTACGGTCCAGATCACGTAGACGGTGGCCGCCACGGCACCGGCGAGCGCGACCCCGGCCAGGTGTGCTCGGAGAGCCATCAAGACGGCCTGCCAGCGATTGCCCGCAAAATAGCCAAGCGCGACGAACGTGCTCGACCACACGATCGCCCCGGGGTACGCATACGCCGCAAACGTCCGGTATTCGAGGGGCGCTGAGCCGGCGGCCAGCGCGGTCACATGCCGCACACCGGGCACGAAGTAACCAAATGCGAGGAGCCAGCGCCCGAAACGCTTGAACCAGAGCTGGGTTTTTTGCAGCGTCTCGAGATGGACGTGGACGACACTATGCAGCGTCGCCAAACCGACCGTTCGTCCCAGCACATAACTGATCGTGATGCCCAGCATGCAGCCGGTGATCGCCGCAATGATCGTCGGCGTGCCGTCAAGCTGTCCTTCACGCACCAGGACTCCGGCAGTGGTCAGGAGCAGCTCGTCGGGAATCGGCAGACCGAAGATGCCGAATAACTGTGCAAAAAAGAGGACAGGCGGGCCATATCGCACGAGCCAATCGAGGAAATGACGCTCCATGGCTGGAGTTCTCTTTGCACTCCCCTCTCCAAGTCAGCACAGATTGGGGGCAGAGATGAAAAAGTTGAGCGCCTTGACGGCGGCCTGCACCATCGCGGCCGGATTGGTCGTAATGGCGCAGACAGAGGGTTCAGCGGAACGCTTTACGGCGATGGCCGTGAACATGAACAACGGCGGCTCCGGCACGATCGAAATGGTCGTCACTCGCTGGTCGACCGACGCCGAACGGACCCGGTTGATGACGACGCTGGCGGAGAAGGGGCCAGAGAAGCTGCTGGACGTTCTACAAAGCTTGCCGCGCGTCGGCTACTTCCGCCTGAACGGCGGGCTCGGCTACGACCTCCACTTCGCGCATCACACGAAGGGTGAAGATGGAGGCGAGCAGGTCACGCTCGCGACCGACCGCCGCATCGGATTCTGGGAGGCGACCAATCAGCCGCGATCGATCGACTACCCCTTCACCATCGTCGAGCTTCACCTCAACAATGACGGCGAAGGCGAAGGGAAGCTATCGCTCGCGACCAAGATCACGATAGACAAGACGCGCTCGACCCTCACCCTGGAGAATTACTCAACGCAGCCGGTGTTGTTGCAGTCGGTGAAGCGCGAACGCGCCACCCGGTGAAGCGAGACCATTGATCGAAAGGTATACTTTGACGGATTCGCGTGCCCCACCGTCGCGTTTTTCGCCGCTGCTGATGCCGTCTTCACGCCCATTGTCCTCCCCGCGCGTCGCGTCCGACGGGCAGTCGGTCCGTCAACCGATGCATAACGGGCAGGCGTTGCTCTCGGCGATCGCGCTGCTGACCGCGATGACGATCGTCATCACGTGGCCGCAGGCCCGATATCTGGGCAGCAAGGTCGCTGCGCACGGCGATGTGATGCTCAGCATGTGGCGGCTGCAGTGGATCACCCACGCGCTGTCGACCGACATCCGCCATCTCTTCGACGGCAACATCTTTTATCCGCACACCCGCACGCTCGCCTATACGGACAGCACGCTGCTGGAAGGGCTGCTCGCCTTCCCCTTCCTGTTCGCGCACGCCAATCCCGTGCTCGTCTACAACGTGCTCCTGCTCGGCGGCATGATCACGTCGGGGATCGGCATGTTCCTGCTCGGTACGGCATCTCACCAGCAGCGCCGACGCCGCGCTGGTGGCGGCTGCGATCTTCACCGTGGCACCGTATCGCATCGAGCACTTCATGCACCTCGAGTTGCAGTGGACGGTGTGGATGCCGCTCGCGCTATGGGGTGTGCACCGGATTTACGAAACCGGCGCGATGCGCTTTGGCGCAATCACCGGTCTCCTGCTCGGGCTTCAGCTCCTCTCGTCCGTCTACTACGGGGCGTTTCTCGGCATCATGGTCGCAGCGCTCGCCGTGCTCCTCGCGCTCACGCAGCCGCAGCTCGCCCGCCGCGCCGCCGGTCCACTTTTTCTGGGCGCGCTGATGCCGGCGGTCCTCGTCTTTTTCTATGGGCAGCCGTATCTCGCCAACGCGCGGGAGCTCGGCACACGGGGACCGGGGGAGATCGCGGGCTTCAGTGCGCAGCTTGTCAGCTACGTCACCGCGCCGCAGGAGAACTGGCTGTGGGGATGGACGGCGTTCCGTTTCCACGGCGAAGAGCTCCGGTTGCTGCCTGGCGCGACGGCGATGGCCTTGGCGCTCGTCGCGTTCGTCCACCGATCGCGGCGTCTGGTGTGGATTTACGCGGCGATGGCCGCCCTGGCGTTCGAACTGTCGCTCGGCTTCAATGGCTCGCTGTATCGCTGGCTGTACGCGCACGTCTGGGCGCTCGAGGCGTTCCGTGCGCCCGCCCGCTTCGCGATTCTGGTCTGCTGCGCGCTCGCCGTCCTTGCCGGTTTCGGCTTTCAGTATCTGCAGGAGCACGCGCCTGGGCCGCGCGGCCGTCAAGTGTTGTTGATTGCGGCGCTGGTGCTGGTCGGCATCGAAGGCGGATCGTCGCCGATGCGTTTGTGGGATGTGCCCAGAGAGGTGCCCGACGTCTACAAAGTGCTGAAGTCGTTCGACCCCGCGGTGGTGATCGAGTTTCCGATCGTCGACTGGGACCTGACGCCTTTCTACATGTACTGGTCCGCCACGCACTGGGATCCGCTCGTGAACGGCTACAGCGGCTACCAGCCGGCCGACTATGCCGCAACCCTCGATTTCATGCAGACGTTCCCCGACGATGAATCGCTATCGCGGCTGCGGGAGCTGCATGTGCGCTATGTCCTCGTGCACCAATGGTTCTACCCCGCCGCCGACTATGCCGACGTCATGATGCAGGCGGCGCAGCGGCCGGACATGGTCCCGCACGGCGCGTTCCGCGACTGGGTCGGTCAGACGCAGATCTTCGAGCTGAAGCCCGCCGTCCACTGACTGCCCGTACCAGGGACGGGGCTCCGGTACCTGGTACGCAGACCCGTCCCCCGTACCGGTACGGCGTCGCGGGCGGCCGACTCTGCCGTGAATGAGGTAAATTAGTGGCTTCGCAGGAGAAATTCATGAAACGTGATGTGCTGATCGCCGCCTTGTTCGTCTTGCTGTCTGCCCCGTCATTCGCTCAAGGCCGCGGCGCACCGCCCCCGGCACCGCCCAATCCGCCGGCCGAAGCGGCGGCCGCCTCGCGGGAAGAGCATTTCGGACCGGCCGAAGAAAAGGTCTCGGTCACCTCGCACACCGTGCGGCTCGACGGGCGCGACATCAAATACACCGCGACCACCGGCACGATTCCCATTCGCCTGGACAACGGTCAGGTGGCGGCCCGCATGTTCTTCGTCGCCTACACTCGTGACGGCGAGGATGTGAAGACGCGGCCGATCTCGTTCCTCTACAACGGCGGACCGGGCGCCGCGACGATCTGGCTGCACATGGGATCGTTTGCGCCCAAGCGCGTCCAGATGGCCGACGATGGATTCCAGCCGGCGCCGCCATTCCATCTGGAAGACAACGAGAGCTCGCTCATCGACGTCACCGACATGGTCTTCGTCGACGCGATCTCGACCGGCTTCAGCCGGACGGCGGCGGGCGTCCCCGCAGCGCAGTTCCACGGGCAGACGGGCGACATCCGCGCGTTCGGCGAGTTCATCAACGAATGGCTGATCACCTACAACCGGATGGCGTCGCCGAAATATCTGATCGGCGAGAGCTACGGCACGATTCGCTCGGCCGGCCTCGGAGCAGAGCTGCAGGAGCGCCACGGCATCGACCTGAACGGCATCGCGCTGATCTCGTCGCTCCTCACCTACCAGACGTTGTCGCCATCGCCGGACAACGACGTGGCGTATGCGGCCAACATCGAAACGTTCACGGCCGACGCCTGGTATCACAAGAAGCTGCCGGCGGACCTGCAGGGGATGGGCATCAAGCAGGTCGTCGATCAGTCGCGCACGTTCGCATGGGGCGAGTACATGGCCGCGCTGACGAAGGGCAACGCGCTGACCGACGCGGAGAAGACGGCGATGGCGCAGAAGCTGGCGCGCTTCACCGGGCTGGCGCCGCAGTTCATCCTCAACGCCAACCTGCGCGTGAGCGCCGAGCGCTTTCGCAAAGAGCTGCTGCGCGACAAGCGGGTCGCGCTCGGACGGCTCGACGGACGCTTCACCTCCATCGATGCGGACGCCGCCGGCGAGCGCGAGGAGTTCGACATCTCGAACCAGGCGCTGCAGGGTCCCTACACCGCGATGTTCCAGGACTATCTGAAGAACGACCTCAAGTGGGAGAGCGACCTGCACTATCCGAGCTCCGGCAACGTGCGGCCGTGGACCTACGACCAGAACCGCTACATGGACATGACCGACGCACTACGCGGCACGATGACGCGCAATCCGGCCCTGAAAGTCTTCGTGGCGTTCGGTTACTACGACATGGCGACGGTGATGGGCGGCTCGGAGTTCAACTTCACGCATCTGGCGTACGACAAGCAGGTGACCGATCGCGTATCGTACGGCTACTACGAAGCGGGACACATGATTTACATCCGGCCGTCGGCGCACAAAGCGTTGAAGAACGACCTCGCGAAGTTCATCACGGGCTCGAAGAACACGATGAAGGCGGCGACCACGTCGCAGCAGTGATCGAACGCTCGGCTGAAGCCTTCGCGCTACACCGGATCGAGCGCTCGGCTGAAGCCGATTTCTGATCTTCGTAGCGGCTCGGATTACCACGAAGAACGAAGGACACGAAGGGAGACCATTTGGGTTCTCTTTGTGTCCTTTGCATCCTTTGTGTTGAACGGCGGCCCGATGCCAGCGACGCGGCGAAATCGAAGTGTGCTTTGGCCGAGCGTCCCCAAACCGGCCGGACTGTCCGTCACAGGTTACAAACGTTCCGTCCACGCCGCCTGGAAATCCTCCCGTTTCAACGATTCTCGTACGGTGGGGCTGGTCACGTTGTTGCTGTACCACACCTCGTCTTTGCCCAATCTTTTCACAACGAAGTGAGACGTGCGCGGCGCATGATCGGGATTGAACAATCGTCGTGACACTGCATTCAGTACTCGTCCGTTTCTGGCTCGTGATCATTGGCCTCGCCTGCGCCGCCGCGACGATCTGGGCCGCCGCGCCAGCCGTGCACGGCCGGATCACCGATCCCGACGGTCTCCCGCTGCCGGGCGTCGTCGTCACGCTGTCCCGTACGAATGGCGGCGCCACCTTCACCGCGACCACTGGCGCCGATGGCGAGTATGCGATCAACGCGCCGCCTGGACACTATCGACTGAGCGCCGAGCTGTCGGGATTCACCACCGCCACCCGCCCCGACGTCGTCGTCAGCGGCGGCGATCCGGTCCCGATCGATCTCGCGCTGTCGTTGGCCTCGTTCGAAGAGCGCGTCACGGTCACGGCCCCGGCGGCAGTCACGCTGCTGGGCGATGCGGCGCCCGACGCCCCGGTCCTCGTCACGCGCGAAGTGATCGACAGTGCCATGCTGCCCAACAGCCAGTACGACGATGCGCTGACGCTGATGCCGAACGTGTTGCGCGGTCCGGACGGCTTCATCAGCGTCGCGGGCGCGCGCGCCACGCAGGGCGCCCTGCTCGTGAACGGCGGCAACAAGACGGATCCGATTACCGGCGCGCCAGGCGTGATGCTCCCGATCGAAGCTGTCGACGGCGTGCAGGTGTATTCCGGCGGATATCCCGCGACGTTCGGCCTCGCGACGGGCGGCGTCACCTCGGTGGTCACGCGGTCGGGCGCCGATCGGCTGCACATGTCGGCGAACAGTTTTTTCCCCCGCCTGCTGTACGCCGACGGTGGCATTCACGGCGTCGAATACTGGGAGCCGAACGCCGGCGTCAGCGCGCCCCTGATCAAAGGCCGCGCGTGGATTGAGGAGGCGGTCAGCTACCGGTACGATCGCAATCGCATCGACACGCTGGCCGGCCCCCAGGACAGCAAGTTCACCACGCTGCTGTCGTGGACGCAGGTGGACGTGCAGTTGTCGCAGCGGCAGCACGCCATCGTGTCGATCTCGCGCGATCCGCAGAATACGGATCACGCGAACATCACGGCATTCACGCCGGCAGACACGGTGCCGCAACTGAAACAGGGCGGGTGGAGCGCAACCGTCGCCGATCGCGTCACGGTCGGCGGCGGGTCGAGCCTCGAGATCCAGGCCTCGACGCTGCGCACGGCGCTGACGGTCACGCCGAACGGCACCGGGCCGTACGACATCGGCCACGACCTCACGCGCGGCAGCTACTTCGATCATCAGGATCTGCACGCGCAGCGAACCGAAGCGGTCGCGTCGTACACCTGGACAGCCGCCCCGGGCCACCTGGTCAAGATTGGCGGCAGTGCCAGCCACGCGACGATCGACGGATCAGACGCGAGCGGCGAGGTCGATCTGTTCCGGAGCGACGGCACGCTCAGCCGCGCGATTACGTTTGCGCCGGCGACCACGATTGGCGCCGCAACAAACACGGTGGGCATCTTCGCGGACGACTCGTGGACCGCGGCGCCGTGGATGACCGTCGATGCCGGCGTGCGCTACGACCGCACGGGCGCCGCCGCGGCGGCCACGGTCACACCGCGCATCGCGTGGACGATGAAGCGTGCGCACGGGGGCGCGAGCTTGAGCGGAAGCGCGGGGCTCTTTGCGGACAAGCTCGTGCTCGGCGCGCTCGCCTTCCCGTCGTTTCCGTCGCGCACAGAGCAGGTGTTCGACGCCTCCGGCGCGGCGGTTGGCGCACCCATCACGCTGGCGAACGTCGTCGATGGTCCGCTGCGCACGCCGCGCGCGGCGCGTTGGGACCTCGCGTTCGACGATCGATTCGACTCGGGTTGGCTGGTGCGCGCGAAATATCAGGAGCGACACGGCCGCGATGAGCTCGTCCTGAATCCGGACGCGAATGCGGAGCTCGTGCTGAGCAGCACGGGCGCGTCCACGGCGCGCAGTCTGGAGACCACGGTCGGGTATCGCGCGCCGAAGGCGCGGCACGAGATCTATGTGTCGTATGTGCGTGCTTCCACGGACGGCGATCTCAACAGTGTTGACGCGCTCCAGGGCATCTTCAAGGAGCCATTCGTCCAGCCGAACGCCACGGGTCCGCTGCCGATGGATGTTCCGAACCGCGTGCTCGCGTGGGGTCTGCTTCGGCTGCCGGGGCGTGTGACGGTGGCGCCGTTCGTCGACGTCCGCGAACGGCTTTCCCTACTCCGCTGTCGACGAGAACTGGTTGTATGTCGGCCAGCGCGACGGCCAGCGGCTGCCGTGGTTCGGTTCGCTTGATCTCTACGTGAACAAGATCGTCGGTTTGCCCCACCACCTCCCGGACGCTCGCGTGGGCCTGAAGCTGTACAACCTGGCGAGCATGCACAGCGCCCGCGACGTGCAGCGCGACATCGATCGCGCCGATTTCGGGACCACCTACAATCCCATCCCGCGCGATTTCACGGCGGTCTTCGAACTGCTCTGGGGCAACCGCTAGCCTGGCTCGCTCTTCACCACGAAGCCACGAAGACGGAATTTGCCACGGAGGCACCGAGTCACCGAGAAGATCCTGCGTGCCGACCACGAACGATGTGACGCACGAAGACGTGCGAATCGATTCGATGGTCCGGCCTGCTGCGCAGGCCGGCTGGCGTCGCAAAGCGACGCCCATCGAATCGTTTCCTCTGTGGCTCTGTGCCTCTGTGGCAAGACCTCTTCGTGATCTTCGTGTTCTTCGTGGCTTCGTGATGAAACGCCACGTATCGGCGTTACTTGGGCAGCGCCTCGGTCGTCCGCGGCGCCGCGCCCTTCAGAAAACGGCCCATGAACTCGTCCAGCCGGTTGAAGGCGTACAGGTAACGCTTGTGCAGGAGCGTCTCGTGCGTGTCGTCCGGGAACACGATCAGCTCGTGGTGCACGCCGTGCGCGCGCAGGAGCTGCACGAGCCCGGTCATCTGCGAGAACTGCACGTTGCGGTCGTCGTCTCCCTGGATGAGCAGCACCGGCGACTTCCACGTGTCGATCGCGGCGATTGTGGACGACTCGTACGACACGTTGCCCGGATCGAGCGAGCTGCCCCAGAGATGCACGCCGGCGAGATCGACGCCCGCTTTGAACAGATCGGAATTACGCGCGAGCGCCTGTGAGGTCAGGACCCCGCCGTACGACAGGCCCCAGATGCCGATGCGGCTCGGATCGACGTCCGGCCGCGACTGCAGATAGCGGCCGCCGGCCAGCACGTCCTGATATTCGGCATTGCCGCGCCCGGCCGTGTTGGGGGCCATCCGGAACGACTTGCCGTACCCGATGCCACTGCGATAGTTGATCGACATCACGATGTACCCCTGGCTGGCGAGCCACTGATTCACCGCGTACGCGATGTGATAGAAGTGCATGTAGTGGTAGCCGAGCAGCATCTGGCGCACCGGGCCGCCGTGCACGAAGACAATCGCGGGTCGCTTTTCGCCGGGCTGCAGATCCTTCGGGACAAAGATCTGATTGTGAATCTCCAGCCCGTCGGCCGCCTTGGTCAGCACGAGTTGCGGCGCGACTTCGGCGTCGATCGGAAAGCCGTTCAGCGACGGATAGACGTACTTCACTGAGCCGCCGGTCGCCGGCACGAGGCCGACGCCGAATGGGCGCTTCGCGTCTCCACCGAGCACGGCGACCTGCCTGGCCGACGCCAGGACGGCCGGATACGTTTCGATGGTGTCGCCCTTCGTCACCGGCTCCGCGTGGCCGCCGGCCGTCGGCACTTTCCAGAGATGGCGACGCTCGATGTCGCCCGCATTCGTCGTGTAGAACAGAGACGCACCGTCGGCCGACAGCGCGGTGTGTTCGACCGCGCCGTCCCCCGGCGTGAGCATCGTCGGCGCCGGCTCACTCGCGGAGACGCTCACTGAATACCAGCGCACCCACTCTTCCGGCTCCGCCTGAAAGACCACCCGGTCGGCGCCGGCCCATTGAATCGCGTTGACGCCGATCCAGTTCTTGTCGCCCGTCGCGTCGTGCCAGAACTCCTTCGCCTCGCCGGTCGCCGCATCGGCCACCCAGAATGACGTCACGTAGCCGCCCGCGAAGGCGGCCGTCGTCAGCCCCGGCCGCGCCGCGGCCTGTGGATTTTCCGCGTCGCTCTGATTGCCCCGACCGCCGCGTCCACCACGGCCGGTCTGGCCCGATAGCGCCGCGAGCGGATTGTAGGCCGGTCCGTTCGGATTGCCGAGTCCGCCGATGCCGGAATGCGCCTGCTGCGCGAACGGCGTGCCTGGGCGGCGAATGAACGCGATGCGTTTGCTGTCCGGCGACCACGTCGGGCTCGTGTCGTGATCGACGCTCGGCGAGAGGAACTTCACCGTCCGCGCGCGCACGTCGTAGACGCCGATGAAGCTGTGATCCACGCGGTCGCTGACGAAGGCGACCTTCGTCCCGTCGGGCGACCAGTGCGGCGTGAGGTTCGTCCCCCACGCCTTGATCAGCGGCGTCGTCGACGTCTTCGTGCCGGCGATTTGTGTCGCGGGAGTGTTCCGCTTCAGCCGGACCTCTGACGATGGCGTGGCGTTCGCGGCGTGTGCCGGCGTCTCTGATGTCGCGCCGCTGTTTGGCCGGAGCTCGTAGCGATAAATCTGTCCGTCCTTCGCGTACAGGACCGTGTGTCCATCCGGCGACAACACCGGCGTCGTCCCCTCACCGAGCTTCGATGCCGCGCCCCCGCTCGTCTTCGCCGCCCAGATCGTCCGATCCGCCCCTGCGGGATTTCCCGTCGGATTGGCGACCCACCCCACGCGATTGGGCTGTGTGCCGCGCACGAACACCACCGTCGATCCATCGTCCGAGATCAGCAGGTCGCTCAGCTCGACGCCGTCGTCGTCGGTGAACCGCGTCAGCCGCGTCGGCCGAAACTCCGGCGGCGCCGCGGTGTACACGTTGCGTTGGCCGCGCTCGTACGCCGTCCACGCGATGCGATCGGCCTTCTTCGCCGATACCACTTCGGTCGGATAGCCTGGTGCGAGAAACTGCTCGATGGTGGGCGTGACGGCAGCTGCGTGGGGCACGCGCGCCAGAGAGAGCGGCAGACACCCCAGGACGGCGACGAAGACAAGAATCCGACGCACAAATCCTCCTCACATGAAACGGACGGGCGGACACGCAGGTCCGCCCCTACCGGCTTTCCTCACGAACGCGTGCGATAAAACGCGATCAAATCCATCGACTTCGCGGGCGGCACGCCGAGTTGCCGCAGCATCGTCGTCACCTGGCCGCGATGATAGCTGGCGTGATTGACGACATGCTGCAGCATCTGCCAGAGGGGCGACGAGCCGGCGGCGCCGCTCAGCAGCGTGTAGTCGATCGGACGCGCGATGGCGTCGTCGTCCAGGCCGTCGAGGAACGCGCGCATCTTGCCTTCGTGCGCGGTCCACTGCCGCCGGATCGCGGCAAGGTCTGGAAACAGATCGGGCGACAACAGCGCGGTCGGCGATTGTCCCTGCCAGCGCTGGTGCCAGGCCCACTCGGCGGCGTAGAGATGCGCAACCGTCTCGCGAATCGACTTGAAGCTGCTGCCGAGATCACGATTGAGCTGTTCGGCTGTGAGCGAATCGAGCGCGTCGAGCATGCGGTCGCGCGCCCAGTAGTGATAGTCGAGCAACGTACGGAGATCCTGAACGGTCATTGATGCCTCACCGCGGGATGAGAAAGGCGCGGAACAATCGATCGAGTCGCGGGTACTGGCGATCGAGATACGCGTTGCCGCCGTCGAACAGCGGCTGCTGCTTGCCTCCGCGGATGCCGCCGCCGGCGTTCTCGCCGTATTCCGTACTGAGCGCATCGGCGGAATCCATGCCGCCGACCACCTCGCCGAACGGCGTGAACCCCTGGGTGTCGAGATTCGAATTGTCGCGCAAGCTGATGAACACCTGCGTCGTGCGCCCATTGGGCACGGCAAACGCAAACGCCACGGTGCCGCGGCGATTCGACTGCTTCGGCGGATCGTCGGGAATCGTCCGCTCGCGCCAGACTGCGGCGACCGCGGGATCCCCGTTGATGCCGAATTGCGCCCACTGGCCTTTCACGACCCGAAAGAACCGTGTGTCGTCGTAATAGCCGCCGCGCACCAGGTTGTAGAAGCGATCGGCACCGTGAGGCGCCCAGTCGCGCCGCACCTCGATCAGGATCGGGCCCTTGGTCGTCTCCATCCGCACGCGGAACAGCGCCGGTGCCTGGCGCGTGATGCGCTTCGCCTCCGGGTTGCGCAGCGACGGCTTCGGCGGAGCGCACTGCAAGGTGAGCCCGGCCGCGACGATGACCGGCAGGATGCGGACACCCACCACGTTACTTGATGGACGCGACCATCTGCTTGGCCTGGTCTGCCTGCGCGCCCGCTGGAGCCATGTGGAGATACTTCTCGAGATCCGGCTTCGCCTCAGCATTCTTGCCGCCCTGCATCTTCGCGTAGCCGCGATAGAAGTACGAGTCCGCCGAGTCCGGGAAGCGCACGATGACACGATCGAGCACCGTGACCGCCTCCGCAGAGCGGCGGCGGTTCAACAGGGTGATGGCCGTGTTCAGCAACAGCTCCGGATCGGAAATGGTCGAATCGTCGATTCGCGTCAGGTACGCCATCGCGCGGGTCGCGTCGTCGAGCTCGATCGCGCTCGCAGCCGCCAACTGCAGGAGCACGGCATCGTTCGGGTTCCCGGCGAGCGCGAGGTCAAGATACTTCAGCGCTTCCGCATTGTTCTTCTCGCGGCCGTAGGTGAACGCGATCGCGCGGTTGATGGCCGTCAGCTCAGGGTGTGCCTCGAGCACCTTCAGATATTCCGAACGCGCATCGGCGAGCTGCCCCGCCTTGAACGCGGCGTCCGCCTTCGCCAGGAGCTCGGGGCTGTTGTCGCGCTTCAACTGCACGTCGAGCGGCGGATTTTTCTTGAGGGTGATCGTCACCGTCTGGCGGACGATCACGAAGTTCGGCGCCTCGATCTGCAGCCGCCACTCGCCTTCATGGATGTCCTTGGCCGAGAACTCGCCGTTCTTCTTCGTCGTCGCGAAGAAGCCGTCGTTCGATTTCGCGAAAATGAAGGCCACCTTCGCGTCAGACACGCCTTTGCCGGTCTCGTCGACGACCTTTCCTGAAATCTGCGCGTCTCCCCGCCAGGCCGCCACCTTGTCCTTGGGGAGCGCATCGCCGGCCCGCATGCCTCCGCTTCCGCGCTGCGCGAATGCCGCCGGAGCTGACGACAACGCCATGAGTGCAACGAACACGGGTAACACCGAGACCCTCATACCAACCTCGTGATGAACAGGGGCGCGCTTTCTGGCAGTGGCGAACGCCGAAAAGGATACCACCCGGAATCCGGCGGACACAAAAAGAGGGCCGGGCGTATCTGCCCGGCCCTCGACGTCGTGGACGTGCAACGCGCGGCGCCCAGCATCACGCTGGACGCCGCACCGGCGTTCTAGAAATTCACCCGCAGACCAAACCGCACCACGCGCGGACCGACCGTGCTGGTGAGGAAGTTTGCGGTCGACGTGTTCTGACGGTAAACGGTACTGACGCCCGGAACCGAAGTGCTACTCGAGTTTGCCAGTCCGAGCGTGGTGTTGCTGTTGAAGATGTTGAACAGCGCGGCGTTGAGCGTGATCCGGCGCGCCCCACCCATCCTGATGCTCTTGTCGAAGTTCAGGTCCAACGTCTTGACGGTTGGGAAGCGCAACGTGTTGGCTGGATCGACCAACATGGTCGCCGTGCCGAGCCCGTTCGGCCGGTTGAACGTGGTGACAATCCCCGGGTTGTACGGGAAGTTCGAGTGGGCAAGGAGGTTTGCAGAGGCCGATATGTCGTAAGGCAGTTGAACCATCCCGGCCAGCTTGAAGACATGCGGGCCGTTCCGCGTGCCGTCTTCATTTCCATCAATGAAGTTCACCGGGTTCCGGTTCGTCGGATCCAGGTAATCGAGGCTCGGCGTCGGCGCGTAGAACTTTGCATGGTTGTACACGTAACTGCTCGACATCATCCAGTGATTGCTCAGCCGCTTTCTTGCGGTCAACTCGAGGCCGGCGTAGGTCCGGTACTCATCGAGGTTCTCTTCGATCGTATTGCTATGAAGAGTGGGGCCGTTGAAGTCAGTACCCGGTATAGCTCGCCTGATCGCACGTCGCGTTTCCGCACGGGGCGGTGAAGGCGATCGGGCCGGTGTAATTGGCCGTCGAGTCCAGATAGCGCACCGCGCTGCCAGCGCATCCCTGCTGGGCGCTTCCACAGAACTGATGGTACTTGCGGTAGATGAACATGGCGCCCATCCCGAAGTTTTTCATGAGCTCATGGTCGACGCCGAAGATGGCCTCGTCTGTGATGTCGTTCTTCAGGTTGGGGTCGACGATCGCCGTCGTGATCGGCGATCCCGGATTGGCCGGATCGTAGCCCGCCGGACTGTTCAGCAGGTTCAGCGTCTTGCCGTCGGGCTGGTAGACCGCCAGCTCGTTGGCCTGGACGATCTTGTCGCCGTTCAAATCTTTCCACGGGAACCGGAGCGTCGTGGTCGACCCGGTCGGTTCCAGTGCGCTCGCCGTGAACATCCCGATGCCGTAATAGCGCGCGCCGCTGGCCTTCAAGATCGTCTTGCCGTTGCCGAGCAGATCGTAGGTGACCCCCACGCGGGGCGACCAGTTGTTGTAGCGCGCGCCGGAATCGGCGCCCGGGAAGTTGATCGCCGGCAACTGCGCCGGCAGGATCACGTTCGCCGGAACCGTTCCGGGTGTCGCGATGTCGTGCTGATGGTCGAACCGCAGTCCCAGGTTGATCGTCGCGCGCCCTTTCTTGATGGAGTCCTGAAAGTACGCGTTCCGCTGATACAGCGTGTAGTTGAAGTCGGCGTCGCGCATGATGTTGGCTTCGTCGCACAGAGCGTAGTTGACGCCGCCAACCGTGCAAGGCGCCTCGCCCGTCGTGCTCGTCGGCGTGTTGATGTAGGCGCCGGGCGCGAAGGGATAGATGCCGCGATACCGCGCCTGGGCTCCGCCGCCGACCGTGCTGATCGACTCCACCGGCGACTTCCGCCACGCGAACCCGAACTTCATCGAGTGGTCGGCGCCGAGCTTGTTCGACGCAAAGTAGTTCGCGTCCGCCCGGACGTCGTCCTGCGGCCGAATCGTGTGGTACGAAGCGCTCGATTTGCCGCGGTCCCAATAGCTCGTGTCGACCCAGTTGATCGCCTGCACGTTCGCCAGCGACGGATCCTCGAACCCGAGGTACCAGTCCTCGTGAATGTGCGTGTACTGCGCGTTGACCGTCAGCCGGTCGTTCACGATCCAGCGGTGCGAGGGCGTGTAGAAAATCGACGGACCTGTCTGCACCGCGCAGCTGATGAGAGGGTGGAAGGCGTCGCAGCCGCGTGAGCCACGATACTTGTCGCCGTACGTGTACGAGAAGTCGGTCTGGTGCCCCGTCGCTTCCTGGAACTGCAGCCTTCCGTTGTAGTTCTTGAGGATGGTGAGGTCCCCGAACAGACAATTCTTGATGGCCGAAAGCGAGTTCACGTACGACCCGTCAGCGTTTTGCGCGTTGGGAGCCGCCGCGACCGCCGCGCAGCCTGTCGGCGCCGACGACGACGTGTCGTAGAAGCCGACGACGCCGGCCCGGACGTCCTGGCGGGACGCCGCGCCCCAGAACCACGCTTTGTTCTTCACGATCGGACCGCCGAGCTGCGCGCCCATGTCCCGGATGTTCTGAATCGGGTTGCCGCCGGCAGCGCCGATGGTCCGCATCGCGTCGGTGACGTTGACCGCCTGGCAATGGCCGAATTCACCGAAGCACTTGTCGTTGGTGTCGTAGAACCGGCCGAACCCCGTGAGCTTGTTGCTGCCGCTTCTGGTGATGAAGTTGACCTGCACGCCGGCGCCCTGCTGCGACGCATCGGCGCCGGCCGTCGTCACCTGAATCTCCTCGAATGAGTCGAAGTCGTAATACGTGGGCGACGAGTTGCCGGACGCGATGTCGCTGATGACCGCGCCGTTGATGTTCCACTGCTGGTTGCTGGTGGCGCCCATCGCGGAGAACGAGGTTTGCTGCCCGGACAGATTGCCGCCGACGTTGACGCCGCTCATCACCATGCCGGGCGTCTGCTCGATGATGACCCAGGGGTCGCGGGCGTTCGGGATCTTCTCGAGCGCCTCCTTGTTGAAGCTGGCGGACAGCGCCGTCGACTTGGTGTCGACCACCGGGCTCTCGCCGGTGACGGTCACCGTCTCCTGCAGGCTCGAGATCTCCATCTTGACGTCAATGCCGGCATTGAAGCCCGCCTGGATGACGACGTCGTTGTGGACCGATTTCTTGAAGCCGGTGAGATCGAAGGTCACCGAATAGGTGCCGATCGGAATGCTCGGAAAGCGGTAGCCGCCGCTCGCCTCGGTGACGACGGTCATCGGCTGAATCAGCGCGGGACTGGTCAGGGTGACCGTGACGCCCGGCAGCACCCCGCCGGAGCCGTCGGTGACTTTGCCGAAGATTTCGCCAGTGCTCACCTGCGCCCACGCTGCGGTCGCGCTCACCAGCGCGAAAACACACACGACGATCGCAATCCGACGTACAACACCGCTCATACACCCTCCAGGAGGCTCGCGCCTCATACAAGGACTTACAAGAGAAAACAAAACGAGACGAATGGAGACGTTTGCAAACGAAGCCTAAGCGCGAACGCCCTCAGGTGCAACAATAAAAATCCCAGATTCGACACACTCTTTTCGCGATTCATCCAACAATTTGGAGTATGCGATACTGCGGCATCCGAATGATGAGGGTGCGGTACCTGCAGACAGCCACGATTTACGCGGTCGTCGCGCTGATTGGCGCGTGCAGCGGCAGTCGTCCGCCGGCCGATCTCGCGGCATCCAGCGACCGAAACGTGCTGCTCATCACGATCGACACACTGCGCGCCGACGCCCTCGGCTGCGACGGTGGTCCGGCGCGCACGCCGAACATCGACGCGCTGGCGCACGCGGGCGTCCGGTTCTCGTTCGCCCACGCACACGCCGTCGTCACGCTGCCGTCGCACGCGAGCATCCTCACCGGTCGCTATCCCTTCGAGCACGGCTATCGGGAAAACGGCGGATATCGACTGGCGCCGGGGACGCCGACGCTCGCGACACTGCTCAAGGCGCAAGGCTTCGCCACCGGCGCGTTCGTCGGAGCCTTTCCACTGGACGCGCGGTTCGGTCTCACGCCCGGCTTCGATGTGTACGATGGCCGCTTCAACGACAGCGGAGCCGGCGAACAGTTCCTGCTGCCCGAGCGGCCCGCCACGGCGGTCGTCGCCCATGCCGACGCCTGGATCGGCGCGCAGCGTGCGCGGTGGTTCGCGTGGGTGCACGTGTACGATCCGCATGCGCCATATCAACCGCCGCCCCCCTTCGATCGCGAGTACGCCGCGCACCCGTATTACGGCGAGGTTGCCGCCGTGGATGCCGCGCTCGCGCCGTTGCTGGCCGCGGCGCGAACGTCGGCACGGCCGACGCTGGTCGTCCTGACAGGCGATCATGGCGAAGGGCTCGGTGACCATGGCGAGGCGACGCATGGCCTGTTCGCGTACGAGTCGACGCTCCGCGTGCCGCTCATCGTGGCGGAGATCGGCGGCGATCGTGCCGGCCGCGCCGCCGGGGTGGTCGAGGACGCACCGGCGAGGCATATCGACATCGTGCCGACAGTGCTGGACGCGCTGCAGATCGCGGCGCCCACCGGCCTTCCCGGACATTCGCTGCGGACACAGGTAGGCCGCGACGGCGGACGGAACCGCGCCTCGTATTTCGAGGCGACCTCGTCGATGCTCGATTACGGCTGGGCGCCGCTCTCGGGCGTGCTGGCAGGACGTGAGAAGTACATCGATCTACCGATTCCTGAGCTGTACGACATCGCGCGCGATCCGCATGAGGTGCAGAATTTAGCGGCGTCTGCGAGCGCCTCGTCAGCGAACCGAGAGTCCGCGCTCCGCGCGCAACTCGCCGCGTTCGCGGCGGCACAGCCTGGCGCACCGATGGCCGAGCGGCCAGACGTCCTCGCCCGGCTGCGATCGCTCGGCTATGTCTCAGGCTCAGCAGCGCCCAAGCGCCGCTATACCGATCACGACGATCCAAAGCGGCTCGTCGAGCTCGACCACCGCATGCACGACGCGGTGGCGCTCGACGATAAGGGACGGCTCGAGGAAGCAATGGCGGAATATCGCGCGGTGCTGGCGGTGCGGGCGGACATGATGGCGGCCTCGCGTCACCTGGCGTTCGACTACTGGCGGCGGGGCGACGCGGCATCAGCGATCGCGACGCTGCGCGCCGCCGAGCGCGATGGCGCGCCGACGGCGGGCGAGCAAGTGCAACTGGGTGCGTATCTGAACGGCTCGGGACACTCCGCGGAGGGGCTCGCGACCCTGCAGCGTGCGGCCGCTTCCAGCCCGGACGTCGATGCGCTCAACGCGCTCGGGCTCGCGTACGCGCGCAACAGCCGGAACGCCGAGGCGCTCGCGACCTTCGCACGGGCGCTGCAGATCGATCCGGAAAGCGCGATGACGCACGAGAACATCGGCGCGATTCATCTCGACGCAGGCCGGCTGCGCGAGGCGCGCGATGCGTTCACGCGCGCGCTCGCCGCGGATCCAGCCGCTGCGCCGGCACACGCTGGCCTCGCGATGGTCGCCATGAAGAACGGTGATCCCACGGCCGCGATCGATCATTGGAAGCGCGCCGTCGCGCTGCAGCCGGCGGACGTCGACGCGTTGTACGATCTCGGCGTCCAACTGATGCACGAGGGACGAACCGGCGAGGCGCGTCCGTACCTCGAACAGTTCCTGCGGACCGCACCTCCAGCTGCCTACGCCAAGGAGCGTCAGAACGTCGCGGCAATGCTCCGCTGATGTGAATGGGACAATGACGGCGAAGGTCGAAGCGCTCCGGACCGTATCGGTCGGAGCGCTTCGTGTGCGCTTGTTGTTTCCCTCAGCGAGTCGATAAATTCACGGCGACTTCCTGCGCTGCCGGCGCCGCCTTCACCAGGATGTCGCGTTCTTCGCTCCCGGGTGTAATCACTCGAGCGAGAAGGTACTGACCGCCGACCTTGTCGAACACGAGCTCGGACAGTTCCATCGAATTCTCCGGCGCGCCCGCGACCGTCAGAGTATTCACGAACCGCTTGCCATCCGCGCTCGCGATCCCGAGCACAGAGTTATCCTCCGACTCATCCCTCACGACGTACTCGCCAGCAGGCAGCACCGAATGCCCCACGACGAACGCAAACGGTACGTGCGCGACGAGCCTCGTCTCCTGCGCTCGCGCCGACGACGCGGTCCCCAACGCGATCAACATGGCGGCAGCCGCTGCGACCAACGGCACCTTGCCACTCAGATTCTTCATTACGACCTCACACTTTCTCCACAGAACGCTGGCCTCACTAAGTAAGACTCGGGGTCGCGGCCAAAGGTTGCGCGTGTATGGGAGGTCTAACCACCTCCGCCAAGGCTACGGTGGTCCGCCGAAGCTTTACGCGAAGGCGGAAGACCTGCGCTACGAAGATGGACGATCGCCGCACCCGCGGTCGTGGCGCAGGACTTCAGTCCTGCCCAGCCGTAATCGCCAGGCCGCGTCCGGCCATCGTGCGATTGAACGCCGGCACTTCCGTCGACATAAGATTTTGATAATCGATCTTCGCCGCGTTCAGATCTTTTTCGATCGTCTCGAGGACGCCGACCGACGTGTCGGTCGGCCGGAAATCTGCGCCGCCGGCCACATCGCCCGCGCCAGGGCCGACCTCGCCGTTCAACCAGATCAGGTTCATGTACACCTTGTAGGCCTGCACGAAATACTTGTCGTCGCTCGTCGCCGACGACCGCTCGAGCAGCTTGTACTCGACCTCTTGCATCCGCGCGTTCATCTGCGCGGCGGCCTTCAGGAGATCCGCTTTCGCGCGGTCGCCCTTCGCGGCGCTCTCGATGACCTCGAGCTGCTTGCGCAGGATCTCGATCGTGTTGATCATGTCTGAGGTCGCATTGAGATCGTCGCGGATGCGGAGCTGCAGCGCCACCGACGCCTCGAGGTCCGCATTCGTGGCGGCAACGTTCGGGTCTCTCATGATTTCGAGCGGCTGCGTTTGCGTCTGGCCGTCCACCGTCAGCTTCACGACGTATTTCCCCGGGGCGACGATCGGACCGACCTGCGCCTGATCGAGGCCCCAGTGCGTGACCGGCCGCGTGTCCTTGCCGCGGAAGCGCGGCTCCTCCCAGATGTGCGGATTCTCCGGCGGCGTCGTCCGCAACGCGGCGAGACGTGGCGGCTCGTGGCGCATGTCCCACGCGACGCGATTCATGCCCGCGGCCGCGGGCGGGTGGAGTTGGCGAATCACCGTCCCAGAGGCGTCGGTGATGTCGACCTGCACCGGTCCGCGCGGCGCGGTCTTGAGCGAGAAGTTCAGGAGCGCGCGGCCATCCTTGGTCCATCGATACATCGGACGCGGCGCGAACAGGTGCACCGCTGCGTCTGTGGTCTGCGCCGTCGTCTGCTCCAGCGGCGTGATGTCGTCGAGCACGTAGAGGCCGCGGCCGTAGGTCGAGACCACGACGTCGTGGAACTGTTTCTGAACGCTCACCCACGTGACCGGCGCGTGCGGCAAACCCGTCGCCAGCTCCGTCCAGTGCGCGCCATCGTCCTGCGAGTAGAAGAATCCGTGGCCGGTGCCGGCGAACAGCTGGCCTTTCTTGTTCGGATTCTCCGCGACCGCCTTCACATAGGACAGCGGATGTTTGGCCGGCAGATCGCCGTTGACGCGCTTCCACGTCGCGCCGAAATCGGTCGTCTTGAAGATGAACGGATCCCGCACGTCCATGAGGTGCGCATCGACGGCGACGTACGCCGTGCCCGCGTCGAAGTGCGACGGCTCGATCTTCGTCACCGCCCCCCAGACCGGCATGGCGCCGATCGTCTTCGTCACATCGTTCCATTTCGCACCGCCGTCTTTCGTGTACCAGACCTTGCCGTCGTTGGTGCCTGCCCAGACGAGCCCTTTTTGCAGCTCCGACGGCGCGATCGCAAACACGACCTCGGGCGCGAACTGCCCGAGGTTGTCGGCCACGATCCCGCCCGACGAGATAATCTTGCTGGGATCCTGCGTGGAGAGATCCGGGCTGATCACCTTCCAGCTCTGACCGGCATTCGACGTCGAGAAGATGACATTGCAGCCGTAGTACACCGTGTTGTGGTCGAACGGATCGATCGCGAGCGGCGCCGTCCAATGGCAGCGATACTGCGAGTCGTTCGGCGGCGAGTCGAGCGTGATCATCGACGGCGCGACGGATCGCGCCGTCTTCGTGCGCGCGTCGTAGCGCGTGACCTTGTTGCCGTAGCACGTCGCCCAGACGATGTTCGGATCGGCCGTGTCGGGAACGGTGAAGCCCGATTCGCATCCGCCGAGCCCGTGGTCCCAATTGTTGGCCGGCACGTTGTACCCGCCGCCGCCTTCCGGCGACGTGGCGATGCCGCTCATCGTGCCGCTGTCCTGCATGTTGGTGTAGACGCGATAGGGCACCTCGTTGTCGGTCGCCACGTGATACATCTGGCCGATCGGCAGCGCCACGTGCTGAATGCTGCGGCCGTGCTGCGTGGTGATGCTGGCGCCGGCGTCGTGCGTGATGACGAACCGGTCCGCGTTCTTCGGATCGATCCAGATGTCGTGGTTGTCGCCGCCCCAGTTCACGCTCTGGAACGTCTGGCCGCCGTCCACCGAGTGCCAGAACGCGCTGTTCGACACCAGCACTTCGTCCTCGTTCTCCGGCGAGACGGCCACGCGGATGTAGTAGCCGGCGCGTCCAATCAGCCCGCGGTCCCAGTTGACGACCCGCCAGGAGTCGCCGCCGTTGTCCGAGCGCCAGAGCGATCCCTGATCGGCTGTCTGGATCAGGGCATACATCCGGTTCGAATCGCTCGGCGCGATCGCGACGTCGATCTTGCCGACCGGCGATTTCGGCATGCCGCCGCCGTCCACCTTCTTCCAGGTCGTGCCCGCGTCGTGTGAGATGTACACGGCGCTCGACGGTCCGCCGCCCAACTGCGCCCAGGGGTGCATCTCCACCTGCCACATGCCGGCGATGAGCGTCCGCGGGTTCTTCGCGTCGATCGACAATCCGGAGCACGACGTCTTCTCGTCGGCGAAGAGCACGCGATCCCAGTGTGCGCCGCCGTCGGTCGTCCGGTAGACGCCCTTCTCCGGCTGCGGTCCGGTGATGCGCCCCGCCGCGCAGACGAACACCGTCTGCGGATCGGTCGGGTGCACGATGATGCGGCCGATGCGCCCGGTTTCGGCGAGGCCCATGTGCGTCCAGGTCTTGCCGCTATCCGTCGACTTGTAGATGCCGTCGCCAGTCACGTCGCTGTCGCGCACGGCCCACGCTTCGCCGGTGCCGGCCCAGACGATGTTCGGCTCGGAGGGGGCGACGGCCAGAGCGCCGATCGCCGCGACCGGCATGCTGTCGGACACCGGCTGCCATCGGAGGCCGCCGTCGGTCGTCTTCCAGACGCCGCCGGACGCCGCGCCGGCGTAGTAAATTGACGGGTCGCCCGGGACGCCGGCGATCGATGCGATCCGATTCCCGTCGCGCGGCCCGATGAAACGAAAGGCGAGCGTCTCGGGCTGCGACGATCGTCCGCGCTGCGCGCTGACGCCGACGCCGAGCGCGATCGCGCACAGGCACGCGATCGCCAGATGCGATGCCAAGCGAACTCTTTTCATGTGAGCCTCGAAAATGAGTGTAGCGCGAAGCCGATCTTTCTCACGAAGTCACGAAGGGCACGGAGATCACGAAGAATCTTTTTGCCCAAAACGCCTTCGTGCGCTTCGTGTTCTCCGCGTCTTCGTGATGGAAGTGTCCGCGCCGCGTAGCGCGAAGGCTTCCACCTCCGCCAAGGCTCCGGCGGACAGGTCAGCCGAGCGCTCCGTCTATCTGGCGAACAGATTCTTGACGACGAACCAGACGTTGGCGGGGCGCTCGGCGAGGCGGCGCATGTACCAGGGGAACCAGTACTCGCCGTAGGCGATCAGCACACGGATGCGCCGGCCGGACCGCGCGATGCGCTGCTGCAGCGGACGCTGTATGCCGTACAGCATCGCATATTCGTATGCGGTGTTCGGAACGCGATGCTCTGTGATGAAAACACTGAGCCGATCGATGAGTCCCGGATCGTGCGTCGCGATGTGGAGCAAGGTTCCGGCGCGCTGCGCCTCGTCGCTCAGGAGGCGGCAGCACAGCTTGAAGTAGTTGGCGTCGACATCGGCCTTACTCGGAAACGCGACGTCGGACGGCTCCAGGTACGCGCCTTTGACCAGCCGGATCGCCGAGCCGAGCGGAAGCAGCGACTCGATGTCCTGTTCCGTGCGGTACAGATACGCCTGAATGGCGATGCCAATGAGCGGCGATCGCGCGCGCGTGCGACGGAACAGATCGAGCGTCGGATCGACGTACGGCGAGCTCTCCATGTCGAGCCAGACGAAGTTCTGCCGCTCGCCGGCGCGGTCGATGAGCCGCTGCAGATTGCGGAAGCAGAGATCCTTGTCCAGATCGAGCCCGAGTTGCGTCGGCTTCACCGAGATCTGTGCATCGAGGCCCGCTGCCTGAATCTTGTCCAGCGCATCGAGATAGTGCTGCGTGACCTCTTCCGCCTCGTCGATGCGCGTCAGGTTCTCGCCCAGCTTGGTGAAGATCGTCCCGACGCCCTGCGCCTGCTGCGTGGCCGACGCGGCCATCGCGTCCTCGAAGCGCTCCCCGGGCATGAACGCGGACACCGACCGGCGCACGAACGCCGTCTTCGTCGCGTGATCGCGCAGCCAGGCGTTGGTCGAAAGCGCGAGCAGGAGCTTGCGGGCGATGGACACTAAAGTACGCCGCGGATCAAACCGCCGTCCACCTGCAGCGAAGCGCCGGTGATGTAGGCCGCCGCGTCCGAGAGGAGAAATGCCGCGGTCCGGCCGAACTCCTCGGGCGCACCATAGCGGCCGAGGGGCACCGACGCGGCCGTCTTCGCGCGATAGTCGTCCGTGTCGACGCCGGCCTTCTTCGCGTTGACTTCGTCGAGGTACCGCAGGCGATCGGTCTCGATGCGGCCCGGAATCAGGTTGTTCACGCGGATCTTGTGCGGCGCCAGCTCGATCGACAGCGTCTTGGCGAGCGCGGCGACCGACGCGCGCAGGACGTTCGACAGCGCGAGGTTGCCGATCGGCTCTTTCACCGACGAGGAGGTGCCGACGAGGATCGATCCGCCGCCGCGCGCCTGCATCGACGGCACGACGAGACGCGCCGTCCGGATCACGCTCAGGACCAGCAGATCGAAGCCGTTCTTCCACGCCGCGTCGTCGAAGCTCATCGCCGCGCCTGCCGGCGGACCGCCGGTGTTGGCGTACAACAGATCCACGCCGCCGAATGCGTCGACGGTGGCGCGATGCCACGCCTCAATGGCCTGCGCGGCGCTCAAATCGCCAGCCGTGGCAATCACCGTCGCCCCGGTGTCTTTCTTGATCGCCGCCGCCGCGCGATCGACCGCGTCCCGATCGCGCGACGCGATCGACACCCGTGCGCCCTCGGCTGCCAGCGCGCGCGCCACGGCGTAGCCGAGGCCCTTGCTCGCGCCGCCGACCATCGCGACTTTCCCGGTGAGTTTCAGATCCATGAATAAATACCTTTTACGTTTCCGTCTCCACCCATTTCATCACCCGGTCCAACGCTTCCTTCGTCGTCTGATCCAGCGTGCCGCCCGGGGGACGAATGGCCGCATGTGCGATCGCGCCGCGGCGGCGGAGCACTTCCTTGCGGATCGCCATTCCGATGCCTTCCTGAAATTCGAAGCGCATCAACGGCACGCTGCGATAGAAGGCATCGGCCGCCTCGTCGACCTGCCCGGCACGAAACAACGTCAGGATGCGGACGAGTATTTCCGGAAACGCAAAGCCGGTCATCGCGCCAGCCGCGCCGGCGAGCAGCTCTTCGATGAGGAACACGCCGCCGAGGCCGCCGAAGATCCGCACGTCGAGCCCCGAGGCCTGCTCCAGGATGCGGCTCGTTTTGAACGGCGTCGGCGGATCCTCGAGCTTGATCGTCCGCGCGGCGGGCACCTCGCGCGCGATGCGCGCCAACAGCGCCGGCTCCATCGCATACCCGGAAATCGGCGGATAGTCCTGCACGATGATCGGCAGATCGACGGCGGCGGCAACCGCCGCATAGTGCCTCGCGACCGCGTCCGAATTGATTTTCGCCATGCGCGGCGGGCTGATCATCACCGCAGCCGCGCCCGCCTGCTTCGCGCGCCGGCTGTGCTCGATGCACGTCCGCAGGCCGTCCGCTGTTGTGCCGGCCACCACGGGAACGCGCCCCGCCACGTGCGAGACGACGATATCAAGGACGTGCTGGCGTTCGATATCCGTCAGGCGAGCGACCTCGCCGGTGACGCCCAGCGCGGTGAAGCCGTTGACCCCGTCCGCCAGAAAAAGGTCAATGACGCGCCGCAAGCTGTCCGGATCGATGTCGCCGTTGGGATCGAAGGGAGTGGGAAGGACGGAGAAGACGCCGCCGAACTGCATAGAGGCCATATGGTACACGAATTGATACGGGGATGGTCTCAGCAACCGATATGGAGACCCCTCACCCTGATCGCCAAGGGCCGCCGTGACCGACAGCGAGGCACCACTCGCCCACGTTCGCGAATTGCATGTAAGCGCTGATCCGCTCGTCATCATCGCCGGAGCGGCGGCGTTGTTTGGATTGCACGAGACGGCGGCGGTGTGCGTGCCGGTGCTGGTGAGCCTTCTGCTGGCCTATGCGTTGGGGCCGTTTGTGAAGCGCCTGATGGCCTGGCACCTCCCACGGGTCGTTGCGGCGCTCCTCGTCTACGTGCTGCTCGCCGTCGCCGGTGTCTTTATCGCGCGCACAGTGCGTGATCAAGTTGTCAGTTTTCTCGACGACCTGCCGCGAACAATCGCCGATATTCAGCGCATGGTCGAGGATGGCCGGCGCGGCCACCAACGGGAGCCCGGCATCCTCGATCGCCTGCGCCATGCCGTCGAAGAGGAACAGCGGGCCGCCGCGGCGGACGCCCCGGTTGCGCCGGGCGTCCAGCGCATCGTGGTGGTGCCGCCGCCGTTCAGCGTGCGGACGTACCTCGCGCGCAGGGTGCGCGGGGCGGCCGGCCTGAGTCTCGGCACATCGATCGTCGTGGTGCTCACGTTTCTCATGCTGGTCGCCGGGGATCTGTTCAAACGGAAGATCGTGAAGCTGGCCGGACCGCGTTTCGAGCAGCGCAAAATCACGGTAGACGTATTGCGCGCCATCGACGAACAGATTGAGCGATATCTGATCGTCCGACTGTTCATCAGCCTGCTCGTCGCCGGCGGGACCGGCGTCGGACTGTCGCTCTTGGGCGTTCACAATCCCGCCGTGTGGGGCATCGTCGCGGGCGTTTTGAACGTGCTGCCATTTGCGGGCCCCAGCCTCGCTATCGCGCTGATCACGCTCACCGCGTTTTTGCAGTTCAAGACGATGGAGCTGACGATCGCAGCGGGCGCCGTCGCATCGCTCGTCGCCTTCATCGAAGGCAACGTCCTCACGCCGTGGCTCGCCAGCCGCGCCGGCGAGCTGAACACCGTCGCCGTCTTTGTCTCGCTGCTCTTTTGGGGATGGTTATGGGGACCGTGGGGGCTGCTGCTCGCCGTGCCGATCATGGTGACGGTCAAGGCAGCCGCCGACCGCATCGAGCCGCTGCAAGCGGTCGGAGAGCTGCTGGGAGCTGACCGGAGAGACAAAGACGTAGGGGCAAAGGGCATGTTGCCCCTTGCCCTACCCTGATCCCTGATCCCTGCCTACCCGTTCGCCGGCCGCACCGTCACGAAGATTTCCGTCCCCTTGCGGTTGATGAGCAGCAGCACCGGCTTGTCGCCGCCGTTCTTCACCGCCGACCGGAGATCCTCGACCGACTGCACCGGACGACGATTCACTTGCGCGATGACATCGCCCGGTTGGAGACCCGCGTCGGCGGCACGGCCGTCAGGATTCACGTCCTCGACGACCACGCCCTTCGCGTCCGTGTCCACGCCGAGCCGGTTGGCGAGCTCCGGCGTGAGCGGCGAGACGGCGATACCGAGCGCCGTGGTGTCGCCTTTGGATTCGCCGCCATCGTTGCGCGCCACCTTCTCAGGGCTCGCCTCTTCCAGCTTCACCGTCAGCGACTTCTCGGCGCCGTCGCGCACGATCGCCACGGTTGCGCTGGTGCCCGGCGCCGTGTCGGCCACATGATTCCTGAGCGAGTTGAAGTCGTGCACCGGCTGTCCGTTGAACGACTCGATGACGTCGCCCTGCTTGATGCCGGCGCGCTCGGCCGCGCTCCCCTTCGTCACGGACGCGACAATCGCGCCACCCGCGTGCTTCAGGCCGAGGCTCTGCGCCATGTCCTCACTCACCTGCTGCACCGTCACGCCCAGCTGCGAGCGCGTCACTTTGCCGTTGGTCCGCAGCTGATCCATCACGTGATGGGCCATGTTGGTGGGAATCGCGAAGCCGATGCCGATGTTGCCGTCAGAGTTCGACAGAATCTGCGAGTTGATGCCGACGAGCTCACCCTTGGTGTTCACGAGCGCGCCGCCCGAGTTGCCGTGGTTGATCGGCGCGTCGGTCTGCAGAAAATCTTCGTAGCTGCCGTCGCCGACGGCCGTCGACCGCCCTTTGGCGCTGATGATGCCCATCGTCACGGTCTGGCCGATGCCGAGCGGGTTGCCGACCGCCAGGACCACGTCGCCGACCTTGACGGCGTCCGAGTTGCCGAGCGCGACCGGGTGCAAATCGGTCGCCGAGACTTTCAGCAGCGCGAGGTCGCTCGGCTTGTCGGTGCCGATGACCTTCGCAGAGAAGCTGCGATCGTCGATGGTTTCGACCGTGATCTGGTCTGCGTTTTCGACCACGTGGTAGTTCGTCATGATGTAGCCGTCGCTGCTGACGATCACGCCCGACCCGAGAGCGCGCTGCTTGGGCCCGCGGGGCTGACGCCGGCCGCGGCCCGGCTGATCGCCTTGATCGAACTGATCACCGAAAAAGCGGCGCAGCAGGTCGTCGCCCTGAAACTCGGTCGGCGACATCCTGGCCTTACCTTCCGTCCGGATCGTCACCACGGCAGGCGACACGACGTTGACGACGTCGGCGTAGGAGTCGCGGCTGCCGGTGATAGCGTGTTGAATCGGCGTCGAGACGGCCGGAATGGCGCTGGCGGCGGCATGCGTGTCGGTCGAGATGCCGTGATACGCCGCGCCGGTCAGCAGCAGCAGGCCGGCAACGGCGGCGCCGATCATTCGCGTCGCCCGCCGGCTCAATCGCTCGGTTGGTGTGGGTTGTTCACTCATGGAGTTCCGTCCTTTCGTTCATTTGATTAGACGGCACACCACCTTTCCAGGCCGTAACAGGAACATTACAAGGGTGAAAGGTTGAAAGAGGTGCTGGGGTGCTGGGTGCTGGAGTGCTGGGTTGCTGAGTGCTGGGGTGCTGAGTGCTGGGGTGCTGAGTGCTGGAGTGCTGAGTGCTGGAGTGGTGCTGGCGCGAGGGCTTGAAGCGAGCGATGAATGAGTCCCTGTAGCGCGAAGGCTTTAGCCGAGCGAATCGGCCAACGGCAAAGAAACCGTAAACGTCGAGCCGCTTCCGGCGTCGCTGGCGACGTCGACGGTGCCGCCGTGGGCTTCGACGATCGCTTTGACGAGGCTGAGGCCGAGGCCGAGGCCGCGTTCGGTGCGGCTCGTATCGCCGCGGAACAACCGATCCCAGATGCGGGGCATCTCATTGGGCGGGATGCCTGCGCCGGTGTCGCGCACGCGCAAGAGCGCGCGGCCGTCGTCGCGCACGATCTCGGCGTCCACACGGCCGCCGGGCGGCGTGTACTTCACCGCGTTGTCGATGAGATTCGCGGCGACCTGCTCGAGTCGCGTTCGATCGCCGGAGACCAGGAGGTCGGCGTCTGCCGGATCGCCCGGCCCGGCACCGACGGCGCGCGCGTCGGGCGACGAGCGGCCGGACACCGCTCGAGCGCTGCCCGCGGCGAAGCGCCCTGCCCCGGCGCGATCGGCAACCGTGAGCGTCACGCCCTTCGCGTCAGCGACGTCGCGGTAAAGATCGAAGGCGCGATCCACGACCTGGCGCAGCGACACAGGCTCGCGTTGAAGACGCAGCGTACCGCTCTCGGCTTCCGAGATGTCCATCAACGTGTTGAGCATGACGAGCACACGGTCCGACTCCTCGACGCAATCGGCCAGCGCCTCGCGGCAGCGATCGAGGTCTGGCGGTGCGGCGAGCGCCAGTTCCGCCGTGCCGCGCAGGTGCGTGAGCGGCGTGCGGAGATCGTGCGACACATTGTCGAGCGCACCGCGCATCGCGGTCACGAGCCCTTCGATCGTGTCGAGCATGGCGTTGAACAGATCCGTCAGCTCGTCGAGCGCATCGCCGGTGCCTTCGAGCGGCACGCGCGCGTCGGTGCGTCCAGTGCGGATAATGCGGCGCACGGCGTCCGCCAACCGGCGGATCGGCTGCAGGGCAGTGCGCGTCGCGAGCAATCCGCCGCTGAGCGCGATGACGACGATCGACAACGTGACGAGGCCGAGCGCGGCGCGGAAGCGCGCGAGGAGATCGTCACGCGCCTCGGTGCTCTTTCCCACTTCGACCAGCGTCCCGTCGAGCAGATGCGCCGAGGCGGTCTCGAGCGTCGCCGGGTCCCACCCCTCCGGCATGCTGAGGACCAGCGCTTCCTCACCGCGATTGGCGACCCGGACGTACAGCCGCTCGGGCGCCACGCGCTGCTCCGCGCGCACGGTGTCGGCGAGCGCCTGAATGCCGCCGTTCGCGTACACCGACGAGTACTGCCCCAGTTTCGCGTTGATGATCTGGCGGTCGCGCTGCGCGAGGGACGCGGCGGTCAGGTAATAAGTGAGGAACACGATCGCGAGCGAGCCCACCACGAACAACGTCGCATACCACAGCGCCAGCCGCAGCCCGAACGCGCGCTGGAAAAGGGGCCGTACCCCTTTTTCGGCTTCGTCGGGCGAAAAAGGGGTACGGCCCCTTTTCTCAACGGATGACATACCCGACGCCGCGGACCGTGTGCAGCAGCTTGTGCTCGAACGGCCGATCCATCTTCTCGCGCAGGCGGCTGATCAGCACGTCGACGATGTTCGTCTGCGGGTCGAAGCTGTAGTCCCACACATGCGACAGGATCATCGTCTTCGAGACCACCTTGCGCGCATTGCGCATCAGATATTCGAGCAGCGCGAATTCGCGCGGGCGCAGGTCGAGCACGGTGCCGCCGCGCGTGACGCGGCGCGACAGGAGATCGAGCACCAGATCATCGAACGTCAGCGTCGTCGGCTCCGGCGCACGTGAAGCGCGCCGCACCAGCGCCTGCACGCGGGCGAGCAGCTCGGCGAAGGCGAACGGTTTGGTCAGGTAGTCGTCTCCGCCAGACTGCAGACCGCGGACGCGATCGTCCACCGACCGGCGCGCGCTGAGAATCAGCACCGGCGTCGCGATGCCGGCGCGCCGCATCGCTTCGATCACCGACAGCCCGTCGCGCTTGGGCAGCATCAGGTCGACGATGGCGACGTCGTACGGCTGCGTCTGCGCCAGCTCGAAACCTGCCTCGCCGTCGCCGGCATGATCGACCCCGAAGCCCGCCTCGCGCAGGCCGCGCATCACGAATTCCGCGATGGTCGCGTCGTCTTCGACGAGGAGCGCGCGCACCTTTTGATCATACGATGGTCGGGATTGGGGATTCGGGATTTGGGATTTGCATGAATCGCCGCGCCCGAATCTCAACGACCCTTGGCAGCGGTCGGGCGAATCCCAGATCGCCACGAATCGTGCGAATCCCCCGCGAATCCCACGAATCCCGAATCCCGAATCCCGAATCCCGAATCCCAAACCCCGAATCCCGAATCCCGAATCCCGTCAGTGTCGCGCCGGTGTGCCGTGAGCGGCGGCGCGCATGTACTGCGCCGGCCACGGGACCCGGTGGCCGAGCTCGCGGGCCGCGCGCAGAGCGAAATACGGATCGCGCAGCATCTCGCGCGCGAGCAGGATGGCGTCTGCGTCGCCGCGACGGATGATGACGTCGGCCTGCTCGGCCGTCGTGATCATCCCCACAGCCCCGGTGGCGATGCCCGCTTCGCGTTTGATCTGCGCGGCGAACGGCACTTGATAGGCTGGACCGATCGGAATCTGCGCGTGCGACACGTTGCCGCCGCTCGAGCAGTCGATCAGATCGACGCCATGTTCGCGCAGCCGCCGCGACAATCTGACGGACTGTTCGACATTCCACCCACCCTCAGTCCAGTCGGTGGCGGACAAACGGACGAACAGCGGCAGCCGCTCCGGCCAGACCGCGCGGACCGCGTCGACGATTTCCAGACACAGACGGATGCGATTGTCGAACGACCCGCCGTACGCGTCCGTGCGCTGATTCGACAGCGGCGACAGAAATTCGTGGATCAGGTAGCCGTGCGCGCCGTGCAGCTCGACAAGGTCGAAGCCCGCATCGAGGGCGCGTTGCGCGGCGGCGCGGAACGCCGCCACGATCAGCGGAATCTCGTCGAGCGTCAGGGCATGCGGCACCGGATATCCGTCCGCGAACGGCTCATCGGTGGGACCGACCGGTGTCCACCCACCGTCCTCCGGCGAGATGCGGCCCTGCCCATCCCATGGCCGCTTCGTGCTGCCCTTCCGGCCGGCGTGCGCAAGCTGTATCCCGGCTGCGCTTCCCTGCCCGTGGACGAAATGGACGATCCGAGCCAAGCCGTAGACGTGGGCGTCGTCCCAGATGCCGAGATCGTCCGGGCTGATGCGGCCGTCTGACGTGACGGCGGACGCTTCCGTGAACACGAGCGCCGCGCCACCGACGGCGCGGCTCGCCAGGTGAACGAAATGCCAGTCGTTGGAAAAGCCGTCGACGCTCGAGTATTGACACATCGGCGAGACAAAGATCCGGTTAGCGAGCGTGAGGTCCCTGAGGCGAAGTGGTTCGAAGAGGTGTGGCATTCTTCTATTCTGAGGCAGGAAGGGCCCCTCCCGCCCATCCTGCCCGTCCAGCCCATCCCGCGCTTCCCCGCCCTCATGCGTTCGCGAAACAGAACGCCGGGCCGTGCAGCCAGCACGACTCGCCCGCTTCGTGCGCGTCGCGGCGCAGGCGCGTGATTCCATTCCACCTCATCGGACCCGCCATCAGCGCGGTGCCGATCGTCCCGTTCAACGTGTCGTCTCGCAGCGCCTCCGCCGAATAGATGGCAACAACCGAGAGCACACGCGCCGCATAATCACCGGTAGTCGTCTGCGTCAGCGCGAAGACGAGGCCCTTGCCGATCCTGGATCCCATTGCCGGCATCGTCGCGGTCAACGGCAGCACGATCCGGCCGCCTGGCGCGAGCGCGTCGAGCCATGTGTTCAGCGGATGCGTCACGCCGGCGTTCACGAGGATCGCGTCGAACATCTCGCCCAGCGGCTGCGACGCATCCTGGTGGCGCACTTCCACCCACGGCGTCGACGCCAGATTCTGCCGCGCTTCCGCCGCGAGCGTCGCATCGATCTCAAAAGCGACGACGCGGCCGGTGGGGCCGACGCAGTGCGCCATCACCGCCGTGTAATAGCCGAGGCCGCAGCCGACGTGCAGCACGCGGGCGCCCGGCGTGAGGGCGAGCGCGTCGATGAAGACCGCCAGCGTGCCGGGCTGACCGTTGAACAGCTGCCGCGACGGATCGATCGCGACGGCGATGTTGTGATACACGCGAGCCGGATCATCGTCTGGCGTCAGCCGCGTTGGCGCGCCGGCGCCGACCGCACCGCCGGTCGCGCCGCCTGAGTAGTCCGCCTCAGCCAGCACGGTCCACGGTCCGGGGCGCAGGAACTGTTCGCGCGGTACGGCCGCGAACGCGTCGACGAGCGCCGGCGATTTCAGACGGCACACGGCCTCGAGCTCCTCGGCGAAAAACCGGCGGCGCACGTCCACTGTCATTTCGATCCCCTCCGCGGCCGTGACGGCGGCTTCGTTTTCGGTACGTGAACGACGACGACCTTCTTGCCGGATTCCTCCAGCTCGCGGACGAACTGCGCGATCTCGGGCCCGAGCCCAAGGGCGGTCGGCGGGTGCTGCCAGAGATATGCGTGCTTGCCGGCCGCGCGCGGTATCAGGCGTATTTCGCCCGCCTCGTTCAGCCGCTTCAACACGGTGTGAATCACGGCGAGATCGCTCGAGTAAATCGAGAGATCGACGCCGATGGCGAGCAGCCGATCGCGCACGTCGAGCGGCGTCATCGGTGTGCCGCCGCGCAGCACGAGGCGGCAGGCGTCAGTCAGCCCGAGCGGGACGGTCGGCGTCAGCCCGATGAGGCGCGTGAGTGTGCCGATCGACTGCGCGAGTTGCGACAGGCGTGTGTCGATGTCGCGGCGCTGTGCGCCCAGCGCTTCGTATTCGCGGACGGCGGCCTCGAGCGCGCGACGGTAATGATCCGGAGGGGCTTCTGGGGCGTCGGGCGGCGTCATCGGATCCTCTGTGCGGCGGACATACGCGTGTTTATACACTATGTGTAATAACGAGTCAACCGGCAGTGAGGTCACCGCTCGGCTGAAGCCTTCGCGCTACACCGAATGTGAAACAGCTCTATCGCTGGAAGGCGTACGAGAGCTTGACGAAGAACTGGCGGTCGGCCGGCTCGAGGCGATTCAGATCCGACAGCTCGCGGTCATCGCCGTAGCCGACAAACAGCACCGACTGCCAATTCAGCTTGTACGCGAAGAGCGCCGTGGCCGACAGCGTGCCGTCGGCCGCCGAGACGGGGCTCAGATACAACAGCGGCGCGCGGTCGGTGGACACGTACTGCACGATCACGCGCGCGAAGCTGCGCGCCGTGAACGTGTACGTGCTCTTCAAGCGCGAGATGCGCTCGACGAATAGCCGCTCCGCCGTGCCGCCCGGAGTCTGCACGTTCAGCCACCGCTGATCCTGAATCAGCGCAAGCTCGAGATGATTGGTCGGCTGCAGCGACGCGCTCAGGTTGACCGTCGCGCCGTGTCCGAGCCGCGAGTTCGCGAAATCAACCTCCTGCCCGACCCAGCCGTCCACGGCCAGCTGCGACACGACGCGCGACGGGCTCGTGTTGGCGGTGAACAGAAACTGCTGCCGCGGAAACGTCCGGGCGCCGCTGCGGACTTCGTCGTTCGAGTACTGAAACTGCATGAACGAGTTGCCGCGCGCATCCATCCCGATGCTCGGCCGCACCTGGCGCAGGATCGTCGCGCCGGCCAGATCGATCTGCCGGTCGGCGTAGAACCACGTGCGCACGCGCGAGAGGAAGCCCGTCGGATGCACCGTGTAGCCGCTCTCGACGTAGGTGTCGCGGTAGCCCACCTGCGGCACGAACCCGGTGTCCGCGCGAAACCCGTTGCCGATATCTTTGTAAACGCCGGTGAGATCGAAGTGCGTCGTGTTGTGCGCAAACTGCGCCTGCGCCGCATGTCCGTCGAGCGTCTGGCCGGTCCACTCAGCGGCGAGGTCCGGCCGCACCGGCGTGCGCGTGTCGCTCACCAGCAGCTGTGCGGTGACGGTGTCGCGCCCGTCGTGACGCCACTGCAGGTCCGGGCCGATCACCAGATTGTGGCTGTTCCCCTCGCGCGCCTGCCGGTCCGTCAGCACCAGGCCCACGAACGATTCCTTCAGATCTTTTTTCAGCCGCGCGACGACCACGGTGGACGCGACGTCCTGCGGAGCGAGCGTCGAGGCGGTCGGCCCGGGGATGATCGTGCTGCCGCCGCCTTCGTCTTCCGCCACGAGCACGGTGTAGCCGACGCCCGCTTCTTTCCCGGTCACGCGGGCGCCCCAGTTGGGCGCGGTAATCCGCCGCGTGTAGATGGCCTGGATCGGCGTCGAAAACAAATTGACGTTCTCCAGGAAGAATGGCCGCTTCTCGGGAAAGAACAGCGCGAAGCGTTCGTTCGCCGAAATCTGCGCCGTGTCGGATTCGACCTGCGAGAAATCGGGCTTCACCGTCAGGTCCACGGCGTTGTCGGCGTTCGGCGTCCACTTCAGATCCACGCCGATGTGCGATTGCACCGGATCGCCGCGCAGCGGCGTGCCGAGCTCGCCCACCGGATGCGCCGTATCGCTCGCGCTCGCATAGGGCGCGACGACGAAGTGGCCGCCGGAGGGGAGATGCTCGAGGCCCTTCAACGTATTCGCCCGGCAGATGAAACAGTTGCCGCCGCGGGGCAGGACCGCCGAGAAAAACTGATAGCGGAAGCTTCGTGGATAGTTGCGGTACAACATGATCCCCCACGATTGCGGATCGACGTTCTTGTACCTCAGCGACGAGAACGGCACGCGCATCTCGAGCGTCCAGCCCCGCGTGGTGATTTTCGCCGCCGATTCCCAGAAGAAGTCGGGCGACGAATCCTCACCCGTCGCATCGTCGGTGATCGAGTCGTATTGGATGTTGTGCGGGTTCGCGACCAGGATGAGGGCGGTCTTGCCGTCGTTGCGCGTGTCGAGGATCACGCCGCCGTAATCGGTGTACGACGGCACGTTGTCGCGGTCGGCAAACGGGGCCCGGAGCGCACCCGGATCGGGATCGTCGAACTCGAAGCCCGCGTAGAAGTACGTGTCGTCGTACGTCAGATAGCCGACGTTGTGCACCTTCGGCTCGGTGTTGTCGCCCGGATTGGTCTCGTACCACTTCTCGACCTTCGTCGCGTTCCGCCAGCCGTCGTCGGAAAGGTCGCCATCGATCGTGATACGGCCGGCCGCGCGGGCAATGGTGATCGGCGATCCGGAGAGCGCGGACTGCGCACCGGCGGAGACGACGAACGCGCTGCAGGCCATCAGCGACAGTCCCGCGATTACATGACGTGACATCGGCAGTTTTAGACGAACGGAATGGATCATCGGTTGCTGGGACTCACAGTTGCTCGATCCGCCCGGGCGCGTAGTAGTCTAAGAGTTTGCGATCAGTCACGATCGCAACGCCTGCGGCGGCTGCCTCGACCGGCTTTCGTCACGCCCTCCCGTCGAGCGCCGTCCTATGGGAGAGTGAGATGAATTCGTGAGAGCCGTACCGCTGCTCCTGATGTTGACCGCTGCCGGCGCCGGCTTCCCCGCGGGAGCCGCGGCGCAAGGGCCGCCGATGCCAGCCAGCCAGACGCCGACCAGCCGATCCTCGCTGACGACGCCGCCGGCGTCCATCTTCCTGGGCGGCGTTCCATCCGGCGTCAGAACCGCGGACACGATCTCGATCAACGTGGTGGATGCCATCCGGCGCGCGCTGGATCACAACCTCGGGGTCCTCACCGCCGAACAGGAGATCGGCCGCGCGGCAGGCGCGCGATGGCGGATGCTCAGCGAGCTGCTGCCCAATGTGAACGGCCGCGTCAGCGAGACGCGAGAGAAGATCAACCTCGCCGCGTTCGGGTTCGGGTCGACGATCGGCGGCCCCTTCGCCGACATTCCGAGCATCGTCGGGCCCTTCAACGTGTTCGACGCGCGCGTCTATCTCTCGCAGTCGGTGCTCGACTTCGGCGCGATCAACGATGCGCGGTCGGAGGCGCACAATCTCTCTGCCGCGCGTCATACCTATCAGGGCGCGCGTGCGTTTGTGATTCACGTCGCCGCGACGCTCTACATCCAGGCGCTCGCCGCCTCAGCGCGGGCCGATGCCGCGCGCGCGCAGGAAGAGACCGCGCGCACCCTCTACAATCAGGCCGTCGACCTGAAGCAGGGCGGCATCGTGGCGGGGATCGACGTGCTGCGGGCCGAGGTGGAGCTGAACAGCGAAACTCAGCGATCGACGATCACCGCCAACGACTTCGAGAAAGCCAAGCTGCAGCTGGCGCGCGCCATCGGCCTGCCGGTCGGTCAGGCCTTCACGCTCGACCCGAACGTGCCTGACCTGCCGAAGCCGGATCTCACGCTCGACGAGGCGGTCGAGCAGGCGTATGCCAATCGGGCCGAGTATCAGGCGGCGCTCGAGCGCGTGCGCGCGGCCGAGGCGACGCGACAGGCCGTCATCGGCGAGGCGCTGCCGTCCGTGCACGTCAACGCGGACTACGGCACGATCGGTTTGTCCGTGAGCGGCGCCCAGGCCACCTACACGCTCGTCGGCGGCGTCAACGTGCCGATCTTCCAGGGTGGCAAAACGCAGGGCCGTCTGCTCGAGGCCGACGCCGACATCCGGCAGCGTCGCACCGAAGCCGACGATCTGAAAGCCGGCATCTACTACGATGTCCGCACGGCGTTCCTGGACCTGCAGGCCACCGGCCAGCAGCTGCAGGTCGCGACCAAGGCGCGCGACCTCGCGGCGCAGCAGCTCGTTCAGTCGCGCGATCGGTTCGCGGCCGGTGTGGCGAGCAATATCGAGGTCGTGCAGGCGCAGGAAGCGGTCGCCGTCGCCAACGAACAGTACATTTCGGCGCTCTATGGCTACGACCTGGCGAAGGGCGCGTTGATCCGCGGCATCGGCACCGGCGAAGAACTGCTGCGACAGTACATGGGAGGCTCCCGCTGATGGCTTCGTTTACCAGTCACCCTCGCTTCCGGATCGGCGTGGGCGTCCTGCTCGTCGCGATCGCCGGCGTCGTCCTCTGGCTGTTCCTCACGTCGGGACGCGAGAGCACCGACGACGCGCAGGTGGAAGCGCACGTGACGCAGATCGCCGCGCGCGTCGGCGGCACGATCCTGCACGTCAACGTCGTCGACAACCAGCAGGTCGCGGCCGACACCGTACTGGTCCAACTGGATCCGCGCGACTATCAGGTCGCGTGCGACAAGGCGCGTGCGGAGCTGGCCGACGCCGAAGCGGCTGCGATCGCCGCGCAGAGCAACGTCCCGATCACGACGACCACGACGAAGGGCAACGTGACGTCGGCGCAGGGCTCGCTCGAACAGGCGCGTGCAGAGACCGAGTCCGCGCAGAAGGAGATCGACGCCGCACACGCGCGGCTCGTGACCGCACAGGCGAAGCTCCGCGAGGCGGAGGCGAATGCGACGAAAGCGGCGCGCGACGTCGAGCGGCTGCGTGGGCTGCTCGCGAAGGACGAGGTGCCGCAACAGCAGTTCGACGCCGCAGTGGCGGCAGCGGATGCGCAACGGGCCAGCGCCGATTCATCGAAATCGCAGATCACCGAGGCCGAAGCGGGCATTCGCGTCGCGGAGAGCAAGCTCGTGCAGGCGAAGGCCGGTGAGCAGCAGGCGCAGGCGGGCGTCCGCACGGCGCAGACCGGCCCCGAACAGGTCACGGCCATGCGCGCGCGGGCCAGCTCGGCGCAGGCGCGCATCCAGCAGGCGAAGGCGGCTCTCGATCAAGCCGAGCTGAATCTGCAGTACGCCAGCATCCGCGCGCCCGTCAGCGGCATTGTCAGTCGCAAGATAGCGGAGGTGGGCCAGATCGTACAGGCGGGCCAGCCGTTGATGGCGTTGATTCCGCTGCAGGATGTCTGGATCATCGCGAACTTCAAGGAGACGCAGCTGACGCACATGCGTCCCGGGCAGCGGGCAACGGTGACGGTGGACGCGTACGGCGGCAAGGAGTTCAAAGGCCACGTGGACAGCCTCGCCGCCGCAACCGGCGCGCGGTTCAGTCTGTTGCCGCCGGAGAACGCAACGGGCAACTACGTGAAGGTCGTGCAGCGCGTGCCGGTCAAGATCGTGCTCGAGCCCGGCCAGGATCCGGATCATTTGTTGCGTCCGGGCTTATCGGTGACGCCGACGGTGTACTTGAAATAGTCGGGGACAGGTCTCCTTGAGTCACGCGGAGACCTGTCCCCATGACAGGTTCTCCTTCCGTCACGCGGAGACCTTTCCCCGTCATTGCGTCTCCTGCCTCCGTGACCTGCCGTGGTGGAGAGTTTCCTGTGACCGAACCGCAGCGACACATCAATCCCTGGCTCATCGCCCTCTCGGTGATGTTCGCCACGTTCATGGAGGTGCTCGACACCACCGTCGTGAACGTGTCGCTGCCCCACATCGCCGGCAGTCTGTCGGCGAGCATCGACGAAGCGACGTGGGCGCTGACGTCGTATCTCGTGGCCAACGCCATCATCCTGCCGATGACCGGTTGGCTCGCCACCGTGTTCGGCCGCAAACGTCTGCTGATGATCTCGGTCACCGGCTTCACACTCGCGTCGTTTCTATGCGGGCTGGCTCCGACGCTGCCGATGTTGATCCTGTTTCGCGTCATGCAGGGTGCCACCGGCGGTGCACTCCAGCCGCTGTCACAGGCCGTGCTGCTCGAAGCGTTCCCGCCGCACGAGCGTGGCAAGGCCATGGCCTTTTGGGCGCTCGGCATCGTCGTCGCCCCGATTCTCGGTCCTGTGCTCGGCGGTTATCTGACCGACAGCTACAGCTGGCGATGGGTTTTTTACATCAACCTGCCGGTCGGCATTGCGTCGATCATCATGACCAAGCTGTACATTTTCGATCCACCTTACCTGCGCGGCGCTGAGTCGCGCAAAGTCGACTACTGGGGGATCGGCATGCTCGCGGTCGGCATCGGCGCGCTGCAGATCGTGCTCGACAAGGGTCAGGAAGAGGACTGGTTCGGCTCACACATGATCACCGTGCTGGCCGTGATCTCCGCCGCCACGCTGATCGGACTCGTCATTCACGAGCTGATGACCGACGACCCGGTCGTCGATCTTCGCGTGTTCAAGGAGCGCAGCTATGCCGTCGGCGTGTTCCTGATGACCGTCGTCGGGTTCGTGCTGTATGGCAGCATGGTGCTGCTGCCGATCATGCTGCAGACGGTGCTCGGGTACCCGGCGCTGCAGGCGGGCGTCGCAATGGCCCCGCGCGGCATCGGGTCGTTTGTGATGATGCCGCTGACCGGCATCATGACCGGACGCTTCGACAACCGGAAGCTGCTCGCCGCAGGCTTCTTCGTCGGCGGCCTCACGCTGATCTGGCTCGGCGACCTGAATCTGCAGGCGGGCTACTGGGACATCTTCTGGCCGCAGCTGATTCAAGGCGTCGGGATGTCGCTGCTCTTCGTTCCGCTCACGACGGTGACGATGAACGCGATTCCGCGCGAGCGGATGGGCAACGCGACGAGCCTGTTCAATCTGATGCGCAACATCGGCGGCAGCATCGGCATCGCGATGACCGGCACGATGCTCGCGCGCCAGCAGCAGATGGTCACGTCCGTGCTCGGCTCGAACGTCACCGCCTACGATCCCGCCGCACGGGCGATGCTCGCGCAGACCCGTGCCGCGATGATGGCGGCCGGCGCCGATCCGACGACCGCCACGAACCGCGCCTACGGCGCGCTGTTCGGCATGGTGCAGCAACAGGCGACGATGGTGTCGTTCGTGAGCCTGTTTCGGCTGCTCGGATTCCTGTTCGTCGTCTTGATTCCGCTGGTGCTGCTGATGAAACGCCCCCGCCGCGGCGCGCCTCCGGTCGCCGCGCACTGAGAGTCTGATTTTCCACGCCGCGTTCGCGCCAGCACGAGCCCAAGCGCCGTTGCACCGATTCGACGGGCGTCGCTCCGCGACGCGCGCGATCGGACTCGGGCCGGTTCGCGAACCATCAGTATCGTGGCCGGTTCGTGAACCGACCCGATCCGATCGCGCTAGCCGGCCTGCCTCGCAGGCCGGCCCGTCGAATGCACGTGGCCTCTCTGTGCCTTCGTGTCTCTGTGGCAAATTCTCATCGTGATTTCGTCCCCTCGTGGTTCAACGATCGATGAAGTGCGCTGTGCGCACGAGAACGGTTGTAAACTGCGAACGTGAGAGCCGCGATCCTCGCCCTCGTGTTGACCGGTGCGATCCCTGGGGCGCAGACACCGGCGGTGCCCACGCCGCCGCCCGTGCAGACTACGCCGACTCCAGCGCCGGCACCCGCGCAAACGGCGGAAACGGAGCCGACGCGGCCCTCGTTCGCCGACTGGCTCGCCACCGTCCGCGCGGACGCGCTCGCGCGCGGCATCCGCCCCGAGATCGTGGACGAAGCGCTCGCCGACATTCCCGAGCCGGTGCCGGTGGTGCTCGAGCGCGATCGAGCGCAAGCCGAGACCGTTTTTTCGCTCGAGCAGTACATTTCGCGCATTCTGACGCCGAAGCTCGTCGCCACTGGTCAGGATCGCTTCGCCGCCCACCGCCCGCTGCTCGCGGAAATCGGCGACGGCTACGGCGTGGACCCGCACATCATCGCCGGCATCTGGGGCATGGAATCGAACTTCGGACGCTTCAGCGGTGTGCGGCCGACGATCAGCGCGCTCGCCACGCTGGCGTGGGATCCCCGGCGCGCCGCCTTTTTCCGCGGCGAGCTGTTCGATGCGCTCGAGATCTTGAATCGCGGCGACATCGATTTCGCGCACATGAAAGGGTCCTGGGCCGGCGCGATGGGACAGCTGCAGTTCATGCCATCGAGCTATCTCGACTTCGCCGAGGATTACGACGGCGATGGTCTGCGCGACATCTGGTCCACACCGGCCGACGTGTTCGCCTCGATCGCCAACTATCTCGTCGGCCACGGTTGGACGGCGGGCGCCTCGTGGGGACGGGAAGTGAAGGTGTCGCCCGCGGCGGCACGGACGATCGTCAACACCGTGGCGCGGCGCGACGGCGGCTGCCACGCGACGCGCGACATGACGGTGTCGCTGCCGGTGCAGCGCTGGCGCGCGCTCGGCGTCCGCGCGCCGAACGGCAAGGCGCTTCCCTCGTCGATGCCCGATGCGGCGCTCGTCTCTGGCACGACGCGCCATTTCCTCGTTTATGCCAACTACGACGCACTGCTCGCCTACAACTGCGCGCATTCGTACGCGTTGAGCGTCGGGCTGCTCGCCGATCGTCTGGCCGGCGCGCCCGCGCCAAGCGGGCCGCCAACGCGGAAGAAGAAGCCGCAGAAGACGCGGCGCGCCCACTCCTGAGGCGTCCGCCGATGCCTCGGCAGGGCTCGCGCGGCATCGTATAAAATGACGAAGCATGGCACTGAGCGCCGACCTCGACGACCGCGGCCTCGTCGTCGTGTGTCCTTCATGCGGACAAAAGAACCGGCTGGCCTACAACCGGCTCGGCGACACGGTTCGCTGCGGCAAGTGCAAGACCACGCTGACCGCACCCGCGGTTCCGCTCGAGATTCGCAGCTCCGCCGATTTCGATCGCCTGATTGCCGCCGCCTCGATTCCGGTGATCGTCGACTACTGGGCGCCGTGGTGCGGACCGTGCCGGATGGTGGCGCCGGAGCTCGAGAAAGTGGCGGCCCGCAACGCCGGACGCTGGCTCGTGGTGAAGGTGAATACCGACGTGTGCACCGACCTGGGTGAGCGCTTCGGCATCCGATCGATCCCGACGCTCGCCGTCTTCTCGGGCGGACGCGAGGTCGCCCGCACGACCGGCGCGCGGCCAGCCGCGGACGTCGAGCGCTTCATCGCCGAGGCGACGCACGCCTCCAAGGTCTGACGCGCGATCTATCATTTTGCACATTGTCGTCTTCGTGGCGCAGGACTTCAGTCCTGCCGTCTCGGCGCAGGCCCCTTCATCACGAAGAACACGAAGATCACAAAAACGGATCACGGCCCTGAATCCGCCTCTTCCAACTTCCAAGCTGGATGGTCTTCGTGTTCTCCGTGTTCTCCGTTCTTCGTGACAAAGGTGGCCCGTAGCTGCTAAAAGCTTTAGGCGAACGTCTCGCACGAGAAAGGATTCGCATGTTTCGCGTGTCTCACATCATCGCGATTGCCGTGCTCGCCGTCGCCGCGGCGTCGGCCCAGACGCCAGCGAGGCCGGCGCTCGATCTCGAGGAAGCGACCGTCGCCGATCTGCAGCAACGCATGCAGACGGGGAAGGAGACCGCGCGCTCAATCGCCGAAAAATACCTCTCCCGCATCGAGGCGATCGATCGACATGGTCCCGAGCTCCACAGCGTCATCGAGATCAATCCCGATGCCCTGGCGATTGCGGACCGACTCGACGCCGAGCGCAAGACCCGAGGCGCGCGAGGTCCGCTGCACGGCATTCCGGTGCTGATCAAGGACAACATCGCTACCGCGGACCACATGAAGACGACTGCCGGATCGGCGGCGCTCGAGGGCGCCACGCCGCCCGCCGACGCGTTCATCGTCCAACGCCTGCGCGAGGCGGGAGTGGTGATCCTCGGAAAGACGAACTTGAGCGAGTGGGCGAACTTTCGTTCGACGCATTCGACGAGCGGCTGGAGCGGACGCGGCGGCCAGACGAAAAATCCCTACGCGCTCGATCGGAACCCGTCCGGATCGAGCTCGGGCTCGGGCGCTGCCGCCGCAGCCAGTTTGTGCGCCGTGGCGGTCGGCACCGAAACCGACGGTTCGATCGTGTCGCCGTCGAACAACAACTCGCTCGTCGGCATCAAACCGACGCTCGGCCTCCTGAGCCGCACCGGCATCGTCCCGATTTCCCACAGTCAGGACACGGCCGGGCCGATGGCGCGCACCGTGGCGGATGCGGCTGCCCTGCTCGGCGCGATGACCGGTTCGGATCCGGCCGATCCGCCGACCGCGAACAGCATGACGAAGGGTTCTCGAGACTACGCGGCGTTCCTCGATCCGAACGGCCTGAAGGGTGCGCGCATCGGCGTCGTGCGCAACCGCCTCTTCGGCGCCAGTCCCGCCGCCGATCAACTCACCAACGCGGCGATCGACGACATGAAGCGGCAGGGCGCCGTGATCGTGGATCCGGCGAATATTCCGACGCTCGGGAAATTCGACAGCTCGGAATCCGAAGTGCTGCTCTACGAGTTCAAGGCGGATCTGAACAAATACCTCGCGTGGCTCGGCCCCGCATCGCCGGTGCACTCGTTGAAGGACGTGATCGCCTTCAACGACGCGCACAAGGATCAGGAGCTGCCCTTTTTCGGCCAGGAGCTGATGCTGCAAGCCGAAAAGAAAGGCGCGTTGACCGATCCGAAGTACAAAGCCGCCGTCGCCAACGATCGACGGATGTCGCGCGCGCTCGGCATCGATGCCGTGATGGCGAAGTACAAGCTGGACGCACTGGTCGCGCCGACGGGTGGGCCTGCCTGGTTGATCGATCTGGTGAACGGCGACGGCGGCACGTCCTCGGCGGCGGCGCCATCGACGGTGGCAGCGGTCGCCGGGTATCCGCACGTCACGGTGCCGGCAGGATACGTCCGCGGACTGCCGGTCGGCGTGTCGTTTTTCGGCCGGGCCTGGAGCGAGCCGACGCTGATCAAGCTCGCGTACGCCTACGAGCAGGCAACGAAGCACCGGCACCCGCCGACATTCGCGGCGACCGCGAATCTCGGACGCCCATGACTTCGTCATCACGAAACCACGAAGAGACGAAGCCACGAAGACGGAATTTGCCACGGAGGCACCGAATCGTGGAGAAGATTCTCGCGCGCCGATCCGCAAACGCTGTGACGCACCAAGCCGCGCTGATCGATTCGATGGGCGTCGCATCGCGACGCGCGCTGTCGGACTCGGGATGGTGCGAACCATTTGGGCCATCTGACAGTTCGCGAACCATCCCGATCCGGCACCGCTAGCCGGCCTGCATCGCAGGCTGGTCCATCGAATCGCTCGCTCGGTGCCTCTGTGGCTCCGTGGCCAACCTGCTTCGTGATCTTCGTGATCTTCGTGCCTTCGTGATGAAGATCGTGCGTAGCGCGAAGGCTTTAGCCGAGCGCGTCAGAGCGCGCTTTGCCAGACCGCGCGGCCGACGAAGAACGGTCCCAGCCGCTCGAGATACAGCGCGGTCTGCTGCGTTTTCCTCATCGACTGCACGACTGCCGACAGCGGGAACAACTCCTTCCCGATCAGCCCGACGATGAAATCGTTGTCGGATTTGTCGAGCCCCTGACAGGCCAGGCGGACGTCGTGTGCGTAGTCCCCCGCGCCGAACGCCATGCCGATGGCGCCATGCTCGGCGAGCATCACGCGCTGCTCGTCCATCGGCAACTGCGTGAAGCGGCCGCTTCGACGCAGCGGATACCAGACCGCCCACGGCCACTGCGGGTTCAGCACGGTGCGCTTCGGGCGGTGCAGCAGCACGTCGGCGAGATCGGGCTCGTAGCCGATCCCGTAGGTCCGTCCCAGCATCGTGTATTCCGGCTTCAATGTCAGCGACGCAAAGGGCATCTCGTTCAGGACGGGACGGACGCGATCGAGAAAGTACGCCGGCCTGTCGCTGAACGTCACCAGCCCGACACCGCGTGGATCGTTCACGTCCTCGTACAACACGCCGTCGATCTTCGCGCGCGCGAGCGCGTCGGCCAGCGGCGAGGACTCCGGGCAGCCGCCAAGCGCCAGAAACTGCATGAACAGCCGCGTGTCGGATCGCTGCGGCTCGCCGTCCTTCATCCCCCCGCGTTCGCTGAGGTCTGGCGGCTCCGGGCCGCGTCGCGTCGCCGGGTGTTCGGTCATCTCACGAGTATAATCGCGCGATTCATGCCTGCCTATCGCGTGCGCCTCGCCACGCTCGACGATGCGGCGGCGCTGCTGCGCCATCGACTCGGCATGTTTACCGACATGGGCGTTCCACTCGACAGAGTGGCGTTGAGCACCGCCTTCGGTGCGTGGCTCGCCGAGACGATGCCAGCGGGCGCGTATCGCGCCTGGCTCGTCGAGGACGAAGACGATGGGATCGTCGGCGGCGGCGGCATCACGATCATCCCGTGGCCGCCAGGTCCCCGATATCTGGGCGATCGGCTCGCGTACGTCTATAACGTCTATACGGAGCCGCCCCACCGGCGGCGCGGCGTCGCCCGGCTGGTGATGGACGCCATCCACGCCTGGTGCGAGACGCACGGCATCACCTCGGCTGCGCTCAACTCCAGCGCAGCCGGCCAGTCGATGTACGAATCGATGGGCTATACGATCACGCCCAATCCGATGATGTTCCGGACCTTCACTCCCGCGAAAAAATGAGCTGCGCGATCGTTTTCAACTGTGCTTCCGTCAGCACCGGTTTCACCCCCTCGCCGGCGCCAGGGTAATACGTCGACACCGTGATCGCCTTGTTCCCCTTCCGCGCATAGATGGCGAATTGGTCCTTGCCGGGCGGCGACGCAAACGCCTCGTCGCCGAGGCCCGGAACATCGTGCGCAAACAGCATGTTGGGATACTTCTTGCCGCCGATCTCGAGCTCCTTCGTGTCGCGCGCTTTGCGGTACAGCTGTGCGTCGCCGAAATTCACCATCAATATGAGCTTGCCATCGCCCCGCGCGAAATTGAGCATCCCGCCGGCACCGACTTGCGAGCCGTTTGGCACGCTCCGGACGCCGGTCACGCCGGCCACCTTCTCGACGTCCCCTACGGTGAGCAGTTTGTCGTACGCGCCTTGCGCGGCGATCGTCGCGGTCAGGGCCAGGACGGCCGCCAGCGTGCGGCTCATCACGTGCGTCTTCGCTCGGGTCATGGAGTCTCCTGCAATGGGAGCGAATAAAGTGTACGCTTCGGATCTGGGCTGGCGCAACGACGCCGATTTCGATAAGATTTCGGCCCGGAGCCGGCGAGGTCGCCGAGGCTCTGAAGACCATCGGGCTTGCTCTGGAGACGTATAAACGATGCCGTTCATCATCACAGACCCCTGCATTGAAACCAAGGACACGGCCTGCGTGGACGTGTGCCCCGTCGACTGCATCCATCCGCGCAAGGACGAACCGGAATTCGCGGCAGCCACGATGCTCTATATTCACCCCGAGGAGTGCATCGATTGCGGCGCGTGCGTGCCGGCCTGTCCGGTGGCGGCGATCTACGAGAGCGTGGACGCGACGCCGTCGCACCAGAAGGATCTGATCGAGGCCAATGCGATCTACCGCAACGGCGACGCGGATCTGATGGCGCAGGCCGAAGCCATCGTCGCGGCGCACGTGGCGGCGCAGCCGGCGCTGATGGCGATCCCCGCGGCAGAGCGGCAGGCAGCGCACGCCGGTCACTGACCACGGACGGCAGCTTGCAGATGGCCATGAGACATCTGCCATGCTGAAGGTCGCCAGCTGGAACGTCAACGGGATCCGGGCGCGGCAGTCGCAGGTTCAGGAATGGATCGACCGCGAGCGCCCGGACATCGTCTGCCTGCAGGAGCTCAAAGCCACGTCGGATCAGGTGCCGGCCGCCCTCTGCGAGATGGAGGGCTACTGGTGCTATTGGCACGGCGGCAAGGGTTACTCAGGCGTCGGGATCCACGTCAGTAAAACGATCGCGCCGCAGCGCCCCGCCTTCTTCCATCCCGACTTCGATTTCGAAACGCGAATCGCCGTCGTTGACGTCGTTACCGATCTCGGCGGCGTCACCGTCGCGTCGATTTACGTGCCGAACGGCGGCAGGGACTTTCCGGCCAAGATGCGCTTCCTCGAGGCGATGGAAGCGTATGCCGCGTCGTTTCAGGCGGACGGCCGGCCCCTCGTGCTGTGCGGCGATCTGAACGTCGCGCGCACCGAGATGGACGTGCACCCCAAAGAGCGCAAGCCGCGCGCGATCGGCCAGCTGCCGGAGGAGCGAGCGATGATCGAGCGGATCATCGGCCGCGGTCTCGTGGACCTCGGCCGCGCGCTCGATCCGGCCAACGAGGGTCTGTTCAGCTGGTGGGCGCCGTGGCGCAATATGCGCGCGCGCAATATTGGATGGCGCCTCGATTACGTGCTGGCGAGCACGCCGCTCGCCGCCCGGGCGACCGCCTGTCCGGTGCAGACCGCGATCGGTACGAGCGACCACGCGCCGGTGATGGCGACGTTCAACTAGACAACGACCTTTCATCACGATGGCACGGAGAACACGAAGGTCACGAAGACGACTTCGTACTAACCTGATTGCTTCGTGATCTCCGTGTCCTCCTTGACTTCGTGATAAAGATCTTCGATTAGCCGATGTCAATCGTCGTTCAGAAGTACGGCGGCTCCAGCGTCGCGGATGTCGCCCGCATCCGGCAGGTCGCCGCCCGCGTGATGGGTACGCGCGCTGCCGGCCACGACGTCGTCGTGGTCGTCTCCGCGATGGGCGGCACGACCGACGAGCTGCTCGCGCTCGCGAAGCAGGTGTCCGCCAATCCCGATCGCCGTGAGCTCGACATGCTGCTCACCGCGGGTGAGCGCATCGCCATGTCGCTGCTGTCGATCGCCATCCGCGACCTGGGCGGCGACGCCATCAGCTTCACGGGCAGCCAGTCCGGCATCATCACCACCGATCGTCATGTGGACGCGCGCATCATCGAAGTGCGCCCGTTCCGTGTGCAGGACGAGCTCGCCCGCGGACGGATTGTCGTCATCGCCGGGTACCAAGGTGTGTCGTACCGGCGCGAGGTCACGACGCTCGGCCGCGGCGGCAGTGACACCACGGCGGTCGCCATGGCGGCGGCGCTTGGCGCAGACTACTGCGAGATCTGCTCGGACGTAGACGGCGTCTACACCGCCGATCCGCGCGTGGTGCCGGGCGCGACGCGTATCGGCACGCTGTCGTATGAAGAAACGCAGGAGCTCGCCGAGGCGGGCGCCAAGGTCCTGAACGCGCAGGCGGTCGAATTCGCCAAAGCGCAAGGCATCGCGATCTACGCGCGCGCGGCGGCCTCGCCGCTGCCGGGGCAGGATCCGTCTTCGGACGGCACGGTGGTCCGCCAGACGCCGCCGCGCCAGCCGGGCTCCGTCGTCGGCGTCGCGAGCGAACGCGACGTGCTGGTGATACAGATGGACGCCGGCTCCGCGGGCCCCGGCGAGCTTCTGGCGTTGCTCGACGCGCACGCGGTCGCCGGCAAGCAACTGCAGCAGACCGGCAGTGCGTTGACGTTCGTCGTGTCGCGGGAGAACCTTCACGACGAAGCGCGGATGCGCGACGCGGTCGGGCGCGCGTTCTCCGATCAGGTGCACGTTGTGGACGGCCTCGGCGCGCTGAGCGTGATCGGCGCCGGCATCAACGCCTCGTTCCAGAACGTCCGGCGCGGATCGGAGGCGCTCGCGGCCGCCGGCCTGCAGCCCGCGTCTGTGTCCACTTCCTCGTTCCGCATCACGTGGATGGTGCCGCGAACGCGCCTCGACGATGCGGTGCGGTTGCTCCATGGGACGTTCATCGAAAGCGCAACGCGCGGCTAAATCAGACAGATCGATCGTTGCCACAGAGCCACAAAGGCACAGAGGCGCCGTCGAACATCGACGGGCCGGCCTGCGTGGCAGGCCGGCTTGCGCTGCCGGATCGGTTCGGTTCACGAACGGTCAGCGACATAGGTCGCTCGTGAACCGAGCCGACTCCGGCATCGCGCGTCGCAACGCGACGCCCGTCGAATCGGTGCGGCGCTTCGGCGGTGTGCTTCGGCCGCTCGCGTTAATCTGGCGGGCACGTTGATCTCCTCGGCTCCGTCTCTGTGGCAAAATCTTCTTCGTGGCCTTCGTGGCCTTCGTGGCCTTCGTGGTGAAAGACAACCAAGATCATGACGAGTGTCCTCGATCGCTTCCTCAAATACGTTCGCTACGACACGCAATCTGACGAGGCCTCCACGACCTATCCCAGCACCGAGAAACAGCTCGTGCTCCTGCGCGAGTTGGTCGCCGATCTCCACGCCGCGGGCATCAGAGACGCGGCCATCGACGAGCACGGCTACGTGATGGCGACCATTCCCGCCACGACGATGAAGAGCCACGTGCCGGTGATTGGCTTCATCGCCCATGTGGACACCTCGCCGGAGATGCCCGGTGCCGGCGTCACGCCGATCGTTCATCGGCACTACGACGGCCGCGACCTCGTGCTGCCCGGCGACCCGTCGGCGGTGCTGCGCTTCGCCGACAACCCTGCGCTCGCCGAGCAAATCGGCCACGATATCATCACCGCCTCGGGCACCACGCTGCTGGGCGCAGACGACAAGGCCGGCGTCGCCGAAATCGTGACGGCCGCGGCGTACCTCGAGGATCACCCGGAGATTCCGCACGGCGACGTGCGCATCGCGTTCACGCCTGACGAAGAGATCGGTCGCGGCACGCAGCATTTCGACATCGCGCGCTTCGGCGCGTCCTGCGCCTACACCATGGATGGCGGGAGCCGCGGCGAGGTCGAGGTCGAGAGCTTCTCCGCCGACGCGATGACCCTTACGTTTCGCGGCTTCAACACGCATCCCGGCTACGCGAAGGGACGCATGGTGAACGCCATCAAAGTCGCCGCCGACTTCATCCACCGCCTGCCGCCCGATGCGATGTCGCCGGAGACCACCGCCGCCTACGAAGGCTTCGTGCACCCGTACGTCCTGCAGGCTGGCGTCGAAAGGACGACGGTGAAGGTCTTGATCCGCGACTTTCAGACCGCCGCGCTGAAAGAAAAGGAAGCGATGCTGGAGCGCCTCGCGCACGACGCGGTTGGGGCGCACCCGGGAGCGCGGCTGGAGATCGCCATCGAGGAGTCGTACCGCAACATGCGCGACGTGCTGGACCGGCAGCCGGCGATCGCAGAGCATGCGCGGGAAGCGGTCCGGCGCGCGGGGCTGGAGCCGCGAAGCCGCCTGATCCGCGGCGGCACCGACGGCTCGCGCCTCTCGTTCATGGGCCTGCCGACGCCGAACCTGTTCGCCGGCGAGCACAATTTTCACTCGCGGCTGGAATGGGTGTCGGTGCAGGACATGGAGAAGGCGGTCGAAGTGATTGTGAATCTGTGCCGCGTCTGGGAGGAGCGCACAGACCCCTGAATGGCAAATTGTGTGCGGCGACGCTCGGCTGACCTGTCCGCCGGAGCCTTGGCGGAGGTGGAAGCCTTCGCGCTACATCGATCTGGAAATTCAGATTACCGTGAAGGCGCCGTGCACCCGGGCGTGACCGAGTGCGGACGCCGCTCGTTCCATTTGTCCACCACGCGCTTCAACTCCGCGATCGGCGCCGGATTGTCATCCACCTGCAGCCGCAGCACCGTATCGTTGTGCAGCCAGACGCCGCAGTTCTTTTTCACGATCACCAACGCCGCCGATTGCTGCCCGCGGGTGTCGCCGCCGCCCGCCTGGCCGCCTTCGAGCGCCGCGACGAGCCGCTGCGACAAGTGGCCCGGCGTCTTCTCGAAGTTCGCGATCATGTTGTCCACGACGGCCGGGCCCGCGAGGATGTTGCCTTGCGCGGTGCAATACTTGCCGCCTTTATTGCCGGCCCAAGGCGTGGCTTGTGGTCCGGTGTAGGCGGCGTACTCACCTTTCAGGTTCATCACGGCGAACTGTCGCCCTCCCTTCGTCCACTCTTTCGGGAGCGGATCCGGGTCGGCCTTGAGCACTCGCGTAATGACGTCCGCCGGCTTGACGCCCTTTCGCAGCAGCGCCAGCGACTGCGGGCCGTAGCTCACGTCCACGATCGCCTGCGTCGCCGCGACGCCTGTGTCCGCATCGGCCCAGAGGACGCCATTGCCCACCGAGAATACGCGCGACTGCACCGCGGCGCCGATTTCGCCCGTCGCCGGGTCGTAGCCGAGAATCGAGAAGGTGCCGGTGTCCCAGAGGGGTTGCGGCTGATCAACGACGGCAGGACTAAAGTCCTGCGCCACAAACGTCTTGCGCGAGTCCTGCGCCACGACAGTCTTGTGCGCGTCCTGCGCCACGACAGTCTTGTGCGCGTCCTGCGCCACAAACGTCTTGTGCGAGTCGTGCGCCACACGGGTCGTGTGCGAGTCCTGCGCCGCAAGCGTCTTGCCCGGGAGCGCGAACCACACAAAGCCTGTCGCGATCAGTATCGCGATTCCCAGCATCCGCCGCGTCCACATCTTCTGCATCTCAACACCCTCCGCCAGACCGGCTGACGACCGGTTCCACCGTCTTGGATTTGATCTCGTCCACTTCGTACTGCGCCCCGTTCCAGCCGGAGAACTGCGCGAGCCAGAACGTGCGATTCTCCAGCCGCACGATTCCGAGCGGCAGCATATAGCTCGCACCGTCGCGATCGCAATCGAGCACCGCCACGTAGGTCTGCAGCGGCGTGTAGAGCGTGTCGGCGCCGCGCGCGAACCAGCCGCCGCCGAAGGCGACCGCTCTGCACGCGGCCGTCGGATCCGCCTGCTGATGATATTCGCGCGCCGCCTCGATGTACATGACGCGTCCGTCTGGCGACGCGTACATCGCCTCGATCGCCGGAGCCACTTTCTCGCGCTCTGCGCGCGGAATCGGATGGTGCGTCTCCGAGTTGATTTCGCGCTCGGTGCGATTGAAGGTTTCCAGGATCATTGGCGCCAGGCGCAAGCGCCGCGGGTCGCCATCCGCCACGATCTCGATCCGCTCGATCGGCTGCGGCGGTGAGACGACGAGGCCGTCCGTGGGATACGGCTGCACGCGCGAAGGCGGGATCGGCTCGCGCGCCCGATAGTCGGTCCTGAGCCCGATCGCGCGGAGGCAGTAGGCGGCGAACCAGTCTGGCTGAAGCACCGTCAACAGGCGCGGCGGGTCTTTCGCCACCCAGGCTTGCCATGTCTCGCGAACACCAGGCGGGCCCCACCACCCCTTGGGCACGCTGGCGAGATTGACGGGCACATCGTAATTGGCGCGCGGCTGCGGCCAGTCGGCACGCCATTTCCTGCCGTCGTAGCTGGCGAAGGGGACCACGATCGCATCGCGGCGAAGGATGCCGACCGTGAACGCGGCATCGGCGCCAGCGGCACGAGCGAACGGGATGCCGCCGAGCGTGGCGGCGACAAGTCCGCTCGCGACCGTGAGCCGCGCTGCCGTGTACCGCTGCACGCGTGTTCTCAAACGCTTGTCACCGCCGAGTGTCGCCACGAAGCAGAGCGCGCGACGGTCAGGAAGAACACGCCGCGCCAGTCGTCAAGGCTTTCCCCCTGGTGCCGTCGGTACGGCGGGCGCGGCGTCGACGCTGTAGGTCACGCCCGTAAACATCATCTCTTCCCAGGTCTGATCGCCCCACCACACATCTTTCGTGGGATCCGGGTTGGACGGATTATTCGGCGAGTTGTCGTACCACGCCGTCGCGTGGATCGTCGTGCCCTTGGGCAGCTTCAGTGGGTGCTTGAACACGTACTCGGTCTGCCAGTTGAAGTCGTACTTCGGCACGGCGAGAACCGTTTCCGTGCGGCCGTCGGGATAGGTGGCGTCGTACTCCCACCGCTTCCCGCGCACGTGCGTGTGCGGCAGCATGCTCCAGACGGTGACGTCGCGGTTGATCGTCATCACCTGATCGAGTTTGTAGTCGGCCGCGCCGGCGGGAATGTGGAGCGTGCCATTGATGAGCGACGTGAAGCGGACTTCGGTGGCCGGTTTCTCTGTCGCGTACGTGACGCCGAGGCGCGTCCGATCGGTGGTCGCGGCGCCCGTGGCGGTGTAGTGCATCTGGAACACCAGCGTCGAGCCGGCCGGCAGCTTCATCGCCGTCCCCGGCTGATACACGCGCAACGTCTGACCCGGCGCGAAGCCGCCGATCGCGCTGCCGAGTGGCCGCGGCGCCGGTCGATCGTTGGCGATCCGCTGCTCCGGCGGCAGGGCCGGACCGCCGGTCTGGCCAGCCGGCACCTCGGTGGTGCCGTCGGGATAGGTGAAGAGCGGCAACGGACGCGGCCCACGCGCGTCGGTGGACGGAGGGGCGGCGGCTTGCACCGGCCGCGGCGCGCGCGCATACACGATGACGTGATGCACGACTGCCGGATTGCCGGGCTTCACTTCGATCGCCTGCACCCATTTGTCCTCGGTGAGGTGGGTCGGGATCTCGAAATATTTGTACGCGATCGTGCCATCGGCCGGCACCGGATAGTCTTCCTGCATGGTGAAGATGGCATCGGGGCGTCCGATGTTCCACTCCGACTCATAGACCGGCGGCGCGGGCGCGGTATTGGGGTCGCCTTCCGGCGCGCCCGCACTCACCCACTTCACCATCGTCTCCTTCTCGGCCGTGGAGAGGCGGCGATCGTTGAGGAACTCTCCGTGAGACGGATCGGCGTGCCACGGCGGCATGACGCCTCGCGACACCTGGTTGGCGATCGACCGCGCCCATGGGCGCGCGTCTTTGTATGTGAGGAACGACATCGGCGCGATCTGGCCCGGCCGATGGCAGGTCGTGCAGTGCTTGTAGAGGATGGGCGCGACGTCTTGATTGAACGTCGGCGCGGCCGCGGAAGCATCTGGAGCCTGCGCCGTCGGGCGTCCGGCGGCGAGGACGGCGACCGACAACGCGCCTGCGGCGATCACACGTTTATGCATAAGCCCTCAGACGGATGGGTCGGTTCGTGAGTTCCCCGATCGTAGAGACCCATCCGGCCGAGGTCAAGGCCGCGCGCTACGATGATCGCTTCCGGCGACCGCCGCTTTTTTTCTTCGGCACCTTGCCGCCCTCGCGGCGCGCCTCGCTCAACCCGATCGCGATCGCCTGCTTGCGGCTCTTCACCGTTCTGCCCGAGCGGCCGGACTTCAGCGTCCCACGCTTGCGCTCGTGCATCGCGCGCTTCACCTTGCTCTGCGCTTTCTTGCCGTATTTGGCCATGCGTGACACCTCCGATCGATGGAAAGGTGCAAGGCACGTGCCTCAGGCCTCAGTGCACGGCGGGTGACGGGCCTAGCTCCTGGGCTTCCTCGTCGATCACCAGGATCACGCCGCGCGGTTCGCGGTTCGCGCCGATCAGCGGTGACCCTGTGATCCGGCACGCGATCGGCTTGCCGCGTCGATTCGTCGCGGCGATCCTGATCGCGGCGCCGTCATTCTCTCCGCCGAGACACGCGCGAATCGACGCACGCAGCTGGTCGGACGGCAGGCCGATGTCGAGGTTCAGGAAGTTCTGTCCGCGCACTTCGTCCGCCCGCAGCCCCCACAAATCCTCGGACTGGCGGTTCCACGCAATCACATGCAGCTCGCGATCGAGCACGATGACGCCGCTGCGGACGCCGGTGAGAATCGACTCGAGCAGGCTGTTGGCGTCGCGCAGATCGTCGCCGCGCTGTCGCACCTCTTCGTTGATGGCGTGCAGCTCTTCGTTGGTGGACTGCAGCTCCTCGTTCATCGTCTCGAGCTCTTCGTTCGTCGACTGCAGCTCCTCGTTGGTCGTCTCGAGCTCCTCCACCGTGGACTGCAGCTCCTCGTTGGTGGTCTCGAGCTCCTCGTTCGTGGACTGCAGCTCCTCGTAGGCCGTTTCCAGATCCTGCTTGGAGCGCGTGAGCTGGTTCTGCAGCTCCTGCACGCGCGAGACGTCGCTGAACGTCACGCTGATGCCGATCGGCCGTCCGGAGCCCTCGGCGAGCGGCACGATTTGCACGTCAAACCACCGGCGCTCCCGCGTGGGGGCGTCGCACTCTACGTCCTTGAGGAACACGGGGCGGCGATGGTCGAGCGCGTCTTTGATGTGGCTCCGCAGCTCGATCGGCCGGTAGGACAGCTCGAGATCCTGCAGGGGCCGTCCGAGATCGCTCCGCACGACGTTGAACAGCGCGCGGGCGCGCTCGTTGAACACGGTCAACAGCCCTTCGGCGTCGATGATGAACTGCGCGTCCGGGCTCACGTCGAACGCGGCGGGGTACAAGGTCTCGGCGGCCGGCGCCTGCCCGAACACTTCGTCGCGGCTCCCCGACGTGCCGAGGGCCGTCCGACTGCGCCAGTTGTCCTTGGTGACCTTGCGGAAGATGCGGCTGCGCAGATCCAGGGGCGTGAACAGCGGCGTATGCGCGAACAGCATCTCCGCCTTCCCGAGAAACAGGACGCCCTCCGGCGCGAGTGCGAAATGGAACCGTTTGAGAATGCGGCTCTGCGCTTCGGTATTGAAGTACATCAGCGCATTGCGACAGGTCAGAATATCGACGCGGGAGATCGGCGCATCCTGCAGCAGGTCGTGCCGGCCGAAAATTACTGACCGGCGCAAATCCTTGTCGAAGACGAACTGATCGCCATCGGCGGTGAAGTAGCGCGCCCGGAGGTCAGCGGGAACCGCCTCCACTTGCGCGGCGCTGTAGCTGGCGGCGCGCGCCTGGTTGAGCGCGTCTTCGTCCGCGTCGGTGGCGTAGATCTTGACCCGCGTGCGAAACGCGTCGCGGCCCAGCGCCTCGGCGAGCACGATCGCGAGTGAGTACGGCTCCTCACCCGACGCGCATCCAGCGCTCCAGATGCGAAGCGGCTCCGACGCCGGCCGGCCGGCCAGCAGGAGCGGGAGCGCCTCGTCGCGCAAGTACTCCCAGGCGGCGGTGTCCCGGAAAAAGGCGGTGACGTTGATCAGAATCACGTCGAACAGCGCGGCGAACTCGTCCGGGTGCACCTCGAGATAATCGATGTAGGTCGCGAAGCCGATGATGCCGACGGCCTGCATACGCTTCGCGATCCGCCGTCTGAGGCTCGGCGGCTTGTACGCATTGAAATCAAAGCCGCGCGTCCGCTGCAGATGGGCCAGCAACGCATCGAAATCGCGATTCGCCCCATCGGTCATGACCACCTCGTGAGCTCCGTGAGCCGAGGACCGATGTCCTCGAGCGGCAGAATGAGATCGATGAGGCCGGTGTCGATCGCCGACTGCGGCATGCCGCCGAACGCCGCCAGATTCTGCGCGATGGCGATGCCGCCGGCCCGCTTGATCGCCGCAAGGCCGGCCGCGCCGTCGACGCCGGTGCCGGTGAGCACCACCGCAACGGCCGGACCGCAATGCGCCGCCGCCGACTCGAACAGCCGATCGACCGATGGCCGGACGAAGTGCACGCGATCGGTGTCGGTCAGCATCGCGACGCCTCCGGCGTCAATCACCAGATGGTGTCCTGGTGGGGCAATGTACACGACGCCTTTGGTGAGGACGTCGGAGTGTGCCGCCTCTTTCACGATGAGCGCTGTCCGGCGACCGAGGATGTCCGCCAGCAGACTGGCGCGGTGTGCGTCGAGATGCTGGACGATCGCAATCGGCACCGGGAAATCGGCGGCCAGGCCCGCCAGGACCCGTGTCAGCGCCTGCAGCCCGCCGGCCGAGGCGCCGACGACCACGATGTTGTACGGCAGCCGCCTTGACGCGCCCGACTCTTGCAACGGTCGCACCCCGTGTTCAAGCTATCACGAATTGTGCGTCGTCACGGCTACCCACTTCTCGATCTTCCTTGCGCCAAGGTTGAAGCCGCGCTATGCTCGATTTCCTGCATACTTAAAAAGGCACGACTACCCCCAGGGGGGTTTCGATGAACAAGCCCATCGCCAGCGCTCTCCCCCTTCACCCTACGGTTCAACTCGCCCTGCTGGTGGATCGCGACTCCGACACGCGGCGGATGTATGCCGAGTACCTGAAGTTCGGCACGTGGTCCGTTGACGAAGCGGGGGACGGACGCGAAGCGCTGGCCAAGGCGATTGCGGGCCGGCCCGATGTGATCGTCACCGAATCGCGCCTGCCGGGGATTAACGGCTTCGACCTCTGCGCGATCCTCAAGCGCGACTCGACGACGCGTGGGATTCCGATCGTGATGGTGACCGGCGACGCATTCGCCTCCGATCTGCAGCGCGCGCAGTCGGCTGGCGCGGATGCGGTTCTCGTCAAGCCGTGTCTTCCCGAGACGCTCGCCGGCGAAATCCAACGGCTGCTTGCGCAGTCACAGGAACTGCGGGCGCGAGCGTTCACCGTCCGCACCCGGATCAGCGATCAGTTGGCGAAATCCGACGCGCTGTTGGAGAAATCACGCAAGACCCATCGTGTCGCGCTGAGCCGCGCGCACCAGCGCCACGACACGACGACTCCGCCCCTGGCGCCGCCCGCCCTCATTTGCCCGAATTGCGATCAACCGCTGGTCTACCTGCGAAGCCATGTGGGCGGCGTCAGCGCACGCAATTCCGAACAGTGGGACTATTTCGAGTGCCCGCAAGGATGCGGCACCTATCAATATCGCGAGCGCACCCGCAAGCTGCGGCAAGTCCAGTAATCGCTTCGCGCCACCCTTCTGCACCTACGCTCGGCATCGACGGGTCGTACGCCCGGGGCAACCACGGCTCATGACGAGCGACACTGCGCTGGATAATGGCAACGCGCTCGCGCCAGATGCCCAGTCCTTATCTATACTGGTAACGCTTTTTTGCTGGGCCTGGACAGAGCCGGCTTCGGCCGGGCGGCAACACAAACGGAGGACAGGTAATGCGCGCATGGATCGGAACGTTGGTGGGAGTGTCGCTGGTCATGGCCACGGTCGGCACGAAGGCCCAGTCGTCGACCAAGGAACGAGAGCGGATCGCCGAAGCGGCGGGCGTGCTCAAGGAAATTCACGCGGTGCCGGACAAGGACGTTCCGCGCGACTTGTGGGACAAGGCGGAATGCGTGCTCGTGATTCCTTCGTTGAAGAAGGCGGCGTTCGTCTTTGGCGGCGAGTACGGCAAAGGCTTGATGAGTTGTCGCCGGAACGCGGGCTGGAGCGCACCGATTTTCATGGAGCTCGGGAAAGGCAGCTGGGGCCTGCAGATCGGCGCGCAGTCGATCGATCTCGTGCTGCTGGTGATGAACGAGAGCGGCGTCCAGAAGCTGCTGCGCAACAAGGTGTCGCTGGGTGCGGAAGCGTCCATCGCAGCCGGCCCGGTCGGACGCGACGCGCGCGCCGCAACCGACGCGCAGCTGCAGGCGGAGATCTTGCTCGTACTCACGCACGCAAGGGCTCTTCGCCGGTATCAACTTATCGGGCGGCGTCCTGAGAAGCGACGCAGACGACAATCAGGATCTCTACGGCCCGGATGTCGCGCCGAAGGATGTGCTGATGTCGGACACGATCAAGCCGCCAGCGGCGACGCAGCCGTTCATGGCCGCACTCGCTCGCGAGCCGGCACGCTAGTATTGATATCGACGTAGTGTCCGACTTTAGCCGGACCGTGACCCAGGCGACCGAGGCGCTCCGCGGTCTGCGGAGCGCCTGACTCATCCTTCCACAAGCTCAGGCGCACGACACGCCAGCCTTCTCGCTACGCCAAAACGCTCACGAATGGCTGTGGTGCCTGGTACGCTCCGTGCAGTCTTCCAAGAAGCTGCCTATTACTAGAGGTGGTGAAGGTGACTTGTAACAGGAGGACAGCTCATGCGTGTACTGAAAATTGCGATTTGCGCAATCGCTCTCGCGACGTTCATGGCGCCGCGCGCCCACGCTGACGAGTGGAACAAGAAAACATTCCTGACGTTCAGCGGACCGGTCCAGGTGCCGGGCACCACGCTTCCCGCCGGCACGTACATGTTCAAGCTCGCCGACCTCGAATCCAATCGTCACGTCGTTCAGATTTTTGATAAGGACGGGCGGCAGCTGCTCGCGACGTTTCTCACAGTGCCCGACTACAAGCTCGACGCGCCGAAGGACAACGTGGTGATGTTCGAAGAGCGGCCGCGCGGAATGCCCCAGGCTGTGAAAGCGTGGTGGTACGTCGGCGATCCGACGGGGGATGAATTCGTCTATCCAAAGTCGCAGGCGTGGAAAATAGCCAAGGCCACGCACGAGTCAGTGCTCTCGACCGACGATGAAGGCACGGCTCACGCGAAGAAGGGTGCGAAGGTCGGACGCATCGCGGAAAACGGCGAGCTGACGGCCGAGAACGAGAGCCCGCGCACGGCGCGCCCAAGCGCGTCGTCTCAGGCGGCGGGGACGACAGGCACGACGACGGCAAAGGAGCCCCAGTCCGCGACCACGGGCACGACGGCTCAGAACAGCACGACCGCCGCGTCTGCCAAGCGAGGGCGTACTGAGCTCCCTCGCACAGCGAGCCCACTGACCTTCGTCGAATTGCTCGCGGCGGCGTCGCTCGCCGGCGCGTTCGGCATCCGCCAACTGCGTAAGCGGATCGGAACATCGGTCTAGCGGTCGATGCGCGCGTCATCTTCGAGCGGGGCCGGCCGGCGTCGGCCCCGCGATCTGCGCCCGTGAGGCTGTGATGCGCCTGCTTGTGACGACGATCGCGTTGCTGACCGTGCTCGCCTTCGCTGGCGTCCGCGCGCAGCAGCCGTCCACGGTCGAACCGAACTTTCGGACGGCATCCACTGAGCTCGTCGTGCTTCCCGTCACGGTCACCGACACCAACGGCCGCTTCATGACCGAGCTGTCTCGCGATCGCTTCACGGTCTATGACAACGGCCGGCGGCAGGAGGTCGTTCTTTTCAGTAACGAAGACACGCCGGTGACTGTCGGTCTCGTCGTCGACAATAGCTTCAGCATGCGTCGCAAGCTCGGCGAGGTTGTCGCCGCCACGCTGGCATTTGCCAAGGTCAGTAATCCACACGACGAGCTGTTCACCCTTGAATTCAACGACGACGTGCAGGACGCCAATCCCGGGCGTCAGCTGTTCGCCGACGATGTGGCGAGCCTTGAAACGTCCTTGAGCGGACTGGTGCCTGAGGGGCGGACCGCGTTGTACGACGGATTGATCGCCGGGCTCGACCGCATCAAAGAAGGCAGCCGCGCGCGGCGGGTCCTCATCCTCATCAGCGACGGCGGCGACAACGCGAGCCGGGCGACGCTCGCCGACGTGCTGGCGCGCGCCCGCGCGTCCAACGTGACGATCTATACGATCGGGCTCTTCGACCCCGACGATAGCGACTCAAATCCGCGCGCGTTGAAGGCGATCGCGCAGACCACGGGCGGCGAGCGTTTTCTGCCGTCGTCGCCGGGTCCGCTGCTGGCTGATTGCCAGCGCATCGCCCGCGAGATCCGCAGCGGCTACACGATCGGCTATGCGCCGCCCGATCGGGACGGCACGTACCACCGCGTCCGCGTCGAGGTCGACCGTGGCGGCGGCCCGAAGATGATCACGCGAACGCGTCCGGGGTACTTCGCCGCAGGAGCGTCGGCGACGCCATGAGCGCGACCGCTCGTTTTCTGTTGTGGCTCGAGTTGAGCTTGCTGGCGGCCGGCGTCGTCCTCGCGGCGTGGTGCGCGACGATCATCATCGAAGCGCGCTACTACCACGCGCTGCCGATCCCGGCAGCGGCGACCTCTGCACTGCCCGGTGAAGAACCGCGGGCGGCAACTGGCAAGGCCGCCGCACCGAGTACTCCGGCGCGGCCGCCGGTGGAGACTGGCGGGTGGATCGCGCGGCTCGAAGCGCCGTCGGTGCATCTGTCCGCCACCGTCCTCGAAGGCACCGACGATGGCACGCTCGCACACGGCGCGGGTCACATCGAAGACACGGCCCTTCCCGGCGATCCGGGCAACTTCGGCATCGCCGGCCATCGCGATACCACCTTCCGTCCGGTGCGGCATCTGCACGTCGGCGATCCATTGACGATCACGACCGCGAATCACGTCTACCGTTACCGCATCACCAGAACGACGATCGTGAATCCGCAGGACGTGTCCGTGCTCGACGACGCGGATCATCCGACGCTGACGCTGGTCACCTGCTATCCGTTCGAGTTCATCGGACACGCGCCGCGCCGGTTCATCGTGAGCGCGGACTTGGTGGGCGGAGATCCTTGAACCACGAAGCTCACGAAGACACGAAGCTTCTCTACGAACGTTTCAATCTCTTCGTGACTTCGTGGTTCGCAGGCCTTTGTCGCAAGGGCTTCCGGCGAGTGACCGAACATCCCTCGCGCGCCATCGTCAGAATCGGATCCCGAAAGCGATCTGCACACGCTGCGTGTTGATGCCGTTGTCATTTTCGATGGCGCCGGTCCTCGCGAAGATGCGGCCGTAGCGATAGCTGCCGTCCACGAAGTACCGCGACGCAAACGGCACGGTGACCCCGCCGCCGATCACCAGGAGCGGCTTCGCCAGCGAGCTCTGCAGGTCGCTGCCGAGCGAGACGACGACGTCGGGCGAGCCGGCCTGGTAGGACGTCTTGGTGGTGACGGTCGCCGCACCGAGGCCTCCCGCGAGATACGGGTGCCACATGCCGCGCGGCGTCAGGCTGTAGCGGGCGACGAAATCGTAGTATGTCGCTTTCTGGGTGGCGTTCGCGGTGCCCTGGATGGCATCGGCGATCACGCGCGCGCGGGCGGCGAGATCGCTCGTTGCGATATTCCGCATGCGTCCGAACTCGAAGGACACGATCCATTTGTCGACGACGCGATAGCCGAGCTCTCCTCCGAACGACCCCGACGACGTGTGGCCGAGCGTTGCCGCAGCCGCGATCTCCGCGCTGAATTTCCCCTCGGTGCCGGCGGCCGGCGTGGGTGTCTGAGCTCGCACAACGGATGCGCCGAGCGTGAACGCCGCGGCAAAGATCATCGCAAAGCAAACGGAACGCGTCATCGAAATTCCTCCGTAGAAGTCTGTTGGGGGCCTGAACCTGTTGCGGAATGGGCTGGGACCCACCGCATTGCGAGGAGAGGCGTCGAGTATACTGCTCGCCCGTCAAACCGTGCAACGGTAAATGGTACGCTGACGCACATGTCCGAGGCCACCCATCAGCCTGTCTTCGATCGGATTGCCGCACTGCGCGAGGCGCTGCGCACCGAGCCGTCGCCAGACGCCGTGCGCGCCCTCTATCAATGCGATCGCCTGGAGCAGGCGGTGCGGCACTGGCACGCCGAAGCGATCCGCTTTGCCGCCTACACCATCAATCACCTCGCCGGCCGGCCTGAGAGCGGCATGAGCGACGTCGTCCGGCAGCGCGTCGCCGATCTCCGCGGCGCGCTCGCCGATGCGGGCCACACGTTTTGATGCCTTTACGGCTCCTCGTTCGACTGATATTCTGAGGGGAACCGATGAACGAGGACCGATTCCCGACCACGGACGCGCCTGCCGATCCCCCTGAAACTCTGCCGGACACGTCTCCGCTGCCGTTCGAGCCGCTGCCGGCCGCCGCGGTTGCGGTGCCGGTGCATCCGTTCGATGCCGTTCCGGCTCCGTTGGCCGCTGCTGACGCGCCCGTCGACCTCAGCCTCGCCTGGAAGCGGATGGGGCGAGAGATTGTGTCTGGCCTCCAGACACTGGTGTCTGCCGCGGTTTACGCGACGCTCATCGTCACATTCGGCTTTCAGGTTGCGCGCGTCGACGGCCTCAGCATGGCGCCGACGCTCGAAGATCACGATCGGCTGATCGTCAACAAGCTGGTCTACGAGATCGGGGATCCACGGCCCGGCGACATCGTGATGCTCTATTACCCGCTCAATCCGGAAAAGATGTTCGTGAAGCGGGTCATCGCCAAAGAGGGCGACACCGTGCGCATCGTCGACGGCCGCGTGTACGTGAACGACATCCCGCTGCGCGACGACTACGTCCCCGCCGAGTTCCGCAGTCACGACGACTACGGCCCCGAAGTGATCAAGCAAGGCTATTACTTCGTGATGGGCGATCATCGCAACAACAGCTCGGACAGCCGCCATTGGGGCTTCGTGCCGAAGAAGTACATCGTCGGGAAGGTGAAGGTGCGCTGGTGGCCCCTTCAGGACGCACGGATCTTCTGAGCCGTGCCGCCGGCGTGCATGGTACTCATCGCGCCGACGGAGCTGTTGTCGGCGCTGGCGCAGCAAACGAGCGATGCGGCGCTCGAGGTCTTGACGTTCTCCAACACTGACGCGCTTCGGGCCCTGCAAGTCATCACGCTCCGTCGTCCACAGGTCGTTGCGCTCGAGCGGCTGTTCGCGGCGACCCCGCGCGGCGCCGCGCTCATCAATCGCATCAAGGCCGACCCCGCGCTGGCGCACTCCGAGATCCGTGTCATCGCGCACAACTCGAAATATTCGCGCGTCTCGCCGCGCCGGCCGGCGCCGGCAGCCGAGCGACCGCTCGACCAGCGCGGCACCCGGCGGGCGCCGCGTTACAAGGTCGCCACGGGGGCCCGCGCGGTGGTTGACGGACGGCAGGCGGCGATTGTCGATCTGTCGGTGCACGGCGCGCAGATTTCGTCGCCGGCACAACTGAAGCCGACGCAGCGCGTGCAGATGACGCTGTCGGACAAGCAGGGCGCCGTGTCGTGCACGGCGAGCGTCGCCTGGGCGCACTTCGAGATTCCGCCGGACAGCGCCCCGCGTTACCGCGCCGGGGTGGCGTTCGTCGATCCGGAAACCCCCGCGATCGACGCGTTCATCTCGCGCAACAAAGGGTCTTGAGGGATCAGGGATCAGGGAGAGAACGATCCCGGATTGGCGATCGGAAATCCGGACGTTAAACTGAGATCTGAGCCTTGAAATCTGAAATGGCGCGCCGCATCACGTCCTGTCGGACGATCGTGTCGTCGCGCTCCGAACCGGTGGAAATGATGCCGGCCGGCACGCCCGACACTTCTTCCAGTCGCGCGATGTAGCGGCGCGCATTTTCCGGCAGATCCTCGAAGCGCCGGATGCCTGCCGTCGGCTTCGTCCAGCCGGGCATCGACTCGTAGATCGGCGTGCAGACGGCGAGCTGCCCGACGTCCGACGGGAACTCCGTCAGCATCCGGCCGTTCAGCATGTACGCGGTGCAGATGTCGACCTGTTCGAGACCGTCGAGCACGTCCAGTTTCGTGAGCGCGAGCGCATCGAGGCCGTTGATGCGCGCGCCGTAGCGCGCCACCACCGCGTCGAACCAGCCGCACCGCCGCGGCCGCCCGGTGACCGCGCCGTACTCGTTGCCGCTCTCACGCAGCCGGTTGCCCATCTCCGCCACCAGTTCGGTCGGCATCGGCCCTTCGCCGACGCGCGTCGTGTACGCCTTCACCACGCCGAGCACGCCGTGAATCGCGCGCGGGCCGACACCGAGACCGGTGCAGACGCCGCCGATCGACGCATTTGACGAGGTCACGTACGGATAGGTCCCGTGGTCGATGTCGAGCAGCGTCCCCTGCGCCCCTTCGAACAGCACCGAGTGGCCGGCGCGCATCGATTCGCTCAGCATCAACGAAACGTCGCGCACCCACGGCTTCAACCGCTCGGCGTACATCAGCAGCTGATCGAGCACCGGCCGCCAGTCCATCGTGCTGTCCTGCACGACCCGGTTGCGCGCGGCCACGTTGTCGCGAACCGCCTGTTCGAGCGCCGCCGCGTCCGCCAGATCGCCGACGCGGATGCCGCGCCGGCCGATCTTGTCCTCATACGCCGGTCCGATCCCGCGCGACGTCGTCCCGATCTTGCGCTCGCCGCGGCGCGCCTCGGACAGGAGATCCAGATCGCGGTGGTACGGCAGGATCAGATGCGCCTTGTCGCTGACGATGAGGCGGCCGTCCACTTCGATGCCGTGCTTCGTCAGCTCGTCCACTTCCGCAAACAGCGCCTGCGGATCGACGACGAGACCGTTGCCGATCACGCAGATCACACCGCGGTGCAGGATGCCGGACGGGATCAACCGCAGCACGAACTTGGTGCCGTTGACGTAGACGGTATGGCCGGCGTTGTGCCCGCCCTGATATCGCGCCACAATCGAGAAATGCGGTGTGAGCAAGTCGACGATTTTCCCCTTGCCTTCATCGCCCCACTGCGCACCGAGGACAGCTAGATTCATGAGAGTCGTCAATCTCCAGTCGGATTAAGATTCTACTCTCAACACGTTTCAAACGGGGCGAGTCGAGCCGGCGACCGGCACGACCGACCACGACCGGCGACTGACGACTGATGACTGCGACTCGTGACTGATGACTGCGACTGGTGACTGACGCCTGAGACTGATGACTGACGACTTGCGACTGAAGACTGCATGATTCTCCTGAACGGTTCCTCTCTCACCGTCGACCAGCTGCTCGCCATCGCGGATCGGCGCGAACCGGTGGGCCTCGCGCCCGCCGCAGCCGCCGCGGTCCGCGCATCGCGCGCGGTCGTCGAGCGACAGGCGCACGGCGCCGCGCCGGTCTACGGCATCAACACCGGCTTCGGTTCGTTCGCCGAGGTCAAAATCGCGCCGGACGCGCTCGAGGCGCTGCAGCTCAATCTTCTGCGCAGCCACGCCGCCGGCGTCGGCAGGCCGCTGCCCGTCCGCGCGGTGCGCGCGACGATGGCGTTGCGCGCGAACGTGCTGGCGAAGGGCTTCTCAGGCATTCGCGTCGAAACGCTCGAGGCGCTGCTGGATCTGCTGAACGCCGGCGTCCATCCGCGCGTGCCGTCGCGCGGATCGGTGGGCGCGAGCGGCGACCTTGCGCCATTGGCGCACCTGTCGCTCGTGCTGATCGGAGAAGGCGAAGCGGAGTACGACGGCGACGATCAACGGAGAGCGCGCGGAGACCGCGGAGAAGACAGAGACGAGAACGATCCACACGATGACGCTGTAATGTTTACACGCGCAGACACTTTCCGAGATCAGCGAGCTCTGCGCTCAATGTACATGCCGGGCGCCGACGCGTTGAAGCGCGCGGGGTTGAAGCCGGTCACGCTCGGCGCCAAAGAGGGACTCGCGCTCATCAACGGTACGCAGCCCTCAACCGCTGTGTTGGCGCTGGCGCTGGCCGGGGCCGAGCAGCTCGCGCGCGCGGCCGACATCACCGCGGCGCTGTCGATCGACGCGCTGCGGGGATCGATTCATCCGTTCGAGGCGCGCATCCACGATGCGCGGCCGTTCGTCGGCCAGCGCACCTCGGCCGCCAACATCGAACGCCTCTTGCGCGGCAGCGGGATCAATCTGTCGCACGAGCGGTGCGGCAAAGTACAGGACGCCTACTCGCTGCGCTGTGCCGCGCAGGTGCACGGCGCCACCCGCGACGCGCTCCGATTCATCGGCGACACGATCGACGTCGAGATGAACAGCGCGACCGATAATCCGATGGTGTTCGCGGCGGGTGCGGACGGCGACGGCGAGATCGTCTCGGGCGGCAATTTTCATGGCGCGCCGATTGCAATCGCGGCGGATCTGCTGGCGGCCGCGCTCGTGCCGATGGCGACGATCAGCGAGCGGCGGACCGATCGCCTTGTGAATCCGGCGCTCAGCGGATTGCCCGCCTTCCTCACCCGCGACGGCGGACTGCAATCGGGGCTGATGATGGCACAGGTGACGGCGGCGGCGGTCGCGTCGGAACTGAAGACGCTCGCGCATCCGGCCGGCGTGGACACGATTCCCACGTCGGCGAACAGGGAAGATCACGTCAGCATGAGCATGGGCGCCGCGCTGAAGGCCGAACGCGCGTTGATCCGCGCGCGCGAGGTCGTCGCGATCGAGCTGCTGTGCGCGTGCCAGGCGATCGATCTGCTCGCGCCTCTGGAGACGTCGGCGCCGCTGGCGCGCGTCCACGCGCTGGTGCGGTCGCGCGTGCCCGTGCTCGGCGTCGACCGGCCGCCGGCGCCCGCGATCGAGGCGATCACGGCATTGATCGTGTCGAACGAGCTGGAGGACGCGTGCGGCGCACTAGTCAAGTAAAAAAAAATGCATTTTCAAATTGACAACGCGCGCGCCGCTTCTTAAGGTCTATCTTTCTCCGCGTACTTTTTCATGACCACTGCCACCAGAATCATCCGAGCGCCTCACGGCACGTCGCTGACATGCAAAGGCTGGCCGCAGGAAGCGGCGCTGCGGATGCTGATGAACAATCTCGATCCTGACGTCGCCGAGCGGCCGGACGATCTGGTCGTGTACGGCGGATCGGGCAAGGCCGCGAGAAACTGGCCGGCGTACGACGCCATCGTCCGCGCGCTCACCGCGCTCGAGCACGACGAAACACTGCTCGTGCAGTCGGGCAAGCCGGTTGGCGTGTTCCAGACCCATCCCGGCGCACCGCGCGTCCTGATTGCCAATGCGCTGCTCGTACCGGCGTGGGCGACGTGGGAGAATTTCCGCGACCTCGAGCACAAGGGCCTCACCATGTATGGCCAGATGACGGCGGGCAGCTGGATCTACATCGGCAGCCAGGGCATCGTGCAAGGGACGTACGAGACGCTGGCGGCGCTGGCGCGCAAACATTTCGGCGGCACGCTCTCCGGTCGGACCGTCGTCACCGCCGGACTCGGCGGCATGGGCGGCGCGCAGCCGCTGGCCGCCGCGATGAACGGCGCGGCAACTCTGGTGATCGAGGTGGACCCGACGCGGATTGCGCGCCGGCTCGCCACTCGCTATCTCGATGAAGCGACCGACAGTCTGGACGAAGCGCTCGACCGGATCGCCCGTTGGAGACGTGACGGCACCGGGCGATCGGTCGCGCTGCGCGGCAATGCCGCCGACGTGCTGCCGGCACTCGTCGCCCGCGGATTCACGCCCGACGTCCTGACGGATCAAACATCCGCGCACGATGCGCTGAATGGCTACGTGCCCAACGGGCTCAGCCTCGACGAGGCCGCGCGGCTGCGCGATCGCGATCCGGAGGCCTACATCGCGCGATCGATGCAGGCGATGGCCGAACACGTCCGCGCGATGCTCGCATTGCAACAGCGAGGCGCGGTCACGTTCGATTACGGCAACAACATCCGCGCGCAGGCGCAGCAGGCCGGTGTCGCACGCGCGTTCGACATTCCCGGCTTCGTACCGGAATACATCCGCCCGCTCTTCTGCGAAGGCAAGGGGCCGTTCCGCTGGGCCGCGCTCTCCGGCGATCCGGCAGACATCCACGTCACCGACGAAGCGGCGCTCGAGATGTTCGCGCACGACGACGCACTCGTACGCTGGATTCGCCTGGCGCGCGAACGCGTCGCCTTTCAAGGGCTGCCCGCGCGCATCCTGTGGCTCGGCTACGGTGAGCGCGCGCGCTTCGGGCTGCGCATCAACGAGCTCGTACGCGAGGGGAAGATCTCTGCGCCGATTGTCATCGGCCGCGATCACCTGGACGCCGGATCGGTCGCCTCGCCCAACCGCGAAACCGAAGGCATGATGGATGGCAGCGATGCGATCGCGGACTGGCCGATCCTGAACGCGTTGTTGAACGCGTCGAGCGGCGCGACGTGGGTGTCGGTGCACCACGGCGGCGGCGTGGGGATCGGCTACTCTCTGCACGCCGGGATGGTGATTGTGGCCGACGGCACGCCGGACGCTGACGAAAAGCTCGAGCGTGTGCTGACGTGCGATCCAGGCATCGGGGTCGCCCGCCACGCCGATGCCGGCTATCCCCTCGCGATCGCGACGGCCGAGCGCCAGGGTGTGCGAATGCCGATGCGTGAGGCCGCCGGATGTTGACACCTCGTGCCACGTTGACGCGCCGCGTCGCGGCGGCGCTCGATGCATCGCCGTCACGGATCCCGGTGCTGCTCGGCGGCTGCGGGAGCGGGCGGACGACGCTGCTGCTGCAGCTCCGCGATCGCATCGGCCGCTCGGCCGTGCAGTACATCGACGTCGAGCGCACCGCGACGACCCCGGAGCGGTTCCTGCGGGCGATCGCCGCCGGTTCGCCCTTCCCGGGCACTGACGCGTCCTCCGTCCCAGCCGGCGCGCGCGCCGCATTCGACGCGACGCTGGACGGTCTGAGCCAGGCGCGCAGCGGTGCAGGCGAGCCGGTCACGTTCCTGCTCGACGAGTTCCTCGAGCTGCGGACCTTCGAGAGCTTTCCCGGTTTGCGGCGCGTGCTGCACGATCTGGTGGACGGCCTGTCCGCCAGCGGCAATCGCTTCGTGCTGACGAGCCGCTACGTCGCGCGGACGCTGCGGCTCATGCGCGATCGCTCCGCGAGGTTCGAGCTGATTCACATGCCGGCGCTCACCGCCGAAGACACGATGGACATCATCGGTCCGCTCGCCGGCGCGCACGAGGCGCACGATGCGGAGTATCTCGCGCGGACCGTGCAGGCGCTGGCAGACGGCCGTCCGATGTACGTGCGGGCGCTCGCCGACGAGCTGAGCGCACTGCGCGATCACGGTCTGCCCGGCGGAGCGGGTCGGCCCGGCAGCGAAGATCCGATCAGCGCGCTGGCCGGTCTGCTCGCGCCCGACGGCCGCCTCGCGAGGCAGTGCAGCTTCTGCTACGAGCTGCGTCTGCACCGCGCACGCGGCTACGGCGCGCTGAAAGCGATCCTCGAGATTCTCGCCGACGAGGAAGGACTCACGCTCACCGAAATCTCGCTGCGGCTGCAGCGGACGCCCGGCTCGACCAAGGATTACCTCTCGTGGCTCGAGGACGTGGATCTCGTCGCGTCCCGGCAAAAACGCTATAGCTTCAGCGATCCGCTGCTCCGCGTCTGGGTGCGCCTGTATTGCCGCGCCTCGGCGCCGACCGAAGACGATGTCGCACGCGAGATTCACCGCTATGCCTTGCCGCGTCTGCCCCAGCCGCAGGAGCCGGCGCTCGCGCTCGCGGCGGCAGGCAGCGCCCCCGCCGAGGACGACAAGAAGCCCTGGGGCATCATCGAGATAGATTGATTGGCCCAACAGATTCAGGACATCCTGCGTGAGCCGCCGCGCGGCGGCTGGACGCGGCGGACGTTCCTGCAGACCATCACCGCCGCCGCCGCGATCCCGCTGCTCACCGAATCGTCCGCCGTGGCGCAGGCGCGGCAGTCGGCCGGCCGCATCAAGATCACCGACGTCAAGCTGCAGCGGATCCGGCTGGAAAAGGACTGGGGCACGTACGAAGACTACATGGGTGGACGCCGCGGCGGGCGAACGGGCGGCGGCGCCATCACCGAAATCTACACGGAGCAGGGACTGATCGGCATTGGGCCGCCGGTGAATCCCGCCGCGGTGCAGCCGATCCAGGAGTACCTCGCCGGCAAGGATCCGTTCGATGTCAATCGCCACATGGCGCTGTTGTACGGCGGCGGACGTGAAGGCGGCGTGCGCGTGCCGGGCGGACGGCCGACCGGCGTGGAAATCGCGCTGTGGGATCTGATCGGCAAGGCGGCGCAGCAGCCGCTGTACAAACTGTGGGGCGGCACGCGCGATCGCATCGTGCCGTATTCGAGCATGTTCCGGCTGGGGCCGCCGCAACAGCGGGCGGAGACGGCGCTCGCGCTGCAGCGCGCCGGATGGAAGGCGATCAAGTTGAAGTCGCACTACGCGACGCTCAAGGAAGATGTCGCGCAGATCGAAGCGGTGCGCGACGCGTGCGGCCCTGATTTCATCATCGCCACCGACGGGAACAAGGCGGGCTTCAGCGTCGCCTTTCAAGGGACGCGTGGCGTGCCGTGGAGCTTCAAGCGTGCGCTCGACACGGCGAAGGAGCTCGAGCGGCTCGACGTGTTCTTCCTCGAGGAGCCGCTCCCCCGCTTCGACTTCGCGCAGCTCGCGGAGCTGAATCGGCTGACCTCGATCAACCTCGCCGGCGGCGAGGAGCAGAATCCCGGCGTCCACGAGTTCCGCTGGCTGCTGGAGCAGGGCTGCTTCGACATCATCCAGCCGGAGATCGACGTACAGGGGCCCGGGGTGCTGCAGAAGGTGGCCGTGATTGCGGAGTCGATGGAAAAGCTGATCATTCCGCACCTGGGCGACGGCCGTCTGAGCACTGTGTGCGACATGCACCTGGTCGCCACGTGGCCCAACGCGCCGATGCTGGAAGTCGGCAACGAAGGCCCCGAAGGGGCGTACGAGCACAGCTACGCCGTCTTCGAGGATCCCATGACGCTGACGAAGGACGGCTATTTCAATCTGCCCCAGGGGCCGGGGCTCGGCGTGGCGATCCGAAAAGATCTGTACGAAAAGGGATAAAGGGGACGGGAGTCCCGTTCCCTTTTCTACGCGAGCGCGTCGTGGACGAGCGCGAGGAGCGCGATGCACGCCGTGTCCGTGCGCAGCGTGCGCGGCCCGAGGCTGACCGCTTCGAAACCGTGCGCGGTGAGCAGGCTTCTCTCGAAGTCGTTCCAGCCGCCTTCGGGGCCCACGGCCAGCAGCACCCGATTGCCGCCGCCCGCGCGCACGGCATCCCGCGGCGAACGCGGCGCAGCGGGATCGGCCACAAGGCGCACGCCTTCGAACAGCCGATCGAGATCGTCCTGGATCAACACCTTGAAGCGCCGATGAACCGACACGCGCGGCAGACGCGTATCGCGCGCCTGCTGCAAGCCTTCGATGAGCAGCGGACGGTAGCGTTCTGCCGCGAGGACATGCGCGTCGAAGTAATTGCGCTCGACGCGCTCCGCATTGGTCAACATGACCTGCCCGACGCCGAGTGCGGCGAGCTGCGCCCAGAGCCGTGTCATGACCTTCGGACGCGGAAGCGCGAGGAGCACATCGACGCGAGGCTGAGGAGGGACGGTCGCCTCGAACGAGCAGCGCAGGTCGACGCTGTCCGCGGTGGCCTCCCGCACGGTGCCGGTGCCGAACGGGCCATCGAGCATGCCCACGCGCGCCGTCCGCCCCGGCACGACGCGCAGCACCGTCAGCAAGTGCGCCGCTCGCGCCCCCGTCAGATGGACGTCTCCGGCGTCTGTCACTTCGCCGGGCTCGACCAGGATGACGTTCACGCGCGCCTGCGAGCGCTCATCCCTCGCTGCCAAGCCTTTCTCTTAATTTTTCGAGGCTGAGGCGCGCCGCTTCCTGCTCCGCTTCCTTCTTGCTGGAGCCGCTCGCGCGCGCCAGCGGCTCGCCGCCGACCGCCACTTCGACTTCGAACTGCTTCCGGTGATCGGGCCCGAGCATGCCGACGAGGCGGTACGACGGCAGCCCCTGTTCGCGCGATTGCACGAGCTCCTGCAGCGCCGACTTGTAATCCTGCGCCGGGGCCCCGCCGCTCGCGTGGACCTCGGCGATGAGCGTGGCGAACTCACGCGCGACGAACGCCTGCGCGTGCTCGATGCCGCCGTCCAGATAGATCGCCGCGATCAGCGCTTCGTAGCCGTCGGCCAGCAGCGCCTGCTTGCGGCGGCCGCCGGTCTTCTCTTCCCCGCGGCCGAGCAGCAGATGATCGCCCAGCCGCAGCGCTTCCGCCTGGCGCGCCAGCGTCGTGGTCGACACCAACGCGGCCTTGATCTTCGACTTCTGTCCTTCGTCAGACGAAGGGAACTGCCGGAACAGCGCGTCGGCGATGAGAAAGCCGAGAACCGCGTCGCCCAGAAACTCCATCGATTCGTTGTCGGCCACTCCGCCGCTGACGTCCTCGTTCGCGCGCGACGTGTGCGTCATCGCGTGCTCGAGCAGGCCGCGATCGCGGAAGCGATAGCCGATCGCCCGCTGCAGCGAGTCGAACTCGTCGCGCAGCCGGACGACCTGTCCGTTCTGAATCTGCGTCCGGTGGCTCTCGATGATGCGCGCCGCCTCCTCGGCGTCCTCGTGATGGACGGAGATGCGGACGTCGCCCAGGCCGCTGAGGCTGACCGGAAAGATCGACTGCGGGCGATCCGATGTCACCACGGACGGCACGCCGTGCGCCTCGAGCAGCGCGCGGACGATGCTCGCTTCGACGTCGGAGTGCGTGTGGAAAATAATGGTCAAGCCTGTCACGATCTCAGGTAGTACGACCCAATCTCTGCGTGCTCCGCGGCCGCGGCGTTGATGGTCGTCACTTTGAAGGTCTCGTCCACCTTCAACAGAATCATCGTCATGTCGTCGTGCTGCGGCGCGTCGCCGACAAAGGCTTCGATCTCGCGCAGGACACGCTCGCGGAGCTGATCCGAGGGCAAGGCCGCGTGGGTCTCGACGATCTCCGCCAGCCGCGGCTCGCCGAAGCAATCGTCGGCCGCGTTCATGGCCTCGGTGATGCCGTCGGTGAACAGCACGTAGAGATCGCCGGCGTGCATCGGGATGGAGGCTTCGACCAGCAGCTGATCGAACATCTCGCCGTTGTCGATCTTCAGTCCGAGCACGAGGCCGTCCGGCGCGAGCACCTGCACGGCGCGCGACGGACCGCATCCCGGCCCCGGCAGATACATCATCGGCGTGTGGCCGGCGCGCGCGTACGTCATTCGCGCCGCGTCCAGGTCGATGACGGCATAGGTCATCGTGATGAAGCTGCGCGGGTCGAGATTGTTGGCGATGATGCGGTTGGCCGCGATCAGCAGATCGCGCGGCGACGTGTGAATCTGGCTGAGCGACAGCACGAGTCCTTTGAGCTCCGCCATGTAGAGCGCCGCGGACGTGCCTTTCCCGGAGACGTCGGCGATCAGCACGCCGAGCCGGTTGTCGGCCATCGGGAAGAAGTCGTAGTAATCGCCGCCGACTTCGCGCGCCGGCACGCACAACGCCGTCAGCGAAAGCCCGGGCATCACCAGGGGCCCTTGCGGCAGCAGCGACATCTGGATCTCGCGCGCGATGCGGAGCTCTTCCTCGAGCCGCTTCTTCTCGGCCGCCTGGCGCAGCAGATCCTCGATGCTCGCCGTCATCTAGTTGAAGGAGCCCGCCAGCTCGCCGAGCTGGTCTTCCGTCTGCACGGCGATCTTGTGGGTGAAGTCGCCCTGCCGCACACGCTCGGTGCCCGCGAACAGCTCGTGCACCGATCCGGTGATCGACTTGGCGAGCGCCAGGCCGGCGACCAGCGCGATGAACTCGATGATCAGGAAGAGACCGCCGATGCCGAACAGCGCCAGCAGCAGTCCCTGGCCAAAGCTCCGGCCGGCCATCCCTTCGGCTGACGAAATGCGATCGTACAGATCGCTGACGCTCAGCCGGCTCATGACCAGCAGCGTGCCGGTGCCGCCGGTGTCCCAGTCGTGGTACTCCATCAGGCTGCCCAGGTTGTTGAGCAGCCCGCTGCGCGAGGCATCGGCCGGCGCCACGGGATCGAGCCGGTCGGTGCCGTTCAACGGCTTCACACCGTCCTTGTTCTTGTCCTTGTCCGGGGTCGGCACGATGACGTTCTTCAACTCGACGCCGGTATCGTGCTGCAGCTGCGCGCGGACATCCTCGTCGAGCAGGAGATCGACAACGACGGCGTAGCCCGGCCGCGGCGAGTCCGGAAAGGCCACCGCGCGCACCAGCATGTGCGCATCCCGATCGCTGACGCCAGGGCCGCTGCGGTGCGTGTACGCAAACACGCCCGAGAAGCCGGCGCACGGCAGCCACGCGGGAATGGACCGCGGGGCATCGAGGTGCGTCCAGGGGCCGGCGGTCGTCGTCGTCACCGTCAACTGCTGCGCGTCGGACGGGCCGGCGCTCGGTGGCGCACACGTCCGATGCACGGGCACAACGGCGAACGAGATGCCGCTCTTTTCCGGCGCGTTCGCCTCCCGGCGGTTGAGGATGCTCGCAATGTCGCGTCCCCCGCCCCGCTGAATCTCGATCGCGGTGCTCTGCGCGACGGCGCGCGCGCGATCGCTCAGCGCGCGCAGCCGGCTCTGCACCAGGTACGAGCTGAAGTTGTAGAACAGCAGGAACCCGCACAACAGGAAAAAGCCGACGATGAGAATGGCGGGAACGAAGCCGATGAAAATGTACGAGAGGATCAGCTTGCGACGGACGCGCCACAACAAGCGACGCTTGGCGAGGACGAGCAGCCGAAAGAGAAAGTAAATGGCACCGGCGGCAATCGCGAGCCCGGCGACGGTGTCCACCACCGCCAGGAACGCCGGCACGCCTCTGAACACGACGCCGATGAGAAAGACCGACAGCTTGACCGCGAGCCCGACGACGATCGCGCGGCCCGGCAGCGTGCCGAGCAAGACTGTACGCGCGCCGAGTGGCCGATCCGCGGCGGACAGGAGCGGCAGACCTGCGGTTCCTCGGGGGCGTGATCCGGCCATGGACGTGGACTTCGCGATATTAGCAGATGTATCGTAGACGGATCGTGAAGCTCAAAGCCAACGCGCGATTCAGCACCATCTGTCTGCACGCCGGTCAGGAACCGGATCCGTCGACCGGCGCGATCATCACGCCGATCTACCAGACATCGACCTATGTCCAGGACGAGCTGGGCAAGCACAAGGGTTTCGAGTACGGGCGAACCCAGAACCCGACACGCCTCGCGCTCGAGCGGAACATCGCCGCCATCGAGAGCGGCAAGGCCGCCTTCGCCTTCGCTTCCGGCATGGCGGCGATCGGCGCGATTGGGACGATGCTCAAATCGGGCGATCATGTCATCGTGTCCGACAACACCTACGGCGGGACGTTCCGTCTATTCGATAAGGTGCTGCGGCGGTATCAGCTCACCTTTTCGTACGTCGACACGTCGGACCTCGCGGCGGTCGAGCGCGCATTCACGCCGGCCACCCGGATGCTGTTCGTGGAGACGCCGACGAACCCGATGTTCAAGCTGACCGATCTGCGCGCCGCCGCGGAGCTCGCGCACCGCTACGACGCGCGGCTGGCGGTCGACAATACGTTCGCCAGCCCGTACCTGCAGCGACCGATCGAGCTCGGCGCCGATCTGGTCACGCACAGCACAACCAAATACCTGAACGGCCACAGCGACAGCGTCGGCGGCATCGTCGTCGCCGTGCGCGAGGATGATATCGAGTGGCTGAAATTCGTGCAGAACGCGGAAGGGGCGATCCTCGGCCCGTTCGATTCATGGCTCGTGCTGCGCGGCACGAAGACGCTGCCGATCCGCATGGTGCAGCACAACGCGAACGGGTTGGCGCTGGCGCAATACCTCGAAAAGCATCCGAAGGTGAAGCGCGTCTACTATCCGGGGCTGCCGTCGCATCCGCAGCACGACCTCGCCAAGCGGCAGATGCGCGGGTTCGGCGGGATGCTGTCGTTCGAAATGGGCTCGATCGAGGCGGCGCGCGTGGTGCTGAACGGCGTCAGGCTGCACGCGCTGGCCGAAAGCCTCGGCGGCGTCGAGTCGCTGATCTCGCACCCGGCGTCGATGACGCACGCATCGGTGCCGGCGGATCGCCGCTCGGCGCTCGGGCTCACCGACGGTCTGGTGCGGATTTCCGCGGGCATCGAGGACATCGACGACCTGAAGGACGATCTCGCCCAGGCGCTCGATCGCGTCGCCTCGTGATCGACCTGCTGCTGCACGCCGACAAAAAGCTGCTCGAGTTCGTCGCCGCGTACGGATCGTGGGTGTACGGGCTGCTGTTCGCGATCGTCTTCGCGGAAACCGGCTTCGTCGTCACGCCGTTCCTGCCGGGCGATTCGCTGCTGTTTGCCACCGGCGCCCTGTGCGCCACGGGCGCGCTCAATACGTGGGCGGCGCTGGCGCTGCTCGCGTTCGCGGCGTTTGCCGGCAATGCCGTGAACTATGCGGTGGGACGCGTGATCGGTCCGCGCGTGTTCAACGCCACCGATCGATCCGCGCTGTCCCATCGCCTGCTCAATCAGCAGCATCTGGAGCGGGCGCACGCATTTTTCGAGCAGTACGGGGGAAAAGCGGTCGTGCTCGGCCGCTTCGTGCCGATCGTGCGGACGTTCGTCCCGTTCGTCGCTGGGGCGGCGCAGATGACGTCCGGCTCGTTCATCTTCTACAACATCATCGGAGCCGTCGCCTGGGTAAGCCTCTGCCTCGGCGCCGGTCTGCTGTTCGGCAATGTGCCGATCGTGAGAAACAATTTTTCCCTCGTGACGATCGGCATCGTCATCGTCTCGGTGGTGCCGGTGATCGTGGAAGTCGTGCGAAAATCACGGCACACTCACTCAGAACCTACCGTTTAACGGGAACCACGAAGGGCACGAAGTCACGAAGAGCCATTTCTAACCCTCGTGATCTTCGTGGCTTCGTGGTGTTTTCCCGGTCTGTTCCTCTATCCACTTCACATACGGCAGGCTCGCGTTGTCGGCGGAGACGACCAGAAATTCCGGCAGCTCATACGCATGCAGCTGCGTCAGCCGCGCTTCGAGCGCCGGCAGACGGTCGCGCGTGGTCTTGATCACCATCTGGCGCTCGCTGTCGCGTTCGATCGCGCCGCGCCAGCGGTACATCGACACCATCGGCGGGTGCAGGTTCACACAGGCCGCCAGGTGCTCGTCCACAAGACGCCTGGCGAGCTGTTCGGCGCGCTCGTCGTCGGCGACGGTGGTGAAGACGATCACGATGTCAGTCATAAGCAGCTCGACGATACGGCACTTTCACTCTTGTACTTGGACGGAAGTTGTTGTACTGTTTTTTGGCGTGCCCAACGACGACATTCAGCCCAAGCCGAGGCGTCGAACGCCCGAGTTGAAGCCGCCGGCAGGGCGGAGCCGCCGCATCGTGCACTGGCTGCTGCTGTTCGTCGCCTGCGTCATCATCGTCGACAGTCTCGTCGGCGATCGCGGACTGCTGGCGATGCTGCAGGCGCGACACGAGTACGATGCGCTCGCGGCGACCATCGCCCACGAGCGCGCCGAAAATGCCCAGTTGCGCGACGAGGCTCGGCGGCTGAGAGAGGATCCGAGCACCATCGAGGAGATTGCCCGCCGCGAGCTCGGCCTGATCCGTCCGGGCGAAAAGGTGTTCATCGTGAAGGACGTCGCGCCGGCGAAGCCTTGAATCGCCCCGTCCGCAGCAGCGCAGCCACGCCCACGGCGGCAACCGCCCCGACCACGCTCAGTAAGGCACCCATTTTCATCTGATCCTGCACAGACCCGGCCGGAAAGGCTGCGGTCGCGAAGAACAACGCCACCGTAAATCCGACGGCCGCGGCAAAGCCGACGACGACGATGTCCTTCCAGCCGAGGCCGGAAGGCAGCGCGAATCCCGCAGTGGTCGCGATGGCCATCGCCAGGCCGATGCCGAGCGGCTTCCCGGCGAGCACGCCGGTCAGGACGGCCCACGTCCCGGCGCCCACCGCGTGCAACGGCACGCCGGCGTTCACGAGACCGAACAGAAACAGAATCGCCTGGACCGGATATTTCCACCAGTGTTCGAACTGGCTGAGCGCGTCCCGCGCGGACGCGGGCGCCGGCGTGAACAGCCCCGGATCGCTCGCCGCGTGCGGAAGAAACGGGATGATCGGAACCAGCGCGATCGCCGGGTGGAGGCCGCCCAGGAACAGCGCGCTCCACGAGAGCGCACCGCCCGCGATCACGTACGGCCAGAAATTGCGGACGCGATTGTGACGAAGCAGCCAGCAGACGCACAGCGCCGCTCCCAGGAGCGTCACGCCGCTGAGCGGCCGAAGATCCCCGGTTGGATAGAACACTGCCAGGATGATCAACCCGAACGCATCGTCGGCAATCGCCAGCAAGACGAGGAACGGCACCGCGGGATGACGCCGATAGATGGCCTTCGCGGCGAGATAGCTGAACGCGATGTCGGTGGCGCATGGAACCGCCCAGCCGCGCGCGAGCGCCGGCTGTCGCGATAGATAAGTGATCGCCAGATAGATCAGCGCGGGGCCGGCCATTCCTCCGATGGCGGCCACGACGGGCATCGCGGCACGACGCCATGTGTGCAGCGATCCGCCGGGCACGGTCGCTTCGACGACTTCCTTCGCCGCGAGCGCGAAGAAGAAGACCATCCCGATGTCGTTGACGGCGAACTCGAGCCCGTGCGCGAACGCCGTGTAGCTCGCACTGAACGTATTCGCCCAGATCAACGCGACCAGCGCACCGGCCGGCAGCAGCAGCGAATGCTCGAGGATCGCGCGCACGAGCCGTCGGCGAGGAGGCTTCATGCCGATCTGTTCGTCCGGGCAGGGCGAACCGCCGCCAATCCGACACCAGCCATCACGATCAGCGCGGGCAACACGGGCAGCCGATAGCGGTAATCGAAGTCGATCTGCTGAACCGCATGAAACGCTGAAAACGCCAGAACATAGAAGACAAGAAGCGCCTTGAGACGGCGATCGCGCCACGTCGCGAGCGTCACGACGGAGAGGACATAGAGCGGCGCGAAGAACAGCAGACTCACGGCCTGGTGCACCGCACTGTAATCGCTCGAGGATGGCGCGAAGTAGAACAACCATTTCCGAAGCGTCAAGGCGACGAACGCCCCGTAGCTGACGGGCGGCGTCGCGAATGTCCCCGGGCGATCGAAGACCACGACGCCCCGGTGGTACTCGAGACTGAGCTGCTGAATCCACCCCGAGACGGCTGCAAACGGCCACACCTCAGGCCGCATCATGACGAGCGCATCGGCGAGCACAGCGACGGCGAGCAGAAAGGCGACCATCAGGGTGCCGGCTCTGAACTGACCCGCGGTGACATCGCCATCCCGAACCACGAGCACGAACAGCCAGAACACGACCAGCGGCGCAGCGGTCGGGCGGAGAAAACAGGCAATCGCCACGGCGCCAGTGCCCGCGACGAGCGCGGCCGGTGTGGCGCACACTGCGGCGGCGATGACACACGTCGAGACACCCACGAAGATGAGATCCGAGAGGACGAACGGTTCGATGATGAGAAAGTCCATGGCGATGGCGAACAGCATGGCGCCGAGGACAAGCGGCGCCGCCGACCGGGTCAGCGATTGAATGGTCGAGAGCGTCAGATAGACGATGGCCGCGAGCGATACCCAGTTGAGCGCCACGATCCCTGCCGCCCACGACGGCCCGAACAACAGTTTGGCGGCCGCCACGATCATCACCCAACCAACGTAGAGCACGGGCGGCACGACGAAGCTCGCCTGCCGCAGAAAGGCACCGACGTTGAAGTGCTGTGACACGAGTCGATCGGCCCATTTCGCGTAGAGTTGCCCGTCGCTCGACAAGCGGACGCCGGCGTGCAGCATCCAGACACCGTGCAGCAGCGCGACAGCCATCGTCAACGCGATCGTCAGACGCCGGCCGGTCAGAGGAAAAACCGATTCCACCATAGGGACACCATCAGGACGGCGTAGAGCTCGAACGCGGCGTCGATTCGACGCTCCCGGTGCTGTTGCAGAATCGTCCGCACCGCCGGCGGCCGAAAGGGTCCCGCATCGGTGACGGCCTCGCACAGCAGATCACCAAGGTGCGATCGAAACCCCTCCGCGATAGGCACCAGCAGACCTTGCTTTCGCCGATTCACGTCGAAGCGCGGCAGCCGGCGTCTCAGCGACTCCTTCAGCAGACGCTTGCCCTTCTCCGCCCCGCCGCGCACGAGATCCGGCGACAAGCCGAGGCTGAACGCGACGAAGTCGTTGTCGAGCATCGGGACACGCACCTCGAGACCGCTCGCCATGCTCATGCGATCGACTTTGACGAGCATGTCGTTCGGGAGGTGAACGAGCAGATCGGCCGCCATCATGCGACGCAGCGCCGGCGTGCCGTTCGGGCAGCGGTCGTACTCGGCGGCGTAGTGCGCAATCGGATCCGGCGCGGCGCGACTGGCGTCGAGCGCCGCGTCCGTCAAGAGCGTCCGCTCGTCCTCGTCGAACAAACAGCGCCGCCAGCTCGCGTGGGCGCGTGCGGGCGACTCGACGCCGGCCAGCAGAAGGCGGCGCGAAACCTGGCGCGGCGAGTACGGGCGGTCCTGGACAGGCACGAGGTTCGCGAGGCGCCGCAGCGGACCGGTGGTCAGCCAGCGAGGCAGCGCGCGCAACATGGCGGCGTACGGCGCGACTCCGTAGGTCGCATAACCCGCCAGCAGTTCGTCGGCACCGTCGCCGGCCAGCGCCACTTTCACGTCGCGAGCCGTCACACGGCACAAGTGATACATCGCCAACGCCGAGGAGTCCGCAAACGGATCGTCGCAGATGCGGGCGACCTCGCCCGCGGTGCGCACGAGATCGACGTCGACATGCTCGATGTGGTGCTCGAGCCCGAGCAGCGAGGCGGTCACCGCCGCGGTGGGACTCTCATCGAACTCGGTGCCTCCGAATCCGACCGTGAACGCGCGGATGGTCCCGCCCGTCTCGCGGCGCATCGCGTCGACGACGCGGGTTGAATCGAGTCCGCCCGAGAGAAACGCGCCGATTGGTACGTCGCTGACCATCTGACGTGCTGTCGCGCGATCGAGCAGGTCATCGAACCGCTCGGCAGCTTCGCACGTACTGAGCGGCGCCGGCGGAGGAAGCGAAAACTGCCAGAACGCGGATTCACGACAGCCGCCAGCCGAATAGGCACGGATGCGCCCCGGCTCCAGCTGCGTCACGCCGGCGAAGCAGGTGTGCGGCGCCGATGCATAGCCCAGGGTCAGAACCGAACGGATCCCGGTCCAGGCGGGCGCCCGCGCGACGGCCTCGTCAGCGAGAATCGCTTTGATCTCCGACGCGAATCGCACCGTCGTCCCGTCGTCCTGGATATAAAGCGGCTTGACGCCGAACCGATCGCGTACGAGATACAGGACGCGAGCGCGCGCGTCCCACAGGGCGAAAGCAAAAATGCCGTTCAACCGCTCAATCGCATCGAGGCCCCACTCCTCGTAGGCCAGCAGGATCACCTCGGTGTCGGTCTGCGTCCGGAACCGATGGCCGCACGCCTCCAGGCGCGTGCGCAGCTCGCGGAAGTTGTAGACCTCGCCGTTATAGGTGATGGTGCTGTGGCCCGACGGCGATGTGAGCGGCTGGGCGCCGCGCTCCGTGGGATCGAGGATGGCGAGACGCCGATGTCCGAGGCCGACGTGCCCGGCGAGATACACGCCACGGCCGTCCGGACCTCGATGTGCGAGTGCGTCGGTCATCGCGTTCAGGCTCGGTTGGTCGACCAATCGTCCCGCATCGCGGTAGTGGAGGATGCCGGCGATCCCGCACATCGTCAGTTGACGCGGGCTTCGCGCACCGTGTCGCCGGCGCCGTCTTCTTCGAGCCGCTCCATCCGCAGGGCCACGACCTGATCGGTGAGCAGCCCCATGAAAAAAATGATGACCCCGCTGAGCACAAGGACGCTGGCGAGGGCGGGAAACCCGCGCCCGAAGGTCAGCGCGACCCACATTCCATAGACTGAGCCGACGAGAAAGAGCATCGCCGCGACCGACGAGAAGGCACGAAATGCGTGGAACAGCATCAGAATCCGCAGGCTGGTGTGCACGGACCGGAGTCCATCGCGGAACATGCGCACGCTGCTGCGGCCAACCCGTGGGTGCACGACCACCGGCACGAATTCGACGCGATAGCCGCGCTTCAGCATGAGCAGCGTCGACGTGATGGCGGCGGAAAAGCCATCGGGCAACAAGTGCAGATATCGGCGAAGCACGCTGCGTCGCATGACACGCAGGCCGCAGTTGACATCAGTCAGCCGTCGCGCCGCGACGAGCTGCACGACAAACGCGAGGACGGCTTTCCCAATCAAACGGCGCCGCTCGTATGCGGAGTCTTTGGTACGCGAGCCGATGGCTGCGTGAAGATTGTGGGTGCGAAAGCGTTCCAACAGCGCATCGAGCGCTTCGGGCGTGTGTTGGCCGTCGGCGTCGTACCAGGCGACCGTGTCGTGCGCCGCGTGGCGCACACCGGTCTTGATCGACGCGCCGTATCCGCGGGTCGTGTCATGCCGTAATACCTGCACGCCGCCGACGGCGGCCGCCCGCTCCCCCGTCTGGTCGCTGCACCCATCATCGATCAGCAGAATCTCCGCGGTGGCGAATGTCTGCCTGAGGCGGCGGAGAGTCTCTTCGATCGCGGCCTCTTCGTTCAGCGCCGGCACGATGATGGTGACGCCTGATCCGTCAGGCGGATTCATCAGCATCGCGTGCCTTTCGAAAGACGTAGAGATGATTCAGGCCATAGAGGAACCGCGAGTGCCGTTCCAGCCTGAAGCCCGCGTCCGACATGAGCGCACCAATCTGCCGCGGCGTGAAGCCGTAGACTTCGCCCTCGCCCATCCCGCGTGCCCAGTCTTCCCCATACCACCACAGGAATCGATGACCAATCGTCGACAGGACCGGCGTGATCATGGTCAGGACGACCCGGCCATCGTCGCGCAGGACGCGATCCACCTCTTGGAGGACAGGGCCGCGGTTCGGAATGTGATTGAGCGCCGCCAGAATCGTGACGGTGTCGAAGCTTCGGTCCAGGAACGGCAGGCGCGACGTGTCGGGCAGGATCAGCGCCCGCGCGCCCCAGTCGAACACGTCGACGCCGACGCCAAACTGGTTGTAGCCCGCAACGAGCCGGTTGTGACCGCATCCCACGTCGAGCAGGCGTCCGCGCACGAAGCGCCGTGCAAATGCGATGCGCTCCTCGTTGATGGACGTGACGCCATATCGTCCGCACTGCTCATCCGACAACAGTGTCAGACGGAGCGGCGCGAACAGATGATTCCTGAACCGTTGCGCGATCGTCCTGTGCCTCTGGATACCCATCGCGATATCGGACGAAGCACGCCGGCACACCGGCGGCTATGGCACCGGCGGGCACGTCTTCGACGACGATGGCACCAGCGCCGATGATCGCGCCGGTTCCAATCGTGACGCCGCCAGGTACCGCGGCGTCGAGGCCGAAGTATACGTCATCGCCGACGGCGATCGGCGCCTTTTGCAGCGGTTGGTCGAGAGTCAGGCGGTCGCGGCGGCCGAACGCGTGGCCGGAGGACAAGACGAAGCTGCCGCATTCATCGCCGCGAGCGCGCTTTTTATCGCCGCGAGAACGCTCGTGACCGAATCGCATCCTCGAGCGGCATCGATTTCAGTCAGACAAGGCGAAGCAGACGGACCACAAAGAGCGTTCGGATTCTGTCGGTCGCGTGCGACGTCGAGAAGCTGTCGAATTATTCCGCGCCGCCATTGGTTTGCGCCTTGCACGTGATGCGCCGCATGAGCCGTTCACCCCGGCAATATTCGCGGACTCCCTCCCTTCTCTCGGCCGCCTCGTTCTTTGCCCTGCTCCTGAGCGTCGCCGTCGCGGCCGTCGCCGAGTTGCACAGTCAGCGGGATGTCGTTCCGATCCAACGAGCGACGGAGATTATCGATGGTCACGAAGCCGCGGCGCGAGAAGTCCTCGTCCGGTTCCGTCGTGAGCCGCCCGCCGGTGAGATCGAAGCCCTGGTCGACGCCATGGACGTCGTGCACCTGCCGGCGGGAGCACGCCGAATCCGGTCGCGCAGCGCCCGCGCGGCGGACCTCGTCGCGATGCTCTCGCGGCGAGCTGACGTCGCGTACGCGGAGCCGAACTACATCATCAGGGCTAATACGGTCCCCAACGATCCGCTCTTTCCGCAACAGTGGTTCCTGTCGAACCACCAGACGCCAGGCGCCGATATCCACGCGCCGGCGGCGTGGGCTTTGACCACCGGCTCGGGCGCGCACGTCGTCGGCATTGTCGACACCGGGATCGCCCACGCGCACAGCGACCTCATCGCTAATCTGTGGTCCGCGCCAGCGCCGTACACCATCTACACCAACGGCGGCCAAACACGGGAAGACTGTCCGGCTGGCGCGCATGGATACGACGCGTACCGGTATATGTGCGACCCGATCGACGCCAACGGCCACGGTACCGGCATGGCCGGTATCGTTGGCGCGACGGGCAACAACAGAACCGGCGTATCGGGTGTGAGCTGGCGAGCCCGCATCATGGACTTGCGGTTTCTCGGGCCCGACGGCTCAGGGTTCACGTCGGACCTGATCAACGTCCTCGACGCCGCGATCCAGTTGAAGCAGATCTTCGGCGCCGCCGCCGATGTGCGCGTGCTCTCCAACAGCTATAGCGATAGTGCGTACTCCCAGGCGCTGGCCGACGAGATCGCCAAGACCAACGCCGCCGGCATGCTGTTCGTCGTGGCCGCCGGCAACAGCAGCACGAACAACGACGTCACCCCCACCTATCCCGCGAACGACGACGCGCCGAACGTCGTGGCAGTCGCGGCAACGAACCAGACCGACGATCTGTCCAGCTATTCCAACTACGGCGCCACGACCGTCCATGTCGGCGCGCCCGGCGACGACATCACGACCACCAACAGCGTCGTCGCCAGCGACGGCAGCAGCACGTACTGGAGCATCAGCGGCACCTCTCCGGCGACCGCCGTGGTGTCCGGCGTGGCCGGGCTCGTGCTGTCGCAGTGTGATCTTGCGACCGGGCAGCTCAAGAAGCTGCTGCTGCAGACGGTCGATCCGGTTCCAGCGTTGGGCGGGAGAACCATATCGGGCGGACGGGTCAACGTGGACCGCGCGCTCCAGCAGTGCGCGTCTGGAAATCAAGCGCCACACGTCAGCCTGACGAGCCCCGACGATCAAAGCCACTTCACGACGCCGGCCACCGTCGTCATCACGGCCGACGCCGCCGACGCCGACGGCCACGTCACACGAGTCGACTTCTACGCCAACGGCGCCTACCTGGGCACCGACACGACCGCGCCGTACTCGTTCGAATGGAGCGGCGTCACGGCCGGAACGTACACGCTGACGGCCGTGGCGACCGACAACCTGGGCGCCACCAGCTCTTCGATCGCGCGGCAGATCTTCGTCAACCAGCCGGCGAATCTCCCGTCTCCGTGGGCGACGGAGGACATCGGCAATACCGGCGTCACCGGATGGGCCTCGTACGCCGGCGGCGTCTTCGCGGTGTATGGCGGGGGCGCGGACGTCTGGGGCACGGCGGATGCGTTCCGGTTCGTGTACCAGCCGCTCGCCGGCGACGGCACGATTACCGCCGAGGTGACCTCGATCGAGAACGTCGAGGCATGGACGAAAGCCGGCGTGATGATCCGCGAAACGCTCGACGCCAACTCTGCGCATGCGTTCATGCTGGTCTCTGCGGGCAAGGGGCTCGCGTTCCAGCGCCGCACCGCCACCGGCGGCGAGACCACGAGTACGAGCGGCGGGGGCGGAGCCGCGCCGCGCTACGTGAAGCTGGCGCGCGTGGGCCGGACGATCACCGCGTCGACTTCCGCAGACGGCCGTTCCTGGACGGTCGTGGGCCACGACACGTTCAACATGATGTCGACCGTGTACGTCGGCCTCGCCGTGTCGAGCCACGACGCGACGAAGGAGGCGCAGGCGACGTTTGAGCAGGCCGGCGTGGCGCCCACCTCATCGACTTCGCTGCCCCGCGGCTGGGTCGACCGCGACATCGGCGCAGTCGGATCGACGGGCAGTGCGCAGTACGCGAACGGCACGTTCACGGTGAAGGCGTCGGGCGCGGACATCTGGGGAACAGCCGACGCCTTCCACTTCGTCTACGAGCCATGGACAGGCGACGGCTCCATCATTGCGCGCGTGGCGAGCGTCACGGAGGCCAGCGTCTGGTCGAAGGCCGGCGTGATGTTCCGCGCGACACTCGACGCCAATGCGGCGCACGCCTTCATGCTGGTGTCGGCCGCCAAAGGCGTCGCGTTCCAGCGCCGCGACACGACTGGCGGCGACTCGATCGATACGGCCGGTCCCTCGGCAGCGCCGCCGCGCTGGATGCGCCTCGCTCGCAGCGGCAATATGTTTACGGCCTACCAATCGAGCGACGGCACAAGCTGGACGCGCGTCGGCATCGAGACCATCTCGATGCCGCAGACGATCTACGTCGGTCTCGCGGTCACCAGCCACGACGATACCAAGACGACCACGGCAGCGCTCGGCGCCGTGACTGTGTCGAGTAGCAACGTGCCCAGCCCGTGGCAGGATGCCGACGTCGGCACAGTCGGGTCGACGGGCAGCGCCCAGTACGCGAACGGCACGTTCACGGTGAAGGCGTCGGGCGCGGACATCTGGGGAACAGCGGACGCCTTCCACTATGTCTACCAGCCGTGGACCGGCGACGGCTCCATCGTCGCGCGCGTGGCGAGCGTCACGGAGGCCAACGCCTGGTCGAAGGCCGGCGTGATGTTTCGCGCGACGCTCAACGCCAACGCTACCCACGCCTTCATGCTGGTGTCGGCCGCTAAAGGCGTCGCGTTCCAGCGGCGCGACACGACTGGCGGAGACTCGATCAATACGGCCGATCCCTCGGCATCGCCGCCGCGCTGGATACGCCTCGATCGCAGCGGCAATATGTTCACGGGCTACGAATCGAGCGACGGCACGAGTTGGACGCTCGTCGGCATCGATCCCATCTCGATGCCGCAGACGATCTACATCGGTCTTGCAGTCACCAGCCACGACAATACCCGCCTGACAACCGGAACCTTCTCGAATGTCAGCATCAGCAATACGCCTTGAAGAGTCGCGAGTAGCGTTGACGTCTCCCTTGGCCCATTCCTGACGACGCACTGCTCATCCGACCGCACCGTCAGACGCAGCGGCACGAACAGATGATTCCTGAACCGTTGCGCGATCGTCTTGCGGCTCTGGATACCCATCGCGATATCGGACGAAGCGCGCCGGCACCCCGGCAACCATGCCGCCTGCGGGCACGTCGTCGACGACGACGGCACCGGCGCCGATGATCGCGCCGGTCCCGATCGTGACGCCGCCAAGCACCACGGCATTGAGCCCGAAGTACACGTCATCGCCCACGGCAATCGGCGCCTTTTGCAGCGGTTGATCGAGGATCAGGCGGTCGCGGCTGCCGAACGTGTGGCCGCCGGAGAAAAAGGAGGTGCCGCGGCCGATCAGGCAATGGTCGCCGATCGTGATGCCGCCGTACCCGTTGAGAAACACGTTCTCGTTGAGGCAACTGCGGCCGATCCGGATATTCCTCGGCCACCACACGTCGATGCCGCTGCGGATCCAGAACAGCGGCAGGCGACACTCGGCCAGGGCGGCGCCGAGCACCGCGCGCCGAAGCGGATCGCCGAGCGGCGTCGGCACGTACTTGACCAGCCCCCAGACGAACTGAAACACGGCGGCGGTGATGTACGTTCGTGTGCTGTGGGCCGACAGTCGCCGTGATGGGGGGACGCTCGTCATCAAAGAACCGCCGCGGGCGAGAGGTTATCTGATTTCCTTGAACGGGTTGAAGACCTTGAGTCCTGGGCGCCGGAACCCTTGAGTGACGCGGATCCGAGGCGATGAAACCGGCAACGGGAGGAGCACCGAACGGCGTCAGTCGATCACTTCGTACACTTCGAGTTCGGCATCTCGCCCGCGCAGCGTGACGGCGCCGAGCGACCGAACCGCGAACGCGTTGCCGATGCGCTCCCGGGTGTGCGCGGTGATGACGATCTGATCCGGCGCCGCCATCGCCGACTCGAGGCGCGCCGCCGTGTTGACGACGTCGCCGAGCACCGTGAACTCGCGGCGCTTCGGCGATCCGATGTCGCCCGTCAACGCATGTCCGCTGTTCAATGCGATCCGCATCTGGATCGGCTGATCGGGCCGCTCGGCGTTCACCCGCGAGAGCTCGCGGCGCATGGCGAGCGCCGCCTCCACCGCCTTGACCGCGTGATCCGGCTGATCGAAGGGCGCGCCGAAGACCGCCAGGATCGCATCGCCGATGAACTTGTCGAGCGTGCCGTCGTGCTCGAAGATGACGTCCGTCATCTGCCCGAAGAATTGATTCAGCATCTCGCCGACAGTGTGCGGCTCAGCGTGCTGGCACCAGGTCGTGAAGCCGACGATGTCGCAGAACATCACGGTGACCTCGCGCGTCTGCGCCACGAACGCGCCGTCGGTGCCGCCGCCGTGCAGAATGCGATTGATGACGCCGGGCGAATGGTACCGCTGCAGCCGCTCGCGGCGCCGTGTCTCTTCGAGGAGCTGCACCGACAGGCGCGCCTGCTCGATGGCCACCGCGGCGTAGTTGCACAGCGCGACGAAGACGTCGAGGTCCTCGGCGGTGAACTTCTTCGTCCGCGGATTGTCGCAGTAGAGCACGCCGATGACGTCGTTCCGGTTCCAGAGCGGCGCGCACATGAACGAGCGAATGTTCATCGCCTGGATGCTGCCCGAGGCGTCGAGGCGCGGATCGTACAGCGCATCCGAGGCGAGCATCGCCACCCGCTCGCGCATCACTTTGCTCACGATGGTCCGGCTGATCGTCACGTTCGACGGCGCCGGGCCGTCGCGATTCCGCATCACGCGGACCGTGAGCGGCTCGTCGACCGCATCGCGCAGCAGCAGCAAGGCGCGCTCGGCCGGCAGCACATCGAACACCAGATCGACCACGCGCGCGAGCACCTGTTCGAGCGGCTGCACCGTCACCAGCGTCTTGCCGATCTCGGTGAGCAGGCGCAGGAATCGGCCGGTTGCCCGCCGATCGCGGCCGGTGCGGCGCGCACCTGCGGCGCGGCCCAGATCCACCTTGCGCCGATCCTCGCCGCGCCGGCGTTCGAGGGGGGCGGGCGGCGCGATTCCGATCGCCGGCGTGGGCGCCGGCCGGAGTCCCGCCGCGGGCGTCAACTGCGCCGAGGCGGACACGATCGACGGCGGCGGCGCGGTGTCGGCAACCGGCTTCAGGATCGTCCCTGACTCGTCGAACAGCTGATGCGCTTCCGACAGCACATCGTGCTCGGACACATCGCGCCCGAGCGTGAGGACGACGTGCGCGAGCGAGAACGAATCGCCCGGCGCGAGCTCCTGCTCTTTGGAGACGGGGGCGTTTTTGTACAGCGTGCCGAACGTACTGCCGGCATCGACAAGGAACACTCGGCCGTCCGCGACGCGTATCCGCGCGTGCTGGCGCGACAGGCGCGCCGCGGTGATCACGAGGTCGCACGTCGGCGCGCGCCCGATGAGCGTTTCGCCCTCGCGCAGCCGGTGGGCGCGCGGGACGCCGTCGTCGACGAAGGTCAAGGTGAACACGCGGCTGATGGTCCTTGGCCTAATGATCTTTGCGCTCGACCACGCGTTCGACTTTCCGGCCCGTGCGCGCTTCGAGCGCGGCGATGATGCGGCTGGTCTCCTCGTCGCGCACGTGGAGGACGAGGGACTGGTCTTTGGTGCGGAGGCTGACCCAGCTGTGCCCGCCCTTCAGAAACCCGAACGCGCCCGTGTCGACGTGCGCGATCTCCGCCGGGCCCTGCGGCGTGTTCCACAGCGGCTGCTTGGAGCTCGAATAGGTGAAGCCGACCACGGCGCCGAACGGCATCGTGGTGACGAGCTTGTTGCCCTTCTCGGTGACGGTCGCCGCGCCGTTGCCAAGGTGCACCTCGGTGTCGTGTTCGCGGGCTTTTCCGGCTTCGACCACGACCGTCTTGGCGTTGAAGACGAACGGCGGCAAGCTGATGGCCGCGACGTCTTTCTTCTTCGCAGGCTTGGCGGTGTTCCCGGCTGGCCTCGTGACGGCTGCCGGAACGGTGTCGCCACCGCGTACCGGTCCCGCAACGGGGTCGCGCGGGGTCGTGTCGCTGGCCGGCGGCTTATCCGCCACCGGCGCAGGCGTTGATGCGGGCACCACCGCGGCTGTTGATGCAGGCACCGACGCCGGAGACAACGTCGTCGGCGATGGTGACGGGCCTGGAGCCGCAAGCGAGTCCAAGGCCGAAGGGTTCGACGTCGGCGACGCAGCTGGTGTCGTATTCGACACGGCTGGCGGCGCATCCCCGCCGGATGCAGGTGCCACTGGAGCTGACGTCGAGGCCGCCATCGTCGCGGCCGGCGCTGAACCCGATCGTTTGATGGCGACGATGGCCAGAATGACGACACCGATCGCGACGACACCGAGGAGCGTACCGGCAATCGCGAAGTGGTTCTTCTGGAGGACAATCGTCGCCGGTTCGGCGGGACCCGTCGCTTTCACCGCGGTCGGCGCCACTGACGCCGCTGCGCGGACGTTCGACTCCCGCGGCGCGAGGCCGGCGGGGGGCGTCGTCGCCATTACCGGCGGCGCGCTCTCGAGCATGCGAGCCGCGGAGTAGGCGCCTGTGTGCTCGTTCGCTCCGGCGATGGACGAGAGCAGCGCCGAACGGAACTCCTCCGCCGTCTGGAAGCGATCGGCCGGCGATTTGGCCAGCGCGCGCTCGAGGAGCGTCCCACACCATTCCGGCAGATCGGCGCGACGCGAGCGCACCGGCGTCGGCGCCTCGGAGAGTTGTTTCTGAACCATGCCGATCGCGGTATCGGCCTGGAATGGCAGGCTGCCGGTCAACAGCCGGTACAGGACGACGCCAGCCGAATACAGATCGGCGCGGCCATCCACGTCCGCAGCCATAACCTGCTCGGGTGCCATGTAGGCCGGCGTCCCCATCATCGTTCCGTCGCTGGTCAGGTGCTCCGCGCCAGCGACGCGCGCGATGCCGAAGTCCATGATCTTGACGCCGCCAGACTCGGTCACCATGACATTGGCCGGCTTGAGGTCGCGGTGCACGATGCCGGCGCGGTGCGCGTGCTCGAGCGCGCCGAGGGTCTGCGCGACCAAGTGCGCAGCCCGTTCGGGTGGAAGGGGACCGCAACGCTGCGACAGCTGGTCGAGCGTCTCGCCCCGTACCAGCTCCATCACCATCAGCAGATCCGTATCGGATCGGTAGATCTCGTAGATCGTCGCGATCTCCGGGTGATTGAGCTTCGCAAGGGTCGTCGCTTCCGCGCGGAAGCGCGTCATGATCGTGTCGTCGGCCAGGCCGGGGTTCAGAACCTTGACCGCGACCTCACGATCGAGGGTTTCGTCGACGGCCTTGTAGACCGTCCCCATGCCGCCTTTGCCGAGCTTTTCGACGAACCGATACTTCCCGATGGTTTTCCCGAGCATGGATCCCGCTGAGGTTGTAGGGAGATGCACTGTATGTCGGCGCGCCGCTCGTGTCAATCGGGCGGCCATTCGCTGTCAACGCGAAATAGAAGTGTTCCCGTTCTAGGGTTTTCCAAGGCCTTTGGCGGTGCGCGCTCTCGCCGCCGCGATGCGGACCGCGTTGCGCGAGGGAAACAAGGATTTCTAGACATTACCTTTGTGTCTGGTGTCCTTGGTGTTTGAGTCAGAGCCGTTACGAAGATCAGAAAACGGCTATAAACTTTCCCCATGCACACTCGACCCGCGGCGCTCATCGTCGGGCTCCTGCTGCCGGCCGCCACGGCCGTCGCTCAGCGTGGCGGCGCACCGCCGTCGGAGCTCGTCCGGCAGGCGCAGCAGCTGACCCGCGAGAACAACCTCGGCGAGGCGCTCGCACAGTATCAGCGCGAGCTGCAGTCCTCTCCGGAATCACTCGCCGCCAACACCGGCGCCGGCATCGTCCTCGATCTCATGGGCCGCGGCGCGGATGCCAAGCGGTACTTCACAAAAACCATCGAGGCGGCGCCCACGCCGCTGGCGAAAGCGAACGCGCAGCGCGCGATGGCGATGTCGTATGCCTTCGAGAACGATTGCGCGAACACCGCGAAGCTCGAAGAGCAGGTGTTCGGCTACTACGTGTCGGTGAAGGATTTCTACAACCAGGGCGAGATCCTGAACGAGGCCGCGCGCGTCTGCATCGAGGCGGGCGCCTTCGACGCCGCGGAAGCGCTGTACAAACGGGGACGCGACGCCGGATTGAAGGAGCCAGACATCGCGCCCGATCGCGCCGCCCTCTGGCAGTTCCGCACCGAGCATGCGCTGGCCCGGCTCGCCGCACGTCGGCATCAGACCGCGGAGGCAGCGCAACACGTCGCGGCAGCGAAGGCCATACTCGACGCGAATCCGGAAATGGCGAAGGCGCAGGCCGTGTTCTTTCCGTATCTCACCGGCTACGTCGCGTTCTACGGCGGCGATTACAAGACGGCCCTCAACGATTTCCAGCAGGCCAATCAGTCCGATCCGTTCATCCAGGTTCTGATCGGCGAGGCGTACGAGAAGCTGGGCGACAAAACGCAGGCGCTCGAATTCTTCCGCAAGGCGGCGACGACGACGGGGCACAATCCGCCCGCCGCCTTCGCGCGCCCGTTCGCCGCCAAGAAGCTCGCGACACGCTAGACTTCAGTGCTGCCCTCGCTCTTCATCTGATCACGAAGGACACGGAGATCACGAAGAGCTCATTCGCCTTCGTGTTCTTCGTGTTCTCCGTTCTTCGTGATGAGCGGCGCGTTTCCTCTTCTACTGCGGCCGGAACGCCACCATCACGACCATCCGCGTCTCCACCGGCGTGCCGTCGAGATGCGTTGCGGTGAACTGCCACTGCCCCACGGCATCGAGCGCCGCGTTGGCGAACGCGGGATCCGACGCGTCGACCACCTGCAGGCCTGCCACCGCGCCGTCGGTCGTGATGTGTCCGTCGAGCTTCACGGTGCCGCCCACCTTTGTCTGTAGCAAGGCCTCCGGATAGATCGGCTTGACGTCGACGATCTTCATCGGCGCCAGAATGCACCCGCCGGCCGCCGAGCTCAGGCAGGGATCGGCTTCCGCGTGCTGCGGACGCCCTGCGCCGACACCCGCGCCGACACCTACGCCGGCGCCTGCGCCCGCGGGACCCGGCGCCATCCCATGCCTGCTTGGCGCAGTGTTCCCCGTCAAGGTGACGGATTCGTGGACCGTGCCGAGCTGCAGCGTCAGGTCGCGGCGCATCGTCGATCCGGTCAGCGTCACCGGCGCCTGGAGCGTCTCGAAGCCTGCCCGCCTGACGTCGAACGCGTAAACGCCCGAGGGCAGCGCGATGAACTCGAAGTGTCCCGTCTGATCGGTGCGAACCTCGTGTCGCGCACGCGTTTGTGCATCCGACAACCCGAGCGTGACGTCGGGGATGCCGCGTCCGAGCTGATCGACGACCGTCCCGGATAGCGTCGTGGACGCTCCATCGGCGAACGCCGTAAATCCGGCGATCGGCACGGTGACCGCGACGAGCGCGGCGACGGCCAGAATGCAGGCCGAGCGGGTGATCGGATTCCGATCGAGATGCGCGTTCAACATGGCGCGGACTCTCCTTTCAAGGCTGGACGGACGTGCAATCGCCAACGCCGGCGACCACAAATGGCGATGCGCTCTGAACGACCGCGCAACGTCCAGCAGATGCGCGGCGTACTCCGGCCCTTCGACGCCAAGGCTCAGGACGGCGTCGTCGCACGCGTGCTCGCTTTCCTGGCGCACCCGGCGGCACGCGATCCACAGCAGTGGGTTGAACCAGTACGCCGATCGCAGCAGCTCGGCGACGAGTTGCACGAGCCAGTCGCCTCGTCGAACGTGCGCGAGCTCGTGGCACAACACCACGCGCACGCGGGCGTCGGACCAGTCGCGCGCCGGCGCCGGCAGAATCACTTTCGGCCGCACGATGCCCCATGTCACCAGCAGCGTGGGATGCTCGCCCTGCAGCAGCGACACCGGGCGCTCGAGACCGTACGCGCGGCTCACCGCTCCTGCCGTGTCCATCCATCGGCCGGCGCGAATCGGTTGCGCGCGCGATGCCAGCCACGACAACCGCGCCAGTCCGATCATGAGAACGAAAGCGCTGATCGCTGCGCCCACGAGCCACAGCGCGGTGGCCACGCGCGGTGCGGCCGCGAGCAGCCGACCAACCGCCGTCGGCTCGCGGTGGGTGATGGCCTGCGACGAATCGGCGGCCGTGGCGTCGCGCGCGGTAATCCATTCGCTGGGGTCGATCGCGTGCCGCGACGATCGCCACGATGTCGCCGGCACCTGCCAGGCCGGTACGATCAGCTCCAACAGTGGCGTCGCTGCCGCGCAGACGACGGCCGCGGCGAGCACCCAGTGCCGGAGCGCCGCCGATCGACGGCGCAGCAGTGCGGCCGCGCCGAAGCCGGCGAGGAGAATCACCGACACCTTGATCGCGGCGTTCAACAGCAGGCTCATCGCGATCCATCCTTTCGCGCTTTTCTGATCAGGTCGGCGATGCGTTCGAGCTCTTCGTCCGTGACACGCGCGCTCTCGCCGCCGAGCAGCGCGGCCACGGTCTTTTCGGTCGAGCCGTCGAAAAAAGTGTCCACGAGGTGCCGGAGCGCCGACTTGCGGGCCGTGCGGCGCGGCACCGCCGGCTCGTAGACGTAGCGCAAACCCTGTTCCTCGTGGTGCACGTGCCCTTTGTCCTCCAGCACGCGCAGCTGCGTACGAACGGTCGAGTAGCTGGACTGGCCGGGCAAATCCTGCATCACCTCGCTCGCCGTCGCGCGGCCGCGCCGATAGAGGATGTCCATGATCTGCCGCTCGCGGCGGCTCAACGTGGCATGAAGCGGCTTGGCCATAAATGTTATTTTTCTAACACGTCTGCGAGAGAAATAGCACGTCGGCCGCGACGTGTCAAGCGCCGGCGCCGGGAGGCGCTGCCGCGGCGCCGGTTCCGCGGTATTCTTGCCGCCATGCCACACCTCCGCAAATCTCCCCTCGCACTCTTCGTGGTGGTCTTGACGCATCTCGTCCCGCACACGGCCGCCGCGCAGGATCGCACGGCCACGCTGCTGCAGCAGCTCACCGATGCCTCCGGCCCACCCGGATTCGAAGAGCCAATCCGCAAAGTGATGGTCGAGGCGATGAAGCCGCTGGCGGCCTCGCTCACGTTCGACGGGCTGGGCTCCATCATCGCGACACAGGGCACGCAGGGTCCGCGCGTGATGGTCGATGCGCACATGGACGAGCTCGGCGGAGTTGTCCGCCGTGTCACGCCGCGCGGGCTCTTGACGATGCAGATGCTGGGCGGCTGGCTGGATCAGGCGCTGGTCGATCAACGCTGGATCATCATCGGGTCGAAAGGCCCGGTGCGCGCCGTCACCGGCATTCGCGACGTGCACGTCGTCCCCGCCGACGAGCGCACCCGCGTGTTTCCGCGCGACAGTCTGTTCCTCGACGTCGGCGCAACCACCGAGGCGGAAGTGGCGTCGATGGGCATCGGCCCCGGGGATCCCGTGGTGCCGGATGCGCCATTCACCGTGATGAACGGCACCGGCAACTATCTCGCGAAAGCCTGGGACGATCGCGTGGGCTGCGGCGTCGTCGTCGAGGCGATGCGTCGATTGAGCACGCTGCCGCACTCCAATCAAATCGTGTGGACGATCACGACGCAGGAGGAGGTCGGCCTGCGCGGCGCGGAGACGGCCGCGGCGACGGTGAAGCCGGCCGTCGCCATCGCGATTGAGGGTGGCATCACCGGGGACGTGTTCGGCGGCCACGCTGAGGAGACCCAGGCGAAACTCGGCGCTGGTCCAGGGATCTTTCTTTACGATTCGTCAGCGTTGCCAAACCGGAAGCTCGTGGATCTCGTGAAGCGCACGGCGGCGGAAAAGACGCTGCCGCTGCAGGCCGACCTCGTGCAAGGCTACGGCGACGACTCGGCGGCGATCCAGCGAAGCAACGGCGGCGTGCCGACCGTGAATCTGGTGGTGCCGATCCGGTATACGCACGCGCACAACGGCATCATGAATCGGCGGGACTTCGACCAGATGGTCGATCTGCTGGTCGCCCTGCTGCAGAAGCTCGACGCCGCGACGGTCGATCGCGTCCGCGACTTCACGCCTTAGTCCACCGCGCGTCGTGGCACCCAGCGTGCAGTCCGCATCAGTCCAGAGGGGGCACGGCATGGCCATCGAAGACCGCGGATTTGCATCAATGAACAAAGAGAAGCAGCGCGAAATCGCCCGGAAGGGCGGAAAGGCTGCTCACGACAAGGGCACGGCGCACGAATGGACGCCCGAGGAAGCGCGCGCGGCAGGGCGGAAGGGCGGCCTCGCCGGCCGGAATCGACACGGTGCCGCGAGTGACGCCAACCCGACGCGTTCGGATTCGTTATAGAGAAATTACACGGCCGTCAGATACGGCCGAGCTAAGCATGGCGCGCCGGTGCAGAGGGTTCACCGGCGTGCCGCGGCGAACGCGATTCCTCTGCCGGTACCCGCCTCGCTTCCCGTCGCTCGCCAACAGCCACGTCAGATACACTGTCTGCGCCGGAGGGCATTCATGGCGCGGACGAAGCACAAACCCCACATCATCGAGTTGGCCAGGCGCGGAGCGGAAGCGCGGGCCCGCGAGCTCGTCGACGAACTGCGGCTTCTGACCGCCACATTTCCCCACCTGCGCGAGTCGTTCGACCGCGACGAGCTGCCGATCACGTTCATCCTGAGGCGCGGCCGCGACCGGGCGAAGGCCAGCGGACGCCCGGCGCGCAAACGCGCGTGGAGCGCCGCCGCGCGAAAGGCGGCGGCTGCGCGCATGAAGGCCTACTGGGCGAAGCGGAAGAGCGCGAAACGGAAGTAAATAGCGGAGGCGTCAAGCCACCGCATCGTCGGCCTGCACCTCGCGGTCCAACGCGGCGTCTCGTGCCCGCCGCGGAGGGCGTCCGCGCGATTGCGTGCGACGATCCGGCCGAAGCGCGTCGCGGCGATCCGGCTGCGTGCTTGCCCAGATCCACCCGGCCATCCAGGCTTGGCGCTGCGCCGAACGGCGATACGGCATGGCGCCCAGCGGCAGGCCCGCCCATCGCGCATCGCGACCGGCACACCACGCCGCTTTCCATCGGCGAACGTACGCATCGTCTCGTTGCGAGATGCGACGCCGCTGCCAGTCGCCGATCGACCGACCCACCCACTCTGCCACCCGCATGGTCCAGGGCATCCTGGCTCCCAGGGAGCAAACGTCCTGCCACGGGGCCTTTCCAGGAGGGCCGGCAGAGCTCGCGGCGAACTCGACGGCGACTTCATCTCGACGGTCCGACCCGCACAGTCAGCATCGAGATCGATCCAGTCCACGCCTTCAACGGGAAACGTGACGGCATCATGCTGTTGCCTCGTGCCGATCACATACTGCAGCGACAGATAGTGATCCGGCGTCGGAATCGAGAGGAGCGCGTCTCGAAACGAATCGCCGTGGCCGTGCTGAGGACGATTGGATTTGGTCCGATCACTCGAGGGCGGCGCGATTCCACTTGCCCAGCGTCGCGGCCTGCTCGTAGGTGCTGTCCATGAACGCGAGAATCGCCTCGTCTGGCGAGGCGGCCGTGCGCACGGCCTCGTAGGGCAGAATGAATTCATTCAACTCGCGGTGATAGAACGCCGCATCAGGGCGCACGCGCGCTTCTTTCAGGCCGTCCGGCTCCGGAACCGCATACGCATAAAACGCCAGTTCCAGAACCGGCCCGCTTCCCGGCCAGAACCCATGGCTGATCACTTCATGCGAGTAGGCTTCGCGCATGAACGCGGGACCCTCGCGTGGAGGCGCTGGCCTGCCGGAAAACCGCGTGACCGCCAGATCGAAGCCTCCCCAGAAAAAATGGACCGGACTGCACTTGCCGACGAAGCCGCACCGGCCTTTCGTGAACACGCGCTCGACCTGCACGAGAATGCGCCAGAACCGGTTCGCGAGCTCCGCATCGTAGGCACGATGGACCGTGTCGGCGTCTAAACGGATCGACGACGGAATCTCCACCGCCATGGGCCAGATTTTGACCGGCAATCCCATCTCGTCGAGCGTGGCCATCACATCGCGATAGAAATCGGCGACGGTCATCGGCCGGAGCGCCAGTTGGCGCTGATCACCGTCCGACGTCCGGATCACGAGGGCGTGATCGATGAAATCGAGCTCCATGGTGAACGTTCGATGGGTGTGCGGCAGCGGTCGCGTCGCGAGACCTCGAGCCGTCACGTGCAGCGCAATAGCCCAGCCATGGTTGATCGGCGGTGCCTTTGCGAGCGCGACCTTCCCGACGATCTGCGACCACATGTGGAGCGTCGCATAGGTCTCCTTCCACGCGGCGTACGGCAACGCGGGCCAGACTTCGTCGTTCATGGCACACATGATAGCCTCAGAGATGTTTACCGAATCCGAAAGCACTTCGCCCACGCGTAACGAACGCGATCGAACCGGCTTGTTTTTCCTCGCAATTCGCAAGGAAGCAGTCTTGCAGCCTGACCGCGAGATCTCCGATGGCGTACAAGACGCGCATCCCTGCTCTACATCGGGTCGCCCTGGTGCCCTCGCAGCCGAGCCGCGACGGCCGCGGCAATTGCGAGCGCCGCACGCGAGTTGGGGTGCCGATCCCACGCCAGACGCCAGCCGGCGTCGATCTCGACCAGGACGTACGGCACGCCGGCGTCGTCGAAGATCCTGCGCCGCAGACTTTGCTCCGTCTGATCTTCATGACCAAACTGCGGTACGACAACAAGTGGCGTGGCCCCGCGAGCGCGTGCCAGCTCAGTGGTGGCGCGAAGCACCTCGCGCGTCACTGTCACGCCGCGTTCGACTGTTTCATCCCTGCGATAGGGAACGAGCAGGCTCGCAAGCAATGCCAGCCGCGACCGCTGTCGTGCCGGCAGCCAGACCAGCCCCGGCCCGAGGTGCGGTCGATCATCGTCGAGATTCCGGCCGAAGAGCGCCGTCATGAAGAGCGATACGACGGCGATCGGCCGACGGAAATGCGGCAGCTCCATCCGGAGCCTCAGGTACGCTTGATCATTGCTGTAGCCGTGAACGGCCAGATTCGCGCTCTGTTCACCCAGCATCGCTCCGACCTGCGCCGGCACGCTCTCCTCCCACGTGAGCCCTTCGCCGAACATCACCGACTCGCCGGCGAAGACGATGGTGGGGCGCTCGGGATCCACGGGTTGGTCGACGCGCGCGACGCGATAGCCCGCCGGGTCGATCGCGTACTCGACGATGCGCCCGCCGATGGCGTTGTGTCCGGTGCGCGCGGGCGTCAGCGTCCAGCCAAGCTGCGGATCGGGGCGCCGGCGCGGTTCTTCATCAGGGAGGAGCCATTCGGCCGGTCGGAAGTTGACACGGCGAAGCACCAGCTCGCTCGCGCCGAGCGCCAACACGATGGCGATGGCGACGTGGAGCACGCGCGCCGGCGTGCGCCCGGCGAAGCGTCCGAGGCGCGGCCGTACGACCAGGACGAGCCACACGCCAAGCGTGCCGATCACGATCCGAACGACCGTTTCCACCATCACGTACCACTGGCGCGGCAGAAAAAAGGACGGCAGAAAATGACGGTCGAGCCACCGTTGATTCGCGGCGATTGCGCAGGCCACACAGACGGCGCCGGCGGAGGCGACCGCGATCTCGGCGGTCATGCGCGCCAGCAGATGTTCGCGCTGGCGCGCGTGTTGCGCTGGCGAGTCAGAGGGCGTCATAACCCTCAGCATATGGCCGCCGGCTCGCAACGGCGAAATCGACATGCCTCTTAAACTGGGAGCCCGCGTGGACCGGATGCTTCGGCCGGTTCACCGGTGGGTGTGGAGTGACTTCGATCGCCGCGTACGCAAGCTCCTCGTCTTCGCCGAAGTCGAGACCGACGGCGGACGAGATATCCTGCGCGCAGCGGAAATCACTCCCGACCCGCTGCTGCGCCGTCTCTACCTGGAGCATGCGATCGACGAGCTGCGCCACGGCGACCTCTTTCGTCAGCGCGGCGCCGCTCTCCTCCGGACGCGCCCCCTGCGCCCGGCGGGCCTGTTCGACGGGAGTCCCCTGCCGGGAGGGCATGGGCTCGACGACTTGCGGATCGACGGCGAGCCCGATCATCGTTTGCTCGCCTTCCTCCATGTCGCGGAAAAGGCGGCCGCCGGACGCTTCACCATTTATCGCGACGTCGTGGACGACGACCCGTCGACGCGCGCGATCTTCGACCAGATTCTGCGCGACGAAGTGTTTCACATGAACTATACCTACACGCAGCTCGCTCGCGTCTCGCCGGTGACGTACCGGCGGCAAGTGTGGTGGGCGCGCGCCAGCCGTCTCTGGAAGCGCTATTTGCGCGTCGCGGCCGCGATAGCGGGGCTGTTTGGCGCGGTCGTCCTCACGCTCCTGTATTTCGTCCTGCTGCCGCCCTTCGCGTGGATCGCCAAGCGCGCCGAACGGCGTGAGCCGCTCGGTTGGAACCCGACTACGCGCAGCAACGGCACCGATCTTCCCACGAGTCAATATTGAGATGAAGATTCTGGGCATCTCCGCTCACTACCATGATTCAGCGGCGGCACTCGTCGTCGACGGCGTGCCCGTCTGCGCCGTTCAGGAAGAACGCATGTCGCGGCGCAAGCACGACGCGACCTTTCCGATCGGCGCCATCGAGTGGTGCATGGATCACGCCGGACTCGATCCAGCCGATCTGGACGCGGTGGTGTTTTACGAACGCAGCATGCTGAAGTTCGACCGGATCCTCACCTGCGCCCTGCGCGCATTCCCGCACTCCTGGCGGTCGTTTCCGAACGCCATCAAGAATTCGCTCGGCGAAAAGGTCTGGGTACGCGGCATCATCTCGTCGTACCTCGGCGTGCCACGGCGCAAGATTCTGTTCACCGGGCACCACGCGGCACACGCCGCTGCGGCGTTCTTCACCGCGCCGACACGCCGGGCCGCAATCTTGACCGTCGACGGCGTCGGCGAGTGGGCCACGCTCACCGCGGGCCACGGCGAGCGGCGGCCGGACGGCCGCGCGAACATCACGCTCCTGCGCGAGATCCGATTCCCGCATTCGCTCGGCATGCTCTACTCGACGTTCACCGCATACCTCGGCTTCGCGGTGAACGCGGACGAGTACAAGGTGATGGGACTCGCCGCGTACGGGCGTCCAACGATGACCGAGCAGGTCGGCAAATTGATCCGCCGCACACCGGATGGCGCCTTTGCCCTCGTCCCGGAGTACTTCGAGTATCAGACGACGGCCAGCCAATCGTATTCGTCGCGGTTCGTCGAGCTGTTCGGTCCGCCGCGCAGCGCGTACGATCCGATCGACGTCGAGACGGCAGATGGCCGGCGCTTCGCCGACTGCGCCGCCAGCGTGCAGCGCGTCCTCGAAGAGACGCTGGTGGACATCACACGCGCGCTCCACCAGGAAACCGGCTTGCCGGATCTGTGCCTTGGCGGCGGCGTGGCGCTCAACGGCGTGGCCAACGCGCGCATTCTTGCCGAGTCCGGCTTCGAGCGCGTCTTCGTTCCGTCCGCGCCTGGCGATGCCGGTTGCGCGCTGGGTGCGGCGCTGTATGCCGACCGCTTGTACTTCAACAACCCGGATCGGGAGCTGCCCGATCATCCGTTCTGGGGGCCGCCGGTGGACGCGACGGAGTTGGCGCGGGCTGCGCGCGAGGATGCCCAGGCCGTCGAAGAACTCGGCGACACCACGCTCATCGAACGCCTCGCGGACGAACTGGCTGCGGGCCGCGTCATCGGCTGGATGGACGGCGCCTGCGAGTTCGGGCCCCGCGCGCTCGGTCATCGAAGCATTCTGGCGGCGCCGCATTCGAGCGCAATGCGCGACCGGCTCAATCGAGACATCAAGTATCGCGAAGAGTTCCGGCCCTTCGCGCCGGTCGTGCCCCTGGAAGTGGCCGATCGCTATTTCGAGCTGCCGCCAGGCGGCGCCCGGCTGGCGCGCTTCATGTCGGGCGTCTTCCCCGTCCGGCCTGAATGGCGGGAAAGGCTGGCCGCGGTGACCCACGTCGACGGTTCGGCCAGAGTCCAGGTGCTCGAACGGGCGATGGCCCCGCGGCTGCACGCGCTCCTCGAAGCGTATGGCCGTCGCAGCGGAATTCCGGTGTTGCTCAATACGTCGTTCAACGTGGCCGGAGAGCCGATCGCGAATCGCGCGCTCGAAGGCTATTCGACATTTCGGCGGTGCGGCATCGATGCGCTCGTGGCAGGTTCGACGCTCGTCACCAAACACGCGGCGTCGCCGGCCGGTCCGCAGATGGAGGTGGTGGCATGATCAAAAAACAAGGAGCGGTGCGCCGCCGGCTGATCATGATCGGGAGCACCGGAGGATCCACCGTGGATCTCGTTCGCGGGCTGTGGCGCAGCGACTCCGGCAAACGCTGGCTCGTCCCGCTGGCCGTGTTTCTCTGCTTATTGGGACTCGTCCTGATCCTCGCGACGACAGTCGAGGCACTCGCCCCGTTCATCTACGCGATCTTCTGAGCTTCTGAGGGATGGAGGATTTCCGCGAGTTGCTCGCGTGCCCGGCGTGCGCGGGGCCTCTCGCGGCGGATTGGACGTGCCGCGCGTGCGGCGCACGCTTCGACGCACCAGACGGCATTCCCAACCTGCGGCTCCCTGGCGACACGCGCACCGAGGTCGTGCGCCGCTTCTACGCGCAGGCGCCGTTTCCCGGATACCCGCTGCGGGACAGCCTGGCAGCGCTGCGGGCACGGGCGGAGCGGAGCATGTTCGCGCGCCTGATCGATCAGGCGATCCCCGGCGACGCGCGGATCGTCGAGATCGGCTGCGGGACCGGCCAGATGTGTTTGTATCTGGTGCGCGCCGATCGCGTGGTGATCGGCGCCGATTTGACGCGCGCTTCGCTCCGGCTCGGCGCCGCGGCGGCGCGGCGCTTCGGGCTCGACCGCGTGCAATTCGTCGAGACCGATCTTCTGCGCCCCGGGTTGAAGCCGGCGGCGTTCGACGTGGTCTACTCGTCAGGCGTCGTCCACCACACGCCGAGCCCGCGCGCCGCGTTCGCCCGACTGGCACAACTCGCCCGACCGGGCGGCATCATCGTGCTCGGGGTCTACAACACGTTCGCACGCGTTCCGCTGCGCCTTCGCCGTTTGGCCGCGCGCCTGTCTGGCTTCCGGGTGATCCCCTTCGATCGCGTGCTGCGAGATCGACGACACGAGCCGGCACGGCGGGAGGCGTGGCTCCGCGATCAGTATCAACATCCCGAAGAACACTCCCACACGCTCGCCGAGGTGCAGGGTTGGTTTGCGGAGAATCGCGTCGAGTATCTGCAGGCCTATCCGAGCGCCGTCCTCGGCGAGCAACCGGACCACTTGTTCGCGCCCGCCGCCGACAACTGGCGGCCCGAGGGCTGGTTGGCGCAACTCGGCTGGATGTCCACGCTCGGGCACGAGGGCGGATTGTTCTTCACCGTGGGCCGGCGTTCGTGAGCTCTGCCCAACCCACTCTCCACCACAGAGGACACGGTGGACACAGAGGTTCAATCCCGACCAGAAACAGGTCTGTTCCTCCGTGGCCTCCGAGGTTTTCGAAAAAGGGGTACGGCCCCTTTTCCGTCACCGGCGATACGGCGAAGAAGAAGAACCGGTGACGTTCACCACGCCTTTCATGTTCGCATTCCCGGAATCGTGATACGAGAATGTGCCGGCCGATGGGAAGGCGTAACTGTAAGTGCCACCGGGCGCGATCGCGCCGGAGGTGAACGCGCCGCTGTCCGAGACCACGGAATGCGTGGCGGTGTCGTTGTTCATCCACGTGACGGTCGATCCGACCGAGACAGTGATCGCATTCGGATTGAATCCCCCGCTGTCGATCGTGGCGCTCACGGATGTAGGCGTCGGCGACGTCGGCGAGCTGCCGCACGCGGTCGCGGCCGTCAATGCCACCACCGCGACAATCATCTTGGTCCAGATGGACATAAACACATCCTTTCTGCAGCCAGGGAGGGTGCAATCGAAGTGCCCCGCTCGCAGGGCGAAATCCTGTGGATTCACGAGCGTGTCGTTACCGCTGGCTTACGAGAAATCAGGCCAGGCGACAAGGGCCGTAAGCCATCCGTTTCGGCTGCCCGAGTCGCCGTGGCGGAGTTAAAGCTCTTGAACGGCATGTCACTTTACTGAGGCCTCACCGGTCCAACACCGCATGCCGAAGGCGTATCTCATCGCTGTGGTCGTGCTGACATCCGCCTGCGCGGCCAACCGGCAGCCCTCGGCAGTGTCAAACCGCGAGCCGCCCCGCGAACGCGCGATCATTCACCTGCTGAGCCGCGCCACCTTTGGTCCGCGCGCCAGCGATGTCGCTCGCGCCCAGTCGATCGGCCTCGCCGCATTCCTCGAGGAGCAACTCCATCCCGATCAGATCCCGGACCATGCCGGCGACCAGGCGCTGCGAGAGGTGAACGCGCGCCAGATCAGCGCCCGTCGATTCTTCACCGATTACTATCAGCCGATGGCGACTGCGCGCCAGGAATTCACGAATGCGCAAAAGCCGGCGCCTGCCACCGCGCGTCCGCCGTACGTGCGGTGGCATCTGCTGCCGATCGCGGCCATGTCACTGCCCGGCGGCGACAAGCCGGTGATCGTGGTCCAGCAAGCGGCGGTAACCCCTGAGGAGCTGCGGTTCCAGCGCGAGAACCAGCAGGTCTTCGACGATCTCCAGGCGCAAAAGGTGTTGCGGGCCGTGTACACCGACCGCCAGCTCCAGGAGGTGTTGACCGATTTCTGGTTCAATCATTTCAACGTCGACGCGCGCAAGATCGAAGACCGCCCAATCGTCGTCGACTACGAACGCGATGTGATCCGGTCGCGTGTGTTCGGCCGCTTCCGCGATCTGCTCGAGGCGACGGCGACGAGTCCGGCGATGTTGTTCTATCTGGACAACTGGCTCAACTCGGCCCCGCGAAAGGGCCCGGCGCCCGCCCGTGGGCTGAATGAGAACTACGGACGCGAGCTGCTGGAGCTCCACACGATCGGCGTCGACGGCGGCTATACCCAGCGCGATGTGGTCGAGGTCGCGAGGTGCTTCACCGGCTGGACGATGGCAAACCCGCATGATGGCATGGGGTTCACGTTCAAGCCGGCCATGCACGATCGGGGCGAGAAACGCGTGCTCGGCCACAGGATCAAAGCCGGACGAGGCATCGAGGATGGCGAAGAGGTGCTCGACATCCTGGCGCGGCATCCGTCGACGGCGCGGTTCGTCGCGACGAAACTCGTACGGCATTTCGTCGCCGACGATCCACCCAACACGTTGGTCGATCGCGCGGCGAAGACGTTTCAGCACACTGGCGGCGACCTGCGGGAGGTGATGCGCACGATTCTCACGTCGCGCGAGTTCTACGCCGAGGCGGCGTACCGGGCGAAAGTGAAATCGCCGTTCGAATACGTCGTGAGCGCCCTGCGAGCGACCAACGCGTCGGTGAGGAACCCGAGGCCGTTTGTGAACACGATCGCCGCGATGGGCGAGCCCCTGTATCAGTCCCAGCCGCCGACCGGATATGCCGATCGCGCCGACGCCTGGATCAGCGCGGGCGCGCTCATCAGCCGCTTGAATTTCGCCCAGGCGCTTGCCGCGAACGGCATGAATGCCGCCAGCGTCGATATCGCGCGAGCGGACGCCGACTTGAAGCAGTTGGTACCCGACGTCCACGCCGAGGGATCGTCTGCCGCGAGCCGCACCGCACTGCGGTTGGGATCGCCGGCGTTCCAGCGACGATAGTCGACGTAGCGCGCCGCCTTCGCGGTGAAGGCGCTTCGGCGAGCCTCGCCGAAGCTCGCGCAAACAATCGGCGAGCGGAGGTGGGAAGGCTTTAGCCGAGCGTCTCGGCACGACGTAGCGCGAAGGCTTTAGCCGAGCGTATCCTTGTGCATGCCGCGATCGGGTCTTCCCCTCGACGTGTGTTCCCACGGACCTCGGATGACCGTCCGCGCAACAGCACCGTGGACTCGCCTTCGGCTCGTCGCCCAATCGAACATGACTCGAGAATCGATCGCGCGCACACTTGGCTGTCTCGCATGTCTCTTCGTCGTGGCGTGTCGATCCCCGTCGCAATCGGTGCCGTCGTTTGATGCTCGCGTCCCGGTCGCCGGCCTGCAGCAGCGGCTCGTCGCCGAACACGGCTCGATGGACATGATCAGGACGCCGCGCCACCTTGCCGACTTTCTGCAGTTCATCTCTGGGAAGCGGTACGCCTTCGTCCTCCGCCGCAGCGGCGTTCTCGCCGTCGCGCCAGTCCCCGCAGACGCCGGACACAATCCGTACTCGCACGCGCTCCTCGCACTTGGAGAGCCGGTCGTGACCGCCGGCGGCCTGACCGTGATACACGCCGAGGGCGTCATCCTGAAGCTCGTCATCGACTCGGACAGCGCCGCGTACTGCCCGACATCTGAGAGCGTGCGCGAGGCCTTGCCGATTCTTGCACGCGCAGGCATTCCCGGCGATCGCGTCCGTTTGGACAATCGCCCAAGGACATGTGTCGACCAGCCAGAAGTGACGGCCCCGAGCATGGCTGGTTTACCTGGCACGCGTGATTACGGCGACATCATGGTGGAAATGGATCGGCGGTTTCGATTGGCCGGTGGGGCGATTGCGGCGAAGCGCAGCGACCTGGCGGACTACGAGCTGTTCGGACTGCTTCGCAGCGTCCGCGACGATCTGCGTCAGGCGCGGCCCCCCGAGACCGCGCGGCTCGAACGACTCGAGCCTTTCGCGCGCGCCTTCATCGATACGGATTTCCCGTACCTGCGCCAGGCCGTATGGGACGAAGATTGGACTCGAGCCCGCGACGGGTTTGCGCGGATGGCGGGAACGTGCAACCGCTGCCATGCGGCTGGAAACGTCGCATTCCTCCAAGTGCCGACGCAGCCTGACGCGCCAGCGCCGGCGTCACTCCGTCCGCCGCAGCACTGACGGATCCGTGCGCCTTCGCGATCCGGTTCGACAACCTGGAAAGCGCCCGTCCTGCCTGATCGTGTCGCTCGACTGTAGACGATCATTCTTCGACCTCCGGATGCCTGTCAGTATCGGGTCCAGACCGTAATCTTCGGGGCTACGGACTGGAGCGCCGATGTCGTACGCGACCCATTCCGCATTGCCCCTGCAGGGTCTGGACGTCAAGTGCGCGTCTCGCCCACGCGAATCGCGAAGCATCTCGAGCCATGCGTGTCCCGTCGTCGTGCTCTAGAAATACGGCCTTTGCCTGATACCGGTTGGCCCAGGACTTCTCTACCTTGGAAGGGCGATTCTGCCCAGGAGGGATAGTTCTTATGCGACCTATGTTGCTCGTCTTGGCGCTGCTCTTCGCCGGCTCCGGTTCGGGTATGGCTCAGGAGACGATGGGGACCATGAACGGTCGCGTCGTCGACGATCAAGGCCTCGGCATCCCAGGCGTCACGGTGACGGTGACCGGACCTCAGGGCGCGAGAGATCACACGACAGACACCGACGGCCGCTTCTCGGCCCCGTTCCTCACGCCAGGGAAATATAGCGTTCGCGTTGCGCTGGACGGCTTCAAACCGGTTCAACGCGAAAACATCACGGTCGCGCTCGGCCAGACGGTCGACGTGCCGTTGAAAATGGAGGTCGGGGCGATCGCCGAGGCGATCGAGGTCGTCGGTGTCCCTGATGTCGTGGACACGCAGACGACCACCACGGGCGCGAACATTTCGAGCGAGATGTTGCAGCAGATTCCCGTGGGCCGGCACCTCGCCGCGGCCACGTACCTCGCGCCTGGGGTCAGCAGCTCCAGCACCGCCGGGGCCAACAATCCGTCGATTGCGGGTGGCAGCGGCCTCGACAACCAGTACGTCATCGATGGCGTCAATGTCACGAACCAGGGCTATGGAGCGCTCGGCTCGTACTCAATCGTCTTCGGCTCGCTCGGCAATGCGACCCCGTTCGATTTCATCCAGGAAGTGCAGGTGAAAACAGGCGGGTACGAGGCTGAGTACGGCCAAGCCGTCGGTGGCCTGGTCAACGTCATCACCAAGAGCGGCTCGAATGAGCTCAACGGATCGGTGTTCGGCTACGCCCGGCCAGCGGGCATCGAGGGCGATTGGACGCAGTACCAGAGCATCAACGGGAGCGTGCAGACGGTCGGCACCGACAACCGCGACGGCGGCGTCGAGGGTGGCTTCCCCATCATCCGAGACCGGCTGTTCTTCTTCGGCGCCATCAATCCGGGACGCGAGGAGAGGGCGCTCCAAGCGCCGGAGGGGTTCCCCCTGCGCGCCTTGGGCGACGTCGATCGCATTCGCGACACGCTGACCTATTCGACCAAGGGCACATGGCAGATCACCGGCACGCACCGCGTCGACGTCTCGTTCTTCGGTGATCCTTCCACGGGCGACCTGGGCCCGCAGCGCACCTCCGCTCTGCTCGTCGACAACACCGCGTCGTTCAGCGACATCACCTACGGCGGTCACAATCAGACCGTGCGCTACAGCGGCGTCCTCGCCCCCAACTGGCTCCTCGAGGGGTCGTTCGCCCGCGCGCTCAACCGCATCAACGAGGTGCCCTCCGTCAACGAGTGGCGCGTGACCAATCAGACCGTCACACCAACCGCCATCACCGGCGGCATCGGCTTCTATGAGGTGGGCAACCGGAGCGAGAACTGGCAGTACGCGGCGAAGTCGACCAACGTTCTGGGCGGCCATCAACTGCAGTACGGCTTTGCCTTCGACGATGTCGACTACAGCCAGATCAATCAGCGCACCGGCCCGACCTTCACCGCCCCGAACGGCGTGCAAACGGCGACCGGCGCGGAGATCACCATACTGCCTGATCCAGCGTTCGGTCAGATCTACCGTGTGACGCGCGCGAATTTCAACAGCGGCCGCGCGACGACCCAGAAGTACTGGAACGTGTTCGTGCAGGATTCCTGGAGGGTGAACGACCGGCTCACGATCAATCCCGGCCTGCGCTACGAGCAGGAGAAGCTGGCCGGCACGATCATCACCGACTTCTCGTTGAAGAACAACTGGGCGCCGCGCATCGGGGCCACCTACGATCTCACCGGCGACAGCCGCACGAAGCTGTTCGGGGCCTACGGCCGCTTCTTCGGGCGCATCCCGAACGACCTCGCCGCCAGGGCGCTCTCCTCCGACGACGGGACGAGCCGCGCGGACTACTTCGACGCCGCGCTGACGCAGCCGATCCCCGATGGCGTGCTCGCCGGCGATGTCACGCAGCACTTCCTCCGTCAGGGTGTGGGGGCGGATGTGATCGACCCCGACGCGAAGCTCTCGTACACCGATGAATGGCTCGTCGGCATCGAGCGCGAGATCATGCCGCACACCAGCGTCGGCGTCCGGTATCAGTATCGGAACATCGGCCGCGTGCTCGAGGACGTGGCGAACGCGCCGATGGCCGCGTACGAGCTCGGCGTGCCGGGCCTCTCGAGCGTCGAATACATTCTGACGAACCCGTCGAGGAGCACGCCGGTTCTGGCCAGCGCCGCCTTCCTCGGCGCCTCCTTCGACGATCCGGTCCACAAATACCACGCGGTCGAATTCACGTTCAACCGCCGGTTTGCGGACAACTGGTCGGCGATGGCGTCGTACCGATGGTCTCAGCTGCGGGGTAACTTCGAGGGCTTCTATCGTGATGACAATGGACAGTCCGACCCAGGCATCACGTCGCTCTACGACTTCCCCACCAATGATCCGAGCTACACGGCGATCGGCACCCCGCTCTTCGGCTTCCGGGGCGACATTCGCTTCCTCGGCGATGCCAACGGGATCCTGCCGCTCGATCGGCCGCACAACGTCAAGCTGTTCACCAACTACCTGTTCCCGATGGGACTGGGCGTCGGCGTGGGGATGAACCTCGGGTCCGGTGCGCCGCTCACGCCGTTGGCGGTGAACCCGAATTACACGAACGGAGGCGAAATTCCAGAAGGGCCGCGCGGCTCGGGCATCCAGACGATTGACGGCTTCAAGACGCGCACGCCGTTTCAAACGAATGTCGACCTGCAGGCCTCGTATCGGCTGCGCCTGGGTGACAACCAAAACGTGACGCTGCTGGCCGACATCTTCAATCTCTTCGACACCAACACAGTGACGATGTACGACCAGTGGACGGAGCTGGACGGTCCGGTACCGAACCCTGACTTCGGCGCGCCGATCACACAAGTCCTGGGTGGATCGCCACCGCAGTTCCAGCCGCCTCGCCAGTTCCGGCTCGGGGCACGTTGGTCCTTCTAGTGGAAAGGATCGGCCCGCGGTCTCGGCAGGACTGAAGTCCTGCGCGACGAGACGCGGGCCGACGACCGTGACGAACGCGGGGATCAGGATCCATGACACGCCGCCGAGTGCTCATCGTCGCCATCGCGCTGTTAGCCGTGTTCGTGCCGGCCGCCGTCGAGTTCTCCACCGACTGGCTGTGGTTCGGCGAGACCGGCTATCAGCGCGTGTTCCTCCGCATGCTCACGTCTCGAGCCGCGCTGGGGGCGGCGGCGATCGCGCTGGCGTTTGTCGTGCTGCTCCTCAACATGCGACTGCCCATGCGGCTTTCTTCGCTGCGGCCGCTCGTCATCGCGACTCAGGATGGGCCAGTCACCATCGCGTTCGATCCCCGCCTGGCACGACGGGCCAGCGTGGCGATTGCCGGCGGCCTCGCGTTGTTGTTCGGACTGTATGCATCGAGCAAATGGCTCGACTGGCTGCTGTTTCTCAACGCGCACACGTTTGGCGAGGCCGACCCCGTGCTCGGCCGAGACGTCAGCTTCTACGTGTTTCGGTTGCCCTTCCTCGACGCGCTCACCGGATTCCTCCTGGCTCTGGTCATCCTCTCCGGCCTGGCCGCGACCGCCGTGCACCTTCTGACGGGCTCGCTCGCCTTCAATCCAAGACGCGGCCTCCAGATTGATCCGCCGGCCAGGCGACACCTGGCGGTCCTGACTGCCGCCTTGCTCGCCGTGCTTGCGATCGAGGCGTATCTCAGCGTGCCGCGGATTCTCAACACACCCGCCGGCATCATTCACGGCGCCGCGAACGTGGACGTGGCGGTGCGGATTCCGGCGCTGCGGGCGTTGGTGGTCGCTGCGGCGGCAGGCGCCCTGCTGGCGCTCTATCAAACCATCGCACGCGGCTGGTGGCCGATCATGACCGCCGCGACGCTCTATATCGTCGTGGCGGGAGGCGGATCCCTGGCGGCCGCGGTGACGCACCGGTTCGTCATCGCGCCGAACGAGCTCGCGCGCGAGACGCCGTTCATCGCGCACAATATCGCGGCGACGCGCAAGGCGTTCGCGCTGGACCAGGTCGAAGAGCGCGAGTTGTCCGGCGACGCGCGGCTCACGCGGGCTGACATCGACGCCAACGACGCCACGCTCGGGAACGTTCGGCTGTGGGATCATCAACCGCTGTTGCAGACGTTCGCGCAAATCCAGGAAATCCGCATCTACTACGATTTCGTGTCCGTGCACAACGACCGGTACCTGATTGACGGCGAGTACCGGCAGATCATGCTGTCCGCGCGGGAGCTCAACTCCGACAGCCTGCCGAATCGCAACTGGATCAACGAGCGTCTGACGTTCACGCACGGGTACGGCGTGACGCTCGGACCGGTCAACCAGGTCACGCCCGAAGGCCTGCCGGTGCTGTTCATCAAGGATCTGCCGCCACAATCGTCGGTCGATCTCCACATCGAGGAGCCCGCCATCTATTTCGGTCAGCTGCCGAACGATCACGTCTTCGTCAAGACCAAGGCCCACGAGTTCCACTACCCGCGAGGGGACGACAACGTCTACACGACGTACGAAGGTTCTGGCGGCGTGCCCCTGTCGAACGCGCTCCGGCGGCTGATGTTCAGCGTGCGCTTCAAGTCGTTCAAAGTGCTGTTGAGCGACGACATCACGACGGAGAGCCGGGTGATGTTCAACCGGCGGGTGTCGGATCGCGTCCGGCGCATCGCGCCCTTCCTGCAGTACCGAAAAGGAGCCGTACCTCGTCATCTCCAACGGTCGCCTGTTCTGGATGCAGGATGCCTATACGACCAGTACGCGGTATCCGTATGCGACACCGGCCGCCGACGGCACGAACTACATTCGAAGCTCGGTCAAGGTGACCGTGGACGCGTATCACGGCACGACGATGTTCTACATCATCGATGACAGCGACCCGATCGTGCAGACACTCAGAACCATCTTTCCAGATTTATTCCGGCCGTTGGCCGAGATGCCGGAGGACATGCGAACCCGGCTGCGCTATCCGGAGGGCATCTTCACACTCCAGGCGGGCATGTATGCCACCTATCACATGACGAATCCGGCCGTCTTCTACAACAAAGAGGACCAGTGGGACATTCCGTCCATCGACGCACAGGCGCGGCCGCAGCCGATGCCCCCGTACTACACCATCATGAAGCTGCCGGGCGACGACGAGGCAGAGTTCATCCAGATGCTGCCCTTCACCCCGGCGCGCAAGGACAACCTCGCGTCGTGGATGGTCGCACGGAGTGACGGCATGCGTTATGGCCGAATGATCGTGTTCCGCTTTCCGAAGCAGAAGGTCGTGTACGGACCGCGGCAAATCGTCGGGCGGATCAATCAGGACCAGACCATCGCGCCGCAGATTACGCTCTGGAACCAACAAGGGTCCGAGGTCCTGCAGGGCACGCTGCTGGTGGTGCCGATCGAAGAATCGCTGGTCTACATTCGGCCGCTCTATCTGCGCTCCGCAGGCGGACGCATCCCGGAGCTGAAGCGCGTCATCGTGGCGCACCAGAATCAGATCGTGATGGAAGAAACCCTCGACGAGGCGCTCGATCGTCTGTTCCCGAGCGCGCCGGGTCGCAGGGCCGAGCGCTCGGCGCCAGGCAACACCGGCGATCTCACCAGTCGACAACAGGCCCTTGAATACGAATCTCTCGCGGGTCAGGCGGCCGAGCACTACCGGAACGCCTTGCAGGCGCAACGCGACGGCAACTGGGCGCTCTATGGCGAGCACATCCGCCAGTTGGGCGACGTGCTCGACCAGATGCGGAACAAACCCGACGGCGTGCGGAACCAACCGTAAATCACGCCCAGGAGTCCGCGCGACGATAGCGGCCGTCCCGGGTACGCGTGAGAAACCTGGAGTCGACCAGAGTACGAAGAAGAATCCGACAAGTCGTGGTGTCCAGTCCCCATAAGCGGCTCGCCTGCGCGCTGGTCAGCTGAAGCCCGGGCATTTCGACGTACTCGCCACGAACGCGTTGAAGCACATTCTCAATGGAATGGTGGTCGACCACACTCTTCATGCGAACTCCTCAATGTCCGTGAAACCTTGCTGGACAGATGGCTGTGACACCGCCGAACCATGCCCCGGCGCGCGGCCGTGAAAGGGATGCACGTCTCCGTCTACACGTGTGACGTGGCCAGGCCTCCGACCAACTCGAACACGGCTTCGCTCCACCCTTGCCGACCCGGCCGCTTCGTCACGTGCGCGGTAGGCAACTTCGAGAGCATACGCACGGGCACCCCGGTGCGATGGTTCTGCACGATCACCGCGACGTCCACGTGCTTCAACCAGGCCACGTCGTCCTCGCTGTCGCCAAAGCCGATGATGAACGGATCGCCCCACGCGTGCTTCCAGATGGTCCTCAACGTCCGCAGGCTTTCGGCGCGATCGACCGTCGCCGTCACAAGGTGATGGGCGCCGGCACGGCAACAGCGAAGACCTCGCCGCCGGAGTGCCTTGAACAGACGGCTTCGCACCGCCTCCCTGTCATCGACGAGGCGAAACAGCTCGGTGTACTCGCGCAGCTTGGCCAGCTGCGCCTCCACGATCTTCACGCCCAGTTCCTGCGCCACCGCTTCGATCGACAGCTCCGCGAAGCCGACGACCTCGACGTCCACTTCGCGACACGTCAGCCTCAGGGCTTCCACGACTTCGTGGTACCGCGTGCCGAACTCGATCGCGCTGCCACCCACTGTTGGCCGTGCCCGATCCGGGACGTCGGCACAGAAGCCGTGTGAAAAAAAGAGCGCGCTGCCGTTTTCGCTGATGAACGGCGTGGACATCGGCATCGTCTGGCGGAGCCGTTCAATTTCGGCGCGAGTCCGGCTCGAATTGATCACGAGGGGAATGCCACGCGCGACCAGAAAGTCCAAGGCTGCGCGTTCGCCGGATTTGGCACGCGCCCCAGGCTCGAGCAAACTCGCATCGATATCCGTGACCACGACGATTCGCTGTGCCGTCCCGACCGCGGGTTGGGTAAATGGCTGCCGCCACCAAAGAGGCTTGTGGTCAGACATGATGGTCCTTCGTGACTTCAACTCTAGGGACGATCGACGCGGGGCGGTGTCCGGCCGAGGCTGTATTCTTCGCACTGCAAGAGGGGACAGCACGGATCGCCGGAACGACGGGTTAAGATCACCGAATGGTGCGCCCGCCTCGAACCATCAAAGCGGCGTTGCTTGCCGGGTTCCTGGTGATCTTTGCGGTATGGCTGGCGTCGACCTCGTACTTCACCGAGCGCCTCGCCGACTCGCAAACACGAAGTGCGGGCATTCATGAGCGGTTCGTGCGCGGCCAGGAGCTGCTGTTCGCGGTCCGCAGTCAGGTGCTGCTCGGATCCATCTACATTCGGGATGCCTTGATTGATGCGAACGAGCCGTCCACGGCTGCAGCGGCCGCCGGCGAAGTTCGTGCTTTGCAGGCACAGGTCAACCAGGAGCTCTCACAATACGAGGCGATTGACGCCGCCGTCGACGGCCCGAGCTGGACGCGGCTCGAGCACGAAGTGCGAGACTACTGGGAGACCGCCGTGCGATTGGTCGCATCCGATCCCAACGGTCAGGTGACGACACCGCAGATGCAGCTGCGCACCCAGGTGATTCCGAAGCGCGATGTCATTCTGCAGTTGTCGGACGAGATCCGTCAGGTGATGGCGAACGCGTTCAGCCGGGAGCAGGAGGAGCTCAGCGAATCGAACCGGCAAGTGCGCCGGCGTATCTGGGAAACGACGGCCGTCGCCGTCGTCTTTGGGCTGGCCATCGCGATCGTGTCCACCCGCTATGTCGACCGACTGGAGCGAACGATCCACGAAGATCATTCTGAGGTGGTTCGGAACCGGCAAGAGCTCAGGCGCTTGTCGGGACGGCTCGTGCGTGCGCAGGAAGACGAGCGCCGAACGATCGCGCGCGAGCTCCACGACGAGATCGGACAGGCGCTGACCGCGGTCGACGTCGAGCTCGCTCTGGCAGAATCCAGCGTCGACACGAACGGACGCGCCGCCGCCATGCTGCACGAGGCACGATCGGTTACACAGCACGCCCTCGGCGGCGTGCGCGATTTGTCGCAGTTGCTTCGGCCAAGCATGCTCGACGACTTCGGCCTCCCCGACACGCTCAGATGGTACTTGCGCAAATTCTCCGATCGCACAGGCGTCCGAACCGAGCTGATTTCCGATCACCTCACCGATCGGCTTCCCATCGACGTCGAAGTGTGCGTCTACCGCACGATTCAGGAGGCTCTGACCAACGTATCGCGCCATGCCCAGGCGAACACCTGCAGCGTCTTCGTCCAGCGCGTCTCGTCATCGATGATCGTAACGGTTGAAGACGATGGCGTTGGGCTCCGGCCCGACGGCAATGCTGACGGCGGTCGCGACGGACTCGGCCTGGTCGGCATCCGCGAGCGCGTGGCGGATCTCGGAGGCACTTTTCGACTCGACAGCAAGAGCGGCAAAGGCACGCGCCTGACCATTGAACTTCCCCTGACGGATGCGGAGCACGCGTGAGATGGCTGCCATACGAATCCTTCTCGCCGACGATCACGCGCTGGTTCGCGAAGGTCTGCGCATGATCCTCGAGGCGCAGCCGGGCTGGGAGGTGGTCGGCGAAGCCGCGGACGGCCGTGAGGCGGTGCGCCAGGCGCTCGCGCTCAGGCCGGATCTCGTCGTTCTCGATCTCGCCATGCCGCAGCTGAGCGGCGTCGACGCCATCCAGCAAATCGTCCGGCGCCTTCCGTCGGCGCGCGTGCTCGTCGTGAGCATGCACGCCAACGAGGTCTATGTCACGCGTGCGCTCAAGGCCGGCGCACATGGTTACTTGTTGAAGGACTCTGCCGGCACGGACCTGTTGCGCGCGGTCAGCGCGTTGGCGCAAAACAAGTCGTTCTTCAGTCCCGCCGTCTCTCGGGTCATGCTCGACGACTACGTCAGCCAGCTCGCGGAGCGCGGCATCACCGATCGCTATGACACGCTTTCAGAACGGGAGCGCGAAGTGTTCCAGCTCATCGCTGAAGGGCGCGTGAACAAGGAAATGGCCGAGATTCTCCATCTCAGTCCGAGCACGGTTGAGACGCACCGTGCGCGCATCATGGAGAAGCTCGACGTGCACAGCGCAGTGGAAATCGTGCTCTACGCCGTGCGCAAAGGCATCATCTCGTAGATCGCGGGCGTCTCTCCCTGCTCTCCTCCTTGACGAAATCCTTCGGTCGTTTACGCGAACGTCATGTGTCCTCGCTACCCTCGCATTTCGTCCGACCGTGGGCACAATTCAAGGAGCTCTCATGTCATTTCATCGCAAGGCAACGTGGGGCAGCGCGGCACTCTTGACGGCTGTACTCGTCAGCAGCGTCACGATCTCAGCCGATCTGCGGAGAGACCGCGACGCTGACGAAGATCATGCCATTCGTCACGTGTTGCTGATCAGCATCGACGGCATGCACGCCGTCGACTACGAGACGTGCGTCAAGGCCGGCACGTGTCCAACGCTCGCCGCATTGGGTGAGGCGGGCGTCACCTACACGCGCACGTCGACATCGAAGCCGTCCGATTCCTTCCCCGGACTCATGGCGCTCGTGACGGGCGGCTCGCCGAAAACCGTCGGGGCGTACTACGACGTCGCGTACGACCGCGTGCTCGCCCCGCCCGCCGTCGACACCGGCAACGGACTCCTCCACGGCACGTGCACGCCCGGCGTGGTCAACGGCACGCGGACCGAGTACGAAGAGGGCGTCGACATCCAGCAGACCTTCCTCAATGGCATCGGCCCAGGCGGCCCCTATACCGCCGTTGACGGCGGGCCGCTGTCGATCGATCCGAACAAGTTGCCGCGCGACCCGTTTTCGAAGCCGGTGCCGTGCGCGCCGGTGTATCCGTGGAACTTCATTCGCACCAATACGATTTACGGCGTCATTCACGCGGCGGGCGGACGAACGGCTTGGGCGGACAAGCACGCGGTCTATGCGGCCGTGTCCGGACCCACCGGCACGTCGACCCCGAGCAATGTCGACGACTACTACTCGCCCGACGTGAACTCCAACATCGTGCCGCTGCCGGGCGTCGTCACCGCGACCGGTGTGAATTGCGCGACGATCCCCGATCCCAACGGCGGCGCCTGGGTGGACAGCTTCGTCAACATCCAGTGCTATGACCAGCTGAAAGTGAACGCGGTCCTGAACTGGATCGACGGCAAAACGCACCTCGGAACGCAGCGCGCCAAAGTCCCGGAGATCTTCGGGATGAATTTCCAGGCGGTCAGCGTCGGCCAGAAGCTGATCGAACACGGCGAGAAGGGCGGCTACACGGACGCCGCCGGCACACCGTCCGATCCATTGCTGAACGACATCACCTTCGTGGATCGAGCCATCGGCCAGATGGTCGCGCGGCTCCGCGACGCACACTTGCTCGACTCGACGACCATCATCGTCACGGCCAAGCATGGCCAGTCCCCGATCGATCCGAATCGTTTCTTCCCGATCCCAGGCCACAGCGGCACGAACGGCACGCCGCCGTCGGCGTTGGTGTCGGCGTTCTTGCCTGCCTCGGAGATCGGCGGCATCGGACCGACCGAAGACGACATCTCCCTGCTGTGGCTGACGCACGCCAGCGATACGCCGGCGGCTGTCAGCGCGCTGGAGTCGCAGGCGACAGCGGCCGGGATCGGCCAGATCTTCGTCGGTCCGTCGCTGGAGACGATGTTCGGCCAGCCCGGTCTTCCGGCCAGCGGCGGCGATCCGCGCACGCCCGACATCATCGTTCAGCCGAACGTGGGCGTGATCTACACGGGGAGCTCCAGCAAACAAGAAGAACACGGCGGCTTCGCGCATGACGACACGAACGTGATGATGCTGGTGTCGAATCCGGCGCTCACGCCTCGCACGGTGACCGCGTTTGTCGAGACGTCGCAGGTGGCGCCGACGATTCTGCAGCTCCTCGGGCTCGATCCGGACAGCCTGGACGCGGTGAAGGCAGAAGGCACGGCGGTCCTGCCTGGCCTGCACTTCGGCAGGTAGAGCACATCTCGATTCGCCGTGTCGCTGGCATCGAGCCGCCGTTCAACACAAAGGACGCAAAGGACACAAAGGAAACCAAAATGGTCTCACCTTCGTGTCCTTGGTCTTCGTGGTAATCCTGAGTCGCTACGAAGATCAGAAAACGGCTATAAGGACGCGCTCGACACAGGCGCGTGGGATGAGGGGACGGTCACGTCCCTTCGTCACCGCGATCGTGCAGCGTCAGCGGAGATGCCGGACGAACCAGTCTCGCGCCAGGTGGGCGACCTGGTCGAGAGCCGTGGGCTCCTCGAACAAGTGCGTGGCGCCCGGAACGATTTGTAAGTCCTTCGGCCCCTTCAGCCGCTCGAACGCCTCGCGATTCAGTTGAATCACAACATCGTCTCGCCCGCCGATGATTAAGAGCGCCGGCGCCGACACGACGTCGAGCCACGCCTCGGCCAAATCCACTCGGCCGCCACGTGACACGACCGCCCGGACAATCGCTGGACGCTTCCCCGCCGCGATGAGCGCAGCGGCAGCTCCGGTGCTCGCGCCAAAGAGACCGACTGGGAGCGACGATGTGGAAGCGTTGGTCTGTGCCCAATCGATCGCGCCGACGACCCGATCCGCGAGAAGCGGAATGTCGAATCGGAATTCGGCGGTCGAGTCGTCTGCGCGCTCTTCGCGCTCGGTCAGCAAATCGAGGAGCAGCGTTCCTAAGCGCGCGTGCTGGAACACCTTGGCGACGGCGCGATTGCGTGAGCTGTGCCGGCTGCTGCCGCTCCCGTGCGCGAACACGACGAGGCCGACCGCGTCGGCGGCCAGGCTGAGGTCGCCATTGAGCGCGACGCCAGCCATCTCGAGTCGAACCGGGCGTGGCGTGACAACGTCAGTTGGAGGGCTCATGAGCCTGCACCATCGGTGTGGTTGGCTCGATTCACGTGCAATGAGCGCGCCACGGCGACAGTCATTACTTCAAGGTGGACAGGCCCCGGATTGTTCCGCGAGCGCAAACAGTGACTGGAGGGTGGGCCGGCTTCGTGCCGGCCCATTTGCTCTTCCGTGGTGCGCTTCTGCTCCGCCAACGCGAAGCCGACGGGTAACGCTTAGTCCGGTGATCGAGTCGCGCGCGTCGTCGCGCTGATCTGCAGGTCGTACCCGTTCGGCGTGGTCGTGTGGTAGCTCTTGTAGGCGGCCGTGTGGATATCGCCCCTTCCACCGGTGTCGACGCGGGCGGTCAGCCCACGCTTCTCGAGCTCGGCCTGCACCTGATCGGGATCGAACGGCGTGATGCCGAACGCGATGTGACCCATCGCCGCTCGACGTGCCGGCGGCGTCGCGTCCGCGCCGCCGCCCCGGTTGCCGGCGAACCCGTGGCGGATGATGATGTCGCCCACATCGCCGATTTCGCACTGATTCTGACTGCCCTCGTCTTTCCCCGGCTTCCAACCGAGCAGCGCCGTGTAGAACGCCACGGTTTCCTTGTAGTTCGAGACCTCGAAAGAAATGTGATCGAGCCAGATGGACTTCCAGTTGGTCGGCTCGAACGGCGCCGGCGCCGATGTCTTGCCATTCGCGGGTCCCTGGCGAGGGTTCTTCCGGTTGCCATTGCTGATCTGGAGATCGAACCCGTCAGGGTCTTTCACGTGGAAGCTTTCAAAGTCGTGACCGCGATTATCGGCCACGGGCGTGAGCCCGCGCTTCCGCAGTTCCGCTTCGATCGTCTTGGCGTCCCACGGCTCGATGCCCCAACAGAAATTGTCAAAGGCCGCGAGACGCGGGGCACGCGGCGCGCCCGCACCACCGCCACGGCCACCGGCCCGGCCTGCCCCTGCCGCGGCTGCATCGCCGGCGGGCGCAGGCGGCGGCGCCACATACCCGCCGCGGAGGATGAGACCGCCCCAGTCACCGATATCGAGCACCGCCTGCTTGCCATCGTCGCTTCTGATCTTCCAGTTCATGAGGGCGGCGTAGTAGGCGGCTTCCTTCGGGTAATCCGCCGCCTGACACGAGAAATGATCGAGCAGGACTGTCTTCCATCCGGTGGCCTCGAACGGAAGCTTGGCCGGCGTCGTGTCGCAGTCCGGCGTGCCCGCGCGGGCCCCTCCACACTGGCCCTGTGCAAACGCAGACGCGGGACGGACGGCCATAGCCACGCCCAGCGCCATCAGCAATTGCCGGCGCGAGAGCCTGCCGCGATCGAAATCATTGAACAGCATAGCAAGGTCGGCACTCATCGAATCCTCCGGAATCCGCACCACCGCGGGAAATTGACGACCAGAGTATGCGACGAGCGCCCGCGGTTGGCAAGACGGCACGTACGTTCGCCCACGCGACGGCACACCAGGCTCAGAAACGATCAGCGATAACATGCTCGCCATGGGAAGCGACCTGCGATTCGACATCGCGCACACGGCCGTCCTCGCCATGGATTGCCAGACGGGCATCGTGTCCGCCTACGTCCAGCCTCCGGAGGAGTTCCTCGAGCGCGCATCAGGCGTCCTGCGAACGGCACGGGGCGTGGGAATGCCAGTGATTCACGTGCAGGTCGGTTTTCGACCAGGCCTGCCAGAAGTGAGCCCGCGGAACAAGCTGTTCGCCACCATCAAATCGTCACCAACGCACCGGCGGCTGTTCGAGGGCGCCGCAGGCGCCATCAGCCCGGCACTCGGCCCCGAAGCCGACGACATCGTCGTGACGAAACATCGTGTGAGCGCGTTCGCCGGAACGGACCTCGAGATGATCCTGCGCGCCAAGGACATCGATACGCTCGTGCTCTTCGGCATCGCCACGAGCGGCGTCGTCCTGTCGAGTGTTCTGGCCGCCTGTGATGCGGACTACCAGCTGGTGGTCATCGCGGACTGCTGCGCGGACCAGGATGCGGAGCTTCACGTCGCGTTGCTGGAGCGAGTGTTCCCGAAGCGCGCGGCGGTTGTGACGGCCGCCGAGTTCGTGGACACCTTGCGATCGACGGAAGTGCCCTGACTTACGCGACGTCTCGTACGTGTTCCGCGAGGACTTCGTTGATGAGCGTCTGATAGCCGACGTGCCGGCGGCGCGCCTCCTTCCGGAATCGATCGAGGACGCCCGGATCAACGCGGATCGCGATCAATTGGCGCGGTTCGTCACCGAGTGGGGGGCGGCCCACGCGCCGCATCGCCTTGAGCTGCTCGGTCGACGACTCCGGAATATCAGAATAGTCAATCTTTCGTGCCGTACGCCGAGCGCTCCCGTCGACTCGCACGCCGCGCACTGATGAGCCGGATCGTTTCCGCATTGTTGCTCCTCCTGAGAGTGTAGGCGACCATGAGCACGCGCCCATCGGCCGCACGACCCAGCCGCCGAAACCGCGCCTCCGCCTTTGAGTGTTGAATGTCGGAGCCGTCCAGGCCATTGGCATCGAGGAAGACGGTCACGGCATCGTCGAACGAGACGCCGTGTTTCGTCGCGTTGGCCTCGGCCTTTCGCGGGTCCCACTCGAACACCTATTTAGTATATACGGAATGCCGCGCGATGCTGGGGCGACGGGCGGCGCGTCTTGAGACCGCCTCGGCGAGCGGCGGTACCGGGCAAGCGAGGCGCGGGCCACCAAAACATCGAGCGGCAGCGAGTGCGCAGACGTTTCGCACAGCCTGACAGAAGGAATCACCGCCTCGCGATTGACGCTCAGCGAGCGTGGACCAGTATCGCACCCGGTGGGTGGTCGTGTACGCTCGACGGATGCACCCTCGTCTGCTGGTCACACCGCTTTTCACGGTGCACACGTTCGGGCTGCTGCTCGCCTTGGCGTACGTCGCCGCTTTCTGGTGGCTCATGCGCGAGGGACGCCGCAACCGGCTGGACCTCGACGCGCTCGCGTCTCTCGCTTTCTGGGCGATCGGCGGCGCCATCATCGGCGCGAAGGCGCTGATGATCGTGCGCGATCTCCCCGATTACGCGGCGGCGCCGTCCGAGCTGTTCTCGGCGTCGTTGATCACCAGCGCCGGTGATTTCTACGGCGGGTTCATTGGCGCGCTGATCGCGTCCGCCTTCTTTTTCCGGCGCCATCCTCAGCTGCCGTTTTGGCGCACCGCCGATCTGTGCGGCCCGGCCATCGCCCTGGGCCAGGCGATCGGCCGCATCGGGTGCCTGATGGCGGGCGACGACTACGGACGGCCGGCGCAGCTCCCGTGGGCGGTCACATTCACCGACCCGGACGCCGCACGCATCGGCGGCGCCCCGCTTGGCGTGCCGCTGCATCCCGTGCAGTTGTACGAGTCGATCGTCTGCCTCGCGCTCTTCGCCGGCCTCGTGCGACTCAGCCGGCGCAAGCGATTCGACGGTGAGGTGATTCTCGCCTACACGGCGTGGTACGCGATCGCTCGGTTCGGGCTCGAGTTCTTCCGCGGCGACGCCGATCGCGGCTTCGTCTTTGGCGGGCTGCTGTCCACATCGCAATTCATCGCCGCGATTCTGGGTCCCGCGGCGCTGGTGCTCTGGTTCTTCCGCCGCCGGAGCGCGCCGGCGCGGTGATCCGCAAAGCACGTCCGTTCTATTCCCATAATCCGCGCGCGTCCGATAGGATGGAGGTATGAGCTTCCCTCGCCTCCGCGTCGCTGTGTACGGTGTGTTCGCCAGTGTGCTTGTCGCCGCTGGTCCGGTCGCATCGGCCCAGACGGCGGCCACTGCGCACGAGACGTCCGCGGCATCCGTCGCATCGTATGGCCCTTCACAGCAGATGCCGGTGGATCCGGAAGTCCTCGTCGGCACCTTGCCGAACGGCTTGCGCTACTACGTGCGCGCGAACAAGAAGCCTGGCCACCGGGCTGAGATGCGGCTCGTCGTGAAGGCCGGTTCCGCGCTGGAAGACGATGACCAGCAGGGGCTGGCGCACTTCGTCGAACACATGGAGTTCGAAGGCACGCGGCACTTTCCGCGGCAGAGCATCGTCGACTTCCTGTCGTCGCTCGGTTTGAGCATCGGTCCGGACGCGAATGCGGCGACCAGCTACGATGACACGCAATACATCCTGCGGGTGCCGACCGACGTGCCGGGCGTCGTCGATCGCGCGCTGCTGGTCCTCGAGGACTGGGCGCAGGGCGCCATGTTCGATCAGAGCGGCATCGACCGCGAGCGCGGCATCGTCCTGTCGGAATGGCGGATGCACCTCGGCGCGGGCGAGCGGACGCAGGACAAGATCCGCCGCGTGCAGCTCGAGGGATCGCGCTACGCAGAGCGGCCGCCCATCGGCAAACCCGATAGCATCGAGCACGCGCAACGTGAGCAGCTGACGCGGTTCTACCGTGATTGGTACCGTCCGAATCTGATGGCGGTGATTGTCGTGGGCGATGTCGATCGCGACGCCGTCGCGGCCATGATCAAGGAACATTTTTCGACGCTCGCCTCGCCCACACCCGAGCGGCCGCGCCCCGCGTTCGACGTGCCAGAACAGCCCGGCACCCGCTACGCGGTCGTCACCGACAAGGAAACGACCACCACCGCTGTCCAACTCAGCGACCTTCGGCCGGCGCGTAACCAGGGGTCGGTGGGCGGCTATCGCGATCTGATGCTCGACCAGTTGTTCGCCGCCATGCTCGGCGCCAGGCTCGACGAGCTCACCCAGAGCGCAGATTCGCCCTTTCTCAGAGCGGCCGCGGATCGTGGGCTGTTCCCGACGCCCAGGACGAGGGACGAGGCGATTCTCCAGGCGCTCGTCTCGAACGAAGGCGTGGCGCGCGGCCTCGACGCACTCGTGACTGAGCTCCAACGGGTTGCGCGCTTCGGCTTCACGCCGACCGAGCTCGCCCGGGCGAAGCAGGCAATGATGGCCGGTTCCGAGCGCGTGGTAACGGAGAGCCCGGACCGTGAGTCCTCGAGCCGCGCCGACGAATACACGCGGAATTTTCTCGAGGACGAAGCGCTGCCGACGATCTGGCAGGAGCTCGCGTTCCACCGGCGGTTCGTCCCAGGCATCACGCTGAACGAGGTCAATGCGCTCGCCGGCGAATGGTTCCCCGATAAGAACCGGCTCGTGGTCGTGTCTGCGCCCGAAGCCGCCGGCGTCATCGCTGCCCGGCGAAACGCAGCTCGCGGCGGTGGTCAAGGCCGCCTCGGCGAAGCGGCTCGATGCCTATGTGGACGCCGCAGCCGGACAAGCGCTCATGGACGCACCGCCGGCAGGCGGCAAGATCGTGAAGACAACGGTCCGTTCAGAGGCCGGGATCACCGAGTGGACGCTGTCGAACGGCGCAACCGTCGTGCTCAAGCCGACGGCGCTGAAGGAAGATCAGATCCTCTTCCGCGCCACGGCGCCGGGCGGGACATCGCTGGCAAGCGACGCCGACTTCATTCCCGCGCGCGTCGCGGACAGTGTTGTCCCCGCGGGAGGCGTCGGGCGGTTCAACGCCGTGACGCTCGACAAGATCCTCGCCGGCAAAGCGCTCGCGGTGACGCCGTTCATCGACGAAATCGACGAGGGAATGGGCGGTGGGAGCACGCCGCCGGATCTCGAAACGATGTTTCAGCTGATGTACCTGCGATTCACGCAGCCGCGCGCCGATTCAACGGCGTTCGCCGCGATGGCGTCGCAGGCCAGGGGATTGCTCGCCAATCAGATGGCGAGCCCGGACGTCGTGTTCAACCAGACGATCGACGCGACCCTGAGCCGGAACAGCCCCCGGCGGCAGCCCGAGACACCCGCAACGGTGGACCAGTGGAATCTCGCAAAGTCGCTGGCGTTCTACAAGGCGCGCTTCGCGGACGCGAGCAACTTCACGTTCGTCTTCGTCGGCAGCTTCACGCCGGAAACCATCAAGCCGCTGGTCGAGACCTACATCGCCAGCCTCCCGGCGACGCACGCCCACGAGACGTGGCGGGACCTCGGCATCGCACCGCCTCAGGGCGTCGTCGAAAAGACCGTCGAAAAGGGCATCGCGCCGAAGAGCGAAGTGGCAATCGTCCTCTCGGGGCCGTTCGAGTACGACGACGCGCACCGGCTGGCGCTTCAGACGATGAACCTCGTGCTGCAGTCGAGGCTGCTCGACACGATCCGGCAGGAGCTCGGAGGGACCTACAGCATCACCGCCACGCCGGACACGGACAAGTTCCCCCGGCCCGAATACAGTGTGCGGATCGACTGGACGTGCGACCCCGCGCGCACAGAGATGCTCGTGCAGCGCGTCTTCGAGGAGATCGCGTTCGTCAAGGCGACGGCGCTCTCACCAGACCAGGTGACGCTGATCCGCGAGGCCCTCCTGCGCGAGTTCGAGCGGAACAGCCAGGACAACGGCTATCTCCTCAACCAGATCTCACGCAGCTATGCGGAGGGCGACGTGGCGGGCGCTGCGGCGATCGACCACCTGCCGGAGCGGATCGCGGCGCTGACGGGCGACGCCATTCAGCAAGCGGCGCAGACGTACCTCAATACAGGGAACTACGTGAAGGTCACACTGATGCCCCAGACGAAGTAGCGCGGCAAAGGCCTATACCACCAGCGCCACGGGGTCTTCCGGCTGCACCGGAAACAACCACCAGATGGTCGTGCCGATGATCGGCAGCAGCGCGACCAGGCCAAACGCTGCGGTGAACAGGTGACGATCGAATAAGTGTCCGCAGATCGGCAACGTAATCGCGACGGCTGCCGAAAAGGACGACGAAGCGATGCCCGCCGCCATGCTTCGCTGGTCGTGCGGATAGGCCAGTGCCCCGGTGCGCAGCGTCACGACCACCAGCCCGCCGGCCGCAAACAGACTGAAGGTCAGCAGCGCAATCGCCATCGGCGCACTGTTGAACACATGGACCGTCCCCAGCGGCAGGACCAGGAGCGCCATCAGGAAAATCAGCCACACTGGACGTGGACTGGCGCGCTCAAAACGGTCGGCGATCCAGCCCCAGAAAAAGTATCCGGTCTCGAGTCCGGCCGGCGGAATCCAGAGCACGAAACCCAATTGGGCCGGCGTCAGACCGAACGCGCGCGAAAGATACAGCGGCGTCAAGTAGATGATCGCGCCCACCGGCAACGCGCCCAGGGCGTAGCTCGCCACCAGGCTCCAGAAACGGCGCTCGCGCATGTTCGGAAAGACCATCCGCTGCGCGGTTCGGCTCTTGTTCGGGAATTTGGACGGATCGACGGTTCCGGTCCACATCGCCAGCCACAGCAGCGCCATCGTCGGCGTCACCAGGAACGCGATCCGCCAGCCGTAGTGGATCGCGACCGGCGTCAGCACAATCGGCGCGAGAATCGATCCTAACGACGAGCCGCTGTACGCGAGCGCGATACCGCGCGCCTGTTTATCGACCGGCAGCGAATCGAGCGCTGTGCGGAATCCTCCGGGAAAGATCGAGCCCTCCCCTATGCCAAGCGCCGCCCGCGCCACCGCGAAGCCCAGGAATGATCCGACCACGGCATGACTCGCGCTGGACAACATCCAGATGAAGAGCGAGATGGTCATGCCCAGGCGCAGGCCGATCCGGTCGAGAATCGAGCCCCACCCCAGCGCGCTGAACATGTACGCGAAGCTGAACGCGCTGATGCACCAGCTGTAATCCTGCGCGGTCATGTTGGTGGCGCTGAGAAACATCGGCGACAACAAGGCCAGGCTGGCGCGATCCACGTACGAGAGCAGCGTACCCAGCATCATCACGATGGCCGGCCACCAGACCAGCCAGGTTGTGTGACGTCGCGCGCCGGGCGCCACGTTCATTGGGATTGTCATGGGTGTCGTCGGGAGGCTCCCTGTCTTCCTTTACTCGTGAAGCAGCTGGTGGACGAAGGCGATGGCAATCGACCCCTCGCCGACGGCGGAGGCGACCCGCTTGATGTTGCCGCCCCGCACATCGCCGACTGCAAACACGCCGGGACGACTGGTTTCGAGAAGATACGGCGGGCGGGTCAGCGGCCACTGCGCGGCCGTCAGATCGTCCCGCGACAGTTCAGGACCCGTCTTGATGAATCCTTTGGCATCGAGCGCCACGCACTGCTCGAGCCAGCGGGTATTCGGCACCGCCCCGGTCATCATGAACACGTGCGCGACGTCGTTCGTCTCGAGACTGCCGGTCCGGTTGTCGCGCCACCGGACCCGTTCGAGATGCCTGTCGCCTTCCAGCGCGACGATTTCCGCCTGCGTGCGCAGAACGATCGCGGGGTTGTCTTCAATGCGGCGAATGAGATAGCGCGACATCGTGTCGCGCAGCTTGTCCCCGCGGACCAGCATCTGCACGCGTTTGGCGCTCTGCGCGAGAAACACCGCGGCCTGGCCGGCGGAGTTGCCGCCGCCGACGACGATGACTTCCTCGCGCGCACACAGCTGCGACTCCATCTTCGTCGCGCCGTAGTACACGCCGGCGCCTTCGAACTGTGAGATGTTCTGGAGCGCCGGCCTGCGGTACTCGACGCCCGTGGCGATGATCAGCGCCCGCGCCGAGACGCCGGGCCCGTCGTCCATCTGCACGGCGTACAGCGGCCGAGCGCAGGCCAGCTTGGTTGCGCCCTTCGCGATCATGATTTGCGCGCCGAACTTCTGGGCCTGTGCGTAGGCGCGCCCCGTGAGATCCAGTCCTGAAATGCCCGTCGGAAACCCGAGGTAGTTTTCGATTCTCGAGCTCGAGCCGGCCTGACCGCCGGGCGCGTTCGATTCGAGGACGAGGACGTCGAGGCCTTCAGACGCGCCGTACACGGCGGCCGCCAGCCCCGCCGGACCGGCGCCGATGATCACGAGGTCGCGGACCTGCGTCTGATCGATGGCGTCGTTGAAGCCCAGGCAGTCGGCGATCTGCCTATTGCTCGGATTGCGCAGCACGGCGTCGCCGCGGCAGATCAGCACGGGCACATCAGCCCCGGTCACGTGAAATCGATCGAGCAGCTCCTGCGCCTCGAGATCGCGATCGAGGTCGATGTAGTGGTGCGGGTGGCCGTTGCGGGTCAGAAACTCCTTGACGCGCAGCGTGCCGCCGCAATGCATCGAGCCAATCAGGACGACATCCCCGAACCCACCCGCAATCAACTCGATACGGCGGAGGATGAACGCGCGCATGAGGATCTCACTCAACTCGGCATCGGTCTGCACGAGCGCGAGGAGCTGCTCGCGATCGAGCTGGATCACCTCACCCGATTCGCCGACGCGGACCCGCGCCAACGACCGGCGGCCCGTGAGCATGTTGCCTTCACCCGAGAACTGCCCGGGCCTGTGTGTGACGATGAGCGCTTCGCCAGCGCCGGCTGGCCGCAGAACCTGAATCTCGCCGCTGACGACGACGAAAAACGGAACGACTTTGTCTCCCGCGTCGACGAGCATCTCGCCGCGCGCGATCGGCCGGCGGCGTCCGTGCGCCGCGATCCGCTGAATCTGCGCGGCTGTCAGCGTCGGGAACAGGTGTTCGGCATGCGACGGTGCGGCGGACTGCAGCGGCAGAATTGGATTGGACACGTTCACAGGTTACCCCTTCAGCGAAATTCTCGAACAGATTGCAGTGCGAGGCGTGTCAGCGGCACCCCATTTCTCACGGCGACGCATCGTTCCTGCAGTCCGAATCGTTAGAGTGTGGGAGTGATTGGTCGCGAGGCCGCCTCGAGCAGCTTCTGGTGTTTCAGGCAGTAGGGCGTCCAAGGGACGGCGTCGAGCCGCTTCGGCTCAATCGGTCCGCCGTCGACCACGCAACGGCCGAACGTGCCATCGTCGATCCGCCGGAGTGCGTCGCGCACCTGGTGCAGCACGGTGGCGTTGAGCTCGGCTTCCGTGAACGCCTCACTCACTGTCTCGTCGGCGACACTGAGGTCGGCAGCATCGCCGGCCGTATCGATCACTTGCTCACGCGCCCGTTCCCGATCGCCAGCCGCGCGAGTCGACAGGCGAGCGTCGAGCTCGAGCAAGCGGCGCTGGTACTCCTGGACGTTCATGTCGACTCCCCCGGTTCGGCCTTGGGCGCACGCGTGATCGCCGGCGCGGGACGGTCCGCATCCGACGACGGCCGGTCCCTCAGTCGACCTGAATGAGACCCGTGGCCGTGCGTCAGACAGTGTTACTGCTTGTAGCGCTCCACAACCGACGCAGGGCGGACCTTCGCGGTGTCGGGATCCTGACCGAACTCGCGGCGAGCTCGCCGCTGGCGCAACAGATCCCAACATTGATCGAGCTCGACCTGGATCGTCTCGAGGCGCACCTGATCATGATCGGACAGCGTCTCCTTCCCGTATAGGTGCTGCTCCTCGTGCACGAGATGTTCGATTTTACCAAGAAGCGACTGGTCCGACGTGTTTTGCGCCATGCCTCACCTCAAAAGAGCCTCGTCTCGAAGACAGAACACGATCATGCGGCGATCCGGCGCACGGCCATCGAGAGCATCAGCCGTGTGATGCCGCTGAAGAACATACTGATCCCGACGAGCGTGCCGACGATCCACACGGCGCTCGACGGCCAGGTGCTCCAGATCATCACGGCGAGCACCAGAGTAATGATGCTATCGACCAACAGCCATCCGCTTCCCGGCGCCGGGCGGAGTTGGAACGACAGGGCGAGCTCGAGCGCGCCTTCGAACAGGAGGTAGATCGCAATCGCCAGTGTCAGCGACGCGAGGCCGGCCACGGGGCTCGCCAGCAGGTAGAACCCGATAGCGCCGTAGACCACCCCGAGCAGGATTTCCCACAGAATGGCGCCCGCCCGGCCTCCGCGCCATGCGAATGCGAGATGGAGGAGGCCGCTGAAGACCAGGAGCCATCCGACAAGGGCCGTCACCGCAACCCCGGCGATCACGGGAACGAAGATCGCCAACACGCCAGCCGCAATCATCAGCACGCTCAGCACGATCGACCAGGTCGTCGCCTTGTGCACGTCGGCAGCCATCGAGTTCGCCATGTCTCGCTCCTTTTCGCCCAACCACCCTCAAGCGATTCTAGTCCTTGCGCGGCCAACTGTTCGCGGGCCCGCCGTCCGAATTTGTCCAACGTCGGGCTGCATGCGGTTGAGCCGGCTGCTTCGGTTGTTCAGCCTGCTGGAAGTCGAGCGGGCCAAGCTCCGACTGGTTGAAGGCAACTTCGCCGCGGCGCGCTATCACACGGCAGCCTCGTCGCCGAAGTCGCTGCGCATGCGAGCCGCACTCGTTGGCCTGCACTTCATGCCGATGCTCGTTCGTCGAATCTATGTGGCGCTGCACCATCCGATGCCACGGCGAGCGGCCACAGTCGGGTGAGAGCGACCTTATCGACGCTCGGACGGAACCACCGTCAGCCGTCTCCGCTCGCCCGCTCGGAGGAGAACGAACGGCGTCGGCTGTCCGATGCGATCGTCGGTGAGCTGGCGGTGCAGATCGTCAACGCCGGTGACCGGTTCCGTTCCACACGCGAGAATCACATCGCCATCGTGCAGTCCGGCCGTCGCGGCGGGGCTGTCCGGTTCAACAGACGTCACGAACACGCCTGACGACACCGTCAAGTGCTGCTCGCGCGCGAGCGCCCGCGGAATCGGGACGCTCTGTCCGACCACGCCAATATAGCTGCGGCGGATCCGGCCGTCGCGAATCAGCTTCGCCGCAATGAAGCGGGCGGTGTTGCTCGCGATCGCGAAGCACAGGCCTTGCGCCGGCATGATGGTCGCCGTGTTGATGCCGATGACCTCAGCGCGCGTGGTGACGAGCGGACCACCGGAGTTTCCCGGATTCAGCGCTGCGTCGGTCTGCACGATGTCGTCGATCAGCCGTCCTGACTGCGCGCGCAGCGACCGGCCGCGCGCACTCACAATGCCCGATGTGACGGAGTGCTCGAAGCCGTATGGATTCCCGATGGCAATCGCCACCTGCCCGACGCGCACCGCCCGGGAATCGCCGAATGTCGCCCACGGCAGCGCCGCGCCATCGACGGAGATCCGAAGCACGGCGAGATCCGCGTGCGCATCGCGACCGATGACGTCGGCGATCGTCGATCGCCCGTCCGGCAGCGTCACGCGCGGACGATCGCTTCGCGCGACGACGTGGCAATTGGTGAGGATGAGGCCGTCAGGCGTGAAGATGACGCCGGAGCCACCGCCATGGTCCGCGTCGATCTTCACGACGGCCGGGCCGACGACGTCCACGGCGCTGGTCACCGCGAGTGAATAGGCGTCGAGCAGATCGTCGTCTGTTTCAGATTTCTGAGGGATCACACGTCGATGTTCGCGCGCGGACGCTGGCGCGACATCACCCAAATGGGTTGTCATGAACCCTCCACTCCCCTCTTGTACTGCGCCCGCCGTTCCAGTACGGTGATCCCCGTTTGGAGGGTAGATGGGGCGGTGAGCCCCACCCTCACGGTAGAATCGGCACACACGATATGCCAACCCGCGCAGATGCCGTTGAGCCGGCGCCACTCCTCGACCTGCAGAGTCCCGACATCTTCACCAATCGCGAGCTGAGCTGGCTGGAATTCAATCAGCGAGTGCTGGACCAGGCACTCGATGATTACCATCCGCTGCTCGAGCGCGTGAAGTTTCTCGGCATCGTCGGATCGAACCTCGACGAATTCTTCATGGTCCGCGTGGCCACGCTCCTGAAACAGGAGCGCAGTGGACAGGAGCATCTGTCGGCGGACGGCATGACCGCCGCGCAGCAGCTCACCGTCATACGCGCCCGGGCAACCACGATGATGAAGGATCAAGCCCGGTGCTGGCAGGAGCGACTGCGGCCAGCACTGGCCGAGGAGGGCATCCGCTTCCTCGAGCCGGCGGACTACACCGACGCGACGCTGCGGTATCTCCACAAGTACTTCATCTCCGAGATTCATCCGCTGCTCACGCCGCTCGCGTTCGATCCCGGCCATCCGTTTCCATTGATCTCGAATCGCAGCGCGAATTTTGCGGTGGTGGTGAAGCACAATCGGCGCACGAAGTTCGCGCGCGTGAAAGTGCCCGCCATGCTGCCGCGATTCGTCCCGGTTCCGCAGCCGGCCGGTGGCGCCACCGTCTTCGCATTTCTCGAGGACGTCATCCGATTGAATCTCGGCGCCCTGTTTCCCGGGGTCGACGTCAGCGGCGCGCACCTGTTCCGCGTCATCCGCGATACGGACATGGAGCTGCCGGACGGCGCCGAGGATCTGATGGAATCTGTCGATCGGACCCTCAAGGAAATGCGCTCCGGGCCGCCATCATTGCTTCAGGTGGAGTCCACGATACCCCGTCGCGTGCTGAATATCCTCGTCGAGAACTTCGAGGTCACCGATCAGATCGTGATGCGGAGCGCCGAGCGACTGGGCTTCGCCGACTGGATTGCCTTGCAACGGCTCCCCTTTCCGGCGCTGAAGGACCGCCCGTTCACTCCGCGGACCCTCTGGGCGATCTCGCACCACGACAAGTGCGTGTTCGACGACATCCGCGAGCAGGACTATCTGGTGCACCATCCGTTCGACTCGTTCTCCGCCGTCGAGGCGTTCCTCAACGAAGCCTCGACCGATCCCCAGGTGGCGGCCATCAAGATGACGCTGTATCGAATCGGCGCGAACTCGCCGCTCATCGACATGCTCATCGCGGCGGCCGATTCAGGCAAACAGGTCGCGGTCCTCGTCGAGCTGAAGGCGCGCTTCGACGAGCGCAACAACATCCAGTGGGCGACGCGGCTGGAGTCGGCGGGCGTCCACGTCGTGTATGGCGTCGAGAACCTGAAGACCCACTGCAAGCTGTGTCTGGTCGTGCGGAAGGAGGCCAAGGGCGCGCAGTGCTATGCGCACATTGCGACCGGCAACTACAACCGCGCCACCTCGCAGGTCTACACCGACGTCGGGCTCTTCACCGCCGATCCGGAAGTGCTCGACGATGTGATCGAGATCTTCAATGCGCTGACCGGCTATTCGAACCGCCACGACTACAAACAGCTGCTCGTCGCCCCGATGAATCTGCGCGCCAACCTCATCAGCCTGATCGACCGTGAGCGCGCGCACGCCAGCGCCGGCCGGCCGGCGCACATCATTTTCAAGGCGAATGCCGTGACCGATCCGGTGATCATCCGCGCGCTGTATCGAGCGTCGCAGGACGGCGTCGAGGTCGACCTGATCATCCGCGGGATTTGCTGTTTGAGGCCCGGCGTGCCGGGCCTGAGCGATCGCATCCGCGTGCGCTCCGTCGTCGGACGGTTCCTGGAGCACTCGCGAATCTATTATTTCGCCAACGGCGGGACCGACGAAGTCTATCTGGGGAGTGCGGACCTGATGGAGCGGAATCTGGACCGCCGGGTCGAGACGTTGTGCCGCGTGCACAGCGCAGGCATCGTGAGGCAACTGCGCGACGTCGTGCTCGACGCGTATCTGCGCGACACCGACCGTGCCAACGTGCTGATCGATCGGACCTACGTGGCGGCCACCGTCGCACCTGACGCACCGCGGATCAGCGCCCAGCGACTGCTGATGGATTGGTACACATCACGATCCGCCGAAGAGATCGAACTGGCGTGCGGCCCGAACACGATCGCGTAACGACCTGTCGCGACGCGGTCAGACCTCCGCTTCGACTCGCCAAGGCGACGGATGGCCACCACACCACCGAAACACCTACACCGGCCGGCGCACCAACAGCAGGATCAGCGCGATTAGCAGCAGGAGCCCCAATCCGCCGCTCGGGTAATAACCCCAGCCGGCGCTATACGGCCAGGCTGGCACCGAAAGGATGAGCAGTACGACAAGGAGAGCCAACAGCAGATTCATACGCTCGTACCTCCACGCGTCGTAAAAGCAAAAAATTGGCCGGCGATTCAACGGAGCGGGACAATTACCTCATCATTTCCCAGCGTGACTCATCGAGTGCCGAAATATGCTCTCATGGCGAGAAGCGTGCGCGTCATCGACTCTTTAGCGGTGCTCTCGATGATGGGGTTGATGAAGTAGCGCGCCACAGAAGGCACCTCGCGGCTGAGGCCGACCGACTCGCACTCTGCGATCAGGCCGCCGGGCACGTCTTCATATCGCCAATAGGCGCTCAGTCGCCACAAAAACCCCCGGTCGTCTCCCGCCGAGATCTCCCGTTCCTCCGGCGTATCCGGGTCCGCGATCTCGGCGATCTTCGTGGCGACGCTCGTACTCGTCGCGCGCGAGCTCCCGTCATGGGCGAACGTGACGAGGTGCTCCGTGTTGTAGACCACGGTGACGATCATCGTCCGCCGCAGCCTGAGATAGACCTTCAACCGATTTGGCCCGCGCTCGAGCACGCTGGACTGCACGACATCGTCCTGCCTGGGCAGCGCGCCGTTCTCCAATTGGGCCACGAGCTGCGCCACGGCGACGCCGGGTATCATCACATCGCCGCGCCAGTGATGGATGCGCGCGAATGGCACGTCGATCTTCTCACCGCGCGCGTCGAGCGTTTCCTCCCTCTGCACGACGACCGCGCCACCAAGCACCGCACGACGCTCGGTGGCTGCGTCCCTCTGGAAATCGATGGCGAGGAACCCCCGCGGCGATCGCAACTCGCGCGCAATCCGGCTTTCCGTCGCTGACAGGTACGTCGTCCACGCAACGGCGGCCTCCGGCTTGAGATGCGCTGCCGTCACAGCAATGGCGAAAAGCGAGGCGAGGAGGCCGACCAGCACGATTCGAGAAAAGAGAGAGCCCGGGCCTACGTGGTGTCTCACGTTGACGAATGCGAAATCGGCGGGTCGGATGGCTCACCACGACAGTGAGCCGCGCGGCGCGCGCTTTGCGCATTACCGATCAGGAGGTTTTCATGGACGTCACGACCGTGTCGCCCACGCCGGGCTGCCAATTATTCCAGGAGGCGACGAGATCGCTCACAAGCATTCTGGCCCCTTTCGAAAGGCGCGTCCTCGTCTGGCTGGCGAGCCGGATGCCCGGCTGGATCAACTCCGATCACCTGACCGGACTGGCGCTGGCCGCCATGCTGCTGGCTGGGCTCTCCTATTGGCTCGCGAGCGTCACGCGCGTGGGGCTGCTGCTCGTCGTGGTGTGTCTCGCCATCAACTGGTTCGGCGACAGCCTGGACGGCACGCTGGCGCGGGTGCGCCATCACCAGCGACCGCGCTACGGCTTCTACGTTGACCATGTCGTCGACGCGTTCGGCGCGCTGTTCCTGCTGGCCGGGTTGGGTCTCTCTGGCCACATGAACCCGATTCTGGCGCTCATGCTGCTGGTGGCCTATCTGATGCTATCGGTCGAGGCCTTCCTCGCAACGCACGCGCTGGGCACCTTCAAAATGAGCTACTTCAAAGTCGGACCGACGGAGCTGCGTATCCTGCTCGCGATCGGCAACCTGGCGCTGCTGACGCATCCGACAACGGAGATCTTTGGCCATCGGTACCGGTTGTTCGACGTCGGCGGCGCCATTGCCACCGCCGGCCTGCTGTTCACGTTGATCGTCGCCGCCGTCACCAACGCGCGCACGCTCTATCGAGCCGAGCCGACGTTCATTCTAACGGGAGCGGAAAAGGGGCCGTACCCCTTTTCGCCGCCCATTGGTGGCGCGATTGCGGGGCGATGAATCTCGCGGTACGTGTGGTCCGGTTCAACGCTGTGGGCGCGGCGGGCATGGGCGTCCAGCTCGGCGCCCTGTGGCTCCTGGCGGACGTCGCGCACGTGCACTACATGATCGCCACACCAGTCGCCGTCGCGATGGCCGTCGTGCACAACTTCGTCTGGCACTGGTGGTGGACGTGGCACGACCGCGCGGCTGCATCCGATCTCACGACGGCGTTCATGCGCTTTGCGGCGGCCAACGGCGTGGTGTCGCTCGCGGGCAATCTCGGCGTGATGGCGACGCTCGTCTCGGGGGCGCACGTCGGACCCGTCGTGGCCAACGGGGTCGCGATTGGCGTCTGCGGACTGCTGAATTTCTGGCTGGGTCATGCGTTCGTGTTTCCGCGCGTCGGACAGGCCGCCCCAGCACGCGGGCCCGGAATTTAGGAGAGCCCCTTTTTCGACAACCTGCTGGATAATGCGCGGGACCATCGGAATCGATCCATGTCCCCCGCCAACGAGTGCCGCCCTGCCGAAGCGCCAGAGCTTTTCGCCCTGGTCTATCACGAATTGCGCCGGTTGGCGGGCGCCTACATGCGCCGCGAACGGCCTGGCCAAACGCTCCAGGCCACTGCTCTGGTGCACGAGGCGTACGTCCGGCTCGCCGGCGCCGGCACGCCGTGGCGAGACGAGCGGCATTTCCTCGGGATTGCGGCTCGCTCGATGCGCCAGATTCTGGTGGAGCGCGCCCGCGCGCGCGGGGCGCACAAACGTTGGGGCGCACTCGAGCGGGTCTCGCTTCAGGAATCGCTCGCGCTGGCGAGTGCCGAGGATGCGATGCTGCCCGCGCTCGACGACGCGCTGACGCGCCTCGAGCAACTCGACGCCGAACAGGCGCGCATCGTCGAGTTGCGATTTTTCGCCGGCCTGAGCGTCGAGGAGGCCGCCGACGCGCTCGCGATGTCGCCGGCGACGCTCAAGCGGCGATGGACGCTCGCGCGAGCGTGGCTGTTTCGCGAGCTCTCCGAGACGCCCTCATGACACCCGAACAACGCCGGCGCGTCCGCGACGTGTTCGAGTCGGCGCTCGAGCGGATTCCGGCCGAGCGCGCGTCGTGGATCGACCGCGAAGCGAGCGATGATCCCGCGGTCCGCAACGAAGTGCGGTCACTCGTCGATCACGACGGGCGCGCCGGCTCGTTTCTGGAGCGTCCAGGTACTCGACCGCGTGCCCGACCTGATGTCCGACGATGTCCTGCCGCCTGGGGCCATTGTCGGTGCCTACACGATCATCCGCGAGATTGGACGCGGCGGGATGGGGCTGGTCTACCTGGCGTCGGACCAGCGGCTTGGTCGCACCGTCGCACTCAAAGCCCTCGCGCCTCATCTCACTCGCGACGAGGCGCAACGGGAGCGGCTGCGGCGCGAAGCGCGCGCTGCCGCGGGCCTGACCCATCCGGGCATCTGCACCGTGTACGCCCTCGAGGAGATCGACGGCGAGCTCTATATCGCGACCGAGTTCGTGGACGGCTGCACGCTGCGCGACGACGTGCAGTCCGCACGCCGGCCCGCGAGCGCCGATCTCCTGGCTGCAGCGCGCGAGTTGGCATCGGCGTTGGCCAGCGCACACGCCCACGGCGTCACGCACCGCGATTTGAAACCCGAAAACGTCATGCGCACGCGCGACGGCCGGTTGAAGATTCTCGATTTCGGCCTCGCGCGCATTGACGCCCCGTCCGCGCAATCACCGGGCGCGGACACGGTGCCTGGCATGTGGATGGGAACGCCGGCGTACATGGCCCCTGAGCAGCTGACGGGCCAATCGGTGGATCGCCGCGCCGATGTCTTCGCGCTCGGTGTGTTGTTGTACCAGTACGCGTGTGGAGCGCACCCGTTCAAGGCGGAGTCGCCGCTGGCGACCATGGCGCGCACACTCGAAGGCGACGCGCCTGCGCTGGCGACTAGATGCCCCGATCTGCCGGTCGAGGTCGTCGAGGTGATTCAACGCTGCCTGCGGAAAGCGCCCGCCGACCGCTTCCAGTCGGCGTCCGAGGTGCTCGCTGCCGTCGATCGCGCCGGCCGCGGCACGTCAAGGACGAGCGACACCACATGGTGGCGCGTGCATCAATTCGTCGTCGTCGCGCTCTACGTTGGTGCCGCCGCGGTGGGCTGGCAACTCAAGGAGTGGCTCCAGATCACGGCGACGACCGCGCTCTTCATGACGCTGGGGATCGGCGCAACGATCGGCTCCGTGCTCCGAGGCCATATGCTCTTTACCGAGCGCGTGAACCGATCGAGGCTCGCCGTCGAACGCGGTCGCACGGCGCGGGCGATTCTGGGCGTCGACATCGCGCTGGCGGTGGCGCTGACGGTCGACGGGCTGTTGCTGATCGCGCGGCCGCTCGCGTCGGTGTTGACCATCAGCCTGGCGCTTGGTATCGCTCTCGCCGCGGCCGTCGTCGAGCCTGCGACGGTTCGTGCGGCGTTCGGTGATGAATAGAGGGCGCCTTTCTTACAAATGGGCTTCGGCCATCCCCTTCGGGCTCGACTGCCAATTGTCCTTGACGATCTGACGATGCCAGAAGAGCGGCGTCGGCACCATGAGCGCACGCGCTAACCCGTTGACGTAGGGCTCGTACGAACGACGCAGCTCCGACAGCCGGCGGTCGGCTTCGGGCGACCGCGCGGGCGTGAGACCAACGCTCTCGATCTGGCGGCGCAACTCCTCGAGATCGCCGTCGGGCAATCGATCCCCGGCGATCACCGGATCCGCGTGCAGCACCTGCGTCAGATCGACCGCTGCGTGTCTCGCCATCGCGAACGTGACGTGCGCCTGCCAGGTCGGCACGCCTTCAAGCCCGACATCGATCAGCGCCGATAAGTCCAGAATCGTCGCCAGCGCGGACACCCACGATTGCCGTTGATGCTGCGACCGAAAGAATGCGACGACCGGGTACGAAATGTGGCTCTCGAGCAGCTCGGAGCACCAGTACTCCCAGTCCTTGAGAAACGACTGCAGCGCGTCCAGCTCGTTCCGGGCCGCCAACCGTCGCAGCACTTCGACGGCGGCGGGCGGCGAACCGGCCCAGGCGTCGAGCAGCGTCAACTGCGCCTCGCGGCGCGAGAAGGATTGGTACAGCACCGGCAAGTACGCGATCACGATCGCGAGAAACGCGAACCCTGTCCCCGCTTCTGCGACGGTGATCAGCCTCGCGACGTGTCCGACCGGCTGCAGATCCCCCAACCCCAGAGTGAAAAACGTCGTCCCGCTCAAGTAGAGATCGTCGATGAAATGGCCGTTCGCGCGCAGGGGCCGGAGGCTCGATCCAGCGGCCCACTGGACGCCGGCGAAGCCAAACAGAAGACCGAGCGCCCAGACGCCCATGAGGCCCAGCAGCGACAACGGGCCAAAAATCGCAAGAAACCGTTCACGACGACGGTCGGTCCGGAACCGGGCGGCGGACCGGCTCCATCGCCTCCACGTGAAGCCGAAGTACACACGCGCCAGCCGAAGCCGCCGGCTCACGGTGCGCGGAAGAATAACGGTTTCGAAGGCGTCCCACAGAACGGTCGCGATCACGAAGGCGCTCAGGAGAAAGGCCAGCAGACGCACGAATACACGAGACTACGAAGCGGCGGGCCGGTCAAGGCTCATTTTTTTCGCCACCACGCCGGCTTCAACTCTCGGATTCGGCGTGAATGAGATGGCGCACGATGGGTTCAGCGCGGGCGTAGCTCCTGATTCGTTGCTCGATCTCACTGTCGCCGCGGGTCAGACGCTCGTGCTGCCGGAGGTGTTCCGCCCAGGACGTCACTAAAAACGTTTCGAGGTAGACATCGGCATGCTCGAGGTCACGGAAGACGCCCCAGCGCGAGGCACCGTCGCGACGCCTGATGCGTTCGTACTTCTGCATCGCTTGTAAGAACGGCTTCGCGTTCTTCGCGTCGATCCGGTACTCGACGGTGACGAGCACCGGCCCCTGTTCGAGTCCCGGCGCGGCGTCCTGAACGATAGCGGGCATGCGCCAGTGATTCCACGGGCTGACGTCGGCCGCGCTGTCCGGCAGTCGCGCGACGAGCCCGAGCGCTGTCGTCGCGATCGTGGCGACGCCGGCCCACAGCAGGGCGGTGTCGACGCTCGCGCGCGAGCCGACCGTCCCCCACAACACGCTGCCCGCCGCGAGCCCGCCTTGAGTGACGAGCATGAAGATCGCCAACACGCGGGCCCGGACCCAATCGGGCGCCAGGTTCTGAACGAGGGCATTGGTGAGGGAGATGAAGATGATCCACGATCCCCCGCTGACGAGCATGACGAGCATGAGGCCGGGGAGGTTGTGCACAATCGGACATGACCGCAATCGTCGCGCCCAGAATGACAACCGCGATGGAGACGACGGCTTCCGTCGACCATCGAGCTCGGGCCGCCTGCATCACAAGCGCGCCGCCCACCGCTCCCGCTCCGAAACACCCCAGCAGGACGCCGTACCCAATCGCGCTGGGACTGACAGCGTGCGCAACAGTTGGCAGGAGGGCAAACGGTGCGCTCGCGCAGAACATCACCACGCCCGATCGCAACATCAGCGCGCGGGTCTCAGGAACGTTGCGGACGTAGCGAATCGCGGCGACGGTCGCGCCGCCGAGCGTTTCCGCCGGTGTCGTCCGCCTGCGAACGGGCCGCCGCCAACGCGCGACCACCACGATAACGCCCAGAAACGATGCGACGTTCACCAGGAATGCGGCGCTCACCCCTGCAAACGCGATCAACGCACCTGCCAGCGCCGGTCCAATCGCTCGCGCGATGTTGAACTCGATACCGTTGAGCGCGGAGGCGGCCGGCAGGTCCTCTTTTCGCACGAGCTCGGGCAGCACCGCTCGCCAGGTCGGCGTTTCGAACGCGTCTCCAGCAGACAACGCGAACGTCAACGCGAGCAGGAGCCATGGCGTGATGACGCCGGTGAGCGTCGTCGCTGCCAGCGCGACCGCCACGCACACCATCCACGTCTCGGTGTACAGAATCAGCCTGCGGCGGTCGGCGATATCGCCGATGGATCCTGCGGGCAAGGCGAAGAGGAAGAACGGGAGCGTCGAGGCGGTCTGCGTCAGCGCCACGTACAGCGGACCGGCGCCCAGCGACACCATCAGCCATGCCGATCCGACGCCCTGCATGAAGGTGCCGATATCCGAGGCGATGTCGGCGATGAGCAAGTGCCGGAAAATCGGCGTGCGCAGGGGCCGCCACAAACTCACCGCTTCATGTGTTGGCGTTGCTGACATATGTGGAGACGCCGCCACCGAACGCTCGAGCCGCGTACCTCCTGGCGACGGATGTATGATACCGGCCCCGCCCGATTTCATGACCGCAGTCCAGGGATCTCCATGACTGATTCGGCAGACCTGCTGGGAATTGTGGTCGCGGCGATCGGCGGCCTTGCGGTCGGCGTCGAACGGCAATGGTCCGGCCATGCGAGCGGACGGCACGCACGGTTCGGCGGCGTCCGGACGTTCACTCTGCTTGGCGGAGTCGCGGGGCTTGCAGGCTGGCTGACGACCCTGCATTTCGCCGGGCTGGGGATCGTGCTCGCGGCCGGCGCCGCCGCGCTGATCATCTCCGGCTACATCGCCGCAAGCGCCCGCGAAGTCGATGCGACGACGGAAGCCGCGGCACTGGTCGTCATCGGGGCGGGTCTTGCCGCCGGTGTCGGATGGCTCGCACTCGCGAGCGGCATCATTGCGATCTGCACGCTGCTGCTCGTCGAGAAGTCGCAGCTTCACGCCCTCGTCGGACGGATCGATGACGAAGAGCTCCGGGCGGCTGCGCGCTTCGGCGTGATGGCGGTCGTCATTCTGCCGCTGCTGCCCGAAGGACCCATCGGGCCCTTTGGCGGCGTCAAGCCGCGGGAGCTCTGGGTGCTGGTGCTGTTCTTTACCGGCCTCAGCTTCTCAGGCTATCTCGCACGCCGTCTCGTCGGACCTGGACAGGGCTATCCCGTGGCGGGGCTGCTCGGCGGTCTCATCTCCTCGACGAACGTGACCTTGACGTTCGCGCGCCTCAGTCGACGGGAGCCGGCGCTTTCTCGACTGCTCACGATTGGCGCCATCGGCGCGAACACGATGCTCTTTCCACGTGTCCTCCTCGCCGCCTGCGTGCTGAACCTGGCCGTCGCACGAACGCTCATGCCTTACCTTCTTGCGCCGTTCGTCATCGGCGTCATCGCATTCGTGCTCTGGTGGAAACGGAGGGCGCGCGTCGATCATCCAGCGACGCGGGCCTCGAATCCGCTGCAACTCGGACCCGCGCTGCAGATGGCGGCCATCTTTCAGATTGTGCTGTTCGCGGTGAACGGCGTGCAGCGTTCCATGGGCGACAGCGGGCTGCTCCTCTCGGGTGCTCTGCTGGGTCTGACCGACGTCGATGCGCTGACGATCTCGATGACGAAGGGTGCCGCCGGCACTGCGCAGTCGATTGCGGCTCAGGCGATCGCGATCGGGATTCTGGCGAATTGTCTCCTGAAGGCGGGCCTCGCGATCGCGCTCGGGACTCCGCCGTTCCGGCGCGTCACCGGCGGACTCCTCGGCGCCATGGCCATCGCGTTACTCGTCTCAATCGTCATCATGCGTTGACGATCAGAGCAGATTTCGATTCGCCTTTCGCTGGTATCGGGCCGTCGTTCAACACAAAGGACACAAAGGAAACCGCACGCAATAGTTTGATGAATCAAAATATTGTTGTGTATTATTGAAATTGCAATAACGCCTCGAATCAAAGAATGACCCGCGGCGACCGGCGCTCGGTGCCTCTCAACTTCATTGAGGACAACGACATGAAGCCACACCAGCCCACCTGTCTCGTGGAGCTCGCCGGGTTGCTGATTGCGGGAATCTTGACGACGGCGACGCCTTCGTTCGCTCACGCGCAGGCGGCAACGGAGCCGATCACGACGCGCTTCGAGATCCTCGACAACTCGTTTCTTGTCGAAGAAGCCTTCAACCAGGAAGGCGGCGTTTTTCAGAACATCTTCGGCTGGACGCGCACCAACAACGGAAACTGGGCGGGTACGTTCACGCAGGAATGGCCGGTGTTCGGCATGACCCACCAGTTCTCGGTACACGGTGCCGTTTGCGGGAGGTGACCAGGCCGCACACGTCGGCGGAGTCCTCCTGAACTATCGCTTCCAGGCGCTGCAGGAAGGAACGAGCCGTCCTGCGTTTTCACCGCGTCTGAGCGTCATTCTGCCGACCGGCCGGAACGTCGACTCGACAAACTGCACGGGTCTGCAAATGAACCTTCCGTTCAGCAAGCAGATCGGCGACGTGTACGTCCATTGGAACGCCGGCTTGACGTGGCTTCACGGCGCCGCGTACGCGGGCGGCACCACGGACCTGACCACGCCGCATCTGGCCGGAAGCGCCATCTGGCGCACCACGCCGCTCTTTCATCTGATGCTCGAAACGGTTGTCGCGTTCGAGCAATCAATCGACGACGAGCAGCGCGTCCTCCGGGAGCGGATCGTCACCATCTCCCCCGGCTTCCGCCGCGCATGGAATCTCGGCGACCAGCAGATTGTGATCGGTGCGGCCGTGCCCGTGAGTGCCGGAGAGCGGGAGGCGAGCGTCGGCGCGCTGACGTATTTTTCGTATGAGCTGCCGTTTCGGCGGTGACGTCTGTCGATGCAGAGGGCGCCTTGACAGTCCACGCATCCAAAGCGGATCAGAACAGTGCGCCTGACAGTCCGGGCCAATGCGAGCGCAGGATGACTCCGCCACCGGCAGCGGCGAGCACGAGACCGCTCAGCACGGCGAGGATCATTGCGCGCTTCACGTCTCCGGCGGTTTCCAACGGCGGATCGGATGCGTCGCCAATCCACAGATCGGTCACCTGCACGCCTTTGAGCCAGATCGGTCCGACCATCTGGCGCTCGAGGGCGCCAGCCGTCGCCGCCTCACTCCAGCCAGAATTCGGACCCAGCAGCAGATCGTGTTGACGAAGGCCCACGCGCCATGCCTTTCGCCCCGAGAATGCCGGCAACAGTGCGGCGATGGCGGCAATGACGAGCCACGTCATCCTGGCCGGCAGATAGTTCATCACGTCATCAAGCCTTGCTCCGCACCAGCCGAAGCGGAGATAGCGCGGCGTTTTGTAGCCGACCACCGAATCCATCGTGCTGACGACTTTGAAGAGCACGATGCCAGGCAGACCGGCGATCACATACCACAACAGCGGACTTGCGAAGCCGTCGGTCAGATTCTCACTGAGGCTCTCGACGGCCGCGCGCCGGCAGGCCGCACCGTCCATGCGCTCGGTGTCCCGGCCCACAAGCGCGCTTACCGCGTGACGTGCGCGCGGCAGGTCGCCCGCGCGGACCGCCGTCTCTATCCGCCAGACGTGATGCAGCAGATCGCCAAGCGCGAGCAGGCTATAGAGAAGAAATGCGTGGACCAGCCACGCGAGAGACGACGATGCGGCGTTCGCGACTGACAGCACCGCGGCGGAAGCGCCGAGCGACACGGTCGCAAGCGCCACGAACAGCAGAATGCCGCCAGCGTAACCGTCGAGACCGGCCTCGCGCAATCGCGCTTCCATCCACGTCAGCGTCGAACCGATGAGTCGCACCGGATGCCACGCGTAGACCGGGTCCCCGATCGCGAGATCGGCGACGACACTCACTATCAGCACCGACGCGTTCGGCGACAGGAGCGGAAGAAGTTGAATCAGGGCGTTCGCCACTTTTCCGCCCACCCGAGCGCCAACGCTCTGAGCACCAGCGTCTTCACGTCGCCATTCGCGTACGGTCGCAACGTCGAACGGAACTCCGCCCATCGATGGACCTGCGCGGCCAGATTCGCCGCGAGTGCCGCCGCCTGCTGGACCATCGCGTCGGCCGCGACCGCTTCGGGAATCGTCCCGTACCGCACCCGATCGCAGACCGTGGCCAGCGCATGGGCTGCCGAACCCGCCAGCGGTTCGAAGAAGGCGGCCTTCGCATTCTTCTTCAGCAGCTCGAGATCCGCGTCGCCGAGCAGCGGCGCGATGTCTTCGAACAGCGTCGCCTCGTTCACGCCGTATCGACCGAGCGCGTGAAACACTCCGCGCGTGTAGCTCGCCTCCAGGCCATTCTGCCAACGCAGCGCCTCGATCGTCGCCTTGCGCGTCGCGAGGCCGACCAGCTCACCGAGCTTCATGTGTGGGCTGGCCGAAGTGAGCGCGCGCGCACCCGATGAAGGAGCTGCGATGCAGAACTGATCGGTGCCGGTGCCGGTCGCCAGATCGATGTGCAGCTTGCTCGGCACCGCCAGCCGGTGCAATGCGGCGCTCTTCCCCTCGGTCATCGTGACGACCACGCGCGCCAGCGCTGCCGGGGTGAGCGGCCGGTTGACGAGCAGCATCGTGTTGATGGTGCCGGCGTACGCGGGCACCTTCTGCATGCCGGCTTCGTTCTCACGCCATGTGGCCGGCTCACCCGCCGTCGTCGCATTGCCCGCAACGCCGGCGGTCACCGCGGCGGTCACGGCGACGTCATCGTCGACCTCTCTCACCACCGCGACGTAATTCATGTTCGCCGCCGTCCCCATGACAGCCGTCTGGTCCGGCGGCAACGCGACTTCCGCGCACACACGATCGTGATACGCGTCCAGGCCCGCTTCGGTCATGACGCGATGCCGTTCGAGGTGCGCGGTCCCTTCGCAGCTCTGATGATTCAGCAGGTAACGCACGTGATCGGTCTGCCCGCCGTGCCGAACAGACGTGCTCAGGACTTGGTGCGGCTCCAGCAGGTCGGCCACGAGAAACCGGCCGGATCGCCGAAGGTCGAACGACGGTTGCTGCAGAAGACATTCCCAATGCATATGTGGCTTTCCGAAAATGAATCAACACGAAGGACATGTCCTTTGTGTGGGATCGCGGCCCGATGCCAGCGATACGGTGACTCGCAATGTGCTTAGTCCAACCCGAGTTGGTCGAGGTGACGCGCGTGCTGTCCGAACCATGCCGCCAGGCGCTCATAGTGAACGGCCTTCGATGCCGTTGAAGGCATGTCGATGCCGAACACCTCGGCGCAGACGTCCGGGTGCTCGAATGCGCCGTGCAGGTAAGTGCCGATCACCCCGGCGCCGCGGACGCCGTCGACGCCCCCGCCATCCAATCGCGCGAACGGCGTGAAGTCTGCACTCCAATCAAGTGTGGTGATGCCGAGATGAATCTCGTACCCGCCGAATGGGACGCCTCCCCACGTCATCGCGCTGACAGCCCGCGTCTGTTTTTCGCGACTGAGACACGTCGTCGCCGGCACAACGCCCAGACCCCCAGCCTCTTCGTCGGACGACTCCATCCCCGCGGGATCGCGGATCGCACGTCCCAGCATCTGATAGCCGCCACAGACACCGATGATCGTCGCGCCTGAGCGATGCTGCGCGAGCAGCCAGTCGGCCAGCCCGGTGTCACGAAGCCACGAGAGATCCGCCAAGGTGTTCTTGGTGCCAGGCAAGATGATGAAGTCATAGCGCTCGGCGCGTGGCGAGGTGATCCAGTCCGCCCAGGTCAGCAGACGGAAATCGGTCGCGTTCGACACGTGCGGCAGGTGAACGATCGCCAGCCGCGCACCCGCGGGCGGCAGCGTGGTCGGCCGCGTCTGCAGAGCGAGGCTGTCTTCGGCGTCCAGGTGCAGATCGGCGGTGTGGGGGAACACGCCGAAGCAGGTCGAACCGGTCCGGTCTTCGAGAATCCGTACGCCTTCGTCGAACAGCGACAGGTCGCCGCGGAATTTGTTGATCGCGAACCCGCGAAACAGCGAGCGCTCATCGGGGCTCAACAGGTGGGCGGTGCCGACGATGGAACCGAAGACGCCGCCCCGCTCGATGTCGGCGACGAGCAGCCAGGGCGCACGGATCCTCGTCACCAGGCCCAAGTTGACCAGGTCGTGCTCGCGCAGATTCAGCTCGGTGACGCTGCCGGCGCCTTCGATGACGATCACGTCGAAACGGCTCGAAAGATTCTCATACGCTGCCAGCACCCTTTCACGCAGCGCTCCGGCGTGCGCGTAATACTCACGCGCCGATAGCGTCTTCCACAGGCGTCCATCGACCACGACCTGGCTCGCTCCGTTTCCGCTCGGTTTCAGCAGAATCGGGTTCATCGACGGCTCCGGTTCGAGTCCGCACGCTTCCGCTTGCGCCACCTGCGCCCGGCCGATCTCGCCGCCGGACCTGCAGGGATACGAGTTGTTCGACATGTTCTGCGCCTTGAACGGCGCGACTGACACGCCCTTGCCTCGAAGCCACGCGCAGATCGCCGTCACCATCCAGCTCTTGCCGGCATTCGACGAGGTGCCGCCGACAAAGAGTGGCCGCGCCGTCATGTGTGATCGCGCCTTTCACTCTGGCGCTCCAGTTGCGTCTTCATCCACGCTCGATTGCGGACGAGACGTTCCCCCTGCGACACCAGAGGACAGCTGGCGCACAGCTCGGTCTCGGGCAGCAGGTAGATGCGACAACAGCTCGCACGCCGCTGGTAGAGATGTGTCGCGTCCCGATACGTCACTTCGTGCAGCCTCGGCTGCATCTTCGCGACGAGATCATCGCCGGCAAAGAAATCCTGAAGAACGGGCAGCGCCGGCCGCTGATCTCGATCCTCTCCGATGAGACTGGTGAAGTGCGCGGCCCACGACGAGGTGATCATGCCCCACGTGCCTCTGCGCGCAAATCCGGACCAGTCGTAGAGTGCTTCGACGACGGGCATCGCTTGCGTCATCAGGGCAGATCTGAGCGATCGCAAGAGCTCGTGCCGATCGGCCACAGTGGTAATCGTCGGGTGAAGCGCTCGCGAATCGTCCGCCACCATGACGCCTCGCGCCTCGTGAATGGCCGTGCGCTCGAAGAACGTCGACTCGCGGAACTTGAGCGAGATGTTCTCGAGGGAGACGTCCGGCACACACGCATGCATGAGATACGGCGCAATTGCCATCGCCGACGCCCATCCGTACCGCAGCGCGAAAGAAGCGGCGATCGTACGGCGATCGGCCGTGCGCGCTCGCTCGCCGATGCGCAGCAACAACTCGTTGAACGGCCCGGTGGACGCCGCCCGCAGTTCTGTTCCGGTAATCCAGCCAGAGCCCGACGGCCTGCCGACGTCGACCCGCCAACTGGCATTGAGCGCGCGCAGCGCGTCGTAGACCTCCGCGATCGGCGACCCCACGTTCGTCCTCATGGCGCGGCCCGAATGATGTGGAGCACGGACGTCTCGTCCAGATCGGCGAGGCGCACGTACGTGGCGCCCATCGACGCGGCGAGGTCTCGAGCTCGGCCCGTCAGATCTCCTTCGCGTTCGGAATCGATGACCAGAGACGGGCATCGGATGGCCGCGGCGGCGGTCAGCGTGTCTGCCCACGGGTCGTCGCTCCTGCTGGCCACGTTGGCGTGGCCATCCGTGACGAGCACCACGACCGACGCATCGGTGACGTGCATCGCCGCCAGTTCCAAGGCGTGCGCCAGCGGTGTACGTCCGCCTGTCGGCATGTACTCCAACGCTCGCTGTACATCCGTCAGGACCGGCGTCGGCTCGACCAGGACACTTGCAGATCCACCGCGGCACATGATGACCGCGACTTCGTCGCCTCGTTGCGGCGCGCTCTCGAGCAGGCCGGCGACGGCTCCCTTCACGACACGCATTCGCTCCTGCACGGCGTGCGAGCCGCTCGAGTCGACGATGAACAGGTAGCGCGTGCCGGCGCGCGGCAGGCGGACCCGCTCGTGAAGATCGTCGGCGCGAATGCGCGCGACGCCGGTGTGCGTGACGGCGTGCAACAGCGTCGTGCGGGCCTCGATCTCCTTCGGCTCCGGCGTGCGACGTACGCCGATCGTCGCGCCGCGGGCGTTGCCAGTGGATTCCGACGAGCCGCCGGCTCGTGTTGTCGTCTGCGCCACCACGAGTCGCGGAACGGACAGATCGACGGGCGCAAAGACGCGCTCGGGTGCAGCGACCGACGATCTCCGCGCGCCCTCAGGCTGTTCGGTGTCCCGGCGCGCCGGCGGCGGTGGCTCCGCGCGTGGGTCTCGCGACCTGGCGCTCACGCGATGAGCGAGGGCCAGCGGCAGAACGTCTTCCACGTGCGATACGTCGACACGCGACGCGACCTTCAGGGCCGCCAGCGCGCGGCTCCCGCGCACGACGGCAAGGTCGGCGCGGAGCGAACGCACGTGCTGACTCGCGATGCGCTCGGCAATCACGTCCAGCATCTCGCCTGGCAGCGTCACCTCGAAGAGTCGCGCGCGTGCGTCGGTGAGCTGCTGCATCATCCGCGCTCGCTCCTCCTGCCATCTCTCACTGAAGGCGGCGGGATCGGCATCGTACGAGAGACGCCGCTCGACGACCGCTCGCCGCACAGGAGGCTCCATCGGGGCGCAGACCTCGACAGCCAATGCGAACCGATCCAGGAGTTGCGGCCGGAGCGCGCCCTCTTCCGGGTTCATCGAACCGACCAGGACGAAGTCGGCGGTCTGGGTGGCGCTGAAGCCCTCGCGCTCGAGCACGTGCACGCCGCTGGCGACGGCGTCGAGCAGGGCGTCCGCCAGATGATCCGGCAGCAGGTTGACCTCGTCGACGTAGAGCACGCCGCCATTCGCCTCGGCCAGGAGACCCCGCTTCAACGCGGCATCGCCCTTCAACGCCTTCTCGACATCCAGGCCGCCGAGCAGTCGATCTTCGGTGGCACCAATCGGAAGGTTGATGAAGGGCGAGCCCGGCTCGAGCAACTCGACGAGCCCGCGCGCGGCCGTGCTCTTCCCCGCGCCTTTGTCGCCGCGGATGAGCACGCTCAGCCGGCGATCGATCGCCGCGAGTTGAAGCGCCATCTTCAGCGAGTCGAGGCCGACGAGCGCGGGAAATGGAAATCCTGCCGGCCTCATCGGGTCGTCTCCGCGCGTTCGCCGCGCGCCTCGATGAAGGTCTCCGCCTTCAGACGAACATCGCGCAGCGCGTCCAATGTGTCGGCGGCCGGATGCTCCCACAAGCCGCGCTCAGCGGCTTCGAGCAGTCGATCCGCGATCGCGTGGAGCGCCCAGGGATTCGACTGTTCCAGGAAGCGTTGCATCTCCGGCGACAGCGCGTACTCGGCGGCCAGGCCCTCGTAGACCAGATCCGGTGCGACGTGCGCCGTCGCATCGAACCCGAAGATGTAGTCCACGGTCGTCGTCAATTCCAAGCCGCCCTTGTAACCGTGGCGGCGAATGCTGTCGAGCCATTTGGGATTCACGACGCGGGAGCGATAGACGCGCAAGGCTTCCTCGCGCAGATCGCGCACGCGCGCCGCGTCGGGCCGCGAGCTGTCGCCGAAGTACACCTTCGGCTGCCGCCCGGTCAGCGACCGGACCGTGGCGATCATCCCGCCGTGAAACTGGTAGTAGTCATCAGAGTCGAAGATGTCATGTTCGCGGTTGTCCTGGTTGTGAACAGCGACGTCGATCGTCCGCAGGCGATCGACGAACACGTCGCGCGCATCGACGCCGTCGGCGGCGCGCCCGTACGCGTATCCGCCCCACTCGACGAATACCGTCGCGAAGTCCTGATCGGTCTGCCAGTGCCGCGTCTCGATCAACTGCTGGATGCCGGCGCCGTACGTGCCAGGCTTGGCGCCGAAGATCCGGTAGCGGGCGCGGGCTTCGACCTCCTCGATGGCGGCATCCGTGGGACGGGCGAGGTCTGCGAGATAGTGCTTTCGCGGATAGTTCTGCTCAACCGGCTCGTCGAGCGACACGATGAGCTCGACGGCGCGGTCGACGAGCTCGATGAGATGCGGAAACGCGTCGCGAAAGAAGCCGCTGATGCGGAGTGTGACGTCGATGCGCGGACGACCGAGCCGTTCCAGAGGAATGACGGCCAAATCCTGAACGCGTCTGGACTGCGCATCCCAGACCGGCTCAACGCCCAACAGCGCGAACACTTCGGCGATGTCGTCGCCTTGCGTGCGCATCTGCGACGTGCCCCAGACACCGAGGCCGATCATCTCCGGGTAACGGCCCTCCTCGGCGACATGACGCGCAAGCAGCTCGCGCGCGAGTTGCTGGCCGACGCGCCAGGCGGCCTGCGAAGGGACGGCGCGCGGATCGACCGCGTAGAAGTTCCTGCCCGTCGGCAGGATGTGCGCCATTCCGCGCGTCGGGGCGCCCGCGGGACCCGGTGGGACGTAGCGTCCCGCGAGCGCGTCCAGCACGTGGTCGATCTCGTCGGTGACCTGCTCGAGCGCGGGAAGGAGTGTCCGGCAGGCGAACCGCAGCGGCGCGGCGACCGTCTCGCTCGGCCGCCCGAGCCGGCGTTGCACAATCTCGTCGATCAATCGTTCCTGAAACCCAACCTGCTCCAGGTCCAGAAACAGCTCGTGAGCCAGTGCTTCGAGACGCTCGATCACGTCGGCGTGGGTCCAGCAGGAGACACCGGCGACATCACATTCGCGATCGAGGCGCGCGCCAGGAGCCGCCAGCAGCGCGTCGAGCTCGAAACCGGCGCTCCCGGCCAGCGCGGCTTGCAGTCCCGGTACGCGGCCATTTGGCAGCCGCGTGAGCGCGCGCAGCGTGTCTGGAAGCGCCGGCATGGCGCCGAGCACGTGCAGACCATCGCGGATCTGCGCCGTGCCCAGCTCGCACAGGTACCCGTCGATGTCCTCGATGAGATGCGCGACGTCGTTGCCGCTCATCTCTGCCAGCGACGCCGGCACACCCTCGGGCGTCACATCATTGTCCCACTCGTGCGTGTGGTCGCCGTGGTCACGCTGGAGCATCGTGCGCAGGTTGAGATCGGCCTGAAGCTGCGTCTTCTGGATCAGCTCCCAGATCTGCTGCTGAACAATCGGCAGCTTCGACGGGTCCAGCTTCTCGACCGAGTAATACTCGTTCACGAGATCGTTCAGCGACGCCAACGGACCGTACGTGTCGGCATTGGTCATCGCCGGCATCAAGTGATCGACGACCACTGCGTGAGCGCGCCGCTTGGCCTGGCTCCCCTCCCCGGGATCGTTGACGATGAACGGATAGATCAGCGGGACGTCGCCGAGCAGGATGTCCGGGAAGCATTCATTCGACAGTCCCACGCCCTTGCCCGGCAGCCATTCGAGCGTGCCGTGCTTGCCGACGTGGACGATCGCGTCGGCGCCCCAGCCGCCGTCTTCCACCGGCATCGCGAGCCATCGATAAAAAGCGGCGTAGTGATGTGTGGGCGGAAGATCCGGCGTGTGATAAATCGCGTCGGGGTTCATGCCGTAGCCGCGCGGCGGTTGAAGTGCAACAACCGCGTGTCCGAGCTCCATCGCGGCAAAGAGATAGTCGCGCTCGTCGCTCCACGGCTCGGTCGCCGGCACCTGTGCGCCTTTGGCCGCTTTGGACGCAATCTTCTTGTCGATGCGACGATCGGCGCTGCGAAGCGCGTCGCCATAGGCGGTCGGCGTCCCCCACCAGTCCTCCATCCGCTTGCGTGCCGCGACAGGCAGCCGCGCGAACTCCGCGGCGTACAGGCGACGTGGCAACCGGCGTGCCTGCGCCGGGTCGAGCGGATGCAGATCGTCGTAGCTTCCGCGCCCCAGCAGCTCGAACATGAGTTCGTCGCTCGTCGCGGGAAGGCTGTCGATCGCGTATCCGTCGCGCCGCATCGCGCGCATCAGCGTCAGCAGGCTCGCCGGCGCGTCGAGGCCAACGGCGTTTCCGACTTGCGACGCTTTCGACGACGAGTTGGTCAACACGAACGCGACGCGCATGTCCGCGCGCGGCAGATGCCGGAGTCGCGCCAATGCCCGCGCGAGACCGGCGACGCGGGCGATCCGATCGGCGTGCGGCGCGTACAGGCCTGGCCCGTCCTCTGCCCGATCCTTGAACGACATCGGAACGGTGACGATGCGGCCGTCGAACTCCGGAATGGCGACGTTGATGGCCGTGTCGAGCGGTGTCAGCCCGCGCTGGGACACATCCCATGCCTCGCGCGGCATTCCGCTGGTGATGGCCTGGAGAATCGGCACACCGACGCGCTCGAGAGCCGAAGGACCCGACTCGCCTGCGGGATCGCCGAGCGCGAACGAGAGCGTCGAGACGATCACGTCGGCCCGGCTGCCGATCAACTGCAACGCGACCGGCATGCCGTTGTCCCTGGCCCTCAGGCTGGACGTGAACACCGCCAGGGCATTCAGTCCCTGGTCTTCGAGCGCGTCGACCAGCTCGTCGACGAACGCGAGGTTCCCGCTCGTCAGGTGCGCGCGATAAAACACAACCGCCGCGGTCGGGCGGGTCGGGTCGGCGCGCTGGCGCCAGTCGTCGAGCGTCGCGCTTTCAACATCTCGAATGTAGACGCCATGCTCCGGCACGTCGATCGGAGGGACGCTGCCGTACCCCGAGAGCAAGAGCCGATCCGAGAGGAACTTCAAGCACTCGCGCGACGTTGCGCTCGCCGCCAATGGTCAGATACTGGCGCACGGCGTCGACGACATCGAGGCTGACGGTGCTGACGCGGGCAAAGTCGGCGCGCGGTTCTCCCGTGCCACTCACAACCACGAGGGCGGCGCCGCGCTGTCGTGCCCACTCCTGCAACCGTGAGAAGCCTGGAAGGCTCTCGATCTCGCCGTGCAGACGGATGACGATCACGCGCGCGTGCGCCAGAGCGCCATCGAGGAGCAGCGACAGTTGCTCCTCCGTCTGCAGCCGCATCAACGAGACGCCAATCGTATCGACCTCCACCGGCAGCATCGATCGCGCGCGTCGCAGCGCGAGTAGATCCGTGTCGGCATGCGACAGCAGCGCGATGCGCAGACGTGTGCTGTCTGGTGCCGCGACCGTCGCTGGTGCGCTCTTCGGCCGCACATCCCAGTCGTAGTAGTTGAAGACGTACTCGGTCAGCTCGGAAGGCGGCGCGACGAAACGATCCGCAGCAATCATCGTCTCGACGTAGTCGAAGATCAGCCGCACATGCCAGGGCGTGTTCACAGAGTGGAACCAGATAGCCCGGCCGTCGAACACCAGGCTGGCAACATTCGCCAGCGCGCACGGGCCCAAACATCCAGCCTTCGTCAAGTGGACAATGTTCCGCAGCTTGCGCCGCAACCATTCTTCCTTGAAGGTTTCGGCCGGCACCGGCGCGTAGCCGCGTTCGGTACGGCCGCAGCAGCAGCCCGTGAAGCAATAGGACAGGTGCGCCCGGCGCTGAACGACGTTGATCGCCCGGCCATCCGCGCGTACGACACGCTGTCGATGCACCGTGCTCATCGTCTCGTTCCGCCTCTCACAACGCCGCTCGCTGGCGCAGCACCCACACCAGGTAGGGCCCGCCGAGAATCGCCATCACCGCCCCGGCCGGAATTTCCGAGGGTGCGATGACGACCCGGCCAATGGCGTCACACACCGCGAGCAGCACGCCGCCTCCGAGGAACGCGCACGGCATGAGCACGCGGTGATCGGCGCCGATCCGAGTACGAATCAGGTGAGGGACCACCAGCCCGACGAAGCCAATCGGACCAGTGAGCGCAACGGTGGCCGCCGTCAGCAATGAGCCGGCTCCGTACCCGCTCAAGGTCAGCTGAGTCACGCGTGCACCTCGGGTTGCCGCCCACGACGGATCAACGGCCATGAGATTCCACGACTTCGCCTGACGCATCACAACCGCGGCTGCCAGCGCAATGATCGCCGCGAAACCGCCGAGGGCGGTGTAGTCCACCGAATCGACGCTGCCGATCAACCATCGCGAGATCGAGAACGACTTGGTGGCGCTGACCATGCCGTACATGACGATGATGAGCGCAGAACAGAAGCTGTTCGCGGCCAGACCGGACAGCAGCAGGCTGAAGGACGAGACGCGGCGCTGCTGAAGTGCGGCGCCTACGACGAGCGCCAACACGATCGTTGAGCCCGCGAGTGCCGCCACCCAGATGGCGGGGATGCCCGCGATCTGCTGCCACCCGAGCCAGATCGCGACGACTGCGCCCAGCGACGCGCCCGCAGAAATGCCCAGCGTGTACGGCGTGGCCAACGCGTCGCGAAGCATCGCTTGAAAGAGCGCGCCGGCCAGCGAGAGCGCGCCGCCCGCGAACAGGCCCAGCAGCGTCCGTGACACGCGCAGTTGCACGAGAATCGACCAGTCGGGCTCCTGCCGCGCACGCACACGTTCGAGCTTGAGCCCGAACGGGCCGACGAATGGGAGCAGGAGCGCCGCAGCGCAGAATGCCACCGCAAAGATCGCCACCCATCGTCCAGTGTGGCTCGAACGCCCGGTCACGAGTACGACACCCAAGGCGTGCCGGATGGCGTCGTTGACAGCGTCAGGCGCGGCGAGAACAGCGCGAGCCAATCGGGTGCGCGCACAGCGTCCGCAATCGGAGCGTCAAGCGCAACGCGTCCGTGCGCGAGCACGATGAGCCGTGTCGCATACGTCAACGCCAGGTTCATATCGTGTGTGACCGCCAGACACGCCGCGCCACGCTCGCTCTCCTCTCGCAGCAGTGAAAAACAGTGCAGCTGCTGGTCGATGTCGAGATGGGTTGACGGCTCGTCAAGCAGCAGCAACTGAGGTGTCTGCGCGAAGCAGGCCGCCAAGAGGACGCGCTGCCGCTCGCCGCCGCTCAGCGTCGGCACCAGCCGGTCGCGCAACTCCCAACAGTCCGTACGCCGCATCGCCCGCTCGACCGCCAGTCGGTCTTCGTCGGACTCGAACCAACGGTCGGTGTGTGGATAGCGTCCCATCAGCACGAGCTCGCCGGCGAGAAATGGCAGATCCGGTCGAACAGTTTGCGGCAAGTGCGCAACGAGCCGCGCGCGCGCACGAGGATCCCACGCGTCAGCCGGTCGATCGTTGAGCCGCACGCCACCGCCCGTCGGCTGCCGGAGCCCGGCGACAATGTCGAGCAGCGTGCTCTTGCCGGCGCCGTTGCGTCCCATCACGACCGCGACTTCCCCTTCGCGGATGTCCAGCGAGACGCTCGACAGCACCGGCCGGCCATCGGCGTGCCACGCGACGTCCTCGATCTGCAGCCGAATGCTCATCGATCGGATCGCTCACGCAGAAGCGCCGCCACCCATTCGGCAGCGTCGACGACGCGCGGCCCGGGTACGACGAGGGCGTCCGTCGTGGCCGCGTGCACTCGTCGCGTCCTGACCGCGGCCAGCGTTCCATACGCGCTCCACAACCGCTCGTTGATCGGTTGGCGCAGACGCCGTTCCGCCTCCGTCTCACCCATGTCAACGGTATCGACGATCACGTCGGGATCGAGGCGCAGCACCGTCTCCATCGAGATCCGTGGGTACTCAGGCTGTCCGCTGATCGCCAGCACGTTCTTGCCGCCCGCGATCTCGATCAGGTCGTTGATATAGGACCCAGGGCCGACGGCGACGAGATCGGTCAGCGTCCCAGGGTTCCGACCGATGATGAACAGCACTCGTGGATGCGGCGCACGGCCGCCCGCCCTTCGCTCGGTCTGCAGGCGTCGTTCGATGTCCGCGACCAGCAAGTCCCCACGAGCGGCGACACCGGCGCCAGCGGCGATTTGTCGAATCGACGAGAACACGCTGGCGAGCGTCCCGCGATCGACGACGACGAACGGGATGTGGAGCGATCTCAACTTTCGATCGATGCCGGTCGAGAGCTCGTGCACGACGACCAGATCGGGCTGCAGGCCCGCGATCAACTCGGCGTCCGGCTTGAGAAACGTGCCGACCTTCGGAAGTTTCAGTACCTCCGGAGGAAACCGGCAGAACGCCGACACCCCGACCACGCGGTCGCCGAGGCCCAGCGCAAAAAGGGTTTCGGTGATGCTCGGCGACGTGGACACGATGCGCGCGGGCCGCGCTGCCCGAATGGACGCAATCTGCAGCACGAGGCCGCAGATCGCCATACCGAGCGCTGTCCGTCTCCTCATCGCCACGTCACCAGGCACGCGAGAAACGGTTGCCGGCCTTGCCGGTGGCTTCCCGCAAGGAGCCGTTGACGCCGGCGTCGTGCTCGAGCTTGCGGCCAAACAACCACAACAGGTCGGAGAGTCGATTCACATACGCAAGAATCGCCGGCTGCACGGTGGCGCCGGCTTCCTCGAGCCTCACGAGCGCGCGCTCGGCGCGGCGACAGATCGTGCGCGCGACGTCAAACGCGGCAGCCGCACGATGCTCGCCAGGGATCGACCAATCGGCCAGGATGCCGTCGATGGCTTCGATCCGATGCACCTCTGCGGTCAGACGCGCGGCGAGCGCCGGATCGATCACGATCTGCGGTTTCGGGCTCTCGGTCGGCGTCGCCAGGGACGATCCGATCTTGAAGAGATCCTGTTGGACACTCTTCGTGAGCGCAGCGATCTCGGCGTCCTCGCAGATCGATCGGGCGAATCCGAGGCTCGAATTCAATTCGTCGATCGTCCCGTACGTCTCGACGCGTGCGGACGCCTTCGATACACGCACACCGCCCGCGAGACTGGTCTCCCCGCCATCTCCTCGCATCGTGCTGATACTCATGCCGCTGTTCTCCTTCCGCGCAGAAATGCCGCGAGCGCGGCGAAGTCCGCGCCGCTGCACTCGACGTCATCGGTCACCACCCGCCACCCGGCTTCATGCGCGTGCACAGACACGGCACACGCGTCGGATCTCGACGCCACGGCGTAGCCTTCACGCTCCAGCACCGCCGTAGCCAGCGACGCGCGAAGACCGGAGCCGTGGACCACCGCGTCGCCGCGATCGCCGGTGAGCAGCCTGAAGCTGCGCTCTTCCTGGTGAAAGCGCACCTGACGTCCCTCGAACGCCTGCCCAAGACCGCCGGCGAGGACGACGTCCTCTGGAGCGCCGGTCATGACGTTGCCGCCGGGCATGACGAGCCACACCACATCCGCGGTCCGGAGCGCCAACTCGAGATCGTGCGTGGAGACCACGACAGCCAAGGAGCCTTCGCGCGTCAGCTGGCGCAACAGGCCCATCAGCTCCACGCGAGACGGCACATCGAGGAAGGCGGTCGGTTCGTCGAGCACCAGCAGCACGGGCTCCTGCGCGAGTGCGCGGGCAATCATCACGCGCTGCCGCTCGCCATCGGACAGCTGGCAGAAGTCGCGCTCGGCCAGGTGCCGCGCCCCCACGGCGTCGATCGCCCAGTCGACGACGCGGCGATCCCTCTCGGTGATTCGGCCAAACCAGCCGGAGTACGGATAGCGCCCCAGTTCAACGATGCGCCGGACCGACAGAGCCTCAACAACGATCCGCTCAGTGAGCACGACGCCGAGACGGCGGGCCAGTTGGGCATGTGTGATGGAGCGCAGGTCGGCGCCGCCCAGTTCGACGCGGCCCCACAACGCCGGCTGCATCTTGGCGAGCGTGCGCAGCAGCGTCGACTTCCCTATGCCGTTCGGGCCGAGCAGGCACACGAGATCGCCGGCGCGCACCGCGAGATTCACGTGCTCGAGGACCGCGCGCCGCACCCGACGCGTGCGATAGCCTACGGCCAGGTCGCGCGTGCGCAGCGCGGGTTCGACATCGGCGCACAGGGCGCGGGTGGCGTGGCGCGTCATCCTGCGAACGCTCCACGACGGCTGCGCAGCAGCACCGCGACGACAATCGGGGCACCCATGAGCGAGGTCACGGCATTCAACGGCAACACGCCTGCGCTGCCGGGCAACAGAGACACGATCTGCGCGACGAGCGCGACTGTACTTCCCATCAGCACGACCGCCGGTACGAGGACTTGATGATCGGACGTGCCCAGAAGGCCTCGACACAGGTGCGGCACGGCGATGCCGAGAAACGAGATCGGACCGCAGAACGCGGTGACGACCGCTCCCAGCACCGACGCGCCCAGCATCGTCAAGACGCGCGCACGCTTCACCGCGAGCCCCATCGATCGGGCGTAACTCTCGCCAAGCAGCAGCGCGTTGAGCTGCTTCGTGGTCGCCGACGCGATCAACACGCCGACGACGGTCAATGGCCCGAAGAATTGCAATCGCTGCCAGGTCACGCCAGAGAACGAACCCAAGCCCCACTGCGCCCATTGCTGCAGTCGCTCGGGCTGACTGGCGCCGACGAGTACGGTGACCACGGCGGATACCGCGTATCCGAACATCAACCCGAGAATCAGCACGGTGGTCGGATTGGCAATGCGGCTGGACACGATCAACACGAGCCCAAGCACGAGCGCCGCGCCCACAATTGCGGCCACGGTGATGAGTGCGTCGCCTCGCACGCCCATCCCGCTGTCGAATGCCGCCGCCGCACCATAGCCCGAGCCGAGGACGACGAGCGCCACGCCGAGACTCGCTCCAGACGAAATGCCCAACGCGAAGGGGTCTGCGAGCGGATTTCTGAACAGCGTCTGCATCTGCAGGCCCGCGACGCCCAGCGACGCGCCCGCGAGCACAGCGGTCAGCGAGCGAGGCAACCGAATGGTCCTGACGACCACCACCGAAGCGTCGGCTCGCGACGTGCCCATCAGCGCCAGAACGACGCGACGCAAGGGTATGGACGTCGACCCCAGCGCGAGCGACAGGAGAAACACCACGCTCAGCGCCACGACCAGACCGACGAGAGTCACAACCTGGCGCTTTGTCATGGGCTAGCGTGCCGGCACCGGCGTGTACCACTCGAACGCATGATCAGGCGTGAGCTTCGGGTGGAAGATCTTGACGAGGTCCGCGAGCACGAGGTCCGGGTGCGTCACACTGCGAGACCAGTAGTCGTTGCCGCCCGTCGGCGTTTCACGAAGGTCGTAGACCCAGACGTGTCCCTGCCGATAGGCCTTGAACGCGGCGTATCTGGGCTCGTCGTCGAGCATGACGGCAAGATTCTTCCAACCGCCGCCGTTGATCCAGACGTCGGCGTTCGCGGCTCGCTGAATCTGCGCTTCGAGATCGACCGACGCCGAGCCGATTGCTGTGTTGTCCGCCCACGCGTAGCGTCCTCCCGCGTCCTTGATCAGCGCCGCGACGTACGAATGGCCGCCGGCAATCGTGAACATGCCGCGCGTGCTCCGGCCGGTCATCACCAACGGCTGCTCGGCATCAGGACGAGCGGTGGCGCGCACGCTGAGCGACCGGTACCGGTTCTTCATCGCGCCATACAACGTCTGGGCCTTGCGCTCTTCGTTGAGAAACAGCGCCATGTACTTCAGCCACTCGGCGCGTCCGAGCGCGGTGGGCTCCAGCCATTCGGTATTGGCGACCACAGGGATGCCGGCATTCCGAATCACCGAGAGCGTCGCATTGGACGTGCCGCCGGTCATCAGCAGCGATGGCCGCGCGGCGACGACTCGCTCGACGTCGATCACGAGCCGGGCCTTCGCGAACTCGACGACCTTGCCGCGCTTGATCCGTGCCTCTGCGTGCGGGTCCATAGCCGCATCACGTCGAGCAAGACCCGTGAGCACATCGACTCGGTCGAGATCGACAAGCAGGGACAAATGCGTCGTCGAGAATGCGAACAGCGACGCGAGCGGCACGGTCACGACCTGAGCGCCGGCCAGTTCTCCGGCGAGCGGTGGCACCGGTGTCCCGCACTGCGCGAGGACGTACCGTTCACGGGGGCCACCCGCGTACGCCTCCTTGATCGTCACGACCTTGTAGGTGTGTCGGTACTCGACGCTGAAGTTGGTCGCGTCCTCGATCGAGACTTTGTCGGGAAAGTAGTCCGCGGCAGAATCGAACCGATCGAGGCATCCTGCCGTGACGTTTTCCGCTCGACGATCTGGCGTCCCGGCGATCGCCACGGCACTGCTCACGATCAACAGGCCCATGAGCGCGCACCAGACGCCTCGGCCTGCAGCCCTGACGCAGGCATCAACCCCGCGCATGTCTACAGTCCCGTTGCGCATGCCGACCTAGCGCCCGCCAACGGTGATCGTGGCGCCGGTTCGCACATTGATCGGCAGACCCGGAAATCCGAACGCCGCCTCATAGTGCTGGTCAAGTACGTTTTCAATCGTCACGTACCATTTCACTCTGGGATGAATGCGATACGCGCCGCTCAGATCGATCTTCTGGTAGCCGAAGGTGAGATCGTGGTTCGGCAAGAGCAAGGTATTGCCGAAGTTGATATCGGATCCCACGAGAAACGTACTGTCGTCGGCCTTGCCCGCGAAATAGCCGGTCAACGCGACGTCGGCGCGTCCTTGCGTGTAGGAGACCAGCAGGCTGCCTGTATTCGCCGGGCGGCGAAAAGGCCGCTGGCCCACAAGCGCTGTGAAGCCACCGATAGGAATACCTGGAAACAACGGATTGAATTGTGGCGTCACGGAGCTGCTCAGCGACTTCGTCACCACCGCATCAAGGTACGTATACGAGGCGGCCACGCGGATGCGCCCGAACATCGCGTCCAGCGAAGTCTCGACACCCTTCGCCTTGAACGACTGTGAGTTCACATACGCGCCGTTTCCGGTTGCCGCGGCGACGTCGGCCGGGATACCGAACTGCGGCAGCAGGTTCCTGCTGACGAATTCGACCAGGTCGAAGAACTCGTTGTTGAAGTAGGATGCACGCGCCCGAACGCGCCCTTGCCACAGGCCCTGCTCGAGGCCGAGGTCGAGATTGCGGCCGCGCTCAGGACCGATCGGTCCGATGCCGGCGCCCGCCGCCAGTGCGGCGCCGGCGCTGGTCTTCTGCAAGAGGTTGTAGAGGGAGCTGCTGACCGTCGCCGCGCTGGTCGCTTTGACCCCTTTGCCGGCATTGAACGTGAGCCTCGTGTCGCTCCAGAACTCGTTCGCCGCCGGCTTGCGCACAAAGGCCGCTACCGAGAGGCGCGGGGAGTACGCGGAGGCGTATCCCTCGATATGGGCATAGCCCAGGCCCGCCGTGACGCTGACGCGATCGGCGAGCGCGCCGCGGCCTTCCACCCACGTGGTCCCGTTGTGGCGAGTGGTCGTCGGATCGGCGGCCGGATCGGTGAACGCTTGCTCGCGCTCGTAGTCGCCGCCACCGGAGATGCTCAAGCTTTGACTTAGCTGATACGTGGTCTGAGCGTAAACGCCCTGTCGTGCGGACCGCGTTTGGGAATCGTACGTTCCAAAATCCAACGCCCCGCGACCCGTCACCGTGTAACCATTCGCTCCGGTGATCGTGACCGTGTTCCCGAATCCGGTGCCGAAAATATTCTCCCCGCTGAGCGTCGGGTTCACGAAGTGTGCGCGCTGATCGCTCAAGCCCACCCGCGCGGACACCTGCCATTTGTCGCTGATCTGCGTCTGGCTTCCGACCCCGATAAGTTGCATGCGGCTCGTCTGAAACGCATCGTCAGGCGTGCCGTATAGGCTCACGCCGTTTGGGGATCCGTAGAACTTGTCGAACCATCGCACGGTGGCGCTGACGTCGGTGTTGTGACCGACGGCCACGCCGAATCGACCGGCGTACGTCTTGTTGCGATACTGGTTGTCTGGCAGATCGTTGTCGGTCCCGAGATGGGAGAACTCACTGAAGTAGTCGACGCGCTGCACGACACCGCCAACGGAGGCCGACTCGCGGTTCGTGCCGAGATTGCCACCGTCGAGCGAGAGCGCCGCTTCGGGCATGCGCGTCTGGCCGCGGCGCGACGTGATGCTGATGACGCCGGCCAGCGCGTCGGTGCCCGCGATCACGCTGTTGGATTCGCGAAGGACTTCGATCCGATCGACGCCGGCCGTCGTGAACGGCGAGAGGTCGATGCCGCCTCCGATGTCATTCGCTGGGATGCCGTCGATCAGCACCTTGCTGAAATTCGAATTGCCACCGCGGATGAAGACCGATGTCGTACCGCCTCGTCCTCCGGTCTGGATCAGCGAGCTGCCGGGCACCAGCCGCAGCGCCTCGAGCACGTCGAACTTGCCGATCGCGTCGAGCGTCTTCGCATCGAGCACCGTGACCGGCGCCCCGACCTGAGAGGGCAGGACTTCGTTGGCCGACGCCGTGACCGTCACGTCCGTCTCCAAGGGCCCGAGTGGTAACGACACGTCCACACTCGTGCGTGCGCCGGCGGCGAGGAACATCTGGTTCGTCGTTCGGATCTGAAATCCTTCGGCCGCGGCCTGAATTCGATAGCGGCCTTCGGGCAGCGCATCGAAGGCAAAGTCGCCCTGACGGTCGCTCGCGGTTTCCTTGGTGACCTGACCGTCTCGCAGGAGCTTGACGATGGCGCCGGCGAGAGGCGCGCCGAGGGGATCGACGATCGTGCCGGCGATCGAGCCTGACGTCTGCTGTGCGGACACGGGAGCCGCCATACCTAGCAGCCCGGCGACAAGAGAGAGGATCTGGGCGAGATGGACGGCGTGATGAATACACGTACGACGCATGACGAGAGCCTCCGCGGGCAGCGCGGTGGACCAACGTCGACAACAAAGCGTGTGCTCGGAAAAGGCGGACGGAAGCCCGGCGTTCCAGTGCATACCTTCTGTCGTCGCAGAAAGTCGACCGCAGAACGTCTGGGTAGGTCTCCTGGCTCGGAGGTGCAGAGCGTGCTCTGCGGCTGCTTCACCTTCCCCGGCTGATGGCCGAGTGGTCGATCGAAGCAGCGTCCTCACTCACAGTGGCGGGACCGCGCCGGATTCGCACCGGACTTCCCTGTTATGCCCCTCGCGGGCACCCAAACAAGGCTTGCGTTATATCACGATGGTGTCGCGCCCGACAAATCGGTGCAGGAACAGCCCGCATCCACTCACCGGCCGCGGCGTCCCCGGGGTGGCTAAAATGAACTAGGAATATAGACTTGCAAGTCTATCTTGCAAGTCTGCCTGTTGATCTGATAATCTTGTGATCATGATGCTCAGGCAACGCCAGCACGCCGCCACGGAACTGGCGCTGGCGCTCAGACTGTTGGTGCGGCGCATGCGCTCCGCCGTGCCGTCGGCGGCGCACGAGCTGTCCTGGACGCAGATGGCCGTCGTCAAGTGCCTCGACACCGACGGGCCCGCGACCACCGCCGACCTCGCGCGCACGGAAAGCATGACACCGCAGTCGATGGGCGCCATCGTCGCGGCGCTCGAGGAGACGGGCCTGGTCGCGCGCAAACCGCATCCGACCGATGGTCGCCGGATGCACATCGCGCTGACCGCCAAGGGCCGAGCCATGCGGAAGAGCGCCGTGGATGCGAAGCGGACGTGGCTGGCGCAGGCGATCGCCAAGCTGGATGCCGCGGAACAAAAGAGCCTGCCCGCCCTCACCGCGCTGATCACGCATCTGGCGGAATTGTGAGCACGCACCGCGTCCGCTCGACGACACAGGAGACGGCTGTCCCTGGAGGGGCGATGTCGCACGCGTGGCGAGCGCTGCGATCCCGCAACTTCAAGCTCTTCTTCGTTGGGCAGAGCATCTCCATGATCGGCACCTGGATGACGCGCCTGGCGACCAGCTGGCTGGTGTATCGGCTGACCCATTCGGCGCTGCTGCTCGGCATGGTGACCTTCGCGGGGCAGATTGTGTCGTTTGCACTCGGCCCATTCGCGGGCGTCTGGGTTGAGCGCCTCAATCGACGGACGCTGCTCGTGTGGACGCAAGCGGCAGCGGCCGTCCAGTCGTTGGCCCTGGCCGCACTCACCCTGGCCCACGTCATCACCCTCTGGGAAATCATCGCCCTCACCGCGCTGCAGGGCTTGATCAATGCGTTCGACATGCCTGGGCGCCAATCCTTCCTCGTGCAGATGGTCGAGGATCGTCGCGACCTCAGTAACGCGATCGCCATCAACTCCTCGATGGCCAACGGAGCGCGGCTGATCGGTCCCGCGATCGCCGGCCTGGTGATCGGATCCGCCGGCGAAGGCTGGTGCTTCCTGATCGATGGCGTCAGCTATGTGGCGGTGATCGCCTCTTTGCTGCTGATGCGCATCACGCCCAGAGCGATCCGTCATGACGCGAGCAGCATGCTCGAACAGATGCGCGAAGGTTGGGACTACGTCCGGACCTTTCGTCCCATCCGGACGATCCTTGTGCTGTTTGCGCTGATCAGCCTGATGGGCTACCCCTACGCGGTGCTGCTGCCCATCTTCGCCGGCCAGGTGCTGCACGGCGGCCCGCATACACTCGGCTGGCTCACCGGCGCGTCAGGGATCGGTGCGCTGGTGTCGGGGCTGTCACTCGCCATGCGCAAGTCAGTTGTGGGGCTGACACGCATGCTGCAGATCGCGGCCGCGATGCTGGGGAGCGCGCTGATGCTGTTCGGCCTGTCGCAGACGCTGTGGCTGTCACTCGTCCTGATGGTCTTCGTCGGCTTCGGCCTGATGCAGGGCGCGGCCGCCAGCAATACGATCATCCAGTCGCTGGTCCCGGAAGACAAGCGCGCCCGCGTGATGAGCTACTACACGATGGCCTTTTTCGGCGCCGCGCCGTTCGGCAGCCTGTTGGCTGGCACGCTGGCGTACCGGATCGGCGCGCCGCACACCGTCATCCTGACCGGTGCGTTCTGCGTCGCCGGCTCGCTCTGGTTCACGCTCTCGGAGCTGCCGACACTTCGAGCGATCATGCGGCCGATCTACCAGGACATGGGTCTGCTGCCTGTGCCCGGCATGAACCTGGCGTCCGACATGCCGGAATCGGCAGGATGATCTTCCGGTGATGAACCGCACGCTGCCAGGGCGAAAGGAACGACGACAATGAACTGGTCTGACTACGTGGCATGTTTCTTCGCCGGACTGATTCTCGCGAATGTCGTGCCTCATTTCGTGCACGGCATTTCTGGTGACCGTTTCCCGACGCCGTTCGCTCACCCACCCGGCAAGGGATTGTCATCGCCAATGGTGAACATCGTCTGGGCGCTGTTCAATCTGGTCGTCGGTTTCATCCTCTTTCGGGTCGGAAAGGTTTCGAGGGGAGACAACTCCGCGCTCGTTGTGTTCTTCGCAGGCATTGTGGCCATCAGCGCGGTGTCGAGCGTCCGATTTGCAAAGAAACAGGCCGAGTAATCGCAGTCTCATCAGTCTATTGAGCTCGCTCGATCAATACTGCCGCCTTCATGCAAAGTGTAATCGCCGATCTGGCGTATGGCTGGCGGCAAATCCGTCGAAACCTGTCAACGGCGGCGGTCTGTGTGTTGGTGCTGGCGATTGGCATCGGCTCGGCTGCCGCCGTGTTCACCGTGTTGTACGAGGCGATTCTCAAGCCGCTCCCGTATCTGAGCGCCGACCAGCTCGTCTACGTTCACAACGAGTTTCCGCAAGCGCAGTTGACACGCACGGGTGAGTCGGGGCCCGATTTCGCCGACCTCACCGCGCGTTATGAGATTTTCAGCCACACGGCGGCGTATTTCTTCAATGATTTCACCATGACTGGGACGGTCTACGCCCAGCATGTGGACGCCGTGAACGTCTCAGCCAGCCTGTTCCCGATGCTCGGCATGCCGGCCACAATTGGTCGCACGTACACGGCTGAGGAAGAGGCTGCCGGATCGAAGGTCGCGGTCCTGAGCGAGAGCTTATGGCGTGGAACCTTTGGCGGAGATCCGAATGCGATCGGGAGAAGCATCTCCTTGGATCACGAGCGCTATCAGATCATCGGTGTGATGCCTGCGGAGTTCGCCTTTCCTTATCCGGCCACGCAGATGTGGGTGCCACTCTCCCTTTCGCCCGCGCGCTTCGCGCCGCTCGAGCGCGGACGCAAGTGGCTCCAGATGGTGGCTCGTCTCGCACCTCACGTGACGCCGCAGCGTGCCAACGCCGCTCTTATCGAGGTGAGCCACTCGTATGCCGCCGCGTTTCCTGATGCCTATCCTGAAACAGCAGGCTGGCACTTTTCGTGTCAGCCGATGGCCACGGAGCAGACGGCGCAGATTCGAAGCTGGCTGGTGCTTGCTTTCGGCGCCGTGCTTTGCGTGCTGCTGATCGCCTGCATCAATGCTTCCGGCCTGCTTCTCGTGCGCACCACGGTCCGCCAGCGTGAATGGGCGACGCGCGCGTCGCTCGGCGCGACGCCGGCGCGACTGTTTCAGCAGATGTTCACTGAGACGGGGCTCTTGGCCTGTGCTGCCTGCGCGATGGGAATCGCATGCGCCATGGGAGAGGTTCGGCTGATCAATGATTTCGGCCCCATCCGCCCCGCGGCTGTTGGACCGTGGACGTACGTCTTTGCGATGGCCGTAGCGTTGGGAAGTACCGTGCTGTCAGGCATCCTGCCGGCCGCGGCACTTTTGCGGTTGCCGCTCGATCAATCGCTGAAAGTTGGCGACGGACGCATCGCCACTGGTCACACGGGCTGGCGCAACATTCTCGTTGCGGGGCAAATCGCCATCGCAATCGCCCTGCTGTTCACCGCGACGGCCTTGACCAGAAGTTTGATCAAGCTGCTTGATGTGCCCCTTGGCTTCTCGGCAGAGCGGATCTGGACCGCTTCGATACAATTGCCGGACAGAGGCCCCTCTTCTGGCGCATCTTCGTCGTGGTTCTTTCACACGCTGGCCAGCCGTATTTCTGCACTTCCCGGGGTCGAATCTGCCTCGGCTGGCCTGATTCCCTTCAGTCCGAGTGGCGTGCGGATGATTGATCTGTATCTTCCGGGCCGACCGGTACCGTCTGTTCGGCCCTCGGCCGCCCTCAACGTTGTGCTGCCGGATTATTTCGGCACACTTCGTATTCCGTTTCTTGCGGGGCGCAGCTTTTCAGACCAGGAAGGGCCGGCCACGAGTGCGGTGGCCATTGTCGACCGCGCCTTCGCGCAGAAGTATTTCCCAGGCGAGGACGCGGTTGGAAAGCTCGTCGCCAGCCACGCGACGAAGGACAAGCCTTACACGATTGTGGGGGTCGTTGGCAGCGTGGCGGGTCGTCTGCTCGGTGAGCCTCCAGAGCCAGAGATTTATCTATCGGAATTGCAGTCCGGGCAGTCCGCCACATACCTTGTCGTGCGCGAAGCGCCCGGGCAGGATGTGACAGCTGCGGTCCGCGAAGCGTTGCGCGAAATGGACCCCAACGCGGCGCTCTTCGATGTCGAGACAATGGCGGGACGCGTGTCGCACGCGGCGCGGCTCCGGCGCTTCGTTGCCTGGCTCCTCAACAGCTTCGCCTTGGTCGGACTCTTACTGGCGGCGCTTGGACTCTATGTCACATTGGCGCAGCTGGTCGAACTGCGGCGACGCGAAATCGCGATCAGACTCGCCGTAGGCGCCAGCCGCAGCCATGTGCGGCGACTCTTTGCACGTCACGGGTTGGTGGTGGCATCCGCAGGGCTGGTGCCGGGGATGTTGCTGGCGATGGCCGCTGGTCGTGTCACGAGAAGTTTCTTGTTTGGCATCAGTGCCTTCGACACGCGGACGGTCGCCGCCACTCTGCTCGGCTTTGTCGTGTTAGCGCTGCTTGCGTCGTGGATTCCCAGCCTGCGCGCCGCGCGCGCGGATGTGCTGCTCGTCCTTCGGGACGAATGACCTCACCGGGTGACCTCCGCGAGACATAATCAGCGCGATGGAAACCCTCACGCGTTCGATCGGGTTGTTCGCGGTGGCAGGTCTCTGTGAAATCGGCGGCGGATGGCTGGTGTGGCAGAATGTATTGGCCACGGTGACAGCTGCCGCCTGTTTATGGGAATCCTGTCTCACACCCGCCTGGCAATTCGCAGCCTTCTGAAGACCCCTGGGTACACGCTCGCCGTTGTCATCACACTCAGCCTTGTCATGGCCGCGAACAGTTCGATGTTCAGCGCCGTCTACGCAGTCCTGCTCCGGCCGTTGCCAATTCGCCATGCAGAAAATCTCGTCGTCTGCTGGGCGAGCGACCACGCGCATCAACTCTCCGTTGTCGAGCTTTCGTACCGGACTTTTGAGGATTGGGCGTCTCACAGTAAGAGCTTCAGTCAAACCGCGGCAATTGGCTCCTCCGCCTGGCCGGCGCTGTTGGATGGGCACGATGGATCGGTGCGGCTGTCCTCGGCCGGAGTATCGACGTCATTTTTCGAAACGTTGGGTGTGGCGCCCGAGTATGGCAGAACGTTTCGTGCTGACGATGATGTCCCCAAAGCAGCTCGCGTCGTCATCTTGAGTCACAGAACGTGGGTCGCGCGATTCGGCGCCGATCCGCAAGTCGTTGGAACGACGATACAGCTGACGGAACCTCACACCATCGTCGGTGTGATGCCGGACGGATTTGATTTCCCTCGTGGCACCGACTTCTGGACACCGGTCGTGCCAATCCTTGCGAACTCTGGCAAGGAATGGCGGGCGGATGCTCTCAGTAACGTCGGCGTCTTGTTCGTGATCGGAAGATTACGACCAGGCGTCACTCCGCGCATGGCCGCCGGCGAGCTCGATCGGCCTGGCGATCAACTGGAGCGAAACGGTGCCAATCCACGCTTCGGATTTGCTGCGGTTGTGACGCCATTTCTCGACTACGTGCTTGGCCCTGTGCGCCAGGCGCTGTGGGCGTTACTCGCGGCGGTCGGAGTGCTCTTGCTGATCGGCTGCGCCAACATATCCGGGCTGATGCTGACTCGCGTCTCACTGCGACGCCGGGAACACGCCGTCCGCGTTGCCCTCGGAGCCACCGCGCGAGGTCTGGCTGGCCTCTGGATCTCGGAAACGTTGATTCTCTCAGTCGCTGGCGGCGCGCTGGGCCTGCTTGCGTCTGAATGGATTGCGAAAGCGATTGTCGCCGTCGCTCCGGACGACGTCCCACGACTTGCCGACGTCTCCATCAATCTTCCAGTTGCTTTGTTCACGTGCATTATTCTGTTTGCGACAGCCATCCTGTGCGGAGCTGCGCCTATCCGGCACGCCAGTGTGACAAACATCGTCGAGGCCCTGAATGACGCCGCGTACTCCACGCCAACGAGACAGACGCATCGGACGCGTTCCCTGCTGTTGATCCTGCAGATCGGCCTCAGCATTGTGCTCCTTGTCGCCGCGGGGCTCGTTGTCCGAAGCTTCATGAACCTCCGGAACACAGATCTCGGATTTGTGCCTTCGCGAGTCGTCTCAATGACGTTAGAGCCGCGTGACCCCAAGCCATCGGCGAACCAGTGGATGGACGAGCTGCTTCGACGCGTGAAGGTCTTGCCCAACGTCGAGGCAGCAGGCGGCGTGTACCTGCGTCCCCTGGCCCTTGGGCCGATCGGGCAGGAGACCTCAGTCCTTCTCGAGGGCCAGCCGGAGACGCGACAGGCCGAGCGACAGAACCCCACGCTCAACTATCAGGTCGCGACGCCAGACTACTTTGCGGCAATGCGGATCCCGATCAAGAAGGGTCGTCCCTTCAACGATGAGGACAGGCTCGGATCGACACGGGTCGCGTTAGTCAGCGAAACGGCCGCCCGGCGTCTTTGGCCTGGACTGGATCCCATTGGCAAACGTCTGTCCCTTCCGACGTTCACATCAGACGGCCCGCCGAGAGCATGGCGCACAGTTGTGGGAGTTGTCGGCGATGTTCGCTATCGGGGAATGAATGACGTGCGATTGGACGTGTACGATGCCGCCCTGCAATCCTCCACGGCGGCAACAGACATCGTCGTCCACACTTCAGGCGATACGCGACGCGCGGCAGCCGCTGTTCAGGCGGAGGCTCGCCGCCTGGATCCACGCGTCGTCGTGGACCGCTTGACGACGATGGACGCCATCGTTTCGCGGGCCGTGGCACCATGGCGCTTCAGCATATGGATGTTCACGGTCTTTGCGTCTCTTGCCTTGGTGCTCGCGGCCGTTGGACTTTTCAGCCTCGTCAGTCTTGACGTCGCGCAGCGACGCCGCGAATTCGCTATTCGTCTCGCTCTTGGAGCCCGACCGGGAGATATCGGTACGGCCTGTCCTTCTCCTGGCCGGCGAGCGTGTGCTCGCTGGAGTGGCGGTCGGGTTGCTCTGCAGCATTGTCGTCACGCGCGCAATCGGCAGCGTCTTATTTGGCGTTGGAGCTCTCGACGCGACGACATATGCGGCGGTCGTCACGATCCTTATGGCTGTCGTGGCAGTTGCCGTGTATCTTCCTGCACGCCGCGCCACTGCCGTCGACCCGATGACGTTACTGAGACGCGACTGACGAGCGCCTTCCACCGCGTGCCAGTGTATATCCAGAGACCAAGAGCACGCTGCCCAGGGCCACGAAGAACGCCATGAACGGGTCGCCAGCGCGATAGGCCAGCCCGAATGCCCCGATCCCGACATACAAGACGCCGATGAGGATGGCAGCGAACAACGGCCGCACATCCCCGTTGCGAAGACGCCACCACACCCAGATCAGTGTCATCCCGAACGCCAGCATGCACCCGCTCACGAAATACCACACCACATAGATCATCGAGTGAACATTCGAATCGATTGGAAACTGGTCAATCGCCGCATGGAGATGGCGAACCTGAAGTCCGTGCCCAAACGCTCCAAGGCCGATGACCAGGCTATCGAGCAAGAAGATCAGCGACGCGAGCTTTTTCAACATGGCGAAGTACTTCGCAATTCGGTTATGTCGTCTGGCCGACGTGTTCGGCAAACAGCTGCAAGAGACCACCCCACCCGGCCGGTGAATCGATCGCCCCGCGGATCGCATCACCCGCGTCGGCGCCGTGGCGATGGAGGTAACGGTGCTCGAGATCGACGCGTGTCGATCCATCTGGTTCAGGAATGAACCGCACTTCCACCTCGCTCGATTTCGCGAGGTCGGGCTCGTACTGCCACTGCTCATCAATCTGCCACGCGAAGACCAATCGGTGCGGCGGGTCCCAGGCGAGGACGGTGCCCCAGTCGCACTCTGTCCCATCCGTCTGTTCGGTGTAACAGCGTCCGCGGACGAAGCCTTGAATCATGGTTTTCTTCATGGGTGCCTTGCCGATGTGATGACTCCGCGGCCACCAGCTGTCGAATTCCTCGGCGAACACGCGGAACGCTCGCTCGGGACTCGCCTTCACCGTGATGGTCTTGCGAACAGGCGCATCAATGATTGGATTCGTCGTCGTGGTCGTCATCGCTTCTCCTTTGCGTGTGGGGCTTCCACTCGCCTCTTGAAGGCGGCCAGCGCCTGGGTCCAGAAATGATCGAAGTACGTGCGCAGCGAATCGAATGCCGCAGGATTCAGGGCGTACAGACGGCGGGTGCCATCGGCCCGATCGGTGACGAGGTGCGCGCGCTTGAGCACGCGAAGGTGCTGGGAAATCGCCGGCCGGCTCATCGGGAACTCGCGCGCCAGTTCGCCCACCGGTAAGGGACCGTCGAGCAGGCGCGCCAGAATCGCGCGCCGAGTGGCATCGCCGAGGGCGTCGAGCTGCGCTTCGTGGTAAGCATTCACTTACGGTAAGTATAGCCTTACCGTTTGATCTGTCAAGGGCCATCTCCAGTGGCGCCTGGTTCGGATCGGTCCTTGACTTTATATCGCCATATGGCAATATATCTGTATGGCGATTGACAAGGACGTCGATGCGCTGAGCCTGGCCTTTGGCGCGCTCGCGGATCCTACGAGACGCGCGATCCTCGCCCGTCTCGCATCAGGAGATGCGGACGTGTCCGAGCTCATGAAGCCGTTCGCCCTCAGCCAGCCGACGATCTCCAAGCATCTCAAGGTCCTCGAGCGCGCGGGCCTCGTGGCGCGCGGGCGCGATGCGCAGCGGCGTCCCCGCACGCTTGTTGCGGCACCGCTCGAGCGCATCGATGGCTGGTTGGAGTCGTATCGACGGCTCTGGGAGGAGAAGTTCGCGAGTTTGGACCACTACCTCAGTGATCTCCAGAAGAAGGAGAAACGCCGTGGACGCACGAGGCGATTAAGGTGAGGCCCGCAGTGGACCACACCAGAACGGCGACGGTGACGACGCCCTCCGAACGAGAAACGCGATGAGAATGAACACCTATGTGAATTTCGCGGGCAACTGCGCGGACGCCTTCCGTTTCTATGAGAAACATCTGGGCGGAACGATCGGGATGATAATGACGCACGGGCAGGCCCCCGACCAGAGCCAGATCAATCCCGAGTGGAAGGACGCCGTTTTGCACGCGCGCGTGTCCATCGGCGGAACCGAACTGATGGGCGCGGATATCCCGAGCGCTCAACCGATGCGCAGTGCGTACTTGTCGCTGGGCGTCGACAGCGATGCCGAGGCCGAGCGCATTTTCTCGGCGCTCTCCGATGGTGGTGAGGTCTTCATGCCGATGCAGGAGACATTCTTCGCCACGCGATTCGGCCAGCTGCGGGATCGATTTGGCATCAATTGGATGATCGTGCACGAGCGTCCCATGCCCCAGCGCCCGTAAACCACATCGCATGCCCGATCCGCCACAGAATGTGGGGTCCCCCGAAGCCCGTCGCGCGAAGGCGGACCTCCGGAGCTTCGGCCGGCAAGCCAGGATGCGCCCACCGCAGTGCCGTTCGCGCGATGCTCGGCCGTCGGTTGGGGGCCTGCGACTATTCGGGAGTCATCGACTCACTCGATGGCTCCTCGTTCTCGCAAGAACGCCACCGTACTGCCATTGGCGGAATGAGACTCGTTCTGAAATCGGAGTGCGTACCCCAGCGGCGTGCATTCGACGACTTCATCCAGCCGCTCATAGTCTCCCGGGAGCTTTACACGCACCCTGAGATCGGCGCCACGCTCCACCAACAATTGCGCCATCGGTAACCCTCGATCGCCGAACTGTGTGACCGCGTGGAAAATGGCCGTCTGCCCGCCAACGCCGGCCTGGTCCACGCTGGCGCGCGCGTTGACGTCCGCGCCGCGATCGAGCAGCAGCCTTGCGGCTTCAGCGTTGCCGAACTCCGCGGCCACGTGTAACAAGGTCGCTCCCTGAAGCAGGAGTCGGCGGCCGCCCGTGCTGCCGCAGTCCAGTTCAGGAAACCGCCGCTGCACCAGTGTTGAATCGGCGTCGAGGAGCTCCGCCAACCGATCGAGCTGACGACGGAGCACTTCCAACACGCCTGGAGCGTTGTACCGTGTCGTGCCGCCCGCATCGAGCAGCACGTCGATGCAGGCGCTCAGTCGCTCTGGTGAACGCTTGTAGGTCCCGATCACGTAATCCAGTGCCGTACCGCGCCCACGGGCATTGCCGCAGTTCGGATTCGCTCCACGATCCAGGAGCCATTTGAGCGCCTCCGGATCCACGGCCTCGCAAGGCGCAAAGATGATCGGGAACTCTCCGTTCCACTCGGCATTCACATCTGCACCGTAGGACACGAGCAGCTCCATCATCGGAATGCGATGGCCCTTGAGCGCCGCTCTCATCAGCGGCCCATCCCCGCCCTGGTGCACGTCCGAGCCGTGTTCGATCATCCACTTCGCCATGGCCAATCGCACTGGACTGGGTGCCTCCCATGGAACACGGCACTCGGCGACCCATGTCAGCGGTCCGTTCTTGGAATAGCCGAGTGGAGCACGGTGCAGCTCCGGGTTTCGGGTCATGAGACTCTTGACGCGCGCGAGATCGTTGGTGTCGATCGCCTCCTTGAGCTGCCCGATCTCGTCGAGCGAATCGACGTAGGCCTTCAGCTTCGGCCAACTCGAAAATCCATACAGGCGGGCGATCTGAAACTGCGCGTCGGTGATCGACGTCGCGGTGCCGGCCGTCACAAGATCCTTGGCCTGGTCCTTGAGATGCCGGAGGTTGGGACGGTCTGGAAGAGGGCGTGGCGCCGCTTGCGGATCAGTCGACATAGCGACCTCCTTTCATCGAAGCGCCCGGTGTCCGCACATCGGGCTGAAAGAAGGTTCGCGAGACGGCTCTGGACAGGTGGGCTTCTACCCTTTCCGCGGACCGGATGCGCCCTTGTACGCAACGCGGATCGTAAACCGATCGATGCAGCGAGTCAAAGAGCAAGAGGTCGGCGAGTACGCGGGACCGATAGTGGCCAGGCGGGCTAAACTGTTGCCTACAGTCGTCGCGTGGCGCTCGAGACCGGAGGAAGCATGACACCCAAGGCAGTGCATTTCTTCGCCGTACCCGGATTCGCCGACTGGGAGGCGGCGCACGCCCTCGCTGAACTGCGGCGGCACGGTCACTATGACGTCCAAGTCGTCGGCTTGAGTCGTCAGCCCGTTCAGTCGATGGGCGGCCTGATGGTGCAGCCCACATGCACTCTCGAAGAGGTCGACGCAACACACGTTGCCGTGTTCATCGTGCCTGGCGGTGATCGGTGGGAACAGCAGCCGTTGGAGCGCGAGGTAGCGGACGCGCTGACCGCCCTCGATGACCGCCATGTGCCAATCGCAGCGATCTGCGCGGCCACCACGGCGATCGTTCGCGCAGGCCTCATACGCGGACGTCGCCACACGAGCAACGGCCTGGAATATCTCAAGAAGAAGGTGCCGAACTATACAGATGCGGCCTTGTACTCGGATGCTCCCGCCGTTCGCGACGGTGGCCTCATCACGGCAAGCGGTCTGGCCGACGTGGAGTTTGCACAAGAAATCATGGCCGAACTAGCGGTCCTTAGCGAAGAAGTCCGTGCGTACTGGACGAGGCTGTTTCGCAGCGGTCGGCTGCAAGTCGGATCGTAACGATCCCATTGGGCTGAAGCGTCAGCACGACGGAAGGGAGTGCGGGGCGGCCATCAGGATCGCCGGCCTTGGGAACCGTCGCCGGCAGTTGTTGGTCCACCGGGAGTGGAACTACTCGGACGCTACGCGTCGCGTGCTTTCAACTCGGACGCAATCTTCGAGATCAGCGCACGCTCCTCGGCCGAAATGCGCTTCACACCGAACACGCCGCCCGACGCGGCGGCTATCCTTTCGCAGTACATGACGAGGTCGTCGGCCGTGAGTCCGGTTGCCGCCGGCGAGGCCAGCACCGCACGAATGAGACGCCGATCTCCTTGCGGAACATCGTCGGCGGAATGGTTCTACGGGTGCACTCGAACTGCGCCCACCACCGTACGCCGATCGGTCAAAGACTTCTTCGCAGCACGGCGATAAGCGTGGAGTATGCTGTCGCATGTTCAGCTTTGCCCGCCTTGCCGCGTCGATTTTGTTCTCTATCATCGCTGCGGCCGCCGGGTTCGCGCAGGAATCCCCTGCCGGTCGGGCGACGCCGTGCGAGAAACTCGCGGCGCTCGCGCTTCCGCAGACGACGATTACGGTCGCCGAAGCGGTCAGCGCCGGCGGATTTCACGCGCCGGCCGCAGATCCCACAGCAGGTCCATCGGCGCCGCAGCAGACGTATGCCGCCCTGCCGCCGTTCTGTCGCGTCGCCGCGAGTCTCAAGCCGTCGAACGACTCCGACATCAGGATCGAGATCTGGCTGCCTGCGTCCGGATGGAACGGAAAATTCGAGGGCGTCGGCAACGGTGGATGGAGCGGCGAGATCAGCTATGCGCAACTCGCCGCAGGCCTGCGCGCCGGGTACGCGACCGGGGCAACCGACACCGGGCACGTCGGATCCGGAAGGGACGCCAGTTTCGCGCTCGGACATCCGGAAAAGCTGACGGACTTCGCCTACCGCGCCGTGCACGAAATGACCGTCCAGGCGAAGGCGATCATGTCAGCCTATTACGGCCGTGCGCCGCGCACCTCGTTCTGGAACGGTTGCTCGACTGGCGGCAAAGAGGGACTCATGGAAGCGCAGCGCTTCCCGGCCGACTATGACGGCATTATCGCGATCGCCCCGGCGAACAACTGGACACCGATGCTCGTCGCCGGAATGGCGATCGGCCAGGCGACGGCGAAAGGGCCGCTGCCGCGCGAGAAATTCGCGACGATTCATAAAGCCGTCCTCGACGCATGCGACGACCTCGACGGCGTGAAGGACGGTGTTCTCGAAAACCCCGCGGCTTGTCATTTCGATCCAGCCACCCTGCTGTGCACGGGCGACGATCAGCCGACGTGTCTGACGACGCGCGAGATCGCGATCGCCAGGACGATGTACGCGGACACCGTGAGTCCGGGAACCGGCACGCGCATCTTCCCAGGGTTCGCGCGCGGCAGCGAACCCGGATGGGCGCCGATGGCGGGCAGTGCGGGACCCTTTCCCATCGCTCTGTCCTACTTCAGGTTCGTCGTTTTCAAGGATCCCTCATGGGATTTCCACGGCTTCGACGTCGACAAGGACCTCGCCCGCGCGGAGCGCGCCGATGGCGGCGCCCTCACCGCAAACGATCCCAATCTGATGCCGTACTTCGACCGCGGCGGCAAGTTGCTGCTGTTTCACGGCTGGTCGGATGAGTTGATCTCGCCGCAGAACACGATCGACTATTACTCGCGCGTCAGAGCGGCCGTCGGCGATGCCGCCTCCGCGCAGTCGATGCGCCTGTTCATGGTCCCCGGCATGAGGCACTGCGCGGGCGGACCGGGTCCGAATGCGTTCGACGCGCTCACCGCGTTGAACGACTGGGTCGAGCAGAAGCAGGTGCCCGAGCGCATCGTGGCGTCACACTCGACGGGCGAACAGATCGACCGCACCCGTCCGCTTTGCCCGTACCCGTTGGTTGCCACGTACAAGGGATCGGGCAGCACCAACGATGCGGCGAACTTCGTGTGCGGTGTTCAGAAATAGCGATGATAGAAGCCCTGCTATTTCACCGCCAGCTCGTTTTTGAGCCGCTGGATAGCGGTCTCGATTTCCTGCTGCATGCGCGGGTCGGTGCTCGCTGGGGCGCGTTTTTCCAGAGCCATCAGGTGGGCGGTCGCCAATGCCTGATCGGCTCGGACCCTGACATCCGGCTCGACGCCCACACCTTCCCAGTCCGTGTGTGTAATCGGGCTGATGGAGCGACCTGACGGCACCGCGATCATGAAATGGTCAGTGAGACGATGGGGGCCGACGGGATGCGCGCCGCCGCCGGTGATCTCGCCCACAATCGTCGCACGCTTCAGATTCTTGAGAGCGTAGGTAAAGTCCTCCGCCGCGGAGAACGTCCGGGCACTGGTCAAGAGGTAGACATCCTGATCGACGAGACGCTTGCCGGGCACGTACGGCAGCGTCCGAAACTGCCGCGTCTCGCCAGTGGGCCGGTCGTAGATGTCGTTCAGCCGCACGGGTTGCGGCCCAACCAGATAGCTGGCCATCAACGCGACGGCATCGGGACTGCCGCCCCCGTTCTGTCGTAAGTCGATGATGACAGCGTCCGTGTTGGCGAGGAATGCCATCGTCGCGGCGGCCGTCTCGCCCATGAGCGGTGGTGGCGCGAAGGCGCGCAGATCGAGGTAACCGACATTGCCCGCCAACCGCTCCACACGTTCAAACCCGAAATTGATCTGACCCATCATCTTGCGCATCCGCTCCAGCGCTTCGGGAGGCGGCGCCCCTGACGGTGGAGGCGGTGGCAGCACGTTCGCACTGTAGCCGACGCGCAAGTGCTTGTCGTGACTGACGGTCTGCAGGTCCGAGGTAAGGGTCTCGGCGAACGTCCGCGCGCCCGTTATGCGGTCGTAATCGTGCTGCGCCTGGTGCTGACGGATAGCATCGGCCATTTTCACCGCGACCTCGGAATACACGTAGAAGTCGTGGAGCGCCGTAATCGTGCCGTCGATCACCGTCGTCCGAGTGGCGGCGTCAATGATCATATCTGGTCCGGATGGAGGTGCTTGCGCGATGGTGTGTGCAGTGAGGGACGTGCTGAGGACTGCAGCAGTGACGTACAGGATCCGTTTCGCCATTTCCGCCTCTCGAACTGCGCATCGAAACACTGTGCGACAGACACTCATCAAGACACGCGCGACGTGACCGATCAGCGCCAGACGATCCGATTCCCCGGCAGGCCCCACTTCGGGTGGCTTGTATGCCACGCCACAAGGCCCCACGCGAGAAAGCACCCGGCGACCGTTCCGGCGAGCAGGAACCAGAACACTGATGGCAGGCCGACGGTGACGATGATCACGCTGCCGACAACGAAGATGAGCCCGCCAACGTTGCCGGCGACCTCCGTGGACGAGAAGTTGATTTGCGGCGAGCGCCTCTGCGCTTCCGTGGGAATCGGAATGTCGGACGGATGCCGCCGATACCACGCGTGAATGACGATCGCGCACAGCGCGCCGGCCGCCGCGACGAAGGCGACCCACGCGCCAAGCACTGGATCGACAACGCCAAGCAACGTTAAGGCTGTCGAGCCGACGGCGAGATGTACCGCGGCGCCGGGAAACGCCACGCCGTTGGCATGCCCTGCCGGCGAGGGCCACGACGCGAACGGCGCGAGGAGGGCCAACGTCCAGAATGCCCAGTAGCCACGCCACTGCGCGCGCAGACGCTCGACGCGACTTGACCCCGCCTTTGCGACCTCGTGCTGGAGGTCTGAGATCGTCGGCTGTACGACCGCTGAGAGCACGTGCTCGCTGAACAGCAGCCGCGCGATCTTCAGGAGCGTCGCGCCGGGCACACGAGGGCCGTTGGTGGATCGCATCATGGCTTCATCTCCCAAGCCAGCTCGCGTACGAATGCCGTCCAGGCACGAAGCATCCGCTCACCGAGCGCCGTCGGACGATAGATGCGGCGCGGCAGTCCGATGCCGCCCGGAGGAAGGGGCTCCTGCTCCGACTCGACGAGGCCCTTGGCCTCCATCCGGCCCAAGGTCACGTAGATGGTGCCCCGTTTGAGGGCGCCGTCTGAGTGCTCGACCAGCTGCAGGCCGAACATCGGTCCGTCGGAGACGAGGAGCGCCAGGATGAGCTGTTCTTTCCGTGGCAGCGGGCCCGCACCGATTTGTCCCATGCCTGTATCTTACACGCAGTAAGACCTGAATTATATAAATAAATAGACTGCTGCGCCCGAGCGTTCCAACGGCGGAACTGGCAGGATCGAAGCGGCCGGCACCCGCGCGACCTCCACGCGGATTACCGGCGCACGACGGATGCGTGGCCGATGGTGGGCTTCAGGACGCCACCGCGGACCACGAGGGACAGGTGTCGGCGTCTGGTCCCGCGGGCTCAGTCGTCATCCACAACGGTTCCGTGTGGCACGGACATGGGGCCAACCAAACGGAGGAGCCGCGAAGGTCGATTCAGGGTGCTACATTCGCCGTGATGATAAACAAGGGATGAATCAAGCGGCTCGGATGCGTCCCAAAACACTTGGGCGGATTGGAGCCCTTGCCAAATACGTCTTGAACATCGAGTTCCAACAACCCGTTCCGGATGCGCGCGCATGAAGGTTGCCGCCTACCAGGCTCCCCGGCTTCCCTCCGGCTCCCGCGAGGCAGTCGACCTGATACGCACGCGAGTGGAATGGTGTGAATCTCACGGCGTGGTCATCCTGTGTTGCCCAGAGGCGATTCTGGGAGGCTTGGCGGACCATGCCGCGGATCCCCGCGAATTCGCGATTGACACGTGCGGCGATCAGCTCGCTCGCGCGCTTGCCCCTCTCGCAAGCAACATGGTCACGACCATCGTCGGCTTTACCGAGGTGACCAGCACAGGACGGCTGTACAACACCGCCGCGGTCTTTCACAAGGGATCGGTCATCGGCCTGTACCGTAAGCGATATCCCGCGATCAACCGGTCGGTCTATGACGCTGGTGACCAGATGCCCGTGTTCCGGGTTGGCGGGCTGATGTTTGGCATCGTGATCTGTAACGATTCCAACTATCCCGAGCCGGCGAGGGTGATGGCCTCAAAAGGCGCGACAGCCTTGTTTATCCCGACGAACAATGGCCTTCCTCCGGAGAAGGCGGACGTCGCCGCACACGCGAGGCGTGTCGACATCACTCTGGCGATTGAGAACAACATCTGGGTCATCCGTGCTGACGTTGCCGGTCGAACTAATGGCATGGTGTCGTACGGATCGTCCGGAATCGTCGATCCGCATGGGAATGTGCTTCAGTCAGCGCAACACCTCACGGAGGAGATCATCGTGGCGGATCTTGAGGTCTCCGCGGCTCAGCCCATGACAACGCGATGATTCGACTGATCGGCCCCGGCGGATCCGGCAAGAGCACGATCGCTGCTCTTCTCGCAGAACGTCTCGACGTACCCTTCGTGGATCTGGATCGGCGCTTTGCTGGCCGGGTCGGAGATATCAGCGAGTACATCGCCCGGCATGGATACGACGCCTACGCGCGCGAAAATGTCGAGGCGTACTGTTCATTGTCCCGCTGTGGGATCCGCCATGACGTTGTTGCGCTGTCTTCGGGCTTCATGACGTACGCAAGCGCCACTCACCCGGAGTACGGGCGTGTTCGCCGCGAGCTCGCGGAACGCGCTCAGACCTTCGTCCTGCTACCCTCTGTAGACCGCGAGTTGTGTGTGGCTGAGACCGTCCGCCGCCAAATCGCGCGTCCATTCGGCAGATCTCCGGAGAGAGAAGAGACCGTGATACGGGCTCGGTTCGAGATCTACGTGGCCCTTCCAATGCGAAAGATAGAGACCATGCGTCCGACTGCGGCAATCGTAGACGAGATCGTCGCCGCCCTTTCGTCCGCGAATCAGACTCCATAGCCAGCCTCGTGCGAAGCCCTTCTCGACTCGGCGGGGACCTTAGATCTCCGACGCGCGCGCATTATCGACCCGAACTTGCAATTCGCCGGAACGGCGTGTCGCCGTTTCGCTGTGTTGTGACTCGCTGATAGTGTCCCCTCGCGGACTCGTTGGAAATGTCCCCTAAGCTTACGACCTCCGAGGAGGTCGTGGATTGGGACGGACAGCGATGAGCACGAAGGAGCTGCAGAGCGCGGGCGTGTTGGCGCGGGTGGTGGCGGGGACGTTGGGGCTGGGTTCGGCGGCGGCGTTGATGGACGTGAGCTATCGCCAGGCAAAGCGGTTGGCTCGGCGGTACCGGTGTGAGGGGCCCGCGGGGCTGAAACATCAGAGCGCTGGACGCGTGTCGACGCACGCGATTGCGGCGACGATTCGGGAGCGGGTGCTCGCGCTCGTCCGCGAAAAATACAGCGGCGGGGTCGAGGAGCGCTTTGGGCCGACGCTGGCGGCCGAGCATCTGGCGAGTGAAGACGGCCTGACCGTCGACCACGAGACGTTGCGGCGGTGGATGCTGACGGCGGGGCTGTGGAGTCGCGCGCGGAAGCGCAGCCCGCATCGCCGGCGCCGCGAGCGCAAGGCGCACTTCGGCGAGCTGGTCCAGATGGATGGCAGTTTCCATCCATGGTTCGAAGATCGCGCAGCCGCGAGCTGTTTGCTGACGCTGGTCGACGATGCCACCGGCCAGACCCTGGGACGCTTCGGCGCGCAGGAAACGATCTGGGCAGCGGTCAGCGTGCTCCGCGCCTGGATCGAGCGGTACGGGATCCCGCACGCGCTCTACACCGACTGGAAAAATGTGTATGTGCGCCCGCCGAATGCGGCCGAGCGCGTCACGGGCGCCGAGCCGTTGACGCAATTCGGGCGCATGTGTGCCCGCTTGGGGATCCAGATCATCCCCGCGAGTTCGCCCCAAGCCAAAGGGCGGATCGAACGGAATCACGGCACGCAACAAGATCGTCTGGTGAAAAAACTCCGCCGCCGCGGCATCGCCGACGTCGCGACCGCGAATGCGTTTCTCGAGGCGGCATATTGGGCCGACCACAACCGCCGCTTCGCGCAGGCGCCCGCGGCCGTAGACGATTTTCACGTGGCGCGGCCGGGCGGGCGGCAACTCGATCGCGTGTTTCGCCTCGAAGAAACGCGCACGGTCTCCAACGATTGGGTCGTGCGCTATGCCAACCGCCACCTCCAACTCGAACGGCAGAGTGGCCTGGCGCCGGCGCGCAGCACGGTGATCGTGTCCGAAGACCGCGCGGGGCAGATCGAAATCCGGTATCGCGATCGCGTGATGCGGTGGACCGACGCGCCGGTGGGGGCACTGGGCCGCCCGACGGCGTCCCCCGCGACTCCGATTCCCGTCCGTCGACCCGACGCGTCGGCGCGCGGGCCGCGCGCGGGTGGCGATCACCCATGGCGCCATGCCGTCGAGGATCATCGTGTCGCGCGGCAGCTGGCGAAGGATCGCCGGGCGTGGATGGCCAGTCAGCCGTGACCGCGTCCTCGTCGAAAAGGGACATTTCTATCGAGTTAAGAGTGGGGACATTTCTAACGAGTCTTGACACGTGTCGCCGTTTCGCTGTTGACATCGGATGCTCGCGCGCTTAGTGTCCGGTGCACCGTTCGGTATCCCAATCGGGCCGTCGTTTCGTGTCTTTGAAGGAGGCGCCATGATGCTCGCGGTCGATCGGAGAGCGTTCCTTGCCACTCTCGGCGGCGCCGCCGTCGTGAGCCGGATGAGCCATGAGGCGCGCGCCGACGCCCTCGAAGATTTTTCGATCCAGAAGCTGGACGAGGCGGTCGCCGCTGCTCAGCGGGGCCAGACTGCCGGCGCGCCGGAGCGGTTCCCGACGGCGGCCGAACTCGAGGCGCGGATCGAAGGCAGCCCCGGTCGACGCGGTGTCGGCAATCTCTTCGTCGCCGGCAATCGAGGTGTAACACGCCTCGAGCGGATGCCGCCGCGCCCCACACTGATCGATTTCTTCAACCTGCGCTTCAAGACCGCCGGAGCGTACAACCATGTTCTCCAGAGCGCGACGCAGGCGATGAAGCGGGGCATGACGGAAGAAGTGGTGCTGGCGTGCCTGCTGCACGATGTCGTGCAGTCGCTCATCAAGGTCGACCACGGATGGTGGGGCGCGCAGATGTTCGAGCCGTACCTGCCGGAGAAGAGCACGTTCGCGATCCGGTACCATCAGGCCCTCAGGTTCTATCCAGACGAGGCCAACGGCTACGAGTACCCCGATTTATATCGGCGGATGTTCGGCGAGGACTACAAGCCCGATCCGTACATCGAGGACACGTACCGGATGGTGCGAAAACACAAGTGGTACATCGAGCCCCGAATGGTCACGGTCAACGATCTGTACTCGTTCGATCCCAATGCGCTCGTCTCGATGGATCCGTTCGTCGACCTCATCGGCCGTCATTTCAAGCAGCCGAAGGAAGGCCTCGGATTCGACAACAGCCCGGTGGCGCACATGTGGCGCAGCATCGCATTCCCCGACCATCCGCTCTGATCGGCGGCCTTGGTGGGCATTGACGAGACGCGACACCGCGTCGCCCTTGACAACGTGTCGGCCGAGCCGATAATCGACGGTCATGCACAAATGTCTCGCGTTGATGCTGTGCCTCACGCCCGCGCTTCTGCTGGCGCAGAGCCCGGTCGCCGGGGACTGGATGCTGACCGAGGACGTCTACGGCACGCCGCTGCATCAACGGCTCACCGTGAACGCGGACGGCTCGACGCTGTCCGGCACACTCGGCCGGCAGTCGATCACAGGCACCGTCGGCGGCAACGCGATCCGCTTCACGATCAAGAACGACACCAGGACCGACGAGTTTACGGGGACGATCTCCGCGGACCGCCTCGCGGGCACGCTGGTCCGCACGGACACCAACGACCCGACGCCGTTCAACACGTCGTGGTTCGCCGTACGGATCCCTGCCAAGCGCGCCGGACCTCCCCAACGTCACGAATTCGTCCCGACGACCTTTTACCGCCAGTTCTCCGCGTCCAATCCTCCCGTCTTGCACCTCTGGCCGGGCGACACCGTCCACACGACGACCGTCGATGCTGACGGGGCGGATGAGCGCGGGGTCACACGCGTCCTGGGCGGCAATCCCGAAACCGGGCCGTTCTACGTCGAGACCGCCATGCCCGGCGACGTCCTCGTCATTCATCTGACACGCGTGCGGCTGAATCGCGATTGGGCGATCAGCGACGACGGGATCGTCGAGCGTGCGTTGGACTCGCAGTTTGCGGTCAAGATGAAGGATGGCTTCAAGGACGTGCGGTGGCATCTCGATCGCGAAGGCGGATTCGCCACACCAGAAAAGCCGTCCGAGCATCTGAAGACGTTCACCGTACCGCTCCGACCGATGCTGGGCTGTGTGGCCGTCGCGCCGGGATTCGGGTCGGCGCCGCCGCCGTCTGGCGATTCGGGTCGGTTTGGCGGCAATATGGATTTCAACGAAATCGTCGAAGGCGCCACCGTGTATCTGCCGATCGCGCAGCCGGGCGCGCTGCTCTACGTCGGGGATGGGCACGCCGCGCAGGGCGACGGCGAACTGAATGGGAATGCGCTCGAGACCTCGATGGACGTGGAGTTCACCGTCGATGTGATCGCGAGCAAATCGGTCATGGCCCCGCGGGTCGAGTCGGCGACCCACCTCATGACGATCGGGTTAGGGGGCTCGCTGGAAGATGCGCTGCGGGCCGCCACGGCCAGCCTCGGGCAATGGCTCGAGCAGGACTACCACCTCACGCCCTCGGAGATCGCGATCGTCCTGGGCAGCTCGGTCGAGTACACCGTCGGCGAGGTGGCGGACCGCAACGCCGGCATCGCGGCAAAGATCCGGAAGGATCGGCTCACGGCGTTCAAGTGATTGCGTCCCCGACGGGTCCGGTGCGATCAGACGCGCGAGGAGTAGTATTTCCCCTGACCTGACGGTGCAGTCCACGATTCTCATTACCGGCGCGGCAGGCAATCTCGGCGGCTTGCTGGCGCGCTACCTGATTTCACGCCAGCATCGCGTGCGCCTTATGTACCACCGCACGCCGTTGCCCGTTGATCTGACACGTGCGCCCGGCGTGGAGAGCGTACGCGCCGACCTTGCCGATCCGGATAGTGTTGCTGCCGCCGTGGCTGGCGTCGGAGCCGTCGTCCATTTCGCCGGGGTCCTCTTCAAGCCACGCCCGGAACGCTTTCTGCCCGAAACCAACACGCAGTGGTTTTCGAACCTGTTGACGGCCGCGCTCAACGCGAACGTGGGACGGATCGTCCTCATCTCGTTCCCCCACGTTGAAGGGCCCACGTCTGTCGAACGGCCGGCAACGGGCCGACTGGATCGAACGCCGATCTCCGTGCACGCGCAGACGCGCCTCGAAGAAGAACGGCTGCTCTTCGCGCGGACTCGCGACACCGCCACGACGCCCGTCGTCCTTCGGTTGGGGATGGTTTACGGACGAGGGATCCTCATGATCGACGCGGCGCACTGGTTGGCGAAGCGGCATCTTCTCGGGGTGTGGCGCGAGCCGACGCTTTTTCAACTCCTCTCAGTAGCCGATTACCTGCGCGCGACCGAAGCCGCCCTTATTAAGCACGGTATTCACGGCATCTATCATGTCGGCGACGATGGACCGGTGACGTTGCAAGACTTCTTGGATGAGGCATGCCGCGTCTGGGGATGTTCGCGTCCAGTTCGGGTCCCGTTCTGGTTAGTTCAACTCGTGGCTGGGGCCTGCGAAGGGTTTGCAATGATTGCCGGCACACGAGCTCCTTTCACGCGCGATTTTGTTCGGCTCGGCCGTGTGCCCCACTGGGGTGACACGCGGCGAGCTCGAGCGGAACTGATTCCTGAGCTCGAGTATCCAACGCTCGAAATGGGACGTTCGACACTGTGATTTGATCCTTAGGCGAGGGTGTCGTCGCGCGGCTCTCCCGTTGGCCCAGGCGTCGACCAGATCGATTCGGTCCTGAGTAACGCCGATCTGGCGACCGTCCAGCCTTAACACAAGGCGAATCCTGAGAACTCCGCGACCACGCTTGGTAACTGCGGCGCCGCTTAGAGTTTGATAGCGTCGATGATCTGCCCGGCGACCTTCAATGCGGAAGGCATCGGTCTGCGCGCGGGGCGGGACTTCGACGATCACGACACACCTGCGGGCGCGCACGTGATGATCGTGAACGAGGCGTTCGTCGATCGCCTGCTCGGCGCAAGCCGCGACGCGGTCGGCACGCGGCTGGCGCTGTCGTTCCGCCTTCCGGCCGTCGGCGACATGCCGTACGACACGCGAACCATTGTCGGCGTCGTCGGCAACGCGGTGTATCGATCGATTCGAAACGCATCGACGCCAACGATCTATTTCCCGCTTGCGCAGTTCGACGGCCCCGTCATGTGGACGAACTTCTACGTCGGCGTGCGGTCGCAGGCTGGTTCCCCGCGCGGGCTGACGCGCGAGTTGACCGCCGCCCTGACGGCGTTGAGCCCGGACCTCAAGCTGACATTCCGTCCTGTATCGGATCAGGTGGACGAAGCGCTCGCGCAGGATCGGCTCGTCGCGGCTCTGGCCGGGTTCGTCGGCGCGCTCGCGTTGCTTCTGGCTGCGATCGGACTCTACGGCGTGACGTCGTACCACGTCGAGCGTCAGCGATCGGAGATCGGGATTCGACTCGCGCTCGGCGCACAGCCGAGCGGCGTCCTGCGGCTCTTGCTATCGCGTGTCGGGATCCTCGTCGGCGCCGGCATCGTCATCGGTGCGATCGTGAGCGCGTGGGCGTCTCGGTTCGCGGCGTCGCTGTTGTTCGAGGTCTCGCCGCGCGACCCTGCGGCGTTCAGCGGCGCGGTCGCCGTCTTGGCGGTAGTGGCGATCGTTGCGGCATTTCTGCCCGCGCGCCGTGCGTCGCGAATCGACCCGGCCCAAGTCCTGCGCGAAAGCTGAGTCGCGAGAAAACGCCGATCACGCGCCGCCCCATTCTTCGTCATGCCCCGGTCGAGGCGCGCCTTACCCGCCTTGAGGTCGACCTGCCGCCAGTCGAGGGTCAGAATGTCGCTCGGCGTGCGCCAGCCGCCGATGAAGGCGAACGCCTTCGTGCATCCGGATCCGCGGTATCGTGTGCAGTGAAATGGAGGAGGAACCATGAGGATTCGTTACGTGCTGCCGCTGCTGCTCGTCCCGGTGTTGGTGTCGGCTCAACAGGCCGTGCATCGGCACCTGCAGTCGAAGCTCGCGGCCGACCGACACCTGCCGTTCAGCAGCGGTGTGCTGGCCGGGAATACGCTCTACATCGCGGGCACCATCGGCGTCGAACCAGGCGCCAAGGTTGCGCTCTCGTCCGAGGATGAAGCGCGCCGGGTGATGGACCAGGTCAAACAGGTCGTGCAGCAAGCCGGGATGACGATGGACGATGTGGTATCGGTCCAGGTCTTCTGCACGGACTTGGCGAACTACGACGCGTTCAACAAGGTGTACCAAACCTATTTTCACGGGAACTACCCCTCGCGCGCCTTCGTCGGCATAGCCAGCCTGCTTTTTGGCGCGCGATACGAGGTGATGGGGATCGCGGTCCGGTCCGGTGGGTAGAACCTGACGGGTCAGTCGCGGCAGGGGCTGGGCCTCTCACGTCCTCGGGCGGAGTGTGTCTTTCAAAGCATTGATATCCACAGCTATCATGTGATATCAATGGTGCATGTCCAACCAGAAGACGCCGCTGTTCGTCCGCCTGCCAAAGCAACAGGTCGCCGCTCTTGATCGTCTGGCAGACCACACTGGGCGTCCGAAGCAGCATCTGCTGAGCGAGCTCCTTGCGGATAGGCTCGCGTCAGGCACCCTGTCCGTCGGTCGGCTCGAGGTCGCGAACCCGCCGGAAGTGACTGATGGGGACGTCCTGACTTTGGAGGAGGCGGCGACGCTGTTCAAGTTGTCGCCAGAAGCGGTCCAGGCCGCCGCAGAAAGGGGGGACGTGCCCGGTCGCCGCTTCGGCAAGGCCTGGCGCTTCTCTAGATTGGCCTTACTCACGTGGCTCGGTCGGGGCGAGCGAGTGGGACCTCGCAAGGGACGTTGATGCGACGTCGCGAATACGGGCTTGTCAAGACCTGAAGTCGCCCACCTCGGATCTGCAAATGAAGAAAGACATTCGGGCCCAGCTGGTGCTGATGGTCGTCGAGCAGACGGCGCGCGGCGAGCGCGCTTACGACATTTTCTCGCGCCTTCTCAAAGACAACATCATCTTGATCGGTACATCAATCGATGACGGCGTGGCGAATCTCGTCATCGCCCAGATGCTGTTCTTGGAGGCCGAAGATCCTGACAAGGACGTGGTGCTCTACATCAACAGTCCGGGGGCTCCGTCACGGCAGGACTGGCCATCTACGACACGATGCAGTTTGTCCGGCCCGAGGTACAGACCTTCTGTATCGGACAAGCCGCCTCGATGGCAGCGCTCCTTCTGGCCGCAGGCGCGAAGGGCAAACGCCACGCCCTGCCGAATTCGCGAATCGTGATTCACCAGCCGCTGTTGTCCGGCCTCGCCGGACAAGCCAGCGACATCGATATCGCCGCACGAGAGATCTTACGCATGCGCGAGCGCCTCAGCGAACTGCTGGTACGCCACACGGGACAAACGCTTCGGCGGATCCAGGAGGACACTGACCGTGACTACATCCTCGCGGCAGCGCAGGCCAAGGACTACGGCATCATCGACGAAGTTATCGTCCAGAAAGCCCACGTGCCCTGAACGTAACGTGTATTACACGTTGTAAGACCGCTGTCAAGCCTTTTCGCGCAGCGTCCGACGTGCTGCGAGTTCGTAGCGACTTTCGCTTACTGACAGCAGACACAAACTGGCGGCACCGTGCTAACGGCCGGGTCGATCGGCGCGGTAACCGTAACTTTCGGATTCCCGAAACACATCAAACGCCGTCGTCACGAATCCGACGAATGACGAACGGTTCCAGACGGATTGAGCTTCTGAGCAAGTGCGGTAGCTCAGCGTCCGTGAAAGCGCGACGCCACCTCTGGACATCAGCGGCAGCTTGCGTTTTCCAAAGCTTCATCTCTGCACGATCCAACGGCCGGCCGCTACGCATCCGGACATTGCGCTGTTCTTGAAACGCACGAAGCGGAGCGTAAGCCTCATCGACTGACGCGCCGGAGTTGAGGCGATTCAGAATCTCGCGATACCACGCCTGTTTTTCATCGACGCATTCGGAAAAGAGATGGCTCAGCCAGCCATCTTTGTCACTTCCGATGAGGCTGCCGTCAGCGAATATGACTGCCCCCAACTCGATCTCCAGTTCCTCGGCGTTCGCAAGCATTCGATCTTTCTCGAGGATGAACTGGTCGAGAAATTGATCGTAGTACGGCTCGGACTGCGCGTATGCCTGGATCACGAGACTCGCCGTTTCGATGCGTTTGCCACCGGGCGGCAGCGCTTCCGAATCTTTAGCAATCAGGATGTCTCCGCACACAGTTTCGGGGAAGCTGGTATGACTGCGAATGACGCTCGTCCGTCCACCGGCGTACCGAGCGGTCCACGTCTTTGAATAGGACACCACCGTCTGTGCCGATTCGTTCGAGACGATCACCAACATCGGCTTCAGTTTCAGGCCGATGTCTGCGACGCGCCCGATCAATGAACGCGCCATGCCATTAAAGTCGGCATCTGTCGGCGGAATGAGCCTGATGCCGTGTTCGTCGAACGCTTTGGTGCGGATCAGAACGTTCATCAGGCGAAGAGTGTAACGCCGGCGGCGTCGTTTCCCCCCGATAAACGTCGATTTGATGACCGATCAATTCCTCGAGGCTGGTCTTCACAAGGCGAATTACTGAGACTACCTTGCCGCTCAAGGTGGGAGCAATCGGCACCACTGAATCAGGAGCTGGCTATCCCCGTGGCGACCTGTCGCGAGTTACACACCTCTCAAGATGTCAGCGGGGTTGAGTCGCGATGCTCGGCGCGCAGGAATCCACACGGCCGTGAACGCAACCAGGCCAAGCAGGACTGGCGTCACCGTAAAGGTCACGAGGTCGTGAGACCGGACGCCAAAGAGAAACGCTGTGAGTGTTCCCGTCAGCGCAGCAGCGATCGTGCCTCCAAGCACGACGCTCCAACACGCGATCTTCATGCCGTCGAGCAACACCATATTGCGAACCTGATGGAGCCCGGCCCCCAACGCGAGGCGCACACCGATCTCGTACGTGCGCTGCTGAACCGCGTACGCCGTCACGCTGTACATCCCGACGCCGGCCAGCAGCAGGGCGCAGCTGCCGAAGACGATGAGCACGGTCATGCTGAACGTGGTTGGCGCGATCGCACGTACCGCGATCTCCTCCATCGATCTCGCACTCGAGATGGGGGCCCCAGCACTCGCCGCTGAGATCTCGCGTTCAATGACGCGGGCGAGCGCACCGGGTTCCCCGTGCGTTCGAACAATCCACGCCAGCGAACCTGCCTGCGCGGCGCTCTCCCGATCGAGCAGCTGCGTGAGCGGGACGTAGACGATCGGCTGTTGTTCCTGATCGAGGGCCATCCCGTCACGCACGTTGGCGGCAATCCCCACGATCTGCCGCGCCGGCTCGTCGTCTGGAACGCGACCCGGGAAGGCGACGATCCGGTCGTTGAGCGGGTCGCGGTCGGGCCAGTAGCGGCGCGCCATTTCCTGATTGATGATGGCGACCGGCGGCGCTCCCAATTGGTCGCGATCCGTGATATCGCGGCCCCGCACGATCGGAATGTTGAGCGCATCGAAGTATCCGGGCGACACGATGCGGTAGCTGGTCAACGGCGACGGATCGCCTGGCCGACGATCGGGGAAGGCAACACTCGTGCGCCAGTCTGACTCCAGCGGCAACGTCCGTGTCGCCGCCACTTGAATCACACCTGGCAGGGCGAGAACGCGCTCGACACCGGCGCGGACGACCGCCGAGACCGCCTCCGTCTTCGCGAAACGGGAATCCGTCAGCGCCACGCGCAGCGTCAGAACGTGATGGGCGTCGAACCCGCGGTCAACCTGATGGAGCGCCGCGAACGTGCGGATCAGCAGCGTCGCGCCCACCAGCAGCACGAATGCGAGCGTCAATTCGCTGACCAACAGCCACGACCGGACACGTCGCTCTCGCGCGGTAGATCCAGCGCGTCCACCGCTCCCGACAAGCGACGCGTTCAGATCGCCACGCGAGGCGCGCAAGGCCGGCCATGCGCCAGAGATGATCGTGCTGATGGCCGACACGATGAGCGCAAACGACAGCACCCGCCAATCCATCGTCACGCTGCCGGCCGCTGATCCAATGCGCGGCAGACTGCTCGGATTCATCGTCAAGAGCGCTCGAATACCGACTGTGCCGAGGATCAGGCCGAGAACTCCGCCGACCGACGTGAGCAGCAGACTTTCGGTGAGGAGTTGACGCACGATCTGCCATCGGCTGGCGCCCATCGCTGCCCGAATGGCGATCTCCCGCTCACGGACCGCCCCTCGGATCAGCGCCAGATTCGCGACGTTGGCACAGGCGATCAACAGAACGAACGCGACGGCGCCCGTCAACATCAACAACGAGGAGCGCGAACGCTGAACGAGCGCTTCCTGGAACGGTGCAACCGTAAACGTGTCGCTCGGTCCGACGACCTGCGGATAGCGTCGGCGAAATGCTTCGCCTGCGAGGCGCGCCCGGGCCTGCGCGAGAGGAACCGACACGCCTGGCCTGAGTCTCCCGGCGGCGATGATTGACGGACCATGGCTCGTGCTGTTGGAATCCAGCTGCAGGGGAATCCACACGTCCGGATCGGCATTGAAGATCGACGTGTCAACGCTGGCGTCCAGCACGCCGATGATCGTGGCGAGTGACCCGTCGACGCGTAGCTGTGTCCCGACGCTGCGGGGATCCGAGCCGAACCGGCGCTTCCAGAAACCGTCGCTCAAAACCACAACGCGACCGCCCCCGGGTTGATCCTCCGCGGCCGTGAACGTGCGTCCGAGAGCGGGCCGCGCGCCGAACATCTTGAAGAAGTCGATATTGGTTTGGAGCGCAACGACTTGTTCCGCACGGGTGCCGTCGCTCACGTTGACGTTGCGCACACGCAACGCCCCAATGTCTTGCCACGCCGCGGTCTGGTCCTTCCAGACGTTCAGCTTCGTCTCTGATACGAGGGGAACAGAAGCTCCGGAAAACGTGTAACCCAACAGGACGAGGCGGTCGGGTTCAGGATAGGGTGCCGGCTTCAGGAGAATGGCATTGACGACCGAGAACACGGCCGTGTTGGCGCCAATGCCAACAGTGAGGGAGATGATCGCAGCCGCCGACACGAGCGGAGCCGCGCAAAGCGCCCGAATCGCGAGACGGAGATCGTGCATGTCACCTCCGGCAGCCATGAGTATCCTAATGCAGCAGCCACTTGGATGGGTTGAGGGGGCTCCGACCGGAGAACCAACGCGATCGTCAGGAGCAAGTAACGCCGCAGTCGGTTCTGACCCAAGAGGAGGATTCGGAACCCCTGGGCGACTTGCCGTCACATTTCGACCAACAGTCTGGCGACGTTATCATTCGACGCAATGGCCGAATCCGCTCTGCGGTCGGATCGTCGCAGACTCCACAGGATTGTCGCCGTCGGTGCGGCTGCCATTCTGCTGGCCGCGACCACCAACGTGCTCCTTCGTCGCAATGCCCAGGCCTACGTTGAACGGGCGCTCGATATCGCCGAAGCCCATCACGTTCGGCGGAACGAGGTCAACTGGCGCCAGCTTCGTGCCGAGACACACCAGCGGTCGGCTTTAGCTCTCACACTGGGTCAAACCCACCCAGCAATCGAGTCTGCTCTTCGCCAACTCGATCATCATAGCGGGCTGATCGAGCCTGATATCTGGCTACAAGCGTCGGTGCCCAACGGGTTTGTGAACCGAAAGCCCGACGGTCGGCTGGTTGCATCCAGATTTGCTTATATTGACGTGCCGGCGTTCGTCGGAATCAACGACGCAACAATGGTCGACGAAGCTTCTGAAATACAAGCGGTGATCGCGCGTGTCGACCTGGCGGACCCTTGCGGATGGATCGTGGATCTGCGTACGAATACTGGCGGCAATATGTGGCCGATGCTGGCAGGCCTTTCGCCGATTCTGGGCGAGGGCGTCGTGGGCAGCTTCGTGACGCCCGACGGCACTCGGACGCTGTGGTCGATTCGCGACGGTGGCGTCAAGGACGGCAGTGACGAGCGTGTAGCGGTTCGGCCTGCGCATCACCTGACACGCCCAAACGCACCAGTCGCGGTACTCGTCGGACGCATGACGAACAGTTCCGGTGAGGCGGTCGCCGTCGCATTTCAAGGTCGGCCCTTGACAACAACCTTCGGAGCACAGACTGCTGGGAACACCACATCAAATCAGCCGTTCCAGTTGAGCGATGGCGCGTTCTTGAATTTGAGCGTCGCGTTTTTTGCGGATCGCATCGGGCATGTGTACAGGAATGGACTTGAGCCTGATGCGAGGGTGGCGGCGCAGCCGGGCGACGTTCCGCCCGACGTGGTTCACTGGCTGGAAGCGCAGCCTGCGTGCGGCGCACCACTCAGTAGCTTCAGCGGCAGACTTCGGTCCATTTCTCGATGACGCGCGCACGCCTTTTTGCTGCGATCCTGTTTCTGTCGCTCTTGAATGCCCGGTGCGCGGGGGCCCACCGACCATGGAAGGATCCGTCGCCGCACCGAACGCAGTTCGTCACCGTCGACCAGAACGTTCGCCTAGAGGTCCTCGACTGGGGAGGATCGGGCCGACCGCTGGTACTTCTCGCTGGCCTTGGCAACACGGCTCACATTTACGATGATTTTGCGCCCAAGTTGACCGCTGGATACCACGTCTACGGGATTACACGACGGGGTTACGGGGCTTCTACGATCGCGCCGGGGGGATACTCCGCCGATCGGCTCGCCGACGATGTCTTGGCCGTGCTCGATGCGCTGCGACTTGTCGCGCCCGTCCTCGTCGGGCATTCGATCGGCGGGGAGGAGCTGAGTTCGATCGGCTTCCGCAAACCCCATCGCGTCGCTGGTCTGATCTACCTCGACGCCGCGTACCGCGATGCGTACAATCCGCCGCCCACTCCAGGAGACCCCCCGATTCCTGCACCGGCGGACAATGCGCCGCCGGAGCCGCCCGCCCCGACCGCCGTCGACCGCGCGAGCTTTCAGGCCTTTCGTGCGTGGTGCATGCGATATCCAGGATTTGCGCCACCTGAGGCCGAACTCCGCGAGGAATTCGAAGCCGAGCCGGATGGCCGGGTTGGCCGCCGACGAACACCAGCGCACGTCGAACAAGCAATCCTCGCCGGAGTGCAAACGTATACGGACATCCAGGCACCCGCGCTTGCGATTTACGCGCTGCCTCACGATCAGGGAGCCTGGGTCCATGACGACCCTACGGCCCGCGGCGAAGCCCGCGCGGCAGCGGCGCGGGACTTGAGGTCAACCGGCGGACTCGCCGACCAGTTCGAGCGTGGTGTGAGTGGGGCGCGCGTCGTAAGGATCGCGCACGCCAACCACTATGTCTTCATGTCCAACGAGGCTGATGTGTTGCGTGAAATGCGCGCCTTTGCTGCGAGCCTGCCATAAGATCGATTGCCGGTGTCGGCGACCGCACACCGCCTCAAGGTGGGGTCACTTGACGACCATGCAGGCGTCGCCAAACCAGAGATACGCCTGCGTCCCGTCATCGTGTGACACCGGCTCGCCCAGAAGGCCCGCGTAGGAGTCGCGCGTCTTCCGGTAATCGGGGGCACACGCACGAAATGTGGTTGAGACCGACCGCGCTCAACGGCGCCCGCGCGGCCACGGCGCCGGCCGCGCCCCCAGGCGAAGCGATCCCTCCAACGGAGATCGAAGCCGAAATCGTTCCGCACTGTGCCTGTTCCTGCAATCTCCAGTTCGGGGCACGCGATCTGGCAGCGCTCGTTCCCCTCATAAACTGATGGCAGTTGACAGACCGGGCTTGAATTTGTACATTCCCATCATTCATTGATGGGATTAACCAATACGCCGTCTGATCTGCTGCCAGGCACCCTCGAACTGCTGATCCTGAAGGCGCTCGTGGGCGGCGCCAAGCATGGCTACGGCATCGTCGAGCATCTGCGCTTGGCATCGGATGATGTGCTGAGAGTTGGGGAGAGCGCGCTCTATCCCGCGCTCCAACGGCTGCTGTTCAACGCGTGGGTGAAGGCTGAGTGGGGCACGTCGGAGAACAACCGCCGCGCGCGCTTCTACACGCTGACCGCGGCCGGCCGCCGGCAGCTCGCGGCCGAACACGCCGAGTTCGATCGCATGGTCGGCGCGATCCATCGTGTACTCGCCTCGACATGAGCCTTACTTCCGGCCATCGGAACATGAAAGGTCCATCTCATGAGAGCGCTCCTTCGTCGCCTGCGGTACGTCTTCCGGCGCTCGGACCACGACGCCGAGCTGCGTGACGAGATCGAGTCCCATCGCGCTCATCGTCAGGACGCGCTCGAGAGAGACGGCCTCGCCCCCACGGATGCGGCATGGGCGAGCCGCCGCGCGATCGGCAACGTGACGCTCGCCATCGAGGACGCAGCCGACGTGTGGATCGTGCGCGTGCTCGACAGCGTGCAGCACGACATCCGGGACGCGGTTCGCGGATTCCGCAAGAGGGCGGGCGTCTCAGCCGTCATGATCGGCACGCTCGCGCTCGGCATCGGCGCGAACACCGCCGTCTTCTCGGTCGTGAACGCGGTGTCCTTGCGGCCGCTCCCGTATCGCGACGCGAATCGGATTTACCTCGTGCGCCGCACCGGCAACGCGTTTGGCGGCCCGTCGATCTCGATGCCGATCTTTCTCGGATGGCAGCAGGCGCAGCACGGCGTGTTCGAGCATCTGGCGCTCGTCGGATGGCGCAACCCGACGACCGTGACCGGCAGCGGCGACGCCGACCGCATCGCGGCCGCTGCGGCATCGACCGAGCTCTTCGCGGTGCTCGGCGTCCGGCCGGCGCTCGGCCGAGCGTTCCGGCCCGAAGAAGGGCGTCCCGGCGGCCCGTCGGTCGTCATCATCAGCGATCGGCTGTGGCGCGCGAGGTTCCATGGCGATTCGCGGGTGCTCGGCACGACGATGACGCTGGACAACGATCCGACCACGATCGTCGGCGTGCTGCCGGCGGACTTCGCCCTTCCCGTCATGGGCGGCGACGCGGCCGATGTCTGGTTCCCGTTTCGCATTCCGCGGACGAGCTCGAATCCGTCGAACGGTGGCACGTTCTGTCTGGCGCTCTTGAGGGCGGATGTGTCGCCAGCCCAGGTCGAGGCGCTGCTCACCCCGTCGCTCGCCGAGCTTCGGCGCGAGTTCCCCAACATGTTCTCTGCGGGAGAGCGGGCACGCCTCCAGCGCTTCCGCAACTTCATCGCGTCCAGCGCAGGACCGGCGCCGCTCCTCCTCTTCGGTGCCGCCGTACTGGTGCTCCTCATCGCGTGCGCCAACGTTGCCAACCTGAGGATGGCGGCGTCGGCTGTGCGGCAGCGCGAGCTTGCGGTACGCGCGGCGATCGGCGCGGGCCGCGGCCGCATCGTGCGTCAACTGCTGACCGAGAGCCTCCTGCTCGCCATGATCGGCGGCGTGGTCGGCGTCGCGCTGTGTTACGCAAGTTTCGACGCAATCGTGGCCCTCGTGCCACCGACCACGCCTCACGTCGGCGACTTCTCCATTGACGGGCGCGTGCTCTTCTTTGCGCTGCTGCTGAGCGTCGCGACCGGCCTTCTGTTCGGCATCATGCCGGCGCTCGGCGCCACGGATACCGGCGCCGGCGCCATCGTGCGTCGGGTCAACCCGAGCGTGGGCGGCCGCGGCCGGCTGCGGAGCGTGCTCGCCGCGAACGAAATCGCGATCTCCGTCGTGCTGCTGATTGCCGCAGGGCTCGCGCTGCAAAGCTTCGCGCGGCTCCTGCGTGTCGAACCGGGATTCGACTACAGCCGCGCACTGACCTTCCGGGTCAGCATCCCGCCACGCCAGTACGCCACGCCCGTGGTGCGCGCCGCGTTCTTTCGCGACGCGCTCGATCGCCTGGCGGCGCTGCCTGGCGTGGAGCAGGCGGCGCTGGCGAGCGTGCTGCCGCTCCAGCCGGGAGGCGATCTGCTCTTCAGCTTTGAGGGGCGGCACTCGGGATCGCGCGACGATCGGGGCGCCGCGAACTTCCGCTTTGTCAGCCCGCAGTATTTCGACGCGCTGCGCATTGGTCTGGCGCGTGGCCGCGTCTTCTCAGAGGCCGACAACGCGAGTGGCAAGCCCGTCGTCCTCATCAACCGCGCGCTTGCCCGATCCGCTTGGGCCGATTCGGATCCGATAGGGCAGGAAATCTGGCTGGGCAAGCCGATGGGGCCGGCGAACGCCGAGCCGGCACCGAGAGAGATCGTCGGCGTGGTCGATGGCATCAGAGACGAGTCGCTCGCCGAGCCAGCGCAGCCAACCGTCTACATCCCGTACGCGCAGGCCTCGCCCAGCAGCGTGGCTTTTATCGTGCGCACCACGCGCGCCCCGCTCTCGATGGCGGGCGCAGCGCGCGCGGCCATCCAGGCGCTCGACCCCAATCTACCGCTGAGTGCGGTCCGCGAGCTGCAAGATGTGGTCGGCACGTCGACCGCCGACTGGCGGTTCCGGGCGATTCTCCTCGGGCTCTTCGGCGGACTGGCACTGGCCATCGCGGCCATCGGTGTGTACGGCGTGATCTGGTACTCGGTCGCCTGCCGGACCCAGGAGATCGGCGTTCGTCTGGCGCTTGGCGCCGTGCGACGGGACGTCCTCACTCTCGTGCTCTGGCAGGGACTGCAAACCGCGCTCTGGGGCATCGGCGTCGGCCTCGCGGCGGCCTACGCGCTGGCGAACGTCATGGCCAGCATGTTGTACGGCGTCAGCGCGACGGACCCGGCGACCTACGTCGCAACGGCCGCGCTCCTGGCGCTCGTGGCCGCGGCGGCCTGCTGCGTTCCCGCGCGGCGCGCGATGCGGATCGATCCGATGCTCGCGCTGCGCCAGGAAGCCTGAGCGCTAGGCGTCGCTCAGTATGCCGTGAAGGATCACCTGCCGCGTGCGTCGCACAAGAACGTTATCGACGCGTTGTTATAACGCTGCCGCGTACGGCCAGGCGCCGGTCGTCGAATTTTTCATCGCATACGGCGTCGATGTCGACGCAACACTGACGAGCCCGTGGCATGGCGTCGGACACACCGCTCTCCACGTCGCCGCCTTCCATGGCCAATTCGATGGGGTGAAGACGCTGCTCCGCCACGGCGCGCGCATCGATGCGATTGACAAGACCTGGAACACGCCGCCGCTCATGTGGGCCCTGACCGGATGGCAGCGTTCGGGCCACGGCGGGCAGTATTACGATGTCGTCGCCGCGCTCGTCGCGGCGGGTGCCCTTGTGACGCCCGATATCGAGCAGTGGAACAGCGTTCAAGCCGACCGAAAATGTTGGCTGCGCTCAGAGCAGTTCCGACGCGGCGGCTGACGTGACATGGGCTGAGGCGTGCGTGATAGGCGCATCGAGGCTGAAGCCCGTCGTTAGTCGCGATAAGCGGTCGGGTTTAGGGATCTCGGTTCCGGCGTCTCCCCGGGGCTTCCGACAGGACAGATAGTGTGCGCGCCAGCGCAAGGATCGCTGCCGTCGTTGTTGAGCATTCGGGACGGTGTCAACGGATGGCGGGTCTACGCCGTCTAACCGATCCGCATGGACAACCCGGTCGGCGCCATCCGTTACGCGATCCGTCAATTCCGTCTCTCACCCGTCTTCACGGCCTCGGCGGTCCTGACGCTCTCGCTCGGGATCGGCGGCACGACCGCGATCTTCACCCTGATCCACGCGGTCATGCTGCGCTCGCTCCCGGTCGCCGACCCGGAACGCCTCTATCGCGTCGGCGACGGCGACAACTGCTGCGTCCAGGGCGGACCGCAGGATCGCTGGGGCATGTTCTCGTACCCCCTCTTCGAACGCCTCAAAGCCGAGACGCCGGAGTTCGAACAACTGACCGCCTTCCAGGCCGGCGGCTTCCGCGTCAGCGTCCGCCGCCCCGGCGTGGACGTCGCCGCGCGCTCGCTCCGGACGGAATACGTCACCGGCAACTACTTCACGACCTTCGGCATCGGCGCCTTCGGCGGACGCGTCTTCACCGCAGACGATGACACGCCGGCGGCGCCGCCCGTCGTCGTGATCAGCCATCACTCGTGGCAAGCGATCTACGGCGGCGATCATTCGCTCGTCGGTCAGACCCTCGTCATCGAAGGCCACCCGTTCACGGTCGCCGGCGTGGCGCCGCCGGGCTTCTTCGGCGATACGCTCCGCAACAATCCGCCCGACCTCTGGGTCCCGCTTCAGCACGAACCGATGATCACAGGCCCCAACTCGCTGCTGCGCCAGCCGGTCTCCGCCTGGCTGCGCGTCATCGGTCGCCTCAAACCCGGCGCGACCACCGACGGCATCGCGCCGCGGCTCACGAACGTCCTGCGCCAGTGGATCCCGCACGACTCGGGCTGGCCGGCGAACTGGCTGTCCGACGTCGATCACCTGCTGCCAAAGCAGACGATCGCACTCGTCCCGGCCGGCGCCGGCGTCGGCGTGATGAAAGAGCAGTACGCCAGCAGCCTGCAGCTGTTGATGGCCGTGTGCGGACTCGTGCTGCTGATCGCCTGCGCGAACGTTGCAAACCTGCTGCTCGCGCGCTCGGTCGCGCGACGCACGCAGACGGCCGTACGAATGGCCATCGGCGCGTCGCGATCGCAGATCGTCACGCAGGCGCTCGTCGAAAGCATCCTGCTCGCCGTCGGCGGCGGCATCGCGGGCCTCGTTGTCGCGATGGGCGCCGCGCGGCTGCTGCTCTCGCTCGCGTTCTCCGTCTCGACATTTCTCCCCATCAGCACACGCCCGTCGCCGCTGGTGCTGGCGTTCGCGTTCGGCGTCGCGGTGATCACCGGCGTGCTCTTCGGCGCCGTGCCCGCCTGGCTGGCGACGCGGACTGATCCGATCGATGCGCTGCGCGGATCGGGTCGATCGACGGGCGATCATTCGTCGTTCACGCGCACCGCGCTGCTCGTCCTCCAGGCCACCCTGTCCATCGTCCTCGTCGCCGGCGCGACGATGCTCGGCCGCAGCTTGAACAACGTCCAGCATCAGGACTTCGGGTTCACCGTGCCCGATCGCGTCCTCGTCGCGATCAACCGGCCGTCGGCGAATTACACCGTGCCGCAGTTGACGGCGATGTACCGCACGCTCGAAGACCGGCTGAACCGCATCCCCGGCGTGCAGTCGGCGCACCTCGCGCTCTACAACCCGCTGACGGACAACTGGGGCGAGATGATTCTGGTCGCCGGTCATCCGCCGCCGAAGCCCGGCGAGAACGCGGGCGCGTCGTGGGATCGCGTGAGCGCACACTACCTGCAGGACCTCGGCATGACGATGGCGCGCGGGCGCACGTTCACGGAGGCGGACAACGAAACGACCGCGCCGGTCGCGATCGTCAACGAGGCGTTCGTCAAACGCTTCTTCAAGAGCGGCGAGGATCCGATCGGCCAGCACTTCGGCCTCGACGAGCCGCAGAACGTCGGCACGTTCACCATCGTCGGCGTCGTCCGCGACGCCAGGTGGCAGAGCTTCCAGTTCCGGCTGCCGCCGCGGCCGATGTTCTGGGCACCGCTCGCGCAGAACGTGAATTACGTGAACAGCGTGATGACGCGTGTCGAGTACCAGTCGCACTTCATCGGCGGGGTGATGCTCGTCACAACGCTGGGGCCGGGCGCGCTCGAGCCGCTGGTGACGAAGGCGATGGCGGACGTCGATTCGAGCCTGACGTTCATGAACGCCCGGACGCTCGAGGACCAGATCGCGCTGACGTTCGATCAGGAGCGCGCGGTCGCGAGCCTCGCGGGGCTCTTCGGCGGCGTGTCGCTCCTGCTCGCGGCGATCGGCCTGTACGGCGTCACGGCCTACTCGGTCGCGCAGAGGACAAACGAGATCGGGATCCGAATGGCGCTCGGCGCGGACAAGGGCGCGGTGTTGCATCTCGTCCTGCGCAGCGCGTTCGCGCGTGTGGCGATCGGATTGGGACTCGGCGTGCCGCTGGCCATCGGCGCAGGCAAATTGCTGGCCGGGCAGTTGTACGGCGTGAAGTTCTGGGATCCCATCGCCCTGGCTGTGGCGACCGGATCGCTGACGCTGTGCGCGTTGGTCGCCGCGCTGATTCCCGGCACTCGGGCGGCATCGATTCCGCCGATGCACGCGCTCCGGTTGGAATAGACCAGGGATCGCGAGTACGAACGGGCGGTAGTGGGTCAGTTTGAATCTGGCGCTGTCGGAGCGGGCACGCTGATTGGAACTCGGATAGTCTTCGCGACCGTGAGAACCGAAGGCGATCCTGCCGTCATCTATGGAAGCCCTCACCCAGCGTGCCGCCCAGTTCCCGCATATGACTTCGCATCAGTTGCAGTTGACACCTCGCTGATGCACTCGGGGCGATCGTACCCGGCTTATTCAATGAAAACACCGCTCCGCAGAGTGAGTCTTTATAGTTGTTCCACTCGCTTTCAAGGCGATCGAACAGCTTCAAGAACTCGTTTGCTGTTGGTGGTGTGCCGGTGGGTCCGTCGAACCGCCATTCCTCAGGGAAACTGATCGCAAAGATTCCGCGGAACGCATCGACATATGCCTTGAGATTAGCTTTCGACGCTTCCACCGCCCGCCCCAGACACATGTTCTCGTCGTACGTGTCCCGAGCGTCGTTACAGTCACCAGCCTCTTCTCGCGTCATCTCGCGATCCCACGCCGCGTCAGCTTGATTGACGAAGCGATAACGCTCCGCCATCCGCTCCGCCTCCAGACGGCGAGCTTCAGCGTGGCCGGGTGGCTGTTGAGCGATGGCCCCCGCCGCCAAGGCGACCGCGAGCAACGGGCTGAGCAAGAATGAGTACGGCAAGTCGGTCCTCCAGAAAACTGTCATCCATTCTCGCATCCTAGAAGGACCAGCGGGATAGTTGGCGGCCCCTCAAGTCTTTCTGACGTGCGGGTTGCTAACGGGGTGTGCTCCCTGCACATTTCTGCCGAGGCCTTCATCCAGCCGCCAGTCTCCTTTTGAACTGTCCGCTTGACGGGGACGCTTACGCCCCAGTGGACGAGCGACGCCTGCTGAGCTGCATAGAAACAGGCGAGGTACATGCTTCAAGGTCTGAGGCATGCTTCAGGACCTTTGGTACAAGGACGCGATTATCTACTGCATGAACGCCGAGAACTATCTCGACTCGGATGGAGATGGCGTCGGCGATTTCGACGGACTGGCGAGCAAGCTCGACTATCTCTGCGGCCTCGGGGTGACGTGCGTTTGGCTGCAGCCGTTCTATCCCTCTCCGAATCTCGACAACGGCTACGATGTTTCGGACTACTACGGCGTCCATCGGAAGCACGGAACGCTCGGCGGATACGTCGAGTTCATGAACCGAGCGCAACAGCTCGGCATGCGCGTCATCGTGGATCTGGTCGTCAACCACACATCCAATCGCCATCCGTGGTTTCAGAGCGCTCGCAAGGACCGCAACTCTCCGTATCGCGACTACTACATCTGGTCGAAGAAGCGGCCGGCCGACTATGACAAAGGGATGGTGTTTCCAGGCGTTCAAAAGACGACCTGGACAAAAGATCCCGTTGCGGGCGAGTACTATTTCCATCGCTTCTATGACTTCCAGCCGGACCTCAATACGGCCAACCCGAAGGTCCGGGACGAGATCATGCGGATCATGGGATTTTGGCTTCAGCTCGGCGTCTCCGGCTTTCGGATGGACGCCGTGCCCTTCCTGATTTCCACCAAAGGCGCTGATGTCGCTCCGAAGAAGGACTTCGAGCTGCTGCACCAGATGCGCGATTTTCTGCAGTGGCGCCGGCGCGACGCGATCCTGCTTGCCGAGGCGAACGTGCCGCCGAAGGAGAGCCTGCGGTACTTTGGCGATCTTGGCGATCGCTTGCAGATGATGTTGAATTTCGCCGTCAACCAACACGTGTTCTACGCGATGGCGACCGGCGACATCCGCCCGTTGGTCAAGGCGCTCGACGACACCTACCAGCGCCCACCTGCTGCGCAGTGGGTGAATTTTCTCCGTAGTCACGACGAGCTGGATCTCGGACGGCTCACCGACGCGCAGCGGCAGCGCGTGTTCCAGGCGTTCGGGCCCGACAAGAGCATGCAGCTATACAACCGAGGCATTCGGCGGCGCCTCGCGCCGATGCTCGACAACAACCGCGAACGGCTGGAGCTGGCCTTCAGCCTCCTGTTCACGCTGCCCGGCACTCCCATGCTGCAGTACGGCGACGAGATCGGCATGGGCGATGACCTCTCGCTGCCGGAGCGCGAGTGCGCCCGTACGCCGATGCAGTGGTCCTCGAGGAAGCACGGCGGGTTCTCCCCCTCCAGACGCGTGGTGCGACCAGTCGTCTCCGACCCGATCTACGGCTACAAACGCGTGAACGTCAACGGGCAGCGTCGCGATCCGCATTCGCTGCTCAATTGGATGGAGCGGAAGATCCGGATGCGGCGCGAATGTCCGGAAATCAGTTGGGGCGACTGGAAGATCGTCGAGACCACAGAGCCCGGCGTGCTCGTCATGCGCTACGAGCACGATGGCTGCGTCCTCATCACACTGCACAATTTCACCGCGAAGCCTCGTGCGCCCCGGATCGACCTCTCGACAGCCGGCCACCGCGTTCTGGTCGATCTGCTCGGGAAGAACGATAGCCGCGTCGACGGGAGCGGAGGCCATGTCATCGAGCTGCCGCCTTACGCGTACCGGTGGTATCGTCCGGGCGGCATGGATGGCCGACTCGCGCGGCACGGACCCGCCGACTAGGTCGAACACCGAGAGTCGTGAAGCCTTTCGACGACGAACGACTCACGCTCAGATTTCGGATTACGCCGATGCTCATTGTATTGAGTGGGCTTCCCGGGACGGGTAAGACGACGATCGCCAGAAAATTGGCGATCGAGTTGGCCGCGGTCTATCTGCGCATCGACTCGATCGAGCAGTCGATTCGCGACGCCGAAAAGCCGGTCGAAGGCGAGGGATACAGCGTTGCCCATGCGGTCGCGGAAGACAACCTGCGTCTAGGCCGCATCGTCGTCGCTGACTGTGTCAACCCGTGGCCGCTGACGCGCAATCAATGGCGAACCGTTGCGGATCGGAGTGGCGTGCCGGCAGTGGACGTCGAGATCGTGTGTTCGGATACGGGCGAGCACAGGCGCCGCGTTGAGACGCGCGCGGCGGATATCGCGGGCCATAGGCTGCCGACATGGCAGGAAGTGCTTGAGCGGGATTACCGTCCTTGGAACGTCGAACGGATTGTGATCGACACGGCTCGATTGAGCGTGGAGGATAGCGTTCGTTCGATTTTGGCGGAGCTCCCCGCGAAGCGATAGCGTTCGTCGCGGTGACTGGCGGCGAGCTTTGGACGAAAACCATTCTCATAGAGCGCCCGTCTAACGGGAACACTGGGCCGGATTCAGGAGCTGATCAGGGTGGTCCCCAGCTGCTGTACATCCTTCGCGATGACTCACGATCAGGACGGCTACCGGCCGTCCGCTCGGGAATTGGAAAGTACCGTGTGGGTGTGCCGCTGCTGTGTGGGAGCGGACGGATCGATTCGGGCGCGACGATGGGCGGCTCGGTAGCACTTGGCACGACGCGATACGACGGGTGGTATCTCGCGGTCAACAGGCGTATCCTACGCGCCGTTCGGGAGGGGCCATGACACTCTGGCAGGACATTCGTTTCGCGGCCCGCCTGCTCGTGAAGGACCGCTGGTTCACACTGGCCGCGACGATCGCGCTGGCGCTCGGCATCGGCGTGAACAACACGGTGTTCACATTCGTGAACGCCGTGCTGATCCGCGGCCTCCCCTTCGACGAGCCCGACCGCATTGTTTCGCTCGGCACGCGCGACGCGCGTGATCGGGATGGCGGTGTCTCGTTCAAGGACTATGAAGACTGGCGGCGGAGCGCGCGATCGTTCACGGGGCTGGCGGCGTTCGGGACCACGGTGATGAACGTGAGCGACGGCGGCCGTGCCCCGGAGCGATACACCGGCCCGTACATCTCCGCAAATGCGTTCCACCTCATCGGTCAGCGCCCGCTCCTCGGACGTGATTTCACGGCAGAGGACGATCGTCCCGGCGCCGCGTCGGTCGTGATTCTCGGGAACGGCATCTGGAAGACGCGGTATGGGAGCGACCGGTCGATTATCGGGCGCACGATCAAGGTGGACGAAGTGCCCTCGACGGTGATCGGCGTGATGCCGGAAGGGTTCAAGTTCCCCGTCAACGCCGACCTGTGGGTGCCGCTCGCGCAGTTGCCGAACCTCGCCGACGCCACACGCGATACCCGATACCTCCAGGTGTTCGGCCGCCTCGCGCCCCACGTGACGGTCGCCCAGGCGCGTGCGGATCTCGAGCGTGTCGCGGCCAGCCTCGCGCACGATTATCCCGACACCAACAAGAGCACTCGCGCGACGGTCATGTCGTTCAACGAGCGCTACAACGGCGGACCGGTCAGGCTCCTGTTCCTCTCGCTCATGGGGGCCGTCGCATTCGTGCTGCTGATTGCCTGCGCGAACGTCGCCAATCTGCTGCTGGCCCGGTCGGCGCAGCGCGCGCGTGAAATCGCCGTGCGCGTGTCGCTCGGCGCCACCCGCGGCCGCATCGTCCAGCAGTTGCTCGTCGAGAGCCTCCTGCTCGCCGTGATCAGCGGGTGTCTGGGGTTCGTTCTCTCGATCGCCGGGATTCGGCTCTTCGCAGCCGCCGTGGAAGGCGTCGGCATGCCGGTACTGGGTCCAGTTCACGCTCGACGGACGCGTGTTCCTGTTCCTGTCGCTCATTGCGCTCGGCACCGGATTCCTGTTCGGCCTCGCGCCGGCGCTGCACGTGTCGAAGGCAGACGTCAACGAGGTGCTGAAGGATGGCGGCCGGTCGGGCGGCGGCGCGTTGCGCGCGCGACGGTGGACGGGCGCGCTGATGGTCGTCGAGCTGGCCTTGACGCTCGTCCTGCTCGCCGGCGCCGGGTTCATGATGCGCAGTTTTCTCGCGCTCTACAGAATGGATCTCGGCATGGACACGTCGCAGCTCCTCACGATGCGCGTCGCCCTCGCGAACCAGAAGTACCCGACGCCGGCGCAGAAGACCGCCTTCTACGATCGTCTCGACGACCGTCTCGCCGCTCTCGCGGGCGTCAAGTCGGCCACCATCGCGACACACGTGCCGCTGGGCGGCGGCCTGTCGGGTCAGCTCGACATCGAGGCGCGGCCGCGAGCGGCGGGCGAGGCGGTGCCGACCGTGACGATGGTCCTCGTCGGGCCCCGCTACTTTCAGACCATCGGGCTGCCGCTGCTGCGCGGGCGCGCGCTGAACGCTACTGACGGTACGCCCGGCCACGAAGCGGTCGTCGTCAATCAGCGATTCGTGGCGATGCACTTCAAGGGCGAGGATCCGGTCGGCCGCCGGATTCGCGTGATCGACGAGTCGTCTCGCGACGTGGCGCCCGCGTACGCCACGATCGTCGGCGTCGTCCCGAATCTTCGTCAGCGCGAGGTGCAGCAGCCCGAGCCAGACCCGGTGGTCTACGTCCCCGTCCGCGCAGAGCCGACCTGGTTCATGGCGCTCATCGTGCGCACCGAGAGCGACCCAGGCAAGGCCACCGCCCTCGTCCGTGACGTCGTGGGCGGCGTTGACGCCGACCTGCCCCTCTTCAATATCCAGACGATGGACGACTTTCTCGCGCAGCAGCGTTGGCCCATCCGGATGTTTGGCAGCATGTTCGCGATCTTCGCGCTCCTTGCGCTGATTCTCGCGGCGGTGGGACTCCACGCCGTCACGGCGTACGCGGTCACGCAGCGGACGCACGAAATCGGCGTACGGATGGCGCTCGGCGCGCAGTCCGGCCAGGTGGTCTGGCTGATCATGCGGCGCGTGCTCACGCAACTGGCGATCGGCTTGATCATCGGTATCGCCGGCGCGTTCGGGGTTGGACGCGTGCTGCGCAGTCTCCTCGTGCAGACCGGCTCGACGGATCCCGTCACGCTCGCCGGCGTCGCTGTGGTGTTGTTGAGCGTGTCGGTTGTCTCGTGCGTCCGGCCCGCTTACCGCGCGACGCGCCTCGACCCGGTGGCGGCCCTTCGAAACGAATAGGCGAGTGGCGTCAACATTAGAGAGATCGTCTAGCATGGGCGGGTAGTGACCCTGTCCGAGCGCGGGCGGCTCACGTACGCACGGTATGGCCATTACCCGACGGCGCGCCGCAATCCTTGCGGTCGCGCTCCTTGCGATGCTCGACGCCGCGCGATCGATCAACGCGCGCATCGGCTATGCGCATCCGGTCGAAATCTGGCAACCGCCGCCCGCGACGTATGCGGATCTCACGTGGCCGCCCGGCACAGACGTCTCTTCAAGCGCGGCCCTCGGGACCCGGATCTATGCGCAGCGCTGCACCGTATGCCACGGTCCTGACGGCCGCGGAAACGGGCCGGCCGCGCCATCGATGATTCCTAGACCGCGCGATTTCACCCTCGGATTCTTCAAATACAAGTCCACGGCGCCGGGCGAGCCTCCAACGGATTCCGATTTGGAACGGGTTGTCGCAGACGGCCTGCAGGCCAGCGCGATGCCGTACTTCAAGGATCTTCTCAGCGAAGCCGAGATCCGCGCCGTTGTCGGGCGCATCAAGGAGTTCTCTCCCGTATTTCAGCGCCCGCAGCCGGCCGCAGTACCTGGTTCCCCCACGCCCTTCGGCCTCGCCTGCCGCCATCGCACGCGGTCAGGCCTTGTACGCATCGCAAGGCTGCCTCGGATGTCATGGAGCCGATGGGGCGAAGGGTGGATATCTGCAGGACGCGAAAAACTATCCGGTGCCGGTCCGCGATCTCTCGGCTCCCTGGACGTTTCGCGGAGGCAACGATTCCGAACAGATCTGGTTGCGGATCACCACGGGGCTGGCTGGGAGTTCGATGCCCGCGCTGGCGTATGCGCTGACGCCAGCCGAGCGTTGGGATCTGGTCAACTACATCGAATCGTTCGCGCGCGTGGCCCCGTGGGATGCCGGAGGTCGACTCCGCGGGCGCGGGCAACAGCCCGATCTCGTCCGACGCGGCGAATATATCGTCCATGCGGAAATGTGTGGTCTCTGTCACACGCAGATCAACCGAACCGGAATCTATCGAGACGACGCGTATCTTGCCGGCGGAATGCGGGTGGGCGCGTACCCGCACGGCGTCTTCGTCTCGCGCAATCTCACGTCCGATCCGTTGAGCGGAATTGGCCGGTGGTCTGAATCGCAAATCATCACCGCATTCCGCACGGGCCGCGCCCCTACGCGTCTGCTGAACATGTGGGGCATGCCATGGTTCTACGTTCACTACCTGAGCGACGACGATGCGACAGCGGTGGCGCGGTACTTGAAAACGCTGACGCCGGTCCGCAATCACGTTCCCGCTCCACTGCACTACGGCGTCGTCGAGACGATCGTCGCGAAGCTCACGCGGCCGCTGCCTGCTGTGATTCCGAAGGTTCTGACATATGCCGATGGTAATTTTGCCAGCCCGGACGGACGGCCTCGAAGCGACCGCCTGCAGGCTCTCTTGGTGAATGCGCAGTGGATCGTTGTCGCGCTCGGCGTCGTCGGATTCATCGTCGCGGCGCCGCGCTCGCAGCGATTTCCGGCGACCGCTCGCGGCTGGGCGATCTGGGGCAGCGTGGTTGTTGCGATCCTGCTGCTCGGCGCCGTCGCTTGGGTGATCGCCGAGCTGCCGACGCTGAGTTTCATTCCGCCCGATCAGATCATCAGCGGCGCCACGCGCGGCATTCCGGATCCGGATCTCGCTCAGCTGAAGACGCCCGAGGCACGGGCACTCGTGCAACGCGGACGCTACCTCTACACGATCGCGTCCTGTGCGTTCTGTCACAACCCGAACGGCGCAGGCGGTCAAAAGATCAGCTGGCGTCCGTTCGGCACGCTGTGGACGCGCAACATCACCAGCGACAAACGGACAGGAATCGGTCAATGGTCTGATGCGCAGATCGCGCGTGCGATTCGCAGCGGCATCGCGGCCGACGGCCGGGTGCTCCATTGGCAAGGCATGATCTGGGACCACGCCTCGAATTGGGATGAAGAAGATATCCGCGCGCTCGTCTCATACGTACGGCTGCTGCCGCCGATCGAACGCGCAATCGCCCCGGTGAGACCGCCCGCGGCCGACGACTGTGACGTGTACACGTTCTGGGTTTCGGACAGCGCTGTTCCAGGGTGTCACTGAACCAACTGCGGCGGGTTGCGGCCTCGTGTAGCTGACGCGGCCTCACGCCGTTGGACCGCAGCTAGCACTGGATTCCTCGCTACTTCGCGACCAGGACCAATCCGGCGAGTATCACATCGTCCCGAAGTATAGTTATTCCCCATGCTTCGATCGCTGATCCTCACGCTGGTGACCGCTGTGACCATCGCTGGTCCGGCGCCTCAACGGATCTTCTTCTCACGGGTCTTTCCGGCTCCCGGCGAACTCGGCCTGTTCATCGCCAACGCCGATGGCACGGACGAACATCCGCTGCTCTCGCCGCCGGATGTCGACTACGACGCGGCGTGGTCGGCTGACGGCGCGTGGATCGCACTCACATCCGAGCGGAATGGATCGGCCGACATCTACCGCGTGCATCCGGATGGATCCGGTCTCGAACGACTGACCGACAGCCCCGCGTACGACGATCAAGCGGCCTTCTCGCCAGATGGCCGGCAGATCGTCTTCGTGACGACGCGCGCCGGTGGTACGGCTGATCTCTGGACGCTCGACGTCCTGACGCACCGCGCAAAAGCGCTCACCTCGGGGCCTGGCGGCGATTTCCGTCCGGCGTGGTCGCCGGATGGCCAATGGATCGCCTTCTCGTCGGATCGCGCCACCGGACTGCCGTTTTCGCACGGCCGCTGGGAAGCGCTGCACGTCACAGACATTTATCTGATTCACCCGGACGGCTCAGGTGTGAAACGCATCACCGACCACACGGTCACCTGCGGCAGCCCGAAGTGGGCGGCCGACAGTCACCGCGTGATCGCGTACTGCAACGCCCCCCAGGAGACGATGGATTTCCGGCAGAACGAGAAAGCGATCGAAGGCGGGGCGACACGCGTCATCACGATCGACATCGCGACCGCGAAAGCCACAGACGTGTCCGCGGGGCCCGGCGTGAAGATGTCGCCCGCGTTCCTCGCGGGCAACGACATCGCGTTCATCCGCAAAGACAAACCGGCCGGCATTCAGTACGTGAGCGGCAAGACGGGTCCGAAGGGACAGTTGCTCGGCGCCGCATGGTCGCCCGACGGTTCGCGCGTGGCCTTCCACAAAGTACTCACGGCCGCTCCGTCTTACGGGAAGCCGATGTGGAGCCGCCTGCCTGCTTACGATCTCCGCCTTGGCGGCATGCAGCCGTCGTTTTCACCGTCCGGCGACCGGTACGCGGCGGCCGACTACGTGCCGTCGCCGGTCGGCGGCAACACGCTGTCCATCGTGGATGCGGCGACGAACACCGCCAGGCCGCTCTTTCACGAGAAGGAGCGCAGCGTCCTCGGTCCCCAGTGGTCGGTGAAGGGCGATCAGATCATCTTCGGCATCGGCCATTTCGGTGCGTTCTTCAACGGCTTCCACGATCTCTTCCTCGGGAAGCCCGATCGCGTGGACGGTGGGGCGCAGATCGCAATGGTCAATGTCGATGGCTCCGGCTTTCGCGAGTTGACGACTGGGCCGAACAACAATGGCTTTCCATCGATGTCGCCCGATGCCACCCGCGTCGTCTATCGCACGTTTGGTCCCGCGGGCGAGGGCTTGCGCATCCTGAACATCGCGACGAAGGCGGTCACCACCGTCACCGACGGCTATGACAACTTCCCGCTCTGGTCGCCGCGCGGCGATCTGATCATGTTCTCGCGCCTCGAGCAGGGCGACTATGAGATCTTCACGATCAAGCCTGACGGCACAACGGTGAAGCGGCTGACGCGCACGCCCGGGAACGATGCACACATGGGTTGGTCGCCCGACGGCGAACACATCGTGTTCACCAGCGCGAGGATGGGATTCAAGGACGAAGTGATCTACACGAACGCGCCGCAGCCCTACGGCGAGCTGTTCGTGATGCGCTACGACGGCAGCGACGTGCAGCAGCTCACCGACAACCAGTGGGAAGATGGCACGCCGGCTTGGCAACCGACCCGACGGTAGCGCGGTGTCGTGACGGTAGTGGGTCAGTTTGAATCTGGCGCTGTCGGAGCGGGCACGCCGATTGGAACTCGGATCGTCTTCGCGACGTCAGTCAGAAGCTGGACCTGCCTGTCATACTCGGGCTGGGTCACAGGCTTCGGCTCCCAGGGCAGCGGCTTTCCAGGAGCAGGATCGTCGAGGTACCTCGGCACAAGGTGGACGTGGAGGTGCGGCACCGAATTTCCGAGCAGTTGGTAGTTCATGTGGCACGGCGCGAACACGTGCTCGATCATCTGCGCGACGCTGTGAATGTCGTGCCAGTACGCTGCGACTTCGGAGGTGCTCAGGCTCGTGAAGTCCGCAACGTGACGATCTCGAAAGATGACGATCGCGTGGCCACGAGCGATGGCGTGTCGCTCCAGGTGTGCGTCACCCACGCGTCCTGCATAAAACGGCTGACCGAGCTGGTTCCCACAAAACCAGCACCCGGCCCCTTGTTTCCGGGCGCCCCAGTCCTCCGGCCATGTTCGTGTCATTGCCTTTGCCTGCCGCGCGATAATCCGCCTCAGTGTCGCACGACCGAAGCGAATTTCAAACTGACCCACTACCCTGCCGTTACTTCCTTTGACACCGAAACATGCCGGTTGGACGCGAGTCAGATCGCCGATCACTCATACCGGAGCGCGACGATCGGATCGACGCGGCTGGCTCGATGGGCCGGGATGAGACCGGCGAGCGCCGAAACGACCGTCAACAGCAGCATCGTCCCGACCGCGACCGACGGGTCGTTACCCTGGATTCCGTAGAGCTGGGCTGACACGAATTTCCCGAGTCCGAGTCCGGTCGGAATGCCGACAGCCAATCCCATCGACAGGAGGATCAGGACCTCCTGCATGACCGACCACAGGATCGCCGGACGCGGCGCGCCGAGCGCGATGCGGATGCCGACTTCCTTTCGCCGTCGCGCGACCACGAATGCCATGACACCGTAGAGACCGATGGACGCGAGCAGCGTCGCAAGCAGACCGAATCCCGCCGACAGGAGGGCGACGAGGCGATCGCTGAGCAGCGTCTCGTCAAGCTGCGCCTGCACCGTCTTTGTTTCGAACACCGGCAGCGATCGATCGACCGCCTGCACTTCGCGCCGGATCAACGAGAACGCCGCCGACGATCCCATCGTGGTTCGCACGTAGATGGTCGCGCTCCCTGCGCCCCACGTGGGAATGAAGACTTGGCGCCGCACGCCTTCGCGCGGTCCCTCGTACAACGAATCGTCGACGACGCCGATGATCTCGACGTCGAGCTTGGGATTGGGTCCTCCGCCCTGTCCGAGGTGACGGCCGATCGCGCTCTTGTCGCCAAAGAAATGCGTGGCGAACCGTTTGTTGACGATGGCGATCTTCGGGTCTTTCTTCACATCTGCTTCCGTGAAGTCGCGCCCCTCGAGCATCGGGATCTGCATCGTCTTGAAATATTCCGGCGACAGCGCGTTCATGAACGCCTGCATGTCTTCGCCGTCTGCCGCTTGATGTCCTTCGACAGCCGTTCGATTGTCCCACTCGTTGCCGGCGAGGATTGGAACGGCCGCCAACGCCGCCGACGTCACGCCAGCCGATCCACGCAGCCGGTCGAGCAGTTCCTGATACAGGTGCGTCCCTCGTTCTCCGTCGTACCCGTTCAATTGAGGCGCTAACTGAAACGTCACGAGATTATCGAGCGCCACACCGGTGCCCGTCGTCTTCAGGTTCTGCAGGCTGCGGACGAACAGTCCCGCACCAAACAGCAGCAGGAAGCTGAGCGCCACTTGCGCCGCCACGAGACCTTTACGCAGGAACAAGGATCCGCTGCCGCCAGCAATCGATCCCATCGTGTCCTTGAGCGTCGTCCACGGATCCGAACGGCTCGCGTGAATCGCCGGAATCAATCCGAAGATGATGCCGGTCGCCGCGGTCACGACCACCGTAAACGTGAGCACCCGCAAATCGGGCCGTGCAGTAATCGGCAGCGGCTGACCGTCCGCCGGCACGAGAGCGAGCAGCGTACGCGTCAACGCGACAGCGAGTGCAATGCCCACGATGCCGCCGAGCGTCGACAGCACGCCGCTTTCGACGAGCATCTGACGGACGAGGCGCAGGCGCGAGGCGCCGAGCGACAAGCGCACCGCGAGCTCCTTCTGCCGCATGAACGCCCGCGCGATCAGCAGGTTCGCGACATTCGCGCACGCAATCAGCAAGACGAGACCGACCATGCACATCAGAACGATGAGGCCGGTCGAGAAGTCGTTGCGCAGCGGCGAATATCCGGTCGCGGCGCTCGTGACCAGCAGCTTGCCTTTCATGAACTGATCGCGCGAGTACGGGGACCACTCCTTCGCCGCCGGCAGCGTGATTTCGTACTGCCGGATTTGCGTGAACAACCCTTGCAGCGGCGCGGCGGCCGTTTCGACCGTGTAGCCCGGCTTGAGTCGCGCGAACACTTGCACCCAGCGCGCACGCCGATCGTCAGCGCGCATCCAGGTCCACTCCGGCAGCATCTCGCGCTTCATGAGGATCGGCACGCGGATCTGCGGAGACTCCGCCGGATCGAGGCCGCGGAACTCAGCCGACGACACGCCGACGACGTTCATCGGGTAGTCGTTGACGAGGATCTTCTTGCCGATGACGTTTCCATCGCGTGCAAAGCGGCGAACCCAGTAGTCGTAGCTGAGGACGACGACGGGATGGCCACTGTAGACGCGATCATCTTCTTCGGACGAGAACACGCGTCCGATCGCCGGCTTCACGCCCAACATCGAGAAGTAGTTGCCCGACACGAGCTCTGCGGTGACGCGCTCCGTCTGGTTGTCGATGCTGATGGCCGCCGGCGCGAGGCGACGGCAGATCACTTCGGCGAGCGGCTCCGCGCGCTGCTGCAGATCCTGATAGACAGGATACGAATGCATCCGCATGCCCATGTTGCTGCCGTTGTGTGCGCCCTGCTGGTACAGCATGACGAGCCGACCCGGCTCCCTGACCGGTAGCTTGCGCAACAGGATCTGGTCCATCAGCGTGAAAATCGCCGTGTTCGCGCCGATCCCCAGCGCGACCGACAGTGTGGCCACAGCGGCGAACACGGGGCTGCGGCGCAGGCCGCGGATTGCGAGACGCAGGTCTCCTGTCGAAGGGGTCATGGCTGCTTTGACGAGCCACAGCGGTGCAGGGTTGTCTGGGAGCGCTGGATGCGCCGATCAGCGCGATCAGTGAGGTTGGCGAGGCCTCGCAGCGTTATTGGGCATAGGGTGAAGCTGTAAGAAGGCGGCTGCGGCATCGCGCGCACGTCCTGCGACGTCGCGCGGCTTCGGTCGCTCGACCACGCCGAGCAGCAGGCTGACCATCAGGTCACCCAAGAGCAGCCCGCCAAACTGCTCCGCAACTCCGGCGGGAGCGCCCTCGAGTAATCCGGACGCCTGAGCCCGCGCCATGACTTGACGCAAGGTTCGTCGCCGGCTTCAATCTTGTGGGGACCGGCGACCTGCTCCTCGACTATTACCACGCGATCCGTGTCGGCCTTCCTGCCATGGCGGGACAGTTGGGCGCCGCATACGTGATCCCGGTCATCTACGTGCCCGCGCTGATGATCACGCATGTCGCCGCGTTCTATTTGCTGTTGCGCCCTCAGCCCAAGACGGCTCGGATCCTCGCCGGCGAAGCGGCCGCATCGTAGATCGGATTGTCGGAGGCCGAGTCCCCTGCCATCGGGGATTCGCTCGGACGTGACAGTTATTACGCTATGCTGCGGGCGCTTTGATGGATCCGACGACTCTCTGGCCCGTCATTCGCCACGCGCTACTGTATGGAGGCGTGCTCAGCGCAGTCCTGTTTGTCCTGCTTCTTGGGCTTCTTTGGACGAATCCGGAAATTCTGCTGAACGATTACCCACCCGACATCCAGAAGAAGCATGGGCCGATGAGCGAGCGGTCGAAACGGCAACGGGTGCCAATCGCCATGCTGATCGGGGCTGTGGCGCTGGGCGTTGTCGCAGCGTCGTTTTCGGCAGTTCGAGCAAACGGTGCCGGCAAGATTCCATTTCTGACGGCGTTCGTCCACCTGTTCGTGATGTTCTCGATCTTCAACGTGGTGGACTTGCTCCTGCTCGACTGGCCCCTGGTCGCGGTCGCCCCTCGCTTTATGGTCCTCCCGGGAACGGAAGGTTCGGCAGGCTATAAAGATTACGGATTTCATTTCCGCGGGTTCGTGATCGGTGCTGTGCTCACTCTGGTGGCAAGCGTTGTGATGGCCGCGGTGGTCGCCGCAGTGTTTTGATGACGTTCCCGATCGGAACCCTTACGGAGAAATGCCGATGAAGGCCGCAATGTATACCGGCTACGGATCGCCGGACGTGATCCACATCGCCAACGTCGAGAAGCCTGTTCCCACGGACAACGAAGTCTCGATCAAGGTTCGCGCGGCCTCCGTCAATCCACTTGATGCTCATCTCATGAAAGGCCAACCGTACATCGCTCGCTTGGCGTTCGGCCTGCGAAAACCAAAGGACCCGCGAGCAGGTCGCGACGTCGCCGGCCAGGTGGACGCAGTAGGCCGCGGCGTCACGCAGTTCAGACCTGGCGACGAGGTGTTCGGAGTCTGCCCTGGAGCCTTTGCCGAGTATGCGTGTGCGTCCGAGTCGAAATTGGCCATCAAACCTGGGAACGTGACGTTCGAGCAGGCCGCGTCGGCGCCCGTGGCGGCACTCACGGCATTGCAGGGGCTGCGCGACAAGGGGAAGGTTCAGCCCGGGCAGACGGTCTTGATTAACGGCGCAGCAGGAGGCGTGGGCACGTTCGCTGTGCAGATCGCCAAGTCGTTCGGCGCGAATGTCACCGGTGTGTGCAGCACGAGGAACGTGGACCTGGTCCGCTCGATTGGCGCGGATCTCGTCATTGACTATACGCGAGAGGATTTCACGCAGACTCTTCAACGCTTCGACGTGATCTTCGACCTCATTGGAAACCGCTCGCTGTCAGCATTCAGGCGCATCTTGAGCCCCGGCGGAACATACATCGCGGTAGGTGTGATCGGAGCACCGGAGGGTGGATTGCTCGGCATTGCGGCGCATCCGCTCAAGACGATGGCGTTGTCATGGTTCGTGCGCGACAGGCTCACTGCGTTTGGCGCAAGACTCAGCAGAGAAGACCTCAACGTCATGCGCGAGCTCATGGCGTCCGGAAAAGTGTTGCCGGTGATTGACAGGTGTTACAGGTTGAGTGAGGTGCCTCAGGCGATCCGCTATCTGGCAGAAGGGCATGCTCGCGGAAAAATTGTAATAGCGTTAGAGGCCACCTAGAGCAGCCAGCCTACTCGCTGCGTAACGTCTGCATCGGATCCACGCCAGCCGCACGCCACGCCGGGATGAGGGCCGCGAGGAGCGTGGCAGCGACGAGGAGCAGTGTGGCGCCAAGCAGCAGCGCCGGATCCGACGGGCGTACGCCGAAGAGGTGGTTCGCGATCAGACGGCCGGAGAAGATCGCTGCGGGAATTCCCAGCGCCAGCCCGATGCCGACCTGCAGAAACGCTGCACGCACGATCATGGCAACGACGGAACCGCGGTCGGCGCCGAGCGCCATCCGCACGCCGATCTCTCCCCTGCGCTGCTCCACGCCGTACGCCGTCACGCCGTAGAGTCCTACAGCCGCGAGCACGAGCCCGATGGCACCGAACAGCCACGTGAGGCTGGCAATCATGTTCTGCTGGGCGAGGTGGCCGCGAACGACTTCGGAATACGGTTTGACACCGTGCAGCATCAAGTTCGGATCGACCGCCGCCAGCACGTCGCGCACGTCTCCCGCGAGACCCGATGGATTTCCGGGTGCCCAGATCACGACGTTGTACAGGTAATGCGACCAGACCTCTCGGCTTTCGAGCTCTCTGTCGTCGAACGTGGCGCCCTGCGCTTCGGGCAGGAAGTACATCGGCCGCTCGGGCGCGCGCACCGTCGACGGAAAATAATGCACGTCGGCGGCAACGCCGATGATCTCGTACATGCCGGCGTTCTTCCTCGGCGCGGGACCGAAGTGCTGCCCGATCGGGTTCTCGTTCGGCAAGAACTTCCTGGCGAACGCCTCGTTGATCACGGCCACGCGCGGCGCGTCGGCGTTGTCCGCGTCGGTGATCGGCCGTCCCATGACCATCCGGTCGCCGACCGTTTCGAAGAACCCTGGCATCACGCGGGTCCACGCGGATGAGACATCGTCTCTCGCACCGGGCTCTGCCCGGCCAGTAATCCGCACGTCATGCGCCCAGTACGAGGCACTCATCGGCGCGTACAGCGCCGCGCTGGCCGTGCGCACGCCGGGGATCGCGCGCAGACGACGTTCGATTTCGCGGAACAGCGGAAGCAGCTGCGCTTCCGGGTAGTTGGAGAGCTTCGAGTCGATCGACACGAGATAGCGATTGTCGGCAGCGAATCCGAGGTTCTGGTGTCCGAGATTTCGCAGGCTCTGGCCCAGCATGGCTGCCGCGCTCAGCAGGACCACCGAGATGGCTGCTTGAACGATCACGAGGAACCTCTGTGCGGTCGTTGTGCCCTGAGCCGTCCGGTTCGATCCGCGCATCGCGTCCATCGGGTCGGCGTGCGACGTCATCCACGCCGGCGCGATGCCGAAAAGCAGCCCGGTCAGCATCGCCACGGCGACTGCGAAGAACAGCACTGGCATCGACGGTGTGGCGCTCACCGGGACCCAGGCGTTGCTGAACGCCAGCTGCAGGATCAGGTGCGCTCCCGCACAGGCCACCGCGATCCCGGCAGCGCCGCCGAGGAGGCCAAGCACCGCGCTGTCGAGCAGCGCTTCACGCACGACCCGCGCGCGCGATGCGCCGATCGCCACGCGCATCGCGGTTTCGTGCCGGTGCCTCCACCCGCGCGCGAGCAGCAGGTTCGCGACGTTGGCGCACGCGAGCAGCAGGACGCAGACGGCGGCGATGAGGAGCAGCTGCAGGCCGTCCTGATAGTGCTCGCGCATCAGGGACACGCCGGCGCCGCCTGGCGTCAGATGCAGCGTCTGCTTCTCCCAGAGCGACCGGTCCTGGGGGCTCATGTCTGCGCGATGACTCGCCAGCCACTGGCGCAACTCGCCCTGCAACTGCGCCTCGAGCGTCTTGGGGTTCGTCGCGGGGCGCACCCGGCCGATCAGATCCAACCACGCCACGCCTGGATTCTTCAGCCGAGACGTGGTGCTGGCGATGAGCGGTTCCTTCGTCAGCGGCAACCACAGGTCGGGCATGTCCGAGGCGTCGACCTTCGCTCCGAAAAAACCGGGCGGCGCGACGCCGATGACTGTGAACGCCTGGCCGTTGATCTCGTATGTCGCACCGACGACCGATGGATCCGATCCGTAGTGCTCCTGCCAGGTGTGAAAGCTCATCACCGCCACGGGCGGCGCAGCTTCCAGGTCGTCGGCGTCGGTGAACAGACGCCCGCGCCACCCGGAGATCCCGAACGTCCGGAAGAAATTGCCCGAGACGTACTCGCCCAGGTGCGCCTGGACGGCCGCGGCGGAACCCGCTCGGCGCACGGCGACGTAGCCGTTTCCCGTACCGATCTGGAACGCCGACAGCTCCTCGAACGCTGGCGTATCGGCGCGGAAGCGCTGGTACGCCTCCCACGAGAAGAGCGTCCAGTCGTTCTGTGCGGCGTGGTTTCCCTGTGAGTATCCCGTCGAGTAGCAGCAGGTGACGGCATCGCCGATCCGCCAGAGCTGCTGCGGCTTCGCGACTGCCAGCGATTGCAGCATCACTTGCTGGATCAGCGTGAAGACCGCTGTCGTCGCGCCGATGCCGAGCGCCAGCGTGACAACCGCCGTCGCCGTGAAGCCCGGCGAGTTCTTCAACCGGCGCAGCGCGTAGTTCACATGGACCACAATGTCGGCAGCCGCTCCAACCATGCGTCAGCTCCTCGAGGACGTCGAAGCATACCGCGATTACCACTGGTGCCAACCCGTTCACCCTTGGCGACTTCTCGCGGGAACCTATACCATCGGAGACGTCCCAATGAATTTCCCGGAGGCGCCTGTTGAGATCGTGTCGTACGATCACATCACCTCCATTTGATTCCCGTGGGGACTCTGCAGTGGCTTCGACCCATTGCCTTTCGAGACTACCTGTGCGCCCATGCGGACGTTGCACATGAGTACGAGGCACTCAAACAACGCCTGGCGCAGGAGCACCGCCTCGATCGAGAGGCCTACACGGCCGCCAAGCGCCCATTCATAGACCGAATCACTGAGGTGGCCCTTGCATCGGGCTACGGCGGTGGCCACACGGCGTCACCGCCGTCCTGAGCCACCGCGGTTCAAGCGGCAGGTTAAACCGACCGCTGCTCCGAACCACGCATCATGCCGTCGGAATCCTGAGAGGCCCGCGCACGTGCGCCGCCAGCACCGCGATGCCGGCTGCGTACGCGCGCCGCTGGGGCAGGATATGAATCGAAAGCGCCGACTCGCCTTCTGATCACACCGCCACCCGGCCACCGTCGACGTGGATCATGGCTCCATTCACGTAGCTCGCCCTGCCGGAGGCGAGAAAGACGATCGTCTCGGCGATCTCCTTGGGGTCGGCGGCGCGACCAAGCGGAATCGTCGAGACGATCGCCGCGAACCCCTCGCCCATCGCGTTCGTGCCGGGCGTGGCGGTCGGGCCCGGCGAGACGGCGTTTACGCGGACGCCCTTGGGCCCGTATTCGGCGGCCCACGCCTTGGTCAGCAGCGCCACCGCTGCCTTCGAGGCGCCGTAAGCCGAGAGCCCCGGCATCCCGAACTCGGCGGCCATCGTCGTGACGTTGATGATCGTGCCACCGCTGCGCGCGACCATCTTCGGCGCGATCGCCGCGGTCAGCAGAAACGGGGCCTTCACATTGACGGCGAACGTCTCGTCGAACGCCGCTTCGGAGAGCTCGTGGGTGGCGCCGACTGGAAAGACGCCGGCGTTGTTGACGAGGATGTCCACCTCGCGGGCGCGCTCGGCGAGTGCGCGGACATCGTCGGGCGACTCGAGATCGGCGCGCACGAACTCCGCCTCGCCCCCGACCGCCTCGATTGCCGCGACCACTTCTGCGCCACGCGCTTCGCTCCGGCCGCTGATCAGAACACGCGCACCTTCACGCGCGAGCGCTTCCGCTGTCGCGCGACCGATGCCCGACGTGCCGCCAGTGACCAGCGCTCGCTGTCCGCTCAATTCCTTCATTCGTTCCTCCGTGTGACGGCGTCACTCCGCACGTCGAGCGCCTCGTGAGCCGCCGATCGCGCCACTCCTAAACTGGACTAGCTAGTCCACTCTACGCCGACGCGATTGGACTGTCAAGTCCACACCTGCTATCGTTTGATCGTGGGACAGGTGCACGCACCCGCGACGGCAAAAGGACGCGCGATGCGCGAGCGGATCGTGCAAGCCGCAGCCGAGCTCATTGCCGAGAAGGGCGTCGCCGGCATGAGCCTTGATGACGTCCGGTCATGCACCGGCGCCAGCCGCAGCCAGCTCTATCACTACTTCGAAGACCGTGACGACCTCGTCCTGGCTGTCATCGACGCCACTACCGCCGCCGTTCTGGGGAGGCAGGACGAGCTCCTTGACCACCTCGACTCATGGGCCGGCATCGATCGCTGGTTCGACTTCATGGTCCAACATCAGATCGACGAGCACGCGCGCGGCGGCTGCCCGATCGGCTCGCTCGCCGGCCAGCTCGCCGAGAGCGATCCCGACGCCCGAGCGGCGATCGCCGCTGGCTTCGACCGCTGGGAAGCACACATTCGCGAGGGTCTTGTGCGGATGAGAGTCCGCGGCAAGCTGCGCAAAGATGCGGACGCCGCCGCGCTCGCCACCGCTACGATGGCCAGCATCCAAGGCGGCCTCCTCCTCACCCAGGTGCGCCGCGACCCACAGCAGCTGCGCATCGCGTTGAACGCCGCGCGCAACAACCTCCGCCTCGCGGCCGTCTGATCACACGCGCCAACCACATTCGGCCCTTTCGCGAAGGCACATTGAAACGGACATTGCGCTCGCACCTCGCGCGCATCCTTGATCTTTCGCTTCGCGTCGAAGGGAGATTGCGATCCGCACCGCGATCGGCGCGCACCGCCGTGACATCAGCAGTCTCGTCGTCGTGGAGGCTTTCCGTCTCGTTGCAGTTCCACGGGATGAGCCGGCGCGTCACTCGGGGAGGGGAACGTCTCAGCGCTCGCGATGATCGTGTCCGCGTCGAACCACAGTCGCCGACCAAGCAATCCAATGGGTATACAACGGCCACATCGGCAGATTGCGAGCACGCGCAAGGCGTGCGTAGGCGCGCATCCACGCGCCGGAGCTCAGGCTAACGTAGCCGCGCATCGTCCGCGCGAATCCACACTTCGTCGCAACCCGATTGTTCTCAGGGCGGCGCGGCGTAATATTGGCGCGGATATCGAGAGACGCGCCCATTGTCTCTGGCGCTGCACGTCGGATGGTCGATCATCGCTGGACCGGTGTACCTGACACTCAGGCTCGATCGCTGGAAACGCACTCCGGGCGCCCACAAGCAGGTATTCTCACGTCATGTCCGAACTGGAGACGGCCGCGAGACCGGCCGGCATGATTGCGAAGATGTCGCGGCGCGTTGCCGTTGCGCTGACCATGTCGGTCGGCGTCGGGCTCCTCTTGATGCACGGATGGACAACTTCTCCATCCTCACTCTTCCTCCGCACCATCATCATCGGATTGTCCGCGACGATGGCGTTCGCTCTCTTCGAAGTGTGGCCTCGGAGGCTGCCGCGCTGGCTGCAGCGGTGGGCGCTTCAAGTCGTTGCCGTCGGCGTCTTCATGCCGGTGACGACGTTGCTGATCTACATTCTGTCCACTCGGCGCGGTGCGCCGCCGTTCTGGGAGGACCCCAGCCGCCTGGACGGATGGACGCACCTGACGTTCATCGGCCTTCTGCTCGCGCCGTGGACGGTGCTCGCGGCGGTCGTTCGGCAGAAGGAAGCCTTCGCTCGCGATCAGAGCCTCTCGTTCGCGCTCGAGCGCAGTGAGCTCGAACGTCAGGCGCTCGACGCGCGATTGCATCTGCTGCAGGCGCAAGTCGCGCCGCATTTCCTCTTCAACACACTCGCGAACGTGCAGGCGCTCGTCGATGCGGGCTCGCCGCATGCGTCGGTCGTGCTGCGGAGCCTGACTGCGTACCTGCGCGCGGCGGTGCCGCTGCTCCGCGAGTCCGCCGCAACGATCGAGCGCGAGCTGCAGCTCGTTCGACCATATCTCGAGCTGATGCAGATGCGCATGCCCGACCGGCTCCAGTACGCGATGAACGTCGACCCGTCGGCGTTGAAGATCCGCTGCCCTCCGACCACCCTGTTGACGCTGGTTGAGAATGCCGTCCGACACGGGATCGACCCCAGCGAAGAAGGAGGCCGGATCGACATCGACATCGAACGACGTGGTGAGCGATGTGTGGTCCGCGTCACCGACACGGGCGCCGGACTTCATCAATCGGCGAGCGGCCTCGGGACCGGGCTCACGACTCTGCGGGAGCGGCTGCAACTGAGCTTCGGCGACGCAGCGCAGCTGCGCCTGATGTCCGGCGCCTCCCGCGGCGTCGCCGTCGAAGTCGATATGCCGGCACACACATGAATACCGATGCGACAGCGTTGATCGCGGACGATGAACCGCTGCTGCGCGACGCGCTGCGGCGCCAGCTTGCGACCGTGTGGCCCGAGCTCGAGATTGTCGCCGAGGCACGGAACGGGCGTGAGGCGGTTCGGTTGTTCGACGAGCGTCATCCGGACATCTGTTTCCTCGACGTCCACATGCCGGGCCTCTCCGGTGTCGATGCCGCGAACCACATCGGCCGGCGCGCGCATCTCGTGTTCGTGACCGCGTACGATCACTACGCGGTACAGGCCTTCGCGCAGGGCGCACTCGACTACCTGCTGAAGCCGGTCGAACAGGCGCGGCTCGCGGAAACCGTGAGCCGTCTCCAAGAGCGTGTGCGGTCGTCGAGGCCGGCGATCAACACCGAGCAGCTGTTGCAGCAACTGAGCGAGCAGCTCGCAAAGCTGCAGAGCGGCGGCGGCAAGAGCGAGGCGCTGCGATGGATTCGCGCACAAGTGGGGAATACCGTGCGCCTCATCGCGACCAATGACGTCGATTACCTTCGCTCCGACGCGAAGTACACCATCGTCGCCTGGCGCGATGGAGGGAGACCGGCCGAGGCGGTAGTGCGGACGCCGCTCAAGGAGCTGCTCCAGCAGCTTGATGCGGAACAATTCGCGCAAGTCCATCGGTCGGTCGTCGTGAATCTGCGCGCGATCAGGCATGTCAAGCGGCATGACAACGAAACGGCCGAGATTCACGTCAAGGGTCGAGATGACGTTCTGCCGGTGAGCCGCAACTACCTGCATCTGTTTCGTCAGATGTAGCCGCCGTTCGTCCGCGCCAATCCGCTCTTCGTCGCAAGCGGGTTGTTCGAGCGCACGCGTGCCGCCACTCTATTGGCACGGATGATCAGACACAACGCAACCTTAGTCGCCACGTCTCTGCTTTCGATCCTCTTGCTGACGCTTCACGTGACGGACGACATCATCCGCGGGATATCGAAGGCCGAGCCCTCAAACACCGCCCTGCTCGTCGTCGTGGTCTTCCTGTACGGGACGCTCGTGCTTGCCGAACGGCGATCTGGGCACGTCATCATGCTGCTCGTGGGGTTGTTGGCCGCCGGCATGCCCGTCATCCACATGAGGGGGGCGCATTACGGCGAGATCGCCAAGTCCACCGGCGGCTTCTTCTTCGTCTGGACACTGTGGGCGCTCGGCGGGCTCGGGGGCTTCACTTTCATCCTTTCGGCGCGCGGACTGTGGAGTCTGGGGCGGGGCCAGCCAAGGTGAGATCGGTGAAGAAGAAGGCTTTGAACTGACACTCATTCTGCCGCGGGACCGGAACTCTTCCGGAGGGAGGTTGACATGCATGACACAAAGGAGCGGTTGTCTCTATTGTGGATCTTCGCGTTATTGAACTACCTGTATGCGGACGTCATTGCCCTGTTCGCCATTGTTGGCTCGCGACATTCATTCGAGCCTCTCCCCCAATGGGCTCTGATGGCTTCAGCGGTCTTGATGGAAATACCCATCGCCATGATTCTGGCGTGTCGACTGCTTCCGTTTAGAACGAACCGGCTGGCGAATATCATCGCGGCCGGCATTCTGACCCTTGTAAACGGTTTCCTGACCTTCGTTCCGCCTCTGGCCGGATGGGGCAGGCCGCCCGCTTTTCCTGAGTACGTATTCTTCGCAACGATCGAAACTGTTTGCACCTTGGTCATCATCTGGCAGGCGTGGACTTGGTCAGGGGTTGAAGGCAGCACAGTTCGGAGCGGGCCGTCGGCCACTCGGAAGTTGGAAGTCTCGCTTTAATCCCAGCGATCTGCACGACACGAAACGTGGCGCGCGCGTGAAGCGTCAGCGGCGCGTCTTGTGAGATTGGCAACGCTCTCCTTCAAACGCCCACGAGTCAGCCAGTTCCGGAATGATTGCTTCTCGCGACACTCCAACTGCGGGAACGCCTCGCCTCGCGCACATCCTCGATCTTTTTGCGGAGGATAGTTGGCGCAATGTTTATGCGGGTGAACTCGAAGTGCGCCCAGCCTTCGCTCCCAGTCCCCGCGAAGGCTGTCCACCGAAGCGCGTAGTGCGAAGGCGGACCCCCGGAGCTTCGGCCGGCAAGCCACCAGGTGCACCCACCATGGAGAACCTCGGAGCAGCGCGGTTGCGAGACTAGCGAGGAAGCGCGCGGATGACGCGCCCGCGCAAGTAGTCCTACACCCGCGCGATTGAGGTCCAGCCTCATCTCATCCGGCTGGTGAACTGGTTCTGGTCGAAATAGTCGCGCCACGCGTTGATCTTGCCGTCACTGACCTCGAAGGTCCCCATGACCTGCAGCTCGAACGACTTGCCAGGGAGCCTGAAGACGTCCACCCGCTCGGTCATCACGACCGGACCATTGGCTGCGATGTTGATGACGCGGAAGTCGATACCCTCGATGCCTGGCGCGCCAGGCCGGATGAACGAGGAGATCGTCTTAGCGATGGCCTCCCTGCCAGTGACCGGCGCCAGCGGGATGTTGTGGTAAACGGCGTCGTCGGTGAAAAATGCGGCCAGTTCGCCGGCCCCGACATTGTCGGACCACGCCGCGCAGAACCTGCGCACGACCTCGATCGGGCTCTCCATCTGGCTCCTCCTGCGGTCGATCTTGTTGGCACTCCGCCGGGCCCGTCAACGGCAGCGCCACTGCTGAAGGTATTCCGGCGCCACCGTGTCGGTCAGGCCGGCGCCGGATCCGCAAGCCCGATTTCCTCATAGACTCGATTTTCGTCGACGGCGCCCGCTCCGGGGATGCGGACTCGTGCGGGGCTTTGCAAACTCCATAGCTCTGTTGACGAGGTCTTTCACAAAACTGCTATCGAGCGATTCACGAGAAAACCAGCGGCGATAAAAGAGCGGGCCGATCAGCGCCGCAACCATCGTCGCCGAATCCACGCTGGCGGATATCTCACCATTTCGTTTGGCGCGTGCGATTACCTCCTGAAAAGGCCTCGCGTGCCCCCGCTGAATTTGGCCATGTATCGTCGCGACCTCAGCGTCGCGCTCAGCCGCATCGATGACCGACGGCACAACCGAAGCCCATCTCGCCGTAAGTAGGAGTTCGGCGAGATTCGTCAGCAAGGCAGAAATGTCGCCCTCAAGACTGCCTGTATCAGGCACCTCCTGTTCTGTGCCCAACCGCGAACACGCCTCAATCAAAAGGTCTGACCGTGTCGGCCAGTGCCGGTAGATCGTGGTTTTGGCAACTCCGGATCGCCGCGCGACTTCGTCAACGCTGACCCCGCCCAATCCGGTCTCCGTCAAGAGTTCCGCCGTCACCTTCAACACTGACGCCTTCGAGCGCCGGACACGGTCGTCCACAGCTGAGTTCGTGCCGCCAGGCGTCAGTCGCTGAGGTTGCCGCTTCTTCCCCATCTCTCTTCGTGGCACGGCTTGACTCTCTCCTGTGTGATACGCTACTGTATCGTATCGTTACGATATCGTAGCGAAGGCCGGATCGCAATGGAGGACATCGTGGAGTTCGCTTCAGTCCGCGTCATCACTGACGACATCAAACGCCTCGTCACATTCTATGCGGATGTCACGGGTCTGGCGCCGACGTGGTACACACCCGATTTTGCGGAGTTGGCAACGCCTGCGTGTACGCTGGCGATCGGAAGCACGAGCACCATGGCGATGTTCAGCGCGGGAGCCGCTCGCCCCGCCGACAACCATACGGCGATCATCGAGTTCCGCGTCGATGACGTCGACCGGGAATATCAGAAGCTCAAGACCGTCGCCAGCGAGGTGGTCCAGGAGCCGACGAACATGCCGTGGGGAAATCGCTCATTGCTCTTTCGCGATCCCGACGGCAACTTGATCAATTTCTTCACGCCGGTCAGCCCGGAAGCTCGCAAGAAATATGCTCGGTGAACTGATCGGAGAGACGCTCCCCGCTTCACCTCGTCACCTTGTCGATGCACATCGGAGATCCAAGGGACGCGATGGTGTGCTCCGGCGCTCCAAGCTGACGAAGGACACTCCGGTTATCGGTCCGCACCCACTCCTCGACCAGCCGCCCCTGATCGTCGAACCGGAAGATGTTCAGCAAGTCCCAGACGACGCGTTGGCCGTTCGGGGGGAGAGAGCCGGCCGGTGACTGCGTGAACTCACGGACAAATGTCCCCTCGATCCAGGTTTGGCAGGCAATGTATTGGCCTTCGGCGACGATGATGCCGTGCCGAATGGAGCGACCGTCGAACGCGGCGCGAACGGCCGAGAAGTAGTTCATGAGGCCGGCATAGTCCGTCTCAAGACCGCCGGGACCGTGGAACCGGAACTGGCCGGTGTCGAAGTACGAATCGGTTTTCGCCTCATTCTCGCCGGACAACTCGAGTTCGCCTGCCCTTGTGAGACGGGCGACGAGTTCATCGCGTGTGATTCCCATATTCACTCCTCAGAGGTCCTCAGGTTCTCAACGCGAAGGTAAAGGGCCGAAGTCTCAACGGAGGACCGAGACGAGGGAGCCCGCTGCAGCCCTCCGTCGCTGGCCTGCCCCGTCAGCTCGCGACAGCCGCGCGAACCGGCTCACTGCACTTCCCTGCCGGAGTACCCCTGCTAGCGTCTGGAGAATGCGGCAGAGGGAGCTGAGTCCGAGCTCGTTTCGCTTTCCTTGAAATCCATGCGCTCGATGAGACCGTTCGCGATGGCATAGATGTGCCACACCTCGCTGTCAGAAAGAACATCGCCACCAGGGCTTTTCACGAGTTGGTGAACTTTGACTTCGGTAATGCCGCCTTCATGGTCGATCACCTCGAGCGGTTCCACATGAGGGTCGAACTCCTTCCATTGACGTGTCCAGTAGGCGCGAATCGCTTCTTTCCCGACGACACGACCGCCTTCCGATGCCTTCGGCCAGTTCACGCCTTCGCTCATGAGCGCCAGCGCACCATCGATATCCCGCCGGTTAAAAGCAGAATAGGCTTCAGCGATCAGCACCTGTGTGTTTGCCAAATGGCTCTCCCGTTTCTACCGGCCTAATTCAGCGCCCGCTTCGAGGAACTTACCGCTTGGGCCATGCTCCTGGAGCGCGACCCGCACGATTTCCGCGGCTCCTTCCTCCACGGTCTGCTGCCCCCGGTGTCCATTCAGATCAGTCGCCGTGAAGCCCGGATTGACCGAGTTCACCGCAATACCCTGATCCCTCAGTTCGAACGCCAATTGGACCGTGAACATGTTCAGCGCAGTCGATGACATCGATGCTTACGCGGCTCGGCGGGCCATCAGGCGGATCCGTGATGCCCGCGTCATTCACCAGGACATCGAGCTTGCCGAAGTCCGCCTCGATCCGCGCCGCCGCCGCAGAGATGGTTTCCATCCGCGTGACATCCAGTTCGACGAACCGCACGTCGAGCCGTTCGCTCGTGAGCGTGTCCGCGGCCTGGCGGCCGGCCGCCGGGTTGCGTGCCCCGAGCAGGACGACGTAACCGGCCTTCGCGATCCCGCGTGCGGCTTCGAAGCCGATGCCTTTGTTGGCGCCCGTTACAAGGGCGATGCGGGCTGTCCTTGCGGACATGACATTCCCAGCGATCACGCCGGCCCGCCGCCGCTGAGGAGCAAGTGCTGACCGCTGCCAAAGGCTGACAGATCGCCTGCCAGGTATTCCGCCGCGTCGGCCACGTCCCCGACAGTCCCGCCCTCCGCATCGGATTGAACGTTCGGATGAATTCGTCTGCCTGGGGCCTCACTCCGTCGGTCGAAAGGCCCGCGCCCGCGGTCACGGTCGGCAGGATCGAGTTGACCGTGACGCCGCGAGGCCCGAGCTCCTTCGCTAGGACTTCCACGAAAAAGCGCGGGAGCGTGGCAGGTAGAGACAAGGTTCACGCCGGAGGCCAGTTCGTAGATCCTCGCGACGGCCGCGTCAGGGCGTCTGGGACCGTGCGCGCCTGATTCCTAGTTGACCGGGGACGCCTTGCGTGCGCAAAGCCCGCGGAGGATCCGCGGTTCTTCGATCTTTTTGGGAAGGATAGTTGGCGCAGTGTTTATGCGGTGAACTCGAAGTGCGCCCACCAGGTGCGCCCACCATTGGGCTGGTTATAGTTGCGCGTGTCCGTCAGGCGGGATCCCGCAGTTCGAAATTGTTCTCGCTTACCGAGGGAAGACGAGGTAACCTGTCATCGGTTACCGAGTGGACGACGATGAGCAGACCTTCCGATCTGGTGCAGGGCACGCTGGACATGCTGTTGCTCAAGATTCTTGCTCTCGAGCCGATGAACGGGTTCGCGGTCAGCCAGCGGCTGAAGCAGGTGTCCGGCGACGTCCTGCACGTCAGCGACGGGTCGCTGTATCCGGCCCTGCACAAGCTCGAACAGGAGGGTTGGATTGCAGCCGAGTGGAAGACGTCCGTCAATGGACGGCGCGCGAAGTTCTATTCGCTGACACGGCCGGGGCGGCGGCAGCTTGAAAGGGAGACCGACAGCTGGGGCCGGCTGTCGAATGCGATCACGCGGATCGTCAAGCTCCGGCAGGTGTGAGCTTCGCAGACGCGGCAGGAGGGGGCGATGCGACCGGAACGCTGGCTGTACACAGTTCCGCTGCGGGTGCGGTCGTTGTTCGGTCGAGCTCGGTCCGATGAGGAACTGCACGAGGAGCTGCAGGATCACATCGACCGCAAGACCGAGCAATACGTCAGCGCCGGTATAGCACAGGCGGACGCGCGGCGCCGGGCGCTCCTCGACATGGGTGGCGTCGAGCAGACGAAAGAGAAGTGCCGCGACGCCCGCCGCGTGGACTGGATCCAGGACTTCGCCCAGGACTGGCGTTACGCCGCCCGAACGTTGCGGCGGTCTCCCGGGTTCACCGCTGTCGTGGTCCTCACACTCGCCCTCGGCATCGGCGCCAACACGGCGATCTTCAGCATCGTGGACGCCGTGCTTCTGCGCTCGCTTCCCTATCCTGATCCCGGCCAGCTGGTCCTCGTATTCAACGTGCCGCTGAAACAGCCGGACGCCTTGTCGAGCATCTCATACCGGGACTTCACTGACTGCCGCGAGCACAACCGCGTGTTCAGCGAATTGGCGGGCAATGCCTTTCACGATCTCACCGTGACCGGCGCCGGCGAGCCGTTCATCGTGAACACGGCGGCCGTGACACCGGAGATATTTCCCGTGCTGGGCGCAGCGCCTCTGGCCGGCCGCACGTTGCTGCCCGACGATGGCAAGCGCGGCGCGGCGCCCGTGGCGGTCCTGAGCGAGGCGCTCTGGCGCGGCCGGTTCGGGTCCAACGCCGCCCTGATCGGGCAATCCGTCACGCTCGATATGCGTTCCTTCACCGTCGTGGGAATCCTGCCGGCAGGCTTCCGCTACCCGGACGGCGCCGCGCATCAGGACGTATGGATACCGATCGCGCAGGACCCGCTGTTTGGGCCACTGGTATCTCTGCCCGGTACGCGAGTGGTCTCAGGTATCGGTCGGCTCAAGCCGGGTGTTTCGCTCATGCAGGCTCAGGCGGAGATGACGATCCTGGCTGGACGGCTGGCGACCCAGTTTCCGACTCAGGATTCGGGATTCACGATCCGCCTCGAGCCCTATCGCGAGGCGGTTGTCGGAAACCTCAAACCCGCGCTGCTGATTCTGCTGGGGGCAGTCGGCCTGGTCCTGTTGATTGCGTGCGCCAACATCGCGAACCTGCTGCTGTCGCGGGCGGCGTCTCGACAGAGAGAAATTGCGATGCGAATCGCCCTCGGGGCGACGCGCGCCCGAATCGTTCGCCAGGTGCTGACCGAGAGCGCCCTGCTGGGCTCGCTCGGGGTGGCGGCCGGTGTGATAGTCGCAGCGTCGGCTATCAGGATCCTCCAGCCTTTCGTGCCGCTCGAGATCGCTCGGATCGGTTCGATTCAGCTTGGAGGGCCGGTCCTGGTGTTCGCGCTCGTGCTGTCTCTCGCCGCGGTGCTGGCCTTCGGACTGGGTCCAGCGCTTCTCGCGACCCCGTCCACGGTACAGCAGGCGAACATCAACGATGGCCGCGAGCGTACGGGGCAGCACGGCGGCCGGCTGGCGAAGAGCGCGCTCGCGGTCGCGGAAATTTCGCTCGCGATGGTGCTCCTGATTGGCAGCGGGCTACTTATCCGCAGCCTGGCGCTCGTCACATCGGTGCATCCGGGTTTCGATCCCGAACGAATCATCGAGGCCGAGATATCGCTTCCGCGGTTCCTGTATTCGACACCGCAGCAGTGGTCGGCCTTTTCGCGCGACTTGCTGCTGCGACTACGATCGCAGCCAGGGCTGCAGGATTCCGCCCTCGGCGCGCCGCTTCCGATGGACCGGCAGGGTGCCGCCACCCTCCCATTCGCCATCGTCGGGGCTCGTCCGGTTCCGCCCAGCCAATCCCCCAGTGCCGACTACGCCACGGTGAGCCCCGACTATTTTCGAGTGATGCGCATTCCGCTGCTGCGAGGCCGGCTCTTCTCGGAGCAGGACGAAAGCTCCAGTCCGAAGGTGACCATCATCAGCGAAACGCTCGCGCGGCGGTATTTTCCCGACCAGGACCCCATCGGAAAGCAGATGCAATTCGGATTTCCGCCCAACGGTGACGTGTCGCGCGAAATCGTCGGCATCATCGGCGACGTGCGCGATGTCGCGTTGAGCCGGGAGCCCGGCCCGATGATGTACGTGCCGTTCGTCCAGGCGCCCCTCTGGGGAGCGGAGGTCGTCGTCAGAAGCTCGTTGAGCGCCTCGAGTGTAGCGGCCGGCGTTCGCCAGGCGGTCTCTGCGATCGACAACAACCTGCCGGTAACGGACATCGCCCCGCTGGCGGATGCGCTCGACCAGTCGATTGCACAGGAGCGATTTCGCACGTTCCTGCTGAGCGCGTTCGGCGCCATCGCGCTGATGCTGGCCGCGGTCGGCATCTTCGGCGTGATCTCCTACCTCGTGTCGCAGCGCACGCACGAAATCGGCATTCGCATGGCGCTCGGCGCGGACCGCCGTCACATCATGAGCATGATGCTGGGGCAGGGAACGAAACTGGCGCTGTTCGGCGTCAGCATCGGGCTGGCCGCCGCGTCGCTGCTCACGCGCGCGCTGGCGGGTCTGCTTTACGACGTGTCACCCACCGATCCGCTGACCTTTGGCATCGTGGGCATCATCCTGTTCGGCGTTGCGGTGATTGCCTGTTACCTCCCCGCGACGCGCGCCGTACGCGTCGATCCGATCGTGGCTTTGCGCTCCGAATGATTAATCAGGTTCTGACTCAGGTTTGATGGGTCTTCCTCGCTTTGTGAGCAAGTAACGGCAGGAGAGGGAGCTACGCCGAAAACTCACGGCGCTTGGGTTCGTCTTCGCCTCACGGGGCGCTGTGGCCGGTGCAGTGCATGACGCCGAGGAAGGCAGTCCAAGGGCCGACCGCATCGCGATATTGGTAGGCCATTACGCGGGAGAGTTGATGAAGGTGAGTGAGATCGTGCGCGGCCCAAGCGGCTAAGAGCTGAGCAAGCGTGACGGTTCCGAGCCGTTGATGTGTGCCTTTTTTCGCGAGGTCCGCCGGGCACAGGTGGAGAGTTTCGAGGGCGGCCACATTGTGCGCGCGGAGCGCTGCGAATTCATCGAGCAACTCTTCGAGAGACTTGCCGCGGCATTCTTTTTCATGAGCGAAACGGTCAAAGGGATCGAAAGGGATGGCTTCACCGTGTTCGAGGATGCGTCTGGCACGGGGCATCCAATCGGTGCGCTCACCGATGACGAGGTGTCCCACGATATCGAAAGCGCTCCAGCTATCAGAGCCTTCGTTTGCAGCCACCCACCGGCTGGGCAGGCCGCGGAGGAACGTATTCAACGTTGACGGAGTGCGCGATAGCAGGACGATGGTTTCAGGCAGGCTAAATGCAGTTTGCATGGCGTTTTGGTTTTCAGGCGTGCTGCTCATCCTCATAGGCGTGCATTCGAGTGCAGTCGCGTTTCCAGGATTAGCTAACTGACAAAGTATAGGATCCCGGATCTACTTGCTTGCAAAGTCCCCTAATCCTGCTGTTCTAACTCTCGCGACGCAAGGCGACGATCGGGTTCACTCTGGCCGCGCGCCACGCCGGGATGTAGCTCGCCAAAAGTACAACGACCATGAGGATCACCGGCACAGCGATAAACACTTCCGGATCAAGCGGTCTCACTCCGTAGAGCACACTTGAAATCAGCGGAGCCATGATTCCCGACACGATCAGGCCGATCCCCACTCCGATGCTGGCCAGGCCCGCACCCCTGCTCACAATCATTTTCCCAATCGTCGAGGGCATGGCTCCCAGCGCCATACGCACTCCAATCTCGTGCGACCGTTGACCCACCATGTAGGCCAACAGACCGTAAATTCCCACGGACGCGAGTAGAAGCGCGGCGATTGCGAACACGCCCACCAATTCCGCGGAGAAGCGACGCGAAGCCAGAGAACCGTCAATGACCTCATTCATCGTACGGACATTGAAAACCGGCAGATCGGGATCGACTGCCTGTATCTCACGACGTATCTGCGGCTCCAGGCTGGTGGCGGACAAAGAGGTCCGGACCGTCACGCTTTTAGTGAAAGCCCTGGATCCTGGAAACTGGTAGATCGGTCGGTAGATGTGGGGAGCTCCGGATTCGTCGAGGCCATCACTATTGATGTCCTTGATCACGCCAACCACGGTGCACCACGGCGGGTTGGCTGCGCCCCTAGGGCTCCTCATGCTCAAACGGCGGCCAATGGGATCGCGGTCCGGCCAGTAGGTCCGAGCTGTGCTTTCATCGACGATTGCCACCGGCTGTTTGTCGGCATCATCGTCTTCCGTGAAGTAACGTCCGCGTACTAACGAAGCCTGTAACACCTTGAAATAGTCAGGAGTCACACTGGTGACTTCAGAAAACAGGCCTTTGCCAGATTCGTCCGGACGGTCCTCAATATTGACGGGGCGTCGCCGCGACAAGTGGGCGACTGGTAAATCAGTGGTCATCGAAGCGAGATCAATTCCCGGAAGAGTACCCACGCGCCGCACCGCTTCCCGCACAAAGGTGTTGAAAATTTCGGGCTTGGCGTAGCGATCCAAGTCGGGGTTGTTGGGCACCGGCAGGTAGACATTGGCAGCGACAATTCTTGATGGATTGAAACCGGGATTTTGCTGCAGCAGTCCCCAGAACGTGCGCAAGAGCAGACCCGCTCCCACCATGAGCACCACCGCCAGGGCTGTTTCTGAGGCAATCAGCAGACCGCGTAACCGGTTGGTCTTGCCACTGGTGCCCGAGCCTCGGGCTCCTTCCCGAATGGCTACGGCAATTTCGGCTTTGGAGGATTGCAGAGCTGGAACCAATCCAAACCCTAGCCCAGCAAGCAGGGAAACCAGCAAGGCGAAAGACAGCACTGTCCAATCCACCTGCACCTCGGCCAGCCGGGGAATTTGGACGGGTAGAAACTGTACAAAATGCAAAGCGGCAATTGCGGTCAAGACACCGACCACGCCGGAGACCAGCGAGAGAATCACCGACTCGGTGAGCATTTGACGAATCATCCGCGCACGGCTCGCCCCCAGCGCCAGCCGTACGGCTACCTCTCGTTGTCTCCCGGAAGCCCGGGCCAGGAGCAGATTCGCAACGTTGACTGAGGCGAGTAGAACGATCAGCACCACGGCGCCCATCAGCACCAACAACATGGGCCGGACATTGCCCACCAGCGAGTCCTGCAACGGCTCCGCTTCAATCGACCAGTCCGACCCCGCCGGATAGTCGGTGGCGTATTCCGCCCGCAGTTGGGACGCGAACGCGTCCAACCTGGATTGCGCTTGCTCCAGGCCGATTCCGGGCTTCAAGAGTCCGATTGCTCCGGGCAAGATCCGCAGGCTGCGCTCTGGTTTCGGGAAGGGATCAGCCCTGAATCCACATGTCACCCATATTTCGACATCCGTCGAAACCGTGTTGCCCGGATGGCGGAATCCGGGCGGGAGAACGCCGACAATGGTGTAGGGATCATTGTCGAGTCGTATCTTTCGCCCCAGAACTCCCGGATCTCTGCCAAACCCGCGGGCCCAGAGACCGTCGCTGATTACGGCCGCTTCCGCGAAACCCGGCGCTTCGTCACTCGGACCAAACACCCGTCCGATGTGCGCGGAAGTGCCGAGCATGGAAAAATAGTTAGGACTCACCTCCAGCAGTTCGAAACGTTGCGGACGCTCTGCGCCGGTCAAGTTTGTCGGGCCACCTTGGGTTGCCGTCACCTGGTCAAAGACGCCCGCCCTTGACCTGAGATCGTCGAATTCGGGAACGGAGAGCCCGATATCCCGCGCGCCCACCCCACGATTGCTGGCGACGATCTTCACCAGACGCTCCGGATGGGAAAAAGGAAGCGAACGCAACAGAACCGCGTTCACGATGCTAAAAATCGCCGTGTTCGCGCCCACGCCCAAAGCCAGGGACAGCACCGCGACGATCGTAAAACCCGGACTCTTCCGAAGCACTCGCAGTCCGTACCGCATGTCCTGCAATAACGTGGTCATCCCAAACCCCCTCCAGTGGCTAATATCGAATACAAATTCCAAAAGACCGCAAAGAGGGGAACCGTACCGCGGCGTTCGAGCGATCCCCTGCTCGCTTCCGCAGGACGTCAGAGTCTCTTCTTACTTCGACCATGGCGGTACGACGCCATTGGAGCGCGCATAGGCGATCGACTGGCCGAGGTGTTCGTGCTGGTCACCGAAAAGGTAGCGGACGGCATCTTCCTTGGTCATATCCCTGCCGAACAGTTTCACCGGCGCCTTCAGGTCGGCGTCCGAGAGTCCCTCGATGGCTTTTTGCAGGTTTGCGTAGGAGGTCTTCAGTGCTTCCTGCAGTTTTTCCGGCTCGACGACCTGTGCTCCGCGCCCGCCGCCCCGGCCCCCACCCGCGCCAGTAAGCGTTCCCCCGAGCAGGCCGTTCTCCGTCACGATCAGGTTGAAGACGTCGCCAACGGAACGCACACCCTCACCGGGCTTCCAGTCGTATTTGCCCGCCATGACTCGCGCCAGGCCGGCGAACTTGTCGGACAGCGTCCCTGCCTCCTTGGACAAAGCCGCCTGCGTGGTCTGCGCGTGCAGCGGAACAAGGCTTAGCACCGCCGCCATCGCGACCGCGCACGCAATCGTTCTCGTTCGAACCGTTCGCATAGAAATCTCCTGTTCTCGGCTGTGTTCAGATTGCTGTGTGGCACCTATCTGGAGTCCCGTGCGGTCGACGTTGATATCGGTGCGCACGAGCGTCCGCGTCAACGGCGGCCGACGCAGTCGCTTCTTACCGGCGGCCATCGGACGAGTCCGCCAGGCCCTGCGTCGTGACGACGCAGATGTCCACCCACTGCGCGCCGGTCAGGGCGGCCATGCGGTCGGGGGCGATGCGCAGTGCCGTATGCGTCGACCCCGCCCCTGGCACTACCTCGTCGAACGCGCGCAGTTGCACGTCACAGTAGATCGGCATGGGCGTGGCGAGGCCAAACGGGCACACGCCCCCGAGCACGTGTCCCGTGATCGTCGCGGCTTCCTCCGGTGCGAGCATCGTCGCTTTCCCGCCGAGCACCGCCTTGACTTTCTTGTTGTCGAGCCGCGAGTCTCCGCACACGACAGCCAGCACCGAGCGGCCTCCCACGCTCAACGCCAACGTCTTTGCGATCTGCGCGGCCCGGATGGCCCACGCTGCCGACAGCGTGTGTGTCTGGCTGCTCGCCGGCAGCTCTACGATCTCGACATCCGGCGCGGCGCTGGCCAGGAACGCGCGCACCGACTCCGCACTCATCGCGAGGCCCCCACTACGGTGTTGCGCCAGGTGCCGACCCCGCCGATCGTCACCTCGATCGTGTCGCCGCGATCGACGCGCTGGGTCTTGCTGGGCGTGCCCGTGAAGATCACGTCACCACTGTAGGCAGATGGCCGGCGTGGGTCTTGAACGGTTGTGATCGGCGGGGGCGTGCAATTCGAGTCGTGCTCTTGGTAGGCTCTAGGGATGCGGAAGACGGAGGATCCGCGACCGCCATCCAGCCAGAGCTCCCAAGGGGTCCTGCGCGACGCTGCTGGTGACGGCACCCGAGAGTACATGCGCCTCGGACGCAGCGCGCACGGTCTCGAACGCGTGGAGGCTCGCTTCGTCGGCCAGGCCTTCTCGCCCCACCGGCACGACTCGTACGCAATCGGCCTGACGCTCGAAGGCGTGCAGACGTTTAGGTATCGGGGCGCGCAGCGCCAGTGCCTGCCCGGCGAGTGCCACGTGCTTCACCCCGACGAACTGCATGACGGCGGCTCGGGGTCCGCGGCGCCGTTTGCCTACCGCATCGCGTACGTCGATCCGTCGCTGGTGCAGGCCCAACTCGGCGGGGCGCCGCTGCCCTTCGTGACGGATCCCGTGGTGCGGCTGACCGACGCGCAGCGACGCCGCGTGTCGCCGGCGTGGGATCTGGACGACGTCCTCGACGAGATGGCGCTCGCGGAGGTCGTCACGGCGATTGCCGATTTCCTGCTTGAGACTTCGGGATCCCGCTCGCCGCGAACGGCGCTGCCGATTGCGGCCCTGGAACGCGCCCGGGCGCTGCTTTCCGCGGAGCCAGCTACGCCCCACTCGGCAGCGGAACTCGAGCGGGCCACGGGCCTCGACCGCTGGACGCTCGCACGGCAATTCAGGGCGGCCTTCGGTACCAGTCCGACCCGCTACCGCACGATGCGACAGCTCGATCAGGTGCGCCGCGCGATCCGTCGGCACCGCTCACTTGCGGAGGCATCGCACGCTGCCGGATTCTGCGACCAGAGCCACATGACGCGCATGTTCACGCGCGTCTACGGGGTGCCGCCCGCACGATGGGGCGCTCGCGTCGCGACGGCGCAATGACCGGACGGCGGCCGGCCTGACGGCACACGTCCGGCGCGGCAGCGGCTACCCCGAATCGGCTCTCCGGCGATGACGTGAGTCAGCGCGGGGACGGGCCCTCGCGCCGACTCGAGCACGACACCGTGCTGACGAATGAACGCGAGAGCCCGGCGCGCAGTGATCGCCACGTTCTCCTGTCGTCGCCCAACTATCCTATCCCCTACGCAGCCATCGCAAGTGCAGTCGGTTCCAGCGCAAGCGCGAGCACCTGATCCACGGACCCGACAATGTGAAATTGCATCTGATCGCGCACCTCGGACGGAACATCGTCGAGATCGGGCTGATTGCGCTCAGGCACGATCACCTCGGTGAGACCCGCGGCGTGGGCGGCCAGCACCTTCTGTTTCAGACCGCCAATCGGCAACACCCGGCCCTGAAGCGTCACCTCACCGGTCATGCCGACCGTGCTCTTGACCGATCGTCTGGTCAGTAACGACGCAATCGCCGTCACCATCGTGATCCCCGCGCTCGGCCCGTCCTTCGGGATCGCCCCGGCCGGCACGTGAACGTGCAGCTCCCGCCCGTCAAGCGCATGCTCGTCGATGCCCAGCTCGGACGCGTGACTCTTCACATACGTGAGCGCGATGCGCGCCGATTCCTTCATGACGTCTCCGAGTTGCCCGGTCAGCACCAACCCGCCTTTGCCAGGCATGGAGGCCGCTTCCACGAACAACACATCGCCGCCCACTCCCGTCACGGCAAGGCCCGTCGCCACGCCGGGCGTTGCGGTGCGGACCGCCGCCTCGTGGAAGAACTTCGGGCGCCCGAGCGCGTCGTGCACGGCCGCGCGATCGATCGCCACCAGCGCGGTCTCGTCGGTTGACGCGATGCGGGTCGCCGTTTTCCGAAGCAGCGTTCCAAGCTCCCGCTCCAGCTGCCGGACACCGGACTCCCGCGTGTAGTCGGTGACGATGTGCCGCAGTACGTCATCTGGCACCGTGACTTCGTCGACGCGCAAGCCATTCCGCTCGACTTGACGGGGCCAGAGATGCCCGCGCGCAATGGCCACCTTCTCGTCGGTCGTGTAGCCATCGAACCGGATCACTTCCATCCGGTCGAACAGCGCCGGTGGAATCGTGTCGGCGACGTTCGCCGTCGCGACAAACAACACGTGCGACAAGTCGAGTTCGACGTCGAGATAGTGATCCCGGAACGCGTGATTCTGCGCCGGGTCCAGCACCTCGAGCAGCGCCGCCGACGGATCGCCGCGCCAGTCCGCGCCAATCTTGTCGACCTCATCCAGCATGATCACCGGATTCATCGTGCCGGCGTCGCGCAGCGCGCGCACCAGCCGCCCGGGCAGCGCGCCGATGTACGTGCGGCGATGGCCTCGGATTTCCGCTTCGTCGCGGACGCCGCCGAGCGACATCCGGACGAACTCCCGCCCGGTGGCTCGCGCAATCGACTCGCCAATCGAGGTCTTGCCAGTGCCAGGAGGTCCGATCAACGTGAGGATCACCCCCGAACGGCGATTCTCGGTCATGCCGCGGTCCGTTCGGAGCTTGCGGACCGCCAGGTACTCGGTGATGCGCCGCTTCACATCGTCGAGGCCTTCGTGGTCCGCGTCGAGCACCGCTCGGGCGTGCAGAGGATCGAGCCGCTCTTCGGACCGCTTCGCCCACGGGACGGCGAGCAGCCAGTCGAGATACGTCCGAATCATGCCCGATTCGGCATTCGAGTCGCCCATGCGCTCGAGCCGCGCGAGCTCGCGTTCGGCGTGCTGCTGGACCGCGTCGGGCATCTTCGCCTCTGACATCTTCTGACGGTATTCGTCGCCGACGGAGCCGTCGTTTTCGCCAAGCTCTTTGCGAATGGCGTCCATCTGACGCCGCAGGAAATACTCCCGCTGCTGTTTTTGCGCGCCGTCTTCGACATCGTCTCGAATACGTTTACGCACCTGGAGCTCTGCCAGCCGCTCTCGCTGAAAGCGGAGCGCCAGCGTGAGGCGCTCGACGACATCGAACGTTTCGAGCAGCTCGAGCTTCTGCGCGATGTTCAAATCCGGCGAGTAGCCGGCCGTGTCGGCCAACGCGCCCGCGTCGGTGATGGACCGCACGAATGCGCGGATCCGCCCGTCGTCGCCCCGCAACTCGAGAATCTCCTCGACCACGGCACGGTACTCGCGTTCGAGCTCGCGGGTGAGCGTGGCCGGCGGTGCGACGTCGGGACGCGATTCGACCTCGACCCGAAGCACGCCGTCCTCGTCTGCGCCGGCGCTGCCGGGGATCGCGCGATGGAGGGGCATCAGCGATACGGCGAATCCGCGGCCGGCGAGTCGCACGCGGTCGGACACTTCCGCGACGACGCCAACGCGCGCGTAGGTGTGGTCCTGGCGAGGCACCAGGAGCACGCGTTCGTCGCTGCCAACATCGGCCGGCAGCGTGACCGGCATGCCCGGAAACGCCACCATGTCATCCAAAGGAACGATTCGGAACCTGTTCATAGTGCGCTCAATATAACCGAAATACTTTAGAAAGTAAACTATTTATATAATCAAGTATAATGCCGGGATGCATCGAACGGACGGTGATGCCTGTCGGGCCTGGCAGCTCCTGATGAGATTTTTCTTCGCGCAGCGAGCGCACCTGCCGGCATCGGGCGCGGAGTTCGACCTCTCGCCCGTGCAGTGCCACGTGCTGCACCTGATCGAGCCGGGGCGTCCCCTGCCCATGAGCCGGCTCGCCGACACGCTCTCGTGTGACGCCTCGAACGTCACCGGATTGATCGATCGGCTGGAGTCCCGCGGTCTCGTTCAGCGCCAGCCTTCCGCTCACGACCGCCGCGTGAAAGTCCTTCAGCTGACGCCAACCGGCTCGCGGGTCCGGACGCAGCTGCTGCGGCGCATGGCGGGACGGTCTCTCCCGCTGTCGCGGCTCTCTCTCGAGCAGCAGCGAACCCTGGTGGCGATCCTCGAGGCGCTGGTCGACGAGAAGTCGAGATGACCTTTACACCTGCGCAAAGCCCCCATCGACAAACAGCTCCGCTCCGCTGACATAGCTGCTGTCGTCGGATGCGAGAAACACGACCGCCTTCGCGATCTCGTTCGGTGTGCCCAATCTGCCGAGCGGAATGGCAGCGGAAATCATCTTCGCGCGCTCCTTGCCGATCTCCGACGAAGCGAGAAGACCCTCGAGGCCGGGCGTGTCGATGGAGCCCGGACTCACGGCGTTGACGCGAATACGACGATCCTTCAGGTCCGTGGTCCACGTGCGCGCAAACGAACGCACGGCCGCTTTCGTCGCACTGTAGACGCTGTTCGCCGGGAGTCCCTTGCTGGCGACGATTGACGCGTTCAAGATGATGGAGGCGCCGTCCGGCATCAACGGAAGGGCTTTTTGCACCGTGAAGAGCAGGCCCTTCACGTTGACGCCGAAGATCGAGTCGAACAGGTCTTCCGTGATGCGGCCGAACGGCGCCAATCGAGCCACTCCGGCATTGGCGAACACGATGTCGAGCGTGCCCTTCTCCCGCGTGATTTGTTCGAACAACCGATCAAGATCGGCCAGGTTCGACACGTCGCCCTGCACGCCGGTCGCATTGCTTCCGATCTCCCTGACCGCGGCAGCGAGTTCCTCCCCCCGACGCCCGGTGATGAAGACGAATGCGCCTTCGCTCGCAAACTGTTTCGCGGTCGCCAGACCGATGCCGCTGCTCCCGCCGGTGACGAGTGCCACTTTTCCTTCGAGCTTACCCATGTCCTTCTCCTTTGCCGGTCAACGCGCCTTTGCATGCTCGCCGCGTAAGACGAAGCAGGTCTTGCCGCGAGCACCGTCGAAATCAATGGATGAACCGTCATCGTCTCCTCAGTTCACGCGCACGCGCGCCTCGACGGACATGCCCGGGCGGAGCCGATGCTCCGCGTCTTCGCCGAGGGCCAGCCGGATGCGTACGGGCAAGCGCTGCACGACCTTGACGAAGTTGCCGCTGGCATTCTCCGGCGGCAGCAAGCTGAAAAGGCTTCCCGCCGCGCCAGGCATCTCCTCCACTGTTCCGGCGTAGTCGCGATCGAAGGTGTCGACGTGCACGTCGACGTATTGCCCCGGCCGCATCAACCGCAACTGCGTCTCCTTGAAATTCGCCGTCACCCATAAGTCGTCGATCGGCACAATGATCATCAGCGCCTGACCCGGCTGAATGCGGTGACCGACCTCCACGGTCTTGCGCCCGACGATGCCGCTCACCGGCGCGCAGATCTTTGTGTAGCTCAGATTCAGCTCGGCGCTGCGGAGGTCGGCCTCCGCTTGCCCGACCTGCGCCGTCGACGCGGCCGATCGCGCTTTCACGTCCGACCACTGCTGCGGCGCCGTTCGTGCGGATGACACGTCCGCCTGTTTTTGCGCGACGCGGCTGCGGGCCTGCGCCACCTTTCTCTGCGCCGCGACGACGCTCGCGCGATCGGCTTCCAGGGTTTCAGTCGCCGCCTGGGCTTCCGTCTCGCGCGCGTCGTAGTCGGATCGGGAGATCTCCCGCTTCTCGACAAGCGCCAGATACCGCTGGCGATCGCGCTCCGCACGCGCCGCGACCAGCACGTCGCGCTCGACCCGGTGCTCCGCGGCCGCGAGGTTCGCTTCCTCGACCGCGACGCTGTCGACGGCTTCGGATTCGCTCGCGCGCGTGAGCGCCAGCTGGCCAAAGGCGCTCGCGTGGACGATGGGCACCTGCAGAGCGGATGCGTGGGCCGTCGCCTCTCTCATCTGCAAGGTGGCGCGGGCCTGCGCCACCGCGACGTCGTAGTCGCCCGGGTCCAACTCGAGGATGACTGTGCCGGCCTCCACATAATGGTTGTTCTCGACATTCGGGTTGATGCGCGCCACCGTTCCCGAGATGCGCGCGCTGACCGAATTCAAATGACCTTCGATCTGCGCATCGTCGGTCGATTCGAAATGGCGGCTGTGCAGCCAGAGCGCCGGCGCGCTGCCGACCACCAGCAGCGCGAAGGCGGCGCCGAAGAATCGGGGCCTCAACTGAACCGGCATCTTGATCGTCATTGTGGGATGAGCTCCTTCACGTCGGTCTCAGCGTCGCCGATGGCGCGCGCCAGTGCGAGCTTCGCGACGTTGAACGCGTACACCGTGGTCACGAGATTCTCGTTCGCGTGCGCCACCGCCTCCTGCGCTTCGACGACCTCGAGATAGTTGGTGACGCCGTTCGCATAGCGATCCTGCGCTTGCGTGAGCGCGCGGTCCGCGAGCTCCTTGTTCTGGCGCGCCACCGCGACGCTCGAGCCCGATGCCTCGAGATCCAGCCACGCGACGCGGACGTCGTACGCCACACGCCCCTGCAGATCCTCGGTACTCGGCGCGGCGTCGATTCAGATCCTGTTGGGCCTGCGCGACGTCTGCCTGGATGCGGCCGCCGGTATACAGCGGCATCGACACTGCCGCCGCGACCGTGTAAAGCTCGTTGAAGCTCGTGCGGTCGCCGCCGCCCCCGTAATCTGCGGTGACGCCGACGCTCGGATGCTGCTGCGCGCGCGCCGCGCGCAAGGCGAATTCCGCCGCGTCGCTGTTCGCCTTTGCACGTGTCAGGTCCGAGCGCGAGCGAAACGCGGCGTCTTGCGCCGACTGTTCCGTCAGCCCCGTCACAAGCTCTGGCGGCGCCGGCGGATCGACCGTGAAGCTCTGGTCGACGGCCACGCCGATCATGCGCGCGAGCGTCAGCTTGTCTTTCTCGAGATCATTGCGGCTGTCGATGACGCGCTGTTCGGCCGTCTGCCGCTCGACCTGCGCCCGGAGTGAGTCGATCTCCGGCGCGAGCTCCGCCCGCACGCGGTCGGCGGCAAGGCGGTCGAGCTCCTGCGCCGACGCCAGTTGCGCCACGACGCTGTCGAGCCGCGCGCTGCTCGCTTCGATCTTCAGGTACGCGGCCCCGACGGCGAAGACCACGATGTCGCGGGCATCGCGCGCGTTCAAGCTCGCTGCGCGCTCCGCGGCCACATCGGACCGATAGCGGTTGCGCAACTCGCCGTTGTAGATCGATTGAGAGACGCTCACGCGGACGTCTTGAAACCCGAAGCCGCCCGTCACCGGCGGGAGTCCCGGCAGAGTCAGACCGAACTCCCTCAGGCTGAGATTTTCGTACACCTGCGCGGCCCGCGCGGACACCGAGGGCAACAACGCCGCGAGCGACCGCAGACGCATCGCCCGCGCGTCGGCGCTGGCGGTCGTGCTCTCGATCAGGCCGAGGTTGTAACGCAGGCCTCGCAGGATCGCGTCGTGGAGCGAAATGGCGACTGGCGTGGTGGACGCGGGCGCTGACGCCGCGCTGCCTGAGAACGGATCGTGCGTTTGACCGTACACACTCGACGCCGCGCACACGAGGGCGCTGAGCGCGAGCGCGACCGGTGACACCGTGTTTCGCATCATGTGACCTTCCGTCCGGCGCCGCTTTGATCGAACGCCCGGATCCCCAGCGCGAGCAGCGGCCCGATCATCGCGAGCAGGCCGAGCAGCCAGAAACAATCGAGCCCGGCCAGAAACGTCGCCTGCCGGTGGACGATCGCCTCGACCTGGGCCGGTGCGCGGACCATGGCATCGGCGGTCGTGTAGCCGGCGCTGGTCAGCCGCCCGACGAAGCGGCCCAGCGTCACCTGCGCCGATGGATCGGCGTCCGTCACGTGCGCCACCAGCACCGTCTGGTGATACTGCGACCGGCGTTCAAGCATCGTCGTCACGAGCGCGATGCCGACGCTGCCGCCCAGATTGCGAAACAGGTTCGTCAGGCTCGAGGCCTTGTTGTTCTTGTTGAGTGGAAGTTGGGAATACGCGAGCTGGCTGATTGGAATGAACAGGAACGCCAGCCCGAACCCCTGCAGCGCGCGCGCGAACGCCTCGCGCCGGTAATCGGTGAAGAGATTCAAGCTCGCGAAATACCACATCGACAGCCCCAGCACCGCGTAGCCCAACATGATGAGCGCTCGAACGGGGACTCTCTTCACCAGCCGCACGACCAGCGGCGCCATCACGACGATCACGAACGCTCCGGGCCCCAGCACGAGGCCGGCATCGGTTGCGGTGTACCCGTAGAGCGCTTGCAGCAGCTGCGGGATCAACACCGTGCTGCCGAAGAGCACGATGCCGAACAGGAAATAGAAGCTGCTGGCGAGCGCGAAGTTGCGGTCCTTCAGCAGGCGGATCTCGACAACCGGATCGTCATGGCGAAGCTCCCAGATGCACGCGGCCGTCAACGCCAGCACCGCGACAGCCAGGAAGATGACGATGAAATGGCTTTCGAGCCAGTCTTCGCGTTGCCCGCGATCGAGCACGACTTCGAGCGAGGCGAATCCGACCGCCACGAGAAGGATGCCGAGATAGTCGATCCGCAGCCGGCCCGACTGACGCACACGGGCGACCTCTTCCGTGAAGGCCGGCGGGTCCGACACGAGACGGCTCGTGAGCAACAGGGAAAGGATGCCGAGCGGCACGTTGACGAAGAAGATCCAGCGCCAGGAAAAACTGTCCGTGATCCACCCGCCGAGGATCGGACCGATCGCCGGAGCGGTCACGATCGCCATGCTGTAGAGCGCGAAGGCGGACGCGCGCTTTGTTCCGGGAAAGGTGTCGACGAGAATCGCCTGCTCGACCGGCGCGAGGCCGCCGCCGCCGACCCCCTGGAGCACGCGACAGACGATCAGCGCCCCCAAACTCGTCGCCAGCCCGCACAGCAGGGAGGTGGTGGTGAAGAGCGAGACGCACGCCATGTAGTACCGCTTGCGCCCGAACACGCGACTGAGCCAGGCGCTCAAGGGCAGGACGACCGCGTTGGCCACGAGATAACTGGTCAACACCCAGGTGCTTTCGTCATAGCTCGTCGCCAGCCCGCCGGCGATGTGCGGCAGCGAGACGTTGGCGATGCTCGTATCGAGCAGCTCCATGAACGTCGCGATCGTGACCGTCAGCGCGATGAACCACGGATTGATCGTTCGCGGACCGTCCTCCCGCGGCCTCTGTTTCATGATGTTCATCATGTATATTTATATATGACGCATATCCTGTATAATGTCAACACGCGTTCAGAAGGAGCCGATCCATGCGAGTCACACGCGAGCAAGCGGCGGCGCATCGGCAGAAGATTCTCGAGGCCGCGGGCACCCTCTTTCGGGAGCGCGGCTTCGACGGCATCGGCGTGGCCGACATCATGAAGCGCGTCGGGTTGACGCACGGCGGCTTCTATGGCCACTTCGAATCCAAGGAACAGCTGGCCGCGGAAACCTGCGCGCGCGTCCTGGAGCGCGAGGGATGGGCGGAGCGGATGGCCGGAACGCCACGGCCGTCGGTCGGCGCGGTCGTCCGCGGGTACCTGTCTCGACGCCATCGCGACGACCCGGGCCGCGGCTGTCTCTTCGCCGCGCTGGGCTCAGACGTCGTCCGTCAACCGCGATCGGTCCGTCGAGCGGTCACGAACGGATTGCGCTCGAGAGTTGAGGCGCTGCAGAAACTGCTGCCAGGCCGATCGGCGGCGACTCGCCGTGAAAAGGCGTTGGCGACGATGGCCGGGCTCGTTGGCGCGCTCATGCTCTCCCGAGCGGTCGACGATCCACAGCTGTCGGATGAGATTCTGGACGCCGCGGCAGCGACGTTCGGACGGTCCTGACGCTGAGATTGACCATTCCCCCCGCCCTGCGGTGTTCATCTGTTGGGTTAGCTCGGAGGCGCTAGTTTCCTGCGCTATTACTCAAGTTGTGAATTGAGCCCGAGCCCGACGGTTGTACAATTCTTACGAGATCGTTTCACGATTCTGATGGGAGGCGATGCCAGTCGAACGATTATGAGCGGGTGACCCGAGGAGGGCGGCATTCGTACCGGCGTATGAAGATGCAGACATCGGGAGGTCGACATGACTTTCGGAAGAACGTGTCTTGTCGTCGCGGCCATGCTGGTCGCCCCTGTGTGGGACGCACCGGGCTGGGCGCAGGAGCCTGAGGGAAAGATCAGCGGCGTCGTCCGCGACGGGACTGGCGCCGTGTTGCCAGGCGTCATCCTCAGCGCCACGAATCAGACCACCAACGCGGCGCGGAGCACCACCACCGGCGACGACGGCACCTACTCCCTCTCTCTTCCGGCCGGCACCTACAGTGTGACGGCCGCCTTGCCCGGCTTCCGCAGGACCACACAACAACTCGAGCTCACTTCTGGCGCGGCGACTCAGCTCAATTTTTCGCTGGACGTGATGCTGAGCGAGTCGGTGACCGTCACAGCGACGAAACGTGAGGAGCAGCTGATCGACGTGCCCTTCTCCGTGGCGGCACCGACCGCAGAAACGCTGCGCCAACGCGGCGTCCAGGATCTCGAGGGGGTGGCGGCGAACATCGGCGGGCTCACCGTGCAGAACCTAGGGCCTGGCCAGAGTCAGGTGGCGATCCGCGGTGTGTCGGCCGGTCAGATCGTCCGCGATCAGCCGGGCGTCAAGGAGAATGTCGGTGTCTACCTCGACGAGTCGGCCATCTCGCTTTCGCTCTTCACGCCCGATATCGATCTCTTCGACACGGATCGCGTCGAGGTGCTGCGCGGTCCTCAGGGCACGCTGTTCGGTGCGGGCTCGGAGTCGGGGACGGTACGGTACATCACCAGGCAGCCGCAACTGAACGTGACGAGCGGGTCGGCCGAGTTCGACGGCAGCACCGTCCAGCACGGGAACCAAGGTGGCAACGCCAAGGTTGCGTTCAACGTTCCGCTCGGCAACAAGTCTGCGCTGCGGGTCGCCTCGTACTACGACCGCGTCCCCGGCTTCATCGGCGCGGTCCAGCCGAACTTCAGTGTTGACGAGCACGTGAACGACGGTTTCCGGTCGGGCGTGCGAGCGACGGTCAAGACGGTTCCGAACGATCGGCTCACGATCACGCCGCGCATCTTCTATCAGCGGAGTGACATGAACGGCTGGAACCGCAATGACATCTTCAACATCCTGGCGAATCCGTTCACGACCACGCGGCCTGCGATGACGCTCGACAACCGCGAGCAGTTCACGCAGCTGCAGGAGAAGTTCACCGACAACTTCACGCTCGGTGACGTCGCGATCGACTACAAGCTCGGTCGCGATCTCCTTCTTACATCGATTACGTCTTATACGTACCGCGACATCCTGGTCGTCCGTGACGCCGGCGCATTGACCTCCAGCATCACCGGCGGCAGCCTCGGCCTGCCCCAGAACGTCTATACGCTCAACGCGCCGCTCGACGATGCCACGACGGCGAAGGTGTGGACGCAGGAGCTTCGCGTCGCGGGCGCCAAGGGCGGTTTGAATTGGCTGGGCGGCGGCTTCTTCAGCCACACGAGCCGTCACTACGCCCAGAACCTCCCCGTCGCTGGCTTCACGGCGCTGACCGGCATTCCGACCCAAGGGCTGCGCGCGCCCACCGACAGCCTGTTCTGGTCGGACCTCGATTACAGCCTGAATCAGTTCGCGCTCTTCGGTGAAGCCACGATCCCCCTCAGTCCGGCCTTCAGCCTGACCGCCGGCCTGCGTTACTACCACTTCAGCGAGGACAAGCAGCAGATCTTCGACGGCATCTTCGGCAACGACAACACCGGCGTCTCACTGGTGTCGCAGCCCGGGACGACCAACGCCGATGGCGTCGCGCCGCGCCTGATCGCGACGTACAAGCTGGCGGAGCATACGAACCTGAACGCGCAGGTGTCGCGCGGCTTCCGCCTCGGCGGCATCAACGACCCGCTCAACGTGCCGCTGTGCACGCCGCAGGACCTCATCACCTTCGGCGGTCGTGACACATGGAAAGACGAGACGGCGTGGGATTACGAGGCCGGCGTGAAGTCGCGGCTGCTGAACGGGAAAGGATCGGTCAGCGTCGCGGCCTTCCTGATGGACATCCACGACCTGCAGGCGACGGTGACCGCTGGCTCCTGTTCGTCGCGTCTGATCTTCAACGTGCCGAAGGCGCGCAGCCAGGGGTTCGAGGCCGAATTCGAGCTCGCGCCGACGCGCAATTTCGACTTCGCCCTCTCCACGAGCTTCAACGACGCGACGCTCCGGTCGACGCTCACATCGACTGACGCGAGCGGGAACGTCTCCATCGTCTCCGGGATCGAAAGCGGGCGCCGCCTGCCGACCGTGCCAAAATTCCAATCGGCCGTCGCGGCCACCTATCAGTGGGAGGTGATGACCGGATCGACGGCGTACATTACCGCCACGCATCAGTACATCGGCTCGCGCTTTACGCAGGTTGGAGATCAGGATCTCGGCACGCTCAATCTGCTGTCGTTTGCGCCGAACACGATCGGCGGCCCTCTGACGGCCAGCGTCTTTACCTACAACCCCGAGCTGCCCGCCTACAACATCGCCAATCTGCGAGTGGGCGTGCGCCGCGGTGTGTGGGACGCGAGCGTGTATGTCAACAACCTCGCCGACGAGCGTGCGCTGCTATCGCTCGACCAGGAGCGGGGAACGCGCGCCCGGATCGGCTATCTGATCAACCAGCCGCGCACGTTCGGGCTCTCGTTCCGCGTGGGCCTCTAGGTGTCGGCGCGAGGCGGCGCAGAGGCGTAGCTGCGACGGAGGTAGCGCGAAGGCTTTAGCCGAGCGTCTCATCCGATGATGCTGTACCTGTAGCCGCCCGGATGAAGGTCGCCGCGCTGGAAACGATCGTGCCGAAAGATGCTGATGTCGTAGCGGCTGCACTGGCCGTCCACGACGAGGTCCGATACGATCCGCCCGACCGCGGGTCCAATCTTGAAGCCGTGGCCACTGAAGCCGAAAGCGCAGTAAAAACCTTGAACGCGATCGATCCGGTCGATGACCGGCTGTGAATCGGGCGTCACGTCATAGATGCCCGCCCAGCCCTTTCGAGCCGTGCCCTCCTGCATCACGGGAAAGCGCCGCACGATCGCTTCCGACGCCGCGTCTAATTCTTCGTGCGTCGGCGTGTCGTGATAGGCGTCGGCGTCGACGGATCGATCGTCGTCCCGAACGGACCCGACCATCATGCCGGTATCGCCGCCATCCGGCTTGAAGTACCAGCCACCGATCAGGTCGCCCCAGACCGGCGTCGGCTTCCGCCACGCAGCCGGTCGCTGCATCACGACCACGGGGTGCCGCGTTATTGTGAGCGGAATCTCGACGCCGACGGTTGCGGCCAGCTTCGCGCCCCAGGGGCCTGCCGCGTTGATCACCACCTCGGACGCGATGCCGCCTTTGTCGGTGGTGACGCCCGCGATCTTCCCCTCGTCCACGAGAAGCGCCGTGACCGTCGTGCGCGGCAGGATTTCGACGCCCAGGCGCCTGGCGGCGTCGGCAAAGCTGTTCGCGGCCAGCGTTGGATCGGCATAGCCGCCGGCCGGATCGTAGGCGCCGCACGCCACGTCCTCAAGAAACAGCTCCGGCTCCATGGCCTTGAGCTCGTCGGGTGACAGCAGCGACTCGTTGATGCCGATCCGCCGGTGCATCTCCACGGTGGACGCGAGCACCGACGCGCTCTCGCTTGCCGACAGGAACACCACGCCGCATTGGACGAAGCCTGCGTCGCCGCCCACGTCATCCGCGAAATGCTCGAACACGCGCACGCTGTCGCGCGCCATAGCCGAGAGCGTTTCGGTCGTGTAGTGCTGTCGGACGACACCGCTCGATCGGCCGGTCGGACCCGAGGCGACGTGCCCCTTCTCCACCAGCACGATGTTCCGGATTCCACGTTGTCGCAGATGGTAGGCGATGCTGCAGCCGTTGATCCCGCCGCCGATGACCACAACGTCGGCTGTTCTTACCGCCATGGAAACTCCGTTCGTCAGCGTCCTTGACAATCATCTGCACCGCTTATGATGGCGGCACGATAAACTGTGAGCGCGTGCGGATCGTGACGTCGCCGCGGGAGGTCGCCATGTGAATCGCGTGCGCGCGTCCATCGCGATCGCTCGCCTTGACGGAAAAGGCGACCAGATAGTATCCAGAGAGCTCCTCCGCTAGACGATCGAACGCTTCGTCTGCCTTTCCCACGACCCGCAACAGCAGTCCGCCCGAGCGGTCGGTGAGATCGCGCAGTCCAGCCTCCTGGATGGCCCGATCTTGTACGGGAGACGGCGACGGCCGGGAATCCGACGCGTCCACCAGATCGCCGCCGAGGAGGATCGAATCCAATCGCACGCGAGCAGCCGCCGCCTTGGTCGCAATCGCGGCGAGTGCGCTGCTGTTGCCGGCATCAGGCCGAAGGCTGAGCCCTTCCGAGATCAGAATCACGGTCTTCCATCCAGGGATGGGCTCGAGCGCGGTGAAGAGCGCCGAGAGCGACGCGATGGCCGCGCTACTTCGTGCGGTGAGTTCCTGGAGATGCAACTCCGCCTCGGCCCGCAATTCCTCCTCGCACGAGGGTCTACCCTCGGGGCACTCTCTGACGGTCACACGCTGCTGCGTTTGCCGGTCGAACTGACTGGCGCCAGGCGCGAACGCAAAGAGCTCGGAGAGACCGATGCCGAAGTCGCCGTGCACACGTGGAGCGCGACCGGCCACGCGATCAAGTGCGTGCTGCACCCGGGCGTGATCAACGGTGAAGTCAAGCGCTGACCCGCTCGGAAACGCGAAAAGGGCGACACGGTCCGAGGGATTCAGCGATCCCAGCAGTCGCTGCGCCGCTTGAATCGCCCCGCGGCCCGCCCCGCCGCTGATATTGCCCTCGTCTACGGCGATGACGATACGCCGGGCATCCCGTGGAGATTTCACGTCGGCCGCGTGCGCGGTTGCGGCACCCATCGGGTGCGAGATGTAGGTAAAAGAGGCGACAGGGCGCAGGCTTCCGTCGACCTTCAATTCGAAATCGCCGCTCGATAGATTCCTCACCTGCCTGCCGTGAGCATCGACGACCGTCATCTCCACCTCGACGACATCGATCGCCGATTTGAAGATCTGTTGCGCGGCGATCGATGGGATCGGAGCGTCCGCACGAGGCGCAGGTGGCGCCTGGCTTCCAGCTGTCGCGCGCGCCTGGAACGCCGTTGTCCAGTCGCGCGCTCGCTGTTCCGCCTCGGCGACTTGCGGAGGGGTCAGGAATTTCGCAACCGCGTCGAGAGAATCGGAGTAGCGCTTGCGAGCGTCCGGTGGTGCGTAGACGGCCGCGAGGTGGCGCCACTTGTGCGCTTCAACGTAGTCCTGCTCGACGCCTTGCCCGCGGTAATACATGGCGCCAAGGTTGTACATCGCTCCCGCGTGACCCTGTTCGGCCGCCTTGCCGTACCAGGACAGGGCTTGGCCGTAGTCGTGTGGAACGCCCCGGCCGTTTTCGTACATGATCGCGAGGTTGTACTGAGCGGGCGCATCGCCACGATCCGCCGCCCTGCGATACCAGGTAACGGCTTGCGTGTCATCCTGACGAACGCCGAGCCCGCCTTCGTACAGGAGCGCAAGGTTGTATTGCGCGCGCACCATCCCTCGCTCCGCCGCCCGGCGATACCAGATCGCGGCCTGCGCGTAGTTCTGCGGCACGCCGCGGCCGGTGTCGTACATGACCGCCAGGTTGTATTCGGCTTCCAGATCGCCAAGCTGCGCCGCTTTGCGCAAATCAGCGATAGCGGGATTCTCCTGTGATGCGGGTCGTGCGTTCAGTGCCGGCGCAGACACTCCGATCACGAGTCCGAGCGCTGCCGCGCTCGCGCGATGCCAAGCCAGCCTCATCATTGGAATTGCAGAGCCATGACCACGACACCCGGCGGCTTCACGCGCACGCTGAGCCCTTCTGTGGCTCCGGGCGGTGCGATGTACTCGAGAATCACTTGTGAGCCGAGTTGCTGCTCAACCCCCGCAAGTCCAGCCTGGTACACGGCGGGGCCGGCGCCGCGAAAATATCGTCCGTGCGCTCGTGCGGTCAAGCCGCGGAACATGTCGCTTGGGTCACCCTGCGCCGCTCCCTGGTCAAGACTCAGCGACCGCTGCTCGATGACGTTGAGCATTGTGTTGTTGGACAACAGCGTCCGCAACGCCAGTCGTGCATCCGGCGGGTTCATTTCGATGCCACCGGCGGAGATGGCAACGACTCCGCCGACGGGGGACTTGTGTTTTGCCAAGTCACGTGAAGCGCGCACGATCATCTCGAGGGTATGAGTGGACCCGTTCGGAGCAGCAACCTGAGATGCGATGGCACGCACGACGCGGCTTCGGTCCCGCGTAAAGTCTTGCACGATAGAGGGCGTCGCGCCGGCAGCATACACGGCCATCTCGCGTGAGGGTACAGCCCGAACAAAGTCTTCGACCGCCGTTTGCAGCGCTCGAAAGTCAGACCTGGCATAGCTGCTGGTATCCAGGATCACGGCAAGAGGATACGAGGCGGCCTCCACGCCAACGATCGCACACGAAATCCCGGCGTCCTCGAGGTTGAAATCGGCCGTGTGCAGATTGGCCAAAGGCTTGCCGGATTGATCCACGACACCGACGAGAACGTGTCGCGTCTCCCCAGGGGGCGCAGCGGAGATGGCGACGCAACTGATGGCCAAGCCGCCAGCGGCCGCGACGAGCGCTGCTCGGACCATGCGCACTCCTTCTGATTCTACCGACCGGGCCGAATGAACAGCCACAACAGCGCGCTGACGAGGGCGAGCAACGAACCGGTTGCCAGCGCAGGAATCCAGCCGAACTGCTGCACGAGCAGCGGCACGAGTGAGGCCTGGGCCACTCCTCCAAGATTGCCAGCCGTATTCATGATGCCGCCAGCCATGCCGGCGTGCGCTCCGGAAATATCGATGGCGCTCGACCAGAACGGACCTTCAGTAGACATCAAGAAGCCAACGCTGAGGGAGAGAATCGCAATCGCGAGCATCGGTTGCGGTGTGCGCGCGCCCCAGAACAGGAGCACCGAGGAGATGCCCAGCGCGGTCATCGCGACGACGCGTCGACCCACACTGCCGCCGCGTCTCGCCGACAACCGGTCACACCACCGACCAGCGGCAGGCACCAGGATCAGCGCGGCGATCCAGGGAAGACTCGAAAACGCGCCGCTCTTCAGGAAGCTGAACCCACGTTCGTCGACGAGATAGAGATAGAACCAGAACACGAACATGGCGAGCACATAGCTGTCGAGAAAGTAGCTCGCTGAGAGAAGCATTATGTTCCGATCGCGGAGCAGCGGCCAGTAGATGACGGGCCTGACGGCCGCGTGGCGCGCCGGTTCGTCCCGCGCGTACCACCACCATAGTGCGGCGATCAGGAATGCCGGAATCGAGGTGACATAGAAGGCCATCCGCCATCCGCTCGCGACCATCAGGCGCGCGATGACCGGGGGCATGAACGCGGATCCGAGCGCCATCCCGGCAATGACCAGCGAATTCGCAAACGCGCGCTCCGAAGGCGGCAGCCATACACCGACGGCGGACACGGCAACGGGATACGTCGCCGCTTCGGCCATGCCAAGAAGGAAGCGCACGCCGAGCAGGACAGCCATCGTCCCCGCCGCGCCGCCGATGACACCAGGCAACGCGCCCGTCATGAAAGTCGTGAGCCCCCAGAGCACCGCCGCCGCCGTCAGAATCAGCCGCGGCCCGAATCGGTCTCCCAACGCCCCGGCCGGCGCCTGGAAGACGGCGTAGCCGATCAGAAACGCGCTGAAGATATGACCGAGCTGGAGTTGGCTCAGGTGCAGCTCTGAACGCATCACTGCGGCGGTGATCGAGATATTGGTGCGCAGCGCGTAGCTGATCAGGCTGAAGCCTGCAAGCAGCGCAACGATCCGCCACCGAACGCTCGTGGCCGGAGCGGGGTTGTCCACCAGCCTTTCCACGGCACACTTTTACGCCCAGAAACCGGTTTTGCCAACAGTCACTTTGACGCCGCTTACGGTGGAACCGGGCGAGCCCTGCGATCTTTGACGACCGCTCTGTCGTGAAAACCGTGTGTCAGCGGAATGTCTGAACCTCAGCGCGTGGCGAGAGGCGCCGCATGAGCTGCTCAAACCTCGTACGACTCACGTGAGGGGAAGTTATAAGAGAGCTATAATTTTCACTCTGATCGATCGTCGTGTGGATCCCGCGATGTTGTCGCAGTCATATCAACGACCAACAACGACCGTTGCTCCGGATGGAGCGAGGAAGGGTGGGACACGATGGCGTACAACCTTGAAGGCCGCCTCCTCGAAGTGTGCACGTGCAAAATCCTCTGCCCGTGCTGGGTCGGCGAAGATCCAGATTTCGGCACCTGCGACGGTGTGCTCGGCTGGCACGTCGACAAGGGATCCGTCGACGATGTTGACGTCGCAGGACACTCGTTCATCATCCTCGCGCACATCCCCGGCAACATCCTGAAAGGCAACTGGAAGGTCCGTGTCTACATCGACGACAAGGCGACTGCGCAACAGAAGGACGCCTTGATCAAAGTGTGGACGGGCAAGGCCGGTGGGCCGGTCGCCGATCTCGCCAAACTCGTCGGCGAAGTCGTCGCCGTCGAACAAGTGCCGATCACATTCGATGTGCACGGGATGAACGGCACCCTGAAGGTCGGACAGGTGATCGGCGCAACGCTCGCGCCGTTCAAGGGCGCGACCGGGCAGGCGACGGCAATGCACGACACGATCTTCACCACGATTCCTGGCTCGCCGGCGTACGTCGGCAAGGCCGAGAGCTACACGGCGAACGCACCCGGTTTCAACGTTAACCTGCAGGGGCACAACGCGGTGTCCGGGAGTTTTCGGTTCGTAGCATGAACCGCGATCCCCAAGCCGCAGGCTGGCACCGTACGCTGTTGGTCGGCTCGCTCGGCGCCGTGTCGCTCGCCGCGTGGGTCGTCTTGTGGGAGAACGGGGCCACTGTGCACGGCCCCGTTCACCAGCATCACGCCGGGACAGGTTCCGCGCTGCTGTTCGTCAGCTCATGGACGGTCATGACGATCGCGATGATGCTGCCGACCAGCGTTCCCCTGATCGCGACCTTTCACGCCATCGTCGGGCACAAGCCGGAACGGCCGCTCCTCGTCGCGCTCGTCGTGTTGGGATACCTCGCGATCTGGGCTGTCGCAGGATTCGTGTTTTACGGCGCCGGCGTTTTGATTCAGCAGGCCGCCGCGGCCAGCGGGTGGCTGCAGAGTCAGGCGCGGTTCGGCGGCGGCGCCATTCTGCTCGTCTCCGGGCTCTATCAATTCTCCCCGCTGAAGTACCGCTGTCTCGACAAGTGTCGCTCGCCGCTCACTTTCGTGCTCGGGTACTGGCAAGGCGAACACGACCGCCGCAATGCCTTGCGCCTGGGCGCGTATCACGGATTGTTCTGTCTCGGCTGCTGTTGGGGACTCATGCTCCTCATGTTCGTCGTCGGCGTCGGCAGCATCGCCTGGATGTTGCTCCTGGGCGGGATCATGGCGGTGGAGAAAAACGTCTCGTGGGGTCGTCGCTTGAGCGCTCCGCTCGGCGCGCTGCTGGTGTCGACCGGCGGAGCGATGCTCGCCTTCTCCTGAGCGCTGCGCGCCCGCTCGGCTAAAGCCTTCGCGCTACATCCGGCAGGTGAATCGACGCGGGCAGCGGCACGCGCCTAGGCGTACATCGGCCGGCGATCGTTCAGCGCCAGCCACCCGCGAACAATCCGATAAACGAACCAGAATCCGACCAGTGCAATAGGCAGCCACGCGATCAGGATGCCGATGCCGAGCGTCGCCACGATGAAGATGGCGCAGAGCGAGATCCACAGCAGGCCGAACCAGAACGTTCGAATCTGCCATCGAAAGTGCGACTCCAGCCAGGTGCCGCGCGCCTCGCTGCGCTTCACGTAGTTGAGGATGACGGCGATGATCGATGGCCAACCGGTGAGAAACGCGCCCACCACGGTGGCGGCGCCAAGGATGCCGGTCAGCAGGCTGAACGCGTGGAGCGCATAGATGGCCTGCGTCCACCCGACGAGCGAATGTGGCGACCGCTCGATGTCGTTGGCCATCGCTCTTTCAGCATACCTCTGGCCAGGGAGCGCTTCGGATTGAATTTGAGAGGGAATTTCTGGGCGATGCTGAGCCGAGCATTCACTCGGTCTTGCCTGGACGTAGCGCGCCGCCTTCGCGCCGAAGGCGCTTCGGCGAGCCTCGCCAAAGCTCGCGCAAACAATCGGCGAGCGAAGGCGGGAAGACTTTAGCCGAGCGTCTCGGCGCGAGGTGCTCGTGCGCGGCGGCGCGCTGATCTTGACAACGGACGTAGCGCGAAGGCTTTAGCCGAGCGTCTCGGCGCGAAGGTTGATGCGTCATCCGAGCTCCGTTGCTCGCGCGATCAGAAACAACCCTGCCCCAACGACGACGGCCCCGATGGCTCGCGCGACGCGCTCGCCGGCCGGTGCGAGACGTTCGACGGTGATGGCTGCCGCCACGACCGCCATCGCGCGAAGATCCATGACCCCGATGACCAGGAGGATCGCCATCGAGACCGGAACAGCAGGAGCTGCAGTGGAGGCCGAGACGCAGGCCGTGTCGCCAGGCCGTGCCGGCGTCGGCCGCCAGCGTACGCCCGCGCCCCGGTGCCTCCCGGCAGCAGGCAAGGTGACGCGCCTTCCATGCGGTGAACTGGAGGGAGCCGGCGATCAACACGACCACACCGACGGCGATCGGTACGGCGCGCGCCAGCGCCGGCTGCTGCATCTCGATCGCCGCCAGCGCGACGCCTAGCGGAAAAGCAGCCATCCCGAACACGGTCCAGACGAAGAAGTAACCGACCGCCACGAGCGCGGTCAGCCCACCGACGCGCGTCTCGCCTCTCCCATCAACGGCTTCGCGGTAGCGCAACAGCATGGGGACCAAGGACGGCAGCATCATCGCCACCATCATCACGACCCACATGCCAAGGAACGACGCTGCGGCGCCGGGCCACGTCTGCCCCGGCATCCGCATCCACGCCATCGACATCGTCCAGCCGCCTGGCATCGGCATTCCGCCCGTCGCCGACATCGACGCGCACCAGACGATCGTTCCCGCCGCGCAGGCGGCGAAGAGCAGCGCTGAGACGCCGAAGAACGCGCGCTGGGACGCTTGTTCGGAAGACATGCCGCTCAGCGCCTCGCGTACTCGTCATGGCGGCGCCACCAGATGCCGGTCTCGTTGCGCCCCTTGGGTGCGCGGTCGAGCCACTGGTACATGCCCCAGAGGCCGTCCAGTCCGCGCGCATAGGTGGAATAGGTGTGGTAGACGACGCCGTCCTCGAGCACGAACGCGCTCATGCCAGGCCTCTCGCGCGTGTACGTGGCCGCGTCGGTTCCGGTCATGGCCGCCATTTCGGCGACGGGCCCCTCGCCACGGCCGCGCCTTCCACGCCGCCTCGCTGCCGGTAGTTGTATTCGATGCCCCCTTCACGCTGTTGCGCCTCGGTGAACCCGACGCTGAAGTCGAAGTTGAAGTCGCTGCCGAACGAGGACGCCCAGGGAAACGTCCACCCCATCCGCCGCTTGTACGCCTGCAGCTTCGCGAGCGGCGCCCGCGACACCGCCGACAGCATGACGTCGTGGTTGGCCAGGTGCGTCACGAACCCGTTGAAGCCGTCCGCGATCGCCGAGCAGGACGGACAGCCCGCCGTGTAGTCGGGCCCGAACATGAAGTGGTAGACGAGGAGCTGCGAGCGCCCTCGGAAGAGGTCTGCCAGCGAGGCGCTCCCCTCGTCGGTCTCGAATCGATACTCCTTGTCGATCCGCACCCACGGCAGCTCCTGCCGCCGCCGCGCCAGCTCGTCGCTGCGCCGCGTGAGCTCCTTCTCCGCCTCGAGCAGCTCGAGCCGCGCTGCAAGCCATTCTTCACGTGTCCCGGTCATGTGCTTCGTCATTATTTTTCTCTCCTTCTTTCCAGAACCCATTCGCTTCTCGATACGACTGGGTGGTTGTTGGTCACGAGATAGACTTAGCGCCGGGTATTTGAACGATGGGAGTGACAAGTGTGACGGGATTCCGATGGACTCGCTGATCACCGCCGCGGCGCGCGCACTCGCAGCGGGCGATCCCCTCGGCGCATTGAAGCGAGTCGCCCTGCGCGACGATGCGCCTGCTCTCGCGCTTCGAGGCATCGCGATGGCGCAGCTCGGCGATCTCGTTCGAGCGAAGGCTCTCCTGCGAAGTGCTGCGCGAGCCTTCGGTCCGAAAGAGACCGTGGCTCGCGCAAGGTGCGTCGTCGCCGAGGCCGAGATCGCGCTCGTCTCGCGCGACCTGGGCTGGCCCGCGAAGGCGCTCGACGCGGCGCGGGCGACGCTCGAAGCGCACGGCGACCGGATGAACGCCGCGCACGCGCGGTATCTCGAGGTCCGGCGCCTCCTCCTGATCGGGCGCCTCGACGAGGCCGAGCGTACGCTCGCCGAGCTCGACCCGGCGCCTTTCCCTCCCGCCTCGAGGACCGCCCACGAGCTGGTGGTCGCGGGGATCGCGATGCGGCGCCTGCGGACGAAGGCAGCGCGCGCTGCGCTCGCTCGCGCCGAGCGCGCGGCACGCCACGCACGTATCCCTGCGCTGACGGCGGAGGTCGAAAGCGCATTCCTCGTCCTGAACACGCCCGCTGCGCGCCTGATTGCGAGTGGCGAGGAGCGACTCCTCCTGCTCGAGGAGGTCGAAGCGTTGCTGGCGTCGAAGGCATTCGTCGTGGACGCGTGCCGTCATGTCGTGCGTGACGAACGCCAGGTGATCTCGCTCGCCACGCGTCCGGTGTTGTTCGCGATCGCACGCGCGCTGGGCGAAGCGTGGCCGGGAGACGTCGCGAGGGACACGCTCGTCGCGCGCGCATTCGGAGCGAAGCTCGCCGATGAATCGCACCGCGCGCGGTTGCGAGTCGAAGTTGGGCGGCTTCGCACGGTGCTTCGAACGCTGGCCGACGTGAGCGCGACGAAGCGAGGTTTTGCGCTGAGCGCCGCGCCGCGCACGCGAGGTCGTCGTGCTGGCGCGGCCCGTCGAAGAGGAGCATGCGGCGGTGCTCGCCTTCCTCGCCGACGGTGAGTCGTGGTCGAGCTCGGCTCTTGCGCTTGCGCTCGGAACGAGCCAGCGCACCGTGCAGCGGGCGCTCGACTCGCTTGCGGCGGCAGGCAAGGTGCAGTCGTTCGGTCGCGGGCGAGCTCGTCGTTGGATGACCCCGCCTGTGCCGGGATTCACGACGACCTTGTTACTCCCCGCTCCTCTGCCGATTGACTAGGATTGAGGCATGCGCCGATCACCCGCCGAGATCGTCCGTGAGTATGGACCCTTTCCGGGTGTCGACAATGTGGATGGAGTCACGTACGACGGTCAGCACGTCTGGTTTGCGGCCGGAGACAAGCTCACCGCCTTCGATCCTGCGAGCGGGAAGATGCAGCGCTCGATCGATGTCGCCGCGCACGCCGGAACGGCCTTCGACGGCCAGCACCTGTTTCAGATCGCCGAGGATCGCATCCAGAAGATCGATCCGAAGACCGGCCGTGTGCTCGCCACGATTCCGGCGCCCGGCGGGGGCGGTGACTCCGGGCTCGCGTGGGCCGAAGGGACGCTCTGGGTGGGACAGTATCGGGACCGGAAGATCCATCAAGTCGATCCCCAGACAGGAGCCATTCTTCGCACGATCGAGTCCAACCGCTTCGTCACCGGGGTCACCTGGGTCGACGGAGAGCTCTGGCATGGCACCTGGGAAGGTGACGAGAGCGATGTGAGGCGAGTCGATCCTCGAACGGGTGAGGTCCTGGAAAAGATCGAGATGCCGACAGGAGTCGCCGTTTCTGGTCTCGAGTCCGATGGCGGCGATCAGTTTTTCTGCGGAGGAGGCAGGAGCGGGAAGGTGAGAACCGTCCGCCGGCCCAAACGAGGCGCCGCAACCGACCCTGTCCACTCCCGAAGAATGGCGTAGAGACGATGGCAGCGACTCGAGCTCGCGGCTTTCGCGGCCGGCAGATGATCAGCGCATGGCCTCAGGGACAGGAGACACCAGACGCGGTTCGTGCGACAGGTCCGTTCGGTGTTGAACAAACGCATCGAAGCTCAGAGGACCCGCGCCGAAGTAGCTAATGAGGAGCGCGCCGCCGAGCATGGTGACGTTTTTCATGAACATCGCCTTCTCGAGCTGGAACGTCGCCGGATCCGCCGCCGACCAGAAATTGTGCATCAGCAGCGTCACCGGAACGAGAAAGACGACGAGCAGCCACGCACCTAGACGCGTCTGAAAACCGACGAGCACGCTGAGCCCGCCCATTAGCGCAATGACGCCAGACACTGGAACCAGCAGGCCTGCCAGCGGAACGCCGTGGCGGACTGCCGCCTCAATCGTCTCCTGACTGAAATGGCCAGCCGACGCGACGATGAAGAGGATCGAAAATAACTGTCGTCCGGCGAGCGAGACGTACCTCATAAGAGCCTCCCTCAGCGAGTGATTGTGCCGACGATTCGGGATGGATCGTGGCGCCTGTCACATCCGTTCAGCTATACAGACCGAAGGCGGCACGGATCTATTCCGAAGACGCGACTGCGGGCCTTCGGGAATAACTCTGAGGTGATTCGGGTCTGACTGGAAGACGATGCCTCCGCGTATTCGAGGAAGTCGTCTTGCCTCACTTGGACGCGGCGTTCAAGATGCGCGTTGGTATGCGTGCTTTTCGAAGGCCGGCAGGTGAATCCGCACACGGTCTTAGACGAGACGAAGGACGATCGCCCTGACGAACAACGAACTTCTGAGACGCGACACCAGTGACCTGCCCTGATGTCGAGCGGCGGGTCGACGCCTACAGCGACGACGAGCTCGACGCCGCCGAGGCGGCCGACGTGACGGCGCATCTGGCCACCTGTCCGGCGTGCCGCCAGCGTGCGGTCACACGCGCCGACTTCAGGCGGTTGATCCGCGGCGTCCCATACTATGTCGCCACCGAGCGCCTCCGCCGCGCGATCGCCACTATGCGCCGGCCGCCGCGCGTGACGACCCAGTGGCTGGCGCTGGCCGCCACCGTGCTCGTGGCCGTCTCGCTCTGCACCAACAGCGTCGTGCGGATGGTGCGGGCGCGGCAAGCCGCCGCGGCCACCACCAGCCTTGCGCAGGATGTCGTCGCGGGCCATGTACGCGCCTTGATGGGCGCCCACCTCTTTGATGTGCGCTCCACCGATCAGCACACGGTCAAACCGTGGTTCCTCGGCAAGCTGGATTTTTCACCTCCCGTCGAGGACCTGGCACCGCTCGGCTTTCCCCTCGTCGGCGGCCGCCTCGACGAGGTCGCCGGCCGACCTGTCGCCGCGCTCGTGTATCAACGCCGCCTGCACACCATCAACGTCTTCATCTGGCCCGCCGCCGACACTGCCGGCACGCTGACCGACGCGCGGTCGCTCCGCGGGTTTCAGATCCGCCATTGGACCCACGACGCCATGGCGTTCTGGGCCGTCTCCGATCTCAACGACATCGAGCTCGATCAATTCGTCCACACCCTTCACCCGTGACGCGAATCCCAACTCGAGGAACGTCAAGATGACTCGCCGCGTCTGGCTCTTGTGGTTGCTGCTGTCTTCGCCGTTAGCCGTCATGGCCGCAGAACGGTTGACGGTGACGGTCTCGCCAGCGCACTCGTTCTCGCCGACGAACCTGACGATTCGTGTCCACGTGGAACCGGACGCTTCGAACCGCATCCTCGACGTCGTGGCCGAGTCGCCCGAGTACCTCCGCAGCAGTCGCATTCAGCTCGATGGCAAGGATGCCCCGTCAACCGTCCGTTTGGAATTTCGCAGCCTTCCCGGTGGGGATTATCTGATTCGCGCGTCGATCATCGATAGCACCGGGCGCACGCGCGCGACCGCACGCACTGAGGCGAGCGTCCTGCGGACGGGCGCAGGGCAATGAGGTGCGCCGCTCTAATCCTTCAGCACCCTATCCCGCCGGAATAAGTGGCTGGACGCCGAGGTCTACATCTCCGAAGACCTCGAACGGCTGCTTGGTCGAGGCTGACAGGAGACAGGGCGATGAAGGCGATGTTCGCGAACCTCACGCGGGCCGATTTCGGAGGGCGTTCGAACCGGGACACGCGCGCGGCTGAGCGGAGACGGGTGCATGGGTTGTTCGACGAGATTCAAGTCGCCCTCTACGCTGGCGACTACGCGAGGGTTGACCGTCTCTTGACGAAACTCGCCCTTGCGACCACCAACCACGCACGCGCGCGTTAGCCGAACAGGTCATGGACGCACACGAATGCGGACGCCATCATCCTTCACTCAGCTTCACGCGTCTGCGATGGTAACCTCAGGGGAGTCCATCGCGAAGCTGTGAATCGCGTGCAAGCGCCTGATATCGTGCTTCTCAGCGTTGAGTGGCAGCCCCGAGCGCTCATCCGGGCACAACTGATCGAAGAAGGATTCCAGGTGGTCGCGACGGACACCTGGCCGATGATGCGGCGGCATCTGAGAACGGGATCCAAGCCGCGGCTGGCCTTCGTCGACTTGAAAGGTCTCTCCGATCCGCAGGTTGTGCTCGATCAGCTTCGGGTTCTGATGAAGCCGGATCGCGTGCTCGTCCTCACGGCCACCGGAACGATTCCGCCTGCGGACGTCCGGCGTTTCGGGTTTCACGCGGTTTCGCGCCCTATCGTTCTCAACGATATTGTCCGGGCAGCGGCGAGAGCGATTCGATTCGCTGGGGCCGGCACCCTGAACGGATCACCATCCTGAACAGCTCGTCTGCAGGGTCAAGGCGAGCCATTTCAAACCTGCACGATCGTTGCGTACGATTCCGCGAGAAAGGAATACATCATGTCGGTCGCATGAGTCGTAGAGATCAGTTCCACATCGCTCAAGAGCTTCGAAGATGCGATCGTGCAAGGCATCGCGCGGGCAACAGAAACGCTCCGGGACCTCAAGAGCGCCTGGGTCAAAGAACAGGGGAGAACGCGCCATGGCACTCCGAATCAGCTCACCGGCATTCTCAGACAACGACACGATTCCCACGAAATACACGTGTGACGGCCAGAACGTCGCGCCTCCGCTCGAGTGGAGCGATGTTCCGAAACAGGCAAAGAGCGTGGCGATCATTTGCGACGACCCCGATGCGCCCTCAGGGACGTTCACGCATTGGGTGCTCTACGACATTCCTGCGTCGACGCACCGCCTCTCCGAACCGCCGACGACCGGCACGTCCGGAGTGAACAGTTTTGGGAAAAGCGGGTTCGGCGGCCCGTGCCCGCCGCCTGAAGACCGCGTCCATCATTACCATTTTCACGTGTATGCGCTCGACGTCGAATCGCTCGGGCCAGCCGGTCTGTCCAAGGAGGATGCGCTCGACGCGATGAACGGACACATTCTCGCCGAGGGCGATTTCGTGGGCACCTACAAACGAGCCGCGTGATCGCCGATGGTGGCAAGCGGCTTTGAACCACGAAGGCCACGAAGTCACGAAGTGAATTGGCAGCCGGATCTTCCAGCCTTCGTGAGCTTCGTGGTTTATGACCGTCGATGGTGGGGCGTCAGCGTTCGAACGACTCGCTCCGCGAGGCGTGCGAGAGACGGATCAAGTATCGCTCCGGATCCGACCAGAATGCCGTGCGCAATTCCTGCAGCGTGCCGACGCCGCCATAGCTGATTGCAGAGCAGAGATGCTTCAGCATGTCGTGAATAATCGTCCGGACGGATCCTCGGGCCGGCACACTCACTTCGAGTCCCTCGGCCCCGAGCGCCTCCAGCTCGTGAGGACCGGCTTCCTCCAGATCGAGCCGGTCGCGAACCGCGCCGACCGACGCCATCCCGCGAAAGACCTTGAACGGTACGCGAGCCACTTTCTGCGACTCGGGGATGAGCACCGGTTTCATGACGATCTCGCCCGGCGTCTCCTCCGTGCCGGCGAACGCGCTGCCGAGCATCACGGCATCGCCGCCAAACAGCAGCGCCTGCGCGAGTGCCCCATCCCGCTTCACGCCGCCGTCCGCAATGAGCGGCACGCGGTCGCCGACGGCCTGCCGGCAGCGCACGAGGGCTTCAACCTGTGGGACGCCGAAATTCGTCGTCAAGCGCGTGGCACATCCGCCGCCAGGGCCGATGCCAACTTTGATTGCGTCGACGCCGCGCTCTAACAGGAACGCTGCGCCTTCAGCGGTGCCGACGTTGCCGGCAATGAGCGGTATCGCATCGAGCCGCTTGCGCAACTGCTCGATCGCCCGGTCCATGACACGGGAATGGCCGTGGGCGATGTCGATCACGATCACGTCGGCGCCCGCGTGTTGCAGCTCCACTGCGCGTTCGAGGTAATCACCGGTCGCGCCGACGGCCGCCGCCACGCGCAGCCGGCCCTGCTCGTCCCGCGTGGCGAACGGATGGGTGCGGTGCTTGATCAAATCCTTGGCGGTGATCAGCCCGAGCACTGTTCCGTCGGCCTTCACAAGCGGAATCTTCTTGACCTTCCGCTCCGCCATCACGTGCTCGGCGTCTGCGAACGAGATCGGACCGGCGTGCACGACCAATCGATCGCGTGGCGTCATGCGCTCGGCAATCCGTGCGTCGCCGCTGACAAATCGAACATCCCGTCGTGTGAGCAGCCCCGCAAGCCGCTTGTCGCCGGTCGTGACGACGAGGGTTCCGACGCGGGTGTGGTCCATCAGGCGCAGTGCGTCCGCGACACGCTGGCTCACGTCGATCGTACGAGGATCCGCGATGATCCCGTGCTGGGTCCGCTTGACCGCCGTGACCTCGGCAATCTGGGGTGCGATGTCGCCGCCGCGAAACCCCCGATCGATCACGCCGATGCCGCCCTCCTCGGCGAGGGCGACGGCCATGGCGGCTCGCGTGATCGTGTCCATGTTTGCGGAGACGATCGGCCGCTTCAGCGCGATCCGCGTGGTGAATCGCGTGGTGAGATCGATGACGGCCGGATCCCGGCTGGGCACGATCCCCAGCTGCGGCATGAAGAGAAAGTCATCGAACGTGCAGCCGCGGACGAGTTGCAGCAGGTCCATCAGTGTGCGGCACGTCGACGTCGCCCGGTTGCGGCACGGCGGCGCTGCAGGATCCGCTTCGCCCGCTCGAGCTCGCGCCGGCGAGTCGCGGAGAGGCCCTTGCCTGCGCGGTTGATGAAGTACTGAATCATGCGGATGCCAGAGCCCACGCCTTTCGGAGAGACGTCTTTGCGCGCCATCGTGCGGGCGATCTGTTCGGCAGAGCCCATGAACGTACGCGCAGGCGGGTGCGTGGCATCCGTGGTGACCTGTCGCACCCAGCGTTTCGTTGATCGTTTTGTCGATCGTATTTTCGCCATCACGATCCGCACAGTCAACGGCGATCAACCGTCTCCCCGACTGGCACTGCGCGCCTAATTCGTGGCGTACGCGTACGGGTTGTCGTCGAATTCCATTTTGCAGCTTTGCGAACAGAAGTAGTACGTCTGGCCGCGATGTTCCGACCGTCCGACAGCGCTGCCCTCGTTAACGCGCGCGCCGCAGACGGGATCTCGCAACACCGCCCTTCGCGCTTGTGACGAGGGGGACGGAACACACGCAAACTCGGCGACCGTCGGCTGGACGAGCCGCTCGAATTCCCGGTACGGCATCCTGATCGCGTCATGGTGCGACCCCGCGGTGAACGACACCTGCGGATCAGTGGTCAACCGCTTGTCCACGAACACGCGCTGGCCGTAGAGCGGTCCGAGTGGCGGCATCGCACCGAGCTCGCAGTCTTGGTACAAACGCCCGAACTCGCCCTCGTTCGCCAGGCGAATCGACGCGGCATGAGCGGTTTGCTGGAGGCGGTCCAAATCGACGGCGAATGGCGCCGGCAACACCGCGAGAATGGGTTGATCATCCGCAAAACACACCACCGTCTTGGCCCATTCCTGACCGGGAACATGCGCGGCCGCGGCCTCTTCCTGTGCCGTGTACGCCGTCGGGTGCGACAGGAGCGAATACTCTGCCCCGTTTCGTTCGAGATAATCCGAGATGCGTCCGGGAATCATTGTCTTCCCCCACAGCTAGATCCACACGATCAATTGGCTGAGGCGGTCGTGCTCGGCACACCCGGACGCATCCATGTGTACGCGTCGCCCTTTTATGAGGAGCAACGCTCCGCGAGCGGCCGCACCGACACGACCTTCAGCTGCGGCACCGCGCCGCGTTCCACCTCTCCCTTGGTTTCCTCTTTCGCGCCCTTCGCCTTCGTCTCGGTCTTGTATTTCGTCTCGCCCTTGCCTGCCGGTATCAACACGCCCGTGACCTCCACTTTGTGACCGACCTGTTCCTGCAGGTCGACTTTTCCTTCTGGCACGAGCGCATAGGTCGTAGTCGTGCTGACAGTTCCTGAGGTTCCGGTCGTTTCGGTCTTCGAGATCGGAATGACATTGTTCAGAATGAAGCTGCGCGTTTCAGTTCCGGTCTGCACGCATCCGGTGTAAGTCACCGTCTTGCCGTCCTCAGCCTTTACTTTGGTCTTCGACTCGCTCGTCTGGGCCAAGGGTGTAGTGACGAGTAAGGATGCGCACCCGCAAGCGAGGATCAACGTGGTCACATAGCGCCTCATCAGTTCCTCCTCTTTGATGTCCGGTATCCCTCGAGGATTCTTCATGCACAGGCGGGGCCGGAGGCGCGATATGGTCGAGACATTCATCCCGCTTTTCACTAAATTGTCCGGCAGAGCGCGGCCGAGAGCTTCGATCGTGCTGAAGCTGGTGCTGTGTGGCATCGCGCAACGCATTAATCGTCACTGAACACCGTCAGGGCGGCGCAGTGCGGAGCCGGATCTCCGCGCAGGGCGGAAGAGCCGTGGCGTTGCAGAGTTACGACTGGCGCCGACTAAAGAGATCCGGCGGCAGAACACTTGTGCTCGATCTGCGGCTCCAGGCGCACGTCCGCATCGCGCGGATGGCTCGACGGCTGCTGCCCCGCGGCCTGCGTCCTCTTGACATGTGAGTTAGCGACTGCTAACCTCACGTCAGGATGAAGACCACGCCTCCCTTCTACATTCGGGACGAAGACCCTCCCGCCAAGCAACAGATCCTTCGCGCAGCGATGACGCTGTTCAGCGAGCGCGGATTCGCCGCCACGAGTATTCGCGATATTGCCAAGGAGAGCGGCTACACGAATCCAGCGTTGTATAAACACTTTGCGAGCAAGGAGGAATTGGCGCTGCACCTGTTCGAAACGTGTCACCGCCGCATGTGGGCGAGGTGCCACTCGGCGGTCGTCGCCGGGAACGGGTTCGACGACAAGCTCGCGGGGTACATCGAGCAATGGCTGTCGCTCGTCGACGACCATCCAGAGGTTGTCGCATTTCTGTCGGACAACGCACGAGTCCTCTGGCCAAAGGCGGGCGCCATCGTCCGGCGGCGGACCATGATCGGCCTGGCTCGAACGCTCATGCTCGAGGCGCCCCAACGCCGCCGCGGAGGTTCCACGCTGAACGCTGACGTCGCCGCCGCCAGTCTTCAGGGAACGCTCTCTGAATTGACGCGCATGCTTCAGGTCGGGGTGGTCGCGGGGCCGGCCATGCGTTGGAGGGGCCAGCTCGTCGCATTTTTCCGAATGCTCGTCGGGTGATCGCGCAACAATCATGACGATGCGGGCTCACGGAAAGGGCGGTCGTGGTCGGCACATCGCGAGTCGCGATCGACCGGTCCCTGTTTCGGTGTCTGCGCGATCTGTGCGGCCAGTACTCGCCTATCTCACGTCGCGAGGATACGACGTTCTTCCATTCGTAGTGCTCCCGCGAATAGTCCCCATCGGCGCCGATGAACAGCGCCGCCGGTTGGTTCCGGAGAAAGCCGCAAGTGCGTGGCGATTCTGAAGTCTTTTCACGCACATATGCCGCGTTGAAGCGCTGATTCGAGAAGGGCCCGCGTTCGTCTTTTTTCGCGCCAGTTGGGTTAGCAGTCGCTAACCACACCACGACACAATTGGAGGTCTGCCATGTTTGCTGTCGACCACGCCGCCACGGCATTGCTCATCAAGCGCCGTTATCCGTCAGTTTCGCTGACACCATTGCTGATCTCGGTCCAGGCCATGGAGTTGGCGTGGGTAGGACTGAACTACCTCGGCATCGAGCGCACGACGACGGAGGCGACCGTTCGGAGCGTCGCCGACATTCACCTTGCCTTCATGCCCTATTCGCACTCGGTCGCCGTCCCCGTGGGCGCGGGGGTCCTGGCGTGGTTGATCATCGAGAAGGGATTCGGCAGGGCCGCCCTGGGCCGCGCCGTTGGCCTCGGCATCGTGTCGCATCTGATCCTCGATCTCGCGACGCACGCTCCGGACATCGTGCTCTGGCCAGGGTGGTCGACACCGAAACTGGGACTGGGACTCTACGAGGCGGCTCCGCTCGCCGCGTTCATCATCGAGTTTCTCTACGGGATCTTCTGTTGGTACATCTACCGGGGACGAGTCGGCCTCCTGGCGCTCATCAGCCTTGGAAACCTCGCGAACCTGTCGTTCCTGTCGCCGGCCATTCCTGGTCCAGAGGAGTACCTGGCCGGCCGTCCACTGCTGTTAGTGACGGTGATCTTCGTGCAAATCGTGGTGACCTTGGTGCTCGTCGGCGTACTGGCGCGCCAAAAGACAGCCGAATCGAGTGCGAAGCGGAGCGTTGGGCGCCGCGATCGTGACGCTGAGGCACAAGAGCAGCGCGATGCGGCGCGGCCAGCCCTCGCCGGGCCCACTGTGCAGCAGCCCGCCGCTGGACATCTCCGGACGCGCTGAAGCGTGGACCGGACGGCCTTGCCGAACGTGACAACGATAGCGCCTCAGGCTCTATCGCCCGCGCTGACGAGCGGAGCTGATGTGTCACCCGTCTGGCGGTCCAAGAGCGCTCGGAACGAAGTCAACGCCGCGCCGCCGTTGCGATTGTGCGCGGCAGACGCGATGTAGCCGTCCGGCCGCACGAGCGCCAGACCGTGGCCAGATCCCGTTCGCAGTTCGAGGACGTCGCCGAACGATCGGACGAGCGCCTTCGCGGCCTCTGTGATCGCGGCGTCCGCATCGACACCGAGCACGAGCAGGAAGCGGCTGCGAATGCCGTCGCCGCCGCGCAGCGATTCATCGAAGTACCGCCGTCCGGCTCCTTCAACGATCGGGCTCCCGCGATAGGCGATGCCGAGTTCAGACAGCCTCTGAACGAAGGCGTGCTGAAACGGCGCCAGACGCGACACCATGGGAATGACCGCATCGCGTAGAGCCTGCGCCAGCTTGTTCGGCGTGCCCATGGCCTTCGTCAGCAGATCCGTGGTCTCGATCACATGCTTGATCACAGGGCGGCGCTCGGCGCTATAGCTCTCGAGCAACTGATCGCCCCCGCGGCCGTTGAGGCGAGGCCCAGTGACGGGGCATCTCCGTCCGCCTGCTCGATCGTCGCCACGATGCGCCGGCGAGCGGCGCTCATGGGGAAGATGGCGACCGGGCCAGATTCGCTCGGGCACAGCTGCAACTCGTCAGCGGGAAGGGTGTCGTTCGTCTGAACGTCAGCCAGCATGAATAACGCGTCATAGGTTGCCCCTTCGAACGGCAGGTTCAAGAGATGCCGGACCGTACTGTGTGCGCCATCGCAGCCGACAACGAACGCCGCCGTCAGGGTCAGGCGCCGGCCTTGCTGATCCAGCGTCACGGTTACGCCGTCTTCGTGCTGAACGGCGGAGACGAATGACGTTTCGTACTCGACGACTCCGTGCCTGGCCTGCAGCTGTTCCACCAGCAGTCTCTCAGTGACGTCCTGGGGCACCATCGCAATGAACGGATACGGACTCTCCTCCGGTGCGAACCGCATGTGGGCCAGCGTGCGACCATGTGTCATGACAGCAACCGACGTGACGCGGTTCGCGGCCTCGATGAACGGACCGGCGAGCCCGGCCATGTCAAAGATCTCGAGCGTGCGAGGAAAAATCGCGAGCGCTTTCGAATAGACCGATTGTGATGCGCGCGCCTCTAGCAGGCGCCATCTCAGACCTCGGCGGGCGCACTCGTTTGCCAAAAACAGACCGACCGGTCCGGCGCCGACGATCAGCACGTCAGTATCAAATGCGGCGCTACGCATCATCGCCTCCCGCCAACTCCACTGTGTTCGGAAGACACAAGATACGACTCATCACCTCCTCGAGCTGGCGTTCCGGCGCCTGCTCCAGGTGGCGACTACGCCAGGCGACAAAACCATCTGGCCGGACGAGCACAGCGCCATCCGATGCCACCCCCATGCGCTGCGTCCACTGCTGCTCTGGATCACCCAGATCGCCATCACGTCCGATGCGATAGAACGCCAACGTGCTCCCCAACGACGTCCGCCCTGCCGCCTGGCGCCACGACATACCGTCGGTGCCGGTCAACAACACAAAGCGACCATCGAGCAGGTCGAGCGTGGAGATCTGTTGCGACCGCTGATCGAGCCACATGTGGGGCACGCGCGTGCCGGGCAAGCCGGTCAGCTCCGCACGATCGAGCAACGCAATCTCGCGCGGTGGCGAAGGTTGACCGTCTTCGGAAAGCACGGCGGGTGAACGATAGCGATAGCCCGCAATCGGGAAGAACTCCGAAACCTTTTCTTGCATTCGGGTCTTCTCGAGGACTGCAGCGCCAGGCCCCGTCATGGAGTATTTCGCCGCAAACCACGCCACGGGATAGCGCTCCGTCTCATAGGTCGACAACAGCTCTGGCCCCGCATGGCCGCCGAGCACGGCGGCCAGCTTCCAGCCCAGATTCTGAGCGCTCTGAATGGCTGTATTCGCACCAAGTCCCTCCTTCGGAGGCATCGTATGCGCTGCATCACCGACCAGAAACGCATGACCTTTCTGGAATCGCCCGGCGACACGCTGTTCCGGCTGCCACTGCGCGACGTCGACAATTTCGGCCGCGATATCAGGTTGTCCAATCGCCTTCGTCACGAGCTCCTGCACCTGTTCGCGCGCGAGTTCCTGCGCCGCCTTTCCCTGCGTCAGGATGAACATGCCGAGGTTCTTCTCGGCGAGCAGAAACATGCCGCTGACATCAGGATTCTCGATCATGAACGCGTCCCCTTCATGACCTCGAACAAGCTCGTCCCACGCGCCTCGCACGTAGATGAACACGTAGTGCTCGTCCAGCGCTCCCGTCCCCTCAGCCGGAATGTGAAGCTTTTCCCGAACGCGGCTGTGCGCACCGTCGGCGCCAACCAGGAACTGCGCGCTGACGGTACGTGATGCCCGGGTCGAACGATCCTGCAGGGTGGCGGTGACGCCGCCCTCGCCCTGCGTGAAGTCAACGAGTTCAGTCGCATACCGGACGTCGGCGCCCCGTTCCCGCGCCGCCGCAAGAAGGATCGGTTCGAGCCGGCTCTGCGGGCAGTACGACATGAAGGGTTCGGGGCTGAGCACCTTCGTATCCAGGAGCCGCGAGGCATCAAAGACCAGTTTCTGTGTCGATGACGTAAGCCGCTCGCGCGCGAAGATGCGTGAGGCCTGCGCGCCGGCGCGATGAACCTCCTCGGACAACCCGAGGCCGCGAAAGACCTCCAATGTGCGGAAATTGAGGTTGCGCGCCCGCGGGTACCACGAGACGTCTGCACGCCGCTCCACGAGCAGCGGACGAACTCCTTGCTGGAGCAACAGGAGCGCGAGGGACAAGCCGGCTGCCCCAGCGCCCACGATCAGGACAGGAACCTGTTCTGGCGCTGTTGATGACTCGCATGAACGTTGAATCGCGCCGGTGTCCGCAGTCATGATTCAGATCGCCTTCGGGTACTTGATCTTCGGCAGTTCCGCCGAGAGCCCTTGCCGAAACCCGTCACGCCATCTCGCGACGACGGGATGGCCGCCGGCCACGAGGAGCGGAACGAGTTGCCTTCCGATCGCACCTGTCGCTCCTGCCAATAGAATCTTCACTTGGCTCCTCCGATGCAGGACGCATGGGTGGGTAATCGATCGCCTGCACAAGTCATGACGAAATCGCCCGCGCTCGTGTGACAGCGAGCTCTTGTCACACGGACTCGTGTAAATTCTTCTCATGAGCCTGGGCGCATCATTCGATCCGCTCCATGGCTCCGTACAGAAAGAAGGATCCCGTGGATCGCACTGCGCCGCGCCACCCGACCAGAGACAGACGACGTTCGAGCTCTTCCGGCTCGTAACAGATCTTGACGATCTGAAACTCCCGTCCATCGTTGAGCCGACGCCACCCGATCCCTGAATCATCTGGAGCTTGGTGATCGATCGCCGTGGACGAAGGCTCGCGCAGGCTATCAACGAAGAACACACGGCCGTGGGTTCGGAGCAGCGCACTCACGAACTGCCAGAACACCTCGAATCGCGCCGCCGGCACGTGCGACAGCCAGAACGCAAAGACGATCGCGTCGAATTGCTCCGATGGCTTCCACGAAAACAGATCGACGACTTGATAATCGACGTTTGCCGCATGCACACGCGCTCGATTGATCGCGAGCGCTTCCGGCGACGCGTCAACGGCACGCACGTGCGAGCTGACATTCGCGAGGTGCCGTGTCCACAAACCAGTGCCGCACGCCAGCTCGAGCACGCGGCCGAACGGCGCCATCGATTGCAGCGCCGCTTCGGCAACGCCGATTTCGTTGAACCACCGTTCGCGATGCTCCGGTCCGCGATCGTAGCGCCCGTGACGATTGAACCACTCGTCGTATTCCGGGGCTCGCGCGCGGTAATACGCCGTCTGCTCGTCGAGCCGTTGCCGATCAGAGGGCATTGAGCGCAACCCAGAACGCGTCGAAGTTTCGCAGGCGATGTGCGGCGTCGAGGTCGATCGGACCGTTCAACAGCATCGGTACCTCGCGTTCGCCAAGGCCACCATGCGACCGGAGCGGTCCATGTAACGCCGACAGGTCGTGATCGCCCGGTCGTGTTCCAAGCACGTGATCGCGATCAGCACAGATGACGATGTCGCCGACGCGATCGGGTGGGAGTTCAAAGGCGGCGCAGGCCGCCGCCTGGTTGAGAACCACGTCGATGCCATGCGTCGTCCGCAGCCGCTCCAGGGCCGTCGTTCGAAGCGCGCCGTCGGTGATGTAAGCCGTCGCAAACGCTCCCAACGATCCGTGATGCGCGACATACGGATCCGTGATTGGCAGAATAACGGTGGCGGCGCTGTCTCCCAACCATTCGTCGAACAACTCCTGCAGAAAGATGATGCGCGGCCGTCCGGCCGCATCCGCCTTCGCCCGCATGCCGTGGTCGGCGGTGACGACGATCGTCACGTCGAGGCCATCGAGCGTCGCGAGCTGACGGTCGATCGTCTGATAAAAACTAATCGCTTCGCGACTTCCCGGCGCGTGCGCATGTTGAACGTAGTCGCTTGTTGACAAATACATCAGATCAGGTCGTTGTGATCGCATCAGCGCGACACCGCGTTCGAGGACGTACTCGCTGAGCTGCGCGCTGTACACCGGCTGCCCTTCCTGCTCGGCAGAGACGCACACTCCCGACAACCCGGCGCCGAGGAGCATTCGGAGTTTGTCTTTCGCCGTCACAACCGCGACGTTCGCGCCTGCATCTGCGAACGCGGCAAGGATCGTCGGCGTACGCAAGAACGAGGCGTCGTTCATCATCACCGCCTGTCGCCTGTCGTGGTCGAGGAAGTAATTGCCACTGATCCCGTGACGTGACGGAGGAACGCCAGTCACGATCGACATGTTGTTCGGATTCGTGAAGGTCGGCATCGCGGCCTCGGCAGTTCGAAGCCATCCGCGCGCAATCAGCGATTCACAGTAGGGAGCGATGCCTGCGGCGACCGCCGCATGGATGTAGTCGACCGAGGAGCCGTCGAGGCAGACCACAACCACCGGACGACGCGGCAGCCCATAATCGCGGCCGTTGACGGAGACCAAAGCACACGCACCCTTTCCGTGTACCTCAGGCCTTTTGTGCCGTTAGTTGTCTCGCGATCTGTGAAGGACGACCGCGAGTGGCGTCGCTCGGTCGCGGTCCTCCGGCATCGGGCCGGAGCGGAACCCTAGACGCAATCAAACGATATTCTATCTCAATTGCGTTGCCCTCGGTGAGCCCTTCCCAGACACAAGACGAAGCGCCGGCAAAGACTCGAGTCCGTGCGGCTTCGAAAGTACGAAGTGGACTCAACGCCGTTGGAGCACTCCCAGAACGCGCCCGTCGCCGCTGCGACTGAGGCGAAGGTATCAGTCGATACCAACGTCCAATAGATTTGCCTCGCCGCCTGGGGCTTAATGGTCCTCTGCGGATTCACACTTCCTAAAGAAGGCATATATGTCATCGAAAAGAACAGCAATCGTTACCGGAGCGTCGCAAGGGATTGGTGCGGCGTTAGTCGAGGCGTTTTTGAATGCGGGCTACAACGTCGTGGCCACATCCCGCAGTGTCACTCAGTCTTTGGCGGCCTCATCGAATCTGGTCCTGGTCGATGGCGATATCGGGAAACAAGAGACTGCTGCCAAGGTCGTTAATGCAGCAATGGAGAACTTCGGACGCATTGATCTTCTGGTGACGAACGCGGGAATATTCCTCACCAAGCCCTTCACCGAGTTCACGACCGACGACTTCACTTCCCTGGTTTCGACGAATCTCCTGGGCTTTCTCTACATCACGCAGCTTGCGGTGGCACAGATGCTAAAACAACGGTCCGGCGCTGTTGTGAGCATCACGGCTGCGCTCGCCGATCAACCGATCGCAGGAGTGAATGCGGCGGTCCCGATGATCACCAAGGGAGGACTGAACGCCGTGATCAAGAGTTTAGCCATCGAGTATGCCAAGGAAGGGATCAGGTTCAACGCGGTAGCTCCCGGAATCGTGGACACACCAATGCACACGGATGACCCGAAAGATTTTCTCAGGACGTTGCAGCCGATGGGAAAGATTGCGGGCGTCAATGATATCGTTGACGCCGCTTTGTACCTCGCGCACGCAGGCCAGGTCAGCGGAGAGGTGCTTCACGTCGACGGTGGCTCACACGCTGGTCGGTGGTAGCGAAGGAATGACGACGCCCGCTGCGGCTTCGGCGGGTGTCGTCATTTGTTTGTGCGATTCGGTCGCTACCGCCTCGCCATGGCCACGCTGGTCGCGGCCTTCGCGATAAAGCGTCGCAACGGCCTTCGGCTGCGACAGATAGACGGCGTGATGCGCGCTCCGCTCGCGAGAGCCCGCTCATCGCGTTCTCCGTCGCGTCTTGGTGCCCGGCACACACGTTGGTGATGAGCGCCTTGCTCGCGGGCGTCGGATGAATGACCAGGGCGCGGCGGTCGGTGGCAGTCTTAGAGAATCTCCTCGATGGTGTGAACCGGCCCGTCCCGCTGAATCTCCCCAATACCCACCGCGAGCAGGCGATTGAGGAACGCGTACTTCGGCGCGGCCGTCTCGAAGCGGGGCAGCGTGCGGAAATACTGGTTCGCATCGTCGCGCACGCCAGTGAATGTCATGTGGATCAGCGCGCTGTCGTCGGTCTCGAGCGTCACCCGGAGATCGAGCTCGAAGGTTCCATCGGCGGCCGCGGTCACCCAATCGGCGCCGCCGCCGAGAACGACGCCGCGCAAGCGCTCGCCTTCAAAAGACCCGCCGGTAATCGGAAAGATCGAGAGTATGCCATGCGGCGTCGGACCGATCTCCTCGGTCGCGGCAGTCGTCAGACGCAGGCGCATCAGCGGACGGGCGTTCATAGAGTCCTCAGCTTTCGGAAACCGTTTAGAGCAGTTCATGAATGGTGTAGATCGGACCTTCAGCGCGTCGATCGCCGCTGGCCACCGTTATGAGATGGTTCACAAATGCGTACGCCGGGTATGCGGTTTCGAACCGCGGCGTCGTTCGAAAATAGTAGGCTGCCGGATCGACCGCCTCGCCACGTGCCATGGCCGCCATCACGTCCGGTGGACCGTGACGCAAGCCGAACGACCTCATCGCAATGAGTGCGCCGTCATCGGTCCGCAGCGTGGCGCGAAGGTCCAGCTCGAGAACTCCGTCCGGTCGAAGGAGGAGCCAGTCCGCGCTTCCACCAGGTAACACAGATCCGCGAAGTCGCGGGCCCTCAAAGTCGCCCCCCGTGATGGGGACCGTCCGGCGAGTCCCATGGGGCACCGCGCCGATGCTCTGCGGCGTCGCGACCGTCACGCGCAGGATCATGAGCAAACGCGTGTTCATCACTTACTCCACAAAGGGCACCAATTCGGCGTTCACGCGATCGGCGTGCGTCCAGCACAGACCGTGTGGACCGCCAGCGATCTCGGCGAACTTGACGTGCTTGATCATCTTGGCCTGCCTTCGTGACGTCGCGTCCGCCGGCAGAATCCGATCGGCATCGCCGTGGATGATCAGCGTGGGCACCGTGTTCTTGGAAATGTCGTTCCGAAAATCCTCGATCCAGGCGTCGACGCACTGCAGCGTCCCGATCGCCGACGCGCCAGCAGCGATGTTCCAGTTGTCCTCCATCACGCGATCGCTCACGAGCTTTCCGCCGGTCACGTCGTAGTTGTAGAAGTTCTTCAGGAATTCGAAAAGAAACGCCGGCCGGTCCTCGCGGATGGCGTTCTTGATGCCTTCGAACACGCTCGGATCGACGCCCTCGGCGTTGTCGGGCGCCTTGACCAGATACGGGCCCAGCGTGCCGATCAGGACAGCCTTGCGCACGCGATCGGTGCCGTACTTCCCGAGATATCGCGTGACTTCCCCTGTTCCCATCGAGAACCCGACGAGTGCCACGTCTCGCAGGTCGAGGGTCTTCAACACCACGTCGAGGTCGGCCGCGAACGTGTCGTAGTTGTATCCGACCGCAGGTTTGCTCGACCTGCCGAAGCCGCGCCGGTCATAGGTGATCACACGGTGGCCGGCCTTGAGCAGTGCAGCGGTCTGTTTCTCCCAGGCGGCTCCGCTGAGGGGCCATCCGTGAATGAGCACCACGGGCGTGCCAGCGCCGTGATCCTCGTAGTAGAGGTCGATCGATGTGGAGTTCTCTTTTCCGACATTAATCATGCCCATTGCTGTGCTCCTTTGGCGCCACCAGCGAGGTGGTGCCTCCGCATTAGAAGTCCTGCGCCGTGGGCCGGACGACGATCTCGTCGATTTCCACGTCGGCTGGCTGCTCGATGGCGTAAGCGATGGCGCGCGCGATCGAGTTGGCAGGAATAGCCATTTTGTAAAACTCGCGCAAACCCTTTCTGGTTGCCTCATCCGAGCTGCTCTCCGGGAGCTCCGTGGCCACAGCACCAGGTGAGATCATTGTGCAGCGGATATTCTGGGAATGTAGCTCCATCCGGAGCCCTTCCGTCAACGCGCGTCCCGCGGACTTGGTTGCGCAATAGACCGTAGCACCCGGAGCGAACACTTTGATCCCGAACACTGAAGCGATGTTGATGATGTGGCCGCTCTTCTGCTTCTGCATGTGGGGCAGCGCAGCCGCAACCCCATATAGAAGCCCTTTGATATTGACGTCAATCTGCCGGTCCCATTCATCGACCTTGAGGGCCTCGATCGGTGCGATGGGCATGATACCGGCGTTATTGAGGAGCACATCGACGCGGCCGAAACTGTCGACGGCCCCCTGGATGAGCGCTTCCACTTCTGCGCGCTTCGTCACGTCGGTGGCGAATCCGATGGCCTTGCCGCCGGTGGCCGAAATCTCTTGAACCACTGCGTCGATCCGGTTCGAACGCCGCGCTCCCAGCACAACCTTTGCCCCTTGTTCTGCGAGAAGCTTCGCGGTGCTCTCCCCAATGCCGCTGCTGGCTCCGGTGATCACGACTACTTTGTCGGCGATACTTGACATTTCCATCCTCTTTTTCCCGCATGTCGGCAATGTGAGGGACGAGCGCAACGGTGCCTCTCTGTGAATCCTCCGCGGCGCGGAGGATTGAACTGCGGTGTCCCCCGGCTTCGAAGCCGAAAGCGACGACGGCATCCACTCATCGGGTGTGTCCCCTTGGCGGTTCGCGCACCGTCGTCACGTTGAGGTGTCGACAGACATTCCCCCGGGACTCACACGTCGCATTACACAAGATGGCGCGCCGCGAATCTATTGGACGAAGGTATCGACGACTGCACGAGCGCGTTCCCCCGCGTCAGTGGCAGAGGACCCCAATACCAAAGTCTTATGGACGGTGGTCGGCGGCCTGACGCATTCTGTACCCGTACAGTTGTCGCGATGGATCGGATGGAATGGGCCGCGGTACACCATGAGCGAACAGACGCGAATCGCCAGGCAGCTCGATCAACGCGTCGCGGAACGGACGCGAGAACTGGCCGAAGCCAATGAGGCGTTGAAGAAGGAACTTGTTGCGGAACGTCAGCGGACAGACTCAGCACGGCGCGCAAGCGACCTCGATGCACGCTTGATCCTGGGCAGCATTCCTGGCCTCGTCGCTATTGCGACACCGACACTTGACCTCGACTTCGTCAACGACCACGTCGTCGAATACTCCGGCCGCACGCTCGAGGAATTGAAGCAATGGGCGACCAGCGATGTGATTCACCCAGAGGACCTCCCTCGCGCGATCCAAGAGACCGCCAAAGCGTTCGCATCGGGTGAGCCATATGACTTCGAGCTGCGCCTCCGACGTTTCGACGGCACGTATCGTTGGTTTCAGGCTCGTGGGCTTCCCCGTCGCGACGCCAGAGGGGCCATTCTCCGCTGGCACTACCTGTATATCGACATAGACGAGCGCAAGCGCACGGAGGACGCGCTCAGGCGCAGTGAGGCCCGCCTGCGGGCGATCGTCGAGACGACGCCTGAGTGCGTACATTTGATTGCCGGCGACGGAACGTTATTGGGCGTAAACGCCGCCGGCGCCGCGATGGCGGGCTTACCATCCGTGGACCTCATGCGCGGGCGGAACTTCTACGATTTCGTCACGCCGGAAGATCGCGAGCGATATCGTGCGTTCAACGAAAGCGTGTGCGCCGGGCAGAAGGGCTTTCTGGAGTTTCACATCGTCCGCATGGACGGCGAGCGTCGCCATCTGGAGACGCGCGCGGCCCCACTGCGCAACGACCATGGCATCGTCGCGCAGCTGGGCGTGGCGCGTGACATCACGGCTCGCAAACAGTACGAAGCACGACTTCGCGAGAGCGAACGCCACCTGCGCCAGTTGACCGAGACCATTCCTGTGATGCTCTGGAGCGCCACGCCGGACGGCGCGATCGACTACTTCAATGCGCGGTTCCTCGAGTACACCGGTTTCGACGCCGAACAGGTCATGGGTCGTGACGGATTTACGAAGGTTCTTCATCCCGATGATGTCGATCGAACGGTGCAGGAGTGGTTGTCGTGCATCAGGACCGGAGCTTCGTTCCGGGTCGAGGTGCGCAAGTTCCACGCCGCGGATGCCACCTATCGATGGTGCATGGCACAGGCGCGCCCGTTACTGGACGAACACGGGCGCATCCTCAAGTGGTACGGCACGGTCGTGGACATGCACGATTGGAAGCAGGCGCAGGAGGAGCTGCGCCACACCCAGGAGAAGCTCGCGTACATGATGCGCGTGACCACGATGGGCGAACTGACGGCGTCGATCGCCCACGAAGTCAACCAGCCGCTGTCGGGCATCATGACCAACGCCGGCACGTGTTTGCGGATACTGGCCGCTGATCCTCCAGACGTCGACGGCGCATGCGAGACAGCGCGGCGAACGATTCGCGATGCCAAACGCGCATCCGATGTGATTGTGCGATTGCGCGCGCTCTTCACCGGGAAAGAGCTCACGACGGAATCGATGGACTTGAACGAGGCGACGCGCGAGGTGATTGCGTTGTCGATGAACGAGCTTCAGAGACATCGTGTGATGCTCAGTGCGGAGCTCGCCGACGATCTTCCGCTCGTCACAGCCAATCGTGTCCAGCTTCAACAGGTGATCCTCAACCTGCTCCGCAATGCTTCTGACGCGATGGTCGGCGTGGACGAAGGTCCGCGGCAACTGCTCATCAGAACTGAACGTGACGAAGGCGATCGTGTGCGCCTGACGGTGCAGGATGTCGGCGTGGGCCTCGAGCCCCACGTCATGGACAAGCTCTTTCAAGCCTTCTTCACCACCAAGAGCAGTGGCATGGGCATCGGACTGTCCGTCAGCCGTTCCATCATCGAAAAGCATGGTGGTCGTCTGTGGGGTGAGCCGAATGACGGGCCCGGCGCGACGTTTGCCTTTTCCATTCCCCGCGATCCAGGACGCACGACGGACGCGGCACGCGTCATGAGGAACTCGTAATGGTCCTGCGTTCGCTCGTGTCGGTCGTCGACGACGATGAGTCCGTGCGCGAGTCGCTGCCAGACTTGCTGCGGCAGTTCGGCTTCGCCGCCCAGGCATTCCCATCGGCCGAGGCGTTCCTCGCATCGGAGTTCGTCGGCCAGACCAACTGCCTCATTCTCGACATCGCGATGCCCGGCATGTCGGGACCGGACCTGCAACAAGAACTGACACGCCGGCGGCAGGCGATTCCGATTGTGTTCATCACCGGGCACTGTGACAAGACTGTCCGTCCGCGCCTATTGGCGCAGGGGGCCGCAGAGTGCCTGTTCAAGCCCTTCAGCGACACCGCGTTGCTCGAGGCCCTCAACACAGCTCTTCGGATGAGGTAAGCATGCGAATGGTCAGCGCGGAAGCCATCGGCGACCCGCCATATACTGTGAGTTCGCCGCACGTAACTGGCCGAAATCGAGGTCACATGGCCGACGTCAGTCCCCTCGTCTTCGTCGTGGACGACGACGTCTCAGTGCGCGAATCGTTGGAGCTGTTGATCAGAGCCGCAGGCTGGCAGCCCGAGACGTTCGCGTCGGCACAGGAATTCCTGTCCCGCCCACGCCCCACGGTTCCATGCTGCCTTGTGCTCGACGTGACGCTTCCGGGGCTCAGCGGGCTGGAACTGCAGCAGCAGCTGACCGAGCGGACGGACATGCCGATCATCTTCATCACCGGCCACGGCGACGTGCCCATGACCGTGCAGGCGATGAAGGCAGGAGCCGTCGAATTCCTGACGAAGCCGTTGACGAACGACGTGCTGCTGGACGCCATCGGCGGCGCCATCGAGCGAAGTCGGGCAGCGGTGCGCCATGAGTCGGAAATGCGCACGCTGCGGAGCGCCTACGCGTCGCTCACTCCACGCGAACGCGAGGTGATGGCATTGGTCGTCTCGGGTCTGTTGAACAAGCAGGTCGGCGGAGAACTTGGCATCAGCGAGATCACGGTCAAGGCGCACCGAGGTCAGATGATGCGCAAGATGAAGGCCGACTCTCTTCCCGAGCTGGTCACAATGGCCGCGAGGCTCGGCCTGCGATCTGCGCGAAAGGCCTGACAGTCAAGATGTCGCCACTAGGCTTTGTACTGATGGGGGCGCTCGCCGTGATCGTCGGCGCGCTCATTCCCGTTCAGGCTGCCACGAACGCGGCGATGAGTCGCGTGATCGGCAGTGTGGCGATCACGTCGCTCGCCCTCTTTGCCATCGGCTTCGTCGTCGTTGCAGCCTGGGCGATCGTCATACGCGTACCGCTTCCGTCGCTGGAGACACTGCGGCACGTGCCGGCCTACGGCTGGTTCGGGGGATTCATCGTTGCAAGCTACGTGATATCCATCACGTTTCTCGCGCCGCGGCTCGGCGTCGGCAACGCGATCCGTCTCGTCGTGACCGGGCAGATCGTCGCCGCAGTCATCATCGATCACGTCGGCGCGTTCGGCGCGGTCGTCGAACGACTCACGATGGGTCGTGGCATTGGCGTCGTGTTGATGATCATCGGAATCATTCTCGCCAGGCGCTAGCCTCCGCATTATTCACGAAATGAGTCCGCCATAGCGCCATCGCGCGGCGATACGGACGGTGCAGAACCGCTTGCGCTACAATGCGCCTCGTTGTCGAGATGAAGCGCATTCTCGCTTTGGTGGTCGCGACCAGCCTCGCGACGGCGACGTTTGCGGCCGATCGGCCGTGGCGCGTCATCCGCGGCAGAAACGTTGAAGTCTTCGGACAGCAGTCGCCGCGCACGTTGCGCGAGATCGCGCTCGAACTCGAACAGTTCCGGGTCGTGCTCGGCACTCTGGTACGGGGTGCCCGCCAGCCGCAACCACTCCCCACTGAGGTCTATCTCTTCGACGACTACGGGACGATGAAACCGTTCGTGCCGCTGTACCAGGGCAAGCCGGCGTCAATCGGCGGCTACTGCCACTGCGGCGGTAGCGATCAGGCGAGCTTCATTGTCGCGGCGTTGTCGCAGTACTCGGACTCGTCGGAAATCATCTACCACGAGTACTCGCATCTGCTGCTCCAGAACGCGATGACGAGCATCCCGGTGTGGTTCAACGAAGGCGTCGCCGAGTTCTTCAGTACGTTCAAGCTGCGTGGGAAGGAAGCAGTGTTGGGACACCCGATCGTGCGCCACATCGAGTTGCTGCGGGAGCGGTTCATCCCGCTGACGGAGCTGCTCGCCGTGGACCACGAGTCGCCGCTGTACAACGAAGCTACGCGACGATCGATTTTCTACGCCGAATCGTGGGCACTCGTGCACTATCTGGCGCTCGGGCGTCCCAACCGTGAACAGGCGATCAACAAATACCTGGCCGCCTACATGGCCGGGACACGCAGCGAAGACGCGCTCGCCGCGGCGGTCGGTGTGCCGATCAAAAAGCTCGACGATGAGCTGCGGGTGTACGTGCAGCAGCGGCTGTTTCTCGAGGCGAAGTTGACGCTGCCGGACGCCGTTCAGGTGGACGAGCCCGAGGCTGCCGCCACGCTCGCTCCGCCCGAGGCGGCCGCCCGCCTCGGGGAGATCCAGTTGTCGACGGACCGGCTCGACGAGGCGGCGCCGCGAATCGAAACCGCCGCAGCGGCAACGCCACCGGCGGGACGTGCACAGCTCGCGCTCGCGAAGCTTCGCCTGCAGCAACATCGCGATGGAGACACGTGGCCGGCACTCCAGAAGGCCGCCGCGCTGACGCCGGACGATTTCAGTGCGCAGTTTCTCTACGGCCTGACGCTCCTGCGCAACGAAGGTGATTCATCGTCGCACGCACCCGGCGATTGGGCGCAAGCCGCACGCACGGCGCTCGCGCGTGCCGTCGCGATTCACCCCGACTCGGCGGCGGCCCAGGCCTGGCTCGGATACGCCTTTCTCCAGGGCGCACCGAATTTCGAAGCCGCACGCGACGCGACCACGAAAGCGCGCACGCTCGCGCCGGCGCGGCTCGACTACGCCCTGCAGCTTGGGGAGATCCGCCTTCGGACGGGGGATGTCGCCGGCGCACGCCAGCTGCTCATGTCGATCGCGAAAATCGGCGGCGATGCGCCTGAAACGACCGAGGCGACACGCCTGCTTCAGATCCTCGACGAGCGGGAGCGCGTCGCGGCCGATCGCCGGGCGGCGACGGCGAGTCAGCGCTCCGCGCGAGACACCGATACGGCGGACGCCTCGCGCGACAATCCGCTGGGATCCGCGCGCGAAACGGTCGATTCGACTCGGACTGACTTCAAGCTGCGCAAAGTGCAGACGGGCGAACAGCGCCTCTTCGGTGTGCTGATCGCAATTGACTGCGGCCCGGCGGGCGTTCGATTCCGCGCTCGCGCGAACGGGCGGGATGTCGTTGCGGCGGCGACGCGCATGGAAGACGTGGACCTGATCGCGTACGGCAACACGCAAATTCGCACCATTTCGTGCGGCGCGCGTGTGCCTCCGGACACCGTGTATCTCACCTGGACGCCATCGGCGGCTGGTAACGGCGACGGAACTGCGGTTGCCGTCGAGTTCATGCCGAACGACTACGTCCCTTGACTCTCCTCTAGAAAACCAATTCGCGGACTCGACTTGTATCGACACATCGGCCGATGGGCCGGATCGGTGGCAATTTACAGACGAGGGCGATGCCGCGGGACGAAATCGCGCGGCCGGTCTTGAGCGTCGTGGCCAAAGTGGTATGACTGCCGCGCATGGCACACATTCGCGACCGATCACATTCTCGCTGGTACGCCCCTCGGTGACTTGCAGGGGCTGCTCGGCCATGTCCAGATGGAGACTACGCGCCGACATTGTGCGCCGATTGTGATGGGGCTGCTGAAGAAGACAGTGGGTCTCTCAGTGTGCCACGCGGCTCGAGACGATTCGTCAATACTCGTAGAACATCTGTTGAATGCGCTTCACATCCTTGGTCCTGGTCAGCGCGAGTTGGAGGAGGACGCGCGACTTGGCGGGGTTCAGCTCACCCGAAGCCACGAGTCCCAGCGTGTCATCGTTGACCTCGTTGTTTCTGAGCACGAGGCCCGCTGGCAGGCGCGTGCTGCGCACGGCGACGACCCCGGATTTCGCCGCCTTGGCAAGCGCCTCGAGCGCCGGTGCCGTCAGGTTGCCGTCTCCCACGCCGGCGATCACGATACCCTGTGCGCCGTTGCGAACCGCGGCGTCGATCAGGTCGGCACTCATGTTGGCATGCGCGTAGATCACGTCGACCCGCGGCAGCTTTTCGAGCTGGTCGATGGAGAACTCTGAGGCATTGCCCTGCTTGCGATCCATCGGCTCGAACCATTCGACGGTTCCCGTATGTACGACGCCTGCGGGTCCGCGATTGATGCTGACAAACGTCTGCACGCTGGTCGTGTCGGTCTTGACCACATTGCGAGCGTAGTGGATCACATCGTTCAGATAGACGAGCGTGCCTTTGGCGCGTGCGCCAGGATCGGCTGCAACCGCCACGCCGCCGTAGATGTTGCCTGGTCCGTCGGCACTGATCGCGGTGGCCGGACGCATCGATCCGACCATGACAACGGGCTTATCACTCTTGGTGACGAGACTCAGGAAGTAGCTCGTTTCCTCGAGCGTGTCAGTGCCGTGCGTGATCAGGATACCGTCCGCATCGGACGACTTCAGCACCTCGTTGACGCGTCTGGCGAGCTTGAGCCAGATCTCGTCGTTCATGTCCTGGCTGCCGATGCTGGCCACCTGTTCGCCGGTGATGATCGCCAGCTTGTCCAGGTTTGGGACGGCCTTGAGAAGGGAGTTGACGTCGTAGGCGCCCGATTTGTATCCGTAGTCGGTCGCGCTGGCCTGCGCGCCTGCGATGGTGCCACCGGTGGCGAGCACTCGAATTCGCGGCAGTGACCCCGATTGCTGCGCCAGCGTCGTTCCGCTCGCCATCAATGCGGCGACCACCGTCAGGCAACACGCTCCGACCCTAAGGGTACGTGTGGGTCGATTCATCGCTGACCTCCAGGCTTCTACAGGAGCTGTATTGAGTGTCGACGACCGCACACCGAGGCGGCTGCTGCACCCCGCACAAGTGTTGTTGTCCTGGCCGAACTGATCCTCGACCGAGGGCAGCTTGGGGAAAAGCACCGTCGCGGCCAGGCCCAGACCGATCCGTCAGCCTGTCGCTCGCGTGGTCACTTTCGGACGGTTTGCTGCAGATACAGTGCCGTCGGCATGGGCAATCACCGGCGGCCTGAAGACCTTGGGTAATAACGTCTTAAGTCCTCAGCCGTCGCCATCGCACTCGCGAAGAGGAACCACTATGCCGTGGGGCCTACGAAATGCCGTGGACCATGCATCCCGTCCGTCACCTTGGCCCTCGCGGCCCGCTCGAGCGCTTCAGCCGAGACCAGGAAGACACCGCCGGGCTCTTCAAGCGCCTCACCTTGATTTCGTCGCAGGCGTGTCGCCCAAGCCGATCGCAAAGAACCTGAATCGCGAAGGTGTGCCAGGGCCGTTCGGTGGCGCATGGTGCCCGAGCACGATCTACGGCAACGCCAAGCGTGGAACCGGCATCCTCAACGACGAGCTGTACGTCGGCCGCCCTGCATCACGCACCAAAAAACAGACGAGTCTGACGTCGATGTCCTGGTGTCCGCCTTGAGCCGGGTCGCCGCCGATGCCTGATTGACGTAACCGACAGCCGCCGCTCGGGTCGTTTCGCCCACTTCTTCGGATAGACCCCCACCTAGGTATCGATCGACACGATCGTCCAATCGACCTGCGTTCGTCGAAATGCTCAAATCATCGCGTCCTACACCACACCTGCGGCTCGATCACGCGAGGAGAACACGGTGCCCGAGACATTCCATCGAACAGTCAAAGACGCTACGCAGATCCGTCTTGCGCGGCCGTCGCCACACTATTGGCGCATCACCCTTGATCACCCGCCACTGAACATTTTCGGCCCGGACACCATTCCGCAATTGAACGAGGTGATTACCGCGCTTGAAACCGACGAACAAGTCAAAGTCGTCGTGTTTGACAGCGCCGTGGAAGGGTTTTTCCTCACGCACTACGATTTCGTTGCCAATCTCGAGGACACGACCAGGCTCCCACCGGGTCCAACCGGCTTGCAGCCGTTGCCCGACATGCTCGTGCGTCTGAGCCGTGCGCCGGTTGTGTCGATCGCATCGATCCGCGGGCGTGCGACCGGCGTCGGAAGTGAGCTTGCCCTGGCCTGCGACATGCGCTTCGCCAGCCGGGAAAAAGCGATCCTCTCGCACTTCGAAGTCGGAGCGGGTGTCGTCCCAGGGGGCGGCCCAATGGCGCGGCTACCACGGCTGATGGGACGAGGGCGCGCGCTTGAAGTGCTTCTGGGGGCGGACGACGTCCCTGGGGATCTCGCCGAACGATATGGATACGTCAATCGCTCATTGCCGGATTCAGATCTCGACGCGTTTGTCGAGTCCCTTGCGACCCGGATCGCATCATTCGACAAGCAGGCGATCAGCGAGACCAAGCGCTTCGTCGACGTGGCGAGTTTGCCGCCTGACTTCGAAATCGCACCGGAATGGGACGTCTGCCTCGCGTCGATCGCTCGGCCGGCGGCGCAGAAGAGGATCGGGATGCTCCTGGAGCTGGGACTCCACCGGCCGGGCGATGTCGAGAATCGACTGGGACACTACGTCGGCGAACTCGGGCAGTAGACACATCGTCGCCACCATCGTTGTCGCGATCTTGCATCACTCACAGCCCGATGCTGTGGCACTTCAATTTCCGGGGTCCTGACGAGGAGCGTCTGGTGCAGGGCCGGGAGCGCATCTACCTCGATCGCTTCTGGAACGAGTTGTCCGGAGACCACAACGGGATCGATGAAGATACGCGGCAGCACTATGCTGCCCTGTACGCACGGCCGCATGCGATGCACGATGCCTTCGAGCAGTTTGGAGCATTCAGCCAGGATGCGGCTTGCAGTCGTGGCGACGTTTACGCGCAGAGGTATCGAGATCCCGGGCGAACGTCCGCTTGCGCTGACCAGCGAGTTCGGTGACGACGCTCAGAAGAAGGTCCAATGGGCAGCATTCGTGCGACGGGCGCGACGGCCCGAGCTTGCCGACCTGACCGCGATCATCGCGACGCTTGATCGTTTCCTCTGGCCCGTGCTTCAAGCTGCCGCTCGAGGTGAACCATGGCCGCACATATGGTCGAACGGCGCGTGGAAAGGGCTGTAGCGGCGGTTCGCTGAACGCGATTCAGCTGTCACGTCTCCGCGATCCTCGGCTTCGGTCGTGAAGTGCGTCCCGAGAGGCTGGGGGCGTCCACTGAAGGTCACGTCCCTGGCGGAGTCGAGCGAGCGCTCGTCGTTTGGCGCTCGTGAACGATCTGCGCTGACGAGGAGTGGCTTTTGGTTTCAGTGCCGCTTGCCAGTCATATGCTGCGACGACGCTGATTCTGGCAACTTTCCGCGCGCGGGGTTTTCGCCGAATCACGATCTCGATATCCTGATCGAGCGCCGTCAACAGATTCATCAGGCGTTCGACAGAAAAGCCCGCCGCGATTATTCCAGTTCCGGGATGCTCAGACAAACGCCTCCAGGTACGGACCGCTCGGTATACTGGACTGTCACTGTCCCGACAGCAAAGCACATGCTCCTGACCATTCGAACGACCCATCAGCCGGCAACCGATCTCGGATTCCTGTTGCACAAGCATCCGGAGCATGTGCACACGCGGGAGTTCCCGTTCGGCCACGCGACGGTCTTCTACCCCGAGGCGAGTGAAGCGGCCTGCACGGCGGCCGTCCTGCTGGACGTCGATCCGGTCGGCATGGTTCGCGGGCGCGGCGGCAAAGGCGGCGCGGAGGACCAGTACGTCAACGATCGGCCGTACGTGGCCTCTTCGCTGCTCTCGGTGGTGCTCTCGCGTTGGTTCAATTCCGCCCTGGGTGGTCGATGTGAGCGGAAGCCCGACCTCGTGTCGATTGAGTTGCCGTTCGAAGCCCGTCTTGCCGCGGTCCCTTGCCGCGGCGGAGAGACGTTTCTCCGCGCGTTGTTCGAGCCTCTCGGCTATGCGGTCGAAGCGATCCGTCATGAACTCGACGAGAGCATGCCGGCGCTCGGCCCGAGCCGGCTCTTCACGGTTACGCTGCGAGCAACGCGCAGACTGAGCGACCTGCTGACGCACCTCTACGTACTGGTTCCGGTCCTCGACGATCAGAAGCACTACTGGGTCGGTGACGACGAAGTGGAGAAACTGCTTCGACATGGCGAGGGCTGGCTTGACAGCCATCCGGCGCGGGACGCGATCGTGTCCCGATATCTGGTGCATCAGCGAGGACTCGTTCGCGATGCCATCGCCCGGTTGACCGCGGAGGAGCAGCCCGAGGAAGAGGTCGCCGCTGCCCAGAAGGACGAGCAGGAAGCATCTATCGAACGGACGATCAGCCTCAACGAACGCCGGCTCGACGCGGTGTTCGAGGCGCTGAAGGCGTCCGGCGCATCTCGCGTACTGGATCTCGGGTGCGGCGAAGGCAAGCTCCTGCGTCGCCTCCTGGCCGATCATCAGTTCGCAGAGATCGTCGGCATGGACGTCTCGGGACGAGTACTCGATCTGGCGGAATCTCGTCTCAGGCTCGATCGGCTGGCTCCAAAGCAGCGTGAGCGCATTCGCCTTATGCACGGTTCGCTGATGTATCGGGACAGTCGGCTCGGCGGATTCGATGCGGCATCAGTGGTCGAAGTCATCGAACATCTCGATCAGCCGCGGCTGCGGGCCTTCGAGCGCGTCCTCTTCGAGTCGGCGCGTCCGGCGACGATCGCGCTGACGACGCCGAACGCTGAATACAACGTCAAGTGGCCATCGCTGCCTGCGGGACAGTTCCGGCACCAGGATCACCGGTTCGAGTGGACGCGCGCGGAGTTCCAGAACTGGGCGAATGACGTGGCGTCCCGGTTCGGCTACGCCGTGACCTATCGACCGATCGGCGACGAGGACAGCACCGTCGGTCCTGCGACACAGATGGCGGTGTTTGCCCGATGACATTCACGATTCCCGAGCTCTCTCTGGTGGTCCTGATCGGGCCATCCGGGTGCGGCAAGTCGACATTCGCCAGAAAGCACTTCAAGCCGACTGAGGTGATGTCGTCGGACGGCTTCCGCGCGCTCGTGTCGGATGACGAGAACGACCAATCGTCCACCGACGACGCCTTTGCCGCCCTGCATTTCGTGGCGGCGCGACGGCTGGCGCGTGGGAAGCTCACCGTCGTCGATGCGACCAACGTCCAGCCGGAGGCGCGGAAGCCGCTGGTCGCGCTCGCGCGCGAGTACCACGTACTCCCCGTCGCCATCGTCCTGGATCTGCCAGAGCGCGTCTGCCACGACCGCAATCGATCACGACCGGACCGCGACTTCGGTCCGCACGTCATCCGCAATCAAAAGAGCCAACTGCATCGCTCGCTGCGAGGCCTTGGACGCGAGGGCTTCCGGCACGTCCATGTGCTCAAGTCGCAGGAAGAAGTCGATGCGGCTGTCATCGAGCGGCAGCCGCTCTGGAACAACCGCAAGGCGGAAACCGGCCCCTTCGACATCATCGGCGACGTCCACGGCTGCTGCGACGAGCTCGAACAGCTCCTGCAGCACCTCGGCTACGAGCGGAATGACGGTGGCCCGTGGGCGCACCCAGCAGGCCGAAAGGCCATCTTTGTCGGGGACCTCGTCGACCGCGGTCCGCGTATCGTCGACACGCTGAAGACGGTGATGTCGATGTCTCAGGTCGGAACGGCGCTGAGTGTTCCGGGCAACCACGACATCAAGTTGAAGCGGAAGCTCGAGGGGCGCGACGTCACGGTCTCGCACGGACTCGATCGCACGCTGCAGGAACTCGAACAGGAGACGTCGGAGTTCCGAGCCGATGTGCAGAAGTTCCTTGACGGTCTCGTCAGCCACTACGTCTTCGACGATGGTCGACTCGTGGTGGCGCACGCCGGCATGAAGGCGGACATGCAAGGCCGCGGGTCTGCCAAGGTGCGGGACTTCGCGCTGTTCGGCGAGACCACCGGCGAGACCGACGAGTTCGGACTTCCGGTTCGATACAACTGGGCCGCCGAGTACCGCGGGCCCGCCAGCGTGGTCTACGGACACACGCCCGTCCCTGAGCCGGAGTGGCTCAATCGAACGATCAACATCGACACCGGCTGTGTGTTCGGGGGCAAACTCACGGCCCTGCGCTGGCCCGAGAAAGAGCTGGTTTCCGTGCCGGCCAGACAGACGTACGCGGACCCGGTCCGTCCGTTCATACCTGTCGGGGCTCACGCACTCAGCGCACAGCAGGCCAATGACGATCTGCTCGACATCGAGGACGTTCGCGGCAAGCGGCTCGTGACGACACGGCTCCACCGCAACGTCACCGTTCGCGAAGAGAACGCGGCGGCGGCGCTCGAGGTGATGAGCCGGTTCGCGGCAAATCCGAAGTGGCTGATTTACCTACCGCCCACGATGTCGCCCAGCGAGACGAGCAGGCGCGAGGGGCTGTTGGAGCATCCCGCCGAGGCATTCTCCTACTACCGATCGAATGGCGTGGCCAGCGTTGTCGTCGAGCAGAAGCACATGGGCTCGCGGACCATCATCATCGTGTGCCGCGGCGAGGAGACGGCGCGCCAACGGTTCGGAATCCTCGAAGCGGAAGACGGCATCTGCTACACGCGCACGGGACGGCGCTTCTTCGAGAACTTGGAGCTCGAGCGCGAGTTGCTGGCGTCCGTTCGGGGCGCCCTCGATCAAAGCGAATTCTGGGAGCGCTTCAACACGGATTGGGTGTGCCTCGATTGCGAATTGATGCCGTGGTCGGCGAAGGCGATCGAACTCGTCCGCCAGCAATACGCGTCAGTCGGGACGGCGGCGCGCGTCGGTTTGGGCGAGACCGTTCACGCGCTCGAAACGGCGATTGCCCGGGGCATCGACGTCGGCGCGCTGCTCGAACGTCATAAGGTCCGTTTGGATCTCGCGGAGCGGTTCGCACGGGCGTATCGGCATTACTGCTGGCCGGTGGAATCACTTCAAGACATCCGCGTGGCCCCATTCCACATCATGGCCACTGAAGGCACGGTCCACGCGGACAAGGATCACGTCTGGCACATGAACTCAATCGCGGGCTTCGTGCAGGAACACGACGGGCTGCTGATGCGTACGCCTTACCACGTCGTCGACCTTGCGGATTCCAGCAGCGAGGCCGCCGCGACGGCCTGGTGGGAGTCCCTGACGGAGGCTGGCGGCGAAGGCGCCGTCGTCAAGCCGATGCAGTTTGTAGCGACGAGTCCTCGCGGCCTTCTGCAGCCCGCGGTGAAGTGCCGCGGTCCGGAGTATCTGCGAATCATTTACGGTCCGGAGTACACGTTGCCGGAACACCTCGAGCGCCTACGGGAACGGCGCCTTTCAGGCAAGCGATCGCTAGCTCTGCGAGAGTTCGCCTTGGGCATCGAAGGACTCGAACGGTTCGTCCAGAAGGAGCCGCTGAGACGCGTTCATGAGTGCGCGTTCGGCGTGTTAGCGCTGGAGAGCGAACCCATCGATCCACGGCTGTAGCGCGCGTGCGTGACACAGTTGGGGAGGCGGAGGAGTGATGGCGCCAGGGCGACCATCGGCCTTCGCGGGGGAGTATCGGAAGCTGCGTCACACCGGGCCGCGCAGATTCGCGGCGATGCTCGGCGCAACCGTACAAAGCAAAAGGTCCCCTGAAACCGGAGACCTTTCGCTGCAAGTATCGATGGTTGCGGGGGGCCGCAACGCGGGAGACCGCTACTTGCGGATCCGCCTGCCCCGCCGCGTATTGGCCAGCCGGCGCGTCGCGTAACCGCCGCTTTCTGTCGCCGTCCCGCTACGGTTTGCGCGGAATCGTGTCGATCAACTTGACGGCACCTGGATGGGGATCGTCGCCCTTGATGACTCGGTTCTCGGGCATCGTCGGTTTGACGGGCGCGCTGTTCACGGGTGCGGTGTTCTGCGGCTTCGGATCGTCTTTGCCGGCCATTGTGCGCTACTTCTTCTTAGTGTCAGTGTTGACGTTGCCTCGATTGACAGATCCCGGCTCCTGCCCTTCGCGGATGACACGGTTGGCAGGAAAGGTCGGCTTCGCTGGTGCAGCATGGGGCTGCGAACCTGCCGCGGGCGAGGAACCGCCCGTCGCTTGGCCGCCCGCAGCGCCTTGAGGGCTGGTAGCGATCGTTGGTTGGGCGCTTCGATCACGTTCGTGTGCCACGTTCGTGGGCCTGTTCTGCACCTGGTTGACCACGTAAGGAACGACCGACAGTGCGGTTAGTCCGAGCACGCTAAAGAGTGCGATACGGCTGTTATGCAACCACTTCGAACGTCGATCGTTGCTGAGTGTGTTCGCGTCGGCTGACTTGATTATACGACTGCGCAAGTGGCCTTCGAACGTTTCCTCAATCTCGCCCCCATTGTTGGCGACGTAGCTGTTGAACTCAAGAAATTCCTTCTTCGCCACATCCAGGTCTGCGAGCAGGGGCAGGTAGACGTAGGTCTGCGCGTGATACGCGCGTGCCAGCATCACCATACAGGCGATGAACGCCACCACGTCAATGCTGAGAATCCCGAGGAAAAACCATGTCAGTAGCGGTGTGGCGTACGAGAACGAACGCGCCATTGCGGCCAGCAACCCCCCAGTCCCGGTAAGCACGCCGACCGGCAGAGTGAGGGCCGCGGTCAGCGCGTCCTTACGACTCAGTTCAAAGTCGTATCGGTCTTTCAGGAAGGCGGGATCGAAGTCCACTCTTCCTCATGCCTCGTGAGCGGCGCGATAGGCTTCACGCGCCGAACGGAACATCTCCTCGACCTCGTCCGCCGGCTGACCGCCCTTCTCGAAGAACTCGCGGACTTCCGCCTCGGTTATCGGCGACGACGTCTCACGGAAGTAGCCTCGCTGCGCCGCCAGCTTCTCCGCGTTGACGAAGACGATCCAGAATTGTTCGCCCAAGTCGCTTTCTGACAGTTTTTCCAACCCGATCGTGCCATGGATCATTGCGCTGCTCACGAAGGTCACTGCGGAGGCAAGACCTCCCACCCCGTTACTTGCAGTTGCTGATGCACCGGATGGACAAGTCCGCCGCGAGTCGCCTGGACTCGGGGCGACAGACGAATGCCGAGAACCTCACCTGCCACCAATTCGAAGGCGGCCAAAAGCGGGTCGAGACTGATCCGCGACGGCGTGTGAGTGTATCCGATCACCACCACAGCTTTTCGTTCTTGAAGGCTCAATTTCTGCAACTTCAAACAATCACCGATGACGCTGACGTTTCCTTCGTACGGATGTAGAAGGTTAACAGACCAGTTTTCAGCTTCCTTCCCGTTATCTCCAAACGGCCGTGCGAGCTTGACCTCAATGGCCCAGGCGTCGCGGATCAACAGATCGGGACACCGTTTCGTAAACACGCGGCCCTCGTAATTTTCGAGCGCGGCAAGCCGGTTCGCGACCGCGCGAACAAGCTGCGGTTCCCCGTACGGCCCAACGCCAGGCCGGAATTGCTTGAAGGCAACACCCGAGGAATCGATTTCGGCCAGCGCGTCGGCGATCTGTCCGACCACGTCGTTCAGCTCGATAGCTCTTGTTGTCATGACTGCGCCCGAGCCTTTGGTGTGGCAGCCGCCAGACGAATGACCTCAGCTGTCATATTACCCGCGTACGATCAGAAGGCAAAAGTTGTTGCAAAAATGCACAGTCCATCTATACTTAGCGTCGGTAGCGCTGACACCCACAAGATTCAGCGTACCCCCCGCGGGCTAGCAGAAAGTGGAAGCAGCAAACAGACAGCAGCATTGTCGATGGACCAACCTCAACAATTCGATAGCCCTCTTTTACGTTCGGCGTCCCTCGTTGATGCGTTAATTGCTGGCGCACGCTCTACCGACCCGGTTTCAGGGTTTACCCACACGTTCTACAAGTATCCCGCGCGATTCTCACCCGCATTCGTGCGCGCTGCAATCAATGCGTTTACGTCGCCCGGCGATGTTGTGCTCGACCCGTTTATGGGCGGAGCGACGACGATCGTTGAGGCCCGCGCACTTGGTCGACGATGTGTTGGCGTGGACATCAGTGCGCTGTCGCTCTTTCTCGCCAGGGTGAAGGCGACGCCGATCGCCGAAACCGATCTGCAGGCTGTCTGTCGGTGGGCGACACGCGCGGTGAAGCGTGATCTGAATCTCCGTCGCCGCGTAGCTGGCTCCGGAGCGTGGGCTCAGCTCGGTTACCACCGCAACATTGAAGATCGACAAACCTGGCCAATTCGAAAGATTCTTGAATTAGGTGTCGCAAGCGCGGAACGACTAGAGAACGATTCGCAACAGATGTTCGCGCGGGCGGCCCTCTTGCGAACCGCGCAATGGGCACTCGATTGTCGGTCCGACATTCCCACTGCCTCGCGTTTTCGGACCCAGATGCTCGACTACCTCAACGAAATGGTTGCTGGCGTGCGCGAGTATCGCGCCGCGGTTGAAGAAGCAGACTGCTCGCAACGCCGTGGATCACCGATGCTTCTTCTGCATCGCTCAGCCGAAGGCCTAGACGAAGCTGAAGGCGTTCGGAAATTCGGTGTCCCACGTCTCGTGCTAACCTCGCCGCCCTACCCAGGCGTCCACGTGATGTACCACCGCTGGCAAGTCCTAGGTCGCAAGGAAACGCCGGCGCTGTTCTGGATCGCCAATTCCCTCGATGGTAACGGCCTCAGCTATTACACCTTTGGCGATCGCAACAACCCAGGGCTGAAGACCTACTTCCGAGCGGCACGCACGGCTTTCCAATCGGTCGCTCGACTCGCTGACCGCCGCACCGTGTTTGTGCAGATGGTCGCGTTTTCCAACGCAACATGGCAGTTACCAGCCTACCTTGACGCGATGAACGACGCCGGTCTGGTCGAACTGCGGTTGCCGCAACTCGCTACTGCGGAGGACGGTCGGTTGTGGCGCGCCGTTCCCAATCGGAAATGGTATGCCACTAAGCGCGGTCCGCAGCAGGGCGCCGCCCGCGAGGTGGTTCTTCTCCATCGTCACGCGTAGGCTGGCTTCGGCAGCTTCTTCGGCAGCGACAGGCAGAGTGGCACAATAACGCGGGCGATACCCGCAGCGCCCTCTTGAATGCGCTGGCGGCACAGCGCCTCGTTGGCTTTCCACTCGGGCGTTTTCTTCGCCGCGTCGAGCAGGCCCATCACCGTGAGCGCAAGCCCGTACTTGAAGACGAACTCGACAGCGACTTCCTCCTCCGGCGGTCGTAGTGCCTTCGCTTCCGTGAGCAGGCGAGAACCCTTGTTGACGACGAGCTGAAGGCGGTCGCTGTTGGGAACCTTCTCGATCGTGATCGGCGGGTCGTCGGGACCGTTCACGACCTCTTTGACGTCGGGCCTGCTCGGACCAGCATGAACCTTGGGGTCCGTCTTGCCCTTCGGCGTCCCGCTTCCCGTGTCCTTTTCACGCGGCGCGACGACGTGGCCGACGATCGTTAACAGAAATGGCCCGCTGCCCGCATTGTCGGTGATAGCCGCCTCGGTGTTCAACGTGCTCCCCTCCAGCGCGTTCTTGTCGACGTGACACGTGAACGTCAGGCGCCCATTGAATAGGTGAAATGTAGGCTGGAAGCCGTTCTTGAACTCACATACACCGCGCTGCTTCCGTCGCGTGAAGTAGTTGTTCTTTACGTCGGTGTGGAACGACACCCGCGTCGCGTCCCCGCGAGGCAAGTCCACGTCAACCGCTGCGGATCCGTCAGACCGTCGGAAGAACGTCGGGAAATCCTTTCCAAGGAACGGCTGTGGCTTGCCCTTAATCTTGCCGCCAGTACCGTTGGTAGCAGTCTTCGCGGCGACTTTCCCGGCGAGCATGCTGCCGAACAGGTCAGCGAGCGCCGGGTCCGTGGCGAGCAGTTCCTCGAGCGCGCTGATGCCTTCGTTATCGTCGACCGCGTTGGCGATTTTTTCTTCGTATCGTCTAAGATTCAGGTCTTTCAACCCCTCGTGATCGTGAAGTTCCTTCTGGAGTTTCTTGATCAGCTCATGGAGCAGCGGGTCATCGCGGAAAGTCTCGCGGTTGCTCATGAACAAGGCATTACGCGACGCCTGACCAAGATCTGTGCAGTCGAGAGTTACAAGGATGCTGCCCGCGATGTGCTCCTTATCGACAGCGACAGTGCGGAAGAACTGTGCGTCGCGCTTCGCATGCGACTGGCCGTTTATGAGTGCGCGTAGTCCAGTCTGAGGCTGATCATCATCGCTCTTCGCGCCCTTCTCGGCCTTGAAAACGCGGACCTCCGCCGGAATGGTCTCGCCCGTACTCAATTTAATCTGGACGCTCGCACCTTCTTCGAACCCTTCCTCCAGCTTGGCCGCAGCGAGTCGGCCCAGCCGGTCCCAAACTGTGACACCCATGACGTTTGCCTTGTAGTCGGGGCGGCACTCGATGATGCGCATTGGGAACGCAGGCCGCAGCAGATAGTCTTCAAGCTTTTTGAACAGCTCGCCGCAGATGTTGCTCTTCGGGGCCTTGTAGTCGTACATCTTGATGAGCGTGCCGCTCATGACGGACCGCCCCCGCGGGAGGCATACCTCGCCAGACTTGGCACCTGCCTTTGGGACCAGGGGCAGCGGGCCAGTCCCGGCCGTGAGGACGTTGCCATCCGAACCAACGAGGTACCGCCAGGAAGGGTTCTGTTTCGAAGGGAAAAAGCAGAAGATCGTGAACGCCCACTCGTGTTCGTTGCCTTTCGCGACGTCGGCCGGAACGCGCGAGACGATCAACTGCAGCTTTCGCTCTTCACTGCAAAACGGCAGCACACCCGTTCCGCCCATGTTGAAGCGGCCCTGGACGAATGGGATGGCGCCCTTATACGCACCGTCGTCACTGCCGTAAATCAGCGAGCAAAACGTTTTCGGGAAATCTTCTGCCAACTGACCCTCCCCACCGTCATAGAGAGACAAGCAGGGTCGCGCCTTAGATCCGGTCGCATACAAGACGAGGTTCTGCTCTGCGAGTGCTCGGATCTCGTGCTGATCCTGCTCGCTCAAGTCTCCGAGGAAATCCTGAACTGCCTTCGCCATGCTGGAGGGGGCCTTCGCGCTACGGGGGTCAATCCCGTTCGCCTTGCAATGGCGTAGAAGAATAGCGTCGAGCCCGTTCGTGTACTTCTCAACGAGCGCCGCAGTCGGCGTGCTCTGTTGGTTGTGCACGATCGACTGGTTATTCGGCATGTTGCCGAGATACCGCCATCGGCTCATGTCAGTGAGCAAGGCGCGCTGGTTGAGCACGTCAAGAACCTCGAGCTCGTTCTCGGCGTTCAGGAGTTGCTGGAGGAGCTTCTCATCTCTCATGATCGTGCCTCAGATGCGCTACGCCGCATGGCGCTGCAAGTAATCGTTACCGCGGTCCGTCACAAAGTAGGTCACCCGAATCCCATCCCGCCGCCGTCCGATGAGCCGCAGTTCGTTCATTCTGGAGATCACACCTGTTCGCTGGGTGCTAACGAAAGCGTCGCTCAGGTCCGTGTCGCGGTCTGTTGGCGCCTGACCCTGACAGATGCGATCAAGCTTCTGAGGCGTGTTCGATCCCGAGCGGATCGCTCGGAGGATTGTCTGATATGCGAAGTCCTCTGCGCGCACGTTGTTGCCGATGTGCGATAGAAGAAAGGCGATCTCCTCATCACTGAATCGGTCGCCGCGATTCTCGTCAAGGGGCGGATTGTCGAGCGCGGCAAACTGCCAGCCCGCCTCGGTGAGATTGACCTTTGTGCTTCCAAGAAGGCTCGCGAGCTTAAAGTCGAACAGCATCCCCCACGGCCGTCCGTGGCTGAGGGTGCCGACGTACTGCGTTGCGTACCGCAGACGACTTCGGTCGGCGTTCGCCTGGTTTGATGGGAATCCGAGCACCAGGGCGTCATCTCGGAAAAACGCCTCTCGACGATCGATCGCAGCAAGATAATCCGACAGCACCGCCGCATCGGCCGCGATGCGTGCGGAGATCTTGTTCAGATCAAATCCGCCTCGATGCTCAGCCGCGAGGTTGGCTAGCGCACGACAGGTGGCCTTCGCGGGCAGGAACTTACTGAATTGCCCGAATACCCACTTATCGAGCGGTACCTGCCGCAGGCCGTCTAGATCATTCGAGGAGGCATCCGGTAAATCGCCGGGCTGCTCGCCATTCAGAGCAGCACGAGAGAAGACGTGAGGGATGGAGTCACCGTTTGATTCGATGGCAGTATCCGGCGGTGCGGGAGGTGATGGCATTTCCTCGACATTCGGCTCGCCGCCGCTCGGCGGATCGACTGATTCGAGCGCGCCCATCGACGTCGCCTGCAGCACGACCGCAGACCCCGTCGGCATCGAACGGTCGAGCACGGCCAGGTTGTTCACAGCGGCCGTGATCACGTCGGAGTAGTCCGAATACGTCCCTTTGGAAACCAGCTCATCAAGTAGTCGCTTGATTTGCGGTGAGCATGTAAAGCAAAGCACCATCTCAATGCACCTCTTGTGTGCCCATATCCTCTCAATCATTCCTACTTGTTGTCAATATGAAAGATCGACAAGTCGGCAATATATTTCAGTACACATCTAAATGGGTACCTGATAATTCAGATGTCCACCTAATAGTTATCTTGGAATGTGGCGTACGCGACTTCGCGCAGTCCGAGTCGATTTCCGCGGAGGTCGACTACAGAATCAGCAACGTCACAGTCAAAGGTATGTGAGATGGCCGGCCACGGCGTCGGCCGCAGTTGGGCTGGCCTAACCTGTCGCGTTCGCAGCGGTTAGACAGAGACTGTCGAGAGATCAGCGGAGGCTGCGCCGCGTAGGCGACGGCGCCTACTCGCTGCTTTCATACGACCGTCTCATCAGATCCGTCAGCAGGGCCTCATGTTTCGACGCGTCGGCCTTCGTGAGTCGAATGCGGTATTTGTTCCACTTGTAGGGCATCAAATCGAGGCCTGCGGACTCAAGTTGCCGATCGGTTTCTTCGGACTGCGGCAACCGCGTCTCAAGTCTCAGCCACTGGCGCTTCGGCCGGAACGCTAGAAATTTCACCGGCGCCCCATTTTTCGCCACGTTGATACGCCCCTTGAGGTATTGGAGCTCGAACGCCGGGTCCCATTGATGCACGATCTCGAACAGTCGATCGAGCACTGAGAGAATCTCCTTTCCGACGCGGGCCTCCCAATACGCGCGGTCTGCTCGCTCTTCGGGCTCGGCATCTTCTTCATCTTCAACGCCGCGGCTCAACTCGTTCAGCACGGTATTAAAAACGAGGGCGACTTGATCACCAATCGCGAATGCGTTCATCTGGATCGCGATCATCGGGATCGCGCTGTTGAACAGACTGATCACGTTCAGAAACCTGCTGGTGATGTCCTCCGCGACGATCACCGCGCAATGTTCGTATTGCGGGTACCGACGCCGCTCGATGTCCCAGTACTCGATCGTTCGGATGATGTGGCTTTCGTCCGTGCGGCCTAGCTGAATTTCAATCTCGTAACGCCGATCCTCCTCGGAGTCTTGAAACAGCAAGTCGAGGCGTCCGGCATGCGGTTGCCGCCGTTCCTTGTCCTTCAGCACGACGTCGCCCAATCCGAGGAGCGACGGATCTTCTGCGATCCTGTCCTGAACCCAGCGTTCGTTCAGTTCGGCGTGCTCCTTTAAGGAAACTCGCTCCGGCTTTATGAACTTCATGATCACCCAACCTTCGTACGTGTTGTGCCTGCACATTCGCCAATCGGTAGACCTCGGTGTGTATCGTTCACACACCGGGTATCAAACGGCAGCGGGACGTCTCGTATGTCCACCGGGCGTGACGGTTGTGGGTTCTTGACGAGGCGAATCGCCTCTCGGATCGATCCAGCGCGCTGGACTGCCGTCCAGTGCTCCGCGATCTGAACATACACGAACCGAGTACTACGGCCGGTTATGCCGGCGGCTGCGGCCAACGTCGCCCGTTCCTCGGGAGGCACCGTCAGCAGGACTTCGCCGGCTTGACGAGCGTAGTCGAGGGCGGCGCGCTTGGCGCCTTGCACGCCGGAATGCAATTCTGCAAGCCGTTGCACCAGGGCGACTGGTCGGGCGACGATCTGCTGTGAGAGACGCGGCATACCCCCCTTATTTCGGCCGTTATGGTCTGATTCAAGTGGTTGCCCGTGCAGGACAGATTTCCCTTGCAAATTCGTCGTGTTTCGTAGTAATTTCGCCATCACGATTGGCGGACGCCGGCTGGACTGCCTTCCAGCCAAACCCTGGCATTCAGGCGTTTCGCACCCTCGCGTGAGTGACCGGCTTCACTTCCCTTCGGGGTAGATGTTGTTCGGCCTCATTTCCAACCGCTAGCCAGGCGTGTTGAGCGACGGATAAACCCCTAAACGTGGGAGTTTTCCGTCATGGCTCATCGCGTCCACGGCAACGCTGGCCGATCAAAATCTCGACGCCATCGACACCGCCTCGCCGCATCTGCACGTGCCTTTTGGGTCCGAGTCCATGAGGCACTCGCCGCTCAGCAGCGAGAACCGACTCACGAGGAGCGCACGCGATGACTTCCCGCGAACGCATCATGGCGGCGCTGCGCCATCGCGGGTCGGCGTCCTACAAGGAGATTGCCCTCGGCGTCGAGCACCGCGACGACCGTGATGCGATCGTCGCCACGCTCAGGGATCTGGTCGCCTCTGGCGAGATTGAGATCGCGTCCATCCGGCAGGTCACGGTGTGGGACCGCGGGATTCCAGTCGCCGGGACCAGGACGCGGTATCGACTCGCGGGAGGCCGATCGTGAACGCCTTCGCGCCTCGCTTCTACGACTGGGGAGTCGGTGTCTTCCCGGCGAGCGGCAAAGAGCCCGCGTGCAAATCGTGGGACGACTACACCTGCACGCGCGACCAGGCCGCCGGATTCAAGAACTACGGCGTGCGCCTCGGCCAGGTCCCTGGACGACCTAACTATCTGGCCGTGCTCGACACGGACAACACGGACGCGTCGAACTGGGTCATCGACCAGATCCTCGCGAAGAACATTCCAGACACGCCGTTCCGGGTGCTGACGGCCCGCGGCCAACACCGTTACTACGTGCTGCACGCGCCGGCGCCGAAATTCATTCATCGGGACGGCCACACGATCGAGTTCAGGAATGCCGGCCAGTACGTGGTCGGCCCTGGCTCGATTCATCTGTCCGGCGCGATCTACACGCCGGTCGCCTGGTCGTGGCTGTGGGAGGAGATCCCGGTGTTCCCGGTCGACTCGTTCTTGTTCGACGACGGATCGTGCGGTAAGCGGTCGACGGGCACGTTCGGAGAGGGGTTCGAGTTCCCGGACGAAGTGCGGGCTGGCGAACGACACGATCAGCTATTCCGGCTGCTCCGAAGTTTCAAGGCGCTCGGCGTCGATAAGACTGCGACGCGTGAGATTGTCACGCTGGCCAACCAGACCCGCTGCCGGCCGGCGGTCGCGGAGGACCGGACGTTCGTGCTCTGGTTCGACCGCGCATGGAGTCTGCCCGATCGGCCGTTCGAGACACTGCCACTAGCCATTCCGCCGATGGACGACTCGGCGCCAACCATCGATCTGGATGCAGTCGACCTGGAGGGCTTCTAAATGGCGGAGATCAAGAAGCCAGCCGGGCGATCGGACGCCACGAAAATCGCGGCGCTAGTGGTGAACCTGAAGGCCGAATTGTTCCACAGCCCGCTCCGCGAGCCGTTCGCAACGGTCGACCACGTGACGATGCCGCTCAAGAGCGCAGAGTTCGAGTACCTGGGTCGCCCGCGAGTTCATGAAGGCGACCAAGAAGATGCCGAGCCAGAAGGCGCTGAAGGAGGCGATTGCCGGCTTGGCCGGCAAGGCGCTCTTCGATGGCGCCGAGCGCCAAGTATACGTGCGCGTCGCCGGGTTCGATGACCGAGTATTCATCGACCTGGGTCCGCAAATCGTCGTGATCACGGCAGACGGCTGGCTCCTCCGCGGGTTCGTCGACGAAGTGCGATTCCTCCGGCCGCGCGGGTTCCTACCGCTGCCGGCGCCCGTCAAGACTGATCGTCCGCTCACGTCGCTAATCCAGAACGTCGTCAACGTCAGCAATGTCGCCGACGCGAAATTGCTGACCGCATGGGTCGTCGGTGCCGCGCGAGGCCGGAAGCCGTTTCCGATCCTGAACCTGACCGGCGAGCAAGGCAGCGGCAAATCGTCGGCCTCCAGGAATCTGCGCCGGATGATCGACCCAAACGTGGCCGACAGCCGGGTGACTCCGCGCGAGATGCGCGACCTGATGATCGCGGCGCGCAACGGGTACGTGGCCTTCTTCGACAACCTCACACACCTGGACGAGTGGTTGATGAACGGGCTTTGTTGCCTGGCGACCGGCGCCGGGTCTGCGACGCGCGAACTGACGACCGACACAAACGAGGTCATCATCAACGCGGCCCGCCCCATCATCCTGAACGGGATCAACGACGTCGTAACCCGCTCAGACCTGCTCGATCGTGCAATCGTCGTCGCCCTCGATCCGATCTCCGAGGAGCGGCGACTCACCGAGGCCGAGGCCGATGCGACCTTTGAGCACTTGCGGCCGGCGATCCTCGGGGCGATCTGCGACGCGGTCGCATGCGCCCTGAAATATGAGGCGACCACGAGGCCCGAGCGATTGCCGCGGATGGCTGACTTCGCCACGACGATCGTCGCTGCGTCGTCTGCGCTCGGATGGCTGCCTCATGAATTTCTCGACGCCTACTCGGCGAACCGCGACGACGCATCGAGTGCACTCCTCGACAGCAACATCGTTGCGTCAGCCGTTCGTGAACTCGTGATCGACAGGCAGGTGTGGAGCGGATCGGCCGGCGCGATGCTCGCCGCGATGACGACCGAGGAGCGACGCGAGAACAAGTACTGGCCGCGGTCGGCGCGGCATTTGGCCGGCAAGCTGAGGGAGGTGGCACCAGGGCTCAGAGGGATCGGGATCGACGTCGTGTTCGACCGCACCGCGGAAGGCCGAGTGATCAGCGTGACGAACCCGAAGGCGCAGGCGCCAAAGGTTCAAGAGGTCAGGTCGAACGACTCGATTCCGTTCTGACCGGCGCATGACGGTGTTGACGGTCATGACGGTCGCTCTAGTCAGAACCCCACAGTTGCGAACTCAGGGGTTTGTGTAGACGGCACCGTCATGACCGACATGACCGTCCATCCGGGCCGGCGGGACGACCGCCAGCCGGCATTTTTGCGCACAGGGTCCCGGCGGGCGGCAGCACGCGGCGGGACGTCGGGCTCAAGGTGCTTCGTACATGCGCGATTCGGCTGGTAACCATAGTCACCATTATCTGACTCGATTGGAAAGCGATAGTCCAATGGCTCAAACACTTACGGCGAGGTTTCGCCATGCCAAATAAGCGACTTACGGGGATTGGGCGTCCCGTAACCCAGAACTGCACGGGGCGAAGGTCCGCGGTTCCGACACGGCTTCCGAGCGGCTGGGACCCGGCCTCTGAGCGGTTTGCCGTGGCCATCCTCGCCCTCGTCGGCCGCCGTGTCCAGCCGACGACAACCCGGAGGATCGCAGCCGGCCTGCGGCGCAACAGAGCCGCCGTGACGCCCGTCGTCGCGGCCCTGGCGCAAGCTGGCAGGCTCGTGCGTCAAGGGCGTTGGGGCTGGGTTGTTGTGCCAGGCCCGCTGTGCGCCGGCACGTCGATCGAGGGCGCGCCCTGTCGACGCCGGGCCCTCCCCGGTACGGATCGCTGCAGCGTCCACAAGGATCAGGAACCCGAGCGCAAGCCAGCGGCACCAAGAACCCTGGCGCAACATCTCGCCGAAGCCAGGGCCAAGCTCGACGCGCAACGTGGAATGACCTGGTGGATGGCTCGGAACATCATCGCCTTCCTCGTGAGGGAGGGCGCGATCGAAAGACCAGGGGCCCCCGCTGCGGGAAGAGTTCGGTCGAATGACGCGGGGCCAGTAGTTAATGGCGCCATACCGGGGGCATCAACTAACCCCGTGATATTGCGCGAGATTCAGAGCAGCCTGAAACATTTGCCTGAAGCCCGGCGCGTCCTCGAACGGGACGACCCTGTGTGGATTCGTGGTTTTGACGCCGGCACGTTGGATTCCTTCGAGTATGCGGGAGGCGTGTTGATGTCGGAACTCCGTCGCCGTCGCACGGCCGCTGCGCCGCCTCCTGCGCCACCACTGATCGACGCCGATGAACCGCTCGAACTCGACGACTGCGAGTTCATGCTCGACGGCGACGACGACTTCGAGGAGATCCAATTATGACGGGCCGAGCGTTGATCCAGGTGACGGGTACTCAGGGTACTGAAGCGCAAGGGCAAGCGGATTGTGAAGGTCGCGAGCGAGTTCGCAGATTTTGCTCGCCACCACCAATCGCTGCTGCGCCGCGCTCTTCGTAATCCGAATGAGGAGGTTGACTTTCGACAAGGCGTTCCTCCTCGACGGTTGGAAGCACTCGGCTTCACGCTCGACACGTCCGTTGGCGGTTACGTGTTTCCGTTCGGTGACGAAGCCGGCGAGAGGGTGCTCCTCGGAATCGATGCCCCACCGCCGCGTCTTGAAGAGCGTCCGCTCACCCCGCCGGTCGTAGTGATTGAGGCCGAGAGAGTACGTCCCGGTCAATTCCGATGGTCGGAACCTGAGGCCGCGCGAGTAGTGGTCGTGCATCGCGGCCGTCGCCTTGCGTAGGAAGGAAAACCATTCAGTCTGTGGAGAAGAACCATGAGCCACGCAATTGATTGTTCGGGCTGCCCTCACTGCGATCCCGAGATGGCGGCCATCATGTCGGATACCGTCGCGGGTCGTTTTGAGTCGCTGTCACGTCGACTGACCGAGATCACGAATCGCACGTTGCGATTCCTCCGAATGGGGAGCACGCGCAATCGGCAGGTCGTGCCGGCACCGCCAGACCTGAATGAACGCATTCGTTCCGCCCGGCTAAGAGAAAGCGTCAATCAGCGAAGCGACAGATTGATCGGGTTCTTTCGCGCAGGTCGCAGTCCGATCAGCGACGCTCCGACCGCAATGCGCGCGGCGAGCATGATCACCGCGCTCCCTCCGCCTGATTTGAACGCAACACTGCAAAGCAAGCGCGGCTGACATGAAGGTAGGAAAACATTTTTCTGTAATAGGAGAACGGATATGGGAACCGCTGCCATCGCACGTCGTAAGAGCTACTCACAATTGAAGAACGAGGCGATCTCGCTGCAGGACGAACTGCGCCGTCGGGAACAGGAAGCCGCAGACTACGAGCGCCTCACGGCCGAAGCTGACAATCAGCGCGGCCGCATTCGCTCACTTGAGAAACAGGCCGTCGACGTCAAGCCGCTCGAAGCCATCGTCGAACTCTGTAACGGCTTGCCGACGAACATTCTGACCGGCACGACCAAGTCTCTCGCTTTCACTATCCCCAGCCACGTTGTGGCGCGCGACGTGCTGGGCCCGATTGCGGCCGGGGCGCTCGCAAACGTACGGCGCCGAGAGGGCGAGCGGGTTCAGCAGATCGAGGAGGCCAAGGCACGGCTGGCCGAGGCCGAGAAGCAGATATCGGAGTTCGGCGAATGACGCCCCGAGAGACCGAGGCGATCTTCAGAGCCCTTGATCTATACCCCATGCCGCAACCGTTCATGCGGCAGGTCTACGAGATGATCGACGCTTCGGACATCACATCGCCGGCAAAATCAAATCGCGGCCCGCAGTCGCCACCTGCCGATGCCGACTTGGATTGTGCCGCGATGCTGTGGCTGATTTTGCGAGCCCGAGGTCTGAATTTCGTTCGGCCTCGTGTTCGTGTCGTTGACGAATGGAATCTGGTCCTTGCGCCGGAGACCATTCACTAATCGGCGAGGAGTGCTCGTCTCGCCGCAGGTTCCTCGCCCGCGGGCGTTCCGCCCAGCGGCTCCTCACCTGTGGCGATTTTTTCGCTGGATAGCCCGTGCGAGCACAGCGTACGTCGCCGGTGGCCTAGGTATCGCCGTCGGTTCGCTTGCCTCTTTGGCCGAGTAGAGCGGTCATGTCACATGGCTCAAAGGGGGGCCTGCACATGGAGGACGAATTGCGCGCCGCGCTCGACGAATTGGCGCAAGTGATCCAGGTCATCGCGCCGCTCGCCGTGAACCTGCGCCGGACACTGGGCGATGCGAGTTTGGACGTGATCGCGATCGAAACGGCAACCGATCGGGCGATGCAGGTTTTCAAACGACTGCGACGATCGGAGGAGGCATGACCCTCTGCATTGAGGAGGCGCTCCGACGTGCCGAGCACCGCGCCGCCTTCGTGCGCTACGCGGCCGACGCTGCGGTGAACGCGGAGGAAGGTGCGACGCCCGAGGCGCTGTCCGGCTTGGCCGACGTGGTTGCTGAAATTGAAACGATAGCTCGTGTCGTCCGGAAGGCACTTAAGGTCGAGGCGCTCGGAATCGAGATTCGAGTGAAGGAACAATGATCAGCTTTCTTGTTATTTCGATCACTTTGGCGAAGGGACTACACAAATGAAGGCCGCGATCTACGCTCGCAAATCCACTCTTCAACGCGGCGACGAGGAGACGAAGTCGATCGCCCGCCAGGTTTCGGATGCACGCGCGTTCGCGGTTCGCCTCGGCGTGCCGACCATCGACGATGGCCGCGTATACGCCGATGACGCGGTATCGGGCGCAGACGTCAAGAACCTGCGTGCCCGTGCTCGCCTGCTCGCCGACGTCGAAGCTGGCGAGATCGACGTTGTCGTCATGGCCGACATGTCGCGATTCTCACGCCGCGAGGGCCACGAAGTCGTCGCCGAGTTGGAGCAGATCGCTCGAAAAGCGGCTGTCTACTTCTACGAAACGGGCAGCCGGTACGTGTTCGGTGACATCGGAACAAACATCGCCAACTACGCTATCGCCGAGGCGAACGCTGACTATCGCCGGAAGGTCCGCACCAAGACAATCGCCGCGATGAAGCACAAGGCGGAGCACGGCCACGTGCTCGGCGCCGCGCCCTTCGGGTATCGGAACCGCGACGTGCTGACGGGCGCGTTCGACGGTTCCGGCCGACCGATCCGCTCGCACGTCACGCGCGAGACCTTTGAATCGGAGGCAAACGTTGTCCGAGAGATCTTCGAGCGCTATGCGGCGGGTCAAGGTTTAAAGAAGATCGCCGTCGCGCTCAATCGCAAGAACACGCCGACGCCTCGGCCGCGGAAGGTGAAGGGTCATGACGGTGTCGTAAGACCGCTCCGCAATCGCGGCGACTGGCGCGCGTCGAATGTCCGATCGATCCTGCTCCAGCCGCTTTACCGCGGCATCGCTCGCTGGAATCGGCTGAAGCAGCACGACGAAAAAGGCAACCCGATCCTCGTCGTGAACCCTGAGAGCGAGCACGTCACAAAATTCAATCCCGACTGGCAGATCATTTCCAACGCCATAGTTGAAACTGTGGACGCACGGTTCGCGGATGAGACCCGGAAGAAGTTCTGCGCCAAGCCCGGTGACCGCGCGCGATATTTGCTCTCGGGCGGGATGCTTCTCTGCCCTGGGTGCGGCGGTCGGTTTGATGTGCTGAGCAACGGCAAATATCGTTACTACACTTGCGCCACAAGGCGGCACGCCGGCACAGCCCGTTGCGCCAATGCCCTCGCGCTCCGCGTCGAGGTCATGGACGATGCCGTGCTCAGGCTGCTGGAAGGCGAGGTGCTCCACCCGAAGTTCATCGACCACGTAGTCAACCTCGCCTGCGGCAACGGCGCGGACGACGGCCGCGCCGCGATCGAGGCGCAACGTGACGAGGTGAGCGCGAAAATCAAACGGCTGACGACCGTTGCGCAGGCGACCGATGGCGACATCCCCGAGGTAATGGACGCCCTTCGGGCACGGAAGGCCGAACGTGATGCGCTTGAACGCCGCATGGCAACCTTGTCGGAACCCATCGATCGTGCCGCCCTTCGGGCCGCGCTCGAACAACGGTCGGCGGACTGGCGGCAGCGGCTACGGTCAGCCTACCCGGACGAGGCGCGCTACGTCGTGCAGCAGTTGATCGGGCCACTTCAGATGTGGGTCGGCAAAGCCGACGATCTGGAGGTCGCAGAGGGCTCCCCGGCCGACGACGATCGCGGCACGGAGGGCATTGATCTTTCGGATTGTGGGTTCACGGCCGTTGTGACACCGGCCGGGCTGTTGAACGGATTAGTAGCGGTAAGTTT
>CAVWRG010000001.1:0-1076338 GCA_963757355.1 uncultured Acidobacteriota bacterium | reverse complement strand
GTTGCGGGGGCAGGATTTGAACCTGCGACCTTTGGGTTATGAGCCCAACGAGCTACCGGACTGCTCCACCCCGCGCCACGTCACGAGCGGAAACCTAATGTTAGCATAGGCCATCACTTCCACCAAGGAGCCTCGATGACGCGTTCGCGTACGGCCCTCACCATCCTGCTGTTCAGCACCGTTCTCATCGGTTCCGCCGTGGCGCAATCGGTCGTCCGCACCGCCGACCCGGTCAAGCGCGGCATGAAGGAGGGCGACATCCCGCGCACGGTGAAGGTCACCGATAACGTCTACACGTACGAAGACTTTCATGCCGGCGACGAGAAATTCACGACGACCAACATGTTCGTCGTCACGCGCGACGGCGTGCTGCTCTGCGACGCGCAAGGCAACGTGCCGATGACGACCGGGCTCGTCGAGGCGATTCGAAAAATCACGCCGCAGCCAATCGAGTACGTCGTCATCGCGTCGGATCACGGCGATCACACGGGCGGCAACGCGGCGCTGCCCGCCGGCGTCACGTACATCATCCACCCGACGTCGAAAGCGATCCTCGACACACAGGCCGCCGCGCCGAACGCGCGCCCGGGCGCGTGGACCCTGCCTGCCAACGCCGAGCTCGTCTCCGACAAGAAGACGATCACGATGGGCGGCGAGACGTTCCAGATCCTCTTCCTCGGGCGCTCGCACACCGGCGGCGATCTCGCGGTGTACTTGCTGAAGGAAAAGATCCTGTTCATGAGCGAGATCTTTCTCAACCGCGTCTTCCCCGCCATGCGGTCGGCCTATCCGTCCGAGTGGCTCGGCGCGATCGCCAAAGCCGAGAAGATGGACGTCAACATCTACATTCCCGGCCACGGCTTCACCGAAGACGGGCCGGTCTCGAAGGAAGAGCTCCACAAGTACGACCAGGCGATGCACGCGGTGATCGCGGAAGCGACGCGTCTGCATAACGCCGGCGTGCCGGTGGACGAGGCGATCAAGCAGGCGAACTTCGGCGAATACAGCTCGTGGACCCTCGCCAAATCGCAGGCGCCGATCGCCATTCGCAAGGTCTACGACGAGCTCGACGGCAAGCTGAAATGAAGTCCGTTACGATGACCCTTCCAACATTCGTCGACGTCGAAAGCGCCGCCCGGCAGATTGCCGGCATCGCACACCGCACGCCGGTCGTCACCTCGCGCACCGTCAACACGCGGACCGGCGCAGAGGTGTTCTTCAAGTGCGAGAACTTCCAGCGCGCCGGCGCCTTCAAGTTCCGCGGCGCCTACAACGCGCTTTCGCGCCTCTCGCCCGAGGAGCGGCGCCGCGGTGTGGTCACGTTTTCCTCGGGCAACCACGCGCAGGCGATCGCGCTCGCCGGCCAGGTGCTCGATATCCCGCGCGTCATTGTGATGCCGTCGGATGCGCCGACGGTGAAAGTCGCCGGCACGCGTGGATACGGCGGCGAGGTGGTCCTCTACGATCGTGAACGCGAGGACCGCGAAGCCATCGGTAAACGCCTCGCCGGCGATCGCGGGCTCGTGCTCATTCCCCCGTACGACCATCCGCACATCATCGCGGGTCAGGGCACAGCCGCGCTCGAACTGCTCGAAGAGATCGGACCACTCGATCTGCTGTGCGCACCGTGCGGCGGCGGCGGACTGCTATCGGGTACGGCGCTCGCGGCCTCTGGCCTCGCCCCCGACTGCCGCGTCATCGGCGTCGAGCCCGCTGCTGGAGACGATGCGACGCGATCGTTCAAGACAAAGCAGCTGCAGACGGTGTCCAATCCGCGCACAGTCGCCGACGGCGCTCGGACGCCGTCGCTCGGCTCGCTCACCTTCCCGCTCGTGCTGCAGCATGTCAGCAACATGACCACCGTGGCCGATGACGTGCTGCTCCGAGCAATGTTCTATCTATGGGAACGGATGAAGCTGGTGGTCGAGCCGACCGGCGCGCTCGCGGCCGCCGCGGTCCTCGAGGGGGGGCTCGCGCCGCGCGGATCGCGCGTTGGCGTCATCCTGAGCGGCGGCAACGTGGATCTGTCGCAGATTTCCGCATGGATTGCGGCTCGATGAAGCGATAGACACCAGGCCCCGCGGTCGTCGCCATCATTCGCTGAACCAGCGCCGCACGTGCACGCCGGTTTCTGACGACGCCGTGCCCAGATCCACTTCGAGCCGCCGCAGGTCCGCAATCGTATCGATATCGTATCCGCTGCGAATCAGCCGCGCCTCCGCGCCGATGCGATCGGCGATCCGCAGCGTGTCGGTCAGCACGCTGTCCGTGCCCCACGCGACATCCTCGAACAGCTCCGGCTGTAATCGGCGCATGCCAATCAGGTAATACCCCCCGTCATCTGCCGGGCCAAGCACGATGGTGTCGTGTTGGAGCAGATCGCGCGCCTCGACGATGTGCTGCGGGGTTAGCAGGGGATTGTCGGTGCCGATGAGGATCGCTGCATCGTAGCCGCGGCCGATCAGATCTTCGGTCGCCGAGCACATCCGCGCGCCGAGGTCCTCGCCCCGCTGCGCGAGAATCGGCAGGTCTGGACCAGCCAGCGACCTGACGCCGGCGATCGCCGCCTCATCGGCCGGAGCGCAGAACAGAAACGGATCGATGCCGGGTGTGCGGGCGACGAGGTCGATCGCGTCAGCCAGGAGCGCGACGCGAAGATCCGCGAGACGCTGCGGCGAGACGTCAGCGGCGAGCCGCGTCTTGCCGCCCGTCAAGGGCGCCCGCGCCAGCACGCCGACCGCGACGCGAAAAAGGGGAGCGTTTTCGGGCACGAGGTCTCGCCCGCTACACCGCCGGCGCCCGCCGCGAAATAACGACTCCCGTCCCCTTTTTCTGCCGCCACACACGGTAGCCGAGGAGGAGGCCGACGATGGCCGCGTACGTGATCGGGCTGCGGATGTCCGCCTTCACCAGCCACCAGTAATGGATCACGCCCAGCATGCCGGAGACGTACACCAGCCGGTGGAGCGTCTGCCACTTCCGGCCCAGACGCCGTATCATCCCGGCGGTCGACGTCGCCGCGAGCGGCACCATCAGCGTCAGCGCCGCGAATCCGATGGTGATGAAGGGCCGCTTGTACACGTCGGCGCCGACCGAGCTCGCCAGGTTACGCACCGTCGTCAGCGACACGATGCCGTCAGGAAAATCGAGGCCCGCAAAGCGGTCGACGATGACGTAGGTCAGAAAGTGGAGCGACCCGTAGAAGAACGCGAACAGCCCCGTCATGCGCCGGAACTTGATCGCGGCGTTCCACCCTGTGAGACGACGCAGGGGCGTGATCGCCAGAGTGATACAGAGAAACCGGAGCGTCCAGATGCCTGTTTCGTTGGTGATGTCGCTGAGGGGGTTGGCGCTGAGATGATCGGTGAGGCCCGCCCACACCAGCCATGCCGCCGGACCGAGCGCGGCGAGAAAGACAAGGGGCTTGAGCCAGAAACGAACGGCGCGATCGGAAAGTCTCAAGCCTGCCTTATGCCTCGTACCGGAAAACCGCGACTAGTAGTTCTTCTTGAGATCCATCCCGGCATAGAGACTGGCGACCTGATCGCCGTAGCCGTTGAACATCTGCGTCTTCTTCCGGAAGAAGCCGCCGCCAATCACGCGCTCGGTCGCCTGGCTCCAGCGCGGGTGATCGACGCTGGGATTCACGTTCGCATAGAACCCGTACTCGTTCGACGCCTGCAACTGCCAGGTGTTCATCGGCTGCTTCTCGACGAACCGGATCTTGACGAGCGACTTGGCGTGCTTGAACCCGTACTTCCACGGCACCGCCAGCCGCAGCGGCGCGCCGTTCTGATTCGGCAGCACTTCACCGTAGAGGCCGACGACCAGAATCGTCAGCGGATGCATCGCCTCGTCCATGCGCAGCCCTTCGACGTACGGCCACGTCAGCACTTGGGAGCGCGTGCCGGGCATCTGCTTCGGATCGTACAGCGTCGTGAACTCGACGTATTTCGCTTTGGACGTCGGCTCGCATTTCTTGATGAAGTCGGCGAGCGGAAAACCCACCCACGGAATGACCATCGACCACGCCTCGACGCAGCGATGACGATAGACGCGATCCTCCAGCGTCTGTCCCTTCAGGATGTCCTCGAGATGCCACGCCGCTTTCTTGTTGCACTCGCCATCGACAGCCACCGTCCATGGCTCCGTCTTGAAGTTCCGGGCGTTCGCCGCCGGGTCTTCCTTGTTGGTACCGAACTCGTAATAGTTGTTGTAGGTGGTGATGTCTTTCCAGCTGTTCGGCTTCGCATCCGTGCCGAACGGACTGCTCTTGACGCCGTCCAACTTCCGCCCATGAGCCGCCTCCTGCGCCTGCAGCAGGGCCTCGGTGCCAACGAACCCACCGGCCGCGAGGGCCGCGACGGCACCTGCCGTGCCCGCCGCGCGCATGAACTCCCGGCGGTTCAGATATACAGACTGGCTCGTAATCTCCGAGCTTGGGATGTCCGATGGACGCTTGATCAACATAATGTGTGTCTTTTGGACGCTCGATAGCGTGCGCGGGTTACAAGACATCCATTATATGTTCACGATGCGCCGGCCTCGCGCGCCGATGTACGGCGGACACGCGCGTCGAGCCGCGCGAGGACCGACGGCTTCACACCGGCGTAGAACAGCCCGATCAGCACGACGTTCAGCATCGTGCGCCGCAGCCAGCCGTCGCGCTGCCAGCGGCGCGCCGAGGTGACGGCGGGCAGCGGCGACCTCATGATCCCTCCGTGGGACTTCAACCGCCAGACGAGGTCCACGTCTTCCATTATCGGCAGGACTGTGTAACCACCGAGCGCGCGGAACACATCGCGCCGCACGAACAACGCCTGATCGCCGTAGGGTAAACCGAACACCGCGACACGCACGCGCACACCCGCGGCGATCGCGCGAGCCGCGAGGCCCGGCGCATCCAGCGCGAACCGAAAGCAACCGGCCGGTGTGGCGTGCCTCTCGGCCTCGGCCACAGCGTCCCGCCACGCGGCCGGCAGGCGCGTGTCGGCGTGAAGAAACATGATCCAGTCCCCCGTCGCCGCCGCGGCCGCTGCATTCATCTGCGCAGCACGGCCGCGCGCCGCGACGATCCAGATCACCGCCGGGTACGCCGCGCGCAGTGTCGCCAGCGACGCGTCATCTTCCGGCGTCGCCGCGACGAGAATCTCCACCCCGTCGAGATCGCCGGAGGCCAGCGTACCTGCGAGCGCATCGGTGTCGTGATAGACGGGAATGACGATGGAAACGCGTGGGACGACGATGCGATGATTCTACGCCGGCTCGAGGCCGCCGGCCACGGCTGCGGACATACGCCGCAGACGTGACCGTGTGCGCGTCACAGAAACCTTGGGCCCAGGGGGTGTGTCGCGTGATTCAGGACGGCACTCTGGCGCGGAGACCGCACACTAATTGGTCTTCCGCAGAGCGGCGGCGAGCCCGAAGAACGTCGTGCCGACGAGCAGCAGTTTGGCGGCGTCCGGCAGCGGCTCGAACAGCGCACCGAGCGAGGAATGGCCGCCGATGAGCACGACCGGAACGACGCTGGCCGTCGCAGCGGCTCCAGTGTGCGCGCGCGGCGACGAATCAAGCGAGAGCGCGAAGCCGACCGGCACGATGAAGGCGGCGACGATGGCCGCGAGGAGAAGAACCCGAAACCGTTTGCGCATGACCCCCATGTCGACAACTCTTTTCAACCGGACCTGGAATCGATGACTCCTGCTTCCGCAGGTGTGAGTCTCGTCAGGTCGACCGAGTACCTCACGGTATTGGGCTTCAAGGGATGTGCCACCGCACGCTGCGGGGGCAAACGCCTCGCGCCGCCGCGGCGCGGCGATGGCGTTGCCATCGAGCGGAACAGGTTTTCACATGTTGAGACGGCGAACCGCCGGGATGCCTGTGTTACGCTCCGTTGATCGCAGCCGACGTGGTGGCGCGTTGCCAGCCGAACGGTTGACGCACGACGCACACTGATAACATGTGTCCATTGAACGAGTCTTATCCCCAGCTGCTCTCCTTGGCGGTCCACGAGCTTCGTACGCCGGCGAGCGTCGTCGGCGGCTATCTGCGGATGCTCCAGCGCGACACCGACTCGTCGCTCAATGCGCGCCAGCGGAAGATGATTGATGAGGCGGAGAAATCGTGCGCGCGTCTGGTTCAGCTCGTGGCTGAGTTGAGCGATGTATCGAAGCTCGACGCCGGCCTCATCACGCTCGGACAGCAGCCACTGGATCTCTTCAACCTCATAGGCGAGGTGGCCGCGGGTGTGCATGAGCAGGAGGATCGAGAGGTGCGACTCGAGGTTCGTGGTGACTCATCCGGGGCGCCGATTACCGGCGACGCGGCTCGGCTCGCAACCGCATTTCACTCAATTTTTCGAGCTATTTTGCGCGAGCAACCGGCGGCGGGCATCGTGATTGCCGAGCGCCGGCTGCAGAAAACCGGCCCTCGCACGGCTGCGGTGATTGTCGTGGCGGAGGCCGGGCGCGTACAGGCAGCATACAGCGGACCGGCCGGGCCGTTCGACGAGAAGCGCGGCGGGCTGGGCTTGGCGCTGCCAATCGCGCGTCGCATCATCGAAGCGCACGGCGGCGTCATTACCTCGCCCGTCGAACCAGAGGGCACCGACTCGATCGCCGGTCGGGGCGCCGCCATAATCACTCTTCCGCTTCGGAGCTGATGCGTTGAGAAAACCATTCGTGGCGATCGTCGACGACGATTCCGGATTCGCCAACTATCTGCGAACGTTTCTCTCGCTGCGCGGCTACGAGACGCGCTCGTACTCGCGCGGCGACGAGATGCTGGCGGCGGTCAAGCAGGGCGATCCGCCCGACATCGTGCTCCTCGACGTGATGATGCCCGGGATGAACGGGCTCGAAACGCTGCGCGCGCTCAAAGCGGCGAAACCCGACCTCCAGGCCATCATGCTGTCGGGCCGCGAGCAGGCCGCCACGATCGTCGAGGCGGTCCGGCTGGGCGCCGCCGACTACGTGATCAAGCCCGACGACCCCGAAGGCCTCGGCGAGATCGCGCTGGATGCGGCGATCAAGAATGCGATCGAAAAGTCGCGGCTGGTGTCGGAAATCACCGAGCTGCGGCGGCAACTGAGCGACGACCAGGATCGCGCGTTCCTGTTCTGGGGCGACAGTCCCGAGATGCAGACGATCGCGTCGGTCATCGAGCAGGTGTCCGACAGCGACGTCACGGTCCTGATTCGCGGCGAGAGCGGCGTCGGCAAGGAGCTCGTCGCGCGCGCGATCCATACGCGGTCGTCGCGGAAGGATCGACCGTTCGTCAAAGTGAACTGCGCCGCGCTGCCAGGCGAGCTGCTCGAAAGCGAGCTGTTCGGCCACGAGAAGGGCGCGTTCACGGGCGCCGCGACGACGCGCATCGGCAAGTTCGAGCAGGCCGACACCGGGACGATCTTTCTCGACGAGATCGCCGAAATGAAAGCGGCGCTCCAGGCGAAGATGCTGCACGTCCTGCAGGATGCGCAGTTCACCAAGCTGGGCAGCAATAAACAGATCAACGTCGACGTCCGCGTCGTCGCCGCGACGAACCGTGATCTCGAAGCGATGATGATCCGCAACGAGTTCCGGGAGGACCTCTACTACCGGCTCAAGGTGATCGAGGTGACGGTGCCGCCGCTGCGGGAGCGGCGCAACGAGATTTCGCACCTCACCGACTTTTTCATCGATCGATACGCCCGCCGCTACAACCGGCCCGTGCGCCAGCTGTCTGAACAGCTCATCCAGCTGTTTCAGAGCTACGAATGGCCCGGCAACATTCGCGAGCTCGAAAACATGATCAAGCGCATCGTCATTCTCCAGGACGAGTCGCTCGTCGTACGCGAGATGACGCGCACGTTGCGCCCGGTGCGCGCGTACGCGGCCGCCGGTGTCGGCGCGGCGGCGGCTGCGCCTGCGTCGACCGTCGCGACTGCCGACGAGCCCGACGAGGCCGACGTCGTGGACGACGATCCGCGCGCGGAAGACGCGGTCGTGGCGTCGGCGCCTGTCGGCTCGCGCCTCGCCGACGTCGCCAAGGCGGCAGCGCTCAAGGCGGAGCGCGCGATCATCGAAGACACGCTGGGTCAGGTACATTGGAATCGCCGGCGCGCGGCTGAGCAGTTAGGCGTGAGCTACAAAACGCTGCTCAACAAAATCAAAGAATGCGGCATCAGTCGAAGGTGAGCGGTACAGCGTCTGCCGCTCGATAACCGCGGTTCTACATAGAAATAGGTAAGTTCCTTCCTCGCGACTTCAGCTTTTACTTCCGGCTGAAGACACTGCTGTTCCCAAAAGTCCCGAATTCCCCAATCGCGCGAGAACTTTTCCGCGCTGGCACCTGCATTGCTCAACAGGTCACTCATGGCCGGGTCGACTCATCCGACCGAAGCGGAGCGAGGGCACGCAACAACTATGGACGGCAAGACCCAAGTGATGGTGGTCGACGACGACGCAGCCATGTGCGCGTTCCTGCGGGCGTTTCTCGCCGAGCGCGGCTACAGCGCGATGACTGTCGCCAACCCGGAGGAAGCGGTCAAACGCTTCCACGCTGAGCGGCCCGCTGCGGTGATTCTCGACGTCGTGATGCCGGGCCATATGGACGGCTTGGAGGCACTCGCCGCGTTCAAGAAGATCGACCGGGATGTGCCGGTGATCGTCCTCTCGGGCCAGGGCCGCACGACGACGGTCGTGCAGGCGATGAAGCTGGGCGCCTCGGACTTCATCAGTAAGCCATTTCACGAAGCTGAGCTCGAAGTCCCACTGACCAACGCACTGCGCCAGCACCAATTGAACAAAGAAGTATCGCTGCTGCGCGAAGAGCTTCAATCGAAGTCGAAGTCGATGATGCTGTTCGGCCACAGCGAGCGGATGGCCGAAGTCCAGGATCTGATTGAGCGCGTCGCCGACACCGACGTGACGGTCCTGATCCGCGGAGAAAGCGGCACCGGCAAGGAGCTCGTCGCCCGTGCCCTCTATGCCTCCTCGCTCAGGCGCGACAAGCCATTCGTCAAGGTGAACTGTGCGGCGCTGCCGACCGAGCTGCTCGAGTCGGAGCTGTTCGGCTTCGAGCGAGGCGCGTTCACGGGCGCGATTCAGCACAAGCCCGGGAAGTTCGAGTTCGCCAACCACGGCACGATGTTTCTCGACGAGATCGGCGAAATGAGTCCGGCTCTCCAGGCCAAGCTGCTCCAGGTGCTGCAGGACGGCGAGTTCTCCCGCCTCGGCGGCAAGCACGACGTGCACGTGGACGTGCGCATCATCGCCGCGACCAATCGCGACCTGGAGCGTGCGGCCGCGGAAGGCCAGTTCCGTGAAGATCTGTTCTTCCGCCTCAACGTCGTCAGCATCTCGATGCCGCCCCTGCGCGAGCGGCGCGAAGAGATTCCGATCCTCTGCGATCACTTTCTCAAGAAGTACTCGGTCCAATACAACAAGCCCTGCGCCGGTCTGTCGAACGACACGATGCAGCTGTTCATGGAGCACGACTGGCCGGGCAACATCCGCGAGCTCGAAAACCTGATCAAGCGCGCCGTCGTCCTCGGGACCGAGGCGCCCATCCGCAAAGAGATCAGCCACAGCATCGCCATGGCCGCAAACCGGGTTCAGTCATCAGTCGTCGGTCTTCCGTCGGCCGCCGGCAGCCGCCAGCCGGCGCCCTCGCAGACGCCAGCCGCCGCCTCGATGCGGGCGTCGAGCCCGACGTCGATCGCCGCCGCCGCCGCCGAGGCGGGCAACTACTCGCTGAAGGACATTTCCCGCACGGCGGCGCGCGAGGCCGAGCGCGAGCTGATCTTCAAGATGCTGCAGCAGACGCGTTGGAATCGGAAGGAGACGGCCGAGATCCTCGGCATCAGTTACAAAGCGCTCCTTTACAAGATCAAAGAAAACGGTCTGGACAAGGCCTCATAACGTCATGACGAGCAGCTCGTTTTACGAAGAGGGCAGCAAGCTTCTGACGCCCGGAGCATTCGAATTCGTGCTGGAGAGCGAGCTCAAGCGGGCGGTTCGCTCGCAGAACTTCCTGACGTTGGTGACGATCGAAGCCAGCCGCGAATGGGAAGGCATGACCGTGACGGCCGATGATGGCACGCTGCAGCAGGTCGCACAGATCATCGCGAAGGAAGTGCGCGACACCGATCTGCTGGGCCACACCGAAAGGGGCACGCTTGCCATCGTGCTGCTCGACGCCGATTTCGATCACTCCACCCGCGTCATCGATCGTCTCGTCTCGCGCATTGAGAACTATGAATTCCCCACTGTCCTGCGAATCGCGGTTGGGGCTGCCTGTTACCCGACACACGCCGTAGACGCCGACTCGCTGAAGCGCCAGGCCTTGTCACGGCCGATCGTGAACTGGCGCGGCGGGATTCGCTCGTCCGCCGATCAGAACTGAGGATCACGCTATGAAGCACACCAGCACGCTCGTCGCTCTCACGCTGGCCGGCACGCTCGGCGTGGTCGCGCCACGCTCCGCTGTGGCCGGCGCGGCCGTTGTCGACTCGGACCGGCAGGACGCGCCGCCGGCGGCGGCGGTCGCCGACGAATACCGCCTCGGCCCTGGCGACAAGCTGCGCATCGAGGTTTACAAGGACCCGCAGCTTTCCCAGTCGGCCCAGATCCGGCCCGACGGCAAAATCACGCTGCCGCTCATCGGCGACGTCCAGGCGAACGGAAGAACCCCGCTCGAGCTGCGGGACATGATCGCCACGTCGCTGAAGGAGTACATCACCAACCCCACCGTCACGGTCATCGTCGTGGAGGCGCTGGCTTCGCAGGTCTTCGTCATGGGCGAAGTGACGCATCCGGGCCCTGTGCAGCTCCACGGGCCGATCACGGTTTTGCAGGCGCTGGCGTTGGCGGGCGGCTTCAAGGAATTCGCGAACACAAAGGACGTGCGAGTGATGCGCTCGACGCCCAACGGCGTGCAGACGCTGCGATTCAACTACAAGGAAGCCGTCAACAGCGACGCGAAGCCGCTGTTCCTCCGCTCGGGCGACACGGTGATCGTGCCGTGAGGGGTCAGGAATGAAGCCATTCATCGTCGCGCTCGGCCTGGCCGGCGTCACGGCGTTCTCGGTGCTCCATGCACAGGAGCGGATTGGAACCGGTGCTCCGACGGCGGATACACCGAAGGGGCCTGGCTGGACGTTCACGCCGACGGTCGGCGTCTCTGAGACGTACGATTCCAACGTCTCGCTGTTCGGAGAAGGAACGACGAGCCCGACCGACGACTACGTGTCGAGCGTGTTCCCCGGGGCCGACCTGAGCTACAACGGCCCGCACACGCACCTGAGCACGGGCTATGCGGGCAGCTTCCTGAACTACCGAACGTTCACGGCGTTGAACCGCTGGGACCAGCGCGCGCACGCCGAGCTCAAGCGCGACGAGAGTGCGCGACTGGGATGGTTCGCCAGCGGCAACGCCGCCCTGCTTCCGTCAACCGACCTGATCGACTTCAGCGGCATCCCCTACCGGCGCGTCGGCGCGAAAACCTTCGACGGACGGGGCGGCTTCAGCTACGCCCTCGGACCGCGCAGCACGGTCACGAGCTCGCTCTCGTATCAGGACATCGAATTTCAACAGTCGGAAACGTTTCAGCCGTTTCTGCGCGGAGGCCACATCCTCGAGTCGCTCACGGAGTACCGGTACCGGTTGACCTCGCGGCTCAGCACCGGCGGCGACTATTCGTTCCGCCGCTCGTCTGTGCTCGGCGATCCCACTCCGTTCAACATCCAGACAGTGCAGGCGGCCGTTGATTACCAGCTGTCGCCGGCCTGGGCCATGAGCGCCGCCGCGGGCGTCGTGTTTCTCCAAGCGAGTGGGCTCAATCAGGCCAGCACCGGTCCGGCCCTGAGCCTCTCGCTGAATTGGCGTCAGGAGCACGCCTCGTTCCACGCCGGCTACCTGCGGACCTACCTCCCGTCATTCGGCTTCGGCGGGACGAACCAGAACCAGGAGGTCGGCGTCGGCTTCCGCACGCCGCTGTTCAACAGCCGGCACTTCTACACCGATCAGTCGCTCGTGTTTCGCGACGACAAGCCGTTGACCGCCAGCTTCGAGCAGCTGCCGCTGCGATCGCTCCTGACCTATTCCATCGTGGGCTGGGAGCCCCAGGCGTGGGTTCGCATCGAAGCGTTCTACGCCCGCAGCCAGCAGACGACGCTGCGTCCCGGCGGTGAGGTCGATCGCAACCGTGTGGGCCTCCAGATTGTGACTTCCAAGCCGATGAGGATGCAGTAATGGACGAACCGCGCTTCGACCCACTCGATTACGTCTCGGTGTTCAACCGCCGCAAATGGTGGTTCATCGTGCCCGTCGCCGTATCGCTGATCGTCGGGCTGCTGCTCGTCTGGAAGCTGCCGCGCCAATATCAGGCGACGGCGACGGTGGCGGTGTCCTCCCCGCGTGTCATGCCGAATATCGGCGGCACCGTCGAGATCGATCGGGCTGAGCGGATGCACGCCGTGTCGCAGCAGCTCCTCAGCCGCGATGTGCTCGAAAAGACCGCGCGCCTCGAGCACCTCGATCAGCGCGACGGCTCGATCGACAGCGCGGTCGGCGGCATGCGCGGCAGCATCAGCGTGGACCTGCCCGACTCGATCACCGGCTCCGGATTGCCGCAGCAGCTGTCGCCCGATCAGAAGGCGCAGCTGGACAGCTACATGATTTCCTACTCCGATGCCACGCCCGAAGACGCGCGCCGCATCGTCAATCGGCTGGCGCAGGTGTTCGTCGAAGCGAACAGCAAGTCGCGCGAGGTGCGGGCCCAAGACACGTCCGAGTTCATCGCGGCGCAGTTGAAAGCGAGCGAAGACCGGCTGAAGACGCTCGAGACCAGGCTGCGCGACACGAAGGAGTCCTACATGGGACGCCTGCCGGAGCAGACGAACGCGAACCTCCAGATGGTGAGCGGCCTGCAGCAGCAGCTGGAGTCGACGGCGACTGCGGCGCGCGGCGAGCAGGATCGGCTGTCGATGATCGAGCGCCAGATCGAGTCGATGGAGCAGGGCGCCGACGACACGCTGGCCGCCGCGAAGGGCACCCCCGGCGAGACGGCGCAGATGCGCGTGACCTCGCTGCGCCGGCAGCTCGCCGACGCGCAGCTCTCGTTCACCGACAAGCATCCCGAGGTCATGCGGCTGAAGGAGGAACTGGCGACCGCGGAGAAGGCAGCGGCCAGCGAGAGGACGCGACCGGCGGCCGACCGCCTGTCGCTGCTCCAAGCCAGCCCGGATTACCGGCAGCTCGTGAAGGATCGCGACGCCACCAAGATGCGGGTCGCCGAGCTGCAGCGGCACCAGACGCAGATCACGGCCGCCATCGGCAACTACCAGGCGCGCGTCGAACAGGCGCCGCGCGTCGAGCAGCAGATGGTTTCGCTGCAGCGCGAATACGACCTCGAACGCGGATCGTACGCCGATCTGTCGCAGAAGAAGCAGACCGCGCTGCTCAACGAGGATCTGCAACGGAAGCAGGGAGGCGAACAATTCCTGGTGCTCGCACCGGCGAGCCTGCCAACCGAGCCGTCCAAGCCGAAGCCGATGCGCGTGATGATCATGGCCCTCGCGGCGGGCTTCGTGCTCGGCGGCGCCGGCGCCATGGGCCGCGAGTATCTGGATCGTTCAGTGCACGACGCGCGCGGTCTGCGCGACGAATTCGAATTGCCCGTACTGGCTGAGATTCCACGGATCGACCCGGCACTGTCGTAACGGAGCAGGAGATATCTGTCATGAGCCGCATTCAGAACATCCTCGACAAAGCGGAACGCGAAGGGGCGGCGCTTCGCACGAGCGGCCTCGAGATGCCAGCCACGGCCACGGTGCCGATCACGATCGAGATTCCCTCGCGCCAGGCGCCGGCCATGGATCAACCGGCGACGATCGTGCCGGGCGCCCCGAATGCGGCGCGGGCGCACGGACCGACGCCGCCCTCCCCTGCCATGGCTGACGCGATCGAGAGCGTCACCGTCCGCTTGAATCCGGTGCTCATCGCGGGACTCGCACCGAAGTCGCTCGCCGCCGAACAGTACCGGCAGCTCCGCACGCGGCTGTCGCATGCGGAAGGAGCGACGACGCTGCGCACGATCCTGATCACCAGCCCGCAGAAGGGCGAGGGCAAGTCGGTCACCGCCGCCAATCTCGCATTGACCATGGCGCAGGAGCTGCAGCGGCGGGTCGTGCTCGTCGAAGCCGATCTGCGAAAACCGTCGCTGCAGGAGCTCTTGGGCCTGCCGCCCGGGGTGGGCCTGGCGGAGTATCTCTCGGGCGCGTGCGAGCTGCGCGACGCGATGAAATTCCTGCCGGATCACAACCTGACGGTGCTGCCGGCAGGCGCGGCGCCCACCAATCCGGCCGAGCTCCTGGGCTCGACGGCCATGCGGCGCATGCTCGATCAGCTCCGCACGCGCTTCGATCGCGTGATCCTCGATACGCCGCCGGTCCTGCCGCTTGCCGACGTCGCCGTGCTCGCGCCGATCGTGGACGGCACGCTGCTCGTCGTGCGCGCCGGCGTCACGCCGAAACCGGCGATCGAAAACGCGCTGCGCGCCTTCGATTCGTCACGGCTCCTGGGCATCGTGCTGAACGAATCGGGTCTGGAGCAGGACTATCGGTACGAGGCCAAGCGGAATTAGGGATGTGATTCGGGATTCGGGATTCGGGATTTGGGGCTGCCCAACACGAATCCCGAATCCCAAATCCCAAATCCCGACGGGAATCACGAGATGCAGGTCTTCAACAGGAATGTATCGGTGCGCGGCTTGACCGTCTTCGGCTTCGAGATCGTCCTGATCTCGGGGTCGATGGCGCTCGCCGCGCAGCTGAACGGCGCATTCACGCCGGGCAGCACGATCTGGCAGATCGTCCTCGGCACGGCGTTGTGTCAGCTCTGCTTCTATTACAACGACCTGTATGACCTGACCGTCGTCCACTCCAGCCGCGAGCTGCTCGTCCGGCTGCTGCAGGCGGCGGGGGCCGCGGCGATCGTGCTCGCGGTCGCCAGCATCGCCGCGCCGTCGCTGATTCTCGATTCCGGCACCTTCGTGACGGCGCTCGGCGTCTTCGTCGTCGCCGTCCTGACGTGGCGGATGGCCTTCAACCACTTCGCGCACGATCCACATCTCGAAGAACGCATCCTCATCGTCGGCACCGGGCAGATCGCGCGCATGCTCGCCCAACAGATCGGCATCCAGCAGGACTTCGCCTATCGCCTGGTCGGCTTCGTGGAGGAGAGCGACGACGCGCCGATTGTGCGGCAGCACGACATCCTCGGCTCCGCCTCGGAGATCGACCGCATCGTCGCCGACCGCCACGTCGATCGCATCGTCGTCGGCCTGTCGGATCGCCGGGGACGTCTGCCGATCGAGCAGCTGCTGCGCGCGAAGGTCTCGGGCGTCCGCGTCGAGGATGCGATGACGACCTACGAGCGGCTGACGGGCAAGATTCTGATCGACGATCTCAAACCGAGCTGGCTGATCTTCTCGGACGGCTTCCGCGCGTCGCGCGCCACGCGCTTCGTGAAGCGGCTGCTCGATCTCGTCTTCTCGATCATCGGCGTCGTGCTGTCGATGCCGCTCATGGTGCTGACCGCCATCGCCATCCGCCTCGACTCGGCCGGGCCCATCCTCTACAGCCAGGCACGCGTGGGTGAGAACGGGCGCGTGTTCAACGTGTTCAAGTTTCGATCGATGCGGACGGACGCCGAACAGGAAGGCACGCCGGTCTGGGCGCGCGACAAGGACGATCGCATCACGCGCGTCGGCCGGTTCATCCGCCGGACGCGGCTCGACGAGCTGCCCCAATTCTGGAACGTGCTGCGCGGCGACATGAGCTTCGTGGGCCCGCGGCCCGAGCGCCCCTTCTTCGTCGAACAGCTGGCGCAGGAGATCCCGTTCTACGTGCAGCGCCTCGCGGTGAAGCCTGGACTCACCGGATGGGCGCAGGTCAAGTATCAGTACGGCTCCACCGTCGAGGACGCGATGGAGAAGCTGCGGTACGACCTCTATTACATCAAGCACCTGTCGATCGTCTTCGACCTGACGATCGTGCTCGACACCGTGAAAGTGATTTTGTTCGGAAAGGGCGCGAAGTGACCTACGGCGCGGATCAGGCCGACACCAACTGGGGCGCCGACGACGACCAGCCGCTCGTGACGGTGGCGCGCAACGTCACCACCCGGTATCTCTCGATCGCCACCGACGCGGCGATCGGGTTGCTGCTGCTGCCGTTCAACGTCCACCATCTGGGGCCGGCGGCGTACGGCCTGTGGATGCTCACGGCCTCGATGACGACCTACTTCTCCGTGCTCGATCTCGGATTCGGCGGATCGATCGTGAAGTTCGTCGCGCACTACCGCGCCAAGCGGGACGTCCAGAGCCTGAACGAGATCGCGAGCACGCTGTTCGTCATCTTCGCGGCGGTCGGCCTCGTCGCGTACGCGGTGTTCCTGCTGCTGGCATTCAACCTGAGCCGCGTGCTGAACATCACGCCCGAGCAGGCCGGGACCGGGCGGTCGCTGATGCTGATCATCGGCGTGTACGTCTCGCTCGGATTCCCCTTCAGCATCTTCGGCGGCGTCATCAACGGCTTTCAACGGTACGACCTGAACAATCTGGTCGGCGTCGGCAGCAGCGTCGTCGTTGCCGCGGTGAACATCGTGATGCTGATGATGGGCTTCTCGCTCGTTCAGCTCGTGATGACGACGACGAGCATCCGCATCGTCGTCTATTTCATCTATCGCTTGAACGCGTACGCGGTGTTCAGTGCGCTGTCGGTGCGCCCCTCGCTGTTCAGATGGGCGCGCGTGCGCGAGCTCTCGACCTTCAGCGTTTATGTCTCGATCATCGATTGGGCGAACAAGCTGAATTACTCGATCGACGCGGTGATCATCGGCGCGTACCTGTCGGCGTCGGCGGTGACGCTCTGGACCGTGCCGCAGCGGCTCGCCGAGATGCTGCAGCGGATGACGAACCAGTTGAACGGCGTGCTGTTCCCGGTGGTCGTGGACAGCGATGCCGGTCAGAAGGCGGAGCGTCTGCGTGCGATCTTCATTCAGGGCACGCGCCTGTCGCTCGTCAGTGTGGTGCCGCTCGGCGCCTCGCTGTTCCTGCTCGCCAAGCCGCTGATTCACGCATGGGTGGGACCGACGTTCGACGACAGCATCCTCGTCACGCAGATTCTCATTCTGGTGGTCGCGGTCCGCGTCGGAAATTCGACGGCGACGACGGTCCTCAAAGGCGCGGGTTGCCACCGGCTGCTGGCGTTTTCGAACGCCGGCGCCGCGCTGGCGAATGTGGGGCTCAGCCTGCTCTGGATTCGGGGCTATGGCTTGATCGGACAGGCGATGGGGACGCTCGTGCCGGTCGCCTTCACGTCGATGGTCGTGCTGTGGCCGGCGGCGTGCCGGCGCGTGGGTATCGGTTCTGGCAAGGCGTTCGTCCAGGCTGTGTGGCCGGCGTTGTGGCCGGTCGCGATGATGGCGCTCGTGGTCATTCCGGTGCGCGACGCGCTGCCGGCGCGCCTCTACGCCGTCGCCATTGCGGGCGCAGCCGGTGCGCTCTGCTATCTGGGGACATTTCTGGCATTCGCTGTGAAGAGAGATGAGCGGCGCAGCTATCTCGCAAAAGCGGCGGAGCTTGCCCGGAGCCGAAGGCGAGTGCCGGCAGCAGCGTAGAAGCTCGGCGGTTCACCGGTTCGCCGGTTCACCGGCTCGTCATCCGTAATGTCCGGCTTCGCGGGGACAGGTAGCCGGAGAGAGTGGCTGTAGCCGAATGGAGGTCAGACGTTTGAAGGGAATCATTCTCGCGGCAGGCAAGGGATCGCGGCTGAACGGGACCATCGGCGACAAACCGAAATGTCTGCTGCGTGTCGGGAACACCACCCTCGTGGAGCGCCAGATCGACACGCTCCGCGCCAACGGCATCGACGACATCGCCGTGGTCGTCGGGTGCCAGGCCGACAACGTACGGCGGGTGTGCGGCCACGGGCTGCAGTTCATCGAGAACACGCGCTTCGCGCAAACCAACAGTTTGTATTCGCTGTGGCTCGCGCGGCCATTGCTCCTCGACGGCTTTGTGGTCATGAACTGCGACGTGCTGCTGCATCCGCAGCTGCTCGCGGACCTGGTGACGTCGCGACACGAGGACGCGCTGCTCCTCGACTACAGTGACGGTCCGCTGGGCGAGGAGGAAATGAAGGTGCGCGTACGCCGCGGCCGTGTCGTGGCGATGTCGAAGACGATGCCGGCGGACGAAGCCGACGGCGAAAACGTCGGCGTCGTGCGGTTCGGCGCGGACGGCGCGCGCCGTCTGGTGGATCTGCTCGACGCACGGGTCGCCGCCGGCGGACTGCGCGACTGGGCGCCGCGCGCCTTTGACGATTTCGCGAAGGAGCGGCCGCTGCACGCGATCGGCACCCGCGGTTTTCCATGGACCGAGATCGATTTTCCCGAGGACTATCACCGCGCGGTCAACGAAATCCTGCCGGAGATTGAGCGCGACACGGCCGTGGTCCGGCGCAACCAGGACACGACTGTGACAGTACGTGGTGTCCGCCTGTCTTCGCCTGCAGCGTCCGCGGACCGTCGTCGCCCAGACGCCGACGGTCAGACCGACCGGCGGGAGGGCCCGCTCGACACTGAATTGATCGCCCTGTCCCCGGTGGCTGGCGAGTAACGGAGAGTCTCATGTACGAACGCTTTTACCGGCTGCGCGAGCGTCCCTTCGCCCTCACGCCGGATCCCGACTATCTCTATCCGAGCCGGGTGCACAAGGAGGCGCTCAGCTACCTGCGCTACGGCATCGAGAGCCACGCCGGCTTCATCGTGATCACCGGCGCCATCGGCTCCGGCAAGACGACGCTGCTCCAGACGATGATGCGCAGCCTGGATGGCCAGACGACCGTCGCGCGTCTGATGAACACCCTGCTGGATCCGCGCGAGCTCCTCGAGTCGGCGATGATCGACCTCGGCCTGGATCCGTCTGGGCAGTCGAAGCCGGCCCTGTTGAAGCAGCTCGGCGAGTTTCTCGTCGAGGAGCGATCCGCCGGCCGGCTCGTGTTGCTCGTCATCGATGAAGCGCAGAACCTCTCGCTGCCGGCGCTCGAGGAGATCCGGATGCTCTCGAATCTCGAGACCGAGAAGTCCAAACTGATTCAGGTTGTGCTCATCGGCCAGCCGGATCTGCGGGACAAGCTGCATCGGCCCGAGCTCGAGCAGCTGCGCCAGCGGATCACGGTCAGTTATCACCTCGAGGCGCTCGACGCCGACGAGACCGCCCGCTACATCAACCATCGTCTCGGCCTGGCGTCGATCGGCACGCCACTCGAGTTTCCTCCTGATGTGACCGACCTCATTCACGCGCGCAGCGGCGGCGTGCCCAGGCTGATCAACGTGATCGCCGACGCGACGCTCGTCTTCGGCTACGGCGAGGAGCGCAGCGAGATCGACGGCGCGCTGGTCGACGAAGTGATCGCCGACCTCGACGCGACGGGCGTGCTCGGCCCGCAATCGAACGCGAGCGGCCAGACGGCGGTCGTCCCGGCGGATCGAGTGATGGCGGACCCGGTCCGGCTGAAAGCGGAGACGACCAGCGAGCGGGCCATCGCCGGCCAAGGGTCAACAGCGTATGCGGCGGCCAGTGCCACACCCACAGCCGCAGTGTCCAGCTCGAGCCGGCCCGCTGAAGATCAACGGCGCGCGCGCGCGCTCGGCGAACGCGAGAAGCAGCTGCGGCAGCGCGAACGCGAGATAGACAGCCGCGAGCGCGAGCTGGCGGAACAGCGCCGCGTGCTGGCCGAACAGTACCGACTGTTGCGCGCCACGACGAACGCGCCGGCGGCGGCCGCTCCGTCGGCTCCCACATGGCCGCCTGCTCCGTCTGGGGCAACGGCCGACGGCACGCGGCGTCACGCGCATACGCCCGTGTCGGCGTCCGCAACGTTTCGGTCGAAGCGCCCCGGCTTCTGGCGGCGCGTAAAGGGCGTGTTGCTCGGCACCCCCGAGCCCGTTCTGGAGGATTCGCTGTGAGCCATTCGGATTCCACGGGCGGATCGCACGCTCAGCTTCAACACGATCTGCGCGAGCGGATCGCCCAGCGCTCGGCCAGCGTCGGCGTCGTCGGCCTCGGTTACGTCGGGCTGCCTCTCGCGGTCGAATTTGCACGCGCCGGCTTCGTCACCACTGGCATCGATCGCGATCAGCGAAAGGTCGACGCCGTCAACCAGGGAACGTCGTACATCCCCGACGTGGAGACTGTGGAAGTGGCCCGGCTGGTCGCCGGCGGCCGGCTGCGCGCGACGACCGACTTCGGCGCCGTGGCCGCGCTCGACACCGTCAACATCTGCGTGCCGACGCCCCTCCGCAAGACGAAGGATCCCGACATGTCGTACATCGTGTCGGCGGTCGAACAGATTGCGACGGGGCTGCATCCGGGCATGCTCATCATTCTCGAGTCGACGACGTATCCGGGAACGACCGAGGAGCTCGTGCAGCCGATGCTCGAGGCCGGTGGCCTGAAAGCGGGCACCGACTTCTACCTGGCGTTCTCGCCGGAGCGCGTGGACCCCGGCAATCCGACGTTCAACACGCACAACGTGCCGAAAGTCGTCGGCGGCATCGGGCCCGAGTCGACGGCGCTCGCGTCGGCGCTCTACGGCGCAGCCATTGAAACGATTGTCCCGGTGAGCTCGCCGCGGACAGCAGAAATGGTGAAGCTGCTCGAGAACACGTTTCGTATGGTCAACATCGGGCTCGTGAACGAAATCGCGCTCATGTGCGACCGGCTCGGCCTCGATGTGTGGGAAGTGGTCACGGCCGCGGCCACCAAGCCGTTCGGCTTCATGCCGTTCTACCCCGGGCCGGGGCTGGGCGGGCACTGCATTCCGATCGATCCGTTCTACCTCTCGTGGAAGGCGAAGCAGACCGGCTTCGATCCGCGCTTCATCGAGCTCGCCGGACAGATCAACGGCCAGATGCCGCACTTCGTCGTGGACAAGATCGCCGACGCGCTCAACCGGCATCAGCGGTCGATCAACGGATCGACCGTGCTCGTGCTGGGCATCGCCTACAAGCGCGACATCGACGACATGCGCGAGTCGCCGTCACTCGACGTGATGGCGCTGCTGCACCAGAAGGGCGCACGCGTGAAATACGCGGATCCGTACGTGCCCACGCTTCCGGCCCGCGCGTGGCCCGGCGGATTCGACATGCAGACCGAGCCGCTGACAACGGCGGCGCTGGCCGAAGCCGATTGCGTGGCGATTCTGACCGAGCACCGCTGCGTGGACTACGACATGGTCCTCCGTTCCGCACGGCTGATCGTCGATACGCGCAATGCCATCGCCGGCAGACATGCGCACGTGATCAAACTCGGCGCGCCGGCGCCGGTGTTCGAGCCGTCGTACACGGGGACAGGTCTCCGGGAATCGCAAGGAGACCTGTCCCCGGCCAGAGACCTGTCCCCGACGCCATGACCGAGATCTTCTGGCTCTCCGTCGCGCTCGTCACATACGTCTACGTCGGTTACCCGGCACTGCTGCGCGCGTGGGCCCGGCTGCGCCCGAAGCCGTACGCCGCGAGCCTCTCGCCCGTGCGCGGCGTCTCCATCGTCATCGCGGCGCGCGACGAGGGCGCGCGCCTGGCGGCGCGGATCGACAACCTGCTGAGCCTTCGCTGCCCCTCGGGTCGCCGGCAGATCATCGTCGTCTGCGATGGGTGCACAGACGACACCGACGAGGTGCTCGCACGATATGCGGACGTCGTCGAGGCCGTGCGTCTGTCGCCGAGCGGCAAGGCGCTGTCGCTGAACGCCGGCATGGCCCGGGCACGGTTCGATATCGTCGTGTTCGCGGATGCGCGGCAGGTGTTCGCCCCAGACGCACTCATGGAGCTCGTCGCGCCGTTCGAAGATCCGACGGTGGGTGCCGTCACCGGAGAACTGCTGCTCGATTGCGAATCGGCGCTGTTTTCCAATCGCCGCGCGACCGCCGATCGGCGGCGTGGTCACCTGAGCCAGCTGCAGGCCGTCGCGATGGAGCGCCGTATCCACCCGGATCGGCGCCGCACGATTCTGTCGACGATTGCGGATGGCGTCGGCTACTACTGGCGCTACGAAAAGCAGCTGCGCCGCCTCGAGAGCTGCGTCGGATCGACGCTCGGCGCCACCGGTGCGATTTATGCGATGCGCCGCGAACTGTGGCGTCCGCTTCCGGCCGACACACTGCTCGATGATGTGCTGGCGCCGATGCGGGTGGTGATGGCCGGCTTTCGAGTCGTGTTCAACGAGCGCGCGCGCGCATTCGACCGCGCGACAGTCGACGCCGACACGGAATCGCGCCGCAAGGTCCGCACGCTGGCCGGCAATTATCAGATTCTCCGGCTCGAACCGGGCCTCCTCCTCCCCTGGCGCAACCCCGTGTGGCTGCAGTACGTGTCGCACAAAATTGGACGCCTGCTGGTGCCCTACGCCATGCTGGCGATTTTTTCCGCGAGCATTCTGCTGTCCGGCCACGCGTTCTACCGTGCCGTCCTTGGGATGCAGGTGGCCTTTTACCTGCTCGCCGGATACGGTGCGGTTCTTGAATGGACCAGCCGCGAGCAGGCACCGGTGCATCACTCCACGAGATCCCGGGTCGGCTCCACGCACAATGCCGCGCGGGAGGTCGCGTAAGAGGTGGCAGCCATGGTGTCGCGCGTGGCGCGGCTCGCCTACACCGTCGTGATGATGAACTACGCCGCAGTGGCGGGACTCTTTGCCGCGGTGCGCGGCCGGCGCCTATGGAAATGACTATCGCTGTGCAGGAGACGCCATGGAGCGCCTGACGTTCAACACCGCGTCGTCGCGTCGCGGGGGCGAACCGATCGTGGCCGGCAGGTTTCGCCGCCGGCGTCCAGCCGACGCCGCGTCGCCCGCTTCGCCGGCGAAGACGCACCGGGCGGCCGGGCGCGAGCGCTACGACTGGGACTATCTGTGGATGGTCGCCTTCACGGCGCTGCTCTTCTTCCGCCCGCAGGATCAGATTCCGCCGCTCGAAGTGCTGCATCTGGCGGAGCTGACGGCAATCGCCGGCCTCGCCGCCATGGCGGTCCGGCGGCTTCGGCTCGGTCAGCCGATTGCGAAGGTGAACGCCGAAGTGATCGGCGTGATCGCGCTTGGCGGCGTCATCCTCATCACGCTGCCGTTCTCGACGTGGCCGGGCGGCTCGCTCCACGTGTTCAGTGACCTCTACGTGAAGATCATTTTGATCTTCGCGCTGATGGTCAGCACGGTCAGCACGCCGAGACGCGTGCGGCAGATGACGTGGCTCATGGTCCTCGCGTCGAGTTACATCGCGGGGCGCGCGGTGCTCGATTACCTTCGCGGCGTCAACCTCACGGAAGGCGACCGCGTGCGGGGCGCGATCGGCGGGATGTTCAACAACCCGAACGATCTGGCGCTGAACATGGTCACCTTTCTGGCGCCCGCGCTGATTTTCATCGTTCTCGAGCGTCGCGCCTCGCGTCGTCTGCTGGCATCGGCATGCGCGCTGATGATGCTGGCGGCGATCGTCTGTACGAAGTCGCGCAGCGGCTTCCTCGGCCTGCTGGCGATGGGCGCCGTCGTCTTCTATTACACGGCGCGGCTGAAGCCGGGCATCATGCTCGCGATCGTGGTCGGCGGAATTCTCGCCGTGCCGGCCCTGCCCCAGTCCTTCTGGGACCGCATGAGCAGCATCACGAATGGAGAGGCCGATCCGACGGGCTCGCGCGAAGCGCGGCTGCGTCTGCTCAATCAGGGCCTTCAGGTGTTCATCGAGAACCCGCTGACCGGTGTCGGCGCCGGGCAGTTCCAGAATTACAACGATCCGGGCGTCACCATCGAACGCTGGCGCGTGACGCACAACGTGTGGCTGCAGGTCGCGGCGGAGCTCGGCATCACAGGTCTGCTGGTCTTCGCGTTCCTGGTGATCCGCGCGTATCGCGCGTGCTTCACGACGTTTCGATTGCTCGGCAGCTCCAGAACACGCGCGAGAGCACCGGCGACGACGTTGGACGAGGAGGAGCTGCAGATCATCTCGCTGAATGCGAAGGGCATGCTGGCCGCGATCGTCGGCTGGACGGTTTGCTCGCTCTTCGCCGCCGTCGCGTTCAACTGGACCTTCTATTACGTGCTCGCGCTGGCCGTCTGTGGCAGGGAGATCGCGCTGCAGCATCGCGCCGCGCCCGAACGATCCGCAGCGCGCGTGCCGTCGCGCCTGTTCGTGCGGGTACACGCATGAGACAAGGGGCAGTGGCGGTCCCGGACAGGCCGCGCCAGATTCTGGTAGACGGCCGAACACCGGTGAACTACGCGATATTCGCGCCGGTGCACGCGGCAATGCGGGACGATCCTCGCGTCGAGTTCACCTTCATCGCCAGCGAAGAGCCGAAGCGCGCGCGCGCGATTTTCGCCGGGGCCGGGTCCGACGCGCGCTTCATCGGCCCGCTCGCGGCGGCCGTCACGCCGTTTGATGCGTACCTCACCTCCGATTTCATGTGGACGCACCATTTTCGCCGGCCGTGCCGCATACAGATGTTTCACGGCGTCGCCGGCAAGTACGGCTTCGACGCGCCGGCTGAATCGATGCGCATGTGGGATCGGCTGTTCTTCGTGAATCGCCGCCGGCTCGCCAACTTCATCAAGGCCGGCGCCATCGACGCGGACAGCCCCGCGATCCAGCTGATCGGCATGCCGAAGGTCGATTGCGTCGTGGACGGATCGCTGAATCGCGATGCCGTGCTGACCAGTCTCGGCCTGGATCCGGCTCGGCCGACGGTGCTGTACGCGCCCACCTGGTCGCCGGCCTCCTCGTTGAACACGCTCGGAGAGCGCCTGGTGGTCCAGCTGCAGGCGCTGCCCATCAATCTGATCGTGAAGCTGCACGATCGATCGCGCGACCTCCGCCGGAAATATTCCGGAGGCGTTGACTGGATGGCGCGCCTGCAACCGATGCTCTCGGCCGCTCACGCGCATCTCGCCCGCGGCGCCGACATCTGTCCGTATCTTGTCGCCGCCGACGTGATGATCGCCGACCACAGCTCCGCGGCGTTCGAGTATCTCCTGCGCGATCGCCCGATCGTCCGGCTCCATGCGCCAGCCCTGATCGCGCTGGCGAACATTCATCACGATTACGTCTCCCTGCTCGAAAGCGCATCGGAGAGCGTGACGACAATGACGCAGGCCGTGATGGCGGTCGAACGCGCGCTGGCCGATCCGTCTGCGCGATCGGCCACGCGGCGAACGGTCGCCGAGGACCTGTTTCATGAGCCCGGCACCGCGACCGCGCGGTGCGCAGCTGCGCTGTACGAAGCGGTCGGATTGGAGCCGCGACCTGCGCCTCAACACCTCGGCTCTGGCGCATGCGAGCGTGGCGCCCTCGACCCGAACCGCGCCGCGACGACACAGGAGCCCGGACATCCGGCAGACATATGGCAGCCGTCAGCGTAATCATGCCGGCGTACAACGCCGAGCCGTATCTCGCCGAGGCGATCGAGTCGGTGCTCGCGCAGACGTATCCGGATTTCGAGCTCGTCATCGTCAACGACGGCTCGACGGACGGCACGCTGGCGATCGCGGAGCGCTATCAGGCTCTGCACCCGAATCGGATCCGGATCATCAGCCAGGCCAACCAGGGCCTGGCCGCGGCCCGTAACGCCGGCATGCGCGTCGCGACCGGTGCCGCATTCGCCCTGCTGGACAGCGACGATGGATGGGAGCCGGCGTATCTGGCCGAGCAGATGCGGGTGCTCGACGGGAATCCACGGATCGCGATCGTGACCGGCAACGCCATCAATCGCGGCGGCGCGCAGTCCGGTCAGCCGGTGCGGCCGGTGCCAGACGACCGGCCGGCACCCGATCTGATTGAGATCCTGCGCGACGAACGCGCGATTTTCATCATGTCGGTGTTCCGACGCGAGGTGGTCGATCGCATCGGCGGCTTCGACGAGCGCTTCCGCACCAACGAGGATTATGACTTCTGGATTCGTGCGGCGCTCGCCGGCTTCCAGTTCGCGCGCAACCCGGCGCCGCTGGCCTTCTACCGCCGGCACGATCACAGCCTGTCCGCGAGCGAGTCGCGGATGCTGGCCGGCATCCTGCGCGTCTTTCGTAAGACCCTTCCCTGCTGCGCGGATCGCACGCTGTCCCACGAGATCATCGTCCGCCAGATCGCGCGGTTTGAAGCCGAGCTGATGACCGCCGAGGCGCGCGACGCGCTCGAGAGGAACGATGCCGCGGCCGCGGCCGCCAGCCTCGACGCACTCCGCGAACGCCGGGGACGGCTGCGCGGGGCCCTCCTCGCAGTCGCGGCGCACACGCTGCGGATCGCCCCTCGTGCGGCGCTTTGGATGTATCGCGCGCGGCGGCGCCGCCAATCGACGCCACGCGTCTCTGGCGTCAGCTCGCCGCCACGGCGAACGCTCAGTACTGCGGGGCGCTTTTGATCCGAAATCCGGCAACGACCGGCCGATGATCGGACGCCTCTTTGCCGACGAGCGGAACCGTGTCCACGGTATCCGCCCAGAGCAGCTCGAGCTGCGAGCCTGGGACGTACAGGATGTAGTCGATTCGGTGCTCTTTGTGGGTCACACCGTCCAGATGACCGCGCGCCGTGCCGGCCGCCACCGCGTCCGACCACGCATCGCGGTATCCGGCGAGCACAGGCTGCATTTCCCGATCGTCGGGAAAGGCGTTGAAGTCGCCGAGAAACATCTGGGGTTTGCCGAGCCGCTGCAACCACGGCAGCAGTTTCGTCAGCTGCTTCTCGCGACTCGGCGCGTTGACGAGCTGCGCAGAGAGATGCGTGACGGCGATCGGCACCTTCGGCAGACTCGGCGTCCGCGCCACCAGGCCGAGGCCGCCATTCCACAACTCGACGAACGACGGCGGTTCGAGCGGTTCCGGCGCGAGAAATCCGAGCCCCTCCGTTTCCGGCGCGTCCCCGCGACCGCTCGTCATGCACTCTTTGTTGGGCGTGAACCACTGCTGGTGATACACCCACATCCAGCGCCGGCCGGTGGCCTGGCTCACGCCGTCCGCGATCAGCTTGGGCTGATCGTCACAGTTATACGCCGGGTGATTTCGCGTGAGCTCCACGAGCCCGACGATGTCGGGGTTGATTCGCGCAATCGTGTCGATCGCGGTCTGCAGATGGTAACGCTGGCTCCCGTCAATGCCGTGCTGGATGTTGAAGGTCATCACCTTCACGCCGGGAGGCGACTCGTATGGCGTGAGGCCAGAGCGCGGAGAGCGAAGTCCGGCAACGCCAGCGATGGCGACCGCGAAGATCCAGGCGGCGTGACGCATACGGCTCGGGTAAGCAAGGCGTCTGCCGAGGACCCGTAAGCGGGACGGGTCTCCGCACAGATGCGAGGCCCCGGCCCCGATCGGACCACGTTTTGCACCTCGACCGGCGGGATCCAATGCTGAGCGTGAAGCAATTACGGCAAGGGATGGCGCGCCTCGTCCGCGGGATCGACGAACGCGTGCGTCGAAATCGCAGCGGGCGGCGCGTCCTCATCTACGCACGGAACGCCATGCACGTCGGCGTGATGGATCCGGTCGCTGCGGTGCTCGAAGGCGATCCGCGGATCACAGTCCGCTATCTGGCCGAGACGCGCGCGAAGGAAGCGCACATCGACCGTGCCACCGGGCGTCCACGGCGCTGGGTGGGCGCAACCGAGGCCGGCTGGCGGCGCATCGATCTGTTCCTCAGCGCGGATCCGTGGAACACACCGACGCTCTATCGCTGCTACGGCCGGATGAACTTCTTTCACGGCGTCGCGGGCAAATACGACCTGGACGATCCGAGTCACCTGCCGATCGGCTTCGACGAGTGGGATCGCGTTGCCTTCATCAACACGGACCGCATGCAGCGCTACGCCGCGCTCCGCATTCTCAAACCCGGAGCCGCGGTGCTCGTCGGCTTTCCGAAACTGGACGCGCTCGTCAACGGGCACATCGACGCCGCGGCCGTCCGTGCAGGCCTCGGCCTCGATCCGTGTCACCGAACCGCCTTGTACGCGCCCACGTGGTCGGCCGCCTCGTCGCTGAACATGGCCGGAGAAACCATCGTCGCCAGCCTTGCGGCCTCCGGCTTCAACGTCATCGTGAAGCCGCACGATCTGTCGTTCGATCTCGGTCAGAAATATAGCGGCGGCATCAACTGGCGCGAACGCTTGCGCGCCATCGAACGTCAGGGCCACACCGTTGTTGTACAGGACGCCGACTCTTCGCCGTTGATGGCCGCGAGCGACGTGCTGGTGACGGATCACAGTTCGATCGGCTTCGAATTCTGCCTGCTCGACCGCCCCATCCTCGTCATCGACACGCCAGACCTGCCGCGCGTCGCGCGAATCAACCCCGAGCGGATCGCGCTGCTGCGCTCTGCGGCCCGCGTGGTGCACGACCCGTCGGCCATCGGCAGCGCCGCGACCGAGGAGCTGGCCGATCCCACACGCCGGGCGGCGGCCCGCGCCGCGATCGTCCGCGCCTCGTTCTTCGAGCCGGGCACGGCGACCGAACGCGCCGTCAGCGTCGCCTACGACCTCCTGAAGCTGGCGCCGCAGCACGCCGGCGCGGCGACCGTGCATCAGCATTCGGTCGAAGCGAGCGTCTTATGACGTGTTCAATCATCATCGCCACCTACAATCGCGCGCCGGATCTCGCCGACACGCTCGCGAGCCTCGCGCGCCTCGACTATACGGAGTCGTGGGAAGTTGTCGTGGTTGACAACAATTCGACCGACGACACGCGCGCGGTCGTCGCGCGCGCGCAAACCGCGTTTCCGGTCCCGCTGATGTACGGCTTCGAACGCGAACAGGGGCGTAGCGCCGCGCTCAACCACGGTCTCACGCTGGCACACGGGGCGATCATCGTGACGACCGACGACGATGTGCGGGTCGAGCCGGACTGGCTGCAGCAGATCGTGCAGGGCCTGGCGCACCTGAATTGCGACTACGTCGGCGGCCGCGTGGTCCCCTTGTGGGGCGCACCGCCGCCGAGATGGCTGCCGGCGTACAGCGGAGCGCTCTGGGCGGTGATCGCCTTGCTCGACTTCGGGCCATCGCCGATACAGTTCGGCAAGCGGGTGCCGCTTGGCGTCAACATGGCGTTCCGGCGCGAAGCGATCGATCGCGTCGGCGGCTTCAACGTCCGCATCGGACGAAAGGCGGGCACGCTGCTCGGTCAGGAGGTGCGCGAGTGGTGCCTGCGCGCGCGCGACGCCGGCCTGCGCGGCTTCTACGTGCCGGAAATGGTTGTCCAGCACCTGATTCCTGCGGAGCGCTTGACCAAGTCGTACTACCGCCGGTGGTTCCATTGGCGCGGCATCAGCCGGGCCATGCTGTACGCCGAAACCGGGCTCGACATGGAAGCGCCCGAACAATCGACGCTCGACTACGCGCGGGTCCCTCACATCGCCGGAGTGCCGCGCTACATGTTCCGCACTGCGGCGCGTACCTTACGTGACATGCTGCTTGCCTCTGCTCGTCGCGATCACGTGGCGAGCTTCGAGCGTGAGGTCTGGCTGTGGTTCTTCGCCGGCGTCGTCCAACAGCGCTGGAAGGACCGGCGGCGGATGCCGGCGCCTCGCGAAACCCACACGCCAACGCGCATCACGCCTGCGGCGTAGCGAGGCGACGCCGAGTGTTCGAGCACGAGGGCGCAACGGCTGTGCCTGCGCGAGCGTTGGTGAGAGGACGGAGAATTGATTGAATGTGAACTGAGCTGCATCATCTGTCCACGGCGATTCCGATTCGCACGCGTATCCGACCGCGGTCACCCGGCAGCGGCTTTGCACTGCGGAAGGCGTGTGCGTCAGCTCAACAAAGGACGGGATGTCTGAAGCCCCCGCCGTCGTCACCGGTTCCGCACCATGCGTGTCGGTGCTGATCCCGACCTACAATCGCGCGGCGCTCCTTGGGGAGACGCTCGATCGGCTGGCGGCCATCCGTCCTGCCATCACTCGCTGGGACGTCATCGTCATCGACAACAATTCCACCGACGACACGCGTGCGGTCGTGGAATCGCGCATCGCAACATTTCCGGTTCCGCTCCGGTATCTGTTTGAACGGACGCAAGGCCGCTCCCACGCGTTGAATGCGGGCATCGCCGTCAGCACGGCGCCGGCGCTCGTGTTCACCGACGATGATGTGCTCGTCGGCGACGGGTGGCTCGACGCCGCGACCGCTCCGCTGCTGGACGAGTCGGACATCGACTACACCGGCGGCCCCGTGCGGCCGATCTGGGAAGTTCCGCGGCCGGCGTGGCTGTCGGCGGATCGTCCGGATTTATGGGGAACGATTGCGATCTGCAACTACGGCGACGAGCCGTTCGTGTTCGAGGAACGGCGGCGCGTGCCCCTTGGCGCGAACATGGCCGTTCGCCGCCGGCTGTTCAGGCGAATCGGCACATTCGACGGACAGCTTGGCCGCTCGAACGGACGCCAGCTGCTCGGGCAGGAAGTCCCAGAGTTGCTCTCGCGATCGCGGGCGGCTGGCGCGCGCGGACTCTACGTCCCGTCAATGGTCGTCGAGCACCATGTGCCGGCGCAGCGCCTCACACGGGCGTACTTCAGACGGTGGTGGTTCGGCAAAGGGCTCTCTCGTGCGAAGCTGGACAGCCTTCGGCCGGTGACGGAGCTCGGTGTCGATCTCACACGGGTCAGGCGCTTCTGCGGCCTGCCGCTTTTCATGTGGCGCGCCGCAGCGGGCGACATCTGGGGATGGCTCACAGCGATGTTCGATCGGCCTGAACAGTTTCGCCACGAAGCGATGCTGTGCTATTTCGCCGGTTACCTGGGAGGCCGACGACGACAAGCGGCGGCGCTCCGGCCGGCGGTCGCGGGCTAGATCGGCATTCCGCATCCGCTTTCACAAGGCAGTTCGACTGCACCTTTCAGGAAAATCGATTCTTCGCCGGACAGTCGGGAGGACGTCGATCTTCCATTAATGCCCATTATCACGACACCTGACACTATGGCACCCCTCTGGCAATGCACCACGCCAGTTGGGAACTCAGGAGTGCACATGACGTCTGGTCCCCCCGCCGTTGCCGTGTGCCGTGATGCTGCCGCAATCCCCCACTACAAGAGGCGGTTACTGAGGCTGGTCGCACTGTTCACTCTGTTCTTCGGCATGAGCGCAGGACGCGCCCACGCTCTGGAGCAACTCTGCGACTCGTCGTTCCAGAACTGCCGGACGCAGCTGCTCAGTTTGATTCAGGCCGAAACGGTCGAGATCGATGTCGGCCTCTGGTTCATGGAGGACGCGCGCTATTCGAACGCGATCGTCGCCAAGTGGCAGGCGGGGGTGCCGGTCCGCATTCTGATGGATCCGCGAGTGTTTCCACAGGACGCGCAGGACGTGACGATCATGAATCAGCTCCAGTCGGCTGGCATTCCGATGCGCAAGCGGATTGCCTCCGGCATCGAGCACTGGAAGATGATGCTGTTCGCCGGACAGAACACGGTCTACTTCGGCTCCGCGAACTTCAGCGCCGATGCGTTCGTCCCCGTGCAGCCGTACGTCAACTACGTCGACGAGAGCGTGTACGTGACGGACGATTCCTCCATCGTCGGCAGCTTCATGACGAAGTTCGACGATGCGTGGACCGACACCACCAATTACGCCAACTATGCCAACGCGTCGACGGGGCTGACGCGCCATTATGCGACATTCGCGATCGATCCCGAGTTGAATTTTCCGCCCGGAGAGGACTACGCGAACCGCGCGGTGAAGCGCTACAACGCTGAGACGCAGAAGATCGACGTCCAGATGTTCCGCATCACCGATCAGCGGCACACCAACGCGATCATCAGCGCATTCAGCACGCGTCACGTGCCCGTGCGCATGATTGTGGACCCCGGAGAGTATCGCAATTCCTCGCGGCTCTGGGATGCGTGGAACGTGGACCGGCTGTATGCCGCCGGCATTCCGATTCGCATCACGGTCCACCAGGGTGAGAACCACGGCAAGCTGATGCTGCTCTATAGCCAGGACATGACCATCTTCGGTTCCTCGAACTGGTCCTCACCGTCGGCGAACTCGCAGCACGAGCACAACTACTTCACGGTCAAGTCGAACATCTTCAGCTGGTTCGTCGACCAGTTCGAGCGGAAGTGGAACAACACGAATCCGGCCGGCGTCGACGAGACCGGCCCCTTCACGCCGAAGCCGCCGGACAAGCCGGTGTACGTCTCGCCGGCCAACGTTGCGACCGGCGTCGCCACGACCGGCGTCTCGCTGAAATGGGACGGCGGACCCTGGGCGCACAACTACGATATCTACTTCGGCACCTCGCCGACGCCGCCGCTGTTCGCGGCCAACCAGAATCTCGGGCCTGACGACCCCACTCGATCGCCCAAGCAGTATCAGACGTTCGCGCTGCCAGCGCTGACCGGCGGCACCACGTACTACTGGCAGATCGTGTCGAAAACGATGGCGAACCTCACGGCCACCGGGCCGATCTGGAGCTTCACAACAACGGGCAGCGCACCGCCGCCACCGCCTGGCGTGACGACGATCGTGATGTGGGCCGCGAACGTCGCGAGCACCGACATTCACGGCAACTGGCAGATGATCACAGACGCCACGGCAGCCGGCGGCCACGCGCTGCAGAACCCCGATCAGGGACAGGCGAAGATTGCGCCGGCGCTTGCCTCCCCCGCGAATGACTTCGAAACGACCTTCCAGGCCACCAGTGGCGTCGCCTACCACTTGTGGCTCCGCATGCGCGCGCAAAGCAACTCGCTGTCAAACGATTCGGTGCACGTCCAGTTCAGCGATTCCACCGACTCGCTGGGCTCGGCCACTCAACGCATCGGCACGTCCACGTCCGCAGAAGTCGTCCTGCAGAACGGCCCGAGCGGCGCCGCGGATCACGGCTGGGGCTGGGCCGACAACGGCTGGGGATCGCCTGGGCCGAACATTTACTTCGCCTCGACCGGCACGCATACCGTCCGCATCCAGCAGCGCGAGGATGGGGCCATCGTCGATCAAATCGTGTTGAGTCCGGACACGTACATCCAAAACCCGCCGGGACCGCGGCAAGACGACACGACCATTCTGACCGCCACGGATGGCGGATCGACGGGCGGCGGCGGGGGTGGAGGCGGCGGCGGCTCGCTGCCGAGTCCGTGGACGGACGCCGATGTGGGAGCCGTGCCGATTGCCGGCTCGGCGCAGTTCGCGAACGGCGCTTTCACGATCAAGGCCTCAGGCGCCGACATCTGGGGCACCGCCGACGCGTTCCATTTCGTGTATCAGCCGCTCACGGGCGATGCGACGATCCAGGCGCGCGTCGCGAGCGTGCAGAACGTGAACAGCTGGTCGAAGGCCGGCGTCATGATTCGCGAGACACTGTCCGCCGGATCGACGCACGCGTTGGTGCTCGTCTCCGCCGCCAGGGGCGTGGCGTTCCAGCGCCGCGAGGCCACCAACGGCACCTCGTTGAGCACGAGCGGTTCGCTCTCGGCGCCGCCTCGATGGGTCAAGCTCCAGCGGAGCGGCGACACGTTCACCGCCTCCGAATCGTCCGACGGGACGACGTGGACTGTTATCGGTACCGACACGATCTCAATGGCCGCAACCGTGTTCGTCGGCTTGGCTGCCACAAGCCACACGACGAGCGCGACGACGACGGCTGTGGCGGACAACGTGAGCGCCGGCGCCGGATCGCCGCCGCCGCCCCCCACGCCGCCTCCGAGCCCGTGGGCCGAGCGGGATATCGGCGCGGTCCCAATACCAGGCTCGACGGCGTACTCGAACGGCACCTTCACGGTGAAGGCCTCCGGCGCGGACATCTGGGGCACCGCCGACGCCTTCCACTTCGTGTACCAGCCGCTCGCCGGCGACGGCTCCATCAGAGCGCGCGTCGCGAGCGTGACGCCCGCCGACAACTGGTCGAAAGCGGGCGTGATGATTCGGGAAACGCTCGATCCTGGCTCGGCGCACGCGTTCATGTTGGTCTCGACCGCCAAAGGCGTCGCGTTGCAATGGCGGCCCAACACGGGCGGCAGCTCGCTGAGCGCCGCCGGTTCGCTGTCGGCGCCGCCGCGGTGGGTGCGCCTCGACCGCAGCGCCGACACGATCACCGGCTTCGAATCGGCTGACGGAGTCAATTGGACCATGGTGACCACGGCGACCATTCCAATGGCGCAAAGCGTCTACGTGGGATTGGCGGCCACGAGTCACACGACGAGCGCGCAGACGACGGCCACGATCGGCAACGTGTCCATACCGTAGCGAGGGAGATCACTTGCAAAAACTCACGTGTGCGGTGGTCGGCGGCGGGGCTGTCGCCGAGCGCGTACATCTGCCCGCATTGGCGCGCAGCACGACCATCGAAGCGTCGGTGATCGTCGACTCATCCGCCACCCGTGCCCGCCAGATGGCCGATCGATTCGGCGTGGCGCAGATCGCCACGGACTACCGCGAGGTGATCGGCAAGGTGGACGCCGCCATCGTCGGCCTGCCGCATCAACTGCACGCGACGGTCACAACCGATCTATTGAACGCGGGGATCCCGGTGCTCGTCGAAAAACCGATGGCGCTCACGCCGCAGGAATGCGACGCCATGATCGAGGCATCTGCCAAATCGGGCGCCATCCTCGCCGTCGGTCTGCTCCGCCGATGCTCGCCGTCGCTGCAGTGGGTCAAGCACGCGCTCGAGGCCGGCCTGCTGGGCCGCCTGATCGCATTCAACCTCGCAGAGGGAACCGTCTACCGTTGGCCGGTCGCCTCGCCGTCGATGTTCCGCCCCGAAGGCGGCGGCGTGCTCGCCGACGCCGGAGCTCACGTCCTCGATCTCCTGCTCTGGTGGTTCGGCGACCATCAGTCGCTCGTCTACCGCGACGATGCGATGGGCGGCGTGGAGGCCGATTGCCTGCTCGAGATTGTCATGGCAGACGGCGTCCGCGGCCGCGTCGAGTTGAGCCGGACGCGCGATCTGCGCAACTCGTGCATCATCACCGGCGAGCGCGGCACCATTGAAGTCGGCACGAAAACGGACTCCGTGGTCACTGTGACGTGGGCCGACGGCACGGCCCTCGGTGGACGCGGCGTCGCCGGCGAGCGGCCGTCCCCCACGCATCTGATCGACCTCTTCGAGCCGCAGCTGCGGCAATTCGTCCAGGCGATCCGGTACGGCGACGACCCGATCGTGTCTGGCGTCGAGGCGCGGCGATCGATCGCGCTCCTGTCGGCGTGTTACCTGGCGCGCCAGCCGTGGATCCATCCGTGGGACGCCGGAGTGGCGCCGGCGGTGCCGGAAGTGGTGGAGGTGGCGCAGTGAGCGGCCTCCGCGGTACGCGCGTCCTCGTCACCGGCGCCACGGGTTTCATCGGCGGACGCCTCGTCGAGCGCCTCGTCCGCGAGGAGGGCGCCACGGTCCGCGCGCTCGTGCGCAACTTCGCCAACGCGCCGCGCATCGCGCGGTTCGGGATCGAGATGGTGGCAGGGGATCTGCTGTCGCCGGACGCGCTCGATCGCGCCGTCGATGGATGCGAGGTGGTCTTCCACTGCGCGTACGGCGCCCAGGGCACCGACGCCGAGCGGCGCGTCGTCAACGTCCAGGGGACCGAGCGCGTGCTGGCCGCCGCGCTCGCCAACCGCTGCCGGCGCGTCGTCCATGTGAGCACGATGTCGGTCTACGGTGATCCGGCCAGCGGCGAGATTGACGAGACGGCCGCCAGGCGTTACACCGGTTCGGCGTACGGCGACAGCAAGATCGACGCGGAGAATGCCGCGCTCGGATATTGCGACAAAGGACTCTCGGTCGCTGTCGTGCAGCCGACGATTGTCTATGGTCCGTGGGCCCTCACGTGGACCATCAAACCGCTGCAGCAGCTGCAAACCGGACGTGTGATTCTGGTGAACGACGGCGAGGGCACCTGCAATCCGGTCTACATCGACGATGTCGTGTCGGCGATGATCACGGCGGCGGAATCAGGGGAGGCGCACAAACAGACATTTCTGATCTCGGGCGATCAGCCGGTGACGTGGCGCGAGTTCTTCGAGCGCTATCAGCGGATGCTGCCGGCGTCGGCGACCGTGTCGATGACGCCCGAACAGGCGAGCGCGCATTTCGCCGCGTTCGAGCCGAAAGGATTCCTGTCTGAATCGGCTCGTGTGCTCAAGCGGGAGGTGCGCAAACGGGAGGCGCTCATCCGGGAGCGCCTGTTTCCGACTCGCAGCGGACGCATCGCCCTGGAGGTTGCGGAGCAACTGTCGTTGTTGCCGCGAGCGGGAATACCCGCGGCAACCGTCGACGAGCCGCCGATCCACCCGCTGCCCCCATCGAAAGTGCCGATGTTCGCAGCGAAGGCGAGCTTCCGGTCTGAGAAAGCCGCCCGCCTGCTCGGCTACCGGCCCGCGTTCGATCTCGATCGCGGTATGGCGATGACCGAGCAGTGGGCGCGTTGGGCCAACGCGATCTGATCGTTTTTACTCTACTCCGGCGGGTCCACAAGGACCCGCCCTACAACATCTATCGCCTACTCGGCGGGTCCAAAAGGACGCGCCCTCCATTGTCTATTGCACTGAGAACGTTGCGACCAGTGGGCGATGATCCGACGGCATCACGCCGTTGGCGTCACGCGTGTCGACCACCTGCACGTGTTTGAGCGTGAGGTGCTGTTCGCCGTGCGAGTAGAACACGTAGTCGATTCTGCCGTTTCTCGTGTAGCCGTTCGGATTGTCCGGCGCCGACTGCTGCACGCCGAGCTTCACCGCCTGGGCCCACCCATCATAGTAGGAGCCGACGAACGTGCCGATCTCGCTTGAGTACGGAAGGGCGTTGAAGTCGCCCAGGATGATGCGGTCCTCGGCGAAGCCCGACGCATACGACGCGAGCTCCTTCACCTGAATGATGCGGTTCGACTCGCTGTACGGATCCAGATGCGTCGACATGATGTTGATGTTCCGGCCGTTCACGGCGACGGTGACCCCGCCGACGGTCCGGTCGCGCCCGGTGCTGAACTCATGACGGTATGTGGCACTCAGCGGATGCTTCGAGAGGATCGCGTTGCGAATGCCGCCGGCGCTCCAGTCGCCGTAGTCCTGAATCGAGAGCGAGTGCCACGTCACACCGGTCTTCGCTTCGAGCGCAGCGACATACTGCGCGACGCCGTCGCCGCTGTCATACGAATCGAACGATTCCATCTCGGTCAACGAGACGACATCGGGATTGATCTTGACGATCCAGTCGATGATGCGGCTCGGCTTGTAGACGCCGTCGGTGCCGATGCCGCCGTGATGCACGTTGTATTGCAGCACCTTCAGCGTGGAGCTGCTGGATGAGGGCGCCGTGGATGTGGACGAGGAAGTGGTCGTGGAGGTCGAACCGCCGTACGTCACCGTCAGCTTAGGACGGTTGGCGATCGTCGCATCGCCGGGCGTCGCATACGCACGATACGAAAGGCTCGTCGGAGCGTCCATGTCGACGAGCATCACTCGTGTGTAGCGCGAGGAGCCCAGCTGTCCTGCGACCGCCTCTTTCACGAGCGACGTGACATCGAACGACACCTTGCTGCCCGCTGTGTCCGGTACGGACGCCGTGGAGAGCTTCGTGCCCAGATCGCCGCCGGAGGTGCCCCACGACTGGCCGACGCGACGCACCTTCCACGTCGTTTCGGTCTCGGTCCAGGAGTTCGTCACCTGGTAGGCGGCCACATGACGCGTCTGCCCGGCGTCGGCGTCCTTGATGGTGAGCGTCATCGTGGCGGATGTCACGTTGCTGCCGGCCGGGATCAAATTCTCGGTGTCGAACTTCAACATCGCCCGGCGCGTGTAGCTCGCGTCCGACGCGGCGCGGGTCTCCAGCGTCGTGTCGAAGTTGGTGTTTGCGTACGTCCCGCCGCGGAGTGTCGCGTAGACGACCTGCGTTTTAGGTACATTGATCGTGACCGTGGTTTGCGCCGCCGCGGTTGCGCTGAACACTGCGGATGCCAGAACCGTCATGACTCCACGACCGATTGACGAGCGAAGCTGTCGCATGTCTCCTCCTGAACTGCCGGGCAATACACAGCTTCCGCTCCGCAGACGCGGACCGACTCTGACGAATACCCGGATTTGTGTGTTTGTCTTGTTTGAACGAACGACGAACGCGGGCTCTTAGCGCAAAGAGCCGGCCACACCAAAACTGTCGATATTTAGAGCAAAAACGCCACCCAACCCCACGGACCGATCACGGAACTGAAAGCGACCGACCGTTTTGTAATTCGTGCCTTCCGCACGGTGATGTGGAAGACCGCAAGCAGCAGCGATGAGCAGGCGGCATGTTGCTGGTTGTCGCGTGCTTCGAAGACTTGAATCGCGTTGAGCCTGCGATGCGCGCCCGTCGCGGGACTCCAACACGCATCGCCGCGGCACCAATGCCGGGACTTCGCCGCCTTCACGATCACTGTTGGTTTCAAGGCGACGCGAACACGCCGCCCGCGATGACGGACAACCGCTGAACGCGTTACGACGGCGCGGCGCGCCGCACACTGGATACAGATCTCCGCACGACGCCTCCGAAAATGCTGAGGTTGTGACTTACCGCCCGAGTCTTGCCCTGAGCCGGAAAGAGTTGAGGAAGCGGCTGGGACTTGCCGACTCGCCACTGTCGGTGATGGCAAGGATCCGACCATTTGTTGGAAACAGCTGAAATCCCTAGGGAAGAATGCGTTGGGGTTTCGTCCAGCCGCTTCGTGATCGCTATGACGTAGGTGAATACAACTGGTCTATATCGACTGTTTTACACACCCATGCCTTCCTGCCTGATATTCCCGCCTGAATTTTCAAATTTGCCTCAACGTAACGTGTAACAGCTCAGTCGTCTTCGCGTTTATTTGTATCGAATCACTCGTCGGCTTCCTGCAGTCGCCGCGTGTTGTGTACGGGTTTCAGACACGCTCGAGCTCGCGGCGCGCCGTTTGCTTTGTTCGGATCAGTGCGGCTGAAGGTTGCGATCGTGGCGCCGTCGCTGAGAATTCTCGGCGGACAGGCGGTGCAGGCCGATCGGTTATTGCAGGCGTGGCGCGGCGACCCCGACGTTGAGGCGTGGTTGGTACCGGTGAACCCGTTGCCGCCTCGTCCGTTTCGCGCCGCCATCGGCGTCAAATACGCGCGCACGATCGCGACCGAGCTCACCTATGTTCCGCTGCTCCTGCGCGAGCTGCGCGGTGCCGATGTGGTGCACGTCTTCTCCGCGTCCTATGCCTCGTTCCTGCTGGCGCCTCTGCCGGCCATTCTCGCCGCGCGCCTGCTGGGACGCCCGGTTGTGCTCAATTACCGCAGCGGCGAAGCGCCCGATCACTTGCGCCGGTCGGCGATCGCGCGCGCAACCATCGCGCGCGTCGACAAGAACATCGTCCCGTCGCGATTTCTTGTTGAGGTGTTCGGCACGTTCGGGATCGGCGCCGAGGTCATTCCGAACCTCGTCGATCTCGAGCGCTTCCGATTCCGGAGGCGCGAGCCGCTTCGGCCGCGACTGGTATCGACCCGGAATTTCGACAGTCTGTACAACGTCGCGTGCTCCGTCCGCGCGTTTCGTCTGGTCCAGAACCGCTGGCCGGACGCGACGCTCACGCTGGTCGGCGCCGGCGAGGAAGAGGCATCGTTGCGCGCGCTGGTCGGCGCTCTTGGTCTCCGCCACGTCACGTTCGCCGGCCGCGTGAAACCGGACGAGATCGCCGCGTTCTACGCCGCGCACGACATCTACATCCAGAGCCCGAATATCGACAACATGCCGACATCGATCATCGAGGCCTACGCCAGCGGGCTGCCGGTCGTTTCGACCGACGCGGGCGGCGTGCCGGCGATCCTCACACACGGCGTCCACGGACTGCTGGCGCCGATCAACGACGACAGGACGCTTGCGGCGCATGTGCTTCGGGTGCTGGACGAGCCTGCACTGGCGATCCAGCTCACGTGCGCGGCATTCGCGACGTGCCAGGCCTACACGTGGGGAGTGGTTCGCGCGCGATGGCTGCAGGCGTATCGGGATGTTCTGAAAGCACGAAAGCAGTTCACCACTGGCGACACGGAGGTTGCAGAGGTCCATTCTGTTTTCAAACAGGACTTTTCCGCGGTGTCCTCCGCAATTGAACGGCCCATCTCAAGGCAGCCAGCAGGGAACCGTTACCCATGATGGGCGTCCTCGCGCGGATTGCTCGCATGGATCGCGGCGAGCTGGTCTGGCGAACGCGCGCAACCGGTCGGACGATTGGTCAGCGGCTCCGTTCCTCCGTGATCACGCCGCGATGGGATCGTCGAGAGTTGCTCGCGCGCCTGGCGCGGATGCCCACACTCGATCTGGCGCGGACGGCGCTCCGCGATCGCCGCTGGCAGGACGCGCATCGCGCGCTGTCCACGCATTTCGCGACGCGCCCCACGCGATTCGTGATCGACCCCGCGCTTCGCCCGACCGTGCGTCACCGCGTCTGCAGCGAGTTCCCCGACAGCGCCCGCGACGCAGCGGCGCGCGGCGACCGCGTGCTCGACGGCGACTACGATCTCTTGGCTTATCGAGGGCTCCGGTTTGATTCGGATCAAATAGAAAGGACACAAACTTCGTGTCCTTCGTGGTGGCCCGCCGCAGGCGCAGAAACGATCGATTGGCACCTCGATCCGGTTCATGCCCGCAGGGCCCCGCGGTTGTTCGGGGCCGACGTACCGTATCTTGATCCAGCATGCGGCGATCACAAGATCATCTGGGAGCTGAATCGCCATCAGCATTGGCTGGCGCTCGGCCGCGCGTTCTGGCTGACAGGCGATGCGCGGTACCGAGACCGCTGCCTGTCCGAGCTGGCCGGCTGGATGGACGCGAACCCTCCGCTCATCGGCGTGAACTGGGCGAGCATGCTGGAGCTCGCGCTCCGGTCGTTCTCCTGGATCTGGGCGCTCCATTTCTTCGCCGAGGGTCCGGCTCAAGCCGGGCTCGTAGGGGCCGCCCTGCGTGTCGGCCCGGTCACCGGCGGGGCAGCGCCCTGGACCGTCGATCTGCTGCTCGGCCTCGATCGTCAGCTGACCCACGTCGAACATAACCTCTCGCATTACTTCAGCCCCAACACGCACCTGCTCGGCGAAGCGCTGGCGCTGTACGTGGCGGGCCGCGTCCTTCCGGAGTTGGCGCGCAGCCCGCGGCGGGAGGCGATTGGCCGCCAGGTGCTCATCGCCGAAAGTGAGCGGCAAATTGCCGCCGACGGCGGGCACTGTGAGCGGTCCACGCACTATCACCGGTACGCGCTCGATTTCTATCTCCTCGCTCTGGCAATCGCGCGCATCACCGAGGACCGGGTAGAACCGCTGTTCCAGCGCGCGGCAGGCAAGCTCGCCGCGGCAGCCCGGCTTCTCGCCGATGACGACGGGCGCGCCCCGCACATCGGCGACGATGACGGGGGCGTGCTGATGCCGATCGCCGGCCGTGCCGCCGACGATTGGCGCGACAGCCTCGCGTCTGCCGCCGCACTGCTCGGACAACCCGACTTGCGCGTCGGACCGACGCCGGAAGAGCCCTTCTGGCTGCTCGCCCATCCGGCGCTCGCCCATGCGCTCGACACGTCACGTCACGCGCCTGTGGCCGACATCGTCGCGTCGGCGGCGCTACCCGACACCGGTTATTTCGTGTCGCGCTCAGCGGCTGGTGATCATCTCGTCGTCGACGGCGGTCCGCACGGGTACCGGAACGGAGGTCATGCGCATGCCGACGCCTTGTCGCTGGCGTTCACCGTGCGCGGTCTGCCGCTGCTGATCGATTCGGGCACCGGCTGCTACACCATCGACACAGACCTTCGGGATCGCCTGCGCTCAACCGCGCTCCACAACACGCTGGTGCTCGACGACCGCAATCAGTCGGTGCCGCGCGGACCGTTTCACTGGGCGACGACCGCCAATGGCACGGTGCGCCGCTGGCGCGTGAACGGAGGCTTCGACTATTTCGATGGCGCGCACGATGGCTACCGGCCGTTGCAGCACCGCCGGCACGTTCTCGTGCTGCACGGCGACCTCCTCATCGTCGCCGACCTGGTCAGCGATCTGGATCTGCGTGGCGTCGAGCCGCATGTTGCCGCCGTGCACTGGCACATTGATCCGCGGTGGCGTGCCGAGCCTGGTGCAGACGGTGCGCGGCTAATCGCCGGGCCGCAGTGTGTGTCCCTCCACACCGCGCAGGCCGTCGTCGAACGCTTCAGCGGCGATGGCGACACGGGTCTTGGGTGGCACGCGCCCGTTTACGGCAGGCTCGAGCCGGCGACGACCGTTCGTGTCACGCGGCGTGGCAGCACGCCGTTGTGGATCGTCAGCGTCTTCGGTCTGAATCAGGAGAACCCTGTTAACGGCGTGGACATGTTGCCTGTGTGGGCCGAAGCCGGCGTGCTCGCCCAATCGACCGCGATGCGGATTACCCGGCGGTCGTCGATCGATCATCTGATCCTGGCTGAGCCGGCAGCGGAAAGCGCCCACACCTGGCGTGTGGCCGAATTCGAGACCGACGCGCGCATGTTGTTCTGTCGAATCGCCGACGGTGAGCGCATGACCCGCGTCGCCCTGGTCGACGGCTCGGTCGTGCGGTCGTCGTTCAGGCACGGCGTACAGCTCGTGCTTCCCGGCGTCGTGTCCGACCTGCACCTCGATATGAACGGCATCCGTGCGACCCACGGCGTTGAAGACGTACGGGCGCGGATGGCTGGGCCGGGATTCGGAGCGACGCTGCTCGTCGCTGGCGTCGAACAGGCGATCGCCGGCGAACGTCGGGCAGCCCCGCGCACGAGCTCACTCCCACGCCGCTTCACATCGTAAGTCGCGATGGACAATTCCCTTCCATTGTCCGGACCTCTGCTTCCACTTCGCGCCGGATCACTGGTGCGCTGAGGAAGATCTCGGCGCTTTTCCGGAACTTTTGTGGCACCCGCCTTGCTCAGATGGTGATGTGAGCGTTATTGATGTGGCTGGACGTGCGATCCCGATCGCGATCGTGTTGACCAGCTTCGAACCGGGCGGCACCGAGCGCCAGATGATCGAGCTTGTGCGCCGTCTGGATCCGAAGCGCTGGACGGTGCACGTGGCTTCCTTTCGCGCGCACGGGCCGTGGTTCGAGCGTGCCGCCGGCGCGGCGGCATCCGTCACCGCATTTCCCGTCGTGAGCCTTCGAGGCGCCGCCACGCTTCGGCAGGCGTGGGCGTTCGCGCGATGGTGCCGCGAGCGTCGCGTCGCGGTCGTGCACACGGCGGAGATGGCGGCGAATCTCTTCGGACAACCGAGCGCCGCGTTGGGCGGCGTTCCGGTGCGCATCGCGAATCGCCGCGAGATCAATCCGGACAAGACGCCGGCCGAGATCGTCGCCCAGCGAGCGTCGTACGCCTTCGCGCACAAGGTCATCGCCAACTCGCACGCGGCTGCCGATCGCCTGCAGCTCGAGCGCGTGCCGGCGAGAAAGATCGCGGTGGTGCCCAACGGCATCGACTGCCGGCAGTTTCAACCTCGGCGCGGCCGCGACGTGCTGCGCAAGGTCGTGGTCGTCTCGAACCTGCGCCCGCAGAAAGGGCACGATGTGCTGCTGGACGCGATTCCGCTCGTGCTGCGGCGCTTTCCCGATGCGCAGTTCGAGCTGGCCGGCAGCGGCTCCGAGCTCGAGCCGCTCAGGGCTCGGGCAGTCGCGGAGGGCCTATCGCAGTCGGTCAGCTTTCTCGGCCACCAGGACGATGTGAGCGCGTGCCTGGCGGCAAACGACATCTTCGTCTTGCCGTCGCGCTCGGAAGCGTTCCCGAACGCGGTGCTCGAAGCGATGGCGGCCGGCATGCCGATCGTCGCGTCGCATGTCGGCGGCATTCCCGAGCTGATCGAGAACGGCCACACCGGATTCCTGGTGCCGGCTGCCGATCCGCAAGCTCTCGCGGATCGCGTGTGCCGTCTGATGGCCAATCCGCCGTTTGCAACTCGCTTGGGCGAGACGGCGCGCGCGCACGCCGAAGCGCGCTACTCGTTCGACCGCATGGTCGCAGCCTTTGAAGGCGTGTACCTGACAGAGCTCACCCGCCGCGGCCTCGTCGCCGCCGGCCAACCCCAGCTGGCGGCATCCTGATATGTGCGGCATCGCAGGCAAGTTCAACTTCGACCCCGACAATCCGATCGATCGCGAGCAGCTCACGGCGATGACGACCGTCGTCACTCACCGCGGTCCGGACGCCGATGGCTTCTACATCGGCGGCGGCATCGGCCTGGGATTCCGCCGGCTGAGCATCATCGATCTCTCCACCGGCGACCAGCCGCTGGCGAACGAGGACCACACCATCTGGGTGATCTTCAACGGCGAGATTTACAACTTCGCCGAGATCCGCTCCGAGCTCGAGGCGTTCGGCCACCGCTTCCGCACGCGTACCGACACCGAGGTCATCGTCCACGCGTACGAGCAATGGGGCGACCGCGCGGTCGAGCGCTTCCGCGGGATGTTCGGCTTCGCGCTGTGGGACGAGCCGCGCCGCCGGCTGCTGATCGTGCGCGACCGGCTCGGCATCAAACCGATCTACTACAGCCTCACGAAGTCCGGCGTCACGTTCGGATCGGAGATCAAATCGCTCCTCGAGGACCCGGATGTCCCACGCGCGTGGAGTCCCGAGGCGCTCGACGCCTATCTTGCGCTGCAATACGTGCCCTGTCCGCGGACGATGTACGCAGGCATTTGGAAGCTGCCACCGGGCCATCTGCTCGTCGCCGAGAACGATCGCGTCTCGGTGCGCCGTTATTGGGACCTGACGTTCACGGGCGACGGCGATCCGTCGCGTGAAGCGGACTATCTCGAGCAACTCGACGCCCTCGTCAACGAATCGGTCCGCCTCCGTCTGCTCGCGGACGTGCCGCTCGGCGCCTTCCTCTCGGGCGGCATCGATTCGAGCGCTGTGGTGGCCGCCATGGTCGAGCACTGCCCGTCGCGCGTGCTGACGACATCCGTGGGATTCGACGAGGCGGGATTCAGCGAGCTGGAGTACGCGCGGACGGTCGCGACGCATCTCGGCACGGAGTCGTTCGAGAAGATCGTGCAACCGGACATCGTCGACCTGCTGCCCAAGCTGGCGTGGCATTTCGACGAGCCGTTCGCCGACTCATCGGCGGTGCCGACGTATTACGTCTCGAAGGCAGCGCGCGAGCGCGTGACCGTTGCCCTGTCGGGTGACGGCGGCGATGAATTGTGGGCCGGCTATGCGCGCCACCGCGTGGAGCAATGGGAAGGGACAGCGCGTCGCTGGCTGGGTCCGGTGGCGGGCCGCGTGGCCGGACGGATCGCCGGGCGCGTGCCGCTGCGCGTCAAGGGCGCGCGATCGCTGCGCCATCTGGCGCTCTCCCCCGCCGAGGCGTGCGCGCGCAAGCACGCCTATGGCCTGTTCGACGGCCAGACACGCGAGGCGTCGTATTCGCGCGACTTCGCCGCCAGCGTCCAGGACGCGGATCCGTTTGTCGGTTTCCGCACGGCGTACGAAGCGTGTTCGTCGAATGATCCACTTGACCGCGCGTTGTACGTCGACGTGAAGACGTACCTGGTCGACGACATCCTCACCAAGGTCGACAAGATGAGCATGGCCGTGTCGCTTGAAACGCGGGTGCCTCTGCTCGATCACAAGCTCCTCGAATTCGCGGCGACCGTGCCGACCCCGCTCAAGCTGAAGAGCGGCCAGAGCAAGTATCTGCTGCGGCGGCTGCTCGAGAAGCGGCTGCCGGCATCGATCATCGATCGCCCGAAGCAGGGGTTCGAAGCGCCAATCGGCAACTGGTTGAGCGGTCCGCTGGCACCGATGGTCGACAGCCTTCTGCTCGACGGCCGGTTCAAGGAGCGCGGCATCTTCGACGATCGAGCGGTGGCGCGGCTGTGGCGTGAGCATCGCAACGGCGCGAACGATCACCGGCACCGGCTCTGGAGTTTGGTGATGCTCGAGCTGTGGTTCAGAGAGTACGCAGACGGATCGGGCCACGGCGCCCGTCAGCGGGCGACCGCGGGAGTGGCAGCGTAGTCATGTGCGGCATTGCCGGACTGGTCGCCGTCGACGGGCTGGATCGCGACGCGCCGGCGCGCGCGCGGCGGATGCGCGATGTCCTCACTCACCGGGGCCCGGACGAGGCGGGGCTGCATTGCGACGAGCACGCCGCCCTCGCCCACCGGCGCCTGAGCATCGTCGATCTCAGCACCGGGCAGCAGCCGCTCTCCAACGAGGACGGCAGCGTCTGGGTCGTCTTCAACGGCGAAATCTACAATCACGCGGATGTGCGGCACGAGCTCGAAGCGTGCGGCCATCAATACCGCACGAAGTCGGACACTGAGACGATCGTCCATGGCTACGAACAATGGGGCGACGACTGTGTGCAGCGCCTCCGCGGCATGTTTGCCTTCGCGCTGTGGGACGCACCGAAGCGGCGCCTGCTGCTGGTTCGCGATCGCCTTGGCATCAAGCCGCTGTATTGGGCGCGTACCGGCGACACGCTCCTCTTCGGATCGGAGATCAAGGCGCTGCTCGCGAGCGATCTGATTGCGCCGGAGCCGGACACCAAGGCGTTCCCCGAGCTCCTCAGCACGCGTTATCTCTCCGGCACCGGAACGCTGTTCCGCGGCGTGCACAAACTGCTGCCCGGCCACCGGCTGATTTTCGAGCACGGCAAGACGACGATTCGGCAGTACCTGGGACGTGCCAGGCAGGGCTAGAGCCCTGCCCCACGACTGGAAAGGTCGTAGCGCGGGTCTTCAGACCCGCCGTGATCGGGACGTCGTCGGCGAGTTCCGCGATCTGCTCGAAGAATCAGTGCGCCTGCGTCTGATGAGCGACGTGCCGCTCGGCATGTTTCTCTCCGGCGGCATCGACAGCAGCGCCATCGCGGCGCTCATGGCGCGCATGATCGATCGGCCGCTGCAGACCTTCTCGGTCGCCTTCAAGGATCGGGCGTTCAACGAGCTGGAGTACGCGCGCGAAGTCGCCGACGCGATTCACGCCGACGCGCACGAGATCGTGATCGACGATCACGATTTCTTCGCCGCGCTGCCGAAGCTGGTCTGGCACGAGGACGAGCCGATTGCGCACCCGTCGAGCGTGCCGCTCTACTTCGTCTCCGCGCTCGCGCGGGAGCACGTGACCGTCGTCTTGACGGGCGAAGGCAGTGACGAGCTGTTGGCCGGCTACGGCAAATACCTGCGCGCGGCGTGGAACTGGCGGGCGGGCACGATCTACGAGCGTGTTGTGCCGGGGCCGATGCGCGACGCGATCGCGACCGGCCTTGTCCCGAAGCTGCCGACAGCGCTCGGCCGGTACGCCCGGCGGTCGTTCCTCGCGATGGACCGCACGCCCGAGTCGATGTTCTTCGACAACTTCGCATCGATCCGCCTGGTTGATCAGCGCGGCCTGCTCTCGGCGGCGGGTCGCGACTCCGCAACCCGCGTCCAGGCTTATGGCGCATCCATGGCGCATTTCGAGGCGCCGAACGGCGGCAGCACGCTGCTCGATCGGCTGTTGTACGCCGACATCAAGACGTACCTGGTCGAGCTCCTCATGAAGCAGGACCAGATGAGCATGGCGGCCTCGATCGAAAGCCGTGTGCCGTTCCTCGATCACAAGCTCGTCGAGTTCGCCGCACGACTGCCCGACACCTGGAAGTTGTCGGGCCTGACGACCAAGCGTGTGCTGCGCGAAGCGATGAAGGGCCTGCTGCCCGATTCGATCCTCAACCGGCCCAAGATGGGATTCCCCGTCCCCTTCGCGCAGTGGACGCGAGACGGGTGGAACGATGTCGTGCGCGACGTGCTACTCGATCGGCGGGCGCGCGAGCGGGGCATCATCGAACCCACGGCGGTCGATGCGCTCCTGCACGATCACGCCGCCGGCCGGACGGCGGGCGGCGACCGCCTCTGGAGCCTGTTCAACCTCGAGCTGTGGTATCGCACGTACGTCGACAGGCAAGGCATCCAGACCTTGCCAGAGCCTGCACGTCCAGGGAAGCTCGGCTCCTCAGGATCACGCGCGCCGCGGTCCACGCTTGGTCCGTCCGCGCAAGGGGTTGCCTGATGCGGATCCTCTGGCTGAAGTCGGATCTGCTGCTGCCGCTCGACAAGGGTGGAAAGCTCCGCACATGGCATCTGATGCGGCATCTGGCGAAACGCCACGAGATCACGTATCTCGCCTTCGCCGACCCCGAACAGACCGCCGACTCCGGCGCCGGCCGAGCGTCTGAGCCGAGTGGACGCGACAAGCGCGGCCCGGGCGTACTCGAGGGGATGCGCGAAGTCGCGGCGCACGTGGTCACCGTGCCTCGCCGCGAGCCGGCGAAGGGATCGCTGCGCTTCTACGCCGGCGCCGCGCTGCGGGTGCTGGATCCGCTGCCCTACGCCGTGGGCAAGTACCGGTCGCGCGCGTACGCGAGGCGGATCCGCGAACTGCTCGCGACGCGCAGCTTCGATCTCGTCGTGTGCGATTTCCTGCCGCCCGCTGTGAGCTTGCCGGACCGTTTGCCGTGTCCGGCCGTGTTGTTCACGCACAACGTCGAGTCGGAAATCTGGCGCCGCCATGCGGAGGTGCACACCCGCTTTCCCGCACGGCTGCTGTATCGCATGCAGCATCGCCGGATGCTGCGCTACGAAGCGAGAGCCCTGCGGCGCTTCGACGGCGTGCTGGCGGTCTCGGATGCCGACCGCGCCACGTTCGCGCGACTGTACCCGGGGGCGGTTCGGAAACCCATGTTCGTCGTCCCCACCGGCGTGGACACGAATTTCTTCTCGCCCGGTGCGCCTGATTCGGCCGGTGTCGACCGCTCGAGTCGCGCCGAGAGCCGGCGTCTCGTCTTCACTGGATCGATGGACTGGTTGCCGAACGAAGACGCGATGCTCTTCTTCTGTCGTGACGTGCTGCCGCTGATTCGCGCGGAGGAGCCGGACGTGACGCTGTCGATCGTCGGCCGCGCGCCGACCCCGGCGGTGAAGAGGCTCGCCGACGTGCCCGGCGTGCAGGTCACCGGTCGCGTCGCCGACGTGCGCCCGTACATCGAGGAGGCGGCAGCCTATGTCGTGCCGCTGCGCATCGGCGGCGGCACCCGCTTGAAGATCTTCGAAGCCATGGCGATGGCCAAGGCCGTCGTCTCCACGACCGTCGGCGCGGAAGGGCTGCCCGTCACGCCAGGCGAGCACGTGGTCCTTGCCGACGAGCCGCGATTGTTCAGCCGTGCGGTCGTGCGCCTCTTGCGCGACGTCGATCGACGCCGGCAGCTCGAGGCGGCCGCGCGGACGCTCGTCGTCGAACGATACGACTGGTCCGCGGTTGCAGGCGAGCTGGAGTCGGCGCTCGCATGCATCGCGGGCCGGACCTCGCGATCCGGCGCGACGACAACGACGGACACCGCTGGCGCCGGGGTCGCGCCTGGACCCTCGCCAACCCGAGCAACCGTAGGGGCCGACCTGCGCGTCGGACCTGAACCCATCCATCCCAGATAAACATCATGCGCGTTTCGGTTTTCGGTCTTGGATATGTCGGCAGCGTCTCGGCGGCGTCGTTCGCCGCCGACGGTCATCACGTGGTCGGTGTCGACGTCAACGCGGAGAAGGTGGCGGCGATCAATGCCGGCAAGAGTCCGATCGTCGAGCCTGGCCTCGGCGATCTGCTCGCGCAGAACGTCGCAGGCGGACATTTGCGGGCGACGAGGGATACAGCGGATGCCGTGCGGGACACGGAAGTGTCGCTCCTGTGCGTCGGCACGCCCAGCCGCCGCAACGGCAGCCTGGATTTCTCTCATCTCGAACGGGTGTCTGAGCAGATCGGCGCCGCGATTCGCGACAAGGCGGAGTACCACGTCGTGGTCGTCCGCAGCACGGTCCTGCCCGGCACGACCCACGGCGTCGTCATTCCCGCGCTCGAACGCGCCTCGGGGAAAACATACGGCGACGGATTCGGCGTCTCGGTGAATCCGGAATTTCTCCGCGAAGGGACGGCGCTGAAGGACTTCCGCAAGCCGCCGCTGACGCTCGTGGGCCACAACCATGCGGCGGACGCGAGCGGAACGATTGCGCTCTATCAATCGATCGACGCTCCGCTCGTGAGCACGAGCATCTGCGTGGCCGAGATGATGAAGTACACCAGCAACACGTGGCATGCGTTGAAGGTCTGCTTTGCGAACGAGATCGGCAATCTCTGCAAGAAGCTCGACGTCGACAGCCATGAGGTGATGGACATTTTCTGCCGCGACGAGAAACTGAATCTGTCGCCGTATTACTTGAAGCCCGGCTTCGCCTTCGGCGGCTCCTGCCTGCCGAAGGACGTCCGCGCCCTGCAATACCGCGCCAAGGAACTGGACGTCGAGCTCCCGATGATCTCGCACATTCTCCAGAGCAACCGGCTGCAAATCCAGACGGGGCTCGATCAGATTCTGGAAACAGGCAGGAAGAAGGTGGGCCTGCTCGGGTTCAGCTTCAAAGCTGGCACTGACGATCTGCGCGAGAGCCCCATCGTGATCCTCGCTGAAGCGCTCCTGGGCAAGGGCATCTCGCTATGCATCTACGACCAGAACGTGTCGCTCGCGAAGCTGGTCGGCGCGAACAAGGAGTACATCGAAAAGCAGATCCCGCATCTCTCGTCGCTGCTGTGCAGCACGATTGACGATGTCATCGACCAGTCCGAGGTCATCGTCGTCGGCAATCAATCGCCGGAGTTCGTCGAGGCGCTCGGCCGGACCCGGCCCGATCAGATCATCATCGACCTGGTGCGGCTGCCGCTGTACGGCGCGCTGTTGCCGGCCGAGTATCGCGGCATCTGCTGGTGATGGGTGCGCCGCTCGAGGAACGATCGGCGGCCGCCACGTCGCAAGCGGCTTCGTCCACACAGGCCATCAGATGGCCGGACGGCAAATCGTTCGCCTTCACGGTCTTCGATGATCCGGATGCCCAGACGTACGAGGAGGGCCTGGCGATCTACACGTTTCTGGAGGAGCACGGCTTCCGGACCACACGCGGCGTCTGGCCCGGCCCCGCCGTGCGGACGCCGAATTCTGGGGGCGAAACGTGTGAGAGTCCGCGCTACCGGCAGCACACCGCCGATCTCCAGGCGGCGGGGTTCGAGATCGGCTATCACAACACGACCAAGCACTCGTCGACCCGCGACGAAATCGTTCGCGGGCTCGACCTGTTCCGCGAGTACTTCGGCCACGACCCTGGGGCGATGGCCAATCACTACAACACCGAAGCGATCTACTGGGGGCCGGCCCGCGTGACGCCGCCGCTGCGCACGATTTACAACGTCGCGACGCTGGGCCGCACACACGGCGTGCACGCCGGCGAAGTGGAGGGGCACGCGTCATTCTGGGGCGACCTCTGCCGCGAACGCATTCGATACTGCCGCAATTTCGTGTACGCCGACGTCAACACGCTGGCCGCGTGCCCATCGATGCCGTATCACGATCCGCGCCGGCCGTTCGTGAACGCGTGGTACGCCTCGACCGAAGGGTCGAACGTGTCGCGGTTCGTCGAGACGCTGTCGGAAGCGAATCAGGATCGCCTGGAGGCAGAGGGTGGCGCGTGCATCATGTACACGCACTTCGGTCACGGGTACCTCCAGGACGGCCAACTGCACGCGAGATTCAAAGCGCTCATGATCCGCCTGAGTCGCAAAAACGGGTGGTTCGTTCCTGTCTCCACGCTGCTCGACCATCTGCGCCGGTCCCGCGATCGGATCGAGATCACGGACGCCCAGCGGCAATCGCTCGAGCGCCGGTGGCTGTGGGAAAAGATGTTTCGTGGGACGTCGTAAGGGCTCCGAGGCTGGGACACACGATGCTTCATTTCCGACGACTTGAGCCGCAAGAGATTCCGTGGACCACGCTGGACGCGTTCGACGATCGGGTCGTGTTCCAGACGCGCGAGTGGCTCGCGTTCCTCGCCGAGAGCCAGAACGCCACACCTGTCGTCGCCGAGATTCGCGATGGCAGCACGGTCGCGGGTTATTTCTCCGGCCTGGTCGTGCGCAAGTTGGGCCTGCGGATTCTGGGCAGTTCTTTTCCTGGCTGGACCACGCCGTATATCGGGTTCAACGTGTTGCCGGGTGCCTCCCGGTCGGCGATGCTCGGATCGCTCACCGAATGGGCCTTTCGGGAGCTGCGATGCCTGCACGTGGAGGTCTCCGACTGCGGCTTTCTGCCCGGCGATGGCGACGCGGCGCGATTGAGTCGAAGCGCGTATGAAACGTATCAGTCGGATCTCACCAAGAGTGAAGACGACCTCTTCAAAGGCATGGAGAGCGCGTGCCGTCGCTGCGTGCGAAAGGCCGAAAAAAGCGGCGTCGTTGTCGAAGAAGCGCACGACCTTGCCTTTGCCGACGAATATTACGAGCAGCTCAAGGACGTGTTCGCCAAGCAGGGCAAGCTGCCGACGTACTCCGTCGAACGGGTCCGTCTGCTGCTGAAACACTTACTGCCGACCGGACGATTACTGGCCGTCCGCGCGCGCGATCCGGAAGGCCGGTGTATCGCAACCAGCCTCTATCCCGGGATGAACGGCACCGCCTTCTTCTGGGGCAACGCAAGCTGGCGATCGGGACAGCAGTGGCGGCCGAACGAGTATCTCCACTGGTACGCGCTCCGCTATTGGAAGGCCCGCGGCATCAAGCGATTCGACTGGGGCGGCGGTGGCACCTACAAAGAGAAATACGGTGTCGAGCCGTACGTCGTGCCGTGGTTCTACAAATCCAAGTATCCGCTGCTCGCGACGATCCGGAACGAAGCGCGGTCACTGTTCTACAGAAGCCAACGGCTGGTCGGCCGGCTTCACGGCGTGGGCCGGCAACCCGCTGCGCTGCCGCCAGACGCCGCCTGACCGTTCCGGAGATGTACGGCGAGCGCCACGCGGCCGTCCCGATACAACGACCATCCGAGTGAGCGATGCAGGCGGATCGACGGTGTGTTGTCGATCGCGATCCGTGCGACGAGCGACCGGTCGGCCATCAGGCTGCGGTACAGTTGCGCGGCGATGCCGTGACCTCTGGCGGCGGCCGCGGTTCCCACCAGGATGATTCGCCAGGCATCGGCCGGGGCGTTCCACGTTCGTGGCGGCGCCTCGGTGCGCAAAGCCGCGGCGGTGTCCGGATCCCCCGGCAGCAGAGAATCGTTTGCGGGATGGTGCGGGCTCGACGACACGCGAGCGCGCAGACAATCGAGCGCGAGGCTCCAGTGTTTCAGCAGGGCGACGCGCCAGTACGACGCCGGCGCCGCCAGCACAACGCCCAGCACCCGACCCGACTCAGTGGCGACACGGCAATCGATGACGTTCTGCAAGCCGTCGTCGACCAACGCGGTGTGCAGCCGGCGCGAGCTGACGCCGAACAGCGACAGACGCAGATCGTCGAGCAGCGCGAGCGTCTGCGGAGCGTGAGGCCGATCCAGGCGCTGAATGTTCACGGATCGCACCGCGGGCCTGACCTGTCGCGCCGCCTCAGCGCGGAACGGCGGTCGGACCGCAGCCGTCGCCGTGCCGGGGGCTTGCCTGCACCGTCATGATGGTGCTCACGTCGGCGCCGAGGTCGTGCCCGTCGGCGGCCGCGGCGGCAAAGCGGCTGGTCTTCGCCAGCTTCGATGTGTTGGTTTGAAATCCGACATCGGTCCACCCGTGCGCCACCGACGTCGTCGGCGGATATCTCGCTTCGAGCGCGCCATCGGTCGTCGATTGGTCTGTGCCCGACGACGTGTTGACCAGCACATTCTGCTTGTACGTGTACGGATTGAAATTCCGCGAGAGCGTCTTGACGCCTTCGTCGCCCCCAACGCCGATGCCGTACAACTGGCGTTCGACGATGTTGAAGCTGAAGACGAAATTGGGGTTGATGTCTGACGGGCCCGCTGGATCGAGGATGCCGTTCGGGTTGCTGCGCGATGTGACATGCGTGACGGAGGCATCGGACACGCCGCCGAAGATCCGCAGAAGCTTGCCGCCGCCGCCCCATTGAGATCCGCCCAGGTCCTCGAACAGGACGTTCTCGAACCGGATGTGATTGGCCGGCACCGGCGATGTCCGTCCGGGTTGTCCGGTCTCGGTGGCGTTGATCACCACGCCGTTGGCGGCGCCGCGCACGATGTTGTCCTGGAAGGTCACATACTCCGTGACGCACCACGCGCAGTTCCCGTCCTGATTCACCGATTTCAACAGAATCGCCGTGCCGTCCTGTCCCGACACCCACACGTGCTCGAACGTGTTGCCTTCGACCATTACGCGGCGCGCATTCTTCAGTTCGAACGCGTTCTTCACCGGCACGCGCGCGGTCTGCCACGACAAGCGCTTGGTGCTGAAATTCAGCCGGATTTCGATGTCGCTCGGCACCAGGTTCGGGATGGCCGGATCCGCGCCGCCGAACAGGATGTTCTCGCTCGCGGCCTCGAGGAAATTGTTCACAATCTTGAACGGCCCTGGACCGTTCGAGCCGCCCACGGCCTGTGAGTCGCCGTTGGCGTCGTGAAAGTTCGCCACGTAGGAATCGAGCAGCGCGAGGCGGGCGCCGTTCATCAACACGCCGCGCCGGAAATTGCCCGTATCGTTGCCGTGCAGATAACAGCGATCGATGATGATGTCCGACGGCTCGGTGTCCACCGTGACGTCGGCGCCTCCGCCGAGCTCCACCAGGTTCGTCAGTTGCTGGAGGGCAGAATCGGCTCCGACATCGAGCCCGATCAGCCTGTACCCGCGCGCGCCCGATTCGGCTTTGATGGCGGGCGCGTTCACTTTCGTCGCGCGAATCTGAGGCATGAGAGCCGCGCTCGAATCGCTGACGCGTGTGTGCGGCTGAAGCGAACCGCGATCGTCGAACGCGGAGCTGGCCGATCGCACCAGGATCCATTGTCCTTGCGACACATGCCGATTGCGCAGGATGAAGCTGCCCTCCGGGGCTGACGGCGTGAACGTCGCGCCGGGCTTGAGCAGAATCGTATCGCCGGCGGCCGCGGTGTCCAGCGCCTGCTGCAGTTCCGCGCCGTTGGAAACCGTGACCCGCTTGGCGATATTGACTGGGTACGCCGTGCAGATCGTTGTGATCTGGTAAGGATCGGATTTCGCCGTACTCGTGGCAGTTTGAACGATCGGTCGAGCCGGCGCGGCCAGAGCCGCCAACACGAATGCGACCGAGCTGCCGAGCAGGCACACACCTAGAACACGACGCATGAAACACGGCCGACGCAAGCGTCGTGCCGAGCTTACAGAATGCCTCTTACTTCATTACGTCGAAGCTTACTTCACCACTTCGAAGACGCGAACGCCGGCAAAATGCGACAGCGCCCCCACATGAAGCAGCGCACGGTCGAGCCGGTATGCGCCGTGAATCCAATTCCTGGCGCCCGGGAGCACTTGCACAAGCGCCACATGTGGCAGCACAAATGGGCGAGCGCGAAAAGAGCGAAACGATTTCACGAACTCGGCAATTTCCCGGTCGACGAGCGGCCGTTCATACGGCGACACGTCCGGTTGCTGATAGGGAATCAGACGCCGGATGGCCCGAATGACACGCGAGTTGCGGACCGGTTCCTGGAAGATGGCGCGGCCGCCAGGGCGGAGCACCCGCCAGACTTCCTCGGCTGTCTGCTGCAGATCGAGGTGGTGCAGGATGGCCATGCCGAAGACGACATCGATCGATGCGTCGGGCAAATCGATCGCGTGCGCCGATCCCACCACGAAGCGGACGTCGGCATCGGTGACGTGATTCACCGCGAGCCGGTGCCGAGCGAGATCGATGAGGTCCGGTGAGAGGTCGAGACCCGTCACTCGTGCGCCTCGATCGGCCAGCAGCACCGTGTTGCTGCCGCTGCCGCAGCCCAAATCGAGCACCGCCTTGTTGCGTACATCGCCGAGCAGCCAGTACGCGTACTCGAGGGGATACGCTGTGTCTTCCGGCGGCGCCAGATAGCGGTGTCGGGTTCGATCGCTGATCCGCAGCGATGCGGCCGGCGTAAGCGAGGCCTCGACGCTGCTCCGCGCGACTTCGGCGTCTTCCCACGCGGTATAGGCGGTTTGGTGCGCGTTCGGGTCAGCGGCTGCCATCGGTGTCATCGCGTGAGTCGCAAGCAAGAATCGTTCGCTCTCAGTTCTGGATCCCTGGACGAACCTTGCCAACCGTCGAGGTGCCAGGGCCTGTGCTATAACTCGACGATGCTCCAACACATCCGCAGCGTCCACCCGCTCGCTCTCCTGTTTCTGCTCCTGCCCGCCGTGGCCGGCGCGCAGGAAACCCCGACCGAACGCGACGCCGCCCGTGACGTCCTGAAGAAGATGGCCGCGCTCGAGCAATCGCTCGACGTGCCCGGCTGGGTCTCGAAGCTCGCCGGAACGCCGAATGCGGCGCGCGACCAGGTCGTCGCACGCGCGAAGGAGTTGATGGACAAGGAGCTCCTCGCGATGGCGGACGACATTGCGACGCATCCGGAGATCGGCTTCAAGGAAACACGCTCCGTCAAGATCCTGACCGACTACTTGAAGCAGCACGATTTCGACGTCGAAATGGGGGTCGCGGGGCTCGACACGGCGTTCGTCGCGAAATACAAGAAGAACAACGGCGCGCCAACGCTTGGCGTCATCCTCGAATACGACGCGCTGCGCGGCACGCAAGGCGCCTTTCACGGCGATCAGCACAGCGCGCAGGGTCCGGTCGGCATGGCCGCGGCGATCGCGATGGCCGAGTATCTGTCGCGCACCCACTCGCCTGGCAGCGTGGTGGTGTACGGGACGCCCGGCGAGGAAATGATGCCGCCCAATGCCAAGACGGTGATGCACGAGGCCCACGTCTTCGACGGCGCCGACATCATCGTCCGCAGCCACTCCGTGATGCAGACGACGAGGCCGGCGCCCGGATTCGGCACGTGCTGCTTGAACATCGTCGGCGCGAAGTACACGTTCAGCGGGGCGCCGTCGCATCAAATGACGGCGTGGGCCGGCCGCAACGCCCTCGAGGCGGTGATCCACCTGTTCGAGAACGTCGACAGCGTGCGGAGCAACATCCGTCCCGAGGCGCGCATCCAGGGCATCATCACTGAAGGCGGATCGGCGCCAAACGTCGTGCCCGACCGCGCGGTGGCCGATTTCTACATTCGCTACCCCGACGAAGTGTATCTGCAGCAGGTGGTCGAGTTCGTCGACAACGCCGCGAAGGCCGCGGCGCTCTCCACCGGGACGAAAGTGAAGATCGATCATTACGGCAAGGACCTCGACGGCATCGGCGTCGCGACGCTCGGCGAGGTCAGCTTCGCGTACGACAAGAAGTACGGGGCGACCAACCTCGAAGCCCAGCCTGGGAAGCCACAGGGGTACGAGGAGACCGGCAGCGTGTCGCGCGACATCCCGGGCATCGGCATCAGCGCGCAGACGTCCACCTTTCCCAATCACACCTACGAGATGGACGCCGACAACCTGAAGGAGATCGGCCATCATGGCTTCACGGTCGATGCCGAGACGATGGCGGCGGTGCTCTTCGATTTCGCGACGCACGAAGACTATCGCGCGGCGGTGAAAAGAGAATTCACCGGGACCAAAGCGCTGTTCGGCGAGTATCAGGAGGCGCTGAAGAAGGTGTACGTGCTGCCGACGGTACCGGATCCGAAATAGCCCGGACCTGGATCACTGACGACGATCAACGCCGAGACCGCTGAGAACGCAGAGCTTGCCTTCCGCGAGTTCTGCGAGTTCTGCGTTGATCGTTGCCTACTTGACGTCCTTCCAATTCTTCCCAGAGTCGATTTGCTTGGCAAAGCAGGCGCGCGCACGCGCGTACGCATTGCTCAGCGCGCCGACCGACACCGGACGCAGCAGCTCCGCCTCAGACGGACACGACGCGCGCGGCTCGGGGCGAAACGCGGGGCGCTGCGCCACGCCGCCGGGAATCGGACGCTCGCCCGCAAAGTAGATCGCGGCGCCCTCGCGGACCCACGCGGGGCGCTGGCCGAGCGCCGCGTCGGTCATCAGGTGCACCAGCTCGTGGCGAATCGTGCGCTCGAACACCCCGCGATCGCGCAGCACGGCCAGCGGCAGCAGATGCAGTTCGCCATTTACCAGCGCGCCCGAGGTGAACCACGCGCGGCCCGTCGAGCGCTCGTACTCGTCGGTCGTCGCATGGATGCGCAGCGTGATCTGCGCCGGTGCGGCCACACCGAGCGCGCGCGCCAGCTCGTCGCGCTCACGCGCGGCGAGGAGCACAATCGACTGCCGCTCCCCCTCGTCGCCATCCGGGAGCGACACCACCACGTCAGACCTCACGGGAATCGTGCGGACGACAGCCGGCGCCGGTTTCCCGGCGGCGCGCGGCGCGGCGGTCAAGTGCGCATCGCCCGGTCCAATCGTGAGGCCGGGAAAATATCGCGCGAGAATCTGCTCAGCGCCTTGTCCGGCTTCGGCGAGCCGTGCCGATCCAATCACGCAGAAGCCGACACCGTGTCCCGATCCGTGTCCCTCGAACCGGTAGACGTCGCCAGCGCGCCGGAGATCGAACGCCGTGCTCTTGATGTGCTGCCAGCCGAGCGTGCGCCCGACGGCGACGCGCAGGTCCTGGCCGGAGATCGCGTCCGGCGTCAGGCCGCGCAGGCTCAATCGCGCCACGCGGCCAGAAGAATTGCGGCCGGCGATTCTCACGTCCTCGAGACGACGGCCGCGAAACCCCGCCTCGTGCAGCGCCCGCAGGAGATCCGACGCGGCGAGCTCTGCCGCCCATGCCGGCGTCCCGCCGCAAGCATCGTCCACCTGCGAGGGCATGAACGGCGGGTCTTCCGCGCCGGGCCACACGTTGGACGGGATCTCCGTGCGGCCTCCGCACGACGCACTGTAGTAGACCGAGGCCGGCGCGCCGTCGCGCAGAAGGAGGCGGCCGGCGGTCGCTTGCGCGGCGCGCTCGGTCACCGGCGTCGCGGCGCGGACCACCTGGCAGTGAGTCTGATCGCAGAGATCGAACCCGTCGGCGTGGTGCCGGCCGCGATTCGCTTCCGCGAACGTGCGCAGCGTGATCGCCAGAGCTTCGAGAGCGGCAGGCCGGCTGTCGCGCAGCGCCTCGCCGGCGAGCACGCGGGCGACGTACGTTTCGATGGGGATCGTTTCGATGGTGTAGCCGCCGCCCGGACGCGCAAAGCCAATGCGGATCGTGGTCGAGCGTACCCCTTGCGCGATGGCCACCGCGCCACCGAGAACGCTGAGAGTTAGTGCCACGGAAATGCCGAGCCGTAGAGGCAGGAGCAGGCTGTTTCGAGTTCTCAGTGGCGTTGTGGCTCGGTGGCTAGCGTGGCTCTATCGCCACGTTTGACGCTCGTCGTAATTGCGTCGCTTGTCTTAGTTTACCTGCTGGATGTCTTTATTCGACGTTTTCACAGAATACAGCCAAAAACTTGTCGAGGTTCTTATATACCTGCCTCGATTTAGTTCACTTTGAAGTCGTTGCATACGCTCGTCTTACAGATTCGTGATCATTGCACGGCGCTTAGGAACGAAATATGCGGATGGCGCTCGTGAACTCCAAGGGCATTCTATCCGTCCCCTCTCCGGACGCGTTCAGGACGGAATGTGTTCAGGACCGGATGTGTTGACTCCACGTATCCGCAGGTCGCGTGCCGCCCAGTTCTGGACGCCTTGGGCCAGCGATGACGACTCGCGATCCGAGTGTTTGATCGCGATGGCGCGCGTCGCCCTGTCAAGCTCCGTCCTCCTCATTGTCTGGTTCGAGTCGTTCCAGCCGTTGGCTTACGCCGGACTCGCGCGTGTCCTGCTGGCCATCTACACCGCCTTCGCGGCACTCATGCTTTTGCTCATGGCGGCCGTTCCCCGGACTGCCCAATGGGCGCGAGTCATCATTCTCGCATGTGACCTGTCGTTCGCCATCGCCCTCACGTTGTTGACACGGGGCCCGGCCAGTCCGTTCTTCTCCTTCCTGATATTCGCCGTGTTATCCGCCGCCTGCCGGTGGGGCGCGCGGGAGACACTGGTGACTACCGCCATCGTCGTTTGCGTCATTGGCGTGGAAACCGTGCTGGTCGGCACCTCGACGCCACTGTCGATTGGGCTCCTGGAGGGCACGTTCGATCCGGGCCGCGTCATCGTTGGCGTCATGTATGTGGGGATCGCGGGGCTGCTCCTTGCAGCGTTGGCGGAAAACGAGAAGCAACGGCGCAAAGAAGTGTCGACCATCGGGTCCCTCTTGGAGCAGGCGGGTAATTCGACGGGACTGGAAGGGACGCTGGAAGCGGTGCTGGGCATGGTGCTCCGCGCGTTCGCGGCCGATCGCGCAGTGCTCGTGCTGAAACAGACGTCCACAGACCGCGCGTTCTTCTGGAACGCGACGTCGGCGTCCGGCGCGAATGATGCGGTGGTGACGTCATCGGAGCTCGACGACGAACAGCGAGCGTGCTACTTCTTCGACGTGCCCGGACCGATCTGGCACGCCGCACGGTTCCGCGGCAGCGACTGGTTCGATCTCCTGGCGCTCGACGCCAACGGGAACCGATTGCCGACAGGGGCCTTCTCTCTCCCGCCGGACCTGCTCGCCGCGCATCGATGCGAGAATGCCCTCGGGATCTCGATCGGCTTTGGGAAGGAATGGACCGGCCGTCTGCTCCTCATTGAGCCTGGAATCAAGGCGGATCGCCAGGCCGCGTTGCGCCTGGCGCATCGTCTCGCTCGACAGATCGGCCCCGCGGCGCATCAGGGCTACCTCCTCGGCACGCTCCGCGCCCGCGCCGCCAGCGCGGAGCGAGCGCGGCTGGCACTCGAGCTGCACGACGGTGTCGTGCAGTCGTTGATCGTCGCGGAAATACAGATGGAAGTCGTCCGCCGCCGCAGTGCGACCGACGCCCCGCAATGGGCTGACGCGCTCGCCCACGTCCAGACGATGCTGCGCAGCGAAATCGGGAATCTGCGCGAGTTGACGAGTCGATTGAAGAACGCGGAGTCCGGCGCGCGGCCGCTCCCAGGCCTCACCGATCTCGTCGCGCGATTCGAGCGCGACACCGGCATCGAGGCGCGCTTGCTCTCCGATGTCGACGCCACCGCGATGTCGCGGCGCTCCAGTGACGAGGTCTCCCACATCCTGCAAGAGGGTCTTGTCAATGTGCGCAAGCACAGCGGCGCACAACACGTGCTCGTTCGCACCGCCGCCGCGAACGGCCGGCTGCGGCTGTCGATTGAAGACGATGGACGGGGGTTCCCGTTCAGCGGCCGTCTGTCGCAGGCACAGCTGACCGCCATCCATCAGGGTCCCGCCGTGATCATGGAACGCGTGCGCGGGCTCGGCGGCGAGATCAGCGTGGAATCCAGACCGGGCCACGGCGCCCGCATCGACGTGGCCGTTCCGCTCCAGCGGTAATGGCGACCCAGGCTCGCACACCTCCGCCGCTCCGCATCCTCATCGCCGACGATCACCGAATGTTTCGCGAGTCGCTTCGCAATCTCCTCGAAATGGAAGCGGACCTCACCGTGGTGGGTGAAGCGGGCGACGGCGACGCGGCAGTCACGCTGACGCGCGAGCTCGATCCCGACGTCCTTCTGCTGGACCTCGCGATGCCGACCATGTCGGGGCTTCAGGCGCTGGCCGCGCTGACGACCGCGTCGGAGACGCGCGTCATTCTGCTCACGGCCGCGATCGAGAAGCGCGAGATCGTCGAGGCGCTGCAGCTCGGCGCGCGCGGGCTGGTGCTGAAAGAATCGGCGACCGCGCTCCTGCTCAAAGCGATCTATGCCGTCGCGGACGGCCAGTATTGGGTGGGCCGCGAAAGCGTCGCCGATCTGCTACAGGCGCTCCGTACCCAGGCCTCCTTGAAGACGGACGTGAAACCGCCGAAAGATTTCGGCCTCACGCCGCGAGAGCTGCAAATCATCGGCGCGGTCGTCGCCGCGTATGGCAACAAGGAGATCGCGGAAAAGCTCGCTATCAGCGAGAAGACGGTCAAACATCATCTGACCAACATCTTCGACAAGCTAGGCGTCTCGAACCGCCTCGAGCTCGCGCTGTTCGCGCTCCATCACGGACTGGAGCCGACCGACCTGCCGTCCTGACATAAGACGATCGTCCCATGCAGATGGGACCATCGATTCATATCCGACCCGTCCCTGCGACGATACGCTCCACCTCCGAAACCAGCGGCACCGATCGTTGTGGTCGGGCAACGGCCTTCGTTGCGCAGGCGACTGTCCGCCTGGCATCGCCTCCCGTTGGCGCCGACGCGGAGGGACGACAGCCATGTTGAGCACTACAAGTCTGAAAGCGACGCTACGCACATCCGCTATCGCTGCACTGGTGCTGGTGGGAGTCACGGCGCCGCGCGCGTCCGCGCAGATCCCATTCGTGATCGATGGCACGGTCACCGACGCCGCGAACAGTCATGCCACCGGTTCCGCGCTCAAGACCTCCGATCCAAACGGCAACGCCAAGGAGCTCGGGCCGATCAACAGCAGCGCCACAAAGGTTGCGGTGATCGGCAACGCCGCTTCGCCTATGCTCGGCCTGACGATCCAGAATGCCCAAGTCGACTTGAACACGATCTACACGCAGACGGAGAAGGCGACGAACGGCGACCTCTGGTACTACTTCGGCTGGGCCCGTGACTCGGCGAATGGCAGCGGCTTCATCTCGATCGAGTTCGAGCAGGCGCCCGTTGATCCGGCCTGCGACTACGCCAACAAGACGCCCACCCAGCTGATCGCCGCCTGCAATCCCTGGAAGAACCGCCAGGCAGGCGACTTCCTGCTCCTGTGGGACCAGCAGGGCGGCAGCACGGACATCTACAAGCGTGTCTTCTCGGGCGTCAAGCCCAATCTGGTGCTCGGTCCGCTGCAGGCGTTGGGCAGTGCGCAGGCCGTCTACAGCACGGACGGCTTCCGCGGAGAGGCGGCGGTCGACCTCACCACCGACGTGTTCCCGCCTGGCGGCGCGTGCCAGACCTTCGCGAACATCATTCCGAACACGGTGACAGGCAACTCTGACACGGCCGATTACAAGGACACCGTGCTCTCGACGTTTCCTCCCGTCTCGAACTGCGGGTCCGTGACGGTGACGAAGACGACTGATCCCGCCGGGTTGTCAGGGACCTTTACGTACACGCTGGCGGCGGGCGGTGCGAACATTTTCAACACCGGCGGCGTGGACGCGGATTGCTCGGTGTCCGGCGCAAATGATCTCACGCAGTGTCAAGGCACGTTGACCACGAGCGCCCAGGTGCTCTCGGATACCGACACGATTACGAACCTGGTGGAGCACGACACCACCTGGACGCTCACGGAGGCGTCGCCCGGTCCCGGGTTCGAGCTGGAGTCGATCGACTGCTCCGTCAATGGCACCAACTACCATTTGGCGGGGGCCGGAACGACGGTGGCGAACTTCCTCGTCGATGCGGGTCAGACGACGGCGTGCACCATCGTGAATAAGATCGTGAAGGCCACTCCCTCGCAATCGACATTGCAAGCCGGGAGCGCCGCGATCAAGGATGAAATTCTCCTGACCGGCATCCAGCCCAATGCATCCGATGCATCGAGCGCCACCGCGACGTTCAAGCTCTACTCCGACAGCGCTTGCTCGACTCTAGTGTCCACGTCCAGCGCGATCACTCTGACGTACGACACGTCCTCCACGGCTCACGCGACGATGTCCACCATGGTGACGATCGTGCCCGGAACGACCTATTACTGGAGGGTGACCTACAGTGGAGACGCGTTCAATAACGGCTTCACATCGGCATGTGGGCAGGAGTCGGCGTCGGTGACGTTCATTTTCGTGCAATAGGACCAGCGACGCAGGTTCGCCCCGCCCGGATCGTCCGGGCGGGGCTTTTCTTCACATCGCAAATGCTGATTACGGCTTCTTCCCGCCGCCGGACAACGTGACCGTGACGCTGTTACTGGCCCCTGAGACATTTCCCGCCGCGTCGTAGGCGACGACAGAGTACACATACGTTGCGCCGCCGCTCCACGCCCGATCGATCCAGCCCGTCGTCGCCGACGTCCCGACCGCGAGGCCGTTCCGCCACACGCGATACCCGAGGACTGCGACGTTATCGGTTGCCGCCTTCCATGAGAGCGCGATCTGTTTCTTGCTCTGGTTCACGGCTGCGGTAAGGCCCGACGGCGCGCTGGGGGCGACGCTGTCCTGCAGCGACGGCTGCACCGTGTAGGTCGCCGTGGCAGACGAGGTCGAGCTCGTGTCCGCCTGGTCGTTCGCCTTGATGGTCGTCGTGTACGTGCCGATCGGCGCGGCAGAGGGCGACGTCACCGTCACATTGACCTGTCCCGTCGCGCCGGAACCGAGCATCAACGTCGCCGGCGACACCGCGGTCGTCCAGCCCGCGGGCACGGCATCGCTCACCGAGAACCCGCTCGCCGGACACGCCGACGTGTCGCGATTGGTAATCAACACCTGGTACGTGAGATTGCTTCCCCCTGGAGCGCTCTGCGCCTGAGGCGAAACACTAAGGGACGGCGGCGTTGCCACGCACGCCGGCGTGAGGTCGATTCGCGCCGTGGTGTGCGCGGCGTCGTGGCTGATTTGCGTGACGGTGATGCCGTTGACGGAGTCGACGAACGACTCGCCATCAGCGAGGCCGGCGAGCAGAAAGGTCTTGGCCAGAGTGCCGTCGCTGTTGTACCGATGCACACTCAATCGATAGTAGTAGCTGCCGTCGATGTAGTTGTCGAAGCCCAGTGGCGTTCGATACGAGAGATAGTAGGTACTCGAGCGTATCGGCCTTCCAGATCATGAGCGTCTGCGGAGCGGTCGCCACGGACGGATCGGCGGCCAGCGGCGCCACGTCGTACACGCCGCTCTGGGCGACGAGCGCCGTGTCCGCCGCGCCGAGCCAGCCCATGGCCACGCGATGCGGCGCGTTGACACCGTGCAGCATCCAGGTCCCGATCGACATCGGGTCGGTGCTGTCACCGTACTCCTCGGTCGGCGTCGATGCGTGGTCCATGCCCAGGTTGTGACCGATTTCGTGAGCGAAGACGCCTTTGATGTCGCACGAGAAGATCCACGCACGGCTGCTCTGGACGCTGCCGATCGTGCCGAGCCCGGCACCCGGACAGCTGTTCGGCGGCATCACGTACACCTTGCGCGGATACGAGGTCACGCCGATGCCCGCAGCCGCGGCCTGAGCATCGGCCGCGTCGGCCCACCCGCTCATGTCGCACGCGTCGGTGCTGGAGGCCGCGAGGGCATACGGCCCGACGACCTGCCCGGAGAACGAGATCTGACCGACGGAGCTCGATTGGTACAAGCCGTTCACCGAGAGGCCCGCGGGATCCGAAAACATGGCGTTGTTGATCGCATCCGCCGAGCAACTGACCGTCGCGTCTCTGAAGTTGGCGACCATCACGAGCGTGCGCTGCTCACCGCTGGCGAGCGCGGTGCCGACGCCGGAGGTCTGCGCACGCGCAGTCGTCCCGCTCGTGGCGCTGTCGTCGCAGCAACCGGCGACCAGGAGTTCTGGGCCGTAGGCGCCGGATCCAGAACGGCGGCCGGCGATCTGCACTCGCGCGCCGCTGCGTAAGCTCCTGGGTGCGCCCAGTTCGAAACGCAGTTGGAAAGACTCTCCCGTGCGCTCGTCGCGAATCAGGTGAACGAGCTGAGACCGCTGGTTCGCGAAATCGTCCGCGTAGATGACGGTGACCATGCCGATCGCCACGGTGGGCGTTCCCGATTCCCATCCCTGTGCGAACGGACTGGCCGTCTGTGCGGCGGCGGGCGTCGCAAGAACCCCTGCCGCAAAGACGGCGACGAGCGACGGCAAGGCGCGGGAATAGCCACGAAACAACTGATCAAGCATGCATAGCCACCCGTGAAGAAGTGCTCGAGAGGGCTCGCGGGGAACGGACGGCCCACTTAGGACGTGACCGGCTGGCGGGCAAGAACGCGGCCAGACGGTTTCGGGATTCAAACAGCGGGAAAGGCTGGACAGCAGGCGGTTCGCGGACGGAACGTCCCTCAGTCCTGATGTAACAATTACATTATCGTCATATGAGCGGACATGGAGCGACAACTCGGACAGACTGAAGAAAGTAACGCCCTCGCAGTCAGGCTCAGTCTGGCGTGAGGTTCAGAAACGCCTGCACCGCGCTCCAGATGCGCGGCAGGCTCGCCGTGAGCAGATGGTCATCGTCGAGGAGTGAGAGGCTCACGTTCGGACGCGTGCGCGCGAACTGTTCGACCGTGCGGTAATCGACCGATGCGTCCTGAAGGCCCTGCAGGATCAACGTCGGCTGCGTCAGCGTCGCCGCGAACGCATCGTGGCGCAGGCTGTCTTCGTAGAACGCGAAATCCAGCAGCCGCTCTTCGCCGTGCGCGTAGTGGAAAAACGGCAGCGCGCCGCGCCGCCGCCATTCCTCGATGCGCTCGGGCGGCAATAGATGATGCCCCGCTTTCGCGAACATCACGGCGGGCGCGAGGAGGACGATACGGTCGATCTGCGGCGCGAAGCGATCCGCGGCGAGAATCGCCAGCGTGCCGCCAAGGCTCGATCCGATCAGCGTCGCCGGCGCCGCACCACGCGCGAGCTCGGCGCCGAGCTGATCGAGCATGCGGGTCAGCGTGAGCGTCGAGAAATCCGGGGCGTTGAAATCGGGACAGGCGAACGGGATGCCGTGCTCGCGAAAGCGCTCGGCGAAGTAGCCCGCTTTCGTCGAGCGCGGGCCCGACGCAAAGCCGTGCAGGTACAACACCCGTGCGGGGCTCATAGCAGCGTCTGACAACCCGGGCGGCAGCGGCACATGATCAGCCCTTCGCCATCGGTGTTGTAGTGGTACGTCAGCTCTTCGCCCTTCTTGATCGTGCGGGACGCGCGGATCCAGATGACGCCGTCCTTGATGTGGATATAGCAGTTCGGCCGGCACGAATGATTGATGAATCGCGCGTCGTTGCCGCCGACGCCCGCATCGATCACCGTCCGGTTCGTCAGCTTGAAGCACCAGATGTGGTTGTTCCGGATGTACCGCCGCTCGCGCTTCAAGCTTTCCTGGTTCGAGATCTTCTCGCCGGCATAATGGATGATGCGCGTGTTCTTCGGGATGGTGGTCGTCGCATAGACGCCCCACCCCTGGATCTTCGACCGCCGTTTCTCAATCATCTTGTCTAAGATAGCATCCCACCGTGGATCATTGGTGCCGCGAACCTCCGCCGCCGCAGCTCCTGGAGGGCATTGCGCAGTTCAATCGAGGCGAATACTTCGAGCAGCACGAGACGCTCGAACTGCTCTGGCGCGCCGAGCACCGCAAGCTGCGGCATCTGTATCAAGGCATTCTGCAGATCGGCGTCGCGTTTCACCATCTCCGACGGTTGAATCATCACGGCACGGTGTACATGCTGACTCGCGGATCGATGCACCTCGCGCCGTTCGCGCCTGCGTGTCAGCGTGTGGATGTCGAAGCGCTTCTCTTCTCAGCAGCGCGAGCGTTGGACCAGGTGTTGGTGCTCGGACCGAATCGGCTGGAGGAATTCGACTGGCGGCTCGCGCCGCAGGTGCGGCTGATGCCGGAGTCTGTCGAATCCTCGTCGTAAGGGACCGATGTGTCTCCACGCTGCAGCGGCGGACCGATGTGTCCGCCCGGGGTGAACCGGATACAATGTCGCTCACTTTCCGAGGTACTCACATGCGCGTGTCTGTAACGCTCGCGTTCATCACCATGGTGGCCACTATGACGTCCGCTCAACAGTCACCCAAACAAGTGTTTCCGAGCGGTGCCGGCCTGCCCTTCAGCGCGGCGGTGAAGGCCGACGGCCTCGTCTACGTTTCGGGCACGCTGGGGACCACCACCGGCAACGCACTCGCCGCAGGCGGCATCAAGGCGCAGACGCAGCAGGCACTCGACAACATCGCCGCAACGTTGAAGACGGCCGGCTCCAGCCTGTCGAACGCCGCGAGCGTGATGGTGTACCTGCGCAGCGCCGCCGACTTTGCGGCGATGAACGAGGTCTACCGCGCCAACTGGCCGAAAGATCCACCGGCGCGAACGACGGTGGTGGTGACAGCACCGCTGGCGATTGCAGACGGGCTGATCGAGATTTCGATGGTGGCCGTGCCCGCGGGCGGCGAGCGTGTGGTGGTCCGGCCGAGCGACTGGATCGCATCGCCCAACCCGTACAGCTACGGCATCAAGAGCGGCAACACGCTGTTCCTGTCGGGCCTCATCAGCCGCAACGGCAAGGACAACACGGCGGTGCCAGGCGACATGACCGCGCAGACCAAAACGGTGCTCGACAACGGCGCCGCCATTCTGAAAGCGGCGGGCATGAGCGCAGCCGACGTCGTCAGCGCACGCGTGTTCATCACCGACCCGGCGAAATTTCAGGACATGAACGCCGTGTACCGGACCTACTTCCCGAAGGATCCGCCGGCGCGCGCGACCGTGAGGGCCGGTCTGACCGGTCCCGACTACCTCGTGGAGATCACGATGGTCGCGGTGAAGGACGCGAGCCGCACTGCGATCACCACGCCCAACGCGGACGGATCCGCCGGAACCCCGAGCCCTATGCTCAGTTCGGCGATTCGCGTCGGCAACCGGCTCTATCTGGCCGGCACGCTCGGCACGACGGCTGCCGACAAAGGCGACGTCAAGGCGCAGACGACGGAGGCGCTTGCGCGGATCGGCCGGACCCTGAAGGCCGCCGGCTTCGACTGGGCGAACGTCGTCGACGGCGTCGTCTACTTACCGGACATGGGGCGCTTTCAAGACATGAACGCCGCGTATCGTGAGACGTTCGCCAACGACTTCCCCGCGCGCGCGACCGTCGGCGCCGGCCTGATGGGCGCGGACGGACTCGTCGAGATCATGTTTACCGCCGCGAAGTAGCGGTAGCGCGAAGGCTTCAGCCAAGCGCAGTACGCCTGGCCCGACGTAGCGCGACGGCCGAGCGCGCCCGACGTAGCGCGAAGGCTTCAGCCGAGCGCCGTGCGACGTAGCGCGAAGGCTTTAGCCGAGCGCCATGCGAAATACCCGACGGCTCCAGCCAAGACGTAGCGCGAAGGCTTTAGCCGAGCGTATACGCCGTGAGAAGTTCGGACACGTCGTATCGGCTTGAACCCAGGAATGGATACGCCGTCGGGTCATCACAGAGCCGAGCCCTTACCGGATTCCAAAGGATGTACCGCACAACGTCGAGTGTGGCCTCTTCACGCCTCAGAACGTGGTCGAAGTAACCGTCTTGCCAGATACGACTCTCATGATCTCGCCCAAAATGGAAACCGGACACGCGCCGAAAGACATCTGCACACTTCCGGCAATCAGCCTGTTCGGTCTTCCCCTCGAGAAGTAGGTGCAAATGATCGGGCATGAAGCAGAATGCAACGACTTCAATGCTCCAGCGTTCCGCCTGTACTCAAAAGCTGCTCGCGTACGCCATCACAGACGACACGCTCTGCGAAGTACCTTTTCCGCTGGAACGTGCACATCGTGAGGAAAACCCGTTGCGCGCCGATGTAGCAGGAGTCACGAAGGCGCGGCGGACGGCGGCGAGGCATGCCGAGCGGCGAGCAATTCTTGGTCCCAGAGGAGGGATTGGACTCGGCTAAAGCCTTCCGTAATGCGCTCGGCTAAAGCCTTCGCGCTACAACGGATCGACGCTGACGTAGCGCGGCGGCTTCATCCGACCAACGTCGCGCGACGGCTTTAGCCGAGCGCCATGCGACGTAGCGCGACGGCTCCAGCCACGACGTAGCGCGAAGGCTTTAGCCGAGCGTAGTACTCCTGGCCACCTCTTCGGCCGAGCGCAACGTCAGCGCGACGAATGTCAGTGTGCCGTTCGTGCAGCCGCCGGTCGGCGTGGTCGGGGCGCCGACCACGAAAAGGTTCTCGTGGTCGTGCGTGCGGCCGTGGCTGTCGCACACGCTGGTCGCCGGATCGGTGCCCATCCGGCAGCCGCCGCCTGGATGATCCAGGTAATCTCCTTCGCCCGTGTTGACGATCCGTCCGTTGCTCGCCTTCGCGAGGTTCTCGAACAGACCGAGCACGTGCGCCTTCGTCGCCGCTTCCCTCGCCATCGTCGCCTCGTCGAGGCGGTGCTCGATCTTCGGCATCGGATCGCCGTACCGGTTCTTCTTCGTCGGGTCCAGCGTCAGGCGGCTGTCGACCGACGGATGCACGTCGCAATAGGCGCGCAGGCGCACGGCGCTGCCGGTGGCGCGCGATCGCCAGTCGTCCAGCACTTCGTCGCCGAGCAGCAGCTTGCCGTCGGCTGACCGCAGACGCGGCTCGCGTCCCGCGGAGCTTTCCCACACGCGCGTGTCGTGGCGCACGAACGGCTTGTCGGCCGGACAGCGGAAGAACTGCCGCGAGATCAGGCTGTGCGTCATGTTCTGTCCGGGATACGTCTGCGCGTCGATGTTCGCGGTCGCTGAAATGAACTTGTGTCCATTCATGTAGCGGCCGACCAGCCCCGAGCTGTTGGCGATCCCGTTCGGAAATCGCGAGTTCGCCGACAACAGCAGCAGATGCGAGCTCCAGCAGTAACCTGACGCGACGACGAACGTCTTCGCTCGGTACTCCACCATCTCGTCGGGCCGATCCTGGTGATAGGCCTGCGCCGCGACGATCGCCGGACGTTTGTCGTCCAACACCAGGCGCCGCACGAGCGTCCGATCGTGCAGCACGATCTTCTTGGGCGCGATCAGCTGCCGGAACGTGAAGTCCGGCGAATAACGGGCGCCCGACGGGCACACCTCGCCGCACGTGTCGTACACGCAGCAGCTGCCGCGGCCGTCGAAGTCCGTGAGATTCCGCGCCATCGGCAGCGGCGAAAACTTCACGCCGCTCTGCTCCACCCACGCCTTCAGCGTCTGCAGATTGTAGGAGAGCGGAATCGGCCCCTGCGGGTACGGCTGGGTGCGCCGGTCCTCCGGATGCGGACTGGGCTCGCCGCTGACGTTCAATCGCCGCTCCGCCTCGCAGTAATAGCGCTCGAGCTCTGCCCACTCGATCGGCCAGTCGGCGGCGAGGCCGTACATCGACTTCAACCGCAGATCCTCTTCCGAAAAACGGTTGCACGCACCGCCCCAGTGCAAGGCCAGACCACCCACCGCCATCGTCATCGAGATGTTGCCGGTCCCTTGCTGGTCCTCGATGAAATCGCCGGGCCACGGATGCTCGCCGTACGCGAGCGTGCGGGCGCGATAGCGGCCGCGGTTCTGCGTGTCGAAGATCGACTTGCCCGCCTCGACGACAATGATGTTGACGCCCGGCTTCAGGGTGGAGAGCTTCTGTGCGAGCATCGCGGAGGTGATGCCGCCGCCGATGATGCAGATGTCGGATTCGTGGACAGGCATATCAACTCTCCACCACGGAGGACACTGAGGACACGGAGGAGAATTCCTGTAGGTTTGCCCCTCCGTGGTCGGCTGGCTTCAACGGCTCGGGACGCCTCGTCGTGATCGCGATGGGCCGGCACACTTCACGGCCGATCGCGGCGCGGTAACACGCGTCGTTCGCCTCACTGCTGCGGAAATAGAACGCCATGAGGTCGGCGACGACGTGCTGCCCGCTTGGACGGCCGGGCAATGCGCGGACGTTAGCCGTGGCGAGCGACGCATCGATCAGCGCGCGCCGCGTCTCCAGGTCGAGATCGCTCCAGGCCGCGCCTTTCGCGCGCGCCGCAGCATCGAGCGCGGCGAGCTGCGCGATGTATATGGGCACCGGCGACGCCGGCGATCGCCGAAGTTTCGGGTGACCATAACCGTGCTCGAGCGGCACGCCCTCACGATATCCGCGGACCCAGACGATGAACTTGTCTGTGGTGTCGCGGACTTGCGCCGCTCCCAGCGATGCGGGGACGACGGTCGCCGCGATTTCGTGCAGTGTGGCGATCGCCTCCGGCGTCAACTCGCGCGGCTGCGCGTACAAACGGATCCGTTCGAACGGCAGAATCGCGGCGGTCGCAGCGAGCCATTGCAGCAGCGTGCGTCGTTTCATAGAACGTCTCCCTGGTGCTGGGGAATCCTAACAGAGGCTGCTATAGTGTGGAAATGGAAGGTATTCTTTCAGCGTGGGGTCGGATCCTCACCGGTTACACTCCAGCGCTCTCGATCGAGATCACCCGCGAATGCCCGCTCCATTGTCCAGGTTGCTACGCCTACGGCGACGATCATCTCGGCGGCGATCTGACGCTTCGTGAGGTCAGAGACCTCAAAGGTCAGGCGCTGATCGACGGTGTGCTCGCGCTGGTGGACCGACACCGGCCGCTGCACCTTTCGATCGTCGGCGGCGAGCCGCTCGTCCGGTATCGCGAGTTGAACACGCTGCTGCCCATCCTCGCCAAACGCGGCATCCACGTCCAGGTCGTCACGAGCGCGGTCCGTGAGATTCCGCAGGCATGGCACGGTCTCAAACGTCTCTCACTGGTTGTCTCGATCGACGGTTTGCAGCCGGAGCACGATCAACGCCGCACGCCCGCCACCTACGACCGCATCCTGAAGCACATCGTCGGGCACGATATCACCGTGCACTGCACGATCACACGGCAGCAGGTGAACCGGCCTGGCTACCTCGAGGAGTTTCTACAATTCTGGTCGGGGCAACCGCCGGTCACGAAGATCTGGTTCAGCCTGTACACGCCGCAGATCGGCGAAGTCTCAGACGAGCGCCTGACACCAGCTGATCGCCAGCGCGTCGTCGCGGATCTGATGGCGCTGCGCGTGAAGTTCCCGAAGCTGGCGCTTCCCAAGGGGCTGATCGAGGTGTATGCCGAGCCGCCCGACTCCCCGGCCGACTGCGTGTTCGCGCGCACGACGCTGACGATCTCCGCGGATCTGACGACGAAGATCACACCGTGCCAGTTCGGCGGCGCACCCGATTGCTCGAACTGCGGGTGTATCGCGTCGGCGGGTCTGGCTGCCGTGGCGCGGCACCAGCTCTTCGGTATGATCCCGGTCGCGTCGATTTTCGCCGGATCGCTGCAGATCGGCGAACGCATCCGGCGGATGCGCCCGGCTGAGTCACCCGCCTGAATGTTATAATTTCGGGATCTCGTGGCCATTCTATCGCCGACCCTCAGCCGGAAAGCGCGCTCGGTGCGCGAATTCGCCCGCGGTCTCACGCACACGGCGCACCCGCTGCTCGTTCAGATCGTGCCGATCCGCCGCTGTAATATCGACTGCGGCTACTGCAATGAGTACGACAAAGTGTCGCCGCCCGTCCCGACCGGCGAAATGCGGCGCCGAATCGACAAGCTCGCCGATCTCGGCACGTCGGTCGTCGCCTTCAGCGGCGGCGAGCCGATGCTGCACCCCGATCTCGATGAGTTGATCCGGCACATCCGGGCACGCGGCATGATGGCGGGGCTGATCACCAACGGCTACTTCCTGGTGCCCAGGCGCATCGAGGCGTTGAACGCGGCCGGCCTCGACTTCCTCCAGATCAGCATCGACAACCTCGAGCCGGACGAAGTGTCCAAGAAGAGTTTGCGGCTGCTCGACAAGAAACTGGAGCACTTGAGGGAGTACGCGACGTTCGACGTGAACATCAACTCGGTGCTCGGCGGCGGCATCAAGAATCCCGAGGATGCGCGCACGATCAACACCCGGGCGCGTGAGCTCGGCTTCTCCACGTCGATCGGCATCATCCACGACGGCCGCGGACGCCTGAAGCCGCTCGCGGCCCCCGAGCGCAAAGTGTTCGACGAGGTCTCCGCCGCGATCAGCGGCCCCGGCCAGGTGATCAAGAACCTGTATTCGGGGATTCGCAGCTTTCAGGACAACCTGGCGGACGGAAAGCCGAATACCTGGCGCTGCCGCGCCGGCGGGCGCTATCTCTACATCTGCGAAGACGGCCTCGTGCACTACTGTTCGCAGCAACGCGGTTTTCCCGGCGTGCCGCTGGAGACGTACACGATCGACGACATCCGGCGCGAGTTCTCGACGCCCAAGTCGTGCGCGCCGTTCTGCACGGTCGGCTGTGTGCACCGTGTGTCGACGATGGACTTCTGGCGATCGCCGCAGCACGCTGGCGTCGCGGCGGACCTGCACGTCCGGCCCAGGGCCGACACTTAGAGCACCTTGCAAAATCAGCGAGCTTGCGAATGGCCCCGCCTCCGCCAAGGCTTCGGCGCGCAGGCTGCGAACGCTCGACAAGAACGGTTCCGTAGCACATCATCGATACTTTGTGCTACATTCACCTCATGAAAGCGTACATCCATGCTCGCCTCGACGAAGAGGAGCGGGCGGCGCTCGAGCAGGTGAAGGCGGCAACGGGCGAGACCGAGTCGGAGATCGTCCGGCGTGGTCTGCAGCTCGTGGCGCAGGAACAACGTGGGCACCGAAGCGCGCTCGAGCTCGCCGGGCCCAGCGTCGGGCGATTCAAGAAGGGCCCGCGCGACCTCTCCAGCAACAGTAAGCACCTCCAGGGCTTCGGCGGGTGAAGCCAGCGGGGGTCCTGCTGGACACCGGTCCCCTGGTGGCCTTGCTGTCCAAGAACGATGCGAATCACGAGCGCGCGCGGCGCTTGTTCGCCGAGTGCGCGCCGCCCTTCCGCTCGTGTGAAGCGGTTGTAGCCGAGGCCTGTTTCCTGATGCGGAAGGTGCACCCCGATGGTCCCGTCGACGTCGTCGCACTCGGAGCACATGGGGTCTACAGCATCGCAATGTCCGTCGAGACGCACTGGACCCACATTGGCGCGTTGTTGAAGATGTATGCGAATCGACCGATCTCGCTCGCTGACGCCTGTCTCATCCGATGCGCCGAGATTCACCAGGAGCCGAGAATCCTGACCTTCGACAGAGACTTCAGCATCTACAAGTGGGGACGAAACAAGAAATTCGAGCTCCTGTAGCAAGGGCGCGACCGGACTTGCGCCCTGCGATCGCTTACGAGGATCTTCTTCCGCTCGCGCCGTTTGCTTCGGCATCAGCCTTCGTCACTGCGACTTCTCTTCATAAACAGACCTCCGGGCCGGGCGCTGTGCAAGCGCCACTCCAGCATCACAGCTCAGCCGATGGGCTGCGATGCAACCCGTTGCGGAGCAACCTACGAGTACTATTTTGTCGAATCGCTGAATCTTCTGAAGTTTCGGGAGTGGTTTCACGTGATGCGGGTCGGGTCCACGGCGCGTCGGTGATCACGCTACGCGAATTGATCCATCGCTCGCCTTACGTAACGCATGATGGAAGAGCGCCGCCAACGACCCCTCATGACGCCGCGGCGACTTCCTCTTTTTTGTCCGCCTTCTCGGCTTTCTTCGCTTCTCTCCTGCCTGACTCCGTTTCCGACCAATCGCGTTCGAAGACCTGCTGCATCTCGCGAACGACCCGCTCGTCGTTCACGATGATGCCGACTTCGCGGCGCTTCTCGAGCTCCAGCCGCCGGAGGCTCTGGCTGCCGACGAACGCGAACCTGCCGTCTCGGATGATCGCGCGGACGTGCATCCGCTTGCCCTGGTACTTCTCGCAGTGCAGCACGCCCTTCGCGGCCACCTTGCCGATGATCTTCACGTCGACGCCGGCCTTCTCGCGATCCGCCAGCAGCCGCACCATCGCATCGTCTGTCAAGCCAGGGTCGTAAATCAGGAGCTGCTTGCGCGCGCACTTGATGAAGGCGCCCAACCGCTCGCGCGCGTTCTCGGGACTGACGATCAAGCGATCGGAGCCGGGCACGTACGGCTCCCGCTCGAAGTCCGCTTCGAACAGCTTCATCGCCTCCTGCACCAGTTTGGTGTTCCTGGTGATGACGCCGAAGCTGCGGCTCTTCTTGATGTCCAGCCCGGTGAAATTGAAGCCGTACACGTGCAGCACCCGGCTGTCCAGGATCATCAGCTTGCCGTGGTAGCGGACGAAATCGTCAGCCGTCCGCGCCACGGTGATGCCGCTTTCCAAGAGCCGCATCTCGAGCTTGCGGAGGCTTTTGGTGCCGCCCCGATTCTGGTGGGCGGTCAGCGCCCGAACGTGGACCCCGCGCGACACCGCCGCCTCGAGCTCGCGGGCAATCTCGTAGCGGTCGAGCCGGAAGATGAGGATGTCGATGGTCTTCTTCGCCTGTTTGATCGCGCTGATGATCGGCGGGATTCCGGTTTCCGGCTGAACGATTAGTTTCATAATGCGTCGCGCCTGGCCGGTCTGGCTGAGCTTCGATCGGCTGGGCCGGTGCATGGTGAACCGGTCGCCGCCATGACCAGTAACAGCAAGTTGCTGGCCAATTCAGCTGTAATCGGGCCGGCACCTTGGCCGCCCGGGCCGACAGACAGGCGTCGCGTCAGGCCGGTCGCCCCTACATGAGGGCTCAGCGCGCGCTGAACCGCACACGGACGCCGGCGTTCACCAGGCGCGGCGAACCGATCGTCGTCGGCAGGGTGCCGACGAAATATTGCTGGTTGAACAGGTTCTCCGCGCCGACGAACACATCCAGGTTGCGCGCGAGCATCCGCGATGCGGTGAGATCGACGACCGCGTACCCCGGAAGGCCAGGAGCCGTCGACGCCGTGTAGCCGGCCTGCGTCAGGGCGAGGAGCGGCACCGCCCGAATGTTCTGATCGTCGTCGAACTGTCTGCCGAGAAACTGCACGCCGAGCGCGACGGTGATGTATTTCGCGCTCGCATACGACGCGCGCAGCGATCCGCGATGTGTCGGCACTTGGGGCAGGACATTGCCCACGAGTGCGGCGTTCGCAACGCCGCCGTCGGTGACGCGCGCATGGTTGTAAAGGTACGCGCCCGTCAGCTTCCACGCTGCGCCAATCCGGTACTCCACGTCGCTCTGGACGCCCCAGATCCGCGTCGCGCCAAGATTCTGCCGCTGCTGCGTGACCGTCGCGCCAACCGTCGACAGCGTGACGTTCGACACCGGATTCGTCACGCGATTATCGAACCACGTCGAGCGCACCGTCACATTGCGGGCGGGCGCGAGGCTGATGCCCGCTTCTCCGCCGACCAGGCGCTCCGGGCCGAGTTGATTGTTCGGCAGCGTCAGCACCGTGCCCACCCGGAACTGGCGATAGAGCTCGTTGAGCGTCGGCGCCCGAAATCCGGATCCGATGTCGCCCCACGCGCTCAGCCAATCGGTGATCTGATACCGCGCCGCGGCGCGCGGACTGAACGCGGTGTCGCTCCGGTCCGGCAGCGAGGGCTGGTTGTTGACCGGCGTCCCCACGATCACCGCCGTTTCCAGGTTGTGCGCGTCGTAGTTCAGCCAGTGATCGCCGCGCGCGCTGAGCGTGACGGTCAGCTTTGGCAGCGGCGTCAGGATGTCTTGTACGTATGCGCCAACGATCCGCTGCGTGCCACCCGACACGCGCTGGAGCGCCAGCACGGCCTGCTGCGTCGGCGGGACCACCGCACCGGGCGCCGCGTTGTATGACCCTTCCTGACTGTCGCCGTCCACCCAGTGCCAGTCGGTGCCGGCGCTGAAATAATTCGATCCATTCAGCGCCTTCGACCACTGCACCATGCCGCCAACCGCGTGCGTCGGCACGTGCTGATCGACAGAGAGGCGGACGATGCTGCGTGCCGCGACGGTCGCAGACGGAGGTGTGACCGCCAGAAACGTGCTGTGAAAGTGTTCGATGTCGGTGAAGACGCTCGCCTGCAGATCGCTCTGGTCCGGCAGCTCGATCCGGACGCCGCCGCTGCCAGACGTCCACTGTGTGTCGTTGACTTCGCCGATCTTGCCGTTGCCGCGATTTTCGCCGAACGATCCGACGCGGAACGAGGCCTTCACTCGATCGCTCACACTGTAGTCCGCCTTCGCGCTGACGTTGTGGAAGCTGACCGTCGCGTTGTTGTCGATGAGCCCGCGCTCGCTCGGCGCGACCACCGGGAAGCCGTCGGTCCTGAACGCCGTCGCGTCCACCGTGACGCCGACTTTGCCCCACACGTCGCTGCCGAACACGTCGAGCTTCGGGCTGTTGTCGTTGCCGTACTGCGGCTTCAGCTCGATCGTGCGCCGCACGGGACGGTTGCTGACGATGTTGATGACGCCGCCCATGGCGTAGTTGCCGTACAGACTCGAGCTGCTGCCGTCCACCACTTCGATGCGGTCGGTCCCCTCGAGCGGGACGCGCGTCCAGTACACCCAGCCACCGAACGGATCGTTGAACGGCGTACCGTCCACGAGGACGAGCGTCCGGCTGACACCGCTCGGCCCAATCCCGCGCAGCGACACGCCCTGCGACGTCGGGTGCGTCGACAGGCTGCTCGACCGCCGAAACAGGCTGAACGTCGGAATCTGGCGCAGCACGTCGTCGGCCACGACCGCCGGCGAGTTGCGAATGTCGTCGGCCGTCAGGATGCTGACGCTCGCCGGAATGTCGCCGAGCCTCTGCTCGCTGCGCGTGGGCGTCACCGTGACCGTCTCGAGGAGCGGCGCCGGTTCAACCATGAGGTCGAGGCTGCGCGTGCGATCCGTTTCGGACAGGCGCTCGGTCTTTTCGGCAAACCCGCCGGCGCGAACGACGAGGGTGAGGTCACCGGCGTCGGGCACTTCGATCGTGAAGCGTCCGTCCGGGCCGGTCAGTGTCTGGCGATCGGCGCCCGTTGCCGCACGGACGAGCACGGTGGCGCCGGGCACCGCGCCACCGCTCGCATCGTGCACGACGCCGGAAATCGACGGCGATGCGAGCCATGTCAGGCAGAACACCAGCAGTCCGATCAGCATGAGCCTCCGGAAGTGAACAAGACGTCCCGGACCACATGAAGCCTGCCATCTGGTGCCACAGCGCCCGTCGTCAAGCCGAGCGCGAGGAGGACGAATGAGGATTTCATCATGATGTGAACGTGAGGATTATAATGCGCCGCATGCGTATGAATCTTCTCGTCGCCGTTGCGGTCGTCGTCCTGGCGTCCGTGGGCCTCTCCGCGCAGCCGTCACCCACCGTCCGCATCCACGCCGCGAGGATCGTGGACGGCACCGGCAAAGTACTGACCGACTCGACCATCGTCGTGCAAGGCTCGAAAATCACGGCCATCGAACCGGGCGGCGCTGCAGGCGCCACCTATAACCTGGGATCGCTGACCGTCATGCCGGGGATGATCGATGTGCACGCGCACATTGGCTGGCACTTCGGACCCGACGGACGCTATCAGTCGCGCGGTGCGTCGCCGGCGCAGGAAGCGCTCTACGGCGCGGAGAACGCCTTCGTCACGCTGATGGCCGGCTTCACGACCATCCAAAGCCCCGGACAGCCGAGCGACGTCGATCTGCGCGAGGCCATTGCGCGCGGCGTGCTGCCCGGCCCGCGCCTTCTCACGTCCATCCGGACGTTCAACGAGAACAGCGGCACGCCCGACGAGCTGCGCGAGAAAGTGCGTCAGCTCAAGAAAGAAGGGGCCGACGTCATCAAAATCTTCGCCTCCGCCAGCATCCGCGATGGCGGCAAGCAGACGATGAGCGACGCGCAACTGCAGGCGCTGTGCGGCGAAGCCACCGCGCAAGGCATGCGCACGATGGTCCACGCGCACAGCATCGAGTCGGTCACTGCGTCGGTCAACGCGGGCTGCAACCAGATCGAGCACGGTGTGCTGATCGACGGCGCCACGCTGAAGCTGATGGCGGACAAAGGGGTGTACTTCGATCCCAACGTCGGCGTCGTGCTGCAGAACTATCTGACCAACAAGGCGAAGTTCCTCGGCATCGGTAATTACAACGAAGAGGGCTTCGCGTACATGGAAAAGGGGCTCGCGCTCAACGCCGCGATGATCAAGAAGGCCGTGGCCACGCCGAACCTCAAGCTCGTGCTCGGCACCGACGCCGTGGCTGGCGCGCATGGACACAATGCGAACGAGCTGGTCGAGCGCGTCCGGCAAGGCAATCAGAAGCCGATGGACGCGATCGTCTCGGCGACGTCCATGTCCGCGAAGTCGCTGCGACTCGACAAGACGATCGGCACGCTCGCGCCGGGCTACGAGGCCGACCTGATCGCCGTCGACGGCGATCCGACGACCGACATCACCGCGGTGACGCGCGTCGCGTTCGTGATGAAGGGGGGCCATGTGTTCAAGCACGAGGCCCCGTCGGCGACACGTGGGACGCCGCACTGATCGACCCGAGGCTCTCGAGTGCGTGATCCTCGCCGGCCTGCCGGGGGCCGGCAAGACCACGTTCTACCGCCGGCAGTTTGCGGCTACGCACCGGCACATCAGCAAGGACCTCTGGCCGAATGCGGCCGGCCGTGAGGCGCGCCAGCGGCGCGTGATCGACGAGGCGCTCGCGGCAGGCGCCTCGGTCGTCGTCGACAATACCCATCCCACCGCCGCCAGCCGGCGGGCGATCGTGGCGCTGGCCCGTGCACACGGCGCACGCGTCGTCTGTTACTTCCTGGACGTGACGACACGCGAAGCCGTGGCGCGCAACGCGGAGCGCACCGGATCCGCCAAAGTGCCAAACGTGGCGATCTTCACCGTCGCCAAACGGTTCGAGCCGCCCACGCGCGCCGAAGGCTACGACCAGTTGTTCCGCCTGACGCTGACGCCGGAACGCGGCTTCGCCATCAGCGAAATGGCATGATGAAGCGGCATGATGATGTCTGACGATGCCTTCCTCGTGACGTGCCCGTACTGCGGTGAAGAGGTCGAGATCTACGTCGAGCCGGACGTGGGCGGGAGCTTCGTGCAGGACTGCGAGGTGTGCTGCAATCCGTGGCGGGTCCGCGTGCGGCGCGAAGACGGCGAACGCTCTGTGGAGATCGGGCGCGCGGACGGATCGGAGTAGAGCGTGCGAGCTCGGCGGTCAACGACGTGAAACGCGGAACTCGCGGAGCGCGCCGAGAGCGATTTCTCTCTGCGGGTTCTGCGAGTTCTGCGTCGATCGTTGTCGAGATCAATAAAAATCGTGCGCATCGAAATCGACGTCCACCGCTTGCATCCCGTGTATCTGCTCCGCGCGAACCGAGGTGACGCCATCCTGGTTCTGCAGCACGCCGTCGATGATCAGAAATCGCGTCTCGACGATCGTGAGGCGATCGCGCGCGAAGAGATCCGGACGCACGATGATGTTGGCGATGCCGGTTTCGTCCTCGAGCGTGAGAAAGACGAAGCCTTTGGCGGTGCCCGGCCGCTGGCGCGTAATGACCATGCCGGCCACGCGCACGCGCCGCCCCTGGCGCGCGTCGCGCAAATCGATGGCGCGCAGGACGCCGCGCATCGCGAGGTCGTCGCGCCGCAGCGCCATCGGATGGCGGCCGGCGGTCAGGCCCATCCCGGCGTAATCGGCAACCAGGCGCTCGGCTTCGGTCATCGGCTTCAGCGGGCACTCGGATTCATCCTCGGGATTCGGGATTTGGGATTCGGGATTTGCGGGGGGACACGAGGACAGGTCTCCGTCAGGTCGCGCGGAGACCTGTCCCCTTGCCTCTGCGAGCTCCGCGGGCTCTGTGTTGATCGCCGTGAACAATTCCCCGCTTGGCCTGATGGCGCGCTCGGCTTGCCAGAGCGCCGATCGCCGGTCGTAGCCGAACGCGTTCAGCGCGCCGATGTCGGCCAGCGTGACGAGCTCGTCGCGGCGCAGGCCGGCGCGGGCCACGAGATCGTCGATCGAGCTGAAGCGCTTCGGCCCTCCGAGCCGCGTCAGCCAGTCGTGCGAGCAGTTGTTGCAGAACGATCGTCGTCCATCCACCCGCTCGATCATCGATTCATCGTCGCACCCGCATTTGGGACAGACCTGGCGCTCGCCTGAAGGCTTCGCGCTACACGTCGCGATCCGCTGCCCCGCTTCCTGACGCAAGCGGCTGACGTACCGGAGCCCGAGACGAATCGCGCCGTCTGGCTCCACCGTGCAGTCCCAGCCGGAAATCTGCACGTCGATCGGATAAAAACGGACGCCGCGGCGCTGCGCATCCTTGACGAGCGTGGAGGGATGATAGAACCCCATCGGCTGGTTGTTGAGCAGCGCCGTATAGAACGCCGCCGGGTAATGCACCTTCAAATACGCGCTCGCGTAGGCGAGCAGCGCGAAGCTCGCCGCGTGCGACTCGGGAAAGCCGTACAGCGCGAAGGACGTGATCGACGTGATGATTTCCTCCGCGGCGGCACCGACAATGCCTTTCCGCGCCATCCCTGCACGCAGCTGGACTTCGATCTGCTGCATCCGCTTTTCCGATCGCTTGAAGCCCATGGCGCGCCGGAGATCCTCCGCCTGTCCGCCCGTGAAGCCGGCGGCGACCATCGCCAGTCGTAACAGTTGCTCCTGAAACAGCGGCACGCCGAGGGTGCGCTCGAGGATCGGCTCGAGCGAGGGATGCGGATAGCGCACCTGTTCGCGCCCCGCGCGCCGATTCAAATAGGGGTGCACCATCTGGCCCACGATCGGCCCCGGCCGAATAATCGCCACTTCCACGACGAGGTCGTAGAACACCGCGGGCTTGAGCCGCGGCAGCGTCGCCATCTGCGCGCGCGACTCGACCTGGAACACGCCGATCGTGTCGGCGTCGCAGAGCAGCTGGTAAACCGCCGGGTCCTGCGGCAGATGGGCGAGATCCACTCGGGATTCGGGATTCGGGATTTGGGATTCGGTGTGATTCTGGATTCCCGTCCCATTGACCAGCACCAGCGCGTCCTGCAGGACCGCCATCATGCCGAGGCCGAGCAGATCGACCTTCACGATCCCCATGTCCGCGCAATCGTCCTTGTCCCACTGCACGACGACGCGCCCCGGCATGCTGGCGTTTTCGAGCGGCACACAGGCGTCGAGATGCCCCTGGCAGATCACCATCCCGCCGGAGTGCTGTCCGAGATGGCGCGGCAGATCCTGCATCTCGCCCCACAGCCGCGCGAACAGGCGGACGCCGTCCGACTGCGGCTCGAGGCCGACCGTCGAGAGGTGCCGCGGCAGGGTCTCGGCCGGATCGGTGAACTCGAAGTTGTTCATCACCTTGGCGAGCCGATCGATCTGCGCCGGATCGAAGCCGAGCACCTTCCCCACCTCGCGCGCGGCGCTCCGGCCGCGGTACGTGATGACATTGGCCGTCATCGCGGCGCCGAGGCGGCCGTACTTTTCATAGACGTACTGAATGACCTGTTCGCGGCGATCGCCGCTCGGCAGATCGAGATCGATGTCGGGCCACTCGCCGCGCTCTTCCGACAGAAAGCGCTCGAACAGCAGATCCATGCCGACCGGATCGACGGCCGTGATCCCGAGGCTGTAGCAGACGGCGCTGTTGGCCGCCGATCCGCGCCCCTGCACGAGAATGTCGTGCTGGCGGCAGAAATTCACGATGTCCCAGACGATGAGGAAGTAGCCGGCGAGCTGGAGCTTCTCGATCAGATCCAGCTCGCGCGCGATCTGCGCGCGCGCCTTGTCGTATGGGGGACAGGCCCCTGTCGGGGATCGGCCGGCGCCTGTCCCCCGTACCGCTGGCGCGCGCCGATGTCGGTGATCTGCCGCAGGAACGATGCCTGCGTCTCGCCCGGCGGCACCGGGTAATCGGGAAACCGGTAGCCGAGATCGGCCATCGTGTACTGCAGCCGATCGACGAGCTCGCTCGTCCGCGCAATCGCGTCCGGCCGATCGTGGAACAGCGCCGCCATGTCGGCCGGCGCCTTCAGATACTGCTCGGCGTTCGGCGCCAACAGCCGGCCGGCATGCGCAAGATCCGTGCGATGGTGGATGCAGGTGAGGACGTCGAAGAGCGGGCGCTCGGCAGGTGTCGCGAACCGCACACCGCCCGTCGTCACCACCGGCACGCGGAACGCCGACGCCAGGCTGGCGAGCGCGTGGTTGTCCGCCTCTTCGTCACGGCGGAAGTGGCGCTGCAGCTCGACGAACAGGCTGTTCCGCCCAAACACGCCGACCAGGCGATCGAGCAGCCCCCCGACGCCGTGGCGGCGGCCATCGAGCGCGGCGCGGCCAACGAGCGCGACCAGTCCGCTCGTGCAACCGTCGAGCTCGTCGAGCGTGAGTGCGCCTTCCCCCTTGGGTGCGCGCAGCTTCATGCGCGTGATCAGACGACACAGGTTGCGGTAGCCCTCCGCGCTTTCGCAGAGGACGGGAAGCACGAAGGGCGGGTAAGGCGGGTTGGGCAGGTAAGGCGGGGCGGGAAAGTCGCATTCTTCACCTGCCCCACCTGCCTCCCCTGCCCTACCTGCCCTACCTGCCCCAGCATCAATCGTCAGCTCTGCGCCAATGATCGGCTGGATGCCTGCGGCACGGGCCGCTTTGTGGAATCGCGGCGCGCCGTACACACCGTCGCGATCGAGCAGCGCCATCGCCGGGTAGCCAAGCGCGGCCGCGCGGTCGACGAGCGCTTCGGGAAGCGACGCGCCTTGCAGAAAACTGAAAGCCGAGGCCGCGTGGAGCTCGATGTACGCAGACACAAGAACACGCTCGCCACCACTGAGGACACGGTGGACACGGAGGTCGAAACCATACGGGTACTAGGTTTTTTCCTCAGTGTCCTCTGTGTCCTCCGTGGTACATAGTTTCAATCGACGATCGCATCAATGAACCACGCGTCGCACGTGCGATCGCGAAAGATGCGGTAGACGCCGCCGTCGCCCAACGCCACATCCCATTCATCACGGTCCCACGAGGGCAGGTAGGGCGGGTGGGCTGCCCTATCTACCCCACCTGCCCCCGTCTCCCACCACGCGCCCGACGTCCGCCACGGTCCCGCACACGCCAGCACCGCGCCGCCAGCAAAACCGGCGCGATCGGTGGTGACGCGCGCCGGGCGCCCCTCGACGACCACGACGCGCGCGGGAACCGGTTGCCGGCAGCGCCTGAGCGCCGCCGCGACATTCAACGCTGAGCTCGCAGAGTTTTCAGAAATTGTTTCTCCGCGAGCTCCGCGGTCTCTGCGTTGATCGTCGTGATCCGTTTTGAACGGCTGCATCACGAACGCGCCGGGGCGATACGAGTCGACGAGGGCAGCCGCACCGATCCGCTCCTGCCCCATGAGCGCGCCCAGCCGCGCGAGCAGCGTCGACATCTGCTCGACGGTCGGATGCGCGCGCGTGAACAGCGTGTGCTGCAGCACGCGGCCCGGCGTCGGATCGATGACGATCTGGACGTAATCGATGGCCGCGTGTGGCGGATGCGCGTCGAGATCGAGCAGCGCCAGCGTCCGCAGTGTGCGCATGTCGCGCAGCGGCGAGGGCAGCTGCAGGCTGCGCATGACGTGGTCCTTCGTGACGAGCCGGAGCACGACGTGCAGCACGGCGGCGCCGCGGTCGCGCCGCTCGAGGCGCGTGGAGAGCGGCTCGAGCAGCCGCGTCAGCACGAACGAGAGCGGCTCGAGGCCGTCGATCGGCCATTCGAGCTCCAGCGACGATTCGAAGCGCTCCTCATCGAGCAGCGGCACGAGCGGCCGCACGTCGAGGCCGCGCGCGATCGCCTGCCAGACGAGCCCCGGTTGTCCCAGACGCGCCGACAGATCGACGGCCGGAATCGCCGCGATCTCGCCAAGCGTCTTCATGCCCCAACGTGTGAACACCGAAACGGCCGCGATCGAGGCGGGGGCCGTCCCCGCGATCGTCGTAGGGGCCGCCCTATGTGGCGACCCGGAACGGACATCGGGGCGGACACGCAGGTCCGCCCCTACAGCAGCAGCAGATTCCGCCACGCGTTCGAGGATGCCGATCGGGATCGGTGCCAGCGCAGCGGCTTCCTCACCTGGCTTGACGATCGTGAGCCCCGGCCGCGCCTGCGCCAGCACGAGGGCCGCGACCCGCGTGCCGGCGATCGCCACGTGCACGCGCACACCGCGCTCGGCCGCTGTGCGCCGCAGCTCCTCGCCAATCGCACGCGCCGGCCCCAGCAATCGCTCGAGCCCGCTGACGTCGATCGCCACGAGATCGTTGCGGTGCAGCTCGAAGCGCGGAGAGAAGTCGGCGGCAAGGCGAGCAAGCGTGCCATCGCCTGACGCCGCCTGATCCGGATGCGGCGGTTGGTAAAGACAGGCGTATAGAGCGGGATTTGGGATTTGGAATTTGGGATTCGGGGGATTCGTCGGGTTCGCGGGAGTCGTCACATCAGCAGACATGGTGCGCTGCGGCCGTGCTGAACGCGACGGCGGCCTCCTCGTGCGCGCCCACGCGCGCGCGGACTACGCACGCCTGCCGCTCGAATCCTTCGAACAGCCACGACGTTTGCCGAATCCCAAATCCCGTCCGAATCCCGAATTCCGCTCGAATCCCAAATCCCGAATCCCGAATCCCGAGTTTGATCGTGAGACCGGCCGAGCTCCGCGCCATCGGCTCGGGTCCCACCAGCACGCAGACCGTCTGGCTGCCTTCGATCATCCGCTGCAACCGCAGCCACGTCGTGAACGGCAGCCGCTTGAGCGCCATCGCCGGCGCCTCGGCGGCGTCGAACACCACGACGCCGAAATTCCCCGCCTGCAGCACCAGCGTCAGCGCCTTCACCGCCTGCTCCAGCGCGCGCTGATTCAGATCGCGGCACATCCCCGGATTGACGACGACGTGACCGCGGATCCAGAGGAGCCGCTCGAGATCGACGCCGGCGGCTGCCGCCGACGGCGCGTCGAACATATCGAGCACGTCCACGATCGCGACCAGCTCGCCGCGGCGCGTGGCCGCCGCCAGCAGCTGCAGCATCAGGCTGGCGCGCGCCGACGATCGCGGGCCGGCGACCTCCGACAACTGGCCGCGCGGGAACCCGCCCGCCAGCCGCGCGTCTAACGCCGTGATGCCGGTCGGCGCCACTGCGGCCTCATCGCGCGGGTCGGGAGACGGCAGCGCAGTGGTGAGCGTGCGATCCAGCTGTCGGGTGCGGAGGAGCAATTCGAGATCAGTGCGTGCGAGCGGCATCGTATTTTCGCCTTATCTTCGCCTTCCAGCGCAGTATACGGCACGGATTCCGCCCGATCAAGTGATGTAAGATACGCCGTACGGTTGCAGCGGCTAAAGCCCTGCCCTACATTCGTTTAGACCTGTCCATGGACCGCTGATTGGCTGACACCGCCCAGGCTGAAGCTCCCCCCGTCCCCGCCCCACCCGGCTCGTTCGGCGCCCGCGCCGCACGCCGGATGCTTGCCGCGTTCACCTATCGCGACTTCCGCGTGCAGTGGTTCGGGGCCTGCACCTCGAGCATCGGCACCTGGACGCAGATCACGGCGCAGAACTGGATGGTGCTGTCGCTGACGGGGTCGGCGTTCTTCCTGGGCCTCGACGCGTTCCTTCAGCAGCTGCCGATCATGCTCTTCACGCTCATCGGCGGCGTGCTCGCCGATCGGCGCGATCGGCGGCAGACGCTGCTGTCGTCGCAGTACGTGCAGATGACGACGGCCGCGGCGCTCGCGCTCATCGTGTACTTCGACGTCGTGAAGATCTGGTACATCCTCGCGCTGTCGTTCGTCACGGGGCTGGCGCAGGCCTTCGGCGGGCCGGCCTATCAATCGCTGATTCCGTCGCTCGTGGACAAGAAGGATCTGCCGAACGCGGTCGCGCTCAACTCGATTCAGTTCAACGTCGCGCGCGTGATCGGGCCGCTCGTCTTCGCCGCGACGCTCTCCATCACGGCGCGCTTCGGCTTCAGCGATCCGCAATCGATGGCGACGTGCTTCGCGCTCAACTCGGCCTCGTTCCTCGTCGTGATCTACGCGCTGATGTCGCTGCACGTGAAACACATTCCGCACACCGGCACGACGCGGATGCGCGACGAGATGCGCGGCGGCCTCGACTACGTCCGCCACCACGGGAGCCTGGTCGCGCTCATCGTGCTCGCGGCGACGACGACGTTCCTCGGGTTTTCGGTGCTGACGTTCCTGCCGATCTTCGCGCAGAAGGTGTTTCACGCAGGCGCCAGCACGTATGGACACCTGCTGGCGTTTTCAGGCGCCGGCTCGGTGGTCGGCGCGCTGATCGTGGCGTGGCTCGGGAAATTCAAGCGGATGGGGCTGACCGCGCTGCTGGTCCAGGCGATCTACGGGCTGTTCATTCTCGGCTTCGCGATGTCGCGCACGCTGTGGCTGAGCGATATCCTGCTGTTCTTCACCGGGGCGTCGCTGATGGTGGTCTTCTCCACCGTGACGTCGCTGATTCAGCTCATCGCGCCGAACGAGATGCGCGGGCGCGTGATGAGCATCTATATGCTGGCGTTCCGCGGCGGGATGCCGCTCGGCAGCCTCTTCAGCGGCTACCTCGCGACGTTCATCGGCGCGCCGCTGGTCATTGGCATCAACGGCGTCCTGCTCGTCATCGTCGCCGCGTATTTCCTGGTGAAGAGCCACGGCGTCCGTGAGGCGTAGCGCTGGCCTGCATCGCTTTCATGATGAACGCCTGCACCTCCGGCTTGATCTGAAACCGCGCCGCGTCTGTATCTGCCGGCCAGTTGGCCTTGTCGGCCCACATCTTGTTCAGACCTTTCTGAATCTCGGGATCGCCGCCGGTGAACCCCTCGACGAGCGTCCGCCAACGCGCGGCCAGCGCCTGCGCGATCGGGCCCGCGGGATCCTCGCCGAGCGCGGCCTCGACGTCTGCGATGAGCGCGGTCCACTTGCGCGTGACCTCCGCCTGTAATTCCGGCGACCAGAGCGCCTTCCGATCCTCGATCTTGGCCTGCGCTTCCGGCGAGTAGTACCGTTTCGACCAGTCTGTGTTGTTCTGCATCTCGATCTCCCTGATGATCCGCTTGAACAGCTCCCAATCCGGATCACGGCCGCTCGCCAGCGACTGCTCCGCCTGCCGAATCGCGAGCATCGCACCGTCGAGCTGTCGCCGCTTGTCGGCGAGCACCGCCTGCTGGCGTGCAAGGGTGTCGGCCAGCGCCAGTTCCTGATCGAGCACGTCGCGGATCTGTTTGAGAGGCAGGCCGAGAAACTTGAGCACGACGATCTGCTCCAGCCGCACGAGATCGCGCGTGGTGTACAGCCGGTAGCCGCTGTCGCTCCGCCCGGCCGGCTTCAACAGCCCGACCCGGTCGTAGTGATGAAGCGTCCGAACCGTCACGCCCGCCATCGCCGCGAACTCGTGTGCGTGGTAAACCGTGTGCTGTTTCATAGAGTGGACGGCCGCCTCGAGATGCATGATCGGGTGTGACGTTAGGTCAGGGTCAATACTTCACGTAAAATAGCCGAGCAGCGACACGATTATCATGGCCATCCTCGAACTCCTCACCAGCTCCGGTCTCGGCTCCTTGCTGGGGATGCGACACGCGCTCGAACCGGATCATCTCGCCGCCGTCTCGACGCTGGTGAGCGACGAGCGCAGCAGCTATAAAGCGGCGCTGCTCGGCATGTGCTGGGGCCTTGGGCACACGGCCTCGCTCGTGGCTGTCGGCGTCGGGCTCGTCGTGCTGCGCGCGGAGATGCCGGCGAATGTGTCGGACATGTTCGAGCTGCTCGTCGCCTTCATGCTCGTCGGCCTCGGCCTTCGCGCGATCTATCACGCGGCGCGCCTGGGCTCGAACGGTCCCACCCACGTCCATCATCACCACGGCGGTATCGTCCATCAGCACGCGGCGGCTCCTGCGCACGTGCACATCGGCCGCTGGACGCTTGCGCGACGGCCGCTGCTCGTGGGCATGGTCCACGGTCTCGCCGGCAGCGGCGCGCTGACGGCGCTCGTCCTCACCACGCTGCCGACGACGGCCGCGCGGGTGACCTACATGGCGCTGTTTGGATTGGGATCGACGGTCGGCATGGCGGCGCTCTCAGGATTGCTCGGCTGGCCGATTGCGCGCCTCGGTTCCCACCATGCGGTCACGCGCGGCGTGTCGCTGCTGGTCGGCACGGCGTCCACGGTGCTCGGCTTCGCGTGGGGGTATCCCCTCATCGTCCGACTGTTCTGAACGAAAAGGGGCCGTACCCCTTTTTCGAGGGATCGTCAGCGAAAAAGGGGTACGGCCCCTTTTCTGTCTTACTTCACCGCAACAGTCCAACTGACCGGCGTTGACATCGGAATGAAGCACACTGCGTCGTCGCATGCCTGATAGCTGAGCGTGCCGCTGATCAACATGGTCGTGCCCGGTTTGGCGGTCCGTGCAATGGTTACGTTTCGCGTCAGCCGGAACGGCTTCTGAAAGACCGGCACCTTCTCGTCCGCGAACACCATCGTTTCCGATTTCGGATACACCGTCTTCCCGATCGCCGCGCCGGCAGCGGGCTCCAGCGTCAACGCGATCGGCAGGTAGTCCGTCGCGCCAGGGGCGTACACATGAATGCCGGGGTTCGGCCTGACGTCGACGGACAGCGACACTGTTGCGCCAGGCGCCACGCTCGCCGCGCTCGTGGAGGTGGCGACCGTCAAATGCTTCGGGCCGGTGGTCTGTGGGGGCAGCAGCAAACCGCCGCCCGCCTGAATGAACAGCGCCGTTGCAAACAGCACGTGCAGGACGTCATACATCATCATCGCATTCTACCGGACGTGATCGGCCCATGCGCGGCGCCGCCGCATGCGTCGATCTCGCCCGGTTTGAGCCGGACCGGACGCGGCGGAATGATTGCCATTAGAATTGGGGCCTTGGCCGCACAACATGTATTGATTGTCGAGGACGATCCGGACATCGCGCTGCTCGTGGCGCGCTATCTGGAAAAAGCCGGGTTCATCGCCGATCACGTCGCGAATGGACGCGATGCACTCGACGCGATCGCCGTCCGCCTCCCCGACGCCATGGTGCTCGATCTGATGATGCCGCTCGTCGACGGCCTCGACGTCTGCCGCCGTGTGCGCGCGAACGAGAAGACAGCCGCGATTCCCATCGTCATGCTGACCGCGAGGGCCGACGAGTCCGAGCGCATCGTCGGCCTCGAGCTCGGCGCCGACGATTACCTGGCGAAGCCCTTCAGCCCGAACGAGCTGGTGGCACGCGTACGCGCGCTGCTTCGCCGTGTGCACCGCAGCGGGACGCTTGCGGAAAAGACCATTCAGTACGGCTCCATCGTCGTCGATGCCGACGGGCATACCGTCTCGTCGAATGGCGCCGAAGTCACGCTGACAGCGAAGGAGTTCCTGCTCCTCGAATATCTGCTGCAGCACCGCGGACGCGTGCTGTCGCGCGACGTGTTGCTCACGGACGTGTGGGGCTACCGCTATACGGGCGGCACGCGAACGGTCGACGTCCACGTGCGGCGGCTGCGCGAGAAGCTGCCGCTGCTGGCGGAAGCCCTCGTCACGGTGAAACAGTTCGGGTACAAACTCTCCGAGCCAGCGCCCAGGTAATGCGGCTCACGTTCCGCGCGCAACTGTTTTTCGCCGCGCTCGCGACCGCGCTCCTCGCGCTCGTCGTCGCAGGCGTTCTCTTCGCCGCTACGACCCGAACGCAGATCGACGCGCAAATCGCTCAGACGCTCGCGGCCGAGGCGCGCCTCGCCTCGGAGCTGCTGGCGCAAGTCACGCGCGCCGTGAGCGGGCCTGAGCTGAACGACGAAGCCGATCGCATCGGTCAGCTCATCGGCGCGAGAGTCACATTCATCGCAGTCGATGGCACGGTCGTCGGCGATTCCGCCGAGACACTCGCGGGCGTCGCCGCGATGGAGAACCATCACGATCGACCCGAAGTCGTCACGGCGCGTGAGACGGGGATCGGCCAATCGCGGCGATACAGCGCGACGCTGAAGATCGACATGCTCTATGTCGCCGTCGCCGTGCATCATCCGGCGATCGCGTTCGTCCGCGTCGCACTGCCGGTGACCGACGTGCGTCACCAGCTGCAGAGCGTCCTGATGGCCATGCTGGCGGCGCTCGGCGTCGCCCTTCTGGGCGGAGCGGCACTGGCGTGGATTTTCTCCGGGCGCATCGGCCGCCGCGTTCACGCGGTCGCCGCAATCGCGCGGCGCTACCGGAGCGGCGACATGACGCCGCCGCGTCTCGATTACGGCGACGATGAAATCGGCGCGGTGGCGAGAGCCTTGGACCAGTCGGTACAGGAGCTCGGACGCCAGCTCGCCGAGCAGGCCCGCGATCGGTCGCGGACGGAAGCGATTCTCACCGGGATGATCGAAGGCGTCATCGTGGTCGATCCGCATGGACGGCTGCAGATGGCGAACGACGCCGCCCGGCAGATGTTGAGGCTCGATGCGCTCGCGGTCGGTCGTCCGTATGTGGAGACGATCCGCCACCCGGCGATCGCCAAGCTGCTGGGCGCTGCGCTGGCGGGCCACGCGCCGGACGCGCTGCAGCTGACGCCGCCGCGCGACGCCTCGCGGACGATCATGGCCCGCGCCGCGCCCGCGACCGCCGGCGCCGCGCACGGCGCCGTGCTCGTGCTGCACGACATCACCGAACTGCGCCGCGCCGATCAAATCCGCCGCGATTTCGTTGCCAACGTGTCGCACGAGCTGCGCACGCCGCTCACGGCGATTCGCGGCTATGTGGAGGCGCTGGTCGACGGCGCGAGCGCGGCCGACAGCCGGCGGTTCCTCGACATCATCACTCGACACACGCTCCGGATGGAGCGCCTCGTCAACGATCTGCTGCGCCTGGCGCGGCTCGACGCCGGTCAGGAGACACTGGACATCGCCTCGTGCGATGTGGAGAACCTCACGCGAACGGTCGTCGCCGATCTGTCGCCGGCGCTCGAGGCGCGCCGCCAGCGCGTGGAGGTCTCGATCGCGCCTGGCGCCGCGACACTGCGCGCCGATCCCCCCAAGGTGCACGACGCGCTGCGCAATCTCGTGGCGAACGCGAGCAGCTACGCGCCCGAGCAGACGACAATCCGGATCGAGGCGCACCCGGAGAACGGACGGATCGCGTTGACGGTGTTCGATGAGGGACCGGGCATTCCTGAAGAAGATCTCGCGCGCGTGTTCGAGCGGTTCTACCGGGTGGAGAAATCGCGCGCCCGCAATCCGGGCGGCACCGGGCTGGGGCTGGCGATCGTGAAGCACCTGGTGGAGCTGCACGGCGGTACGGTTCGCGCCGCGAACCGCCCCGAAGGGGGCGCCGCCGTCACGCTTGCCATTTGATTAAGGTCCGCCTGCCGCCGGCTTCACCGTGCGCCGCCGAGCTTCAACAGCATGTAGGCCGCCGCACCCACCGAAAAGGCGGCGGGAATCGTCAGGATCCAGGCCCAGACGATCTGTCCGGCGACGCCCCATCGCACCGCGGACACCCGCCGCGTCGTGCCGACGCCGACAATGGCGCCCGTGATGGCGTGCGTCGTGCTCACTGGTACGCCGAAGAACGTCGCGGTCAGCAATGCCAGCGCCGCGCCGGTTTCGGCCGCGAAGCCGCCGACCGGCTGCAGCTTCGTGATCTTCGACCCCATCGTATGGATGATGCGCCAGCCGCCGACGAGCGTGCCGAGGCTGATCGCCGCGTGCGCCGACAGCACCACCCAGAACGGAATATAGAACGTGTGGATGTAGCCCGCGGCGAACAGCACGCCGGCGATGATGCCCATCGTCTTCTGGGCATCGTTGGCGCCGTGGTTCAAGCTGAAGAACGCCGCCGAGACGAGCTGTAGCCGGCGGAACCAGCGATCGACGCGCGACGGCGGCGTCCAGCGGAAAATCCACAGGATCGCCGTCATCAGCAGCAGGCTCGCGATCAGACCGATGAGTGGCGAGAGAAAAATGAAGAGGATGGTCTTGGTCCACCCGCCGCTGACAATGGCCGGCCAGCCGGCCTTCGCGACGCCCGCGCCGGCGTAGCCGCCGATGAGCGCGTGCGACGAGCTGGTCGGCAAGCCGAAGTACCAGGTAATCAGGTCCCAGACGATCGCGCCGACCAGACCGCCGAGAATGACTGAGAACGTCACGATGCTCACGTCGATCATCCCGGATCCGACCGTCTTGGCGACGGCGGTGCCGAAGGTGAAGGCGGCGACGAAATTGAAGAAGGCGGCCCAGACGACCGCTCTGCCGGGCGTCAGGACGCGCGTCGACACCACGGTCGCGATCGAATTGGCCGCGTCGTGGAATCCGTTGATGTAGTCGAAGAACAGCGCCACGCCGATGAGGGCGGTGACCGTGTACAAAAGCATCAGGCGCTAACCGTTTTTGACCATGACGCCTTCGAGCACGTTGGCGACATCCTCGCAGCGGTCGGTCGCGTCCTCGAGGAAATCAAGCGTCTCTTTCCACTTGATGACCATCAGGGGATCGTGCTCCTCCTCGAAGAGACGACTGACGGCCTGTTGATGCGTGCGGTCCGCCTCGTTCTCCAGGCGGTTGATCTCGACGGCGTGACGGCTGACGCCTTTCTTCTCTTCCATCGCCTGCAGGGCGAGCCGCACTTCCTTGGTGCAGGCCGAGATCGTGCGGGCGAGCTCGTTGGCGCCGAAACGGACGGTGTCGAGCCGGTACAGGCGCACGAGCGCCGCCGATGCGTCGATCGCGTCCATCACATCATCGAGCGACCGCGCGAGCGCGTGGATGTCCTCGCGGTCGATCGGCGTGACGAAGGTCCGGTTCAGGCGCTGGATGATCTGATGGGTGAGGAAGTCGCACTTGTGCTCGACCTCCTTGATCTCGTCAGCTTTGTCCCAGATCGGCCGTTCGCCAGCCAGCATCTGCTCGAGCAGCATCGCGCCGTGGTTCAGTTCGTCGGCCATGGCGATGAAGTCGCTGTAGAACTTCTCTTCCCGCGGAATCAATCGCCACGCCACGCATCGCCCCCAGTAGCTCCGCCGATAGAGTCAAAGCCCGGAGATTGTAGCAGATCCGTTTACACTGCTGTTACGCGCCCCGGTGTACGATTTACTAAGGAAATGCCCGTGAACAACGAAGTGCTCGCGCTGATTCTCGGCGGCGGCCGAGGGTCGCGACTCTTCCCGCTGACCCAGCTCCGATCGAAGCCTGCCGTGCCGATCGGCGGCAAGTACCGTCTGATCGACATTCCCGTCAGCAATTGCCTCCACGCGGACATCCGCCGCATTTTCGTGCTGACGCAGTTCAATTCCGCGTCCCTGAATCGCCACATCGCGCAGACCTACCGCATGGACCTCTTCAGCCAGGGGTTCGTCGAAATCCTGGCCGCCGAGCAGACGCCCGATAACCCGAACTGGTTTCAGGGCACCGCCGACGCCGTCCGCCAGGCCGCCCGTCACTTCGTGCGCTACGACGCCGACTACTACCTGATCCTCGCCGGCGATCATCTCTACCGGATGAACTACGCCGAGATCATCGACGCACACGTCGACCGCAAGGCGGACATCACACTGGCCGCACAGCCCGTGACGCCCGACGATGCGACCGCGATGGGCATTTTCAGATTCGATCGCAGCGGGCAGATCGTCGCCTTCGAGGAGAAGCCGAACCTGGAGCGGCTGCAGGCGATCGGCCAGAGCATTCCGTCTGGCTCGACGTTCGCGGGGCACACCGGCGACAGGCCGTTCGTCGCCTCGATGGGCATTTACGTGTTTTCGCGCGACGTGCTGCTCGATCTGCTCGCGCAGGACAGCGCCAAGGATTTCGGCCGGGAGATCATTCCGTCCGCCTTGGAGAGTTACCGCGTCCACGCGTACCTGCACCGCGGCTACTGGGCCGACGTCGGCACCGTCAATTCCTTTTACGAAGCGAACATCCTGCTGACGCGCCCCGGTGCGCCGTTCAAGTTCTACGATCCGCGCCGTCCGATTTACACGCACGCGCGCTTTCTGCCGGGCTCGCGCCTGAGCGACTGTACGGTCCGCGATGCCATCATCGCGGAAGGCTGCTATCTCGATCGCTGCACGGTGTCGGATTCGATCATCGGCATCCGCACGACCGTCCAGTCGGGCGCGACGATTCGCGGCTCGCTCCTGCTCGGCGCCGACTTCTATGAGGCCGACGACGAGGCGCCGGCGCGGCGTGGCGAGCCAGGTCTGGGTATCGGCCGCGACGTCGTGCTGCACCGCGTGATCGTGGACAAGAACGCGCGCATCGGCGACGGCGCGCAGCTCGTCAACGAGGCGGGGATTCAGGAGGCCGACGGTGACGGCTACTTTATCCGCAGCGGCGTCATCATCGTGCCCAAAGACGGCGTCATCCTTCCCGGCACCCGCATCTAGTGCCGAAGCGCATCTAATCGCGGAGTTACGCAGAGTCCGGCTTAGCCGGACATTCCTCGCGACCTGTCAGCAAATCCAACACAACGGATCGTCGATACATTCGGGCAACACAAGCGTTTTCGCCAACCGTGCAAATAGGGGCGAACGGATGGGTTGTGGATCACGACAGCTGAGCAGACACGGCGATCTCATTTCGTCAAATCCTGGTGCATTTTCCGGTTGAGCGTGTGCCGGCGCGATGCTTGCCTTGTCCGCTCAAGTCCCTCCTTTTAACGTGGAGTTATACATTTGACGAAGCGTCTGTCACTCACGTGTTTCTGCCTCTTTGCCTTCTTGCTGACCTGCCGCGGCGTACACGCGGCGACGATCAGCGTCAGTGCCGGCGGTGATCTTCAGGCCGCGATCAATGCGGCGCAGCCCGGCGACACGATCCTGCTCGCCGCCGGCGCCGTCTTCCCTGGCGGGTACAAGCTGCCGGCCAAGAGCGGCACCTCCTTCATCACCATCCGTTCGGCGGCGTCCGACACGTCGTTGCCGGCAGCCGGCACTCGCGTCACGCCAGCGTCCGCGAGCCTGCTCGCCAAGGTCCGCGCGCCCAGCGGCGGGTACCCGGCGTTCAGAACCGCCTCTGGCGCAAGCTACTGGCGGCTGATGTTCCTCGAGATCTATCCGGCGTCGACGACCAGCAGCGCGAGCCTCATCGATCTCGGCGCGGCCGACTCGAGCCAGGCCACCTTGTCGACCGTTCCGCAGCATCTGGTGATCGACCGCTGCTATCTGCACGGCGACGCGACCTTCGGCCAGCGGCGCGGCGTCGGGCTCAACAGCGGCGACACGCAGATCATCAACTCGTATTTTGCCAACTTCAAAGAGGTCGGCCAGGACACGCAGGCCATTGGCGGCACGAATGGTCCGGGGCCGTTCCTGATCGAGAACAACTACATCGAGGCCGCGGGTGAGAACATCCTGTTCGGCGGCGGCGATCCGGACATTCCGAATCTCGTCCCGAACAACATCACCATCCGGCACAATCTGATCACGAAGCAGCTGGCCTGGATGTCGCAATCGTGGACAGTAAAGAACCTGATCGAATTCAAGAACGCAGAGAATGTCCTCGTCGAGGGCAATACGATCGAGAAGAACTGGGCGGCCGGACAACAGGGCTACTCGATCCTCTTCACGCCGCGCAACCAGTACGGGACCGCGCCATGGACCGTGGTGAAGAACATCACCGTGCGGAACAATATCATCCGGCACATGGCCGCGGTGTTCAACATCTTAGGCTACGATAACCTCGCAACGGCGCAGCAGACGCAGAACATTCAGATCATCAACAATCTGATCTACGACGTCAGCACCTCCTACCAGACGCCGAACAATCCGGCCAACGGCCTGTTCGCGGTCATCGGCGCGGGGCCCAAAGACATCACGATCGACCACAACACGGTCGATGCCAACGGCACTCTGACCATCAGCTTTTACAAGGGCACCACGCCCACCGGCTGGACCATCGCCGGGTTCGTGCTGAAGAACAATCTGCTGCGCGACAACAAGTACGGCATCTTCGGCCAGGACTCATCGTCGGGCACCGCCACGCTGACCATGTACACACCCGGCGCCTACGTCCAGGCCAACGCCATCGGCGGCGCCGACCCTAAGACGTATCCCGGCGGCAACGATTACCCGACACTGGCGCAGTGGCTCGCCGATTTCGTGAGCGTCTCGGCGGCCAATTACCAGCTGGTGTCCACCAGTCTCTCGAACAACGCCGCAACCGACGGCAAGGATATCGGTGTCGACTTCTCGCTGTTGAACAGCGCGATGTCCGGCAGCGCATCAACGGCTCCACCGCCGCCGACGACAACTCAGTCGACGCCGTATTCGGGATCGCCGGTTTCGCTTCCGGGGACAATCCAGGCGGAGAATTACGACAAGGGAGGCGAGGGGGTCGCCTATCACGACACCACCGCCGGCAACAGCGGCGGCGTCTACCGATCGGACGATGTCGACATCAAGGTGACGACCGATACGAGCGGCGGCAGCTACAACATCAAATCGGTGCGCGCCAGCGAATGGCTCAATTATTCGGTCTCCGTGGCGAGCGCCGGAACCTACACGGTTGAATTCCGCGTCGCGTCGAGCGGGACCGGCGGCACGGTGCACCTGATGCTGGACGGCACGAACGTGACCGGCGCGGTGGCGCTGCCGGACACCGGCGGATGGGACGCCTGGAAGACGGTCAGCAAGACGGGCGTCACGCTCGCCGCCGGCGCGCACGTGCTGAAGCTGGTCGTCGACGCGAACGGCTCTGGCGGCACGGCGGCGGATATCAACTGGATCAAAGTGTCGTCCGGCGCCGCCACGTCCACGCCGTTCACCGGCACGCCGATCGCGCTCCCCGGAACCATTCAAGCCGAGAATTATGACAAAGGCGGCGAAGGGGTCGCGTACCACGACACGACGGCGGGCAACAGCGGCGGCGTCTACCGATCGGACGGCGTCGACATCAAGGTGACAACCGACTCCAGCGGGAGTTACAACATCAAGTCGGTGCGCGCCACCGAATGGCTCAATTATTCGGTCTCAGTGACGAGTGCGGGCACCTACACGGTCGATTTCCGGATCGCATCGAGCGGCACCGGCGGCACCGTGCACGTGATGCTCGACGGCACCAACGTCACCGGCTCGGTCGCGCTCCCCGACACAGGCGGATGGGACACGTGGAAGACGGTCAGCAAGACCGGCGTCGCGCTCTCCGCCGGTGCGCACGTCCTCAAACTGGTGATCGACGCGAACGGCTCCGGGGGCACCGCCGCCGACATCAATTGGATCTCGGTGCACTAGGGACGCTCGGCTGAAGCCGGCGTAACGCTCATCACGAAGTCACGAAGATCACGACGGGCACGAAGAAATCTGTGCTACGACCTTGGCTCCGTGCGCTTCGTGCTCTCCGTTCTTCGTGATGACGATGTCGAGGCGATGAACCGCGCGGTGCTGCGCGTCGCTTCAGGCTCCGCTCAGGTCGCCGGCGTGATGCCGGACGTCGCGCGCTTCGACGATGAAGATGACGTCTTCGGCGATGTTCGTGGCGTGGTCGCCGATGCGCTCGAGATGCCGCGAGATCAGGATGAGGTCGATCCCCGGCTCGATGGTGCGGGTATCGCCCAGCATGTAGGTGAGCAGCTCGCGGAAGATCTGGTTCTTCAGCGCGTCGAGGACATCGTCCTGTTTCAGCACCTCGTGGGCCGCCCGAATGTCCTGGGATACGAACGCATCGAGCGCCTGCCGCAGCATCAACTGCGCCAACGCCCCCATGCGCGGCAAATCGATGAGCGCCTTGACGGGCGGATGTGACACGTAGCGATCGGCGGCCTCCGCGATGTTGACCGCCAGATCGCCGACCCGCTCGAGGTCGGCGTTGATCTTCACCGCCGCGACGATCGCCCGCAGATCGATCGCCATCGGCTGATAGAGCGCCAGCAGCTTGAAGCAGCGATCATCGATCTCGAGCTGCATGACGTTGATGGTCTGGTCGCCGCCGATAATCTCGGCGACCAGGCTGTGATCACGCTCGACCAGCGCCCGCATCGCCAGCCGCACGCGCTCCTCCGCGAGGCCGCCCATGAAGAGCAGCCGCTGTTTCAGCTCGTCGAGCTCTTCGGCGAAATGTCGTGGGTCCTGAGCCATACACCATCACTCCGTGAAATGAGAGCACAGACGCTCGGCTAAAGCCGTCGCGCTGCGTACCGTGTGCGTCGCGTCAGTGGGCCTGCATGCGTTCGAGATGCCGCGTCGCGAACCGCGCGAGCAGTGAGCACACCAACACGATTGCGACCAGCACCAGCGCGCCCGCCCACGCCTGCCGGTGCCAGTCCGCGTAGGGCGAGATCGCATACGTGAACACCTGCACGGTCAGCGACGCGATCGGCTGATCCAGCCTGGTCGTAAAGTAGTGATTATTGAACGACGTGAACAGCAGCGGCGCCGTCTCCCCGGCAATACGCGCCAGCGCCAGCACGACGCCGGTGATGATGCCCGGCAGCGCCGCGGGCACCACCACGCCGAACACCGCGCGAGCGCGTGTGGCGCCGAGCGCCAGCGCCCCTTCGCGCATCGTCGCCGGCACCAGCAACAGCAGCTCTTCGGTGGTCCGCGCGATGATCGGGATCATCATGATCCCCAGCGCGAATCCGCCCGCGATCGCGCTGAACTGCTTGAACGGCAGCACCGCGATCCCGTAAGCGAAGACGCCGATCACGATCGAGGGCACGCCGTTCAGCGTGTCGGCCGCGAATCGCACCGTCGCCGCCATCCGGCTGCCGGCGTACTCAGACATGTAGATGCCGCTCATGATGCCGATCGGCACGGCCATCAGCGATCCGAGGCCGGTGAGAATCAGCGTGCCGACGATCGCGTTGGCCATTCCGCCGCCCGGCTCGCCGACCGGCTTCGGCATGTGCCGGAAGAAGTCCAGGTTCAACGACTGGAAGCCTTCCTTCAGCACGAAGAACAGGATGAAGGACAGCGGCACCAGCGCGATCAACACAGCGAGCGCGCAGAAGCCGACGAAAACGGCCGACAGCAGCTTGCGGCGGGAGGTCCGGCTCATGCGGCCGTCGCCTCCGCGGGCGCCGCTGCTGCGGCGGCGCGCGAGCGGCTGCCGCTCCGCGCCATGCTCCAGATCAACAGCCGTGAAAGACCATTGACCATCAAGGTGATGATGAACAGGACGAGGCCGATCTCGACCAGCGCGTCCAGATACAGCTGATCGGCCGCCTCGGTGAATTCATTCGCGATGACCGCCGCCATCGTGTATTGAGGAGCGAACAACGACAGCGAGACCCGCGGATTGTTGCCGATGACCATCGTCACCGCCATCGTCTCGCCGAGCGCGCGGCCGAAGCCCAGCATGATGGCGCCGATGATGCCGGTCCGCGCGTAAAACAGGGCGGCCCGGATCGCCTCGAAGCGCGTGGCGCCGAGCGCATACGCGCCCTCGCGCTGCGCCGCCGGCACCGACTTGAGCACTTCGCGTGCGACGGACGATGTGAACGGAATGACCATGATGGCGAGGATCACCCCGGCCGACAGCATTCCGACGCCCAGCGGTGGACCGCTGAAGATCGGCAGCTGCCGCAGCGACGCCGGCATGCCCATTTCGAGCGCGCGCACCGCCGGCACCATCACGAAAATGCCCCAAAGACCGTATACGATCGACGGAATGGCGGCGAGCAATTCCGTCAGGAACACGAGAGGGTTTTTGAGCCAGTCTGGACACAGCTCAGAAATGAAGACCGCAATGCCAAGCGCGACGGGCGTCGCCAACGCGAGCGCCAGCACGGACGAGTACAGACGTGCCCCAGATGAACGGCAGCGCACCAAACTGCTCTGCCACCGGGTCCCAGGTCTCGGTGCGCCAGAACGCCAGGCCGAACTTCTGAATCGACAGCATCGACTGCCGCGTCAACTCGAAGCCGATCGCCACGACGATCAGAATGAGGACGAGCGCGAAGGCGCCCGTCCCCAGTCTGAACCCGAGATCCTGTTTTCGCGTCATCGTCCGCCAGAACCATTTCGAGATCGGCGTAGCGCGAAGGCTTCAGCCGAGCGCCGACTCTGGCCCGTCCCGCCCGTCCTGCCCATCCCGCCCTAGGAGCCCTTGATCTTCGCGAGCGCCGCCATCTCCATCTTGACGATGCTGGGCGGCAGCGGAGCGTAGCCGAGCTCAGCGCAATACTTCTGCCCGTCGGTCAACGCCCACTTGACGAACTCGGTCATGATCTTGCCCTGCGCCTTGTCCTTCGGATTCTCGTAGAGCAGCAGCCAGGTGAACGACGAGATCGGGTAGACGCCCTTCCCGGGTGCGTTCGTGATCGACACGCGGAAGTCGGCGGGCATATTGGCCGCCGCGCCAGCCGCGGCCGCGGTGACGGACTGAACCGACGCCTTCACGAGCTCGCCGGCGGCATTCTGCACCGAGCCGTAGCTGATCTTGTTCTGTAGCGCGTAGATCAGCTCGACGTATCCGATGGCGCCTGGCGTCTGGGTGACGAGGCCGGCCACACCCTCGTTACCCTTGCCCCCGACACCGGTCGGCCAGTTGACCGACGTCTTCACTCCCACCTTACTCTGGAATTCCGGGGACATCTTGGACAGATAATCCACCCAGATATACGTGGTGCCGGAGCCGTCCGACCGATGCACAACCGTGATGTCGGTCGCTGGGAGCTTTACGCCCGGGTTCGCCTTCACGATCGCGGCGTCGTTCCACTTCGTAATCTTACCGAGATAAATGTCCGCCAGCAGCTGACCGGTGAACTTCAAGTCGGAACTCACGCCCGTGATGTTGTAGACCGGCACGACGGCGCCCAGGACCGTCGGGAAGTGCAGGATCGGAGCGGGCGCGGCCTTGAGCTGCTCATCGGTCATCGGGCCATCGCTGGCGCCGAAAAAGACCGTCTCCTTCGTGATCTGCTGGATGCCGCCGCCGGAGCCGATCGATTGATAGTTGATCGCGACATCCGGATGCAGCTTGTTGTACTCCGAGAACCATTTCGAATAAATCGGGTTCGGAAATGTCGCGCCTGCACCATTGATAGTGGTCTGCGCGATTAACGTGGCGCCGCCCAACAGCGTCGCGGCGACGACCCCTGCGAGTGTTTTTTTCATGATCAACTCCTACTGCGTTGACGCGGGCCGCTCGAATGCCTACGGCAGGATGTAGCGCACGTTGACGTACACCATATTCAACTTCGCGCTGCTCGGCGTGCCCGCGGGCACCGAGAACGGCGTCCGCTGCACGTTCGAGTACTGCACCATCAGTTGCATCCCCCCGATCTTCGGATCGCGGAAGAAGGTCTGCGTGATGCCGACCGTGGCTTCCTCAATCTTGTGGTTGGCGGTTTGCGAACCGTTGACGCCGTAGCCGATTGGCGTCGTGCCGTTGGCGTCGACCGTCACGGTGCGGTCGACCTGCGCGATGCTGTAGTAGCCGTATAGGAGCGTCTTCTTCGCCGTGACCTCTGCGCCGTAGATGCCGGACCACGAGTTGACCGGTTTGAGACTGTAGTCCGGATTGACAATGAAGTCCGGGATGTTGGTATTGGCGATGTAGCGTCCCCCGCCCTTCGAGAAGAAGTTCGTCGCAACCACCTTCAGGTTCCTGACCGGCTCCAGCACGAAGTTGACCGACTCACCCGTTCCTGTGTCGGTGGAGGTCGCGCTGTTCGCGGGATTGAAGGTCTTGAAACCGGAGACGAGAAAGGCCACGTCGATATGCTGGTGGGTCTTGCCCGTCTTCGGGTCGAACGCGATTTTGCCGATCACGTCGGGATACAGGTTCGGCGTCGGGCTGGACGAGCCGACGGCGCTGCTACCCGAACCGGTGTCGACTTGCGGCGCGTTGAACGCCGTCGGCAGCACCACGGCGCCGCCGGTGTACTGCTGCGGATTTTCGAGCGAAACACCCGCCGTGAACGTGTCGGTCGCATGAGCGATGAAGCGGAACTGCGTCGTCCGGCCCCAGATGAGACCCATCTGGTAATTCGTGTCCACGTCCTGGCTATAGAAGAGATCGCCCGGCATCGGCGAGATGCCGTTGCGGTTCGGCGTCATCATGCTCCATGACTGCCCGGCCAGGAACTCGAACTTGCCCTGCTGATAGTCTCCCCAGTATAGGCGCATGCGGAGCGTGTTCGAGTTGCTCGTCACGTTCAGGTTCTGCGCCGTATTGCCGAGAAAGTCGGCCTCGATATACCCCTTGAGATTGGCGCTGCCCACTTTGCTCGTGGCTTGGAGGGAGAGACGGGAGTTCTGCGTCGAGAAGCGCGTCTCGCTCAAGTTGCCTTGCGGATTGGGTGCACCCGTCGCCGTCGTCGTGAATGGAAAATTCGAGAAGTTCGTCCCGATCCCGTTGCCCGTGTTCGTCGACCGCGTGATCGAGGTCGCGTCCATGAAGCCGCCGATGAGAAGATCCGCGTTGCCGACATGAATGGCCAGCGGCGATTCTGGGACGGCGGCCGGCTGCTCGGCGGAGGTCGAGCTCGAGGCGGTCGCAGTCACCGGGGCGGACGCATCCGCTCCAAGGGCGCCCGTGCCGTCGCGTAATTGCGCCATCGCGTTGGTCGCCGACAGAGCCACAAGCAGAGTCAATGAAGATCGAACTATCGAACGGAACAAGTGCTGCCTCCTCCTCAGGGCGACGGCCCATGAGCGTCGGGGACAACAGTAGCGATCGCATGTGTCGGGGGGGCTTCGATCGTGTTACAGGCTGGTTAAATCGTCCGGCTGGCAGGTTCTGTGCCGCTACTGGTCGTCGTCGGTGGCGGCGGCCCGGCGGATCCAGCCGCTCCTGACGATGGCCGGCAGCGGCGCGCCCGCACCGCGAATGGATCGCCACAGAATCTCGTTCATCTCAGCGTCAGGCACACGATCCGCCTCCGCCAGGTTGAACCCGTTCGACGCGCCAGCGCCGAATGCACTCTCGTCGTTCTTCTCGTTGAGGTTCACGCGCGCCTCGAGATGCGTGAACGGGGTCAGCACAGGGGTTGCTTGAAACGCGTTGTACATCGGCGTCGCGGACGCGTCGGTACTGGCTCATCGGCGGCAACCCGAGAATCAGCTCCATCGTGCGCAGCACGCCCGACGTCGTGTAGAGGGTGCTGTCGAGCCCCCGCCGGTGCGAGAATGGACTGATCGCCAGCACAATCGAGCGATGCGCGTCGACGTGATCCGGCCCGTTCTGCGCATCGTCTTCGACGACGAAGATCGCCGACTCCTTCCAGATCCGGCTCTTCGAAATCGCTTCGACGATGCGCCCGAGCGCGAGGTCGTTGTCGGCGACCATCGCGCGCGGCGTCGGCCAGCCCGGGCGTGTGGCGGCGGTGTGATCGTTCCCGAGTCGAATGATTGAGAGCGCCGGCACTTCCTCGTTTGTGTCGTGGCCGACGAACTCCTGGAGCCAGGCGTCAGCGCGCCGCTGATCCGGAATGGAGAGGTTGAATGGGGGGTACGTCTGGCTCACGTGCCCGTTCAGTCCGGGAACGGTCGCCACGACGTCGCCCGTCGTCGCCGTCGCCGTCGCCGTCGGCGTCGCCGTGCCGTCCGCAGCCAAGCCCCCCTTGTGGGCCGCGAATTCGCCGTAGCTGCGCACGCTGACGTTCGCGCGCGTGCAGGCATCCCAGATGTACCCGTCGGCCGCCGCCGCGATGTTGCCGTAGGCGTTGCGGATCGTCCCCCCGCCCTCGCTCAGATAGGCGGCGCCCCGCGCCGCATAATTGGTCGGCCAGAATTTCTCGACGAGATCGGTGGCGTACGCCGCCGTCGAGAACGCATGACCGTCGTAGCTGACCTCGGCGTCCACGTAGAAATTGTCGAGCACACCGAATTCACGCGCCAGCGCATGCGCATTCGGCGTCACATCGCCGCAAAACAGGCACAGCGTCGGATCGTTGTTGCCGCGCTCGAGATCGCCGAACACCTGATCATACGAGCGGTTCTCGCGAATGACGTAGAACACGTGCTTGATCGGCGACGGAGCGCCGACGCGCGCCGGGATCGGCGACGCCACAGGCGCCCCCGCTGGAGCGAGGCGATGGGCGTCGCTGTACGCCGCGACGCTGTACGCCATCTTCGTGAGCGTCTGGAGCGCGGCGCTATCAGGCGCCGGAAGAATCGAGAGCGTGCCAGTCAGCATCGAGCCGATGTACTGCGCCTCGCCGCCTGCCAGCTCTCTGCGGTGGAATCGGGGATTCGCCGCCGAGACAAGGCCCTTCCCTGACAGGACGTACATCGCGCGGCCGTCGTGGCTGAACATCGCCGCGGTCGGATACCACCCGGTCGGCACGAACCCCTCGACCTCGCTGTGACCGGGCGTCGCGATATCCACCATGGCCACGGTGTTGTTGTCGGCATTCGCCACGAGAAGCCGGCGGCCGTCCGGCGACACACTGACGTGATTGGGCGTCGAGCCGGGAGGCGCGCCGGGGAACATCGAGACGCGAATCTGTTCGGTGGCGCGGCGGCCTGCCACGTCGATCGCCCACACGGCGTTCGTGTTGGCGCACGCGACGAACAGGCGCGTGCCGTCTGTGGTCAGCGCCATCGCGTTCGGATGCTCGCCCACCGGAATTTCTCCAACTTGAGCGTACGTCTTCGTGTCGAACAGCAGGATCTTCGCGCCGCCCCACAGCGAGACGAACAGCGTCGCACCGTCGGGCGAGACCACACAGCTGTAGGGTTCTGCCGGCAGCGGGATGGACCGCAGCACGTGTCCGCTTTTCAAATCGACCACGCTGACGATCTGACCGAGCACGTGGACCGCGAAGAGCAACGAGCCGTCGGGACTGATCGCCAGGCCGCCGACGAAGCTTTGTGGCACCGGCGCGGGACGATTCGGCGCCGAGGCGGGCGCATCCATCGGACGGCCCAGCACGAGATCGATGCCGCGCGTCAGCTTGCCGGCCGCGAATTGCATCTCGTGCACGGTGTTGTTGCCCGCGCCGGACACATACAGCCGTTTGCCGTCCGGATGCCACGCCATGCCGAGCCAGGCGTGATCGAGCGGCACCGTCTCTCGCACGTACTCGTGCTCGCGATCGACGATCGTGATCGTCGGCGCGGCGTAGCCGTTGTTGACGATGAGCAGCAGCCGGCCGTCGGGCGATTCGACCATCGCCAGCGGCAGATCGCCGACCTGCACGTGACGGCCGGCTGGCGCGATCCGCCAGCCGTTCGGCAGCAGTGTCACACCCTGACCGAGGACGCCGGGACGAAGCGCCGCAGGCGCCACATCGCCGAACGCGCTCATCGTCGCCGCGCAGGCGAGCGCTGCAAGAACGGTCCAGGTGGATCCGCGGAAGCCCGGCAGGCGCCTCGAGCCAGGCGTACAGCTAGTGTCGGGCACGCTAGGACGTTTTCTGCAGCGGTTCGAGGAGGATGAACCAGCTCTCGCAATCCGTGCGTGAGCCGCCGGCGAGCGTCACCGTGAACCGGAGGTTCAACGATGGAATGTCCCATTCCTGCTTGGCGCGTCCCGCTTCCAGCTCCAAGCGGAAGTTCGGCTGCAGCAGATTGTCCGGCGAGTCGTGGCGGCGATGTTCCTCCTGCACGCCCTTGAAGATCGCGAATTCCCGCCGCGGTCCCATGTGAACCTCGAACAGCCCGACGCCGTTGACGACGTGATCGTAGACGCGCTCGCTGTAGTAGCCTTCGCGCTGCAGGCACGACTGCCAGTTGCCCTCGAGGATGTGGTGCGGGTCGTTGGGAAAGGGGGTGAACTGCGGCGCGGCAGATCGCGCGACGCACAGCATCACGGCTGCGATGAGACCGGTGAAAAGCCAGGACCCCCTGGCGAATGTCACTCGCACGTGGCTCCTTCGGTGAAATCTTAACCCACAATTAACCGGTCCGTGATGGTTGTGACATCGGTGCACGATAGGCTGCGTCTACATATGCCGAGAAATCGTGTGCTGATCGTCGAAGACGAGCTCGACCTGGCCGGTCTCATCAAGCACGCCCTCGAGCGAAACGGAGATGCCGACGCCGAAATCGCGGGAACCGGCGAAGCTGCACTCAAAGCTGTGAGCGCCCGTTTGCCCGATCTGATCATTCTCGACTTGAACCTGCCGATCCTCAGCGGACTGGAAGTCTGCCGGATTCTGCGCGGGCGATCCGACGCGAAGCACCTGCCGATCATCATGTTGACGGCGCGTGGAGGGGAAGACGACCGTGTCAGTGGACTCGAACAGGGCGCTGACGATTATGTGACCAAGCCGTTCAGCCTCCGGGAACTGACGGCGCGGGTGCGGGCGGTGCTGCGGCGCAGCGCGGCGCCGGGCGAACGGGCGCCCGCGGCGTACACCGGTGTGCATCTGGTGGCCGACTTCGACGCCGTGGCGGTGACGGTCGACGGCGAGGCGATCCGGCTCACCAGGCGCGAGTTCGAGCTGCTGCGCTATCTGGTGCAGAACAAGTCGCGCGTCGTCTCGCGCGATCGCCTGCTGGAGCGGGTGTGGGGCTACGACCGGCTGGTCGAAACGCGGTCGGTCGACGTGCACGTCGGCCGGCTCCGATCGAAGCTGGGGACCGCCGGACAGCAGATCGAGACAGTCGTCGGCCTGGGCTACCGCTTCATCGACTAGAATCGCGGCGGAGGCTCTATGTCCAGTGCACAGAATTTCGAGAACCACGCGCGCTACCGGCCGCCGTTTCATTTCTTCGTGGTCCCCGTGTTCCTCGTCAATCTCGTGATCGCGATCTGGCGGCTCATCCAGACGCCGGCGCTCGGCACTGGATGGAACGTGATCGTCGCCGCGGCGCTGCTGATGTTCGCGCTCATGGCGCGCGCCATGACGATCAGCGTCCAGGATCGCGTGATCCGGCTGGAGATGCGGTTGCGTCTCGGTCACGTGCTGCCGTCTGATCTGAGCGCGCGCATTTACGAGCTGACGCCAGGCCAGCTGATTGCCATGCGATTTGCCAGCGACGCGGAGCTGCCGGAACTGACGCGCGAGGTGCTGGCGGGAAACCTGGCGACGGCGAAAGCGATCAAAATGCGCGTGAAGAACTGGCAGGCGGATTTGCTCAGAGCGTAGCGTTACCCCTCTCTCACGGAGTCACGGAGAACACGAAGATCACGAGGGGTTCTTGTACAAGGAGGGCTTCGTGCCCTTCGTGATCTCCGCGTCTTCGTGATGAGATTCGGGGACGCGAACGCCTATCGCTTGATGCTGCGCAGGATCTTCGGTGACAGGAACCAGCGCAGCGCACCCGGGCCGGCGGGCGGCAGCGCATCGACGTCGATGCAGCAGACCGCACCTTTCTTGAACGGGATCGGATGGCGCGAGCCGACGAGCCGCGCCGCGAGCTCGCCGATGCCGGGCTCGTGCCCGACCAGCGCGATGCGCGTGCGCCGCGCCTGCTTGGCGAGCTCCGCGAGCACCGCGGCGTAGGTGCCATCGGGGATCAGCGCCTCGGTCGTCGCGAGGTGGGGACGCGGATCGAACGCCGCCGCGATGATTTCTGCGGTCTGTCGCGTCCGCACGAAGGGGCTGGTCAGCACCACGTCGAACGTGACGCCGAGCCGGGCCAGGCCACGCGCCTGCTTGCGCAAGCGGCTCATGCCCGCGTCGGTCAACGGGCGTTTGCTGTCGTCGGGCCACGCGTCGCCGCGCACCTCCGCCGCCCCGTGTCGAATCAGATACAGCTCGTACGGACCGGCCATGGCGATTAGCCGGCCGTCCGCGCGGCGTGCCTGGGCGGCCGCGCGGCAAAGTGATCGACGAGGACGCCGAGTCCCGCGCGATCACGCATGTAACGCGCGTGCAGGCGGCGGCAGCTGTTCTCGAGCGCGGTCGTGACCGCGTCGAGCTCGCGCCAGGTAGCGATGTTCGGTGGCATCAGCGACGCCTGCACCTGGCGCACCCGGTCCATCAGCACCTGCAGATCGTGAAGGCGGCCCAACAGCGTTTGCGCGCGCTCGAGCACGCGCAGCTCGGGGGTGGTCCGCTCCCCCGCCGCTTCCGCCGCGATTTCAAGCGCGTACCGCAGTTTCTTCACCGCAATGCGAACCGCGTGCAGCCGCTCGGGGAGATAGACGGCGCCGGCGTCAGCGATCGCCTGCTGCAGCGACTCGGCGCGCCGTGCGATCCGCGCATCAATCGCCCAGCGCCATCCGCGCGCCTCCGTCGGCGCGGCGTGTTTGGCCTGTTCGGCCTGCGCCAGCACATCCACGCTGCGATCGAGCTTGCGCGCGATGCGCTTCAGCTCGTCGAGCGGCACCTTTCGACCGAGGAGCTTTTCGCGCGCGCGCGTGCGTTCCTTCGCGACATCGTCGCGCACACGGTTCAGCGCCGGGCGATGATGAGCGCGCGACTTGTGCAGCTCGTCAATGAGGATGAGGAGGACATCGAGCTCGCGGACCGTCCCCAGGCGCGCGGTGACCCTGCGCAGCCGGCGGCCGAGCTTGTGGGCGACGTCATGGTCGAGCTGGAGGGCAGGCAACAGCTCGCGCAGCCGGCGCGAGGCGACCCGAGTGCGGTGCAACGCGTTCACGTCGCCCTGGGCGAGTCCGTGTAACAACCGTGTAAACCGCTCGAGACGCGTGCGCAGGAGTACGTGACGCTGTGTTGACGCCGCCATGTTACGAGGATGCCATTATAGTGGAAGGACCGAAGCTGCGCTTCTCATGCGTGTAGCCGCCATCGACATCGGCACGAATTCCCTGCACATGATCGTCGTGCGGGTGCGTCCTGATCTGTCCTTCGAGGTCATCGACCGCGAAAAGGAGATGATCCGCCTCGGCGCCGGCGGCCTGGACGGCCGTGCGCTCACGCCGGAGGCGATGCACGCCGCGCTCCAGGTGCTGTCGAAGTTCCGCCGGCTCGCCGAATCGCACAAGGTGGACGAGATCATCGCGGCGGCGACCAGCGCCACGCGCGAAGCCGAAAACGGAGGCGAGTTCCTCAAGACGATCACCGCGCAGACCGGCATTCGGCCGCGGGTGATCTCCGGGACCGAAGAGGCGCGGCTCATTCATCTCGCCGCGGTCTACGGCGTCAGCGTGCCGACCGACGTCGCGGTGGTCGTCGACATCGGCGGCGGCAGCGTCGAGATCACACGCGGCACCGGCCCGAGCGTCGATGCCGGGCGCAGCTTCAAGCTCGGTGTCATCCGCTTGACCGAGCGCTTCGTCAAGACCGATCCGATCGCGCCGCGCGACGAACGGAAGTTGGTGAAGCATGTCCTGGCGGAGGCCACCGAGTATCTCGACGAGATCGCGGCCGCGGGCTACGATCGCGTCATCGGCACATCGGGCACGATTCTCAGTCTCGGCGCCATGGCCGCCGCCGAGCGCGGCAACCCTGCGGGCTCGCCACTCCGCAGCCGTCGTGTATCGACGAAGCAGCTGCGGCGTCTGCGCCACGCGCTGGTCGAGGCCAATCTCGAAAAGCGGCTGCGCCTGCCGGGCCTCGAGCCGCGGCGCGCCGATTTGTCGGTCGCCGGCGCGATCCTGCTCGACACGATCGTCAAGCGGCTCGGCGCGACGGAGATCACGCTGTGCGATTTCTCGCTGCGCGAAGGGCTCGTGCTCGATTACATCGCGCGGCACCGCAAACAGATCGCGCAGGCCGATCGCTATCCCGACGTCCGCCGGCGCAGCGTCGTCGAGCTCGCCGAGCGCTGCAACTACTGGCCGGAGCACGCGAACCAGGTCGCCCGGCTCGCCGTCGCGCTCTTCGAGCAGACACGCGGCGTGCACGCCCTGACGGATCGCGAGCGGGAATGGCTCGAGTACGCGGCGCTGCTGCACGACGTCGGCGTCCACATCAGCTACGAGCGCCACCACAAGCACTCGGTACTATTTGATCAAGAATGGGGATCTGCGCGGCTTCGAGCCGCACGAGATCGAAACGATCGCGCTGATCGCGCGCTATCACCGCCAGGCGACGCCGAAGAAGCGCCACGGGACATTCGCCGGCATCAGCCCACGGCGCCGGCGCTCGATCCGCACGCTCGCGGCGATTCTCCGGCTGGCCGAAAGCCTCGATCGAAGCCACTCGCAGACGATCACCGGCGTCGAGCTGCACGATCGCGGCGACGATGGGCTGCTGCAGGTGCGGACGACGGGCGACGCGGAGTTGGAGTTATGGGCGGCCACGCGGCACGCGGCGCCGTTCGAGCGGCTGATCCGCAAGCCGCTCAGAATCGAGGTCAGCGGACAGACGCATGTTGAACAACCTCACGAAGCCGCACGAATACCCGGGCAAGCTGTTCGTCGTCGAAGGCATCGACGGATCAGGCAAGTCGACGCAGCTGGGCCTGCTCGCCAAGTGGCTGGCGGCGGAAGGGCACCGGGTGTTCGTCACCGAATGGAACTCGTCGGCGCTCGTCAAGGCGGCGACGAAATCGGGCAAGAAGAAAAACGCCCTGACGCCGATGACGTTCAGCCTGCTGCACGCCACCGACTTCGCTGATCGGCTGCTCTATAAGATCATCCCGCCGCTCAAGGCGGGCATGATCGTGCTGGCGGACCGTTACGCGTACACGGCGTTTGCGCGGGACGCGACGCGGGGCGTCGACCGTCAGTGGGTGCGCGATCTGTACAGCTTCGGCGTGAAGCCGGATCTGACGCTGTACTTTCGAGTGCCGATCGACGTGTCGCTCGATCGGCTGATGGCGCGGCGCGTCAAACTGAAGTTCTACGAGGCCGGCATGGATCTCGGATGGAGCGCGAATCCGGTCGAGAGCTTCCGGCTGTTTCAGGGCAAAGTGCTGGACGAGTACGATCGGCTCGTGGACGAATTCGGCCTCGAGGTGATCGACGCCAGGACGAGCATCACGGAGCAGCAGCGGCTCGTGCGCAAAGTGATCATGCAGCACGTGCAGACCAGCGGGGCGGAGACGATCGATGACGAGCTCGACTGAGACGGACAACCACGGCGCCAACGGCGGCAGCATGCAATCCGGCCAGTACTACGGCCAGGGCATTCCGTATCTGCCGCTCGGCACGTATCCCGGGAAACTGATCGCGATCGAAGGCACCGACGGCGTCGGCCGCAGCACGCAGATTCAGCTGCTGCGCGAATGGCTCGAAGTGAAAGGCTACGGCGTCGTCGAGACCGGCTGGACGCGGTCGGAGCTGATGCAGCCGACAATCGAGCTCGCCAAGTCGAGCAACACGCTGAACAAGCTGACGTTCGTGCTGCTCTACGCAACCGACTTCGCCGATCGCCTCGAGAAAGAAATCATCCCGGCGCTGAAGGCGGGCTTCGTCGTGCTGTCGGATCGCTACATCTTCACGGCGCTCGCGCGCGCCGGCGTCCGCGGCACCGATCGCGCGTGGCTGCGCAGCCTGTATGGCTTCGCGATTGCGCCGCATCTCGTCTTCTACCTGAACGTCGACGTCAAGACGCTGATCGGCCGCGTCCTCGAATCGCGCGGGATGGATTACTGGGAATCGGGCATGGACCTGAAGCACGGCGACGACATCTACGACAGCTTCCGCACCTATCAGAACAAGCTGCTGCGCGAATACAGCTCGATGGCGGACGAATTCCATTTCAACGTGGTCGACGCGCGCCGATCGGTCGATCACATCCAGGACGAGCTGCGCAAACAGGTGTCGACGTTCCTCGAGCCGGCGGCGGAGCGGCCGGCGGAGCCGGTGCTCACGCGCTGACCGCTGCGAACTTCGAACCCGCGACATCGAACCGACGAATCGACGAACTGGCCAACCGGTGAGCCGAACGTTGGCCAATTAGCTCTCATCGATGAAGCTGGCGGCGGCTCGCGGCCACGCGGAGATGGTAAGCCTGCTGCTCGACGCTGGCGCCGATCCGAACATCCGCGACAGCACACACGACAGCGATGCGGTCGGCTGGGCGGAATTTTTCAAACAACCGAATATCGTTCAGATCCTCAAGGAACACGCGACGAAACCGTAATGCCGTGTTGGGGGAACGGCTTTGGCGGTGCCGGTCCGCGTCTTCGTCAGGCTGGAGGGGCACGTCGCGCACCTGTCCCTCCCATTGCTCGCGCTAGTACGTGGATTCTCGAACGATTTCAGCGATCTGACAAAGTAGTAATTAGCCTGATGTCGCGCGATTCCCGAGCATCGAAGCTCACGTTCGCGGACAATACGAGCGGCGAGCGCTCGATCGCTTTCACGAATCAGGTGGATCAAACAAGGAGGGCTGATGCATCGCCGTAGCTTTCTTCAGACGCTGGCGGGTACCAGTGCTTTTGGCGCTTCCGCCCTCTCAGCGGCAGGTCAGCAACCGCCAGTTCCCGGAGGTGGGCGTGGCCGCCCCGCGCAAGGCACTCGCGTTCCGCGCGCGCCGACCATGTACGCGATGCCAAGTGTGGATGATCTGACCACGCTGAGTGCCGACGTGGCCTTCCTCGGAGTCCCGTACGATCTCGGACACAATTCGAAGCCCGGCACCCGGCTGGGGCCTGCCGCCATCCGGGAAGGATCACGGGAAGTCGCAGGCGGGTTCACGCGCAACGACGCCGGCTTCTACGACCGGGAGACCGGCGCGACCTTGCTGAAGGGCGTCCGCGTCGTCGACGTCGGCAACGTCGTGATTCCTCCGGCCAGCATCGAGCAAAGCCTGGAGAACGTCACGGCCGCCGTGAGCGCCATCGTCGATCGCAAGGCCATGCCGGTGGTGCTCGGCGGCGATCATTCGATTACGTTCAGCGTGCTACGAGGCTTCAAGACCGCGGGGCGCAAGATCCACATCGTGCATTTCGACGCGCATCAGGACTTCGGTCCCATTGTCGGATCGGATGGCCGTCAGGTATTCGACCACGGGAATCATCTGCGCCATGCGATCGAGTTGCCATGGGTCAGCGGCATCACGATGCTCGGCCTTCGCGGTCTGGCGCGAGGCGATGGCGGCAACGGAACTGACCTGCGCAATCGTGGATACGAGCTCATCTCGTCTTCCGACATCGTCCGCGGAGGTGTCGCGGCCGCCGTCGCGAAGATTCCCATGGCGGACAGTTACTACGTCACGCTGGACATCGACGTGCTCGATCCGGCGGTCGCACCCGCGACAGGCACGCCCGTGCCAGGAGGGCTGTCGTACTACGAGCTATGCGACGTGCTCGCGGAGATCGCCACGCGCGGTCGGCTGGCCGGTTTCGATATCATGGAAGTATCGCCGCCGTACGATCTGAACAACTCCACGGCGGCGCTCGCAGCATACGTGGGGCTACGCTTTCTCGGCGCCGTGTTCAACCATCAACGCCCGACAGGTCACGCATAGTGTCCTCCGGGATAACGGCCGACGAACTCTATCGAACAAGAACCGCCAGCGTTCTCTCGGCCCTAAAGAAAGGCGCCGGATAGACTTCCTGCTGACACGATTAGCAGCCGCCAGGATCCGGTCAATTGCCGTCGGAGGGAGCGGATGACCAGAATGTATCCTAGTCGAAGTGTACTGAGAGCGCTGAAGAAGGATTGGTGAACCGGCGAGCCGGCGAGTGCAATCACGTAAAGTCGCATAATGCAGAGCTTGCAAATCTCATCCGTGCAGGCTACCTTCCCATAGCTGAGTCGGGTTCAACACCGCCCCGCCGGCTCGTAGACCAACAGGATCAACACAACAACCGACGCCTTCGTGGTCCCGCTCGCCGGCGCCGTGGGCTGTCGCGCGTGCCTGCGGAGGCTGGATGAAACGAGTAGCGATTGTGTGCGTCTGTCTTCTCGCCGCAGCGAGCGCGGCCGCACAGACAGCGCCGTCCGCGGCGTCCCCCGACGAGCCCGCCGGATCGAGTACCCCCTCGTCGCATGCTGCCGCCGCAGCCGATGGGCAGGAACCGCAGGATGCGCACGATCAACATGGCGCGTCCGACGGGCCGTCCTTTCACCTGCGTGGCTTCACCGACATGGACTTCGCGCAGACCGACGACAAGCATTCACCCGACGGCTTCAGCCTCGGACAGTTCGCACTGCACCTGTCGGCGTCTCTCGGACCCAAGGTGAGCTTCTTCGGCGAGACGAGCTTCACCGCCCGCTCCAATGCGTTCACGGTGGAAGTCGAACGCGCGATTCTTCGCTACGATTACAACGACGCCTTCAAGATCTCGGTCGGCCGGTACCACACGCCGATCAACTACTGGAACACCGCGTTCCATCACGGCCTCTGGCTGCAGACCACGATCGATCGGCCGCAGATGATTGAGTTCGGCGGGACCTTCTTGCCGGTGCACTTCGTCGGCCTGCTGGCCGAGGGCAGCGTCGGCCCGCCCGCCGCGGGCGTCGGCTACAACTTCGGCGTCGGCAATGGACGTGGCGCGATCCTGAGCCGCGCCGGGGATGCGGGTGACGTCAACAAGAACCGCGCGTGGCTCGCGAAAGTGTACGCACGCCCGGCGGCTTTGTACAGCGTGGAGATGGGCGCCGCCGTGTATCACGATCTCCTGACGCTGCCGACGGTCGACGGTGTGCCGGAGCTCATTTCATCCGCGTATGTGGCGGTGACGCGAGAGACGCCGGAAATCATCGCGGAGTTCGCGAATGTGCATCATCACGATCCGCTGAGCGCGACGGACTTCAACAGCCAGGCGTTTTATGTCCAGGCGGCGTGGCGGCTCACCGACTATCCCGACTGGAAGCCCTACGGACGCTACGAAAAAATGCTGGGCGCCGTGGGCGAGCCGGTGTTCGGCGACGTCTCGAGCTACACCGGGACGCTTGGCGTGCGGTACGAGCTGACCGACACGACCGCGCTGAAGGCCGAATACCGGCACTTCCGCCGGCCGGAGAGCGTGCAGATTATCAACGGCGTGTTCGTGCAGGCGGCGCTCACCTTTTAGGAGATTGGGACACATCATGAGGTGGTTTTGGCGGACCGTCGCTTCAGGAGTCGCCCTGGCGTCCGCAGCCTTGCTGCTCACGACGGTACCGGTGCTCGGTCAGACGCGGACCGGGGATTTGGCGATCGTGGTCCATCCGGCGACGCCGGTGTCGCAATTGACGTTCGTCGAGCTGCGTCAGGTCTTTCTCGGCGAGCGCCAATACTGGAATCCGGCGACACCCGTGGTGCTGCTGATTCGTGCGCCGACCGCGGTCGAGCGCGATGCCGTGTTGAACGTCATCTATCAGATGCACGAGCCGCAGTTCAAGCAGTATTGGATCGCGAAGATCTTCCGCGCGGAGATGACGTCTCCACCGAAGGTCGTGTATTCGAACGAATCCGCCAATCAGCTGGTTGCGGCCATTCCCGGCGCGATCGCGTTCATGGCCGCTGGTGACGTCAAGCCCGGTCTGAAAGTGCTCCGCGTCGACGGCCATCTGCCGGGCGAACCGGGATATCGCCTGCACCTCACCGGCAAGTGACGATCGGGCGCCGCTTATCGGCGGCCTTCCTGATCATCCTGACGCTGTTTGCCGTGAACGAGGGCATTCAGGTGTGGAGCGCCGCGCTGCGCGGCCGCACGATGGCGACGCTCGATCGCGCCATGAAACGACAAGTGCTCATCGCCGCGGTGCGCGGACGCGTATCCGACATGCAGAAGCAGATGTCGCTGCTGGGGCAGATCGATTCCGATGCGCCGCCAGTGCCCGGCGCGCAGGAGAGCCTGAAAGCCGACGTCGCGGCGGTCTCCGAGGAGATCCGCGGCCTGGTGACCCTGAGCGACCCCAGCGATCGGACAGCCGTCACCGAGCTCCAACAAACATTCACGGATCTCGCCGAAGCGTGGAGCCGATTCTACGACTACCTCGGCGTCGAACCGGGCTGGGCCCTCGCCTTCCAGGTGAAAGCGGAGCCGCTGGGCCGCCGCGTCGTGCTGCAGATCCTCCCGCAGCTCGAGCTCTTGCAGAAGCAGCGCGTGCAGAACGCCGAAGAACGCTTCGCCTCGGTCTCGCGCCTGACCGCACGCGTCACGTTGGGGATCTTCGGGGCGTCGATGCTGCTGGCGGCCGCCATCGCCTACTTCCTGAGCCGGTACCTGCGGCACCGGCTCAATCAACTGAAAGTCGGGGCGTCGAACATCGGCTCCATGAACCTGGAACACCGGATCGTGGTCGACTCGCGTGACGAGCTGGGCACGGTCGCGACCGCGTTCAACGACATGGCGGAGAGCCTGTGCGAGGCCCGCGAAAGGCTGACGGCGGCCAATGGCGAGCTCACGGAAAGGAACAGCGAGATCGAACGGCAGCGGCGCGTGTCGGAGTCGCTGCTGCTCAACATCCTGCCTGCGCAGGTGGCCGCGGAGCTCGCCGAGCGAGGCGAGGTGGCGCCCCGCTACTTCGAGGACGTCACGATCCTCTTCACCGACTTCGTGGGGTTTACGCTGGCCACCGAAAAGCTCGCCGCGGACGAGGTCGTCGGCGTGCTGCACCAATACTTCAAGACGTTCGACGAGATCGCTGAGCGATACGGCCTCGAGAAGCTCAAGACCATCGGCGACAGCTACTTCTGTGCAGGCGGGCTGCCGATTCGCACTCCTTCGCACCCCGTTGACGCGACGCTGGCCGCCTTCGAGATGATTCGCGCGGTGGAAGAGCGGGTCCTGCCCGACGGCACGCGATGGCGGATTCGAATCGGCATTCATACGGGTCCGGTCATCGCCGGCGTGGTCGGCACGAAGAAGTTCGCATTCGACGTGTGGGGCGACACGGTGAACCGCGCATCGCGCATGGAATCCGGCGGGGCGCCGAACCGCATCAACGTCTCGTCGGAGATGCAGCGGCGCATCAAGGACTTCTTCCGCATGGAGGATCGCGGCCGTTTGATGACCAAGGACAAAGCCGAGCTCGAGATGTTCCTGGTGCACGACGTCCTGCCGAGCCTCACGGCCGCGCCGGGCGTGCCGCCCCCCGCCTTCGCGCAGCGATACCGGACGTACTTCGACAAGGAACTCGCCGCGTTCCCCGCATTTCTCGCACCCGCCCCGGTCGCCGGTCCCGACTCCGCCGCCGTCTGACGTCGTCTCCAGCGTGATTTAACACTCCCGACATGTCGTGACGCGAAAACTTGAGTATCGTGATAGGACATGAACGCCATGGCGCCCACCCTCTCGCAGCCTCCGCTCACGCCGGCAGCCCCGTCGGCGTCCGCCAACGCGGCGGTCGGGAAAATCGACGTTCAGGGGCTCAACTTCTTCTACGGCGCGCACCAGGTCCTCGAGCAGATTAACGTGCAGGTGCACGCCAATCAGGTGACCGCGTTGATCGGTCCGTCCGGATGCGGCAAGTCGACGTTTCTGCGATCGCTCAACCGCATGAACGACATCGTGCCGGGCGCGCGCGTCGAGGGCCGCATCGCGATCGATGGCCGCGACATCTACTCCTCCTCCGTCGACGTCGTCGATCTGCGGCGCCGCGTCGGCATGGTCTTTCAGAAATCGAATCCGTTCCCGAAATCCATTTTCGACAACGTCGCGTACGGCTTGCGCATCAACCGGCTGGTCTCGTCCCGCGAGGAGCTGCGCGGACGCGTGGAGGCGAGCCTGAAGGCCGCGGCGTTGTGGGACGAAGTCAGCGACCGCCTCCACACCTCGGCGTTCGCCTTGTCGGGCGGCCAGCAGCAGCGGTTGTGTATCGCGCGCGCGCTGGCGGTGGAGCCGGAAATCCTGCTGATGGACGAACCGGCGTCGGCGCTCGATCCCATCGCGACACAGCGCATCGAAGAGCTGATCTATCAGCTGAAGCACCGCTACACGATCGTCATCGTGACGCACAACATGCAGCAGGCGGCGCGCGTGTCGGACGTGACCGCGTTCTTCTGGCTCGGCAAGCTCGTGGAATGCGAGCGCACGGACAAGATCTTCACGGCGCCGGCACAGAAGCTCACCGAGGATTACGTCACCGGACGATTCGGCTGACCTCGCCACAGCAGGACTAAAGTCCTGCGCCACGACAGCACGGCCGCCACGACTACACTCCCTGCGCCACGACACACACTCGCTGTCGCGCAGGTCTTGAGACCTGCCATGCCGCACGGCTCGTAGCGCCGGTCTTGAGACCTGCCATGCCGCACGGCTCGTAGCGCCGGTCTTGAGACCTGCTTTGCCGCACGGCTCGTAGCGCAGGTCTTTAGACCTGCTTTGCCGCGCGGCGCGTGCCGACCCTTCGCTAGTACAATCGGCAGATGGCCGACCACTATTACGACGCGCACGATCTGGGCCGCTTTCCCGACATCGGCAAGAATGCCCCGGAGCTGGCGAAGAAATTCTTCGACTGGTATTCGGCCGTCTTCGCTGACGGGGCGCTGTCGGCCCGCGAGAAATCGCTGATCGCGCTGGCCGTCGCCCACGCGGTGCAGTGCCCGTACTGCATCGACGCCTACAGTACCGACGCGCTCCAGAAGGGCGCCGACCTCGATCAGATGACCGAAGCCGTACACGTGAGCGCCGCGATCCGCGGCGGCGCCTCGCTCGTCCACGGCGTGCAGATGCGCAACCACGCCACGTCGCTCGGCATGTAGCGCCGTGGGCCGTACGCTGCCGTCCCTCGTCTCGCGTCACTCGCCGCTGGCCAGCTCCGGCCTTCAGCAGGCCGCGCTGGCACAGGTACCGCTGACGCGCGAGTTCGGCGAGACCGTGCGCGCGGCCGGCTCGGATCCACTCGTCGCCTCCTCAATCTCGACGCTCCAGATTAATGTTGGCAAGCTGTGCAACCAGACGTGCCGTCACTGCCACGTCGATGCCGGGCCGGATCGCCGCGAGATCATGTCGCGCGAAACGCTGGAGCAGTGTGTGGCGGTGCTCGATCGGACGGACATTCCAACCGTCGACATCACCGGCGGCGCGCCCGAGCTGAACCCGGGGTTCCGCTGGCTGGTCGAGCAGAGCACCGCGCGCGGGCGCCACGTGATGGACCGCTGCAACCTGACGGTGCTGACGACCGCCGGGCAGCGCGATCTGCCCGGGTTTTTCGCGAAGCACCGCGTCGAGGTCGTCGCTTCCCTGCCCCACTATCGGGCGACCAGCACGGACACGCAGCGCGGCGACGGCGTGTTCGACAAGTCGATCGACGCACTGACGCAGCTCAATGCCGTCGGCTATGGCGACGGTCGATCCGGTCTGCGGCTCGTCCTCGTCACCAATCCCGTCGGTGCGTACCTGCCGCCGGCCCAGGCGTCGATCGAGGCGGAATGGAAGCGCGAGCTGCTGCGGCGCCATGGCATCCGCTTCGACGCGCTGTACTGCATCACGAACATGCCGATCAGCCGGTACCTCGACTGGCTGATCGAGTCCGGCAACCTGAGCGCCTACATGGAGCGGCTCGTGAACGCGTTCAACCCGGCGACCATCGCGGGGTTGATGTGTCGATCGCTCATCTCCGTCGGGTGGGACGGGCGGCTGTATGACTGCGATTTCAACCAGATGCTCGACCTCGAGATCGGGCACATCGCCGACTTTCGCGCCGCCGCGCTGACCGGCCGCTCGATCGTCCTGGGCCGGCACTGCTTCGGCTGCACAGCCGGCGCGGGCTCGAGCTGCAGCGGAAGTATAAAATAGTGCCATGCCGCCCTTGGTCGAGTCACGGCTGTGTGTGTTCTGCCGGCGGCAGCCGGTCGACCCGGCGTGGCGGCCGTTCTGCAGCAGCCGCTGTAAGATTCAAGACCTGGCCCGCTGGGCCGATGGGACCTACAGCGTGCCCGCCGGACCGGGAGAGGAAACGGAGCCGCAGGACGATGAAGACGCCAACGATTAAATCGCACGCCTCCACTTTTATCTGTTAACCGTGACCGTTTAAGCTTCATACCTCCAAATGGCCGACACGCTGAGCATCACCGACAATCGCACCGGACAGAAGTACGAGCTGCCGATTCAGGACGGAACCGTCCGCGCCATGGATCTTCGCAAAATCAAGGCGGCGCCCGAGGACTTCGGGCTGATGACGTACGACCCCGCCTTCATGAACACCGCCAACTGCCGCAGCGCCATCACCTACATCGATGGCGACAAGGGCATCCTGCTGTACCGCGGGTACCCGATCGAACAGCTGGCGGAAGAGAGCGACTACCTCGAGACCGCGTACCTGATTCTCTTCGGCGAGCTGCCGACCTCGTCGCAGCAGCAGCAGTGGACGCGCGACATCACGTTCCACACGATGCTGCACGAGAACATCAAGAAGTTCATGGAGGGCTTCCGCTACGACGCGCACCCGATGGGGATCTTCCTCAGCACGGTCGGCGCGCTGTCCACGCTGAATCCCGACGCGAAGAACATCTTCGACAAGGACTCGCGCCAGTTGCAGACGCAGCGGCTGATCGCGAAAGTCCCGAGCATCGCCGCCTACGCGTACCGCCACATCATCGGGCGGCCGTACAACGGGCCGGACAACGACCTGAGCTTCACCGGCAATTTCCTGAACATGCTGTTCAAGATGACCGAGCTGAAGTACCAGCCGAATCCGGTGCTGGCACGCGCGCTCGACGTCCTCTTCATTCTGCACGCGGACCACGAGCAGAACTGCAGCACGACCACGATGCGCACCATCGGGAGCTCGCATGTGGACCCGTACTCCGCGCTCGCGGGGGCGGCCGCCGCGTTGTACGGCCCCCTGCACGGCGGCGCGAACGAAGCGGTGCTGCGCATGCTCCACGAGATCGGCTCGATCAGCAAAGTGCCGGAGTTCATCAAGAAGGTGAAGGCCGGCGATGGCGCGGTCAAGCTGATGGGGTTCGGCCATCGCGTGTACAAGTCCTACGACCCGCGCGCGAAAGTGATCAAGCGGATCGCAGATCTGGTGTTCGACGTCACCGGCAAGAACCCGCTGCTCGAGATCGCGCTCGAGCTCGAGCGCATCGCGCTGCAGGACGACTACTTCATCTCGAGAAAGCTCTATCCGAACGTCGACTTCTACTCCGGGCTCATTTATCAGGCGATGGGCTTCCCCGTCGAGATGTTCCCGGTGCTCTTCGCGATCCCGCGCACGGCCGGCTGGATCGCGCAGTGGGAAGAGATGCTGCTCGATCCCGAACAGAAGATCGCACGGCCGCGGCAGATCTATGTCGGATCGGAAGCGCGCGAGTACGTCGCGCGCGAGAAGCGTTGATGACACCGCGGTCGATGCCGAACATGTGGAGCGCGCACGGACGAATCCGCTCGATCGCCGCCGCGGGCTCGGCGTTGATCGTGGTGGCACTGGCCGGCACGGGGGTCGCCCAGACACCGCCGAAGTTCGACTCGAACCGCGCGTGGGAAGATCTGCGCCAGCTCGTCGCGATCGGCCCGCGCCCGTCGGGCTCGGCCGCGATCGAGCAGGCGCGCAAATACATGAAGGATCGACTCGCGGCCGCCGGCGTCGCCGTCACCGAGCAGGCGTGGGACGACGAGACGCCGCTCGGCAAGGTGCACATGGTGAATCTCATCGCCACCATCCCGGGCGCGCGCAAGGATCGCATCGTCCTCTCCGGGCACTACGATACGAAGCTGTATCGCGAGTTCCGCTTCGTCGGCGCCAGCGACGGCGCGTCGAGCGCGGCGTTTCTGATCGAGGCCGCGCGCGCGCTGAAGACGCGCAAGAACCCGCTGACGATCGAGCTGGTGTTTCTCGACGGCGAAGAAGCCGTGTGCAGCGGCTGGGACGACTGCAGTAAACCGGGCGCACCCGACAACACGTACGGCAGCCGGCACTACGTCGACGTCGCGAAGCGCGATGGATCGCTGGCGACGCTGAAGGCGAACATCCTCGTGGACATGATCGCCGACCGCGATCTCCACATGCGGCGCGAGGGCTATTCGACGCCGTGGCTCACCGACATCATCTGGAACACGGCCAAGCGGCTGGGGCAGGACAGCGCGTTCGTCCCGCAGAGCACGCGCATCGAGGACGACCACCTGGCCTTCCTCGCCGCAGGCGTGGCATCCGTGGACATCATCGACCTCGAATATCCGCCGTGGCACACGGCGCAGGACACGCTCGACGCCGTGAGTGCCCGCAGCCTCCAGACCGTCGGCGACGTCGTCCTCGCCGCCCTGCCGGCCATCGAAGCGCGCGCCCAGAAATAGCGCGGTTTACCCAACCACACCGCCCGCCGTCCGTCTAATCTGTTCAGATGGACGCGACTGAGGCAACAGCCGTCCTGGCGCGAGCGCGCCAGGGCGACAGCGAGGCGTTTCGCGTCCTCGTGGAGCAGCACAGCCGAGGTGTCTTCCGGCTGGCGTATCGCATGACCGGCAACGAACAGGACGCGGAAGATGTGGTTCAAGAGAGCCTGCTGCGGGCGTATCGCCAGCTCGGGCGATTCGAGTCGCGTGCGAACTTCGGCACGTGGCTGTATCGAATCGTCGCGAACTGCTCGGTGGACCTGATGCGTGCGAAACAGGCGCGGCACGACATCACGCGCCGCGAGAGCCTCGACGAGGCGGCTAACCTTCCGGGCAGCGATTCACCGACTCCGGAGCGGCTGGCCTCGAGTGGCGAGATTCAGCGGCGGGTCGCGGACGCGCTCGGCGCCTTGAGTCCGCTCGAGCGCGCGGCGTTTACGCTGCGACATTACGAAGGCCGATCGATCGACGAAATCAGCCGGACGCTTGGCCTTGGGACCAGCGCCGCCAAGCACAGCGTCTTTCGCGCGGTCAAGAAGCTGCGCATCGCACTCGAGCCGCTGCGGAGTAACCAGCCGTGACGCACTGCACCGACGAAGACCTCACGTTGTATTACTACGGCGAAGGCCGCCGGCGCGCGGCCATCGAGCGGCATCTCGAGGTCTGCGCCGCGTGTGCGGCGCTCTATCGCGAGATCGCCGGCACCCTCGCGATGATCAACGCGATCGACGCGCCCGAGCGCAGCGACCAGTACGGGTTGGAAGTGTGGCAGCGAATCCGCCATCAGCTGCCTGAACGAGAAGACACTCGGCTCGCAGGGTTCGTAAGGTTCGCAGGGCTCGGCAGGTTGGTTGGGTTCGGGTTCTCGAGATTCGCGGCGGCCGGCGTGATCGCCGTCCTCGTCATCGCCGCGTTCGTCGCCGGACGGACATGGCGCCAACCGAACCCGACGTCCGCGTCGGTGAACATCGAGAACGCAGCGAACCCAACGAACCCGAGTAGCGACGTCCGTGATCGCATCCTGCTCGCATCGGTCGCGGATCACCTCGATCGCTCGGAGCGCGTGCTCACCGACATCATGAATGTTGCGGCGCGGTCGAACATCTCCACGGAACAACGATGGGCGGAGGATCTGCTGCAAACCAGCCGGCTGTATCGGCAGGATGCCATCGACGCCGACGAGCCATCGGTGGCGGCGGTGCTCGACGACCTCGAGCGCAACCTCCTCGAGATCGTGCACAGCCCTTCGAAGATCAGCGCGGCAGACCTCGAGCAGCTCCGCCGCCGCATCGACGCGGCAGCGCTGCTCTTCAAAGTACGAGTGATGAGCGATGAGCTCCGGCAGCGCGAGCAGCCACCGGCCGCCCGTGCGCTGCCGCAAACGTCAACCAGGAAGATCAGCTAACGAACATGACCATGACACGCCTTTTCATTCCCACGACACTTGCGGCAGCAGCGCTCCTCACGCTTGGTGCGCCGCGTGCGGATGCCGGGCCGGCGCCGTTTTCCGCCGTAGCATCTGCGAACGAGCCCTCGACGAGGGCCGATGCGGATGACCGCGCCGACGAGCTCTACGACGAAGGACGCGAAGCGATCGAAGAAGGCCACTACGACCGCGCGATCGAGCGCTTCGATCGGTTGATCGCGCTCAAGACGAGCCGCACCGACGCTGCGCTTTACTGGAAGGCGTACAGCCTGTCCAAGATCGGCAACCGCGCCGCCGCGCTGCAGACGCTGACAGATCTCCAGCAGCAGTTCGCCGACAGCCGCTGGATCAGGGACGCGAAGGCGCTCGAGGTCGAAGTGCGCCAGGCGTCCGGCCAGGCGGTCTCGCCGGCGAGCCAGGACGATGATGAGCTGAAGCTGATGGCGCTGCGCGGATTGATGGAGAGCGATCCGGAGCAGGCATTTCCGATCATCGAGAAGATCCTTGGCGGCACGAGCTCGCCGAAAGTCAAGGATCGTGCCCTCTTCGTTCTGAGCCAGAGCCGCTCTCCGCGGGCCCGCCAGATCATCACAGGCTTCGCGAAGGGCAACGCCAACCCCGATCTGCAGCTCCGGGCGATCCGCTACATCGGCATCATGGGCGGCAACGACAACCGCCAGATCCTGTCCGATGTCTACAAGTCGTCCAACGATCCGGCAGTGAAGCGCTCGATTCTCCGCAGCTTCATGGTGGCAGGCGATCGCGAGCGTCTCTTCGCGCTCGCCAAGAGCGAAACCGACGCCGGCCTGCGCGGTGACGCGGTACGGCAGCTCGGCGTGATGCACGCATCCAGCGAGCTGGCGCAGCTCTATCAGACCGAGGCGTCGCCCGAGGTGAAGAAATCGATCCTTCAGGCGATGTTCGTCGGAGGCGATTCAGACAAGCTGATCGAGCTGGCGAAAAGCGAGAAGGATCCCGAGCTGCGCAAGTCGGCGATCCACAATCTCGGCCTGATGAAGCGTCCGGGCACGTCAGAAGCGCTCACGGCCATCTACGCATCGGATACGACGCCCGATGTCCGCAAGGCGGTGATCAACGCGCTGTTTCTGCAGAACAACGCCGGCGCGCTGGTCGGGCTCGCGCGGGCCGAGAAGAATTTGGAGATGAAGAAGGACATCGTCTCCAAGCTCTCGATCATGAAGTCCAAGGAAGCCACCGATTACCTGATGGAGCTGCTGAAATGATTCTGCGGTGCTCGGGGGTTAAGGTGCTGGGTGCTAGGGTGCTGGGTGCTGGAGTGCTCGGTGCTGGGGTGCTAGGTGCTGCAGTGCTGGGTGCTGTGGTCCCAGGTGCTGCGGTGCTGGGTGCTGTGGTGCCAGGTGCGGCGTTCGCGCAAGGACGCGTGGCCAATGCGCAGACCGAAACGCGGACCGTGTCGCAAGGCCTGGCGCACGAGATCGCGGCGATGGCAGCGGGCGGCGGCGTATCGTGGGTCGGCTATCGCGTGCCGATGGTCCCGGGCCCACGACAGATGTGCTGCGGCGATTCGATGGACGGCGGCCGGTGCCTCCTCGAGGGCGGCGGCATGATGATGAACACGAGCGACGAGCCAGGCGCACACGGCACCCGCGTGATGCTCGAAGCGCCGACCGAATTAATGCTTCTCGCGCGCCTCGACGGCGGCGCGGTCGTGCGTGTGCGCACCTTCACGCCCGATTGCGAGATCGACGCCGGTGGCATGCGCCTGGTCTGGCTGAGCGGCGTCACACCGGAGGACAGCATCGCGTGGTTGACGACGCTGGTCACGACGGCGTCCGACAGCGGCGACCGCACTCAGCGCGTCGCCAAGCCGGCGATTGCGGCAATCGCGCTGCACAACGCCGCCTCCGCCGATCGGGCGCTCGACTCGTTCGTGGCGCCCGCGCGTCCTGAATGGATGCGCGGCGATACGGCATTCTGGCTGGGGTCAACCAGGGGCGACAGCGGCGTCCGCGCGCTGACGCAGATGATCGCGCAGGACCCGAGCGACAAGGTTCGCGAGAAAGCCGTCTTCGGTCTCTCGGTCAGCAAGTCGTCGTCGGCCCTCCCGACGTTGATCGCGACAGCCAAGGACGACAAGAACGCCCACGTGCGCGGCCAGGCGCTCTTCTGGCTCGCGCACAAGGCGGGCCAGCAGGCCGTCGCCGCGATCACGAACGCGATTGCCGACGACCCAGACACCGAGGTGAAGAAACGCGCAGTCTTCGCGCTCAGCCAGCTGCCCAAGGACGAAGGCGTGCCGAAGCTGATCGAGGTGGCGCGGACCAATCGCAACCCGGAAGTCCGCAAGCAGGCGATGTTCTGGCTGGGCCAATCGAAGGACGCGCGCGCCGTGAAGTTTTTCGAGGAGATCCTGGCGCGGTACACGTGTTCTGATGTCACGCCGGCGGCCGTAATCCGCCTTCGAGCGGGCCCGAATAAGACACCAAGGACACTAAGGACACTAAGGAAACGCTCATCAGATTCCTTTGTGTCCTTTGTGTCCTTGGTGTTCAATCAGGTTCGAGCGCGCGGCGCACTTCGGCGAGCTGGCGGTGATACAACGGCTCGGCGGCATTCAGCGCCTCGGCGCGTTGGAGCTCTGGCGCGGCGAGCCCCGGCCGGCCGCTCTTGAACAGCGCCCATCCCAGGACGCCATGAGCCTGCGGATCGTCGGGGCGCTCCTCAACAGCCGTGCGGGCCAGTCCCACCGCGGCATTCGCCTCGGATCCCTCCGCGATCATGATCGCCGCGAGATTCCGCGCGGCGACGCCATCCTTCGGATCGAGGTCGAGCGCCTGCGCGTACCACGTCCGCGCGGCGGCGTCGCGCCCTTGCGCCTGCAGCATCACGCCGACCGCCGTGCGCGCCGCTCCTGAGGTCGGCTGCTTCGCGGCAAAGTCCTCGAGTACGCGCCGCGCCCGATCCAGATCGCCCCGCTTTGCGTACACCTGCGCCAGTACTACTCGAGCGTCGAACGACGATGGTGCGGTTGCGGCGGCGCGGGCGACTGTCCGCTCCGCAGCGGCATCGTCCCCGCTCGATAACGCAGCTCTCGCCGAGAGTACGAGGAGCTCGACGTTCTGTGGATCGACCTGAAGTCCTGTGTCGATCTGGGTCCGCGCGCGGGCGATATCGCCGGCATCGAGCGCGAGCGATGCCAGCGCGATCGACGGCTCGGGCGATTGCGGAAACGCATCGGCGAGACGCCGAAGCTCGGCGCGTCCGCGCGCCGCGTCGCCGCTGGCGATCCACGCGCGAGCCAGTGTCAGCTGCGGCTCGAGCGCGCCTGGCAGCCCTTCAATCGCCGACACCGCGAGCTGCCCGGCTTCTTCCGGCCGGCGCTGCGCCAGCTTCACTCGGGCGAGCTGCGCCTTCGCCGACGCCGCCCAGCGGTTGTCGCTCAACATGCCGCGGAACAGGTCCTCGGCCTCGGACAGGTGCCGCTGATCCAATTCGAGGGTGCCAGCCAGATATTCCGCCGCGGCGAGATGCGAATCGATCTCGAGCGCCTCGCGAGCCGCCCGCAACGCGTCGGCGGGCTTCGCGTCCGCCGCGAAGAATCGCGCCTCGAGCGCCAGCGCGTCCGCCGTGGCGCCGTGTTTCAACACCGCGCTCAGGTCGCGGCGCGCATCATCGCGGGAGCCCGTGTCGTAGGCGATCGCAATGAGACGCAAACGGGCGTCGGCGCCGTCGGCACCAGAGCGCGCGATCGGTGCGAGGATCGTACGAGCCTCAGCGTATCGCCCTTCCGATGCGTAGAAGTCCGCGAGCGCCAGCGTCGAGTGATACTTCTGCGCGGGATGGCTCGCCGCGCGCGTCAAGTAGGGCTCCGCCTCGCGCGTGCGATTGGTCCCGAGGTAAAACGTCGCCAGGGATCGATTCGCCAGCTCCGCGTCACCGCCCTGTGCGCAGGCCGCCGCCAATTCCCGCTCGGCGTCAGGCAGGCGCCCGGACGACCACAGGAATTGCGCGAGCGCCACGCGCGCCGCGGCGGATCCCAGCGCCACTCGAACCGCGCCACGATATGCCGCTTCGGCGCCGGCGCGATCGTCGGCTGCCAGCTTGGCATCGCCGAGTGCCGTCAGCGCTTCGCCGCTCCGATCGCGCCCGCCCGCCGCTGTCAGCTGCACCTCGGCTTCGTCCAGCCGATTCAGCCGGACAAGCGTGACGCCCACAAGCGTCTGCGCCTCGACGTCATCCGGATTTCGTTCGAGGAGCGCTTCGGCCCGGGCGTGCGCTTCTCCCACGTTTCCAGCACCGAGGAGGAGCCGGACCGAGGCCAGCGGCGAATGCGTGTCGGCGGGGTCGAGCGCACTGGCGCGCGCGAACGCGTTGAGCGCCTCCTCGTCGTTGCCCGCTGCGGCGTAGGCGTCGCCGAGCTTCCGATACGCCACACCCGACTCGGGCGTCTGTCTGATCGCGTTGCGATATTCGATCACCGCAGCGTCAGGCCGGGACGCCGCCGCGTACGCATCGCCTTTCTTCATGAACGTGCTGGCGCTCTGCCGGGGATCGCTGCGGCAGCCGGCTACGCCGAGCGACGCCACGACGAGCACGAGAATTGCCCGCATCTCAGCTCCCGATCGTCAAAACCAGTGGGTCACCTGCGGAAGCAGATCGCGCACGAATGCGACCGCCCGCTGCTCCGCGGCCTCCGGCGATTGTGTGATCGGAACCGCCACGCGCACGAGCGCCGCGTCGCTGCGGTGCAGCCGCACTCCGTCGGCGATCAGGAACAGCTTGCTGGCGAGCTCGCTCGCGATCATCCGGCCGTGCACTTCATACCAGTACAAAACAACGGCGCGGTCGAGGTTCTTTCGGACGATCATCCGGCGGACGCTTCCCGCCGATCCGTCCGGACGCGCCAGATCGACGGTCGTGACCGCAAGCGGTTCCCAACCGGTACCGGGCAGACAATGGAGCGGTGAGTGAATGCTGACGCCCGGCCGCTGGCTGCCGTAGTAGGCGATGTACAAATCGACAGGCGCGTTCCCACTGCCGGCGTACGACCGGTTGAGGTAGGCATCTGCGCCGAGCTGACGCCCGGTGTCGTCGTCCACCGGAGTGTCGACCGTAGCGCGCCAGGGACCAATCGTCCGCGGGAAGGCGCTCATCGCCACCGGCGCAACGGCCGCCGGACGCGACGCCTGCGCGACGACGGCCGTGGCGAGCAGCAGCGCGAGCAGAATCGCCGGCCGTGTGCGGGTCATGCCGCGACGGCTCCCGGCGTCCAGGAGCGACGCCGAATCATCAGCGCGTGAAGCAAGCGCTGAGCGCCGATCAGCACCGCGACGGCGACGACGAACGTCAGCCATCCCGTCAACGTATGCCAGCCGCCTGATGCCGCCTGCACTCCCCACGTCTCGATCGCCAGCCCCGTCGCCGCGATTCGCAGTCCGTTTGCGACGATCGCGATCGGCCACGCGAAGGCCACGATCGCGAGCCGCCGTCCTGGCTGCTGCTCAGTCGCCCACGCGAGCACCATGGCGAGCGCGCTCAACGAGACGAGCGATCGCAATCCACTGCACGCCTGCTCGACCTCCAGCGTCGCCGACGGCAGCACCAGCAGGTTGCCGTCGCGGAACACGGGCACCCCGGCGACAGACAGCAGCGCTTCGGCGAACCGCGAGGCCACCAGCTGAAGCGGCAACGTCACGGCGTTGACCATCAGCGCCGGCAGGGGAATCGCGATCAGCAGAAACAGCAGCGGAGCCGCCATTACGCGCGTCGCCTTGAGGCCCGCAAGAAACCAGAGCGCGCCGGCGACGACCACGACGAACGAGAGGCGCGTGATGAAGACATCCGCGCCGAGCACGCCAGCCAGATACAGCGCCAGTCCGGTGAGGACAACGGCCACGGCGCCGCCGCCCGAATTCGACGCCGCGCACGCTCGCACAAACGCCGCCCGCCGCTGCCACGCGACGATGCCCGCGATGGCGATCACGACGAGTCCGTACGACGAGTCGGCGCTCGACAGCCATTCGGCCGCGAGCGCCGTCAACGTGGGTCCGTACAGCCACGCGCCTACGACCGCCGCGACGAGCGCCGTGGTCACGGCCGCAGCAGCTGGCGCCGGCGGCTCGCGCCGATGACGGCAACGAGTCCGGTGACGATCAGCAGGAGCGACGTCGGCTCAGGTGTCGGCGAAAGGCTCGCGACCTTGCTCGAGACACGGCCGCCGCCCACCACCCCGGCAGGAGGCGCAGGGTCCGTTTTGGGGCTGCCGCCGGCAATCGCGGGAATCGGCGTCGTCTGATTTGAAAAGATGGGGGGCGCAACGGTTACGGCGGTGACAGGCGGAGCCAACGTCGGCACAGCGGCGACGGGCGCGGGGACTGCCGGTGGTACCGCAACTGTCGGCGCGGGTGACACAACCGGCGCTGCGGAAGCTGGGGTGCGCGGCGGAGCCGGCGGCGCGGCCGGCGACTTCGGCGCCGTTGGCGTCTTCACCGCAGCCGTACTCGCCGGCGCAACGGCGTTCTTCTTGTCCGACGATTGCGACTTGCCGCCCCCAAAGCCGACACCGCCAAATGCCGAGGCGCTCCCGGCAAATCCGTGCGCGCCAAATGCCGAGGAGCTGCCGTTGTTATGGGATTGACCGCTGCTTCCCCAAAAGGCCGCACCCGACCCGGCTGCTGTTCTCAGCTGGTCGAGGTCGGCCAGGTGGCCGACGGCCGACGGATGAGACTCGCTCCGCTCCTCAGAACGGGAAGCGAGACCTTTAGGGACACCGAGAGGGAACATCGCATGCCCGCGTATGGCGACATCGCCGGATTCTCCGGCAGCATCCGCTTGTGCCGTCACACCAGCAAGCTGAGCGTCGCCAGTAACGGCAGAGTTGTGGCGGCCCATCTTCGCGGCCGCGACCCCGCCGACAGTCAGTACGGCGATCACAGCCACAGCTCGCAACAAAGCGATTCGAGACAACACGCAGCACCTCGCTATTCGTGGACGGAACAGTCCGCCACCGCCGAATTGCACACGCGCTGCCAGCACGCGCCGCAGCACCGGCCATTGGGAAACAACCGATATCGCGAAGAGATTCGTCCGAAGGTGGATGAGCTGCGGGCGATCGGTAGGAATTTCGAGGGCTCGTGCGCGAAAACAATTTCATCGAGTGCGCAGGTGCGTTCCTACATGTGCCGTACGACTTTCTGATCGAGGATCGACTGAATCTGCTCGTGGGTGAGCATCCGGTTCGACGCTTTCGCGACGGCGAAGATGCGGTCGACGACCTCGTCCGTAACCGGTAGCCCGCGGCTTTCGAGCCAGAACACGACATTCGACTTGCCCGACATGGGACCGACCTCGATCTCCTGCTCGCGTCCGACCAGGCTCGCCGGCACTGCCGCGTACACCGCGTCCATCAGCGCGCGGTCGCCCTTACGGAACGCCTTGACGACTGCGGCCGCATGGACGCCGGTGGCGGTGCGGAACGCGTCGGCGCCGACCACCGGGTAATTCTTGGGGATCGGGACATCGCAGGCGCGCGACACCGCCTCACAATACGCGCCGAGGCTCGTCAGATCCTGATCGCGGTAGCCCATCATTACGAGATTGACCAGCAACAGATCCATTGGCGTATTCCCGCAGCGCTCGCCGATGCCGAGCGCGGCGCCGTGCAGGCGCGTCGCGCCCGCTTCGAGCGCGGCGATGCTCGACGCGACACCGAAGCCGCGGTCGCGATGGCCGTGCCAGTCGATGCCGACGTCGGCGTCAAGCTCCTGGACGAGTGCTTTCACGAACCGGACGACGGCGCGTGCGCCGGTCGGCGTGGAATGACCGACCGTGTCGGCGATGCAGAGCCGCGAGGCACCCGAGCGAATCGCCGTCGTGAACAGCCGCCGCAGCGAGTCCGGATCGGCGCGCGTCGTGTCCTCGGTGACGTACATCACCGACAGGCCTTCCTTCACCGCGAACGTCAGCGCTTCTCCGGTGGCCTTCTCCAAATAGTCGAGCGACCACCCTTCCGCGAACTGCCGGATGGGGCTCGATCCGATGAAGGCGCAGACTTCCAACGGCACGCCGGTGCGCTGCGCGATCTCGACGATCGGCTTGATGTCGGCAATCACGGTGCGCGCCGCGCAGTTGGCGCGAATCGACAGCCGTCCCTCGGCGATCGCGCGCGCCAGCCGCTCGACGTCGTCGGCCACCTTTGGTCCGGCGCCGGGCAGCCCGATGTCCGCCGTATCGATGCCGAGTGCATCCATCCGCGTGAGGATGTCGATCTTGGCGTCGATGCTGGGCATCCGCACCGAGGGCGACTGCAAGCCGTCGCGCAACGTCTCGTCGTCGAGCATCGCGACCGGCCGCGGGCCAGCGGCGTCGTGGTTCCAGTCGTAGATCAGCGGATGCGGCGTAATGGACACAGGATCACCAGAATGACGAGGAGGACCGCCGCGGCGGCGGTGGCCGTCCAGAACGCGCGCGTGACGGCAGGTTGCATCCAGTCGTCCATCCGCGCGTAGGGACCAGGGCCTTGCACCGCCTGACCGGCGGCGGCGATGAACTCGCGTCCGGCCACGACGATCACGTGATCGAACACGACGTTCCACACGATGACGGCCCAGACGATCCACAAGGCGACGGCCATTCGCAGGGCGCGGCGCGGCTGCCGCAGCGCAGCGAGTGTCACCATGGGCCGATTATCGCACGCGCCCGAAAAGGGGCCGTACCCCTTTTCTTTCGACGCGTCGCTGAGGAAAAGGGGTACGGCCCCTTTTCGCCTTCCCGCTCGGCTAAAGCCTTCGCGCTACCGGCGGCGGCGTGCGTACGCGCGGAGGACGACGATGACGATCGCGATGGCGACCACACCCCACGTGACGACTCGCGGTGTGTCGCCCGACGGCGCTCGGCCGAGGAAGATCGCGGCGAGCACGAGCAGCACCAAGGCGAGCACCGTGGCCACCAGGCTGGCGCGAGAGAGGGCCCGCTGCGGGACCGGAGGCTTGAACTTCGCCTCGGTGGTCGGGGCTCCGCAGCGATAGCAGATCAGCGCCTTGTCGGCGATTTCAGCAGAACAGTTGCGGCACTGCACGAACCCAACTATACCTTGAGCACATCGTCGTCACTCGCCACGAGCGCGTACAGGACAGGCGCGAGAAAGATCGACAGGGCCAGCCGCGAGACGAGACCACCGACGATGACGATGGCAAACGGGCGCTGGGAATCGCTGCCGATGCCGGTGGACATCGCAGCGGGCAGCAGCCCGAGGCACGCGACGAGCGCCGTCATCATGATCGGACGCAGACGCAGCAGCGACGCTTCGTGCGTCGCGATGATGATGCTCTTCCCTTCCAGCCTCAGCTTGTTGATGAAGGAATAGAGAATGACGCTGGTCTGCACCGCGACGCCCATCAGCGCGACGAAGCCGAGGCCGGACGACACGCTGAAGTTCGTGCCGGTGAGCTTCAGCGCGAGCAGGCCGCCGACCGGCTCGGTCACCAGGACGCTGAACATGATGATGAGCGGGAACTTCAGGTTGCCATAGAGCGCGAACAGGATCAGCAGGATCAGCACGATCGTCATCGGGAGGATCAGCGCCATCTGCGACCGCGCCGAGAGGTATTCCTTGTACTCCCCGCCCCAGTCGTACGTATAGCCCGCCGGAAGGTGAACCGCACGCTCGACCTTCTTCTGCGCATCGGCGACGGCGCTTGCGAGGTCACGTCCTTCGACGCTGAACTGGATGCCGACGAAGCGCGAGTTCGACTCGCGATAGATGAACGACGCGCCCTTGCTCACTTTGATCGTGGCGAACTGGCTGAGCGGCAGGTGCTGGTTGTCGGCGGTGGCGACGAGGATATTCTGGATCGCCTCCATGTTCTGCCGGAACGGCTCCTGCAGCCGGACGACGAGGTCGAACGATCGCTCGCCCTGAATCACCTGGGTGGCCGGGGCGCCGCCGACCGCCGTCTCGATGAGCGCGTTGATGTCGGCCACGTTCAGCCCGTAGCGCGCGATCTTCTCGCGGTCCGGCTCGATCGTCAGGCTCGGCTGGCCCAGCTCCCGCACGAGCGACACGTGCGTGATACCAGGCACGGTGACGAGCACCCGCTGCACCGCATCAGCGTTCGTCTCGAGCGTGTTGAGATCGGCGCCGAAGATTTTCACGGCGAGCGAGCTCTTGAGACCCGTCTCCGCTTCGTCCACCGCGTCTTCCGCCGGCTGCGTGTAGTTGAAGATGATGCCGGGGAACGCGTCGAACTTCTTCTGGATCGCCGCAATCAGTTCGGGCTTCGTGTGAATCGAGCCGCCCCAGGCCGCATCGTCGTACGGTTTGAGGCCGACGAAGTACTCGTCGTTGAAGAATCCGATCGGGTCGGTGCCATCGTCGGGGCGGCCCAGTTCGTTCGCGACCGTGGTGACCTGCGGGAAGCTCGAGAGAATGGCGCGCACCTGCGGCCCCAGCTTCGAAGCTTCGTCGAATGAGATCGTGTACGGCATCGTCGCGCGCACCCACAGCGAACCCTCGTCGAGGTGCGGCATGAACTCCGCGCCGATGAACGGGACGAGCAGCAGCGAGGCGCCGAACACCGCGAGGCAGGCGGCCACCGTCGTCCCGCGATGCTCGAGACTGACGTGCAGGAGGCGGTCGTACGCGCGCAGCACGCGTTCGTACGCGGGCACGCTTGGCTCCTTCACGTGCTTGCGCAAGAAGATCGCGCACAGCACGGGCAGGAGCGTCAGCGAGCAGATGAGCGATCCGACGAGCGCGAACGCCATTGTGTCGGCCATGGGCCGAAACAGGCGGCCCGACGGCCCCGTCAGCACGTAGATGGGCAGGTACGCCGCGATGATGACGGCGATGGCGTAGAAGATCGGCCGCTCCACGTCCTTCGCGGCCGCGCGGATCACCGTCGTCAGATCGTATTGCTTGCCGTGGCGCGCCGCCAGCTCGCGAAAGATGTTCTCGACCATGACGACGGCGCCGTCCACGATCATGCCGAAGTCGATCGCGCCGATCGAGAGCAGGTTCGCCGGGATGTGCGCCCAGTCGAGGCAGATGAACGAGAACAGCAGCGCAAACGGAATCGTCACGGCCACGATCAACGCCGTGCGGACGCTGAAGAGGAAGATGCCGAGGATCACGAGCACGAGCAGCATGCCGCGCACGAGGTTGCGCTCGACGGTCTTGGTCGTCTCCTGAATGAGATCGGTGCGGTCGTAGTACGGCACAATCTTCACGTCAGGCGGCATCACGGTCTTGTTCAGCGTGTCGGTGAGCTCGCGCACCTTCTTGAGAATGACCTGCGCCTGCTCGCCGACCCGCATCAGGATCACGCCTTCGACCGCGTCGTCCTGCTTCATGTAGCCGAACTGTCCCAGGCGCGGCGCGTGGCCGATGGCCACCGTCCCGATATCGCGGACCGACACGGGAATGCCGGCGTGGCTGGCGATGACGATGTTGCCGATGTCCTCGAGCGACTTCACCTGCCCGAGCCCGCGCACGTAGTAGAACTGCCCGCCCTGGGAATAGAACCCGCCGCCCGCGTTCGCGTTGTTGCTCGACAACTGCTGCACGATCTGCGGAACGGAGACGCCGTAGGAGGCCAGGCGATTGGGATTGATCTGCACCTGGTACTGCATCGTCTCGCCGCCGAGTCCGGAGTCGTCGGCGACGCCCTGGATGGCGCGGTAGCGCCGTTCGAGCACCCAGTCTTCGAGAATCTTCAGCTCCTGCGCGGAGCGATCGGGGCTCTGCAGCACGTAGCGGTAGATCAACCCGCTCGGGCTGAACAGCGGCGACATGCCCGGCGTCACGCCGCCTGGCATCGCGGCGTCGGCAAGGCGCTCGAACGCCTGCTCGCGCGCGAAGTACGGGTCGGTGCCATACAGAAAGTTCATCGTCACCGACGACAGGCCGTACAGCGAGATCGACCGCAGCGCGTCGAGCCGCGGAATCCCGTTCATCTCGACTTCCAACGGAATGGTGATCAGCCGCTCCACCTCTTCGGCGGCGTGACCGGGCCATTGCGTGACGATCTGCACGTTCGGCGGCGACAAATCCGGATAGGCGTCGATGGGCAGATTCTGAAACGAGACGATGCCCCAGACGGCCAGGCACGCCATCGCGACGATCACGATGAAGCGCTGTGACAGGGCGAACGAGACGAGGCGGTTAATCATGATCTGACTATTGGTAGCTGTTCGCGAACTGCAGGAACACGCTGCCCTGCGAAACGACCGGCGTGCCCGCCTGGAGACCCTCCAGGATCTGCGTGTCGTCGCCCTGCTGACTGCCGATCGTCACGAGCCGCTGCGCAAACTTGCCGGGCTCCACCTGCACGTAGACGAACGGAAAGTTCTGCTCGTTGTAGAGCACGGCGGCGGTCGGCACCACGAGCACGTCCTGCGTCGTCTTGTCGTGGATGACGACGTCGACGAACAGATCCTTCTTCAGCAGCCCGTCGGGGTTCTGCGTCACGATGCGGACGGGCGTCGTCCGCGTCGCCGGATCGAGCATGTCGCCCACGTACGAGATGACGCCGTGGAACGTCTCCTGGAAGGACGAGTTGCGCTCGTCGACTTTGTCGCCGACGTGGACCAGGCTCAGGTCCTTGTCGTACACGTGGCCCTGCACCCAGACGGTGGACGTCTTGCTGATCACGAACGCCGCCGTCGTCCCCGCCTGAATGAACTGGCCGGGCAGGACCATCTTCTGAACGACCGTGCCCGCCAGCGGCGCGCGCATCACCAACTCCGGTTTGATGCCCACGTTCTGCTGCTCCGCTTCGCTGATCTCGTTCTGACGCACGCCGAAAATCTTGAGCGTCTGGAGCGCGGTCTGCAGATCGGTCGCCGCATCGTTGTAGTCGGCCTGCGCCGATTCGAGATCGCGCTGGGACAGCGCCTTGTGTTCGAAGAGGTCCTTGCTGCGATCGAGCATGCGCTGCGCGAGATCGAACCGGTTCTTCGCCTTGCGGTACGCCGAGATCGAATTGGTGATGTCCGCGCTCGCGACGTACAGGAGCGGGTCGCCGGCCTGCACGCGCGTGCCCGTGTCGGCGACGATGCGCGTGATCGGACCGCTGACCTGCGTGATCGCCTGCGTCGTGTGGTCGTTGTCCCAGTCGACGGTGCCGGTCGTGCGCACGACGGCAGACCACGTCGTCTTGCGCACGGGCGCGATTTTCAGATGCGGCATCTGGTCCGCCGGCACGGTGAAGTACCCCGCGGGAGCTGCGCTGCCTCCGGAGGGCGGCGTCCCGGCAGGTGCCGCAGCGGCCACCTTGGAAGCCGCGGAGTCGGACGCCGGCGACGGCGGCGTGCCGCCGCCGCACGCCCCCAGCATCGTCGCAGCGCCGATGGCGAGTACGACCGTTCTCATTGCACCACCTGTTTTCCGACCACGAGGTTGACTTGCTGCACACTGGTCATGTACGCGGCCAGCGCCTGCCGGTACGCCAGCTGCGTGCTTCGATATGTGCGCTCGGCATCCAGCAGATCGAGCAGCGTGCCGTTGCCGTGCTGGTAGACGTAGGTCGTGATGTCGAGCGACTGCTTCGCCTGATCAAGATAGCCGGATTGATACAGCGTCAAGACCCGCTCGTTCGCCTGCATCGTCGCGAACGCGGTGAGGACATCGGTTCGCACGGTGCTCACCGCCTGCGCTTCCACTTCCTGCGCCTGCGTGACAGCGACCTTGCTGTGCGCGATGTTCCCCTGATTGCGATCGTGAAACGGCAGGTCGACGGAGATGCTGAACCCGACGGCGTTCAGCGAGCCGGCGCGGTCGTATTCGACGCCGCCGACGACGTCGCGCGCGCGGTTGCTGTACGCCAGCGACTGCGTGTCCTGCGCCAGCTTGACGCCGCTCTGCGCGGCGAGCAGATCGGGCCGCGTCGCGAGCGCGTCGCGCACGAGATCGTCGAGCGTGACGGTCTGCTTGGTGTACGCGAGATCGCCGTCCACGTCGAACTGCTCCGCCAGGACGTCGAAGCCGACGCTCTGGCGCAGCGCCGCCTTGGCCTGGACGAGCGCCACTTCCGAGGACGCAACGTCCTGCTCGAATTGCAGCTTCTGCAGCGAGATCTTGTAGAAATCGGCCTCGGCCAGATCGCCGGCACGCAGACGCTCCTTGTTCACCTCGACCACGTTCGAGAAATTCTTCAGATCTTCCTGCGCGAGATCGAGCGACGACTTCCCGAGCAGGACGTTGATGAATGCCTGCTCGGTGTCGAACCGCAGCTGCCGCTCGGCGTCGAATGCCGTCTTGGCCGCGACGTCGGTCGTGTCCTGCGCGACGATGGTGCGGTTGCGCCGCTTGCCGCCGCGCTCGAACAGATACGTCAACGACTCGACGAAGTTCTGGTTGTTCTCAAAATTGTCGGAGTTGAAAAGCTGGTTGGGTGCGAACACTGGAAAGTTTTCGTTGGTCGACGTGAACACCGGGTTCGGCTTCAGGGCCGCGGTGATCTCGTCTGCCTTCGAAAGGTCGACGTTCAGGCGCTGCGCGCGGAGCTGATGGTTGTGCTCCACTGCAAGCCGAACGGCCTCAGCCATCGAGATCCGGGCGACCGGCGCCGGTGGCGGTGGCGCCGCCGGCGTCTGCGCGGCGACTGCCACTGGAACGGCGAGCGACACGAACAGCGCGCCGCGACCGACGAATGACCATGCGGGCATCGACTCGTACTCCTTGGACGTACACGCACCGTCCGGGCGACGCCTGCAATGGACGACGGCGGACGCCTCGCGCTCTCGCGCGAAGACCTCAATGTTCCTGGCTGTAGGAAGGATCCGTGACGCCCCTCGTACGGAGGGCACGGCGGCCGAATCCGGGCGATCAGGTGTACGCGGGTGGAGAGCGGCCTGTGGTCTTGACCTGGAGCAGGACGCCGTCGGAGACAACGACGAAGGCGACCGCACGCCCGGCATCGGCCAGGTGCCAGTCACCGCAGACCGCGGGTGTGTAGGGATCGGCGCCCAGCTGGCTCGATGTGCAGGAGGTGCAGTGCTGCGGGGTCTTCAGCTCGCAGTTGAGATCGTGATGCTCAAACGGCGCAATGACGAGGAACAGAGCGTACAACGCTACGCTGATGAGGCGCAGGGATCGCCGAGCGCGATCGCCAGCTCTGTGAAGCATGTGCGCTGATGATACCGGCAAGGTGGGTACGTCTTCAAGCGACGAGCTGGCGGCTGACCTCCGTCAGCGCCTCGAGGCCATACACGTCGCGCGCGAGTTGGACGACGTCCGTCCGTGCCAATCGGGGAAATCGTGTGCCGATTTCGCGCAAATACGCGCCTTCCTGGGCCTTGCGAGCGGTGTAGAAGTCGCCGGCGAGACCGTCGGGCAGGATCCGATTGACGATCAGCGCGCCGACGTCGACCCCGGTGTCGCTCAACAGGTCCGCGGCGCGCGCCGTCTCTTCGATCGCGAGCCGCTCGGGAATGGTGACGAGCGCAAACGACGTCCGCGCCCGATCGGTCACGCGATCGCGCAGCGTCACCAGCCGCTGATGCCGGCGCTCGAGCGCGGTCAGAATCGGATCCGCGTCGAGCGGGACCGCCGGATCGGCGCCGCCGCTGTCGATCTCGAGAAGGGCGCGCCGATGCTTGACGAGCGCCTGAATCCACGTGGTCATCGCATCGGGCATGCGCAGCAGCTGCAGCGTGTGGCCCGTGGGCGCCGTGTCGAACACGATCAAGTCGTAGGTGTCCGCCCGGGTGCCGTGCTGGACGATGAGGTCGATCATCCGATCGAGCAGCGCCACTTCGGCGAGGCCCGGGGACGCAGCGGCCATGTCGATCTGCCGGTGCGCCTGGCGGATCACGCCCGGGCTGAACATGCGCCCGATGTCGCGCTTGACGTCGGCGATATAGCGCGCCGCTTCGCGATCGGCGTCGATCTCGATCGCCGAAAGGCCCGGCAGCAGCTCGCGCTCGGCCCCGCCGATGCGGCGTTCAAAGATGTCGGCGGTGGAGTGCGCGGGATCGGTGGACACGAGCAGCACGCGGCGGCCGCGCCGGCTGGCCGCGAGCGCAAACGCCGCCGAGCAGGTCGTTTTGCCGACGCCGCCTTTGCCGCCGAAGAACACGACGTCGCGATCGAGGAGGTTCAACATTTCGCTCGGCTAGAGCCTTCGCGCTACACCGTGTCGGTCGTAGCGCAGGACTTTAGTCCTGCCCGTCAGCAGCACGGCAGGCTGCCGATCGGCGAGTGCTCGATGCCCATCCGCTTGTGCCAGTCGTGGAACTGCTCGAGCAGATAGGGGTAGATCTCGAGCAAGTACAACGTGGCGGGGTTGGGCAGCGCGGTCGCCTCCATGAAGCAGAGCAGCAGAAAGAGGTCGTTCAGCTCCGCGGTCTGCTGTCGCAGATTGTGCTCGTAGCTTGTGAGCGCGGCGCCGTGGACGATGTCCGCGAAGCGCTGGCGCAGCGTCGCGAGCTCGTCGCGCCAGGTCACGGCCCGACAGCCAGACCGCCCGGGGTCGTCATCATCGCGCCAGCCCCAATCCGCGCAGCGTGTTGCGCGCTTCGATCAGGCCGAAGCCGTACGAGTTGTTCCGATTCGCCGCGATGGACGCGGTGCACGTGTTCTGAGCCTCGTTGCACGGCACCGCGAATTGCTCGAGCGCCGCCTCGATGGCGGCCGGATTCGTGATGCCCTGCTGCATCAGCATCGCCGCGATGCCGGAGACGTGCGCCGTCGCCATGGACGTGCCGGTGAAGTAGAAGTACGCGAGCGAATCGAAGCGCGGGGCGGTGAATTGTGCGACCGGCAGCGAGAAGGTATCCACGAGGTCGAGATCGAGCGTTTGCTGGAGGATGCCGCCGGAGGCATCGGTGCCGGACGGGCCGAAATCGCCCCCGGGGGCAGCGATCTCGACCCAGCTGCCGGTGCTCGAGTAGGGGGCGTGCGCTTTGTTGCGATCAACCCCAGCGACAGAGATCGCACCGGGCACGCGCGACGCGATCTCGGCGACCACTTCCAACGGGTTGCCATCCTCAAAGTCGTTGCCGGCGGCGATCGCGATGAAGGCGCCTTTGCCGACCGCATACTTGATCGCATCTTCGATGACCGGCGCCGCAGGCCCGGTGCGGCCGATGCTCATGTTGATGATCTTCGCGCCGTTGTCCGCCGCGTACCGGATGCCCTGCGCCACCACATCGTCGGTGCCTTGATTGGGCGATCCGAAGATGTCGTCCCAATCACCGTCGATGACCTTCACCGGCATGATCTTCACGTTGAACGCGATTCCCGCCGTGCCGCCGCCGTTGCGGGTGTCACCCAGGCCGTTGGTGCCATCGTTCGTCAACTGGCCGATCGTGCCGCTGACGTGGGTGCCATGGCCATCAAGATCGAGCGGCGTGCTGGTATTCCAAATGAAGTCGTGCGGCGCCACGAACCGGCTGGCCGGATTGAGCTCGGTCGCGGCCACGAACGAGAGCGTGAGATTGCCGAGCGCGGGGTACAAGGTGCCGCTGCCGCTGACCGGCTCGGTCAGCCCATCGCTGTCCACCCGGAAGGCCCCCGCGCGATACGACTTGGTCGCGCTCGTGTAGGCGACGCCGGTGTCGACGACCGCCACCGTGATCGCCGACCCCGCCTGCGGCTGGATGTCCCACGCGCGCTCCATATCGATCAGAGGAAAATTCCATTGCTGCGGGTAGAACGCGTCGTTGGGCACGAATTCCGTGTGCATGCGATACGCGGCCTGCGCGTATTCCACGTCGGCGCGCGCGCTGAACGTCTGGGCGACCGCCTCGGCATCCTCATTGGCGTCGATGGTCACGATGTCGAAGTTGGCATAGTCCGGACGGGCCGACATAGCCGCCGTCCGCGATGCGGCTGACATCGCGGAGGACTTGGCCGCCGAAGACGCGCCATCCCTGAACTTGACGATCACCCGGCCTGGCACGTACGCCGCCCCACTGCGGCCGATGCGATCGACCGGACCGGCCAGTGCACGAAGCGAGCGCCGCCGCAACTCCTCGGGCGATCCCGGCGCGTGCGCGGCCAGCGGGTTGATGCCGCGCTCGATCGCCGGCGGCGCGACGTGATCGACGATCGTCCCCCGGTCGCTCCCCTGTCTGGCCCGCGGCGAGTCCGCCGTCTGGCCATGCCCCCGCGTTCCGAGTAATCCGAGGACGGCGCACACGGTCGCGCCGAGCACGAGTCGCTGACGAAATTGAGGCATGCCACTGTTCTCCAATTCAACGGTCCGCCGGCATGGACTATTCTATGCGGAGTCCATCGCAATGCCCGAGACGCTTTTTCGCAAGATCTGGGACGCGCACACCGTGCGCACGCTGCCGACCGGGCAGACGCAGCTCTTTGTCGGTTTACATCTTGTTCACGAGGTGACGAGTCCGCAGGCCTTCGACATGCTGCGGCAGCAAGGCTGGGGCGTGGCGCGACCCGATCGCACGTTCGCCACCGTCGATCACATCGTCCCCACGCGCGTCCGGCAGCGGCCATTTCTGGATCTGATGGCCGAGGAGATGACCGGCGCGCTCGAACGCAACTGCCGCGAGTTCGGCATCAGTCTCTGGTCGGCCGCGGATGCCGATCAAGGTATCGTGCACGTGATCGGTCCAGAGCTCGGGCTGACGCAGCCGGGCATGACGATCGCCTGCGGCGACAGCCACACGTCGACGCACGGGGCGCTGGGTGCGCTGGCGTTCGGCATCGGCACCTCGCAGGTGCGCGACGTGCTCGCGTCGCAGTGCCTCGCGCTCGAGCCGCTGAAGGTCCGCCGGATCGACGTGCGCGGCCGGCTGGCGCGCGGCGTCTACGCGAAGGACGTGATCCTGACGATCATCCGCCGCCTGGGCGTCCAGGGCGGCGTCGGCTACGCGTACCGAGTACGGCGGCAGCACGATCGAGGCGATGAGCATCGACGAGCGCATGACCATCTGCAACATGTCGATTGAAGGCGGGGCGCGCGCGGGATACGTCAACCCGGACGAGACGACGTTCGCGTTTCTGCGCGGGCGCCGTTTCGCGCCCGCGGGCGACGCCTTCGATCGCGCCGTCCGCTGGTGGCAGGCGATCGCCTCCGACCCGCACGCCGTGTACGACGACCGCGTCACCTTCGACGCGTCGGCGATCGAACCGACGGTCACGTGGGGGCTGAATCCCGGGCAGTCGGTTGGCATCCATGAGCCGATCAATGCGGCGCCCGAGGACGAGGCGCTGGCGTTCATGGGATTCCAGCCCGGCGCGCGGGTCCACGGCACGCCGATCGACGTCGCGTTCATCGGCTCATGCACGAATGGGCGACTGTCGGATCTCGAAGAAGCTGCGCGGCTCGTGCGCGGTCATCACGTCCCCGCCCGCGTCAAAGCCCTCGTCGTCCCCGGATCGCAGGCGGTCAGCCGTGCCGCGGAAGCGCGCGGGCTGCATCAGACGTTCATCGATGCCGGATTCGAATGGCGCAGCGCCGGCTGCTCGATGTGCCTCGGCATGAACCCCGATCGCCTCGAAGATCGCCAGATGTGCGCCTCTTCGTCCAACCGGAATTTCAAAGGGCGGCAAGGCAGTCCGACCGGCCGCACGCTGCTGATGAGTCCCGCCATGGTGGCAGCCGCGGCGATCGCCGGCGAGGTGGTCGACGTCCGCACGATGCTCGCCGAGCCCTGATTCATGACCGACCAGCCATTCGCCATTCGCCAGGTGTCCGGTCGCGGCTTGCCGTTGAGGGGCGGCGACGTCGATACGGATCGGATCATGCCGGCGCGCTTTCTGCGGGCCGTGTCGTTCGACGGCCTGGAGGCGCATCTCTTCGAAGACGATCGCGCGACGGATCCGGCGCATCCCTTCAACGATCCCCGATACGCCGGATCGCGACTGCTCGTCGTGAACGCCAATTTCGGATGCGGGTCGTCACGCGAGCATGCGCCGCAGGGGCTCGCGCGGTCGGGCATCCGCGCGCTGATCGGCGTGTCGTTTTCAGAGATTTTTCAGGGCAACGCGGCGATGCTCGGCCTCCCCTGCTTCACCGCGGAGCCTGCGGCGGTCGATCGGCTGCAGACGCTCGTCGAGCACATGCCGGCGACGATGATCGACGCGCGCGTGGACACCGGGATCATCACGGCGGGAGCGCTGACGATCGCCGGCACGCTGCCGGCCGCCGTGCGCGACGCGTTCCTGAGCGGGCAGTGGAATCCGACGGCGACTCTTCTCGATCGGTACGACGAGGTCCGCGCCGTCGCGGACCGGCTGCCCTACATCAGCGGATTCTGACCCCATCCTGCGCGACGGCCAGAAACGCTTCGGCCGCGTGTGAGCGATGCGCCTTGCGGCAGACCAGCGAGACCTGGCGCCGCCGCGAGATGCCCGCGACCGGCACCGCCACCAGACGCCCGCCCGCCAGCTCGGTGATGGCGCACCGGCGCGGCAGCAGCGCCACCCCCATCTTCAGCTCCACGGCGCGCTTGATGCCGTCGAGGCTCGGCAGTGCGATCACGATCTGCAGCGGCACGCGCTTCTGTTCGAAGAGCCGGAGGACGCGCTCGCGCGCCGGCGACGGGTCGTTGTGCGCCACCATCGTCTCGCCCGCGACCTCCTCCATCGTCACCTGACGCCGCTTCGCGAGCGGATGCGCCGGCGGCACCAGCAGCACGAGCTCGTCGCTGCCCACGCTCACCTCGAGGAGCCCTGATTCCGACGGCCGAAACGTCAGCGCGCCGAAGTCGAGGCTCCCCTGCTGCACTTCGACCGCAATCTGACGCGCGGGGACTCGCCGCACGTCGATCGCAATCTGCGGGTGCCGCTGGCGGAAGCGCGCGATCAGCGGCAGCAGCGTGTGCACGGCCGCCTCGTTGGCGCCGACGAGCACGCGGCCGCGCCGCAGGTCGCGGAGCTCGCGGACGGCCGACTCCGCTTCTTCGGCCAGGCGCACGAGCCGCTGGCCGTAGTTCTGCAGCATGCGGCCGGCGTCGGTCAGCGTCCCGTTCTTCGCCGACCGATCGAACAGCTGTTCGCCGAGATCCACCTCGAGCCGCCGAACGGCCTGGCTGACCGCCGGCTGCGTGCGATGCACCTTCGCCGCGGCCCGCGAGAAGCTGCGCTCCTGCGCGACCGCGAGAAACGTCTTGAGCGTGGCGATATCCATAAGGTGCGGTTATTATAGTGTAAGCATTATCACTTTGACTTCTATCGTTCGGGCCGCCACACTCAGTGGCCATGAGCCCCGATTCCGCACGCGTCGTGATCTTCGACACCACCCTGCGCGACGGCGAGCAAGCCCCCGGCTTCTCCCTCGACGTGCCCGCCAAACTCGCGATGGCCCGTGCGCTCGATGCGCTCGGCGTGGACGTCATCGAGGCCGGCTTCCCCATTGCCTCGCCGGCCGATGCCGAGGCGGTCTGGCAGATCTCACGCGAGGTCCGGCGCCCGGTCATCGCCGCGCTCGCCCGCTGCCGCGCGCGGGATGTCGAAGAGGCGGCGCACGCGCTCGGCCCGGCGGACCGCCGGCGCATCCACACCTTCCTGGCAACGTCCGATCTGCACCTCGATCGCAAGCTGCGGATGACGCGCGAGACGTGCCTGGAGGCGATCGCCGAGGGCGTCCGCCTCGCCCGGCAGTTCACCGACGATGTGGAGTTTTCAGCGGAGGACGCGACGCGCAGCGACCGCGACTTCCTGTGCCGCGCCATCGAGACGGCGCTGCGCCAGGGGTGCCGCACGATCAACCTGCCGGACACGGTGGGCTACGCGACGCCGGCGGAGCTCCAGGCGTTCTTCCTCGACGTGCGGACGCGCGTCCCCACGCCGGACGGCGTCGTCTTCAGCACCCACTGCCACGACGATCTCGGCCTCGCCACCGCCAACAGCCTCGCCGCGATTGAAGGTGGGGCGCGGCAGGTGGAGTGCACGATCAACGGCATCGGCGAGCGCGCGGGCAATGCGGCGCTCGAGGAGATCGTGATGGCGCTGCGCGTGCGCCACAACCGGCTGCCGTATCACACAGCCGTCCGGCCGGCCGCGCTTTTTGAAACGAGCCAGCTCCTCACCGCCCTGACCGACGAGCCGGTCCAGGCGAACAAGGCGATCGTGGGCCGTAATGCGTTTGCCCACGAGGCCGGCATTCATCAGGACGGCGTGCTGAAGGAGCCGCGCACCTACGAGATTATGCGGCCGCAGGACGTCGGCCAGCCCGCCGCCCGCCTCGTGCTCGGCCGGCACTCGGGGCGCCATGCCGTGCAGCGGCGCTGCGAAACCATCGGCCTCACCCTCTCGCCGCAGGAGCTCGAGGCCGTGTATCGCGCGGTCGTCACCATGGGTGACCATCGGCGTGCCGTGAGCGACGGCGCGCTCCAGCGGATCGTTGAAGGCCTGCGCGAGGCAGAGGGCACCGGACCAGCGCCGTCCGCGCAGATTGACGCCGTCGGCTACGGCCACGGCGTATGACCATTGGCGACGCTCTCATCACGGAGACGCGGAGAACACGAAGATCACGAAGGATCCAAAAATACTTCGTGCCCTTCGTGCTCTCCGTGACTTCGTGATTTGCTTTGTAGTCAGCCTATCCACCGGCCATTGCACCGATGACCAGAAACGGCTCGGCGCCGGTGGCGACAGCCTCGGGCAGCGGCACATCCGGCGATTCGTGGGACAGATCCTCTTCGCACGCGAAGAAGCGGAGGAACGGCCGGCGCTGCTGGGTGTCGTGGTCGCGAATGGTCCCCTGCAGCACCGGGTAGCGCGCCTCGAGTGCGTCGAGGACCGAGCGCAGCGTCACCTGTCCGGCGACGTCGAGCGCCACTTCATCGACACGCGCCAGTGTTCGCAGATGCGCCGGCAGCACGACGCGAATCATGACCTACCTCCGATACAACACATTTCAACACGAAGGACACCAACGACACAAAGGTGAGACGGCTCTGGTTTTCTGCGTAGCCTCTGTGCTGGCTTGCATCAACTCTCCGCGCGCGACGGCAGTGTCTGAACCTCGACGGACAGCACGGCCGGCAGATCCCGCACGATCGGCGCCCAGCTGTCGCCCGCGTCGGCTGACGCGTACACCTGCCCGCCGGTCGTCCCGAAATACACGCCGCACGCATCGAGCGAATCCACGGCCATCGCGTCGCGCAGCACGTTGACGTAACAGTCGCGCTGCGGCAGCCCCTTCGTGAGCGGCTCCCATTCATGTCCGCCCGTTCGGCTGCGGTATACGCGCAGCTTTCCCTCTGGCGGATAGTGCTCCGAATCGCTCTTGATCGGAACGACGTAGATGGTCTCCGGCTCGTGTGCGTGGATGTCGATCGGAAACCCGAAATCGGTCGGCAGATTCCCACTCACCTCCTGCCACGAGTCGCCCGCATCGTCGCTGCGCATCACGTCCCAGTGCTTTTGCATGAACAGCACCTGGGGACGCGAGGGATGCATGGCGATCCGGTGCACGCAGTGGCCGACTTCGGCGTCCGGCTTCGGGATGCCCTGCGACTTGAGCCCGCGGTTGATCGGCTTCCACGTCTGGCCGCCATCGTCTGTGCGGAACGCCCCAGCCGCCGAGATGGCGATGAAGATCCGCTCCGGATTGCTCGGGTCCAACAGGATTGTGTGCAGGCACAAGCCGCCGGCGCCAGGCTGCCAGCCAGGTCCGGATTCGTGGGTCCGCAGGCCGGGTAGTTCCTGCCACGTTTGCGCACCGTCAGTCGAGCGAAACAGCCCCGCGTCCTGGACGCCGGCGTAGACGGTGTCCGGATCGGTCAGCGATGGCTCGAGATGCCAGACGCGCGCGAATTCCCACGGATGCGGCGTGCCGTCGTACCACTGGTGCGTGCCAGGGGTGCCGTCGTACGCAAACTTATTGCCGGCCGGCTCCCAGGTTGCGCCGCCGTCTGGAGACCGCTGAATCAGCTGACCAAACCAGCCCGTTCCCTGCGACGCGTAAAGCCGGTTGGGATCGGCCGGTGATCCCTTGAGGTGGTAAATCTCCCACCCCGCAAAGTGCGGTCCCGTGATGGTCCAGTCTTTCCGCGCGCCGTCCGCCGTCAGGACAAACGCGCCCTTGCGCGTGCCAACCAAAACTCGTACTCGGCTCATTCGCCTGCTCCTTGTTGAGGAACCTGAACCTCGTCTTCCTTGGTGTCCGTCGGCGCTCTTTGTGCCGATTCAGTTTCGCACCCACAGTATTGTCGATCGGGCCGGCTCCCGATCGACAGCCCTCGCAACAAAAGCACCGGCGGGCCTCTGGGGCTTGACAATCCGGCCGCCGCGCGGCACAGTAATACTGTATTATCTCACTAGTACTGTTACACGATGCTCTTTCGGCCAAATCCCGCGTTGGGCGTGCCCATTTACCTCCAGCTGATGGAGCAGGTGAAGCACGCGATCGAGACTGGCGCCCTCAGGCAGGGCGAGCAACTACCGGGCATCCGGCCACTGGCGGAGCAGCTTGTCATCAACCCGAACACCGTTGCCAAGGCCTACCGCGAGCTCGAGCACGCCGGCGTGATCGAGCTGCGCCACGGGGCAGGGGCCTTCGTCGCGGGAGCGGCGCGGACAAAGAAGCTCACCGACACGCTCCGCGCCGGGCAGGCGATTGTCGCCGCCGCGATCGAGCGGCTACGCGCCCGCGAGCTCAGCGACGAAGAAATCCGCCGGCTGTTCGAAGCGGAGCTGGCGGGACTCGACAAAACAGGAGCGCACCGTGACTGACTCGTTCGCGATCGAAACGACCGACCTGCGGAAGCGCTACGACGGCGGCGCGGAAGCCCTGCGCGGCTTGAGCCTGCAAGTGCCTGTCGGCTCGATCTACGGATTCCTTGGCCGCAACGGCGCCGGAAAAACCACCACGCTCAAGGTGCTGCTCGGCATGACGCATCCGACCGGCGGCCGGGCACGTGTCTTCAGCCTGGCGGCCGACGCGCCCGATGCCAGCGTGGCAATCCGGCGCCGCACGGGATTTGTCAGCGAGGACAAAGACCTCATCGACTACATGACGGTGGAGGACATCATTCGTTTCACCACGTCGTTCTACCCGCGCTGGCGCCACGATCTGGAACAGCGCTACCTCCACCGGTTCGATCTCCACAGGGAGCAGGCGATCAAGGCGCTTTCGCGCGGGGCGCGCACCAAGCTGGCGCTGCTGCTGGCGCTCTGCCGCGGCGTGGAGCTCTTGATACTCGACGAGCCGACGTCGGGCCTCGACCCAGCCGTGACCGAGGAAGTGCTCCAGGCGATCGTCGCGCACGTCGCCGCCGAGGACATGACCGTCTTCTTCTCGTCGCACCAGATCGCCGAAGTCGAGCAGATCGTTGATCGCGTCGCCATCATCGATCGCGGACGCGCGGTGGTCGCCGGCGCGCTCGACGATCTTCGGGAACAGTACCGCCGAATCCAATTCGTCTTCGAAGGCGACGCGCCGCAGCCGACATTCCGTACGCCGGGGATTGTGCGGGCGCGACGCGAGGGGCGCGTGCTCACGGTCGTGTCGAGCGCTGGCGCCGATGCGATCCGCGACGAGGCGCGCGCACTCAACCCCGTGTCGATGGACGTGATGCCCGTCACGCTCCGAGAGATCTTCCTCGAGACCGTGGCAGCGGAGGATTGACATGTTCTGGTACAAGTCGTGGCTCGACACCCGCTGGCGGTTCCTGATCGGTCTGGCGCTGCTGATCTGCTCGGCGGCCGGCACGGTCTTCGAGTATCCCCGCGTCGCGTCCCTTCTGCCGCTGGTGCGCCCCGTTCACGCCGCCGGCGAGATTGGCCGCCGGATTCAGGAGATGATCGAGCTGTCGCGCGATTACCGCGGGTACGTCTGGGCGCAGTCATTCCGCCAGAACCTCCCGCAGATGGCGACGGTGTTCGCCGTCCTCCTCGGAACGGAAGGTCTGTTCTCGCAGTCCTCTCGCAGCGCCACACAGTTCATGCTGTCGATGCCGATCTCCCGGCAGCGTCTCCTCGGCGTCCGGGCGGCAATCGGTCTCGCGGAATTGCTCGTGCTGGCCGTGATCCCGCCGCTCCTCATCCCGCTGCTCTCACCAGCGATCGGAACGACGTACAGCCTCGGCAGCGCGCTCGTCCACGGTCTATGTTTGTTCGGTACCTGCGCCGTGTTCTTCGGTTTGGCGCTGCTGCTCTCGACCGTGTTCAGCGACGTGTGGCGTCCGCTGCTGATTGCCTGCTCGGTGGCCGTCGCACTGGTGCTCCTCGAGTTCGTCGCGGGCGACCTGTCACGTTACGGCCTCTTCCATCTGATGACCGGCGAATCCTTCTTTCTGACCGGCCGCGTGCCGTGGCTCGGCCTGCTGACGAGCGCCGCCACATCGGCTGCGCTCCTGTACACCGCCACCGTCAACATCTCACGACGCGATTTCTGAGGGAGGAGAACGCCATGCACTGTCCATTTCGTCCGTTACTGCTTGTCGCCGCTTCGCTGCTGCTGTCCGCTTCGCCTCTGCGCGCGCAACCCGCACCAGACCCGTCCGGCCATTGGGAAGGCCAGATTCAGATTCCGGATCACCTGCTGACCATGAGCGTCGATCTGGCCAAGAGTTCAACGGGTGCGTGGATCGGCTCCATGAGCATCCTGCACTCGACGACCGTGGACGTGCCGCTCGACAGCGTGATCATCGCGGACCCGGCGGTGCAATTCGCGGCCAGCCTGCCCGGGAAGACGTCGTTCGAAGGCAGCCTGTCGGCGGACGCACAAGTGCTGTCAGGCACGGTGTCGAACGCCGAGGGCGCCGTTCCCTTTCAGCTCACACGCAAAGGCGAGGCGGGCGTGAAAGTTCCACCGCCGAGCAGTCCATTGTCCAAGGCGTTCGAGGGCACATGGGAAGGCACTCTCGAGTCCGCCGGTCAGATGCGAAGAGTCCGAGTCAATCTCTCGCCGGCGGCCGACGGCACCGCAACGGCCACGCTCATCAGCGTCGACAAAGGCAATCTTCAGATTCCCGTGACCACCGTGACGCTTCACGACCGGCTGCTGCAGTTGGAGGCGCGAGCGATTTCCGGAACGTATCGCGGCACGCTTGGCGCGGACGGCACGATTGCCGGCGAATGGTCGGAAGGCGATCTCCGGTTCCCGCTGACGTTGAAGCACGTGTCGTAGAATGGGTGGATGATCCCGCTTCGGGACGTCATTCCGTCCCGGACCACCCCGTACATCACCATTACGATCATCGTCCTCAACAGCCTGGCGTGGTTGTTCGAGCTGTCGCTGCCGCACGACGATCTGAACCGCTTCATTGCGACCTTCGGCGTCGTCCCGGCGTATTTCTCGTGGCCGACGCTCATCACGTCGATGTTCCTGCACGGCGGCTGGATGCACGTGATTGGCAACATGTGGTACCTCTGGATTTTCGGCGACAACGTGGAGGATCGCGTCGGGCACGGCGGATTCATCGTCTTCTACCTGCTCTGCGGGATCGTCGCCGCGTTCGGTCAGATCCTGATCGATCCGACGTCGACGCTGCCGACGATCGGCGCGAGCGGCGCCATCGCCGGCGTGATGGGCGCCTACTTCGTGCTCTACCCTCGCTCCCGCGTGCTGACGCTCATTCCGCTGATCATCATCTGGGAAGTGATCGAGTTGCCGGCCGTGGTGCTGCTCGGTTTCTGGTTCCTGATGCAGTTGTTCAGCGCCGGGACCATCGCGATGACCTCGAGCACCAGTGGCGGCGGCGTCGCCTTCATGGCGCACGTCGCGGGGTTCCTCTGCGGTATGGCGGGTGTGCTCGTCTTCCGCAAACGTGAACGAGCCGAGCAGTACCTGGGCGTAATTGTAGCGCGAAGGTTCGAGCCGAGCGCGATGCGAAGACTTGAGCCGAGCGCCACGCGAAGACTTCAGCCGAGCGCCGCGCGGCGGCCGAACCATTGAAAGCCCTCGGACTGGTGGCCGTTCATCGTAACGATACTGATGTCGTCGAGCGCAACGGGCTCGAAACCGGCGAGCAGTCCTTGGATCCAGCGACGATCGTGGTGACGCAGCACCACTCCCTCAGGCAATTCGAAGACACCGTAGATTCCGTATTGGCGATGGCACTGGGCGTACCGCTCGAGATTGCGCGCGTCGTGCTGCAACCAGAAATCGCTGACGTACAACAGGCCCGCGGGCGCCAGCACGCGCCGGCATTCCTCGATGAGTGTGCGCTGCCCTTGGTCGCTCGGGACGCAGGTGAGCACGCTGAAGAGCAGCACGGCATCCACGCTGCCGTCTTCGACAGGTAGGATCGTCGGATCGTCCATCACCTGAAGGCGCGCGCTTGGCACGCGTTGTCGCGCGGCAGCGATCATGTCCGGCGCGATGTCGACGCCAGCCAGATTTGCATAGCCATGCTCGCTCAGGAACTGGAGACTCCGGCCATATCCGCAGCCGACATCGAGCACGCGACGATCGCGCGGCACCAAAGCGCCGAACCGTTCGAGGTCAAGCGGATGACTGAACGGCTTGGTGGGACCGACCCGGTTCCAGTAGTCGACCTGATGGTCGAGGTCGGGTTTCATCGTCGTGCACCAGACGGTCCGATCGAATTTCGTGGGCGCGTTACGGCGCGATGATGTGCAGCTTGGGAAAGTACGTCCGGTAACGACGGGCGTCGCGCGTCAGCAGCGTCATGCCGGCGACCGCGGCGTGCGCGCCGATGAAGAAATCGGGCAGCGGAGAATGTTTGCTCCCGCCCTGGCGACGATACCGCTCGAAGACTTTCGCCGCGAGGAATGTGGCTTCCCACGGCAGAGAAGCTCGCAGAAAGTATTCCGATGGCAGCGCGGCTTCGACGTCTTCGATGGCGCCGAACCGGACCGAAACCTCTCCGTAGATGATTGGATTGATCGTGACCGATCCCGTTTGGCCCGCGTTGCTCAGCATCGCGGATGACCAGTCGAACCACTCGCTGTCGTCGGTCAGATAGTCCAACAGCACGTTGCTGTCGACCAGCGTCGAGGTCATTCGCCTCGCGTCAACGCCATGATTTCGTCCGTGGTCATGCCTGGCTTGTTCGCCTTGCGCATCGCCTCGAGCATCCGTTCGCCACGGGATCGGTCCCCCTTGGCTTTGCGGATTCTGACGCTGTCTCCGTCGAGCTCGAACTCGACCTCGCAGTTGGGCAGGAGGCCGAGCTCCTCGCGCATCCATTGAGGAATCGTGACTTGGCCCTTCGTGGTGATTCGCATGGTATTACTCCTACAAGTAATACTTCCACCGGCTCGAATGTTTGTCAAGGGCGGCGCCTCGCCCCTGGCGTTCAGGATTTCGCGCGGATCTGCTGGGAGACTCGCGCCAGTTCGAGAAGCAGCCGTTCGAGCTCAGCGGCGTACTCCTCAGGCGACATGGACGCCTTCCGGCCTTTCAGCTCCTCGATCTCGTGCTCGAGATCGGCCTTGGCCTTCTGCAAGATCGTGAGCGTCGCGCCGCCTTCGGCAACGGCAGCAGCGTCAGGATCGAGGTAGACCGCGCGCGCCAACGCGCCGTCGGTGCCGGGATTCTGCGCCTCACGCCCGACGCCGTCGCCATCATCGTCGAGCAGCGGACGTTCGGTCGGCAGCTGCCCGTGCTGATCGAACCACTGCAGCACTCCAGCGCTCGCGTAGCTGAATGCCTCCCACACCGAGATGCGGCCATTCTTGTCGAGATCGGCGGCAGGATCCTCGAACGCCTTGATGAAGAACTCCGGGAAGATCGTTTCAAACTGCTGCGCCGACGAATCCGTCGCCGTCAGCACAATGCGTCCGCGCCCGGCGAGCTTTTGCATGAACGGAAAGCTGGCGCCGCTCGTGTCGACGAAGACCAGGCGGCCGGGAATCGGTTTGACGAGATCGCTCCACTCGCTGGCGCTCAGGTCCGGTCCGACGAGATTGAACTTCGCGTCCTCGCCGTTGACCGACGTGCCGTGCCCGATCAGCACCACCAGCAACAGATCGTCCTTGGTGAGCCGCTGGCGCAGGTCGCCGAGGACGCGCTGCACGCTGGCGCGCGTCGCCAACAGAACGCCGGCGCTCTCGTGATCGGCGAGCACGAACAGGTGTGTCCGGTCGAAGCCGAGTTTCTCCTCGAGGGTGGACACGAACGAGACGCGCCACGTGTCGTATTTTCGCGCGTAGTCGTCGCCGCCGGACGCGCCTGTCACGACGACCGCATAGCGATCGGCAGCGAGGCACGGGGTCGCGACCAGCGCCAGACAGAGCGTGAGCACGAGACGCCTCATCGGAGACCCCAACGCCGGCGCAGGATCCATTCACCCGCGAGCAGCGCCATGACGACCACGAACGCCCACGGCTGATGCCATAGGTCGCGCCGCTCGGGCGCGGCGTCCTGAGTGGCCCCGCTCTGCAGCCACGACACGACGCGCGCGGCGTCGGCGGCGCGGACGTAGCGTCCACCGGAGGCACGCGTCACGCGTCGCAGGAAGCCTTCGTTCAGACGGGGGTCCGCGAGCTCGCGATCGCCCCCGCCCACGTACACCCACCGGTCGGCGACGCCGAGCGGCGTGGTGCCGCGGCGCGCTGCGGCGTGCACGCGGTAGAGCCCAGGTTGTTCCGGCTGGAATGGTGCAGTGAAGCTGCCGCTCGCCGAGTCCGCGCGCCGAAGGGCCAGCGCCTGCGGCTCGGCGCCGGGTGCGGTGATCGTCGCCTCCACGATCGCGTCAGGAACAGCGGCAAACGCCGCGTCCCGCGCTTCGATGTCGATGCTGCCGGCGTCTCCCGGTTCGGGCGCGTCAGGCGCCGTGATCGTCACTGGATCGGGTGCCGGACCGGCGAGCCAGCGGGCCGCCTGGCGCCAGAAGAATTCGTGAGAGCGATCGGTCGAGGCGAGCATCATTTTCCACCGCCACGACGCTTCACCCGCGAAGATCATCGATCGGCCCCTGCCGTAGCGCTGCACCGCGACGACCGGGAACAATCCGTTGGCCGATTCCGTCACCGCGAGCACCGTCGCACCAGGACGCGGGCCGCCGAGCGGAGCGCTGGCCGCCAGCGGCGGCAGCGCGGCCCACCGCTTTCGCGTGTCGTCGGGCGTGTCGCCGATGCGCATGACGGGGTGGTTCTCGCCGTCGGCGGTGACGATCAGCTTGTTGGGCGTCGCGTTGTTTCCGGCCATCGCCGTACGGACAAGGCCGCGGCGATCATTCAGCTCGACCGGCAATGCGACTTCGAGCGGCGTCCCGAGCAGGCCTCGTTGGGCGAACGACCGGCCGCCGAGCACCAGCAGGCCGCCGCCCCGCTCCGCGACGAAATCAGCCGCCATGGCCAGCTGTGTTCGAGTGAAGAAATCGCCTTCGACGTTGGCGATGACGAGCGCGTCGTACGCATAGAGGTCTTCCCGCTTCGCCGGAAAACCGGACGCGAGCCCGGCGGCGCGTCCCGCGCCCGCCTGGACGAAGAACGTCGCCTGTCCGTCCGCGTTGCGACCCTTGCGGGTGACCGCGTCGATCTCGAGGCCGGGATCGAGCGCGAGCGCCCGCTTCATGAAGCTGTGCTCGAAGCCGGGCGCGCCTTCGATCACGAGCAGCCGGCGCTTCCGGCCGGCCGGGTTCACCAGCACGCTGCGCGCGTTGTTCTCGACGACCGTCTCCGCCGGGTCCGCGGGAATGTCGGCAGTGAACACGGTGGGATTGAGCGGGTCGGGCGACACCGTGAACACGGCGTCGATTGGCGAACCGTCGGCTGGCGGCACGATTCGCCGCGTCTCGACCACCCGATTGTTGGCGAGCACGCGCAGCTGAAACGGCGCGCGTCCGAATCCGCTGCTGATCGCCGAGACGCGCAGATCGACCGACGCATGATCGAGCTTAGGATCGCCGGCAGCGACGCCGAGGATCTCGCGATCGTGCAGCCCGTCGGCTGCGCCGATCCCCACGGCGAACACCGGTGGCCCATGGGCCGCTGCGCCGCGATCGGCGCCGCCGCGGTATCGCCGCCGTCCGAAAGCAGCACGATGCCCGCGACGCGTTGCCCGCGGTAACGGTCGCGCACGCGGCCGAGCGCCGCCGCCAGATCGCTGCGGCGCGCGTCAGCGCGCAGCCCATCGACGGCGGCTGGCGCCACGCCATCGCCGACCGCGTATACCTCCGGGGTGAAGTGGCGCGACAACGCCGGCAGCAGCTCGGTCTTCAGGAGCGAGACCGCGCGCGCGATGCGCGCCTGGCCCGCTTCGTCTGGCAGACGCATGCTGCGCGAGACGTCCACCAGCACAGGGACGACGGCGCCGTTGGCGTCCGCCGGCGGCAGCAGGACGACGGGACGGAACAGGAAGAGCATCAGCGCCGCGAGCGCAAGCACGCGCAGCGCCGAGAGCACGCCGCGCTGAACGCGCGTCAGCGGCGCGAGCGGTCGCCGATATTCGACGAACGCGAGGCCGACGATCGCAGCCGCCAGCACGATCGCCAGCCACCAGGGCAGCGGGTGGGCAAAATGCATCATCAGGGACCAGGGGTCATCAGGGGATCGGACATCAGGGCTCAGGGTTCAGGGTTCAGGGTTCAGGAATCCGGCTGGCCACTCGTCATTTCTTCCTGGCGGCAAGCGCCTTGAAGTAACTGTCCACCAGCGGCTGATATTCAGCCGGCGGCTTGTCGTCGACGCCGGCGGCCAGTCGATCTTTCGATTCCTTGCTTTGCAGCTTCTGCGACAGCGTTGACTCGGCTTTGTCGAGTGCCTGCGTCGCTTGTTGCCGCAGCATCTCCCAGGCGGCGAAATCCTGCTTGAACGCTTCGGTGCCGGGCGCCGACAGGACCATGCCCTGCCCTTCGAAGGTGAATCCGGTCCCGCCCTTCGCGAAGTTCGGATCGTCGCGCTTCAATTGGTCGACCAGATCGCGCGTCTGTTCGAGCTGTCGTTGGTACTCCTGACGCAAGCGCGCGAGATCGGATCCCGATCCGCCGTTGCCCGCCTGCTGGCCCTCGCCGTTTCTGCCCGCGTCGCCGGGCGTCTTCTGTGTGCTCGGCTGCGAACTGCCTTTGCCGCTCTGCTTCCCAAGGCGCTCCACCTCCTTGCTGGTCTGCGCCATCCGATCGCGAAGCTCCTGCGCTCTGGCCAGTTGCTCGGACAGCTTTTGGGACTCGCCGTCGCGCGATCCGGTCGCGGTGCTCAGTTTGTCGGCGACCTTGTCCAACGCGCGCGCCAGTTCTTCCTGCGCGGCGGCTTGCGCGCGTGGATCCGTGCCAGCCTGCGTGCCCGTCGTTGCACGCAGCTGGTCGGCCGCTTTCTGCATCCGCTCGGCGAGATGCTGTGCGTCCAGCTCGCGCGCGGCGTCGCCGGCCGCCGACTTCGCGTTCTTGTCGCTGCTATCCGCACGACCCGCGCTTCCGGTTTTGGGATCCTGCTGCGACGGCCCATTCGCCGCGCTGGCGCCCGACGCCTGCTGCTTCAGGCGCACCTGCAGATTCCGCGCGCGCTCGGCGAGACGCTCCTGTTCCGCGGACAAGCGGCGCGCGGCATCGCCGGCGGCCCCTCGCTGCGGCGACTTGCCGGTCTCTGACGCCAGCTCGCGTTGCGACTCGGCGATCTGCCGCGCTTCGAGCTGCATCTCGCCCAATGCCCGGCGTCCCTCGTCTGGACGCGGCGTCTGCATCTGCTTTTCGAGATCGCGCAGCTTGTCGAGCGCGCGGCTGCCGCTTGCGCTCGCCTGCGCTGGATTCTGGCGCCGCAGGTCGCTGGCCGCGCTGCGCATCTCCTCCGAGACGTCTCGCATCTGCCGGCCACGCTCGCCGCCGCTCGAACCGTTGGCCGCCTGCCCGGCCGATTCACCGCTCTGTCCCTGCGGCTGTCCTGCCTGCCCGCTCTTCCCCGACTGTTCGGTCTTCCCCGACTGTTCGGCCTTGCGTCCCTGACTGCCGGCGGGCGAAGCGTTCATCTGGCGCGCCAGTTCTTCGGCCTGCTGGCGCAGATCGGACTGCTCGCGCGTCAGCTTCTCGAGCTCCCGCTTCAGCTCCTCCTCGGACATCTGCGCGCGCCGCTTCGCCAGCTCCAGCTGACGCTTCAGCACTTCGTCCTGACGCCGCGCGAGCTCCTTGATCGCGTCGAGCGCGCCGGCGGTCTCGTCCTTCCGCTGCTCGCTCGTCGACTTCGTCTCGTAGTTCGTCTGCTGCTGCCGCTGCAGCTCCTTGTCGAAGAGCGACGACATGTCGTAATTCCGGTTGTTATCACCGCGCCCGCTGCCGGCCTGCTCGCGCGACACCTCGCGCCGCTTCACGTCGGCCTGGGCTTTGAGCAGGTGATTGAGCGCCTGCATCTCCGGGGGCATCGCGTCGGCCGTCTTCAAGGCGTCGAGCGAGGTCACCGCTTTCCCCATGGCCGCCGACGCGGCCGTCATCGCATCTTCCTCCGGCATCGTCTGGCCCGCCTTCGGCGCGTCGGGTGTGGCGCCGCGCTGCGGCCGCCGCGGATCGCGCATCGTCGATTCGCGGAAGGTGCTCGAGGTTTGTTCGACCCGCGCTTTGAGATCCGCCTCGGCCCGCGACACCGCGCGGATGTCCTGCTCGGGACGCGCGCCTTTGGCCGCCTCCGCGCGCCGATCGAGTTTCCACGTGGCGACCACGATCTCTTTCTGCGCCGTGACGAGATCGTCAACGGCATTGCCGCTGCCGCCCGCCTGCGCCTGGCTCCGCGCCAGACGGAATTCTTCCTCGAACGGCTTCACCTCGAGAAAGAAGATATCGCTCTTGGCCAGGTTCGACCGGCTGCCGCGGGTGATGTCGCGCGCTCGCACGTAATACGAGACGAAGTCGCCCGGCTGCACGTCGAGATCCTCGAGGTACAGCGTGTGCCGGCCGGTCATCGACGTCGCGTGTCGGCCCGAGCCAAGCGGCACGACCGTCTCCGGTCCACCGCGCACGGCGTACACCAGGTCCATGCTCGCGATGCCGTAGTCGTCTTCGGCTTGCGCTTCGATGTCGACCTCTTCGAGCTTCGTCACCGACCGGTCGGCCGCTGGCGCGAGAATACGAACTTCGGGCGGTCGATCCTCCAGCATGCGGATGAAATATTCCGTCTCGCCCGGATTCGAGAATCCATCGGCGTCCCTCAGCGCGATGCGATAGGAGTTGTCGGCGACAACCGTCAGCGACGCGCTCATCATCGTCGGCGCATCGGACGACAACGCGATCGCCTGCCCTTCGCCGAGGGCCATCTGTCCGCTCTTCGCCGGCCGATCCGTGTGGATGCGGACACGGATGGCCGTGCCTGCCGGCGCGTAGACGTCGCCGCCGTCCTGCTCTGTGCGCGGTTCGAGGGCCAACGCGGCCGGATACGTGTAGTCGACGTCGATGCGCGTCACGCGCGGCGCGTGCGCGACGGTCACGTCGTACGGGGGCGAGATCAGCGTCCCTGCGGCGACGCGGTATCTGAACGAGGCCGACGCAGGCGGCAGCACCAGCCGGAACGCGCCGCCGGCCGCGGCCATGTCGAACGGCTTCCATCGATCGCCGTCCGCCATCTCCACCCGCGCCGCGACGGGTGCGCGATTGCCGACCAGGCGGGCGCGAATGGTGAACGCTTCGCCCGCTCGGATCTTTGCGCTGCCCGGCGTGACGTCGAGCGTCACACGCGACGGAAACAACGCGAGCGACGCGGCATCCACCGCTTGTCCGGCCGGACCACGCGCCGCCACGCAGAGCGTGAGCAGCAACAGCGCGGTCGCCCCAGCCCCGCCGCCGGCTCGCCGCAGCGAGGCCCGCGAGACGATCGTATCGAGATCGATCGCGCTCACGCGGCGGGCCGCATCCGCGAGCATCGGCTCGATCAGCGCGGGCGACGCCGCGTGACGATCGGAACGGACGACGTCCACGGCGCTGACGAGGCGATCATCGAGCGTGGGCGCGCGCTCCTCGATGAATCTCGCGATCCGGCGATCGTCGGGCACATGGCGCAGCGGCAGACCGACCCAGATCACGGCCGCCGCGACGAACAGCAGCGCCGCCGCACCGACGAGGGCGAGCGCGACCGGCGCGCGGTCCATCCAGTGCGAAGCGACCAGCGCCGCGCCGAGCACGGCCGATGCCGCCAGCGCCCCGCGCGTGGACGCCTGCAGGAGGCACAGCGTGCGCCATCGGCTCCTGACGCGCTGAAGGATGTGCCGGATTGCGTCGTAATGCTGCATGGCGTTCAGGCCGTCCGGCTCGCGACGGCCCCCTCCACCGCCAACAGCAGCAGCATGAGCGCGAGCGCGTACTGCCACAGATGCTGGCGATCTTCCTGTTGCCTGGCTTCGACCCGCGCGTCGGACGCGCCGGCCTCCTTCAAGCGGGTCACGGCCGACTGGAACTCGGCCACCGACATCCTCGCGGGATCCGATTCGCGCGGATCGACATTCACGGCGACGCGCCGCGTCGCGTCTCCGCCGGCGTTCGACGCCGCCGGCACGCTGGCAATGCCCGGCGTCTGGGCGACGCCTGCCGGCGCCTCGCCGACGAAGTACTCCCCGCCGTGGGGCCGGGCACCAGCCAGATATTTCACCGCCTCGTGGAGGAACGGCACGAACGTCGCGTGCAGCGGAAAGTCGCTCCAGCGATTGTTCAAGTCGGACGCCAGCACGAGGGCGCGGCCTTCGCCGGCGGGGCAATCGATGAGCGCCGATTCGCCGGTCGTGAAGCGTGCGAGCACCTGACATCCGGTGCCGGCGACGCGCGCCACCTGCTGAAACTCGACCAGGCCAAGCGTGCTCGTGTTCGCGCCGAAGCGCTGAAAGATCGGATGCCGTGCGTCCGCAGGCGCGAGTTCCCGAGGCGCTGGCTTCGCGTCGCTCGTGGTGACAATGCGCAGCGGCGCATCGCCGCCCAGCAGATCGGCGGCGACATCGCCGTCGACGTCGGCGCCGGCCGCGATCAGCAGGCCGCCGCCGTTGCGCACATACCGCGCCATCAGCTCACGTCCGTGGCGCTCCAGCCCGCGAGTGGACAGCAGCACCACGGCCGTCGTCGCGGCCAGCCGATCGTCGGTCCACGACGCGAGTTGTGCGCCGCCCACGCCCTCAGCCGCGTACGATTCGGTGCCTGGCGCCGACGCTTCGAGAGCCGCTTGCACGTAGAACGCTTCGCGCGCCAGATCCCCCGACGCCGTAATGACCAGCAGCGACGGCCGCGTCGCGCCGCCCACGGCGAACCGCACGTTGTTCGCCTGCAGACCGTCCGGGTCCTCCACCGCCACCGCGATAGCCGTGGCGCGTCCGGCGGCTGGCAGGGTGACGTCGGCGGCGGCGTTCGGCCCGATCGACACGGCGCCGTCTCCAGCGGCCTTGCCGTCGAGCGTCAGATGCACGCGCGCCTCCCGGGCCTGCGCGCCGGTGTTGCGAATCGTGGCGACCACGCCGTTGGCGGTCGGGCGGACTGCCACGACGCCAAGATCGGCTGGCGCCGCACCCACATCGGCGACCTCGATCGTCGTCGTCTCGGGCACCGACGCGTGATCGCCGGTGTCCCAGCCGCTTTCCTGCAGATCGGTGACGACCACGATCGATCCGCGGCGTCCTCCAAGCATCTGCGCCGCGGCGGCAAGCCCCGCACGGTAACGCGTCGCGCCGAAGCCCGCCGACGCTGAGTCGACGGCCGCGGTCGCGAGGACACGATCGGCCGATGGCTTCGAGGCGATGTCTGCAACGTCGGCAAAGGTGACGACGCCGACGAGATCCGAGGAGGGCGCCCGTGCGATGGCGCCTTTGGCGAGCTGCTTCGCGCGATCGAACCGGCCTGGTGCGGACATGCTGTACGACGTGTCCAGGAGAACCACCGTAATCCCAGTCGACCGGACCGCGGCGCCAGACGCGACGAACGGCCGCGCGAATGCCAGCGCCAGCAGGACGAGCGCCGTGATCCGCAGCGCGAGGAGCAGCAATTCCCGCAGCCGCCGCTTTTCGGTGTGCTCGACCGGCGCGCGCTTCAGCAATTTGACCGCGGCGAACTTCACACGCGGCTCGGGTTCGCGCCTGAGCAGATGCAGCACGAGCGGAATCGCGGCCGCCGCGGCGCCAACCAGAAACAGTGGCGACAGAAACGAGATCATTGTGCCCGCGACCTCGTGGACAGATAGGCGAGCAGCGCCATCTCGAGCGGCTGCGCCGTGGTCAGCAGCGTGTAATCGATCCCCGCGCCGCCAAGCTCCCGCCTGTAACGGTCAATCAGTCCGCCCATCTCCTTCACATAGTGGGCGCGCACGAGGCTCGGCACCGCCATCACCTCGTCGGTCGACTCGAGATCCTCGAACTTCGTGGCACGATCGAACGGAAATTCAATTTCGTCCGGATCGAGCACGTGAAACACGACGACGTCGGTGCCCCTGAACTGAAAGTGTTTCAAGCCGCGAATCACGGCTTCGGGATCATCGAGCAGATCCGAGATCACAATCACCATGCCCCGCTTCGTCAGCGCATCGGCGAGCTGGTGCAGCGGCTTGGAGACGTTGGTTTCCTTCCCGAGCTGCAGCCGCAGCAGCGTCAGCAGCACGGCGCGGAGGTGCCCGGCGCGCGCGCTGGCGGGCAGCATCGCCACAATCTTGTCGTCGAACGCGGTGAGCCCGATCGCGTCGCGCTGGCGGTTCATCAGATAGGCGAGCGAGGCCGCCAGACAGGCGCCGTACTCGAACTTCGTCATTGCGCCCGAGCCGTAGGCCATCGATCCGCTCACGTCCAGCATGACGTGGCAATCGAGATTGGTCTCCTCCTCGAACTTCTTGACGTGGTAGCGATCGCTGCGCGCGTAGACCTTCCAGTCGATCGTGGACAGATCGTCGCCGGGAATGTACTGGCGGTACTCAGCGAACTCGACGCTGAAACCCTTGAACGGACTGCGATGCAACCCGGACAGAAAGCCTTCGACGATGGTCCGTGCCTTGAGCTCGAGCGTGCCAAGCCGCGCCACGACCGCCGGATCGAGGAAGTACCGGTCGCGCGCGCTGACGGCCATTTACATCCCGCTCTTGGGCAGCGGCACGGCCTCGATCAGCCGCTCCACAATCGAGTCCGACGTGATGCGCTCGGACTCGGCGTAGAAATTCGTCATCACGCGATGCCGCAGAATCGGTTTGGCGAGCGCCTGGATGTCCTTCACGGACACGTGATACCGGCCGTGCATCAGCGCACGCGCCTTGGCGCCGCGCACGAGCGCCTGAGAGGCGCGCAGGCCGGCGCCCCACTTCACGTACTTCTCGACGAACTCCGGCGTGTTCGGGCGCCCGGGACGCGACGCGTCCACCAGCCGCACGGTGTAGCGGGCCACTTCTTCGGCGATCACCACTTGCAGCACGAGATCCTGAAACTGCAGGATGTCCGGCCCGCTCAGGATACGCGCCGGCGCCGGCCGCTCCCCGCCCGTCGTCCTCGTCACCACCGTGACCTCATCGTCCTCGGTGAGATAGCTGATGACGACGTTGAACATGAAGCGATCGAGCTGCGCTTCCGGCAGCGGATAGGTGCCTTCGAGCTCGATCGGGTTCTGCGTGGCGAGCACGAAGAACGGGCGCTCGAGAGGATAGGTGCGGCCCGCCGCCGTGACGTGATATTCCTGCATCGCCTCCAGCAGCGCCGCCTGGGTCTTCGGCGGCGTGCGGTTGATCTCGTCGGCCAGAATGATCTGCGCGAAGATCGGCCCTTTGACGAAGCGCAGGCGGCGCGTGCCCTGCTCTTCGTCGAGGATCTCGGTGCCGGTGATGTCGGACGGCATCAGATCCGGCGTGAACTGGATGCGCTTGAAGTCGAGATCGAGGATGTCGGCGAGCGTCTTGATCAGCAACGTTTTCGCCAGGCCGGGGACGCCGGTGATCAAGCAGTGGCCGCCGGTGAACAGCGCGATGAGCACCTGCTCGACGACTTCGTCCTGCCCGATGATGACCTTCCGCAGCTCGGCGAGAATCCGCTCGCGCCCTTCGGAGACTCGTTCTGCGTTGACCGTGACGGCTTCCAAAACATGCTCCAGTGCAGGTCTAAAGACCTGCGCTACGACCGACCGCTATCAACCCCATCCTCCGACCGGCTCGCTCACCCACTGTCGTGGCGCAGGTCTTTGGACCTGTCATGTGGCGCGGGTCGTTAGACCTGTCACACTCGTGGGCGCAGGCCTTTGGACCTGTCACACTCGTGGCGCAGGCCTTTGGACCTGTCACACTCGTGGCGCAGGTCTTTGGACCTGTCACACTCGTGGCGCAGGTCTTTGGACCTGTCACACTCGTGGCGCAGGTCTTCAGACCTGCCTTAATGCGTCAGCGCATACACGATCTCGTTGATCCCCATGCGATACGCCATCGCGGTGAATTTGATGTAACCCGGAAACTCCTCGGCGTTCGACCACTCCCATCCGTCGCCCATGTCGGTGTTCCAGTTGATGAACACCATCGGCCGCCCGGTGTCGTCGAGAATGGCGCGCAGGTGCGAGACGAAACCGCCCTTTTCCCAGGTGCGGCCTTGAAGAAACGAGCCGAGCCCCGCGACCTGCGGATAAGTGTCGATTTTGTAGAAGCAGCTGAAGACGGGGTGATCCTTCGGCACCTCGACGATATCGCGGTCGGGAAAGACCCGCTTCAACTCTTTCTCGACGTTCGCCCACTCGTACGGCCCATGGAAGTCGTCGAACGTGGCCGTTCCGCCGCGCAGCAGAAACTCACGGAGGTTGGCGACGTCTCCGTCGTGCATCTTGAGGTTGCCCCCCTCGACGAAATAGATCCACGGATACGTGAACAGCCGCGGATCGTCGAGCGTGAGGACGATCGGATCCTCGACCTGGATCGTGGTGGCCGTCTTCACCCGTCGCGACAGGTTCTGCTCGGCCGCCGGCGCATCGATGTACCACGGCTCGCCATAGTAGTCCTCAGCCGTGCGGGTCCCCTCGGTGATGAAGTGATACCGGATGCGCACGAAGCGCCACTGCAGGTCGGCGAACCGATCGTCGACCACGGCGGGCAGCTGGGCATCGACGCGCGGCTGGAGCGCCGGCACGACCGACAACAGAGACGCGACGATGAGGATGACGCGCGCCTTCATCAGCGTGGCTGGCGTCCGTCGGCGAGCTTCAGCAGCAGTTCCTGGGCGCGGACGTAGGTGGGGGCGATTTCGAGCGCCGCCAGCGTCTGCTTCTTGGCATCGGCGCGCTTGCCGCTCTTGAAATAGCTCTCGGCGAGATTCGTGTGCGCTTCGGCCTGATCGACCGGACCGAGCGCGAGCACGGCGCGGAACTCGCGCGCGGCGGCCTCCGGATCGCTGCGTCCCATCGCGAGCCTGCCGAGCACGGCGTGCGCATCGGCATCGAACGGATCGATCGCCACGATGCGCTGATAGACCGGCTCGGTCTTCGCCGGATCGTCGATGCCCGCGTCGTGCATCAGCGCGGCGAGCTGGCGGGCCGCCTCGACGTTGTTGAAATCGACCGCCACGAGCGCCGTGAGCTCCGCGATCACGCGCGGCTGATCGTTCTTCTCCCGCGCGATCTCCGCCATCTGCGCGTGTGGACTCGACGGTCCTGACGCCATCGGCACCAGCGGCGCGGCGCGCTCAAACGCCTGCATCGCCTCGTCGCGGCGGCCGGCCTTGCGCAGCGCGCGTCCGAGGGCGATCTGGGCCGGGTAGCTGCGCGCGTGATCCGCCGCGTACGTGCGGAGCGCCTCGATCGGCATCTGGTCGAGCGCCGCATCTTCAGGCGCCGCCAGCGCGCGGCGAAGATTGCCAAACTCGTGATCGAGCGACTGATCGAAGCCGACTTGGAGCTGATCGAAATTGCTGCCGAGCGCCGTGCTCAACGCGTCCTCCGTATTCAACCCCTGGCCGTACGCGCGCAGCAGCTTGCGCAGCCCGGCATCGCCATAGGCCGAGACGAGATGCTCGACGAGCAGCGACGCTTCGTAGTACGCCAGCGAAATCGTTTTCGGATTCGTGAAGCCGGCGTCGAGGTCCTTCAGCTTCAGCGTGTCGCCGTGCTCGAGCATCGCGGCGAACTCGACCTCCATCTCGCGTCCCCACTCCGGCCGCGCGCGCTTTTCTTCGTAGACTGAAATGCCTTCCGTCAGCCAGCGCGGCACTCGCTGATTCGACATCTGCAGCGTGACCAAGTGCGCCAGCTCGTGCCACAGCGTCGCTTCCCACTGGAAGAACTCGCCCGGCCGAGCCTTCGGCGAATCCATCGTCACGACGCGGCCGAACGTGGCGCCGAGCGCGCCGATCATGCCAGGGAGACCGGCCGTGCGCACCGCGAAATCGTCGTGCTTCGGAAAAATCTCGATCAGGATCGGGCCGCGCGGCGTGAACTCGTATTTCGCCGACAGCGTCTCGAGCGCCTTGTGCGCGAGCGGCAGCGCATATTCCTGCAGCACGGGCGCTTCGCCCTTGCTCATCCGGACGATCAAATCGCCGTCCTTCACGGTGGTGAACGTGTCGAGCGCGTCCATCATCTTCAGGAGGTTGTCGGTGACCTCGTTGTACGGATCGAGCTTGAACGCGGTGTCGAGCGCATGGCGGGCGCCCGGCTCGTCTCCGGTGCGGAGCAGGTGCATGCCGAGATCCGCGAGCGCCTGCGCGTCATCCGGATCGATCGCCAAGGCGCGCCGCGTCAGCGCGACCGCATCGTCGAAGCGGTAGTTGTGCGCGGCCAGCTCGCCGACTTCGCGGTACACGTCGCCGTGCGAGGGCGCGATCGCGAGCGTCTTGGCGACCTCGGCCTCGTACTCCGGCGTCTTGTCTTCGACGTACGCCAACGCGGCCAGCAGCGCGTGAGCGTCGAGACTCGACGGATTCACGCTGAGCGCCTGCTGGAGCGACGCCCGGGCCTCGTCGTGATGCCCATCATCGATCGCTTGACGCGCGAGAAAGACGTGCGCGGCGACCGACGAAGGATTGACGGCCAACGCTTTCTTGGCAAACGCGATCGCCTGCGGTGGATTGTCGTCCGCCAGCGCTCGCGCTGCTCCGATGAGCGCCGGCACCCAGGTGGGATCGCGCTGCAGCACGGCCTGGAACGACTTCATCGCTTCGTCCGGCGCGTATTTTTCGAGGAACAGCTCGCCCCAGGCCGTGTTGATGCTCGCGTCCGTGGGCGCGGCGGCCGCGGCACTACGATACGCGGCATTGGCCGGCTTCCATCGGTTCAATGCCCAGAGCGCTCGCGCCGCACGTGCGAGCTCGGCCGGGGCGGTCGCCGAGTCGGCCGACGCCGCCACGTGCTGCAGCAGCGCCGTCGCGTCCGGCTTTCCGAGCATCTGTTGCAGCAGCCCGAGTTCGAGCGCCGCGTCGCTGGCCGGCGCCTTGTTCGCCACCGGGCGCAGCAGCGCTTCGGCCGCGGCGTACTGCCCACGCGCAATCAGCGCACGCGCTTTGAGGACCGCAACGGCCGGGTCGCGTCCGTCCAGCTTGTCTGTGAGTGTCTCGACTTCCGCGTATCGCCCTTCGTGGTAAGCGCGCTCAGCGGACTGCAGAGGCGATTGAACGCGGCGCGACGGCTGCGCGTCGCCGCGCGCAGAAAGCGCGACGCATGCGACGAAGATAAGCGCCGCCGAGAGTGCCAAGCTGCGCGAGTGCATCGCAGTTCGTATTATATCTGACGGTTTTCGGCCGCCGATCGCGTTCGTGCGCTGACTTTGCAAGGCAGGTGCCGCGCCATCACGCGCGACACTCGACTCTTTAGACGCCCTCGCGCCCTATCGGGCCGCGTCGAGTGCCCGCTGCTCCAACGCGACGCGCCGGGTGATCAGCAGCAGAAAGATCACGGTCATCAGCGGTCCGGCGACCAGTGCACCCGTCATCAGCGCCACGCCGATCAGCTCGCCGGCAACCGCAACGTAATTGGGATGACGGACGAAACGATAAGGACCGCCGGTCACCAGCGGCGCGCCAGGAACGACGATGACGCGGAACGTCCAGCACGGCCCGAGCGTGACGATCGCCCACCACTTGAGCGCCTTCGCCGCGGCGAATAGCGCGGCGCCCGCGCAGGCGACGGTCGGTGACGGCGAGCCGCGGAGCGCCAGCTCCGCCAGCATGGCCGCAAATGCGCCCGGATACGCGATCTGCATCCACGCGTAGACGCGCGCATCGCCGATGGGCTCGACGCCGCCGCGCGCGCGCTGTCCGCGCTCGTTGCGCCACGCCCGCCGCGCTTCGATCGCCATCAGGCCGAAGACGATTGAGGCAAGGCAGCTGAAAAAGGAGACGGGAGTCATTCTGGGCCCTGGCCGGCGTCCTGTGCGAACGCTGGAAACCTCAGCAAACCGGCCTCGGAAAAGGGGACAGGTCTCGCCTTTTTGACGGCCGTTTTGGCGACCGCGAAAAAGACTCCCGTCCCCTTTTCAGGCCGCCGCATCACAATCCCCCGCGTGCGCGATGACGCGCCGCAGCACCGCCGGCGCGACGCGCGCGCCGAGCGCCGCCGCATCGATGAGACGCGGCGACGAGACGAGGAGCCGCAGCGCGCGGTTGAATCGGTACTTGGCGCCGAAGGCGCGATGGCGCGCGCGGCGCAGGCGATCGTGGACGCCCGCCCATCCGTGCGTCAGCGCATCGAGCGCCGCGGCCGCCGCCAGCTCGCCGCCGCGCACCGCGAACCGCAGACCGTCGCCGGTGATCGGATCGACGAAGCCGGCGGCGTCGCCCGCGAGCAAGAGTCCGTCGATCGACTCGTCGCGCACGTCCACGGCGAGTGGACCAAGGACCAGAGGCGGCGTGACCAGTCGCGCGGCCGCGAAACGATCGGCCAGCCGCGCATCGGCGGCCAGCGCGCGACGGATCAGGGCGGCGGGATCGTGCAACGCGGGATCGCCGGGCGTCGAGGGGCGAACCACGCAGACGTTCGCCAGCCCGCCAGGCATCGGCGCGACACCGATGTAGCCGTCGCGCCGCACGTGCATCTCGCCGAGCGACGAGAGGCCGGCCACCTTTTCACAATAGCCGCCCACCGCCCAGCGGCGCGGTTGCCCGGGATGTGCCGCGATCCCGAGGCCGAACGCGATCGTGGATCGGCGGCCGTCAGCCGCAATCGTCACGTGAGCGCGCAGCTCCACGTCGGTCCCATGCCCCCGCCCGGCGGTGACGACGCCGGTGACCCTGCGCGGCGCCGCCTCCTCCACCAGGGCGCGACGCACCGCAACCGACGCCTCGAACTGCGCGCCGGCGGCAATCGCGTGCTCGAGCAGCGTCCAGTCGAGATCACGCCGAATCAGCGCGCGCCCGTACAGGCCGTCGGGATAGCGGCCCTCAATCGCCACGCCGCCACTGCCGGTCAGCAGCATGCCGTCGATGCGGAGACCGCGCGCGTCGATCCCATCGGCCGCACCCAGGCGGCGCAATGCCGCCAGCGTCCCCGGGTTGACGGTGTCGCCGCACAGCTTCTGTCGCGGGAACGCCGCGCGATCGATCAGCCGCACCCGCGCGCCGGCGCGCGCCAACACAAGTGCAGCAGTCGTCCCGGCTGGTCCGGCGCCGACGACGATGACATCCAGCATAGATCTGGTGATCTGGTGATTTGGTTATCTGGTGATTTGGTTATCTGGTGATTTGGTGTTATCCGGTCATGTGATCATTTGTGAGCTGGCCATGTGGCACCGCAAACACAAACAATCAAATAACCAAATGACCAGATGACCAGATGACCAGATGGCCAGATGATCACATGAACGTTTCACTGCGGAGCTCCGATGACGAGCGCGCTGTTTTTCGATCCGAAGCCGAGACAGTTGCAAAGCGCGGCGCCGACCTCGGCCGCGCGCCCGTGATTGGGCACGATGTCGAGATCGCAGGCCGGGTCGGGATCGTGCTGATTGATCGTGGGCGGCAGAAACCCGCGCGCCATCGCGAGCGCGGCGGTCACCACGCCGGCCGCGCCGCTGGCGCCCTGCGGATGCCCGATCATCGACTTCACCGACGATCCGGGGAGACGCTCGGCATGACTGCCAAACACCTGACGCACGCAGCGCGCTTCCACCGCGTCGTTCAGGACCGTCGACGTGCCGTGGTAGCTCACGTAGCCGATGGCCTCGCGCGCATGACCTGAGCGTTCGATCGCCAGCGTGATCGCGCGGATGATCTCGACGCCATCGGGCGCCATCTGCACGCGGTGATACGCGTCGCAGGTCGATGCGTAGCCGTCGATCGAGGCGTAGATCGTCGCGCCGCGCGCGCGCGCCCGATCTTCGCGCTCGAGCACGATCATCCAGGCGCCCTCGCCGAGCACGAATCCATCGCGGGACCTGTCGAAGGGGCGCGAGGCGGTCGACGCGCTGTCGTTGTACGCCGTCGACATGACGTGCATCCGCGAGAAGCCGAAAATCATGCCGGGCGTCACACAGGCATCGGTGCCGCCCGACAGCACGATGTCCGCCTCGCCGGAACGAATCAGGCTCGCCGCGTATCCGATGGCGTCGGTCGAGCTCGTGCAACCGCACGACAGCACGTGGCTCACGCCCCGCAGCCGCAGAGAAATAGAGATCTCGCTCGACACCATCCCGACGATCGAGATCGGAATCGCATACGGCGTCACCTTGCGGCCGCGATCGAGGAAGAAATCGTGATACTGCCGTTCGCCGACGTCGATCCCGCCGCCCCCGCTGCCAATCACGACGCCGGCATTCGGTTCCGCCAGCGTCAGTCCGGCGTCGATCCAGGCCTCGCGCGCCGCGATCACGCCAATCAGCGCCGAGCGCGAGTAGCGCTTCGGGTCGGCGCGGTACTCGGGATCCCAGATATCCTCGCCGTCCATCCGCGGCACATCGTCAATCGTCACGTCCCTGACGGACGCCGCGACGCGGCAGCTGAACTCGGAGGTATCGAACTCGGTAATCGCACGCGTGCCGCTGCAGCCGCCGCTCACGCATTCCCAGAACCGATCGCGTCCAATGCCGAACGGCGAGACGACGCCGATACCCGTGATGACGACGCGCGATCCCGACTGGGACATCTCGCAACCTTATCCTAAGACCCCGGAAAGGGGCCGTACCCCTTTTTCTTCCCGCGATCCCGAGAAAAAGGGTACGGCCCCTTTTCGCTGCGACAATCATTGTCCACACCATGTCGCGCATCTTCGCCTGGCTCGGCGGCGGGCTCTTCGTCACCTCGCTTGCCTGGTGCGCCTGGTGGTACGTCGCGCGGCTCGGCGCCTCGCCGGCCGGCGCCGGCTTGCCGGCGCTCCTGGCTGACGCCGCGCTGGTGACCGCGTTCGCGCTTCATCACAGCGTCTTCGCGCGGACGGCCGTCAAGGCCCGCGTGACACGCCTGGTGCCCGCTGCGTTGGAACGATCCGTCTACGTGTGGACCGCCAGCGCCCTGCTCATCCTCGTCTGCACATTGTGGCGCCCCATCGGCGGCACGCTGTACGACGTGACCGGCTGGCGCGCGGCAGCGCACGCTGGCGTACAAATCCTCGGCGTGTGGCTCATCGCGCGGGCGGTCGCCGGCATCGATCCGCTCGAGCTCGCGGGCATTCGCGGGCAGGCGACACATGGGGGACTGCAAACCGCGGGCCCGTACAGTTGGGTGCGCCACCCGCTCTATCTCGGTTGGGTGATCGCGTTGTTCGGCGCCGCCCACATGACCGGAGACCGCCTCGCATTCGCGACATTCACTACGTTCTATTTGATGATTGCGGTCTCCTGGGAGGAGCGGTCGCTGGTAAACACCTTCGGAGATGAGTACCGCCGTTATCAGCGGCGCGTACGCTGGCGGGTCGTGCCTTACGTTTTCTGAAAATACTCTAGTGCCTCAAATCCTCAGTTCCACTTCATCCCCCGGAGCTGGTCGAGATTCACGTTGCCGCCGCTGAGCACGCAGACCACCTTGGAGCCGGCAGGCATCTTGACCTTCTGGTGCAGCAGCGCCGCCACCGGCGCCGCGGCAGCCCCTTCGACCACGAGCTTGCAGTGCGCCATGATCCAGATCACGGCGTCGAACATATCGCTGTCGGGCAGCGTCACGATCTCGTCGACGAAGCGGCTCGCCACCTCGCGCGTATACTCGCCGACCCGCTTGACCCGCAAGCCGTCGATGATGCTGTCGACGCGGTCCAGCGTGACCACGTGTCCCGCCTCGACACTCTTCTGCATGCCCGGCGCCCCGGACGACTCGACGCCGACGATCTTCACCCGGGGATTCATCGCCTTCAGCGCCATCGAGACGCCGGAGATCAATCCGCCGCCGCCGATCGGCACGATCACGACATCCGCCTCTGGAAAGTCCTCGTAGACTTCGAGGCCCAGAGTCCCCTGGCCCGCCACGAGCTGCGGGTCGTCGAAGGGATGAATGTAGGTGAGGCCGCGCTCTTCAACCAACTGCCTGGCCTTCTCGTTCGCTTCATCCCAGATCGTGCCGTGCAGCACGACCTCGGCGCCGTAGCCCCGCGTCGCCGCGATCTTCGACGGCGTCGCGTTCTCCGCCATGCACACCACCGCGTGCATGCCATTCAGCTTCGCGGCCAGCGCCACGCCCTGCGCATGATTGCCGGCCGACGAACAGACGACGCCGCGCCGCTTCTGCTCGTCGCTGAGGTGCGTGAATTTGTTGAGCGGTCCCCGAATCTTGTACGAGCCGGTCTTCTGAAAGATCTCGGCCTTGAGCCGGACGTCGAAGCCTGTCTGCTCGCTCAGGATGCGCGAGGTCAGCATCGGCGTTTTGTAGATGTGCGGTGCAACGATGCGCCGGGCGGTTTCGAAATCGGCACGCGTCAGCGGGCTCAGGCTCATCGGTTGAACCTCGAGTCGTCATCGTCGTCGACCACGCCGGCGCTCGACACCGGCGCGCCTTTCTCGATGAACACCATCGAGTGCTGGGACGGGATGTCGAACTTCTTTCCGCACGTCTTGCACGTCACGGCATCGTCGACGCGGATCATGTAGTCGCGCAGCTTGGCGTACATCGCGCGATCGCGCTCGTCGGCGCCAGACGGCATGCGGTCCTTGCGTGTCCGAACGACCCAGCGCATCTGATATTCGTTCACGCGCTTGCAGCGCGGGCAGTTCAGCTTGTCTGTTCGCGTTTCGGTCTTGCTGTTGAAAAAGTCGCGTTCGTCGAGCGCCATCGGGAGATCATACTCTACGGGATTCGGGATTCGGGATTGGGGATTCGGGAGGGATTCGGGAGAGCAGTCGGAGCGGACATTCGTTGGAATTTGGGCTGATCGCGATTCGGAATCGCGATCCGATGCGCCATCACGACGCGACGTTTTCCAGAATGTCAGCCGCGTATGCGAATCCGAATCCCGCATCCGAATCCCGAATCCCGAGCCCCAAATCCCTTCCCCGTATAATCAACCGATGGCGACCGAACCGGCGCGCACCTATCCCAGCCAGCTCCCCGTCCTGGCCCTGCGGCAGACCGTCGTCTTTCCCTTGACGCTCCAGCCGTTGGCGATTAACCGTCCACAGTCGATCGATGCGGTGAACCGCGCGCTGACCGGCGATCGGCTCGTGTTCCTCGTTCTGCAGAACAGCGACCAGGACGACCCGACGCCCGAGGATCTGCGCAAGGTCGGCACCATCGCGGCGATCCGTCAGATGGCCAAGGTGCCGAACGGCGGCATCCACATCATCGTCGAAGGATTGGCGCGGGCGCGGGCCGACGTCGTCAGCAAGTCGGGCCTGACGATGACGGCGACGGTGTCGCCGCTGCCGGAAGCCGTCGAGCGCACGATTGAAGTCGACGCGTACGTGCGGCGGCTGCAGGAGCTGATCGATCGGGCGCTCGCTGTCACGAGCGGCCTGTCGCAGGAACTGCGCGGCATCGTGGCGGGCATCGACGACCCGTTGCGCCTCGCCTACCTGCTCTCGAGCCTGCTCGACATGAAGGCCGAAGAAAAGCAGCAAATTCTCGAGGCGGAGGCGCTGATTGCCAAGCTCAAGACGGTGGCCGACGCGCTCAATCGCGAGATTGCGCTGCTCGAGCTGAAGGGGAAGATCGAATCAGCCGCGCAGCAGGAGATGACGGACGCGCAGCGTCAGTATTTTCTGCGCCAGCAGCTGAAAGCGATCCAGGACGAGCTCGGCGAAGGCGAGAAGCCCGAAGCGCAGGAGATCCGTCAGCGACTGGCCGATGCGCATCTCCCCGAAGAGGTGGGGACAATCGCGAGCCGCGAAATCGACCGGCTCGAGCGCATGACGCCCGCGTCGCCCGAGTATCAGATGATCCGCACGTACATCGACTGGGTGCTCGACGTGCCCTGGTCGGTGACGACCGAGGATCGCCTCGATCCGGTGGCTGCGCGCGAGGCGCTCGATCAGGATCATTACGACCTGGACAAGGTCAAGGAGCGCATCGTCGAGTACCTGGCGGTGCAGAAGCTCAAGGCGGAGCAACACGGCACCGGCCGGATCAAAGGGCCGATCCTCTGCTTCGTCGGACCTCCCGGCGTAGGGAAGACGTCGCTGGGCCAGTCGATCGCGCGCGCGATGAACCGCAAGTTCGTGCGCATCTCGCTCGGCGGCATCCGCGACGAGGCGGAGATCCGCGGACACCGGCGGACGTACATCGGCGCCATTCCCGGCCGCATCGTCCAGGCCCTGAAGCAGGCCGGCGCGATGAACCCGGTGTTCATGCTCGACGAGATCGACAAGATCAGCGTGGGCTTTCAAGGGGATCCGGCGGCGGCGCTGCTCGAAGTGCTCGACCCGGCGCAGAACCACGCGTTCCGCGATCACTACCTCGAGATCAACGTCGATCTGTCGCGCGTGCTCTTCATCGCCACGTCGAATCAGCTGGGGACGATCCATCCCGCGCTGCTCGACCGCATGGAGATCATTGCGCTCGCCGGCTACAGCGAGGAAGAGAAGCTGCCCATTGCCCGCCGCTATCTGATTCCGCGTCAGCTCGACGAGCACGGCCTGAAGGCCGATCAGGTGCAGATCGACGACGACGCGATACGTCGGATCATTTCGGATTACACGCGCGAAGCGGGCGTCCGGAGCGTCGAGCGGCAGATCGGCACGGTGCTGCGCAAGATCGCCGCCCGCGTCGCTTCGTCCGGCGCGTCGGGCGCTCCGACGGTCGTCACGGCGGCGAGCCTGCCGGAATATCTCGGGCCGCCGCGCTTTCACGATGAAGTGGCCTTTCGCGTGTCGCGACCGGGCGTCGCGACCGGCGTGGCGTGGACCGAGACCGGCGGCGACGTCCTGTTCATCGAGGCCAGCCTGCTGCCTGGTGGACACGGTCACCTGATTCTCACCGGGCAACTGGGCAACGTGATGCAGGAATCGGCGCGCGCGGCGTTGAGTCACATCCGCGCACAGGCCAAAGAGCTCGGCGTCGCGCCCGATTTTCTCGACAACCACGATCTACACGTGCACGTGCCAGCGGGCGCCATTCCAAAGGACGGGCCGTCGGCCGGAGTGACCATCGCCACGGCGATTCTTTCTGCGGCGCGCAACGAGCCAATCCGCGAAGACGTCGCGATGACCGGCGAAATCACGTTGAGCGGTCTCGTGCTGCCGGTCGGCGGCATCCGCGAAAAGGCGCTCGCCGCGCGGCGGCATGGCATCAAGACATTCATCCTGCCCGCGCGCAACGAGCCCGACCTCGCCGAGCTGCCGGCGGAAGTCCGGCAGGACATGCAGTTCATTCCGGTGCATACGCTCGAAGAGGTGCTCAAAGTCGCGCTGCCGCGGCCTCAGCCCGCGTAGAATTTCGGCTTCACTTGTGCCGGCCAATCTGAAATCTGCCATCTGAAATCTGACACTCAGGGTCATGACCACCGTCGTTGTCTATGTCTCCGGCCATGGCTTCGGGCACGCCACGCGCGACGCGGCACTGATCGCAGCGCTCGCGGCGCGGCGGAGCAACTGGCAGTTCATCGTACGGACAGCGGCGCCAAGTTGGGCGTTCAGCTCGCTGGCTGGGGTGGCGGTGGAGACGCAGCCGCTCGAAACCGACACCGGCGTCGCGCAGATCGACAGCCTGCAGGTGGATGAGGAAAATACGGCGCGGCGCGCGGCGGCATTCCATGCCGACTTCGATCGCCGTGCCGCGGAGGAGGCTGCGATCGTGCGCCGGTTGGACGCGGCCATCGTCCTCGGCGACATCCCGCCGCTGGCCTTTGAGGCCGCGGCTCGCGCCGGCGTGCCGTCGGTGGCCATCGGCAATTTCACGTGGGATTGGATCTACGACGGCTATCCGGCCTTTGATCGGTTCGCGCCCGGCGTCGTCGACGCGATTCGCAGCGCCTACGCACAGGCGACGCACGCGCTGCGGCTTCCGCTGCATGGCGGCTTCGACGCGATGCGCCCCGTCACCGAAGACATTCCATTCATTGCGCGGCGATCGTCGCGCGGAAGAGCCGCTGCTCGGCAGGCGCTCGGCGTGCCGGCCGATCGGCTGGCGGTGCTCGCATCGTTCGGGGGCTTTGGTCTCGATCTGCCGTACGGCACAATCGCGGCCTCAGACGATTTCATGCTGCTGACCGCCGACTGCGGTCTCGCACACGGCCTGCGCCATGAGGACCTCGTCGCGGCGGCCGACGTCGTCGTCAGCAAGCCGGGCTACGGTATCGTCTCGGAATGTGTGGCCAACGACACGGCGCTCCTCTACTCTTCCCGTGGCCGTTTTGCCGAATACGACGTGTTCGTGGAGCAGATGCCGCGGATCTTGCGGTGTCGCTACCTTTCGCAGGAAGATTTGCGCGCCGGCCGGTGGGCGGACGCCGTGCGTGCATTGTCCGCCCAACCGATTCCTCGCGAGCACCCGCGCGTCGACGGCGCGGAGGTGGCAGCGCAGAAGATCGTCAAGTGGGTGATCGGGTAATTGGTAGGTTGGTAAATTGGTAAGTTGGTGAGTTGGTGAGTTGGTGAGTTGGTAAATTGGTGAGTTGGTAAGTTGGTAAGTTGGTAATTAACAGGAGCCGTGCATGTTGAATCGGCGCAATTTTCTGTGGCTGGCGAGCGCGGCGGCGGGCTTGTCGGTCACCAAGCTCTCGGCGCAGCGTGGGCGTGGCGCTGGCGGCGACGCGGGGATCCTGCCGCCGAGCATCGCGGCCCTGACCTCGATGAAGAGCCAGGCGACGCCGATCACCAGTGACGAACGGCGCGCGCGCATCACCCGTGCGCAGCAGCTGATGGCCAACGAGAAGATCGACGCGATCATGCTGACCGGCGGCACGTCGCTCGTCTATTTCACCGGCGTCCGCTGGGGCAACAGCGAGCGGCTGTTCGCCGTCGTGATCCCCGTGAAGGGCGAGCCGTTCTGCGTGTGCCCGGCGTTCGAGGAGGATCGCGCGCACGAGCAGCTTGCGCTCGGTCCGCTGGCGAAGACGGATGTGCGGACCTGGAATGAAGACGAAAGCCCGTTCGAGCGCGTCGCCCAGGGGCTCAAGGATCGCGGCATCGCGTCGGGCCGGCTCGGCATCGAAGAGACGAGCAAGTTCGTCTTCGCCGACAGCGTCGCCAGCGCGGCGCCGTCGCTGCACGTGACGAGCGCAACGCCGGTCACCGCCGGCTGCCGGATGATCAAGGACAGTCACGAGCTCGCCCTGATCAACCTGGCCTGCCACGTGACGCTGAAGGCGTACGAGGCCGTCTTTCATGCGCTGTCGGAGGGGATGACGCAGAACACGGTGAGCGGCCTCATCGGATCCGCGTACGCGCGTCTGGGCTTCCCCGGCTTCGCGAGCATCCAGGTGGGCGAATACACCGCGCTGCCCCACGGGTCGATCACGCCGCAGACGATCCGCGAAGGCACGATCATCATGATCGACGATGGCTGCACGGTCGAGGGGTACCAGTCAGACATCACGCGCACGTTCGTCCTGGGGAAGGCCACCGACAAGATGAAGAAGGTGTTCGACATCGTCCATCAGGCGCAGAGCGCGGCGCTGAAGGCGGCGCGGCCTGGCGCGCCGCTCGAATCGATCGACGCGGCCGCGCGCAAGGTGATCGTGGAGGCCGGCTACGGGCCGGGCTTCAAATACTTCTCGCATCGTCTTGGCCACGGCATGGGCATGGACGGGCACGAATGGCCGTATCTCGTGAAGAACAACATGTTCGGGTGGCAGAAGGCGCTGACCGCGCAGCCGGGCATGGTGTTCAGCGACGAGCCGGGCATCTACATTCGCGGAGAGTTCGGCGTGCGGCTCGAGGACGATATGCACATCACCGCCAATGGCGCGGAGCTGTTCACGCCGCAAAGTCCATCGATCGAGCAGCCCTTCGGCGCGGCGTCGTAAAGCGCGGGTTGCGTCGTGAGCGCACACGCCGCGCGGAGTTGCGAAGACAATTCTCCGCATGGTGCGATTCCTGCGTTCCGCGTGCCGCGCCAATAGCTCACTAACGGAGACGGTCATGAGACAAGAACGTCGCATCATGCGATTCGCGTGGTTCCCACTTCTCGTCGCCCTGTTTCTCGCCGCGGCGTTGGCGCCGGCACGAGCGGCGAAGACCGTCGACTTCGACGCCCTGACGATTCCCGATATCAACCACGCGTTCGACACCGGCGCCTTGACATCCGAAAAGCTGGTGCAGCTCTGTCTCGCACGCATCCAGGCGTACGATCGGCAAGGACCATCGCTGCACGCCGTGCTGACCCTCAATCCCAAGGCGCTCGAGACGGCACGCGCGCTCGACGCCGAGCGCAAGGCGAAGGGACCGCGATCGCCGCTTCACGGCATTCCCGTCGTCCTCAAGGACAACTACAACACGTTCGACATGCCGACCACTGGCGGCTCGGTGCTGCTCGAAGGATCCATTCCGCCCGACGATGCGTTCGTGGTGAAGAAGCTTCGAGCGGCCGGCGCGATCATCCTCGCGAAACTGAACATGTCCGAGTTCGCCTCCGGAGGCGCGCACAGCTCGCTCGGCGGACAGACGCTCAATCCCCACGACCTGACCCGCACGCCCTCGGGATCGTCAGGAGGAACAGGCGCCGCGATCGCCGCGGCGTACGCGCCGCTCGGCATGGGAACAGACACCGGCGGCTCGATCCGAGGGCCGTCGACGTCGAACGGCATCGTCGGCTTGAAACCGACGCATGGACTGCTCAGCCGCAGCGGCATCATCCCGCTCTCTTTGAGCTTCGACACCGGCGGACCGATGGCGCGCAGCGTGGCGGATGTCGCCGTGGCCCTCGGCATCATGACCGGCGTCGATCCGGCGGACGCGGCCACGAAGAAGAGCGACGGCAAGTTCGAGACTGATTACACAAAATATCTGAAGGCCGATGCGTTGAAAGGCGCCCGGATCGGCGTCGCGCGCGATTTTCTCGGTGCGGACCCCGACGTCGATTGGGTCGTGGACGCGTCGCTCGATGCCATGAGGAAGGCGGGCGCAACCGTCGTGGACGTGCGGTATCCGAAGTGGCTGCTCAACGCCAAGGAGGAGTTCTACACCGCCATCCGCTACCCCGAGTTTCCGGTGCAGATCGCGCAGTACCTCGCGACGCTTGGACCAGGCTCTCCGAAGACGCTCGCCGAGCTGATCGATCGCGCGAATCGATTCAACGGCCCGCGCGCAGACGGCGCGGGCCCAAATCCGAGCCGCTGGGCCCTCTTCAAGCAGGAGGCGGCCAGCGGCACGATGGACGATTATCGCTACACGGCGGTCCGCGACTACGGCCTGCCTCTCGTGCGTGCGACGATCGACGGGATCATCGCCTCGCAGCAACTCGATGCGATTGTGTACCCGACATCGTCGCGGCGGCCCGGGCTGATTGCCGAAACGGGCGCGAGAAACGGCGGCGGTGGCGCGCCCTCGGCCACCAACATCGCCAATCTGACCGGCTATCCCGATCTGATCGTCCCCGCCGGATTCACTGGCGAGAATCTGCCGGTCGGCCTGTCGTTCTTCGGCCCGGCGTTCAGCGAGTCCAAGCTGCTGGCGCTCGGATTCAGCTTCGAGCAGGCGACGCACGCGCGCCGGCGGCCGGTTCACACGCCGGCCAGACCGGGCGAATCGACTAGCCTCCCCTGACGCGAATGACGGGCCTGGAGCGCACATGCATTCCGGAGGGACACCGATGGCGGATTTGAATGACAGCAGACGAAGGTTCATGACCTATTTTGCGAGCGTCGGTTTGGGCACGACGCTCGCGCCAGGCGTGCTCTGGGCGCGGATGCAGGATGCGGGCACGCAGACGATCACCCTCGCGATGATCACCGACGCGCTGAAGCTCTCCGGCGTGGAGCTCACCGAAGCCGAACGGACGGCGATGGTCGACGCCGCCAACCAGAACCTGAAGCGCTATCAGGAGCTGCGGGCGATTCACATTCCGAACGACGTCTCTCCGCCGTTTCACTTCAATCCGATCGTGCCCGGCATGGAGGTCGACAGGACGAAGCGGCCGTTCACGCTGAGCCTGCCACCTGCGGTGAAACGGCCGGCGAATCTCGAAGAAGCGGCCTTCTGGCCCGTCCGCCATCTGGCGGAGCTCGTGCGCACGCGGCAGGTCAGCTCGCTCGAGCTGACCGACATGTATCTCGCGCGCCTGCACCGGTACAACGGCCGCTTGAACAACGTCGTGACCTTCCTCGACGAGCACGGCCGCGCCGAGGCGACGCGGGCGGACGCCGAGATCGCGGCGGGCCGATACAAAGGTCCGCTCCACGGCATTCCGTGGGGCGCCAAGGACATCATTTCGGTGAAAGGCTTCAAGACCACGTGGGGGTCGCCGGCCTTCAAAGATCAGTCGTTCGAGTACGACGCCAGTGTCGTCGAGATGCTGCGCGAGGCGGGCGCCGTGTTGATCGCGAAGGTCGCGACCGGCGAACTGGCCAGCGGCGATCAATGGTTCGGCGGTCAGACGATGAACCCGTGGGATCCGTCGCAGGGATCGAGTGGGTCGTCGGCGGGGCCATCGTCCGCCACTGCGGCCGGCTGCATCGGGTTCGGCATCGGCAGCGAAACGAGCGGGTCGATCCTGAGTCCGTCGGCGCGCTGTGGACTCGCGGGGCTGCGTCCGACGTTCGGCCGGGTCAGCCGCTACGGCGTGATGGCGCTGTCGTGGACGCAGGATCGCCTCGGCCCGATCTGTCGCTATGCGGAAGATTGCGCGATCGTCATGGAGGCCATCGCGAAACCCGACGGCCGCGACATGAGCGTCTCGGACGTCCCGTTCAATTGGAATGCGCAACTCGACGTCAAGACGCTGCGGGTCGGCTACATCAAGGAGTCGTTCGACGAGCTGACCAACGCCGCCGCGAAACGGAACGCGGAGCAGGCGCTCGGTGTACTGCGGTCGATCGGTGTGTCGACGTTCGTTCCCGTGACGGTGCCGGACATGCCGGTCAATGTCGGCGGCCTGAGCGTCGAGTCGACCGCGTTCTTCGACGAGTACGCGCGGAGCGGACGCATGAAGGAGGCGCGCGGCGGCGGGAGGGCCAACGGCCGACTGATCCCGGCGGTCGAGTACCTGCAATCCCAGCGCGTCCGCATGATGATGATGATGAAGCTCGCCGAAGCGACCGCGCACGTGGACGTGTACGTCGTCGCCTCGAACAACAACGGCCGCGGCGGTCCGGGTCGAGGGAGCGCTCCAGGCGCGGCTGAAAGCGCGCCGCAGACCGAGCGGCCTCAAACACCGACGCAGCGGCACTCGACGATGGCGAACCTGGCCTGCTATCCGGCGATCAACGTACCGAACGGCTTCAGCGAGACCGGCAGCCCGACGAACATGACGTTCTTCGCGCGCCCGTTCGGCGAGATGCCGATTCTCGCGCTGGCCAAGGCGTATCAGGATGCGGCCCGATTCCATCTCCTCCGTCCGCCCAATCTGGAGAGCTGAAGACCATTCGACGGACATCTCGCGCCTGCGCGCCGAAGCTCGCACAAGCAATAGACGAGCGGAGGCGGGAAGGCTTCAGCCGAGCGTCTCGGCATAGTAGATTTCCTACCATGGCCATCGTAGCCTCCCGACCATGACGAAGAAGGCGGCCAGGCGCGAGGCGCTGCTGCGCGGCACGCTCGACATGCTGATTCTGCGCACACTGCAATGGGGCCCGGCCCACGGGCACGATATTTCGAAGCACATTCAGCGCACCACCGAGGACGTGCTGCAGATCGAGCACGGTTCCCTCTACCCGGCCCTTCACCGCCTCGTCCGCAAGGGCTGGATCGCGTCGAGCTGGGAGGTGCACAAGACGCGCAACCGCGAATTCCGGTACTGCCGGCTCACCGCCTCGGGCAAGCACCGACTGTCGACGGAGGAACAGCAGTGGCGGCGAGTGTCACACGCCATCGCCCGAGTGATCTGGCCACTCCAGGAACACTGAGGTGTGGTGGACGGTACGGAGGGAGAATCCGGGAACGCGCGGCGGGAGTGGCGCTCAGTCTTTCACGCAGGTGACCAGCGACCAGATGCGCGGGATGTTGACCTTCTCGATCGACACCGGTTTCAACTCGGCCTGGACGAGAAAAGCCGGCAGATCGAGGTCGGACTTGAAGCCCAGATAGAGCGTGAACGGGGCGATCATCCGCTCGAGCCAGGCGCCCACGCGGCTCTTGCTGCGGAAATGATTCAGGATGATGATGCGGCCGCCGGGGCGGCAGACGCGGCGCATCTCGCGGGTGACGGCGACCGGATCGGGCACCACGCTGATCACATACGGCGCGTACACGATGTCGAAGCTGTCGTCGGCGAATTTCAGATTCGCGGCGTCCATCTCGAGCAGCCGCACGTTTCGCACGCCCTTCCGCGCGATGCGCTCGTGCGCTTTCTCGAGCATCGAGCTCGACAGATCCACGCCGGTGACGGTGCAGTCGCGCGGATACAACACCGCGTTGATGCCGGTGCCGACGCCCACTTCGAGCACGCGATCGCCGGGCTTGATGGCCATCCGCTGAATCGAGTCGACGCGGCCGGGATGCAGGGCCGGACCGAACGTGAAATCGTAGAACCACGCGAGGTTCTCATACACGCGATTGACGAAGGCGTTCTCGACGACGGTCACCGAGAGGGCGCGTGTCGCGGCGTCGGAACCGATGACTTCTTCGGTGTCGCGCGTACTATGTGCCTCGAATAAGCCCATCAAATGCCTCAGCAGCGGTCGTCGCCTGCCAGAATCTGGAACCTTCCCACGCTGATGCTACGCGGGGCGAGCACAGCCCTGCGACTATACATCCGCTCTCTCAGCGAAGTCCATCGACGACGGCCAGGGCCGCGTCGATGTTGCCGCTGGCGGTGGAGACCTGGACACCTTGCACAGATCCGCGCAGTTCGTGCGCGATCTCGCGGGCGATCGCTATCCCTTCGCCTGCCGCGGCGTCCGGTTCGCCGGCCTGGCGCATGCGATCGAGCAGCGCCTCGGGCACGCGGACGCCCGGCACTTCGTTGGCCATGAACTCCGCGTTGCGCGCACTCTCGAACGGAAAGACGCCCGCGATCACTGGGAGCCGGGCCGACTCAATCCGCTTCCGGAACGCCTCGAATCCGCGGACGTCGAAAATCGGCCGGGTGATCACGTACTCGGCGCCGGCGCCCACCTTGTAATCGAATCGCCTGAGCTCTTCATCCAGGTTCGACGCCGCCGGATTCACCGACACACCGATGTGGAACGCCGTCGGCGCGCCGATCGCCTGGCCGCCCACGTCGCAGCCATGATTGAGGCGCGTGACGACGTTAGTGAGACCGATCGAATCGACGTCGAAGACGGCGGTGGCGTCTGGATAGTCGCCCACGCGTCCCGGATCGCCGGTGATCAGCAGCAGGTTGCGCAACCCCATCGCGTGCGCCCCGAGCAGATCGGACTGGATGCCCAGCAGGTTGCGGTCGCGACACGCATAGTGCAAAAGCGTTTCGATTCCCGCCTGCTGCTCGATCAACACGGCGAGCGACAGTGCACTGAGCCGCGCGCCGGCCCGCTGGCCATCGGGAATATTGATCACGTCTACGCCGCTGATCTTCAAGGCACGCGCCCGCTCGATCGCCACGTCGGCCTGATAGCCGCGCGGCGGCAGCAGTTCGACGGCAACCACGAAACGGCCGCGCGTCATGGCGTGCGCCAGCCGCGACTTGTGCTCGCGGTCGACGGGCGGCGTGGTGATCACCGGCGCCGGACGCGGGGCGGGGGCCGCCGCCGGTCGCGCCGCCGTGGGCGCGAGCCCGCGCACCGCCGTCTTGATCTGCCGGATGTGCTCCGGCGTCGTCCCGCAGCAGCCGCCGACGATGCGGACGTTGTGCAGGATGAAGCGGCGCGCGTACGACGCCATGTACTCAGGCGAGCAGAGATAGATGTTGCGCCCCTCGACGTCGCGCGGCTTGCCGGCGTTCGGCTGCGCCGACAGATACAGCTTCGTGACCGCGGACATCCGCTCGATCGTCTCCAGCATCGGCGCGGGGCCGACGGCGCAGTTGATCCCGACGATCGTGGCGCCGCGGCGCTCGAGCTCGGGGGCGAACTTCTCTGGGGGCGTGCCGTCGAGCGTGTTGCCGTCCTCTTCGGTGGTCATCTGCGCGACGATCGGCAGGCTGGACACTCCGCGCACCGCATCAATCGCGGCGCCGATCTCGTTCAGGTCGCGGAACGTCTCGAGGATGAACAGATCGACGCCGCCGTCGGCCAGCGCCTGCGCCTGCTCGCGGAAGTATTCGCGCGCTTCATCGACGCCGGTCTTGCCCCACGGCTCGATGCGAATGCCGAGCGGACCGATGGCACCGGCCACATACGCGGCGCCGCCCGACGAGCCGGCCGCCTGCCGGGCGATGCGCGCCCCCTCTTCGTTGATCGCCTGCAGCCGGTCGCCAAGGCCGAACGATCCAAGCTTGATCCGGTTCGCGCCGAACGTGTTGGTCTCGATGATGTCCGCGCCCGCGCGGATGTAATCCTCGTGCACGCCGGCGACGAGATCCGGCTGCGTGAGGTTGAGCGCGTCGAAGCTCTTGTTGATGAAGACGCCTTTGGCGTACAGCATCGTCCCCATGGCGCCGTCGCAGACCAGGACGCGATCGTGGAGAGAATCGAGGAAGGACTTGGACAACTCCCCAATTGTAAGTTACGTATCCAGCCGATCGCAGCGGAACGTCGCGGCGTCGATCAGCAGATACGACTTCGTGACGACGTCGAGCCCGAGTGAGCGGGTACCCTGCCGCACCGTGTCGGTGAACTCATGATGGTGGCCGAACAGGTGGAGACGCGGACGCATGGCGGCAAGCACGTCATTGAGGACCGTCTTGCCGGCGTCGATGCGGCGGCCGACGGGATAGAACGGGCGGGGCGCCTCGTGCGTGAGAAACACGTCGATGTTCGTCAGCGCTTTGCACACCAGCACTTCCTCGCGCACGAAGTGCCGCCGCTTGTCATCACGGCTCTTCCCGAGCTTCACGGTCGTCGCGGTCGTCTTCCGCCCTTTCGACGGCGGCAGCGCCGAGGGCGGCGTGCTATACCAGCTCGGTGCGAACGTGCCGCCCAGCGCGGCGATCCGCCAGGGTCCCGCCAGGTGCGGGCCGCCATTCGGGAGATAGTGCAGCGTCGGCGCGAGGGCTCGGCCCGCCATGGCCGCCGCGATCACGTCGAAGTCTTCGTTGTTGCCTTTGATCCAGTACAGCGGCGCGATCGGCGTGAAGTACTCGCCGTCGTTCGTCGCGACATCGCCGACCTGCAGCCAGAGCGGCACGTCCGGATGCCGCCGCATGATGTCTTGAACAGTGTCGAACGCGCCGTGAATGTCGCCGAGAGCGCCGATCTGCATCTCAAGAAGGGATTTGGGGTTCGGGATTTGGGATTCGCCTGTTGGCAATCGGTCCACGGGCGAATCCTGAATCCCAAGTCCCGAATCCCACTTAGGCACCCCCCGGCGCGGTAGACGCCGGAACGAGCAAATCGGCCTTGTCCCACACGAAGTCTTCCTTGCTGTAGACGGCCAGCTCGTAGTCTTTGCCCATGAAGATCGCGCCGACGGGACAGGCTTCCTCGCAGTAGCCGCAGAAGATGCAGCGCGTCTTGTGGATCTGATAGACCGAGGCGTAGCGCGGCCCGGCCTGAACTGAGCCGTCGTTCTCGGCGGCTTCGAGGTAAATGGCGTCTGCGGGACACGCGACCGAACACAGGCCGCACGCCACGCACTTCTCGAGGCCGTTCTCGTCGCGCATCAGCACCTGTTTGCCGCGGTATTTCGGGAACACGGGAACCTTCTGCTCCGGGTAGTTCACCGTGATCGGCTTCTTGAACATATGCTTGAACGTGGTCGCGAAGCCGACGAGGAGGGGACGAATGACAGCCATTGCCCTCAGTTTACCCGGCCGATAAGATCAATGTAAATCCATGCAGGAGCCGACGATCCTCTCCGGCGAGCAGATCCTGTTGACGACGCTCGTCGTGAAGCTGGCGGTCATGGCTGCGCTGGCGACGATGCTCGTGCGGTACCGGCGGTTCCGGCACATTCTGATCTTCGAACGCCGTGACTGGCCCGACCGGCTCATCTTCTCGTTGAGCCTCGGGATCCCACTCGCCGCCGGCGTCGTGTCACGCCTGCTGCTGCACTACGACGCGGCGGACCTCACCCTCGAAGGCTCCCTTCTGGCAGGGCTGATCGCCGGACCCTACGCCGGCGCCACCGTCGGCCTCATGGTCGGCCTGCCTCCACTCGCCAACGGCGAATGGGGCGCACTCCCCTTCGCGGTCGGCTGCGGATTTGCGGGGGGCGGGCTCCGCGAGCTGTGCCCCAAAGAAGCGATCTGGCATTTCTCCCCGTTCGTCTTCTCGAGCCTCCTGCGCCGCACGTGGAAAATGGTGCGCACCCTGCAGGTGGACTGGCAGGTCATGCTGCTGCTTGCGCCGATCGCGCTCGAGCTCCTGCGGCAGGGCCTCGGCTCGCGCTGGAGCGTCCATCACCGCCTGTTCTATCTGCCCTCCGCCGCCGCGGCGCCGTGGACGCTGATCGTCGTGCTGCTGGCCACGGTGCTCGCCGTGGCGACGCCGATCAAGATCTGGAACAACGCACGCATCGAGCATCGCTTGCAGGAACAGGAGAAGCTGCTCCTCGCGGCCAAGATCGAAGCGCTCGCCAATCAAATCAGCCCGCACTTCCTGTTCAACACGCTGGCCTCGATCTCCTCGCTGATCCGGACGCAGCCGGAAACGGCGCGTACGCTGATCATCCGCTTGTCGGGCCTGCTGCGGCGGCTGATGCGCAGCACCGATCATTTCGTCACGCTGCGCGAGGAACTGGAGTCGATCGACGAATATCTCGATATCGAGTCGGTGCGCTTCGGCCCGCAGCTCACGGTCGAGAAGCACATCAGCGCCGACACGCTCGACATCGTCGTCCCCAGCATGATCCTGCAGCCGCTGGTGGAGAACTCCATCAAGCACGGCTTGTCGAGCAAGGTCGGCGGCGGACGCATCACCATCACCACGAGCATCCGCGCCGGGCACACCATCATCGAGGTGCACGACGATGGCCTCGGCATGACCGAGGAGCGCCTCGAGCAGGCGTTCGGCGGCGGGATCGGCCTGAGCAACGTCAACGAGCGGCTGCGCACGATCTACGGCGCGAATTACCAGTTGAAGCTCACCAGCGTTCCCGGCAAAGGCACGCGGGCGAGCGTCGAGATTCCAGAGCTTGCCGTGCCCGAACGAGTGACGGCGTAACATGGACGACGCATTGCGCGCCGTACTGGTCGACGACGAGCAGCTCGCCCGCGACGAGCTGGGCTACCTGCTTGGCGAGGTCGGCGGCGTTGAAATCATCGGACAGGCGGGCAACGGGGTCGAGGCGCTGACCACGATCGAGCGGCTGCGGCCCGACGTCGTCTTCCTCGACGTGCAGATGCCGGGCCTCACGGGCTTCGAAGTTGCGCGCCGGATGCTGGACAAGCACGCGGCGGTGCACATTATTTTCGTGACCGCCTACGATCAGCACGCGATCGAGGCGTTCGAGGTGAACGCCGTGGATTACCTGCTGAAACCGGTGGATCCGGCGCGGCTGGACGTCGCCGTCCAGCGCGCGCGCCGGCGGATCGAGTCCGAGCGCCCCGCCAGCACGGCGGCTGGGGCCGCCGGTGCGGCGGCCGGGACGCGCGATCAACTCGAGAAGCTGATCGAGCTGGTCGCCGAGCGCCAGAGCCGGCGCGAACGGCTGGCGATCAAAGTGGGCGAGCGCTTTCTGCTCGTGCAGGCCGAAGAGATCATCTACGCATCGCTCGCCGACGAAAGCATCACCGTCGTCACCGGCCAGCATGCCGGGACCTCGAACTATCGGACGCTCGATGAGCTGCACGCACGATTGGATCCCAGTGTGTTCTGGCGCGTGCATCGCTCGCATCTGGTGAACATCAACAAGATCAAGGAGATCGTCCCTTGGTTCAGTCGGAACTACATTCTGCGGATGAAGGACGAGAAGGCGACGGAAATCCCGGTGAGCCGGACACAGACGCGCCGGCTGCGGGAGTATCTGAAGTTGTAGGGGAACGCTCGGCTGAAGCCGTCGCGCTACATGAGGGGCAAACCCTGGACCTGCGCCTGACCAGTCCGGGCATCCGCTTCGCCCAGATCAAAGACGAGCTGATCGCGTGGATCAGGACGCTCGTGTCGGCCGCCGTCTACGCGATTCTGATCGTGACCTTCGGCTTTCAAGTCGCGCGGGTCGAAGGCCAGAGCATGGCGCCCACGCTCGAGGATCAGGATCGTCTGATCGTCAACAAACTCGTGTATCGCATCAGCGAGCCGCGGCGCGGCGACATCGTGATGCTCTATTACCCGCTCGATCCGGACAAGTCGTTCGTCAAACGCGTCATTGCGGAAGAGGGCGACACGGTCCGGATTGTGGACGGCCGCGTGTACGTGAACGACGTGCCGCTCAACGACGATTACATCGCCGCTGAGTTCCGCAGCCACGACGACTGGGGTCCGCAGGTGATTCCGGAAGGCTACTATTTCGTGATGGGCGACAACCGGATTAACAGCTCCGACAGCCGCACCTGGGGCATGGTGCCGAAGAAGTACATCATCGGCAAGATCCAGATCCGCTGGTGGCCGGTTCCGACGGCACGGGTTTTCTGACACAGCCGGGATTTGGGATTCGGGATTCGGGATTTGTTCGCAGAGAAATCGTGACCGATCTGCTCGGGACGAATCCCCAATCCCCAATCCCAAATCCCGGGGTTTCCCGCTACAGAGACGTCGCGCGCGTGCTGGTCCGCGTACTGGTCTTGAACCTCGGCGTGGCGGTCGCCAAGATCACGCTCGGCTATTCCACCGGCGCCATCAGCATCCTGTCTGACGGCTTCCATTCGCTCACCGACGCGGCCTCCAACGTCGTGGGCCTCGTCGGCATCCGGGCAGCTGGCCGACCGCCGGACGAGGATCATCCGTACGGCCACCGGAAGTACGAGACGGTCGCGGCGGCAGCTGTGGCGGTATTCCTGCTGCTGGTGATGGTCGAAGTGCTCCGGAACGCCTTCAACCACCTCACGGGCCGGGCGGCGCCGCACGAGATCACGATCGCCAGCTTCGTCGTGATGCTGGTCACAGTCGGCGTCAATCTGTTCGTGATCGCGTACGAGTCCCGGGAAGCCAATCGGCTGGCGAGCGAAGTGCTGCTGGCGGACGCGATGCAGACGCGCAGCGACGTCTGGTCGTCGTTCACCGTTCTCGCCGCGCTCGCCGGCGCGCGGCTCGGCCTGCCGATTCTCGACCCGATCGCGGCGCTCGTCGTCGCGGTTTTCATCGGGTACGCCGGATTCCAGATCGCGCGCGCCGCCACCGCCATCCTCAGCGATCGCATCGTCATCGCCGATGCCGACCTGGAGCGCGTGGTGATGGCCGTGCCGGGCGTGCTGGGGTGTCATCGGATCCGCACGCGCGGGTCGGCCGATCATGTGTTTCTGGACCTGCACGTATGGCTCCCGGCGGATATGCGGCTGACCGAGGCGCACGCCATCTCGCACGTCGTGAAGGACCGTCTCATGAGCCGGTATCCGCAGATCGCCGACGCGGTCATTCACATCGAGCCGCCGCCGCTCTAGTGGCCTGTCCACGTTGAACGAGGACCAGGTCGCGGAGCGCGGCGCCCGGATGGCAAGGCGCGACGACCGATAATACGGGGAGGACGGGCCACTGGTCCTGAGATCGGCAACGCTGACGTTAATTTGAAATCTGAAACCTGGAATTTTATCGAAGCCGTATTTCGAACAGCTTCGGCCACAGTTTCCCTGTGACGAACAGCCGATCGTGCTCGGCATCGTAGGCGATGCCGTTGAGGACGTCGGCCTGACGCGCTTCGTCGGCGGAAAGCAAACCGCGCAAGTCGATCCAGCCGGTCACCTTCCCGCTCGCCGGCGACACACGCGCGATGTAGTTCGTCTGCCAGACGTTGGCGAAGATCTCGCCCTTCACGAATTCCAGCTCGTTGAGGTTCCTGACCGGCGCGCCGCCCGCCGTGACGTTGATGCGCCGATGTTCGGCAAATGTCGCGGGATCGAGCACGCGCAGCGACGCACTGCCATCGCTCATGATCAGGTTCGCTTCGTCGTGCGTCAGCCCCCAGCCTTCGCCCGCGTAGTGGAAGGTTCCCGTCGGATTGAACGTGTCGCGATCGTAAACGAACGCGATCTGCGACTGCCACGTCAGCTCGATCAGCTGCTTGTGCCAGACGACGATGCCTTCGCCGAAGTAGGCGGCGGGGACGTCGCGCTTCTGCAGGACTTCACCGGTTTCCAGCTTCACTTTGCGAATCGACGACCGGCCGTTGAGCCCGGTGCCTTCGTACAGCACGCCGTCGAGATATTGGAGTCCCTGGGTGAAGGCGCCCGGATCGTGCGGGTAGACGTGCTGAATCGTGTAGCCGGCGACCGGCAGACCGTCAGCAACCGGCGCCTGCCGCGCGGCGAATCCAGGGACACGCGGCGGTCCAATCATCATCAGCGTTGCAGCGAGTACGGCAAGAGCCCTCACGCCGCCCGATTATGCATCAAGATGTAGTCCGGCTTCAGCCGGACTAATACCCCGCGGTCTTGTCGACGATGTTCAGCAACGGTTGGCCCTGCTCGAAGCGGCGCAGGTTTTCGGAGAAGAGCGCGACGAGCGGGGTGTAATAGTCTTCCATCGCGCCGGACGTATGCGGCGTGATGAGCACGTTCGGCAAATCCCAGTATGGACTGGCTGGATCGAGCGGCTCGCGCGTGAACACGTCGAGCGCGGCACCCCCGAGCTGTCCTGACTCCAGTCCTTCGACGACGGCCTCATCGACGATGAGCTTCCCGCGGCCGACGTTGATGAGCAACGCGCCGCGTTTCATCTGCGCGACTTCACGCCGGCCGATGAGCGCGCGGGTCTCCGGCGTCAGCGGCGCGCAGAGCACGAGCACGTCGCTCCTGGCCAGCAGCGCCGGAAGCGCGTCCGGCGTCAGAAGCTCTTCGACGCCCTCTGGCCGCGGACCGGTGGCCCGGCGTCGAATCGCCGACACGTGGAATCCAAACGGCGCCGCCAGCCGCGCGACCTCCACACCGATTGCGCCGAGCCCGACGATCCCCATGCGGGCGCCGCGAAGCGTCCGGATGGTGCTCATGCCGCCGCCTTCGAGCTGATGCTGAATCCACTCGTGCCTGGCCTGATGGCGCAGCGTCAACGGAAACTGCCGCGCCAGCGCGATGGTCGCCCCGAGCACATGCTCGGCAATCGAGCGCGCGCGGATGCCGCCCGCGCTCGTCAGCAGCACGGCGCTCGCGAGCATCTCCGGATACAGCAGATGGCCGACGCCCGCGGCGGGCGCCTGGATCCATCGGAGCCGCGTGAGCCCCGGAAAGATGTCGCGATCGACGTAGGGCGTGAATGCGATATCGGCCTCAGGAAGCAGGCGGCGGATCGTCTCCTGATCCCACGCCTCGAGGACCGTGTGCTGCGGGAACTGACGGCGAATCTGTTCGACGTAGGCGCGCGGCATGATCCACGCGGCAGACGGGCTGATGACGCCGACGAGGATATTCACGGTCGCGTGTACACACCGCTTCGTCCGCCGCGCTTGGACATCAGGCGGATGTCGCCAATGACCATGGTCTTGTCCACCGCCTTGACCATGTCGTAGATCGTCAGCGCGGCAACGGCGACCGCGGTGAGCGCTTCCATCTCCACACCGGTCTGGCCGCTGGTGCGCACGCGCGCCTCGATGGTGTAGCCGCGCTTCGTCGGCGTGAGGTCCACGTAGACGTTGGTGAGGGCGAGCGGATGACAGAGCGGAATCAGCGCCGAGGTTTGTTTCGCGGCCATGATGCCGGCCAGCCGCGCGGTCTGCAGCGGGTCGCCTTTCTTGACGGCGCCGCTGCGGACGATCCGCAGCGCCGCACGCGACATCGCGATCGAGCCACGAGCGACCGCTTCGCGATCGGTGACCGGCTTGCCGCCGACGTCCACCATCTTGATCTGCCCGCGCTGGTCGACGTGCGTCAGCGCCCTTCCTGCCCTACCTGCCCCACCAGCCCGTCCTGCCCTTCCTGCCCCACCTGCCCCACCAGCCCGTCCTGCCCTTCCCGCCCTTCCTGCCCCACCTGCCCCACCTGCCTTATGTCTCATCGCTCTCCCCCCGCGCCAGATAAAAGGACAGGCTTTCGAGCGACACCGTGAGATCGACGCTCTTCAACTTCACATTGTCGGGGATCTCGAGCGTGCCGGGCGAGAAGTTCAGGATCGCCTTGATTCCAGACGCGACCACGAGATTGAGCACGTGCTGGGCGGATTCAGTCGGGACCGCGATGACCGCAATGCGGATGTTGTCGCGGCGCGAGATCTTCCGCAGATCGTGGATGTCGTAGATCGGCACGCCGCTGCGCGACTGCTGGCCGACTTTCGCGCTCAGATTGTCGAACAGCGCGGCGATCTCGAAGCCCTCGAGCCGGAAGCCCGGGTAATCGGCCAAGGCGAGCCCGAGATTGCCCGCGCCCATGATCGCGACGCGCAGCTTACGGTCGAGGCCGAGGATCTGCCGCAGGTGCCGCTTCAGATCGCGCACGTAGTAGCCGACGCCGCGCACGCCGAACTCGCCGAAGTACGCCAGGTCTTTGCGAATCTGCGCCGCGTTGAGATGGAACTGTTCGGCCAGCGCCTGCGAGGAGATGGTCCGAACTCCCGCACCATCGAGCGCGTTGAGGCAGCGCAGGTAGACGGACAGGCGATTGGTGGTGAGCTCGGAGACCTGATCGAGGCTGTGCTTGCTCCTGGCGCCTTTGTTCGAGGTTTTCACAAGCGTCGGCGATTGTAGCAAAAAGCTCATGCTAATATCCGCGTTCATGGCCACTGCCGTCCAGCCGCCGCGGTTCCAGCCGTACGTGCCCGCCGGGCAGTCGCCCGCCGAGTTCACGCTGAAGGCGGTCGTGATTGGCGTGCTCTTCGGCCTGATCTTCGGCGCGTCCACCGTCTACCTCGGCCTGCGCGCGGGCCTCACCGTGAGCGCCTCGATCCCGATCGCCGTGCTGGCCATTTCCGTGCTGAAGAAGCTCGGTGGCTCCACGATCCTCGAGAACAACATCGTCCAGACGATCGGTTCTGCCGGTGAATCGGTGGCCGGCGGCGTGGTGTTCACCATTCCGGCCCTCATTTTTCTGACGCCCCGCGGCCCGGCCTACTTCACCTACTTTCAAATCACGATGCTCGCCTTCGCCGGCGGCATCCTCGGCGTGCTGATGATGGTGCCGCTGCGGCGGGCCCTGATCGTCAAGGAGCACGGCGTGCTGCCGTACCCGGAAGGCGCGGCGTGTGCGGACGTGCTGATCGCCGGCGAGCGCGGCGGTGCGCTGGCGGCGACCGTGTTCAGCGGCCTCGGCATCGGCGCGCTCTGGAAATCGCTGTCGTGGATCGTACAGATCTTCCGTACGACGATCGGCTACAGCATGGCGCGCGCCAGTTTCTTCCCCAACGCCACGTTGAACGTCGACATCTCGCCCGAGTACATGGGCGTCGGCTACGTGATCGGCCCGCGCATCGCCGGCGTGATGTTCGCGGGCGGTGTCTTGAGCTGGATGGTCCTGCTGCCGTTGCTGTCGATCCTCGGCAACTACATGCCCGGTCCGTTTCCGCCGGTGCCCGCCAGCGGACTGCGGATCGCGGACATGACCGCTCAGCAGCTGTGGAGCGCGTACATCCGTTACACCGGCGCCGGCGCGGTGCTCGCCTCTGGCATCATCACGCTTGTGCGGACGATCCCGACAATCGTCTCGTCGTTCCGCGACAGCATCAAGGGTTTCGGTACCGGCCGCGACGCCGCCACCGCGCGGACGGAACGCGACCTGCCGCTCTCCATCGTCGTTGGCGGGTCGGTGCTGCTCGCGATCTTTCTGGCCGTGATGCCGGGCATGCCGACGCAGGGCAACTTCCTCGTGTCGCTGCTGGTGATCGTCTTCGGCTTCTTTTTCGTCACCGTGTCGTCGCGCATCACCGGCCTGATCGGCTCCTCGTCCAATCCGATTTCCGGCATGACGATCGCCACGCTGATTCTCACCTGCTCCATCTTCGTCGCCCTCGGCATGACCGGCGACTTCTACTCGCCGATCGCCATCTGCGTCGGCGCCATCGTGTGCATCGCGTCGGCCAACGCCGGCGGCACGTCGCAGGATCTCAAGACCGGCTACATCGTCGGCGCCACGCCGCGGTACCAGCAGATCGGCCTGATCATCGGCGTCCTCACCTCGTCGCTCGTCATCGGGATGACGACGCTGTATCTGCACCGGGTGATGGGAATCGGCTCGCCCTCGCTGCCCGCGCCGCAAGCGACGCTCATGGCGACGATCATCAAGGGTCTGCTCAGCCAGAATCTTCCGTGGGGCCTGGTCCTTGTCGGCGTGTTCATTTCGGTGACGCTGGAACTGTGCGGCATCCACTCGCTCTCGTTCGCCGTCGGCTCCTATCTGCCGATCGCCACGACCGCACCGATTTTCGCCGGCGGACTCGTGCGGGCGTACGTCGAGAAACGGACCGGCAAGGCGGAAGAATCGGAGGTCGGCGCCGGAACGCTGTTCAGCTCCGGGCTGATTGCGGGCGGATCGTTGGCAGGCATTCTGTACGCCGTCCTCTTCGGCCGGAATCTGATTCGGGAGGCCGACGCCGTCACCGGCATCGTGCCGTTCATCCACGAAGGGCCTGTGGGGATGATCGCTGGCGGACTGCTGTTCCTGGCGCTCGCGGTCGTTCTGTCGCGAGCGGCGCAGAAGAAGATAATGTAAAACTGGGATTCGGGATTCGGGATTTGGGATTCGGCAAGAGGGATTCGGAGATCGGACTTGGGATTCGGACGACGAGCGGTCCTGACGTTAGCGGGCCTGGCCATGTGTGCGACGATGACGGCGCAAACCGTCACGCGCCGGACCACGAACATCGCGGCGCTGCGCGCCTATCCGGGGTTCTTCCACACGCGGCCGATCGTGATCGTCGGCACGGTCGCGCTCAAAGACGATGAGCTGCGCGTCAGCGACGGGAACGAGTCGATTCAGCTGATCTTCAAAGGCTCGGCGCCAGACGGGCTCGACGAAATCCGGGGCGAGCTGTGGGACATCGGCCGGATGAAGCCCGACGATCCGCGGCTGACCGGCTACGACCTGAAGGCGACCTTCCACATCAATCCGGATTCGCCGTGGCCGCGCGCCGGCGAGATCTCGGCGATTATCGCCAGCAGCGTGACGCCGGCGGCGCCGCCGCAGACGCCGACGATTCGCGCGCTGGTCCTCGATCCGTCGCGATACCTCGATCAGAAGGTGACGATCAGCGGTCAATTCGGCGGACGCAATCTGCTCGGCGATTTGCCGGACGCGCCGGGCAAGAGCCGCTACGATTTCGTCCTGCGCTCGGCCGACGCGGCGATCTGGGTCGTCAACATGCGGCCGAAGGGCAAGGACGCAGGGAAAGACTTCGAGCTCTCGGTCGACGCGCGCATCGACACGGGCCGCTGGCTGCAGGTCAGCGGCACGCTGCGGCAAGGACGCGGGCTGCTGTGGATTGACGCGGAAGCCGGGTCGCTCGTGATGGTCAAGCCGCCGACCGACGTCCATGCGGATGATGCAGAGCCGGTCCATGTGCAGGCGGGTCCGCCGCCGGAAGTGGTCTTCAGCGCGCCGACACAGGACGAAACGGACGTGTCGCTGGGCGCGACGGTCCGCATTCAGTTTTCGCGCGATCTCGACGCGGCGACCATCAAGAATCGCGTGCGCGTGAGCTATCTTGCGGAGCAGTCGATCGAACGGGGCGAACCGGCGACGCCGCAGGCGGAGTTCACGACGCACTATCTGGCGGCGAACCGGGTGCTGGAGCTGAAGTTCGCGAGGCCGCTGGAACGCTTCCGGACGGTGAAGGTGGAACTGCTCGAGGGGATCCTCGGAACCGATCAGCAGCCGCTGCAACCCTGGACGCTGACGTTCGCAGTCGGGGGGTCATAGGGGACAGGTCTCCGCGTGATGCAAGGAGACCTGTCCCCTCGTCTCCACTGAGGACGCGGAGGAATAGCCTTGTCCTCATACGATTTGTCCTCTGTGTCCTGTGTGGTGACGCTTACGTGTTCACGCCGTCACGGCACGATCCGAAACGCCGCAAGCGTGCGCGTCTCGCCCGGATTACTTGCGCCAGCGGCCCCTCCGGCCGTTCCCGGCCCTCCTGCTCTTCCCGCCTCTCCTGCCCTAATTTCGATCACATAATCGCCGATGCCGAGCGGCACCAGCGACAGCTGCGCCGTGTCCCAGCGAAAGCCGTCGGCATCGACGCGCGTGGCCGCGGCGACCGGGATGGCGCTCAGCGGCTTGCCTGTTCGATCGAGCAGACGCGCGGAGACCGGATCGCCCGACTGTGCTGGCACCTCGATCGTGAGACGTTCGCTGCGGCGGAAACGCAGATCGGCGGTCGGCGCTTCGCGGTTGCCCGTGGTCGGGCCGCGCCGCAGGAATAGCGCGCCGGTCGGACTCGGCGACGCCGCAATCGACACACGCGTGCCATCGGTGGTGGCCGTCGCGCTCCCTGCACCTTTGACGCGCAGGCGGACCTCGTATTCGCCTGGCGCGATCGCCGTGGACGGCGTCAGCGCCAATCGGACGCTGCGCGCGCCTGGCTCGATCGCGGCCTGCGCGCTCGCCACGGTCGCCCCCGCGTGATCGAGCAGCATCGCGGCCGCATCGCCACCGCCCATCCAGTCCTCGCCCCGCCCGGCTTCGGCGACCACCCACACGGTCGGCGTGCTGCGGTTCGCGTTCCATCCGGCAGCGCCCAGAAGGCGCAGCGGCAGATCGCGCGCGTAGCCGGCGAGCGGCGCGAGCACGGACTCGATCGCATGCGCCTCCTCCGCCGCCGCCGACGCTTCCGGAGTCGTCGCGGACCCGGTCGCGCGCGCGGTGGTGATGGCCACGTCGCCTGCCCGCGCGGCGAGGAATCCGCGCCGCGCACGCACCTGCACGCCAGGCCGCTTCACACGGACGGAGATCGCGTGAAACTTCCCATCCAGCTTGCCGGTCGAGTAGTACCCGAGCAGGTAATAGGACGACAGATCCGAGACGATGCGCTGAAACCCGGCGGCGAGATTGTTGGAATCGACGACCGCCAGGCCATCGGTCGCCTCGGCGAGTGTGCGCAGTGACGTGAGACGCGAGCTGAGCATCGCCGCGTCGACGCTGGGCGGCGTGATCGTCGTCGAACCCGGGGCGGGAAGACCTGTCGTGTTGCCGCCGAGCGGTGTGTCGAACACGACGAGGCCGCGCGGATCGACAGGATAGAACGAAGTGTTCGCGCGATTCGCTTCGTCGAGCAGTCGTCGGTACTGCTGGGCGTCGTCGATATTGGCGAGCATCATGCGATCGCGCTCGCAGATCGCGTTGTTGCTGCCGTCGACGTTGTCGGGCGGGCTCGTGCTCATCTTGCCGGTGCGCGGATCGATGAAGAGACCGGCCGTCGGAATGTTGCAGTACAGCTTTCGCCCCAGCGTGGGATCCGGCCGATACAGCAGCCAGCCGTCGCTGATGGCGATCACCGCCTTGCGCTCCTCGCGCACGCCGCGCAAGTAGCCGACCAGATCCTCCAGCGCGTCCATCGTCTGCTTTTCCTGGCGGCGGACGATCATCTCGTCGGCAACGCCGCGGTCGTCGTCGACCGTGCCGTCCGGACACTGCACGGGCGGGCCGCCGGGATAACACGCTTTGTACGCCTCCTGCTCGGGGTCCACCGCGTTGAGGCGGTTTCGCTCGCCCCAGTACCAGTGGCGTGTCAGCAGACCCTCGATCGTCGCCGTCTTGCGCGCGAAGGTGACGTCGCGCGCGGACATTTCGGGCGTCATCACGCCGACGAGGTCGTCCGGACCGATGATGTGGTCGAGGGCGTTGATGAGCGGCTGGCGGATCTGGTGCGAGGCCTCGATCTCGACGTGGTTGATGTCGAGGAAGAGCACGAACACCCGCGCGCGCGGCTCCTGCATCATGGCGCGCGATTCGCCGACCGTATTCGGCTCGCGGCGCGTGTCCTGCGGCAGATTACCGCCCCGGATCGTGACGTGCTCGAACGCGTCGATCTTCTGCGGCGCCTTGTCTTCGAGGATTTCGAAATCGGCCTGTGTGAGATCGGTGACGGGCTGGCCGTCGCGCGTCGGATAGACGTCGACGCGGACGTAGTTCGCTTCGGTTTTGAACACGGGCGCAGGCGGCTGGACGGGCGGCTGCGCCGATGGGGTCGACGACGACTGCGCAGCGAGGCCGGTTGCGGCCGCCACGACGAGCGCGAGAGCGGACACCCGGGCCATGCAGATTCCTCGCCGACGCTGGCCCGTTCAGTCTACCACCGGCCCCTCGGCGATCAGGGCTTGGATTCGCTCGCGGACCCGCGCGATCAGCGCGTCGCGGTCGCCCTGGTGCAGTCCGGCGGTCTCGATCGGCTCGCCCACGCGGATGCTGAACGTGACCGGCTGGATGATCCGGCTGCCGCGCCGCATCGCGTCGCGCCCGCCCTGTACCGCCACCGGCACGATCGGCGCCTGCGCGCGCATCGCCATCAGAAAGCCGCCCTTCTTGAACGGCAGGAGATCGTCGGTCTTGCTGCGCGTCCCTTCGGGGAAGATCAGAAAGGAATTGCCGGCGCGGATCGACTGCGCCCCCGCCTCGAGCGAGCGCATGGCCGCCTCTTTGTTGCGGCGATCGATCGGAATGAAGCCGCCGTGGCGGAAGGCGCGCGCCAGCAGCGGGATCGCGTTGATCTCGGCTTTGAAGACGATGTGCATGCGCGGATGCAGGACGTCGAAGAGGATCGGCGGATCGACATTGCTCTGGTGGTTGGCGCAGTACACTGCCGCGCGATCGAGGGGGATGTGCTCGCGGCCGGCCACTCGGACGCGGATGCCGGAGAGACCCCGCGCGAGCCGAACACCGCCGTGGCCGAATATGTAGAGGATGCCCTTCCAGCGGAACACGGCCGCCAGCAGCATCCCGATGGGCGCGGCGAAGAGGACGTAAATGGAAACGGCGAGATACGTGGCGGCCGAGCGCAGAGCGGCGATGAACACTCGAGCGCGATGATAAACGAAAAAGCCCGCTGGCGCTTTCACGCCAACGGGCTCGAGTGACGACTGGTGACTTGGCGACTGTTACGAGGCTCGAGCCGCACGCCGGGGCGCTGCCGCGGCAGCGGCGACGGCACGCGGCGCCGCCTTCGCCACCTTGGCGCGGGCCGTCGTGCGCGCCTTGGTCGTGAAGCAGCGCTCGAGCGCGCGGTCGACGCGGCCTTCGATGGCGGCCGCGGTTTCCCGCATCACCTCAGAGACCTCCGAGATGATCAGGAACTTCGCGCGATCCAGCATGCGCTTCTCGCGGAACGACAGGCTCTTGGACTTCGCCAGAAACGTCAGGCTCTTGAGGACGTCGGCGACCTCATAGATCGACCCGCTGCGCATCTTGTCGGAGTTGTCCTTGAAGCGGCCTTTCCAGTTCTGGTGGTTGTCGATCTTGCCGTCGCCGAGCAGGCCGAAGAGCCGTTCGACCTCTTCGTCGCTGATGGCGCGCCGGAGGCCGACGCCGTCCACATTGGCAAGGGGCACGAGCACGGTCGTGTCGTTGGCGACGATTCGGAGATGATAAAAGCCGCAGGTAGTACCAAGGATGGTCTTGTCCTCGATGCGCTCGACGATCCCGAGACCATGATTCGGGTAAATGACCTTGTCGCCGACTTCAAATGTCACGAGTCCCCCTGTAAGGCAGCGCAGTATGGAAGGCCGAAAGCAGGCCGGCAGTTCACTCAGTATAGCTCACTTCCTTGCCGAACACAACGAAAAAAGCCTTTAAAACCGGGCCTTTCTCGCACTTTGGCCGATCGGTCCCCGGCCGTGGAGACGCGGCCTAAGTCACTCAGGCGAACAGGGTTGGCCTCACAAAGCTGGGGCGGTCGCCCACATTTCGGCCGCCACAGGCCCTCGCCGTCGCTCAGCGGGAAACGGAGGTCGTGTCGAGGCGCTTGAGCGTGACAAACCAGCTTTCGCATTCGTCGCGCGAGCCGCCAGCCAGGCTGACCTCGAGGTGCAGCCCTGCCGCGACCCATTTCTGGTGCGCTGTATTATCTGCGACCTCAACATTGAAGGGTCTGAGCAGGTTTTCGGCCGAGGTATGGTCGCGATGTGCCTCCTGGATGCCCTTGAACAGGGCGAACTCGTGGTACGGCCCCATATGCAGCTCGACCGGGCCGATGCCGGGCAACTTCGCGTCGTAGATGCGCTCGGAATATTGGCCGTCGGCTTCGCGGCACGACTGCCAGTTGCCCTCGAGGATGGCGCTCGTATGGTCGGAAAAAGGGGTGAACTGAGAGTACCCCAGCGTCGCGGCCCCGAAGCAGCACGCGACTGTCCACCCCGAAATGCGCCGCCAACTCGGCCACCGCGCTGTCATGCCGCCTCCTGCGACCTATTTGGGAGCAAGCGGACGGCCGTCCGGAGATGCACGAAAACGGGCCGATTTCCGAAGCACGGGCGAAAAACTCCTGCTTCGCGATGCCTTCCCGAGTGAAGAATTGCTGGCAGATTGGCACCCCGGTTACCCAGCGGAACGCGTTGGAGCTGGCCAGAATGACCTTGGTTGCCCGGGTTATGGGTGAGGCGGCCCCGCAACGGACGCCACCGTGACGACCGACGGCCGCGTTATACTTGGCGAGTCCGAGACAATCCGCCCCCATCTCTGCGCCGGAGTGGTGAAACTGGCAGACGCGCGGGACTCAAAATCCCGTGACCTTTACAGGTCGTGAGGGTTCGACCCCCTCCTCCGGCACCAAATCGTTAAGAAAAATGAGCCTTTTTCGTAGGCCGTTCACGGCACCCTGAAGGCGGAGCCAGAACGCATCATTGCGAAAGTCCTGCTCGTCAACGAGCGGATGGCACGGGAAGCCGTCTGAGTCGTACTGATTGGGCAGCATGGTGCTAGCGACCGGCTCTGACGGCCGACGAAGTTGCCAAAGCCCTTGGCGTAACGAGACGCTGGGTACAGCGGCGCGCGCGCCGCCTGCCATTCGCGCGCATGCTCTCCGAGCACGCGGTTCGCTATTCAGAATCGGGGTTGAGGCGGTGGATGGAAAATCGGCGGATGCGAGTCGTGTGAATCACGACGTCTGTTCAAACTGATCCCCGAGTTCCACTAACACCTCGCCACGGTCGAGCATCGCCACCATGGTCGGCCACGCTGCCTGAACGAGGCGCCGCAAGCGCGCATTCGACGTGTTTCCGCAGGTGACCAGGACGACCTGCGGCGGTGGGCCATGTTGCTCGAGAAGTTCGACGAAGTCCACGTCCTTGGTCATGACGACGGCGTTGGCTTGCCGAGCGGCGGTGAAAATCTCGGAATCGGATGCGCGCTGCAAATTCAGATCGCGAACAGACACACAATCGATTCCGAGCGCGTCGCAAATCCATCCCGCGAGCGCGGGAGGAAGTTGATTATCGAGCCAGAGTGTCACGCCGCGACAATGGGATGATCGACGCGTCGGCTCGCGAAGCGCAGACACGCGGACACGTCGGCCGCTTCGAGATCCGGCAACTCCCCTAGCACTTGTTCCGGCGATAAGCCTGAAGCGAGCAGGTCCAGCACGTCCGTCACACGGATGCGCAGGCCGCGGACACACGGACGGCCGCCACACTGTTCGGGGTTCACCGTAATCCGTTTGGCTAGTGCCGCCATCGCATTCTCCTTTGCATCAGGATACCACCCGAAAGGGATATGCCCTCCCCAAGAGAGGATTCAAACCCCGGAACCGTTTTCGGCTCGGAGGTTCTCAAGACCACCATCGACCACTCAGCCGCCGATGTCGTGAACGAGGAGAACAACTGCGGCTGCCGTGCTGGTCAGGGCGTACTGCGCGACATGCCGGTCGACCACCCTCACCGCAGTACCGCCGCCGTGCGCGCTACTCAATCTGTTCCGCATCGTCGCGATGAGCATGAGCGGTTGTGAAAAAAAGCCGTCCAGTGATGAGTGGCTGAGCACGATCTCAAGGAGCTTCGCTGCGGTGTCCTTTTGCGGATCGAACGCCCATCCGTTCCGCGTGCATAGCACCTTCAGCACGCTCTCAAACGCACTGCAGCACTTCGTGACGCTGTCGCCGAAATGGCCCTTACGGTACTCGTCGAGGGCGTCGCGGAACTCAAGATTGGCCGCCTCGAAGTGAGACGCGCTCAGAACCCAGAGTGCCGGCGCGACCGCTTCCGCGTACGTCACTTCATCCTCCACGCGAATCACGCGCGGCCAGGCCACCGTGTGAATCGTCGTCCCTTGTCGAAAGCGACCAGTGCCAGGCTCCTCGCGCGTCACGACACGCGTCAACTGATACGGCGCATGCTCCACACGAAAGATCTCGTTGATCGCGTCGACGAGATCATTCTTCTCGTGGAGGATCCGCCACATGGACTCGACGCGGAAACTCAACTCTAGAAAATCGAAGAACTCCGCGGGAGTGCCATGCAGGACGAACGCGATCGCGTCGTCCATCTGCGTGTTCGTTGCGGCCGAGGACAAACGCACGCGGCCGTAGAGGTGTTCGAGTGAGTTGTGCACCTCGGCCCAGAACTCCGCGGTATGGTTGCCGGGCGACGACCACTCGTTCGTCTGCCACTGGCCGGCGACGACGTCGCGATAGAGGATCAGGATCCGGCGCCGCACCTGCTCCGGGAACTCGTCGGGTTTGTAGCCTTTTCCCCGGGCTGGTGACCGGTGCGAGAACACGTCGAAGATGCTCGCGAGTTGGTCTTTGAGCGACATCGTCGGCTAGTGGTCCTGCGGTGACAGCAGTTTCCGGAGTTCCGCGGTCAGTCGTTTCAGGTCCTCGCGAAACCGCGCCGGGTCATAGTCAGCACCGGAAGGACCCGCCTCCATCCTATGCGAATCCGCCTGACGGTTTTCGGCGACCACGTCGAACGCCGCCCACTCCAGTCCCACTCGACCGGCTAGCAGCTTGAGGAGCGCCCAAGTGCCTTTGGCGCGCCCGCCGTCGTTCATGAAGTCCTGTTCAGCGCAGCCTTTTGCGAGGAGGACCGTCTTCAGAGTGTCCTGTCGCAGGTTGTCCGCCCCGACGAGCTTGTACAGCTCCTTGTGCGCGCGCGCATATTCGGCAGCGCTGTTCACAACCGGCAGATGTAGGCCGGGATGCTCGGTCTTCCGGAACAGCTCTCCAGCTGTCGCGTTGATCTCCTTGAGTACCGCGGTCAACTCTGCGACGTGGTCGGTGTGATCGGCGCCCCAGTTCCCCTCGAACGATTCGCTGATGAAGTCCGACCACGACTTGTTGTCAGCACTCGGCACGGGCTCGGCGATCTCGTGCGCAGCCCAGTGGTGCTGGTCGGCCTTCGGCAGATCCTCCAGATCCTTCGCGATCGCACCGATCGCCTCGGTGTCGTCAGCGAGTTTCATGTTTCCGTACCGGATCGTCGCGAACCCGATCTCATCCTGATCCTTGTCCGAGAGCGACTGGTAGTACGCGCTCGTCATGCGGACATTACCGCCGGTCGCGTCATCCTCGACCTCGTACTTCTCGCGATCGCGGAGATACCGGTCGAGCACTTCGCGCGTGAAGAAGTACATGTGCATCTGGCTCGCACCCAGATGCATCCGCTTCCTGAATTCGCTGTAGTCGACCCGCTCTTCGTGGAAAGCGTCCTCGAGCACCGAGCGTTCCGGAAACGCCATGAGCGTGTCGATCATTTCGAACGTCGGCGGCATTGCCATTGACACACCCATCTCGCCGAGCCTGATGCCCTGCCCGAGCTGACACGACCGAAGTATCACGCCGCCCGCGGCCTCAAGCACCCGCAGTCGCGCCATGGCCTCGTCGTTTGAGATGTCGAGCATGTCGGCGATCTCCAGGGCACTGATGCCCTTGAAGTCCTCCTTCCAGCGACGCACGACAATCGACAGGAGTTCAGCGTCAGAGACCTCGATCGCGCATCTCAGCGCGCGCTTCCTTTGATCCCGCTCCGCATCAGCGTCGTCCATTGCCTCGATTGCATCGAGCATCGCGACATAGTCCTCGGGAAGGCGATGCGAGCGGGCGCCCTCGACGACGAAGCGCTTGTACCAAGAATACGGGCGCAGCGCAGCGTCCTCGGACGGCGCATCGGCGACGTACACCCAGGCGTCAATCTGCCCGGCTGGACACTCGACCGACCGCGTGATCGGCGCGTAGCCCACCTCGCCGCGACTCAGGACGGCGAGCTCCGCATCGGGGATCGCGTACAGCACGCCCCATATGACGCCGCCATTCTGCGGTTCGACGTTCGCCTTGCCGGAGCCATCCGCGCTCGGCTTGTTGAACCGCAGCGCGTAACCGTCCAGACGGGCGCGCTTGCCAGGCGCCTCAGGGTGAACCTGGTAGTCGAGAAATCGACCCAGACACATGTTCGAGCCGTACGCGAAGATCAGCGCGCTCATCGTTCAACGCTACCAGGTAGGGCCCTTTCCGCAAAGCGTGGGGCCGACTTCGTCAACGACGCCCCCGGCGCCAATGACCTGTCCTCGTACTGGCAGGCCATTGACAGGAACGACGCGCCGAACACGGTCTGGAGGCGCTTCAAGACGCTGGGCAGAGTTCTTATATTCGCGCCGGAATCCGTCGGATTGTACCCACTCGTTCCGTGCTTAAATGGTGCCGGAGGAGGGGGTCGAACCCTCACGACCTGTAAAGGTCACGGGATTTTGAGGTGTCCTTCACCCACCAATCATTCGTAAATCCACCCATCGCGCGGTCTTCGCCGCGTTTCAGCTTCCTCACCGGCTGCAGAAGTAACCAACTGCCTAGCTGGCCGGCGCCTTCCCCACTCTGGGCCAGGGCTTCACGTGGCGCCAGCGGCCGAGGGACGGAAGAAACCGATCGAAGTCGCCATCGCTCGTGACCAACGTGAAGCCACGCTCGCGGCAGGACGCCGCCAGCAGCGCATCGTTGGCCAGTGAGGGGTTCGCGTGAATCGCCGCCCAACCTTCGCGTGACGCGAGCTCCGCGAGGAGTCTGCCGCTCTCACGAAACGCCAGCACTGACGGTGCGAACACCCGGCCACGGCGCTCGAACGGGCGGAGAATCGACGACTCGAACGCTCGCACCTGTTCGCGATTGCGCGCGCCGGCGGCAAGCTCCTGCACGACGACGGCGCTGAGAAATGTCGTCGGAAGCGCCGCCTGAAGAAACGCCGCCAGCGCCTCGCCGAAACGCTCGTCGCGGAACGCGTCGACGAACACGTTCGTGTCGAGCACGAACTTCACGCGCGGCGCTTTTCGAGCACGTCTTCGATACCGCCCGTGCGTCGGACGGCCGCGATCCCCCGAATGAGCTCGCGGCGGAACGCCACGAGGTCCAGCGCGACGTCGATCGCTTCGGTTTCGGTCTCGACGCCAAGCACGCGGCGCGCCTCGTCGAGCTTCCGCTGATCCATGACGACGTTCTTCCGCACCCAGCCTTCGCGGCTTCCCCGCGACCGCTTCGGACCAGGCTTCCGGGCGCGACGGCCCCGATCCATCTCTTTATTCACGTGTGTCATCGATCACCAATCTGTATGACTCACATTATACGTCTGTATACGAGGATCCGTGGCGCCGTGTCGAGGCCGCCCGTCGACTCGAAGGCTTTGTTCCGGTGTGCCCCGTCGTTTCGCAGAGACGCCAGCCGTGGCGCGTCGACTCCGGTTGCCCCTGACTCAGGCGGCCGCGATGACGGCACGACGCACTGATGCTATAGTCCCCGAACTTTGATGGGCCTGAGCGGTCTCTTCTATCCGTGGGGATTTCTGCTGCAGGCAGTGGCCATTTTCCATTTTTTCAGACGGCGGCCGGACACCTACTGGCTCTGGATCATTCTGATCGGCGGCGGGCTCGGGGCGCTCGTCTACATCGTCGCCGAAGTGATGCCCGACGTAGGGCTGCTGCGCGGATCGCTGAACGCCTTCCCTCGCCGCCGGCGCATCCGCGAGCTCGAGCGCATCATCATCGACAACCCGGCGGTGGGAAATCTGGAGGAGCTCGCCGACCTGTGTCTCGACGAAGGGCAGTTCTCGCGCGCCCGGCAGTTGTACGATCAGGTCATCGCGCGGCGCACCGACTCACTCGATGCGTTCTATCGCCGCGGGCTGGCCGAGTTGGCGATGGATGACGTCCCGGCAGCTCTGGCAGACATCGAACCCGTCGTCGCGAGCGAACCGAAGTACGACTTCTACCGGGCGATCGGATTACTGGGCCACGTGTACGCCAGGACCGGTCGGCCCGAGCGGGCTGAAGCAGCGTTCAAGAAGGCCACCGATATCTCGACCCTCTCGGAGACGTACTACAACTACGCCACCTTCCTGGCCGACCAGCAGCGGTTCGCCGAGGCGCGCGCCTGGACCGAGCGGCTTCTCGACAAGAAGCTCACGATGCCGCGCTACCTCCGCAGACGAGAGCGCCCGTGGTTCCGCAGAGCCGCCGCGTTGCTCAAGCGGCTGCCTCCACGCTGAGTCACTAAGACGGCTTCAACGCCCCGCCTGTAATCGTCCTTTCACCACGAAGCCACGGAGAACACGAAGGACGCGAAGAAAAACTATCTTCGTGATCTCCGCGTTCTTCGTGCCTCCGTGATAAAAGCGGGCCCGCGGGCCGAGGCCCACCTGGGCCGGAGGCCCGCTAGAACTCGAGACGGAAAGACACCTGCGCGGTCCGCGGATCGACGGTCGCGTTGATCTGGTTGAACCGCGCGCCATTGGCGATGTTGAAGTTGGTCACCGCGTTGGTGTTCAACACGTTGAACAGATCGAACATCGCCGTGATCTTGAAGCGGTTGATCGTGATCCCCTTGTCCAACCGCAGGTTCAACACCGAGATCGTGTCCGCGCGGTTGTTGCTCAGGTCCTGCAGGAAGAACGTGTTGCTGCCCGAGTTCGCCAGCGACACGTTGATCGTGCGCGCGTACGGCCAGCCCGCCTGCGCGCTGTAGTTGGCGGCGACGCCGATCTCGTATTTGAACTGATACCGCGCCGAAACCTTGGCATCCCACACCGTCGTGCTCTGCAGCGGCGCCGTCGAATACACCTGCGCGAAGAAGATGCTCCCTGCCGCGCCGATGGGGGTGATCGGATCCGAGCTCAGGTTGCTGTTGCTCGCCGCCGGATTCCTGATGTCCTTGCGCCACTGGTAGTCGAAGTTCGAGTTCAGGAACAGTCCCGCGCCGAACCGTTTGTTGAACGCGAACTCCAGCGTGTCGTACGTCCAGGACGATCCGCCGAGCGAGTCGGGGATGGTCATGATCACGTTGTTCACGACGCCCTTCAACGAGCTCGGAATGTCGAAGACGGTGAATGGCTGCACGACGGGCGTGGTATTGACGACGTCCTGGATGTTGACGTTCACGGTGCTCGGAACCGTGTACTGCCCGATGCGCGCCGTGTTGATCGTCGTGTAGAGATTGCGCTCCATCTTCCGGACGTACGCGACTCGGAACGCCGATTCGCCCCAGAACTGTCGATCGTACGAGAGGTCCACCTCGTCGGTGTACGAGTTCTTCAGACCTGGAGCGACATGTGTGGTGGCGCCGCCGGCGGAGTTCACAAGCGCACCCAGCTCCTGTGGACCATCGTACAGCCGGTTCCCATTCAGGTCGTTGAATTGGTAATCACCGTAGTTGGGACCGCCCGGATCGGCGCCCGCGAAGTTGTCGGCCGTGTTGAAGTAGTAGCGGCCGTAGAACGCTTTGACGACTGACTTCCCGGTTCCCGACGCGTCCCAGCTCAGACCGAGGCGCGGCGCGATGTTGTTGAATGTCAACAGCGTAGCGCCCGGCACCGTCGTCGGCGCAAAAATCGAGAGCGTCGGCGTCCGGACAGCGGCGCTGTAATACGGCCGTTGGTAGTCGTATCGCAGGCCCGCTGTCAGCGTGACGCGGTTCGTCAACGTCCAACGGTCCTGGCCGTACAGGGTGTAATGGCGATCGTAATCCGATGCCTGCGTCCATCCGGTGCCGAACGTCGCCGGGTCGCCATAGTCCGTGAGGCGGACCTGGCTCGTCGCGCCGTTGCGATCCTGGTAAAGGATCGGACCCGCCGTGCCGTTCGCCGTGTTCGTCGAGCGATCGTTCATGAACTCGAAGCCGACCTTGAGATCGTGGCTGCCCTTGTCGGTCGGCAAGAAATAGGTCATCGTCGCGTACCCCTGCGGCTTGCCGCGCGAGAGCACGAACGGCCCTGTGTTGCCCGCCGCGTTGAACCAACCGGCCCCGCTGTCGTTGCCATTCCCCAGATCGTGGCGGGGAGGGTTCGTGAGATACGACACGTTCGGCTGCTCGGGGAAGACATAGCCGAATTCCCCGACGTTCACTTCCGTAAACAGTCGATTCGACCACGTCCGCTGCCAGCGGCCGTTGTACATCCACGCGGGGTTGCGCTGCGCCAGCGCCGACTCGGCGGGCGTCGCGATGCCGATGCCACGCAGCGGCTTCACCTTGTAGGCCCACTGATAGTAGCCAACGATGGTGTCCTTGCTGCTCGGCTTGTAGCTCTCCTTGGTCGTGTAATTCTTGAACAGCCCGAGATCGGTCGCGATACTCTGCTGCACACCCGATACGGCCTTGTTGATCTTGAAATGGTTGGCCGCCACGTAGAACCACGCCTTGTCGGTCTTGAGCGGCCCACCTAATTCGGCGTGCCCTTCCCAGAAGATCAGATTCGGCTGACCCGCTGGATCGCCGCGCGACGTCGTGCCGCTGTCCACGTTCGTGCCGACGAAGCTGCCCGGCTCGTACGAGATGTTCTCGAGGCCCGAGAACTTGTTGCCGCCGCTCTTGACCGTCGAATTGATCGAGGCGCCGGGCGTGTTCATGTTCACGTCCTGACCGGCCGCGCCGACCGCGATTTCATTCTGCGCGAAGTAGTCCTGGTAGATCCCGGCGCCGCCGCTGCCCTCGGTCGTATCGACGCCGTCGGTGATGACGCGCGCCTGGTTCGTGATGCCGAACGCTTCGTACCCTGATTGCTGACTCTTATGGCTGCCGCCGACATCGACGCCCTGCATGCGGACGCCCGGTGTCTGCGCCAGCGCGCCCCACAAGTCAGTGGACGTCGGCACGCCTTTCAGCTGCGCCAGCGTCTGCACGTAACCGACGGTTGTGGACTGCGTGTCGACCACCGGCGATTGACTGGTCACCGTGACGCTCTCCTGCAGGCTCGCGATCTGCAGCGCGGCGTCGATGGTGAGCGTCTGACCCGTCGTCAGCACGATATTTTCGCGCTTGAAGGTCTGGAAGCCTTGCAGCTCGAAGCTGATCGCGTAGGTGCCGGCGGGAAGATTGGGAAACCGATAGTCGCCGTTCGCTTCCGTGGTGACGGTCTGGTTGCCCAGGAGCGCCGGCGAAGTGGCCGTTACGGTGACGCCAGGCAACACCGCCCCCTGCGCGTCCTTGGCCGTGCCGGTGAGATGCGCCGGGTTGATCTGTGCGTGCGCGGTCAACGCACTCAGGCCGACCGCGAGCGCCACGGCCACCGCATATCTGTGCCTACTCGTCATAATTGTGCCTCCTGCTCGAATCCAAGGTCTCCCAAACCAGCCTGACACTGACCGGGACCAACCGACTTCGGGTCGACGACGGGGCGAACGCGTGTGATGGGGTGAGGCGGCGGCGGTTACTCGGCGAAATGCGTCCGCAATCACACATCGGACTCAGGCCAAACGCGTGAGTCTGAGAGCTAGGGATTGTGGGGTGACGCGCCGAACGGGCACATCCTACACCCATATGGCAGGCGTTGAGACCGACTGATCACGGCCGGAAGAAAATTATTCTTATTCGGTCCAGAGCAACATCCGGCGAGTCGGCAGCCGTGCATCGAAAATCAACCCCGGACCGTGGCGATCCAGATCGTCGAGGGTGAGGCGTTCGCCATTTTTTTGGATGATGTCGATGTTCACGAGGCGGACGCGGCCGTCAGCTGTCACGATCCGAAGCAGCCATCGCGGGAAATCGGCGCGCACGAACGTGTGGCCTTGGGGCGAGTACGCGAGCGCGTGCAAGGCAGCGATCGGCTCACCGGGTGCACCCGTATCGCGCCGCACGACCAATTGCAACTGATCGTCTACGCTCAGCAGCGGGCTGGCGTTGACAAATCGAACACGTATGCTGTCGAACGCCGCGGCGGCCTCCGCGTCGGACGCCACCTGCCGGTGGACATGGAGCAAGACGGCAATCGCCAGGCACGTGCCGCCGGCGACAACGACTCCGGCGAACGCAAGCGCGGCTTTCTTGATCACTGTAGTTTAGAGCCCCGTCGTCAGCACCACCCGGAATCGCGCGTGCCCGCTCATCATGCGCGCGTAGGCCTCCGCGGCGCGCGCTAACGGAAACTCTTCGAGCATCGGCCGCACACCGGCGAGCACACTGAAAGCCATCGTGTCTTGCGAATCGATCGACGAGCCCGCCGGCCAGCCTCGCACCGCGACCCGCTTACCGATCAACGTGGACGCCGGCACCTTGAGCGGCTCATCGGCCGCACCCAGGACCAGGAGGGTGCCATTGACGCCGAGGCCGTCGAGCGCTGCAGTCATGGCCGCGCCGCTGGTCGCGGTCGCCAGAATCAGGCGAGCGCCGCCCCGCTTCGCCAGCTCTCCGGCGACGTCCTGCGCCTGGCTGTCGATGTAATCGTGGGCGCCGAGCGTCTTCGCCAGCGCCGCTTTATCCGCACCGCGTGCGATAGCGATGGTGCGAAACCCCATCTTCGCGGCGAACTGCACGCCAAGGTGCCCAAGTCCGCCAATACCGAGCACGGCCACCAGATCGCCAGGCCCCGCGCCGCTGTGACGGAGGGCATTGAACGTCGTGATGCCCGCGCACATCAACGGCGCCGCGTCGACGGCCGACAAATCATCCGGGACCAGCGCCAACGACGATGCCGGCGCGACCATGTATTCGGCGTAGCCTCCGTCGAAGGTGATGCCGGGCACGGCCGGCGCGACCTGACACGTGACGAAATCGCCGCGGCGGCACGAGTTGCAATGGCCGCAATGGCCGCCGTGCCAGCCGACGCCGACGCGCTGCCCTTTCCGGAACGGTGCGACATCGGCACCCACCGCATCGATCACGCCGGCAATTTCATGTCCGGGCACGCGCGGATACTGCAGCCCCGGAAAGGTGCCCTCTTTCGTGAACGAGTCGCTGTGACAGATCCCGCACGCCTGCACTTTCACCCGCACCGACCCGCGCTCCGGTTCGGGGATGTCGCGTTGGACCTCCTCAAACGGTCCGCCAGGTGTCGTCACTTGAATCGCACGCATCTTCGCCATGTTGGACTCCCTACGCGCTTTCAACACAAAGGACACAAAGGACACAAAGGTAAAGCCAATAACCCTCTTTCTGTCCTGCCTATCCTTCGTGACCTTCGTGACCTTCGTGGTTTTTCGTTGTCTTCATGTCGTGGTTTTTCAACGCTTCGAATTTGATTGCAGCTTCGAAAACGCCGCAGCCATCGACGTGGCCGGCGCCCTTGGCGGCAGCGGCGTCGGTACCGTCGACCGGGTGGCAGCTGGCCGTGAGGGGCGCGGTGACGCCACAGCCGCTTCCCCCAGCTTCATCGTCAGCGCGATGCGCTTTCGTTTCAGATCGATCTCGACGACCTTCACCTTCACGATTTGTCCGGCCTTCACGACCTCCCGTGGATCCTTGACGAACCGATCGGCGAGCTGGGACACGTGCACGAGGCCGTCCTGGTGCACGCCGATGTCGACGAACGCGCCGAAGTTGGCGACGTTCGTCACGACACCTTCCAGCACCATGTCCGGCTGTAGATCGCGCATCTGCTCGATCCCTTCACGGAACACCGCGGTCTTGAACTCCGGCCGCGGATCGCGGCCCGGCTTCTCGAGCTCGGCGAGAATGTCCTTCACCGTCGGCAGGCCGAACTGCGCGTCCACGAAGTCGTCGGGCCTGATGGCGCGCAGGGCGCCGCTGTTGGCGATCAGCTCACGCACAGGCAAGCCGGTTTTCGCCACGATGCGCTCGACGACGGGATACGCCTCGGGATGGACCGCTGATCGGTCCAGCGGGTTCTCGCCGTCCATCACGCGAAGAAAACCGGCCGCCTGGAGAAACGTCCGTCCGCCGATGCGCGGCACTTTCATGATCTCGCGGCGCGTGCGGAACGGACCATGCTCGTCGCGAAACGCGACGATGCTCGCCGCGCTCGACTCGCTGAGCCCGGAGATGCGCGCCAGCAGCGGCGCCGACGCCGTGTTCACGTCGGCTCCGACCGCGTTGACGCAGTCCTCAACGATCGCGTCGAGCTTCATGGCGAGCCGCGTCTGGCTGACGTCGTGCTGATACTGCCCGACGCCGATCGCCTTCGGATCGATGCGGACCAGCTCGGCGAGTGGATCCTGGAGCCGCCGCGCGATGGAGACGGCGCCGCGGAGAGAGACGTCGAGATTCGGGAACTCCTTCGCCGCCGCCTCCGACGCCGAATAGACCGAGGCTCCGGCTTCGGAGACGACGACCCGGCTCAGCGCGAGCTCGGGATGTCGCGTCATCAACTCGCCCGCGAGCTTGTCGGTTTCGCGCGACGCCGTGCCGTTGCCAATCGAGATCAGATCGACGCGGTGGCGCGCGCAGAGTGACGCCAGCGTCCTGAGCGCGCCGTCCCAGTCCTTGCGAGGCTCATGTGGGTACACCGTTGCGGTCTCGAGCAGCTTGCCTGTCCCGTCCACGACCGCGACTTTGACGCCGGTCCGGATCCCCGGATCGAGCCCCATCGTCGCGCGCTGCCCCGCCGGCGCGGCGAGCAGCAGGTCGTGCAGGTTGCGTCCGAAAACGCGGATCGCTTCGGCCTCGGCCTCCTCGCGAAGACGCTGCTCGATTTCGTGCTCGAGTTGCGTCAACAGCTTGACCTTCCACGTCGAGCGCGCAGTCGTCGTCAGCCAGGTATCCGCCGGGCGTCCCTTGTCGGCGATACCGGCGCGCGCGGCGATGCGCCGCTCCGGTTCGGAGGGACCAGTGGCGTCTTCGGCTTCCGGGAGCGTCACGGCCAGGCGCAAGATGCCTTCGTGCCGGCCGCGGAAGAGCGCCAGCACGCGGTGCGACGGGATCCGTTTGAGCGGCTCGCTCGCCGAGAAATAGTCCGAGAACTTGATCCCCTCGTCCTGCTTGCCGTCGATCACCGACGACTTCCACTCGCCGCGATCCCACACCAGCTGGCGCAGGCCGCCGACCAGCTCGGCGTCTTCGGCGAATTGCTCCATGAGGATCCAGCGCGCCCCTTCGAGCGCCGCTGCGGCGTCGGCGATCCCTTTGTCGGCGTCCACGAATGGAGCTGCGGCCCTGTCGGGCACCAGCATCGGGTCGTGGAGCAGCGCAAGCGCGAGCGGCTCGAGGCCGGCCTCCCGGGCAATCTGCGCTTTGGTGCGCCGCTTCGGCTTGAACGGTAAATAGAGATCTTCGAGCCGGGCTTTCGTGTCCGCCGCGTTGATGGCGTCCGCCAACTGGGGTGAAAGCTTGCCCTGCTCCCCGACGCTCTTCAGGATGGCGGCGCGACGATCTTCGAGCTCGCGCAGATAGCGGAGACGCTCGTCGAGCGCGCGGAGTTGGGTGTCGTCGAGCCCGCCGGTCGCTTCCTTGCGATAGCGTGCGATGAACGGCACGGTGGATTTGTCGTCGAGTAAAGCGATCGCGGCGTCGACTTGCGGAACGCGGACGCCTAGCTCTTCTGCGATTCGGCTGGATATGGTCGTCATCGATCCGATGATTGTAAACGACGCGGCGCGTGCAGATCCGCTACCATCACGCATCACACGAGGTGCATGATGCCGCTACGTCCGATCCGGTGGGCAGTTCCGCTCGCGTTGACCTTGTCTGGGCTGATGTTCACGCTCCACATTTCCGCCGCGCAAACGCCCGCGCCGGTCGCGCGGACCGCCATCGTCGGCGGCACGGTCGTGGACGGCAACGGCGGGCCGCCGATTGCCGATGCGGTGATCCTGATCGAGGGAGCGCGGGTCGCCGCCGTCGGACCGCGCCGCGCGATCCCGATTCCCGCCGACGCGCACCAGATCGACGCGCACGGCCAGTGGATCGTCCCCGGCCTCATCGACACCAACGTCCACCTGTCGCTTTACGGCGGCCAGAACGATCGCTACGAAACGCTCGTGCGCTACCAGCCGCGCGAGGCCGACATCGTCCTCGAAGCGGCGCAGATCGATCTGACCTACGGCATCACGACCGTCCGCGACAGCTACGGCGCGCTGCCGGCGCTCACAAAGGTGCGCGACTCCATCGCGCGCGGCGACGCGGTCGGCACACGCATTCTGGCGGCGGGCAACATCCTCGGCTGGAGCGGACCGTATTCGTTCTCGTTCAGCCGCGTGATGGGACAGCTCACCCTGTTTCAGGAACAGATGAACGACTACATCGCGCAGGGCGGCGGCGAGGAGCTGATGGCGATGACGCCCGATGAGCTGCGGCGAGCCATCGACGCGTATCTCGACAAGGGCCCCGACTTCCTGAAGTTCGGCGGCACCAGCCACTTCTCCGATCCCACCTACATCGGTTTCTCGCCCGAGGCGCAGCAGGTGATCGTCGACGAGGCGCACAAGCGCAACCGCGCCGCCGAAACGCATTCGACCAGCGTCGAGGGACTGCGTGTGTCGATCGCCGCGGGGATCGACGGCATTCAGCATCCCGAGCTGCTCGACGGCCGCGAGCTGCCGGACGACATGGTGGCGACCATTCACGAGCGCGGGCTGATGTGCTCGATGCTGGCGAGCACGATCACCGGTCCGGCGTGGAAGCGTCACCTCAAGGCGAAGGACGAGGCGGCGAAGAAGCGCGCCGAGGCCGAGAAAGAGTCCCCGACGCCAGCGCGCGAGAAGACGACGGCGGAGCGGCGGAAGGAAGCGAACGATGCCGGCGCCGACCTCGAATCGCGCCGCGCCAACGCGCAGAAGTTGATCCGCGCCGGCTGCCGCATCACGCCGGGCACCGACAGTTACTGGGCTGCCGCGGCGGAGTTGAGCCGCACGCCGAAGCCGAAGGAGCAGGACCACGGCATCGGCACGATTATGGCCATCGAAGGGCTGGTCGAGCTCGGCATGACGCCGTCGCAGGCGATCGTCGCCGCGACGAAGAACGGCGCGATCGCGGCGCGCGGGCTGAAAGATTTCGGCACGATCGAAGCCGGCAAGTTCGCCGACCTGCTCGTGCTGACCGCCGATCCGCTCGCCGATATCAGCAATCTTGAAAAGGTGGCAGCGGTCCTGAAAGAGGGCCGCATCGTCGATCGCGGCAAGCTGCCGGCCTCGCGTGTTCTGTCGGTCGCGCCGCCCGCCGCGAAATCTGCCACGTCCGCTTCTGGGAAGGATCAACGATGAGGACGAACCGCCGCGCGTTCCTCAAGCACTCCGTCGCCGCCGGTGTCGCCGGCGCTGCCACGTGCGGTTCCGCGGCCGCCTCTACGCAAGCTCGCGCAACGCCTTCTGGACAACCGAAGCTGCGTTCGATGACCGCCGACGTCGTGCCGATCACGCTCGACGAGCGCCGGGCCCGCGTCGAGAAGGCGCGGCGTCTGATGGTCGAGCATCAGCTGGCCGCGATTTGTCTCGAAGGCGGGACCAGCCTGTTCTATTTCACCGGCGTGCGCTGGGGTTTGAGCGAACGGCCGTTTCTCGCCGTGATTCCGGCCAAGGGCGAGCTCGCGTGGGTCTGCCCGGCGTTCGAAGAGGAACGCGCGCGCGAGCTGATCAAGTTCGGCACCGACGTGCGCACGTGGCAGGAAGACGACAGTCCGTACAAGCTCGTGGCGCAGATTCTCAAGGACCGCGGGATCGCGACTGGCCGCGTCGGCGTCGAGGAACAGCTGCGCTTTTTCATCTTCAACGGCATCAGAAAGGAAGCGGCGGCACTCGACTATGACAGCGCCGATCCCGTGACCGCCGGCTGCCGCATGATCAAGTCGCCGGCCGAAATCGCGTTGATGCAGCGCGCCAACGACATCACGATCGAGGCCTACAAAGCCGGCTTCGCGACGCTGAAGGACGGCATGACGCAGACCGAGCTGCGCACGCATATCCTCTCCGCCTACCGCGAGCTGGGCGCGCCGATCGCGGACGTCTCGGTGAGCTTCGGCAAGTACACGGCGTTTCCGCACGGCAGCATCATGCCGCAGCAGCTCCGCGAAGGCGACGTCGTTCAGATCGACGATGGATGCCATGTGGACGGATATCAATCGGACATCACGCGCACCATCGTCTTCGGCAAGCCCACGCAGCGGCAGATCGACGTGTGGAATCTGGAACATCGCGCGCAGGCCGCGGCGTTCGGCGCCGCGAAGCCTGGCGTGCCGTGCGAAGCGGTCGACGCGGCCGCACGGAAAGTCATCACCGACGCCGGATTCGGCCCCGGCTACAAGGTCCCGGGGCTTCCCCACCGCACAGGCCACGGCATCGGGCTCGACATCCACGAGTGGACGAATTTCGTCCGCGGCAATCGTACGCCGCTGCAGCCCGGCATGTGCTTCAGCGACGAGCCGATGATCGCCATCTACGGCGAGTTCGGGATCCGGCTGGAGGATTGCCTGCACATCACCGAGGAGGGCGCCCGGTTTTTCACGCAGCCGAGCCCCGCCATCGACAAGCCGTTTGCGTGATGTGCACTCGCATGGCTTCTGCATCCAGTCGTCCGCGGCACGTGGCCGAGCACCTGGGCATTCGGCTGTCGGAATACGACGATCGCATCCGCACGTTCATCCCGCACTACGAAGAAATGCTCGAGGCGGCGGCGTCTGCCGTCAGCCCGCAGGCCCGTCACGTCGTGGACCTCGGTATCGGCGCGGGCGCACTCGCATCGCGCGTGCTCGCGCGTGCGCGCCGTGCTCACGTCGCGGGCATCGACGCAGACGAGGCGATTCTGGCGCTCGCCGCGCAGCGCCTCGGCGGCCGGGCGACGCTCGTGTGTGGATCGTTTCTGCAGGCGCCCTTTCCCAAGGCTGATGCCTTCGTCGCCTCATTCGCGCTGCACCACGTCCGCACGCGCGCCGCGAAGCGCCGCTTGTACCGGCGTCTTCGAGGGTCCCTGCGGCGCGGCGGCGTCCTCGTGATCGCCGAATGCCATCCCGCCGCCGACAGAGCGCTCGCGGCAGTGCAGATGCGCGCGTGGCGCGCGCACGTCGGCCGCAGGTATCCGCCTGACAGGACCGCTGCGCTGTTTCGCTCGTGGGCGCGCGAGGATGTGTACGTGCCGCTCGCCATGGAAATGGCGCTGCTGACAGAGGCGGGATTTCGCGTCGAGGTGATCTGGCGCCGCGACGCGTTCGCGGTCCTCGTCGCGCGATAGTTGAGCGTGCGACGACGCGGCACAATTCTGAATTTGCCACAGAGACACAAAGACACGGAGCGCGGGGCAACGCAGCCGCACGACGGCCGGCGCTGCCGGCCGTCACCCGCGCTCGTATGACCGGCGAAAACGCAAGCCCACGCGGAATTTGAGGCTTGTGTTTTCGCTGGTCATGCGTGCGCGGCCGCCGCGACGCGGCGGCGTGCGGCAGGCGTTGCCGCGGCGCCCGTGCCGCCGACTTGCACGCGCGGAGATCCTCGGTGCCTTTGTGCCTCCGTGGCAAAATATCCGGCGTGTAGGGCGCGTCCTTTTGGACCCGGCGCAGCTCAATCCTCGAAACCACAGCAGTATTGTTGATAGAGTGGCGCCATGCCATTACGCCTGTCCGCCAAGCGCTGGCTTGGCGCGCTCCTGGTCCTGCTGTCGGCGCTCCCGGCTGGCGTGCGCACACAGGCTCCAGCCGCTCCGGCCGCACTCAACCTCGAGGATCGCATCCCGTTCGATGCCTCGATTCACACCGCCACGCTGCCGAACGGCTTGAAATACTTCGTCAGACAGAACGGACGTCCCGCCAAGCGCGTCTCGCTGCGGCTCGCCGTGAAATCCGGGTCGCTCGAGGAAGCCGACGATCAACAAGGGCTCGCCCACCTCATCGAGCATATGGCGTTCAACGGCAGCACGCACTTCAAGCCTGGCGAGCTCGTGTCGGCCTTCGAATCGGTGGGCGCGCGGCTCGGACCGCACGTGAACGCGTATACCGGCTTCGACGAAACCGTGTACATGCTCGATCTGCCGAGCGGCCAGCCTGAGATCGTCGCGAAGGGACTCACGGCGCTGGCGGACTTTGCCGGCGGGCTGACGTTCGATCCCACGGCATTGGACAAAGAGCGCGGCGTCGTGATCGAGGAATGGCGCGGCGGGCTCGGGGCGAGCTCGCGCGTGCGCGACAAACAGCTCCCGCTGCTCTTCTATCAGTCGCGCTACGCCGAGCGCCTGCCGATCGGCAAGCCGGACATCATCCGCACAACGCCCGCATCGCGCCTGCGGGCGTTCTACGACACGTGGTACCGGCCCGACCGCATGGCCGTCATCGCGGTCGGCGACATCGAGCCGTCGCAGATGACTGCAGCGATCGTCTCGACGTTCGGCCCGCTGACGCCGCGCGCGCCGGCCGCGCCGATGCCGAATGCCGCGGTGCCGCTGCCGCAAACGCTTCTCGTGAGCTTCGTCGCCGATCCGGAGGTCACTCAGTCGGTCGTCGAAGTCGTGCGCAAGCGTCCTGCCGAGAGCGAGCAGCACGTCGCCGACTACCGCCGCGATCTCGTGCAGCAGCTCACCGATCACATGTTCAACGAGCGCTTCTCGGAGCTCGCACGCAAGCCGGACGCCCCGTTTCTCGGCGCGGGTGTGTCGGGCGGCCGGCTGGGCCGCACCGTACACACGTTTACGATTGGCGCCGGCGTCCAGGACGGCAAGCTGGATCAGGGGATCACGGCGATCGCCACCGAGGCGCGGCGCGTCCGCGAATTCGGTTTCACGGCCGCCGAGATCGATCGCGCCAAGAAATGGATGGCCGCCCTCTTCGACCGGGTCTACGCCGAGCGCGACAAGACCGACAGCGGATCCTTCGCCCAGGAATGTTTGAAATACTTTCTGGTCGACGAGCCGACGCCGGGCGTTGCGTACGAACATCAGCTCGTGCAGCAGGTGCTGCCGGGCATCACGCTCGACGAGTCGTGGGCGGCCGCCAAGCGCGCGCTGACCGACGACAGCCGCGTCGTGCTGGCGGTCTCGCCGCAGAAGCCCGGGCTTCAGGCGCCGACTGACGCCGAGATCCTCAACGCCCTCGCGCAGGGCGAGAAAGCTGATGTTGTCCCGTGGACGTCGACGGCGACCGGATCGCTCGCGCTGATGGAGCACAAGCCTGAGCCCGGACGCGTCGTCTCGCGCCGCACCCTGGACAGCCTCGGCGTCACCATCGTCCGATTCGCCAACGGCGTCGAAGCGTGGCTGAAGCCGACCGACTTCAAGAACGATCAGGTTCTGTTCTCGATGGAGTCGCTCGGCGGCGCTTCCCTCGCGCCGCCCGCCGATTTCCCGGAAGCGTCGCTCTCGGCCAATTACGTGAGCGCTTCGGGAGCCGGTCCGCTGAAATTGATCGATATGGAGCGCTTCCTGACCGGCAAGCTCGTATCGGCGTCGCCGTTCATGCGCATCTCCACGCACGGATTTTCCGGGAGCGCGGCGCCCGCCGAGCTCGAGACGGCGCTGCAGATTCTCTACGACCGCTTCACGGCGCCGGGCGCCGACCCGGAGGCGTTCGCGTTGGTCAAGCGTCAGCTCGTCGCCTCGTCGGTCAACCGGGAGCAGTCGCCTGGACGCGTGTTCAGCGATCGCGTGGCGGATGAAAACACCTCGCACCACTACACGGCGCAGCCGGTGACGCCGGCGCGCGTCGAGACGCTCGACCGCGAAAAGATGATGGAGTACTACCGCGCCAGATTCTCGAACGCCGGCGACTTTTCGTTCGTGATGGTGGGGGCCTTCAAGGTGGACGAAGCGATTCCGATGCTGGCGCAGTACGTCGGGTCGCTGCCGTCAACCGGTACGGCCACCGCCGCCTTCAAGGATCTCGGGGTCGCGTTTCCCGACGGCGTGCAGCGTGTCACGGTCGAAAAGGGGCGCGAGCCGCGGAGCCAGACGGTGATCAGCTTCTTTGCCGAAGCGTCGCGCGATCCGCTCGAGCAGGAACAGCTCGGCCGGGCGCTGGTAGTTCTGGAAATCGCGCTGCGCGACATTCTGCGCGAGAGCCTCGGCCAGACCTATACGGTGTCGGTCAGCCACGCGCAGCCGTTCCCGCAGCGCGGCGCCGGCCACGTGATGGTCAGCTTCGGCTCGGCGCCGGAGAACATGGCGGCGATGACCGACCGGGTGATGCGGGAAGTGACGCGGCTGCAAGCCGACGGTCCGACCGCGGATCTGACGACGCGGGCGAAGGAGGCGGCGCGGCGCGAAGACGAGACGGCGTTGAAGCAGAATGGCTACTGGCTGCAGCGTCTCGCGTCGGCCAGGCTGTTCGGCGACAATCCCGCCGACATCCTGACGCGGAGCGCGCGCATCGACGCCGTAACGCCGGACGCGCTGCGCGAGACCTTCCGGCGCTATTTTCCGCTCTATCGCTACACCGTCGTGACGCTGATGCCGGAATAAGAAAAGGGGCCGTACCCCTTTTCTCCAAGTGAAGAGCGAAAAAGGGGTACGGCCCCTTTTCTTAGCGGAAAAGACTCCCGTCTCCTTTTTTCCCGACCGCGCACAGCTGGCGGAGGACCGCGACGACGTCCGGAAAGCTGACCGGCTTGCGGAACGCCGCGGCCACGTCGAGCTCGGCGAGCCGATCAGGTTCGGTCCCCGACAGCACGACGACGGGAACGCCGGCGATGCCGGTGTCGGCCCGCTGCTCGCGGCGAAACGTCCAGCCGTCCATGACCGGCATGCGCAGGTCGAGCAGAATCACGTCCACGACCGCGCCGCTCCGCAGATACGTGAGCGCCTCCTGGCCATTCCCAGCCACGACAGGCACGAACCGTTCGAGCGTGAGCAATCGCGTCATCACGCGCTGCAGGTCGACATCATCGTCGACCACGAGCACGGTCGAGGGGCGCGCGCTGCTGTGGTCGGGGGTCACGCCATCATGTCGATGAGGAGGGGGTCGGGAACAGCAGACCGCTCCCGGCCCATTGCCGGCGGCGAGAGAGCCAAAGATGAGCTAGACGTTGTCGGGGGAAATCGACGTTCGGCCGCAATCGTCGCACTTGAGATACACAACCGGGAGGGAGTCGTTGTGGCCGATGACGCGGGCGCTGGGCACCCCGCACCGCGGACACACAATTCCTGCTGAGGTTCTTTTGGCCATGAATGCTCCTTATGAATAGTTAGACCACGAAAAGCAGGAGACGTTACAGGAACCTCTGATTGTACTCCGTTTTTGCCCCTTCGCGGCACACACCGTTCGGCATTCACACCGTTGCCGCCCGGCGGCTCGGTTATTGGGCCGAATCGACGTCAATCCTCCTGGTCGGCGCCTCCCGCCTCAGGTCAACGCCGGGCGTGAAGTTTCGGGGCGGCTGGGTCATCGTCGAACTGGCGAATATTCAACCCACGAAGATCACGATGGCACGAAGTTTACCGTCTGCTGTCTCGTGACTTCGTGGCCCTCGTGCTTAGAACTGCGGATCCTGCGACGGCGCCGCTTTGGTCGGCGGGTGCAGCTCGTAGTTCGGCGGCGGTTCGGCGCCGAGCAGGTTCCGCACGAAAAAATCCCAGCGCCGGCGCGTCATGTAGTTGCTGGCGTCCCCGTAGCCGTGCGCCTGGTTCGGCAGCATGAGCAGCTCGAAGTCCTTGTTCGCCTTGACGAGCGCGTCCACGACAAGCAGCGTGTTGTTCGGCGGCACGTTGTTGTCCATCGTGCCGTGCGCCAGCAGCAGCTTCCCTTTCAGGTTCTTCGCGAAGTTCTGGTTCGCCTGGCTGTCGTAGTTCGACGTGCCGTCGGGCTTCGTGTCGAGCAGGCCGGTCCACTTCTCCGCCCAATCGTCTTCGTACACCCGGTTGTCGTGATTGCCCGACTCCGAGATGCCCACTTTAAAAAAGTCAGGATAGTGAAACATCGCCGCGCCCGTCGCAAACCCGCCACCCGAATGGCCGTAGATGCCCGCGCGATCGAGATCGATCCACGGATATTTCGCCGCCAGCTCCTTCATCCCCGCCATCTGATCCGGCAGCGTGTTGTCGGCCATGTCACCGAAGTACGCCTCGTGAAACTTCTTCGATCGCCACGGCGTGCCCATGCCGTCGATTTCAACGACCACGAAGCCGAGCTCGGCGAGCGGCTGTGCGTCGCCACGCGCGGGCGAGAAGCTGCGCCCGCCGACGCTGCCGGTCTGGGGCCCAGGGTAGATGTGGTTGACGATGGGATACTTCTTCGCCGGGTCGAGATTGGTCGGCTTGTACATCAGACCGTAGAGATTGGTCACGCCGTCGCGCGCCTTGACGATGATCGGCGTCGGCGGCTTCCAGCCGGTGGCCAACAGGCGCGAGATGTCGGCGGTCTCGAGCGTCGCAATCAGCTTGCCGCCGGCGTCGCGGAGCTCCGCGATCGGTGCGACGTCAGGACGCGAATAGCTATCAACGAAAAAGCGGCCCGACGGCGAGAGCGACACGTCATGGTCGGCATCCGCCGGCGTGAGCAGCTGGAGATGTTTGCCGTCCAGATCGATGCGGTAGAGATGCCGGAAGTACGGATCGCGTCCTTGCTCCTTGCCGACGCCGACGAAATACGCAGTGCGCGCCTTTTCGTCCACGCGCAGTAACTGCGCGACGTTGCCCTCACCAGAGGTAATCGCGTGTTTCAGCTTGCCGGTTTGCAGATCGTACAAATAGAGCTGGCCCCAGTTGTCGCGCTCGGAAAACCAGATCACTTCGTTCGATGCCGGCAGGTACCGCCAGTTGACCCGGCCGTTGCCTGATTCATAGAACGTGGGCGTCGTCTCCTCGAGAATGTCGCGAATCGCACCAGTGGCCGCGTCGGCGACGCGCAGCTGCTCGCGCTTGTGATCGCGCGACGTGGAGACGAACGCGAGCGTTGAGCCGTCGGCGCTCCATTGCACGTCGCTCCACTCTCCCCCGCGGCACGCCACATCGTCGCAGAGCGACGACCGGTGCTGGTCTGGCGGCGCCTGCAGGCGGATGATCTTCGGAGCGGCGGCGACGTCGATGATGACGCGCTGAATCATGGTGACGACTTTGTCGCCGGGCAGCGGGTACTTCCAGGCCTGCAGCGTGGGATGGCCGACCTTGGTATCGACGAGGTACATCTCCCCGACTTCGCGCTGGTCCTGTTGGAAGGTCGCGATCTTCTTCGAGTCTGGCGACCAGCGCACAATCGGATGGTCGCTGCGCTGCCAGCCGGCGTTGTCGGTGGCGTAGCCGAAGTCTTTCACCCCGTCGGTCGTGAGCGGCGTTTCTTTGCCTGTCGCAACGTCGCGGATCCAGAGATTCCAGTCGCGAATGAAGGCCTCCTGCGTACCGTCGGGCGACCGCGCGTAGCTGAGCGGCGCGTTACCGCGTCCGCCGCGCCCGCCTTCTTCGCTATGGTCGACGCAGGCGGGCAGGTCGCACGCGGATCGCGCAGCGGTTGCCGGATCGATCAGGATCGCTTCGCTGCCCTTGTCGGTCAGCGTCCGATACCAGAAGCGATCGTCGGGCAGCCAGGTCGCATGGACGCCGCTGTGCAAGACCAGCGGCGTGGTGTTGTAGCCCATGAATTTCTCGGCGCGCGCATAGTCCGCCGTCGTCAACATCGCGGGGGCAGTGGCCTGCTGCTGCGCGACGAGATTCAGCGAGGCCGCAGCGGCGAATCCGGTCAGTGAAATCGCAGAGAGGCCGCTGCGAATAAGTCGGGTCGTGGCGCGCTTGGACAGCATGGCGAGATGATACAACTCAACCGGCCGCCGCGGGGGTAGAATGGGAATCTTTCCCCTGAGGAGATTCTCGTGAAACGTCTGCTGTCCGTTGCGCTGCTCATCGCCCTGGCCGCCGCCTGCAAGAAAACACCGCCGCCGGCGGCCGCGACAACGGCCGCACCCGGGGCCTCGACAGCCGCGCCCGGCACACCCGCCGCCGTCAAGCCGCTGCCGCCGCAGCTGCCGAATGTCATCGCCAAGGTCAACGGCGAAACCGTCGAGCGCTGGGAGCTGGAAACCGCAATCAAGGGCGTCGAGGGACGCGCCGGCAGTCCGATTCCGCCCGAGCGCCACGACGAGATCGTGCGCGGTCTGATCGATCAGCTCGTCGCGTTTCACGTCCTCTCACAGGAGGCGCACGCCCTCAAGCTCGATGCGACAGACACCGACGTACAGGCGCGCATGGGCCAGTTCAAAGGGGGCTTCCCCGACGAGCAGGCGTTTCAAAAGGCGCTCACCGCGCAGGGGATGACGCTCGATCAGCTCCAGAAGCAGACGCGCATGGGGTTGGAGGTCTCGAAGGTGCTCGACGCCGAAGTGAACTCCAAGATCGCGGTGCAGGACGCCGACGTGGACACGTTCTACAAGGAAAATACGGAGCGCTTCAAGCAGGGCGAAACGGTGCATGCGAGCCACATCCTGATCAGCGTGCCGCAGGGCGCCGACGCGGCGACGAAGCAGGCCGCGCGCATCAAGGCTCAGCAGGTGCTCAAGCAGGTCAAGGCTGGCGGGGATTTCGCCGCGCTCGCAAAAGCCAATTCACAGGATGGCAGTGCGCAGAACGGCGGCGATCTCGGGTTCTTTCCGAAGGGCCAGATGGAGCCGACGTTCGAGCAGACAGCGTTCGCGCTCAAGCCGGGCACGACGAGCGGCCTGGTCGAGACGCCCTTCGGCTTTCACATCATCAAAGTTTTTGAGAAGCGGCCGCCGCGTACGGCGCCGCTTGAAGAGGTCGCCCCGCAGATCAAGGAATTTCTGACAGGTCAGCAGCGGCAGGCCAAGATCAGCGCCTTTGTCGATCAGGCCAAAGCGAAGAGCAAGATCGAGATCCTGGTCTGAAGCCCGAATGGCGATTGCAGACTGCGCGTTGCAGATTTCCAGGGTGTTCAAAGCAGATATCAGGTCCGGGCGTCCTCAAACGGCGACAACCAGGCGCTCAGCATTGTTGAATTACTAAAGAAATCGATGGCATTTCGTGGCAAGGCCCTTGCGATTCGGCTCTGCGGGGGTTCCATCATGAAACTCATCACACCGGCCGCAATGCTGACCGTGCTCACGCTGGCGACGGTTCCGGCCTTCGCGCAGCAGCATGAGCGCGGCAATAAGGGCCGTTCCGGAGATAACAACCAAGGCCAGAGCCAAGGTCAGGCGGTTGCGCGGCCTCGCGGTGATGCGCCCCGCGCCCAGGCTCCGCGTGCCGAGGGACCGCGTGCGGAAGGGCCGCACGCACAAGCGCGCGCGCAAGCCCCGCGCGCCGAAGCGCCGCCCCCGCAAGCGTCCCGCGCCGAAGCCCAGCGCAGCCAGCCGCGCGTGGTCGAGCAGCCGCGAGCCGAATCGCGGCCGCAGCAGGATAACCGGCAGAACGCCGCTCGCGGTAACGGCCGCGCCCAGGTCGACAACCGCGCCCGGTCCGACAATCGCACCCAGTACCGATAACCGCGCCCGGTCCGACAATCGTGCCCAGTACCGATAACCGCGCCCGGTACGACAGCCGCGGGCGGTACGACAGCCGCGGCCAGTACGACTCGCGCGTCGGCCGTGCGGTGCCCCGCGGCAATGTGATCGTCCGCCCCCGCGTCGATCGGCCGATCATCGTCTCGCCGCGGTACTACGGCCCGCGCGGGTACTATTCGGCGCCGTACTACGGCTATCGCCCCTATACGTTCCGTCCGCGGACCCATATCGCGTTCGGCATCTATCTCGGCTACGCGGTGCCCTATAGCTATGCGTATCCGTACCCGGTGCCGGTCTACGGGTACGGCGGGCCGTCGGCGCCGGTCGTGGTCGGCCCCGGGTCGTCGTATTACGGCGGCGTCAGCCTGGAGATCACGCCAAACAACGCGGAGGTCTACGTCGACGGTGAGTACGTCGGCCTCGTGCAGGACTTCGACGGCACGCAGCAGCCGCTCACGCTCACGGCCGGCACGCACCGCATGGAAATCCGCGCCAACGGGTTCGAGCCGCTGACGATGGACGTCAACGTCAACCCGGGCGAAGTCCTCCCGTATCGCGGCGACTTGTATCGGTACTGACGGACGTGCGCGAAGGCTTTACGACGGACGTAGCGCGAAGGCTTTAGCCGAGCGTCTCGGCACTGGGCAGCCCTCGGCTGAAGTCTTCGTGCTACACGGATCTGGCCAGTCCTGCCGTCGCGTAAGATCTCGCATCGATGAAATCAATCTACGTCACCCTCGCGCTCTTGGTTGCGGCGCAGACATCCGGTGTGGGCGCGGCGGACGCAGCCCGATTGTTCAGTCAGGGTCTGACGTTCTCCCAATTTCTCGCACACACTACAGCGCAACGCGAAGTCTGGCTGCGCAATGCCTCGCGCACGAACATCGCGCCCGCCGACGTCGAGCGTCTCAAGCGCGTGCGCAGCGGCCTTCGCCTGCTGATTGTCGCCGAAGATTGGTGTCCCGACTCCGTGCACACCGTCCCGTATATTGCGAACCTGGCGGCCGCCGCCGGCGTCGAGATCAGGATCGTCGATCGCACGGCTGGCGACGCGCTCATGGCGCAGCACCGCACGCGCGACGGCCGCAAGGTCACTCCGACCGTAGTGCTGCTCAGAAATGATCGCGACGTGGGCGCCTGGGTCGAGCGGCCGGCCGTTCTTCAGGCGCTCTTTTTCTCGATGGCGACCGATTCAGAGAGCGCCAGGCAATTTGCCGATCGGCCGTCCTGGTATGAGCACGATCGCGGACGCACGACGATTGACGAAGTGATCGCGCTCGCCGAACAGACGGCCGCACACAAATAATGTGCATCCGTCACTCGGGATGGTGATGCGCCATCATGCCGTCGTGACCGGCGCCGTGTCCTGCCATGGTGGTATTCCACATGCGGTCGTGTAGCGACGCGCGCGCGATCCGCAGGAACACATGGAACGACACCGGATGTGGCTCGTGCGTGATCTGCAGCAGCGGCGGCAGCTGATAGAACGTGACATCTCCGCCCACGCCAAACGAGACGCCCTTTGCCGTGGCGATGTCGCGAACCGTTCCCGCCGTGAACGCCTGGACAGGGTCCACGAGCTCGCCCGGATGCGGGCGGTGGATCTGCTCCGGAAACAGCAGGATTTCTGTTTCGACCGTCAGGTCTTCGAATCGACCGTAAATCGACGTCCGACCGAAATGGTGCGTGCCTTCGACGAGCACGGCGTGCACCGTGCTGTACTGCCGCGCATTCCAACCGATGGCCGCCGTGATCGCCGAGTAGTTTGAGCCGCGCTGCCGAAACCACGATGCGGACGCATTCGTCCGCCGCTGATCGCCTGGCTCGAGCTGTTCGGGCTCGTGCAGGAACCCGTAAGACGCCTGAATCGTCCACGCCGGATTCGGCCGAAGCCAGACGCGCGTGGACCATGAATCGAGCGCACCCAGATCGACGTCGTAGCGATCCTCGTCCGGCTCGCGGCCGCGAAAGATGGAACCTTCGACCGACAGCGGCCCGCGGTCGACGCGGCCCAGCACGACGCCTGTCACCATGTGCGTCGAATCGAAGATATGGTGCGACAGCGGCGCCGTCGGGTTCTCGGCGCTCGATGCGCGGTGCATGAAGGCCACCGGACCGAGCGCGGCCTCTCCGACAGGACCGCCGGCAAGCGTGAAGGTCGTCCGATCGGTCATGGGTACTCGCCATGCCGCAGCTAACTGCATCAACAGATCGTGCGGGTGCTGATGATCGGTCACCTGCAGCCCGTGATAGGCCTCGCCTTCCTGAAGAATTTCAGAATAGCCGGCGAGTCCGACGGTCAGCGGCTCCGCCGTGATCATGCCCGAAAGCGTCAGCGTGCCGACGGGCAGCGGACGACTCGCCATGCCCATGAACCAATTCTGAGAGCGAAACTCGGTGTCGCCGCGCGAGCCCCCCTGGCGGTTGAATGTCGCGAAGAGCTGACCGTCGAAACTGGTCGTCCATGTCGGCGCCGCGTCGCCTGAAGCCGGCTGCGACGCTTCGCCTTGCGGCTCTGCGAAAACCAGTCGCGCAGCCAGCACGGCCGCCACGCACAGCGTACAGATTCGCACCAGTTGACGACTCATTGGTTTTGATGGGATACGAAGAACGCGACGAACGCATTCGTCTGTGAATTGACCTTTGTGTCCTTCGTGTCCTTCGTGGTGATCGTGAATCGCATCAGCGATGGAGGGAGACGACGATCCCTTTCGGGAGGTCGCCGTTGCAGTCGCCGACCGGACCGAGGCTGTCTGAGGTGAATCGCAGTGTCTGCCCTGCCGGGCCGGCAATCGCCGCGGCTGCATCGCATTGACCGCCCGCGCTCGCGGACCGCTCGAACGAGAGGAACCCGGAGAAGGCGTCGGCGGTCGCCAGGCCGCTGATCGCGCCGTGCCAGTCGGAGGTCGAGCTGATCCAGGCGCCGTCCACACAATTACCGCTCTGTACGACGGTCAGCGTAATCGTGCGCGTTGAAAAATTCGTCGATTCGAACGTGCCCGTCCACGTCCCGGAGAGATTCGCGAACGCCCCGACCCCTGGGCTCGTGGTGGGGGCGGCAGGGGACGAGCCGCACGCGCTGCTGGCGCAGATGGCGCACACCGCGCACAGAAAGATCGTGCGGCTCACAGACAACGGCTACTGCGTTCTGACCAATTGTCCGCGCATCACGCCCCCAGGATTCAATGCGGTGTGGACGTTGAAGTAGTAACCCGCTGGGTTGTTCAGCATGCTCGTGACCTGATCCGCCGTCGGAGGCGGAGTCGCCGTCGCTGTGAACGACCCAGCGCCATTAGTCAGCGTCACCGTGCCCGGCGGGAACGGAACCAGTACGGTGCCTGCCACTCCCGCGGCGCCCGGATGAATATGAGATGCGGTGATCGTTGATCCTGCTGGGAAACCCTGCAGGGTGACGTTGGCCGTCGCGGTGGCGCTGGTGATATTACCGGACGCGTCCTTCGTGATGACGAACGTGATAGTCACGTTGCCCGAGGCCACGCTTTCCGCATTCGCGATCGGCGGCGTCTCGTTCGCAGGCAGCAATTGCATCGTGAACGTCGGGTTGGCCGATGTAGACGGGGTGGTCGTCGAGCTGCTGCCGCAGCCGGCAGCAATCAATGCGAGAATCACGGCGAGACAGGCACGCTTCATACAATCTGCTCCTTGTCCGATCAGAAAAATTTCCGCGCGAGGTTGAACCCGAAGTACAGACTGTTGGGGAATCCGCCGCGCGCCAATTGTGCGAACGTGGTTCCCGTTGTGGTGTTCGTGAACGTGAGATCGAAGACGTGACCGCCGACGCGCTTGGAGATGCCGAAGCCATATTCCGGATCGCCGATCACATAGCCCCCGATGCGCGGCGTGACTTCTCCCATCAGAAAGAGCGTCTTCATGAGTTTCAGATTGGCGCCGAGGCCCACCATCCCGGTGTCGCGCGTCACGCCGGTGCCAGCCGCTGTGTTGTGCACCCACATCGGCACGGCGTACAACGCGACGATGTTGGCCACATCGCGCGAGATCGACGCCCCGATCGCCGGCGCGTAGTCCTGACGGAAGTTGTTCGTCCCCTCCACGGACACGATCGCTGAGAAACCAAACGGCACGGACGCCTTCTGCTGGAACGCGTCGTACTTGCCGTAGAGTTGAATCGTGCGGTTGAAGTTCGTGCGATACGCGGCGGCTTCCACGTGTTTGACCACCGCGAAGCGGTACTCGAAACCGATCGTCGCGCCTTCGTCGATGCCGAACAGGCTGCTCGCCTGATCGCCGAAGTCGCCGCTCCGCAGGTTGCCGTTGAATCGATGCGTCAAACGAAAGTTGCCCTTGTGCAGCGGCAACGCCAGCGTCGTCGGAAGATTGATCAGGGTGAAATCAGGTTCGAGCGGACGAAGAACGGCGTCGTCATCGTCCGCGGCGGCCTGAGCATCCGCGGCGGCCGGCGCTGGCGCGGCGGCGGCTGGAGGATCGGGCGGGTCGGCGGGCGCCTGGGCGCGAGCCGGAACAGCGGCAACGCCGAGAAATGCTAGAGCACAAAACGTGAGGATGAGTCGGTACGCAATTCGGGTCACGGCCACCTCGTGCAGCAAGCACGGGTCCACACCAAACCGCCAGCAAATCAAGCAGATACGACTCGGGGGCGTTACTCGACGCGTAAGGCTTTACGAAGCGCGTTCATCGTCTCCCCATTCGGGTGATGTGAACCGGCGCCGATTCGACGACGATGGCGGCATGACAAGTGAACTGGTGCTCGACACTCTTTCAAATCAGATGGCCGATGTCGTGGCGGCCGCAGCCGCATCGGTGGTGCAGGTGCAGGGCCGGCGTCGTCCGGTGAGCGGACTCGTGTACGCTGCCGATGTGGTGTTGACGACGGCGCGGGCGATTGGACGCGAAGACGGACTGCGTGTGCGTCGATCCGACGGCCAGACGCTCGAAGCGCAGCTCGCCGGATGGGATCCGACGACAAATCTTGCCGTGCTGAAAGTGGCCGGACTCGATCTGCCGGCGGCGGCTCTCGCATCGACCCCGCCGCGCGTCGGCCACATGGCGCTCGCCGTGGCGCGCTCGTGGAGCAACGCGTTGACGGCCAGCGCGGGCATCGTCTCGGTGATTGGCGGCCCGCTGCCGACCGGACGCGGACGGGCGATCGACGAAGTGATCCGGACGACCGCGCCCATGCACGACGGCTTCGCTGGCGGCGCGTTTCTGAGCACGGGCGGTGGCCTGATCGGCGTCGCAACGGCAGCAGCCATCCGCGGGCTCGGCGTGGTGATTCCCGCGTCGATCGCATGGAAGACGGCGGCGACCGTGCTCGAGCACGGCGGCCTGAAGCGCGGCTATCTGGGCATCGCCGGACAACCCGTGCGGCTGCCGGACGCGCAGCGGAGCGATGATGGGCGCGAAGGCGCGCTGCTGATCGTGGGCGTCAACAGCGGCAGTCCGGCGGCGGCCGCGGGTCTGCTCGTGGGCGACATCATCGTGCAGTTCGACGGCCATCCCGTCGAGTCGCCCGAGGATCTGCTCGACCTGCTGCTAGGCGACCGCGTCGGCCGATCGGTGCCGCTGCGCATCCTGCGCGGAGGTGCGGCGACGGACGTCGCGGTTGCGGTGACTGAGCGCCCGTCGAACTGATGCGCGTTGTTCTTGTCGGCTCGCCGGACGATCGCCATCACGTGCGCCAGCACGGCGCCGCGCTGGAGATCGTCGGCGAATTCGATTCGCTGGCGGCGGCGAACGCGTCAGGCCTCGATTTCGACGCCGTCGTGACGGCGTCTGCGCAGCTCAGCGAATCGCACGGCCGCGATGATCCGAGGCCGGATGACGTCGGCATGGATCTGGTCGAACCGCTGACGGCGCGTGAAGTGCAGGTGTTGGAGTTGCTGGCGGAAGGATTGCCGAACAAAGGGATCGCCGCGCGGCTCGGCATCAGCGATCAGACCGTGAAGTTTCACGTCTCGTCGATCGCGGGCAAGCTCGGCGCCGCCAATCGCACGGATGTCGTCCGCCGCGCCGTGCGCCGCGGCCTCATCACCTTATAGCAGCCGCCTTAACAAATCCCGAATCCCACGCGAATCCCAAATCCCAAATCCCAAATCCCGACGAGCGTCTCACCGAGCCCACGCCATGCCGTCCGGCCCGTTGCCCGACGCAATCCGCTTGGTTATCCGCCAAGACTTCAGATCGACAACCGCGACGACGTTGTCGCCGTTGACCGCGACGAACGCACGCGCGCTGTCCGGCGCAATCACGATCCCCTCGGCGTTCTTGCCGAGCGGGATGCGCTTCGTCACCGCGTGGCTCTTCGCGTCGATGACGACCAGCTCCCCGGCCTCGTCGTCCGAGACCAGCGCGAACCTGCCATCCCGTGTGAATTTGATGCGATTGGAGCGTTTGGTGCCGATGTCGATCGTGCCCACCACTTTCTTACTCGCCACGTCGACGATCGACACGCTCGCGCCTTGGGAATTGGCCACCCAGAGCTGCGTTTCGTCCGGCGTGAGATCGTTGCCTTCCGGGCCCTTGCCCACTGGGATGATCGTTTGCTTCCACGCGCCTTGTGCATCGCGCTCGATCGCGGAGATGCTGTCCGACGCGATGTTCGCGGTGAAGATGGTTTTCTGATCGCGGGTGATCAGGATCATGTGCGTGGCGTTCTGTCCCGTCTCGAATGTCCAGTCGATTTTGTCCGCCGCCGGATCGTAGCGCGCGATTGTCCTGTTCGCTTCCGCGGTGAAGTACAGCTTGCCGCCCGCGAACGCGAGCCCATGCGGCCGCTCGAGCGGGCTGACGTCGATGCGGCGCAGCTCCTTCTTCGCGGCCACGTCGATCATCGAGATCGTCCGACCCGGTGCGGGGCCGGTGCCGTAGTTGCTCGCGAACGCCCACTTGCCATCGTCGGACGTCACGAGCTCGTGCGGCGCCTGGCCGACGGGCACCGCGCCCGTGACGACGCCCGTGGACGGATCGACGATCGCCATCGTCGCGTCGTTTTTGTTGAGGACGAGGAGCGCCCCAGTTGTCGACTGCGCGCCGGCGATGGTGCTGGAGACGAAGGCGAGCATGAGCAAGAGGATGCGTCGCATGAGAAACCCTCCGCGCACTCAATCCTATCTCTGATCTTCCGTATAATCGGCGGGCGTTCGATCATCAGCCGCCGTCGTAATCGCCAGATACGCTCGAAACCACGAAGATCACGAAGGCACGAAGAATAAACTTTTTGTTTGGTCTTCGTGTTCTTCGTCTCTTCGTGGTTTAGACCTTTCGCTCGACGATTTTCGTGGAATCAGCCGCGAGAGCTGGCCCTATACTTCAGCATGCGTCAGGACCTTCGGCACGCGCTGCGGCTGCTGCGCCGCCGGCCCGGCAGATCGGCGCTCGTGATCGGTATCCTGGCGATCGGCATTGCGACCACGACGATCGTCTTCAGCCTGGCCGACGCCATCCTCTGGCATCCGCTTCCCTTTCGTGACGCCGACCGGCTCGTCCGGATTCGCGGCGCCGCGCCCGCCCCAGGAATGCTCTCGAGCGCACCGGCCGCGCTGGATGGCGCGGTTTTCGAGGGTGTGCATCCGTTCGCTCTCGACTCGACCATCATCAGCGTTGGCGGCGTGCCCCAAGGCGTCACGATCGGGGAGCTGTCGCCCGGCGTGCTGCCAGCGCTGGGCGTGATGCCGATCGAAGGACGCGAGTTCGCCGCGAACGAGTACGTGGCGGGGAGCTCAGTCGTCATCGTCCGGGCGGAGCTCTGGAAGCGGCAGCAGTCGCTGGCGCGATCGCCAGACGATCGCAGCATCACCATCGAGGGCGCGCCCTATACGATTGTCGGCGTGATGCCGGCCGGCTTTGAATTTCCGGTCAGCCGTGTCGCATTGTGGCGGCCGTACGTTCCGGATGCGGCCGGCACACACATGACGGCCCTTGGCCGCCTCAAGCCAGGCGTGACGGTCAGCGAAGCCGCAGCGTTCGCGCAGACGACCCTCCGCGCGACCGGCGGGCGCCCCTTCTCCGATCTCAGGATTGTGCCGTTCGTCTCGATTCTGCCGTCGACCGCCGCGGCGCTGCGCATGCTGCTCGGCGCGGTCGCATTGCTGCTGCTGATTGCCGTCGCCAACGCGTCCAACATCGTGCAGGCCGACGCTGTAGGCCGCGACACCGAGCTCGCCGTGCGCGCGTCACTGGGCGCGTCGTGGCCCAGACTGGCGCGGCAGATCATCACGGAATCGCTGCTCGTCTCCGCCTTCGCCGCGCTGGCGGCGATCGCCGTGTCGGCGTGGGCGCTCGACGTGCTGGTGGCGGACGTTCCGTACTTGATGTCGTTCCAGGCGCTGCGCCCCATCGGCGTCGACTGGCGCGTGCTCGTGTTCGCCGCGCTCACGGCGCTTGCCGCGGGCGTCGGCGCGTCGTGGCTCTCGGTGGTCCGTGCCAGGCGTCTCGACCCACAGGAAGCGCTTCGCGGACAGACGTCGGGCCTGCGTGGACACGCTCGGGTGAGAGGCATCCTGACCGTCGCCCAAATCGCCATCACGCTCGTGCTGCTGACCGGCACCGGGCTGCTCGGCCACAGCTTCGTGAAACTGTCGCGCGTGGATCCCGGCTTCGATCCGCGTCAGCTCGTCGATCTCGAGGTCCAGTTGCCGGCATGGCGCTACGCCGGCGAAGACGCCATGCGCGCGGCGCTTGAAAGGGTGCGCGCCGAGGCGATGAAGCTGCCGGAGGTGGCCGACGTCACGATCGCGTATTCGATGCCGCCGGACCTGGAGGCGCGCCCGCTCGACGGCTTCGCAACGGCGCGGACCACGCTGGCATCGAGCGGCGCGTTCGTATCGACGGGCGTGGTGGACGACAGATTCTTCGCCACACTGCGCATCCCGCTGCTCGCGGGGCGCGCGTTCGACCGCCGCGATCAGCAGGGGGGACTTCGAGCAGCAATCGTCAGCCGCGCATTTGCGCAACGGCTGTGGCCCGATCGCGATCCGCTTGGAGCGACGTTCCGGGAGTCCGCAAAAGCGCCATGGCTGACCGTGGTCGGCGTCGTGGGCGACGTCAAGAACGGCAGCTTCGAGCAGGCGCTCGGACCGATGGCGTACTACACCGCCCAATCGCAGTCGCCGACGTGGTGGTATGAGGGAGTGATTGTGCGAACGACGTCCGCACCTGATCATCTCATCCCGGCTCTGCGCTCAATCAGCCGGCGCGTACTGCCAGACGCGCCGATTGTCGACGTCAGGACCGGCTACGACACAATTGCCAACGCCAATGCGCGCGTCAAGTTTTTCACGTTGCTGGTGATCGCATTCGCCGCCATCGCGCTGATCGTCGCGCTCGCCGGCATGTATGGCACGTTCTGGTGCATCGTCAGCCAGCGCACGCGCGAGATTGGTGTGCGCATGGCCCTGGGGGCCTCGCCGGCAGACATTCTGCGAATGGTGCTTGGGGCCAGTACGCGCCTGCTCGGGATCGGCGTCATCGTCGGCCTTCCGCTTTCTCTCGCCGCAACACAACTTCTGAAATGGCAGCTGTTCGAATTGTCTCCCGCTGATCCGACGACGGTCCTGGGGGTCGTCGCGTTCCTCGCTGCCGCCGCGATGGGCGCAACCTACCTCCCGGCCCGCCGCGCCTCATCTGTCGATCCGATGCAGGCGCTCCGCCACGACTAACGATCGACTGGTCTCACGGGAGACGTGGTGAAAGCTTCACTTTGTTCGCGCGTTCACCCAACCGCCAGGCAATCGTGGCGCAGGACTTTAGTCCTGCCAACTGTGTCGTCGGGGCAGCTCTAAAGAGCTGCGCCACGACTACGCGAACTTCACGCACACATTCTTGACCTGCGTGTAACTCGCCAGCGACTCGAGGCCCTTCTCCCGGCCATAGCCGCTCTTTTTGTAACCGCCGAAGGGCAGCTCGACGCCGCCGCCCGCACCGTACGTGTTGACGTAGACCTGGCCCGCCTTGATCTTCGAGGCCAACGCCAGCGCTTTATTGATGTTCGTCGTCCAGATCCCCGCGAGCAGGCCGTAATCGCTTCGGTTGGCGAGCGTGGCGGCCTCCTCCAGCCCGTCGAACTCGATGATCGCCAGCACCGGCCCGAAGATTTCTTCCTGCGCGACGCGCATGTCCGCCGACACGCGATCCAGCAGCGTCGGTTGAAAGAAGTAGCCGCCGGCGAGCGCCGGATCGGAGGGTCGCGCACCGCCGGCGACCACCGTTGCGCCTTCGCCTCGTCCCACCTTCACGTAGCCTTCGATCGTTTCGAGCTGACGCTTGGAAATAATCGGACCCATGTCGGGATCGCTGACGCCCGCTCCGAGCCGCATCGACGAAGCGCGGGCGGCGAGGCGTTCCACCAGGCCGTCGTGCGCGCCGCGCTCGACGAGCAGACGCGATCCGGCGGAGCACGTCTGCCCCGCGTTCTGAAAGATCGCGTTCGACACGCCCTGCACGGTGAGATCGAGATCGGCATCTGCGAACACGATGTTCGGCGACTTGCCGCCCAGCTCCATCACGACCGGCACGACGTTGTCGGCTGCCATTTTCGCGACGGCGATGCCCACGTCCACCGATCCGGTGAACGTCAGCTGATTGATATCGGGATCGCTCGCCAGCGCGACACCCGCTTCGGACCCGGTGCCCGGCACGACGTTGAGGACGCCGGGTGGCAGACCGCAGGCGAGCCCGATTTCACCGAGCCGCAGCGCCGTCATCGGCGCTTCACTCGACGGTTTGAACACGACCGTGCATCCCGCCGCCAGCGCTGGCGCCACGCCGCGCGCGCCGATCTGGATCGGATAGTTCCACGGCACGATGTGCGCCGACACGCCGATTGGCTCGCGCACGGTGTAGTCGAGATAGCCCGGGCCAAGCGGAATCGTGTTGCCCATGATCTTGTCGGCCGCGCCCGCGAAGAACTCGAAATAGCGCGCAGCCACCTGCACGTCGGTGCGCGCCTGGCGCAGCGGTTTGCCGTTGTCCCGGCTCTCGAGGTCGGCGAGTTCTTCGGCGCGCTCGCGAATCGCGGCCGCGATCCGATTCATGATGCGTCCCCGCTCGGCGGGCGCCAGGCCGCCCCAGGCCTTCGATTCGAGCGCCGCATGGGCCGAGTGCACGGCGCGCTTCACGTCAGCCTTCGTTGCTTTCGCGACCGTCGCCAGCACCTTGCCGGATGACGGATCGAACACGTCGAAGGTGCCGTTGTCTGCCGCATTCACCCGCTGCCCGTCGATGATGAGCCCTTCGGTCATGATTCCTCTCGCCGTTTCTCCATTTTTTATCCGCGGACCGCACGCAGTGTGCGGCCGTAATCCGATGGATTGATGCGCGCTTCGATCAGGCTTGGACCGCGCACCGCAGTCGCTTGCGCCAGCGCGGCATCCAGCTCCGCCTCGTTCGACGCCGCGAATCCCGCAGCGCCGAAACTTTCCGCCAGCGCCACCCAATTCACCCGACCCAGCGCCACGCCCGCCGGCGTCAAGCCGCGCTGCGCCTGTTTGATCTGGATCAGGCTCAGGGCATCGTCGGCAAAGACGATCACGATGATGTTCAGGCGTTCGCGAACAGCTGCGGCGAACTCCCCGACGCACATCAGGAGGCCGCCATCGCCCGTCAGCGCCACGACGGAACGGTCGCGATGGAGCAGGGCCGCGCCAATCGCCGCCGGCAACGCGAACCCCATGGTGGACAAGCCGTTCGAGATCAGCATCTGATTCGGCTCGCCGGCCGGCCACAGCATCGTCGCCGGAAACATGTGGGCGCCAGCATCTACGGTGACGCGCGCCGCCGGCCCGAACCGAGTGGCGGCCTTCTCAATCACGCGCTGAGCGGTGAACGTCCGGTCCTGATTCGAGATCTGCGCCCGCTGCCCGTCCAGTGTCGCTCGAATCCGATCGCGTTGCCACTCGCTCGCGGGAAGCTGGCGCTCAATGGCGCGCATCACGACGGGAACGTCGGCCACGAGCTGAGCCGCGAACGGGACGTGCCCAGTGGCAACCGGAAATGGTCCGCCGTGGACAATCGGTGCAGCGAATGTCCAGGGGCGCGGAATCAACTCGACCGGATCGAGTCCGACGCCGATCAGCAGATCGGCCTCGTCGAGCAGCCGCCGCTCGATCGACGCGTTCGTCAGCACACCAGCGAACCACGGATGGTCGTCTGGCACAACGCCTTTCGCTTTGTACGTGACCATCGCCGGCACGCCGCGCCGCTCACAGAACGCGCGAATCGCCTCTGCGTCCACTTGCTGCCGCGCACCAAGGCCGACCACGAGCAGCGGCCGGCGCGCGCTTAGAGGGAGCGCGAAGGCGTCAGCCGCGCGTTGGGCGGCGAGGGAACGCTCGGCTGAAGCCGTCGCGCTACGTGTCGAGCGTTGTAGCGCGAAGGCTTTAGCCGAGCGTTCGGCGACAAGAGAGCGCTCCGCTGAAGCCGTCGCGCCACGTGTCGAGCGTTGTAGCGCGAAGGCTTTAGCCGAGCGTCCGCCGACAAGAGAGCGCTCCGCTGAAGCCGTCGCGCTACACGAGAGCACGTCGCCTGGACAGTCGAGGTGCACGGGGCCGAACGGCGGTGTCATCGCGCGTGCTACCGCCTCGCGCATCGCGACATCTGCGTTCTGAGGGGTCAGAGCGACCGACCATTTCGTCACCGGCGCGAACAGTCCCTGATGATCGAGTCGCTGATGCGTGCACTCGCGCGCGGCGGCGGGATGGCTGTCAGTGAAGACGAGCAGCGGCGCCCGGTCGAGATACGCGCTCGCGACGCCGTTGACCGCCGACGCCGCTCCCGGTCCGAGCGTCGTCAAACACACGCCGGGGGCGCCGGTGATCTCGGCCTGCGCCATCGCCGCGATGGCGGCGGCGTTTTCTGTGGACGTCAGAACGAACGGCAGCCCGGCGCGTGTCGCGGCCTCGAGGAGATCGAGATTGCTGCCGCCGCCCGGCACGCCGAAGATCGCCCTGACGCCCGCCTCGCACAGGCGCTGGACGATGAGATCGGCGACGGTCGACATGAAGCCTCATGGTACTCCGAGTATCATTTCGAGATGGCGGTTGAACTTCATCAAGACCTGCGGACCGGCGTCCGCGATCTTTGCAAAGCGTTTCCGGACAGCTACTGGCGCGAGCTGGACGTGCAGCGCGCTTATCCCGACGCGTTCGTCCGTGCGCTGACGGACGCGGGGTATCTGGCGGCGCTCATCCCCGAAGAGTTCGGCGGCTCCGGCCTCGGCATCACCGAGGCCTCGATCATTCTCGAGGAAGTCAATCGCAGCGGCGGGAATGCCGGCGCCTGTCACGCGCAGATGTACACCATGGGCACGCTGCTCCGCCACGGATCGGACGCGCAGAAGCGCGCGTTCCTGCCGAAGATCGCGAGTGGCGAGCTGCGGCTGCAGGCGTTCGGCGTCAGCGAGCCGACCACCGGGTCCGACACGACGCAGATGAAAACGCTCGCCACGCGCAGGGGCGACCGCTACATCGTGCGCGGCCAGAAAGTCTGGATCTCGCGCGCAGAACATTCCGATCTGCTGCTGCTGGTTGTGCGGACGACGCCGGTGGAGCAGGTGAAGAAACGGACGGACGGATTGTCCATCCTGCTCGTCGATCTGCGCCAGGCGGTCGGTCGAGGCCTGACGATCCGGCCGATTCGTACGATGATGAATCACGCGACGACCGAGCTGTTCTTCGACGATCTCGAGGTCCCCGCCGAGGCGCTCGTGGGCGAAGAAGGCAAGGGATTCCGCTATCTCATCGATGGGCTGAATGCCGAGCGGATCCTGATTGCCGCGGAGTGCATTGGCGACGGCCGGTGGTTCATCGATCGCGCCGCACGGTATGCGAAGGATCGGGTCGTCTTCGGGCGGCCGATCGGCCAGAACCAGGGCATCCAGTTTCCGATCGCGCGTGCGCACATCAATGTCGAGGCGGCCGACCTGATGCGCATCCGCGCCGCAGAGATGTTCGACCGCGGCGAGGCCTGCGGAGCGGAGGCGAACATGGCCAAGCTGCTCGCCGCCGATGCGTCGTGGGAAGCGGCGAACGTCACCGTGCAGACGTACGGCGGCTTCGGGTTCGCGGAAGAATACGACGTCGAACGGAAGTTTCGGGAAACGCGCCTGTATCAAGTCGCGCCGATCTCGACGAATCTGATCCTGGCGTACGTCGCCGAGCACGTGCTCGGGTTGCCGCGATCGTACTAACAAGCGTCAACACAAAGGACACGAAGGACACGGAGGTTCAACCCTGTACAACTTGAAGGATTGTTACTCCGTGTCCTCAGTGTCCTCCGTGGTGAGCTGGAAGGCATCGTGACAGACGCATGCACCCACTGAATGGAATCACCGTCGTGGCGCTCGAGCAGGCCGTGGCCGCGCCGTTCGCGACGCGGCAGCTCGCTGACCTCGGCGCGCGCGTCATCAAGATCGAACGGCCGAACGGCGGCGATTTCGCTCGCGGGTACGACGCGACCGTGCGCGGCCTGTCCAGTTACTTCGTGTGGCTGAACCGCTCGAAAGAATCGTTGACGCTCGATCTGAAACGGCCCGAAGCCGCCGACATCATGGCGCGGCTGCTTTCGCGCGCTGATGTCTTCATCCAGAATCTGGCGCCGGGCGCGACAGGGCGGATCGGCGCCGAGACGGCAGAGCTGCGGCGCCGTTATCCTCGCCTGATCGTGTGCGACGTCTCCGGCTACGGATCGGCGGGCCCGTACGCGGAGAAGAAGGCGTACGACCTCCTCGTGCAAAGCGAGGTCGGCCTGACATCCATTACCGGGACCGAGGAGGCGCCCAGCAAAGTCGGCATCTCGGTTGCCGACATCGCCGCCGGGATGTATGCGTACTCAGGCATTCTGACAGCGCTCATCGGGCGCGGCGTGAGCGGCGAGGGTGCGGCGATCGAGGTGTCGCTCTTCGACTCGCTCGCCGAATGGATGGGCGCCCCGGCCTACTACACCGCCTACGGCGGCACGCCGCCGGCCCGCACCGGCGCGAACCATGCGTCCATTGCGCCGTACGGACCCTTCGCGGCCTCCGACGGCCGCGAGGTGTATCTCGGCATCCAGAACCCGCGCGAGTGGTCCCGCTTCTGCGCCGATGTCCTCCAGCGGCCGGAGCTGACCGACGACGAGCGCTTCTGCACGAACGCACTCCGGGTCCGCCACCGCCCGGCGCTGCACGAGGCGATCGACGCCGTCTTCCGCACGCTGACGGCCGATCAGATTCTCGAACGCCTCGAAGCGGCGCAGATCGCGAGCGCGCGCATGAATACCGTCGCGGAATTTCTCGCGCACCCGCAGTTGACCGGCCGCGACACCTGGCGCGAGATCGACTCGCCCGCCGGACCACTGCGCGCGACGATTCCGCCGGCGCGCATCAGCGGGGTCGAGCCGGTCATGGGACCGGTGCCCGCGCTCGGCGAGCATCGCGAGGCGATTCTCACGGAGCTCGGATTCCCGCACGAGACAATCGCGCGGTGGCAGAAGGAGGGGGTCGTTTAGATGACGGTCAAACAGGGATGGACGGGACGCGTGTTCGAGGACTTCGAAGTGGGCGACATCTACGAGCACCCGCTGGGGCGGACGATTCTCGACGCCGACAACATCTGGTTCACGTGCCTCACGATGAACACGAACCCGATTCATTTCGACGGCGAGTACGCGAGCCAGACCGAATTCGGCAAGCGGCTCGTCAACTCGTGCTTCACGCTCTCGCTCGTCACGGGACAGTCGGTCACCGATCTCACGCAGAACGCCGTCGCGAATCTCGGATGGGACGAAGTGCGGCTGCCGCACCCGCTCTTCGAAGGCGACACGGTGTATTCGCGGAGCGAAGTGCTGGAGGCTCGCGAGTCGAAATCACGGCCGAAGGTCGGGCTCGTTCGCGTGAAGACGACAGGCGTGAATCAGCACGGCACGCCGATCATCGAGTTCACACGCACGTTCATGGTGTGGAAACGCGGACATGTGCCGGGCCGGGCCAGGCAGGTCTGACCGTCTCCTTCGAGCCAGGATATCGCCGGCATCCGGCCGCCGATCCAACACACAAAGGACACGAAGGAAACCAAAGTCAGAGCCGCTACGAAGATCAGAAAACGGCTATAGCGATCTCAACGGCGTAACATTTCCCGCGAGAAGATCGATCACGGATCGAACGTCGACGACCTGTTCGATGTCGTGCAGCGTCGCGATCGCCCGCTCCGCGCGATCCCGAGGCAGGGCTCGCTCAGCGCACGCGAGGAACTTCGCCGCCAACTCCTCGTCGCTCGCCGGCCGCTCCGGATAACCGCGGGCGCCGTTGGCGGCGGCGCTGAGCTCCCGGCCGTCCGTGAGCCGCACGCGCAGGCGCGCCTGCGTCAACGGCGGCGCCGTCCCGTCGAGCGCCGCATCCACGCGCATCGTAACGCGTGCCATCAGGGACGTGAAGGCGGGATCACCGAAGCGTGCTTCGTCAAAGGTATCAATGCCGACGCGTCCGTCGATCACGGCCGCCGCGGCACAGAACGGCATGCTGAACTTTGCCTCGAGTCCCGACGCGGGACGGTCGTAGATCAGCACTGTCGGCGTAATCGAATCGACGACCACGTCGATGCGCTCGACATCGGCCGCCTCGAACCGTTCGGCGCCGCGGAGGTCGAGCAGCGCGTCGAGCGTCGGATGCGTGCCGGCGCACGAAGGATAGAGCTTGACGGTGATTCCGGTGTCCAGCAACTCCCAGCGGGCGCCAAGATCCGCAATCGTCTCGCCGAGGGATGGCTGCTCGCTATCCATGGCCGCGAGAAAGCCCTGCGAGCCGTCGATGGCGTGCTCGCTCGCCGTCAGGCCGCGTTTCGCGAGGCCCGCCGCCAAGACGCCATTGCGCGCCGCCAGACCGGCATGCAGCGGCTTCACCATCGTCCCGAAGTTCTCCTTCAGGCCGGACGCTTCGGACGCGGCGATCGCGAGTGCATGGGCGGTGGTGTCCGCCTCGAGTCCGAGAATGCGCGCGGCGGCCGCGGCGGCGCCGATCGTGCCAATGGTCGACGTGCAGTGCCACCCGCGCTCATAGTGCCGTGGATTCATCGCACGGCCGAGTCGAGCTTCCAGCTCGAAGCCGGCGATGTAGCCGTCGAGCAACGCGGCGCCCGACGCGCCGGCCGTCTCGGCCGCGGCGAGGGAGGCCGCGACAAGCGGCGCGCTCGGATGCGCCAGCGACACGAAACACATGTCGTCGTAGTCGAGCGCGTGCGCGGCCGTGCCGTTGGCGAGCGCCGCGTTGGACGCGCTCCCGCGAATCGCGGTCCCGAGCACGCGACACGCATCCCCGCCTTCTTCCGCAACCAGCGACTGGACGATGCGCGCGGCTGGCTCGGATGCGCCGGCCAGCATCACGCCGAGGGTGTCGAGGACGGCCGCAGCCGCGCGGCGTCGCGCGGCTAGTGGCGGTTCACATCCCGCGACGAACGCAGCCAGCCGGGCGAGGACGCCGTTCGCTCCGCTCACGCCGGACCTCCACGCGTGGACGGTTCCGGATTCCCGATCGCGCTCATGAACCGCTGCTTGATGAACACGCAATCGAGCGGCGGCCTGGCCTGCGGCGTCGATTCGGCGACCTTCGCATTGATCATCCACGGGCCAGGCTCGGCCTGCGCGCGCGCGATCGCACGGCGAAGCTCCGGCTCGTCGCGTACGGTCACGCTCGCGTGAATCCCCATCGCCCTGCCGGCTGCCTCCAAATCGGCGCCTCGCGCCGTCGCCGTCGGTTGACCGCCGGTGGTCGCGTACTCTTCGTTGTCCCAGACGATCAGGACGAAATTCGGCGGCGCCGTCCAGCCGATCGTCGCCAGCGATCCGAGATTCATCAGCAGCGAACCGTCGCCATCCGCAACGAACACGCGAAGATCGGGCCGTCCGATCGCGATCCCGAGGCCGATGGACGAGGCGACGCCCATGCTGCCCCAGGTGTAGAAATTCGCCGGCCGATCGCCGGCGGCGAACAGGTCGTAAGCCGGGTGGCCGAGGCTCGCGATGATCGGCGAATCGCCGGCGCACTCAGTGAGGACACGGGTCGCCTCGAGGCGATTCATGCGCGTGCGCTCGTCATGCGGCGGGCCAACAGGCAGGCGCCGATCGTGCGCGTGCCGAACGCGGTCGCGGCGGCCTGCCGGACGAGCTCCTCCGCCCGCGCCGCCGTATCCACACTCAGATGCGGCACGCCCATCGCGTCCAGGATCGCGGGGAGCGCGCGCCCCATCGGCACTTGCGCCGCGTTCCACTCCGACGCGTCGCCTCGCATGCTGATGATCATCAGCACCGGGATCTGATACGGCAGCAGCAGCGACGTGATCGCATTCAGCGAGTTGCCGAGCCCGCTCGATTGCAGCATGACGGTCGGCCGGGCACCCGCCAGATACAGGCCGGCCGCAATGCCGAACGCTTCTTCTTCCCGGGTGGCGAGCACGAGCCGGACGTCGGTGTCTGTCTGTTCGAACGTGCGCACGACGTGCGACAGCGGGTTGTCGGGCACATACACGACGTGCCGGCTGCCCGCGGCGCGCACCCCGGCGCAGACGCCGGCGGCCCAGGCAGGAGCGATCGGTGGTGCGCTGATCACGGTGGTCACGAGCAGAAAGTTTACTCGATGGGCTCGGAGCCCGCCACGGCGCGCAGCACATCGTCGAGCGCGAGCACGCCTTCGAGCCGTGTCTGATCGGCGCGGTGCACGACGGGGACGAACGGACGCCCGCGCAACACGCGGAGCGCGGTCGCCGTCGATTGATCGGGATAAAGATAGGGCGGAGCCAGCGGCGTGAGGAAGGTGCCGAGCGGGGCGTCGTGCGAGTTCCCGCCGTGCAGCCGTTCGAGCACCTGGCGCGACACTCCGCCCCAGACGCCGGGCCCGAGCTCGACGAGGAAGTAACCGGACGCGGGTACTTGCCCGGCACGTGCGGTCGCCGCGGCCAACGACTCGCCTCCGCTGAGCGTCATGCCGGCAGCGTCGCGCATCGCATCCTCGACGGTCTGGATGTCGGACTCGCGCTCTTCCTCCATCGACGGCAGCACGGTGCCGTCCTGTCGCGCCAGCACGTCGAACAGCGCGTGCTCCTGGAACTGACGCGACACGAGATAGGCGATCGTGTTCGAGATCATCACCGGCAGAATGATCGAATAGTTGCCGGAGACCTCGACGATCATGAACACGGAGGTCATCGGCGCGCGGATGATGCCGGCGAACAGCGTGCCCATGCCGACAAGGGCGTACGCCCCGATAGGACCGGTAATGCCGGGAGCGACGAGACGCTCGATGCCGCAGACCGCGCCGCCCAGCATCGCGCCGATGAACAACGTGGGCGCGAACAGCCCACCTGGCGTCCCGCTGACGAACGACGCCGTCGTCGTCACCACCTTCAGGGCGCCCAGCGCCAGCAGGATGCGCCAGCCGTACTGATCGTGCATGGCCTGATCGATGAACTCGTAGCCGGCGCCCATCACCTGAGGAAAGCGCAGACCGATGACGCCGACGAACAGCCCCGCCACCGCCGGCTGCAGATACCAGGTCCACGGCGGCAGCGCTCGCAGGCGCGGACGGAGCGCGGCGACCGCTTTGACGAAGATCAGCGAGACGATCCCGCCGAGCAGCCCGAGCGCCGCATACGCGATGAGCTCCGCGCCATGCGCGAGGTGATACGGCGGCACCCGGAACAGGGGCTCGTCCCCGAGAAACCACTGCTCGGTCACCACGCTCGCGACCGCCGACAGGACGACGGCGCCGAGGACGCCGGCGGTCCAGCGGCCGATGACCTCTTCGATGACGAAGAGCACGGCGGTAATCGGCGAGTTGAACGCCGCCGCGAGGCCCGCTGCGGCGCCGATCGGCGCAATGTAGCGCAGATGCTCGCGCGACAGCTTCAGCCGCCGGCCGAGCGCCGACGCGATGCCCGCGCCGATCTGCAGCGACGGATCCTCGGGGCCAAGCGACTGGCCGCTGCCGATTGCGATCGCGCTCGTCAGGAACTTCCCGATCACCGTCCGGAACGAGATGTAGCCGTCGTAGATGTACAACGCGGCCTTCGTCTGGTTGACGCCGCTGCCGCGAACCGCGGGAAAGACGAGCACGACGAGGGCGGCAATGAACAGGCCGCTGACGGCCGGTACCAGCACCACACGCGGAAACGACGGCGTCATGAAGGATCCGAGCAGCACGAGACGCAGCCATTCGATGGCGAGCCGAAAGCAGACCACCGCGAGCCCCGAATAGACGCCGATGAGCACCGCGACCAGCAGCAACAGCTGCTCATCGCCGATGCCCCGGCGCGCCGCGGCGACGAACTGTTTCGGTGAGGTCATGCGGCTGGCCGCCGCTGCGCGAGCGCGAGCTGCAGCGCGCGTGCGTCGCCCTGCGCCGGGCCGCAGGCCGCCCCGGTTGCGCTCTCGACGCTGGTCACCAGAGCGATCGCCTGGTCGACGAGATCGGGGTCGCGAGCCAGCGTCGGCTCGGTGATCTTCGGCTGCAGCGCGTCCATCTGCTCCTGGAGATCCGGTTGCGTGCCCGCCGGGCAACGGGCGAGCGCGTCGTGTGCCACGCCATACGCGCGGACGATGCGGCGCAACCGTTCGCGTGAGCTGATGTGGCGCGCAAAGGGATCGAGCGCGAGCACGCGTGTGCTGAGATCGAGCAGCTGCTCGCCGCGGGCGTCGAGGTTCAGCTCATCGGCCGCCGCCGCGAGATGCGAGCGCGCGATCCGGTAATCGCCCTGCTGGAACGCCGCTTCACCAGCCAGGCGAAGCGCACGCCCGTCGTGCGGATCGAGATCGAGCGCCTTCTGCAGCAGCGGGAGCGCCTGTGCTTCGTCGCCCGCTTTGAGCAGCAGCGCCGCCGTGTTGGTCATCGCCGCCGGATCGGGCGGCAGGTCGCCGATGAGCGCGATGAGCTCGGCATTCGCCTGCGTCGTGTCGCCGCGCTGCAGCAGATACTCCGCCAGTTCCGTACGCGTCTGCCGACGCTGCTGGGCCGCTGACGAGTCCCAGGCGCCGTCGATGGCGGCGTGATAGTACCGCAGCGCATTGGACACATCTTCGTCGCGCGCTGCGATCCGGCCCAGCTCGCGGTTCACGAGGCCGTCGCCGGGTGCCTGCGCCCACAGCGTGAGCAGCTGCGATTGCGCTTCGACGAAATGGCCCTCCGCAATCAGCGCCTCGGCGAGCTGCAATCGGTACTCGCCGCGATCGCGCGCGTACTGTTGGGCCGCGCGGAAGTCGTCGGCGGCCTGTGCGGCATGGCCGGCCGAAAGGTCGCGACGCCCCTGCTGCGCCCAGTCGATCGCCAGCTGCTGACGTCGATCTCGCGAGCGGTGGATGAGCGAATTGGTGACGCCGAAAGCAGGAACGGTCCCGATGACCGCGAGAGCCAAAATGGTCCGGCGACGACCGAGCGCGCTGGACAGGGTACTGGGTAACATCCACACGGCTCAACGCGTGAGCCGCCTTATAGTGTAGTCACAAAACGAACGGCGCGTGATTCGCGCGCGCGTGCCGTCTGAGCTCGGCCGACGCGTCAGAGGTGGGGCGGCAGCGTCTTCTTGACCGCGCGTCCGACGAGCCAGACGGCGCCCGCCGTCGCGATGAGACCTGCCACGTACACGGCCGCCCGCCAGCCCGTGTACACGTTGCCGCGAGCCACGGACGCGCTCAACGAACCCATGTAGAGATACAGCACGGTCGGCGGCAGCATCCCGATCGTCGTCGCGATCACGTAGACGCGCAGGCGCACGTCCGTCACGCTGAGCGCGTAATTCAGCAGGTTGAACGGCACAACCGGCGAGAGGCGCAGGAGAAACACGACCCAAGGGCCTTCTTGGCTGACGGCGCGGCTGATCGCGACCAACCGCTCGGAGCCCGCCATGCGCCGGCGCGCCCAGTCGCGCATCGCGGATCGCGCCATCACGAACACGGCCGTCGCCCCGGCGACGCTCGCCGGCGTGGCGATCAACAGCCCTCGCCAGATGCCATAGATCGAGCCAAGCGCCACCGTAATCGGCCAGGCGGGCAGCATCGCGAACGCGCAAACCGTGTAGCCGGCGCATGCGAGGGCGACGCTCCACCAGCCGGGATGGCGGATCAGATTGAGGAGGTGCGTCATCGGGTTTGAACGGCGAGCGTCAGCGCCGCCGACCAGCGGTCGATCGCAGCCGCACGCGCTCATGGACGGGCTGCCGATCGACGCCGTTCGACCGGTGTCGATGATGCGCGGTCGACGCGGCGCGGATACCGCCGAGTGAAAATTCCGTGATATGGTCGGCGACCGCGTCGATCTCATCCGGCGTCGAGGGCACCTTGACGCCCAGCCGCGCGGCGATCGGGTTCGGCATATAGAAGACCGACTGCGCCTGAATGCTGGCCACGCATTGCATCACCAGCGGATTGTCGCGCGCGCAGCCGGAGAGGTCCATGACAATTCGCGCCAGGTACTCGATGCGCGGCCGGATGCCTTGTTCGACCAGCGCATCGAACGCCGGCGTCGGGTCGGCCATTTCGCGGTGCACGAGACGGTAGATCCAGGTGACGCCGCCGGTAGTGAGCGCGCGCTCCAGGAACACGTGAATGAAACAGCGCAGCTGCTCCTCTGGTGGAAGCCCCTGCCCCGCGGTACGCGCCGCATGGCTGGTCGCCTGCATGACGTCGATGGCGGACTGCAGAACCTCGCGATACAGGCCCAGCTTGTCGCCGAAGTGATAGTTGATCGCGGCCACGTTGGCGTCCGCGGCCCGGCAGATTTCGCGCACCGTCACGCTTCGGAAGCCCTGATCCGCAAACAGCCGGGCGGCCTCCACCAGCAGACGGTCGCGCGTTTCGCGATCGTCCCGTGCTGCGCGCGTCATAGGGTCCTCCGGAACAGGCTGGTTGCCGCCGTCATCGCGACGATCGAGAACAGCAAGAGGAATCCAAGGTCGCTGGCAATCGCGTCGAACCCCGTATTCTTCAGCAGCAGGTTCTTGAACGCATGGACGGCATAGGTGAACGGGTCGGCCACCGCAATCACCTGCATCCACCCGGGAAAGCCCTGTTGCGGGTAGACGGCGCCGCTCGGAAAGTACAGGAGCGTGTTCAATACGCCGAACGTCGCGCGCGGGATCAGCGGATCGGTGACGCGCACCATCATCAGGAACATCAGGCTGATCAGCGCAAATGCCGTCATCACGATGACGACCAGCATCCGGACCATGCGCATCAGATCAAACGGGTTGGGGATGCCGGCAATCAGCGACCCGATCGTCATGAGCACGAAGCCGGCGAGCACCGCCTTGATCGTACCTGAGATGTTGAAGCCGGCGATCAACTCGAACTTCGTGATCGGCGTCACGAGGTAGCCTTCGTGCAGCCCGCGCGCCTTGTCGTCGATGAAGATGATGCCGCCGCCGATCATCACCATCATGAAGATCGACATCACGACGGATCCCGGCAACAAGTACTGGATGTACGGTACGTAGGGATAAACCTCCACCACGTCCAGCGTCGCTTGTCCCTGGACCCGTGCGCTGCTCCCGATTGGCTGGTTGTACACCGTCACCATGCCGCTGACGGCGGCTGCCAGCGTGGCGGAGACGAAGGTGTCCGTGTTGTCTTCGATCAGGGCGACCTGCGGCTCGTTGTGCTCGAGCATCCGCCGCGAGAACGCGGGGGGAATGGTCAGCACGCCGTTGAGCCGGCCGTTGCGCAGGTCGGTGAGGGCCTGGCCCTGATCGGCGTACTCGATCGTCTCGAACGTCTTCGCTCCGGCCGTGATCGCCGACGCCAGCTCGCGCACCTTCACCGCCGGCACGCCGTGATCCTGATCGACGACGCCGACTTTCAGATGCTTGACGTTGCCGCCGAACGCATAGCCCAGCACGACGAGCTGCACGATCGGAAAGATCATCGAGATGACGATGAGCATCGGGCTTCGCCGGAACCGGCGCAGCTCGCGCTCGATGATCGCCCAGGTACGGTGCATATTACCCCCGCCTCATGACCATGCCGCGTTCCATCGGGTTCGCCTCCTGCAGTGCGTCGCGCAGCGCCCGTCCCGTGTAGTGCACGAACACATCGTCGAGCGTCGTGCTCTGCACTGAGAGCGATCGGACGCTGACGCCGGCGCGCGCCGCCGCCTCCATGAGCGCGAGCGTCGTGGCCGGGCCGTTCTGCGACGAGATGCGGTAGACATCCTCGTCGCCTCCGACGACGCTGTCGACGGCGGGCAGCCCTTCGAGGAGCTGCAACCAGCCGGGCGGCGTGGACGAGAAGCTGACGTCGAGCACGTTGTTACTCGGAATCGACGCCTTGAGCTTGATCGGCGAGTCGAGCGCCTTCAGCTCGCCGTGATCGACGATGGCAATGCGATCGCACAGCTTGTCGGCCTCGTCCATGTAATGCGTGGTGATCAGAATGGTCAAGTCGCGCTCAGCCTTGATCTTCTGCAGCATTTCCCAGACCGCCACGCGCGATACGGGGTCGAGCCCGGTCGTCGGCTCGTCGAGAAAGAAAATGCGCGGCTCGTGGACCAGCCCGCGGGCGATCTCGACGCGCCGCCGCATGCCGCCCGACAGGTTCTTGACCTGCGCGTCGGCCCACTGCGTGAGCTCGACGGCCGCGAGCAGATCCTGAATCAGCCGCGTCCGCTTCTCGCGCGGCACGCCGTAGAGCTTGGCGAAGATGAGCAGGTTCTCGTTGACGCTGAGCTCGAGATCGCTCGTCATCGCCTGCGGAATGACGCCGATTGCGCGCCGCACGCCGTCGGATTCCTTCACGACGTCGCAGCCGTTGATGATCGCCGTACCGGACGTCGGCAAGAGCAACGTCGTCATCATCCGGATCAGCGTGGATTTGCCGGCGCCGTTCGGCCCGAGCAGGCCGAAGATCTCGCCGGCCTCCACTTGAAAGGTGATGCCCTTGACAGCGGTGAAGTCGCCGAAGGTTTTGACGATGTTCCTGACGTCGATCGCGTTCATTGTTCAAACCAAAAAGGGGCCGTACCCCTTTTTCACTGCCCATCTCGAGAAAAAGGGATACGGCCCCTTTTCTAACTCACCGGCAACAGCACATACGCCGTCATGCCGACGGCGAGACGCCGATCCTTGTTGTCGCAGCGCAGCCGCACCTCGAAGGTCTTGATGTCGCGCTTGGTGCGGCTGACGTCGCGTTGGGTGGCGAACCCGGCGTCGGCGCCGCGATAGAACACGGTGCCCTCTCGCTCGTCGCCCGATGGCAGCCGCACCGTGAGCTTGTCGCCGATGCGAATGCGATCGATGTAGGTCTCCTCGACGTCGGCCCGGACCCAGAGATCGTCCGGATTGATCAGCGTGACGATCGGCTGTCCCGGTGTGACGATCTCGCCGACGCGCACCGAGCGCACATCGACGATGCCGGCGATCGGCGCGTGGATCTCGGTATAGGACATCCGCACGTCCGCCTTCGTCTTTTGCGCTGCGGCAGCCGCCACCTGATGCTGGTTCGACTGCAGCTGGCTGCGCCGCATCGCAATCTGCTCGGCGTTCGACCGCGCCAGCGCCACCGCCGCCTTCGCCGCGTCGACCTGTTTTTTCAACGAGTCGAGCTTGGCCTTGGCCGAGTCGTACGCGGTGCGCGCCTGATCGAATGTCTCGATCGGCACGATGCCCTGCGCCGACATCTTCTGGTTGCGCTCGAAGCTCAGTCGCGCGTTCTCGAGGTCGGCGGCGGCTGACGCCTGCTGCGCTTCTGCGGACGCCTGCGAGGCCAAGGCCTGATTGATCTGGTCGCTGGTCTGCTGTTGTTGAAACCGCAGTGCGGCTTCTGCCTGCGTCACCTGATCGGCGAGGCCCTCGGTGCTCTGCGCATAGTAGGAGACGTCGGCGGTCATCTCGCCCGGGTTGATCACGGCCACGAGCTGGTCCTTCGTCACCGTATCGCCTTCATTCACCAGCAACTGCCCGATCTGTCCGGACATCTGCGGGCTGACGACCACATCGTTGGTGGTGACAACACCGGTGAGGACGAGCGCCGAGGGGCGGCGCGTCACGTAGTAATAGATCCCGGCCGCGGCGGCAGCGAGAAGGACGAATAGCAGCGCTTTTTTCATGGCGTCAAACACATGTATAAAACATCTGTTTGATTCCTGTCAACTGCGGACGCGCGCCAGGTTCGAACGGCTCCCGTCGCAGGCGAGCTCTGATATTTATCCAAATAGATATCATCGCTCGATGACATTTACTGTTAATAAATGCCCTGCCGCGCCGGCTCGATGCGGGCGCGCCCGCGCTTTGTTATCATCGGCGCCGCATGCCAGGGATCGCGACGACGCTGTCGCTGATGGCGTTGACGTCGGTCGGACTCGGCTCGGTCGTCGGTTTTCGCGCGAGCGCCGCGTACCTGCTGTTCTGGCTGCTCAGCGCCTGCGTCGTTCTCACCTCGGCGCGCATCACCCGACACCTGTTTCCTGAAGAGCGCCTCGCCGGCGTGCTGATCCGGATCAGCACGCTCTCCTTCGCTCTCGTCGTCGCGAGCGAGATGCTGCTCGGCAGCCTCGGGCTGATCCGCCTGCTCCCGCAAGTCGTTCTGTTCGGCGGCATCTACGCAGCATCGTTCCTGGTGCCCGCGCCTGCGACACGCCAGGGCCTCAGCATGCGCGGGGCGCCACTGATGCTTCTCGCGGCGCTGGCACCAATGCTCGTCTTTGTCGTCGCGACCGGGATCACGCGATCGCCGCTGACGTTGTACGACAGCCTCAGCTATCACCTCGTTTTTCCCGCGCGGTGGCTCCTGGATCACCACCTCTCGATCGTGCCGACGCCGTTCAGCGACGAGGCCCAGGCGTACGCACCCGCCAACGGAGAGCTGTTCCTTCTCTGGCTGATGCTGCCGTTTCACGGCGATGTGCTCGCACGCATCGGACAGCTGCCGTTCTACCTGCTGGGTGGCGCGGTGCTCTACGCCCTCGCGCGCCGGGCAGGCGCCACACCGGCGCACGCGATCTATCCCCCGCTGTTCTATTTCTTCACGCGTCCGATCGTCGAGCAGGCGCTCGGCGCCGACGTCGATCTGATCTGCTGGAGCCTGTTCCTCGCGTCGATCTATTCCGGCACCATCGCGGCCGATCGCGACGAGCCCCGCGACTGGTTCCTGTGGGGCGTGAGCGTCGGCTTGTACTGCGGCACCAAATACGTGGCGCTGGTGTACGCACCGATCCTGGCGGCGTTCGCGCTCCGGCGCGGTTTCCGCCGCCGCATGATGTGGGCGCTGCCGGGCATTCTCGTCTTCGCGGCGCCCTGGTACGTGCGCAACTGGATCGTCGGCGGCAGCCCGATCTATCCCTCGTCGCTCACGGTTGCCGGCCTCACGCTGGCGCAGGGCGCCTACAGTCGGCACGCGATGCTGCACTCGGTGTTTCACACGACGAACGTACGTCTGTTCCCGGTCGTGTTCGCGCAAGCCATGGGCACGAACTTGCTGCTGCTCTGGATCCCAATGGTGTTGGCGGGCGCATGGACGATGTTCACGAGCCCGCGTCGAATCGCCGGCTGGCTGGCGGCGGCGCCACTGGCCATGTCGCTGCTCTTCTGGTTTGGTGTGCCGGACAACGTGGACTCGCGTTTCCTGCTGCCCGCCGCGGTCGTCGCCTTGTTGCCGTTGGCATTTGTGTTTCGCGCGGGCCGCGTCTGGAACCTGTGCGTGCACGCGGCCTTCGCCGCGGGCGTCCTCTGGCTCGTCGTCGGCAGGACCGGCGTGCTGCCCGTCGCCCTGCCGTGGTACATGGACGGCTGGCTGTCCCTCGAAGGCATCGTCGGCCGCGGATACTGGTTGTGGTTCGTCGCCATGGAGCTGTTGGCGATCGCGCTGGTGTTCTTCCTGTCGCGCGCGCCGATCCGTGCGGCCGTGGCGCTGGCGCTGGTGTGCGCCGCCGCGTGTGTGACGTTCACCGCCGGATCCGAGACATGGTGTGCGCCGGACCGCTGCCGCTTTCTGACGCCGTCATCCATCTTTCTGCGAAGCGAGATGGTAATCGCGTGGCGTTGGGTGAGCGACCGCATGACGGATGCGACGATCGCGTATGCCGGCAACAACGTGCCGTATCCGCTGTTCGGCGATCACCTGGTCAATCGCGTTTACTACGTCAATATCGACCGGCATCGCGACTGGCGGTTCGACGACTATGACCGGGCGCGCCGGCGGCGACGCGACGAGCTGGCGGCGGCTGATTCGCTGGCCGTCCCGTCGGGTGTCCTGCTGCCACTCGAGAATCAAGGAGTGTCGCAAATCGATGCGGTCAGACCCAGATATCCGCGAGTTCACGGTCTGCGAGACGCCTGGATCGAGAATCTCAAGGCCCGCGGCGCCTCCTTGTTGTTCGTCACGGTCCTCTCGCCATACGAGATCGACTACAACTGGCACGATGCTCGCGGCTTTCCGATCGAAGCGGCTTGGGCGCAGTCGGACCCGGAGGCGTTCACGCTGCTGTACGAAAATGCTCAGGCGAAGGTTTATGCCGTTCATGCGCCGTGAATCGCCTTGCGCTTTTCTTATAGGAAAGTATTAGGATCGGGATTTCCTGCGGATAAACCGCAGCCATCTTGGTGTGAGCGCTTCATTGCCTTCGCGATCGCTGTCGATCGTCATCCCCGCATACTGCGAGGCCGATAACATTCTGCAGACCCTCGACAACGTCACGCGCGCGGTCAGCGCGGTGCCGATTGTCCACGAGGTGATCGTGATCGACGACGGCAGCACGGACGACACGGCCAATCTCGTGGCCTCGCAGGCGCACCGCTTCCCGAACGTGCGGCTGCTCGTCAACGATCGCAACAGAGGGTTCGGGTGGTCGTACCAGCGCGGCGTCGACGCCGCGACGCTCGACAACATCGTGATGGTGCACGGCGACAATGCGTGGGGGCACGAGACGCTGCAACAGTTCTTCGAGAAGGTCGGCGACGCCGATGTGATCGTCGGCTATACGCGTGCGATGGCCCAGTCGCGCACCTGGACGCGGACGATCGTCTCCAAGACCTTCACATGGCTGCTGAACCTGATTACGCGGCGCCGCCTTCACTACTACAACGGTCTCCAGATTCACCCGGCGTCGGTGCTCAAGCGCTTGCGCATTGAGTCGATCGGCTATGGATTTCAGGCAGAGGTGCTGGTGAAGAGCCTTCGGCTGACGCGGACGTTCGTCGAGGTGCCGATGGATCTGATCGAGCGGAAGCACGGCGAGAGCAAGGCCTTCCGGGTCGCGAACGTCATCGACGTCATGCAGACGATCGTGCGGCTGTGCGCGCTCGAATGGACGTCGGCCGCCAAGTCCACGGCGGCGCAGGCGGCAGGGCGATGATCGGCACGTCGTCTGCTCCATTCCTGCAGCAGCACAAGATCGTGACCGCGGACGCGCTGCCCGCCATCCGGGAGCGCTTCCGCGACAAGACGATCGTGCTCTGCCACGGCGCCTTCGACCTGGTGCACGTGGGTCATCTGATTCATTTCGAGGAGGCGCGCGCGCTGGGCGATGTGCTGGTGGTGACGATCACCGCGGACGCGCATATCACGAAGAAGCGCTCAGTCTCCTTCAGCCAGGAGTCCCGCGCGCGACAACTCGCCGCGCTCGAGGTCATCGATTACGTCGCCATCATCGACGAGCCGTCCGCAGCAACGCCGATCGAAGCCCTTCGTCCCGACATCTACATCAAGGGCCCGGAGTACGCGAACCTGGTGCTCGACAAATCGGCGAACATCTTCCGCGAGAAGCATCTCGTGGAGGCGTATGGCGGCCGTATTCATTTCACGACCGGAGACACCTTCTCGTCGACCAAGCTGTCGCACTTTCTGCTCGCGGCTCCCGAAGCCTCCCAGGAAGACCCGCTGCTGCGAAACGACCGCGTGCTGTTCCGGGATCTCTCGGCGCTGGGCTTCACGCTGGAGGAGTTGAAGCAGTTCATCGTCGACGCCGGTCAGCTGCGCGTCTGCCTGCTCGGCGAAACGATCATCGACGAATGGGTCGACATGGCGATCACGAACCTGTCGATCAAGTCGCGGTGTGTCGCGGGCCTCGAAACCCGACGCAGCCGCCAGATCGGCGGCGCCGGCATGGTTGCGCTGCATCTGGCCGGCTTCGTCAAGGAAGTGCACTGCATCACCAACGGCCTCACGGATCCGATGCCGGCCAACGTCACCGTGACGCGGCTGGCCGAGCCGTTGATCACCAAGACCCGCTTCGTGGACCAGGACAGCGGCTACCGCCTGTTCGAGTCCAAGAGTCCCGACCTGAAGGACGTGTCATCCGGCGGCCTGCCCGATTTCGACGACTACGATCTCGTCCTGCTGGCCGACTTCGGCCACGGCCTGTTGGACGCGCGGATGATGAACGCGCGCATCGCCCGCCATCGGCGCTCGTTCGTCGCGGCCATGGCGCAGACGAACTCGACCAACTTCGGGTACAACCTGGCGACGAAGTACAGGGGCGCGGATTACTACAGCGTGAACCGCACGGAAGCGGAGCTCTGCCTGCACGAGCGGCACCTCCCGCTGTGCGATGTCCTCGAGCGGACCACGGCCCTGTTGCACGCCTGCGCGCTGTCGGTGACCGACGGAGAGCACGGCGTGATGATGAAGCGCGGCGACGATGTGTTTGCGCTGCCGACGTTGAGCACCAGCGTCGTCGACACGATCGGCTGCGGCGACGCGTACTTCGCGTTGAGCAGCGTCGCGGCCGGGTTGGGCCGGCCGGCCCGGTTCGTCACGCTGGCCGGCAGCATCGGCGCCGCCGCCGTCGCCCAGCGGCGCGGCAACGAGAATCCGACCTCGGAACAGGAATTCCTGACCATTGGCAAGATCGTCATCTGACTTCGAACAGTGGGCCGACTACGTCCGTTCGGCGACGTTGGCGCTGCGCGATCTGGCGGTCACGGATCGGGGCGGCGCCGCGCTGACGCCGTCCGACGGATTTGACCGGTGGCTCGACATCACCCACAAGGGTCACGCGTGCGGGCGACGCATCTATCTGGTCGGCAACGGGGCGAGCGCGATGCTCGCCAGCCATTTCGCAGCCGACGCCTGCAAAAACGGCGGGTTGAGCGCCGCCACGTTCAACGATCCGGCGCTGTTGACCGCCACGGCGAACGACGTCGCCTTCGACGAAGTCTTCGCACTGCCGCTCAGCCGGATCGCTCGCGCCGACGATCTGCTCATCGCCATCAGCAGCTCCGGCAACTCACCCAACATTCTGCGGGTCATCGAGGCCGCACGGTCGATGCCGATGACGATTGTGACGCTGACGGCGATGGACATCGACAATCGCGCCCGGAAATGCGGCGACCTCAATTTCTATGTGCCGGCTCCTCGATACGGCTGGGCGGAGTGCGCCCACCAGCTCCTGCTCCACTATTGGCTCGACCAGTATCTGAACTTGTATCGCGGCGGCGCGCTGTGAGACGCGACGGATGAACGTACTCATCACGGGCGGGTGCGGTTACATTGGCACGAAGTTAACGCAGGCACTCCTCGCAGGCACAGCGCACGACGTGACCGTCCTGGACACGCAGTGGTTCGGGAACCACCTGTCCGCCAGTCCGCGGCTGCGCCTCCTCGCCGTGGACGTGCGAACGATCGACGAGGTCGATCTCTCGCCCTACGACACCATTTTTCATCTGGCGAACATTGCCAATGATCCGTCGGTCGAGCTGAATCCGTACGCCTCCTGGGAGGTCAACGTGCTGGCCACGATGCGCCTGGCCGACCGCGCAGCGCGGCAGGGTGTCCGGCACTTCGTGTTTGCATCTTCCGGCAGCGTGTACGGCGTCAAGGCGGAAGAGCGCGTGACGGAGGATTTGGCGCTGCTCCCGATTTCCGAATACAACAAGACGAAGATGGTCGCCGAGCGGGTGATCATGAGCTATGCCGGCTCGATGACCACCACGATCATCAGGCCCGCCACGGTCTGCGGGCTGTCCCCGCGCATGCGGCTCGACCTCACCGTCAACCTGCTGACGATGCAGGCGCTGACGAAGGGGAAGATGACGGTCTACGGCGGAGACCAGATCCGGCCGAATATTCACATCGACGATCTGGTCCGCGTCTATCTCTTCGCAGCCGAACGCCGTCTCGCCGGTCTGTACAATGCGGGGTTCGAAAACCTGTCGGTGCGCGCGATCGCGGATCGCATTGCCGAGCGCGTGCCAGCGGCGATCCAGGTGCTCCCCTCCAACGATCCACGGTCATATCGCGTGTGCGCCGACCGGCTGACCGCGACCGGCTTCACGCCGGCCAAGAGCGTCGCGATCGCGATCGACGAGATGGTCGCGGCATTTCGCGGCGGCCAGCTGCGGGACGAGCCGTCGGCCCACAACGTCACGTGGATGAAACAACACAACTTGGGATGATGAGCGTGAACAGGAAGATTCTGGTGCTCGGCGGCGGCGTCGCCGGATCGTCGATGGCGTACTACCTTTCGCAGAAGGGCTACGAGGTGACCGTCGTCGAGAAGCACGCCCAGGTCGGCGGCCTCGCGCGCACCTGTTACTACAGCGGGCACCCCTACGAGTTCGGTCCGCACATCTGGTTCTGGCCCGGCGGCGAAGCCGACCCGATCAACCAGACCGTCGTCACGCTCACCAACGGAGAGCTGTTTCACATCGATCGCCGATTGTTCACGTATGTCGAGGCGGATGCGCGGAAGTACCGTTATCCCGTGCACTACGCGGACATCGACCAGATGCCGGAGCGCGACGCGATCCATGCGGAGCTGCGCCAGCACCGCGATGAACAGCTGAAGCTGATCGAAGGGCAGCTCCCCGAGATCGGTCAGTGCACGTTCGCCGAATACTTCGGCGCGGCGCTCGGGCCGACGCTGTACGCAAAGTTCATGGCGAACTACACGTGGAAGATGTGGAACATCCCGGGCGACGAGCTGCAGACGTCGATGGTCTGGGCCGACCGGTTCCGCCACGCGTACACGCAGGCCGACGCGAGCCGCGCGCGCGGGCTGCGCGGCTACGATCCGCATGAAGTTCGAGGATCACACGCTCGGCAAGGGCATCGCGTTCCAGGTCTATCCCAAACACGGCTGGAATGCGGTCTGGAGCGCGATGGTGGCGCGCTCGACCGTCGTCCGCGACCGCATCGTCGGGATCCGCGACGAGCACCACCGCCCGCACGTGCTGATGGCGAGCGGCGAGAAGTATTACTTTGCCGACTACCATACGGTGTTCTGCTCGATCGACATCGACGAGCTGTGGGGAGAGAACACGCTGCCGTACACGGGCCGCATGATGATTCCGCTGCTCATTCCGGGCCTCCGGCAGGCGTTTCCCGAAGGGGCCGAGTCGCTGCACTACTCGTCGTGCGAGTTCCAGACGCGGGTCACCGAGATGAAGGTGATCACTCGCCACGACAGTCCGGACACGCTCATCCTCATCGAGGTGCCGGTGCTGCCAGGCTCGGCGGCGTCGTTTCCGGCGAACACGATCGAGTACGCGCGCGAGCACAACCTGTTCGCCGAAAAGGCGTATCCGCAGCAGTCCGAGCAGGCCTTCGCCACGTATCAGCACTACATCGAACGCGGACAGCAGATTCCGAATCTTCGTTATGTGGGCCGTCATGCCGAATTCAAGTACTGGGGCATGCCGGAAACCGTGAACGCCGCGTACCAGAAGGCGCTCGCCTTCGACCCCGTGTGACGCCGCGGATTCTCGCGTCGACGACGTCGCACAAACGCGAGCCGCTGCTGGCGACGCTGGAGATCTTCGCCAGGCTCGGCTTATCCGATATCGATCTGAATCTGCACCACGTCATCGAATGCGGCGTGGCCGTTGACGCGATTCAGGAGGCGCTCGCCGCCGGCGGTCAACGGGTGCCGGTGGTGTCCGGCGGCTGGTGCGACTTCTTCCTGGCGGCGCCGCAGATCACGACGACCGTGGCGTCCGTCGATCGCCAGGTGGCGATGGCGCGCCGGCTTGGCGCTCGCATGCTGCGCCTGTTTTTCGGCCGCCTCCCGCCGGCGGCTTACGGCGAGACCGAGCGCGATCTCATCGCCGTCCACCTCCAGCAGTTGGCCGACCGTCATCCCGACATGACGTTCGTCTTCGAAAATCACGACGGCGCGTCCCTGGTGCCGGAGGTCTGCCGCGACGTGCTCGACGCCACAGGCCGGCCGAACATCCGCCTGAACTTCGATCCGATCAATTTCGAGCGCGCCGGCGTGGCGTGCCTCGACGCGCTCGCGACCGTGCGCCCGCATGTCGCGCACGTGCATCTCAAAGGGCTGGATCGCGGAGCATTCTGCGAGTTCGGCGCGGGCGACGTCGATCTGACCGCCGTGCTGCGGACGCTCGCCGACTCGGGCTACACGGGGCGGTTCACCGTGGAATACGAAGGGGAATTCGATGGGACCGTGCGCCTGTATGAGAGCGTTCAGCGCGCGCGCGAGGCGATGGGCCGCCTGGCGTAGCGCGAAAGCTTCAGGCGAGCGCCGCCGGCACGCTGCGACGCTCGGCTAAAACCACCGCGCTACGTCCGTCGCACAGCTACGCGTATCTCGCCTCAGAATCGGACGCCGAGACCGATGCCTGCGCGGCTGACGTTGAAGCCCTGATCCGACGCGAAAATCCGGCCGTAGCGATAGTGCACATCCACGGCGACGCGCTGCCAGATCGGCACGGTCAGCCCGCCGCCGAGCACCAGCAGCGGCTTCGTGAATGAGCCCGACAGATCGGTGCCGAGCACGATGTTGTATTGCGCGAGATTGCCGGTCACGTCCGAGCCGCTGACGGTGAACCGTGCGTCCTGCTTGACGCGGGCAATGCCGAACCCGCCCATGACGTATGGCTGCAGCGACGTGCCAGTGACCGGCAGGAGATACCGCACGCCCGCGTCGCCGAACGCGACCGGCTGCTTCGCCGAGAATCCGACCGGCGACTGCGTCTGGCTCAGGCTGCCGGCGATCAACTGCGCGGCGGTGACGAACGAGCTCGACGCCACGTTGTTCATTCGGCCGCCTTCGACGAACACCTGGATCTGCGGCCAGACGGTCACGCCCACCTCCGCGCCGTACAACTGACTGCTCAAGTTGCCGAATGTCGCATCGGCCAAGGCCTGCGCATACATGTTCGGCTCATCGGCTGCCGGGACTGCGCGCGCCGTCTGAGCCTGCGCGACGCTCGTCATCGCGGATACCAAGAGAACGCCCGTCAGTAGAGACAGGCCGCTGAATCGCATGCTGATACTCCTCGCCGACGCGTGCACAGGCTCCCGCGTTTCGTTGTTCTAAGCGCCAATCCGCAACACCAATGACCAGCGGCCATTGATGAGCGCCATATACTGATACGGGAAACCGAAGGCCTGCGACGACGGGACGTAGACCGCCGAGGTCGGATAGCCGTTGCCGTTCATCCAGTCGAGCGCACCCTGCGGATCGAGCCCGCGGTCCAGCAGATCAAAAATCCGGCGTGCTTCGAGCGGCGGACTGTCGAAGCGGACGCCGTCGAAGGACGTCAGCGTCTGCGTCGCCCAACCATCGCCGAGCGTCGCGTGGCCGCTGCCGGCGGGCGGCTGCTGCCCAGGCCAGAGCGGGTTCGTCGCCGTGAAGGTCTGCGGAGTGCTCGGAGGGCTCGAGATCGAGTGCGTCTGATCGATCGCGGTGACGCGCCAGTACAACGTCTTGGCGGTCGGCAGCGACGCGGTCGGGGCGAAGGACGTCTGACCGGCGGTCTCCGCGACTGTTCCAGTGACGACGATCGGGTTGAATCCCGCGTTGTCCGCAATCTCGAACACATACGTCAGCGGACCGGCCGCCCCGGCGATGACGGCGTCGTTCGCGGTGAAGGTCGGCCGATCGCTGGTGGCGCCGCCGGACAGCGGGGCGACCGGCACCGGCGCCGCGATCGAAATCGCTGGTCCGATCGTAAATTTATAGGCCGAGCCGAAGACGCCGGTGGTGCCGCCGCCGGATGCCCGGACGTGCCAGTAGTAATCCTTCGCGGCCGGCAGCGCGTCGAGCTTGACGCTCGTCTGTCCGCTGCTGCCCTCCGCCACGCCGTCTTTGGTCTGCACTTTCGTGTTGAACGCGGCGTCGGTCGCGACCTCGAACGTGTAGACGACGCCTGGCTTCGTGCTGACGGCGTTCGCCACGACCAGCGTCACCGGCTGATCGACGTTCTTGATCGCCGCGCTGTTCGACGGCGTCATCGGGCGCGGGGCCGCAATCGATGCGGTCAACCCGGTGGAGTCGGCAGACGATGCCCCCGACGGCTGCGCGGGATTGCTCTTACTGCACGAGGCGGTGGCCGCGATCATCGTCAGCGCGATAAGCGTACAGGTGTGTCGATACTGCATACAACCATCCGAGATTGCGCACGGGTGCGCGTCTGTTGATTGCCGATTGAAAGGCCCATGAAGCGTACTGGACGAAGCCCTGTCCGTCAACCACTGAGGTGCAATTTATTTTGATAAAGAGGCCGGTATACTTGAGCCGCTTTGCTCCGGGACTTGCCGCCTCGCGGCCGCTGGTACATTCTCGGCATCATCGCGTGCGGGGCGGTGACGCTCATCGTGTTCCTGCCCCGCGCCGCCCTCACGCCGATCGTCCCGCTCGCCCTCCTGACGCTGCTGTCGTCGCTGACGTCGGCCTTCAAGATCCAGTTTCCGATCGCCAGCGGCTCGAACATGTCGGTGTCGTACGTCGTCGACATCGCCGCGCTGATTCTCCGGGGACCGCACGCAACCATGCTCGTCGGCGCCGCCAGCGGCTGGAGCCAGACGACCCTCAACGCGAAAACGGCGAACCCGCTGTACCGGACGCTCTTCAACATGGCGCTCCTCGTTTTGACCGTCCAGGCGTCGGGCCAGGTCTACGAGCGTCTCGGCGGCACCGCTCTCCCGAATCCGGCGGCCACGGCGATCCCGCTGGCCGGCATGGCGCTCACCTATTTCTTCGTCAACACGATTCCGATTGCCATCGCGATCGCGCTGACAACGAAGCAGAGCGCATGGCGCATCTGGAAGAGCGACTTCGCGTCGAGCGCGCCCAACTATCTGCTCGGCGCTGTGGCGGCGGCGGTCGTCATCGCCGTGACGGAGAGCTCCGGCTACTGGCTGACGCTGTTGCTGACGGCGGCGCCGCTGTACGTCACCTACAAGATGTATCGCGCCGGCGTCGCCAGCGAGGCGCGCCAGGGCGCGATCCTCGAAGCGGCGCACGACGCGATCGTCACGATGGATCCGCAGCTGAACATCCGCGAGTTCAATCCCGCGGCGGAGCACATGTTCGGCTACGAGCGCCTGCAGATCCTCGGGCGCCGCGCCGAGTTGTTGCTGCCGCAAGTCGACCGCGCGGCCACGCTCGAGTCGTTGACCACGTACATGATCACGGGCGAAGGTCCGCTCGCGCGGCGCCGCTTGGAGGTGACCGGCCTGCGCGCCGACGGCACGGAGTTCCCGGTCGAACTGACGGTTGCGCGGATGGGCGCCGGCCCGAAAGCGCAGATCACCGGGTTCATCCGCGACATCACCGAGCAGCGGGCGCTCGCCGAGCAGCTCCGGCAGTCGCAGAAGCTCGAAGCCATCGGCCGGCTTGCCGGCGGTGTCGCCCACGACTTCAACAACATCCTCATGAGCATCATGGGCGCCACCGATGTGCTGTTGATGCAGATGGGCGACCACGATCCGGCGCGCGACGAAGCGCAGGAGATCAAGCAGTCGGTCGCCCGCGGCGCGGGACTGACGCGCCAGCTGCTCGCCTTCAGCCGCCGCCAGAAGACCCAGCCCCGCCGCATCACCCTCGACACCGTCGTCGGCGGCATGGACACCATGCTGCGCCGCCTGATCGGGCCTGAGATGGAGCTCGAGATCATCCGCGGGATGGGACAGACCATCGTGATGGCCGATCCCGGGCAAATCGAACAGGTCGTGCTGAACCTGGTCGTCAACGCGCGCGATGCGATGCCCGAGGGCGGGCGCGTCACCGTGCGCGTCGACGCGATCGATCTGGACGAGGCCGCCGTGATGGTGTTCGAGGACGCGGTGCCAGGCCGCTACGCGCGTCTGAGCGTCAGCGATACCGGGATCGGCATCGACGAGCAGACGCGCGCCAGGCTGTTCGAGCCCTTTTTCACGACCAAAGAGCAGGGCAAGGGTACGGGACTCGGTCTGTCGATCGCGTACGGCATCGTGCGCCAGAGCGGCGGCCACATCAGCGTCGTGAGCGAGGTCGGGCGCGGTGCCGCCTTCGTGATCTATCTGCCGGCCGTTGAGGAACCGGAACCGGAAGCGCCGCTGCTAGTGGCCTGTCCACGCTGATCAAGGACCACCTCGCGGGCGGGGCATCCCGGCTGGCGGCGTTGCTCCTCCCTCAAATACTCCCGGTATTATCGGTCGTCGCGCCTTGCCATCCGGGCGCCGCGCTCCTCGATCTGCTCCTCGTTCAACGTGGACCGGCCACTAGTCTGATCCGGATCGCCGCGTCTTGGCCGCGCGGCTCTTGGCGCGCCCGAGCAGCTCGGACACCAGCGTCTGCTCGGCCGTCGGCCGCGTACGCAGATAACAATCGATGGCATCGGTAATGAGCCGCCACTGCGGGCGCGCGCTGACCAGACTGAGGGCGTGGAGCTTCGCTTTGACCTCCGCCGGCAGCCGGATGCTCAATTGCGGATAGTCCTTCACCTTTTCGCCGAGGCGGGCGCCCGCGGGCGGGCGGCCGATGCGACGACGTTCGTTGGGCACCTTGGGTGGCATGATCGTGATGAATTGCGCCGTGTTTGCTATTGCTGTGTTTGTGCTATCAACAATTCATGCCTATAATGCGGCCCAGACTGTGCATGGTCAAAAAGCTGGTGGCCGCGTCGAAGCATCGTAAGACCAAAGCAGGGCGCGGACGGCCGCCGGTGCACAACGAAACCTGGTCCAAGGTCTCGGTCGTGCTCTTCGATCGTCAGATTGTGCATCTTGATCGACTGGCCACCGACATCCGCGGCGCAAGCGGCAAAGTGCTCAATCGCGCCGAAATGATCCGGGCGCTGATCGATGGACTCATCGACAGCGGAATGGACATCACCTGCGCCGCCTCCGAATCCGATCTGCGCGCGCGCGTCGCGCGGCGGCTCGGCACCCCGTTTCGCTAGCGCGCGATTCTAGCATTTCGGTAGGTAACTCCATACCTTTCTGCCCCGCGGCGGATCGCCGCCGCCTGCCCGTGTTCGCAAACCGCGCGACCTGCGCCCACCGGAGCGGCGATGTAGACTGAATGCATGGGTACCTCTCGCTCGGAGTCGGCTGCCGACAGACTGGAACATCTCGGCGACTTCACCGTCACGACGCGCGTTCTGTGGATCGCGGTGATGGCCATCTGCATCGGCGTCTTCGCCGCGTACATCGCGCTCGTGCTGATGAAGCTGATCGGCTTCTTCACGAATCTGTTCTTTTTCCAGCGCATCGGCACCGCGCTCGTCTCTCCTGAAGGCCATCACCTCGGTCTGTTCGTCATCGCCGTGCCGGTTCTCGGCGCACTGATCATCGGCGTCATGGCCCGTTACGGGTCGGACAAGATTCGCGGACACGGCATTCCGGAAGCCATCGAAGCCATTCTGATGAACGGCAGCCGCGTCGAGCCCAAGGTCGCGGTGCTGAAGCCGCTGTCGGCCGCGATCTCGATCGGGTCGGGCGGTCCGTTCGGCGCGGAAGGGCCGATCATCATGACGGGCGGTGCGGTCGGCTCGCTCATCGCCCAGTTTTTCCATCTGACCAGCACCGAACGCAAGACGCTGCTCGTTGCCGGCGCCGCGGCCGGCATGTCGGCCACGTTTGCCGCGCCGGTCGCCTCGGTCATGTTGGCCATCGAGCTGCTGCTGTTCGAATGGAAGCCGCGCAGCCTGATCCCGGTGGCACTCGCCAGCGTCACGGCCGGCGCGATGCGCCGCTACATTCTCGGCATGGGCCCCGTGTTTCCGGTGCCGGTTCACTCCGCGGTCATCGGCCCAGAGGGGATCGCCGGCTGCCTGATCGTCGGTCTCCTCGGCGGTGTGATGTCCGTGCTGCTGACGCAGGCGGTCTATGCTTCCGAGGATGCGTTTGCCCACCTCCCCATCCACTGGATGTGGTGGCCGGCCATCGGCGGCCTCGTGATCGGCATCGGCGGCCTCATCTTTCCGCAGGCGCTCGGCGTCGGCTACGACGTCATCGCCGAGCTTCTCCAGGGCGACGCGCCCCGCCGCGTGATCCTCGGCGTGCTGCTGGTGAAATCCACCATCTGGGCGGTGTCACTCGGGTCGGGCACGTCAGGCGGCGTCCTCGCACCGCTGCTCATGGTCGGCGGCGCGCTCGGCGGTTTCGAAGCCGGGTTCCTACCGCTCCAGGGCGCGGGCTACTGGCCGCTGGTGAGCATGGGCGCCGTGCTCGGCGGCACGATGCGCGCACCGCTCACCGGCATCGTCTTCGCGCTCGAGCTGACGCACGACGTCAACCTCATGCTGCCCCTGCTGCTGGCCGTTACCGTGTCGTATGGCTTCACGACCCTCGTGATGAAGCGGTCGATTCTCACGGAGAAGATCAGCCGTCGCGGATATCACCTCAGCTCGGAGTACGCGGTTGATCCGCTCGAAATCATCTTTGCGCGCGAGGTCGTGCGCACGGCGGTCGTCGCGCTGCCCGCTGACGCCACGCCCGATCACGTCGCCACCGAGCTGAGCGGGGCCGGGAAGAGCCGCCACGAGCAGCGGCTCTTCCCGGTCATCGATCCCGACCGCCGCCTCGTCGGCGTCATCACACGCGCGGGGCTGCGGCAATGGATCGACGCGGCGAAGAATGGTCAGGTGCAGCCGCTCGGTGAATCCATCGAGCGGTCGCCGATCGTCGCGTATGCGGACGAGCCGCTCCGGACGATCGTCTTCCGTATGGCTGAGACCGGACTCACACGGCTGCCGGTGGTGGCTGACGATCGCACTTTGGTCGGCATGATCGCGCTGACCGATTTGCTGACGGCGCGAACCCGCATTCTCGAGTCGGAACAGCGGCGCGAGCGGGTGCTCGGCGCACGGTTCCGGCTGCCTGCCGTCTTCGGCGGCAGATCTGATATCGTCTGACACCAGCTCGACGGGCTCTTCCGTGGGCGCGCCGAAGGAGATCCGACGTGACCGATGCAGAACGCCAGAAGGCCGAGGAATACATCAGCCGCCTCGAAACCGCTGTCGGGCAGATTTTCCCACGCGACGGTGGGAACGCGGCTCTGCTCGCGTCCATGATCCACACGCTCAACGGTCTGCGCAGCCTGATCGGCATCGTTCGTCCGCACTGAGGGCGTTATCGGCTGATGGATGCCGCTCGTTGGCCCGCGTCTCGTGGCGCGGGCCGGGCAGGTCTAAAGACCTGCGCCACAGCGGTCTTGCATCAGTCGGCGTCGATGACGTGATATCCGACCGTCATCAGCAAGGTCAGCGCGAGGAAACACGCCGCTGAAATGTACGGGGTCCCCACGCTGACCAGCTGAAGAGAGGCGTTGCCCCAAACGGGACCCACCGTGCGCCCGAGGCTCTCCACCGCGCTCGCCGCTCCCTGGACGCGGCCCTGTTCGTCGCGCTGGGCCACTTTGCTGATGAGGCTCGACACCGTCGGGTGACCGAAGCCGATGCCCAAGGCGAGCGGCACGAGCGCGACCGCAAACCACAGTACGGTCGGCGCCAGCGCCGAAGCCACCAGGCCGACCGCGCCACAGACCAGACCGAGCATGAACGTCGGTTTGTCGCCCAGTTGCCGCACGATCGGACGAATCATCCCGCCCTGGATTGTCGCGCCAAGAATGCCGAAGCCGGCCAGAAAGTATCCGGTTCTCGGCGCATCGAATCCGAACCGCTGCGCGGCGAACAGCGCGAACGTCGTCTGAAAGATTGAAAACGCAAACCAATAGACAAAGTCGATGGCGAGCATGCGGCCGACGCGCTCACGCCGCAGGAGGGGAACCAGGAAGCGGAACGGGTTCCCCGTGCCGGCCTGGGCACGGTGAACCGTTTCGGGCAGCCACAGCCACGCCATCACCGTCGCCACGAGCGTGAGGGCCGCCGCCGCCCAGATCGGTGCGGTGTAGCTGATCTTGGCGAGGATGCCACTCAGGGCCGGACCAAAGATGAAGCCGAGGCCGAACGCCGCGCCAATCAAACCATACGCCCGCGCGCGATCCTTCGGCTCCGTCACGTCCGCGACATACGCGCGCGCCGTCGAGATATTGCCTCCCGACAGCCCGTCCACAATCCGCGCGAGAAACAACATCGTCAGCGAGTGCGCCAGCGCCATCATCACGAAGCTGATGACGGTGCCCGCGAGGCTGAACACCAGCACGGGCCGGCGGCCATAGCGATCGGACAAATCGCCGAGCGCCGGCGCGGCCACGAGCTGGCAGATGGAAAAGATCGCAAATAACAGGCCGATCATCAGCGGCGAGGCGCCAAACGTCTCGGCGTAGAACGGCAGCAGCGGGATGATGATCCCGAATCCGACCAGGTTGACGAAGATCGTCAGGAAGATGATGGCGAGGGGGCGCGTCACGAGGCTGTCGTCATTTTATATACAATCAGCCGCATGCGACGAGCACTCGTCATTCTTGGCGTGCTGGCGGCCCTGGTGTCGGTGCACGCGCAGGTCGCGGCGCCCGCGCCCCCCGCGGCGGCGCGCGGCGCCACCATGCGTCCCGAGATCCTCGGCACGCACGGTATTGTCGCCGCCGGGCGGCACTATTCGGTGTCCGCCGGCGTGCGGATCATGCAGCAGGGCGGCAATGCGGTCGACGCCGGAGTGGCCACCGTCTTCGCCGCCTCTGTGGTCGAGATCTCGCACTTCGGGTTCGGCGGCGAAGTGCCGACGATGATCTACGATGCAAAGACGCACGACATCACGGTCATCAACGGTCAGGGCCCGGCGCCGAACGCCGCGACGCCGGATCTGTTCAAGGCGGACGGCCGGGTGCCGGCGAACGGTCCGCTCGGCGCGACGATTCCGGCTGTCATGGATGCGATGGCCCTGGCGCTCGAGACCAAGGGCACCATGCGCCTCGAACAGGTGATGCAGCCGGCGATCGAGCTCGCCGACGGCTTCCCGATGTACGAGTTCCTCCGGCACTACCTGGAGACCGAGCGCCGCGCCACGGAGCAATACGAGTGGTCGAAGAAGACGTATTACCCGGACGGCCGCATTCCGGATGTGGGCGAGATCTTTCGTCAGCCGAACCTCGCGCGCACGTTCAGGACGATTGTCGCCGCCGAGCACGCCGCGTTTTCGAAGTCGCACAACCGCGTGACGGCGATCCGTGCCGGCCGCGACGCGTTCTACACGGGAGACATCGCGCGCCGCATCGCCGCGGCGGACCGCTCGGCGGGCGGCGTTTTCACGTACGAGGATCTCGCGTCGTTCCACGGGAAGCTCGAGAAGCCGGTCACGACGAACTTCCACGGCTTCGACGTGTACAAGGCGGGACCGTGGGACCAGGGTCCGGTGCTGCTCGAGACGCTCAACATTCTCGAGGGGACCGACCTCGGAGGCATGGGCGAGGGATCAGCGAACTATCTGCACACGGTGCACGAAGCGATCAAGCTCGCCTATGACGATCGCAATGCGTTCTACGGCGACCCGGCATTCGTCAAGGTTCCGCTCACCGGCCTGTTGTCCAAGCCGTATGCAGCCGAGCGCCGGGCGCTGATCGGCCCACAGGCGTCGCAAGCGCACCGCGTCGGCAATCCGTTTCCGTTCGACCCCGACGTCAAGGCGCCGGCCGTGGTGTACACGCCGCACGCACAGGGCAACCGGCCGCCGATCGGCAGCGGCGACACGACGTGCGTGGATGTGGTGGACAAAGACGGCAATCTCTTCAGCGCGACCCCGAGCTCCGGCTGGCTGCTCGGCGGCGCGTTCGTCGCGGGCGATACCGGCGTGCCGTTGTCGAACCGTATGCAGATCTTTGATCTCGATCCGGCGAGCCCGAACGTGCTCGCCGGCGGCAAACGGCCGCGGACGACGCTGACGCCGACGATCGTGATGCAGCATGGCAAGCCGCTCCTGGCGATCAGCACGCCGGGAGGCGACAGCCAGGATCAGCAGATTCTCAACGTGCTGCTGAATATGTTCGTGTTCGACATGGACGTCCAGCACGCGATCGAGGCACCACGGATCAACTCGCTCCACCCGTTCAGCTCGTTCGACAACCACGAGAGCCAACCCGGCGTGCTGGAGATCGAGAACCGCGTGCCGCAGAGTGTCCGCGATGAGTTGGCCGCGCGCGGCCACACGCTGCACGTCCTCAGTGCATTCGGCATGAGCACTGGTGTGGTCGCGGTTGGCGTGGACCCGAAGAACGGCACACTCCGCGGCGGTGCGGACCCGCGGCGCGAGCGCTATATTTTTGGATGGTAGTGCGTCAACGTGCACGCAACATGAACGCGAGCAAGCCCGCCATCGCCGCGACCTGACCGATCCAGAACACGAAGGACCACTTCAGCATCTCGACGCGCGTAGTCGAGACCTCTCGTCGCAAGTCGGTCAGGTCCCGGTGCATCGTCGTCGAGAGCTGCAGTTGGAGCTCCGACAATTCGACGGCGAGCCGTCGTTCGAACCGGTCTGACGCGATGTCCAAAATCTCCTCTTTCCAGTCCGCCGGCAGCGCACTCGCGGCCATAGCGTTCTCGTCCTTTCCGACCTCTTGACGACGATGCCATCGTCGCCAGCCGCTGTCAATCACCGAATACGATAGACTCCGGGCGCCATGAAAACGTCGTCGCCGTCGAACGGAGTCGGAGCGCCGCGGCAGCTCGCGTGGCTGTCCCTCGCCATGTTTCTGGGCATGACGCTGTGGTTCTCGGCGACGGCGGCGACCGCGCCGCTCGTCGCGGAATTCCAGCTGACGCCTGGAGACGCGGCGTGGCTGACGATGGCTGTGCAGGGCGGCTTCGTCGCCGGCACACTGGCGTCGGCGCTGATCACGCTGCCCGATCTGATCAATCCGCGTCATCTGTTCGCGATCGGCTGCGCGGCCGGCGCCGTGGCGAACGCGTCGCTCGTGCTCGTCAGCGGCGCGCCCGCGCTGATCGCGCTGCGCGTCGTGACCGGCATCGCGCTCGCCTGTGTCTATCCGCCGGGCATGAAGATCGCCGCCGGCTGGTTCGAGCAGCGCCGCGGGGCTGCGCTCGGGATCCTGATCGGCGCGCTCACGATCGGTTCCGCCTTCCCGCATCTGCTGGCGTCGGTCGGCGCCACGATTGCCTGGCGCACGCTGATCCTCACGGCATCCGGACTCGCGCTCGGCGGCAGCATCGTTGTCGTGCGGCTGGTCGGCGACGGGCCGTACGTCGCGACGAGTGCGCGCTTCGATCCGCGCGCCGCCGCGCAGGTGTTCGCCGATCGCGGGACGCGGCTCGCAACCCTTGGCTATCTCGGGCACATGTGGGAGCTCTATGCCATGTGGACCTGGATGGCGGCGTTCGCCACTGCCAGTCTGCTGCCGTTGTCCCGCATCGCCGCCGCCCCGGCGTCTCGCGCCGGATCGGCGATCGCGTTTCTCACGATTGGCAGCGGTGCGATCGGATCGGCGGCGACCGGGTGGTGGGCGGATGCGATCGGCAAGGCCCGCATCGCGCGATGGGCGATGATCGTCAGCGGCGCCTGCGCAGCGTCATCAGGGCTCGTCTACGGCGCACCGCCCATCGTCCTTGCGCTGTTCGTGGTGGTGTGGGGCGTGTCGGTCGTGGCCGACTCGGCGCAGCTGTCTGCGCTGGTCGCGCAGTACAGTCCGCGCGATCACGTCGGCACGGCGCTGACGATTCAGACCTGCCTCGGCTTTCTCTTGACGATGGCGTCCATCCGGCTGGTGCCGGTCTTTGCGCATGCCGTCGGCTGGCAATGGACGTTCCTGCTGCTCGTGCCCGGCCCGCTGCTCGGAGCGACCGCACTCGCGAACCTTGATGACAGGACACCATCGCGCGCGCCGATCTGATCGCCGTCGCGGAGGCGGCGCGCTATACCGAATGCTCGGTCGGCGCGTCCTTGTTCAGCAGACGCGGAAAGGCCTGCAGCACCTCGCACAGCGCCGCGCCAGGCATGGCCGCGCGTGCGGCAGCCAGCTCGCGCATGAAGAATCCCGTCACCGCGTCCGAGTACTTCTCCGGCTTCCCCGCATTGGTCGCAAAACGCCGGAGCACTGCGGCCATCTTCGCGATCGCCTCGTCCAGCGACGACGCCTCTTCGAGATAGACCCATGCCAGCCGCAAGTGATCCGCGTGATGAAAATCGGCGTTCGGCACAGCACCACGCTCGAACGCGCGAGCGAACTCGGTATCGGTCATACAGAAAATCCGCTTTGCCACGGCGCTGGGCACGCTGGCGTCTTATGGCGTGCCCTTGCCCGCGCGCGGGCCCTTGTTGTCGCGCACCGGCGGATGGTCGAGATTGCCGACCTTCATCCCCGTCTCATACACCAGCTGCGTAATCCGCGTCAGCTTTTCGAAGTCGATCTTCGACACCTCGTCGGTGTTGGCGTGGTAGTCGGGGTGCAGACCCGTCGTGAAAAAGATGATCGGGATGCCTTTGGACGCGTAGCTGTAATGATCGCTACGGGTATACAGCTGCTCCGGATCGCCCGGATCGTTCATCTCGTAGTCCAGGGTGAGCGGCGGCGTCATGGAGCCATTGGCCTCGCGATTCACCGCGTCGAGCTCCGAGCTGATGCGATCGGATCCGATGAGATACACGGTGTTCGACTCGCTCGCCTTGTTGTCTCGATTGCGGCCGATCATGTCGATGTTCAGCTGCGCGACGATGCTGTCGATCGGCACCGTCGGATAGTCGGCGAAGTACTTCGACCCGTAGAGGCCTCGCTCTTCGCCGGCGTGCCACACGAACAGCAGCGACCGCTTCGGTCGGGGCCCCTGGGCGAATGCGTGCGCGATTGCCATCAACGCCACCGTCCCCGATCCGTCATCGTCGGCTCCGTTCCAGATGCGATCCTGTTCGGCGCCCGGCGTGACCCGTCCGGGCGCGCCGAGACGGTGCGCACCGCTCGCGTCGGTCACGACTTCGCCCTCCGCATAGCCCACGTGATCGTAGTGCGCGCCGAACGCGACGAAGGTGTTCTTCAGTTGGGCGTCGGAGCCGTCGACGATCGCGATGACATTCTGCGTGAGCTGCGTGCGGACAATCTGATAGTCCGCATCGATGTTGAACGTGATCGTGACGCCGTCGAGGCGGAACGCCGGCAGCGGCTCACGAGCCGCCGCTTTCCGTTTCAGCTCCGCATACGGCGTCGGCGCGCGGCTGAAGAGAAACTCGAAGAACGCGTCGGTGGCGACGACGCTCGGCGGCAGTGGCGCATCCAGCCGCTGCACGGTCGTGAAATCGGCCGCCGGCAACGCGGCCTCGCCGCGGCCCCCTCCCGCCGGTCCCGGTCCCGGCGCACCGGCCGCTCCCGCCGTCCCCGCACGGCCCCGCCCGCCAGCGGGCGGCAGCTCCGGGCCGATGCTGGCCGCCGCCCCCATCGTTTCGGTCGCGTAACGATTGCGGCCGTTCAACAGGCGGCGCTGCGACGAATCAACGCCCTGCGGACCTTCCGCCCCGAGCCAGACCACCGCGGCGCCCCGCACAGTCTTCCCACGGTAATCCAGGTGATGGGCGACTGGCGCATCGAGCCCATAGCCGGCGAACTCGACGCGATCGAGCGTGAAGCGACGCCGGCCGCCTTCATTCTTCTGGAGCACGATGCCGTCGCCGGCGGCAAATGTCCGCGATGTGCCGCCGACCTCGACGGTTACGGTCGAATGGCTCGTGGTTTTGACCCCCAGCACCCGCACGGTTTGCAGGTAGGATCCCGGATCGCCGGCCGGCCGGGCGCCCCACGCGCGGAGGTGCTCTTCGATATACGCGGCAGCCAGGCCGAAGCCCGTCGTGAACACGGCGCGCCCCTCCAGGTCGTCGGAAGCGATGTAGGTGAGCCACTCTTTCAGGTCCTGCCGGTTGACCGCCGCGGGCCCCGCAAACGCCGCCCCCAACGAAAATCGTGTGGACGCCGCCAAAAGGGCGACAATGGTAAGGGTGTGGACGGCGAGACGGCGACGGCTCATGCATCCTCCTGACAAAAACGCTTACTATAACTCCCGCTTGCGTGCAGCCACCGATTCGGGTATGGTTTTTCCACTGAATCGGCTGCCAGCGTGTGTTGCGCCCTACCCCGCGCGGTCCCTGCGCCCTTCTTCCACCTAGGAGAGAATTGATTGGCCGTCCGTCTGTTCGTTGGTAATTTGTCGTACAGCACGACTGAAGCGGATTTGCGCACCTACTTCGGCGCCGTTGCCCCGCCGTCGCAGGTGGTGTTGCCCGTCGACCGCGAGACCGGACGGCCGCGCGGATTCGCATTCGTCGAGTTCATCGACCGCGCACACGCCGAACAGGCGATTCAGCGGTTCAATGGACAGCCGTTCAACGGACGGCCGCTGGCGGTCAGCGAAGCGCGCGCGCGTGAAGATCGCGGGCCCGGCGGACCGCCGCGTCCCGGCGGCTATTCGTCTGGTCCGCGGCCCGGCGGCTTCACGCCGCGACCGCCCGGCACGTTCAGCAGCGCGCCGCGATCCTTCGAGCCCAGCGCCGGCAGCGCACCCGGTGCCGCGCGCAGCCGCAACTTCGGACCCGACGCCAAGCCGGCGCGCGCCGGCAGCGCGAAAAGCAAGAAGAAGGACGCGGACAAGCCGCGCGGGCCGATCCCGCTGAAGAACACCGGCCGCTCCTTCAGCCTCGACGACGATTCGCCGGACGAGACGCTGCCCGGAGACATCGACGATTTCGCGACGAGCAAACCCGCCGACGAAACAAAGGACGACGAGGAGTAGGATCCCCGCCGGCCGGGCCCAGGCTCAGTGCGGATCAATGCGCGTGATAAAGATTCCGTAGCCGCCCTGAACCGGCGCCGGCGCCATCGTCCACACGTTCGCCCCGTGTTGGGTAACCGTGCGTCCGGCAATCGTCCCGACCGCCGATCCAAACACCACATCGCTCAGGTAATGCACGTTGTCGTGCAGCCGCGACGAGGCGACGTACGCCGCCACGGCGTACCCGATCCACGCCTTCTTCCAACCTAGATGGCGTTCGAGGATGGTCGCCGCCGCAAAGGTTGCAGACGCATGACCGGACGGAAACGACTGGTTGTTGCTGTGGTCCGGCCGCTCGCGCCCGACGGCGAACTTGAGCGGCTCGACGATCGATTCCGACAGAATTTGCGCACGCAACAAGTCCATCCCAAGATGCGAGGCTTTGGGTTTGTCGTAGATGCGCCCGAACGCGTACGTGCCAATCGACAGCGCCACCTGCTCCGGCGTGTCGCCGAGATACTTGGCGGGCGCATAGATGGCATTCACGAGCGTGTAGTGACTCCGCAGATGGACATTGAACGTCGCATCGAGCGGATGCACGGCCAGAGCCGCGCCTCCGCCCACAGCGGCGACGATGGCGTTGTCGACCGACCAGAGATGTTTGTAGTCGTCGCCGAGACCTCTGAACAGCGCATGAATGCCGGTGTGCGGCGGCGTCGGTGGCTTTTGATCAACTGGCTGCGGATCATCCCGTTGCGCCTGCGCGTCATCGTTGGCGGCTTGGGACGGCTGGGCTCGAGCCGCGATCGCACCGACATCATCTTGGATTCTTGAACCGTTCTGAGGATCTTGGGTTGTTGAACCGTTCTGAGGCGCGACGCTGACTCCGGCGGCGAGAGCAAGCGCGAGGAAAAACATGGTTCGAGTCGTTCAATAAGGGTGCCAACTGTCACACTCTTTTCTTGGCCGCCATTCAGTCCGGTCGGGATAATCGGACCATGCCAAGCGTCTCGGGAGAAGCAACAATGAAGGTTGTGCGTGGAGTGTTTGCAATCGGCGGCGCCGCCGTGTTTGTGTCGGTTACCGGTTTCGCGTTGGCGATCCACGGCCGTGCGCAGACGGCGAGCGCGCAGACGGCTGATCACACAGCCATCAACGGCGCCTGGACGCTCAATACAGACTTGAGCGATGCACCGCCCGCTGCCGCCGAAGGCCAGAATGGCGATCGGCCGAACAATGGCGGCGGAGGACGCAGTGGCGGCGGCATGGGTGGCGGCGGGAGACGCGGCGGGGGCATGGGCCGCGGCGGCGGGATGGGCGGCGGGGGCAACGGCGCGCCCAGCATGAGCCCCGAAGATGCGGCGCGTATGCGCGACGCGATGCACGACATCATGACGGCGCCGGCCCACCTCACCGTCGCGCAAACCGATACGATGGTGCTGGTCACGTCGCAGGACGGTCGCACGACGCGGCTCGCACCGGACGGCTCGAAGGTCAAGGACGACAGCACGCACATCGAGCGCAAGACGAAATGGGACGGCGCGAAGCTCGTTTCTGAGATCAACGGGCTCCGCTCCGGGAAGATCACGGAAACATATGCGGTCGACCCGGAGCATCATCAGCTGCACGTGACGGTCCAAACCGAGGGCGGTCACAACCGGAAGCCGATGACACTGAACCGCGTGTACGACCTGGATCCGCGCTAGCCGATCGAATCGAGAAGGCGAAGGAATCCCGAGCGAATCCCGAGTCCGTCATGAAATGGTACCGCAGCCTGTACTGGCGCATCGCCGTTGGCATCGTCGCCTTTCTGGCGGCGATGCTCGTCGTCCAGGCGATGCTCTTCGTGTGGACGGTGTCACGATCCGGGCGGTCGCTGCCGGGACAGTCGCCGGTCCGTCTTGGCGTCGCGGTCGCCATGGATCTCGCCAGCGTGCTGGAGCGCGATCCACAGACGGATCTGGTCCACTATCTTCACGAGCAGTACGCGCAGTACACGCATCCGTTCTTCGTGATGATGGTCGACGGCCGCCTGATTTCGAGCGGCGATCAGACGATTCCGGAGCCGCTCGTCGCCCTGGCGCGTGCGCGTCTGCAACGGCCGCCGCGGCGGGACGGCGAAGCGCCCTTTCCGTCGATCGGACGCCGGGATCGATTCCAGAATCCGGAGCGATTTGATCGCGGCGATCGCACGCCGCCACCGGAGCGATTGGATCGCGCCGATCGCACGCCGCCAGCGGAGCGGGAGTTGAGCGGGCCACGGTTCATCCGTCCTGTGCCGATCATCGTCCACGGCGAGCTCGCGGGTGTCGTCGTCGTTCCGCCGCAGGCGCCGTTTGGGTTCCTGCTCGGTCGCTTTGCGCCGATGCTGGCGTTTGTCGCGGCAGGCGTGCTGGTGCTCGGCACCGTCCTGGCGACGGTGCTGATCTTCGGGCCGGCGCGCGGGCGGCTCCGGCACCTCGAATCGGCGGCGCGCAGTCTCGGCGCGGGCGACCTGTCGGCGCGCGCGCCGGACCGCGGCGGCGACGAGATCGCCGCGGTCGCGAGCGCGTTCAACGCGATGGCCGTCGATCTCTCCACGCGCGCCGAGGCGCTCGCCGCGTCGGATCGCGTGCGGCGCCAGCTCCTCGCCGACGTTTCGCACGAGTTGACGACGCCCGTGACGGCGATGCGCGGGTATCTGGAAACGCTGATGATGCCGGAGATTGCGCTCGACGAACCGACGAAGGCGCGGTATCTGTCGATCATCGCGGATGAGACCGCCCGGCTGGAGCACATCATCGGCGATCTGCTCGATCTCGCGCGGCTCGAAGGCGGCGGCGGCGCCTTCACGATGTCTCAGGTGTCGGTGTCGCAGCTCTTCGCGCGCGTCGCGGCGCGTCACGAGCGCGCGGCTGTGGCGGCCGGCATCACGATCGACAGCGCGATCGCGCCCGGTGCGGACACGGTGGTCGGCGACCGCGATCGCCTGGAGCAGGCGCTCCAGAACCTGGCGGCGAATGCGCTGCGCTATGCTCCGCGCGGATCCGCAATCCGCCTCGCCGCGCGCCCGAATGGTGACGCGGCGCGTGATCGGGCTCCGGCGTCGGGCGACCTGCCGGCGATTCCATCTCGAGCGGTCGTGCTCTCAGTGGAGGACGCGGGCCCGGGCATCGCGCCGGAGCATCTGCCGTACGTGTTCGATCGGTTCTACAAAGCGGATGCATCCCGCCGAGGCATGGCGGGGGGCAGCGGACTGGGACTGTCGATTGTGAAGGCGATCGTCCAGCGGCACGGCGGCGCGATCTCTGTCGACAGCCGTCCTGGACGGACGGTCTTCGAATTCACGATTCCCGATTCCGATTCACCGTCGTAGGTGCGGGCTCAGGCGACCTGGCGCTCCGGCGCGGCGACCGTGGCGTCGTCCCGGATCCGCTCGCGCAGCCACTCCACGGGTTCCGGATGCCTCGCGATAAAGGCCTGCCATTCAGCTTCACTCAACACAATCGAGATGACGCGCTCGCGCTCGGTACCCATATGCCCTCCACGAGCAAGAGTACATAGCCGCAACGTACAACGGAAATAGAATGATCCGATAGGATCCATCTGATATCGAGATGATTCGTCAGCGGTCGACCGCTGGCGCTGATAGCTCGGGCGGACGTCAGGTGATGCGGCCGCGGCTGTGTGACGGCGCCAGCGTGAGGCGGCCGCGGACGGCTTCGAAAGCCTGCTCCAGCTCGTGAATGATGCGAGGCGTCCGGTTTGCCCGGGCGTAGACCCAGCCGGTCTCCCGGAGCAACGAGTGCCCTTCGACCCGGGCACAGAAGAACTGCCCCGCTCGCACCTCGCGCGCAACCGCCTGGTACGGGACGATGCCGATCCCGAGGCCCGTCTTGACCATCGCTTTGATGATCTCGACATTCTCCGTGTCCATCACGACGACGGGCTCGATCTGTTCGTTGAGAAAGAAGCGGTCGATGACCCGCCGGGTGGCGGAACCCGGCTCGAAGAGAATGAACGGCAGACCGTTCAGGTCCTGCGGCAGCAGCTTGCCCGGGCGCTTGCGCCTGGCCAAGGGATGCGTCGGGGTCGCCACGACCAGCAGCTCTTCGTGCAGCGACGGCACGGTCACCAGATCCGACTCCTCGACCGGCAACGTCAGCAGCCCCGCGTCGACGCGCCCTGCGCGAATCGCCTGCACCGATTGCGTGGCCGTGGCCACGGTCAGCCGGACGTCCAGTTGAGGATGGACGCGCCGCAGATATTTGAGCAGCGGCGGGAACACGTAAAGGCAGACCGTCATACCGCCGGCCAGCCGCAGGGTGCCGCGCAGCTCGCGGGTGCGGTCGGTGATCGCACCGACCGTCTCGCGGACATCGAGAAAGACGCGCTGCCCGAGCTGGACGAGGCTTTCGGCCGCCGGCGTCATGCGCACCTGACGGCCGACGCGCAGAAACAGCGGTTCGCCGAGCTCTTCCTCGAGGAGGAGGATCTGGCGGCTGATCGCCGACTGCGACACGTGCAGCTTCCGGCCGCACGCGGTGAACGACCCGGTTTCGGCGATCGCCTGCAGGATTTCTAACTGGCGGAGATCCATACAAAAGGCTGGAAGTTACGGGCTCGAAGGCCGCTGGTCCCTAGCCACGAGCGGCGACGCCGCTCTTTCTGAACGAGACTCCGTGCGCTTCCGGGCCGAACCAGGTGACCAGGAAGGCGCCGATGATCACCGCGGTGACGAGGCCGCCCATCGACTGCGCATAGGTGAAGCGTTCGCCGAGCGCCGATTCCAGGTACGGAATGCTCGACGCGCACAGCACGCCGAGCTGATACGCGAACCCAGGGAAGAAGCCGCGCAGGCTGCCCGGCGACAGCTCGTTGATGTGCGCCGGAATCACCCCCCACGCGCCCTGGACGAAGAACTGCATCAGGAAGACGCCCATCAGCGTGAACAACGGGCTGAAGCCTGCGATCCAGAAGGGAACGACCACGAGGGCGCAGCTGCTCGACGTCATGATCGCGCGCCGCCGCCCAGCCTTGTCGGAGTAGTACCCGAAGGCCAGGCCGCCGAGCACTGCGCCGATCATCGACAGCATGGTGATGTCGGCGATCCGGCTTTTCGCATAACCCGTCATGGTCAGGAGCGTGGGATACATGTCCTGCGTGCCGTGCGACATGAAGTTCATCATCGTCATCAGCAGGACGAGGTAGAGGAACCGCGGCCAGTGCTGCAGCACCGAGCGCCGATAGGTCGTCCAATCCGTCCGATTCTCATGCCACGCTTCCGACTCCTTCACCTTCGATCGGATGAACAGCGACAGCAGTGCCGGCGCGCCGCCGAGGAAGAACATCACGCGCCAGCCGTTGCCCGGGTACAGGCTGTTGAAGTAGGGATACACCAGACGAAACGCGAGCGCCGCCAGCAGGTTGCCGATCGCGTAGCCTTCCTGCAGCAGTCCCGACAGCAGCCCGCGCAGCCGCGGCGAGGCCGATTCGAGCGCGAGCGATGCGCCGACGCCCCATTCACCGCCCATCGCGATGCCGAACACCATGCGAAGGCCGATGAACCAGCCGTAGCTCGGCGCGAGGCCGCAGAGCACCGAGATCACGGCGTACAGGATCACGTTGAGCATCAGCGGGATCCGCCGGCCGAACCGGTCGGCCATCAGGCCGAATACGACGGCGCCGACCGGACGCATCGCCAGCGTGAGCGTGATCGCCAACGCAATCTGCGGACGGCTCCGTCCGAACGCATGGGCGACATCGTCGAGAATCAGGGTGAGGATGAAGAAGTCGAAGGCGTCGAGCGTCCAGCCGAGAAATCCGGCGAGGACGGCATTGCGCTGGTTGGCGCGCTGCTCTTTCGTCATCGGCGCCGCGGGCGCGGTATACGTGGAGGCCATCTATGGGTCCTGAGGTGCGTTCGGGAGTGGAGCGTTGCTGAATAGTGTAGTCGGCCTCTGGGACTCGGCTACGTCACCGTTTGTCACGTCGGATTCCGGGTCGGAAGAGCGGAATGTCGGCGCGCTCACGGGTGTAGGGAGGGTCTTTTCAGACGCGCCGGCACGGGCGTGGCGAGTGCCACATGCGCAACGCCGGACGCGAAGAATCCGACGAACCACGCGTAATCGTAGAGCGGCGCCAGGACGGGCAGCACGAGACCGCCCCACGCAAGAGCACAGCCGATCGCCGTGGCCGCGATCGCCCTTCCGTTCCAGCCGCGATACACGCCGTCGGGCAGATAGAGATCCTCGAGGTCGAGCCGGCGGCGGCGCACCAGCCAGTAGTCCGCGATCAGCACGCCGGCCAGCGATCCGAGGCCGCCCGAGTAGCCGAGCAGCCACGTGTAAATGTAGCCTGACGGATCCGCGAGGAGCCGCCACGGCTGAATCACGATGCCGAGCACACCGGTGATCAGACCGCCCGTCCTGAAGCTGACAAATGCCGGAAACGCATTTGCGAAGTCGTTCGCCGGCGAGACGACGTTGGCCGCGATGTTGACGGCCAGCGTGGCGACCACGATCGTGAACATCGAGATCGCCACGACGATCGGCGAGGAGAAGCGCCCGACCAGCTGCACCGGATCCCAGATCGACTCGCCGTATATGATCGCCGTCGCACTGGTGATCAGCACGCCCATCGCGGCAAACAACGACATCGTCGCCGGCAGCGCCACCACCTGGCCGATGATCTGTTCACGCTGGCTGCGGCCGAATCGCGTGAAGTCCGGCATATTCAGCGACAGCGTCGCCCAGTATCCGATCATCGCCGTGAGCGACGGCACGAACGCCGGCAGGAACGCACGGACGGTGTGGAATTTTCCGGGCTGCGCGAGCAGCGGACCAAGTCCGTGCGCCCGAGACACGGCCCACCAGACCAGTGCCCCGGTCATCACCAGCACGAACGGCGCCGCCCAATTCTCGACGGCTCGAAGCCAATCCATGCCTCGATAGATAATGAAGATGTTCAGGCCCCAGAACAGCAGGAACGAGATCCATTCGGTCGTCGTGTGGCCCGCGACGCCGGCGCCGAGCAGCAGCGGCCAGCCGGGCACGACGACTTTGAACATCGTGTGCACGGCCTCGCCGCCGATCCACGCCTGGATGCCGAACCATCCGCACGCGACCAGCGCGCGCATCAGCGCGGGAACGTTAGAGCCGAGCGTCCCGTAGGCGGCGCGCGCGAATACGGGAAACGGGATGCCGTATTTGGTCCCCGGATGCGAATTCAGCAGGATGGGGATCAGCACGATCGTGTTGCCGAGCAGAATGGTGACGAGCGCCTGCGACCAGTTCATGCCGGCGGCCATCAGCCCCGACGCGAGCATGTAGGTCGGGATGCAATGTGCCATGCTCACCCAGAGTGCGGCGTAGTTGTAGGTCGTCCAGGTGCGGCGCGAGAGCGGCACCGGCGCGAGGTCGTCGTTGTAGAGCGGACTGGCCTCGACGCGGCGGGTGTCGATCAGCTCGACGCGCCCGTCGGCCAGACGCCGCTCGTTGGAAGAGGGCTGCGACACGGCGCCATTATAGGCGCCTGCCAGAGGAGTTCGATGTATTACGTGATTGCGGCCGACGGCAAGATGAACGGCCCATTGACCGTCGATGATGTGCACCGATGGCTCGCCGAAGGGCGCGCGAGCAAGTTCTCGCGTGTTCGTCGAGAAGGCGAGACCGAGTGGCAGGCCCTCGGCGGCATTCCGGAGTTGATGCTTCCCCCGCCGCAGCAGGCACCGGAGCCGACCGCCGTCGCCGACGCGCCGGTCCTGCGAAAGCCGGACGCGATCGCCGCAGCGTATCTCGAGCGCGGTGTCAGGCTCGATGCCGCGCACTGTGTGTCACGTGGCTGGGCCCTGGTCCGCGGAAACCCCGTGGTCCTCATCAGCGGCGCGACGGTGGTGTGGACCATCATCGTTGCGCTCACGTTCGTCCCGCGCGTCGGCTGGCTCGCCGGCATGGTGGTCAACAGTCCGCTGCTCGGCGGGTTGTACTACCTGAATATTCGCCGCATCCGCGGCGAGCGCGCGGGCGCGGAGGACGCATTTGCCGGCTTCCGCCCCGTGTTCTTCATGCCGCTGCTCATTGCCGGGCTCCTCTCCGGCGCGCTGACGACGCTGGGTATTCTGCTGCTCGTGCTGCCTGGTGTGTACCTCGCGGTCGGCTACATGTTCGTCCTGCCGCTGGTGATCGACAAGCGGATGGATGTGTGGACGGCGATGGAGGTGAGCCGCCGCGTCGTGCATCAGCAATGGTGGATGACGTTCGCGCTCGCGATCGTCGCGGCGTTGATGGTCCTGGCCGGGGCGCTCGCGTTCGGCGTCGGCGTCATCCTTGCGGTGCCGGTCGCCACCGCGGCGTTGATGTACGCGTATGACGATCTGTTCGGGAACTGAGGACTATACTGCCGCGTCATGGCCGAGACCACGATCCCAGACAACGCGCTGACCGCCTTTCTCGACACGCTCGACAAGGCGAATATTCGAACGGCCGAGCAGTATCCCGGCGACTCGCCGCGCCGGCAGCCGGTCCACACGGTGTACGGCGGCGCGCATCTCTTCAACGCGGCTCTGCCGAGGAAGCTCGGGGCGATCGCCCTGCGCGCGCTCCAGGAGCATGCGTCCGATGCGGCGGCGTTCGCGGGCGCGTTCGATTTCGAACCGGCGCTCGCCGATCGTCTCTACCCCCGCATCGTCGAGAAGCTGTCGCGTGAACCGATCGAGGATTTCCGGATCGACTTCGAGGACGGGTTCGGCCATCGATCGGACGAGGAAGAAGATCGCGAGGCGCTGCGCGCCGCCGATGAAGTGGCCGCCGGGCTCGCCGCGGGCACACTCCCGCCCGGGATCGGCATCCGGATCAAGCCGCTCAGCGAAGAATTGAAGCGGCGCAGCCTGCGCACCTTCGATCTGTTCCTGACGCGGCTCGTCGAGCGCACGAACGGCGTGCTCCCGCCGAACTTCGTCGTCACGCTCCCGAAGATCACCACGCCGCAGCAGGTCGCGGCGATGGCCTCGGCCTGCGAGGCGTTCGAGTACTGGCGCGACCTCACGCGCGATACGCTGCGCTTCGAAGTGATGGTGGAAACGACGCAGGCCGTCATCGCCCAGGACGGATCGGTGGCGCTGCCCCGTTTCATCGCCGAAGGCCAGCGCCGGATCGTCGCCGCGCATTTCGGCGCGTACGATTACACGGCGGCGTGCGGCATCACCGCGGCCTATCAGCACATGGGGCATCCCGCGTGCGACTTCGCCCGGAACATCATGCAGGTGGCCCTGGCCGGCACCGGTATCTGGCTGTCCGACGGCGCCACGAACATCCTGCCGGTCGGCCCGCACCGGGAGGCGCCCGGCCGTGCGGCCTTGACGACTGAGCAGCGCAGCGAGAACATGCGCGTGGTTCACCGCGCGTGGCGTCTGCACGCCGAGCACGTCCGGCATTCCCTCATCACCGGCTTCTATCAAGGATGGGATCTGCACCCCGGTCAACTCGTGCCGCGCTACGCGGCGGTGTACGCCTTCTTCCTTGAAGGCCTCGCCGCGGCGTCGGAACGTCTGAAGCACTTCGTGCAGCAGGCCGCGCAGGCGACGCTCGTCCGCGACGTGTTCGATGACGCCGCGACCGGACAGGGGCTGTTGAACTACTTCTTGCGCGCGATGAACTGCGGGGCGATCACCGAGGACGAAGCAATCGAGATGAGCGGCCTCACCGTCGAGGAGCTCCGCGCTCGATCGTTCACGGAGATGCTGAAACGGCGGCGGCCGATCTGAACAACCTCCGTACACCTCGCTGCGCGTCTGCTCGGCGTTCGCGCAGAAGCCCCAACCGCTGATTCACACGGTCGATCACGACTCGCGGATCCGGCCGCGCCGCGCCATGTTATCGTGCGGATGGGACCTGACGTGGATCGCATTTCCGACGGCTTCGTCGCGCGCGCCGCGATCGTCATCACCCTGTCGGGGCTCGCCGTGGTGGCGCTGTTCGCGATGTACATCGCCGCCCATGCGCTGCTGCTCATCTACATCAGCATGCTGGTGGCGATCGGTTTCGGTCCGCTGGTTCGCGCGATCGAACACCAGAAACGCATTCCGGTCGGCAGCCGCCGCCTGCCGCGCTGGCTGGCCATTCTCGTCGTGTATGTCGTCATCCTCGGCGCGTTGACGATCGTCGGCATCCTCGTCATTCCACCGCTCGTGGAGCAAGGTGCCGAGCTCTGGGCGCAACTGCCCCGATTCATCGACCGCGGGCAGCAGTTTCTCGTCGATCGCGGCCTGCTCGATCACCAGATCACGCTGGGCGAAGCCGTGCGGCAGGCGCCAGACGCGTCGGGTACGGCCGTCGGCAGGGCCGCAACGGCCGTGGCATGGACCGTCAAAACGCTGCTCAGCGTCGTGACCGTGCTGGTCCTCACGTTCTATCTGCTGGTCGAGAGCGACACCCTGTCCGCGGGTTTCGCGCGCCTGTTCGCGCGCGAGAGCCGGCCGCGCGTCGTCGAGGCCTCGCGGAAGATTTCGATGAAGGTCAGCGCGTGGCTGAGCGGTCAGCTGATGCTGGCCGGGACGATCGGAGCCAGCGCTGCGATCTTTCTCTATCTCCTCGGCGTGCCGTACTTCTACGTGCTGGCGCTGATTGCCGGGTTCGGCGAGATGATTCCCGTCATCGGTCCGTTTCTGTCGGCGATACCGGCGATTCTCGTGGCGCTCGCCGTGTCGCCGCGCACGGCGCTTTACGTCGCGATCTTCTGGCTGCTGCAGCAGCAGGTGGAGAACCACCTCCTCGTGCCGAAGATCATGCAGCGACAAGTCGGCGTGAGCCCCGTCATCGTCATCACGGCGCTGCTCGTGGGCGGGTCGCTCCTGGGGATCATCGGCGCCGTGCTGGCGGTACCGACCGCGGCGATTGTTCAGGTGGTGATCGCGGAGCTATTGGACGAGCGCGACCGGCGGCGCGACGTCGGCTACTGAAAAAGGGGACGGGAGTCGTCCCCTTAATTTTTTTTGAACGGCAAATCGATCCAGTAAGGCTCGTTGTTGATCGTGAAGGCGACGCGGACGGTGGTCCCCGGGGCGTCGGCAATCGGGCGTCCCGATCCCGTCCAGCTCTCGCCTGACTCATCGATCTGCAACGGGATCGATTCGTCGGCGCCGGCGGGGCGATGAATGGTCAGCGCCGCGCTCGATGCGACCGACGCCGGCAGATCTTCGCGCGACGCGTCGGTGAAGAACAGCTGATGCGCGTGGCCCGTCGGATCGAGGACCACTTCGTAATGCAGCTCGCCTTTCATCATCACGATGCCGCCGTGATGCGGATTGTGATCGCCGTGCGGCATGCCGGCCATGCCCGCCATGGAGGCCGGCGCCGCGGTGGACACACTCGCAGGAGCGGCTGCCGATGCCGCGGGCGGGCTGGCCGCCGACCTCTGACACGCGCCCGCCCCAAGCGCAGCGACGGACGCCGCCGCGAACGCGGCGAGGATGCGCCGATCACTCATGGCGAAGCGCATCGATCGGGGTCAGCCGTGACGCGCGGCGTGCCGGATAGAACCCGAAAAAAATGCCGACGGCCGCCGCGATGCCGAAAGCCAGCCCCACCGCAGACGCAGAAACGGCCGTGGGCCACTCGAGCACCCACGTGAGCATGCCTGACGCCGCGAAACCGAGCACCAGACCGATCGCGCCGCCGACCATGCTCAGGGTCAGCGCCTCGACGAGAAACTGCAGCAGCACGTCACGCGCCCGCGCGCCAATCGCCCGCCGGATCCCAATCTCCCGCGTGCGCTCGGTCACCGACACCAGCATGATGTTCATGATGCCGATGCCGCCGACGACGAGGGAGATCGCGGCGATGCCGGCCAGCAGCGCCGTCATCGTCGTCCCCGCGCGCTGCAGCGTGCTGGTCATTTCCTGCAGGTTCACCTCGTCGAGCTTGGGCATGTTCGCGAGCACGAATGCGGCGACCGACGTGTACAAACCCTTCGTCAGCGCTTCGGACGCCTGCGTCTTCACCGTGAAATCGTCCGGCGCGCCCGCGGCGCCGCCAGAGCCGGGCATCTGATTACCGATGATGCCGCTCTGGCGCAGCGACGCCATCGCCGCATTGATGTGCGGCCCATGGCGACGGCGCAGGAGTGCCGTCACGTCCGCCGCAATCTGCGACGCGTCGCCCGCCTGCCCGGCTTCCACGGTGATCGCGTGCAGATACGAAATGCCGAGCACGTCCTGCAACGCGGTGTACGGGACGAAGACGGTCTCCAACTGGTCCTCGTCTGTGGTGCGCGTAACGCCGACAACCGTGAACGGCCGGTCGCGAATGGTGAGTGTGCGCCCCACCGGGTTCACGCCCTCCCCGAATAGCCGATCGCGTACCGTCCCCCCAATGACCGCGACCGCGCCGTGCGCGGCAACGTCGCGATCCTCGAAGAATCGACCGCCGCGCGCGAAGGTCCAACTGTAGAGCAGCGGATACGCCGCACTCGTGCCGAGGATCTGTCCGTAGAATCGCTCGGTGCCGGCAGTCATCCATCCTCGCAGACGTACCTCGGGCGATTCGTATTTCACGCCGGGCACCTCGCGCGCAATCGCGTCGGCGTCGGCGACGACCAGCGTGGTTGCCGATCCCAGGCCGGTCGCAATATTGGAGTCTTCGCCCCCGCGCGTGAAGTTACCCGCCTTCACATGAACCAGGTTGGTGCCGGCCGATCGCACGTCGGTCTCGACGCTTTGCTGCGCGCCATTGCCGAGCGCGACCATCGTCACGACGGCGCCAACGCCGATAATCATGCCGAGCATGGTGAGCACGGTGCGCAGCGTGTTGCGGCGGAGCGCGCGGGCGGCGAGGCGGATGCTGGTCAGTAGCAGTGGCATGGGTATGTGGCGCCGATCTACTCGTATCGCAGCGACTCGATGGGATCGAGCTGCGCGGCTTGCCGCGCGGGATACCAGCCGAAGAAGATCCCGACCAGCGCCGCGATGCCGAACGACAGCGCGACGGCGCCGGTGGAAATCGTGGACGACCAGCGCAGAATCTGCGAGATGCTCGTCGACGCGACGAATCCGAGCAGGACACCGACGAAGCCGCCGACCAGGCTGAGCGTGACCGCCTCGGCGACGAATTGCCGCCGCACATCGCGCGCCCGCGCCCCGACGGCGCGCCGAATCCCGATCTCGCGCGTCCGCTCGGTCACCGACAACAGCATGATGTTCATGATGCCGATGCCGCCGACCAGCAGCGACACGCCGGCGATGCTCGCCAGCAGCGCCGTCATCGTCTTGCTCGCGCGGTCGAGCGTTTTCGACAGCTGCTCCAGCGTCACTTTCTCGAGACCCGCGACATTGCCCACGACGGCGCGCGCGACCTCCGGCCGCATGCCGCCCTTGGCGAGCGCCTGGCGCGCCTGCGTCGTCACGGTGAAATCGTCCGGTTTACGCAGGGTGATGCCGTGGCGAACGCGCAGCAAATCGGTGATGTCTTTGGCCACGCGCGTGACGTCGCCAGTGGACGCCGAGGTAATCGTGACGTCGTTCAGCTTCGATAGATTCAGCATCTTGTGCACCGTCGTGAACGGGACGTACACCGCATCGAACTGCTCGTCGCCAGGCGCGGGCGCCACGAGATAACTGGTGCTCGTCAGCACGCCGACGACGCGAAACGGCTGGTTCCACAGTGTGACGTCGTGGCCGACCGGATCCACGGTGTCGAACAGCTTCTGCGAGGCGACGCTCCCCAGTACGATCACCTGTGCCGCGTTCCGCTGCTCGCGCGCGGTGAAGAAACGACCGCTTGGAAACGACCATGCGCGGCGAATCAGCGGCAGCTGCGTGTCCGATCCATTCAGCCGGGTGAACCAGCGCTTCGTGCCGGTGGTGACGTGCGCGTTCTGATGCACGCCTTCGGCGACGTACTGGACGCCCTTGATCTGCCGGATGGCGTCGGCATCCGCCGCGGTGAGCGTGGCGGCGCCGCCGAGTCCGGCTTCCAGATCCCCGAGCCGCTGACTGGCGAGCGGATGATCGTGCTTTTCCATCGGGTCGTCTTCCGGATGGAATGCCGCGAGCACAACACGAGGTGCATCGTCCGCCGAGTCCGGAAGGTTGTAGGGCGGGTCCTTTTGGACCCGCCGCTCATCGACTTGGACCCGCCGTTCATCGCCGCGATCACGCTCCAACCGCCCTTGGTGGTCGACGACGCCGCCATCGTCTTCTTCGCTCTTCCCCTTGTAATTCCCCGCCGTCACGACGATGAGGTTCATGCCGGCGGCGCGAACCTGCTGTTCAATCGCCCCTTCGGCTCCTGTCCCGAGCGCGATCATCGTCAGCACGGCGGCCACGCCGATGGTCATCCCCAGCATCGTCAGCGCCGTCTGGAGCTTGTGGCGGCGCAGCGCCTTGATGGCAATCGCGAAGCTGGATCGAAACGACATCGATGGTCTCCTCTCCTACATCTACACGTCTTCGGCGCCGGCGGGCCCAAGCATCGCGAGCTCGCGCGCGGCGACGGTCTGCGCGGCGTTTGGCCGATCCTCGACGATCCGGCCGTCCTTGAAGCGGATGATGCGCGAGCCGTAGTCGGCGACACTCTGCTCGTGCGTGATCAGAATGATCGTAATCCCGCGCTCGGATTTGAGACGCTGGAAAATATCCATCACCTCGACACTCGTGCGGCTGTCGAGGTTGCCGGTCGGCTCATCCGCGAGCAGGATCGCCGGATCGTTCAACAGCGCGCGCGCGATCGCCACGCGCTGCTGCTGCCCGCCCGAGAGCTGATTCGGATGGTGCTCCGCGCGATCGGCCAGCCCGACGGCCTGAAGCGCCGCGACTGCCCGGCGGCGGCGATCCGCCGGCGAGACGCGCCCGCCGTTGGCATAGAGCAGCGGCAGCTCCACATTCTCGAGCGCCGAGGTCCGCGAGAGGAGATTGAATCCTTGAAAGACGAACCCGATCTGCTTGTTGCGGATCGCCGACAGCTCATCGTCAGAGAGCTGGGAGACGTCGCGCCCATTGAGCAGATACTGGCCGGCCGTCGGTCGATCCAGGCACCCGAGGATGTGCATGAACGTCGACTTGCCGGAGCCGGACGGCCCGACCACCGAGACGAATTCGCCGGTCTCGATCTCGAGGGCGATGTGCCGGAGCGCGTGCACCGAGACATCGCCGACCTGATACACCTTCGCGAGGTCGCGGACGGAAATGAGACTCACTTCTTCGACATCGCCGCGAAGTTGTAGAAGATGCTGGCCTGCGCTTTTTCGGCCCCTGCCATCCCGTACACTTTGCCCGCGCCTTCGATCACGTAATACTCGTTGGCGGCGTGCGCGTTGCCGCCGTGCCCGGCGCCGCCCATGCCAATCGGCATCGAAACCGGCGCCACTTTCTGCCCCACGTCCTGATTGGAGAAAAGGTATGCGGGCCAGTAGCCGCCGAGGATCGACGAATAGTTCGCCGGCTGCCCGTGCGGGATGTTCATCTGTTCGTACGTCTGCGTCATGGCGCGCGCGATGTCGGTGTCGTACGACATCTTCGACCATGGCACGTCGCCGATGACCTTGAGCTCGACGTCCTTGTAGCCGTTGCGATCGAGCTGCTCGCGAATCCGCTTCACGATCTCCAGCCCGTTCATCTTGGGCACGTAGCGGATATTGTGCTTGGACGTGATCTTGTTCGGCAGAATGGCGCCGGCGCCCCCGCGTACATGTTCCCGCCCCAGATGCCGTCGAGATTGAACGAGATGCCGTAGCGCGACATCTTGAGCATCGTGAATGGATCGTCGGAAATGAAGCGGGCGACGCCCAGGTTCTCGGCGGCGACCTTCAGATCGGTCTTCTCGGCCGCCGACTTGAGCGCGGCGGTTTCCGCCGCCGACAGCGGCTCGATGCCGTCGGTGAACCCTTTCACCAGCGGCGTATTGCCATCGTCGGAGACGAGCGAGGCCAGCATCTTCATGTGACGCCAGGCGGGGCTGTCGACGGCGCGCTTGTTCGCGCCGTGGATGTCGGACTGCACCGGCCCGCGTCCCCACGATTTGCCGCTCGTGGTCAGCTCGAAATAGACGCAGCCTTCCGATCCGCCGCCGACGCCCGCACCGCCGCTCGGCGACTGCCCGCCGGATTCGCCGATGAGCGCATCGGCGCCCTTCAACAGATCCGGATGATCGACGACGAACTTGCGGACGCCGACGTCCATCCGCTCTTCGTCGCCTTCGGCCACGAAGATGATGTTCACGGGCAGCTTGCCGGTGACGGCCTTGATCGACATCAAGGCGTTCAACTGCGACATTTCCGGTCCTTTGGAGTTCGTGGCGCCGCGGCCGATCAGCACCTTCTTGAACGGCGCCTGCTCGACGATCCGCGCTTCGAACGGCGGCGCCTTCCAGGCATCGGGCTGCGTGATCGGCATCGTGTCGTACTGCCAGTAGATGGCGATCGTGCGCGGCGCGCCTTCATCGCATTTCGCGTAGACCACGGGGTTGCCGGGCGCGCCCCATTCGGTGATGCCGACGTCGTACACGCGCGACTCCTGGCATCCGAGCTGCTCGAAGAAGCCCTTCACCATCTCCGCCGATTCGGGAATGCCTTCACCGCTGTTCGAGATGCTCGGCTGGCGAATCCATTTCTGCAGTCGCTCGACATGGTCGTCGATGTGCGCGTCGATGTACGCGTACACTTTCTTCAAATCTTCGTTCGTGATCTTGGACATGTCCGGCTTGATGGTCGTGTCGCCATCGGGCCGGATCCCCAGCTTGGTTGGTGCAGGCGCCTTGGACGCCGCGGGCGTCGTGCCCGAGGTGGTGGTGTCTGGCCGGGAGCAGCCGGCGAGACCCGCGAGACACAGAACCACGATCAACAGGCGCATACCTTCTCCTTGATACAACACGTCTCGCGAAGATTACGGGGCGCGTGCGCTGCGCGTCAACTGAGGATCGGCCACGAGACAAACGATTACTTCGTGCCGGTCACCCACCGTTCGTACGTCTGCCACCGCAGATCCGCGCTGGGCTGCGCCTCGACCGCACGCGCGACGAGCTCGTGCCCGAGCGTGTACGCGACGGCGTAGCTGCGAAATTGATTGAAGAATTTCAGCGTCGCGTCGGCCGACGGCATCAGCGCCTCGCGCTCGAGCGCCGCCGACGCGCGCGCGAATTCGAGGCCGCCGTCGAGATATTCCCGCGCGATGCCGGCCTGCGCCATGCGCAGGTCGTCGACGGCCCGTCCGACTCTCAGGTATTCGGCCGCGGCGCGGCCGTCCAGCCCGGCGATCGGAAACAGCTCGTCTCGCTCGAACTGCAACCGCTCCGCGTCGGAAAACGCGAGCTCTGGCGCAAACGTCGCCCCGCCTTCCGTGCGCAGCGACTGCGGGCTGAACATCGGCTGCACCGTGAGCTCGATCCGGTGCTGCGGCCCGACGAGCGCTGTGTCGATCCAGGTGTTGATCGCGTGATGGCCCGGATAGCCTTCATGACAGGCCAGCTGCAGCGCGCGGTCCACCGTGAGACCAAAGCCGGCGTTGATTTGAATGCGACTGTGCGCACCGCCTTGGTATCGCGTGAACGCGCTCCATGGCGTGCCGCTGACGTACTCGATAGTGACGTGCTCGCCGGACGGCAATGGCATGTGAGGCAGCGTCGCGCGCCGGCAGCCGTCCAGCGCGCGCGTCATCACGGCGGCGAGACGCTCGGGCGGGATCATGAACTGGCGATCGAACCTCGCATAGCGCCGGGCGAGGCTCTCCGATCCTGGCAGAAGCCGGTCGACGAGCGCGCGCGCGCGATCGGCAGATGCGCGATCGATCGAGCCGATCTCGACGCCGAACAACGCCCGGCTCTCGTCGTCGAATGTGAAGCGGCGACCGTCGAGCATGTCGACCCGCGCGGCGACGGCGTGAAGCTGGCGGCGCAGAAACTCGCGTCTGGCGCCGGAGGCGTCTGAGGTCGTCGGGGCGTGTTCGAGCTGTTGGATCAGCGCGGTGGCGGACTGCTTGATGTCGTGGAACGTCTCGTTGCGCGCGTGCGCATCGGCCTTCCATGCGGGCGGTCCGGCGTAGAAATCGAGAGAATCGGGATCGCGATCGCCGAGCGCGAGGACGATCCGGACGTAACGTTCTGCTTCATCATCGAGGCGGCGCCCATCGTCGCGGCTGCGGCACCCAACCGGCGCAAGCAGCGCGCAAAGGGCAATCAGCCCGACGATTCGGAAAAAGGGGCCGTACCCCTTTTTCGCGAGACCCGGCCGGCGAAAAAGGGGTACGGCCCCTTTTCCCGTCATGACGTCGTGACGGGCTCGGCGTACCCTTCTGCGTCGTATCCGCCCCGATAATCCTTGACGTCCGGCCGGCGAATCTGCGATTGCGACACGACCCGATCACGCCGCAGACCGATGAAGTCCTCCAGGTGCGTCCACCCTTTGTCCGCGTGCGCTTCGATGAATCGCGCCAGCCCGTCGTTCAACGCGCGGATGACGTTCGGTCCGATCGCGTGATCGAGCATCGCCGCCGTGCAGACCTGTACCGTGCCACAGCCGAGGAGGAAGTAGTTCAACGCGTGCTCGAAGGTCGAGATGCCGCCGATCCCCGAACACGGCTTGCCGGGAAACGCCTGCGTGAGCTGCGACATCTTCGCAAGCGAGAGCGGCAGGATCGCCGGTCCGCCAAGGCCGCCGGTGGAGACGCGGCCGTCGACGTGGATCTCGAACTCCAGCGTCTCGGCGTCAATCAACGGCAGCGACGTGAACGTGTTCGACGACACGATGGCATCCGCGCCGCCAAGGAACGCGCCGCGCGCCTCGACGACGATGTCCGTGGTGGAGGGCGTCAGCTTCGCCCACACCGGAACGTCCGCCACATCCTTGACGACTTTCGTCACGATCGACACCAGCTCTGTGTCCTTCCCGACGTTGGAACCCATGTCGGGGCGATCCATGTGCGGACACGACAGGTTCAGCTCGAGCGCGTCGCACCCTTCATCCTGGCACGCCTTCGCGAGCGTCTGCCAGTGACGCAGCTCGGTGTCGTTGCCCGACCCGGCCATGATCGACGCGACGAGCACGTGCTCGGGAAACGCGCGTTTGATCCGGCCGAGGCGCGGCACCCACCAGTCCAGCGTCTTGTCGGAAATGAGCTCCCAGTTCCACGAGGAGTGCAGCGCCGCGCCGGGCCGCTTCTTCATCGACAGGTGCGCCGAATCGGTATCGGCGCGCAGAAATTTCGTTTTGGGACCGATGACGTTCACGACTGGATGAAGCCCGATGGTTTTCGTGACCACGCCGCCCCACCCGGCCTCGAACGCGCGCAGGATGTTGGATTCCGATTCGGTCGGCGGTGCGGACGACAGCAGAAAGGGATTCCGGAATCGGAGCCCCGTGAACATCGTCGACAGATCGGCACCCATTTGTCCCTCCCGGCAGGCCTCACGGCCTGCGCCACGACCGATCGGCGGCTGGCACGAACAGCGGCGGCGCGGGACGCGCTACGGAGGCGTCACGTCCGCGCGGCGCGTTTGAGAAACGATCCGCTGCCGGCGCGGCCCACGAACTTCCCGTCCTCGATGACCAGCCGGCCGCGCGAGAGGACCGTGTCGGTGGCGCCGGTCACCTGGCGGCCCTCGTACGGGTTGTAGTCCACGTTCATGTGCAGCGTCTTCGCGGCAAGCGTGATCACGCGATTCGGATCGAAGACGACGATATCGGCGTCCGAGCCGGGCGCGATCGTGCCCTTGCGCGGAAACAGACCGAAGATCTTCGCCGGCGAAGTGGATGTGAGCTCGACGAACCGATTCAGCGAAATACGGCCGGGCCGTACGCCGCCGTCGTACACCAGACTCATGCGCGTCTCGATGCCCGGCGCGCCGTTCGGAATCTTCGAGAAGTCGTGCTCACCGAGACGCTTCTCCTTCATGCAGAACGGACAGTGATCGGTCGAGATGCACTGCAGATCGTTGAACGCGAGCCCCCGCCACAACTGATCCTGCTTCGCCTTCTCGCGCAGCGGCGGGCTCATGACGTACTTCGCCCCGCCGAAGTCCGGCTCCTCGTAGTCGTCGTACGAGAGAAACAGATACTGCGGACATGTCTCGGCGAACGCGGGCAGGCCGCGGTCGCGCGCTTCCGTGACCATGTCCAGCGCTTCCGCCGAGGACAGGTGCACGATGTAGATCGGCACGCCGGCGATCTCGGCCAGCGCGATCGCGCGGTGCGTCGCCTCGGCTTCCGCGCGCACGGGCCGCGTGAGCGCGTGATATTTCGGCGCCGTCTTCCCCTCCGCCAGCGCTCGCTGCACGAGGACGTCGATGACGTCGCCATTCTCGGCGTGCATGCAAATCGTCCCGCCGTTGTTGCCGGTCCGCAGCAGCGCCTTGAAAATGCTCCCATCGTCCAGCATGAAGACGCCGCGGTAGGCCATGAAGAGCTTGAACGACGGGATGCCCTGTCTGACGAGCGCATCCATCTCCGCTTCGGTGCCGTCGTTGAGGTCGGTCATGATCATGTGGAAGCCGTAATCGATGACGGCCTTACGCTCGGCCTTCTTCATCCACGTCTCCCAGGCGTGATGCAGCGTCTGCCCCTTGTACTGAATCGCGAAATCGACGACTGAGGTCGTGCCGCCGTGGGCGGCGGCGATCGTGCCGGTTTCGAAGTCGTCCGCCGACGTCGCGCCACCGAACGGCATGTCGAGGTGTGTGTGGACGTCGATGCCGCCCGGCAGAACGTACTTGCCGGCCGCGTCGATCAGGGTGTCCACGTTCTCCGAGGGGATGTCGAGCGACGTGCCGATCACGGCAATCTTCTCGTCCTCGACGAGCACGTCGCCGCGATACTGGTCCACGGCCGTGACAATGGTGCCGTTCTTGATCAGCGTCTTCATCAGCGACTCTTTACCACGAAGAGACGAGGTCCAGGAAGATCGCGAAGAAACGAACACGAAAGTCACAATGAACCAGATCTGGTCCTGCTAATTGCCCTTCGTGAGTTCGTGTCCTTCGTGGTTCAAGACATTATAGCCACGGGTGGAACGGGGCCAGGGGCGAGCCTCGTTACGCGCTCGGCAGCAGCACAGGCTTCGCTTCGCGCGCCCACCCTTCTTCCCAGGTCGGCCGCGCCGATTTGCGAGCGCCCGCTCGCAGGCGATCGAGCGCTTTCTGATCAGCTGGGAACGTTTCGAAGAGATCGAACAGCACGTCGGCGAGTTGTCGGCCATTGGAAAAGAGCAGGCCGTTGTCGCCGTGGCGGACGCGCTCGGCCAGGCAGGCGCCGTAATCCAGCGCGCACACCGGCACGCCCGCGCCGAACAAGTCCGCAACCTTCATCGGGATGTCGAGACCCGACGACGACCGATGGAGGCACAGGCCGAGGTCCGCGCTGCCGACCACGCGCGGGTAATCGTCGGGTTCCAGAAACCGCGTGCGCAGCTGAACGCGCCGCGCCGGCAAACCGGCAAAGCGCCGCTCGAACTCCGCCCGCCGTTGCCCGTCGCCGGTCACCAGAATCACGAGCTCGGGAAAGCGCCGCGTACTGTTGCCCGCTTCCCATCCGCGAATGCGCTCCTCGAGGTGCATCACCGCCTCGATCACCACGTCGAAGTCCTCATCCTCCGTCCAGCTCGTCGGACAGACGATGAAGCCGACGGTGCTTGCGCGGATTCCCAGGCGGGCGAACAGCGCCTGCCGAAACCGCTCGCGGTCGGCCCGTTCGATCGGCATGAAGGCCGATGCCGGGCGGTCGTACACGACTTGCGCGTGCTTGACGCCGAAGCGGCTCTCGAGAAACGCGGCAAGGCCGCGCGACACGCAGAGATTGGCGTCAACGCGCCGGGCGTCTCGCCGCTCGAACCAGCGCGCAAGGCGGACGGCGGGATGCCAGCGGCTGAGTCGAAGTTGGAGCAAGGTATATCCGAGATTGTGCCAGTCGACAACGAAGCGCACACCGCGATGCCGAAGGGAGAACCATGCCACGGCGAATGTCGGGAACGCCGGCGGATTCTGGACGAGCACGAGGTCGGGCCGGTGCAGCTTCGCCAGCGTCCGCCAGAGTCGGAAGCTCACGCGCGCGGCATCGAACAGGCCGGCGACGGCATAGGTCGATCCGGTGAGGCCGCCGCGGATCTTCAGGCGTATGGGCGCGATTCGATGGACGGCGATCCGTGGCTCCGCGGTAATCGCGCGCGGCAGGGCGGTCCCCTCGAAGCCGACGAGGTCCACATCCACGCCATTGGCCGCGAGCGCCAGCGCGTGATACCGCATACGGGCGCTGCGTCCGAGATCTCCGAGGGCGACGACGGCGGCTCTCATTGAGGAAGGTTGCTGGGGATGGCCACCTCGATTCTACCCGCGATGCCAGAAAAAAGGGGACGGGAGTCATTCAGCTGGCGCGCGCCGAAGAGGAATTTCGCGTCGAAACGCTGAGGATTTTGAGTGAGAAAAGGGGACGGGAGTCGTTTTCTGGAGGCTTACACGGCGGGCCTGAAAAATGACTCCCGTCCCCTTTTTCCACAGATTCGGCAATTTCGACACTCGACCATGTGGTGTGTTGATGAGCAGAAGCGCAGCCGCGGCAGACGTGGCGCAGGACTCTAGTCCTGCCAGCCGAGTCGTATATAAGATCCGCCTTCATGGTGATACGCGTCCTCAGCTCCATAGTCCTTTCCTGCTGCGTCGTGGCCTCGTCGCAGTCCGCTCAGCCGCGCTTCGACGTGCTCATCAGGCGCGGGCACGTGATGGACGGCACCGGCACACCTGCGACGATCGCCGACATCGGCATCCGCGACGGCCGGATCGTCGCGGTGGGGCAGCTCGGCGACGCGGCAGCCGTGCGGGTGCTCGACGCCGCCGGTCTCACCGTCACCCCCGGATTCATCGACGTACACTCCCACGCCTCGACCGGCCTGGCCGGTGCGCTGAAGGAAGGCCGGCAGCTGCTCGCACAGGGCATCACCACCGTCGCCCTCAACCCTGACGGCGGCGGTCCTGTTGACATCAAGACACAGCGCGCGACCTACGAGCGACAACACGTCGGGATCAACGTGATGCTGTACGTGCCGCACGGATCGATCCGCCGGGAGGTGCTCGGGATGGCGGACCGCGCGCCGACCGCGGCGGAGCTCGATCGCATGATCGCGCTCGTGCGCACCGGCATGACGGACGGCGCGATTGGACTCTCGTCGGGTTTGTACTATGCGCCGGGCAGCTACGCGCAGCTCGACGAAGTGATTGCGATGGCCAAAGCGGCGGGCGAAGCCGGCGGCGTCTATGAGAGCCACATCCGCGACGAGGCGGACTACAACATCGGCGTCGTGGCTGCCGTCGACGAAGTGATTCGCGTGTCCGAAGAAGGGCATCTGCCGGGCATCGTCGCGCACATGAAAGCACTCGGACCCGCGACCTGGGGCACGTCGAAGACGCTCGTCGAGCACATCCAGCAGGCGCGCGATCGCGGCGTCAACGTGTGGGCCGATCAGTATCCGTACGACGCCAGCGGCACAGGCATCGTCGGCGCGCTGATCCCGCGGTGGGCAGAGGTCGGCGGCCGGCAGGAAATGCTGAAGCGCATCGACGGACGCGATCGCTCACGCCTGCTCGCCGACATCCGGAAGAATTTCGAACGCCGCGGCGGACCCGAGAAGCTCGTGATCTCCTTCTACAAGCCGAACCCGTCGCTCGAAGGCAAATCGGCGGCGGACGTGGCGAAGGCGATGAAACGCCCGCCTGAGGAAGCGGTGCTCGATCTGCTCGTGAAAGGCGATGCGAGCCTGGTCTCGTTCAACATGTCGGAATCCGACATCGAGCTGATCATGCGGCAGCCGTTCACCATGACGTGCACCGACGGCGACCTCGTCGAATTCGGCAACGGCAAGCCGCACCCGCGCGGCAACGGCGCGTTCGCGCGCAAGATTCGCGTGTACGTGAATGAGCGGCACGTCATCGATCTGCCATTCGCGATCCGCTCGATGACGAGCCTGCCGGCGTCGGTGTTCGGCCTGAAAGATCGCGGCGTGCTGCGCCCGGGGGCGTGGGCCGACGTGCTCATCATGGATCCCGCGAAGGTGAGAGACGCTGCCACGTATACCGAACCGCATCAGCTGTCCGAAGGCATCCAGTACGCGATCGTGAACGGCGTGATCGAAAAAGACGCCGACGCGTGGAGTGGCAAGCTCGCAGGCAAGGTGCTGACGCCGCAGCGATAGTGTTTTTTGACGTGCTGAGGTGCTGGGTGCCGGGGTGCCGGGTGCTGGAGTGCGTTGTAGCGCGAAGGCTTAGCCGAGCGTAACGGTAGCGGAACGCTCGAGCTCGGACGTAAAATCGGCACCAGGAGGGTCACATGTTGTTCGTGGTCTCCATGCTGTCCGCCGTGCTCGTCGCAGGTCAGGCGCCGGCCGCATCGTCCGCGCACATCTCCGGACGCGTGTTTGCCGAAGGCGCCAATACCCCGATTGCAGGCGCGCGCGTCATGCTCATGCCCATGCGGCGCACGACAGGACCGCTCGGTCCGCCTCCGGAAACATCCACTGATCAGGACGGACGGTACGCTTTTCAGAATCTTGCGCCAGGCAGCTATCGCATCGATGCGCAGCACGCCGGCTTCGCGCAGAACATCAATCAGGCAACAACGATGCGAACCATCGATCTCGCCGCGGGCCAGGCACTCAACGACGTCGATATCTGGCTGCCGCGCGGAGGCGCAGTCGCCGGCCGCATCGTCGATCCCACCGGCGCACCGCTCGCTGGACTCCACGTGATGGTGATGCGGCGGCTCGATCGACCCGGATTCGGACCCCGGTTGCTCCCCGTCGCCAGTCAGGGTCAGCAGACGAACGATCTGGGCGAGTTCCGCCTGTATGACATCGCGGCTGGCACGTACTACATCGCCGCGGCACCACCGATGGCGTTCAGTGCGATTGGTGGGAACGCTGCCGGAGCCGCTGGCGCCACGGCTCTCGCGACGACGTTTTATCCAGGCGTCACGGATTCCGCGGCGGCGCAGCCGGTCGCCGTGACGGCCGGCGAAACAGCGTCGAACACCTCCTTCACGATGCAGGTCGCCCCCGTGTTTCGCGTATCCGGTGTCGTGATCGACGAAAGCGGCAATCCCGTGGGCGGCGCGATGGTGATGCTCATGAGCGATCCGCAGAGCGGCGGCGTCTTCGGTCCAGCCGGCAGGGGGAGAACGGAAGACAACGGCCGCTTCGTGATCGGCGGCGTCCCGGCGGGCCGGTATCGCGCCACGGCGGCGGTGCCGATCGTCATGAACAGCGCGAGCGGCGGAGCACCCAACTCCGGGATCTCGGGAGGTGTCACCGGCGGGGTCGTGTACGGCGCGGGCGGCGGCGCGATCGGCGCCGTTGCAGGTAGCGCAGGCGTCTCCGGCGGCATGATGGTGCCGCCTACCGACGTCGTCGTCGCGGACGCCAATGTCACAGGCCTCCGCATCGTCGTCCATCGGCGGTGAGCGGCGGTTCCGCCACGCCGATCAAGGATCGGACGACGTATCGCCGGTGATGAGGCGCACGCGCCGCTGGAACGTCACGTAGGCCCACGCCCATTCGCTCATTACGGCGAGACGATTGCGGAACCCGATCAGCTGGAAGATGTGCACGAAGATCCAGAACACCCACCCGAACCAGCCGCTGATCTTGAAACCGAAAACGTCGCCGACCGCCGAGCCACGCCCAATCGTCGCCAACGTCCCGAGGTCGTGGTAGCGAAACGGCTCGAGCCGTTCACCGGCGATTGCGCACAGCACGTTCTTCGCGGCGTGGGTGCCGCCCTGCTTCGCAACCTGCGCGACGCCGGGCAGCCACTGGCCATCCTGCTGCAGCGCGCATACATCGCCGACGACGAAGATGTCGGGATGCCCGGGCACGCGAAGGGTCGGCTCGGCCAGCACGCGTCCGACCCGGTCCAGCGGCACGCCAAGCGATCGCGCGAGCGGCGACGCCGCGACACCTGCCGCCCACAGCACGGTCTGCGCCGGGATGTGCTCATCGCCTACCTGAACACCGGTGTCGTCGACGTTGGTCACTTTCGCCGACGTTCGCACCTCGACGCCGAGCCGCGTCAAGGACGCGCGCGCCACGGCGCGCAGCTTCGGCGAAAATGTGCCGAGCAGAAAGTCGGCGCCTTCAAGCAGGATGATGCGCGCCGACTCGGGACGAATGCGCCGGAAATCGTGCCGGAGCGAATGCCGCGCGATCTCCGCCAGCGCGCCCGCCAGCTCGACGCCGGTCGGCCCACCGCCGATAATCACGAACGTCAGCAGCCGGCGCTGCGCGGCGGGATCCGTCTCGCGCTCCGCGTCCTCGAACGCGAGCAACATCCGCCGCCGCATCTCGAGCGCATCGTCGAGCGTCTTGAGTCCCGGTGCGCGCGCCGCCCACTCGTCATGTCCGAAGTACGCGTGCGCCGCGCCGGTCGCAAGAATCAGGTAGTCATACGAAACCGCGTCGCCGCGATCGAGCGCGACCGTCTTCGCCGCGGGATCGACCGCGAGCGCGTGCGCGAGCAGCACCTCGACGTTCTGCTGGCGACGGAGCACCCATCGGATGGGTGACGCAATGTCGCCAGGCGACAGCGACGCCGTCGCAACCTGATACAAGAGCGGTTGAAAGAGGTGGTAGTTGTGCCGATCCACCAGTGTGATGTGCACCGGTGCGCGGCTGAGCGCGCGCGCCGCATCGAGGCCGCCGAACCCACCACCGATGATGACAACGCGAGGCGCCGCGGCCATGTGCGGCATAATAACTTAGAGTTATGTCCCGCATGCCCAACCCGCTCACTGGTCGCACGGCTGAGCCCGCGCTCGGCGGACCGACGACGATCGTCGACGCCGCGTGCCCGCTCGATTGTCCGGACGCGTGCAGCCTCGCCGTCACCGTGAACCAAGGCCGGATCATCGAGATCGACGGGTCGCATCGCAATCCGGTGACCGGCGGCTTCATTTGCGCGAAGGTCCGAAAGTTCGGCGAGCGGGTCTACGGTCCCGACCGGTTGCTGTATCCCGCGATCCGCAAGGGACGCAAGGGCGAGGGCAAGTTCGCACGCGCGACGTGGGACGATGCGCTGGAGTTGATTGCCGAGCGGTTCATGCGGGCGAAATCGGCCAACGGTGGCGAGTCGATTCTGCCGTTCTCATACGGCGGCTCGAACGGCATCCTCACGCAGGACAATCTGGACGCGCAGCTGTGGCGCCGCTTCGGCACCTCGCGGCTCGCGCGCACCGTCTGTGCCGCGCCGACCGGCGCGGCGAACGCGGCACTCTACGGCAAGATGCCGTCGGTCGTGTACCAGGACTATCCCGAGGCGAAGTTGATCGTGCTCTGGGGCGTCAACCCGGCGGCGTCCGGCATCCATCTGGTGCCGTACGTGCGCGCGGCGCAGAAGCGCGGCGCCGCGCTCGTGGTGGTCGACCCGCGCGGGACGCCAATGTCGCGGTCGGCCGATCTCCACCTGCCGATCAAACCAGGCACCGACGTCGTCGTCGCGCTCGCGCTGCACCGATATCTGTTCGTCAGTGGCTTCGCCGACGAGTCCTTCCTGCAGGCACATGCGTCGGGCGTCGCGGAGCTTCGCGCGCGTGCGGAGCCGTGGACCATCGAGGAGGCGGCCCGCGTGTCGGAAATCGATCCGGCGGCGCTCGAGCGGTTCGCGAAGCTGTACGCGACGAGCTCGCCGGCGCTCGTGCGCTGCGGCTGGGGCGTGGAACGCAACCGGAACGGCGGCAACGCCGCGATGGCCATCCTGGCGCTGCCGGCGGTCGGGGGAAAGTTCCGCGTGCGCGGCGGCGGATACTCGATGAGCAATTCCGCGGCGTGGAGTATCCAGAGCACGTGGATCGGCGCGCAGGAGCCGGACACGCGGATCGTCAACATGAATCAGCTCGGCCGCGCGCTGACCGAGTATGACGACCCGCCCGTCAGCGTGCTGTTCGTGTATAACGCGAATCCGGCAGCCACCGTTCCGGATCAACGCCGGGTGTTGAAGGGACTCGAACGCGACGATCTGTTCACGATCGTGTTCGACCAGGTGATGACCGACACGGCCCTGTACGCCGATGTCGTGCTGCCGGCCACGACGTTCCTCGAGAACTACGATCTGGCCAAGGCGTACGGGCCGATCCACATCGAGCTGACGCGTCCGGTGATCGATGCCGTCGGCGAATCGCGCCCGAACGCCGACGTGTTTGGCGCGCTCGGTGCGCGCCTCGATGTGCTGCACGACGACGATCCGAGCGGCGAGCTCGATCTGCTCGTCAAAGTGCTCAACGAGCTGCCCGCGCATGTCGGCTCGAATCTTCGCGAGGGGATTGCGCCGGCTCCCCCGTTCGGCGTCGCGCCCGTGCAGTTCGTCGACGTCTTCCCCAACACGGTCGATCGCAAAGTCCACCTGTTCGACGCCGCACTCGACGCGTCGGCGCCGATCGGCCTATACCGATTCCAGCCGGACCCGGCCACCGCCCAATATCCGCTGACGTTGATCTCGCCGGCCAGCGAGCGCACCATCAGCTCGACGCTCGGCGAACTGCCGCGACCCGACGTCAAGCTCCACATGCATCCGGACGATGCCGGGGCGCGCGGGCTGAGCGACGGTGATCTGGTGCGTGTGTTCAACGATCTCGGCGAGGTGCATTGCACGCTGACAGTCGCGGCGGGCATCCATCCCGGCACCATCAGCCTGCCGAAGGGCATCTGGCGGCGGAACACGCGCAACGGCTTTACCGGCACATCACTCGTTCCAGATACGCTCACGGATCTCGGCGGCGGTGCCTGCTTCAACGACGCAAGGGTGCAAGTGGCATCGCTCGCATCCGCCTGATTTGGCGATTTGGTGAATTGGCGATTTGGCGATTTGAGTGAGCGAGGGAGGGCGGCTGTTTCGAATCACCCACTCGCCAACTCACCAACTCACCAACTAGTCTAGTAGCTGAAAAAAAATAGCAGATCGACGCCGCTGCCCTGCATCCGCTGGAACATCTGCTGCTGCGTGCTCGAACCCTGGAGCACGTTCGTCTGGAACCGAAGCCACTTGGTCAGCTCGTACTCGAGGATGACGTTCGTCTGGCTCTGGTCGCCGATCCCCTGCTGCACCTTGACGTAGAGATTCTGTCCGACCTGCTCACCGACTGTCAGCTGTGCCGCGTTGCCCGAGTCCGGCGCGGTGTTGATCTCGAACGTGTCGAGGTTCAGCGCGCTCCCGATCGACTTGGACAACTCGCCGGCGACCGCTCCGGTGGCCATCCCCTGCGCGCGCTGCGCGAGGGAGATCTGCTGGCCTTCCCCGACCGCGTTGAGGTTCTGGTTGAAAACGATCAGCGACAGGATGTCCGCCGGCTCCAGCGGCGGCGTGCTGGTCAGCACGATCGTCGGATTTTTCAGCGTCCCCTGCACAGTGACATTGGCGGTGACCGCCTGAATGACCCGCTCCGTGCGGATGTTGAGCGTCGGGTCGAGCTCGTCGGTCCCTTCGAACCGTACCGTGCCGTCGCGCAGAATCGTGAAGCGGCGGCTCTGAAAATCGTACGTGCCGCGCACGGTGTTGACGACGCCGATGAGGCGCGGCTGATCGTAGGGCACCTTGCTCGCGTACAGATTACCGCCGAGCGTCAGGTTCAGCGCGCCGAGTGAGATCGGTGCCCCGGGTGCTCGGAGATCGCTCGCCTTGACGACCAGGTCGTTCGGCACCGTCAGGTGCACGTCCATCTGCAGCGCGTCGAACAGGCTCGGCGCCGATGAGGCCGCGTTCGCGTCGGCCGCATTCGGCCCGGTAGCGTACTCGGTAGGCGCGGTCGCGTACGCCGACTCGCCGGCGAGCGCAAGAATCGGATCCAGATTGATCGTGCCGGTGGAAACACCGAGCTTCCCTTCCACGCGCGGCGCGTCCAGCTCGCCCGTGAGCCGCAGGTCGCTGTTGATACGGACATTGCCCATCTTGTTGTCGATCACCTTGAAGTCCTTCGAGGTGACGGCGATCGCCACGGCACCGACCTGACGCTCGTGAAGAGCGAGATCGCCGGCAATCGTCAGCGGCTTCTTCTGGTTGTCGAGTACACGGATCTGTTCGATGTGCACGTTGTCGGCTTGCAGGTCGATGGACCCATCGAGATCCGAGTACGTAACGCCGGTGGGCTGCACGGTGAACGCGGCGTTCTGCACGGTCACCGAGCCGAGTGGATGCGGATCCTCGGCGGCGCCGGTGACATCGATCTTCGCCTGGACCGTGCCCTTCACATTCGTGAGCTGCGTCGTGAATCCCTGCACGATGCCGAGATCGATCGGGCTGCTGTCCACGTGCAGGTCGAACGTGTTTGCGCGCGCGTCGCCCGGACCGTGCTGGCGTTCCGCGTTCGCGGCGCCAAACGCCGCCGTCGGCACGTAGCCTTTGGCCTCGATCCAGGTCGTCGGATTCTGCTGCAGGCGTGCGTCCACGGTCATGCCCGCGCCGCTGTAGTCCACGGTGCCGCCGAACGTGTCGTACCTGAACTGACGGAAGCCGCCCTGGTCGATCGCAAATGTCGCCTTCACCTGCGGTGCGTCCTTCGCGCCTTCAATCGTGCTCGAGGCATTCAATCGTCCGGACAACTGCGGCTCGCGCAGGAGGAGCGCGTCCACCGTCGCGACGTCGACGTTGTTCAGGGTGACCTTCAACGCGTCGCCCGGCTGGCCGAAGGAGCCCTCAACGGCGAGCTGCTGATCGCCGTTCACCAGCTTCAGATTCTCGACGGCCACGACATCCGGACCGTACTGAACCGCGGCGTCCGCGCCCGGTGCCGTCTGCCACTGCACGCCCTGCGACTGCAGCGCGAGGCGCTGCAGATGAATCTCCTGATGATCGGGGTGCATCAGGAGGGAACCGGCCGCGCTGAGCGATCGCTTCGGCTGCGTTGCCGTCGCGTCGAACGTGAGCTGCTTGTTCGCGTAGCCGGTCTTGGCGGTGAGATCGTTGATGTTCTGGCCGCCCACCGTGACGAACGTCCCGTGCGTCGTCGCCGCGACGCTCGCCTGGACGACGTCGAGATCGGGGACCTTCGCGGTGAAGTCGGTCGAGAGCGCCAGCGCTCCGTTGTTGCCGTACCTGACGCCGTCGCCGGTGACGTTGCCCGCGGCCTGCAGCGCCGTCCGGTTGCCGGTGATCGTGGCGTCCACCTTGCCGATGCCTGTCAGCGGCTGATCCACCAGTTTGCCGATTTGATCGAGGCTCGGACTGTCGGCGTGCACCTTGAGATTCGATTGTCCCGTCTCGTTCAGCGCCAGCGTGCCGCTCGCCGCGACGTTGACGTCGCGACCCACAATCTCGAGCGTCCTGATGTCGCCGGTACTGTTGTGGTAGTCGCCGTCGACGATGGCACGGGTGATCTCGAGGCCGCCGACACTTGACGGGGTCAGCGTGACCTTCGCTGACGCCTGCACACGATCCACCGTCACGCCGCGCGACACATCGCTCACGGTGGCGTCCACGTTCAGCGCTCCGCCGACTGTGCCCTTCATCTGCGGCTTGCCGCTCGCCACCGCCGGGTCGAAGCCCGCAAACGATCCGTTGGCCGCGAGGTGGGCCGTGTCGCTCGCAACGGCGGCGTCGAACGCCAGCTGGGGGACGGAGCCGCCAAGAATGGACGTGTTCGTCAGCGTGCCGTTCGCCTTGACGTCCATCGCGTCGAGCGTTGTCCCGCGCCCGTTGGCGACAAGGTGCGCATTGATGGCGCTCTTGTATCGATCGACCGCGAGCGCCGGCAGCCGGAACTGCTCGCCCACCCGCTGCAAGTCGAGGCCGGACACGGTGGCATCGGCCGAGTACGTCAGTTCCTTACCCTGCATCGACACGCCGGCGGTGCTGCCGCCCGCGATCGTGGCGCCGGCGACGGTTGAAGGCAGGAAGCGCGCGTCGGCCTTGACGTCGATCGCCGCGGCCTTCGCGCCGGTGGAGAAGGATCCGACCGCATGGTAGTCCGCGTTCACGTTCGTCGCGGCAGGCGGCACGTTGAGATCGCGCGGCAGACGCCGCAGGTCGAGGTCGCGCGCCTGGCCGTTGAGGTCGAAGCCCATGGCGCTCGTCTTTGGGGCACGGGCCGTGTCGGGCAGCGTGACGTGGCCGGCGACGGTTGCGGTTGCGCCATAGGCGGCCGCACTCGCCTCCAGTCCGATCCTGCGCCCTTCGAAGCTCGCCTTCGCCTTCACCGGTTCGACCGTGTAGCCGGCGGCCGTCACACGCGGCGCGTTCATCACGACGCTGCCCCGCAGGGTGTTGAGATCCGCAAACGACGCAGAGTGCGCGTCGATCATCGCGTCGGCGGTGATGTCGCTCTTTTGTTTCGGATTGTTCAGGATCGGCGCGAGATCGAGATGACGAATGGACAGCGTGCCGTTGACCGATTGCCCCGGTGTCAGCACGTTTGCGACGACTTTGCCATTCATCTGCCCCGCCGAGGATCGCAAATCGAGGGCGACGCCAAGCCGATCCATCGGGCCGTCCACTTTCAACTCGAACGCCGGCTGCAGCTTGACCCCGGCGAGCGCCGGCACCAGGCGCGCGATCTCCGGCAGCGAGAGCTTGTCCGACGTGAGCTGCAGCTTGAAGATCGGTTTCGTGAGGTACTGCTGCACCGCGCCGTCGAGCGACAACGACGTTTCGGCCGTGCGCAGCGCCAGCTTGTCCACGAAGACGGTGTCGTTGCGCACCGACACGCCGCCGGAGAGCGCATTCAACGCAATGGCCGGATCCGATCCCCGGAAGGACACGTGTGTGATCTCGATCGAGTACCGGACCGGCTCGTACTTGAACGACAGTTGCGCGTCCAGGTGATCGAAGCGCTTCGGCACCTCGACGCCCGACGTCCCGACAGGGCTGTCGACGACCACCGAGCCGTCGCTCACGCCGATCTGATCGATCGCGATCGGTTTGCCGGGGCCCGAGCGATCCGCTTCCCGCGATTCCTTCTTGACGAGTTTGCTGATGCTCCACGTGTCGCCTTCGCGGCGCAGGTACAGCACCGGTTTATTCAGGTGAATCTGCTCGACGGAAAGCCCCTTGGAGATCAGCTCGAACACGTTGTAGTTCAGGCCGAGTTCCTGCACCGCGACGACCTCGCTGCCGTCCATGGACACGCCGATGTTCTCCAGCTCGACGCCGAAGAACAGATTGCCGCCCAGCCGCTGAATCGACAGGCGGCCGTTCAAATACTGATTCGCCTCCCGCTCGATGTAACCGCGCAGCCAATCCTTGAACCAGGCCGTCTGCGAGACGATGATCGCCGCCGCGGCCGCGCCGACGACCAGCGTCAGCGTGATCACGACCACATGGACGAGGCGTCTCAGGATGCGCATCGCGTCCTCTGAAGCAGCGCTCTGGAATCGGCAATCTGAAATCTGACATCCATATTTCAGTACGCCTGTCCGATGCTGAAATGGATCCGCCAGCGCCGCGTCTGCGGCTCACCGTTCACCAGCAGCCCGGGAATCGGATTCAGCTGATACCCGAAGTCGAAGCGCAGCGGACCGATCGGCGTCTGGTAGCGCAGGCCCGGCCCCACCGCGTACCGCAGATCGTTGAGCTTCATCCCCCACGAGTCCGCCCAGACGTTGCCCGCGTCCAGAAACAGCACGCCGCCCAGGTTGCCGTGCAGCATCGCGCGCACTTCCTCTGAGAAGGCAAACATGCTGTTGCCGCCGATCGGGAGACCTTCGGACAGCGGACTGATCTCGAAGCGGCCCCACCCGCGGACCGTCGTCGCGCCGCCAAGAAAATATTTCTTCGCGAACGGCACTTTCGTCGGATCGTCGTTCGGCGGCTGGATGTTGCCGAACTGCGCGCGGGAAGCGAGCACGAGGCTGCCGACGATCGGCAGGTAGTACCGGGCATCGCCAGACAGTCCCGAGTACTCGAAGGTGCCGGGGATGATGCGTCCGGCCTCCTCCGCGTGAAATGCGATCTGGTAGCCGCGGTGCGCGTTGAGGAGGTTGTCCGCGGTCGAACGCTGAAAATCGAATCCGAGCGCGTTCAGCAAGCCGCTCTGCGTCCCGGTGATGGGATTCAAGCCGAGCGCGATGAGGTTCGCGCGCTGGGTCGGGTCCGCCAGCACCTCCGGCGTCACCGTACTGCTGTCGTGCTCGCTCGTGATCGACACCGACCACGACGTCCGGGTGCTTAGCCGGTGCGTGAGCGTCGCCTTCCCGCCGGTGACGACCGAGCGATAGGCCGGCGTGTACGTGTACCAGTCCTGGCCCTCGCCGCTCAGCGAAAAGTGCGGGTTGAAGAAGTACGGCTGCGTGAGGTCGAGGCGGATCCCGCGATCGAGCGACGACCAGCGCACGTGGGCACCGGCCGATCGCGCCCCGCCAAGGAAATTCAGGTGGTGATACTCGGCGTCGACGCGCGCTTTCTCTTCCGATCCGTAGCCGACGCCGAAGTTCACGCGCTGATGATTGCCTTCGGCAACGGTCACGCCAATCGGGACGTCCTCCGGCTGCTCCTCGGTATTCTGCGGCGCGATGTTGGCGAATTGAAACAGCTCCATGCCGTACAACCGCCGTTGCGAGTCCTGCACGAGGCTCCGCTGATACAAATCGCCAGGCTTGAACGTGAGCGAGCGGCGGATGACGTTCTCGCCGACGCTCTTGTTGCCCGCGATGCTCACCTCGCCGAAATGCGCCAGCGTACCCGGTTGCGCCGTGAAGGTGAGCTTCGCCTCCTTGCCGCCCGGTCCATCGTCTTCGCTCGTCGAGACCGTCGCGTACGGGAAGCCGTGATCCTTCAGCTCGTTCAACGCCAGCTCGTGCGTGGTGACGACGAGTTGGCGATCGCGGGGACGGCCGACCTTCAGCGGCGCCTGCTTCTCGAGGGTTGCGAGGTGCGCGGGCGGAATCCCCTCGAAGCCGACGAAGGTCACCGCCACCACTTTTACCGGGTCCCCTTCCGCGATGTTGATGGTGAGGTCCACGGCGTCCTGCTTGTCGTTGAGCTTGACGTCGAAGCTGGTGACACGCGCGTCCGGATACCCGCGGTCCGCGTAGAAGGCCGAGATGCGTTTGAGGTCTGCGTCGAAGCGTGATCGGTCGAAGTATTTCTTTTTACTGAACGGAATCTTCGAGCTTTGTTTGGTCGCGAGGGCGTTTTTCAGACTCGAGACGTCGACGGCGTTCACGCCGTTCAAGGTGAGCTTATGAACGTTGATGATGCCTTCTTCTTTGCAGCCGCTGGCCAGGAGAACGATGGCAACCCAGACCACGTACGACACGCATCGACGCATATGTCATCTGCAATACCACATTACGTGCCACGGGGCAGGAAAGGGGAGCGGATACGGCTTCGGCGGGTAGGGCCGGTAGGGTTGATAGGGCTAGTACCCGCCTACCTGCCCTACCTGCCTTTCCCGCCCTACCTCCCTATCCGTCAGTAATCGTAGGCTTCGCTGATGTTACGGCCAGCATGATCCCGAGGCCGAGGGCGATGATCGTGCCAATGGCCACCCAGAGGCCGCCGATTCGGGCGAGCACGCCGGCGTGCCACAGAGCGAGCAGCGCGCCGGCGATGAGGACGAAGTAGCCGATGAGATAAAGATGGACGAACCGCATTTCCCCTTACTGTTGCAGTTTGACCACCAGTGCCGCGCGGCGGTTGAGCCGGCGCGTTTCTTCGCGGGCGTTGTCGTACTTCGGCTGCTCCTCGCCGTAGCTGACCGTGTGCAGGCGATCGGCCGACACGCCACGGCTGACGAGGTATTCGCGGACCGCATTCGCCCGGCGATCGCCGAGCGCCAGGTTGTATTCCGCTGTGCCGATGTTGCAGGTGTGCCCTTCGATTTCCACTCTCAGCGTGGGGGTCTCCTTGAGCGCGTTCACCGCTTCATCCAGCACGCGCGTCGCTTCCGGCCGCAGTGAGTAGCGGTCGAAGTCGAAATGCACGTCCTCGAAGGTGTAGCTCTTCACCGGTGGCCGCGTCACCTGAATGTTGACGGTGTCCGAGGCGGTCTTGTTGTCGCTCGGGCACGTGACGGTGACGGTGACGGGCACGCTGCCCTCCTGCTGCGAAGCGGTCCACAGGGTCGAGCGCTCCGCGGCGTTGGCGAACGTTCCGCTCGGCGCCGCCCACCGATACGTGACGGCGCAGCTGATCGAATCGGTGGCCGTCGCGGTGACCGTCGAGCTCTTGCCGATCTCCACCGTGCACGGATCGCACGCCGCCTTGACGCTCAACTCGTGCGCCGGCGCGGGTGGTGGCGGAGGTGGCGGAGGCGGCGGCGGCGCGACGTAGACCCGGACGCCCGGATGGTAGCCAATCCGCACCTGCCAATCCCAGTAATCGGCGAAAGGATCTTCATTCGTGAAGTTGGCGAGCCGCTCCTGCCGCGGGACATTCCAACTCAAGCCGGCGCCGATGAAAAACCCTTTCGGCGCCTGGAACGTCACCGCCACGGTCGCGCGCGTCAACTTCTCCGTGTTCGACACCAGCGGCGCGATGCTGCCGTCAGTGGCCACCAGCGGCGCGCCGGTGATCGTCACCGTGCTGTCCGACGGGACCACGCCGTTCAACTCGGCGGTGATGCGCACCGGGCTGTGCGACGGAAAACCGGCGCCCGCGCCCCAGCGGAATGCGCTGGTCGGCGCATCAAAGCCGTCCGGGCTGCCGAGGTACTGGTAGCCGGCGTAGCCGGTGAGCTCGGTGACCTTCGCCACGTCCTTGCTGGCGATGAAATCAACCAAGAAATCGGCTTTGCCCGTGCTGACGCCGACGTCTTTCTTACCGGTTGGCACTTTCACGATGCCGCGCAACGCCAGCGCCGACGGATGCTGCCGGTACTCCGACATCAGATTCAATTTCACGCCGAGGTAGAGGTCGCCGACGTTGTCGCCGGTCCAGTTCTGATTCACGCGCGGATAGCGATCGATGACGCCGCCCTGCCTGGGATCGTTGAAGAACACCGGATACGTGTCGCGGTCGATGCGCGTGTCGGCGAGGAAAGACCCGAAGATTTCCGCGCGATCCTTGATACCAACCGCGAACGTCCCCGCAAAATCGGCGACGTTGGTGTAGCCCTGGATGTAGTTCGTGCCGCGTCGGTACCCGGTGACCGACACTTTCCCGCTGGGGAGCACTTCAGCGGTCGGCGCAAACCACAACCCAGTGTCGCCGTAGAACGTCGTCGTCGCCGGCCTCGTCTCCTGATCCTGCTGATCCGTGGCGGGGGACGAGGACGGTGGTTGAGTGGAGGCGGTGTTCTGCCCCGTGGATGTCCCGGAAGACCCTGTCTGCGCGCTCGCGCCGACCGCCAGGGTCAGCGTCATCGTGCAGGCCATGGCTACGCGTCTTACCATTTTGTGTCGCCTCCAAAGTCGATCGGGCGTCTGGCCGGTCGAGCAGTACGAGCGTTCGAACGGTCTGGCGCATGTCGTTCACTCCGCAGTATCAGCGCTCGTGGTTGACGGGACGGTGTCGGTCAGATCGGTGACCGGCTGCGCCTCGTCGGCCGGCACCACCAGCCGCCCGCGGCCGCCACGGCTGACCTGGCCGCCTTTGCGTCCCGCATTGCGGGCCTCGTCGGCCGTCCATTCGTGCGCCGTGCCCTTTTCGTGAGCGGCGCGGCCGCCCTTGCTGGCGATTTCCCGCTGCTTTTCGGGAGACATCGATGCGAAGCCTCGTCGTTCTTTGCGCTCTCTGGTATTCACCGCTGCGCCTCCGTTCGTGATGTGCGGACTACGTAGGGACCCTTGGGATCGGCCTGAGGGGGCGGGTCTTCGACTCGCGGGGGACGCGGCTCGTCGAGCGGCGTTTCCGGCGTTTCCTCAGGGTCCTGATCGCGATCCGGCGGCGCATCGTTGTCCGTTAGCACGTGTGCCCGCCATTCGTGTCTGTCCCGAGAAACCCCACGCGAACCCATCGATATCAAAGTCTGTGCCACAGCTCGTCCCGGCGCGGTCCCGTAAGTCACACAGGAGCGCCACTTACGGGACCGCTGTTTTTATAGGCCGCGACCGGTTGCAGCAGTTTGCTACAGAAGGGCTGGGCGGTAGTAGCGATTAACTGCGCGGCTGGGCTTGGGGGGTCGCTCTGAAATCATCACATCGGCCGCAGTTCCGCACGTCGAATTGGATAGCCGACGACGGGAAACCGCAAGGGTGCGAACAGGAGAATCGTGGGAAACGCGAGACCGAGGGGCTGTCGGGCGTGCGGCGGCCGTACCTGCACGCGCGGTGGCGCATGTCTGGCACGCCCGGCTCCGCGATGATTACTTCGCTTGCTGAGGGACGTAGCCTGGCGGCAGAGCCGCGCCTTCACCGAAGAAGAAATCTTCCATGTGCTTGGCGACGAGGTCCTGCGCTTCTTTCTGCCACGGCATGAGGCGATACTCATTGAGGATCATCTTCATCCGCTCTTCCCACAGCTTCCAGGCGTCGACCGACACGCTGTCGAAAATCCGCTGACCCAGCTCACCTGGCCACGGCGCCGCGTCGAGCCCCGGCAGCTCCTTCTGAAACTTCACACAGAAGACCTTTCGGCCGGATGTGTTCGTGCCTGATTGGGCAGGCTGCGGTGCGCCACAATTTGCCATGAGGCGATTCTACTGCAGTTGTTAGTGGGACAGGACGATTGGCAGCTCGGCATCCACCCGGAAGCGCAGTCGGGAATGCGCGGCATGCAGCGCGCGTGCGACGGCTGTCGGCGTGTCGCCTTGGGCGAAAATGAAACCGAGGTAACTGGCGCCTTCCGGAAGCGGAACGAGCCGCTGATCGGCCTTGGCGGTGATGCGAATGTCGTCCACGCCAGCCACGGCGCGGGCCTCCTCGAGTCCGGAGACGCCGCGAAAGACGCCCCGCTGCGGGATCGGGATCATCATCACCCCGGATGCGTCGGGTTCGCGTTGCCAGTCCGCCGTCGATTCGCCGAGCGCGTGGCGGAGCAGGAGGTCCTCGAGTGAGAAAAGGGGCCGTACCCCTTTTTCGCCGGAGGCCCCTCGAAAAAGGGGTACGGCCCCTTTTCTCGTTTCGACAAACCGCAGCGCACGCGCGCACAGACCGCCGATCGGCCGCGCGGCGACTTCGAGCACGAACACCCCGTCATCGTTGACGCGGCACTCCGCGTGGACCGGACCATGCCGCAGACCGATGGCCGCGGCGGCACGCCGGACGCCATCCACGATCGCCGCCTGCTCGCCCACCGGCGCGAGCGACGGCGTGACGTAGATCGTCTCCTCGAAAAATGGACCGTCGAGCGGCTCCGGCTTATCGAACAGCGCCAGCACCTGCAGGTCGCCGTGGTGCATGAGCCCTTCGAGCGCGTACTCGCGCCCCGGGATGAACGCTTCGATCAGCGCCGCATCGTGCGCGTCGCTCCGCTCGCCGCGGACGTCTGGCGATTGCAACAGCGCCCGCAGTCGATCGAACGCCGACACAAACGACGCCGCATCGTCCGCACGGATGACACCGCGGCTGCCCGACAACGCCAGCGGCTTGACGACGCAGGGAAACGCGACGGCGGTGGCGAGGGCCGCCGCGTCTGCGTCCGCAGACGTGGCGACGAACCACGGCACCGGCAGACCCGTTTCGCACAGCCGCTCGCGCGAGAGCAGCTTGTTCCGCGACACGCGCGCCGCGTCGGGCGGATGACCCGGCAGGCCAAGCGCCTGCATGACCTGCGCGCCAATGACCGTCGGCCGATCGCCGACCACGACGACGCCGTCGATCGGACGCGCGCGATCGGCCTCGAGGATCGCCGCGACCGACGACGGTTCATCGTAAAAGCGCACGGGAATCGCCTCGTCGCGCCACGGATCGTCGAGCACGTGGCAGCGATCGGTCGCAAACACGAGGTCGGCGCCGATGCGCTCCGCCGCTTCCCCGAACGCGCGCGTCTGGTATCCCGTTGTCGTCGCTAGAAGCAATATGCGCGGCACAATTCCTATAACAGAGCCACCTGCTCTGTGTTGGGCTCCGCTCAACAATACCAAGGCTCGTTCAGATACGGGACCGTCGCACGGTCGCGGACGGGCCGCGTCTCGACCCGCGGCAGCCCCGCGCGCGCGTGCGCCAGCGCGCGAATCTCGTCGAACACCACGCGGCGGTCGCTCGTGAGCCGCACGCCGACGAGCGACGCGATCTCGCGCTGCAGTGCGTCCACGCGCGGATCGGGATGCGCCCACCGGTGCGTCAGCGTCTGAGGATCGAAGCCCTCGACCAGCGCGCGGACATCGGCGAGCTCCAGCAGCCGCGACCCCTCCGGAATGAGCAATCGAATGGCGAGCTGAATCGGCGCGACGTGATCGACGAGATCGAGTCGGGCGATCGTGTCGAGCAGATCGCAATAGCCCGCGAGCGTGAGCCATGGATGAAACGCGACGAATGTCGGAGCCATCGTCAGGCCCGCATCGCGACACGCCGTCGCGCAGTCGATGAAATCCTGACGCGTGTGTCCTTTGTCCAGCAGCGCGAGCACGGCATCGTCCACCGATTCGACCGCGCTCGTGACGAACGCGCAGCCGCTCCGGCGCAGCCGCGGCAACAGCGCCCGGTGATGCAGCAGGTGTTCGACCTTGATCGTCACGTCATAGCTGACAGCCGGGTGCGCGGCGTGCAGCGCCTCCACGATGCGCATCGCGTGGGTCGGACCGTTGAAGAAGTCCGGATCGCCGAACGTGATGTGTTCCGCGCCGGCCGCGATCTGCGCGTCGATATCTGCCAGCACGACCTCAGGCTGCACGACTCGGAACTGGCCGTTGTAGATCGGCACGACCGGACAATGGCGGCACAGATGACGGCAGCCGCGCGACGCTTCGGTGTAGCCGACCAGCCGACGATGGCCGCCGCCCGTCTGCAGCGTGGCGTACGCCGACAGCGGCGGCAGTCCAGAGCGATCAGGCACGAGGAAATGAAGCTTCGGCAGGGGGGCGCCGGGTCCAAAAGGACCCCGCGTACGACCCAGCGGCTGTCGCGGCGGCGTGTAGGGCGGGTCGTGTGGACCCGCCGTGCGAACGGGCGGACTCACCGCGTTCGCAGGAAGTCCCTTCGCAATCGCGACGAGATCCTCTTCGAACTCGCCGCCGAGCACATCCTGCACGCCCAGCGCGCGCAGCGCGTCGCCGTTCAACGGCGCGTACAATCCGTACGCGCAGAGCCGCGCCGCGGGATTCAGCCGCCGCACCAGCTCGATCACCGGCAGCGCGAGACGGGTGGCCGTGTGCATCGGCAGGTGAAAGGCAATCAGATCGGCTGAGCACACGCGAGCCCGGTCGAGCCGCGCCTTGGCCACATCCGCGCACGCGACGTCCCATCCCGCCGCACGCAGCCACGCCGCGGGCGACGCCAGGCCGAACGGCTGGCGGCCCATCTCGTACGTGGAAATCAGCAGGGCCCGCATGACCAGTCCATTGTGTCACGCGTCTGGTAGACTCCGCGCATGCACGCACGCCGGCACCCGCCAGGGCTGTACGTCCTCTTCTTCACGGAGCTGTGGGAGCGCTACAGCTTCTACTCGATGATGGCGATTCTCGTGCTCTACATGAACGAGGCGCTGCATTTCGACGTAGCGCGCGTCGGCCGCGTGTACGGCGCCTATACCGCCGGTGTGTACTTCCTGCCGCTCGCCGGTGGGCTGCTCGCCGACCGCGCGCTCGGTTTCAACCGCGCGATCATCCTCGGCGGTGTGCTGATGATGGCCGGTCACCTCGTGCTCGGGGTGGAGTCGCTGCCCTTCTTCTATTCCGGTCTCGTGCTGCTCGCGTGCGGCGCCGGTCTGCTCAAGCCCAACGTCTCGACGCTGGTCGGGAATCTCTATCGCGATCGCCCGGAGCTGCGCGATCAGGGCTTCAACATCTACTACATGGGCATCAACCTCGGCGCGTTCATCTCGCCGCTGACCGTGTCGTGGCTGCGGCTGCACTACGGCTGGGGGCCGGCGTTCATGTCGGCCGCCGCCGCGATGCTGCTCTCGCTCGCCGTCTTCATCGTGTTCAACCGGCACGTCGCCGGTGCGGCCGCGAAGGTCGAGTCACGAGGCGGCGAAGCGGAAGCCATCAGCGCCGAGGACGCGCGGTCGCGCGTCATCACCCTGCTGGCGGTCTTCGTGATCTCCGCCGTGTTCTGGGTGGCGTTCTACCAGATCTTCTACACCTTCACGTTCTGGGCGCGCGACAACACGCTGACCGATATCGCGCCAGAAAAATTCGAAGTCTTCGAGCCGCTCGCGGTCATTCTGCTCTCGCCGCTGCTGGTGGCCGTCTGGATGTGGCTGCAGCGCCGCCACGCGGAACCGTCGACGCCGGCGAAGATGCTGCTGGGCGTCGTCCTCGTCGCCGGCGCCTTCGGCATGCTCGCATTCGCCGCGGCGAACGGCGGCGACCACGGCCGCGTGTCGGCGCAGTGGCTGATCTGGGCGAACGTGATGATCGGCCTCGGCGAGATCGCGTTGAGCCCGATGGGCCTCTCGCTGGTCAACATGATCGCCCCGCCGCGCAGCCGCGGGCTGCTGATGGGCGGCTGGTTCGCGAGCCTCGCCACCGGCGGCTATCTCGCTGGCTACATCGGCGGCTACTGGGAGCAGATGCCGCACAGTCGCTTCTTCCTGATGGTCGTCTGCATTCTCGTGGCGACCGCGATCCCCCTGAGCCTGATGACGCCGCAGATCAAACGGACGATCGCTCGAAGCCAGGCCGAACCGGTGCCACAATAAGGCATGGCCCTCGAGGAATATCGCAGGAAACGCGACTTCAAGAAGAGTCCTGAGCCGGCGGGCACCGTCAAGCCGCGCTCCGGTCCGGAGCTGTTCTTCTGCGTGCAGAAGCATCTCGCCAGCCACCTGCACTACGACTTCCGGCTGGAGTACAACGGCGTGCTGCTCTCGTGGGCCGTGCCGAAGGGGCCGTCGCTCGATCCGAAGACGAAGCGGCTGGCGATGAAAGTCGAAGACCATCCGCTCGAGTACGGCGAATTCGAGGGGGTGATCCCGGAAGGCTACGGCGCCGGAATCGTCATGCTGTGGGATCGCGGAACGTGGACGCCCGAGGTCGAGGATATCGATGCCGCGCTCAAAAAGGGCGATCTCAAGCTCACGCTGAACGGATTCAAGCTGAAAGGATCGTGGGTGCTCGTGCGCACCGGCGGCCGCTATCCGGGGGCGCGCGGCGGCGGCGATCGCAGCTGGCTGCTGATCAAGCATCGCGACGACTGGGCCGGCGATCTCGACATCACCGAATTCGCGCCCAGGAGTGTGAAGAGCGATGGCGACTTCGAGGACATCCTGGCCGCAGACACACCCGCCGTGTGGACGTCGAATCGTCCGGCGAAGGGCGGCGACGCGGGCGCCATGTTCGCCACGATCATCGAGCGCGCGGCGAAGCTGAAAGCGGCGCGCGGTGCAACAGCAGACGCTCCGCGGGTCACCACGAAGGACACCAAGGACACGAAGGACACAAGAAATACCAAGGCCAAGCCCGCACGACGGGGTGCGCAAACATCCGCCAGAAAGAAATAGCTCCGCGGGTTCCGCGATTTCTGGGTTGGTCGTCGGGATTCTTCAATCGTCTTGCAGTAGGCGCTTGGATAGCACGCTCCACACCGCGTAGGCGAGCCGCAGCCGATCGTGCCGCGCGATATCGCTCGTCCAGAACTCTCCGCCCACGAGCTCGCAGTGATCCGGCAGGGTGCCAGGAGAGAGCGGCTCCTTGTGCTCCAGCGCGTACCGGCCGAGCACCTGGGGCGACGGCCACTTCATGTTGGTGATGACGACGTCCACCCGGCGGTGGATGGCGTCCTCGATGCGCGACACGGCATCTGCCGCCGTGAAGCCGGCCATGCCGCGGCCTTCGGTCAGCAGGTTCGCAATCAGAATGATCGGACCTTTCATGTTCGCGAGCGCGTCGGCGACGCCGCGCACGAGAAAGATCGGCATCAGGCTCGTGTAGAAGCTACCGGGGCCGATGATCACGGCGTCGAACTCAGCGATCGCCGCCGCCACCGCGGGATGAATCGACACCGGCGGCTCGAGCCAGATCCGGCGCACGAAGCGGCCGGAAGACTGTCCGGCATCCACTTCCACTTCGCCGCGCGTCTGCGATCCGTCGCCGTATTCCGCGCAGACCGACGCCGACTGCACGCTGACCGGCCACACCCGGCCGCGGCAGCCGAGCAGCGCACGCAGGCCATCGATAGCGTCGAGGAAGTCCCCGCTGTAGCGCTGCATCATCGACAACAGCAGATTGCCGCCGGTGTGGCCGCCGAGCCGCGCGTGCTCCAGCGTCGGCAACCGCGCCAGGAGCACGCGACGCGCTTCCTTGGCGTTGCGCGCGAGCGCGAGCGCGCATTTCAGAATATCGCCGGGCGGCAGCACGCCGAGCTCGTCACGCAGCTGCCCCGAGCTGCCGCCGCTGTCGAACATCGTCACGACGGCGTTGGCCTGCAGCCATGGATTGTTCTTCAAGCCGCCAAGCAGACTCGGCAAGCCAGTGCCTCCGCCGAAGCAGCCGACATTCAATTTTCGGATGCGCATTGCGCCTCATTGTAACGGCTTTGACAGATCTGCACGGGCCGGCCGCGCGCACACCTCCTCTTACGCGAGAGGTGACGGTCGCCTCTACAATGGAGGCATGCACATTCCCGACGCGGTTCACACGCTCGCACGCGATCTCGGCGAGATCTTCGGAGGCCGCCTCGAATCGGTCGTCGCGTACGGCCCTGCAGCGAACGGCGGCGCGCAGCCCGATCCACATGCCCACGGCGCTCATGGGAGCACCGAGCCGGTGCACACGCTGGCGATTGTCGACGCGTTGACGCACGGCGACCTCGAAGCGTGCGCCAGACGCGTCCCTGGTTGGCACGAGGCGGGGCTCGACACGCCGCTGCTGCTCGTGGCTCGCGAATTCGAGCGATCACTGGACGCCTTCCCGCTCGAATTCGGCGCCATCCTTGCCGACCACGTGCTCGTCTCGGGGCGCAACCCGTTCGAGGGGCTGACCATCGCCGCGACGGATCTGCGACGCGCCTGCGAGGTGCAGGCGCGCAGTCATCTGCTCCACTTGCGCGAGGGCTTTCTCGAAACGCGTGGGCGCGGCGACGCCCTCTCAGTGCTGATCGTCCGCTCCGCGGCGCCGTTTGCGGCGCTGTTGAAAAGCATCGCCCGTCTTGAAGGAGCGGACGCGCGCCATGCGTCAGCCGCCGGCCGGCACGCCGAACGCCGCCTCGATGTTGCTGGCGGCATCGTCACCGGCGTCGTCGCGCTGGCCCACGTCAGCGAGATCTCATCCGAGAACGCCATCGCGATCTTCCCCCGCTATCTGGACGCGGTCGAGCGGCTGGTCGCCTACGTGGACGGATGGAGCGCACAGTGATCTTCGTGAGGCATCAGCCTTCAGCGACGAAAAGGGGCCGTACCCCTTTTTCCAGCGCACACGGGCGAAAAAGGGTACGGCCCCTTTTCGAGGACTCACGGCCGCGGTCATCGCGATCGCCGTGGTGTTCGGCTCCAGTCGAGCCATGGGCGGTTCGGCGCCGGACGCGACGCTCCCGGAGCTGACGCAACCGGTGAACGACTTCGCCCACGTCATCGATGGGCCGGACGCGGCATCGATCGATCAGATGATCCGCACGCTCAAAGCCGCCACCGGCGACGTCGTCGTCGTGGCGACCGTGCCGGACATCGACGGCTACGGCGACATTCAGGAGTACGCGAACAAGCTGTTCGAGAATCACGGACGCGGCATCGGCGAGAAGGGCAAGGACAATGGGCTGCTGATCCTGTTGGCGCTGAAGGAGCGGAAAGTCTGGATCGAAGTCGGCTACACGCTCGAACAGTGGGTCACGGATGGCTTCTCCGGCGAGACGAGCCGCGAGTACATGGTGCCGTCGTTTCGCAACGGGCAGTACGGCGTCGGCCTGCGCACGGGCACCGAACGGATCATCGGCCGCATCGCACAGGGGCGCGGCGTCACGCTGCAAGGCGTGCGCGTGCCGCGGGAGCGTCCGCGGCAGACCGGGGCGCCCTTCCCCTTCTGGTTGCCCTTCCTCGTATTCATCATCATTCTGATCATCAGCCGCATCGGCGGCGGCCCGGGGTCGAGCCTGCGGCGCGGCGGCTGGAGCGGCTGGTCGAGCGGTGTCGGGCCATTCGGCGGTGGCTGGGGCGGCGGAGGCGGCTTCGGCGGCGGGGGCGGCGGCGGCTTTGGCGGATTTGGCGGCGGGAGCTCGGGCGGCGGCGGCGGCGGGGCAAGCTGGTAAACTTGACCTATGACCATGACACGCAGGACTGCCGTACGGCTCATCGCATTGGTGCTGGCGGCAGCGCCCTTGACGGGCTGCTCGTACAACAAGTTCGTCGACCAGGAAACCGCCATCAAGGCGCAGTGGGCGCAGGTGGAGAACCAGCTCCAGCGGCGCAACGACCTGATTCCGAACCTTGTCGAGACGGTGAAGGGCTATGCCACTCACGAGGAGAGCGTGTACAAGGACATCGCCGATGCCCGCGCTCAGATGATGGCGGCGAAATCGCCGGAAGAAACGATCGCAGCCGCGAACAAGCAAACAAGCGCGCTCGGCCGGCTGTTCGCCATCTCGGAGAATTATCCGAATCTGAAAGCGAACGAGCAGTTCAACCGGCTGATGGACGAACTCTCCGGCACCGAAAACCGCCTTGCGGTCGAGCGCATGCGCTACAACGAACGCGTTCAGGATTACGATGCGGCGCGGCGGCGCTTTCCGGGCAACATCACGGCGAAGATGTTCAGCTTCAAGGAATATCCGTTCTTCCAGGCACCGCCCGAGGCGAAGCAGGTGCCAAAGGTGAATTTCAATAAGCCGTCCTAGCCGCGACATTCCTCTGCCGTGGGAGCGGCTGCTCTGGAGCAGCCGCTCCCGGCGCCCTCTGCTCCGCGCGCGCGGTGTTCGCTACACGCTCACGGATTTCCGCCTCGTCTGCGCCACACGCTCCGGCGCCACCGAAATCGCCCTCGGCGATATCGCCGACATTCAGCTGACGCGATCGCGCCTCGATCGCCTGGCCGGTACCTCCACCATCCGCGTCGAATCGCGGCGTCCCGGAACGCCGGCGCTCGTGCTTGACGGCGTCCGGCAGGGGCCGCAGCTCGCCGCCCTCCTCGATCTGCTCTCGGGCCGGCCGCAGCCGTCGCTCGACGCGAAGGCCGTCGCCGCGGCGCTCGCCTGGGAGCCAGATGCGCCCTCCGGCGGCCGCACCGAAGGGTTCGCGGCATTGGCTGTTGTCTCGATCGCCATCGTCGCGATTGTCGTCTCGATGCGGGGCGGAGTCGCGACGGCCCACTACGCGCCGGACGATCCCATTCGTCCCAACGGGCAGCTGCGCAGTCGTGACGAGATCATTCGTTTCATGAAAGCCGACGTGATGCCGTGGGCGCGCGGGGCGCTCGGCCCGATCAAAGGCGGAGCGGATCGCGTGACGTGCGAGACCTGTCACGGCAAGAACGCCGAGGCGCGCCAGTGGCAGATGCCCGGTGTCGCGGCTCTGCCACGGCCGGGGGTGAAAGAGGAAGGATGGGAGCGCTACAGTGCCGCAATGGACGCGCAGATGCGGAACGCGATTTACGGCTACGTGGCGGAATCAGAAAAACAGCGCCACGCCGCGTACATGCGCGAGGTGATCGTTCCCGGCATGGCGCGGCTTCTCCATCGGCCGCCGTATGACTTCACGCGCACGTATGCGTACAACCGATCGCGCCTCGCGTTCGGCTGCTATCACTGTCATCGCGTGAGGTAGATCCCCGTCAGCGTAGCGCGAAGGCTTCAGCCGAGCGCACGTTTATCGTGGCAAGAGCGTCAGTGTCGTCTCCGCATTGGCGGTGACGGCCGCGTCGGTGAACGCGAGTGGAATGTCGAGCCCCTGCGACCACAGCAGCGCGAGATCGCGAAAGTGCGGGCTCTCGGGCGACGCCGATTGTCCCGGCGCGACCATCGCGCGTGATCGATCCCAGTTCGCGGGATCGAACGAGCCGCGCACGGGGCGAGCGTCACCCGCTGGTGCGGCAAGTGGACCGATGTTGAAGCGGCGGCGCGCCGCATCCGTGACGCCGAGCACGTGAGCAAACAGCACCTGCCGCCCAGGGGTCTGCGACGGGTACTGTGCCCGTGCCAGCTGTCACCGATCCGGGCCGCGGGTTGAACACGTGCGGCAGGTCGTCGAGCGCCGTCCAGCCGCGCCACTCGCCGCCGCGCCGAATCGGAATGAGCGCGGCCGTCTGAAGTCCGACATTGCCCTCGGCATCGGCGTACGCGACCTGGCGCGCGGGCATCTTCCACCCGGCGAGCGCCGCGCGGAATGCGGTCCACGTCTGCACGCGGTCGAGAGCGAGCGCCGCGAGCTCGGACGCCGCCCCCGGCTCACTGCCGCTCCACCGCACGGCGAACGCCTGATCCCGCTGCCGGTCCGACGCCACGATCACACCGTGCGGCGTGAACTCGGAGACGAACGCGAACGGCTTCGCGCGTCCTTTCACGACAATGACGTCGGTGACGAAGGCGCGATCCGCGGCGTGAAGGGGTTCGATGTACACATCCTGTGTGTCGGCCGTGAACGGCGCCATGCCCCACGCCACGCGCTCGTTGTGTCCCACGGCCACGCCTGGCAGCCAGGGCCGCGTTGCGCCGATCACGTTCCAGCCGGGCGCGTGCAGGTGCACGAGATACCGCGCCGCCGGATGGTCAAATCCGGCTCGCGCTTCGCTGAACGCGAGCGCGCCGCCGCGAGCGGCGCTCACGTAACCGCCCGCCAGGTCGGGCTGACGGACACTCTCGGCGACGCCGGCGTCTGCAACGGTCGCGCTAGGCTTGGGCCGGACCGTTTCCGTCACGGGCGCCGCGAGGCTCACGAAGAACGGCGCCGTCCCCACGCGCCGGATCGCCTCAGCAACCACGTCGCTCAGACCCGCGCGCCGGACATCGTCCACCGCATCGCCGCTGTCCACAAAGGCGTCGGTGCGATTGAGTAGATCGGTGGCGGACCAGAGCTCCGGCGCCCACCCTGCCAGCACGAACTCCTCCGGCTGCCGCACGCGCGCGATCGCGACCCACGCGTTGATGCCGCGCACGAAGGCCGTCGCGATCGCTCTCGTGTCGGGGCCGTAGCTCGCCCATTCAGCGTCGAGATCGCCGCGATATTGCACCCGGCGTGTCATCGCGTCGCGCTCGATGAAGTTCGGCCCGAGGACTTGCGACAATCGACCCTGCACCGCGCGGCGCCAGAGGTCCATCTGAAACAGCCGGTCCTCCGCCTGCACGAACCCCTGAGCCGTGAACAGATCGTCGGCGGACTCCGCGTAGATGTGCGGCACGCCCCAGCGGTCGCGGACGATGCGTACGGGAGCAGCGAGGCCGGCGATCTCTACGGTGCCGGTGATCTGTGGTGTCAGAGGCGGTGGCGGTGCCGGCGTGCGGCCGCACGCCGAGAGACAGAGGCAGAGGAACAGACAGAAGAGGCACAGTCGCCTCTGTTCCGCTCTGCCGAGTACACTGTCAAGCATGGCGATCAAAGACGGACTGCTGGCCGAATATGATCATGAAATGGGCACGACGCGAAAGCTGCTCGAGCGTGTGCCGGAAGACAAGCTCGCCTGGAAGCCGCACGTGAAATCGTCGTCGCTCGGCGGCCTCGCGACGCATCTGGGCAACATCCCGAATTGGGGCGGCCGGATTCTCAACGAGTCGTTCTTCGATCTCGCGGAGGCTCCGCCGAACCTGTCCGAGCTGACCTCACGCGCCGCCATTCTGGAGCTGTTCGACGACTCGACGAAGCGAACACGCGCGGCGATGAACAAGACCGACGCCGAGCTCCTGGCCATGTGGGCGCTGAAGCGCGGCGGGCAGGAAATGTTTGCGATGCCGCGCGTCGCGGCATTCAGGAGCTTCGTCCTGAGCCACATGATTCATCATCGCGGTCAGCTGACGGTCTATTTGCGCCTCAACGACGTACCTCTTCCACCGATCTACGGTCCGACGGCGGACGAAGGCTGATCAGGGATCAGGGTCACGCTGAACGGGCAAGCCGGGAGGAGCGGGAACGTCTGGGGACATCCTTCCTGTCCCACCTGCCCGTCCTGCCTGCCCTGCCTGCCCTGCCTGCCCTTCCTGCCCTTCCTGCCCTTCCTGCCCTTCCTGCCCTTATCTCTCCGCCGACGTCTTTGAGTCTCCGCGGACCGTCGGATACTTGATCCCGAGTTGATCGAGGTACGACTTGTACTTCGTCGGGTCGTAGTAATACTTCTTCATCTCCGGCCGATACTTCGCCATCGTCGCGGCATTGAGGTAGATGGCGGGCTTGTCTTCCGGACGCATCAGCGGGATGTATTTCGTTTCTTTCGTCTGGTTGTTGAAGTAGTCCCATGCCTGTTTCACCAGCTCGGGACGCATCAACAGATCCAGCACCGTCATGGCCTGCACTTTCGCGCCGGCATTGATGCCTTTGTGCGCGATCGGGGTCGCCATCGAGATCGCGTTCGCCCAGTTGTGGCCGGGGCCGGCCTGCATGTTCGCCGGGTAGTTCAGCGTCACGGTCGGCACGTTCCAGGAGACGTCGCCGATGTCGTCAGATCCGCCACCGCGCTTCTCCTCGTCAGGAATTTCCTCGCGGCCGCGCAGCGGCTCGATCTTCGTCGCCAGGCCGATCTCCGGCACCTTCAGCTCGTGCTGCAGCGCGTGCGCGAGCTTCTGATCGTCGTCGCTCCAGGTGGGCAGCCCGACCGATTGGATGTTCGAATACATCGTTTCGGCGACCGTCTTGTTCATGTGCGCCGGCCACGCCGACCCGAGCACCTTCGAGGTGACCTCGGTGTTCGTCATCAGCGTCGCGCCCTTGGCCATCGCGTCGCCGATCGCCCACAGCTCCTTGATGTGCGGGTAGTCGGTCTCGCGGAAGTAGTACCAGATGCTCGCGTTCGGCGGCACGACGTTCGGCTGATCGCCGCCGTTCGGGATCACCATGTGCGACCGCTGCTGCAGACGCAGGTGCTCCCGGCGGAAGTTCCAGCCGACGTCCATCAGCTCGACGGCGTCGAGCGCGGAGCGGCCGCGCCACGGCGCGCCGGCGGCATGCGCGCTCTCGCCTTTGAAGTCGTATTCGACCGACACGAGGCCGTTGCTCGTGCCGTCGCCCCAGCCGACGGCGAGGTTCGCACCGACGTGCGCGAACAGGGCGATGTCGACGTCCTTGAACACTCCAGCGCGCACGAAGTACGCCTTCGCACCGACGAGCTCCTCGGCGATGCCCGGCCAGACGCGCAGCGTGCCGGCGAGGTGCTCACGCTCCATGATCTTCTTCGTAGCGATGGCGGCGGTGATGTTCATCGGCACGCCGGAGTTGTGCCCTTCACCGTGGCCCGGCGCCCCTTCGATGATCGGATCGTGATACGCCACGCCGGGCTTCTGCGAGGCCTGCGGGATGCAGTCGACATCAGATCCGAGCGCGATCACAGGTTTGCCCGATCCCCAGCTTGCAACCCACGCGGTCGGAATCCCCGCGATGCCTTCCTCCACCGTGAAGCCGTTCTTGCGCAGCAGGCCGGTCAGATACTTCGTGGTCTCGAATTCCTGGAAGCCAAGCTCGCCAAAGCTGAAGACCATGTCGTTGGCAACCTGCGAGAACTCGCGCATGCCGTCGATGTCGGCGACGACGTCCTTTTTGTATTGTTCGAGCTTGGGGTTGGACGCCGCCGGCTTCGCGGTGGCCGGCTTCGCCTGCGGACCGGATGCGGCCCCAAGCGAGACCGTCGCCGCGGCCAGCGATGCGATCGTGAGAAAACGGGATGCGTGCATTGCGAAACCTCCGGGATTCGGGACTCGGGACTTTGGGATTCGTAAATTCGGAGAATGCCGCGCCGATTTTACATCCGAATCCCGGAATCCGTCCGAAGCCCAAATCCCCAATCCCGGCACTATGATCGAAGAGATGGACGCCTTCGAACCCCGGCCCGCGCTCCGAAGCGGCCACCGGATGACGCTCTTCAGTTGGGGCAACCCCCGGTACTTTCCGAGGCTGCCGGCAGCGAAGACGCGGTACTTCGACGTGGACGAGGACACACGCGTCGTTGCGCACTGCCATTGGCAGCCGCGGCCATGGATGCATCCGACGCTGATCGCGCTTCACGGCCTGAACGGATCGACTGATGCGCACTACATGCGAGGACTCGCCTCGAAAGCCTTCGCGCAGGGCATGAACGTGGTTCGGCTCAATCAACGCAACTGCGGCAACACCGAACATTTGTCGGCGGGACTGTTCCACTCCGGACTGACCGCCGACGCGGCGTTCGTCCTCGACGAGCTGATCCAGATCGACGGCCTGCGGGCGATCGCGGTGGCCGGCTACTCGCTGGGCGGCAACCTCGCGCTGAAGCTGGCCGGCGAATATGGCGCGTTCGCACCGGCCGCGCTCGTCGCCGTGGCGGCCGTCTCGCCGATCATCGAAATCAACGACTGCACGCTGGCGCTCGAGCGGCCCGGCAACGGCTTGTATGAATGGAATTTCGTGAAGGACCTCAAGCGGCGGATGCGGCGCAAGGAGCGCTTCTGGCCAGGTCATTTCGATCTGGCGAAGCTCGGAGCGGTCAAGACCGTGCGCGTGTTCGACGAGACGTTCACAGCCCCGTACTTCGGCTTCAAGAGCGCCGAGGATTATTACTATCGCGCGAGCGCCTTGCGGATCGTCGATCGCATCCGTATTCCGACCCTGGTGATCACGGCCGAGGACGATCCGTTCGTGCCGCCGGAGCCGTTTCGCGATCCGAAGCTCACCGGCAATCCGCACATCCATCTGCGTGTGTCGGCGCACGGCGGCCACTGCGGCTTCATCGGCCCGGCCGCCGGAGACGATGATGGCTATTGGGCGGAACGTGCGATCGTGAGGTTCGTCGAGCGGTACGCGGCGATGCGCGGCCGCGCCTCGGACGTAGCGCGAAGGCTTTAGCCGAGCGTCTCGGCGCGCGGCAGCGCTCGGCTTAAGCCTTCGCGCTACCGCCGATCTCGAAACGGCTCTAATCTCTCAGCACCTCCGCGAGCGCGCGCTGCGCCGCGAAGTAGCCGCACATTCCGTGCACGCCGACGCCGGGCGGCGTTGACGCCGAGCAAATATACATGCCGCGGACCGGCGTCGAATACGTGCGCCGCGTAGGCCTCGTGAAAAACTGACGAATGTCCGTCACGCCCGCCGCGATATCGCCGCCGACCAGATTCGCGTTGTGCCGCTCGAGATCGGAGGGGCGCATGACCGAGCGCGCGAGCACACGCTCACGAAAGCCTGGTGCGAATCGCTCGAGCTGTTGTTCGACGCGCGACAGCATGTCGACCTCCGAACCATGCGGTACATGGCAGTACGCCCACGCGATGTGTTTGCCCTTGGGCGCACGCGAAGGATCGAACAACGTCGGCTGCGACAACAGGACGAACGGGCGCTCCGCGGGACGGCCACTCCACGCGTCGCGCTCGGACTGGGCGATCTCGGCGAGGTGGCCGCCCAGATGCACGGTCGCCGCCTGGGCACACGAAACGGCGCTCCACGGGATTGGCGCGTCGAGGGCCCAATCCACTTTGAAGACGCCCATGCCGTAGCGATATCGCTCCAGCTTGCGCCGATACCACTGCGGAAACCGGTGCCCCGCAATTCGTAAGAGCGGCTTCGGCGACAGGTCGCAGAGCACGGCACGCGCCGGCGGCAAATCGTCGACGGAATGCACGCGCGTGCCGGCGACAATTTCGCCGCCAAGCGATCGGAAGTGCGCGGCCAGCGCATCGGTCAGTTTCTGGGCGCCGCCGCGCGGCAGCACCCAACCGGCGACGTGCGTCATCGCGCCGAGCACCAGGCCGACGCCCGCGGTCATCAGGCGGTCGATCGGCAGCATGCCGTGTGCGGCAATGCCGCCGAACACCGCCTGGGCTGTGTCAGTGGCGAACGTTCGTCGCGCGAGGCCGTCGGCGGACCTGAGGGCATTCATGCCGAAGCGAGCCAGCGCGAGCGGATGCGCCGGCGGACGGAGCGGCCCGAGCACCGAGGCTTCGATGCGCGGCCAGTTCGACACGATCGGCTCCATCAACCGCGTGTAGGCCTGCGCGTCGGCGCCGAATCCGATGGCGGTTTCGGCGATCGATCGATGGACCAAGCCGGCGAAGGCGCCGTCGAACGGATGCGCCAACATCACCGGCGGGGTGATCCATTCCAGCCCGTGCGCAGCCAGCGGCATCGTCCTGAACACCGGCGAGACGACCGCTAGTGGGTGGACCGCCGAGCAGACGTCGTGGACGAAGCCGGGCAGCGTCAGTTCCGCCGAGCGCACACCTCCGCCGAGGCTCGGTTCAGCTTCGAACACGAGCACTTTGCGGCCGGTCTGTGCTATGACAATCGCGGCCGCCAGGCCGTTCGGTCCAGAGCCGATGACGATGGCGTCAAGCGTGGCGGCGAGATGATTGCTGGAGGCCATTTCGTGTACCTGGTACTCGCGATTCCTCTTCGAGCGCGCGCTCGCGCTGATGTACCTGGTCGCATTCATCGACGCCGCCAACCAGTTCGTTCCGCTGCTCGGAGTGCGCGGTTTGCTGCCGGTCGGCTCCTTTATCAGTGTCGTGCAGTTTCGCGCCTCGCCCAGTCTCTTCTATTTCATGCCGACCGACACGGCGTTCCGGGCGGCAGCCTGGATCGGTGTGGCCGTCTCGTGCCTCTTGCTCACGGGCTACCCGGGACAGCGCGGGTGGCTCGCGTCAGCCCTGGCGTGGGGCACGCTGTGGATCCTGTATCTTTCGTTCGTCAATGTCGGCCAGACGTTTTACGGCTTCGGGTGGGAATCCCTGCTGCTCGAAACGGGATTCCTGGCGATCTTCCTCGGTGCCAGCGGCAGCCAGCCGAACTTCATTCATACGCTGTTGCTGCGGTGGGTCCTGTTCCGGATCATGTTCGGCGCAGGCTTGATCAAGATGCGCGGCGACCCATGCTGGCGCCGCCTCACTTGTCTCGACTACTACTTCGAAACGCAGCCGATGCCGAATCCCCTCAGCTGGTATTTTCACTGGCTGCCCAAGAGCGTGCTTCACGGCGGCGTCGGCTTCAACCATTTCGTCGAACTGGTCGTCCCGTTCGGATACTTTCTGCCGCAACCCATTTGTTCCGTGGCGGGGATCATCACAATCGTGTTTCAGCTCACATTGATTGTGAGCGGCAACCTTTCGTGGTTGAACTGGTTGACCATCGTCCTCGCGATCCCGACCATCGACGATCGCTGGCTCAAGTGGCTGCCTGTCGGACAGCCGGCGCTGACCGCCGAGTCGGCCGTCTATCAGGGGGCCGTGTACGTCCTGGCTGCGCTGGTCGTCTTTCTCAGCATCAACCCGACGCTGAACATGCTGTCGCCCAATCAGGTGATGAACACGTCGTACAACCCGCTTCAGCTCGTCAACACGTACGGGGCATTCGGCAGCATCACGCGAACACGCGATGAAATCGTGATTGAAGGCACCGACGATGCGAACCCCTCGGAGCGGAGTACGTGGCGCGCGTACGAGTTCAAAGGGAAGCCCGGCGATCCTTGGCACCGCCCGCCGCAGGTGGCGCCCTATCACTTGCGTCTGGACTGGTTGATGTGGTTCGCGGCGATGTCCAGCCCGAATGAGCATCCGTGGTTTTCGACGCTGCTGCTCAAGCTGCTTCAGGGTGACGCGAACACGCTCGGTCTGCTACGGACAAATCCGTTTCCGGATCGCCCGCCGCGCTACATCCGCGCGCAGTTTTACGAGTACCACTTCACAACGCCTGAGGAACGGCGCCGGACTGGCGCATGGTGGACACGCACGCTGATGGGATCCTATTTCCGGCCGGTGTCGCTCAAAGACGCGCGGTGACGCGTCGTCGCGCGCCGCTAGCGGCAACGTAGCGCGAAGGCTTCAGCCGAGCGCCGCGCTAGCGGCTGCGGCCGCCGAGAATCGAACCGAGCGCGCCGCGAAGAATCGCGCGCCCCACGCCTGAACCCATCGATCGCGCCGCGCTCTTCGCCGCTGATTGCAGCAAGCCGTCGTGGTGCCCGCCGCGCGGACCGGTCGATCCGAGAAGGATCGAGGACAAGGCATCGGCAAGTCCCGAACCGCCCTTCCCTACCTGTCCCCCCTGGCCCTCCTGGCCCTCCTGCCCGACCTGCCCTTTGTCCATCGTCCGCGCTTTCAGCTTCTCGTACGCGGACTCGCGATCGACGGTCTGCTCGTACTGAGCGTAGGACGCGGCGGAGGCTTTGCGGACCGCGTCGCGCTCGGCGTTCGTGATTGGACCGATGCGGGAGGCGGGCGGCACCACCCACGCGCGCTCCGTGATCGCCGGTGTGCCCTTCGCGTCGAGCAGCGAGATCAGCGCCTCGCCCACCGCCAGCTCGGTGATCACTCGGCCGATGTCGAGCGCCGGATTGGGCCGAAGCGTGTCGGCGGCGGTCTTCACTGCCTTCTGATCGTGCGGGGTGAACGCGCGCAGCGCGTGCTGCACACGGTTGCCGAGCTGTCCGAGGACCGTCTCGGGAATGTCAGCCGGATTCTGCGTGATGAAATAGACGCCGACGCCCTTGGAGCGAATCAGCCGCACGACCTGCTCCACTTTCTCGAGCAGCGACGGAGGCGCATCGGCGAAGAGCAGATGCGCTTCGTCGAAGAAAAATACCATGGTCGGCTTGTCCGGATCGCCAACTTCCGGCAGCCGTTCGAAGAGCTCGGAAAGCATCCAGAGCAGAAACGTCGAATACACCTTCGGCGATCGCACGAGCTCGTCAGCCACGAGGACGTTGACGATGCCGTGGCTGGCGGCGTCAGTCTGGAGCAGGTCGTCCACGTTGAGCATCGGCTCGCCGAAGAAGGCGTCGCCGCCCTGCTGCTCGACCTCGAGGAGCGCACGTTGGATCGCGCCGATCGACGCGATCGAGATGTTGCCGTATTCGGTCGTGAACTGGCGCGCATTGTCGCCGGTGAATTGCAGCATGGCGTGCAGATCCTTCAGATCCAGCAGGAGCAGTCCCGAGTCGTCTGCGATCTTGAAGGCGAGCGTCAACACGCCCTGCTGGGTCGGGTTCAAGCCGAAGAGCCGGCCGAGGAGCAGCGGGCCGAGATCGGAAATCGTCGCGCGAACCGGTGTGCCGCGCTTGCCGAACACGTCCCAGAACACGACCGGGTTCGCATGCCATTCCGGCGCGTCGATGCCGGTGGTCTTCAACCGATCGGCGAGCTTTGGCGAAGACACGCCAGCGGCGGCGAGACCGGACAGATCGCCTTTGACATCGGCGACGAAGCTGGGGACGCCAAGCCTCGAAAAATGATCAACGAGCACCTGCAGCGTCACGGTCTTGCCGGTGCCGGTCGCGCCTGTGATCAGGCCATGGCGATTGGCGAGCGCGGGCGCAAAACCGATCGACTGGCCGGCGGCGGTCCTGGCGATGATGAAGGGCTCGGTCATCGGTCCATCATAGGGTCAGACGCCGAGCCGCTGGCGCAGGAGCGCGGCGAGCTCGGGGCCTTTGCCCTCCTCCTCGTGTTTGAAGTAGACGAAGACGTCGCGGCACGACGCGGTGTCGCGCGCAATCGTGTCCGCCCAGCGCGCGATGTCGTCGGGCGTGTAGCCTTCGTCGCGCAAGCGGAAGTACGCGTAGTCCGCCGTGATGCGCACCGGCGCTGACAGCTTCTCGCTGTCTGCGACGCAGAGTGCCAGGTTGCGCTTGCTCAAGCGTTCGAACACGTCGTCGTCGAACCAGGAAGCATGCCGGAACTCGAATGCCGCGCAGACTTTTGGCGGGAGCTCGTCCAGGAACGCGTCGAAGACGGCGAGATCCTTTTTCGTGCTCGGCGGCAGCTGAAACAGCAGCGCCCCCAACTTGTCGTCGAGCGTGCCGGCGACGGCGCAGAACCCCTTCACCAGATCACCGCAGTTCTTCAAACGGCTGTCGTGGGTGATGCGCCGCGGCGCTTTCAGCGTGAGCTTGTACGGTGACGGTGTGTGCGCCGCCCATCCGGCGACCAGCTTTTCGGTGGGCATCCGATAGAACGTGTAGTTAATCTCGACGGTCGGGAACCGCTCCGCATAATACGGCAGCATCTTGGCCGCCGGCAGCGCGGCGGGATAGAAGCTGCCCTTCCACTCGGGGTAGTTGTAGCCGGAGGTGCCAATCCAGATCATGGTGTTGACTGTAAACTAGGATTCATGCGCACTCATATCGTTTTCTTGATCGGTCTGGCGCTCGCGGCTGGCGCGTGTGCGACCAAGACCGATCAGCGCGTCTTCACGCTGCAGGGTCAGGTGCTCGCCGTTCACCCGGAGCGAAAGCTGATCGAGATCAAGGGCGAGGAGGTGAAGGGCTTCATGCCGGCGATGACAATGCCGTACGAAGTGAGGGATGTGAAGCTGCTCGACGGCCTCGCGCCCGGCGATCTCGTCAATGCGCAGCTCGTGGTCGAGTCGAACACCGCGTACGTGAGCGCGATAAAGAAGGTCGGCACGGCGCCCCTCGAGAAGCCGCCGACAGTGGCCGATGACGCAGGAGCGGCGCCGTCGGGCATCGAGCTGCTCAAACCTGGTGACGCGGCGCCCAACGGGCACTTCGTGGATCAGGATGGACGGAAGCGAGCGTTCGCCTCGTTCAAGGGCGCGCCGACGGTGGTGACGTTCATCTACACGAAGTGTCCGATGCCGACGTTCTGTCCGCTGCTCGATCGGAATTTCGCAGCCGTGCAGAAGAAGCTGCAGACGGATCCGTCGCTGGCGCGGCTCAAGGGTCGCGTGCAGCTGGTCAGCGTCAGCTTCGATCCGCAGGTCGACACGCCAGCCGTGCTCAAGCAGCATGCCGAGACGCTGGGAGCCGACCGCCGCGTGTGGACGTTTCTCACCGGCGACCGCGATCAGATCGATCAGTTCGCGTCGCGATTCGGCGTCCAGGTCGTACGCGCGGCGAACAATCCGCGCGACATCACGCACAACCTGCGCACGGCGATCGTCGGCGCCGACGGCACGCTGGTCAAGATCTACACTGGCAACGAGTGGACGCCCGACCAACTCCTGGCCGACTTGAAGGGCCTGTAAGAGTGGACGGGACTCCCGTCCCCTTTTTGCAGGCCGAGCGCCGGCTCATCGCGCGTCTGCGGACACCGCGGGCCGTCCAGCGCTACCTGAACGCGCTGCCGTACAACCAGGAGCCGGGTGGACGCGCCACACTCCGCAGTTTCCGAGGCGTTGTCCGGCACGGATGCGCGCACTGCCTCGAAGCGGCGCTATTCGCGGCCGTCGTCCTCGAACAACACGGGTTCCCGCCGCTGGTGCTCAGCTTCGAGTCGATCGATGAGCTCGATCACGTGTTGTTTGTGTATCAGCAGCACGGCCGCTGGGGATCGATCGCTCGCTCGCGCGATCCCGGGCTGCACGGACGCAAGCCGGTGTTCGCCACACCGCGCGCGCTCGCCCTCAGCTACTGCGATCCGTACGTCGACTTCACCGGACGCATCACCGGCTATGCCGTCGTCGATCTCGCGAAAGAAATGGGCGCCTACGATTGGCGCGTGGCGACGACGAACGTCTGGAAGGTCGAGCGCATGCTGCTCGACTTCCCGCACCGCCGCATCGCCTCGTCCGACGCCCGGGTAGACCGGCTGCGTGCGCGCTATCGATCGTTCAGAGCCGCGAACCCCGGCAAGAAACCGATCTTCTACCGCGGCCGCGAACGATGGACCGACCTTCCACCGGAGTGGGGGCCTTGAAAAGGGGCCGTACCCCTTTTCCGGCGCCCGCACACCACGTCAGTCGAGATCGAAATCGCGGGTCGGCTTGGTGACCGGTTCCTGGTTCGCCTGCTTCAGCGCTTCCTCGAAGCGGCGCGACAGCGCGTCGCCGCGCGTCTTCTCATGACTCACCGATTGCTGGAAAATCGACTCGCGCCGCGCCGCCTCCTCCGCGAGGATCCGCTGCGCATCACTCAGCTCTGGTTTGTTCCCGCGGTCCGGCTCGTGGTGCGCCACCACGCGTCCCAGATTGGCGTCGATGACGAGCGTCGCCTGGCAGCACGGACAGGTGACCTCGATTTCCGACTTCAGGCGTGCCATCAGCGTTTACCTCCGAGCGCACCGGCGAGGCCGGACGTGGTGAAGGCCTTCTTCAATTCCAGCGGCTGCCCGTCTGGCAATGTGGCGCTCAACCGCAGATCCTGCACCTGTGCGTGCCGCGGATCGAACCGCTGACCAAAACCGGCGACGAACGCGTCGAGCGGCGCCTGAAACGTCGTGCCCGCGGGAATCGACGCGACGGTCACCCGGTAACTTCGGTTCAGCCAGATCTCCACATGCGTCCACTCGTGCGACGACCGGTTGCTCACGGTGAGCGTCCCGCGCTCGAGCTGCATGGGATCGGCTGGCGGTTTCGAGCACGCCGCCCCTGCCACCATCGCGATAAGAGCCCAGACGACGATGCCGTTTGCCGGCGCCCGCGCAGCCACGAACTATCATAGCGTAGTGAGTCCCAGCGGGCCGGTCTCCCTGCGCATCGCCACCTACAACATTCACCGGAGCCGCGGCCTCGACGGCCGGACGCGCCCGGACCGCATCGCGCGCGTGCTGCGCGGCGTGGACGCCGACGTCATCGCCTTGCAGGAAGTGGTCGGCGCCGGCCCCCGAGGCGGCGGCCATGCGGAAGAGATCGGCGCGGCGCTCGGCATGGGCTGGGTGATGGCGCCCGCCCGGCAGCTGCGCGGCCACCACTTCGGCAACGCCGTCCTGAGCCGTTTTCCGATCGTCGAGCACATCGAGCACGATCTCTCATGGAAGACCTGCGAGCCGCGCCGCCTGCAACGCGTCGACGTCGACGCCGGCGGCTGCACGCTCCACGTGTACAACGTGCACCTCGGTACGGCAATCCTCGAGCGGCGGCACCAGGCTCACCGGCTCGCGACGATCGCGTCCGATCGCCACATCAACGGACCGAAGATCGTGCTCGGCGACTTCAACGAGTGGATGAAAGGGCTGGCGACGACGCTGCTCAGCGAAAAGCTGAACAGCGTCGACTTGCGGGACTATCTCAAGCGGCGGCGCACATATCCGGGATTCTTCCCGTTCCTGCACCTCGATCACATCTACTACGCGGGACGGGTGCAGATCGTCGGTATCGAGCTCCCGCGCACGCGCCTGGCGCTGGTCGCCTCCGATCATCTGCCGCTCGTGGCGAACGTCAGGGTTGGATAGACGAGTTGGTGAGTTGGTGAGTTGGTGAGTTGGTGAGTTGGCGAGTTGGCGAGTTGGCGAGCTGGCGAGCTGGCGAGCTGGCGAGCTGGCGAGCTGGCGAGCTGGCAACGCTAATCACCAATTCACCAATTTACCAACTCACCAATTTACCAACTCACCAATTGCCTGTTTCCGATGCCTTAGGCCGACTCGATGTCTTCAGCGAGCTCGAGCGCCAGCGGCACGGCGTCGACGATGCTCGGAACTCTGAGTGCGGCACGCTTCGCCTTCACCATGCGCGCCTCTTCGTAGATGCGCGTCGGCACCGCCTGCAGATCCCACGCAAGCCCCACGGCGGCCATCGCCCGAATCGTGTACCACGTCAGATCGAATTCCCACCAGTAAAAGCCGTTGCGCGCGGACCGCTGATACCGGTGATGGTTGTTGTGCCACCCTTCGCCGGCTGCGAACAATGCGGTGATGGGATTGTTGCGCGATTCGTCGAGCGTCTCGAACCGGCGCGAACCGAACATGTGGTTGACGGTGTTGATCGCAAACGTCGCGTGCGCCAGCGTCATCGTCGGCACGCAGAAGCCCCAGACCAGCCACGGCAGGCCGCCCACCAGGTACATCGCGACGGCGAGCGCCAATGGCGGCAGCACGTTCAGCCGATCGAGCCAGTAAATCTCCGGGAACTTCGAGAAGTCCCGCACGACGGGATTCGACGGCTCGAGACGATCGTTCTTGGCATCGTTCAGGAACCAGCCGATGTGCGCGTAGTAGACGCCGCTCACGGACGGACTGTGCGGATCGCCTTCGCGATCGGCGAACCGGTGATGGTTCACGTGATGGCCCGCCCACCAGAGCGGACCCTTCTGCATCGCGGACACGGCGATGAACGTCCAGACGAACCGGGCGACCCGGTTCATCTGAAACGATCGGTGCGCGAAGTAGCGGTGAAAACAGAGTGTGAGGCCGATGGCGCGCAGGAAATGGGACACGGCCCAGAGGGCCAGCAGCGACCAGGCGAACGGCACGGCGAACACGAGAACCACAGATGCCTGGACGAGCCAGAACACCACCATCGGAATAATCGTCAGCAACAAATTCAGATCTCTCGAAGGGCTCGGGCGACAGGAATCCGCGCCGCGCGAATCGCGGGGAGGAGGCCACCGGCTGCGCCCATAAGGCCGGCGAACAGAAGACCGCTGGCGAGCAACGCCGGCGTAATACGGAACTTGAAGGCGACCTCTGAAAAGCTCGCAAAGTTGGTCGTGCCGGTCGACAAGCCATGTACGGGTAGGGCTAGTATGCAGCCGATCACGCCGCCGACGAGTGCCAGCGCGATCGACTCGGCCAGAAACGCCGTGACAATGCGCAATTGTGAGAAGCCGAGAGCGCGCAGCGTGCCGATCTCGCGCGTTCGATACGCCACCGCCGCGTACATCGTGTTCATCGCGCCGAACATCGCGCCGACGGAGAGAATGAGCGTGACGAACGTGCCGAACACGCGAATCACCGTCGTCATCGCCCTGGACTGATCGGCGTAGTAGGTCTGCTCGCGCTGAGGCGCCAGGTACAGGCGCGGATCGGCCTCGACGGCCGCCTTGAACGAATCGAACATCGCCGGATCCGCGAGCTTGACGGTGATCGATTGATAGCCAGTGCGCTGAAAGGCCGGCCTCATGAGATCGACGTCGCCCCACACCTCGGACTCGAACGACGCATCGTCGGCGGTGAAGATGCCGACGATGTGCCAGGTCGCGTTGCCAAATTTCACGTCGCTGCCGAGCGTCAGCCCTCGGAAGCGACCGACGGCGAGCCGGCCGGCATTGATCTCGCGCGTGCCCGGCGTGAAGCGGCGTCCCTCGACCATCTTCAGCGCGTCGCGCACGTCGTAGGCCCGGGGCCCGACGCCGCGCGCCGGGACGTTCGCCGGCTGGCCGTCCGACAGCCGTGGCAGCGCGATCGCGACGAGCAGTTCGGGCGACGCGAGCGGCCGGTTGCCGGCGCTGCGCGCCACCTGCGGGAGGCTCTCGACGAGCGGCACATCCGTGGGAGCCACGGCGCTCAACGTCTCCGCCGTGGCGCCTTTGCGCAGCACGATCGCGTTCTGCGGCGATCCGCTCGCGACCAGCGTCGCGCGAAAGCCCTGCGCGATGGCGAGCGTCATCACGAAAACGGCGACCACCATCGCGATGCCGCCGGCGGTCATCGCGGCCGTCCCTTTGCGGACGATCATCGAGCGCAGGTTGTAGCTGGCGATGAGTCCCATCAGATTGCTCAGGCCACCCGCCGCAGCGCGTCGACGATCTTCAGCCGCGAGGCCATCGCGGCCGGAATCATGCCGGCGAGCAGGCCAATCGCGGCGCTGAGCGCGAGTCCGATCGCCAGGTTGTCGTTGTTCACGCGCAGTTCCGGGACGAACGTGCCGGCCTGCAGGAAATCGGGGTTGACAATCGAGCGCGCCAGGAACACGCCGATCAGGCCGCCCACGATCGACATGAGCAGCGCTTCACCGGCGATCAGGAAAAACACGGTACCCGACTGGAACCCCAGCGTCCGCATGACGGCAATCTCCGTCGTCCGCTCGCGCACCGACATCGCCATTGTGTTCGCCGACACGAAGAGCGTCGAGATGACGACTGCCACCATGATGCTGCCGAGCAGCAGGTTCAGATTGCCGAACATCGAGACGAACGAGCTCTGGAACGCCTGTTCCGTCTCGGTCTTCGTCTCATTCGGGGAGTTGGCGAACTTGCGGTCGATCTCACCCGCGATCTGCGTCGCGTGATCGGGATTCGAGATCTGCTCGACGTACCAGCCGACCTGGCCCTTGCGCAGGGACCGTTCGTCCGCGTACTTCCAGTGAAACATCATCGACTGGTTGTCGACCGCCGCGCCGGCGGAATGGTAGATGGCGCGGATGTTGAAGTCGAAGTTCTGCGTGCCGTACGTCGGAATGCCGACTTTCAGCGTCAACTTGTCGCCGGGCTTGAAGCCGTACCGCTTCGCGAGGCCGTCGCCGATGATGCAGCCGGTCTGATCGGCAAGAAAGGCGGCGCGCTGCTCGGGCGTCAGTTGAATCTCCGGGTACAGGCGGAGGTAGCTCTCGGGCTCGACGGCGAACTGCGCGAAGAAATTCTGCGGATCCTTGTAAATGCCGCCGAACCAGCTGGCCCACGTGAGGTCCTGGACGCCCGGCGTGCTCCTGATCGCGTCGGCGTGGCTCGTGGGCATGGAGAAAAAGAGCGACGTCGAACGCTGCGTCACGATGCGCGTCGCGGAGCTCGCCTCGGTTGCCGCGTTGAACCCGTCGAGCACGGCGCGCAGCGAGGCGAAGAGAAAGATGGCGATCGCGACGCTCATCACCGTGAGCGCCGTCCGCCGCTTGTTGCGGCGCGCGCTTTTCACGACGAGGCCCACGAACTTCACGCGCTCACCCGTCCCTGCTCCACGAGCGTTCCCTTTTCGAGGTGCAGCGTATGGGTGGCGCGCTCCGCCGCGTGCGGGTCGTGCGTCACCATGATGATCGTCTTCTTGTATTCCCGGTTCAGCCGCTGGAGCAGCGTCAGGACTTCTCCGCCCGACTTCGCGTCGAGATCACCGGTCGGCTCGTCGGCCAGCAGCAGCGTCGGGTCGGTCACGATCGCGCGCGCGATCGCGACGCGCTGCTCCTGCCCGCCGGAGAGCTGGCGCGGGTAGTGCTTCTCCCGGTCGCCGAGACCGACGATGTTCAGCGCGGTCATGACGTGATCGCGGCGCTGCTTCTTCGACAGGTTAGTGAGCAGCAGGGGCAGCTCGACGTTCTCGAAGGCGGTGAGCACGGGAATCAGGTTGTACAGCTGAAAGATGAACCCGATGTGGCGGGCACGCCAGCTCGCCAGCGCCCGCTCCGACAGGCTGCTGATCTCGGTGTCGCCGATGCGGATCGAGCCGAGCGAGGGCCGATCGATGCCGGCCAGCAGGTTGAGCAGCGTCGACTTGCCAGAGCCGGACGGCCCCATCAACCCGAGGAAGTCGCCGTCGCTCACCGCGATCGACACGCGCTCGAGCACGGGAATCTCGATGGCGTCGCGCTTGTACGTTTTCGTGACGTCGCGCAGTTCAATCAACGCCATATCTTCAGTGTCCAGTGTCGTAGGCACCGACCCCTACCGTACCTTGACCCGCTGCTGATCCGTGAGCCCCGCAGGCGGGCTGAGAATGACGACTTCGCCCGGCGCAACGCCGCTTCTCACTTCCACCTGATCGAGACGATCCGCGCCGAGCACGACGGTGCGCGGCGAGGCGGCGCCGCCCGAGACGACCCACACGCGCGGCTGGCCCTCGGTGTCCGAGACCGCCCGCTTGGGAATCAACACCACCGGCGTCGCAGGCGCCTGCGCGGCCGCCTCCGTCGATTTCGGTGACGACGCCGGCCGCGGCTCCTGGAAGGTGACGCTCGCGTTCATCTCCGGCTTCACGTGCGCATCCGCGTTCAGAATCGTGACGCGCACCTCGACGATCGACTTCGCGCGATCCGCCGACGGGAAAATCTGCCGCAGCCGCCCGCGATACGCCTGGTCCTGATACGCCTGCAGCTTCACTTCCGCCGGCATGCCCGCCGTGAGCTTGGCGACGGTGTTCTCGCTGACTTCGGTCTGCACTTCGAGCTCGCTCAGATCGGCAACCGTCGCGATCGCGCCGCCTTCCTGCGATGCCTGCCCCTGCACGCCGAACGGCGACACCGTCTCGCCCGCCTCCGCGCGCTTCTTGATGACCACGCCGTCGAAGGGCGAGCGCACGTTGGTGTTTTCGAGTGCCTCTTCGGCCACTTTCACGCGCGCGTGAGCGGACGCGATCGCCGCCGTCGCCGCCGTCACCTTCGCCGCCGAGACCTGCGCCGTCGATTCGGCGCCTGTCAGCGTCGCCGTCGTCGTGATGCCGTCCCTGGCGAGCGCGCGCTGGCGCTCGACGTTGCGAACGTCCTCGTCGCGTGCGGCCACTGCCTGGCCGAGCTGGGCCTCCGCTTCGGCGACGGCGCGTCGCGAGGCTTCGAGCGCCGCGCTCACATCGGCGTGCTCGATCTCCGCGATCACCTGCCCCTTGCGCACGCGCGTGCCCTCTTCGAAGCCCAGGCGCGCCAGGCGCCCACCGACCTTCACGCCGACGTCGCTGCTGCGCCGCGCGACGACATAGCCGCTCGCGACGAGCACGGGGAGATCGGACGGCCCGCCCGCCGCCGCCGGCGTCAGCAGCGTGGCGCGTGCGGTCTCGACCTCAGGCGCGCGCCGGTCGGCGAGGTACGCGTGCGCCGACGGGTAGACGGCAGCCGCGCACAGCAGCAGCGCGCCGAGGGCGGCCCACGGCACCCAGCTGCGGCGCGGCGCGGTATCGCGATCGATGCGCAGCCGCGACAAATCCGCGGCCGGCGAGTCCGAGTGAATTGTCACAGGTACAAGAAAAGCGCAGGGAACTATTCCTGCGCACTATTTCCTGCGCGATATTTTACCGGGAACCGGGGTGAAAATGCTGACGAACTGCCGAGGCTAGCTCTCTTCCTCGTACTCTTCTTCTTCGGGGGGGCCCAGACGCGTCGAAGGGCGCAGCGCTTCGCGATAGTCGAAGACCGGCAGATCGCGCACGTGCAGCGACAACGTGCACGCCGGCGATTTCTCGTCCACGATCACCGTGACCGGGCTGCCCTCCACGCCTTCGCGGAACGCGATCCGACAGCCACAGGCCAGGCGCGCATGAGTAAAGCCCTTCAACATGTGAAGCCAATCATATCACGGTGGGTCGAGGCGTCCCCGGGTCACAAAAGCGCCTTGATCTGGTTCTCGAATGATTCCTTCGACGACATGCCGGTGTGCTTCGCGCAGATCTTGCCGTCGCGCGAGATCACCACCGTCACGGGGATCCCCCAAATCGGTCCATACGCATCCTGCACATCGTCGTGACCGAGCCCCTGCAGAATGGGATAGTTCATTTTCATGTCGGCGACGTACGGCTTCAGCTTGTCGATCGTGTCGTCCACCGACACGCCCACGACTTGCAGTCCGCTGGCGCCGTACTTGTTCTGGAATTCGATGAACCACGGAATCTCGATTTTGCAGGGTCCGCACCAGGTCGCCCAGAAATCCAGCAGGACGACCTTGCCCTTGAGCGATGCCAGCGTGACGTTCTTGCCGTTGACATCCTTCAGCGTGAACTTCAGGTTGGCCGGCTTCGCATTCGCCGGACACGCGCTCGTCTCCGGCGCGAAGGCGTCTGCGTGGCTGAACGTCCACGGCAGATCCGCGTTCAGCGTCAACAAAGCCAGCGCCAAGGCGCCCACGGTGGCCATAGCCCATCGCAGTTTCATCTCATCTCCTACCTGATCCCTGACCCTGATCCCTGACGCCTATTTTATCCCGGTCTTACCGCAGCGATGTCTGGACGAATGACGCCATCCGCGCGACATCGTCCCGCGGCTCGCGCGCAATCAAGACGAAGGTCCGGTCGCCCGACGACCAGATCGCGCACTCGTGCCCCATGACCCTGGTCTGCGACTCAGCCTGCGCCGAGTGCGGCAGCATGAACAGCGACACGGGGTGTCCCCGATAGCGGTACATGATGTGCGCGACGCGTCCCTTGCCGTAGAGGCAGGGGCGTGAGCCGACGAGCTCGAGTCCGGCGCGCCCGGGATCCTCCGGCAGCCGGGCATCCCAACCGAAGGTGCCCGCCATCGAGCTTTCGACGAAGGCCAGCGACTCGTGTGTGCCGAGGACGCTGTTCTCCGCGAAACATTTCACGTGATCCGCCGTCAGCTCGGCCGCCATCACCGTGGTGGAGCGATCAGTCAGCTGATACACGAACGCGCCGCCGACCAGCACCACCACGCTCGCCGCGAGCGCCAAAGGCACAAGGAACGTGCGCCACGCCCCGGCGGGTTTGGCAGCCGGCGCCTTGGCCGACGCGGCCGCTTTGGCACACCTGCTGCGGAGGGCCGACGAGGCGTACTCGCACAGCAGCGCCGGTTTGCGTTCGTGCACCAACACGCGCACGGCCCGCTCGGCGGCGACGCGTTGATCACACGGCGGGCAGGCGCGGAGGTGCTGCTCGACGAGGACGCGATCGGCGCCGGCGAGCTCGTCGTCGACATACGGCGTGACGAGCGAATCGATGGTGTCGCAACTTTTCATGATCCAGGTAGTCTTCAGTCGCCAGTCATCAGTCTCAGTCGTCGGTCTCCGTCGTCAGTCTCCGTCGCCGGTTCCAGTCAGTCTTGGGCGGCGTCATTTCAAGCGGTCGCTTCGTGACTCAGTCCTCGGTCTCACCGACTGTGACTGGAGACCGACGACTGGCGACTGAGGATTGCAGACGCTCGTAGAGCGCCTGTCTCCCCCGGGAGATGCGCGACATCACGGTCCCGACAGGAATCGAGAGCATCCCGGCAATTTCGGCATAAGAAAATTCTTCCACATCGCGTAACCAGACCGCCTCGCGAAAGGCGTCCGGCATGGCGTCGATCGCCGCCTGCAGTTCGGGCCCGAGCGTCTCGCGGACCAGCAGCGACTCGGGCGTCCCACCCGGCGCCGGCTGACCCGCGCCCGGCGCGAGCTGGGCCGCTCGCTCAACCGCTTCGCTATCGATCACGATGGCGTCGCGCGCGTGGTCACGAGCCCGGTTGCGCGCGGCGTTGTGGAGAATCGTGAACAACCACGCCCTCAGGTTCGTGCCCGGCTCGAAGCGATCGGCGGCCCGAAACGCCTTCAGAAACGTATCCTGCACGAGATCCTCGGCGTCGGCCGCGTTGCGCGTGAGGCGCCGCGCGGTCCGGTAGAGACTGTCGAGCTGTGCGAGCGCATCGGCCTCAAACGCCGCACCGCGCACCGGCGCAGGGCCGGACGCACGGGTCGATGGGGGTGGACCTCGGCGAATGCGCATGTCTCCGCGCGCGCAGATGATGAAAACCCCCGCGCGTCCTGGTTTATTCCAAGCCGATGGATCGCCGCCAGATGTCGCCGGCAGATGGCGATCCGCCATGTTCTGAGGACACCGGCCCGCCTCTCATTCTGCCACCATTCGTTCCGTGGCCGTAGTCGTCGCGTTCACGCGGCCGAGCACCGGATCAGCGTTTGCAGGGCCGTCGGCGTACCAGTAAGATCGCAGCCATTCGCCGTTTCGCACTGACTCGGACCCGAAGGATCACCTATGCGTATGCGCGCGCGGTCGCTGCGTCGCCTGTCACTCCTCACATGGATCACGGCGGCCGTGGTCGCCGGCCACACGCATGTCGCGTCAGCGCAGACGTCCATGGTCCCGTACTTCGGGAAGAACAACATCCACTACGACACGTTCGAGTGGCACATCTACAAGACCGATCACTTCGAGATTTACTACTACCCCGCGATCCAGAAGCACCTCGAGCGCATCGCCGGTTACGCCGAAAGCGCCTACCAGCAGATCAGCGGGGATCTGAAGCACGACCTGTCGTCGAAGATCCAACTGATCCTCTTCAAGACGCACAGCGAGTTCGAGCAGGAGAACGTCGACCCGGGCGCGGCGCAGGAAGGGGTCGGCGCGTTCGCCGAGCCGATGCGGCAGCGCATGCTCGTGCCGATTGACGATCCACCGGATCAACTCTACGGTCTCATCACGCACGAGCTCACGCACCAATTTCAATTCGACATCATCCCGCAGCAGTTGATCCGGCGAAACATTCCGCTGTGGGTCAACGAAGGCGGCGCCGATTACGAGCGCGGCCAGTGGAGCTCCACGGATCTGATGGAGGTCCGCGACGCCGCGGTCGCCGACATCGTGCCGAAGATGTCCGAAATGGAGGGGTACGGCAACACGGGCAATGCGCTGCTGGTCTACAACCTCGGGCACGCCGTGTACGAATTCATCGAGGCGAAGTGGGGCAAGGAGGGCGTCCGGCAATTTCTGTTCGCCCTGCGCAAGAGCGTAATCGGCGGCGGCGAGGACGCCTACGAAGAGGCGTTCCAGATGAAAAAGGAGGAATTCGACCAGGCCTTCGAGCGGTACCTGAAAGATCGATTCAAGCCGTTCCGCGACAAGGAGCGGCCCGCCGACTATGGACGGGATCTCGCGCCGAACAAGGAGAAAACGGCGTTCGCCGAGGCATTATCGATCGCGGCGTCGCCGTCCGGGGATCTGATCGCTGCGGTCACCATCAACCGGAAAGATCAGGAGGTCGACATCGTCCTGCTGTCGGCGAAGGATGGGTCGGTGGTCCGCAATCTCACGAGCGGCTTCGACAAGGACATGGGCTTCGATCACGTCGTCCTGCGCGGTGAGCGGACCAACATCATGCCGTACTTGTCGTGGTCCCCGAAAGGCGATCGGATCGCGTATTTCGTCCGCACCGCGAAAGAGCGGACCCTCGTGCTGCAGAACGTCCTCACGCGCACCATCGAGGAGCGCATCCCGCTGAAGTCGGTGGACGGACCCGAGTCGCCGTGCTTCTCGCCCGACGGCAAGACGATCGCGTTCGCCGGGCTCCGGGGCGCGGTCGGCGACATCTTCACCGTCAATCTCGCCACCCAGGAGGTGACCAATCTCACCAACGATGCGTTCGCAGACTACGGGCCCGTCTACTCGCCGGACGGGAAGTTCATCGTCTACAACGCACGCGTGAGCGCGAACCAGAAGCTGTTCCGGCTCGATCTGGACACGGGGAAGAAGACGCAGCTCACCTTCGGCACGCAGGATGAGACGTCGGCGCAGTTCATCGACAACAACACGCTGGTGTTCGCGTCGACCGCCACCGATCCGGCCGTGCCGCTCGAACCCGAGGTGGCCAAGAACGGCAACATCTTCAACATCTGGACGCTCGATATGCCGACGGGCGAGCTGCGGCAGTACACCGACGCCATCGGCGGCAACTGGTCGCCGGTCGTGATGAACACGAACGACGCCAAGGCGAGCCGCATCGCGTTCATTTCGTACTACAAGGGCGAGTTCACCATCCACACGCTCGAGCGCAAGGAGCCGCTGCACACGGCGGCGACGTCGGACTTCGGCGAGCCGGGGCCGATCATCGACTTCCAGGCGCCGCTGCAGCACACGATCGTGGCGGAGAACGATCGGAAGAAGGGCACGTTCGAGAAGATGTTCCTTCAGGGACGTCCGCCGATCAACATCGGCGTGACGAGCAACGGCGACATCTTCGGCGGGTCGGCCGTCAGCTTCGGCGACGTGCTCGGCGATCAGGAGTTCAACATCTACGCCGCGTCGATTCTCCAATACCGCACGCTCTCGGCGTCGTATGTGAACCTCTCGCGGCGCTTCCAGTACGCGTTTCAGGGCTACTCGCAGACGCAATTCTTCTACGGCCAGACCGGAGGCGTGTTCTACAATCCGGCGTTGGCGCCGATCTTCAGCCGCGACCAGGCGACGGCGACGAGCTCGGTCAAAGGGGGCACGGCGATCGGCATCTATCCCTTCGACCGGTACCGCCGCATCGAGCTCTCGGCTGGCATCGCCAACATCGACGAGTCCTACAACGACCCGACCGTCGCGGCGTATGCGCAGCAGTACCAGCAGCAGCAGTACGGCGGCCAGATCTTCCGCAACGGCACGCTGGCGCCCTTCGGCGCCGCGTTCGTCCAGGAAACCACGGTGTTCCGCGAATACGGACCGCTGGCCGGCAATACGATGCGGCTCTCCTACAGCGTCGCGCCGAAGATCGGCGGCCTGCTCTCGCGCCAGACGTTCGACGTGGACCTCCGCCACTACCTGCGCATCGGCTCGAACGGCGTGCTCGCCACGCGCCTTCGCGCCTTCAAGAGCGTCGGCGACTTCCCCGACTTCCTCTACTTCGGCGGCAACTCGGAGATGCGCGGTTACGATTACCTGCAGTTCGTCGGGCAGAACGACATCTTCGCGAACGCCGAGCTCCGCTTCCCGCTCATCGAAGCCGCGCTGACGCCGATTGGCGTCATCGGCGGCGTCCGCGGCGTGTTCTTCGCCAACTTCGGCGCCGGCTGGTTCAACAACCAGGCGAGCACCGATCCATGCGGCGGCTCCACCGGCTTCAAATTCGCCTCGTCGAAGACGGAAACCTGCACGCCCATCATCGGCAACCAGGTGAACGCGGCCGGGACCGACTACATCTACGACGCAAACGGCGTCCCGCTCCCGATTTACGGTCCGACGACGACGGTGTCCGGCTTCCGCCTGCAGGATTCGCGCGCGTCGTACGGCCTCGGGCTCGAAACCTTCGCGCTCGGCTTCCCGATTCACTTCGACTGGTCGTGGCGCACGCTCTTCAACAAGGGCTACGAGGATGTCATCTTTGCGACCACCGGCGGCAGCGCGGAATTCCGCAAGGCGCGCTTCGCGCTGTGGATTGGGTACGACTTCTAAGCGTGCGCCGACACATTCGATGCGACAGGAACCACGAAGACCCGAAGAACACGAAGGATCTCGCAGGATCGATCCCGTCTTATGGGTGAGATAGGATCGGCGGAATGGACCTGACGCCGAAGCGCTCTGCCGACTCTGCCACCGAGATGGTGCAGGTCGTGCTCCCGAACGATGCCAATCCGCTGGGATTCATTCTCGGCGGAACGGTGATGCACCTCATCGACATCGCCGGTGCGATTGCCTGCCATCGCCACACCCGCAGCCTGCTCGTGACCGCGGCGGTGGACGACCTCCAGTTTCTGCACTCGATCAAGGTGGGCGACCTGATCATCCTGAAATCGCACGTCACGTGCGCATTCACGACGTCGCTGGAGGTTCAGGTCGATGTGTTCTCGGAGGAGACACTGACCGGCAAACGGCAGCTCACGAGTCGCGCCTTCCTGACGTTTGTCGCGATCGCGCGCGACGGCGGCCGCGTGCTGGTGCCGCCGCTGATTGTGGAGACCGACGAAGAGCGAAGGGTTTGCCAGGAAGCGCACGCCAGGCGCGCGTCGCGGCTGCAGAGGAAGGCCACGGCCACCACCGCATAGAGCATTGGACGTCGTGTCCGGCTTCAACCGGACCGCGACCCGCGACTGACGCGCTGTACGATCCGCGAACGGTCCGCGTACTACGAAACCGCTTTGAGCCGCAGCGTGCTGTTTTCGAGGTCGATGCCGACGCGGTACTTGCTCAAGAACTTGTGACCGACGATGCCGCCGAGCTGAAAGCCCAGCAGCGCGCTCGGCGCGTTCAGGTTGAGGACCACCACCGGAAAATTGTTGTAGTGGATCGCGTCGAAGGCGAGATTGACGCCCGGCAGCAGGAACGCATCCTTGTCCCACCCCGACGTGCCGTACACCTTCAGCGCGATGCGGTTCGCCGGCTGCTGCTTGCCGAGGGCGGTCGCCGTCGCCTGGCTGATCGAGATCACCTCGCCCCCCGTGTCGACGACGAAATTCGCCTGGTGGAGGCCGTCCACGGTCCCGTGCACCGTCGCGAGGCGATAGAGCCGAAGCGGCAGCACATAATCGGCCGGCTCAGGCGCCAGGTGGCGGCCGAACGTGAGCCTGTGCGTCTTGTAGTCGATGGTCATCGAGAAGCCGAGCGCCAGCGGCGACAGGCTCTCGGTTTCCTTCGTCGGCAGATCGCGCAGCGGCGGATTCTTGATGAGGCACGGCACGTTGCGCAGCTTGAGCGATCCCACCTCGAGCGAATCGATCCGCGCCAGCTGAAGGCCGCGCAAGCCGACGTCGCCGACGCCGGCGCTCAGCGTGTAGGTGACCGGGGTGACCCCCAGCTTCTGGGCCGTGGTGCGCGTGATCACGGTGTTTTCCGATCCGGTGTCCACGACGAAATCCTGCGCGCCGGCATCGTTGACCTTTGCGCGCACGACGACCTTCTCGTTCACCAGCTTGAACTCGACCGTGTAGAGCATCTGGTCGGCGCCCGGGTCCATCTCGAACGGCGCGCGCTGCCCGAACGACCGCAGGAAGCGGATCTCGGCGCGCGACCAGTCGGCCTTCTCGCTGTGATCCTTGTTGGGCAGCAGGTTGACGTAGTTCGTGTAGGCGCCGGCCGCCTCCTCGTACTTGTGCATCCGCTCGTAGATCGTGCCGACCGTGTGATGGATCTCGAGATCGCGCGGCGACAGGCGCAGCGCGGCCTGCGCCTCGTTCATCGCCTCGTCCATCCGGCTGCGCGCGACGGCCGATCGCGCCATCCCGTGATGTCCGCGGGCGAGCTGCGGGTCGAACGACAGCGCGTCGCGGTATTTGGCCTCCGCCTGCTCGAACAGGCCCGACGACCAGAGCGCATCGCCATAGAGCGCCAGCGCGTCGGGGCTCCGCGGCTGCGCTTTGATCAGTGTTTCGGCTTCGCGGCGGGCCAGATCGAACTCGGCTGTGCGCAGCGCCATTTGAATGACGCCTGTACGCGCCGGCTGCTGCTGGCCGGGCTCGGCCGTCTTGAGGGCGTTCTGATAAGCGTCGAGTGCCTCGCCGTAGCGTCCGTCGGCGTACAGCAGATTCCCGAGCTGGAACTGGATTTCAGACGCCTGCGACGAGGGAGGGGCGTCCGCGTGAATGACAAACGACGCGGCCACTAGCAGGGCTGACGCCGTCACGAGCTGAACGCCGCGCTGCACTTTTCCCACGGAATCCTCCCCAAAACGAACAAACCGTCAGGTGCCGAGGCGTCCTACAAGAACCGGGCCGAGCGCAATGAATGGGAAGGCTAGTGTAATCAGGGCGGCGCGTTTCCAAAAGCGAAATATGAGGCGGCGTTCCGAAAATGATTACCGCGCGTAGTGCTCGATCGCGACGCCGTCGTACATCTGGTCGACGCGCAAGATCTGCGTGTCGCGGCCATAGCTGCCTAACTCGTAGTCCTCGCTCATGATCAGCGCCTTGATCGGCTTGGTCGGACAGACTTCCGCGCACAGACCGCAGAAGCTGCAGCGCGACAGGTTGAAGTCGAAGTAGTCGAGGACCTTGATCTTCAGGCCCGGCTCCCGGTGGCCGCCGAGGGCAATCAAATCGTCCGGGCAGGCCTTCGCGCATTGGTCGCAGACGATGCACGTCTGGGCGCCGGTCGCCGGTTCGGTCTGCAGGCGCAGCACGCCGCGAAACCTGGGGGCGGTCGGACGCCGCTCCGCGGGGTATTGAAAGGTGAACGCCGGCTGCGGCGTGTATTTCAACGTCACCCACAGCCCTTTGGCGAGGTCGATCAGGAAGATGGTCTTGAAGAAGCGTTTGATCGTATTCATGATTCAGGGCTCACGGCTGATGGCTCAGGCGCGGTCGCCGATTATCGTCGGCTCGCTGTCGCCCGACATGATGATCCGCTCTTTCCGGAGCACGGTGCCTTCCTTGCGAATCTTGTCCTGCAGCCGCATCAGACCGTACAGCAGTGCTTCGGGCCGCGGCGGACAGCCGGAGACGTATACATCGACCGGCACGACTTTGTCGACGCCCTGCAGGACGCTATAGGTCGGGAAGGGGCCGCCCGCGTTCGAGCAGCTGCCCATCGAGATCACCCATTTCGGCTCGGGCATCTGATCGTAGAGGCGCCGCAGCACGGGCGCCATCTTCTTGGTCACCGTGCCGGCGACGATCATGAGATCCGATTGTCGCGGCGATGCGCGGAACACCTCGGCGCCGAAGCGCGCGATGTCGAACCGCGAGGCCGACGCCGCCATCATCTCGATCGCGCAGCACGCGAGTCCGAACCCCATCGGCCAGATCGACGACTCGCGCGCCCAGTTCAGCACGCGGTCGATGCTGGTGGTGATGAAGTTGTCTTCGAACTGATGATCGATAAGGCCCATTGGGTGATCCTCGTCGGGATTCGGGATCCCAAATCCCGAGTCCTAGGTCCGGTCGTAATATTCCGCGTTCTTCGAAATGAACTCAGCCCACTTGTGCGGCGTCTCGTCGAGCGCAAAAATGGCCTCGACCGGGCACGCCGGAACGCACGCGCCGCAGTCGATGCACTCGTCAGGATGAATATAGAGCATTTCGGCCGCCGCGAACGCCGGTTCGTCCTTCCGGGGGTGAATGCAGTCGACCGGACAGACGTCCACGCACGCGGTATCTTTCGTGCCGATGCACGGCTCACAAATGATATACGCCACGTATTTGTTCATGATACTCGCCTTGCAGGGCCCCCTGAAAGGGGACCGGCCCGCGCCCCAGCCGGTGGTCAGCTGCGACGCGGCGCTCGCCGGGCTGTTCGCGCCGCCGCGCCCGGTGATGGGCCGTTACGAGGTCTGCACGACAGGTGCCTCGATCGAGGACATGGTCGCGGCCGGCGGTCCGCACTACGGCGTCGTCGAGGCCATCGCGCCGCTGGAGGCCTTCGGCACAGCCGGATCGTATGAGCGATCGGCGCTGTCGCGGCTGTACGGCGGCACGCGGCCCAGGGTGGCCCGCGGCTGGCAGGAGGACGGCGACCGCTTCATCTCGACCACGCTGATCTCGCCGTACCCCGACCCGACGATGACGCGGCTCGTCGCCGGCACGATGGAAATCCGCTGGACGACGACACAGCCGGCGGATCATCACGAAACCACGAAGAACACGAAGAACACGAAGAGGTAGGCCACGGAGACATAGAGTCACGGAGGCCCGGACGTGCGCGACTCGACGGGCCGGCCTGCACGGCAGGCCGGCTGGCGCTGTCGGATCGGGTCGGTTCACGAACCGTCGGGAATTCGAGCCGATTCGCGAACCGGCCCGACTCCGATAGCGCGCGTCGCAACGCGACGCCCGTCGACTCGCGCTCAGCGCGCTCACGATGCGGCTCGGCAGGTTCTGCGTTGTGGCGGTCTTTCGAGACGGGTCTTCTCTGTGACTCGGTGACTCTGTGGCAAACTTTTGGGTATTACGGTCGCGGCGCGTTGATCGCGATGTTGCCCTTGACGACGTCGATCGACATCACCGGATCGCCGTCGCCGATCGTCGTCTCTCCGAACCGCGGACCGAATTGGTCCTTCATCGTCAGGGGAATATCCGAGGTGATCGTGCCATTGAAGGTCAGCGCAAGAATGCGTCCGCTGGCAGGCGCCTTGGCGAAGCGCACGCGCACCGGGCCGTTGAAGACGCGCAGCCGCATCATGCCGCCGCGGGTGAGCGCCGAGTCGCGCACGTCCACGCTGCCGAGGCCGGCTTCGAGACGGATGCGGCCGGCCAGCTGCGTCGCCGTGATCGCGCCGCGCCGCAGGTCGACGTCGCATGCGCCGATCAGGTTGGTCAGCGACACGCGCCCCTCGAAGACGCGGATCGCCTGAAACACGGCGCTCGACGGCGCCGCGATGACGATCTCCGTCTTCAGATTCGCGTCGCGGCCCTCGCCGGCCTGCACGGCATCGATGTGAAGGCCGTCGGGCCGCGCCTCAATCACCGCCGGATAGCGCGCCAGATCGGCTGGGGACGGCGCGCGGCGCACGATCTCGATGCTGACGTCGGGACGCGCCGACCCCGTGATGCTCACGTCGGCGATCGTGGCGTTGAGATGAATGGGCGTGCCGGCTGCCACGGTCACCGTCCGCGCCAGGCGGTCCGTCGACTCCGCGCCGATCACCGCATGGCATGCCAGCACGAAAACGGCCGCCGTCAAATAACCACGCACGCTGCGGATTATAATTTGCAATACGGCAATGAGGATTTGTGGCTTCGCCGCACGGATTGCGGGTCTGGTCGTCGTCTCTGCGATCGGCGCCGGCACACCGGCCCGAGCCCAGACGCTGCCGTCCGAGCCTCTGGTGTTCGGCGATGGCCACCTGACGGTGAGCGGCGACGTGTCGGCATCCATCGCGCCGCAGGATCCAGGCTTCTACAACTATACCGATTACGAGCGCTCGGCGCTGCGGCTGCTGCGCCTCGACGCCTCGGCGATCCTGAAGGCGAACGATCACTTCGCGTTTCTCGGCGAGCTCCGGAGCGAAAACGGGGACAGCCCGCTGCCGTATGCGTTCTATGTCCGGATTCGCCCTTGGCGCGATCGCGCGTTCGACATTCAGGCCGGCCGGATCCCGCCAACGTTCGGCGCGTTCGCGCGGCGCACATACGCGAACGACAACTTTCTGATTGGCTACCCGCTCGCCTACCAGTATCTGACCCCGCTGCGTCCTGATGCGCTGCCAGCCAGTGTCGACGATCTCCTCAAGATGCGCGGCCGTGGCTGGCTCTCGAGCTTTCCCATCGGCAACGTGACGCCGGACCACGGTGTCCCGCTCGCCAGCGCGTTCCGGTGGGACACCGGCGTGCAGGTGCACGCGGCCACCGATCTCATCGACGCCACCGCGTCGGTCACCGTCGGCACGATTTCGAATCCGCTGTTCAAGGACGATAACAGCGGGCGCCAGTTCGCGGGGCGCGTCTCGCTGCATCCGGCGGCCGGCCTGATCGTCGGCGCCTCGGCGTCGAGCGGGCCGTTTGTCAGCTCCGCCGCGGCGCGCGGCGCGGTTGGCGACGGGCACGACGGCGACTTCCGGCAGACGGCGTGGGGCGCCGACGTCGAGTATTCGCGCGACTATTACCTCGTGCGCTTCGAGACGATCTACAGCCGGTGGACGCTGCCGGAAGTGCGCGCGCCGTTCCTCGACGGTCCGCTCAGTGCGCTCGGCTCGTCGCTGGAGGGACGCTACAAGATCCGGCCGGGACTCTACGCGGCCGCGCGGCTCGACCATCTCGGTTTCAGCGAAGTCACCGGCACCGGCATCCGGACCACGTGGGACGCGCCAGTCACGCGGATCGAGGTGGGCGGCGGCTATTCGCTTCAGCGCAATCTGCTGTTGAAGGTTTCGTTTCAGCACGACACGCGCGACACCGTGCGAGTACCGACCCTGAACGTTCCTGCCGCCCAACTGGTGTTCTGGTTCTGATGCGAACGCCCTCAACACAAAGGACACCGAGGACACCAAGGACACAGGAGCATCCGTACGTCCTTTTTGTCGTGACCGTCGTGACCTTCGTGATCGTCGTGGTTGGCGCCGCAGGCACGGGCGCCGCGGCGCGGAGCGGCGCGATCCGCGGCCGGGTCGAGCTGCGCCGCGTCGCCCCGGCGATCGAGCGCCGCCCCGGCGTCGCCGATCTCGGCCAGCCGCCCGCGCGCGATGTGCCGGATCGCCTGAAGTCGGTGGTCTACCTCGACTCGGCGCCGCGCGGCGCGTTCGAGCAGACCGACGGCGGCCGCGCGGTGATGGACCAGCGCAACGAAACGTTCGTCCCGCACGTGCTGGCGATTACCACCGGCACGACGGTGGACTTCCCGAATTCCGATCGCATCTACCACAACGTCTTCTCGCTCTCGAAGACGGAGCGGTTCGATTTGGGCCGCTACGCCGTCGGCCATTCGCGCTCCGTCCGCTTCGATCGCCCGGGCATCGTCCGCGTCTTCTGCGATATTCATTCGCACATGAACGCGTTCATTCTGGTGTTCAGTCACCCGTTCTTCGCCGTCACCGACGCGGAAGGGCGGTACCGCATCGAGAACGTGCCGCCGGGCGCCTACAACGTGATCGCCTGGAACGAGGGCGTGTCGTCCGACGCCCAGCCGATCACCGTGCCCGACGGCGGTGCGGCGGAACTGGATTTCACCCTGCGATGACGCTCCTCTCGTCGCTCCGCGGCCGTATCTTTCTCACGAGCGCACTGCTCGCGGTGCTCTCGATCGGCGCGGCGATCTATCTCGTCAACGTTCGCGTCACGCGCGAGGAGGAGCGCGCGCTCCTGCGCGAGATCGTCACGACGGGAGCGCAGATCGATCAGCTCCGCGCCACGCGCACCGAGACGTTCACGACGATGGCGCGGTTCATTGCGGATGCGCCGACGCTCAAAGCAGCCGTGGACACCAACGATCCGCCGACGGTGCAGGACGTCGCTGCCGGCTATCAGGATCAGCTCAAGTCGAATCTCCTGCTCGTCACCGGCAAGACGGGCGCGGTGCTCGCGACGGTGGGCGTCTCCGGTCGCGCCGCGTCGAACATGGCGCAGCAGCCCGCGATCCGCGAGGCGCTCGGCGGCCGCGAAGGCTTCAGCCTCCTGTCGCAGCCCGACAGCGTGCTGCAGCTGGTGACCGTGCCGATCACCATCGGCCGGGCGCATCCGGAGATTCTCGGCACCCTCAGCGTCGGCTTCCGGCTGGATCACGCGCTGGCCGCGGAGCTGAAGCAGATCACCGGCAGCGACATTGCGTTCGGCATGGACGGCCAGATCCTCGCGACGACGCTGACCCACGACGCTCAGGAGGCGCTCTCCGATCGCCTGCGCCACGCCGGCACCTCGCGTGTGCAGATCGCCAGCGAGGAATACGTCGTGCTGCCGCAGCCGCTGTCGGCAGGCCCCGGCGCGGCGAGCGTGCCGGGCGCCGGTCCGGTCGTGCTGATTCTGCGATCGCGCACCGAGCACCTCCGCTTCCTCGAGGCGATTCACACCGAGCTCGCCATCACCGCGGCGCTGGCGGTGGTCCTGGCGACGATGCTCAGCTTCGCGGTCGCGCGGTCGATCACGCGTCCGCTCGCGGCGATCACCGACGTGATGCGCGAGGTCGCCGCGACCGGCGATCTCACGCGCAAGATCGCATTGCGCCACGCCAGCCGCTGGGACGACGAAGACGCGCGGCTGCTCGCAACGACGTTCAACACGCTGACCGACTCCATCGCCCGCTTTCAGCGCGAGATGTCGCAGAAGGAGCGTCTGCTCTCGCTGGGACGCCTGTCGACGGTCATCGCGCACGAAGTGCGGAATCCGCTGATGATCATCAAGGCGTCGCTGCACGGACTGCGCCAGCCTGGTCCGAGCGCGGCGGCGGTCGCGGAAGCCGCGGCCGACATCGACGAAGAGGTGACGCGCCTCAACCGGATTGTGAACGAGGTGCTCGACTTCGCACGGCCGATCCATTTCGAGCTGGCGCCGGTGGATCTGAACGCGCTCTGCCGCGAATCGGCCGCCGCCGCCGAAGCGGCCGGCGAGGGTCCGGCGGTCCATGTCGGCCTCGACGCCACGCTGCCGGCCGTCGTCACCGATGCCGAGCGTCTGCGGCTGGCGCTCGTCAATATGATCGTGAACGCGCGTCACGCCGTGATCGGACGCACAGAATCAGCGGCAGCCGGGTCCAAAGGCCCCGGCCTGCAACGTTCGAACCCGCCGCACGTTGTTGTGGACCTGCCCGAACCGCTCGTCTCGATAACCACACGGCGCACGACGGATCGTGCGACGATTGTGATCGCCGATCGCGGCGCCGGCATCGAGCCCGCAAATCTCGCGCGGGTGTTCGATCCGTATTTCACGACCAAACGCGGCGGCACCGGGCTCGGCCTGCCCATTGCCAAGAACATCGTCGAGGGGCTCGGCGGCACGATCAGCGTGATGAGTACACCGAACCAAGGCACCGAAATCTGCATCGACCTGCCCCTTTCCCCCACCGGACCTTCATGACCACACAGCGTGGCTCCATTCTCGTCGTCGACGATGAAGAAAAAATCCTGAAAATGCTCGGCCGCGCGCTGCGGGACGACGGCCACGAGGTGGTCGACACGACCAGCCCGCGCGAGGCGCAGCGGCTGCTCGGCGAGCGACCGTTCGACGTCTTCCTCGTGGACAACGTGATGCCGGACATCGGCGGGATCGATCTGATCCGCGAGTACGTGGCCGCGGCGCCCGAAAGCGAGCGCCCGCAGATTCTGATGATGACCGCCCACGCCACCGTCGAGAGCGCGCTCGAAGCGATGAAGCTGGGGGCGCTCGACTATCTGCAGAAGCCGTTCGAGATCGACGAGCTCCTCGTCGTCGTGCGGCGGGCGCTCGAGCATCAGCGGCTGCGGACCGAGTACCGCTACCTGCTCAGCGAGCGCGACGAGCAGTTCGATCACTACGGGATCATCGGCCGCAGCCGGGCGATGGAGGAAGTGATTCGCCGCGCCGAGCTCGTGGCCGAGACCAAATCGACGGTGCTCATCACCGGCGAGACCGGCACCGGCAAAGAGCTGGTCGCGCGCGCCATCCACGATCGCAGCGCACAGCGCGGCATGCCGCTCATCAAGGTCAACTGCGCCGCGATTCCCGAGACGCTGCTGGAGTCCGAGTTGTTCGGGCACGTGCGCGGCGCGTTCACCGGCGCCACGACGTCGAAGAAGGGACGCTTCGCTCTCGCCGACGGCGGCTCCATCTTTCTCGACGAGATCGGGACGATGAGCCTCACGCTCCAATCGAAGCTGCTGCGCGTGCTGCAGGAGCGCGAATTCGAGCCGCTGGGGGCTGAGCGGACCGAGAAGGTCGATCTCCGCGTCATCGCCGCGACCAATCGCGATCTGCGGCAGATGGTTGCCGATGGCAAGTTTCAGGAGGATCTGTTCTACCGGCTGAACGTCATCCCGATCGAGATTCCGCCGCTGCGCGAGCGGCGCGACGACATTCCGCCGCTCGTCGAGCACTTCGTCCGCAAGCACGCGCAGCGCATCGGGCGGCGACTCGACCGGATCGACGATGCGCTGCTGGCCCGGCTGCAGCAGTACGACTGGCCGGGCAACGTGCGCGAGCTGGAGAACACCATCGAGCGCGCCGTCGTGCTGTCGCCGGGGCCGGCGATCAGCGCCCGTGCGATCTCCGTGCTCGGCGCGGCGGCGCCGCAGACGTCAGGACTGCCGTCGCTCAAGCTGCGTCAGAACATCGAATGGGTGGAACGGGAGACGATCCGCCGTGCGCTCGACAGCTCGGGGGGCATCAAAAAAGACGCCGCGGAGCTGATGGGCATCAGCCAGCGCGCACTGTCGTACTACCTGGCGAAATACAGAATCGATTAGGGCGGGAAAGGCTGGATAGGCGGGAACGGGTGGATGGGAGGCAGGAAGGCCTATCCGACCCCTCCTGCCTAACCGACCCGTCCGGCCGGTCTGGCCCGTCCCGCCCTTCCTGCCCTTCCTGCCCTACTTAATCTCCGACGTCCCGTCCGGCAGCCGCTCGCGGTGCGCGTCGTGACAGGTCTTGCACGTGGCGTTGACGGCTTTCGCCGCGGTCGTCACGCCTTCGGCGTTCTTGGCCTTCGCCGCGGTTTCGAGATCGGTGGCCGCGGTCACACCCGCCTTCGCGGCGGCAATGGCGTCGTCCGCTTTCCGTGCTGTCCAGAACTCCTCCGTGCCGGAGAAGAGCGTCTTCAGCGTTGCCGCGTCCTTTGCCACGCCGTCGTAGTCTTTCGCCTCGAGGTTCTTCTTGAGACTCTGCGCAGCCGCATTCGTCTCCTTCATCGACTTGACGTACGCATCCGACGGCTTTTCATTGGCCATGACGCCAATGGCGAGCATGCTCGTGGCCGCGACAGCCAGTAGTACGGACCTTCCCATCGTCGCTCCTCCTGATAGGTGAAACACGCAATAAACGCGCGATTTCCATTGTAGACAGGAATATCGGAGCGCTGATGTCATTGATTGTCACCCCCCCCCGGGGGGCACGGTATTTGTCGCGGCGTCGCCTGCGCCACGGCCGTGTTCTCACAGTTCGGCCCACCGGCGCACGAGGTTGTGGTAAACGCCCGTCAGCTGAACGGCCGCCGCGTGATCCGGCGTTTCGTGATTGATCCGCTGAATCGCCGTGTCCAGATCGAACAACAACGCCCGCTCGCCATCGTCGCGCACCATGCTCTGAATCCAGAAGAACGACGCAATGCGCGCGCCGCGCGTCACCGGGCGAACGTGGTGCAGGCTCGTCGACGGATACAAGACCATGTGACCGGCCGGCAGCTTCACGGAGTGAACGCCGTAAGTGTCCTCGATGAGCAGCTCGCCGCCGTCGTAAGCGTCCGGTTCGCTGAAGAACAACGTCGCGGACAGATCAGTGCGGATGCGATGACCTGTGCCGGCGACCTGCCGGATCGCATTGTCGACGTGGCTGCCGAAGGCCTGCCCGCCTTCGTACCGATTGAAGAGCGGCGGAAAGACCCGCGACGGCAGCGCGGCCGAAATGAACAGCGCGTTGTGCCCGAGCGCCTCGAGGATCATCGCGCCCAGCCGCCGGGCGCCGGGATGATCCTCCGGCAATTGCCGGTTGTCTTTGGTGCGCGCCGACTGATGGCCGGCCGTGACTCGGCCGTCGATCCACTCGGCGTCGCGAAACACCTGTCGGGCCTCCGCGATCTGTTCCGGAGTCAATACATCGGGAATCGCCAAGAGCATGGATGTCTCCTCGCGTCGATCAGAATTTGAACGCGAGACCGAGCAGTGCCGACCGGCCGGGCCCAGGGACGATGTGACCGGGATGCAGCTGATCGAAGTAGTAGGCGTCGGCCAAATTCTCCACGTTCAGCTGCAGATCGAACCGCGGCGTCAGCGGACGCTTCGCCATGGCACTCGACGTCCAATAGCCGGGCAGCGCTTTCACGAGACCGGTGAACGGATCGAGCGGCACCGTGGAGCTTGCGGTACGCCGGCCCACGTAGCGTGCGCCGCCGCCCACTTGCAGATGCCATGGCAGATCGAACGTGCTCCATGCATTGAACGAGTGCCGCGGCACATTGGCGAGCTGCGCGCCGATCGCCGCCGGGTAGGCGGCCGACTTCACGAGCATGGCGTCCATGAAGGCGTAGCTCGAAAGAATCTGCCAGCGATCGGTGATGTGGCCGTCCACTTCGAGCTCGGCGCCGTTCACGCGTTGCTGACCAGACAGCACGTTCTGCAGGGGATTGTTTGGATCGGGTTCCCTGGCGTTCGTCTTGTCCGTCCGAAAGATCGCGCCGCGCAGCGACAGCCTGTGGGGCAGATTCCATTTACTGCCGACTTCGTACGTCGTGTTGGATTCGGGCGGCGTGTTCGCCGTGCTCGCGCTGAGCGAGAGCGATTCGGCAGAGGGATTGAACGACGTGCCGTAATCGAAATAGACGCTGGCCGCGGTTCCTGGCTTGTAGACGATCGCCCCGCGCCAGCTGGGCATGGTGTCCACGCGGTTGAATGCGCTGGCCGGTGCGACCGACTGCGCATACGACGCGTCGAAGCGATCCCATCGGGCGCCGCCGATCAGATCCAGCCGGCTTCCGAGCGCCACGGTGTCGAGCGCGTAGACGCCGGCACTCAGCGCGGTCGCCTGGACACGCGACGTGATCGTGGATGTGCCTGCGAAGGGCTGACGCTCGTCGGGATGCAGCAGGCTCGTCCCCGGCACATCGCTGAACGTCGGCCGCGTCGGATCGGACGTCTCGCGCCCGACTTCGACCCCGGCGACGAGCGTGTGCTTCAGGGCACCGGTGTGGAAGCGCACGGTCGCGTCGAACTGCTCCTGGAAGAGCGACTCGACGCTGCTGACCGCAATTTGATTGCGCGTCACCATGATCGCGTCTGGCGGCGTCGCCGGTGTAATCGTGGCCGCCACTTTCGCTTCGGTGATCTGTGCGTCGCGCGAGTAGCTCGCGTAACGCGCCTGGTTGGTGACGCTCAGCGCGCCGTTGAAGTCGTGCTCAACCTTCGCGTTGGCGATGTCGGCACGGGTCCGCAGAAAATTGTTCGCCTGGAAGCCGTAGTAATTGGCGCGGTCGACAGGCGCCGGCTCGGCGAACAGCCAGGGAATACCGTAATCGGGCGTGTCGTTGCCGGACTGATGGAAATAGCTCAGGATCGTCCGCGTCGGCGTGCCGAGCCCCAGCGCCAGTGACGGCGCAAGCCCGAAGCGGCCGCTCTCGGCTTCGTCGCGACCGGCAACGTGCGCGCTGTGCGCCATCATGTTGAGGCGGAACGCCGCACCGGTGCCGAGGTCGGGCAGCGGCTGATCGACGTCCACCGTGACGCGGCGCGTCTGGTCGGTTCCGAGGCTCACGGTGCCCCCGAGCCCCGGCGTCAGATGCGGCGTCTTGCTCGCCTGGTTCACCACGCCGCCTGTCGAACCGCGGCCGAACGTCACCGACGATGGCCCCTTGAGGACCTGAACCTCTTCCTGATTGAACGGATCGCGGTAGTAGCTGCCGAAGTCGCGCATGCCGTCGATGAAAATATCGTTGCGCGCCGTGAAGCCGCGGATCGTGAGGTTGTCCCCCTGTGAGCCACCCTCGCCGGCCGCCAGGCTGATGCCGGCGACATTGCGCACGGCGTCTCGCAGCGTCGTCACGCCTTGTTCCGCCAGCACGTGTGCCGGGATCACGTCGATCGACTGCGGCGTATCGACCAGCGGCGCCGCGTACTTCGGCGAGATGCCGACCGGAGCCGCCGCCGTCACGTCCACCGACGCGGCCTCCATGTGAAATTCGAGCGCCACGCGGTCGGGCGCGATCGTCCGAACACTGAGCGACGTGCCGCTCAGCAGCGCTTGCAGCGCCTGCTCGATCGTGAAGGTGCCGACGACGCCGGGCGAATACAGGCTGCCGACGCCCTCCGCGCTCGGCAGCTGGGTGGACACGCCCGTCGCCTGCGTGAACGCGGCGAGCACGGTGTCGAGCGTGCCGCCGGGGATGTCGAAGCGGCGCATCGGCTCGTCGTGCGCCGATGCATGGACTGCTTCCTGGGAATATGCGCGCGGCGTCACAGCCGAGAGCTGCGCGCGGCGTTCGTCGCTGGCGCGCAGCACGGCGGCGAGCTCACGTGCGTGGACGTTTCGGGCGCCGAAGGTCGTCGAAGCGACGAGCACGCCCATCGCCATCCACGACGAGGCGCTGCGCGGCGCGATGCGGGTGGGCGATTGTGCGGTTTCCCTTTTGCGCTTCTTCCGAGCGGCCTTCCTCGTCATGAGCACGGCTCCTCATTGGGCGTGCGATGACGGGCTTCCAGTAAAATGAAGAAGCCGGACGCGTCATGCGCCACGCGTGTGATGAACGGTCTGATCGGACCCTGCGTTCGGCATCCCGCCGGGTGTGTCACCACCCGGCGGGGCCTTCTCGGCGGACATACTGGTCCGCCTTTCTTCAGAGACTGGGTCGGGGCCGGCCGATGTGCCGGTCCAGGGCGGACACGCAGGTCCGCCCCTACGTTGAGATTTCCGTAGAGGCCGGCCGATGTGCCGGCCCAAAGCGAACCTGCTGGTTCGCGCGTCGGCCCAGCGGTTCGTAAGTGAGACTGAGTCTCAATTTCAGATCGACAGCATAACTCCGACCGATTTGGTCGGTCAAGCGGGAAGGCGTAGCGCGAAGGCTTCAGCCGAGCGTTCCGGCGAAGGCTTCAGCCGAGCGTCTCGGTGCGAGGCGGCGCTCGGCTGAGAGCTTCGCGCTACGACGAGGTCGCCAGGCGCGTCACGCGGATCACCGAGGCAGCGGGCGTCCCGCTGGTCCACACGACGATCACGCCATCGCTCACGCGCACAATCGCAGGGTACATTGCCGGCTCCGCGCCGCTGAGCACCTCCCGCGAGAAGCTCGCCGGCCCCGCTGCTCGCGCGTCCATTGCGCGCGCGAATGCGACGTGCCGCGTACCGCCCGCGAGCTCGTCCCACGCCACGACCACGCGCCCGGCGGCATCGAGCGCGATCTGCGGATGGTGCGGCGTGCCTTCCGTCGGAATGCGCGCGCGCGGCGTGAACGATCGGCCGTCGCTCGACGTCGCGTAGAACAGCGCGAGATTCGGATCCTTGCCTTCCTCCTGCAGCAGCGTCGGCCAGACCATGTGAATGCGATGCTCGCGATCGATGACCATCGACGGGCCATCGTCCGGGCAGCCTTCCAGGACCCACTTGTCCTCGCTGACGCGAATCGGCGGGGCGAACGTACGGCCGCCGTCGCGCGACAGCGTGAACGCGATGTCGCGGATGTTGCCGGGATACACGTGGCGCCAGGCCGCGTACACTGCGCCGTCCGCCGAGACGAGCGCCGTCTTGCAGCAGTAGCACACGCCGCCGGTGATCGCGTGCGGCGGAACCGATCCATCGAGCGCGGCGAAGTACAGCTTCGACCGCTGCGCCATCGCCACGCCGTCCGGCTTGCCACCGCCTGGCTCGTGATGCATCTCGGACATGTGCGCAGCGTCTTGCGCGAGCTCGCGATGATCCAGCCACACCGCGTCGACCGCGCCGTGCGCGTCGGTGGCGATCGCCTCCCAGCCACGATTCCCCGCCGCGTCGCTGCCAGGCACGACCATTGCGCGATCGAACGTCCGTCCGCCATCCTTCGACCGCGCCTGCATGAGCGTCGTCCCGTTCGCGCCCTTGGTGGTCCATACCACAGTGAGACCTGGTGCGCCGGACAGATGATGCGCCAGCGACACGCGAGGCGGCTGCTCACCGCTCACGCGCGCATCGCCGATCACGTCGTTCACCCGCACCGGTGGTCCGAACGCGCGGCCGCCATCGGTACTCACGGCAGCGAAGATGTCGGTCGCCCCGCTTGACGGCGCCGCGCTCCACGCGATCGCGACGAACGCGCCATCCGCCGCCACCGACACGTTGGCGTTTGCCCGCTGCGGCACGCCGACCGTCATTGTTGCCGGCACCGTGGCAACCGTCGCTGGCGCCGCTGTCAACGTGACGGCCACACACGCGGCCGCCAAGGCCAAAGCCATTCCTGCCAGTCCTGCCCTTCGAGCCATTCCCGCCCCTCCTACCCTTCCAGCCATTCCTGCCCCTCCTGCCCTTCTAAAATCTCAATCGCAACGCGACCTGGAAGGTTCTCGGATCGCTGACGGCGGTCACCTGTCCAAACGTGGACGAAGGATTCGTTGGATACGCGCCGGATCCGAAATTTCCATTCACCGTCACGACGTTCACGCGGTTGGTCAGATTGAAGCCTTCGACGAGGGCTTCCATCTGCACACGATCGACCAGTTTGAACGAGCGGCTCAGCCTGGCGTTGAGACTGAAAAAGTCCGGACCGGTCCCGGCATTTCGCGCGATGAATGCGCCGTTCACCGTCGGCCGGCCCGCAGTCCCTTGAAGGGTCGTGACGCCGGACGTGATATTGAACGGCAGCGCCGAGTAGTACTGGATCATGCTGCTCAACTGAAAACCGTGACTGAGCCGCTCCCAAGCGCTTCGCGCTGGATCCAGCGACGAATGGATCGCCCCATTGAGCACCAGACGATGCCGTTGATCATCGTCCGATCGCCCCCAGTCCTTGGAGAGATCGAAGGGGTCGATCGGCGAGCTGAAGAAGAACTCGCCCACGTCGTCCATCGCTTTCGACCACGTATACGACACGCGGTAGTAGCCCCATCGCGCCGGCCGCTCGACCAACGACACGTGCAGCCCGTGATAGCTCGACTCGGCGAGAGGCGAGTACTGGCTGTTGTTGGCATAGGCGGCGATCGGACGGCAGCCGTTGTTGGTGCCGGCGGGCACGCAGGACGGCACGTTCTGATTCACCGAGATGATCAGGTCGACGCCGCGCGTGTACTGATACCCGGCGCTGATCGTCGTGCGCTCGCCGATCTGCTGCTCGATTTCCACGCTCGCCTGGCGCGAATAGGCATTCTGCATGTCGCGGCTCATCGTCGTCAGGTTCGTCAGGGTGACCGACGGCACCGCCGCGCTCAGGACGTTCGGAAACACGGGAGCGCCGGCCTGGCCGGGGGACAAGCTGACGCTGTTCTGCTGCAGGTTGGTCAGGTCGGTCGTGTTGCCGGCCGACAGCAACGCGTTGGCCAACGCGCGCAGCGGGACCCGGTCGTAAAACAATCCCGCGCTGCCGCGGATCACGGTGCGCCGCGAAGCGGACGGCGTCCATGCGAAGCCCAGGCGCGGCGACACGTTGTTCCGATCGGTGTTGATGGTCTGGAGAAATTGCAGGTCGTACCGGAGTCCGGCATTCACCGTGAGGCTCGGCGCAACGGCCCACTCGTCCTGCGCGTAGATGCCGATGTTTGGATTCGTCTGAGAGACGACCGTGGCGCCGAACGTCTGCGTGAAGCCTGCGTTGTTGTACGTGCCGGACAGGAAATTTGCGAGCGACGAGAACGTGTAGGCGCCGCGATTCGATCGCGGGAACGTGATCGTGTCGCTGTTGTAGAGCACGTCGACGCCGGCTCGCAGGGCGTGCGCGCCTGCCTGGTGCGACAGGTTGTCGACCAGTTCGGACAATTTGTTCACCCTGCGCGTCGGACTGCCCGAGAGCGTGCCGAACGATGCCACGCCCGCGATGCTGACCGCCGGACCGACGGGATCGGTGGGCGGAGCCTGAAGATCGCCGTACGTGAACTGCGCGCGCGTTTCGTTGACCGTTCGCGACGACAGGCTCAACGTGTTGCTGAACGCGATCGTCTGATCGATGTTGTCCAGGCTGGCAGACGCGCTCGGCGCACTCAGGCCACCAGCGCCGCGGGAGTTCGTCGACGTCACGTGATACAGGGCGTAACGCACTCCGAGCTCGTCCGCTCCGCTCACCTGGTGGTCGACCTTCCCGAAGAGGTTCGTGCTGTTCACCGGGTTCGAATACACGCCCGTGCTGACCGGCGATCCCGGGTAACCGACGGCCGCAAGCCGCGTGTTGATCGCGTCGACGTTGGCGGACGAAATCGTCGCCAGGCCCGTCTGATCCAGCCGCCGCTGCTCGACGTTGGCGAAGTAGAACGTCCGGTCGCGCAGAATCGGTCCGCCGAGGCTGGCGCCGTACTGGTCTTGATGCATCGGGAGCACGGTGCCCGTCAGCGCATTCGGCGCGTTGAAGCGGTCGTCGCGCACGTAGTCGTAGAGATCGCCGTGCGTCACATTCGTGCCGCTCTTCGTCACGACGTTGATGTAGCCGCCGAGCGCGCGACCCAGCTCCGCCTGGCCGCCCGACGTGACCACCTGAAACTGATCCACCGCGTCTACGCCGTACGGAATGCCGCTCAACCCCGCGGCATCGTCGTTCGCCGAGAGTCCGTCGACGATGAAGCTGTTGGAGAAGTTGCGTTGGCTGCCGACCGACAGGCCGCCGCCGGGCACAGCCGAGGTCTCCGCAAACAGCTGCGTGCTGCCAACGTTGGTGGGCGACACGCCGGGCACGAGCAGCGCCAGGTCGAGGAAGTTGCGGCCGTTCATCGGCAGATTCTTGACTTCGGCCTGTGACACCGTCCCGGCGAGCTGGCTGCGCGCCGCCTCGAGCACCGTTCCCTGGCTGGTTACTGTCACGCTGGTATCGACACCGGCAAGCGCGAGCGAGACGGACAGGTCGAACGCCGAGCCGACCGTCAGCGTCAGACGTCGCGTGGTGTGGACGAATCCCTGCAGGTCGACCGTCACTTCGTACGGTCCGACTTTCAGGTAGGGAAACCGGAAGCGGCCACTCTGGTCTGTGGTCGTTTCCGCCGTCACATTGGTTTCCGTCTGCCGCGCAATGACCAGCGCGCCAGGCACCACCGCGCCCTGGGGATCGGTCACCCGTCCGCTGAGACTGGCGGAATTAATCGTTTCCTGCGCGCGCGCAGCCATTGGCAGCGCGAGCGCGAAGGCGGTCAGCCAGACGGCCGCCGATATCGTACGCATAGAGACCTTTCCGAGCCGGCCGACACAGGTCGGCTGCTACGAAAGACATTCGTTACCGGCCCGACACACAGGCCGGCCGCTACAAAAAACGTTCGTCGCCGGCCCGACACGCAGGCCGTTCTGCAAAATGTCGCGTTGCCAGTCGACAGCGGGTCGACTTGGCGACAACAAATGGTTGTAGGGGCGGACGGAAGTGTCCGCCCAATATCGAACGGTGCTATGCGCGGGGAGGAGGCGATTCGGGAAGTTCGGAGCGGGCGATCGCGGCCGACGTGAACCGGGGCGCGGCGCCGCTGGCAGTGAGCACGTTGATGAGGGACGAGACGGGGGACGGCAGCAGACCAACGCCGCCGACGAGCGTCAACAGCGCCGTCGTCGAAGACGCACAGTCGCCGCGCATCACGCAGTGTTTGCCGCCCTCGCGCGTATGGTGCATCGGGCAGACCTGGCCCGGCGCCACACCGGGACAGCACTCATCTTCGGCAGAGGCGGCGGCCTGGACCGTTCCGACGCACACCGCTACCGGCGCGGCGATCAGACCGGTGAGCTGGCACAACAGCCAGACGGACGCGAGAGCACGCAGCATCGGTCGCATGACGTGACGCAGAGGTCAATCTTACCCGCTTCGGCGCCGTTTTACGCGGTCCGTAATCCGGCGACCAGCCGATTCCCGGCGATCGGCGATCTGCCGCGGAATCTTCGTCCAAGATCGGCAGGCACCGTCGTCTTCGCAAGAACCGCTCCGTTTTGCTTGACACTGTTCAGCGGCGCGCATGACACTGAGTCTCTTCGGCCTGCGTCTCGCAATCACCAATGTCCGTCGTCGCTCTTTCGGAAATGCTCGGAGCCCCTGTGCGCGACGCCACCGGCGCCGTGCGCGGACGGGTGCGCGAGGTCGCGATCGTCCCCCAGGATCACCCGACGCGCGTCGCGTTTCTTGTCGTGAAGACCGCCGACGGGGAGCGCGTCGTGCCGAGTGACATGCTGACGGCGTCCGGCCCGAGCATCCGCGTCGGAAGCGACGCGGGGTCGTGGGAAGGCTATACCGCGTCGGATGGTGTGCTGCTCCTGAAGCGCGATCTGCTCGATCAGCAGATCATCGACGTCTACGGACGGAAGGTGGTGCGGGTCAACGACGTCGAGCTCGACGCCATTCCTGTCGGCAGCCGCGTGACGTTGAACGTGGTGGCCGTCGACGTCGGCGCGCGCGGCGCCATCCGCAGGCTCACGAAGGGGGCCGTGCCCTCGTTCACCATGCGGGCGCTGCTGGAGAAGATTCCGCCGCGGGTCATTCCGTGGCAGTACGTCGATCTGCTGGAAACCGATCCGGCGCGGCGCGTCAAGCTGAAGATCGCGTACGAAGGTCTGGCGACGCTGCATCCCGCCGACATCGCCGACATCGTCGAGGACCTGCCGCCGGCCGAGCGTGAAGCCGTCTTCGAAACGCTCGACGAAGAAGTCGCCGCCGAAGCGCTCGAGGAGATCGACCCGGACATCCAGGTGTCGATCGTCGAATCGCTCGACAGCAACCGCGCCGCCGACATCGTCGAGGAGATGGATCCGGACGCCGCCGCCGACCTGCTCGGCGACCTGACCGAAGATCACTCCGGTCAGATTCTCAGCGAGATGGAGCCGGAGGAGCGCCGCGAGGTCACGCAGCTCCTGGAGTTTGGCGAGGACACCGCGGCCGGGCGCATGACGACCGAATATCTCGCCGTGCCGGAGACATCGGTCGTCGACGATGCGATCGACGCGCTGAAGGCGTTCGAGGGCAGCCGCGAAGCGGTGGCGACGATCTACCTGACCGGTGTCAGCCGCAAGCTCGTCGGATCGGTGCCGCTGGTGAAGATTGCGATCTCCTCTCCAGCGGCGCAGCTCTCGCAACTGAGCGAGACGCCGATCAAGTGTGCGCCCGACACGCCGCAGGACGAAGTGGCGGCGCTCTTCGACAAATACAATCTCATCACGCTCGCCGTCGTCGACGAGCACGGCCGTCTCGCCGGCATCATCACCGCCGACGATGTGATCACCATGCTGCGGCACACGTAGCGGCATGATGAACAATCTTTTCCGCAAAGGCTGGCGCACCCGCCTGATGCTGGTGCTCGCCGTCATCGGCCCCGGCTTCATCACGGCCAACGTCGACAACGACGCCGGCGGCATCTTCACGTACTCGCTGGCGGGCGCGCAGTTCGGCTACTCGCTGCTGTGGACGCTGATCCCGATCACCGTCGCGCTGGTCGTCGTGCAGGAGATGGCGTCGCGCATGGGCGCGGTGACCGGCAAGGGTTTGAGCGACCTGATCCGCGAAGAGTTCGGGTTCCGTGTCACGTTCTGGCTGATGCTGGCGCTCGTCATCACCAACTTCGGCAACGTGGTGTCGGAGTTTGCCGGCGTGGCGAGCAGCCTCGAGCTCTTCGGCATCTCCCGCTTCATCGTCGTGCCGGCTGCGGCGCTGCTCGTCTGGCTGATGGTGGTCAAGGGGACGTATCAGAGCATCGAGAAGGTGTTCCTGGCGGCGTCGGCGTTCTACATCTGCTACATCGTCGCCGGCCTGCTGGCGCATCCCGACTGGAAGGCGGCGGCCATCGCGACGGTCAGCCGGCCATCGGCGATCGGCATCCGCAACTATGGCTATCTGTTCATGCTGATTGCGATCGTCGGCACGACGATCGCGCCGTGGATGCAGTTCTACCTGCAGGCCTCGATCGTGGAGAAAGGGATCACCGCGCGGCAGTACCGCGCCTCCCGATGGGACGTGATTCTGGGCTGTGTGTTCACCGACATCGTCGCCTGGTTCATCATCGTCGCCTGCGCGGCGACGTTGTACGCAAAAGGCCACCCGGATATCAAGGATGCCGCCGACGCGGCGCAGGCGCTGCGGCCGCTGGCCGGCGAATATGCGTACCTGCTCTTTGCGGCGGGATTATTCAACGCCTCGATCTTCGCCGCGTCGATTCTGCCGATCTCGACGGCGTATGCCGTGTGCGAAGGTCTCGGCTTCGAATCGGGCCTCGACAAGAAATTTCACGAAGCGCCGGTGTTTTACTGGCTCTACACGCTGCTGATCGTCGCCGGCGCCGGCATTCTGCTGGTGCCGCGGTTTCCGCTCGTGCACGTCATGGTGTTGTCGCAGGTGGTCAACGGAGTGGTGCTGCCATTCGTGTTGATCTTCATGCTGCTGTTGACCAACGACAGAGAGCTGATGGGCGAGTACGCCAACTCGCGCGGCTTCAACATCGTGGCGTGGGTGACGGTCGTCGTGATGATCCTGCTGACGATCGCGATGGTGCTCACGCAGCGGTGAGTGCGCCAGGAAAGCCCCGATCCCTGATCCCTGATCCCTGATGATCCCTTACTGGTTGAGATCCACCCAGACGCTCTTGACCTGCGTGTAGTGCTCGAGCGCGTGCATGCTCATCTCGCGGCCGAAGCCGCTCTGTTTGTAGCCGCCGAAGGGAGCCGCCGTGTCGTACACGTTGTAGGTATTGATCCACACCGTGCCGGCCTGCAGCTTCTTCGCCACGTAGTGCGCCTTCTTGATGTCGCGCGTCCAGACGGCGGCCGCCAGACCGTAGCGGGAATCGTTCGCGCGCGCGATCGCTTCGTCGACATCGGCAAACTCGATCGTGGCGAGCACCGGTCCGAAGATCTCTTCGCGCGCGATCGTCATCTGCGGCGTGACACCATCGAAGACGGTCGGCTGCAGGAAATATCCTTTGCCCGTGCCGATGTCGGCGCGGCTGCCGCCGGCGACCAGCGTGGCGCCTTCCCGCTTCGCGGTCTCGATGTAGCGGAGGTCGGCCTCGAGCTGCTTCTTCGATGAAATCGCGCCGAGGCGCGTCTTCGGGTCGAGCGGATCGCCGGGCGCCATCTTCCTGGCGCGCGCCGCCACCTTGTCGATGAACTCGCTCTTGATCGACTTGTCCACCAGGAGCCGCGAGCCGGCCGCACACACCTCGCCCTTGCCGTAAAAGATGCCGGTCGTCGCGCCGCGGACGGCGGCGTCGATGTCGGCGTCGGGAAAGACGATGTTCGGCGACTTGCCGCCGAGCTCGAGCGTGATCGTCTTCAGCGTCTCGGCGGCGCCGCGCATGATGCCTTTGCCCGTGGACGTATCGCCGGTGAAGGCGATCTTGTCGATGCCGGGATGCTCGACGATCAGCTGGCCGACCGTCGATCCCGGGCCGGTGATGATGTTCAGCACGCCGGGCGGCAGGCCGACCTCCTGCGCGATCTCGGCGAGGGCGAGCGCGGTGAGCGGCGTCTGGCTTGCCGGTTTGATGATCACCGTGTTGCCGCAGGCGAGCGCCGGCGCCACTTTCCACGCGGTGAGCAGCAGCGGGAAATTCCACGGCACGATCGCGGCGACCACGCCGACCGGCTCCCGCAGCGTGTAGGTCAGATAGTTGCCTCTGACCGGGATCGTCTCGCCGTGGATCTTGTCCGCCCAGCCGGCAAAATACTGGAAACATTCGGCAGCCGCGGGGATTTCGATTTGCCGCGATTCGAAGATCGGCTTGCCGTTATGAATCGTCTCGAGGCGCGCGATGTCGTCCGCGCGTGCCATCAGGCGCTCGCCGATTTTCCAGATCAGGCGACCGCGATCGCGGGCCGACATCTTGCCCCACGGGCCGTCGAGCGCCGCCCGCGCGGCGGCGACCGCCGCGTCCACATCGGCCTGGCCGGCCGACGCCACCGTGGCAATCACCTCTTCGGTCGCCGGGTTCACGACCTCGAGCGTCTGGCCGCCAGCGGCGTCGCGCCACTCGTTGTTGATGAAGAGCTGTTTGCGCATCACATCCGTCATGGTCATAAGTTCTTCCACCGATTTTTCTCACGGAGTCACGAGGAACACGAAGGGCACGAAGAGAATTCTGTAGAAAAGAACTTCGTGTTCTCCGTGGCCTCCGTGACTTCGTGATGAAAGGGTTCCGCTAGCTGCCCGTGAAGCTCGGCTTCCGTTTTTCCAGATTGGCCGCGATGCCTTCCTTCGCGTCGCTCGATTCGAAGAGCAGCTGCTGCAGCTCGCGCTCCATTGCGAGGCCGTCGCCGAAGCTCATTTCGAGCCCCGATTGGACCGCGCGCTTGATGCGGCCAACCGCCCGGCTGGCCTTGTGCGGCGGCGTGAACTGGTGCGCGTACTCCTGGACGGCGTCCGCGAAGCTCCGGCCGGCGAGCGTCGACTCATCCCAGATCTCGTGGATCAGGCCGATCGCCTGCGCCTCTTCGAACGACATCAGCCGTCCGTTGATCATCATCTCCATCGCGCGCGACTTGCCCACCAGCCGCGCGAGCCGCTGCGTCCCGCCGGTGCCCGGCAGCACGCCGAGGGCGACCTCTGGCAGCCCGATCTTCCCGCCGCCCTTTCTGGCGATGCGAAGGTCGGCCGCCATCGCCACTTCCAGACCGCCGCCGACCGTGTGCCCGTTCAATGCGGCGATGACCAGCTTGGGCGTCTGCTCGAGGCGGTTCAGCGTCTCGTTGGCGTGCAGGCAAAAATAATATTTGAACGCCGGATCCGCATCCTTCAGCATCCCGATGTTCGCGCCGGCACAGAAGAACTTCTCGCCCGCGCCGCGCAGCACGATCACGTGTACGGCGCGATCCATGCGCGCGTCAAGCACCGCCGCGTCGATCTCGCGCATCATCTCGTACGAGTATGTGTTTGCCGGCGGATCGGACAGCTCGATCGTCGCAACGCCATCGTGGGTGGTGTAGCGGATCTTCGAATAGGTCATCGGTGCGTTCTTCATCACGAAGTCACGGAGAACACGAAGGTCACGAAGACGACGTTGTACGGTGATCTTCGTGATCTCCGTGCGCTTCGTTCTCCGTGATGAAAGATGCTGCTAGGCAGCGGTCTCTCCGGGTTTCAATTCGAGCACCTGCACGCCTTTCGGCTCGACCAGCTTGCGCAGCTGCGCGGGCGTGCCGGTCAGCGCGGGAAACGTCCCGTAGTGCATCGGCACCACTTGATTCACACCGAGCAGCTCGCACGCTTTGGCGGCCTCGTGCGGGCCCATGGTGTAGAGATCCCCGATGGGAAGAAACGCGATCTGCGGCGCGTAGAGCTCCGCGATGAGGCGCATGTCGCCGAAGATCGACGTGTCGCCGGCGAAGTAGATCGTCAGCCCGTCCTCGAACTTGATCACATACCCGGTCGCGAGCCCGAGGTACACGACTCTGCCATCCTCGACCACCGAGCTGCTGTGCTGCGCCGGCACCATGGTGACCGCAAGCCCGAGCGCATTCAGCGTGCCGCCGGGGTTCATGCCGGTAACCTGCTGCAGCCCTTTCTGCTGCAGCCAGACCGACAGCTCGTACGGCGCCACGACGTGCGCGCTCGTCTCCCGCGCGATGCGGACCGCGTCGCCCGTGTGATCGTCGTGCCCGTGCGTGAGAAGCATCAGATCGACGGCACCAACTTTCTTCGCCGATTCTGGCGTCGACGGGTTCGTCGTGATCCAGGGATCGAACAAGAGGCGCTTGCCGCCAGGCGACGTCATCGCGAACGTCGCATGGCCCAACCAGGTGAAGGAGAGGGTAGACATTATCAGTAACTTGGTAAGTTGGTAAATTGGTAAATGGGTGAATTGGTTAATTGGTGAATCTGAATGCCAACTCGCGAACTCACCAACTCACCAACTCACCAACTTACCAACTTACCAACTGCTATTGTTCAGTTCTTACGTACTCGAAATCAATCGCCTGCTGATTGACCCCGCGGCGCGGCGGCGCGATGTAGTTGGCGAACTTGCCCACCTCGTACACCGGCGACGCCATGATGCTCAGCAGGTACTCGCTGTCGGCGGCCGACGGCAGCCATTCGTATTTGCGACGCTCCCACTCGTCGTTCGACAGCGGCACGCCGTTGGGATCGAAATGGAAGCCCGTGTACATACCGATGCCGCGGTTGAACTTGCGATCCGGCAGACGCAGCCGCTCGGACATGCCGTAGCGGTCCAGAATCCGATTCCAGCGCTCGACGCCCGCCGCACAGTCGCCGACGTACCAGTCGCGCAGCACCTCGTTCATCGCGTTGCGCATCAGCACGTCCTTCGGCACCGTCCGGCCGCCCTCGAAGAATTCCATGTTGTAGACGGCGTCCTTCACGACATGCTCGTCGTAGGCCTCCTCTTTCGCGCGACCCTTCAGGCCGTTGGCGAAATAGGAGGCCGCGTTGCTCGACACCTCGCTGCCGTGCAGGTCGAGGCTCAGGCTGAACCACTGATTCAGATGCTTCTGGATCGTCGGGATATCGATCCCGCCGAGCTTCCGCACGTCTTCCGAGAAGCCCGCCTCCTTCATCAGCTGACACGTGCGCTCGAGGATGCGCGCCACGCCGGTCTCACCGACGAACATGTGATGCGCCTCTTCGGTCAGCATGAACCGCGTCGTGCGCGACAACGGATCGAGCGAGCTCTCCGACAACGACATCAACTGGGACTTGCCGTCGCGATCGGTGAACATCGTGAACATGAAGAAGTCGAGCCAGTTGTCGATCGGCTCGTTGAAGGCCTCGAGAATCCTCGGCTTGTCGCGGTTCCCGCTCTGGCGCTCGAGCAGCTCCTCCGCCTCGTCGCGGCCGTCGCGGCCGAAGTACGAGTGCAGCATGTACACCATCGCCCACAGATGGCGCCCTTCCTCGACGTTCACCTGAAACAGATTCCGCAGATCGTAGAGGCTCGGGCAGCGCTGGCCGAGCAGACGCTGCTGCTCGACGCTGGCCGGCTCGGTGTCGCCCTGTGTGACGATCAGCCGCCGCAGCTGGTTGCGAAACTCGCCCGGCACTTCCTGCCAGACCGGCTGCCCGAAGAAATCGCCGAATCCGATCCGGCGATCGCGAACAGGATCGGCCAGAAAGATCCCCCAGCGATATTCAGGGAGCTTCACGTACTCGAAATGCGCCCACCCCTCGGGATCCACGCTGATCGCGGTGCGGACGTACACCTGGTGGTATTCCTGGAAGCCCTGCGGGCCCATGTCCTTCCACCACTGGATGTACTTCGGCTGCCAGTGCTCGAGCGCGCGTTGCAGGCGCTTGTTGCTCGAGAGGTTCACGTTGTTGGGGATTTTCTCGGCGGAGATCATTTGGCCTGGCCTCGTTTACCTAAACACAAAGGGCACAAAGGGCACAAAGGAAACACTCGTCGGGCCAAGAGCATCTCTTCCTCGCAAGATGCCGGGTCACCTGAGAGAGAAGTCTTACCTTTGTGTCCTTGGTGTCCTTTGTGTTGAATCGGCGCAGAAATCATCACGTGCGCTTCCAGTCGAACTCCGGCCTGCCCTGCTGCCCGTACACCTGCAGCGCGCCTTTTTCGCCGACCGCGTTCGGCCGCTGAAAGATCCAGTTCTGCCACGCCGTCAGCCGGCCGAAGATCTTCGTTTCCATCGTCTCCGGCCCCGCGAAGCGAAGGTTCGCCTCCAGGCCGGTCATCGCGTCTGGCGAGAACGCCGCGCGCGCCTCCACAGCGACGCGCACTTCGTCGTCCCAGTCGATCTCGTCTGGCGCGAAGGTCACGAGCCCCGCCTCCTCCGCTTCCGCCGCGTTGAACGGACCGTCGTGCGCAAGCAGTCTCGCCGGCTTGTCTGGCTCGCCGAGGAAGCGCGTCTGCAGGCGCGTGAGGCCGTTGCTCATCGGCAGCAGGCCGCCGTTCATCGCGGACAGCGCGATCACGTTCTGCTCGTTGTCGTCGTGCAGCATGTAGGAGCGATCGGCGGCGAGCGCGAGCTCCAGCAGTGATCCAGCAAACGCCGATCCCGGCTCGATGAACGCAAAGAACGTCCGCGCGGTCAGATCGAGCCGCTTCAGCGTTCGCTTCATGAAGTGAATGATCTCGCGCACGAGCCAGTCCGACTGGTGCGCCGCCAGCGTCTTGTCCACGGCGAGCACCGCCTCGCGATCGCCTTCGGTGCGGACGACGATGGTGCCGATTTCCGGTTCGTCGACGCGGAGGCGGAGCAACACGTCATCCAGCTCGCGAAACGCGCGCAGCGGCCAGAACTGATCGCCCGCCTTCAGGATTTCAGCCGGCGTGGTTGGCTGTGGATCGGCCGGCGCGTGCACGGTCAGCTCGGCGGTGCGTTTTTCGCGGTTGAGCACGACCGACACGGCCGAGTACGTGATCGCCGAGTCGGTGACCGTCGGGTTCAGCGGGTTCAGCGTGATGCCAGGACCGGTGCCAGGCCGATCGGAGGTGGCGGCGAGCTCGTGCGCGCGTCTCTGCACGGCAGCCTTGAACTGGCTCGTCGGATACACCGCATCGACGAATCGCCACTCGACGGCGCGCTTGCCCTTGATGCCCTCGACCAGGGTGCTGAAAAAATCGGCGAGATCGCGGCGCACATGACGCTTGTCGACGACGCGCGTGAGGCCGCCGGTGCCGGGCAGCACGGCGAGCAGCGGCGCCTCCGGCAGACTGACGGCGGAGTTGCCGTCGTCGACGAGCACGATGTCGTCGCAGGCGAGCGCGAGCTCGTAGCCGCCGCCGGCGCAGATGCCGTTCAACGCCGCGAGGAATTTCAGCCCTGAGTTGGCGCTCGCGTCCTCCATGCCGAGGCGTGTTTCGTTGGTGAACTTGCAGAAATTCACCTTCCAGTTGTGCGTCGACCCGCGCAGCATCATGATGTTCGCGCCCGCGCAGAAGATCCGCTCCTTCAGCGACGTGACGATCACCGTTTTGACTTCGGGATGCTCGAAGCGGAGGCGCTGAATGGCGTCGGCGAGCTCGACGTCCACGCCGAGATCGTACGAGTTCAGCTTCAGCTTGTAATCGGGCGACAGCCCGGCGTCTTCGCTGACGTTCATCGACAGCGTCGCAATCGGGCCATCGAAGGCGAGCGTCCAGTGGCGGTAGTGCGCCGGGTCGGTCTCGAAGGCGACGGTCGGGTTCGCAGCGTGGGCCATATCGTTGTTGAAATTGAACGCGCGTTCAAACTACTTTAAGACGATGGGAACACGGGAGTCAACCTCGCTCTCAGCCGCGGCCGCCGGTCCGCGGCACCAGACGCGCGTGCGCCGCCGCGCCCGGCGTCCGCGCAACGCCGATCCTCACGCGTCCACCCGCGTCGATATCCTGAAGAGCGCCGCCGCCGCGTTCCGGCGGCTCGGCTATCACGGCGCAACGGTCGAGCAGATTGCCGCCGCGCTTCACATGAAGAAGGGGAACCTCTACTACTACTTCAAGAACAAGGAAGAAATTCTGTTTGCGTGTCACCAATACTCGCTCGATCGCCTCATGGAGCTCCTGGCAGAGATCGAAAAGGCTGAGGCGACGCCCGATCAGAAGCTGCGGCAGCTCATCGTGGCCTTCGTTCACACGATTCTCGACGAGCTGCACGGCACGGCGCTCTTTCTCGACCTCGAGGCGCTCTCGCCCGCGCACTTGAAGACAGTGATCGTGCGCCGCGATCGATTCGATCACGGAATGCGGCAGATTGTCGAGCAGGGAATCGCGTCGGGGATGTTCGCCGCAAGCGACGCGAAGCTGCTGTCGTTCGCCATCCTCGGCGCGGTGAACTGGATTCCGCGCTGGTTCAACCCGGCCGGGCCGTCGACCTCCCAGCAGATCGCGGATCGCTTCGCCGACTACTTGATCGCGGGCCTCAAGCAGGCATAAGCGCGCCGTCTTTCATCACGAAGGCACGAAGAACACGAAGATCACGAAATAAATCCTAAACACGTCTCCGTGATCTCCGTGTCCTCCGTTCTTCGTGAGAAATTGTCGCGGGCCTCAAGCAGGCATAAGCGCGCCGTCTTTCATCACGAAGGCACGAAGAACACGAAGATCACGAAATAAATCCTAAACACGTCTCCGTGATCTCCGTGTCCTCCGTTCTTCGTGAGAAATTGTCGCGGGCCTCAAGCACGCGTAAGCGAGCCGTCTTTCATCACGAAGGCACGAAGAACACGAAGATCACGAAATAAATCCTAAACACGTCTCCGTGATCTCCGTGTCCTCCGTTCTCCGTGAGAAAGAACGGTGGAACAAAGCATTACAGCCGCAGGGCGTTGATCGGATTCAGCCGCACGATGCGCAGCGCCGGCACGAGCGCGGCGACCAGCGCGACGACCAGCACCGTGATGCCCGCAGTTGCGAACGTGATCGGATCGCCGACCGACACGCCCCACACCAGGTGCCGCAAAAGATTCGCACCGAGTCGGCCCGCGGCGAGTCCGGCGGCCACCCCGATTGCGCCGAGGAGCATGCCGGGTGCCGCGGCGACGCTGACCGCGCGCCAGGTGCTGGCGCCGAGGGCCATGCGGATGCCCAGCTCGCGCGTGCGTTCCGCTACTGAGCTCGCCACGAGCCCATAGAGACCGACCGCCGCCAGCAGCAGCGCGAGGCCGGCGAGCGCGCCGAGCAGCGCCGCCTGCGCCTGCTGCGTCGCGACGGCTTCGCTGCGCAGCTCGTCGAACGTGCGGAACTTCGAGAACGGCAGCAACGGATCGACGGCCTGCATCGCCTTCCGCATCTCCTGCACGACGCCTGGCTGCGGCGTGGTCAGGCGAACGAACCAGCTCGGAGAGAACCATGTGTGCACCAGCTTGAACAGCGCATCACCCGCCTGCGATGCGGGAATATACGTGGCGGGCATCGCCGCCACCGGACCGTAGCTGTCAAAGCCCGCCTTCTGCTGGATATCTCCAACGACGCCGACGATGCGCCGAGGCGGGCCGCTCAATACGATCTCGCGGCCGATCGGATCCTCGTCTGGTGAGTTGATGCGCACAAAGGTCTGAGTGACGACGATCACGGGTGCGGACGCCGCGTTGTCCGACTCCTCGAGATATCGACCGCGAATCAGCGGAATGCGCAGCGCCTCGAAGTATGGACCTGCCACGTACGTCAGAGTCGAGAGGTGCAGTGCCGGCGCACCCGGCTTCGCGCTCACCCAGTGCCCACCGAGGTTCAAGGCGCGTTCGTACGGCAGCGTCAAACAGATCGCCGCCTTCTCGACGCCGGGCAGCTCGCGCATCGTCGCGAGGCTCCGATCGAACAGTCGGTTCACCGTGTCCGCGGATTGATAGCGCGCGTCCTGCAGCGAGAGGGTCGCCGTCATCACCTGGGCGGCGTCGAATCCCGGGCGCTGCCCCGCCAGATGATCGAACGTCCGAATCAGCAGACCGGCGCCGACGAGCAGCACGACGCCGAGTGCTACTTCCACCGCCACCATCGCGCGGCGCGGCCAGCTGCGCGCGCCGCCGGCAATCGACGGGCTGCCCGATTCCACCAGCGTCTGACGCAGGTTCACGCGGCTCGCCTGCAGCGCCGGCAGGAGGCCGAACACGACGCTCGTCAGCAGCGCTGCCGCGCCGGTGACCGTCAGCACCCGCGCGTCGAGCGCGACGAAGCCGCCCACGCCATCGACCGCTACGTTGCCGCCCACGCCGATCGCGTGTTCGAGCAGCGCGGTCGAGAGCTGGATGCCCGCGTACCCGATCGCAAGGCCGAGGACCCCGCCGCACGCCGCGAGCAGGACGCTCTCGGTCAACAGTTGGCGCACGATCGCCGCGCGTCCGCCGCCGAGCGCGATACGCGTCGCGATCTCCGGCGCGCGCGTAGCGCTGCGCGCCAACAGCAGGCCCGCGATGTTCACGCAGCCGATCAACAGGACGACACCGACCGCCGCCCAGAGGATCATCAACGGCTCGCGCACCTGGTTCGCCTGTCCGGCCTGCAGCGGCACGACGCGGAGGCGAATATCGCTTTTACTGGTGCGGTCCCGGCGATATCGGTCGCGCAACACCTGCGCGGTCGCCGACGCAATGGCTGCATCCGCCTCCGTCCAGCTGACGCCGTCCCTCAGCCGGGCGATGATCCCGTAATTCTCGCCACCGCCTTCGCCAACAGGCGACGGCCGCAGCGGCGTCCAGAGATCGACCGGCTCCGCCGGCCGAAAGGACAAGGGCATGACGCCGACGATCGTGTACGGCTCGCCGCGAACGGTGAGTCGCCGGCCGATGGCGGCAGGGTCGGCATCGAACGCGTGCACCCAGAAGGCATGGCTCAAGACGGCGGCCTTGGGACCGTTCACGCGATCTTCGTCGGCGCTGAGCTCGCGTCCGGCCTCCGGATGAATGCCGAGCACACGAAAATAGCCGGCGGACACCCTCTGCTGCTGCACATATTCAGCGTGCTCGCCGGCGACGAAATTGACGCCCTGCGCGCCGCCAGCGGTCGCCGCGAAATCCAGCTTCGCCGCCGCCCCTTCCTGCAGTGCGACCCACGTCACGCCCGCCTGCGACACATCGTCTTCGCTCACGCCGGCGCCTTCATAATGCCGGACGACCATCGCCAGCCGATCGGGCTGCGGGTAGGGCAGCGGCCGGAGCAGCACGCGATCGACGACGGTGTAGATCGCCGTGTTCGCCCCGATGCAGAGCCCAAGTGTGACGATGGCCGTGAGGGCGAAGACAGGGCTTTTCCTCAGGACACGAACGGCGTAACGGACGTCGCGGGCCAGCATGTCGAGACCGTGCATGGGCGGACTCCTTCGGCGCGTTAGACGGAGGATGAAGGTTAAATGTTGGCGGCCAGTGCCCGCAATCTGAAACGTTGAACTTTGCCGGTCGCGGTTTGGGGCAACTCGGGGACGAATGCGACCCAGCGAGGGCGCTTGTACTCGGCGAGCCGGCCGCGGACAAACTGCTGCAGCTCGACGCCGAGCGCGTCGGTCGCCTCGACGCCGGCGTTGACGACGACAAACGCCATCGGTTTCACGAGCGTGTCGTGGTCCTGGCGTCCGACCACTCCGCACGCCTGCACGGCCGGGTGTTCGACGAGCGCGTTCTCGACTTCGATCGGGCTCACCCACAATCCCCCGACCTTCAGCATGTCGTCGGTGCGCCCCGCATACCAGTAGTAGCCGTCCGCGTCCTGCGTGTACTTGTCGCCGGTGCGAATCCACGCGCCTTCGATCGCCGCTTTCGTTTTCTCGTGCTGATTCCAATAGCCGGCGCAGATCGAATCGCCCGACACCCACAGATTGCCGATCTGGCCTGGCGTCACGGGCCGCTTGCCCTCGTCGAGAATCGCCGCTTCGTAGCCGGGCACGACGAGCCCACTCGATCCCGGGCGAATCGCGCCGGGCCGATTCGAGATGAACATGTGCAGCACTTCGGTCGAGCCGATGCCGTCGATGATGTCGACGCCGAATCGTTGCTTGAAGCGATCGTAGAGCGACACGGGGAGCGCCTCGCCCGCCGACACCGCGAGTCGAAGGCTGGAGAGATCGAAGTCTGCGCCGGCCATTCGCGCCGCGCCCGTCGAAGGATGGCCGTGCGCGAGCAGCATGCCGTAACCGGTCGGCACCGAGAACAACAACGTGGGCCGATGGCGTTCGATCATCGCGTACACGTGCGCCGGTGTCGGCGGACCGGGCCACAGAATGCTGGTCGAGCCGACGGCAAGCGGGAAGTACAACGCGTTGCCGAGGCCGTACGCGAAGAACAACTTCGCGACGCTGAAGCAGCGATCGCCCGCTCCGATGCCGAGCACGCCCTTGGCGAACAGCTCGGCGCAGATCACCATGTCGTGGTGCAAGTGGACGCAACCTTTCGGCGCGCCGGTGCTGCCGGAGGAGTAGAGCCAGAAGGCGGGGGCGTCGCAGCTGGTCGGCGCCGCGTCGAGCGACGCGGAGCCGCGCGCGAGCAGATCATCGAACGCGACGCGCTCGGCGCCTTTCTCCGCGTGTCCGACGACGACGACGCGGCGCAGCGAGAGACGCTCGGCGGCGGGAATCTCGTCGATCTTTGGCAGCAGCTCGGCGCTGACGATCAACACACGCGCACGCGAGTCGTTCAGGACGTGCCGGTAGTCGGCCGCTGTCCACAGGGTGTTGATCGGAATCGGGACCGCCCCGATCTTGATCGCGCCGAAGAAGGCGTACGCGAAGACCGGGCCGTCGAGCAGGAGGAGGACGACCCGTTCTTCCGGCCGGACGTCGAGCATGTCTCGGAGCGCGCTGCCCACACGGTTGACGCCCTCGGCCAGCTGCGCGTACGTCACGCGCTCCTCGCCGCACTCGATCGCGATCGACGCGCTGCGCCCTTCGCGCATGTGGCGATCGATGAAGTGCGACGCCGCATTGAACACACGCGGGACGCCGAGGTCGGCGGCCGTAATGGGGACGGGAGTCATTTCACCGCGAGGCCCTTTCCAGCGCTGCGCGTCCATTACACATTGACACACACAGACTTAGCGCTCCAGAAAAGGGGACAGGTCTGGGTGTGTGGAGGGCATCGGCAGGTCGCGCCAGAAAAGACTCCCGTCCCCTTCAATTCACGCCTGGTAGACCGTCGAGCCGCCGACCACCGTGCGGACGATCGCGATGTCCTTGATTTTCTCCTTGTCCACCGTGTGAGGATCGTCCGCGAGAACGACGAAGTCCGCCAGTTTGCCCGTTGCGATGGATCCTTTGATCGCTTCCTCACGCGAGGCGTAGGCGCCGTTGATCGTATTGACCCGCAGCGCCTCGTCCACGGTGATCCGCTGGTTGGCTCCCCAGGTTTCTCCATTCCATCCGGTGCGCGTCACCATTCCTTGAATGCCCATGAGGGGGGCGAATGGGCCCGGACTGAAGTCCGAGCCTGCCGCCGCCGGAATCCCGGCATCGAGGAACGTGCGATAGGCCATCATCCGCTTCATGAGATCTTCGCCGTAGAAATGGAACTTGTCGGAGTTGTAGTACGCATAGGTCGTGAACATCGCGGGGACGGTGCCGGTCGCCTTGAGACGCCGCACGAGATCGTCGTTGATCAAGCTGCAATGCGTGATCTTGGGGCGCGCGTCGGCTCGCGGGAACTTCTTCTGCGCCCGCTCGACCGCCGTGAGCACCATGTCGATGGCGACATCTCCATTTGCGTGACAGTTGACCTGGATGCCCGCCCGATGCACCCGCTCGATCCACGCGTCAAGATCGTTCTGCGTCTCCGTGATGTTGCCTTTGTACGGCGGCGAAATGCCGACGTAGGGCTGGCTGATCGCCATCGTGCGCTCCGAAAACGAGCCGTCGACCGTGTGCTCGGACGTGGCGCCCAACTTGATCCACTCGTCGCCGAAGCCGGTCTCGATACCGGCATCGATCATCGCGTCCAGTTGTTTCCCGCTGGACTCGTAGCTCACCCGGTGCTTGAGGTCGCCGTGTGCGCGCACCTGCTGCAAGGCCAACAGATTGCCACCCTCGTGATGGACGCTGGTCAAGCCATAGCGCACGAACTGCTTTGAGATGTGCGCCAGCCCGTCGCGGTCGCGCTGCATCGTCTGGTCGGCGGTCAAGGCCGGCCGGGTCCCGACCTTATTGAAGGCGGCGCGCGCTCGATCCGTCACCCGGCCATTGAGCTCACCGTTCGGATCCTTGTCGAAGGTTCCACCGAACGAATTGGGCGAGCCCTTGCTGATGCCTGCCATCTCGAGGGCCTTGGTGTTGTAGAACGAGGTATGGCCGCCGCGATGATGGACGGCGACCGGATGCTCTTTCGATACCTGGTCAAGGTCGTGAACGTTCAGCGAGCGATCGTCCTTCACCTTCGTATCGTCGAAGAAAAACCCTTCGACCCAGCCCCCGGCGGGCGTCTTCTGCGCCTGGGCGCGCAGCTTGTCGACGATGCTGGCAATCGTCACGAACTCGACTTCGAATGGATTGCCGACGAGCACGTCGTAGAGCAACACATTCCCGGGTGCGTGATTGTGGCAGTCGATGAACCCGGGCACGACCGTCATCTGCTTGGCGTCGAATGCCTGCGTTCCCTTGCCGACAAGCGCTTTGACGTCGGCGGTGCTACCCACCGCGACGAACCGGCCGGCCTTGACCGCGAACGCTTCCGCCCGCGGCGCGCGTGAATCGATCGTGTAGACCTTGGCATTGAAGACGACGAGATCCGCGTCCCGCGCGTCGACAGTGGCCGCGGCGACAGGAGCGGCGGCTTGTGTGGCGAGCGCCGCGGCAGCCGGCGCGGCGCCCAGCCACTGTCCGCCGACCACACCCGCGACGCCGACGCCGGTCAGACTCATGAATTCTCGACGATTGTGCCGCAGCTTCATCAGCTCTCCTCGGAAAGGGGACGGGAGTCATTAAGTCGGATCCAGCTCGACGCGCCCGAGCGTCATTAAACACCTGAAACCAAAGGAATCAGCGCTTACGGCTGGACGGCCGGCGCCAGCAGGTCCACGATCTCGCGCGGAAAGGCGCGCGGCGCGAACGTCCGCGCGTCCACACAGGCGACACGGTACGACGCGTCGAGAATCAGCCGATCGGTGCCGCGCTCGCGGATGTCGAACACGTACGCGACGCGCCGCTCCGTCATTGCGGAGATGCCGACGCCGACCGAGATCTCGTCGCCCAGCCTCGCGGGCGACCTGAAGCTACAGCTCAACGACGTGCGCGGCATGTAGATCTGCAGCTCGCGCAGCAGGCGCGTGCGGTCGCTGCCGAGCGCGCGGAACAGCTCTTCTTCCGCGTTCTCGAAATACCGGAAGAACACGCCGAACCAGACGATGCCCGCCGGATCGGTGTCGGGCCACATGACGCGCACATCGACGTGATGGAACAGGGACACGCGGCGCAATCTACCACGTCGCGGCGGCAACAGCCTGTCGCGAAGATTGATTTCTCTTCCCGTCCTCAGTGTCCTCCGTGGTGGAGCGCTTGGTCCCCGCACGTCCTCTTTAGGCCGCCTGGCCTGCGGCCGATATAATGATTGAATGCCCCGCGTCATCCCGCTCGTTCCGGCCGCGGCCCAGCCGCGCGCGCCGAAGCCCGAATGGCTGAAGGTCCGCGCGCCCGGCTCGCCCAGTTATCTGCGATTGAAGTCGCTGATGCGCGATCTGCATCTGAACACGGTCTGCGAAGAAGCGCGCTGTCCGAACATCGGTGAATGCTGGGCGCACGGCACGGCGACGTTCATGATTCTCGGCGACGTGTGCACGCGCGCCTGCTCGTACTGCGCGGTGTCTCACGGCCGGCCGGCGGAACTCGACCTCGCCGAGCCGGAGCGCGTCGCACATGCTATTCAGACGCTCGATCTCAACTACGTGGTGATCACCTCGGTGGACCGCGACGATGTGAAGGACGGCGGCGCTTCGATCTTCGCGGAGACGATTCGACAGACGCGCGCCCGGCTGCCGGAATGCCGCATCGAAGTCCTGATTCCCGATTTCCAGGGCAATGAGGCGGCGCTGCACACCGTGCTCGACGCGCGGCCCGACGTGCTCAATCACAACACCGAAACGGTGCCGCGGCTGTACCGGATGGCGCGATCGGGCGGTCGCTACAGCCGCACGCTGGAGCTGCTCGACCGCGCGCGGCGCTACGCGCCCGATGTGCCGACGAAAACCGGGCTGATGGTCGGCCTCGGCGAAGAGCGCGACGAGCTGATCGCGACGTTCACCGACCTGCGTAGAGTCGGTTGCGAGATTCTGACGATCGGTCAGTACCTGCGCCCGACGCCGGAGCACGCCGAGATGGTGCGCTATTACCACCCGGACGAGTTCGCCGACTTGAAGCGCGCTGCGCTCAACCTGGGTTTTGTCCACGTGGAGTCTGGACCGCTCGTGCGGAGCTCGTACCACGCGCACGAAACCGCTGACGCGTATGCGGCGGCAGCGCTCGGCTGAGGGATGCGGGCAGGACTAAAGTCCTGCGCTACGAGCAAGCCTTACGGGCTCCGCTCGGCTGAAGCCTTCGCGCTACGTTCCCGCCCATCCAGCCCTACCTGCCCTTCCCGCTCTCTGTCGTCCGCTTCGGTCGGTAGACGTGCGTCGCCTGGCCGAAGAACACCTCGGCCGACTCCATGAGCGTTTCGGTCAGCGTCGGATGCGGGTGGATCGATAGCTTCAGGTCGGTCGCATTCGCACCCATCTCGATCGCCAGGACGCCCTCCGCGATCAGCTCGCCGGCACCGGGACCGACGAGACCGACGCCGAGAATGCGCTCCGTCTCCGGATCGAGCACGAGCTTGGTGAGCCCGTCAGTCCGATCGAGCGTGATCGCACGGCCTGACGCCGCCCATGGAAACTTCGCTACCGTCACGTCGCGCCCGTCCTTCTGCGCCTGGGCTTCGGTCAGGCCGGCCCACGCGATCTCCGGATCGGTGAATACGACTGCGGGAATCGCGCGAGGCGTGAACGCGACATTCTCCCCCGCAATCACCTCCACCGCGATGCGGCCTTCGTGCGACGCCTTGTGCGCCAGCATCGGCTCCCCGACGACGTCGCCGATCGCAAAGATCGACGGCTCGTGCGTGCGCCGCTGCTCGTCAACCATGATGAAGCCGCGCTGATCCACCTGAACGTTGGTCGTCTCGAGCCCCGGAATCGCCGAGTTCGGCCGCCGGCCGACGGCGACGAGCACGCGATCGAACACTTGCTCCTTCGGATCGACGGCGCCCTCGAAGGTGACGCGAATGCCCTTTGCCTCCGCTTTCATCGACACCACCCGCGTCTCCAGCAGCACACTCTTCATCGTCTTCGCCACGCGCTTGGCGAGGACGTCGACGAGATCGCGGTCCGCACCGGGCAGCAGACCGGGCGTCATTTCGACGACGGTCACGGCGCTGCCGAGCGTCGCGTACACAGTGCCGAGCTCGAGGCCGATGTAGCCGCCGCCAACGACGAGCAGCGATTTGGGAACGTCAGGGAGATCGAGCGCCGTGGTCGAGTCCATCACGCGGGGATCGTCGAGCTTCAGCGACGCGGGCATCGCCGGCGCGGAGCCGGTCGCGAGAATGGCGTGCTCGAACTGGACCTGCTCGTCGCCGCCAGCCGTGAGCGCCACGCGAAGATTGTGCGCGTCGAGGAGCGTGGCCGTGCCGCGGAGGTACTGCACCTTCCGGAACTTGACCAGCTGCCCGGTCCCGCTCGTCAGACGCGCCACGACATTGTTTTTGAAGGCGCGCAGCTTGTCGAGATCGATTGTGGGTTCGGCGAATTCGACGCCCCACGCGCTGGAATGGCGCGACTCGTCGATCACTTTCGCGACGTGGAGCAGCGCCTTCGATGGAATGCAGCCGCGATAGACGCAGACGCCGCCCGGGTTCACTTCCGGATCGACGAGCGCCACGCTGAGCCCGAGATCCGCGGCCAGAAACGCGGCCGCGTATCCGCCAGGACCGCCGCCGACGACAACGAGTTGAGTGGAAATCATATGCAGCGACTGTGCGTGATTTTTAGCAATCTTTCATCACGAAGAGACTATGAAAGCGGGTCGTCGCGAGTAAGCTCCTTCTAGGTTCTCAAGCCAGGAGGAAACAAATGATCGCAGCGGCCCGCTCTGAGGTGAGTGTAAACGAATCGGTGCTGTATGTGGCATTCGAGCTCGGCAAGAAAGAATGGAAGCTGGCGATGACGTCGGGGTTCCGCATGCAGCCGTGGCTGCGGACGGTTCCGGCCGGTGATCTGGGCGCGGTCGAACGCGCCATTCGCAGGGGGCGGCAGCAGTGTGGGCTGCCGGTCGCGGCGCGCGTGATCAGTTGCTATGAAGCGGGGCGCGACGGGTTTTGGATTCATCGGGCGTTGGGGGCGCTGGGCGTCGAGAACCGGGTCGTCGATTCGGCGAGCATCGAAGTGAATCGTCGCGCGCGGCGGATGAAGACGGATCGGATCGACGCGCTGAAGTTGGTGATGATGCTCGTCCGCGCGTGCGGCGGCGAGCGGCGCGTCTTTGCGGAGGTCCGCGTGCCGTCGGCGGAGGCGGAGGCGGCGCGCCATCAGAGTCGCGAGCGCACCGCGCTGGTGCAGGAGCAGACGCGGTTGCGTAATCAGATCGGCAGTTGGCTCGCGACGTGCGGCTGCCGCGTGACGGCGCGCACGCGCCAGCAGGCCGCTTGGTGGACTGGCGCCCGTGATTGGGCCGACGCGCCACTGCCGCCGCCGGTGCAAGCGCGGATCGCGCGCGCAGAGGCGCGGTTGGCGGTGGTCGCGGCCCAGATCGCGACGATCGCCGCGAGTCAGACGGCGACGGTGCAGCAGGCCGAACCGGCGAGCGCGCTCGCGCGCCTCGTGCAGCTGAAAGGCGTCGCCACGACGAGCGCGTCCGTGTTGCTCGATGAAGGCGTCGTGTGGCGCGCGTTTCAGAATCGGCGGCAAATTGGCGGCCTGTTGGGCTTCGCGCCGGCGAAATATGACAGCGGCGAGTCCGCACGCGATCAGGGCATCACCCGCGCGGGGAACAAACGGCTGCAATCGGTCATGGTGCAACTCGCGTGGGGCTGGGTGCATTGGCAGCGTCAGAGCGCGCTCGCCCGCTGGTATCTCGAGCGGTTTGGTCGGGGCAAACGCGCGCGGCGCATCGGGATTGTGGCCCTCGCGCGCAAGCTGTTGATCGCGCTCTGGCGGTATGCGACCGCCGGCGTGCTCCCGGACGGCGCGCTCTTGAAAGCCGCATAACTCGCGGACGGCGGTGGCACGCGTGCTGCGCGTACGGGTTGTGTCGGGTACGCCGAGAGCGACCGTCACGAAGAAGGTACCGCAGCCGTCGTGTTCGGCTTGAGACTGGATGGTCTCAGGGGGCCGCGCCTGGCGCGCGCGCTCGGATAGAAGACGAGGACGAGCATCGACTCGCACCTCACAGCCGAACGGCGCGTGCGCACGCCAGGACAACGGAGCTCGTTCGGCGGCCGCCTGCGCGGACCGCTGAGGGGTGGGCGGTCTGCTCGGCGGCGGGCACGCTCGAGCGAACGGAGAGTCATTCATCGGATACGCGTATGGGAGCTTGACGCCGACCCGCAACATAGAAGACACGAAGAACACGGAGATCACGAAGGTTCTTGTACGAATCGACTTCGTGACCTTCGTGGTTCTCCGTGACTTCGTGATGAAGGTTTATCCTTGCAGCGTCAGCAGAAACGGCTGCTCGAGCGCCTCGACGACCCAGCGCAGGAAACGGATGCCATCGGCGCCATCGATGACGCGGTGATCGTATGAGAGCGACAGCGGCAGCATCAGCCGCGGCACGAATTGCCCGTCTTTGTAGACCGGCTCCATGCGCGCCCGCGAGATGCCGAGAATCGCGACTTCTGGCGCGTTGACGATCGGCGTGAATGACGTCCCGCCGATGCCGCCCAGATTCGAAATGCTGAAGCAGCCGCCCTGCATCTCGTCGAGCGCAATCTTGCGCGAGCGCGCCTTTTCGGCCAGCTGCGACAGCTCCACGGACAGCTGGATGATGTTCTTCGAGTCGGCGTGCCGAATGACCGGCACCAGCAGGCCGCGGTCGGTGTCCACGGCGACGCCGATGTTGACGTACTTCTTCACGATCAGCTCGCCGGCTGCCATGTCGATCGACGCGTTGAACTGCGGGAAGACTTTCAGCGCGGCCGCCACGACTTTCACGGCGATCGCCGTCACTGTGAGCGCGCCGCCGGCCGCTTCGGTCTGCTTCGCGTAGCGTTTGCGCAGCTCCTCGAGGGCCGTGACATCGGCGAGATCGTGCTGCGTCACGTGCGGAATAGTCGCCCACGCGCCGCTCAGATGCTCCGCCGTCTTGCGGCGCACGGCGCGCATCGGCTGACGCTCGACCTCACCCCAGCGCGAGAAATCCGGGAGCGGCTCGGCTGCCGCGCCGCCGGTACGGCCGGCACCGCTCACCAGACGTTTGACGTGGTCTTTGACGTCCTCAACCGAAATCCGGCCGCCCTCTCCGGTGCCGACCACCTGATCGATCTCGACTCCGAGCTCGCGCGCCATCCGCCGCACGGAAGGCGCCGCGGGCGCCGGCGGCGCCTCGGCCCTCGACTGGTCGCTCGCGGCCGCGTCGGCCGCTGGACGCGCGCCACGGCTGATGTCGACCACTTTCTGTCCGCGTGACGGCGTTTCGGTCGCCGGCTCTTCTGCCTTGACGCCGCCTTTGTCGGGCTGGACCGATCGGTCGCGGCCCTGCACATCCGGCTGCATGTCAGGGACTTTTTCTTCGTCCGGCTTCAGCGCGGGCGCGGCCTGGCGCTTCTCAGCCGGCGCGACCTTCGCGGTGTCGCGCGCGGCGGCCTTCGCACCACCCGCTTTCCCGCCTTCGCCGGCTCCTGCATTCGCGCTGGCCGGCTTCGGCGCGGCAGGCGCGGCGCCCACGCCGTCCTCGACGCTCAGAATCGCCTGGCCGACTTTGACCTTGTCGCCGGCCTTGACCTTGATTTCCTTGACGACGCCGGCGATCGACGAGGGCACTTCGATCGTGGCCTTGTCGGTCTCGAGCTCGAGGACCGCCTGATCTTTCGTCAGCGTGTCGCCCGCCTTCACCAGCACGCGCAGCACATCGCCGGACTCAATTTGCTCACCGAGCTCTGGAAGAGTGAAATCAGTCACGAAAACTCTCCACCACAGAGGACACGGGGGACACGGAGGTTCAATCGGGTCTGAAACCAGATTTTTCCTCTGTATCCTCCGTGTCCTCCGTGGTTGCTAGTTGGTTGTCGTCACGAGATGGCGGGATTGGCCTTCTCGGGATTGATATTATGCGCTTTGATCGCCTGCTCGACGACCGACGCAGCGATCTTGCCGTCGCGTGCGAGGGCCGCGAGCGTGGCGACGATGACGTAACGGTAATCCACTTCGAAGAACTCGCGCAGGCCCGCGCGCGTCTCGCTGCGGCCGAATCCATCGGTGCCGAGCGTGGCGATCGGCCGGGGCAGCCATCGATCGATCGAATCGGTGAGCGCCTTCACGTAGTCGGACGCGGCGACGAAGACGCCCGGCGCATCCTTGAGGCACTGCGTGACGTACGGCACACGCGGCGTGTCGCCGGGATGCAACATGTTCCATCGCTCGCAGGCGTGGCCTTCGCGGTACAGCTCGCCGTAGCTCGTGACGCTCCAGACGTCGGCGCCGACGTTGTACTTCGACTCCAGGATCTCCTGCGCCTTGATCACTTCGGGCAGGATCGCGCCGCTGCCGAGCAGCTGCGCGCGGAGCGTCGCGTCGCCCTTCGACGAGGAGCGGAAGCGGTAGAGACCCTTCAGGATGCCGTCGTGGCTCCCCTCCGGCATCGCCGGCATCGCGTACTGCTCGTTCATCACCGTCAGGTAGTAGAAGACGCTCTCCTCGTCGACGTACATCCGGCGGATGCCGTCCTTGATGATCACGGCGAGCTCGTAGGCGAACGCGGGATCGTACGAGATGAGGTTCGGCACGGGGTACGCCAGCAGATGGCTGTTGCCGTCCTGGTGCTGCAGCCCTTCGCCGGCCAGCGTCGTCCGGCCCGACGTGCCGCCGAGCATGAAGCCGCGCGTGCGCGAGTCGGCGGCGGCCCAGATCAGATCGCCGATGCGCTGGAAGCCGAACATCGAATAGAAGATGAAGAACGGAATCGTATTGACGCCGTGCGTCGCGTACGCCGTGCCGGCGGCGATGAACGATGACATCGATCCCGCCTCGTTGATGCCTTCCTCGAGAATCTGACCGTCCGACGCTTCCTTGTAATAGAGCAGCGTGTCCATGTCCACCGGCTCGTAGACCTGGCCGGCGTGCGAGTAGATGCCGACGGAGCGGAACAGCGCCTCCATGCCGAACGTGCGCGCTTCGTCGGGCACGATCGGCACGACGAGCTTGCCGATCTCCTGGTCGCGCATCAGCTTCGACAGCAGCCGCACGAACACCATCGTCGTCGACGCCTTGCGGCCGTCGGTGCCTCTGTAGAACTCCTCGAACGGCTCGCCCGACACTTCCTTGAGCGGTTCGGTCCGCACTTTGCGGCTCGGCACGTACCCGCCGAGCGCCTTGCGCCGCTCGCGCATGTACCGCACTTCGATGCTGTCTTCGGCGGGACGATAGAACGGCGTCTTCGCGATGTCGGCGTCGGCGATGGGAATGCCGAAGCGCGTGCGGAACGCCCGCAGCTCCTCTTCGTTCATCTTCTTCTGCTGGTGCGTGATGTTCTTGCCTTCGCCCGCTTCGCCAAGTCCGTACCCCTTGATGGTCCGCGCAAGGATCACCGTCGGAGCGCCTTTGTGCTCCATCGCCGCCTTGTACGCGTTGTACACCTTGATCGGGTCGTGCCCGCCGAGCGTCATCTTCTTCAGTTGATCGTCGGACAGGTGCTTGACCATGTCGAGCAGCCGCGGGTCGGCGCCCCAGAAGTGCTCGCGCACGTACGCGCCGTCGGACACCGCGTACTTCTGATACTGGCCGTCCACGATCTCGCCCATGCGCTTGACGAGGAGGCCGTCGCGATCCTTGGCCAGTATCGGATCCCACTCACGGCCCCAGAGGACTTTGATCACGTTCCAGCCGGCGCCGCGGAACGCCGCTTCGAGCTCCTGGATGATCTGGCCGTTGCCGCGCACCGGTCCGTCGAGCCGCTGCAGGTTGCAGTTGATGACGAAGATCAGATTGTCCAGCTTTTCGCGCGCCGGCAGCGTGATCGCGCCGAGCGCTTCCGGTTCGTCCGTTTCGCCGTCGCCGAGGAACGCCCAGACCTTGGCGCCCGATTTTGGCGTGAGATTGCGATCCTCGAGGTAGCGCATGAAGCGCGCCTGGTAAATCGCCATCAGCGGCCCGAGCCCCATGGACACGGTCGGGAATTCCCAGAAATTCGGCATCAGCCACGGATGCGGGTACGACGAGAGGCCGCCGCCCGGTTTCGTCTCGCGGCGAAAATTTTCGAGGTGGGTTTCGTCGATGCGCCCTTCGAGGTAGGCGCGCGCATAAATGCCGGGGGCGCCGTGGCCCTGGAAGAAGATGATGTCGCCGTCGCTCTCGTCGTGCCCCTTGAAGAAATGGTTGAACGCGACTTCGTACAGCGTCGCCGACGAGGCGAAGGTGGAGATGTGGCCGCCGATGCCTTCTTCCGCCTTGTTCGCGCGGACGACCATCGCCGCCGCGTTCCAGCGGACGAGGCTCTTGATGCGGCGCTCCACGTCGGGGCTGCCGGGCATCAGGGCCTGCTCGTCGGCGGGGATCGTGTTGATGTAGGGCGTGTTGGCGGTGAACGGCAGCTTCACACCGTTCTGGCGCGCGTGGATGGTCAGCTCGCGCAGCAGGCGGGCGACTTTGACCGGGCCGCCGCTCGCCAGCACATAATCAAGGGAATCAAGCCATTCGCGGGCTTCGACGGCGTCGAGTTCGGCGGCGTCTTTGGGCGCAATATTTCTCAAGGTCAGGGAATCCTTTCAGCTCGTCGGATTTGTCGTCCCTCGGCGGTCCATGCTATCGCGCCGCCGCGCGGGAAGCCGACCGTGCTCGGGACGACATTGAGCCCTGGTCGAAATGTCGGCAGACTGCCCTTGAGGCTGTAGGCCAACCACTTATTGTAAACCTTCGCGTGTACTCGAGGGAACCCTATGGAGCGGCGCAGGTTAGCGACGGCCGCCGGTCCGCGCGCGATGCGCGGGGCGGACCGTGTCGGCCCCGCCGGCGTGGATGCGTCGGCGGCGCCCGGTCCGAACCGCCTTCGCGGAAGTGACGGCGGTCCGCCGAAGCCTCGCGCGGAGGCCGAAGGACCCGGACTGCAGATCGTCCGCGATCGAATCATCGCGTGCGAGTTGTGCCCGCGGCTGCGGACGTATTGCCGGCGCATCGGGCGCGAGAAGCGCCGTGCGTTTCGCGACGAGACGTACTGGGCACGGCCGGTTCCGGGTTTCGGCGATCCGCGCGCACGCGTGTTGCTGATCGGCCTCGCGCCCGCGGCGCATGGCGCCAATCGCACGGGACGCGTGTTCACCGGCGACGGCGTCGGCGGCTCCGGCGACTTCCTGATGTCCGCGCTGCATCGGGCAGGCTTTGCCAACCTGCCGACGAGTCATCGTCCCGACGATGGACTGATGCTGAGCGACGCGTTCATCGCCGCGGCGGTCCGCTGCGCGCCGCCCGATAACAAACCGACGCCTGAAGAGATCGCACGCTGCCTGCCGCACCTTGAAGCGGAGATCGCCGCGCTGCCGCACGTCCGCATCGTCGTGGCGCTGGGCCGCATTGGGTTCGATGCGTATGTGCGTCTGCTGAAACAGCAGGGCGTGATCGTGCGGCCGCGCCCCGCGTTTGGCCATGCGCTCGCGCATCGTCTGCCCAACGGTCAGAGCATAGTCGGCTGCTACCATCCGAGCCGGCAGAACACGAACACCGGCAAGCTGACGCCGCTCATGATGGACGATGTCTTCCACGTCGTGCAGCGTGAGCTTCGCCGCTAGCGTTTTGAACCACGAAGAACAGGAAGAGACGAAGCTTCTGTGCAAAATTTCGTGACCTTCGTGACCTTCGAGCGTTCGTGGTTTGCGGTTGTGGAACCTCTCGCGCGACCTGGTGTCCAACATGACAACAGGAGGCCGCCATGCCGCACCGCCGCGCGCTCGCGTTTCTCTCGCTCGTCGTCCACGGCGTCGCGCTCTCAATCATCATCGTCGCGCAGCTGTTCGCGGTGGGCACGTTGCCGACGCCGCGGCGGCCGCTGATCTTCGACGATCCACGATTGGTACACCTGGTCGACATCACGCTGCCTCCCACGCCGCCGCACGTCCGTCGCGCCGGCAACGACAGCACGCCGGCCATGACGTCGCCGGCCAGCCTGGCGCCGATCGTCGCGCCAAACGGCGTGACGCCGGAAACAGAAAGACAAGGGGCGACGCCGGCGCCGGAGGTCCTCAGTATCGAACACAGCGGCGGCAGCGGCCTCGATATGGTCGGCCGCGTCGAACGGCCGGCGCCTCCGCCGCCCACGCCCGCGACGCCAGTCCGCCTGCGCTCGGGCATGCAGCCGCCGGCGAAAGTCCTCAACGTCGCGCCGGTGTATCCGAATCTGGCGCGCGCAGCGCACGTGGAGGGCGTCGTGATCCTCGAGGCCGTGATCGATGCGCACGGGCGCGTCGACTCGGTGCGCGTCCTGCGATCGATTCCGACGCTCGATCAGGCAGCAGTCGACGCCGTGCGCCAGTGGCGCTTCACGCCGACGCTGCTGAACGGCGAGCCGGTGCCGATCGTGATGACCGTCACGGTGAACTTCACGCTCAAACCGTGACGAAAACCACGAAGGTCACGAAGACACGAAGTTCAGTACAACTAAATCTCTTCGTGCCTTCGTGTTCTTCGTGGTTTATGCGAGCGTTTGCGCCAACGTCGCCTGATCGATGTTGCCGCCGCTCATCACGCACACGACGTGCTTGCCGGCGAGCTCGCCGCGCAGCTTCATTGCGGCCGCCAGCGACGCGGCGCCGGCGCCCTCGGCGAGATTGTGCGTGGTCCGCAGCGCAAGGCGGACGCCCTCCCGCAATTCCTCCTCGCTGAGCGTCACGATCGCGTCGAGCTGGGTCCGGAGAATCTCGAACGTCAGGTCGAACGTCACGCGCGTCGCCATGCCTTCGGCGAATGTGTCGGCGATCTCGCCCACCAGGCGCGTGCCAGTCTGCCACGAGCGGGCGAAGGCATCCGCGCGCGAGGCCTGCACACCGATCACCCGCGCGAGGCTCCCGATGCCGGAGCGGACGATGCAGCAGCCGCACGCGCCGCTGCCGCCGCCGATCGGCACGAGGATCACGTCGGTGCCCGGCTGCTCTTCGAAGATTTCGAGCGCGTAGGTCGCCACGCCCGCAATCAGCAGCGGCTCGTTGGCCGAGTGGATGTACCGAAGCCCGCGTTCCTCCTGGAGCTGCTCCACTTTTTCCCGCGCTTCGTCGAAATCCTTCCCGAATTCGATCAACTCGGCGCCGAGCGCGCGCATGGCGGCGTTCTTTTCCGGGTTGTTGCCGAGCGGCACGACGATCGTGCAGGGCACGTGCTCGCGCCGGCATGCAAGCGCGATCGACTGCCCGTGATTCCCCGTCGTCGCGGTGATGACGCCCTGCCGCTCCGCGGCCGAGAGGCTCGCGATCAGATTCGCCCCCCCGCGCACTTTGAACGCACCCGTGGGATTGTGATTCTCGTGCTTGACGCGGATATCGAGGCCCGTCTCCTCAACCAGGAGCGGGTGCCGCATCAGCGGCGTGGGCCGGATGACGTGGGCGATCCGCTGGCGAGCGGCATAGACATCGATCAGCGAAGGGATTGGCATACGGGTACGATGATATCCGGACGGTCGGTAATCAGCGCGTCGACGCCCCATCCGAGCAGTCGACGCGCGGCGTCTTCGGTGTCCACGGTCCACACCTGCACGCCAAGCCCCGCGCGGTGCGCGTCCATCACGAACCGGCGCGAGACCACGCGCGTCCGCCCGGACCACTCCGGCACCTGGTAGCCCGCATACGCCACGCGCGACACCGGCCAGCGGCACCACGAACGGTACAGCGCCCACCGCACTTCCTCGCGCGCGGCGCTGGTGGCGATGGCCGGCTCGAGCTGCCTCGCCGCGCGCAGCACGCCCAGACCGAACGACCCAAGGCACACGCGCGGGACGGCCCCGGCGGCGCGCACGACGCCGATCACCGCCTCAGCGAACGCACGCGTGTTCACTTTCATCTCGACGATGATCGGCGCAGCCGGATACCGGGCGAGCACACCAGCGAGCGTCGGCACGCCGGCGCGCGCGAGCTCGGCTGCGCATTGCGCCGCGATCGGTCCGCGGAGGACCGTCGTGCGATCCAGCGTCGCATCGTGGTGAACGACGACTTCACCGTCGAGCGACAGATGCACGTCGAGCTCCAGACCATCAGCACCGAGCGCCAGGCCGCGGTCGAACGCCGCGACGGTGTTCTCCGGCGCAAGCGCGCTGCCGCCGCGGTGCGCGAAGACGAGCGGGCGGGACGAAGTAAAGAAAGGATGCCGCACGGGTTCAGGACGAGCGAGTGTACTGGAGCGTCAGCACGCCACACCAGTTCGGATAGAATCGGAACATGGCGGCCATTCAGACTCTTGGCGAGCTCCGGGCGTCCGGTTATCGCTCGCGCCCCGTGAAGCAGGAAATCCGCGACAACCTCGTGCGGAAGCTCCAGGCGGGCGACGCGCTCTTTCCCGGCATCATCGGGTACGACGAGACGGTCATTCCGCAGCTCGTCAACGCGGTGCTCTCGCGTCACAACTTCATCCTGCTCGGCCTGCGCGGACAAGCGAAGAGCCGTATCCTGCGCGGCCTGGTCGATCTGCTCGACGATCGGATCCCGGTGGTGCCCGGCTGCGAGATTCACGACGACCCGCTGGCGCCGTTGTGCGCGGGGTGCCGGGCGCGCGTGGTGAAAGAAGGCGACGCGCTGCCGATCGCGTGGCTCCCGCGCGACGCGCGATTCGTCGAAAAGCTCGCCACGCCGGACGTCACGATCGCCGACATGGTCGGCGACATCGATCCGATCAAGGCAGCGGAGGCCGGCTTGAATCTCTCCGACGAGCTGACCATGCACTACGGCCTGCTGCCGCGCGCCAACCGCGGCGTCTTCGCCGTCAATGAGCTGCCCGATCTCGCCGGCAAGATTCAGGTCGGCCTCTTCAATATTCTGCAGGAAGGCGACGTGCAGATTAAGGGCTATCCGATCCGGCTGAAGCTGGACGTGATGCTGGTCTTCACGGCGAACCCGGAGGACTACACCGCGCGCGGCAAGATCATCACGCCCCTCAAGGACCGCATCGGCTCGGAGATCCGCACACACTACCCGACGACGCGCATGCACGCGCTGGCGATCACGCAGCAGGAGGCGTGGACCGAACGCGCCGGCGGGCTGAAGGTCGCCGTGCCCGGCTACGTGCGTGAAGTCGTCGAAGAGGTGGCGTTTCAGGCGCGGGCGGATCGCAAGATCGACAAGCGATCCGGCGTAAGCCAGCGGCTGCCGATTACGACGCTGGAGCTGGTTGTGTCCAACGCGGAGCGGCGTGCGCTGGCCAACGGCGAAACTCTTGTCGTGCCGAGGGTCACCGACGTGTACGCGGCGCTGCCGTCGATCACGGGGAAATTCGAGCTCGAATACGAAGGCGAGTTGCGCGGCGCGGAGCAGGTGGCGCGCGATCTCATCCGATCCGCGGTCGGTTCCGTGTTCACCGACCTTTTCGACGGCGTCGACACCAAGGCGGTCGTCGAGTGGTTCGACCTTGGCGGCTCGCTCCCGCTTGCTGATTCGACGTCGGCCGACGAGGTGATCGCGCTGACGCACGCCGTGCAGGGGCTGCGTGAGCTGGCGGAAACGGCGGGCGCCGCGCCTGGCGCCGCCGGACCGACGGTCGCCGCGGCGATCGATTTTGTGCTGGAGGGCCTGTACGCGCAGAAGAAGATCAGCCGTAGCGAGGAGCGCGGCTATGCCGCCGCCGAGACGGCGCGCCGCCCGGCCAGGCGCGAAGAACCGACGCTCGACGAGGAGATTCGCATCCCCGCGGGGAAAAAGAAGTACTACAACTAATTGGTAAGTTGGTGAATTGGTAAGTTGGTGAATTGGTGAAGTACCGCTATACGAAGTATGTCGGCGACGAGCTCGAGGGGCTGGATCTCGAGGATCTGGTCTCGAAGCTGTCCGACCTCTTGCTGTCGAGCGGTTTCGCGAACCCGCATGGCATGGACGACGAGGAGCGCACGATGCAGGCGCTCCACGACGCCATCCTCGAGGCGCTGTTCAACGGCGGCGTGCTCCCGGAAGAAACGCTCGAGCGGCTGCTCGGGGATCCCGCCGACGCCGATCAGGAAGAAGCGCGATCGACGCTCGAGAAGCTGATCCAGCAAATCATCGAGCGGATGACGGATCAGGGCTACATCACACAGCCGCCGGATCTGGATGCGGAGCGCGAGCGCCGCCAGGGCCAGAGCGGCGGCTACGGGCGCGATCAGCCGAACGCCACGTTCGAGGTCACCGACAAGGCGCTCGACTTCCTCGGCTACCGCGCGCTGCGCGACCTGCTCGGATCCCTCGGCAAGAGCAGCTACGGCCGCCACGACACGCGCGAACAGGCCACCGGCGTCGAAACCACCGGCGCGCCGAAGCCGTACGAGTTCGGCGACACGCTGAATCTCGATCCGGCCAGCACGCTGCTGAACGCGGTGCAACGCGAGGCACGACAGTCGTCAGTCGCCAGTCTTCAGCCGTCACACGAACCTGCGCGGTTGAGGCGTATTCACGTCACGCACGAAGATCTGATGGTCGTGCAGGGCGAATATCAAAGCTCCTGCGCCACGGTGCTGATGCTCGACTGCAGCCACAGCATGATCCTCTACGGCGAGGATCGCTTCACGCCGGCCAAACGGGTTGCCCTCGCACTCGCCCAACTGATCAAGACGCAGTACCCAGGGGACGCGCTGAAAGTCGTGCTGTTCCACGACTCGGCGGAAGAGATTCCTCTCGCCGAGCTCGGGCGCGTGCGCGTCGGGCCGTACTACACGAACACGCGCGAAGGGCTGCGCCTCTCCCGGCGCATTCTGGATCGTCAAAGCAAGGACATGCGTCAGATCATCATGATCACGGATGGAAAGCCGTCCGCGCTGACGCAGCCGGACGGCCGCATCTACAAGAATGCCTTCGGCCTCGACCCCTTCATCGTCGCCGAGACATGCGCCGAGGTCGCCGCGTGCCGGAAGAGCGGCATCATGATCAACACGTTCATGCTCGCGCGCGACTACGACCTCGTCAGCTTCGTCCGCCGCGTCGCTGACATCTGCAAGGGGAAGGCGTACTTCACCACCCCGTACACGCTCGGCCAGTACGTCCTCATGGACTACATGGACAAGAAGACGAAGACCATCCACTGAACATGTCCGAGCTCTTGCCCCTGTTTCCACTGCCCAACGTCGTACTCTTCCCGAACGTGTTTCTGCCGCTGCATATTTTCGAGCCGCGGTACCGTGAGCTGGTGGCGGATGCGGTGGCGAGCGATCGGATGATCGGCATGGTGCTGCTGCGCCCGGGTTGGGAGCGGGACTACGAAGGACGGCCGCCGGTCTATCCGATCGGTTGCAGCGGCGTGATCACGCATGTCGAGCGTCTGGCGGATGGCCGCTACAACATCGTGCTGCGCGGCATCGAGCGCTTTCGGATCGCGGCCGAGCAGAACGACCGCAGCTACCGCGTGGCCATCGTCGATTCGCTGCGCGACAGGGATCTGACCGCCGTGGATCGCGAAGCGATTCGGCGTCACCGCTCGAAGCTGGAATCGCTGCTGGCGCCGACGATGGAGAAGGGCGCGACGGATACGAAGATGCCGCCGACGATGGCCGACGAGGATCTCGTGAACGCCCTCGCGCAGTACCTGGACCTCGAGTCGCTCGAAAAACAGGCGCTGCTCGAGCGCCAGTGTCTCCGGACCCGCGCCGAGGCGCTGGTGGAGCTCCTCGAGATGAAGATGCTGATGGCGCGCACGCCGAGCGTATCGCACCTCGCGCACTGACGGCAGGTCCAAAAGATCTGCGCCACAACGAGAAACCGCCCTTGCTGGCCTTCGTGTCCTTCGTGGTGAAGGGTGATCGCGCCGTACGCGTCACCGGCGCGACGCGATCGTCTCGATGATCTTCTCGCCGTGGAAGCGGCCGTTCTCGATGAAGATCGTCCCCGTGTCCTGCCCCGCAATCGCGCCGCCAGCCACGAAAATGCCCGGCACGTTCGTCTCGAAGGTCGCCGAATCGATCGTCGGCGAATCGCGATCGGTGAGCGCCACGCCGGCGCGCGTCATCAGCGCTGAGTCAGTGCGGTAACCGGTCAGCAGGAACACCGCGTCGGCCGGAATCTCCTCTTCGCGCTGCTGGAGCCGCGCGGGATCGACGTCGGGCCGTGAGTCGCGGGCCGCGACCGCCGCGAAGGAGTCGGCCGGCGCGGGAATCCCCGCGTCGGTATCGGCCGACACGTCGACGCCCGGTCCGATGACGACGGATGTCGGGCGGATCTCTTTCACGCAGCTCCCGAATTTCGCCACGATCGACCCTTCCTTGATCCGGTTTTCGATATCGGGACGCACCCAGTATTTGATCGTCCGCTTCAGCTCCGATCGCCGATGCACCAGTGTCACGTGCGCGCCGGCGCGATGCATCTCCAGCGCCGATTCCGCCGCTGAATTGCCGCCGCCGACGATGACGACGCGCTTGCGATAATACGGATGGGGCTCGCCGTAGTAGTGGTGCACGTGCGGCAGATCCTCGCCGGGGACTCCGAGGAGCACCGGGTGATCGTAGTAGCCAATCGCAAACACCACATTGCGCGCGTGACGCACGCGAGTGACGCCGCGAGCCGACCGCGTCTCGACCGCGAACACGCGATCTTCGTCCCCTCCTGCCTCTCCCGCCCCACCTGCCCCACCTGCCCCACCTGCCCCACCTGCCCCACCTGCCCCACCTGCCCTACCTGCCCCGAGTCCTCACGCATGACCGACAGCACCGTTTCTTCGTACGCGATCTGCAGATCGAACGTATCGACGACCTTGCGGTAGTACTTGAGCGCTTCGTGGCGCGTCGGCTTGTCGTACGGCGACACGAACGGCAAGCCGCCGATTTCGAGGAGCTCCGCCGTCGTGAAGAAGACCATTTGCGGCGGAAAGTCGTAGATCGAATTGACCAGCACGCCCTGCTCGAGGACCTGATACTCGAGTCCGCGCTGTTTGGCGGCAATCGCCGCTGAAAGACCGGAGGGCCCTGCGCCCACGATGATGACGTCGCGAACGGACATAATCTCTGATTATGTCGCGAAGTCCCGCCGCGCCCATACCGGCGCGCGCACCGGCCGCGCGAAGAGGCCGAAGACGTACGCCTGGCCGATGATTGATAATATGCGTGTCCAAGGAGTCCAGTCATGAAGCGCCGCGCCTCGCTCGCGATCGTCGCTCTCGTCATGTTCACCCTGGCCACGCCGCGTGCGGCCGACCGGCGCAGCATCACCGAAACCGATCTCTTCAAGTTCACCTGGATCGCCGATCCGCAGATCTCCCCGGACGGGACGACGGTCGCGTTCGTGCGGGTGTTGGTGAACGAAAAAGAAAATCGGTATGAAACCTCCATCTACGTCGTGCCCACCGACGGCGCCGACGCGCCGCGCCGGCTGACATCAGGCATCCGCGACACGTCGCCCCGCTGGGCGCCGGACGGCAAGCGGCTGGCGTTCGTGCGATCCGTCGAGAAAGAGGGCAAGCCGCAGCCGGGACAGATCTATCTGCTCGCGATGGACGGCGGTGAAGCGCACCCGATCACCGACCTCTCGACCGGCGCCAGCGCGCCCGCGTGGTCACCCGACGGCAAGACGATCGCGTTCAACAGCTCGGTCAGCGCGCGGGAGGGGCGGGACGGACCGGAAGGGCAGGAAGGGCGGGAGCGGCAGGCCGGCAAAGACGATGCGCCGCACAAGAGCGACGTGAAAGTGATCACGCGCGCCGTGTATCGCGCCAACGGCAATCCCGGCTACGTCGATACCGACCATCACGCGCACATCTTCGCGATAGCCGTGTCCGACAACGTCGCGAACAAGCCGGAGCCGAAGCAGCTCACCGACGGCGAATACGACGAGCGGGGCGTCGAATGGGCGCCCGACGGCTCGACGATCTATTTCACCTCGACGCGCGTGCCTGAGGCGTACTTCGAGCCGAACGACTCGGACCTCTTCAGCGTGCCGGCTGGCGGCGGCTCCATCACCAAGGTCGCGAGCATCGAGGGGACGATCGGCGACGTCTCGCCCTCGCCTGACGGCCGGCGGCTCGCCTTCGTCGGCACGCTTCACGGCAACCCGGAGCGCTCTTACAGCCAGTCCGATCTCTTCGTCATGGACGCTGCGCCGGGCAGCACGCCGAAGAACCTGACGATGGCGTACGACTACGACATCAACGGCGGCATCGGCGGTGATCAGTCGGCGCCGCGCGGACAGAACCGCAAGCCGATCGTCTGGTCCAAGGATGGCCTGTCGCTGATCGTCGTATCCGCGGAAAAAGGCAGCGCGAACCTGAAGCGCGTGGCGATCGCGACCGGCCACGTCGAGCCGGTCACCGACGGGCTGCAGGATGTCGTCGCCTTCAGCGCGACGCCGGATGCGACGAAGGTGGCGGCCACGCTGTCCACGCAGACCAACATCGGCGATATCGCCATGATCGATGTGGCGCGAAGGCTTCAGCCGAGCGGCACCGCCGCGCCCAGGCTGATCACGAAGGTGAACGACGATCTGTTCAAGGACATCAAGCAGAGCGAGCCCGAAGAGATCTGGTACAAGAGCTTCGACGGCAAGAACATTCAAGGGTGGATCCTGAAGCCGCCGGACTTCGACGCATCGAAGAAGTATCCGCTGATTCTCGAGATTCATGGCGGGCCGCACTCGGCGTACGGCAACACCTACACGCACGAGTTCCAGTGGATGGCCGCGAAGGGGTACGTCGTGCTGTTCGTCAATCCGCGCGGCAGCACGTCGTACGGGCAGGACTTCGGCAACATCATTCAGTTCCACTATCCGGGCGACGATTACAAGGATCTGATGGCCGGGGTCGACGAAGTGGTGAAGAAGGGCTACGTCGACGCGAACCGCCTCGGCGTCACCGGCGGCAGCGGCGGCGGACTCCTCACCGACTGGACGATCACGCAGACGCAGCGCTTCAAGGCGGCGGTCGCGCAGCGCGACATCGCCGACTGGGCCGGCTTCTGGTACACCGCCGACTTCTCGCAGTTCACGCCGTCGTGGTTCCACAAAGCGCCGTGGGAGGATCCGCGCGACTATGCGGCGCGCTCCCCCATCACGTACATCGCCAACGTCACGACGCCGCTGATGCTCGTGCTTGGCGACGCCGACTATCGCACGCCGCCCGCCGACGGCGGCGAGCAGATGTTCCGGGCGCTGAAGTATCGGAAGATTCCGACCGTGATGGTGCGCTTTCCGCGAGAGACGCACGAGCTGTCGCGGTCCGGCGAACCCTGGCACCGCATCGAGCGCCTCCAGCACATCGTCGGCTGGATGGATCAGTGGCTGCAGGGGAAGAAGAACGCGGCGTACACGACGCAATAGGGCAGGTAGGCAGGTAGGCAGGTAGGCAGGTAGGCAGGTAGGCAGGTAGGAGGGGCGGGATAGGCTGGACAGGCAGGAAGGAAGGCGAGAGGGAGGGATCCGAGGCGCGCTGCCGCGTCCTGCCCTTCCTGCCCCTCCTGCCCCTCCTGCCCCTCCTGCCCCTCCTGCCCCTCCTGCCTCCTGCCCTTCCTGGCCTACCTGCCCTTTCCTGCCCCGTGTTCATCGATACGCCGTCGCCTGAATGCCGTAGAGTTCCGCGTACTGCCCGGCCTTCGTCATCAACTCCTCGTGGCGGCCGACCTCGACGAGCCGCGCACCGTCCAGCACGACGATCGAGATCCGCCATGCGCACGGTCGAGAAGCGGTGCGACACCAGCACCGTGATGCGGCCGGAGGTGTCGCGCGCATGATCGTGCGCGGCGGCCGCGTATCGCTCGAACAGCGCGTGCTCGGTTTCGGCGTCGAGCGCCGCGGTCGGCTCGTCGAGCACGAGCAGCAGTGGATCGTCGCGCATGAAGCCGCGCGCCAGCGCGAGCTTCTGCCACTGTCCGAAGGACACATCGACGCCGCCGGGCCACGTCGGTCCCAGTTGCGTCGCAAGTCCTGACCGCAGCGTGGAGACGACGTCCTTCGCGCCGGCGCGATCGACTGCCGTTGCGACGGCCGCCTCGTCGTCCAGCCGCACCACGTCGCCGAGACCGACGGTGTGGCGCGCGAGGAACTCGAACCGGAAGAAATCCTGAAATGCACCCGCCAGCCGCGACCGCCACGCGGCGGCGGGCATACGCGCGAGCGGCACCTCGTCGACGAGAATCACGCCGGACGTCGGCTCGTACATCCTGGCGAGCAGTTTGACGAGCGTCGTCTTGCCGGCGCCGTTCTCGCCGACGATGGCCACGACCGCGCCGGCGGGGAGCGACAGCGACACATCCTCGAGGACGAGACGCGAGGTTCCGGGATACGCAAACGAGACGTGCTCGAATCGGATGCCATCGCGCAGCCTGGTGGGCACCGGTTGATCCGCCGATCGTTCGAGAGAGGCCGCGTAGTCCTCGAGCCAGGCCAGACGCCGTGAGCCGTCCATCCAGAAGCCCCGCAGAAATCCGATCTCGCCGACCGTGGCGCCAATGTAGGCCGACAGCCGGGAGCCGGCGGCGAGCACCAGCAGCACGTCGCCGGCCGGCGCGCGAAGCCCCCAGGCGATGAAGACCACCGCGCCGACGTACGCCGCGCCGAAGATCGACCAGGCGAGGACGTGCCAGGCCGCCGATCCCCATCGGGCGGCGGCGATGGGCGCGTATCCGCGCTCCCACGCCGCGCGGCGCTCGGCCGCCAGGCGACGGCCGATGCCGGTCACGCGCACGTCCTTGCCGGGCGGTGCGGTCGTCGCGACGGTGAAGAGGTGACGGGCGAGGCGATTGGCTTGTGCGCCCCGCTCTTGTGCCGCACGCTCGACCGCAGGACGCCACGTCGAGGCGAGCACGGTGGGCAGCGCGAAGACGGCGAGCAGCATGAGCCCGACGTGGATCGACGCCAGCAGCGCGATCGTAACGCCGAGGCGCAGGATCCAGCCGCACGTCGAGAACAGCGACACATACATGTGATCGAGCACGAACACCTGGTCGCGGAGCATCGCGAGACGATCGAGATACTCCGGCCGCTCGTGGTGCGCGATCGTCGTCACCGACGCCTGGAGCCGCGCGACGTGCGACTCGAGTGCAATCGTCACCTTGTCGCGGAAGCGGCGCTGCACGCGGGTACTGACCGTTCGGAGGAACCACGTGGCGGCAGCAGACACGCCCAGCCCGATCGCGGCGGCGCGCACGAGACCGGAACGGTGCTCGAGCACGCCGTTGCCGAGCAGCATGAGCCACAGCGCCAGCAGTGCATCGGGCAGCGCGGCCAGCTGCGACAGCGCGAACGCGGCGAGCATCAGCCGCGGCTCGTGCTGGTAGCCGAGCTTGCACAGACGCCACATCGAAGAGAGGGCGGGCGGAAGGTCGTCGCGCGGGGCGGCGACCGCGGCGTCAGGCGAGGACGTCATACGTCGTCCCGTCCTCGCTCTCCGCGGCAGCGAAACGCTGCGCCTGGAGATCGAACATCGTGCGGTAGCGGCCGCCGAGCGCCATCAGCTCCTCATGCGTGCCGAGCTCGATCACGGCGCCGTGCTCGAGGACGCAGATGCGATCGGCCTGGCGCACGGTGGAAAAGCGGTGCGAGATCAGAATCGTCGTGCACTGGCGCGTGGCGGCGAGGAGCCGTCCGAAGATCTCGGCCTCGCCGCGCACATCGAGCTGGGCAGTCGGCTCGTCGAGCAGGACGATGCCCGCTCCGAGCTGCACCGCGCACAGCGCGCGGGCGAGCGCGATGCGCTGCCATTGCCCACCGGACAGATCGGTTCCGCCCGCATAGCCGCGGGCCAGCACCGTGTCGAGGCCGGCCAGCTGCGCGGCGCCGGCGGCCTCCAACGCCGCGCGCACCGCCTCGTCCGGCGCGCCAGACGGTGCGACGTTGTCGCGCAGCGGAAGCTCGAGGCGGAGAAAATCCTGGAACACGGCGGTGATACGGGATCGCCACGACGCGAGGTCGAGCGCGCGGATGTCGATGCCATCGATCTCGATCGCGCCCGACTGCGGGTCGTACAACCGGCACAGCAGCTTGGCGAGCGTCGTCTTGCCGGCACCGTTCTGGCCGACGATGGCGAGAGACGAGCCGGCGGGGAGGGTGAGATCGAAATGATCGAGGACGACAGCGCCGCCTGGATAGGCGAACGTGAGATCGCGAAACCGCAGCCCGCGCGCCGGCAGATCCGCCGCCGCACGAGCGCCGGACGTCAACGCGCCTGTCGATGCCATCGCCGGTTCGAGCCGCAGCACGGCAGCCACTGGCGCCGCGCCGCCGTCGAGCACCCAATTCAGTCCGCCGAACGCAATCATCGAGGTCCCCACGGCGACTTGCGCGAAGACGGCCGCCTGAGCGAGCGTGATGGTGCCGTTCGCGGCGTCCGTCGCGAGCGACCAGAACACGGCGACCGTGGCGCCCATCACAATCAGCAGGCTCCAGAGCACCGGCTTCTCGCGCAGCCGCGTCGCTTCGTACTGGAGCGCGTGCAGGCGCGTGCGGCGCTGGACGAAACGGGTGATCGTCCAGTCGACCAGATCGAAGAGGCGCAGCTCCTTTGCCGGCGCAGGATCGACGGCCAAGCGGTACGCGTAGTCGGCGTCGCGCTGTGCGCCGCGTACCTCTTCGGTGTTGCGATCGCGCCAGATGGCGCTCTCGCGCAGGAGCCAGTGTGTCGCGAGCCACGCGCCCGCGAGCAGGATCGGCGCCCACCACGCATACGCGGCGAGCACAATCGCGCACGCGAGGCCGCCGATCATCTCGACGAGCCCGGTCGCAATGAAGTCCATCGAGATCGACAGTGGCGGACCGGTCATGCCGAGGTCGAAGTCGCGGGCGACCGCGAGGTCGTTCGTCAATTTCGGATCCTCGAGGTGGCTCATGCCGGGCGGACGCACGCAGGCGTCGGTGAGCCGATCGTAGAGCCACGCAGCGGTTCGATCGCCGAGGTTGGCGCCGATCGTCTGGTGGAGCGGCGCCAGCACTTGCAGCAGGATGAAGACGATGCCGATCAGCGTGAGCGCGACGCCGAGGCTGCCGCCGCGCTGCACGGCAGACACGAGCGCGCCCATCGCAATCGCAAAGAAAGCGGGCAGGACGCCGCGCAGTAGCAGGACCGTCCACCAGGCGAGGGCGAGCAGCCGGTCGGCTTTCGGCAGGACGGCGAAGAACGTCCACTCGTTCCGTTCACGAAGGCGCCGGAACACGAGTCACCTCCGATCTGTGTCAGCCGACGATCGACCGTGGACCGGCGATTTTATCAAGAATTCGTACTGGAGGATTCCGACGTGGCGCGAAGCTCGGCGTCATCGCGCTGAACCCGGCGCGTCATCTGCCGAAGATTCCGCCGGCGCCGACTTCGGCATTCAGTGCTCAACGGACGATCTGAAACGGCGTATCGATCAGCCCGACGAGCGCGCCATCGGCGAGGATGGACGCCTGCGCGAGACACTCCCCGGGACTCGCGGTCGCGAGGCCTAGCGTGGCGCGGACGAATTGGCTCAGCGGGCCGTTGGGCGACAGCGTCACGTCTTGCGAGGCGATGACCTCGCGACTGTTGATTGAGATGACCTCGAACCGGACGGTGGTATTGGCCAGCGCGCCGTGGTCGCTCGCGGTCACCTCGACGCCTGCGACGACTTGATCGTGCGTGGCAAGGTGGGCAGGCACGGGAAAGGGGCCGTCCGCGTTCGGCACGGAGGCCGCGAGCAGCAGGTCGCTGAGGGCGTAGCGGCCGATCGTATGCAAGCCAGCGGAGACCATGTGCGTCACGAACGCCGAATGTTTCGAGCCGTCGGACGCCGAGAGTTGCAACTCATACGTGCCGGGCGCCAGATTTCGAAACGCAATGTAGCTGATCGACTGGGCCGAGCCGTCGGGCCCGCGTGTAATCGGCACGACGCGCCCGCTGTCGGCGACGATGCGATCACCGGCCTTCAACTTGTAGCCAAGCGCCAGGGCGGAGGTCGCATGAGCGGCCGCGTCCCGAACATCGAGGCTGAACAGAATGCGGATCGCGCCGTTCGCATCGGCGATCGATCGGGTGGCGAGTTGGAGCGCCACCTTATCGATCGTGAATGCGGAGGGCGCATCGCTACGGCGCGGCGCGCTGTTGGCGCGCGGGACCTTGCCCGGCACGCCGGGTGATGCATGGAGCGCAACCGGGGTCACGACAAACTGCTCCCGCGCGTGGACGCTGAGCGACGGGCGGGTCGCTTGCAGCTTGATGTGGTGGGGACCTTCCGCGTCGGCCGGTGTCACCTGAAACGTCACGAGGTAATATCCCGACAGCGCATCGGCCAGTCGTCCAAACGCCTCGTCTGGCGCCGCCCTGACGCGAAAGAGGAGGCCGCCAGATTCGCTTGTCAGCGTTTTCAGCCCGTCCTCTTCGATCGCGCGATCTTGCGCGGCCGTCGAGGATGGGAGCCCGGAGCGCTCGCGCCCAAGTCCTGCGCCGGCGTCTATCAGCGGCGAGTCGAGGAGCACGGAGTACAGCGTCACGCGAGAGGCGGCGGCTGCGGTAGCGAGCTGCGAGACGACCGAGGCGTCACGCCCGTCCGGCCGCAGGAGCAGCCCCTCCGAGACGAGGATCACGATTTTCGGCCCTTGCATCGGTGCAAGCGCGCGAAAGAGCTTGTCGAGCCCGGTCACCGTGGCGCGCGAACGCTCGCTGTACGACTCGAGCCTCGCCTGCCCATCGGCGCGGAGCGAACCCTCACAGATCTCCCGTCGCCCTGGCGGCATCGTCGTCGGACACTCGCGGAAGAGGACCGTTTGCTGCATCGCGCGTTCGTCGACGGTCGCGCCGACGTCGAACGCGAACACTTCCTGAAGGCTCAGGCTGAAGTCGTCGGGGCCCATCGGCGGCGCTGCGCGACCGACACTGCGGTCGAGCGCGGCGCGAACGGGGGCATGCTCGGTCGTGAAGTCGACGGCCGGCCCCGAAGGAATCGACAGCAGCGCGATGCGATCGATAGGCCCCAACCGATCGAGCGTGCGCTGGGCGGCGGCAATCGCCGCTTTGCCACCGCCGGCGCCGATGTTCCCCTCGTCGACCACGAACACGACATGGCGTCCGGCGAGGCGTTGAGGCGTGCTCGCCGGCACACTCGCCGCATCGGTTTCACGGGAGACACCGCGCGCGCCGGCATCCACATACTCGACCGCATCGATCGTTCGGGGCTTTCCGTCCACCGACAACGTGAAGTCCGCTGCGGTGAGCCCGCGCACATTACGCCCCCCCGCGTCGAGGACGAGGGCGTCCGCCTCCACGACATCCACGCCGGCACGGTAGCGCGTTTGCGCGGACAGCCGGCCGGCGATTGTCAGTGCGCTCGCGACCAACACGACCCCGCAGACCAGGATCGACAGTACGGTGCACGGTTGCGACCGCGCGAGGGAGGGCGGCATCAGACCTCTCGCGCTATGGCCGCGTGACCGCGACCTGCATCAACGCGTAGTGATGACGGCCTTGCTGCTGAATGTAGACGATTCGTGATCCGTCGGGCGACCATGCTGGCAGGCTGATGCCTTTCGTCGCTTCAATCTCGAGGCCGCCGCCCTGCAGGTCCATCAGCGCGAGTTGGCCGTTCTGTTTGGTGTAAGCCAGCGCATGAAGTGTCTCCGGAGACCATCCGAACACCGTCCCCGGCACCAGCGGCTTGTCGACGAACTGACCGATGGGTTCTCCTTTGAGCGTCAGCGTCCGCACGACCGACCCTTCGGCTTCGTTTTGCGCGGCGACCGCGTTGTCCAACATGTGGTTGGCGGCTTTGTCACTCAGGCTTTGGGTGGGAATCTTGCCTGACTTGTTGTGGGTTTCAACTTGGATGACGAGCTCGGGATGGCCGGGCGCCGTACGGGCAGCCTTCCAGCTCCAGTACGTCGCGGCCCACTCAGGCGCGACGTCGATGCCGTGAAAGTCGTGCTCGCCAAGACGAATGAGGTAGTAACGCGTCGTCAACGGCGGTTGATCACCATCGAGCGTCTGCAGGCACAGGGTGGAGTTGTCGGGCGACCAGGCCAGTTGGGACGGAGCGCCTTTGAACCGGGAGCCCTGAAGGTCGGCAATCAGCGTCGGCGCGGCCACTGCGAAGGGCTGTTGCGCGGTCGGAAGTGAGATGAAGGACGCGGCGAACATCAGGCCGAGCGTGCGCGCTCTCATAGGCCACCTCGTGTCCGATTGAATGGCGCGAGTATATCCCGCCGCGTGAGATGTCGGCGTCCGAAAGTACCTGTCGGGTTTGACCATACAAGGCATAGAATTCGAAGGATCAGGTCTCATTCCGACCCTGCCGTATACAGCCGAATCCCGGGAACGCGCTCAAAGTGCGGATCGGTCGCACACACCGGCATGCCGCAGCGCTTCGCCACGGCGGCGATCAGGCAATCGGCGGCCGGGATCGTCGTCCCCTTCCACCGCAGGTTCGCGCACAGGCTTGCGGCGACGATGAAGTCCGCGGGTTGCTCCGCCTCGTAGTCCCAGATCGCCATCTCACGCTGCACGCGCGCCAGCGCCTTCGCGTCGCGGCTCCCTTGCAGCACTTCCTGCATAATCTGACCGCAGATCACGATGCGATACTGCGCCTGCTTCAGAGAGGTGAGGGCGCCGATCGCGCGCACATCGCCGCCAAAAAATCCGATCCAGACCGACGAATCGACCAGCACGCTATCGGGTTCGGCCACGCGCCTTCCGCTCCACACGCGCCGCGTCCTCGGTCTCGACGCGCTCCATCTCCCGCCAATCGAGATCGACGAGCCGGCTACCCGCCAGCTTCATGAACTCATCGACGCGCCGCCGACGCAGATAGTCCCGGATGGCGCGGCGCACCGCCTCCGAGCGGCTGACGCCCTGTTCAGCGCGCATCAATTCATCCAACAGCACGTCATCAATCGCGATGGTTGTACGCATACTATTCTGCTAGGCGAAAGCATACCACCCGATGACACCCGACGCTCGACGCCGCCAAGGGCGCCCGTCAGCTGCTCGTGGATAGCAGACCAAATCTGTCGGATTTGACCGTCCAGCCGCGCCCCTGCCCGTTCGGCGCGCCTCCCGGCCCGTTCGCTGAAAATGTAATCGCGCAAGCCATTGCTGGTCTATGATTTACGGAAATCCGGGTCCATCGCGGACCCGCCAAGGAGACTGACGATGCACGCGCCCATCAAGTACTTCGAGAAGGGGCTGTCCTTTGCCGCCAACGGCGCCTGGGTCGTGTTCAACGGCTTGAACAAGATCAACCAGCGCCCGTCGTTCACGCCGAAGTGGTCGGACAAGCCGCTGCTCAAGTCTTATGAGAAGACGAAACCGCCGCTCGGCTGGCCGCGCGAAACCGACTCGCTCTGCCCGGTGTGCACGCGCGAGGCGCGGCAGGAAATTCTCGACGGCAAGAAGGACGTCAGCGTCCTGCTGCAGGAGAAGGTCGGCGAGATCAAGGCGACGATTCTCGAGCGCGACGGCAAGATTCTCATGGTGAAGGACTGCCCCATCCACGGCCATTTCGAGGACGTGATGGCGATGGACACCGCGTTCTTCAAGCACCTCGAAGAAGTGTTCCCTGGGCGCGACATTCGCGCGCACAACGACGACACGCTCCACAACCACGGCAGCAGCACGATTCAGCACGGCCGCGGGTCGGTGCTGACGGTCGATCTGACCAACCGCTGCAACATGATGTGCGACCCCTGTTTCATGGACGCGAACCAGGTCGGCTTCGTCCACGAGCTGTCGTGGGAAGACATCAAGACGGTGCTCGACAACGCGATCACGATCAAGCCGCGCCGTCAGATGTCGGTGCAGTTCTCGGGCGGCGAGCCGACGATTTCCCCGTACTTCCTCGACGCCGTCCGCTACGCGCGCAAGGTCGGCTACAACAGCGTCCAGGCGGCAACCAACGGCATCGAGTTCGCCAAGAGCCCGGAGTTCGCGAAGGCGGCGGCCGAAGCGGGCCTGCGCTACGCGTATCTGCAGTTCGACGGCATCGGCAACGCGGCCAACTCGCATCGGCGCGTCGGCAACCTGTTCGACGTGAAGCTGCGCGCGATCGAAAATCTCCACAGCAACGGCGTCGACATCGTCCCCGTCGTGACGATCGTCAACGGCGTCAACAACGAGCAGGTCGGCCGGATCATCGAGTTCGCGCTCGACAATCCGAAGACGATCAACTTCCTGTCGTTCCAGCCGGTGAGCTTCACGGGCCGCGACGAGGAGATCACCGACGAGCGCCGCCACGCGCAGCGCTACACGCTGTCGCACCTGGCGCACGACGTGAAAAACCAGACGGGCATCGGCGAACCGGTGCGCGACTGGTTCCCGATTTCCTTCATGGGCAGCTTCACCGACTGGGCGGACGTGACGCACGGCGCCGAGAAGGAATTCGGCCAGCTGACGTGCGGCTGCCACCCGAACTGCGGCGTCGGCATGGCGATCATGATCGACAAGGAAACGAAGGAGGCCGTGCCGGTCACCAAGTTCCTGAAGGCCGAGCGGTTCGCCAAGGACGTCCAGCAGGTCACCGACGCCGGCCGCAGCCGCTTCTGGTCGAACTTCGGGATGGCGCTGGCGGTCGTCCGTAACTACGACTCGTTCAGCTCGCCGACCCACTTCAAGCTGACCGATCTGCTCAAGAAGTTCGACAAGACGTTCGGTGCGACCAAGTCAGCTGAAAAGGGCAAGTACGGCAAGGTTGAAGGCGACCGCACGATGGACGACATCGCGAAGCGCCGTGCCGATCGCTGGAACTTCCTGTTCATCGCCGGCATGTGGTTCCAGGATCTCTTCAACTACGACTTCCGCCGCACCGAGATGTGCATCATTCCGTATGCGACGCAGCAGGGCGAAATCTCCTTCTGCGCGTACAACACCGGCATCGGCTGGCGCAACATCATCGAGAAGATGCACATGACGGCGACGCTCACCAAGTGGTACGACGAGCACGGCCGGCACGAGATCTTCGCGGGCAACAAGTCGGTGCCGATGGCGTCGGCGGCGCACTCGTTGAAGCTGAACGAAGAGGCCGTCCGCGCCGGCGCGCAGACCGACCTCGACGATCTCGGCATCGCCAAGAACGCGCGCGAGGAGAAGGCGGCAGCGCGCAAGCACAAGACCCCCGAGGACGCCGCGAAAGAAGCGGCGCACAACGCGGAGATGGCCAAGCTCTACGCGCAGCACGTCCTCAAGGAGCAGCCGACGCTGTCGATCATCGGGTTGAGCGGCAAGAAGAAGGTTGTGGAGCCGGCGGAAGTGCTCCACAAGCCGACGGTTTAGAACCGGGATTCGGGATTTGGGATTCGGGATTCGTTAGAGACGGGATTCGAGTTCGGAATTCGTCAAGGGCCGGCGGGCAACCGCCGGCCTTTTTCTTTTTTTACGATAAATACTGAATATTGGATCGACTCCATGTCTTTGAATGCCGACACCTCCAGATCCTCGTTTTTCGTTTATATGTGATGACATCACGTGACATCGCGTTGCGTTCGATTAATGATCACCGCCGTTTTTGCAATTTCGTGAAATTCGTTCGCAAAGGAGGGTGATCGATGAGGGAAACCTCGCGCGTCAGTGTCGGACTGGTGACACTACTGGTCGCCGTACTCTGGGTGGCGTCGCCGGCGTGGGCCCAGTCCACAGCATCACTCCAGGGCACGGCCACCGACGCGCAAGCGGCCGTGATGCCGGGCGTGACGGTCTCGATCAAGAACACGGCGACGAACCTCGAACGCACGGCCACGACCGATACGGCGGGCCAGTTCGTCGCGGCCGCGCTCGCGCCCGGCCGGTATCACGTGGTCGCGCACCTGGACGGTTTCCAGGATCAGGTCCGCGACATCGATCTGGCGCCGGCCCAAACGGTAGCGCTCAATCTGCGGATGACGGTCGGCGCGCTGGCGGAGAACGTGACCGTCACCGGCGCAGCGCCGCTCATCGACACAGCGACCGTCTCCGTGGGCCAGGCGATGGCGGAGCGCACCGTCCAGGAGATTCCGCTGAACGGGCGCCATTTCGTCGACCTCGGCCCGCTCATGCCCGGTGGGACCACGTCGCCGCAGAACGCGGGGCTCAGCGCCCCGCTGCGCGGACAGGGGTCGTTCTCGTTCATGTCGGCTGGCAACCGCGAGACGTCCGTGAACTTCATGGTCAACGGCATCAACCTGAACGACCTGTCGAACTCGCAGGTCACCTTCCAGCCGTCGATCAACACGGTCTCGGAGTTCAAGGTCGACAACTCGACCTTCAGCGCCGAATACGGGAGGAACTCGGGCGCCATCGTCAACGTCGCGACACGGTCGGGCAGCAACCAGTTCCACGGCGAAGGCTTCGACTTCTACCGCGACCAGAAGTTCGACTCGCGCAACTACTTCAACCCGCCGCCGGCGCCGCAGTCGGTCTTCAACCGCAAGCAGTTCGGCGCCAACTTCGGCGGACCGATCGCGAAGAACAAGATGTTCTTCTTCGGCAGCTACGAGGGCCTGCGGCATACGCAGGCGGTCGACCTGAACTCCGGCACGCTGAGCAACGCGCAACGGGCGGCGGTCACCGACCCGCTGGCGAAGAGCCTGCTCCAGTACATCCCGGCGGCGAACGACTCCACGGGTCTGCGCGCGATCGGATCGGAGATCGCCCCGGTCACCAACGATCAGTACACAGGGGACGTGCGGACGAATCTGCGGCAGAACGACGACCTGCACGTCTACTACGCATTCCAGCGCGATTTCCGCCATGAACCGAACGCACAGGGCAACACCGTGCCCGGCTTCGGCGACAACCGCGGCGGGCACCGGCAGGTACTGACGGTGAACGAAACGCACGTCTTCAACCAGGCGCTGGTGAATGAAGTGCGCGCGGGCTACAACCGCATCAGCATCAGCTTCGATCCGACCACCAAGGTCGACACCGGAGCGCTCGGCATCAACGTCGGCCAGAGCCAGAATCCGGTTGCGCTTCCGCAAATCACCATCTCGGGCCCCGGCCTGAACATCGGAGGCCCTGCAGCGTTCCCGAGCGCCCGCGAAGTGACGACGGGGGCGGTCGGCGATACGGCGACCTATCTGCACGGGAACCAGATCATCAAGTTCGGCGGCGAGTTCCGTCGGGTAAAGCACAACAGCGCGAGCGGCGATCCCGGCAGGATCACGTATCCCAGCGTGGCGGCGTTTCAGCAGGGATTTGGCAGCACGTTCTCGATCACGCTCGGCGGCCTCACATACAACGCGTACGTCAACGCGGTCGGCGCATTCGTGCAGGACTCCGTCTCGCTCGGATCGAAGCTGAAGCTGGATCTCGGTCTGCGCTACGACTACCTCCCGTCGCCGACCGAAGGGGCCGACAAGCTCGTCGAGTTCGAACCGGCCATCGCGTCGCTCGTTCAGTTCGGCACCAACGGTCTCAATCAGATCACGAAGAACGGCAGCGACTTCCAGCCGCGCGTCGGCATCATCTGGAATCCGACCGGCGACGGCAAGCTCGCCGTTCGCGGCGCGTACGCGGTGATGGTGAACCAGAGCAACACCGGCTACTTCGTGGGAGGCGCGAACAATCCGCCCATCGTCACGCCGCTGTCCGCGGCGACGGCTGGCACGGCGGCGAGCAACGTCAGGCTCGACAACGCCATCAGCGGCTCGGGCGCGTCCGCCTTGAACCCGTCGTTCACCGATCCGAACTTCCTGCCGGGCCGGATGCAGACGTGGAACGTCAACGTCGAACGCGAGTTCGCCGGGACGGGTGTGATGGTCGGCTACTTCGGATCGCACGGCGACCGTCAGCGCATCCCGATCAATCTGAACCAGTTCGTGACGCCCGGCGGCATCGTGCGTCCGTTTCCAGCGCTGTCGGCCTCGAGCCCGATTCTCCCTGGCGCGACGCTCGGAAACATCACCGAACAGACGAGTCTCGGCTGGTCCGACTACAAGGGCCTCTGGATCACGGCCAACCGCCGGCTGACGCACGGCCTGCAGCTGTCGGGCTCGTACACCCTGTCCAAGTCGACCGACACGAACTCCTACGACGGCACGCTTACCGCGCAGAACAGCCTCGATCTGGCGAACAGCGTCGGGCCGTCGGACTTCGACGTGCGCCACCGCGTCGCGGTCAACCTCTCTTATGATCTCCCCTTCACCGGCAACCGCCTGAAGGAGGGCTGGCAGGTCGTCGTCGTCGAACAGGCGCAGACGGGGAATCCCTTGAACATCGTGACGAACATCGCCACGATTACCGGCAATACCACGGTCCGTCCGGATCTGATCGGTGCGCTGCCGAACATCGTGGCGACGCCAAACGTGGATCCCACGACGGGCGCGGTCATCAGCTACCAGTGGTTCGGGAGCAGCACGGTCTGCGATCCGCGGGTCGCGGGCTCCTGCACCGCCTCGTCCGTCTTCGCGCTGCCCTATTCGCCGAACGGCGTTGCGCACTTCGGCAACCTCGGACGGAACGCGATCTACGGGCCGGGGTTCGGCAATACCGACGTGTCGCTCATCAAGAACGTGAAGCTCGCGGGCGAGTCGCGGATCCAGCTGCGCGTCGAGGCCTTCAACCTGTTCAATCAGGCGAACCTCGGACAGCCCGGCGGCACGGCCACCGTCGGCAGCACTTCGTTCGGCGTGATCAGCAACACGCGGTTCCCGACCGGCGACTCCGGCTCGGCGCGCCAGCTGCAGTTCGCGGTGAAGTTCTTGTTCTAACGGCGCACGCGTTGGCGTGCTTCAGGCCGGCGGGCAACCGCCGGCCTTTTTTTTGTCAGACGCTCGGCTGAAGCTTTTTTTCGTCAACGCTCGGCTGAAGCCGTCGCGCTACGCGAACACAGACGCTCGGCTGACCTGTCCGCCGGAGCCTTGGCGGAGGTGGAAGCCTTCGCGCTACACGCACATCCCGAATCCCGAATCCCGAACGAATCCCCAATCCCGAATCCCGAATCCCATATGATCCGGGGATGGACAAATCGTTTCTGTTCGCCGGCGCGCTCGCCGGTTTTCTGGCTGTCGCGTTCGGGGCCTTCGGCGCGCACGCGCTCCGCGGTCGTCTGACGCCGGAGCTGCTCGCCGTTTTCGAAACCGGCGTCCGATACCAGATGTATCACGCGCTGGCAATCTTCGCGGTGGGGTTGATGATGGCGCGCAGTGGCGGTTGGCTCTTCTCCACCGCCGGCTGGCTGTTCACGGCCGGCATCGTCCTCTTTTCAGGCAGCCTCTACGTGCTCGCGCTGACGGGCATCACCATCTTCGGTGCGATCACGCCGATCGGCGGGCTGCTGTTCCTCGCGGGCTGGGGCTGCCTGCTCGTCGCGGCGTTCTGACGCGCACCTGACTCGCCGATCAGAAGCTGCCGCCGCCCCCACCGCCTCCCGAGCGTCCGCCGCCGAAGTCGGACCCGGACGGCGCAGCGGTTGGCGACGGTGCGGCCGGCTGAAATCCGGCCGATGCGATGTTCATCAGTGTGATTGCGCCGCGGCTCGACTCCAGGAGCCGCACCGGTGTGAACCCGGCCCGTTCGCCGCCCGGCCCACTCGACAGCCATCGTCGCAGCGCAATCGCCGCGGTCATCAGAACGATCCCCAGCAGAATCGGATCCCACTCATGACGAGGCCAGCCCAGGTACGGCTTGTTCGTCACCAGGGTGGCGCACGCCATCACGAGGCTGACGTCCAACAGCCCACGATCCTTCTCACGGACGCCGAGCCGCAGCCCGATGGCTGGCAGGAGCCAGATCGCCACGTACGTGCCCCAATAGAACCAGCCGCCGATGCCGGCGCGGGAGATGAGCAGGCCGTCCAGCATGTCCGACGCGCGGAGATTGAGCGTCAGATACACGCCGCCCCACGCCGCCGCCTGCAGCGTGGCATATTCATCGCCGGGAAAATCATCGCCGGCGCGAAGCCGCTTCGTCCGGGCGATCGCGAACAGTGCCGCGAGCGTCGCCGCAGCCACGCCTCGTTGCCACTGTGGCGCGAGGTTCAGTTGGAAAGGGATCAACGCGGCACACACCATGGCGCCGATCGCCGAGTAGACGAATCCGAAACGGCGATAGAGATAGAACAAGCTGGCGGCCCCGACCGTCAGCGCAACGGTGAGCCCTCTGCTCTGAAACGTCTGCGTGATTGCCGCCGCGCTGATGATCAGGAGCAGTGCCGCCGCAACGGCCAGCGCTTCTTCGACTCCGTGGCGGTAAAAGCGCAGCGTGCCGGCGAGCAGCTCGGCGCACGCGATGCAGACGACAGCCGCGACGCCCGTGGTCACGGCGATCGCACGATCGCCATCCAGATGGAAAGCGTCGAGGGTCCACAGGACCGACGCCCCCACGATGAGATACGTGAACAGGGCAAGCCCCGCGCGCAACGCGACGTTCGTCCGTCGCACGCCGGGGCGAACCTCCGCCTCGAGCCGGGCGCCCTGTGACGGTTCGAGCAGACGCGCGCGCGTCCACTCCCGCACGCAAGCTTGAACCCGTATCCGCTCTTCGTCGAGACACGAATATCGCCTCATGCGTCACGGCCAAATCGCCGGGCGACTACGACCAGCGACGCGATGACGATGGTGCTGGACACCACGACGTAAGCCAGGCCCGGCGTGAAGCTGTCAATCGTGCGCAGCAGCTGGTAACTGAGGCCGAGATAGCCGTAGACCACGCCGTAGACGACAAAGCTGAAGCGTCTGAATCGAACGCCCTCGACAATCGCGACACCACTTGCACCAAGCAGCCCAAACACCCAGAGCCACGCCCGCGCCGGATCGCCGGCCACGACACCCGATACCAGCGCCGTCAGCGAGACGTTCGCGGCGATGTGCAGGTACGTCTCGAGAAAGTGTCTCTTGACGCCGATGCGGTCGACCGACACGCCACCGAGCGCGACGATGGCGCCGTAGGCGAGCGCACACACGCGCACGTCGCCGACGAAGAGGCCGAGCTGTGAAACCCGCACACCGAACCAACCCGCGAGCGTCCCGAGCGCGAGCGACAGCACCAGGCGATTGTCGAAGCGATACGCGAGCGCGAAAAACAGCACGGCCGACGAGAGCAGGTACTGATCCCAATTGGCGCGCAGCAGGTGAAACCGAAATTCCACGTACCCGAGCTCGACGGCGAACACGAGGCATGCCAGATAGAGGACGTAATCGAACGCGAGGGTTGGAGGCGCGATTTCTTTGTGAGCATAGGCAGGCGCCCGTGCGAAGCAGTAGGAGAGACATCCCGCAAGCAGCGCCGTCAACGGGACCAGGATCGCCGCGTCGCCGAGGCGGGCGAAATGGACGCGAACCGTCCAACCGGCGCCGCCGGCAATCGCGAGCACCCCGAGGTAGAGGAGCGCGTTCAGCTCGAGAAAAACGGAGAAGCGATCCTTCCGCGTCGACTCGCGGATTTCGGCGTACTGCTCGCCGGTGATCGCACCGGTGGTCCGCCACCGCTCGAGATACGGCAGGACGCTCATGCGAAGATTGCGGCTACTGGCGTTTCTTCCGGGTCGGTGTCGCAGGCGGCCCTGGACGGTATTCGATCATCACGTTGCTCAGGACGGCGATCGGACGGCCCACGGAGGAATAGGTGGCCGTGCCGTCCGGGCGATCCACGGTCAGCTTCTCGCCGAGCACGCTGACCTCGTTTTCCCTTTCAGGAATCGTGATCGTCACCGGCTCGTCGCCCGTCGGCGCCACCGCCTTCACGCCTCCCGGCCCCGCCCCGCCGGCGATGCGATCGATCAAATCGTCCGCCGTCCGGAACTCGTTCTGCACCACCGCGCGGCTGATCAGCGTGTTGTCCATCGTGAACACGCCAATCGTGGAGGTGTAGCGCGAGTAGGCGCGGTGCGCCTGCACCTGCTCCTCGGAATACGTCTGGCGATTGTGCAGATTGAAGGTCAACGTGACAGGACCCTTGTGAGGCGGCAGCGTGATGAGAATGCCGGCCGCGGGGTCGCGGCCGGTCAGCACGTCGCAGAAGTTCGCCTTCGTCTTCACGCCGACGCCGAGCGGCGTGGGGCAGATGATCGCGGGCGCCACCTGCTTCACCGCCGCGATCGGCGCCGGCTTGCGCACCGGCTTCGGCGTCTGGGCGGTGAGCGGTACCACGACGAGCGCGGCAATTGCGATTCCGCTGAGTCGCATGCGTTCAGTGTACCGCAGACGGCAGGACTAAAGTCCTGCGCCACGCGAGACAACGGCGTCGTCGAGCAGGTCTTCGGAAGTCCTGCGCCACGGGAGACAACGGCGTCGTCGAGCAGGTCTTCGGAAGTCCTGCGCCACGGGAGACAACGGCGTCGTCGAGCAGGTCTTCAGAAGTCCTGCGCCATGAGTCAAGTGTGTCGTAGCGCAGGTCTTTAGACCTGCCTTGGCTAGTGCGTCGCGGTCGCTCCCGTCATGAGGTTCGCGTCGAAGAAATCCTCCACCCGATGCCACGCGTCGCGCAGGACGTGCTCGCGCGTGAAGTAGTGGAATTCGCCGGGATAGGTCATGAACGAAATCAATCCGCCCTTCCCTTTCTTCAGCAGCTCGTCGATCAGGCGCACCGAATGGAGATACGGTACGTTCACATCCGACGTGCCCTGCAGAATCAGCAGCGGGCGCTCGAGGCGATCGACGTGCGACAGCGGGGACGCGTTCGCGTACACATCCGGATGCTCGGCGGGCGTGCCGATGCGGCTCGCCGTCCAACCGCCGTGATAGGGATCTTCATAGTACATCGCGTAGTCGGCGACGCCGGCGACGTCCACCGCTGCGCGGAACAGCCGCGGCTGATCGGTCACCGCGATCAACGTGAAGAATCCGCCGTAGCTCAATCCCCACACGCCCAGGCGATCGGTGTCGACATACGGGAGCGTCTTCAGATAATTCGCCGCCATCCAGGCGTCCTTCGCGTCCTTGCCGCCGACGTCCATGTAGACCGCCTCGCGCCATTTGCGTCCGTAGCCGATGCTGCCGCGATAGTCCGGCGCGATCACCACGTAGCCCTTCTGGAGCAGATACTGGTGGAAGCTGTAATAGACGGCGTAGTTGCGCTGCACGTGCCAGCCATCGTAGTTCTGGTTCACGCCGTCGCCGTGGATCCAGACGACCGCGGGATGCTTCTTGGATCGATCCAGGTTTTTCGGCACGAACAACCACGCCGGAACCGTCTGGCCGTCTGGCCCTTTGTAGCTCACCATCTCGGGTTCCACGAGCGCCGACTTGTCGATCGCCTTCGGCATCGAGTCCGACACGCGCAGCGGCGCGGCGTTCGGCTTCACGTTGATCACCCAGAGATCGGCGGAGTTGCGGGCGTCGGTGTGCTGATAGACGACCCGCGTGCCGTCGGGCGACCACGCCGGCGCGATGTCGGTGCCGCGTCCTGACGTGAGCGCCGCAATCGTCGCGTGAGAGGGATCCGCGCCAAGCGTCGCGACATAGAGGTGACGATCGCCATAGTGATCCGGCTCGTTCGCGTCGTACGCGATGCGCGTGCTGTCGGGCGACCACGTCGGCCGCCACGACTCGAACGGCCCTTTCGTGATTTGGATCGGTTCGCCGCCGCCGGCCGGCATCACGTAGAGGTGATCCCAGCCGTCGCGATCGCTGAGGAAGGCGATCCACTTGCCATCGGGCGATGGCTGCGCGTTGCCGCCGGCGTCGCCCGTCATGCTCCAGAATTTCTCCTCGACGTCTTCGTGCAGCGTTTTCGGCTCACCGCCATTGATGTCCACGGCCGTCGTCGTCCGTCGCTTGAAGTCGGTGGAGGTGCGATCGACGAGGAAGTGCCGCGCGTCGAGCCAGCGCCGGCCGCCGCCGAATCCTCCGCCGCCGCCCGCGAGCGCCTTCGGCGCACCGCCCGTTGCCGCGACGACCATCGTGTCGCCCGGTACGTTCTCCGTGATCGTGTAGATGATCTTGCTGCCGGAGTACGCGGGCGTCTGCTCGTGGCGGATCGTGTGCGCGCCCTGGGTGAAGACGAGGTGCGAGCCGTCGGGCGACCAGCCGACGCCCCCAATCGTCTTGTCGTCGCCACGCGCGACGAGCGTTTCGCGACTGTCGGCGAGCGATCGCACCCAGAGCTCGTTGCCGCCCGCGCCGCCGCGCCCTCGTCCGCCGCCGCCGGCGGCCGGCGCCTGGCCCGACGCGCTCGCTGACGCGCGGACGAACGCGACCTTCGTTCCATCCGGCGACGGCACCACGTTCGACTCGACCTGCGGCGTCGTCCAGACGGCCGCTGCCGCACTGCCGTCGATCGGCACGCGCCACAGATCGCCGTCTTTCGCGATCATCAAGGCCCGCCCATCCGTGCTCCAGAACGCGCCGGCAAGCGAGGAGCCCGCGGCCGGCAGCTCGCGCGGCTCCGCGACGGGCGCGGCATTTGAAGGCACCTGCCCTGAGCTCGTCGAAGGGTCGGCGACATACACCTTCGACACGCCAGCGCGATCCCAGACGAACACCACGTGTTTGCCGTCGGGCGCCCACAGCGGGTTCGACGGATGCCGAATGTCAATCAGCTGCTCGATGGTCAGGCGATGGGAATCGCTGGATTGTTGCGGGGCGCCGTGCGCGACACATCCGGCCGTGACGAACAAAAGGGCGAAGCAAGGGGCAACACACTTCATGGCGCATCCTTTCGAATGAGACCTGCAGTATACGGCGAGGCGCGCTCCATGGATCCCGATAAGGAAAGGAGAAAGATCCAAGTTTCCGAACCGCAGAGTATCTCGCCAGTTATTTGATGAGAAACAACCACCAGCCGAGGTGAGGTTTTGTTACAGTTCGTGACGTTTCATTTCTCAAGCGAGTGGCTGAGGGATTGGCCCGACGAAGCCCCTTCTCTTTAGGAACGCTGATTGTGTTTTCAGGAGGGTTCATGTTGAGGATGTTGAGGTTCGTATTGGTTCTTGCCGTAGTCGTCATCGCGGCTCCAGCGCTCGCACAGGTGCAGACGGGCAGCATTCTTGTGAAAGCGACCGACGAGCAGGGCGCCGTCATGCCCGGCGTGACGGTCGCCATCAGCAGCCCCGTCCTTGTTGCCGGTTCGATGACTGGCGTCACCGACGCCGGCGGCGTGTTACGCTTTCCCGTCGCTGGTGCCGGGCCGTACACGGTGAAGCCCGAGCTGCAGGGTTTTCAATCGGTCGCGCGCGAGAACATTCCGGTCCTCCGTCGGCCAGACGACTCCGGTCGAACAGCAGTTGAAGGTGGCACGTCGCCGAGAGCATCACCGTCACCGGCGAGTCGCCGGTCATCGATACGACCAGCGCCACGCAATCGGTGAACCTGAGCGCAGACGATGCTCCAGGCGACGCCGGGCGGGCGCGACATCTGGGCGCTGATCGAATTCAAGGTGCCGAGCCTCATCATGAGCGTCCGGACGTCGGCGGCACGTCGGGCGGCCTCCAGGGCACGTACAGCGCCGCGCGGCACGACGAGCGGCCAGAACTCGCAATATCTGAACGGCATCAACGTCGGTGACCCGAGCGCGATCGGCGCCGCTGGCTATTACTACGATTTCGACTCGTTCGACGACATCCAGGTGTCGACCGGCGCGCACGACATCACGGTCCCGACCGGCGGCGTGTTCCTGAACATGGTGACGAAGAGCGGCGGCAACGTCTGGTCCGGCCGGAACACGCTCACCTGGGAAGGCAAGCAGACGCAATCGACGAATGTCGATGCGCCCCTGCTCGCCGACGGCTTCACGCAGAACGCCAACCAGGTGAACTTCGTCTCGGACGAAAACTTCCCGATCGGCGGTCCGCTCGATCAAGGACAAGCTGCGGATCTTCGGGTCGGTCCGCGACTGGCGCGTCCATGTCAATACGCCGGTCGCGCTCTCGGAGACCGTGCTGGATCAAACGAACATCGACTCCGGCCTCGTCAACGCGACCTATCAGCTCAACAAGAACAACAAGTTCACCGGGTTCTGGTCGCGTCAGCGGTACAACAAGCCGAACCGGCTGCTCAACGCGCAACTCCGTCACGAGTCGTCGGACTCGACGAGTGACGAAGAAGACATGTTCAACGTCTACCAGGGCCTGTGGAACTCGATCATCACGCCGCGCCTGTTCATGGACGCGCGCGTCGGCTACAACACGATTCTGTTCCCGACCTACCTCAACGGCACGATGAATCGCTGACCGACACGGTCACCGGCATCATCACGCGCAACAACACCGCGAACACCGTCCGCCACCGGCCGCGGCTGCAGGCGAACGCCACGTTCCAGTACTACCTGGATCAGGCGCTCGGCGGCCGTCACGAGTTCAAGTGGGGCGTCGATCAAACGCACGCCGCCGGATCGGTCGAGACCACCCGCTTCAACGATCTGACGGAAACGTACAACAGCACGACCAACACGAGCACGGCCGTGACGCTGTTTGCCACGCCGTTCGATACGGCGACCGTCCTCAATGACACCGCGCTGTTCGTGCAGGACAGCTACACCGTCAAGCGCCTGACCGTCACCGGCGGCATCCGATACGAGCATCTCCACGGTTATTTGCCCGCGCAATCGAGTCCAGCGACTCAGTGGACAGCGGCCGGTATTCCGCGAGTTCGCCAACGTGCCGCGCAGTCTCGCGCAGACCGACGTCGTCACCTGGAACAACACGGGCCCGCGGTTGAGCGCGGTCTACGATCTGACCGGCGACGGTCGAACGGCGCTGAAAGGATCGGCGGCACGCTATTACTACATCCTGCCGACGACCGGTACGCCGCTCGACGTGGTCAACCCGAACGGGACCTACCAAGTCACGTACAACTGGAACGATCTGAACCACGATCTGCACTTCCAGCCGGGTGAGCAGGTGGAATCGAGCGCAGTCGTCACATCGGGGTCTACGACGACGATTTCCCCGAACTACCGTCGTCCGTACACGAACGAGTATGCGCTCGGGTTCGATCGCGATCTCGGCTCCGCGGTGAAGCTCAGCGTCGACTACACCTACCGGCAGGAGAAGTATCCGCAGGCGACGTTCAATCCGGCAGCGCCGTTTGCGACGACGCCGACAACGGCCAAGGACTCGGGACCCGACGGCATCGCTGGCACGGCCGACGACTCGACGTATCAGTACTTCGACCGCACGGCGGCCACCAACCTCACGGTCGTGACGAACGATCCGACGAGCGTGCAGACCTACAACGGCGTGGAGATCACGGGCACGAAGCGGTATTCGAACCGCTGGCAGATGCTGGCGGGGGTCACGCTGGGGCGCACGCGGATCAGCGGTGTCAGCGTGAACACGAATCCCAACTCTCTGATCGACGCGAACGGCCTCGTGATCGAGCAGCTCGGCGATCGCCCGTATATCTTCAAGTGGACCGGGACGTACACGCTGCCGTTCCATGACATCGCGCTCGCGGCGAATTTCATCTCGGAAAGCGGCATCGCCATCAACCGGCAGGTGAGTCAGCGCCTCGCGATTGGCGGCAATACGACGATCAACGTGGCCCCGCTTGGCTCCGATCGCCTCGATCCACGGAATCAGCTCGATTTGCGGGTATCGAAGTCCTTCAAACTAGGCGGCGCGCGCGCCCTCGAGGCCTCAGTCGACGTTTACAACCTGGCGAACTCGAACAACGTGTGGGACGTCCGCCAATTGAGCGGCACGATTCCTCTCCGGCAAGGCGGCAATCTCACCGGCGCGATCAATACGGTGCCGCAGTACCTGTCGCCCGCGTCGGTGCTGGCGCCGCGGATTGCACGGTTCAACGTCGCGTTCCGCTTCTAGAAGCGATCGAAACCTGCAGGGTGGGTCCTTCTGGACCCGCCCTACAGCTACTTACAGCTACGACAGCCAGTAGATCCCCAGCGCAAGGGTCGCGAGCGTGACCGGTACGCCGAAGCGAGCATACTCGCCGAAGCTCACCGTCACGCCGCGGCGCTTCGCCCCTTCCACGACAATCAGATTCGCAATCGATCCGACCAGCGTCAGGTTGCCGGCAAACGTGCTGGCCATGGCCAGGACGAGCCACGCGCGCGCGGGATTCGGCAGCTTCGGCACCAGCGCGGTGAAGAGCATCACCGACGGCACGTTGCTGATCGTGTTGGCCAGAATCGTCTCCGTCGCCGCCAGGCCTGCGACGGTCTGAACGCCCAGCGGCCGAAGCAGCGCGAAGAGGCGTTGATCGATGCCAGCCTGGGCGGCCGCACCGATCACCACGAACAGCCCGATGAACAGCATGAGCAGGTCCCAGTCGATGGCCGCGTAGATCTGCGCGGGCGGCACGCGGCGCGTCACGAGCAGCACAGCCGCTCCAGCTGCCGCCACCATCGCGGTGTCGTATCCGGCGAGAAATCCGGCGAGCACCCCCACCGCCACAATCGCCGTCTTAATGAGTAGCGGCCTATCCGTACGGATCGGCGCGATGGCCACCGGCACAGAAATCGTCGGGCGCAAATCGCGGCGAAAGACGATGCAGAGAAGTGCGGTGTCGATGAGCAGCCCGAGCGCCGCGACCGGCGCAAGCGACGACGAGAAAGCCCGGAACGAGATGTGTGAGGCCGTGCCGATCAGCATGTTCTGCGGATTACCGGCCATCGTCGCCAGACCGCCGATGTTCGACGCCGTGGCGAGCGCCAGCAGAAACGGCAGCGGCCGCCGGCTCCGCGCGGCCGCAAGGTCGAGCACGAGCGGCGTGAACACCAGGCAGATCGTGTCGTTGACGAACAGCGCCGACAGGACCCCACTGGAGACGACAATCGCGACCAGCAGAGCGGCGGGATGGATCACTCGACGACCGACGAGCTCGACCAATGCGGCCAGCCCGCCGGCGAGCCGGAGGTGCGCCACGAGCACCATCATGCCGAACAGCAGCACGAGCGTGCGATAGTCGACCGTATGCACCGCCTGATCGAACCCGATCGCGCCGGTCACGATCATCAGCACGGCGCCGACAATCGCCGCGCCCGTGCGGTCGAGGCGCAGAAACGGCACCCGCCCGACCGCGACAATGGCGTAGGTGGAGAGGAAGATGAGAAGAGTGATCAAGGAGGTGCTGGAGGGCTCAGTCCTCCCCCACACACGCGTAGCCGGCGGGCTCGCGGAGGCCGGGGATCGCGCTGCGCAGCTTGATCAGCTCGAGGAACTCCAGGCGTGTGCGCGCGTTGTCGCGGAAGGCGCCGTGCATGGCGCTGGTGACGGCGAACGAGTTCTGTTTCTCGACGCCGCGCATGGACATGCACAGGTGCGTCGCTTCCATCACCACCGCCACGCCCAGCGGCGCGATCTTGTCGCGGATCGTGTCGGCGATCTGATTCGTCAGCCGCTCCTGCACCTGCAGCCGGCGGCTGAAGACGTCCACGAGCCGCGGAATCTTGCTCAGCCCGATCACCCTCGTGCTCGGGATGTAGGCGACGTGGCACTTGCCGAAGAATGGCAGGAGGTGATGCTCGCAGAGGCTGTAGAAGTCGATGTCCTTGACGATCACCATCTCGCTATAATCAACAGAGAACAAGGCATTGTTGAGCACGCGATCGATGTCGGCCCGGTATCCGCTGGTGAGAAATGTCAACGCCTTCTCGACACGCTTCGGGGTGTCTGTGAGGCCTTCCCGCGCCGGATCTTCACCGAGCGCCGCCAGCAGCTTCCTGATTAGCTCCTGCATCGTTCTATTCTATCTCTCGACCGCGGCGGCACAGTCGCCCGACGCACTGTATGCCAACCGAATGCATCTGGAAAGCGCCCGGCAGGCCGCGGCGGCATGGTCAACGGAGCTGGCGAACGACCCGGCCAACTTCGAGGCGGCGTGGAAACTGGCCCGTGCGGACTACTGGCTCGGTGGCCACGCGCCCGAGGCCGAACGCCGGCGATTTCTCGAGCAGGGGCTCGCTGCAGGCCAGAGCGCCGTCGCGATCAACGAACGTCGCCCCGAAGGGCACTTCTGGCTGGCCGCCAATATGGGTGCGCTCGCGGAGTCGTCCGGGATCCGGGCGGGACTGAAATACCGCAATCCGATCAGAGAGGCGTTCGAGACGGTGCTGCGGCTCGACCCGGGCTTCGAACACGGTTCCGCCGATCGCGCGCTCGGCCAATGGTATTTCAGGGTGCCGCGCCTGTTCGGCGGCAACCACAAGCTGGCCGAGCAGCACCTGCGTGCGTCGCTCAAGTATCAGCCCGACAGCACGGCGTCGCATTTCTTTCTCGCCGAACTGCTGGAGGACGAAGGCCGCAAAGAGGAAGCGCGCGCCGAGTTGCAAAAGGTCCTCGATGCCCCCCTCGATCCAGAGTGGACCCCGGAGGATCAGGAGTTCAAAGCCAAGGCACAGGCCCTGCTTCAGCGGCGGTGAACCACCCGAGGATCCGTAGGGGAACCACGACGAGCACGAAAACACGAATGAAAATTTCTCTGTTGTTTCCGTGTTCTTCGTGTTCTTCGTGGTTGAGGTCAATATTTGTAGAAGCCTTGCCCCGACTTGCGTCCCATCCGTCCCGCGAGCACCATACGCTTCAGCAGTGGCGGCGGCGCATACGCCGGCTCGCGGAACTCATCGAACATGATGTTCGCGATGTAGTAGGTCGTGTCGAGGCCGACGAAGTCGAGCAGCGTGAACGGGCCCATCGGATAGCCGCAGCCAAGCTTCATCCCCTTGTCGATGTCCTCGAGCGTGCCGAGGCCGTGCTCGTACGCGCGGATCGCGTCCAGCAGGTACGGTACGAGCAGCCGGTTGACGATGAACCCCGGACGATCGGGCGCGGTGATCGGCTCCTTCCCCAGCGACTGGGCGAACGCAAACACCGTCTTGTACGTCTCGTCACTGGTCGTCAGCGCACGAATCACCTCGACGAGCTTCATGATCGGCACGGGGTTGAAAAAGTGCAGGCCGCCGAAACGATCGGGACGGGTCGTCGCCGCAGCCAGCTCGGTGATGCACAGCGACGAAGTGTTCGAGACGAAAATGGCGTGGCTGCCGACGACCTTTTCGAGCGCGGCGTACGTCTGGCGCTTGTCGTCGAGGTTCTCGACGATCGCCTCGATGATCACATCGCAGTCCTTCAAGCGGTCGAAGGTCGTCGTGCCCGACAGGTTCGCCAGCGTCGTGTCGCGCGACTCGGCGGTCGCCTTTCCCTTCGCCACTCCATCGTCGAGAAATTTCTTGATGCGTCCGAGCCCCTTCTGCAGAAACGCATCGTCGACTTCGCGCACGATTGTTTTGTAGCCCGCCGCCGCGGACACCTGCGCGATTCCCGCCCCCATCAACCCACACCCGAGCACGCCAACCGTTTTGATCGCCATTGTCTCCTCGTCGGTGCGCTCGGCTGAAGCCTTCGCGCTACGTCTAACTCATCGTGTGCGCTCGGCTGAAGCCTTCGCGCTACGTCTAACTCATCGTGTGCGCTCGGCTGAAGCCTTCGCGCTACGTCTAACTCATCGTGTGCGCTCGGCTGAAGCCTTCGCGCTACGTCTATCTCGTCGTGTGCGCTCGGCTGAAACCTTCGCGCTACGTCTATCTCGTCGTGTGCGCTCGGCTGAAGCCTTCGCGCTACGTCTAACTCGTCGTGTGCGCTCGGCTGAAGCCTTCGCGCTACGTCTATCTCGTCGTTGTGCGCTCGGCTGAAACCTTCGCGCTACGTCTATCTCGATCGCGCGCCGTTGCGCGTCGCGTCAAATCGCTTCGACGATGGCCGCGATGCCCTGGCCGCCGCCGATGCAAGCGGTCGCGAGGCCGCGCTTTTTTCCGCGCCGCCGGAGCTCGAGAAGCACCGTCAGCAGCAGGCGCGTCCCGGTCATCCCCAGCGGATGACCCAGCGCGATCGCGCCGCCATTCAAGTTGACGCGGTCGCGATCGAGGCCGAGCTCTTTTTCCACCGCAAGATACTGGCCGGCAAACGCTTCGTTCACTTCAATCAGGTCGATGTCGCCGAGCGTCAGGCCCGCGCGGGCCAGCGCTTTGCGCGTCGACGGCGCCGGCCCCATCCCCATCAATGTCGGCTCGACGCCGGTGGCCGCCCACTCGACGAGACGGCCGATCGGCTTCAGCCCATATCGCTCAACGGCCTCGCTCGACGCCAGAATCAGGGCCGCGCCGCCGTCGACGATCCCGCTCGCGTTGCCGGCGGTGACGGTGCCGTCCTTCTTGAACGCCGGCGGCAGCTTCGCCAGCACCTCCATCGTCGTCTCCGGCCGCATGTGGTCGTCGCGGTCGACGAGCTGCACGCCTTTCCGCGTCTTGATCTCGACCGGCACCACTTCGTCTGCGAAGCGCCCCTCTTGCCACGCCTTGTCGGCGAGCTGCTGGCTGCGCAGCGCGTACGCATCCTGATCCTCGCGAGAGATGCCGTACTTGGCGGCACAGTTCTCGGCGGTCATCGCCATCGTGCACCCGCAGTAGGGATCCAGCAGCGCTTCCCACAGGTAATCTTCGAGCTTGCCCTGACCGAGCTTGAGCCCGCTGCGCAGTCCGCGAATCACGTGCGGCGCCTGGCTCATGTTCTCCATGCCGCCGGCGAGGACGACTGACGCTTCGCCGAGCTGGATCATCTGCGCGCCGCTGACGGCGGCCTGGACGCCCGATCCGCACAGCCGATTCACGGTCAGCGCCGGGACGTCGACCGGTACGCCGGCTTTGAGTGCGACGTGCCGCGCGCCGTAGATCGCGTCCGAGCTGGTCTGCAGCACGTTGCCGAACACGGCGTGGTCCACCCACTCCGGCTTCACCCCGGTTTTCGCGAACGCGCCGCGGGCGGCGATGGCGCCGAGCTCCAGCGCGGACACGTCCTTGAGCGCTCCCACGTAATCGGTCATCGGCGTCCGCGCGCCGCCGACGATGAACACATCCAACTTCTTCGTCATGCTCTCTCTTCCTGCACCTCTATCACGAAGTCACGGAGATCACGAAGGACAGGTCGTACAAGAACTTCGTGACCTTCGTATACTTCGTGTCTTCGTGAATCATGGTTGTTGGGGTGTTATGGCGTTCGCGATGTAATCCCCTGTCTCTCGCGTGCCGAGCGTGCCGCCGATTTCCTTCGTGCCCTGGCCGCTCAGCACCGCCGCCTTCACCGCCGCCTCGATCGCCGCGGCCTCGTCGTTCAACGCAAGCGTTTCCAGCATCAGACCGGCCGACAGAATCGCTCCCATCGGATTCGCCACGTTCTTGCCGGCAAGCGGCGGCGCCGATCCGTGCACCGGCTCGAACATCGACGTTCTCCCTGGATGCAGATTCCCCGAAGCGGCCAGACCGAGACCGCCCTGCAGCGCCGCGCCAAGGTCGGTGATGATGTCGCCGAACAGGTTGTTGGTGACGATCACGGTGAACTGCGACGGATCCTGGACCATCAACAGCGCAAGCGCGTCGATATAGAGATGCCGCGCCTCGATCTCGGGATACGCCGCCGCCACCTCGCGGAAGACGCGCTGCCACAACGCGTGGCCCTGCGTCATCGCATTGCTCTTGTCGGCCATGCACACGCGCGGCCGGCCCGCAGCACGGGCGAACTCGAACGCGTGGCGGATGATGCGATGGACCCCTTTGTAGGTGTTCAGCTCTTCCTGAACCGTCACCTCATCGTCGGTTCCCGCCTTGAAACGTCCACCGATGCTGACATACAAGCCTTCCGTGTTCTCGCGAAAGACGATGAAATCGACATCGGCGACGGTGCGGTGTTTCAGAGGACAGAGCCGCTCGTGCAGCAGCCGGACGGGGCGATAGTTGACGTAGAGATCGAGCTCGAACCGCGTGCCCAGCAGGATGTCGCGTGCATGGCGATTGTCCGGCACGCGCGGATCGCCCAGCGCGCCGATGAAGATCGCATCGAACTGATCCCGCAGCATGGCGTAGCCGTCCGATGGGATCGTCACGCCGGTCTTCAAAAAATGGTCGGCGCTCCACGGCAGCATCTCGATCTCGAAGTGCCGCCCGAAGCGCTGCTCGACCGCGTGAAGAATCTTGACGGCTTCGGCCGTGACCTCAACGCCGATGCCGTCACCAGGAATGATTGCGAGACGCATAAACACTTAATTGTAGTCAATGTTCTCCCTGTCGCGTAGGCTGGGCGGACACACAGGTCCGCCCCTACAAAGCGGACACGCAGGTCCGCCCTATGGGACCGTGTAGGGGCCGACGTGCGTGCCGGCTTGTAGGGGCCGACCTGCGTGTCGGCCCAAGCACGCGTCGCTACAGATCGGCGGTGTCGATTTGCGCGCGCTGCAGCTTGCCGCTGAAGTCGACGTACACCGACTTCCATTCAGAGAACACGTCGAGCGCCGCCGTGCCGGCTTCGCGATGGCCGTTGCCGGTGGCCTTCGTGCCGCCGAACGGCAGGTGCACCTCCGCGCCGATGGTCGGCGCGTTGACGTAGAAGATGCCGGTGTAGACGTCCCGCATCGCCGAAAATGCCTTGTTCAGATCCTGCGTGTAAATCGACGCCGACAGGCCGTACTGCACGTCGTTGGCGATAGCGATCGCTTCGTCGAGCGAACGGCAGCGCATCACCGACACGACCGGCCCGAAGATCTCTTCCTGCGCGATGCGCATCTTCGGATCCACTTCGGTGAAAATCGTCGGCTCGTGGAAGAACCCCTCCGCATACGAGCCCGACACCAACGCGTGGCCGCCGCACGCGAGCGTGGCGCCTTCCTGCTGACCGATGGTGACGTAGTCCATCACCGTCCTGCGCTGGCCTTCGCTGATCGACGGCCCCATTTGCGTGGCCGCCTCGAGGCCGTCGCCGACGCGCAGCGCTCTGGCGCGCGCGACGAACCGGTCCACGAACGCGTCGTACACCTTCTCGTGCACGACGACGCGGCTGGCAGCGGTGCAGCGCTGTCCGGACGTCCCGAAGCCGCCCCACAGGCACCCCTCGACCGCGAGATCGAGATTCGCATCGTCCATGATCATGATGATGTTCTTGCCGCCCATCTCCAGGTGCACCTTCTTGAACGACGGCGCCGCCTTGCCCGAGACGATGCGGCCGACGCTGGTCGAGCCGGTGAACGAGATCACGCGGACATCGTCGTGCTGTGAGAGCGCGTCGCCGACATCTTCGCCGCCGCCGGTGACGAGATTGACCACGCCCGCGGGTACGCCGGCTTCCTCGAGAATCTTGACGAAGTTGAGCGCCGAGAGCGGCGTCAGCGTCGCCGGCTTGAAGACCACGGTGTTGCCGCACACGAGTGCCGGGATGATCTTCCACGAGGGAATCGCCATCGGGAAGTTCCACGGTGTGATGACGGCGCAGACGCCGAGCGGCTGGCGCAGGGACATGGCGAACTTATCGCGCAGCTCAGAGGGGACGGTCTGCCCGTACTGACGCCGGCCCTCCCCCGCCATGAAGTACGTCATGTCGATCGCTTCCTGCACGTCGCCGCGGGTCTCGTCGAGCACTTTCCCCATCTCGCGGGTCATGTCGCGCGCGAGCGCCTCTTTGCGGTCGGCGATCAGCTGCGCGGCGCGAAAGAGAATCTCCGCGCGGCGCGGCGCCGGGACCAGCCGCCAGTGGCAGTAAGCGCGACGGGCCGCGTCAATGGCCGCCTCAGCATCCTGCCGGGAAGATTTCTGGAATTCGCCGATGACCTCGTCGGTGTTCGCAGGATTACGATCTTCGAACAACTTCCCTGAAACCGAAGGGACCCACGCGCCGTCAATAAGGTTGTGATACACCGGCATGGTCTTGAGAGTGCCGTACTGTGGACATCGGCTGCAACAGTAGGGAACCGCCCCAGACGCAACGGCTTAGGCGTCTGGGCGAACTGGCATCTCGTGTGGGCGGACAGACAGGGCAGGCCACGAGCGCACGGCATTTGGTGGGAAATTGCGCCCGTTCTCGCACGGCGCGCGTGGCACGATTTCTGAATTATCGACAAACGTCCGGGGAGACGGACTACGATGATGACCAACTTCGCCACCACGCCGCGCACTGTTGTTGGTGAATCCAAAGACCTGGCGGGGACGACCGCCACCGAAAAAGTCGTCATCGTCAACGGCAGCACTGAAATTCTGGATCTGCTCGAAACGGTGCTCGACGCCGGCCACTACGATGTGGTCTTCGTCGAATCGAGCGAGCACGCGTATTCGCAAATCAAGCGGGTCCAGCCCAATCTCGTCATCCTGTGCGTCAACAGCGACGATCTGAACACGTTCCAGGTGCTGTCGATGCTGAAGCTCGACCCGGACACACGCAACATTCCGGTGCTCACCCACACGACCGACGGGGAGGACGGCGACGAGGAGGAAGAGGTGGCTGAGGCCTCGGAGGCGGAAATGTTCGCGCCGCGGCCGGCAATCGTCCGCATGAACTAGGCCGCCACGCGTGCTATAGTCGCGCTCGGATGGCGGAATCCGACGACGATAGCCGCGATACGGAGCGGATCGAAATCCTCGGCGACCTCCAGGGCGAGGTCATGACCTTCCAGCCGATGGCGATCAAGGAGATCAGCCGTCGCGGTGCGCAGGTCGAAACGGCGTTTCCACTCCATCTCGACTCCCTGCACGACCTCCGGCTCACCCTCGGCGAGCGATCCGTCATCGTCAAAGGACGGGTCGTCCATTGCAGCATCAGCGACGTCGATGAAGGATCAGTGCTCTACCGATCGGGCCTCGAGTTCACGGAGCCGTCCGAACGCGTCGCCGCTGTCATCGGTGATTTCGTCGATGCGATCAGGGACGGCCGGCGAGCGCCTTAGAGCCCTTGCTCGATCGGTGCAGCGCGCCACCTTCCGCCGAAGGCGCTTCGCCGAGCCTCGCCGAAGCTCGCGCGAACGGAAGGCGGGCGGAGGCGGGAATGCTTCAGCCCATTCTAGATTGACGTAGCGCGAAGGCTTCAGCCGAGCGCCGCAGCTACGGCACGGTCTTGACCGGCGTATTCGCGCGTTCGGGCGCGACGTACGCGGTGACGAAGCTCTCGTGCCCCTCGGCGTCGACGGCTGCAATGCCGAACACGTAATCGTCGATCTGCATGTTGGCAAGCACGCAGTTGGTGACGTTGCCGACGAGCAGATCGTGCTCCCAGTCCTGTCCCCACGCTTCGCGCCAGAAGATCCGATAGGCGACCGCTCCCGGCGCGGCCTTCCAGGTGAGATTCGCGTCGTAGCCTGACGGCGCACGTGCAATCAGCGGCTGGTTGCGATCGCTGAGCACGCTTGGGGGTGGCGGCGCCAGCGCCAGCGTAGCGGCCGCCGCAGCATTCACCCGCGCGTTCTGCGCAAGATACGCCGGCGACAGGCCCTCGAACGTATCGCGCACGTCGTGCTGCCGGGTGAAGTTCTCGCGCGATTCACGGAAGCCGACCGCGGTGAAACCCAGCTGGTTGTAGGCCGAGTGATCGCCACCGCGACTGAAGCGATCGGGCCTCGACAGGAGCCGCACTATGTGCGACGGCACGTAGCGTGCGCCCCACCGCTGGATGAAGCGCGCCAGCTCTCGCGAGGACGAATCTTCGGGGCCCTCCGAGTACACGCGGATCGTCGCGCCGTCCACGATACCGTTGCCGCCATGGTCGCCGCCGACGATGTCGTTGTTGAGGACGGCTTCGATCGGGATCTTCTCCGCAACCGCCCTTTGCGCGTGCAGCCGGGCGCCGATCAGGCCTTGCTCTTCGCCGACATGGCACATGAAGACGAGCGTGGCGTCGAAGCTGATGCCGCTCTGGCTGAAGACGCGCGCCAACTCGATCGTCAACGCGGTCCCGCTGCCATCGTCGTTCACGCCGGGCGCGAGATTGTCGAGCGGCGCGTTCGGATCGACCGGCGCTTGCGGAACGGACGCCGCGGGATTATTGGGGGCGGCAGTCGCGTTGGCTTCGCCCTGGCCGCCGGGGCGCGCCACTGTGTCGTAATGACCGCTCACGTAAATGCGCCGCGGACTCTTGCCGGGCAAGACCGCCATCACGTTCCGCAGTTCCACCTCGCGGGTGATGCGCCCCTGCTTCGCGACCTGGTACGTGTCGAAGCTCACCTGCAGCTTCGGGCTGTAGCTCTTCATCTCGTCGAGAATCCATTGACGCGCGGCGCCAATGCCGCGTGTCGGCGAGTCCGTGGACGAGAGGGTGCTGCGCGTACCGAAGCTTTCGAGCTTCTTCAACGTCGCCGTCAGATGATCGGTTGAGATGGATGCGACGAGCTTCACGACGCGCGGGTCGAGATCCGGTTGCTGCTGCGCCGCGGCGGGTTGGCTGCCTGCCCCGCGCGCGAGCGCTGGGAAGCCGACGATGAGCAGCAGAGTGGCGATGAACACGCCGGTCGTGTCTGGCTTCCGCCGACAAATGTAGCGCGAGGGCTTGAGCCAAGCATGAGCCATCGTCATCTCACCTTCAGGTGTTGGAGGTAGTCGCCCGATTCGACGCGCTGCGCCTGGCCGAGCGGCGCGTTGTAAAAGTACACCCACACGGATGCGGTCGCGCCGCCCTCGAGGACTGCGGGCGTTTCGACGCGCAAGTAGAGGCTCGTATCCGGTTCGTTCGCGCGGTAGCCTTCGATCTCGTCGAGCGCCGCGAGCACGGCCACCGAATCGATCATCCGGTACACCTCGCCCCAGACCTTGGCATCCGTCGCCGGAATCGCCGCCGGGTAGATCCCCAGATCGAACAGCGCCGCATTGATCGACCCCCGTCCAACCAGCTCGAGCTTCGGATCGATGCGCGATCGTCCAGGGCGCTTGAACCCGCTCATCAACGTGCCGTAAAAGAACACGAGATCGGTCATGGGAAGGGGCTCAAACCGCCGCCAGTCAGGCGCATTCAGGTCGGGCGCACGAGGAGAAGTGCGGTGGGGGTGAGTGTAGGGGCTCGGCCGGAGCCCGTCAAGGGAGCGAGTCCGGCCGAGACAAACGATTACGACTCAGTGGTCTTGATGCTTGGGCATCTGACGGGATCCCGGGATCTGACGTGATCCCGGGATCTGACGTGATCCATAGTGTCCCATCATGTCGAACAGCTCGGCGGGCACCGCGAATGACAGCGCCACGGTCTTTCCCGTGCCGCCCAGCTCGAGCGACTGCATCAGCGCCTCCACCTCCGGTTTGCCGCCCGTTTGCATCTTGCCGAGCGCCAGAAATCCGCGCACGACGTCTCGAAGGTTGTTGGCGGCCTCGTCGTCTCGCGTGTCCGCGCGGAGCGTGCCGCGGAGGCCGCCGTCGACATGCGCGCTGATTGAGAAGAGCGTGATGGCAGGAATCCGGCTCGCGACGTTCTCCGGCAGCCGCGCCGTCGATCGCAGTGCGTCGAAGTGACCCAGCGCCCAGGCGTTGTTGCCGCCCTCGAGCGAGCGCACCAGCGTCATCACCTCGTCGTTGGTGGTGACGTTGTCGCCGCCATTCTTCAGATCGACCGCGCGATGCACGATCGGCGAGCCGCCCACGGCGATGATGCCCGGCTTGAGAAAGGCGAGCGCGAAGGTGTCGCTCGAATCGGACGAGGGTGCGGTGGACGCGTCGGCATTGGCGTGGCCGTGCATCGTGCGCGCGCTGCCGACCAGCAGCCGGACGCCCTTGTATTCCTCAACCTGGGCGCCATGCTCGCGCATCAGCGATTCGATCTTGCCGACATCGAAGCGGCCGCTGGCGATGACCATGCCCGAATGCGGCGCGTTCATGGCCGCGTCGACGCCGAGGCACGCGACGATCTCGTCGATGTCGCTTTCGATGTTGATGCCCGTCTGATCCTGAAATTCGCGCTGGCCGTTCTCCGACACCGGCATCGCGTCCTTGATGTGACGCCGCAGATCAGACCTCATGACCTCCTGAACGTTCGCGTAGGCGAGGACGGCGGCGTCGCGCGGCACGTACTGGAGCTCGGCAGGACCGCCACGGCTCGAAAACGCGCTGGTCGGCAACCCGACGTAGTACGCCACCAGGCCCGTGCCGAGCCCAACGGTCAGCACCAGAAGCGAAGCGATGACGAAATATCGCGTTTTCGTTGTCATGAAAGACAGCCTCAACTGGTTATACGGAAACAGTCTGGCTACTGTTCCAGTACATATTCCTTCGACTCGACGGCACGGCCGGCCGCCCACAGCGCCAGCAGCACGATCACCGAGAGCGACAACAGACTCGACGCGACGGCCGGCACCTCGTGAAACACCTGCATCAGCATGCTGACCGCCGAGTCCTGCGGCATCTCGTGCGTCACGAGCGCCTGAAGATAGTAGGCCACCGTGAATCGCTTCAAGTATCCGGGAAACAGCAGCACCGCGGGCTCCCACCCGAACGCGAAGACGAGACCGATGACCAGCGGCCGCTTGAGCCGCGTGCCCACCCAGGCGAACACCGCGCCGTACGCGGCCAGCCCGATCGCCAGCATCGCCAGGTCGGTGAGCAGCGAGGGAAACGCGTCGGCAATCGATCCGCCCCCGGTCGGCGCCACGAGGAAGAACACGATCACCACCGACGGTAGCACGAGCAGAATCGTGCACGCGAGGTACGCGAGATACTTGCCGAGCAGCACGGCGCGGCGCGGAATCGGCCGGGTGAACAGGTAGGTGATCGTCTTGTCGTCGATCTCGTCGGCGATGAGCGACGTGCCGTAAAACACGCCGAGCACGGGCACGATGAATCGAATGTAGAGCAGCCACATCATCATCCCGAAGATCGCCTCGCCGCCGACGCGCGCGCCATTGATCTGGATGCCCGATCGCACGAACGCCCCGACGACGCGCAGCGACAGCGCGAGCAGCACCGGGCCGCCGAGCAGAACGCCGAGAAACACCGACCGCCGCGACCACAGCATCTGGCCGAGCGACAGGTCGAAGATGCGGAACGCGGACGCCGCGACCGACGGTTGTTTCCGCGACGGTGTGGCCATCGTCATTTCACCAGGTACTCGAAGACCGCCTGCAGGTTGTCGTCCGGCGAGGTCACTTCGTGAATCGCGCCGAGTTCGCCTGATGCCGCGAGATCGGTCAGGCGGGCATAGAACGCGTCGGGCTTCGCCGTTTGCACCACGACTGCCTGATCCTCGAGCTGCAGGCTCAGCACATCGTCGTAGGTCAGAAACTCACGGGCGAGCAAGCGTGTCTGCTCCGCCTTGATGTGGACGGTGTGCGGATGCTCGTCGATGAGATCGCGGATCTGGTGCACGTTGCCTTCGGCGAGGATCCGGCCCTGATTGATCAGCAGAATGTTGGCCGTCATCGACTCGATCTCGTGCAGGATATGGCTCGAGACGATGATGCTCTTGCCGGCGCGGCCAAAGTCCTTGATCATGCGGATCGTCTTGCGCCGCGCGATCGGATCCATCCCGGCGAGCGGCTCGTCGAGGATCAGCAGATCCGGATCGTGCACGAGCGCCTGCGCCATCTTCACGCGCTGGCGCATGCCTTTGCTGTAGGCGCCGATCTTCTTGTTCGCCGCGTCGATCAGGTCGACCAGCTCGAGCGCGTGTGTCGCCATCGTGCCGGCCGCCTGCTCGTCGACGCCATTCAGCCGGACGAGCGCGCTCACCCACTCGAGGCCGGTCATGCGCTCGTAGAACGCGTCCTGCTCCGGGCAGAAGCCAATCTGGAAATACAGCGCCGGGTTGGACCAGATCGGCTCGCCGAGGACGCGGATCTCGCCCTTGCTCGGCTTGAGCTGACCGGTAATCAGCTTCATGAACGTCGACTTGCCGGCGCCGTTCGGCCCCAGCAGACCGGTGATGCCGGGCGGCACGGCGAGCGTCACGTCGTTCAGACCAATCACCTGTCCGTACCACTTGGAGAGATGATCGGCGGCAACGATCGGCGCGACGTGTCCTGCCTCTCCCACCCGTCGTGGCTCTCCTGCCGCGCCCGTGTGTCCCGGCGCTCCAGCCGCTCCTGCCTGGTCCGGCGGCGTGGCCCGCGCGCCAACCAGCTGATCGCTCATGCGACCACCTCGACGCCGCGGACCCGGCGCTCGAGCACGAGGCCTGAGACGGCCACGAGCGCAACGATCATCAGCAGCGATACCGGCCACGGCGTGTCATATCTCGGCGGCAGGCGGAAGATGACGTTGCCGATCTGTGTGAGGTCGGCCGAGAAAGACATCCAGGCGATTGTCGAGCTTCCGGTCACGAACCGCAGTACGTTGAACAGCGCTTGACTGAAGAAAATCAGCACGGCGTACAGAATGCCCACGTAGCGGCTGCTGTTGGAGAGTGACGAGAGCGCCAGCATCGACGCGGACACCATCACCACGCCGATGAACGAGAAGAGGGTGATGGCCGGGAAGAGGAAGATGTTCTGCTGGAAGAACGTGAAGTTGCCGGCAAAGGCGATCTGCACGATCAGAAGGACGATCGCCGGCACCCAGGTGATCAGCAGGAGGAACGCCATCAGGATCGCGAGCTTGCCGAACACGTATTCGGCGCGCGTCAGCGGCTTCGACAGATAAATCTGCAGCGCGTTGGCGCGGCGATCGTTGGCGATGAGGCCGGAGCCGACGTACACGGTGACGAAGAAGACGAAGATCTCCTGCTGATCGAGGAACTGGCGGAACGTCTCCGCCGTCGGCTTCAGGAAGGCGGCCTGCGGAAGATTGGCGGCAGCGTAAATCTGGACGGCGCGTACGAAGAATGGAAACCAGGAGATCAGCAGCAGGCCGAGAAACGTCCGCTTCGAGAGAAACGTCCGGATGCCCGCCGCCGCGATGACGGCCCACGACCGGCCGCGCGGCGCCCGCGTGCCGCCATATCGCCGGTAACCCTGATCATGGATGGGCACGGGTCATGCCTCTCCCACCGCGTGCGCGAAGACGTCTTCGAGCGTCGGCACGCTCGGGCGCAGATGCCGCACCTGCACCTGGTTGGCCGCGGCGAGCGCAAACAGCTCCCGGGCGCCTCCCTCTCCCGGCACGAAGACGCGCATCACGTCCTCGTCGGTCGCATGGCACTCGAGGCCCGCGACGCGCAGCCGCTCGAGAAAAGGCTCGAGCTCGGCCGCTGGCGTCTTCACACGCAGCTCGAACACGCGGCCGCGCGGCTGCTTCAGCGCGGTGATGCCGCCCTGCGCCGCGATCCGCCCCTTGTCCATCACGACGACGTGGTCGCACGTGTACTCGACGTCGGGCAGCAGGTGCGACGAGAGAATCAGGTTCACGCCCTTGTTGTGCGCGAGATCGCGCACGAGCTCGAGCATCTCGTCGCGGCCCTTCGGGTCCATGCCGTTGGTCGGCTCGTCGAGAAACAGGAGATCCGGATCGTGCACCAGCGCCTGCGCCAGCTTGATCCGCTGCTTCATGCCGGTCGAGTACGTCTCCACGTTGCGATAGCGCGCCTCGCCGAGCCCGACGTAAAAGAGCACTTCGTGTGCGCGCTGCATCGCGTCGACGCGCGGCAGACCGGCCAGCTCGCCGCAGTAGGCGACGAACGACACGGCATTCATTCCCGGAATGTGCGCGTCGCTTTCCGGCATGTAGCCGATGCGGGCCCGGATCTGGAGCGGCGACGTGGCGACGTCGAGGCCGAGCACCTGCATGCGGCCGGTCGTCGGCACGACGAAGCCGAGCAGCGCCTTGATCATCGTGCTCTTGCCGGCGCCGTTCGGCCCCAGCAGGCCGACGGCGCCCGCCGCAAACGTGGTCGTCACGTCGCGCAGCGCCGTGTTCGCGCCGTAGGCGACCGTGACGTGTTCGAGCGTGACCACCGGCTCAGGGTCAGCCATTGATTGGATATACGGTCAGCGTACCCGAAAAGGTCCACTCCCAGGCGGGTCTAAAGACCCGCGCTACGACCGCCGTCGCGATCGCGGCGCAGCACTTTAGTCCTGCCGTCGCGATCGTCGTGGCGCAGGACTTTGGTCCTGCCCTCATAGCGTCCCGCGCAGACCGAGCGCATCGGCCTGTTCGCGGATGAATCCGATCACGTTGCCGATGTGCTCCTCGAGCGGCAGGCCGAGCAGCGCCGCGCCCTCGTGCAGATCTTCGCGCTTGACGCCGCGCGCAAACGCCTTGTCCTTCATCCGCTTCATCACCGACTTCGGCTCGAGGTCCATCACGCTCTTGCTCGGGCGCACCAGCGAAGCCGCCGTGATGAAGCCGGCAAGCTCGTCGCACGCGAACAGCGTCTTCTCGAGCAGGCTGTCGCGCGTCACGCCGGTGATCTCCGTGGCGTGTGACAGAATCGCCCGGATCATCCACTCGGGATAGCCCTTCTCCCGCAGAATTTCGGCGCCCTTGTTCGGATGGTCCCCGAGGGTCGGCCAGCGCTCGTAATCGAAATCGTGGAGCAGGGCGGTGATGCCCCACCCTTCTTCGTCCTCGTCGAACTTCCGCGCGTAGCCGCGCACCGCGGCTTCGACCGCCATCGCGTGCTTGAGCAGGCTCTCGCTCTTCGTGTGCTCCGTGAGCAGCTGCCAGGCATCGTCTCGATTCATGATAAGTTTCAGCATCTTAATGCAGGAGCGCTCGATGGCCAATTCCCCCGCCGCGATGGGGCTCGACACCGAGTTTCACCGCGGCCTCGGCCTCTTCGACTCGACGATGGTCGTCGTCGGCTCGATGATCGGGTCGGGTATCTTCATCGTGTCCGCCGACATGGGGCGCAACATCGGCAGCCCCGGATGGCTGCTCGTCGCCTGGCTGCTGACCGGCGCGCTGACCGTCGTCGGCGCGCTCTCGTACGGCGAACTGGCGGCAATGATGCCGCGCGCCGGCGGCCAGTACGTGTATCTGCGCGAAGCGTTCTCGCCGATTTGGGGATTCCTGTACGGCTGGACGCTGTTTCTCGTCATCCAGACCGGGACGATCGCTGCCGTGTCGGTCGGCTTCGCCCGCTACTTCGGCGCGCTCGTGCCGTGGATCGCCGACGACCACTATCTGGTCGCCCCGATTCACCTCAGCGCCGGCTACGCGCTCTCGCTTTCGACGACGCAGTTCGTCGGCATCGTGATGATCGCGCTGCTGACGTGGACGAACACGCGCGGGCTCGAATACGGCAAGATCATTCAGAACGTCTTCACCACGGCCAAGACCGGCGCGCTCTTCGGGCTGATCATCGTCGGCCTGCTGCTTGGCGTGAATCACGCCGCCGTCGCCGACAACTTCGGCCGCCTGTGGGCCGTGCGCGGCGCCGTCGACATCGTGCCCGGCCTGTCCGCCGTGACGGGTTTCGGTCTGCTGATTGCCATCTGCGTGTCGCAGACCGGCTCGCTCTTCTCGTCCGACGCGTGGAACAACATCACGTTCACCGCGGGCGAGGTGAAGGATCCGCGGCGCAACATCCCGCTGTCGCTCGCGCTCGGCACGTGCATCGTGATCGGGCTGTACCTGCTTGCGAACGTCGCCTATCTCGTGACGCTGCCATTCGACGCGATCCAACACGCGCCGGCCGATCGCGTGGCCACCGCGACGCTGAACGTCATCTTCCCCGGCCTGGGCGCGACGATCATGGCGATCGGCATCATGATCTCGACGTTCGGCTGCACGAACGGCCTGATCCTCGCCGGCGCGCGCGCCTATTACGCGATGGCGCGCGACGGTCTGTTCTTCCGATCGGTGGCGAAGCTGAACGCCGCGAAAGTTCCCGGCTGGGGTCTGTTGCTGGAAGGCCTCTGGGCGGCGTTTCTCGTCCTGCCACGGACGTACGATCCGGCCACGCACACATACGGCAATCTGTACAACAACCTGCTCGACTATGTGATCTCGGCAGCGCTGATCTTCTACATCCTCACGATCGCGGGCCTCTTCCGCCTGCGCAAGACGCGCCCCGACGCGGAGCGGCCGTACCGCGCGGTCGGCTACCCGATCGTCCCGGCCCTGTACATCGCTGGCGCGGCCACCATTCTGACGGTCCTGTTCGTCTACCGCACCGCGACGACGTGGCCAGGACTGATCATCGTGCTGCTCGGGGTGCCTGTGTATTTTCTCTGGAAACCGAAATCCTGAAGGCACGCTGCAGAATCGCTCTCGCCACCACACAGGCACGGCGCCCGCCGAGACGCTCGGCTAAAGCCTTCGCGCTACGTCCGGCCGAGAGATTAGCGCGTCCGGCGCGCCCGCACGTGCACGCCAGGCCGCGTCGTCTTCACGTCGATGTCGTGCAGTTCGCTCTTCGACGATGCCCGCGGCGGCGTGTAGCCCAGCAGGTAGTAGTGGCCAGTGTCCTGCCAGACCTGTTGAACCGCCGGGGTGAAATCGTTTCGGTTGTAGAACGCATCACCGCCGGTCCGTGCGACGATGCCGCTGCGCTCCACGCGGAGGCGTCCAGAGAGGCCGGTGGGGTCGATGCCGTACACGCTGGCGTGGGCGCGCGCGGCGGCCGTCAGCGCGCGGACCCAGTATGGCCAGATCAGGCTCGACTGGCGTTCGATCGGTTCGTCGATGTCGAACACGTTGGGCGTGCCGATCACCACGATCGCCCGCCGCTTGTGCGGCAGCGAGTCGAAGCCGCGGGACACGGTGGCGATGCGTGTGAGCGCAACCTCCACCGTCTCCCGGCCGAAGAACGGTATCGCGCCGCCGCGATACTCGTCGATCTGCGCCAGCGCGTCCTTCCGATCGCCAACGGGCTCGCCGTGGCGATTACTGAGGCGCACGACGCTCAGTTGGTCTGTCGCGCCTGTCCGCGAGACGAATTGCCGCGCGATATCCTGCACTCTGCTGGTCAGCCGCGGACTCACGCCGGAGTCGTCGAGGAGCAGCACCACCGAGCGTCCGGCGGCGTTTGCGTCGTCGCCACGCACAGCGGACGAAAAGAACGACGTGAGCGCCACCGGATGGCCGTCCTCGCGGACCTGGAAATCTTCCTGCCGCAGATCGTCGACCGCCCTGCCGTTGTCGTCGACCGCAACCGCGTCGACCGCAATCACGTCGTCGCCGGGTTGCGACGAGGGCGCTGGCCGCGCCAGGAGCGTCGCGCCGACGACTGAGGCGACGGCGAGCGCCGCACACAACCGCAATGTTCGCATCACTGCACCTTACGGGTTTTTCAACGAGAGCTCAAGCGCCTTGTGGATCACGGCGATGGCTTTCGGGGCGACGCGCAGTTCAGCGAGGTCGGCGATCGGGACCCAGCGAACGTCTTGCGCGTCGGATCCGCACACCGCGAAGCCGGCGAACGCGCGGCACACGTAGTCGATGATCACGTAGTGGTATTCGACGCGGCCGTCGGCGTCGAACTGCACGCGATCGAGGACTTCGACGACAGGGCCGACCTCGACGCTCAGCCCTGTTTCCTCGAGTACTTCGCGCGCGAGCGCCGCATCGAGGGTCTCGCCGACTTCGACCGCACCGCCGGGCAGCGTCCACGCGCCCCTGAGCGGCTCCTGTCCGCGCTTCACCAACAGCACGCGATTCCCGTCGACGATTACGGCGCCGACGGCCACAATCGGCCGATCCGGATGGCGCCGGCCATCAGCCATCATCCCTGATCCCTGATCCCCTGCCCTAAGACATCCCCATCACTTTGACCACGACCCGTTTCTTGCGCTGCCCGTCGAGCTCCGCGTAGAACACCTGCTCCCACGGTCCGAGATCGAGCGCGCCTTTGGTGATGGGCAGAATCACTTGATGACCGAGAATCGTCCGCTTCAAGTGGGCGTCGGCGTTGTCTTCACCGGTCTGATGATGCCGGTAATCGAGCCCGGCGGGCGCCAGCTTCTCGAGCCACACCTGAAAGTCGTTGATGAGGCCTTCTTCCCAGTCGTTCACGTACACGCCGGCCGTGATGTGCATCGCGGACACCAGGACGGTGCCCTCGGCCACGCCGCTCGCCTTGACGATCGCGGCCACCTCGTCGGTGATTCGAATGAATTCCTGCCGCTTCCTCGTGTTGAACCAGAGGTAATCGGTATAAACAGTCACTTGGCAATTAGCGATTTGGTGAATTGATGAGTTGATATCCGCTTCACAAAGTAAGCGCGGCGTCGGCGTTGATGTCGAACGACGCGATCGCGCCCGCGCGGAATTTGCGGAGGCCCGCTGCCGCAATCATCGCGGCGTTGTCGGTCGAGAGCTGGAAGCTCGGGAGGAACGTTGGCATCTCGCGCTTGCGGCCGTAGTCGTGCAACTCGGCGCGCAGTCGGCTATTCGCCGACACGCCGCCCGCGATGCCCACGCTCCTGGCGCCGAACCGCCGCGCGGCCGTGAACAAGCGCTCGATCAACACGGTGACGACGACCCGCTGAAAGCTGGCGGCCACGTCGGCGATTTCGCTCTCCGTAAAAAGGGGACGAGCGCGGACGTATCGCAAAACTGCCGTCTTCAGCCCGCTGAAGCTGAAATCGAGATCGCCTTTCAGCTCCGGTGCATTGCGATCGGCGTGCGTGAGGCGCGTCGTCGGCAGCGCGACGGCGCGATCGTTTCCGACTTTGGCCAGCCGGTCGATGATCGGTCCGCCGGGATAGCCGAGGCCCAGCAGTTTGGCGACCTTGTCGTACGCCTCGCCCGCCGCATCGTCTCTCGTGCGGCTCAGCAGCCGATAGGTGCCCGGGCGCTCGATCAGATACAGGCTCGTGTGACCGCCTGACACGACGAGCACGACCGCGGGCAGCGGCAGCTCGCCGTTCTCGAGGACCAGCGATTCAATGTGCCCGGCGAGGTGGTGCACGGCGACGAGTGGCAGGTTGGCCGCCGCGGCCGCCGCCTTGGCGAAGGAAATGCCGACCAGCAGCGATCCGACGAGTCCGGGCCCCTGCGTCACCGCGACCGCGCCGAGATCGCTCCACGTGGCGTCAGCTTCTGTGAGCGCGCGCTCGACGACGCCGCAGATATCGCGGATGTGCTGGCGCGACGCCAGCTCCGGCACGACGCCGCCCCACTCGCGGTGAATTGGTATCTGCGACGCGATGATGTTGGCGCGCGTCGCCCAGGGCCGTGCCGCGTCGCCGGTTTCTTCGACAACGGCGGCAGACGTCTCGTCGCAGGAGGTCTCGATGCCGAGGATACGCATCTGTTATCACACGCAGCGATACACCACGAAGACACGAAAAACACGAAGTCCAATTGGAATTTTCGTGGTCTTCGTGACTTCGTGGTTCGCGGACGTTCGGCTCACACTCGAACGCTTGCCGCGTCCTCGAACGCGCCGCGCAGCGACTCCGTATACGGCGCTCTGAAAATGCCGCGCTCGGTGATGATACCGGCAATCAGCTCGTGCGGCGTGACGTCGAACGCCGGGTTCCAGACCCGCGCGCCCGTGGGCGCGACCTGCGCGCCCTTCACGTGCGTCACTTCCTTCGCGCTACGCTCTTCAATCGGAATGTGCGCGCCGTCAGGCGTACGCAAGTCGATGGTGGACAGCGGCGCCGCGACGTAGAACGGAATCTGATGCTCACGCGCCAGGACGGCGACGCTGTACGTGCCGATCTTGTTCGCCGTATCGCCGTTGGCCGCAATACGGTCGGCGCCGACGACGACGAAGTTGACGCGCCCCTGCCGCATGAGCGCGCCGGCCATGTTGTCGGTGATGACGGTCGTGTCGATGCCGTCGCGGACGAGCTCCCACGCCGTGAGGCGCGCGCCCTGGAGAAACGGGCGCGTCTCGTCGGCGAAGACCACGACCTGCTTGCCCGCTTCGATCGCGCCGCGGATGACGCCGAGCGCCGTGCCGTACCCTGCCGTGGCCAGCGCGCCGGCATTGCAGTGCGTGAGGATGCGCGCCTCCGCGGGAACGACGGCGGCGCCGAACGCACCCATCGCACGGCAGCTGGCCACGTCCTCATCGTGGATGCGCGCCGCTTCGAGATCGAGCCGATCCTGGATCTGTCCGACCGATTCGCCCGCCTCGGCGCCGGCCGCGAACGATCGCTTCATGCGATCGATGGCCCAGAACAGATTCACCGCGGTCGGCCGGGTCGCGCCCATCATCTCGCAGATTTTGTAGAAATCAGCGGCGAGCTTCTGCGTGCCGGTCGCGGTACTGCGCCGTACACCAAGGGCGATGCCCATCGCGGCGGCGACGCCGATCGCCGGCGCTCCGCGGATGACCATCGTCTTGATGGCGCGCGCCACTTCAGCGGCGGACTTGCAGCGGATGTAGATCTCTTCGGACGGCAGCTTCCGCTGGTCGATCATCACGACCGCGTCGGCTTCCCTGGCAATCGTCGGGAGCATCTAACGATTGTACCGCTTCGGCGGACACCGGTCAGGGGCCGGACCGATCCCCGGCCCCTGATCCTGATCCCTGATCCCTGCTAAAGCAGCCGCGCGTCGAAAGGCAGCGGCAGCAGGTCCTTCAGTGCGTGGGTGCCTTTCGCTTCGTGGAGGTTCGCCAGCTGCACTTCGAGATTCCCACCGAATTCCCACAGAATCTGCCGGCACGCGCCGCAGGGCGGCGTCGGCACCTCGGTATCGGCGACGACGGCGATACGGGTGAAGGCGCGATGCCCTTCCGAGATCGCCTTGAACATCGCCACGCGCTCGGCGCAGATCGTGAGTCCGTACGTCGCATTCTCGATGTTGCAGCCGGTGATGACCGTTCCGTCCGCAGCTTCGAGGGCCGCGCCGACTTTGAAGTGCGAGAACGCCGCGTCCGCATGTTCGCGTGCGCGCCGGGCCGCACTGATCAGATCGACCTCGCCTCCACCGTGGCGCAGCCGCCGCGGACCGATCCGGCGATCGGCGTTGGTCCGGCGCTCGCCTTCGGCGCGCTCGAGATTCTGCAACCGGCGATCGAACCCGCTCCGGCGATCGGGCTCGACACGGGCGCGCCGATCCTCGATCAGCAGTCGGTTTGGATTCGGCCGCCGCGCGCCGTTGACGACGTGCGTGACCCGGGCAATCTGAAACAACCGCGCCGTCAGCGCCTGGATCGCGGGATCCGCGTGGCAGCGATCCGCGGAGTCGGCGTCGGTCCAGTGGCGGACCAGATAAAAGCGCTGGGCGTGCCCCTCGTCGCGGATCACCTCCGCGCGTCCGTAGCCCTTCATGAGCAGCACGCCGGCGAATTCCCGGGCGAGCGTGTGAAAGTCGTCTTCTCGGCCTTCGCTCACGTCGACGAGTGCGACCGACAGTCGACTGCGATCAGAGTCGGCCAAGGATGCCCTCCAGCAAGGCGATGAACTGCCCGCGCACGCGCCGCGTCGTTTCCATCACCTCGTTGTGATCCAGCGGCTGCGGCAGCACGCCGGCCGCCATGTTTGAGATACAGGAGATGCCGAGCACGTCCATCCCCATGTGCCGGGCCACAATGGCTTCCGGCACGGTCGACATCCCGACCGCGTCGACGCCGATCGTCCGTAAGTATCGGATCTCCGCCGGCGTTTCATAACTCGGGCCGAGCAGCGCCACGTACACGCCGTGGGGCAACACGACGTTCATCGCCAGACCCGCCTGGTCGGCGATGCGACGCAGCCGGGACGAGTACACCTCGGTCATGTCGGGGAAGCGCGGGCCGAACCGGTCGTCGTTCGGTCCGACCAGTGGATTGCCACCGAGCAGATTGATGTGATCGTCAATCACCATCAACGCGCCCTGCAGGAAACTTGTGTTCACGCCGCCGGCGGCATTGGTCAGGATCAGCGTCTTGACGCCCAGCAGCCCGAGCGCACGCACGGCAAACGTGACCGTCTGCAGGTCGTGCCCCTCGTAGGCATGGCAGCGCCCGGCCAGCGCGCCAATCAGCCGGCCGCGCGATCGCCCGATGGCCAGCCGCCCCTCGTGGCCGACGACGCGAGAGGCGGGCCAGTGCGGAATCTCCTCGTAGGGTATCGAGACCGCATCGTCGAGCGCGTTGGCGAAATCGCCGAGGCCCGACCCGAGCACGATCGCGATCTCGGGCACTGCCGGCACGCGCGCGCGAATCGCATCGGCGGCTTCTTTGACGTCATCGTAGTAGCTCATGTCACCGCTAATAAACCACGAAGGTCACGAAGTCACGACGATCACTCGTACGAAACAGTCTTCGTGAGCTTCGTGTCTTCGTGGTTCATCGCCGGTCGTCGCGATTTCGCTGTCGTTCAAAGCAGGAACCCCGCGATCGTCGCCGTCATGAAATTCGCCAGCGTGCCCGCGAACATCGCCCGCAGACCCAGACGCGCGAGATCGTGGCGGCGATTCGGCGCCAGCGCGCCGATGCCGCCGATCTGAATGCCGATGGAGCTGAAGTTCGCGAAGCCGCACAGCGCGAACGTGGCGATCGTGAACGACTTCGGATCGAGCGCCGCCTTCAGCGGGCCGAGCTGCGAGTAGGCGACGAACTCGTTGAGCGCCATCCGAGTGCCCAGCAGATTGCCGATCGTCGGCGCGTCGCGCCACGGCACGCCCATCGACCACGCGACGGGCGCGAACACCCACCCGAAGATCTGCTGCAGGCTCAGGTGCGCGAAGCCGAGTACGTAGTTGATCAGCGCCACCATCGCGAGAAACGAAATGAGCATCGCGCCGACATTGAGCGCCAGCTGCAGTCCTTCGCCGGTGCCGCGGCCCATGGCGTCGATCACGTTCACGTCCGTGCGCTCCACCTCCAGCCGCACCGTCCCCATCGTCTTCGGCACTTCCGTTTCGGGCACCAGCATCTTCGCCATCATGATCGTCCCCGGCGCCGTCATGATCACCGCCGTCAAGAGATGCTTCGCCTCGATGCCGAAGAGGATGTAGGCGGCCATGATGCCGCCGGAGATGTGCGCCATGCCGGACGTCATGACCGTCATCAGCTCCGACTCGGTCATCTCCGGGAGATACGGCCGGATCGTCAGCGGGGCCTCGGTCTGGCCCATGAAGATGCTCGCGGCGACGTTCAGCGATTCCGCGCCGCTCGCCTTCATCACCTTGTTCATCAGGATCGCAAAGAGGCGCACGACGACCTGCATCACCCCGAAGTAGTAGAGAACCGCGAACAGCGCGGCGATGAAAATGATCGTTGGCAGCACCTGAAAGGCGAAGATGACGCCGTAGCGTGCGCCTTCCGGGCCGAGCGCGCCATTCATCGCGCGGCTCCAGACGCTGCTGTCGCCGAGCGGACCGAAGACGAACGCCGCGCCGACGCCGGCAAAGCCCAGCAGCTTGTTGATCCCCGCCCCGAGCGTCGAAAACACGCGCTGGCCCGCGGTCGTCTTCAGCACGATGAGCGCAAACACGACCTGCAGGGTCAGACCCCAGCCGACCGTGCGAAGGTCGATCGCCCGGCGATCGGTCGAGAATACGAACGCGATGGCGAGGATGACAATCGCCCCAACCAGCGGCTGCGCCTGCGGCATGCCCATCTGCGCCGCGAGCGCGGCGACAAGCGCCAGCGCGAGCGCGCCGCCGCCAATGGCGAGATCGGTCGAGTGCGTGCGCCGGACGATGCCGTTGGCCGGCGGAGGATCGACGCGCACAGACATCAGTGAACCTCTCCCACGATCAGGGGTGTCGGGGCCGGACGTGTCTCGCCGAGGGTAATCGCGCGGTCGGTCAGCGCCAGCGCGCGGTCGAGGCGTGCGCGATCGCGATAGTGGATCTCGAGGAGCGGGTCTCCGGCGTGCACGGCGTCGCCCGGCTTCGCGTCGAGCAGAATGCCGACGGCCGGATCGACGGGATCCTCGACGCGGTCCCGGCCGGCGCCAAGCGCCACCGACGCACGCCCGACCAGTTCCGCATCGACGCGCGTCACGAACCCGTCGCGCGCAGCCGTCACGACGTGGCGCTCGGGCGCCGCCGGAAAGCGCGCGTAGTCGTCGACGACGCGCGGATCGCCGCCCTGCGCATCGATGACCTGACGGAAGCGCTCGAGCCCCGCGCCGGAGCCGATCGCCGCGCGGACACGGCACTCGCCGTCTGCGCGATCGCTGGCCACGCACCCGAGCACGAGCATGCGCGCCGCCAGCGCCACGGACACCTCGATCAGATCCGCCGCGCCACGCCCCTTCAACACTTCCAGGCACTCGATCACTTCGAGCGCGTTGCCCACTGCGCGGCCGAGCGGTGTCTCCATGGCGGTGATGACGGCTTCAGTCTTCACGCCCGAGGCGTTGCCGATCGAGACGAGCGACTCGGCCAGCCGCCGCGAGTCGGCTTCGGTCTTCATGAATGCGCCGCTGCCGGTCTTCACATCGAGCACGAGCGCGTTGATCCCTTCAGCGATCTTCTTGCTCATGATTGAGGCGCTGATGAGGGGTATACTCTCGACCGTGCCGGTGACGTCGCGCAGCGCATAGAGTGTCTTGTCGGCCGGCGCGATCTGCGACGTCTGTCCGATCATCGCGCAGCCGACGCGCGCCAGCACTGCGTGCATTTCCTCGAGCGAGAGATTGACGCGAAACCCAGGAATCGCCTCGAGCTTGTCGAGCGTGCCGCCCGTGTGTCCGAGTCCCCGGCCGGACATCATCGGCACGGGCACGCCGCAGGCCGCCACCAGCGGCGCCACGATCAGCGACGTCTTGTCGCCGACGCCGCCAGTGCTATGCTTGTCGACTTTTACGCCGGGAACGGCCGCGAGGTCCACGCGAACGCCCGAGTGCACCATGGCATCGGTCAGCCACGCGGTTTCATCGGCCGTCATCCCGCGCAATAAGATCGCCATCAGCAGCGCAGAAGCCTGATAATCCGGCAGCGTCCTGCTGGTGACGCCGGCGATGAAGAAGCCGATTTCGTCGCGGCTCAGGGCGCCGCCGTCACGCTTCTTCAAGATGATGTCGACGGCGCGCATTCGGCGGGCAGTATACTGCGAGAATTCATGTCCCAGGTTTCTCAGCTTTCTCCGGATGTGAGCCGGGGGGTGCTACAGCTGGCCCGCGCCATCGTTGCGGCCGCGCGGAACTGGACGCCGTCTCTATCGGAGCATCCGGCCGCCGGCCAGCCGCTCGCCCGTCTGACCGCCGCGGTCCGCGAGGCGTCCGCCGGTGCCCTGCTCTCGATCGACCTCACGCCGGCGACGCGTCTCTGAGATGGCGGACGTCAGCGATACCCCGCCGTCGCTCGCGCCGGACGAGGCGCTCCGCGTCACCGAGTTTGCACGCGCGTGCAGAGCCGCCGCGCGCGCCGTCGTGCTCTATCCCGACGGGCACCCCGCGATCGCCGCCACGCTCGGCCGCATCGTCCACGTCACATCGGCGGCCACGCTGCCTGCGCCCCTGACGATGACCGTGCTGCCCGATGATCTGCAGGTTGGTGGCCGCTCGGCGCCGCGGGCCGATCGGGCCATCGGCGAGCTGGCGCTCTTGCTCCACGGTCATATGATCGGCGAGCTGACCGTGCAGCCCGACGGCAACGTCGAGGCCTGGCGGCAATTCCTGCTCCTGCTCGGCCGCTCGCCGGAGTCGATCCGGATCGAGGGCGGCATCGCGCGCGTCTGGACCGCCATGGGACAGCGCCATCTGGCGTTGCGCGAGATCGATTACGCCGAGGTGTTGCGCGAGCGGAGCGCAGGGCAGGCGGCCGTCTGGGAGAAAGTCATCGCCAATTGCCTGCAGGGCGATACGATCGATCTCACCGAGGAGACGATCCGCGAGTTCCTCTTGCTGGCCAGCGACTCGGCGAAGCTGACCGAGATCGTCGCGACGCTCGAACAACGCGCGGACGGATCGGGCGGGGGGCTCAACGCCAAGACGGCCGCGCTGCTCCGCATGCTGAAAGGGATTGTCGAAGTGGTGGCGAAGCAGACGCCGGAGCGGCTCGACCCGGTGCTGCACAACATGGCCGGCGCCGTCGGCCAGCTTTCGCCCGACACGCTGATGGGTCTGCTGGCCACGGCCGGCGACGCGGAGGAAGGGCCGCGCCTCATGAGCGCCGTCATCAGCCGCATGACGGACGGCACGATCGCCGGTTTCGTGTCGCGCAATGTCATCGCGGAAACGTCTGCGACCGATCGACTCGCCCAAGCCTTCCAGACGCTGGTGCGCGAAGGCGACGAACGCCAGCGTCTGCTCGCGCTCGCGCACGACGATGTCGCCGCGTCGCCGCTGGGCAATGTCGATGGCTTCGAGACCGTCTGGAGCCACGTCGCCGAGAAGCTGCTGACCTCGTATTCGGACGAGTCGTTCGTCTCGTCGGAATACGGACGCGAGCTGTCGGGCGCGCGCACGCAGGCGATTGAAGTCGAGCAAGTCAGCGACGACCCGCCCGAACGCGTCAGCGCATGGCTCCGCAGTGTCGCGACCGGCGCGCTGCGCGCCCTCGACCTCACGCTGCTGCTCGACCTGCTGCGGATCGAAGTCAACGAAGAACGCTGGGGCGAGCTGATTGCGCCGGTCGTGGCGCTGATGGAGGACCTGCTCCTCGTCGGCGACTTCGACGCGGCCAGCGATCTGCTCGGAGTACTGGTCCACGAGGCGGCGCCGGGCGGCGATACCGCCCGCCGCCAGCACGCGATGATCGGCATCGACCTGCTCGTTGCCGGCTCCATGATGCGCCACGTCGTCACGCACCTGGGCACGATCGACGACACGCAGTTCGAGCGCGTGAAGGCGATGTGCGTGTCGCTCGGCGAGGTGCTGGTGCGGCCGCTGGCCGAAGCGCTCTCGATCGAGGAACGTGGCCGCACACGCGAGCGGCTGACGTCGATTCTGCTCGCCTACGGTGTCATCGGCCGGCGGACGGTCGAGCGATTGAAAGGATCGCCCAATGCGGCGGTCCGGCGGACGGCGATTTACCTGATGCGCGAGTTCGGCGGCACCGAAGCGCTCCCCGATCTCACGGAGCTGCTCGGCGATGCAGAGCCGCTCGTCCAGCGTGAAGCGGTGCGCGCCATTCTCAACATCGGCACGGAGCGGGCGTATCGCGTGCTCGAGCAGGCGCTGGCGGGCGGCACGCCGCAATCGCGCGAGGCGATCATGCAATCGCTCAGCGCGACGCACGACGAGCGCGTGACGCCGCTGTTCGCGTACATTCTTCGGCACGTCGGGTACCGCGGACCGCTTGCGCCGGTCTACTTGCGCGCGATCGAGTCGCTCGGCGCGCTGCGTGATCCAGAAGGCATCGCGCCGCTGAAGGAAGCGCTGTACGAGGGCACCTGGTGGGCGCCCCGCCGCACGAGGGTGCTGCGCACCGCCGCCGCTGCGGCGCTGTTACGCATCGGCACGCCCGAGGCGCGGGCGGTGCTCGAAGAGGCGGCCGCCAGCGCGGGCCGGAACGTGCGCGTGATCGTCCGGGCGCAGCTCGCGGCCGCGCGCGCGCGGCGCCCACCGGGGGTCGGGACGTCATGACCGCGCCCCGCGTGCAGCTGGCCGACGAGCTCCTGCGCCGCTTTGCTGCGGCGCTGCGATCGACCCAGCTCTATTCCAAGGGTCATCCGATCATCGGACGCAACCTGGATACGCTGTCGGCAGCCGCGCAGCTGTTGCATACCCTCCAGCCCGCGATCGTGATCGGCATCGTCGGCGACGAACTGATCGTGGACGAGGTGCCGATCGCGCGCGCCGACACGATGGGATCGCTGATCCGCCGGCTGCAGCAGAGCGGCGTCGAGCGGATCACGCTGGAGCGCGGCGTCACGCTCGACCAGCTGACCACATTTGTCTACGCCATCGCGGACGCCAATCCTGGCGCCGACGGCAAGGCGCCGCCGCTCCCGGCACTGACCCACATCCGGGTCGGACGCGTCAACGTCACGCCCCGCAGCGAGGGCAGCCTGGCCGACATGGCCACGATCAAGGGGTTGTACAACGACGCCGTGTCCGCCGCTGCCAACGTCTGGGAGAGCGCCGCCACCGAATCGACGCCTGACGCGACGGTGGCGCGGACCATGATCGACGGGCTCGCGCAAGCGGTGTCGCAGAACCGCACCGCGCTCCTCGCGCTGACGACGCTGAAGAACTACGACAACTACACGTTCACGCACATGGTGAACGTGTCGATTCTGACCATGGGCCAGGCGCGCGGACTGGGCATCGACGGTCCGCTGCTGCGCGAGCTCGGCCTCGCGGCGCTGATGCACGACATCGGCAAGGTCCGTACGCCGATCGAGATCCTGAACAAGCCCGACAAGCTGACCGACGCCGAGTTCGCCATCATGAAGCGCCACGTCGTCGACGGCGCCGAAATGCTGCGCCAGACGCCCGACATCGCGGCGCTGGCACCGGTCGTCGCCTTCGAGCATCACCTGCGGATCGACGGAACGGGATATCCAGCGGGGGTGCAGCGGCCGTCGCTGAACGTCGGGACGATGCTGTGCAGCATCGCGGATGTGTACGACGCGATGCGGTCGCTGCGGCTCTACCAACAGGCGTTTCCGACCGACCGCATTCTCGAAGTGTTGAAGCGCAACGACGGCACGCAGTTCGATCAGCATCTGGTGCGGCGGTTCGTGCAGCTGGTTGGCATCTATCCGGCCGGCAATCTGGTGCGGCTCAACACCGGCGAGGTCGCGGTGGTGACGAAGGTGTACGCCCCGGACCCGTATCGCCCCCGCGTGCGTGTGTTGTTCGACCGAGACGCGAAGCGGCTCGACCTCGCGTACGAGCTGAATCTCTGGGAGCCGAGCGAGGACCCGGCGCGCGCCGCGTCGGTGACCGCGCCGCTCGATCCCGCGGTGATGCAGGTCGACCCGCTCCTGCTGATGTAACATTCGCGCATGCTGCGTCCGACACTGCTGGCGTCTGCGGCCCTGGCATCGGCGTTGACCGTGCGGGCGGGCGCGCAGCCGCCGGCTCCCGATCTCATCATTCATCACGCGCGCGTCTACACCGCGGTGGACGCGCATCCGGAAGCCGCCGCGCTCGCGATCCGCGGCGATCGGCTCGTGGCCGTGGGGCCAGAAGCGGAGATCCTCGCGCTCAAAGGCGCCGCGACGCAGGTCGTGGATCTCGGCGGCCGGACCGTCGTGCCCGGATTGACCGACGCGCACGGGCACTTCACGAATCTCGGGTCCAGCCTGCAGCGGCTCGACTTCCGCGGCCTCAGGAGCTACGACGCGATCGTCGCGATGGTGAAAGCGCGGGCCGCCACGGCGCGCCCGGGCGAATGGATCCTCGGGCGTGCGTGGGATCAGAACCTCTGGGAAAACAAGGCGTTTCCGACCCACGACAAGCTGGACGCCGCCGCGCCGAACAATCCCGTGTACCTGACCCGCGTCGACGGGCACGCGGGCCTGGCCAACGCCAAAGCGATGCAGCTCGCGGGTGTGACGCGCGCAACGGAGGCGCCGGCGGGCGGGCGGCTGATCCGCGACGCGAACGGCAGTCCGTCAGGCGTCTTCGTCGACGGCGCGCAGGAATTGATCGCCGCGAAGATTCCGCCGGAATCAGACGCCCAGTTGGACGAGCAGATTCTGCTCGCGGACAAAGAGTGCCGCCGGCTCGGGCTGACGATGGTCCACGATGCCGGGAACACGAAGCGGGCGATCGACGCCTACAAGCGCCTCGCCGACGCCGGCACGCTGCAGACGCGCATCTACGCCATGGTGCGTGGATCGCTGGCGGATCTGGCGCCGTTCTTCAAAGCCGGACCGATCGCAAATTATCACGACTACCACGTGATCGTCCGCGCCATCAAAATCGTCGCCGACGGAGCGCTCGGATCGCGCGGAGCGGCGATGCTCGAGGACTACAGCGACGAGCCGGGCAACAAAGGGCTGCTGACGACGCCGCCCGAAGAGGTCTACGCGCAAACGCTCGCGGCATCGAAGGCCGGTTTCCAGACCTGCATTCACGCGATCGGCGATCGCGCCAACCGCGAAGTGCTCGACGTCTTCGCGCGCGTGCAGAAAGAAGTACCGGGATCGAAAAGCCTGCGCATGCGCGACGAGCACGCGCAGATTCTGAGCCCGCAGGACATCCCGCGCTTCGCTCAGCTCGGCGTGATCGCGTCCATGCAGCCGACGCATTGCACGTCCGACATGCCGTGGGTTCCGGCGCGGATCGGGCAGAAGCGGACGGCTGACGGCGCGTACGTCTGGCAAAAGCTGATGAAGAGCGGCGTCGTGCTGGCCAGCGGATCAGACTTTCCAGTCGAGCAGCCGAACCCAATGCTCGGCCTCTACGCGGCCATCACGCGGCAGGACGTCAACGGCGACCCGCCCGGCGGCTGGGCACCCGACCAGCGCATGACGCGAATGGAAGCGCTCAAGTCGTTCACGATCAATGCGGCGTACGCCGCGCACATGGAAAAAGAGCTGGGTACGCTGGAGGCTGGCAAGCTCGCCGACCTCGTCGTGCTGTCAGGCGACGTGATGACGGAGCCGGTGAAAAATATTCTCACGACCACCGTCACGAAAACGATGGTTGGCGGGCGATGGGTTTACGGAACGTAGCCCGAAAAGGGGCCGTACCCTTTTTCGCGACGAACCGGAGAAAAAGGGGTACGGCCCCTTTTCGGGGGCACAACGTTGACACGAACACGTCTCGCATTCGCCGCGGCGCTGGCAGTCGCGGCGCTTGCATCGCCGGTCACGTCTGCCACCCAGACCGCTGGGACCGCCCAGGCGCCGGGCGGCCGACCCAAGCTGGCGGTGCTGATCATGGTCGATCAGATGCGCGCCGATTACGTCGACCATTTCAAAGCCGATTGGACGCACGGACTGAAGCGCCTCGTGACGCAGGGCGCATGGTTCCGCCACGCGGCGTATCCGTACTTGACGACCGTCACGTGCGCCGGCCACGCCAGCGTCAGCACCGGAGCGTTTCCGCGGACGCACGGCATCATCCAGAACGCGTGGTGGGATCGCGATCGCCAGCAGATGACCAGCTGCACGCAGGACGCGAACGCGCACAATGTCGGCTACGGTGTGACGGTCGCGGACGGCGATTCGGGCTCGCGCCTCACCATGCCGACCTTCGCGGACGTGCTGCGCTCCGAGCGGAACGCGCACGTCGCGGCGCTCTCGCTCAAGGCGCGCAGCGCGATCATGCCGGCCGGTCACGGCGGCGACGCGGTCACGTGGCTGGACGATGCCGGCGACGGCTGGGCGACGTCCTCGGCGTTTGCCGAAGAACCAGTGCCGGCGGTCAAGGCGTTCATCGACGCCAACCCGATCGATGCTGACTTCGGCAAGACGTGGACCCGCGCGCTGCCGGCCGCGCGCTACAGCGGACCGGACGATGGCGAAGGCGAGGCGCCGCCAAAAGGGTGGACGCGCACGTTTCCGCACGAGCTCAAGGGCACAACCGGAATGCCCGACGCCGATTTCCGGGCCCAGTGGCAGCGCAGCCCGTTTGCGGACGCGTATCTCGGCCGTTTTGCCGCCGCGCTCGTCGAATCGCTGGCGCTTGGGAAGCATGGCACCACCGACGTGCTGAGCGTCAGCTTCTCCTCGCCCGACATCGTCGGCCACGCCTTCGGACCGAGCAGCCAGGAGGTGCAGGACATGTACATGCACCTCGACGAAACGATCGGCACGCTGCTCGATCGTCTCGACGCGCTGGTCGGCAAGGATCAGTACGTGGTGGCGCTCACGGCGGATCACGGGGTCACGCCGTTGGCCGAGCAACTGACGCGCGCCGGCAGGGATGCCGGACGACTCAATCAGGCGATCGTGCGCGATGCCGCTCAGCGAGCGGCGCAGGCGGCGCTCGGTGCGGGAACGTACATCGCGCAGGAAGACAGCAACGACATTTATTTCACACCGGGCACGTACGCGAAGCTCGCCGCCCGACCGGCCGCGCTGCAGGGCGTCATCGACGCGGTGCTGGCCACTCCGGGCGTCGCGAAGGTGTATCGCAGCGAAGAGATTCGCGGCGCCGTGCACTCCACCGATCGGCTCATGCGCGCAGCGGCGTTCAGCTATTTTCCGGGACGCAGCGGTGATCTGATTCTGATCCCAAAGCCTGGGTGGGAATTCTCCGCCATCGGGGCGATGCACGGCACGGCGTCGGCTGACGATCAGGCCGTGCCGATTCTTCTGATGGGCCGTGGCGTCAAGCCTGGCCAGTACCTGCAGCCGGTCACGCCCGCGGATGTGGCGCCGACGCTGGCGGCGATCTGCGGCGTCACGCTGCGGCAGGCGGAGGGACACGCATTGACGATGGCGCTGCGCACCGCACCGCGGCCATCCACCAGCGGCGCCGCCCTGAGATCGTCCGCGCGTTGAGCGTTAGAAAGGAGACGGGTGTCCGACCCCTTTTCGTGGCGCGTAATGTCTATCGTTCGGAGGATACCGCCCGGGCGCGTGGCGACGTACGGCGACATCGCGGCGCTGGCTGGACGCCCGCGCGCGGCGCGTGCCGTCGGCAACGTCATGCGCGGGTGCAGCCGCCGCGACGTGCCGTGTCATCGCGTGATCGCCGCCGGCGGACGCGTGGGCGGCTACGGCGGCAACGAAGTATTGAAGCGCGCGCTGCTGACCGCCGAAGGCGTCATCGTCTCCGGATCGCGGGTCCGCGACCTCGAGCGGGTCCGCTGGTCTCCGTCGCGCAAGCGGAAACGCTGAACATTCCGTGTGCGGTCTCTCGTATCTCCTTACGTGACCGTGCAAAAGCAACGCCCGCTGATGCCATTTCCGTCTAAAGAATTGACGGGCCAGCCAGGACCGTCGCAAATGGAGCTGGCAGCCCGATGCCAGGCTGGAGATGTGGACGCGTTCGAGACGCTGTATCGAAGCCAGGCGCCGCGTATTTACGCGCTGGCGAGCCGGATGGCGGGCTCGGCCGAGGAAGGCGAGGACCTGCTGCAGGAAATCTTCCTGCAGGCATTCCGAAAGCTGGGCAGCTTCAACGGCGAAGCGGCCATCGGCACGTGGTTGTATCGGCTGGCGCTCAACCACTGTCTCGATTTCGTCCGCAGCAAGCAGGCGAAGATGGGCAAGGTCACCGACACGCTCGATGCGGACACATCGATCGAGCCGTCGGCGAGGCGCGAGACGCCCATCGCACGGATCGATCTGGCGCGGGCGATCGAACGGCTGCCCGCCGGATGCCGCGAAGCCTTCGTGCTCCACGATGTCGAAGGGTTCGATCACAAAGAGGTCGGCAGGATGCTCGGCATCGCGGAAGGGACGTCGAAGTCGCAGGTGTTCAAAGCGCGCATGAAGCTGCGCGCGTTACTACAGAGGTAGCGGTCCGGCCGATCCGGATCGTGCAGGTTTATGCATCTGAATGAACTGACGCTCAACGAATACGCCGACGAAGCGCTGACAGGCGCCGAACGCGCGGACGTGGAGCGGCACTTGGAACAGTGCAGCGCGTGCCGAAGCGTCGTTGACGATCTGCGCGCGATCGCGCACGCCGCGCGCACGCTGACGCCGATCGCGCCTCCCCCTGCGACGTGGGCGCGCATCGCGGCGCAGCTCCGGCGGGAGCCTCCGGCGAAGATTCCGGCGTCGGGCACCTCCTCATCGTCCGCACGCCATCTCCAGCGGTGGGGCTGGCTCGCCGCTGCGGCGGTGCTCGTGCTCGCAGCGGTGGTCGGGCTGCGCGTCGGTCCGATGGCGCCGCGCCAGGCGCCGCCGGCCAGCGCGCCGGCGTCCGCGTCGAGCGCGGACGCCCAATCGGTCGAGTCCGAGCTGCGGCAGGCAGAAGCGCATTACGACAAGGCCATCAAAGGCCTCGAGCAGATCACCAACGCCGGGCAGGGTGCGCTCGATCCGAAGACGGCCGCGACGCTGCAGAAAAACCTGTCGGTGATCGATCAGGCGATCAACGAAAGCCGTGCGGCGGTTCAATCGGAGCCGAACAGCGAACCGGCGCAGGCGAGCCTGCTCGACAACTTCAAGATGAAGATCGGCCTGCTGCAGGACACGGTGTCGCTGATCAACGAAATGCGCAAAGGCAACGACGCCGGAGCGGCGCGCATTGTCTCCGGACTCAAGGACAAGGGCGAATAATATGCGACTCACACTCTCGTTCGTCGTCGCCGGCCTTGCGCTGGCCGGGGCCGCCGCCGCGCAGGAGCCCGCCCCGCGCATCGTCGTGCACGAGCGGATGGCTGGGCCGGATGCGGTGAATCGCGTCGCCACGCACGCGTACCAGGGGCGCGACCGCGGGCCGGAGCAGACAGAGCGCTTCTCGCGCAAGATCAAGCTCGGGCGCGACGGCCGCGTCAGCGTGCAGAACATCTCGGGCGACATCACCGTGACCGCGGGCGGCGGCGACGAGGTGTCGATTGAAGCGGTGAAGCGCGCGCGCGGCGATCAGAGCCAACTGGCGAGCGTGCACATCGACGTGGACGAGCGCAGCGGACGAGTGGACGTGCGCACGACGCACACGGCGAGGACCGACCGCGTCTCGGTCGACTACACCATCGTCGTGCCGGCGTCGGCGAGCGTCGACGTGAAGTCGGTGTCCGGCAACCTGAAAGTATCGGGCCCACATGGCATCGTGCGGGCGGAGACGGTGAGCGGCAACGTCGCGACCATCGATACGCCGCAGCTCGAGAACGCCAAGTCGGTGTCAGGCGATGTGTCGCTCACCGGTGTGGCGGCGGACGGCGACCTCGCGGCCACCAGCATCAGCGGCAACATCACGGCGAAGGGGGTCAAGGCGCGCGGGCTCGACTTCGGATCGGTGAGCGGCGACGTGAATGTCGCCGACGTGACCTGCGAGCGACTCAGCATGAAATCGATCAGCGGCAACGTCGAGTACGCCGGCGGGATTGCGAAGGGCGGCCGGTACGAGATCAATTCGCACTCCGGAGACGTGCGGCTCGTCCTCGCGAATCCCGCAGGCTTCGAGCTGAACGCAAGCAGCTTCAGCGGCACGATTCGATCGGAGCTGCCGATGACGATCGGAGGCGACGAAGACCGTGGCCGCGACAGGAGCCGCCGCAGCAGTCACGCGATGCATGCCACGTTCGGCGACGGCAGCGCCACCGTGACGGTGCGGACGTTCAGCGGCAGTGTGGTCATCGCGAAGCGATAAGCGAAAAGGGGCCGTACCCCTTTTTTCTTTTCGGCGGCCGGCGCCTTTTCGAGGGCGCGTCGACGATGGTTGCAGGAAATCGATACACCCGTGCAATCTCTGCAATACGCTCGCGGAATTCGTAACCTCCCACGTCCCGTGTTTCGATCCGGTAGTCCCGCGATTCTGATTCGATCCCAGCCAACTCCTCCGTGGCATCGGCCTTGCTCAATCTCTGTATAATTGAGCGGGCTCGAGCTCAGCTGCTCGGTCCTCTGGAGGTCATGATGAAGCGACTCGTTCTCGTGGGAACCGTGATGGGTGTGCTGACGGCAGGCGCCGCGTTCGCACAAACCGCGCCGGCCACGGATACGCCCGCGCGCAAGGCTGGCACGGCGTCGAAAAGCATGTCGATGGACCAGCCGGCCGCCGGCGCATCGTTGGGCACCGTGCACCTCGCCAAGAAAGTGATGGCCGACGGCAAGCCGCTCCCCGCGGGCACCTACCAGGTGCGGTTGACCGACGACACGCCGAAGCCGGCGGTGGGCCAGTCGCCGACTGGCGAGCGCTACGTCGAGTTCGTCCGCGGCGGCAAAGTCGTCGGCCGCGAGGTCGCGACCGTCGTCGGCAGCGACGACATCGGGAAGATCGCTAAAGGCAAGACGCCAAGGCCCAACAGCGCCTCGGTGGAGATGCTCAAGGGCGGCGACTACTACCGCGTCTGGATCAACAAAGGCGGCAACAACTACATCATCAACATGCCGCCGGCCGCCTGACATCCGCAATTGGTGAGTTGGTGAATTCGTGAATCGGCGAGTTGCCGTTCACGAGACTCACCAACTCGCCAACTTACGAACTCGCCAACTTCAAACTGCCATCACGTCGAACTGCTCGTGGTGGAGATTGACGTCAGCCTTGACGGTGACGTCCTTTCCGAGCGACTGCTTCAGATCGTTCAGCACGCCGAGCTCTTCTTCCTTCAGCGCCCGTGCGATGTCCGGGTTCACCCGCAGCAGCAGCCGGTGCCCGTTCAGATCGGGCCCGACCTTCTTCACCTCGCTCAGAATTTCGTAGCAGATCGTCGAGCTGGACTTGATGACGCCGGTGCCCGAGCAGTACGGGCACGGTTCGGTCAGCACGCGCTCGAGGCTCTGCTTCACCCGCTTGCGGGTGATGATCACGAGCCCGAAGTCCGATACCGCCAGCGCCTTCGACGGCGAGCGATCTTTTTTCAGCTCCAGCTCCACCGCCTGCAGCACCTTCTGCCGGTTCTTCTTCTCTTCCATGTCGATGAAGTCGAGCACGATGATGCCGCCGAGATCGCGCAGGCGCACCTGCCGCACAATCTCCTTCACCGCTTCGAGGTTCGTCTTGACGATCGTATCTTCGAGCCGTCCGCTCGTCTTCTTGCCGACGTAGCGCCCCGTGTTCACGTCGATCGCGACCAGCGCTTCGGTCTGGTTGATGACGATCGATCCGCCCGACTTCAGCCACACTTTGCTCTTCAGGGCCTTGTCGATCTCCTGCTGGACGCCGTATTCCTCGAAGATCGGAAACGGCTTGGTGTAGAGCTTCACTTTCGGCGCCAGCGACGGCAGGATGTGCTCGATGAGCTCCAGCACGCGCTGATATTCCGCCGCGTGATCGATCCGGATCGCTTGAAATTCCTCCGTCAGCAGATCGCGCAGCAGCTTGCCGACGATGCTCGGCTCGCTGTAGAGGACGGCCGGCGCGCGCGACGATTCGGTCTTCTGGCGGATCTCGGTCCAGATCTTGTGGAACGCGTCGAGGTCGGAGAGGATGTCTTCCTTCGGCCGGCCCGACGCCGCGGTCCGGATGATCACGCCCCCGGTGAAGCCGTGCGCTTCGCGGAACTCGCGCACGATCGCCCGCAGGCGGCTGCGCTCCTCGCGCGATTCGATCTTGCGCGACACGCCGACGTGGTCCACGGTCGGCATGAACACGAGAAACCGCCCGGGCATCGTCACATGTGAGGTGAGGCGCGCGCCCTTGGTGCCGAGCGGCTCCTTGACCACCTGCACGATGATCTCCTGGCCCTCGCGGACGAGATCCTCGATCTTGGGCTGCGGTTTGTCGACCCTCGACTGCGCTCGGGTCGATGCTGAGCCTGTCGAAGCATCGCGATCACGATCCCGATCGCCGCGTCCGCCGTTTTTCGCGCCGCCTTCTTCGTCGCTCGACTCGAGCTTGTCGAACTCCTCCATCGTATCGATGATGTCGGCGACGTACAGAAAGCCGTCGCGCTCCAGGCCGATGTCGATGAAGGAGGACTGCATGCCGGGCAGCACTTTCGAGACCCGGCCCTTGTAGACGTTGCCAACGACGCCGCGCTGCCGCTCCCGCTCGACGAAGATCTCCGCGACCAGATCGTCTTCGAGGATGGCCACCATCGTTTCGTGGCCATTGGAGGAGATGATCATCTCCTTGGTCATTCACAAACTCCCTAGGCGGGTAGGGCAGGGAAGGCAGGGACGGCCGGGTGGAAAGAGCGCGCGATCTCTTCCCTCCAGCCTTCCCCGCCCTCCCAGCCTCCCCTGCCCGTTTAGTTCGTGAATCTGCGCATTCGTACGTTGAGCACGAGGCCGAAGCCCGCCAGCGTGGCGATCAGCGACGATCCGCCGTAGCTCATGAGCGGCAGCGTGAGCCCTTTGACGGGCGCCAGTCCGGCCGACATGGTGATGTTGTAGATCACCTGGAAGGTGAAGCTGGCGAGCACGCCGAGTACGAGGTACGAGCCGAGGCGATCCTTGGCCAGACGGGCCGCCTCGAGCGCGCGCAAAATCACGAAGAGATACAACCCGAGCGCCACCAGGACGCCCGCAAACCCCTGCTCCTCGGCAAGCACCGAGAAGATGAAATCGTTATGAGCGACGGGCAGGAATCGCAACTGGCCCTGCGTCCCCTGCTTGAATCCTTTACCGGAGAGCCCGCCTGATCCCACGGTGATGCGCGCCTGAATCTGCTGATAGCCGGCGCCTTTTGCATCCTGTGACGGATCGAGGAAGGTCGAGATGCGCGACTTCTGGTAGTCCTTGAGAGCGAATCTCCAGGCGACCGGCGCCGCGAGGAGCAGACACACAATCATGAAGCCGAAGATGCGCATGCGCATGCCGGCCAGGTACGCGATCGCGAAGAACACCGGCAACAGCGTTACCGCCGTCCCGAGGTCCGGTTCCTTGGCGATGAGCGCGAGCGGCAGCAAGGTGAGCGCCCCGCCGACCAGGAGGTCGCCCCACGCCGGCGCGCCGCGGCTCTCGCCGAAGAACTTGGCGAGCACCAGCGCCACGCCGATTTTCGCGAACTCCGACGGCTGGAGGTTGAACACCTTGAGCGGAATCCACCGGCGCGCGCCCATCTGCACGGTGCCGAAGAAGATGACGTACAGCAGCACCGCCAGCATCGCGATGTAAATCAGGTGCGACTTGTCGGTGAACGTCCGGTAGTCGAGCGCCAGCATGAACACCATCGCCCCCAGCCCGAGGACGACGGCGTAGAGCTGCGTGATGTACATCCGGGACATGCCGCGGGTGGGATCGAACGTCGTGCTGTAGACCATCGCCACCCCCATCCCGCACAACGCGAGGATCGCGGCCAGCAGGGCCCAATCGATGTGGTAGTACAGGCGTCGTTCGAACACGGGACTAGTTCTGCCCGCCCGCCGGTTTGGCGCCGTGCGCGTACGGGTCCGAGTAATTCAGATGGAAGTCCGGCGGCACCACCGGCAGCGGACGTTTTTCCTTCTTCGCAAAAAAGGTGTCGAGGATATGACGCGCGACCGACGCGGCGTTCGAGCCGTGGATCCCGTGCTCGAGGAACACGACGCCGGCAATCTCCGGCTTGTCGCGGGGCGCGAAGAACACGAACCAGCCGTTGTCGCGCAGATCCTTGGTCGTGCGACCCGCCGCGATGCGGCCTGTGTTCGAGATCACCTGCGCCGATCCCGTCTTCCCCGACACGTCGTAGCCGGCCAACCGGGCATTTCTTCCCGTCGCCCCGGGGTCATCTCGATTGACGACCATCCACAGACCGTCGCGGATCGCCTGCAGCTTGTCCGGATCGATATCGATCTTCGACTGCGGCGGCGGCGCCGGTACCGGCTTCCACCCGGATCCTTCATCGACCGCTTTCAACAGGTGCGGCGTGACGCGGGTGCCGCCGTTGGCGAGCGTCGCCATGTACACAGCCATCGAGACCGGCGTGACGGCAACGGCGCCCTGGCCGATGCCGACCGAGATGGTTTCGCCGGCGTACCATTTCTCGTGAAAGCGCTCGCGCTTCCATTCGGTGGACGGCACGAGCCCCTGCGCTTCGTTCGGGAGATCGATGCCGCTCTTGACGCCGAGCCCGAGCAGCGTCGCCCACTTGTTGATCTTGTCGACGCCGACCATGTTGGCGACCGTGTAGAAGTACACGTCGCACGACTGCTCGATGGCGTGACGCAGATCGATCGAGCCGTGGCCCTTCTTGTTCCAGCACGCGAATTCGTGGCCGTAGAAGTTGGCGTGCCCCGCGCAGAACGCATGAAAATCCGGCGTGATGATGCCCTCTTCGAGCCCGGCGAGCGCCACCGCCATCTTGAACGTCGACCCCGGGGAATAGCGCCCCTGGATGGCGCGATCCTGAAGCGGCCGCAGATCGTCGGTGTTCAGCGACGCCCACGTCGCGCGGTCGATGCCGGATGCGAACGCGTTCGGATCGTACGCGGGGCGGCTGGTGAACCCGAGCACATCGCCGTTGGCCGGATCGAGCACCACGGCCGCGCCGTTGAAGCCGGCGACCTTGAAGCCGTCCTCGATCGCCTTCTGCACGTCGTAGTCGATCGTCAACTGCAGCCGCTTGCCTTCCGTGGGCGGATCCTCCTCGAGCGTCCGGATCTCGCGCCCCACGCTGTTCACGACGACGCGCTTGGCGCCGTCCTCCCCCCTCAGCAGCGCGTTGTACACCTTCTCGATACCCGATTGGCCCGACGATGTCGCCGCTGTGCAGGTCATCGCCGTCAGCCACATCCTTGTCGCTGACCTCGCCGACGTAGCCGAACAGATGCGCCGCCATCGTCTCCGGATATTTCCGCGTCGGCGTCGGCTCGACCCTGACGTCGGGCAGCTCGAAGTCGAGCCGCCGCGCCGTGACGGCGGCCACTTGCGCGAGCGTCGCGTCCTGCACGACCGTGATCGGCCGGTACGACGGCTCGTGCCGATGGCGATCCACGACGTCGCGGACCCGCGCTTCCTCGAGATCCAGCACCTGGGCCAGCAAGCGGATCGTGCGGTTGATGTCCTTCGTCTGCTCGCGGACTATCGAGATGCTGTACGAGTGGCGGTTTTCGACCAGAACGCGGCCGTCGCGATCGAAGACAATCCCGCGCGGCGCGCGCAGCGCCAGCGTGCGCTGATTGTTGTTCTCGGCCATTTCCTCGAACTTCGCGTGCTGCACCACCTGCAGCACCCAGAAGCCGACCGCCAGCACCGAGAACATTACCGTGATGACGTACTGCAGAACAGTCAGCCGACTCGTCACCCGACGACGATCTTCCGGCGGAGCCATCAATGCCTCGATTCCCGAACCATCTGCGAACTGTAGGGGCCGGACGATGTGCCGGCCCCGGGCGGACACGCAGGTCAGCCCTACAAAGATTATTTCACCGCCGGAGCCGGGTGCGATCCGCCCGGCGCCGCTCGACGGCCCCTGGCAGAAGCTCAACCAGCTGAAACGCCAGGACGCCGACGATGGCGTTCACGGCGGCTTGCGTCGCCACGACCCCGTACGGCGTCCCGAAGTGCCGCAGGTCCAGGAGCGCGTAAAGCCCCATGAACACCACGGCATGCAGCAGCGTCGCGGCGAAGAAGACGACGAAGCGCGGCACCGACTGCGAGACGATGAACTGCGATCCGATCACACCGGCCAGGAACCCGACGATCGTCTTGGCCAATCCGCCGATGCCGATGACGCCGGTCGAGAGCGCGTCCTGCAGGAGCCCGGCGACAGTGCCGGTCAAAAGCCCGGTCACCGGCCCGCACGTGAGCGCGACGTATACCACCACCACCAGCACCAGATCGACCGCCATGCTGCCCCGCACGATAAAGCGGGCCAAGGTGGTCTGCAGCGCCAGCGAGAGAGCTATGGCCAGGACGATCCCGGCAGCCTTCACGCGCCGCCCTCGGTGCCCGGCTCGCGCGCCGCCGTAGGCGTCACGACGACAAGCACTTCCTCGATGGCCGACGAGTCGGCCGCCGGCTGCACGACGATGCGCTTGAAGGCGCTGCCGCTTTTTTCCACTGCCTCGACGCGTCCGATGACGAAGCCTTTCGGGAAGATCCCGTCGATGCCCGACGTCACGACCACGTCGCCGACGATGACGTCCGACACTTCGCTGACGTACTCCAACAAGAGGCGGCCGTCACCGCCGCCGATCACCACACCCTGAGCCCGCGACCGCTCGATGAGCGCGCCAGCGGCGGCGTTGCGATCGATGAGCAGCTGCACTTTCGCCGCGCGCGGGCTCGACACCACCACCCGGCCCAGGACGCCGGCCGGTGAAATGACGGCCATGTTGGCCTTGAGACCGTCGCGGGTTCCCTTGTCGATCGTCAGCGTCCGGAAGTCCGGCGTCGCGGCCGCCCCGATGATCTCCGCCGCCACGGTCCGCAGCGGTGTGCGTTCGCGCATCTCGAGCAGCTTCTCGAGGCCGCGCGAGCGGTCGGCGAGCGCCTGCTGCTCCTGCACGTTAATCCGCGCCGCGGCGAGCTGCCGCTTCAGCTCCTCGTTCTCCCGCTGAACCTGCCGCAGTCCGGCGTAGCCAGTCCAGACGCGCCGCACGGTGCCGAAGCCGCCAGAGACGGCCCGCTGGATTTCGGCGAACACGCCGAAGGTCACCGCTTCGAGCACCGGCACGCCGCTCCGCGAATTCACCTGCGCGGAAATCAAGAGGAGGTGTCCCAGCGCCACTGCCAGGAACAGATAGCCGGAGCGTTGGCGGATATCGAGCAGAGCCACCGGGTTATCCGACCACCGGATCAACACAAAGGACACCAAGGACACAAAGGAAAAACTGGTCTTCTCCTTCGTGTCCTCTGTGTCCTCTGTGTCCTCGTGTTTGGCCAGCGCAGCGGTCATGCTAGTCGATTGAAATCTTCCGCAACAGATTGAAGTCCGACAACATCTTCCCGGCGCCGAGCACCACCGACGACAGCGGGTCTTCCGCCATCGCCAGCGGCAGCCCCGTCTCCTCGCGCAGCCGCTTGTCGAGGTTCTTCAGCAGCGATCCGCCGCCCGTCAGCACGATGCCCCGGTCGACGATGTCGGCGGAGAGCTCGGGCGGCGTCCGCTCGAGCGCGACGCGCACGGCGTCGACGATCACGTTCACCGTTTCAGCAAGCGCCTCGCGGATCTCTTCGTCGCTGATCGTGATGGTCTTCGGCACGCCTTCAATCAAGTGCCGCCCCTTGATCTCCATCGTCATCCGCTCCTCGAGGGGGAACGCGGAGCCGACTTCCATTTTGATGGCTTCGGCCGTGCGCTCGCCGATGAGCAGGTTGTAGGTCTTCTTGATGTACTGGATGATCGCCTCGTCCATCTCGTTGCCGGCGACGCGCACCGCCTTGCTGTAGACGATGCCCGCCAGCGAGATGACGGCGATGTCGGTCGTGCCGCCGCCGATGTCCACGATCATGTTGCCCGAGGGCTCCGTGATCGGCATCCCGGCGCCGATGGCCGCGGCCATCGCTTCTTCCACCAGGTGCACTTCGCTGGCTTTCGCGCGGTAGGCGCTGTCCTTCACGGCGCGCTTCTCGACCTGCGTGATCTCGGACGGCACGCCGATGACGATGCGCGGACGCACCCAGACGTTGCGGTTGTGCGCCTTCTTGATGAAGTAGGTCAGCATCTTCTCGGTGACCTCGAAATCGGCGATGACGCCGTCCTTCATCGGCTTGATGGCGACGATGTTGCCCGGCGTGCGGCCGAGCATGTCCTTCGCGTCCTTGCCCACCGCTTCGACGCGGCCGTTCACCTTGTTGATCGCCACGATCGAGGGCTCGTTGACGACGATCCCCTTGCCGCGGGCGTAGACGCAGGTGTTGGCCGTGCCGAGATCGATGGCCAGATCACTCGAGAACAACGAGAGCATCGAACGAAGACTCAATCGAGAACTCCTGTGGTGGTCAGTGGCCGGCCATCCAAGGCCAGGGTCGGTGTTCGACGATCATCATGCAGAGGTGTGAAGCCGCGCGCCGATCTATGCACAGGCCACGGGCTGCTGTCCACTGGCTGCAGTTGTATCAGTTATCGGCTGGAACACTGGCGGCCTGAATACCGTTCTTGCCGGAATCCTTCACGGCATACATCGCCTTGTCGGCGGCCTGCACCAGCTCGTCCGCCGAGGCGGCGACGTCGGGCAAGGTGGCCACCCCGACCGAGGCGGTGAGATGAATCGCCAGTCCGTCGCCGGACAAAAACGTGTGCGCGGCGATCTTGTCGCGGACGCGGGCGCCGACGGCGAACGCGCCTTCCCCGCCGGTGTCCGGCAGGATGATCGCGAATTCATCGCCGCCGAAGCGCGCGGCGACGTCGGTCTCGCGGGCGCTGCCACGGATGACGGCCGCCGCCTCGACCAGCGCGCGGCTGCCGAACAGATGGCCGTACGTGTCATTGACACTCTTGAAACCGTCGAGGTCGATGAACAGGAGCGACAGCGGGCGGCCGCTGCGCGACGCCCGCTTGGTTTCGCGCCTGAGCACCTGATTCATGTAGCGCGAGTTGTACAAGTGGGTCAGGTCGTCGGTCACCGACAGCGCCTCGGCGCGCTTCAGCAGCAGCGCGTTGTCGAGCGCGACCGAAGCCGGCTCGAGCAGCACGCGCACCGCGCGAAGGATGCTCAGCGCGAGGCGCGGCTCACGCCCCGACGCCCGGCGATCGAGGCCGATGATCGCGCCGACGCGCCGGCCGCGGCTGCTGAGCGGAAAGGCGATCACCGATCCGACGTTGTGGTGCGCCACGCGCGCATCGCCGCGCAAATCGGCGCTGACAAATTCCTGGCCGCGCTGCATCACCCAGCTGGCGATCGCGTACACGGCCGGGCCCATGTCTGGCATCAGGCCGCGGTCGGCGAGCACGGAGAGATCCCCGGACATATCGGCGGAGACCACCGCCCAGCACGGGGCCGGAATCCACGAGGCGGCGCGTTCGACGACGACGTCGGCGATCTTGTCCGGCTCGAGCGTCGTGTTCACCGCCCGCAGGATCTCGAGCAGGGCGTCGCGCCGCTCGACGCGGCTGCGCAGCGCGCGCTGAAATACGCGCAGGCGCGTCGCGAGGTCGAGATCCGGTGTGGTGAGGGAAATCTCGCGCGCGCGCTGCAGTTTCGCGCCGGCTTTGCCGGCCGGCCCGACGGCGCGATAGAGCGCCACGGCAGCCCGGGCGCGCTCGGGGGCTGATCGTCGCTCGCTGGTGGCTCGGCTGACTGGTGGCATCCCGCTAAGTTCTTCTATACCTTGCAAATATATCACACGGTTGCCGGTAACTGCTTGCCACACTGCAAGTTCATGGCATACGATGTTGGTTTCCAAGGTGCATCGATGACCATGCTAGCCAAGATGCGCCAGCACATGAACTGGCTGAAATGGAGCCTGGGCATCGTGTGCCTGGCGTTTGTGATTTTCTACATTCCGGACTTCCTGCAAGGGAAGGGCGCGGACGCGGCTTCGAGCGACACGGTGGCGACCGTGGAAGGCCACGAGATCACCGCGGGCGAGTTCCGCAAGACCTACCAGGCGCAGCTGCAGGCCTACCGGTCGGCGTACGGCAACAACATGAGCGAGCAGCTGCTGAAGCAGCTCGGCGTGGAGCAGCAGATCCTCCAGCAGATGGTGGACGAGCGTGCCGCGCTCGCCGAAGCCGACCGCCTCCACATCACAGCGAGCGATGAAGAAGTGCGCTCAGCGCATCATCTCGTATCCCGCCTTCCAGGAAAATGGCGCGTTCATCGGCGAGCAGCGGTACCGGCAGCTGCTGCGCATGCAGCAGCCACCGATGCAGCCATCGGACTTCGAAGAAAGCATCCGCAACCAGCTCACCGTCGAGAAGCTGCGCGCCTCGCTCACCGACTGGATGTCGATTCCCGATTCGGCCCTCGAGCAGGAGTACCGCCGCCGCAACGACAAGGTGAAGCTCGCCGTCGTCAGCTTCACGGCAGACAGTTTCCGCAAGGAAGCGACCGCCAGCGATGCCGACGTGGCCAGCTACTTTGCGGCGCACGCAGCCGAGTTCAAGATTCCCGAGAAGCGCAAGATCCGCTACCTGCTGATCGACGTCGACGCGCTGCGCGCGAAAGTCGTCGTGCCGGCCGCCGATGTCGAGCGCGCCTACAACAACGGCATCGAGCAATACTCGACGCCTGAACAGGTGCGCGCCAGCCACATCCTCCTCAAGACCGAAGGCAAGGACGATGCGGCCGTGAAGGCGAAAGCGGAAGACGTGCTCAAGCAGGCGAAAAGCGGCGCCGACTTCGCGGAGCTGGCGAAGAAGTATTCGGAAGACGAGTCGAGCGCGAAAAACGGCGGCGATCTCGATTACTTCAGCAAGGGCCGGATGGTGCCCGAGTTCGATCAGGTGGCGTTCACGCTGCAACCCGGGCAGATCAGCGATCTGGTGAAGACGCAGTTCGGCTATCACATCATCAAGGTCGTCGATAAGAAAGCGGCCACCACGCAAGACGCTGGCCGACGTGCGCCAGCAGATCACCGATCAGCTCGCGTACGAGCGCGCGCAGGCACAGGCGGCCGACCTCGCCCAGAAGCTGGAGAAGGAGATCTCGAAGCCGTCCGATCTGGATGTGGTCGCCAAAACGCAGGGCCTCGCCGTGCAGGAGTCGGGCTTCTTCGCACGCGACGAGCCGATTCTCGGCCTCGGGCCGTCGCCGGAAGCATCGGGCAAGGCGTTCGACATGAAAACCGGCGAGGTGGCCGGACCGGTGCGGACCTCACGCGGCTTCGCGTTCGAGACACTCGTCGCGAAGCAGGATCCCTATGTGCCGAAGCTGGACGAAGTGAAGGATCACGTCAAGGACGAAGTGATTAAAGTGAAGGCGCGCGAGCTGAGTCAGCAGAAGGCGGCCGAGATCGCCGCGAAGCTGCGGACCGCGCCGGACTTCGACAAGGCGGCCAAGGCCGCCGGCGTCGACGTCAAGACCACCGAGCTCATCACGCGCGATGCGCCAATCCCGGATCTCGGCGCGGCCGCCGCGGTCGAAGAGGCGGCGTTCAAGCTGCCGGTCGGGGGCGTGAGCGAACCGATCGCCACCGACAACGGCACGGCGGTCGTCAAGGTGCTCGAGAAGCAGGAAGTCACGCCCGAGCAGCTGGCCGCCGCGAAGGACAAGTTCCGGGACGACATGCTGACCGATCGCCGCAACCGCTTCTTCGGCGCCTACATGGCGAAGGCGAAGCGGAAGATGAAGATCGACGTGAATCGGGAAGCGCTGCAGCGGGTCGTGAGTTAGGCTCGGTCGCTTTTCATCACGAAGTCACGGAGAGCACGAAGCACACGAAGATTTATTTGAACTGATCTTCGTGATCTCCGTGTTCTGCGTGTCTCCGTGATGAAGAGCTGCCGCTAACGGATATACCAGAACGGCATCAGCGCCAGCGGCTCGCCGCGGCGGAACATCGAGAGCGGCCCGCGCATCGTGCGCAGCGCTTCGATCTCGCCCTTCGACAGATTCGCCGACAGCCACGCGCTCACCGCCGCCGAATCGTTCGACCCACTGAGCTGATCCGAGACGATCTCGTAGAAGCTCTTGCGCGGGGGGAACGTCACGATCTCGACCTCTGAATCGGCGGCGATCTTCGCGCGCTGCTTGGCGACGGCGATCGCGCGGTCGAGGCCGCCGAGCTGATCGACCAGCCCGTTCTGCTTCGCCTGCCGTCCCGTCCACACCCGCCCCTGGGCCAGCGCATCGATCTTCTCCGGCGTGCTGTGCCGTGCGTCGGCGGCCTTTTCGACGAACTGATCGTAGAACGACTGGAGCTGTTCCTGGAGCTTCCGCAGCTCCTCGGGGTTGTACTTGCGCGCCGGCGAGCCCATCTCGGCATTCTTCCCGATGCTCGTCGAGTCGATGCGCGCGCCGAGCTTTTCGTAGACGCCGCCGGTCACGATCTTGCCGCCGAAGATGCCGATGGAACCCGTGAGCGTCGACGGCTGCGCGACGATCACCTGCGCCGGCATCGCGATGTAGTATCCGCCGGACGCCGCGAGGTCCGACATCGACGCCACCAGCGGACGGTCGGCGCGCTCCCGCTTCGCGATCGTGAGCTCGCGCCAGATGGCGTCCGAGGCGATTGTCGATCCGCCCGGGCTGTCGACGCGCAGCACGATGGCGCGCACCGCGCTGTCGCGGCGCGCCTGCCGGATGTAGTCGATCAGCGTGTCCGATCCGATCACGGAGCCGTTCACCGGGTCGAAGGCGCTGCGGCCGCTGACGATCTCGCCGGCCGCATAGATCACCGCGATGCGCGGCCCTTTGTTCAGGCCGACCGATGTCGTGCTGACACGCGCGTAATCGTCGCCGTCGATATCGTGGGCCGTCGCGCCGCCGCGCAGCGCCTCGCCCACCTGATCTTCGTACGCGACATCATCGATCAGCCCCGCGTGCAGCGCGTCCTCCGGAAGAAACGGCCCCTCGTCGATCAGCGCGCGCACGTCGCGCTCGTTCTTCTTCCGCCCGTCGGCGACGTCGCGGATGATCTGCTCGTACAGGTCGCGGTTCAGCGACTCGTCCATCTCCTTGTGCGCCGCCGTGAAGCCTTTTTCCGTGAACGTGTTGGTGGCGGTCTTGTAGTCGCCGATGTGATGGAGATCGGGAATCGCGCCAAACTTGTCGAACGTGCCGCGTAAAAACAGCTCGTAGGTCGCCACGCCCTGTAGATCGAGCGACGCCGACGGCATGAGGAACACCTTGTCGGCCGCCGTCGCGAGGTAGTACTCGCGATCGCCGCCGTATTCGAGGTAGGCGTAGACCGGCTTGCCCGATTTCTTGAAGTCGAGCACCGCGTCGCGGATCTCCTGCACCTTGCCCCAGAATGGCGAGTCGAACCCGGTCGGCTTGAGCAGCACGCGGCGGATGCGCGGGTCGACCTTCGCCTTGCGCAGGTTGTCCACGATGGCGCGCACCGTGGGCGTCTTGACGCCGCGCAGATAGCCGACCACGTCGGCGGGCGCCACCTCGGTGAGGTTGCCGCCGGCGCGCAGCACGAGCATCCCGTCGGACGGCACGGCCGGCTCGCGGCCGAACAGCACGTAGAGAATCGTGAAGCCGGCGATGGAGACGAAGCACGCCACACCAACCAGTGTGAAGATGATGGCGAATCCGCGGCGGGCCACAGCAAACCTCTCAGGTAGAGGGCGACCCCGAGGCCGCCGTCACCCGAGTATAGCCCCTCGCTCCACGCGCCGCGCGCCGAGCTGAGGCCCGGCGGCGACAGGCTCACGACCGTCGGCGTGTCCCGCTTCAGCCGGACGATCGTCATCTCCGGGTGAGCCGACAATCGTCGGTGTCCGGCTTCAGCCGGACCCTCGGAGCGTCCGGCGTCAAACCGGACCTGATTATCGATTCAGCGCCGATTCCCGCGTGCGGTAGGACGCCAGCGCGTCGCGCAGGATGCGGATCGCGTGCGTCGGACCGAGCGATTCCATGATCTCGACGCGCTTGCCCTCGAGCGTCTTGTAATCCTGAAAGAACCGCTCCATTTCGCGGATGACGTGCTTCGGGAGCTCGCGGAAATCATGGTAGTCGGCGAATGCCGGATCGCCGATGCAGACCGTGAGGAGCTTGTCGTCGATGCCCTTTTCGTCGCGCATCTGCATGACGCCGATCGCACGCACATCGACAACGGTCAGCGGGTGCACCGGCTCCTGCCCGAACACGAGCACGTCGAGCGGATCGTTGTCGTCGCAGTATGTGCGGGGAATGAAGCCGTAGTTGGCCGGGTAGAAGACGGCGCTGTGGAGGACGCGATCCAGCCGCAGCAGGCCGGTGGCCTTGTCCAGCTCGTACTTGTTCTTGCTGCCCATCGGGACTTCGATAATGGCTGGAAAGTGGTCCTCGAGGGCGGCGTCGTCGATTGGATAGTCGTGCCAGGGATGCATCGGATCAGGGTTCAGTTCAGGGATCAGGAATCAGGGCTGAGTCGTTGTGCCTCAGCGATTATTCTGACACGTGCGGCACCGACTTCGCGAAGCTCGCCGGCGACGACCTGTTAAAATCGACCGTGCGCCGCATGCTCGCGCGGCTCCTCACTGAACGCCGGACAGCCTGGAGACAGGTTCGCGACACGATGACCGACGAACGGCAGCTCCAGGACATTCAGCAGCAACTCGCTCAGGCGTGGGTGCAGCGTGACCGCGCATTCATCGAGAGCGTGCTTGCGCCGGAATGGAGCGTCACGCAGCCGGACGGACAGGTGCTCACTCGTGCGGCGGTGCTCGGCACCTTTTTCGACTCCGTGAAGCTTCTTCGCATGGTCATCGACGATGTGAGCGTCGTGCTGTTTCAAGATACCGCGGTGGTTCGCGGCCGAACCGTAGCCGCAGGAGAGTTCAACGGCTCTCCCGTGCACGCCCGCATGCGATTTACCGACGTGTTCATCAAACGCGGTTCGAAGTGGCAGGCCGTCGCCTCGCATGCGAGCTTGCTGGCGCCGTGAGGCGCGACGATACGCGGGGCAAGAGCTGCGGTGACGAGCGGGTCGACCGCGCGCGCAGCGTTGGGCTATACTGATCGTTCCGACCTGCGGGGAATTTCTCACCACTTGCGGAAGTGGCGGAACGGCAGACGCGCTAGCCTCAGGAGCTAGTTGGGGCAACCCAGTGGAGGTTCGAATCCTCTCTTCCGCACCAATTTCCTTGGACTTGAGCTACGGGCCGGTGCGTCCGATCACCGCAGGTTCCTGCACGACCGGGCTTTCGAGAACCGCCCTGTACACGACGCCCGCGATGGCGGCGCCGATCACCGGAGCAAGCCAGAACAGCCAGAGCTGCTGAAGCGCCCAGCCTCCAACGAACAGCGCGGGTGCGGTGCTGCGTGCCGGATTGACCGAGGTGTTCGTCACCGGGATGCTGATCAGATGGATCAGTGTGAGTGCGAGACCGATTGCCAGGCCTGCGAATCCGACTGGAGCGCGTTTGTGAGTGGTGCCGAGAATCACGACCAGGAACATGAACGTCATCACCACTTCGCACACGAGCGCCGCCGCAAGCGAATACCCGCCCGGTGAGTGCGCTGCGTAGCCGTTGGAGGCGAACCCCCCGGCGAGGCTGAAATCCGCACGGCCGCTCGCGATGAGATACAGCACCCCTGCGCCGACGACGCCGCCGGCGACTTGCGCCACGATGTAAGGCAACAGCAGGGCGGCGGGAAAGCGACCTCCCGCCCACAGGCCGACAGAGACAGCGGGGTTGAAGTGACCACCCGAGATCGGACCGAGCGCGTAAGCTCCCGTCAGCACCGTGAGACCGAACGCCAGCGACACCCCGAGCAGTCCGATTCCGACCTCCGGAAACGCGGCCGCGAGTACCGGCGCTGCCGCAACCTCCGAGAACGAGCCAGAACGTACCGATGAACTCTGCAGACAGCTTGGCAAACACAGTTCACTCCTTCGCGCCCGGCGCCCGCGCAGAAGAGTCGACCCGCTCCGGGAAAAGCAACCGATAGCCGCGGGCCAACGCTCAGAGCTGCCGCGCCCGGCGTCGACGCACGAGCGCGGCTTGGGCAACCGCAGACCGCCTAGCCTACGAGGCGGCGCCTGAGAGTCAGGGCGAGCCCCACCACGAGCGACAGCACGCCCGCGAGGCCGACCAACGGCCACGAGCTGGCGGTCTTCGGCAGCGTCTTGCCTTCCTCAGAAGGCGCAGTCGTCGCTGCGGACGGAGCCGACGGGGTCGTTGGTGCCAGCGGCGCCTGTGCTGTCGGCGCTGGAGGCGCGCCGGTTGTCGCGGCGGCGTGCGGGACGGTCGCCCGCACTTCCTTCTCGGTCATGACATGCGGCCGCCCCGACGTGATGATGGTCGCGGTCAGCCGATCGCCTTCACGGAAATCCGACAGTTGTGCGGGTTGGCCTTCGCGCATGATCTTCACGCCGCGCTTGTCCACGTCCCCCTGCGTGAACATCTTGGTTTCGTTGCCGGTTCGTACGATGAGGGTTGAACCCGAACGCTGCAGGACGGTGCCGTTTTTCACCTCGGTGACGGTCACCGGTGTGACCGTCGTTCGCGTCGTGATGGTCGCCGTGCCTTTCATGCCCGGTTTCAATTCGCTCACGGACAACTGCTGCCCGTTGACGTTGAAGCGGAAGTCATCGGGAACGGTCAGCTCCTTCGTGCCTTCCGGCAGCCTGACGACCAACTGGTTGCCGTCCACCGCGAGTATCTCGAACGTCTTGGTTTCCGTCGATGTCGACGTCTGCTGTGCCAGCGACGCGGCGGCGGTCACACAGACGACCGCCGCGGCCAGGGCGATCCGACTCATTGCACGCGTCATAAACCCTCTCAATTTCTGAAAGCTCCACGCGATCACTCGAGGTGCAAGACGACTGGAAGACGCGACAACGCACCCCGTGCGCACGAGGAACACCGGGGGCGTTCATGGACGCCGGCGCGGGGAACCGGATTGTCCGCGACACGCACGGCACGAACGATGAACCGGCGCGGAGCGGGGCCGATGAAGTAGAACGGATAATGGCGACGACACATCCTGAGCCGCTTCCGGCCGCACAATCGTTGCAAACCGCGCACCGCGGGCGGACGAGACAGAGGTGTTGGATTCGTTGGGGAATCCCGGAAATGCCGCCGGTTCACGCCCGAGTCACGTGCGCGGTTCGTCCGGCGTAATAGAGGAGGTCCGGAATACCGGAGGCTTTCCTCTTCCTCTCGACTTCGGTTTACGATTCCGTCCGGCCCGCTCGAGACCAACGCTGAACTACACTGGGCCCGAGTCCGGCTGGCCAGTTTCCAACTCTCTCAAGGACCTCCCCTATGATCGCGATCACGTGGCAATTCGACGTCAAGAACGGACGCGAGACCGAATTCGAGCAGTTGTACGGCGCCGATGGTGAATGGACCGCGATGAATCGGCAAACGCGCTCCTATCTCGGCAGTTCCTTCCTTCATGACCAGAACCGTCCGTCCCGGTACATGGTCATCGAATACTGGAGCGAGATGATCGTATACGAGCAGCACCGAGCGTCTCGCGAGGCCGCGATCGCCTCTCTTGAAGAGCGCAGTGCGACGCTTGTCGACTCGGTGGAGCCGCTGGGAATCTTCACCGCACTCAACGTCCCCGATCGTACCGGGCCAACCTGGTCACAGCGACGATAAATCCACCGCGCTCGGTCTCTTGCAAGAGTTTAGGCATACACTCTGGACGATGCCGCGGCTCGTCATCTTCACGTGGCCCAATGCTCTCTTCTTTTGGGTCGTGTTCTTCTGGGCGTTCGCGCCGGAGTTCCGAATCATCTCGAGGCGGCGAGAACCCTCAACAACTCCGCAGGACGCCAATTCGAAGCTGCTGATTGCGGCCAGCCAGGGCCTCGCGATTGTCGCCGCATTCACGATTGCGTCTGCCGTGCCGTCGGCGGCGCTGCCGCATCGCGTGTGGTTGTTCTGGATAGGCCTGAGCGCGATCATTGGCGGCAGCCTGCTGCGTCGCCATTGCTGGCGGATGCTCGGGCCAAGTTTCACGGGCGCCGTGATCGTCAAGCCAGATCAGGCGGTCGTCGATCGTGGCGCATACCGCTACGTGCGTCATCCGTCGTATACGGCGGGCGCGATCATGTTCCTCGGCATCGGACTCGCCCTCGCCAACTGGATCAGTCTCGCCGTGTTGTTCGGTGCCGTCTCGATCGGCTACGGCTATCGTGTCCACGTCGAGGAGCGTGCGCTCCTGGCCGTCATCGGCGATCCGTATCGGCGCTACTTGAGTCGCACCAAGCGATTCGTGCCGTTTCTGTTCTAACGAAGTAATCTTCGCCCCGTGAACTGATGCGTGTGGGCGCCATGGAAAAACCGCGTTCGGGGCGGTTCTCCACGGCGCTCACGCCCGTCGTTCACGCCGTCTTTCGTAAGACGCGGCCCACCACAACCTGATCTCCGCCTCGGTTGAGAAACAGGGCGTACGAAGCGATCAGCGCGCTCAGGAACAACAAGGGATCGATCACGACCAGCGCAGGGTCGCCTACGGAGAAGTGCGCGATGCTGGCGGATATAAGCGTGACGCCGAATCCGAAGTAGGCAAACTCCTTCACCTTGCGCGGTACACCCGGCACCAGCAAGGCAAGAACGCCCAGGCCCTTCGCGATGGTCAATTCGATCCGGAAATAGCTGGGATATCCAAGGTGCGTGAACGCGCCTTTCATCGGACCCAGTGGTTCTTTCAGGTTGAAGTTCACAGCGCTGAACGCCATGACGGCGCAGACGGCGCCCGTGGTCACCCAATAGATAATCGTGTCTTTCCTGCTCGTCCGGTTCATTGCAGCCTCCATCACACAAGACCGAACAGTCCGACGAATGTGACAGCCAACTCGACCCGACGACGAACGAGACGCCAAGGGGCGCTATGTCCGTCGCATGCCTTCCGCGGCGCGCATCGACCTGGCAGAGTTAAGAGTTATAGGTGGAAACGAACGAAGGTCAGGCGTCCGAGCCGTCGCGGGCGGTCTTTCTCTTTCTGCCCCGGGGTCGTGGCGGTGCGTCGGCCGCCACGTCCAACAACGGTGGATACGTTTCACGCTGCAGATTTGGCGGTGTCGGGCGCGAGGGATGCGTCAGGGCGTCCACGACTAGCTCATCTAGGGGCATCGCCAGCGCACGTGGCTCCGTGATCGGCTCTGCCCATCCTTCCGCGAGGAACAGCGCCGCGAGCGTCGGGCCAACCTCGTAACAGAACCCCACGTGAAACACGTCGAGACGTATCCCATCTATGCTGGGCGTGGGGGGCTTGTGCAACACTTTGATGCGCATTAGCGTCGTTCTGATAGGAACAACGCTGACCGTGCAATGATGCTGCCATCAATTCGCAACTATTTGGTAGGGAATAAATTACCTACTCTTTGTCGTTGAGCGTTTTCTGACGCGAGTCGTGGTGAGCGTCGCGAATACGATCCTCAGCGCGCCGATGTTCGTGCGGTTCCAGCGGTTGGGTCTCGAACCCTTCTCGCACCCGGCGAAGCTGTTCCAGCGTTCGCCGCTCCGAACGGTCCGCGGCAAACGCGCGAAGGTGTGCCGTCGACGCCGCGCGCACATCCCGGCTCGGACCACGAAACGGCAGCGCCCACTGCTCGGCAATCAACAGCCCAGCTTCGGCGCGTGGCAGATCGAGGATGTCGCCCTCGTTGTAGCTCGACACGTCGATGCCGTCGAGGTGATCCGCCAGCTTACGAACCAATCGAATCCACATCACGCCCACCCGACAGGCGCTCGTTGGGACGACCATTCGGACGTCATGACACGCACGTCACCAGATATGTGGAACTCATGACAACAAGTTGTCCCAAAGGGAGCCCCGCGGCACCAGCTACCCCATCGTCAGCAACTCTTACACCATGTTGTGCGGACACGCACACTTTCCTTACCTTTGCTGGAACCGAATTTGAATGCTGATGAGGTGTGGGGCGTCACTGAACCTGCCGGTTAGACGCCGGTCGTCTTGTCAGGTGTGTCGTCGTTTGTCGACGGTCCAGGTCGACGATGCGCTTCGTCGCGCCCCGCCGCGAACGGTGCGACGACCATCTTTCCGCGCGTCGTGTCCACAACCAATTCAAGTCGACACACGTGACAGCGATAGGTGACGCCCGGCCGCGGATCGCGCTCGGCATCGGAATGCCGAATGGCGAGACGACATGCGGGACACGTCCACGGCATCTTCTCCTCAGCGCATATTGAATGCCAAATGCTGCGCCGATGAATCATGCTTCGGCACAAATAATGCTCAGTCTACTTCTGAAGGACGCGAAGGTCCTTGAAGGAGACTGTCATGAAGCGCTTACTCCCTTGCGTGATGATGTCTCTGTTGTTGGCGCATAACGCCACGGCACAAAACGTCGTGAGCGAAACCGTTAAAGACCCGACCACTTACTTTCCCATGGTTGCGACGTACGTGAGCGCGCAACTGGATTGGAACAGTTCGCAACCGTACTTTGCGCGTGGCGCGACGGAAGCCAATCCGCGGTTTACGCAGAGCGGGCGTCCCTTTTCGGCGCCGCTCTCTTACGGCGACGGCAACCGCACCATTGCGGTTGATGCGTTGACGATGGGCGCGCTTTCTGTGGCGAACAACGTGGCCATGCGCATGATTGAGCGCCGCTTCGAGAGTCGCGATCCCGCGCAACAACCCACGTGGAGGCGGCTCGGTCGCATTGAGCGCGTCGTCTTCGCGAGCGTGGCGGCGTTCGAAATGTCACACCTTCACTTCGAACAGTGGCGCAACAACGTGTCCACGCCTCTGCGCTGAGGTGGTAGCATCAGGGTATGACCTCATCAGAATTCTCCACGGAGCGCGGATTCTCCACCTCTCTGCCGGTCGCGGAGCGCGTCAGCATCTTCCTGCGCGCGGTCTATGGATGGATGTGCGTGGGGTTGGCCATCACGGCCGGCACCGCGTGGTTGATTGCCGGATCGCCTGCGATCGTCATGGCGATCGCGACGAACCGCGTTCTGTTCTGGGCGCTCATGGGCGCACAGCTCGGGCTCGTGTTCGTGCTCGCCGCGCGTGTCGACAAGCTTGCCGCATCCACGGCGGCGATGCTGTTCGTGCTCTACTCGGCGCTGACCGGCGTGACGATCTCGTTCGTCCTGCTCGCCTACACGGGCGAATCAGTGGCCAACACGTTTCTCGTCACCGCAGGCATGTTCGGCAGCCTCGCGGCCTACGGCACCGCTACGAAGCGCAGCCTCGCCGGCCTGGGATCGTTTCTGTTCATGGGCCTCATCGGCGTCGTCCTCGCCTCCATCGTTGGCATCTTCTGGCACAGCGACGCGCTGCAGTTCGTCATCTCGTTCATCGGCGTGATCGTGTTTTCCGGCCTCGCGGCGTACGACGCGCAGCGGCTGAAGGCGATGGCGCTCGCCTCGCCCGGCGGCCAGACCGGGTCGTACGCGATCGTCGGCGCCCTGGCGCTCTATCTCGACTTCATCAACCTGTTTCTGTTCCTGCTTCGCTTCACTGGCAACCGGCGCGACTGAGCACGCGGGCCCGGCGACTCGCACGTGGCAGCAGCGGCAATCTGTGAAAGCGGGACGTTAGAGGGTGTTCAGCTCGACAGACAGAATGCGCCCGCATTCGGGGCACACGAGCGCGCGTCCGCCTCGAGGCAGCGTCGACGTGAAGGTCACCTGCGTGCGTTTGAGCCGCAAGACGCGGATGGTGCGAATCGACTCGCGGCAGTGCGGACAACGCGCCGCCAGTTCGAGCGCGTAGACCGCGCCTCCCTCCCATTCGACCGGAATATCGGCCGCCGGTTCGGCGAGGTCCCCGGACAGATCGTAGACCTCCGGCTCGGGCGCCGACTCCGGCTGTGGCTGCACCGCGCGAAGACACGACGGACACTGCGCCGCATCGAGCGGCACCTCGTGCCCGCAGAACGCGCATTCAGCCATTCGACCCACCTATCGGCGGATGCCGTGCTGTCCATCACGCCCACGCTCATGACAGACTGAGTTCATTCATGAGCACGCTCGCCGTCATCCTCGCCGCCGGTCAAGGCACCCGGCTGCTTCCGCTGACCATTGATACACCCAAGTGCCTCATCGACGTGGGCGGCCGGCCGCTGCTCGGCCGCATGCTCGACGCGCTCGCGGCTGCCGGCATCGCCCGCGCCATCGTCGTGACGGGGCACCGGGCGGAGCGCGTGGACGCCTACCTCGCCGCCACCGCACAGCCTCTGCGCGTCAGCACGGCGCGCAACGCCGCATACGCCACGACCAACAACGCGGCAAGCCTCGCCGCGGCGCGGGAGGCGATCGGCGGCGATGCGTTCGTGCTGTGCGATGGTGACGTCATCGTTTCCGGCAGCCCTCTGTCCGCGTTGCTCGCCGCGCCTGAGCCCTGCACGCTGGTGATCGATCGCGGGGCGTCGCTGGCCGACGAAGAAATGAAGGTGCAGGTGAATGCGCGGGGCCTGGTCACCCGTCTGTCGAAGCGCCTGGATCCCCAGACGAGCATCGGCGAATCGATCGGCGTGCAAAGGCTCGGAGGCCCGGCGCTCACACGTCTGTGGGACGAAGTGGACGCGGTCGTGCGGGCCGATGCCGCCACGGCGTATTACGAAGATGTCTTCCAGCGGCTGATCGACGGCGGCGTGCGCTTCGGCACGTCGGACGTCGCCACGGAGGGCTGGATCGAAATCGACGACATGGTCGATCTCGCGGCCGCGCGACAACGGTTCAGCGCGTAAGGCCTGGGGTCTGTCCTACCTACGCCAGTTCGCGCGCGAGCATGCGCTCCGCGTCCGCGCGGTCGCGCGGCGTATCGACATCAACCCAGCGGACGCCGTCCACGTCCACAGCGCAGAGCCCGCGGCGATCGACCAACTGACGCATCGCCGAGGAGACGGTGCGCGACCCGCCGTCGGAGACGGCACGAAGCGCCGGAAAGACGGCGTGCGTCAGCGCGAAGCAACCGGCGTCAATCGCGTCCCACGGCGCAACCGCCTTGCCGATGGCGACGACGCGGCCGCCATCGATGCGCACTTTCGTCGCATCGTCGAGATCCAGGCCCACCGGCGCGCGATCCACGAGCACCCGTCCCAGTTCGTCGCCGCCCCACCCCGAGGCGACGAGCTTGGGCAGCACGACCTCGTCGAACATGTGGTCGACCATCTGGAGAAAGAATCTGGGGTGCGCGACCGGCTCCGCGGCGAGCAAGGAGTGACCGTTCGGCGCCGTCGGATCGGCCGTTTCGACGAAGCAGATGCGGAGCGGTGATCCGATGGCCTCGACGGCGGCCTTGACCTGTCGTCCCTCGAAGCCGATGACCACAATGGCGTCGGTACACCCACTGGCGGCGGCGTGGCGCAGCGCGTGCGCAATGAGCGGCAGTCCGGCGACGGTGAGCAGCGGCTTCGGGACGCCGGCCTCCGCGCTGCCAAGTCGCGTGCCGGTCCCTGCAGCAAGGACCACTGTTTGCGTCACGACGTCGAATCCGTAAGGCACCGACGCGATCTTATCTCGTAACGTGAGGACGCGGCGCGGGGACGCTCGGCTGAAGCCTTCGCGTTACCCACGCGAAAACGGGCCGTACCCCTTTTTCTCGGGTCGCCAATGAAAAGGGGTACGGCCCCTTTTCGACGCCGCTCACGACGCGAGCGAGAACGACGCGTGGGCCGGACGCGGCACAGCGCGCCAGATCGCCATCGCGCAGCCGGCCGTCACGACAATCTCGGTCCAAACGGTGGCCCAGGCGGCCCCTTCGATCGACAGCGCAGGAATCATGAACACGTTGAGGGCGAGATTCACGGCGAGCGCCACCGCGCAAATGATTGCGTAGGCGCGCTGGCCGTCCCAGCCGATCAGCTGATGCGTCAGCGCGAAGTTCAGCGACATCAGCGGCAGCGACAGAATCAGAATCCGAAAGGCGGGCACGGCGGCGGCGTACGACGTGCCGTAGACGATCGGCAGGCCCCATCCGGCGGCGGCCCAGAGCATCGGCGTCACGACGACCGCGAAGATGCTCACGGCGCCCGCAACGCGGCGCAGGGGTCGTGTGTCGGTCGCGCGGCATAACGACGGCAGCGTCACTGCGAGGACAGCCGCTGGAAACAGGCGCACCGTCTCGACGAGCCGGAACGCCGCGTTGTACAGTGCAACCGGCTCTGTGCCGTGCCACATCTCGACGAGCAGCAGATCGATCCGGAAGTAGAGCGCCGACAGCACGATGCCTGCGCCGATCGGAAACACGTCGCGCCGGAACTCGGGCCACAAGGTCGCCATTGTGAACGGAGGTGGCGCAGTCGCCAGTGCGCCGGGCGATGGTCCCGCGCTCTCGCGGGCGAGGCGCGACGCAAGCCACAGGCTCCAGACGAATGTCGCGAGCACGGGCGCGAGCATCGCCAGCGCGAGAATGGTCAGGTCCGGACTCCACGCCAGCGCGAGAAGCGCAGCACCCAGTGTAATGGCCCGGCTCCAGAGCGTGAGCGTGGACTCGACGTCGCTTCGCCCGATGCCGCGATAGAAATAGTGCAGGAAGTCGATCAGCGCGGAGATGATGTACACGAGGGCGAACAGCAGGATCGGCACGGTGTATCCCGACGTCGCCGGCCAGAACGGAACGGTGACGGCGACCAGTGCGATCGCGATCGCAGCCGTCCAGAGCCGCACGTTGACCCAAAGGGAGAGGATGCCGGACGCCTGGTCGGGGCGCCGGGCGACCGCGCGCGCCAGGTGCAGCGGAATGCCGAAATCCGTGGTGAGCGCCAATAGCCAGCCGATCACAGACGCGAGCGAGAAAATGCCGAACGCATCCTGCGACAAACGCCTCGCGGCGACGACCGTGATGGCAAACACGGCCGCCTTCCCCGCCATATCCGACAGCGCTCGGTAAACGATGAGCAGTACACGACGCACGCCGCCAACATACCACGGCCCACGCCGATCACCGGGCGGGCGATGGGGGCGCTGATCGGTCTCGACGCCCGCATGGCCGGACCGGTGCCGAGTGGTCTCGGCACGTACGCCTCGCAGCTGGCCCGCGCGCTCACGCGTCTGGACGCGGCGCACTCATACGTGATCATCCGGCAGCGCCTCGGCCAGTCGTCGATGGCCACAGGCCCCAACGTGACCGAGATCGTCGTCGACGGCGACATCGACGCACCAGTCAATCTCGCACGCGGCGGCGCGATCTCGCGCCTCGGGCTCGATCTCTATCACAGCCTTCACCACTTCCTGCCGCTTCGGCTGCGCGTGCCGCGGGTCGTGCTCACGCTGCACGATTTGATCTGGGTGGAACACCGGCGGTTGATCCGAAGTGGCCGCTTCGCTCCGCTCTCCCGCACGGTGACCACCGTCTACGCGCGTGCGGCGATGGGTTACGCGCTGAGACGGGCGGATCGCATCATCGCCATCAGCGGACACACGGCATCGCGCGCCGCGGCGGTGTTCAAGCTGGATCGCTCGCGTGTCGACGTGATCCCGCACGGTGTCGACGGCGCGGCATTTCCCCCTCTCGACCGGGATACGACGCCGGCGACGCCGCCCTATTTTTTGTGCGTCGGCAACACGCGGCCGTACAAAAACATCCCGACGGCGTTGCGCGCGTTCGCGTTGTGCGCCGCATCAACCGACGGGGAGGCCGCCGATCCGGAGGGCGTTCGATTGATCGTTACCGGGCGCGGCGATTCCACCGGCGAGCTGCGCCGACTGGCGCAGCGGCTCGGGGTCGAGCGGCGCGTCACCTTCACCGGCCCGGTGTCGCAGCCCGAGATGTTGCGGCTGCTTCACGGCGCGCGGGCGCTGCTCTTTCCGTCAATCGTCGAAGGCTTCGGCTTTCCGGTCCTCGAGGCGATGTCGGCCGGGTGCCCCGTGATCGCGTCGCGAGCACCGGCGGTTCTCGACGTGGCCGGCGACGCCGCGCTGTGCTGCGACGCCGGCGATCCCGAGGCGTTTGCGGCGGCGATGCGGCGCGTTCTCGGCGAGCCGGGTCTGCATGCTGCGCTGCGCCAGGCGGGTGTGTCGCGTGCCGGCACGTTCACCTGGGACTGCACGGCCGCACGCACGCTCGCTGTGTACGAGCGACTGCTGGCGGAACGCTGATCGCGAATGGCCCGCATCTACATCGACGCGTGGTGCGTGAAAAGCGATGAGTCCGGGATGGGCCGGTACGGGCGCGGTCTCGTTCCGGCGATCGTCGCCGCAGCGCCTCAGCACGAGCTGATCATCCTGCGCCCGGCGAGTCAACGTGGGCGCGCGCCGCTCGTGGCGTCGACTGCGACCTCGGCCCGCGAGGTCTTCGTGCGTCGTCCAGCCGCCGACTGGGCGACGATGTTCGCGCGTCCGCTGCTCGAGCCGATTTTTCGCCGTTATGGACGCGCGGATCTCTACCATTCGCTCTTTCATCTGCTGCCGATCGGCCTGCGCCGGGGACACTTCGCGCCACGGCGCATCATCGTGTCGCTGCACGATCTCATCTGGCTCGAACGCGACCCCCGGGCGGAGCGGCAAAGGCTCGAAGCTGAATGGCTGAAGCGATTCGGCGGCGTCGCGATTCCCCACGCGCTGCGAGTCGCCGACCACGTGATCTGCGGATCGGATGCGACGTCCAACCGCGCGGCGCGGTGGGTGTCTTCAGATCGTCGAACGACGGTCTACTACGGGATTGAGGAGCGCTGGTTCGACGCGCCTGACTCAGACGAAGCATCTCCGCCCTACATCGCGGCCTTTGGCGTACCCAAGGCGTACAAGAACATCGGCTGTCTCATCCGCGCGCTGCCGCTCGTGCGGCTGCGCCGCCCTGACGTGCGCCTGGTGCTCATCGCCGGAGACGGCGGCGCCGGCGCGGAGATTCGTTCGTCCGGACTATCCAGTCACGTGTCGGTGAGCCGGCATCTTGCGGATGACGATCTGCGCGCGCTGATCAGCGGCGCGCGCGTCTTCGTCGTGCCGTCGCTGATCGAGGGATTCGGTCTGCCCGCCCTCGAAGCGATGGCGCTCGGCACGCCGCTCGTCGTGTCGGACATCGACGCGCTGCGCGAAGTGACAGCCGACGCGGCACTGCGGTTCGATCCCACCGATGCGCGTCAGCTCGCCGATGCAATTCTGCGTCTGCTCGACGACGATGCGCTCCGCCGCAGCCTGGCGGCGCGCGGCCGCGCGCGCGCCGCGCAGTTCACCTGGGCGCGCACGGCGGAACACACGCTGGCTGTGTACCAGACCGTTCTTCCTCTGTCGCAAAAGGGGACGGGAGTCGTTTCGTCCCTGGTCCGACCAGCCCCTTGAACCATGCAAAACATTGGGACTCCCGTCCCCTTTTTTCTTAGCCGGCCGGCGTCGGTTTCGGGTCGCGAAATTCCGGGCCGCCGAACGCGACCCACCCAATCGCCGTCACTGCCGCCGACAGAATCGTCACCACCGCATGCCAGACGAGCGCGATCTCGATCACGTTGAAGACGGCGCACGCGAAATAAAAAAAGCAGATGAAATCGCGGCGCGTGAGGTCGCCGATGATCTGCGTCGCGGAGGACGATGGCCCCGGCTTGTCCACCCACCAGCGCAGCGTCGCCACGCTGCCGCGGCCGCCCGCTTTGACTGCGAGGCCCGCGTACAGCGAAATCATGTAGACAACCTGGCTCGCGACTGACACACCAGCAATCCAGGCCGCCGACGAATGGCCGGCGCGGGCCAGCGCGGCGCCGACCGCCGCCAGAAACGCGATGTTCAGCACATCGTCGGCCACCTGATCGAACCACTCGCCCGCACGGGAGTGCAGATACTTGATGCGCGCTACCTCGCCATCGCAGCCATCGAGCAGCGACTGCATCTGCAGCAGCAGCGTGCCCGCGAGCAGAGGCCAGTAACCGCCGCGGAACGCCACCACCACGCCGGCCAGGCCGAACACCGTAGCCAGCGCGGTGAGGTGGTTCGGGCTGATGTCGAATCGCAGGAGCCGCCGTGAGATCGGCAGCGAAACGCGGCGATTGAGATAGCGCGAGATGATGCCGTCGGTCGGCTTGTACAGCGAGCGCATCAGCAGATCGGTCGCCGCCTCGACGTCTGCCGGCGTCCGAGGGACCACCACGAGCTCGCTGGAGCGAACCGGAACGATGCGAGAGTCGGCCGGAACGGGCGCGCGCACGAGCTTCTGCAGAAACGCCGGCGTCCACACCGCGCCGGCCACCGCGACGAGCGCCGTCCCCTCCGGGTGGGCCGGTACTTCTGCCGCTTCATGAACGGCGATGCGCACGCGCGGGTCGCGTTGATGAGACTGTGCCGGCACGCCGACGAGCACGACCTCGAGGATCCCGGCAGCTTGTAAGGAAAGTATTTGCCGGAGAAGGGCGGGCATGCCGGCGATGATCTGGTCTGCTCGCACCTCCCGATCGGCAACGAGGTACGCGCGCTTGATCACGCAGCGGATTGTAATACGATGCCAGCAGTGATCGACTCGCCGCTGCGATTCACGTTCATCAGCGCCCGTTACGGCGCGGACATTCTCGGCGGCGCAGAGAAGCACGCGCGCCACGTGGCCGAACGCCTGGCCGCGCGCGGACACGACGTGCGCGTGCTCACGACGCGCGCGCGCCGATACGCGACGTGGGCGTCCGAGCTGCCTGAAGGCACGACGATGGAGAACGGCGTCGAGGTGCGCCGCTACTCCGCCGCGCCGCGCCGCACGCCGTGGGATGAGGCGCTGAAAGTGCTGAGCGGCGTGCTGCCGTCGTCGTTGCCGCTCGCACAGGCGTGGGCGCGGGCGCAGGGGCCGATCGTTCAGCCGCTGATCGATCGTCTGCCCGCCGAAGCGGGCGAGCGCGATCTTCTCGTGTTCTTTCAGCTCCTCTCGCATCCCACATTCGTCGGCATGCCGCTCGTCGCCCACCATTCGGCGCTCGTGCCGCTCGTCCACGAAGAGCGGCCCATCTACACCACGCTCGCAGGCCGGACGCTCACGCTGCCGCGCGTGCTGCTCGTGAACACCAACGCCGAGGCGGCGCGCATCGCGCGCGTCGCGAGCGGACCGCTCGCCGCGATGGAGCGCACGGGTGTTGGTCTCGAAACACCGACCACGCCGTCGCCCACATTCGTGCCGCCGACGCCGCATCCGTATCTGGTCGTGATGGGGCGGCAGGGCAAGGCCCGGCCGCTGCCGGCGGTCTGGCGCGCGCTCACGTCCGGCACGCGGCTGCCGCCGATCGAAGTCCACGGCACGTCCGTCAGATGGACGGATGTGCGGCTCGTGACCGTCGGAGAGCCGTCGCGTCTGTACGATCGCCTCCCGAACGTCGTCCACGCCGGTTATGTTGGCGACAGCGAGCGATGGGACATCCTGCGCGGCGCCCTCGCGCTCGTGAACCCGTCGGTGTACGAGAGCCTGTCACTTGTCCTGCTCGAGGCGTGGACTGTGGCGCGTCCCGTCGTCGTGCATCGGCAGTGCGATGTGACGACCGAGCAGGTGCGCGAATCTGACGGCGGCATCGCCGTGGATTTCGCGCGGCCCGACGAAGCGGCGGCCGCGATCGCGAATGGCCTTCGCGGCGAATCCGATCGAAACACGATGGGAAATCTCGGCGCAGCCTATGCCGAACGATCGTTTTCATGGGATCGGGTGCTCGACATTTATGAACGTGTCGCCCTCGACGCCCGCCGGCATCACAGCCTGACCGCCTCGGCCGGCGCATGACGCTCGTCGAGTCGACGCAGCCGCCGCACGCAAGCGACACCCTGCCAGCCACGGCGGGTATGGCGCTGACGGCTTATGTGCTCGTGAGCATCGGCTCCAGCCTGCACGGAACCATTCTCTTGCTGTTGGGCCTGCCACTGACAGCGGCCGGATTTGTGGTGGCGTGCCTGACGGCCAGGCACGGCGCCGCCGGGACGCACGCCGGATTGCCGCTCGCGACAGCGGCGATGCTGCTGTCCGCCATGGCGGCCGTGGGACTCGTGGCTCCAGGGATCGACGACAGCCGGTCGTGGTTTACTGTGGCGACCCGCGCCTATTTCGCGCTGGCGATCGTGCTGGTCGGCGTTTTCGCCGGAAGCGGCGCCGCCGGCCGGCGGCGCACGACGGGCGCACTGGTGATCGCCGCGATTGCGCTCCAGGTCGCCGCGCCGTTTGGCGTTCAAATCAAAGTCGATCTCTGGAGCTGGACGCAGACCGCCTCACTCGCGCTGCTGCACGGCGTACATCCTTACACCGTGCACGCCCCCGATCTCCAGCGAGGCGGCTTCGACTTCGGCTCCACGCCGAGCGTCTATCCCTATATGCCGCTCACGCTGCTTGCGGCCGCGCCGTGGGTGGCGTGGCTCGGCGACTATCGCTTTGGCGTGGCGTGCTGTCTGCCGATCACCGTGACTTTGCTCCGCAAGGCTGGTCGCGCGCTCGAGGTGGACGCGGCGTTCGTCGATCTGTTGACGCTCGCACTCGTGCTGCACCCGCTCGGAACGGCGATGACGGCGACCGGGTACATGGAGCCGGTGCTGGTGATGACGGCAGCGGCGTTCGTCATGTTCGCCGCGACCGTCCCTCGAGGCGTGGGCGAGGCCACGGCGTTCCTGCTGTTGCCCGCTCTCAAGCAGTACGTTGCGGCACCGGTGCTGCTGTACGTCGCGATGCGTGGACGCGCGCGATCCGTCGCCATCGGCCTCGTCGTGGCGGCCGCGACCGTGGCGCCGCTGTTGTGGTGGCAGTGGCGTCCGACAATCGCGGGCATGTTCTTCTTCGTACGCGTCCCGCTCGCATTCCGCCGGGACAGCGATTCGATCGCCGCGCTTCTCGTCGCACTGACCGGCCTCGAGGCGCCGCGATCGCTGGCGGTTCTCACCGAGTTCGTCGTCGCGGGCGTCGCGTACCGACTGCTCCGCGATCGCGGACTCGAGGGCCTGCTCCTGGCGTCGGCGGTGTCGCTGTTGGCGTCCTTCCTCGTCGCGCCGCAGTCGTTCACCAACTACTACTATTTCGCCGGCGCGCTGCTGTTGCTGTCGTCGCTCGCCGCCGCGCAGAGACGGAGGCCGGCGTGACGCGATCCGTGCTGCGGTCGATTGCCGCCGCCGCTGGAATGCTCCTGGTGATCGGCGCCGCGCGCGTGGTGGCCGACGCGGCCCTGTGTCAGGGCCATCGCCGGTGGGTGCGCGTCGTCGAACAGCACGACCCGGTGATCCGCGACGATGGGTATGTCTTCGCGCGAACCGGCGACGCGATCTACGCGTGCACGTCGCCCCATCGCCTGGGGCCGATCGTGACGTGGCATCAGGATCTGGATTGCTACTGCGCCCCCGCGGAGACCGACGCCGAAGCGGTCGGCCGCCTGCTCGACGGCCAGTGCGTCGTCGATCGGCTCACGCCCACGCGCGCAGACGACACGGGGGCGTGCCGCCACGCGCATTGCGCCAGGCATCTGGATCCGTGATGCGCTCGGCTGAAGCCTTCGCGCTACGACAGATCAAAGACGCTCGGCTCCAGATGCGTTGGCGAGGACGATCGACAACGAACGTAGCGCGAAGGATTTAGCCGAGCGTTTACCGCGCGCCGGCAGTGACGACGTCGGCCACGACGGAAACGAAACGATCGATGGTCTCGAGCTGGAGATATCCCATGTTCGCGACCAGAATGCACCGATCGCGCAGGTCGCCTTTGGCGTGATACACGATGAATCCGCGGTCGAGCAACGTGTCGTACAACTCGTCCGGAGTCTGTCCTGGCGGAACGTCGGCGACGGTCAGTGAGCAGGTGCGCGTCAGCGTGTCGAAGCGGCTCCGTATGCCGCAGGCGTTGAGGCCGGCGCGCACGCGTGCGTTCAGCGCCTGGTAGTGCTGCATCCTCGCAGGCGCGCCCCCTTCATCGTCGAGCTCCTGCAGCGCTTCGTCGAGCGCGGCCAACGCGTGCACCGCGGGGGTGAACGGAATGCGGACCTCACCCGGCGCAGCAGGACGGTAGCGCCGCAAGTCGAAGTACAGCGAACGCGGCTGGATGTCGCTCGCCCACATGTCGTCGCGCACGAGCACGAACGACACACCGGGCACGCCGTGGAGGCACTTGTTGGCGGTGCCGATCACCACCGCGACGTTCGCGGCGTCGGCGTCGAACGCCTCCGCGCCGAGACTCGAGACGACGTCGACGAAGAATTTCGCGCGGGTGCCGCGCAGTGCCTCGCCGATCTCCTGCACCGGATTCACGCAGCCGACCGACGTCTCGTGCTGGACGACGGCGACCGCGCCGATCGCCGGATCGTCGGCGACGATCCGCGCGATCTCCTGCGGCTGGATCGGGTCCGCCCACGCGTACGCCTGGACACGAACGGGAATCCCGACGACGCGCGCGACCTCGGCGAGCCGGTCACCAAACGCGCCATTGGACGCAACCAGCAGCGTCTGACGCGCCGATAGCAGGCTGCCAAACGCCGCCTCGGTCGCCGCGGTCCCGCTGCCCGCGATGAGCAGGGGTTCGTGGCGCGAGGCGCCGGCGAGGCGGGTGAGCGCTGCGCCCACACGGCCGTATAGACGGGCGAACGCCGGCTCGCGATGCGAAAACGTCGCCGAGGCGAGCGCCCGGCGCACGCGCGGCGACGTGGTGACCGGGCCGGGCGTCAGCAGGATCGGTTCGTCGCGCTCAATCATCAGGTTTTTTGATGATACGTCGGTGTTATGATTTTTCCAATTGTGTCCATGTGGTCTACGACGTTCCGGCGCTTCTCCGATGGGCAGATGCCCGTCATCGGCCCCATCACGGTCGCCGTGCACGACTGGGCGCGTCCGACCAGCGGGGAATCACGGTTGTTCCAGCAGGAATTGCTCGAACGCGTCACGCAGGCGCACCCCGGCTGGCCGATCGCGATCTACGGTCCCGGGAGCGCAGCGCTGGTCTGGTACGCCGCACGCAGCGGCGCCCACTGGCCGATGCTGGCCGGCGCCTACGCTGCCGGCCTGCTGATCTGGACGCTGTTCGAGTACGTGATGCACCGGTTCTCGTTCCATCACGCGCCGGCTAGTCGGCTCGAGGTCGTGCTCGCGTATCTGGCGCACGGCGTCCACCATGCGTATCCGGACGATTCGCGGCGCTGGATGATGCCGCTCATCGTCACGTTGCCGATCTCCGCCGCGATCCTTGCCGTCGCCGACGCGGTCGCTGGCGTCTCCGCACTGCCCGTCGTCGCCGGCTTCCTGCACGGGTACCTGGCGTACGACACGCTGCATCACACGATTCATCGGGGCGCCAACCGATCGGCCCTCATGCGGTGGCTGCGTCGGCACCACATGCAGCATCACTACGCGACACCCGACAAGCGGTTCGGTGTCTCGTCGCCGCTGTGGGATGTGATCTTTCGCACGTCGCGATGACGACAGCCGCGCGATCACCTTTAACCACGAAGAACACGAAGTTTACTTCGGTACCACTCCGAGACCTCGTATCCTTCGTGCCTTCGTGGTTTCGTAGCGGGATGGTTTCATCCGAGCGTGCCGCCTAGCCGAGAGGCTCCGCACGACTCAGCGCCCGCTGCGACCACAAGAGCAGCGCCAGCAGCACGTTCATCGCGGTGGCGAAGAGAATCAAGCAGGCCGCAAGTGCCGGAGGCCAGAAGTACGACAGCGCCGCGGCGACGTACAGACACGCCATGTGCGTGCCCAGACCGAGCAGCGCCCATGCGCGAATCTGGCGGCGCGCCATCGGACGGGCGGCGGGCGTCACATCCGAGATGATGCCCAGTGCGCGGACCAACCGCGCGTATTGCAGAAACGCTCCCAACAACAGCGCGTCGCCCCATCGCCGATCGCGGCGCGCCCGTTCGATCTCCGTCCACTGATCGGCCAGCAGCAGCTTGCTGCCGTTGTACGGAATCCCGAGACCCGTCACGTATCGCTCTTTGGCGACGTCGAACAGAAAACAGTGCGCTTCGGCGCTCGCGATCGCGATGCCGCCGAGCACCCACACCATCGCGCCCGGGTGCTGCAGCGAGACGAGGTCGGTCACCGCCAGCAGCATCGCGAGGCCGACGACGGCGTCGGTGAAGCCGTCGAGGATCACGCCGGTGCGGGAAATCTGCTGGCGCATCCGCGCGACGTAGCCGTCGGTGCAGTCGAGCACCACCGACACGAACAACAACAGCGCCGCGACGAGCCGCAGCGCGGGCCGATCGGCGCTGTACCACAGCGCGATGCCGGCAGACACGCCGGCAACGCCGCTCAGGATCGTGATTTGATCGGGCGAGATCGGCGTCCGCAGCAGCGCCCGCCCCACGATCCGCGCAACGGGGCGATGGACGTAGAAATCGGCGAGCTCCTCGATTTCGTCAACGGGTCGAAGTTCGGGCATGAAAAAGGAGACAGGTCCTACACTAGCATGGCGCGTCAGCGCGCGCCGGGGTCCTTGACGATGCGACCGCCGGTCATGAAGCGCTTATAGTTTGAAAACGTCTGCGTCATGCGCGTACGGGGCGAGCCGGAATTGCGAATCACGGTGAGCGTCTGGATCGAGGCGGGCAGCATCACGGTTTCCTCGGGATCGTGAAACGCCACCTGCTGATACTTGATCGACGAATCGGCGCGCTCGATCACCATCGACGTCGGGCCGTTCCGCAGGACGTGCTCCTTCGGCAGACGGAACTCGAACATCCCCACCAGCTGTTCGTCGAGGCGCAGGACGTCGCCGGTGGCCGCGTCCGCCCACACGCGGCCGCGGTTGCGCCCTGGCAGCTCGACGCTGATGCATTCGCCCTTGAATGTAATCGACGGCTCCCCGGGCGTGGTCGCCTTGTATTCGAGCATCAGGCTGTCGCGGCGATCGGTGCGTCCCGTACCGGCCCACGTGAACGCGTACTCGCGCTGGCGCGCAGGCAGCAGCATCGCGAGCGGCTCGGTCGAGACCGGCTTGGGATCGAGGCATCCGGGCTCGTCGCCGGGCCGCGGCGCACGGCCGTCGACCTTGAGGAGCTCGCGCATCACCTTCGCCTCGGGCGGCGTCTGATCGTCAGCGGGCGGCTCCCACGAGATCCGCAGCTCGTAGACCAGCTGACGGACGTGGCCGCCGTCGAAGGACAAATCGAACGAGAGCGGCTGCAGCCTGACCGTTTCGACGCAGATGATGCTCTGCGCACGAGCGTAATACTGCTCGACCCGCTGGCCGATGCGGGTGAGCAATGCGGGCACGTCGACGGGTGCGTCAACCGGTTTGGCGGCAGCACCCGCAACGAGGGCAACAGCGACGACAGGCCAGAGCGCACATCCGCGCATCGCCGATAGCCTACACCTCCTGCCGCACGCGTAGGAGCGGACCTGCGCCTCCGCCCCGGGTCGACACACAGGTCGCCCCTACAACACGCCTCAACAGGTCGGCCCCTCCGCCACGTCTCTCGGCTATACTCGGCGCCGTTGGCGTTCGGCTCAGGCCGATTGGAGGATTCTGTGAAGCGTTTCGTACCCGCACTGCCCGTCCTGATCATGCTGCTGAGCACAACGCTCGGCGCGCAGCAGGCGCCGCCCGAGATTCCGTTCGACTCCGTCCCGAACTTCTTCAAGCTGCCGCCGGATCTGAATTTCGGCGAGGTGGGCGGCGTCGCGGTCAACTCCAAGGGGCACATCTTCGTCTTCACGCGGTCCAACAGCGCCAACGGCCCGGCGTACGGCGCGACCGCATCGCAGCTGCTCGAGTTCGGCCCCGACGGCACGTTCGTCCGCGAGATCGGCAAGGGCCTCTACGCGTGGTCGTTCGCGCATGCGATCCGCATCGACAAGGACGACAACATCTGGGCCGTGGACAAAGGGTCCGACATGGTCGTCAAGTTCAACCCGGCGGGTCATGTCGTGATGGTGTTCGGCCGGAAGAAGGAAGCGTCGGACGAAGCGGCGGCGTGGACGCACGTCAACCCGCCGCGTCCGCCGGTGGACGGCCAGTTCCGCCAGCCCACCGACGTCACGTGGGATCTGCAGGGCAACATCTTCATCAGCGACGGCTACGTCAACTCGCGCGTGGCGAAGTACGACAAGAACGGCGACTGGGTGAAGTCGTGGGGCGAGCCGGGGGCCGGTCCGGGGCAGTTCAACACGCCGCATTCGATCGCCGCCGACGCCAAAGGCAACATCTACGTCGCCGATCGCGGCAACATGCGCATTCAGGTGTTCGACTCGGACGGCAAGTTCGAGCGCGAGATCAAGATCAACTTGCCCGTGCCCCCCGGCGCGCACACGGCCATCGGTCCGACGCCGGCCGATCCGCAATCGGTACGCGGGACGATGGGACCGGGCGCGCCGTGGGCGATCTGCATCACGCCGGGACCGACGCAGTATCTCTATGCGTCCGACGCGTTCCCAGGCCGCATCTACAAAATGGATCTCGAAGGCCACGTGCTCGGCGTGCTGGGCAAAGCCGGCAAACAACCGAAGCAGTTCGGCTGGATTCACGAGATCCATTGCCAGTCGGAAAACGAACTGTACGTCGGCGAGGTCTTGAACTGGCGCGTGCAGAAGCTGGAGCTGCACCCGGATAAGGGGACGTCGACGGCCAAGCGATAAACACAAAGGACACGAAGGACACAAAGGTAAGACCCTTTGGTTCTGCGCCTGGGTTCCGGACACGAACTACGGGCCAGCGAGGGCGCAACGTAGGCCGGGTCTTTTCAGACCCGGCCACCTCGACGCCCCGACGTGCGAGAAGATGGCCGACGACCTCATGCCGGCGGGAGCACCGACCGGCGATGCAAGACTGCACGCGCATCGCGTTCATCGCGCCCTGGGTCGTCATCGATTCATCCTCGGTACTACGCGACCGCTGACAGCGGGCTGCGGCCGGCCTTGAAGTCGTAGCGCCGACCGATTTCGCGGAGCGTTGAACGCAGCGCGCCCCAGGGTCGGCTCCAACTCCCGCGCCGACGTCATCGGCGGCCGTCGACCGCCGTTTCTGATCGAGCCAGTCCTGGCGCGTCATTTCTGAGAAACGTGTTTTCGTTTGACACGCGCAGTTCGGCAGTGCTATAGGAGTGCTCCGCCTACCGCTTCTAACGCCAACTGAGCACGAATATCGACTGCCGTGGAGGAGAGTGCCGATGAAGACGCCCTTTCTGCCGGGAGACGCAAGGATGCGTGTACTCGTCGTGTCTGCCCTTGTTGCCCTGTTGTCTGCGCTCTCCGTCGAGACAATCGATGTCCGCGCGAGCGAGGACGGCGCGCCCCAGTCGCCCAACTACGAGCTGGCGTCTCAGTGGACGCTGCCGAAAATCGACAAGCTCGTGTTCAACACGGAGGTCACTCCGCACTGGCTCGAATTCAGCGACCGGTTCTGGTACTCCTACGAAACGCGCGAGGGCAAGCGCTATTTCATCGTGGACCCGTCAGCGGCGGCGCGGCCGCGCGCCAAAGCCGCCGGCATCAAAGCGCCGCTGTTCGACCACGCGAAGATGGCGGCGATGCTCGCCTCCGCCACGCTCGTGCCCATGGATGCGCAGCATCTCCCGATCAAGGCGTTGAAGTTCGTCAACAAAGACGCGGCGCTGCAGATCGAGGTGCAGGTCCCGAAAGATGCGGTGATTCCCGGCCTGAAGAAAAAACCGGTCACGACGACCAACGAGGGAAGCGCGGCCGTCAAAGAGGGCGAATCGGGAATCGGCAGCGACGATCCCCAGCAGCGGCGAGGCGTGGGGACCGATGCGGGCGAGGATGAGGAGAGCGACGGCGCCAAGAAGTCGGTGGGCTTCGAGTACGACCTGGCGAGCGGCAAGCTGTCGCTGCTGCCGGACTTCGAGCCTTCGAAGAAGCCGGCCTGGGCGTCGGTGTCGCCCGACAGCCAGACCGTGGTGTTTGCACGTGGCCACAACCTGTACATGATGGACGGCGCAAACTACGAAAAGGCTCGCAAGCATCCGGACGACACGTCGGTCGTGGAGACGCAGCTGACGACCGATGGCGAAGAGCACTTCGGGTACGACAAACGTCTGAACGACGACGACAGAAAGGCGCTGAAGAAGGACTCGAAAGGCGACAAGAACAAGGCCGGCCCGCGCGTGCCGTCGATTGCGATCGACTGGTCAAAGGACTCAACAAAACTGGCGCTCGTCCGGCGGGACGAGCGAAAAGTGAAGGACCTCTGGGTGATTGATTCGCTCGCCAATCCGCGGCCGACGCTCGAGTCGTACCGCTATGCGATGCCCGGAGAGCCCAATGTCCCGCAGCCGCAGATTGAAATCGTGACCCTTGCGACCAAGGCGCGCGTCAAGGTGAAAGCGGACCGCTTCAAAGACGAGTCGCTGCAGATCGAGCAGGCGCGCGCGTCGGCGCTCGGACGCGAACGGGAGCACACCGAGCCCCAGTGGGTCAGCGACACGTCCGACAAGCTGTATTTCACCCGCACGAGCCGCGATCTGCACCAGGTGGATTTGTGCGTCGCTGACACGGCGACGGGCGAGGTCAAGACGCTGATTGAAGAGCGGCTGAACGTGTACCTCGAGACACGTCCGGTCCAGCTGATCCACGGCGGGCAGGAGCTGGTGTGGTGGTCCGAGCGCGACGGCTGGGCCCACTATTACCTGTACGACGGCAACGGCACCCTGAAGCGCCAGATCACCTCGGGCGAGTACGTCTGCGACGACATCCTCTCGGTCGACGAGAAGACGCGCACGATGATCATCACGGCGGTCGGTCGTGAGAGCGGCGAGGATCCGTACTACGTGCACGCCTACCGGATCGGTCTCGATGGCGGCACGCCGAAGCTGCTGGACCCCGGCGACTTCTCGCACGCGATCAGCATCAACGATTCAGGGACATATTTCGTGGACACGGCGTCGCGCGTGAACACCACGCCCAAGTCGGCCCTGATCGACGCGAACGGGACGCCGCTCGGCGATCTCGAGACGACCGATGTGTCGGCGTTCGTCGACGCCGGCTACAAATTTCCCGAGCCGTTCAAGGTCAAAGCGGACGACGGCGTCACGGACATCTATGGGGTGATGTACAAACCGTTCGACTTCGATCCGGTCAGGAAATACCCGATCATCGCGTTCGTTTATCCGGGACCGCAGACCGAAAGCGTGACGAAGATCTTCTCGCCAAAGAACCAGAACATCGCGCTCGCCCAACTCGGCTTCATCGTCATCGAAGTCGGCAACCGCGGCGGGAATCCGAACCGATCCAAGTGGTATCACACGTACGGGTACGGCAACCTGCGCGATTACGGCCTCGCGGACAAGAAGGCGGCGATCGAGCAGCTCGCGAGGCGGTTCCCGTTCATCGACATCGACCGCGTCGGGATAACCGGGCACTCGGGGGGCGGGTTCATGTCGACCGCCGCCATGCTCGTGTACCCCGACTTCTTCAAGGTGGCCGTCTCCGAGTCGGGCAACCACGACAACAACGTCTACAACAACACCTGGAGCGAAAAGCACAACGGCATCAAGGAAATCGACGAGCCGAATGGCGACGCCACGTTCGAGTACAGCATTGAAAAGAACTCCGACCTGGCGAAAAACCTCAAAGGCCATCTGATGCTCACGACCGGCGACATCGACGACAACGTCCACATGACCAATACGCTGAGGATGGCGAACGCCCTGATCAAAGCGAACAAGCGATTCGATTTCTTCCTCTTACCCGGTATGCGGCACAGCTACAAGCCCGAGCAGGATTACTTCTTCTGGGTGCGTGCCGATTACTTCTGCCGCTGGCTGCTCGGTAAAGAAGCCGATGGCGTCGACATCATCGAGCTGAATCGCGAGAAAGAACAGACAGGCAGCAAGAAGGGCCCGCGTTGACACGTTGCTCGTCTCGAAGGAGGGAATCATGAACGGCCTTGTTCGCACGTCGTCGATCCTGATGGTGCTGTGCGGCCTCTCGATTCCCGCGCAGGCCCAGGTCGCTCAAGCGGAACTACGCGGCACGGTGGTGGACGAAAGCGGCGGCGTGCTGCCCGGCGCGTCGGTGACGGCCACGCACGTGGACACCGGCACGGTCCGCGCGACGGCCGCCTCGTCGTCTGGCGGGTACGTCATGCCGGCGCTTCCGGTCGGCACGTACACCATCAAAGCGGAGTTGATTGGCTTCGGCACGGTCACGAAGGAGGGAGTGAGACTGAGTGTTGGCGAGTCGGCGATCCTCAATTTCACGCTGAAGCTGGCGTCGGTGGCCGAAAACGTCATCGTCACGGGCGAAGCGCCGCTGATCGACACCAAGAAGTCGGACCTCTCAGGGCACGTCGAGCAGAAGCAGGTCGAGAATCTGCCGCTCAACGGCCGCAACTGGCTCGATCTTGTGTCGCTGGTACCGGGAGCCCGCGGGAATCCTGGTGCGATTCAGGTAGGCGCCTCGGGCAGCGATATGGCGAAGTACCAGGTGGATGGCGTCGACGTCTCCAATCAGTGCTGCGGCGGATCGAACCAGGGCTACAGCCAGGAAAACATCGAGGAGTTCCAGGTGCTGACGAACCGGTACGACGCCGAGTACGGGCGTGTCAATGGCGCCGTGATCAACGCGGTCACCAAGTCGGGCAGCAACGCGTTTCGCGGCACCGGATTCGGCTATTTCCGGAACGACAAGTTCGGTGACGCGCCGAACTTCTTCACCGGCCAGGTGGCGCCCTTCGATCAGAAGCAGACCGGCCTCAATAGCGGCGGGCCGATCGTCAAGAACAGAGCGTTCTATTTCGCCAGCTTCGAATACAACAACCTGATCGCGACCGCCCATCCGAACACCGGCTATGGACAGTTCGACATCGACGCGCCGAACAACACGACGAAGTACTACACGACCATTCGCGGCGACGTGCAGGTGAACGACAAGCATCGCCTGTTCGCGCGGACGTCCATCTACGACACCAATCAACTGAACAACGCAGTGGGAGGCACCACCACGATTTCCGGCGGCTACAGCTCCCCGTCGAAGAACCACGACCTCTCGCTCGGCGACACGTGGGTGGTGAGCGCGCGCGCGGTGAACGAGATCAGAGCAGGTTTTTCGGCGATCGACAACTTGCTCGACTCGAATTGCCACTGCGTGCGCCTGGTCTTCCCGTCGGCGATTCTCGGATCCCCCACGAACTCGCCGCAATGGTGGAAGGAGATGAACATTCAGATCAACGATCTGTTCTCGTATTTCGTGCCGAGCTGGCACGGCGAGCACAGCTTGAAGACGGGATTCCAGTTCTTCCGGCCGCACTTCTGGGGCGCGTTCCCCGATCCGGCGTACGGCCAATTCACCTTTGCGAAGGACCCAACCGATTTCAATGACCCGAGCACGTATCCGAAGCCGACCCAGTACACGACGTCGCTCGGCGACACGTCCTATTCAATCCTCAACCCCACCTACGGGATGTTCTATCAGGACAACTGGGCGCTGAGTCACAAGCTCACGCTGAATCTCGGCGTCCGCTACGACCTCGAGACCGGCACCTCGAATACCGACGTTCAAAACCCGATCCAGACCGGTCCGAGACCGCTCGACAAGAACAACCTGTCTCCGCGCGTCGGGTTCGCCTACGACCTGTACGCCAACGGCCGCAGCGTCGTCCGCGGCGGCATCGGCCGCTACTACGACAAGGTGATGCTGAACCTGACGAGCAACGAGCGCCGGAGCATCCTCGGGGAGTTCATCGGCGTGACGGTCGTCAACCCCAATTTCAACGATCCGCTCGGGGGAAAGACGTTCGCCGACTACAAGGCTCAACAGATCCCCGGCGGCCTGACGATTCTGGACAACAATTATCAAACGCCTGAGAACGATCAGATCTCGGTGGGTCTCGCCCAGCAGATCCGACAGTCGTACGCCCTGCAGGTCGACTACGTCCACAGCCAGGGACGGTTCGAGCCGATGACGCCTTCGATCAATTTCTTCGAGGATCCCAACACGCACTTGCCGCTCAACCCGGCGACGTTTGGCCGGCCGTATCCGCAGTACACGAACATCACCATGACGACCTCCACTGGCAAGTCGCAATATGACGGCCTCCAGGTCGGGCTGAACCGGCGAGGCGCGCGGCTGACCGCCGGTGCGAGTTACACGCTGTCGCGCACGCTCGACAATCACAACGGCAATCGAGGCGGCACACCGAACAACTGGTTCAATCTCGACGACGAGTACACGTACGCCAGCTCAGATCAGCGGCACCGGTTCGTGGGCAACGTGGTCGCATTTCTGCCGTTTGGCGTCCAGGCGTCGGCGATCTACTTCGTTGGCTCTCCTCGCGTGATTGGCGTCGGCACGACGCTCGATCCCTTCGGTCTCGGCTACACCGGCCGCTGGCTCGAGTCGCCGGCGCAGTGCCCGTGCACCGGCGCGACGATTCCCCGGGACAGTCAACGAACAGTCGGCTACGACAAGAAGCTCGACGTGCGGTTGTCGAAATCCGTGAAGGTTCAGGGCCACGTCACGTTTCAAGGCGTGCTGGACGCCTTCAACATTTTGAACACGAGGAACGTGACGAGCTACGGCACCAATGTGTTCTCGAAGACCTACCTGCAGCCGGCGAGCTCGACCAATCTGTTCTATCAGCCGCGGCAGGTGCAACTCGGGTTCAGAATCACCTACTGACACCTTGGTGTCAGTCATGCCAGGGCGGACCTATGTGTCCGCCCTGGGCCGACACAAAGCCGGCCACTACAGCCGAACATCGGCCGGCACCAACAGAAGGCGAGCACGGGATAGCCTATTCCGCAGTTCCGCCTCGCTTCGCTCCGATTCACGGTACCTCGATCCACGTGATCACGAGGGCGTGGACGGACTGATCACCTGCCTGAAGCGGGTCTGAAGAGCCGCACTGCTGACGATGGGTGAATCGCAACGGGCCAAACCAAAGAACCCGGGACACAATCCACCGACCATGCGCGTCTCGACCGCCGCGGTCGCGCGGCCGACGCTGCGCCGCGCGCTGGGCCGTTGGGATCTCACAGCCATCGGCGTCAATCAAGTGATCGGCGGCGCCATCTTCCTGATGCCGTCGCAGCTCGCGGCGCACGTCGGTCCGTGGGGTCCGATCGGGATGATGCTGATGGGATTGGCGTCGCTCTCGGTGGCGCTGTGCTTCGCGGAAGTCGGCAGCCGCTTCGAAGGTACCGGCGGACCCTATCTCTACAGCCGCGCCGCGTTCGGCCGCTTCGTCGCGTTCGAGGTCGGCTGGATGCAGTGGTTCACGCGCGCGGCCAGCCAGGCGAGCGTCATGGCGGGCATCGCCGTCGCGCTCGGCTATTACTGGCCGGTGATGACGGCCGGATGGCCGCGTCATCTCGCGCTGACAGCGATCACCTCCGCGATCGCGTGGATCAACGTGCGTGGCATTCGCCAGAGCGCGTGGGTGGTCGACGCGCTGACGATCGGAAAGCTCGTGCCGCTCGCGCTCTTCATCGTGATCGGCGCGACGTACATCGAGCCGGCGCGGCTCACGGCGCTGCCACCGATCTCATTTCACCAGGCGTCGACGGCGGCGCTGCTGCTGATCTTCATCTACGGCGGCTATGACGTCGTCCCGGTGCCGGCGGGCGAAGCGATCGACCCGCGCCGCGACGTGCCATTCGCGCTCATCGCGACCATTGCCGTGGTCACGATCGTGATGACGCTCGCGCAAATCGTCGCGCAAAGCGTGCTGCCGAATCTGGCGGCGCACGCGACGCCGATCGCCGACGCCGCCGCCGTGATGCTCGGCGCGGGCGGCGCGTTGCTGGTCGGCATCGGCTCGGTCGTGTCGATGACCGGCAACAACGCCGGGCAGGTGCTGACCGGTTCGCGCATGCTCTTTGCGCTCGCCGAGCACGGCGAGCTGCCCGCCTCCTTCGGGCGCATCCACACGCGCTTCCGCACGCCGGCCGTGGCGATCGTGTTCACGTCGGCGATTGCGCTCGCGTTGGCGCTCAGCGGATCGTTCGCGAAGCTGGCGGTGGTGAGCGCGCTGGCGCGGCTCGTCACCTACACGGGTGCGTGCGCCGCGACGCTGCGGCTGCGAGCGCCGGCGTTCGCCGTGTCCGTGAAGCCGGCGACCTTCACCGCGCCGTTCGGTTCGGCCGTCCCGATTGTGGCGATCGCGGTGTCCGCTGCGGTCGTCGCCGGTGCCACACGCGAGCAGCTGCTGGGCGGCGGCGCCGCGCTCGCAGCCGGCGCGCTGCTGTTCGGGGTCAACAGGCGCCGGTCAGCGAAACGCGACGAGTCAGCCATGTAGGGGCGGATCCGCGTGTCCGCCCTCGGCCGACACATAGGCCGGGTCCTAGCTCAGGACGAACGGGGTGTACGAGACCGTCGAACGCGCCGCCTCTAGGTCGTGTTGGCGACCTTCACGACGAGGATCCGCTTCGGGAGCTTGTTCGGATCGACGTTTGCGACGCGCGTGACTTTGCGTCCCGCCTTGGTCATCGCCGTCACCTCGACGTCGACCTTCCCGTCAGCGGGCAAGCCGAGATGCACCGGTATCACGCTTTGCGAGCAGTAGCCACTGCCGGTATCGACCAGGCGTCCGCCGAGTAAGTGGCGGGTGCCCGCGGCGTACACGCGCACCTCCGAACCGGCGCGCGTGTGCCGCCCCTGCTGATCGACGACGTCGACCTGGATCGACCGGCGCGCGCGATCGGCCGGCAGCATGTTTCGAAACAGATAGTGGCCGCCATTCGGATTGTTGTTGGTCAGCGCGAGGTCGAGCGCGCCGTCGCCATCGAAGTCGACCCACTGGACGCCATGCGTGGCGCCGTGTTTCCTGATCACGTCGACCATCGCGTCGCCGAACCTGGCCCCATCGTTGTGAAACAGGAAATCGTGTTCGTTGACCGGATGATCGACGTACGACGAGACGTACAGATCAGCGCGGCCGTCGTTGTCGTAATCGCCCCAGCTCGACGGCGTGGCCTTCTCGCCGCCCGCGACGCCCATCGCGTCCGCTACTTCCTTGAAGCGGCCCCCGCCTTCGTTGTGAAACAGGAAGTTGCGGCCGTAGCCCGCGACGAACAGATCGAGGCGGCCGTCGTTGTCGTAGTCGATGACGCTCGGCCCATTGCTCCCGAACGTGGCGGGGCGCCCGGCGGCATCCATTCCCAGTTCGTGCGCCACGTCGACGAACTTATTGCCGTCGTTCCTGAAGAACCCATTCAGCGTGCCGTCCTGATTGGCTGTGAACAGGTCGAGGCGGCCGTCGTCGTTCATGTCGAACCAGATGGCGCCGACCGTCTTGCGCGGATCGTCGACGCCCATGTCCTTCGCGACATCGACGAACCTGCTCCCCTCGTTGTGAAACAGCATGTTCGGCGCATCACGAAAGGCGACGAACAGATCCACGCGGCCGTCGTTGTCGAAATCGATCCACGAGACCTGGCGCGTTTCGCCTTTCGCGTCGACGCCGAGATCGCGGCCGATCTCGGTGAAGCGCCGGCCGTTGCCTTCGTTGCGATACAGCTTGTTCGCCGCGCCCGATCGCCGCGTGAATCCGACGTAGAGATCGAGGTGGCCGTCGGCGTCGCAGTCGCCCCACGCCGCTGCTCGCGTGTCCGTCAGGTCACTCAACCCGAGATCCGCCGCGACGTCCACGAACCGACTGCCGTCGTAGCGGTACAGCCGGTTCGGCAAGCCGTCCTTGAAACCGACGAACAGATCGAGATGACCGTCGTTGTTGAAGTCGGCCCAGCAGTTCGGCTGGCCGCCCGCCACGCCGAAGAGCTCCGGCTGAACGAGCTCGAACTGCGGAGCGGCGGCCGAGGGCTGGAACGCCAACAGGCGCGGGCCGGAGGCGAATCCGCCCGCGACACCCGCAGCACCGAGCCTGACGAACGCACGGCGGCTGATCGACATTTCATTCTCCTGATTGCGAAGGCTGACTCGATCGTCCCGGCGGTAAGGCTGCCGTAACAATATGCCGCAGATGTATGCGCGAGTGATCCCGCGGTGTCAAGGGATTTCCGCCGCGGACGACGGCCGCTCGCATCGCCGACAACGAATCGGCTAGAGTGAAGCCCGATTCGCCACATGACGCACCGGCTTCTCATCCTCACACGCCGCGCTGGTGAATACCACGCGCTGGTTGAGGCCGCGCAACTGTCCGACCTGGCCATCACGTCAGTGAGCGATCCGGCCGAGGCGGCCGCATCAGCCATCGATGCGGACGTGGCCCTCGGCGAGCCATCGTTGCTCGCGCGCGTGCTGCCTCTTGCCAGACGGTTGCAGTGGGTGCAGTCGACCTGGGCCGGCGTAGAGCCGCTGCTCGACACCGCGCTACGCCGCGACTACGTGTTGACCAATGCGTGCGGCGTGTTCGGTGGACTGATGTCGGAGTACGTGTTCGGTTATCTTCTCGCGCACGAGCGGCGGGTCGTGCAGCGATACAGATCACAGCAGGCGGGCCGCTGGGATCCGACTCCACCCGGCACACTCCGCGGAAAGCAGCTCGGCCTGCTCGGCGTGGGATCGATTGGCGCGGCGCTCGCCCGCACCGCCAAGCACTTCGGCATGCGGGTGAAGGGCTACACGCGGGCATCGGAAGGCGAGCCCGATGTCGACGCGTATTTCCATGGACGCGACAGTCTTCCGGCGTTCGCCGCCGACCTCGATTATCTGGTCTGCGTCATGCCGAATACCAGCGACACCTGTCAGTTCGTCGACGCCGCGCTGCTGCGTGCCCTGCCGCCGCGCGCCGTATTGGTGAATCCCGGCCGCGGCAGCGTGGTGGCGGAGGACGCGCTGGCGGACGCGTTATCGGCGGGTCGGCTCGCCGGGGCGGTGCTCGACGTCTTCGAACAGGAGCCGCTGCCACCCGAGCACATCTTCTGGCGAACACCGAACGTCGTGATCACATCGCACACCGCGGCCTTGAGCGTCCCCGCGGATATCGCCGCTCTGTTCATCGCCAATTACCGCCGATGGATCCGGGACGAACCACTCCAGTGCCGAGTCGAATTCGCGCGCGGCTATTGATATCACGTCTCGAGGCCCCTCCGGAGTCGAATGCGCCACACTAGACAAGTCCTGCGGCAATCGCGCCGAGGTCGTCCTGGCCGTGTCCCTTCGCGATCGCGTCGTCCATGCGGCTCGCGATGCACGGCAGCACCGCCAGCGGCTGATGGCCGGCCGCCTCGAGCATCAGCCGCATGTCCTTGCGCGCCATCGTCATCTCGAACGTCGCCGTGAAGTCGGCGCGCGCCATCTTCTCGCCGCGCGACGGAATCACGCTGCCCGCGTTGAATTTCGAAAAGACGCTGATCGCCTCCGCCGGCGGGATGCCGATGGCCTTCGCCATCGCGAAGACGTCCGCAATACCCGCGGCCACCACGAACAACATCGAGTTGCCGAAAATCTTGTACGACGCGGCGAGCTCTGGACGCTCGCCCAGGTACCAGACCTCGCCGGTCATCTTTCTCAACTCGCCGGCGACGTCGGCAGACACCGCCTCAGGCCCGGAGACGAGCATGAGGCCCTTCGAATCACGAGCCATCTGCGGTGACATGAAGACCGGGCAATGCAGAAATCGGATCCCCTGGGACTGCATGCGCGGCACCCGCGCCTTCGCGCCCGCTGGCGCCGTGGTCGAATGATCGAGCACGGCGGCGCCCTTTCGCAGGTGCGGAGCGCAGCGCGCCATCACGTCGTCCACCACGGCATCGTCGGGCAGCGCCATGTGGACGTGATCCCCCGCCGCAACCGCTTCTTCCGGCCTGGCGGCGACGATGGCGCCGAAGCGCTCGAGCGCGCGTGCCTTCGACGCGGTGCGATTCCAGACCGTCACGCGATCGCCGCGCGCCAGCATTGCTTCGACCATGCCGGATCCCAAAAGACCCGTCCCCAGAAATGTCACATTCATCGTCAACCGACCTCCCGATACAATCTACCGCGTTGCCTTATTGCCGTCCTACTCTGCTAATCGCCGCGCTGTGCCTGTCGTGTAGCGCGAAGGCTTCCACCTCCGCCAAGGCTCCGGCGGACAGGTCAGCCGAGCGTCTGCCTGCTGAGGAGCGCTCGGCTAAAGCCTTCGCGCCACAAGGAGCGTCCGCGCTACGGCAGACGCCGCCTGTCCTGCTCTGGGCTGGCGACTCCGAAGGAGGCGCGCCGTTTGTCGAGGCCGACCCGAGCCATCCCGATCAGCTGGTCGGCTTCGACGTCGAGATCGCCGGCCTCATCGCCCGCGCACTCGGCCGCGCTCCGAGATTCGTGCTGGTGCGCTTCGAGTCGCTCGATCAGTCGATCGAGCGGGGCGACGCCGACATCGCGCTGAGCGGCATCGAGGACACGCCAGCGCGCCGGGCCGCGCTCGCGCCGACCATTCCTTACTACGAATTTCGCGAGGTCCTCAGCGTCCGCGACGCCGACGCCTCCCGCTACCGATCGCTCGCCGATCTCCGCGGGCGGCGCGTGGCCACGCTGGGCGGCACCATCGCGTACGAGATCCTGTTGAAGGCCGAGCGCGATCTGGGCCTGCAGGCGATCTCCTACGACGACGACGTCCATCCGTACAGCGATCTGATTCTCGGGCGGGTGGACGCCGTGCTGCTGGACAACGTCCTGGCTGCACGCCGTCATCGATTCGTGTCCGGCTTCACCACGCAGCCACAGACGATCGCCGTCGGCCACTACGTCGCGGTGTTGTCGTCAAAGAATGCCGCACTGCGCGACGCGATCAACGAAGTGCTGCTCGGGACCATGCGGGACGGCACGCTCGAGGGCATCTTTCGGAAATGGAACGTGTGGAATACCGATCAACCGGCAATGTACGCGCGGCTGCTTGCCCGCGAGCCGGTCGCGCCGATCGTCGGTCTGGACACGTCGGCCAGCGTGGCGACGATGACGCGAACGGATGCGGCGATCCGCTACATTCCGTCGCTGCTGCGCGCGTCGATCATCACGATCGTGCTCTCGTGTCTCGCGATGGGGCTGGCGATCGTGTTCGGTGTGCTCATCGCGACGGGACGGGTCTACGGAGGCCGCCCGCTGCGCGGTCTGCTCACCGGCTACGTCGAGCTGATGCGCGGCACGCCGATTCTTCTGCAGCTGTTCGTGTTGTATTACGGCATCGCCGCGGCGGTCCGGCTGCCGGCCTTCGCGGCGGCGCTGCTGGGCCTCGCGCTCAATTACGCCGCGTACGAAAGCGAGATCTACCGATCGGCGCTCGACGCGGTGTCGCCCGGCCAGCTCGAGGCGGCGCGCACGCTCGGCCTCAGCGAGCGGCAGGTGCTGACGCTCGTCCGCGGGCCACAGGCCTTCCGCCTCGCGCTGGCGCCGATGACCAACGACTTCATCGCGCTGCTGAAGGACTCCTCCCTCGTCTCGGTGCTCACGGTGATGGAACTGACGAAGCAGACACAGATCTTCGCCACGAATCTCGGCAGCTGGGTGATTCCAGGTACGCTCTGCGCAGGCCTCTATCTGGCCATGTCACTGCCGCTTGGCGCCCTCGCGCGCCGGCTGGAGCTCCGTTGGCGCTCGGGGACGGTATGAGTCGCGAACGAAACCAAAATGGTCTCACCTTCGTGCCCTTCGTGGTAATCCAGAGCCGCTACGAAGATCAGAAAACGGCTATAGAACCGGACACGACGAAGTGAAAACGGCGGTGGGTTCGAACGATGCAGCGGGCTCCGCGTCGAAGCTGGTGCTGCGCCTCTCGGGCGTGTCGCTGCAGCGCGGCGCGCGCCCGATTCTGCGCGGCGTGAGTGTTGACGTGTCTCGCGGCGAGCTCGTCGCCCTCATGGGCCCGTCGGGCTCAGGAAAGACGACGGCACTGCGCGCGATCGCCGGGCTCGAGCTGTTTCAGTCGGGCCGCATCGTCGTGGGCGACGTGACCCTCGAAGGGGGTGGCGCGATTCCCGGCGCGACACTGCGTCAGCTGCGCCGGCAGGTTGGTATGGTGTTCCAGTTCCACTGCCTCTTCGAGCACTTGTCTGCGATCGACAACGTGTGCCTCGCGCCCGTGTACGCGCACGGCGTGACGCGGATCGAAGCTGCACGCCGCGGCCGCGAGCTGCTGACCGCTTTCGGCGTCGATCACCGGGCGCGCGCGCTGCCGCGAGAGCTCTCCGGCGGCGAGGCGCAGCGCGTCGCCATTGCGCGTGCGCTCGCGGTCGATCCGCCGCTGCTGCTGATGGACGAGCCGACCGCATCGCTGGATCCGGCGCGCCGCGTCGAGCTGGGCGCCTTGCTGCGCGGCCTGCTGAATCAGGGGCGAACGCTCCTCGTCGCGACGCACGACGAGGAGTTCGCCCGCGAGTTCGCGACGCGCGTGTTGCGGGTCGAGGACGGTGTGGTCAGCGGTCGTTCGTCGCTCGGCTAAAGCCTTCGCGCTACTGAGTCGGCGTCGCCGTATAAATCACGCCGTCCTGATCGGAGAAGAACGCGAAATGACACGCGTCCAGCGTGTCCTTGATCGAAAACGTGTACGACGCGCCGTCGGTGGCGATGCCGGCCTTCATGCCGCTCGGCAGCGGCGGGAGGCCCGGCAAATCTTCAATCGCGTAGTAGCGCTGCGCCTGACTCTTGCCGGCCGCCTCGAGGGTGTTCAGTTGACGCGCGAAGGCCAGAGCTGCCATCCGGCGGTCGCGTTGTTCAGCCGTTTCTTTTGGGCCGTGCAGGCACGCCGGCTCTTGCGCCGGCACGTGGACGAACCCGAGAAGCCCGGCGAGCACCAGGGCGACTGCATACTTCCGCATGGGACCTCCGTTGAACCGCTCTATGTTCGCGTACTTCGCCGGCACGCGGCGTGAACCGCGGACATGGCGGACATGGAGGATTTCGAGGGCGCGGATGACACGGAGGTTCGATCCCGATGCGGATCGTTCCCCCGCGTCGTCCGCGGCGAGGAGCGTGGTCTGTTCCTGCTACTTCCGGGCTGGAACGCTCAGCGCTTTCAGGTGATCGACGATGTCCTGTCCGGATGTTGCCGGGTGCACGGCCTTATCGATCTCGGCGATCTTGCCGGTCGGATCGATATAGAAGGTCCACCGTTTGGCGTACTGGCGATCGGCCGGTGCATCGGGTGGGATCACGCCGTAGGTGAAGGCGATCTTTTTGTCGGGATTGGCGAGCATGGTGAAATCCGCATGCTCTTTTTCGGCGAACGCTTTGTTGTCTTCCAGCGTATCGACGCTGATCATGAAGTACGCCGTGTTGAAGTGGCGAATGAGCTCCCCGCTCTCACGGAGCGAGTTACATTCGGCGGTTCAACCACCGGTGAATGCCTTTGGAAACCACGCGAGGACGACCCACTGGCCCTTGAGCTGGCTGAGTGTGTGCGTCTTCCCGTCGGTTCCAGGCGCGGTGAAGTCGGGGGCCTGATCGCCGACCTTGAGGTCTTGTGCGAATGCCGGCCGGGCCAGCATTCCCACGGCGATGAGGGCGACCGACACGACCCGAAACACGTGTGTCATCAGTCCTCCTGAAGAATCGACGATAACACAGCTGTGGACGCCGAGTTGCGGTGGCCTCTTCGGTTCATACCTCAGCATTACCGTTCATCAGGCAAGCCGGTCAAAACTTCGACGGGCTGATGCGTATGGTCTCGTACGCAGTGGAACGTACAAAAAACGGACGCTAACCGTTGACCCCTTACGAGCAAACGTCTAAGCTTGGACGTCCCGAAGTTCCCAACCCGAAGGATGCGCGGTTTTGTTCGGCCGTGCCACCCGCGTTTCGGCTGTACATATGCGAATTCACCTGATCAATCCGAGCGACACGGCTTTCGGCATCGGCGTCATCACCCCCCGGTGGCTTTACGTCCTCGCTGAGGCCACCCCCCGCCGCTTCGGCGATCCGCTCATCACAGACGAAACGCTCGAGGCGCTTGATCCGTCCACGGTCGGCTCGGGTGACATCGTCGGCATCGGGATTCACACCGGCAACGCGCTGCGCGGCTACGAAATTGGCCGGCTTGCGCGTGAAGCCGGCGCGACGGTGATCTACGGCGGGATTCACGCGACGCTGTTCCCCGAAGAGGCGCACGAGCTGGGCAGTGCGCACTCCGTCGTCAAGGGCGATGGCGACATCGTGTGGGGCACGGCGATCGAGGATGCCGTTGCGGGGCGCGTGCAGCTGGTATACGAGGGCGGCCGCGTCGAGCCGGAGAATCTGCTTCGCGCGCGGTGGGAACTGATGCCGCAGGATCGGTATATGTGGGCGTCGGTGCAGACCGTGCGCGGTTGCCCGAAGCACTGTTCGTTCTGCTCGGTGTGGAAGACCGACGGGCAGCGTCCGCGCCAGCGCGGCAGCGACGGCGTGGTGAGCGAAATCGTCGAGCTGCGGCGGCGCGGCTTCCGGTTCATTGCGCTGGCCGACGACAACTTCTACCCGGTCACGCTGACCGATCTGCAGATGGCCTCGCGCCGCACCGATCAATCGCAATTTCAGACGCTCAGCGCCATTCGCGCCGAGCGGTTCGAACTGATGCGGCGGCTGGCCGAGCTGCCGGACGACATGGTGTTCTTCACGCAGATCACCATGGAAGCGGCGGAGGATCCCGATTTTCTCGATGCGATGAAGAAGGCGCGGATCAAGGGCGCGCTCGTCGGCGTCGAGTCGGTGACGCCGGAAGGTCTGAAGGACGTACACAAGGGATTCAATGAGGCGGGCGAGGGGCTCGTGGATCGGCTGCGCGCCTTCAAGCACCACGGCGTGCACGTGCTCGGTTCGTTCATCTTCGGTTTGCCGAGCGATCGCCAGAGCACGTTCGACGCGACGGTCGCCGTTGCGAAGCGCGCCGGCGTGACGTTCGCGCAGTTTGTCATGCTCACGCCATTCCCCGGCACGACCGATTTCGCCGCGTGGGAAAAAGATATGGCGAACGACACCACGCGCATCGCGGGGATGCCGCTCACGCGGCACTGGCTGATTCCGGACGGCATGCGCCCGAAGGTCTACACGCCGCACCCGGTGATGTCGGCCGACGACATCCGCGCAGGCACGCAGGGCGCATGGGATCAGTTCTACAGCCTGTCGAACATCTGGGAGCGGGCGAAGTGCGTGGAGTCGTTGAAGTCGCGCGTGGCGTTCGTCCTCGTGTCGAAGCTGTATCGCCAGATGTACGCGAACACCGGCATAGCGACCGACAGCGCGCGCGTCGGTCGATCCGCCAAGTGGGCGCGCTGGATTGCGAAGCCGACGCGGCGGTTGTTCGCGGGCCGGCCGATGCCTGAGCTCGCCGTACCCAGTTAGGCACAAACTCTGCATCGCTGAGGTGCCATGCACCGCAGCATTCTCGCGCTCTGCCTCTGCCTGGCGCTGTCGTCGGCCTGCGGCGACAACTCGCCGTCCGCGCCGACGACGACGCAGCCGACGGATCTCTCGGGTACGTGGAGCGGCGACCTCGCCCTCGCGGGCGCGACCGCGCGCATGACCTGGACGCTGACCCAGAAAAATGCCGACGTCACCGGCCCGGTGCTCGTCGTCCTGCCGACGGGAGTCGTCCTGTTGAACGGCGCCCTCACCGGCACGCTCGCCGGTTCGACGCTCACCTACACGATCGCGGTCGGAGCGGGCGGCATTCCAACGCAGCCGCTGTGCGTCGGACAACTGGGCGGCACGATGACCGTGACGATCGGCCTGACGTCGACCCTCACGGGAAGCTACGCCCTCCGCAGCAGCACCTGCACCACACTGTTCAACGGCGGCAGTCTGACGCTGACCAAACAGTAGACCGAAAAGGGGCCGTACCCCTTTTTCGAAGCGCTCTCGAGAAAAAGGGGTACGGCCCCTTTTCCAGGACAGAGCGGTCATCCCCGAAGCATCTATAATCCAGCGCAACTTGAATCAAGCGCTCCACCATGGAGATCACGTGGGACACAGAGGATCCGTGTCCTCCGTGTGCTCTGTGGTGGCGAGCGATCAGGAGATTACCGTGCCCATCGTCCGCCGCCTCGCGACGCTGCTCGCGCTCACGCTCCTTCCGCTGTCGCTCGCCGCGCAGACGATCGATCCGTCGTTATACGCCGATCTGAAATGGCGGCACATCGGACCGTTTCGCGGCGGCCGGACGGTCGGCGCCGCAGGCGTCCCGCAGCAGCCGAACGTCTTCTACATCGGAGTCAACAACGGCGGCGTCTGGAAGACGACCGACTACGGTCTCACCTGGGTGCCGATCTTCGACGACCAGCCGACGCAATCGATCGGCACGGTCGCGGTCGCGCCGTCCGATCCTAACGTCGTGTACGCCGGCAGCGGCGAAGGGCTGCAGCGTCCCGATCTGTCGGTCGGCGACGGCATCTACAAATCCGCCGACGCGGGGAAGACGTGGCAGCATCTCGGCCTGCGCGAGGCAAGGCAGATTGGGGCGATCATCATCGACCCGAGCGATCCGAATCGTCTGTTCGTGGCGGCGCTTGGGCATCCGTATGGTCCCAACGCGGAGCGCGGCGTCTTCCGATCGATCGACGGCGGGCGCACGTTCGAGCGCGTGCTCTACAAAGACGAGAACACCGGCGCGATCGACCTGGCGTTCGATCCGGCGAATGCGCAAACGGTGTACGCGGTCCTCTGGGCCGCGCGCCAGGGGCCGTGGGAATATAACAACGCCTACACCGGCACGACGAGCGGCCTGTTCAAGTCGATCGACGGCGGCACCACGTGGCAGCCGCTCACGAAGGGATTGCCCGGGGCCGCCGAGGGTCTTGGACGGATCGGCATTGCCATCGCCCCCAGCACGCCGAATCGGATGTATGCATGGGTGACAGCCGCGCGTGGAACGGGCCTCTATCGATCCGATGATGCCGGCGCGAGCTGGGAGCGTGTGAACAGCGAAACGCGCCTGACGGGCCGCGGTGACGATTTCGGCAACGTGCGTGTCGATCCGAAGAACGCCGACGTCGTGTACGCGGCGAACACGTCCACCTACCGCTCCACCGACGGCGGGCGCACGTTCACGGCGATCAAAGGCGCACCCGGCGGCGACGACTATCACACGATCTGGATCAACCCGACAAACCCGGAGATCATGCTGATCGCGGTCGATCAGGGCGCGACGATCACGGTGAACGGCGGCAGGACGTGGAGCTCCTGGTACAACCAGCCGACGGCGCAGATGTTTCACGTGACGGCCGACAACCGCTTCCCCTACTGGGTGTACGGCGGCCAGCAGGAAAGCGGATCCGCCGGTGTGGTGAGCCGCAGCGACTACGGCCAGATCACCTTCCGCGAGTGGCATCCGGTGGGCGTGGAAGAGTACGGCTACGCCGCGCCAGATCCGCTGCACCCGGGCATCATCTACGGCGGCAAGGTCACCCGCTACGACGAGAAGACCGGGCAGGTGCAGAACGTCGGCCCGATCATCGTCCGCAACGATCAGGACCGATTCGTCCGCACCGCGCCCATTCTGTTTTCACCTGCCGATCCGCACGTGCTGTTCTTCGCGACGCAGCGCTTGTACAAGACGATCAACGGCGGGCGGCGCTGGACGATTGTCAGTCCGGATCTGACGCGGCCGCAGCCCGGCGTTCCGCCGACCTTAGGCATCTACTCGAGCGACGCGGGAACAATCGCGCATCGCGGCGTCATTTACTCCATTGGCCCGTCGCCGCTCGATGCCGGCATCATCTGGACCGGATCTGACGATGGCGCCGTGCACGTGACGCGCGACGGCGGCGTGCGCTGGCGCGACGTCACGCCGAAAGCGCTCACGCCCTGGAGCAAGGTGACCCAGATCGATGCGTCGCACTTCGATCGGGACACGGCGTACATCTCCGTCTCGCGCTTCCGCATGGACGACCTGACGCCGCTGATCTTCCGCACGCACGACGGCGGCCGCACGTGGACGACGATCGCAAGCGGGCTCGCGGCTGACGCGCCGGTGAACGTGGTGCGCGAGGATCCGCGGACGAAAGGTCTGCTCTACGCCGGCACCGAACGCGACGTGTACGTGTCGTTCAACGATGGCGACGCGTGGCAGCCGATCACGCTCAACCTGCCGCACACCTCGGTGCGCGATCTCATCGTCCACGGCGACGATCTCGTGGTGGCCACGCACGGGCGTGGCTTCTGGATCCTCGACAACATGACGCCTCTTCGAGAGATCGCAACATGGGGACGGGTCTCCGCGAAGAGCAAGGAGACCCGTCCCCCCGTTGCCGAATCCCAAATCCCAAATCCCGAATCCCGGCTCTACACTCCGCAGACCGCTTACCGCCTCCGCCGCAATCAATACACCGACACGCCGCTGCCGCCTGAAGTGCCGGCGGGACAGAATCCGCCGGACGGCGCAATCCTCGACTACTACCTCGCCGACTCGCCGCAGTCGCCGATCACGCTCGAGATTCGCACGGCGCCCGGCGCTGCCGTGCGGCGCTTCTCGAGCGCGGATGTGCCGGAGCCGTTCGACGAGAAGGAAGTCAACGTACCGACGTACTGGATCCGTCCCCCGGAGCGGCTGCTCGCCTCGAAAGGGATGCACCGATTCGTCTGGGATCTGCGCTATCCATCGCCCGGCGCCGTCACGCACGAGTACCCGATCTCGGCGATCGTCGGCGACACCCCGCGCGAGCCGCTCGGCGTCATCGCGCTGCCTGGCACATACTCGGTCGTGCTGACGATCGATGGCCAGACGTTCACTCAGCCGCTGATCGTGAAGATGGATCCCCGCGTGTCGACACCGCCGCTGGGGCTGTCGCAGCAGTTCTCGCTGGCGAGCCGGCTCGTGAAGATGATGAACGAGAGCTACGCGGCATGGCAGCAGGCGTCAGGTGGTGCCAAGCGCGATCTCGCGACTCTCAATACCGATCTCGCCACCGCGTACGACGTTGTGGAAGGTGCGGACGCGGCACCGACCGCGCAGGCCACGAGCACCGTGACGATGCTGGAGCAGCGGGTGAAAACGCTGCTCAACACCGCGAAGGAGCGCGGCGGACTATGATGTGCGCGTGCTGACTCCCGACACCGTCTCCGCATCCCGCACCGGCCCCTGGTATCGCGAGGTCACGGGAACGCAGTGGAAGGCTTTCTTCGCCACGTTCCTCGGCTGGGTGCTCGACGGCTTCGACTTCACCATTCTCACGTTTCTGCTCGCCGACATTCAACGGAGCTTCAGCGTCGACAAAGCGGCGCTCGGCGCGCTCGGCACCATCACCCTGGTGTTTCGCGTGATCGGCGGCATCAGCGCCGGCACCGCGGCGGACCGATGGGGCCGCAAGGGCCCGCTGATGTTCTCGATTCTCTGGTATTCGCTCTTCGCCTTCTTCAGCGGCTTCTCCACGACGTACGGGATGCTGTTCGCCCTGAGGGCGCTGTTCGGGATCGGCATGGGCGGCGTCTGGGCGGCGGGGATGCCGTTGACGCTCGAACACTGGCCGACACATCTGCGCGGCATCGCGTCGGGCATGCTGCAGGCCGGCTACTCCGTCGGGTTCATGCTGTCGACGCTCGTGTTCCAGCTGACGTATCCGCTGATCAGCCATCGCGCGGACCTGGGATGGCGCGTGATGATGTGGATCGGCATCCTGCCGGCGCTGCTGGTGTTCTGGATCATGTCCGGCGTGACAGAGAGCCCGGTCTGGGTCGAGCGGCAGCGGCACTTGAAGGATCGGGATCAGGCGCGCGGCATTTCACTCGGCGACCTGTTCAAGCGAGGTACGATCGGCATCACGCTGCAGACCTCGCTCCTGATGGGCGCCTTCATCTTCTCCTACCACTCCATCACCTACTGGTATCCGACGCTCCTCGCCGGACGGCACCTCGCGCCGCTCGTGTATCTGCTGCTGTTGAATTTCGGCGGTGTCACGGGGGCGATCGCCGCCGGCCGTCTCTCGGAGACGACGCTTGGCCGCCGCGGGTCGGCGACGGTGATGATGCTGCTGGGCATCGCGGCGATCCCGCTGTACCTTTACACGACCGGCACCGTTCTGATGTGGGCGGGTGCGCTCGCGATCGGATTCTTCGCGGCTGGTGCCTGGGGCATGGTGCCGAGCTATCTCACCGAGCGCTTTCCCACCGCGTCACGCGCCGTCGGCGCGGGGCTCGCGTATCACGTCGGCGCCGGCCTGGGAGCGTTCACGCCCCAGTTCATCGGCCTGCTGCAGGATCGCGGCGTGGCGCTGCCGACGGCGATGGCAGGTTGCATCGCCGCCGCCGGCGTGCTGGTGATCGCCTTGGTGTGGATGGGCCCCGAGACGCGCGGCCGTCATTTCCATGCGGCCGAAGAGATCGGGTGAAGATACAACGATCAACGCAGAGCTCGCAGAACACGCAGAGAAGGACCACAGAAGATTTGCCTCTGCGATCTCAGCGGTCTCTTCGTTGAACGTCTTCAGGGCTCGAAGCGCACGCTCTTCCACAACGCCGCGGCCTCGTACATCCGGCCTCCGCTGACCGTCCATCGCACGGTGCGGATGTTCCGGATGTGATCGAGCGGGTTCGCGTCGAGGATCGCGAGGTCGGCGCGCTTGCCGCGTTCGATCGTGCCCAGCTCGCCGTCCAGCTTCATCGCGCGCGCAGAGACGATCGTCGCCGCCTGCAGCGCTTCGAGCGGCGTGAAGCCCGCCTCGACGTACAGCTCGATCTCGCGGTGCACGCTGTGACCCGGCACGCCTTCGTCCGTGCCGGCGACAACCGGGACGCCCGCGTCGTGCAGCGCTTTGACGATCCGCAGCCCGCGCTCGACCCGCGCCCGCGCGCCCGCGGCGTCGACACCCGTCGCGCCCGCATTGGAGAACAACCGGTTGAGCGGCGGCGGCACTCTCGAGATGCCAGGCTGAAACGCGGCGATCGGCGTGCCGAGCGCGTGGCCGAGCAGCTCGCCCCACGACTGCGTCGGATCGATCACCGTCCCGCGCGCCTTCAGATGCGCGATCGTCGCAGTTACCTCAGGCGACCCCGCCTCGCCGCGAATCGGGAGATGCGCGATCTGATCCATGCCGGCGTCCACGGCCTGATCGATCGTCATCCCGTTGGGCACGTGGCCCGTCACCGTCATCCCAAGGCGATGCGCTTCGGCACAGAGCGCTTCGACGATCGGCGGCGTCACCACGCTGTAGATCTTGATCTGCTGAAAGCCGGCGTCGTGGTATCTCGCGACGACCTGCTTCGCGTCTTCGGGCGTCGCCGCATACACGACACCGAACGCGTTGGGACCGCCGCCGTCGACCAGACCTGCGGCTAGCACGCGCGGGCCCACGGCGCGACCCGACGCGATGGCGTCGCGCAGCGCCGTGATGAATTCGAACTCGTTCCCCATGTCGCGCACGGTCGTCACACCGGCCGCGAGGTAGACCGGCGCCCATTCAATCTGGGTGGCGTGCGTGTGCATGTCCCACAGGCCGGGCACGATCGTCTTGCCGCTCGCGTCCACGATCGCGGTGCCCGCGGGCACGGTGACCTGCGCGCTCGGTCCGACATCCGCGATCCGGCCGTCGCGAACCAGGACCGTCGCGTCCCTCATCGGCGGCCGGCCGGTGGCGTCCACCACAGTGGCGCCCACCAGCGCGAACGTGCCGCTGTGCAGTGGCCGCACCTGCTGCGTGATGGCTTCGAGATCGCCGATCCGATCGCGGAGGGATCGCCGGACGAACTCGCCCAGCTGCGGCTCGAGATCCTCGCGGACGCCTTCGAAGCCGAGGCCGCCCGCGCGCGTGATCGCCGCCACGATCCCGCCCGCCTCGTCGAGCCACAATGTCTCGCGGCCCCACACCACGCCATCGATCGAGTAGCGCTCGAGCGTCAGCGTCTGCGCGCCCGCCGTCATCGTCTCGCGGCCGCGGTGTTCGATGATCACGTCGTTCAGCGGCATGCCGGGCGCCGTCTGCAGGACGTGCGGCCGGCCGTGCTTCTGCCAGTAGCGGACGAGGAGCATCTGCACGGCGAACGGCGCGTAGCCGTCGACGGTGAAGAACGTCTGCGGCAGGGTGACGTGCGCGGTCGCGCCGTCGGCGCGGACGGTCGCGTCGCGGCCGTCGATCGTGATCTCCGAGTCGACGTTGACGAAGCGATAGCTCTTGCCCGTCGCGCGGAACATCAGCGGCGTGAAGTCGGGCGCGGTGCGCAGGGTGGACGCGAGCTGGACGTGGCCGCCGCGATCCGTGAAATCGAAGCCGGACGTCAGCTCGAGGACGTTTCCGTCGCGCGCGATCTTGTAGTCCTCGACGCCGATCGGTTTCTGGACATAGTGCAAACGCAGACGCCCGTGCTCCACGGGCGAAGACGATCCGTGCTGCGCCGCGAGCGACGCGACGAGCGCGGCGGCCGCCGCCAGCGTCACGACGAACGCGGTCATCATTTTTCGCATGGCGGGCATGATGGCACATCGATGCGAGCCGGCAAAGGCGTATGATCCCGCCGATGCCGTACCCTGTCGCGATCACCGTCGTGCCGCAGCTCACGAACCGGAACCGGTTGACGACGGCGTTTCGATTGATTCTGGCGTTGCCGCACATCATTCTGGTTGGCGGCATAGCGGGTGAATTCGGGTGGGCGAGCTCCCACTCGATTCTCTCGATCGGCGGCACCACCGGCCTCCTGGGCGCGGCGGCGTCGCTGCTCGCCATCGTGAGCTGGTTCACCATCGTGCTGAGCGGCCAGCACGTGGCGGGCATCCGCGAGATCACGATGTGGGTGCTGCGCTGGCGCGCGCGTGCGATCGCGTACGTGATGCTCCTCGTTGACGACTACCCGCCCTTCGGCGACGGCTCGTATCCGGTCACCCTCACCATCGTCGATCCGCCGGCCGACGGCCGCAACCGGCTGACGGTCGCCCTGCGGCTGCTCCTCGTGATCCCGCACGCCATCGCGCTGTTCTTCGTCATCTGCTTCTGGTGGATCATCACGATCGTCGCCTGGTTCGCGATCCTCATCACCGGCCGATATCCGGACGGGTTGGCGCAGCCGGCCATTGGCGCGATGCGCTGGGCGCTGCGCGTCGAAGCGTACCTGCTGCTGCTCGTGGACGACTACCCGCCGTTTTCGTTCGAGTGAGGCACAGACGGTGCCTCTGTGGCAAATCTGTCTGTGCCTCGATTCCCCGCGGCAAGTCCCTCGGCGTCTCTCGTGGCAACCTATCCTTCGGCCTCCCCGTCTAACCGGCGAGGCACACTGTGTCGACAGTCCTTCAGGATCTCCGCTACGCGGTGCGCACGCTGGCGACGCAACCGGCATTCACGCTCGTGGCGCTCGCGACGCTCGCGCTCGGCATCGGCGCGAACACTGCGATCTTCGGCATCGTGAACGCTGTGCTGCTGAAGCCGCTCCCCTACCAGCAGCCCGACCGCGTCGTGATGCTGTGGAGTCACTGGATCAATTGGAACAAGACCTGGCTCTCTCAGCCTGAACTCGACGACTATCAGCATCAGGCACACAGCCTCGAGCACGTCGGCGGCTTCCAATACACGTCGTTCAACCTGACCGGCGCGGGAGAGCCGCTGCGCGTCAGGGCGGCACAGGTGCAGCCGGCGGTGTTCACCGCGCTTGGCGCCAGCCCGATCGCGGGCCGGCTCTTCACAGACGACGAGGATCGGCCGGGTCACGATCGTGTCGCGATGCTCGGCGAGGGGCTGTGGCGTGAACAGTTCGGGGGCGACCGATCGATCCTCGGACGCACGATCTCGCTCGACGGCGCGCCGTACACGATACTCGGCGTGCTGCCGGCGGCGCTGCGTCTGCCGATCGACTACGCAAGTCGCGAGGTCACGCAATTGTGGGTGCCGATCGCGCTCGGACCGACCGACCCACAGGACCGCGGTAATCACGGGCTGTTCGCGCTCGGCCGTCTTGCGCCGGGCACCGGCGTCGATCGGGCGCAGTCCGAGATGGACACGATCACTGGCGGCTTTCACGCCAGGTTTCCCAATCAGTACGACCGCGAATTCGGTGTCACGCTCGTCCGCGCGACGGACGAGGTCTTTGGCGCGATTCAGCCGGCACTCCTGCTGCTGCTGTGCGCCGTCGGCGCCGTGCTGCTGATTGCGTGCGCGAACGTGGCGAACCTGTTGCTGGCGCGCGCCGAAGGTCGACAGAAGGAAATCGCGATCCGGACGGTGCTCGGCGCGGGCCGCGCGCGGTTGGTGCGCCAGCTCATCACCGAGGCGATGGTGCTGTCGGCGACGGGCGGCCTTGCCGGCGCCGCCCTCGCGTTCGCGCTCGTGCACGCGCTCGTGGCGCTCGATCCGCTGCGGATTCCCCGCGTACAGAACATCGCCATCGACGGCCGCGTGCTTGCGTTCACTGCTGCGATCGCGCTCGCAACCGGCGTGCTCTTCGGTCTCGTACCGGCGATGCAGGCATCGCGCGCCGATCTGCAGCCCGCGTTGAAGGACGGCGGACGCGATTCGCGCGTCGCCACCGGCTGGCTCCGCAATACGCTCGTCGTCTCTGAAATCGCCGCATCCGTCGTGCTCGTCGCCGCAGCGATGCTGCTCGCCCGCAGCTTCTCCGCACTGCTGGACGTGAATTCCGGGTTCAATCCGTCGCATGTGCTCACGCTCCGCACGTCTTTGCCTCCTGCACGCTACGCCGACGCCGGCAGCATGGCGCGCGCGTATCGCGACATCGGCCAGCGGCTGCGCGAAGCGCCCGGCGTCGAGGCCGCGGGCGCCGTCACCGGCCTGCCGCTCGCCAGCACGCGCGGCGACTGGGGCATTCGCGTTGAGGGTCTGCCGCCTCGAGGGCGTCAGCATCCGGCGGCAGACTGGCAGATCATCACACCGGGGTACTTCGAAGCGCTCGGGACGCCGCTCGTCCGAGGGCGGCTATTCACGGATGCGGATCAGCAGGACACCCTTCCCGTCATCGTCATCAACGAGACGATGGCGAAGAAGTACTGGCCTGGCGCGAATCCGATCGGCCGACGCATGACGATGGGCGACAACGAGCGTTGGCTGACCGTCGTCGGCATCGTCGCCGACGTGCGGCATCGTGGGCTCGACGCCCCGGCTCGCGCGGAGATGTATCGCCCGCACACCCAGTTCCGATTCGGTATGGGCCCGGACACCGCGGCGGTTCCGGGGATGACGTGGGCGATTCGCACGACCGGCGATCCGATCGCCGCCACGGTGTACGCACGGGCGGCGATCGACCAAGTCGACCGGGATCTCGGCATCTCGGACGTCACGACCATGGCGCAGGTCGTCGCCGACTCGACGTCGGACCGGCGGCTGAACATGCTGCTGTTCGTGCTGCTCGGCGGGCTCGCGCTGGCGCTGGCCGCCGTCGGCGTCTACGGGGTGGTGGCCTATTCGGTGACGCAGCGCACGCACGAAATCGGCGTGCGCATGGCGATCGGCGCGCGGCCGACCGATGTGAGGCGCATGGTCGTGGGGCAGGGCTGCCGGCTCGCCGTCGGCGGCGTCGCGATTGGCTTGATGCTCGCGCTGGCGGCCGCGCGCGTCATGCGCGGCCTGCTGTTTCACGTGAGCCCGAGCGATCCGGCGACGTTCGTCTCGGTGGCGGCTGCGCTTATCGGCGTCGCCGCGCTGGCGAGCTACATGCCTGCCCGGCGCGCGACGCGCGTCGATCCCATGATCGCGCTACGCGGGGAATGAAGATTACTTGAGCGACACCCCTGCTCCGATCACGAGCTGACTCGTGCGCGGGCCGCCCTTGGTGAAGCCGGGCGAGGGAGTCCCGGCCTTGATGCCGTAGAAGCGCACGTCGAAGCTGAACGCGAGGTGTTTCTTGATGAACCACCGCGCACCGCCGCCGTAATTGCTCGTCTGCAGCCGCTCCTCGTCTGCGGCCTGCGGATCGGAGCCGTCTGGCACCACCTGCCAGACCGATCGGCCGATTCCACCGCTGATGTAGCTCCAGCCGTTGCCGCTGCCAAAGTTGAAGGAGAGCTCCGGGGCGCCGGTGAGAAAGCGTTCCGTCACAGGAGTCAACGTCGTCTGATCGGCGGCCGCCGCAGGAACCTCGCGGGCCCGCGCGCCCATCACCCGGCCGCCGATGCCGAAGGTGATCGCGCGCCAGCGCAGCGGATACACGTGGACCGCGAGATCGCCCCCAATCGCCGCGCCCGGCAACTGGCCCAGCACCAGGCCACGGCTGTCAGCCAAATCCTGGGTTGACGGAAAATTCAGGAACGCGCCGTGCAGATCGACGACGAAGAACGGCAGACGCGGCGGCTGATCTTGTGCGTGGGCGGAGGCGCCGGCGCAGAGAAGGAGCACGATAGCGAGAACGATACGCTGAGTCATCGGTGCCAGCATTCTATAGTGCCGTTCGCTGGCACGTAACGGGCGCTCGAAACGCTGAGCCGTCGGAGCACACGCGGAGAGGGTCGATCGGCGGGCATACCCCTCAACCACAGAGGACACGGAGTTCAATCCGGCGGGTCCAAGGATTGACCTCTGTGTCCTCCGTGGTGGAGCGTTTCGAAATCCGTTCAGTGCAAACCGTCGCGCAACCGCTGCTGCAGGTCATCGGTGACCACGAGCCGCACGATGTCGCGCGCGAGACGTGCGGCCGCGTCCGCGTCGGCGCACGCCGATCGATTGGCGAAAATCCCGGCAGCCAGATCGAAGCACCCTCGACTGGCGGCCGTCCCGGCCAGGAACAGATGCCGGCGGTCGAGCCAGTCACCGTACGGCCGCAGCAGCGGTGGATCGTCAGCCGCGCCGAGCAGATTGCGTCCGGCATACGGCAGCGGTGCGGCGTCGATGCCGAGCAGCGCCAGCAGCGTCGGCGCAAAGTCGGTCTGGCCCGCCGCTAGATCGCGCGCGCCAGGCGGCACGCTGCGCCCATCGCCTGCCACGGGCACGCGCACGAAGAACGGGACGCGATCCGCCCGTTCCCACCCGGCGTCAGTCGGCGCGATACCGATCGTCTCGGCCAGCGCGCGGTCGTGCTGAAAGCCGGCATCGTGATCGCCGAAGATCGCGACGATGCTGTTCCCCAGGAGCCCGTCGCGATCGAGCGCCGCCCGAAAGTCGGCGAGCGCCTGATCGAAAAAATGCATCGTGTGCAGGTAATTGCCGAACGACGTGCCTTCGAGCGCGCCGAGCTTCAACACTTTGTGCCGTTGGGGAAAGTCCTCGAACGGATGGTGCAGCGACAGCGTGATCAGCCACGCGGCGAATGGCTGCGGCAGCTGCTCCAGCCGTGGGACCATCTGTTGCAGAAAATCATGGTCGTTCAGGCCCCAGCCGATCTGTTCGGTCATCACGAAATCAGGCTCGAAGAGGCTCCGCTGGAATCCGTACGACGGATGCATCACGTTTCGATTCCAGAAGCCCGACTCGAACGGAACCGCCGACAACGTGTGATAGCCGTGCTCCGCCAGCACGCGCGGCGTACCGACGTAGTGGTTGCCGGGGAAGCGGAACGCGACGGCGCCGTGATCGAGTGGCAGCAGCGATGTCATCGCGGTGAACTCGGCGTCGGAGGTGCGCCCTTCGCTCGTCTGGTCAGTCACGTTGGTGAAGCGCACCGCGTCCTCGGTCCAGCGGTGTAAGTGCGGCATCACCTGCTGGCCGTCCACGTGATAATCGACGGCGAAATCCTGCAGCGACTCGACCTGAATCACGATCAGGTTGCGCCCGGCGGCGATGCCACGGTACGGGCCTGCGGCAGACCGCAGCGGAGCACGCTGCGCAAACCAGGCACGCACCTCCTGGACCTGCGCCTCCGACGCGTGTGGCCGGAGCAGCGTCGCGCGCGCGTAGTGCCAGCCGTCGTACGCGTGATAACCGAACGGCCCGAGCTGTTCGGCGACTGCGCGATCGCGGAACATCTGATCGAGCGGCGTGGACGCCAGCACGCGGGGCGCCGACATGGCGGCGCCGGCCAGGGCCACCACGGCCGTTGACATGACCGCGATCAACGCACGACGACGCCCGGCCAGCTCAGGGGCGTGCACCCTGCTCAACTCGATCGCCAGCCACGCGGCACACGGCACGTCGACCAACAGCCAGACAACGTCGATGCTGAGCAGGCTGCGAATCGATCCCAGGACATGGCCGGTTTGATGCGCGCCGAGCAGCGCCGGGGCGGACAGGATGTCGCCGAAGAACCGGTAGTAGACGACGTCGCCGAACATGACGAGCGTCCCGAACGTGCCGATGGCCACGAGCATCCACGCACGGAGCCGGCGCGGCAGCAGGAGCATGACGAGAATCGGGAGGAGCAGCGCGACCGTCAGCGTCAGCCAATAGGCGACAGCCGTCGGCTCGAGCAGTGCGTCGCGCACGAGCATCAGCGGTTTCGCGAAGAGGAGCGCGGCGCACCACCAGACGTCAGCCGTCAACCCGAACGCTGCGAGCCACGACGATACATGTTGCCCTCGCCGCCACCGGCCGAGGATAGACGACCCTGCGAGCGCGAGCACGAGCGGCAGCGGCGCCCACCACAGCAGGAGTGGCGGCACGACGATCACGAGCCGGCGCGGTTGGCGCGGCGCCACCTGCGCGAACCACGTCGTCCCCTCGTCCACCATGTCCCACTGCAGCCAGTACAGGCCGGGGAACGAGGGCGCGAGGATGCGCGCGTCGACGGCCGCAGCGGCGCGAGCCGGGACCGGCGCAGGAAGCGTTGTCCGCACGCCGTCCTGAAACGGTACGGTCCTCGACCGGTAACGGAGCTCCCGCGGCACGATCCAGAGCCAGTGGTACGACACGTGGATTCGCGCGGGATCCCACGTGCGATCTCCTGTATTCGTGACGCCGATCGGCACGGCGATTTCTTGCGACGCCTGCATCAGTCGCGGCGTCTCACCGGACAGCGAAAAGTTCAGCGGATAGGGGGGAGGAGGAACGCGCGCGCAGCTAATCGCCAGCGCGGCCGAAAGGAGCAGGACGACCGTCGAAACACGTCGCAATAGCCACGATCTTAAACCGCCGCGGCCGGCCCGAGGTTAGACAAGATAAAGAAACTGTGTGGACCAGAGGCGAGTGCCGGACAAAGCCGGCGTCGGTCGCCTGAATCATCGCGTAGGATCACGCCATGGAGCTGCACACTATTCACGACATGTTCGCGCTGGGCTTGCCGATCGCGGAGAAGATTCTTCGCCCGATCGTCGTGTACGTGTTTCTGATCGTTGCCCTCAGGCTGGCCGGCAAACGCGAGCTGGCACAGCTCAACCCGTTCGACCTCGTCGTGCTGCTCACGCTGTCCAACACCGTGCAGAACGCGATCATCGGCGACGACAACACCGTCACGGGCGGCCTGATTGGGGCCTCCACGCTGCTGTTAATCAACTACCTCGTGGTGAAATTTCTCTTCAACCACGAGAAGTTGGAGCGCTTCGTCGAAGGTGAGCCGGACGTCATCATCGAGAACGGCGTCGTGCTGGAGAGTTGTCTCCGCAGAGAGCTCATCACGATGAGCGAACTGCAGGCGGCGGCGCACAAGCAGGGGTTCGCCTCGCTCGAGGAGATCGAGAGCGCCGTCATCGACCCGAGCGGCGCGATTTTCTTCTCGGGCAAGAAGCCGAATGCCGACACGATGCGGCACAGCGAGATCCTGGCGAGGCTCGAGCAGCTGTCTGCGCAGATCGCAAGGCTGGAGGCATGACAGGCACGGGCACCGCTCAAACGAAGCGCCCACTCACCTCGCGGAGGATCCTGGTGCTGCTGATGACGCTCTCTGCGGTCTCCGCGATCTCGGCATTGGCGGTTGTGACCGCCCAGTCGAAGCCGCGCGCGCGTGATCTCGGCGTGGCTCCAGGCGTGTATCCACCCGGTGCGCTCAACGCCATCACCGACGTGGCCGGCGTGCGTGTCGGGCACACGACGATCATCGCTGGCGATGATGTGCGGACCGGCGTCACCGCCATCGTCCCGCACGAGGGCAACGTCTTTCAGGACAAGGTCGCGGGCGCGGTGTTCGTGGGGAACGCGTTCGGCAAGCTCGCCGGATCGACGCAGGTGGCGGAGCTCGGCACGATCGAGACGCCGATTGTCCTCACCAACACGCTGAGCGTGGGCATGGCGATGGACGCGGTCGTCCGCTACACGCTGGCGCAGCCGGGAAACGAGCAGGTGCGATCGGTCAACGCCCTGATCGGCGAAACGAACGACGGAGGCCTGAACGACATTCGCGGGCTCCACGTCACGGGCGATCACGTCCTCGAGGCGATTCGAAACGCGAAGAGCGGACCAGTGCCCGAAGGAACCGTCGGCGCGGGGACCGGCACAATCTGCTACGGATGGAAAGGCGGCATCGGGACATCATCGCGCCGGATCGATCGTATGGGATACACCGTGGGCGTGCTCGCGCAGACGAACTTCGGCGGCAACCTGACGATGGCCGGCGTGCCGCTGTTCAAGCTGCTGCAGCCGCCGAGCCGGCGTGCCGCCCGTGGCGTGGCGGGTGGACGGAGACCCGGTGTCGATGCAGGGACGGCAGGTCCGCTGGATTCGGCGTCCGCTGACGGGTCGTGCATGTTGGTCGTCGCGACCGACGCGCCGCTCGACGCGCGCGATCTGCGGCGGCTCGCCGCCCGCGCGGTGTTCGGCCTGGCCCGGACCGGATCGTCGTTCAGCAACGGCAGCGGCGATTTCGCGATCGCGTTCTCGACCTCGCCCGACGTGCGCAGCCGGTTCGACGACACGGCGATCCGCGGACACGCGACGCTGCCGGTCGACGCGACCTCGCCGCTGTTCGAAGCCGTTCTGGAGGCGACCGAAGAGGCGGTCTATAATTCGCTGCTGCAGGCGACGACCGTCACCTCGCGCTCCGGCACGGCGGAAGCCATTCCGATCGACAAGCTGCGGGAGCTGTTGAAACGATGACTGACGACTGAGACTGATGACTGACGACCGAGGCTGACGACTGATGACTGGCGACTGATGACTGTTTATTTCGCGTGCACCGTTCGGGGCGATCGAGGCGGCGTGCTCGCGGGCCGGGCGATCTGCGATCGTCTGACCGCACTCGGCCACGACGTTCTGACGAAGCACCTGCTGGCCGACGATGTGAATGAGGCCGAGTCGAGGCTGAGCGAAGCCGACGTCTATCGGCGCGATCTCGAATGGCTCTCGCGCTGCGACGTGCTCGTTGCGGAGGCGTCCGGATCGAGCTACGGCGTCGGCTTCGAGGTCGGCTTCGTCCTCGGACGAGCCGGCGCGTCCGGCCAACGCGTCGTGCTCTTGTACGACACGGCGCGTCACGGCGCTGTGTCGCGCCTCATCACCGGCAACTGCGACGCGCATTGCACCACCGTCGGCTATTCGTCGATCGACGAGGTGACGGCGTTCATCGATCGGCACTTCCTCTCCGAAATATCAGAGGTAGCATCGGACCGACCGCACTCATGATCGAAGCCGCCGCCATTTGTGCGGCGGCAAGCCGAACAGCTTGGCAAAATCACGCGAGAAATCTCTCGCCCATTTGTAGCCGACGGCGCCGGCGATTTCCTTCACGCTCAGCGACGATGACTCGAGTAGCGCCGCGCCACGGGACAGACGAGCCTGTCGAACGTGTGCCGCAAAACCTGCACCGCTGTGCAGACGCAGCAGGCGTGAAAGATGCCACGGACTGAGATGCACCATGGTCGCGACGTCGTTGAGACGCACATCTGGTCGGTGACACAGATCGGCAATTAAGCCGAGTGCGGCTGCAACCTTGGGGTGTGTCGATGCTCGCTCTGGCCGAGTCGTATCGAGGGTGGGCGACAGCGACTCCGACCGCATCAGCGCCAACGCCGCCTTCGACGGCGCCATGCCGACTCGTGCAAGCCGATACAGAAGGAACTCCGCCAACAAGCCCCGGAGGAAGATTGTCTCGAGATACGTTTGGGCCCGGGGAATTCTCGCGAACAGCTCCTTAAGCCTTTCCACGAGCTGATCCGGATCGGTGTGAGGATCGCCTGCGAGAGCCTGAATCCGATCGACAGCCCCACGAGCCCAGCGTGGTCGGATCAACAACGCCTGATCAAAGGGCGATCGCATACAGTGAGTTGTCGGCTCCCAACCCTTTCAACATGTAGCCATGAGCCTGACGCAACTCAACCCAATCCGGATAAGAAAAGCGATACCGACGCAACCAATTCGCCTCAATCGCATGCACCACGCTCTATTCGCGGTTGTAAGCCTTCCCACTTTCGGCGGATTCTACTCGCGCGCGGAGCGGTCAAAGCCGCAAACGCCGTTGTTCACGTCGCAGATGACATCGCCATGGAAGCCCCCGTAGACAATGAGTCGCGATGGCGCCCTGATGAAGGCGTGTTCTGGTGTCAGCCCGTCGGCGCCACGGCGCTATTGAATCTCAAGACCGGGCGCTACCACACGCTGAACGCGAGTGGCAGCGTGGTATGGAATCACATTGTCCGCGGCGACTCGATTGCTCGCATCGGCGGCGCCCTCGTGGAAGAACTCGATTCACACTATCCTGTGGCTTCGGCGATGTCGGATGTTCGCGATATCGTCCGTGAGCTCAGAAGAGCGAAGTTAATAACGCCTGATGAATTGTCGCCGCGCGGCCCCGCCACCCGAGGACCGCAGACTCAATCAGGCCGGCAAGAGCGCACGGAGACGAGTCGCGGTTCCTCGAACGTGCGTGCGCCAACCCACCTTGGCTGCCTTGTCGCGCTGGCAGCCTTTCATTTGGCAGCCAAATGCATCGCCTTGCGGTCGCTGCTTCACATTGCGGACGGAGCGAAGAGTCTCGCAAACGAGCCGATCCCGGAAGCGTGGATCGAACAGGTAAATTGTCGAATCGCGTGGTCTGGTGCCGTCTATCCATTCCAGGCTGACTGCCTCGAACGAAGTCTGGTGTTCCTCTGGTTCGCGCGTCGTTCTGGTTTTCCGGTTGACTTGAGACTCGGCGTGGGTCCCTTTCCGTTCAAGGCGCATGCGTGGATCGAATACGCGGGAAGGCCGATTAACGACGAGCCGGAGTATCTGACTCATTTCACAGCGTTTCCAGCGATTCGCCTCTAGCGGAGCGCTGCGCGACGCTCAATTAAGACGTGATTTGATGTTTGTTGTTTCTGTCTCGAAAAACCGGTTGGCCGACGATCACAACGGTGGCTTCAACCTTCGATTGAGTGAAACAGCAAGAGTGCTGATTGCGGATCCGCCTGTTCAGATCATCGGAACCGCCGATTTGGATACGGAACATCTGTCAGCGATTGAACCCGGGCTGCGCCAGGCACACGAACTCCGGCGCGTCATCGCAGACTACGAGCACATCGGCGCGGGCGCGTTTTCTGGCCTGGTGGGAGAGTTTGCTCTCGTTTATCGCAATACCGAATCAAGCGAGGTCGTGGCTATTCGTGACCATCTAGGACTGCAGCCGCTCTACTATCAGGTCCGCGACGGCGATATTTCGTTTTCAGATTCGCTCGATGGGTTCGAGGGCAGGCGCGAATACGATCTCGACTTCATCGCCGCTTTTATTGCTGTTGATGGCGTCTGTACCGATCGAACGATTTGGTCTGGGATAAGTCCAGTGCCGCCAGGCTCAGTCCTGGTATGGCGAAACGGGTGTGTCAGAGTCAACCAATATTGGTCACCTCGCCCGAATGGTCGCCATAGCCGCGCGCATCTGAACGAGGTCGCCGAACAGTTTTGTGCCTTGACGCGCACAGCGGTTCACCGGCATCTGTTACCGAACCAAGCCACCTGGGCCCACCTGTCAGGCGGCCTCGACTCTTCGTCTGTCGTCTCGATTGCCGAGACGATCAGGGAGTCCACAGGCACCAGCCGCCGCCTTGGTGGGACGATTACCATGACGGATTCATTGGGTGGCGGAGACGACCATCGGTTCGCCGACTCCGTCATTAGACGATTCGGAACGAGCAATGAGCGTGTGGTGGATGACTGGCCGTGGCGTACAGACGGTGCGCCTCCTCCTCACACGGACCAACCGACGCGGGATTATCCATTCTACGCGCGGGACCGCTCGATCCAACGTCTGGTCCGTAGCCGTGGCGGATCGACCATCTTGACCGGAGCAGGACCCGACCTATATCTACCGGTCACAGCCGCTCACGTTGTCGATCTGGTGTGGAAGGGCCGCATTCGTGAAGCCGCCACCGAATTGTGTCGATGGACGATTGCCACACGGTCGTCGCTTTGGAGAACGACCTATCGGTACATTCTCCGGCCCATGGTGGATTCTCAGGTCGACTTCGTCACAGATACATCCCGACTGTCGTCGGCGACCTGGCTGACAAAGGGGTTTTGGAACCGAGCGAACATGGCCAAACGCCTGACCCGCAGGGACCGCCAGGGCCGCCGGCGTGGAAGCCGATACGAAGACGACGTCGAGTGGGCCGTGTCGCGGGTGGGCGCATCACTGGCGGCTTGGTGGAACACGGCTCCTGACGTCGTCATGAAACACCCGTTCCTCGACCAACGCCTGCTCGCGTTCGTCTTGAACCTGCCGTATTCGGTTCGCACGGACAGTTATCACACAAAGCCGATCCTTCGCGTCGGGATGAAGGGAGTGCTTCCCGAAGATGTGCGCTTACGGTCCACAAAGGGCTCCTTGTTGAACCCTCGGATCTGTTGGGCCTTCGCTAGAGAGCGTGCTTTCTTGAGTCGTCTTCTGGAGTCGCCTGTCCTCGCCGATCTCGGCTGTGTCGAGCCGAGGCGTGTGCTCTCGGCCTTGGATGCGGCTTCACAGGGCCTGCGAACGGACTCGCTGTCCATTTACACCGCGCTGTCTCTTGAAACATGGATGTCAGTGAGGTCTGGTCGGTGCATCACCGTTAACACATAAAGGCTGGAAGGAGACCACAATGTCACACGAAAAGCAGTGTGCCCACCCCACGAACCCTCAGTCGTATGTAAAACCGGCTCTCCAGGACCAGGGCAAGATGCGATTGCTCACACAAGGCGGTCCAGAAAACGTTCCTGAAAACATCGTCTGGGGGACTGAGAATCCGTTCCCGGTCAAGCGCGCACCTCGTAGCTAGCTGACGCCAGCATTGGCCAGACCTCGCCAAGGCTAGGACTCTGCAGACAGAATTCGTATAAGGAAGGGATCCAATCGAAACGCGCGGCAGTATGATCTGGCGCGTCACTCAAGACGACCGCGAGGTGGTGCATGGGCCGCGCGTTGCTACAAGACATCCGGTACGGGATCCGCGCGCTTCGCTTCGCTCCCGGATTCACCCTCATCTTCCTTGTGACGCTCGCGCTCGGGATCGGCGCCAATGCCGCGCTGTTCAGCCTGCTGAACGCGGTGGTTCTGCGGTCGCTGCCAGTTCGAGCGCCCGATCGGTTGGGCGCCGTCTCCGTCACAGATCAACGCGGCGTCGCGACGCGATCGATTTACGTCCCGGCATTCGAGGCGTTCTCGGCGCGACAGCACGTCTTCGAGTCCGAGACGCTGTATGCCGGTGGTTTCCTCCTCACCACCGAGACGCACGACGCCCTGTCGCTGGCCGCAGTCGAGGGCGTCACGCCGGCGTACTACGCCGTCCTCGGCATCAGCCCATTTCGTGGCCGCGTGATCACGACCGACGACGCGCCGACGCCGGCGGACGGAGCGCCGGTGGCCGTCCTCAGCTACGAGTACTGGCAGCGCGTCTTCCTGGGCGATCCCGATGTGGTCGGACGGGTACTGAAGGTGAGCGGCATCCCGATCACGGTCATCGGCGTGACGCCCCCCGGTTTCGCGGGGCTACAAATCGATGGCGGCATTGATTTCGCCGTGCCGCTCGGCCTCCTTCGCCAGCTCACGGGCGACCCCAAGCGCCCCGCTCACGGTTCCAGCATTGTCGGCCGGTTGCGGCCAGGCGTCACACTCCGGCAAGCGCGAAGCGAAATCGGCGCGCTGTGGCCATCTGTCGTGGCGGCCGCGCCGGAAGTCGGACAGACACCCGCAGCGCAGGACGCGGCGCGAAGCGAACGTGTCCACGTCGAAACGGCGAGCAACGGGTTTTCACTGCTGCGGCGTTCGTACGCGCCCGCGTTGTTCTTGCTGGTTGGTCTCGCCGCGATCGTGCTCCTGGTCGCCTGCGTAAATCTCAGCGGGCTTCTGCTGGTCCGCGCGATTGCCAGGCATCAGCAGCTCATGATCCGGTTGGCGCTCGGCGCCAGCCGCGCCCGAGTGGTTCAGCAGGTGCTGGTCGAGAGCCTGCTCCTGTCGGTCGCCGGCACCACGGGCGCGCTCCCTCTCGCCTGGATCGCCAGCCGATTCATTGGCACGACGCTCTGGGCGAGTCCGCTGCGGCTGGCCCTGACGGTGACGCCGGACGGGCGCGTCGTGGCGCTCATGGCCGCGGTCGCGGTGAGCGTCGGCATCCTGATCGGCGCCGGACCGGCATGGTTCGCGTCGCGCGATCCGGCGCGCGTCCGGGTTCACCCGGACCGATCGGTCGCCGCATCCGGCGGACGATGGGGACGAGTGCTGCTGGTGAGCCAGATCGCGTTGTCGCTGGTGCTCCTGTTCGGTGCGGGTCTGTTCGTACGAAGCCTCTCGAACATCCGCTCACTCAATTTCGGGTTTCAGACGCAAGGCGTCCTCTGGAGCCGCGTGACGTCGCAGCCGAACGGCTATCGGGGCATCGTGGAGTCCGCCTACTATCCGGAACTGGTTCGGCGTTTGTCCGACGTTCCAGGCGTCCAGTCTGTCGCGCTCTCGCGGAGGTTTCCGGCCTATTTCGATTTTCCTCATCTCTTCGAGACGGTCGGCCAGACCTACGCATCGGATCGCGGCGTCGAGGTCCGTGGACTGCCGGAGCTGGTGTCCCCGCGATTCTTCGAGACCTTCGGTATGACGCGGCTCCAGGGCCGCGATTTTTCATGGAGCGACGATTCGCACGCGACGCCCGTGGCGATCGTCAACGTGGCGCTGAGCCGCAAGATGTTTCCGGCTGAAAACCCCCTCGGACGGCAGATCACGACGGGCACAGGCACCGCGCGTCTCTCGCTCGAGATCGTCGGCGTCGTCGACGATGCGTCGATCGGCGATCTTCGAGAGCCGGATACGCCGGTCGTCTTCAGGCCCTGGCTGCAGGACGTGCGCGCGACGCAATTTCCCACGGTCAGCATTCGCGCTGACCGCGATCAGGCGGCGGCCGCACAGGCGACGCGCGAGACGATCGCGTCGCTTGGCCGCGAGTACGTGATGGCGACCTTTCGACTCGACGAGCAGGTGGATCGTGCGCTGCGGCAGGAACGCGTGATCGCCGGGGTCTCCTCTCTCTTTGCGGCGCTGGCGGTGCTTCTCGCGTGCCTCGGCATCTATGGTCTCCTGGCGTACGGCGTCGCCCGACGCGCGCGCGAGATTGCGATACGGATGGCGCTTGGCGCGAGTCAACGATCGGTCGTGATCATGACGCTCCGAGAAGGTCTTCTCGTGGCGTCGATCGGCATCGGACTCGGCGTGCCGTCCGCGCTGGCCGCGGGCCGCTTGATCGGTTCACTCTTGTTTGGACTCTCGTCCAACGATCTTTCCACGCTCATGATCGCGTCAGTCGCCTTCGTGGGCGTCGCCGCGGGAGCGGGATTGCTGCCGGCGTACCGCGCGGCCACGACCGAGCCCATGCACGTTCTTCGAGCTGACTGACGCGACTGCACGTACGGCTGAGATGCGTTGCGATCATTGACGCTCTCAGCAGGGGCGACTACGATCGCACCACCGTGACCACGACTGCCTCTCGACACATTTCACTGGCTGCTGTCCGCGACGCCGCCACCGCCGTGTACGCGGCGGCAGTCCGCACCCCGCTCGTGCGCCTCGATCTGCCACACGAAGCCGGATCGACCGGGCCCGCGCTGTCCGAGCTGTATCTGAAGCTCGAAGTGCTGCAGCCAATCGGCTCGTTCAAGATCCGCGGCGCATACAACACCGTGCGCCAATTGTCGGCCGCCCAGTTGAAAGACGGCGTCTGGACCGTCAGCGCCGGCAACGCGGCGCAGGGTGTCGCGTTTGCCGCGCGCAAAGCCGGCGCGCGCTGCTCCGTGATGGTGATGGACACGGCGCCTGCCACGAAGCTGCGCGCGATCGAGCGGCTGGGCGCGACGATCGTCCGTGCGACCTACGACGAGTGCTGGCAAACGGTGATTGCGCACACGTCAGATCGCATGACCGGGCACTTCGTGCATCCGTTCGACGACGACCGGTTCATCGCCGGCAACGGCACGGCCGGCCTCGAGATCCTCGAAGATCTCCCCGACGTGGACGCCATCGTCGCACCGCTCGGCGGCGGTGGGCTGCTCGCCGGGATTGCAGCCGCCGTCCACGGGCTGAAGCCCGACACCAGGATTTACGCCGCGGAGCCAGAGACCGCCGCACCGCTCGCCACGTCGCTCGCGGCAGGCCGCCCGATGTTCTTCGACGCATGGAAGCCGTCGTTCGTGGACGGCGCCGGCGGCAAGTCCGTGCTCGACACGATGTGGCCGCTGCTCTCCACGCTGTCGGGATCGCTCGTCGTCTCGCTCGACGAGGTCGCGCGCGGCATGAAGCTCGTCGCCGAGCGCATGCACATCATCGCCGAAGGCGCCGCCGGCTGCGCGATCGCCGCGGCGCTCAGCGGACGCGCCGGCACCGGCAAAGTCGTCGCGGTCGTATCGGGCGGCAACATCGATCTCGCCAAGTTCGCGGCGCTCGTCGGCGCGTGTGACGATCACAACGGGCGTGTTCACCCCTAGATGTTTTCACCGCTCGAACAGACATCCTGGATTCTGAATCGTTGATCACTAATCGTACATGACCAGATACGCCACCCTGCCTCCCCTTCCTGAGCGGATCGCACGCCTCGATGAGCTCGCCATCGATCTCTGGTGGAGCTGGCACAGCGAAGCTCGCACGCTGTTTCGGCGCCTCGACTACGCGTTGTGGCGTGCCACCGCGCACAATCCGGTGCGGATGCTCTGGACGATTCCGCGCGCCGTTCTCGATGCGGCCGCAGTCGATCCGGAGTTTCTGTCGCTCTACGATCGTGCACTGGCGGCGCTGGACAACGCGCGGGCCGCGCGCAACACGTGGTATGCCGACACCTTTCCACAGGTCGCGGGCCAGTCGATCGCGTACTTCTCCGCCGAGTTCGCGCTGCACCAGTCGCTGCCGATCTACGCCGGCGGCCTCGGCGTGCTGGCCGGCGATCACTGCAAGGAAGCGAGCGACCTCGGTGTGCCGCTCATCGGCGTCGGCTTCATGTATCCCCAGGGGTATTTTCACCAGCACGTCTCGTCTGAGGGGTGGCAGGAAGAAAGCTACGAGCGCCTGAACTGGGCCGACGCCCCGATCGAGCCGGCGATGACACCGGACGGCAAACCGTGCATCACCGCGGTGCCGCTCGACGATCGCTCCGTGCTCGTGGCCGTGTGGCGCGTGCGCATCGGCCGTGTGAAGCTGTACCTGCTCGACACCGACCTCGAAGAGAACGCCCCATGGGATCGCGAGCTCTCGGCGCGCCTCTACGGCGGCGATCGCGAAACGCGTGTGCAGCAGGAAATTGTGCTCGGCATCGGCGGCGTCCGCGCGCTGAAAGCGCTCGGCTCCGCGCCGTCGGTGTTTCATCTGAACGAAGGACACGCCAGCTTCGTCGTCCTGCAGCGGATTCGCGACCTCATCGAGGCGGGCTCGTCCTTCGATGATGCCCTCGAGGAAATCCGGCGAACGACGATTTTCACGACGCACACGCCGGTCCCGGCCGGCCACGACGCGTTCCCGTTTCAGGTCGTCGAGAAGCACCTCGCCAACTGCTGGGGCACGCTCGGATCCAATCGCGACAAGTTCCTGGCGCTTGGCGCGCACGACAACGGCGCCGGCCCGCAGTTCAACATGACCGCGCTCGCCCTGCGATCGGCCGGCACGACCAATGCCGTCAGCCAGCTGCACGGCCAGGTGACGCGGGCGATGTGGGACATCTGGCCCGGCGTCGCGGAGCCGGATCGGCCGGTCCGGGCGATCACCAACGGCGTGCACGTCCCGACGTGGATCGCCAGCGAGCTTGCGGACCTCTTCACGACCTATCTCGGAGCGGATTGGCTCGATCGACACGACGAGCCGGCGCTGTGGGATCGCATCCTCGCGATTCCCGACGAAGAGCTCTGGCGCGTCCGGCAGTCGCTGCGCGGCTACCTCTTCACGTTCGTCCGCGAGCGGGCACGCCAGCGCTGGACCGAAGAGCGCGTCGGCATCCCGCGCGTCGTCGCCGCGGGCACGCTGCTCGAGCCCCGCGCGCTGACAATCGGCTTCGGGCGGCGGTTCGCAGGCTACAAGCGCCCCGAGCTCGTCTTCCACGATCCCGATCGCCTCGCGCGGATCCTCAACGCGGCCGGCCGGCCGGTGCAGCTGATCTTCGCGGGCAAGGCACACCCGGCCGACGATGTGGGCAAGCATCATCTGCAGCGCGTCTACAAGCGCGCGCTCGACCCGTTGTTCGCCGGCCGCGTGGCGTTCGTGGACGACTACGATCTGCACGTGGCGCACTTCCTCGTCCAGGGCTGCGACGTGTGGCTGAACAACCCGCGCAAGCCGCTCGAAGCGAGCGGCACGAGCGGGATGAAAGCGGCCGTCAACGGCGTCCCGCACCTGAGCATCGGCGACGGATGGTGGGCCGAAGGGTTCGACGGCCGGAACGGCTGGGTGATCGACGGCGGCGTCATCGGGAACAACTACGACGAGGTCGACGCGGCCGACGCCAACGCGCTCTACCGGTTACTCGAGGAAGAGGTCGTCCCGGCGTTCTACGATCGCGATCACATGGACGTGCCGCGGCGCTGGCTGATGACGGTGAAAGAAGCGATCCGATCGGTCGCGCCGCAATTCTCCGCGCGCCGGATGGTGAAGGAATACGCGACGCGGATGTACGTGCCGGCGTTGGAAAAGAGCACGGTCACACGGTGAGACGCGAACCCTCAAATCCTCAGATTTTCTGGCTGATCGGCGGATGGTGAATGATCTGGACGCTGTTGCCGTCCGGGTCTTGAAAATACAGCGAGCGCGCGCCGTCGCGGTGCGTCTTCGGCCGCGCCTTCAACGTCACGCCCTTGCTCTCCAAAAACGCAGCCCACTGATCCACCTCGTCGGCATGGCGGACGATGAGGCCGAGATGATCGAGCGCGCCAGGGCCGACACGCCGGTCGGCCCCTGCGGTTTCGGTTGGGTCGGCCCCTACGACGTTGGTTGGGTCGGTCCGAACGTCGGCGTCCGCAGCAGTCACGGCGTGCTGTAGGGGCGGACCTGTGTGTCCGCCCGCTGCGCGGTGCAGCGCCAGGTTATCGACGCCCGACGACAAATACACATTGTCGGGATCGGGCTCCCATTCGACCGCGAAGCCGAGCAGGTCCACGTAGAAGCGCTTCATCGCGTCGAGATCGCGCGCGTTCAGCGCAAGGTGCCTGAGTCCGGCATGTCTGGGTCGTTGCATGGGCTACAATTCAGGATTATGCCACGCAAGACCGTCGTCAAGGCGCGCTGCGCGCTGTGCGGTGCCAAAGAAGTATCGGAGCCTCGCGGCGAAGAGAAATATTGCCGCGACTGCTGGGACAAGAAAATCGCGGTCGAGGAAATTGTCGCGCGCGAGTTCGCGCTGAAGCGCTACATCCGCGCTCACAGCGCGGAGAAATACCTCATCTATCATTCCACGCTGAAGCGCCCCTGCGGCCAGCTCATCGTCGTGGACGATGGCTTCGATCTGTTTCTCACGCTGACGCTCTACCCGAACTTCGGCTGGGATGAGCCCGCGTACCACCTCGAAGGCGATCCGGAAGGGCGCCTCTTCTCGGAGCTGCTGGTCGACGTGGTCGCCGCGGAGGTCATCGAGCCGTGGGGCGGCGGCAAGTGGCACATGGAGATCTTCCGCTCAGTGAGCCCTGAGCCCGAAGACTGGAACGGCGAAATGTAAAGGCCCGAAGGGGTTACGCCGATAACTGATATAATTCTGCTGCCGTTTTTCGCTTCGCGTCCCATGTCCAGGAGGATTTTATGAATCGCGCGCGCATCGCTCTCGCCGCGACGTTCGCCGGCGCCTGCCTCGTCGCCGGCACCGCGCTCGCCCAAGCCACGCAAGCTCCGCCGATGCAGTCGGTACTCGCAGGCAAGAAGTTCACGCCGCCGCTCAAAGGCCCGGCCGACGTTGAGTTCACCAGCCCAACCACCAAGAAAGAAAAAGACACCGTCGTCACCACGTTTCAAGTGAAGAACGTGTCGAAGGCGCCGATCGCGCGCTTTACGGTTGACGAGACGTGGTACGACGACAAGGGCGTCGTGGTCAGCGGCGGCAAAGGCATCATCACGCTGCTTCAGCCGAACGAAGTGCAGACGATCCGCATCGAGTCCGCGTGGAACGCGAAGATGAAGGCGAACAACTTCAACTTCTCGCACGCGAACGGCACGGTGCCGAAGCCGAAGAAGGTGGCCAAGCTGGAAGGCGCCGACGCGAAGGAGCCGGCCGCAAAGAATGCGGCGGCCACGAAGAAAAAGTAAGCGGCAAGAGCTCGAGCTGAGAGCGGCAGCTCTTCACTCTTTCGTGAGCTGCTGAAAGGTGACGGCGCCGGTATATCTGGGGATGGCCACCAGATGATACGGCGCCGTGATGATCTGCGCCGTCATCCGGTCGCGGCCCGGCCGCGTCTCCCGGTATTCGACCACCAGCGAGCCGTGGTCCTGCCGCGTCCCGACGATCTCGACGCCGAATCCGGCGGTTGGCCGGGTCCCCAGAAAAACCCCGACGACCATGTCGCGCGTGAAGTCGACGTCCGGCAGCGGCCGTTCCCTCGCGTGCTCCCGCCATAGCGCTGTCCACTCCGCCTGCGTTCGCGCCGTGACCTGGCGCGGCGATTCCACGGCGCTGTCGGTTCCCTTCGCGATCGTCGTCATCGGCTGAGCGAGCATCCCGCCGGTCTGCAGCAGTGCCGCGACGACCAGCCCGGCGGTCCACGCCGTCATCGTCCAGGCGCTGGGGGCGCGCCGGCCACCGTGAAGCGGATTTCGCGCGCCGTCGTCGCTCCCGCACCGAGGCGCGACTTCGCTTCGACTTTGAGCACATACGCGCCGGGCGGCAGATCCTTCATCGGAATCTTCGTCATGTAGCCGTACCCGCCGCGCTTGCCGCCGAGATCAGCCGAGTCGCGCTGTTCATCGGCCTTGAACAGTACTTGCCCGGTGTCCGACGTGACCGTCGACACGATGTCCACTTTGTGCGGCTTGTCGCCGTCGGCGTCGTACACCTCGGTGAACAGCGCGATGACGTCGCTCTGGGGAAACGAGCGGAGCGCAATGGGCGGACCTGGCAGCGCGTCGCGCAGCTGCTCGTCGGGGCGCGCGGTCGGCTGCGCGGAGCCGCTCGCCGACGTGAGCACCACACCGCTCATGTTGAGCGCGCCTTTACTGAAGTCGGGCACGTCGAGGTCGTAGAGCACGGATCCGATATTGCCGCCATTCGTGTCGTGCGCCGCGAACCGCAGTTGATAACGCCCCGGCGGCAAGTCGAGGCGACTGAGCAGGCGAATGCCCGTCTGCTCCACGCGCGCCTTCGTTTCCGGCTTCAGATTCAGGGTGATCGCGTCCGTGTTGCCGCCGCGTGTCTTTCCTTGGGCGTCGATGGCCATGTACGACAGCTCGAGCTTGTCGTTCGCGGCCGGCTTCAGGTCGCGGCCGCGCATCTCGACGCCCAGCAGCACGGACGCGTTCGGCGCCGCGCCTTTGAACGGCGCGGCAAACACGTGCATCGTCAACCCGCTCACGGGAAGCGGACTGTCGAGCGCCTCGCGCACTTCCGTGCTCACCGAGGACGGCTTTGCGGGAGTTGACGCCGCCTTCACCTTGGGCAGCGCGTAACCGCGCCGCGCGCGCACCGTGACGCCGGGCCGCGTGACGCGCACGTCGATCTTGTGGAACTTACCGGGCTTGTCAGTGGGCGGGTAATACGCCAGCACGTAGTACGAGCTGTTGTCCTGCACGATCCGATCGAACGCCGTATCGAATTGGTTGCGGTTGACGACCGCGAATCCGCCGGTCTCCTCGGAGATCGTCCGGAGACTGTCCTGCGACAACCGGACTTCGTTGTACAACGAGCTGGTGCCCACGCCGAGCGAGGTGTCATCGGGAAATGACTGCACGGTGATGCTCTCGTCGCCGAGATCGGTGAGGCCGCGCGGGTCGATCCCATAAATCGCCACGTTCGCCTTGGTCGCCGACGCAATCAGATCGCGCGTGTCGTCGATGATCGTCGACGCCGAATTGTTGCCGAAGACGTCGTTGATGTCGTAGTCGATGCCTTCGCTGACGAAAAGAATCGCCTTCCGGCGGCCGTGCACGCTCGCGAACCAGTCGGCCACGTTCCTCAGCGATGCCAGCGTGGACCGCGCCTTGAAGCCGCGCTCGGCGTCGTCCGGATCGTTCAGCGGATCGCCCGCCTGGCGCTGGTCCTTGGTGTTGTAGTACTCCTGGGTCTTGCTGAGCGTCGCCGACTGCACCTTCTGTCCCATCACGCGATCGACGGCGTTGATGAGCAGCCGCTTGTTGTTGGTGAATTCCTGATTGGCGTCGGTCGGGCCGGCGGTGTGCACGACCGCCATCAGATCGTTCGCGCTGAAGTTGCTCTGAATGAACTGCTTCGCCGCCACTTTGACGCGGCTGGTGCGTCCGAACAGGGTATGGAGATCGTCGATCACCATCACGTAGACGCGGCCGTCGAACGGACGCTCGTTCGTCCGCACGTCGGGCTCGATCGGCGCGGCGGCGAACAGCGGACGATCGGCGCGCTCGATCGGAATGTCGACGAGCGAGAAGTTCGCGATCGTCTGCGGCTTGCCGTCCTCGAGGACCTGGAAATCCTCTTTCTGCAGATCGCGGACGAACTTGCCCTGGCGATCGGTGACGAGTGCGTCGACTTCGACGTAGTCGACGCGCACCTTGAAGGTCGGCCCCTGCTGCTGCGGGGGCGGTGGCGGCGGATTCTGGCCGGCCACGAGCGCCGGGCCGGCGAGCAGGACGAACAGCGCCGCGATACGGACTCGTCGCGTCATGACACTCTCTCGCAAGGGGCCGCCTGGCGGACGGCCGGACACGCGGTGGCTTCAGGCGTGGTCCGATTATAGCCCGGCGGTGCGGAGAGGATTGCTGGTATGCGGGTCTTCAGGCCATGGGCTCAGCAGGCTATACTGGATTGACATGACCAGCGCTCACGCAGCGGCTGACGCGGCGACGATCGACATCGCCGCGGTGCAAGCGGCGCTTGCCGCGGACGGACTCGATGCCTGGCTGCTCTACGATTTTCGCGGGATCAATCCGATCGCCGCCGACGTCACGGCGGTGGCACGTCAGGGCGGCCACCTCGCCACCCGCCGCTGGTACTACTTGATTCCCGTCGCGGGCGAGCCGCGCGCTCTGGTGCATGCGATCGAGCGCCATTCGCTCGCGCACCTTCCGGGCACCACGGACCGGTACTCCAGACGCGATCAGCTCGAGAGCGGTCTGCGTCGCCTGTTGACCGGAGTCCGGCGCGTGGCCATGGAGTATTCGCCGAACTGTTCGATTCCTTATGTCTCCCGGGTGGACGCGGGCACGATCGAGCTCGTGCGGAGTGCGGGCGCCGAGGTCGTCTCGTCGGGCGACCTGGTGCAGCGGTTCGCGGCGGTGTGGTCCGCGGCGGCGATCGCGTCGCATCTGCAGGCCTCCGAAAAGCTCTACCGCGTGAAAGATCGCGCCTTCGCGGCCATCGCGCAGCGGACGCGCGACGGCGTGCCCACGACCGAGTACGACATTCAGCAGCTCATGGCGGGCTATTTCCGGGACGAAGGACTCGTCAGCGATTCCGATCCGAACGTATCGGCGGTCGAGAACGCGGGCAACCCGCACTATCTGCCGACGAAGAGCACCGCGCGCGCCATCGGCCGCAACGAGCTCGTCCTGCTCGATCTCTGGGGCAAGCTGGATCAGCCCGGCGCAGTGTTTGCTGACATCACCTGGATGGGATTTACCGGCAGCACGGTGCCTGAACGGTACGCGAAGGCGTTCGGGGCAATCGCGGCCGCACGCGATGCCGCCGTTGCGCTGGTACAGCGCGCCGCCGCCGGCGGTCAGGAGCTGCGCGGCTGGCAGGTGGATCGCGCCGCATCGTCCGTGCTGCAGAGCGCGGGGTACGGCGATCACATTCTGCACCGGACGGGGCACAGCCTCGGCGAGTCGGTGCACGGCAACGGCGTGAACATGGACGATTTCGAAACGCACGACGACCGGCGACTGCTGCCCGGCACCGGATTCACGATCGAGCCGGGCGTCTACTTCGATGATTTCGGCGTGCGCACGGAGATCAACATGATCGTCCACGCGCGCGACGCCGCCGTCAGCGGCGCGCTGCAGACGAAGATTCTGGCACTGCTTTAGGAGGCACGATGTCCACCCGCAAGACGACCCTTTTCTATGCCGTGCTGATCGCGGTGGCCTCGCTGGCCGTTGGTATGGTGATCGCGTCACGGCTCGATCTGACGCCGGCCTCGTCGGCGCAGACGATGGCGATCCCGCCGGCCAACAGCGCACCGATCACCGGCGCGCTCTCGGCCGACACGTTCCGCAACATCGCCAAGGCGCAGTCGCCGATGGTCGTGAACGTCACGACCGAAATGCCGCAGAAGTCGCAGGACATGACCGACTTCTTCGGGGGCGGAGGCGGCGGCGCGCCCGACGACTTCTTGCACCGCTTCTTCGGCAACCCGGGCCAGCAGCAAGACGACCAGGGCGACACGCCGCGGGGCCGGCGGGGCGGCCCGGCGCAGCGCGCACCGAAGTCGTACGCCGCCGGCACCGGCTTCATCATCAGCAAGGACGGCCTCATCCTCACGAACAACCACGTGGTCGAGGGTGCGACGAAGATTGAAGTGCAGCTCTACGCGGAGGAATCGGACGTCAAGTATCAGGCGAAGTTGGTTGGCCGCGACCAGCTGACCGACAGCGCGCTGATTCAGCTCGTGGACAAGCCCGATCATGCGCTGCCGGAAGCGAAGTTCGGCGACTCGGCGCAGATGGCCGCCGGCGACTGGGTCATGGCGATCGGCAACCCGTTCAATTACGCCTACACGGTGACGGTCGGCGTGATCAGCGCCACCAAACGCGCCTTTGCGGTCACCGACGGCCGCACGAACGACATGCTGCAGACCGACGCGGCGATCAACCCGGGCAACTCCGGCGGTCCGCTGCTCAACGTGCGCGGCGAAGTGATCGGCATCAACACGGCGATCATCAGCAACGGCCGCAGTGAAGGCAACATCGGCATCGGCTTCGCCGTGCCGATCAACACGGTGCGCGATCTGCTGCCGCAGCTGCGCGCGGGCAAGGTGATCCGCGGGCGCATCGGCGTCTCGGTCGCGGCGGTGCCGCGCGAAGGCTACGAAGACTTCGGGCTGAAGGCGCGCGCGGGCGCCATCGTCGCCACGGTCGCGCCGGGCGGCGCCGCGGCCAAAGCGGGCATGGAGCCGGGCGACGTGATCACGCAGTACAACGGCCGTCCGGTGGCGAATCGCGACGAGCTCGTGGCGGCGGTCATCTCCACCAAGCCGGGGACGAGCGTCCCGATCAAGGTGCTGCGCAACAAGCAGGAGAAGACGCTCAGCGTCACGATCGAGGAGCTCGACCTCGAGGCCGAACAGGGCGCGTCCCGCCGCAGCCAGAGCAGCGGCGGCGACCAGAACGATCAGGCGGAAGAAGGCAGCACCGGCTTCGGCCTGACGCTGCAGAACCTGACGCCGTCGATTGCGCGGCGGCTGCAGATTCCGAATGGCAAGGCCGGCGCGCTCATCAGCGACGTCGATCCCAACGGGCCGGCGGCGGCCGTGCTGCGCGCGGGCGACGTGATCCTGTCGATCAATCGCCAGCCGGTGACGAATGCCGCCGACGCGGGGCGCGAGCTTCAGAAGGTTCCGTCGGGCCACATCGCGCAGATTCTCGTCTGGCGCGGCGACAGTGAAGTTTTCGTCACCGTCAAGAAAGATTAGCGAGCGGATCCGTGAGCGCGGCCCGATCACCGTGGCTGCGTTCATGGATCTCGCCCTGTACGATCCGCACGTCGGCTACTACGCCCGCGCCGCCCAACGATCCGGGCGCGCGGGCGATTTTTTTACCAGCGTGGACGTCGGGCCGATCTTCGGCGAGCTGCTCGAGCAACAGATCGCGGAGATGGCTGCCCTGCTCGAGTCGTCCGAAGGCGCGCCCGAATCTCAACGCGCGAAGCCCGGCACCGAATCCCAAATCCCTGCCGCCGAATCCCGAATCCCTACCGAATCCCGAATCCCAAATCCCAAATCCCAATTCGATCACCCCCACCTGGATCTCGTGGAAGCCGGCGCCGGCAACGGGCGGCTGGCCGCCGACATCCTGCGCGCCGTCAAAGAGCGCGACCCCGCCCTTTACACGAGCGTGCGTCTCCACCTCGTCGAAGCGAGCGCCGAGGCCCGCGCCGCTCAAGCGGCAACGCTCGGCGACACCGCCGAGCGTCTGGTGTCTTCGTCCGCGGCGATGCCCGAGCAATTCGAGGGCGTGCTGATTGCGAACGAGCTGCTCGATGCGTTCCCGGTGCACCAGGTCGTGATGCGCGAAGATGGCTTGCGCGAGGTGTACGTCGACGTCGACCCCGAGCGCAGGGAGGCGAACGGCGGCGCATTCGTGCTCACCGAAGGTCCGCCCTCCACGCCCGCGCTGCAGGAGTACCTCGAGCGACTCAGCATCACGCTCGATGCCGGATGGCGTGCGGAGATCAACCTCCGCGCGATCGATTGGATCCGCGACGCCGCCAAGCGCCTCACCCGCGGATTCATCGTGCTGATTGATTACGGGCACGAAGCGAATCAGCTGTACTCTCCTTCCCACGCCGGCGGCACGTTGACGACGTTCGCCCGGCACACCATGGCGGGTCCCGAAAAGGGGCCGTACCCCTTTTCCGCGCCGCCGTGGCTGCGAAATCCTGGGGAGCAGGACATCACGGCGCACGTCGATTTCACGAGCGTGCGCGCCGCCGCCGAGGGCGAAGGGCTTGCCACACTGCTCTTCCTCGATCAGACGTACTTCGTGATGGGGATGCTCAACGCCTCCGCGCCGCTGGCATCGCTCGGCTCGACGCGTGCCTTGAGAACGCTCCTGATGCCAGGCGGACTGGGCAGCACGCACAAGGTGCTCATTCTCGGCAAGGGCGTCGGGGCGCCCGCGCTGCGCGGCGGGTCGTTCGGGGGGAGAGTGACGTGATCGAAGAAGCTCGCCACCACTGAGGACACGGTGGACACGGAGGTCAGAACGTACAGAGTGTGGCTTCTGGTGTTTGCCGCGAGCTTCCGGGTGAGGAAGGGTCAACGCTAAGATTTTTTCTCTGTGTCCTCCGTGTCCGCCGTGGTGATGGATTTTTTGACATGCTGATCGGCCTCGCGATCATGATCGTCTCCGAAGCGGCGACGCTCGCGCGCATCGAGCCGTTCTGGTCCTGGAATACGCCGATCGCGTGGACCGGCTTCATCCTGTTCGCCGATTCGGTCGTGTGGCGTGCCCGCGGCGACTCGTGGCTGCGATCGGCGCCGCGCGAATTCGCGGCGCTCGCGCTCGCCTCGATTCCGCTCTGGCTCGTCTTCGAGCTGTACAACCAATTCATCCACAATTGGTACTGACGTCGGTCTTCCGGCGAATCGCGCGCTGCGGATGTTCGGCTACGGCTGGTCGTTCGCAACCATCTGGCCCGCGATCTTCGAGGCAGCGGATCTGTTCGCGGTCCTCAGGGCAGGTCAGGTGGATGGGGCACCAGCCCTACCTACCCTACCTGCCCTACGTGCCCTACCCGCCCTACCCGCCGCGCTAAGCATCGCCGCCGGCACCGTGATGCTGCTGTGTCCCTTCTTCGTGGCGCCTGAGATCGCCCGCTACCTCGCGGCGCCGGTCTGGCTCGGCTTCATTCTGCTGCTCGATCCGATCAATGCGCGCCTCGGTGGCGAATCGCTGATCGCCGATCTGCGGGCGGGCAGACCCGGCCGCTCGATCAACCTCCTGCTCGCCGGCCTCCTGTGCGGCGTGCTCTGGGAGTTCTGGAATTACTGGTGCCGTGCGAAATGGCACTACACCGTGCCGATCATGGAGCACGTCAAGATTTTCGAGATGCCGCTGCCCGGGTATCTCGGGTTCCCGGCGTTTGCGCTCGAGTGCTTCACGATGTACGTCTTCGTCCGCCGCGCCTTCACCACGCGTGGACGACGCATCGCGTTGTAACATGACGCGGTGCCGCCTCGTCACGCGCTGATCCTCACCGCCGGTCGCGGCACCCGCCTGCGGCCGCTCACCGCCGTCCGCGCCAAACCCGCGATTCCGGTCGCGGGCGTGCCGATGATCAGGCGGATCGTGGCATGGCTCGCCGGCAACGGAGTCGACGACCTCGTCCTGAACCTGCATCATCTGCCGCAGACGCTGACCGCGGTCCTCGGCGACGGCAGCGATCTCTCGGCGTGCATCCGCTATTCGTGGGAACCCGTGCTGCTCGGGAGCGCCGGTGGCCCGCGGCGCGCCCTGCCGATCGTCGGCGCCGATTCCTTCTTCATCGTCAACGGCGACACGCTGACCGACATGGATCTGAACGCCGTCGCCGCCGCGCACGCGGCGTCGGGCGCGCGGGTCACGCTGGCGCTGGTGCCCAACACGGAGCCCGATCGCTACGGCGGCGTCTCGCTCGACGCGGCTGGATGCGTCACGGGCTTTCCGCGCCGTGGTCCGGCCGCGGTCGGGTCGTGCCATTTCATCGGCGTGCAGATCGTCAGCGCCGATGTGTTCGGTGCGCTGCCGCCGGAACACGCGGTCAACTCGATCCCCGACGTGTACGATGCGCTGATCGCCGAGCACCCCGGCTCAGTGCGCGGCTACCTCTGCGACGCCGCCTTCTGGGACGTCGGCACCCAGGCTGATTACTGGCGCATGTCGACGGCGTTCGCCGCCGCCGAAGGCATCGGCGACCAACGGGGCTGTCGCACGCGCGTCGACGCGACCGCACGCGTCACGCGCTCCATTCTCTGGGACGATGTGGACGTGGACGCCGACTGCACGATCGACGAATGCATCGTCACCGATGGCGTGCGTGTGCCGCGCGGATCGCGCTACGTGCGTCACACGCTTCTCCGCGGGCCCGATGGCACCGTGATGGCAACGCCGCATGACTGAACCCATGACGAGCGAAAGCGACAACCTGCGCGGTCGGATCGATCGATATCTGCGCGAGAGCGGCCTGGCCGCCCGCAGCGCGCGCGTCGTGCCGCTCACCGGCGACGCGTCCGACCGCCGCTATTTCCGGATCATCCCGAACGACGGCCCGTCGCTCGTCCTCGCGCTCCACGCGGCCGCGATCGACGTGGCCACGCTCCCCTTCGCGAACGTCGGCGAGCTGCTCCAGCAGGTTCCGCTGCCGGTGCCGGCGGTCATCGGCCACTCGAACGAGCTCGGCATTCTCGCGCTGCAGGATCTCGGCGACGTCACCCTCCAGGCGCACCTCGGCGCGGCGCCGCCGTCCGAGCATGCCGCGCTCTATCGTCAAGCAGTCGCGCTCATCGAGCTGCTGCAGCGCCGTGGCGCCGAGCTACACTCCAGCGCGTTTCTTCCGTACGGCATCGCATTCGATGTGGAGAAGCTCACGTGGGAGCTCGAGTTCTTCGCGCGGCACTTCATCGAGGGCTACCGCGGCATCGTGTTGAGCGGGGCCGAACGGGCGGCGCTCGGCGACGAGTGGCGCGCCATCGTCGAAGAGCTTGCGGCCGAGCGGCGCGTGTTGTGTCATCGCGATTATCACAGCCGCAACCTGATGCTGCACGACGGCAGCCTCTACATCATCGATTTCCAGGACGCGCGCATGGGGCCGGACACCTACGATCTCGCGTCGCTGCTGCGCGACTCCTACATGGATATCCCCGACCGCGACGTCGATGATCTGATCGCCTATTTCCTCGCGCTCCGAGCCCCGGCGGCCGGCGAACCGGCTCTCCCCGATTCCGATCGGGCGTCGCTCGAGTTCCGCCGGCGCTTCGACCTGATGGCGCTGCAGCGCAACCTCAAAGCGCTCGGCACCTTCGGCTACCAGACCATGACGCGACGCAACCCGGTCTACATCCAGTACATCCCGCGCACCCTGCGCTACGCCCGAAGCAATCTGGAGAAGTACCCGAGGTTCGCCCGCCTCCGCGAGATCCTCGCCGCGCACATCGAGGAGTTGACCTAACGTAGGGCGGGTCCTTTTGGACCCGCCGTCCCTTGGACCGCCGTCCGGCCGGGTCCAAGAGGACCCGGCCTACATTGGCGGCGTATACAATGGTGGTTTGGGCTCGTGCCAAAACGTCAATTCGGCGTCTCGACGCACCTGTATCACGCTCGCCGGCTGAGCCGGGCTCACCTGCTCGACATCGCGGCACACGGGTTCGAAACGGTGGAGCTCTTTGCGACCCGGACGCATTTCGATTTCCACAGCCAGGCGGCCATCGGCGATCTGCAGCAATGGCTCGCCGAAGGGGCCCTCACGCTGCACGGGATTCACGCGCCGATCGGCGAGGGCTTTCAGAACGGACGCTGGAGCGGGGTGCTCTCACTGGCCAGCGCGAACGCCGGCGCGCGCGATCGGGCGCTCGCAGAGGCCGAGCAGGCGCTGTTCGTGGCGCGCAGGATTCCGATCGAGGTGCTCGTCGTGCACCTCGGATTGCCGCGCTGGCAGCGGGGCGAAACACTGGTCGGTCAGCGGACCGACACGCAGGTCGGCCCCTACGACGACACGGTCGGCGTAGACGCGCGAGTGCGCGGCCTGGGGGCTGACCGCGTTCGCAGCGAAGAGACGGACCGTGTTCGCGGCGTCGGGGCGGACGTCGCCTCGGGGGACACGCGCGACGCCGCGCGGCGCAGCATCGAAGCGCTGGCCGATCTCGCGGCGCCGCTCGGGGTGCGCGTCGCGGTGGAAGTGATTCCGAACGAGCTGTCGCGCGCCGGCTCGCTCGTCCATTTCGTCGACGAGTTGGACCGGCCAGACGTCGGCATCTGTCTGGACTTCGGGCACGCGCATCTGGACGGCGATCTCGTGGACACCATCGACGTCGTGTCCGAGCACCTCGCCGCGGTGCACGTGCACGACAACCGCGGGCGAGGCGACGATCATCTCGTGCCCTTCGAAGGCACGATCGACTGGCCCGGCGCGCTCACCGGTATTCAGAAAGTGGGCTACGACGGTCCGTTGGTGCTGGAGATCGAAGACCGGAATGCGGCGAAAGACACACTCGCCAAAGCGGCGCGCGCTCGGGTCCGGATGGAACGCCTGTTGGCAACGTGAGGACAATGCAACCACGAAGGGCACGATGTCACGAAGATCTGCGTTCAAAACGTCTTCGCGTCTTCGTGTTTTCGTGTCTTCGTGGTGAGATCTGAAACCCATGCACGTCTATATCGAAGACATCGGGAAGCACGAGGGCGCAGAGGTCACCATCAAGGGATGGCTGCACAACCGCCGATCGAGCGGCAAGATTCACTTCCTGACGCTGCGCGACGGCACCGGCTTCATCCAGGCTGTCATGTCGAAGGCGGCGGTCGGCGACGATCTGTTCAAAACGGCGGACCATCTCTCGCAGGAGACGTCGCTGACGGTCACCGGCACGGTCAAGCGCGACGCGCGCTCGAAGACGGGCTACGAAATCGACGCGGCGAGCTTCGCGGTGGTCGGCGAGTCGCACGATTATCCGATCACGCCGAAGGAGCACGGCGTCGACTACCTGCTGGATCGGCGCCATCTCTGGATCCGCACCGAGCGTCAGCAGGCGATTCTGCGCGTACGCCACGAGATCATCAACGCCGTCCGCGACTACTTCAACGGCCGCGGCTTCATCCTCGCCGACACGCCGATCTTCACTCCGGCCGCGTGCGAGGGGACGACCACGCTGTTTCCGGCGCAGTACTTCGACGACCAGACGGCGTATCTCACGCAGAGCGGCCAGCTGTACAACGAAGCGAACGCGATGGCGCTGGCCAAGGTCTATTGCTTCGGCCCGACCTTCCGCGCCGAGAAATCGAAGACGCGGCGTCATCTCACCGAGTTCTGGATGGTCGAGCCCGAGATGGCCTACGCCGATCTGGACGATGTCATGGCGCTCGCCGAGGGGCTCGTCGTGTCGGTGGTCGCGCGCGTGCTCGACAAACGCCGCCATGAGCTGGGCGTGCTCGAACGCGACACGACGAAGCTCGAGTCGGTGCAGGCACCCTTCCCGCGCATCTCGTACGACGAAGCCGTCAAGCGGCTGCAGGCGAAGGGGCTCCCCATCGAGTGGGGCGGCGACTTCGGGGGCCCTGACGAGACGGCGATCTCGCAGGAGTTCGATCGGCCGGTGATGGTGCACCGGTATCCGGCGGCGATCAAGGCGTTCTACATGAAGCCCGATCCCGAACGCGCCGACCTGGCGCTCGGCGTCGACGTGCTCGCACCGGAAGGCTATGGCGAGATCATCGGCGGCGGCGAGCGCCTCGCCGATCTCGCGCTGCTGCTCGAGCGTATCGAAGAACACAAGCTGCCGCAGGAAGCGTTCGAGTGGTATCTCGATCTGCGGCGGTACGGCACCGTGCCGCATGGCGGCTTCGGCATGGGCATCGAGCGCGTCGTCGCCTGGATCTGCGGCCTCGAACACGTGCGGGAGACGATTCCGTATCCGCGGATGTTGTATCGGTTGTATCCGTGAGGCATTCACCACAGAGGACACGGAGGACACAGAGGATCAACCCTGCAGGATTTTCCCTCATGTTCACGGCGTTCTCTTGGACGATGACACCATTACCGACACAGCCGGGAGGATTTTTACTCCGTGTCCCCTGTGTCCTTCGTGGTGAAGAGTTTTTGGCTGAACGATGAAAATAGGTCTAATCTCACTCGGCTGTCCCAAGAACCTCGTCGACTCCGAAGTGATGCTCGGACTCGCGCAGGAGGCAGGGCACGAGCTCACCAACGACGCCGCCGGCGCCGATGTGCTCGTCGTCAACACGTGCGCCTTCATCGACTCCGCCAAGCAGGAGTCGATCGACACCATTCTCGAGATGGCGCGGCACAAGACAGACGGCGCATGCGCGCGGCTGATCGTCACCGGCTGCCTCGCCGAGCGGTATCGCGACGAACTGAAGACGCAAATCCCCGAGATCGACGCCATTCTCGGCACCGGCGAAGTGCCCGACATCGTCAAGGCGATCGGGGAGCAGGGAGCAGGGCTCGGGGCTCAGGGATCAGGGATCAGGGAACAAGGCGCAGCGCCGTTGACGTTCTATCGTGCATCCGGCACCCCAGCACTTGGCACCTCAGCACCTAGCACCCTAGCACCCAGCACTGCAGCACGCAGCACCACTCCGTCGTATATCTACGATGCCGACACGCCGCGCGTGTCCGCGACACCGAAGCACTACGCCTACGTCAAGATCGCCGAAGGCTGCGATTACAAGTGCGCGTTCTGCATCATCCCGACCCTGCGCGGTGCGTACCGCAGCCGGCCGGCCGATTCCATCGTCCGCGAGGCGCGCATGCTCGCCGCGCGCGGCGTGAAGGAGCTGCTGCTCATCTCGCAGGACACAACCTTCTACGGGATCGATCGTCAGGAACGCGGCGCGCTCGCCCGCCTGCTGCGCGATCTGAACGCGGTCGACGGGCTCGAGTGGATCCGCCTGCTCTACCTGTATCCGACGACGATCGACGCCGACACGCTCGCCGCGATGGCCGAGTGTGAAAAGGTCTGCCGGTACATCGATCTGCCGCTGCAGCACGCGTCGAATGCGGTACTGAAGCGGATGAAGCGTCCGGGCACGCGCCAGAAATACGACGCGCTGCTCAACCGTATCCGCGCCGCGGTTCCCGGCGTCAGCTTCCGCACCACGTTCATCGTCGGCTTCCCCGGCGAGACGCAGGCAGACGTGGATGAGCTGTGCGCGTTCATCACTGCGCATCCGTTCGACCACGTGGGTGTCTTCACGTATTCACACGAAGAGGGCACGTCTGCTCATGAACTCGAGGACGATGTCCCAGCGCGCACGAAAACGGCGCGTCGAAATCAGGTGATGCGCCTCCAGAAACGGCTCGCCCAGAAACGGCAGCGGGCGCGCATCGGCGAGCGTGTGCGAATTGTCGTCGACGGCCCTGCGAGCGAGCACGAGCTGGTCCTGAAAGGCCGACTCGAAAGTCAGGCGCCGGACATCGACGCCTGCGTGTACCTCACCGAATGCGATCCGTCGGCCTATCGCACGGGCGATTTTGCTGAGGTCGAGGTCGTCGCGGCGCGGGGTTACGATCTGGTCGTTCGACCAGTCGGGTGAGGTATAGAGTTGCGGCGGTCCAAAAGGACCCGCCCTGCAACGGGTAACCAACACCGTGTGATATAGTTATGGATTCAGAGCCTGGTGGTAGGACCGAGTGGGCATGCGCCCACTTTTTCTGTTTTAGGCGGCGGTAGTCCAGCTTGAAACCGGAGGACGGTCCGGCTGAAGCCGGACACTACGTACGGAATCGTCGGTAGACATCCAGGATCGTAGTGTCCGGCTGCAGCCGGAACCCTTGTATATGCCCCCGGCAAGTGTCGTTGAAGCGGTGCGGGCGATGGCGAGCCGAGTGGCCGCGAGTCATGGCCTCGAGATCTTCGACGTGCAGTTCCGGCGTGAGGCGAGCGGCATGGTGCTGCGGGTGCAGATCGACCGGCCGGGTCCGGCCGCCACGGCCGAAGAATCCGTGAGCGTGGCGGACTGCGCGGTGGTCAGCCGCGACCTGAGCGCGGTGCTCGACGTCGAGGACGCCGTGCCGGTCGCATACACGCTGGAAGTTTCGTCGCCGGGTCTGGATCGGCCGCTCCGCCAGGAAGACGATTATCGCCGCTTCGCGGGGCGCTACGCGAAGATCGTGCTTCGCGAGAAAATCGACGGGCAGGGATACTTCAAGGGGCGGCTGGCCGGCGTCGAGGGTCACGATCTCTTCATCGACGCGGACGATGGCAGGCGGCACCGGGTGCCGATCGGCGTGATTACGCGCGCGAATCTCGAAGTGGAGTTCTAGCTGGTTATGAGCAATCCCTTACAACAGACCATCGAAGCGCTGGCCAAGGAAAAGGGCATCGAGCCCGACGTGGTCATCAGCGCGATCGAAGAGGCCGTCGCGACCGCGTCGCGCAAATATTACAAGACGGGCGAGAACCTGAAGACGCGCTTCAACATGGAGACCGGCCAGGTCGATCTCTTCGCGCTCAAGACCGTCGTGCAGCAGGTCGAAACGCCCGCCACCGAGATCGCCATCGACGAAGCGCGGCAGATGTACCAGCAGCTGTACGGCGACGACGTCGCCAACAGCATCGAGCTCGGCGACGAAATGGAATTCCCGAAGCGGACCGAAGTGCTCGGCCGCATCGCGGCGCAGACGGCCAAGCAGGTCATCTTCCAGAAAGTGCGCGAAGCCGAGCGCGAGCACGTGTTCGCCGAGTACAACGAGCGCGTCGGCGAAGTCGTCAACGGCACCGTCAAGCGCTTCGAGAACGGCGACATCATCCTCGAAATCGGGCGCATCGAAGCGGTGCTGCCGCGCAAGGAACAGTCGCGCGCCGAAAGCTACACGCCCGCCGATCGCGTCCGCACGGTGATCAAAGGCGTGAACCGCAGCGCGAAGGGGCCGCAGATCGTGCTCTCGCGCACGGATCCGGCGCTCCTCATCAAGCTGTTCGAGCAGGAAGTGCCGGAAATTTACGACGGCACGGTCATGATCCGCGGCGCGGTGCGCGAAGCCGGCGATCGCGCGAAGGTCGCAGTGATGTCGCGCGAGCGCGACGTCGATCCGGTCGGCGCCTGCGTCGGCATGAAAGGCACGCGCGTGCAGTCGATCATCCGCGAGCTCCGCGGCGAGAAGATCGACATCGTCGAATGGTCCGAAGACGCGATCGCGTTCGTCACCAACGCGCTCAGCCCGGCGAAGGTCCAGCGCGTGTCGATCGTGGATGATGGCGGACGCGTGATGGAAGTGATTGTCGAGGACAAGCAGTTGTCGCTCGCGATCGGCAAGAAAGGCCAGAACGTCCGGCTGGCCGCGAAGCTGACCGGCTGGCGGATCGACATCAAGAGCGAAGAAGAAAAGCGGCGCGAGGTCGAAGCGCAGTTCGAAGGGCTCGAAGGCGCCACCGAGCCGGCCGAGGGCGAAGAGGCCGGAACGGCCGAAGCCGCCGAACAGGCCGATGCGGCCGGACCCGAGGCCGTCGAGGGCAGCGGCCCGGCGCCGTACGCGCTTCCCGGCATCGGCGACAAGATGGTGCGCAAGCTCGCCGAAGCGGGCTACGGCACGATCGAGGCGCTGGCAGCCGCGACCGTCGAGCAGCTCTCGGACATTCCCGGCATCGGCGGCAAGACGGCCGAGAAAATTCTCGCCGCGGCGCGCGGCGAGAGCGAACCGGCGGCGGCGGAAGAACCGGCAGAAACATCGCAGCAGTAGCGGTCGGCGGAGGAAGAAGCTTGGCAACAGTCCGGATTTACAGGGTCGCGGAACTACTCGGCACGACGAGCCAGGAAGTGTCGGCGCTGCTCAAGCGCGATCACGGCATCGAGGTGAAGAGCGCCTCGAGCACGATTGAGGAAGTGGTCGCGCGGCAGTTCGTCGATCGGCTGGCGAAGCAGCGCAACATCACGCTGCCGACCGGCGACATCTTCGCCGAAACGCCCGTCGTGAAAGGCAAGAAGGGCCAGGCGCCGGCGAAGAAGGCCGAGCCGGCGAAGCCTGCCGCGCCGATGCTGCCGCCGCCGCGGCTCGTCAAGACCGCCAAACCGGTCGCGGTGCACGAGGCCGAGCCTGAGTCGTCCCCTGCTGAGCCCGAGGCCGCGCCCGAGCCGATCGTCGCCGAAGCGGCGGAGCCGGAGCTGCCGCCGGCGGTCGAAGCACCCGCGCCGATCGCGCAGACGACGTCGGCCGCATCCGCGTCTGCACCGGCGCCCGTTGAGCCGTCCGCGCAGCCCGAAGCCGCGGCCGAGCCAGTCGCGGCTGCGCCGTCCGAGCCCGAGGCCCCAATCGAAACGGGGGCGCCCGCCGCGGCTGCGGCAGCGGCCGCGACTCCCGCTCCCGCCGCGAAGCCGCCGACGCCGGGCCGCATCGTGCCGCCGACACTGCGCCTGCGCATCGAGGAGCAGCGTCCGACGACAACGACGCCGCTGTCGACCACGCCAAGTCCGCGCGTCGCGCCGCGGCCGGCGCCGCGCACGGAGCGTCCGGCGATCCCGGCTGCGCGTCCTCCGGCTCCAGCCGGTCCGCTTCCGGCGGCCACCGGCAATCTGGCGCGTCCCGGCGCGCCCGGATCGCCGCGCCCGGCCGGAATGCCGCCGCCGCGTCCGTCGTACCCAGGACCGAACCGGCCGACGCCCGGCGGACCGCGACCGCTGCCATCGCAGCCCGTGCGCACGCAGCCGCCGGGCATGCCGCCGCGGCCGGGCCAGAGCCAGTATCCGCAGCGTCCGGGCATGCCGTATCGCCCGCCGATGCGGCAGGGCGGACGCCCGTCGTCTTCCGGTCCCCGCCGCGATCCGCGTCCCTCGGCGCCCACCGCACCGGCGGCACCGCCGCCGGTCACGCGCACCATCACGCTCGCCGAGGGCATGACGGTGAAGGATCTCGCGGACAAGCTCGATCTCCGCGTGAAGGACGTGCTGGCCAAGCTGCTGATGAAGCGGCTGATGCTCACGATCAACTCGACGCTCGACACGGAAACCGCCACGATGATCGCTCGCGAGTTCGGCGCCGACGTCACGATGCGCAGCTTCGAAGAGGAGCTGCTGCAGGTGGACAGCGACGAGTCGAAGGCGGAAGACATCGTCACGCGCGCGCCCGTCGTCACCGTGATGGGCCACGTCGATCACGGCAAGACCAGCCTGCTGGACGCGATTCGCGAAGCGCGCGTCGCCGAGCGCGAAGCGGGCGGGATCACGCAGCACATCGGCGCGTATCACGTCACGATCAACAACCGCGACATCGTCTTCCTCGACACGCCGGGCCACGAAGCGTTCACCCTGATGCGCGCCCGCGGCGCGAAGGTGACCGACATCGTCATCCTGGTCGTCGCCGCCGACGATGGCGTGATGCCGCAGACGCGGGAGGCGATCGATCACGCGAAAGCGGCGGGCGTGCCGATCATCGTCGCGATCAACAAGATTGACAAACCGAACGCGAGCCCCGAAAAAGTGAAGCGCGAGCTGACCGAGCTCGACCTGATGCCGGAAGAATGGGGCGGCAAGACGGTCACCGTCGAAGTGTCGGCGAAGAAGAAACAGAACATCGACCAGCTGCTCGAGATGATTCTGCTCGTCGCCGACATCGGCGAGCTGAAGGCGAATCCGAAGCGCAACGCGTCGGGCACCGTGCTCGAGGCCAAGCTCGACAAAGGACGCGGTCCGGTCGCGACGATTCTCGTGCAGGACGGGACGCTCAATGTCGGTGACACGTTCATCGCCGGTCCGGTGGTCGGGCGCGTCCGCGCGCTGATCGATGATCGCGGCAAGCCGGTGAAATCGGCCGGGCCGTCGATGCCGGTCGAAGTGCTCGGGCTGACCGGGCTGCCGCAGCCGGGCGACTCGTTCCAGGCGCTCGCCGATGCGGCCAAGGCGCGGCAGATCGCGACGTTCCGGCAGGATCAGGCGAAGGTGCGCTCGCTCGGCGCCAAGGGCAGCCGTCTCACGCTCGAGTCGCTGCAGGCGCAGATTGCCGAAGGCGGCATGAAGGAGCTGCCGATCATCATCAAGGCCGATGTCCAGGGATCGGCCGAAGTGCTGGCCGACACGCTGGCGAAGCTGAGCGACGACAAGGTGAAGATCCGGATCATCCATTCCGGCGTCGGCGCGGTGAATGAGTCGGACGTGCTGCTGGCGTCGGCGTCGAATGCGGTCATCATCGCGTTCAACGTGCGGCCCGATCGCAACGCCGAGTCGATCGCGCAGCGAGAGCGCGTGGACATCCGGGCGCACTCGGTGATCTACAACGTCACCGACGAGATGAAGAAGGCGATGACGGGCCTGCTCGATCCGACGTTCAAGGAAGTGCGGATCGGCGTCGCCGAGGTGCGCGACACGTTCAAGGTGCCGAAGTTCGGCACCATCGCCGGCTGCCTCGTGCGCGAGGGGCGCATCACGCGTTCCGGCGACACGCAGGCGCGTCTGTTGCGCGACGGCGTCGTGGTCTACGAAGGCAAGATCGGATCGCTGCGGCGCTTCAAAGACGATGCGAGCGAGGTGAAGGCAGGCCTCGAGTGCGGCATCGGCTTCGAGAAATTCAACGACCTCAAGGTCGGCGACATGATCGAAGTCTTCGCGATGGAGCGCGTGCTGACGCCGGCGTAGGAATTAGGAATTAGGAATTGAGAATTGAGAATTCGGCGCGGAATTGGGAGCCATTCCTAATTCCTAATTGCCAATTGTAAATTGAATGTCCCAGGGTTCGAGACCCGAGCGTGTTGCCGATCTGATCCGGGCCGAGCTGGCGCTGCTGCTCACACGCGAGGTGCACGATCCGGGCATCGGGTTCGTCACGCTGACCCGGGTTCAGATCAGCCCCGATCTGCAGACCGCGCGCGTCTACTTCACGACACTGGGCGACGCCGCGGCGCGCCGGAGCAGCGCGAAGGCGCTGGAGCGCGCCACGCCGTTTCTCCGCCGGCAGATCGGATCGCGGCTGCGTTTGAAGCGCACGCCGGCGCTGACGTTCTTCTACGACGAGTCGATCGCCGGCCAGGACCGCATCGAGCAGCTCCTGAACGAAATTCACACCAGCCCGAAGCCGCAGCCCCCCGACCCCGATGACGAATAGCGCCCAGGACATCCAGCAGATTGTCGACGCGATCCGCACCCGGCAGCGGTTCGTCATCTCCTCGCACGCGCGTCCGGACGGCGATTCGATCGGATCGCAGCTCGCGATGGCCTATGCGCTGCGGGCGCTCGGCAAGGAGGTGACGGTCGTCAACGCCGACGCGGCGCCGCCGCCGCTGATGGCGTTTCCGGGCGTGCCGGCGATCACGATCGCCAAGCGCGTCGAGGGCAGCTTCGACGCCGCGATCGTCATGGAGTGCGGCGATCTCGCCCGCACCGGCGTCGCCGGCCTCGATCGCTTCTTCCTGATCAACATCGACCACCATCCGGGCAACACCGGCTACGGCGGGATCAACTGGTTCGACGCACGCGCCGCGGCCTGCGGCGAGATGGTGTTCGACCTCGTGACGGCGCTCGGTGTGCCGCTCACGCTCGACATCGCCACGCACGTCTATCTGGCGATCCTGACCGACACGGGGTCGTTTCACTACTCGAGCATCTCGGCACGCACGTTCGACATCTGCCGGGAAACGATCGAGGCGGGCGTCGATCCGGTCCTCGTCGCGCGCAACGTCTACGACAGCAACAACATGGGGCGCCTGAAGCTGTTCGGCGCCGTGCTGAGCGCGATGCAGATCGATCCGTCGGGCCGCATCGCGATCGTGTACCTCGATCACGAGATGGCGCGGGCCGCCGGCGGCACGTACGAGGACACCGAGGGGCTCATCAACCTGCCGCTCACCGTGAAGGAAATCCACGCGGTCGTCTTCTTCAAGCAGCTCGAAGGCGACGAGTACCGCGTCAGCATGCGGTCGAAAGGCGACATCGACATCGGCGCGGTCGCGAAAGAATTCGGCGGCGGCGGCCACAAGAACGCGGCCGGCTGCACCGTCAGCGGCGGCATCGACGCGCTCCAGAAAATGTTCGTCGGGAAAATCGAAGGCGCGATCGAAGGGGTCAGCGTCCCGTAGCTCGCGGACAGCCTGACGACTGGCCACCGAGCCCTGATCTCTGACCCCTGATCTCTGATCTCTGATCCCTGATCCCTGATCCCTGAAAATGGACGGCGCCCTCGTCATCGACAAACCGTCCGGTCCGACATCGCACGACGTCGTGGCGCGCGTGCGCCGCGTGCTCGGCGAGCGGCGGATCGGCCATACCGGCACGCTCGACCCGCTCGCCAGCGGCCTGCTGCTCCTGGTGGTCGGCCGCGCGACGCGCCTCGCCCGTTTCTTGAGCGCGAGCGACAAGAGCTACGACGCGGAGATTCGCCTCGGCGTCGCCACCGATACGTACGACGCGCAAGGTGCGCCGACAACGGCGCTGTACGTGGACTCGATGCCGTCGAGAGCCGACGTCGAGCGGGGGCTCGACGCCTTCCGCGGCACGTTCCTGCAGCACCCGCCCGCGTACTCGGCGAAGAAGATCGGCGGCCAGCGCAGCTACAAACTCGCGCGAGCCGGGCGTGCCGCGGCCGGCCTTCCTACCCTTCCGGCCGGCCCTGTCACTCCCGGCCTTCCCGCCCCTGCGCCAGTGACCGTCACCGCTCACGCGATCGATGTGGTGGCATGTGATGGCGACACGGTGAGGCTCCGCGTGGACTGCTCGAGCGGCTTCTACATCCGGTCGCTCGCGCACGATCTCGGCCAGCGCCTGGGAACGGGCGCGCACCTCACTGCGCTGCGGCGGACCAGGAGCGGCGGGTTCACACTCGCCTCGGCGCTCACCCTGGAGACGTTGGACCGAACGCCTTCGGTTGTCGCCGGCGCGCTGATCCCGCTCTCAGACATGTTGCCGAATCTCACGGCAGTGGCCCTGACGCCCGAGGGCGTCGTACGCGCGCTCCACGGCCGCGATGTGGGACCGGGCGACACTGTGAAGGGATTCGGGATTGGGGATTCGGGATTCGCTGGGGATTCGGGATTCGTTCGGGATTCGCGATTCGCTCCGGGATTGGACAGTCGTCAGACTGGAGTGGGCAGCCTCGAATCCCAAATCCCGAATCCCGAATCCCGTCGCCAGCCCATGATCCGACTACTCGACCAAGCCGGCGACCTGGTCGCCCTGGCGGAACCGGTCGGGCACACGGGGCTTTTGCATCCCTCTGTTGTTCTGAGGTAACATATTGAGCTTGCACGACTAAGAGATTTTTCTCAATATGTCTTTTCGCTATACGGCGCATTCGGTCCGTGAAGGTCTGGAGCGTTCGTGGAGGTACCGCAGGTGGCGTTGACGAAGGACCGTAAGACCGAGCTCATTGGCAACTACAAGACCCACGCAGCTGACACCGGCTCCCCTGAAGTGCAGGTGGCCATTCTCAGCGAACGTATCAACTACCTGACCGAGCACTTCAAGACCCACGCGAAGGATCACCACTCCCGCCGCGGCCTGTTGATGCTGGTCGGCAAGCGCCGCCGGCTGCTCGACTACCTCAAGGGCGCCGACGCCCAGCGCTATTCGGATCTCATCAAACGTCTGAACATCCGCAAATAAGCGCACAACGCCGGCCCTCGAACACGTGAACGCCGTCAGTTTCTCTTTCCACTCTTTAAGTTTGAAGTTTTGAATATGCACACTCGTGAAATCGCTATTGGTCAGAACACGCTGCGGCTCGAAACCGGCAAGCTCGCCAAGCAGGCGGGCGGCTCCGTGATGGTCCGCTTCGGTGATTCGGTCGTCCTCGTCACGGCCTGCCGCTCGGCAAATCCGCGCGAGGGCATCGACTTCCTTCCGTTGACGGTCGACTACCGGGAATACACGTACGCGTCCGGACGCATTCCCGGCGGCTTCTTCAAACGTGAAGGCAAGCCGGCCGAAAAGGAAGTGCTCACGAGCCGCTGCATCGACCGCCCGACGCGGCCGCTGTTTCCCGATGGCTGGCGCTACGAAACGCAGATCATCGCGCTCGTCCTCTCCGCCGATCAGGAGAACGACACCGACGTCCTGGCGATCACCGGCGCCTCCGTCGCGCTCGCCATCTCGGACATCCCGTTCCAGAAGACCATCGCGGCCGTTCGCATGGGCCTCGTCGACGGCAAGTACGTCGTCAATCCCACATTCCTGCAGCGCAAGGAGAGCAAGCTCGACCTCATCGTCGTCGGCAGCAAGGACGGACTGGTGATGGTGGAAGCGGGCGCGAAGGAAGTGACCGAGGAGCAGGTCGTCGAAGCGCTCGACACGGCGCACGCCGCGATCAAGCAGATCGTCGCCGTCATCGACGACCTCGCCAAGGTCGCAGGCAAGAAGAAGGTGACGGTCGCGAAGAAAGAATTCGCCGCGGACTTCTACCAGGAAATCGAAGGCAAGGTGCTGGGCCCGCTGACCCAGGCGATGCGGATCCGCGAGAAGCTCGAAAACTACGAGACCGTGGAGCTGACCCTCAAGAACCTGGTCGCGGCGCTGCCCGAAGCGGAGACCGAAAAGAAGGCCGACGCCAAGGCGATCTTCAAGGAGCTCAAAGAAAAGGTGCTCCGCGAAGAGGTCCTCACGCACAACGTCCGCCTCGACGGCCGGAAATTCGACGAAGTGCGTCCGATCTGGATCGAGACCGGCGTCCTCCCGCGCACCCACGGTTCGGCCGTGTTCACGCGCGGTGAAACGCAGGCGCTCGTCACCTGCACGCTCGGCACCGCCGACGATGCGCAGAAGATCGAGAGCTTCGAGGGCGAAACGTGGAAAAGCTTCATGCTCCACTACAACTTTCCGCCCTTCTCAGTCGGCGAAGTGGGCCGCATGACCGGTCCGGGCCGGCGCGAAATCGGCCACGGCGCCCTCGCCGAGCGCTCACTCACGCCGATGATGCCAACCGAAGAGCATTTCCCCTACACCGTGCGCGTCGTCTCGGACATTCTCGAGTCGAACGGCTCTTCGTCTATGGCGTCGGTCTGCGGCGGTTCGCTGGCGATGATGGACGCCGGCGTGCCGATCAAGGCGCCGGTCGCCGGCATCGCGATGGGGCTGGTCATGGACGAGAAGACCGGCAAATACGCGGTCCTGTCCGACATCGCCGGCGCGGAAGACCACTACGGCGACATGGACTTCAAGGTCGCTGGCACTTCCACGGGCATCACTGCGCTGCAGATGGACATCAAGGTCGGCGGGATCACCACCGAGGTGATGCGCAAGGCGCTCGACCAGGCGCGCCGCGGACGGATGCACATCCTCGACAAGATGAAGGAAGCGTTGGCGGCTTCGCGCCTGAACATCTCCGACTTCGCGCCGCGCATCGTCACGATCCGCATTCCGGTGGACAAGATTCGCGACGTCATCGGACCGGGCGGCAAGATGATCCGCAGCATCATCGAGCGGACCGGCGTCAAGATCGACGTCGAAGATGATGGGCGCGTCAACGTCGCGTCGGCCGACGGCGAATCGGCGGCGAAGGCGATTTCGATCATCCAGGAGCTCACGGCCACGCCGGAGCTGAACAAGACCTACCTCGGCAAGATTCAGCGCATCACCGATTTCGGCGCGTTTGTCGAGATCATGGCGGGCACCGACGGCCTCCTGCACGTGTCAGAGATCGCCAACCATCGCGTGAAGGACGTCAGGGACGAGCTGAAAGAAGGCGAACAGATTCTCGTCAAGGTGATCAACATCGACCCGACGGGCAAGATTCGGCTCAGCCGTAAGGCGCTGCTGCAAGAAGAAGCGGCGGCGGCAGGAACTAAAGAATAGGGATTCGGGATTAGGGATTTGGGATTCGCGCGGGCCACCCACGCCTGTGAGCCCGCCCCACATCTGCACTTTGTAGGGGCCGACCTGTGTGTCGGCCCGGACCTTCCCTTCATCAATCAGAGAAGCCAGGCCGTTCCGCTGCCGAGTTCGTCGTACAATCACCTGCGACGATGACGAATCCGCGCGGCCGGTTTGTTCTGCTGCTCCTTGCGCTGACGGTTGTTGCGCTCTCCGCACAGGATCAGGCGCCGACGGCGCGCCCCTTTTCCGTCACCGCCAGGCGCTATCGGTTCGATCCACCGCGCATCGAAGTCTTTCAAGACGATCTGGTCCGCATCGAGCTGAAGACCGCGGACATCCCGCACAGCATGACGGTGGATGCGTACCGCATCTCCAAGAAGGTTGCGCCGGGCAAGCCCGTCACCTTCGAATTCCGCGCGGACCGCACCGGCACCTTTCCGTTCTATTGCAACCTCCAGCTCGAAGACGGCTGCCGCCAGATGCGCGGCGAGCTGGTCGTCAAGCCTCGCCGGTGAAAGCCGAGCATTAATCTTGCACCACGCCCATCCGGAGGGCGTGATGCGCATCCTGCAAAACGGCAACTGCGAGCGGGTGAAGACCGGGGTCCACGCGACCGTGCTCGGACTGGCGGTGGTTTGCGGGTTGTACAACGCCGCGGCATGGCTGAGCCGGCGGCAGGTTCACTTGGCGGTCAATTTCGTCCTCTACGCCATGCTTGCGGCCTGGGAGCAGCAGCACGTCGTCCACCATCTGGCCGAATTGCAGCATTCGGAGGCGTCGCCGCACACGGCGGATCTAACCGCTCAACCCGATGCTGCGGTCGTGAGGCCACCGCTGGCTGCCTGAGAGCCCGTCTTGCGATGGGCGTAGCGCGAAGGCTTCAGCGGAGCGAACGTCGGACACTCTCAATACACCCAGCTCTTCGTGTCCGCGCCGGCTGGAGCGGTCTTGATCATCCACTTCGCCATCGCCGGCATATAGCGCTGGTGCACGGTGCGGCTGCCGACGGCGTTGGAATGCCCGGTGTCGCCCGTGAAGCAGTGTTCGCGCCGCTCTCCGTAGACGATGTCCGCATCAGCCGGCGGGTTCGTGGCGCTCTTGAGGAACTCCTCCGTCTCATACACGGCGTTATTCAGGTAACCGTTGTCCATCGTGCCGCTCGTGAGGTGGATCTTGCCTCTGAGCTTCGGGCCGAGCGTCGCCCAGTCGCGCTGCATGATGAACCGCAGGTCATAGTGATCGCGCCAGTAGCGCGCCACGTCGGGATCGATCTCACCGGTGACCTTGTCATAGAGCGGCTTGTAATAGCCGTCCGCGCCCACCGGGCCGAACACGGACGCCCACGCATCCTGCTGCCCCGCCGATCGGCCGTGCGTGCCGAGCACCAGCTCCACGAGATTGCGATCCTCGAAGGTCGAATAGAGGTGACCGCGATAGTCGCGATAGCCCGGCTTGGCCGTGTGCTTGAACGCGTTGTCCTCGTAGTAATACGCGTTGTGCTCGTCGTAGATGTTCACCGATCGATACGATCGGAAATCGATCGGATCGGGACAGAGCGCCCACGCGCCGTTGTAGTCGTCGGGCGAGAGCACCTGCACGCCGAGCGCCTCCCAGCCGCCCGTGGATCCGCCGGTCAGCACACGCGCCCATCCCTGGCCGATGCCGCGGAAGCGCTGCTCGATATACGGGATGAGGTCCTTCGTGATCGCATCACCGTACGGGCCGTTGTTCGCCGAGTTCACCGCATACGAGTCGTCGAAATACGGCGTCGGATGCTGCACCAGCACGTGGATCATCCGGGGGAAGTTCGGCCCGTTCCAGTCCTGATAGAACTGGTAGGCGGCCGCCTGCCGTTCCCGCTGGGCATCGGTCGCCTTCGGATCGGGCGGTGTCTCGCGCCAGCCGTCGCTCGCCATGTTCGCGGGGAAATGGCCATGGTGAACGAGCACCGGGTAATGCGCGTTCGGATGCGTGTCCCAGCCGCTCGGCAGCAGCACGATCGCCCCAAGAGACATCGGACGGCCCCAGAATTTCGTCAGCCGCTCGTTCGGCACGCGGAGATATTTGACCTGCGCCGTGTCGGCGAGCGGCGCGATCGGCGGCACCTCCTCGTCCATCGAAATCCGGATCTCGCCGCCGGCGGCGGGATCGACGTGCACCTTCGCCGGCTTGCTGTAGAAGTTGCCAGGCTTCGATTCCCAATGCTGCCCTTCTCCCTGATCCATCGGCATCTTGATCGTGTGGCCATCGGCTCGATGGAAGGTTTCGTACCGGTTCAGCAGCGCCTGCACCCAGTAGTCGCCGGCCGGGATGCCCTTCAGACTGCGCGCCGGCCATCCGGTGACGGCGCCGTCAATGACCACGGTCTGGCCTGGCTGAAGACCGTCGACGTCGACGCCAAAAATCGGCGGCGTGCTGTTGGCGCGGTACTGATCGCTCTGCATCCGCGGCTCCGTCCGCCCGTCGGCCGAGATGACGAGCAGGACGCGTCCATCGACCGGCCGTGCACTGCGGGCCGCCGGAAACGAAATTGCGAATCGCAGCGGCTCGTGGGTCTGCGCGCGGACGACGAACGTGCCGAGCGCGGCCAGCGCGAATGACAAAATGAATCCGAACGCGATCCTCTTCGAGTGCATGCAGCGGCTCCTTGGCGGAATGTGCGGGATGCTAACACGAGACGCAGAGAAACTCTCCACCACGGAGGACACGGAGGACACGGAGGAATACCACGTAGCGCGAAGGCTTAGCCGAGCGTGGAATCCGTTGTAGCGCGAAGGCTTTAGCCGAGCGCGGAATCGCCGTTGGCGAACGCTTGTGCGGCGGCGATGCGCTCCCGCACGGGCGGATGGCTGTAGAACAACCACTGCACGATCCGCGAGGGGTTCTCTTCGGCGAGATTCTGCGCGCCGAGGCGCTTCATCGCCGAGATGAAGGCGCCGGGGTTGCGCGTGAGATGCAGGGCGAAGCGATCGGCGCGCCGCTCGAACGCGCGCGACATCGCGTGTGCGACCGGCAGCATCACGAGCGACACGGCGCCCGCGGCCAGCAGCAGCAGCGGCAGGCCGGCCACGTCGGCCACGCCGCGAAGCCCGACGGCATCCGCCAGCGCGCGCAGCAGACGCGACGCCAGGTAGAAGCCGGCGAGAATCAGACCGCTCTCGAAGGCGATCCCCTTCCAGATGTCGCCGTGGACGTGATGCGCGAGCTCGTGGGCGAGCACGACCTCGATCTCGTCCTCTGTGTATTCCGCGAGCATCGTGTCCGACACGAGAATGCGGCGCGTGCCGCCGAGCCCGGCCAGCGCGGCGTTCGCCTTGCGCGTCTTGTCGGCGAGCCCCCACTCGTACGCGCCCACCACGCGGGCGCCTGCGCGGTCGGCGAGCGCGAGCAGCCGCGCGCGCAGCCCCGCCCGATCGAGCGGCTTGACGCGGTAGAAAAGCGGCAGCACGAGCACCGGCGCGACGTTCGTCAGCCCGACGATGAGGGACGCGAACGCCAGGCCAGCGATCACCCACCACCGCTCCGGCGACCACGCGATCACGGTGTACAGCAGAAGGGCGGCCGGCACGGCGAGCGCGAGACCGAGCGCGACCGATTTCGCCTGATCCCGAAGCCAGGCGGACAGCCGTTCCGTGGACAACCCATACCGGCGCTCGAGAAGAAAGCCGCTGTAGAACGCCAGCGGCAGGCTGCCGGCTTCGTTCAGCAGCGACAGCAGAATGACGTAGACGATGATGCCGGCGAGGCGCGCCGAGACGGAGCCTGGCGGTCCCGGCGCGGCCAGGTCGGCGACCGCCCGCAGACGCAGCGTCAGGCCGGTCGCCAGGAGAACGGTCAGCAGCGCCACACCCCACGCCAGCGCCAGCGCATTCGCCAGCCGCTTCAGGCGATGGTAACGGCTCGCTTTGTCTTCATTCATGCCGGGAGACACTGAGGAACATCGACGGCAGAGGCACAGATAATTCTGCCACGGAGGCACAAAGACACCGAGGTCACACGCGAGATCCGACGAGCGTCGCTCCGCGACGCACGCGGCCGGAGCCGAGGCGATTCACGAACCGTCGAACGCTGCCGATCGTTCGTGAATCGTTCTCGGTCCGGTCGCGTTAGCCGGCCCGCGCCGCGGGCCGCCGTCGAATCCCACGCCGCCGGCACGTCGCCCCGCACTGACTCCTGGCGACACGCATTTCCTCTGTGGCTCTGTGCCTCTGTGGCCGATCCTCTCTGTGACTCTCGGTCGCAGATTACCCTGCGACTCCGCGAGCGCGCACGCGGATGCCGCCGTTGGTCGTGCGGAGATCGATCTTCGTCCCGCCGCCGTTGAGCGTGCCTTCGACGTGACGCCGCGAGCTGTCGGTCGTATCGAGTTTGAGACCGGCCACGTTGATGCCGCCGTTCGTGCAGCTCGCCGACAGATCCGCCTTCGCGTCTTCAGGCACGGTGAGCACGACGCCGCCGTTGGTCGTCCTCAGCGCCACGCGATCGGTGAGCGACGCCAGATCGACGCTGACGTTGCCGTTGGTGCTCTGCGCGTCGATCGCGCCGGAGACGCGCTCGACATTGATGCCGCCGTTGGTCGTGTGCGCGAAGAGCTTCCCGCTCAGCGCCGTTGCGGCGACCTCGCCATTCGTATTCGTCACGTGGACGAACGCGCTCTTCGGCGCGCGCACGTGATATTGCACCTCGAAGCTCGCACCCACCATGAACCCGCTGATGCGCTCGGTGGTAATCGTCACGTGATCGGGTTTGGCGTCTTCCCTGATGACGATGCGCGGCAGCAGTTCGCGGGCGCCGGCGTCGGTGGCCGCCCGCGCGATGCGCACCGCCTGCACTTCGACCGTCGATCCGTCCACGCCTTCGACGTCGATGCGGCCGTTGGTGTTGACGATCTCGATCTCGCCGCCGGCGGCCAGCGGGTAGGTGTGCGTCCACTCATCGGTCGCGCGGCCGGCGAGATTGCCGATCGACATTTCGCAGCCGGCGAGCGCCACGACCAGCGGTACGGCCGCAGCCATGCGGATCCGACGCGACGCCCGAAGATTCACAGCCATCGAGGTCAGCCTCCTCGCAAGTACATACGCCGGGCGTCCGGCCTCAGTTCAACTGGACGGAAATCAGCTTGGAGACGCCCGGCTCCTCCATCGTGACGCCATAGAGTCGATCCGCGATCTCCATCGTCTTGCGGCTGTGGGTGATGAGGATGAACTGCGTATCGCTCTGCATGCTGCGGAGCATCTCCACGAACCGGCCGATATTCGCATCGTCGAGGGGCGCGTCGATCTCGTCGAGCAGGCAGAAGGGGCTCGGTTTGTACTTGAACAGGCCGAACATCAGCGCGATGGCGGTCAGCGCCTTCTCGCCGCCTGACAGCAGCTGCACGCTCTGCAGGCGCTTGCCCGGCGGCTGGGCGATGATCTCGATCCCGCTCTCGAGCGGATCGTTCTCGTCGAGCAGCGTCAGGCCGGCGCGGCCGCCGCCAAACAGCGTGCTGAAGGTCGCCTGGAAGTTCGTGTTGATGGCCGCAAACGCCTCGGCGAAGCGCTGACGCGTGGTCTCGTCGATGCGCTTGATCGCTTCGCTGGTCTGCGCGATCGAGTCGATGAGATCGACCCGCTGCGTCGTCAGGAACGTGTGCCGGCTCTCGAGCTCGTCGAACTGCTCGATCGCCATCATGTTCACCGGGCCAAGGCGATCGATCTTCTCGCGCAGACGGGTGATGGCCTCCTCGGCGCTGATCGCGCGCTGTTCCGCCGCGAACACCGCGGCGCCCGGATCGGCGAGGTCGGGCTCACCGCCGAGATCCTCCGGAAGCCGGCCACTACGATCGTCGGAGTCCTCGTCGCCATCGTCGGACGGCTCGTCGGCACTGAGGACGGTCGTGTCCGGCGTCGCCTGCCCGTCGCGCTCGAGCGCATCGACTTCGGCCATCACCTCGTCGAGCGTCGCCTGCACCGCTTCCAGGCACGAGCTCGCCAGATGCGACAGGTCGGCTTCGGCGGTCGCGCGTGCGATGTCGAGCTCCGAGACGACGCCGCGAATCGATTCGAAGGCGGCGCGCGCCTCCTTGATCGCAAGCTCGTGCTCGTCGGCCTTGGCGCGCAGCGCGGTGACGGCTTGGTCGGCCTGCTGGACCGCGTCGCGCAGCGCCTCGAGGGCGCGAACGTCGAGATCGAGCTGCGCCTCGCCGGTCGCGATGGCGTTGCGGAGCTGATCGACCCGCCGGCGCGTGTCGTCGAGCTCGGCGGCCAGACTGGCTGCGCGCGCCTCGAGCTCGGCGGCCGCGTCCTGCAGCCGCGCGACCTCGGCGGTGAGAGCGGACGCCCGCTCCACGAGCGCCGCATGGCTGGCGCGGGCTTCGGCGGCGCGCCGGCTCAGCTCCTCGGTCGCCTCGCGGGCTTCGAAGAGCCGCCGCTGTGCCGACGTGAGCCGCTCGTCGGCGAAGCGCTGTTCTTCATCGAGGCGGACGATCGACGCGCGCGCCTCTTCCTGGCGGCGATCGAGCGTGTCGCGCTCCTCGTCGGCCTGACGCCGCTCGCGCGCCAGCTGATCGCGCTTCTGCGCGAGGCGCGCCGCTTCGTCCGCCGCGTGCTGCAGCTGCGACTCGTGGCCGACGATCGCTTTCTCCTGCTTGTGATGCTCCGCGTTCAGCGCGGCGATCGCATTCGACGCGTGCGCGATCGTCCCTTCGAGATCCGCCGTTTCCTGCGCGAGCCGGAGCAGCGCCTCGCGCTCCGACTGCAGGCGGGCGCGCAGCTCCCGAATCTCGCGCTTCGTTTCGAGAATGCCGCGCGATTCCTCGGTGCTGCCGCCGGCCACGAGATGCGGTCCACGAAACACGTCGCCAGCCAGTGTGACCACAGGCAGCGGCGTCAAGCGACTGGCGTCGGCCGCGCGGTCGTAGGAGTCGGCGATCCACGCGTCGCCCAGGGCCTGCCGAATCGCCGCGGCGAACGGTCCGTTGACGCGCACGAGCGACGACAGCTCCAGCACACCATCCGGCGCTCGGCCAGCCGTGGCGGCAAGTGCCTGCGGAGGAACAGACGAACCCACAGGCTCCTGCCCGAAACTGGGGGACAGATCGACTCGAGGCACAACTGACGTGACGAGAAAGCCGCAGCGTCCGGCGCCCGCTTCGCGCACGAGCTGAAATCCAGCGGCGGCGTGCTCCGGCCGCTCGACGACGACGTGCTGAAGGAGGTCGCCCAGGCAGGCTTCGACGGCGCGCTCGTATCCGCGCTCCACGTCCAGGTAATCGGCAATGGCGCCTTGCTGGCTCACCTGACCGTTCGCCTGGGCCAGAACCGCACGCGGGGCATCGCCGTATCCGGCGCGCGCCGCCTCGAGCTGCTCGAGCGACTTCAACCGCGCTTCGAGGCCGGCCAGTTCGTGCTCGCGCGCGCGGACGGAGCGGGCACGCCACTCGTGCTCGATGCGGGCGCTCGCCAGCTCGGATTCGCGCGCGGATCGCGCGATGCGCGTCGACTCGATCGCGTCGTGGGCGCGGCGCAGCCCGTCGGCCGCCGCCGCGCGATCCGCCTCGACGCGCTCTGATTCAATCCGGACGTCGCCCTCTTCGACGTCGAGCTTCGAAAGGTTCTCGGCGACGCGGTCGCGCGCGGCCGCCGCGTGCTCGAGCGCGTGGCGCAGCGCCGTCGCGGAGTTGATCGCGGAGAACACCTCGCTGCGCGCCGCTTCGACGTCCGCCTCCAGACCTTCGATCTCGCAGTGCGCGACCTCATACGCCTCGGACTCGGCGGCGAGCGCCTCGGACGCGCGATCGCGCTCCACGCTGGCGTCGGCTGCCGCTTGACGCCGGACGTCGAGCGCAAGCCGGGCCGGCTCGCGCCGCGATTCGAGCGCGCCGAGCTCGGCGGCGACCATCGCCGCGCGGGCGCCGAGCGCTTCCACCTGCTCGCGGTCGAATGCGATCTGCTGCTGCTGCCGGTTGATCGCCAGCTCGCGCGCGTGCGCCGCCTCGCGGCTCTCCGTCGCGAGCGATTCGGATTCGGCCAGCTCGATGCGGACGCGTCCGAAGTCGGACTCGACTTCCGCCACTCGAGCCGACGCCACCGACTCGCGCTCGCGCGCATCGGCCAGGCGGCCGCGCGCCGACTCGATCGTCTCGGCGAGCTGCCGGTACTTCCGCGCGAACAGCACTTTCTCCCACCGGCGCAGCTCGTCGCGCAGCTTCTGGTAGCGCCGCGCCTTCCCCGCCTGGCGCTTCAGCGTGCCGCGCTGCTTTTCGACCTCGAAGACGATGTCGTCGATGCGCGTGAGGTTCTGCTGCGCCGCTTCGAGCTTCAACTCGGCAGAGCGCCGCCGCGCTTTGTACTTGGTGACGCCGGCCGCTTCTTCGATCAACTGGCGGCGATCGGTCGGGCGCGAGCTCAGAATCAGGCCAATCTTGCCCTGCTCGATGATCGCGTACGCCTTCGCGCCGAGCCCGGTGTCCATGAGCAGGTCGTGCACGTCGCGCAGCCGGCACACCTGGCCGTCGATCAGGTATTCGCTCTCGCCCGATCGATACAAGCGGCGCGTCACTTCAACTTCGCGCGCCACTGACTGGATGATGGCTTCGGCTTCGGTCCGGGTCGCAATCGCGGTCGGGCCGACACCACGCGTCGGTTCCTGCATCGTTCGGGCGACTGCCGTTGCCATTGCCACGCCCGCGTGATGGCCGTTGCGCGCGCCATTTCCATTCGCGTGGCCGTTGCCGTTGGCCGCGACCGTCGCCTCGTCTGGAAACGCCGGACCGGACAGCGTTTTCAGCACGCCGCTGAAGCGCAGGCGCACTTCGGCAGCCGCTGTCGGCTTCCGCGCGTCGCTGCCGCTGAAGATGACGTCTTCCATCTTGTCGCCGCGCAGGCTCTTGGCGCTCTGCTCACCCATCACCCACGTGATGGCGTCGGCCACATTGCTCTTGCCGCACCCGTTGGGGCCGACAATCGCCGTCACCCCCTTGTCGAAGGCCAGCTCGGAGCGATCGGAAAACGATTTGAAGCCGTTGATTTCAAGACGTTCGAGGCGCATGCGGCACACCACGGCGCCAGAGGCGGCGCCCTGCGAGATGTTCAGATTGGGCTGCTGGGATACAGCTGGACACGGACCGAATCGCGGCCCCTTCGCCTTTCGGACGTGAAAGGCGGCCCCGGGACCGTTAAACGGTCGTCAGTGTAACAAGGCCAATCTGTAGTGGCAAGGGCAAACTACAGCCCCAGTGATTGTGGTCGTACGACCTACGTCGTCGCCCAATCTCCACACTCAGACTACTGCCCGGCCTTGGTGCTCGCCTTCGCGAGCTGCGTCAACTTCTGCGCCTCGCCGAACTCGGTGAGCGCCGCCTGCGCCTGCGGATCCACGGCGATGAGATGGCGCCGCGCATCGGCCATCCCGAAGACGACCTCGTCGATCCGGAAGCGGATCATCGCGCGGATGAAATCGCCGTCCTTCTTGAACGCGTCATCGTCCATCTTGATCTTGTCTGCATCGAGCTGGCGGCGGAAATCGGCCACCATCGCATCGTCCACGACGAAATTTGGCTTCACGGTCTTGCGATCGACCGATGTCCCGGCCATCCGCGTATCGCCTTCGGCGCTGAACTTCTGCGCGTAGTTCTCGAATTCCTGCCGGTTGTACAGGAGGCGCCCGAAACGCGACGGGTTGAAGCCCTCGAGCGGACCGGAGATCCGCTTGTCGGGCTCGATGCCGCCGCCGCTGTAGACCGGACGCCCGGCGTCGGTGCGTTTGAGATCGCTGGCGTTGTGCGGACGCGCGGCATCCTGATCGCGCAGCGAGTAGCTCAGGTACTCGTCGAAGGTCGCGTCCCACGGCCGCTGAATCAACCGGCCGCTCGGCGTGTAGTAGTGCGCGGTGGTCAGCGCAAGACCGGCGCCCGCACTGATGCGATACACCGACTGCACGAGCGCCTTGCCGAATGTCGTTTCGCCGACGACATACGCACGGTCGTGATCCTGCAGCGCACCGGTGACGATCTCCGACGCGCTCGCGCTGTTGCGATTAGCGAGCATCACGATCGGGATGTCGGTGAACTCGCTCTCCTCGGTCGCGCGGTAATCCTGGTCCGAGTTCGCGATGCGTCCGTGCGTGGAGACGATCATCCTGCCGCGCGGGAGAAATTCGTTGGCGACCTTGATCGCCTGATCGAGCGGTCCGCCCGGGTTCCCACGGATGTCGAACAGCAGCCGGCGCATGCCCTTCGACGACAGATCGTGCAGCGCGTGCTTCACGTCGTGATCGGTGTTCTCGCCGAAGTCCTGCATGCGGATGTAGCCGGTCGTCGCGTCGATCATGAAATACGCCGGGACCGTCGGAATGATCACTTCGTCGCGCGTCAACTCGACCGGGATCGGCGCCGGTACCCGCGCCGCTTGATGTCGATCTGCACCGGCGTCCCGCGCTGGCCGCGCAGCTTCAACATCGCCTGCTCGGTGGTCCACCCCTTGGCGTCCTCGCCGGCGATCTTCGCCATGACGTCGCCCTTGCGGATGCCTTTCTTGTAGGCGGGCGATCCTTCGAACACGCTCACCGCAGTGATGTCGCCGTCGACCTGGACGATCGTGACGCCGATCCCGTAGTAGTGCCCTTCCTGCCGCTCGCGCATCTGCGCGTATTCCTTCGGCGTGAAGAAGCTCGAATGCGGATCGAGCGTGCCGAGCATGCCGCGGATCGAGCTGTAGACCAGGCCGTCCGATTCGACTTTGTCGACATACTGCGTCTCGATCGCGCTCAACGCCGCCGTGTACGCTTTGTAGTGCTCGGGCACTTTGTCGTCGGTCGCCAGCGCGCTTCGTCCGAAGAAGCCGCCGACCAGGGCAGACACGACGATCGCGAAGACCACAGCGGAGAGGGGACGGTAACGTCGCATGAGTGCCATCCTAACAGATAACTTCCTTACAGACAAAGACTTCCGGGAACCAGCGTACAGGGGATTTCCTTGACCGTCGAGTAGCCCGTTCCTATAATGACGTAAGCGACCCCGCACTGGCTTTCGGAATGTAGGAGACACCATGTTTGGTTCTATTGGAATGCCTGAGCTGATCATCATTTTCGTGATCGCGCTCATCATCTTCGGACCCCGAAAGCTTCCGGAATTGGGCCGTTCGCTCGGCAAGAGCATCGCCGAGTTCAAGAAAGCGTCGAACGAGTTGAAGAGCACGCTCGAAGAGGAAATCCGCCTCGAGGAGACGCGCTCGAACCTCGAAGCATCCAGAGCCGCCGCCCAGGCCACGGCCACGACGACCGTTCCGCGCACTGAAGACGCGGCGCCGGTGCGTAACGCCGATCACAGCGCGTAACCGTTCCCAGTTGTCCTAATGGCCCTCGTGCAATTCCCCGGCTCCTCGCCCGGAGCCCTGCAGATCCCGCCCGACGAAGACGATGAATCCGGCGCGAAGATGTCGTTTCTGGAGCATCTCGACGAGCTCCGGAAACGCATCGTCAACTCGGTGATCGGCATCGGCGTCGGCATCATCCTCGGCTTCGCTTTCATCGACCGGATTTTCAACTTCATCCTGGGGCCCACGCGCAAGGTGCTGCCGCCGGGAGTGAAGATGATCTACACCGAGCCGGGCGAAGCGTTCGGGATGTACATCACGATCTCGCTGATCGTCGGCTTCGTGATCGCGTCGCCGTACGTGATGTACCAGGTGTGGAAGTTCATTGCGCCGGGCCTGTATTCGAACGAAAAGAAGTTCGCCATTCCCTTCGTGCTGTTCACCACGATCGGATTCCTCGCCGGTGCGGCCTTCAACCACTACATCGCGTTTCCCTTCATGATGATGTTCTTCGCCAGCTTCAACGGCATCGATCTCGCCTTCATGCCGCGGCTGGAAGATACATTCGGCTTGTACACGAAAATGCTGCTCGGCATGGGACTCGTCTTCCAGATGCCGACCGTCGTGTTCTTCCTGGCCAAGATGAAGCTGGTGACCGCGCGGTTCCTTTGGAACAACGGTAAATACGCGATCCTCATTGCGTTCGTCGTCGCCGCCGTCGTGACGCCAACCGGCGATCCGATGAACCAGACGATCTTTGCGGCTCCGATGATTGCGCTCTACCTGCTGAGCATCGTGATCGCCTGGATTGTGAATCCGCGTAGCAAGGTATCCAAGAACGACATCGGCTGATGCCCGCAAGTCGTTGATTGACTTCGAGTACAGCCCGGCCGTACACTCTGACGCTGAGCTCCCATGTACCGCTGGAGGTACATCCCAAAAATGACACACTTATTTCGATCGTTGAGTCTCTCGGCCGCTTGCCTCTTCTGGGCGGCGGCAGCGGGTGCTCAGACGCCGTCTACGACGCCGGCCCCCACGCCCTCGTCTTCGTCTTCGTCGTCTGAATCGCCTGACGTCTCCACACGGCCAGCCACCACGACCTTCTTCGGCGACACCGGACTGTGGTTTGCGCCGACCGCTGAAGTGCTCCCCAGCGGGAAGTGGTCCGTGAGCGGGTACCGACGCGGCACGAACTACATCCAGGGGTACACCAACGTCGCCGATTTTGCGGGGACGTTCGCCGTCGGCATCAAGGATCGCGCGGAAATTTTTGGATCCTTCCTGGCCGACACGCGCATCGACCGCGACGTGCGGCCGCTGTTCGTCAACGACCCGACCTATGGGGGCATCATCGCCCAGTATCCACGCGTCAATCAGGGGTGGACCGGCGACAACGTTGGCGACCTCTACCTCGGCGCGAAATTGAATCTGTTGTCAGAGTACCAGCAGCATCCGGCGGCGCTGGCGCTGCGCGGCATGGTGAAGGTGCCGACCGGCAAGAAAGACGTCGGCGTCAGCACGGGCAAAGCCGATGTGTCGGTCGATTTCATCGCGAGCAAGGATGTGGCGAAGGTCACCGAGCTGACCGGCTACGCCGGCTACGAGTACCTCGGCAAGCCGGACGGCTTTGATGCGCCGACCAGCGCGTTCCGCTGGGGCGCGGGCGCCGGCTTTCCGTCGCACAGCCCGGTGCGGATTTCCGCCGAGTTGAACGGCGTGATCCCGTCGGACAGCACGACGACGATCACGGGCGCGCCGCTGGTGGCGACAGACGGCAGCATCGCGCCGTTCGTGTCGAACACGGAGAAGCTGACGCGCGCGACGTTCGCGGTGACGTTCCAGGCGCCGAAAGGGTTCTTCATCGGTGGCGGCGTGAGCTGGAATGTGCCGCAACAGCAGCGGCTGGCTGGCCAGGCCGACTCGGATCCGTTCGCCGACTATTGGGACTGGCAGGTGCGGATCGGCTATCACCCGGGCGTTCGGGTCTACGTCGCGCCGCCGCCTCCGCCACCCCCACCGCCGCCTGCGCCGGCGCACGAGTTGAGCGTCAAGGCGGCGTGCGATCCGTGCACGGTGGAGATCGGCAAGAGCTCGACGGTCACCGCGACGGTCACCGATTCGATCAGCTGCGCTGTCACCTATCGATGGGCGGCGCCGAGCGGGACGTTCGCCAACGCCGCGGAGCGCTCGACCCTGTGGACCGCTTCGCAGCAAGAGGGCAGCGTGCCCGTCACCGTCACCGTCACGTGCCCGAGCGACAACAAGACCGCCTCGGACACCGTCAACATTCAGGTCCTGAAGCCGAAGCCGGTCGTCGAACTGAACTTCGAGGACGTCTACTTCGACTTCGATCGGTCAACGCTGCGTCCCGAAGCGCTTCGGCTGCTCGACGATGCGGTGATGCGGCTGCAGGCGAATCCCGACAAGAACATCATCATCGAAGGGCACACCTGCAACATCGGCACGGCGGAGTACAACCTCGCGCTCGGCGAGCGGCGCGCCAGCAGCGTCCGCCAGTACCTGATGTCGCGCGGCGTGCCGGCGAGCCGGCTCGAGACGCGAAGCTACGGCGAGGAGCAGCCGAAGTACGACAATACACGCGAGGAAACGCGCCGCCTCAACCGGCGCGCGGCCCTGGTCGTCAAGGTGCAGTAGCGACAGTCGATCGCTGAGTCATTCCGGGCCGGGCGCTTTCGGGCGCCCGGCCTTTTTTTGTTTGAGGAAGCCTCTTTTGGTGCGGCGCAGGCCGGGTCCAGTCCGCGCGAAAAGGGGTACGGCCCCTTTTCGTTTAGGATCGGATCCGCGTGGCCATCAGGCTTTCATCGTCAAAGGACATCGACGCGCTCGTGGCGGACCTGAGCGCCACAGCTGCGGTCACACGCGAAGCGGCGGTGGCGCGCCTCACCATCATCGGCGCACGCGCGGTCGAGCGGCTGGCGGCAGTGGTGGCCTCGAGCGCCCCGGTCGCGGCGCGGACAGCGGCGCTGCGCGCGCTCGATGCGATCGGTGATCCGCGCGGACGTGCCGCGATCCTGCGCGCGCTGGACGATGCGGACGCCGCCGTGGCGGCGGCCGCGGCAACCGCCGCGAGCGGCTACCTGCACGGACCGCACGGCGCCGAGGCGCTCGACCATCTCACGCGAACGGCGCTCGATCGATCGCGCGGCGGATCGGTCCGCGCGGCCGCGGTGCGCGCGGTCGGCGAGCTCGACGCCGCCACTATCGCGCCGCTGCTCGATGCGCTGCGGGACGATCGCGATGAGGAGGTACGTGCGGCGGCGGCGATGGCAACCCGCAGCCGCTCCGCCGGTCGAGAGCCGGCCGCGACGCTCGCGGCGGTGGCGGATGGCGAGCTTCCGGCCGATCCGGGCGATCTGCGCGGCGCCATCGTGCGCGCGGGCGCCAGCGCGACACTGCCGGAGCTGTTGCGCCTCATCGAAGCGGTGCGCGCGCGCGAAGGTACCGAGCCGGCCGGGACGCGCGGGGAATGGACCGCAGTGCGCGCCGCGGCGCACCTCGCGCTCGCCATGCGCGGCAGCCGCATCGCGCTGTATGACTTGCGTGAGTCACTGGCCGCGATAGATACGCGGCTGCCGGTCGAATGGCTCGCGGCGCTGGCAGCCGTGGGCGACGCCACGTGTCTCGAACCGATGGCGGCCGCGCACGCCCGCACGGCCGACCCCTGGTGGCGCGAGCACGTGGCCGATGCGTTCCGCGCAATCGTGAAGCGCGAAGGCCTGACGCGGCGCCACGCGGTCATCAAGAAAATCGAGAAGCGCTGGCCGGGCTTCATGTAGCGCGAAGGCTTCAGCTTTCGTGTAGCGCGAAGGCTTCAGCTTTCGTGTAGCGCGAAGGCTTCAGGGTTCGTGTAGCGCGAAGGCTTCAGGGTTCGTGTAGCGCGAAGGCTTCAGCTTTCGTGTAGCGCGAAGGCTTCAGGGTTCGTGTAGCGCGAAGGCTTCAGCCGAGCGCAGTCCGCCGCGCCTCAGTAGCTCTTCGCAAACCACGCTTCGGCGATCGCCTCGCCGTTGCAGCGGACGCATCGGCCGGCCGGCGCAGATCCACCGATGGGCATGTTGCGAATCGTCGCCTGCGTGTCGGTCTTGATGCGCGCTTCGCACTCGGCCGATCCACACCACGGCGCGATCACGAAGCCGGGACGCCCGTCCATCACCTGCTGGAATTCTTCGTACGTGGCCACGCGCTGCGTGTGTTCATCCCGGAACGCCACGGCGCGGTCGAACAGATTCTGCTGAATCTCATCGAGCAGTCCGCGGACACGGGACGCCAGTCCGTCCATCGGCACGCCAAGCTTTTCACGAGTATCACGCCGCGCCAGCAGCACCGCCGATTTCTCGATGTCCTTGGGACCAATTTCGAGCCGCAGCGGCACGCCGCGCAGCTCCCACTCGGCGAACTTCCAGCCCGGACGCTCGTCGCGGTCGTCCAGCGTCACGCGAATGCCGGCCGCGGCCAGCTCCTGCCGGATCTCCTGCGCGCGCGGCAGCACGGTTTCGCGCCAGTTGTCGCGCCCGATCGGGACAACCACCACCTGGTACGGCGCGATCTTCGGAGGCAAAACCAGCCCGCTGTCGTCGCCGTGCACCATGATCGCCGCGCCCACCAGCCTCGTCGTCATGCCCCACGAGGTGCCCCATACGTGCTGGATCGACTTGTCTCGCGCCTGGAACGTGATGTCGAACGCCTTGGCGAAATTCTGTCCGAGGTTGTGCGACGTCCCCGCCTGCAAGGCGCGACCGTCGCCCATCAACGCTTCAATCGAGTACGTGCGCGACGCGCCGGCGAACTTCTCGCTTTCGCTCTTCTTGCCCTCGATGACCGGGACGGCCATTTCCGTTTCCACGGTTTCCTTGTACATCGCGAGGATCTTGAGCGTCTCGTCCTCGGCTTCGGCTTCCGTCTCGTGCGCGGTGTGGCCTTCCTGCCAGAGGAATTCCGTCGTGCGCAGGAACGGCCGCGTCACCTTCTCCCAGCGGACGACGTTCGCCCATTGGTTGATCAGAATCGGCAGGTCGCGCCACGAGTGCACCCAGCGGGCGTACATGGTGCCGATGATCGCTTCCGACGTCGGCCGCACCACGAGCTTCTCGGCGAGCAGCTCGCCGCCGCCGTGCGTGACGTAGGCGACCTGCGGCGCGAAGCCTTCGACGTGCTCGGCTTCCTTGTTCAGCAGACTCTCGGGAATGAACAACGGGAAATACGCATTGACGTGGCCGCTCGCCTTGATTCGGCGATCCAGCGCCTGTTGAATCAACTCCCAAATCGCGTAGCCGTAGGGCCGGATGACCATGCAGCCCTTCACGGGCGAATAATCGGCCAGCTCGGCGCGGATGACGACGTCGAGATACCACTTCGAGAAGTCCTGCGAGCGGGGAGTAATTTCGGTGACGAATGATTCTTTCTCAGGCTTCTTGGGCATCAGGCTGGATTCCACCGCTGATCAAACACAAAGGACACAAAGGACACGAAGGATGAACGATCAATTCTAACTGGTCCTGGCAGGACTGAAGTCCTGCGCTACGAGAATCGGGGGTCCTGCGCTGCGAGAATCTGGGCTTCGAGAGTCTTACCTTTGTGTCCTCTGTGTCCTTTGTGTTTATTCGGTGCCGCGAACGTCCACCAGGTGACGCGTCCAATTCCGATCATCACGCTGCGGAAAGTCCGATCGGAAATGACCGCCGCGGCTCTCTTCACGCCTGAGCGCGGCGCGCGCGACGAGCCGCGCGACCGTGGTCAGATTACGCAGCCGTGGATCGTCCATGGACGCACGGGCCGCCGCCTCGAGCCGCATTCCGGCTTCGGCGAGGCTCGCGCCGCTGCGAAACAGGCCAACGCTTCGCCACATCAGATCCCGGATGGCGTCGTCTGTCATGGCTGCCGCCGATTGGTCCGTAGGGGCGGACCTGCGTGTCCGCCCAGGCCCGACACGCAGGTCGGATCCTCCATTATCGCCATCGGCCATGACCCGGCCGGGCTTCAGAAGCGCGGCTCGCGGTGCTTCCAGCATCGCCGCCGCCGCCCGCGCACCAAACACCAGACCTTCGAGCAGCGAGTTGCTCGCGAGCCGGTTCGCGCCGTGCACGCCGGTACACGCGACCTCGCCGGCGGCGAACAGCCCGCGCTGCGAGGTGCGCGCCCACTCGTCCGTGTCTACGCCGCCCATCATATAGTGCGCCGCCGGACCGACCGGAATGCGGTCCGCCGCGATGTCGAGGCCGAGCGACGCGCACATCGCCGTGATCGTCGGAAAGCGGCTCCGCACGTAGCCCGCATCGAGGTGCTCGAGGGTGAGAAACACGAGACCACCCGTGCGCTCCATCTCGCGCGCGATGCCGCGCGCCACCACATCGCGGGGCGCCAGATCACCGGCCGCGTCGACCTTCGTCATGAACGGCTCGCCGCGGGCATTCACCAGCCGCGCACCTTCGCCGCGCAGCGCTTCGGAGATCAGAAATCTCGGCGCGCCCGGCAGGTTCAGCGCGGTGGGATGGAACTGCACGAACTCCAGATCGGCCACGCGCGCGCCGGCGTGATACGCCAGCGCCACGCCGTCTCCGGTCGCGACGGCAGGATTCGTCGTCTCGCGAAACACCTGCCCGGCGCCGCCGGTGGCCAGCAGCGTGGCGTGCCCGCGCAGCTGATGCGCGACGCCGTCCACATCCTCATACCGCACGCCGCACACCGCCTCGTCTTCGACCGTGAGATCCGTCACACACGCGTGGCTGATGATCTCGACGGACGGCAGACGGCTGACGTGGTCCCAGAGCACGCGGCCAATTTCGCGGCCGGTGGCGTCGCCCGCGTGAAGCACGCGGCGCACGCTGTGCGCGGCCTCGCGGCCGAGCGCCAGCCGGCCGTCCGGCTCGCGGTCGAACCGGGCGCCCCAGTCCACGAGCTCCCGCACGTCGCGCGCGCCCTCCTCGACCAGCACGCGCACCGCCGCCTCGTCGCACAGGCCATCGCCCGCCCGCATCGTGTCCGCGGCATGCAGATCGGGCGAGTCGTCTGCGCCCACCGCCGCCGCGATGCCGCCCTGCGCGTATCCGGTATTGCTTTCGGTGACGTCGGCCTTGGTGAGCACGATGACTCGCCCGTGCGGCGCGAGCCCGACCGCCGCCCGGAGTCCGGCGATCCCGCCCCCCACGATGATGAAGTCGGCCACGCGAATGCTATCCTACCATTCGCGTTTCATGGCTTCCCTGCGCGTCGACGTCACCACTCCTTCCCGCGCGTACGCCATCACGATCGGCGACGGCCTCCTCGATCGGATCGGCGCGACGCTGGACGATCTGCGTCTGCCGGCGCGGCGCTTCATCGTCTCGAGCCCATTGGTCTGGCGGCTGCACGGGGCGCGCCTCGCGCATCTTCCCGGCTCGACGGATCCGATTCTCGTCGCCGACGGCGAGCGGAACAAGCAACTGCCGACTGTCGCACGTGTGTACGACGCGCTCGTCCGCGCCAATGCCGACCGGGCGTCGACCGTGATCACGTTCGGCGGCGGCGTCATCAGCGACATGGCCGGGTTTGCGGCGGCGACCTATCTGCGCGGAGTCGCGCTCGTCCATGTGCCAACGACGTTGCTGGCGCAGGTGGACGCGGCGATCGGCGGCAAGGTCGGCGTCAATCATCCGCTCGGCAAGAACCTCATCGGCGCCTTCTACCAGCCGCACGCGGTGCTGATCGATCCGGCAGTGCTCGGCACGCTGCCGCGCCGTGAGTTCCGCGCCGGCTTGTACGAAGTCATCAAATACGGCATGACCTCGAGCGCGCCGCTGTTCGATCGCATCGCGCGAGAGCGCAAGGCGATCTTCGCGCGCGACGCCGATGTGCTGGCGGCGATGATCGGCGAGTCGTGCCGGCTCAAGGCGGACGTCGTGTCGGGCGACGAGCGCGAGGCGGGACCGCGCCGCGTCCTCAACTTCGGCCACACGGCCGGACACGCGATTGAGGCCGTGACAAAATACCGCCGCTTCCGGCACGGCGAAGCGGTGGCCTACGGCATGCTCGTGGCCGCGCAGCTCGCTGTCAGCCGCGGTGCGCTCGCCGAGCGCGATCGCAAGGCGCTCGCCGACCTCGTCGCGAGCCTGGGCCCGCTGCCGCCGATTGCGGATCTCTCGTCCGTACAGATCCTCGAGGCGATGCAGCACGACAAGAAGGTCGTGGCGGGACGGCTGCACTTCGTCCTGCCGACCGCCATCGGCGCGACCACGATCGTCGATGACGTGTCCGAAAAGGAGCTGGCGGCCGCACTCACCGCCGCCGGCTTCGCGCGCTGAGAGAACTGAACCAACTGGCAACGTTGCAGAACTAATCTCTTCACCACAGAGGACACGGAGGACACCGGGTTCAACGCGCCAAAGAAGGCTGTTCCTCCACCGTGAATGAGGGATAATCGGCATGTGTCCACGCATCCCGAGTCTCGTGCCACACGGATGACCGTGAGGCGCTACACATCGGCCGCTGAAGCCGATCGGCACGATCTCGAATTCTGGATGCAATTGTCCGACGCGTAGCGCCTCGGGCAGGCGTGGCGCCTCAGTCAGGAACTCTGGCGTCTGAGCGGCCGCGATCCCCATGAATCCGGACTTTGTCGATCTGTTGCGAGCATTCGCCGACGCTGACGTCCGTTTTCTCGTCGTCGGCGCTTATGCACTTGCGCTGCACGGACGTCCTCGAGCAACTGGCACACTACCGGAACAGGGTTGCCTGGCTCCTGACTCAATATGCGTGGAGTGACGCTGAATCAACACAATGGACACCAAGGACACAAAGGTAACACTCGTCGCGTTTCCTTAGTGTCCATCGTGTCCTTTGTGTTGAATTAGCTGTCGAAGCCGTAATCCTTCAGCTTGCCGACGAACGTCTTGAAGCTGACCTGCAGCAGCTCGGCGGCGCGTCCGCGGTTGCCCCCCGCTTCCTCCAGCGCCTGGTCGATCTTCCGGCGCTCGACTTCGGTCAGGACGCGGCGCGTCGCCTCGGCCAACGTCCCCGACAAATCGATCTGCGCCCAGGGACCGTCGCCCTCCCCCGCCGGCAGCGCCGCGGCGGTGTCGGGAAACGACAGGTTCAAGTGCCGCGCGTGAATGGTGTCGCCTTCGGTCAGGATCACCGCACGCTCGATGCAGTTCTGCAGCTCGCGCACGTTGCCGGGCCACGGATACGCGGAGAGCTCCTCGGCGGCCGAGGGCGCCAGCATCATCGCCTTCTTGTTCACGTCGCGGCAGAAGCGCTCGATGAAGTACTTCGCCAGCATGGGAATGTCGGCCGCACGATTCCGCAGCGGCGGGATCGTGATCGGAAAGACCGACAACCGGAAATACAGGTCCTCCCGATACTGATGGGCGGCGACCGCCGCCTTCAGATTGCGGTTCGTCGCCGCCACGATCCGCACGTCCACCTGCAGCGGCATTGTCCCGCCGACGCGCTCGAAACGCTTTTCCTCGAGCGCACGCAGAATCTTCGCCTGCAGCGCCAGCGGCAGATCGCCGATCTCGTCGAGAAACAGCGTGCCGCGATGCGCGAGCTCGAACTTTCCAGGTTTGCGCGTGGCCGCGCCCGTGAACGCACCCTTCTCGTGGCCGAACAGCTCGGTCTCGAGCAGATTCTCGGGAATCGCCGCGCAGTTGATCGCGACAAACGGTCCGTCCGCGCGCGGGCTCAGGACGTGGAGAGCGCGCGCGAACAGCTCCTTGCCGGTGCCGCTCTCGCCCTCGAGCAGCACGGTGATATCGGTCGCAGCCGCGCGGTGGAGCTGCAGCGTCACGTGCTTCAGCGCGGCGTCCTGGCCGACGATCTGCGGCGCGCCGCGGCGCTGCGCGAGCTCCTCCTTCAGCAGAATGTTCTCGGTGGCCAGACGCCGCTGCACGAGCGCACGCTCCACCATCAGGAGCAGATGATCGGGATCGACCGGCTTGGCGAGAAAATCGAGTGCGCCCTCTTTCATCGCCGCGACGGCGTCCTGAATGCTGCCGAACGCCGTCATCACGATCACCGGCAGCTCGAGATCGACGTCCTTCGCGGCGCGCAGCACGCCGAAGCCGTCCCCCACCGTCAGACGCAGATCCGTCAGCACGACCCCGAACTGCGTCGTGAGCAGCGCAGCCGCCGCCTCAGGCTGATCGCGCGCTTCCACGACCGTGTGGCCCTGCGCCTCGAGCGCGAGGCGCAGCATCGCACGGAGCGAGTCGCGATCCTCGACGAGCAGTACGGGAGGGTCGACAGATCGGCGGGGTCGCGAGGTCACCGCAGCCAGCCGGGCGGAACGCCGGCACGGCGCGCTTCTTCCTGCAGATCGGCGATCGCTTGCTTGTCCTTCTCGATGGCGAGCTTGAGGCGATCGAGCTCGGCGAGCGCCTTGTCGCGGTTCGCCGCGATGACCGTGCGCTGCGCCGGATCATCGCGGTTGACGAAATCGGCGTTGAGCGAGTTGATGCGGGTCTGAAGCGCGTCCGAGAACTCCTCGTCGCGATCGAGCTGCGTCGCCAGGGCTTTCACCCGAGCGGACCAGTAGGCCTGATCCTTGACCGTCTTGTCCTTGGACGACGCCTTGTCCTTCGATTTGTCGTCGTTCGCCGCTCCCCCGGCCTTGTCGGCGTCTGCCGTCTGATCCGACTTCGACGCGGCGGCCGGCTCGGCGGTTGGCGCCGGCGGGACATTGCCCAGGTCCTTGTTCGTATAGACCTTCGCGGGCTCTTTAATCGCTTTCCGCCGGTCCTCTTCCTTACGGGAGAGGTCTGCCAACGACTGTGCGTACAGCGGGGCGGCCGTCGCGGCAAGGAGCGACAGGCACAGGACGCGGACAAGCGTAGGGCGGTTCATGGCTCTCAGATATATCGGCTCGAACTCGATCGTATGTGAGCCCCTCCGAAGCGGTCAAGAGACTGGACTACCTCTTCTCCCGCCACGAAAGCAGCCGCGGCCCAGCCTGGCGAGCGATGGTGAGCTCGATGACCTTTCTTGCGCCTCGGGGCCCGAACGCCTCGGCGCGGACCGCAATCACGCCGGCTCCAGGATTGCTCAGTCCGGCACCATCCTGCAGAGGATTGCCGTCGGTTTCAGCGGGATCGTCGCCAATCAGCACGAGGACGTAGTACGGGGAATCGATCGTGCCGGCCGGTTCCGTGTCGCGAAGCCGGCCGTAGGCGTAGAGCTGCCACCGCGGATTGTTCGCGCCCCACGGCCGCTCGGCCGTAACGGCGTCCATCTCCGCGCCGCTACAGAGCCAGACCTTGCCGCAATTGGCCAGGTTGACGACCTCCACCAGATCGATTGTCGAACCATCCGCCATCGTCCTCGATCCGCTCGGCGGGCCGTCGACAAACGTCGATCGCAGCGATCCCGCCAGCGCCGCGTTCCAGTCGGCGATCCCATTCAATTCCCCAATCGCGCGTTCCGCGGCGGCATCGGCTGCGTAGAACGCCTCGATCGCGGTCCGAAAATTCGCGGCGATGATCGTTTCCGACGATGTGGTGAGCACGAGCGCGGCGCCGAGCGCCGTCATCAGCACGAGCGCCAGCAGCGCGATCACCAACGCCATTCCGTCCTCACGCCGAATATCCATGATTACGTGCTGCCGCGCAAAGCTCTCCACCACGGAGTTTGCCACTGAGCACAAGACGCGGAGAAGACAATCCTTCGATGTTTGAAACTCCGTGTCCTCCGTGTCCACTGTGGCAACCTATATGTCCGCGGCGGGCGATCTCGTCATACGCTCTATCGTGCCAGATTCAGGTTTCGCGGCGACACGGTGAACTGGCGTTCCACGTCCGGCATCCAGCGACTCCCGTCGCGCGAGAGTCCGCCGTTGCTGAAGAGCGGCCCCGCCGGACCGCGCAGCGCCGCGAGCGCGGACTCCACCCGCACCGTGACGACGACCGCTCGCACACGCAGCAGATCGGCATCCCAGCGATTGCCGCTCGACGCGTCCGGGCACCATGGACCGTCGGTGAGCTGCTCGGCAGTCAACTTCACCAAGGCGAGATCGAGACCAAGGTCGGCGAGTCGCGGCACTTGCGTCGCGCCGCTGCTGTCCACTTGAAAGGCACAGTTCTCCCCCGCCGGATACGCCGTCCGCGCGATATCGAGTGGCGGCGGCTTCGGGCCGTACGTCGTCCACGGGCCAGTCGGATCGCTGGCTGGCCTGATCACCGCCGGTGCCCGCGGTTCACCGTAGTACTCGAACGTGAGCCCGACGAGATGATCGACCACCGGGACATCGGCGCTGTCGGAGCCGTCGGAACGCATCAATTGAGAGAGGCTCGTGAGGGGATCGCGTTTCAAATAGTAACTGCGCGCCTGCGCCTCGACGACGGCTGAGCCCGATCTGAAGGTGATGGCGGATGAAGCGGCTGGACGGGAGGCCAACTGCAAAATCGCCGATACCTCATCGACCGCGGCCACGCTGAACGTCTCGAAGCTGCCCGCATCGTCGTACACGAGCAGCGTCGTTCCAGAGATGAAGTGGCAGACGCTGACGCCGGCCGCGCAGCCGGATTCCGGTACGACCTGCAGCGTGACCACCCCAGGCGATAGATCCGCCGCGAGCGTGGTGTGCGCGGCATTGGCCGGCACGGATATCACCGTGATCGTGTCGGTGGCAAACGTGCCGGGAGGCGCGCCGCCGGACTGGCCGTGGCGAAATGGCAGCACCGGCGCAAAGGCGTACAGCAACGCACCCGACTGATTCCCGGTCTGCGGTCCCGCGCCGGACGCCAACAGATCACTGAACAACGTGGCGCTGGCCACTCGCAATCGTTGCTGCATGTCGGCCGCTTCGGGTTCGGCCACCGACGCTCCCTGCGCCGGCGTCAATACGCCGAGCGTACCGGCGGTGACGACCAGCAGCAGCCCCATCGCTACGGTGAGCTCGATCAACGACAACCCCGCGTCCGCTGCGCGCACGTCAGGACGCCTTCCGCGTTTTGATGCCGACAAGCCGCGCTTCGTCCGGCAGACGCGGACGGCTGACTCCCCCATCGGCCGCGCCGCTTCCGAGCAGGCGCGTGACCCGCACCTGCAGAATCAGAGTGCTGTCGGGGAAGGTGGGCATCGGCTCGATCGACCACCGCCGAACGTACGCCGCGGCGGCCGGCGGCGCACCACTGCCGCCAAGCGAACGGCCATTGCTGTCGACGAAGTCGCAATATCCGGAGGTGTTCCGGACCAGCGCGTCGGGGGGCGACGCGCTGAGTCCCACTCCACCGGTTGGCGTATTCGGCACCGCCGCGATGTCGGACGTCAGGTCGCTGACCGGAATGCCGTCTGCATCAAGCCCCCACGCCAGGCTGCGCAGCTGCTCCATTTTTGCCTGCGCGAGCAGCGCAGCGGAGGTCGTCGTTCTAGCGCTGACGTTGGCGCGCATGGAGATCGTCGCGAGCTGTGCGAGCGCCGTCACACCAATCGTCAGAATGGTCATGGCGACGAGGACTTCGAGCAGGGAGAAGCCATGCGCGTTTCGCATGGATTGGGAAGATAGCAACAGGCGATCCACCTGCGCACCGACGGGCCACGCGAGGTTTTTCGAGCATTTCTGCCCATGCGGCTATCGTCTCGATCTGAGCGATCGAAACGGCTGCGATCCCTCAGCCTCGGAGAGGTAGCGTAATCTGCAGACTCGCGCCGCCTTGCGGCGACGAGGTAGCGACGATGCGGCCGTTGTGGAAGACGATGATTTTCTGGACGAGCGCGAGGCCGAGTCCCGTGCCATTGCGCTTCGAGGTGAAGAACGGACGGAAGACGCGCTCGCGCAACTCGGTTGGGATGCCGGGACCTGTATCGTTGACCGCGATTCGCGACACTCTCTGCACCTGGTCGATTTCCGATTGGATGAGGATCACCGGCGCGACCGACGCGTCCGCGCACGCTTCGACCGCGTTGCGCAGCAGATTGCTGAACGCCTGTCGCAGCAGCACATCGTCGCCATCCAGATCGCCGAATTCGCCGAGGAGCTCGACGTCGCCGCCCAGCGCGCGCGCTTCGGCACGAAACTCGTCGGCGGCGCGCTCGCAGATGCTCCGCAGATCCACGCGAGAGAGCACCAGCTGCGCCGGGCGTGCGAAGTTGAGAAAGTTCGTCACGACTTGCCCAAGCGATTCGGCCTCGGCGCGAATGCCTTCGACGTACGGGCGGTACGGTTCGGGGAGCGCCTGCAGATCGAAGAGCTTGCTGTAGCCGTGAATCGTCGCGAGGCCGTTTCGGAACTCGTGCGCGATGCCGGCGGTCAGCTCGCCGACTGCCGCGAGGCTGTCCTTCAAGCGCAGTTGCTCTTCGAGATCTTTCACGGCGGTCAAATCCGTGAACAGGCAGATGGCGCCGTGCAGCGACGCCCGATCGTCGAAGAGCGGCGAAACCGTGACGCCAAGATGCGAGACGCCGTGCCGTGGATCCGGCAGGGTCACCGACCGGCGCACGACCGGCACGCCGGCCTTGAGACATTCGCCGACGACATCGGCGAGCGTCAGCTCGTCGAGCGCGCGACGGCACGCGTCTGCCGTCGAATCGTCCGGGAGGTTCAGCATGCGCCGGCCCGCCGGGTTCAGAATGCGGATGTCGCCGTTCAAGTCGACGACCAGCAGACCGGCGGTCAGGCTCGAGATGATCTCGCCGCTCAGTCGCTCGGAGGCTTCCGCGCGTGCCGCCGTGGCGCGCTCCTGCGCCTTCATCTTCGTGAGGGCTTCCTGAAGCGCCGCGGAGAGCAGCGCCGTTTCCGAGCCGAGTCCACTCTTGCGCAGGCGCGCGTCGCGCGCGGCGGCCCCAAAGCGCAGGATCACGAACACCAGCACCGACACGAGCGCCGCCACCAGTGCCGTGAGCCCGAGAAACGTATATGCGGCTGGTGTTAAATGCATCCCTTCACCGAAGGAAATCTTGACGTAGCGCGCCGCCTTCGCGCCGAAGGCGCTTCGGCGAGCCTCGCCGAAGCTCGCACAAGCAACAGGCGAGCGGAGGCGGGAAGGCGTCAGCCGAGCGCTCCCCGCTCAGCTCGTCGTTCACGGCGTGAAGTGGTTCAGCGCCGCGAGCTGCGAGAGTTGCTCGCGAATCAGCCGCCGGTTCATTGCGATCATGTCGGAGGTCAAGGCCAGTTGCACACCCGCGCCGTGGCCGCTGAGATCGAAGGCGAAGTCGCGCGCGTCCTCTGCGTCCGCCGTGTAGAACAGCCTGCCATTTTCGCGCAGGATCCCGTAGACCGCCCCGTAGCTCGACGCGAGCAAGAATGGCTCCTCCCGCGGCGGCGGCGCGTTTCCACCGGCTGGTCCGAACAGCGGGCGGCCGAACAGCGATCCGAGATCGGCCGGCTCATATCCGAGCAGTGCATACAGCGTCGGCGTAATGTCCGTCGAGAACGCGACGGCGTTCGCATCGGCCGATACGCGCCCCTTCAGCGACGATGGCAAGTGGATGATCAGGGGCACACGCATCACTTCGGGGTACAGAAAAAAACCATGGCCCCATCGTCCGCCCTCGCCGAGCGAATCGCCGTGATCGGACGTGAGCACGACGATGCTGCGATCGTACAGACCGGTGCGCTTCAGGGAATCGACGAAGCGGCCGAAGCAGCCGTCGACGTAGCGAACACTCGACGCGACGGGCGCGAAGAAGCCAGGATACGTTTCGCCGGGCGGAACTTTCCGCTTCGACGCGACGGCGATGTGGTCGTTCTGCGGCAAGGTATAAAAGAACGTTGGCCGCGGATCACCGCCCCCTGCCAGGATCGGCCCGATCTGCCCGGCGGTGCGGCACATGTCCCGCTCGATGTCCGGGAGGGTAGGATCGAGCTCGGTCATGCCGTCTCGACGCGGCATCAGATCCTTGACGATATGATCCATCGTCAAGACGACGTGATAGCCCTCGGCGTCGAGCAGTTTGCGCAGCCCGTTGCGGCGATCGAAATCATGCGGCTCGAGCTCGTGGATCATCATGCCGCCGGACCACATGGAGGGCACGGCCAGCGCGGTGCCGGCGTAGCGCGCGAACGCGCGATCGAACACGACACTGTCCGAGGCGAACCGCGCGATCTCCGGCGTGAAGGTGACCGCCGGATTGTACGACGACACGTAATCGCGTCGAAGACTGTCGATGATGATGATAAAGATCGACGGCTTGGGCCCAGGGGTGGCGTGCAGCGACGCGACGAAGTCGACATCCGCCGGCCGAGCCGCTTTTGGCGACACAAGCGTGTTGGCTCGAAGGTACGCATAGAAACGTGCGGTCTCGCCGGACGGTACTGTGCGCGCATCGCGGATCAATCGATAGGACGGATCGACCGCCGCGTAGCGGTCGAGCACTGATTCAACATTGACGCCGGCGTCGGCTCGCGGCTGCGCACGCGACAGAGCGAGGCTCGCCAACGCGCAGGCCGCCAACACGATGGCCGGCGCGAGGATGAGACGCTCGGCCAACGCCCTCGGGCGAGGTCCGCCACGCGCCGACGGATTAAGCGCCGCGTGGACGACGGCGACGGCCGCGAGCCAGATGACGAGCACGCTCAGCTTCTGCAGCAGGAAGTTCCAGTCCAGGTGCACGACGGCGTCGACGAGCATGAATGCAAGGATCGGCAAGCCGACGAGCCAGGCCGCCGTGGCAAGACGGTCTTGCGGCGCGCAGCCGACGACAGGCGCGACGAAGAGGGCGAGCGCGTCGACCGGCTCGGTCCGCTGGCCAGCCGCCGTCGATGAACGCACGCGCGTGAGGCCGGCCCAAACCCCCGCGGCCGCGACACCCATGGCGTTCGAAGCGAGCATGGCGGCGCTGCCGTCGAACGCAATCGACGCAAACACGAGCTCGTACAGCACGCCAGCGAGCGCTGCCGCCAGCATGGCGATCAGCAGCCAGTACTCGGCGGGGCCCCCCAAGCCGCAACGGCGCACAACGGTGAGCATCGTCAGCGCGACGAGGCTCGCGGCCGCGAACACCGATACGACGGCCACCGCCGATCCGGCGAAAGCGATCGCGAGCTCGCCGGTGGACAGATCAATGCCGACGGCCTGATGCAGGCGGAACGGAACGGCGACGGCGTAGACGGCCCAGGCCAGGAATCCCGCAGCGAGAATTGCGGCGATCGCACGACGTGCGTCAACTGGAGCGATGGCCGGCCCGCGGATGATCACATGATCGACGAGCGCGAGCGACACCGGCGCGGTCAACGCGAGCAGCGCCACGATCAAGCTTCGCGGGCTGTCCACGAGCGGCGCCAGCACGTGCTGGAACACGGCCCACACACCGACGGCGGCCCACACGATGACGTAGGCCACCGCCGCGCGGCTTCTCGCCGGTCGCTGCAGATGTGGAAAAAGCGTGAGGACGGTAATGAGAAAGACCAGCCAGAACAGCGCCGGCGACAGGGTGACGAAATCGCGGATCGCCGGGATGATATCCGGCTTGATGAATTGTCCGTACGCGAAGGGGCTGTAGGTCAGCACGGCGTAGGTGGACACCGCGAAAAAGAAAACCGCGTTGAGCAGCCGCGAGGCCGCAACCACTTCGCGCCCTCTCACCACTGGCGCAGATACCACGTGAGCAGCTCAGGTCCGACCGTCGCGGCGGCTCCGGCGCCGAGCGCGAGAAAGGTGCCGAACGGCAGCGCGTATTTCATGTCGCCGCGCCGCGTCACAATCAACAATAGGCCGATCACCGATCCCGCCACCGACGCCATCATCAGCGCCATGAGCGTCAGCTTCCACCCGACGAAGGCGCCGATCATCGCGAGCATCTTCACGTCGCCCATGCCGAGCCCTTCCTCGTGGCGCACGCGGTAATACGCTTCTGCGATCAGATACAGCACGCCGCCGCCGAAGGCGATGCCGATCAGCGACGCGACCCAACCGGGCTCCGTGAAACAACTGAACGCGAACCCGACGATGAGGCCAGGCAGGGTGATGACGTTCGGCAGCAGATGGTGTTCGAGATCGATGGCGAAGAGCACGATGAGCGCACAGCCGAAGACCAGGCGCGAGACGAGCAGCATCCCGGGGCCGAAGTACCACCAGGCAAACGCGAACAGCAGCGCGGTCAGCGCTTCGACGAGTGGATAGCGCCAGCCAAGCGGCGCTTTGCAGGTGCGACAGCGGCCACGCAGCACGAGAAAGCTCGCGACCGGGATGTTCTCGAACCAGGACAACTCGCGGCGGCAATGCGGACAGGCCGACGCCGGCCACACGATCGACTTCCCCAGCGGCAGTCGATAGATGCAGACGTTGAGGAAGCTGCCGGTGACGGCGCCGAAGGCGGCAGCGAAGGCGAGCTGCACGGCGAACGGCAGCGTGTCGCTCACGAGGACGGCGCGATCGTGCGCGCCGGCTCGTCGGGAAGTGGCGACAGCGGAGACGCCCGAGACACGGTGACACGACCGTCAGACAACTGGTACGGCGTGCCGGATGGATCCGCGGGAACGCCGCGCCACCCTTGCACGCGGATGATGGCGGACCAGTCGTCAGGCCGGCTGCCGTTGTCGGCGGCATACCGATCCACGATTCGCTGCAGCGCGTCGATCTCGTCGAGCGCCTGCAATTGCGTGAGCCGCCGGTCGGCATCCCGGCGCAGCCAATCGTTCTCCGCCGACTGACGGATCGCCTCCCACATCACGCGCGACGATCGACGATCGCCACCTTGCGCCAGCGTCGTGGCCGCGAGCGACTTGAGCCACCATGGGGCGCCCTGCACCTGCGAGGCGCGCGCGAACGCGTCGGCCGCTGCCTGATAATCGTGAAGATACCAGTAGTCCACGAACCCGATGTCCTGCATGTACTCCCATTTATCGGGTCGAGCCCGCAAACCCTTTTCGAGCAGCTTGATCGCGAGGTCGGGCCGCCCCGGACCGCCCGGATAGGGTTCGGCCAGAAACACCGCGCCGAATCGGTACGCGATGTTGAAACGCGGATCGAGCGTCGTGATGATGTCCAACATCGGATAGAGGAGGCGGTATTCCTCCGAGTCGGTGAACACCAGGAGCGGAGGCGGCGCGGGCGTTAAACGATCGGTGGCCAGGCGTCGCTTGCCGCCGCCGTAATACTGGATCGCTCGGATCCAGTACACGTCAGCGGCGAGCGCCTCGAACGGACCGCTGATGCGGCGAATCGCATCGCCCGATGTGAAATAAAGCGCACTCTCGGCCGCGTCTCGCGTCGGATACAGGCGTTCACGGGCCGCCTGCAGCTGTACAGCGCCGGCGAGCAGCGCTACGGCCAGCACCGCAACGCCGAGCGCACCATCAAACTCTCCACCACGGAGGACACGAAGGACACGGGGGGAAAATCCCGAACGGATATTCATTTGAAGTCACGACGGGAGAACACGAGCATCGCAACCACCAGCATGATGCTGATGTACAGCGCCGCGTAGGCGATCGTCAGCGCCATGTAGCCCATCGGTACCGCTTGCGCGTGGACGACCTGCGCCTTCACGTCGAACGCGGAGAGGTTCGGCAGGATCCAATAGAGCCCGCGCGCAATGCCGACGGCCGCCGCCGAATCGACGACCTGGTCGAAGTTGCGCAGGTCGGTGCTGAAATGACCGACGATGAAGAAGCCGAAGGCGAAGGCGGCAGAGAGCATCGGCGAGGAGAACGTGGAGAAGAAGAGCGCGATCGCGGTGACGAGCATGAGCTCGACGAAAATCAATGTGATCGCTTTCAGCAGCGCCGGATCCAGCGCCGGCGCATCCCACGCGCGCTGCACGTCGGCGCCGATGCCCCACGACATGTAGGCCAGCACCGCGTAAAGCGCGGCGGCCATGATCACGACGTTCACCGCGAGCGTCAGCGTGAGGCCCATGTACTTGCCGAGCACGACCTGATGCCGGTGAATCGGCTTGGCCATCAGGCTGTAGATGCTGCGGCGCTCCACCTCCTTCGAGACCAGGCCGATTCCGATGAACACGGCGATGAACACGCCGAAGAGCAGCGTCGCGGAGAGGCCGAGGTCCTTGATGATCTTCACATCCTGCCCCGCCGTGAGCTGGCCGAGCAGGTAGGACGCCGCGATCAGCAGGATGGCGAAGAACACCAGGTTGTAGAGCACCTTGTCGCGCACCGACTCACGGAAGACGTTGATCGCGATCGCCGCCGTCGCCTTCATGGCACATCCTCCATGCCCCGGCCCATCGCCTGCACGTCGGGCCTGGTCACATGCTGCACGAAGATGTCTTCCAGCGTGTCGCGAATCGGATTCAGCGAGACGATCTCCGCGCCGGTGGCTGTGAGCTGCGTCATCAGGCGATCGGGCGGAAGGTCCAGCGGCAGGTCCAGCTCGTATCGTCCGTCGCCGATGCGCACGATGCGGCGCACCTGCGGGCCAATCGCCGGCACCGCGGCGTCGGCGAGGCCGGACACGACGAGCTCCCAGCCGCGCACGTGGAAGGCCAGCATGTCGCTCAAGTGTCCGCTCGCCACCAGCCGTCCGCGCGCCAGAATCGCCACGCGGCTGCAGAGCGCTTCGGCGTCGCTCAAGACGTGGGAGCTGAAGAAGACCGTGCAGCCGCGATCGCGCAGCCGCAGAATCAGCGCGCGGACGTCGCGGCGGCCGAGCGGATCGAGTCCCGACATCGGCTCGTCGAGCACGACCAGCTCGGGATCGTTGACGAGCGCCTGCGCAATGCCGACGCGCTGCAGCATGCCCTTGGAAAACTTGCGAAGCTGCAGGCGCCGCTCGGCGCCGATGCCGACCTCGTCGAGCAGCCGCCTGGCGCGTGCGCGCCGCTCCGCCGGCGCGTACCCGAACAGCGCCGCGAAGTAGACAAGGAGCTCTTCGGCCGTGAGGTGATCGTAGAAGTACGGGTTTTCCGGAAGGTAGCCGATGCGGCGCTTCACGGAGAGATCGCCCACGGGACAGCCGAGGATCTCCGCGCGGCCAGACGTCGGATACACCAGCTGCATCAGCAGCTTCAGCGTCGTCGTCTTTCCCGCGCCGTTGGGACCGAGGAAGCCGAAGACTTCACCGGCGCTGACCTCCAGCGACAGGCGATCCAGCGCGCGATAGGGACGCTTACGCCAGAAGCCGACGGCGTAGTCTTTGGTCAGTTCGTACGTCGCAAGCGCGAACATGATTCAGAAAAGTACGGTGCTAGCGGCCAGGTGAACGGTGTACCTGCAGTGCTCCGGCGCCCGAGGTCGCTATACCGCCCCTCTTTCTCACGAAGTCACGGAGAACACGAAGGTCACGAAGGTCACGAAGGTCACGAAGGACACGATGTACAGGAAATCTTCGTGATCTCCGTCCCTTCGTGTCTTCGTGAGAGATGACGATTAGCACTCAGCACCTTCAGCACCTCGGTTATTTCGCGTGTGCCAACTCGTACGCGATCGCCTGCTCGAAGTACTGTGGCGGCAGGGCACCCTCGATCTTCACGCCGTTGATGAAAAAGGTCGGCGTCGACTTCACGCCGAGCGTGTGGCCGAACGCGATATCGCCCTTCACGAGCTCCAACGTCGACGCGTATTTCGCATCGAAGTCGGAAACCTGCCCGGTGTCGTGCGCCGCTTCCCGGACGACCGGCGGCGTGAGCTGCGGCTGGTTGGCGAACAGCCAGTCGATCATCTGCTCCTCGCGATTGTGGACGCGCGCCAGACGGACGGCCACGGCCGCTTCGCACGCCGACGGATGCGGGCCGCCGCCGAGCACGTTCGCGTTGCACTCGGAGGAGAGCGGATAGTCCTTCAGCACGTACCGCACGGCGCCGGGCTTCTCGGCCTCGTATTTCTTGATGATCGGCATGTAGGCCAGGTGCGACTGGCGGCACGGCGGACACTGAAAGTCGTTGAACTTGACGATGAGGACCTTCGCGCCCTCGGCGGGAACAATCAGCGGCACGCGCGGCTGCGAGGCAAACCAGCGCTCGAACTCGGAGCGCTGATCGCCGGTCGGCTGTTGCGCGGCGACGGCGGCGACGGACGAAGACGCGGACACCGCCTCGCGTGGAAACGACGCGAGCGTCGTGCCGGCGCCGGCCAGGAACACTACGGCGATCGCGATGGCGAAAGGACTGCCGGCGAACACACGCAGATCGTTCGCGAGACGGCGGGGCAACGTGGTCATGGGATACGTGGTGGCCGCACCGGACACGAGGAAGAGTCCGATCACGGCGGCGTATGTGGTCAGACACAGCAGGCACACGGCCTTCAGGAGCACGAAGGACGCGTAACCCAGATACAGCACGACGGCGAGCGCCAGCGTGGATAGAACGAACAGATAGCCCGGAATGTTTTCGCGCACGGTCTGGCGTGCCGTCATCGCGCTCAGCGAGAGCAGAACCGCGACGACGAACCATAGCGCTCCGAAAATGGCGACCGGGATGCCGCGCACAGTGCTGAAGCGGCTCAAGTAGACCTGCGTGCAGCTGATCGTCGAGTTGACGTCGCAGAAGCTCAGATAACGCGGATCGTAGAGCAGCCGGTAGTGGACGTAGGCGGCGGCGACGGAGGCGCCGAACCCGACCAGCGCGCAAATCAGTGCCAGGCGAGCCGCGGTTTTACTCATGGGGACGTACGAGTTGTAACTGAGGCGGGCGTCGGCGTCAAGGGAGGGAGGCCGACTCTCCACCACCGGGGGACGCGGGGGACACGGAGGTTCATTCAATCCTGAGCCGAAAACAGGTTATTCCTCCGTGGCCTCCGCGTCCTCGGTGGTGGAGCGCTTGATGTGCAACGTGCCCCTAAAAGCGTTGGGGGCGGGAAAGGCCGATGCCCAACCCGCCCCCAGCCTCTAGCCTCTAGCCTCTGACGTTACTGAACGGGAGTCGCCGTGGTCGGAATCGGGTTCGCCGGTGGCGTGGCGGAGTTGGCGGAGAAAATCGTGCCACGCGTGTCGGTCGCGAAGGCGCGGGTTCCGGTGCCGTTGAAGGTCACGGGAGTCGCACTGGCGTAGTAGTCGCTCCAGGGAGCCGCAGCGTTGCAGCTCGTGGTCGTCGAGCCAATCGCCTGGCCGCCTGCGGGCGTGCCGCCAGCGTTCTTCGCGATCGCGACCGTGTAGCCGCTCTTGGTCACGCCGTTCGATTTCAGGTCCGGGCTGATGAAGCCCTGGCCGCCGCTGGTCGGCGCGGTGACGAGGTCGGTAAGGCTGGAAGCGTAGCCGCCCGAGGCGCAGCTCGACGAGTAGGCCGCCTCGCCGCTGTTGATCGCGCGCAGCGAGCCGATCGCCGACGCTTCGTTGCCCGACATGCGGGCGCGCAGCAGACCGGGGATGGCGATCGCCGCAATGATGCCGATGATCGCCACGACGATCAGCAACTCGATGAGGGTGAAACCTTTGGCGTTACGCATCTTCATGACTATCTCCTGATCGAAAAACGATGGAACGGCTCCAGCGGGCTTGCTGACCGTTCGGATGCCTATCTACACAGCAATGGCGGTGCCACGCCTCAACAGTAAGATACCTAAGCGATAAGTGCTTTGTATTCTAACATTTCACGATTAGACCGAAAACGGGTCCATTTGGCCTGAGCCAAGAAGTGACAATTCTTGTCGCTCGCGGCCGACGGAAAATGTCACGCTGCCGCAGGGCGACCTTTAGTGTTTGTGGCGAAACAGCGGACAACTCACCACGGAGGACACGGGGCACAGAGGTCCAATCCTGAGCGAAACTAGATTGAATTCCAGATAGCCTTCGTGTGCTCAGTGTTTGAGGGCTTGAATTTGCGCGGCGTGCTCAATGGAGCCCTCGGCCCGATTACCCGATATTCCGGCCAGGATGCCTCGCCGCTTCGTGCTAATAGCCTTCGTGATCGCGCTCGCCTACCTGACGATTCAGATCGTGGCCATCACGCGACTGCCGCTCGTGATGGACGAGTTCGACGGCGCCTACGAGGCGCACCAGCTGCTGACCCGCGTGCCGTACCGGGACTTCCCGCCCTACAAAACCGTGCTCGGGTATTACGTTCAGATTCCGCCAGTGGCGGTCGCGACAGACCCCTGGACGGGCCTGATCCTGTCAAAGGTGTGGCTCGCGCTGATCAACACAGTCTGCATCGTCGCCGCAACGCTCTTGCTGTTCGCGCTTTTTTCTCCCGCCGCAGCCGTCGCGAGCGAGCTCCTCCTCGTCTGCGTGACGTCGTTCATCGCTCGGTCGTCGGAAATTCGCGTGGACATGCTGACCGCGTGGGCGGGCCTGTTCTCATTGCTTCTGATCCTCCGGCGGCGATGGCTGCTGGCCGGCGTGCTGGCGGGCGTGAGCTTTCTCGTGTCGCAGAAGGGGATCTACTACCTCGTGGCCGCCAACGCGGCTGGCGGGGCCATCTGGTTGTTCGAATCGCGTGATCGTAAAGCGTTTCGCGACCTCATCGTCTTCAACGTCAGTGCCGCGGCGACGATTCTGGGATACCTCGCGTTCTGGTCGATGATCGCCACACCGCGGAGCGTGATCGACGCCACGTTTCTGGCGCCGGCCAACATCGCAGTCGGGCATCTTCTATACGATCTGACTGAATACTGGACCCGCACGCTGGAGGAGAATCCCGTCTACTACGGCGGCGCGCTGGTCGGCTTTGCCGTGCTCATCGCCGCCCGGTTCCGCGGGCGCGCCGGTCCGGCGCATGTGATGGTGGTGGCGTACGGGATGGCGCTCTTCGCGCTCTGCGCGTGGCATCACCAGCCGTGGCCGTACTTCTTCGTGATTCTCATTCCCACGCTCATGGTGGTGCACGCGGCGTGCATCGACGTCCTCCTTCGCGAACGCTTCCAAGCCAGGCTGGCGCCGCTCATGGTCCTCGGCCTGATTATCTTGGGCGGTGTCGCGTACCCGCTCACGTTCCTCCCCGAGATGCTGTCGCGCGACAACCAATATCAGCGTTATGTCGTGCGAGTGGCGCATTCGGTGCTCGGCAAAGGCGATACGTATCTGGCAGGCAACGATCTGGTGTACGACCGGGAGCAGACGCATCCGGCCCTCCGGCGGCTCGGAGCCGCTCGGCTGGACGCCATGAAGGGATGGCCGGCGCCGCGTCTCCAAACGCTGATCGACGAGGTCGATCGCGGCCGTCCAAAGCTGATGATCTACGACTACCGCTTCGCGGGGCTGCCGACCGACCTCAAGTCGTACCTGCTGCGGCGGTTCGATCCCTGGTCGGCAAGCGTGTATCTATATGCGCCGCTCCTCGCGCCCGACGAATCGACGTTCGATATCTGGTTCGATGGTCAGTACCGGGTTGAGCCGCAGGCCGGCAGCGCGGTCATCGACGGCCACGCCGTGCCGAGCGGCACGGCGTTGTGGCTTCAGCGCGGCGTTCACCGCAACGACAGCGCAGTGCCCATCCGTGTACGCCTGATTCCACCTGACGCCGAGGCGCGAACCGATGCGGCGATGCAGCAAACGCGCTCGCTGTTCGCGGGAGTGTACGACTACTGAAGCGGTTTCCGAAATTTCGCCGAGACAATGCCGTAACGGAGCCGGCTGTCGGCATCGTCATAACGAATGCCGCGTCGAACGCTTTGATAGGTGCCGCTCTCGCTCTTCTCGTAGCGCGCGGACTCCAACAAATCCAGAGGCGGGGTGAATCGGCCCACGATGTCCCACGAGAATGAGAGCGGCTCGGTCAACGTCGGAGCATGATTCACATCGGAAATCAGCAGAAACAGCCCGCCCGGTTTGACCACGCGGCAGATCTCACCGACGACGCGATCGAGATCATCGACGTGATCGAGCGAGTTGAAGGAACAGACGACGTCGAAGTGGCCATCCGGGAAGGGGATCGACTCGGCGCCGGAGGCCACGTAGCGCATGTGATGAGCACTCGCACCCAGCGTCCGGTAGCGGTTGGCCAGCGGATCGAGGCCGACGCGCTCCGCGGCTTCGTCGGCCCACTCGAGGGATCCACGCGGGCCACAGCCGATATCGAGAATCCTCTTTCCGCTATAGTCCGATCGGCTCAGGGAGAAGTGATCGGTATAGAAGTGCACATAATGATCGTTGGAGAGATGCCTCTCGCTTGCCTTCCTGGAGAGCCAGTAGGCCAGCTCCATCACGCGTTTGATCAGCGTCTGCATGGGCGTCGGTGCGCCAATCTTACCCGAGTCGCTCGAGGCAGTACGGGAGCCTCGCGCTGCACCTCCACGACGAGGCAGCGGTGAACGAGGTCCGACGCGCCCTGGACGTGGCCACAGAATATGTGCGGCTCGGCATGGCCAATGTGACGGCCGCCGTTCTCGGATCGGTGTATTTGATCCTGGCGGCGCGCGGTCTGGGCCCAGCGCAGTTCTCCGACGTGGCCCTGTGTCTTTCGCTGTCCTACTTCGGTCTGCTCTTTCTTGGCCCGCTGAATCTGACGCTCATTCGGTTCAGCTCCACGTATCGAAGCGCCGGCGATCAATCGCAAATACGCCCACTGCTCAAACGATCGTTTCAGCTCTACGGTCCTTGGATCGGAGGCGGGATGGCGATCGCGCTCGTCTTCGCGGCGCCAATAGCCAGTGTCCTGCACGTCAAAACGGCGGCGTTAATCCCGTGGACGAGTGTCTTCATCGCGGTGAGCGTGGCGTTGGGCGCAGGGCGCGCAACGGCGCTCGGCATGGACCAGACGAAACTCTACGCCAGGTCGCTTGTGCTCGAGGCGACAGTCAGAGTAGCCGCAGGTCTGCTTCTGATAATGGCCCTTCGTACCGCGGGGGCTGCCATTGCAGGATTTCTCATCGGCAGCCTTTCGGCCTGTGCGCTCTTTTTCGCGCTGGGCCACCGGCTGCCGAAGGGATCAGAGCACTGGAGCGACGAGTCGGATGTCTCTCGCTTCATGACGTGGGCTCTCGTCTTTTCGTCGCTCGTCGCCGCGCTTCAGAACCTCGACATGGTCGCCGTGAAGATTCGCCTGTCGCCGCTCGAAGCGGGTCACTATGCCGTCGCTCTTGCGGTTGCCCGCGGTATGCTCTTGCTCGCGGCACCGTTCAGCGCCATTGCGCTCGCGCGCGGAGCCTCGCCAGCGACGCTCACGAGCGTCACTCCCACGAGCGTCTGGCACCGCATCGTGAGCGCGCCGCTTGCGGCATACGTCGCGTTGAGCGCGCTGCCGGTCGCCGTACTTCTCATCGCACCCGGTCTATCCTTGCGTCTGCTCTTCGGCACCTCCGCGCCGGTGCAGATGCACGTGCTCCCTGTGCTCGCGTTCGCATTCCTGCTCGCGGGCGCGTTCCTGATACTCTCCAGCGGACACATTCGGGCGGGCCGATTTGCGTTCCTCGCACCGGTCGCTCTCGTGCTCGCCGGTGAACAGGTGCTTCTCGCCTTCGCCACCCCTTCGGCGGTGGGCTTCGCATGGATTGTGCTCGGCGCCCACGCCGCGGCCGTCGCCTCTGTGCTGCTCGCGCCGGTCCTGTTGTTCCGTCTGCGCCGGTTTGACGGCTCCGCGCAATACTGGGAAGCGCGATACGCACGTGGCGGCGAATCAGGCAGCGGCTCCAAGGGCAAGTTCGCCGAGTTCAAGGCGGCCGTCTTGAACGATTTCGTCGCCCGGCATGGCGTTGAATCGGTGATCGAGTTCGGCTGCGGCGACGGACTGCAGCTCGCCAAAGCAGCGTATCCGCGCTACCTGGGTCTGGACGTGTCGCCCGAAGCGGTGCGGCTCTGTCGCACTCGATTCGGCGGTGATCCCTCGAAGGAGCTGCGATTGATCAGCGACTATCGCGGAGAGCAGGCAGACCTCGCACTGTCTCTCGATGTGATCTTCCATCTAGTCGAAGACACTGTGTTCGACGAGTACATGCGGCGGCTCTTCGACGCGTCGACGCGTTGGGTGATCGTCTACTCGAGCAACCACGACGGCGCCGGCGCGACCGAAGGTGCCCACGTTCGGCACCGGGAGTTCACGCGCTGGGTGGAGGGCCATCGGCCGGAGTGGGCGCTGCGACAGCGTATTCCCAATCGGTTTCCGTTCGCGGGCGATTTCCGCCTCGGCTCGTTCAGCGACTTCTTCATCTTCGAGCGGCCGTGACCATCGCGCACTTCCGCCGCGCGTTTGGCGCCCCGTCGGAGACGTTCATCACGGACCCGATCCTGCGGCTCATGTCGCGCGGTGTGTCCAATCGGCTGTTCACCCTGCTCTCGCTCGATCCAGCATCGCCCATTCCCCACACGGCGATGACGACCACGCGCGGCGAAGGCGGCCGGGCCGTCGAGCAGCGCAGCCGGCGACTTCCGGCATTCATGTCGAAGCTGGATTTTCTCGGATGGCCTGTGGCCCGACGATGGCTGCGGCGGCAGCTCCTTGCAACAAAGCCTGACGTCCTGGTCTCGCATTTTGGCCCCGACGGCTGCATGGCCGCGCCCGTGGCACGCCGGCTCGGCATTCCGCACGTGGTTTTCTTTTATGGCTACGACGTCAACGTCACGACCGCGTCGCGGATGAATCTCTGGTCGTGGCTGTATCCGCGGCTCTTTCGCTCGGCCGATTCGATCTGCACGACATCGCATTATCTCGCCCGTCGCGTTCATGCCTTGGGCGCACCTGAAAACAAACAAACGGTCATCCACGTCGGCATCGACACGAACGCGTTCTCATACTCGAACCCGGTCGAACGGTTCGATCGGCAGGTGGTGCGTCTGCTGCATGTCGGCCGCCTGACCGCCAAGAAGTCGCCGCTGAAATTGCTGCACGCGGTGAAGGAGGCGGCCGCGTTGTGCCCGGACCTGCGGCTGGACCTGACCATCGCGGGCGACGGCGAGCTCGCGGAGCCGACCCGGACGCTCGCCCGCGATCTCGAGCTCTTGTCTCAGGTGCGGTTCACCGGCCGGGTTGATCGCGATCGGGTTCGGGAGCTGCTGGCCACGCATCACCTCTACACCCAATACTGCGAGACCACGCCGTCCGGTGAGACCGAGGGGCTCGGCGTCTCGTTCATCGAAGCTTCCGCCTGCGGTCTGCCCATCGTCACGACGCGTCACAACGGTCTGCCGGAGGTCGTGCTCGACGGCGTGTCTGGTCTTCTGAGCGAGGAGGGCGACGTCGGGGCGATGGCGCGGAACATCGCAGCTCTTGCGCGCGACCGCGGTCGCTGGCCTGCGATGGGCTGTGCCGGCCGCGATCATGTCGTCACACGGTTCTCGCTCGATCGGCAAGCTGACGCGCTGCTCGAGCATTGCGCCGCCGTTGCGCGTGCGAAACCCGGCCGCGGTCGGTGTTAACAGCGCCGCTTACGCTCGCCTGGCAGGACAAAGGTATCTCCACACACTTCTTCGGCCGCGTGCCGGCGTGAGAGCGTGGTCACGGAACGGACACGCATCCTGTCGCATAGAGTGCCGTCTCGGTCACGGGGACGGCCTCTACACCGGCGATTGCGTGCGTTTGGAGATAGTCCTTTCGAGCGAACAGCGCTCGATCGATCTCACCATATGGAGCGTTCGTCACGAATACGTAGTCAGCACGAAAGATAGGGTTAGCGACCATCCCGCGAATCATCACAGACCTCAGTCCGCGAACCTGAGTTGGGCACACGCCTTCGCGCAATGCCCGTCCGCTCACATAGCCGTCGATGAGGTCAGGCCGTTGGCCGACGACCCACGCCATGTCGGTCTTGCTGTCTAGAGGACCGTTCTCAGCGAAACTGCCGAAGTGGGCGATGTGACGGCTATTCAATCCGAGTACGTCGATGTTGCGTCCTGGTATGTACCAGCCCCATCTTCCGGCCAGTGAGGCCGCCGACACCGTCGCGCTGTCAGCGAACCGCCCGACCCATGTGAGATAGAGATCGGCGCCTTCGGTCGTCAACATGCCGTACTTGGACAGAAGACCCATGGGCTGCGTCACCACGATGTCGCCATAATTTTTCACAATGAGCCCATCCGAAAGCAGTAGGGCGCCGATCGCAAGCGTCGCTTGCACAGCTTTCCGGGACGACAGTTGCGCGATGAGCATCGCCACGACGGACATCCATATCGGCGCGATGTGGACGAAATGCCGCCACAACGGAAAAGCGCTCTCGGGATCGCCGCCGACCTTGGCCACGTAGCACAGGTAAATCGCCAACAGGCCGCCATTGAAGGCCAAGAATGGCGAGATGCTGGATTTGCGAACTGCCATGGCCAGCCCAGCCGCGCTCACAATCCAAAGCGGCGCCGTCTCCTTGGCGAACTCCTCCAGGTACTCGAGTCCAAACTGCAAGTGTCGCCAGCCGCCATCGGCCGCCTTGGCGTAGTAGGTATTCGGCAGCAGTTCGCCGAAATGAATATAGCGATACCCGGTCATGCTCGCGTAGGCGAAGAGTGTGGCGACCAACGGCAGTAGATTCGCTATTCGGTCTTCACGCGACGAACTGCGAACGAAGACAAAAGCGTTGATGAGGACCGCCAGCATGACGCCCTCCGGTCGAGTCAGGACCAGAAGGACGGATAGACCCGTAGCAACTGCGGATCGCGTTGTTCGTCGGGTGATGAGGCTGGGAAGGAGCAAGAGCCCGTTGATCAGAGCCGCAAAGAACACCGCTTCCATTCCTGAGACGGCGTACCACGCGAGGGGAAGATAACCGGCAGTCAAGACCGCGGTAATCATCGGGCGGCTGTCCTCACGATTGAGACGCCACGCCCGAACATTCAGGAGAATCATCGAAGCGAGAGAGGCCCCACCGACGACTTTGGCTGCGATGAACGGCGAAATGCCGAGCCACAGCGACGCGGCGGCCATCAACACCCACGTCAAAGACGAGAATCCTTCGACGGGCGGCTCACCGATATTCCACGCGCCGAGCCCTGCGCCGTTCACCAAATTACGTGCGTAACGGAACGTGATATGAGCATCGTCGAGCGTCGCGGTGTAGTAAACAAGACAGAGCGCTAACGAACACACCAGGCACAAAATGGCGACCGCTGGGACGATTCGCAAATCGCCGCAGATGGAACCGTCTGTCGTCAGAGGGCTCCGAGTTCGCTCGCCGGTCGTCTGTGTCGTCGTCATGCCCGCCCGCCATAGCGGATCGTGGTGAACAGCTTCAAGACGAGCCGGGCGGGCAGCCACAGCAGCAGCCGCTCCACGGTCATGAGGACGCGCGACGACAGATCCATGTCGCGCTCCCAGTACATCTTCTTGACGTCGATGGTGGTTCGAATTGTGTCGCGCAGCTTCGAGCTCTTGATCGAGCCGGGATGAAGCCGGTACCGAACCAGCGGCTCCGGCAGGTTTGCGAACCGCGCGCCGCCTGCGCCAAGGCGGCTGTACCACTCGTAATCCTGCGCGGGAAGATCGGAGTCGCGCCAGCCGCCGAAGCGCTCGTACACTTCGCGCCGGAACATCACGGTCGAATTCGCGATCGGATTGTAGCGTCGCAATGACGTGACGATCGCATCGTGATCGGTCGGGTACCGCCGCTCGCCGACGACACGCGACTCCTCGTCGATGATCGTCAGACAGCTCCCGACCACATCGACATCCGGATGCGCACGCAGAAAATCGAGCTCGCGCTGGACGCGAATCGGCTCCGAAATGTCGTCGGCGTCGAAACGGCAGAGGAAGCTGCCGCGCGCCTCCGACAGGCCGCGGTTGTGCTGACGCGAGAGCGACGTCCGCTCGCCGTTCACGATGTGGAGCACGCGCGGATCCTGAATCCCCGCTAGCAACTCGCGCCCAGACGAGGGCGATGGGTCCTCGACGATGATCACTTCGAGATTAGAAAACGACTGGTTGAGGACACTCTCGATCGCCTGACGAAAGTAGACGGGATGCGGATCGAAGACCGGCACGACAATCGAGACGACAGGCCCCTGGCGATCCGGCGCCGTCATTCAATCGCGCGAGACGGCTGTCGGCGCATGGTCGCCCTCAGGGCTCGACCGCCGCGCGTCAAGAAGAGCGAGTTCCCGCGTGAGGACCGTGATCTCGCGGGTCAGCTGCCGGACTTTCAGGTAGACGAGGTAAAAACCGACAAGAAAGCCAAGCACCGTCGAGTACATGAGGAGATCGGCACCGCGGCGAATCCCGAGCAGCCGAGCAACCTGTGTCGTGGCATCGGGCATGACCAGCGCGATGCCGGCCGCCGACCAGAGCAGCAGCCAGAACGCCGAGGCGAGGGGCCTGGCTCGGACGCCTATGAGGTTGCGAACGCTCACAATGAGCATCACGGCGATGAACGCCAGCGCGATGACTTGAAACAGTCTCATGTCGTCAGCTGTTGATCTTGCTGAACAGGTATTCCCACGCAATGCGCGCCGCGTTTCCGGCCCGCTGACCCTTGTTCAGAGAATAAGGTGTGTAGCGAATGGCGACCGGGACCTCCGTGATCGGCAATCCGGTGCGCGCGATCTGGTCAACGATCTCGCTGGCGTGCGCCATGCGATCGAGACGCAGGTCGAGCTGCTCGGCGGCGCGGCGCGACAGCGCGCGCATGCCGTTGTGCGCGTCGGTGAGCCTCATGCCCGACACGAAGCGCATGAAGGCAATCGCTGCCCAGAGAAGGAGCCGGCGGGCTGGCGGCACGGCCGTGGCGTTTTCAAGAAAACGGGACCCGAGGACGATGTCGGCCTGGCCGTCCAGGATTGGTTTGAGCAGGCGCGGCACATCGTCCACGGCATGCTGACCGTCGGCATCAAAGGTGACGAGCAGGCGTGCCCCGTGGTCGAGCGCGTAGCGCAGGCCCGACTGCAGCGCCGCCCCTTGCCCGCGGTTGATCACGTGCCGCACCGTCGCGGCGCCCGCGGCGCGCGCGAGCGCAGCGGTCTCGTCGCGGGAGCCATCGTCGACCACGACGACTGCGTACCCTTCACGCACGAGCGGCCGCACGACGTCCGTAATGACCCGGCCTTCGTTGAAGGCCGCCACGATCACCCAGACGCCGAGGCGCGACTCAGGCGAAGCGCTCATAAAGCGACGCACTCATCGCAGGTTGTATTTCTTCACGTAGTACCGGAACGAACGGAAGCTCATGCCGAGCAGTTCCGCGGCCCTCACCTGCACGCCGCCGGCACGCTTCAACGCCTCGGCGATGTAGCTCATCTCGATTCCCTTCACGTGCGCCTCGAGATCGAAGCCCGACGCGGGAAGCGTCTCGACCGGCTGCGTCCCATTGCGCGCGCCGTCGCCGGAGAGAGCCGGAGGCAGGCTCCCCGGCAGCACCGCCGGCGTCGCCTCCAGCGCCACCGCACGCTCGAGCACGTTCTCGAGCTCGCGGATGTTCCCGGGCCAGTCGTGCGCCGTCAGCAGCTCCATCGCTTCGTGCGACACTCCGGAAATCGTCTTCCCCATCTGCTCGTTGTACTTGGCGAGGAAGAACTCGGCGAGCAGCGGAATGTCCTCACGCCGTTCGCGCAGCGGCGGCAGCGCGATCGGAATCACATTGAGGCGGTAGAACAGATCTTCACGGAACCGCCCTTCGGCGATCAGCTTCGTCAAATCCTGATTGGTGGCGGCGACGACGCGGATATCCGCCTGCAGCTCTTCGAGCCCGCCGACGCGCCGGAAGCGCCGCTCCTGCAGGACGCGCAGCAGCTTCACCTGCATCACGGCGCTCATCTCGCCGATTTCGTCGAGGAAGACAGTGCCGTGCTCGGCGACCTCCAGCAGGCCCTTCTTGTTGGCGTCCGCGCCGGTGAATGCGCCGCGCATGTGCCCGAACAACTCCGACTCCAGGAGGTTCTCCGGCAGGGCGCCGCAATTGAGCGCGACAAACGGCTTCTCGCGCCGCAGCGAGTGAAAATGAATCGCCTGCGCGACCAGCCCTTTGCCCGTGCCCGACTCGCCCGTGAGCAGGATGGTGCTGTTGGTGCGCGCAACCGTCTCGATCATCTTGAACACCTGCAGCATCGACTCGCTGCGCCCGATGATGTTCGAGAACTGGTGCGACAGGCCGAGCGTCCGCTTCAGCAGCACGTTCTCCTGCCGAAGCTGCCGATTCTCGATCTTCTCCCGCACCTTCATCTTCAGCAGGTCGATGTCGAACGGCTTGCTCAGGTAATCGCACGCGCCGAGCCGCATCGCCTCCACCGCGCTCTCGGTGGACGCAAACGCCGTGATCATGATGCCGAGAATGTCCTGGTCGATCTGCTTGGCGGCGCGGAGCACCTCCACGCCGCTCAGGTCCGGCATCTTGATGTCGGAGATCAGGAGGTCCACCCGCTCGCGCTCCAGCGTCTCCACGGCGGCGCGCCCGCTCTCCGCGAGCAGCACCTCATAGCCCTCGCGGCGCAGGACGATCTCCAGCAGCTCACGCATCGACCGCTCATCGTCGACGACGAGGATGCGCGGCGGACGCCGATCCGACGGCGTAGAACCAGTGTTCGTAGTGGCGGTGCTCATGTCGTGACGGCGGCGCGCGCAGGCAGGCGGACCGACACGGTTGTGCCGGCGCCGGGCTGCGAGCTCACCTGAATCTCTCCGTTGTAGTCGCTGACGATCCGGTGCACGATGGCGAGGCCAAGGCCGCTGCCCTTCGCGAACGTCCCGTGGAACGGCTGGAAGAGCCCTTCCAGCTCCTCGGGCGGAATCCCGATGCCTTCGTCGCTCACGGTCAGCACCACGCCGCCGGACGCCGGCTCGACGCCGGCGGCCAGCCGCAGCCGTCCGCCTTCTGGCATCGCGCGCAGGCCGTTGGTCGCCAGGTTCCAGACGATCTGTTTCATCTGTCCCTCGTCGGCCTCGTACCACAGCACGTCCGCCGGAACGTCGACGTCGATGACGTGCCCCTCGCGCAGCTCGGCGCTGTTCCGCAGCAGCAGGGCCGTGTCGTTCAGCGCACGTCGCACGTCGTGGCGCGCGATCTGAAAGCGCTGCGGCCGCGCGTACGCGAGGAACGATCGGATCGTCGTATTGAGACGCTCGGACTCGCGGAGCACGATGTCCATCAGCTGTTCCTGCTCGCTGCTGAGCGGCAACTCCTGCCGCAGGATCTGAATCGATCCGGACATCGCGGCCAGCGGATTGCGGATTTCGTGCGCGATGCCGGCGGCCATCTCGCCAACGGCCGCCAGCCGCTGCTGGATCGCGTGATCACGCTCGAGCTTCTTGATGCTCGTGACGTCCTGAAACGTGAACAGAAAGCCGGCGCGTCCGCCGGGCGTCTCGAGGTGCGTCGCCGTCAGGCCGATTTCGATGTCGCCGCGGCCATCCTCCGTGCGGTACCGGAACTCGTGCCGCCGCGGCCCCTGTCCGTCACCCAGATCCTGCGCCAGCGTCGTCATCACACCCGACGCGAGCTGCAGCACGTCGCCGAACGGACGGCCGACGACCGAGCGGAAGCCGATGCCGGTAATGGTTTCGGCGGCGCGGTTGAAGCTGAGAATGTGCAGCGCCGTGTCGGTGGTCACGAGCCCGCTCGGCAGGCTGTCGATCACGTGCTGGTTCAGGGCCTGGAGCCCGGCGATCTCCGTCGACGCCTGTTCGAGGCGCGCGCCCGCCGATCGCAGACTGTCGGCGAGCGAGCCGGACAGCAGCGCGACCGCAATGAACCCGAATACGTTCAGCGCGACGGTGTACTGTGCGACCGATCGGCTCGGCAGCGGCATGAACACCGGCGTGAACCAGAGCTGGATGAGCCCCGCCGCCGTGAGGTACTGCGCCAGCACCAGGCCGACGTAGAGGACCGTGCTGAGCGTCGCGACCAGCAAGCCACCGCGCCGGAACTGCACCGTGCTCCCAGCCATCACCGGCAGGACGTAGAGCGACGTGAAGTAGCTGGTGATCCCGCCCGTGAAGTAGATGAACGCCGAGACGATGAGCGCGTCGCCGGCCAGCTGCACATCGACGAGCCAGCGGTGGCGGTCGACCAGCGGCAGCGTCATCGCGTACGCGAAGGTCAACGCGTACGTCAGCGCGATCAGGAAGAAGAACGGATCGCCGGGGAAGAGGCCCGGCGCCTTGATCTGCACGAGGATCGCCGAGCCGAGCAGAATCGTGCTGATCACGGCGCGGATCGCGATCAGCCAGGCGACTCTGCGGCGGAGATCGGTGGTGATCATGTCAAAGCTCTCCACCACGGAGGACACGGGGGACACGGAGGAACAATCTTGTACGTTCTAACCTCGTCGTCATCCCTGACCTCCATGGTGAAGCGTTGCCATCGACGTCAGCTTCGAGATCAGATCGATGAGCCGCCACCGCAGAGGACACCCCGGACACAGATGAAGAATCTTGTACTTTCCGACCTCCGTGTCCTCCGTGACCTCCGTGGTGGCGCGTTGTCGTCACTTACGTCAACTTCGAAATCAGATCGAAGATCGGCAGATACATCGCGATCACGATGCCGCCGACGACGAGGCCGAGGATGGCGATCATGATCGGCTCGAGCAGCGTCAGCAGGCCGGCGACCGCCGTGTCCACTTCGTCTTCGTAGAAATCGGCGATCTTCGCGAGCATCGTGTCGAGCGCGCCCGTCGCCTCGCCGACACCGATCATCTGCGTGACCATTGACGGAAAGACGTTCGTCTCCTTGAGCGGCACCGAGATCGTTTCGCCGCGCTCGATGCTCGTCCGCGTCACCATGATCGCGTCCTCGATGATCGCGTTGCCGGCGGTCTTGGCCGTGATCTCGAGGCCGTCGAGAATCGGCACGCCGGAGCTGATGAGCGTCGAGAGCGTCCGGCAGAACCGCGCGACGGCGATCTTGCGCATGATGTTGCCGAGCACCGGCATCTTCAGCACGACAGCGTCCACCGAGCGGCGCCCGGCGGTCGAGGCGTAATACTGGCGGAATCCGTAGGCCGCGGCGCCGGCGCCGACGAAGATGAACGGAAAGTAGCGGACCAGGTTGTTACTCAGGGCGATGACGACGCGCGTCGGCAGCGGCAGATCCGCACCCAACCCGGAGAACAACGACGCGAATGTCGGAATGACCTTCCACAAAATCACGCCGACGACGGCGCCGGCGATCACGATCACGGCGATCGGGTAGATCATCGCCGACTTGACCTGACCGGCCAGCTTGACCGCTTTTTCGATGTAGGTCGCCAGGCGCTTCAGAATCGTGTCGAGGATGCCGCCCGCTTCGCCCGCGGCGATCATGTTCGTGAATAGCGGGTCGAAGGTCTTGGGATGCTTCTTCATCGCGTCGGCGAGCGACGCGCCCGACTCGACATCCGTCCGCGTCTGCAGGATGACGGCCGCGAAGTTCTTGTCCTCCTCCTGCGTGCCGAGGATGTCGAGACACTGCACGAGCGGCAGGCCGGCGTCGATCATCACGGAGAACTGCCGGACGAACACGGCGAGATTCTTCGCCGAGGCTTTCTTACCGGTGGTCCCGGCCGCCTTGGCCTTGCCCGCCTTCTCCGCCGCCTTCGCCTGCGGCGTGATCTTCGTCACCATGATCTGCTCGCGGCGCAGCGCCGCCGTCGCGGCGTCCATCGAGTCGGCAACCCGCTCGCCGCTGACCGTTTCCCCGCCCCGCGTCCGGCCGGAATACGCAAATGTCGGCATGTCTCTCTACCTTCTCTGGTGCTACGTGCTACGTGCTGCGTGCTGCGTGCTCGGTGCTCGGTGCTCGGTGCTCGGTGCGCCCAGCGTGCGAATCCCGAAATCGTCGAATCCCGAATCCCGAATCCCGAATCCCGAATTTTCAAATCCCGAGTGTCCCTACGTCCTGACCGGCGGCCGCGCGCCCGGCGCCGTGCCCGGGGTCCGGCCCATCCCGGCTCCGGCGACGACGCCGACGCCGCGCGTGATCATGTCCTGCAGCTCGTCGCGGTTCGACGAGGCGCCCATCGCCGTGTCCAGCGTGATCAGCCGCTTCTGATGCAGGCTCGCGAGCGACTGATTCGCAGTCTGCATGCCGAATTTGTCCTGTCCGGTCTGCATCGACCCGTAGATCTGATGGATCTTGTCGTCGCGAATCAGATTCCGGATCGCGGGCGTCGGCACGAGAATCTCTAGCGACACGACGCGGCCCTTGCCGTCGGCTCTCGGCAGCAGCGCCTGGCACACGATCCCCTCGAGCACGAGCGAGAGCTGCGTGCGGATTTGGGCCTGCTGACCCGAGGGGAAAATATCGATGATGCGGTTGATCGTCTGCGCCGCCGAGTTCGTGTGCAGCGTGCCGAACGTCAAGTGCCCCGTTTCGGCGATCCTCAGCGCCGATTCCACCGTTTCCAGATCGCGCATCTCGCCGATGAGGACGATGTCCGGATCCTCGCGCAGCGCCGCGCGCAGCGCCACACTGAAGCTCCCCGTGTCGCTGTGCACCTCGCGCTGATTCACGAGGCAGTTCTTGTGCTGATGGATGTACTCGATCGGGTCTTCGATCGTGAGGATGTGGCCGTGCCGCTCGGAGTTGATCTTGTCGATCATCGCCGCCAGCGTCGTCGACTTGCCGCTGCCGGTCGGTCCGGTGACGAGCACGAGACCGCGCGGCCGATCGGCGAGCGTGGCCAGCACCGCCGGCAGCCCGAGCTCGCCGAACGCGCGGATCTTCTCCGGAATGAGCCGGTACACCGCGCCGACGGCCCCGCGCTGGCTGAACACGTTGCAGCGGAAGCGCGCGCCGAGCGTCTTGATCCCGAACGAGAAGTCGAGCTCCATCGACTCTTCGAACCGCTTCTTCTGCGCGTCCGTGAGCACGCTGTAGACCAGCTGTTTCGTTTCGTTCGGCTGGAGCTCCGGCAGCTGGAGGCGTGCGAGCTCGCCGTTCACGCGCACCTGCGGCGGCGTGGCGGTGGCGATGTGGAGGTCCGAGCCTCCCATGTCGACGAGCATCTTGAGCAGATCAGGTAATGTGGCCAATTCAACCTCGTGATTCGGGGTTTGGGATTGGGGATTCGTGGATCGAGTCGCCACCGTGACGTTGCGAATCCCGAATCACGAGTCCCGAATCCCGTCTCATTTCACCGTTTCCCGCACGACCTCTTCGATCGTCGTCAGTCCGTCTTTGACTTTGCGCAAGCCGCTCATGCGCAGCGTGAGCATGCCTTCTTCGATCGCCTTGCGCCGCAGCTCGAGACCCGACGCGCCGACGAGGATCAGCTCGCGCAGCTCCTCGCTGACGTCCATCACTTCGTACAACCCGACGCGCCCTTTGTAGCCGGTGTTGTTGCACTTGTCGCAGCCGTTGCCCTTGAAGGGCGTGATGTTGTTCGCATCCTCTTCGTTGAACCCCGCCTGCATCAGCGCCGGCGGCGGCAGCGGCGCGGGCTCCTTGCAGTTGGAGCAGACGCGGCGCGCGAGCCGCTGGGCGCAGATCAAGTGAACCGAGCTCGCAACGAGGAACGGCTCGATGCCCATGTTCATCAGGCGGTTCACCGTGCTCGGCGCGTCGTTGGTGTGCAGCGTCGAGAGCACGAGGTGACCGGTGAGCGCGGCCTTCACCGCGATTTCCGCCGTTTCGAAGTCGCGGATTTCGCCGACGAGAATGATGTTCGGATCCTGGCGGAGGAACGACCGGAGCGCCGCGGCGAAGTTCAGCCCGATGTTCTCCTTCACCTGCACCTGGTTGACCCCGACGAGGTTGAACTCGACCGGATCCTCCGCGGTCATGATGTTGGTTTCGGGGGTGTTCAACTTCGAGATCGACGAGTAGAGCGTGTTCGTCTTGCCGCTGCCGGTCGGACCGGTGACGAGCACCATGCCCCACGGACGCAGAATCGCCGCGTCGAACTTGGCGAGCGACTCGGGCTCGAACCCGAGCTTCGTCATGTCGAGCATCAGCTTGTCTTTGTCCAGCAGACGCATGACGATCTTTTCGCCGAAGAGCGTCGGCAGGACCGACACGCGGAAATCGATCTCCTTGGGCTCGCCGCTCTCGTTGTAGCGGATCTTGATGCGGCCGTCCTGCGGGAGCCGCTTCTCGGCGATGTCGAGCTTCGACATGATCTTGATGCGCGAGACGATCGCATCGCGATACTTCATCGGCGGGCTCATGATGTTGTAGAGAATCCCGTCGATGCGATACCGGACGCGCAGCTCCTTCTCGTAGGGCTCGATGTGGATGTCGCTCGCGCCCTTCTGAATGGCCGACATCAGCACGACGTTCACCAGCCGCACGACCGGCGCGTCTTCGCCCTGCTTGGCGAGCGCCTCGGCGCTGATCTCCTGCAGCTCCTCCAGCACCTCGACATCGTCGGCGCCGGCGCCGAGCGTCGCCTGGAGCTCCTCGAGGCCGCGCGTGGCCATTTCGAGCGTGCTGCCGGTCGTCGCGCCCGGCTTCCCGCCCTTGCCTGGCGCGCCCACGCCGCCAGCCTTGCCCGCCGGGTAGTACTTCTCGATCGCGTCGGTGATCGCCACTTCCGACGAGACGACCGGTTCGACGGTGTAGCCCGTCATGAACTTGATGTCGTCCATCGCGAAGACGTTGGTCGGATCCGTCATCGCGATCGTGAGCGTGCTGCCGTTGCGGCTGAGGGGGATGATCTGATACTTGCGCGCGGTTTCCGGCGGAACGAGCTTGACGATGGTCGGGTCGATCTTGAACTGGGCGAGGCTGATCGCGGGGACGCCGTACTGCTTGCTGAGCAGAGCGGTAACCTGCTCGTCCTTGACGAACCCCATTTTGACGAGGTTGTAGCCGAGCTTGCCCCCGCTGGCTTTTTGATGGTTCAAAGCCTGCTGCAACTGGTCAGGGGTTATCAGTTTCTCCTTGAGGAGGAGCTCGCCTATTCGGACCGCCATTAAATGATGAGATTATAGTCGTGCTGATTGACAAAAATTGGCACAAGTGCCCTAAAACGTCAGTCTCAGGTCGATGCCCCATCCATGGCGGGCCTGATCGTCGCCGCCGGTCAGTTGTCCCTCCACGTACACGCTCGAGCGCCAGCCGAGGCTGGCGCCTACGCTCGGCGAGACCCGCGCCGCGCCGATGGTGTTCCCGCTCAGTCCGGCCCGAAGGCCGAGATGGCTCTTCAGCGTGAAGGCCTCGATCCCTCCGGCCACGTGCCGCTCCTCCCCCACCGCCGTCATCGTCTTCGTCAGATCGGCATCGAACGCCAGCGCAAACGCGTTGATGAGACCTGGCGATCGACCGACCACCGCAATACCCGCGCGCCCTTGGCGCGCCAACGCCATGCGATCGTCGCCGGCGCCGAACTCCGGCGCGCGCACGTTCTTCACGGTGGCGCCTGCGCGGAAATGCCCGAACGTCGTCATCACGCCCAGGTCGAGATCGGCGTGCGTTTCCTTGTCGCCAGTCAGCGACTGCGCCGCATCCAGCGAGGCGTCCGCCGAATCGGCCAGTGTGCTGACAATCGATCCGCGCACCAACTTGAGCGTTGACCCGATCACCAGGTGATTCCCGATCGATTGGCCGACCGTCGCGCCGAACTGATCGAGCACCAGGGCACGCAAACGGACGCTGGCAGTGCCCTGATCTTGTCGGCTGACGCCGCCCGCCGCTGTAGGGGAAATCGGCTGCATTTCACTGAGCGACAGCCGGTAATAGCTCAATCCCAGCGCCGGAAATGCCAGGGTAAACCCGCGCGGACGGGTCCGCCAGGCGTCCACCGGCTGGCTGGAGACGTCGCGCTGGTCACGCGGTTGTTGCATCTGGCCGTATTCGATCACGGCGTTGGCGAAGGCGCCCCCGGCCACGCCGGCCGGATTCCACCAGGTCGCCGTCGCATCGTCGGCAATCGCGACGAAGGCGCCGCCCATGCCCTGCGCGCGAGTGCCCACGGATTCAAAGATCTGCGCGCGGGCTGGCGCGGCAGACACGACGAGAACGGCGGCCGCGAGGGCCGCAGGAACTGCAAGAGGGATCCGCATAGACCTGTTATCGGGTGGAACCGTCGGCGGGAATGCCGACGGCGTGCGAGAGACGGCTCAGCCGACGAGGACGGCGGCGGCGACGACGGTCGTCCAGAGGCCTTTTTTGTCGCCGATGGCGGTCTGGGTGACGTTCTGGGTCCGGACGATCTGGTTCGAGAGGCGATAGATCTCCTTCTTCTCGTCCCAGCTCTTGTCCGGATCGAAGTCGAGTCCGAGGGTGGTGGCGAGCATTTCGGCCGCCAGCTCCTCGGCGTAATCGGCGGCGATGTCTTCGCTCTCGCCGAAGCTGTGATGCTCTGAGAGGTAGCCGTACAGCTCGCGATCGCGCGGAATCGCGACGCCGACGGTAGCGGCAATCAAACGATGCGGCTCACGCGTGGCCGCTTCGGACATCACGACGAAGGTGACTTGCCCGGGCTCGAGGCGCGTGGCGCCCTGCGCGCGCGACAGGATCCGGCACTTCGGCGGAAAAATGCTCGAGACGCGAACCAGATTGCACGCGGCGATGCCCGCCGAGCGGAGCGCGAGCTCGAACGAGGTCAGCTTCTCCCGATGCTTGCCGACACCTTTAGTGAAGAACATCTCCTTCGGCACGAATCCGACCACATCACGCTCCTTTGTCGCATTGGGAAAAACTCATGGTAAACAGCACAGTAGCCACTGTCAACAGCGTTTGTGCCCTCCGGCGGCGGTTCGGGCGCCGATTTGACCTCGCTGTTACGCCGTGATAACTTAGCCCCCCTAACCATTAGGCCACCTTAATATGAATCGTGCGCAGGCGCGCGACGCCGCCCGCGAGCTGCTCGAAATCATGCCGCTCGTGATGCGCACTGTCGCGGCGGAGCTCCGATCCGCGGGCGAGCTGCCCGCTCCGGCCCATTTCGGGCTGCTGATGACGCTCAGCGAGCGCTCCAGGACCCTCACGGAGCTCGCCTCCGTGCGCGGGGTCAGCCTGCCGACGATGTCCAACTCGGTGACCGCATTGGTGCACCGCGGGTGGATCCGGCGATCGGCGCCTGGCAAGGATCGCCGCAGCGTGCTGATCGACCTGACGCCGTCGGGGCGCGCGGCGCTCGAGCGCGTCGGGCGCATCGCCGAGGCGCACTTGTCGGATCTGCTGGCGCCGCTCGATCGGACGGCGCGCCGGCGGCTCATCGCAGGACTGGGCGTGCTGCGGAAGCTGTTTGCCGCGCCGCCAGACACAGCGGCCAGGCGCCGGCGGCGGACTGCCCGGGAGCGGGACTGACGCGCGCGAAAACGAACACCGGGGGACGTCGCGCCGTATATATCGGGAGAATCCATTTGCGAGATCGAGGTGTGAGGTGACAGACACGGTTGCGACCCAATCGTCGGCCATTCCTGCGCTGCAGAGCCTGCCGGCCCGGGCCATCGGCGTCCTGACATCGCCGCGCGCGACCTATGCCGGCGTCGCCGCGCACCCGCGATGGTTCGGCATGCTGGCGCTGATCGTCCTGCTCTCGATCGCGTGTGTATCGGCGTTTCTGTCCACCGACGTCGGCAAGGATGCGCTTCTCGATCAGCAGACGCGCCGGGCGGAATCGTTCAGCGGCCATCCCATGACCGACGCGCAGTACGCGCAAATAGAGAAGGTGCTGCCGGTACTCAGCGTATTTCGCGGCCGGAGCGCAGCTCGTCACGATGCCATTGGCGGCGCTGCTGATCGCCGGGATCAGCTTCGCCGTGTTCACCGCGATGCTCGGCGGCGACGGCACGTTCAAGCAGACGTTCGCCGTCGTGGTGCACTCGGGGATGGTGCTCACAGTCTCGCAGCTCTTCACGACGCCGCTCAACTACGCCAGGGAAACGATGTCGAGCGCGACCAGTCTCGGAGTGTTCGCGCCGTTTCTGGACGAGGGGTCGTTTGCCGCTCGGATGCTGGGCTCGATCGATCTGTTCATCCTCTGGTGGGCGATCAGCCTCGCCATAGGACTGGGTGTTCTCTACAAGAAACGCACGGGCCCGATCGCGACATGCCTTATCGTCGTGTACGTGGCGATCGGCGTGATCATCGCCGCGTACAAGTCGGCGGTAGCAGGAGCGTAGATGTCTCGGAAGAACATACTGATCGTCGTCGCGGTGGTGCTCGTCGGCGCGGCGGTTGTGGCGGCGAACCTGTATTTTCGGAAAGACAAGGGACTCGCGGTCACAACCGAGCAGATCCGGAAGCGCGATCTCGAAGCGGTCGTCTCGGCGTCAGGCAAGATTCAGGCGGAGCGCACCGTCAACGTCAGCAGCGACACGGTGGGCCGCGTCGTGAATCTCGCGGTGAACGAAGGCGATCGCGTCACCAAGGGACAGTTCCTCCTGCAGATCGATCCGAAGACATTGCGGTCGCGCGTCGACAACGGCGAGGCGTCGCTCAAGGGGGCGGAGGTCACGCTCGAGCAGATGCGTCAATCGGTCGAGACCGGCAAAGCGCAGCTGGAGCTGGCGCGCCAGAACCTGAAGCGCCAGCAGGACCTCTGGGATCAGCAGCTGACGACGCGCGAACTGCTCGATAAGGCCGTGAACGACGTCAAGGTGGCCGAGTCGTCGTTGTCTGAGCGCGAGAAGACGGCGAACGCACAGGCCAGCCGCATCGCGCAGGAGCGCGCGAACCTGGACAGCGCCGAGTACGATCTGAGCAAGGTCCGCATCGTCTCGCCGATCGACGGCATCGTCACCGCCCGAACCATCCAGGAGGGCGAGATGGTGATGATCGGCACGATGAACAACGCCGGGACCGTGCTGATGACGCTCGCCGACATGTCGACCATCCAGGGGGAAATCGAGGTCGACGAGACCAACGTACCGAGCGTGCAAGTCGGGCAGAAGGCGAAGATCACGATCGACGCCATCCCGGACAAATCGTTCAGCGGACACGTCACCGAAATCGGCAACAGCCCGATTCAGACGGCGACCACCGGCACGACGACGGGCACACAGGCGACCAACTTCAAGGTAAAGGTCGTCCTCGACGAAGTGGTGCCGAACGTGCGCCCCGGCTTCACGTGCACCGCCGATATCACGACGGCGACGCGGAAGACCGTCGTCTCGGTGCCGATTCCGGCCGTCGCGGTGCGCGAGCTCGTATACAACTCGGAAGGACAGGTCGTGAAGCCGCCGAAGAGCGACAAACGGAAACGGACCGCCGACGCGGCGGCGGCGCCCGCCGAGCTGAAGCCGGGAGAAACGCGCAAGGAAACAGAAGGGGTGTTCGTCGTTCGCAACAACGCGGTCGAGTTCGTGCCGATCAAGATGGGCATCGCCGGCGACAAGTATTTCGAAGTGCTGTCCGGGCTGAGCGAAGGCGATCAGGTTGTGACTGGTCCCTACAACTCTGTGCGCGGCATGGCGGACGGCGACTTGGTGAAGGTGGATAACGCGCGGAAGGGCAGGTAGGGCAGGAAGGGTGGGTAAGGCGGGTAGCACCTATCCTACCAGCCCAACCTGCCCACCTGCCCACCTGCCCCACCTGCCCCACCTGCCCTGCTATGAACAAGTTTCTCGACGCCGCCGGCATCGCGCTGAGCGCGATCTGGGCCGCCAAGCTGCGGTCGTTCATGACCGTCCTCGGCAACATCGTGGCGGTCACGTCGATCATTGCCGTCGTGTCGATGATTCAAGGGCTGAACGCCTCGGTCAAAGACGCGATCCTGAATCAGGCGGGCGCGGATTCCTTCAACATCCAGCAGTTCCCCATCACACGCAGCGACGACGACTTCGACAAGGTCCGCAGTAATCCGCGCATCACGCTCCAGGATGCGCGTGCGATCCGGCGGTACAGCGAGCTGGCCTCGGCGGTGATGGTCGATTCCACGGGAAACGGCCGCATCACGTTTCGCGACAAGTCGATCGACCAGACGCGCATCCAGGGCGTGACGCCCGAGTACGTCAACTTTTCGAGCTTCGACGCCGAGCGTGGGCGTCTCATGAGCCCGACCGAGGTCACCAGCTCGCGCCCGGTGACCGTCGTCGGGTGGAAGACGGCGGATCGCCTGTTCGGCTCGGACGTCGATCCGATCGATAAGACGATTGAGATCGAGGGCGTCCACTTTCGCATCGTCGGGGTCAGCGCCAAGCGAGGCTCGCTGCTCGGCCAATCGCAAGACGAGTTCGCGGTGATCCCGCTCGGCCAGTTCCAGATGATGTTCGGCTCCCGGCGGCAGCTCACGCTCACGGTCAAGCCGCGTGATCTCGCGCAGATCTCGCAGGCGATCGACGAAGCGACGATCGCGCTGCGGATTGCGCGGCGGCTGAAGCCGAAACAGAACGACAACTTCGGCATCTTCACGTCCGACACGATTCTCGACATCTATCACTCGGCGACCAACGGCATTTTCGCCGTGCTGATCGGCGTCGTCGCGCTGTCGCTCGTCGTCGGGGGCATCGTCATCATGAACATCATGCTGATGGTCGTCACCGAGCGCACGCGGGAGATCGGGCTCCGCAAGGCGCTGGGCGCACGGCGGTCAGACATCCTGTCGCAGATGCTCACCGAATCGGTCGTCCTGTCGGTCTTCGGCGGCATCGTCGGCACGATGCTGGGCGCGGCCATCGCCCTGGCGATCGCCTCGTTCACGCCGATTCCGGCGACGATCGAGGCCTGGTCGGTGGCGCTCGGCATCGGCATCACGGCGGTGGTCGGACTTACGTTCGGGCTGTACCCGGCGATGCGCGCCGCGCGGCTCGATCCGATCGAAGCATTGAGGCGCGAATGATCCGGACTCCAGCGATCAACCACGAAGAACACGGAGAACACGAAGAACACGAAGAACACGAAGGAACAATCCTTCTTGTAAAGGGTTTTCCCTTTGTGTCCTTCGTGTCCTTAGTGTTGAAGAGGGTGGTGTTCTAGCCGTGGCGTTCCGTCTGAGTCTGTTCGGCGAAGTCGTGTCGATGGCGTTCGACACCGTCCGCACCAACAAGATGCGCTCGGCGCTCACGGTGCTCGGCGTCGTCATCGGCATCACGTCGATCGTCGGCATGACGGCGATGGTGCGCGGGTTCGACGAGTCGCTGCGCGACATGATTCGCCAGCTCGGCCCGAACACCATCACCGTGCAGCGCTTCGGCATCACCAGCTTTGCCAACGGCGCGGAGATCCGGGATCTGCTGAAGCGGCCGAACCTGACGCTCTCCGACGCGCGCGCGATCGAGGAGCAAGCGTCCACCATCCAGCTCGTCGACATCGAGCTCGGCGCCGGCGTCGGCCCACCGACCCAAGGGCGCGTCTTCTATGGCCAGCAGAAGACGAAGCCGATCATCGTCTTCGGCACGAGCGAGAATTTCGCGGAGGGCACGCGCATCCAGTTTCTGTCCGGCCGGTTCTTCAACGGCACCGAAGTGCTGTTCCACAAGAACGTGTGTGTACTCGGCAACACCGCCTACAAATTGCTGTTCGAGCCGAACGGCATCGATCCCATCGGCAAGACCGTGCGCGTCGGCAACGAGCGCTTCCAGGTCGTGGGCGTGTTCGACAAGCGGCCCACCGCCGGCGGCTTCAACCTGAATGCCGACGACTTCGTGGTCATCCCGTACACGGTGTATCAGCGCATCTACGGCTTGCGGGCGTTCCGCGTCGGCCGGATGGGGACGATCGTCAACATTCAGATCTCGCTCGTGCCGCGCGACGGCATCAGCCAGGACGCCGCGCTCGACGATGTGCGGCGGGTGATGCGCAGCCGGCACAACCTGAAGCTGGACGATCCCGATGATTTCGATCTCGGCACACAGGACCAATTCCTCAAGCTCTGGGACCGCATCAGCCAGGGCACGTTCTTCGCGCTCGTGGTGATCTCGTCGATCGCGTTGATGGTCGGCGGCATCGGCGTGATGGCGATCATGTCGATCTCGGTCACCGAGCGCACGCGCGAAATCGGCGTCCGCAAGGCACTGGGCGCCCGCCGCGCCGAAATTCTCTTCCAGTTCCTGATGGAAGCGGCGTTCCTGACCTCGCTCGGCGGGCTGATCGGCGTCGCGCTCGGCGCCTCCATCGGGTGGGGCGTCCACTGGATTTCCGGGTTCCCGATCTCGCTGCCCTGGTGGTCGTTCGCGATCGGCCTCGGTTTCTCCGCCTCAGTCGGGATCTTCTTCGGGATGTATCCGGCGGTCAAAGCGTCGCGCCTCGACCCGATCGACGCCCTTCGCTACGAATAGCCGCACGATCCACGCAGTTGCCTGAAGCACCGACGGGTTGTGCTACCGTCGCAGGCGATCCATGTCTCGCATCCAGTCACCTTCCACGCTCGCCGCCTCGGCGGCCGCGCTTCGCCGGTTCACGCGCTTCTATACCAAACTGACCGGGCTTCTGGAGCCGGCGTACCTGCAGACCCGCTATTCGGTGACGCAAGCCAGACTGCTCTACGAGCTCGGACGCAGCGATCGGCTGACCGCGACGGAGCTGGTCGCCGCGCTCGGGCTCAACGCCGGGTACATCAGCCGCGTCCTGACCGCCTTCGAGCGCGACGGCTTGCTCCGCCGCGAGCGCGCGCCGCTCGATGGCCGGCGCCGGACGCTGCGGCTCACGGCCGCCGGACGCCGCGAGGTCGCCATCATCGACGGCCGGTCGCAACAGCAGGCCGAGCGGGCGCTGCGGCGTCTCTCGACCGGCGAGCGCCGCCGCGTCATGGACGCCATCGCCACGATCGAGCGCGTGCTGTCGTCCGGCTCGGGCCGCCAGACGCTCGGCTAAAGCCTTCGCGCTACGTGTGAGCAGCTAAAAGCGCTCGGCCAGACACTCGCCTAAAGCACGATGTAGCGCGAAGGCTTTAGCCGAGCGTCGAAGGTACCAAGGCCCGGGCTTCAGCCGGACGCTGTGAGCTCCGCGCACAGCCGAGCGCCCGCCAACTGAGCGTCAGCGCCGCGCCTTGCGAGCGCCGCGCCGCGGCAATATGATGCGCCTGATGAGAAGAACTTACACTTGGTGAATTGGCGATTTGGTGAATGGGTGAGTGGCGAGTTCACTCGCGAATTCACCAACTCACCAACTCACCAATTCACCAACTCGCCAACTCGTCAACTCTCAAAGGGAGCTCACCCCTTATGAAGGTCTACGACGCCGCCAGCATCAGAAATGTCGCGCTCGTCGGTCATAGCGCGTCGGGCAAAACGCAGCTCACCTCCGCCATCCTCTCAGACGCCGGCGCGGTCAATCGCTTCGGCACCGTCGACGACGGCACGACCATCACCGATTTCGACGAAGAAGAGATCGCCCGCAAGCACACGCTCTCGGCGAGCCTGGCGTACGCCGAGTGGAACCGGCAGAAGATCAATCTGATCGACACGCCCGGCATGGGCAACTTCTACAGCGACGCGCGCGCGGCGCTGCAGGTCGCCGACGCGGCGCTCGTCGTCGTCGACGCGGTGGCCGGTGTGATGGTGCAGACCGAAAAAGTATGGGCGGCTGCCGAAGAACTGGCGCTGCCGCGGCTGATCGTGCTCAATCGTCTCGACCGCGATCGCGCGAGCCTCGATCGCTCGCTGCAATCGCTGCGCGACCTGTGCAGCCGCGCCGTCATGCCGATCCAGCTGCCGATCGGCGAGGAACGGGACTTCACCGGCGTGGTCGACCTGATTGCGAGGAAGGCGTTCACCTATCAGAGCGGTGGCGACGGCGCGTTCACGGAATCAGCCGTGCCGGCGGGCATGACGGCAGCGGTCGATGCCGCCCGGGATGCGCTCATCGAGATGGTCGCCGAATCCGACGAAAAGCTGATGGAGAAATTCTTCGAAGCCGGTACGCTGACCGACGACGAGCTCGTGGCCGGGCTGCGCGCAGCGACCGCGGCGGCGAAGCTGTTTCCGCTCGTGTGCACCTCCGCGCTGGCGAATGTCGGCGTGCCGCAGCTGCTCGACGCCATCGTGTCGTACCTGCCGTCGCCCGCCGAGCGGCCATACAAAGGCATCACCAAGGACGGACGGGGCGTGCAGCGGCCGGCCGACGAGAAGGGTCCCATCGAAGCGTTCGTCTGGAAGACGATCGCCGATCCGTTCGCCGGCCGGATCACGATGTTCCGCGTGGTGTCGGGCATGGTCAAAGCCGATTCGACCGTACAGAACAAAACACGCGAGACACCGGAACGGCTCGGGCACGTCACTCTGCTGCAGGGCAAGACGCAGACAAACGTGCCGGAAGTGAAGGCGGGCGACCTTGGCGCCGTGGCCAAGCTGAAGGACACGCTGACGAACGACACGCTCGGCGATCGCGCCGACGATCTGATGTTTCCGGCGGTGACGTTTCCGGAGCCGGTCCTCGCGTATGCGATCGAGCCGAAGAGCCGCGGCGACGAGGACAAGATCAGCACCTCGATGCACCGCCTCGAGGAAGAAGACCCGTCGATTCGCTACAGCCGTGATCCGCAGACGAAGGAGCTGCTGCTCTCGGGGCAGGGGCAGCTGCACATCGAGGTCACGGTCGCGAAGCTGAAGCGCCGCTTCGGCGTGGACGTGAATCTCAAGCCGCCGCGCATTCCCTATCGCGAAACCATCAAGGCGTCCACCGAAGCGCACGGCCGCCACAAGAAGCAGACGGGCGGGCACGGGCAGTTCGGCGACTGCAAAATCCGCGTGGAGCCGCTGCAGCGCGGCGCCGACTTCGAGTTCGTCGACGACATTTTCGGCGGCTCAATCCCGCGGCAGTTCGTGCCGGCGGTCGAGAAAGGCATTCAGGACGCGCGCACGCGCGGCTGCCTCGCGGGCTATCCGATGGTCGATTTCCGCGTCACCGTGTACGACGGTTCGTACCACGACGTCGACTCGAACGAGCTCTCCTTCAAGCTGGCGGGCTCACTCGCCTTCAAGGACGCCATGACGCGCGCGCGTCCGACCATCCTCGAGCCGATCATGAACGTCGAGGTGTACGCGCCATCGGACTTCGCGGGCGATCTGATGGGTGATCTGAACGGCCGGCGCGGACGCATCGCCGGCATGGACACGCGCGGGGTGACGACGGTGATCAAGGCGCAGGTGCCGATGTCGGAGATGCTCACCTACGAGCAGCACCTGACGTCAGCCACCGGCGGCCGCGGCTCGTACCACATGGAGTACTCGCACTACGACGAGGTGCCGGCGCAGCTGCAGACAAAAATCATCGCGACTGCGAAAGCCGAGCGCGCAGGCGGTGAGGTCGAAGAAATCTAAGCTGCCACAGAGGCACCGGGACACCGAGCTGACGCGCACCGCACGACGCTGACATGGCCAGCGGAAACGCAAACCGCGAACGTACGACCGTTTGTGTTTCCGTCGGCCATGCTCAGCGCTGCCGCCGCGAAGCGGCGGCGTGCGGCGCGCGGTATCAGCGTCCGATAACGCCTTCGCGCGGTATTTCTCCGTGGCTCCGTGTCTCTGTGGCAAGAAATCTTCGGCATCTCCGGGGCGGACCACAAAAAAAGCCCCGGCTGGTGTGTCCACCGCCGGGGCTAATCTCAAATTCCCAATCAGAAATTGTAAATTCCTGATTCTTCAGCTTCCGCCGGCTTTCCTCGGCGTCGTCGATTTCCGGGAGACGCCCTTGGACGGCTTCGCCTTCACCTTCTTGTTGTCTTCGTCGCCCTTCTTGGTGCCGCGCAGGCGCTCGGCCGCCGCGCGGAGCCGGCCGCCGACGCCCTGCGTCTTCGGCTTGCCGGGCTCGGCCTTGCCGTCGCCCTCCGCTCGCGCGCGCGGATCGAACTCACTGCCGACGAGCTCGACCTGCGCGATCTCCGCGCTGTCGCCCTTGCGGTAACCGAGGCGAAGCAGGCGCGTGTAGCCTCCCGCTCGCTCGGCGAACCGGGGCGCGATGGTGTCGAACAACTTCGTGACGATCGCCCGGTCCTGCACGTCGCGCATGACGAGCCGGCGTGCGTTCAGCTCCTTCGCGTTCGCGCTGCCATCGGCGACACCGCGCTTGGCGATCGTGATCAGCCGCTCGACGTACGGCCGCAGTTCCTTGGCGCGCGGCACCGTCGTCGTCAGATGCTCGTGACGCAGCAGGGCGGTGGCCTGATTGCGCAGCATCGAGATGCGATGCTCGGTGACGCGTCCCAGCTTGCGGTGTGCTACTCGGTGTCTCATTGGTGTGAATCCTGTCGGGATTCGGGATTGGGGATTCGGGATTCGAAGGTCCCCGCCGTCAGGCGAATCCCAAATCCCGAATCACGAATCCCGGTTCTCATTCCTGCGACGCGGCCGCCGGCTGATCGACACGCATGCCGAGACCGAGGCCCATCGTGTGCAGGATTTCTTTGATCTCGTTCAGGCTCTTGCGCCCGAAGTTCTTCGTCTTGAGCATCTCGGGCTCGGTCTTCGCGACGAGCTCGCGAATCGTCCGGATGTTCGCGTTCTTGAGACAGTTGTAGGACCGCACCGAAAGCTCGAGCTCTTCCACGCTCTTGTCGAGATTCTCGTTGCTGACGCCGCTGCGCGGCTGTTCCGCCGACGCTTCGCCGAGCTGCTCGGCGCCCTCTTCCAGGTTGATGAAGATGTTCAGGTGATCGCGCACGAGCTTGGCCGCCAGCGACACGGCGTCGCGCGGATTGATCGAGCCGTTCGTCCAGACATCCACGGTCAGCTTGTCGTAGTCGGTCGTCTGCCCGAGGCGCGCCGCCTCGACGAGGTAGTTGACCTTTTTGACCGGCGAGTGGACCGAGTCGATCGGAATCCAGCCGATGCCCAGATCCTCGTCGAAGTTTTTGTCGGCCGACACGTAGCCGCGGCCGCGCTTCATGCGCATCTCCATGTGGAGCTTGCCGCCCTCGGAGACGGTCGCGATGTGCGCGTCGGGCTCGAGGATCTCGACGTCGCCGTCGGTCTGAATGTCGCGCGCCCGCACTTCCCCCGCCTTCTCGACGCGGATCGTCAGCGTCTTGGTGGCGTCGGTGTGCAGCTTCAGGGGAATCTGCTTCAGGTTGAGGATGATGTCGGTCGCGTCCTCGACCACGCCGGGAATCGGCGAGAACTCGTGCAGGACGCCGTCGATCTTGACGGCCGTGATCGCCGCACCCTCAATCGAGGAGAGCAGAACGCGTCGCAACGCGTTGCCGACCGTCGTGCCGAAGCCGCGCTCGAACGGCTGCGCGTAGAAGCGGCCGAACCGATCGGTGAGCGTCTCGCGTTCGATCTCGAGCCGCTTGGGTCGCTGAAAACCTTTCCAAAGCATGGTGCTGTCCTTTCGCTTACGGGCCCGCAGACGGGCCTCCAGACCTGCAAGTGACCGCCGGCCTCCCGCCGCAGGTCTGTGTAAGGCTGCGGGCCGACGGGTGCGATCAACGAATTGGCGAATGGGAGAGTTCGTGAATTGGTGAATTCACATCACCAGGTCACCAACTCACCAACTATTTCGAGTAGAGCTCGACGATCAGCTGTTCCTGCACGGGCAGGTTGATCTGCTCGCGCGTCGGGATCGACATGATCCGGCCGGTGATCGAGTTGGGATCGAAGGTCAGCCATTCGGGGATGCCGCGGCCCTTCACTTCTTCGATCGCGTGCTCGATCGTCGGGTTCTTCTGCGTCCGGCCGAGCACCGTGATCACGTCGCCCTGCTTGACGGAGAACGACGGGATGTCGACCTTCTTGCCGTTCACCTGGAAATGTCCATGGCGCACGAGCTGCCGCGCCTGCGGACGCGAGGTCGAGAGGCCGAGCCGGTAGATCACGTTGTCCAGCCGCCGCTCGAGCAGCTGCAACAGCGTGACGCCCGTGATCCCGCGCGAGCGCTCCGCTTCCTCGAAGTACCCGCGGAACTGATCCTCGAGCACGCCGTACGTGCGCTTCACTTTCTGCTTCTCGCGCAGCTGCAGACCGTAGCCCGCAATCTTCGCCTTCCGCGTCTTGCCGTGCTGTCCCGGCGGGAAATTGCGCTTCTCGATCGCGCACTTCTCCGTATAGCAGCGCTCGCCCTTGAGGAACAGCTTCATTCCTTCACGGCGGCAGAGCCGGCAGACCGGTCCAATATAACGAGCCATCAAATAACCTTTCGAAATTGGTAACTTGGTAACTGGGTAATTGGGTAATTGATGGGCAATGGCGATCCATTACCCACTTACCAAATTACCCATTTACCCACTTCATCGTCTCAGACGCGCCGACGCTTCGGTGGCCGGCACCCGTTGTGCGGGATCGGCGTCACGTCGCGGATCGATTTCACTTCGATGCCCACCGTCTGCAGCGCACGGATCGCCGACTCGCGGCCCGATCCCGGCCCCTTGACGCGCACGTCGAGCGATCGCATGCCGACGGTCTTCGCCGCGTTGCCCGCATTCAGCGCCGCCTGGGTCGCCGCAAACGGCGTCCCCTTGCGCGATCCCTTGAAGCCGATCCCGCCGGCGCTCGACCAGGCCACGACGTTGCCGTCGGTGTCGGTGATCGTCACGGTGGTGTTGTTGAACGACGCGTGGATGTGCGCCAGCCCGTGGTGCACGACCCGCTTCTCGCCGCGCTTCTTGAAGGTCTTCTTGCGCTTGCCGGCCGCCCCTTCTTTCTTCTCGGGGACCGCCGTGGCGTCGACCGCTTGTTCTTTAGCCATAGGTTAGACCGTCTTCTTCTTCGCAATCGCGCCCTTGCGCGGGCCCTTGCGCGTGCGCGCGTTGGTACGCGTGCGCTGACCGTGCACCGGCAGGTTGCGCCGGTGGCGCATCCCGCGGTAGCAGCCGATTTCCATCAACCGCTTGATGTTCATCGAAATCTCCTTGCGGAGATCGCCTTCCACGCCGCCCTGGTCCTCGAGCACCTTGCTGATCTTCCGCACATCGTCTTCCGAGAGGTCCTTGATGCGGATGTCGGGACTGACGCCGGCCGTCTTCAGGATGCTGTTCGAGCGCACACGCCCGATGCCGTAAATGTACGTGAGTCCGATCTCGACGCGCTTGGTCCGCGGAAGATCGACGCCTGCGATTCGTGCCATAAGAGCTGACCTCTGAAATCTATCCTTGCCGCTGTTTGTGCTTCTGGTTCGAGCAGATCACCCGCACCACGCCGCGGCGCCTGACGATCTTGCACTTGTCACAAATCCGTTTCACCGACGCTCTGACCTTCATCTTGCCCCCGCTCGGCTGAAGCCTTCGGGCTACAGCGTCTTCGTTTCGGCTGAAGCCTTCGCGCTACAGCTTTTCCACAATCCGTCCACGTCCCAGATCCACCGGCGAGAGCACCACGCGCACCCGATCGCCGACCAGGATCCGGATGAAGTTGCGATCGAACCGGCCCGTCAGATGCGTCAGGACCTGCGGTCCACCATCCAGCCGCACCCGATACAGGGCGTGCGGCAGCGTCTCGGTGACCGTGCCCGTTACTTCCGGGCTGCCACCGGCACCGCCCGCGCCGTCAGAATCCACGGATCCCCCGCCGTCACCGCCACCGTGTGCTCGAAGTGCGCCGACAGGCTGCCGTCACGCGTGATCGCCGTCCACCCGTCCGCCAGCACTTTCACCGCGGCCTTGCCGGCATTCACCATCGGCTCGATGGCGAGCACCATGCCTTCCGCGAGCCGCGGGCCGCGGCCCGGATCGCCGTAGTTGGGCACCTGCGGCTCCTCGTGCATCTTCTCGCCGATGCCGTGCCCGACGAACTCGCGCACGACCGAGAATCCGAACGCCTCGACATGCTGCTGCACGGCGTGGCCGATGTCCGAAATCCGCGCGCCAGGCCGCACGCACTCGATCGCCTTGTAGAGCGATTCCTCCGTCGCGCGGAGCAGCGTCGCCGCTTCCTCTGTCACCCGGCCCACCGGCAGCGTCACGGCGCTGTCGCCGAAGTACCCGTTGAGCGCCGCGCCCACGTCGATCGAGAGGATGTCGCCCGCCTTCAGGATCCGCCGCCCCGACGGAATGCCGTGAATCACTTCCTCGTTGACCGACGCGCAAATCGTCGCCGGATATCCGTGATAGCCCTTGAACGCCGGCACCGCGCCCGCCGCCAGAATCCGCTTCTCCGCCGCCGCGTCGAGATCCGCCGTCGTGACACCGGGCGCCACCATCGCCGTCAGCTCGGTCAGCACTTCGCCCACCAGCCGGCCGGCGTCGCGCATCCGCTCCAGTTCCGCCGCCGACCGGCAGACAATCACCGTCGTCCTCCCAATGCGGCCCCGCTGCCGGCCGCTTCGATGGCGGCGGCGAGATCCTCGGCCACGCGCTCCATCGACTGCACGCCGTCAATCGATCGGAACGTCGGCCGCGCGCGGTAGTACTCGACCAGCGGCGCCGTCTGGCGGTGATACACCTTCAACCGCTCGCGCACGACGTCCACGTTGTCGTCGGTCCGCTGCACAATCCGTCCACCGCATCGCCGGCAGCGCTGCGGCTCGGTCTGCGCCTGCACGGCCACCGTCGTTTCCAGCGACGTGTTGCCGACGGCGCCCGGCATCACCACCTTGTCGGCCGCCGCGCCCGCTTCCTTGGCCAGCGCGACAGCATCGGCGCCGCAATCGTTGCAGATCATCCGCGACGCGAGCCGCCGCACCAGCTCGGCATCCGGCACCACGATATCGACGACGATGATCGCGTCGCGGCCGGTCATCATCGCGTCGAGCGCGGTGGCCTGCGCCACCGTGCGCGGAAACCCGTCCAACACGAATCCGCCGAGCGCATCCGGCCGCTGCAGACGCTCGGTCACGATCGCGATCATGACGTCGTCGCTGACCAGTTCGCCGCGATCCATGGTCGCCTTCGCGTGCCGGCCCGTCTCGGTGCCCGCATGGACCGCTTCCCGGAGGATGTCGCCCGTCGAGATCTTCGGAATCCCGCGCGTGCGCGCCAGCCGCTCGGCCTGGGTTCCCTTCCCGGCCCCCGGCGGCCCGAGCATGATCAGATTCAGTGCCATAGACTCAAGTTTGAAGTCTGAAACGTGAAGTTTACACGACAGACTCGAGACTCCAGACTCGAGACTTCACACTGGTTCAGGCTCTTCGGCCCCGGACCCGCGACTTCTTCATGAAGCCGTCATAGTGCCGCATGATCAGCTGCGACTCGACCTGCTGCACCGTATCCATCGCCACGCCCACGACGATCAGCAGCGACGTGCCGCCGAAGAAGAACGGCACGTTCATGCCCTGGGTGATGAACTTCGGCAGATTCGCGTCGAGCCAGTCGCCGATGAACGGAATCGGCGCCACCTTGAACCCGGCGATCAGGAAGTTCGGCAGCAGCGCAATCAGCGCGAGGTAGATCGCGCCGGCCAGCGTGATGCGCGTCAGGATCGTGTCGATGTACTCCGCCGTCCGCTTGCCGGGCCGGATCCCGGGAACGAATCCGCCGTACTTCCGCATGTTCTCCGCGACGTCATCGGGGTTGAAGATGATCGCCGTGTAGAAGTACGTGAAAAAGATGATGCCGACCACATACAACAGGTTGTAGAGCGGCATGCCGAAGCCGAGCTGCGCCGTCAGACTTTCGACCCAGGCGCCCTTGAACATGCCCGCAATCGTGGCGGGGAACGCCAGAATCGACGAGGCGAAGATCACCGGGATGACGCCGCCGGTGTTCACCTTCAACGGAATGTGTGTGCTCGATCCGCCATACATCCGGCGGCCGACGACGCGCTTGGCGTACTGCACCGTGACGCGGCGGTGGCCGCGCTCCACGAAGACGATCGCGGCGACGACCGCCGCCATCAGCACCATCAGAATCAGGATGCGGATGAAGCCGATCTGTCCGGTCCGCATCTGATCGAACGTCTGCATCACCGCGCCGGGGAAGCCGACGACGATGCCGGCGTAGATGATGAGCGACATGCCGTTGCCGACGCCGCGCTCGGTGATCTGCTCGCCGAGCCACATGATGAAGCAGGTGCCGGTCGTCAGCGTGAGAATGGTCATCAGCCGGAAGGCGATGCCCGGGTTCGCCACCAGATGAAAGCCGCCGGGCGCCGAATTGCGCTCGAGGAAGTACGCGATGCCGAGCGACTGCACAACGCTCAACAGAATCGTGCCGTAGCGCGTGTACTGCGTGATCTTGCGCCGCCCGAGCTCGCCCTCTTTCGAGAGCTTCTCCAGATAGGGCCAGACCACCGTGAGCAGCTGCAGGATGATCGACGCGCTGATGTAGGGCATGATGCCCAGCGCGAAGATCGTCACCTTCGACAGATTCCCGCCGGAGAACATGTCGTACAGCCCGAACATGCTGTTCTTGCCGAGCTGTTCCGCAAACGCCGCCAGCGCCTTGATGTCCACACCGGGCGTCGGGATGTGGTGACCGATGCGGTACACCCCCAGCAAGCCCAGCGTGAACAGCACGCGGTTGCGCAAATCGGAGACGGTGAAGATGTTCTTCAGGCTTTCCATAATTACCCGATGGCCTCTACTGTGCCTCCCGCCGCCGCGATCTTCTCCGCCGCCTTGCCGCTGAACTTGTGCGCGCGCACGGTCAGCGCCTTGCCGATCTCGCCGCGGCCGAGCACCTTCAGCAGCTTCGTGCCGCCGCTGGCGAGCCGGCGCTCGACGAGCAGATCGATGGTGACGACCGTGCCGGCGTCGAACCGCTCGGCGAGCGTATCGAGGTTGATCACCTCGTACTCGACGCGAAACGGATTGTGGAAGCCGCGCTTCGGCACGCGGCGATGCAGCGGCATCTGGCCGCCTTCGAAGCCGCGCTTGAAGCTATAGCCCGATCGCGACTGCGCGCCTTTGTGTCCGCGGCCCGCGGTCTTGCCGTTGCCCGAACCCTGGCCTCGGCCGACCCGCTTCTTCCCGTGCTTGGCGCCCTTCGGCGGCTGGAGATTATTGAGACCCATAACTGTTACCCCGCAATTGGTGAATGGGTAAATTCGTAAGTTGGTAATTGATTCACCAATTTACCAATTTACCAACTCACCAATTTATTCCGTGACCTCAACGAGGTGGCGCACCTTGTGAATCAAGCCGCGCGTCGCCGGCGTATCCTTCAGCTCCACGCTGTGGCGGATGCGCAGCAGACCCATGCTCTTGACGACCGTCGCCTGGCTGCCGTTGAAGCCGATCGGGCTCTTGATCAAGGTGACCTTCACCGTGCCCGTGCCCTTCGAATCCGTTCTGAGATTGGCCATATGTATATCAGCTCCGGCTGAAGCCGGACACTACGTCGACTATAACGTGGCGCGCGTGACGTGGCTCAGCTCTTTGCCGCGCAGCCGCGCGATCAGCGCCGGATCCTTCAGCGAATCGAGGCCGGTGATCGTGGCCCGCACCACGTTGTGCGGGTTGGCCGATCCGAGCGACTTCGTGAGGATGTTCGTGATGCCTGCCGCCTCGACCACCGCGCGCACCGCGCCGCCGGCGATGATGCCCGTGCCGTCCGGCGCCGGCTTCAGCAGCACGCTGCCCGCGCCGAACACGCCGACGATCCGGTGCGGAATCGTGTTGCCCGCCAGCGGGACGCGAATCAGGTTCTTCTTCGCCGCCTCGATCCCCTTCTTGATGGCCGACGGCACTTCCTTCGCCTTCCCCACCCCGAACCCGACGACGCCATGGCCGTCACCGACGACGACCAGCGCGCTGAAGCTCAGGTTCTTGCCGCCCTTGACAACCTTGGTGACGCGATTGATGGAGACGACGTTGTCCTTGATATCGAGCTGGCTCGCGTCGATTCGCTCACGTGTTCGCATATGCATTCCCGGACCGCACGCCGGCCAGCCCCTGCTCGGGCTGGCACGCGGGCCAGCCCCTGCTAGAATTCCAAGCCCGCTTTACGGGCCGCGTCGGCCACGGCGCGAATGCGCCCATGATAGAGAAATCCACTCCGATCGAAGACGACGCGGGTAATGCCCTTCTCGATCGAGCGCTCGGCGATCGCCTTGCCGATCGCCTCCGCGCCCTTGATGTTGCCGCCGCGGACGTCCTTGGAGAACGTGCCTTTGAGCGCCGGATCCAGCGTCGACGCGGCCACCAGCGTCTGTCCGCTCATGTCGTCGATCACCTGCGCATAGATGTGCGCCACGCTGCGGAACACGCTGAGCCGCGGGCGGGCGCCGGTCCCCGAAATCCGCTTCCGCTGCCGCAGCTGAATGCGGACGCGCCGGTCGTCCTTCGTCTTGATCTTCATCGCCTCGTCCTAATCCCGAATCCCAAATCCCAAATCCCGAATCCCGAGGTCACTTGGCTCCGGTCTTTCCGGCTTTCTTCTTCAAGACCTCGCCCGTGTACCTGACACCCTTCTGCTTGTAGGGGTCCGGCCTGCGCAGGCGGCGGATGTTCGCGGCCACCTGACCGACCAGCTGCCGATCGACGCCGCTGACCGTGATGTGCGTCTGCTTGTCGATGGCGATCTCGATACCCTGCGGAATGTCGAACACGACCGCGTGCGAATATCCGAGCGCGAAGATCACCTGCTTGGCCTTCAGCTCCGCGCGGTAGCCGACGCCGACGATGTCGAGCTCGCGCTTGAAGCCGTCGGTCACGCCCGACACCGCGTTGGCGATCAGGCTGCGCGCCAGCCCGTGGAACTTCGCCAGCTCCGGATCGTCGGTTGCCCGCTTCGCGATCAGATGGCCGTCGGCCAACTCGAAATTGATGCCGGCCGGATGCGCCTGGCGCAGCTTGCCCTTGGGCCCCTGCACTTCGACGGCGTTGTCGACCACCTTGACGGTGACGCCTTTCGGAATCGTGATCGGTTTCTTACCAATTCGAGACATATCTGGTTCTCACAAACTCTCAAGTCTCAAGTTTCAACTCTGGGAGTTGAGACTTGACAGTTGAGCGTTGAGCATTACCACACGTTACAGAGGACTTCGCCGCCGACACCCGCTTTGATCGCTTCGCGTCCGGTCATCACGCCGCGCGACGTCGTCAGGATCGCGGTGCCGAGGCCCGCGAGCACTTCCGGGACATCGTCCCGTCCGAAGTAGACGCGGCGGCCCGGGCGGCTGATCCGCTCGACGCCGGTGATCAGCTTTTCGCCGTGCGGTCCGTATTTGAGAAACAGGCGCAGCGTCTTCACCGGCGCGATGCCCTTCATCGGATGCGCCACATCGTCGAGCAGCTTGAAGCCCTGAATGTAGCCTTCGTCCTGCAGGATCTTCGCGATGTCGGCTTTGATGCGCGACGCCGGCATATCAACGCGCGTGTGCTTGGCGATCACCGCGTTGCGGATCCGCGTGAGCATGTCAGCAATAGGATCGGTCATATCTCTTCAACCTTCGAACTTGGCGATTTGGTGATTGGTGATGTGGCGATTTGAATCACCCATTCACCAACTCAACCACTCACCAACTACTCTTTGTCACCCCTGTGATGTCGCCGTCGAGCGCCAGCTTCCGGAAACAGAGGCGGCACAGCGCGAACTTCCGCATGTAGGCACGCGGACGGCCGCACAGGTGGCAGCGGTTGCGCAGGCGCACCTTGAACTTGGGCGTCTTGTGCTCTTTCGCGATCTTTGCTGTCGTGGCCATAAATCTCTTCTGATCCCTGATCCTTGAAGCTACGACGCGCGAAACGGCATGCCCATGAACTGCAGCAGCTTCCGCGCTTCTTCGTCGGTCTTCGCGCTCGTGACGACCGACACGTTCATGCCGCGCGCCTTGTCGACCTTCATGTAGTCGATTTCCGGAAACAGCAGCTGATCCTTCAGGCCGAGCGTGTAATTGCCGCGGCCGTCGAACCCCTTGGGCGAGACGCCCTTGAAGTCGCGCACGCGCGGCAGCGCGATGCTCATCAGCCGGTCGAGGAACTCCCACATGCGCGGGCCGCGCAGCGTGACCATGGTCCCGATCGGCTGGCCCTTGCGGACTTTGAACTGCGCAATCGATTTCTTCGACCGGCGCGTCACCGGCTTCTGGCCGGTGATGCGCGCGAGCTCGTCGGCGCCCGTGTCGATGATCTTCGCGTTCGACGTCGCCTCGCCCAGGCCCATGTTCACCACGACCTTCTGGATCTTGGGCACGGCCATGACGTTCGTGTAGCCGAACTCCTTGGTGAGAGCCGGCACGACTTCCTTCACGTATTTGTCTTTCAAGCGCGTCATTTGTCGACGACCCCCTCGCACTTGCGGCACACGCGGACCTTGCGTCCGTCGCCCAGAATCTTGTGGCCCACGCGCGTCTGCACGCCGCACTCCGGGCACACCAGCTGGACGTTGGACGCGTGCAACAGCGCCTCGCGCTCGACGATGCCGCCCTGGACGTTCTTGCCGGGGTTGGCCTTCGTGTGGCGCTTGATCATGTTCACGCCTTCGACGATCAGGCGGTTCGTCGAGGGGACAACGCGGAGGACGCGGCCGCGCTTCCCGCGATCCTTGCCCGTCACGACGAGGACGTTGTCGTTCTTCCGAATGGGTGTAGCTAGGCGACTCATCGGTCTACAGGACCTCCGGCGCGAGCGAAATGATCTTCATGAAACGCCGCTCGCGCAACTCGCGCGCCACCGGACCGAACACGCGCGTGCCGACCGGCTCGTTGTTGTCGTTGATGAGCACCGCGGCATTCCGGTCGAACCGGATGTAGCTGCCGTCGCGGCGGCGCTGCTCCTTCACGGTTCGGACGATGACCGCCTTGACGACCTGGCCCTTCTTCACGGTGCCTTCCGGCGTCGCCTCTTTCACCGACGCCGTGACGATGTCGCCGAGCCGCGCGTAGCGGCCGGTCGACCCGCCGATCGGGTTGATGATGGCGATCTTGCGCGCGCCGGAATTGTCGGCGACGTCCAGGATCGATCGCATCTGAATCATGACTGTTCTCCGTCGGGCTGACGGGCTGTCGAGACCGGAGGACGCGTGTCGCGCTCGTCCGTCCCGCCGCTCCGGCCAATCCCGCCCTGCCTAAACCGCTGCCGCCTGTCTCACGATCCGGGCAAGCGCCCAGCGCTTCCGGCGACTCATCGGCCGCGTTTCGGTGATCGCGACCGTGTCGCCGATCCGCGCCGTATTCTCCTCGTCGTGCACCATGAACTTCGACGTGCGGCGCTCGGTCTTGCCGTAGAGGCCGTGCCGAACCTGCCACTCGACGGCAACCACGATGCTCTTCTGCATCTTGTTGCTCACGACGATGCCGACTTTTTCAGATTTCGTAGCCATAAACCGTTATTCCGATCCCCGCTTCTGCCGCATCACGGTTTTCACCCGCGCGAGATCGCGACGCACCGTGCGGAGCTTCTCCGGCACTTCCAGCTGTCCCATCGACTTCTGGATGCGCATGCGGAAGAGCTGATCGGCGAGCTCCCGTTCACGCGCGCCGAGCTCGTCGACGCCGAGATCCTGCAGTTGGGCCGCCTTCATAGCATCTTCCTCTTCATAGCATCTTTTCCATGGCGAAGCGGGTCGCGAACTTCGTCTGAATCGGCAGCTTGGCGGCCGCCAGCTTCATCGCCTGGCGCGCTTCGGCCTCCGTCACGCCTTCCATCTCGAACATCACGCGCCCCGGACGCACGACGCACACCCACTGATCAGGCGCGCCTTTGCCCTTGCCCATGCGGACTTCCTGCGGCTTCTTCGTGATCGGCTTGTCGGGGAACACGCGCACCCAGATCTTGCCGCCGCGCTTGATGAACCGCGTCATCGCGACGCGCGCCGCTTCGATTTGACGATCCGTCAACCAGCACGGCTCCAGCGCCTTCAGGCCGTAGTCGCCGAACGACACGTCCGATCCGCGCCAAGCCTTCCCGGCCATCCGTCCGCGCTGCTGCTTGCGGAACTTCACTTTCTTCGGCATCAACATCGTTGTATCCCCAGGGCGGGTGCGGCTGGCGAGGCGGATGGGCCCGGCCGGTCGAACACCAGCGGTGTTCCACCGACCTGCCCAACCTGCCTGCCCTGCCCTACCTGCCGGATCCTATCCGCCTCAACGCTGCGGCGGCCCCGAGGGCCGGCGGGGCGCGCGTTCACGATATTCCTCTTCACGGCCTCGCTGCGGCACGAGGCGCTCGCCCTTGTAGAGCCACACCTTGATGCCGATCTGGCCGTAGGTCGTGCTGGCTTCCGCGAAGCCGTAGTCGATGTCCGCCCGCAGCGTCTGGAGCGGCAGCTGGCCGTGGAGATACCACTCGGAGCGCGCAATCTCGCCGCCGTTGAGGCGGCCCGAGACGCGCACCTTGATGCCGCGCGCGCCGAAGCGCAGCGCCGACTCCACCGATTTGCGCATCGCGCGCCGGAACGCCACGCGCTTCTCGAGCTGCATCGCCACCGACTCGGAGATGAGTTGCGCGTCGAGCTCGGGCTTCTGGATCTCCTGGATGTTGATGAAGACCTCGCGATTCGTGCGCTTCTGGATCTCCTGCTTCAGCTTGTCGACTTCCGTGCCCTTGCGCCCGATGATGATGCCGGGGCGGGAGGTATAGATGTCGATCTTCAGCTTGTTCGCCGCGCGCTCGGTCTCGATCTTCGAGACGCCCGCGTGCGCGAAGCGCTTCTTCAACGTCGAGCGCAGGTTGAGATCCTCATGCAGCAGCTTGGCGTAGTCGCGATCGGAGTACCACCGCGACCGCCACGTCTTGTTGAACCCGAGCCGGAATCCGATCGGGTGAACTTTCTGGCCCACGATTACTCCTTCGCCTTCTTGGGGGCGCGCCTGGCCGCAGGCGCCGTTTTCTTCACTGCGCCGGCGCGCGGACGCCGCTTCGGCGCCTCGCCGCCCGCCAGGGCCACTACCTTTTCCGGGCGCTCGGATACGCGCACGGTGAGGTGGGCGGTGCGCTTCAACACGCGGAACGCCCGGCCCATCGGCGCGGGACGCACCCGCTTCTGCGACGGCCCCTGGTTCGCGTAGCACGCCGAGACGAACAACCGATCGACATCGCCGCCGAAGCCCTCTTTCTGCTGGGCGTTGGCAATCGCCGACCGCAGCAGCTTCGCCACATCGGCCGCGACCGACTTGCGCGCGAAAGTGAGCGTGGCGAGCGCCTGATTGACGTCCTTGCCACGAATGAGATCGAGCACCAGACCGGCCTTTTGCGCCGACGTCCGGATATACCGTGCGGTGGCGTGCGCTTCGATCATGATGGGCTCCCCGCGCCGGCCGGCTTGCCTCCGGTGCCCGACGCCGCTGGCGCGGCCGTGGCGGTCTTCTCGGCCACTTTCGTCGTGTGTCCCTTGAACAGCCGCGTCGGCGCGAACTCGCCGAGCTTGTGGCCGACCATGTTCTCGGTCACGTACACGGGAATGAACTTCTTCCCGTTGTGCACGGCCAGCGTGTGCCCCACCATCTCCGGAATCACCGTCGAGCGGCGCGACCACGTCTTGATGACTTTCTTCTCGGCTCCCCGATTCATCACCTCGATCTTCTCGAGCAGCGAGGTGTCGACGAAGGGGCCCTTTTTGAGCGATCTACCCATAATGTGTCTCTGCAGCGAATTGGAGAGTTGGCGATTTGGTGATTTGGCGATTTCAATTCACCAACTCACCCAACTCACGAATTCGCCAATTTACTTCTGTCGCCTCTGCACGATGAACTGGTCCGTCGCCTTGCGGTTGCGCGTCTTGTAACCCTTGGTCGGCAGGCCCCACGGCGACACCGGATGCCGGCCGCCCGAGGTCTTGCCTTCGCCGCCGCCGAGCGGATGATCGACCGGGTTCATGGCGACGCCGCGCACGTGCGGGCGCTTGCCGAGCCACCGGCTGCGGCCCGCCTTGCCGATCGAGACGTTCTCGTGATCGACGTTGCCGACGGTGCCGATCGTCGCGTAGCACTCGCTGAAGATCTTGCGCGTTTCGCCCGACGGCATCTTCACCGTGGCGTACTCGCCTTCCTTCGCGACCAGCTGCACCGACGATCCGGCGCTGCGCGCAATCTGTCCGCCCCGGCCCGGCTTGAGCTCCACGTTGTGGATCAGCGTGCCGAGCGGGATGTTCTTCAGCGGCAGCGCGTTGCCGGGGAGGATGTCCACGTTGGCGCCCGCCACGATCGCATCGCCGACCTTCAGGCCGCTCGGCTGCAGGATGTAGCGCTTCTCGCCGTCGGCGTACGTGACGAGCGCAATCCGCGACGAGCGGTTCGGGTCGTACTCGATCGTCGCCACCTTCGCCGGGACGTCGCGCTTGTCGCGCTTGAAGTCGATGATGCGGTACATCCGCTTGTGGCCGCCGCCACGCCACCAGGACGTCAGGTGCCCCTGGTTGTTGCGGCCGCCGGTGCTGCGCAGCGGCTCGACCAGCGGCTTGTACGGCTCCTGCGTCGTGATGTCGTCGAAGGTCTGCACGGTTTGAAACCGCGTGCCCGGCGACGTCGGATTGAGTTTGCGAAAAGGCATTTACGCCCCCTCCAGGAATTCGGGCATCTTCTGGCCTTCGCGCAGCGTCACGTAGGCCTTCTTCCAGTCCGACCGGCGGCCCGCGAAGCGGCCCTGACGTTTGACCTTGCCGTGTGTCAGGCTCGTGCGGATGCTCGACACTTTCGCGCCGAGCAGCTGTTCCACCGCGTGCTTGATTTCGATCTTGTTCGCGCCGTTGGCCACCTGAAACACGATCGTGCGTCCATCTTCGCGCAGCAGGGACGTCTTCTCGGTGATGAGCGGACGGCGAATCACGTCTGTCAGTTTCATATCTGTTCGCTCGGCTAAAGCCTTCGCGCCACGAATGTCGCGTCGGCCTCTAAACCTTCGCGCTGCGGGAGCCGCCGTCGCGCGTGTTGCGCGAAGGCTTCAGCCGAGCGCGCTATGCCAGCGCCTCCTGCAGCTTCTCCAGCGCACCCTTCGTCGTCACCACGCGGGCGGCCAGCATGATGTCGCGCGCGGTGACCCGCGCACTCGGGATGAAGAACACACCAGGCATGTTGCGCACCGACCGCGACAGCTTCTCGTCGACCGCCACGTCGATCAACACGGCCTTCCCGGTAACGCCCAGCGCGGCGAGCAGCTCGGCGGCCGCCTTCGTCTTGATCTCGGCGGCGGCGAGCGCCTCCACGACGACCAGCTGGCCGTCCTTCATCTTCTGCGCGAGCGCCGCACGCAGCGCGCCCCGCTCGACTTTCTTCGGCAGCTTGAAGTCGTAGCTGCGCGGCTGCGGTCCGAAGACCGTGCCGCCGTGGCGCCACAGCGGGTTCCGGATGTCGCCGACGCGCGCGCGGCCAGTGCCCTTCTGCTTCCACGGCTTCTTGCCGCTGCCGCTGACGATGGCGCGGTTTTTCGTCGCGTGCGTGCCGCGGCGCTTCGACGCGTTCTCGTGGACCACCGACTCCCAGATGAGATCGGCGTTCACGCGGCCGCCGAACACCTCGTCGCGCAGATCGACCGCGCCGACTTTTTCGTTCCTGTGGTTGACGACATCAAGCTGCATAATGACTCTCAGAATTGGTGAGTTGGCGATTTGGTGAGTTGGTGACTTTCAATCACCACGTCACGAATTCACCAATTCGCCAATTACTTCTTGGCTTTCTTGGGCTTCTCGACCTGCGCGACCTTCAGCTTCTTCAGCGTGTTGGCCTTGCGCACGATCACGACGCTCTCGGGTGCCCCGGGAATGCCGCCCTCGACGATCAGCAGGTGGTTATCCACGTCCACGCGCAGCACTTTCAGGTTGTGAATCGTCACACGCCCGCCGCCCATCCGGCCTGCGGCGCGCATCCCCTTCACCACGCGCGAAGGGAACGACGAGGCGCCAATCGATCCCGGCGCGCGATGGAACATCGACCCGTGCGTCGCCGCGCCGCCCGCGAAGTGGTGCCGCTTGACGACACCTTGAAAGCCCTTGCCGCGGCCGGTGCCCACGATGTCGACCCGCTCGCCGTCGGCGAAGATCGACACGAGCACCTGGTCGCCAGCCTTCGCGCCGTCGCCGCCGGCGGCGAGCTTGACCTCGCGGCGCACGCGTGTCGGCGGCACATTGGCCTTCTTGAAATGGCCGGTCATCGCCTTGTTCGTCTTCGACGGTTTCGCCTCGACCAGCCCGAGCTGCACCGACTCGTAGCCGTCGGTCTGCGCGCTCTTCGCCTGCACGACGACGCACGGCCCCGCCTTGATGACGGTGGCGGGATGCACGGTGCCGTCGGCGTCGAACACCTGCGTCATCCCGACTTTCTTGCCGATGATTCCTGTCACCATATCGTTTCGCTCTCGGGATGCTGGACTCGGTGTTTGGATGTCACGCCTGGCGAATCCCAAATCCCCAATCCCGAATCCCAGTTATTTGTGCTCTTTCCCGAACGCCTTGATCTCGACGTCCACGCCGGCCGGCAGATCGAGCTTCATCAGCGCATCGACGGTCTGCGGCGTCGGTTCGAAGATGTCGATCAGCCGCTTGTGCGTCCGGATCTCGAACTGCTCGCGCGATTTCTTGTCCACGTGCGGCGACCGCAGCACGGTCCACTTGTTCTTCGAGGTCGGCAGCGGAATCGGGCCCGCCAGCCGCGCGCCGGTGCGCTTGGCCGTGTCGACGATCTCGGTCGTCGACTGATCGAGCACCCGCGAGTCGTACGCCTTGAGGCGAATGCGGATCTTGTCGCTGAATGACGCTGTAGCCATATCTTCTGATCTCTGTCGGGATTTGGGATTGGGGATTTGGGATTCGCACCGGGCGAGCCCCGAATCCCCAATCCCTCCGAATCCCTAATCCCGAATCACGAATCCCATCTGTTTCACTTACCCTGCATCCGTGCGACGACTTCTTCGCTCACGTTCTGCGGCGCCGGCTCGTAGCGGTCGAAATGCATCGAGTAGGTCGCGCGCCCCTGCGTGCGCGAGCGAAGGTCGGTCGCGTAGCCGAACATCTCCGACAGCGGCACGCGCGCATTGATGATCTGCGTGCCCCCGCGATCTTCCTGCGACTGAATCTGGCCGCGACGGCTCGAGAGATTGCCCATCACGTCGCCCATGTGCTCTTTCGGCACGACGACCTCGACGCGCATCATCGGCTCGAGCAGCACCGGCTTGGCTTTCTTCGCGGCATCCTGGAACGCCATCGATCCGGCGATCTTGAACGCCATTTCCGAGCTGTCCACGTCGTGATAGTCACCGTCGTACAGCTCCACCCGCACATCGTCGATCGGGTAGCCGGCGAGGACGCCGCGTGTGAGCGCTTCCTTGATGCCTTCGTCAATCGGCTTGATGAACTCTTTCGGAATCACGCCGCCGCTGATTTCGTTTTCGAACACGTAGCCGGTGCCCGGCTCGGCCGGAAACACGTGGATCTTCACGTTCGCGTACTGGCCGCGGCCGCCGGTCTGCTTCGCGTACTTCATCGCGCCGTCGGCCGGACGGGTGAGCGTTTCCTTGTAGGCGACCTGCGGCTTGCCGACCGTCGCCTCGACGCTGAACTCGCGCTTCAGACGGTCGACGATGATGTCGAGGTGCAGCTCGCCCATGCCGGCGATGATCACCTGGCCGGTCTGCTGATCGGTCTGCACGCGGAACGTCGGATCTTCGGCCATCAGCTTCTGCAGGCCGACGCCGAGCTTTTCCTGGTCGGATTTGGTCTTCGGCTCGATCGCGAGCGAGATGACCGGCTTCGGGAAGTCCATCGACTCGAGCACGATCGGATGCTTCTCATCGCACAGCGTGTCGCCGGTGGAGACACTTTTGAGACCGACGGCCGCCGCGATGTCGCCGGAGTACACTTCTTTGATTTCCTCGCGCTTGTTCGCGTGCATCTTCAGCAGGCGGCCGATGCGCTCCGTGCGCTGCTTCGTCGCGTTGTAGATGCTGCCGCCAGAGCTGAGGACGCCCGAATAGACGCGGAAGAACGTGAGCTGCCCGACGAACGGGTCGGTCATGATCTTGAACGCCAGCGCGGCAAACGGTGCGTCGTCGGTGGCGGGCCGATCGATGAGATTGGCTTCCGGATTGTCCGGGTCGGCCCTCTTGTCCGGGTCGATACCCTTGATGGACGGCACGTCGAGCGGCGACGGCAGGAAGTCGACGACGGCGTCGAGCAGCGGCTGCACGCCTTTGTTCTTGAAGGCGGAGCCGCAAATGACCGGTACGAACGCCGCTTCGCCCTTCGAGCGGACCGAGCTGTTGACGCGCTTGCGCAGCGCCGCCTTGATCTCGTCCTCGGTCGGCTCTTCGCCCTTCAGGTACTTCTCGAGGATCTTGTCGTCGGCCTCGCTGACCTTCTCGATCAGCTGCTCGCGATACTGCCTCGCCTCGTCCACCATGTCGGCCGGAATGTCGCCGACGATGTAGTCGGCGCCCATCGTTTCGTCTTTGTACGTGATCGACTTCATCTTGATGAGGTCGACGACGCCGACGAACTTGTCTTCGGAGCCGATGGGCAGCTGAATCGCGACCGGGTTCGCCTCGAGCTTGGTGATGATCTGATCGAACGTGCGCTTGAAGTCCGCGCCGATGCGGTCCATCTTGTTCACGAAGCAGATGCGCGGGACGCGGTACTTGTCGGCCTGACGCCAGACGGTCTCTGATTGCGGCTCGACGCCGGCGACCGAGTCGAACACCGCGACGGCGCCGTCGAGCACGCGCAGCGAGCGCTCGACTTCGGCGGTGAAATCGACGTGGCCCGGCGTGTCGATGATGTTGACGCGGTGATCGCGCCAGAAGCACGTGGTTGCCGCGGACGTGATCGTGATGCCGCGCTCCTGCTCCTGCTCCATCCAGTCCATGACAGCGGTGCCTTCGTGGACTTCGCCGATCTTGTACGTGATGCCCGTGTAGAACAGGATCCGTTCAGTCGTCGTGGTCTTGCCGGCATCGATGTGCGCCATGATGCCGATGTTGCGCGTTTTAGCGAGGGGTGACTGCCTGGGCATTGCTCGTTACCAGCGATAGTGCGCGAACGCTTTGTTCGCTTCAGCCATGCGATGCGTGTCTTCGCGTTTCTTGACGGCGCCGCCGCGAAGGTTGGCCGCGTCGAGCAGCTCGTTCGCCAGCTTCTCCTGCATCGTCTTGCCGTCGCCGCGAGAGGTGGCGTAGCCGACGATCCAGCGGATGCTCAGCGAGAGGCGGCGGTTCGGATTCACCTCAACCGGCACCTGGTAGTTGGATCCGCCGACGCGCCGCGACTTCACCTCGAGGCTCGGCTTGACGTTGTCGATCGCCTTCTTGAAGACCTTGAGCGGATCGTCGCCGGTCTTCTCCTTGATGATGTCGAAGCTCTTGTAAAAGATCCGCTCCGCGGTGCTCCGCTTGCCGTCGGTCATCACGCAGCTGATGAACTTGGTGACGAGCGGGCTCTGATACAGCGGGTCGGCCGGAATCTCGCGCTTCGCAATAACTCTTCGTCGTGGCATGCCTAATCCCTAGTCTCGAATCCCAAATCCCGAATCCCGAATCCCAAGGCCTTAGGCCTTTTTGGGCCGCTTGGCGCCGTATTTCGATCGACCCTGCATCCGCCCCTGGACGCCGACCGCGTCGAGCGTGCCGCGAACCACGTGATAGCGCACGCCCGGGAGGTCCTTGACGCGGCCGCCCCGAATCAACACGAGCGAGTGCTCCTGCAGGTTGTGGCCGACGCCCGGGATGTAGGTCGTCACTTCGATGCCGTTGGTGAGCCGCACGCGCGCCACCTTGCGGAGCGCTGAGTTCGGCTTCTTCGGCGTCTGGGTGAAGACCCTGACGCAGACGCCGCGCTTCTGCGGGCTGTTCTGCAGCGCGGGACTCTTGGTCTTGCTGACGATCTTCTTGCGTCCGTCCCGCACGAGCTGACTGATAGTCGGCATTCTGTTGTCTCGCAGTTGGTGATTGGGAGAATTGGTGAATGGGTGATTGCAATTCACCAACTCGCCAAATCGCCCACTCACCAAATGACTGTGCGGCATCGCGTCTGCGATGCTCGCGTGTGCTTCAGGCCTTGAAGCCGGATGGCCGGCTTGGCGCCTGAAAACTGAACTCCCCTACAACGTCTGGTGATTCGCGCGAGGGACTCACCCGAAGGCCGGGTGCTCCAGCCAAGGAGCGGTCCTGCAGCGTGTTTTTTGCCCTGCCGCCGGCCAAACGATCAGGCCACTCAGCGGCACCTTCCCGGGCAACGGCGCTAGATAGGGTGTCCTAGCACCGTTAGAACCTGACGAATATACCACGGCGGTCGACAGCCGTGCAACCTGGCCGCCGTGTCATATATATTGAGACGCATGGGATTCACACCAACCGACACCATCTGGTTCAACGGACAACTGCTCGCCTGGGCCGAGACGCGCGTGCATGTGCTGGCACACGGCCTCCAATACGGCACCGGCGTTTTCGAAGGCCTGCGCTCCTACGGGACCGCGGAGGGACCGGCCGTATTCCGCCTGGACAGCCACCTGGAACGGCTCTACCGCTCCGCCGCGATGTACGACCTCGAGATTCCCTACTCGATCGAGGCGCTGACCGAGGCGACGCTCGACGTCATTCGCGTCAATCGGCTCGAAGCTTCGTACATCCGGCCGATCGTCTTTGTCGACGCCGACACGCTCAGCGTCTGGACGAAGGGCTCGCCGGTGAGCGTGGCGATCGCCGCGTTTCCAACGGGCACGTATCTGGCCGGCGCAGAGAACGGCGTGCGCGTCACGGTGTCGCCGATCCGGAAATACCCGTCCAATGCGATTCCTGCCGCCGCCAAAGCCTGCGGCCAGTACATCAACTCCGCCCGCGCGGTCACTGAAGCGCAGAAGCGCGGCTTCGATGAAGCGATCCTGCTCAATCAGCGCGGAGAGGTGAGCGAAGGCTCCGGCGAGAACATCTTCGTGGTGAAGGACGGCGGCCTGTTGACCAACGGCGTCGAGGCCGACATTCTCATGGGCGTCACGCGCGATTCGATCCTGCAGATCGCCGGCGACCTGAAGATTCCCACGCGCGTCGGCACGATCACGGTCCAGGATTTGATGACGGCCGACGAGCTGTTCTTCTCCGGCACCGCCGTCGAGGTGACGTCGATCCGCCAAGTCGACGACACCGTGATCGGCAGCGGCAAGCCCGGCGCGATGACCACCCGCATCCAACAGGTTTTCAATGACGCCGTGCGCGGCAAGCGGCCCGAGTACCGCAAGTGGCTCGCCTACGCCCGGCAGCCCGTGACGAAGTAGCGCGCTACTTGCGGTTGGCCAGATACGCGGAGATGGCCTGCATCTCCGCGTCGGTGAGCTTCCCCTTGAACGACGGCATGTCGGCATTGGGATCGACCGCAGACGGGTCCGCAATCCAGCGCGCCAGCCAGGCAGCGTTCTGCTTCTTGCCCTCGTGGGACAGATCCGGACCTTCCTTCCCGCCGTCGCCGTCGATGAGGTGACACGTGACGCAGCGCGTCGCGAACACATGCGAGGCCAGCCGGTCCTCGGGTGAGATGCGCGGCGGCGGTGCGTTCTCGCGAATCTTCTGCACGTACGCGATCACGGCGCGCGCCTCCATCGGCTTCAGGCCGGTCGGCGGCGCCGGCCGCAGCCCAGGCGCGATCATGTCCGGATCGGCCACGTGGCCCGTAATCCATTGATCGTCACGCGCGATGCGTCCGCGCGTCAGATCCGGTCCTGCGCCACCCGGTGTGTGGCAGCGCGTACACCGGTCGTCCTTCGCGATATCCTGGCCCGCAACCGCGCGCGGACTCCACAGCGCTTCGTCTTTTTCTTTCGGCGTATCGCGGAATCCCAGCCACGTCAGCGTGCTCACCGCCACGACGATCAGCGTGACGACGGCTGACACGCGCGGCCGCGCGCGCGGATCGCGCTCGGGGCGGCGGTCCAGAAACGGCAGCAGAAAGAGCAGCGCGATCACCACGGTCGGAATCCCGATCGCGCCGACCGGCTCGAGCTTGCCCGGGAAATATTTCAGCATCTGAAACAGTCCCAGGAAATACCACTCCGGACGCGGCACGTACGTCGCGTCCGCCGGATTCGCCATCGCCTCGAGCGGCGCTTTGCCGAACACCGCCAGCGAGAACAGCAGCGCGAACACCGCCGCGATCACAATCGTGTCCTTCACCGCGTGCACCGGATAGAACGGGCTCGACGGCAGCACGCGCGGACGGAAGTGGCCGGCGATGCCGTGCCGCCGCATCAAATACAGGTGCGCGACGACGAAGAGGAGTACGCCGACGGGCAGCAGAATCACGTGGGTGGCGTACCACCGGCTGAGCGTCAGCGCGCCGATCGCGGGACCGCCGCGCATGATGCCGGCGATGTACTCGCCGACCACCGGCGCGCTCTTCGCAATGTTGATCGTGACGACCGTTGCCCAGTACGCTCGCTGATCCCAGGGCAGCAGGTAGCCGGTGAGGCCGAACGCCAGGACGAGCAGCAGCAGGATGATCCCCGTGCCCCACGTCACCTCGCGCGGGCTCTTGTACGCGCCGAAGAACAGCACGCGCAGCAGATGCAGCACGGCGAAGATGACGATGAAGCTCGCGCCGAAGTAGTGCAGCGCGCGCACGACGTGCCCGAACGTGAGCTGCGTGTTGATGAAGCGGACGCTGTCGTACGCCGATGCCGGCGTCGGCACGTAGTACATCGTCAGCGTCACGCCGGTGACGAACTGTATCGCCAGCAGGAAGAGCAGCACGCTGCCGAGGGTGAACCACCAGTTGACGTCGCCGGGAATCGGCTCGTCGAGCAGGCGTCGAAGGCCGGCCCGGTAGCCGGTGCGGTCGTTGAACCAGTCGCCTATGGACATCAGAGTTGGACGAAGACCTTGGAGGCGTCAATGCGCGTGGAGAGCTCAGTGAGCGGCCGCGGCGGCGGGCCGCCGACGACCTTGCCCTCAGGGGTGAAGACACCGCCATGGCAGGGGCAGCGCAGCAGCTTGGTGGACGCGTCGTAGCTCACGCGGCAGCCCAGGTGCGTACACGTGGAAGACATCGCTCGCACTCCGGCGTCGGACTTGACGAGAAACACGACTTGCTGATTGACCGCTTCGGCGTACCCGTCCTGGCGCGTGATGCGAAGCGTGACCGGCGTCGGCACACCATCTTCGAGATCGCGCAAGGTGCCGGCAGGCACCCAACTCTCGGTCTGCTTGGCAAAGGCGGGCGACAGAATCGTCCCCCCAACGAGAACGCCGACGATGGACGAGATGGTGCCCACGATGCCGCCAATGATGGCGCGCAGCCATTTGCGGCGGCTCATTTCAGCAGGCGTAAGCGGTGTGAGATCGACTTCGGAATGGCTCATCGAATGGGTTGACCCGGAAACCCTCAGTACACAAATAATTACAAGCGAACGTGAAGAGTTGATCGCATTATAGCGACCGCACCACGCACCGCCAACGCTCAAGGAGATTGCACATGCACCGTCTGCTTACGACGCTCTCAGTGATCGCCCTGTCGGCGACCACTGCGTTCGCCCAGCCTCCCGCCGCGACCCCTGCGGCGCCGGCGGCCAAGAAGCCGGCGGCCCCAGCCGCCAAAGCCAGGAAGGAGCCGCTCGTCGAGTTCGAGATGATGACGTGGCCTGAAGTGCGCGACGCGATGGCGGCCGGCAAAACCACCGCGCTCGTCTATACGGGCGGCACGGAACAGCGCGGACCGCAGAACGTGAACGGCGGCCACACGCTGATGGGACGCGCCATCGTCAAAGCGATCGCACTGCGCCTCGGCAACGCGATCGCGATGCCGGTGCTGCCCTACACGCCGAACAACGCCAGCGCCACGCTGCCCGGAACGATCGGCCTGACGCCCGAGCTTCTCGGCGCCGTGCTCGAGCGCGTCGTCGAGCAGTCGATGCAGACCGGGTTCAAGAACGTGGTGATCATGGGCGACCACGGCGGCGGTCAGCCGGACACGTACGCCGCGGTGGCGAAGAAGGAAGATGCGAAGTACGCGCCCGAAGGACGGCACGTGTACTTCTGCGATGAGGTCTACGCCAAGGCGCAGGGCGACTTCGATGATTGGCTCGCCGCAAACGGCTACCCGCGCAGCTCGCACGCCGGCATTCCCGATACGTCGACGATGCTCTATCTCGGGGGCGAGACCTACACGCGCAAGGAGCTGATCCCGACGGCGGAGGGCGATCCGATCGCGCCGCCCGGAGAGCGAGGACAGGGCCGCGGCCGCGCCGCCGATCCGAACGCGCCGCCCCGCAAGAACAACGGCATCAGCGGCGACGCGCGCCGCTCGACGGTCGCGCTCGGCAAGAAAGCGTTCGACATGAAGGTCGACTACGCCGTAAGACAGATTCAAGGGTTCATCCCGCCCACACCGAAGGCGTCACAGCAATAGACAGGCCATTCGGAATTTACGAGTAGGAATTTAGAACGAACAATTGGTGGCGCAGAGCAGGTGAACGCTGACTGCTCTGCGCTTTCGTTTTTTGTCGCCGCTTTCGGATTGCGCTGATCCAACTCCAATTCCTGATTCTCAATTCCTAATTCTCAATTCTTCAGAGTGCATCTGCTCATCGTCGGTGGAACGCGTCAGCAGCGGGTCGCGGTCGCACGCACGCGCGGCGGCGCGCCCACCGTCGCGCTCGACGCGGCGACGCTGCCCTTCGTCCGGTTCACGCCCGGCATGCTCACGCGCCGCACGCCGCGTGTAATCGCGATCGACGACATCGAACGAGCATGTCCGAATGCGCAAGCGGGCGGCGCACGGCTCGTGCTGACGCAGTCCACGTATCTCGTGCAGAAGCTGCTCGACCTGTTGGACGCGAGCGACCGCGTGATCGTGACCGCCGGCCGCGCGGCGCTCGAGCGCAACGCCGGCGACGCGCTGCAGGCGCGCGGGCCGTGGGGACGCTTTGAGGTGGTGGATCTCGATCGTCCTACGACGATCTTCACCACGGAGGACACGGAGGACACAGAGGGCAAATCCGCAGGCGTGGAAAATCTCTCCCCCGTGTCCCCTATGTCCTCTGTCGTGGAGCGGTTGATTCTGGCCTACACGACGACATCGACGACGGAGCGGGTGCGACTCTGCACTGAGGCCGCAGCCGCAAACGACGACGCCGTCGCGCAGCTTGCGCTGGCCAGCGCGTGCCGCGAAGCGCGCGACATGGATGGCGCGCGTGCGGCGCTCGATCGTGCGGCGGCGCTGGCGCCCGACTGGGAAGCAGTGCACTACGAGAGCGGCAAGTTCTGGCTGGGATACGACGACACGGAGCAGGCGCGCGCCGCGTTCCAACGCGCGTGCGATCTGATGCCGACGTTCTCCGCGGCTTTCAGCAATCTTGGCGCGACGCTCGGCGAGCTCGATCAACCGGACGCGGCGCTGGCGGCCTTCCGTCGAGCGCTCGCGAACGATCCACACAGCTTCACCGTTCTGAACAACATCGGCGTCGTCAGCCGCGAGCTGGGGCGGCTCGACGAATCGGAACGGGCGTTCCGGCGGGTCATCGAGCTCGCGCCCGACTTCGTGTTCGGCTACTACAATCTCGGGCATACGTTGTTCCTCGCGGGGCAGTTCGGCGCCGCGCTCGCCGCGTACGAGGAGGGCCAGCGGCGCGATGCCGAGAAAAACCGGCGTCAGGGCTGCCGGCTGGCGATCGTGCGATTCGCGAATGGCGACGCCGCAGGCGCCGAGCGCGATCTGTGGCAGTGCGCCAATCAGGCGCCCGCCGCGGAGCGCGAGGATCTCCTGCTCGAGGCCTACGAGATCGCGCAGGCGCTGCTGGCGCAGCATCCGGAACTGGGCGCCCACCGTCATTTCGTGGAGCGAATTGGCGAGGCGATCGTCCGCAACGACGAACCGCACGGCTGAACGGTGTAAGCTGGTGACATCATGGACAACTCCGGCTCCCGCGCGGTGGCCGGCCGAGGGGTGGGGCCATCGGCGTTCGGTCAGCTGACTCGCGACCGCAGCCTGCGTTTGGCGGCGGGGCTGGCTATCGCCGTGGCGATTCCCGTCGCCGTTCTGTTCTATTTCCAGTTCCGATCGCTGTCGAACCTGGGCCAATCCTCCACCGTCGTTCTGCGTCAGCTCAGTCAGGAGACGAGCGACGGTGTGGCGAAGAGCGTGAAAGATGCGCTCAAGGCGCCGCAGCTGAACGTGCTGCTTCGCATCACGCAGGCGCAGTCCGAGCCGCTGGACCTGCCGTTCATCGAGGCCGCGTTTCAGCGCTCGCTGGACACGGAGAAGTTCGTCAGCCGTTATTACGTGTGGTCGGAGAAGACGATCGAGCACCGCGGAGACGTGCTGGCGTACGACCGCGAGAGCGGCGGGTTCATCACGAACCCGCCGGAAGCCGCGCTGCTCGTGCAGCGGTTTCACGAGCTCGCGCCCGAGAAGCGCGCCATCAGCGAGTTCGAAACGACCGTCGGCGGCCGCGACACTTTCTTTCAGGGACAGCTCCGCTTCACCTTTCCGTCGCGCGACCGGCTGACGAGCTTTGTTGCCTTGGCGGTCGACGCACAGACGCTGCGCCAGCAGTACTTTCCGGCGATCCTCGCCCGCCAGGTGCAGGCGATCGAGGGGCCGATTGGATTCCCGCCGCTCGACGTCACGCTCCTCGACGCCGACAACCACGTCATCTTTCCGCCCAACCGCACGTCGGCCCCGCCGCACTACGTGGACGAGCGGAAGTTTCCATTGGTGTTCTTCGACCAGGAACTGGTGGGCTTCGCCGCGCCGGTGAATCATCCGCCTCAAGTCTGGCGCATCGTGACGGGCTACGGCGATCAGACGATTCCGCAAATCATCGCCGCGCGCGAGCGTCCGCAGCGCGCGATGATGGCCGTGCTGGCCGGGGTCATGGCGCTCGGGGTGTTCTTCGTGGCGCGCGCAGCGGCGCGCGAAGTCCGGCTGGCGGAGCTGAAGTCGAGCTTCGTCTCGAGCGTGTCACACGATCTGAAAACACCGTTGGCCCTCATCCAACTCTTCGCGGAAACACTCGAGCTCGGGCGGTTGAAGAATACCGATCGGGCTCAGGAGTACTACCGCATCATCAACAGCGAAGCGCGCAAGCTCACGCGCCTGATCAACAACCTGCTCGACTTCTCCAAGATCGAAGCGGGCCTCCGCAGCTACCGCCGTGAACCGATCGATCTCGCGGTGATGGTCAAGCGGGTGCTCGACGCGCTGCAGAGCCAGTTCCAGCACAATCAATTCACCGTGACGCTGGCCACTTCGCCAGAGGCGCCGGTGGTGCTCATCGATCCGGAAGCCGCCGAGCAGGCCATCGAGAACCTGCTGTCGAACGCGATGAAATACTCGCCGGAGCACCGCGACGTCCATGTCGAGGTGGACGCGGTCGATGGCTACGGACGCGTGCGCGTCACCGATCGCGGTATTGGCATTCCGCCGCGGTTACAGCGCAAAATCTTTCGCAAGTTCTACCGCATCCAGACCGATGCGGGATCCGGCCCCCAAGGCACCGGTCTCGGGCTCGCCATCGTCGATCACGTGATGCGCGGGCACGGCGGCTTCGTGCGCGTGGACAGCGAACCCGGTCGCGGCAGTACGTTTACGCTTCATTTCCCGTTGTATCCAGGAGAGGCCCACGGTGACGAAACGGATTCTGGTGATCGAGGACGAACCGCAGATGTTGCTCGGACTGCGTGACAACCTCGAGCTTGAAGGATACGAGGTAATTACAGCGGCGGATGGCGAGGACGGCCTGTCGAAGGCAATTTCGACCGCGCCCGATCTGGTGATTCTCGACATCACGCTGCCACGCAAGAACGGATTCGAAGTGTGCCGCGAGCTGCGGGCGCGCGCCAACCCGACGGCCGTGGTGATGCTCACGGCGCGATCGCAGGAAACAGAAAAAGTCCTCGGGCTCGAGCTGGGCGCCGACGACTACGTGACCAAGCCCTTCAGCATCACGGAGCTGCTGGCGCGCGTGCGCGCCGTGCTGCGGCGGGCCGGCGGCCGGCCGTCCGGCCTCGAGACGTGCCGCATCGGCGACATTGAAATCGACTTCCGGACACACCAAGCGCACCGCGCCGGGCAGCGCATCGACTTCACGGCACGCGAATTCGACCTGCTGCGCTACCTGGTCGCCCATACGGGCCAGGTCGTCACGCGGGAGCAGATCCTCAATCAGGTCTGGGGCTACGAAGAGTCGCCGACGACGCGGACCATAGATAACTTCGTGGCGAAGCTAAGGCAAAAGATCGAGCCCGCCCCGCACGAACCGGAGCACATCCTGACCGTGCACGGCGCCGGGTACAAATTCGTCGGTTAGTCATGATTCACAGACAAAAAATTACCTGCCTCGTCGCCGTAACCACCCTATACTCACCAACATGAACGACGAAATCCTCAAGAAGCTCGAAAGCAAGGTCGGCCGCCGAGGCTTCCTCCGTGGGTCCGGGCTGGCCGCCGCGATGATCGTCGGCGTCGCTGCCGCGTCTCCCCTGATCGGCTACGCACAGGAACAGGATCCGTCGCAGGACAAGAAGAAGGCTGACGACAAGAAGACGGACGAGAAGAAAGCCGGCGACAAGAAAACCGACGAGGCGAAGAGCGACGACAAGCAGAAGACTGCGGACACCGGGGACTCGGGCACCGAAACGAAGCTCGATGCCGACGGGAACGAATACCGCGAATGCCCACAGTGCGGCGGCAACATGTACCGCCAGGGGCGCACGTGGACCTGCGAAAACTGCGGTTACAGCTACGTCGAGTAAGTCGTAAGTAATAGATAAATCAGGTCCTGTCGACCATCAGACAATGAAGGCGAGCCCTCGCGGGCTCGCCTTTTTTCTCGTACAATCCACGCATCAGCCTTCCAAAATCACCCCTCGGCACCTGGCGCGTCGCCATCGTCGGCGCCACTTTGCTGCTGGTCGTCCTGGGCATCGCTCACTGGGTCGACCCGCTTGCGGAGGGTCTGCTCGCCACCTACTATGCGGATTCCCAGTGGCAGTCGGATCCGGTTCACGAGGCGATCGAACTGCAGCCGTCCACCGATGCCCTCGTTGCGGCGTGGCAGGGCGACCCGCCACAGCGCTTCAGCGCCACCTGGGCCGGTTCGCTCATGGCGTGGCGCTCGGGCACGTACACATTCGCAACGACATCCGACGATGGCTCTTGGCTCTATATTGACGGCCATCTGATCGTTGACAACGGAGGTCGTCACGGGGCGCAGACGGTCGCCGGGGCGCTCCACCTCGATCGAGGCGTCCACTCGATTTTCGTGAAGTATTTCCAGGACGGCGGCGATCTCCGCTTTGCGCTCGTGTGGGCGCGCGACGGGCAGTCGATGACGATGGTGCCGCCGTGGATCCTGTCATCGCGGCACGCCGGACCCGCGCGGACGCTCGCAAGCGTGCTCCTTCGGCTGGGCCTGGAGGGCGCCTTCTGGCTGTGGGTTGGCGCGATCCTCATCCTCGGCGCGGAGACACTTCGGCCGCACCTCGTCAGGCACGCCAGGACACTGGCCGCAGATTCGACAGGCCGCGCGCTGCTGATGGTGATCGCGGGATCAACGGTCCTGAACGCGACCGGCATCTGGTGGGGCCTTCCCGCCCTGTGGGCAGGCGACGAGATCACGCCGACCTCGGTCCTGCTCTCGCTGTCTCAGGGCTTCACGAATGGCTGGTTCAACCGCTACCCACCGTTTCATTTCTACGTGTTGACGATCGTTTTCAGCCCGTGGCTGGTGGCGAAGCATTTCGGCTGGATCCGCCTGACCTACCAGTTCCAGGACGTGTTGCTACCGCTGCTGAGCCGACTGGTCAGCGTCGCGGCCGGCGTCGGGACGTTGATTGCGGTGTACGCGGGCGGCGCGCGCGCGTTTGGCAGACGCGCCGGTGTGTTTGCGGCGGCGATGGTGGCTCTGCTCGTGCCGTTCATCTATTACGCGAAAACCGCGAACCCGGAGGTGCCGTACGTCTTCTGGTTTGCCGTGTCGCTCGTGTTCTACCTTCGTCTGCTGGATGGCGGCAGCCTCAAAGACGGAATCCTGTTTGCCGTGGCCGCGACACTGGCGATCTGCACGAAGGACCAGGCGTATGCCCTGTATCTGCTGACGCCCGCCGTCGTTGTCTATCACCTGTGGCGGATCAACCGGGAAAAAGGGTTCCCGCATCCGCTGCGCTGCGCGATCCTGAATGGGCGGCTGGCGCTGATTGGACTGGCCGCCGCTGTCGTGTTCGCTGTCGTCCACAACATTCCGTTCAACGCGGCAGGATTCATCCACCACGTCAGAGACATCACGGGCATCGGCAGCGAGCCCTATCGTATGGTGGAGCCGACGCTTGCCGGCCGGCTCGCGCTGCTGCGGTTGACCGCGGATCTGAATCAGCGCTCCTGGGGATGGCCGCTGTGGATCGTGAGCCTGATCGGCGTGATGGTTGCCGTCACTGAAAAGCGGACCCGGCGCGTCGCAGTCGCCCTGCTGCTCGTGATCGTCGGCTACTACGTCGGGTTCATCGACACGATCCTGTACGTCTATGACCGGTACTTGCTGCCGATCTGCATCGTCCAGGCGCTGTTCGGCGGTCTGGCGGTCGATCGTTTTCTCCAGGGCCGGCGAGCCATCGTCCCGCGCTGGCGCACGGCGGTGGTCACGAGCGTCTTCGCATATACGGTGCTCTACGCGACGACCGTAGACGTCCTGATGGTTCGCGACTCCCGCCGCACCATAGAAGCGTGGTTGCAGGCGCGGGTGACGTCCGCGCAGTTGATCGGCACGGTTTTTCCGCCGACCGTCCTGCCGCGGCTCGACGACTTCAACACTGCGGATCTCGGATCGATCGACGACCTGCGCGAGGCCAAGCCCGCGTACTACGTGCTGAATGCCGACTACGCACGCGCGATTCCGGTGGATACCGGACTCGGACACCTCATTCGGGGTTTACAGCAGCAGACGCTCGGCTACCGGCTGGCCTTCCGGTGCCGCACGGCGGCGCCGTGGCCCTGGTTGCCGGCCGCACATCCCGACCTTGTCGGCGCGCGACTCGAAGCGCAGTCGTTCTCCACGCTGCGTGATATCAATCCGACAATGGAGATCTACGAGCGTGCGGACGTGAGGCGTCCGGTCCTTCCATGAAGCTGTCAATCATCGTCCCGGTGTACAACGAGGCGCAGACGATCGCCGAGGTCGTCGAGCGCGTGCTGGCGGTGGACGTGGGCGCCCTCGAGCGTGAGGTGCTCGTGGTGAACGACGGATCGAGCGACGACACCGCGCTGAACATCGATCGCAGCCGATGGCGCACGGACGCGGCGGTGCGCGTCTTCGACAACCCGATCAATCTCGGCAAGGGCGCAGCGGTGCGGCTCGGGCTGCGCCACGCCACCGGCGACATCGTGCTGATTCAGGATGCCGACCTCGAGCTCGATCCGCAGCAGCACATGCGGCTGGTGCAGCCCATTCTCGACGGCCGGAGCCAGGTCGTGTATGGATCGCGGTTCGCCAGCGGCTCGAACCCGGTCCCGCGGCGGACGCGTCTCGCCAATCGCGCGCTGACCACCCTCACGAACGTGCTCTACGGGTCGCGTCTCACCGACATGGAGACGGCGTACAAGGTCTTTCGCCGCGAGATCCTGGATGGCATGCGGCTGCGCTGCGTGGGATTCGACTTCGAGCCTGAGTTCACCGCGAAGGTCCTGCGGGCCGGGCATCAGATTCTCGAAATGCCGATCGACTACAACCCGCGCCGCGTCGACGATGGCAAGAAGATCCGCTGGATCGACGGCGTCGATGCCGTCTACGCGTTGATCAAATGCCGCATCGCGCCTGACGTGCGACAGCCGCCTTCCCGTCAATCGGGCGTGTAACGCGCGACGATCGCCGTGCAATTGTCGCGGCTGCCGCGTGCCAGCGCCGCCGCGATGAACGCCTCGGCCGTGTGCGCCAGATCGTCGGCGTCGCGCAGCAGCTGCTCGATGCGCCGATCGTCCAGGACGCCGTGGATGCCATCGGTCGTGAGCAGCAGCAGGTCGCCGTCGCCCAGCGTCTCCTCGACGATGTGCACTTGCGTGCGTATGCGCGCGCCGACCACGTTGGTGAGCGCGTTGCGCATCGGGTGATGCTGCAGAACCCTGGGATCGGCCTCGGGGTCGTGCGCCAGCATGCTCGCCATCCAGGAGTCGTCATGGGTGAGCTGGCGCAGGCCGCCGTCCGCGAACAGATAAAGGCGGCTGTCCCCCGCGTGGCCAACCGCGACGCGGTCGCCAGACACCAGCGCGGCCACCACGGTGGTGCCCATGCCGGCGTACTCATGCGCGGTCGTCGCGGTCTCGAAGATGCGTGCGCTGGCCAGAGACACGGCGGTTCGCAGCAGGTTGCCCGAGTCGGACAGCGACGGGTCCACGCCGAATGGCCACCCCTCGATGCCGTCGCGCACGGCCTCGACGACGGTGTCGACGGCGAGTCGAGCCGCGACCTCGCCCGCGTTGTGCCCGCCCATCCCGTCGGCCACCACACAGAGCCGGCGCACCTCGTCGATGGCGAAGCAGTCTTCGTTCGTTGGCCGAACGCGGCCCCTGTCGCTAACCCCGTACGCGCGCAACAAAACAGTCCTCAGTCACCAGTCTTCAGTCGACAGTCGTCGGCCGGCAGTCGGATTCGTCCCTGGTATCGGCCGGCGACGTCCCGGTACGTAGGGTTCGAGCGCCGATTCGCGGCCGGCGGGTCAACCGTTCGCCTGGAGCCGTTTGCGATTTGGTGTGAGGGGGCTTTGGAATGCGTGACGAATCAGGCTGTTCTGAGGCTCAGGCCTTCGCGCGTTCGGATCCGCCAGACAGCCGGAGAAAACGCGGTTTGTCAGCGCGGCGTTGCGCGGGATGACGGTGGGTCAGATACGTGTCGAGCGTCCAGACGGCCGGCGTGCAACCAAGCATCACCAGCGAGACCGCGTGATAGAGAAACGCGCACACCGCGGCGGAGGCGATCCATCCGAACGGCAGCAGCGCCTTCCCCAGTGCCGAAGCCGCGAGCACGAGGCAGGCATCGGCCGCGGCCGCCAGGACGCGACCGCCTTTCGTGAAGACGGCCGGCACACGATCAACAACACTCGCCTCGGTTCGGCGGTCCGCGTCGATATGGCCGAGATCGTCCCGCCATTGCAAATCATGGCCGAGCAGCGCGGCCTGTTCGCGCACGATCCGTCCGGCGCGGCGGTCGCCAGCCGGAAAACAGCGGCAGAATTCGTCGACGGTCGCCTCCGGGTCGACGCCAATTTCAAGCGCGTACGCGCGGACGTACGCGCGCGCATAGAGGCCAATCGGCCAGCGCGAGAGATCGTTCTGCTCGAGGCCGTTCCACAGCTCCGCGCTGATCTTGGTGCTCTCCGCGATCTGGTCGATGCTGATGCCCCGCTGCAATCGCGCGCGCCGAAGGTTCGGACCAAAGGCGTGCCGCTCACTCATATCCGCGAGTGTCGCAAAAACGCGTCCAGCCAACGCCACGCCTTTTCCTTCCCCAAACCTCTGGACAGTCATGACTTGCGTGGACGCCCGCGGTGAATATGGTGTCGCGGCACGTACCGTTTTTCGACAGCGACTTACGATTCTGCGTCCCTCAAAAAAGGGGACGGGAGTCTTTTCCCCTGAGGCGCCCGGCACGCGCCGACCGCTTAAAACATTAACGTTCGGGCGCTCAAGAAGGGGACAGGCCTGGGGCTTTTTGGCAGCTCGGATCCAGAGGCAAAAAAAGACTCCCGTCTCCTTTATTCATGGTCGTTGCGCGAGGGCTTCAGGCGAGCATCGTCCCGCGCGACGACGAAGGACGCCTCAGGGAACGAGCGTGAGACGAGGGACGTGGCGCGGCTGGATCGCGGCGAAGTGCCGCCGGTCGGTGGTGGCGATCTTCGACACCTTGAGGCGTTCGGCCAGCGCGACGAGCGTCGCGTCGACGAAGCCGATGTCGGGATATTCCATCATGACCTCCTGCGCGCGGACGCAAGTGGCGGCGTCGACCGGCTCGATGCCAATCTCGCCATCGGCGACCGACCGCACGAACGCGAGCTCGGCGTGCGCGCCCAGCCGCGTGGCCAGCAGATAGGTCACCTCGGGGACAACGGTAATCGGCGCGAGCAGCGAATCACGTGTGGACGCACAGAGTGCGCGTGCCCGCGCGTGCCACGCATCGGTGCGGTCGGCCAGCGCATACAGGACGCCGGTGTCGACGAGCAGCGGCATCAGCGGCGGCGCGTGGAGACTTTGCGCACCCGGCGCCGCGCAGGCTTGGTGTACGTCGGATGAACGGCCGTGGCTGTGCCCAGATGCGGATCGAGCTCTTGGAACAACAGCGACTCGTGCGTCTCGGCCACGTCTGTCCGGCCGCTGGCGCCGACGCCTGCGAACGATGGCAAACGGCTCGCCGGCCGGTGTGCCACGAGATACGCTTCGACCGCTTCCCGCACCACCAGCGCCACCGGTTTGCCCTCATGCCGCGCGTACAGCTGCAGGTCGCGCTCGAGCGCTTCCGGCATGAACATCGTCGTCCTCTTCATATGACGTATGATAGCATACTTGTCAATCAAAATTCGCGGCGAGGGGCGGCCTGGTCGGCGCCGACGCGGCCGGCGGCGATATCGGCCTTCGCGTAGTTCTCGCCGCGGATTGGCGCGCCGGCCATCCGGCGGAGCATGGCCAGCTGGCCGATATGCGTCAGCGCATCGGCGATCGCGCCCTGAAGCAGCTTCTCGGGAGGCGCCATGAGCGGCGCGTCGGACGCGAGATACGCGTCGAATCGCGCGAGGGTGTCGAAGAAGCGCGCGACCTCGCGCTCCCAGGCGAGTGGCGTCGAGTCGCTCCACGCCTCGGCGCCGCGCGCCTGCGTCAGGGCCCAGTCGAACAGATCGCCGATGTGCGCAAGGATCTTGGCCGGGGTGCGCGGCGACTGCTCCGCGCCGAACGCCGCAAAGCTCGCCGGCGCGCCGCGTACAGCCTTGCCTCCGCGATATGCCACCGTCGCCACCGCATGTCGCAACAGTTCTCGTTTGCCGTCCATGTTCTCGCCTCCGTAAGTGGCAGTGGGTGCTCAGGCGCGCCTTTATCTCTCGCGCTTCCCGACCACCCACGTGGTCATGCAGCGCTGATCCTGCACGACGGTGGTCTTCAGCGGATCGACGAGGGCGCCGCCGAGACGATCGGTCCACGCGAGGAGCGTCGCTTCGTCCACAAGATACCGTTCGCTGCCGTCGGGTAGCCGATAGCGACCGCCGCCGATCGCGCGCATCCGGTCCGCCATGCCGATGGACGAGGCGAGCCGGCAGAACAGGAAGCCGCCCGGCTTCAACACGCGCCACGTGCCCAGGAGCATCGCGTCGAAATGCGCATGGTCGCGCGCAAAGTGCAGCACGGCGCTGCTGATGACGACGTCGGCAATCGCGTCGGCAAATGTGGTGGATTCGATCGGCTCCGCCCGGAACTGCTCTGGCGGCAGATAGGACGCGTGTCGACGGACGAGGTCCACCCCGCGCGGATCGGCGTCCACGGCGGAGACGTCGTAGCCTTCGCGGAGAAAATACGACAGGTTGCGGCCCGCCCCGCAGCCGGCGTCGAACACGCGCATGCCCGGCGTGATACGGCCGCGCAGGAGTTGATCGAACAGGTAGATGTCGATGTCGCCGAACTGATCGTGGAGGGTGCTCACTGGATCAAGAAAACGCTCCACCACGGAGGACACGGTGGACACTGAGAACAATTCGCGGGGACAAGTCTCCTCTCCTTGCATCACGCGGAGACCTGTCCCCATGCCTCTTCCTGCAAGTCCTCGGTGGTGAAGAGGTCAAGCTACCGCGTCCGCCGGCCGCCGCCTCCGCCACTGCCGCCGCTGCCGCCGCGCCAAGGGCCGCTGCCCGGCCGACGATGGCCGCCGGGGCGGCCGTACGAGGAGCCCGGCGCCGCGCCGCCCGGCCGGGGCGCGCCGCCGCCCGAGCCGCCGCGCGCCGCCGCCGCGCGCCGTTCGAGCTTGGCCTTTGCACGGGCGCGTTCTTCTCCCTTGCGCGCACGAATTTCCGCGATGCGTTGCGCGATCGGAATCTCGAGCCGCGCCTCCGGCCGCGCGTGATAGTCGAAGTCCGGGACCGTGACGCGCGGCAGCCGGCTGTTGATCGCCTTCTCGATCGCGCGCAGGTCGCTCTCTTCCTCGGGCGACACGAACGTGAACGCCGAGCCGGTCAGCTCCGCACGCGCGGTGCGGCCGACGCGATGGATGTAATCCTCGGGCACCGCCGGCACGTCGAAGTTCACGACGTGGCCAAGCGCGGTGACGTCGATCCCGCGTGCCGCAATGTCGGTGGCCACGAGGACCTGGTACTTGCCGCCCTTGAAGCCGGCGAGCGCTTCGGTGCGCTGCGCCTGCGACCGGTTGCCGTGGATCCGCTCGGCTTTGATGCCCGCCGCCACGAGATGCTGCGCCAGCCGGTTGGCGCGGTGCTTCGTGCGCGTGAAGACGAGCGCGTCGTTCATCTCGCTCTTCTTCAACAGCGCGACGAGCAGGGCCGGTTTGAGCGGCTGCGAGACCGGATACACCGCCTGCGTGATGCCAACGGCCGGCGCCGAGCGGCGCTCGATGTTGATCGTCGCGGGGTTTTTCAGCATCTCGCGCGACAGCTCAGCGATCGGCGGCGGCATCGTGGCGCTGAAGAACAGCGTCTGGCGCTTCTGCGGCAGGTGACGCAGCACGCGGCGGATGTCCGGCAGGAATCCCATGTCGAGCATGCGATCGGCTTCGTCGAGAACCAGATATTCAAGCCCGGCAAGCCGCGCGTAGGGCAGACGGAAATGATCGAGCAGGCGGCCGGGCGTGGCGATGATCACGTCGACGCCGCTGCGGAAGGCGTGCTCCTGAGGACCCATGCCCACGCCGCCAAACACCGACGCCGCGCTGATCGGCGTGTGCACGGCGAGGTCGTTGAGGTCCTCGAGGATCTGCGCGGCCAATTCGCGCGTCGGCGTCAGCACCAGCGCGCGCGTCGTCCCGCGGGGACGGCCGATCAGCTTGTGCAGAATCGGCAGCAGGAACGCGGCGGTCTTGCCGCTGCCCGTCATGGCGCACGCCAGCAGGTCGCGCCCGTCCATCGCGGGCGGAATGGCGTCGGCCTGAATGGGCGTGGGGCGCGAGAAGCCGAGATCTTTGAGACCCTTGAGCAGGTCGGGGTGAAGCGCTAAGTGACTGAACGGCAGATAAGCTCCTTGATCAAACAGCCATTATGACACTCTGACGGTGACGTCCGGCGAAAAGCGGGCTAAGGGCCTGCGAAAGAATAACGTTTACACCGTGGCCGCCGATGCATCCCGCCGGGCTGCGTTGTTCGTCACTTACATACTCCCGGTATGCGCGCTCCTCGCGCCTTGCCGGGCGGGCGCCTCAACGCCCACAGCGCCAACGTGATTCTTTCGCGGGCCCTAATTGAGAATCAGGCTGCAACAGGTCACGCCGCCTTCGGCCTTGGCGAGCTCACCGGCGGGAACGGCGTGTACGCGGAGGCCACGCGCTCGCAACCGTTCGGCGGTGCGCGGGTACTCGCTCGGGAAGATCACCGCATCGTCGATCGGAAGAGCGTTCGCCGCAAACGGCTCCGATGGATCGACGTCGATCAGGTCGAAGGCGCCAAAGCGCGACGCGTCGACCCACGCGCGGTTGATCAGCAGCGTGCCTTCGGCAACCGTGCAGAGCGCCGATTTCAGATGCAGACAGGCGGTGACCTCAATCGCCTCGGTCGCGTAGCCGAATGGCGCGAGGATCCGGCGCAGCTGGTCGATGCCGGCGGCGTTCGTACGCCCGGAGCACCCCGCGAACACGCGGCGGGACGCGACGAGCACATCGCCGCCGTCGAGCGTCCCGGGCGCCACGATCTCGTGCAGCAGACGATGATCGGCGAGCGCGCGCGCCACGGCAGGTATTTCGAGGCGGCGCGACGCGGCGCCCGGCCGCGTCGCGATGGCCAGCTCGTCGAACACGATCGCGGCGTCCTCGATGAACACTGAATCCGGCATGTCATCGCCGGCGGCAAGCCGGTGCACGCGGCACCCGAGCTCCGACAACGCGCGCTCGTAACACTCGTGTTGTGTCCGCGCAACCTCGAGGTCGATGGCGACGCGCTCGAGATGCGTCAGCTCGCAGTGGGCGATGGCCGGGCTGATGTCTCGTGTGAAGGCCAGCAATTGAGGCACCGCCGCGATCATAGCCCGCCAACCACGTACCGTTGGAAACCGTCGAATGACCATGGTGCGGCGCGAGCTTGACATCTACGAATTGCTTCGTATATATCCTCTTTCGAAAAGACGCCAATCAGCAATCTGAAATCTGCAGTCTGAAATCTGAGATCCGAGGTTTGCGATGCCTGATTTGCGGTTGGCTCTTCGGTCTCTGCGTGCCACGCCAGTCGTCACGACAGTAGCGGTGCTGTCGCTGGCGCTCGGCATCGGCGCTAACACCGCGATCTTCTCGCTCGTCAACAGCCTGCTGCTGCGCTCCCTGCCGGTGAAACAGCCGCAACAGCTCGTCATGATCTCCGATGCCTCGCCGGGCGGCTCCGACTGGACGTATCCGATCTGGGATCAGATCCGACAGCGGCCGCAGCTGTTCGACGCCGCATTCGCGTGGTCGTCCAACCGGTTCAACCTCGCCTCTGGCGGCGAAACGGAGTATGTCGACGGCCTTTGGGCGAGCGGCGGGATGTTCGAGACCCTCGGCGTGCCCGCGGTACTGGGCCGGACGTTCACCGGTGCCGACGATCGGCGCGGTGGCGGGCCCGACGGCGCGGTCGCCGTGATTAGCTACGGCTTCTGGCAACGTCGCTTCGGTGGCGCCGCCGGCGCAGTCGGACGCACGCTGGCCGTCGAGCGCGTGCCGTTCACGATCGTGGGTGTCACCCCGCCGGATTTCTTCGGGCCCGAAGTCGGACGGACGTTCGACATCGCGCTGCCGATCGGCGACGAGCCGCTGATTCGCGGTCAGGAAACGTTCCTCGATGGCCGCTCGATCTGGTGGCTGTCGATCATGGCGCGGTTGAGATCCGGGCAGTCCACGGACGCAGCCACAGCGGCGCTGCGGGCCGTGCAGCCGCAAATACGTGAGGCGACGCCGCCCGGATGGCAGCCGAATGAGCTGCAGCGCTATTTGAAGGATCCCTTCACGCTGAAGCCTGCAGCGACCGGCGATTCGACGCTGCGGCGGCGCTATCAACAGCCGCTCATGACCATCATGGCTGTCGTCATCCTCGTGCTGCTGATTGCGTGCGCGAACATCGCGAACCTGCTGCTCACGCGCGCGGCGGCGCGTCGTCACGAGCTGAGCGTTCGGGTGGCGCTTGGCGCCTCGCGTTGGCGGCTCGTGCGGCAACTGCTGACCGAAAGCTTGGTCCTCGCGTCGGCGGGGGCGGCGCTCGGGCTCTTGATCGCGCGGTGGGCCACCCTTCTGCTCGTCGCGCAGCTCTCGACCGCGACCAATCACGTGTTCCTCGACCTCGCGCTCGACTGGCGCGTGCTCGGTTTCACGATTGGCGTAACGGTGACGACGGCGCTCTTGTTCGGAACGGTGCCGGCCTTTCGCGCGGGCGGCGTCGAGCCGATGGAGGCGATTAAGGAGCAGGGGCGCGGGTCGCCCAGCGACGCGAAGGTCGGCCTCGCCAGCGTCCTCGTCGCGGCACAGGTTGCCTTGTCGGTCGTGCTCGTCGTCGCCGCGGGATTGTTCGTGCGCACGTTCTCTGCGCTCGCGCATCTCGATCTCGGCTTCGAGCAGCAGCATGTGCTGGTGGTGAACGTGAACGCGCTGCGGACGCAGATCGCGCCCGACGATCGACTAGCAGTCTTCGAACGCGCGCGGGCGGCAGTACGCGCCCTGCCTGGCGTGTCCGACGCCGCGCTCTCCGTCGTCACACCGGTGAGCGGGATGAGCTGGAACAACCGCATCGTCGTCTCGGACGCGCCGGTGTTGCCGGAGCGGCAAAGCCTTGCGTTCATGAACGGCATCACGCCGACATGGCTCGCCACCTTCGGCACGCCGCTGCTCGCCGGCCGCCATTTCAGCGATCACGACGTGAAGGAATCCTCGCGCGTCGCGATCGTCAATCAGACATTCGTTCGCAAGTTCCTCAACGGCGCGAATCCCATCGGCCACACGGTGCGGACCCTCGGCTTCCACACGGAGGAGCCGCCGAAAGAGATCGTCGGCGTCGTGGCGGACGCGGTCTATCGCAACCTGCGCGAGCCGATCCCGGCGACGATGTACGTGCCAATCACACAGCGCGATGATCAGCCCGTGCCGTTTCCGTCGGTAGCCCTGTCGGTCCGCAGTGCATCCGGATCCCCGGCGCTGCTCGCGAAGAGCATCACGGCGGCGATCGCCACGGTGAATCCGGATCTCGCGCTCACCTTCCGGCCGCTCGCAGAGCAGGTCAACGCGTCGCTCACGCAGGAGCGGATCGTCGCGATCCTCTCAGGCTTCTTCGGCGGGCTGGCGCTGCTGCTCGCGGGCCTCGGCCTCTACGGCGTGACGTCGTACGCCGTCAGCCGGCGGCGTACGGAGATCGGCATCCGCATGGCGCTTGGCGCGGCGCCTTCTGGCGTCGTGCGGCTCGTCCTCGCGCGTGTGTCAGGGCTCGTGGGAATCGGCATCATCGCCGGCGCCGCCGTCAGCGCCTGGGCGGCGCGCTTCGTCGCGGCGCTGCTCTACGGCCTCGAGCCGCGCGATCCGGCCACACTCGCCGGCGCGGCCGTCGTGCTCGCTGCCGTCGGCGCCCTCGCGGGCTGGCTCCCCGCCCGCCGTGCCTCGCGGATCGATCCGGCCCAGGTGCTCAGAGACTCATGACATTGCAGATTTCAAAGTCGCCTCAAGCCGAACCACTCGGCGGCTTCTGTGGTTGCCGACTCGTCGAGCGTCAGCTCGTGCACGTCGAGGAGCCGAAGATCGGCAGCGGCTCGATTGAATATCGTGACGTTGGCCCAGAGCGCTTCCCAGGTCGACCACCACTTGAGACCAGCGGCATCCGGATGGCGACGATGGAGATCCAGCGCCTGGGGCTGCGTGACGCGACGATCTCTGGTCGCCACGACTGAGGGTCGCAGTCGTTCGCGGCGCAGAATCGCCGGGTCGTCGAGATCGACGAGCGGCGCGTGGTCGCTGAGCTCGATCGCGGCGAGCGCCAACGGCAAACCGCGGCGCTGCAGAATAGACGAAGACAACCGCTGTCCACGGAAGGCGGCCAGCTGCTCGATCACGCAGGAGACCGCACGATCGGCGAGGTACAAGCAGCCGTACTCCTCTGGGTTGTCGTGGCGCCCCTCACCCTGATAGAGCTGCGGAAACCACAGCGGACCATCGATGGCGTCGTGACGCGCGCTGCGGTTCCAGGCGAAGCAGCGGTGCAGGATCACGCGAAAGAGTCGGAGCGTTCCGCGCGGATCGCGCGGATCAGCTCCTCGGCGCGTCCGGCTCTGATGAGATCGATCGGCCGCCGGTCGCCGAGCCGCGGGTTGATGCCGAACAGCCAGGCGAGCGCGGCGTCGCGCGTATACAAGCGAAGCAGGTTGGACCAGACGAGATCGAGCAGGTCGACCTTCTCCGCATTCAACGGGTCGATGCCAGCGCCCCGCAGCCAGCGCGTGACCTGCGAGCGGCTGACGCCGAGCATGTCCGCGAGGCGTGCGCCGGTGCGGAAGTCGGTGCGAAGGGCTTCGACCTTGCGCGCGGTGGCCACAGGCATATCGACACAATAGCGCAACAACGGATGTTGCGCAACACTTTATGTTGCAGACGATATCCTGGCGCTCAACGGCGCCGGGACGCCAGCCGCCAGCTGTGCGTAGAATGCCGTATGCAAAAGCTCGTCAGCGCCGCGGTCGTCAGCATGATGGCCTTCGCTCCAACGCTCGGGGCACAGTCGCCGAACACGCATCGGCTGGAAGCGACGCCGAAGACCGTCGCGTACGGCTACTACTGGGCATCGGCGGAGCCGGTGCTGCGAATCGCGTCGGGCGACATCATCGACGTCGACACGCTGCTGACGAACACGCCGCAGGGACTGGGGCGTGCCGGCGTGCCGGACGACAAGATTCAAGCGTCGCTGAAGGCGATTGTGTCCGAGGTCACCGGCGACAAGCGCGGCCCTGGCGGCCACATTCTCACGGGCCCGGTGTACGTCGACGGTGCACAGCCGGGCGACGCACTCGAAGTGAAGATCCTGTCGATTGACCTGCCGATCGACTACGGCTACAACGGCTGCAGCGGCTTTCTTCGCGAGAACTGCGAGCGCGGTGCGCCGTCGAAAATCATTCCGATCGACAAGACGTCGATGACCGCGAGGTTCGCGCCGGGCATCGTCATCCCGCTGCATCCATTTTTCGGCAGCATGGGCGTCGCGCCGGCGCCCGATCTCGGGCGGGTCAGCAGCACGCCGCCCGGCCTGCACGCCGGCAACCTCGACAACCGCGAGCTGGTCGCCGGCACCACGCTGTTCATCCCTGTGTTCGTGCCGGGCGCGTTGTTCGAGATCGGCGACGGCCACGCCGCGCAGGGCGATGGCGAGGTCGATCAGACCGCGATCGAGACCTCGCTGCGCGGGCGCGTGCAGCTCACGGTGCGCAAGGGGATGAAGTTGAAGTGGCCGCGCGCGGAGACGCCGGCCGCCTTCATCAGCATGGCCACGGACGCCGACCTCACGGTCGCGACGAAAGCGGCGATTCAGGAGATGATCGACTTTCTCGTGGCCACGAAAGGCCTGAGCCAGCACGAGGCGTATCAGCTGGTCAGCGTGGCGGGCGACGTGGCCGTGACGCAGCTGGTCGACCAGACGCTCGGCGTGCACGTGAAAATGCCCAAGGCGATTTTCGGGAAGTAAGAAGAACCAGGGCTCAGGGATCAGGGATCAGGGCTTTCTGTTGACTCCCAACAGGACTAGGCGTATGTTCTGTTGGGACCCAACAGAAGGAGCTCGCCATGCCCGCCGACCGCAACGACGTCCTGCACGGCACACTCGCGCTGATGATCCTCAGGACGCTGGAAGCGCTGGGCCCGTTGCACGGGTATGGCATCGCACGGCGGATCGAGCAGATCAGCGGCGATCAGCTGGCGCTCAATCAAGGGACGCTCTATCCTGCCCTGCTCAAGCTCGAGCAGATGGGCTGGGTCACGTCCACATGGGGCGTGTCCGAAAACAATCGCCGCGCGCGGTACTACGCCATCAGCCGCGCCGGTAAAAAGCAGCTCAAGGCAGAAGCGGCGAGCTGGTCGCGCGCGTCCGGCATCATCGCGCGCTTTCTCGATCCATCCAAGGATCTCGCGTGACGGCGCTTCGCGCGCTCCTGGCACGGCTGCTGTCCGCATTTCGCGGGCGCCAGCTCGACGATCGTGTCGCCGAAGAAATCGAGACGCACCTCGCGCTCGCCATCGACGATGGCGTGGCACGCGGGCATGACGCCGGCGAAGCGCGCTCAGCCGCGCTGCGCGCCTTTGGCGGCGTGGCACAGACGCGCGAAGCGCACCGCGACGCGCGTCGTCTGCCGATCGTCGAAACGGTGTGGCAGGACGTCAGGTACGCGATCCGCGGGTTTCGTCGGACGCCTGGATTCACCGTCGTCGCACTCGTCACGCTGACGCTCGCCATCGGCGTCAACACTGCGATCTTCAGCCTCCTCAACGGCCTGCTGCTCCGCGACGCGGCGGTGCGCGATCCGCAGACGCTCGTCCAGATCGTGACGATGGCCCCGGACACGTCGTACGAAATCGGACTGACTTTCGCGATGTTTCGCGATCTGGCGCAGCGGCAGTCGCTCTTTTCGTCCGTCCTGGGCTGGAGCTGGACGGTCTCGAACATCACATCGAACAACGGCGCCACGACCGGCGTCGTGTCCGTCGTCAGCGGCAACTACTACTCGGAGCTCAGCGCGCCTCCCTTTGCAGGACGTTTGCTGACACCCGACGACGTCAACGAGTCCGCGCTGCAGCCGAACCGGGTCGCCGTCTTGAGCTACGCCTTCTGGCTTCGCCATTTCGGCGGCGACCTCGGCGCGATCGGCCGTGAGATCGCCGTGGAGGGCACACCGTTCACGATTGTCGGCATCGCGCCGGCGAGCTTCACAGGCCTGCTGCTGACGATGGAGCCCGACGTGATCCTGCCGCTGACGGCGTACCCGCTGCTCTCCGGATCCGCGCCTGACACGCTGGCTCGCCCGCGAGGCTCGTTCTGGGTGCGCACGACGGGACGGCTCAGGCCTGGCGTGTCGCTGACGCAAGCGCGTGCCGCGCTCGAAACGATGTGGCCCGAGCTGAAGGCATCGAACGTGCCTCCGGACTTCGGCGCGGCGCAGCGGCAGCGGTTCCTGGCCACGCGTCTGTCGGTGCAATCGGCCGCGAAAGGAATCGAACCGGGACTGCGGCACAAGTTCACGCAGCCGCTCATGATTGTGTTCGGCATCGCCTTGCTGATCGTGACGCTGGCGTGCGTGAACCTCGCGAGCCTGATGCTCGCGCGCACGGCAGCGCGGAGCCACGAGATGGGTGTGCGGCTCGCGCTTGGTGCGGGAACGTGGCGGTTGGCGCAACAGATCCTCACAGAAGGCGTCCTGATGGCGTCGCTCGGCGCCATGTGCGGCGCGCTGTTCGCCTCTTGGAGCAGCCGCTTGATCGTCCGCACGATCTTCGAGGACTACACCGTTCGCGCGTCGCTGAACATCACGCCGGATGGGCGCGTGATCGCATTTGTGTCGGCGCTGACATTGATCGTCGGAGTCGTCTTCAGCCTGGCGCCGGCGTGGCAAGTGGCTCACGGCCGGGCGAGCGAGGCGTTACAGCAGAACGGTCGTGCGTTCACGAGCACGGGACGTATCGGCCGCCTGCTCGTCGGCGTACAGGTCGCGCTGTCGCTCATTTTGGTCATGACCGGTGGGCTGCTCGTGCGAAGCCTGCAGCAGGTGCGCGCGGTGCCATCCGGCATGCGGGCCGACGACGTTACCGTCGCGTATTCGTACCCGCCAGTGGGCGGCTACAAAGGCGTCGACAACGACACCTACTATCCAGACGTTGTCGCGCGCTTGAAGGGCATTGCGGGCGTCCGTAGCGTGGCGGTGTCGCTCTTCAAGCCGGCAGGCGGGGGCGTTGGAGGCGGAGAGCGTGTCGCGCGTGCGGCGGTGCCGGCGGCGATCGACGAGGGAATCCAGTCAGTCGGGGGCGCCGTGTCTCCCGGATTTTTCGAGACGCTTGGAATGCCGCTGCGCCGCGGCCGCGACTTCCAGTGGAGCGATCACTCCCGCGCGCCAGGCGTCGCGATCCTCAGCGAGACGCTTGCGCGGCGGCTGTTCCCTGCCGGCGATGCGCTCGGCCAACACGTGCGAATCGGCGTCATGCCGCATCGGCTATCGCTCGAGGTCGTCGGCATCGTCGCCGACGCGCGCATGTACGACCTGAAGGATGGCAATCTATCCGCTGCGTACGTCGCCGCGTTGCAGCAGCCGGATCCCAACGGCAAATGCTTCGTCGTGCGTGGCGGCGTGTCGCTCGACCGCCTCAATGCCGCGCTGGAGACGTTCGGGTACGAGCACGTCACGAAAATTGAAACGCTCTCCTACATTGTCGACCGCGTCCTGCTGCAGGAGCGTCTGACGGCGACGCTCGCCGCGTTCTTCGGCGCGTTGGGACTGCTGCTGGCGGCGATTGGCCTCTATGGCCTGATGTCGTACGCGGTTGCGCAGCGGAGCCGCGAAATCGGCATTCGGCTCGCGCTCGGCGCCGCGCCCGCGCGCGTCACGAGCGAGATCATGCAGGATGGCCTGCGCATCGCGCTGGCCGGCATCGGCGTCGGCTTCGCCGCGGCGCTCGCGGCCGTTCAACTGGTGAAGTCGCTGCTGTTCGGCATCACGCCGTACGATCCGCTGACCTCGCTGATCGCCCCGCTCTCATTGGTCATCGTTGCGGCGATCGCCTGTCTGTTCCCGGCGCTGCGCGCATCGCGCGTCGACCCGATGGTCGCGTTGCGGGCGGATTGAGACGTCGCCGCCTGAGAAAAGGGGCCCGTGCCCTTTTTCGCGTCGGTTTTTTCCCAACTCGCTGTAGCGCGAAGGCTTTAGCCGAGCGCAAAGGCTTCAGCCGAGCGCCGGCGCGATGCCTCTCGCTTGACTCGGACCGGGACCGGATTCAGAATCTGCTGAAATGCGGCGCCTGATCTTCGTTGTCGCCATCGTGCTGGCCGTGGCGTACTGGCCGGCTACCCTGACGAGAGACGCTTCGCCGCACACGGCTCGGAATGCGTCGGCGTGCTGCTCCCTCGCTCACCGCACTCCGGCCACGCACAATCCGCAAGGCCCACACGCGCAGTTTCAGGACGCGTCCTACGACGCGACGCTGACCACGCCGAATGGGGATCGGTTGGCGGCGCTCGACACCATCACGTGTCTCCAACCCGGGACCAGCGCCCTTCGCCAGCCTGAGACCGACTGCGTTTCACCGTTCAATCACACCCCTCGCTATCTCCGCACGTTCGTCCTGCTGATCTGATTCGCTCCTCGTCCGGCCATTTCGTTCACTCGAGGTGTGTTCGTCAGCGAGGAGGTACGTGTGACTCAGCGGCTTCGCGTCAAGGCGCTCATCATTGCGATCGTTCTCTGCGTGTCAACGGCGATCAATGTGTATCCGATCGTCGCCGCTCATTACGGCATCCGCTCACCGAGCTGGCTGATGGACAAGCAGCTCGAGCTGGGGCTCGATCTCGAGGGGGGCATTCAGCTCGTCCTGCGTGTGCACACTGATGACGCGCTGCGGCTGGAAACGGAGCAGGCATTGGAACGGCTGCGCGCCGAGCTCGAGGCGAAACACATTACCGTCGGCGACATGACGACGCTCTCGATCGCGCAGTTCCGCGTCGACGGCGTGCCGCCTGCGCAAGACGCGGCGTTCCGGCAGACCGCGAGCGAGGTCGACTCCAAGTTCGCCAGCGGCGCCGGCGGAGATGGCAGCTACACGTTCTCGTTGAAGCCGAATATCCAGCAGAACCTTCGCGAGGAGGCGGTAGTGCAGGCGCGCGAGACGATCGAGCGCCGCGTGAACGAGCTGGGCGTCACCGAGCCGAGCATCTTGGGGCAGGGCAACAGCGGCGACCAGATCCTTGTGCAGCTGCCTGGCGTCACCGACGTCGAGCGTGCGAAGCGCATCATCCAGTCGCCCGGCGTGCTCGAGCTGAAAATCGTCGAGCAGGGGCCCTCGCCGGCGAAGGAGGCGCTGATGCTGCACGGCGCCGTCCCTCAGGGCATGGAGATCGTGCCGGGCCCCTCCGGCTCGACGGCCGACTCAGGCATCGTCTATTACTTGGTGCACAAGGCAGCGGCGGTGAGCGGACGCGACCTGCGCAACGCACGGCCGACGGTCGACGAGAACAACCTTCCGGAAGTGGCCTTCAGTTTGACCAGCGACGGAGGCCGCACATTCGCCCGAGTCACGAGCGAGAACGTCGGCCGTCAGCTCGCGATCATCCTCGACGGCCAAATGGTCTCAGCCGCTCGCATTGAGACGCGCATCGCGGACGAAGGCCGCATCCACGGCGCCTTCTCGGTGGAAGAAGCGCAGAACATCTCGCTGATCCTGCGATCCGGCGCGCTGCTGACGTCGTTCAGTTATCTTCAAGAGCAGATGATTGGGCCGAGCCTCGGCACCGATGCCATCCGCGCCGGCGTCTTCGCGTCGGCGGCCGGCCTCCTGCTCGTGCTCACGTTCATGCTGGCGTACTACCGATGGTCCGGCGTCAACGCGGTCATCGCCCTGATCTTCAATCTGCTCATGTTGCTCGCGCTGATGGAGTGCGTCGGCGCGGTGATGACGTTGCCGGGCATCGCCGGCTTCGTCCTGACGATGGGCATCGGCGTCGATTCGAATGTGCTGATCTTCGAGCGTATCAAAGAAGACCTCGCCGCTGGACACAGCGTGCGCGCGTCAATCGAAGGGGGCTTCAGCCGTGTCTTCTGGACGTTGCTCGACACGCACGTCGCGGCGCTGATTTCCGCGGCGTTCCTGTTTCAGTTCGGCACGGGTCCCATCCGCGGCTTCGCCGTGACGCTGTCGGCCGGCCTCGTGTGCAATCTGTTCACGTCCACGTTCGTGTCCAAGACCCTCTTCGAGCTGGCGCTGTCTCATCGGAGGCGGGACGTGAGGCTGTCCATTTGAACATCGCCGGATCACGAGTCTGTCGCGCGCCGTTGATTTTTGCGAGACTCATTCTTTTGAACAAGACGTGCCGCCTCTGCCTCGCGTGCGAGACGCTCGTCGTTCATCGAGATGAACTGGAGCGCGTCATCGTCGCGGCGGGGTTCTCCGACAGAGGCAAGGTTCCCATGTTCGTGGTGCTCGGCACGATAGACCGGCGCACGTGGCGCCGTGGTCTGGCCGCCGACATGCAGCTCGCAGCTATTCGAGAACACATGGCGGACTTCAAACGTTATCTGCGGGTGGATGTCACACGCGGGCACAGGGAATTGAACCGGACTGCTGAGTAACCTTCGCACTGGGCCCGCACGTGTTGCCACGGCTCACGCGCGGCTCTCGGAGCCAGGCAAAACATCGAAGCAGTCGCTGGCAAGACGAGAACAAGTCCAGCGCGATTTCCCAGCCATCACGGGCGCATCTGCTCCGCAGATGAACGATTTGCTTTCCACTACAACGTATTTACAATAGGTGATGCGTGTCCGAGTTGCGGTTCGAGTGGGATGAGCGGAAGAACGCCGAGAACCAGCGTAAGCACGGCGTCTCGTTCGAGGAAGCCCAAACCATATTCCTTGACGACGACGCGCTGTTGATTGACGACCCGGACCATTCGAGCCACGAACCGCGGTTCATTTTGCTCGGCGTGAGCGAGGCACTGCGCCACCTGGTTGTGTGCCACTGCGACCGGGCATCCAACACGGTGATCCGCATCATCTCTGCTCGGAAGGCAACGGCGGCGGAGCGTGAAATGTATCGGCAAAGGTGGACGCGATGAGGAAAGAATACGACTTCACGAAGGCGCGACGGAATCCCTATGCGAAACGCCTGAAGCGGCAGGTGACAATCCGGCTGGAGGAACCGACCATCGCCTACTTCAAAGCGTTGTCTGATGAGACCGGCATCCGCTATCAGACGCTCATCAATCTGTACTTGCGCGACTGTGCGACGACGCGGAAGCGGTTGTCCGTGGCGTGGCGCTCGAACAAGCACAAAGGCGCAGCGTGAGACAACGGCGGCTCGAAAGCCGGGTCATCGATCTACGGATTTCCAACCGCACCTATCGTCGGCGCGCCGCTACTCGTGCCGGAGCGCCACCAGCGGATCGACCGTCGTCGCGCGCCGCGCGGGCACATACGACGCGAGCATCGCAACACTGGTGAACGCCAGCGCGACGGCGACGAACGTCGGCGGATCGAGCGGCGTTAGGCCGAATAGCAATCCTTCGAGGTAGCGTGTCATCGCGGCTGCGCCGGCCACGCCGAGCGCCAATCCGGCCCCCGTCAGCACCAGGCTCTGACGCAGCAGCAGACTGAGAACCGCTTGGCGCTGCGCGCCGAGCGCCATCCGGATCCCGATTTCGCGCGTCCGCTGCGTGACGGCGTAGGCCATCATCCCGTAGATGCCAATGCACGACCACGCAGCGGCAATCGCGGCGAAGATGCCGAGCAGCGCGGCATACATGCGCGGCAGCGTGACCGAGTTCGACACGAGCTCCTCCATCGTCGCCACGTTGTAGAGCGTCGCTTCGGGATCGAGCTGACGAACAATGCCGAGCACGTTGGAGACGAGAGACTTCCGATCGCCGTGACCGCGAACTGCGAAGTACGGTCCAACCGGAAACAGATTGCGAGTAATCCCTGACCATTGGCGGAGATCGACGAAGAACTGCGGCTGCGGCGCACGGTCGAGGCCGAATTGCTTCACATCCTCGAACACGCCGATGATCTCCCAGGGCGATCGGTCGGGTCCCGCATAGATCGGCTGGCCGAGCGGACTGCGGTCCGGGAACCCGCGGCGCGCCAGCGTCTGGTTGATGACCATCGCTCGCGGATGTGCCGAGCGATCGGTCTCGTCGAAGGCTCGGCCCGCGATCATGCGAATACCCATGGTCTTCAGATAGTCGCGGCTGACAAACCGCGCATCAGCCCCTTCCGGCGCCGGTGGATCCTCCGGGCTGGTGGTTCGAAGCGCATACGTATCCTGCAGGTTCACGAACGGGAGCTGCCGCGCGTAGGCGGCCGCCTGTACGCCGGTCATGCCCTGCAACCGCGCGACCACATCGTCGGCAAACGTCTTCAAGCGCGCGGCGGGGTAGCGATCGCCGCGCAGAGCGACTTGAAACGTGAGGATGTCGGAGACGTCGTACCCCGGATCGACGCTGGCGAGCTTGACGAAGCTGCGCAGCAGCAGCGTGCCACCGATCAACAATACCGTCGCGATCGCGATCTCGCCGGCCACGAGAACGCGCTGAACGCCACGCCCTCCGACGAACCCTCGGTCTGCTGTCGACGCCGTGCTGTCACGCAGCGCGTCCATTTGATCCGTGCCGAAATGGCGCAGTGCCGGCGCCAGGCCGAACAACAGTCCGGTGCCGACCGAGACGCAGACGGCGAACACGAGCGCCGACCGGTCGACGCCGATGTCGGCGAGCCTGGGAAAGGTAACGGCAGGCCCCAGGTCGAAGCGCGACAGGTTCGCGGCCAGCGATCGAAATGCGTGAATGCCGCCGAACGCGAGGGCGATACCGGCAAGGCCGCCGAGCAGCGCGAGCATCAAGCTTTCGGTGAGCGCCTGGCGAATCAGGCGGCCGCGGCCAGCGCCGATCGCGATCCGAACCGCGATCTCACGCTGACGGACCGCGGTCCGCGCCAGCAGCAGATTCGCCACGTTCGCGCAGGCGATGAGCAGGACGAATCCGACGGCGACGCTTAGCACAATCAGCGCCGGCTTGACTGACGGCGCGACCTCGTCCTGCACGCGCACCAGTTCGAAACGCGGCCGGCCAGACGCATCGGTCCGCGGCGGCGCGCTGCCGCGATGGACGCCTTCCAGAATGGCATTGATCTCCGCATTCGCCGCTTCCATCGATACGCCCGCGGCCAACGTTCCCATCATGACGATCCGGTGCGGCCGGCCGTCCGTTGGCGGAGTGACGACCAGAGGCCACCAGAACTGGTCGTTGTCTGATGGGTAGTGGAAGCCGGACGGCATGACGCCGACCACCGTGTATCGGGCGCCGAGGGCGAGCGCGCCGACAAATGCCGTGTTTCCCGTGAACGTCATCGTCTTGCCGAGGACGTTCGGATCGCCGTTGAAATAGGTCCGCCAGGCGTCTTGGCTCAGGATGAGCACGTGATCACCGGAGACCTCTTCGGACGGCAGGAACCATCGGCCGAGGATTGGCTGCACACCGAGCATCGAGAACGTACCGGCCGAAACAGACGCGCCTTGAAGGAGGGCGAGTGCCTGCGTGCCGATGGGCGTGACGAGCGCGGTGCCCTGAGTCGCGACGTGCGACAGCGCGTGCGATCGGGCCCGCACGTCCAGCCAGTCGCTCACGTTCACGCCGCCGATGCGCTGCGCCTGATGGTTGGGCATTTCGCTCGCCGGCACGTTCTCGTACGCGCGCACCAGCCGATCGCCGTGAGCAAACGGCAGCGGCTGCAGCAGCACGGCGTGCACGACGCTGAAGATCGCCGTGTTGGCGCCGATGCCGAGAGCCAGCGTGACGATCGCGACGAACGTGAACGCCGGCGTCCGCCGCAGCGACCGCGCCGCGTATTGCACATCGCGGCGCGCATCATCGAGCCACGCGAACGACCGCGCGTCGCGGTGCCGATCCTTCGTCTGCTCGACGCCGCCGAACGCGCGCCGCGCCGCGAGATGTGCCTCCTCACGCGTCAGGCCGCGGCGGACGAAATCGTCCTCCATCATCGCGAGGTGCGCCGCAACCTCACGCGCCAGATCCGGCTCGCCACGGTCTGGACGAATGGCGTTCAAGGATCGCCGAAGCAGTCGTCTTAGATGTGCCATCGCTTCCACCACAAACCAACAATCGTGGCGCAGGACTTCAGTCCTGCCGGTCGAACGTTGTTTTACTCGTGACGAAGCGCCACCAACGGATCGACCATCGTCGCGCGCCGCGCTGGCGCATAGCACGCGGCGAATGCGACGACGGCAAAAAGCGCTGCGGCTCCGCCGAAGATCGCAGGCTCGAACGGGGAAGTGCCGAACAGGAATACGACCAGCACGCGGCTTGCTCCCGCAGCGAGCAGCAGACCAATGAGAGAGCCAATGGTCGCGAGCGACATCCCGCGTCGCAGAATCATGCCCGCGACGTCAGCGCGGCGGGCGCCCAGCGCCATGCGAATCCCGATCTCGCGCGTGCGCCGCGTGACCGCGTACGCTGTGACACCGTAAATACCGATCGCGGCAAGCAGGAGCCCGACGAAGCCGAGACTGCCCGAGACAGAGACGACGACGCGCTGGGGCGTCAGGCCGAGCGCCGTCGATTCCTCCAGCGTCTGGGACGTGATGATCGGCAGATTGGGATCGACCGCGGCGACCGCCGCTCGGATCTCGTCCGCGACGCGCTGGCCGCGTGTCGAGCGCGCCACTATCGTGATGGCCGGCGTGTACTGCTGTTGCAGCGGCACGTAGACCAACGATCGGGAGAAACCGTCGATGAGGCTGGTGGATTTGACATCGTGCACCACGCCGATGATTCGCAGCGTCTTCGCTTCGTTGGAGATCCGGCCGCCGGAACCAAATTGTGGTTGGACGATGTACTTGCCGACGGCATCTTCACCCGGCCAGAACTGTCGCGCCGTGCCATCCCCGACGATGGCGACCGGCGCCGTGCCGTCGCCATCAGCCGACGTAAAGTCCCGTCCGGCCATCATCGGGATGCGCAGCGTTCCGAAGTAGCCAGCGTCGACCACATTCCAGTCAACGTCAAAAAAACGCTGGCCGGCGGGCGGGGACACACCGGGCACGGTCACGGCTCGGCGTTGGGTTTCGAAGCCGCCCGGCAGAACGGTGGCGATCGTCGCCCGTTGGACATCCGGCAGTGTCCGGACGCGATCGAGCAGCATACGAGTAAACCGAGGACCGGTGGCCGCCGTGTAGCCGGCCATCGAGAGGTCGAGCGACGCGAGCTCGACACCGTGGAGTTCGAAGCCGGGGTTGCTCGAACCCACCGCTTGCAGGGCTCGCACGAATAGACCGGCAACGACGACGAGCAGGATGCTGAGTGCGATCTGCGCGATCACGAACGCGTGCCGTAATCGCAAAGACGCGAGTGTGTCGCCATCGTCTTTTAAAGCCATGGCGGCGTCCCCCTTCGACCCCTGCAGCGCCGGCGCGAGCAACGCAGCAACCAGCACGAGTCCGGTTGTAAAGGCGATCGCGCGGCCGTCGAGCGCAAGGGACACATCCACGGGAAATGGAAGCGCCGGAAGCAGCGCAATGATTACTGATACGAGAACGCGCGCCAGAACCAGACCACCCGCGCCGCCGAGAACACAGAGCATCAGCGTTTCCGCCAGCATCTGGCGCACCAGTCGGCCACGGCTCGCTCCCATGGCCAGCCGTACGGCAATTTCCCGGCGCCGCGCAGCGGCGCGCGCCAGCAGGACGCCGGCCAGATTCGCGCACGCAACGATCAGCACGACCAACGGAAGCGCCGTGATCAGCATGAGAAAGACCGCGATCGGCACGGCAGCACCCGGGACGGGCGACGAGGCCTGCACGCGAAGTCCGGTGACGCGGTTCTGATCGGGATACTCGCGAGCGAGCGCAAGGCCAATCGCATCTGCCTCCGCGGCGGCTTGCGCGATCGAAACACCAGGCTTCAGACGCGCACCGACGAGCAACGACGTTGACGAGCGGTTCATGAGCGCCGCCGCGTCCTGTGCGGTCAAGTCGGCGTTCACGCTCATCGGAATCCACACGTCACCCGCGCGCACCCCGGTGCCGTGGAATCCCTCCGACGCGACGCCGATCACCGTGAAGGGATGACCGTTCAATGTCACTGACTCGCCGACCACGGCAGGATTCGCGTCGAACCGCCGCACCCAAAAGCGATGACTGAGCACGACGGTGGGACTTGCGCCCGGCTGCTCACCATCGCCGGCGCCGAACAGACGGCCCGCGGCTGGAGCTGTCCCGAGCACGTTGAAATAGTTGGCGGTTACAGCCGTGCTGTAGACACGCTCGCCGTCCACCGCGTTGCCCCGTTCGCCGAAGCTCATGGCGCGAGGAAACAGAGACTGCGCGTACACGCCGGCCAGCGTCGTGGCCCGATCGCGGAGATCGAGATAGTTCGGATAGGACACCGTTCCGAAGCCGGCGCGGTTCCGGCTGCTGCCGATGTCGACGAGGCGCTCCGGCTCCGCCACGCCGGCCGGCGCTCGGAACAACAAGGCGTTGGCCACCGTGAAGACGGTCGTGTTCGCGCCGATGCCGAGCGCGAGCGAGAGCGCCGCGGTCAGTGTGAACAGCGGATCGCGTCGTAACAGCCGCGCCGCGTACTGCACATCGCGCCGCGCATCGTCCAGCCACACGAACGAGCGCGCGTCGCGGTGCCGATCTTTGGTCTGCTCCACGCCCCCGAACGCGCGCCGCGCAGCAACGCGCGCCTCGTCAGGCGGCAGGCCTCGCCGCGCGAAATCGTCCTCCAGCATCGCGAGGTGCGCCGCAACCTCGCGCGCCAGATCCGGCTCGGACCGGCCTGGACGAAGGACGTTCGCCAGTCTGGCGAGGAAGTGCCGCAGGCGGGACAGCATCACGACTCACCGAGCAGGAGCTTCTCGACGAGGCCGGCGATTCGGCGCCATCGTTTGGTCTGCTGCTCGAGCGCGCGGCCGCCCGCTTTCGTGATGGCGTAGTACTTCGCCTCGCGGTTCGTCTCCGTCTTCTGCCACGTGCCTTTGATCCAGCCTCGCTGCTCCAGTCGCACGAGGGCCGGATACAACGTGCCCTGATTCAGCGACAACGGGTGATCAGCCACCTGTTCGAGGCGGGCCGTCAGCGCATACGCGTGCTGCGGCCCCATCGTCTCCAGCGCGCGCAGCACGATCAGGTCGAGCGTGCCCTGCAGCAGTTCCACGCGATCTTTGCGGGGAGTCGTCATTCGTTCACCTGAGCATGGCGGCAAGAACGTACGCGAGGATCGGATCGCAGACGGCGCCCCCCCCCCCGATGGCGACGCCGACGATGAGGTCTTCTTCACTAGGCATCCCAGTGAACTCGATCAACGTCTCACGGGTCAGACTAGGATGTCAAGTGGAAGAGAGATTCGCGCGTGCTATTCGGTCCGCAGTGCCTCGAGCGGGTTCAGGCGTGCGGCCCGGCGCGCGGGCAGCCAGCACGCGATGAGCGCGACGGCGAGCAGCAGCACCGTCATGCTCGCGAAGACGCCTGGATCCCGCGGGCTCACGCCGTACAGCAAGGATTCGATCACGCGGCTGCCCGCGAGCGCGACGACGAGGCCGACCGCGACACCCGCGAACGCAACCAAACCGCCCTGCCGCACGATCATCCTCGAAACGCTCGCAGGCTCCGCGCCAAGCGCCAGCCGCACGCCGATCTCTCCCGTCCGCTGCGTCACGACGTATGTCATGACGCCGTAGATCCCAATGACGCCGAGCATGAGCGCGACGCCAGCGGCGATCGCCAGCAGGACCATCGTAAACGCCATCTGCGCCGACGCGCGGTCGAGCCTTTCTTGCAGCGTGCGCACTCGCGCCAGGGCCAGTTGCGGATCGACAGCGTCGATCGCGTGGCGCACGGATGGCATCAGCCCGGACAACGTTGTCGTGGAACGTACAACATAGCTCATCACAGAGATGTTGGGACCGACCAGCACTGGGAAGTCGCGCCCACCTGCGATCGACATCGGCATGTACAGTTGGGGAGCGGGGTGGCGGTCGTCGAGTGTATAGGTCGGCGTATTCGACACGATGCCCACAACGGTCAGCCAAATGAGATTCGGCGGCTCGCCCGCTCGCGCCAGTGGCCGGCTGGATGCGACGTGCTCTCCGATCGGGTTCTGATTCGCGAAAAACCTCTCGGCAAACGCCTCATTGACGACGACCGCCGGCTCGCTCCGTTCGACATCGCCTCGTTCGATGCCGCGTCCGCGGAACAATCGGATGCCCATCGCCTCGAAGTAGCCGCCCGCGACCGCACGGAAGAGCGCGATTGCCGGCGTGGTGCCTGGTGGGATCGCTCGGCCCTCTACCATCACGCTATTGGCGAAACAGCCGCCCGCCAGCGGTAGGCATGTTGATGCGGAGACGGCCGTCACCCCGGGCAGCACCGACAATCGATCGAGAATCGCTTGATGCGCCGCGAGGGCCGTGCGCCGACTGGGATACTCACGATCCGGCAATCCGACGCTGAACGTGGCCGCGGATGTGGCGTCGAACCCTGGGTCGGCCGCGCGCAGTTTCTGAAAACTCTGGACCATGAGACCGGACGCCACGAGCAGCACCAGGGCGAGCGCGATTTGCCCACCCATCAGCAGGTGACGAGCGCGGTGGCGGCCGCGGCTGGCTGTGTTGCCGCGCCCGCTCTCGTGCAGCGACGCGGCGAGCGGCGTGCCGCGCCACAGTGGAATCGCGCCAAATGCGAGCGCGGCGAGCAGGCTCACCACCGACGTAAACGCAACAGCGACGCCGTCCAGGTGGACTTCACCGAGACGCGGCAATGTGCTGGGGCCAGTGGTCACGAGTAGACGGACGGCGCCCCAGGCGAGAGCCAGTCCGATGACACCGCCTGCGGTCGAGAGCAGCACGCTCTCGGCGAGGAAGTACCGCGCGATGCCGAGGCGGCCGGCGCCGAGCGCACGGCGAACGGCGACTTCGCGCTGCCGCGCTTCGGACCGTACCAAGAAGAGGTTCGCGACGTTCGCACAAGCAACCAGCAAGACCAGTCCCACCGAGACGAGCAGGATCCAGAGCTCCCTCGCGACGTCCCCGACCGTCATTTCCTTCAGCGTCCGTGCCGCCGAGAACAGTTTGATTTGCTCCCCATTTCCCAGGGCGTTTAGATCCCCTGGATACGCTCGCGACAGATCACCAATCAGGCTGTTCAGCTCGGCGCGTGCGCTGGCAACCGTGACGCCGTGGTGCAACCGCGCCACGCCGTTGAAGGTCCACAGGCCGAAACCCATCGACGGCATGATTGGCTCGGCCACCCATACGTCTACACGTGGGTCCGGAAACGCGTACGATGCCGGCATCACGCCGATCACCTCCGTCGATATGCCCGCGAGTACCACGGACCGGCCGAGGATGCCCGGGTCGCGGCCGTACCGCCGCACCCAGAGCCCATGCGAGAGGACGGCTACGTGTGACGCGCCAGGGACACCTTCCTCGTCCCTGAACCAACGGCCGAGCGCCGGCCACACCCGCATCACCGGCGCCAGCGTCGTCGTCACGCGGGCCACGCGAATGCGTTCTGGATCTCCGTCTCCGGTGAGCGTCAGATCGTCCCACGTGTAGAGCGCGACGCCATCGAGCGTACGCGCCCGATTCAGGTATTGATAGTAGAGGCCACGGGTCATGCCTATGCCCGACGGCAGATTCAGACGCTGCGCGCCATGATCCAAGTCGATCAGCCGGTCTGAGTCAGGATACGGCAGCGGGTTCAACACTACCCGATGCACAACGGCAAAGATCGCGACGTTGGCGCCGATCGCGAGCGCCAGCGTCAAGACGGCCGCGATCGTGAACGCAGGGGCCCGCACGAGCCGGCGTGCGGCAAACGCCGTCTCTTTGCAAACGCTTTCGAGCCAGGTCGCGATCACGGCGTCGAGCGCCCGCTCCCGGTACGCCAGCGGATTGCCGAAGCGCGATCTGGCGTGCTGCCGCGCCTGCTCCGCGCTCGAGCCCTGCGCCCGTTCGTGTTCTTCGATTAATGCCAGGTGCGTGTCGATTTCCTGCCGCAGCTCATCGTCCATGCGCGAGCGTCTGACGATGTTCAAGAGGCGCCGGAGTGGCGACATATTTGGCTCCTATGCGAATCGGAGCGCTTTGTTCACGGCCTGCGTGAGAAGCACCCATCGCTGCTCTTCTTCCTCGAGCTGCCGCCGGCCGGCCGGCGTGATGGTGTAGAACCGGGCCTTCCTGCCGGTGTCGGTCGTGCCCCACTGCGCCCGCAGCCATTTGTCGCCGGTCATACGCTGCAGGGCCGGGTACAGCGAACCCTCTTCGATTCGCAATGAGTCGTCCGTCACCTGGTGAATCCGCTGCGCGATCGCATAGCCGTGCTGCGGCCCTCCCCGCGCGAGCGTCTTGAGAATCAACAGATCGAGCGTCCCTTGCAGCCGGTCGTTGGAATGTTTGGACATATGAACCGATGTTTCCGTTGTGGCGTGTGGCATGGCTGGCTGTTCCGGCAGCTTTCAACCAAGCGGCCACCGTCACCGTGCTCCGCCCCCGGCATTGTGTACTGCGGATAGAGTCGCTCGCGGGATCAACCGACCGCCGAGGAACACCGCGTCAATCGTGTTGTAGGCCTCGACGCTTTCCAGTGGGTTCGCTCGCAGCAACAGAAGGTGCGCACGCTTCCCTTTCTCGATGGTGCCGATGTCGCGATCCAGTCGCATGATGCGCGCGTTCTCGATAGTCGCCGCGCGAAACAGCTGCTGCGTGGTGACACCCGCCGCGATCCACCTGCGCATCTCATAAAAGCCGTTGAGGCCGGGCGGATTCGTGTAGATGGGCGCGGCCGGCGTGTCTGTTCCGAACAACAGCCGCGCGTTGCGCTGGGCCAGGTACCGTGTCACCGCGTCCCCAGATCCGCCAAGACGATCGTAGGTGGCTGGCGACGTGCCATCGAGCTCCTGCCGGCGGAACCAGCCGCCCTCTGGCGAGCGATACCAGGTGAGCAAGTTTGGCGCATAGACATGCGAGAGCAGCGGATCCGCAAGGAACGCATCGTCGAGCTCCGCACCCAGACCGCGAATCACCTGCGCGGTCGGCTGATACCCCATGCCACGCTGCAGCACCGCTTGGAGGATCGGCTCAACCCCTGTGTCCAGCTTTTCGGCCGTCGAGCGCTGTCCGTTCCACATGCCGTGCGCGATGACATCGACACCCGCCTGTACCGCGAACTCCTGCGCCGCCATCGAGTTCGCGTGCAGGAACACAGGCATGTTGCGCGCGTGCGCTGCGGCAACAACCGCGCGGATCGTCTCGACGCTCGGCATCGGCAGGCGTCCCGCATCTGGCCCAAATCCGGCCTCCCGATACGACTTCACGCAAATGGCGCCGTCGCGTGCCATCCGCTCGACGACCGCCTCCGGCGTATGCTTGGCGTCGTCGACCGAGGCCGGCACCGTGTCGGCTTGGTCGGGATTGAAGAGAAAATACGGATTCGCGGCAACGCTGGTGAACGCGTAACCGTTCACCACGGGCGTGCCGCCGCAGAAATACGCATCAGGCCTTACGTCGAGCGCATTCCAGCGCCGGATTGGCGCGGCCGTGTCGCCGAGCGACAGCACCGTCGTGAAGCCGAAATAGAGGTAGCTGCGCGGCTCCTGCGCGTTGGCTTGCGCGACGAGATCCGGGTGCGCGGAACGCTGCGGCGACAGCATCCCGGGCACGCTTCCGAGGTGCGTATGACTGTCGATCAGCCCGGGAATGAGAAACTTGCCGCGGCCGTCTACCGTCAGATCGCCCTTCAACGGTTGACGGCTGACCTCCGCTATCCGCCCATTCGCAAACTTTACGTAGGCGTGCTCGAGCGGAGCGGGTCGCTCCGGTGAGATCACGGTGACGTCGCTGATGACGGTGATTGGCGCATCTGCACCGCGTGCCACATTGTGCAGCCCGCAGAATGCGGTGAGGAGGCTGATCGCCAATGCATATCGTGCGGTCTTCAGATTCACGCTGACGCTTCCTCCTTCATATAGAGCCAGCTATGTATAGCTGGCTATAGTGCCTACCGAAACGCCACGTGTCAAGCTGATGGTCCGCCTGACCTGCCGCCGCCACGGCTTCGGCGGTCCGCTCGCTTCATGCGAAGGCGGACGCCGGACGCGACCGGAGATGGACCGGCCCGCCCCGGCCCGGCGTCTCGCCTTGCCGTCATCCAGGAGACGTAGTAGCCTTTCGTCACCGTTTATCAAACTTCGGGTGCCGATTTCCTGATCCCTGATCCCTATGTTTTCACGCGACGAAATCAAAGCCCTCACGGACAAAGTCCTCAACATGGCCGGCAGCGATCCGATCGAAGTGACCTTCGACGGTGGCGAGCGGTCGGGGACGCGGTTCGCCAACTCCACGATCACCGCCAACCTGGTGCAATACGATGAGCAGCTGTCGATCAATCTGCGCGTCGGCCAGAAGCAAGGCAGCGCGCAGACGCGCGAGTTCGACGACGAGTCGCTGAAAGCGGCGATCGACGAAGCGCGCGACGCGGCGGCGAAGGGACGCGACAACCCGAACCTGCCGCCGCTCGTCAAGGGACCGCAGAACTACGTGCCAGTGAATGCCGTCGTACCGGCGACCGCCGATTTCAGCCCGGGCGATCGCGCCGCGTGGGTGAAGCAGTCGGTCGACATCTGCGAGAAGAAAGGCGTGCTCGGCGCCGGCTACATTCCGAAGGCCTATCAAGCGAGCTGCCTCGCCAACTCCGAAGGGCTCTTCGCCTACTACCAATACGCGGAGGCGGGCTTCATCCTCACCTGCCGCATGCCGAGCGGCTCGGGGTCGGGCTGGTCCGGCATCACCGGCGCTAAAGACTTGTCGCAGATCGACGTGAAGCAGCTGACCGAAGTCGCCGCCGACAAGGCCGTGAAAAGTCAGAAGCCGCGAGCGATCGAACCGGGCCGCTACACGACGATTCTCGAACCGCGCCCCACCGCGCGCTTCCTCTCGACGCTGATGGGCGCGTTCAACGAAGGCGGCGGATTCGGCGGAGGCGGCTTCAACTTCGGCGGGATCGGCCGGCCATTCAACGGCCCCGACGGCAAGCCGAAGATCGGCCAGAAGCTGTTCAGCGACTCCTTCACGCTGAAGAGCGACATCGGCAACGCCGTGCTGCGCCAGACGCCGATTCTCGCGGACGGGCAGGCCGCGCAGCCGGTCACGTGGGTCGAGAAGGGTGTGCTGAAAAACGTGTACTACGACCCGACGACGGCGCACCGGCAGAAGGTGGCGGCGACGCCCGCCACGCCGAACATGAGCCTCGTCCTCGAAGGCGGCTCCGAGTCGCTCGAGGACATGATCAAATCCACCAAGCGCGGGCTGCTCGTCACGTTCTTCTGGTACATCCGCCCGGTCGACACCGTCACGCTGCTCAACACGGGCATGACCCGCGACGGCCTGTTCCTCATCGAGAACGGCGAGATTGCCGGGCCCGTGCAGAACTTTCGCTGGAACATGTCGCCGCTGGTCGGCTTCAGCAACATTTCGGCGATCGGCAGGCCTGTGCCGATTCACACCGGCGAGGCCTACGACGGTCCCGGCACGGCGCTGGTGCCGCCGGTGCGGATTGAAGATTTCTATATGACCTCCGTTTCACCGGCGGTTTGAACCACGAAGCGCACGAAGGCACGAAGACGAACGATCTGCGATAGGACACCAGAGACGATCGAACCGTTTCGTGACTTCGTGGCCTTCGTGGTTTCCGTACGGAGCAGACACTTATGAGCCCCACACGTCGTGACTTCCTGAAATATTCCGGCGCCGCCGGCCTCGTCATTGCCTCCGGCGATCTGATGGGCGATCTGCTCGCGCAGTCGCCGAAAGGCAACCCGCTCGAATCGACTTTCAAGGGGCTTGCCGATGTCGCGCTCGCTGAAGCGAAGAAAGCCGGCTGCACGTACGCCGACATCCGCTTCACGAGCAGCACGTCGAGCAGCGTCAACGCCTCGGGCGGCAGCGATCGCGACGCGGACGCCGGCGGATTCGGCGGCCGCGGTGGATTCGGCGGCCGCGGCGGCGGGCGCGGGCGCACGCGCAACGGCCAGCGCGGCGCGGCCGGCTTCGGCGTGCGCGTGATCCATGGCGGCGTCTGGGGCTTCGCGAGCAGCCCGATCGTCACCGAGGGAGAGATCCGCCGCATCACCGGCATCGCCGCCGACGTCGCGAAAGCGAGCGCCGTCGCGAAGAAGACGGACATCAAGCTCGCGCCCGTAGCCGCGTACACGGCGTATTGGGCGACGCCGCTGCGCGTCGACCCCAGCACCGTATCCCAGGCCGACAAGCAGGCCTTCGTCCAGAACGTCGTCGACGCGGTCGTGCGGAACAAGGCGGTGACGAGCGTCACCGCGGATGTGCGCATGACGAACGAGTGGAAGTACTTCGCCTCCAGCGAGGGCTCCTACATCGAACAGGAAACCTGGGAAGTGAACCCGTCGTTCAACGTCAGCGTGCGGAAGGACGGCGTCACCAAGACGCGCGCCTACATCGCAGTGCCGAAGACCGGCGGCTGGGAAGTCGTGACCGACAGCGACATGCTCGAGAGCGCCGATCGCGTCGCGGCCGAAGCGGTCGAGATGACAACCGCGAAACCGGTCGGCATGGGGCTGAAAGATCTCGTGCTGATGCCGTCGCACGCGATGCTCACCGTGCACGAGATCGTCGCGCACGCGACCGAGCTCGATCGCATTCTCGGTTACGAGGCGAACTATGCCGGTACGAGCTTCGTGAAGCTGACCGACGTCGGCAAGCTGAAATACGGCTCGAAGCTGTTCAACGTCACCGCCGATCGCACGATGCCTGGCGGCCTCGGCACGATCGGGTACGACGACGACGGCGTGAAAACGACCGAGTTCCCGATCATCCGCGACGGAATTCTCGTCGGGCTGCAGACCAACCGCGAAACGGCGCCGCTCATCGGCGACACGGCGAGCAAAGGCTGCACGTCCGCATCGTCGTGGCGCGACTATCCGTTCCTGCGGATGCCGAACGTGCGCGTCGAGCCTGGGCCGAAGGGGTCGCCGTCGGCAGAAGAGATCATCGCCGACACGAAAGACGGCGTCCTCATCGACGGCCGCGGCAGCTATTCGATCGATCAGCAGCGCTACAACGGTCAGTTCGGCGGCAACTGCTTCTGGGAGATCAAGAACGGCAAGAAGACTCGGATGGTGAGCGACGTCACCTACAATGCGATCACCACCGACTTCTGGGCGAACCTCGACGCCATCGGCAATCAGGACACGTGGCGGATGTACGGCACGGGCGGCGATGCGAAAGGTCAGCCGACGCAGACCAACAGCATCTCGCACGGCTGTCCGTGGCTGCGGATCAAGAAGATCATGGTCGGCGCGGCGTACGCGTAACGAACGACCCAGGGCCAGCGGCGTCGAACAGGCGCCTCGCTGGCCCATCCCGCCCAGCCGTTTTTCAGCCTGCGGGCGGACCACGTTCGAGCTCCGCTCTCCAGACACGCGGAGTACTCTGCGAGCGTGGTGCTGCGCGTCCTCATCATCGTCCTGCTGATCTTCGCGTTCCTGCTCGTGGCGCGCCTCGTTCGCGGCGTGCCGCGCCGCAGGCGCTGAGTGTTTCCGGCGCTGTCCACTCCGCAATCTGCTACTCTGTCGGCGCAATGGCCGGCGGACGCCGACCGCGGAGGTTTCGATGCGACCCTGTGCCGGCGCGCTCATCGCGCTCTCGCTCGCGCTAGCCATTCCGGGACCGTCCGCAGCCGCCGCGCATGCCGGGCGGACGATGACACCGCAGCCGCCAGGCACCGCCGTTCCGAAAGGAGCGATGCGCGTGGCGCTTCTCGTGGACACGAGCGAGGGCGTCGGCACAGCGATCCCACAGATCCGCGCCGCCGTGCTCGCATTCGCCGACGCGCTCCCGCCCGAACACGAGCTGATGCTCGTCACAACCGGCCGGCGCACGCAAGTCCGCGTCCCGCCGACCACCGATCGCAAGAAGGTGAAGGATTCGGCGAGCGGTATTACCTCTGACCACGGAGCAACGCCGCTGATGGACGCGCTCGTGGAAGTCGACGAGCGCTTCATGCGGAAAGCGCCCGGCCGCTGGGCCGCGTTCGTGGTGATTACCGGCGACGGCGGCGAAAGCAGTATCAGCACCGACGATCGGGGCTTCAACCAGTGGCTCTCCGGTCTCAGCGCGCGACAGATGTCCGTCGACGCGATCGTCTTGAAATTCAAAGGCAGTGGGTTGCCCGAAGCGGTCGCGAGCGCGGCGGTGCGGGCGACCAACGGGCGCCTCGACGCGACAACCGCGGTTCTCGCGCTGCCGGATAAGCTGAAAGCCATCGCCGAACGGCTCGCCCATGAGCACGCACAGTAGCAAATCAACCATGAAAACAGCGCTCATCGTCCTCTTCGGTCTGGCTCTGCAGAGCGCCGCGATCGTGCGCGCGCAGGAGCCCATCCGCACAGGCGACATCAGGGTCCGCGGGCTGACGCCGGCGGATTTCCCGCGCATCACGAAGCTGGCCGCGAACGTGTACGGCTACGAACAGATCGACCCGACGAAACGGACCGTCACGGTGAACAACCTGATCGTCGTGACCAGCGATGGTGTGCTGGTCGCCGAGGGACAGGGCACGGTCGAACATGTGAAACGGCTCGTCGCCGACATCGGCACGCTCACGCCGCAGCCGATCAAGTACGTCGTCGTCGGCTCCGAGCATGGCGATCACACCGGCGGCGACGCCGCCTTTCCCGACTCGGTCACCTTCTTCGCGCATCCCTTCTCCGCGCCGAAGCTCAAAATGCCGACCCAGACGGTGGCGGACAAGAAGGTGATCATGATGGGCGGCACCGAGATCGACATTCTCTTCCTCGGGCGGGCACACACAGGCGGCGACCTCGAGGTCTACCTGCCGCGCGAGAAGATCCTGTTCATGAGCGAGGTCTTCTCCAATCGGATATTTCCGTCGATGGCGAACGGCTACCCGACCGAATGGGTCGAGACGCTGAAGAAGGCTGAGCAGATGGAGCCGAGCCTCTTCGTGCCGGCGCACGGATTCATCGACAGCGCGGCGGTTCTGCACGAGGAAGAGCGCAATTACCGGCTCGCGCTCGAACAAATCATCGCTGAGGGCACGCGGCTGCACGGCCGGCAGACGCCGATCGAGAGCGCGACGGCGAGCGCCAACTTCGGCGTGTACGACAATTGGACGCGCGCCGCCAACAATGCCTACGCGGCGCTCAATCGCGTCTACATGGAGCTCGACGGCCAGTTGAAGTAGGCGCGATTCACCGGCGACGCGCGGCGCGCGCGCGCTAGAATGCGCCATGCTGCCTATCACCCCTGCCAGTCCGCGGCAATCAGCGCTGCGGACGGCCCTCGCCGGGCTGATCGGCAACGTTCTCGAATGGTTCGACTTCGCTGTCTACGGTTACTTCGCCGGAGACATCGGACACCAGTTCTTTCCGCAGTCGAGCCACACCGCGCAGCAGCTTCTCGCGTTCGCCGTGTTTGCGCTCGGATTCGGCGCGCGTCCGATCGGCAGCCTCGTGCTCGGTCCGGTCGGCGATCGCATCGGACGCCGCGCCCTGCTGACGCTCTCGATCATCATGATGGGCGGTGCGACGCTCGCGCTCGGTCTGCTGCCCACGTACAACCAGATCGGCGTCGCAGCACCCATCCTGCTCGTGACGATGCGGCTCGTGCAGGGATTCTCACTGGGCGGCGAGTTCACCGGCTCGATGGTGTACACCACCGAGCAGTCCTCGCCGATGATGCGCGGTCTGGTCAGCAGCTCCACGGCTGCGGGCACGACCATCGGCTTCATCCTCGGTTCCGGCTCCGCGTGGCTCGTCAACGCGCTGTTGAGCCCGTCGCAAGTAATGACGTGGGGATGGCGCGTGCCGTTTGTCGCAAGCGTCGGTCTGTGCATTCTCGGCTGGTTCCTGCGCCGCGGCATTCACGAAACCACAGAAGGTCTGAAGGCCGCGGCCGCCCGTCCACCGCTCGTGCCGTCGCTCGTTGCAGACTGGCTGCCGATCGTCCGCACGTTCGGCATCGTTGCGATGACGAATGCCGCGTATTACCTGACGTTCACCTACGCGGTGGAGCGGCGGAAGGGCCTGACCGGCGATGGCGGCGAGACCTTTCTGCTCGCGAACACCTTGAGCCTGGTCGTCGTGCTGCTCTCGAAGCCATTCGGCGGATGGCTGTCCGATCGCATCGGTCGCCGGCGGCTGATGCTGGCGCTCACCCTCGTCGTGATGTCGACGATCTACGCCGCGATGCACCTCATGCTCTACGGGGCGCCGATGGCGTTCATCTCGGGGCAAATCATACTGGCCGTGCCGATCGGGATGGCGTTGGGGCTCCAGGGCGCCATGGTGGTCGAGATCTTCCCGCTGCGCACGCGGGTGACGTCGATGAGCTTTGCATACAGCATCACGCTGGCGCTCGCCGGCGGTACGGCGCCGCTCGTGTCCACGTGGCTGATTGAAACGATGGGGCAGCCGCTCGCGCCCGCCTACTACATCATGGCGTACGGCGTGATCGGCCTCGCGCTGATGTGGCCGATGCAAGAGACGAACACGCAGGCGCTCGATGTGTAGCGCGAAGGCTCTAGCCAAGCGCTCGGCTGTAGCGCGAAGGCTTTAGCCGAGCGCTCGGCTGAAGCCTTCGCGCTACGATCACCGCACGGATCATCGCAGGTTCTTGTTGAAGAAATCGAGCGTCCGCTGCCACGCGAGCTTCGCGGCCGCCTCGTCGTAGCGCGGCGTCGTATCGTTGTGGAAGCCGTGCTGCGCACCGTCGTACATGAACTCCTCGTACGTCTTGTGGTTCGCCTTGAGCGCCGTCTCGTACGCCGGCCAACCCGCGTTCGTGCCGGTGTCCGCGCCCGCATAGTGCAGCATCAGCGGCGCGTTGATCTTCGCCGTGTCCTCGGCATTCGGTTGACGCCCGTAGAACGCCACTGCGGCGCCAAGATCCGGCAGGCGTACCGCGAGCTGATTCGCAATGCCGCCGCCGAAGCAGAAGCCGACGACACCGATCTTGCCGGTGCAGGCCGGATTCGATTTCAGCCAGCCGGCCGATGCGACGAAATCCTCCATCATCTTGGGACCGTTCACCTCGCGGAACTTCGCCGCGCCTTTCTCATCGTCGCCCGGGTATCCGCCGACTGAGGTGAGGCCGTCCGGCGCGAAGGCGATGAAGTTTGCGAGCGCGAAGCGCCGCGCCACGTCTTCGATGTACGGATTCAGACCGCGATTCTCGTGGATGACGAGCACGCCCGGCAGCTTACCGCTCGCCTTCGCCGGATGCGCGAAATAGCCCTTGATGCTGCCGTTGCCCTGCGGCGACTGCACCGTTTCATAGTCGGTCTTCAGCCGCGCATCGTCTTTCGGCACCTGCTGGGCCCAGGCGTAGTTCGGCTTCAACGTTTCGAGGATCGCGGCCGCCGTCAAGCCGCCGACGGCAAATTTCTTGGCGCGATCCAGGAAATCGCGGCGGCTGATGTCGCCGTGCTGATACTCGTGAAACAGATCCAAGAGCTCCTGGGGATAGTCGGACGCCTTCTTTCGTTCCATGCGGACGCTCCTTTATTGAACAGGTGGATTGTAGCCCGGGTCGACGGACGGATCCGCCCGCAACGTCCGTGATGGCGGAAGGCTAATTTCTGCTCGTGGCGCTGGCGCCCACCGGCGACTCCGCCAGCAGCGCAATGGTGGGATTCTGCCGCTCGAAGTATTGCAGCTCCCAGGCGGAGCTGAACAGGAGCACGCGCCGTTCCTGGCGGTCGACGCCGACGTCGCTTTGTCCTCCGAGCGGCGGCACGGGCTGCGTCGGGTTGGCCAGCCATCGCGCCGCGGTATACGCCGCGGGCTCAACTTCCACCTCGACGCCGTACTCGGTGCGGAGCCGGCTCGTGATCACGTCGAACTGCAGCGCGCCGACGACGCCGACGATCGGCTCCCGGCGGCCCGACGTGACGTAGAAGACCTGCATCAGCCCTTCTTCCTCGAGCTGCCGGAGCCCTTCGTCGAACTGCTTGTAGCGCGTGTCCTGGAGACGGACACGTCCGAAGTGCTCCGCGGGAAAGCGCGGCACGTCGAGGAAGCGCAGCGGCACGCCGGTGTGAATCGTGTCGCCGATCGCGAACTGGCCGGGGTTGACGAGGCCGAGAATGTCGCCGGCATACGCGACGCTGATCGTCTCGCGGTCGCGGCCGAAGAAGCGGTAGGCGCGCGAGGCGCGGATCGCTTTGCCGACGCGGCTGTTCGACACCGTCATGTCCTTGGTGAAGCGGCCGGAGCAGACGCGGACGAAGGCGACGCGGTCGCGATGCCGCGGGTCCATGTTCGCCTGAATCTTGAACACGAACCCGGTGAACCGCTCGTCGGTTGGGCTGACGACGCCCGAGTCGCTCGGGCGCGGCTGGGGCGGCGGCGCGAGCTCGACCAGGGCCTGCAGAAACGGCTCGAGGCCGAAGTTGGTCAGGGCGCTGCCGAAGAACACCGGCGTCTGCCGGCCGGCCAGATACTCGGCGAGGTCGAACTCGGTGCCGGCGGCGCGGATCACGTCCAGCGACTCGCGGAAGTGCGCGTACTCGCTCTCGCCGATCAGCGCCTTCGCCTCCGGGTCGTCGAGCGACGACACGCCAACCGGGGCCCGATATTGTCCCTGCGCCTCCCGTTCGTAGCGCAGCAGCGTCTTGTGTTGAATGTCGTAGACGCCCCGAAACCGTTCGGCGCTGCCGATCGGCCAGTTCACCGGGGCGGCCGAGATGCCAAGCGTGCGCTCGAGATCGTCCATCAACTCGAGCGGATCGCGCGCAGGCCGATCGAACTTGTTGACGAAGGTCAGGATCGGCAGCCGGTGCCGGCGGCAGACCTCGAACAGCTTGCGCGTCTGCTCCTCGACGCCGTTGGCGGCATCGATCACCATCACGACGCTGTCGGCGGCGATGAGGGCGCGATAGGTGTCTTCGCTGAAGTCGCGGTGGCCCGGCGTGTCGAGGAGCGACATGCGCCGCCCCTGGAGCTCGAACTCGAGCGCCGCGGAGGTGATCGAGATGCCGCGCTGCTGCTCGAGCTCCATCCAATCGGATGTCGCCTTCTTGCGGTCCTTGCGTCCGCGCACGGCACCCGCGAGCTCGATCGCCCCCGCGTACAGCAGCAGCTTCTCCGTCAACGTCGTCTTGCCGGCGTCGGGATGGGAGATGATCGCAAACGTGCGCCGCCGCGCGACTTCGCGATCGAGCTCGGCGAACGGCGAAGCGTCGGCGGGGTGCTGACTTTCAGGCGGTGCGAGGTCCATCACACCCACTCAGGCGGGGGCGTGATGATCGGCTGGGGCGTCGGACCCGGATCAGGGCGCCCGGAGTCCGCAAGGCGGCTGATCGCGCGGACGGTCATGTCGTGATCGCACAGCATCTGACACGACAGCCGCACGCCGATCGCGCCCTTGGCCATGAGCACGTTCTTTTCCGCGGCTGTCATTTTCATCGGCTCTCCCTCGATGAACTCGACGCGGCATGTCGTGCAGCGTGCGTTCCCACCGCAGGCGTGGAGAATATCGACCTTGGCATCCTGCTCGATGGCGAGCACGAGCCGTTTGTCCGCCGGCACGTCCACCGTGCCGAACCCCTCGACCGTCAATTTTGGCATTGCTCTATTGTACGGTGAGATCGCTCAGCCCTTCACCACGAAGCCTTTCTTCAGCAACACGCTGCGGACACGGTCGCGCAGATCGCCCTGCAGCTCGATCGCCTCGTCTGCGACGGCGCCGCCCGTGCCGCACGCGCGCTTCAGCTCCTGACACAGCGCCTCGAGGAACGCCCTGTTGTTCGGGAGGTCGTAGACCACCGTCACCATCTTGCCGCCGCGTCCCTTCTTCTCCATCCGCAGCTTCGCGATGATGCGCGCCGGGATCGATTCAGCGGCCGTGCGCTTCGAGCACTGGCAGTTGTTCGCCGGCCAGCCGCAGCCTGGACAGATTCTGCCCGCCTCGCTGGAATACACCAGCCGTCCCTTTCCGCCGTCGCTCATCGTGTGATCATAATCGCTCGACAAGGTGTGGGCGGACACGCAGGTCCGCCCCTACAATCAAGGCGTCGCAGAGGCGCAGCTTCGTAGGGGCCGGCCTGTGTGCCGGCCCACGCTGATCAATCGATATGAGCCTCATCCCGATCCGCACACTGACAGCCGACCGCGGGGACGCCGGGCGGCGGCTCGACCTCGTGCTGCGGCGGCATCTGACTGATATCGATGCCGCCACGCGCACCCGCGTCCAGGCGTGGATCGAAAGCGGACGCGTGACGGTGAACGGCGCGCCGGTGCACCGCGTCGCTGCGCGCACGGCCTTCGGCGACATCGTCGCGATCACGCTGCCCGACGCGGCGCAGCCCGCGGTCATGGGCGCGGAGAACACGGCGCTCGACGTGTTGTACGAGGACGAACACCTGCTCGCGCTCGACAAGCCCGCCGGAATGGTCGTCCACCCGACCTACAAACACGCGACCGGCACCGTCATGAACGCGCTGCTCTGGCGCGCGCAGGGGTGGCCCGCCGGCCAACGTCCGTCGCTCGCCGGCCGTCTCGACAAGGACACCTCGGGCATCGTGCTGGTCGCCAAGACTGCGGCGGTCCACGCAGCGCTGCAGCGAACGTTGGCGCGAACGGGACGGCCGGCGGCCGATCGCACCGGCAGCGAGAAGGTGTATCTCGCCGTCGTGCATGGACGCGTGAACGTCGCGCGCGGCAAAGTCGACCTGCGTCTGGCTCGTGACCGCGGCGACCGCCGGAGGGTCGTCGCATCGGACACCGTGGGAGCGCCGAGCCTCACCCATTTCGAGCGCCTCGCCCGGTCGGACGGTCCGGATCCAGGCGTTTCGGTGCTCCGCTGCCGGCTGATGACGGGCCGCACGCATCAGATCCGCGTGCACCTGGCGGCGCGCGGGTGGCCCATCGTCGGTGATCCGGTTTATGGCGAACCACGCTGGCGGCAGATCGTCGATCCGGCGCTGGCGGCCATGCTGCGTGCGTTCCCGCGCCAGGCACTCCACGCCTGGCGTCTCGCGCTCGTGCATCCGATCACGCGGCAGCGTCTCGACGTTGAAGCGCCGGTGCCGGCGGATATCGTCCGGCTGCTCACGGACGCAGGCATATGGACCGGTTGGCGGTAAACTCTTCGGGTACTCTTCGGGTACGGCAGGACTAAAGTCCTGCGCTACAGCAGATATTTGTGGGGCAGGTCTTTAGACCTGCCGTTAAAAGCAGGATTGAATCTTATGCGTCCGATGTCTCGATCGGCATGGTTCATTGTCGCACTGCTCTGCGCCAGCTCCCTGGCAATCGATCCGACGATCACCGCGCAGGCGCCGCAGGCCGCGTCAGACAAAACTCCCCCGCTGCCCTTCGGCGCGATGAAGTGGCGGAGCCTCGGCCCCGCGCGCGGCGGCCGCTCGATTGCCGCAACCGGCAGCGCGGCGCGCCCCAACGAGTACTACTTCGGCGCAACGGGCGGCGGTCTGTGGAAAACCACGAACGGCGGCACGACGTGGAGTCCCGTCACCGATGGACAGTTGACCTCCTCGTCGGTCGGCGCCGTCGCAGTCGCGCCTTCGAACCCCGACATCGTGTACATCGGCACCGGCGAGAGCGAGCTGCGCGGGAACATCGCGCCGGGCGACGGCGTGTACAAGTCGATCGACGCCGGCAAGACCTGGACGCACATCGGCCTCGTCGACGCACAGACGATTTCGAAGATTCGCGTGCACCCCACCAACCCCGATCTCGTCTACGTCGCGGCATTCGGGCATCAGGCCGGCCCGAATACGGAGCGCGGGGTCTTCCGCTCGAAAGACGGCGGCAAGACGTGGGAGAAAATTCTCTACCGCGATGACAAGTCGGGTGGCATCGAGCTGAACTTCGATCCGAAGAATCCCGACGTGATCTATGCCGCGTTGTGGGAGGCGTTCCGCGTCTCGAACATGATGTCGAGCGGCGGTCCCGGCAGCGGGCTCTTCAAATCGACGGACGGCGGCGATCACTGGACCGAGATCTCGCGCGCACCGGGCATGCCCAAGGGGGTGCTCGGCAAGATCGGCGTCGCGGTGTCTGGGGCCGATTCCAACCGCGTGTACGCGCAGGTGGAAGCGGAAGACGGCGGCACGTTCTCCTCGGATGATGCCGGCGCGACGTGGACGAAGGTCAGCGAAAACCGCGACGTCCGCCAGCGCGCGTTCTATTACACGCGCGTCTACGCCGATCCGAAGGACAAGGACACGATCTACGAGCCGAACGTCATGTTCATGAAGTCGACCGACGGCGGCAAGACGTGGACGATGCCGATGGTGCCGCACGGCGACAACCACGACATGTGGATCGATCCGGCGAACCCGAGCCGTTTCATTCTCGCCAACGACGGCGCCGCCACGGTCACGCTCGACGGCGGCAAGACGTGGACGCCGCTGACGCAGCCGACCGCACAGTTCTACCACGTGACGACCACGAGCGACGTGCCGTACCACGTGTGCGGCGCGCAGCAGGACAACTCGACCGCGTGCGTCTCGAGCCAGGCCGCAAGCGGGTTCGGCGCCATTGCCGGCGGCGTGGACACGGTGTTCTACTCGGTCGGCGGCGGCGAGAGCGGCTACGTCGCCAACGATCCGAAGAACCCCGACATTTTCTTCGCCGGCAGCTACAGCGGCGACATCACCTACTTCAATCGGAAGACCGGTCAGCTCCGCCGGGTGAACCCGTATCCGGAGAATCCGATGGGCTACGCGACGAAGGACATCGCGGAGCGCTTCCAATGGACGTTCCCGATCGTGTACTCGCCAGTCGATCCGGCGGTACTCTACGTCGGCTCGCAGCACGTCTGGAAAACGACGACGGGCGGCCAGCGCTGGACGAAGATCAGCCCCGATCTCACTCGCCACGATCCCGCCACGATGGGCGATTCGGGCGGGCCAATCACGCGCGACGAGACCGGCGTGGAAACCTACGCCACGATCTTCTCGATCGCCCCGTCGCCGAAGGACGGCAATCTGATCTGGACCGGATCCGACGACGGCTACGTGCAGGTGACGCGCGACGGCGGCACGACGTGGAAGAACGTCACGCCGAAGGAGCTGCCGGATTTCGCGCGCATCAGCCTCGTGGAAGCCTCACCGCACCGGCCCGGCACCGCGTACGTCGCGGCCAACCGCTACCAGCACGACGACTTCGGCGTCTATGTGTACCGCACCGACGATTACGGCGAGACGTGGACGACGATCGTCAACGGCATCGCCCCGCGCGACTTCGCGCGCGCCGTTCGCGAGGATCCGGTGCGCGCCAAGCTGCTCTATCTCGGCACCGAGCACGGCATCTATGTGTCGTTCGACGACGGCGGCGCGTGGCAATCGCTGCGGCAGAATCTGCCGGACACTCCCGTGCACGACATCAAGGTGGAAGCGCGCGACCTGCTGATCGCGACGCACGGCCGCGGCTTCTACGCGATGGACGATATCTCGCCGCTCAGACAGTGGGGCGCACAGACATCCGAGCTGCAGCTGTTCAAGCCACAGGACGCGCTGCGCGGCCTCGATAAAACACTGAGCGTCAGCTACGTGCTGAAGCAGCCGGCCGCCAAGGTCACGCTCGAGATTCTCGACGGCCAGGGCAAGGTGATCCGCACGTTCACGGGCACGACCGCCGACTTCGCGAAGCCGCCCGCGCCGCCGAGCATCGAAGATTTCTTCAATCCGAAGGATCCGAAGCCGCCGGTGGCGGCCGGCCTGCAGCGGCTCGATTGGGATCTCCGCTACGACCGCGCGGCCGAGTTCACCGGGATGATCATGTGGGATGCGACGACCCGCGGTCCGGTGGCGCCTCCGGGCAACTACCAGGTGCGCGTGACGGCCGACGGCCAATCGGCCACGCAGCCGTTCGCCGTGCGCCGCGAGCCGCATCTGCTGGCCGATGTCAGCGACGCGGACCTCCAGCGCGAGTTCGAACTCGCCATGCAGATTCGCAACAAGGCGAGCCAGGCGAATGAGGCGGTGATGCTCGTGCGCGGCATCCGGCCGCAGCTGCAGGATCGCGCCGGGAAACTGGACAGCAAGACGGGGCCGACCGCGAAGGCGATCGAGGCGCTCGAGAAAACGCTCACCACCGTCGAAAGAAGCGTGTATCAGGTGAAGAATCAGAGCTTCGAGGATCCGCTCAACTTCCCCGTGATGCTGAACAACAAGATCGCCACGCTGCAGGGGATCGTCGAATCGGCCGACGCGCAGCCGACCGATCAGACCTACGACATGTTCAAGATGCTGTCGGATCGACTGGACGAGCAGATGCGTGCGCTCGACACCGCCGTGCAGAAAGAGCTGCCGCAGGTCAACGACATGCTGAAGCGGCAGAAGCTGGCGCCGATCAAAGCAGAGCCGCAGAAGCCCAAACAATAATTTCGTGAATTGGTGAATTGGTGAATTGGTGAATTGAGGAGTCGACGATTTGACGAACTGGCAACTCGCCGGCTCACCAACTCGCCACTCACCAAATCACCAACTCGCCAACTCATCCCAGTTTGATTGCCCATTCCCCCTGGCGCATGAGCGGCTCGGCTCGGCCATCGTCGAACACGCCGTCGACGTCGAGGTCCCCTGAGCCGATCATGAAGTCCACGTGGATGGCGCTCTTGTTGCCCCCGGCGCGCTCGAACTCATCGTCGGTCATCGCTTCGCCGCCGGCGAGGGTGAACTTGTATGCAGAGCCCAGCGCGACGTGGCTCGCCGCGTTCTCGTCGAAGAGCGTGTTGTAGAAGAGGCGCCCGGACGCCGCGATCGGGGAGCTGTGCGGCACGAGCGCCACCTCGCCAAGGCGTCCCGCTGTGTCGTCCGTCTCGATCATCTGGCGCAGCGCCGCCCTCGAATCTGGAAAGCGTGGTCAGCGAGGGTACGCACGGTCATTGTCGCAAGGGGTGTCTCAATGCGATCTCGTAATTCCCTCGACGCTGCAGATGCGACGGCTTCGCCAAACACTCCGGCGTTTCTGATTATTTGTGCAACTGAAACGGTCCTACCCGGTCCGAATCTCGCTTTTATCGAGTGTGAGCCCGGACGCACAGCTGCAGGAACTCGTGGACACCGCCGAGCGCCACATGTCGGACATCTTTGACGAGGGACTCCGGTGATGTGGGAAAGCCGGCAAGCCTACTGCCCCATGTTTCCGCCCACACGATTTTCGACGGGTCTTTGATTAGTCGCGCTGCCTCTGTGAGCCTCGTGGTCACGTCGATCACGGTCGTCCCCTGCTTGATGTTCATCCAGCCGATTCTGACTTCAAGACGGGGTGTCGTGTCTGGCGACTGCCGACCCCCATCGAGTAACGGCACACCTCGTTCCCGGAATGCGATCGCGATGTCATCGCGGATCGCTCGGTCCAGTTCCTCCAATTCGCTTGAACTCAGGCCCGTCGCATCCTTCGCCGGATCCGCCGATGCGCCAGGGACGTTGTAGACGATTCCACGAAGGCCGAGGACTTGAACCGTAACGCCTTCGAGGCCAACAAACGGGCGCAGTTCGCCATAGATTTGCCCGTTCGGCGCCCTTTCTTGGCCGAAGGCCACTTGTGGAATGGAGAGCATCGAGACCGCAGCCAGCAGTCGGATCGTCAACATTGGCGTATGCCTTGGAGAATGACTCCTAACGTTAGACACCACTGCGGCACGGACGGGGCGAACGTCGCAGTGGCCCCGCACCCGATTGTGCGCCGCGAAAATGGGACGCCACCAACGATCGGTCGCGCAGCGACGACGGATCGTCTCGCCCAACCGAGTGGAATCTCCGGGAATTCACCTCAGTTGGCGCGAGCCGCTCCAACCGGCCTCACGGAACATAACCGCGGGCTGTACATAAGTGCGCGTATGTGCGTCAGAACATAAGCGCACGAATTGCTTCACTACGGCGATGATCTTCTGGCGTGATACCGTGAGCTCGAAGCGGAAGCGGCTACCTTCGTGGTTGAACAGGCAGTCGGCCTCCACGTCACGGACGCGGCGAGCGACCACATCCAGCTGCATCGCGGCGAGGCCGCGGCGCTGACTGAGGTCGCTCGGTCGGATCCAGCGAACTGCAGCCGCTAGACTTCTGCCGCCCACTCGCCTTGCCGCATGAGCGGCTCGGCCCGCCCATCGTCGAACACGCCGTCGACGTCGAGGTCCCCTGAGCCGATCATGAAGTCGACGTGGATGGCGCTCTTGTTGCCCCCGGCGCGCTCGAACTCATCGTCGGTCATCGCCTCGCCCCCGGCGAGGGTGAACTTATACGCGGAGCCGAGCGCGATGTGGCTGGCCGCATTCTCGTCGAAGAGCGTGTTGTAGAAGAGGCGCCCCGACGCCGCGATCGGGGAGCTGTGCGGCACGAGCGCGACCTCGCCAAGGCGTCCGGCCGTGTCGTCGGTCTCGATCATCTGGCGGAGCGCCGCTTCGCCGCGCGCGGCGCTGAAGCTGACGACACGCCCGCCCTCGAAGCGCATGCTGAAGTCCTCGATCAGCGAGCCGCCGTAACTGAGCGGCTTGGTCGAGCGGACGATGCCGTCCGCGCGGTTGCGGTCGGCCATCGTGAACACTTCTTCGGTCGGCAGATTCGGCACGAAGCGGATGGCGCCGCCGCTCGTCGACGAGCCGCCGACCCAGATGTGCCCGTTCGGGAGACCGAGAGTCAGATCCGTGCCTGGACCGGTGTACTTCAATGCGGTGTACCGGCGCCGGTTGAGGAAGTCACCGCGTGCCGCGAGCGTGGACAGATGCGCCTGCCACGCCGCGACGGGATCGGGACAGTCGAGGCGGCAGAGACGTGCGATCGCGTCCCAGAGCCGCTCGACCTGCTGCCCCTGCGGCGCGTCGGGAAACACCTTCGCCGCCCACGCAGCGCCGGCGGCCGCGACCACGGCCCAGTTCGTCTGGTTGCGGGAGATCAACTCGCGGAACGGCGTCATGCTTCGGGAGACCGCCTGTTGCAGCGCGCCGACGCGTTCGGAAGGCTCGCGCTGGAGCAGATCGGGATCGTTTGCGTAGATCGAGATCACGGCGTGTCCGGCGCGTGCGTGCTCGGCCAGTGCCTGCGGAAGCCACGTGGAGAATTCGCCGAGGGTCTCGGGTCGCGCGTGATGAAACCGCTCGAGTTGCAGCGGCTCGTCACCCCAGATCGGCTCGACCAGGGGCGCACCAGCCCGATACGCGCTGGCGGCGATCCGCCGCACGAGCGGCGCCGCCTCGAGCGACACGCCGCCGTTCATCAGCGGACCGATGATCAACAGGCGCTGCCCTGGCTGCAAGTTGAGCGCGACCCGTACGGCGAGCTCGGCGTAAGAATCGAGGTCGATGTTCACTGGGCTCCAATTACCAGATTCCGAGGGCTCTTCTGACGATCACAATCTGTCCGAGATGATACGCGGTGTGATCGGCGACCAGCAGCAGCTCACGCAGGTAGGTCTGCCCCGAGCCGTGCGGGATCGTCGCGAACAGATCGATCGTCGAGCTCCTGGCCAGCCGCTGAAGGGCCTTGCGGTCGCGGCGAAAAGCGGTCAGCGAGCGCGTCCACGCCGCGGCGCTCGACGGCCGCGGTGAGGCCGGCCAGTACGCGTCCGGCCATTTTTTCTCTTTGTAGCGGGCGCTGCGGCAGAACTCGAGGATGTCCGCCTGTGTGATCCGCAGATGTTCCACGAGCTGCCATGCGGAATACGGCAGCCCCTGCGGCACGACGCCCCGGAACCGCGGCGGGATCCCTTTCACAGTTTTGTCGAAGCCAACGTGCGCGTCCTCCCAATCCAGCAGGCGCGCGACCTGTTCACGAAGCGGATCGATCACGATCTTCCCCTCTCCTAAGTTTTGCCACAGAGTCACGGAGGCACGGAGAAATCCGGGATCCGACGAACTCGCCGCACGCCGCCGCAACGCGGCGGCATCGCTCGACCCTGATGCCCGGAAACACAAAGGTCTGTCCGCCCATCTTTGCGTTTCCGAGCGTCAGGCCGAGCGTATGAGACAGCCGGCAAAGCCGGGTGTCGTGCGGCTCACGCTCCGTGTCTCAGTGTCTCTGTGGCAATCCATCTTCTCTGCGCCTCGAACCGTTACCAGCCGCCCGCCACATCGATAAATGTACCGGTCGAGTACGACGCCTGGTCGGACAGCAGCCACACGATCGCGCGCGCGACTTCCACTGGATCGCCGCCGCGCTGCATCGGCATGGCCGTCTTCAGCCGATCGACGCGCGCCGGCTCGCCGCCGCTCGCGTGAATCTCCGTATAGATCAGGCCTGGCCGCACCGCGTTGACGCGGATGCCCTCAGCCGCGACCTCCTTCGACAGCCCGATCGTCATCGTATCGATCGCTCCCTTCGACGCCGCATAATCGACGTACTCCCTCGGCGATCCGAGCCGGGCGGCGGCCGACGACACGTTGACGATGGCACCGCCCGATCCACCGCGGCGCGTGGACATCCGCTTCACGGCTTCACGAGCGCAAAGGAAGGCGCCGATCACGTTCGTCGCGAAAATGGCGCGAAGCCGCTCGGCGTCCATCTGCTCCACCGTAGTTTGACGCCCGATGATGCCGGCATTGTTGACCAGGGCGGTGACGCGCCCCAAGTCGCGGTCCACGGTGTCGAACAAGCGGACGACGTCGGACTCGGCTGAGACATCGGCGGCCACGCCGATCGCACGACCGCCGGAGGCCGTGATGTCGGCGACCACCGCATCCGCCGCCTCACGATTCTCGCGATAGTTGACGGCCACGGCGTAGCCGCGCGCGCCGGCCAACAGCGCCGTCGCCGCCCCAATCCCCCGGCTTCCGCCGGTCACGACGATCACCTCATTCGGCGCCATCTGTCACTCAGCGATAGGCGGGTCCAAAAGGACCCGCCCTACGTCCACAATTCTCAGCGACACGCCGGTCCAAACCGCCTTCGCTGAAGGTCCGGCGGCCACGCCCAAGTAGGCGGCCGACCTGAGTGTCGACCCTGGACGGACACGCAGGTCCGCGCCTACAGCCACCGCAACTCGCCAATTCACCAACTCACCAACTCACCAATTTCAGAGAATACGAATGACGTCCGACCGCGTGATGATGAACGTCTTGTCGGTCTTGAAATCGCGCACGAGCACGGCCGGGTTCTCGGGCGTGATCATCGTCGCCAGCAGATCGACCGGCGTCGAGATGTCGACGAACGGAAAGGCCGGCTGCATAATCGACTCGACCGGCTGGCCCTTCACATCAGGCTTGCGCACCAGCTCCGAGTACAGCCGCGCCTCGTTCAGCGATCCGACCAGCCGCCGGTCGCGCGTGATCGAAATCTGCGAGAAGTCGTGCTCGCTCATCACCCGGACCGCCGTGGCCACGGGCTCGCTCTCCTCGACGGCGAACAGCTCGCCGGACAGTCCTGACGCCACGAGGTCGCGCGCGGTCATGCCGCTCTTCTCGAGAAAGCCCTTCTCGCGCATCCAGTCGTCGTTGAACATCTTGCCGAGATAGCGCGACCCATGGTCGTGAAAGATCACGACGATCACGTCGTCTGGCTTGAAGTGATCCTTGAGCTGCAGCAGCCCGGCGATCGCCGACCCGGCCGAATTGCCGGCGAAGATGCCTTCCTCCCGCGCGATGCGCCGCGTCATGATCGCCGCGTCCTTGTCGGTCACTTTCTCGAAGGCGTCGATGACGCTGAAGTCCACGTTCTTCGGCAGAAAATCCTCGCCGATGCCTTCCGTGATGTACGGATAAATCTCGTTCTTGTCGAAAATCCCCGTCTCCTTGTACTTCTTGAACACGGATCCGTAGGTGTCGATGCCCCACACCTTGATGTTCGGATTCTTTTCCTTCAGGTAGCGTCCGGTGCCGGAAATCGTGCCGCCGGTCCCGACGCCGACCACCAGATGCGTAATCCGTCCATCGGTCTGCTCCCAGATCTCCGGTCCGGTCTGGTCGTAGTGCGCTGCGCTATTGGACAGGTTGTCGTACTGATTCGCCTTCCACGAGTTCGGCACCTCCTTCTGCAGTCGCGAGGACACCGAGTAGTACGAGCGCGGGTCTTCGGGATCGACGTTGGTCGGGCAGACGATCACCTCGGCGCCGAAGGCCTTCAGGGCGTCGGCCTTTTCCTTCGACTGCTTGTCGGTGGTCGTGAAAATGCACTTGTAGCCCTTGACCACCGCGGTAATGGCCAGCCCCATGCCGGTATTGCCCGACGTCCCTTCGATAATCGTCCCGCCGGGCTTCAACGCGCCGCTTTTCTCGGCATCCTCGATCATCCGGACCGCCATGCGATCCTTGATAGAGTTGCCGGGATTGAACGTCTCGAGCTTTGCGAGTACCGTGCCCTTGATGACGCCTCGGGGGATCGCGTTGAGGCGGACCATCGGGGTGTGACCGATGGCGTCGAGAATGTCGTTGCAGATCTTCTTCACATGTTCAGTTTAGCCGTTGTGCCGCGGGGCGTATACTGAGCGCGCTCGGTCGATTCCATGCCCTTCCCTTCGCGTCGTCATTGGCCCGCGTATGTGGTGGCGTCGACAATGCTCGCCGCCGCGCTCTGGCTCGGCCCGCGCGCGCACGTGTCGTCGGGCGAGCCGCTGCCGGCGCAGCTCAGCGACCACGCATTCTGGAAGATGATCACCGACTTCTCCGAGCCAGGCGGCTTCTTCCGTTCGGACAACCTCATCTCGAACGAAAGCACGTTTCAGCATGTCATCCCCGCGCTGAAAGATCATCCGGCCAAGTCGGGCGTCTACATCGGCGTGGGTCCGGATCAGAATTTCACGTATGTGGCGGCGCTCGCGCCCCGCCTCGTCTTCATCATCGACATCAGGCGGCAGAACCTGCTGCTGCACCTGATGTACAAGGCGATGATCGAGATGTCAGAGGACCGCGCCGACTTCGTGTCGCGGCTGTTCTCGCGCTATCGGCCCGCCGGCCTCGGGCGCACGTCCACGCCGGAGGAGCTGTTCGACGCGTTCATGGCGGCGCCGGCCGACGAAGCGCTGTTTCAGAAGAACCTGCAGGCCGTGCTCGATCGGCTGACGAAGCACCATGGCTTCACGCTCAGCCGCCAGGACGCGCAGAGCCTCGAATACGTCGACCGCGCGTTCTTCATCGGCGGCCCCGAGCTGCGCTATTCGTTTCCCCGTCAATTCGGCGGACGATGGTTTCCGAGCTACGCGGAGCTGATGCTCGAAACCGACGACCAGGGCGGACGCCACAGCTATCTCGCCACCGACGAGTCCTACCAGGCGCTGCGCACGATGGAGCGCAAGAATCTGATCGTGCCGCTCACCGGCGATTTCGCCGGCGACAAGACGATTCGCGCCGTCGGCCGGTACCTCAAGGAGCACGATGCCACGGTGAGCTGGTTCTACACCTCGAACGTGGAGCAATATCTGTTTCAGAGCGACGCGTGGAAGCGATTCTTCGGCAACGTGGCCACGCTGCCGCTCGACGAGCACGGCATCTTCATCCGCGCCTTCTTCAACATGGGCGCCCGCTATCCCTCGTCCACCGCGAACGGGCAGATCCGGTCGGCGACCTTGATCGAGCCGATGGCAGACGCAATCGCCGCGTTCCGCGACGGCCGGATCCAGACCTACTACGACGTGATCGAGCGCTCGAAATAGGGCGGCGCGACCGCGCAGCGATCTGAGACGGTACGACGATCAGAAGAACGACGATAGTATGTGAGCATGACCTCAGTGCGCATTCCCATCGCCCGCGTCGGCTCGTCCGACCTGCCGCTGCCTGAATATTTTTCGGCCGACGCGGCCGGCATGGATCTCGGCGCATCGCTGGCCGAAGCGCGGATCCTCGAGCCGGGGGATACGCGTTGATTCCGTGCGGCTTCGCGATGGCGCTGCCGCCGGGCTTCGAGGCGCAGGTCCGGCCGCGCTCAGGGCTCGCGAACAAGCACGGCGTCACGGTGCTGAATGCCCCGGGGACGATCGACAGCGACTACCGCGGCGAAGTCAAAGTGCTGCTGATCAATCACGGCGCCGAGCCGTTCGCGGTGCTGCCCGGCATGCGCATCGCGCAGCTCGTGATCGCGCCCGTGAGTCGTGCGGCGTGGGAGCCGATGGATCTGCTGCCGGCGACCGGCCGGGGCGCTGGCGGGTTTGGTCACACGGGGTCCTAGAAACGACTCGCGGTTTCCCTAGCTTTTCTGCTCCCAAGGCGGACACAGCGTCGACGACAAAAACGACTCCCGTCCCCTTTTCTCATACTGACCCGTTCGGAGTCAGGCGATTACGAATCTGGCAGGCGCCATGGCGCCAGCATCGGTAATTGTGCGCAAGATCGTGCACGTTCAGGACGGCATTGCCCTTGAGTGTGCTCTGCGTACACCCAATGGCAAATTGCTTCATGGCAGGCCCCGATCTCGTTCGCTGGGAGCTGATCGCCCTCGGTCAAAATGGCCCCTACCGGCTCGCCATCCATCACGCCGGCGGCTCCATCGTCGAGTACTTCGGCGACGTCTCCAAGGCGCTGGTGCGCGAGGAACAACTGGAGGGGCTGCTGATCGCCGCGCGCACCACGGTTGCGCCCTTTGCTCAGGCGCACTGAAATGGCTAACAGCATTCTGGTCATCGACGATGATGAGGGCGTCCGGGACACGTTCGCCCATACCCTGCGCCTGGAAGGATACGAGGTCCGGACGGCACCCAACGCGGAAATCGGCCTGCACACGATCGAGACCGGCCACACCGACGCCATCATTCTCGACCTGCGCATGCCGCTCATCAACGGCCTCGGTTTTCTCTATCGTCTCCGCGCGCACGACGCACGCCGCGACATGCCGGTGGCGATCATCACCGGCGATCACTGCATCACCGATGCGCTCGCGGTCGAGATGCAGGAGCTCGGCGCGGAGCTGTTCTACAAGCCGCTGTGGGTCGAAGACATCGTCGATCTGACGCGCGGGCTCCTCCTCAAAGCGCACCAGTCTGCAGACGCAGCGTCCGATCCCGCCTCCGCCACCACTGGCCTCCCTCTATAGACAAGTCTCTTCTCTTCGTGCGCTTCGTGGTTCGCACTTGACGGGACCCGCCTAGCCGATGCTACTCTAGGCATAGAGTAAAATAGGGTTATGCGCAAGGACCTCTTTCCTGGGGCGCTCGAGATGATGGTGCTCCAGACGCTCCAGCGGCGGCCGCTGCACGGCTACGCGCTGGTGCAGCACATCAAGCAGGCATCGAACGACCTGCTGCAGATCGAGGAAGGATCGCTCTATCCGGCGCTGCAGCGGATGCTGAAAGCCGGCTGGGTGAAGGCGTCCTGGCGCACGTCGGCCACCGGCCGGCGCGTCCGCGTCTACGCAATCACCGCCGCCGGGGCGAAGCATCTTGGCCAGGAGGTCTCGCGCTTCGAGCGGATGCTGGAAGGCATCCGTCTCGTCCTGGCGCCGGCACCGCGATGAGCTGGCTCGACGGTCTCCGCGCGCGACGCACAGCCGACCGCGATCTCGCGGACGAGATCCGCCAGCATCTCGACGAGAAGATCGACGCCCTGATCGAGCAGGGAGTCCCGCGCGACGAGGCGGTGGCGAGAGCCCGCCGCGAATTCGGCAACGTCACGCTCATCGCGGAACGCAGCCACGACATCTGGCGATGGCGCATGGCCGACGATGCATGGGCCGATGCGCGGTATGCCGTTCGGCAGCTTCGGCACTCCCCATCCTTCGCGATCGCCGCCATCGTGACGCTCGCGCTCGGCATCGGCGCGAACACGGCGATCTTCAGCATGGCCGACCGGGCGCTGCTGAACCCGCTCCCGTTTCCTCATTCTGATCGACTCGTCTCGATCAACGAAATCGTGCCGCTGATCGGCGACAGGCCGCTTCGGCTGACTGCGCCCGATCTCGTCGACTACCAACGGCAGAACCACACGCTCGACGCGGCCGGCGGCTGGACGCCCCGCGCCTTCGAGCTTTCGGGCGGCCGCGAATCGGAGCGCGTGCAAGCCGTTCGCGCGACCGCGAGCTTCTTCTCGGTCCTGGACGTGCATCCGGCGCTGGGCCGCACGTTCACCACCGAGGAAGACGACCACGCCGGCGCTGTCTGCGTGATCAGCGACGGCCTCTGGCAGCGGTGGTTTGGCGCGGATCCGCAGGTACTCGGCCGGACTGTTCATCTCGACCGCGTGCCGTACCGCGTCATTGGCGTCATGCCTCGCGGATTCGAATTTCCGCTGCGAGGGACCGACACTGTCTCCACAACAGATCTGTGGATCCCGATGTCCCTGACGCCCAGCGAATTGCAGGCTCGCGGCGATAACTGGGACTACAACGGGATTGCGCGCATGAAGAGCGGCGTGACCGTCGCGCAGGCGAGCGCCGACGTCAACGCCATCGCCCAGCGGATCGTCCACGATTTCATGACGGCAGACCGCTCCGGAATGATGGCCTTCAGTGCCATTGTGCAGCCGCTCGGCGATCAGATCTCACGCGCGGTCCGCTCGCTGGTGCTGGCGCTCATCGGAGCGGTGGCGTGCGTCCTCCTGATCGCGTGCGTGAACGTCGCCAACCTCCTGCTGGCGCGCGGCGCACGCCGGGAAAAAGAAGTGGCCGTGCGCATCGCGCTCGGTGCGAGCCGCGGCCGCATCGTGCGACAGCTCATCTCGGAGACCGCGGTGCTGGCGGTTCTGGGTGCAGGTCTCGGTGGTCTTCTCGCGTGGTGGGTCACCGGCGCGCTATCGCAGTTCATTCCCACGCGTTTCGCGCTCCTCACCCAGCTGGCGTTCAACTGGCGCGCGCTGCTGTTCACCGTCGTCATCGCTGTCGCCACCAGCGTCGTCGTGGCCATCATCCCGGGGCTGGCCGCCACCAGCCGGCGTCGCTCGGACGCGTTGAATGATCGCGGCGCGTCGAGCGGAACCGTCGGCCATCAGCGGCTGCGATCGGCGCTCATCGTCACGGAGATGGCAGTGGCGCTCGTGCTGCTGGTCGGCGCCGGTCTGCTCGTCCGCAGCTTTCATGATCTGCTCGAAACGAGCGCCGGGTTCAGGCCCGAGAATGCGGTGGCCGGATATGTCACCTTGCCCGCGGCGCACTATTCGGATGCCGTGCGAGAGCGCGAGCTGTACCGCCAGCTGCTCAATCGGCTGCGCGCGCGCCCGGGCGTCCAGTTCGCGGGCATAGGGGAGACGCTGCCGCTGAAGGGCCGTCGCTTCGAGCGGATGTTCACGCCGGACCAGTACGCGCCGCCGCCGAATGCGCGGCTCAATATCGCTGGCACCACGGCGGTCAGCGCCGAGTACCTGCAGGCGATTGGCGCGACCCTTCTGCGTGGCCGCTATTTCACGCCGCATGACGATGAACAGGGCGCAGCTGTCGCCATCGTCACCGAGGGGCTGGCGCGTCAGGTACTGGGCGGACCAGGATGTGATCGGCAAACGCCTCAAATGGGGTGACGAGCAATCGTCCAATCCATGGTTGACCGTGGTCGGCGTGGTGAGTGACGTGAAGCAGGATTCGCTCGACGCCGCTGCCGAAGCGCAGGTATACGTGCCCGTCGACCAGATCGAGCGCTCCAGCACCGCCCGTGATTTCAGCGTTCGGCAACTTCGGTCGATGTTCGTGGTGGTTCGGGGAGGCGGAGGCACCGAGACGATCGGCGCGAGTATACGCGATGCCATCCACCTCCTTGATGGTCGCCTCGCGATGGCGAACCTCGAGCCGCTAACCGAAACCCTGGCCGCCTCGGCGGCACCGCAGCGGTTCAACATGCTGCTGATGGCCAGCCTCGCCGCGATGGCGCTGCTGCTGGCCGCCATCGGCATCTACGGCGTCGTCGCGTATGCGGTCGCGCAGCGGACACAGGAAATCGGCATTCGTCTGGCGCTGGGCGCGAATCCTTCTGCGGTGGTGGGGATGATCGTGCGCGGAGGGTTGGGGCTGGCCATCGTCGGCGTGGCGATCGGCACGGCCGCGGCGGCCGCGCTGGCCCCGGCGCTGCAGTCGCTGCTGTTCGGCGTCAAGCCGCTCGATGCCCCGACCTTCGCCTCCGTGGCGCTGCTGCTGCTCGCGGTGGCGGCGCTCGCCACCTATATCCCTGCGCGGCGCGCCACGCAGATCGATCCGATGACCGCGCTGCGCACCGAATAGCTGGAACTTTTCTCGCGCTACCCGCGGATGCGCCGCACGATGTAGATCAGCAGCACCGCGCCAACAGTCGCGACGACCAGCTCGCCGAGAAGGCCTGACGAATACAACCCGAGAAAGCTGAAGATCAGGCCGCCGAGCATCGAGCCGACGATCCCGAGGAGAAGATCGACGAGAAGGCCGTAGCCGCGTCCGCGCATGATCTTGCCCGCGAGGAAGCCGGCAAGGATACCGATGACGATCTGCCAGATGATATACATCCGGTGATACTCCGTGCAGTTGGTGAGTTGGTAAATTGGTGAGTTGGTGAGTTAGCGGATTGGCCAGTCGTGAATTGGCGATTCGTTCACCAAGTCACCAATTTACAGATTTACCAATTTACTAATTTACCAACTCACCAATTCTCTGTTTACTGCCCTTCCGCGTTCGTCGTCGGACGCGTCTGCTTCAAGTATTTGTCGTACCAGGCCAGGTAGCGCTCGTAGCGATCGCGAATGTAGCTCGGGCGCGTGAGGCCATGGAACTGATCCGGGTAAATCACGAGCTGCGTGTCGATGCCGAGGCTGCGCAGCGCCTGATACATCTGCTGGCCGCCCTGCACCGGCACATTGAAATCTTTTTCGCCGCCGAGAAACAGCGTCGGCGTCTTGATGCGATCGGCGTGCAGGAACGGATAAGACAGTTTCTGGTACGTCTCCCACGCCTTCGGATCCCACGGCGGACCGATCTCGTAGTCGTACTGAATGATGTACTGATCGGTGCCGTAGAACGACACGGTGAACGCCGTGCCGGCGCCGCTGATCGCCGCCTTGAGGCGCGGATCGCTCGCGATCATGTAGTCGGTGAGGATGCCGCCGTAGCTCCAGCCGCCGACGCCCAGGCGGTTCGGATCTGCGATGCCCGTCCCGATGACGTACTCCAGGCCGGCTTCCAGATCCTCGACCTCGTGATGTCCCCAGTCGGCGAAAATCGCGCGCGAGAATTTCTGGCCGCGCCCGGCGCTGCCGCGGTAGTTCACCGCGAGCACGGCGTACCCATTCGCCGCGAACAACTGGCGCTCGAAGCTGAAGGTGTGCTGCTCCTGCGAGTTCGGCCCGCCGTGGATCCGCAGCAGCAGCGGGACCTTCGTACCGGCGACGTAGCCCACCGGCTTCGTCAGCAGCGCGTGCACCTCGGTGCCATCCTTCGCCTTGAAGCCGACCTCTTCGGTCGCGCCGAGATCCAGTTGCGAGAACAGCGCGTCGTTCTGATGCGTGATTTGCGTGAGTGCGCCGCCCGTTGGATCGACGCGGTACACCTCGGTCGGCTTCGCGTCGCCGCCCGATAGCGCCGCGGCGCAGCTTCCAGCCATCGTCTCGCCGGAAATGGCGACCGGCGGCGTCATCAACCGATCGACGCGGCCGGTGGCGAGCGTCACGCGGATCGGGTACACGGAGCGATCGTCGGTGACCAGGACCGTCACCGCCTTGCCGTCCGCGCTGAAATGCGGCGAGGCGACGCCGCGATCCAGATCCTCGGTCGCCTTCACACGCGTCGGCGCGCTGGCGCCATCGCTGGCAACCAGCGTCAGATGCTCCATGCCGTACGCGCCGTATTTCTTGTCGTCGCCTTCCAGCAAGGCGAGCCATTTCCCGTCGGCGCTCCACTCGGCGCGGCCGCGTCCGCCCCGGCTCGTCTCTGGCGTCAACGCTTTTTCGGTCGAGCCCGGCTTGGCGTCGACGACGAAGAGCTGGCTCGACGGCTCGCGATCGGGATCGGCGGCGCGATTGCTCATGAACGCGATGCGGCTGCCGTCAGGCGACCACGACGGCGACGACTCGTCGATCTTCGACGTCGTCAGCCGATCGAGCTTCTTCGAGGCGATGTCGAACAGATCGATGTACGTGTGGCGCCCGGACAGGAGATAGCCCTGCACATCCTGTTTGTACTTGTAGCGATCGATGACGATCGGCTTCGGCACTTTCGGCTTGCCGCTCCCTTCGCCGCTCTCGGTCGCCGTCTCCGCATCCGAATCAGGATCGCCGACGACCAGCGCCAGGCGCTTCGAATCGGGCGACCACTCGTAGCCTTGGAGCCGTCCCTTCAGCTCGGTGAGCTGGAACGCTTCGCCGCCGCTCCGATCGAGCAGCCACACTTGATTCCCTTTCGCCTTGCCGGGCCGCGACGAGGTGAACGAGAGGTACTTGCCGTCGGGGCTGAATTTCGGCGTGCCTTCGCTGTCCTGGCTCGACGTGACCTGCCGCTCGCTGGCGCCGTCGACGTCGACCATCCAGATGTGCGAGTGGGTTTTGTCTTCTTTCACGTCCGTTGTGGAGACGACGAACGCGACCGCGCGCCCGTCGGGCGAGCACTGCGGGTCCCGAACTTCCTTGATGGCTCCGAGATCGTCGAGCGACAGCGGCCGGCGCGCCTGGGCCGACAGCATCGCGCCCGACGCGGCGATCGCTACCAGCATTCCCATCCAACCCGAGACGCACCTGACCCGTTCATTTGCGCGCATGGCGACACTCCTTCGTGTGCGTGAATTCTACTGCGGCCACGTGAGGCAGACGGCAAATTTCATCCACAGCACGCGGGGCGATTCGCCCAACTGCCGCGGCGTCATCTCATACTCCAGAATGTCGAACGTGCCGCGACCGTAGGCGGCCGCGCGCTCCCGATCCTCCGCGAGCGTGTCGAGGTTGAACGTCATCGTGCGTCCGATTTCCGGCGAAAACACAAACTCGCGGTGCCGGCCAAGGTCGGAGCCCGACACGGGCGGCCCGGTGTTGTCGTCGTTGCGGAAGTGCCACGGGAAGATGTCGAGCGGCGCCGGTCCGTGGGGCGGGCTGCTCAATTGCGCGAGATTGTCGGCTCGGCCAGCCTCGAGCAGCGCGAGGTCCCAGCCATCCTCGCCTTCGCTCCGCAGCTGCAGCTGGAATGGACCAATCGGCTGCGTGACGTCGGCCCCTTCGACGACTTCGCCCGCGATCTGCCTCGCCTGCCGTCCCGGCGGCGCCGCGCACGCCGGCGTCGGCAATGCGCTGCCGGTGCCGTCGGCATTCTCGGCGTCGAATTCAGTTGGGACGCACTGATGCACGACGATGCCTTTGAAGACGCTGAGCACCGCGTCGGCGGCGCCGTCAGCATTCAGGCGCAGCAGCCGCGTTTCTGCGTCCAGCTCGCACGGCCTGACGGACCGATCGGGGAGACGATGGGGCGCGCCGGTCAGCTCCAGCACGTAGCGCGACGACGTTGCCGGTGTGTCGAGTGGGATCCGCTTGGGAAGGTCGCGGGCAACGAAGGCGTCGGCGGATGCGCCCAGGCTTTCCGGAGCGGCGAAAACAGCCGGCCGCTCGTGAGCGACGATGGGACGTGAACGCGGGCTTTGGGGCTGGTTCGTGGCGTCGAGCAAGACGGCGACCACGCTTGACGTCGTGAGCAGTTCGACCGAGTCTCTCAGGCACCGGATGGCGCGCGTCTGAAACCCATCGAGCTCGACGGACGCCGGGACCGACGCACCGCTCGGGCTGGCGAGATTCACGACCCACAACCGGTGCAGGCCAGGGTGGATTCCGTCGCCGTTGAATTCGTAGGCGAGGTAATTTGCTCCCGTGCAATAGAAGCCTTCGCCGGCCGCGGCGCAGTTGCCCGCCGCGGCCATACCAATCGCGAACACCATCGCGACGACGCGAATCGCGCGGGTTCCGCAGCGCATCACCGCACCATGATAAGCGACATTTCTGCGGCGTCCAGCGGCCGCAGTTCGGGAATCAACCCGCCCCGGAAGGCCGCCTCGCCAATCACCGCCGGCGCCGTCCAGCCGCGCGCGCGCAGGTCGCGGACGCCGGTGTCGCCGTCAGACTTGCTCAGTTTTTGCGTTGGGCTCTTCATCAGCAGTGCGTGATGCAGGAACTGCGGCGGCGTTTGACGCCCCAGCATGCGCGCGAGCAAGAGCTGCCGCCCTGTGGACGCCAGCAGATCGTCGCCGCGGATCACCAGCGTGACGCCCTGCACGTCGTCGTCGACGGTCGCGGCGAACTGATACGTCCAGTTGCCGTCGCGGTCTTTCACGAGGAGGTCGCCGCACTGCTCGGACGGGCGCTGCGACTGAGGTCCGTGCCGAAGATCGTCGAAGCGTTCAGTGGTGTCGGGTACTCGCACCCGCAGGCCGCGTCCGCGTCCTTCGGCCAGATGTTTCGTCGCGCACGTGCCGGGATAACGCCATTCGCCGTCGCGCCCCTGCAGCTTGTGTGTCCCGACGATTGCCGCGCGCGAGCACTCGCACGCGTATACGAGTCCCGCGTCACGTAAGCGCTGAAGCGCCTCGTCGTAGATCGATTCGCGATCGCTCTGTCGGATTGGGCGGACACTCTGTCGGATCGGGCGGACACATGGGTCCGCCCCTACCGGTATCGCAGGGGCCTGCCCGCCCTCCCGAATCGCAGGGGCCGACCCGTCATCCAAAATCGAAGGGGTCCGCCCGTACTCTCCAATCGAAGGGGCCGACCTGTGTGTCGGCCCGTCCGGGACAAATCCCAACCAGGCGAGATCTTCCACAATCGCCTGCTCGAATTCCGGCCGGCTGCGCTGCCGATCATGATCTTCGATCCGCAGCAGCACGCGGCCGCCGCGCGCGCGTGTCAGGCCCCACACGTGGATCGCGTTGAGCACGTGCCCGAGGTGAAGGTAGCCGGTGGGCGCCGGCGCGAATCGGCTGACGGTCACACGCGCTGCGGCCTGACGCGCGGCGCCGGCCGGACCATCTCGGACGGCTGCGTCACGTCGCGTCCAATACGGCCAGGTACGCCGCCGCCTCGGTGATCTGCCGCTCGTTGAATACGCGAATGCCGTCGGAGCGCAGCGCGTCTGTCGTCGTGCCAGCGCCGTCTGTCCGTCGACCGGTGAAGGTGCCGTCGTACACGTAGCCGCTGCCGCACGAGGGGCTGCCATCCTTGAGCACGGCGACACGAATGCGATGCTGACGCGCCGCCTCGCGCGCCAGTTCCGCGCCGCGGGCAAACGCGCTCGTCACATCCTCGCCGTTTTCGGTGATGACCAGAACGCCGCGCCGCTCGGCTCGCGGCCTTGGCGTGCCGAGCCCACCGGCGACTTCCGGACAAAAGCTCACAACGCGCCCCTCCGCGAGCCAGCGCTGCAGCGACGGGTCGTCGCTTGTGGCGGCGCCGCCGTTGTAGCGGACCCTTTCGCCGAGCAGACAGGCGCTCACGAGAATTTTTTCCATGCTGAGACGCTCGGCTAACGCCTTCGCGCTGCAGATCGCCGGTACACTGGGCGCGGCCGAGCGGGGTCCGCGCAACACGCCATAGCGCGAAGGCTGTAGCCGAGCGGGCTCCGCGCAACACGCCGTAGCGCGAAGGCTTTAGCCGAGCGGGATCCCGCGCCGCGACGCTCGGCTGACGCGTTTGCCCTCCTCACGATCGGATGTCCTTCAACAACACCTCGTAGTGCCTGACGCGGCGGTCGTAGTCCGAAAAGAGCGGAGTCGCGTCGGCCGAGACGACGGCCGTTTCCAGATCGTCGCCGGCGAACCCGCGGATCGCGTCGATCGACTGCCAGTACGTGATGACGACGATCTCGATCGAGTGGCCGACCTCGCGCTGCAGCACAGTTGCCGTCACATAGCCGTCCACCTTCTGCAGAACGGGCAGGACATGCTGCGTGAAGTGCTCTGCGTACTGCGGCGCGGTGTCGCGCCGGGCGCGCGCGGACCAATATCTCGCGACCATCTCAGACCTGCTTTCCGGCCGCGCCGCCAGGCACGGTCACCACCGTCCACGGCCGCACCTGCCACCGCACGACCAGTCCGTTGGTCACGTACGGATCCTCTTTCGCAAATGTCTCCGCCGTGGCGGCAGAGGGTGCGAAAAACACGAGCAGTGCGGCGTCTGGCGGATCGCCGAGCGCGCCGGCCATCGGCAGCTCGCCGCGTTCGTGCGCCTCGCGCACGCGCTGCAGATGTGCCGGGCGAAACTCAACCCGCCGCGCGAGGAAATTTGGAACGAAATCGTAGAGGAGGGCGAAATACTTCATGCGCTTACTCTATCGCGTCGCAAGCCAACGCGTGCAGGCGTGCGGCGGCGCTCGGCGCTCGGCTAAAGCCTTCGCGCTACGGCCTTCGCGCTACTCGGCGCTCGGCTGAAAGCCTTCACGCTACGGCCTTCGCGCTACGTCAGCCCCGCGGGGGAACGGATGGCGATCCCGTGAACAACCGCTCGGTGTCAGTCGAAAACAGCACCCACAGTCCGTAGATGCCCACGATCGTGCCGAACGGCAGCCAGATCAGATCGAGGATCGACAGCACGATGCCGGCGATCCGCGCCCACGATCGATACTTCAGCAGCCCGAAGCCGACCAGGATGCCCGGCAGCGATCGCACCAGGACGAAGAGGATCAGCGCGGTCCCGGTGATACCGATGATCGGGATCGCGATGTGCGCCTCGGGCTCGCCGGTTGCCCCGACGATCCCGGCGGCGCCGCCGAAGATCAACACCAGCACCAGCGCACTGAGCACGCCGAGCGCGCCCAGCACGATGTGAAGCACGCCGAGCACCTTGACGTGCGTCTCCATGCAATTACCGTTCGTTCAACCAGCGATCCTCGAGCACCGTCACCGGCTTGGTCATCGTCTTGCCGCCGATCGTGAGCGTGACGATGTACGTGCCGGCCTCGACCGGCTGGGGCTGACCGCCTCGCCCGCCGCCCGGCTGCGCGTTGGCCACTGGATTCGGCGCCAGATTCCAGAGCACACGATTGATGCCGGCGTGCTTGGTGCCGTCCATCGTCCGAATGACCTTGCCAGCCGCATCCGCGATCGAGATCTTCACGTCGCCCGACGCCGCGCCCTTCAGGTAATAGTCGATCGACGCGCCCCGCGGCGCGTTCTCGCCGATGAACACCTTCTGTCCACCGACCTGCTGTCCGTGCTGCTGGTCGTTCAGGTACGCAATCGCCGGGCGGACGTTGAACAGGAACGCGTCCTGCGCCATCACCTCCGGCGTCAGTTGCTGCAGCGGCGAGATGTCGTCGACAATCCATACGCTGCGGCCGTGCGTCGCGACGATCAGATCGTTGTCGCGCGGGTGCACGAGAATGTCGTCCGTGCGCACTGTCGGGTAGTTGGTCATGAACTTCTTCCACGTCTTCCCGGCGTCGAGCGACACGAAGAGCCCGAACTCCGTCCCGACGTAGAGCAGATTCTTGTTCTTCGGATCTTCGCGGATCACCTGCACGTTGCCCGAGGGCGGCAGGTTGCCGCAGACGCTCTGGAACGTCTTGCCGAAATCGTGGGTGACGAAGACGTACGGCCTGAGGTCGTCGCTGCGATGTCCGTCGACGGCGACGTACGCCGTTCCGGCGTCGAAATGGGATGCGTCGACCCGCGAGATCCAGTACTGGTTGTTCGGCGGCAGACCGGGCAGGTTCTTGCTGACCTCGGTGAAGTTCTCGCCGCCGTCCTGGCTCACCTGTAAATTCCCATCGTCGGTCCCTGCCCACACCACGCCCGGAAGCACGGGCGATTCGGAAATCGAGATGATGGTGCTGTAGGAGACGACGCCGTCGTTCTTCGAGAGCTGCGTCACGTTACCGGGTACGCTCATCAGCGACACGGTGTTGCGATCGATCTGCTTCGTGAGATCGCCGCTGGCTACCCAGGTGTCGCCCTGGTTGTACGATTTGAACAAACGATTGCCGCCGAACCAGACGATCTTCGGGTTGTGCGGCGACATGACGACCGGCGTATTCCAGTTGAAGCGGTACTGATCGCCCGGGTGCGCGTTGAGCACGTTCGGTGGACCGCCTCGTCCGCCCGCCTGCGCTTCTGCTCCGCCGACCTGTACGGGCGGCGCCGCTTGGTCGGCCTCTCCGGCTCCTCCCGGCGCTCCTGCTCCCCCTGCTCCTCCAGCCCGTCCCGCCTCTCCAGCCCCTCCTGCCCTACCAGCCCCTCCTGTTGTACCGCGCGCCGCCGCCGGCGCACGCGGGCGAATGCTCTGGCCGCGCCCGGTCCGCAGGTCGTAGCGGTTGGTGTTGCCGTCCTGCGATTCAGTGATGACGTTGTTGTAGTCGCTCGGATCGACCGCGGTGTAGAAGCCGTCGCCGCCGCCGATGCCAAACCAGTCGGAGTTCATGATGCCGCCGCGGCCGCGCACAGCGCTGGGGCCGCCCCAGCTGCCGTTGTCCTGCAGTCCGATGTAGACGTAGTACGGGTGGCGCATATCGGCAGTGACGACGTACGCGAGCCCGGTGGCCATCGTGTTGACGAAGTCCCACGTCTTGCCCTGATCCCAACTGATATCGAGGCCGCCATCATTCCCGATCATGATGTGCTTCGGATTCTTCGGATCGATCCAGATGGCGTGCTGATCGACGTGTCCGGGCGAGTCGTTGCCGCCGGCTGCGTCGAGCGTCGCGAACGTCTTGCCGCCGTCGAGCGACTTCGCCACCGGCAGGCCCGCCACGTAAATCGTCTTGTCGTTGGACGGATCGACGCGCAGCTGGCTGAAGTACATGGGACGCGCGTCGCAGTTACTGAGGAGCGTCCACGACTGGCCTTTGTTATCCGATCGCAGCAAGCCGCCCTTCTTGGGATCGAGCGCCGGCGGCGTCCAGCCCGCTGGTGGCTGCTGCTCGGCGCGCCCGCCGCCTCCGCCGCCGCGGCCCGCCTGGTATCCGCGCGTCGGGCCGCCATTGTTGCACCAGTCGAACGACGGTCCACCGCGTCCCCCGGGTTCGGAGGCCGCGGCTGCGGGCTGTCCTGCCCCTCCTGCCCTTCCAGCCCTTCCTGTCCCTCCCGGCGGCGTCACCGCCGCAGCACCGGGTGGCGTGGCTTCCGTCGCGGCGCCCGCTTCAACCGCCGGTGTCCGCTCCGGCGCGCCCGTCTCCGCTGCTTCGATCTGCGCATAGACGACGTTCGGGTTCGAGCGGGAGACGTCGAGCGCGATGCGCCCGTAGGTGCCGGGCGGCAGCCCGTGCTCCGTCAGCTTCGTCCACGTCTTGCCGGCGTCGGTGCTCTTCCACAAGGCGCTGCCCGGTCCGCCGCCATTGAAGCAGCAGCCGCTGCGCCGCCGCTGGTAGCTCGCGGCATACACCGTGTTGCTGTTGACCGGATCGAACGCGATGTCGGTGAAGCCCGTGTCGTTGTCGATGAACTTGATCTGGTTCCACGTCTTGCCGCCGTCGGTCGTTTTGTAGATGCCGCGGTCGGGGCTCGCGCCGAACAGGTGGCCGGGTGAGGCGACGTACACCGTTTCGGGATTCTTCGGATCGATCACGATGCGCGCAATCGTCTGCGTCTCGGTGAGCCCAAGGTGCGTAAACGTTTTTCCACCGTCCGTGGTTTTGTAGATGCCGTCGCCGAACGATGCCGTCTGCCGGTTGTTCGCCTCGCCGGTGCCGATGTAGACGATGTCGGGGTTGGTTGGATGAATCGCGATGTCGCCAATCGACGCGGTGCCGTATGTCTGGAACACCGGCTCGAACGAGGTGGCGTTGTTCGTGGACCTGAACACGCCGCCAACCGCGTAGCCAAGATAGATGATGCTCGGATCGCTCTCGGACACCGCGATGTCGTCGATGCGGCCGCCCATACTGGCGGGCCCGATCGATCGGAACCGGAACGCCCCGAGCACCGGGTCGTCCGATTGATTGATCACCGGAGGCGTGCCGCCGCCGCCGGACTGTCCGGACGGCACGACGGTCATCACGCACAGCACGATCAGCGGGAGCCCAAACATCACAAGGCGGCGAAGAGAGGTCTGCATAGTGCTGCGAATACTATCAAAGAACGTAGTGGCCGGGGAGGGCTTGTGGCCAAGACTTCTTCGTGATCGTCGTGTTCTTCGTGGCTCCGCGATGAAGGTCAATGAAGCCAACGCGGGTCATCGGCCGGACGGGGCGCAGTCCTTGGTCTCCGCGATCATCGACCCCAGCTCAGACGTCAGGCCGAAACCGAACGGCTGGCCGGATTGTCCGCCGCGCACCGACCGGATGAACAGGCTGCTCTCGTCGAGCGGAAGCGTCCCGGCGTTGGCGCAGAATGCCCCCCACAATCCGTCCATGCGGAGGTACTGCTCGACATTCGAGAGATAGAACGCCGACACCGTCGCGCCGTGCCCTTTCAGGTACGCGCCAACCCGGCGGATCGCGCGCGGCCCGCCGAAGTTGCCGACGACCGGCACCAACATGTTGCGCGCCTCGAGATCCTTGACGAACGCAAAGCGATCCTCGGTGGCGAGATAGCTGCGCGCCTGGCCGCCTGCATCGGTCGCCGTCATCAGGTCGGCGTAGGTCGGCTGGTTCCGGCCGCCCGATCGCCCTGTCGACGAATACTGAATCGCGGGACCAAATTCGAGAAAGGCACGATAGACGTCGCCAATCCCGGTCAGATCCTCAGCCAACAGCCCGAAATCCGTGCGTGCGCGTCAGGTGATTGAGCACCGCCTGCAGATTCGATTTGAAGAGCGACTCGCTCGCGGGCACCGGCATGAACGCGGCGAAGATTGCCGACGCGCTGCTCGCCTCGCCGACGCCGTCCGGCCTCGGCCGGGAAAACAGTCTCGAGACGAATTCCGCGCGATCTGCGGAGAGCTCGAACAGCGCCTTGTACATCAGTTGCAGATCGAGATTCCCGCGCCGCACGTCGACAATGAACGCCATCGCCGGTCGCACCGCGGCGATGTAGGTGTAGTTCTGCTCGGGGCCGACGCCGATGTACACGCGGCCGCTTTTCGCCACGCGCGTCAGCTCGGGGATCACATCCTGCATCCCCACCTCGTTCGACAGCAGATTGTCGGACCGGAACGTGCCATTCAACTCGGACACGTCAGCGATGAGGTGCCAGAACTGCGCATCGGTGAGCCGCCGCGGCAGCGCATCGGCGGCGTAGAGAGGCCACCAGAGGCCGACCGCGATCGTCAGCGCAAGGAGCCATCGCGTCCGAGACCGGATGCAGCGGGCCATGCGCGCTACTCTACATCGGCCGCCCAGGGAAGGACTGGTCTAGGCCGGGTCTTTTTAGTTTTAGATCCGGCTTTGGGCGGGTCCAAAAGGACCCGCCCTACGTACCCTACTCCGCCTACGCCGGCGTGGGCTTGGCCGTGACGGTCATCGGAATCCGGCGCGTTTTCACCAGCCCCGCCATGTATGTGTAGACGACGGGCGTCAGATACAGCGTGATCAGCTGCGACACGACGAGCCCGCCGACGACGGCGAGGCCGAGCGGCCGCCGCGCTTCTCCCCCCGCGCCGAAGCCCATCGCAATCGGCAGCGCCCCGAACAGCGCCGCCATCGTCGTCATCATGATCGGGCGGAAGCGGATCAAGCACCCTTCGTAAATCGCATCCGCCGGACTCTTGCCATGCTGGCGCTCCGCCTCGAGCGCGAAGTCGATCTGCATGATGGCGTTCTTCTTGACGATGCCGATCAGCATCACGAGGCCGACGAACGAGTAGATGTTCAGCTCGTTGCCGAAGAGATACAGCGTGATGAGCGCGCCGAGCCCGGCCGGCGGCAGCCCGGACAGAATCGTGAGCGGATGGATGTAGCTCTCGTAGAGCATGCCGAGGACGATGTAGACGACGCCGATGGCGACGAACAGCAGCAGGCCGAGATTCTGCATCGACTGCTGGAACGTCTTCGCGGAACCTTGGAAGGTGGCGGTGACCGTCTCCGGCAGCACTGCGGCGGCTGTCTGGTTGACGTGATCAACGGCGGCGCCGAGCGACACACCTGGCTTCAGGCCGAACGAAATCGACACGGCCGGCAGCTCGCCGACGTGATTCACGGTCTGCGGCCCGACGGTTTCCTGCAGGTGCATCACCGACTCGAGCGGCACGAGCGCGCCGTTCGGCGCCTTGAACGCGATTTTTTCGAGCGAGGCCGCCTGCTCCTGGTATTTCGGATCGAGCTCGAGCAGCACCTTGTACTGCGCGGTGGGTCCGTAGATCGTCGATGCCCACTGTGGGCCGAAGCCGTCGTACAGCGCCGTCTCGATCGTGCTGGCGTTCAGGCCGAGCGCCGCGGTCCGGTCCCGGTCGAGCACCAGGTTCACGCGCGGGCTCTTCATCTGCATGTCGTCGGAGACGTCCTGCACCTCGGGCAGCGTCGCGATTACCGCCTCCAGCTTCGTCGCCCAGTCGTACAGAATCGACGTGTCGGCGCTCTGCACGGTCAGGTTGTAGGAGCTATTGCCCATGTGCCCGCCGATCTGAATCGCCGGCGGCAGGCTGACGAATGCGCGGAATCCAGGAAACCGCAGGAGCTGCGGCCGGATCTGCTGCGCGATCTCCGCTGCGGAAAGCTGCCGCAGGCGGCGCGGGAGCAGCTGCACGTTGAAGCGCGCCTGGTTCATCGATCCGAAGCCGCCGCCCGTGCTGGCGAAGAACGTGTCGACGTTCGGATTCGCGTTGATCACTTTCGCGATCCGCGACACGTTGTCGACCATGTCGTAGTACGACGTCCCCTGCGCCGCCTGCACATTCACGTTCAGCGAATCGTTGTCCTGATCGGGAATGAAGCCCTTCGGCACGATCGTGAACATCCCGACGGTCGCGACGAGGACCGCGGCGAACACGACCAGCATGACAGGGCGGTGACGCAGCACGACGCCGAGGCTCCATTCGTACGCGTGGAACAGCCGGGTGAACTGCCGCTCCATGAAGGTGGCGAAGCGCCCCTTCGCGTGCAGCGACGCCGCGCGAAGGAAGCGGCTGCACAGCATCGGCGTGAGCGTCACCGACACGATGCCCGAGATCAGAATCGCGGCCGTGATCGTGATCGCGAACTCGCGGAACAGCCGGCCGAGGATGCCGCTCATGAACAGAATCGGGATGAACACCGCGGCCAGCGACACGGTCATCGAGACGATCGTGAAGCCGATCTCACGCGATCCGCGAAGCGCGGCCTCGAGGGGCGCCTCGCCCTTCTCGATGTGGCGCACGATGTTCTCGAGCATCACGATCGCATCGTCCACGACGAAGCCGATGCAGAGAATCAACGCCATCATCGACAGGTTGTCGAGGGTGAAGCCGAGCACGGCCATGACGGCGAAGGTGCCGAGAATCGAGAACGGCAGCGCGAGCGCCGGGATGATCGTGGCCGATCCGCTGTGGAGGAAGGCGAAGATGACCCCGACGACGAGCACCAGCGTGATGAGCATGGTCCACTGGATGTCGGAGAACGCCTCGCGGATGTTTCTCGAACGGTCGCCGCGAACGGTGAGATGGACCGACGGCGGGAGCTGCGTCTCGAACGACGGCAGCAGGGCGCGAATGGCGTCGGTCACCTCGATGGTGTTGCTGCCCGGCTGGCGCATCACCTGGAGGTTGATCGCGCGCCGTGCTCCGGTCTTCGTGTACAGCCACGACGCATTCTTGTTGTCTTCGACGTTGTCGAGCACCGTGGCGACCTGATCGAGCCGCACCGGCGCACCGCGCACGTAGGAGACGATGATGGGCTTGAAGTCGGCGGCCCGCATCAACTGTCCCTGCGCGTGGATGTTATACGTGGACTGCGGACCGAACAGCTGCCCGGTCGGCGTGTTGACGTTCCAGTCCTGCAGCGCCTGGTTGATCTCGTTCAGCCCGATGCCCTGCGCGCGCAGCTTGTTCGGATCGACCTGCACGCGCACGGCGTACTTCTGCGCGCCCTGCACCTGCACCTGCGACACGCCCGACACCATCGAGATGCGCGGCGCGATCATGGTTTCGGCGTAGTCGTCCAAGTCGTACATCGGCACGACATCCGAGGTGAGGCCGAGAAACATGATCGGCTGGTCGGCGGGATTGAACTTGCGGAAGGACGGCGGCGCCGGCATGCCGGCGGGCAGCAACGGCATCACCGCGGCGATGGCGGTCTGCACGTCGACGGCGGCGCTGTCGATGTTGCGGTTCAGATCGAACTGCAGCGTCACGTTCGAGCTTCCGGTCGAGCTCGACGAAGTCATCTCGTCGATGCCGGCGATCGTCGTGAATTGCCGCTCGAGCGGGCTGGCGACCGCCGACGCCATCGTGCCGGGATCGCCGCCGGGCAGCCCCGCGCCCACGTTCAGCGTCGGAAAATCAACGTTGGGCAGATCGCTGACGGGAAGGACGCGATAGGCGACCACGCCCATGCCGGCGATGCCGAGCATCATGAGGCTCGTGGCAATCGGGCGGCGGATGAACAACTCCGAAATGTTCATCCCTTGATGGAAGCACGGCGCCGATCGCGCGCGCGTAATGTTTCCGTTAGTTCTTCACAATTTCATGCTTATGGAGCGTTGCAACCAATCCGCGACGATTGGCGACACACGTGTCACCATAGTCCGACCTGCCCCGACACTGACGCGATGAGCTTCGCGGGATCGTAGCCGACCCCTTTCCTGAACACCGTCTCCACGCGCCGGACATCGGCGATCGTGGTCGACGGGTCTCCGTTGACGATGACGAGATCGGCCTGTTTGCCGGCGGCGATGGTGCCGATCGTCGCTTCGCGTCCGAGATACTTCGCGCCGTTCAGCGTGCCGATGGAGATCGCCTGCAGCGGCGTGAAGCCTTCTTCGACGAGCAGCTCGAGCTGCCGCTGGTCGGCAAAGCCAGGGATGACGCCGCCCGATCCGGTCGGATCGGTGCCCGCGGTGAGCACGCCGCCCGCTTTCACGAACGCACGCTCCATCCGCATGGCTTTCGGAAACAGCGTGGCGTAGGTGGACGCGGCCGTCTGTTGCACGCGATCGTGCGCACGCTGGAACTGGTCGCGGAGCTGCGGCGTCAGCACGTCGAGGCCACGCGGCATCGGACGTCCGGGCGTCATCGTCTCGAACACCGTCAGCGTCGACGTGAGCGCCACCCGCCTGTCGACGAGCTTTTTCACGAGCGCGGCGAATGGCGCGCTGTTCTCGTCGAGCGCGGCGATCGATTGCTGTCCGCGCGTCTGGCCGGGACACGTATCGGGCTGTTTGTCGGCCACGAAATCGGTGGCCGCGAAGAACCCGTGTTCGAGGTTGTCGATGCCAAGGTCGGCGGCCTCGCCGTACGTCACCGAGCAGAGATGACCGGTGACTTTCAACCCGCGCCGGTGCGCTTCTTCGATCGACGCCTTCAGCTCGGCCCGCGTGATCTGCATGTACGCCTTGAACGAGGTGGCGCCCATGTCGGCCCAGTAGCTCGCCTGGCGGCGCGCATCGTCGGCGTCTTTCAAGCCGTACATCTGCAGGAATGGGCTCGGGCCGTTGAGGTACGGCGCGGTCACATCGATCGCGGGGCCGGCCATATCGCCTGCGTCGATCCGCTGCGCGAGATTGACGTCCATGATGCCGTTCGTATTCCCGCCCGTCCGCATCGTCGTCACGCCGCCGGCGAGATAGAGCCGCGTGAAGCTCTCGCCGAGCTGACCGTAGACGCCGGGGCCGGTGGGGTAATACAGGTGCTCGTGCATCATCACGAGGCCCGGCATGACGCTGCGTCCGGGAAGGTCGATGATGTTCGCGCCCGCGGGGAGCGTGATGCTCGTGACGCCGCCGACCTCCGCGATGCGGCCATCGCGGATCACGAGCGTCTGATTCTCGCGTGCCGGCGCGCCGGTGCCGTCGATGACGCGCACGTGCGTGAGCACGGTGACTGGTGAATTGACCGTGATGAAGTTGGCCGGTGCGTTCGGGTTGGGCGTCTGCGCCTGAGCGGCCAGGAGGGCGGACGTGGCGACCGCCGCTGCGATCGTGCCGCCGAAGATCCGTTTGTTCATGCGCGGGATGGTAGCAGAGAGCAACCGATTGTAGGCCGGGTCTTTCGGACCCGGCTTCCGGTGTCGTGGTGTCTGGCTTCAGCAGACGGTTTTCGAGCTTCACCTGACATAACTGTCAGCGTGGGATCTGTGGCCAACTATCGATCTTCGCCAATTCTCGCGCTCTTGCCCCCATGGCGAGCCCGCCCGAATCTTGCACGCAGAGCGCCGATCATGTCTCGATGCGGCAAAGCCGCAGTGGTCGTCGCGCTTGTCACCGCGCCGGCGTGCGGGAGCTCCGTCGATCGGTTCGTGAGCACGGCCGCGCCAACCCTTGCGCTGACCCACGTCCGCGTCATCGATGGTACCGGCGGCCCGGGCAAAGACGATCAGACACTGATCATCCAGGATGGACGCATTCGAACGGCCGGCGACTCTGGCCGTGTGCCGGCGCCGCCATCTGCACGCGTGCTCGATCTCCGCGGCCACACGGTGTTCCCAGGCCTCGTGGGCATGCACGAGCACCTGTTTTACGAGTATCAGCCGCTCCATTCCGAGCCGCGTGCGGCGCTGGCGGAGCACGTGTTCGCCAAGCTCTATCTCGCCGCCGGCGTGACGACCATTCGAACAGCCGGCACACTTGACCTGGCCGCCGACGTGCGGCTCAAACGCGCGATCGATGATCGGCGAGAGCCTGGACCGAACATTCATCTCACCGGCGGCTATCTCAATGCATCGAGCGCGAACGCCGATCCCGCTGGCATCGCGCAAGAGGTCGCCGCGCAGGCCGACGCCGGCGCCACCTCCTTGAAGGTGTACGTCACGCTGCGCGGAGCGGAACTGCGCGCGGCGATTCAGGCTGCGCACGAGCGCGGATTCAGAATCACCGGACACCTGTGCGCCGTCGGTTTCCGCGACGCCGCCCAGGCGGGCATCGACAATCTGGAGCACGGACTGATTGTCGACACGGAGTTCTATTCGGACAAGCAGCCGGATGTCTGTCCAAACCAATACGCCGTGTTCGCCGAGCTCGCGCGCATGGAGGTCAGCGACGATCGGATCCGAGGCATGATCGGCCAGCTTGTGCGTCATGGGGTGACGATCACCTCCACTCTGGCGGCGATCGAGATGTTTGCGGGGCGCGAGTCCGCTCATGATCCGCGCACGCTCGAGGTTTTGGCGCCGGGCCTGCGGGAGCCGTATCGCGCGACACTCCAGAGATGGCTCGATGTGACCGATCCGGGGACGCGCCTCTGGGCGGCGATGCTGCAGAAGGAGATGGCATTCGAGCGCGCGTTCGTGAAGGCCGGAGGCCGGCTGATGGCCGGCGTCGATCCGACCGGGTGGGGCGGCATCGTCGCGGGCTTTGGCGATCAGCGCGAGCTCGAACTGCTCGTTGAAGCGGGCTTTTCTCCTGAAGAGGCAATCGCCATCGCCACAGAGCATGGCGCGAGCTTTCTGTTCGAGAACAACGAAATCGGCACGGTGGCTGTCGGCAAGCGCGCCGACCTGGTTGTCGTCCGTGGCAATCCGTCGGTCCGCATCGCGGACGTGCGCAATGTCGAACTGGTCTTCAAGGATGGCGTTGGGTACAACTCCGCCGCGCTCATTGCCGCCGCTCGAGGCGGCGTCGGCCAGTCCGATGTGTGGCGCCTGTTCGAGTCGCCGTTCATTCGGGCGTTGACAGCTCTCGTCGGCGTGCTGCTCGTCGCCGTGATCAGCAAACGCGTGCGCTCGCGCCGGCAGCGGCTCGATGGGCGCGCCGCTGCACTCACTGCAACGGCGAGTCAACGTTGACGGCGGGCTGGCGCGTCCCCTGCGTCCGCGTCGTCGTGAACACCCAGAGCGGCATATCACCAAGGTCGAGTGCGCGGCGGCTTGCGCGAAGGAGACGCTCATCGTGTTGAGGATCGAGCAAACATTCGTGGTGTGCGTCGTAGTTATCAGCAGCGCGTCGGCGGCGTGCGCGACGGCGCATCGCAACACGATGGCCTCGGCCCCAACAGCGGACTCCATACCCATGGCGTCCGCCGTGTCTCACCAGCTGTGGCGTCCCCGGCACCAGGGCGGCGCCGATCTGTCGACAGGCGTCTACACGCGCGAGGACGACGACCTCGTCGTGAACACGCCGCTGCCAGTCGTCCTGAGGCGAACGTACAACTCCGGCGACGGTCGGTCCCGCCCGTTCGGCTTCGACATGACGCATCCCGGGGAGTGGTGGCTCTACGGCGACGGCGATCCGCGCGTGCCGTGGGCCGACTTGATCCTCGCAGATGGCGGCCGGATTCACTTCATTCGGATCTCGCCGGGCGATACGCAGGAGCACGCCGTCCTCCGACACGACAGCACGCCCACCGAGTTCAATGGCGCACTGCTGCTCTGGACCGGCTCCCGTTGGGAGATGCGCTTCAGGGACGGCTCCACCGCATCATTCCTCGATTGCCAGGCGCCGCACGAGGTCTGCTCGCTCGTCGAGCGCCGCGATGCCGATGGACATCGGATCACGTACGTGCGTGATTCGTCAGGGGTGCTCTTGAGGATGGAGTCCGAGGGACAGAGCATCGCCTTCGACTACGATGACCACAAGCGCATCGTTCGTGCGTACGACACGTCCGGCCGCGAAGTGTTGTACACGTATGACGATGGGGGCCGGCTCGTTCGTGCGGCTGGCCCCGGAGGCATCGTCCGTGATTACGAGTACCGACGATCATCACCACCTCGTGGGCGTCCGAGAGCCTGGGAGGATTCTTCACAACTGGTTTGACGATGCCGGCCGTTGGGTGCGGCAGGTCGTGAAAGATTCCGAACAAGACGACACGCCGTATGTGGCGACCGCTCGATATGTCGTTGAGAACGGATCGATTGTGGAGTCGGACTTCGATGAGAGAGACGGGCTCACCGCCATTCGATACAATTCGAATCACTACATCGTCTCGGAAACGCTGGACGCCGACAGTCGGACGCCGATTGTGTTCACGTACAACCTGGACCCTGTCACCAATGCGTCAACAGGTGTCGACATGTCTTGCCTGGGGCCGTCAGGCCCGATGACGCGACCCGTTGAATTACGATCAGCAGGAGATGATGCCGCAAAGCGGGCGCTGAGCCGGCGGCATTGCGTGTCGTCGCGGTGAAATCCGGTCGGCACGGGACGATGAGCAGCGGCTCTGAGCGTTCTCTGCTCGGGACGTCGCCACAACCACCATGGTCGGCAGTGTCCGGCTTCCGAGTGTCGGTAGTGTCCGGCTTCAGCCCGGACACCACCGCAAGACGATATCGTGATATCATCACAGTGGAGGCACCGGACGTGGCGCAGTTCGTGGTGCGAAACCTCGAGGACGACATCGCAGAGAAGCTGAAGGGGCGCGCGAAGCGGAACGCGCGGAGCATGGAGGACGAAGTGCGGCACATCCTGCGAAATGCCGTGCAGGAGGGGCCCGCTCACGTGCGCAAGCTCGGCTCGCGTATTGCGCACCGCTTTGGACGCGTCGGGCTCGCAGGAGACGTTCCGGAGTGGCGTGGTCTGGCGCCGCGCGCGGCCGGCTTCGACTCGTGACCATACTCGACACCAACGTCCTGTCCGCGCTCATGCGGACCAGCCCTGACCGCGCGGTCGTCTCCTGGTTGGACCGACAGGCCGCCGACGCGATCTGGATTACGAGCGTCACGCTCTTCGAGGTGCGATTCGGACTGGCCCTGCTCCCGAAAGGCAAGCGGCGACTCGGGCTCGAGCGCGCCTTCGAGAAAGTCGTGGAGGAAGATCTCGGGAACCGAGTTCTGAACTTCGACGCTGTCGCCGCGACCGCAGCCGCTCGCCTCGCCGCGGACCGGCAGCGCGCTGGTCGTGTCGTCGACTTCCGCGACACGCTGATCGCGGGAATCGCCCAGGCGCGCCGCGCGACGATTGCGACTCGCAACACCAAACACTTCGAGGGGCTTGATGTTCCCGTTGTCGATCCCTGGAGAACCGAGAAGTGACGTCTCCCGCCTGCTGAGAGAGCTCGGCGACGAACGGGTCCCATCCTGCGGCAGATTGCGTCGAGCCGTACAGGAGACAAAAGGTGGTCAGGTAAAGCGCTCGGCTAACGCCTTCGCGCTACACCGATCTGGAAACGGCCGATCGCGCCGCGTCCTGCCCGCTTAGACAGAAGGCTCGGTGTGCATCGAGCGCCACACGATGCGCCAGCCCGTGGGCCGCCGGACAAACACGAGTAGGTCTCGCCCACGTTCTTTGTATGTCACGCCTTCGAGGCGATAGACGATGAAGAACGGACAGGTCGCCACAGCGACGTCGCCGATCACATCGATCTGCGGCTCGTCAGGCGTGAACGTCTCCGTGACCGCAGCGGTGTCGTAATCGCGGTACGACTGCACATACGCCTCGCGGCCGACCATCCGCATCGAAGAGCCCGGCGGGGCCAGCACGACATCATCCGCGAGGTGGGAGCCGATGTCGTCGTAGCGCCGTGCACGCCACGACTCGTTGATGCGGCGGACGATAGCGGCAATCGCGTCGGCGTCCATCGCGCCCTCCGATCTAGCGCTCCTGTCCGGCCGTGCTCGTAGGCTGCCGGCGCGGCAACGGCAGCGCTTTGCGCGGGAGCTTCTCATCTCGCATCGCCGCATCGTACGCGAACACCGCGATGACCGTGGCCTGCTGCACCATGTCGTCGCGCTGCACGCGGTCCACGGTGTCCATGTTCGAATGATGAGTGCGGGTGTTGTACTCGAGCCGATCCACCATGAACTGGAACCCCGGAATCCCGACATCGTCGAATGACACGTGGTCGGTGGAGGTGACCGAGCGCGGACCGAGTCCGACAACGCCGAGGTCGTGCAGCGGCGCCATCCACTGCTCGAAGATCGGACGAACGGCCAGGTTGCTCTGCAGCCAGATGCCGCGGACGCGGCCCGTGCCGTTGTCCGAGTTGAAGTACACCGACACCTTCGCGTGCTCCGGCTTCAACGCCATCGTGTCGGGATCGGCGAGATGCGCGCGCACGTACGCGCGCGAGCCGAGCAGCCCCTGCTCTTCGCCACCCCACAGCGCCACGCGAATCGTCCGGCGCGGCTTGGCTCCGACGGCCTTCAGGATGCGCGCTGCTTCCATCATCGCCGCGCTGCCAGTCGCGTTGTCGGTCGCGCCGGTGGCGTACGGATGCGAGTCGAAGTGGGCACCCAGCATCACGATCTCCGACGCGAGATCGGTCCCCGGAATTTCAGCGATCGTGTTGAAGCCGTTCATGTCGGCCTCGTCGTAGAACTTCGTCTGGACGTTCAACTCGACCTTCACCGGCACGCCTTTGTCGAGCACACGAATCATGCGGTTGTAATGCTCAACCGCCAGTGTGATCGCCGGCACGTGCTTGCCGGCGTTGGCGTCGCGCGGTTCGCTGCCGGCCGGGAAAATCGTGCCGCCGTCGGGGTGCTCCTGCTGCCACGACAGATCGCTGCCGCCGGATGCCATGTCGCTGTCGCCGCCGCGATCGAACGTCGCGACCACGCCTTCGTCCACGTAGAATTTCTCGAGCTTCTCGCGGAACGCCTGCGTGTTGCGGCGCTCGCCCGCCGGCTCGCCCGGGATCGGCGTCGTCTCGGCTTCCTCCATCTCCTTCGGATCCATCTTCAGAATGAACGGTCCTTCGAGCATGCGCACGCGCCGCGCTGGCTGGGTAAGGATGATCTTGCCGGTCAGCGTCCCGTGATACTTGCCGAAGTCGGCCTCGGTCGCGATCTGCGCGCGGACGACGTCTGCCGTGGTCGGGCCCTTGGTACCGGACGACCATTCGTGCGGATAGCCGATGAGCGGCTGCACCTGCGGGGCAATCAGGTGGGCGGAGAAGCGCTCGAGCGACCACCCTTTCCCCAGCTTCCACCGTTCCTGGTGGACGTTGGTCAATCCCCACTCGCCGAATTTCTTCATCGCCCATTCGCTCGCCTGCTGAATCGCCGGCGATCCGGTGAGGCGCGGGCCGTAGACGTCGCTCAACCAGGAGATGTGATCCATGACCTGCGAGCGCGACAGCCCTTCGTCGCGAATGCGGCTGAGCATCGGGTAATCGAGCGTGTCCGTTTGAGCGGAGGCGAGGGCGATGGCTGATGCGGCGAGAACAGCAGCGAGGATGGGCGACTTCATACGGCGCATCGTAACAGATGCCGGGATTTCCACCTTCACCACGCCATCACGTAGCTGTCGCCGGTCGGACTGACGCCGCCCATCAACGCACCGCTCCGTGGATGAATCATGATGCCCTTCACCGACCCGACGCCGCGGACGTTGCGCACATCGAGCTGATGCCCCTTCGCGGCGAGCGCGTCGCGCACCTCGCGAGGGAGCAACGCGGGCGTGAGGAGCTTCCCGAGCACCGCGTGCGGATAGTAGGAATCACGGAAGCTGTTGCTGATGACAGCAGGCTCCTCGAGCGCCTGCTGCACTGTCATCCCGAATTCGACGACGTTCAGGAAGAACTGCAGCTGCGTCTGCGGCTGCGTGTCGGCGCCTGGAGTGCCGAACACCAGGAACGGCTTGCCGTCCTTGAGCGCGAGCGCGGGGTTGATCGTCTGCCGAACCCGTTTGCCCGGCTGCAGCGCGTTGACATCGCCCGGGTCGAGATAGAAGTACTTCATGCGGTCGTTCAGGAAGAACCCACCGCCATCGACCACCATGCCGCTGCCGAATCCACTCAACAGACTCGACGTGACCGACACCATGTTGTGGTCCTTGTCCACCACTGCGAGATACGTCGTGAGATTCAACACCTTGTCGGGATCGAACGGCGCCACCGTCGTCGGCGACGGCTGCGGATCCGCGTAGACCATTCCAGCGGTCGACGTCGAGAAGCGCGACGGATCGCCCGGCGCCGGCTCGCCGACAATCGCGCGGTTGGGATCGATCGCCGCGCGGCGCGATGTCGCATACGCCTTCGACAGCAGCGCTCGCATCGGAATGTTCGGGATGAACTTCGGATCGCCGACGTACTTGTTGCGATCGGCGAACGACAGCTTCAGCGATTCGGTCACCGCGTGCAGATACGGCGCGCTGTTGTGCCCCATCCCGTGCAGGTCGAATCCTTCGAGGATGTTCAGCGCCTCGAGCATCACGAAGCCTTGTGAATTGGGCGGACATTCGTAAACGTCGATCCCCCGATAGTTGGTGCGGATCGGCGGATCCTCGAACGCCTGGTAGCTGGCCAGGTCGGCCTCCGTGATGAGACCGCCATTCGCCTTCAGGAATGCGGCCGTGTTCCTCGCAATGTCGCCGCGGTAGAAGGGCTCCGCGCCCTGCGAGGCGATCGTCCGCAGGGTGCGCGCGAGATCCTTGTTGACGAGGATGTCGCCCATCTCGAGCGGCTTGCCGTCCTTGAACCAGATTTTCGTCGTCGACGGGAACTTGGCGAGCTTCTCGCGGCTGCCGGCGAGCCCCACGGCAAGGCCTTCGGTGATCGGGAATCCCTGCTCGGCGATCTCGATGGCGGGCGCGAACACTTCAGCCAGCGATTTCGTGCCGTACTTCTGCACGGCAAACGCCGCGCCGCCGACGGCGCCGGGCACCGAAATCGTCAGCGGCCCATCATCCGGTATGCCGCCGCGCCCCTTGTACAGATCGATCGTCGCCGCGTGTGGCGCGAAGCCGGTCCCGTTGATGAAGTGCACCTCGTGCGTCTTGGCGTCGTAAAACAGGATGAACATGTCGGCGCCGAGCCCCGTCATCCCTGGCTCGACCTGGCCCTGCACGGCCCATGTGGCCATCGCGGCGTCGATGGCATTGCCGCCTGCTTTGAGAACGCGCATGCCGGCTTCGGCCGCGAGCGGGTGGCCGGCCGCCACCATGCCGTGCTGCGCGACGATCGTCGGTCGCCAGCTGACCGTCTGCGCGGGAAGATACACGACGGACATGACGATCGCCGCTACGACGATGCACGCGTTCTTCACCATCGCTGCCTCCAGCCTCAATTGACTGATCGTTGCGGGGCCGTGATCTCCAGTGCCGACGTCGACGCGCTCGACGTGGGTCTCGTTATCGCACGCGCGGATCGGGCTTCACAACCAGCGGCTGTGTGTAGCTTTTGCCGTTTACGGTGAGCTTCACCGTGTAGCTCCCCGGAGCGGCGGGCGCCCCGCCGCCGCCGCGGCCGAACCCGCCACCACCACCACGCCCACCGCGACCGCGGCCGCCCTCCGGTGGCGTGTGGCGCAGGTCCCACACGAATCGGTGCATGCCGGCGGCTGCTGAGGGCGGCGTTTGCACGCGCTCCCAGAGAACGGTCACCGTCTGCGGCGTAGGCGCCGCAGCCGGCGGATCGGCGCTGGAATACCGGCGCACCGACTGACCCGTGGCATCGAGAATCTCGATTGTCACGGGCCCGGACGCCGCTGTCTTCAGGTAGTAGTCGAGGCAGGCGCCAACGGGCGCGTTCTCTGCCTGCGGCTCGTCCTTCTGCAGCGGTGTGCCGTTGTCGCCGCCGGCGATCACATCGATTGCGTCTCCCGGCTTGAACAGATGTGCGTCGGCAGCGGCCAGACTGTTGTCTGCCTGGCGCAGCGCCGCGATGCCGTCGATCAGCCAGAACCCGCGGCCGTGCGTCGCCGCGACGAGGTCATCGCCGTGAACCTCGAGATCCCGCACAGACGTCACCGGCATGTTCAGCTGCAGCGACTGCCACGCGTCACCATCGTCGAACGAAATGTAGACGCCGCGCTCCGTGCCGGCGAACAGCAGCCCGGGCCGGAGCGGATCTTCCTTGACGGTGTGGACGTAGACGCCGGCCGGCAAGCCGTTGACGATCGGCTGCCACGTCTTGCCCGCATCGCGCGTGCGGTAGACGTACGGACTGAAGTCTTCGAGCTGGTGCCGGTCCACCGATGCGTACGCCTCGTTGACGTTCACGTGTGACGCTTCGATGGTCGTGACGCGGCTCCACGGCGTCAGCGCGGGCGGCGTCACGTTCTGCCACTTCTTGCCATCGTTCGTCGTCAGTTGAATCAATCCATCGTCGGTGCCGACCCAGACCATCGGCACAAGCAGCGGCGACGGCGCAATGGTGTAGATCACGCCGCGCTTGCCGTTGCGATCCGTGAGCGCAGCCGCGGCGGCGTCGAGATTCGACGGAACGCCCGGATCGGGACGTGTGAGATCGTCGCTGATGCGCGTCCACTCGGTGCCGCCGGTCGTCATCCGGTACAGGTACTGGTTGGCGAAGAAGAGCACGCGCGGATCCGCCTTCGAAAACACGAGCGGCTGCGTCCAGTCCTGCCGCGCCGCTTCCGGTCCGGCCGGCGGCGCCAGGTTGACCGTGTTGCCGTTGAGATCAAGATTGCAGCGCGACACGGTGCCGCCGTACAGGATGCCCGGGTGCAGCGGATCTGCGGCTGTGGTGCCGCTCTCGCCGCCGGTGCAGATCGGCTCCCAATCGCGCGTCGAGATCTCGCCGAACTTGCCGCGCGTCCGCACGGCGACCGCGCCGCTGTCCTGCTGCGCGCCGGTCACCCAGAAGGGAAAGCGTTCATCGGATGAGACGTGATAAATCTGCGCCGTCGGCTGATTCAGCCACGAGCTCCATGACGGCGTCTCCGCCGACGCGTTCATCGTGATGATCGCCCCCTGATCGCTCGCCGCAAAGACCACGTTCGGGTCGGTCGGGCTGATCCAGACGCCCTGATAATCGTCGCCGCCCGGCGAGCCGCGCATCGCCCAGGTGCTGAACGTCTTGCCGCCGTCTTTCGATCGCTGAATGCCCACATTCGGCACGTAGACGATGTCGGGGTTTTTGGGGTCGACGCCGACCTTCTCGAAATACCAGCCGCGTCCCCACACGCGCTCGTCGCCGGTCGTCCTGGTCCATGTCGCGCCGGCGTCGTTCGACCGGAACAGTCCGCCGTCCTTCGCATCGATCACGGCGTAGACGATCTTCGGATTGCTCGGGGCGATGGCGATGCCGCTGCGCCCGACGCCTTCGGCCGGCAGCCCCTTCGTCAGCTGATTCCAGGTGGTGCCGCCGTCGGTCGACTTGAAAATGCCGCCGCCCGGCCCATTCGACGGCGCGTAGACGTACCACGGCGGACGACGGGTGTTCCACAGGCTGGCGTAGACGACCTGCGGATTCGTCTGATCGATCGCGACGTCGATCGCGCCGACGCTGTCGTTCTTGTAGAGCACCTTCTGCCAGGTCGCGCCGCCATCCTTCGATCGATAGATGCCGCGATCGGCGTGCTGGCCGTAGTAGTGGCCGATGACGGCGACGAAGACGACATTCGGATTGCGCGGATCGACGGCCACCTTGCCGATGTGCTGCGTGTCGGCGAGGCCGATGTGCTTCCACGTCTTGCCGGCATCGGTCGACTTGTACATGCCGTCGCCGAAGCCGACCGAATCGCGCAGCGACGACTCGCCGCTGCCGACGTAGACGACATCCGGATTCGACGGCGCCACCGCGATGGCGCCAATCGAGGCCACCGGCTGGCCGTCGAACACGGGCATCCAGGTGCGGCCGGCGTTCACCGTCTTCCAGACGCCACCGTTCACGGCGCCGAAATAGAACTCAAACGGCCGCCCGGGGACGCCGGTCACCGCGTCGACGCGGCCGCCGCGGAATGGACCGATCATCCGCCAGTGAAGGCCGGAGTACAGTTCGGCCGTCACGGTCTGCTGGGCGGTCATCGTCGGCACGAGCGTGGCGCCCGCGATGACAACGGCCGCGCCAATACCCAGCACGCGCAGCAAGCGATGGCTCATGTCGTTCGGCTCCTTCTGTCGATGGCGAATCCCAAATCCCTGAACGAATCCCGAATCCCAAATCCCGAATCCCGGCATTAACGCCCCTGAGCGCGGCTGATGGCGTCGAGCACCGCTCGCTTCGACGCCTCCGACCCGCTGAACAGATCGTTCGGCAGGCGACTGTACGTCAGCATGTCGGCATAGATCACATCGGCGCTGTACTGATTCAGACTCATGCCGGCGAGATACTGCAGGCGCAGGCTCCGGTCGCGGTTGATCTGCGCGTCTTTCAGCCACGGCGTGAAATCGGCCTTGTTCCCCGCGTACGTCGAGAACAGATCCACCGCGGAATTCATGCCGACCTCCGCCAGCGATCGCGACAGCGCCGCGTATTCGGGGCGATGCAGGCGCTGCTCGATCGCATCGAGGTCGATATGCGTCGACTCCGCCTGCCCGACCAGCACGAGATCGTAGCCGCGGCCTTCCTGGGTGTTGCCGAACACGAGCCCGTTCGGAAAGGCCTCGAGAAACGTCGCGATCTCACTCTTGACCGCTTCGGTATTGCTCTCATACAGCTGCACGAACAGCGTGACGACGCCGCCGGGATTCAGATGCTGTTTGACGAGCGCGAAGAACTCGGCGGTGTAGAGCATCGCCGCCCCTTTGACCCACGGGTCGAGCGGATCCGACGTCACGGCGTCGAACTTCTCCTTCGTCGTCAACACGAAATGCCGCGCGTCGTCGATCTGCACGCGCACCTTCGGGTTGCGCACGACGTCGAAGTTGTGCTCGGCGAAATACGTGGAGACGACGCGTGGGACGAGCGGCTCGATCTCGGCGATCGTCTCTCGCCGGACGTGCGGATCGATGGACACCGCGCCCGCCGTGACGCCCGCGCCGCACCCAATCACCAGCACTGATGCCGGATTGGCCGGAATCAGCGTCGTCATGTGGCCGAGCATCCGCTGGAGCCGCATGTCCTGCGGCTCGCTCGACGCCTGCACTTTGCCGGCGTTGTGATAATTGAGCACGCCGTTGCTGAGGCGCGACACGGCGACCGACGCGTTCAAGCCCTCGCCGACGTAGATGATGTCCGCCTGGCCGACGCGCGTGGCGGCGTAGCGGCCGTACGCGACGAGAATGCCTGGCAGCGCCTGGACGCTGCGTAACAGAAGACCGGCGCCGACCATCGCGAGCACCAGCACGGCGGACGCCGCCAGAGTCGAGCGGCGCTGCCCTGCGCCGTTGCCGGCGTAGGCCGGCTCCAGCATCAGGAGGCCCGACACCGCGGCAATGCCGATCAGGAGCTGCTGCGCGTGCTGGCTGCCGATGGTGGGAATCAGCAGAAAGCTGGCGCCGAGCGAGCCGGCAATCGCGCCGACCGTGTTGGCGGCGTACACACCGCCCGCCATCTTCGCCGCATCCTGATCGGGCGAGGCCACCGCGGCGAGCGCGAGTGGAAAGCTCGCGCCCCACAGGATCGCGCCAGGCAGCACGACCCAGAGGCAGCGGACGAAGTCGAGCTGAAAGGTGAACCACGGCGTGGTGGCGATCGACGGGTTGATCGGCCAGTACGGCAGCGATTCGGTGAGCATGTAGGCCGACCATGCCATCGCAGCGCACAGCAGCACCTGGCACCATCCCAGCGCAACCCGCGGCGACGCGCTGTCACGCGCGATCAACGATCCGGTCGTGCTGCCGATCCCCAGGCCGATCAGGAACACAGCCAGGATCTGCGAGAACGTGTAGACCGTAGCGCCGAACAGCAGCGACAGGATCCGCGTCCAGATCACCTCCGCGCCGAGCGCGGTCAGGCCGGACAAGGCGATCGTCAGATACACGGCCCAGTCGCCTTTCGCGGGCGGCAGGTTGACCGCGATCTCCACAATGGGCTCGTACGTCGTCTTCTGCGACAGGAGAAAGGCGAGGCCGGCAACGATCACGTTGACGGCGATCGCGACCGCTGTCGCGGTGGCGGTGTCGAACACGCGCAGCAGGTAGAAGCCGGCGAGCAGGCTGCCGATCACGCCGCCGGCGATGTTGCCGCCGTAGAAGAACCCGAGCCACGCCACGCCTTCCGGCGTCGCCTTCACCCATCGCGAGATGGCCGGCAGCGTCGCGCCCATCAGCAGCGTGGGCGGCAGGAGGCAGACGCCGGCCGCCATCGCACGCAGGATGATCCCGGCCACGCCCGACCCGGCCCAGGCGGTGTAGACGCCGCCGACCAGCGGCATCCCGAAGAACACGAGCAGGCCGATGACGCCGATGCCGAGTTCGAGCTGCGCGTAGATGCGCAGCGGATGCCGGCGCGGCGAGATCACGCGCGGCAGCATCAAGCTCCCGAGGCACATGCCGCCCATGAACGTGCCGAGCAGAATGCCGAGCGAGATGGCCGACGATCCGATGACCAGTTCCAGCATCTGGAACCAGACGATTTCGTAGATGAGTGCCGCGCAGCCGCTGCCGACGAACAGCAGCAGCAACGCAGGAAGAAATCGACGCGACGTCATGAAGGCACCCTTGGGAGCGGAAAGCCGGATGCTATCACGAGGGCGGAGAGCGCCGTGCCCGGCGTCGGCGTCTTTGGAATCTCCCGCGCGTCGCATCACACCACAGCGGTGTCCGGCGTCAGCCTTAGGGCCATCGAAGCGGGCCCTTAGCGTCGAGTGGTCATCGCTTCGGCGCCGTTTTCTGCTTCGCGAGATACGCCGCCTTCAAGGCGTCGATGAATCGCGCGTCGACGAGTCCGGCCGCGTCGCCCTGGTAGTTCAGGCCATGATCGACGCGAAACTTGTCGACGGCGGCCATCGTGTCCTCGTCATACAGCGCGTAGTCGCGCAGGTAGTCGGCCGTGGCTTTTCGGGCGGCCGCGACGGCCGCGTCATATTCCGCGGGGCTGCTCTTACGAAGCTGCTGCACCGCGGGCGTATTCGTGGACGGCGGCGGGTCGGGAAACGCCGCGAGCGCCGGCCGCCAATACCCGACGGCGTGCAGCATCCGCTTCAATTCGATCACGTCGTTGCCGTCGACGCGCGAAAAGCTCCGGTACCCCAGATGCCGACCGGTCGTGTAGTAGATGCGCTTCAGCTCCGCGACCGGCTCGGGGTGCTCGCCCACTTCAATCGCGAGCGTGATGTAGTCGCCGCCGCGGCCTGGATCGTTCGGGTCCGCAATCTTGATCGCCGCCGACTGCAGGTTGCCCCAGCGGCGATCGCCGCCCTTCGCGTAGCCGGCTTCCATCGCAAGAATCATCCGCTCCGCCAGCGGCATGCCCGTCCCCTCGGTCGACTCGAACGTCGTCGCGACCGCTTCGACGACCTCCGGACCGACCATCGTGTTCGCCTGGACGGTGTAGTTGCGACCCTGCCGGCTGCCCGCCCAATCGCTGTTCTGCTTGCCCGTATGGGCCGCGGAGCGGCCTTTCATGTCGATCACGCCAACCTGCCGCGACTCGCGCTGCTGATCGTCGGCGAGCAGCTGCGTGAGCACCGCACGAGGCTCGACGCCCTTGGCCAGCAGGTCCAGACCGCGCGGGCCATATTCGACCATCGTGGAGGCCTGAGTGCACACTGCGCCCACGCCGGCACGGACGTGCGGCACGGCACGGCCGACGAACGGCACCCGCGTGGTGACGCTCGCGCCCGACTGGCCGGTCGCCGGATCAATCGCGCAGAGCGAGAAGGTGGAGTACTGCGGCAGTCCTTCGTCGTTGATGGTCACGCCGTCTGCCGCGTGCTGTTGGGCCGATGTGACGGAGGGGACGGCCAGTCCTACGCAGACGATGGCCGCGACGAGGTGACGGACGGACATGAAGCCTCCTTGAGGCGGTCATTCTAGCCGAGCTGCGACGCCGTACATACGCGGCGCCGGGCCTGGTAACAATCGTCATGGAGGGAGAGGGAGTGACAACGGCCACCATCACGATGGCCGTCGTCTGCAGACCGAACGGAGGGCGTGCCGGCGCAGCCTGTTATTTCAGGTGCTTTCCCACCAGCTTGGTCATCTCGAACATGTTCACGACGCCCTTGCCGCCGAACACGGTCTTCAGGGTCGGATCGGCCTTGATCATCCGCTTGTTCTTCGGATCCTGGAGCTTGTTCTTCTTGATGTACAGCCAGAGTTTCTTGGTCACTTCAGTGCGCGGGATCGGCTTCGAGCCAACGACTTCAGACAGCGCCGGGCTCGGCTGAACGGGCTTCATGAAGGCGGCATTCGGCTTCCGTGCGGTCTTCTTCTTCGCAGCTTTTTTTGCCATTCGGTCTCCTTATGGGAAGACGCAGTCAACGCGTCGAGGGAGAGTACCATGAAAACGTCATTTTCCTCTGGGGAAACTGCATCGTTCCGCCGTTTTACCTGGGAGGGCGCCCTGTGGCCGCAGCGGACTCGCGCGGTCATGAATGCACAAATGGCACGGCCACACTGCGGAGCTGCCGGCGACGCTCGGCTGAAGCGACGCTCGGCTAAAGCCTTCGCGCTACAAGTCCTGGCGCAGATCCTCGAGGCGAGCGCGATTGTGGCGCAGGACTTTAGTCCTGCCCTTGTCACTCCGAACCGTGCCGCAGATCCTCGAGACGCGCGCGCTGCCGTCCGTCGGCGTCGAAATTCTCAGGATCCAGCCAGCGCCTGAACGCCGCGTCGAGCCGCGGCCAGTCACCATCGATCGCGGCGTACCACGCGGTGTCGCGGTTGCGCCCCTTGTACACGGTCGCCTGACGAAAGATGCCTTCGTACGAGAACCCCAGGCGCTGCGCGGCCGCGCGCGACGCCGCGTTCAGCGCGTCACATTTCCACTCGTAGCGGCGATAGCCCAGCGCGAACGCCCGCTGCATCATCAGGTACATTGCTTCGGTCGCCGCACGCGTCTGCTGGAGTGGCGGCGAATACGCGATGTGCCCGACTTCGATCGCGCCGTTGGGCGGATCGATCCGCAAGTAGCTCGCGACGCCGACGGCTTGGCTTGCGGAATCGATCACGGCGAAGAACAGCGGATCGTCGCTCGTCGACATCTGCTGCACCCACGCGCGGTAGGCCTCGGGCGCGTCGAACGGACCGTAGGCGAGATACGTCCACATCCTCCCGGCCGTGTCGAGGCGGTTGGCCTCGAACAGGTCGGCCGCATGGCGCTCGGCGTCGAGCGGCTCGACGCGGCAGTACGCGCCGGACATCGGCGTCCGCGGAGGACGCGACGGCGGATTCCATCCACTGAGCGCCGCGCCGATTGGTTGTCCCAGCTCGTTCACTCGCACGTCGCGCATCGTTTCAACGCCTCAAAAAGGGGCCGTACCCCTTTTTCCCGATGGCGCTCTGAAAAAGGGGTACGGCCCCTTTTCACGTTCACCACCGCATCCGCGGCGGATTCTATCAACAAGGGCTGGGCAGGCGGGGTGGCGCGGGCGGGCGGAAAACAAAAAGGGCGGCGATCCTTTCGGACCGCCGCCCAATCTGAAATCCGAGCTCCGAATTGTTACTGTCCCGCCGTCGTCGTCTTGCCCTTGGCCGGGAAGATCTCCTTGAAGGCGGTCGTGAACCGGTTCATCTCGTCCGCCGTTCCGACGGACACGCGCAGGTGCTGATTCATCGGCGGGAACGGGCGCCCCACGAGGACGCCGCGCTTCTTGAATTCTTCGGCCACCGGCACGACATCGCGCCCGACGTGCACCATGAAGAAGTTGGTCTGCGACGGGATCACGTCGTAGCCGAGGCTCTCCAAGTCCTTCGTCGTCTTCGTGCGCAGATCGGTGTTGAGCTTTTTGACCTTCGCCTGCGCCGCCGTGTCCTTCAGCGCCGCGACGCCGCCGTGCTTCACGATCGCATTGACGCTGTAGCTCTGGCTGAAGGGCTTCATCCGCGCGATGATTTCCTTTGGCGCGACGGCGTAGCCGAGGCGCATGCCCGCCAGGCCGACGATTTTCGAGAATGTCCGCGCGACGACGACCTGCCGGCCCGCGATGACATGCGGCACCGACGTCTCGTAGTTCGGATCGTCGATGAAGTGGTGATACGCCTCGTCGATCAGCACGACCACGTCCTCGGGAATACCGTCGAGGAGCTGCTTCACTTCCTGCTTGGTGACGATGACGCCGGTGGGGTTGTTCGGATTGCAGAGATACACCAGGCCGACGTCGCGGTAGTTCTCTTTCACCGCGTGAATGAACGCGGGAATGTCCTGTCCGTAGTCCTTGCGCAGCGACAGCTTGATGGCGTCCGACTTCGTGTTGGTCGCGTACTGATAAATCGTCGCGTAGGTGGGCTCGACGCTGACGACCTTCTTCCCGCCGTAGAGGAACGTCGAGTCTGACATGGTCAGAATCTCGCTCGACCCGGCGCCGATGATGATGTTCTCGGGCTTGACGCCATGATGCTCGGCGATCGCCTCGACGATGCCGCCGTCCGGATAGCCGTAGCGGTTGGCATACTTGAACGCGTCGGTCATCGCCTTCATCACCGACTCGGGCGGACCGTACGGGTTTTCGTTGTTCGCGAGCTTGGCGAGCGCGTCGTAGTCGCTCTCGGTCAGGCGCGCGCGGGGCGCGGCGCCGGCCGCCTGACCGCGCGTCTGGGCGAACAGATCGAAATCCGGTCGAAGCCCAAGGGCGCCGAGTGCGAGGCCAACTCGTCCCACGAAGTTCCGGCGCGAAAAACCGTTCTTACCGTCCATGTGCTCCTCCGTCGTAGGCTGAAAATGCTGACCGCATTCTAGCGGGAAGGCGTCCGCCTGTCAGCGGGAATCTTTACGAATCACCAGCAAGGGGACGGGGCTCCTTGTCCATACGGAGACCCGACCCCCGGTTCAGATACGCGTGCAGCCCGGCCGCGTCACGGCCGCTCCGGAGCCGACTCGGCCGCGGAATCAGCGCCCCGGCGTCTTGCGCTTGCCCGTCGTGGGCGGCGGCGGCTCTTTCGTCATCCGTTCGACGGGATGTTCTTTCAACAGCCGCATCGCTTCCTGGACGGCGCGCTCGAGCTGCGGATCCTTGCCGGCGACGACATCCTTCGGCCAATTCTCGACGTCAATGTCCGGGGTGATCCCTTCGTTCTCGACGGCCCACTTGCCGTCGCGATCGAAGAAGCCGCCCCGCGGCGCGATCATCGATCCGCCGTCGATGAAGGTCGGCGTGTCGGCCGTGTGGACGAGGCCGCCCCACGTGCGCTTGCCGACGAGCGTGCCGAGCTTTCGCCGCTTGAACATGTAGGGCATCAGGTCGCCGCCGGAGCCGGCCATCTCGTTGATGATCATCACCTTCGGCCCCCACACGCCGGCGGCGGGGCTCGTGAACGGCACACGATCCCCGGCGACGTTGTTGAAGTAGCCGTCGAAGTCGCGCTGCAGCGCGTCGATGATGTAGTCGGCCGCCGATCCGCCGCCGTTGTAGCGCTCGTCGATCACGGCGCCCTTCTTGTCCTGCTGCGAGAAGTAGTACCGGTTGAAGCTCGTGTAGCCAGGTTGCCCCGTATTCGGCAGGTAGACGTAGGCGAGCTGGCCGTTCGACAGTTTGTCGACGAGCCGGCGGTTGTGCTCCACCCATGCGCGCGTCCGCAGCGTCTGCTCGTTGGCGACCGGGACGACGGTGACGGCCCGCGCGCCGTCCATCGATGGCCGGCTGTTGACGGCGAGCACGGTCTGGCGGTTCGCCGTGCCGTCGAGCAGACGGTAGATGTTGTCCGGCGCCTTCAGCTCCACGCCGTTGATCGCGACGATATAGTCGCCGACCGAGACGTCGACGCCGGGCGCGGCGAGCGGCGCGCGCAGGTCCGGGTTCCAGCTCTCGTTGTCGTAGATGCGCGCCACCCGGTAGCGGCCGTTGTCGATCGTGAAGTCGGCGCCGAGCAGCCCGCCGATCGACGGCGGCAGATCCGGCATCGCGCCGCCGCGCACGTACGAATGGCCGATGGAGATCTCCGCGCCCATCGTGTCGAGCAGGTAGTTCAGATCCGCGCGGTGGTTTACATACGGCAGCATCGCGCCGTACATCTCCTTGTCTTTCACCCAGTCGGTGCCGTGCATGTTCGGCACGTACAGGTAGTCGCGTTGATTGCGCCATCCCTCGTTGAAGATCTGGCGGAACTCTTCCTTCGGCTCCAGGAACATGCGCAGCGTCACGTTGAGCCGCCCCTGGCCCGCGGCGGGCGTCGCGCGGTCGGCGTCAACGAGGAACATCGCCGGCTTCGTCTCCGTGTCACCGCCGCGGCCGCGCCCGGCCGGCGCGGCTGGCGTGCGGTACAGGAGCTTGTGGCCGTCCGCGCTGACGTCGTACTCGGCGACGTTCCGCATGAACACGGACGCGCGGCGATCGCGCAGACGGTAGCGGTGCAGGGTGTTGCCGCTCTCAGCCGGATCGGCGGCCGCGCCAGGATTCGTTTCGAGGTAATAAACCGTGCCGGCCACGCCGGGCCGCAGTCGCGAGTACTGGCGCTCCGGAATGCCGGCAACGGTGACGATGCGCTGCTGGAGGTTGTCGAAATCGATCGACACCGAGACCGGTGGCCGCGGCGTCCGATCCGCTGCGGGGGGCGCATCATCCGGCGACTGGCGCGGCGGCGCGTTGCCGACGCCTTTGTCCTCGTCGCTCTCGGGCAACAGCGGGCTCGCCTCGCCTTTCTTCAGGATCGCGAGGTAGAGGCCGAAGTTCTCATTGTGGTCGTACGATGTCATGTCGAGCCACTGCGACTTCATGCCGAGGTCGGTGGACGCGAGGAACCAGAGATATTTGCCGCCGGCGTCCCAGACCGGCCACACCGCGTCGGCGAGTCCGTCGGTCACCTGCGTCGTCTGCCCCGTCTCGGCGTTGCTGATGAAGATCGCGTGATAGAGCGAGTTGAGATGGCTCGCGTAGGCGATCCATTTCGAGTCGGGACTCCATACCGGATTCAGCGTGCGCGCCGGCACCATCCACGGATCGCTGCCCACCATCTTCGCCTTGCCGCTCTCCACGTCGAGCACCCAGACCTTCAGGTTCGTGTCGCTGAACAGGATCTTCTTCGAGTCGGGTGACCATGACGGCGTGTAGTAATGCGTCGGATGGTCCAGTGTGATCTCGCGCGCAGGCGAGATGCCGTCCTGCGCCTCGACGATCAGCTTGTACTCGCCCGACTTGTCGCTGAAGTACGACACGAACTTGCCGTCGGGCGACCAGGCGGGATCGCGCTCGGCCGACGCGCTCGAGTGCGTGAGGTTCCGGACGTCGCCTTTCTCGGCAGGGATCGTGAACACCTCGCCGCGCGCTTCGACCGCGACGCGCCGGCCCGTCGGCGAGAGCGCGATGTTCGTCATCCGGGCGGTGACGTCTTCCCAGCGCGGCATCATCCACGGAAAGTCCCCCGTCGCCGTGATCGGCACCGTGTGCTCTTTGCCGCTCTTGACGTCGAGCTCGTGCACGTACCCCGCCTGCTCGAAGACGACGGCGCCGGCGCCCGCATCGAGCGTCTTCACGTCGAAGTCGGTGAACGCCGTGGTCTGCGCCAGCTTTTTCGTCTTCGTCTCGTACGCCCAGATATTCGCCACGCCGTCGCGATCTGAAATGAAATACACGGTGTCGCCCACCCAGGCGGGATCGACATCCTTCGAGTCGGTCCACGGCGGCGACTGGAGCTCGTACGTCTTGGTGTCGACGATCCAGATCGGGCGGTTCTGTCCGCCGCGGTAGTTGCGGCGCTCCTCGTCCCACGAGTTGTTCATGCGGTACGCGATGCGCGTGCCGTCGGCGGAAATCTTTCCCTGATAGGCGCGCGGCAGCGCCATCGGCTGCTCGATGCCGCCGGCGGCGGGCACCGTCCAGAAGCGCGGCGCCGCACTCGGCGCCCATGTGGCGCGCGTCGACGAGAACACGATCGACTGGCCGTCGGGCGTCCACCCCTGGACCAGATCCGCGCCGGGATGCCAGGTCAGCCGCTTCGGCTCGCCGCCTTCCGCCGGCACGACGTACGCGTCGATGTTCCCCGCGTATTCGCCGCTGAAGGCGATCCAGGCGCCGTCGGGTGAAAAATGCGGATTCGACGTCTCCCCTTGAAAGCTGGTGACACGACGGGCCAGGCCGCCGGCGCGATCGACCGTCCAGATGTTGTTGGCGTAGGCGAAGGCGATCCGCGTGGCGCTCACGGTCGGCGAGCGCAGCAGGCGTGTCTGTACGCCGTTGGCGGTGACCCCGCGCGGCACCAGCAGCGGCAGAGCGAGCAGGCAAAGAGACAGGACCGTCAGCAGGCGGCGGCGTATCGGCATCGGCAGGACCTCCGGGAAGGCGCTAGCTTACCCGATTGGGGACCATAACAGTTGGTGAGTTGGCGAATTGGTGAATTGGTGAATTGGTGAATTGGTAAGTTGGTAAGTTGGTAAGTTGGTAAGTTGGTAGTTGGTAAGTCTGCCAGCGATGCGATTCGATGACCTGCATCACCCATTACCAATTTACGAATTTACCAATTTACCCAGCTCACGAACTCGCCAAATCACCAACTCACCAATTCTTTGTTCTCACCCAATGGGGTGGCGGATCACCGCGCCGATCAGCGTGTCGGTGACCGATCGACACGTACAGCTCGCGCTCGTTGATCGAGAGGCTGAACGCCATGCGCCGATCCAGGCGTGCGGTCAGCGCCGCAATCAGTGCGCGATCGATGGCGTACAACTCGATGTTCGCTGCACGGTGAATACGCTCGCCCGAGAGATTGCGCAGCAGTTGCGCGGCATCCTTGTGCGTGTAGACCGCCACGCGCGGCGCCGCTTTGGCGGCCCGGTGCAGGCGCGCGGCGTCGGGCGACCCGATCTCGATCCAGGACCGGATCGCGCCCGTGAGATCGCGGACCACGATGGCCGGCTCGTCCGGCTCGGACACGCCGCGCGAAAAGACGATCCCGTCGGTGTATTCCATCGCGTACGCGAGCACCCGCGTCACGAGATACGCTTCGGATTCCGACGGATGACGCGCGACGCGGAGCGCCAGCGTCTCGTACACCTGACGATCGGAATCGGCGAGGTCGATGTCGAGGGTGTAGATGGTGGCCGCAATCGCCATCAGGGCTGCGTGAGGCCGGCAGACGCGCGGGCGAGATAGCTCTTTCGTGTGCGCGCGGTCAGCGTCGCGTCCGACAGCCGCACATCGAGCGTGTGCATCTTGCCGTCGAGCTTCTCCGGGGCGAAGCCGAGCGCGTACTGCCGGTGCAGCTCGTCGGCGACATGCGCAAACGTCGAGGCGAGATCGTCGGTCGAGGTCAGCTCGAAGTAGCCGCCGCCGGTCACCGCCGCAATCTTGGGCAGGCCGTCATCCGGCTTGTCGTCGGCCCGCGGCCGGCCAGAGCCGCCGGAGCCCTGGCCAAATCCACCGCGCCCCATGCCGCCGCCTCGACCCATCCCGCCGCCGCGCGTGGCCCCGTGCCCGCCTGAACCGCCGCGACCGAACGATCCGCTGCCGGATCCGTCGCCGCCGCTGAGCCCAATCGCGTACACCATGACGTCCTCTTCTTCGGCGCGCTTCATCACGTCCTTCAACGAGCTGTTGGTGTTGCGGAAATTCATCGGACTGTCGCGTCCGTCGGTGAACACCAGCAGCACGCGCCGTCCCTGCTGGTGCAGGAGCGCCGTGATGCCCACGTTAACGGCATTCCACAGCGGCGTCGGCCCCTCGTCCTGGAGATCCGAGCGGAGAATCTTCAGCAGTTCCTCGTGATCCGATGTGAAGTCGCGCGGGTCGACCTCGATTCGATTCGAGAAGCTCCCGATCCGCGCTTTGTCGGCAGGCAGCAGCGCAGCGACGAACTGCTCGGCCGCCTGCTCCACCAGCGTGAATCGGCGCCGCATGCTCGCGCTCCGATCGATCAGCATCACCACGGTGATCGGCTGCACGTCGGAGGCGAAGAGCGTCAGCGCCTGGCGCTTGCCGTTGTCGGTAATCGCAAATGCGTCGCGCGTCAAATCCGGCACGAGCCGGCCGTCGGCATTCGTGACGGTCGCGTAGACGGCGACGATGCTGTTGCCCGTCTTGAATGCCGGCTCCTGCGCCGCCAGCGCAGCGAGGCAGACCAGTGGCGCGAACGAGGCGCCCAGTAGACGGCGGTGCATGGGTCAATGATAGGGTACCGACGTCGACTGTGCGGAGGACGATCGCCGCCAGCGAAGCAGAGCGGCAAGATCGTAAGGAATCCAACAGAGACAGAGGGGACCGGCGATGAGGTCATGGCGCGCGTGGCAGGCGATCGGCGTCGGCACACTCGTGCTCGGGACACTCGACGCGATCGACGCGATCGACGCGATCGTGTTTTCGGTGTAACGCGTCCGAGAAGGACGATGACTCAAGCCGCACGCCAACGACAAGGCCGCCGGCTGACGGTCTCTGCTAGGATGACGGTGTGTCGTTTCTCGATCGGGGAACGATTGTACGGGCTCTGGGGCTGCTGAACGATGACGGTGCTTGAGCTGCTCAAGAACGCGAGGCGCGAGCCAGACAACGGTCAGCTCCACATCAACGCGTTCGTGGACGCGTTCAGGGGCGCGCGACCGAGCGAGCGCTCCGCGATGATCATCTGCGGACCCAGCGACAACCGCAGGATCGAGGGGCTCGCCTCGGCGGTCGTCATCGCGTTGTGCCGCGAAACCGGAACGCCAGCACCGCCCTGGGTTCGAGTGATTCACAGCCCCGAGCCGTTCTTCGTCATCCCAGCGAGAGGTTTCGCGCTTCGCGTTCGCCTGATGCTCGAATCGCCTCCGCCATTTCGGGCCAGAAACGTGTTCGTGCCTGAGAACTACCTCTCGCGCGCCTGAGGATCGAGGAGGGGATGCGCCGGCAGCAGACGCGCGCCGCGGCCCGGCGCCACTTCGGCAGCGTCGCGATTGCTGGCGAACGCTTCTACGAGTCGGCACGCTTCGTCCGGCTCGACCATCTTCGTCAGGACGTGCGATCGGCGCTGCGCAACGTGACGAGATATCCGCTGTCGTGCCTGGTGGCGATCCTGTCGCTGGCCGGCGGCATCGGCGCCACGACGGCGACGCTGACTCTCCGCAACGTCGTGTTCCGCAATCCGCCGCCGCTCTACCCTCACCCCGAGCAACTCTCTTGGGTGCAGGTGGGCATGCCGGACCAGCCCATCAGAGAAGTTAGCGGCCTGGTGCCGCCCGCCCTGTTCACTGCGTGGCATGACGCCCGGCCCGCAGGCAGCACGATAGCCGCCGCGACGGCCGCCCGTCCACGCGACGTCCGCACGTCGGACCGCTCGATGACCGTGCCGGTGCGTTCGGTCACGCCCGAGCTGTTCGACATCGTCGGCGTGCAGCCGATCCGCGGCCGGATTCCTGCCGCCGATCAGTCGCGTCACGATCGGCCGGCCATCCTGAGCTATGGCGTCTGGCAGATGCTGTTCGACGGACGCGAGGATGCGCTCGGCGCGAGCGCGTGGATCGACAACCAGCCGTACACGGTTGTCGCCGTCATGCCACAGCGCTTCTGGTTCTCCAGACAAGAATCTCCGATCTGGACGCTGACGGAGGCCGCCGCGATCGATCCGGCCGAGATGCTCGAGATGGTCGTGCGGCGCGCGCCGGGCATCACACCGGCGGCGCTGGCCGCAGCGCTTCAGCGCGGGCTCGACGACTACTCGATGCGCCGGCCGGCAGGAGACCGCGAGCGCCGGCTGAAGGTGTCTGGCATCGAGGGCACACCGATGGGCCGCGAAATGTCGGTGCTTCTTCCGTGGCTGATCGGCGCGGCGGTGCTCCTGACGCTTGTGATTGCCTGCGCAAACGTCGCGATTCTGATGATTGCGCAATGGACGGCGCGCGAGCACGAAATCGCCATCCGTGCGTCGCTCGGTGCGAGCCGTGGTCGCATCGTCCGGTGGCTGCTCACCGAATCGTTGTTCATTGCGATCTGCGGCGGCGCGTTCGGCATCTGCACGGTCTATGCATTGCTCGGGATTCTCGTGCGGAACGGCGGCTCGGGTGTCGGGTTCTTCGATCTCTCGATCGATCCGCTCGTCCTGATCCAGTCGTTCGTCATCACGCTCGGCGCGGGGCTCATCGCCGGCGTGTCGCCGGCGCTGTACGAAACGCGGCGGCTGCACGGGAACCCGCTCCACGCGCGCTCGTCGGATCGTGTCCGCCAGCGCTGGCGGCATGCGCTCGTCGTCCTCGAAATCACGGTGACGGCCGCACTGCTCGTCGTCACCGGCACGATGGTGGACGGTTATCGACGGACGCTTGCGGCGGAGATGGGATTTCACACCCGGCCGCTGCTGGCCGTCACTGTGCAGAATCCGTCCGGGGTGCCGGCGGCGCGCGTGCTGGAGATGCTGCGTCAGATGCCGGGCGTCGCGGCGGCGGCGGCGTCGACAATGGTGCCGATGGCGGCGAATGGGAAACCGCAGCGTGTCGCGTCGGATGCCGCAGGATCGAACGAAGTGGCGGCCGACAGCGGCGTCGTGAGCCCCGGATTCTTCCAGACTCTGGACGTGCCGCTGTTGAAGGGACGAGCTTTTACGAACCTGGACACGCCGGAAACCCGCACGGCGATCATCAACGAAACACTGGCCGCGCGCCTGGTTGCCATCGGCAATCCGATCGGCGCTCATATCTGGATTGCCGGGGTGGCCTACGAGGTGGTCGGGGTCGTCGCCGATTACGCCAGCGATCCGTTCCAGGATCGCTCCGGTCAGGCTCGACTCTTCCTGCCGCTGCCAGCAGACAGCGCATTGACGCGTGTCCCACTGCTCATCCGCGCCGCCGGCGATCCCGCACCGCTCGTCAAGGGGCTCCGGCGCGAGGTGACCCATGCATCCAATGGCGGCGTCGTCACGAGCGCGTACTCGCTCGATCAGATCATCGCCGTGAGCGCGCAGGAGGTATTGGTCGGTACAGTCCCGCTGATGCCGCTGATTGCGATCGGCATGCTGCTGACGGCGGCCGGGGTGTACGGCGTCCTGGCGTTCTCGATGGCACGGCGTTCGAAGGAGTTGGCCGTGCGCGTGGCGATCGGCGCGACGGGCGCGGATCTCATTCGGCTCGTGAGTCGCCAGAGTGCGGCGCTCATCGCAGTTGGTCTGACGCTGGGACTGATCGCCACCTTCGCCCTGCGCCAAATCGCCCGCGCGAATGGCGGCGGCGGGAGCCTGTTCGACGCGCACTGGCCGGCGTTCGCGGTGCCCGCGCTAATCATCGCCGTCATCGGCGCCGTCGCGACCTGGATCCCGGCGCGGCGCGCCCTGCGCCTCGATCCCGCCGTGTTGCTGCGAACAGACTGACGAATTGCCACGAACTTCCGAGACGTGACGCTAACGACGCGTCGCCTCGGACACCACCGGGATGACCACGTGCGACGGATACCGGGCCGACCGAAAGATCTGAACCGTCGCCGCTCGGAAATCGCTGGGCACCGCGTTGAAGATGTTCCTGACGAACGTCTGCGGATTGCGGTCGATGATCGGAAACCAGCTGCTCTGGACCTGCACCATGATGCGGTGGCCCTGGAGAAACGTGTAGTTCTGCGTGTGCAGGCTGAACGCGTATTCGAGCACGGCTGTCGGCGTGATCGCCTCCGGGCGTTCGCGGCTCCGGCGATAGCGTCCCCGGAAGACTTCGTTGGACACCATCAGCTCGTATCCCGCAAGGTCCCAGTTCTCCGGGTACTGCTCCGGATAGACGTCAATGAGCTTCACGATCCAGTCCGCGTCCGAGCCAGTCGTCGAGGCGAACAGATCGGCCGTCACCTCGCCGGCAATCGACACGTTCGACGTGAGGGGGCCGGTGTCCCAGCTGAGGACGTCGGCGCGATCGCGAACGAATCGCTGATCCTCGACGAGCCACGTCGGCCATTTCGACCCGCCCGGGAAATACGTCGGCTGAATCGGGCGATGGCGGTACGGAACGGGATGGGCAGGATCGGAGACGTAGCGGTCGAACGTCGGCGCCACGGCTGTCGGCTTATCGAACGAGAGCGTCCGATTCGCTCCGAGGTACAGCGATCGATCCGCGGTCTGGCGCACCGGCGGCCAGGCGTCCCATCGCTGCCAACGGTTCGTCCCGGATTCGAACGTCAGCGCCTCCGGCAGATCGAGCGTCCCTTTGTCCTTCAGGAAATACGCGAACCACGGCGCCTGAATCCGGTCGCGGAAATATTCCGCGGTAGCCGATCCGAATGCGATCGGTCCGAGGCGATCGCCGGCGCCGCCGGACCAGCCGCCGTGATTCCATGGACCGACGATCAGATGATTCAGATGGTGCGTGTCGTGCCGCTCGAGCGCCTCGTAGATCTGAATCGGGCCGTAAAAGTCCTCCTGATCCCACCATCCGGCGACGTTCAGCGTCGGCACCTTCACCTCGCGCAGATACGGAATCATCGTCTGGCGCTTCCAGAACTCGTCGTAGTCCGGGTGCGCCACGTAGTCATTCCACGTCGGGATCTTCTCGTGCAGGTACTTTTTGTTCACGTTGGCCAGCGGTCCCAGCGACAGGTACCAATCGTAGGTGTCGAACGTGTCGAAGGAGAACTGCTGGACGTCCTTTCCGGTTTCCATCATCGACGCGTACTCGAAGCCATAGCTCAAGCGGAAGGCGCCGTTGTGATGAAAGTCGTCGCCGAGCCACATGTCTGCGGGCGAGGCTTGCGGCGAGATCGCCTTGAGCGCCGGATGCGGCTCGAGCGCCCCCATGATCGTCGTCCAGCCGGAGTACGAGATACCGAGCATGCCGACGCGACCGTTGTTGCCCGGGACGTTGCGGAGCAGCCAATCGATCGTGTCGTACGTGTCGGTCCCCTCGTCGAGCGACGTCGTGTCGCCGGGCGCGCGCGCGGGGCGCTGCATCACGAAGGTCCCCTCGGACTGGAACTTTCCGCGGATGTCCTCGAACACGAAGATGTAGCCATCGCCGGCCAGCGCCTTCAAATACGTCTTGAAGTTGTTGGCGGCATTGCCGACGCCGTAGGGCGTGCGCGTCATGATGATCGGCAGCGGTCCGTCCGCCGCCTTCGGGGTGAAAATCCTGGCGTGGAGGCGGACGCCGTCGCGAACGGGAATCATCACATCGCGATCGGTGAACTGGTCGGCGATGCTCGGCTGGCCCCATGCGGTGAAGGCCCGCACGGCCAGCACGAGCGCAACCGACACGGCGGAGGCGAAACCCAGACGTCTTCGGATACCCATCGATCTCCCTCCGAATGTCCTGAAACCACGAAGCTCACGAAGTCACGAAGACTACTAACGCTCACCTCTCTTGGCGGTGTCGTGGCCTTCGTGGTCTGGAGCTGCCCGCGCCGCTCACGTCTCGATGAATCCCTCGGTCTGCGAATCCGGATCGCTGGTCAGCCGGCGCAGCTTGTTCACATCGCCGATGATCTCGACCACGCCGCAACTGCGGCACATCGCCGCCTTCGTCATCACGTCGCCCGTTTCGAGCGTCAGAAACTTCGAATCCTGCGGGCGAAAGGAGGTGCGCACCGCGGAGTACAGCGCGCCTGCCGACATCTCGCCGCCGCATCGCAAGCAATGAGTCATGGCGCGAGGATACCCGCCTTATGGCCGATTGTCTTCGAATAAAGACACGCCGCAACGCGGCCGGCCGGAATGTTAGACTTCCCTCACTCCAGGGAGGTTTTCTTTCATGTTCGCTATCATCAGACGTCGTCGCTTCTGGGCCTGTGCGGCCGTGTTCGCCCTCTCCGCCGGTGTGAATTTCGGCGTCCGCGCCGAACGGGCCGCCCAACCGGCCGCAACCGCGGACACCCTCGATCCGGCCATTCTCAAAGCCTTTCAGTGGCGCAGCATCGGCCCCGAGCGCGGCGGCCGATCGATCGCCGTGTCCGGCGTGAAGGGGCGCGCGAAAGAGGCGTACTTCGGCGCCGTCGGCGGCGGCCTTTGGAAAACCACTGACGGAGGCCAGAACTGGGCGCCGGTCACCGACGGAAAACTGACGAGCAGCTCGGTTGGCGCGGTCGCCGTCTCCGAGTCCAATCCCGATGTCGTCTACATCGGGATGGGCGAATCGTGCATACGCGGCAACGTTCAGCCTGGCGACGGCGTGTACAAGTCGACCGACGCTGGAAAAACGTGGTCGCACCTCGGCTTCACGGACTCCGACGCGATCTCGAAAATCCGCGTCCACCCGACCAATCCCGACATCGCGTTCGTCGCCGACTTCGGCCGCTACGGTAAGGACAGCGACGAACGCGGCGTCTTCAAGACGGCCGACGGCGGCAAGACGTGGAAGAAAGTGCTTTTCCGCAACGGCAAGACCGGCGCCGTCGACGTTGCGATCGATCGCAAGAACCCGAACGTGATGTTCGCGGCGTTGTGGGAGGCGTACCGCGTCGAGTACCAGATGTCGAGCGGCGGTCCGGGCAGCGGCCTCTTCAAATCGACCGACGGCGGCGACACCTGGCAGGAGATCACCCACAATCCGGGATTGCCCAAGGGCATCGACGGCAAGATTACGATCGGCATCTCCGGCGCCGACTCGAACCGCATCTACGTCCTCCTCGAGAACGAGAACGGCGGCCTCTATAGCACGGACGACGGCGGCTCAACCTGGAAGCTGATGAACGTCTCGCACGCCATCCGGCAGCGCCCGTTCTACTTCAACCACATCTTCGCCGACCCGAACAACAAAGACGTCGTCTACATGCTGAACACCAGCGCGTTCCGCTCGGACGACGGCGGCAAGACCATGCGGAACATCGGCACCGGCACGCACGGCGATCACCACGACCTGTGGATCGACCCGGACGACTCGAAGCACGTCGTCATCGGCAACGACGGCGGCGGCGCGGTGAGCGACAACATCGACGCGAAGACGCCGGCGTGGACCGATCAGGATTTCGCGACCGGCCAGTTCTATCACGTGATGACGACGAAGCACGTGCCGTATCACGTGTGCGGCGCGCAGCAGGACAACACGACGATGTGCGTCGACAGCTCGACGAACCTGCCGGGCGGACGCGGCTTCGGCCGCGGCGGTCCGGTGCCGCCGTACCAGGCGGGCGGCGGTGAGCCCGGCTACATCGCCACCGATCCGAAGGATCCCGACGTCTATTTCTCCGGCGCGAACAACGGCTCCTTCCTCACGCGCCTGAACCGCCGCACCGGCGAACTGCGCGAAGTCGGCGCGTACCCGCGCTTCTTCTCCGGCGAGGCGTCGAACGAAGTGAAGGAGCGCTGGCAGTGGACCTATCCGGTGGTCTTCTCGCCGGTCGATCCCAACGTGCTCTACACCTCGTCGCAGCGCGTCTGGAAGACGACGAGCGCGGGACAGAACTGGACCGCGATCAGCGGCGACCTCACGCGGCACGATCCGAAAACGATGGGGCCGTCAGGCGGTCCGATCACGCACGACATGAACAGCCCGGAGATTTACGGCACGGTGTTCTCGATCGGACCCGGCAAAACCGACGTCAACATCGTCTGGGCGGGCTCGGATGATGGATTGGTTCACGTGACGCGCGACGGCGGCAAGACGTGGGCGAACGTCACGCCGAAGGACATGCCCGACTTCGGCCGCGTCAGCCAGATCGACGCATCCGCGTTCGACGCCGGCTCGGCGTACATCGCGGTGAAGAAGCCGCTGCTCGAGGACTTCTCGCCCTACATCTTCCGTACGCACGACTTCGGGAAGACGTGGACGAAGATCGTCACCGGCATCCGGCCCAACGACTACACGCACACGGTCCGCGAAGATCCCACGCGCAAGGGACTGCTCTACGCGGGCACCGAGCACGGCTTCTACATCTCGTACGACGACGGCGACCACTGGCAGTCGCTCTCGCTCAACCTCCCCGACACGCAGGTGTCCGACATCTGGGTGGAAGCCGACGACCTCACGATCGCGACGCACGGCCGCGGCTTCTACGTCCTCGACAACATCGCGCCGCTGCGTCAGTACGGTCTGACGACGATGACCGATGCATACCTCTTCAAGCCTGACGATGCGGTGCGGTCGACGCGCGGCGCGCACCTCGCGTATCTGTTGACGAAGCCGGCGCAGAAGCTGACGCTGGAAATTCTCGACGGCAGCGGCCAGGTGGTCCGCACCTTCACGGGTGCGCCGCCGGCGGCTGGCCGGGGCGGCGCAGGCAGCACCGGCACGACGACCGTCGCCGGAGCGCCAGGTGAAGCAGTGGCCGATCCCGACGAAGACACAGGACGGCGCGGCGGACCGCCAGCGCCTTCCATCCAGCCAGGTCTCGACACCTTCACCTGGGATCTGCAGTACCAGCCGGTCACCACGTTCCCGGGCATGGTCCTCTGGGGCGCGACCACGAATGGTCCGATGGCGCTGCCCGGCAAATACCAGGTGCGGCTCACGGTCGACGGCCACACGATGACGCAGCCGCTCGCCGTAAAGCGGCATCCCTTCTACACTGCTACCGACGAAGACCTGAAGGCACAGTTCGACATGGCGAGCGCCATTCGGGACAAGGCGAACGAAGCGAACGAAGCGGTCATTCAGATCCGCCGGATCAAGAAGGAAGTGGCCGATCGGATGTCGAAGTCGAACGACGCGGATCTGAAAGCCATCGCCAACCGGCTCGTGCGCAACCTGACCGTCGTCGAGGAGAACGTGTATCAGGTGCAGAATCGGAGCAACGAGGATCCGTTGAACTTCCCGATCAAGATCAACAACCGCATCGCCTCGCTCCTGCGTGTCGTCGAGGCTGGCGACGGCCGGCCGCTGGGCAACGTGCAGCCGATCTTCAACGACATCTCCGCCGAGCTGAAGGTGCAGACCGACAAGCTGCAGCAGTCGCTGACGACGGATCTGCCGACGTTCAACCGGCTGGTGCAGCGGATGGGGATGGAACCGATTCCCGAGAAATGACGTACGTGGACCGCAGAGTGCGCAGAGAAACCTCTCCGCGTGCTCTGCGGTCTCCGCGTTGATTGCGATCGATGAGCAAAGGCCGACTCGAAGCATTCAGCGACGGCGTGTTCGCGGTGCTGATCACGATCCTGGTTCTCGATCTGAAAGTACCGCACGGAACCGACTGGGCGGCGCTCGGTCCGCTCCTCCCCGTGTTTCTCACCTACGTCCTCAGCTTCATCTTCCTCGGCATCTACTGGAACAACCATCACCACATGCTCCAGTTGACCGAGCACGTCAACGGCGCGATCCTCTGGGCCAATCTGCACCTGCTGTTCTGGCTGTCACTGGTGCCGTTCGTCACGGGCTGGATGGGCGAGAATCAATTCGCGTCGCTGCCGACGGCGGTCTACGCCACCGTGCTCTTCATGTCGGGCGTCGCGTTCACCATCCTGGCGAAGCGGATCGTCGCCCACCAGGGACCGCACTCGCGGCTGGCGGCGGCGGTCGGCAGGGACATCAAGAGCAAGGTGTCGCTCGCGCTCTATGCGATCGCGATCCCGCTGGCGTTTCTGCACCAGGCGATCGCCGACGTGATCTTCGTCAGCGTCGCGCTGATGTGGCTGATCCCGGATCGCCGCATCGAATCGACGCTGAGCCGCTGAACGCGGGGCCGGACGAAACTGGCGCGTGCCGTTCGCGCCGCATCAGCCCGCCAACCGACGCGCGCCTCGACCCGCGGCCGCGGCGGAGCAACTCACAGCCGGCCTGTCCGCAACCACCTGCGCAGGCCGGATTTCGCGCGCGCACCCACGCGGCAACGTCAGGGTGAAGGCGGCACCGCGGCCGCACCCGTCGCTTTCCGCGGTGACCTGTCCGCCGTGCAGTTCGACGATGTGGCGGACGAGCGTGAGTCCGAGCCCCGCTCCGTCGTGCGCCGGATCGCCGTGCTGTGAGCGCATCAGCGGCTCGAAGATGTGCGGCAGCAATTCCGGGGCAATCCCATCACCGCTGTCCAGGACGCGGATGATGATGCGCTCGGCTTCGGGCACGATGGTGAGCGAGATGCGCCCGCCGGGCGGGGTGTGATTCACCGAATTGCTGAGCACGTTGGTGATCACCTGCTGCAGGCGGCACGCGTCGCCGTCCACGTAGGCCGAGCTGCCCGGCAGCACGCAGCGGACTTTGAGACCGCGCGCAAGCGCCGCCGGCGCAATCGCGTCCACTGACGCTTGCGCGATGGTCGTGATGTCGATCGGCTCGACGCGGACGCGGTACGTCCCCAGCATGATTCGCGACAGGTCGAACATATCGGTGACCAGACGACTCTGCGTTTCGGCGCTGCGCTCGATGGCGGCGAGCGCGCGCGAAGCCATCGCGCCGCTGAGGCGCCCGCTCTGCAGCAGCTTGATCCATCCCAGGACGGCGCTCACCGGCGTCCGCAGTTCGTGCGCGAGCATCGCGAGCGTCGAGTCGTTCTTGCGCCAATCGACCGCTTCGTCCCGCTCACCAGACGGACGGACGGCTGCCGCGATTCGCTGCGCATAGGCGATGAGTGTATCGAGATGATGCGGCGTAAAACCGCGCGGTCTGGATGTCCCGCACGTCAGAACGCCCAGGACCGCGTCGTGGCGGGCGATCGGAACGGACACGCAGGTGCCGGCGGCATCGGGGTACGCGCTCGTCGTCCCATATTCGGGCAGTCGGCGGAGCGTCGCGCGCCGGGCGAGCTCGGCCAGGGCATCTCTGCCGGGGACGGCACAACCCGAGATGGCCGCGTCGGCCACGCGTTCGAACCCGTCCGGTCCGGCCGCCCAGTCAATGGCGGCCCAATCGCCGAGCGGCGGAACCGCAAGCTTCGCGGCGATGCGCAAGGCGCTCGGCGCGTCCGGCTCCAGACCGATCGCGAGGCTCGCCTGGGACATGAACGCGGCTTCGGCCGCGCGCCGGTGCGCCGAGTACCGCAGGGCGGTGAAAGCGGCCGTCGATCCGGTCAGCATCAACAAACCGCCGCGTGCCCAGTGAGATGACGCGCGGCGCGCGTGCGATGGCTGAGCTTCGTCGATGTGCATGCTTCACCTTTCGAAGAAAAGGAGCGCGTATAAGTTTTATGGAAAGACGCAGGACAGCATAAAGCAGTTGCGTCAGGGGAGGGTCATTAGTGACGTCAGGGTAGCGTCAAAAGGAGCGGCACATAATTTCCTTACTGACATCTCGTGTCCGTTATCGAACTACGCCTTCTTGGCGGGTTTGAGGCTCGGGTACCCGCCACCGGCACCCTCATTCAACTGCCGACGCGCAAGTGCGAAGCGGTGCTCGCCTATGCCTCCCTCGACCCGGGGCGCTCAATCCGGCGTGAATTGCTGGTTTCGTTGTTGTGGGCCGATGTGCCTCGCGGCCAAGGCCGTCACAGCTTGCGGCAGACGCTGACGAAGCTCCGACGCGCCCTCGCTCCATGCGGCAGCGGCAGCCTGGTGACAATCAGTGACGCAATTCGAGTCGACCCGAATTGTCTCTGGGTCGACGTGTTGGAATTCCAGCGTCTGCTGCTCGAGCCTGGTGCCGATGCGCTGCCGCGCGCCATCGACCTCTATCGCGGGCCGTTTCTGGACGGCTTCGTGATTCCGGAAGAGGCCTTCGAAGAATGGATGATGAATGAGCGAACGCGGCTCCGGCAACTGGCGATCGACGCCTGCGCGGCCCAGCTCAAGGTGCTCGAAGACCGTAACGACATTCCCGCGGCGATCCGCGTCGCCATCAAGCTGTTGGAGCTGGAACCGCTCCACGAAGATGTGCACCGGCGCCTGATGGTGCTCTACTGGCGCAACGGGCAGACCCGCTCCGCTTTGAACCAGTACGAAGTGTGCGCGCGGCGCCTGAAGCACGCGTTCGGGGCCGAACCGTCGAGTGCGACGGTGGCCCTCTATCGTGATTGGCTCCTCAAATACAATCGGATGGATTCGCCGTCCGATTCAATGTTCCGCCGGCGCGACCGGCGCGACCTCACGCCAGGCTAGCGCGTCGCTGCCCATTTCAGCTCGTCCCGACGCGCGGCACTTATTCCCCTTCGTTGCCTTCGCCGGTGACCTTCGCCGTCGCCGCGCTGATCTGCGCGGTATACGCGTTGAGCGCTTTCACGAGCGCCGCCGACTGCTCCGCCGCCGTCTTCCAGTCGTGGCGCTCGAGCGCCTCGCGCACGCCCGGCAGCGTCTTCACGCCATAGCCTGTGTAAAAGCCCGGCGCGTAGATCGTGTGCTGATACCACGGCCGCTCGGGCAGGCCCGTCGACGACAAGAGCTTCTGTTCGCTCTGGTACAGCAGGGTGTTGAGCGCCGTGAGCTCGGTCGCCGATTTCTTGTAGATGCTGCCGTCGCGCTCGGCGGCCGCGATCGTCGAGTCGTAGGTCGCAGCGGCTGCCTGCAGCGACGCGACCGCCTGCGTGAGCGGCACCCAGTCGAAGCCCGGCGCGCCGGCCGGCCCGGCGGTCGCCTTCCGTAGCTCCGCTTCGTACTTCGCCACGGTCTCGGCGAAATCCGAGAACTGGAACGGCAGCACGTCGGCGTCGGCCAGACGCAGGATCATCGTGCCGTAGGTCTGCGCCAGCGCGCGACCGTACACGAAGGTCGTGTCGCCGAAATGCGTGTACCAATAGAAGTCGTCGTAGATCGAGTGGTACACGCCGCCGCCACCGTCGCCCCCATAGCTGATCGACAGCGACGGCACGCCGTCGTGATCCAGGAAGGGCGAGTAATCCGATCCCGATCCGAGCGCTGCGATGTGCAGGTCTTCGCCGTCCATCATCTCGGCCTTCGCCTCGGGTGTCTTCGCCCGCGCGAGGTTGCGCTGCTGCAGCTTCGTCCAGACCGACTGGCCGGTTTCCGGATCGGTGATCTCCTTCGCGATCTCGTTGACGAAATGTTCGAGCGAGTGGCTGCCGCCCGCGTTCAGATACCCCTTCCCGTTGCCGTCCGAGTTGATGTAGACGACGCCGTGCTGCTGCAGCTCGTCGTGGTGCGTTTCGGCCCATTCCGTCGAGCCGAGCAGCGCCGGCTCTTCGCCGTCCCACGCGCAGTAGATGATCGTGCGCTTCGGCTTCCATCCCTGCTTGAGGAGCTCGCCGTACGCGCGCGCTTCCTCGAGCAGCGCCGACTGGCCGCTGATCGGATCGGCGGCGCCGTTCACCCAGCCGTCGTAGTGGTTGCCGCGCACGATCCACTGATCCGGCAGCGTGCTGCCGGCGATCTTCGCGATCACGTCGTACGCCGGCACGACGTTCCAGGCCGATTTCACCACCAGGTGCACCGTCGCCGGCCCCGGGCCGACGTGATACGGGATCGGCAGCGTCCCGCGCCAGTCGGCCGGCGCCATTGGCCCGGCGAGCGCCTTCAGCAGCGGCTCCGCGTCGCCGTACGAGATCGGGAGCACCGGAATTTTCTGGAGGTTCGTCACCTCCGTGAGCGCCAGCCGCTTCGACCCGGGCGTCGCGCCCCAGCCTGGCGTTTCCGGATCACCCGGATACTTCTCCATCTCCATCACGCTGCCCCGCTGCACGCCCTGCTCGGGACGATACGGCCCTTTCGGGAACACGTCGCCTTCGAAGTACCCATCGTCGCGCGGGTCGGAGTAGATGAGACAGCCGACGGCGCCGTGCTCGTACGCGAGCTTCGGCTTGATGCCGCGCCAGCTGTTGCCATAGCGCGTGATGACGATCTTCCCCTTCACGCTGATGCCCATTTTCGCGAGCTGCTCGTAGTCTTCGGGCACGCCATAGTTCGCGTAGACGAGCGGCGCGGTGACGTCGCCGTCGGCCGAGTAGGCGACGTAGGTGGGAAGCTGGCCCGCCTGGCCGGAGGTCGGATCTTCGGGGATGGCCGGCTCTTTCAGCTTTGCTTCATAGTGTCCCGGCGACACGAGCTCCACCTTGCGATCGAGCGGCGTCGGGAAGAGCACCTGAAACTCCTCGATGTGCGCGTCGAGTCCGAACGACTTGAACTGCTTCAGCAGCCACTCGGAATTCTGCTTCTGGTACGGCGAGCCGATATGGTGCGGCTCGGCGGACAGCTGCTTCATGTTCGCCTTGACGCGATCCGGCTCCGGAATGGCGCGGAACTTCTGCTCCCAGGCGAGCTCGGTCGCAGCGTCGGCGCGCGCGAAGCCTGGCAGCGCGGGCCCTTGCTGGGCGATCAGGACGGCGGACGCGCCGCCCGCGACGAGAACGACGGCCCCGAGTACGGCGAAGGCGCTTGGTCTGGTACGTTGCACGTATGTCTCCTGTGCGCGGTCTAGGCGCCTGGCTTCTTGTACTGCGAGTCGCCTGGCTTGGCGAGACCGCTGATCTGCAGGTCGAAGCCGTCCGGATCCTGCACGTGAAAGCTGACGTAGTTCGGACCGCCGTTCGTGTCCATCCGCGGCGTCAACCCGCGGCTTTCGAGCTCCTTCTTCACGGTGTCGGTGTCCCAGTTGTCGATCTTGTACGCGATGTGATCGACCAGCGGTTTGGGGCTCGGATCCGCCGGCGCGCCGGGGCGCTGACGCTTGTTCCGTGCGATCAGCAGCGCATCGTCGAAGTGCAGGAAGCATTGGCTGCTGCCGTTGTCGTCGGAGACGGTCATGCCCATCAGGTTCGAGTAAAAGTCGCGCGTCCGGTGGTAATCGGCGACCTGATATGAGATGTGATCCAGGCTCAGCGTCTTGAAGCCGTTGCCGGCTTCAGCCGCCGCCGCAGCGCTGCCGCCACCCCAGACCGCCGCAGCGGCAACCGCCATGCCCTGAATGAGCTGACGACGGTTCATCTTGCCGGCTTCGAAATCCTTCAGCAGTCGCGCAATGATCTGTTCCATCTGGAGTCTCCGTATGGGATGTCGTCAGGCGTGCGAGAGCGACGCTGCGATGGCCTTGATCTGCGCCGCATGGCGCGCCTCGTGCGCGCCGGCGAACGCGATCCAGTGATAGAGCGAAATCGGTCCGAACAGGGGATGCGGCCGAATGAGCGTGCCCAGCGCGAAACCATCGCCGGAGCGTACCGCGTCGCGCAGGGTTGTGCCCGCCTGTTCGAGCGCGGCCCACGCCGCTGCCGCGTCCAGGCCGGTGGGATGCAGCAGATCGGGCGCCGTGACCTTCTCCGTCCGGTTCAGCACACGCTCGACGCCGAGCGACGGCAGCAGCGGCTCCGAGGACGTTTCGGCACCGAGCCGGTCGGCCTTCGCCGCGGCAATCATGGACGACAGAAATGCGCCGACACGCTGCTCGACGATCGCAAGATGTTCCAGGACGTTGGCGACCGACCATTCGCCGGCCGCCGGCTGGCGGTCCCGCGCTTCGGCCGGCACGGCGTCGACCACGCTGCGCAGCAGGGCGCGTTGCGCGTCGAGGTAGGTCAGGAGCTCGCGGATGCGCGGGTGCATGCGCTCAGTTTAATGGCGTTTGCGACTCCGTGCAGCGTGCCGCCTTCGCGCCGAAGGCGCTTCGGCGAGCCTCGCCGAAGCTCGCGCGAACGGAAAGCGAGCGGAGGCGGGAAGGCTTCAGCCAAGCGCGAGCGCTGTTGGATGAGTTGGCTGATACAGCCCGATTTCGGACCCGCTCGGCAAAAGGATCGTGGTCTTGATCCCCCACGGCTCTTCGGTGACCTCTGAACAGGCCACGTCCTGTCCGCGCAGCGACGCAACGGTCGCGGCGAGGTCGTCGCACATCAGATACATCAGCGACCCAATCAAGTTGTGGCCGCTGTGGCGCTGCGCGAATTCACCGCTGGAAGGATGGACCGCCGCTTCCGCCGGCGGCAGCCTGAAAATCAGCCAGCCGCGGCCGATGTCCACGGCGCGGAACTGCAGCACGTCGCGGAAGAACGCGCGATCGGCCTCTGGATCTTTGCTGTAAAGGAGAATGTGCGCGCCGACAATCATCGAGGCGTCCCCCCTCTCTGCGCCCGACCAGTCATGGCAAGGGCGCGGAGAGAGAGTCTACATCAGCCGCGACGGATCAGCAGGCGTCAGGATTGGGGCGAGGGGGCCGCGGCTCTCAGCTTCATCTCGATCTCGCCGCGCGCAATCGAGCACCATTCCTTGTGCTCGGCGATCGGCATGCCGCATTCGACGCAGATGCGAATACGCGGCTTTGGTTCGGTGCTCTTACCCAGCAAACGCTTCAAAAACGACATGTGGCCTCCAACCCGCTCTGATCGATACGTTAGACGGACCGGAGAGGTTCCCGGTTGTCACGGGTGAAACTTGAACAACCCCGTGTACACCGCCTTGCCGCGGATGTGTCCTGCCATGGCGGCGATCACGGCCGCCCGCGTTTGCGGCGGCGAGGCGCCGACCGCCGGCACATCGACCATCGCGTCGAGCGCGAAGAGCTCGAAGACGTAGTGATGGGCCGGGCCGTTGGCGAGCGCACCTGGGCCTCTGTAGTACGGGCCGGTCGCGCTGATTTGACGGCTACCGTCGGGCAGCTGCGCGATGCCTGGCACATGCTCCGGAAGGCTCGTGGCCGCCGCGGGGATGTTCCAGAGCATCCACTGCAGGAGATCGTCGGTGCCATTGCCGATGGCTGCATCGACGTCATGCGCGACGAGCGTAAAGCTGGTGATACCTTCCGGCACATGGCTCCAGGTCAGTGGCGGCGACACTTCCGCTCCGGCCTGGGTGTACTTGGCCGGAATCTCCGCGCCGTCCGGCCATGCCGGCGATGCGAGGGTCATCACCTGCACCGCGCCGCGGCCGCGGCCACCTCCGCCTCCGCGCTGACCGCCCGGCGCTGCCGGCGGCTGCGCACCGCGCTGCCCCGCCGCCGCGCCACTCGCCGCTGGCGTCTGCGGCGCCGCGACCAACGTCACACCGGCGGTCAGCAGCACCAACATCATTCGTACGAGTCGCATTTCATCAGCTCCTGTGGCTCAATGCGTCTGACGGTTCACTTGAACGATGCAGGCTGCGTCTTGCGCCACGCGTCGTAGCGCATGCGGAGGGTCTTGACCGGGTTCAGGTTCTCGCCCGGCTTGATCGTGTTCGGCCCGTGATCGGGACCCGGCTGCGACACCGTGATGTACATCGCGTACTTCCCGTTGTTGTGCGAGTCGCCGTTGGTGTCGGTCTTCTCCGCCATCAGGATGTAGGCGACGTGCGCCGTCTTTTCATCGCAAGGAATCGCCGGCTTCAAACCATCCGCCGGCCAGGGCGGGCACGTGCAGCGGCTGTCGCCGCCCGATCCATCGGCCGCCTCCATCGCCGCCATCACGCGATCGGTGATCGCGCCCTTCGTGTTCAGAAACGCCTGCACGCCGTGCGGCACGACCTCACCGGGCCTCAGGATGTTGCCCTGAATCGAATAGAAGATTTCGGTCCCCGGCACCTGGCCTTGAATGTCCTGCGACACGTAGCCGTTGGTGAGCCCCGAGTGCCCGGCATGACGGCCCTGCAGATCGAGAATGCCGAACTGGCGGCTCTGATAGGCCGGATCTTTGCTGAGCATCTCGATGATCTGCTGCGGGTCGGTCCCCTTCTGCAGCTCCTGAAACACGAGCATCTGATTCTGATGCGTACCATCCACAGCTGCCTGACACGCCGCCACCCCTTTACCAGGCACCAGCACGGCCTGCACGCCCATCAGAAACTGATCGTTCTGATCGACGCACGTCGCGGACGCGATGACGACGCGGGCGGTGCTGCGGTCGACGGCGATGACCGACCATGTGGCGAACGCGCGAGACGGCAGCGCGATCGAGAAGGACGAATAAGAGCAGAATTCGGCGCATCAATCTCTCCCGTGTGCGAACAGTCGAGTGAATCATAGCGCACCTGTGGCGTGGCTCGGACGGCCAATCAGATGTCGGCGTGCGGTGACTTCGATTTCAATCCGCATGCGCGGGTCGGCGAGCCCCGCTGCGATCATGGTCGCCGCGGGACGGATGTCGCCGAAGTACTTGCGCAGGGTCGGCCAGCAGCTCGGAAAGTCGGCGGCGTTCGGGAGGATGTAGTGGACGCGGACCACATCCTCGAGGCTCGCTCCCGCTTCGGCGAGCGCCGACTGGATGTTTTTCAGGCACTGCTCCGTCTGCTCCACCACATCGTCTGAGATGCGCATCGCGGCATAGTCGAAGCCGGTGGTCCCGGAGACGAAGATCCATTCGCCGTCCACGACGGCGCGCGAGTAGCCGATGTCGCGCTCGAAGGTCGACCCCGTGCTGATCAGACGCCGTGTCATGCGATCCTCCTGGACGAATGGCGGACGCCGCCGGTGTTGCAGGCATCGGCTGCGCCCCGGACGACATTCTATGCGGTCCTACCGTGATTTCGCGGCACCGGAACCGGTCGCGATTTATCGATCGTCGGGACGTTCCGTCGGCGGCGCCGCGCCCGGTCCTGGCAGCGCAAGAGGCGAGCCGCCGGCTGATTCGCGCTCGAGGAGATCAGCGATCGACAGGTAGCGGTAGATCACCCGCGAGCCGTGTGCCGGGAGCCCGCCGGTATCGGCGGTCGGTCCATACGTGGAATAGAGGGGCTGTCCCCACAGCCGGAGATACGCGGTCAGCTGCCCGCGATGGTGCGCCGAATGCGTGAACCGGCGCGTGAGCACCCACGCACGCGACCTCGCCGATTCGAAGAATTGTGTCGCCCCCTCGAACCACGCGTCAGGCTTTCCCTCGAGCGCCGACAGCCGCTCGGTCGAACACGCCGCGTAGCGGTCCAGGAAATCGAGCCGTGCTTCAGTGGCTGGCAGCGCAGGCATGCTGACCGTGATACCGAGCATCGTCCGCATCCACCCATCTTCGCTGAGGCACTGGTGCACCATGTGCTCGAGCGGCGAGCGGGCGCGCGGCTCCGGACGGAAGTGCATCTGCGCGTCGGGGATCTGGGACCAGACGCTGAGAGTCTTCTCGCGCTCGGTGCGATATGTGTCAATGAGAAAGTCAAATTGCGACATAGGGTTCGACTTCTCTACTTTCTTTCGCCGCTGAAGGCCGTACCCAACCCTCCCAGCAAATCGATCGGCAACGGGAACACGATCGTCGTGTTCTTCTCCGTGCCGATCTCGATGAGCGTCTGGAGATAGCGCAGGGTGACCGCCACCGGCTCCCGGTTGAGGACGGCTGCCGCCTCCGCGAGCTTCGCCGCCGCCTGGAACTCCCCTTCGGCGGCGATGACCTTGGCTCGGCGCTCGCGCTCGGCCTCGGCTTGCTTCGCGATGGCGCGCTGCATCTCCTGCGGCAGGTCGACCTGCTTGACCTGGACCTGCGTGACCTTGACGCCCCAGGCCTCCGTGTGTTCGTCGAGGATCGTCTGCAGCCGCGTATTCAGCTTTTCTCTCTGAGCCAGCAGATCGTCCAGCTCCACTTCTCCGAGCACGGATCGGAGGCCGGTCTGCGCCGCCTGCTCCACCGCATACCGGAAGTTCTCGACCTCGATCACCGCCTTCGTGGCGCTGACGACGCGAAAATAGACGACGGCGTTCACCTTCAGCGAGACGTTGTCGCGGGTGATGACGTCCTGCGGCGGAACGTCCCACGTCACGACCCGCAGCGAGACTTTGACGATCTTGTCGATCGGCCAGAGGATGAGGACGAGGCCCGGTCCCTTCTCTCTCTTCAACACCCGTCCCAGCCGGAAGACGACGGCGCGCTCGTACTCCCGCATGATGTTCAAGCAGTTGAACAGCCAGATCAGAACGATGAACACGACGATCGCCGTTGGCATCAGCAGCATGTCAGTCACCATGTGTGTCTCTGCGCCCCGATGAGTCGACAGGATCCTGGCCAGGCCGAGGAACCGCATCGTGCCGGCGGACGGTCAACATGAGGCCGTGAAGATCGGTGGCGCAAACGGCCTGACCTTGGGCGATCGGCTCCGCCGCGGTCGCGGTCCAGATCTCGCCGCGCATCATCACACGCCCGGTCTGTTCACGCTCCATGGCCGTGAGCGAAACGCCGACCGCGCCGATCATCCCGCCGACGCCCGCGGGAGGACGCTGGCGTTGCGAAAGGAGCGCCAGCCGGGCGAGGAACGCGGCAATGCCGCCGACGCCGAAGACAATCGGCAGCACCAGCCGGAGGCTCACCTGCAGCTCCGGGGCCGAGGAGTCCATGAGAATCATCGATCCGACAGTCACACTCGCCAACCCGCCCGTTGTGAGCAGTCCGTAGCTGGCGACCTTGACCTCGAGCACCAGCAGCGACAATCCAAACAGGATCAACAGCAGGCCCGCGCCGTTCACCGGGAGGATCTGGAAGGCGAAGAATGCCAGGAGGAGGCAGAGTCCACCTGCGACGCCAGGCAGAACCGCGCCCGGACTCCATAACTCGATCGTCAGCCCGAGCATGCCGAGGCTCAAGAGGATGTATGCCACGTTCGGATTCGCGACCGCGCTGAGCAGCTGCTGTCGCCAATTCATCTCGATCGGCACGACCTGCGCGCCCGCGGTCCGCAGAACCACTGAGGCGCCATCGAAGCGCGTGACGGTCCGGCCGTCCAGTCGTCGCAGCAACTCGGGCACGTCGGCGGCTACGAGATCGATCAGCGGCGGCGACGCCGTCAGCGCCTCCTGCTCGGTGAAGGCACGGCTCTGGGTGACGGCCTCGTCTGCGAGCTGCACGTTCCGATGGCGGCGGCTGGCGAGCGTCCGGGCAAACGCCGCGACATCTGCCGCGGCTTTTTTCGCTTGAGTCTCGTCAATTTTTTCGCCGGCGCCGACGCACCGGATGCGCGGCGCCGAGGTGCGTGCCCGGCGCCATGGCGGCGACGTCTGCCGCGATCGTGATCAGGAAACCGGCTGACGCGGCGCGAGCGCCTGAGGGCGCGATGAAGATCGCCACCGGCGTTCTGGCCGCCAGCATGTGGGTGACGATGTTGTGTGTGGAGTCGACGAGGCCGCCGGGCGTGCGCAGCGTGAAGACGACGAGGGTTGCGCCGGTGTGATCGGCCCGGTCCATCGTCGCGATCATGTACTCGGCGGAGACCGGATGAATGATGCTGTCGACATCAGCCGCGTAGACCGCCGGCGCGCGGTTCGCACGGGGCTCGCGAGGCTGCGCGGCGGCGAGCGAGGCCACGAGGCCGAACGTCAAGCCAAACGTCAACAGACTGCCAAGGCGGCATCGAGCCATTGCAGCACCGCTCTTCAGAGCATACCCGCGGCAGCCGACTTTCGCACCAAGGCTGGTTTGAAGACTACTGGGATGTGCTGGCCCGCATCTCGTGGCGCAGGACTTCAGTCCTGCAGTGGCCGCGGGCCGAAGCAGATCTAAAGACCAGACTCGAACCGCACCCTGAAACGCGGAATCAGCGCTTGCGGGCGGGGCGTTTGGCCGGCCGTTGAGGTCTGGAGCGCTGAGGTTTGGCGCGGCGGACGACAAGGCTCCTGGCGATATTCTGCCAGGCCAGCGTCATCGCCTCGCCGAGCGTGTCTTCGTCGACCGACGCCAGGTGCACGCGCGTGCATCCCGCGCGCCCCCACGCTCCGTTCTCGGGGGCGAACGAGGCGGGATGATCCTGCACCAGCTTCCGCTGCTGGTCGGTCGTGAGCTTGACCATCCCAGTCTCATAATTCGGATTGATCGTCGCGAAGATCTTGTTGTTGACCCGGAAGTCGGGGTGTCCCATGTGCGCACCCTCGGCAGCGTGCTCCATTCCCAACGCGATGCGCCGGAAGGCGTCAGCGTCCATTTCCCTCATCCGTTGCCTGGCCGCGCTGCCACGTCTCGAGGCATTGCGCGACTGAAGCGGCCACGCGAGCGCGAGCGTCTTCTCGCGCCACGCCGTGCGCGAGCAGCTCGTCGTATCGAGTGTGGACGTGCCGCACGTGCGCTCGAACAGCAAGCTCGATCGCTCCTGCCTGTAACTCTTTCGCCGCCGCCGAACGGCCCACACGGCCCGAGTATTTCTGACACGCGTGCTCGGCAATCGCCCGCTGCTCCTCGACTGGAACGTGGGGGAAGAGCTCCCCGACGCGCCTCCCGAACGCGGCGATGTATTCGGCATCGTGTTCTTGACGCCGGTCGGCGGCACGCTCCTGCGCCCGCTGGCGCGCTGCGGCATCAGACAGGCACTCCCGTTCCGCTCGCGTCAGCGCGGCGTCTTCGACCAGCACGCCTTGCCGCTCGTAACGCTTTCGTGCGCGGCTGAACCGGACCACGACGGCCCGGAGCGTCGAGTAGCGGCTGGCTCGCCGCGTGAGGGCCGGATCTCCCCGTTCCAGAAACACCAGATGATCGAGATCGGCGCACGCCAGGCAGAGCGGACGCTGCGCCTCGAGGCGAAGAAAGCGTCCTCTTCCGAGCTCCTGCCCGCATTCTGCGCAGACGGAGTCGCTAACGATCCAGAAGACAACGATCTCGCGCTGGCGCGAAGCGTCTGCGACTCGCTTGACGCCGCTCTCGTGTCTCACGCCCGCATCCACGTCAACATGCGGTCTTCGCATGCCATCTCATCTCCGCCAATCATTGTCGCGCCGCGGTCGCAGATTGCCAAGATCTGTTGGAGGAAATCGAAATTGCCGTGTTGGCTTTGGTGCTCCGCAAGGAAACGCGCCCGTCGGGTGCAGCGCTCAGCGCGGCGATCATTCTGTACTCACAGCATCGAGGAGCGGTACCTGCAGGCGCGTCGCGAGCCCAGGACGCGACTCGTGCAGCTCACGCACAAAACCGTTGGTGGCGATCCGCAGTGCGCGCCGTAACTCGTCCGGTTCGAGCGAGCGAACCAGGGCCTCCTCGAGCTGCGCCGTGATCTCTCGCGAAAGCCGGTGAACGCCCTTGGCGAAGTCGGTCCTCTCGCCCAAACGAGCGCAGGCCAGCGCCAGCGTGTGATCGCGTAGAGCGCTGATCCAGTATTCCGCCTGCCATGGCTTGTTCCGCTCGATGGATGCCCGCGCGTGGAGAACGTGGTGCCACGCTCGTCCAATCAGATCGTCGACATCAGGCGGCGAAGCGTGCTGCGGCGCCGCGGGGGCACCGAACACCGTGCGGAATTGCGGGCCGCGCGCGCCGAACTCCGCCGCAGGCGCAAACGCGATGTCGAGCTCCAGACCGCCCGGCAGCAGGAACACACGGTAGACCGTCGACGCCACTCGGACGTCGAAATCGTGCATGGCGCCGAGATCGACACGTATCCACTCGGTCCATTCCGCGAGGACGACGCGGCGATCGGCGCTGTCCGCGATGCCGAGAAACAGATCGATGTCGGACCAGCGATCTTGCGCACCGTCCGCAGCCGATCCTGTCAGCGCGGCGCCAATGACGCGATCGTCTGCCCGCGCTCGCTCGAGCACACGCGAACTGATCTGCTCCCGATCGTCAAGCGTGAACACAGGGGTGGGCGCCCAGGAGCGCGTCCTCGATCGTGCCGGACGCGTTGGCACCTTCGAGCGGCACGCATGCCGCCTCGATGAAAGCTGCCAGCGGATCGGCGATGGTCGTCACGTGTGCCTTCGCCGGCGGCGCTAGTGCCGCTTGAAGAACTGTACGGCGCGCTCGTGACGCTCCGCCGCCGCGCGCGTCGCGAACGTGCCCAAATTGCGGCGCTTGCCGGTCGTCGGATTCTTCTTGCGCGAGTACAGCCGGAATTTACCGGACGCGAGCTTGCGGATCATCTGAACGTCCTCACCTGTGGCGGCAACGGCGCAACGTTCTGCCGCCATTGCGCGTCGCGATCATCGCCATTCGGGCGCATATCCGCGGCGGCGGACCTTCGTTTCCACGCGGAGACTGACGTAAAACAACGCCATGACTTCGAAGAGCCCGATGAACGCGTAAATGGCGTAGCGCGTGAACGCGCTCGGATCCGGTAGACACACGAAGCCCTGATCGAGGCACGTCTGCGCGAAGCGATCGAGGTCGACGCGCTCCCGCAGAATCAGCGCGACCGCCGCGCCGAAAATGACCGCCGTGCCTGCCAGATTGCCGAGGATCGGTTCCCCCTTCAGCCACGGCGGCCAGGCGACGAGCGCCGCCGCCAGCGGCGGCACGGTCAGCGCGAGCGCGATCCAGAACCAACTCAGCTCATTCACGATGCCGCTCTAACGCGCATTCAGACCGGCCGCGATGGCGCCTGCCACCTTCTCCATTTTCGCCGAGCCATCGCTGCTGAACATGATGCCGACGTTGAACGTGGCGGGGCGATCCCCCGGCACCACGCGCGCGAGGACAACGTCGCCGTTGCCGATGATCGTCTCCGGGTGCAGGTAAATCTTTTCAGCAGAGCCTGGCACGATCGCCTCGGACAGGCCGGCGCCCGGCGAACTCTCAGCGAGGCGCACTTCCAGCTTCGTGGCCGCCTGAGCGTTCGACGCAAATGGAGCAGCGGACAACGAGGCGGAGACGGCCGCCCCGCTGAGCCCGAGAATCAGGATCAGGCTGGCTGTGCAAGCGGTCAGCTGCGTGCGAGGTGGCATGTCGTGCTCCTTATGAGGGCCGATGCCCGACGCGCAAGACGGTTCGGCCGCCTCAGAATACGAAGTCGTGGTGCGAAACTCAACCCGCGTGGGCTCGATGGTCAGAGCCGCGTGAGGGCCGGACGCGGTTCATCGCCCCGACCAGCGCTGCGCCTCTGCACGCAGCATCTGCAGTTGCCCGGCTCCAAATTCCAACTCGGTGCCAAGCGCGTGTTCGACGATCGCCTCGGCATTGGCGAGCCGCAGGAACTCATCGAACGATATCGTCGCCGCGATCGACCGGCGGCCGTGGAGTCTCGCCACCAGCGGCAGAGGCTGACCGTTGACGCTCATCGTCATCGCGGGCGATTCCTCGTCGGCAGGATGTTCCGTGACGACAACGTCCACGACGCGTGGCGGCGACGAGGGCCGGCCCATCCCCGCATAGCGGGTCGTGAAGTCGATCGTCAGGCCTGCGCCGCCGTCGCTGCCGGCAAATGCCAGCGTCGCGGTGGCGGTGGTCGTCTGCGTGCCGGCGTCAAAATTGGAATGTCCGGAGATCTGGTGGCCGACAACATGCCGGACCGACGAGGAGGGGTTCTGTGCAGATCCCGCAGAACCGGCCGCCGCGACCACGCCGATCATGATGAGCACTCGTTTCATAAGATTTCCTCGCCAGCCAGATGCGGCTGGTAACTGACCTCTGCACACATTTCGACGATACGCGGTTCGACTCGGCCGGAACGTTGTGCGCGCGGCGCACTCCGAACCACCCGCTAGCGTGCGAACGCACCGTTGACGCGAGCAATCATCATCGCGTCCCGCGTCGATCGACGTTCGGCACGTGCTGGAACGTGATCATCTGCCAGAGCGTAGCGCGCTCCGTTGATGCCGACCACTCGCGCCACTCGGGACTGCCCCGCAACGACTCGAGGCCAATGGACAGAGGCACGAACAAGATCGTGGACCAAATGGCGGCAACTTCGGCCAGGGGGAGCTCAGTGGCGATCGTCGCAAGGTTGAGACCTCGCGCGGAGATCGGAATCATCGCCAGGCTGACCAGAAGCGCAGCGACGCTCCCTGCCGCGAACCACGGGAGCCGGAGACGGCGCCATGTGATCCAGAGACCCAGCACGGACTGAACGGTCAGCAGGGCCCACAAGACGATGGAGCCAACCGGCTGCGGCGCCCACTCGCCCAGCACCAACATCAGTGGCCCGAGGAACAGGCCGTACTTGATACCAGCCATCGGCAACATCCCGAGAAGACGACGACATTTATCCTAGCATCGCCGGCAATCGTGGCCGGCGAGAAACGTCACGGCCAACAGAGGTCGCTGATCTTTCGACCGGCACCGCCGAACCCCGGCTATCGGTATGCTATTCGGATGAGCATCTTGAAAAAGCGAGCCCGGAACAGGCCTTCGTTCATGCACGTGGTCGCATGCGCCCTCGTCGCGTGGACCTGTCAGGCCCTTGCGCAGGAGCAGAAGCCCGCGGAGCCGGCTGGTCAAAGCAAGCCGGCCGAGCACTCTGCCGACGCCATGCCGCCGCTTCCCGCGGATGCGCACGTCGATCAGACCATCCAGCTCAATGGCAAGCCGCTCAAATACACAGCCACGGTTGGCACGCTGCCGGTGTACGGCGAGGACGGCAAGAAGGCCGCCGACGTCGTCTACACGGCGTATACCGTCCAAGGCCGCGATCGGCCGGTGACGTTCGCGTTGAACGGGGGGCCCGGCGCGGCGTCTGTCTACCTGAATCTGGGCGCGATCGGACCAAGGCGCGTCTCATTCGGCGAAGAGGGCGACAGCCCCTCCGACCCCGCGACGCTCACCGATAATCCTGGGACGTGGCTCGACTTCACGGATCTGGTCTTCATCGATCCGGTGGGCACCGGCTTCAGCCGATCGGCGCTCAAGGCGGAAGACACGCGCAAAGAGTTCTACGCGGCCGAGAACGACATTCATTATCTGTCGCGCACCATCTACGACTGGTTGGTGAAGAACGAACGCCTCACGTCGAGGAAATATCTCACCGGCGAAAGCTACGGCGGCTATCGCGTACCGCGCATCACGCACTATCTGCAGTCGCAGCTCGGCGTCGCCATGAACGGCATCGTCCTGGTCTCGCCGTACCTCAATCCGACGATCGACGAGAACGGCGATCTGTCCCCCATGCCGTGGATCGTCAACTTGCCGTCGATGGCCGCGGCGCACCTGGAGCGCGCGCACGCGCTCACGGCCGACGCGATGGCGCCGGTCATCGCGTACGCCCGCGGCGAGTACGCGGAAGATCTGCTGAAGGGGCGCTCCGATCCTCAGGCGCTGTCGCGCATCGTCAAGCGCGTCACCGAACTGACGGGGCTCGAGGAGAACTTCGTGCGCCGGGCCGGCGGGCGCATCGAGATTGGCGCGTTTCTGCGCGAGGTCGCACGCGAGCACGGCGAGATCGGCAGCGTCTACGACTCAACCGTCATGTCCTTCGATCCGTTCCCATTCGCGCCAGACCAGCGCAGCGCCGACCCGCTGCTCGAAAGCATCATCGCCCCGACGACGACGGCGATGGTCGATTTCGTGACGCGCGTGGTGGGATGGAAGGTGAACGCGCGGTACAACGCGCTCAGCTACGACGTCAACCGGCAGTGGGACAACGACAGCGCGGTGCTGCGGAGGGGCGCAGTACCCGACCTGCGCGAGGCGGTGGCTGCCGACCCCAAGCTGCGGGTCACGATCGCGCACGGCTGGAACGATCTCTCGTGCCCGTTCATGGGATCGATCCTCACGGTCGATCAGATGCCGCCGATGGGCGAACCATCGCGCGTGCAGGTGCATGAATATCCAGGCGGACACATGTTCTACAGCCGGGCGCAGAGCCAGGCGGCGTTCAAGAAAGACGTGCAGGACATGTTCAGCAAGCACTGACGCCCGGATCGGCAGGAAGCATTCGACGGCCTTTGCGACTCTGAATAACGACGGCGAAGGCGGAGGCGGACCCTCCGCTGAGGGAATGCGAGATGTCTGCAACGCCCGATCTTCGCATGACGATTCTGTCGGCTTGGCGGACGAACAATGATGTGACGATCCGTCTTGTTGAGCAGTTGCCGTCTGATCTCTGGAGTGCCGCCGTCCCCGGAGTGCCCCGGCGCACGGTCCGCATGATTGCTGCGCACCTTCACAATGCGCGTTGCAGCTGGATCAAGACGCTGGGCCTTGAACATGGCGTCCGCGTTCCGCTTCGCGTCGACCATCGGAAAGTCTCCCGCCGCCAGCTGAGCGCCGCGTTGAAGCGCAGCAGCCGTGGAATCGAGGCGTTGCTCGAGTTGGGGTTCGCCGCTGGCGGTGTGCTGCCGCCCTCGAAGAGATATATCTGGCGCAACCTGCCGCTTGATGTCGGACACGTGCTGACCTATTTCGTTGCGCACGAAGCCCATCATCGCGGCCAGATCGTCATGGTCGCCCGGCAGCTCGACCGGCGGTTGCCCAAGGCGCTCACTGCCAGTTTGTGGTGGTGGTCGACACGAGCGACCGGAAGCGCACGTGGTCGGAGCACAGTCGTTTGATCGAAAGTGCTGACGTCGTTGACGGAGGGTCAAGCAAGTAAGATCCCGCCCATCAACATGGGTTCGAAGGTGTCTGTCGATCAGATGCGGGGACCATGCATGACTAAACCAGACATTTCCGGCATCGCGCCGTTCTTCATCGTCAAGAATGTCCCCGCCGCGCTGTCGTTTTATCGCGACCGTCTCGGGTTCGACATCACGTTTCAAGGGCCCAGCCCTGACGACATCTTCTTCGGCATTGTCCAGCGGGGTGCCGCGATGATCATGCTCAAGGACGTTGGCGTCGATCCCCTGCCGAACTACAAGCGAGACGTCAAGAAAGGCTGGGCCCGCTGGGATGCGTACCTCGACGTCCCCGATCCGGATGCGTTGGCAGCAGAATTCTCGTCGCGGCATGTCGAGTTTTCGCAACCACTCAAGGACGACGATGATGGGTTGCGTGGATTCGAGCTCAAGGACGCCGACGGATACGTTCTGTTTTTCGGTCGTCCTCGTTCATAAGCACCATTCAGGTTGGGATCGGCGTTTACTTCATGCCGGTCACACAAAAAAAAGGGCGACGGTCCGAAGACCGTAGCCCCAATCTGCACGCTGCAATCTGAACGCTGAAATTACTCGCTGGCATCTCCTCGCGTGCCGAGCGCTTCTTCGGGCTCCACGAAGTACTCCATGTCGCGCTCGAGATCGTCCATCTCGTCGCTCGGCTGCGGCATGGGCGGCGGCGGCGGTGGTTCGTCCGACGGGATGCGCACCTGCCGGTAATACTCGAAGCCGGTCCCCGCCGGAATCAGCCGGCCCATCGTCACGTTCTCCTTCAGGCCGCGCAGGTGATCGACCTTGCCGGAAATCGACGCTTCCGTGAGCACGCGCGTCGTCTCCTGGAACGACGCCGCTGAAATGAACGAGTCGGTCGAGAGCGACGCCTTCGTGATCCCGAGCAGCAGCGGCCGGCCCTGCGCCGGACGTCCGCCCGCGGCAATCACGCGCTCGTTCTCTTCGAGGAACCGGAACTTGTCGGTCTGCTCATCCACGAGGAACTCGGTGTCGCCGACGTCCTCGATCTTCACCCACCGCATCATCTGACGCGCGATCGTCTCGATGTGCTTGTCGTTGATGTTCACGCCCTGCAGCCGGTAGACCTCCTGAATCTCGTTCACGAGGTACGCCTGCAGCGCCTTCTCGCCAAGGACGTTCAGGATGTCGTGCGGGTTGGACGGCCCGTCCATCAACGGCTCGCCCGCGCGGACCCGCTCGCCTTCCTGCACGTTGACGTGCACACCGCGCGGCAGCGAGTATTCGCGCGGCTCCGCGCCCGGCTCGTCGGGGACGACAATGATCTTCCGCTGTCCCTTGACGATGCCGCCGTGCTTGACGATGCCGTCGATTTCCGAAATGACGGCGGTCTCGCGCGGCTTCCGCGCTTCGAAGAGCTCGACCACGCGCGGCAGACCGCCCGTGATGTCCTTCGTCTTCGTCGTCTCGCGCGGAATCTTCGCGAGGATGTCGCCGGCCGACACCATCTCGCCGTCCTGCACCATCAGGTGCGCGTGCGACGGCATCTGGTACTTCCGGTTGACCTTCCCGTCCTTGCCCTTGATCTCGATCGCCGGCTGCTTCTTCTCGTCCGGCGAGTCGACGATGATGAGGCGCGAGAGACCGGTGACCTCGTCGACTTCCTCGTGCACCGTGATGCCTTCGAGAATGTCCTTGAACCGGATCTGGCCCGGCTCCTCGGTGAGGATGCTGAACGTGTACGGATCCCACTCGACGAGCACCTGCCCCTGCTCGACGTTCTGGTTCTCCTTCACCTTCAACCGCGCGCCGTAGACGATCGGGTAGCGCTCGCGATCGCGCCCCTTCGCGTCCTGCACGACGAGCGATCCGCTCCGGTTCATGACGACGAGGTTGCCGTCCTTCGCCTGGACGACCTGCATGCCATGGAACTTGACGACGCCCGCGTTGCGCGCCTCGAGGGTGGACTGCTCGGACACGCGCGACGCTGTGCCGCCGATGTGGAAGGTGCGCATCGTGAGCTGCGTGCCCGGCTCGCCGATGGACTGCGCCGCGATGACGCCGACGGCCGACCCGAGCTCGACCATCTTGCCGGTCGCGAGGTCGCGGCCGTAGCACTTCGCGCAGACGCCGCGGCGCGACGTGCACGTGAGCACCGACCGGATCTTGACCTTCTCGATGCCCGCATCCTGAATCGCGGACGAGGTCTCCTCGTTCATGATCTCGTTCACTTCGACGATCGTCTCGCCGCTGAACGGATCGACGATCTTCTCGAGCGTCGTGCGGCCGATGATGCGGTCGCGCAGCGGCTCGATCACTTCGCCGCTCTCGACGATCGCCCGCGCCTCGATGCCGTCCACGGTGCCGCAGTCCGGCTCGTGGATGATGACATCCTGCGCGACGTCGACCAGACGCCGGGTGAGGTAGCCCGAGTCGGCGGTCTTGAGCGCCGTGTCCGCCAGGCCCTTGCGCGCGCCGTGCGTCGAGATGAAGTACTGCAGCACGGTGAGGCCTTCACGGAAGTTCGACGTGATCGGCGTCTCGATGATCTCGCCCGACGGCTTCGCCATGAGGCCGCGCATGCCGGCGAGCTGCCGGATCTGCTGCTTGCTGCCTCGCGCGCCGGAGTCGGCCATGATGTAGACCGGGTTGAACTGCCGGCCTTCCTGGTCCATCAGCTCCATCGCGCTGAACATCGCGTTGGCGATGTCCTCGGTCGCCTGCGACCAGATCGCGATCACCTTGTTGTAGCGCTCGCCGTTGGTGATGGCGCCTTCGAGGTACTGCGACTCGACCTTGATCACTTCCTGACGCGCGGTCTCGACCAGCGGCGCCTTTTCCGCCGGGATGATCAGGTCGTCGATGCCGATCGACAGCCCCGACTTCGTCGCGTACGTGAAGCCGAGGGTCTTGAGCGAGTCGAGCATTTCGACGGTCTTCTCGAGGCCGAACTTGAGGTAGCAGGACTGCACGAGCTGCTGCAGCCCCTTCTTCTTGAGCAGACCGTTGATGAACGGCATCTCCGCCGGCGTCGCCTGATTGAGGATCACCCGGCCGACCGTCGTGTTGATGATCTTGCTCGTCACCGTCTGGACTTCGGTGCGCAGCACGTCCTGATCGTCGCGCGCGGCGGTCAGGTCCTGGATATCGCCCGTGTAGCGCAGCCGGATCGGCGACAGCGTCTCGAGCTCGCCCGCTTCGAGCGCCAGCATCACGTCGTCCGGATTGCCGAACGCGCGGCCTTCACCCTTGGCGCCGCTCTTCGACTTGGTGAGGTAGTAGATGCCGAGCACGATGTCCTGCGACGGAATCGCGATCGGCGAGCCGTGCGCCGGCGACAGGATGTTGTTGCTCGAGAGCATCAGTACCGACGCTTCGATCTGCGCTTCGGGCGACAGCGGGATGTGGACGGCCATCTGATCGCCGTCGAAGTCCGCGTTGAACGCCGTGCAGACGAGCGGGTGGATACGGATCGCCTTGCCTTCGACGAGTACCGGCTCGAACGCCTGAATGCCGAGGCGGTGCAGCGTCGGCGCGCGGTTGAGCAGAATCGGATGCTCGCGAATCACTTCCTCGAGCACGTCCCACACCTCCGGCCGCTGGAGCTCGACCATCTCCTTCGCCTGCTTGATCGTGGCGACGAGGCCTCGTTCCTCGAGTTTGTTGTAGATGAACGGCTTGAACAGCTCGAGCGCCATCTTCTTCGGCAGCCCGCACTGATGCAGCTTCAGCTCCGGACCGACGACGATGACCGATCGGCCCGAGTAGTCGACGCGCTTGCCGAGCAGGTTCTGGCGGAAGCGCCCCTGCTTGCCCTTGAGCGTGTCGGACAGCGACTTGAGCGGCCGGTTGTTCGCGCCGCGCAGCACGCGGCCGCGCCGGCCGTTGTCGAACAGCGCGTCCACCGCTTCCTGGAGCATGCGCTTTTCGTTGCGGATGATGACGTCGGGCGCCTTGAGCTCCATCAGCTTCTTCAACCGGTTGTTGCGGTTGATGACGCGGCGATAGAGATCGTTGAGGTCCGAGGTGGCGAAGCGGCCGCCGTCGAGCGGCACCAGCGGACGCAGCTCCGGCGGAATCACCGGAATCACGTCGAGGATCATCCACTCCGGGCGGTTGCTCGACTTGCGGAACGAATCGGTGACCTTGAGGCGCTTGGCGAACTTCAGCTTCTTCTGCGCCGACTGCTCCGTCTTCATCTTCTCGCGCAGCTCGATCGAGAGCCGCTCGACGTTGACGCGCTTCAGCAGCTCCTTGATCGCCTCGGCGCCCATCTGCGCCTTGAACCGGTGCTGGTGCTCTTCCCGCGCCTTGCGGTACTGCTCTTCGTTGAGCAGCTGGTTCTGCTTCAGCTCCGTCTCGCCCGGATCGACGACGACGTAGGCCTCGAAGTAGAGGACGCGTTCGAGGTCGCGCAGCGAGATGTCGAGCAGGTGGCCGATGCGGCTCGGGAGCCCCTTGAAGAACCACACGTGGCTGACCGGCGTGGCCAGCGTGATGTGGCCGAGGCGCTCGCGGCGCACTTTGGCCTGCGTGACCTCGACGCCGCACTTGTCGCAGATGACGCCGCGGTGCTTCATGCGCTTGTACTTGCCGCACAAGCATTCCCAGTCGGTGATCGGCCCGAAAATCTTCGCGCAGAACAAGCCATCGCGCTCCGGCTTGAACGTGCGGTAGTTGATCGTTTCCGGCTTGGTCACCTCGCCGTGCGACCAGGACAGGATCTTGTCCGGCGAGGCCAGCGAGATCCGAATCGCATCGAAATCGCTCGTCAGCGCTGAGCGTTCATGGAACGAGGGTCGCATTTAGACTTCCTCCAGTACCGGTTCGGGCAGAATCTCCACCGGCTTCTTCTTCGTCTTCATCAGCTCGACATCCAGACAGAGCGACTGGAGCTCGCGGATGAGCACGTTGAAGGATTCAGGCAGGCCCGCGGTGAACGACGCGTCGCCCTTGACGATCGCTTCGTAAATCTTCGCGCGCCCCGTGACATCGTCGGACTTGGCGGTGAGGAGCTCCTGGAGAATGTGCGCCGACCCGTACGCTTCGAGCGCCCACACTTCCATTTCCCCGAACCGCTGTCCGCCGAACTGCGCCTTGCCGCCGAGCGGCTGCTGCGTGATGAGCGAGTACGGGCCGATCGACCGCGCGTGGATCTTGTCGTCGACCAGGTGCGAGAGCTTCAGCATGTAGATGTAGCCGACGGTGACGTCCTGCTCGAAGGCGTCGCCCGACATGCCGTCGTAGAGCTTCGTCTTGCCGGCCTTCGGCAGCCCGGCGCGATCCAGCCAGCTCTTGATCTCCGGCTCCGTGGCGCCGTCGAACACCGGCGTCGCGAAGTACAGCCCGAGCGCGTGCGCGGCCCAGCCGAGATGCGTCTCGAGAATCTGGCCGACGTTCATACGCGAGGGGACGCCGAGCGGATTCAGCACGATCTCGACCGGTGTCCCGTCCGGGAGGTACGGCATGTCCTCTTCCGGCAGGATGCGCGCGATGACGCCCTTGTTGCCGTGCCGGCCGGCCATCTTGTCGCCGACCGACAGCTTGCGCTTCATCGCGACGTACACCTTGACCAGCTTGATCACGCCCGGCGGCAGCTCGTCGCCGCGGCGGACCTTCTCCTTCTTCTCTTCGAAGAGGTTCCGGATCACTTCCACCTGGCGCTCGGTCCGCTCCTCGAGGTCGCGCAGGTCGTCCTCGAGATGCGAGTCGTCGGTCGCAATCTTCAGCCGCACCATCGTCGTGTAGGGCATCTCCTGCAGGACGTCCTGCGTGAGCTCAGTGCCCTTCTTCAGCAGACGCTCGCGGCCGTACTCGTCGAACAGATCCGAGCGGAGCTGCTGCCCCTTCAGCATCATGATCACGCGCTTCTTCACTTCGTCGTGCAGAATGCGGATCTCGTCCTGAAGGTTCCGCTCCATCATGTCGAGCTCTTCCTGCTCGATCGCCTTGGCGCGGTCGTCCTTCTCGATGCCTTTGCGCGAGAAGATCTTCACGCCGACGATGATGCCTTCGATGCCCGGCGGGCAGATGAGCGATGCGTCGCGGACGTCGCCCGCCTTCTCGCCGAAGATCGCGCGCAGCAGCTTTTCTTCCGGCGTGAGCTGCGTCTCGCCCTTCGGCGTGACCTTGCCCACGAGGATGTCGCCCGGCTTGACGTTCGCGCCGATGCGGATGATGCCGCTCTCGTCCAGGTCCTTCAGAAATCCTTCGGAGACGTTCGGGATGTCCCGCGTGATTTCTTCCGGCCCGAGCTTCGTGTCGCGCGATTCGATCTCGAACTCCTCGATGTGGATGGACGTGTAGTAGTCGTCCTTCACCATCCGCTCGGAGACGAGGATCGCGTCCTCGAAGTTGTACCCGCGCCACGGCATGAACGCGACGAGCACGTTCCGGCCGAGCGCGAGCTCGCCGAGCTCCGTGCACGGCCCATCCCCCAGCACCTGACCTTTGTGCACCTTCTGGTCGACCCGGACGATCGGCTTCTGGGTGATGCAGGTGTTCTGGTTCGAGCGCTTGAACTTCGTCATCGGGTAGATGTCGGCGCCCATCTCCTTGCCGTCTTCGGTCTCGCTCTCCACGCGCACGACGATGCGCTGCGAGTCGACGTAGTCGATGGTGCCCGACCGCCGCGCGACGATCACCGCGCCCGAGTCGCGCGCGGTGATGTACTCCATCCCGGTGCCGACAAACGGCGCACGCGCACGCAGCAGCGGCACCGCCTGACGCTGCATGTTCGATCCCATCAGCGCGCGGTTCGCATCGTCGTTCTCGAGGAACGGGATGAGCGACGCGGCGACGGAGACGAGCTGCTTCGGCGAGACGTCGATGAACTGGATGTTCGCCTTCGGCGCCAGAATGAAGTTGCCTGCCTGGCGCGCGTTGACGCGGTCCTGCGTCAGGTTGCCGTCCTCGTCCACCGCGGCGTTCGCCTGCGCGATGATGTACTGGTCCTCTTCCCAGGCCGACAGGTAGAAGGAGTACGGCTCGAACTCGACGCCCTTCTTCTTCGACCGGCCGTCCTCGGACACCAGCTCGTCGGATTCGACGACGTCGCCCGCCTTGTACTTGCTGCCGGCGGCATTGGTGACCATCACGTAATCGGTGACGCGTCCGTCCTTGACCTTCCGGTACGGCGACTCGATGAAGCCGAACTCGTTGATGCGCGCGTAGCACGACAGCGACGAGATCAAGCCGATGTTCGGGCCTTCCGGCGTCTCAATCGGGCAGATGCGCCCGTAATGCGTCGGGTGGACGTCGCGAACCTCGAAGCCGGCGCGCTCGCGCGAGAGCCCGCCTGGCCCGAGCGCGGAGAGACGCCGCTTGTGCGTAATCTCCGAGAGCGGGTTGGTCTGGTCCATGAACTGCGAGAGCTGCGACGACCCGAAGAACTCGCGAATCGCCGCCATGACCGGCTTCGCGTTGATCAGGTCGTGCGGCATCGCCGTCGCCATTTCCTGATAGACCGACATCTTCTCCTTGATGGCGCGCTCCATCCGGACCAGGCCGATGCGGAACTGGTTCTCGAGGAGCTCGCCGACGGAGCGGACGCGGCGGTTGCCGAGGTGGTCGATGTCGTCGACGTTCGCGGCGTTGCGGCGCAGCTTGAGCAGGTACTTGATCACCTCGTAGAAGTCCTGCGGGTGCAGGATCTTCTCGTCGAGCGGCGTGTTGAGCCCCAGCTTCGTGTTGAGCTTCAACCGGCCGACGCGCGAGAAGTCGTACTTCTGCGGATTGAAGAACATGTTCTCGAACAGCGACCGCGAGCTGTCGAGCGTGGGTGGATCGCCCGGCCGCAGCCGGCGGTAGATCTCGATGAGCGCTTCCTCGTGCGTGTGGATCGGATCCTTCTTCAGCGTCTGGCCGATGATCGACCCGACCTCGTCGCGCTCGGGGAAGAACACGTCGATGCGATCGACGTTCTTCTCCTGCGCCATCGAGATCACGCGCGGCTCCAGCGGCTCGTTCGCCTCGAGGATCACTTCGCCGGTGGACGGGTCGACGACGTCGGACGCCGCAAACGCGCCTTCGAGCTCGGCGTCCGAGATCTCCACGAGCTCGACGTTGGCGCGCTTGAGCGCCTCCACCGCGTTCTTGGTGATCTTCTTGCCCTGCTGCACCGTGAAGTTCTCGCCGGGCACGACGATGTCCTTCGCCGCACGCAGGCCGACGATGCTGTCGGCGACCGACCAGAACAGCGTGCCGTTCTTGATCTGCAGCTTGTCGACGTTGTAGAAGCTGCGGATGATCTCGTCGGCGCCGCGCAGGCCGAGCGCGCGCAGGAACACCGACGCGAGGAACTTCCGCTTCCGATCGATGCGGACGTAGAGCAGGTTCTTCGCGTCGTACTCGAACTCGACCCACGATCCGCGATACGGAATGATCTGCGCGACGTAGAGCGTTTTGTCTTCCGAGTGGAAGAAAGCGCCCGGCGACCGGTGCAGCTGCGAGACGATGACGCGCTCGGTGCCGTTGATGATGAAGGTGCCGTTGTCCGTCATCAGCGGGATGTCGCCGAAGTAGACCTCCTGCTCCTTGATGTCGCGGATGGTCTTCACGCCCGTCTCCGGGTCCTTGTTCCAGACCACGAGACGGATCGTCACCTTCAGCGGCACGGCGTAGGTCATGCCGCGCTCCTGGCACTCGTCGACGTCGTACTTCAGCTTGAGGCTGACCGTATTGCCACAGATGTCACACACGTCGCCGCGCGCCTGGTTGCCCTTGCCGCAGCGCGGGCACAGCACTTCGCGGTCGCCGTACGGGTCGGCAATCAGGGTCGCGCCGCAGTTGCTGCACGGCTTGCGCAGGTGGTGCAGCCCCTGCAGCTTGCTGCATTTGCACTCCCAGTTGCCGATGGAGTACTCGATGAACTCGAGCGACGAGTTCTCGCGGAAGTCGCTGATCGGGAACACCGACTTGAACACCGACTGAAGACCCGCGTCCTCGCGCTCGCTCGGCAGACGGTTCATCTGCAGGAAACGCTCGTACGACTTCCGCTGGATCTCGATCAGGTTCGGGATCGGAACGGTTGTCTTGATCTTCGAAAAATCTTTGCGCTCGCGGTAGACGTTCTTGGGAAGGCTGTACATCTTTGTTGGACCTCGAGGAGAAACGGAGCGCGAGTACCGAACGCGTAGGGGCCGACCGATGTGTCGGCCCAGGGCGGACACTCAGGTCCGCCCCTACCGGATCAACGTGACGCGGACGCCACGCTACGAGATCGTGACCTTCGCGCCGACGTCCTCGAACTTCTTTTTGATCGCCTCGGCCTCGTCCTTCGGGATCCCCTCTTTGATCGGCTTCGGGGCGCTCTCCACGAGATCCTTGGCTTCCTTCAAACCGAGACTGGTCACTTCGCGGACCACCTTGATCACGTTGATCTTGTTGCCGCCGATTTCGGTCAGCGTGGCCGTGAACTCGGTCTTCTCTTCGACCGGTGCGGCGCCGCCCGCCGCGCCGCCGCCCATGGGCATCCCCATCGGCATCGCCGCCGCGGCCGATACGCCGAGCTCAGACTCCAGCGTCTTCACGAGCTGCGAGAGCTCGAGCACGCTGATTCCCTTGATGTATTCCACCACCTGCTGCTGCGTCACTTCGGGCATTGTTCTCTCCTGAAAAATCGAAAAAGTCTTTAGGATTCCGAGCGTTTCTTTTCAGCCGCCACAAGGACATTCATCAGATCGCGCGGCGCCGCGTTCAGCACGCTGACGATCTGCACCATCGGCGCCTGCAGCACGAACAGAAGCTTCGCGTACAGCTCCGGTTTGCCCGGCAGCGCGGCGAGCTCCGCGACCTCGCCCGGCTTGACCGCGCGCCCCTGCACGACGGCCGCCTTGATCTGCAGCGTCGGCGTCGTCTTGGCGAACGTCGTCAGCGTCTTGGCGAGCGCGACCGGATCGGTGGCCGTGAACGCCACCGCGGTCGGCCCCTCGAAATGCTTCTCGAGCACTTCGAACGAGGTGCCCTTGAGCGCGCGCCGGGCGATCGTGTTCTTGACGACCCGGTAGCCCGCTTTCGCGGAGCGGAGCTGACGCCGCAGTTCGGTGACCTGCGGGACGTTCATCCCCTTGTAGTCGACGAGGATCGCGCTCTCCGATCCCTTGAAGGCCTTTTCGATCTGATCGAACTCGGCCTGCTTGTCTGCTCTAGTGACGGCCATTAGTGTTTCACCGCCTCGACGATATGCGTCGTATCGATCCGGATCCCCGGACCCATCGTCGACGACAGCGTGACGCTCTTCAGGTATTTGCCCTTCGCCGCCGACGGCTTCGCTTTGACGATGCTGTCGACCAGCGCGTGGGTGTTGGCGACCAGCGAGTCGGGCGCAAACGAGATCTTGCCGACCGGCGCGTGGACGATGCCGGTCTTGTCGACGCGGAACTCCACCTTGCCGGCCTTGATTTCCCTGACGGCTTTCGTGATGTCGGCCGTGACCGTACCGGTCTTCGGGTTCGGCATGAGCCCGCGCGGACCGAGCACCTTGCCGAGCTTGCCGACCGAACGCATCATGTCCGGTGTGGCGACGACGGCGTCGAAGTCCATGAAGCCGCCCTGGATCTTGTCCACCAGCTCGTCGCCACCCACGATGTCGGCGCCCGCCTCCTGGGCTTCCTTCTGCTTCTCGCCGCCGGCGATGACGAGGACACGCTTGGTCTTGCCGAGCCCATGCGGCAACACGACCGTGCCGCGCACCATCTGATCGGCGTGCTTCGGATCGACGCCGAGCCGCAGCGACAACTCGACCGTCTCGTCGAACTTCGCGAACTTCACTTTCTGCACGAGCGGAATCGCCTCTTCGATCGTGTAGGTCCGATCGAGGGCGACCTGCGCGCGGGCGGCAGTGAATTGCTTACCGTGTTTGCGCATGCATCCTCCTGTGGTGCCAACGGGTCCGACGACCCTCCCACGCTGAAGAATTTACAATTGAGAATTTGGAATTGAGAATTGCGACGAATTCTTAATTCTTAATTGTAAATTCCCAATTTCCGATTATCCGATCACGTCCAGTCCCATCGATCGGGCCGTTCCCGCGATGGTCTTGATCGCGGCTTCGATCGACTCGGCGTTGAGATCCGGCATCTTCAGCTTCGCGATTTCCTCGACCTGCTTCGCGGTAACGGTGCCGACCTTCGTCTTGTTCGGCTCGGCGGAGCCCTTGGCGATGTTGGCCGCCCGCTTCAGCAGTACCGGCGCCGGCGGCGTCTTGGTGATGAACGTGTACGACCGATCGGCGTACACCGTGACGACCACGGGAATGATCAGGCCTTCGTCCTTCGCCGTCTTCGCGTTGAAGTTCTTGCAGAAGTCCATGATGTTGACGCCCTGCGGACCGAGCGCGGTCCCCACCGGCGGCGCGGGGGTCGCTTTCCCCGCAGCAATCTGGAGCTTCACCATCGCCTGAACTTTTTTAGCCATGATTCTCGTCTTTAACCACGAAGTTCACGAAGGCACGAAGCCCGAAACCATGTGTTTCGTGTCTTCGTGGCCTTCATGGTTCAAATTTTCTCGACCTGCAAGAAATCCAATTCGACCGGCGTCGATCGTCCGAAGATCGTGACCATCACCTTCAGCGTGTTCTTGTCGAGGTTCACCTCGTCGACCACGCCGTTGAAGCTGGTGAACGGTCCTTCGTTGATCCGCACCTGCTCGCCCTTTTCGAACATGTACTTCGGCTTGGGCTTCTCGGCGGCGGTCTTCACCTGCGTCAGAATCTGCTCGACTTCGTCCTTGCTGAGCGGCGTCGGCTTGGCGCCCGCCCCGACGAAACCGGTGACTTTCGGCGTGTTCTTCACGACGTGCCACGCGTGGTCGGACATGTTCATCTCGACCAGGATGTAGCCGGGAAAGAACCGCTTCGACGTCACCACCTTCTTGCCGGCGCGCATCTCGACGACGTCTTCGGTCGGAATCAGCACCTCGCCGATATCGCTCTGCAGCCCGTATGCCTTCACACGCTCAGTCAGCGATTCGGCGACCTTCTTCTCGAAGCCCGAATAGGTGTGGACGATGTACCAGTTCTTCCGGTTGTCCATGTCCTCCATTGCGACATCCGTCATGAGGCACCAAACCGCCGGAAGATCCACTGCGCCGCTGCGTCCATCCCGACGTCCAGCGCCCACAGGTACACGCCAAAGAACACCGACACGAGGATCACGAGGACCGTCGTCGCGTAGACCTCTTTCGAGCTGGGCCAGGTGACGCGCTTCAGCTCGTTGCGTACTTCGCTCAGGAAGAGCCGCGCGCGCTCGATTCGGCCGCCCGCTGCGTCCTTGACGTTGTCGAGAGTCGGACTCGTCGTCGTCGTGTTTACCGCCATAAGTTCAAGCTTCTATCTTCGAACTTCTAACTTCCAGGGTCTGGCAGGCCAGGAGGGAATCGAACCCCCAACCCCCGGTTTTGGAGACCGGTGCTCTGCCAATTGAGCTACTGGCCTTCGGTGACGCATATCGGGATTCGTGATTTGGGATTCGGGATTCGTGGACCGATCGTGCGCGAATCCCAAATCCCGAAGCCCAAATCCCTACTTCCCTTCCTTATGGGAAGTGTGCTTCCGGCAGAAGCGGCAGAACTTGCTCATCTCGAGCCGCTCGGTCGTCTTCTTCTTGTTCTTCGTCGTGCTGTAATTGCGCCGCTTACATTCCGTGCAGGCGAGCGCGATGATGTCCCTCATAGCTTCATCTCTCGAAATTGGTGAGTTGGTGAGTGGGTGACTTGGTGAATGCAACTCACCAAATCACCAATCCCAATTCGCCAACTTATTCGACGATCTCCGTGACCGTGCCGGCGCCGACCGTGCGGCCGCCTTCACGGATGGCGAAGCGCGCGCCCTTTTCGAGCGCGACAGGCGCCATCAGCTCGCCGGTGATCGACGTGTTGTCGCCCGGCATCACCATCTCCACGCCTTCCGGCAGGTTCAGCGTGCCGGTGACGTCGGTGGTGCGGATGTAGAACTGTGGGCGGTACCCGTTGAAGAACGGCGTATGACGGCCGCCTTCTTCCTTCGACAGAATGTAGACCTCGCCCTTGAACTTCGTGTGCGGCTTGATGGTGCCGGGCTTGGCCAGCACCTGGCCGCGCTCGACATCGTCTTTTTCCACGCCGCGCAGGAGCACGCCGATGTTGTCGCCCGCCTCGCCCGCGTCGAGCAGCTTGCGGAACATCTCGACGCCGGTGACCACCTTCTTCTCGGTCGCCTTGAACCCGACGATCTCGATTTCCTCGCCGACCTTCACGCGTCCACGCTCGACGCGGCCGGTGACGACCGTGCCGCGCCCCGAGATGGAGAACACGTCTTCGATCGGCATCATGAACGGCTTGTCGACGTCGCGCTGCGGGAGCGGGATGTAGCTGTCGAGCGCCTCCATCAGCTTCTGGACGCTGGCGACGCCCTCGGGGTCGCCCTGAATCGCCTTGAGGGCAGAGAGGCGGACCACCGGGATGTCGTTGCCGGGGAAGCCGTACGAGGTGAGCAGCTCGCGCACTTCGAGCTCGACGAGGTCGAGCAGCTCCGGATCGTCAATCGCGTCGACCTTATTGAGCGCGACCACGAGGAACGGCACGTTCACCTGGCGGGCCAGCAGCACGTGCTCGCGCGTCTGCGGCATCGGGCCGTCGACCGCGGAGACGACGAGAATGCCGCCGTCCATCTGCGCAGCGCCGGTGATCATGTTCTTGATGTAGTCGGCGTGGCCCGGGCAATCGACGTGCGCGTAGTGCCGGTTCGCGGTCGAGGTACTCGACGTGGCTCGTCGCGATGGTCATCACCTTGGAATCGTCGCGGCGGCCCTGCGATTCCGACGCCTTGGCGACTTCGTCGTACGAGATGAACTTCGCCCAGCCCTTGTCGGCGGACACCTTGGTGAGCGCCGCCGTCAGCGTGGTCTTGCCGTGGTCGATGTGCCCGATCGTGCCGACGTTCACGTGGGGTTTGCTTCGGTCGAATTTTTCTTTGGCCATGTCGTCTACGTCCTCTATGTCCTATCGGCGTCGTTGTCGTTCAACTCGTCCTCGCCGGCGCGACAAGCAGCCGGCCTGCCGAGCCGAAGCTCGCGTCGCGAGTGCCTCGGTCCACCCTCGCGCTTCGCGCTGTGGTGGACAACCTTCGAACGGCTTGCCAACCGAAGCTCGCGGCGCGAGCGAAGGTTGGAGCCGATGTCCAGGATCGAACTGGAGACCTCGTCCTTACCAAGGACGCGCTCTGCCAACTGAGCTACATCGGCCTTCGCGCTCCGCGCTTCGGCCGACAAGTCGGCCTTCTTTCAACTCAACTCGCGGTAGCCGTCACTCTCCAACTCAAGCTCGCGGTAGCAGTCGCTGGTCTGCCAACCGAAGCTCGCGCAGCGAGCGAACCCCTTGGCCTGCCAACCGAAGCTCGCGCAGCGAGCGAACCCCTTGGCCTGCCAACCGAAGCTCGCGCAGCGAGCGAAGGTTGGAGCGGGAGACGGGGATCGAACCCGCGACCAACAGCTTGGAAGGCTGTGACTCTACCACTGAGTTACTCCCGCATCTCGCTTCCTTCGCTGTCGGGATTCGTGATTCGGGATTTGGGATTCGCCAGCCGGGACTCCGACCGCCTGCGCTCGCCGCACGATTCACGAACGAGTTCGCAACGCCTGCCTGAATCGCCGACCAATTCCGTTCGAACCCCGAGCGAATCCCGAATCCCAAATCCCCAATCCCGAGTTGTGGTGGCGAGGGAAGGACTCGAACCTTCGAAGCCACTAGGGCGACAGATTTACAGTCTGCTGCGTTTGACCGCTTCGCTACCTCGCCAGCTGTCTGTGTTGGAATTCGTGCGTCCGGTCTTACCCTGCGGGCTTTGCTGCGTTCAGGATCTCACGCCCCGAATCACGTCGCGGTGGAGCTGGCGAAGGGATTTGAACCCCCGACCGGCTGATTACAAATCAGCTGCTCTACCGGACTGAGCTACGCCAGCCAGACAAAAGAGGAACTTTAGCACGTCCCGTGCCACGTGTGCAACCCCCTTGGAATGCACAGTATGGCTGAGGCGAACAGTGGCCTTGCAACCTTTCATTCTACTCAAATTTGGGCAGAGTACCCTAACGACCAGCTCGCCGCTGCCGAAGGGCTTCGAACAGCGCAATGCCGGTCGCCACCGACACATTCAGACTCTGAACGTGACCCTGCATCGGAATCGACACCAGCCAGTCGCACCGCTCCCGCACGAGTCGCCGCAGCCCGGCGCCCTCCGCCCCCACCACCAGCGCCGTCGGGAGCGAGTAGTCGACCGCGTCGTAGGCCTGCGGCGCATCTCCCGCCAGACCCACCGTCCAGACGCCGGCGGCCTTGAGATGCTCGAGCGCACGCGCAATGTTCACGACCTCGGCCACTCTCACGTGCGCCACCGCGCCGGCCGATGCCTTCGCCGTCGCGCCGCCGAGCGGCGCCGCATGCCGCGACTGCCGGACGACGCCGTGCGCGCCGGCGGCGTCGGCGGTCCGCAGAATCGCGCCGAGATTGTGCGGATCCTCAATCCCATCGAGCACCACAATCAACGCGGGCCCCGTCGCCTGCACGACGAGATCCTCGACGCTGACGCTCGAGGCGTCGCGCACGTCGGCAACGACGCCCTGATGGACGCCGCCGCGGGCCGCGCGCTCGAGCTCCGCCGGCGCCACACGTCGCACCGGGACGCCGCCACGCTCGGCCAACGCGATCACGTCATCGACGCGGCCGCCCGAGCGCGCCGAGACACGCAGTTCGCCGACCCGCTTCGCACGCAGCGCTTCGAGGACCGGATTGATGCCGTAAATCAACATCTCGACAATCGCATCATGACCCGCATCTCTTCATCACGAAGAGACGGAGAACACGAAGGGCACGAAGGATATTTCGTACAAGCGGTTCTTCGTGATCTCCGTGCTCTTCGTGACTTCGTGATGAAAACATTCGCCCGAGATCACGCGAGCGCGCGCAGAAACGCGGCCGCGCGCTCACGGCAGCCGAGGACAACCGGCAGACCAGCGCCGCGCGGCAGCTCGGCGCCGCGATCGACCGCCGGAATCGCGAGATCGAGCTCCGGCCCCTCGGCGCGTCCGGTGAGCGCGATCCGGATCGGATGAAACAGCGCCTTCCCCTTTTCACCCGTGCGCACCTTGACCTGTGTCGCCATCGCGCGGAACCGCTCGCGATCGAGGCGCGGCGCCGACGCGAGCTCCTCGGCCAGCGCGACGACGACGGCGCGTGCGCGCGGCTCCTGCATTTCATCCCGGACGCGAGCGTCGGCGAGCGCGCGCTCGGCCGCGTAGTCGAACAGCAGCGCCAGGCGCGCCGGCACCTGATCGAGCCGGTCGACCGACGCCGTCGCCATGACCATCGCCGATGCCAGGAATTCGATGCCGCGATGGTCGGGCGACATTTTCACGCCGGCCTGAATGAAGTACGGCACCGACAGCTCCGCCACGCGCACCGGATCGGCCATCTTGAGATAGTGCCGGTTCACCCACGCGAGCTTTTCCTCATCGAACACGCCCGCGCTGAGGCCGACGCCTTCGAGCGAAAACCGCCGCGCCAACTCGTCGATCGGCAACAGCTCGTCGCCGCCACCCGGCGACCAGCCGATCAGCGCGAGATAGTTCACAAGCGCTTCGGGCAGATAGCCCTTCGATCGAAATTCAGCGACCGACGTGGCGCCGTGGCGCTTCGACAGCGGCGCATGGTCGGGGCCCATCACCAGCGCCAGATGCGCGAAGGTCGGAGGCGTGAACCCGAGTGCCTGGTACAACAGCACCTGACGCGGCGTGTTCGAGATGTGGTCCTCGCCCCGCACGACATGCGTCACCTCCATCAGCGCATCGTCCACCACGACGGCGAAGTTGTACGCCGGGCTGCCGTCGGCGCGGACAATGACCGGATCGCCGATGACGTCGGTGTGAAAACGGACGTCGCCGCGGACCACATCCTCGAAGGCGACGTCGCGGCCTTCCGGGACGCGGAAGCGAATAGCCGGACGATCGCCCGCGTCGATGCGTGCGCGCGCCTGCTCAACCGAGAGGCGGCGGCAGGTGCCCGTGTAGCGGGCCGGCCGCCCTTCGGCGAGCGCCGCCTGGCGATCGGCGTCCAGCTGGGCGACCGAACAGAAGCAGTGATACGCGTCGCCCGCGGCGAGCAGTTCCTTCGCGTAGGACTCGTACAAGTGCAGCCGCTCGGATTGGCGGTACGGTCCGCGCGGACCGCCGATGTCGGGCCCTTCATCCCAGTCGAGTCCCAGCCAACGCAGGTCCCGAAGAATGGCCGACTCCGAATCGCGCGTCGAACGCTCCGCGTCCGTGTCCTCGATGCGCAGAATGAACGTGCCGTTCGATCCGCGGGCGAGGAGCCAGTTGAACAGCGCTGTGCGCGCGTTGCCGACGTGCAGTTTCCCGGTCGGGCTGGGGGCGAATCTGACTCGCATAACAGGGATCAGGGCTCAGGAATCAGGAATAGAGATCAGGCTCTTGGCTCACGCACGCGACCGAAGCAGCGCGACCGCGTGCGCCGCAATCGCTTCGCCGCGGCCGATGGCGTCCACACCTTCGTTCGTCTTCCCCTTGATGCTCACACGCGAGGCCTCGAGGCCGATCGCGTGCGCGACGCTCTCGCGCATCGCCGCGACATACGACGCGATCTTCGGCGACTGAAGAATCACGGTGACGTCGACGTTGCCAACCTCCAATCCCTCGGCTGTGACGAGTCCCACCGAACGCTGGAGCAGATCAAGGCTCGACGCATCCTTCCATCGAGGATCCGAATCCGGAAAATGCCGGCCGATATCGCCAAGGCATGCGGCGCCCAGGATCGCGTCGGTCAGCGCGTGGCACACCACGTCCGCATCCGAGTGGCCGAGCGCTCCGCGATCGGACGGAATCGTCACACCGCCGAGAATCAGCGCGCGTCCTTCGACAAGCCGGTGCAAGTCGTATCCGGTGCCTGCGCGACCGGTGCGCGCCGGTCTGCTTCCGCGCGCGATGGCCTCCGCGACGGGCAGATCGTCCGGCGTCGTGATCTTGATGTTCGACCTCTCGCCGTCGACGATGCGAACGGGGTGACCGGCACGCTCGGCGAGCGCGGCTTCATCGGTCGCGTCCATGTCCGCGCGGGCACCGACCGCGAGCGCCGCTTCCAACACGTCGCGCCGGAACGCCTGCGGCGTCTGCGCGAGATAGATCCGTTCGCGCGGCAATGTCTCCCGTACGTAAATCGCGGATGGACCGTCGTCGTGTCCGGCTTCAATCGGATCAGAGTCGGAAGCGGAGCTCGTGCGCTTCACCGTGTCGTGCGCCTGAACGGCCGCAACGGCGGCGCCGCTTTCGGCCGCCGCCGCCACCGTTCGACTGATCAGATCGGCGGTAGCGAACGGCCGCGCCGCATCGTGAATCACGACGATGTCGGTCCGATCGCTGATCGCCCGGAACGCATTGGCCACTGAGTCCTGCCGCCGGACACCGCCGGCGACAAGGCGCAGCGGCTTCCCCGCGTCCGCGTCGCGCCGCAAATACGACGGCGGATCAGCGGCCAGGTCGGCCGGCAGCGCCACGATCAGCTCGTCGATCGCCGGATGGATCGCGAACGTCGCCACGCTCCGCTCGAGCACCGTGACTCCGCCGATCGTCAGCAGCTGCTTCAGCCGCGTGCCGCCGAACCGCTGGCCGCGTCCGCCGGCTGCGATGATCGCTGTGACAAACATGGGTGTGGACAAACGAGGATTATACCTTCCAGGGGAGAGGTGTTGGGTTGTGTGGTGCTGGGTGCTGGGGGCTAGGTGCTGCCTGCTAAGTGCTATGTGCTGGTGAACCGGGGCGTGCATCGCACGCCTAAAAAGGCACTCAACGCGTCGGCTTCGGCGGCGATCGCGTCGCGCACGCCGGGCGACGCTCGGCGAAAGAGCTGGATGTCCAACGTGACCTGTCGGCCTGCGGCTTTCTGGAACCAGACGCCGACGATACGCCCGCCCTGGAGCACGGTGGGCGAAATCCATCCTTGAGCGCGGTACACACGCTTGTAGAACCGCGCTTCGACGAGATGGTCCTTCGTCGCGTGGGCCAGCAGGAAGGCGTCGAACGCAGGCAGCAGCCGAACGGCTTTCGCATCGAGGCCGCTGCCGGCCAGCGCGGCCACGTCGCTCCGCAGCATCCATCCACGCGCATCGTCCACGGCCACTTCGACCACGTCGTGTTCCATCGCGGCCAGGACGGATCTCGCCTCGCTCGTTTTCAACCCGGACCATTTCGCGAAGTCGTGTGGGCTCGCCGGACCGAATGCCGACAGGAACCGGCGCAGCAGCTCGGCGCGCGCGTCGTCCACACTGACATGCGGCTGAGGACCGAGCCACGCCTCCGCGTCGACGAACGTCGCTTCCGCGCCGCGCGGCGGCCCGTAGAGGATCGCGCCGTCAATCACGGCGGGCCTTACCGCGCTCCATGCGTGATCGAGCCACGCGCGCACGCCCCTGCCCGCCTTTTTCTTGGCGCGCGCGATCAGCTCCTGCTGCGTTTGCGGTCCATCGTCGCGCAGGGTCTCGACCACCGTGTCGATCAGCGCCCTGATCTCGCCGGGCTTCGCGCCGACGCGGTTGTGCCAGCGCTGGAGTGTGGCCATCGACATCGGCTTGAGCGCGGCGATGTAGATCGCGAAGTCGCGCGCCGGGACGAGATGGAGCGTCAAGCGCATCGCCGAGGTCCTGACGACGTCGCGCGTCTGCCACAGCGCGTCTCGAATCTCGTCGCGGGTCGTTGACGGCCGCCGCGTCCAGATTGACGTCTCTGCGGCCGACATGACCTGTGCTTGGATGCCGCCGGTGGCGCGAACGACGTCGACGACCCGCTCGGCTAAAGCCTTCGCGCTACGTGGACTGGCTAACGCCTTCGCGCTACGTGGACTGGCTAACGCCTTCGCGCTACGTGGACTGGCTGACGCCTTCGCGCTACGTGGACGGGCTGACGCCTCTACGCTGGGTGTACGTTGCACAGCGGACCGGTCCTCCCGCGGCGCGAGGACTTCAGCCGATCGATCCCCTCGTCGCCCGACGACGTCATCCACGCGTAGCGCGACGGCTTCAGCCGAGCGATTCGCTTCAACCGTTAGATACTGCCGCGCGAGACGGAACGCGACAGCCTGGTCTGCGGTGAACGATGGCAACGTCATATCCGCTGACGCTGCTCCACTGCGGACGAGACGATGTCGTGGACACGATCGGCGAGCGCCTTGGCGTCCTGCGGCGTGGGAGCATCGAGCGCCGGCGGCTGGATGGGATCGTGCACAATCAGCGTCACGTTCGCCGGCTCGGTCCGCAGCCGCCCTTTCGGCATGACCGCCCGCGTGCCGATCACCGACACCGGCACAATCGGCAACCCGGCTTCGATCGCAAGGAGAAAACTGCCCGCCTTGAATCGCGCGACGCGGCCGTCCGGGCTGCGCGTGCCCTCCGCGAAAATCATCAACGACAACCCTTCCGAGACCAGCGCGCGCCATCGCCGCAGAATACCCGCGCGATCCGGATGACGGCGATCCACGAACAGATGCCGCCCGCGCCGCAGGTGCCAGCCGAGCACCGGGAACTTCGACAGCGACGCCTTGGCAATGATGCGCAGCTGAAACGGCAGCGACGCGAACAGCACCGGCGTGTCGTAGATACTCTGATGATTGGACACGAAGATGTACGTCGTGCCGGGCGTGACGCGCTCCAGGCCATCGACCGCGACGCGCACGCCGGTCGTCTTCAGGATCAGCCACGACCACGCGCGCGCGCACCGGTGTGCGAAATGACCGTTCCGATCGAAGAGGCTCGACACAATCGACGCGGCGCCGAGCACGATCGTGTACACGGTGATGGCGGGGATGAGATAGAAGACCGTCCGCCACCAATGATACGGAGGGATACGCAATTCCGTCGTCAGGACTGCTGCGCGGCGGGAGCAGACGGTGCGGCCCGGACGGCAACCGGCTGCGGACCGGCATGCGGCGCGAGAGAGGCGTCAATGTACCGCCCGAAGATCATCTTGCCCGCCGTCGTCTGCAGCACGCTGGTCACGACGATGTCGATGGTCTTGCTGATCATCTTGCGCGCGTTGTCCACGACCACCATTGTGCCATCGTCGAGATACGCGACGCCCTGGTTGTATTCCTTGCCTTCCTTGAGGATGAACACCTTCATGATCTCGCCGGGCAGCACGACCGGCTTGAGCGAGTTGGCGAGCTCGTTGACGTTCAGCACTTCGACGCCGCGCAGCTGCGCGACCTTGTTCAAGTTGAAGTCGTTCGTGACGATTTTTCCCGGCAGCGTACGCGCCAGCTCAATCAGCTTCAGATCCACCTCGCGCACTTCCGGGAAATCGACATCGGAAATGATCACCTCGACGCCCGCCATCTTCTGAATCCTCTGCAGAATGTCGAGGCCCCGCCGGCCGCGATTGCGCTTGAGCGAGTCGGCGGAGTCGGCAACCAGCTGGAGCTCCTTCAGGACGAACTGCGGGATGACGAGCGCACCGTCGACGAAGCCGGTTTCGCAGACGTCCGCGATCCGTCCGTCGATGATGACGCTGGTGTCGAGGATCTTGTAGCGGCGCTGTGGACCGGCCGCACGGAACAAGGTGATGAGCCGCGCCGGCTCGAGCCATTCGCCGTGAGTGGCACCGAGCACGAGTCCGAGATAAGGCAGCCCGATCAGCACGAAGCTGTGAAGAAACTCGACGCGCCGATCGCCGAGGTCGGCCCAGAACAGGCCGGCGCCGATGGTGCGAGCGATGCCGAGCCCGATGGCGCAACCGATGAGGGCGCCCAGCACGCGCCAGACCGATGTCTGCGCCAGCCGGTTTTCGAACAGGATGACCAGTGCCGAGAGACCGAGCGCAAACGCGAGATTGGCGGCCAGTCCGAACGGCAGCGGCTGGAGAGCGGCCGCGGAATACGCGACCACGGCGACGAACACGACACGCGCGAGCGCAAACCAGGCCATCAGGTGACCCCCGTTATGAAAACGCGCACACCGCCTCGATATAAGCGAAGTCCGGGCGGATCGGACCGCGGGAGGAACAATATCACGGGTTGTAACGGAGGAGGATGCGGGTCTGAAGGCTCAGCCGAGGACCTCGTCCAGCGCCTCGCCGAGCGTGCGGACACCCACAAGCTCGCAGTCGGCGCTCGAAGAACGGTCTGACGGATCGATGTTCGCCTCCGGCAGAATGCAGCGCTTGAATCCCATCTGCGCCGCTTCGCGAATGCGCAGCCCGGCCTGCGTGATTCCACGCACCTCGCCGGCCAGCCCGACTTCGCCGAACATCGCGGTGGTCTGTGGAATCACTTTGTTACGGACGCTGGACGCAATCGCCGCGAGCACGCCGAGGTCGGTCGCCGGCTCATCCACCGTCATCCCGCCGGCGATGTTCACAAACACATCGTCTCCTACCAGGTTGAGCCCCGCGCGTTTTTCGAGCACCGCGAGCAGCAGCGAGAGGCGCTGCTGGTCGATGCCGTTGGCCATGCGGCGCGCAGTGCCGTAGCTGCTCGTGCTGACGAGCGCCTGCACTTCGACCAGAATCGGCCGCGAGCCTTCGACCGAGCACAGCACCGCCGAGCCGGGCGCGTTCGTCGGACGCTCGGCGAGAAACATCATCGACGGATTCGGCACGGGTCTCAATCCGGTCGACGTCATCTCGAAGACGCCGAGCTCGCTGGCGGCGCCGAACCGGTTCTTCACGGCGCGGACGACGCGGTGCGAATGGTGACGTTCGCCTTCGAAATACAGCACGGTGTCCACGACGTGCTCGAGCGCCTTGGGACCGGCGAGGCTGCCGTCTTTCGTGATGTGGCCGACGAGAAACGTCGGGATGTTCTGTCCTTTTGCCGTGAACAGCAGCTGCGTCGCCGCCTCGCGCACCTGCCCGATGCTGCCCGGGGCAGACTGAAACTTCAGTGAGAAGACCGTCTGCACCGAGTCGACGATGACGAGCGCCGGCTTGATGCGGGCGATCTCTTCGAGAATCCGCTCGAGACAGGTTTCCGCGAGGAGATAGAGCGGCGCGTTGCCGACAGCGAGCCGCTCGCCGCGCGATTTAATCTGATGCTCCGATTCCTCCCCGGAGCTATACAGCACGGGGCCGACGGTCCGCGCCATGTTGGCTGCCGCCTGCAGCAGCAGCGTGGATTTGCCGATCCCCGGCTCGCCGCCCAACAGCACGAGCGACCCCGGCACGACGCCGCCGCCGAGCACGCGGTCGAACTCGCCGATGCCGGTCGAGAGGCGTGCATGATGTTCGAGCGCGATGTCGGCGTAGAGCTGCGCCGCGTTAGCCGCGCCGGCGAGCGCATAGCGATGACCTGCCGGCGGCGCCGCCGCCGCTCTCGGGCTGGCGCTCCTCGACGAGCGAGTTCCACGCGCCGCAATCGGCGCATCGCCCGAGCCACTTCGGCGACTGGGAGCCGCACTCCTGGCACACAAACACCGTCGAGGGACGCTTAGGCATCAATCATCCGTAGTTGGTGACTTGGTGAGTTGGTGAATGGGTGAATGCGTGAATGGGTGATTTCGTGAATTCGGCGCCTTAAAATCACCAACTCGCCAACTCGCCAACTATTCGTACAGACGTTCTATTCTGGATCCAATCCGGCAGAGGATCTCGTACGGGATCGTTCCGATTTGTGCAGCCATCTCCCGGACGTCGATGCGATCCTCGCCTTGCGCGCCGAGGATCACGACCTCGTCGCCGGGCGACACGTCGAGACCGGTGACATCGGCCATCAGCATGTCCATGCAGACCGATCCGACGATCGGCGCACGGCGGCCGCGGATCAGCACGGCGCCGCGACCGGCCAGCCGGAGATCCAGGCCGTCCGCGTATCCCGCCGGCACGATCGCGATCGTCATGGGATGTTCTGCCGTGAATCGCGCGCCGTACCCGATCCCTTCGCCGGCGCGCACCCCTTTCACCGCGACGATGCGGCTCGCGAGCGAAAGCGCGGGGACCAGCGGCAGCGTGGATGCGATCGGCGGCGGCACGATGCCGTACAGGAGGAGACCGGGACGCACCCGATCGTACCAGACGCGCTGATCGCGCAGGAGCGCAGCGCTGTTGGCGGCGTGAACGTCGTAGTCACGGCGATCGCAAGCAGGATCCGCCGCGCGTCTCAGGCCGTCGACCTCCTGCAACGCGCGCTCGAAGCGCACGCGCTGCTCGCCGAACAGTGCGCTCTCCGGATCGTCGGCGGTCGCGAAATGCGTATAGACCGCGGCGAGATCCAGGTTGTCGCTGGCGAGCACGGCCGGCAGTGTCCTCCGCAGGTTGTCGAAGCGGAAGCCGAGCCGATTCATCCCGGTGTCGATCTTGAGGTGATAGCGCAGGCGCTGGTTGTACTTCGCGGCGGCCGCCTGCACGGCGCGCGCGGCGCCTGGCGTCGAGATGGTCGGCGTGAGCCGGCAATCGAAGAGACCGTCGAGATCGCTGACGCTCAGCGCACCAAAGACGAGAATCGCCGCCTCGACGCCCGAGGCGCGCAGCGTGGCGCCTTCCTCGATGTCCGCGCAGGCGAGGGTGTCCGCGCCGGCGTCCTCGAGGGCGCGCCCCACCTGCCCGGCGCCGTGTCCGTACGCGTTCGCTTTGACGACCGCGATCACGCTCGCCGCCTGCGCGCGCGCGGCCGCGAGATGGCCGGCGATGGCGCGGTAGTTCGATTTGACGATGTCGAGATCGATGCGGGCGACGGTCGGCCGGATCATGAGTGCGATTCTGCAGTTGTGAGTTGGCGATTTGGTGAGTTGGTGAGTTGGTGAGTTTGCCGACTTGGCGACTTGCTGAATTCAACTCACGAACTCACCAACTTACCAAGTTACCAACTTACCAACTTACCAACTTACCAACTTACCAAGTTACCAACTTGCCTTTACGCTCCGCTTGCCAGGCTCTCGAATCTCGTGAACTCTCGGATGAAGGCGAGCTTGACCACGCCGACCGGGCCGTTGCGCTGCTTGGCGATGATCAGCTCCGCCACACCTTGCGCATCGGTTGGCGGCTGCCCCTTGTCGAGGTACATCTCCTCGCGATAGATGAAGGCGACCACATCCGCGTCCTGCTCGAGCGCTCCTGATTCGCGCAGGTCCGAGAGCTGCGGCCGGTGATCCGACCGCGACTCGGGCGCCCGGCTCAATTGGGACAGCAGCACGATCGGCACACGCAGCTCTTTCGCGAGGCCTTTCAGCGACCGCGAGATCGACGCGAGCTCGAGCGTGCGGTTCTCGAAGCGTCCGCGCCCCTGCATCAGCTGCACGTAATCGACGACCACCATGTGCAGCCCGTGCTCGGCGGCGAGGCGGCGGCATTTCGCGCGCATCTCCAGCACGCCGATCGACGCGGTGTCGTCGATGAAGATCTTCGCTTCGCTGAGCGTGCCGATCGCCTGGGCCAGCTTGCCCCAGTCGCGCTCGCCGAGGAAGCCGCCGCGCAGCCGGTGCGCATCGATCCGCGCCTCGCCGGTGAGCATGCGCAGGAACAGCTGCTCCTTCGACATTTCGAGGCTGAAGATGCCGACCGTCATGTCGGTCTTCGTGCCGACGTGCTGCGCCATGTTCAGCACCAGGCTCGTCTTCCCCATCGACGGCCGCGCCGCGATGATCACGAGATCGCCCGGTTGCAGACCCGACGTCATCTCGTCGAGATCGGTGAAGCCGGTCGGCACGCCGGTGACGAGCTCCTTGCGCGCGTGCAGCTTCTCGATCGTGTCGAGGCTGCCCTGCGCGAGGTCCTTCAGCGACACGAAGCCGTCGCGCACCTTGTCGTCGGCGATGGCGAAGATGGCGTGTTCCGCCTGGTCGAGGATGACGTCGGCCTCCTCTTCGCCCTCGTACGCGGTCGCGAGGATCTTGTTCGCCGAAAAAATCAGGTTTCGGAGCGTCGCCTTCTCTTTGATGATCCGCGCGTAGTGCTCGATGTTCGTCGAGCGCGGCACGCCGTCGACCAGCGCGGTGATGTACGCGGGCCCGCCGACCTCGTCGAGCTCACCCGATCGGCCGAGCTCTTCCTTCAACGTGACGAGATCGATCGCGTCGTTCCGCTCGGAGAGCTTGATCATCTTCTCGAAGATGCGGCGGTGCGCATCGCGGAAGAAATCGGCGGAGTCGATGACCTCGGCGGCGAGGTTGAAGGCGTCGTTGTGCAGCAGGATCGCACCGAGAACGGATCGTTCCGCTTCGAGGTTGTGCGGAAGCGTGCGTTCGGCGATGACGGTATCGGGCATAAGCGGGAGGGGGAAAACAGAGTCTATCCGAAATGAAAAAGGCCGGAGAAAAAAATCTCCGGCCCAGCCGACGATACACGATTCACGACCGACGATTATTCCGCGACGACCTTGACCTTCACGTGCGCGACGACGTCGCGGTGCAGCTTGATCGGCACCTGCACCTCGCCGAGGTGCTTGATTGGCTCGGCGAGCTGCAGCTTGCGGCGATCCACATCGAAGCCCTTGGCCGCGAGCGCTTCGGCGATGTCGGCGCTCGTGACCGAGCCGTACAGCGCCTGCGTTTCGCCGACCCTGCGCGCGATCTCGATCTCGACGGCCGCGATCCGCTCGGCCATGGCCTCGGCGATCTTCTTCTCCTCGGCTTCCTTGGCGTCGAACTTCACTTTCTCGCGCTCGATCTGCTGCTTGTTGCCGTCGGTGACGAGCAGCGCCAGCTTCCGCGGCAGCAGGTAATTGCGCGCGTAGCCGTCCGCCACCTTCACCACCTCGCCGCGGTTGCCGAGGTGTTCCACATGTTCTCTCAGAATCACTTCCATGACTTGTCCTCTACAACGTACAGCGCAGCATTCGCGGAACCCGCAGAGTCCCAATCGGACTCGGCGCGTTCAGCCGTGTCTGCGTCGATCGTCGTCAATCGGTGACGTAGGGAATCAGCGCGATCTGCCGGGCGCGCTTGATCGCCGTCTGCAGCTTCCGCTGGTGCATCGCGCACGTGCCCGAGATGCGCCGCGGCAGAATCTTGCCCCGCTCCGGGACGAACGGTCCGATCAGTTTGACATCCTTATAGTTGATGTCGTCGATCTTGTCCGCGCAGAACTTGCAGACCTTGCGGCGCCGGAACAGCGTGCGGCGCTGTCCCTTTTCCTTGTCGCCCGGTTTCTTGTCGCGGCTGCTGCTTCGGCTGCCGCCGCCCGATCGTCCTTGTCCGAATGGCATTTAAACCTCCGCTCCATCAAACCGATCATCATCGCTATCGTCCAGGTCGCCCGCCGGACGCCCTTCGCCCGGCTGCCGCTGCGGGGGCAGCCCGCGCTTGACGCGCCGGCGCTCCGACTCGGTCGTCCGCTTCGTGCGGGTGCGATCCACGACTTTCTTCTCTTGGTCCACGCGGACGACGCTGTGGCGGATGACCAGGTCCATCACTTTCAGCCGCCGGTCCAATTCCTTCATCAGCTCGCCCGTGCCGTTGATCACTTCGAGAACGTAGACGCCCTCTTTGTGCCGCGCGATCTCGTAGGCGAGGCGCTTGCGTCCCCAGTTCTCCGTTTTTTCGATCACGCCGTGCATGCGCGACACGACCGCATCGATCTGCTCGTGCAGCTCGGTCACCTGCTGTTCGGTGGTGTCTGGGGGGACGATGTAGACGAGCTCGTACTGTCGATCTGCCATTGCTGCTCCTTCAGGACGCTTCGCGTGCAGTTCGTGATTTGGTGAATTGGCGACTTGGTGAATTCAAAACAATCACCAACTCACCAACGCTCCAATTCGCCAACTGCGAGTAGCCAAGCGGCCACCGTTATGGTGGCAAGGAATGCCCTGCGACTGGCGCAGAGCTATTCGGTTGTTGCGGGATCGCCGCCGTTGTAGCCGTTCATCACCGCCTCGATCCCCGACGTGATGAACGTGTCCGCCGCGTCGGCCGCCCGCGCAATCATGCGCTCGACCTCCGCCGCTTCGTCCGTGTCGAACCGCGCCAGCACGTGGTCGGCCAGATTCCGCCACTGCTCGCCGCGTCCGACGCCGAGCCGGAGCCGCGCGAACTGGTCGCCCAGATGCGCGATCGCCGACTTCAATCCGTTGTGGCCACCCGCCGATCCACGCGCCCGGGCGCGGATTCGACCGAGCGGCAGCTGCACCTCGTCGACCATCACCAGCAGGTCGCCGACGTCGATCTTGAAGTAGCGCGTCAGCTCGCCGATCGCCTGCCCGCTGTTGTTCATGAACGTCAGCGGCTTGACCAGCAGCACGGCCTCGTCCGGCCGCCGCCATCGCGCGATCAGCGCCTCGGCCGGCGCGGTCTCGAACCGCACCGCCGCGCGCCGCGCGATCGCGTCGACGACCGCAAACCCGACGTTGTGCCGCGTCCCGGCGTACTTCTCGCCAGGATTGCCGAGCCCGACGATGGCCTTCATCGCGCGTGGCGCACAGTCCCGGGCGCCTACTTCTTCTTCTCGTCTTTTTTCTTCTCGTCCTTGTCGGCGGCGTCCTCGTCCTTCTTGCCCTTCTTGATGACTTCGGGCTCGGCTGCCGCCACCGGCGCCGCGGCCGCATCCGCAGGCGCCGCGACTTCCTCGACCTTCGGCATGATGACGTGCACCAGCATCAGCTCGGCATCGCTGATCGGCTTCCACTTGACGCCGCTGGAGATGTCGCGCACGCGGACGCCCTGGTGCAGCATCAGCTCGGTGACGTCCACTTCGACGTGCTCCGGAATGTCGGCCGGCAGGCACTCGATCTCGATCTCGCGGCGAATGAATTCGAGGATGCCGCCCTGCTGTTTCACGCCCTTCGGCTCGCCCTTGACGATCACGGGGATGGTCAGGCGCAGCATCTTGTCCATCGCGATCTTGTAGAAATCGGCGTGGAGCACGTGATGCGTGATCGGATCGAGCTGATACTCCTTCACCAGGACGCGCGTCTGCCCGGCGCCGTCCAGCTTCAGCGAGATCAGCGTGTTGGCGCCCGACTCCGAGTGCAGGATCTTGAGCAGCGCCTTCGGCTCGACCGCGATCGGCGTCGCCGTCCGTCCTTCTCCGTAGAGCACCGCCGGCACGCGGCCTTCGCGGCGCGTGCGCCGCGCTTCATTCTTGCCGAACGTGTCGCGCGCCGTCGCTTCGAGTATCGCTTCCATAATTTCCAATTCCCAAAATGTGAATTCCGACTTACACGAACAACGACGAGACCGACGTCTCCTCGTGAATCGACTTGATCGCCTGCCCGAGCAGCCGCGCCACCGAGAGCACCACGACCTTGCTGCACGCCACGCCGACCGGCGACAGCGGGATCGTGTTGGTCACGATCAGCCGGTCGATCGGCGACTGCTCGATACGCTCGATCGCCGGCTTCGAGAGCACGCCGTGCACGGCGCAGGCGAGCACGCGCTCCGCCCCGTTGCTCTTCAGCGCCTTGGCCGCCTTCGTGATGGTGCCCGCCGTGTCGATGATGTCGTCCTGAATGATGCAGGTGCGCCCCTTCACATCACCGATCACGTTCATCACTTCGGCCGTGCCATCGTCCGTTCGCCGCTTGTCGATAATCGCCAGCTCGGCGTCGAGCCGCTTCGCGTAGGCGCGCGCACGCTCGGCGCCGCCCGCGTCCGGCGACACCAGCGTGAGGTTCGAGTACTCGAGGTGCTGCAGGTAGTCGATGATCACCGGCGCCGCGAACAGATGATCGACGGGAATATCAAAGAACCCCTGGATCTGCGCCTTGTGCAGATCCATCGTCAGCACGCGGTTGGTACCGGCCGCGCTGACCAGATTCGCCACGAGCTTGGCGGAAATCGGTACGCGCGGTTTGTCCTTGCGATCCTGCCGCGCGTAGCCGTAATACGGCACCACCGCCGTGATGCGCGCCGCCGACGATCGGCGGAACGCGTCGATCATGACGAGCATCTCCATGATGTGCTCGTCAACCGGCGCGCTGGTCGGCTGCACGACGAAGACGTCGGTCCCGCGAATGTTCTCGTCGATCTGGAACGAGACTTCGCTGTCTGGAAACCGCCGCAGTCGCGCGGCGCCCGGCTGCACGCCGAGAAACGCCGCAATCTCCTTCGTCAGCTGGGGGTGGGCGCTCCCCGAAAACACTTTCAGCTCGCCGAATCCGGTTGCCATGAAGGGATCACCCATCACCTACAGCCTCGGGAGTTGGCTGGGGCGGAAGGATTCGAACCTTCGAATACGGGATCCAAAGACCCGCGCCTTACCACTTGGCGACGCCCCACCGTGTCCTACTCCTATGATCGACCGACAGATGACGACCAGCGCGCCTCAGCCCCCCGCCAGCCGATGAGCGGTGCGATGGCCGAGGGCCACAGACTGAAGACTGATGACCGGGGACTGATGACTGCCGCAGGCCCGCCGCGTGGCGCAATCCGTAAGTTTATACGATGCGCTCAGCAGGCGGCAAGTCTCTGATATTTCACGCGATTAACCGTGCGTGTCACCATCGTGCGACGCGAGCGCGTCGCCAGCGCGCGTGCCGCCGTTTCCGCGGCGATCCGCGTCGAAAACAGTCCGAAAACGGCCGAGCCGCTGCCCGACATCGCCGCCTGGCTGGCGCCCTGATGCCGGAGCGCTGAAACAATCCGCCCGATCTCCGGGTGATGGCGCACCACGGGCGCCTCCAGATCGTTGACGCCCTCCTCGGTTACCGCACGATCCCGGCCGGCCGGTGCAGCAGCGCTTAGTCGCCGGCGGACACGGCGGCGGCCGGCGGCAACGGATGCGTCCCACCAGCCATAGGCCTCCCGCGTGCTGACGCCGAAGGCAGGCAGCACCAACGTCACCCAGGCAGGCGGCGCATCAACCAGCGCGAACAGCAGATCACCGCGCTCGAGGCCAAGCGCCGTTCCACCCTCCAGAAAAAACGGCACGTCCGCGCCCAACGCGGCGGCCATCGTGCGCATTCGCTCGCGTGGAATCTGGACGCCCCACAGCGCCGCAAATCCGCGAAGCGTTGCCGCCGCATCGCTGCTGCCGCCGCCAAGACCCGCCTGCATCGGAATCCGCTTCCTGATTCTGATGACGATGTCGCGTGGCGCGCCGGTGCCGCCCGCTGCGCGCGCAATCGTCTCGGCGGCGCGCCACACGAGATTTCGCTCGTCAGTCGGACACGCCGGATCGTCGCACTCCAGGCGGAACGGACCGGATCGCTCCCGGAACGTCAGCGTATCGTGCAGCGCCAGCGACTGAAACACCGTGCGCAGCGCGTGATAGCCGTCCGGCGCCGCGCCGACGATGCGGAGGGACCGATTGATTTTGGCGAGCGCGCGGATGCGCAGGAGCGGCTTCATGTCGGTCGCCACGTTACGCTCGTACGGCGGGACCTCGGGACCCACCGCGGGCCGGGTTTGAAAAGACCCGGCCTACAGGACGTCTTGTAGGGCGGGTCCTTCGGGACCCGCCGTTGAGTCGAGTCTGAACAGACCAGGCCGATACAACGGGGCCGACGCCTTTCAGCGCGCATCGGGCTTCGGCGCAAGCGGCCCGGACCGCCGCAACTCCTCGAGCGAGATCGGCGTCGCGGCCTTCGGAATCTGAATCGTGAACGCGGCGGCGTCGAGCGGCACGTTCGTCTCGATCTGCGAGAGGACCAGCTGGAGATCGAACGCGGCACGCTGCCGCGCCTGATCATCGCGCGCATCGAGGCTCGTGACGCGAATCGTCCGCGGCAAGCCGTTCTGGTGGTCGCGATATTCGGTACGCCAGGCGCGCCCGCCGTTCACGCGGCGTACGAGCGCCGACAGCCTCCACGGTTCGCCGCCCGCGCGCTGGAGATAGAAATCGTCGCCCGATGCGGTGGTCAGCTGCTGCCACGCGTCGCCGAACTGCCGCGCCCGCATGCCCGTCCCCTCGGGTGCCGCCGCACAACCGGTGAGTGTCGCTTCGAGATCGGCGGCGCCGAGCGGCACGCCGGCAACGGCGTCGAGCACGGCGTCCGCGCGTCCGTGCATCAGCACGCGCTCATCGCGCGGCAGGAACAGCGTCGCATCATCTCCGGTGGCGACGAAAATGAAGATCGGGGGACCGAACGGCGCCACCGCTTCGAGCCGCGCGGAAGCGGGCGCGGCGACGCCGGCAGACAGCCGTCCGCGGAGACGATGGCCGCCCGCGGATCCGCTGACGGCGATCTCGGCGGTCAGCGTGCGCAACGCGCCACACGCCGCGGTCGCCTGCGCGAGCGCGGCCGCCGCGTCCTGCGCGGACACCGGAACCCCGGGTCCGGAGGGCAGCTTCATCAGCGGGGTCCCGCAGGACGCCGCGCTCAGTGCCGCCACGAGCACGAGGACGTCAACCCTCAAGGCTCAACGTCCGAGTCTCATTTCTTGATCTTCTGTTTTGCGGCGCGGATCTTCTTGTCGATGCCGCCCCGGTCGATTGAATCGCCGTCGCCGGCCAGCGCCCGCGTCCACGCGGTGATCGCGGCGTCGTAGCGCCCAAGCTTGAACAGCACCTCGCCGTAATGATCCTGGATCACGGAGTTGGTGCGCAGCTGCTCCGCGGCGCGGTGCAGGTTGTCTTCCGCCAGATCGAGCTTGTCGGCCTTGAAGTATGCCCAGCCGAGGCTGTCCAGGAACGACCCGTTGTCCGGATCGATCTGCAGCGCTCGCTTCAACAAACCGACCGATTCGTCGAGCCGCTCGCCCCGTTCGGCGAGCATGTATCCGAGGTAGTTGAGCGCGGCGGCGTTCTTGGGATCGCGTGCGAGCACCTGCTTGAACACCGCTTCGGCGTCGGCATATTGTTTCTGCTTGTCGAGCACCGCACCCAGCTCGAAGGCGACGCCATCGTCGTCCGGAAACTTCTTCTGCGCGGCCTGGAGCGTTTTGACGGCGTTCGCCCCGCGATCGGCGTCGGAGTACAGCTGGGCGAGGGCGACGTACGCCGACGGATCGTCTTCGTGCTTCGCCAGGACCCCCTCGAGCACGGCGATGCCGTCGCTGGTCTTGCCGCTCGCGCGCAGCGCGCGCGCTTCGATGCGCGCGAGGCGCAGGTCATCGGGGTGTTCGGCCAGGGCCGAGCGCGATATCTCGATCGCCGGCCCGTACCGCTTGGCCGCGATGTTGGCCTCGGCCAGATAGACCGCCAGGGTCGCTTCGTGCGGCGACAGCCGGCGCGCCTCCTCGAACGAGGCAATCGCCTTGTCGAACTGGCCGAGCTGCTGATAGGCGAAGCCGATGTGCGGCAGCAGCAAACCTTCTTCGAAGCCTGTGTCGCTGGACGGTCCCGGCTTGAATTCGGCGATCGCGGGAGCGAGCGCATCGACCACCGCCTGGTACTGCCGCTGCTCTTCGAGCGCCTCAGCCAGCGCGTAGTAACCCCAGACGCTCTTGCTGTTCTGCGCGACGACTTTCCGCGCCGTCGTTTCGGCGGCAGGCAGGTCGCCGAGGCGGCGCTGTGCCTGCGAGAGGAGATAGAGCGCGCGCGCATCGGTCGTGCGGGCCGACACGAGGTTGACGAGGACATCGCGCGCTTTGGTGAGCTGGTCGCGGTCCCCCGTGTTCAAAAGCGCCGACGCGTAGCGCGTGCGGAGCTCGGCGCTGCGCGGCGTCTGGCGAAGCGCCTTCTCATACGTGTCGGCGGCGTCCTGCCATCGGCGCTCGCGCTCGTAGAAATCGGCGAGCGTGGGCAGCAGTCTGGGGTCCTCATCCGCGCGCCCCTCGAGCCAGGCGATGCCGTCGTGGATACGCCCGGCGCCGGCGTACGCCTCGGCCAGCAGCGTCGGCCCCTCCTGCCACTGCGTCTCCTGGTTGACAAGCGCGCTCAGAAGCGGGATCGCTTTCGCGTACGCGCCGGTGGCGAGATACAACCGCGAGAGCGTCGCGCGGACGTTCGGATCCGTTTCGCCGTCGGGATGATCGATGGCGGCCTCGAGATGCTTGATCGCTTTGGTGACGTTGACGTCTGCCTTCTCGGCCGCCTGCACATGCGGCGCGGAATCGCGCCCGCCCTCGGCCATCGCCGCGTAGATGAGACCGAGCACGCGGTTCGCTTCGCTGTCGGCAGGTTCCATTTGCAGCGCCCGCTCGGCGGACGCCATCGCCTCGGGCACTTTGTTCTGGCGCAGATACAGGCCCGCCAGTTCAGCCGGTACATCCGCCGCGAGCGGATCGAGCGCCATGGCGCGTTTGTAGGCGGCGATCGCCTCGTCGATCTTGTCGTCGGCTTCGTAGTGGTGCCCGAGCAGGAACTGATCGTAAGCGTCTGCAGCCACAGTGGGCGTCGCCGGCTTCGGCTGTGCCGTGCGCGATTCGGGCTTCTGGCCCGCCTGCGCGATGGAGACCGACGCCACGCACGCCGCGACGAACATCACTGCCTTCATACAAGTGAATTGTTCCACAAATGTACGGAGGTGTCATATATTCGCAGCATGGCTGTCGACGCTGAGTTGCTCGAAATTCTCGCGTGCCCCAACTGCAAAACGCCGGTGACGCTGGTGAAAGACGGCGCGGCGCTCAAATGCAGCACCTGTCACCGTGTGTATCCCATCAAGGACGACATCCCGGTGATGCTCATCGACGAGGCAACAATCGAGAAGCCCTAGTTGGCGAATTGGTGAATTGGTGATTTTCGGGAATTCGCCCACCTGATCCGGAGCAGTTACATTCGCGAACTCAACAACTCGCCAACTCACCAATTTGGACGGATCCTCCTGGTCCGGCTCCGCCAGATCGGCGACGTCGTGTTCACGACGCCCGCCATTCACGCGCTGCGTGCGCGATTTCCCGCGGCGCATCTTACTTACATCGTCGAGCCCCACGCCGCCGCGCTCGTCGCGGCGAACCCTCATCTCGACGAGGTGATTGTCGCGCCTCGCGCAGGACTGGCCGCCGATCTTGCGCTGGTGCGGCGGCTGCGCGCGGCGCATTTCGACCTCGCCATCGACTTCCACGGCGGTCCGCGCGCCTCGCTGTTGACGTGGCTGAGTGGCGCGCCGGTCCGCCTCGGATATGAAATCGCCGGCCGGAGCTGGATGTACACGCGGCGCGTGGCACGGCCCCGCGCGCTGCGGCGGCGGCACTCGGTCGAGAATCAATGGGATCTGCTCGCGGCGCTCGATATCCCGCCGGCCGATCCATCGGCGTTCCCGGTGGAGATGGCGCTGGACGCCGAGGCGGCGCGCATCGTCAGCGTCCGGCTCCGGCGCGCCGGCGCCACGGCGGATGATGTCCTGATCGTGATCCACGTGAGCGCCGGCAATCCGTTCCGGCGATGGCCAACCGACGCGTTTGCGGCGCTCGCCGCCGCGCTCGTCGTACGCGATCGCCGGCGGCGCATCATCATCACTTCCGGGCCGTCGGATCGCGACGCGGCCGGACTCGTGATCAATGAGACCCGTGCGCGGCTGAGCAGCGGCGACGATGAGCGCGTGCTCGCGTGCGGCGAGTTCTCGCTCGCCGAGCTTCGCGCGCTCGTCGAGCGTGCGGCCTTGTACATCGGCGGCGACAGCGGACCGATGCACATCGCTTCGACCAGCGCCGTGCCGATCGTGGGCTTGTATGGCCCGACGCTGCCAGTGCGCTCGGCACCGTGGCGCGGACCGCACTTCGTCGCGGAGGCGGTGGAGGTTCTGGATCTGCCGTGCCGGCCGTGCGATCAGCGCGTGTGCGCGCCCGGCGATTTTCGCTGCCTCACGTGGATGCAACCCGCCCAGGTGATCGACGCGGCCGAACGCGCGTTGGCGCGCGCCGCCGCTGATAAGATGTCTACACATGCCTGACACCGTCGCCCCGGCGGCTCCACCGGACCGGCTGGAGCACGCTGGCCTCGCCGCGCTGTTCGGCGTAGCCGGAGCGCTGCAGTTCTCGATTGCAGCCGCCGAGGCGCTGCTCGCCGTATCGATCATCTGCTGGCTTGCGATGCTCGTCACGGGTCGCGCGCGCTTCGCGGCGCCGCGTTTTTTCTGGATCCTGCTCGCGTACGCCGCAATCACGTTGGTCTCGACGGCGTTCTCGCCCGATCCGCGCGCCAGTCTGTTCGTGTGCAAGCAGATGGTGCTGTTTCTGCTCGTGCCGCTCACCTGCACGTTCGTGAACAGCCGCCGCGGACCGACGATGATGACGGTCATCGTCACGCTCGCGGCGATCAGCGCGGCGTTCGGCATCTTCGAGTACGGCATTCTGCACTTCGACAACCTGCACCGGCGGATTCAGGGCACGCTCGGTCACTACATGACGTACTCCGGGCTGCTGATGCTGGTGATCGGCGTCGCGCTCGCGCGGGTGCTGTTCGGCAAGACCGAGCGCCTGTGGTCGGCCCTCGTCATCCCTGCGCTGGCGGTGGCGGTGGCACTCTCGTTCACCCGCAGCGCCACGATCGGCGCGTGCGTCGCCGCGGCGCTCCTGCTCTCCTTGAAGGACTTCCGCCTCCTGGCGCTTCTGCCGATTCTCGCGGCGATCGCCGTCGTGGTCGCGCCCGGGCAGGTGACCGCGCGATTCACCTCTACGTTCAACCTGAACGATCCGACCACGCGCGATCGCCTCGCGATGCTGCGCGAAGGCGAGCACATGATCGAGGCGCACCCACTGTTGGGCGTCGGGCCGAACATGGTCGAGCGCCGCTACGCCGAGTACCGTGATCCCGAGTACGCGGTCGAGAAGGTCAATCCGCACCTCCATAACGTGCCGTTGCAGATCGCCGCCGAACGCGGCCTGCCGGCGCTCGCCATCTGGGTGTGGTTCATCGTGACCGCCACCATCGACCTCGGCCGGCGCTTCCACGCCGGCGAGCATCGCTTCTTTGCGGCGGCAGGCCTCGCCGCCATCGCCGCCATGCTCGCCGCCGGCATGTTCGAGTACAACTTCGGGGACTCGGAGTTCCTGATGCTGTTCCTCATCCTCATCACGCTGCCGTTTGCCGTCGAGCGCGCAGGCGCGATGCGGCGTCCGTCAATTCGTCGCACGACATGAACCTGCCCGCTCTCGACGCCAACCGCGCGCGCCAGATCGTCGCCCGCTTCGCCGGCCTGCCGATCCTCGTCGCCGGCGACGTCATGCTCGATCGGTTCATCGTCGGGCGGGTGTCGCGGATTTCGCCGGAGGCGCCCGTGCCGGTCGTGCAGTTCCAGAGCGAGCACGTGCGGCTCGGCGGCGCCGCCAACGTCGCGCACAATATTGCGGCGCTCGGCGGGCGCGTCGCGCTCGTAGCGATCGTGGGCGCCGACGCCGCCGCGCACCGCCTGCGCGATCAACTGTCGGCGGCGGGCATCGCCGTTGCGGGCCTGGTCGAGGAGGCCGCGCGGCCGACGACCGAGAAAGTGCGGATCGTGACAGACCGGAATCAGCAGGTCGCCCGCATCGACTACGAGCGTGACGACGACGTCAGCGGCGCGGCGGAAGAGGCAATCGCCGGCCGCATCGCCCAGCAGGGCCGCGAGGCCCGCGCGCTGCTCGTCTCGGACTATTTGAAGGGTGCGGTCACGCGGCCGATCGTTGAGGCACTGCTTCGCGTCCGCGAGTCATCGGGAGCACCGCTGATCGTCGACCCGAAGATTCCGCACCTCGCGTGTTACCGGGGCGCGACGCTCGTCACGCCGAATCACCACGAAGCGGAAACGGCGACGCACCGGCGCATCAGGACGGATGAGGACGCGTGCGAGGCCGCGCGCGATTTCCGGACACGCGCAGATTGCGGCGCCGTGCTGGTCACGCGCGGCGAACAGGGGATGTGGCTCTCGGACGCCGACATCGAAGGCGCGGTGCCGGCGATTGCGCGCGAGGTCTCCGATGTCACCGGCGCCGGCGACACCGTCGCTGCCACGTTGGCGCTGGCGTTGGCGGCCGGCGCGACACTGGCCGAAGCCGCCGTCCTCGCCAATCATGCCGCCGGCATCGTCGTCGGCAAATTCGGGCCGGCGACGTTGACGATCGACGAGCTGCTTACGTCGTTCTCGCTGCCTGCCTGAGTCGCACCGTTCGTCATCACGAAGGCACGAAGAACACGGAGTTCACGAAGATCAGTTTTTTGTACGAACACGTCTTCGTGACCTTCGTGTTCTCCGTGGCTTCGTGAAAAAATGTCGTCGAAGCGTTAGTGCCGGAAGTGCCGCCGGCTGGTGAACACCATCGCGAGCCCATGCTCGTCTGCGGCGGCGATCACTTCGGGGTCGCGCACCGATCCGCCGGGCTGCACGACGGCGGTGGCGCCGGCACGGGCCAGCGCATCAAGCCCGTCGCGGAACGGGAAGTACGCGTCTGACGCCGCCACCGATCCGCGAAGGCTGCCCGCACCGGCCTTCATCACCGCCACGTTGACCGCGTCAACGCGACTCATCTGACCGGCGCCGATTGCCAGCGTGCGCTGCGCGTCGGTGAAGATCACCGTGTTCGACTTCACGTGCGCGCAGATCCGCCAGGCAAACCGCAGCGCGCTCCACTCTTCGGCGGTCGGCGGTCGAATCGTCGCGACGCGCAAGCCCTCCGGCAGGGCGCCAGGCGTCCACGGCTGCTGCGCCTCGATCACGCGGTCTCGCTCCTGGATCAGTACGGCGCCGAGGATCGACCGGAAATCGAGTCCGCCATCCTTCAGCGCGTCGAACGACGCACTGATGACGCGCATCTTCGTCTTCCGCGCGAGAATCGGCCTCGCCTCCTCGTCCACCGAGGGTGCGATCACCGCTTCGATGAACGTGGAGACGATCGCTTCGGCAGCCGCAACATCGATCGGCCGGTTCAGGGCGACGATGCCGCCGAACGCGGCGAGGCTGTCGGCGTCGCGCGCGCGCACGTACGCATCGGCGATCGACGCGCCGGTGGCCGCGCCGCACGGGTTCGTATGTTTGATCACGGCTGCCGCCGGTTCGGTGAATTCCAGGACGATGCGCGCGGCCGCATCGAGATCGAGGAGGTTGGTGTAGGACAACTCTTTGCCCTGGAGGATGATCGCATCACCGAGACCCAAGGCAGGACTGAAGTCCTGCGCTACACCTGAGGCAGAGCGATACCAGGCGGCTTTCTGATGCGGGTTCTCGCCGTATCGCAGGTCGCGGATTTTCTTGAACGGGAGCGCGATTCGTTCGGGGAACGTGCTCTCGCCGGCCGTGGCCGACCCTGACGGGACGCCGGTGTTGCGGGCGTCACCGCGCTCGAATGTATCGCCGCGCAGACCGATCGTCGCCAGCGTTTCCGAAATCGCCGTGTCGTATGCGCCCGTGTGCGCCAGCGCCTTCCGCATCAGGTCGTACCGCAGCGCGAGACTCGGCGTCTCGTCGAGCGCGGCGAGCAGACGCGGGTAATCGGCGGGATCGACGACCACGAGGACGCCGCGGAAATTCTTCGCCGCGGCGCGCACCAGCGACGGACCGCCGATGTCGATCTCTTCGACGAGCGCGTCGAAGGGCGTCGCTGGATTCGACGCCGCCTTGACGAACGGATACAGGTTGACGACGACGAGGTCGACGAGGCCGATTCCATGGCGCGCGAGGGCGGCCAGATCGTCGGCGCGATCCCGGCGCGCGAGGATGCCGCCATGCAGCGCCGGGTGCAGCGTCTTCACCCGGCCGTCCATCATCTCGGGGAAACCGGTGATCGCGGAGACGTTGGTGACGGGGAGTCCCGCCTCTGTCAGCGTCCGGGCCGTGCCGCCGGTGGACACCAGTTCGAATCCGCGCGCGGCCAGGCCGCGCCCGAGATCGACGATGCCGGTCTTGTCAGAAACACTCAGTAAGGCTCTTGGCATAATGGTTAAACTTCAGTATTATCTCAACCGACGCCGGGTGGTCCTGGCGCCGTAAGGGAAAGGGCCGCACACTGCGGCCCTTTTTTTTGCTCCGGCCGAGGCGCCGGGGTTGGTTCAATGGCGCGGCATCACGTCCCGCCACAAGCAAGTAGGAACAGAACGATGCGCATCACAGGCAAGGTCAAGTGGTTCAACAACGCCAAGGGTTACGGGTTCATCGAGCGCGACGGCGGTAGTGACGTCTTCGTGCATTACTCGGCCATTCAAGGCGACGGCTTCCGATCGCTCGAGGAAGGTCAGGCGGTTGAATTCGAGATCGTCGACGGTCCGAAGGGCCCGCAAGCCGGCAACGTGACCAAGATCTGACCATTTCCAGGGCAGAGCGCCGAGAGCACAGGGCACGGTGACGCCCGGCTCCAGGCGTTCTGCCCGCGTCGTTCGGTCGCTGCACTCGTCCTGCCCTAGTCTGAAACACCCTTCAGCGCTCTCGCCGTAAAGTTCACTTTCCCATCTTTCACTGCCACGCGAAACGCCACTTCGGGACTGCCGCCCTGCTTCAGTTTCTGGACCTGGTTCTTCACGAGCTCCGCGAACTTGTGGAACGGCACCGTTTCCTCGCCGACTTCGCGGCGCGCCTCGGCGAGCGATTCATAGAGATCGGTCAACTTGTCGATTTCGCGGACGGGATCGCGGAACGAAGAAACGTTGAGGATGCGATCCTCCGGCCGCTTCGCCTCCGGGTCCTTCGCCACGCGCTTGTGCGCGAACGGCCCCGGCCGACCTTCCTCGCGCGCGCGCAGGCCGCGGTCCCACAGATCGATGAAGGTCGCATAACGCGACTGCAGCGTCGTGAAGCGAAACCGGTCGCCAGTGTTCGGAATGTAGCCGCGATCGAGCTGCTTCACAATCGCTTCGACCCGCGCGCGCGTTTCCCACGGCGGCGTCGGGAGCCGTCCCGAGAAGAACATGTTGTACTCGGCTTCGAGCAGCTTCAGCTCGCCTTCAAGGCGCTGCAGCTCACGTTCGATGGCACTGGTAGGCGGCACGGAGTCAGCGTGGAATCAAGAACCAGACGAGTGGCAGCCACAGCTCTCGCGCAAACGGCACCGGCCGATCGTCGATGAGCACCTCGGTCGCGTGCGATGAGCCGACGATCGCGAAGACATCGCGCAGCTTCGCCGCGTCGCCCGGCGAGAACCGCGCGCGATACCGGCGATCGGCGCCGCTGCCGGTCTCGCGGAATTCAGCCGACGCGCGGGCGAGCTCCAGCGCCCGGGCGAACTCGGGCACGTCCAGCGGGGGAAACACGAGGCCGATCGAAAACGGGCGCGCCTGCGCGCCGAACAGCGCCTCCTGCAGATCGGGATCGAGCGACGCCAGCTCCGCGTCCGTCGGCTGCTCCGGCAGGTCGGCGTACGGCCAGAAACGCTCGAGCGGACGGTACTTGGGCTGATCGGGATTCATGCGGGTGAGGTGTTAGCATAGCATTGCAGATTTCAGATTGCAGATTTCTCAGGGCAGAGTTGAGAGATCGATGCATTGCAGATTTGATCGGCACATTTCACATTTGCCGTTCGCCATCTTGGCGCGTGTGCTCCGAGGCCTGACAATCTGAAATCCTTCGGGAAGCCGCAGCGTGCCATCGCCAATCTGACATCTGCGATCTGAAAATGTCATACCGCAGCATCCCGTCCATCGAGCAGCTCCGCCAGCGTCCGGCGATCCGCGCGCTCGAAACGCGCTTCGGCGGCGAGGCCACGCTTGGCGCGCTACGCGCGGCGGCGGCGGCGGTTCGCGACGCGATCGCGGGCGGCGACGCGCCCGCGAGCACGGGCGAGCTCGTGGCTGTGCGCATCGAGACGATCGCCACCGCACAGCTCGACGCAGACTTCGAGCCGTCACTCGCCCCGGTCATCAACGCCACTGGCGTCATCCTGCACACGAATCTGGGGCGCGCGCCTCTCGCGGAGGCGGCGGTGGAGCGGATGATGTTGGTCGCGCGCGGCTACGCCACGCTCGAGTACGACGCGGCGACCGGGCTGCGCGGCCGCCGCGACGTGCACGCCGAGGCGCTGCTCCGGCAGCTCACGGGCGCCGATGCGGCCGTCGTCGTCAACAACAACGCCGCCGCGACGCTGCTGCTGCTGGCCGCGCTGGCAGCCGGCCGCGAAGTGATCGTGTCGCGTGGAGAGCTCGTGGAAATCGGCGGCGGCTTCCGCGTGCCGGACGTGATGGCGCAGTCGGGCGCCGTGCTGCGCGAAGTCGGCACCACCAACAAGACCCGCGCCGCCGACTATGCGGCAGCCATCACCGATCGCACCGCGGTGATCCTGCGGGTGCACCCGTCCAACTTCCGCCTCGAAGGCTTCGCCGAACGACCCGATGTCGCAGAGCTCGCCGCGATCGCCCGGCAATTCCAGGTTCCGCTCGCCGAGGATCTTGGCAGTGGATTTCTCGCCGGACCCGCCGGGTCCAAAAGGACCCGGCCTACAAGGCCAGACGCGACCGGACCCACGACTGACGGCTCTGTAGGGCAGGTCCTTTTGGACCCGCCGGTACCGGCGCATCCACTCGGGGGCAAGGAACCGTCGGTCGAGGAGAGCCTCGCCGCCGGCGTCGACATCTGCTGCTTCAGCGGCGACAAGCTGCTCGGCGGGCCGCAGGCCGGCATCATCGTCGGCCGCCATGATCTGGTGGAGCGGGTGCGCCGCCATCCCCTGATGCGCGCGCTGCGCGTGGATAAGATCACCTATGCCGCGCTGGAGGCGACGCTGATCGAATATGCCGCCGGGCGTGCCGCCGTCAGCGTCCCGGTCCAGCGCATGTTGCGGATGACCTCGGACGAGATCCGCGCGCGCGCCGACGCGCTCGGGTCGGCGATCCGCGAGATGGATGGCTGGCGCGCGGAGATCGTGCCGGGCCGGTCGGCCGTGGGCGGCGGCAGTGCGCCAGGCGTCGAGCTGCCGACGTGGTTAGTGGCGATTGAGCGGAGCGGCCTGTCGCCCGATGCGCTCGAAGAGCAGCTGCGCAGCCGCACGCCGCCGGTGATCGCGCGCATCGAGAAGGATCGCGTGCTGCTCGATCTGCGGACGGTGTTCCCCGCACAGGACCAGCGGATCTCCGAGTTACTTCGAAGCTTGCCTTGATTCAGCCCGCTTTCATCACGAAGGCACGAAGAGCACGAAGATCTCTGGAGTATGAGATCGCTTCGTGATCTCCGTGTCCTTCGTGACTCCGTGATGAAAAGGACACGAGGCCGGCGTCACTAAAAGATGGTGCTGATCGACGCGGCGGCGAGCTCGATGAATCGCGTCGGCAGGATCCCGAGATAGACAATCAGGATCGCCGACACGACGAGCGCCACGCCCACCAGCTTCGGCACAGCGGGGAACCGCGCCGGCGAATCGCTGGGCGTCATGTACATCATCACGACGATCCGCAGGTAGAAAAAGACGGAGACGATGCTCGTGAGCACGCCGATGATCGCGAGCCAGCTGTAGCCGGCTTTGATCGCGGCACTGAACACATACCATTTCGCGATGAAGCCGGCCATCGGCGGAAACCCACCGAGCGACAGCAGGAAGATCGTCATCAGCGCCGCGAGCCCCGGATGCTCGGTCCACAGGCCGGCATAATCGCGAATCTGATCGTTGGGACGCTCTTTCGTCTCGAGCACCGCGATCACGCCGAACGCGCCGAGGTTCGTAATCGCGTACGTCAGCAGATAGAACAGAATCGCGCCTTTGCCGACGTCGTTCGCTGAGAGCAGGGCGAGCAGTAGATAGCCGCCGTGCGCAATGCTCGAATAGGCGAGCATCCGCTTGACGTTCGACTGCGCCATCCCGACCACGGTTCCGATCACCATCGTCGCGGCCGCGACGACCCAGAGCGCCGGGCCCCACTCGCCTCGCAGCGGCTCGAAGGCCGAGAGGAAGACACGCACGAACGCGGCGAAGGCGGCCGCCTTCACCCCGGTCGACATGAACCCGGTGACCGCCGGCGGCGCACCTTCGTAGGCGTCTGGCGTCCACATGTGGAACGGCACGGCGGACACCTTGAACGCGAAGCCGACGAACAACAGGCCGAGCGCCAACAACTGCATCGGCGTGGGCGCCATCGCCTGCGACGCGATCAGGCTGCCGATGCGATCCAGCCGCGTGCTGCCGGTGAGGCCGTAGGTGAACGCGATGCCGTACAGAAAGAATGCGCTCGAGAACGCCCCGAGCAGGAAATACTTGAACGCCGCTTCCGTGCTCAGCGCCGAGTCGCGCCGGATCCCGGTGAGGATGTACACGCCGATCGACATGACCTCCAGCGCCAGGAAGATGACGAGCAGGTCGGTGGCGGTCGCCATCAGCATCATGCCCGAGAGCGAGAACAGCATCAGCGCATAGTATTCGCCCTGCGGCAGTCCTTCGCGCTGCACCGTCGGCGCCGAAATGGCGAGCGACAACAGTCCGACCACGATCAGGATCATCGTGACGAACAGACCGAAGTTGTCCGCCAGGACGACGCCGAAGCTGCTCGCGTTGTGATTCCACAGCACGACCGACGCGAACGCCGCACCGATCAGTCCGACGACGCCGAGGCCGCCGATCGGCATGCGCTCGTCGCGCCCGCGGAACGCTTCGGCCGTCATCGCGGCAATGCCGGCGGCCGCGACGCACGCCATCGGCACAATCGCCTGCAGGGACGGGATCATCGGGAAGCCCCGGGATTCGTGATTTGGGACTTGGGATTTGTCAGGTAGGAGTCTTGATTCCCGACTTCGGCTCGAACCCGCGCCGGCACGGCGACGTGGATCTGGTTGAGCATCCGTTCGACCGACGGGCCGATCGGCCGCAGGAATATATTCGGCAGCACGCCCATCACGACCACCAGCGCGAGCACCGGCAGCAGCACGGCCCACTCGCGCGGGGCGAGATCCTTCAACGTCGCATTCTTCTCGTTGGTGACCGTCCCGTAGTTGACCCGCTGAAACATCCAGAGCATGTAGGTGGCCGACAGAATCACGCCCGTGGTCGCGAATGTCGCGAGCGTTGGATTCGCGCGGAAGGCGCCGAGCAGAATCAGGAACTCGCCGACGAAGCCGTTCAGCCCCGGCAGGCCGATCGACGACAGCGTGATGATGAGAAACGCCGCCACCAGATGCGGCATCACACGCTTCAGGCCGCCGAACTCCGAGATCAGCCGTGTGTGCCGGCGGTCGGACAACATGCCGACGATCAGAAAGAGGCCGCCGGTGCTGACGCCGTGATTCAGCATCTGATACACCGCTCCCTCGACGCCTTGCTGGTTCATCGAGGCGATCCCGACGATGACGATGCCAAGATGGCTCACGCTCGAGTAGGCGACGAGCTTCTTCAGGTCGGGCTGGACCATCGCGACCAGCGCGCCGTAGATGATGCCAATCACGCCCAGAATCGCGAGGTACGGCGCGAAGAATGTGGCGGCCACCGGAAACAGTGGAAACGCGAACCGGATGTATCCGTAGGTGCCCATCTTCAGCAGCACGCCGGCCAGGATGACGGAGCCGGCGGTGGGCGCCTGCACGTGCGCATCGGGCAGCCAGGTGTGAAACGGGAACAACGGCACCTTGATGGCGAATGCGAGCGCGAAGGCCAGGAAGAACCAGAACTGCAGGTTTGGTGGAATCTGGAGCGTGTAGAGCTTCAGCAGGTCGAAGGAATAGGCGCCGGTCGTCGTGCTGTGGAGGTACGCGAGGCCGAGAATAGCCAGCAGCATCAGCACGCTGCCGGCCATCGTGTAGAGCAGGAACTTCAGGGCCGCGTAGACGCGGCGATCGTAGCCCCAGATGCCGATCAGGAAATACATCGGGATCAGCATCGCGTCCCAGAACACGTAGAACAGAAAGAGATCCAGCGAGACGAACACGCCCATCATCGCGCTCTCGAGCAGGAGCACGACGATGCAGAAGGCCTTCAGTTTCTTGTGCACCGATCCCCACGACGCGAGCAACGACACCGGCGTCAGGAATCCGGTGAGCACGAGCAGCAGCAGGCTGATGCCGTCCACGCCGACGAAATAGCTGATGCCGAACGTCGGGATCCACTCGCGCCGCTCGACGAACTGAAACTCCGCCGAGCCGGCACTGAATCGGCTCCACAGCAGGAGCGTCTCCGCGAACACCAGCCCCGAGACGACGAGCGCGACGTTGCGGACGATGCCCGCACTCTCCTCATCATCTTTGACGAAGAGGAGGAGCAGCGCGCCGACGAGCGGCAGCACGATCAGAGAAGTGAGAATCGGGAACGGCATCACAAACGGCTCAACACAAAGGACACCAAGGACACAAAGGTCCGCACAGATGGGGTCTTACCGTCGTGCCCTTCGTGGTTGTTCATCTCCACAAGTAGTACCCCAGGAGCGCCACGACACCGAGGAACAGCGAGGCGGCGTACGCGCGGACCGAGCCGGTCTGCATTCGCCGCAGAATCTCACTGCCGCCGGCGACCGTTTCGCCCACGCCGTTCACCATGCCGTCGATGACCTGGACGTCGACGATCTTCCAGAGCCCTTCTTCAGACACGATCCTGATCGGCTGCACGATCGCCGCGTCGTACACCTCGTCGACGTAGTACTTGTTCAGCAGCAGCCGGTGCAGTCCGCTGAAGCGCTCGGCCATCGCGCGCGCGGCGCTCTTCCGATCCAGGAAAAAGAAGAACGCGAGGCCGATGCCGCCGAGGGCCGCAACACTGGAGACCGCCATCAGGCCCAGCTCCAGGCCGTTGGTGGCTTCGGCGCCCTCCGTCTGCTCCGCTGGCATTGCCCGCCCGCTGTCGGAGGGCCCGGCTGTGAAGCTCGGCTCGAGGTACCGCGCGAATCGATCCGATCCGCCGAGCGACGCCGGGAAGCCTGCGTAGCCGGCGAATACGGCACCGATCGCGAGGACGATCAACGCCAGCGCCATCGCTGGCGGCGCATCGTGCAGATGCACGGGGTGCGGGGTGCTGGGTGCCGAGTGCTGGGTGCTGGGTGCTCGGCGCTGGGTGCTCGGTGCTGTGTGCGCCGTGTCGTGAGACGCGTGCGCGGCCGGCTCTTCTTCCTCCGGATGCTCCGGCGTCACCGGCGCCGGCGCGCGGTCGCCGTGAAACGTGAGGAACACGACGCGGAACATGTAGATCGCGGTCAACAGCGACGTGAACAGGCCCACGACCCAGAGCAGCGTGTGCCCGCTGGCATACGTGCGATAGAGGATCTCATCCTTGCTGAAGAAGCCGGAGAGAAACGGGACGCCCGCAATCGCGAGCGACGCGATCAGGAACGTCCAGTAGGTGATCGGCAGCTCCTTGCGCAGGCCGCCCATCCGGCGCATGTCCTGTTCGCCGGCCAGCGCGTGGATGACGGCGCCCGATCCGAGGAACAGCAGCGCCTTGAAGAAAGCGTGCGTGTAGAGATGAAAGATCCCCGCGCTGAACGCGCCGACGCCCATCGCCAGAAACATGTAGCCGAGCTGCGAGACGGTCGAATACGCGAGCACGCGCTTGATGTCGTTCTGCACCAGCCCGATGGTGCCCGCCATCAGCGCCGTGGCCGTGCCGATCACCGCGACGATCGCCAGCGTCTGCGGCGCATGGCTGTAGAGCACCGCATTGCGCCCGATCATGTAGACACCCGCCGTCACCATCGTGGCGGCGTGGATCAGCGCCGACACCGGCGTCGGCCCTTCCATGGCATCCGGCAGCCAGACGTACAGCGGAATCTGCGCGCTCTTGCCCGTGGCGCCGATGAACAGCAGCAGCGTGATCAGCGACACGGTGCCGAACGCCGTTTCCGGGCTCAGGGCGGCGGCCGACTGCGCCACGGCCTGGAAATCGATCGATCCGAAGCGCACGAACGTGAGCAGAATGCCGAGGATGAACGCGAAGTCGCCGACCCGATTGACGATGAAGGCCTTCTTGCCCGCATCGGACGCAGACTTCTTCTGATACCAGAAGCCGACCAGCAGATACGAGCAGAGGCCGACACCCTCCCAGCCGACAAACATCACGAGCATGTTCGCGCCCAGGACGAGCACCAGCATGAACGCCGCGAAGAGATTGAGATACGAGAAGTACCGCGCGAACTCCGCGTCGGTCTCCTCGTGCATGTAGGCCGTCGAGTAGATGTGAATCAGCGCGCCGATGCCGCTGACGACGAGAATCATCACCGACGACAGCGGATCGAGGCGCAGCGTGAAGGCGACGCTGAAATCGCCCGAGGTGAACCAGGTGAACACCTCCTGCGCGATGGCGCGCGACGCGGGCGGCAGCGCGACGAGCCGCCAGACCGCCGCGCACGACACGGCGAACGATCCGATCATCACGGCGCACGCCAGGCCGCCGGAAACCGCCTTGGAGACCCGGCGCCCGAAGCTGGCGTTGACGAGGAAGCCGAGAAACGGGAGAAGCGCGATCAGCAGCAGCATGTGGGCGGAGGCCCCTCGTTTACCATTTGAGCGCCGTGAAGGAGTCCGGGTTCAGCGACTCGCGATGACGGAACAGGCCAATCACAATCGCCAGGCCGACCGCCGCTTCAGCCGCGGCGACCGTCATCACGAAGAAGACGATGATCTGGCCGTCTGCCGATCCCAGCGCGCGTCCGAACGCCACGAACGTCAGGTTGACCGCGTTCAGCATGATCTCGATCGACAGCAGAATGGTGATCAGGTTCCGCCGCAGGAAGACGCCCGCCGTCCCGATGCAGAAGAGAATCGCCGAGAGCACGAGATATTCGCCCAGCGCCGGCATCACTTCGCCCTTGCCTCGCGGCGCGCGAGCACCACGGCGCCGACCAGCGCGACCAGAATCAGAATCGATGTCACCTCGAACGCGAACGCGTAGTCGGTGAACAGCGATCGTCCGATCGCCGCCACCGACGTGACCGCAGCAGCCGGAAACGCACCCGACTCGCCGCCGCCCTTCGTGAGCGCCCACGCGAGCTCGATGAACAGCGCGAGGGCGAGCGCGGCGCCCGCACGCAGCGGGCCGCCGCGCAGCAGCGGATGCACGTGCAGGTCGTGCTCCGTCTCCTCGTGCGGCGCGTTCAGCAGCATCACCACGAAGAGAAAGAGCACCATGATCGCGCCGGCATACACGATGATTTGAATCACCGCGACAAACGGCGCGTCGAGCAGGACGTACAGACCCGAGAGCGCTCCGAACGAGGCGATCAGCAGCAGCACGCTGTAGATCGGGTTCTTCTGCGCGATGACGAGCAGCGACGCCACAATCGCGATCGCGCCGAACACGTGGAAAAGGGTGATCTCAAAGCCCAAAGTACAGCACCCCCGCCGCCGTGACGAGCAGGTTGATGACGGCCACCGGCAGCAGCACCTTCCAGCCGAAGCTCATGAGCTGGTCATATCGGTACCGCGGCAGCGTCCAGCGCATCCAGACGTAGAAAAACAGAATCGCGCCGACCTTGATCAGGAACCAGATCCAGCCGAGCGACTCGGGCAGCAGCGGTCCGTGCCATCCGCCGAGGAACAGATCGGTCGCCACGGCCGACACGGTGACCATGTTGATGTACTCCGCCATGAAGAACATCGCGAAGGTCATGCTGCTGTACTCGGTGTGGTAGCCGGCGACGAGCTCCTGTTCCGCTTCGGGGAAGTCGAACGGCGCGCGATTCGTCTCGGCGATCCCCGCCGTCATGTAGACGAGAAATCCGACGGGCTGAAGGAACACGTACCAGCGCGGCAGCACGTGCCACCAGTTCCCGCCCTGGCGATTGACGATGTCGGTGAGCGAGAGCGAATTGGCGAGCAGCAGCACGCTGGCCAGCGCGAGGCCATACGACAGCTCGTAGCTGATCATCTGCGCGGACGATCGCAGGCCGCCGAGCAGCGCGTACTTGCTGTTCGAGCTCCAGCCGGCGAGCACGATGCCGTACACGCCCATCGACGCCACCGCGAAGACGACGAGGATCGCGACGTTGACGTCGGCCACCTGCAGCCGGATGCCTTCCGGCAGCCAGCCGAACAGCGTCGTCTCCCCGCCGAATGGCACGACGGCGAATGCAGCGAAGGCGCAGGTTGCGGCGATGATCGGCGCGAGCGCGAAGAGCAGCGGATCCGCGGCGCCCGGGCGCAGATTCTCCTTGAACATCAGCTTGATGATGTCCGCCAGCGGCTGCAGCACGCCCTTCCAGCCGACCAGCGACGGCCCGATGCGCTGTTGGAGCTGGGCGGCGACCTTGCGCTCGACGTACACCATCACGGCCGCCGAGTTGAGCAGCATGAAGAAGACGAAGAGCGTCAGGACGATTTGCGCGATCAGCAATGCAGTCATCGACGATTCCTCACGAAGTCACGAAGAACACGAAGGGCACGAAGAGACTCTTCGTAAACAAAACACTTCGTGTTCTCCGTATCCTTCGTGTCTTCGTGATGCATATCAGTGCGCACCCACGGGCTGCCGCGCGCGCCACGGCGCTGGCACCGTGCATCGGCCTTCCTTGATGTGCGCCTCGTATTCGTGCCTGAAGTGCATCAGCGTCGTCTGCACCGGCGTGACGGCGGCGTCGCCGAACGCGCACAGCGTCTTGCCGGCGATGTTGCCCGAGATGCTCGAGAGCAGATCGAGGTCCTGCATCTGCCCTTCGCCCCGCTCGATGCGCTGCAGGATCTTGTACAGCCAGTCGGTGCCTTCGCGGCACGGTGTGCACTTGCCGCACGACTCGTGGCGATAGAAATGCAGCAGGTTCTCGGCGAGCCACACCATGCACGTCGTGTCGTCCAGGACGACGATGGCGGCGGAGCCGAGCAGCGAGCCCGCCTTCTGAATCGCGTCGAAGCTGGCCGGAGTGTCGAGCTGATCGGGCATCAGGATCGGGACCGACGATCCGCCGGGAATCACCGCTTTCAGCGTCCGGCCGTCGCGCACGCCGCCAGCGTAGCCATCGATCAGCTCGCGCAGCGTGATGTGCATCGACGCCTCGAACACGCCGGGTTTCTTCACGTGGCCGCTCACGCAATACAGCTTCGGACCACCGTTCTTCTCCGGACCGATCGACGTGTACCAGTCGACGCCGCGCGAGACGATCACCGGCACATTGCACAGCGTCTCGACGTTGTTCACCGCGCTCGGCTTTCCGTACAGGCCCGCCACGGCAGGGAACGGCGGCTTGTTGCGCGGTTGCGCCCGCTTGCCTTCGAGTGATTCGAGCAGCGCGGTTTCCTCGCCCGCTTCGTAGGCGCCGGCGCCGCGATGGACGTAGACCTCGCAGTCGAAGCCGGAGCCGAGAATGTTCTTCCCGAGCAATCCGCGCGCGTGCGCCTCGTCGATCGCGCGTTCGAGAACGCCCTGGAGGTGGAAGAATTCGCCGCGGATGTAGATGTACGCGACTTTCGCGCCGATCGCATAGCACCCGATCGCGCAGCCTTCGATCAGCAGGTGCGGATTGCGCTCCATCAGCACATGGTCCTTGAACGTCCCAGGCTCACTCTCGTCGGCGTTGCAGACGATGTAGCGCGGCTCGATCTTCTTGTCGACGAACTGCCATTTCATGCCGGTCGGGAAGCCGGCGCCGCCGCGGCCGCGCAAGCCGGAGGCTTTCACCAGATCGATGATCTCTTCGGGCTTCTTGCCGAGCGCGCTCTTGAGGCCCTCGTAGCCGTCGTGCTGCAGATAGAAATCGAGCGTGAAGGAGTTCGGCTCGCGAACGAATTTGGTGAGGACAGGTTCCATGTTCAGCGACCACTCATCACGAAGGCACGGGGAACACGAAGATCACGGAGAACATCTTGCGCAGGAAATCCTTCGTGCACTCCGTGCTCTCCGTGACTCCGTGAAAAATCGTCATCGCGTGCGATCCTCAACAACGAGATGGCAGCCGGTGAGCGCCGCTTCGCCGCGCGTGCGCAGATCGTCGATCAGGGCCGGCACCGACGCCGGCGTCACACACTCGTGCCACGCGTCGTTGACCATGACGGCCGGCGCGCGATCGCACGCGCCCAGACACTCCACTTCCATGAGCGTGAAGGTGCCCGACGCGTCGGTTTCCCCCGGTTTGATCCCGAGCTTCGCGGTCAGCGCTTCGGTGACGCGCTCGGCGCCGTTCAGCGCACACGAGAGCGTGCGACAGACGTTGATCACGAATCGGCCGACCGGCCTCGTGTGGAACATCGTGTAGTACGACACGACGTCCTCGACATCGGCGGGCGTGATCTCGAGCAGCCCGGCGACGTAGCGCATCGCGCTGGCGGTGACGAAGCCCTGCTGATACTGCACGAGATACAAGGCGGGCAGCACGGCCGAGCGCTTCTGCTCGGCGGGATAGCGCTGCAGAAGGACGTCGAAGCGTGCGCGATTCTCGGCGGTGTAGACGAACGGCGCGCCAGGCTCCTCGGGCGCGAGCGTCCGAGCCGACTTGTGGAACGCCGCGTCGTACGACATCTTCGGATGAAAGCTCACCGGTCCACGTCTCCCATCACGACGTCAATCGACCCAATCACCGCAATCACGTCCGCAATCAGGCCGCCGACGATCATCCGCTCGAGTGCCTGGCACGCGAGCAGCGACGGCGCGCGCGACTTGATCCGCCATGGCCGATTCGTGCCGTCGGACACGACGTAGAACCCCTGCTCGCCGCGCGGCCCCTCGACCGGCACGTAGGCCTCGCCCGACGGAACGGTGAAGCCCTGCGAGTAGATCAGGAAGTGCTGAATCAGCGCTTCCATTTCCGTGTAGACGCGATCCTTTGGCGGCGGCGTAATGCGCGGATCGTCGATCGCGAACGCGCCGGTCGGCGTGATGCGATCGAGCGCCTGCAGACAGATCTTGACGCTCTCCCGCATCTCGGCCACGCGCACCTGATAGCGGGCGTACACGTCGCCGGTCGTCTGAGTCGGCACGCGGAAATCGTATGTCTCGTAGCCGAGATAGGGGAAATATTTACGGACGTCGTAGTCCACGCCGGCCGACCGCGCGATCGGGCCCACCAGCCCGTACGCGATCGCCTCGTCTGCGGAGATGACGCCGACGCCCTGCGTGCGCTTCAGATAGATCTCGTTCCTGGTGAGCAGGTCCTCGAACATGTCGAGCTTCGCGGGGAACGTGCTGAGGAACTTCCGCACCACGTCGTGAAAGCCGCGCGGCAGATCCTCGCGCAGGCCGCCGATGCGCATGTAGCTCGGGAACATGCGGAACCCGGCGATCATCTCGTTCAGGTTCAGCAGCAGCTCGCGCTCGCCGAAGCAGTACAGCATCACCGAGACGGCGCCCACTTCCATGCCGTGCGTGCCGAGCCAGACGAGATGGCTGTTGATCCGCTGCAGCTCCACCAGCAGCACGCGGATGTCGCGCACGCGCTGCGGAATCTCGATGCCGAGCAGGCGCTCCGCCGACAGGCAGAACGCCATGCTGTTCGATTGCGCGCTCAGATAGTCCATCCGCTCGACGAGCGGGATCACCTGCTGCCACTTCTTCTGCTCGGTCGTCTTCTCGATGCCGGTGTGCAGGAACCCGATCGTGGGAGCGGCCGAGAGGATCGTCTCGCCATCGAGCTCCAGCACGAGCCGCAGCACGCCGTGCGTGCTGGGGTGCTGAGGCCCCATGTTGACGGTCATCACTTCGGTCTTGATCTCGGCCATCGTCAAAAACCTCGCCACCACAGAGGACACAGGGGACACGGAGGTTCAGCCTGCCCGCAGACAAGCCAAATCATCTTCTCAGTGTCCTCCGTGCCCTCCGTGGTGAAGAGCTTCATCACACAAAAGCTCGCTCCACCAAATCACAGATCACATGCAGCAGCGTCCGGTGCACTTCCTGCACGCGTGCCGTCGAGCTCGATGGCACGTTCACGTGCACCGACGCCGCCCGTCCCACCGCTCCGCCGTCGCGCCCGGTCAACGCGATCGTCTGCAGTCGCCGTCCCCGCGCCGCATCCAGGGCGGCGACGACGTTCGGCGAGACGCCGCTCGTGCTGATGCCAAGCGCCACGTCGCCTTCGCGGCCGAGCGCCTCGATCTGCCGTGCGAACACCCGCACGAACGCATCGTCGTTCGCAATGCTCGACACGACGCTCGCGTCGGTCGTGAGCGCCATCGCCGCCAGCGCGCCGCGTGCGCGCTCGAACCGGTTCACCAGCTCGGAGGCGACGTGCTGCGCATCGGCTGCGCTGCCCCCGTTGCCGAATACCAGCAGCTTGCCGCCGCCTTTCAACGATCGCACGATCGCCCCGGCGGCTTCGAGCACCGGCTGCGGATCGCCCGCCAGCACTCGTTCGTGCAGCGCGATCGCGTCGGCCAGCGTCGATCGAAAAAGATCGGCGCTCAAGACACTCTCAACACCAAGGACACAAAGGACACAAAGGTCAAACCCTTTGCGTTCCGTCCTTCGTGTCCTTGGTGTCCTTCGTGGTGAATCATCACCGATTCAACCGATCCTTCATGATGTTGTCTTTGAAGTCCTGCTCCGTCACCTGCAGCGCCTGGGATGTGAGCGGCACCTTGCGAATCTGGACCGGATAATCCTTGCGCAGCGGAAATCCCTCCCAGTCCTCGGGCATCAGCAGCCGGCGCGGATCGGGGTGCCCGTCGAACTCGATGCCGAACATGTCCCACACTTCGCGTTCGAGCCAGTTGGCCGCCGGCCACAGGCTGGTGAGCGTCGGCACGTGCGCGTCCTCGCCCGCCAGCCGGACTTTCAGGCGCAGACGGAGTCTGTGCTCGATCGACACGAGCAAGTAGATCAACTCGAAGCGCGGCTCCGCCGGATGGACGTCCACGGCCGTGATTTCTGCGAGGAACGTGAAACGCAGATCCGCGCGATCCCGGAGCACACGGGCCGTCGCCAGCAGGTGCTCACGCGCGGTGTAAATCGTGGCGTGCTGATCGACTGCGGGCACCGGTTCGAACTGAGCGCCCGGCACCTCCTGCTGCAGCGTCGCGATGAGCGTCGTCGCATCCATCACGAGAGCTTCTGCTGCGCGATCTTCCGCTGAAGCTGGACGATGCCGTAAATGAGTGATTCGGGGCGCGGCGGGCAGCCGGGCACGTAGACGTCCACAGGCACGACCTGATCAACGCCCTGCACGAGCGCGTAGTTATCGAAGACGCCGCCGATCGACGCGCACGCGCCCATCGAGATCACCCACTTGGGCTCGGGCATCTGATCGTAAATGCGGCGCAGCGCCGGCGCCATCTTCCGCGAGAGGCGACCGGCGACGATCATCAGATCGGATTGGCGCGGGCTGCCGCGGAACACTTCGGCGCCGAAGCGCGCGATGTCGTAGCGCGAGCAGCTCATCGCCATCATCTCAATCGCGCAGCAGGCGAGGCCGAACGTCACGGGCCAGATGGACGATCGGCGCGCCCATTGGACCATCTTCTCGACCGACGTCGTCAGCACGGGGATGTCGAAATCGGACTCCAAGCCCATTATGCGTTCTCGTTTCCCCAATCGAGCGCGCCCTTGCGCCAGACGTAGATGTAGCCAAAGAGCAGGAGCGTCATGAACAGCACGACCTGCACGAATCCGGCCCAGCCGAGATCGCGCAGGGCCATCGCCCATGGGTACAGAAAGGCGACCTCGATGTCGAACAGCAGAAAGATCATGGCGACGAGGTAGTACTTCACCGATTGCCGCTCGCGGGCATCGCCGACCGGCGGCATGCCGCATTCATACGGCGCCAATTTCTCGGGTGACGGCTTGCGCGGTCCGAGCACGCTCGAGAGCACGACCGAGATCAGCGCGAATCCAGCGCCGAGCGCGATCATGATGAGGATGGAAAGCCAGCCTTGCATGGGTGAGTTGATCTCGCGTCGCTAAGCTTGTGAACGATTTCGCAAGCTAAGTCCTCATGCTACATCAGTCACCACTCTCCAGTCATCCGTCGTCAGTCTTTTCGTATTCAGTCCGAGCCGTCGCAGATTCCATCGAGGCCCGCAGATCCAGTCAACGGCGTTACGACTATGATCCAGCCCATGCGTCTCGCGTGGTTCTCACCGCTGCCGCCGGTGCGATCGGGTATCGCTGCCTACAGCGCGGAGCTGTTACCGCGGCTCGACCGCGTGGCGACGATCGACCGCTTCGTCGATCGGCCGGTGGATGGCACCGCCTTTGACGCACACGACTTCGTCTGGAAGCAGCAGCGCGATCCGTACGATCTGGTCGTCTATCAGCTCGGCAACGCACCGTGCCACGACTACATGTGGGCGTACCTGGCGCGGTATCCCGGCCTCGTCGTGCTCCACGATGCGCGGTTGCACCACGCGCGCGCACGCCAGTTGCTGCAGCAGAATCGCGCGGCCGACTACCGTGCCGAGTTCCGCTATGACCACCCCGACGCGGTTCAGGACGTCGCCGAGTACGCGGTCGAGGGGCTGAGCGGCTCGATTTACTACTTCTGGTCGATGGCACGCGTCGTCGTGGCGACCGCGCGGATGGTTGCCGTCCACAACGCGCGCCTCGCGGACGATCTGCGCGCGCAGTTTCCCGGCATCGCGGTGTCGACGATTCGCATGGGCGTCGCAGAGGGCGGAACGCCGGACGAGGCGCGAAGGCACACACGACACGCCCTGGCGCTCCCCGACGACGCGGTGGTGTTTGCCGCGTTCGGGAAAGTGACGGCCGAAAAACGCATCGGTCCGATTCTGCGCGCGCTCGCCGCCCTCACCGCCGGCGGAATCGACGCGCATCTGATGCTCGTCGGCGACGCCGGCGAGCACGAGTCACTCGGCACGGACATCGCCCGCCTGGGCATTGCCGATCGCGTCCACGCCACGGGCTACGTGGCGGACGACGATGTGGGACGGTATCTGGCGGCGGCCGACGTCTGCCTGTGCCTGCGGTGGCCCACGGCGCAGGAAACATCCGCATCGTGGCTGCGCTGCCTCGCCGCGGCGCGGCCGACCGTGATCTCGGATCTCGCGCATCTGGTGGATGTGCCGGCGACCGTTACGCGGCGCATCGACCTGCTGGAGGAAGATCGCACACTGATCGAGACGATGCGGGATCTCGCGACCAGTCCGGCGCAGCGCGCCGAGCTCGCAGGCGCCGGCCGGGCATACTGGGCGGCAGGCCACACGATCGAGATGATGGCCGCGGATTACGTACGCGCGCTGGAGGGCGCCGCCGCGCGGCCGGCCCCCATGGTCGCGGATCTGCCGGCGCACATCACCGCGGATTACAGCGAACGCGCGCGCGCCATCGCCCGCGAGCTGGGAACGACCGTGGAGTTCTTGGAGTAGGCCTCGAGGCTCAGCTACGACGCGATCAGAGCGGCAGCGGCCGCCATCCGCCGCTCGACTTCCTTGATGGCGTCGGCCAGCTGAGCGCGGCGGCGCTCGTGCGTGGTGGCCGTCAGCTGCCGTTCGAGCTCGGTCCGCGCCAGGCGCAGCGACTCGAGCGCGCGGAGGCGCTCCGGATCGCGTACGGTTTTGTTGTGTTTTTGCGCGCGTTCACGTTCGAGGTCTTCCATTCGCTCCTGAATGCGCGCTTCCGCGTCAATCAGGCCTTCGCCAGCGTCACCCATGCAATGCTCCCGTCTGAGATTGGTTCGATCATCATTATAAGATCACCGTGTGGCCCCGCGTCCGACAATCGACCCGCTCGCGCCATTTCATCCGCCGGTTCGCGACTGGTTCCGCGCCGCGTTCGAGGCGCCGACGCGCCCGCAGACGCTCGGATGGCCGGCGATCGCGCGCGGCGAGTCGACGCTGATTCTCGCGCCGACCGGCAGCGGCAAAACGCTCACGGCGTTTCTGTGGTGCCTCGACCGTCTCATGTTCACTCCGGCGCCTGCGAAGCCGGCGAGATGCCGCGTGCTCTACGTGTCGCCGCTGAAGGCGCTTGCCGTGGACGTGGAGCGCAACCTCCGCGCACCGCTTGCCGGCATCGCGGAGCTCGCGGCCAGCCGCGGCGATCCGTACCTCACGCCGGCCATCGCCATCCGGACGGGCGATACACCGCAGGCCGAGCGCGCACGCTTTCAGCGCGAGCCGGCGGACATCCTCATCACGACGCCCGAGTCGCTGTATCTGCTGCTCACCTCGAACGCGCGTGAAGCGCTGCGCTCGATCGATACTCTCATCGTCGACGAGATCCACGCGCTCGTGCCCACCAAGCGGGGCGCGCATCTCGCGTTGTCGATCGAGCGGCTCGAAGCGATCTGCCGGCGACCGCCGCAGCGGATCGGCCTCTCGGCGACGCAGCGTCCGCTCGACGAAGTGGCGAGATTTCTCGGCGGGGCGGAGCTGCGGGATCGTCCGTCGACCGCCGCGCGGGGGCAGGCGCGCGCCGAACGAGTTCGCGCGGCCCGCCCTGCGACACCCTCGGAACGAGCAGAAGCGGCCGAAGCGGAGGTCGGCGACGAATTCTCGACGCACCGCCGGAGCGTCCGTTACCGGCCCGTCACGATTGTGGATGCCGGACAGAAAAAACAACTGGCGCTCACGATCGAAGTGCCGGTCGAGGACATGGCGCGGCTCACCACCGCCGGCGACGTGCCCAGCGACACGCGCCCGTCGATCTGGTCGGCGATTCATCCGCGGCTCGTCGAGCTCATTCGCGCGCACCGCTCGACGCTGATTTTCGTCAACAGCCGGCGGCTCGCCGAACGGCTCGCCGGCGCGCTGAACGAGCTGGCCGGCGAGACGCTCGTGCGGTCGCATCACGGATCGATCGCGCGGCCGCAGCGCGTGGAAATCGAAGACCTGCTGAAAGCCGGCGGCCTGCGCGCGCTTGTCGCCACCTCGTCACTCGAGCTCGGCATCGACATGGGCGCGATCGATCTCGTCGTCCAGATCGAGGCGCCGCCGTCGGTGGCGAGCGGCCTGCAGCGCATCGGCCGCGGGGGCCATCAGGTGAACGCCGTCAGCCGGGGCGTGATCTTTCCGAAGTTTCGCGGCGATCTCGTCGCCTGCGCGGCGGTCGCCAAGGCGATGCACGACGGCGCCGTCGAGGCCACACGCTATCCGCGCAATCCGCTGGACATTGTCGCCCAGCAGATCGTGGCGATGGCCGCGATGGACGCGTGGGACGTCGAAGAGCTGTTCGACACCATCCGCGGCGCGGCGCCGTTCGCCGAGTTGAGCCGTACGATCTTCGACGGTGTCCTCGACATGCTGTCCGGCCGGTATCCGTCGGACGAATTCGCCGAGCTGCGGCCGCGGGTCACGTGGGACCGGATCGGCGGCACCATCGTCGCGCGCGAGGGCGCCAAGCGCGTGGCGATCGCCAACGGCGGCACGATTCCCGATCGCGGACTGTACGGTGTCTTCCTCATCGGTGCGGGTCCGGGCGCCGCCCGCGTCGGCGAGCTCGACGAAGAGATGGTGTTCGAGAGCCGCGCCGGCGAAACGTTCGTGCTCGGCGCCTCGTCGTGGCGCATCGAGGAGATCACACACGACCGCGTCCTCGTGTCGCCCGCGCCGGGGCAGCCGGGCAAAATGCCGTTTTGGAAGGGCGATCGCGCAGGCCGGCCGCTGGAGCTCGGCCTGTCGATCGGCCGCTTGATGCGCGACCTGATCCGCCTGCCGCCGGCGGCGGCCGTCGATCGCCTGATCCGCGAGCACGATCTCGATCGGCTCGCCGCGGAGAATCTGCTGCACTACCTGCGCGATCAGATCGCCGCCACCAGGGCGCTGCCGGATGCCGAAACCATCGTCGTCGAGCGCGTGAGAGACGAGCTCGGCGATTGGCGCGTCTGTGTGCTGTCGCCGCGCGGTGGACGCGTCCACGCGCCCTGGGCGATGGCGGTCGCTGCGAAAATCCGCGAAGAAACGGGAGCCGACGTCGAGACGATTTGGGGCGACGATGGCTTCGTCGTGCGGTTTCCGGACGTCGATCAGCCGCCCGATCCGCGGCTGCTCCTGCCGGAGCCGGACGAAGTGCAGGCGCTCGTCGTCCGCCAGCTGGGCGCGACGGCGCTCTTCGCCGCCAAGTTCCGCGAAAACGCGGCGCGATCGCTCCTGCTGCCGAAGCGCCGCGCCGGCCAGCGCGCGCCGCTCTGGCAACAGCGCAAGCGGTCGGCCGATCTGCTGGCCGTTGCGTCGCGATACGGATCGTTTCCCGTGCTGCTCGAAACGTATCGCGAGTGTTTGCGCGACTTCTTCGACATGCCTGCCCTGATCGCCACACTCGCCGACGTGGGAAGCGGCAAAATCCGCGTGGCGACCGTCGACTCGGACGTCCCGTCGCCGTTTGCCGCCTCGCTGCTCTTCAGCTACGTCGCCAGCTTTCTGTACGACGGCGACGCACCGCTCGCTGAGCGTCGCGCGCAAGCGCTCGCCGTCGATCAGTCGCAGCTGCGCGAGCTGGTCGGCGACGCAGAGATGCGCGAGCTGCTCGACGCCGAGGCGATGGACGCAATCGAGCGGCAACTGCAGCGGCTCGACCCGAAGTATCAGGCTCGAACGGCAGATGGCATCCACGACATGCTGCTCGGGCTCGGCGACCTGACCAGCGATGAAATCCGCGCGCGCACGACGACGGCGGAGGTCGCCGCGTGGATCGCAGGCCTCGAAGCGGACCGCCGGGCCATCATGGTGCGGATTGCCGGAGAGCCGCGCTACATCGCCGTCGAAGATGCCGCACGGTTTCGCGACGCCCTTGGCGCGCCCCTGCCGGCCGGCCTGCCCGAGTCGCTGCTGCAGCCGGTCCGCGATCCGCTCGGCGATCTTGCGCGGCGATTTGCCCGCACGCACGCTCCTTTCGCGGCGGCCGACTTCGCGGTTCGATACGCGCTGGGACCAGCGGTCGTCGAAGCTGCCCTTGCGAGGCTCGCAATCGAAGGGCGCTTGATCGAAGGCGAATTCCGGCCCGGTGGCACGCAGCGCGAATGGACGGATGCCAACGTGCTGCGCATGCTGCGCCGGCGATCCCTTGCGAAGCTGCGGCACGAAATCGAACCGGTCGACCCGGCAGCGCTGGGCCGGTTGACGACGACCTGGCAGGGGATCGTGAAGAAGCGCCGCGGCCCCGACGCGCTGCTCGACGCGATCGAACAGTTGCAGGGCGCCCCGATGCCGGCCTCGCTTCTGGAAACCGAGATTCTGCCGGCTCGTCTCGACGGCTACGATCCTGCGGATCTCGACGCCGTCACCGCAGCGGGGGAAATCGTCTGGGTCGGCGTCGAACCGCTCGGCGAGCGCGATGGACGAATCGCGCTGTATCTCGCCGATCAGCTGCAGCGGTTGTTGCCGCCCGAGACCGACGCCCGACGTGCAGGCGGGTCCGAACCGCCTTCGCTGCCGCTGCGGCGGTCCGCCGAAGCCTTGCGGGGAGGTGGAAGGACCGGCCCTACAAGCGGCGCGCGTGGGCCAGGTCCTGCGGACCCAGCGGGCTCCGGCGAATCTGAAACGGCTCTCCCACCGTTAGAGCTCTCCGACCGTGAATCGAAAATCGTCGACTATCTGCGCGCGCGCGGAGCATCGTTCTTCGGACCGCTGCACGAATCGGTCGGTGCCGGCTATCCTGCCGAAACGGTGGGCGCGATCTGGAACCTGGTCTGGCGCGGTGTCATCACCAACGACACGTTCCATGCGCTGCGAGCCTTCACACGCGCGCGCCCCCCATCATCGCGCAGCGCCCGCCGCGCGGGCCGCCACGACGCGCCCGCGTACCGGTCGCGACGGGCGGCGCCGCCGTCGGCCGAAGGTCGATGGGTGCTGGTCGACCGCGGCGCACCGGTCTCCGGCCGGCCGTCGAGGACGCGCGACGCGACGAAGTGGTCTGCCGCGATGGCGCAGCAGCTGCTCGCGCGGCACGGTGTGCTCACCCGAGAGGCGGTCGGCGCCGAAGCGATCCCCGGCGGCTTCGGCATCGTGTATCCGGCGCTGAAAGCAATGGAAGAGAGCGGTCGAGTGCGACGCGGCTATTTCGTCGCCGGCCTCGGAGCGACACAGTTCGCATTGCCGGGCGCGCTCGACCTGCTTCGATCGCTGCGCGACGTCCCGGAGGATCCGGAAGTCGCGGTCCTCGCGGCGACCGATCCGGCAAGCCCGTACGGCGCCACGCTGAAGTGGCCTGCACAACGATCAACGCAGAACACGCTGAATACGCAGAGAAATTCCGGCTCTGCGAGCTCAGCGGATTCCGCGTTGCCTGTCGTGACGAGCGCAGGCCGAGGACCGACACGATCGGTCGGCGCGACGGTGATTCTCGTCGACGGCGCGCTCGCGGCGTACTTGGCGCGCGGCGATCGGCAGCTGCTCACGTTCCTGCCGGATGCCGAGCCCGGCCGGTCGAAGGCCGCACGAGCAATTGCGCACGCGCTAATCGATCGCGCGCGCGACGGCGGCGACACACCGCGCGGCATGCTGATCGAGGAGATCGATGGTGTCCCACCGTCAACGCATCCGTTGGCGCCGTTTCTCGCCGGCGCCGGCTTCGTCGCGGGAGCGCTTGGATACAGTCCTCTGTCGCCAGTCGTCAGTCGGCAGTCTCAGTCGTCGGTCTCGGTCGGCGGTCGTCAGTCTCAGTCGGCCAGTCGGAGGTCTCAATCATCAGTCTCCAGTCCCTTTGCGCGGCGGTACTTCGACGACCAGCCGCACGCCCCGGCGGAGGATCCCTCCATAGACGCCGGTTCAACTGAAGACGAGACAGATGACTGAGACGGACGACTGCTGAACCGACGACTGATCACTTGCGACTGATGACTGCATCAACGCGTGGTCGGCGCCGCCGCCGTAAAGCTCAGCTCCGGGACGTACCGGATGATGTTCCGCTCGACATGCGTGACGATGCCGGCGGCCTTCGCGGTGAGTTGGCGCTCGCCCTCAGCGCCGAGAATCCGCTGGAACGGATGTCCCTTGCCGATCTCCGCAAAACTGTCATAGAAGATCAGCGTCGTGAACGACGACACGTCGCCCCCAAGAATCGTTTGCGAGACCACATACGGAAGGTTCGCCTTTCGCATCACCGGCAGGACGTCGGACTTGACGAGCGCCTCGTAGGCCGGCACTTTCCCCAACGCGATCTGGACGTCGGACAACAGCGCCAACTTCGGCGGCGCCGTCATCTTGACGTCGTAGCTGAGATCCGGCCGGGTCTGTTCCGCGTAGACGTGTGTGCTGTCGATGAACCGGCGGTTCTTCTCGGCGTAGGCCTGCGCGCCTTCGGCGCCGAGCGCGCGTACGGCTGGTGAGTCGCCGTCGTATTGACTGAAATTCTCGATCGGCGTCACGAACGCGTACATCGGCCCTTCGCCGAAGACCGCGTTCTGCCACGCATCGCGCCGCGGAATGCCCGCCTTCTTCAGCATCGGAATCGTCTCGCTCTTTTGGAACGCGAGCCATTCGGTCACGAGCTCCGATTTGATTTTCAGGACGGTGATCTGCAGCATCTCGCTCTTCGCGGGCTCCGCTGTAGGCTGCGCCTTGGCTGGCGTCTTCGGTGCCGGGGTCTGTTCGACCGCGCCGATGCGCGCTCCCGCGACAGCGATGGCGCCAACGCAAAGGAAAGACGCACAGACGGTCAGGAAGGTGAAACGGGGGTGGGCTCTCACGGAATCCTCCTTGTGTTACGAAGGACCGCCGATCGATGTGAAGGTAGCGGAGTCTACGCGCGTGCCCGCGTGGTGTCAAACAGAGCCGGTAGGCTGGACGTGTCGGTGCTGCTCTGCCGACCCGCGCGAATCACCGGTGCACGCCTGGCGCCTCGTGGCCTGTGCGCGCGACGTACTCGACGTACGAGCCGGGATAGGCATGCGGCTCGGCCTCCGTGCCGCTCTCGCCGCCGAGCTCGAGCACGCGGTTGCTCAGCCCGCGCAGAAACTCGCGATCGTGCGACACGAACAGCATCGTGCCGTCGAAGTCGGCGAGCGCGTCGAGCAGCATCTCCTTCGTCGCCAGATCGAGGTGATTGGTCGGCTCGTCGAGAACCAGAAAATTCGGCGGGTGCAGCAGCATCCGCGCCATCACGAGGCGCGTCTTCTCGCCGCCCGAGAGCGTGCGGATCTTCTTGTCCGTCTCGTCGCCTGAAAACTGAAACGCGCCCGCCAGGCTGCGCAGCGCGCCGATCGACTCGTGCGGAAAATCGAACTGCAGCTGCTCCTCGATCGTCAGATCCGGCTTGAGCACATCGAGCGCCTGCTGCGCGAAGTACCCCATCTTCAGGCTCGCGCCGAGCCTGACGACGCCGGCATCCGGCGCGAGCGCGCCGGCGACCATCTTCAACAGCGTCGACTTGCCGGCGCCGTTCTTCCCCATCACACACCAACGCTCGCCGCGGCGGATTGTCAGATTCAGGCCGTCGTGCACGACGCGCCGGCCATACGCTTTCGTCACGCCTTCGAGAACGGCCACCTGATCGCCTGAGCGCGGCGGCTGTCTGAAGTCGAACTTCACGACGGCCCGTTTCTTGGGCAGCTCGATCTTCTCGATCTTCTCGAGCGCCTTGACGCGGCTCTGCACCTGCGCCGCTTTCGCCGCGTGCGCCGCGAACCGCTCGATGAACCGCTGCTCCTTGGCGAGCATCGCCTGCTGCCGCGCATACGCCGCTTCGCGATTGGTCTCGCGAATCGTCCGCTCACGTTCGTAGAAATCGTAGTTCCCCGAGTACGCGATGATGTCTCCGCCGTCGATCTCGGCGATCTTGCTGACGATGCGGTTCATGAACTCGCGGTCGTGCGACGTCATCAGCAGCGCGCCGGACCGCGACTTCAGAAACGCCTCGAGCCAGATGATCGACTCGAGGTCGAGATGGTTGGTCGGCTCGTCCATCAGCAGGACGTCCGGCTCGCCGAGCAGCACGCGCGCCATCGCCACGCGCATCTTCCAGCCGCCCGACAGCGCGCCGACGTCGCCGTCGATCCGCTCGTCGTCGAAGCCGAGGCCGTGGAGGACTTCGCGGGTGCGGTTCTCGAGCGCGTAGCCGCCAAGATGCTCGTATTCCTCCTGCACTTCGCCGAAGCGCGCGAGGATCGTCTCCATCTCGTCCGCACGACTGGGATCGGCCATCGCGCCGTTCAGCGCGTCGAGCTCGTGGTGCAAGTCGCCGAGCCGGCCGCTGCCGGCGATCGCCTCGTCGAGGACCGATCGGCCGGACATCTCCTCCACGTCCTGACGGAAGTAGCCGATCGTCAGCTTCTTCGGCACCGACACCTCGCCATCGTCGGGCTGCTCTTCGCCGGTGATCATGCGGAAGAGCGTCGTCTTGCCGGAGCCGTTGGGCCCGACGAGCCCGACCTTTTCGCCGGGATTGAGCTGAAACGACGCGTCGACGAACAGGATTTGGCGGCCGTACTGCTTGCTGATGCGGGAGAACGAAATCATGAATGCCGATCAAGCCTAGCACGCAGGCCTTGGTCCGGCTGCCTGCCCGGGCGCAGTCGCGGGGAAGCGCGACACTGCCGAGGGCGACCGCCGCCGACGAACATGGACGCGGCCTGGGGCTCGTGAGGCTGCGGCTATAATCCGATCGCGGACCGTCATGCGTTTTACATCTGCCGTCACGCCGCGCCGCTTGTTGTCTGTGGCAACTGTGTCGATGCTGCTGTTCGCCGGCGTCTACGGCATCGGACAGGCGAGCAAGCCGTCGGGATTCGCGACGCGGATCGCGCAGCTTTCCGAGCCGGGCGGCTTTTTCGACACCGACAATCTCATCTCGAACGAGAAGTCCTACCTGCACGTGATTCCGGCGCTGCAGCAGGCGGGCGTGACCGGCGGTGCGTACATCGGCGTCGGCCCGGACCAGAATTTCTCCTACATCGCGCGTATTCGTCCGGCGATTGCGTTCATCGTCGATGTGCGGCGCGACAATCTCCTGCTGCACCTGCTGTTCAAGGCGCTGTTTGCCGAAGCGGGGACGCGCATCGAATACTTGTGCCTGCTGTTCGGGCGCGCGCCGCCGCAGCGGCCGGCGGACTGGAAGACCGCGCCAATCGCGCGGCTTGCGGCCTACGTGGATCGTCTACCGGCCGCGGCATCGACCACCGCGCTCGACCGCCGCGTCGACGCGCGAATTGCGACATTCGGCGTACCGCTGTCGCGTGACGATGTGGCGACGATCCGCCGCTTTCATCACCGCTTCATCGACGCCGGGATGCAGCTGAAATTCGAGAGTGCGGGCCGGCCGCCGCGCAGCTATTACCCGACCTACCGCGATCTCCTGTTCGAAACCGATCGGCAGGGCCATCAATGGAACTATCTGGTCACCGAGGACGATTACGCGTTCGTCCGCGGGCTGCAACAGCGCGATCTGGTGATTCCGGTCGTCGGCAACCTGAGCGGACCGACGGCGCTGGCCGCCATCGCGCGGCTGATGCGCGAGCGCGGCGATCAGCTGTCGGCCTTCTACACGTCGAACGTCGAGTTCTATCTGTTCGGCGACGGCACGTTCCCGCGCTTCGTCGAGAACGTCGCGGGACTGCCGCGTGCACGCCATGCGGTCGTGATTCGATCGGTGTTCGGCGGCTTCGCACCGATCGACGCCGCGCCGGGCTATTACAGCGCCTCGCTGGTGCAGCCGGTCGGCGATCTCGTGTCGGGCTTTGCAAGCGGCCGGTACCGCTTCTATTCGAGCCTGACGTCGGTCAGGTAGGGCAGGTCCTTTTGGACCCGCCGCCGCAACCGCCGGGGTCAAAAGACGCGGTCTACAACCGCCGCGACCGCCGGGTCTCAAAAGACCCGGCCTTCATATCTTCGACGTCGTCAGGCGAGCGGCTCGATGGTCACGATCGCGTTGTAGTCCGGCTCCATCGAGTCCGGGTCGATGGCCGAACCGGACAGCAGCCCGTTCCCTTCAGGCCAATGCACTTCGAGATTGCCCGGTTTCATCGCGGCAATCTTCACGTGCCCGTCGTAGCTGCCGGAGGCGGATCTCAACCGCACCGGCGCGTCGCTCTGCAGACCGAGACGCTGGGCATCCTCCAGGCTGATGAGGATGTCGTCGCGACGGGCGCCCGTCAGCGGATCCACCTCACGCTGAATCATCGAGTTGAACTGTTTGCCCCGCCGGGTGGAGACGCGAAGCTCGCCGGCGGCGCGCCCGGGCCGTCCGGCGGACACGGGCGCGAAGTGCGCCACGCCGTCGGGTGTGGCGAAGCGACCGTCGGCGTACAGCGTCGGCCCGCCCCATTGCACCTGATCGCCCTTCCGCTTCAGCGACTCGATGCCTTTGTAGAGCGGCACCGCACGCGCGATCTCGGCGCGGATCGCCGCGGCGCTCTCGAAGCGGATGTAGTTGGCGCGATTCGGACGCACGCGTGCCATCACCTCGCCGAACACCCACCATTCAGGCCGGGCCGATCCGATGCGGCGTCCGGGAATCTCCGGCGAAAAAATGATGCGCCGCTCGGTCGATGTCTCAGTCCCGCCGCCGGGCGACTCGTACCGCGTAACCGCCGGCAGAATGAGGACGTCGCCGTCGGACTCCGCAAACATCGATGACGAGAGGACGATGTCCTGATGAACACGCAGCTTGGGACGGGCGAGCGCGCGGCGCGACTGCGCCGCGTCGGGCAGCGTCTCGAGAAAATTGCCGCCGACGATCCAGAACACTTCGACGTCGCCGCCGGCCGCGTGCTGGATCATCTCCGCGGTCGTCCAGCCCGCCGTGCGTGGCACTGGGAATTCCCACACGCCGCTCCACCGCGCAGCGGTCGCCTCATCGACGTTCGGCACGCAGCCAACTTCCGCGCCCCCTTGCACGCCGGAGTGGCCGCGAATCGGCACCAGCCCGCGATTCGGCCGTCCGGGGAGCCCGCGTACGAGCCCGAGGTTCACCAACGCCTTGATCGTGTCGACGCCGTGCACATGCTGCGTCAGCCCCATCGACCACACGAACACGGCGTTCGGCCGTCCGACCAGCAAACGGGCAAACGCCTCCATCCGCTCGCGCGTGGATCCGCTCTCGGCTTCGAGCGCCGCCCAATCCGACGCGAGCGCACGCGCGCGCGCCTCGTCGAAGCCGCTGGTCCGCTCCCGTACGAACGCCTCGTCCACGCCGCCGTGCTCGATCAACGAGCGGAAGACGCCGGTCAGAAACGCCAGGTCGCCGCCGGTGTCCACGTCGAACCAGTGATCCGCGATCGCCGTGCCGAACAGAGCGCTCTTCGCGATGGACGGCACCCAATAGCGTTCGAGCCCTGGTTCCCGGAACGTGTTCACGACCGCGATCTCCGCACCGTTCGCCTTCGCGTGGTGGAGGTATTTCGTCGTCACCGGCTGGTTGTTGGCGACGTTGGACCCGAACAGGACGATCAGATCCGCGTGCAGCCAGTCGCGGTAGCTGCAGGTGGAAGCGCCGTAGCCGAGCGTCGCCTTCATGCCGGCCGTCGACGCCGCATGGCACAGGCGCGCTGAATTGTCGACGTGATTGGTGCCGAGGAAGCGCGCCGCTTTTTGCGCGGCGTAGTACACCTCGTTCGTGATGCCGCGCGACGTGAGGTAGAACGCGACGCGCTCCGGATCCGTGGCGCGCAGCTCCTCAGCGATCCGATCGAGCGCCTCGTCCCATGACGCCGGCAGAAAACCCGGCTCACCGCGCCGGCGCAGCAGCGGCTCCGGCAGCCGCCCGAGCGCACGCAGATCCTTCGACGTGGACGACGCCAGCGTCGAGACGTCGGTGAGCAGTCGGGGATCGAGCGCAGGCGCGGTGTTCAGACGCATCAGCTCGAGGCGCACCATGCACAGATGCGTGCCGTCGAGCGTCCAGTCCGAAAGGCCCGACGTGCCGAGCGCGCATCCGTCGCAGACGCCGTCCTGGAGGATGCGCCAGGCAAACGGCAGCTGGTCGCGGTTCTCCCACGCGACCTTCGCCATCTCCAGGTAGTGATGTGGCTTCTGGTGCCCCAGCCCAAACATGCGATCGCTCCACACTATACCGTCGCGGCATGCACGGCGAGCGACCCGCCCTGGACCAGCCTAGACCACGCGCGATGGGTGCGTGTAAATGTTGAAGCTATCGCCTCTGACGAATCCGATGAGCGTCACGCCGGCATCGGCGGCCAATGCGATCGCCAGGCTCGACGGCGCAGACACCGACGCCACGATCGGAATGCCGGCCAGAAACGCCTTCTGAACGATTTCAAACGACGTGCGGCCGCTGACAAAGAGGACGCGGTCCGAGATCGGCACCTCTTCGCGCATCACCCTCTGCCCGATCACTTTGTCCACGGCGTTGTGGCGGCCGACGTCTTCCGCCGCCTGCTCGAGCGCGCCGTCACACGTGAACAGACCAGCCGCATGCAATCCGCCGGTTTCGCCGAACACCGCCTGCGCGGCGCGCAGTCGATCGGGCATCGCCACGAGCGCATCGCGCGAGACGGCTGACGACGACGCAAGGGGGGGCGCACCGGTGCGAAGGGATTCAATCGTCAGCCGCCCGCACATCCCGCACGACGCGCTCATCGTCACGAGGCGCCGGCCGGCGAGCACGCGGTCGAGTGCGTCGGCCGAGCTGTCCAGGAGCGTCACGTTGACGATGTTCTCGGGGTGATCGGCGCCGGCGTCGGTGCAGTGCGCAATGGCGCCAAGATCGCTCGCCGACACCAGAACGCCTTCAGCGAGGAGAAACCCCGCCGCCAGCTCACGATCGGCGCCAGGCGTCCGCATGATCACGGCAAACGGCCGCCCCTGCAGCCGGATTTCGAGCGGCTCCTCCGTCGCCGCGCGATCGACGTCCGCCGTCCGGCGGGCGCCACGCACCCGCAGGACATCGACCGTGCCGAAGGCCTCCATCACAGAGCCATCTTACATGCGCGCCGCGGCGCGTGACACGGCGCTGGATCGCGCCGCCGGCTGCCGTCGTAAAATGACGGCATGGCCGACACTGCTTCGTTCGACATCACATCCACCGTGGATTTCCAGGAAGTCGACAATGCGCTGAACCAGTCGCGCAAGGAAGTCGTGCAGCGCTACGATTTCAAAGGCGCGGTCGCCGATATCGATCTCAAGCCCGCCGACAAGACGCTCACGTTGACGACGAGTGACGAGATGAAGATGAACGCGCTCTGGGAAATCCTGCAGACGCGACTCGTGCGGCGCGGGGTGGCGGTCAAGAACTTCAAGGTGGGCAATTCGGCGCCGGCTGCCGGCGGCACGGTCCGCCGCGTCATCACGATTCAAAGCGGCATCCCGGTCGAGGCGGCCAAGGACATCGTGAAATTCCTGAAGGAACAAAAGCTGAAGAAAGTGCAGGCCACAATCCAAGCGGATCAGGTCCGCGTCTCGTCGCCCTCGAAAGACGAGCTGCAGGCCGCGATGAAGGCGCTACGCGACCACGACTTCGGCGTCGCGCTGCAGTTCGGCAACTACCGCTAGCATTATTTCTTTTCCTTCTTTTCCTCCCACTCCACGCCAGCGTCCGGCGACAGGCTCAAAATCTGGTCCGAGAGGCGCGCCGTCTTTCGGTCGATCGGAAAATGGACGTCGTACGCGATTTCGCCCGGCGCTGAGGTCCGGAGCTCGTAGTCGAGGTGACGCCCATTCAGCAGACCTTCGATCTGGGGCTTCAGGCTGGCCGAATCCTTCGTCTTGATCTTCAGGGTGAACAGCTGCGTCGCTTTCGGCTCGAACGATTCCACAACCCACAGCAACGCCAGGATGAACACCGTTCCAAACGCGGCGAGGATCCAGAGGCCAACGCCTGACGCCAATCCAATCGCGAGCGTCGACAGCATCACGCCGGCGTCCTTCGGGTCTTCGATCTTCGCGCGATACCGAACGAGGCCCGCGGCGCCGACGATGCCGAACGCGCGCGCAAGGCTGGAGCCGACGACCAGCATGACGACGGCGCCCACGACCGCGAGGATGATTTGCGTCTGGATCACGGGGAGTTGCCGGTGCGGTGTGCCGCGGCGGCGCGGACGCAGTGCCAGCACGGCGGCCAGGGCCGCCGCAATCGGCAGGCGCGCCAACGCATGTTTCAGCTGTTCGATCTGAGTGTCCAGGTCGGGCGAGTCCGCCAGCACGTCGTTGCGTTTGGGTTTCTTCTGATCGGTGTCCAGCTCCTGAGGCTGCGATGAGCTCACAGGGGCCGGGGGCGGGACCTGCGCCACGACCGGAGTGACCAGCAGCAGCGCGATCAAGACGCCTCGTATCCAGACCATGTTCAGTGTCGTGTCTCCGAATTTCGTTTGCATTCGGCCGCCGATGCATCCCGCCCCGGGGTCGTTGCTCGTCGGTCAAATACTACTGGTATTCTCCCTCCTCATGCCTTGCGGGCCGGACGCGTCGGCGCCCTCGGTGCAACAACGAACTTCGGAGACGCGACACTCGCGTATGCTGAGCAAACACGCTGCCAGCTCTGCCGGACTGGGCGTACGGCGGCCGCGGCCCGTGCGCGTCACCCGAACGGATGAGCCGGCGACGCTGGCGTCGCGCTTGCAGTTTCCGATGTGGTGCATCCGCGCCCACGCCTCCCGCTCGCAACCTACCGCCTGCAGTTCAACAGCCGATTCACCTTCGGCGACGCACGCGGCATGGTCGATTACCTGCACACGCTGGGGATCACCGACGCGTACGCCTCGTCGTATCTGCGCGCGGTGCCCGGGAGCTCGCACGGGTACGACGTCGCCGATCCGACGCGATTGAATCCGGAGATCGGCACCGACGCCGACTATTGGGCGTGGATCGATGCGCTGCGCGAACGAGGGATGGGCCACATCCTGGATCTGGTGCCGAACCACATGGGCATCGCGAAGTCGGCGAACCCGTGGTGGCTCGACGTCCTCGAGAACGGCCCCAGCTCGCGGTTCGCGCACTTCTTCGACATCGACTGGCAGCCGGTGAAAACCGAGCTGCGCGACAAACTGCTGATTCCGATTCTTGGCGATCAATACGGCGAGGTGCTGGAGCGTCGAGAGCTGACACTGACGATCGACGATGGCGCCTTCGCGGTCCGCTATTACGACGACACGTTGCCAATCGCGCCGGACACCTATCCGACGATCTTCGGCCTCGATCTCGACGCGTGGCTGGCCGAGCGACGCGACGACGCGGAAGGACGGGCGGACGCCGACGAGCTCCAGAGCATTCTGACGTCGGCGATCAACCTGCCGCCGCGCAACGCACGCGACGCGGAGGCGATCGCCACGCGCGCGCGCGAAAAGGACGTCGTGAAGCGGCGCCTCGCCGCGCTCGCCGAACGCAGCGCCGATGTCGCCGGGCTGATCGATGCGTGTCTTCGCCGTTTCAACGGCCACGCCGGGGATCCACACAGCTTCGATTTGCTCGATGGTCTTCTCAACGAGCAGTCGTACCGGCTCGCGCATTGGCGCGTCGCGTCCGAGGAGATCAACTACCGGCGATTCTTCGACGTGAATCAGCTGGCGGCCGTGCGCATGGAGGACCCGGCCGTCTTCGACGAAGTGCACCGCTTCGTGTTCGAGCTCGTGCGCCGCGGCGCCGCAACCGGGCTGCGCATCGACCACGTGGACGGCTTGTATGCGCCCGGCGATTACCTGCGCCGGCTGCAGACGCGGTGCGCCGAGGCCACTGGCGCACCCGATGACAGCCCGTTCTTCGTCGTGGTCGAAAAGATTCTCGGCCGCGACGAGGACCTGCCGCGCGACTGGCCCGTCTCGGGCACGACGGGCTACGAGTTCGCCGCGATGGTGAACAACCTGTTCGTGGACCGGCGTAACGAGCGGGCGCTGGACGACATCTACGTGCGCTTCATCCACGAGCGGCGCGAGCGCCACTCGTTCGCAGACCTCGCGTACCACAGCAAGAAGCGCATCATGCACGAGACGATGTCCGGCGACATCAACTCGCTCGGGCACCAGCTCAATCTCTTCTCGGAGCGGAACCGCCACTTCCGCGACTTCACCCTGTACAGCCTGATCGCGACGCTCAAGGAAGTCATCGCCTGTTTTCCGGTGTACCGCACGTACGTCAGCGCGGATGAGCCGGTGACGAGCGATGATCGCCGCTACATCACTGAAGCGATTCGCTGCGCCCGGCAGCGCGCGCCGAGCATTCCGCCGGTCATCTTCGACTTCATTGGCCACCTGCTCCTCAAGCAGACCATGGCGCGGACGCCCGAGGAGTGCTGCGCACGGGCGCGGTTCGTCGGCAAGTTCCAACAGATCACGAGTCCGGTCGCCGCAAAGGGCATTGAGGACACGGCGCTGTATGTGTACAACCGGCTCGTGTCGCTCAATGACGTTGGCGCGGATCCCCGGACGTTCGGCGTGGAGCCGGCAGCGGTCCACGATTGGATGGCGAGGCGCCAGGCCCGGTGGCCCACCGCACTCTCCACGACGTCGACGCACGACACCAAGCGCGGCGAGGACGTCCGCGCGCGGCTCAACGTGCTGTCCGAGCTGCCGGGCGCCTGGAAGAGCGCCGTGGCCAAGTGGCGCGCGGTGAATCGCCGCTTCAAGGTCGAAGTGGACCGCCGCCTCGCGCCGGACCCGAACGAGGAGTACCTGCTCTACCAAACGCTCGTCGGCGCGTGGCCGTTCGAGAGCGACGCGCACACGACCGCACGCTTCTCCACGCGCATCGTGGACTACATGATCAAAGCGCTGCGCGAAGCCAAGGTTCACACGAACTGGCTGAGGCCCGACGCGTCGTACGAGCAGGCCGTTACGCGGTTCGTCGAGGCGATTCTCGATCGGCGCCGGCCCAACCTGTTCCTGCAGGCCTTCCAGCCATTTCAGGCGCGCGTCGCCGACCTGGGCATCTACAACAGCCTCGCCCAGCTGCTGCTCAAGATTACGGCGCCCGGCGTGCCGGATTTTTATCAAGGCACGGAAGTGTGGGACTTGGCGCTGGTCGATCCGGACAACCGGCATCCCGTGGACTACGGGCATCGCGCACGCCTGCTGGCCAGTCTCCAGACCTGCGCCGCGCCGCTTCCGACGCCGGCGTCCGCGCCGAACACGCGCTCTTCATCGACGACCCGCGCTGCGGTGGGAGCAGCGGAGATCGAGGTGACATCAGCGACGGGCCCGACGCCGGAGGCGATCGCCGCGCTGCTCGAGCATCGCCGCGACGGCCGCATCAAGCTCTTCGCGATGACGCGCGCGCTCGGCACGCGCGCCCGCATGCGGCGCGTCTTCGAGGAGGGCGACTACGTGCCGCTGACGACGACCGGATCGCGGCGCGACTGCGTGTTCGCTTTTGCCCGCTGCCACGACGCGGGCGTCGCCGTGACCTGCGTGCCCCGACTGGTCGCGACGCTGACGCCTGACGCCGCAGTACCGCCGACCGGCCAGGGCGTCTGGGGCGACACGCGCATCGAGCTGCCACCCGGGCTGGCCGGCCCGCTTCGCGACGCGTTGACCGGCGCGCCGCGCGACGCGACCGAGCTGGCCGGCGCGATCTCGATCCCGGCCGCGACGATCTTCGACCGTCTCCCGATCGCGCTGCTCGTCCCCCGCTGACATGGCCTATCTCACGCTGATCGGCGGCGTGTTCATCGCGTGGTTGATCCTCGTGCTGCTGTTCACGCCGCACATCCCGTATTACATCGAGATGCGGATCGACGGCACCAGCGATCATTTCATCCACGTGCTCGAATCGACGTGTCACACGTCGCTCAAACCGGCGAACCGGATCGAGATCTTCACCAACGGCGATCAGTTCTATCCGGCCATGCTCGCCGCGATCGCCGGGGCGGCAGAGACGATCAATTTCGAGTGCTACATCTTCAAGAAGGGCGCCATCGGCCAGTGCTTCATCGACGCGTTCCGTGAACGGGCGAGGGCGGGCGTGCGCGTGACGATCGTCATGGATGCGATCGGCAGCTTCGGCGCGTTTCACGAATCGGCCAGACCGCTGCGCGAGGCCGGCTGCCGCGTCGAGCCGTACCAGCGCATGCGATGGTATAGCCTTGCGCGCCTCAACAACCGCACGCACCGCGAGCTGCTGGTCGTGGACGGCGCAACGGCGTTTGTCGGCGGCGCCGGGGTCGCAGACTGGTGGGCCGGTTCGTTCAAGGGCAAGCCAATGTGGCGCGACATGATGGCCCGCATGGAAGGGCCAATCGTCTCCGACATTCAGGGCGTCGTCGCGGAGAACTGGCTCGAGTGCTGTGGCGAGATCCTGACGGGGCCCGAAACCTACAAGCCGCGCAGGCCGGCCGGCGAAGCGGCGGCGTTCGCGATCAAGAGCTCGCCCGCCGACCGCGCGACCGCGTCGCGCGTGCTCTTTCAGACGTTGGTCGAAACGTCGACGCGATGCGTGCGGATCTCCACGCCGTATTTTCTCCCGGACAAGGCGTTCCGCGAGGCGATTCGCCGCACCGCCAGGCGCGGCGTCGAGATCGTCGTCATCGTGCCTGGAGGGCGCACCGACCAGCGCTGGGTGCGGCTCGCCAGCCGCCGGATGTACGGCCACCTGCTCGAAAGCGGCGTGCGCGTCTTCGAGTACGGCCCGGGCATGACCCACGTCAAAACGCTGCTCGTGGACGATCTCTGGGCGGTGATCGGCACGACGAACGTCGACAACCGGTCATTCGAACACAACGACGAAGTGAACGTCGCAATTCGAGACCCGCATGTCGCCGCGCGGCTGACGGCCGACTTCGTCGCCGATCGCGAGCACAGCCAGGAGATCACGCTGGCGGCGTGGCGCCGCCGCCCGGCGTGGGAGAAACTCATCGGCACCGTCGCGTGGATTCTCGAGCGGCAGCAATAGACGCCTGACACAATCTCCACAGCGCTATCTGATCCTTTGTGTCCTCCGTGTCCTCCGTGGTGATCGTCGTTATTTCGTGTCGATGGCGGCCGTCCAAATCTCGATCTGCTCCCGCGTCATCGGACCGTAGGGCTCTTCGCGGCCGTCGCGGTACTTCCACGCCTGGATGTCGTGCAGGTACTGCTCGCGCGAGAGCAGTGTGCCGTGGCAGACGTCATTCTGCAGGTTCGGACGGCTCACGCTCAGGCGCCGGATCAATTCGTCCATGACCCACGTCGGCACATTCTGGCGCTTGTCCGGATAGACGAACCCGAACAGGATGATCTGGCTGAGCAGCACGCGCCAGTAGTCGCCGAACCGCATCAGCAGACGCGGCCAGTCGAGGGACGGCCCGGTCTCGCGCAGCAGATGCAGCACGTCGGAGCCGTCGAAGCGCTCGCGCTCCTGAATGAACGCCTTCGACCAGATCATCTCCTCCGCCGGCGACAGCCGCACGATGACGCCGAGGACATTCACCTTCGGCGCATGCTCGAACCACAGATCGTCGACGCGCGCGACGCCGTTGCCCGAGCTGAAGATCACATCCATGAAGTGACCGCCGCAGTGGATCTTGCCGAGCCAATGCGGGAACGGCACCTCGGTGCTGTAGCCGAGACGCTCGAATGCCGCGAGCACGCGCGGGCAATCATCCGGCTTGACGAAGACGTCGATGTCCTTCGTGTCGCGCGGCACGTGCGCATAGTGCGAGAAGGCGAAGGCACCGCCCACCAGGAACGGGATGTTCGTGGCCTGCAGCTTCCCGAGTGCATCGATATAGAAGTCCGCGGCCGGGTCGTGAATCGCTCGGGCGGTCTGCGTTTCCATATCAGGCCTCAGGACGCAATGGCGGCGTCGGTCGCGCGGCGCCCGCGAGTCGCACCGACCGACGGGGCTTCCGCGGCGCCGGCCTCACCCGCCGGCACCTCGAACACACGGAACGACGCCTTGTCTGCGAACGTTCGTGTCAGCAGCGGCAGCGACACGTTGTAGACGGGCACGCCCGTCTTCGTCACCCCCTCCGTCTGGCCCCGGTGCGCGTGACCGTGCACGACCAGCGAAACGGGATAGCGGCCGATCGGCTCCTCGAGCCGGCTCGATCCGAGGAACGGATAAATTTCGAGCGGCTCCCCTTCGACGGTTTGCGCGATCGGCGCATAGTGCAGGAGGGCCACGAGCTGCGTCGTGCGCAGACGCGCGAGCGCCGCCTCGAGCTTGAGCGCTTCGTCCACGGCCTCGCGCACGAACTGCTTGATGATCGTTTCACCCCACGGCCCGAGGGCGTGCTTCCCGAAGCCGCCACCGAAGCCCTTGACCCCGGCAATGCCGATGCCGTGGACCTCGCACGCGTCGCCGTTCAGCACGGTGACACCGGCGTCTGCCAGGATGCGACAGATCTCCGCGTCCTGGCCCGATTCGATGTCGTGATTACCCAGCACGGCCACAATCGGCACTCTGACGGGCGCCAGCTCTTTGGCCAGGACGCGCGCTTCTTCGACGAGTCCGTAGTCAGTGAGATCGCCGGCGAGCAGAAGCAGCTCAGCCGATTCAGCGATGCGTGTAAACATGGGCTGAAATACACCGTGCGACAGCTTCGTGCAGTGCAGATCACCCACCGCCGCGACGCGCACCATCTGTGCAGCTGCCATACCGGGCCACCCGCGTTCAAGAGTTGCGCCAACGAGCAGACCCGTTGAGCTGGGACGCATCGGGTCGCGGGTTTGCATCAGTTTCACGCTTAGTGCCGAACCAGATGCGGCTCCGTCTTGGACGGCTCGTCGTCATGCCGCTTGGTTCCTTTGGTGTGCTCGCGGCACTACTGACGTGGGAAATCGAGCACGTCGGCTCGATGATTCTCGCGTTGGCACTGACCTGCGGCGGCATCATCGTCGGCGTGTTCATCGCGGAGCGCGTCCGGCATCAGCTCGATGAGCTCTCGCGGTATTACGAATCGCTGTTGCAGATCGCCGACGAGGAATCCCGGCGGGCCGAATCGGCCAACCGCACGAAGGACGAATTCCTCGCCACGCTCTCGCACGAGCTGCGGACGCCGCTGAATGCCATCCTCGGATGGGCGCGGCTGCTGGCCAGCGACAAGCTCGACGCGCGCCAGACGACGAAAGCCGTGGAGGCCATCGAACGGGCCGGGTGGGCACAGTCGCGTCTGATCGAAGATCTCCTCGACATCTCGCACATCGTCAGCGGCAAGCTTCAAATTACGGCGCGGCCGACGCTGATTCAGCCGCTCGTGGGCGCGGCGGTGGACGCGTTGCGGACCGCTGCCGACGCCAAGCACATCTCGCTCGATCTCGATCTCGATCGGACGCTTGGCCCAATCGAGGCCGACGCCGATCGATTTCAACAGATCGTCTGGAATCTGGTCTCGAATGCCATCAAGTTCACACCGGCCGGCGGTGCCGTCACAGTGCGGCTGCGTGTCGAAGGCGAGCAAGTCTGCCTCTCCGTCGAGGACACCGGCATCGGGTTCAACCCGGCGATCGCCGCCCATCTCTTCGAGCGCTTCCGTCAGGGCGACAGCAGCCCCACCCGCCAGTACGCCGGTCTCGGGCTGGGTCTGGGTATCGTCCGCCACCTCGTGGAACTGCACGGCGGGACCGTCACGGCGTTGAGCGGGGGCGCCGGCTGCGGCTCGACGTTCGAAGTCCGGCTCCCGCTGCAACGTTCGGAGAGCGAGGTCGCCGAAAGAGCGCCGGCGCGCCGCCGCGATCCGTCTCTGCGCGGCATCACGGTCATGGTGGTCGACGATGACCCGGTGGCGCTGAACTTCGCGCAACAGACGCTCGAACAGTATGGTGCGCTGGTCGTGACGGCATCGTCCGCCCGCGAGGCGCGTGAGCGCTTCGCCCGCGACGTGCCAGACGTCCTCGTCAGCGATCTGATGATGCCGGAAGAAGACGGAATCGATCTTATCAGGGAGATCCGCGCGCTCGACTCACAGCACGGGGGGCGCACGCCGGCCGCAGCCCTCAGCGGTCTCGTACGCGGCGAGGATCGCCGACGCGCGTTTGCAGCGGGCTATCAGATACATGTTGCGAAGCCGATCGATCCGTCGGAGCTGGCGGCCGCCGTTGAGGAGCTCGCCCACGCGGAACGAGCCGCGCCCTAGAAAACCCAGGCGGGTCCAACCTGACGGCAAGGCCATCCTGGCATCTCGCTTGCCCCGACAACGAACATGAGCGCCGGGATTGCGGCATCACATGACTGTGGCGTCCTCATTGTGGACGAGGACGAGGACATCCGGGAACTGCTGGGCGTGGCGCTGTCAGCCGACGGTTATAAGGTCATGGCGGTCAGCAACGGACGCGACGCGCTCACGCACCTGCGATCGAGCGCCGAAACCTGCGTGGTCCTCCTCGATTTGGAGACGTCCACGACGGAGAGCGCGCGATTTCGCGCTGCACAGCTTCGCGATCGCTCCCTGGCGTGGATTCCCGTCGTGCTGATGTCGGGCGGCGTCGACGCTGCCGAAAACGCGCGGGCCTTCGGCGCCGGCGGATTTCTCCGCAAGCCGCTCGACCTCGATCAGGTTCGCCGCACGCTGCGCCAGATCGGCTGCGGGCGGGCGCAGTCACATGAGTCTCACGACGACCGTTGATCGCGGTCTGTCGCGGTTTCACGCAGCCTCAAAAACCGTAGAGCTTGCGACCACTTTCGCGGGCCCACTATCATCGCGATGTTGGCTACGGGGGACGTCGGCCCGTCGAGCGCCGCTCCACCGCCGTTGATCCTCATCGTTGAAGACGATGTGGAGACGCGACAGTTCTATACGTACGTCTTGCGGGGCGAGGGCTTTCGTACCGATCAAGCCCACAACGGATTGCAGGCATTCGAAAAGGCCGTGCACGACGTCCCGGATCTCATCCTCACGGACATCGCCGTCCCCGGTATCGACGGGATTGAGCTGTGCCGCCGTCTGCGCGCCGACGAACGGACGCGTCGCATTCCGGTCCTCGCGATCACGGGTTATGGCGATCGCCAGTACGAGAATCGCGCGCGCCGCGCAGGCGCGAATCATGTCCTGAGCAAACCGTGCAGCGCGGACACGCTCGCCGCGGAGGCCCGTCGTCTGCTCGCGCGCGGGTCCCGCCGGCGCGATCACGCAGACGAACCGATCGCGCGACGGGTCGTCTGACCGGGCGCGGCATCACGATGGACGAAGGGCCTTCTGTCGAAGTACCCTGAGCGGGCATTTTTCCAGGAGGCTGCATGCTCAAGGTGAGTACGTTCATCATCGGACTCGTGTTGATCGCCGGCTCGGCGTCCGCTCAGACAAACCCGATTGCCGACGCGATCGCGACAGAGGCGCACTCGAACGCCACCAATATGATCAGCGCGGCGGAAGCAATGCCCGCCGAAAAGTACGTCTACAAGCCGAGCGAGCAGCAAATCAGCTTCGCGGACCTGATCTATCACGCGGCCGTTGCGAACCATACGCTCTGCGGCGCCCTCAGCGGCGAGAAGGCGCCGGAGCTGACGGTGAAGGCGAGCGGAACCAAGGAAGCACTCGTCGATCAGATGAAGCAGAGTTTCGCGTTCTGCGACAAGGCGTTCGCGACGATCGATTCCGCGAAGATGGGCGAGCAGGTGCAGATGATGGGGCGGTCCGTCACCAAGGCGTGGGTGCTGGTTCACCTCGCGCTCGACTACGGCGATCATTACAGCCAGGCGGCCATGATGCTGCGATCGAACGGCATCGTGCCGCCGTCATCGCAGCGCCGCCGTCCCGCAAAATAGCGATCGGGGCGCGTGCCGACACGTAGGTCGGCCCCTACCAAGAAGCTAACAGGACACGCACTTGTGGTTGTTCTTCGCGCCGAGCTTTTCGAGCAGCGCGATCGTCTCCGGATACGGCTGCGTGCGCTGGACGGGGCCGTTCGCCATGTCCACCGTCGTTTTGCCTTCGCGGTTGATGCCGGTCACGTCGGCGCCCTTGGACACGAGATACTCGATCATCGCGTTGTCGCCGCGCGAGGCCGCATTGTGCACCGCCGTATTGCCTTCGCTATCGATCGCGTTCACGTCGACGTGGAGATCGTCCACGAGGTATTTCACCGCAGCCAACATACCGGCCGGCGCGAACCGATGCGAGTTGGCCGCGAAGCCTTCACCGTAGCCGGCTCCTGCGGCCGCCAGCAGCGGCGGCACGCCGGGGCCACCGACCGGAACCGGCGGCAGGTTCGAGACATCCTTCACTTCGCGCTCAGCGCCTGGATCTGCGATCCGCGCGCGCCCTGCGCCTTTCATCGTCGGAATGTTGGGGTCGGCGCCGTATTGCACGAGCAGCTTCATGGCGTCGACGTCAGCTCCATAGGCCGCACGCCAGAAGGCGGTGGCACCGATCTCGTCCACACCTGAAAGATCGAAGCTGTAACCGGAGTACCAGACCTTTTTCGTGAGGCGCGCGTTCGGGTCGGCGCCCTTGTCGAGCAGCGCCTTCATCACGTCGAGGTAGCTCACCTTCTGTTCCGCGTACGCGCGCGGCTGCGGGTACAGCGCTTTCGGCGCCCACTCGACGTTCAGCGCGGCGTAGAGCGGGGTCGCGCCGTTCTCGCTCGCCAGCTTCGGATTCGCGCCCTTGTCGAGCAGGTACATGGCGACGTCGAACTGGCCGTTGATCACGGCCATGAGCAGCGGGCTCGTCTTGTCACCGGCGCTGATCTGATTGACGTCGGCCCCCGCGGTGATGAGCGCCTGCACGGAGTCCGTGTAACCCTGGCGCACGGCGAAAAGCAGCGGCGTGAGCCCGCCTTGCGCGGCGACAAGCTCATTGAGCTGATACTGACGGGTGACGCCAGCAACTCCGCCTTCGCGCCCTCGTCCGCCGGGCGCGCCCGCGCCTGCCGGCCGATTCGCAGCCGCGTTGGCCGCCGGGGCGGCGCCGCGTCCGCGCTGGCCCTGGCCTTCAGCAGGCGGCGCGCCGTTGGCGCCCTGCGGCGCCTGTCCGGGCGGCGGCGGATTGCCGCGCACGAAGTCGGTGCTCAGCTTGACGAGATCGACGACCTTCGTCGTCTGCTTGAGATCGGCGCCGTGCTGCGCCAGCAAGCTGATGACCGCTGCGCGATTTGACGCGGCAGCGAACATCAGGGCCGTCGAACCACGCACCGACTCTTTCGCGTTCACGTCCACGCCGTGGTCGAGCAACACCTGCACGGCGTCGGTGTGTCCCGACGCGGCAGCCTCCATCAGCGGCGTCGTGCCGGCAGGATCCCCGGCTTTCGGATCGGCGCCGCCCTTGATCAGCGCGTCCATCACGTCGGCGTGCCCGGACTGGCTCGCCAGGAACAGCGGCGTGTAGGCGCCTAGACGCGTCGTCGCCTTGACGTTGGCGCCCGCGTACATCAGCATCTGCGCCATCTCCAGGTCGCCCTTCATGGCGGCCCAGTGCAGCGCGGTCATGCCGTCGCCCTGTGCCGCGTCGACATCGGCCGCCTGCTTCAGCAGCGTCCGCACGGCCTCTTTGTCGCCCTGCATGGCGGCGTCCGCCACGGGGGCATTCACCGCCGCCCGGAGCAGCGGCGTGAGGCACAGCGCCAACACGGCGCTCATCCCGAGGGCGCTCAGCAGCCTTCTTCGCACCATGGTGTCGCTCCTCTCAGCCTTTCTCGGCCGTTGTCGTCTGCGCCGCGGCACCCGTCAGATCGAGCTCGCCCGTGCTGTCGCCGAGCGAAGGCAGGTCGACGCCGAGCTTGTGCATCACCGTCAGCATCGCGTTCGCCGTCGGCGTGGCGTCGGCGGTGCGCACGTGCAGATTGCCTTTCAGCGTGCCGCCCGCATGCCCCGCGACGAACAGCGGCACGCGCTTGTGGTTGTGCAGGTTCGAGTCGCCCATCGGCGAGCCGTAGAGCACGAGCGAGTTCTCGAGCAGGTTGCTCTCGCCGTCCGGCGTGTTCTTCAACTTGTTCAGGAAGTACGGCACCAGGCTCACGTGATACGTATTGATCTTGGCGTAGTCCATGATCTTCGCCTCGTTCTCCTGGTGGTGCGAAGCCGAATGGAACGCCGTCTTGATCCCGCTTTCCGGATAGACGCGGTTCGACGCATCGCGTCCGAGCTTGAACGCGAAGACGCGCGTGATGTCGGAGGCGAAGGCGATCGCCTGCAGATCGAACATCAGCTTGACGTGCTCGTCGAACGAGTCGGGCACACCGACCGGCGCACCTGGCAGATCGCGCGGCTCGCCGCTCTTGTTGAACGCCTCGACTTTCTGAATCCGGCGCTCGATCTCGCGCACGTCGTCGAGGTAATCGCCCAGACGCGCGCGATCGGCGGCGCCCAGATCCTGCTTCAGGCGGCCGACCGACGCGTTGATCCAGTCGAGAATGCTGCGATCCTCAGACCGCCGCTCCGCACGCTCCTGTGCCGTCGCGCCGACGCCGAACAGCTGATCGAAGACGACGCGCGGGTCGCGAATCATCGGAAGCGGCTGCTTGGGCGACGCCCAGCTGATCGAGTCGGTGTAGACGCACGAGTAGCCGTACGAGCAGCCGCCGGCCTGGTCGACGTTCTCGATACACAGCTGCATCGAGGGGATCGGCGTGTCCTGACCCGCTTTCTGCGCGTACAGCTGATCGATCGACGTGCCCACGAAGACGTCGGACCCTTGCGTCTGCTTCGGGTGCATCTGCGTGAGGAACACCGAGCTGGAGCGGAAATGATCGCCGCCGATTTCCGGCGGCGTGAACGCTTCGGCGTTCCGCGTGTCGGTGTTGCTGACAATCGTGACGTATTCGCGGAACGGCTCCAGCGGGCTCAGGATGTTGGCCAGCTCGAAGGTCTGCCCGACGCCGGCCGGCGCCCACAGATTCTTCTTGATGCCAATCGCGGCGCAGCCTGCGGACCCGTGCACCATCTCGATACAGACGAAGCGCGTCTTGGGAGCCACGGCCGTCTTGGCGAATGCGGTGCGCGCCGGAATCATGGCCTCCAGCAGCGGGAGCGCCATCGTCACACCGGCGCCTTTGAGAACGGCCCGGCGGGAAATGTGCTTTTGCGTGATGAACATTCGCCTGCTCCTTCGAGTCCTAACGTGAACGAGAGTTCGATCGGCTGTCGTTGCTGGCCTCGTCGGTCGTCTTGAGCGTCGTATTATCCAGGGTGCCCATTCTGAACGCTGGACTGTTCACGACGCCGAGGATGAACGAGGAGATGTGGTTGTCGTGCTTCGCCGCGTCGCGGATGATCGAGCGGATGGTCGGCATGTCGTAGTACTCCACACGACGGCCGAGCGCGTAGGTCATCAGGTTCTTCGTGAAGGTTACGAGCACGACGTCCGAGTGCTTGAGCAGCGCCGCACGCAGGCCATCCGGACCCGCAATCTGACTCCCGTCGTAGAGCACGCCGGCCGAATCAATCGGCACTTCGTTGTCCTTGATGCGCCACTCGCCGGTGACGTCGAAGTTGTCGAGCGCGAGGCCGAGCGGATCGATCACGCGGTGGCACGAGGCGCACGCCGGGTTCTTCCGGTGCTCCTCCATGCGCTCGCGCGTCGAGAGCGGATGCCCGTTGGCCACCGGCTTCGTGTCGTCGAGCGCCGGCACACCCGGCGGCGGTGGCGGCGGCGGCGAGCCCAGCAGCACTTCCATCACCCATTTGCCGCGCTGCACCGGCGAGGTGCGGTCGGCCACCGAGGTGAGCGTGAGGATGCTGCCCTCGCCGAGAATGCCGCGCCGGTACTCGGGCATCGTCACACGCTGGAACGCGTTGCCGGTGATGTTTGGAATGCCGTAGTGCTTGGCAAGCCGTTCGTTGACGAAGCTGTAATCGGCGGTGAGGAGGTCGAGCACGTTGTGATCTTCACGCACGATGCTGTTGAAGAACAGCTCGGTCTCGCGCTGCATCGCCTGCGCGAGCGTGTCGTCGTACTGCGGATACAGCAGGATGTCCGGATGAATCTTGTCAAGATCCTGCAGCCGGAGCCACTGATCCGCAAACCGCGTCGACAGGGCGCTCGATCGCGGATCCGCGAGCATCCGGCGGACCTCCTTCTCGAGGCCCGCGGGCGTCTTCAGCAGCCCCTGACTGGCGGCCTTGAGCAGCTGCGCGTCCGGCAGCGCGCCCCAGAGGAAGAAGGACAGGCGCGACGCGAGGTCCTGATCGTTGATGCGATAGATACCGGTGTTCGACGCCTTGAGCACCGTCGGGCCTTGCTGCTCGAGGCGGAACAGGAACTTCGGGCTCGCGATAATCGCCTGCACCGCCAGGCGCACGCCGTTCTCGAAGCCGCCGTTCTTCGCGCCCTTGGCGTAGAAGCCCATCAAGTCGTGGAGATCGTCGGCCGTCGGAGGCTCGCGATACGCCTGCGCCGCGACCCGCTTGACGATGTCGGTGGCGCACGGCTCTTCTTCGCTCGCCGTCGTCGGCCGGCACGAGAACAGCTTGCGACGGCTCGGCGTGTCGGAGACGCCGGTGACCTTCGTCGGCCCAATCACGCTGAAGTCGCGCATGTGCGGGAGCGCCGTCACGCCGAAGCTGATATTGACATCGGCGAGCGAGTTGCCCAGCGGCACCAGGAGGTCGTCGATCGGCCCCTCGAGCACTTTGATGAAGGCCGCCGTCACGCGCTGCGGACCGGCATTCACGTGGATCGCCGGGGTGACGACTTCGAGGTTGTTCTTCGCGTCGGTCTCACTCATCCGCACGTTGAGCGGAAGCACCGCCGCGCGCTCGCCGTTGATCGAGATTTCGACCTGCTCTTTGATGTCCAGCGTGGCCATGCTCGTGCGGCCGTACAGCCCGCCGAGCGGCTCGTTGTGCAGCGTGACCTTGAAGGTGTAATCGCCATCGGCCGGAAACGTGTGCACGACCGAGATGCCGCCGCGCGTGCCCATGGGCGCGCCGTCGACGCGCGTCATCTGCGACCGCGTGCGGCCGAGCTTGTAGGTGACCGACGTTGGCGACGCCGTCCGGTCGCCAACGGCGAGCCGGCTGATCTGGCTGGCGGCGCGCAGATACCCTTCCATCAATGCTGGAGAGAACGACTGCGAGTCGGCGACGTTGTCGAAGCCGTTGCTGATGGTATCGGGCGGCAGAAACGCGCTGACGTCCACGTCGACGTCGAGCAGGTCGTGCACGGCGCGCGAGTATTCCACGCGGTTCAGGCGCTGGAACATGCGATGGCCCGGGTTGGGATGCAGCGCCGCGGCGGCGTCGATCTTCGCTTCCAGGGACATCGCAAACGCTTTGAGCGTCGCGGGATCCGGCCGGTCTTTGACCGTCGGCGGCGGCATCATCCCCGCGCGCAGCTTGTGGATCATCAACTCGGCGATGTCGGGATGCTGTTCGATTTTCGCCGCGTCGAAGTTCTCGAGCGAAAGCCCGCCGGTTTTCGATTCGTCGTCGTGGCAAACTGAACAGTTGGACGCCACAAGCTTGTTCTGGGCGTCGGGCGACAGGAGGGTGGTCGGCGGCGTATGCGAGACGGCCATCGGCGGCGCGCCCGCTGCGGCCTGTCCACCCGGCTTTTTGGTGCTGTCGGCCGCCAGACCCGCGCCTAGAAGCGCGGTGGCCATCACTGCAAAGGCGAGTCTCTTCATCTCGTCCCCCGGATTCCCTAACCGATTACGCTACAACCGAGTATAGGCGGTGCATACGTAAACAGGGGTACTTTGTCGTCACTTCTTATCTGCACTTGTCTCCATAACGGACAAATGGCGGCAAGGCGCGTGCCCAGCCGCCATGTCGGCTGTTCGGTGTCTCCGCAATAGGTCAACAGGACACGCACTTGTGGTTGTTCACCGCCCCAAGCTTTTCGAGCAACGCGATGGTATCTGGGAACGGCTGGACCCGCTGGACTGGACCATTGGCCATGTCCACGGTCGTCCGCCCCTCGCGGTTGACCGCCTTGACGTCGGCGCCGTGATTCACGAGGTACAGGATCATCTCGTTGTCCCCGCGCGCCGCCGCATGGTGCAGCGCGGTGTTGCCTTCATGATCGCGGGCGTTGACGTCGGCGTGCAGCTCCTCGACCAGATACTTCACGGCGGCCAACGTGCCCTCCGGCGCGTGGCGATGTGAATTGCCCGCAAATCCTTCCCCGAAGCCAACCCCGGCCGCCGCCTGCAGCGGCGTCACTGACGGACCGCCGAGCGGCACCGGCGTCAGGCCGGACACGTCCTTCACCGCCCGGGTGTCCGCGTCGCCGATCACCGGCCGTGCCGCCGGCTTGACCGTCGGGATGTTCGGATCCCCGCCGTGCGCCACCAGCAGCTTCATCGCCTCGACATCGCCCGCGTAAGCCGCACGCCAGAAGGCGGTCGCGCCGATCTCATCCACGCCCGACTGGTCGAAGTTGTAGCCCGAGTACCAGACCTTCTTCCTCAGCCGCGCGTTCGGATTCGCGCCCTTGTCGAGCAGCAGCTTCATGAAATCGAGATAGCCGATTTGCTGGTTCAGATAGGCGCGGGGCTGCGGATACAGCGCCTTGGGCGCCCATTGCACGTTGACGACGGCGTAAAGCGGTGCGACGCCATTTTCGGCCGCGAGGTTGGGATCGGCGCCGCGATCGAGGAGCAGCTTACCGGTATCGAACTGCCCGTTGATCGTCGCTATCAGGAGCGGGCTGGTCCGGTCGCCTTCTTTCAGCTGGTTCACGTTGACGCCGCCGTCGAGGAGCGCGGCGACCACGCCCGTATGCCCCTGCCGGGCGGCGAACAGCAGCGGCGTCATGCCGCCCTGCGCGTACACCAGTTCGTTGAGGAGAAACTGCCGATCGACGCCGGGCACGCGCTCTTTCGCCGCAGCCGCAGCCGCCGCACGATCATTGCCGCCGGATCGGCCGTTCGGATTGCCCGCGAGGTTGCGGCCGTCCGGGTCCAACCCGGCGCGGCTCAAGCCGGCCAGATCCACGATCTTGGTGGCCAGCTTCGGATCCGCGCCGCGGGCGAGCAGCAGCTTCACCGCCTCGACGCGATCGGCCGCGGCGGCAAACATCAGCGCGGTATGTGCGCGTCCGGTCTCCAACGCGTTCGCGTCGGCTCCTGCGTCAAGGAGCGCGGCAAGGCTCGCCGTATCGCCCGAGGCCGCCGCCAGCATCAGCGGCGTCGTCCCTGTCGTGGTGAGCGCGTTGACGTCGGCGCTGCCTTTGATCAGCGCGGCGATGACCGGCGCGCTGCCGATCTCAGCGGCCATGTGCAGCGGCGTGTATCCGCCGAGGCGCGTGGCGGCGCGCACGTTCGCGCCGCCATAAATCAGCATGCTCGCCATCGCGGCATCGCCTTTTTTCGCGGCCCAATGCAGCGCCGTGAGGCCGTCGCCCTGGGCGCTGTTCACGTCCGCCCCCTGCTTGAGGAGTGCGCGCACGGCTTCGGTGTTGCCGTCCATCGCCGCGTCGGCGATCGAGACCGCGGCGGCCGGCGCGCCACTGGCGGCGGGCCGCGCGACTGCGCCGGTGAGCGCGGCGGCGCAGGTCAGCGCCGCCATCACCAGGCCGCGTCCGTGACGTCGTGCAGCGTGTCGTGACATGCGGCTACCCTCTCGAAACGGTCGTGCGCACCGACGCGCTCGTCAGGTCGAACGTCCCCGTGCTGTCGCCGAACGACTCGACATCGTCGAGACCGATGGCGTGCATCGCGGTCAGGAACACATTGGCCATGGGCGTGCCGTCGGCGGCCCGCAGGTGCAGATTCCCCTTCAGCTGCCCGCCGGCATGGCCGGCGAGGAACAGCGGCACGCGCTTGTGGTTGTGCACGTTCGGATTGCCCATCGGCGAGCCGTAGATGATCAGCGTGTTGTCGAGCAGCGTCCGATCGCCGTCGGGCGTGTTCTTCAGCTTTTCGAGGAAGTACGGCATCAGGCTCACGTGATACTTGTTGATCTTCGCGAACTCCTTGATGCGCTCTTCCTTCTCCTGGTGGTGCGACGCGTTGTGGAACCCGGTCGTCACGCCGCTTTCCGGATACACGCGGCCGGACGCGTCGCGCGCCATCTTGAACGCGAACACGCGGGTCACGTCCGACGCGAACGCCAGCGCCTGCAGGTCGAACATCAGCTTGGCATGCTCGTCGAACGAATCGGGCACGCCGACCGGCGCCGCGGGAAGGGCGCGCGGTTCGCCGCTGGTGTTGTACGCCTCCACTTTCTGGATGCGCCGTTCGATTTCCCGCACGTCGTCCAGGTAATTCGCCAGCCGGGCGCGGTCGTTGGCGCCGAGCTCCAGCTTGAGGCGGTTCACCGACGCCGTAATCGTATCGAGGATGCTCTGGTCTTCGCGCCGCCGCGCGTCGCGTTCCGCCGGCGTGGCGCCGGAGCCGAACAGCTGATCGAACACGGTGCGCGGATCGCGGATCATCGGCAGCGGCTGGTCGGGCGCGGACCAGCTGATGGAATCTGTGTACGCGCAGGAGTAGCCGTATTCGCAGCCGCCGGCCTGATCGACATTCTCGATGCACAGCTGCATCGACGGGATCGGCGTGTCCTGTCCAAAGCGCTGCGCGTATCGCTGATCCAGCGAGACGCCGGCCTTGAGGTCCGACCCTTGGGTCTGCTTGGGATGCATCTGCGTGAGGAATACCGCGCTCGACCGGAAGTGATCGCCGCCGATCTCCGGCGGCAGGAAGGCCTCGGCGTTCTTCACGTCCGTGTTGCTGACGATGGTGATGTGGTCGCGGTAGGGCTCGAGCGGGCTGAGGATGGTGGACGACAAATCAAAGGCGTGACCCACATCTTTCGGCGCCCACAGGTTGTTGGCCAGGCCGTACGCCGTGCTGCCAGCCGACCCGTGCACCATCTCGATGCACGCCAGGCGGACTTTGGCGCCGCCGGTGCTCGCCCATGCGGTGCCTGAGGGCACCATCGCGTCGAGCAGCGGCAGCGTCAGCGTGACGCCCATACCCTTCAAGACGGCGCGCCGCGAAATGTGCTTTTTCGTGAGATACGTCACGTCCGCTCCTTCTACTGCTCCACCGTTGTCGTCACGCCCGGCGCCTGCGTCATCCGAAACGCGGCGCTGTTGACCACACCGAGAATGAACGATGACATCCGGTTGTTGTTCTTCTCGGCGTCGCGCACGATGCGGCGAATCGTCGGCATGTCGAAGTACTCCACGCGCCGTCCCAGCGCGTAGGTCATCAGGCTTTCCGTGAAGCTCCTGACGAACATGTCGGAGTGGCGCAGGATGCCCTCGCGCAGCCCCGCCGCGCCGTCGATCTTCATGCCGTCGTACAGCACGCCCGCGGCATCGACCGGCACGCCGTTGTCCTTGATACGCCATTTGCCGGTGGCGTCGTAGTTCTCCAACGCGAGGCCGAGCGGATCGATCACGCGGTGGCACGAGCTGCATGCCGGGTTGGCGCGATGCTCCTCCATGCGCTGGCGCACGGAGAGGACGCGCGAACCGACGGCGCCCTTGGTGTCTTCGAGCGCCGGCACGCCAGGCGGCGGCGGTGGCGGCGGCGTGCCGAACAGCACCTGCATCATCCATTTGCCGCGCTGCACGGGCGACGTCCGATCGGCGACCGACGTCAACAGCAGGATGCTCCCCTGCGTGAGGATGCCGCGCCGGTTCTCCGGCAGCGACACGCGCCGGAACTCGTCGCCGGTCACATTTGGAATGCCGTAATGCCGCGCGAGCCGGCCGTTGACGAACGAATAATCGGCCGTCAGCAGGTCCAGCAGACTGCGGTCCTCGCGCACGATGCTGTCGAAGAAGAGCTCGGTCTCGCGATGAAAGGCATCGGACAGCGACAGATCCCAGTTCGGGTACAGGAGGCTGTCGGGCCGCATCTTGTCGATGTCCTGCAGCCGGAGCCACTGGGATGCGAACCGCGTGGCGAGCGCTTCCGATCGCGGATCGGCAAGCATGCGCCGCACCTGCTTCTCCATCACGACCGGATTCTTCAGTCCGCCTTCGGTCGCGACCTTGAGCAGCTCGGCGTCGGGCACGGTGTCCCACAAGAAGAATGACAGGCGCGACGCCAGGTCGAGATCGCCGAGGCGGTACGTCTGGCCCGCGCGCAGCGCCGCCGGCGCGCGCTCGACGCGGAACAGGAAGCGCGGGTTCGCCAGAATGCCCTGAATCGCGAGGCGGATGCCCGATTCGAAGTCGCCGCCCTTGCGGCCCTCGTCGTAGAAGCGCATCAGATCGGCGAAATCCTGCGTTTCCACGGGGCCGCGATACGCCTGCGTCGCGATCCGCTTGATGATCGCGGTGGCGCACGCGGTTTCCTCAGCGGCCGACGTCGGACGGCACGAGAAGATCCGCCGTCGGCTCGGCGTGTCGGAGACGCCGGTGACGTCGAACGGACCGGTGACCGTGACCGCCTGCAGATGCGGCATGGCGGTGATGCCGAAGCCGGTGCCGATGCGGCTGTCGGCGAGCGTGTGATCGATCGGCGCCAGCAGATCATCGACCGGGCCGGTGAAGCGCTGAAGGAACGCGGCCGAGATGCGCTGCGGACCGGCCTGGATATAGATCGGCGGCGTCTCGAGCGTGAGGCCGTTTTTGTCCGCCTCACTCATCTTCGGATTGACGTCGAGCACGGCGACGCGCTCGCCGTTCACCGAGATTTCGATCGGCTCGTCCTTGCGCGAGATGCTGAGCATCGTGTTGCCGAACAGCTCGCCGGTGGACGTGCGGTGCAGCTCGGCGCGGAACACGTAATGGCCGTCGGCCGGGAACGTGTGTACGACGGAGACGCCGCCGCGCGTGCCGTACGGCGCACCCTCGACGTGCTGCATCTGCGATTCGTTCTCCGGCACGGCAAAGGTCGTCGCGCTCGGCATCGCCGTCCGGTCGCCGACGGCGAGACGGCTGATGTGGCCGGCGGCCCGCAGGTATCCTTCGAGCAGCGCCGGCGAGAACGATTGGGTGTCGGCGACGTTGTCGAAGCCGTGGCTGATGGTGTCGGCGGGCAGGAAGGCCGTCACATCGACGTCGAGCGTCAGCAGGTCGTGCACCGCGTTGGCATACTCGGCGCGATTCAGGCGCTGAAACGACCGGCTGCCCGGATTCGGGTGCGCAACCGCCGCCTGATCGATCTTCGCTTCGAGCGCCGCCGCAAACGCGGTCAGCGTGGCCGATGCCGGGCGATCCTTCACGGTCGGCGGCGGCATCATGCCGGCGCGCAGCTTGCGGATCATTTTCTCGGCGATTTCCGGACGCTGATCGATCGTCGCGGCATCGAAGCTCTCGAGCGAGAGCCCGCCGGTCTTCGCCTCATCGTCGTGGCACGTGGAGCAGTTGGTGCTGACGAGCGCGTTCTGGGCATCGGTCGAAAGGGTCGCCGGCGCCGAAGTCGTCGACGGGTGTGAAGCGGCGAGGCGGGGCGCGGCGGGCTGGCGTGGCGCGGGACTCTGCGCTGCCGACAGCCCGAGCACCGAGCCCGCAGTACACATCGCAGCCAGAAGATATCGGTTCATCCTGCGAATCCCGAATCCCAAGTCCCGAATCCCGGTTCTAACACGAGACGCACTTGTGATTGTTCTTCGCGCCCAGTTTCTCGAGCAGCGCGATGGTTTCGGGGAACGGCTGGGTCCGCTGCACCGGTCCGTTGGCCATGTCGACCGTCGTCTTGCCTTCGCGGTTCACGGCTTTCACATCGGCGCCCTTCGAGACGAGATAGAGAATCATTTCGTTGTCGCCGCGCGCCGCGGCGTTGTGAAGCGCTGTGTTGCCGTCCTGATCGGTGGCGTTGACGTCCATGTGCAGCTCTTCGACGAGATACTTCACCGCCGCGAGCATCCCGGCCGGCGCGTACCGATGCGAGTTGGCGGCGAAGCCTTCGCCGTAGCCGACGCCAGCGGCCGCCTGCAGCGGCGTGACCGCGGGGCCGCCCACCGGAACCGGCGGCAGCGATGAGACTTCCTTCACGTCGCGCTGCGCGTCGCCCGTCCGCGGCCGTCCCGGTGTTCTCATCGTGGAGATATTCGGATCGCCGCCGCGCGCGACGAGCAGTTTCATCGCGTCCACGTCGCTGGCATACGCCGCGCGCCAGAAGGGCGTCGCACCGGCTTCGTCCACGCCGGAGAGATCGAAGTTGTAGCCCGAGTACCATACCTTCTTGTTCAGACGGGCGTTCGGATCGGCGCCCTTGTCGAGCAGCGCCTGCATCAGATCGAGGTAGGTGGCCTGCTGCTGCTCGTACGCACGCGGCTGCGGATAGAGCGCTTTGGGCGCCCACTGACAGTTGAGCGCCGCGTAGAGCGGCGTGACGCCATTCTCGCTGGCAATGTTCGGATTGGCGCCGCCATCGAGCAGCGATTTCGCGAGATCGAAGCGGCCGTTGATTGTCGCAATGAGCAGCGGTGTCGTGTGGTCGCCCGCACTGGGCTGATTGACGTCCGCTCCGGCCTCGAGCAGCGCTTTCACCGAGTCGGCGTATCCCTGACGCGCTGCGATGAGCAGCGGCGTCAGCCCGCCTTCGCCGCCGACGAGCTCGTTGAGCAAGTACTGCCGGTTGACGCCGCCAATCTGCGGCGGCCCGCCGCGTCCGGCTGGCGCGCCTCGACCGCGCGACCGCGGCGGCTGGCGCCGCAGCGGCAGCCGACGCCGGCTCCGCTCCCTCGGCGGGCTTCGCTCCCGGCTCACCAGCGGCCGGCCGGACACCGGTGTTCGGCGGCGCGCCCGTGGCAGCGAACGCAGCGAACCGCTCCTGCTGCTCGCGCGTGAACGCGCTGAGGTCCACCGTCTTCGTCGTCCCCTTCACGTCGGCGCCGTGCGCGGTGAGCGCACGAATCGCATCGGTGCGGCCGAACGCCGCGGCGAAGATGAGCGCCGTCTCGCCTTTCACTTCTGTCGCGTTGATATGGGCGCCGTGGTCCGCGAGGACGTTGACCGCGTCCGCCTGACCCGATGCCGCGGCCAGCATCAGCGGGGTCGCGCCGTTGGTGGTCGCCGTGTTCGGGTCGGCGCCCGCGCCAATCAACGCCTCGATCATCGGCGTGTTGCCGTTCTTGCTCGCCATCAGCAGCGGCGTGTAGCCGCCGAGCCGCGTGGTCGCGCGCACGTTGGCGCCGGCGTAGAGCAGCATCCGGGCCAGCTCCACGTCGCCTTTCTGCGCCGCCCAGTGCAGCGCCGTCATCCCGTCGCCTTCCGCCGAGTTGACGTCCGTGCCGTTTTTCAGCAGCGTCCGTACCGTGTCCTTGTCGCCTTGCATCGCGGCGTCGGCGAGCGTGGCCGGCGCGGCGTGAAGGAAGACCGACAGACACAACCCGGCGAACGCGCTCGCCGGAACGACGATCGTCAGCAGCCTTCGCATCATTTCGCTCCTTCGGACCCCACCGTGCGCCACGTTTCCGCTTGTCACGCGACCGTCGTGTGCGCCGCGGCCCCGTTCAGATCGAACGGCGCCGTGCTGTCGCCGAAATGATCCAGTTCGTCGAGGCCCAGTGTGTGCGCCACCGACAGCATCACGTTGGCCATCGGCGTCGCGTCGGCGGCCTTGAGATGCAGGTTGCCCTTCAGCCGGCCGCCCGCGTGACCCGCGATGAACAGCGGGCATCGTTTGTGGTTGTGCAGGTTCGAGTCGCCCATCGGCGAGCCGTAGAGAATGAGACTGGTTTCGAGCAGATTGCTGTCGCCGTCCGGCGTGTTCTTCAGCTTCTCGAGGAAATACGGGACCATGCTCACGTGGTACCGGTTGATCTTCGAGTAATCCATCAGCCGGTCTTCCTTCTCCTGATGGTGCGACGCCGGGTGGAAGCCGGTCTTGACGCCGCTGTCCGGATACGCGCGGCCCGACCCGTCGCGGCCCATCTTGAACGAGAAGACGCGCGTCATGTCCGCCGCAAACGCCAGCGCCTGCAGATCGAACATCAGTTTCACGTGCTCGTCGAAGGCGTCCGGCACGCCGATCGGCGCTTCGGGCATCTGGCGCGCGTCGCCGCTCGTATTGCGCGCCTCCACGGTTTGGATGCGGCGCTCGATCTCGCGGATGTCGTCGAGGTAATCGTTCAGCCGGGCGCGATCGGTCGGCGTGAGATCTTTCTTCAGCTGCCCCACCTCGTTCGTGATCCAGTCGAGGATGCTCTTGTCCGCCCGCCGGTTCGCGGCGCGCTCTTTCGCCGTCGCCCCCACGCCGAACAACTGGTCGAACGCCACGCGCGGGTCGCGAATCATCGGCAGCGGCTGCGTCGGGGCCGCCCAGCTGATGGTGTCCGTGTACACGCACGAGTACCCATACGCGCAGCCGCCAGCCTGATCCACGTTCTCGATGCACAATTGCATCGACGGAATCGCCGTATCCTGCCCGAACTTCCTGGCGTAGAACTGATCGATCGAGATGCCGACGTTGACGTCCGACCCCTGGGTCTGTTTCGGATGGCACTGCGTCAGGAACACCGCGCTCGACCGAAAATGATCGCCGCCGATTTCCGGCGGCTGAAACGCTTCGGCGTTCCGCACGTCGGTGTTGCTGACGATCGTGAGGTAGTCGCGGAACGGCTCGAGCGGGCTCAAGCTGCTCGGCGACAGATCGAAGTCGCGCCCGACCGCGGCCGGCGACCACAGATGCTTCTCGATGCCGAGCGCCGCGCTGCCGGCCGATCCATGCACCATCTCGATCGCCACGAAGCGCGTCTTGGCGGCCGAAGCGCCCGCGGCGGTCTTCGCGTAGGCGGTCCCGGCCGGCACCATCGCGTCGAGGAACGGCAGCGCCACCGTGACGCCCATCCCCTTCAGCACAGTGCGGCGGGAGACGTGCGTCTTCTTGATGTACGACATATCGGCCCTACCTCCTCGGTCCCTTCGCGGGACGATCGCTGGCTTCTGCTTGGGTGTCGTCGGTCGTTTGCACGGCTTCGGCCTTGCTCATCTGGAACGCCGCGCTGTTCACCACGCCGAGGACGAACGACGAAAATCGGTAGTCGTTCGCGCTGGCCTTCCGGACAATCGCGCGGAGCGCCGGCTGATCGTAGTACTCGATCCGGCGTCCGAGACCGTACTGCATGAGATTCTCGGTGAAATTGCGGATCAGCGATTCCGAGTGCGTCAGCAGCGCCGTCCGCAGCCCGGCGGGCCCGCTGATCTTCGTGCCGTCGTACAGGTCGCCGTTGGAGTCGACCAGCACGCCGTTGTCCTTGATCCGCCACGCCGCGGTGACATCGAAGTTCTCGAGCGCCAGCCCCAGCGGATCGATGACGCGGTGGCACGAGGCGCACGCCGGATTTTTCCGGTGTTCCTCCATGCGCTCGCGCGTCGAGAGCGGGTGGCCGTTGATGAACGCTTTGGTGTCGTCGAAGGGCGGCACGGCGGGCGGCGGCGGCGGCGGCGACCCGAGCAGCACTTCCATGATCCATTTGCCGCGCTGCACCGGCGAGGTGCGATCGGCCACCGACGTCGCCATCAGCCAGCTCCCCTGGCCGAGCAGACCGCGCCGGTACGCGAGATCCGGTCCGAGCGTCACGCGGCGGAAGGTTTCGCCTGTCACGTTCGGAATCCCGTAATGGCGCGCAAGCCGTTCGTTCACGAACGTGTAGTCCGCATCGAGCAGCGTGAGCACATTCCGGTCGTCGCGGACGATGCTGTCGAAGAGCAGCTCGGTTTCGCGCTTGAATGACTGCGCCAGGTTGTAGTCGTACGACGGGAACAGCAGGGCGTCGGGCTTGATGTTGTCCACGTCCTGCAGGCGGAGCCACTGCGCGGCAAACCGCGTCGAGAGCGCCTCGGACTTCGGATCCACGAGCATGCGGCGGACTTGCTTGTCGAGCACCGCCGGCACATGGAGCGTCCCGCTGCCCGCGGCCTTCAGCAGCTCGGCGTCGGGACCGCTGCCCCACATGAAGAAAGAGAGGCGCGACGCGAGATCCAGATCGGTGATGCGATAATTCTGCCCGGCGCGCAGCGTGGCGGGCGCGTCCTCGAGGCGGAACAGAAAGCGCGGGCTCGCCAGAATCGCCTGGAGCGCGAGGCGGATGCCGGACTCGAAGTCGCCATCCTTGCGGCCCTGGTTGTAGAACTTCATCAGCGGCTCGACGTCGCCGCTCGACGCCGGCTCACGATACGCCTGGCTCGTCAGCCGCTTGAGAATCATCATCGCGCACGGCGCTTCTTCGCTCGCCGTCGTGGGGCGGCACGCGAAGATCTTCCGGCGGCTCGGCGTATCCGACACGCCCGTGACCTTGAACGGGCCGGTGATGCTGAAATCGCGCAGATGCGGCAGCGTCGTGACGCCGTAGCCGTCGCCGATCTGCGTGTCGGCCAGCGTGTAATCCTGCGGCGACAGCAGATCGTCCACCGGCCCATCGAAGTGTTGAATGAAGGCGGCGGTGACGTGCTGCGGACCGGCGTTGACGTGCACGCGCGCCGTGACCAGATTCATGCCGTTCGGATCCTGCTCGCTCATCCGGTAGTTGATCGGGATGAGCGCGACGCGGTCGCCGTTGACGGCCACTTCAATCTGCTCGTCGCGGACCGTGCTGCCGAAGAGCTGACCGGTGGGCACCGAGTGCAGCATGATGCGGAACGTGTAGTCGCCGTCGGCCGGGAACGTGTGCGTGACCGAGATGCCGCCGCGCGTCCCCCACGGCGTGCCGGTCACGTGGTGCATTTGCGATTCGGTGCGCGGCACCTTGTAGGTCGCCTCGGTCGGCGTCGCCGTGCGATCGCCAAGCGCGACGCTGGCAATCTTGTTCGCGGCGCTCAGATAACCCTGCATCAGCGTCGGCGAAAAGCTCTGCACGTCCGCGATGTTGTCGAAACCGTGGCTGACGGTGTCGGCCGGCAGAAACGCGTTGACGTCCACGTCGATGTCGAGCAGATCGTGAATCGCGCGTCCGTATTCCGCCCGATTCAACCGCTGGAACGATCGGCGGCCCGGATTCGGGTGCAGCGCGGCGATCTGATCGATCCGCGCTTCGAGCGACGCGGCAAACGCGTTGAGCGTCGCGTTGTCGGGACGATCCTTCACAGACGGCGGCGGCATCATGCCGGCGCGCAGCTTCCGGATCATCTTCTCGGCCACGTCGGCGTGCTGATCGATCGTCGCGGCGTCGAAATGTTCCAGCGTCAAGCCGCCGGTCTTCGCCTCATCGTCGTGGCAGGTGGAGCAATTGGTGGAAACCAGCTTGTTCTGCGCATCGATCGGCAAGGTCTCGACCGCATGAGACACCGCCATCACGGGCGGCTTGGCCGCCTGGCTGCGCGGCGCTTGCGTCGTATCCGCGGATACGTTGAAGCCGAAGCCGATGACCGCGGTGCCAAGCACTGCGAACGCGAACGTCTTCATGCGTGACTCACCCCACACGAACCGGTGTCCGAAGCCGTCAAAATCCCGCCTCGCAGTATACGGCTAAATTCCGTGTAAACGCCCGTATTTAATGCACTTTCTCGCTCCGAGTTGTCAGTGTTTGTCTTTGGCGGATTCGAGCTCGAAACAGGCCGGTTTTCAATGGCTTACAGCCGGGCTTGAAAGGCGGTGAAATCGCCTTCACGGATTGGCACGCGCGCTAGACGACCTGCGGGTGATAGACGCCTTTACTGGACGCCGACGAGCGCGACGTCACCTACGCGGCTCAGGACGCTCACGGCCACGTCGTTCGCGTGGCGCTCGAGCGCGAGGTCGACGCGGGCATCGCCGACCACCAGATTGGTGACGCGCAGCCGCTCGATGCTTTCGGGCAGCGCCGCCTGGCGGAAGGTGATACGTCGCTTTCCGGCGTCGACGTCGAGGCCGAGCGATGCCTGCAGCAGCAGATACACCGCGCCTGCAGCCCAGGCCTGCGGCGAGCAGGCGACGGGATAGAGCGTCGGACCTTCCTCCGTTCGGCGATGAAATCCGCACAGCAGCTCGGGCAAGCGATGAAGCTCGATCGACTGGCTGAGCTCGAGCATCGCATTGAGGAGCTGTGTGGCCGCGTCCATGAACCCGTAGCGGGCGAGGCCCATCGCCGCGATGGCGTTGTCGTGCGGCCAGATCGAGCCGTTGTGGTACGACATCGGGTTGTAGCGCGATTCGCCGGCCGCCACCGTTCGCAGGCCCCAGCCCGCAAACGACGTCTCGTCCATCAGCGTCGTCGCCAGCCGCCGCGCGCGCTCCGGTGAGGTGACGATCCCGCTGAACAGACAATGCGCCGGGTTGGAGGTGCGGACGCGGCACGGCCGCTTGCGGCCGTCGAGCGCCAGCGCGTACGTCGAGAGGTCGTCGCACCAGAACGCCTCCTCAAACTGCGCGGCGAGTCGATCGGCACGGTCGCGCCACGCCTGGGCGTTCGCGCGCTCGCCGCGGAGGTCGGCGAGTTCCGATGCGCCTTTCCAGGCCGCGTACGCATAGCCTTGCACTTCACACAGGGCGATCGGCCCCTCGGCCAGCGTGCCATCGGCGTGGAACACGGAATCGTTGGAGTCTTTCCAACCCTGCTGGATCAGGCCGTTCTCGCTGTGGCGCGCGTATTCGAGGAAGCCGTCGCGGTCGGTATCGCCGTCGCGGGTCATCCACTCGAGCGCGGCGGCCAGGTGGGGCCAGAGGCGATCGATGAACGCGCGGTCGGCGGTGCGGCGGTAGTACGCGTGCGCCAGCATGACGAACAACGGCGTCGAGTCGATGCTGCCGTAGTAGCGGCCGAACGGCACCTCGCCGAGCGCCGCCATTTCGCCGCTTCGCATCTCGTGGAGGATCTTGCCGGGCTCCGCGTCCTGCGCGGGCGCATACGCGGTCGCCTGCGTCGAGGCGAGAAACGAGAGCACGCCTCGGGCGACGTCCGGATGCGCCCACAACAGCTCGAAGGCGGTGATGAGCCCGTCGCGCCCGAACGGCGTGCTGAACCATGGAATCCCGGCGTACGGATACAGCCCCTGCGGCGTCTCGGTGATCATCATCTGCAGATCGGCCGCGGACCGGTGCAGCCACCGGTTGAACGATTCGTTCGACGAGCGGACGTCGGCGCTGCGCGCGCGATGGACCACGACCGTCGTTCGCGACCGGGCGAGCGCCGTCTCGTAGTCGGGTGCCGCAGACGACGCCTGGGTGTCGTCCTCGCATGACACGTGCATCTCGAACGCGAGGGCCGCGTGCGGATCCAGCGGGAACGAGAATCGCGCCAGGCCGCGCTCGAGCGCGTCGGGCCGTCGCGTCCACCGGATGCGCGTGCGCCGCTCGACCGCGTCGAGCCCCCGATAACTCAGGACGCACTCGGCGTCGCCGAGCCGATCCGGCAGCCGTTGGCCGCGCCGCGCGCGCTCGGTGCCGCGGACCTCGAACACGTCCACGAAGTCGGCGTCGAACCGGATCGACAGCGGGATCTCCACGGCGCGCATGCTGTGGTTGCAGATGCGAATGCGATCGAGACAGAAGCGGTCGCCGAGCACGCGCGACCGGTACAGGTGAATCTCGCCGCGCGGCAGCTCGAGGCGCTGCTCGCGCCGCACGTCGGTATTGGTGAGATCAGCGACGAAGACGACGTTGTCGTCGCTGACCGTGGAGCTGAGGAACAACGGCCGCCGGCGCGCCAGCAGCAGTTCCAGCGTCGACAGGAACCGCGTGCCGTGATAGTAGAGGCCCTGCTCATCGGCCTCGACTCCACTGACGTCGCCATGCTGATCGAAGACGCCGAAGGTGTCGCCGCTCTTCAGGATCCGCAGCGGGCCCGGCGTGCGTTGGGCGTCGGCGACGATCGGGAACTGGTCGTCGAGTTGAAGGACGTCCGGCATGGTCAGGAGCCCGACACGCAGCGGTGTGCCGTCTGCGCCGCGAGGAGGCGCGCGTAGAGATCCTCGTGCTGGCGGGCCATCCGGTGCGCAGTGAAGCGCTGTTCGAAGGCCTGCCGGCACGCGCGGCGGTCGATGGTCGCAATGCAGCGAATGGCGGCGATCGCTTCCTCCACCGTATCGACAATGAAGCCGCTGCGCCCCGACTCGATGATCTCGGGCACCGATCCGCAGCGGAACGCGACGACCGGCGTGCCGCACGCGAGCGCCTCGATCATCACCAGTCCGAACGGCTCGGGCCAGTCGACCGGAAACAACAGGGCCCGTGCGCCGCCGAGAAATTCGCCTTTGTCATCATCGTCGATCTCGCCGATGAATTCGATCCCGGGCGCGTGCAGCAGCGGTTGAACGTCGCGCTCGAAATACTCCATGTCTTCAGGGTCCACTTTGGCCGCAATTCTGAGCCGGGCGCCCACTGCCGTCGCAATCGCGATCGCGCGATCGACGCGCTTCTCCGGCGAGATGCGCCCGAGGAATGCGAGATAGTCGCCTGGCTCCGGGTGAAAGGTGAAGGCCTCGTCGGGCAGGCCATGGGGAATCGTCGCCATCCAGTTCGCGTGAGGAATCGGCTTCCGTTGCGCGTCGGAGATCGACACGAGCGGCACATCCGCGAACTCCTCGTACAGCGGCAGGAGGTCGGGCAGATCGAGCCGGCCGTGGACGGTCGTGACGTGCATCGTCGCGAGCCGGCGCGCCAGCGGATAGTGGATGTGGGTAATGTGGAAGTGGATGATATCGAACTGATCCGCCCGCGCCGCGATGCGCTCGGTCATCAGCACGTGCCACGCGAGACGATCGCGGCACGCAGGATTGAGGCGCAGCGAGCGCGCGCAGACCGCGACGAGCGTCGCGCGTGTCCGCGAGTCACCGCTGGCGAACAGCGTGACGTCATGGCCGAGGCCGACGAGCTCTTCAGTGAGATACGACACAACTCGCTCTGTGCCGCCATACAGCGCGGGCGGCACACTTTCGAACAGCGGAGCGACCTGGGCAATTCGCATCGCTGACCTATGACGACGCGAGCAGGTGCAAGCGACGCGCCACCGGGCGGGCTCCGACGGTACGACTAATCACGAAGTCACGGAGGTCACGAAGAACACGAAGCGTCTTGAGATTTCGATCGTCGTGAACTTCGTGTTCATCCTGCCTTCGTGATGCACGATGCTCCGCTCATACAGGCGCGTCTTCCGGGGCGCGCGCCGCGTACTCCAGCGGCTTGGTCCAGAGGCTCTCGAGCCCTTCCAGAATGTCCGACGCCCAGCCGAACACGTTGCGGCCGGCCACGATCCGCCGCATCGCGAGCATGCGCAGGCGCCGCTCCTCGATCGGCATGTCGAGCGCCCTCATCAGCGCGTCCGCAAAATCGTCGATGTCGTACGGGTTGATGATCAACGCGTCGCGAAGCTCTTGCGCGGCACCGGCGAGCGCGCTGAGCACGAGCACCCCATCCTCGTCGTCGCGCGCGGCGACGAATTCCTTCGCGACGAGATTCATCCCGTCGTGCAGCGAGCTGACGATGCAGAAATGCGCGAGACGATAAAGCGCGACGAGGCTTGGCAGCGTGAGGGCGGCCTTGTGGTAATAGATCGGCGGCGGCAGTCCCGGCAGACCGTGCCGCCGGTTCACGTCGCTCACCTTGCGATCGATCTCGGCTTCGATGGCGCTGTAGCTGTCGAGGCTCGAGCGGGACGGCACGCCGATCTGCAGGAACGTCAGTTTGCCGCGCAGGTCCGGCCGGCGCGTGAAGACGCGATCGAGCGCCTCGAGCCGCTCCGGAATGCCTTTGGTGTAGTCGAGACGATCCACGCCCAATCCGAGAATCGGAGCGTCGAGTCCGAACGTCTGCCGCAGCCGCTGTTGCTCGAGCGCGAGCGCTGAATCGCCGCTGACGCTCTGGATGCGATCGTAGTCGACGCCGATCGGCGCCGCCGTGACCGTGCAGACGCGCCCGCCGAACCAGATGCGCTGGCCGTCCGCGTCCACTTCGGCATCGAGCTCGTCCTCGACGGCCATCACGAAGTTCCGCCGATCGCGTTCGAGCTGGAAGGCCACCAGATCGTTGGCGAGCAGTCCCGCCAGGATCTCGCGCCGCCACGGACAGATGCGCAGTCGATCCGGATACGGCCACGGAATGTGCCAGAAGAGCGCAGTGCGCGCGGAGGGCCGGCGCTCGCGCAGCCGCGCCGCCACCAGCGCCAGGTGATAGTCCTGAATGAAGACCGGCGTTTCCGGCGTCGGCAGCTCTTCATCGACGGCGGCGGCGAACCGCGCGTTGACGGACTGATACGCCGCCCAGTCCTCGCTGCGAAATTGCGGCCGCACGTCGACCAGGTGGCACAGCGGCCACAGCCCTTCGTTCGCGAAGCCGCCGTAGTACGCCGCGTACTCGGCTGGGTCGAGCCATAGCCGCCGCAGCTGATAGGACGGACTGTCGGGCGGCACGCGCACCCGGTCGCGGGCGTCCACGACCGCACGATCGGCGGTGCCGTCGCCGTACGCGATCCACACGCCGTCGCGCTCGCGCATCAGCGCGTCGAGGGCCACCGCCACACCGCCTGCCGACGCGGCGACGGCAATGGCGCCGTCCGGCTGGTAGTTGTGCAGGTAGGGCTCGCGATTCGACACGACGATCAGCGGACGCCGCACGCGGGCGTCGATCTCCCCGGCTCTCGCGAGGCCCGTGCGAAACAACAGCGGACCGACCAGCTCGTCGATCGCGATGAGCGCGACGAGAATCGTCTGCACGCGGATGCCCCACGGCGGAAATTCGGTCGCCAGCACGGACGCGAGCCCCAGCGTGATGCCGGCCTGCGAGACGAGTCCGGTCCACGCGTAGTCGCCCGTGCGTCGATCGATGCCAGACGCGCGCAAGCCGGCGAGCACGCCCAGCCGGATCGACGCGATGCGCGCCCCGACCAGCGCGATCGCCACAAAGCCCATCGTCGTCAACGCATCGAGCTGGAGCGAAGCGCCCGTGGCCACGAAGAACACCACCAGCACCGGCAGCGCGCCGCGCTGGATGGCCACCTTGAGCGCATCGCCTTGCGGCACCGCGACGTTCTGAATCACCATGCCGGCGGCCATCGCGGCCAGCAGCGGCTCGAAGCCCTGCGTCGCACCGACCTGGCTGAGCAGCGCACAAAGACCGAGCAGGACGAGCGTGACCTCGCGCGCGACGTACCGCAGGTACAACGCGAAGAGCGCACCGACGAGGCTGCCGAATGCGAGCGCGCCGCCAATCTCCCAGGCGAGGCGCACCAGGACATTCACCTCCGCGCCGGCGCCCGCGACGAGAGCCACGCGCGCGAATTGCATCGCCAGCGAGAACAGCACCAGCGCCACGAGGTCGGCGACGACGACGATGGCCAGCACCAGATCGCTGAGGCGTCCCCGTGCGCCCGTCTCCGAGATCACGGCGGCGGTCATCGTCGGCGAGAAACTGACGACGATGATGACGAATAACGCGACCATCACCAGTTTCGCGGCGCCCGTCGCGTCGGGTGCAACAGGCAGCCAGGCCCAGGCGATCCAGGCGACTGCGAATACGCCAGCCATCGCGACCGCGAGCGTCGTCGCGATCATCCGCGTGACGCCGGCGACGCCGCGGCCGATGCGTTCGAAGTTGAGCGTCAGACCGGCGATGAAGGCAATGAGCGTCGTGGCGATGCCGTTGACCGTCTGGAGCTGCCTCGCCATCGGCTGGGTAATCACATTCCCGAGGTAAGGACCAATCAGCACGCCGAACAGGAGGTAGCCGGTCAGCCGCGGGAGGCGGAACCGGCGCAGGAGCTCGCCGGTGACCATCGCAACCACCAGCGTGAAGCCGAGCGCCAGAGCCGTGGTCGGAAGATCGACGCCCGGCGTCCCGAGTCGACGAACCCACACCAGTGCGACCGCGACGATCGCAACCGCAAGCAAGCGCTTCACGCACCCTCCCGGCGTGAAATGAGCAGCGACAGCAGCTCCGATCCGAGCGATCCCACGACGACCACAGCAAAGAGCGTTTTGCTCGCGGCCGATCCGCCGTTCGCCTGGAGCACGTTGAGCGCGATCGCGATGCCGACGACTCCTGGCGAGCTGAGCGAGAATCCCGGATCAACCGGCGGGCCATGCGGGACGGCGCGAGCCGCCAGCCACCCGCCCACGCGCTTTCCCGCAAGCCGCAGCACGACGTACGCGACGACGAGACCGACGCGATCGATCGAGATCTCCAGCCGTGAGCCGGCCACGACAAGCAAGAGGACAACGAGGGGATGCTGGAGGTAGCGCATATCGCGCGCGATACTTTCCCGCCCCAGGCCGCCGGCGGCGTTCCAGCACACGCCGGCGATCAGTCCGGCGAACAGTGCCGACAGCGACAGATGCGCGGCGGCGCCGCCAAGCAGCAGCAACGCGCCGATCGCAAACACCCGCTGCTCGCTTTCAGACGTGGTCTGCGTGATCAGGAGCCACGTGGCGAAGGCGATGGCCACGGCGATCACGGCGGCGCGCACGACGAACCACGCGACGGCGGCCGGCGTGCCCGGCCGCGTCCAGACGACAGCCAGCACCCCGAGCGCGATCGGCAGCACATCGTCGAGCTCCGCGATGCGCGCGCCGAAGACACCGACGGCGGTGCCGGATGTGTCCGCGGCGGCGGACGAGGATGCTGCGCAGATGCCGAGCATCAGCGCCAGCAGCCAGGGGATCTGATCGCGCATGAACAGCGGCCCGCGGATCATCAGAATCCCCAGCGCCATCAGCAGAATCGTCGCGACAGTTTCGAGACTCGCCGCGCCGAGCAGACGGCCCTCGCTCGGCCGCCGCGCGTCGATGCCGAGGCCGACAAGAACCCCGAGCGCGGCCAGTGCCACCGAAATGCCGGGGTCCAACGAGTCGAGGGCCGGCACCGAGAGCACGCCGAGACCATGAGGACCGAGTGCCAGGCCGATGAGGAGCAGCACGAGGCCGGGCCTTGGCGTTGGCGAGAGTCCCGTTGCCAGCCGGCGTGACGGCCACCGGCGGCGCGCGCCATCGACGGCGGGAGCCACGGAGTCGAGCGGCTGTTCTCTCACCACGTTCTTTCGAGGGCCAGAACGTAGTGCGTGGCGCCGCGATTGAGTCCGAGCAGAATCGGCCGTTCCCGCGCGACGGCGGCGAGCTCGTGCGCGGCCTGTGCGGCCGTCGGCGCCTCGACGCCGCCAACGAGCGTCAGGACGTCCCCAACCTGGAGCCCGGCGCGCGCGGCGGGCGAATCCGGATCCACACGAATGACGGTGGCGCCGACGCGGGGAAGCGTGCGGAGCGTGAGCCCCGGCGACCGATCGCTCTGCGCGACGGCGGGCGCGATCACGGCGCTCGCGGTCACCCGTACGTCGCGGATCTGATTCTGGTGAAGCACGCCGAGCCCGATCGACTCGTTCGCCACCAGGCGCGCCGTGCGCGCCTGCCACTCCTCGACCGACGACACCGCGTCGTTGCCAAGGCGATCGATGACGTCCGAGACGCTCACCACGCCAGCCGCCGGTCCGTTCGGATCGACCCACGAGACGATGACGCCAGTCTTCGCGCCGGTGGCGGCGGCCAGCGCGGGCGTGAGCGACTGCGCTTCGATGCCGAGATGACCGCGCGGTTTTTGTCCGTCGCGAGTGAGGCGATCGGCGATGTCGAGCACGGTCTCGGCGGGCACCAGAGCGTGTTGACTACCGCGGCCGACGGCAAGGCCGGCCAGCGCGCCGTCGGTGGTGAAGACGAACGTGCCGGCGTCGAGATCGACCGGCGGCGGCAGCGTCCAGATCGTCCCCATCCACGTCGGGCTCGCCGTAGACTGCAGGGAGCCGATGAAGATCGGCCGGAACGAAATGCCGTTGCGCCAGACCGCGGCGGCAATCATGACGCGTGGAGAGGGCAGCCACCGCGGCGTCCAGGTCGACAACAGCGGCGCCGTGCCGGCCGGCAGACGAATCACCGCCAGCTGCGACGCCGGGTCGCGCGCGATCTCGGTGGCGCCAATCACCCGCGTGTCCGGCGCATCGGCGCCGGAGCTTCCGCCAATGAGCGCCACCGCGAGGTCGTCTCGGAATCGCAGGGCCGACACGGTCCGCGTCGAGGCGAGGGCGTATCGCTGATGCGGCGGCTGCGTGTCGACGGCGGCGATCAGCGGCTCGAGCCGCGGCTGGAGCGTCTCCACTGACGCGGCGATGTCCTGGAACGCCGACGGGGCGGTGAGCTGGGCGAGCACCGGCGGCACCGGATTCGGCGTCGGGACACGATCGGGAAACCGGATTCGCGCCAGAAGCCAGAGCAGCGCGATCGAGACGAGGACGATCCCAAGCAGCAGACGCGTGTCGCGCGACACGGAAGGCCGGTTCGGCGTCATGCCTCTTCACGTTCTGCGCGGTGCGCGATCGACAACCCGTCGTGGCACCAGGCGCTGCAGGCGTTGAAGAGACGCCGGAATCCCGGTGACCGCCGGCCTGGCGGCGCGAGACACGGGTTCAACGGGCGGAACGCCAGCAGTGCGCGCAGGAGATCGTCGATCTCGGACTGATTCCTGAGGTAGTAGGACGCCCGCGACCGCCGCTGCGCACCAATCCGGATCGCGAGGAGCCGATCGGCCTGTGCGGCGCTGAAGGCGTCTTCGTCCGTTTGATCGTCGCCGACGTAGATCGCCGTGTCGCACGCGAGCAGGAGCCGCGCCTGTTCGAGTGCCACGCCTTTGGTCGGTGCGCCGCTGGGCACGAGGCTGATCGCGTCCTGGCCGCCGAGCGAGCGCGCGCCGCGGAGCCCGCGCACCGCCTCGTCGATCGCCGCGAGCATCCGGCGCCGGTGCACGGCGTTCCGGTAGTGAATGGTCACCGAGTACGTCTTGTCCTCGACGACAACTCCTGAGTACGCAGCGAGGCGTTCTCTGAGCCGGCGAACCCACCCTTTGACGCGGCGAGCGTAGCCGGCCGTTTGCCCCCACGGTTCAAGACCATGATTGCCCGACACGTGAAACAGCGGAATGCGGCCAACGCGCTTCGTCACATCATGTCGCGCACGGCCGGAGATGACCACGCAGGGATACCGGTCTGCGGCGGACGCCAGCAGGTGGCGCGTGGCGCGCGGCAGACGCGCCACCGCCGGGTCCGACACAATCGGCGCGAGCGTGCCGTCATAGTCGAAGGCCAGGAGCACGTTCGACGAAGCAAAATCGGCAAGCGTGTGGACGTGGCGTTTCGCGAGAATATGGATCATTCATCCAAGGCGCGATCGACAGCTGAACACGCTCGCGGCTCGAGCGGTGCTGCAAAGTTTCGGTACGTAACACACTGCTGGATGGTACACAAATGACACGAGCACGGCGGCCTTTCGTTTGACCCGCGCCGCGGCGGCGCTCAGAATAACGACGCGATGCGATGGTGGGAGTCGTCGGCGGCGATGTATCAGGTAGCGCAGTGGCTGACCTACCTGGCAGTCGCCTCCGGTATCACGTGTCTGTTCAGCTGGTCATCCTTCCCGCGGCTCGCCATCTCCACCGGGGTGATGGCCACCGCGGCCGTCGCGGCCGGCCTCTTTGCGTGGTTCCGCCTCGCACATCTGCGCGAGATGTCCGGTCGTCGTTGAGGCGGACGCAATTCGTACGCCGGATCGCCTGGAACATGGAGACAGGTCTCCGCGTGACGCGAGGAAAAATCGTGGGGACAGGTTTCCGCGTCACCTGAGGAGACCTGTCCCGGAAGCTCATCCTGCGAAACGGAGCTCATCCGATGCTGAGAGTTCGCCGCGAAGCCCTCAACGCGCTGCTGATTGGCGCAGGCATCCTGGCCGCCGGCATGGGCCTCAAGGGATTCCTGCTCTCGAGCAATTTCATCGACGGCGGCGTGACGGGCATCTCGATGCTCCTGGCCCAAATCACGACGATGCCGCTGTCGCTGTGGCTGCCGCTGGTCAACGCGCCATTCGTGGTCGTCGGCTACAGCCAGCTCGGCGGGGCGTTCGCGGTGCGCAGCGCGCTGGCGATCACGGGGCTTGCCGGCGCCCTGGCGACGATTCATTTTCCAGACGTCACGCCCGATCGCCTCCTGACGGCCGTATTCGGCGGGTTGTTCATCGGCGGCGGAATCGGCCTGGCGGTGCGGGGCGGCGCGGTGCTCGACGGCACCGAGATCGCGGCGCTGCTGATCAGCAAGCGCACCAACCTCCTGAAAGTCGGCGATGTGATTCTGCTCTTCAACATCGCCCTGTTTCTGGTCGCGATGTCGGTCCTCGGGATTGAGCCGGCGCTCTACTCCATCCTGACGTACGTGACGGCCGCCAGAACGCTGGATTTTGTGATTTACGGACTGGAGGAGTTCACCGCGATCACGATTATCTCCCGGCATGATGCCGCCATCCGGGAGCGCATTACGCTGGAGTTGGAACGCGGCGTCACCGTGTACAGAGGCTACGGCGGCCTGAGCGGCGTCGATCAGGACATCCTTTACTGCGTCGTCACCCGCCTTGAAATCGGGCGCGTGAAGGCGATCGCACGCGCCGCCGATCCGCACGCGTTCATCGTGTCGCATCCGGTGGCGGACGTTGATGGCGGCGTGGTGAAGCACGCCGCCATTCACTGACGCCGTTTCAATTCGGCATCACGCGATCGGGAAACGACTCTAGCCGGGAAGCTTGGCCGCGAGCACGTCGATCTTTTCGATCGCCGGCGCCTCGGCGAACAGGTCGGCCGCCTGTGCCATCAGCGCCGCGGCGACGCGACCGGCGAGGTGAGCCTGGCGCCCCGCCTCATCAGGGAACGCATCGAAGATGCCGAACGTCGACGGCCCCATGCGCAGCGCGAACCACGCCGTCGTCGCCGGCTCGGCTTGAACCAGCGTGAGGCCGCCCCGCAGGAATGCCTCTACCTCCTTCTCTTTGCCGCGCTTGGCCTCGAGTCGAACGAACAATGATACGGTCACCATATCTTTCCTATGCCTCCAACGCGCACTCGGGCGCGAGTCGTTAGACGCCGCCGCACTGGGATCCGTCGCAACGGCAAGATCTTCGGACGCGGGCGCACCATTCGGCACATCAGGGAATAAATTCGCGGCCGTCGGGTATTGTGCATGTATGCTGCATGAACTCCGCGGACTTGGCCTCGGTCTTGGCATCTGCCTGGTGGCACTGGCGATGACGGAGGGACCGACAGCGGCTCCGCAGTCAACCGTTCCGGCGGCGACCGTCGATGTCGAGGCTGTCGGCCCGAAGATCGGCGAGACGTTACCGGATTTCACGCTCCCCGACCAGCACGGCGCGCCGCATTCGCTGAAATCGATCCTCGGACCGAACGGCGCGGTGATTGTCTTCTTCCGATCGGCGGATTGGTGACCGTACTGCAAAACGCAGCTCGTGGAGCTGCAAGGCCGGCTTGACGAAATCCGCAAGGGTGGACTGGGACTCGCCGCCATCAGCTACGACCCGACCACTGTGCTCGCCGATTTCTCCGCGCGACGCGGCATCACGTTTCCGCTGCTGTCGGATGCGGGCTCGACGATCATCAAGAAGTACGGGATTCTGAACACGACGATCGATCCGAAGAATCAGCTGTACGGCTATCCATTCCCTGGGACCTTCATCGTCGATCGGAATGCCGTCGTGACGTCGAGGGTGTTCGAGCCGACGTATGAGGAGCGGAACACGGTGTCCAGCCTGCTGGTCCGGTTGGGCCGTCACGTCGACGCGCCCGCCACGAGGATCAAGGGCGCCCATCTCGACCTGACGTCGTACTCGACGGATCAGGTCGCCGCTCCCGGCACGCACTTTTCGCTGGTGCTGGACGTGACGCCCGCCGCGCACGTGCACGTATACGCGCCGAACGCGTCGGGCTATCGACCAGTCGCGCTGAAGCTGGAGCCGCAGCCCGGCCTCGCGATCAGAGCGGCACAACTCCCGAAGCCCGAGGACTATTTCTTCAAGCCGCTCAACGAGCACGTCCCGGTCTATCAGCACCCGTTCCGAATCGTTCAGGACGTGATGCTCGACGCGTCGAAGGCGGGAAGCGCCGCTCTCAAAGGGATGGCGACGATGACCATCACGGGCACATTCGACTATCAGGCGTGCGACGACGCGGTGTGTTTTCCTCCGCTGTCGATGCCGCTGTCGTGGACCATCGGCATCAAGCCGCTCGATCTCGAACGCGCCAAACGGCCATGAAGGAGAGATGATGTCGACAGTCGTGTACACATCGCGGGCACACATCGAACGGCGGAAGGGTCCGCTGCGGATCGCGCACGTACCCGGCGAAGCGCTGCCCGTGGTCTTCAGCGTTCACGGCGCGATCGCTGAGCACTACAAAGTCGATCCGGCGAAGCTGACCGAATCGCACGCGTCGACGATCGATTACGTGATCGCGGCGACCGCTGGTTGAATGATGGGCACCTTTGGAGGCGCGCTGGAAGCGCGTCACATCGATGCAAGCGACGGCCGGCTCACGGCCGACGTGACGGGCGAGGTCGAAACCGAAGACGGCGTGCTGGTGATCCGCCGCATTCACGTAGCGATGCGTCTGGCCGCACTCGAGCAGAGCCGCGACGTCGTCGAACGCGTGCACGGGCTGTATGCCATGCACTGTCCGTTGTATCGGACGCTCCACGGCGCTATCGCCCTGTCCTCGTCTGTCGATCTGACTGAGCCCAGATCCTCGTAGTGTGCCTTCAGGCGGCCTGAACGCGGACTGCAACCCGACGTTCGACGACACCGGCGAGGTTTCAATAGCGCTCGTTCATTTGTAAGACACGACCAGTCGCTCTGACGGCGGCACCTCGTGCATCTCGCTACGCGCAAATCCGGCGTGGGCGAACATCCGCTGGAACTCCGCAAACGTGTAGGCGTCCCCCGCCGCCGTGGACGCCAGCATCGTCAGGGCAAAGCCGGCCTGCATGGGCGGCGTGACGCGGTCGTCGTTCGGGATGAATTCCAGCGCCACGGCGCGGCCACCCGGGTTCAGTGCCGCGTGGACTTTCTTCAGCAACGTCTCGTTCGTCGCCGCGTCGAAGTGGTGAAGAAAATTGGTCAGCAGCACCAGGTCGTATCCGCTGCCGAAGTCCACATCGAACGCACTGCCGGGCAGCAGATGATGGCGACCCGCCACCCCGAACTTCTGCGCGTTCTCCTTGGCGACTTCCAGCACCGGGGCCCAGTCCAAGGCCGTGACGTCGACGTTCGCATACGCCTGCGCGAAGGCGATGCCGAAGATGCCGTGCCCGGCGGCGATGTCGAGCAGCTTGACTCGTTTGTTTGCATCAACGCGGACAATCTCCGCCATGGCCTTCGCGGGCATCATCATCATCGGCATCATGGCGCGCGCGAACAAGACCCACACCGGATTCTCCGGCGAGACCGTCTCTTGCGGCAGCACCGTGCCGCCCTTGCGGACGATGGCGGCGACGTCGCTGTTCGAGTTGATGATGGTCGAATCGTTGAGGAACTCCGTCACGCCGCCCAGATAGGCCGGCGAGCGCCGATCCAGAAACATCGCAGAATCCGGCGTCAACGCGTACGCGCCGTCCTGTTTGGTCAGAAAGCCGTTGATCGTCAACGCGTCGCACAAAATGCGCGTCCCCCGCTCCGAAGCCTGACACCGATCCGCAATCGCTTTCGCCGTCGACTTGCCTTCGGCAATCGCGGTGAACAGGTCCAGGTCGATCGCGCCCTTGAGCGCGAATGTGCGCTGGAACGCAAAGACGGTCGAAAAGAAAAGCTCCGGTGAGGGCTGTTGATTCATCGCAATTGACTCCTGATCGCGCTCGATTCTACGTCTGTTCAACATCTGGACAGAAATCGACACGCCGTCCGGTCTCAAATCGATCTGAGCTCCGTCGTGTTCTGAATCAGAACTGGTCAGTATCTGCGCACACAGTGCTGAGCTCAAAAAACATTGCGATTTATCGCCATGTCTGAAGCCCGTGTGTAATTCACGTCATAAGGTTGAGTTGTGTTTTTGGGCGCTCTGCCCAGACGCATTCGAACAACTCGACTTTTCCCTCGTGTTTTCGACCATTCTGATCCTGGCTCAGCCTTTGCCCTCGCGTGACCGCGAGCGACGCTCGCCGTCCCGGCGCGCGTCTTCATCAACGAACGAACGGCAATTTCGCGAAGGAGAGGACTCATGCGGGCACGTGTGTCTGCCGGAGATCGACGTGGGTGTGTACAGATCGCGCTGGCGTGTGCCGCGATGTTGGCGAGCGCGCTGGCGGCTTCTGCGCAAACGACTGTGACGCTCAGCGCGCCCTCTACACAGGTCGTATACGCCACACTGCGCGGCGGCACCTACGCGAATACGAACATTGGCACCCTGCTCGAGACGCGCCAGGCGACCGACATGAGCTACGAGCGCCATGCGCTCCTCAAGTTCGATACCCAGACCACGATTCCGGTTGGAAGTAACGTCACCTCCGCGATTCTCACGCTCGTCGTGAAGACCGCCAGTGCCGCGACGACCCGTCGGATCGCGGCGTACCAGGTGACACAGTCGTGGACCGAAACTGAAACCACGTGGAACCAGCGCCGGTCCGGCGAGAGCTGGACGACGGCTGGCGGCGATCTCGGTGCGCAAATCGCGGTGCAGTCGGTCAGCAACGTCGCCGGCACGCGCGTCAGCTTCAACGTCACGGCGCTGGCGAAGTCGGTCGTCTCCGGCGCGCTCGGCTCGTCGCGCTATACCCGCATCGCGCTGATCGACCTCGATGCCCCGACAAGCGACTCGTACCGGCAGGTACTACACGCCCAATGATGTCACGGTGGCCAATCGCCCCTCGCTCGTCGTCACGTATGGCAGCGTCACGACGACTGCCACGCCGCCGCCGGCGCCGAGCACGGCGACGAGCGGCACGCTGAAGGTCCTCCAGTACAACGTGCACCACGGCGGCATCGGCACGGACGGCATCTACGATCCGAACCGCGTCGCGAATTGGATCGTCAAGATGAATCCCGACATCGTGTCGCTGGTGGAGATCGAGTCGCAGGACTCATACGACAGCGGGAACGGCGTCCTGCAGTACCAGGCAATGCTCCAGCAGAAGACCGGTGTCACCTGGTACACGTGGGACATCCAGGATTACGGCCAGTGGACGTCGCCTGGCATTCGCAACGCGATTCTGTCGAAGATTCCGTTCAGTGCGAGTTACCGCCACGAGTACAGCACCGGGCGCGACCGGACCGTCGGCGGCATCACGGTCTCGGTCAATGGCCGGAACATCAACGTGATGTCGACGCACCTCGATCCGTACGATGAAGGCAATCGAATCATCCAGGTGAACGAGCTCGTGCCCTACGCGGCCGGCTTTGCCGAAGATCGCATCGTCCTCGGCGACTTCAACGCCCTGCCGTACTCGACCGAGATTGGAACCTTTACGAAAGCTTATTACGACGGGTGGGCGGAAGCGGTGAAGCTGGGCATCCAGCAGTCGGCGCCGGACAACCCGAACGGCTATACGCGAAACGGCCGGATCGATTACGTGTTCTACTCGCACGGCGAGCAGCACCTCACACTGCAGCACGTACAGGTTGTGGACACGCGCGACGCAAACGGCATCATGCCGTCGGATCATCGTCCGCTGCTCGCCACCTTCGCCGTGCAGTAGCTGTCGACCTCGACCGTGGAGTCCCGGCCGTAGAGCCGTCAAAAGCGAGCGGCCGGACCGCCAGGCGCAAAACTTGCTCACGATGTGGCCGCCATGACCAGCCCGAGAATATTTTGCGTCCTGGCGTTGGTCGGCACGGCGGCCTTCGGCTGTGGTTCCAACACACCGATGCCCGCCGCGTCGACGCCAGCTTCCTCGCCCAGTGCAGCCCCGACACCGATCACGCCGCAATGTGATCCCACCCTCTGGACGCACGTGTACGATCCCACGAGACTGAAAGTGTCCAGCTCGTGTCAAACCGTCACGGGCGTCATCGCCGGCGAGCACACGAGCGACGATGGCGACGTCGACATGCCGCTGACGCTCGATGCGCCGTTCACGAATCTCCTGAACAAGGGCAACATGACCGATCTCGCCGGCAACCTGAACGTCGAGGCCATCTGCCAGGCGGCCTTCCACTCCGATATTCCAGCTGCGCCTGTCGCCTGCGGTAGCTTCAAAGGTTCAGTGCTGATCCCCCCGGTCGGCGCGCACGTGCAGGTGACCGGCAGCTATGTGCTGGACACGAATCATGGGTGGATGGAGATCCACCCCGCGAGCGTGATCACGGTGCTGCATTAGGCCGGGCATCGCGCGAGGGCCTTATAGCGGTTTTCTGATCTTCGTAGCGGCTCTGGATTACCACGAAGGCACCAAGGACACGAAGGTGAGACCATTTTGGCTTCCTTTGTGTCCTTCGAGTCCTTTGTGTTGAAACAGGCGGCCCGCGCGGCCGGCCCGAATCAATCCGGGGTGAGCGGCGAGTCCAACCGCACCCGAAGGATCGTGCCGGCCGGCAGGTCGACGTCCTTCCCGTCGGTCGCCGCCGTCACGCCGCCGCCGCCGATCAGAATCCCGGCGAGCGCGCCCTTCGCCCCGCCGAGGATCGCGCCGAGCACGGCGCCGACGCCGGCCCCCGCGCCGATCTTCCCCGCCTCGCCGCGGATCCCTTCGCTCTCCAACGCCTGCTCCACCGTGGCGCGCGTCGGATAGGAGCGGCCGCGAATCGTGATCCGATCGAAGACGACGGTCATGCTGCCTTTGCGGTTGATACGCCCGGCCTTGTTCACCGAGCTCACGACGCCGCGCAGCACCGAACCGGCCGGGACCAGCACGCGGTCGTTTTCCAGCAGGTCCACCATCGTGGTCGCTTCGAAGCGATCCTCGACCTGTGCGCTCCCCGAGCTCAGGGAGTTCTGCAAGCGGACGTCGAATTCGGTGCCGACCGGAATTTCGTGGCCGTTCGAGCGGCGCACGGGAGGCGCCGGCCGCTCGTCGCGATCGGGCGCCGCCACGGGTCCTTCGCCGCGCGCGCGCGACTGAATGTTCTCAATGCGATCACGCAGCGTCCAGTACTCCTCGCGGGCGACCGGCTCGTTCTTGCGCAGCTTCACTTTCATGTAGCCCACTTCGTCCCGCGCATCGTCCAGCTCTCTCTGAAGGTGGGACGCCTGCGCGGCGTCCCGTCCCCGGAGTTGTGAGATATCTTGCGACGCGGCGTTGAGGCCGTCTTGCAGGCGCTGAATCTCAGCGTCGGTGACAGCCGGTTGCGCCGACGCCACATGGGCGATCCCCACAAGCAGCGCGAGCAGGACGGCCGCAGCGAACTTCGTGCTTCTCATTGATCGACCTCCGAATGACCATCATCTCATGCTGTTCAACCCGCGACGGTCGAACGTGGAACACGGCTATCTCGCGGATCGCGCCGCGCCAGTCGCGTCGAGCGGCTGGGTACAAAACGCACACCGGTGCGCCGCGATCGGCACCTCGCTGAGGCATTCGGGGCATTTCTTCACCGTCGGATCCGGAGGCGTTTCCCCCCGTCGCCGCCTGGCCATCACCATGTTCATCGGCGTCACGATGAAGAAGTAGATCGCCGCCGCCACCAGCACAAAGGCGACGACCGCGTTGACGAAGTCGCCGATGAGGAATTTGCTGCCGTTGACCGTGAACTGGATGGCCGAAAAATCGGGTTTGCCGACCATGGCGGCAATGAGCGGCGTCAACAGATCTTTCACCAGCGCCGCCACGACCGCGCTGAAGGCGCCGCCGATGACGACGGCGACCGCCAGATCCACGACATTGCCGCGCAGCAGAAACGCTTTGAATCCTTTTAACATCGTCGGCTCCTTAGGTCGTCCGCCGAAGGCATCTTACCGCGCGTCCCTCATCTTGCTCACGCAAGAAATTCCTGTGCTGGGCGCGCGGATCCGCCCGTCAACGCGCGCGGGCATGGCGACCCCGAGTCAGATGTAATGGCTACCGTCGTGGCATTTGGAGGGGGAACAGCCGAGCGCGTGGAGAGGGTGGCGGTGCCGAGCGACGCGATTTGAGCTCAGGCGTCTCGCCGGAGAGGCCGGACCACCCACCGCCGAATGGATCGTCCGGCCGACACGGCTAGTGTCTGGCGTGAACGGGCGCTCGCGACTTCGACCGACCCGCGCGCTGAGCTTTCTTGGTGTCCTCTTCCATGTCCTTGTACGGGTGTGCGGCGTCGGCAGCTCCCTGATTGATGCCTGCTTCCGCAAGCGAGGTGAGCTTCTCGTCGGCCGCCTTTTCTTCCTCCAACGTTTCGTGCAGCAGCTCGGCCTGATCGGTGTGTCCCATCGCGCGCGCCCACGCGACCAGCGTGCCGTACACCGCGATTTCATAGTGCTCCGCGCGCTGACCGGACGCGATCAGGCACGCATCCATGGTGGTGTCGTCGAAATGCTCACCCATCACCGACTGACCTTCTTCGATGATGCCCTCGATGCCATCGCAGTGTTTGCCGCGGATCTTCTCGCCGAGGCCTTCGAGCACCTGCTCGAGGCGCTCCATGTGACCGCGCGTCTCCTCCAGGTGCGTCTGGAACGCATCGCGCAGCACGGGCGACGTCGCGGCCTTCGCCATCTTCGGCAAGGCTTTCGTCAGTTGTTTTTCCGCATCGTAGGCGTCGCGTAATTCGTCCAGAAAGGCGTCATGCAGCGTACCGGTTTGGGCCATGGGTCACGGCTCCTATGCATTGGTTAGCGACGCGCACCCTCGAGATCGGCGCGCGCTGAAGGACCTCGCAATGTTGGGGCCAGATCCAAGGTCAAGATCTACCGCGCAAGCTCCTGCGAGAGCTGGCGCAGAAAGAGTCCGACATCTGTCACGATCCCGATCGCCTGCCCTGATCCGCGGTCGGCCAGTTTGGTCACGACCGCCGGGTTGATATCGACGCACACGGTACGGACCCAGGAGGGCAGCATGTTCCCGACGCCGATCCCGTGCAGCATCGTTGACAGCACCAGCACCACGCTCACTCCCCGCAGCGCCGCCGCATATTGATTTTGCGCCTCGACCAGATCCATCACGGTGTCTGGCAGCGGACCATCGTCACGAATACTGCCGGCGAGGACGAATGGGACGCCGTGCGTGATGCACTCGTACATCACGCCGGACGCGAGCACTCCCCGCTCGACCGCCTGGCGCAGCCCGCCGCAACGGCTGACGGCGTTGATCGCCCGCATGTGATGTCGATGCCCACCCTCGATCGGCTTCCCCGTTTCCAACTCCACGCCGAGCGACGTGCCAAACAGCGCCTGCTCGACGTCGTGCACGGCGAGCGCGTTGCCGGCGAGCAGCACATCCACATATCCGGAGCGGATGAGATCGCAGAAGTAGACACCGCCGCCAGTGTGAATCGCCACCGGGCCTGCGACGACGGCCAGACGGCCGCCGCTCGCTTTCACCTCGCGCATCATCGCCGCGAGGCGCGCGACGCTGACTTCGACTCGCCGCTCCGACGAGATCTCGTGGGTCATGAACGCGAAGCCGAGCCGATCGCGGTCGCGGAACTCCGGCACGACCCGAATGCCTTCCACGCCGCAGACAATCGCGTCTCCCGCGCGGACGTCGCGCAGCTTGCGACACACCGGGCGGTCGCCCTCGAGCACGATGACGGCATCCATCCGCTGCTCGACCACGTCGATCCAACGGCCTCCCTGCCGTACGAGCGTCCGGTGATTCGTCGTCGAGTAGAAGTCGTCAGGCACGCAGCCGTTGAGATCCGCGGCGCGAAGGCGCACGTCCTGCTCGCGTGCGAGGCGGCATCCCAGCGCGACCAGCTCCTCCAGGACGGCGTGCAGCTCGCGCTCCCGCGGCGCCGTGACCAGCATCGCCAGTTTCGACGGCTCGTCGTTGGTTCGCCCGATGTCGAAATGGAGCACCTCGAACGACGCCCCGTTCTTGATGACCGTGTCGAAGATGACGTTCAAGAGCTGCGAATCGATCAGGTGGCCTTCTGCCTCGACCCGTTCGCTATAACCTTCGCTCATAGATTGTGAAGTGTTGGAAGAGGTTCTACTGTTCCACGAAAGGCTCAACTGTTCACTCGAATGTACCACCTCAGGTGGCTGATCGTGGATTTTCCTCAGGCGGGAGCGGATGGCCTTCCCCTTGCGAATACTAATCAGCAGGGAGGTGAGCTGATGCGAAAGATGTTCTCCGCCTTCGTGGTAACGGTTGTGCTGGCGGCGCCGCTGGTCGCGACGACGAGTGCGATGGCTGCAGAGGGGCGCGCCAGCACCACGATTACGGTGCGAGTCTACGATCCGTATCGGCACGACTATCATCCTTGGAACGCGGGTGAGGAGCGTGCCTACCGGGCCTATCTCGCCGAGCATCATCGATCATATCTGGCGTATCGTCGCCAGAGAATTGCGCAACGGCGCGCCTACTGGCATTGGCGGCACGAGCGTGAGGAGCGGCTCGAGCACGAGCGACGCTAGCAACAGCGCGTCGTTCATGTCGGGCGGGCGGCGTGGTCGCCATTGACCGCGCGCCCGCCCTATTCGTTTGCCTTCACGCGTCAGCGGGCCACGGCGCGCGTGAGAATGTAGTCCTGGCGCACGACATTGTTTGCGTAGTACGGGCGCATCAGTTCGTCGAACCCGGATCGGATCGTCGACAGCTTCTCCGGGTCGCCGGCCAGGCCTTCCATCAGTTTCTGGATAGGGCCGACGGACTTTTCCATGAACAGCCGAAAGTGCCCCGCGCTCAGCGCCGGGACGCTCATCACGCCGCGCGCGAAAAACGGAGTGTCGAAGCCCGCGGCCAGCCGCTCGGCAATGATGGCCGGGTTTCCCCACTGCGGCGGCGGAGCCACTCCGGCGGGGGGAGGCGGCAAATGGCGGCCGACGTAGGCAAACAGCCGGCCGACGAAGTGCTCCGGCGGCCAGGTGGCAAACGCCACGCGCCCGCCGGGCTTGAGGACGCGGCGCATCTCCGTCACCGCGACCTCGGGCCGGGGCGCGAACATGTGACCGAACTGGCTCACCACCACGTCGAACGATGCGTCCGGATAGGGCAGGTTCTCCACGTCACCTTCAGTCCACACGATGTGTGGCGTCTGCGCGATGCGCGCATTCTCGCGGGCCTGATCGAGCAACGGGGGCGTGAGGTCAACGCCGGTCACGTGTGCGCCGGTCCGTGCCGCGGTGATGGCGACGTTTCCGGTGCCGGTCCCTACGTCGAGTACGTCTTCACCAGAGGCGATACCTGCGAATGTCACGAGGTGACCTGCCACAGGCGTGGTAAACATGGCGGCCGGTGTGAAGGAGGCCCACATCTCTCGCTGCCGTGCCTTGAGGTCTGCAAACGGATCGGGCTGGTTCATGCTGTTCTCCTCGAAGCTCCACATTACCGCATCTGCGACAACTGCCTGGTTCAGCGCCTCCTTTTTCTGAGCCTTCACGATACCCGCTGGATGCCGCCTGGCGTTGGTCTACTATTCTTGGTGTGCGTGAGAGGCGGATACTCAGAGTGGAGTTGTCATTGAGGATTACTGCTGTCATCACCGTCGTCGTCGCCATGTTGAGCGGACCGTTGGCTGCGCAGGAAAACAAACCCGTGCCGAAAGACTCCGTACGCGTGTTCATTCCCGGATGCACCAAGGGTTATATCTTCACGGCCGGCCACCGCACGGAAGATCAGCCAGGCAGTGTCAACATTCCCGAGGGCATGCACATGCGCATGAACGGGCCCAAAAAATTGATGGCGGAGATCAAAGCGCACGAAGGGTCGATGATTGAGATCGCTGGTCTGATGAAGAAGGGTCAGTACGAGCCGGGCGGTGTCGGGATCGGTGGCGGCGTGCGGATTTCGCCTGGTCAGGCTCCCACTGGGGGCGGCCTGTCGGCCAATTCAGGCGTGAGCCAGGCCATGATCGACGTCGAAGGCTGGCGCCCGATCGTGGGTGAATGCCGGACGCGATAGCCGGGCAAACGGCGATTTTGAAAGCAAGACTCGGAGTGCATGCGGTTCACCAGGTACGTCAGGCTGAACCCAATGGACGACGTGCCTCAGAGAATGGCCGACCCGACCTCACGATTCGATTGGGATCGCATCAGCACAGACCTCGATGCGTACGGGTGCGCCATCGTGCGGAATGTGTTGCCGCCAGAAGCATGTGAGGGCCTGGCAGCCCTTTATCCGGAGGACGTCCACTTTCGCAGCCACGTGGTGATGGCTCGCCACGGTTTCGGCCGCGGCGAATACAAGTACTTCGCCGATCCGTTGCCGCCCGTTGTGGCGACACTGCGCCGCACGCTGTTCCCGCCACTCTCGAGAATCGCGAATCGGTGGAATGAATCGATGGGGATCGACGCACGGTTTCCTGACGATCACGCAACGTTCCTCGAACGTTGCCACCAGGCCGGCCAAACGAAGCCGACGCCGCTGTTGCTTCAATACGGTGAGGGCGACTACAACTGCCTGCACCAGGACGTGTATGGAGAACACGTGTTCCCCCTGCAGGCCGCTTTTTTACTGCCAGTACCTGGACGCGACTTCACGGGCGGCGAGTTCGCGCTGACGGAGCAGCGCCCGAGACAGCAGTCGCGCATCGAAGTCGTGCCGCTCGAGCAGGGAGACGGCGTCATGTTCCCGGTTCGTCATCGGCCGGTTCGGAGCACACGCGGACATTACCGCGCGACACTGCGGCACGGGGTCAGCCGCGTGCGCTCCGGTCGGCGTCAGACGCTCGGCATCATCTTTCACGATGCCAAATAGTGTGACCGGTTACTTGAAGGTGCCCCCGTCGATGCAGCCGTTCTGTCCGCTCAGGTTCGGGTAGCCGGTGTGCGCGTTGAACGCCGCATTCGACCAATTGCCCTGAATCTTCCAATTCGACGTTTTCGAGAACGAGAGCAGCGGTGTTCCGAACGACCACGCGCATTTGTCGGCGTTCTCCTGGCCGTTCGCGTCGTACCACGCGTTCACGTGGGGGTCGGTGAGAGCCTCGGAGAGCTCGTGTCCGCTGACGTTGGCCAGCGCCGCCAAGCCTTCCGAGTGCTTGCCGGACGTATCTTCCGGATCGCAGCCGGAATCCCCGTCGAGATTGAAGAAGAACGCGAACTGCACCGTCTCGCCAGTGGGACACGTGCCGACGCTGTGCCATGCGCAGAAGCCGGCGTGGCCGCGAGGCGTGTCGACATAGACGGGATAGTAGCCATCCGACCGCAAGTTCGCGGCCTTGCTGCAGACTTCGGCGAGGATGGGTGACGTCTGGCTTCCGCTGCGGGGAGCGGCCGACAAGTCGACGTGGTCGACGCCGAGCGTCACCATGGTGCCCACGCGCGTGCCGCTTCCATCCGTGTACTCCGTGTCGGTCGCCTCATAGGACGAACCGCCGATGGTCGAGTAGAACGTGCTGAGGCCGGTTTGCTTGTCGCCTATGAACGCGGCGTCGTTCCATCGCGCGCCCCAATAAATCGGCTCCACGTACGCGCCTCCCGTCATGACGGGACCGCCGTGAAAGAGAAGATTCGGTGAGCCGCCGCCCCGATGTGCGGGCGCCTGGCCGCGCGCCCAATGAATGCCGGCGATCGGAGGTTCCGGGGCGTGCAGTTGGCCTTGGCCTCGGTTCGGATTGTCCTGGGGACTGCTGGTGCCCACGGCCACGACGCAGAGAGTGACAGCTACGGCAACGGCGATCGTCAGACGCATCATGATGCTCCTCGGGAAGGCGTGTGGGGGTCACGCAGCGAAGACACCTTATTCCGGCTCGTCAGGTGGCGTCAAGAAAATTGAACGAAAAACTGACCCGCGGACCTGAGGGCTGCGTGAGGCAACTATCGACGCCGGAACAACTTGCCGAGTCCCTTCGTGACCTCTTCGCCGGCACGGTTGACCAAGGCTCGCTTCGCGAGGTCTGCCGCATCAATGCGGACCCGCAGGTTCTCCGCCGAGCCCCCGATCGTCGCCGGCAAAGTGACTCGACCCTGCTCTTGTGTGTAGCGCACCAGGTCGCGCCCTGCCTGTTGGGTGAGCGCCTCGGACAACTGCGCGCGGCCTTTGAGGTCGACGACGCTGCCGTCCAACCGGACGAGGCCGGTCAGAGCGACGCTCAGATCCTTCGACTCGAATTGCAGATCTCGGGTCGTACTTTCGCCGTTCGCCATCGTCAGCGTTCCTCCGAGCCGTGTGAATGGCTCGTCCCTCGAGCCGGAGCTCTGAGAGGAGGCGCCGGCGCGCATCGACGTTGCGATGACAACGGCTTGAATCAGTCCGAGGTTTCTCACGACGCCGTTGGCGATATCCACGCGCGCCGTGCCGCGGGCGTTTTTCGCAACACTGTTGGCGTCCAGTCCGCGCCCCGTGACGTCGATATCTCCTGAAAGTCGTCCGGTGATCGTATTCGGGCTTCCCGCAAATTTCGTGGCGGCGTCCACGTCGATCCCCGAGAGCCTGGCCTTCAATCGAAAATCAGGCACATCTCCGAGCGTCAGCGCGAGGGAGCCTTCGTACCGGCCGCCGAATATGCCGAAGGAAATGGGCTGAAGCGTCATCCCGCCTGATGTGATGTGCGCCCGCCCTGCGAGCTTCTCGAGCGCGAGCGTTCCCAGTGTCGCGCGGTCTGCTTCCATCGTAACGGCGATGTTCATCGGCGAAGATTTGGTCGACGCGGAAGCCGCCCTTGACGAGGGCGCAGCCGTGCTCGAACGTGCGTCGATCCCGGCGTGTTTCGAAAAGTCCGACACGAACTCGAGCAGGTGCGAGAAATCGAGCGCGCCGGCCTTGACCGTCAGCTCGCCGGTTGGGCCCGACAAGTCGGCGATTTGCCCCGTGATGTTGATGGTCGCGTTGTCGACAGTGAGCGAGACCTTTTTCACGAGCAGGCCTTTACCTTGGGGGACGACTTCGATGTCGCCACGCAGCGTGCGTCCCCCGCTGACGATCTCGACGCCACTCAACACGATCTCGTCGATGGAGACGATCTCGACCGGCGCCATGTGGCGTGCTCGTTGGCGGCGGCGCACCTGCATCCGACGCAACTGCGAACGGCGGCAGCGGCAGTTGGATCCGAGCGCCCGTCAACCGCATGCTTCCGTGCTCGATGCGTCTCGAGAGAAGGGCTCGAAAGTCCGTGCCGATGCGCAGCGCGCCGATCCGGATGTTCGCCTGCGGCCCGATGCTCACGTTGTCGAGGTTGACCGCGACCCGCGGATAGACGCTGGCGCCGATGCCACCGATGGACACCGGCTGGCCGAGCGTCTGCGTCAGCCGTGCCGCAATCGCCGTCCGAACATTGTCTTGCGCCAGGACCGACCGGCCCCAAACGAACAGGCCAACGGCGCCGACGAGCGCCGCGGCGAGCACACCGAGAAGGACCTTCTTGAGCATTGTGTATCTCCAAGCGTCAGGCGTCCGGAATGTCGCTGCAATACTACTCAATCACTCATGAAGAGTCGCCTCCGGGTTACCGGCGAGCGCCCCAGCACAACAGGTGCGCCAACCGAGCGCGGCCGTTTGGAACCAGAAACCTGTCATCGGTCGGCATCTCTGGTGGATACTGCAGGGAATGAATCGCCGATTGGCCAAGCTGACGACCATTGCCACCCTGCTGATCAGCGCGCTCCTCCTCCGGGTGCCGGATGCCTCAGCCTACTCGGTGCTTGCGCATGAGGCGAACATTGACGCGCTGTGGGACAGCGGGATCCGTCCGCTGCTCATCCGGCGCTATCCGCGGACGACGCGCGAAGAACTGCTGACCGCACGCGGATTCGCCTACGGCGGCTCGGTGATCCAGGACCTCGGCTATTACCCCTTCGGCAGCCGCTTCTTCAGCAACCTGTTGCACTACGTACGCTCCGGCGATTTCGTCGCAGCGATGATCCGGGACGCGCACGATGTGAACGAATACGCGTTCGCGCTCGGCGCGCTCGCGCACTATGCGGCCGACAATACCGGACATCCAGAGGCGGTGAATCGCTCGGTCCCGCTCCTGTTTCCGAAGCTGCGCGCGAAATACGGCGACCGCGTCACCTATGCGCAGTCGCCGGCGTCGCACGTCATCACCGAGTTCTCCTTCGACATCGTCCAGGTCGCCGGCGGCGGGTACGCCCCTGAGGCGTATCACAGCTTCATCGGCTTTCAGGTGCCGAAGCCGGTGCTCGAACGGGCGTTCAAGGAGACGTATGGCCTGGACGTGACCGCAGCGCTGCCGAACGAAGACCTGGCACTCTCCAGCTATCGTCGCGCGATCAGCGAGTTGATTCCGGCGATCACGCGAGCCGCCTGGCGAGAAAAGAAGGACGAGATCGCGAAACTGACCCCGGCGGTGAAAGAGGATCGGTTCATCTACCGATATCCGCGCACGGAGTACGAGAGAGAGTTCGGGACCAACTACCAGAAGCCGACTCTGTTCGCGCGATTCATCGCCTTCGTCTACCGGCTGCTGCCGAAGATCGGACCGCTGCGGCCGCTCAGCTTCAAGGCGCCGACTCCCGAAGCCGAACGCCTGTTCACCGAGAGCCTGAAGTCGACGCGCGCACGGTATGCGCAGGCGCTGGCGGACGTGCCGCGCGGAGGGCTCGCGCTGCCGAATACCGACTTCGACACCGGTCAGCCGAGTGCGTATGGCGAGTACTCACTCGCCGACGATACCTACGGAGAGCTCCTGAGCCGGCTTACGGATCAGCACTTCACGGATGTGTCGAGCGCGCTGCGCGCGAGCATCGACCGGTACTACGAGACGCTCAGCGCACAGCCGGCGACCGGCCGGAAAGCACGCAAGCGCATCGAGAAGATCAGGCGCCAGCTCGCCGATCTCGACGCGCACTAACCTTCTCCGCGTGGCACCCCGCTTGCTCATGCACCCACCCTCTTAACAGGGGGCTCATCATGATTCCACGCCGGCTCCCCGAAGTCGCGCTGAACACATGTGGCTGTTGATCGCCATCGGCGTTGGCATCGTCGCTCTCGCTCACACGGCGCCTGTGCCATTCCTGCTCGAGGTGTTTGCCGGCCCACGCTCGGTCTGGCACATGCCGAAGCACGATCCGCCGACGCTCTATCTCACGTATGACGATGGGCCGAACCCGACGACGACGCCGGACTTGCTGGACGTGTTGGCCCGCGAGCACGTCCAGGCGACGTTCTTTCTGATCGACCGTCACATCACCGATCGCACTGCGCCGCTCGTGGCCCGCATGTTTGCCGACGGACACGCCGTGGCGCTTCATTCGCACACTCGGGCGTACATGGTGATGTCGCCGGACACCTTCGCGCGCACGCTGACGGCCGCGGCCGATCACATTGAGCAGGTCACCGGCCATCGCCCTTGCCGCGTCTTTCGCCCGCACGCAGGCTGGCGTTCTGTTTCGATGTATGAGGGCCTGAAGAAGATCGACCACCGATTGGTCGGATGGAGCTGGATGCTGTGGGACTGGAACTGGTTCCGTGAGCGCACGGCTGAATCGGTGACTGGACGCGTCCTCGAGCGGGCGAGCGCCGGCGACATCGTCGTAATGCACGACGGCGATGAATCGGCACCCTTCGCGGATCAGCGTTACACGGTTGAGGCGACGGCTCGCCTCATTCCCGATTTGCGCGCGAAGGGATTCAGTTTCGGCACGATCTGCCATTAATCAGATCGGGAACGGATCGTGCACTTTTACGACGCGACGAATCACGGCTTGACGCATCAGGACGATACGGACCAACGGTCCAAAGCGAAGAGCTTTTGAGTTGACCTCCGTGGCTGACCCGTTTCGTCTCGCGGTCGTGCTCAGCGCCGGCGGCCTGCGCGGCGCCGCTCATGTCGGCGTCCTTCGACAGTTGGTGCGTCATGGCACTCCGATCGACGTGCTGGTCGGCGTGAGTGCGGGCGCGGTGATCGGCGCCTACTACGCGGCAGTGGGACTCGATCTCGACGAGTTGATTCAGGACGCCGACGCTTTTCGCGGCCATCATCTGCTCACGCACAGCCTCGCCATACGCCTCCCGCATCGGCTCGGCAGCGCGCTTCAATCACACTGTGGTGTGATTCCCGACCGGCTTCGTGAGCTCGAGGCCGCCAGCTTCGATCGGCTCCATCACGGCGTGCGATCCCTCGGCATCGTCTGTCATGATGTCTCCGCTCGTCGGCCGCGCTACTTCTGGACCGGACTCGAAGGCGGGCCGAGACTTCCCGACGTGGTGAAGGCGAGCGCCTCGATTCCGGGGCTGTTCCCGCCAGTGTGTGTCGCGTGCGGCCGGGAACAATATCGTCTGACCGATGGCGGGGTGAGCGATCCGGTGCCCCTCGCATTCGCGCGTCATCCGGCGCTCGGCGCCACCCACGTCATCGTGTCGGATTGCCGTTGGATCGGTGGTGTGCCCGCGACCGCCGGCACCACAGTCTGGATTCGACCGCGCATCGCGGACACCGGCACACTGTGGTCACTGCGCGGTGGTCTGCTGAGTGCTGTACGGAACGGCGAAGCCGCAGTCACAGAATCGATATTGGCCCGCATTCGTGAATGGCTCACGCGTGACGCTCGCCAGGCGGCAACTCTCGCGACACCGGTCTACACGCGATACGAGTTTCGCGATGCGCATTCTTCTCATCGGCGGTAGCGGCTTCATCGGTTCGCACGTCGCTCGCACACTGACAGAGCGGGGACACGACGTCGTCATCTTTCATCGCGGAACGACGCCCGCGCGAAATCAGATCGTCGGCGATCGGCGAAGACTCGGCGATTACGCGAACGCGCTGCGTGGGCTGGCGCCGGACGTGGTCGTCGACCTCATTCTGAGCTCCGGCCGGCAGGCGAGCGAGCTGATGCAGCTGTTTCGCGGCGTCACGAGCCGTGTCGTCGCGCTCAGCAGCGCCGACGTCTATCGCGCCTGCGGCGTGCTTCATGGATTCGAGCCCGGCCCGCTCGAACCAGTTCCACTTACGGAACGTTCGGCGCTGCGGACGAAGCTGCAGACGTACCCGCCCGATCGGATCAAGATGCTGCAGGGGGTGTTCGGCTGGCTCGACGAGGAGTACGACAAGATTCCGGTCGAGCGCGAGATTCTCAGCGACGCGGCCCTGCCCGGCACGGTGCTGCGCCTGCCAATGGTGTACGGGCCGGGCGACCCGCTGCGACGCTTCCAACCAGTGGTCAAACGAGTCGACGATCGGCGGCCGGCGATCCTGTTCGAGGAGGGATACGCGCAGTGGCGAGGCCCGCGCGGGTACGTGGAGAACGTCGCCGCGGCGATCGCGCTGGCGGCGACGAGCGACCGTGCGGCCGGTCGCGTTTACAACGTCGGCGACGCGAAGAGCCTGACTGAGCTCGAATGGGCCGAGCGCATCGCGGTGGCGGCTGGATGGACGGGCAGGTTCGTCACGCTGCCTGTCGACCGCATGCCGCCGAATCTTGTCCTGCCCGGCAACGCCGAGCAGCACTGGACGATCGACACGACGCGAATCCGCGAGGAGCTCGGCTACCGTGAACCCGTGGCGCAAGCCGACGCGATCCGCCGTACGATCGAGTGGGAACGTGCGAACCCGACCGACTCGAGTGCGCATGTGTTCGACTACGACGCGGAGGACGCCGCGCTGAGGCACCGCGAGCGGTCCGGTTGAAGCCGGACACTACGTCCAACCGAAAAAACGAGAGCTCGCAGGAGTCCCTTCTGGAGTCGCACGCTCGGGCTGTTGACACGTCGACAACGCCTGTATTGGCGGGCGACATCGCCTCGCCACTCTGCCGCAGTTGGACGCTTCGCCGGACCCAAGACGTCTGGCGCATGTGTTGCTCCATTTCTTGAATTGAATGGTGCGTTCTGATTGGCACTGCGGGCCGGCGGGACTCACCCATTTACGCTCACACTTGGCATCACGTGCGGAGGATCGAAATGGCAGAGACGAAGAATCGTTCGGAGAGCTCGAAAGCGAGCGGACAGACAATCACTCGTCAAGACCGCGAGTCAGGAGCTCTTCAACGCCGCCAACCAACAAGCGGATGGCTGTCGAGCCCGTTTGCAATCGTGAGTCGCATGACCGATGAAATGGACGAGATGTTTGACCGCGTGTTCCGCGACTTCGGCATCGCGCCGCGTCTGCGGACGTCGAGCGGTCTCTTCGGGTCATCCATGCGCGAGGGTGGACCATCCATGCGCGAGGGTCTCTGGGCGCCCCGAATCGAAGCCGTCCAGAACGGCGATCGCTTCATCGTGCGCGCCGATCTGCCGGGCCTCAAGAAGGACGACGTGCAGGTGGAGCTCGGAGAAAACGCGTTGACGATTCGCGGAGAGCGCCGCGAACAGCACGAGCAAGAGCGGGAAGGGTACTTCCACAGCGAACGCGAGTACGGCCAGTTCTACCGGACGATTCCGCTGCCCGAGGGCGTGATCGCCGAGAGCGCGCAGGCGTCGTTTCGGAACGGCGTGCTCGAAATCAGCATGCAGGCGCCGCCAGCCGAAGCCACTCGCGGCCGGCGGTTGGAAATCAAGGAAGAGAGCAGCGAGAACAAGTAAGGTTCACAACGCCTGGTGAGCGGCGATGCGTCGCCGCCCGCCAGGCGCGACAACAGCTCCGCTCGATCGCGCCAGACGTTCCCTCCCCTGCGCACCACTTCCCAACCGCGCCGCTCGCGTCGTTCACCTACCAACTCTTGACGACCCCGGCGTTGCCGGTCCCAGTTCGTCAACCGTCCGCTCATTTCGCTGTCAGGTCTGGGCGTGGAAAGAAAATTCCAATAGGACGTTCGTGAATTGGGGATCCTAATGTATCGTGTGAATCGCCCAACTGGGCAGTTCAGCGCGTGGAAATCGTCACACAAGGAGGCGCCGTGAATTCAGAACCAGAGACGCATCGTCGCCGTTTCCTCGGTCAGCTGTTCGGTGCGACTGCGGCCGCGAGCCTGTCGATCGCCGGGAGCGGCGCGGCTGCCGCTCAAGAGCCCGGTCCCGACGACTGGATCAAAGCCGTGCCGGGCACGCACAGGTGTTTGTTCGATTTTCCGCAGCACAAGAATGGGATGCCGCTCCTCCACATTCTGAATTATTTGAACACCTACAGCGCGGCCTACAAGACCGGACCGAATCAAGTCGGCGCGGTCGGCACGTTCTACAGCATCGGCACCCAGTCGAGCATTCCGCTCGCCTTCAATGACGCCATGTGGGCCAAGTACGGGCTCGGCGCCTACACCGGGCTCAAAGACGCCGACGGGCGGCCCTACACGCGGAATGTGTTCAACCAGCCGACCGACAACGATCTGCACCTCGTGAGACAGGCCATCGATCTGCCGCCGATTCCCGCGCTCGTTGGCGCCATGCCGGCGCTGGGCATCGCGAACTTGCAGAAGATGGGTGCCAAGTTCCTGATCTGCGCGAACGCGCTCGATTTCTGGTGTCTCGAGCTGGAAGCACGGGGCAAAGGCCAGGCGGCGGCCCTCCAACAAGATCTGCGAGCCAATCTGCTGCCCGGTGTCACGATTGTGCCGGCGATGGTGATTGCGATCGAGAAAGCGCAGGAGGCCGGCATCAAGTACAACCGTCAGTAGCACCGCCGGATATCACAAGGGATTCATCCGACTTCGTGCGCGACGGAGCTCAATGATGCCGGACCCGCTTATCGTTCGTCCCGTAGTCGAGACAGATTTCGAGCAGTGGAAGATCTTGTGGAGTGGCTACAACCGCTTTTATGGCCGCGCGGACGCGACGGCTTTGCCAGACGAGATCACGCAGATGACCTGGTCGCGCTTCTTCGACGCGCATGAGCCGGTGCACGCCCTGATTGCAGAGCGCGACGGCCGGCTGGTCGGCTTGGCGCACTATCTGTTTCATCGCAGTACGATTCACATTCCGCCTGTTTGTTACTTGCAGGATTTATTCACGCAGGACGCTTCACGAGGGCAGGGCGTCGGCCGCGCCCTCATCGAGGCGCTCTATGAGCGGGCCAGGGCCGCCGGAGCCGCTCGTGTCTACTGGCAGACACACGAAACCAATCGGACGGCGATGCACCTTTACGACAAGGTCGCCGAGCGGTCAGGTTTTGTGGTCTATCGCAAGAGCGTGTGAGATGACGCGCGCAGGCGATTGCCGCACGCCAGCGACGACCGATACGCGTGTGCCGCTATTCGTGTTGGAGGGCCTGAACTCCCCGCGTTACCCGATCGTCAAGATGGCGCCGATCGTCATGAGCGCGACGCCGAGCCCCAGCCGCCATCCGACCGATTCACCGAGAAACAGCGCGGCCAGCACAATGGTCAGCGGCAGACTCAGTTTGTCGATCGGGGTCACGCGCGTCGCCGGCGCGAGCTGCAGCGCGCGGAAATACGCCAGCCACGACACGCCAGTCGCCACGCCCGACAGCACCAGAAACCAGAGCGATCGACGCGACATGTTCGCCAGCGCGTGATGTTCGCCGGTGGCCGTCACGATGGCCCATGCGAACCCGGTGATGACAACCGTGCGAATCGCGGTCGCGAGATTCGACGGCACGCCTTCCACGCCAACCTTCGCGAGAATGGCCGTCAAGGCCGCCGCTCCTGCGGACACAAAGGCATATGCCAGCCAGCTCACGGGTCCTCCTTCATAGCCATTTTCCGATCTTCGTCGCGATCTGCATCAACACGAAGGACACCAAGGACACAAAGGTAATACGACTGTTGTTTCCTTCGTGTCCTTGGACGTAGCGCGAAGGCTTTAGCCGAGCGTCTTGGCGCGGCCGTGTTACGGCGCTCCGGCAAGAACCCGCTTCGCCGTCTGCTCGGCGACACCCATCGCGCGCGCCAGCGACACCTTCGCGACGTTGTGCGCGTACAAACTGTTGATTTGGCTGTCTGCCGCCGTCGCCACCGCCTCCTGCGCCTGGATGACCTCGAGGTTGCTCGTCACGCCGGCCCTGAAGCGATCCTGCGCCTGCGTCAGTTGAGTATTCGCCAGATCGACGACGTGCTGCGCCACGCGCCATTGAGCTTCCGTCGCCTCCACGTCCAGGAACGCCGTTCGGATCTCCGATTCGACCCGCTGTCGAAAATCCTCGGCGTCGGCCCGGCGTTCGCGGAGTGCCGCTTCCGTTTCCAGCAGGCGGCCATGGCGGATGCCGCCGTCGAAGACCGGCACGCGCACGGCGCCCACGAGGGTAAACGTCGACTGGGTGTCGTTCGGTGAGAGTCCGATCGCGCCGTAGTCGGCATTGACGACCACCGACGGCAGGGCCGTCGTCGCCGCGGCGCGGTGGTCGGCTTCGGTGGCTTGCACGCGCGCGAGCGCCGCGCGGTAGTCGGCGCGCGTGTCGTAGGCGCGCTTCAGCGCCTCCTCCAATCCGATCGCCGGCATCGCCGCGTATGGGATCGTATCGGTGAGATCAAACCGCTGGCTGGACGGCAGGCCGATGGCGCGCGCCAGCTGGAGCTTCGCCTTCTGAAAATCGTTGCCGACGGCAATGAGCCGCTGCTGCTGCGATTCGAGCGACACCTGCGCGCGCACGACATCGATACTCGCCGCCAGGCCGGCGCGTTGGAGATCGGTGGCCAGCGTGAAGTTCGTCTCCGCCGTCTCGACTTGCGCGCGTGTCGCATCGATACGGCTCGACGTGGTGAGCACTTGCAGGTACAGGTTCGCCGCCACGAGCACCACGACATCGCGCGCGTTCCGGTATTCCAGAGTGGCCGCATCGATATTGCGGGCCTCGCGCCGCACACTGTTCAACGCGCTCAGGTCCAGGACCGGCTGCGACACGTAGACACGCCCGTCGAAGACGTTGAAGGGTCCGATGACGCTGGGCACGCCGGGCAGAATGCTCGGGTTGAAGCCGAACGCCGCGAGGCTGACCTGCTCCCTCGTCTCGCTGACTCGCGCATCGACGGTCGGCAGCAGTGCGGCCAAGGCTCGCCAGCGTGCTCCCCGCGCGCTCTCGATGTCCTGCTGGAACGTCATCACGCCGAGGTTGTATTGCAACGCGCGATCGATGGCATCGGGGAGGGTCAACGATACGAGGTCCACGGTCGCCGGCTGCGGCGGGACGCTTCCCGCAAATGGCCCTTGGGGCACGGCGGGAACCGTGGACGGACCACTCGGTCCGGACGGAGTCGCGGGTGGCGGTAGCGCGAGCGCACCAGGCATCAGCGCCTGTGCTCCCGCGGCACGATCCCACAGACCGAGCAGCACGAGGAAGACGACGAGTCGAGCTTTCATGCCAATTCACTCTCCAGCGCAACATCGAGGACGAAAACAGGGACGCAAACCCGCGCACGCCACGGGCTGCTAATGCATCGCCACCTCGCCGGCTGACGCCCGCTTGGGCGGCCTGCGCATGATCATCGGCAACGGAGTCAGGCAGCCGACGACCAGCGCCATGATCGTGATCACCTTGACGTAGGCGAGCGTCGCCCCTTGGAGTTGGAGCATCGCCATGACCCGGCCGTAGGCCTGCTGCGTCGCGATGGTTGCGTCGAGTCCGGCATTCTGCAGCGACTGACTGATGCCGCTCACCAGGTTGTCGAAGGCGGGATTGCCGACGTGCGTGTGGCGAACCAGCGTGTTCTGATTCTGCTGGTTCGTGCGCGTGAGCATCGTGCTCAGCAGCGCGATGCCGATGCTGCCGCCGATGTTGCGGACGAACGCATTCATGCCGGAGACCTGATTGTTCTGCTCTCTCGGGATGCCGACGTACGCCAACGTGTTCGACGGCAGAAAGATGAAGGCGAGGCCGGCGGTCTGCATCGTGCGCATCAGGGCGGCCGTGCCGAAATCCATCTCCGGGTTCAGGTGCATGGCCATGTAGTACAGCGCGCTGGATGTGGTGGCGAAGCCGAAGGCCATCATCATGCGGGGATCGACGCGCGAGACCAGGACGCCGGCGACGGGCATCATGATCAGCATGACGAACCCCCCGCCTGCCAGCGCCTCGCCGGCTGTGGTCGCGTCGTAACCCAGAAGCGACTGCAGGAACTGAGGGAGGAGCACCGTCGTGCCATTGAGCACCATGCCCAGGACGAACGTAAACAGCATGGCCGTCGCAAAGTTCCGTCCGCGAAAGAGCCGGACGTTGACAATCGGCGATTCGTGACGCCATTCCCAGACCACCCACACGACGAGCGTCACGGCGGCGAAGATCGCGGCGACCGTAATCAGATTGGAGGCAAACCAGTCGGCCTCCTGACCTTTGTCGAGCACGATCTGGAGCGCGCCGATGCCAAGGGCCACAAGGGCGAAGCCCGTGTAGTCGATGCCGACTTTGGCGCGGCGAGCCCGCTGCTGTTCGCGCTTCAAGTACGGCGGATCTTCCACCATCCGGCTCGTGAGAAAGAGCGACAGCATGCCGATCGGGACGTTGATGAAGAAGATCCAATGCCAGCTGTAGTTGTCGGTGATCCATCCGCCGACGGTCGGACCGATGGCCGGCGCGAGGACCACCGCCATCCCGTATATGGCGAAGCCGACGCCGCGCTGATCGGCCGGGAACGTGTCGGCGAGAATCGCTTGTTCGCTGGGGGCGAGGCCGCCTCCGCCCGCGCCCTGCAGGATGCGAAAGACGATGAGCAGTCCAAGACTCGGCGCGAGGCCGCACAGAAAGGAGCTGACCGTAAAGAGCAGCACCGACGACATGTAAAAACGTTTGCGGCCGAAGCGGGTGGCCAGCCACGCGCTGATCGGCAGGATCATCGCGTTGGACACGAGGTAGCTGGTGAGAACCCACGTCGATTCATCCTGGCTGGCGCCGAGATTGCCGGCGATGTGCGGCAGCGCCACGTTGGCGATGGAGGTATCGAGCACCTCCATGAATGTCGCGAGCGTGACGGTGAGCGCGACCAGCCAATGGTTGTGGGATGGTCGCCATTCCTGCTCACGAGCAGGGGCGAGGCTCTTGGCCAACGACTACTCCACCCACACCTTCGGATCGACGGACATCCCCGGACGCAGGCGATCGAGACCGGCTTGGCCCGGTTGGAAGCGGATGCGGACCGGCAGGCGCTGGATGACCTTCACGTAGTTGCCGGTGGCATTTTCTGGCGGCAGCAGGCTCGTGATCGCGCCCGTTGATGCGGGAAGGCTTTCAAGGTGGCCGTCCAGATCTTGTGCGAAGGCGTCGACGTGAATCGTGACACGCTGGCCGGCGCGCATGCGGCGCAGTTGCGTTTCTTTGAAGTTCGCCGTCACCCACATGTCGCCGATCTGGGCAATCTGCACCATCTGTTGACCCGCACCGACGTGCTGCCCGACTTCCACCGTGCGCCGCGACACGATGCCTGAGACAGGGGCGACGATTTTGGTGTACGAGAGATCCAGTTGTGCCCGCTCGACCTGCGTGGCGGCGGTCGTGACACCAGCCTGCCGCGTCACAATATCGGCGCGCCGAATCGCGAGTTGGAGCGGCGCGTTGGCCTTCGCTTCGGTGAGGCGCGCCTGCATTTGCGTCAGGACGGCGTTCCGCTGGTCGACAGTCTTGCGCGCGGCCGCGGCGGAAGCGCGACGGGCATCCACCAGTGCCGCCTGCGCCTTGGCCGTGGCCACCACTTGGTCATATTGCTCGCGAGGCACTTCATCTTTCGCGACGAGCGGCTCGTACCGAGCGACGTCGGCCTGAGCCTTGGCGGCGTTGGCTTCGGCTTGCCGCAAGTCGGCTTCCGCGGCGTCGGAGTCGCGCTCTGCCGCCGAGACCGCGGCGGCGGCATTGGCGAGGTCCGCCTCCGTGGCCGACACCGTCGCGCGATTCGAGGTTTCGGTGATCGGCACGTTGGGGTTGATCGCGCGGACCTGCGCTTCGGTTTGGTGCAACTGGCTTTGTGCCTGATCGAGCGCATTCTGGAAATCGCGGGGATCGAGCTCCGCGATGACCTGGCCCTGCTTCACGAATTGGTTTTCTTCGACGTACACGGCGGTGACCGTACCGGACACGCGGGAACTGATGGCGCTGAGGTGCGCATTGACCTGTGCGTCATCCGTGTCTTCGTACTTCCCGGAATGGATCCACCAGATCACGCCGCCGGTGACGGCGATGCCGGCCACGAGCAGCAAGATGAAGCGGAGCGGCGATGTGCGGGATTGGGGTTGTGACCTGCGCGTGGCGTCAGCCGCGCGCACACGACCCGTCAACTCCTCGTCGTCGATGCCGTCGATGTCGTTGATGTCGATGTCGTCCAGAACTTCGGTGTTGTCGGCCATACGTGTTCCTGCGAGCGGCGAATTGCTACGCGCGACGTGTGCTGTGCGCGGACCCGGCGCCGCCCGCAACGGCCTCCTGCGCGTCTGGTTGAGCGGGCACGCGGCCTTTCGGGCAGCCAAACGCGGCGTCGAAGAACAGCATGCCTGCCGTGAAAAGGAGAATCAGTTGAGGATCAGCGGCGCACTCCGTGGAGGATCAGAGAACGAACAGAGGCAACATCTTCTTCGAGTGTCAGATGAGCCCAACCGCGGAGGTGGCGTTCGGCGAAACCTCGAGCGAGATCCAGAATGGCAAACGCGGTCGGCTCGACCTCAACGGCCCGGATTTCACCTCCGGCGATCGCTTCTTCAAGGCATTGACGGATGAATTCGAATTTACGCCAGAAGAGTTTGTCGAAGGTCTTGCAGGACATCGCTGATCGGGAGCCGCGGCCGCCGAATTCGGCGAGGTAGATATTGAGAAAGTCCCGATTGTTTTGGATGTAGGCCAGGCGGAGGTTCAGGAAAACGGTGAGTCGGTTTTCGAACGTCTTGACCGCCGACATGTCCTCGATCATCTTGTTGACCAGACACTCCATATCGCTGGCGAGCACTTCGGCGAACACCTCTTCCTTCGATTTGAAGTAGAGATAGACCGTGCCCTTGGCCATCCCCGCTTCCTTCGCGATCTCCTCGACGTTGGTGGCGGCGTAGCCAAGGCGAGCGAAGATGCGGCGCGCCGCTTCGAGAATTTCGTGACGGCGCCATTCAGAAACCAGCTCTTTGCGGGTTCGGCGTGTGAGAACTGACTGATCGGTCATGCTGATGACTACTTGGTCATCATAATGGACGATCGGTCACTTCGTCAAGGCTGCTTCGGCTCCAGAGGCGCGGCGCAGGACCGGCCGCACGAGTCGTTGGAATTCGCCCGACGCGGTGATCCGATAGTGTTTCGCGTACGCCTCGTGATTGCGCTCGACCTCGGCCAGCCGGTACACATAATTCACCATGAGCCCGAGGGACTGTTCCAATCCTCGCTGCGATGTGTCGCCCATCCAGTTGAGCCGCTCCAAACGGGCGCCGTTGGCGACATGAAATCGGGCAACAGGATCGAGTGGCTCGTGGCCACGCTTCGCGTGAAGCAGGTAATACGCGCACAGCGCGCAGGTGGCGCGGCGGAGCTCTGCGCCAACCGCAGTGAGGTCCAGCGGGTCGCCGCGTTCGGCCTGTGCAACCACGCTCGCAAGTTTCGGTGGGATCTGAGCGCGGGCGGCAGCATCACCGCCGCTCTTGAGCCATCGGATGAACCCGGGAATCGGCGAGAGCGTGGCAAACGTCTTCAGCCGGGGAAATTCCCGTCCGAGATCTTCGGCGACCTGTTTGATCAGGAAATTGCCGAACGAGACGCCCTGCAGTCCCTTCTGACAGTTCGTGATCGAATAGAAGGTCGCGCAATCGGCGTCCGACGGATCGACGACGGTCTCGTCGGGATTCAGCAGAGGCTGGACGTGAGCGGCCAGCCCGCGCGTGAGCGCGACTTCAATGAAGATCAACGGTTCGTCCGGCATCGCCGGGTGAAAGAACGCATAACACCGCCGGTCGTCCGCAAGCCGACGACGGAGATCGCGCCACCCTTGAATCTGGTGCACCGCTTCGTATTCGATCAGCCGTTCGAGGATCAGCGCCGGTGTGCGCCAGTCGATGCGCTGGAGGATCAGGAACCCGCGATTGAACCAGGATCGAAACAGATGTTCGAGGTCGGCGTCGAGACCGCGCCGCTCAGGGTGCGCAGCCAGAGTCTCGAGCACGTTTTCGCGCATGCCCACGAGCACGGCGGTGGCCCCCGGCGCCATGTTGAAGCGGCGGAACAGCTCCTGGCGCGGTGGCTCGACCTCAGTCTGAAGTCGAACGAGATTCGCCTGCGAGGGGTCTGCAGCGTAGGCGCTGGCGGCACGCTCGACTCGCGAAGGGTCGGGCGAGAACTCGTCAACGAGCCGATCGAAGAAGACTTCCAGCGCGGCATCGTCGAGCGACTCGTACGCGGTCAATGCCTCCGCCGCGCGACGCGCCCCCGACACTTCGCCGCGTTCCGAGAGGAGCAAGTGACAGAGGCTGATGACGTGCCGGGCATCGCGGCCGCTGCCGGACCGCTTCGTGCCAGCCGATCGGCGCCACGGCCGGAGAATCCGTTCGAATGTCGCCCACTCGTTCATACGCGTCATTCGTACCTCAATGCCTCAATCGAATCGGGTCGACCCAATCGCGGGATCACCAGCAGATTCATGGCTCAGCGCCGAGATACCTCTTCGTTCAGCGCATCGTCGCCGCCGCCGTGTCCGCCGGCCGCCCACCCACGCGACCGGTCCGAACGAGAAACAAACCGCGCATATCGTCAACAGCCGTTCAGGGCAATGACCTCCAACCCGTTATAGCTGTTTTCTCATCTTCGTGGCGGCTCTGAATGAACATGTCCTTGCCGCGAGTGGCGCGCAAAGCTCTGCAACCGCTTGCGATGGCGTTGCAAGGCGGACATTTTGAACGGCACGTTCGGAGAATGCGCACTTGTATCGAGAACGGCAGGAAGCACTCGTGTCCGCGAGCCAGGACCTCGTGGGTTGTTACAGCTGCAGGCGTCGCGAGGTGGGATGCACGTGGTCGGTTGGTTGGCGCCAGGTATCGACGATCGCGTGGCCACTCGGGCAGCGAGGGCCGAAGGAGTCGTCGTGGGCGAATCGCCAGCGGTACCAAGCGCCTCGCCAAAGCGCTGGAACCGCTGGCACGAAGAGCAGTGCGGTGATGTGCTCGCTCAGCGGCTACATGCCGCGGCTTGCGGGCGGGACGACCCCGTTCAGGCGAAGGTACACGGTCATCGCGCCGTATTCGTCCCATGCGTGGCCGATCGTGGCCCACACCAGACGCGCGCGTGTCGCGGTGCCGATGAATTTGGGACCTTCCACGGCTTCGGCCATCGACTGATTGGTCTGCTCCTTGATGACGGCGATCCCGTAATCGTACGAGTCGGTGAGCGCCTTCACGATCGCCGCCTTCGACGTGGCCTTGGTGTCGATCGCCGGCGCCGCGGCCTTGCCACCGAGCGCCTTGATGAGTCCGACATTGGCCCCGGCGACGTGCAGGATTTGTTCGCCGTAGCTGCGCTGCGCCGGCGTCGGCTTGAAGCCGAACTTGTCCTCCGGCATCGCCTCGGCGATTTTCGTCATCGTCTCCTTCATGTTGGTCCAGTCCTTCAGCAGGTCGCTCTGGATCGTGACGGTCTGGGCGGCGGGCCTGAGCGTGGCAAGCGCGATCATCGCAGCGACGAATCCGAACATGTACCTTTTCACGAATCCCTCCTTTTCGAGTTTTGAAACCTGGGTGCTGAACGGCGAACCCACTGTCTCCGGTGGCGCGACGCGGTGAGAACAGCCCAGCGATTCTATATCAGTGCGGTCGCCAGGCGAGATCACGCCCCAAGAAATGGATTTCCCGAGAATCATGTCGCCATGTACGATCAGGTGAATGTGGATGCCCAACCGAATTGGCAGTGCCAGGCGTGCTTTGCTGTCACCCCTGCATGAGCCCCTGGTTCGCGTGACGCGAGCGGCCGTCGTGCTGACGTGGGCGTGGGGCATCGCCTTGTCGCCGGCGCTGCGCGCGCAAAGCCAGGCGACAGGCCGCCTCGCGCCGCTTCGCGCGCTCAGTGCATCGCTCGAGGAGATGGCCAGCGAAGTGTCTCCAAGCGTCGTGCAGGTGCTGGTCAGCGGCTACGGCCGGCTCAACGCAGCAGAGAGCGGCGATACCGGGACGATTATCGGGCGTCAGCGAACGCTGGGATCCGGTGTGATCATCAGTGAAGACGGTTACATCGTCACGAACGCTCACGTCGTCGCGGGCGCGCAGCGCGTGCAGGTGGTGCTGCACGCGGCGGTTACGGCGGATGCTGTGGGGCACTTTCTCACCGGCGACGTCGGCCAGACGATGGTCGCGCGGATCGTTGGCGTCGATCAGGACATCGACTTGGCCCTGCTCAAAGTCGAGGCGAAGGGGTTGCGCGCGATGCCCTTCGCCGACTACCACAAACTCCGCCAGGGCGAGCTCGTGTTCGCATTCGGCAGCCCTGAGGGATTGACCGACTCCGTGACCATGGGCGTCGTGAGCGCGGTGGCGCGGCAGACGGATCCGGACAACCCGACGCTGTATATTCAGACCGACGCGCCAATCAATCCGGGCAACAGCGGTGGTCCATTGGTGAACGTCGACGGAGAGCTGGTCGGGCTCAACACTTTCATCCTCTCGGAATCGGGCGGCAGCCAGGGTCTCGGCTTCGCCATTCCGAGCGCGGTGGTGGCCGCAGCGTATCCGGTTCTCCTGAAGTACGGGCATCTCCGCCGCGGCGTGATCGGCATCGAGGTGCAAGCCAACACACCCGAGCTCGCCGCGGGACTCCAGCTCCAGAAAACATCCGGTGTCATCGTGGCGGACGTGACAGCCGATAGTCCCGCCGACGAAGCTGGTGTGCAGCCAGCGGACATCGTGACGGCTGTCGACGGCACACCCACGGCCATCGTGCCGATGTTCGGTCTGGCCATGTCGTCTCATGCCCCGGGTGACACCGTCACGCTCGATCTCCTGCGGGGATCGACGACGTTGTCGCTGGCGGTGCCGGTCGTCGAAGAGTCGCGCTCCGCGGAGGATCTGGCGACGCTGGCGGACCCGGTGGCCAACAGCGTGCCGCAGCTCGGGATCGTCGGCGTCGACATCACCGACGAGACCGCGTCGCTCGTCGCGGGCCTGCGGATTCCTTCCGGTGTGTTCATCGCGGCGCGCGAGCAATCGCCACAAGATGCCGAAAACCCGCTGACGGCCGGGGACGTCATTCACCGCGTCAACAGCTTCACCGTGCGGAGCCTTGATGGACTGCGGACGATCCTGGAAGGCTTCAAGTCCAGGGACCGCATCGTCCTGCAAATCGAGCGCGGTGGCCGCCTGCGTTTCGTCGTGGCCCGGCTGAATTAATCGCCGGCGATCGCGAGATCAAGGTGAAAACGCGCGCTCACCGCGAGTACAATCCCGGCCATGATCCGCGACGTGCTGTTGCTGTGTGGTGTGGTGGCGCTCGCGTCAGCGTGCGGCGGCGGCAATCAAGCGGCGCCGAACGCGGGCGCGAAGCCCGCGGCAAAGACGTCGGCGGCTGAAACCGCGACCACGACCGCCGGTCCGATCGACGTCTGCGCGATCGTGACCGCCGACGAGGCGAAGGCGCTTCTCGGACCGCTCCCGATGCAACCGCCGGCGAAAACAGACAATGCCGGGTTCGGCATTCGCGACTGCATGTACATCGGTCCGGCCTTGTCTGGTGCAGGAGCACAGACGCACTTCGCGCGATTGATGGTCCGGGCCGGACGCACCAAGGATGCGGAGGATCTGTTGCAGGCTGACGCCGACCGTCAAAAGGCGACGGTCAATCTGTCGGGCGTCGGCGATGCGGCGAAGCGCAACGCCGAGGGCATGTTCGTCTGGGCGACGAAGGGCGGCATCTATTGCACCGCGGAAATCAGCGTCGGCTTGCCGCCGAAGCTGACCGCTGATTCAGCAGCCGCCGGACTCGCTGATCTCTGCCGCAAGATCTTCGCGACGCCCGCGCGCTGACGCGCGGCCATCATTGTCGCCACTGGCGTGGCGTGCAACTCACGCTGCGTTCGTCGACACCGGTGATCTATCCAGCTTGGCCAAAGCAATGCAGCTTCGGATGATCGTTCGGGATGAGCGCGTGAAGACTCATTGCACCTCGAGCAGTTGCCACACCACACCGTTCGAATCCATGATTCTCATGATGATATGGTCGCTGTTGGCCGGTAACATCTCGAGATAACTGTCCTGCTCCCCAGGGGAACTCGAATCCCACACGTCGATGCCGCTGGCATTCACGACGACCAGGTTGCCCCATGCCACGGTGACATAACCCGGCGTCGTTCCGTTTGTAAACGGAGACCACTCGAACAGGCCGTCACGGCGATTGACGACGACGTTTCCATCCGGTTGATAGATCATCCTGAATTGTCCGTCCGGCGACCACCGCATCCGACCGGGCAGCAGCGACTCGCCTGCCTTGAGCGTGTTAATCGGAAACGCCTGCCAGAGTGGTGCGCCCGTCGTGCCGTATAGCCCGACGTTCCCATCGTCCTGCACAACCAGATAAGCGCCGTAATTCCCCGCGGTATCGGTCGACCAAACTGCTGTGCCGTCGGCGTCCCCGATGACGAAGTTGCCGTCGGCTTGCATGTATGCGACATTCACAGACGTGCCGTCCGTCCTGCTGCTCCACAATGGGATCGCCGGCGCTGTTGTACAACACCAGGTTGCCATCGCTCTGTTGATAGATGAGCGTGAACTCGCCGTTCGACGATGTGATCGTGTCGTTGCCGTGAAGTCCATTGTCCGGCCCCAGGACATTCCCGCCTTGGATCGGCGGCAGTTGGGAGCCCGCCGGAAGAATCCGAACCGAGCTCACGACGTCATTCCAACTTCCGTCAGGGCCGGGGCCCGGATACATCGCGAGATCGCTCACGTTGCTTGTCAGCACGAGGCGTGCACCGTTGTAGTTCGAATCCTGGAACAGCACGACGATCGTCCCTGCCGGCACTTCGACGGACGTGATGCGGTCGTTCCAATCGCTGCCAACAAACGTGATGTCGGTGGCGGTCGAGAAAGAGGCTCCTCCAAACGCCGCGTTCTCGTGGAACACGACATTGGGACCGCCCGTCGGCGGTGGCGGTGGTGGCGGCGGCGTCCCATCTACCACGGGGGGCGTCAACCCGGGACTCCCCACTGGTCCAGGCGCGGAGGGAACCGACGGCGCCCCTGGCAGCGCCGGATCCGGCGGCGTGCTGCCGATCGCCGCCGCCCGCTCCGCCTCGGCGAGCAGCCGCCCTCCCGCGTACACGTAGTCTTTGATCGATGGCGACGCCCCGCCGGGATTCGCCCAGTCCGTCAACAGCTCGCCGCCGGCTCCGCGCGAGAAATACGAGACGTCGCTGCCGACGACCTTCTTCGTGCGCCACTGGTCGGCGTCGTACGCGTACGTGGCGAGGACACCACCGCTGAGCGACGCCGTTTCGAGGAGGTTGTCGGGCGTGTAGTTGTAGGTCGCGTTCGGGCCGGTTCGCAGATTGCCGTTGCCATCGTAGCCGAATGCGCTCCCGTTCTGTCCGACCAGGCGCATCGTCCCCGACTGATATTGATAGGTCGAGCCTCCCGCGTTGAGGCGGTCACCGTGACCATCGTACGCGAACGACTGGACGCCATATGGGCCTGTGGCCGTTGCCAAACGATCCAGGGCGTCATAAGCAAATGTCTGCGTCATCCCCGAGCGCGAGTCGCCGATCGTGCCGACGTTCCCAACGAGATCGTAGTTGTCGTACGAGAGATGGAGATCGCCGGCGTTGATCGACCGCAGCCAGTAGCGGTTGGGGTCGTACGTCATCGTATGGACGATGCCGTTGCCTGAGTGATAGGTGGCGATGGCGCCGGACGCGTGGTAGCCGACGTTGGTCGCGTATTCCGCCCCTGTTGTCGCGTCCACCACGTGCCCTAAACGGTTCTCCGCGTCGAAGTCCTGGTGAACATGGCGTCCGGAGGTGTACGTGATGTCGGTCAGATTGTCGTTGCCGTCGTACGCGAAGTCGGCGGCGAACCGCCGGCCGTCGACAATATCGCGGCGGTGCTCGAGGCGCCCAGCAGGATCGTAAACGAAGGAGCTGTCGACGAACGGCGCCGTCGCTGTCTGCCGGTTGTCCGAGCCCGGCTCATACGTGATCGTCGTCGGCCGGCCGCCGGCGACGATGGTTGTCAGGCGGTTGTTTCCGTCGTAGGTGAAGGTGAAGGCCGTACCATTCGCATCGGTCTTCGTCTTCACATTACCGGCCGGATCGTAACCATAGGTCGTCGTGCCCGATTCCGGCTGCGTCTCGGAGCGTAATAGCGGGCTGCCGCTGTCGTACTGCCAGCTGCGATCCACGGAGTCGCCATTCGGTCCGGGTGGCCCGCTGACGTGCGTCAGCTTGCCCAGCGCGTTGTAGCTGTAAGTCCACGTCTGGCCGTTGGCATCGAGCACCGTGGCGAGGCGATGATCGTCCGGATCGCCGAAGGCGTTCCACGTCTGCGTCGTCGTCCGACCGTTCTCGTCACGGATCGCCACGGTGCCGCCGGCACCGTACGTCAGCGTCATCGCGGACCTGTCGGCATTCGTGCGGCTGACCACCCGACCCAGCGCGTCATATGCCGTATGAGTCCCGAGGCTCGTTCCTGTGAACGGCAGACTCTCGTACGTCTTCCGGCCTTCGATGTCGTAGCCAGTGTCGGTATTGATGCCGACCGAGTTCACTGTATGAATCACCCGGCCGAACCCGTCGACCGTGGCCGTCGTCTGCGACGCGCCGCGGTAGACGGTAACCTGCGCGCCTGCATCATTGTAGGCGGTGACGATTGAGTTCGCATCCGGCGGCGACGTCTGGACGATCCGAAACAGATCGTCATAGGAAAAATTGGTGGTCCTCGAGCCCTGGGTTTCCGAGGCAATCGTGCCTTCCGGGTTGACCGTCCGAACGACCGCGGTTTCAGGTTTCCAGATGCCGCTGACGACGCCCCACTGGTAGCCGAAGGTTGTGGCGTGGCCGTTCATGTCGGTGGACTGATAGACGTTCCCGACACCGTCCGGGCGGAAATTGGTCGTGATGCCGTAGTCGGTCTCGGAGAGCGTAAAGCCGGTGGTGTGATCGTAGGTCCAGCTCTTCGTCGCCGATTCGCCGTTGACCGTGACGGTTTCGCCCGACACTTTTCCGATGATGTTGCTTTGGAATCCGTAGTCGAATGTGTGCGTCGTGGTGCGCGAGAGCCCCGGACCTGCTTCGATAATTTGATACGGTCGATGATAGTCGTCGAAGTTGGCCCCTGCGTACTGGTATTGGCTGCTGTAGGTCGCACCGTCGCGCTGAACGGTTCGACTGGTGATCTCAGGCGTCATCTTCCCCGACGCGGTACTCACCATGTTCGCCACGTACTGCCGCGATTCTGTTTCGACCACGGCACCGCCGAGGTGGTCGACTACTCTTCTACTATTCAGCACGTAGCCGCCGCCCAGCAGGGGAGAATACAGGACCAGGCCGTAGTCGTACACGATCAGCACGTGGCTGGGCGTCTCGACGATCGTGCAGTCGCCGGAACAGGACCCTGCAGGTGTAGGCTCGCCATTCTGGTAGGTGAAGTTCCACGTGCCGGCGTTGCCGACGCGGTCGTCGGCCGTTTTGGTCGTAACCACGTTTGAGAAGACTTGAACCTGGGGGTTACCCGCGTCCTGGTCGCGGGCGAACTGGTGAAGCGCGTAGGTGTACGTCGTCTGGCCGCCGTACGGCGTGACGACCTGCGCCAGCGAGCCGTCGGAGTTGTACGAGAAGCTCCAGGAAGGGCCCAGCGGCGGCGTCACGGCGGTCAGTCGACCGGCGGGATACTCGTACGTCCAGGTCCGGCCCTCGTACGTCATCGAAGTCCAGCCCGAGAAACTCACGCCGATCACGACCTCCCGCGACTGGCCGTTCCCGAGGTATTGCACGACGTGGAGGCCGGGATCGCTCCAGTCCAGGGTCGCGCCCGCTCCGAACGGGTCGATGATCTCAACCAGACGCCCGGACGTATCGTAATAACAACGCGTCCCATCCGGCATGTATAGCGTTCGGGTAGCCCGGTTGTACTTCCAGAATCTCCCCGGTCACCGCCCAATCGAACGAGTTGAGCTGCATCCACGTCGCCGGGTGGTCGGCGCCATCGGCCGTAATAATGTGCGGCAGGTAGTCGTCAGGGGTTTGATAGCCAGGGTACGGCTCCCCTGAGATGCCGGCGACCTGCATGGCAAATCCCGCCAAGCCGAACGTCCACTTGTCTTCCTTGCTGTTGAAAGTGCGCTGGAACTTGAGATCGCGTCCGCCGTTGCCTGGTAGAACGAGGTCAGTGAACGTGAGCACGAGGCCGCCGCTCAGCGTGTCGATGTTCTCGTAGGGTGCCTGAGCGAAGTAGTCGCGGTTCTGCTGAAAACCCTTCGCGTCGAAGACGGGATCCGATTGCGCGAATCCTGCCGCCGCCCACATCAGGATAACCACCATCGGCACACCGATGGTGACTGGGAACTGTCGCAGAGCGCCGCTCGAACGTGAGCCTCTGATCATTTGGTGTGTCGCGAAGCGGACCGTTTATTGTTCTTCCGTTCCTGATCGAGTTTTCTGTCCGACAGAGCATGTTCCCGGCGGTGAATGTATAAACCAATCGTCGAGGAGCGAGTGGACGATCCGGAGACCGCCGGACCCGAAGCTTGAAAAGCCACGTGCCCAGAACCACCGACGCGACAACCTGTTGCACGGACACGACGCTTCTCTAAGCCGCGTTGGATCAGCTTCAAACAAACACTAGTCGGACACCTCATCTGCGTCGTTCGCTGGAAGAATTCGAATGGGTGCCGAGTCGCGACGCATAGACAAACGCCGCTAGCGAAATTATCCCGGCTACGGCGCCGAGTTCGCGGCCAGGTCCATGAGTCGGTCCGACAGCGAAGTGAAACCACCACCCGTACCCGCTGAGTACCGCAGTGATAACGCCGACCAGCCGCAACAGCCAAATAGCCCCGCGGCCCGTCAACGGCGATGCCTCCAGGGCACACGCGAAATCATGAGGCGCATATGTCCTCTATTGCTTAGAATCGGCGACACGCATCAACTCCTCGAGAATTCGTCGCTTCTCTTCCAAGTCGGTGGCCCGGTTGAATCGCAAAATGTACGGACTCACCTTTTCCCAAGGCAAAGCGGTTCGGCTCGTTTTACCCAGACTAGGGATGGCTGCCCTAAGCCGATCGTAGGTGTCATGTGCCATTGCATCCGCCTTGACGGGCGCCGAAAACGTCTGATCTGGCGCATGTCCAGCGGAGAGATGCCCAAAGGTTGGCCCAAATCCCTCGTGCGAAAACGAGTCCTGTTCAGCGTGAAGGAATACACCCAGTTGCTCCGGCGATCCGCCTTTTTCGAACGTCTCCCACAGTTGCGTGCGACGGTTAGTCTCGGTGAAATGGAAATCTCGACGCGCCGCTCGATCGACGAACGGCCCGGTCGAAGGACTGTCGTCGACGCCCTGATCGCTCGCGCCGATCCTATCAGCCAGTGCCCCGTCAATGCCGGCAGCTCGTGCCAACGCGACGGTCAGATAGAGATGAACATCAATTTCGTAACGACCGTTCGGATCGATTTTTCGGAGTGGGTTGTTGCTGACATAAGCATAACGTCCCCACGTTTGGGGATTGACCAGCGCGTTTTGAATGTCGGGTGCAGGATCGGGGGTCGTGAAGCGTCCGTTCGCGTTGGCATAATAGCGCCCGCCGAAATAATCGAAGCTCGTCTCTTGGTCTCGCTCCTTGCCGCCGAACAGCCGCTTCTCAGTCGTCGACGGCGCGGACCACAACGTCCCGAACGGCAGGTAGTCGTACCTTGCGAGCACCTGGCCGGCAGCATCCGTTGTCATCCGCACGGAGCCGACTGCGTCGCTGTCAATGTACGTCACGACTTCGGCCGCCGCCGCTTGCGTCACTGTGAACGTCAACCCCGCGATCGTCAGCGTGCCGGTGCGCACCGCGAGAGTGCTGTTCATCGCCACCTGATAGGTGACCGTCGCGGTCGACGCCGACGTGATCGCCAGCCACGCCGCATTCGACGTGACCGCGTACGAGCATCCCGCCGGGTAGCCGAGCGTCGTCGTCCCTTGCCCGCCGCTCGACTCCCACGACGCGCCGGTCGGCGTCAGGCCGCTCGGCGGACTCGCGCACGTCGGCGTCCCCGCAAGCGACGGGATCGCGCTGCGCATCTCGTTGAGATCCGCCGCGAAGATGGTTCCGCCGGCAGCCGGCGTGTGGCTGTAAGTGGGCGGCGTGACGCCGGCAGCAGTGAACACGGCTGCGAGCGCCGTCCGCATTTCGGTCACGTGCACGGCCTTCACGACGGTCACGCCCGCCGTGATGGTCGGGTCGGTCCACGTGACCGCGGACAGGCCTGTTGCCGTGCGTAGATCGGCGATGCACGTCCGCAGCTGCGTGATGTGCACCGCCTTGATCACCATCGAATCGGCGGCCAGCGGGTTGTCGGTGAACGACGTGCAGGATGCGGGCAGCGTGAGCGCCCAGGCGCGGGCGGGCAGAGCGAGCGTCACCGCGAGCAGCGCGATGCCGATCGCCGTCGCTCGCAGACGCGCACGTCTCATCGGCGTCATCCTCGAGGAGAATTCACGCATCGCCCTTACACGGTCCGACACACGTCGTGCGAAGAATTTGAAAGGAAATTTTTGCGATCAACGCTCCCCGGCAAGCAAGCGAGGCGCCTCAACGGTACGGGAGCGCGGCAAAGCGTAGCAGATCAAATCGCCGAAACACCGTGATACTACGCCGAGCGAACGTGATCGAGTTTTCAAGGCCATAGCCACAGGACAATGAGCCACGCGGCGACGCCGATGCCCGCGCCCAGCACGGAATCTGCGGCGTAGTGATAGCGGCCCACGACCGATCCGGCGATGACGGCGATCGCCCAGCTTAGAAAGATCACACCGATTTTCGGGCGCCAGGTCGCCACCGCCAAGGCCGTTGCGACGGCGCCGGCGGCGTGACCACTCGGGAACGTATTGACCTGAATACTTCCATAGCGCAGCACGGCGAGGTTCGCTTGACGCACCCGCGTTGGCAAGCCCCGAGTATCTGTTTCGAGCGCACGTGGTGGACGCGTCTGGACCCACGGGAGCATCGCATAGCACGCCAGCTCCGCAACCACGACCATCGTCCAGAACTGGTCGATGTCGAACACGGTCCGAGAGAAGTACAGCAGAGCGAATCCAGCGGGCACGAGCGCGTACACGGACAAATATGCGAGCTCCAGCAAAGCCAGCAGCGCCGGTGGCGGCGTCCAGGTGACACGGCTGCGGGCCCACATCGTCAACAGCCGGCGATCGATCTCGACCAGTCGTGTTTCCCACGAGATCATCGGTCCGGTGTAGAAACGGCCGGATAACCAATAGCTGATCAGGATGTACAGAGCCGGCATCCAGTCGCGTATAACGGCCAGACCTGGGAGGTGTGGGCCGCTCGCCGTCAGCACGACGACGAGGATCGCGAACGCAGTGAGTGTTTGAATCTGGATGCGGCGGTGCGGCGCAAGACCGCGACGCATCGTCAGAAGCATCAGTACGTGAGGTAGGTGAGCGTGACGATTTCCGCTGCGCGCATCGGCCCACTGCTCGACACCAGTTCAGTCACGCCCACACGCGAGCTGCCGCCCTGAATGAGACAGTCCATCACAGCTGTCGAGGGGAGATCAATGACGTCGCGCATTATCTGCCTCTCTCGTTCCTGCTATAGACTTGAGCCCTCGCCTCATCGCGGCACGTCGCTTCGCCCGTCCACTCGCACGTCAAGGAGGGACCGGATGTGTAAGCACTCGAACTACGTGATCGCCGTGATGGTGGCCGTCACCATCATCTTCACCGCCGCCGGTTGCAACAAGCCGAGCAACAAGCCGCAGGAAGCACCCGCCTCGGCGGCTCCTACGTCAGACGCCGGCAAGATTCCGATCACGACCACGTCGAACGATGCCCGCAAGGCGTACATCGAAGGCCGCGGCTTGACTGAACGGTTGCTTGTTCAGGACTCCATCGCCCATTTCGACAAGGCGATCGCCCTCGACGCGAACTTCGGTTTGGCCGAGCTCGGCCGCGCCAATGCTTCTCCGACCGGCACGGAGTTTCTCGTCCACCTGAAGAAGGCGGTCGCGATGGCGGACAAGCTCTCAAATGGCGAGAAGCTCCAGATCCTGGCCGCCGAAGCCGGCTCCAGTGGCAAAGCGGCGCAGCAGAAGGATTACCTGGAGCAGTTGGTCGCGGCGTACCCGCAGGACGAACGCGCGCACTTCGCGCTCGGCGCGTTCCTCTTCGGGCAGCAGGATGCGTCGGCCGCGATCGATCACTTCAAGAAGGCCAACGACATCGCACCGGACTACTCCGCGCCGTACAACCAACTCGGGTACGCGTACCGGCAGGTGCGGGACTACGACAACGCCGAACGCGCCTTCAAGAAATACATCGAGCTGATTCCGAACGACCCGAACCCATACGACTCGTACGGGGAGCTGCTGCTGAAGATGGGGCGGTTCGACGACTCAATCGTGCAATACCGAAAGGCGTTGGCCATCGACCCGAACTTCCTCGCTTCGCACCTTGGCATCTCCGCCGACCTGATGTACTCGGGCAAGGCGGCCGATGCGGCGGCTGAAATCGAGCAGATAGCGAAGAAGGCTCGAAGCGACGCCGACCGGCGCAACGCGATGTTCGCGACGACGTCGCTCGCGATCTATACCGGAAAGATGGACGAGGCGCTGGCGAGCCTCGATCAGCAGCACGCTCTTGGCGCAAAGAGCGGTGACACGCTTGGGATGGTGGGAGACCTGCAGGCGAAGGCGGCCGTCTACACGGAGATGGGCAAGCCCGCAGAAGCCCAGAAGATGTTGGAACAGGTGCTGAAGCTCTCGGAGGATTCGACGTTGCCTGATGCGATCAAGGCCAACAACCGTCTGTTCCAGCACAATGGTCTCGCTCGAGTGGCGCTGGCCCGCAAGGACATCGCCGCGGCCAGGCAGGAAGCCGATGCGTTCGCGAAAGTGGCGTTGGCGTCTGGCAATCCAGCGCAGGCGCGCCAGGCGCACGAGTTGATGGGGATGATCGCGCTCCAGGAGAAGAACTGGGACGCGGCGATCCAAGAGCTGCAGCAGGCGAGCCAGCAAGACGCCTACAACCTCTATCGCCTCTGCCAGGCGTATCAGGGCAAAGGCGACACAGCGAAAGCCACCGAACAGTGCACGGCCGCGGCGCATTTCAATCCGCTGCCTGAGCTCAACTTTTCCTTCATCCACGCCAAGGCGGCGAAGATGGCGGGCGCGAAGTCCTAGAGATCAGGAGTGGCGAAGGGCGCGTGACGCAATAGCGAGAGACTCTTGACGATGGCCTATTCGGGTCTGGCGAGAATGGCTGCACGGCTGCGGGCATCTGCTGCGGCGCGCTATGGGCTCGCCTTCGCGTCGGTCGCCATGGCTCTGGGCCTGACGCACGCCTTCCTCTACTTCGCTTTGCCTCAGCCATTCACCGCCTTCGCGCTGTGCGCGATCGCCCTCACGTTCTGGTTCGGCGGCAACGGGCCCGGCGTGCTGGCCGCGTCGTTCTCGGTGATTGTCCGCACGTTTTTGTTCGAACCCGAGGTCCATCTGCTCTCTCGGGTTCTGTACGACTTCGTCTTCCTGATGTTTACGGCGCTGATGTTCAAGGTGACGCGAGCGCGAAATGAACTCGAAGCGAGGGTTGCCGAACGAACCGTCGAACTGACGCAGGCCAACGCGGACCTGCGGCTCGCGATCGCCGAGCACACGCGCGCTGAGGAGAAGCTGCGGCAGACCGAGGCGTATCTGGCGGAAGCCCAGCGGCTGAGCCATACCGGCAGTTGCGCCTGGAACGTCACGACCAGACAGGTCGTCCACTCGTCCGAGGAATATCGCCGCATCTGCGGCTTCGATGCCGAAGGGGTCGTGCCGCCGTGGGAACAACGAATCGCGCGCATCCATCCACGGGATCGAGAGAGGTACGTCGACATCACCGACGCGGCGATCCGCGAAAAGACGGGCTACGAGCTGGACTGCCGATACATTCTTCCCACCGGCGACACGAGAGACATCCACATCGTGCAACACCCGGTTCTCAATCCATCCGGCGAGCTCATCGAATTCGTGGGCACCGTCATGGATGTGACCGAGCGCAGGCGGGCGGATGAAGAGCGCGAGAGATTCCGTGAGGCGCAGGCCGATCTCGCGCGCATCAGCCAGCTGACCACGGTGGGCGAGCTGACGGCCTCGCTCGCGCACGAAATCAATCAACCGATCACGGCTGCGCTCTCCGACGCCGATACGTGTCTGCGATGGCTGACAGGCGAGAGCCCCGACGTGGAAGAGGCGCGCCACGCGGGAAGGAGGGTCGTCACCGACGTGACGCGTGCCGTCGACATCATCGGTCGGATCCGGCTGCTCTTCAAGAAGGGGACTCCGCAGTGGGAGCCGGTCGACGTCAACGAGGTCGTCCGGGAAATGATCGCCCTGCTGCACGGCGAGGCCGCTCGACACGGCATATCAATGCAGACGCGGCTGGCCCGCGACCTGCCCGCCATCTTCGGTGACCGCGTGCAACTGCAGCAGGTCTTGATGAACCTGATCGTCAACAGCATCGATGCCATGAGAGGTCTTGACGGACCGCGCGAGCTGGTGATCACGTCGCGGGCCACGGACGCCGACGTGATGATCTCCATCAGCGATACCGGCGTCGGGTTGCCCTCACAGCACGCGGACCGGATCTTCGATGCATTCGTGACGACCAAGGTGCACGGCACCGGCATGGGGCTGTCCATCAGCCGCTCCATCGTCCAGTCGCACGGCGGCCGATTGTGGGCTTCGACCAACGCTCCGCGCGGCGCCAGCTTTCACGTCACTCTACCGATCAGCGTCGAGACGCATGAATCAGTCGGCACTCGCTCCAACGGTCTTCATCATCGATGACGCATCGACGTGCGCGCGTCGATCGCGGGAGCTCCTGGTGAGCGTGCGAGTGGCGTTGGAGAATTGACGCCGAGAACGTCCGTGTCTTCCTACCGCAGCCCTGTGTGTTGTGCCGCGCGCCAGGTGCCAGGCGACTGCCCCACCAGCTTTTTGAACGCGCGGCTGAACGCGGCCTCCGATTCGTAGCCGACCGAGGACGCGACGTCGGCCATGTGCCGTCCCTCGATCAGAAGACGCGAAGCCAGCTGCATGCGCCAGAGCGACAAGTACTGCATGGGCGGCTGGCCCACGATGGCGGTGAATCGTTCCGCGAGCACCGAACGGGACACCGCCACGACGCGCGCGAGCTCTTCAACGGTCCACGCGCTTGCCGGTTCAGCGTGCAACGCCGACAGCGCATGACCGACGATCGGATCGCGCAGGCCCGCGAGCCAGCCTGTTTCTGCCGACGGAAGGCGGCCAAGATGCTGGCGGATCGTCTCGACAAACATGAGCTCCGACAGCCGCGCCAGCACGTTTTCGCCACCGGGGCGCGCGCTCCGCGATTCAGTGGCGGCCGTGCTCATCAGGCTGCCGAGCCAACGCGCCGGCGACTGCCGATCCTCGGCGGAGACGTGGATGACTGGCGGCAACGCTGCGAGGAGCGGATTGTAGGGACGTTCGTCGCATCCGAGAAAGCAGCAGATGATGCGGGCGCGGTCCGCTCCACCGCCGCCCATCTCGTGAAACACCGGAAGCCGCGCGGAGTGCGGGGGAAACGCCGCGACGTCGGGCAACTCGCGCATGCCCGGCGCGCTCGAGAGCACGTGTGCGTCGCCGCGCGGAAACACGATGACATCGCCTTCGCCAAGCGCGATGGGCGTCTCACCGACCGCTTGTCCCCAGCACGTGCCGCGAGCAATCAGGTGGTACTCGACCACGCGTTGTGCGCCCGGCATGACCACGCCGGCAAGGTCGCGCGCCGGCGGTGCTTCTCGCACCCATGGCGAGCTCAGCTCGAAGTCGAAGTACACGGCGCCGGTGAGACGGACGGCGCGCAGGACATCCGATAGCACGTCAGTGGTCTTCACGGCGACACATTATCGGCGGACGATCGGCAACCTCAAACGGACGCTCACACATGGCGCGGTTCGGCCCCAGGACGTAGCGTGGGATCTCCTGCGCACTGACGCGCCGGATAGCCTTAAAGGAGTTAGTGTATGTCGTCCCAACGCGCGAACGATCTTGCCATCCGCCTCGAGCAGGGCGCACAGGCCCTTGCGACCCTGGCGGTCGGACTCAACAACAACGAGTGGGGCCTCGAGCTGCCGCACGACGGGCGCACCATCGGCGTCGTCGTCCACCACGTCGCGAGTATGTACCCGTTGGAGATCCAGCTGGCCCAGGCCATCGCGGCCGGGAAAGCGATTGAGAACGTGACCGCAGCGGAGGTGGACCAGATCAACGCGAAACACGCGGCCGACTTCGCAGGCGTGACGAAGGACGCGGCCCTGGATCTCCTGCGCCGCAACAGCGCGGCCGCAGCGGCGGCCATCCGCGCGTTCAGCGACGACGAGCTGAATCGGGCGGTTCCGGTTTCGCTGTACGGCGACGCACCACTGACCTGCCAGTTTTTCCTGGAGGATCATGCCGTGCGGCACAGCTATCACCACCTCGCCCGGATTCGGCGCACGATGTCGCAGCCGGCGTGAATGCTCGCGGACAGTGCGTCGACACTGCGGGGTGTCGGCGCACACGATTCAGGCGACGCGCTCACGCGTCTCTATACGCGCAATCCGGACGATTTCGCTGGCTTGTCCGACCTGTTGGAATCGTTTCGATCTGATCGTCCTGGCTCGACGAAGGCCATCGTTTTGATTCGGATGGGCGACCGTCCCGCTCATTGTCGGCCGTTACTCCCAGTCCTCCAGTCGAAGCTCCGAAATGTGCGAACACTCTCGAGTATGAATTTCAGCGCACTTCACCGCGCACGCGTCGTCGAATGGAAGTGAGGAGAACGGCGCAGTCGTTTTCTTACCGCTGATGTCTAATTCCGAGAGGCTCCGCATGCTCGGACCATCGAGCGATCGACGCTGGACTGCGGTGTCTCCTCGGAGATGAACCGTTGTATCGTGGACACTTTGGAGAGCTGCCCATGAGGAACGCTTCTCGAACACGCGCTAACGCGACAGCGCGATATCCACTGGCAACCGTCGCCGCGTACGGTCCCGACAACCGGCTCGCCACCAAACTCGTCGTCTCAGTCTTCGATAGATCAGGCGGGCCCGATCCAAACGCACTCCGCACATGGACGACGCAGGCAGTCGACGTGCGTCATGATGCGGCGATTGCCGCCGAGATTGCCCGCTTCGTGCAGCAGCATCGTGTGAAGCAGACGGTCACCTCCGACCGCATCATCGGTTGTCCGCACGAGGAGGGGATCGACTATCCGATCGGCCGCACGTGCCCACGCTGCCCGTTCTGGGCGGGTATCGACCGGTTCACACACGAACCGGTGAAGCCTTCAATGCCCACGATGGCGCCAGCCGATATCCTGGCGGATCTGTCGGCTGACGGACCTGAGCCCCCTCGCGAAGCGTTGGAGTCGGCCGAGGGTCACAGGGCGGTGCTCATCGAGCCGTTGTTGCGCGCGATCGATCGCGGCCTCGCCAATCCTTCGGGTGCCTCGCAGGAGGAGACAACGCTCTTCTGCTACGCGCTGTACCTGCTCGCCAAGTGGCGTGAACCTCGCGCATACCCCTCCGTTATCCGATGGCTGTCATTGCCAGGGGAGGCGCCATTCCACATTGCCGGCGACGTGGTGACGCTGGACGGCGGCCGGATTCTGGCCGCGGTCTTCGATGGAGACCTGGAGCCAATCAAGCGATTGATCGTCGACCGAAGCGCCAACGAGTACGGCCGCGGCTCAGGTGTGACGGCGCTCGCTCTTCTGGCGGCCTGGGCAGAGGTGCCGCACGAGTCCGTCGTCGCTGCCTTTCTGTGGTTAGCGCGCGAGGGACTCGAGCGTATGCCTGGCGAGGCTTGGAACAGCTTGGCAGCCGAAAGCGCCGACATCGAAGCGCTGCCGGTCTTCCCCGAGCTTCGCCGCGCCTACGACGACGGCCTCATCGACCCGCAGTCTGTGCGTCCATCCGAGTTGGATGAAGTTGAGGCGGCGCCTCGCGGCAGTGTGCTCGAGGAGACTCGAGAGCGACACCCACCCATCGATGATGTCGTCGAAGCGACGGCGTGGTGGGAACACTTTGATGATACGCCTTACGCTGACGCGTCGGAGCCCTACATCGCGCCGCCGAAAGTCGGACGCAACGAGCCGTGTCCCTGCGGCAGCGGCAGGAAGTACAAGAAGTGTTGCGGCGCTTGAGATTCAAACGATGATCGGCGCGACGTGTACTGCGGACGATGAGAGACCGTGCGGAGAGATCGGCATCAACGTGATTCGCGAACGCGTCGTGTGGGCGAAGCGCGATCGTCGCGCAGCCGGATGCTAATCCTCAACGCTCAGCGATCGTGGACCGAAGAAGCCGTCAACATGCCGGCCCAAGCCTCGCCTCAAAAACGATCCGTCGCCGCGCAACCATAGGAAGCCGCTCTCGACGAGCGCGGTCAGCGCGGTATCACAGACCTCTGGTGACAGATCGCACAAGCGGCGAATCTGCGCGTTCGACAGCTTCATGTCCGGCATTTCGACGAATTCGATCTGGATACGCGTACGTGCCAACTGCGGGGTGATGGCTTCCATGGCGTCCTCCGTGCATTAAAGCCGCTTTCTGATCTTCGTAGCGGCTCTGGATTGCCACGAAGGACACCAGGGACACGAAGGTAAGACCATTTTGGTTTCCTTTGTGTCCTTTGTGTCCTTTGTGTTGAACGACAGCCCGATACCAGCGACCGGCGAATACGGCGTCGAATCCTGATTGATCGCCTCACCGCGCCTGCCGCGCCGTCAGTCGATCAACAGCATCGCTCTGGAACTTACGGCTACTCCGTCCGTGCCGTCGACACCGGAACCCAGCTCTCTGCAGCTCCACACGTTCCCTCGAACGTCCGCTTCGAACGCCAGCAGGTGCGCCTTGACGTCGAGGCCGCCGGCGAATCCCATGAGTGCGCCAGTCGACCCGACGACACGATGGCAGGGTGCCACAATCGACAAGGGATTTCTGCCGTTCGCCGCACCAACGGCGCGCACCGCGCGCGGCCGTCCGATCTGCTGCGCGATCTGCGCGTACGAGCGCGTCTCTCCGAATGGGATCGTCAGCAGCGCGCTCCAGACCGAGCGTTGAAAGGCTGTCCCCGAAACATCCAGCGTCAACGCGAACCGCTGCCGCCGTCCGACAAGATACTCCTCGAGCTGTCGCTCGGTCTCGACGAGCACGGGGTGGTCGCTCTCCTCGGCTTCGAGGTTCAACCGCACACGACCCGGCCGATCGTTCTCCCACAGAATGGCGGCGAGACCATCGTCGGTCGCGACCAACGTGAGCCTGCCGACGGGGGAACTCACTCGTTTGTAAACATGACGCCTGTGTGTCGTCTGATCAACATTGGCCATTGCGCGCTCCATGGGTTTCGTGTCGATCCGAAGATAACGCCTGTGTGGCCGCGTGACTCGCCGTTTTCGGACACCTGACGATGCTGAATGACATGTCCGAAAATGGCTGGCGTGTCGGGAGTCGTCACGATATGGTCAGGACATGGACCAGGATCACCGCAGGCTCTACAACGCGCTGACCGCGCGGGATGCGCGGTTTGACGGCGTGTTCTTCGTCGGTGTCACGTCGACCGGCATCTACTGCCGGCCAATCTGCCGCGTGAAGACACCGAAGGCGGCCAACTGTCGTTTCTTCGCTACGGCGCAGGAAGCCGAACAGGCGGGCTTCCGTCCGTGCCTGCGTTGTCGTCCGGAGCTGGCGCCGGGGAATGCTCCGGTGGACGATGCACAGCGGATCGCGCGGCTGATCGTTCAACGCCTCGAGGAGGGGCACCTCGACGAAGCAGCGGGACTCGAGGCGATCGCGGACCAGTTCGAGCTCAGCTCGCGACAGATCCGCCGGATCGTCCAGCAGGAGCTCGGGGTTCCTCCCATTCAGCTGCTCCTCACGCGGCGGTTGCTGCTCGCCAAACAGCTGCTCACCGAGACCCCATGGCCAATCATCGAGGTCGCGTTCGCGAGCGGCTTCTCCAGCGTGCGCCGGTTCAACGACGCGTTCACCAGACGCTATCGGATGCCGCCAACGCGTTTGCGCCAGAAGGCGACTGACGGCGCGGCCGCGATCGCCGAGAGCCAGACCTCGATCCTGCAGCTCTCGTATCGTCCACCCTACGACTGGAAGAGCGTCCTGGCGTTTCTGGCAGGCCGCGCGCTTACGGGAGTCGAACAGGTGACGAGCCACTCGTACGCCCGCACCGTGCAGCTCGGAAGGGTAAAGGGCTGGATCCGCGTCACGCAATCGACGAAGCAGCACGCCCTCCTGGTCGAGTTCACACACACCCTGACGCCGGCGCTGCCTACGTTGCTCAGCCGCGTCCGGGCGCTGTTCGATCTCGACGCGCGGCCCGACGTGATCGCGAAACGTCTCGGCAGAGACGCCCGTCTGGCTGCTGCGGTCAAGGCGAATCCAGGGTTGCGGGTGCCGGGGGCCTTCAACGGATTCGAGATGGGGCTGCGCGCGATCCTGGGGCAGCAAGTCACGGTGAAAGCAGCCACCACGATCGCCGGCCGATTCGTCCAGGCGTTCGGCGAATCGGTTGTCACGCCCGTACCTGAACTGAATCGCTTCTCTCCGCTCGCAGCCCGCATCGCCAGAGCCAGTGTCGACGACATCGCCCGGCACGGCATCATCGCCGCGCGAGCCGGAAGCATCATCGCGTTGGCAACGGCGCAAGGATCAGGCGCGGTCTGCCTCGACGGAGGCGCGCATCGGAATCCGAACGAGTCCATCAAACAACTGGCGGAGCTGCCTGGGATTGGGCCCTGGACCGCGCATTACATCGCGATGCGTGCCCTGCGATGGCCTGACGCCTTTCCGAAGGAAGACATCGCGGTGCGCAGCAATCTCGGTGACGTGACGGCGAAAGAGGCCGAGGCGATCTCACAGTCCTGGCGGCCGTGGCGAAGCTACGCCGTCATGCATGTGTGGAACATGGCGTCAGCGCCTGCAGTGCCACGAAATTCGTGATGGGGTGATCACACGATGGACACGTTGCTGGCCGCCCGCTCGCAAATGGCGATTTCTCTCGCCTTCCATATCGTGTTCGCCGTGATTGGCATGGCGATGCCCGTTCTCATGGTGATCAGCGAGGGGCTGTGGCTGCGTACCCGCGACGCGACGTATCTGGACCTGACCAAGCGGTGGGCTCGGGGAACGGCGGTGTTCTTTGCGGTCGGCGCCGTGTCCGGCACAGTCCTTTCGTTCGAGCTGGGGTTGCTCTGGCCCGTGTTCATGACCTACGCCGGACCGATGATCGGCATGCCGTTTTCCCTTGAAGGGTTCGCCTTCTTCCTGGAGGCGATCTTCCTCGGCATCTACTTGTACGGGTGGGAGCGTGTGCCGCCGGCGGTACATCTGCTCGCGGGCGTCGTGGTCGCAGCGAGTGGTGCGCTCTCCGGCCTGTTCGTGGTGACCGCGAACGCCTGGATGAACACGCCGGCCGGTTTCCGTCTCGTTGACGGACACGCGGTGGATATCGATCCGATTGCGGCCATGCTGAATCCTGCGGCCGGCGCGCAGATCGCGCACATGCTCCTCGCTGCGTATGCCGCCGTCGGCTTTGGCGTGGCGGGCGTCCACGCGTGGCTCCTCCGTGCGCAGCCGCACAGCCACTTCCATCGGTCAGCCCTTGTCGTGGCGCTGGCGGTCGCGTGTCCGGCGGCACTCGCACAGCCGGTGAGCGGCGACGTCGCGGCGCGAATGGTGGCGCGCACGCAGCCGGCAAAGCTGGCCGCGATGGAAGGACAGTTTCGGACCGAGCGCGGCGCGCCGCTCCGGCTCGGCGGCCTGCCGGACACCGCGTCGCAGACGACCCCGTACGCCATCGAGATTCCCGGCGGCCTCAGTTGGCTCGCATTCCGCGATGCGGCCGCGATCGTCCCCGGCCTCGACGCCATCCCTCGCCAGGATTGGCCCCCGGTGCCGCTGGTCCATCTCGCATTTCAGATCATGGTGGCTGCCGGCACGCTGATGGCCGGAGTCGCCATATGGACGATCATTCTGGCGCTCCGACGCGCCGACGTCGCACGAGCGCGAGTCTTTCTGTCGACCGTTGCGATCGCCGCACCTCTTGGCTTCGTCGCGATCGAAGCGGGCTGGATGGTCACCGAGCTCGGCCGGCAGCCGTGGATCATTTCGCACGTGATGCGTACCGCTGACGCGGTCACGCCGGTGCCGCGTCTCGAACTCTCACTGGCGCTGTTCACGACGCTGTACCTGTTCCTGGCGGCCATTGTGGCCGTAGTGATCAAGCGGCAGGTGTTGGCATCGCCACACGAGCGGGACACGATCGATGCCTGATCGTGAATTTCTGTTGGGCGGAGCGCTGCTCGCGGCGCTGACGATGTACGCGCTCTTCGCCGGCGCCGACTTTGGCGGCGGCGTCTGGGATTTGCTCGCGTCAGGCGAGCACGCGGATCGACAGCGCGACACGATCGCGCGCGCCATCGCGCCGGTATGGGAAGCCAATCATGTCTGGCTTGTCATCGCGATCGTCATCTTGTTCACAGGCTTCCCACTCGCCTTCGGCGCGATTGGGACCGCGCTCCACGTGCCCCTGACACTCGCGCTCGTGGGCATCGTGCTGCGCGGCGCCTCATTTGTGTTTCGCGCCTATGGCAGCCAAGGCGATCGCGCCGAGCGCTCCTGGGGCCGGCTGTTCGCCGGTGCGAGTGTGGTGACACCGCTCCTGCTCGGCGCCGTTGTCGGCGCCTTGACCGAAGGGCGCATTCGCGTCATCGACGGCCGCGTCACGACGGATCTCGTGCGTCCATGGATCACGCCGTTTGCCGCACTCGTCGGTCTTTTCGCCCTGACGCTCTTTGCATTTCTGGCGGCCGTCTATCTCACGGTCGAGGCGAACACGGCTGATCTCGTCGACGCGTTTCGGAAGCGGGCGATGGCGGCGGGCGTCGGCGTGGCGGTGCTCGCGCTCGCGGTCTTCGTCGCGGCTGAAGGCGCGCCGCCGATTCGTGCGGCGTTGACACGATCGGCGTGGGCGATCCCGCTCCACAGCGCGACCGGCGCGTGCGCGTTGATGACCTTCGTCTTTCTGTACACGCGCGCCTTCGGCTGGGCGCGCTGGACCGCCGCCGGACAGGTGTGCTTCATCCTGTGGGGTTGGGCGCTCGCGCAGTTTCCTTTTCTGATCAGGCCGGACATCACCCTCTACAACAGCGCGGCGCCTCCAGCCACGATTCGGTTATTGCTGGTGCTCCTGGCGACCGGCGCGATCGTCCTGTTTCCGACGCTCATCTATCTCTATGTCCTGTTCGGGCCTGGCGGCAAGACGCGGAGCAAGGCCTGAACCGCTGCCGCCGCGAGCCGTCCATGATTCCTCGTGGCAGCGCGGATAAAGCGTTCCTGCTCCCTGATCCCTGCTCCCTGTACTTGTGGGGTGTTCGCATCTACGACAGTCCAGCTATGGCATACTCCCCCCTCATGCGCACTCTTCTGGTTCTCGCCGCCCTTGCTGCCACTGTCGCCGGCACCGCCCCGATCACCGCATCCGCTCAGGATCTCTCGTTCCACGAGATGCGCTGGCGCGATATCGGGCCCATTCGTGCCGGACGCGCCCGTGCGCTGGCGGGCGTCCCCAGCCAACCGAATACGTTTTACGCGGGCTTCGACAACGGGGGCGTCTGGCGATCCAGCGACTTCGGCGCCAACTGGATCCCGCTGTTCGATGACGCATCGACCGGCTCGATCGGCGCGATCGCCGTCGCGCCGTCGAACCCCAGCGTCATCTACGTGGGGACCGGAGCGGGCATCATCCGCCCCGATCTGGCCATCGGTGACGGGATGTACAAGTCCACCGACGCCGGGCGCACCTGGCAACATCTCGGGTTGCGCGACAGCCAGATGATCGCGGCCATCGCCGTGGATCCGGGCAACGCCGAGCGGCTCTTCGTCGCGGTCCTCGGTCACCCGTACGGCCCCAACCCCGAACGCGGTGTGTTTCGCTCCACCGATGGCGGACGCACCTTCGAGAAGGTGTTGTTCAAGGACGAGTACACCAGCGCCAACGAGGTCCTGATCGATCCTCGCAACCCCAATGTCCTCTACGCGACCCTCTGGTCCCAGCAACAGAGCTTCATCGAGGGCCAGGGATTCGGTGACGCCGGGATGGGCATCTTCAAGTCGGCCGACGGCGGGACGACCTGGACCCAGCTCGCCGAGGGGCTTCCGACCATCCAGCAGGCGAACATCGCGATCGCACCGAGCGATCCGAACATCCTCTACGCCGCCATCGCGCCGGACAAGGGACCGATTGCGTTCTACAAGTCCACTGACGCCGGGGCGCACTGGTTTCAGGCGATTCACGGACCGAGCGCGCCTGCCGGACTGAAGCAGGACATGCGGCCGCTCGCGCGCATCGGCGGCGGCGATCTGCCGACCGTCACCGTCGACCCCAAGGATCCGCTCGTCGTCTACACCGCGTCGACCGTGATGTGGCGAACGCTCGACGGCGGCTTCACGTGGAGCGCCGTTCGCGGCGCGCCCGGCGGCGACGACTACCAGCGCATCTGGATCAATCCGAACGATCCGCAGATCCTGCTCGTCGTCTCCGACCAGGGAGCAGTCGTCTCCTCGAATCGCGGACGCAGCTGGAGCAACTGGTACAACCAGAACACCGCGGCGATGTATCACGTCACCACCGACAACGCGTTTCCCTATCGCGTCTGCTCGGGACAGCAGGACTCAGGCAGCGCCTGCGTGCAGAGCCGTTCGGACGACGGCCGGATCACGTTCCACGACTGGCACCCGGTCAACATTCAGGAATACGGGATGGCCGCGCCCGATCCGTCGAACCCCGATCTGGTGTTCGGCAGCCAGCGGACCAACGTGTCGCTCTACAACCGCAAGACGGGTCAGACGACCCTGGTCGGACCCGACATGTCGGGCAAGCTTCCGAACGGCGGCGCGATGAACCGCAACGTGCGGACGATGCCGCTGCAGTTCTCGCCGATCGACGGGCGCACGATGTTCTACGCGTCCAATGTCGTGTGGAAGAGCATCGACCACGGTCACTCGTGGTCGCGGATCTCGCCCGACCTGACGCGCGCGACGTGGCAGGTGCCCGCCAACGCGGGTAAGTACGCGAGCACGGTGAAGCCCGCGCCGATGGGCAGCATCACGGCGCTGAGCCCGAGTCCGCGCGCGCTCACGATCATCTGGGCCGGCACCGACGACGGCGCCATCCAGGTGACGCGCGACGGCGGCACGACGTGGAGCAACGTGACGCCGCCGTCGATCAAGCCGTGGACGCGCATCTTCAACATCGAAGCGGGACACTTCGACCCGCTCGTCGCCTACGCCGCCGCGAACACGCTGCGCCTCGACGAGATCGCGCCGCACTTCTATCGGACGCACGACGGCGGCAAGACGTGGACGGAGATCAACACCGGCATCGTGGGCGGCGCCGTCGCCAACACGATTCGTGAAGACCCGCGGCAGCCTGGCCTGTTGTACGCCGGCACCGACACGCAGGTCTGGGTGTCGTTCGACGATGGCGATCACTGGCAGTCGCTGCGGCACAACATGCCGGCCATCTCGGTCCGCGATCTGCAAATCAAAGACGATGCGAAGTGCCGTTGCGCCGATCTGATCGCCGGCACGCATGGGCGCGGCTTCTGGATTCTCGACGATGTGACGCCACTGCGTCAGGCTGCGGCGGCGAAGGCCGCGCTCGCGAAGAACGAGCCGTACCTGTTCAAGCCGGAGCCGGCCGTGCGGGTGCGCTTCGCCGGCAACGATCCCACGCCGTGGCCGCCCGAGCTCCCGGCTGGAGAGAGCGCGCCTCCCGGTGCGCTGATCGACTACTACCTCGCGAAGGACGCCAGTGGTCCCGTGCGGCTCGAGATTGTCGATGTGAGCGGGAAGGTGGTGCGGACCTACTCGAGTACTGATCCGGTTTTCGAGCCGGATCCGGGCAAAGACATGGCCGCGTACGACGAGGTCTGCAAGAAGAACCCGACAGCGGCCTATTGCGGACTTCCACTCTACTGGCCCGCGCCGCAATTCATCGTCTCGCCCAAGGCGGGGATGCACCGATTTAGTTGGGATCTGAAGTTCGATCCCGTCTCGCCCGCCGATCTGATTCCCGCCGGCGACGAGGAGGCGACGGGCGCGGTGCCCGGCCACACGTATCCGAATTACAACGTGCCATGGGTGCCGCCGGGAAGCTACACCGTGCGGCTCACGGTCGACGGCGCGACGAAGACGCAGCCGATTGTCGTCAGCCTCGATCCGCGCGTGCAGATTGCGCCGGTTGCGTTGACGCAACTGAACACGCTGAGCACGTCGTTGTATTGGGAGGCTGTCGCCGCTCACAAAGCGTTCAACGAAGCGCACGAGATGGCCGCCAAACTCGCGGGCCGGTCGGGCGCCGATGTCGACGCGTTGAAGGACCGGCTCGAAGCGCTGGCGCCGACGGGCGCACAGCGCAACATGCGCACGCTGCGCCGGCGTGGCGGTGCGGCGGCGCCGAAGCCGTCGCTGGAAACGGTCAGCAACGCGCTGCAGGCCGCGGCGATGGCGATGGAGGCCGCGGACGTCGCGCCGACCGCGGCGCACATCTCGGCGGCGACCGCCGCGCGCGCGCAGGCGAAGCCGGTCATGGCGGAGTGGGCGGCGGTGAAGGCGAAGGCGGCCGCGCTCGCCCGTTGATCGCGATGTTTGTGATGATCTGAAAGCCGCCGTCGCGCCGACGGCGGCGCAGGTCGCCGCGGCCACCTTCGCGCAAGCGCTGGCGAGGCCGGTCGAGGTGGAGTGGCGGTCAGGGCGAAGGCCGCTGCGTGTGGCGCGCTGAGGGCTGCGGCGCGTCACGCTATGGATCTCGCAAGCGCACGCTGCCGACTCAAATGGTGCTAACGAAGGAACCGCTGCAGGCCAGACAGAGTCTGGTGCCGTGATCCGTCACGATGCCGTCGCGACTGCTTGTGCCATACTCGGCCTCCCGCAGACCTGCTCGGACCGTGAGGTAAAACACGCCTACAAGCGTCTGGTAAAAATCTGGCATCCGGACCGGTTTGCGAACGATCCCGTCGGGCAGGCCGCGGCGACGGAGCGCCTTCGGCAGATCAACGCCGCGTACGATCTGCTTCAGCAGCGCCGCGGCGCCGCGACCGATCTACGAAATGTGAATGCTGCGCCCGTTCAGCGTCCATCGCAGCGACCTGAACAGTTCGGGCACCGGCTGACGCGGGAAGAGATCGATGAGATTTCGTCTGCAATCGGCCGCGGCGGCTTCGTGCAGTCCGTGCAGTCGTTTCTCGCGTGGTTTGGCCCAGTCTGCGCCGGAGTCCTGCTGCTACAGGGGCACGGCACCGGGCCGTTCGCGCGGAAGCCGCCGAGCCGTACGGAAGTCGGGTTCGCGATCTTGCTGTTCGCGTTCAGTCTCGCTGTCGTCGTGCGGCGACGAAGGCGACAATAGCGGGTGGAGATTCGGCTCGCTTGCGACTAGCGCCAGGGGTCCGCAACCAAATAAATCTCGCCGGTGAGAGGCGCTGAACTTCCGTTGCACATTTGTTGGAAGGTGGCGTGAAATCGTTGAACGGCGTTGGACGGATCGAATTGAATTTCGAGCACTTGAAACTGACCATTGACGACCGAACAGCCGATGTTACCGGCTATCGACAACCGCCGATCGTCGTCAGCCTCGATCCGCGCGTGCAGATTGCGCCGGTTGCGTTGACGCAACTGAACACGCTGAGCACGTCGTTGTATTGGGAGGCTGTCGCCGCTCACAAAGCGTTCAACGAAGCGCACGAGATGGCCGCCAAACTCGCGGGCCGGCCGGGCGCCGATGTCGACGCGTTGAAGGACCGGCTCGAAGCGCTGGCGCCGACGGGCGCACAGCGCAACATGCGCACGCTGCGCCGGCGTGGCGGTGCGGCGGCGACGAAACCGTCGCTGGAAACGGTCAGCAACGCGCTGCAGGCCGCGGCGATGGCGATGGAGGCCGCGGACGTCGCGCCGACCGCGGCGCACATCTCGGCGGCGACCGCCGCGCGCGCGCAGGCGAAGCCGGTGATGGCGGAGTGGGCAGCGGTCAAGGCGAAGGCGGCCTCGTTGCCGCCCCGGGGCGAACGGCAATAGCGTCCGGACGGAAGGCAATATCAGTGAGATGACTTCGTCCGATGCTGTCTAGGCTTTATTGAATGCGGACCGCTGAGTCAGACCTTCGCTCCTGGCCAGGGCGTCGTGAATTCGAATTGGGTGAACCGTCGAATTCGCGAAAAATCGCGTGCGTTCTCCGTGACAAGCACGCATCCTGCTTCGCGGCATGATAGTGCCAGCAGGACGTCATTCGCGAAGGATTTCGAGACGCCCGCAACTTCCAATCCTTCCTTGCGCGTCATCTCCGCGAGAATCGCTCCGGACCGATGCCACGCGTCCGACGACGGTGTAATCGTCCGATTGGCTCGCTGGAAGACGTTGAGGACATGCCGTTCCAACGCCCTCCGGTCTTCGATACGTTGGGTGCCAGCCCGTAGCTCTTGTGCGACCACCACACTGAGATACTCAAACGGCGCAAAGACCCGATGGAACTGCTGGAGTGCCTCGTTGGCCGCGGGATCGTGAAAGGCGTTGATGAACAGTTGTGTATCGAGCACGTACTTGCCGGCAGGACGAGTCACGGCTCGGCATCGGGTGGCGTGATCTCGATCCCCAGCATCCCTCGCGTTCCGTCGACAAGTTCGCGCTGGAAGACCACGAGATCGAGTGCTCGCTCGATCGCCTCGGTGACCGTGGCGGCACCGAGCGCCCGCTTCGCCGCACTCAGTTTCGACAGCGGCAATCGGTACGTCCTGGAGACGCGCTGCTCACGAGGAGCTCTGTCCTTTCGGCGTCTGGCGCGGGGCATGGCTTCAGTGTATTGACGATAGGACACATATGTCAATACATACTGAGCGCCCGCCACATCTGACGAGTAGAGCTAGCGCCAAAGGTCCTCGACGATGTAAATCTCTCCGGTCACAGGCGTAAGGCTGCCGCTACCACGCTCCCAAGCGAACCGCCTCAGCAATACGTAAGCGCCGCAGAGCATAGCAGAAATGTAGGGTTCCTCGGGTGAGCCATAATCGACTGACCGATGTCTTCCCCAGCCATCGTCAATTCCGTCCTCCACGCCATCGGTCGCACGCCGCTGGTGCGTCTGCAACGACTGGTCGCGCCTGGATCGGCCGACGTGATCGTCAAACTCGAGTACTTCAATCCCACCGGTTCGTACAAGGACCGGATGGCGCTCGCGATGATCGAAGGCGCCGAACGACGCGGCGCGCTGCGGCCGGGTATGCGCGTGGTCGAATACACCGGAGGCAGCACCGGCTCGTCGCTGGCGATGGTCTGCGCGATGAAGGGCTACGAATTTCATCCGCTCTCATCAGACGCGTTTGCCGCCGAAAAGCTCGACACGATGCGCGCATTCGGCGCAGACCTCGAGCTGATCGCGAGCGACGGCGGTAAGGTGACGCCGGCGTTGTTCGATCGGTTCAAGGCGCGTATCAAGGAGCTGGCACAAGACCCGAACACGTTCTGGACCGACCAGTTCCACAACGGAGATGCGATCGAGGGTTACGCGGAGATCGGCCGTGAACTGTTCGAGCAAGCGGGAAGAGTCGATGCATTCGTCGGCATGGTCGGCACGGCGGGCATGCTCGTCGGTGTGTCGAACGCGCTGAAGCAGGCGGGGGCCGGCACGCGCATCATCGCGCTCGAGCCGTCCACATCGCCGTTCCTCACGACCGGCAAAAGCGGCCCGCATCGAGTCGAGGGCACGGCCGCGGGCTTCTGGCCGCCGCACTTGGTGGCCGGTTCGTATGACGAAGCGCGTGCCATCGATGAAAACGACGGCCGCGCCATGGCGCGCCGAGCGGCAAAGGAAGAAGGGATCTTCGCCGGCACGTCCACGGGCCTGAACCTGGTGGCCGCCCTCGACGTGGCACGGGAGCTCGGGCCCGGCAAAGTTGTCGCGACAGCGGCGGTGGACACCGGGCTCAAATATCTCGCCGGCGATCTCTACAAGTGAAGACACAATCCACACGCGCACATGACGCACCGCGACTGCTGCGGCCCATCGCCAGGCGAATCGGCTGACGGCATCGTGACGGGTATACTCACACCGAGTCATGAGTTCACCCGCGTGCCGAGTGGTTCGTTCCGGGCAGGCCTATGAGGGCCGCCAAGGTCTCACGTATCTGGCCGGTTTGACGGGCGCGACCACCGGATCGCACGGCCTCTGTATGACGCTCGCGGTCTTACCGCCTGGCGCTCGCGCGAAGACGCATCTCCATCGCGGCATCGAGACGGCGGTCTACGTGATCGACGGCGAGGCGTCGATGTACTGGGGCAGCCGGCTCGAGGACGTGCTGGTCGCTCGGGCCGGCGAGTACGTCTACATCCCTGCCGATATGCCGCACCTGGTCCTGAACCGATCCGGTGCAGACTGTCGGGCGGTTGTGGCGCACAGCGCCGCAAGCGATCAGGATGGAATAGTCATGCTGCCCGATCTCGACGAGATCCACGCTCGAGCGCTGTGACAGCCAACGCTAAGCTCGAATTGTTCGAGCGACACGCCCAAGCCAGCATCCCACCGTCGCTGGGCGTGACGATGTGAAGTAGTCGCCGCCGGCCGAACCCGAGCGAAGCGGCTCGCACTCTTCCTCCCTACATCTGGCAATTGTCCTAGTATTCACCGCGGCGGTGCCGCCCTACGATGCCGGTGTGTCACAGCATCGCTGTCAGCCATACGGGCGGGGGCTCATGAAAATCGGGGCACTGATCACCGGCTTCCTGCTCTTCAGCGGCCCGCACGTCGGAGCAGGAGCACTGCTCGATGTCCATGCGTCGCCATCGTTCTCCAGCGCTCCCGCTACCGTGAGAATTCGCGTGACCGTCGCGCCCGACGCCGCCAATCGCGGCCTCGCGGTCATTGCCGATTCCGGGAGCTTCTCGAGGAGCAGTGAAGTGACCCTCGAAGGTGACCGTGCGCCGCGCACCATCATTGTCGAGTACCCGAGTCTTCCCGCGGGCGCGTACGAGGTGCGGGGCGTGCTCGTGGGTTCGCGCGGCCAGGCGCTCGCCGTGGCGCACACCAACATCACGGTGGCCGGTGCCGCTCGGAAATGAGCGCGAATCGAGGCCGCGTGTGGCGAGGCGCCAACGCGAGTGCGGCACACGACCGCCGCCCCTGCTGAACGAGTGAAAGGACAGCCCTATGCGTGCGAACGTGTTGCTCGTCGGCGATCCGCTAGCGGCCACGCAGCTCACGAATGTGCTGGCGACAGATTATGAGGTCCGGACAGCGCACGATGCGGAATCGGCGATGATCGACTTCCGCGCATCGCGGCCCGCGCTCGTCATCGCCACGGGCGACATGCCGGACCTGGATGGCATCGAGCTGTGTCGACGGATTCGCCTGACCTCGACGACCCCAATCATCGTGCTGTCCCTGTGGGCTGACGCACGATCGGAGGTCGCGGCACTCGACGCTGGCGCCGACGACCACATCAGCAGGCCGTTCAGTGGAAGCCAGCTGCTCGCCCGGGTGCGGGCCGCACTTCGGCGAGGGGCGGAATCAGCCCAGGCGCCGGCTCTCAACGTCGGAGATTTCTCTGTCGCCTTCGACGATCGTCGTGTCCGCCTCCGCGGGCAGGCGCTGCGTCTGACACCGAAAGAGTTCGACCTGTTCGCCGTCATGGCGCGCCGGCCGAACCGGCTCCTGCCGCATCGGGCGCTGCTCGAGGCGGTCTGGGGCCAGGACTTCGGCGACCATGTCGAGTACCTGCGCGTGTTCATCGGACAACTTCGAAAAAAGCTGGAGGCCGATCCGGCGGATCCGCAATACATCGTCACGGTTCCGTGGGTCGGATACTGGTTTCATCCGGCAGGCTCGAAGGAACAGCGACCCTCCTACGTCCGGGCTCAAGGGCGCGACGGCGATGCTCGCCGCAGCCTGCAGCTCGTTTGACCCGAGCTGCCCTCCGCACGTCGGCTTACGGTGCCGTTGGGCGCACCGCGGGCTTGTCCATCTGATACCGGGCCAGCATCCGATCGAGGGATCGCCGATCGACCTCGAGGATCGCCGCCGTCTTCAACATGTTGCCGCCTGTCGCGGTCAGCAGGTGGCTGATGTAGCGCTTCTTGATTTCTTCGAGGGTCAGCTTCTCTGGGAACATCTCGTGACCGGGATCGTGCACGCGCGAGCCGCACGGTCCAGACAGCGCCGTCTCCGGCACCTCCAGCTGGCCGCCGTCACAAAGGATGGCGCTCTGCTCGACGACGTTCTGCAACTGCCGGATGTTACCGGGCCAGGAATACTGTTCCAGACGGCGCATGGACATCCGCTCGATGCCACAGAATCGGCGTCCGAGCCGTGGCGCAGCGCTCTGGAGAAAATACTCCGCCAGAGCGGGAATGTCCTCGGGACGTTCGCGCAACGCGGGAAGATGAACAGGAAATGCACTCAAGCGGTAGAACAGGTCCTCTCGAAACCGTCTGTTCTGCACTTCACCTTCCAGATCACGATTCGTCGCGGCGATCAGACGAACATCGGCGCGCCTCGTCATGCCGCCGCCGAGACGCTCGAACTCACCATTCTGCAGCACGCGAAGCAGCATCACCTGCAGCTCCGCCGATAGCTCGCCGATCTCGTCCAGAAACAGCGTGCCCCGATCGGCCATCTCGAAGCGGCCGACCTGAAGCCGGTCGGCGCCAGTGAACGCACCCTTCTCGTGGCCGAACAGCTCGGAGGCCGCCAAGGTCTCGGGCACGGCGGCGAGATTGAACGGGACGAAGTGCCGTGGAGCCCTCCGGGAACGCCGGTGAATCGCGCGCGCCAGCAGTTCCTTGCCCGTGCCTGTTTCGCCGGTGATGAGCACGGTCATATCAGTCGGCGCCACACGCCGCACACGATCGAGGACGTCTCTCAAGAGCGGCGAATGCCCGATGATGCCGTCGCCCCCATTGAGCGAATCATCGAGCTCCAGGACATCCGTCAGGGTTGACGATCCGGCCGCGGGCTCCGGTGTGGCGAGGCTCAGGATGTGATGGTTCGGCACGGCGTGCTCCGTGATGAATAACCTGCGAAACCGACGAGGTGATTCGCCCGAGGACGTATCGAGATTCAGATCGTAGGGCGGGAATGCCGGCAGGAATACTGGGACAACTGACAGATGTGAAAAAGAAGAATGCGAGCCGCTGAAAACGGGCGGCTCAGGGCGCGATCAAGCCAAGCTTGATGGCCTGCTGCACGAGCTCCGCGTTGGTCTTGACGTGAAGCAGCTCCATGATTCGATATTTATGAAATTCAACCGTCCTCGGACTGATATCGAGCAGCCCGGCCACTTCCTTCATCGACTTCCCTTCGGCCAGCAGTTGCAACACCTCTCGTTCGCGCGCGCTCAGCTCCCGCAGTGTGATGTGGCCGACCTGCGGCGCGCCGGACGCCTCATCGATCATCTCCTTCGCAATCGCCGGCGAGACATAGGATCGGCCGCGCAGCGCCTCTCGAATGGCGGTGGTCAGCTCCGACGCCGCTGAGTCCTTCAGCAGGTAACCCGAGGCGTTTCGGCGGAACGCCTCGACGGCGAACCGGGGCTCACGGTTCTGCGTGAGAAAGATGACCTTGATCCGGGGATGAAGGGCCTTCAATTGCTCGCCGGCGTCGAGGCCGTTGAGCAGAGGCATCCCGATGTCGACGACGACGACATCGGGCGCCAGTTCGCCGGCGGCTTTCAGGAGCGCTCGTCCATCTGAGACGGTACCGACGACCTCGAATTCATCTTTGAGCAAATGTTCCAGTGCCTGCGCGATCAGCACATGATCATCCGCGAGCAGAATCTTCGGGCGATTCATGGGGAGCTCCCGTCCGAAGATGCCTGTCCGGTCGACCCCGTCCGGTCCGGTGTCGCCGCGAGAAGGCTTGCCGCGGGGACCCACGCGACGATTCTCGTCCCGCGGGTCGGAGACGAGTCGACGCGGACGGTTCCGCGCACGACGCGGAGGCGTTCCCGCATGCTGACGAACCCGAGACCACCGGTGCGCTCGACGCTGTCGACATCGAAGCCGGTGCCCGCATCCTCGACGGTGAGATGAATCCCATCCGAATCACCGGTCACGAGCACCCGTCCCGATTTCGCGTGACTGTGCTTCGCGATGTTCGTGAGGCTCTCCTCGGTCACTCGAAACAGGCACAAGGCGACCTCGGCGGGCAGTGACGAGGGAATAGCCGTGTGCGCGAGAATCGATGGCGATGCCGTGGCGTGCCGAGAATTCGCTCACAAGTCGCTCCAGGGCCGGCACGAGCCCGAGATAGTCGAGCGCCGACGAGTGGAGCCGATGAGACACGCTGTGAATGTCGGCCGTGATCTGGGCCGTGCTCTCCCTCAACTCCTCGAGCACGGCAGCCACCGACGGCGGCGCCGCTTCGTCCGCTCGCAACTGATCGAGCCTGATCGTCAGAACACCGAGCATCTGACTGACGTGATCGTGGAGCTCTCGACCGATGCGGCTGCGTTCCTGCTCTTGCGCAGAGATGAGTCGTCCGGCCAGCTCCTCCAGCTCCCGTTCGGCCCGCTTGCGGTCGGTGATGTCCATGATGCTCACGAGCACCGCATCGAAGGCCGCATCGGGTTGGGGAAAACTGACAGAAAAGAGTGCCACCAGGCGTTCGCCGTTCAACTTCTGCAGAACGGTCTCTCCTTCGAAGGCGGCCTGCCCTTCGGCGATCGCCATGAGCTCGCCCGCGAACACGTCGCGGGTGTCTGAGGTGAACACCGTATGCAGCGAGACCAGTAATTCATCTTTGCTGCGGGCGCCGAACAGCTTGAGCGTCGCGTCGTTCACGTCGACGATGCGGACCAGCGAGATGGCGTGGTCGACAAAGTCCGGGGATATGTCGAGATACTCCCGGAAATCATGAACGCCGCTCCGCTTCAGATCATCGATGGCGGCTTTGACCCGCGAGAAGTCTTCCTCCCAGATCGACACACTCGTCGCGTGAAAGATGTGCCGGTGGCGCCGCTCGCTCTCACGGAGGTCGGCTTCGGTCCGCTTGCGCTCCGTGATGTCATTGTTCGTTTCGAGAATGCCGATCGCACGACCGTCCTGATCCCGTTGCAACGACCATCGGCTCGCGACGACCACCTGCGATCCATCCCGTCTGGTGTGGACCAGTTCCCCTTCCCATCGCCCGTGCTCCAGCACTTGCGCCGAAATGCGATCGAGTGTCGCGGGGAAGATCGTGTGCGTCAAGTCATGCGAGACGCGCCCCACCGCCTCGCCCTGCGTCCAGCCGTACAGCTCCTCGGCGCCGCGATTCCAGTAGGTGATGACGTCGTGCATGTTCCGCACGAACACCGTGTCGTGCGTGAGATCCAAGAGAGTCGCCTGCTCGCGCAGCGCTTGTTCGTTCGCCTTGCGCTCCGTGACATCGAACATCACACCGCGCAGGCTGGTTGCCTCGTCGTGGTCGACGACAACCGTGACCAGATCCCTCAGCCACACGATCCGCCCATCGGATGCCACCATGCGATATTCGAAATCGTGGTTCCGCTTCTGCTCCGTGGCCGAGACACACTGATCCACGGCCCACTTGCGATCGTCTTCGAAGATGTGGTCCTTCCAGAATGATCGTTCGGACACCCACCGCTCGAGTGGATAACCAAGGACTCTCTCCGCTTGATCGCTGACGAAGGTGAACTGAAACGTCCGCGCGTCCGCCTCCCAGACAATGCCTTCGATCGAGTTCACGAGGTCGCGGAATCGCTGCTGCGATGCGATGGCTTCGGCGTGAGCGGACCGCAACTCGACGGTGCGCTGCTGCACCCGTACGTCGAGCTCGTGGCGGGCCGACTGCAAGGACCGTTCGGCCCGCCGGCGTCCGGCACCGGTACCGGCAAAGAGAGACGCGACGATGGTGAATCCCACCAGGCGGGGGAGGTGGGCCAGCTCGAACGTCAACGTGTAGCGCGGCGGCGTGAAAAAGTAATCGAGTGCCAGCGTCCCGAGCAGCGAGGCCAGCAGCGCCGGCCACAACCCGCTGAACCAGCTGACGATCAAGACCCCGACCAGGAACACCACCGTGGCGTCCATCAGCGGCTGCAGCCAGAGCCCCAGGATGACCCCGAAGGCGGTGGCAACCACGGCGGCGCCGTACCTCACAGCCATGAACAGACCGCCCGATAGTGCCCGTTGAGCGATGAAGTCCTTCATGTGAGGCTCCTCTCAATCATGGCTGCGAGATTTCCCGAGCGGACCTCGGAGTACTCCTAGTTTCGCGCATCCCTGGCTTGGAGGACGATCGTCTTGTGAAGACTCGGACGGCACTGGAGGTGTTGCATGATACGCCCTCGTATTCTGATGGCCGACGACCACGTGATGCTCCTCGAAGCGTTCAAGGCTTTGCTCGAGCCGGACTACGAGGTCGTTGGGACCGTCACCGACGGGCGGATGCTTGTCGAGGAGTTCTCACGACTCCATCCAGATGTGGTCCTTCTCGACATTGCCATGCCGCTCCTCAACGGGCTTGACGCTGGAAGACAGCTCAAAGCGCAGCGACGGGCGGTGAAGCTGATCTACCTGACGATGAATCCGGATCCAGACCTGGCGGGCGAGGCGCTCCGGCTCGGCGCGTCGGGGTACGTGCTGAAGAGCTCGGCCGCTCATGAGCTGAAACAGGCCATCCAAGAGGCGCTTCGAGGCCGATCCTACATCACCCCGTTGATCACGCGCGACGTCGTCGGCGCACTCATCGAGCCACGGACGCCACGGAGCGAGCTCACAGTCCGTCAGCGCGAGGTTCTGCAACTGTTGGCCGAAGGCAAGTCGATGAAGGAAGTGGGCGTGATTCTGAATCTTTCGCCGCGGACGGTCGCCTTTCACAAATATCGGATGATGGATCAGCTGCGACTGAAGACGAGCGCCGAGCTCGTCAAGTTTGCTGTGCGAGAGGGAGTAGTGGCGTAACGCGGCCTCGTGACGCGAAGCTCGTTCCAATGAATACGGGTACCGACACTGCGGCGAGGAGCGTTGGAGCGGACATGGAAGGCACATCCGCCTGCGCCAGTCAACGACGAAAGGGAACGTTCATGAGAGGCCGACCGCGCGTGCTGGTTGCCGATGATCATCAGGCAATGCTGGACACGCTGGTCCGATTGTTGTCAGGTGACTTCGACGTCGTCGCTGCTGTGACGGATGGACTGTCTGCGGTAACCGAAGCCACGCAGCTGGAGCCCGACCTGCTCGTCATGGATATCGCGATGCCCGGCTTGAACGGCATTGCCGCAGCCACTCGTTTGAAGGAAGGCGGGTCAACCGCAAAGGTGGTGTTCGTGACCAACCTGCGCGACCGCGAGTTCGTCCAGGGATCGCTGGCCCTTGGCGACGTCGGCTTCGTCGTGAAAGACCGCCTTGTGGCTGATTTGCTCCCCGCTATTCGCCGTGTGCTCGCGGGGGAAACGTTCATCTCGCCCTCCGTCTCGCGATGACGTCTTCGGGGCGGGCCGTCTTCAATCTGTCGCGGCCCTCAATCGGAATCTTCGCCTCTGAGAGAAGTCGTTGGAAAATCGCACCCGGCAATCTTTTGGAGCAGTACCTGTCATTCCTCCCAGTAGGCGTGATGCCCTGGCGTCGATAGGATGCTTTACAGGCGAAGGAGCAGCGGAGTCCACGATCCCCTGGAGAGTATGTGAGCCCGGAAATCGACTTGCTGAACACGTATCCCGTGTGCGGGCACGAGCCCCGCGCGGATTCGCACGATCTGGCGCGGCCAATTCAGCGCGGCGGCTCCCGCCCTGTCGGTTCCCGTCGCGCCGAACTGCAGCATTCGCCGGATGGTGAGGCACGCGCGAGGCGACGACGGATCGTGACGCGGCCTATCTGCTCCCCAGCGCCAGGCCCAATCCGATGACCGCCAGTACGAGTGTTGCGATGCCGACAAACAGATAGTCTCGCTCCCACGCGAAGGCGATCGCCATGAGGATCACGCGTAGGACCGGAAGCACGAGGAGAACGGCAATGCCGACGGTGACCAGTTGTGTCGCCGAGGCGATCGCCGTGGCCGGCGCACGCGCGTGTTCGACGAGAAGAGCGCATCCAAGTCCCGTCGCGATCTGTGCACAGGCCAGCCACGTGCCATACCGCAGCACCATCGACAGCCGCCGCTCCAACGCCCGGCGACCGCAGTGAACGGGCCTCACGCTGTTCACGCGACCCCCACCAGCCTCATGTGAAACGCCGCCAAACCCATTTGCAGGGCCAGCGCGACGAGCACCGCGACAAAGGCGACACGGATCCTGTCGCTGGAGAGCGACATCAGCAGGCGCGCTCCCACAAGGGCGCCCACGACGGATCCCAGGGCGACGGGACCTGCAATCGCCGGCACCACCTCACCGCGGAGGAAATAGGCACCGGCGCTGGCGGCGGCAGTCACGCCGATCATGAAGTTGGACGTCGCCGATGACACCTTCATCGGCAGCCGCAGAGCGGTGTCCATGGCGGGAATCTTGAGGACGCCGCTGCCAATGCCCAGCAGTGCCGAAATCACGCCAGCGCCATACATCAAGGCCATGCCCCATCCCACCCGCTGCACGCGGTACGGCCGATCAACGGGTTGGTCGGGATCGGGATAACTGGAGTCCAGCCGCAGCGCGCGCGAACATCTGGAGAGACGCCCCGACGTCGTCGGCGCGGCGGTAACCGGAGGACCTTGATCGTCTCCCCGCCGCGTCAGCATCTGTCGGGCCGACACGATCAAGATCACGGCGAACAGAAGAAAGAGCACAGGCACCGGCACCACGCCGACGAGGAGAAATCCGGTGACCGCACCGAGCGTGGTCGCGGTCTCCAGGACGATGGCCAGACGAATGTTGGTGAGGCCGCCGTCGAGAAAGGACGCCGCGCTGCCGCACGAACAAGCGATCACCGACACGAGGCTGGCGGGGATCGCGGCGCGTATGTCGATGCCGCCCCATATCGTGAGGATCGGCACGATGAAGATGCCGCCGGCCATCCCCAGCATGCCGCCAAGTGCGCTGGCGCCACAGGACACCGCGATGAGCCAGGCGACAAACCCGAGATGCATCGCCGGATCCGAGATCACCGGACGCGTCCGCTGCGCCTCGTCAATGTGGTGACGAACCTGACGAGATCGCCGCGGTAATGGAGCTTCTCGTAGTCGATCGGCTGTCGTCCCTCACGATAGGACGTTCGCTCGATCAGGAAGATCGGACTGCCCGCCGCGATCTCGAGAGCGGCTGAGACCCGTTCCGTGGCGGAGACCGCCTCCAGTCGATAGTCGGCTTCGTGCAGTGGGATGTCGTACTTCTGTTCGAGCAAGGAAAAAATCGGCTGCGCTTCCAGGTCGTTGGTGATGATCTGTTCGCCGATGGCCTGCGGCAGGTAGGTCTCGTCAAAAGAGACCGGCACGCCATTGGCCAGACGGACCCGTTCGATCTCGACGACCTTCGCTCCGGTGGGCAGCGCCAAGTGACGCGCGACGTCAGCGCTGGCCGGGATCGTTCGCGTCGAGATCACGCGCGCCGTGGCGCGATGTCCGAGCGCTTCCATGTCTTCGACAAAGCCGCTCAACTCCGTCAGCTTGGGGGTGAGCTTGGGTGAGCTGACGAAGGTGCCCTTGCCGCGTCTGACTTCCACGAGCCCTCGGCTCGCCAAGTGCTGGATGGCTGTCCGAACCGTCGTTCGACTGACGGCGAATCGCTCGATCAGGCTGTCCTCCGTGGGCAGCTGGCTGCCCGAGGCCATGGTGCCATCCTGAATGCTCGACGCGAGCACGCCTTCGACTTGGGCATAAAGCGGAGGGTCTTGTGAGCTCATGCCTAGACATCATGACATCATGATGTCATGATGTCAATCGTGGTTCGGGAAAATCCTCCCGACAAAGGATGACTCCGATGATGAGCTGGCTTCAGTTGGATTGGCTGAATCGACCTGCAATTGCGCGCTGGGCGCCGTTTCCCCTTCGTCTGATCGTGGGGTACGGTTTCATCGCGCACGGACTCGCGAAGCTCTCGAAGGGAGCTGATGCGTTTGCGGGCATTCTGCATGCCCTGGGCGTTCCCGCGCCGGAGATGATGGCGCGATTGACGATACTCGTCGAGCTTCTCGGTGGATTCGGCGTGCTCCTCGGCGCGTTTCTCCTGCTACTGAGCATACCGATGATCACCCTCCTTCTCGTCGCCGTCCTCACCGTGCATCTGCCGTACGGCTTCACGTCGATCAAGCTGCTCGGCGTGAACGCCGGCGTGCCGCAGTTCGGCCCTCCGGGTTACGAGACCAATCTGCTCTATATCGCGTGCCTCGTCGCGCTGGTGATCGGCGGCGCCGGACCGCTGTCAATCGACGGCTTCAGCGCGCGGCGGCCTTCGTTCCTTCAACGTGTCAACCAGCGCGCTCGAGCGCGCGAATGACCAGGAGGAGAAACGCGGCTGCCGCTAACACGCTACGCACGGCGTGCAAACGACCCCAGCGCCTCAAGAGTTCGGCAGCCTCCGGGCCGTTCGAGTCCAAGCCCGGATCGAGCAGGCGATGGTTGGTGGGGGCGATCACCACCAGCGTGAATGGCACGACCAGCCCGAACACGACCGCCGCAACAACGATCGCCAGATCGGCGTGCTGCCAGCCCGCGATGCCGCCGGCCGCGCACCCGATAACAGCCAGCGACGCCTGTTGAATCGTCGCGCGCCTGTAGCTCGGTCCAAACTCACGGACCGCGAGCTGCGTGCCGCAGCTGAGGCGCGCCGGGTGTTCCACGAGATTGATGTAGATGGCAGCGCCCGCGAAGAGGCCGCACGCCACAATCGCGATGGTGAGAAGGATCATGACGAATTCCGGTCAGGCGTCACAAGTCGATGACGATGTCGCGAATCGGTTGCGAGCAGCAAACGAGAAGGTTGCCCTCGGCGGGACTCTCGAGCGGTTCCGGTCCGTAGACGACCGTCCCGGAAACCAGACCGCTCTCACAGTTGTGACACACGCCGGTTCGGCACGACCAACGGACCGGGACATCGCACGCCTCGGCCAGCTCCAGGATGCTCTGGTAGGCCGACGCCTTCCAGTGTGCGGCGATGCCACTGCGCGCGAACGACACCAGCGGACCGGTGTTGATGTCGTCCTGGGGCAAATGCGGAGCTCGCGTCGCGGCGCCGACGACACCAGGGGTCATCGACTCACTCCCGTTGAAGATTTCAACGTGCATCCGCTCCGGCGCCACGCCCAGGGTTGCGAGCGCCTCTTTCATCTCGGCCATGAAGCGAGTCGGCCCGCAAACGTAGACATCCGCCTCTCGCGGCACGCCGACTTGGTCGAAGACCGATCGCGACAGGTGACCGATCGCGTCGAAATCCTCTGGCTGCTTGTTGCGCGAGTCCGGCCTGCTGTAACAGACAAAGCTGCGGCCGTGCATAAGCGCTGGCATGAGGCGACGGACTTCGGTGGCGAATGGATGATGCTGCCGATCGCGAGCCCCGTGCAGCCACAAGACCTGTCGTGTCGAGCGGGCCGCCGCCAGCGCGTACAGCATCGCTAGAACGGGCGTCGCCCCGATTCCCGCACTGAGCAGCACCACCGGCCGATCTTCGGTCTGCAGAATGAAGCTTCCACGCGGCACGCTGACGTCGAGAACGTCGCCCACCCGGACGCGCTCTCGCAGATACGTTCCAGCCGTACCCTTCGGCTCGATCTTCACGCTGATTCGATAGCGCTCCGACGAGACGGGACCCGAGAGCGAGTAGCTGCGAAAGATTGGCTTGGGCGCCGAAGCTTCAGCGGAGGCGGCCGGGCCGCCGCCAGTGGGGTAAAGACGCAGGACGACGTACTGGCCTGGCAGAGCGGTTCGCAACGACTGCCCGTCGCGGCTCTGCATCGTCACTGAAAGGACATCCGCGGACTCGTAATCGATCGCGGTCACCGCGAGCGGCCGAAATCCTGGCGCCGCCGGATGCGCAGCTGCCGCCGGCGCGAGCCCCGCGTTACCGCTGGCCGCGCCAGTCGTTTGGTTCTGCAGCAGCGCCTCAAACGACGAGCGCCATCCGGGTGATAGCGCGTCGATCCGCAACGCGCGCTCCAGTCGATCACGCGCATGATTGGGAGAATAGAGGAGCGCGTTGATCTCTGCGACGGTCATCCGCTCCTTCGCTTCGCCTATCTTCACGATTTCGTCGCCGGCGCCCACCTCGCCTTCCCGCAGAACGCGGAAGTAAAACCCCGGCCGACCGCTGGATGTCAGGAGTGCCGGCATACGCGGTTCGTTCATCCGAATGCCGACGCGATAGCAGGTCACGCGAGGTTGAGTGACCTCGAACAGCGCGCCGCCGATCTGATAACGGTCGCCGATGCACACGACATCGTCGGGCAATCCTTCGATCGTGAAGTTCTCGCCAAACTGTCCGTGGACGAAGTCGGTCCTCTTCAGCTGCTCCTGCCAATAGCGATACGATTCGATCTGGTAGACGAAGACGGCGCGCTGCTCACCCCCGTGCCCCGCCAGGTCGCCTTGACCGTCTCCATCGAGATTCAAGCGGCCGACCCGACGGCGGCCAAGCACCGGATCCTTCCAGATTGCGGTGTGCACGGTGCGACCCTTCCACGCGATGTCGCGCGGAAGGCCGACGTTCACCGATAGCAGTCGAGCCATCTTCCTCCGCGTTAGCGCGGCTGCGAGCCCGCGGCGGCGATCACTCAGGCAGCGACAGGTTGCGGATGATGCGCCAGCGACCTTCCGAATCCCGCCGCCAGACGGTGAGATATCGCCCGTGCGCCGTTGCGGTTCCTCGACCGTCATGCGCGAGCTCGATGTCGGCGTGACCCCATTCGTAGATCATCGAGCCTACGGCGATGGTGCCGTCCTGCGCAAGAGAGACTCGCCGAACAGGTCCGGTTTTCTCGAAACGATCGCGCATCAGCTGTTCGATCGCCGTCCGGCCGTGCGCGCTTTCGCCGGTCGGCAGGACAAACACGCTGTCGTCGGCATACGGCTCGGCGATCGCCGCGGCGTCCTGGCGTTCCATGGCCGCAAGCCAGGCGTGGTTAGCGGCGTCGATCGTGCGGCGGGCGTCACGAGGAATGAGAGCCGCCATGATTGACGCCACGATCAGCACGGCAGAAGCGGTGTTGTACGTCATACTCGTTCACTCTCGAGTCAGCCGGCCACACGCGACGCCTTCCCTGTCGCTTCACCGGGTGTGGTGACCGCCGGTCTCGTGGCAGCCTCGGTGCGCCCGTCGCACTTATGACTTCGAGTCCAGGCGAGCCTCGCTCAGGATCGGCTGGAACAGTTCCACAGGATTCCCAGACGGGTCATCGACGATGATCTGTTTGCCTCCAACGCCCGTCACGATCTCGTTTCGGAAATGGGCGCCGGCGTGCCGGAGCCTCTCCACGGTCGCCGCGAGATCGTCCACTTCGATCGCGAATCGGTTCCAGCCGCCGGGCTCTTGCCTGGTCCCATCCGGCATCGCCTGGCCGCCTCCCGCGGCGGGATTCGGGGCACTCAACACGAGACGGAGGTCACCGCGAGCAAGCATGGCAAATGCTGGCGCCGGATGCATGACCGTCTGAAACCCGAGGTGCGGACCGTAGAACGCGATCGCGGCGTCCACATCCTTGACGATGTATCGCACTTGAACCGTAGCCATGTCGGTCTTCTCCCGGTCTTTAGTCGACCGCTTTTCTTTCGAGCCTCTCGGCGTGTGCTCGCAGCCACGCCAGGATCTGGGGCCAGCCGCGATGGCCCGTGCGCAGCGCCTCGGCGGTGAGCCCGGAGTGCGTGAGGCGCACCGTGGTCACGCCGTCGTTCTCGGCGAGATCGATGCGCACGAGGCTTGTCTCGGTTCTTCCCTGCCAATCAGGCAGCCAGGTGAAGACGAGCGCCCCACCATTTCACCCGCTCCTCCGGACGAATCAGCGCCTCAAAGACCCGCTCTGCGGACGCGTCGATCGTGATCTCCTCGACGATCGGGCTGCTGGTGGAGGGACTCACCGATGGGCCTCGACGTGTCGTTTGAGGCTCCGCAACGAATCGCGCCAGAACGCGTCGTAGTCCTTGAGCCAATCGTCCACGGCGCGCAGCGGCCTGGCGTTCAACGCACAGAGTCGGGCCGTGCCGTTCTCGCGCGTCACGACCAGGCCCGCCGAGCGCAGGAAGCGAAGGTGCTTGGAGATGGCGGGCCGGCTCGTCGGAAAGTTGGAGGCGATCTGACCGACGGTTTGCTGCCCACCCCGCAGCAGCCGGAGGATCTCGCGGCGTGTCGGATCGGCGAGAGCGCGGAACACCACGTCCCGCTGTCGTCTGTTGACGGTAACCATTCGGTTACTATCATTGTAACCATGTGGTTACCGTCAATCAAGAGCGTCAACCGCCGAGGTTGGCCTATCGGCGACCACTTTGCGTTGACAGGATTGGCTCCCCTGTCTTCAGCACCCTGCTAATCTAAAGTATGGGGATGAATCTCGTCGAGTGGCTGCTCGACTCGGATCCCTCGATCCGGTGGCAGGTCCTGCGCGACCTGATCGGCGAGTCGGATGCGAGCGTGGCGCGCGAGCGGTCGCGCGTGGCCTCGGAGGGTTGGGGCGCTCGCCTGCTGGACCTTCAAGGAGCCGATGGCCATTGGGGCGGCGCAGCGTTCGTGCCGCACGCCTGGATCTCGACCCAGGACACGCTCCAGCTGTTGCGAGATCTCGGTGTGGACCCTGCGAGCGATCGGGTGCGGCGGGCCATCGCCCAGGTGCGCGACGGCTGCACCTGGGGCGAGGAGTTCGGCGACGCGCCGTTCTTCGAAGGCGAGACCGAGCCCTGTATCAACGGACGGGTGCTTGCGATCGGCGCGTATTTCGGCGAGGCGAGCGATCGTCTCGCCGACCGTCTGCTTCAGGAGCAGTTGAGCGATGGCGGCTGGAACTGCGACGCCCCGCGCAGCCAGCGATCGTCGTTCCACACCACGATCTGTGTGCTCGAAGGACTGCTGGAGTACGAGACTGCGAAGGGTCCGCGGTCCGACGTCACTGGCGCTCGCCTTCGCGGACAGGAGTACCTCCTCGAGCGCCGCCTGTTCCGATCGCGATCAACCGGACAGACCATCGGGATGGACCGCAAGACCGGACTCAAAGCGGCATGGACCGAGATTTCGTTCCCCACGCGCTGGCACTACGACATCCTGTGGGGACTGGACTACCTGCGGCGGGCCGGCGTTGCACCCGACGCGCGCACGACCGAGGCGATCGATCTGGTGCGGAAGAAGCGCGACGCAGACGGGCGTTGGCCGCTCGAGAACCCCCATCCCGGTCCGGTGCACTTCGAGATGGAAGGCCGCGCCGGCGAGCCGAGCCGGTGGAACACGCTTCGAGCGCTTCGCGTGTTGCGCTGGGCGGGTGCCACTCTTGACGACAGACTAATCTAGAGACCGGGACCGTTCTGGAACCGCGTGCGCTCCCCGGTTTCGTCTTTCCGATCGTCGACAATTCAGCGCGTCTACGACGGTTTCCAGTTCGAGAGAGGCACGCCGCGTTCCCACGCGCGCCGACGACGTTCGGCAGACAGCATCGTCTCAGTCTCGCGGAGCAGTCGTTCGCTCTCGATCTCGAGTCGTTTGCCGAAACCCTGCCGACTATTGGAAGGAACGAAGCGCTCGCGTGGACCTACGCGATCATCGGCTCAGACCGGCTTTGTCGGCCCACCAACGAGCATTGCCGCATCCCGGTGCGTTGACCTGCCCAAATGAAGTCTGCGCCGACACGATCGTGCCCGAGAGGCTGAAACCATCGGCTACAGGCGGGAAGCTGCCGTTCTTGATTTGCAGCGGTACCGCAATCGTGTGGCTGCTGTCCGTACCACACGCGATTGAAACGAGCACGTCGTTCTGAATCGTGAAGCGCATGTCGATCTCGAAATCCGGCCCCGCGTGCGCGATCCAGTCTCCATTGAAGTCGAAGGCGTCTGGCAGCGCGTACGTGTAGCCACCTGGCAGCGTCGCGTTCAAGCCGCCCGGGTTCGTGACCGTGACATCGACGGTCCCCACTGCGTGCGCGCCGGAGTTCGCAAAGCGAATCTCCGTGCTATCGACCACCTGGGCGAACACCGTCGCGGAGGCGAACTTCAGTGTCGCCCCCTGTTCAAATTGACTGCCCCTGATGGTTCCCCACGAACCCGACGTCGACACCACATTCGGGGACACGCTCGTCAACGTCGGCCGAAGTCCACCTGGCTCGGGCACGGGTTGCCCAACCACTGGCTGTGGCGTTGGCGGTGTCGGCGCCGACGGTGCGTTTGAGCCTCCGCAGGCGATGCCCACTGACACGATCGAGAGCGCGATGGCTATCCGTGCTGCAGGCCTCATAAGTACCTCATGCATCCGAGCACTCACATCGTTTGGGTCCGGCTGCAGACGGCGACTATTGCGCCGCATGCGCACTCACGATCGAGCAGACGAAATACGATCCGGTATCGATTTCCCGAGCAACGCCGGCGGCAACGGCTGCATCGACCGCCGCCTCCGATGTCATCGGGAGCCTGGCCGCGTACGCCGCCTGGGTGGCGGGAGAGAAATCCGCCGGCAGAATGACAAACACGTGCCAGAGAGGATTGAACTCGCCATGACCCGGATCGGCCGGGATCGAATCGAGCACGTGATCGTGAAAATCCGGAAGATCAGTCCCGTTCCCATTGTGGTCGCACGGGTTACATTGGGGCGGAGTCGACGGCCACAACGCGTGGTTCGGGGGATAAACGACCGTATAGAAATCCGCTGCTGCGTGGACCAACGCACCGGGACTCTGAGGCACGTCGATCTCGTTCATCGTCACGATCGTGCCGTTGTAATACGCAGCGCTGTATTCAGGTCTGCCGGCCGATCGCGGCTGGGTGTCGCTCGTCGCGATTTGAGCGACGGCCGCTCCCATCCGAGTGTTGGTCGTCACGACATTTGACGTCGGCATCACCGGTGACGACGGCTGCGCACATCCGACTGCGAGGATGGCCGGGACGGCGAGGGGGATAAGTGAGGACCGGACGGACATTGAGGACTCCTTGTGCCCAATCAGCGTCAGAGGTTGTCGAACTCGATGGTAGGATTACAAACCGTGGCGTCTGCAGTCCCACGGAAGTTCTAGGAAAGTTCCAGGTTTTTTGTGGCTGCCCTCGCGCTCTGCTTCGGCCCGTTTACAATTGATCTCGATACGCGGCTGCTCACGCGTCAAGGCCAGGAGGTGCGCCTTTCAGGCAAAGCGTTCGAGCTGCTGGTGATGCTCGCGCGTGCGCGGCCGAAGGCGCTCTCCAAGAAAGAACTGCAGGAAGCGCTATGGCCCTCGACGTTCGTCGCGGAGGCCAATCTGTCGAATCTCGTCGCCGAGATTCGAGAGGCCCTTGACGATGACGCGCGTGCGCCGATCTTCATCCGCACGGTCCATCGATTCGGGTACGCGTTCCGTGCCGATGCCACAGCCGTGGTGCCGGACGCGGATCCGAAGATGGCGACAGTCGTCTGCTGGATCGAATGGGGGCGGGTGCGTTTTCCGTTGTCGGTTGGCGAACACGTGATCGGGCGTGACGAGGGCGCGGACGTCCGGATCGACGCGTCGACAGTCTCTCGCCGTCACGCGCAGGTGATCGTGACATCCAATCGAGCCATGCTCCAGGATTTTGGCAGCAAGAACGGAACCTTCCGAGGCGACCATCGCGTCACGTCGTCCACGCCACTGGCCGATGGCGATGCGCTTCGGATTGGAACGGTGCTCGTCACATTCCACATGCGGTCGCCCGCCGGCACGACCCTCACCGCCAGAAAAGTCGGCGCCTGACACGGGGATCGATGCCGATTCCGAACGGGACGCAGTTCGGTCCTTATGAAATCGCCGGATGGCTGGGCGCCGGCGGGATGGGCGAGGTGTACCGCGCGCGCGATGTGCGACTGGAACGTCAAGTCGCCCTCAAGGTCGTTCCCGAACGTTTCGTCGCGGACGCCGCCCGTCTCGATCGATTCCGGCAGGAAGCGCGTGCCGCCGGTCAGTTGAATCACCCGAATATCACTGCGGTGTACGACAGCGGCGTTCACGCCGGCATGCCGTACATCGTCTCCGAGCTGCTTGAAGGCGAATCGCTTCGCTCACGACTCGAGGCGGGCCCGCTGCCAGTTGGGACAGCCATCGAATATGCGTGTCAGATCGCGGAGGGTCTTGCCGCGGCGCACGACAGGAGCATCCTTCATCGCGATCTGAAACCGGACAATCTGTTCGTCACGGCTGAGGGTCGCGTCAAGATCCTCGATTTCGGGATTGCGAAGCTCTTGCCGGCAGCCGACGAAGGCGCGACACCAGCGCGACAGGAGACCGAGCCGGGACTGATTCTGGGAACCGTGAGTTACATGTCTCCGGAACAAGTGCGCGGCGAGCCGCTCGACTTCCGCTCCGATATCTTCAGTGTCGGCATCATCCTGCGCGAGATGCTCACTGGCCGCCAGGCCTTCCGTCGCGGAACGACGGCCGACACCATGGCCGCGATTCTGAAGGAAGAACCGTCCGGTAAGTTTCCGGCCGCCGCGTCACCCGCCCTCGAGCGAATCGTGTCCCGCTGCCTCGAAAAATCGCGCGAGGCACGGTTTCAATCGGCGCGCGATCTGGCTTTTGGTCTGCAATTTCTCTCGGGGGCTGGCACCGCCTGGCCCGCACGCCAGGACACGCGACGTCTCGCGTCGCTCGACAGACTGCTGCCGTGGACCCTTGCCGGTGCGCTTTCAGTCGCGTTGGCGGCCAGCGTGGTCATGTCAGCGCCCTGGACACGGACGCCATCGCGCGAGCCACTGCGTCTCATCGCGAACCTCGGCGGAGATGCTCCGCTCGCGCCACTGAACGTGCAGTACGGGAACGCGGTGGAGCTTTCGCCGGACGGTTCAACCATTGCGTTTGTCGCGCGCGCCAGTGCCGAAACGCCGCCGGTCCTCTACGTCCGCCGCTTGAATCACACGCGCGCGACGGCGTTGGCTGGAACCGAAGATGCGATCAGTCCGTTCTTCTCACCCGATAGTCAGTGGATCGGGTTCTTTGCGCATATGAAGTTGCAAAAGATCGCCGCGACGGGCGGCGCACCGATCGTCGTTGCCGACGCGATCAGCGGGCGCGGCGGCACATGGGCGCCCGACGGCACGATCGTTTTTCAGGCCGACATGCAGCCCAATCGACCGTTGTCTCGCGTATCCGAAGACGGCGGACAGGCCGTCGCGCTCCCCGCGCTCGCTGAAGGAGAGGTCACTGAGGTGTGGCCGCAGGTTCTGCCGTCGGGGCACGCCTTGATTTACACGAGCAGCGTCGTTGCCGGCGCCTATAACGACGCCAATGTGATGGGGCGCCTTCTTCCAAACGGTCCACCACACGTGATCGTGCGGGGCGCCTATCACGGACGCGCCCTGCCAAGCGGTCAGCTGGTGTACATCCACGACAACACGCTGTTCGCCGCACCGTTCGACCCGGTGCGTCTCGAAATCACCGCGCCGGCGGTGCCCGCGCTTGAAGGCGTCATGTCGAACGGGCTGACGGGTGGCGCGCAGTTCTCCGTGTCAAACGACGGCACGCTCGTGTACCTCCCCGGTTTGAGCGAAGGCGCAGGCACGCGGCTCCAGTGGATGGATCGCACCGGCACGACCACGACGCTGAGAGGCACTGTCGCCAACTGGTTCAGTCCGGTGTTCTCGCCTGATGGTGCACGAGTCGCCATGGAAATTCGCGAGCGAACGGCGCAGGGAGACATCTGGGTGTACGAGCCCGCCCGCGACCTCATGACACGGCTGACGACAAACGCGGCACAGGACACCAGACCGGCGTGGACGCCAGACGGTCTTCGCGTCGCATTTGGATCGGATCAAGCGGCGCCCGGCACGACGAATTTGTACATGACACCGGCTGATGGCAGTCGCGAGGCCGTGCGTTTGACGACGAGCGCGAACGCGCAACAGCCGGGGTCATGGCACCCAAGTGGAAAATTCCTGGCGTTCGAAGAGATGAACCCGGTCACCGGGATGGACGTCATGATCCTTCCGGTCGAGCGCGACGAGCAGTCCCGCTGGAAAGCGGGCGCGGCAACAGCCTTTGTCAACACCACACGAATGGAATGGGATCCGGCATTTTCGCCGGACGGGCGGTGGATTGCGTATGCATCGTCGGCATCGCCTGCCGATCGCGAAGTGTTCGTGCAACCCTTTCCGGGTCCCGGTCCCAGAGTCCAAGTTTCGATTGGCGGCGGTGAATCACCGGTGTGGTCGCGAACGAAACGTGAGCTTCTGTACGGCGCAGATGGCCAGATCATGGCGGTGAGTTACACCACCGATGCCGGATCGTTCAGGCCCGGCACTCCACGAGCGTGGTCGCCCGGCCGCTACCAAACTCGTGGAAGGATTGTGATGTTTGACTTGCATCCTGACGGCGAGCGCGTGGCGTTGGCGCCGGCCTCCGAAGCGCCGAACGCGGGCAGGCAGGACCAGGCTGTGTTCGTGTTCAACTTCTTCGACGAACTCAAACGCCTGACGCGATCGTCAACGCGTTAGATAGCGGCCAGCGCGTTGCTAATTCACGCGTGTTCGCGCGGCGCAGGCTTTCGAAACGGGGCGACGAACTCCCGCACATCTGTGGCAAACACTTCCGGTTCTTCCCAGGCGGCAAAGTGGCCGCCCTTGAGCTTCTCCGTCCAGCGAACGACGTTGTACGCACGCTCCACCCAGGCGCGTGGCGGCATCGGCTCCTCTTTCGCCAGGTGCAGCACACCGCAGGGGACCGCGATTCGTTCGTCTCGCCGAAACACGAGAGGCGCTCTCCGGCTCTCCAGGTACATGCGGCAGGATGACGCGATCGTCTCGGTGAACCAGTAGAGGCTGACGTGCGTGAGTAACTCGTCGTGGCTGAAGCGCCTGTCGACCACACCATCGCAATCGGCCCAGTCGCGGTACTTGTCGATGAGCCACGCGGCCAGGCCGACAGGCGAATCGTTCAGCGTGAAACCGAGTGTTTGCGGCTGCGTCGCCTGCACATGCCAGTAACCGCCTTTTTCGTCGTACCAGCTCTGGGCCTTGTCTTTGAACGCGATCTCCTCGAGACGCAGCGGCTGCGCCGCTTCGTCGACCCAGGGACGGTACGAGCCGGGAATGTAATTCAGGTGCAAGGCGAGCACCGACTCCGGGTGCTTCCACGCCATCACCGATGAAACGTTCGCGCCGATGTCGCCGCCTTGAGCGACGAACCGGTCATATCCAAGTTCGCGCATCAGCCTGACCCAAAGATCGCCCGTGCGAAACGTGTTCACGCCCGGCGAAGACGGCCGCTCTGAGAACCCGTATCCCGGCAGGGACGGAACGACAACGTGAAACGGATCCGACGCACTGTCCGCGAGCATGGGAGCGACTTTCAGCAACTCGAGGAAGGATCCCGGCCAGCCATGCGTGATGACCAGAGGCACCGCGTGCGGGTGCTTGCTGCGGAAATGCAGGTAGTGGATCCGGAACCCGTCAATCACGGCGACGTAGTGTGGGTACTCGTTCAATGCGCGCTGCTGGGCGCGCCAGTCATACTGGTTCAGCCAGTAATCGGCGAGCGATTTCATCCAGTCGACGTCGAGTCCGTACGTCCATCCCGATCCGGTCACCGTGTCCGGCCAACGGGTCTGGCGTAAGCGCCGGTGCAAATCGTCAATCGCCTCGTCCGGCACTGAAATCACCAACCGCTGTTCTTGCATGTCTCACCTGCGAAGAATGGATTGCCACGCCCGAACCAGCGCGTCCGCAGCCCGCGCTATATCTTCAGCCGTCGTCGCACGTCCCAGCGTGAGGCGCACCGAGCCGACGGCGTCTGCGGCGGGAATGCCCATGGCCAGAATCACGGCGGAGGCGGATTCCTGCCCGTCATGACACGCTGACCCTGTCGAGGCGGCGATCTCCGGTGCAGCCGCGAGCAACGCGGTCCCCGAAACACCAGGAAAACGGACGTTGAGCGTGTTCGGCAAGCGCTCTTGCACGTGCCCGTTGAGCGCCAGAGTGGGTACCTGATCGCGCAGCAGCCCCCACAGTTCATCGCGGAGCTGACGGACGCGCGGCGTCCACGTCGCCATGTCGCGGCGCGCGATTTCGCTGGCGACACCGAGGCCCACGATTGAGGCGACGTTCTCGGTCCCCGGCCGGAGGCCGCGCTCGTGGCCGGCTCCGAGCACGAACGGCGCGAGCGGCGTGCCGCGGCGGACGAACAAGGCCCCGACGCCCTTGGCGGCGTAGAGTTTGTGACCAGCGACAGACAACAGGTCGACGCCCAGCGCGTGAACATCCACCGGAATCTTGCCGATTGACTGAGCGGCGTCTGTGTGGACGAGCGCGCCACAGCGGTGCGCCGCCCGCGCGATGTCCGCGATCGGCTGCAGCACGCCGGTCTCGTTGTTCGCGTGCATGATCGTGAGGAGGGCCGTGTCGGCCGTCAGCGCCGCCTCTACCTCGTGGAGCTGCACGCGCCCTCCCGCGTCAACGCCGAGCCATGAGACGCGATAGTCGTGACGCGCCAGCCACCGGCAGGGATTCGCGGTGGCCGGATGCTCGATGACCGACGTGACGATATGGCGCCGATCGGACCGAGCCTCGGCCGCGCCCCGGATAGCGAGATTGTTGGCCTCCGTGCCGCCAGACGTGAAGACGATTTCGTCGGATGAGCACTCGAGCAGCGTCGCGACACGCTGGCGCGCGTCCTCGACTGCGGTGCGGGCCCGACGCCCGATCTCATGTTCGCTCGAAGGATTGCCGAAGTGCTCACGCAGATACGGGAGCATCGCGTCGACCACCTCTGGAAGCACAGGGGTCGTGGCGTTGTAATCAAGATACACGGGCATGACCGTCCCTCTTTGGCGAACAATCAGGATTCGTATCTGAGCCTCACCGGCTCCCGCCCACCGGCTTCACAAACTTCGCGAACACGAGTCCTGCTTCGTCCGGCAATGTCGGCGGCGCCGGCACTGACTCGGATTGCGAGACTTTCGACAGCACCGCCTCGAGCAGCGGCGTCATACAACCCAACTGCCTCGCTCGAATCATGAAGTTCCAAAGCGGTTCGAATTTCTTCCAGCCCGACGCGTAGAAGAAGTGCTTCGCCTGATGTTTGACCGTGCCGTGCGACCGCGACGCCCGTGCGATGGATGACCACCGATAGAACTCGCGGTAGGCCCAATCGTACCCCTCCTTGAGGGCCTCCGGCTTCAGGCAAGCGGGCCGGAAGACCACGTGCCGTGTGTCGTACAGATCCCAGTTACGCGTCATGATTCGACCTTGCTCCTGCATCCGCGCAAACAACCGCGTCCCGGGATACGGTGTCTGGATGTGGAAGGTAGCCGTGGTGATGCCGTGGTCGATCGCCCAATCCACCGTCCGCCGGAACACGTCCTCCCCATCGTCGTCCATCCCGAAGACGAAGCTGCCGTTGATCATGATGCCCAGGCTGTGCAGCCGATCGGTGACGGCCTTGTAGTCGCGACCCAGGTTCTGACGCTTGTTGCTGCTGACGAGATTCCCTGGAGTCAGGGTCTCGAACCCGACGAAGAGGCTGCGCAGGCCTGCCTCCGCGGCCCGCTCGATGAGATCGCCCCGCAGGACGGAGTCGACGGTCGCGGCGCCCTGAAAGAGCCGCTTCATCCCTCTCATGCCGTCGAACAACGCCCGGGCAAATCGCCGGTCGCCGAGGAGATGGTCGTCGAGGAAATAGAGATGGCGCCCCGGCAGGCGCGAGATTTCGGCGAGCGCATCGTCCACACGCTGCGTGTAGAACGACCGCCCCCCCTCGAAGAACGCGTCCTTGTAGCAGAAGTCGCAATGCTCCGGACACCCGCGCGTCACAACGATGGAGTTCGGCACGAGGTAACGGCGACGCTCGATCAAATCGCGGCGCACCGGAGGCAGGCGGTCCAGCGTCCTCCCGGACGCCGATCGATAGACCCTCTGGGGGCGGCCGGCGCGAAAGTCCGCGAGAAACTGGGGAAACGTCTGCTCACCCGGGCCAAGGAACACCGCATCGGCGTGCGCCGCCGCTTCGTCGGGCAGCGACGTCACGTGCAGCCCACCCATCGCGACGAACGCCCCCCTCGCCCGGTAATGGTCGGCGATGCGGTAGGCGCGATAAGCGTTGGTGATGTAGCCCTGAATCACGACGAGATCCGGCCGGTCGTCGACATCGAGGCGCTGGACGTGCTCGTCCACGAGGACGGCCTCGTCCTCTGGCGCGAGGAACGCCGCCAGAGTCGCCAGGCCGAGCGGGGGAAACAGTGAGTACTTGATGGGACGCCAGTAGGGGCTGGTCGCTTCCGTGAGCGCGGGAAGAATGAGTTTCACTCTAAGGTGACGCATACTTTGTGATATAAAGTATCTCGGCTTCAACATGACGTCAACCCCTTTGCCAAAGCGTCTGTTCGACCTCGTGGGTGCGACGGCAGGCCTGCTCGCGTTTTCCCCGATCATGGCGGCTATCGCCGGCGCCATTGCCCTGGAGGACGGGTGGCCCATTCTGTTCCGCCAGGAGCGCCTCGGCCGCGACCGGCAGCCGTTTGTCATTCTCAAGTTCCGCTCCATGCGACAGGGCCGAACGACGCGGGTCGGACGCCTGTTGCGCGCCACGGGCCTCGATGAGCTTCCGCAGTTCGTCAACATCCTTCGCGGAGACATGAGCGCCGTGGGACCGCGCCCGCTGACCGTGGCCGATGTGACGCGACTTGGGTGGATGGCGCCGCGATACGATTTTCGCTGGCACGTGCGGCCCGGTCTCACGGGGCTCGCGCAGGTGACTGAAGCGCGCTGCGCGCGCCTGTCGCTGGGCCTGGATCGCCGGTACGTGGCTCGTCAGAGCCTGGCGCTCGACCTGCGCCTGGTGGCGGTGTCGTTTGCGATCAACGCGCTCGGAAAGAGACGCGTTCGCCAGCTTCTGGCTCGATGGCGTCCGGCATGACGTCCTGGCTCACGACGCGCGTTACGCTTTGCGATGCAAAGTGTTCGTGTGAGACTATGATCCGTGTGACTCGAATGCATCCCCCTTCCGTGCCCCTTCATCAGCATGCTGAGGAGAACCTGCGGTTCATCCGCGACACAATGGCGCGCGCGACGGACTTCACCGCGGTGCCGGGCCTCGGCGGCGTCGTCATGGGGGTGATGGCGTTTGTGGCGGCGACCGTGGCCGGCCCGCCGAACGACACACGCACGTGGCTCGAGGTATGGCTGGCCACCGCCGGCGTCGCGGGTGCCACCGGCCTGCTCGCGATTCTGCGGAAAGCACGGCGCCCGGACATGCCGCTTCGTGGCCCCGTGGCACGGCGGTTTGCCCTCGCCTTCATGCCGGCGCTCATCGTCGGCGGCGTGCTGACCGCAGTCTTCGTCCAGAATCATCTCGCCGCACGACTACCCGGCTGCTGGCTGCTCTGCTACGGCGCGGCCGTCACGAGCGGGGGCGCGTTCTCCGTGCGCCCCGTACCGTTCATGGGCGCCGCCTTCATCGCGCTCGGCGTCTTCGCCTTCGTGGCACCCGCCAACTGGGGGCACTTTTTCATGGCCGCCGGATTCGGCGCCCTTCACATCAGCTTTGGCATTGCCATCGCGAGGAACTACGGTGGGTAAAGCAGCCCGTCGTCCGCCGGTAGCGGACAGGGATCGACGCGCCTCAGACGGTCATCGATCAGCGGCTGAGAAGGCCGCTCTCGACAAAGGCCCGCTCGCGCTCGATCGATTGATTCACGAGCGCCTGCGTCTCGGCATCGTCAGCGCGCTGGCCGCAAACGACCGACTGACGTTTGGCGAGCTCAAGCGCCTTCTGCAGACGACGGACGGAAACCTGAGCGTCCACGCCCGCAAACTGGAAGACGCCGGCTATATCGCCTGCGAAAAAACCTTCGCGGGACGCGTGCCGCAGACCGCCTATCGCCTCACGGCGTCGGGCCGTCGCGCGCTCGACAAGTACCTGGTGCACATGGAAGCCATCATCCGGGCGATGAAATAGCCTGGCGGTCCATTTGACACGTCGCCGGCTGACGTGGTTATACTTTACGGTGCAAAGTTCACATCCATGCAAATCACACATGAGGTTCACGTCGTGCGAGTCATTCGCGCAGAACATCTCGGCATGTGCTTTGGCGTACGCGACGCGATCGCGCTGGCATTCGGTCGGGCCGAGGCGGCGCCGCTCACCATTCTCGGCGATCTGGTTCACAACACCGGGGTCTTGAGGGCCCTGCGTGCCAAGGGGATTGCGATCGCCCACGACCTGGCGCATGTGGAAACGCACACGGTGATGGTGACGGCTCATGGTGCGTCGGAACGGGCGCTTGCCAGTACCCGCGCGCGCGGTCTGGAGATCGTTGAAGCGACGTGCCCTCTCGTGCAGGTGGCGCACCGGGCCGTTCGGGCTCTGGTCGACGCCGGATATCACCCGGTCATCATCGGCCAGCGCGCCCACGTGGAGGTGCGGGGAATGACGGAAGACCTCGACGATTTCGACGTCGTGCTGAACGAGAGCGAGGTGATGCGGCTCGAGGGACATCCGCGCATCGGCATCGCGGCTCAGACAACACAGCCGATCGACAGGGTGCGATACCTGGTCGAGCTGATTCGCGGAAGATTCCCTCAATCCGACGTCCGGTTCGTCGATACGGTCTGTCGTCCGACCAAGGAGCGTCAGAACGCCGCCGTCGAGTTGGCACGCCGTTGTGACGTCGTCATCGTCGTCGGCGGCGAGCAGAGTAACAACACGCGTGAGCTTGTGAACACGTGCCGCCAACACTGTTCACGCGTGCATCACATCCAGACGGAGTCGGATCTTCGTCCGGAATGGTTTCTCGCCGCAGACACTGTGGGCATCACGGCTGGTACGTCGACGCCAGACGAGATCATCGATCGCGTCGACCAGCATATCCGGGCACTCGCGGCCCGAGCGAAGCCGCCGTGCGTCTCACGCGGAGCGGAGTGACACAATGAACCGTCCTGCACGAGCCCGTACGCTGTGGCTGCTCGTCGTGGTGTTTGCCATTGGCATGGCATGGGTCGAGGCGGCCAGCGTCTACTACCTTCGCGTGGTGGTCGATCGCCTTAATCCCTACCAAGCGAACCCGTTGCCGATGAATGGCATTCTGGAACCGGTCGAGCTCGTGCGGGAAGCGGCGACACTCGTCATGCTGCTCACCATCGGCATGCTCGCCGGGCGGACGGGGCGCACGCGGCTCGGTTACACGGCCATTGCCTTCGGTGTCTGGGATATCTCGTATTACGTGTTTCTCAAGGTGATTTGTGACTGGCCGAAGTCACTGTTCGATTGGGACGTCCTCTTCCTGCTGCCGCTGCCGTGGTGGGGACCTGTGCTGGCGCCGGTCTGCATCGCGTTGCTGATGATCGCGTGGGGCACCCTGGTCAGCCAGCGTGCCGTGAGCAGCCCGGCTCGATCGGTCGCGTCGACATTGTGGTGGCGCTTGAACTGGCTCGGGGTCGCGCTCGCACTCTACGTGTTCATGGCCGACTCACTTCGCATCGTGCATGAGGGGATCGACGCCACAAGGACGGTGTTGCCGACAGCGTTCAATTGGCCGGTATTCGTCGTGGCGCTTGCGCTCATGGCCGCTCCCGTCGCTGACGTCGCCTGGCGAACGCGGCCGATACACCTGCAGAACTAGGCGTACACCCCGTTATGACAATCCACTGATTAGCGCAGCCGCTTCGCCAACGACATCCCTACTCGCGATAGAACATCAACAGAATTCCCAGCACCGTCATCAACAAGGGCCATCCCCTCCCAAAGACTTCCTGCCAGCGCGTCTCGAGATGGGATAACCCGTTCGTCAGCCCCACGCCGATCCCGACGAGTGAATAGCTCAAATGCTCCGACTCGATTCGCGCCATCGACTCCATGTGGTGCGGACCGTGCATTGCGCCTCCATGCTGGTGAAACAACAGCAGCACCGCCCCTCCGATCGCCAGGGCCGGAAATACCCATCCGCTCCACGCCGCTCTCAAGACTCCACGCGCTCGCTGCCATTCGATCGCTCCCAAGGCGAGCAGCAACACCGCATATATTTTGTGCTGCAGGACTTCCGGATCGTGTTCCAGCGCGTCGAGCCACGCGCGAGGTCCAAACGGCCAGAGTTCGGCGTCGCTCCACACCAGCAGCAAGATTCCGCCAAGTAGAAAGCATGCGGGCCACACGTACTGCACGGCTGGCCACCCTCTCGCCAATCCGCGCTGAAAGAAAATGAACACCCCCGCCAGCGCCACGAAGAGTCCGGCCAGGTGGTGATTGAACTCACTCCCTTTCTTGTCCGCCAGCAGCTCCGCCTGCATGGCAGGGCTCATGGCGTGCGCATCAGTCGGCATGGACATGCCTTCGTGCCCGGCATGTCCTTGGTGGCCCGATGGTTCCTGCGCCGCCCCCAATCCCGCGAGCACGAACATCAGCAAGGCCAGCGATAGAAATCGTTCCACCAGGCATCGAGATCTGGTCTGCAACATTTTCTTGCGCCCGCCTCATCGAGTGTTTCGTGGATGTGACAGGCTGGCTCGGAGCAACAAGCAGGCCAAGGCTCGTTCGGCTTTCGCACTGAGGAACACTTCGGACTCGTAGTAGGTGAGTTGCGCCTCGCCACTTGCGGGGGGCGGTCAATTGTCGAGGACGGCCAAGTCGAGCCGCCGAAGCCGGGCGGGGTCGGCGATGCGCTCGTACCCGGCGATCTTCTCGCCCTCGATCGCGAACGTAACGGCAAGCAGCAGCATTCCGCGCGGCGCGACCACAAGCCCTACGGTGCTTTCGCGCGGTGCGTAGATTCACCGATGAGGCAGTGCCGAAGGAAATGCTCGAGCGTGTACTGACGACAGACCGCACTCCGCTGCCAACTCAGATAGCCGAATTCGTCCTGAATGTCAGAATGTCCTCGAGCGGATCCCCTTCCATTTGTGAAGGATCGTGCAGATGCATCGGATGTGTCCAGGAGCCGGACTCGCTCAACCAGCGTCGCGCTCGGCCAGGAACTCCGCACAGTGCACGCGCAGCTCGGGCAGGAACTCGTCGAAGTCGGCTGAGAAGCGATCGAAATGGTCGGCCAGCAGACGGCCGGCCGTGCCGATCTCCGCAGCCACCGGACGCCGCTGCGCCATCCCCTGAAGCGCGCGTTCGATGCCGCGCTGGCTGGCATAGCCTCGTAGCCAGTCGCCTCGACTCATGCTCGCAATCAGCGGATGCACCGGCGCCGGTAACCGGTGCAGATTGCCCTTCAGCGTGCGGTAGATTTCCTGGGTGTAATCCCGCAATGGCCGCGGGTCATGCTCAGTCCACCGGCGTGCCAGCACGTGGTCGTAGAACACATCGACGATCACCCCGGACAACCGCCCGTAGTCTGCAGAGAGGATCCGCTTGCTGCGATGAACCGCCGGATGGCGATCCGAGAACGTGTCAATCGTTCGATGCATCTGAATGCCGGTGCGCAGCCGATCGGTGATGCCCGGGTGCTCGAAGCGCTCGACGCGCCCCTTGACGTAGTCGCCAAGCAGGTTTCCCAGCCGCAACTCGTCATCGTCACCAGCCAGAAGGAAGTGGACCAAATAGTTCATGAGCGACCACCTCTTGAAAACGCTCGCCGGTACGACAGGGGGTTCGTGCCGACCACGGTTCCGAAGTGCTCGCGCATCACTGCGGCGGACCCGAAGCCTGCCGCCGCCGCCACTTGCTCGATGGCCAGGTCAGTCGTTTCGAGCAGCCGCTGCGCGCGACGCACGCGCGCGTGCGCGAGCCATGCGGCCGGCGTCGCTCCCACGTGCTCACGAAAACGACGGCTGAGTGTTCTCGTGCTCATCGCCGCCCGCCGCGCGATGACTGGCAACGGCAGCTCGCGCGAGAGGTTCTGTTCCATCCATGTCAGCAACGGCGTCATGGCGCCGGGCGCTTCAGATGGAGGCGCGTATTCGATGAATTGCGCCTGCCCACCTGCGCGTTCGAGCGGCATCACCGCAAGCCGCGCGACCGACGCCGCGACGTCGGCGCCCAGGTCGCGACGTACCATGTGAAGACACAGATCGAAACCGGCGGCGGCGCCCGCCGATGTCAGGACGCGGCCGTTGTCGACGTAGAGCACGTTCGCGTCGAGATCGATGGTCGGATGACGACGGGCCAGTTCGGCGGCGGCAAGCCAGTGCGTCGTGGCGCGGAGGCCGTCGAGGACGCCGGTGGCCGCCAGCACGAACGCGCCGGTGCAAATCGACGCCACGCGCGCGCCGCGCCCGGCCGCCCGACGTATGGCGCGCAAGACCGAAGCGGGCACGGGTCGAGTGACGTCGTTGACGCCCGGCACAATGACGGTGTCGGCCTGAGCCAGTGACGACAGCCGCCACGGCACGCGTAGCGCAACGTGCATCGATTCGACGGCTACCGATTCGCTGCAGACACGCACCTCGTACGCCGCCCGCCCGTCCTGCCTCATCGCCAGGCCGAACACTTCGCACGCCGTCGACAAGTCGCCGAGCACGACGCCGTCGAACGCGACGACCGCCACCCGGTGCGGCCGTCTCCGGTGCACCTGGCGTGGCGTGAATCCTGCGATCATCGTCTTTTCAGCCACTGGGCTGATTCTGCCACGTTTTTGTAGGATTGCGCCATGGAGGACACGCGCATGCACCCTGCACCACTCGCTGTCATGGACTACGTCGGACCGGCTCTCGGCGCTCTGCTGTTCGTGGCCGTGATGTCGCTCGTCGCGGAACCCACCCGTCGCACCCTCAACACGATCATCCTGGCGGGCGCGAGCGGTGTCTACTTGAGTGGCGGATTCGGTCTGTGGGAATTGACGTATCCCGTCATCGGTGCGGCGATCGCGTTTCGTGGGCTACGGTCGTATCGGTTCATCGGTGTCGGCTGGCTGATTCATGCGTGCTGGGACATGGCGCATCACCTCTGGGGCAATCCCATTTGGCCGTTCATGCCGAGTTCCGCGTTCGGCTGCATGATTTTCGACAGCATGATTGCGCCGTGGTTCCTCGCCGGTGCGCCATCGTTCCTGAAGTGCCCGCAGGCCGCGATGCGCGCCGCCGGTGCGTGAACGACCGCGACGCCGACGTGACCTCGTGTCCTTAGGCAGGCACCCACGGATCTCGACTTGTTTCAGTCGATTTTATTCGATTTGAATAACGGTTAAGAACGATATACAGTGCCGTCCCGGGTGGGATGCATGCGTGTCGCTCGTCTTGGTCTTCTCGTGCTCTTGCTGTGGCCGCTTCCGGCCGCCGCTCAAGTGTCCGCGACGATGTCCGGCGTCGTATCCGATCCTTCCGGGGCACTGATTGCAACCGCCACCGTCGTGGCCAAGGATATTGAGACCGGGGCCGTCCGCCAGACGACGACCGATACGCTCGGTCACTTTCGGTTTCTCGAATTGCCAATCGGCGGCTATGAAGTCACAGCTTCAAAAGATGGATTCCAGAGCGTCGTGCGCAAGGGCGTCCATCTTGTCGTCGGTCAGCAGGCGCAGATCGACTTCCAGCTGCAGGTCGGCCGCGTGCAGGAGCGACTCACCGTCAGTGCGGATGTCTCGCCCGTCAGCGCCACGACGACCGACGTCTCCGGTTTCGTCAGCGAACAGCAGATCAAGAATCTTCCGTTGAACGGCCGGAGCTACGACCTGCTCACGCTGCTGAATCCCGGCGTCGTCAATTTCACGTGGGAAAAAACCGGCGGGATCGGGATCTCGAATTCGACGACGGCGAACATGTTTGCCGTGTCCGGCAACCGTCCGCAGCAGAACCTGTTTCTGCTCAATGGCGTCGAGTTCAGCGGCGCCGCCGAGAACAACATGACGCCGGGTGGCGCGAGCGGACAGCTGCTCGGCATCGACGCCGTCCGCGAATTCAACATCCTGCGCGACAGCTACGGCCCCGAGTACGGGAAGAAGCCCGGCGGACAAATCAGCATCGTGACGCAATCCGGTTCGAACCAGTGGCACGGGTCCACCTTCGAGTTCCTGCGCAACAGCGCGCTCGACGCGCCGAATTACTTCGACGTCGGATCGTCGCCGCCGCCGTTCGATCGGAATCAGTTCGGCGGCTCATTCGGTGGACCGCTCGTCAAAGACAAGACCTTTGTGTTTGCCAGCTACGAGGGTTTCGTCCAGAACCTGCATCAGACGTCTGTCGCATTCGTGCCGGACGCACAGGCGCGCGCCGACGCTGCGCCAATCGTGAAGACCATGGGTTTGCTGAACCTGTGGCCAGTGGCGCCGGCGGACGCGCCCGACTTCAGAGTGACAGCGAACGGCGACGGCGTCGCGCAGGTCGCCAGCAGTCCGCTCCAGACGATCCGCGAGCATTTCGGCACCGCGCGTCTCGATCACACCTTCTCGGACAGCAGCGCTCTGAATGCGGTCTACACCATCGACGACAGCCACTCGAACACCGCGACGCCGCTCGACCCGTACAGCACCGATCTGCTGAGCCTGCGAGAGCAGGTCTTCAGCCTGCAACACACGCACGTGTTCTCGTCAACGTCGCTCAACACCGCTCGCTTCGGTTTTTCCCGGGCCAACTACTTCTTTACGGGCGAGCCTACGCCCGGCACGCCGGCGGCCAGTGTTCAAGGATTTCTCGCTGGGCTTCCGGTTGGTGCCGTCGTCGTCGGCGGCAGCCAGGCTTCCAATCCCCAGGCGCAGCTGGGGCTTGCCGGCAGCAACAACGGGAGCAATCTCTCTCTCACTCGCAATCTCTACACGCTCACCGATGACCTCTCGCTGAGCAAAGGTCGCCAGCAATTCCGGTTCGGCGTCTGGCTGCAGCCGTTCCAGTCGAACGAAACGCTTGCGCTGAGCCAGTACGGACAGCTGACGTTTACCGGGCTGCCGAATTTTCTCGCCGGGACGGCCAGTTTCTTGTACGACCCGGCACCGACGGCCATGAACTGGCGTTCGCTGTTCGGCGCGTGGTACGTGGAGGACACGATTACCGCGGGCCCGGCATTGACCGTATCGTTGGGCTTCCGTGACGAGTTCAGCACCGGTTGGAACGAGGCGAATGGCCGAGCGGCCAACTACATCTCGAGCGGCGGAGTCATCGAGTGCGCCTCGCAGCCGGCGAGCAACGTGTGCTTGCCGGCGGTCAGCAACTCTTTGTTCGCGACCAATCGCGCGGCATTCCTCCCGCAACCGCGAATCGGCGTGGCCTGGAAGCCGTTCGACCGTGAGACCGTCGTTCGCGCAGCCGTCGGAGTCTACAACGATCTGCAAGATGCGCTCGGCTATCGAGCCGATCAGAATGGGCCGTACAACTCGACGTACACGATCGGCGCCACGAGCCTCGCGAACATCTTTGGAACGGCTGGCCGCCCGATTCAGCCTGGCGCGCCGCCGTCGACCACGCCGCTGGCCCTATTGGTGCCCGGTGGCGTGCAGTCCGACATGCACACGCCAACCCTCGTCGAGTATTCCGTCAGAGTCGAACACGAGATGGCCGGGCACACATCCGTCACCGTGGGCTACGTGGGCAGCCACGGGTATCACGAAATGATCGGCGCGGATCTCAACGCGCCCGCGCCGGTCGTCTGCCCTGCGGCTCCGTGCCCTGCGACGTTTCCCACGACACTCGACCCGTCCACGGGTCAGCCCGCGCTCGGCGCATTGGCTGGCCAGCCGGTTCCAGCCGGGACGTATTTCAATCCGACGAGCGCCAAGCCGAACCCGGCGCTCGCCAACACCTGGACCTGGATTTCGCAGGGCCGCAGCACGTACAACGCCTTGGAAGTTGATCTCGACCGGCGGTTCAGTGCCGGGCTTTCCGTTCGCGGCGTGTACACGCTGGCCAAAGCGATGGACGATGGCGACTCACTGAACGCCACGGCGGCCAGCAATGCAGTTGCGCTGCTGTCGAATCCGTACAATCCGATGGTGGACTGGGGACGGGCGACGTACGACGTCCGGCACTCTGGTGCGATCAACCTGATCTACGCGCTGCCGTTCGGACGGGGCCAGCGTTTCTTCGGCAGCACGGGCGACGTGGCGAATGGCTTCATCAGCGGATGGATGTTGAATTCGATCGTGACGCTGCAATCAGGGTTTCCGTTCACGCCGCAGCTCGCGTACAACCCCGCCAATAACGGCGACACCCGGAATCCGGTGCGTCCGTTCCTGAATCCCGCCTTTACAGGGTCGGTCGTGACAGGAGATCCGAATCAGTGGTTCAACCCGGCCGCGTTTATCGCCCCGCCGAGCAATAGCGGCTTCTACGGGAACGTCGGGCGCAACAGCTACACGGGGCCTGGGCTCGCCACGTGGGATTTTTCGGCGTTCAAAGACACGCACCTTGCGGGTAAGACGACACTGCAATTACGGGTGGAGATCTTCAACCTCCTGAATCGCGCGAACTTCAACACGCCGACCTTGATCACCCACGTGCTGCAGGCGCCGCCCAATGCCACGTTCCCGGAGCTGTCGCCCACGGCAGGTCAGGTGACCGGCACGTCGACGACGTCACGGCAAGTGCAGTTGGGTCTCAAGCTGCTCTGGTGAGGTTCGGTACTTGCACCTGTGCAAGGGCTGCTTAGACGTGACGAAGATTGTTGCGGCGCGATAACGGCGGCTGTAGCCGTTTTCTGATCTTCGTAGCGGTCTGGGTTACCACGAAGGACACGAGGGACACGAAGGTGAGATTGAACGGCGGCCCGATACCAGCGACACGGCGAATCGAAATCTGCTCTAAATCACGACCCCGTACGCCTCGTGGAAGGCGTCCATCGCGTACTCGTAGCTCGCGTACGCAAATCCCTTGTGGCCCCAGCCGGCGCCCCAACTGTTGCGAATAATGAAATGCGTGGCCGTGTAACCGACGATGGCAACGGCGTGGCCGCCGTCGGCTCTCTTCCTGTCGTACTTCCGAAGCTGACCGTCCGGCTCGATGTTGTTCCAGCTCGGGTCCACTTTCAGGCGGGTCAGGATCGGCCCGTGATACGCAAGCCATTCCTTGAATCGATCCAGTTTGCCTGACTGCGTGCCGCACAGATTGAAGTAGGCCTTCAGCTTCAAACGTCCAGCGATCTTCAGGAAGTGCCGTTCTTTCAACTTGACCAACCCGCCTTCGAAGGGCAGGACCGACGTCTTCAGCGCGCCGATCTTCCTGACGACCCTCAACGCCGACTTCGCGCTGGTGCCCGCGTCATCGAGGAACGTCGTCGGATACGTGCACTTGTGATCCATCTCCTTGGCCGCCATCCAGATGTAGCGGACCGAGATGTGCTCGTGCTTACGCAGCTTGCCTGATTTGACGAAGTGGTAGCGCAGCACCGAATCGGCGAACGCCCAGCCGACGCAGGAGCCGGTGGCTCCCTGGTTGCCGACATTCCACCAGGCCTCCCGAAGATCCTTCGACGCCGGGACCGTCTTCTTCCTGGCGCTGAAGCCCAGCGCCTTCGCCTTCTGCAGCGACCAGTCTTCGTGCTGGTCGTGGGATTCGATGCAGTTGTAGACGCGCCGGCCGGACGCTCGGCTCACGACTTCTTCGAGGCCTTCTTCTTCGCGGTCTTCTTTTTTGGCGCCGACGCACGATCCACGTTGGGGTTGGTCATCGATTCTTCTCCTGGGTGCGGGGTGGCTCAGCGACTTGCGTCGGCGGTCGAACCGTACCGCGGATCCGCGCGGAGCGCGGCCAGCAGCGGATTTCGCGCAATCGCGTCGGAAGGATAGCCGCTGGCCCTGCCTTTGGCAAGCCAGCGTAGCGCCTCGTCGCGGTGGTGCAGCATCTCGTATCCGACGGCCACCTGGTAGAGAACTTCCGGGATGTCGGGTGCAAGCGCGGCCGCCTGCGCGAGCAGCGGCAGGCTCTCCTTTTCCTTCCCCACCGCCGCGTAGTAGGTGCCGACGTCGGCCAGAAGAAATTCGTCCTTCGGCGTCTGCTTCCGGAGGTCGGCCGCCAGGCCGATCGCCTTGAGATAGGTCTCTTTGATCTTCGCCGCATCGGCGTGCTGGTTCGCGTAGACGGAAGCGAGCAGCCCCCACGCCCGATACTGATTCGAGCGCATCTCGATCGATCGTCCGAGCGCCCGCTCGGCCTCCGGGTATTTCCCCGCTTCCGCGAGCACCATGCCCAGGTTCCTGAAGTGAAGGAACGTCGGCTCCAGGTCGATGGCTTTCTGGAACGCGGCCGCGGAGTCCTCCAGCTTGCCCAGTCCGCGATCGACGAGACCGAGGTTGTTGTACGCGCGAGGATTGTCGGGCACGAGCTCCACCGCGTGGCGGAACTGCTCGCCCGCCTGGGCCCACTTGCCGCGGTCCAGGTAGTGCGCGCCGAGCTGCATGTTCAGGAGCCAGTCGTCTGGCGCGAGGCTGACGGCCGTCTGCAGCGTCGTCTCGACCAGTTCGGTGCGTCCTTGTCGACTCTGCAACTCCGCCAGCGCGCCGTACGCCGCGGCGTTGAACTTGTCGAGGCGAAGCGCCCGTTCGAGCTCGTGGCCGGCGAGGTCGTTCTGATCGGTGAAGGCGTACACAAATCCGAGCGTCACGTGCGCCGACGCCAGATCCGGCGCGATGGCGAGCGCGCGCAGCGAGGCGGCGCGGGCAGGCTCGAGATACTTCGTGTCGCGCTGTTGAGCAAACTGCAGGAAGTTGGCGCGCCCCAAGTCCGCGAACGCGGGAGCGAACTGCGCGTCCCGCGCGACGATCGTCTCGAGCAGCGGAATCGCCGTTTCGAGCGCGCGCGGCCGGTAGTAGTGCGCCAGCAAATCGTGCGCGCGCCGATAGTCCTCCTGCTGGCCGGCTACCGGCGCCTGCGAATCGGTACGCGGTGGAACGGCCCGCCGTTCGAAGACGACCAGCAGCAGCGCGGCAACGAAGACGAGGGGCGCGATCATCCAGGACCGCAGCCGGCGCGGCTTCGCGGCCGCGGGAGCGAGCGCCGCCGGTGATCCAAGACCGACCGCTTCGGACAGCGCGGCGATCATCTGGCCCGTGCTGGTGAAACGCTTCCCAGGTGACGCGCTAATCGCCGTTTCGATGACGCGCGCGAGCGGTTCGGGGAGATCGGGACGAGCGTCGAGCAGTGTGCGCCGTTTGGCGGATGCGTGCGCCGCCCGGAGCACCGCGAAATTTGCACCCTCGACCGGGTATTGTTTCGTCAGCAGATAGAACAGCATGACGCCGATGGCGTAGACGTCGCTCGAGATCGTCGCCGGCTGCCCGAGGATCAGCTCCGGCGCCATGTAGGCGGGCGTGCCGCTCGCATCTTCACCTGTACCGTGTTCGTGCGTGAGTCCGAAATCCATCAGGAGGATCCGGCCGCCCTCCTCGCGCATCACGTTGCCGGCTTTGATGTCGCGATGGAGAAATCCGGCGGCGTGGACCGCGCCGGCCGCGCGGCAGACGTCGACGCCGATCAGCGCCGCTTCGCGCGGGCCCATCGCGCCCTGCGTCGTGACGAGCTCCGCGAGCGTCTGGCCCTTGACGAAATCGCTCCAGAAACCGAGGCGCCCGTCGTGGCGGTCCACACCGTAGATCGGCACGACGTTCGGGTGCCGCACCCGCGCGATCGCTCGTGCTTCCCGAAGCAGCGCGCGGACTTCCTCGTCTCGAGTGAGCCGGCTTGGCAGGAGGAGCTTCAACGCAACGTGGCGTTGAAGCGTGGGATCGAACGCGCGATAGACTTCGCCGAACGACCCGCGGCCGACGCGCTGCAGGTGTTCGAACGGTCCCCAGCGATCCAGCGCATCAGGCGCCGGGCCCCCGGACAGTCTCGTTTCGAGCTCACGTTCGTCCAAGTCGACACAGACTAACATCCAGGGACGAGAACTGTCCTGTGCATTCTGCTCCGGGCCTGATCGTCGTCGTGGCGTTGGGTTGCCGAAGTCGGCAACATGCGCCGCCGCGGTTGTGTCAGATACCCCGGCCGGCGAAGCGATGAGCGACAGCCAACAGCTCATCGAGCTCAACCGGCTTGAGCAGCCGGGCGATCACCAGCGGAGTCTGCGCAAGGGTACGGGCGGTGAGCTGCCCGGAAACGATCGCGATCGGAATCCGTGAAAGCGATGGATCCCGTGTCATCGCATGGATCAGGTCCTCGCCGTTCATACGTGGCATCATCAGATCGACGAAAATCAACGCTGGCGTCCCGTCGCTGCGGAGGCGCTCCAGTGCTTCCACTCCATCGCTCGCTCCCACGGCGCGATATCCTTCGGCGGACAGCACGAGGCACAACATCGTCCGCATGTCCTCGTCATCATCCACCACCAGAATCGACGGCTTTCCCATTGGGAGCGCTCCTTGACACGGGCAGTTTCACAGTAAACGTCGCACCGGCGCCCGGACGGCTGTCCACCGTGATGGTTCCTCCGAATCCATCGATGATGGTCTTCGCAATATGCAGTCCGAGGCCCAGGCCGCCGTAATGCCGCGCCTCGACGACTCGCTGGAACGGATCAAAAATCTTCGTGAGCATGGCCGGCTCGATCCCCATGCCCCGGTCGACCACTCTCACCATCGCGTGGTCGCCCGCCCGCACGGCCGTGATGTCGATCGGCTTCCCCTCCCCGTACTTGATGGCATTTGACAGCAGATTCGTGACGACCTGTTCGAGCCGGACACCGTCCCACTGACCCCTGAGGACCCCTTCGGTCGTGACCGTGACAGCCGAACGCGTGTGCGCCAGCTCCTCGGATAACTGCGAGACCACGTCGCGCGCCACTGCGCCGAGGTCGACCTCCTCGAGCTCGAAGTCCAGCCGTCCCGTACGGATACGCCCCAGATCGAGGAGCTGGTCGACGAACCGGCCGAGTCGCCGGTCTTCCCGCTGAATCACTTCGAGCGACGTCCGAACGGCGGCGGGCGGCGGCGATCCGCGCATGAGGCTTTGCACAGCAAGGTGAATCGACGCGAGAGGTCCCCTGATCTCGTGAGCGGCGATCGAGAGGAACTCGTCACGCCCACTGATGGCTTTTCGCGCTCCTTCATACAGACGCGCATTGTCGATCGAGAGCGCAATACGGCGTCCGAGCTCCTCGGGCAGTTCGAGATCGGCCTTCGTGTATTGGCGTGCCAACGGCGCAACGAATGTGAGCGCACCCACGACATCGTCCCTAGACATCAGGGGGATTGCCATGTGCGATCGCGATCGCGCAGCGTAGATGATCGAGTGGCCGCCAAGCGCGCCTGCATGTAGCCCCGGGGCGCGTTCAGGGTTGCCGTCGCCCCCGGCGACCAGCAGCCGCTCGGGATTGTGACCGTAGATGAGATCCACCGCGCAGAGCTCGCCGAGATACGGAACGGCGAGACGCGCCACTGAGGATAGCGCCTCTTTCACATCAAGCGAGGCAAGCAGCCGCGTCGCGTCTGCCAGGAACGTCGCGCGGCGCAGCAGCCGTTCGCGTTCGGTGACGTCCCGGAAGCTCCAGACTCGTCCAACCACGCTGCCGTCGACGAGTTGCGGCCTCGAATAGCGGTCGAACACACGACCGTCCTTGAACTGAAGCACGTCGAAGGCGTCTCGATCGGATGCGTACAGATCGCGAACGTCGTCCTGAAAGGTCTTCGGATCGTCGAGTTGATCCGAAACAAGGGACAGAAGCGCCGCGTCCTCGTTTTTCTTGACAAGCGACGCCGGCACACGCCAGAGCGTGAGAAAACGGCGGTTGTGTGCAGCCACGTGCCCGTGACGATCGACAACCAGGATCCCGTCCGCCGTGGCATCGAGCGTGGCCTCGAGGAGCGAGACTGATCGCTGGAGCGCTTGCGTCGTCTCGTACTGCGTGGTGATGTCCATCGCGGCACCGACGCATCCGACGATCGCGCCCGGATCGTCGAGGAGCGGCTCGATCAGTATTTCGAACCACCGGCCCCGACGCAGGTATTCGAACGATTGATGGCCACCCGCAAGCGCGGCCAGGTGGTGCGCAATAGCGGGCTCGATCGGGTCGCGAGTCCCGACGAGGTCGTAGACGGTCTTCCCAACCAGCTGCTGCGACTCGGCATCGTCCAGCATCGCCGTGCGTCCGTGCACGTGAGTGAGCCGCAGCTCGCGGTCGGTCGCCCAGACTGCGCCGGGCGCCTGCCGGAAAATGAGGCGCAGATACTCCAGTGGCCGGTGTCGTGGGGGGTTCGTGGGCATGGTGGCGAGTCAGCCGCGAGTCGTAAGCTACTCGAAGCCTACACTCCTCGGAATAAGCGAACAATTGGACTTTTCCGTTCGCTGCTCATCCGTAGTGAGGCGCGGCCACGACGATACCGACCCACTGCTGCGGAATTCGAGGGCGCTCAACTCATCGTTCGCGTGCGGGCCGTCCATATCTTTGAGAGTTGCCTTCAGCTAAGGCGAAGATCGCATACCTTGGGCCGCGGGAGGTACGGGCTCCCATGCCGTCGTACGTACACGACGAGCGCATGCTATCGGGGATGACAACCTGGGCTGTCAGGCGAGTCATTCGGCACGCGACCACCCCCGCCGGCGCGCCCTTCAGAGCGAGGGTCGCGCCGGAACAACAGGGAGTCAGCGCGAATGAATCCGCAACTGGACGCCGGTGACCATGACAGGCCCAGGCGCTGCGGTGATGGTTCGAATCTCCCGGCCGTCGCGGACGATGATCAGCCGTTCTTCGAGGTGGATGCCCGGGCCGGGGTCGAATCGCGCGATTCCCGTACAGTCGGCGTTCACTTCGTACGTGCCGAACCCCGGTCGATCCGGCACGATTCCGGTGATCGAGCCTTTCACGTTGTCGATCTGCTCGATGTTCCCGAGGCCGTCGTAGGAACGATGGACCACTCCGATCACAGACTCCGTTAACCCGCCTGGAGCCGGCCTCGTGCCTTGAAACTGAACGCCATAATCGCCTTGGATTGTGCCCAGATTGCACGTCCGCCCCTCGCCGCGATCGGCATTCTCTTGCCCGCTCGCCCTGATACCCTGCGCGCCACCGATCGCCATCGCTGTCGCACATGTTGCTGCAAAGACCCAACCCATTCGTCGCATAATGCCTCCCAGGTGATTGCTGCTGGCTTACAGGCCATCAAGTGTGTTCCGCGCCGATGTTGTCTCTCGTGATGGAATGCGGGAATTTGGCGACAAACGGTTAATGTCCTCGAAAACCTTCGGCAAATCACGTCGTTCCTCCGCCAAGGCAGCCGCGACGACGCAACCGACACCAAGGGCTGTGACGCAGCTGTTGCAGGCGTGGAGTGACGGCGACGCGGCCGCGCTCGATCAGCTTCTTCCGCTTGTCGAGTCCGAGTTGCGCCGCCTCGCGCGGGCCTACATGCGACGCGAGCGCAAGGATCACACGCTCCAGGCCACGGCGCTGGTCAACGAACTGTTTCTACGATTCGCGGACGGCCGCGGCCTCCGCTGGCAGGATCGCGCGCATTTCATGGGCATTGCCGCCCGGCTCATGCGCCGAGTGCTCGTCGATCACGCGCGGTCGATGGGCTCTCGTAAGCGCGGCCGCGGCGCACAGCGGGTGACGCTCGACGATGCACTGCTGGTGGCGCCTGAGCCGTCCGTGGATGTCGTGGCGCTCGATGACGCGCTCGAAGCCTTCGCCATCGTTGACGCTCGCAAGGCGAAGGTCGTGGAACTCCGTTTCTTTGCCGGCCTCAGCATCGAAGAAGCCGCAGAGGTGCTCGACGTGTCGGTAGACACGGTGAAGCGTGACTGGCGACTCGCCAAACTCTGGCTGCTGTCTGAGCTTCGACGAGGGGCCGACGGCACCGCGAATAGCGGCTGCGGATGATGGCCGATCGCTGGCCGGACGTTGAACCGATTCTGCACGCCGCGCTGAACCGCGCGCCACACGAACGTGCCGCGTTTGTCGCGGACGCATGCGGCGGCGACGATGAGCTGCGTCGCCAGGTAGAGGCGTTCCTCGGCGAGGACTCCGCCGCGAGCGGTTTCCTGAGTACGCCGGCCGTCGTGCCGACGACGGCTGGGACAGCCACGGACGTGTCGTTCATCGGCCGCCAGCTCGGACCGTATACGATCCGCGGTCAACTTGGTGCCGGAGGCATGGGCGAGGTCTACCGCGCCTGGGACCGTCAGCTGGAGCGAGACGTCGCCATAAAAATTCTCACGCCGGCCTTTACGAAGGATGCGAATCGCCTTGCGCGCTTCGAGCGTGAGGCGAGGATGCTCGCCGCGCTGAACCATCCGCATATTGGCGCCATCTACGGTCTCGAGGACATCGACGGAGTGCCGGCGCTGGTGCTCGAGCTCATCGACGGACAAACGCTCGCCGAGCGCCTGGCTAACGGGGCGGTTCCGGTGACAGAGGCGCTCGCGATCGCGACGCAGGTCGCTGAAGCACTCGACGTCGCTCACCGACGCGGAATCGTTCACCGCGACTTGAAGCCCGCGAACATCACGATCAGCGCGAGCGGTACGGTGAAGATGCTCGACTTCGGGCTGGCCAAGGGCTTCGAGCCTGCCGATCCGGACGCGGAGCTCGACACAGTCCGCGTCGCCCAGGCGCCGAGGCTGTCGACCGTGGGCGCGATACTGGGGACGGCCGCCTACATGTCGCCGGAGCAGGCGAGAGGCGAGCGCGTGGACGCACGGACGGACCTCTTCTCGCTCGGTGCCGTCCTGTACGAAATGGTCACGGGACGGCCGGCATTCGACGGCCCCACATCTGCGTCCATCGTCAACGCCGTCCTCGCCGAGGAACCGCCGTCGCCGCGAACGATCAATCCCCAAGTCCCCCGTGTGCTCGGTCGCATCATTCTCAAATTGCTGGCAAAGGACCGCGACAGACGATACGCGTCGGCCGGTGATGTCTACGCTGACCTGACGCGCGCGAGCCGAGGCGTCTTCATATTCCATCGAGGCATTGTCGGCGCCGGCGTCGCCGCTTCGATCCTCGTGGTGATCCTGAGCGCCTGGCTGTGGCCGCGCTCGAGGGAACCCCGCGCATCGGGACAGCGTGAGTACACGCAAATCACGCACTTCGCCGATTCCGCCACGTCACCTGCGCTATCGGCAGACGGCCGGTTGTTAACGTTCATCCGCGGAGAGAGCACGTTCGAGGATCTCGGGCAGATCTATGTGAAGGCGCTGCCCGACGGCGAGCCTGTGCAGCTGACGTCGGACCGTTCATCCAAGATGAGTCCAGTGTTCTCGGCGGACGCTTCGCGGATCGCGTACACCAAGATCAACGGAAATTTTCTGTGGGACACGTGGATCGTCCCGCTGCACGACCGGACTCCCGCATTGTGGCTGACGAACGCATCCGGCCTGACCTGGCTGACCGGTCAGCGGGTGATGTTCTCCGAGATCACCGGGGGACTGCACATGAACGTCATCGCCACCGACGAGAAGCGAGGCGCGGACCGTCCCGTCTACTCGCCGACCCATGAACGCGGCATGGCTCACCGTTCGTACGTGTCGCCCGACGGCGCGTGGGTGCTCATCGCCGAAATGGACGCACCAGTGTGGCAACCGTGCCGCCTCGTGCCGATCGACGGATCCTCGGCCGGCCGGCGCGTCGGACCGGAGGGCCAATGCACAACAGCGGGCTGGTCTCCAGACGGTGCGTGGATGTACTTCTCCTCAAATATCGGCGGGCGGTTCCATCTGTGGCGGCGCGCTTCCCGCGCGGCGTTCCCGAACAGATCACCGACGGGCCGGATGAAGAAGAAGGCACCGCCGTTGATCCGGGCGGCCGTTCACTGCTGACCTCGGTCGGGAGTCGACAGTCGTCCATCTGGCTTCATGATCGTGAGGGTGATCGCGAGATCTCCCGGGAAGGCTACGCGTTCGTGCCGCGGGTTCCCAACAGCGGCATGTCCCAGCCGTTCGCGGCCGACGGCCGTTCGTTGTTCTATCTGGTGCGGCAAGGCGCCATTCGATTCGCCGGTACCGGTGAGCGCGCGGGTGAGCTGTGGATGACGGATCTTGCCACTGGGCAGAGCCGGGCACTGTTACCTGGCCTCAACGTGATCGGCTACGACGTCTCCCGCGATGGCACACAAGTCGTCTTTGCCGCACTTGACGCCCGCGGGGCGTCGCATATCTGGCTCGCACCGGTGGACCATTCAGTCCCTCCACGGCAGCTGGCCGCCTTCGAGGCGGACAGTCCGCACTTTGGGGCACCTGGCGATGTCTTCTGTCGCGGTGCGGAAAACGGCCTCAGCTTCATCTACCGGTTGCGGGATGGTCAGTCACCGGTCAAGGCCGTCGCACGGTCTGTGCTGTTTTTCCTCAGCGTCTCGCCCGATGGCGCGTGGCTCCTCGCCAGGGTGTCGGCGCCCGGCAGCACGAACCAGGTCAACATCGCGTTTCCGGCCAATGGCGAATCGCCCGTTCTGCTCTGCGACACCTGCGAGATCGATTGGACGCCCAACGCCGCGTCACTCATTGTCCGATTGAGCACGGCGGACCTGAGTGTGCCGAGTCGGACGTTCGTGGGGGCCCTGACACCGGGACAGATGCTGCCGCGGTTGCCCGCTGCCGGGATTCGATCGAGGGCGGACCTGACGGGCTTTCGCATTTCTCAGGAAATTGATGGCCTCGTGTACCCTGGTGCCCAGGCGCCGGTGTATGCCGTGGTACGGGGCAGGACCGAGCGCAACATTTACCGCGTCCCGTTGCCATAACCGGGACCGCACGTCGCCGGTCGCGGCGTCGTCCGCTACGTCATCACCGATCCGTGACTCGACGACTTCCGCATGTTCATCGAACGGCATGCCGGCTGCTCCGCGTGTTACCCGCGTGGACTTTGCACTACAAGAATCCGAAGCTGCTCAACCAGACCCGCGATCGCGCCGGCCACGAAGCGGCACACCGTTCAGTCCTGAGCTGCAGGGGCAGCCCAAAGGCGCAGACAACGCCCGAGTATTGAGAAACGAAGATTACACAATGATGCAACATATGTTACACTCCACAAATGGTGAGCTTGTTACTCGTGCCGGCATGGCGGGCGGGGCACGCGAATCCCGCGGAGCTGCTGCGGCCGTGAGCAAGAACGCCACGACGCCTCGCTGGCTTCTGCTGGCGCACCAGTTGCCGACGCGGCCGTCGAACGCCCGCGTGAAGACCTGGCGCCGCCTTCAGCAGATCGGCGCCGTGCCGACGCGCAACTCTGTCTATGCGTTACCGAACACCGACGGCTGCCGGGAGGATTTCGAGTGGATCCGCAGCGAGATCGTGGCGCTCGGCGGCGAGGCGACCCTGTTTGCCGCCGACGCGCTGGACGAAGGCAACGGCGCCGACATCGTCGCGGCGTCGCGCCGCGCGCGAGAGGCCGACTACAAAGCGCTCGCACGCGAGCTGCATCGCGTCCGCAAGGACTCTCGCAGCGCCGGGAAGCCCGGATCGCGCCACGATCGGACGGGTCGCGCCCTGCGTCATGTGCGTGAGCGCTACGACGAGATCACCCGGATCGATTTCTTCAACGCGACTGGCCGAGACGCGATCGCAGGCGCGATCGATGCGCTCGACGCGCGCCTGGCCGCGCGGCCCGCTGCGCCGGAAGAGGAGGAGGAGACCGTGACCATCACACCGAACAGATTCTCGAATCGTCGCTGGGTGACACGGCCACGCCCGGGCGTCGATCGCATGGCATCAGCCTGGCTGATCCGCCGGTTCATCGATCGGAAGGCGCGCTTCGGCTTTGCCGCGCAGCCGGCCGACTCGGACGTGCCGTTCGACATGTACGCGGGCGAGTTCAGCCATCAGGGCGCGCTCTGCACGTTCGAAGTGCTCGTGCGCCGCTTCAAGATCGCCGACGCGGCAGTGCGGCACCTCGGACACATTGTGCATGACCTCGACATGAAAGAGACGCTGTACGGAGCGGCCGAAACACCCGCGGTCGGCCGCATGGTCGACGGACTGCGCCAGATGCATGCGGACGACTCGACACTGCTCGAGCAGGGGATCGCGATGTTCGAGGCGCTCGCGCGATCGCTCGATACGAACGCCCCGAAGACGAAGAAGATGAAGCGGAAGCGACCGGCCCCGTAACGTTCCACACAGGAGGCGGCATGTACCTCTCTCGCCGCGAGCTATTGACCACGATGGCGGCCGTGTCGATCTCGCCGTTGCACGTGCAGCCGGGACGCGGGGATGGGGTGGCCTCATGGCGTGCCCAGTTCCCCGCGCTGGGCCAGGAGATCGGCGGTCATCCTCTCGCGTACCTGGACAACGCCGCCACGACACAGCGGCCGCGCGCCGTGACGGCGGCGCAGGTCCACTATGACGAGCACGACAATGCCAATCCGTCGGCGGATCTGCACACGCTCGCGCGGCGGTCCGCTGCGGCGAGCGACGCAGCGCGCGCGCGGGTCGCGCGGTTCCTCAACGCGAAGGACCCCGCCGAAGTCATCTTCACGCGTGGCACGACTGAAGGCATCAATCTCGTCGCGGCGACGTGGGGCGCCGCGCGCGTTCGCGCGGGCGACGAGGTCATCGTCACGCTCGCCGAGCACGCCTCGAATCTATTCCCCTGGCAGCGCCTCGCGCACACCGCCGGCGCGACGCTGACGGTCGTCGGCGTCCACGACGATGGGCGGTTGGACATGAGCGAGCTCGAACGCGCGCTTTCGCCGCGGACGCGGCTCGTCGCGGTGACGCACGTGTCGAACGTGCTCGGCATCGTGTATCCGGTTGGCGAGATCTGCGCGCTCGCGCGCCGGCGCGGGGTTGCGGTGCTCGTTGACGCAGCCCAATCAGCGCCGCATGTGCCGATCGACGTTCAGGACCTTGGCTGCGATTTCCTCGCCTGCTCGTCGCACAAGATGCTCGGGCCGATGGGCGTCGGCGTGCTGTGGGTGCGGCGCGATCGGTTCGACGAGATGCCGCCGTACCACGTCGGCAGCAATATGGCGCACGGGGAGGACATCTCCTCGGCCGCGGCCGAACATGGCGCGCTCAGGTTTCAGGCCGGCACGCCGAACGTCGCGGGCCCCGTCGGTCTGGCGGCCGCGATCGACGTGCTCACTGACATCGGTTTCGACGCGCTCCGCGCGCATGACGAGTCGCTCGTGGCGCATACGCTCGATCGGCTGCGCGTGATCCCGCGCGTGCGGCTGATCGGATCGTCCGGTCCGGCCGGACGTGTGCCGGTATTCACCTTCACGGTAAAAGGCACCGACGGCCGTGACGTCGTGCACGCGGCAGACAAGGCAGGAATCGCGATTCGGGGAGGTGACATGGCGGCGGTGCCGCTCCTGCGCCGTTTCGGCGTCGGGACGGCCCTGCGAGCCTCGGCGTACGTCTATAACACGAGTGAGGACATCGATCGGCTGGCGTCCGTGCTGCGCTCCGTCTGACCAGACAGCGAATGACGCAGGAGTCGATCTCCCGATCGGGGGTGCGATCTGCTGAGATTGGCGTGCCGCAGTTCGTGCCAAGAGCACGTCGCAGCCATGAATGGTATTGACTCCGCCTCTCGCTGATCTACTACTGCTCGCCGTAAAACGCGCATTCGCGGTTCGGGAGTGAACGGTTTGTCGTCCACGCGCGGCAACGTTGCCGAGCTCCAACTGAATGTCCAAGCGGTCCACACGGGGATGATTGTCACGGGTGAACCACCGCCGACTCGCCTCGCCCGCTGTCACGCTTCGCACCGAGCGGCGAGGGGACGCGCCCCTCATTGAAGAAGAGATCTGAATGCCTACCGGGACGCGTCGATCGAGTTACTGCACAATACGCCGGTGCCCATACCTTGGTATCCCGGACACCATCGTCCAATAGCTTCGACGTCCCGGGCGTGGTCCAATCCTCCCCAGAGGCGTCCGACCGAGATCGCGTTCACCCGATGCGGTAGCAGTCGGCACTCGCCTGCGGGAGGTTGTCATGATGCATGTATTGCGGGACACGGGTTCAGCCGGGGGAGCAAGCTATCGCTCTTACGCTGACGCTGACGCGATCGGATCCTCGCCAGCCTGGCGAGCTGTCGTCGCGGCGGCGATGCGCGTCGCGGCGACCGAGGCCACCGTCGTTCTCCTGGGCGAGTCGGGCACCGGCAAGGAAGTCGTCGCGCGGCTGCGTTCCTCCTGGCATGATTCCGTCACCGCACGTCTGGCCTACCTACAGGATCAAAGGCTTGATGGACCGAGGCTTCCACAAACCCGGTGACGCCAAAAACCGCTTGGGCTATTACGTTGGGCAATCAGGGCGCTGAGCGTCTGACGCAAGAGAGATACTGATGTCACACCATGCTTCCGGTCCCGACTTCGGGTTTCCGCTCGGTGATGCCCGCCTGGACATGACCGACCTCTATGCGTTCCCCAAACCCGGTGAACCGGGAAAGTCGATTCTGATCTTGAACGTGCACTCGTCTTTCGCTGTGAACCCGCCTGGGCCGACCACGACCGAACCCTTCGCGCCGGGAGCGTTATACGAAATCAAAGTTGACACGGATGGCGATGCGATTGCTGATATCGCTTTCCGCGTGCTGTTCACATCTGCCCCAGACGGAAAGCAGACGGCGACACTTCGCCGCGCTCAGGGTGCACGCGCCGCTGCATTGGGCGACGATGGCGAGGTCATCGTCGAGGACGCACCGGTCTCAGTCGGGCGGGAAGCCGTGGTGACGGAGGCCGGCGCCCATCGTTTCTTCTTCGGGTGGCGCAGCGATCCGTTCTTTTTCGACGCGCGCGGCGTTTTCAATCAGATGCAGTTCACAGGCGACGATTTCTTCGCAGACAAGAATGTCTGCAGCATCGTGCTCGAACTGCCCGACTCGGCTCTGGGGAGCAAGGAGGTGGGGCTTTGGGCTCGCACCATGGACAAGACTGGCGGAGGCTGGGTCCATGCAGACCGAGGCGGAAGACCAATGCAGGCGGTCTTTCTTGCCGGAGAGCAGAGGCCGGCATACCTGAGCGGAGAGCCAGCGGAGGATGATCGCTTCGTCGGCGTCTTCGCGCACGAATTGGAACACTCGGGCGGCTATGAGCCGGAGGAAGCAAGAGGTGTGGCCAAAACGCTGCTGCCGGACATTCTTTCCTATGATCCTGGCCGCCCGGCCTCTTTTCCGCACAACGGTCGGACACTCACTGACGATGTTGTTGACGTGTTCTTCTCTGTTTACACCAATGGCAAGGTGACAGGAGATAAGGTCGGACCGCACGGCGACCTGCTTGACGAGTTCCCGTATCTGGGACCGCCCCACGAGATATCGGCGCTTCAGTGAGCGGTCCGAGGTAAGCGACGGCCAGGCGAGATGGCTGACCCGAGGATCAGCCGAGACTAGAAGGACCGACACCATAGTCCAATAGATCCGCGCTCAGGATCGTGGTCGAATGCTCACGACCGGCGAGAATGCTGGCAGGAGGGACCATGAAACGGAAGCGGTTGTACTGGCCATCGACACTTCACGTTCTCGAAGTATCTGGAGTAACGGAACGCGGAGGGCCTCAATGAACGGGCCTATAGAAATCGTCCTGCATCCACGAGTGAACTCTCGTGTATCCATGGGTTTTCATCAGCGTTTCGATCTGGCTGCGTTTGGGCTCTTCGTAATTGTGCTCGACATCGAGCGCGCCCAGTCGATAGCGATCGAATGGAAAGGCGCATAACGCTTCGAGCTCCGCTCCTTCGATATCAAGGCTCATGTAGTCGATGCGCTGAGGAGCGTTGCCGCGCTTCAGGATGTCGGCAAGGGTGACAGTCGTGAACGTCGCCGTCGGTGCCTGCTCCGCCTGCGCCTTCCACTCTCCCAGTGTGTCCGTGAGTCCGCCCAACCCGCCAGCCATGCGGAATGTCATCCGTTTGCCGGCCTCGCTGTAGACCACCTCTTTGAACATCTGGCAGGTCCGGCCTTCCATGTGGGTGGGAAACGGATCGACGCAGATCCCTTTCCATCCACGCTCTTCCAGCGCCTTGGTGTTCGACCCGACCGTGCCATCGCCGGAGCCGACATCGAGGAAGTAGCCGTTCCTCAGGCCAGGCATAGCGGTTTCCGTCACCCAGATGTCCTGGCCGATCTGTGAATAGGAATGTGCACGGCCGAGCACCTGCCGCGCACTCAACGCGACGTTTCGATACCACGGGACCGAGCAGCACTGGCTATTCAGCTGAAACTGTCGGCCTACGAGAAGCCCGGCCCATCCTGACGTGAGCGCGATGGCGGCGGCGAAGAGCACGAGCCAGAGCGCTGTTGAGGCTCTCTTCATCCAACGAAGTTACCACGATCATTGCGCGATCATTTTCACGTCGATCGCTGTTGAATTCGATGCCTTCGTCGATCAGTACAACAGGCGAGGGATATCAGTTGCCTGGATCCCCAATCGCCACGCGGCCTCCCCCTTCGCGCTTCGCCTGATAGAGAGCGTGGTCGGCAATCCTCATGAGCGAGACCGGTAGCGGTTTCTCCTCTGCCGGCGGTGTCAGCGAGGCGATTCCGATCGAAACAGTGGTGCTGCTGCTCGCCGGAAGACCGTTGACGCTCCTCGCCAGCAGAGCTCGCAGACGGTCCGCCAACATGACCGCTGACTCCGTGTCTGTCCCTGGCGCCAACACGCCGAATTCGTCGCCGCCAAGGCGTGCGCCCAGATCGATTTCACGTATGCCGCGTCGAATGGCAACGGCGACTGACCGCAGCGCGGCGTCGCCTGCCGCATGTCCATACTCGTCGTTCACGCGTTTCAGACCATCGACGTCCAAGATCAAGAGCGACAGCGGGCGTTGATCCCGAGCCCCGCGTCCCATCTCCTGGTGCAGCCGCTCCTCGAAGGCGCGCCGGTTGAACAGACCGGTGAGCGGATCGGTCCTGGCGAGCTGCACCAGTCGATCCGCATAGTGGCCAAGGACGCCGCCGAACACCGTGAAGGCTAATGCCGTTGACGCGGCGGAGTAGAGGTACGTCTGGTACTCGGCCTGCACCTCCCTGGCGACCGAACGTATCGAGAGCCGGCGCCGCCGCAGACGGACGCACAGCAGGCCAGCCGGCGCGCCAAGCGCGAGCAGTCCGCCCACGATGCCATAACGGGTGCGCCTCATCACCGACGGATCATTCCAATCCCGCCACTCGCCCTCTCTGAAATGGGACGGCGGAGTGGCTGCTGGCACGCGCTGTGCCGCGGCAACACGCAGGACGTATGCCTGCGCGATAATCGACCGCTGTTCGGTCATTCGAACTCGACGTGCTCGATCTCAAAGCTGACATAGTGCAGATCGCCCTCGGGCAGGTTCCAGATGCCGTCCATCGTCGACGCCAGCATCCGCCCGGCGAACATCCGAGGACGCGAGTTCTTTCCGGTGAACGGCTCCAGCGTCGTCCTGCCGCGGCCACGATCGAAGTACCGCATCACGACGACGCGGTCCAACGAACCGTCGTCGTTGATGAAGAGCTCCGCGTCCGTGGACAATTCCCCGTCGGTCACCGTGCAGCGCACTTGATCGCGGCCTGTTTGCGTGCAGCGGACGTATTGCCGATCCAGGAAGAACGTCGGAGCCATCGTCAACTCGGCGATGCAGCGTCCAAATGCCGATCGCGACACCTGGTCGGACTGATCATCGGCGATGCGGAACAGCGACATCGCCTTCACGAGCATGCGGCCGTGACCGCCACCGTACGAATCGACCGCCGCGACATGGACGCCTGGTGCGACGCGAAGCCGTCCGTACCAGGCGAACGACGGCTTGGTGGCGGTGATGAAGTACTCGCCGCAAATCGGCATCCATGGCTTGGCCGCGGCTATTTTGAACCGGCCGGAATGTCGAAGGTGCAGCGCGCTGATCCGCTTCTTGCCGACCGCGCCAGAGAATCGGATGTAGCGGGCCATCGGCTCCGGTATCTCCTGGAGCTCCGCTTCGGTCACCGGGACGTCACTCGGCGAACCCGCTTCAGCTCTGAGGCCGGCCGCCCGTTGGCGGAAGGCGCGGCGAAACGTCTTGTCCGCCCAAGCCAGGCCGGTTGCGGTTGCCGCCATCAACGCGGCACCAGCGATCACCAACCGCCGATTTCGGGACAGCGCCACAGGTCACCTTCCCTCGCCTTGGCCGGTCGTTCGCGTCACCTTCGCACGTTTGCAAGACCCCAGCCTACCGGCGGCAATCACTCTGGCGCGAGGCCGGCTGCTCCCGGCAGCTGTGATGGTCGGGACCATCCGGGTGATGGATGTTCGGCGCGAACTCCTTCGGCAAGCGTCTTGCTCATGACGGGATACACGCGTTCACATGGTCGTGTGATGAGCCGGCCACGGGATGGTGCGAATCGCAGCCGCAAATGGCGCGCAAAACAATCGATCGAATTATTCGGGCGGTGACCGACGAGCTCTGGGAGCGCGACCTGTTCCAGATGCGCGCAATCGACAAGCTCCTGGCATGGGTGCGCCGTCGCGGCGGCGCGGCCCGCCGCGGCGCACGCGTGACAGCGCGAAGAAACGGCGGTGAGTGATGGCTCTCGCGAGGGCCTCGAAATCGTGGGACGGGTTTCGGTCGATCCTGTGTGCCGTCGACTTCTCGGAGCAGTCCCGGTTGGCCTTGCGATATGCCGAGGCGGTCGCAGCCCGGAAACAATCCGCATTGACGGTGATGTATGCCGCCGACCCGCTGCTCATCGGCGCCGCCGCCGCGGCGCTGCACGATCCGAAGGTGACCGCACGAAGCGCGACCGAGCTCCACGCGTTTGTCGAGGCGACACTCGGAACCGCATCGAGCAGCGCTCCGCGCGCCAGAATCAAGGTTTCCACCGGCGATCCGGCCGACGAGATTCTGCGGGCCGCATCCCGCGGCCATGCGGATCTCATCGTGCTGGGCACGCACGGGCTCACCGGACCAGATCGCCTGATTGTCGGGTCGACAACCCTCGGCATTCTTCAGCGGACGACGGTGCCTGTGCTCGCCGTGCCGCACGCCGGCCACGCAGCGGCTGCCGCGCCCTGCGGAGCGTGGCCCGGCGAGCGAATCCTCGCTGCGCTTGAATTGGACGCCGCATCCTCAGTCGATGTCGAGATCGCCGCCCGGATCGCCCAGTGGTTCGGTTCATCGTTACTGGTGTTTCATGTCATCACCGCAATCGGAGCGCCAGCTTGGTTGAAAGGCGATCTCGACGCGCACGATCGAATCCGAGTCGCGCAGGCGGAGGACCACCTTGACGCGCTGGCTGCCACGGCCCGGCGCCTCGTGAGGACCGAGACTCGCGTGACCTGCGGCCGCGCCGCAGACGAGATCGCCGCGCTGGCCGCGGCCGAGCGCGCGACGCTGATCGTTTCGGCGCTCCGCGATCGACGAGGCTGGTTCGGCGCTCGTCGAGGCTCAATCTCCTACCACGTGCTCTCGCATGCGGTCGCACCCGTGCTCGCGTATCCACCTGGCTGGCGGCCCCGATGATCACTCCAGCGGCATCGATGGGCACTGCCCCGAACGCGGCGGCCTCACGCGGTCTGTCGGAGAGCGAGGCGGCCGCGCGTCTTGCTCGCGACGGATACAACGAGCTGCCGTCGGCGAAACCGCGCTCGAATCTCGCGATTGCGCTGGAGGTCGTTCGGGAGCCGATGTTCCTGTTGCTCATCGCGAGCGGGGCGATCTATCTCCTGATTGGAGATGTCGGCGAATCGATCGCGCTGCTGGTGGCGGTCTTCTTCGTCATCGGGATCACGCTTTATCAGGAGCGCAAGACCGAACGGGCGCTCGAGGCGCTGCGAGATCTCTCGAGCCCGCGCGCCCTCGTCATTCGCGAAGGCATCGCCAGACGCATTGCGGGTCGTGAAGTCGTCCGTGACGATCTGGTGGTGGTGCGCGAGGGCGACCGCGTGCCGGCGGACGGATGCGTGGAGTCGTGCAGCGGACTGTTCGTGGACGAATCGCTGCTGACGGGCGAGTCGGTCCCTGTCCGCAAGGTGCCAGGCACACCGCTCGACGTCGTGGACGCGCCGGGCGGTGACGACCGCCCGTTTGTGTACTCGGGCACGCTCGTCGTTCGTGGCGATGGCGTCGCGCGGATTCGCGCGACCGGCGCGAATACGGAGCTCGGAAGAATTGGCGCAGCGCTGACCGGCGTTGAAGTCGGACGAACGGAACTTCAGAAGGAAGTGAGTCGGATGGTTCGCGTCCTCGCGCTGGCCGGCCTCGCGGCGTGCAGTGCGGTCGGTCTTGGCTACGGCATCGCGCGGCACGCGTGGCTCGACGGAGCGCTCGCCGGGTTGACGCTCGCCATTTCGATGGTGCCGGAAGAGTTTCCGGTGATCCTGACCGTTTTTCTGGCGCTCGGCGCGTGGCGTCTCGCCAAACACGACGTGCTCACGAGACGCATTCCGGCCGTTGAAACGCTCGGCGCCGCGACCGTCCTGTGCGTCGACAAGACGGGCACGCTCACACTCAATCAAATGTCCGTTGCCGCCGTGCACGCGGACGGCGCCACGATCGAAGCGATCAAGTCGAGACACCCGCTGACCGCGGCGTCCGCCCGTGTCGTGTCGGCGGCAATTCTCGCGAGCAAGCCGGCCGCCTTCGATCCGATGGAACGCGCCTTCAAAGCGTTGGAACACCAGGCCGGCCTCGACGCCAACCCGGCGCGGCTCGCGCTCGTCCACGAGTATCCATTGTCCGATGCTCGTCTGGCCGTGGTCCACGTCTGGCGCCGCGAAGGCGACTCGACCGAGCATCAGATCGCGGCCAAAGGCGCCGCCGAGGCGATCATCGAGCTGTGTCGTCTGAGCGACGCGCAGCGCCACCGCGTCCTTCGGGATGTCGACCAGATGGCGAGCGATGGCCTGCGAGTGCTGGGCGTCGCGGATGGCGAGTGGCACGGGACGGAGATGCCTGAGTCGCCAGAGCAATTCAATCTGCGTTATCGCGGCCTGATCGGTCTTGCCGATCCGGTACGTCCTGGCGTGCCCACCGCCATCAAGGAGTGCCAAGCAGCCGGCGTGCGCGTGGTCATGATCACCGGCGATTACCCCGCGACGGCTCTCAACATCGCGCGCCAGATCGGACTGGACCGGACGGCCGCCTGCCTCACTGGCGTCGAGCTCGCCCGCATGGAAGACGCTGACCTCCGGCGTCGCGCGCAGGGAGTCGACGTCTTCGCGCGAATCGTTCCCAACCAGAAGCTGCGGCTCGTGACCGCGCTCAAGGCGAATGGAGACGTCGTCGCGATGACGGGCGATGGCGTGAACGACGCGCCCGCGCTCAAAGCGGCGGACATCGGCATCGCGATGGGCGAACGAGGCACGGACGTCGCGCGCGAGGCCGCGGGCCTCGTGCTGCTTCACGACGACTTCGCCTCGATCGTCCGAGCCGTCCGTCTTGGACGCCGCATCTTCGACAACGTCGAAAAGGCTACGGCGTACGTGCTGGCCATTCACGTGCCGATCGCCGGGATCTCACTGATGCCGGTCATCTTCGGCTGGCCGCTCGTGCTGATGCCGGTTCACGTCATCTTCATGGAGCTGATCATCGACCCGGCGTGCTCCATCGCATTCGAGATGGAGCCGGAGGAACGCGACGTCATGCGTCGACCGCCGCGCGATCCCAAGCACCGGTTGTTCACCACGCGGCTGCTGACTCGCAGTCTTCTCCAGGGCGCCGGCGCTTTTGCGGCAGCCGCCGTCGTGTTCGTCGTCAGCCAGGAGCTGGGCGTCATGGAGTCGGACGTGCGCATGCTGACGTTTTCCACCTTGATCCTGACGAACCTGGCGTTGATTTTCGCGAATCGTTCGTTCACCCGTCCGGTCTGGCGCTCCTGGCAGGCGCCCAATCCCGCTTTACGGTGGCTCGTCGCAGGCGCCGCCGTTGTGCTTGGAACGATCCTGTACGTCACACCGGTTGGCGATCTCTTCCGGATGTCGAGACCGCATCCGACCGACGCGATCGTCGTCTTTCTGGCGACATTGGGCGGCATGGCCTGGATGGATGGCGTCAGACGGATAGTGCCCAACCGCCGCTAGATCCACCGCGAATTTTCATACGGCGGTGCGCGACGCGATGGAGCCGTGAATTATTTCCTGGCTCTGCGCTTGCACGGCCGTCTGTATGGCCACTGTTGATGTTGCAACAACCTACCTTGGTCTGCCGCTCACGAGCCCGTTCATGGTCGGCGCGTCGCCGCTGGCGGATCATCTCGACACCGTGAAACGGCTCGAGGATGCCGGATGCGCGGCCATCGTGCTGCACTCGCTGTTCGAGGAGCAGATCACGCAGGCGGCCACGGGCCGCGTCCATGAAATGGATCCGCTCGATCCGCGTTTCAGCTCGATCGTGTCTCACTTTCCGAAGCCGAACGACTATCCGCTGACGCCAGACGCATATTTGGAACACCTGAGCCGCGTCAAATCGGCCGTCCGGATCCCCGTGATCGGCTCCCTGAACGGCACGACGCCCGCCGCATGGCTCAAGACGGCGCTGCTGATCCAAGAGGCGGGTGCCGATGCGATCGAGCTCAACATGTACCAGGTCGTCGCGGATTCAGACGAGTCGGGCCAGACCGTCGAGAACAGTCTGCGTCAGGTCGTGCAGGATCTGAAGCGCAAGCTGACGATTCCGCTCGCGGTCAAACTCTCTCCCTTCTTCACCGCATTCAGCCATGTCGCCCGCGATTTCGATCGCGACGGCGCCGCCGGCCTGGTGCTGTTCAACCGGTTTCTGCAGCCCGACATCGACGTCCAGCATCTGGCGGTCTGGCCGAGTCTCGTGCTGTCCGACAGCAGCGAGCTCCTGCTGCGTTTGCGGTGGCTCGCGATTCTGTCCGGCCGTGTGCGCTGTTCGCTCGCGGTGACTGGCGGCGTCGCCACGCCGCAGGACGGCATCAAGGCCATCCTGGCCGGCGCGCATGCGGTGCAGATGGTCTCGGCGATCCTGCGTCACGGTCCCACCTACTTCACAGTGATGCGCGAGGAGCTTCGCCGCTGGATGGAATCAATGGAGATGGCGCGCATGGACGATGTCCGTGGGCGACTGAGTCTCGCGGGATCAGAAGCGGCGGGAGCATTCGAGCGCGCCCAGTACATTCGCACGCTGAGTGGATGGAGCTCGTGGCTCGGGTACCGGGCCTATGTCGGTGCCCACCAGCACGACACCTCGAAGCCGTCGTGACGCACAAACGGGATTGTCGCCATGAAGTGTGGGGCTTGGCGTCAGCGGTGAGCCGACGCGTAGGCCTGCAGCACGAGGTCGGATATGTCCTGAACTTCGAACGGCTTCGTCACCACGCGGAACACGCCCAGCGCGAGTGCGCCGGTGGTGATCTCGGAGGTGCCGTATGCGGTCATCATGATCACGGCTGCCCGCGGCGCGACGCGCCGGATGGTCGCCAGCAACGTCAAATCGTTCGAATCCGGCAGACGATAGTCCAGCAGCACGACATCGGGCGTGCCATGGTCGCGGAGCAATTGAAGGGCCGCGCGGCCGTCGCCAGCCTCGGATGGAACGTGACCGCAGTCCGCCAGCGTCTCGGCGAGCGACCAGCGGATCAGCGGCTCGTCGTCCACGATCAGCACGCGAAGGCGCGGGGATTTTTCCCCGCATCGTCGAGAATTTCCCCTCTGGCCCGGCTCGCAATCCGGAATTCCCACGGTCATGATGCTTTCTCTTTCCGGATGCCGATACACAGCACGCCCGAGATCAAGAATCGCGCCACGATCAGCTCACCGTGGCTCGGTCGCCAGCGGCAGCGTGACGATCATCGTCGTTCCGCCTTCCGGCGGCGATATGACCTGGATGCATCCCTGCTGCGCTTCGAGCAGGCGCTTCACGGTTGACAAGCCGAGGCCCGTGCCACGCGATTTCGTCGTGACGAATGGCGTGAACAGCCGGTCGCGGATGTCTACGGGAATCCCAGGGCCGTTGTCGACAACGGCGATTGCGCATGCGGTGTCGTGAACGCTCAGGGACACGTGAATGAGGCCGTGGCCACCGATGGCAGCGGCGCTATTGAGCAACAGATTGAGGAACACGATCTTCAGCAGATCGGGATCCGCCAACACCGGCGGCGCGGCGCCGGAGATGTCGACGCGAATGTCACGATGGGCGACGTCCTCCCGCAGCAAGCCGGCGGTGGCCTTGACGATAGCGACCACGTCAACCGCGGCGACGCGCGGCTGTGGGGGCCGTGCAAAGAGCAGCAGGTCCTTCATCAAGTCGTTCAACCCATCGATGCGGGCGATGACGTCCATCATCACCGACGCCTCACGGCTGTCGGCGTCCAGACGCTTCGCGATCACTTGAATGGCGCCGCGGATCGCCGCGAGCGGGTTCTTCACTTCGTGCGCGATGACGGCCGCCATCTCTCCTAGCCGGACAAGGGTGGCCTGCTCACGCAGCTGCGCTTCGATGCGCACGCGAGCGGTGAGGTCGTGCACAATCCCCGTGAACTTGCGCTCGCCACCGACAGCCATCTCGCCGACCGCCAGATGGATCGGGAACGTCGTGCCGTCTTTTCTCAGTGCCGACACTTCCCGCCCCAGCCCGATGATCTTCGCCTCGCCAGTCGTGAGGTATCTCGCCAGATAGCCATCGTGTTCACTGTGGTACGGCGCGGGCATGAGCATGCTGACGTTTCGGCCGATAGCCTCGTGCGCGGCATACCCGAAGAGACGTTCTGCGGCGGCATTGAACGCTTCGATTACGCCGCTCGCGTCGATGACGATAATGCCGTCGACGGCGGAGCTCACCAGCGATCGCAGTCGCGCCTCGCTGTTTCTCAGCGCCAGGTCGGCCTGCTTGCGTGCGGTGATGTCGCGAGCGATGACGGAGGCGCCCATGATGCCGCCGGCGGCATCGGTAATCGGTGACACGGTGAGCGAGACATCCACGAGCCGTCCATCTTTGGTGACCCGCACCGTTTCATAGTGTTCGATGCGCTCGCGGCCGGCGATGCGGCCGAGGATGGCCTCGACTTCGTCGGGGTATCCGGGCGGGATCAACCTGTTCACCGACTGCCCCACGATCTCCGCCGATGCATATCCATAGAGCCGCTCCGCGCCGCGGTTCCAGGTCAGGATCGTGCCCGCCAGGTTCTTTGCGAAAATGGCGTCGTCGGACGATTCGACGATGGCGGCGAGAATGCGCTCAGCCTCACCTTCCGGATGAAAAGGCATGTCCACCACCACTACGGGGTGTTTGTGGACGGCGCGCGTTCGAGCTGAAATTTTTCGATCCGGTAGCGGATTTGATCGCGGTTCACACCCAGCAGCGTCGCCGCCTTTGTCTGATTCCAGTTGGTTCGCTCGAGCGCCTGCACCACGAGTGATCGCTCCAATTGCTCGAGGTCGATCCCTGCCGCCGGCAGTTCGACCCGATCAGCCAGACGCAGCGAAGCCCCTCCGATGGCGAAGTCGCCGACACCGAGCGTGTCCGTGTCGGTCAGCAGCATCGCCCGTTCGACCGCATTGCGCAACTCGCGGATGTTGCCCGGCCACCCGTAACGCTGGAGCTGTCCCATCGCCTCTTGAGAGACGCCCTCGACGTGCTTCTTGAATTCCTGATTGTAGACGTCCACGTAGAACGCGACGAGCCGCGGAAGATCGTCGATGCGCGCGCGCAGCGGCGGCAGCGGAATCGGCAGCACGTTCAGCCGGTAGAACAGGTCCTCGCGAAACCGGCCCTGCCGCACTTCCTCCTGCAGGTTCCGATTGGTAGCGGCGACGACGCGTACGTCGACGCGGATGTCCACGGAGCCGCCCACACGCTTGAAGGACTTCTCCTCGAGAAACCGAAGCAGCTTCGCCTGGAGCCCGGGCACCATCTCGCCGATTTCGTCGAGAAAGACCGTGCCCCCGTCAGCGGCCTCGAACAGGCCGCGCTTCTGACGGTCGGCGCCGGTGAACGCGCCGCGCTCGTGCCCGAACAACTCGCTCTCCAACAGCGCTTCGGGCAAGGCTGAGCACGTGATGTTCATGAACGGCTTCGAAGACCGTGCACTGTTGTAATGGAGCGCCTTTGCCGCCAGGTCCTTTCCGGTGCCGCTCTCGCCGGTGAGCAGCACCGTGGAGGCGGGACTGGTCGCGACCTTCCGCAGCAGCGCCTTCATCGCGAGCACCGGCGCGCTCTGGCCGACGATCCGGTCGAAACCGTAGGGCTGTGCCTGGATCGCCCGCAGCGACCGCACTTCCCGGCGGAGGCGCGTGGTTTCGAGCGCCTTCTCCACCAGCAGCGCGATCTCATCCAGATTGAACGGTTTATTCGCGTAATGATAGGCGCCTTGCTTCATCGCCTCGACGGCGGTCTGAACGTTCGGGTCGCCCGTGAGCAGGATGACCAGGATCTCCGCGTCGCGTTCCTTCATCCGTTTCAAGACGGTGATGCCGTCCTCGTCCGGCAGCCGGTAGTCGAGCAGCACCAGATCGACGTGCTCCTCGCTCTTCGCGAGTGCCTCGGCCGCCGTTCCCGCTTCGAGGACGCGATAGCCCTCGGCCGTGAGCCGTTCGGTCAGCGACCAGCGGATCAGCGGCTCGTCATCAACCACCAGAATGGTGGGGACTTGCATGGCCGTAGTATATCCGTCGCTGCGCCGAGAGCTGCGGCGGCATCGGGCCGTGCGGAATTCTTCCCAGCGCCGCGAAATTCTTCTCGGACGACCTGGCCGGGTGCCCCGCCCCGTCCAGCCGAAAACGTGTGTCAGCCCATTCTTTTCCACGCGCCTCCAGCGCGCCGGCTCGGGCACGCATGTTGCCCTGACCACGAACGCTATCGCTGCGAAAGAATTGGTGGGAGAACTTCTACCTCAACGCGTTTGCCGCAGAGAATTACACCGCGCTGACACCACGCATTCAGGAAGACATCGAAGACGCCGCCCGCAAACAGCTCGCGGAGCTGCTGATCGACAGCGACCAGAGCGGGCCGCCGACGACGCCTGTCGTGCTGGCATCGAACTCACCGGCGCTGACGATCGTGGACTACGCGATGGGTCACCGCATCGATCTCATCGTCATGGGGACGCACGGACGTGGCGCCTTGGCGCACATGGTCATGGGCAGCGTCGCCGAGCGGGTCGTCCGCCTGGCCCCGTGTCCCGTCCTGACGGTCAGACATCCCGAGCACGAATTCGTGCGGCCCGACGCCCTCGTGCCCGTCGCGCGCGCGCAGTCGAGCGCTGCGTAACCTCGCGTCCCCTCCCACCAGCCGAGCGGCACGCTTTCGCGATCGCGCGATGATGTCGCTCGTCGTCTACCAGATATACGTCAGCCGACCGGTGATGGTGTTCGCCGTGTACGGACGATACAGATTGCCCAGCATCAGGAACGATGGCTCAGCGAGCGTCGTCAACGTCTGCGCGCCGAAGGCAAAATCATTCACGCGGTATTGGTCGAACCAGTACGAGCCGCCGACGGCCAGGTGATGCGTGAGGTAGTAGCGAAGGTCAATCGTGGCACGATGGAAGGTGTTCACCACCGGGGGCAACTGGACGACCGGCGGGATCGACGAGTTCGCCGCGAGACCGTACACGTAGACCGACTCGGCGTGGCTGTAGTCGTAGGCGATCCGCACGTCGGTCTTCGGCCAGAGTTTGAGCAAATCCATCGACGCGGTCAGCGTCCGCGCCATATCCGCGCCATCCGTGGTCCAATCACGCGTCGGGTCGTCGAATTGGGGCCCTGGGTTCGCCTGGCGCGACGCCTGAAGTGCTTCGTACGTCTCGTATTCGTACGACAGGCCCAGCGACACCGCATCACGCGGCACGTAATCGGCCCCAACCGAGTACGTGTGATTGTCGTTGCTCCGCAAGCCGAAGACCGTCGCTGGGCGCTCCTCGCGTCCCGCCGATGCAGTGGCGTTGAACGACAACGCCGCGAACGGCGACACCTGCACGATGCCAGAGAACCGGTCGCTGTTCCGATCGGAAATATCGAACTGCCGCAGCGACACCTGTTCGCCGATGTCATCCAGCGCCTGCTCGTCGAGACCGGAGCCGCGGCGCTTCGCGTGTTCGTAGACCGCCCGCACCGTCAGCCAGTTCAGCCCGGTCCCATCGACGGACACGCGCGCGGTGTCCTCCGTCGTCGTATCGAAGGTTCGGAAGGTCTGGTTGATCTGCTCGCGCGTGTAGCCGACCCGCAGGGCCACATAGCGCGTCGGCGTCAGCGACGCATCGGCGTCGAACGTGCGCCGATCGATCGAGTATGGGCTCGTGCCGCCTTCGGCGAAGGACTCCACGGCGGTGTCGTACGCCACCGTGTTCGCCACGTGGAAGACCGGCGTGCGGTTGTCGAAGTCGTACGATCGATAACGCGCGCTGAACCACAAGAGGCTCGTCGGCTTCGACGTGAACGCATACGTCATCGCCGTGACCCGCGCGTCGGCCTCGGCCGTCTGGCGGTCGAGTGGAATGGTGGGCAGCGTGGTGTTGGTGGTGAACGGAATCAGTGGATCGTTCTGTGACCAGTTCCCGACCGACACGTAAGCGGTGGCGCGGCTTCGTCCGGGAAGATTCAGCAGCCCGGTGGCGTTGGCGCTGTTCATGTTGCTGTTCGGCCAGAGCGCCATCTGGCCCTGCGAAGGGCCGGCGGTCGGCGAATCGGTGAGCCGCAGCGGATTGTCCCAGGTGAGGGTGCTGATGTTGTTGCGGAAGAACGAACCGTCGTAGCCAAGACGCGCCATCCCGCGCGGACCCGCCCATTCGAGCGCCGAGCCGAGCTCGGTCGTCCGCGTGTCGAGCGGAACGGCGAGCTCGACGGCGTCGCTGAACCCGAAGGTGCCGGCCCACGGCTGGTTCCCCGTCTTCGTCGTGTTCCGGATCGAGAGATTCCAGTCGATGTGCGGCGTCGCGCTGTAGGTCAGGTTCATCGCCAGGATATCGCGCTGACTGCGGAGATCGAACTGTTGTGCCTGACCGACCGCCTGTGCGAGGGTCGTCGTGTTGTTCTGCACGCCCCCTTGAATCGCATCATCGATCCGGAGCACACCCGGCGACGGTGAGCTGAACAGCGTCGCCGTGGCCTGGCTGTAGAACAGCGGAATCTGGTTCCATTCGATCGAGAATTTCAGCTTGCCGTAGCCGTTGTAGGACGCGGCATACCGCTGATCCTGATAGCCGATGTGATCCGAGCTCACCGTGAAGCCGCGGGCGTCCGTGTCGCTGGCATAGCGAAACACGTCGAGCGTCGGGCCGTTGGGCAGATCGCGGTACCGCTGAAAGCGCGCCTCATCGGAGCCGGGGGCGAAGGCAGTGCCCCGCGCGCCGAAGTCCATGTAGTTCAACGATCCGAGGTCCGGGATCACCATGGTCGGCGGCGGCGGCGGATTACTCGTGGCGTCCTGCGCCAGCATGGCGGCGGGACACAGCCCCACCGCGAGCGCCCCGGCAAGCCACAGCCGCGCGCGGCGATGGGGGCTGGGCGTCCGACTACCGTGTCGCCTGACAAGCATGGGAGTCATCAACGGAGGAAGGCATTGCCAGCCGGACTATTGGAGCCATGGATTTGCGCGTGACAATTGACGCAGCCGCGACCAATCAACCGGTTGCTTCGGGCGGCCAACTGCGCACCGTCGTAAATCGTCGACGGATGCCGCGTGCCGATGTGACAGCGCTGACAAAGCATCGGGAGCTTCGCCACAAGCATCCGATCGTGGTTGGACCCGTGCGGGTCGTGACACGTGTTGCACGCCTCGCGAACCGGTGCGTGATCCCACAGGAACGGTCCCCGCTTCTCGGTATGACAGCTCACGCACGTCTCATTCACCCAGTTGCCGACCTTGAGCATCCGTACGTTGGTCGACCCGTGCGGGTCGTGGCACGACGTGCAGTCCATCTTGCCTTCGCGCAGCGGCATGTGGCCGGACCGCTGCAACTTGGCGGCTTCCGTCTTGTGGCACGAGGCGCACGTCTCCATCACCGAAACGGTCTTCAGCTGCGCTGTCGCCGACTTCGGGCTGTGCACAGAGTGGCAGGTGATGCACGACAGGTTGCGCGCGTCGTGCATGCTGCCCTTCCACATCGCGTGGCTGCCGCGCACGTGGCATCCCAGGCAGACCTCCGAGGCCTCGCGCGGCGCCAGCGCCGTGAACCGCCGAATCTTGGTCTTGTCGCCCGATTCGGCGTGCTCGCGCCCGGGCCCGTGGCACGTTTCGCACGCCTGATTGGGCTTCGCCGACGGCGTCCGGGCGTTCTGGGCCTTCCCGTGCTGCGACGCGTGCAGGCTTTTACCTTCACTCTCGTGGCACGTCGTGCAGGTGTCGTCGCCGACGAAACCATTGGGCGGCGTCGGTGTTGCCGACGCTGATCCGCCCGGCGCTTGCGCGATGACTGCGGCCGACGCTGCGCCCTGGCCGCCTCCGGCGACAAGCGTCGCCACGCCCGCCCACACGCACGCAGCGATCGCGACGATCAGACCGCTCCGCATGCGCTGAATACTCATGAATAGGCCGTCGCGGTGCACGGCCAATGCCAATTACTCGATCGCATGGCACGTCTCGCAGTCCTGACCGATCTTCCGGCCGTCCTTCGATTTGTGATTGTCGTCGTGACAGCGAAAACAGCCTGGCGCGTCGACGTGGCCGATGTTATTGGCATACGTACCGAAGGTCACCTTCATGTCCGGAAACACATTGCGGCGGAAGACATCCTGCACCGCCAACACGGCGCGGTCGATGTCGGGACCGGTCGACGCGGCGTCCTGCGGCCGCCCCTGATAGAAATTCCGCAGTGCGTCGGAAATCTTCGCAGCCGCCGCTTCCTGCGACGGATAGCTCGCCTTCACGGCTTTGACCGCCTCCCGATGGATGAACGGCAGGGTCGCGGGCAGATCGCCGCGCGCCATCGCCTCGTTGATCGCACGCTCCGGCGTCGCCTCGATCGCGTGGCTTGGCCGGTTGTGACAGTCCGTGCAATCCATCCGGTGCCGCGTACCCTTGGACAGCTGTTCCGGCGTGACGCCGTCGACCGTGAACTCGCGCACGGCGCCCGAGCGATCTTTCATCCGCACGTACGGAATGACCTGGCGATCGCGATCGGTCGCGATGTATTCAATCTCGTTCGCCAGGTTCATGTGCCAGTGGATACCCGTGGCGGTGCCCCGCCGCCCGTCGCCGCCTCCCACGTGCACATGCAGCGTCGTCAGCGACGGGGTGTTCTTCTCGTCGTCTCCGTACTCCACGATGCGGCGAATCTTGTCGCCGTGGAACTCCTCCGGCCAGTGACAGCGTTCGCAGGTATCGCGCGCGGGCAGGAGCTGCGCCGCCGATGCGACGATCGGCCGCGGGTAGTCGCCCAAGACGACCGCCAGGAGGCGGCGGGTGCCCGCGAGCTTCGCCGACGCGAACGATGACGCGCCGGGACCGACATGACACTCCACGCATTTCACGTGGGCGTGCGGCCTCCCCTCGTGCGCGACGAATTCCGGCTTCATCGCCGTGTGGCACACCTGCCCGCAGAACTGCGGCGTGTCCATGTATTCGACACCGCGGAACGAGGCCAGCGACACAATCACGATGTTGGCCATCGTCAAGCCGAACACGGCGACCGCCCTGGTCCGCTGCGTGGGATCGTTCAAATCGAACCGCGGCCACGAGAGCGACGATGGCGACTTGCCGGCGGCGCGGCGGCGCCGCTCGATCCACGCGCCGAATGGGATCAGCACGAGACCGATGACGAACAATCCGGGCAGGACCAGAAAGAACACGAGGCCGATGTACGGATTCGTGTGGAGACCGAAGAGGTCCGCGAAGAAGACCACGAGGAACACGACGGCGCTGATCGTGGTCAGCACCATGCCGATGACCGAGATCGGACTGCGAATCAGACGGACGTCGCCGGCCACGCCCTACTTCTTCTTCAGCGCGGACAGGTAGGTCACAAGCGCGTCGACGTCGTCCTTGGGCAGCGTGTAAGCCTTCATGTCCGGCTTGCGCGTCGCGCCGGTCTTCGCGGTCATCCCTTTCGCATCCGTGATCCAGGCGCGGATGTCATCCGCCGACAGCTTGCTGCCGACATCGTCCAGCGCGCCTTTGGGGTTGCCCTTGCCGGCGACGGAATGGCAGAGCGTGCACTTCTGATCGCTGAATAGCTGTTCGCCGTGCGCTTTGGCGTCCTGCGCTGCGCTCGTCGTCGCCAGGCCGAGCGTCAGACCCAGGACGCACATGACCACTCGAAACATCGGTTTCTCCTCGCCACGCGAGTGGCGGTTTTCGGCAGATAGCTGGATTGCGCAGAGCACATCCGCAAACGGCGTGCCGCATGAGATGCCGGGCCGGCGTTGGTGCAAATGGTCTCGCGACCGGTGCTCAGTAGCCTCATGCCTCTCGCGACGATCGGGGAAAATCCCCTCGGCCGCGAAAAATTCCCCTTGTTCGCTGACGTGTCGATCGCGAGCGATGCAGGCGGTGCAGCTCCGTGCAACACCGTTAGCGAGAGTGGTGCGATGAGGCGCGCGCCTTACGCGGCCGCCGCACGGGGCGCATGAATTGCAGCAACGTATGCGAACGTCGAAAACGGATCGATTCGACATCCCTGGTTCAAGGGAATCGTCGCGTCGGATACAGGAGCACGATGATGACAACGCATACGGAAGTTGAGGTGAGCCCTCAACGGAACGTTGCAGCCACCCAGATGAAGGCGCTCGTCTATCACGGGCCCGGGCAGCGAGCGTGGGAAGAACGACCGAAGCCCGCCATCCAGCACAGCGCCGATGCCATCCTGCGGATGACCACGAGCACCATCTGCGGTACCGACCTGCACATTCTCAAAGGCGACGTACCGAGCGTGACGCCGGGCCGGATTCTCGGTCATGAAGGCGTCGGGGTCGTAGAAGAGGTTGGCGCGGCGGTGACGAGTGTGCATCCCGGCGACCGCGTGCTCATCTCGTGCATCACCTCCTGCGGCACGTGCGACTTCTGCAGGAAAGGGATGTACTCGCATTGCCGGACCGGCGGCTGGATCCTCGGCAATACGATCGACGGCACGCAAGCCGAATACGTCCGAATTCCGCACGCTGACACGAGCCTCTACCGCGTCCCGGAAGGCATCGATGAAGAAGCGCTGGCGATGCTCAGCGACATTCTGCCGACCGGCTTCGAATGCGGCGTACTGAACGGTCAGGTGAAGCCCGGCGACACCGTGGCGATCGTCGGGGCGGGCCCGATCGGTCTCGCCGTGCTGCTGACAGCACAGTTCTATTCACCGGCCGCCATCCTGATGATCGATCTCGACGACAATCGGCTGCGTGTAGCGCGGCGCCTGGGCGCCACGACAGTGATCAATAGCGCGGACGGCCACGCGGCCGCTCGCGTGCTGGAGGCGACGGCGGGCGCTGGCGTCGACGTCGCCGTCGAAGCGGTCGGAGTACCCGCGACATTCGACATCTGCCAATCCATTCTCGCGCCGGGCGGTCGCCTCACGAACGTCGGCGTGCACGGCAAGCCTGTGGAGTTGCACCTCGAGAAACTCTGGGATCGCAACATCACGCTGACGACGAGGCTCGTGGACACGGTCACGACGCCGATGCTGCTCAAGGTCGTGCAATCCGGCAAACTGCAGCCGGGCCAACTGATCACACATCGGTTCGCGCTCGGCGACGTGATGAAGGCGTACGACACATTCGGCAATGCCGCGAAGGAAGCCGCGCTGAAAGTGATCCTGCAGGCAGCGCCGCGCTGAAGATTCCGGAGTCCGGTTTGATGCGAATGAAGCGCGAAGAGGTGTGGCGATGAAGCCTGATGACAGGGAGCTCCAGAGTGACGTGCTCGCCGCATTGGATTGGAGGCCAGGCGTCGATACGGCACGGATTGGCGTGTCCGTGGACGACGGTGTGGTGACGCTTCAGGGCACGGCATCTTCCTTAATCGAAAAGCAATAGCAGTCTTCGATGAGGTTTTACCGTGCCCACTGTTCATGAAGCGCTCATCGTTCGCATCAAGAGCGAGTATCTGGAAATGCCAGGCCTTCAGCTCACGCATCCGCAGGCACGGCGCCTGTGGGCGCTCGACGATGCCACCTGCGGTCTCGTCCTCCAGACCCTGGTCGCGCGCAACTTCCTGGTCCGCGGCCCCGATGCGCAGTATCGACGCGCCAACGACGGAATTGCCGTGGAACGGCGGAGGCGAACGGTCACAGCGGCCTTGCCCGCGGCGAACATTCGGCGAGCCGGTTAGTCGCTGGCTCGCTGTCCTCAGGGCAGGGGAGACGTGGCGAAATCGAACACCCGAGTCGGCGATCGGCGTGAGCGCTTCCCGGAAGTTCAAGGGCACGTCAGTCGTGGCTTTGAGGGGGTGCGCGAGACGTTCGTCGAGAACTTCGCTCGGAGGCGTGAGCTGGGCGGCGCCTGCTGCGCCTATCACCACGGCGAGAAAGTGGTCGACCTGTGGGGCGGCGTGAGGAACAAGTTGACTGGCGAGTTGTGGGAGCAGGACACCATGGTGCTCGTCTACTCGGCCAGCAAAGGTCTCGCTGCCATGACCCTGGCCCTGGCCCACTCGCGCGGCTGGCTCGACTACGAAGAGCGAGTCGCGGCGTACTGGCCCGAGTTCGCGCAGCAGGGCAAACAAAAGATCACCGTGCGCCAGCTTCTTGCCCACCAGGCGGGGTTGTTCGCTTTTGATGAGCCTGTCGATCGGAGCCTGGTCGCGGATCTGGATCGCCTGGCAGTCGTGCTCGGTCGGCAGAAGCCGGCGTGGGAGCCTGGGACTCGTCAGGGCTATCACGCCATTACTCTCGGATTCTATGAAGGCGAGCTCCTACGCCGAGTGGATCCACAACATCGCAGCCTCGGGCAATTCTTTCAGGACGAGATCGCGACACCGCTCGGAGAGGCCGTCTACATCCGCCTGCCGGAAGAGATCCCGAACTGTCGGCTCGCGACACTTGCGACGCCCTCACGGTTCAAGACGCTGCTCGATTTCCCGATTCGTCTGACGCTGGACGGGATGAATCGTCATTCGAACATCTACCGGGCGCTCATCACGAATCCGGGCTTCGCGATAGCCCATGATGAGCAGCGCGTCTACGCGCGTAATCTCGAAGTGCCGTCCGGCGGTGCGGTTGGAACGGCACGGGCGATCGCGCATGCCTATGGCGTCTTCGCGGCGGGAGGAGAGGCACTGGGGCTCCGGCGTGAGACGCTGGACTTGTTAGCCGCACCTGCCATTCCTCCAGCGCGCGGGTTTCATGACGAATGCATGAAGGGGGACCTGCAGTTCTCGCTGGGCTTCATGAAGCCGAGTCACGCCTGGCCGTTCGGCAGCCCGCGCTCGTTCGGGTCTCCCGGGTCTGGAGGTTCTCTCGGCTTCGCCGATCCGACGGCCGGCATTGGCTACGCGTACGTGACGAGCCAGATGGGGACGCGGCTTACCGGCGACCCACGCGATGTGGCGCTCAGAGACGCGGTCTACTCGGCTCTCCGGTCTCCTGAGGGCTCATGATGATCGCCTTTTAGCGCAGCGGGGAGTACACGGTCGGCGTCATGAAAACCGATTCCACATGGGTTGTCAGCGAGCCGTCGCGCTCCGTCTCCGCCTGCGCTGCGCGCCACTCCGGATCCGCGCGAAACGCTTTCCACGCGGCATCGGCGGCCTCTCGGCTCGGATGCGCAAGCAGATAGACGAGCGTGTCGGGCTGGTCCTGCGGGATCCAGAATCCGACGACGGTCATGTGATGCCGTTCGAACAGCTGCAGCGAGTGCTCCTGGAATCGGCGGTGCAGCACATCGAACTTGCCGGGCCGCACCGTGTACGTGCGCAGCTCGAAGCAGCGGCCGTCACGGGCGGCGAAAGGCTGGGTGGCGCTCCCGGCAGCCGACAACGCCAGGACCAACGCGAGAAGGGCGGTACGAATCATCTCTTTTCTACCTGTTAGAAGGGTTCCACCGGACGCCGATGGCGTACGTCGGCTGATAGAACTCGCGCTGGACAACGTACTGAGGGCTGCCGTTGTAAAACCCGAACACCTCGTTGTTCAGATTCAGCCCGGACACCACGATTGACAGGTCGCGGCCGACCCGCACGACGGCCTGGGCGTCGATCTGGAGGTGCGCGTACAAGTAGTTGTCCCCGCCCGCTCCCTTTGTGCCGCCGGCGGTCAGGTCGGCCGGGGCGATCGGCGTCCCGTTGCTATTCAGGTTCTGATACTGGTAAGCAAAGATGTTCGCTGCGTTGTAGCTGACGCCGAGCCGGACGGACATCGGCCCGCGGTCGTACGTCGGGCTGACGTTCCAGGTGTTCGGCGCCTGCCGCAGCAGCGCCGGGGTGTCGGTACGGAGCGGTATCCCGTACGCTTTCGAGGTCGTATAGCTGTAATTTGCGGACATGCCTAGCCCCGCCAACGCTCCCGGCAGGAAAGTCAGATGGTGCAGGTAAGCGACTTCAACGCCTTGCAAGGTCGCGCTGCCGGCATTGCCCGGCTGCGACACCAGGAATCCCGCAAACTCACCGGTGGTCGGCCGCGCTTGCGTCGCGATGATCGGATCGCTCAGCGACTTGTAGAAGTAACCCGCCGAGACCATCCCGAATGGCTTGAAATACTGCTCGAACAGCAAGTCGTAGTTGTTGGCATGTTCGGGTTTCAGATCGGGATTGCCCAGGCTGACCGTCGGCGGATTTTGCGTAATGTTCGGAATCCCAACCGCTTTCGTGATGTCCCCTGGATTCGGCCGCGAGAGGGCCCTGCTGTAGACGAGCCGGATCGCCCCGTTTTCAGAGGTGGCGAATTTCAGCGACGCGCTGGGCAGCACGTCCGTGTAATCGCTGCCGCCCTTGAAGTCCTCAAGCCCGCTGCTACTCTGGAAGCTCAAAGTATCTACGTGCGTCGATTCGATCCGGGCGCCCGTCACCAGCCGCACGCGCGTCCCAAGATCCATGCTGTTCATGACGTATCCCGCCGTCACCCGCTCGGTCAGTTCGAAGCTCGACTTGTTCGGCCCCGGCCCGCCGCTGAACGTGAACTGCCCTGGATGTGTCGTCACGTAACTCTGGATCTGCGTGAAGTCGGGGATCTGCGAGGGCCACGGATAACTGCCGTCGTAGTAATTCGGGTCCGTGAACGTGCCGGCAAACTGCGCCACCGGGATCGTCTGGCCTTTGATGACCGTGTAGGTCGGGCTGTTTGTATTGTTGTCCTTGTGTCCGTTCCGGATCTTCCCGCCAAATTCGATCGTGCCGAACTGCTGTCCCACCTTGTAGATTTTTCCGACGGCGGCCGAACCCTGCAGGTTCAACTGTACCGATTCCCCGACGGTTGGCGGCTGCCACTTCGCGAGCGTGTAGTTCTTGATGTCGATCGCGTTCGTCGGACCGGCGGTAAAGCATGACGCGCTGAACTGCGGCCGGTACGCGTCTGTGGTTGCACCGGGATCGTCGACACAATTCGAGTCGGAGCCGTTCCAATTGAAATTCGCCCCGCCGCTGCCTCCCGAGCTCCACGCGCGCGACGTCGAGGCGTTCCACGTCAACCACTGCATCCCCATGGTGTGGTGCCCCTCGACGACGACGTTCGACACCGCGGTTTCGGGGCGGCGCCAGTCGATGCTCGCCGACGGCACGTCTCCGTCGTTCAGCGAGAACACGCCCTTCTGGCCCCAGTTCCGAAATGCCGAATACAGCCCGCGCACGGAAATACTGGACGAGTTACTGACGCGATAGTCGCCGCTCCCCGTGAAGCCCCAACGCGTGCGGTAGTACTTGTAATCGCGAAGGTCGATGCTGTCGTAGTGGGGGCTGAGGCTCGTCACCGTCGGCGACGGCTCGATATCGTTGATCCCGCGCCCGTTGTAGTCGTAGGTGCCGCCAATCAGCACGCCCAGCTTATGGTCGCTGCCGAAGCGGCGGCCGACCGTCGCGCCGAACTGATCCGCTTCGCGTCCGCCGATAATCGGCGTGTATCCACCCATCCCCGACAGCATCACCGTTGGCCGGTCGGCTGCGCTCTTCGTCCGCAGGTTGACGCTCCCACCGATTCCGTCGCCGTCCATATTCGCCTGGAGCGTCTTGTTGATTTCGACTGAGTCCACCAGGTCGGACGCCACCGTATCCAGCTTGATCTGGCGGACCCCGGACTCGGGCGACGGCAGGAGCACACCGTCGACGGTCGTGTTGCTCAGACGAGGCTCCGTCCCGCGAATCTGCACGTACTTGCCTTCACCTTCGTCGCGTTCCAGCGTCACACTGGGCAACCGGCCCACGGCGTCTGCAATGTTCGCGTTCGGCAGGCTGGTGATCACCTCTGACGAGAGGACCTGCACGATGTTGTCTGCCGTCCGCTGGCGGTTGATGTCCTCGGCCTCACCCCGCGGCCGCGCCGAAGACACCAGGACCTCCTCGCTCTGCCCCGCGACGGAGAGCGTCGCATCCACCTGGGTCGCAGCGCCGGCCGCCACGTCAACGGTCTTCGTGAACGCGTCGAAGCCGACGTAGTGCACTTCGACCGTGTAAGAACCCGGCAACAGCCCGGCGATGCTGTACGCGCCCTGCTTGTCCGTCACGGCATTGCCGCCATTCGGGGCCAGCGTCACGGCCGCGCCTTGCAGGACACCGCCGGCCGAATCGGTCACGCGTCCTCGAATGATGGCGGCCCCGCTTTGCGCCATGGCGACCGCTGGCGCCAGCAGCAGACATAGCAGAACTCCGATGAGTGAAGTGCGGACGCGGACCGGCATGCCATCTCCAATGTCAGGTAGAAGTGTGGACGTGCAAACAAAACGGGACCGGGCGCAGCCTATCTGTTGGTTGTGACCGTCTCGTCACGAAATAGCGACGGCTGCGTAAAATTGCGCCATTGGAAAATGAACAGCGTCAGCGTGACACGCTGTTTACGTGGCAGCGGTATCGTCCGGAACCTCACATAACCAGGGAGCGACCGTTGATCAGAACGTTTTCGTTCGACTCGATGCGATGGCGGGCATTGCTCCTCGTGGTGATGTCGTCAGCGTGGGTGCCGGTCGTCCATGTGCGCGGTCAAGCCGAACGGGCCGGAGCTCGCGAGATACACGGAATCGTCGTGGGCAGCGACGTCGTCCGCCCATCGGGAAACGGACCTGCCGCCGCTGTCGCTTCCCGCTATCAGCACGCACGGATCTGCGCCGACGCCAACAACGATGGCGTCTGCGGCTCCGGTGAGCCGACGACCACGACCGACGACACGGGCGCGTTCGTACTGCCAGATGCCGGCGGCTGGCCGCTGGTCGCCGACATTTCCACGCGCGCGACCATCAACGGTCATGCGATCGGCCGCCACCTTGTACTGCGCGCTGCCGCGGATCGGCGTTCGCGACCACTCGTCGTATCTGCGCTGTCCACCGAAATCGTCCGGATGATGGAGGCCGACGGCATCGATCAGGGGACGGCACAGCGGAAGCTGGCATCGCGGATCGACGTCGCCGCCAACGCCGTCGCCGACGACCCCGCCGCGATCGCCGATGAGCGCACGCGCGCATTGCTCTTGCGTGAGTCGGTGATCCTGACCAGCCGGTTCTCGCTTGCGGCGACGATGGTGGATCGGCGCGACCTGTCGCCGGCCGCGAACCCGTCAGCCGCCGGACCCGCCATCACGATCAAGGAGGCGCAGCAGGCGGTGATGAACCTGGAAGCGATTCCACGGTACGATCATCTCTTCATCATCATGCTCGAGAACAAGGCCACGTCCTCGATCGTCGGCTCGCCGTTCGCGCCAAAGATCAATGCGTACTTGAAGAGCGGCAATCAGTTCACCAGCTACTTCGCGACGGGGAATCCGAGCGAGCCAAACCGCGTCGCGCTGGCGGCTGGAGACGATTTCGGGATTACGGACGACGCCCCGTGGAATTGCGTGCCTGCCGGCGATACGGCCGATGTGCCCGAGGATTCGTTGCCAGAAGGGATGCCGCCCTGCACGAACCCGACAAATCACAACATCAAGAACAAGCCGAATCTCTTCTCCGCGATATCCGCGGCCGGGATGACGTGGCGGATCTACAGCGAGTCGATGAATCCAGGTCGGGACTGGCGGTTGGACAGCGTGGCGGACGACACGGTTCTGGCGCCCGACAGGGTCTATCCTGCTGGCAGTCCAGTCGGCGCGATCGGGACACCTGGCCTGATGCTGCGGATGCCCGCACGCTTGTACGCGACCAAACACAACGCCTCGGTCAATTTCCAGGCCGTCCGCAGCTCGTCGGAATTCGTCCGAAGCAACCGAACCATGGGAGGCGGCCAGTGGGACGCGGCGATGAAGGCGTCCCCGGCGACTCCCCCCGGTTGGGATTTCGATCAGCTCGGCACCGACCTCGCGAGCGGCGACGTCGGCAACCTCAATTTTCTCGAGCCTGACCAGTGCGACGACATGCACGGCGTGAAGGTGCAGGGCACGACATCAACGGATTCGACGCTCCAGTTGGCAAGCGACTGCGGCAAAGACGACGCCATCCTCTATCGCGGCGACAATTACACCGATGACCTCGTCAGGAAGATCGAGGCCTCGTCCGTCTGGAAGAACACCGACAAGCGGACCGCGATCGTCATCATGTTCGATGAGGGAACGGCCACGACGGGGTTCACTGCCTGCTGCGGGTGGAATCCGAGCGCCGGGCGCTCGATTGCCGGCGGGTCGCTCGGTTCGTTGATGACGAGCGCCGACGGCTCCGTCGCGATCGAATCGATCGCGCAGTACAACCAGGGAAACAAGGGGCACGGAACGAGTATCTTCTGCGTCCTCACGAACCAGCCGCTGGCCCCGAAACACGTCATCGACAGCGATGCGTACAGCCACATCTCCTTCGTGCGGACGATTCAGGACATGTTCGGCCTTGCCGATTCGGGAGACGACTGGTCATACATGAACCGTTCGAAGTACACGGAGAAGTTCATCGCCCGCAACCTGACGCATCTTCTGGAATATGTCGAGAGCGCCGATCCGCATTTCGATGCGGTACGAGCGATGAATCACGCCTATGTGATTCCTGCGGGCTATCTGCAAAAGAGCGGCTTCGTCCCGTCGTCCGATCCGCAGCGCGGTCCTGACGCCAATCAGTTGAACGCCTGGGCATTGACGCACGACCAGTCCCTCGCCCCGTCGTCGAGACGATGACGCGCACGTTGAACGCCCGCTCTGTCATCGTCCTGACATGTTCAACAGGCTACAATCCCGCCGCCATCGGATCTCCATCGCCCTTGCAGTCATGAGGCTTCTATGATGAGACATGTGTTCTCTGTCGCGACCGTTCTCTTCGTTGTCGGCCTGACCGCGCCGAGCGTGGGGCATGCGCAGACGTTCAAGGTCGACAAGTTCGACATCAAAGGCGATGGCGGCACCGACTATGTCGCGGTCGAAGCGGCCACGGGTCGTGTCTTCGTGTCACGTGCGACACATATGATGGTGATTGACGGCGCCACGGGAAAAGTTGTCGGCGACATTCCGAATACACCTGGCGTCCACGGCGCCGGCCTGGCCACGAAGGCAGGTCATGGCTTCACCACGAATGGCGGCGACCAGACCGTCACGATGTTCGATCTGAAGACGCTCGCCGTGATCAAACAGATCAAGGTCGGCCCGGGTCTCGACGGCATCATGTACGACGAGCCCGACGACAAAATCATCCTGACCAATCACAGCCGGCCGATTGGCACGCTCACCGCGATTGATCCGGCGACCGGTGACATCGTCGCGACGGTGGAGCTCGAAGACACAGCGCCTGAAGGGGCCGCAGCCGATGGCAAGGGGCACATCTTCGTCAACAACGAAGGCAAGAACACGATCCAGGTGATCGACGTCAAAACCTGGAAGGCGACAGCCTCCTGGCCGGTCGCGCCGTGCGAGGGGCCGACCGGCCTCGCGTATGACAAGGCGTCGAACCGCCTCTTCGCGGCGTGCAGCCGAACCTCCGTTGTCGTGAATCCAGACACGGGCAAGATCGTCGCGACCATTACGAACGGCACGCGCGTCGATGCGCTGGGCTGGGATCCCTCAAAACAGCTGATCTATATTCCGAACGGTGGCGAGGGGAACGTCACCGTCGTGCACCAGGATTCGCCAGACAAGTACACAGTCGTGGCGACGGTCGCTACGGTTGCCGGCGCGAAAACGATTGCGGTCGATCCGAAGACGCACAACGCGTATCTGTTCCAGCCGGAGCGCGGTCCGGCTCCGGCGCCATCACCAGACGCTCCGCCGCCTGCCGCGGGCCGGGGCGGACGAGGCCCTCAGGGGCCGATCGTCGCCGCGTGGTTTGTGGTCCTTAGAATGTGACTCGCGCGGACTCTGCAGGATAGTGCCGTCAGCTCGTCGGGCGGTCCAACAGCCATCTGCGTGTGCTCAGCCGTGGAAATCGCGAAAACGGCTGTGTTGTGACTGGTATACCGGTGCGACAGTTGCACCTGGATTAGGGCGTGAAGTGCTGGTGCCGTCTGGGCGTCCTGGCCGTTGCCGCCATTGCCGCAACCACACCGCTGCACGCTCAGACGGTGACGGAGAACCGGCCGCGCCATCTGTTGAGTGACGCGGCGGTCTCAGACGAACTGCCCACCCATCGCCCCGCCAGCGGGACGCCGGCTACTCCCGATCACGTCGGACGATTCGAGATTCCAGCCGCCTTGAAATCGCTGACGGACATGCTCACCGCGTCGCGTCAGATGCGAGCGACCGATGTGACAGTGGGCGCGGCGCTGCTCGCGGCGGCGACACGCAGGCGCCATCCCGTTTCGTCGGCCGCCGTCATCGGGTTCGAAGCGATACGACTGGGATTGCGGAAACCGAATCACGTCGAGCGGTCGTATGACGTGCACCCGGAAGTGAGCCGTCATCGCATCGCGGTCACGATCACAAAGACGTTCTAACCGAACGATCGGATCGCTCGCTCACGATACTCGCCGCAGCCTGGTATCCGTCTCGCACGCCAGCCTGCTGGCGCGCCGCAGCGCGCCGAAGACCATGCCTGCGACGGCGTACATGCCCAGCGCCACCAGTTCCGTCGCGCGCAGTCCGAGCCACAACGACAACAGCACCGTCGCCACACTGCCGACCGTCGAGAAGAGGCCATTCATGCTCCACGCCCATGCGACCGCTCCGCGCGGCCGTCCGGCAAGCTCGAGGATGCCGAGTGGAAACGGCATGCCCATGAAAAACGCCACCGGCAGGATCATCGCGGCTGCCGCGCCGATCCGGATCGCGATGGGCGCAGCCATCACGGAGGCCGACGCGGCCGCAAACCCGGCCCACAGTCCGAGACCCGCGACGATGACGCCGGCAAACGCCAGCGGCCACTTGGACGAATCGCGGCCGACGACCCACCGCGAGTGCATGCTGCCGAGCCCGGCGCCAATCAGCATCACCGTGATCACCGTCGCCACTGCATACAGCGGATAGCCGATGAACTTCATGAACATTTGGATGAAGAGGATCTCGATCGCGATGAACGCAAAACCCAGCAGTGAAAAATACAGGAGCGTCGGTGCTTTGCCGGCCCAGTGCTCGCGACCGACGCGCGTGAACGTCATCGGTACCGCCACGAACACGATTCCATAGAACACGCTGGCCAGCGATGCCACCGCGAGGTGCACCCAGTCCATGGGCAGCCACCCGCGGCCGCGCAGCTCGGCGTCCAGAAACGCCGCCGTCGACACGTTCAGGCCGACCCGCTCGTCCGGCTCGAGAAAGCGCCACGAGCGACGCAAGAAATCAAACGTCGGCCGATCGTCGGTGACGGCCGTGACCGCGTACGGCGCCGCGTGCTGGAGAGACTCGGGAAGCGCCACGCCGTCGTAGAACGCGTCGGACAGGAAGCTTGCGCTCGCATTCAGCGGGTTCTCGGCCACCCGATACGCCGGCTCGCCCGCGGCCGGCGACGCGAAGAATGCCGTCAGATCCGAGATCTCGTCAGGCGTCCACGGCGACATCTTGATCAACAGCGTCGGCAGATAGTCGGGATGCCGCAGATCTTGATGCGCCTGCTCGATCACGACGACATGCGAGCGGAAGCGATCGCGTCCGAGGGCGCGCCAGGCGGCAGCCGCCGTGATGATCATCCGCGGATACGTGTGATGGTTGATTTGAAGAATGCCGTCGGCCTGCAGGTGTGAGAAGTACTCCTGGTACGCTTCGACTGTCTGCAGGTACATCGGCGACAGGGCGCCCGATCCCGCCGCCGCGCTCGACGAGGTGTAGTTGCTGAAGATCTGAATGACGTCATATCGCTTGCCTGACGCGCGCAGGAAGCTGCGTCCGTCCGCGACGTGCACGTGGACCTCAGGCCGCTCGAAGATTCTGCCGATGTAATCCGCGTAGCGTCCCATGCCAAGGTCCACCACCGTGCGAACCATTTCCACGGCGTCGATCGATGACGCCCCGTACATCAAGGCCGCTTTCGTCTCCTGGCCGCCGGCGCTGCCGATAATCAGGGCGGTGTACCTGCTATCTCGGCGCAAGTAGTGACTCGCCAGCACGCCACGCTGCCAGAACTGGTCCCTGAGTCGCCGCGGCAGATCGCGCCGCAGCGCCGCGCAGTCGCCGTCGAACGGGAAGAAGTTCGAGCTCTGGGTCCCGCCGTCGTAGGCGATGTGCTTTCGTCCGCCGTCCTGGCCGGAAGGCGACGCGACGGATGCTGGTTGGTCGATCACTGAGATCTGCGACACCGGATCCCACGTCGACACTTCCAGTCGGCCGTCGTCGATCGCTGTTTCGACGTCGCGCTTGTTTTGATGAAGAGCCAGCGTGAGATAGCGATGGCCCAGGCCAAGCGGCATGGCGACGAAGGCCGCAGCGACCAGCGCGACAAGGCCCGTCCATCTTCGGGATCCGGAGAACGCCGCCGATGCCACGAGTGCCGCCAGCGCCGCCAGCACCAACAGGCGCTCGGGACCGAGGGGACGCAGTAACGGAATCAGCACCGCCGTGCCGACAGCCGCGCCGCTCAGATCCCAGAAGTACAGGCGCCGGATGTCGGGCGCCGCATCGGTGAAGAGGCGGCAGACGCACAGCCCGGCGAAGAAGAACGGCGCGAGCAGCACGAGATACAGCAGGAGAAAGGCCGCGAGCTGCGCCAGCGGTTCGCGGCTGATCCGATCGACGGAGAACGGAATGGCATTGAGCAACAGCGGCAGAAGCCAGACGCTGATGGCGAACCAGAGCGCCAGGCACGGCAGGCTTGCGGCGCCGCGATCCGGTTTCAGCTCCAGCACGTCGTACAGGCCGCCGAGGCCGAGACCAAACAATGCGCAGCTGATGATGGTGAACGAGACGTTGGGCCACAGCAACACGTCGAACATTCTCGTCAGCAGCACCTCCACGACGAGCACGGTCAACGCAAGAATGAACAGACCGAGATACGTGCGGCGCATCCGCACCCCTTCCTTTCCAGATCGTCCAACGAGGCGTCTGGTCATTGGCAGTCGAGGACTTGGTGCGGTGCATGCGATGTGCCGGTGTGGGTGCGGGAACACGCTGCGGATCCCGGCGAGTCGTCGCGCGAGGCTTTTCCTGGATAACTCGTCGACGCTTCGCACGGCTTACATATCGAATTGATAGATTATTTATGGTATGAGAGATGTCCGACGGCAAGGTGGTTCGGCGCATGCCGATCGTCAATGAATCTTCGATGAATCGTCCACAAAGTCGGTAGCTCGCGCGCCCACTGAGCGTTCATTGCGCGACCCGCGATCACCACGCGGCCATCAACGGCTCTTCCTGCTCGGTTCATGGTCGAGACACTAGACTGGCTACCATCCGCAGAGAATTGCTGTCAGTCGTAGACCTGATGTGAAATCGGCTTCGCTGTGAATGTCCTGAAGGACGCTGGCGGAGTCGGTCGTAGAGTAGGCACAAGGCTCCGCTCGCTGCAGGCGCGCTGTTCACCATCCACTCGCTTGATCAACACCGTGCTGTCTCGTGCGGCGGACATACCATTCGCCCGCGAGTGCCGTCGACGTGAATCCTATCCAGAACGCCGCACCGAAAAACTCCGCCGGTGTGAGTCTGGTGAATGCGCTCGTGGCGAAGAACACACCGACGACTGGACGCGTGGTGGCGATTCCGAGCACGATCGCCACCGCCCGAAGCATCCATTCCCGATGGCGCGCAACCTCGCCACGTCGGATGTGCCACCACGCCCTCAGAAGGGCCGTCAGGAAGGCCGTGGCGTACACGGCGATGGCCGTGGTCTCAAGCCATCCGCCGATTGGAATGGCCACCATGGCATAGCCGCTCAGGCCGACGATAATCCCAATACCCATCATCGCGCGCCCCAGCCATCGGTGTACGCGTGGGAACCGCTGGCGGATGCGCGCCGATAGTTGCACGGGAATCAACAGCACAAGGGTGAGACCGGCGATCACATGGCCGCGCGTCAGTCCGGCCTTTGCGGCGAAGAGCGCATCCAGCGCCGCCGCTGGAGATGTGCTGCTCGGCACGGGGTTGGCGAGCACCATCAACCGTCTAATCGCCACGGCGACAGCGATCGCACATAACGCCAGCATGATCGCCCAGGCGCCGGGTCGTTCCGACGTTGGCGCGATGGCCTTCATCTCGTGATCATCTTTGATTCCTACCTCACGGCTCGTACTTCACCACCTGACGAAACTATTGGAAGTGGATCGCGATGCAGAGTGAATCATTCCAGCAAGGTCGCGTACCGACCACTTTCGTGCCTCAGGCCCTTCGGGATCGGCGGGACGACATTCTGCCATTGGTTGAAGGCGTTCTCAAGAATCTGGGGTGGTCTCCTATGATAAGGCGCCATCTCGAGAGCTATAGTAAAGAGTGCTTCACCTCCTGCTCACCCGCGGTCTAGCGGTTGTCTGCGCCGCTTCGCTCATCGAGAGTCTCGGCGCGCCGGTGCCAGCGTTCCCTCTGCTGTTGCTCGCGAGCAGCGTCGCAGCTGAGTATCGGTTCTCCGCGGCGCCGCTCGTGGTTGCGAGCGCGGCCGGCTTTTGGATTGGAGATCTGGCCTGGTATGCCTTCGGGCGGATTCAGGGTCGGCGAGTGCTTGGACTGCTCTGCCGTCTGTCGCTCAACCCTGACGCGTGCGTCGGCCGGGCAGAACAGCGGTTCCGCCGGCGTCCGGCCGTGACCGTCGTGGCCGCCAAGTTCATTCCAGGCTTCAGTCTGATGGTCGCGCCGCTCGCCGGAATCCTCCGCATGCCTCCCCTCCAATTCGCGACGATTGACGGCGCCGCCTCGATCGCCTGGTCGGCAGCAGCCGTCATGTCCGGAGTGGTGTACGGCAGACGGGTCCTTCCGCATGTGATGCGTACGCAGCGAGCGATCGGCATGCTGGGGGTCGCCGCCGTCTTGGCGTTTGTCGCGTGGAAGCTGTACGAGAGACGTTGGCTCGTGCGCCACTACTCCGTCGCGCGCATCGAGATTCCAGAACTGCAGAGGCTGCTCGCCTCGGAGCCAGTGGATGTCCTGGTGATCGACCTGAGAAGCGAGCAGGCGTTCAGCGGATCGGCACAAATGGTTCCAGGGGCGCGACGCATACCACCCGGTGAATTTGAGAGGCACATCGACACGATGCCCCTCGACAAGGAGATCATTCTGTATTGCACCTGACCGAGCGAGGCCTCGAGCGCCAGTTTGGCGCGCGTACTCTTGGACCGCGACTTCAAACGGGTGCGGGCACTCCACGGGGGGTTTCGGGCGTGGCAGGAGGCCGGACTCCCGACCCAATCAATTGCGTGAGGTTAGGCGGCCAGCAATCGGCGACACCTTCGTATCAGTTCCCGCTCATAGAAGACGTAGACGGGTCGCGACAGCCGCAGTGGACCCAGTACCAAGGTCTCATGGACGTGGCCGGCAGCCTGACGCATGCTGTGGGCGTCCGGCTGTGACATCGAGTTTCTGATTCCTGGCGTTCAGGGGTTCGTGTTCACGTTCGGCTGCACGCCGCGAAATGCGAGCTCAGAATATGACCTGCGCGCCGAGCTTACCAGGCGGCCATCGAGTCTTCCCATTTTCCATTCCGCGCGGCCCAGCAAGCCCCAGCGACGCTGCACGTGTACAGAGGACAGCGTCATGAACAGGCGCGTGCGGGTGTCGATCGTCGACGACAGCGAATCGGTACGCGACTCGTTGCCAGACTTGCTGCGGCACTCCGGCTTTGATGCTCAGGCGTTCGCCTCCGCAGAGGCGTTCCTCGAGTCCGCAGAGGTCGCCAACATCAGCTGCTTGATCCTCGATGTTGGGTTGCCGGGCATGAGTGGTCCGGATCTGCAGCAGGAACTGATCCGTCGTGGACAAGGGGTGCCCACTATTTTCATCACCGCGCAAGGCGACCCGTCGCTTCGTCCACGCCTCGTCGCCCACGGGGCGGTGGCGTGTTTGTTCAAGCCATTCAGCGACGCCTCGCTGCTCGAGGCGCTCGAGACCGCGGTCGAGCAGAGGTAACCATGCCGATCTGCTTTGTCGACGGTCTCTTTGCGGCCACATACGTCGACGCAAATTGTGTCAATCTGTGTACGCGCGCGTCGGTGAGCGCTGAGGCAGGACGAGCACGTTCCCGGCAAAGGCGGTGCTGAGGCATAAGGACTCCGCTACTCTGTCAGAACCGATTTGACGGGATGGAAACGCACAATGGGCAGGTACCATGAAACCCCATGCGGCATCGATGTCCCTGGCCGGCTCTTCGCTCGACGACACTCGTCATGTCTGCGCGTTCTTCAGGAGCGACGATGAGGAGTATCGGGTGCTCGTGCCGTTCATGAAAGACGGGTTCGACTGTGGGCACAAAGCGATTCACGTCGTCAATCCGGACCAGCGTGCCGATCATCTGCGTCGCCTGGCCGCCGCGGGCATCGACACCACGGCCACCGCCGAGCGCGGCCAATTCGAACTGCGCAGCAGCACGGAGACCTACATTCGCGACGGGCGCTTCGATCAGGATCGCATGCTGGCGGTATTCGAGCAGTTCGCCAGCGGCAACGCGACACATCCATTTCCGCTCAGCCGTATTGTCTGCCGCATGGATTGGCTTGCCGAAGGCCGGGCATTCGTCGCCAACGTGATCGAGTTCGAATCCCGCGTCAACGACGTCTGGCGTCGTCACGACGATGCGGTGATCTGCACGTACCGCCCTGGGCAATTCAGCGGCGACACCCTGATCGACATCATGCGGACGCATCCGATGGTCATCATCGGCGGCATCCTTCAGCGGAACCCCTTCTTCGTGTCCCCGGAGCAGTTTTTGCCGGAATTTCGAGCGCGTCGAGCAAAGCGTCCGGGCGATGTGGCGGTCTGACGTGAAGTCACCGTTTGAAGCTCCAGCAGATGAAGCGGCGCGGCTACGTCGCTGCCTCAGCGACTTGGTCAGCATCATGGCGCTGCCTGCACTGTGGGCGGGCAGGGAGCCAAGGCAGATCGTCAGCACTCTGGCGGACGCGCTCCTCAGATTACTTCCGCTCACGTTCGTGTTCGTCCGGTTGAATGAGGCCGACGGAGGGTCGTCCATTGACCTCATGCGAGTGGCCGAACCGATGGAATCGACGACTCCGTTTCGAGAGGCCGGGACGATGCTGAATACGGCCTTCGGAGACGCCTCGCTGAAATGGCCTGCCCGCGCCCGAGTAACCATGGGTGACGCCGATTTGAGCGCCGCGTCCGTCCAACTGGGCGTCGATGGTGAATTTGGCGTCGTCGTCGTCGGCTCTGAGAGGCTCGTGTTCCCGGAACAAACGGAGCAGCTGCTGCTGGAGGTCGCTGCGAACCAGGCATGCCTCGGGCTGCAGCAAGCGCGCCTCATGAGCGAACAGCGGCGAGTCGCGCGCGAGCTCGACGAACGCGTTGCACAGCGAACCAGTCAACTCAAGGTGGCCAATGAACAACTGACGAAAAGTGAGGAGAATTCGCGCCTGATCGTCGACAACATCCCTGGTCTCATTGCGCTGCTGAGTGCGACCGGCGAGATCGAAGTCGTGAATCGCCAGTTGTTCGATTACTTCGGCCAGACGCTCGAGGAACTCAAGCAGTGGGGAACGAACGACACGGTTCATCCCGAGGATCTGCCGAATATCACCGATGTCTTCTCGCGATCGATCGCGATCGGCAGTTCCTACGAAACCGTGCAGCGCTTCAAGCGATCGGACGGTGTCTATCGTTGGTTTCAAAACAGGGGCTTCCCTATCCGCGATACCAACGGCACTGTCAACCGGTGGTGCGTACTGTTGACGGACATCGACGATCGCATGCGCGCCGAGGAGGCCTTTCGCGAGAGCGAACATGAATCAAGCCTGATCGTGGACAGCATTCCCGGCCTGGTCTCCGTCCTGACGGCGAACGGCGAGATCGAACGCGTCAACCGGCAGGTCACTGAGTACGTGGGCAAGCCGCTGGAGGAGCTGAAGCAGTGGACCGCAAACGATATTCTGCACCCAGAGGATCTTTCCGGTGTGATGCAGGCCTTCAGGCAATCGATCACGTCAGGCGAGCCCGCAGAGTTTGAAGCACGCCTCCGCCGCTTCGACGGCGCCTACCGATGGTTTCAGATTCGCAGCCTTCCTCTTCGCGACCGGGAGGGTCGCATTGTCCGATGGTACTTGCTTCAAACGGACATTGAGGATCGGAAGCGAGCTGAGGACGAACTGCGCCGCAAAGAGAACTTCCTGGGAACAGCCCAACGGCTGAGTCTGAGCGGCAGCTTTTCGTGGTGCCTCGATACGAACGAGGTGACGTTTTCCGAAGAGGCCTATCGCATCTTCGAGTTTGAACGCGATTCGCCAGTGACGTTGGAACAGATTGGCCGTCGCATTCACCCGGAAGATCGTCATTTGCTGCCGGAAAAAATGAATGCCGCCAGAACCGTGGGCGAAGCGCACGACTACCAGATTCGCCTTCTGATGCCGGACAGTTCGGTGAAATATCTGCACACCACCTCGAGCGAAATCCAGGACGCCAGCGGGGGGCGGCTGTACATCGGAGCGCTTCAGGACGTCACGCAGCGCCGACTCGCCGAGGAGGCCCTGAACACAGCCCGATCTGAACTCGCGCATGTGTCGCGGGTGACGGCTCTCAGCGCGTTGACGGCTTCGATCGCCCATGAGATCAATCAGCCGCTCTCCGGCATCATCACCAATGCCAGCACGTGCCTTCGAATGTTGGACGTCGATCCTCCGAACGTCGACGGCGCGCGCGAAACGGCGCGGCGGGCGATCCGGGATGGCAACCGCGTGTCAGATGTGATCGCGCGGTTGCGCGCCCTGTTCAGCCATAAGGCATTCACGCCGGAGTCAATCGATTTGAACGACGCCACGCGCGAAGTGATCGCGCTGTCAGTGAACGATCTTCAGAGAAACCGGGTGATCGTGCGATCGGAGCTCACCAATCGCGCGGCGTTGGTTACCGGGGATCGTATTCAACTTCAGCAAGTCATCCTGAATTTGCTCCGCAACGCCTCGGACGCTATGGCCGACGTTCAGGAGCGCCCGAGACATTTGCTGATCAGGACCGACTGCGAGGACAACGGCTGCGTGCGCTTGACCGTACGGGATACCGGCGTTGGCCTTGGCGGTCAGAATATGGACAAGCTCTTCGATTCCTTTTACACCACGAAGAGCGGCGGGATGGGTATCGGGCTGTCGGTGAGCCGCGCGATTATCGAGAGACATCGCGGTCGGCTCTGGGCGGAGCACAATGATGGGCCAGGCGCGACATTCGCGTTTTCCATTCCCGGCTGCCCGGAGGGCGTTGCGAACGAGGCTCCCGCGGTGCGGAATTCATGACGGCGACGCGTCTCCTTGTGTCGGTCGTCGCCGAAGACGAATCCGTGCGCGAATCCTTGGCAGATGTGATCCACGAATTCCGCTTGTGCCTGCTCACAAGTCGGTCCTTGTTGTGGTGTTCGAAGTAGTCAAGATTGGACCCGGAAAGATGGTGCTGGTTTCGCGTTCGCTCCGCGCGCATCCTCGCTGATGAAAGGTGCGTGCTCAGGGACTCGACGCCGGCGTTGCTAGCGGCCCGTTTTCGCCTGCAACGTCTCGACCGGCGTTCGGACGGGGCGTCGACGCCGATCGGATCACTTCTGCGCCGTGCGTTCAAGCGTCCGCGTCAGTTTCCGCGCTGCCACATTCAGTCGGGCATCGAAGCTCGAGAACCGCGTGCCGGCGACTCCGGCCCTCCTAGCCACCTCACCGAACGACGCCAGGTGGATGCTGTCGAAGCCCCGAAGGCCGTACTTCTCAGCAAACTCGCCCGCTGTCCGGCAAAGGGCATGGCTGGCCTCCAAGGCCAGATATGTCGACCACTGCTCCTCAAACGCCCGCTTCGCAGACGTCAATTGCGATGCGGTCAGCCCGCCTTCGCGACGAAGCCTCGCCAGAGCGGCGCGTGTTTCAGTGTAGGCCACGACCGACGTCGCGACGACATTCGCGTCGCCAAGGAGTCGGCGGACATCCTCAGAGCCAGCCTCGAACACGTAGAGTTTCACCAGGCTGCTTGTGTCCAGATACAGCGTCACCGGCGATCCTCGAGCACGATCGACGATGCAGTCGGGCCGATGATGTTCGCCGGTCGCCTGGCGCCGGTCGGCTTGCCGCCGCTCCAGCGCGCGCCTCCCTCAGCCACGAGTTGGTGCGCCCAGTCGACGTCGGCCGGCGCCTCGACGGGATTGATCGTGGCAATCGATCGCCCGCGCTCCGTCACGAGCAACCGCGCGCCGGCTCGAACCCGCTTCAGGTGGCGGCTCAAATGCGTTTTCAATTCACGAATACCCACGGTGTCCACTCAACACCTCTTGAAGTAACTACAATTGTAGCACGATGTAGTCACAATTCAGAACGATCGATCGCCGGGGGTACGACTGGAAGAAGCTGATCGACTCGTTCCAGCGGTTCGTCGGGTTGCGGTGATCCAGGTCGAGGCCCGCGGTTCGGAGCTAGTCGTCCCCGACTTGACGCGCTGTCTCGCGTACGAGGTCCCACAGATCCGATACCCACGCACGGTTCTCGGCTGCCATCAGATCCGTTGAGCAATCGATGACGCGGTCGCCAGGCATCTCGCCCCAGCCGAGCGCGATGTGGAGCGCGGTTCCGAGATCGACGAGCGCATCGTTGACGCCGCGTTCCTTCAGCGCCTGCGATGCGCCGACCGTCGCGCCATCGGTCACGTCCTTGACCATCGCAAACGTCGGAACCGTGACCGATGCATCGGCGCGCGCGCGCCGGCACGCATCGGCGTCCGTCGAGTTGTAGCCGCGGCAGACGAGCGGCCGGACGTCGTAGACCGTGCAGCGATCGGCGGACAGGAACGGACACGGGACCGACTCATCGAACGCGCCGTTGACGTCTCGGCCGCGCACCTGATCGGCGTATCGCGCCGCCCGGTCGACGAGGGCCTTGCGCATTGCTGCGTTGAACGAGTCGTCCACGTACTCGAGCAGTCGCAGGAAGTCCGGGATCGACACGAGCACGCCGGGCTTGCAGCAGCAGTGGGCGCACCCCTCGCGGCACGCGAGCGGCGGCCGGTACTCTTCCCGCACGATGGCGACCGCCGCCTCCGCGTACTCCGCGATGTCAGCTGCAGCCGAGAGCATCGCGTCCCGGCGCAAGCCGGCCCGCAGCGACTCTATCGTGATCGTCTGGGCTGCCTCGCGGCTCGCCAGGAAGACCTCGAGTCGACGGCGATACGCGATCCGCTCAGCTGCCGCGGACAATTCGTCCGGCTGCGCCATCGGCAGATTATCGTCCAGTCGTCTCGTTCGGCAGGAACTTCAGGATCGCTTTGCCGGCGCTCTCGGCAACGTACACGGCGCCGCGACCGTCCACGGCGATGCCATGCGGCGAGTTGAGGCCGCCGATCTCCTCGATCACCGTTCCGTCGAGCGTGCCGACCGTCACCTTGTTCTCAGGTGCGGGGCTCGCGACGTACACCTGGCCCCGGGCGCTGAACGCCACCGACACGGGCGTGCCGAACTGCGCCATCTGGGTGAGATATTTTCCGTCCCGATCGAATAGCTGCAGGCGCTTGTTGCCCCGATCGCAGACCCAGACGCGATCTCTGGAATCGACGGCGACGCAATGCGGTCCGCTGAGTTCGCCGATACCGGCGCCTTTCGTGCCCCATGCCGTAATGAAGCGCCCGCCATGCGAGAACTTCACGACGCGGCTGTTCCCGCCCTCTCCGTCCGAAACGAATAGATCACCGTTACGCGCCTCAGCGACGTCGCTCACGCCATTGAACGCGTCGGTCGACGAATTGTCTCCGGCGACGCCTCTCTTTCCGATCGACAGCAGTTGCGTGCCATTCGGACTGAACTCGAGCACCTGCTGCAAGCGCCTGTCCGTGAGGCCGACGGTGCCGTCCCTCAGAACGTGGAGGCCATGGGCGTACGGGAAATCGCCGCTGCCCCAGGCGCCGACAAAGCGTCTCGTCGGTGTCGAACACGAGGACCTTTGAAGGCTCCGACCGCTGGAACGCGTAGACGCGTCCCTTCTGATCGACACCCACCGCCGACATGACGCCCCACTCCATGCCGTCCGGAAGATGCGCCCAGCCCGGCACGAGATGATAGGCGGCGCCCACCGGAGCCGCGACCCGCGCCGCTGGCGCGCCTCGCAGCGCGACGGCCGTCAGGAGAGAGGCGACGAGGCCAAGTCCGATGCGGCGCATGAACTACTCCGACGGCACCATCGAGACGCCCTTGAAGACGAACTTCTGAACGCGCCGGCCATCCTCCACTTCCGACACATAGAGATTGCCCTTCGAGTCGGCGGTCATGTGGTGGAGGACATAGAACTCTCCCGGGGCGACACCGGGACGCCCGAACGAGTCGAGCGGCTCGAGCGTCTTCCTATCGAAGACCCAAACGCGTGCCGGACTTCGACTGGCGACATACAGGAAGCGCTGCCCGGGATCGGCTGAGAACGCCGTGCTCGCCGCCGTGTCACCGCTCCCGCAAAAGAGGTTGGATCCGCGGGGCGCCTCGCACCACCGATCGATCCACACCTGCTTCAAGTACTTGCCGTCGATCGTGAACACCTGGACGCGCTTGCCGCCCCGATCGGAGACATAGACGAGCCCGTCGTTCGACACCTTCACGCCGTGCACGGTATTGAACTGCGGCGGACCGGGGTCGCTCGGATCGAGTTCCTTCGCCGGAACGCGGGTCAGGTCGGCCCGGCCGCCACGCTGCGGCGCGGCGGCGCGCAGTCCTTCCTCTGCAGCAGCCGGCACCGGCGTGTCCATCGGCGTCTTGCCGAACGCGCCCCACATCCGTTTGTAGGCGCCGGTATCCGCGTCGAAGACGATGATGCGCTTGTTGCCGTAACCGTCGGCGACGAAGACCTCGTTGGTCTTCGGATAAACGAACACGTCAGCCGGCTTCCACAAATTCTCGGTGTCCTGGTTGGACTTCTTGTGACCGCCGTGGCCGATCTGCATCACGAACTTGCCGCTCTTCGTGAACTTGAGAATCTGATCGTCGTTCCCGCTACCGCCGACCCACACATAGCCCTTGTAATCGACGTAAATGCCATGCTCGGATTGCGGCCAATCGTAGCCGACGGCATTCGCCGCGCCGCCCCAACCCTGGAGGTAGTTGCCCGCCGCATCGAACTCCATTACCGGCGGCCCGGTCTTCTGGTCGGGCCGCACGACACGCGGGCGATGCAGGATCCAGATATTGTCGTCGGCGTCGGCCGCGGCGCTGGCGACCTGACCCAGCGTCCAGCCATTGGGGATCTTCGGCCACGACGGATCGACCTGGAACCGTGGAATCTCCCGCGCCGACTTGCGCACGGTCTGCGCCAGCGCGGGCTGATGAAGGCTCGCAAGACCGAGCGCGAGCAGTGGTGCGACCGTAATGGCGATGGCGATCGTCCGCCCGATGCTCACCTTCCGCATAGTCCGCGCTCCTTCGTTGTCAACAAGGCCGGAGAATCATTCGGCGGGCGGCAGGCCGAAGCCCTTGAACACAAACTTCTGAACACGGCGCCCATCTTCGACTTCCGAGGCGTAGATATTTCCCTTCGAATCGGTCGTCATGTGATGAAGGACGTCGAACTCACCGGGCGCGACGCCAGGCTTTCCGAACGAGTACAGCGGCTGCAGCGTCTTCCGTTCGTACACCCAGATGCGCGCGGGACTGCGGCTCGCGACGTACAGATAACGCTGACCGGCGTCCGGTGAGAAGGCCGTGCTGGCCACGGTCTGACCGTTGCCGCAACCCTGGCCGATCGCCTCGCACCAGCGGTCGACCAACGCCTGCGTGAGGAACTTGCCGTCAAGGGTGAACACCTGCACGCGCTTACCGCCGCGGTCGGAGACATAGACGAGCCCGTCGTTCGAGACCTTCACGCCGTGCACAGTGCTGAACTGGGGCGGACCCGGATCGTTCGACGGAAGATCTTTTGCGGCGATGCGGGTCGGGCGTCCTCCCGCGCCTCGCTCGCCGCGTCCCCCGCTCTCCGGCGTGGCGGCCGCCGCGGGAGGGGTGTCGGTGGGCGTGTTGCCGAACGCGCCCCACATCCGCTTGTAGGCGCCCGTATCGGCATCGAAGACGATGATGCGCTTGTTGCCGTATCCGTCGGCCACGAACAGCTCGTTCGTCTTGGGATAGACGAACACGTCGGCTGGCTTCCAGAAGTTCTGGGTATCCTCGTTCGTTTTCTTGTGGCCCGAGTGCCCCAGCTGCATCACGAACTTGCCGGTCTTGGTGAATTTCAGGATCTGATCTTCGTTGCCCTGTCCGCCGATCCAGACGTAGCCCTTGTAATCGACGTAAATCCCATGCTCGGACTGCGGCCACTCGTAGCCGTTCCCCGTACCGCCCCACCCCTGGAGGTACTTGCCCGAGGCGTCGAATTCCATCACCGGAGGCCCGGTCTGCTGGTCCGCGCGCACGGTGCGCGGCCGATGCAGGACCCAGACGTTGTCCTGATCGTCGGTGGCGGCACTGGCAACTTGGCCGAACACCCAGCCGTTCGGAATATGCGGCCAGGAGGGATCGACGGCAAACCTCGGCACGTCGCGGGCCGAGGGCGCCGCGGCATGGGCGAACGCCGTCGGCGGCCTGTGCGCCACCACCAGCGCCGCCACGGCGACAGCCATCGCCACCGCACGTCCGATCGATCCGACGCTCGCCTTCCGCATCGCTTCCTCCGAAACCTGCCCAGGATCTCTGCTCGACGTGACGGCCCGCGCTACTTGACGAGCGTCGCGCTATCCGCCTTCAGCATCAGCATGTGTCCGCGAGTCTCCGCCACGTCGCCGGTGATGCTCACGGTATGTCCAAGAAGCGGCACCACCTTCGCGTTATCGCCTGCGACGATGGCGCCCGCCAGCTGATACACCTTTCCGTCCGTCGCGAGCAGCCCGACTGGATTGGCTTCGTACTTGATCGTCGCCAGGGCGCACAACAGCCCCGCCTGTCCGACGTTGTTGTGGTTCTGGAAATAGCACGAGAGCGAGATGACCTCGCCGGTGACCGTTTCTGTGGTCCCGAACGCGTTCGTCATGGCGATGCCAGCGCAGGCCAGGATTGCGAGGACGACGAGAATCTTTCTCATGTGAAACGCTCCGTTTCTGATCAGTCGTGAGCCAGCCGTTTACAGCGCCCCCGGCTGCCCGAACGAGGCGAGCGCACGGATTGGCTCGCCGATGTCCTTGATCGCCCCGAGGTTCCACCATTGCTTCAGCGCCATGTCGCGCTGCGCATCGGAGACGTGGCGGAACGCGCACACTCGTTTGAACTTGTTCGTGATGTCTTCGTCCGACATTTGCGGGAAGTCGGCCATGTCCACGGCATTTCGGTTGCCGTTGTGCGTGTCCCAGTATTTTTCCTCGCCAGACTTCTTGTGGATGGTGATGCGCGCGACGCCATTCCCGCGCCATTCCTTCACTGGAGACAGCGTGATGCGATTGACGAGATCCCGCACGACCGGATCACGGAACGGCAGCTTGTCGAGGGAGAACGCGTCGAGATAACTTTCCCCGTCGATCAGATTGCGCGCGAGCGTGTATGGAATGCTGTGATCGGCCGTGTCACGGTTGCGCGGGTCCCACTTCGGCGCGTCGCCGCACTCCTCCCAATCGCCGAAGGTCATGTCGTACTGGATCCATTCGATTTCGTCCGCTCTGGTCCACTGGCGCATCTGCGGAACGAGCGAGAGCGTCTGCTGCGTCATCTGATCCGAGGGAAAGCGCTTGTTGACGCCCCGCTCGATGACCAGCCGCTGTTGTTCCGGCAGGGTGAAGGTGCGGCCCGGACGTCCCTGGCTGTACCACAGTCCGCCGCGCCCCTCGAACGGCTGCGGCGGTCCGGTCATCCCCTCGCGGGCAAGCACCGCAGCCCAGACGCCGCATTTCACCGCCTCGGCGCTGCGGCATCCCTTCCACATCGACATCGCGCCGACGCCCTTGTTCAGCGCGACGTGCGGTGTGAGCGCCAGCGTCAACGCATTGGCGAGCCGGTCTTCGTCGAGTCCCATCAGCTTGCCTGCCGCCATGGCGGCCGGCACCGACTCGCCGCCGCCGGCGACCGTCACCTCGTATCCGACCGCGATGGCAGCCATGACGTCCGATCCGCTCGCGTGCATGGCTTCGCCGATCGCCAACGCAGCGGGGATCAAGTTGCTGTTGTGAGGTGTGTCGTTGAAGTCGACCAGCCGCACCATGCAACTGTTCACGAACGACGCCAGTTCCGGCGTCGTCGTCAGCCCGTAGCCGAAGACGGTGCACTTTTCCTTGCCGGCCGGATAGAGCCGGGCGCAGCGAGCCGCGATCCGTACGGCTTCTTCTTCGAAGCCCGCGATCACTGCCGCCATCGAATCGACCATCGTCCGGTTCACCGCCTTGACGGCGGACGGCGATAGATCGGACGGCTTGAATCCGTGGACGTATTTGACGATCTTGGCGCTCGTCTCGTCCATCGGCCCGTTCGCGTCGAGGCGATTCGCGCTGTACGCGTAACCGGGTCCCGTGTGGGGACGCCACTCGCCGGCGGGCGGGGCCGAACCGGGCGGTTGAATCGGCCCTTGTCCGGCGCCTCCGCCGCCGCGCTGCGCGTCGGCGCGCTGCACGGCAAGCGCCGTTGCCACCACGCCGGCACCGAGCTTCATCAGGTCGCGCCGCCGAAACGTACGCGGCTGGTCATTGCGCTCAGTCATGTCGACCTCCGAGTGTGTGCACCCCTGCCGTCAGCGCCGGCGGGCGTCGCCTACCAATTCACGTTGACGCCGAACTTCACGAGCCTGCCGTCCAGGATCGTGATGGCGTTCCCGTACGATGGACCGAGCTGCGAGATGTAGGACTGGATCCCCGACGCGTTGAACAGGTTGAAGATGTCGACGCGCGGCGCGAGATTGAGCCGGCCGACCTTCACTGATTTTTTCAGGTCGAGATCGAAGATCGTGAAGCTCGGCTGTCTGGTCGTACCGGACGGCGCGACGACGATCGACTGCGACACCTGCGTCAACTTCGCCGACTGGCTGGTCACGAGCACCGTCGTCAGCTCCGGATAGCCCGTGTAGCGCTGCGCATTGGCGGCGACGATGAAGCCGTACGGCAGCTCGTACGCACCCGACATCTTGAAGAAGAAGGTCTGATCGTTGGTGAGATACCCATGACGGAAGGTGAAGTTCGGGTTGTTCAGGTCTTCAGTGCCGCCATAGATGTCGCCTTCGTTCTTTCCAGCCGTGAGACTCCCCAGCAGCATCCAGTGGTGCGACATGCGCTTGGTGACCGTGAGATCGACGCCGTTGTAGCTGCCGTCGAGCGACGGCTGGTTCGTGTAGAGGTTGTCGATATTGCCTCTGGTCGCGGGGTCCTGATTGTAGACAGTCACCTGATGGCCGCTCGTCACCTCAGTGATCGTGAGCGGCGTGTAGCTCGAGGACGGCACTGCCACGTTCGTGAACCCGATGACGTTCCGGTGCGCGCGATAGTAATAGCCCGCCTCGACCACCATCGATCCGGGCAGCTGCTGCTGGAAGGCCGCCGCGATCTCGTTCGTATACGGTTGCTTCACGTCGGATGCGTAGCGGTTCGTGGTGCCCAGCGCGAAACCGGTGGAGGGTCCGAGCTCGTTCACCTGCGGGAGCAGGTCGCCGTTGAGATCGCAGCCGGAGGTCTGCCCCGGGCTACAGACGGTCCACGACCGCGTGTCGTTGACGACCTTGAGCGGATTGACGCGGGCCGCCATCGTATTGCCCTGGGGAATCTCGTAGCGGTTGGCCGTGAACTTCACCACGCTTCGGCCCTGGCCGGACAGGTCGTAGATCGCCGAAAAGCGCGGTGCGAAGTTCTTCCAGTAGGGAATGCCGGTCGGCGCTGCGAAGCACTGCGCCGCGATGAAGGCGGTCTGCACCTGGCACAGCCCCTTCGAGCCGGGCAGTGTGTCGACCCAGCTGAATCCGGTCTGAAACCGCAAGCCGAGGTCCAGCGTCAGCTTTCTCGTCGGGGTCCACTTGTCCTGCGCGTACAGGGCATGGTCGCGATTTCTCAGGATCGGCCAGAACGAGATGTCCGTTCCGTTGGTGTTATACGTGTTCACCGACGTCGGCACACCCTTGGCGTAGTTGGCGAGCATGTTCGACGTGGAGATGTCACCGACGAAATACCGATCCTGGAACATCTGGTAGCCGAACTTCAGGTCGTTCTTCGGCAGCGTGTAGCCGAGGCTCGCCGCGATCTCCGCGACCCACCCGTTGTGCGGGTTGCTGTAGACGCCTTGCGCGCCGGTGAACGTGCGCGTCACCGTGTCGAAGCGCGCGATCGTGTTGGCCGGCACCTGGGGTTGCGGGAAACTGTCGTCCTGGCCGTTCATCGCATTGCCGGAGATATCGAGCACCATGCGCGGCGAGAGCACCGTGGTCCACCGCGCCTCGTTGATCACGTTGAAGCTCGGGTTGTAGTTGGCCGCCTGCGTGTCGAAGAACTGCGTCACCGTCGGACCGCCGGCGACGTGATATCGTCCCTTCAACTCGCGCGACCCGAAGTAGTGCAGCTGCGTGTTCTTGCCGACCGCCCATGAGATCTTGCCGCCGTAGTTTCTCAGCGTGTTGTCGCTCAGCAGCTGCGTGCCGTCGGCGTTGTAGCTGCCGACCTGATAGATGTTCGACTTCCCGAACTTCGCCTCTCCGAAGAACCAGAGCCGGTCGCGGACGATCGGGCCGGCCAGAGTGACCGCGCTGTCGAACAGCGCGTCAATGTACGGTGCCGGAGTGATGTTCGGGTTGGCCTTCAGCGCCGCCGCCGGCACGCCCGCGAGCAGCTGCGTGCGCAGCGCGGCCGACACGTTGTTCGACTGCAGGCCCTGCGTCGTCCAGGTGTACATGCCGTCACCCCGGAACGTGTTCGTACCGGTCTTGGTGACGACGTTGACGATCACCCCGCCCGTCGCCTGTTCGGCGGGCGTCTGTCCGGTCTTGTAGTCGACCTGCTCCGCCTGGAAGGTGTCGAGATAGAAGCTCACCGACCCGCCGTTGCCGCTGTCGTAGTGGCTGATCGACATGCCGTCGTACTCGAGACCGTTTTCGTCCTGAGTGCTCCCGTGCACGTATTGCGTCGACTGCGCCACCATCTGCTTGCCGCCAACGTCGATCTTGCTCTCCGTGACGGCCGGCGTCAGGCGTCCCACCGAGTAGATATCGATGGCGGTCGGCAGCGTCTCGAGGACCTCGCGCGACATGACCGTTTGGTGGAGTGCCGACGTGGTGTCGAGCAGCGGGGACTCCGCCGACACCGTCACCTCCTCGGTGAGGTTGCCGACGGCCAGGGCGAGATCCGCACGCGACGTCTGATTGGCGTTCACGGCGATGTTCCGCTGGATCGCCGTGCGGAAGCCGGTCAGCTCGCCCTTCACGCTGTACGTGCCGGGCACCAGCCTCGTAAACACATACGTGCCGCCGGCGCCGGTCACGGCGCTCTGGTCGCCCCCGATGACGCCGGGGCTCGACAGTGTGACGGTCACACCCGGCAGCACGCCGCCCGAGCTGTCCACGACCGTGCCGCTGATCGTCCCGACGCCCTGCGCCGCCGCGGGCAGCGCGAGGCCAAGTGTGACCAGGGCGACGAAGATCACGTTGCGGAATAGCGTTGTTCGTGTCACGTTGCGCTCCTCTGGGCGAAAGGACTCGGACGTCGACGCACAACAGGCGGACTCACGGTCGGCCCCGCTGCGCCGGCCGCGATGTGGCCGCACGTTCAACGGAGGGAATGCGCGCCGGCCGACAAGCACCGGCATGGCTGCAAGGCGGCGCAGTCTAGCACCGCCGAAGCTCGAGAATTGTCGCGGACTGTCGCATCGACGGCCGCCCACCATCATTCGAGGGCGCCGGGTCGGATTGCTTTGTGGCAGAATGCCGCACCGGAGTTCAGAACATGACGGGTGCGGCTACGACCCGACTCGCCACTCTGGCGATGCTGCTCCTCGCGCTTGCGTCGCCGAGTGAAGGCCCGCGTCGATCGACCGGAGCCGACGACGCGAACACGCGGTTGCGCCTGGTGCCCGACACGACGTTCGGGGACGCACTCGCGCAGCAATTGGAGCGGGTGCTGCCGCGCGTCCACATCGAACTGGTGCACGCGATTGGCTCGGTCGCCACCGTCGACGCGATCCAGCGAGGCGAAGCCGACCTCGGATTCGCCCTGGCGGACGTCGCGTATTTCAGCTATCTCCACGCACAGCAGCAGAACCACACACCCGGCGTCGAGCTCCGCGGCATTGCGGCGTTGCAACTCGCACCGATCTATCTGATCGCCCGGCCCGGCCTGCACGTCACCACGGTCCACGACATCGTCGGCTACCGCGTCGGCGTCGGAACCGCGCTTGCCGGACAGTCGAAGCTCGCCGGCCTGCTCTTCCGCGCGTACGGCCTCGGCCACGAATGGGTTCAACCGGACCGGCGCACGGACCTTCTCATCGGCGTCGACGCCACGTTCGCCACGGTGTACTACCCGGCCGCCACGGTAACCCGGGCGCTCAGCTCCGGCGGGCACCTCATCCCGATCGACGGCCCGATCGCCGCGCAGCTGCGGCGCGAATACCCATTCGTCCGCGCTGTGACGATCCCGGCGGGTACGTATCCGGGACAGGACGTGGACGTGGCGACACTAGGCGTGCAGCGTGTGCTCATCGCGAGCACGCGGCTCGACGAGCGCCGGGCGCACGATTTGACGCGCGCTTTCATCGAAAGCCTGCCGCTCCTCTCCTCGTCCGTCCACACGTCCGTCCGGCTGACGAATCTCGAGCAGGCTCCGGCGACGCCGATCCCGCTGCACGCCGGTGCCGCGCAGTACTACCGTGAGCGAGAGTTGATGCGATGATCGCCACGCTCAAGTGGTGGTCGAAACAGCGGTGGATCCGCGTCGCCTCGACCGGGGCGGTGGTGTCGGTCATGGCCCTCGTGTGGCTCGGGTACCGTGCGACGGCCGAATGGCAGCGGAGCGCCGAGCTGGCCGCACAGAGGAACGCCGACGCCGCAGCGGACCTGCTCTTCACGGCAGTGACCCGCGACATGCGCGGCGTGCAGGCATCCGTGCTCTCGACGCTTCAGCCGGACGACGAGACGCCGCTCGCGTCGCTCGATCTCGACGCCATCGCCAGCGCCTTCGCGCGCTATCCCTACCCCGACGTGTTCTTCGCCGCCAAGCTGGACGATCCCCACGGTCCGATCACGTTTTACAGCCGCGCCGATCGACCACCGGCCTATCTGCCGGAGACCGCGTCAGACACGCCGTTCCCTGTGGTCGCAACAAAAGACCCACTCGTGGGCGACCGCCTGCTGACACGCATCACCAGCGACTTCAAGAAGCGCAAGACGATCTCGGCTTTCAGCCAATCGCTCAATGGCGTGCCCTGCCAGGTCGTCGCGCTGCTCTCTGATTCCGATCACGCGAAGTCTGGCTACCACGACGTCGTGGGGTTCATCGTCAATCTCGACTGGGCCAGGCATCGGTACTTTCCTGAACTGGCGCTGCAGGTGGGCCGAATCCGGGGAGAGGATTCCGGGCTGCGCCTCACCGTGCTCGACGCGAGCGGGGCGGTGCGCGCCGGAGCCGCGCCGGCCACCGGGTCCGGCCCCACCAGTACGCGCCGGTTTCCGTTGCTCTTCTTCGATCCGGCGCTGACCGATCTCGATCCGCCGCCCGATCTCACCACGGAATGGTGGGTCGGGACGGCCCGCATCGCTGGCGACCGCGAGATCATGGCCGCCCGTACCGGCGTGCGTGTCACGTTACTGGTCGCGTCAATCAGCGCCATTGTGCTGGCCGGTGGTCTGGCGCTCGGCGCCAGCGCGGCATTCGAACGCGCCCGGCTGACTGAGATGCGTTCGGACTTCATTGCCGCCGTCACTCACGACCTGAAGACGCCAACCGCGACCATCCGCGCCATCGGCGAGAGCTTCGTCCGGCGAACCAGTGTCGACGACGGGACGCGGCGGAAGTACGGCGAAATCGTTCTTCACGAAACCAAGCGCCTCACGCGGTTGATCGACAACCTCCTCGCGTACGCCAGGATTTCCGATCTGGCCGACGTGTACACCTTCCGCCCGACGGCGATCGAGCCGGTCATCAGCAGCAGCCTGAACGAATTCGATTTCCGGCTGAAAACAGGCGGCTTCGCCGTCTCCGTCGACATTCCTGAACATCTGCCGCTGGTTCCAGCCGACGGCGCGGCGTTGTCGCTCGCAGTCGGCAACCTGATCGACAACGCGATCCGCTATTCCGATCAGCGGCGCGACATCCGTGTTCGCGCGTTTACGACCAAGCGGTCCCTTGTCGTCGAAGTGGCCGACGCCGGCATCGGCATTGCTCCGCACGAACTCGACAAGGTCACCCACAAGTTCTTCCGCGGCAGCGGGACGATTTCCGGCGGCAGCGGACTGGGCCTGGCAATCGCCGAGCGCATCGTGGCCGGCCACTCGGGCACGTTGTCGATCGACAGCACATTGGACGTGGGCACGACGGTCAGGCTTGTGCTCCCGACGACTGGAGCAGCCTGACGTGACGCGCATCATGATTGTCGAGGACGATCCGTCTCTCGCGCGCGTGCTCGAAGACAGCCTGATCGACGAAGGGTTCCAGACACAGAATGCCGCAGACGGCAACGTCGCCATCAACGTCGCGAAGACGTTTGCGCCGGACCTCGTCCTGCTCGACATCGGCGTGCCCGGGAAGAGCGGACTGGAGCTCTGTCGTTTGTGGCGCGAGGGACCGCGGATTCCGGTGATCATGCTGACGGCGCGCGCCCTGAAGGAAGACAAGCTGCGCGGCCTTGAAGCGGGGGCGGACGACTACGTCACCAAACCGTTCGATCTCGAGGAACTGGTCGCCCGCATCCGCGCCGTCCTGCGGAGAGCACGTCCGGCCGTCAGCCGCATCACCCTGGGCGACGTCGTCGTCGATTTCAGCATGCACCAGGCCTGGCTCCACGGTCTGCCGCTCGAGCTGTCACATCGCGAACTCGCCCTGCTGCGCTATCTCGCCGAGCGCGCCGACAGCATCGTCCACCGCGACGAGCTGCTCCAGGAAATCTGGGGCTACCCGGAATCGCCTCACACCCGCTCCGTTGACCACGCCATCGCGCGGCTCCGCCGCAAAGTCGAGTCGGACCCTCATCACCCGCGATTCATTCACACGGTCTACGCGGGCGGTTACCTCATGACCCTGCGCAGCACCGACGACCCGAGGCGGGACGAGACACGACCGCATACGTAGCCGACAGCGTCCTGCCGTAGCCGGCAGAATTCGCGGTCGTGCTCGGCATGATTCCTGACACCTGATCGGCATGGCCTGCCGACTCGCAGCGGGTTCGGCAGTCGGCTCCTTTGGGATGCTTTGAACCGCTGCGAGCAGGCAAGTAGAGACATCGGTTCCGTGGCCGTCATCGTGGACGCCAAGGACGAGAACGCGGCGCGGTTTTGCGAGCGTTACGGGTTTCGCCGCTTTGCGGATCCTCCGATGCGCCTGTACATCATGATGGCGACCATCGCTGCCGCCGCGAACGAACAGTAGCTGGGGTCAGTCCAGTCGGGCGTCGCAATCAGTACTCCGGAAGTTCGATGCGGTCTCTGAATTCGCGCCCGACGGCGAGCTTGGTGACGAACGGGACCCCCATCAGCTTCATGATCTGGTTTCGCAGAAATACCCCGAACTGGGCTTTGGGCGCGAAGAATGGCGCGAGCTTGATGGCGGCCTGCTGCTTGCCGGCGATGAACACGCCGAGACGCTCCAGGTATCGCGCAAACGCGGTCTCGTGATCTCCGTCCGCCCGCTTGAGCGCGCCCGCGAGAATGTAGGCTGCCACCATGGCGAGCGCGGATCCCTGCCCAGCCAGGAGGGAGACGCAAAATGCCGCATCACCCACAAGTGCGACGCGTCCTTGGCTCCATCGATCCATCCGGATCTGGCTGACGCGATCGATGTACACACTGTCAACGTGGTAAAGCGCATCGAGAATTCTGGGACACTCCCAACCGGAGCCCGAGAAGCGCTCGCGCAAGAGGTCCTTCTGTCCGGCGAGATTGCCCGGGATATAAGCATGCGGTTCAAAAGCGCCGTCTCGCGCCCAATCGCATCGCCGTCGTCCGGACGCGTCGTGGCCATTCCGCAAGTCGGCGGGCTGCACCACCGCTACGAGCGCCGCGCGGCGTAATCGGCCCCGCTCCCTTGGCGCTCGCCTCCCACAATCGCGCGGCGGGCGTGTGTACAACCCCTTCACGATGTCGCCGCTTTCCACACACGTTCGGGCATGCCCACCGGCGACCTGCTTAATCGACGTTCGGACGGGTCGAGATCCCGACAAGAATGCTGTGTTCCACGTCCCGATCGTATTTTTGGTAGGGACAGGTCGACGTGAGGATCGCGCGGTTGACCAGACGTACCTATTGGCCACTCACCTATTTGTGAAGCGGCGCGGGCATGCCGTCAGACCAGTTTGGTACGACCACGAAGAAGATCGTGGTCTCGTCGTACGACGCGGAATCCGACGCGATCGGCGACTCGGGGAGGTTGGCGCCCCATGCCGCGTCATCGGTCCGCGGCGCGAAGTACATCACGTGCGGGTGCCACGGGCCGCGGGCGGCGTCGTTGATGTAGCCGCCTTTCGACATCATGTAACACAACGCACCGGGCTCGGGCGGCCGGAGCGTGCCCGCCGCACGGTCGGCCGCTTCGCGCTTCTGCATCTCGGACGTCGACGCCCCGGCCAGCACCCGCTCCGTGCGCATGAGGTACCGCGGTAGCACCGAGCGCGCGGAGGTGGCGTTAAAGCACTCAGGCGCGCGGATCTTCGGGTTCCAGAACTGCGGATCGGCGAAGCTCACGTCCCATGACCGGCCCACGATGCAGACAAAGCCATTCGTGCCCTTGACCGCCGTGTCGTAGCCGTGTGCGCCGAGTATCAGCACGTTCGCATGGTCCGCGATGGAGGCGGGCGCCGCGCTCCTGGCGAGACCGATCTCTTCAGACCGGCTCGCGATCAGGTACTGCGAGACCGGCGCCATCGTGGGATAGGTGTCGTCGCTCGCCGCCACGACGTGGCGCCACGCGACGGCCATCGTCAACAGACCGAGCGCGACGGCTAACCCGCCGCGGCCTCTTCTCATCATCGATCGCCACATCATCATGATCGTTCTCCTCTGCGGTCGTGCGCGTTGGCGCATCAGTTCGAAGACGCCTCGAGGGTCGTGGAGAATCGGCGCATCAGCTTCTGGAGCGCTCCGTCCCAGCTGCCCTCGTGGGCGCGTACGGATTCCTCGTTGCTCAAGCGAGAATGGACGAGCGTGAGCTCGGTGCCTGTCTCGATCGCACGCACGCGCATTTCTACGCGCGACACCTTGTCACGCTCGTCGATCTGCCCATTCTGAGTCCAGCGCCAGCTCATGACCACACGCTCGGCTTCTTCAATCTCCAGAAACTCTCCGACGCATTCGTGCTCGAGGCCATCCGCCGTGCGAAAGCGCACGCGGAAGCCGCCACCGACCCGTGCATCCACTTCGGCGCTGATGGCCGGACCATCGTCCGGCCCCCACCAGGAACGGATGCCTTCTGCTGTCACCAGAGCCTCGAACACGATGGCCGGCCGCGCGGCAATCCGTCGGACGAGACACACGCTGGTCATCGGTGTCGCTCCCGCGCCTTGCGCTCCCTGGCTTCCGCGTACGCGGCGAGTCGGTCGAGGCTCGCAGACCAGAACCGTTCGTGGCGTTGGAGCCACTGCACTGCGGGCTGGAGGGAGCCACCGGCGATCTCGACGTGCACGGTGCGCCCGGTCTTGGCTCGCCGAATCAGTCCGGCGTCGGCCAGCACGTCCAGGTGCTTCATGACGGTGTGCAGTTTGATGTCGAAGGGTTCAGCGAGCGCGGTGACCGACAGCGGCGGCGTGTGCGACAGGCGACTGAGGACCGCCCGGCGTGTCGGGTCGCTCAGAGCCGCAAACACCCGGTCCAGGTGCGCTTCACGATACTTCACCATGTGGTGAACTGTAACGCCTGCCGCGGCACAGGTCAAGGAGACCCGCGCCGCTGCCTCTTATTCCAAACGTGGGTGCTTTCGTTCGAGCGACTTCGACCGAGTACCTTTCGCAATTCCTCGATCTTATTCTTGAGGATGATCGGCTCAATGTTTATGCGGGTGAACTCGAAGTGCGCCCACCAGATGCGCCCACCACTCAGCCCATGGCTGGTCCAGTGGCGCGGCCCGGAATTCCGAAGAGTCGCGGAAGACTCAACTGGTCTTCAGTGCTAAGGCTGAAGTCGCGGGGGCTGTTGCGCCGAAGTACGTTCGGGATCCGTCGAGTTCAGACCTGCGCCGTCAGAAGTCAGCGCGAATTCGCACGGCACCGCTCCTCGGAGCAGCAAGCGCGGTGCCGGAGAACAGTCCGGCGAAGTTGATCACATTGAGGCGATCGGTGAGATTCCGCACGTCCGCCTGCACGCGGAGACTGCGCTTCGGCCCACGAGTCGCTCTGCGTCAAAGTGTCGCCAACCCTTCTTGCAGTCCCGCCGTCTAACACCGAGACTCATACCTAGCTACTTAGGCTAACCTTGTAACCAATGGGAACGAAAAAGAACGACATCCTGCAAGGTACGCTGGTGCTGCTCATTCTCAAAACGCTCGCGGGACAGAAGCGTATGCACGGCTACGCGATCACCGCCCACATCCACGCCGTTTCCGATCAACTGCTGCGCGTCGAGGAGGGCTCGCTCTATCCGGCGCTACATCGCATGGAGCAGGTCGGCTGGGTGCGCGCCGAATGGGGCATGACCGGGAAGAATCGCGAGGCGCGTTTCTATTCGCTGACGCCGCTCGGCCGCAAACAGCTCGCCGAAGAACAGGAAAGCTGGGTGCGGCTGACGTCGGGCGTTGGCAAGGTTCTCCGCTATGCGTAAATGGCTCGGCCGGCTGTGGAACGCCATCCGCCCAGGGCGCCTGGACCGCGACCTGGAGCGCGAGTTGCGCTTCCACGTCAACGAGCGCATCGATGAACTGCAAGACGCAGGCATGAATGCCGAGACCGCTGCGCGCCTGGCGCGGGAACAGTTCGGCAACTACACCGCACAAATAGAACGGACGAGAGATATGGATATTGCCGAAGGATTGGATGCGACGCTGCGGAACGTGAGGGTGTCGTTGCGCGCGTTGACGAAGTCGCCGGCGTTCTCGATCACGGTGGTGCTGACACTGGCACTGGGGATCGGAGCCAACAGCGCCGTCTTCTCGGCGATCAATGCGGTGCTGCTGCGACCGCTGCCCTTTCCGAACGGTGACCGGATCGTCAGCATCGCGCAGATACAGGCAAAGATGCCGCAGCCTAACATCGCTCCCGCAAGGCTCGAGGATTGGAACCGGCTGAACCATACTTTCGATGCGATCAGCGGCTACTACACGCAGGACGATTCCGAGGCTTCCGGCGATCTGCCGGAGAAGCTGACGCACGCATTGGTGTCGCCGCGATTCCTGCAGGTCTGGGGTGTCGCACCGCAACTCGGCCGTGACTTCAACCCGGCAGAGGAACGCTATGGCGGCCCCAACGCCGTCCTGATCAGCGACGGATACTGGCGGCGGCGCTTCGGCGCCAGTCCCGATGTCATCGGCAAGGCCCTGCGGCTGGGGATCTACGCGCAGCAGCTTTCGTACACGATCATCGGTGTGATGCCGGCGTCGATGGCCTTCGTGCAGCGGAACGTCGATCTCTGGTCGGTCAGCGCACCTGATTTCCCCTACGCGCGCAGTCGTGATCTGACCTGGTTCCTGGGCGTGGGACGGCTGAAACCAGCCGCGACGCTGACGCAGGCGCGCGCCGACCTCGAGACCGTGCAGGCGGATCTCGCCCGCGAGTTTCCGAAGCCGGATGCGCAGATCCGGCCTGGAATCCAGCCGCTAAAAGAGCAAACGGTTGCCGGCGTGCGGCAGTCACTATGGGTGGTGTTTGGGTCGGTGACCCTGCTGCTACTGATCGCTTGTACCAATATCGCGGCGCTGCTGGCTTCGCGAGCCGCCGGCCGGCAGCATGAGATTGCAGTGCGCTTCAGCCTGGGAGCGTCACGTGCCTCCGTGGCCGCGCAGTTGCTGACCGAGGTTTTCCTGCTGGCGCTCGCGGGCGCAGGCCTAGGGCTCGGGCTCGCCGCGGCTATGGCGCGGGTTTTTCGTCTGCTCGCCAGTGACTTGCCGCGCGTGGACGAGATCGGGCTCGACTGGCACATCGTCGCGTATTCATTGCTCTGCGCGGCGGCGGCCACGCTGGCGTGCGGGCTCCTGCCGGCGATTGCGGGAACGCGCCGCACTCTGGCAGGATCGCTGGCAGCGTCGGGACGCTCGCAGGTGTCGGGCCGGCGGCCAGCGTCGTTCATGCTCGTGGGGGTCCAGGTAGCACTGGCAGTCATGCTGCTCGCAGGGGCGGGACTGCTGCTGCGCAGCTTCCAGGAATTGGGTCGGGTAGCCGGAGGGTTCGATCCGGATCACGTGCTCACGTTCCGGATCAGCGCGTCATGGGGCGAAACGGGCAATTTGAAGGCGTCTGGGCAGACAGTAAAACGCATCCTTGAAGCGGTGGCAGCGGTGCCGGGAGTGGAATCCTCGGCCGCGACGTTCCTCTTACCGGGCGTGCCGAGCACTTTCCCGGTCGAGTTGAACGTGGCCGAGGGGCGCGCCGACAGCGAACCGAAACTTATCGCCGAATCGCGCATCGGCAGCGCCGGATTGTTTGCGACGATGCACATTCCACTCCTTGCTGGCGAGGTGTGCCCGCAAGAATCCAACACTCCCGGAATGATGGTGAACCGCTCGTTCGCGAATATCTATTTCGGCGGTGAAGGCGTGATCGGCAAACATCTGGGGCAGCCGAGCAGCTTGTACTTTCCCAGCGCCGTGGTGCGCGGCATCGTCGGCGACGCACGCGAGCGCGGGCTCGATCACGAGCCGGTGCCGACCATCTACTATTGCGGCCTGATCATGCAACCCGGCCTGTATTTTCTGGCGCGCACGCACGGTAACCCGGTGGCGCTGGGAGAAAGCATTCGCCGTAAACTGCACGAGGTTGAGCCGGGCCGCTCGGTGTTCGACATCTCACCTCTTACGGCGCACCTTTCCGACGCGTTCGCGCAGAACCGGCTGCGGACCGTGCTGCTGACATTCTTTGCGCTGACCGCGATTTCTCTGGCATGCATCGGGCTGTACGGCACGTTGAGCTACGCGGTGAACATCCGGCGGCGCGAGGTCGGGCTGCGACTGGCGCTAGGTGCAGTCCGGGCGCAGATCCTCCGCCAGTTCCTGGCGCAAGGCATGCGCGTCTCGTTGCTCGGTTGTGTGGCGGGACTCGGGCTGGCCGGGGCTTTCACCAGAGTGCTCGCCGGAATGCTGTTCGGCGTGTCGCCCTGGGATCCGATCACCATGACCGGAGTAATCGTGCTGGTGATCGCGGTATCGATTGTCGCGTCGCTGCTGCCGGCCGCGCGAGCCTCAAGGGTCGAGCCGATGGGGGTGCTCCGAGAGGAGTAGGCTCGCGCAGAATCGGCATTTCCGAAACGCGGTTGACGCGGTCCTCCCAACTCCTCCGAGCTGGCGGTTGGCAACCCGGAAGTGATCCACGCTGCCGTGTAGTCCCCCTATGCTGAGACTGGCCAAACACTCCTCCCTCGTCCCGCAGTGTTTGTATTCCGGAGGGCCCCGCACGATCGATAAGCGCCCACGAACACTCCCCCGTCGACGCACGCGCGCGCAACACGCCGTTCCTCGAACTTCTTGAATGCTGCGTTCTTCGGTCCGGGTTTCGCGTGGCGCGTCGTCGCACTACGGCAAACATCGCCGTCGACGAATCAGCCTTATGAACGACGTCGAGTACTGCGAGAACGATGAATGGAGGACGATCTGATCTCTGCACCCCTCGCTATGAAGCGGCGAGCCTCGGTCTACGTCTCGGGCTCGAATCTGTTGATCTGACTCGAGATTCTCCTCTGAGACACGTCTGGGAGTCGGAACGCGCGCTTCTTCTGAGCCGGGGGCCGCAGGTTCGAGTCCTGCCGGGCGCGCTAATATTTGCGGATTTCCAAGCCAATCAGCACAGTCTCGTTCCGGCCGATTCCGGCAGAAGCCGTCGGAACCCGTCAGAGAACGCGTGGGGTAGGCGGTAGGTCCTTAGAGCGGACACGACTGGCCGACCCGCGCGGGCGTGCTGTCGGCCGCGTTGACCACCGCCATCAACCACTCAGCCATCCCTCCGCGTCGAAAACCCCGCCAGAATTCGCGCGACTTGGGCGCTCGCGATTTCGCATCAGAATGCCCGGTCGCTGAGGCTCACCTCGGGCCGAGTCGCGCGCAGTCCGTATCGGGCAGATCCTTCGGTCCAATGCGGTGTCACTTCATGTGTCACCGCCGTCGCCTGTGCCGCCCGGCCTCGAAGCCGACTTGTTGGACGCCCGCGGGGTCACGGCTTCTTAACGCGCGCAGCCTCGGCGACGAGCCTCGAGAAGTGCTCCACCACGGCCGCGTAGGCGGGTTCGGTACCGTGCTTCGCCTTCAGATCCTCGAGGACCTTCTTTGCCTTGTCAAAATCCTCGCGATCGAGCAGCCCCGACAGCAGGAACACTTCGGGCGTCGTGTCATCGGGCGCGGCGTTGGCGCGGAATGTCGCGTAGTCGTCCTCCAGATGATCCTGCGCTTCCAGATCGTCGAGCGAACGCAACATCACCATGCCCGTCGTCCCGTGCTGCCCGACGGCCGGCGTCTTGACCAGCTGCTTGAGAATGATCCCGGGGAGCTGCGACGTCTCGGCTTTGAGGGAGGCGCTGTGCCCCTCCTGGGCCCCGACCTGGACCGGCCCGGCGCCTTTCCAGATCTCCTGCCGGCCGCTCGCGAGGTACACCATCTGTACCCGCCCATTCGCGGCGAGCGTCAGGGTGTCGCCCTCGTTCACCTTCAAGAAGGGAACGGCCGGACGGGTGTGCTCCTTGCCCGCCACCTTCACGTCTCCCGCTACCTGCGTCAACATCGCCGTTTGCGCCGACGCGACGCTGGTCACCGACAAGGCGATCAGGACAACGAACATCCCCATCTTGTGTAACATGGCGCTCTCCCTATGGCCGGACGTCGATGATCTCATAGACCTCCACGGGTTCGAAACGGCCTTTCACTTTGACGCTCTCGTGAATCCCTGTCTCGACTCTGCCACCGGCAGCTTGCACCACTTCGACGCTGGCGGCAATGACGCAGTTCAGGTTCTTGGTCTCTGACTCGAGGCGCGAGGCGACGTTCACCGTATCGCCGACCGCGGTGTATTCCATTCGCGTCTGTGAGCCGACGTTGCCGACGACCGCGTCTCCGGTGTGCAGTCCGATACCGATCGCGAACGCCGGGATGTCGCGATCAGCGAACCGCGTGCGCATCCACGTCGCGAAGTCCGCGGCGACGGCCCGCATGCGGACCGCGGCACGCAGGGCGCGATGCGCGTGATCCGGAAACGGATACGGCACCCCGAACTCACCCATCACCGCATCGCCAATGAACTTGTCGATGCGGCCGCCTTCCTCGACGATCACGGCAACGACCTTCTCGAAATACGCGTTCAGGAATTCCACCGTTTCGTGGGCCGACAGCTTCTCGCTGATCGTCGTGAACTGGCGGATGTCGGAGAACAACACGGTGATGCGCATCGACTCGCCGGAGAGGTCGAGCTTGCGCTCCGAGTTGAGCAGCATGTCCACGACCGTGTCCGACACGTACCCCTCGAACATTTTCTTGACGCGTGCCTTCTCGCGCTCTTCGCTCGTCAGGCGCTCGCTGTACGCGAGGAGGTACGCCACGATCAGCCCCACCTGCAGACTGGCGGCAGGCACCAGCCAGAAACGCTGGAAGGCAACGAAGCTGATGACCACGACGACCACGCCCGCCACGCCCAGCACCACCAGCCCGGTCCACGGCGAGCGTCGCCGGTATTGCGATGTGGTGACGATGAGAAAGACGGCATACAGCAGCCATCGGAACCAGTTCGGCGTCTCGCGCGTCGCCCGGCCGGAGAGCAGCGTCTCCACGATGTTCGCCTGGATCTCGACGCCCGCCATCAACCCGCCCGCGCCGGCCAGCAGCCGCCCACTGTACGGCGTGGAGTGGATGTCGTTCATGCCCTGAAAATCCGCGCCGATGATCACGGCCTTGCCGCGCAGTGCCTGCACGGCCGGATCGTGCGCCGCGTCCGGTGCGAGCACGCTCGTCAGCGATACCCGCGTGATCGTTCCCGGAGGGCCCGCATACGTGATCGTCCCGACGCCTCCAGGCGCCATCGTCCGTCCGCCGATGCGCCAGCTCGGCGCGGACGCCTCGAGGCCGGCAGCGCGCGCCGCGACGAGCGCCCCCAGCGCGAATCGCGGAGCCCCTGTCTTCTCTTCCGCGGGGAGATTGATCTGCGGAGCCACTTCGAAGCGTCGGACGCCGCCATCCTGATCGGTCAGGAGATCCGCGAACGCGACGTGCGACACGAAGTCCGCGTTGGGCAGCGACAGCAGGTAATCAGGATGCGCCAGCAGCAATCCGTCGGGCTCCCCCGGATTCCCGTGGACGATGGAGCCGACCAGCACGACCTGCCCTTTGTTCAGCTCCTGCCGGAACGCGAGGTCGTAGTCGCGCAACGCGTCCGAGGCGGCCAGGTTCTTCTTGTTGATCCAATCCTCGGGCGTCAACGCGAACAGAAAATCGACGCCGATGACCGACACGCCCGCCTCGCGCAGCGTCGCCGCCGCGCGCGCGAACAGCGGCGTCCAGAACACCATCGGATCGTCGCTGTGCTCCGCCAGCGATTTGTCGTCCACGACCACCAGCGCGACATGCTGCGGCGTGAAACGGACACCGCTCGCGCGATGCCACAGATCCGAGTAGAGATGCTCCGCAGTACCCAGCGCACCCGACCGGTAGCCGGCTTCGGCGACAAGAACAGCCGCGACGATCACGGCGAGTTGAAACCGATATCGCCTCAGCTTCGCCCGGCGGGATTCGCGAGCCTTCGGTGCCGAAGGCAAGCCGCGATCGTCGAGGGCCGTCGGCGCCGCGCGGTGGCCAGGTTCGTCAGCAAGACCCGGCACGGTTATCGGCCTGCCGATACGAGCGCGAATTTGCCGAGAATCGGGGGCACCAGCAACTGCGGCGTTTGTGCGCCGGCTGACTTGCTTCGAAGATCTTCCACGATCCGGGTCGCGAATGTGAACGCTTCCTGGAGGGACACGCGGAGATCGCCGTCCGTGTCGGCGGCCGGGACCAGCGAGTTCATGAGCGCGTACGAGAACAGACCGTGTTTCCCTGGCTCATACTCCTGTGACGTCTCCTCGCCCTTCGATGCTACGATCAAGGGAAACATCGACGATGCCGAGCGCTTCAGCAGGGAGTGCGCGTCGAAACTGCCTTCCGCGCGGCCGGCGTGGCACGTGTCCACGATCAGCACGCGCTTGCCGGCGGCGCCCCGCAGCGCATCGAAGAACGCCTGCCACGACACTAGCGAGTCCCCTGTCCCACCACGTTGAACCGCGACGATGTCCTGACGAACCACGTCCCGCGGCACGAAGTAATAGTTTCCCTTCGGATCGGTGATGCCGTGCGATGCGAGGAAGATCACGACCGTGTCCAGCGCCCCCCCCTGCTTGACGAAGTCCAGTGACGACAGAATCGACGCGCGGTCCGGCTTCACCTGGGCGTCGTCGGACAATACTTTGACGAAGGCCTGCTTGTAGTAGCCGACCGCCCGTCGCTGCAGCGCCGCCCCCATCGCCTCGGCGTCCTGCGCCGCAAACGAGAGGTTCAGGTTCGCGGGAAGATTCGGGAACGAATCCACGCCGATGGCGAGCACGTACAGGTTGCCCAGGACGGGCGACGGACGCACGTCCGACGGCAGTCCGATGTACGTCTCCGCAACGCCCATCGACACGCCGTTGAACGCCTCCACGCGGATCTCGTTCGTTCTCGCGCGCAGATCGATCTCGACGATGCGCGAGAACCGATCCGCGTCGCCGCCGGAGAGCGAGCGCTCGCGGTTCGGGGTCACCGGAACGCCGTTGACGAAGACGGCGTAGTCCTTGATTGCGAGTTCATTTTTCTCGCCGTCCAGCCGCAGCGTCGCCTGGGGCCGGCCCTCGGCAAGCCCCTGAATTCCGGCGGGCACGAGCCTCAGCCTCGGCGGCGCGATGTGACGCAACTGTAAGATCTGGAACGTCGCGTCGCTCGTCGACGAAGCGGCGACTGGGCGAGCCGTCGCCAGCGCCTGGCGGAACGTGGCGGCGACCACGTCGGGGCGATACAGAATGCGGTCGAACTGGACGGCGCGATAGAAATCCGGCGCCAGATCCCGGCCGCGGTTGAGATGCCAGCCGACGTAGTTGTCGCCGTACACCGACGACGTGTAGTAGCCGTCCGGCGTCCACGCCATCCAGTCGGCGCCGTTGGCGTGCGGGAAGTACCCAGGATCTCCGTGCCGTCTCGCATGCGGTACCAGCGGACCGTTCCGTCGGACAACGCGGCGATCACCATCTGGCCGTTGCCGCTCACGTTGACGCTCCACGCGACCGCTGGAAGACTCCGGTTCCAGATCTCCTTCGCCTCGAGGTCGAACCGCCGCACGGCCCACTCGGTGCCAAGCACCACGCTCTTCGCATCCGGCGCGATCGCGTACGAACGGACCATCTCGTAATCATCGAGCGTCGCCGGACTCTTGCCGTTGATCGTCGGCGCGTACTGATCCTTCCAGTTGAGGATCGTCACGCCGGGGGCGGACGTGCGCGGTGGAGACACCACTACGGATGGCTCGGCCGCCGGCGACTGGTCGCCGCCGCCGAGCACGTCGTAGCTGTGGCGATCCGTCGCGTCGCCGGTCAGCGGATAGCTGATCACCGCGCCATCGGCCGACACGCGCAGTTCCGTCCGCGCCGTGCTGAAGTTGACGATGTCCGGACCTCGATAGGCGACCACCTTGCCGTTCGGAGCGACGATGCCGAGAGCCGGATCCTCCGCGGCAAAGGCGATGTTCCCGTCGGGCATCTGCTGAATTTCCGTGATGCGATTGCGCATCAGCGGGATGCGCTCGGGCTGTCCGCGTCCGGCATCAGGCCATCTGTAGAGCGGATTGAGGCCGGTTCCTTTGTAGTCGCCGCCCGCGTAGACGAACTTCCCGTCCGACGACCAGACGACGGACGAAAAGTTCACCTGGCTGGTGAGCGTTGCGGTGCTCGGCTGATAGAGCAGCGACAGATCGTGCCCCGACGCGACGGAGATCGCCGGCGCATCGATGTAGCCGATGGCGATCGACTCGCCGTCCGGTGAATAGCGCGCCGAAATCGGCTTGCGGCCGCCCGGGATGGCGCGCCGGCCAATCAGGCGGAAGTCCGGCGCATACAGCCGCACCAGTCCGTCGAGCGCAACGGCGACGATCCGGCCCTGCGGGCTGATGTCGATGTCCTGGAGCTTGTCGAGATACTGGGGATCGGTCGCGACGACGGTTCCATTGTCGGGACGAATCACGCGAAAGCCGCCACGTCCCTGCAGTCCGACTGCGAGATACTGTCCGTCGGGCGACCAGACCAGCGCACTGACGGTTTCGTTCAGCCCGCCGATGCGCTTCACCAGTTCGCCGGTGGCGACGTCGAATATGTAGATCGAGCCCTGGCCTTCCCAGTCCCACCCGGTCCAGCCCGCGGCGGCCACCATCTTCCCGTCCGGCGACACTGCGAGTCCAAACAGTTGCCCTTCGTGACCCTCGTCCATGGGCACACGCAGGACGGCGAGGAGCCGCGCCTCCGGCATTTGCCAGACGCGGATCGTCTTATCGTCGGACGCGGTAATCAGGCGATTGCGAGCAGCATCGACGACCACGCGTCGAATCAGCGTGGTGTGCATCCCGGTCTCGACGCGCAGGATCGGCGCGGTAGTCTGACCGGCCGCACGCACCGCGGCGCCGCTGACCAGGGCCAACGCGGTGATCCCGGCGACGAGTGCCGGAACCTTCACCTGGTCTTCGCCGCCGCAGTGGGTGCCGGCGTCGGTGCCGGTGCCGCGCTGGGCGTGCCCGCTGCCGGCTTCGCGTTCGGTTCGGCGGGACACGAGGCGTTCGTCTGCCCGGCGGATTTCGCCGATTTCTTCCCCGGCGCGAGGACCTCGAGTCCCGTATCGCTCTTCTTTCCGCTGTCCTCGCCGCAGGCTTGTCCCGCTGCACGCAGTGCGCTTGCGGTGTCTTCGCCGGTGCCCGGGTCGGACGAACCGGTCGCGCTGGCGATCGCGGGTCCGGACGGAGTCCCGGGCCCCGCGATCGAGCCGCCCGCGCCGGCGAGCGCTCCGACGCCGCCGGGCCTGCCGGGAACGCCGACAATCGTGCCGACGAACTGGTCGGCCGCGGCCACCTGGATTTCCGTCAACCCGGGGAGTCCCGCGCCGCCGATGGATACCCCGCCCGGCGGCGTCGGCAACAGGTTCTTGGGACCGGGCGAGATCACCGGAGAGACGCCGCCGACGCCCCCGAGCGGGCTCTGGGTGCCGATGGGCACGGCCGACAGAGTCGCACCGCCGGCTGCGAAGATCGACACCGTACCGAAGACCGAGGTGATCTGCTTCGCAGCCAGGAGGGTGCCGCCGGTCGAAATGGTGACGTCGCCTTGGGCCCGCGCTCCCTGCATGTTGATCGCCGCGGTGCCGGCAGGCGCTGAGATCGACAGCGAGGCCACGCCCAGATCGCTGGGGTTCCACACAGGGATGTGCGGCCCGATGTCATTGTAGAGCGTGACACTGCCGCCGGTCGCCGTGATGTTCACCGCTCCAAGGGATTGGAGCAGATTCATCGTCACATTCTGGCCGGCGGTCAACGTCAGCGTATTGCCGGGGACGGTCACGAACTGAATCGGGGAGTTCGCCACGATGTTCCTGCCGGCGGTCAGCGTGACCGGCCCACCGGTCCAGAGCCGGGTGGTCAGGTCTGTGGGGTCGACGCCAACAGTGATGTCGCGACCTGCCGTGGCGGTAATCGTGCCCATGCTGGTATCGCTGAAGTTGATGTCCCCGCTGCGGGCAGTGATCGTCAGTACGTTGCCGAGCACGGGCGACAAATTGACGCTGCCGCCGGCGTTCAGGACGACGTCCGGCCCGATGGACGGGGAGCCGTCGGCGGTGCTGCCCAGGTTGATGTCGCACGTCGGGCAGTCGAGCGTGTTGGGCGTGCCGGTTGTGATTCGGAGCTTATCCGGCCCCGCGACGTACATCGTGATCGAGCCGCCTGAGGATGTCGCGGTCACCGAGTTCGCGAACCCGGCCCCGAACGACGCTATGCCCTGGTCCGCGTTGAAAATCTCGACCACGGGGCGGCCGGAGCGAAAACCATCCACATCCCCGACACTTCCATCGAGGATCTGACCGCGTGTGTCGATCGTCAACGTCGCCAGGGACGCGATACCCCGGTCGTCCAGAATGGAGACGTTGCCGACCGAGTTCAAGGTCAGGTTGCCGCTGTAACTGTTCACCGGAGCCGTAGAGGTCCCGTCGAAGTCGGTAATCGTATTCACCGTGATGCCGCCGATCCCCGCGTTGAGCGTGATCGCCTGGCCGGCGCTCTTGATGTCGTGATTCACGGTGATGCCGTTGCCTGCCGTGATCGTCACCGCGCCCGTGGTATCCGGAATCGGGGCCGCGATGTTGACGTTGCCGTTCGTGGACGTGATGTTCAGCGCTCCGGTGGTGATGACGGGCGACGCCAGCGTGAAATTGCTCCCGCTGGTGATGTTGATCGGCGCGCTCCCGGATGACACGATCCACTGCATCGGGACCAGGGCGGTCTCAGTGCCGGTCGGAACGACCACGGACCCGTTGGTCGCCGTGAGCGCGACGGCTCCATTGTTGGTCGCGATCGGCTGGGTCACATTGAGGTTGTTGCCAGCCGTCATCGTTGCGGCACCGCCCGCCACACCGCCGCGACCATCCACCTGGGCCAACACGTTGATGTCGGTGCCCGCGGCAATCGACAGATTGCTGCCGGTCTTCAGATTCGTGATGGGCTGATTGATGTTGACCGTCGTGGCCCCGGCGATGTTCACCGCGCCCGTGGTATCGCCGATGGCCGTATTGACGTTCACGCCGCCGTTGGTCGACCGGAGGCTCAACGCGCCGGTTGTCGATGCGATGCCGGTGTTCAGCGTGGCTCCGGAGGTTTCGGAAATCGGACCGCTGCCGGTGAAGAGTCCCATTCCGGCTGCGGCGTCGATCGTTCCGCGCTGCGCCGTCACCGAGATGGCGCCGTCGCGCGTCACGACGCTCTGATTCAGATCGACATCGTTCCCGGCACTCATCGCGACCGTTCCGCTCGATCCCGAAAGACTGGGATCGCGGCCATCGACCGCGGCGTTGATGTTGATATCGTGGCCCGCCGCCACCGTCAGCGGTGCATCGTGCCGTTTGTTCGAGATGGCGTTGTTGACGTTGACGTCGTTCGCAGCCGTGATCGTCACCGCGCCCGTCTCACCCCCGATCGCGGTGTCGACATTGACCGATCCGCTGGTCGACCGCAAGGCGACCGTACCCGTCGTGGAGGTGATGCCGGTCGCCAAGGTCTGGCCCGACTGAACGCTGATCGCGCCGGACCCGGCGAAGAGGCCCTGGCTGGCTGCAGTGGTCACCGTGCCATTCGTGGCGGTCACGCTGATACCCGCATCCTGAGTGTTGATGCGGTCATTGAGGATCACGTTCTGTCCGGCGGTCAGCGCCACGGCGCTGCCGGGCAGGCTCGACGCGGCGCGGCCGTCGATCGTGGCATTGACGTTGATGTCGGTGCCAGCCGTGATCGTGAGCGGCGAGGCGCCTCCCGGGTTGGTGATCGAGTGAGCGACGTCCACCTGGCCCGCGGCGCCGATCGTGATCGCGCCGCCGCTCCCGGTGACCGGCCCGCTGAGGATCACCGACGCGCCCCTCGAGACGACGTCCATCCGCCCGCCCGTAATCACACCGGTGGTGACGTTCCCGAGCGCGTCCAGCGAAATCGCGCCGCTGCCGGCGAATAGTCCGGCGTTGGCGCCGACCGTTGCGCTGCCGTGTGCGGCGGAAAGACGAATCGCGCCGTCGTTGGTCGCGATCGCCGCGTTGACGTTGACGTCGCGACTCGCGGCCAGCGTCGCCGTCCCGCCCGCCACACCGAGCCGTCCGTCGATTTGGGCGTTCACGTTGATGTCGCCGCCGGCCGTAGCATTGAGCGGAGCGCCGGTGCTGAGGTTCAGCACCGCCTGATTGATGTTCACATCTCTCGCGGCATTGAGATCGACGCGGCCGGTCTTGCCGTCAATGACGCCGTCGATGTTCACCGACCCGGCAGTCGATGTCGCCGACAATGAGCCGCCGCTGATTCCGCCGGTTGTGAGATCGCCCACCGATCGCATGGCAATCGGCGCGCTACCAGCGAGCAGCACCTTGCCCGCGGCCACACGCTCCGTGCCGCCGGTGGCGGACAGGCTGATGGCTCCGCTGTTGGTCGCCACCGACTCGTTCACGTTGAGATTGCGAGCGGCCGTCAGCGCGACCGCGCCACCGGCCACACCCCCGCGCCCGTCAATCTGGGCGTTCACGTTGACATCGCGGCCGGCATCGACGATGAGCCCGCTCCCGGTCTGGCCGTTCAGGATTGACTGATCGATGTTCACATCGGTGGCCGCACTGATCCGCGCGTCCCCTGTCGCGGCATCGATCAGCCCGTTCACCGTCACAGAGCCCGCGGTTGACGCGACCGTGAATGCGCCCCCGCTCGTTCCTCCGGTGACCACGTCGCCGCGAGCGCTCATCGCAACGGGCGCCGTCCCGGCAATCAGGACCTTCCCCTCCGCGACATGCATCGCGCCATTGGTGGCGGCGAGGGTGAGGCCGCCGTTGTTCGTGACGATCGATTGGTTCACGTTCAGGTCGTGGCTGGCCGTCATCGTGACCGCCCCGCCCGCCGCGCCGCCGCGGCCGTCGACCTGCGCGTTCACATTGATGTCGTCGCCGGCGGTCACGTCAAGCCCCGCGCCGCTGGCAAGGTTCACGATCGGCTGGTTGATGTCCACGTCGCCGGCCGCGCGAATGCTGACCGGGCCGGCGTGGCCATCGATGAAGGAGTCGATGGCCACCGAGGCGCCGGTGGAGGCGATCGTCAGCGACCCGCCCGTGATGAGTTGCCCGGTGTGCAGCGTGCCGCCGGCGTTCACGCTGATCGGCGCGGTTCCCGCGAATACCGCCTTCCCCGGCGCGATGTTGACGGTGCCCTGAGTCGCGAACAAATTGACCGCACCGTTGTTGGTCACGATGAAGTCGTTCACGTTGATGTTGTTCCCGGCGTTCATCGTCAACCCGCCGCCGGCCAGCCGGTCGCCTCCGGTGATCGCCGAGTTCACCGAGATGTCGTGGTCGGCAGCCAGAGTCGTGCTCGTCCCCGTGCGTAACACCCGGGTGATCACGGCGGCCTCGCTCGCGTCGATATCGAGATTCGCGGGGTCGAGCAGCAGCGATCCGGCCTGACCCGCGGCCGCGGACGCATCAGCCTGACCGAGGAAGTCGAGCGTTCCCTTTCCGGATACCTCCAGGCGGCCGCCGTTGCCGCCGTTCCCGCCGCCCTTCGCTTCGACCGCGCCGGCAAATTCCGTCTGTCCGTTGGACCAGACGACGACTTCGCCGCCGTTGCCGCGATCGACAGCGTTCGCTTTGAGCGTGGCGCCTGAATCGACCGTGGTCAGGGTCGCTCGATAGGTGTCTCCCCCGCCCTGGAACGCGCCGCCCACGTGAACGATTCCTCCGCCGGTCTCGCCGCTGGCATCGGCCGCGGCCGTTGAGGCGAGGTGCACCTGTTCGCCCAGCACGTCGATCGACCCTCCCGTCGCCCCCCGCGCGGACATCGACCCGCTGACATCAACCTTGCCGCCTTCGCCGAGCAGCAGAATGCGTCCCCCCTGCTCGACGGCGGAGTCGGCCTTGATCGTGCCGCTCATGTTGATGAGGTTGTCGAGTACGGCTTTCGCGTTGCGTGCGGTTATCAACACGGTTCGACCGCCGGCGGTGTCGATTGTTCCGGTGTGCGTGACCAGGCTCGTGACCGATGCCCCGTTCAGCTCGCGCAGCTGCCCGGCATTTGCGTCGCTCAACGCGAGATCGATGAGCCCGTCGCCATACAGATCCACCGTGAATGTGTCCGCCGCGCCCAGCACGACTCTCCCGAGTCGCGCCACGATCACGCCGTCATTTCGCACGTGCGGAGCGACGAGCGCGATCAAGCCTCCTTCCGCGGCCGTCATCGCGCCGGCGTTCAGGATGCCCGTCCCCGGCCGGCCCGGTTGATCAAACACCAGCCGCCCCGCCATGAAGTTCGCGTTGCTCAGGTTCGAGGTGCTGGCGATCAGGCTTCCGACGTTCACTTGCGCGCCGCCGCCGAACACGATGCCGTTCGGGTTGATAAGGAGCACCTGTCCGTTGGCGTCGAGCCGTCCGAGGATCACGGACGCCTGCTCGCCGGTGACGCGATTCAGGGTCGCCGATCGCGCCGTCGGCTGGAGGAACAGGACCTGCTCGGCGGCGCCGATCCCGAAACTCCTCCAGTCGATAATCGCGCGGTCGCTCGTCTGATCGATGCGTGTCAGGTTACCACTCGTCGAAATGTGCGCGTCGCCCCCGACCACGACACCGCCGTCAGGCCGCTGCGCCTGCAGACCGCTGCCCATCTCGATGGAGAGGACGACGGCCAGGACCGTTCTCGCCGCTCTCGGTGAGCGGCGGAATTGGTGGAAGAGCGCGACCGGCGGTCTCGACTTCTCAGTGTCCATGCCTTTGTCCCTTGTAGCCATGCCAACTATCGGACCGAAATGCCTGCGTAAACCTTGGCGTTGCGGGTCGGTTCCTGTCCAACGATCGTGTTGAACGGCTTTGCGACTTCGATGAAGCCTGAGAACTGATTGCCGACGTTCAGCCGGATACCGCCGCCGGCAGATGCCGCCGATTCCGATGAGGCGATTCCGGGCTCGGGTGTCCGTTGCCATACTCTGCCGAGATCGGTGAAGCCGTACGGCATGAGCGTCGTCGGCTTCCTGCCGCTCCAGGTTGCGGTGTAACGGAGGTCCAGCCTCAGCGCCGCGCCGTGATCATTCAGCAGCGCCGACGGATCGTACCCGCGTCCGAACTGCTCGCCGCCCACGCTGAACAACTCTGACGCCAGGAGGTCCGTGAATGCGTACTGAGCGTCGAGACTCGCCAGGACCGACCAGTTGGCCGGGAGCGATTGCACGCGCGAGGCATAGAGCGCTGCCTTGCGAAAGTCGACCCTGCCGGCCGGACGCGAAAGGAAGATGTCGCCGTTGCCAGACGCGCCGAGCCCCTTCAGCCCCTGGGAGAATTCGACGTCGGCGATGTTGAGGCCGCCGAGCCGATCGGCGCCGTCGTAGGTGAGGCCGACGTGGACCGCGCGCACGCGATCCGCGGTATCGCGGATGCCGAAGATCGACGCGGTGCTGTCGAATGCCGAGACCGACCCGCGCAGGGACAGGTTGCGTGACCGCCTGCGGAAAATCGGCTGACTGTAGGACAGCGTCAGGGTCTCGGACTCGGTTACTAAATCGAGCGGAATAATCGCGAGCTCCTGGGGCTTGGAGTAGACGTAGCTCGCCGCGGCCTCGAACTTGCCACCTTCGGCGCCGACGAACTGATCGTGCGCCAGCGCGAGATAGACCAGCTCTCGATCGAGCGTCGTCACACCTCTCAGCTCGGTGCGGGACGCCACGCCCAAGGTGGAATGCAGATCGACGTCGCCCGACACGCGGCCCGGTCCTTGCGCCTGGCTGCCGCGATTGTCGGAGCTGAATTCCGCGGTCGCCGGCCGATCCGATACCTCCAGGACCAGGTCAGAGGCACCCGGTACCGTCGAGGGCGCCAGCACGGCGTGCGCGGTCACGCCCGGCAGGTCGTTGACGAGCAGCACGTACCGTTCGAGCGCCGCGACGGTCAGCGGGCGGCTCGCCCGGATCTTGTCGGCGTACTTACGGACCCGGTTGCGCAGCGCCGCGCTGCCGCCCTCGATGCGCACGTCGGCGATGTAGCCTTCAATCACCTGCAGACGGATTGCGCCACCTTCCACAGCCTGAGCGGGGACAATCACCTGCGACAGGAGATACCCCTCGTTGCGGTATTTCGCCGTGAGGCGATCGACGATTCGGTAAATGTCGGCGAGCGTCACTTCCTTGTGGAGAAGGTTCGCGTACGCAGCGCTGAGGGCTCGCGCCGGATAGACGGTCGCGCCAACGACCGTCAGTTGATTGAGGACGAACTTGATGCCCTCGGCGTTCGGCGGGGGCTTCTGGCTGGGGGCCGGAATGGTGATGACACCCGGCTTTGCGCTCGGCTCGGGCGGCTTCTCGAACTGCTTCTCTATCTGCCCGGGCGGCGGAACGGGAGGCTGTATTTGTGCTCGTGCGTCGGTCAAGAGCAACGCGACGCCCAACAGCGTCCCGACGCAGATTCCGAACGACCTACCCATGGATGAGACATCCTATTCGCTCTGCGTTCCAAAGAAACAGTTTTCTTCAGCGGAAGGCGGTTTCCGCCGACGAGGAAGGTAGGCATATGTTGTCAGTGGCAGCCGGGTCGATCGCGGCAGACTGAGTGTTGGTGCCCGTAGGAGGCCACCAACGTTCAGCGTCGACCCATCCACACGAAGGCGCAACAGTCTCCCGAGAGCGCACGAACGAACTGATGACTCACTCGGGATTCGAACCCGAACCTCCCCCCTTCATTTTCAGCGACGGCGCACTGGAGGGCTTGAAGCTAATCGGGTTCCCGCATGGGGCGACCGACGGTGTCGACCGATGTCCGCGCGCGTAGGGGCCGATTTCTTCGTTGTTCCGACCACGACATACCGTCTCGTGTTCGTTCTGGTGCTCCTGGCTCACGATCGCGGCGTATCCGGCACGTCGCGGTGACGGCGCATCCGACAGCGGTGTGGACGGCCCAACAACTGCGCGACGCCTTTTCCGTGGGATCAGGCACCGCGATACCTTACCCGCCGGCCTGTCCGCCCTCGAAGGAAGATCGCGACGCGGTGCAGCAAAGCCGGCTCGTCGCATCCGTTCGTCGCGTAAAGGGCAGTCAGCGTCTCCCGATTCGCACAGTGGAAACTGACCGCAAGCGCCTGCTGAAGCCAGACACTACGTGCTACCGGGGCGGCGGGAATGACGGCGGTGCGTCCGACGCGGCGCGGCCCCATGTCGTGCCGGGCGTTGCAGACAGATCGAATTCGAGCCGGCCGCCGCGGCTGACGAACGACTCGGGCAGCCACGGCTTCGTCCACTTCTGGCCGTCGACGCGAAGCGCGGTGACGAACGGCGCACGCGCGCTCGCCTCTGGCGCGTCGATGGCGATCGTGACGCCCGTCGCGCGGACGATCCGCACCTGCGGAAAGACGGGGCTGCCGACGAGCAGCTCCGCGCGCCCCGGGATGCCGGGATAGAGACCCATCGCCGCCCACACGTACCACGCCGACATCGCGCCGAGATCGTCGTTGCCGGGAATGCCGTCCGGCGCGGCGCGCCACAGCACGTTCGTCGCCTCGCGAACCGTCGCCTCCGTGCGATCGGGACGGCCGGCGAAATCGTAGAGCCATGCCGCGGCCGTCGACGGCTCGTTGTCCATCTCCGCGTGCATGCCGCCAAGGCCGGTCAGCGCCCAGGAGCCGTCGTCGTTGTGGAACCACGCATCGAGACGCTCGACGGCACGCGCGGTGCCGCCCATCGCGTCGAAGAGCCCCTGCGCGTCGAACGGCACCATCCACGTGTACTGCGCGCTGCTGCCTTCGGCGAAACCGTCGCTCGACGCCGGATCGAACGGCGGCCACGATCCGTCGGCATTTCGGTTCTGAACGTATCCCGCGGCGGACGTCGCGGACGGGTTGAACACGTTGCGCCAGTATCCGGAGCGGCGGAGCAGAGTATCGGCGTCGGCGTCGCGTCCCAGCCGCCGCGCGAGCGCGGACAGACTGAAATCCGCCGCCGCGTCCTCCAGCGTCTCGCCCGCGCCGCCCCAGGCGTTCGACTTCGTCGCGATGTAATGAAGCCTCAGCCACTGGTCGAGCGACGGCCGCTCGCCCGCGCACTCGACCGGACACCCCTGGTCGCTCAGGTCGGCGGCGGTCGGCGTCGTCGCCGCGCGCAGCAAGGAGGCGTACGCGCCCTTCACGTCGAAGCTCGTTCCGCCGAACGCGTAGATCCCCGAGATGGCGGCTGGCGATGGGTCGCCTTCCATGACGTGCGTGGCGCCGGCGTTGTGCGTCCAGCGATCCCATTCCCCGCGATTCTGCTCGGCCTGGTTGAGGAGCGATTGCGCGACGTCGCCGCCGACGGCCGGATCGAGCAGCGTCACCAGCTGCAGTTGCGATCGGTAGACGTCCCAGCCGGAGAAGTTGGCGTACTGCGCGCGCTGCGGCGCGGACACCGTATGGACGCGTCCGTCCAAGCCCGCGTACTGCCCGTTCGCGTCGCTGAACACGTTCGGGTGCAGCAGGGCGTGGTAGAGAGCCGTGTAGAAGATTGTCCGCTCGGCCGTCGTGCCGCCGCTCGTCGCGAGACGACCGAGCGCGCGGTTCCACAGGTCGTGCGCGCGCCGGGCTGTCGCCTCGAACGACGCGCCGTCCGGGCTCTCGGCGCGGAGATTCGCCACGGCGTTCTCCGTGCTGACGTACGAGACGCCGACGCGCACGTTGACCGCTCCACCTGCGTCGCCGAAGCCCACGAAGGCGCCCGACCCGCGCCCCACGAGGGGGTACCCGTCCTTGCCGTAGGTGGTGGCGCCGTCGGCCTCGGTCGCGCCGGGCGTCAGGCGATCGTCCTTCCACGTGCCGAGCGTCGAGAACGGCTGGTCGAACACGGCGACGAAGTAGAGCGTGTAGTAGCTGCGCCGATCGATGGCGTGGATGTAACCGCAGAAGTTGCCGCTCGTCACCGAGCCGCTGATCGTGCGCGCCGCCGAATCCACCTGCACGTGCGCGTCGCTGCTGCCGACCTCCGCGTCTGACGTGCGGACGAGCAGTGTCGCGGGCGCGCCCTTCGGATACGTGAATCGTCCGACACCCGTGCGCGCGGTGGCGGTCAGCTCGGCGCGGACGCCCGACTGCAGCCGGACCTCGTACGCGCCGGCCACCGCGCGTTCATTCGCGTGCGCGAACCGCGCGGCGTAGACGCGGTCGGTCCTGTCGGCGGAGGGGGACGTCGTCATGGCGCCGACGATCGGCATGAAGGGCACGTCGCCGGACGCGCCGCGGCAGCCGGCGCCGGACAGATGCGTGAGGCTGAAGCCGCGGATGCGGGTCGCGTCGTAGGCATAGCCGCCGGCGGCGGCGGCACGCGCGTGGTCGCCGCGCGTGGTCTCCGGGCTCCACTGCACCATGCCGAACGGCACGACGGTGCCCGGAAACGTGTTGCCGCCGTTCGCCGTCCCGACGAGCGGATCGACGAGCGACGCGGGATCGGCGACGACGTCGGGCGCGGAGGTCCGCCCCGTCGCGCCGGCGATGCCGACGAGCATCGCGATCGCCAGCATCGATGGTCGCGGGCTCATGACCGGAACATCTTAATATAGCGGTCCATGGCGACTCGCGGGACGACCAATCGCACGGCGATGGCGATGGCCACCGTCATCTTCTTCATGTGGGGATTCCTGACGAGCCTCAACGACGTCCTCGTGCCCCACTTGAAGGCGGTGTTCGCGCTCGATTACTTCCACGTGATGCTGGTGCAGTTCACCTTCTTCGGCGCCTACTTCATCATGTCGCTGCCGTCGGGCCACGTCGTGTCGCGCTGGGGCTACAAGCGCAGCATCGTCATGGGCCTCGTCGTGGCGGGCGTCGGTGCCCTGCTGTTCTATCCGGCCGCCGCTGTCCCCTCGTTCAGCGTATTTCTCGCTGCGTTCTTCACGCTCGCCAGCGGCATCACGCTGTTGCAGGTGGCAGCCAATCCGTACGTCAGCCTGCTCGGTCCCGAGCGGACCGCGTCGAGCCGGTTGAACCTGGCGCAGGCGCTCAACTCGCTCGGGACGACGCTGGCGCCGAAGCTCGGGGGGCTTCTGATTTTGTCCGGCGCCGTGCTGACGTCGGTCGAGCTGGCCCGCCTCCCCGCGAGCGACCAACTCGCGTACCGCGCGCATCAGGCCGCCTTCGTGCAGGGACCGTATCTTGGCCTCGCCGCGGTCCTCTTCCTCGTCGCGGCCGGCGTGTATCTCTTCCATCTGCCGGCGCTGGCGTCCGACGCCGACGGCGGAGACGACGATGGGCGGCGCACGTTTCTCGACGCGCTCGGCCACCGCCACCTGCGCTTCGGCATCGCCGCCATCTTCGTCTACGTCGGCGCCGAAGTGTCGATTGGCAGCTTCCTCATCAACTACATCGAGCTGCCGGAGATCGGCGGGATGCCGCAGAGCCGCGCCGCCACGTTCGTGTCCCTCTACTGGGGCGGCGCGATGATCGGCCGCTTCGTCGGCGCCGGCGTGCTCCAGCGTTTCGATCCTGGCCGGCTGCTCGGCCTCGTCGCGTTCGTGGCGGCCGCGCTCGTCGCGACGACGATGGGAACGACCGGGATGGCGGCGGTCTGGAGCGTCGTCGCGATTGGCCTCTTCAACTCGATCATGTTCCCGAACATCTTCACGCTGGGGATCAGGCGCATGGGCGCGCTGACCGGCAAGGCGTCGAGCCTGCTGATCATGGCGATCGTCGGCGGCGCCGTCGTGCCACTCGCGCAGGGCGCGCTCGCCGACGCGATCGGCGTGCACCGCGCGTTCGCGCTTCCGCTCGTCTGCTATCTGCTCGTCGCGTTCTACGGCCTGAACGGCTCGCGCGTCCCGACCGGGCCGACCTACTGAGGCTCGGTCGTCGCCGTCGTGCGGTTCCACGCCGGTGTCGTGAACCACACCACCGAGACGATCGCGACGCTGGACACGAGCCTCGCCCACGTCCGTCGCCGGCGACGTCGGCGGACGTGCCGGGCGGGGCGGCCTGAGGACGAGCGCTCGGTGTGTCCGGTGCCCGTTGTAATGCTCCACGAAGACGTCAAGGACCCGCTCAAGATGCTGGTCGTTCAGGATCAGTAGCCAGTCGAGACGCTCTGACCGCACGGTGCGTACGAACCGCTTCCCGACGCCGTTCGCCTGCGGCGCGCGAAACGGCGTGCGAACGATTTCGAGCCCACTGCTTCGAAACGCCTCGGAAATCGTACGCGCGCAAGATTAGAGCCTTCACGCTGCCGAACGCTGAGCTGCAGCTACCACGTCCGGCGCAATGGGTGCGCTTCGGTGTTGAACACGACGTGATTGAAATCGAGCGCTTCTGGCTCGAATAGCAAGTACAGATACTTCAGCGTTTCGGCGAGCAGGAAGCTGTGCATCCGGTCGCCTTTCTCTTTCGTCACGACGTCGCGAAGCACCGTGTAGCCGTTGTCGGTGCGGCAGTATTTGATGAGGTCGTCCAGGAACGTCCGTCCCAACGGCGGCGTCAGGTGGTGCGTACGCGTGGCGACGATGATGCCCGCGGTCGGGAAGTCCCGCTCGAGTTCGCGAAGCGCATCGTCTGCCTGCGTCGAGTTGGACTCCGCAATCTCATTCCATCCATTCAGCAAAAAGAAGAACGGCTCCTTCTGCTGCACGCGCGCGAGGTCGGCGGCGGTGAGGCCTTCCGCTTGGAACGCCGGCATGCCGGCGATGTACTCGAGATTCTCCGGCGCGACGACGTCCACGCCGGAAGCTCCACGATGAATGCGGTGCCCGCAGCACGGGGGCGTTGCGCGAGCTGTACCAGCGTTGTGGTTTTTCCGCGGCCGGCTGGGGCCTCAAGAACGATGCGGCGGCTCTGCGAGAGGGCGCGGTCGATGTCCTCGAGTGCGTAATCCTCAGCCGATTGCGTGTCATCGGCATCGATGCGGCGTCCGGTGAGGTCGATGAGTGGATGTCCCTTCGTTCTGACAGCCCATGTCCGAGCAACGGTTGCCCCCGCGGGTTTCGTGCGGGCAATGAGGTCTGCGACCGCCGGTTCGACGGCGACGTCGAGGTAGAGGTGGCTGGCGCAGAGCTGGGCGTTCTCGGGCATCAACAGCGTCGAGATGATTTCCTCCGGCTCGATGATGTGAAGTTCGAGCCCGTAGTCCTTTCGGATCGCTTGTTCCCACCTCTTTCGGTCGGCATTTCCGACCTTCGCCGACGTCACGAAGAGAAGCGCTTGCAGGTCGGTAAACTCGTCCTTGGCTTCTTTGGCGTCGTCGGAAACCTTCCTGAGTGTGGGCGTGACGGATGCGGCGAGCCCCTTCCCGATTTTCTCTGGCGTCACGCCGGCTGGAGCGTAGGCGTCAAGTCCGAAGTCCTTTTTCCGCTGCCGGGCGATCAGTTCTGACCAGCGCTTCTTGGCGAGGGCCACAGCTAGACCCTGAAAACGCATCCCATTCTCTTGCGAGACGAGTTCGTCGAGTGCCCTCTCGATGTCGACTCTCAGGATGGCCATTCGGATTTCTTGCGTCCTCACGCTGGCGTCGGTTCTTGCGTACGCGGTCGTGGACCATCGCCCGCGTGCAGCGATGCCCGAAGACGTACGGCGAAGATCCGTTCCCCAAATAAGATCGTCAGCTCGCGTTGGGCGGGCTGAGGTTCTTCTCAACCTCTGCGAGCGTGATCATCATCATCATTGGATTAAACGGACACTCGTGGAATCCGGCACGTACATAGAAACGCTTCGCGTCGTGTGACATCGCATGAAGCAGCACCGCGCGAATGCCGGCGATTTGAGCGGCCGCGATGGTGCGGAGCAGGGCGTCCTTTAGAAGCGCAGAACCAAGGCCTTGTTTCTGGTAAGCGGAATCGACGGCCAGACGCGCAAGCACCATCACCGGAATTGGATCCGGCATGTTCCGCCTCGCCTTGGCGGACACCTCCTTGTGAGCAACTGCGCCGTTCGCAAGCGCATAGAAGGCGACCACACGTCCGCCTGCTGTCACGACGTATGTCCGTGACGTGCCCAGCGCCTCAGTCGCAAGCGCTCGGCGTTTCAGCCAATTGTCGAGTTCAGGCGTACCGGAGTCGAAAGCGCTAACGTCGTGCTCGGCTGTCAGGTGCGCTGGAGCGCTAATTCCTTCCGCACTCATCGCTCCCAGGGCGCTTTTCTAGAGAGAAGCTCTCGCAGACGCGGGTTCTCGGCGGGAGACGTATCCAGGGCAGCGTTGAACTTCGCGAAGGCATCCGTGTCTAGCTGAAAATACCGCTGATCGAGAAGTACCGTTGTCGCTTCACGAGTTGCTGCGTCCAGAACGAACTGAGTACGGTCCTTCCCGGCAGCTTCAGCGGCTCGATCGATGAGCGTGCGCCGCTCTTCCTCGATGCGGATGTTGATGGTTCGTGTCCGCGCGGCGGTTGCAGGGGCTGCCATGGTTTCCTCCCGTGCGACGCCCATGTCGAGACGTCGATGTCCCTACTTTAGCGTCCTGTATACACGCTGTCAACACATTATCTATCGAACCTGTTGCGGACATCGTCAAGTCCCGACCCCGCCCGCAACGCATCAAAAATCAACAACTTAGGCGGACGGGCCAAGACTCATCCTTACAACTCGTTGACTTCTTGCATCTTGGGCGTCTCGACGACGTCCGCAACTGGCTCATCAGAGTCAGCCTGACGATAGTCCAAATCGCGGACCTGCTATCGTCGACAAGCCCGCCCGGAAGACTCCCGATTTTCTAGGCAAACACAATTCAGCAAACATAATTGAGAGTTTACTTAACATCATGCTAGACTGTTTAGATAAAGTAAACTCATCGTAAATTTAGTTAATCTCGGAGCCCGGAATGAGAACTAGCGAAGCGTGGGTTGAGTTGGCTCTCAAGACCGTGGGGTGCAACCAGAAAGAATTGGCCCGCCACCTTGAGGTCTCGGCGACACAGATCAGCAAGTGGAAAAACGGCGAGTACATGTCGGATGACATGGAAAAGAAGTTTTGCGCGCTGTTGAAGGTCGACGGCGTGCATCCAGAGTTCGTGCTGTGGGCGGGCTCGTTCGCAGATGCTGATAGGTGGGATCAGCTGATTCACCGCTTGGCCGATGATGCCGAGTTCGCGGCCGAAAGTGATTACGAGATCTATGGGCTCAACGACGATTTAGGCCTGCTCTGCCTGAAAGTCACCAAGACGCTCAGCGACATGGGAGTTGAAACGCCGCGAGCCTTTCCGAAAGAGCTGGCCCCTTATTTTAGCGGTAGCGACACGAATACGAACAAGCCGGGTGCCCAGGACGATGACGACGCCGGCGACGAAGACGTAGATGCTCTCCATAAGTTGCTCGACAAGAACCCGTACACGGCCCTGATCCGCGAGATCTTCGCGTCGCTGACCAGTGTGTGGGCGTTCTACGCCGCGTACGTCGAAAACCTCCTGAATGATGACGATCTGAATTTTGAACACGAACTTATCAGCGACTTCGAGTGGTGTCTGATGGACTTGGCCGCCTCCAAGCTCGAGGTCGACAAGACCGTCGCGCGCGAGTTTCCCCAGTTTCAACTGAGGACTCGCAAGCAGTACCAGGAATGGCTCATCACGATCAAGGATCGCGTCTTCCGTGCCGGAGTGCCGCTGCGGGCTGAGTTGCAGGAACTGCTCTCGGACGACCCTGAGGAGTTGGACCATACGGCGGAAGCCGAGGCTTGGGGCTTTAACGAGACGCGGCTGCACCCCGACGTGTACATGAACGAACTACTGGTAGGCATGCGGATCATTCATCAGGTCCTGCCTGAGATCCTGAAGAAGCTAGAAATCGACTTCAAGCTGGACGGCGAGGCCCTGCGCACCGAGGCGGTGCTGACGGGCCTTATCAGCGATCGTGATTTGAAGCCGCCCGTCGACACGGACGGCACGGAGAACTGAGACGATGAAACATGGGATGACCTATCGGCGCCCTAACTTATGGAGGCGTTCGGAGGTTGAGCGCCAGAGAGCGAGATCCTGATGAGGAACTCGGACGTCTCCCCGGCTTTGCCGGTACCGGCGACCGCGAGCCTTCGTCGGTGATGTGGATGGCCCTGGAGCACAGGAACTATCGACGGGCGAGGAGTCACATGGGACGGGAGAGTCGACGGAAGAAGGCGACGCGCGACGGGTTTGATCAGAGCCGCGCACGGACGATCGAGGAAGGCCGGCTGGTGGAGCACAAGGACGGCTCCGCCACGATCATGATGACGCCGGAAGTACACAAGCTGCTGCTGGAGCAGCGACAGGCGTTCATCAACAAGTTCGGCCGCGAGCCGGGCGAGGACGATCCGGTCTTCTTCGACCCGGACGCGGACACGTCGCAGCCGCTTACCAAGGCGAAGGTCTTCGCCGTGATGGAGGAGGCCGCGCGGGTCACGGGCATCGACCTCGGACGCGCGATCGAGCATTTCTTCGGTCGTCAGGAACTCGAGGACTACCGGAAGACGCAATGAGTCAACGCGCGTTTCGGACGCCGTGGTTCGACGCGAGCAGGCGCGTTTGGTGAAAACGCGGCTATCGAACTGCGCCTTCGATCGCGGAAGTCTCACGCCTAACTACAATAAGCCGTTCGATATCTTGGCGACGGGGGCCAAACTGGAAGATGGCTCCTCAGGCTGGATTCGTGCCGAGTCGCAGCGCGAGCCGCGCGATGGCCTGAAGACGTCTGGGAGTCATGAGCGCCGAACGGCGCGAAATGGCT